>NZ_BMJJ01000001.1 GCF_014643375.1 Aureimonas glaciei
GCTAACCTCAGTGCGAGCTGTTTGGCTCGCCGGCGGCGCCGTCTCCGTCGATGGGCGGTTTATAGGCCCCGCCATCCCAAAGTGTCAACGACCTTTTTCGAGAAATTTCGAAAACGGTTGGGATTGGTTGGCCACGACCGAGGCCTTGCCGGGCAGGGGCTGCGCTGCGTCACCCCGCTGTCACAAGGTCCACCGCCGCTCTTCCCCAGGGTCAGCGCATCGCCGAAGCGTGAGCCAAAACAGCGCACAAGATGCGTGTTTGCTGGGCATTCTGGCGGGCCGGGGGCGGGCAGTGCCGCCTCCCCGACCTCTCCGGCCGCGGCGCCCGAAGGCGGACGCGACCGGTTCGACATTTCGTCACGCTGACTGGCCGACCCCAGGCCGGCGCGCCGCCGTCAGGCGAGCGCGGCGTCGAGCGTCACGGTGATGGCGCCGAGCGCCTTGGAAATCGGACATCCGGCCTTCGCCTTCTCGGCGAGCGCCTGAAAAGTCTCCGCGTCGATTCCGGGCACGGTGCCCCGCAGCGTGATGGCGCTGGACGTCACCTGGCCCGCGGACGGATCGAGGGTCACTACGGCCTTGGCCTCGAGCGTTTCGGCGGGCGTGCCGTTCTCGGCCAGGAAATGCGACAGCTGCATGGCGAAGCAGCCGGCATGGGCCGCGGCCAGGAGTTCTTCCGGATTGGTGCCGGACTTGCCACTCTCGTCCTCGAAGCGAGCCTTGAAGGAATAGCCGTGGTGGTCGAGGGCCCCCGACTGGGTGGTGAGGTCGCCCTTGCCGTCGCCGAGAGCGCCGTGCCAGACCGCGGTTGCGTGACGTTTCATCGGATTTCCTGTCCCGTTGGATGGATCGGTCGCCCTCTTCCGGAAAGGCCGGTGGGGCCCACCGCATCTAGGAAAGGTCGGCCCGTTTTTCACCCCCCATCCCGGCTTTCGCGCCGGCCGCTGGCGCCCGGGCTCGCCATCCCCGCCCGCCGCGCCTATCCTGCGGGGCCGATCCGAAGAGGTGCCTGATGGCCGAACCCTTTCTCGTCCACGCCTCGCCCGCGCTGCTCGCCGAAAAGACCGCCTGGCTGCGCGCGCTGGAGGAAGAGCGCCGCGCCGCGGCCAATACGCTGGAGGCCTATGAGCGCGATCTCCGGCAGTTTCTCTCCTTCCTGACCGGCCACCAGGGCCGCCCGGCCGACACCCAGGATCTCGCCGATCTCCGGCCCGCGGACCTGCGCGCCTTTCTCGCCGCCCGCCGCCGCGACGGCGCGGGGGCGAAGACGCTGGGACGCGGGCTCGCCGGCGTGCGTTCCTTCCTGCGTCATCTCGAACGGCGGGGCATGGCCTCCGCCGCCGGCGCCAAGGCGATGCGCGCGCCGAAGCAAGCCAAGAACCTGCCGCGGCCGCTCAGCGTCGCCGACGCGCTGCAGGTTTCCGAAGATGCCGGCGCGCTCGGCATGGAGCCCTGGATCTCGGCCCGCAATGTCGCGGTGCTGACTCTCCTCTACGGCTGCGGCCTGCGCATTTCCGAAGCCCTCGATCTGCCCGGCGACGCGCTGTCCGATCCCCTGGCCCGCTCGATGCCGGTGACAGGCAAGGGCGGCAAGGCCCGCCTCGTGCCGCTGCTGCCGGCGGTGCTCGCCGCCGCCGCCGAATACCGCCGCCTCTGCCCCTATGATCTCGTGGCGACCGAGCCGCTGTTTCGCGGCCACCGCGGCGGGCCGCTCCGGCCGCAGCTCATTCAGCGGGAGATGCAGAAACTGCGCGGCGCCCTCGGCCTGCCCGACACGGCGACGCCGCATGCGCTGCGCCATTCCTTCGCCACGCATCTCCTGGCTGCCGGGGGGGACCTCAGGACCATCCAGGATCTGCTCGGCCACGCCTCGCTGTCGACGACGCAGAACTATACCGCAGTCGACCAGGGCCGGCTGATGACGATCTACGAGAGCGCCCATCCCCGGGCGCGGCGGCGCTAACATGTTGCGCCCTGTCCTGAACAAGGCCGTCCCATGCCTTGCGCCTGCCGAGGCAAGGCCGGTAAGGGCGTCGTGCTCGCGCCTTCGGCGCCCCGACGGGAGAGGCCGGCCTGGGCTTGTGGCCTGGCTGGCCGTCGTGCTGTTGCTAGCGCCGTTCTCGGCCGCCCGGGCCGATACCGCCTGTGCCGGCAGAAATCTCCTGCCGGAACTGCGCCAATCGGGCAAGCTCGCACCGCTCGAGGCCGCGGCCGCGGCCACGCCCGACGGCGAGGGAAAATTCTACCGGATCGAACGCCCGGGCGAGACCGCCTCGTTTCTCTACGGCACCATGCATCTCAGCGATCCCCGGCTCGACCTCTTGCCTGAGGCGAGGAAGGCGTTCGGCGCGGCCGACACTCTGGTCATCGAGACCACCGATGCTCTCGACCCGGCGACCACCACCGCGATGATGCTGGCGCGGCCCGATCTCCTCTATCTGCCGCCCGGCCGAAAACTCAGCGACATCCTCACCGACCCGCAGGCCGTCGCTGTCACGGCCGAGTTGGAGAGGCTCGGCATCCCCGCAGCCTCGGTCGAGACGCTGCAGCCCTGGTTCGTCGCGGTCAGCCTGATGCTGCCGGCCTGCGAGACGGCGCGGCTGGCTGAGGGCCAGAAGCCGCTCGACCTCGCACTGGCGGCGGAGGCGAAGGCGGCGGACAAGCGGGTGCTCGGCCTCGAAAGCGGCGGCGAGCAGCTGGAGGCGCTCGCCTCGATGTCCTGGGATCTGCAGGTCGCCAGCCTCGTCTCGACCCTCGCGCTGGGCGACCGCCTGCCCGACCTGTTCGAGACGATGACGCAGCTTTATCTCGACGGGCGCATCGCGCTCATATCGCCGCTGGTGGAGGTCCTGATGCCGCCCGGCAGCGCGGCCCTCGCCCGCGAGGCCGGTGCCTTCGAGCGTCGGCTGGTCAACGATCGCAACCACCGTATGGCCGAGCGGCTGGCGCCGCTGCTGCAGCCGGGCGGCGTCTTCGTCGCCGTCGGCGCTTTGCATTTGCCGGGCGACGAGGGTCTGGTGGCGCTCCTGAGGGCGCAGGGATACGCGGTGACGCGTCTCGACTGAGAGGCCGGCGTCCGGTCGATCGGGCTTCCGCACCGCCCGCGGGGCCGGATGCCGAACCTATCCCCTTGAGCCTGCACCGGAACGTGAACCGCGCGCGACTTGCGCTCGTGCCGTCCCCGTTCGTAGTCTCGTTCGACCGTAACCGTGAAGGAGAGACCTGCATGAAGAAGATTTCTGCCGCCGTCCTCAGTCTCAGTCTCGTGAGCTTCGCCACCTCGGCGTTGGCCTGCCCCTACTCGCAGAAGACCGCTTCCGGCACGCCGCCGGTCGTCGCGACGCCGGGCGTCGACAGGGGCTGATCGCCCCGACCAGAACTGTCCTCCAGACAGGCGAAGGCCCGGATCCTGCCAAGGCAGGTCCGGGCCTTTGTTGTTTCGAGGCCGCCCGCCCGGGCGAACTCTCGCCTCAGGCGTGGATGGGCTTGCCGGAGAAGGCGGCGAAGGCCGCCTCGCGCACGGCTTCCGACAGCGTCGGATGGGCGTGGCTGGTGCGGGCGAGATCCTCGGCCGAGCCACCGAACTCCATCAGGATGGCGCCTTCGTGGATGAGGTCGCCGGCGCTGTGGCCGAGGATGTGGACGCCGAGCACCCGGTCGGTGTCCTTGTCGGCCAGGACCTTCACGAAACCGTCGGTGTGCAGCATGGCGCGCGCGCGGCCATTGGCGGTGAACGGAAACTTGCCGACCTTGTAGGCGATGCCGTCCGCCTTCAGCTCCTCTTCCGTCCGGCCAATCGAGGCGACTTCCGGCGACGTGTAGACCACGGCGGGGATGACGCCGTAGTTCACGTGCCCGGCCTGGCCGGCGAGGATCTCGGCGAGCGCGACGCCCTCGTCCTCGGCCTTGTGCGCCAGCATCGCCCCGCGAACCGCGTCGCCGATGGCGTAGATGCCGGGAACGCTCGTCTGGAAATGCGCGTCGATCTCGACGCGGCCGACGCGGTCGGTGGCGATGCCGAGTTCTTCGAGGCCGAGGCCCTTGGTGAACGGGCGACGCCCGGTGGCGACGAGCACGACGTCGGCCTCCAGCGTCTCCGCCGCGCCGCCGGCGACCGGCTCGAAGCTCACCGAAGCGCCCTCGCCGTTGCGCACGACGTTGGTGACCTTGGCATTGAGCTTCACCTCGATGCCCTGCTTGACGATGAGCTTCTGGAACTGCGCCGAGACGTCCGCATCCATGCTGCCGAGCAGCTTTCCGAGATATTCGACCACGGTCACCTCAGCGCCGAGCCGCGACCAGACCGAGCCGAGCTCCACGCCGATGACGCCGCCGCCGACGACGACGAGTCTCTTCGGCACCTTCGGCAGGGCGATGGCGTCGTCGGAGGAGACGATCACCTGGCCGTCGAAGGCGACGTCGACGCCGGGAATGCCGGCGACTTCCGAGCCCGTGGCGATGCAGATCGCCTTGGCCGAGAGCGTCTCGGTCGAGCCGTCGGCCTTGGCGACCTCGACGGTGCCGGCGGCCTTGATCGTGCCGGTACCGGTGATGCCGGTGATCTTGTTCTTCTTGAACAGGAAGGCGATGCCGTCGACATTGGCCTTCACCGTCTTGTCCTTGTGCTCCAGCATTTTTGGCAGGTCGAGCGTCGGCGAGACCTGGATGCCGAGCTCGCCGAAGGAGTGGCCGGCCTCGGCGAACATTTCGGAGGCGTGCAGCAGCGCCTTGGACGGGATGCAGCCGACGTTCAGGCAGGTGCCGCCGTAGGTCATGCGCTTCTCGACGACGGCGACCTTCAGGCCGAGCTGCGCCGCCTTGATCGCCGCGACGTAGCCGCCCGGGCCGGAGCCGATGACGACGAGATCGTAGAGGGTGCTGTCAGCCATGATGTTCTCTTGAATTGCCGGAAGGGTTGAGAGGGATGTGGGGATTTCAGAGGAGCTGCGAAAGGACGAGGACGATGCCGACGGCCGAAACCATCCAGACGAGGCTGCGGATGTAGGGAATGCCGGCGAGATAGAGCGGAATGTAGACGAGGCGGGCGACGAGCCAGAGCCAGGCGCCGGCCTCCGACCAGCCACCCATGCGGCCGGAGACGACGACGGCGAGCACAGCGGCGATGAAGGCCGGATAGGTTTCCTTGAAGTTGGCCAGAGCACGGTCGGCGCGACCGGCGAGCGGGCTGAGCGCTGGCATCTCGCCGTCGCGCGGGCCGGCATTCCAGGCCGAGCCGCGCTCGCGCGTCGCCAGCATGCCCTGCAGCGAGATGTGGACGAAGAGGAGAAGGACGGACCAGGCGAGGATCGTCAGTTCGATCGGGAGGGGCGTGTTCATGTCATGTCCTCGGGCCGAAATGGCCGGTCATTGCAGTCCGCGGTCCGGGCAGGTGCCCGTGGCGGCGTCGAAGGGCGTCGTGACCTTGGCGAGCTTGCCCTTGACGATGCCCATCGGCTTGAAGGGCGGCGTGACCTGGACAGCCGGCTGCACCAGGCGCAACTCGTAGCAGCCGGTGAACACCTCGGCCCTGCCATCCGTGCCGATCGCCTCGACGGCGACCGGCAGCGAGAAATAGAGCGAACCGGCGCCGCCCTCTTCGGTCGGCTGCCCCATCCTGACCCGGGTCCGGGCGGTTTTGGCATAGCCCGCCGCGAAAGTCTCGAAGTCCGGCAGGTCTGGTTCGTCGCGGAAATAGGAATAGGCGCGGAGATATTCCTGGCGGTCGATGGCGTTGTAGAGCGAGCCGATCACCGCTTCCGGCGTCGAGCGGTCGTCGCGGTAGTCCGGCGGCGAGGGCTCGGCGGCAGAAGCGGGGACGCTGGCGCCGAACGGCAGCGCGAGGAAGAGGGCCAACAGAGGACCGCTCCGCCACAGGGCCTTGGCGAACGGGATGCTCACGGCAGGATCGCACGGCCGCCGGAGACGTCGAGGATCGCGCCGGTGGAATAGCTCGCTTCCGGCGAGGCGAGCCATAGGATCGCCTTCGCCACTTCCTCGGCCGTGCCGGGGCGCTTCATCGGCAGGTTCGGGGTCATCTCGGCCACCCGGTCGGGCGTGCCGCCGGAGACGTGGATGTCGGTCTCGATGATGCCAGGGCGAACGGCGGTGACGCGGATGCCTTCGCCCACGACTTCCTTGGCGAGGCCGACGGTAAACGTGTCGATGGCGCCCTTGGAGGCGGCGTAGTCGACGAACTGGCCGGGACCGCCGAGCTTGGCGGCGGCCGAGGTGAGGTTGACGATCGCCCCGCCCTTGCCGCCCTTCGACAGCGCCATGCGATTGATCGCCTCGCGCGCGCAGAGAAAGCTGCCGATGACGTTGATGCGGAACATGCGCTCGAGGCGCGCTTCGCTCATGTCCGCGACGGAGGACGGCAGGTCGACGACGCCGGCATTGTTGACGAGCACGGCGAGAGTCCCGAGCCTGTCGGCGGCGGCGAAGATCGCCATGACATCCGCCTCGACACCCACATCGCCGGCGACAGCGACGGCGCGGCCACCCGTCGCCTCGATCTCGGCGACGACGGCAGCCGCCGCTTCAGCATTGGCGGCATAGTTGACCACCACGGCATAGCCGGCCTTGGCCGCCAGGATCGCCGTGGCGGCGCCAATGCCCCGGCTGCCGCCGGTGACGATGATCACCTTGTCCGTCATGATGTTCCAGACTTGGGTTGGAGACGCCTCACTCCGCCGCAGCCAGGCTCAGCAAGGAGCCATCGATATAGGCGGGCAGTTTCGTCTCGGCGTCGAGGATGGCGCCCCGGAGTTGCTCGACCGTCAAGTTCTGCGCGTCGGTCAGATCGGCGCCCCGGAGGATGGTGCCATCAAGCTTGGCGCTTTCGAGATTGGCCCCGGCGAGGCTGGCGTGGCTGAGATCCGATCCGGAAAGGTCGGCCTCGATCAGGTCGGCCCCGCTCCAATCGGTGCGGCGCATGAAAACGTCGCGCAGTCTGATACGAAAAGGATCACGGTCGAACACTGCGCTCAATGCCCTTTCCTTCCCCGGCTCAAGACTTCGATCAGGACACGGATGTCCACGGGAGGCTCGCGATCACCGTACTCGGCCTGCTTCCCCTGAAGATGGATCTGCAGCAGTTCGAAGACCGGCCTTGAGAGATCGGGAAAGTCGCGTCCCACTTCCCTCAGAACGTAGATCGCCGCCAGGCGAACCTCAAGACGTTCGTCCCCCAGCTGGCCGGCCGCGCGATTGAACAGTTCGGTGACATGCGCCCGCCGCGCGAGCTCCACTTGCGACGTCTCCGGCCCGAGCTTACGCCAGGCCAGGAAAGCACCGATGCCGGCCGCGACAGCCAGAGCCAGATTGCGCAGGATTTCGGAGAGGGCGATCCAGGTCTGCATGACCGCCCCCTCCCCTTGCCGTTCCTAGAGGTCGAGAACCAGACGCTCCAGGTCTTCGAGGCTCTCCTTGACGCGGACGAGGAAGGTCACCGCTTCCTTGCCGTCGACGATGCGGTGATCGTAGCTGAGCGCCAGGTACATCATCGGGCGGATCACGACCTGCCCGCCGATCGCCACCGGCCGCTCCTGGATCTTGTGCATGCCGAGAATGCCCGACTGCGGGGCATTCAGGATCGGCGTCGACATCAGCGAGCCGTAGACGCCGCCGTTCGAGATGGTGAAGGTGCCGCCCTGCATGTCGGCCATGCCGAGCTTGCCGTCGCGGGCAGCCAGACCCAGGCGACCGATCTCCTTTTCGATCTCGGCGATCGACATCTGGTCGGCATCGCGCACCACCGGCACGACGAGTCCCTTCGGCGTGCCGACGGCGACGCCGATATGGGCGTAGTTCTTGTAGACGAGGTCGGTTCCGTCGATCTCGGCGTTCACGGCCGGGATCTCCTTCAGCGCATGGCAGACCGCCTTGGTGAAGAAGCCCATGAAGCCGAGCTTCACGCCGTGCTTCTTCTCGAACAGGTCCTTGTACTTGGTGCGCAGCGTCATCACCGCCGACATGTCCACCTCGTTGAAGGTGGTGAGCATGGCGGCCGTGTCCTGCGCGTCCTTCAGACGGCGGGCGATGGTCTGGCGCAGGCGGGTCATCTTCACCCGCTCCTCGCGCGGCGCGTCCTCGGCCGAGGATGGGGCGCGGGGCGCGGCGGGCGCCTTCTCCGCCGGCGCGGACGGCGCGCCGCGAGCGATGGCGGCGAGGACGTCGCCCTTCAGCACCTGGCCGCGACGCCCCGAACCGTCCACGTCGGTGAGGTTGTTCTCGGTCATCAGCTTCTGCGCCGAGGGCGCGGCCGGCATGCTGCCGGAAGCGGCAGCAGGAGCCGCCGGCGCCTCGACCTTCGGCGCCGGTGCGGCGGCGGCGGGCGCTGCCGCTGCAGGGGCCGCCGCGGCTGGCTTGGCCGGGGTAGCGGAGGCGGAACCGCCCTCGCCGATCGAGCCAAGCAGCGCGCCAGCGGCGACCGTCTCGCCGTCCTGGACGAGGATCTCCTCAAGGATGCCGGCGGCGGGCGACGGCACTTCCACCGTCACCTTGTCGGTTTCCAGCTCGGCGATGGTCTCGTCGAGTTCGACGCGGTCGCCGACCTTCTTGTACCACTGCCCGACCGTGGCTTCGGTGACGGATTCGCCAAGCGTCGGGACTTTGATTTCGGTGCTCATCGGATGATCGATCTCTTCGAGGTTCGGCCAGGAAAGCTTTCGCGCATCACGAAAGACTGCGGGAGAGAGAGGGGCTCGGCGTCAGCCGAGCGCCTCTTCGAGGAAGGCTTCGAGCTGGGACAGGTGCTTCGACATCGTGCCGGCGGCCGGCGAGGCCGCGGCGGCGCGGCCGGCATAGCGAACTTTGCGCTTTTCCGCGCCGATATGCTCCAGCACCCATTCCAGATAGGGGTCGATGAAGGACCAGGCGCCCATGTTCTTCGGCTCTTCCTGGCACCAGACGATCTCCGCCTGCTTGAAGCGCGAGAGCTCGCCGATCAGGGCTTTCGCCGGGAACGGATAGAGCTGCTCGAGGCGCAGGAGGTAGACGTCGTCAATGCCGCGCTTCTCGCGCTCCTCGAACAGGTCGTAATAGACCTTGCCCGAGCAGATCACGACGCGCCTCATCTTGGCGTCCTTGACCAGCTTGATCGGGCCGTCCTTCTTGATCTCGGCATCGTCCCAGAGCAGGCGATGGAAGGAGGTGTCGCCCGACATCTCCGACAGGTTCGAGACCGCCCGCTTGTGGCGCAGCAGCGATTTCGGCGTCATCAGGATCAAAGGCTTGCGGAAGTCGCGCTTCATCTGCCGGCGCAGGATGTGGAAATAGTTCGCCGGCGTGGTGACGTTGGCGACCTGCATGTTGTCCTGCGCGCACTGCTGCAGGAAGCGCTCGAGACGGGCGGAGGAATGCTCCGGTCCCTGGCCTTCGTAACCGTGCGGCAGAAGCATCACCAGGCCCGACATGCGCAGCCACTTGGCCTCGCCCGACGAGATGAACTGGTCGATGACGACCTGCGCGCCGTTGACGAAATCGCCGAACTGCGCCTCCCAAAGCGTCAGCGCGTTCGGCTCGGCCAGCGAGTAGCCGTATTCGTAGCCGAGCACGGCCTCTTCCGAGAGCATCGAATTGATGACCTCGTAGATCGCCTGGCCCTTGGCGAGGTTCGCCAGCGGCACGTATCGCGTCTCGTCGCGCTGGTCGTAGAGCACCGAATGGCGCTGGGAGAACGTGCCGCGCTCGGAATCCTGGCCGGACAGCCGGATCGGTGACCCCTCGGTCACCAGAGTGCCGAAGGCCAAGGCTTCAGCGGTCGCCCAGTCGACGCCCTCGCCGGTTTCGATCGCCTTCGAGCGGTTGTCGAGAAAACGCTGGATGGTCTTGTGGACCTCGAAGCCCTCCGGCACTTCCGACAGCTTCTTGCCGATTTCCTTCAGCGTCTTCAGCTGAACGCCGGTGACGCCGCGGCGCGGCTCGTCCTCCTGCTCGGCCCGGCGCAGGCCCGACCAGGCGCCGTCCAGCCAGTCGGCCTTGTTCGGATTGTAGTGCTGGCCGGCCTCGTGCTCGGCTTCGAGATGCGCGCGCCACTCCGCCTTGCGGGCGTCGATGTCCTCCTGGCTGAGCGTGCCCTCGTCGACCAGCTTCTTGGAATAGATCTCGAGCGTCGTCGGGTGGTTGCGGATCGAGCGGTACATGATCGGCTGGGTGAAGCCGGGCTCGTCGCCCTCGTTATGGCCGAAGCGGCGATAGCAGAACATGTCGATGACGACGGGCTTGTGGAACTGCATGCGGAATTCGGTGGCGATCTTCGCCGCATAGACCACCGCTTCCGGATCGTCGCCATTCACGTGGAAGATCGGCGCCTCGACCATCTTGGCGACGTCGGACGGATAGGGCGAAGAGCGCGACAGACGCGGGTTCGTCGTGAACCCGATCTGGTTGTTGATGATGAAATGCACGGACCCGCCGACGCGGTGGCCGCGCAGGCCGGAGAGGCCGAAACATTCGGCGACGACGCCCTGGCCGGCGAAGGCCGCGTCGCCGTGAATGAGGAGCGGCAGCACCTGGGCCCGAACCTCGGCCGGCACGACCTCGGTGCGCGTGCCGCCGACGAGCGCGTCCTGCTTGGCGCGGGCCTTGCCCATCACCACGGGATTGACGATCTCGAGATGCGAGGGATTGGCCGTCAGCGACAGATGCACCTTGTTCTGGTCGAACTCGCGGTCCGACGAGGCGCCGAGATGGTATTTCACGTCGCCCGAGCCTTCGACGTCCTCGGGCTTGTACGAGCCGCCGGAGAATTCGTGGAAGATCGCCCGGTGGGGCTTGGCCATGACCTGGGAAAGCACGTTCAGCCGGCCGCGATGGGCCATGCCGAAGACGATTTCCTTCAGGCCGAGCTGGCCGCCGCGCTTGATGATCTGCTCGAGCGCCGGGATCAGCGATTCCGCGCCGTCGAGGCCGAAACGCTTGGTGCCCTTGTACTTGACGTCGATGAACTTTTCGAAGCCCTCGGCCTCGATCAGCTTGTTCAGGATCGCGCGCTTGCCCTCGGGCGTGAAGGCGACGCCCTTGTCCGGGCCTTCGATGCGCGCCTGCAGCCAGGCCTTCTCGGCCGGGTTCGACATGTGCATGAACTCGATGCCGAAGGTCGAGCAATAGGTCCGCGTCAGGATGTCGACGATCTGGCGGAGCGTCGCAAACTCCATGCCGAGCATGTTGTCGATGAAAATCTTGCGGTCGTAGTCGGCCTCGGTGAAGCCGTAGGCCTTTGGCGACAGCTCGTTGTAGTCGTCGTCGGGCTGGGCGGCGATGCCGAGCGGATCGAGCTTGGCGTGGAGATGGCCGCGCACGCGGAAGGCGCGGATCAGCATGATGGCGCGCACCGAATCCTGCGTCGCCTGCGTCACGTCCTTCTGGCTGAGGGTGGCGCCGGCCTTCTCGGCCGTCGCCTTGACCTTGCCGGCGACCTTCGCCTCGACCGTGCCCCAGTCGCCGTCGAGCGCCGAGACGAGCTCGCCATTGGCGGCGATCGGCCAGTTCTTCTGCGTCCAGGAGGCGCCCTCGGCGCTCTTGATCACCGCGGCCTTGTCGTCCTTCAGCGACCGGAAGAAGTCGGCCCATTCCGGCGTCACCGAGGACTCGTCGGTCTCGTAGCGCGCGTGCATGTCCTCGATATAGTCGGCATTGCCGCCATAGAGGAAGGAAGTCAGCGCCAGCGTGTCGTTATCGGTCGTGCGTGCCATCGTATGTCGCGGCGCCGTCGGGACGCCGTCTCCTTCGATCTGGGTTGCGCGCAACCGGGACCCCATGTCCCCGCGCTGCGCCTTCATTGCCGGATCCACGCACCGCCCTGCGCCTCCGGCTCATTTCCGGCCGCCGACAATGCCGGCGGCGCGGGTCCTTATGCCGACCGAAATCGGCAATCTGATGCCGACAGCGACATTTGTCGCCGCCTGCCGCCTCAGCCGCGCAGCAGCGCCGCCAGCGTCTTGCCGAGCTGCGCCGGCGAGGGCGAGACGCGGATGCCGGCGGCTTCCATCGCCGCGATCTTGTCCTCCGCGCCGCCCTTGCCGCCGGAGACGACCGCGCCGGCATGGCCCATGGTGCGGCCGGCCGGTGCCGTGCGGCCGGCGATGAAGCCGACCATGGGCTTGGACCGGCCCTTCTTCTTCTCGTCGGCGATGAACTGCGCCGCGTCCTCCTCGGCCGAGCCGCCGATCTCGCCGATCATCACGATCGACTGCGTCTCGGGGTCGGCCAGGAACATCTCCAGCATGTCGATGAACTCGGTGCCCTTGACCGGATCGCCGCCGATGCCGACGGCCGTCGTCTGGCCAAGGCCCTCGTTCGTCGTCTGGAAGACCGCCTCATAGGTAAGCGTTCCCGAGCGCGAAACGATACCGACCGAGCCTTTCTTGAAGATGTTGCCCGGCATAATGCCGATCTTGCACTGGTCGGGCGTCATCACGCCCGGGCAGTTCGGGCCGATCAGCCGCGACGACGAGGCGTCGAGCCGCGCCTTCACCTTGACCATGTCCATCACCGGAATGCCCTCGGTGATGCAGACGATCAGCGGGATCTCCGCCTCGATCGCCTCGAGGATCGCCGCGGCGGCACCCGCCGGCGGGACGTAGATCACCGAGGCGTTGGCGCCGGTGCGATCCTTGGCCTCTGCGACCGAGGTGAAGATCGGCAGGCTCTCGCCCTTCGAGCCGGTCCAGGTCTCGCCGCCCTTCTTCGGGTGCGTGCCGCCGACCATCTGCGTGCCGTGATAGGCCAGCGCCTGCTCGGTGTGGAAGGTGCCGGTCTTGCCGGTCAGGCCCTGGACGATGACCTTGGTGTTCTTGTCGACGAGAATGGACATGAGTCAGATGGCTCCGTCGCGCGGGTAGGCGCTGGATGAAAGAGCCCCGGTCGCCTCAGCGATCGAGGAAGGGATTGCAAACGCGGACAGTGCCGTAGAACTGCCCGTGATTGAGGTCTTCGGTGTAGAGCGTCCCGGCTCCGAGACGCTCGGCCGCGGCGATGACGGCCGCGTCCCAGTATGAAATCTTGTATCGCTGCGAGAGCGCGATGCCCTCGACGACGAGGTCCGCGTCGCCGGCAACGACGGGCATGAAGGCCAAGCGCCGGATCCACTCGTAGGCTTCGCCCGGCGGTAGCCCCAGCTTCTTGGTGGTGTTGGCATAGAACTCCGCCAGCACCTGTCCGGACAGCCCGTTGCCACCGGCGCCCAGGATCTCGTGGGCGATCTCCCAGTGCCGGGGATACTCATGTCTCCCCGTCGCCGCGTAGATCAGGACGTTCGTGTCGAGGAAGCATTCGCTCCGCATAGATGCCCTCCCGATCGAAACGATAGTCCGGCCCGAGACGCGCTACCGTCGTCTCGCTCATGGCCCTGAGTTCGCGCATGGCCTGGGCGAGACGTTCCTCGTTTTCGCCCAGGCTCTCCAGATGCTGACGCACGATGGCGTTCAGCGTCGTGCCGCGCTTGACCGCATAAGCCCGGGCTCGGTCGAGAACTTCGTCTTCAATGGCGAGCGTGACGTTCTTCATGCTTCCAATCTCCACAGGATCACACAGCCCAATTATGTGTGATCCTGTGTTGAGCTTCAACCCTTGACGGCGGCGACGATCTTCTTCGCCGCGTCGTCGAGATCGTCGGCCGCCGTGATGGCCAGCCCGCTCTCGTTCAAAATCTTCTTGCCGAGCTCGACATTCGTGCCCTCCAAGCGGACCACCAGCGGCACGGTGAGGCCGACCTCCTTGACCGCGGCAACGACGCCCTCGGCGATCACGTCGCACTTCATGATCCCGCCAAAAATGTTGACGAGGATGCCCTTCACGTTCGGGTCGGCGGTGATGATCTTGAAGGCGTTGGTGACCTTCTCCTTGTTGGCGCCGCCGCCGACATCGAGGAAGTTCGCGGGCTCGGCGCCGTAGAGCTTGATGATGTCCATGGTCGCCATGGCGAGACCGGCGCCGTTGACCATGCAGCCGATGTCGCCGTCGAGCGCGACATAAGCGAGGTCGTATTTCGACGCCTCGATCTCCTTGGCGTCCTCCTCGCTCTCGTCGCGCAGCGCCTTGATGTCGTCATGGCGGTAGAGCGCGTTGCCGTCGAAGGACATTTTCGCGTCGAGAACGCGCAGACGGCCGTCCTTCATGACGATCAGCGGGTTCACCTCGAGCAGCGCCATGTCCTTCTGGGTGAAGGCGTCATAGAGGATCGGGAAGAGCAGCAGGCCATCGGCGCGCGCCTGACCCTCGAGCTCGAGCGCGTCGCAGAGCTTGGCGGCATCGGCATCGGTGACGCCGGCCGTCGGGTCGATCGCGACGGTGACGATCTTCTCCGGCGTGTCGTGCGCCACCGTCTCGATGTCCATGCCGCCCTCGGTGGAGACGACGAAGGCGACCTGGCCGACCGAGCGGTCGACGAGGATCGAGAGATAGAGCTCGCGGTCGATGTCGGCGCCGTCCTCGATGTAGAGGCGGTTGACCACCTTGCCGGCATCGCCCGTCTGCTTCGTCACCAGCGTGTGGCCGAGCATTTCCTTCGCGTTGGCGACGACTTCCTCGATCGAGCGCGACAGGCGCACGCCGCCCTTGGCATCGGGGCCGAGCTCGACGAACTTGCCCTTGCCGCGACCGCCGGCATGGATCTGGCTCTTTACGACGTAGAGCGGGCCCGGCAGCTGCTTGGCCGCGGCTTCCGCTTCGCTGGCCGAGGTAATGGCGACGCCCATGGCGACGGGCGCGCCGAAGCTCTTCAGGACTTCCTTGGCCTGGTATTCGTGGATGTTCATCGAAAATCTCTTTTCCGTGGGGCGGTCGCAGCCTCTCGGCGCGCCAGGTGTCGGATGCCAAAAGGGCCGGCGCGAGGCCGGCCCTTCGGGATCAGGCGAGGTTGGGGGCGATGGCGGCGCAGGCGTCCATCAGGCCGCGCACCGAGGCGACCGATTTCTCGAACTGCGCCTGTTCGTCGCCGATCAGCTCGATCTCGATGACGCGCTCGACGCCCTCGGCGCCGATGACGCAGGGAACGCCGACGTACATGTCCTTCTGGCCGTACTCGCCCTTGAGGGCGGCGGCGCAGGGCAGGACGCGCTTCTTGTCCTTGAGGTAGCTCTCGGCCATCTCGATCGCCGAGGCCGCCGGGGCGTAATAGGCCGAGCCGGTCTTCAAGAGGCCGACGATCTCGGCGCCGCCGTCGCGGGTGCGCTGGACGATCTCTTCCAGCTTCTCCTTGGAGATCCAGCCCATCTTGACGAGATCGGTCAGCGGGATGCCGGCGACCGTCGAATAGCGCGTCAGCGGCACCATGGTGTCGCCGTGGCCGCCGAGCACGAAGGCGGTGACGTCCTGCACCGAGACGTTGAACTCGGTGGCGAGGAAGGTGCGGAAACGGCCGGAGTCGAGCACGCCGGCCATGCCGACGACCTTGTTCTTCGGCAGGCCGGAGAACTTCTGCAGCGCCCAGACCATGGCGTCGAGCGGGTTGGTGATGCAGATGACGAAGGCGTCCGGCGCGTATTTGGCGATGCCGGCGCCGACCTGCTCCATGACCTTCAGATTGATGCCGAGCAGGTCGTCGCGGCTCATGCCGGGCTTGCGCGGCACGCCGGCGGTGACGATGCACACGTCCGCGCCCTCGATGCCGGCATAGTCGTTGGCGCCGGAGAGTTTGGCGTCGAAGCCTTCCACCGGGCCGGACTGGGCGATGTCGAGCGCCTTGCCCTGCGGCGTGCCCTCGGCGATGTCGAACATCACGATGTCGCCGAGTTCCTTGAGCGAGGCGAGGTGGGCGAGCGTGCCGCCGATCATGCCGGAGCCGATGAGTGCGATCTTCTTGCGGGCCATGGATGTCCTTCGTATCGGTTTGTTCGGCGTCTCTACGCCGCGATCACTGACAGTTGATTGACGGTCGGGTCCAAAAAACTCATCCCGGTCCCGCCGCAGCCCACGTCGGACGCAGGGCGTCTGTCACGGGCGGCACTCTGCCGCAGGGCTTAAAGCGCTTCGCGCCAAGTTTCAACAGCTCGCATCGCAGCGTAACGTTTTCAACCGTTTAGATGTCTCGGCAGTTACGTAAACGGAAGAGTGTTTCCGCTGTCGGATCAAGGTGAAGGCGCGGAGGAAGACTGTGACAGGAAATTCATCGAACATTTCTATTGCCCAACGCCGACAACCAAGGTTCGACGATTTCCGACGCCGTGGCGCGTGTCGAAGCCGACGCCGCGCTTCCGGCGGAGGCGCCGGCATGCGAAGGAAATGCTTCACGAATGTCAGTGGGACAACCCGTCTCTCCCGGAGCACGGGGCGTCCGATTGGAGCTGGGAAAGCAGCAATGAACATCGTCGTCGCCATGATCAACGGCCTCGGTCAGCTCGCGCTGGTGGCCGTCTTCTTTGGCATGGTACAGCGGCTCGATTGCCGGCCGGGCGTGCGCGCCTGCCTCCTCGGCGTCATCTTCGGCCTCGGCGCGATCTTCGCCATGATGACGCCCTCCCCCGTCAAGCCCGGCGTCCTGATCGATGCGCGGGCGGTCGTGATCGGTCTCTCCGCCGCCTTTGTCGGCCTGCCCGCCGTTCTGATTTCGGGTGCCATGGCCGCCGTCTATCGTCTCTGGATCGGCGGCAGCGGCACGCCCTACGGGCTGATGGCGATCGCGCTGGCCGGCATCGCGGGGCTGGCCTGGCGTCGGTTCGTTCCGCCCGAGCGGCAGGAGACCGTTCCCAGCCTGCTGCTTCTGGCCGTGATGATCGCCTGCCATTCGGTCGTCGTCCTGCATCCCACCGGCGACGGCCTGCCGGACGGCTTCCTGGCGGTCTATTTTCCCTCGATCTGGGCCACCTGCCTGGCGGGAACCCTGACGCTCGGCTGGATGATGCGGCGCGAGATCGGGATGATCCATCGCGAGCGCAGTCTTCGCGGCGATGCGCTCGTCGACCCCTTGACCGGCCTCGGCAATCGCCGGGCCGTCGACCACTGGCTCGACGTGAACGGCTTTCGCCGCGGCGCCGGGGAGTTCAGCGTGATCCTCGTCGACATCGACCATTTCAAGTCCGTCAACGATCGCTTCGGCCACCATGTCGGCGATGCCGTCCTGCAGCGCCTGGGCGCCGTGATGCGGCAGAGCGTGCGCGACGTCGATCTGGTCGCCCGCTATGGCGGCGAGGAGTTTCTGATCCTCCTGCCGGCTGCCGACGCGGCACGGGCCCAGACGATCGCCGAGCGGATCCGGCAGGCGATCGCCGCCGAACAGGTTTCCGCCGACGGCGTGGCTGTGCGCGTCAGCGCCAGTTTCGGCATCGCCGACTCGTGGGGCCATGACGACCGGGTCGAGCTCGTCGCGGCGGCCGATGCGGCGCTCTACCGGGCGAAGCGGAACGGCCGGGACCGGGTGGAGGTCGCCCCGCCGCGAGAGGCGAGGGTGCCTTTCGCCCGGCAGAGCGGGCCCGAGGCGGATCAGGCCGGCCGGTCTTCGCCGGCGGAAGCCGCCGCCAGATAGTCGGCCGACCGCATCTCGGTCAGGCGCGAGACGGTGCGGGCGAACTCGAAGGCCTCCGTGCCGCTCACCCCGCGATAGAGCTCACCGACCGGCGCCTCGGCCGAGATGACGATGCGGCGGCCGGCATCGTAGAGGGTGTCGACGAGGGTGATGAAGCGCTTGGCCTCGTTGCGCTCGGCCTCGGCCATAACAGGCACGCGGTCGAGCACGAGCGTGTGGAAGCGCCGGGCGAGCGCCAGATAGTCCTGCGCGCCGAGCGGCCGCTTCAGGAGATCGTCGAAGCTGAACCGCGCCGCGCCGTTGCCGGCGAGCGGCACGCGCACGGTGCGGCCCTTGACCGAGAGCGAGGCGGGCGCCGGCTTCTGCCCCGCCAGGAGGGCCGTCCAGACCGCGTCGAGGCGCGCGTCGGTCTCCGCATCCAGCGGCGTGAGATAGAGATTGTCCTCGCCGATCGCCGCCAGCCGGTAGTCCTCGGCAGCATCCAGTCGGATGACGTCAACATGGCGTTTCAACTCGTCGACGAAGGGCAGGAACAGGCCGCGGTTGAGGCCGTCGCGGTAGAGATCGTCGGGCGCGACGTTGGAGGTGGCGACCAAAACGACGCCCGCCTCGAACATCGCCTTGAACAGCCGCGACAGGATCAGTGCGTCGGCGACATCCGTCACCGAGAACTCGTCGAAGCACAGGAGCCTGGCCGACGCGGCGATGTCGGCGGCGACCGGCGGCATCGGATCGTCGCCGCGCGCGGACCCTTCCTTCACCGCGGCGCGGTGCGCGCCGATGCGCTCGTGCACCTCGGCCATGAAGGCGTGGAAATGCACCCGGCGCTTCGAGCTCACCGAGGACTGGCGGTAGAACATGTCCATGATCATGGTCTTGCCGCGGCCGACCTCGCCGTGGATGTAGACCCCCCGAGGCGGCTCGGCCGGCTTCGCCTTGCCGAACAGCCAGCCGAGCGCGCTCTGCTTGGAGGCGAGACTGGTGGTCGACAGCTGCTTGTCGAGGCGGTCGAGGCGGTCTGCCAGAAGGCGCTGCGCCGGATCGGCCTCGATCTCGCCGCTGGCGACGAGCCGGTCGAGCGCCGAGCGCACCGGGCCCTGACGCTCGCGGATCGGCGCGGAGGAGTTTGTCATGGCGAGAACCCGGGTGCGGCTGGCGAAGGATGAGAGCGTAGGGCGAAGCCCGTCGCAGGGACAGTCGGGATGCCGACGGGGTGGACGCTCTCTCCCGCGGCCCTGGCATCGCTGTACGATCGACGGCCGACAAGGGGCAAAGCGCGCCTCAAACGGCTCGTCATCCCGGGCTTGACCCGGGATCCATTGCTCAAACGCCCATGAGCTGAGTGGATGGCCGACACCACTCCATTCTGAACGGCATCGGGGCTCCGACGGTCCGGCATGGATCCCGGGTCAAGCCCGGGATGACGAACCTTCCAAGTCCCAGAAGGCCGAACCGTCCATCTGACCGCATCGCGTTGCCGTCAGATGGGGCGTAGCGATGAGTCGAACGGCCCGGCGTCCGCTTGCCCGAAACCTCAGCGATAAAGGCTGATCGCCGCGCCGCCGGTGGTCTGGCCGTCATAGCGGGTGCCGCCGGAATTGTTGAGGCTCGCCACCGTCGACCCGCTCGAATCCTTCAGGACGACCTGGCTGCCCGAAACGTCCCAGGCCGAGACGTCGGCGACCTGGCCGGGACAGCCGCGCGACGCGGCGCGGTAACCGCCGGTCCACTTGGTCAGCGCCATGAAGATCTGGCAGTTGCCGCCGCCGGAAGAAACCTTCCAGGCGCCGACGAGACCCTCGCGCGTCACCGGCCCGGCCGAGGCGGTCTGGACCGGCGCGGCGGCCGGGGCGCCCGGCTGCGTGCCGGCCAGGGGATCGGTCGGCGGCGTGGTCGCGGCCGTGGCGGTCACCGGCGGCGGCGGAGCCGGCGGCGGCGGCAGCTGGCTCGACGACACCTGGCCGGTCGGCGCCGGCCGCAGCGGCGCCGGGCCGCTGTCGGCCATCGGCGAAACCGAGCGGGTGCAGCCCGAAGCCGCCAGAACCGCGACCAGAACCGCACATGTCTTCATCGTCCGTATCATCACTTGGTCTTTCCCCGATGCCGGCTCCGCGGCATTGATTGGCCGACAGCGCTCTTGGCGCTAACCCTCTCGATCGCATTCCGATCCCTCGACAGGGAAGAGAGGCTGGATTCCGCCCTTCCGTCGACAGACCCGCTGATGCCGGAAGCAGGACGGCAGAGCCGGCCCACAGCGGCAACAATGCGCCATTCCCACTTAAAGCGGTGGGAGGCCGGCTTTCGCAAGGCGAAATTCCCCCGCATTCGACTCAAATGCACGCAAAAATGCCAATCGGCGCCCGAGATCGGCCAAAACGCCACAGCCGATCGCTCCGGTGCAGCAGGCCGACAAGGTCAGGCCGCGGGGTCCGGGTCGGGGATGTCGATCACCGGGCGCTGGAAATCGCCCGTCTCCGGGTCCATCGCCCAGAGCTCGCCGGTCGAGATGTCGAACCAGGCGCCATGGAGCGTCAGGCGACCCTTGCCCTCGAGGATGGAGACGCAGGGAAAGCTGCGCAGATTGGCGAGCGAGAAGCGGATCGAGATGCGCTCCAACGCGGTCTGGCGCTCGCCGGCCGTCATCAGTTCGTTGCCCCTGACGATCTTCGCCGGCGCCTCGACCATGCTCATCCACTTGCCGATGAAGTCACCCGGCGACAGCGGCTTCGACTCCGGATCGAGCGCCGCCTTGATGCCGCCGCAGCGGCCGTGGCCGAGCACGACGATGTGCTTGACCTTCAGCGCCTGGACGGCGAATTCCAGCGCCGCCGAGGTCGCGTGGTACTCGCCGTCGGGCGAATAGGGCGGCATCAGGTTGGCGACGTTGCGGATGACGAAGAGCTCGCCAGGCGCGGCGTCGAAGATGGTCTCGGGCGCCGCGCGCGAGTCGCAGCAGGCGATGACCAGCGTTTCGGGCTCTTGCCCGGCGCGGGCGAGTTCCCGATAGCGCTGCTCTTCGGTCCGGTAGCGCCCGGACATGAAGGCCTTGTGGCCGGCGAGGAGATGGTCGGGAAGCAGAGCCATGTTTTGCTCCTAGCGCATCGCATCGCCGCCAGCAATCGCCTCGCGCGCCGCGCCCGAAGAGGGAGAGGCTCAGGCCCAGATCGCGATCGGCAGGCCGCGCGCGTCGCGGTCCGGCGGCGACGGATGGGCGACGGCGATGCCGGCGGCATGACGGGCGGCGACGCACAGCATGGCGCAGGCATCGAGAAAATCATCCTGCGCCGCCCCCGCCGGGGCCGGCGCATAGAGAAAATCGCGGCCGAGCCCGGCCTCGAGGAGAAGCCGCCGCCGGTCCTCCATCCCCGTCGCATCGACGCGGCCCTGGATCTTCTTCGGGCTCGACACCGGCGTGCCGCCGTTCAACAGGCGGAAGGCGAGCTCCGGATGGCCCTCGATCACGCGCGTCGCGCGGCGGGGATCGGCGAGCAGCAGCCGGTCGATCTCGATGATCTTGGGAAACAGGCCGAACCCCTGGATCGAAATGCGGCGCGGGGGATGCGACAGGCGCTCGGCGATGGCGCAGGCGGCGCGATAGGCCTCGCGGCGATGCAGTTCGGAGCGGAACGGGCCGGCGCCGGCCTCCACCGCCGGCCGCGCCGGGATCGAGAAGACGCTCGACTGGCGCTCGCCCAGCAGCGGCCGCGTCGCCTTTTCCGCCGCCCGCCCTGGCCCCTCGATGCGCTCGGGCAGGCCGATCGGCATGTCGACGGCGATCACCGCATCCTCGGGCAGGGCGTAGAGCAGGAAATCGAAGCGCGGAAAGACCCGCGCCTGCAGGCTTTCCGGGAGGGACGGCAAGGCTCCTGGCCCCAGCTTGCCGACACGGCCGATCACCGCCACCCAGCCGGCGCGGCAGCCGTCGACGCCGGCGATCACCTGCCCTTCCGCGTCCGGCGCCTCCGCCGGGCGGCCGCCGGGCGTCACGCCCGCCGGTTGCCGTTCGGCAGTCCGAGGCGGCGCATCTGCACCATGGCCATCGGATGCTTCAGGCTGTCGGTATCGGTTTCGAGCGTCAGCTCGTTGGCGCCACGCTTGGTCGTGCGGGCGAGGATTTCGTAAACCGCCGCCGTCGTCGTCTGCAGCGCCTTCTCCCCCGTCATGCCTGACAGGATGCGGGCGAGGAACACCGCCGAGGTCAGGTCGCCGAGACCGTTCGGCGCGTTCGCGATCTGCCGGTGCTCGGCCAGCGCCGCCTGGTAGCCGTCGACGAGGAGATTGCCGGTGCCGCCCTTCAGGAGCGGAAACGCCGAGGTGACCACCACCGTCGGCGGCCCGAGCGCGCTCGCCGCCTCGATCAGGTGCGAATTGTCGGAGAATTCGAGGCCGGTGAGGAATTCCAGCTCGAAGCGGTTCGGGGTGACGATGTCGGCGAGCGGCAGCAGGCGGTCGCGGATCGCCACCAGCGTCGCCTCCGGCTGGTAGAGCCTGCCGCCATCGCCGAGGACGGGATCCAGCAGGTAGACGAGTTTCGGGTTGATCCGGCGGATCGCCTCGATCAGGCGCGCCACCGGCTCGACCTGTTCGGGCGCCCCGAAATAGCCGGTGACGACGGCGCCGATCTCGCCGAGCCAGGGCGCCCGGCCGAGATCGGCGACGAGCGCGGCGAAATCTTCCGCCGGTGGCACGATGCGCGTCGCCGGACCATGGCCGGGATGCCAGGGCAGCGTCACCGTCGGCACGGCCCAGACGGGAAAGCCGAGGGATTCCAGCGCCAGCACGACGGCGCGGTTGCCCACCGTGCCGCGCACGACATGGCTGGAGATCGACAGGACGGCGGGCCGATCCTGCCGTGCCGATGCATGTGTCTCGCTCATGGGATCAGCTGCGCATGAGATAGAGGACGAGGGAAACCGACAGCACCAGGAAGGCGACGAAGCCGAGGATGCGGCCGATGCGCGTGCCCAGCACCTCGATCGGATCGTCCTGGTCCGCATCGACGGCGGAGAGATGCCCCCAGGTGTTGGACAGGAGACGCCCCGTGCCGGCCCCGATCTGCGGGCTGGTTTCCTCGTTGATGCGGCGCAGGATGGCCGCCGCTTCGCGCGCGCGCGCCGCATCGCCGGAATCCTGCCGGGAAGGGGTTTTGGGTGGTTCGCTCATGCCGGGAAGCCTGACCGAAAAGCCGGTCGAGGGCAAGCCGCGCGCCGTCTGTCGCGCCCGCATTTGCCGTGGTAGAGAGGCTGCGCGCAACCGGCCCCTCGTCCGGGCTGACGCCGGGTTTGCCCATCCGCCTTCCGGAGCCGAAAATGACCGCTGCCGCCCGCTTCCTCCGCCCGCTGCTCGTCCTCGCTTTGCTCGCGCCGCTCCTGTCGGCCTGCGGCATCAACAATATTCCGACGATGGAAGAGCAGGCCAAGGCCGCCTGGAGCCAGGTGCAGAACCAGTACCAGCGCCGCTCCGACCTCATTCCCAACCTCGTCGAGACCGTCAAGGGCTATGCCGCGCAGGAAAAGGAAGTGCTCACCGCCGTCGTCGAGGCGCGCGCCAAGGCGACCGCCACCAACATCGACGCCAGCCAACTGACCGATCCCGCCGCCGTGCAGAAGTTCCAGGCCGCCCAGGGCGAGCTCTCCGGCGCGCTGTCGCGCCTCCTCGTCACCGTCGAGGCCTATCCCGACCTCAAGTCGAACCAGAATTTTCTGGCCCTGCAGAGCCAGCTCGAAGGCACCGAGAACCGCATCGCCGTCGCCCGGCGCGACTTCATCGACGCGGTGCGCGTCTACAACACCGAGTTGAAGACCATTCCCGGCTCTTGGTATGCGAGCTGGTTCTATCCGGAGTCCAAGCCGATGGAGTCCTTCACTGCCGAGGCCGGCTCCGACCAGCCGCCCGCGGTGAAGTTCAACTGAGGCGGGCGGCATGGCGCTTCTGCCGATGATCGCGCCCGCGGCCCGAAGCCTGGCCGGCAGAAGGCATCCAGCGATCCTGTGGCTGGCGCTGGCCGTCGTCCTCCTGGCCAGCCTGTTGCACCCAGCCGCGGCGCAGGAGTTTCCCGCCCTCACCGGCCGCGTCGTCGATGCCGCCGGCCTGCTCGATCCGGCGACCGAAACCGCCCTCGACCAGAAGCTCGCCGCCTTCGAGCGGACCTCGTCCGACCAGGTCGTCGTCGCCACCGTGCCCGATCTCCAGGGCCAGGCGATCGAGGAATTCGGCGTGGCGCTCGGCCGCGCCTGGAAGATCGGGCGGGCCGGCGAGAACAACGGTGTCATCCTCCTCGTCTCGCGCGACGACCGCAAGGTCCGCATCGAGGTCGGCTACGGCCTCGAGGGCACGCTGACCGATGCCCTGTCGTCGCTGATCATCCAGAACGACATCCTTCCCGCCTTCCGGTCGGGGGATTACCCCGGCGGCATCGCCAAGGGCGTCGACGGCATCCTCAAGGTGCTCTCCGGCGACGCCGCCGAACTGCAGGCGCGGGCCGAGCGCAATGAAGGCTGGCAAAGCGAGGATGTCGAAGGCGCGGTGTTCTTCGTGCTGTTCGCGCTGGTCTGGCTCTTCGTCATGGGCGCCGGCGTGATGAGCTTTTTCGCCCGCCGCTTCGGCACCAAGGTCGGCAAGAACCGCTGGCGCTGGCTCGGCATGGTCTGGGCGCTCTCGCAGACGAACGGCCGAGGCCGGTCGGGCGGCTCCTTCGGCGGCGGTGGATTTTCCGGCGGCTCCTCGGGCGGCGGCTTTTCCGGCGGCGGCGGTTCCTTCGGCGGTGGAGGCTCGTCCGGCTCATGGTGAAACCTCTCGCCTTTTCCAAGGACGACCACGCCCGCGTCAACGCGTCCATCCGCGCGGCCGAGGCCACGACGCGCGGCGAGATTTTTGCCGTCTTCACCCGGGCGAGCGACAGCTACGTCTTCGCCTCCTCCTTCTTCGCCCTCGTCCTGACCTTCGCCGCGGCCCTCGTCTCGGCCGTCCTGGCCACGGTCGCGGACATTTCGGTCTCCGGCCTGACGCTGCAGCTGACGGAATTGGGCTTCGCGCTGTTTCTCCTCCTGGCCCTGCGCCTTTCCGTGCCGCTGCGCATGCTGTTCGTGCCGGCCTGGCTGAAGGCCGAGCGCGCCCACCGCACGGCCCTCGCGCAGTTCATGGCCCACGACCTGCAGGCGACGGAGAACCGCACCGGCATCCTGATCTTCGTTTCCGAAGCCGAGCACCATGCAGAGGTCATCGCGGACGCCGGCATCAACGCCAAAGTGCCCCAGGCCGACTGGGATGCCCTGGTCGCTGTCCTGGTCGCGGCGGCGAAGGCCGATCGTCTCGCCGACGGCTATGTGGAGGCGATCGCGAAGGCCGGAGAGATCCTCGCCCGGCATTTTCCGGCGGAAGGCCGCAATCCGAACGAGATCCCCGACCGCCTCGTCGAGCTCTGACCGGCCGCTCCGGCCTCGGCGCCATTTCCGACGGCCGGCCGGCGGCGGTCGCCGCGGAGCCGGCCAGACCGGGCATGAGGCGGGGAAGGCACGCGGCGACCGGTCGGTCGCCCCGCTGCGTGCCTGGAGCGAAGCCTGCCATGAGTGCCGGGCGGGGGCGCGCGAATCAGTCGCCTGCCCTATGCTGGGGCACCGACCGCTGGAGGAATCGACCGCATGAGCCGCGCCAAAGCCGACATCCTGACCGCCATTCTGGGCTCCCTCGGTGCTGCGGGCGATGCCGCCATCCTCACCCCGCTGCTGTTCGACCGCCCGCCGGCCGACGATCTCGAGGGCTTTGCGCCGGCGGCCCTGGCGCTCGCCGCCCGCCGCGCCGTCGCCGCCCTCGCCGCCCACCGCGTCGGGCTGCCGGTCGTCGCCGTCGAGGAGCACGCGGCCTTCAGCCTCGCCGGCACCGATCTTCGCCTGGTCACGATCGTCAACGACGACATGCCCTTCCTCTTCGACTCGGTGATGGCCGAAATCGCCGAACGGGCCGTCGGCATCGCTTATATCTCGCATCCGATCCTCGACGTCGCGCGCGATGCGGCCGGCGCCATCGCGCGCTTTTCCGCCGCCGGGCCGGGCGAAGCGGCCTCCCGAAACCCGGCCCGCGTCAGTCTGATCCAGGTGGCGATCGAGCCGGACGCCGATCCCGAAGGCGGCGGGCGCCTCGCCGCCGCGCTGGAGCGCATCCTGCGCCAGGTGCATCTGGCCGTGCGCGATTTCGGCGCCATGCGCGAACGCGTCGGCGAGGCGGCCGCGGCGATGGGCGATCGCGCCACCTCGCTGGCCGGCACGCCCCAGCAGGCCATGGTGGAGGAATCGGCCAAGCTCCTCGACTGGCTGCTCGCCGACAACTTCATCTTCCTCGGCGCCCGCGAGTTCGACTATGTCGGCGCGGCGCAGGAGGAGGCGCTGGAGCGGCGCGACGAGGAAGCGCTCGGCATTCTCTCGGACCCGGAAGTGCGCGTCTTGAGCCGCGCCGGCCAGGCGGTGACGACGACGGCCGAGATCCGCGCCTTTCTGCAGGCGCCCAATCCGCTCATCGTCACCAAGGCCAATTCGCGTGCGCTCGTCCACCGCCGCACCTACATGGATTACATCGGGGTCAAGCGTTACGCCGAGGACGGCAGCTTCGTCGGCGAACTGCGCGTCGTCGGCCTGTTCACCTCCTCGGCCTACACCCATTCGATCCTGACCATCCCCTATCTCCGGCTGAAGGCCGAGACGGTGATCGCGCGCTTTGGCCTTGCCAGCAATTCGCATTCCGGCAAGGCGCTCCTCAACGTCCTGGAATCCTACCCCCGCGACGAGATGTTCCAGATCGACGTCGACCTCCTCGAGCGCTTCGCCGGCATCGTGCTCGATCTCGGCGAGCGGCCGCGGGTGCGTGTCCTGCCGCGCGTCGACCGGTTCGACCGCTTCGTCTCCGTCCTCGTCTTCGTGCCGCGCGACCGCTACGATTCGCGCCTGCGCGAGCGCATCGGCCAGCTCCTGGCGGAACGCTTCGACGGCCATATCTCGGCCTATTATCCGGCCTTTCCCGAAGGCGGGCTGACGCGCGTCCACTTCATCGTCGGCCGCAAGGGCGGCACGACGCCCGTGGTCGATGCCGAAGCGCTGGAGCAGCGCATCGCCGAAATGGCCAAGGCCTGGGAGGACGGCTTCATCCGGGCGATCCATGCCGCCGGCGCCGCGCACGAGCTCCTGCATTTCACCCCCGGCCTGCCGGACAGCTATCGCGACGTCATCGCGCCGGCCGAGGCGGTGAAGGACACCCAGCGCATGGCGCTCCTGGGTGAGGGCGCGGCGCTCTCGGTCGACTTCTACCGCCGCCCCGGCGACCCTGAGGCGCTGGTGCGCCTGAAGATCTACCATCTCGGCGCCGCCGTGGCGCTGTCGACGCGCGTGCCGATCCTCGAAAACATGGGCTTCTCCTCCGTCTCCGAGCGGACCTTTCAGGTCCGCCGGCCGGACGGGCAGACGGTGCACCTGCACGACATGGATCTGGTGCGCCAGAAGGGCGGCGCGATCCCGCTCGCCGACGACGGAAGATCGCTGCAGCAGACCTTTGCCGCCGTCTCGGCCGGCCAGATCGAAAACGACGGCTTCAACGCCCTCGTCCTCGAAGCCGGCCTCGCCTACCGCCAGGCCAATGTGCTCAGGGCCTATGCGCGCTATCTGCGCCAGGCCGGCATCGCCTACGGCCAGGATTTTCTTGCCGCGACGCTGCTGCGCCAGCCGGCCATCGCAGCCCAGCTCTGGCAGGTCTTCGACGCCAGCTTCAACCCGGCCCATGCCCCCGTCCCGGCGCCGGCCACGTCGGACAATCCCGAGGACCCCGCCGATCCCCAGGCCGTCCAGCGGCGTCTGGCCGAGGCGCACGGCGCGGCCAAATGCTTCGACGCCGTCATCGAGGCGCTGGATGCCGTCGACAGCCTCGACGACGACCGCATCATCCGCCGCTTCCTCGGCGTGATCCTGGCAACGCTGCGCACCAACTTCTACGCCGTCGACGGCACCTCGGCCGAAGAGGGCTCGACGCCGACCCATGTCTCGCCGGCGCTCGCCTTCAAGCTCGATTCATCCGCCGTCGAGGGCCTGCCGGCCCCCGTGCCGTTCCGCGAAATCTTCGTCTTCGACGCCCGCGTCGAGGGCGTGCACCTGCGCTTCGGCCGCGTCGCCCGCGGCGGCCTCAGATGGTCCGACCGCAGCCAGGACTACCGCACCGAGGTGCTCGGCCTCGTCAAGGCGCAGCAGGTGAAGAACGCCGTCATCGTGCCCGTCGGCGCCAAGGGCGGCTTCTTCCCCAAGCGCCTCGGCGATCCCGCCAGCCGCGACACGTGGTTCGAGGCCGGCCGCGCCGCCTATGTCGTCTTCATCGCCTCGCTCCTGTCGGTCACCGACAACATCGACGGCGCCGCCATCGTCACGCCCGATCACGTCAAGCGCTATGACGGCGAGGACCCCTATTTCGTCGTCGCCGCCGACAAGGGCACCGCGACCTTCTCCGACACCGCCAATGCCATCGCCCAGGCGAACGGTTTCTGGCTCGACGATGCCTTCGCCTCGGGTGGCTCGGTCGGCTACGACCACAAGGCCATGGGCATCACCGCCCGCGGCGCCTGGGAAGCGGTGAAACGCCACTTCCGCGAGATGGACCGCGACATCCAGACCACGCCCTTCGCCGTCGTCGGCTGCGGTGACATGTCCGGCGACGTGTTCGGCAACGGCATGCTGCTCTCGCCGGAGACGCGGCTCTTGGCCGCCTTCGACCACCGCGACATCTTCATCGACCCCAACCCCGATGCGGCGGCCTCGCTCGCCGAGCGCCAGCGCCTCTTCGCTTTGCCGCGCTCCTCCTGGGCCGACTACGACAGGACGCTGATCTCTTCCGGCGGCGGCGTCTTCTCCCGCCGCGAAAAACTGATCCGCCTGTCGCCGGAAGCCGCCGCCGCCATAGGCTGGGACCGGACGTCGGGCACGCCCGCGGAAATCATCAACGCCATCCTCAAGGCGCCGGCCGACCTCCTCTGGTTCGGCGGCATCGGCACCTATGTGCGCTCGACTGCCGAGACCAATGCCGATGTCGGCGACCGCGCCAATGACGCCCTGCGCGTCACCGGGGCGCAAATCCGCGCCAAGGTCGTCGGCGAGGGCGCCAATCTCGGCGTCACCCAGCGCGGCCGCATCGAATACGCCCGCCACGGTGGCCGCATCAACACCGACGCCATCGACAATTCCGCCGGCGTCAACACCTCCGACGTCGAGGTCAACATCAAGATCGCGCTGAAGAGCGCCATGGCCGAGGGCCGCCTCACCCGCCCGGACCGCAACGTGCTGCTGGCGTCGATGACGGCGGAGGTGGGAAAGCTCGTCCTCGCCAACAATTACGAGCAGACGCTGGCACTGTCCCTGGAAGCGCGGCGCGGCGTCTCGGCGCTGCCGCTGCAGGCGCGCTTCATGACGGTGCTGGAAGAGGCAGGACTCCTCGACCGCAGCGTCGAGCTGCTGCCGACCGATGCCGGCCTCGCCGATCTCCGCGCCTCCGGCCTCGGTCTTTCCCGGCCGGAGATCGCCGTGCTTCTGGCCTATTCCAAGATCGTCCTGTTCGACCAGCTGATCGACAGCACGCTGCCCGACGATCCCTATCTCCGCGACCGCCTCTTCCAGTATTTTCCCGCCCCCATGCGGCAGGGCTACGCCAGCGACATCGAGGGCCATCGCCTCGCCCGCGAGATCGTCTCCACCGTCGTCGCCAACCTTGCCATCAATACCGTCGGCCCGACCTTCGTCACATCGGTGCGCGATGCGACGGGCGCGGCGCCGGGCGACATCGTCGCCGCCTTCGTGGCGACCTATGACGGCCTGGGCGGCGGCGCCCTTCTCACAGGGATCGACAGGCTCGACGGCCAGATCCACGGCGAGACGCAGAACGCCCTCTATGCCGCGGCCTCGGCCATGCTGCAGGGGGTGACGCGCTGGTTCGTGCAGAACGGCGAGCTCGGCAAGGGTCTGGGCACCGCCATCGCGGCGGTCCAGGACATCGCCGCGACGCTGCGGCCGCGCCTTCTGACGCTCGCCAGCCCACGCGCCCGCGAGGAGGCCGAAGAGCGGTGCCGGCAGTGGGTGGACAAGGGCGTGCCGGCCGATCTCGCCGCCGAGATCGCGCTCCTGCCGCTCCTGGCGCTGGTGCCGGACATCGCCTTTGTCTCACGTGAAACAGACACGCCGCTCGAGCCGGCGCTGTCGGCCTATTTCGCCATCACGCGGCTGTTCGAGATCGGCCGGCTGGAGGCGGCGCTGCAGCGGCTGGAGCCGGTCGACTATTACGAGATCCTGGCGCTGGAGCGCGCCGCCAGCCAGATCGCCGGCGCCCGCCGCCGGCTGACGGCAAGGGCGCTCGCCGAGTTCGGCGGGGCGGAAGATCCCGTCGCCGCCTGGGCCGAAAGCCGCCAGGCGACAGTTGGGCGCATCACCCAGCAGATCGCGGCCCTGGCCGGCAGCGGCGACACCTCGGTCGCGCGGCTGACGGTGGCGGCGGGGCTGTTGTCGGATCTGTCGGCGTAGGAGGGCGTGGGGGGCGGCGTTAGAGCAGGATCTCCTCCACCGTGGGCCCCCTCATCCGGCCCTTCGGGCCACCTTCTCCCCGGTGGGGAGAAGAATGGCGCCACGAATTCAGAACCTGGCGCCATTCCTCGCCCCGCAGGGGAGAGGGGTCCGAAGGACGGGCGAGACCGGTGGCTCGCCCCGGGGCCGGCGCGAAGCGCCGGACGGGAGAGGGGGCGGCGCGGACATCGGCCGTCGTGGCGCCAAGTCTCTCCTAAGACCGAGAGCCCCCCTCGCCTCACTTCTTCTTGTCGGCGCCCGTCGTCTGGGCGGCGGCGAACTTGCCGGGGACGGTCGAGGGCACCGCCGCCTTGGCCTTGTCGGCCTTCGGTTTGCGGGTTTCCTTGTTGCTGCGCATCTGACCTTTGGCCATGGTCTTTTTCCTCGTCGGGTTGAAGGTGGGCGAACCTAGCATGCGCCGATGCGGCGAGGCAGGGGGATTTTGCAAGGCCAAGAGCCCGCCGCGACCGCCCGCACGCTGCCTTCTCAGCCCCGGTTTTGAGCGAGGCGCTGGCTTCTTGCGCCCGGCAGCTTCACAATGCCGGCGAGCGGATGGCCGTCGCCGCCTGCGCCCGAGCCCGGAAGCTTCATGCCGACAGCCGACACGCCGCCCTTTCCCCGCCCGTTCCGGCAGAAGGCGGTCTGGGGCTGGATGGCTTTCGACTTCGCCGCCCAGCCTTTCTTCACCGTGGTCATCACCTTCGTCTTCGGCCCCTATCTGGTCTCGCAGATGGCGGCCGACCCGGCCACGGGCCAGACGGCCTGGGGGCTGGCGGCGGCCGCGGCCTCGATCCTCGTCGCCCTGTTCTCGCCCTTCCTCGGCGCCGTCGCCGACCGCACCGGCCCGCGCAAACCCTGGATCGCCTGCTTCGCCGCGGTCAAGATCCTGGCGCTTTGCGCACTGTGGACGGCGGCGCCCGGAACGAGCCTCTTCGCCGCGCTGACGCTGCTGGTGCTGGCGCAGGTTGCGGCGGAATTCTCGATCGTCTTCAACGACGCGATGATCCCGCGTCTCGTCCGGCCGGCGGAGATCGGGCGCGTGTCCAACCTCGCCTGGGGCCTCGGCTATCTCGGCGGCATGATCTTTCTCGGCCTGACGCTGGCCTTCGTCGCCGCGAGCCCGGAGACAGGAAAGACGCTGGCCGGCCTGCCGCCACTGTTCGGGCTCGATCCGGCCACGGGCGAAGGCGCACGCGCGACGGCGCCGATGGCCGGTCTCTGGTACCTCGTCTTCGTCCTGCCGATGTTCCTGTTCACGCCCGATGTCGCCGTGCGCGAGCCGATCGGGCGGGCGGTGCGCGACGCGCTCGGCGATCTCGCCGGCACGCTCCGCGAGGCCCGCACCCGCCGGCCGCTGTTCCGCTTTCTCCTCGCCCGCATGGCCTATCAGGACGGGGTCAACGCGCTGCTGGTTTTGGGTGGGGCCTTCGCGGCGGGCATGTTCGACTGGTCGGTGACCGAGACCGGCCTGTTCGGCATCCTCCTCACCGTCACCGCCATTTTCGGCTGCGCCATCGCCGGCCTCCTGGAGGCAAAACTCGGGTCGAAGCGCGTGATCCTCGCCTCGATCCTCTGCCTGATCCTGGCGACGCTCGGCATCGTCTCGACCGGAACGCAGTCGACCCTGTTCGGCCTCCTCGCCTGGCCGGCGCCAACGCCTGGCACGGGTCTGTTCGCGACGCCCGCCGAACGCGCCTATCTTGGCTGGGGCCTTCTCATCGGCCTCGCCTTCGGCCCGATCCAGGCCTCCTCGCGCGCCTGGCTGGCGCAATCGGTGAGCCCCCGCGAAGCCGGCCGCTATTTCGGCCTCTACTCCCTGACCGGCCGGGCGACCTCTTTCCTCGCGACGCTCTCGGTCGCGGCGCTGACCTACCTCGCGGCGCAGTGGACGAGCCCCGAACTGGCGACACGCATCGGCATGTCGGCGATCCTCGCCTTCTTCCTCGTCGGGCTCGCTTTGTTGTGGGGCACGCCCTCGCCGGAGCGGCAGGCCGTCAGCACGGCCTGACGCACAGGCAGCCGTCAGTCCTTGGCATCGTCCTGCCAGCCAGCGATGAGGGCGAGAATATCCTGCCGCAAGGGTGGCAGCTCATGGCGGATAATGCGCCACAGGATGACGGGTCGACGCGGTCATAGTCGTTGCCGCAGCACATTGCCGATGCTTCGGATTCCTGCCCAGGCATGCTGCGGCATGGCTTCCTCGGCCACGGGACCGAGCTTGACCGCCGCCTCCGACAGACGCTGGAGGCAGCGCTTGGCGGCGTCCTGCGTCCGCTCGTCGGCAGCGAAAGCGTCGGCCGTGAGGCCGGCGGTGTAGGCGAGGATGCGGTCGATGTTCACGGCGCTGTCGTGAAGGCGCCGGAGCGGCCTATTCGAAGGCAACGCGCTCGTCCGCTCGCATCGAAGCCTGGAGTTCTGGCGAGCGGACGGGTTCGACCGTGATGTCGACCGGCTGCTGAACCAGGGCCTGCAGTCTGTCGCGCAAGGCCTCGATGCGGCCGAAATAGGCAAATCCTTCGGCCTTCGCCTCGTCGGAAAACCGCAGCGCGATGTCGAGGTCGGATCCCGGCCGAGCATCGCCGCGTGCGTGCGATCCGAAGATCGCCATGCGCGTGACGCCGGCCGCGCGAAACTCGGGCGCGTGGCGGGCGAGCAAGGCAAGGATCGTCTCGGCGGTCATCGCGACCATCCCCTGGGGAGAGGCGCCATTCTAGCGGGGACACTCCTGCCCTGCCAGTGCCTTGCCGGACAGTGCCCCGCGTCCCCGTCACGGGCTCCGGCTACCCCGCAGGATCACCGCCGAGGACACGCCGCCCAGGCGACGGCCGCCGGCGACCGCCTCAGGCAACCGTCTGTCAGTGCCGGAAATGGCGCATGCCGGTGAACACCATGGCCACGCCGTGGGCGTCGGCGGCGGCGATCACCTCGGCGTCGCGCATCGAGCCGCCGGGCTGGATCACCGCCGTCGCCCCCGCCTCGATCGCCGAGATCAAGCCGTCGGCGAAGGGGAAGAAGGCGTCGGAAGCGACCACCGAGCCGTGCGTCAGCGGTACGATGGCGTGGCCGGCGGCCAGGCCCGCGGCGACCTCGGCGCCGGAGCGCTCCGTCGCCATCGCCCGCGCCGCATCCTCGGCCTTGCGGGCGGCGATGCGCGAGGAATCGATGCGGCTCATCTGCCCCGCGCCGATGCCGACGCTGGCGAGATCCTTGGCATAGACGATGGCGTTCGACTTCACGTGCTTGGCGACGCGGAAGGCGAAGCGCAGATCGTCCATCTCGGCCGCCGTCGGCGCCCGCTTCGTCACCACGGTGAGCTCGAGATCGTCGACGACGCCGTTGTCGCGCGACTGCACGAGCAGGCCCCCGGCGACGGACTTCACCGTCTTGCCCGGCGCGCGCGGGTCCGGCAGGCCGCCGGTGAGGAGGAGGCGCAAGTTCTTCTTGGCGGCGACGATCTCGATCGCCTCGGCGCTGGCGTCGGGGGCGATGATCACCTCCGTAAACACCTCGACGATTTCGCGCGCCGCCTCGGCATCGAGCGTCCGGTTGAGGGCAACGATGCCGCCGAAGGCCGAGACGGGGTCGCAGGCCAGCGCCGCGCGGTAGGCGTCGGCGAGATTGACCCCTTCCGCGACGCCGCAGGGATTGGCGTGCTTGATGATGGCGACGGCCGCCGTGCGGGCGGGATCGAACTCGGACACGAGCTCGAAGGCGGCGTCGGTGTCGTTGATGTTGTTGTAGGAGAGCGCCTTACCCTGCACCTGACGGGCAGTCGCGACGCCCGGCCGCGCCGCGCCGTGGCGGTAGAAGCCGGCCGACTGGTGCGGGTTCTCGCCATAGCGCAGCGTTTCCGCCAACGTCCCGGCGAAGCTGACCTTCTCCGGCGCCATGTTCCCGACTTCGCCGGCAAACCAGCTGGCGATCGCGCTGTCATAGGCGGCGGTGCGGGCGAAGGCGCGGGCCGCGAGCTTCTGACGCAGAGACAGGGAAGTTTCTCCCTCCCCTTCCGTCAGCGCGGCGAGGATTTCGGCATAGTCGGCGGGGTCGGTCGCGACGGTGAGGTAGGCGTGGTTTTTCGCCGCGGCGCGGATCATCGCGGGGCCGCCGATGTCGATGTTCTCGACCGACGAGGCGTAGTCAGCGCCGGAAGCCACCGTCGCCTCGAAGGGATAGAGAGTGACGACGAGGAGGTCGATGCCGGCGATGCCGTGCGCTTCCATCGCTGCCGCATGGGCCGGATCGGCGCGCACGCCGAGCAGCCCACCATGCACGCCCGGATGCAGCGTCTTCACCCGCCCGTCCATGATCTCGGGAAAGCCCGTCAGCTCCGCGACGTCGCGCACCGCAAGCCCCTCCGCCTCCAGCGCCTTGCGCGTTCCGCCCGTCGAGACGAGCTCGACGCCCATCCCCGCCAGCGCGCGCGCGAGCTCGGCAAGCCCCGTCTTATCGGAAACCGACAAGAGCGCACGGCGCACCTTGACCCGGTCGGGCGCGGGAAAGGCATTGGCGGAAACGGCCATGGAAGATCCTCGGAAACAGGGGCGCGGCAGGGATCCGCTTTCGCCGCGGTGATACCGCGCCACGCGAAGAGGGGCAATGTTGGGCGACCCGGGGGATGGAGGGCTTGTGCGCCACCCTCTCCCACTCACCTCATGGAGCAATACCCATCACCCTCATGGTGAGCCTGTCGAACCACGAGGGTCGGCACGGCGTGAAAGATCGAATTTCACATCTGTCACAGCGTGGAAAGGCGTGCTGGCTGGAGCCCTCGTGGTTCGACAAGCTCACCATGAGGGTGACGGTGGGAATCGCCCACCTCAGGCGCCTAGGGGCGGCAGCCAGCGCGCCCATCCATCCCATCCCGAACCCGCCCCAAAAAACGAAAACACCCCCGGGCCCAATGAAGGGTCCGGAGGTGCGGCATTCAGGTGGCGCCCGGAGGCGCCACCCACTATCAGGCCCGATCCTACTGGAACAGGCGCAGGACGTTCTGCTGCGAGGAGTTGGCGATCGACAGCGCCTGGATGCCCAGCTGCTGCTTGGTCTGCAGGGCCTGCAGCTTCGTCGACTCTTCCGACAGGTCGGCGTCGACGAGGTTGCTGACGCCCTTGTCGATGGTGTCCATCAGCGTGTCGACGAAGGAGGTCTGCATGTCGATGCGGCTGGAGACCGCGCCGAGGTTGGAGGCCGCGGTGGTGAGCTTGCTGATCGCATCGTTCACGACCGAAACGTAGGCCGTGATCGCCTGGCGGATCTTGTCGCCGGTGTCGGCACCAAGAGACGTCAGCTTCGCCGAGGAGATATCGATCGTATCGACCGAAACCTGCTGAGCAGCCTTCGTGGCGTTGACGTCCGAGATCGAAACGGACGCCGTGTTGCCGCGGCCGGCGGTGGTGAAGATGACCTTGCCGGCATCAGCGCCGATCAGGCCGACGCTTGCCGAGACTCCGGTCACGCCGGCATTCGTCAAGGCCCGGTTCAGAACCGTGACGTAGTTGCCGGCGTCGTTGATCGTGCCCGTACCGACGCTGAGCGCAGCATCGATCGTTGCCTTGTCGATCGTCACCAGCTTGGACGAACCACCATTGACGCTGACGTCGAACTGGATCTTGTCGTCGGCGTCGAGGGTGATCGGGCCGGTGAAAGTGCCGCTCGAAACCTTCGCCTTTTCGGAATAAGGCAGACCGGTCGCCGTGGCGATTTCCTTCGAGACACCTGCCGCGTCAGTGTAGGTCACGCCGGTCATTTCGACGGTCTTGTCGGCACCCACGGTCTTGCCAGTGATCACCAGCTCACCGCCAACCTGCGATGCAACCGCATAGGTGCTGAAGTTGCCTGCGCCGTTCAGGGCGGACACGAGGCTCGTCAGGGACGCACCGGGTGTGATGTCATAGGTGTGCGTGTTGCCGCCATCGAACTTGAACGACAGCTGCATCTTGTCGGTCGCATTTGCCGTGAAGTTCGCGATGTTGAGGCTGGTCGACGAGATCTGGGCATTGCCCGCACCCAGCCGAACCGTCGTCGTCGGTGCCGTCAGGCCCAGCGCGGAGCCACCAGCGACCGCGGTCGGAACGGCCACGATCTGAACGCCGTTGAGCGCGCCGGGCAGCTTGTTGCGGACCGCGAGCGTGCCGTTGTCGACATAGGCCTCGAGATTTCCGATTTCGGCGCCGGGCTGAGCGTTGAAGGCAGCAACCAGTTCATTGACGCTATCGACGACATTGTCGGCGTTACCGACGGCCAAGATGTCAGCCTGCAAGATCTGCACGGTCCGCGGTGTGGCCGTCTGTGCACCGGTTGTCCCGTCGATGCTGATCTCGTTGATGGTGAACTCGATACCGTCGACACCAGCAGCGAAGGTTGCAGGGGTGAAGCCGGCATAGGAAGCCGATGCCTGGACAGAAACCGCGCCGGCATCCGTGAGAACCGCGGCCGTGAGGCCCGTGTCCGTTGCGTCGACGAGGCCCGCCGTCGAGGTGTTGCCCGTAGCCGAAGCGGAGACCGTGCCACCGAAGGCGAGATCGCGTCCGCCCGAGCTGAGGGAGACCTTGGCGTCGATGATGCCGTTCTTGGCGTCGTCCGCATTGGCGTCGAACAGCGCGACGTTGGAGATATCGACACCGATCGTGCCGATGGTCGCAGCGCCGGTGGTGTCACGCGAGAAGGAGGAAACCACAGTCTTCGTCGAGCTGAAGCCCGTGGCAGCGGAGTCGATCGAGAGCCAGTTCTCGCCCGAGAAGGTCGAGGACGAGGCGATAGACTTCAGCTGGTTCTGGAGCTCGGAGATTTCCTTCTGGATGACTTCGCGATCGACGCCGTCCTGGGTGGCGGCGGTCAGCTTCGACTTGATTTCGTCGAGAACGTCCTTGGCCTTGTTGAGGCCCTGATAGGCGGTGTCGACCGTAGCGGCGCCGAGGCTCAGCGCGTCCTTCACGGTCGCCAGCGACTTGTTGTCGGACTTCAGCGTGGTCGAGATCGCCCAGTAGGCCGCGTTGTCCTTGGCTTCGCCGATCTTCAGGCCGGTGGCGACGCGGTTCTGCGTGGTCTCGAGCGCCGAGTTCGTCTGCTGCAGCGTGCGCAGAGCGGTCGTGGCCGAGGCATTGAAATTGATGGAGGTCATGAGGTTCGTCCCAAAACGAGAAAGCGGGACATGACGGCGGACCGTCGAACAGCATCGGCTTCATGCCTGCGGTGAGAGGGCTCGCCTCGTCGGACCGCTGCTGTGAGGACCGTTCTAGGGCCGGTTCGTGAAAGAAATACTAAGAGGGATCGGTCTTAAAACAGGGATACGCTTTCAATCTGCAACGGCTTAAAGAGCGCAATGGCTTTAAGCACGGTTAGGCTGAAAGCCGGACTGGCCATAACGTCTTGCCGCCATAAAGGCTTGTCCGGCATAAAGACGATCCTGACAGAAGGCCTGAGCAGGATTAAAGTCTGATTAACCTTAAATGCCGATGATGCTTTAAGCCATGAGTCTATTATCATCGCGCCCGGGGCGCTGCGGAGACAAGCGATGACGGGTTTCGTCAAGGAGATGGACGCCTGGAACGCGCCGGAGATCGGCCGCGTGCTGCGCACCCGCGGCCGGCTGCATATCGTCACCGCCGTCGAAAAGACCGAGCGCCGCTTCGAGGCCGTCGGCATGGTCACGGAGATCGCGGGCGCTGCCTGCCGGGTGACGCTGCGCCCGCTGACGCCGGACGAGCTCTCCGCCCGCCGGGCCGCGACGGCGAAGGCCGAAGGCGCCACCGTCACCGCCGCGCCGCGGTTTTGCGGGCGGGGAAACTAAGGCGCCGCGCACCTATCCCAGCTCGTGGCAAGCCACCCTCGTGGTAAGCCACCCTTGTGGTCACCCCACACCCTCATGGTGAGCTTGTCGAACCACGAGGGCTCCAGCCAGCGCCCATCTGCCCCCGCAGCGCCAGGCCAACCCCGCTCCACCGCGGTGCCGACCCTCGTGGTTCGACAGGCTCACCATGAGGGTGAGGGGTTGCACCGTAGTGATGGGCATTTGCCAGGAGGGTGAATTGGGCAGGGAGGCTGGCTCCCCCGCACCCGCCCCGCGAAAGTATGAGCCCTTCCCGCTGGACCCTTTTCCGCTCTGCTCCTAAGTTGCCCCCCATCGCGCCGGCGGCAAAAGCCCGGCGACCGCGGCGGAAGCTGCAGGAAACGGCGGGGAGGCCAAGATGACGACGATTCCGGTCAAGGACGCGTGGAAACAGGGCGCTTTGCTCTCGGAGGCCGACTACGCGGCCTGGTACAGGCGAAGCGTCGAGGATCCCGAGGGTTTTTGGGGCGAGCACGGAAAGCGGGTCGATTGGATCACGCCCTTCACCAAGGTGAAGAACACCTCCTTCGCTCCCGGCAACGTCTCGATCAAATGGTTCGAGGACGGCGTCCTCAACGTCTCCGCCAATTGTCTCGACCGGCACCTGGAATCCCGCGGCGAGCAGACGGCGATCCTCTTCGAGGGCGACGATCCCGCCGACTCCCGCGCCATCAGCTACCGCGAACTGCACGGCGAAGTCTGCCGCATGGCGAACGTGCTGAAGGCACACGGCGTCCAGAAGGGCGACCGCGTCACCATCTATCTCCCGATGATTCCGGAAGCCGCCTATGCCATGCTCGCCTGCGCCCGCATCGGCGCGGTGCATTCGGTCGTCTTCGGCGGCTTTTCGCCCGATGCCTTGGGCGGGCGCCTCGCCGGTGCCGGCTCCTCGGTGCTGATCACCGCCGACGAGGGAAGGCGCGGCGGCAAGAGCGTGCCCTTGAAGAAGAACGCCGACCGCGCCGTCGAGATCGCCGCCAAGGCCGGCCAGGTGGTTTCCACCGTCCTCGTCGTCCAGCGCACCGGCGGCGACGTCGCAGTGACGCCCGGCCGCGACATCTGGTGGCACGAGGCGCGCGAAACCGTCGAGGCCAGCTGCGAGCCCGAACCGATGGGCGCCGAGGATCCGCTGTTCATCCTCTACACCTCGGGCTCGACCGGCCAGCCGAAGGGCGTGCTCCACACCTCCGGCGGCTATCTCGTCTATGCCGCGATGACGCACCAATACGTCTTCGACCTGCGCGAAGGCGAGGTCTATTGGTGCACGGCCGATGTCGGCTGGGTCACCGGCCACAGCTACATCGTCTACGGCCCGCTCGCCAACGGCGCGACCACGCTGATGTTCGAGGGCGTGCCGAACTATCCCGACGCCTCGCGCTTCTGGCAGGTGATCGACAAGCACCAGGTGAACATTTTTTACACCGCCCCCACGGCCATTCGCGCGCTGATGGGCGCCGGCGACGCCTTTGTCGAAAAAACCTCGCGCAAGAGCCTGCGCGTGCTCGGCTCCGTCGGCGAGCCGATCAACCCGGAAGCCTGGAACTGGTACTACAAGATCGTCGGCGAGGAGCGCTGCCCGATCGTCGACACCTGGTGGCAGACCGAGACCGGCGGCATCCTCATCACCCCGCTGCCGGGCGCCATCGCCCTGAAGCCGGGCTCGGCCACGCGGCCCTTCTTCGGCGTGAAGCCGGAGCTCGTCGATAGTGAAGGCGGCGTGCTCGAGGGCGCCGTCTCCGGCAATCTCTGTATCACCGATTCCTGGCCCGGCCAGATGCGCACCGTCTATGGCGACCACGAGCGCTTCGAGCAGACCTATTTCTCCACCTATCCCGGCAAGTATTTCACCGGCGACGGGGCGCGGCGCGACGAGGACGGCTACTGGTGGATCACCGGCCGCGTCGACGACGTCATCAACGTCTCCGGCCACCGCATGGGCACGGCGGAAGTGGAATCGGCGTTGGTGTCGCATCCCAAAGTGTCGGAGGCGGCGGTCGTTGGCTATCCCCACGACATCAAGGGCCAGGGCATCTACTGCTACGTCACGCTGATGACCGGCGAAGAGCCCTCGGAGGCGCTGAAGAAGGAGCTCGTCGCGCATGTGCGCAACGAGATCGGCCCGATCGCCTCGCCAGACCAGATCCAGTTCTCCCCCGGCCTGCCCAAAACCCGCTCCGGCAAGATCATGCGCCGCATCCTGCGCAAGATCGCCGAGAACGATTTTGGCGCGCTCGGTGATACGTCAACCCTGGCGGACCCGGCGGTGGTGGATGACCTGATCGAGCACCGGCAGAACAAGGAGGGCTAGCGCGGTCTGGCTGGTGCGGCGGACCGGCTGCCGGCCCGGAGGCCGGCCAGCGCAACGGCCAACGTGGGCGTGTTTGCGGCAGACAGGAGGAGTCGCGGCAGCAGCAGCGGCAGAAGCCTCGCCGCCTGACACACGTGAAACACGGGGGCGCCACCCTGTCCGCCTCGTCATCTCGGCCTTGAGCCGGGATCCATGCCCCGGCGTTTGTGGAGTTTCTCCGGTCGATCGTCGGAGCGCGGTGATGTCAGGGCATGGATCCCCGGCGCTGAAGTCGAGGATGACGAGATTTGGGGAAGCCACATGCCCGTGAACGCTCACCGCTAGCCTACGCCGCGACCTCCCATTTCGTCATCCTCGGGGGCCATGGCCCCGGGGATCCATGCCGAAACGACCGCACCATCACTCCGGTTCAGGAAGGGCGTCCGTGCTGCCAACGAATTGGAATGGATTCCGGGTCAAGCCCGGGTGACGATAACCGGCAGAGATCAGGCCGGCGGAAGCTTCACTGCGCCGGCTTACAACCTCTACCCGCTCCTCGGCCGCCGCCAATCCCCCTGCCTTCCCCGTGGCTTGCGCAAAGCTGGCGCGATTTTCTCCACCCCCCTTGCGCTGCCTCATTTCGCGCCCCATACTTTCTTTCGTGTTCAACGCAGTGAAAGGAGGTGATCCAATGTCGAGTGATTTCCAAATGCCGGCTGGGTCTTTGTATCTCGGTGTTTCCAAGGAGCAGTCTCCTTCACGCGCTTAAGATATGTCGATCCGGCTCGGGTCCGACGACCGCCGGCATGACAGACTTCACGGGGCCGCTTCTCAGGGATGGGAAGCGGCCTTTTGTGTTTCAGGGGGAGAAGGCTGGAACGTTCCTGCTTAAGGCCGTGGGACCTGAGCTGCGAAGGGTGGGGCATGGCGTTTGTGTCTTGAAATCGCCGATCATCCGCCAAAAACAGAGCGCCGACCCTGCCGCTCGAGGACAGGCTTAACCGCCAGACTGTCCTATCGGCCTGCACGAGTTAGCAATCCACTCGCAGAGTTCGGCTTCGCTCAGGCTTCCGTCGGCCAGCGATAGCCAGACGGCCACCCGCGCGTCCTCGTCGATCTGCGCAAGGCTCTGGCCGTGGACTTCCAAAAAGGCGTTGGTGACGAGATAGGAAGCGCGCTTGTTGCCGTCGACGAAGGGATGGTTCTTGGCGAGTCCATAGGCCAGCGACGCCGCCGCACTCGCAAGGGTCGGCGCATCGGCGTGGGCCAAGTGGCTGGCGGCACGCCCGATTGCCGATTCGAGAAGACCCTGGTCCCGAATGCCGGGGGCCGTCCGTCGTTCGCGGCTTTCTGCTGCGTGGATACGGATGACCGCCCGGACGGTCGGGAGGAAAATCTCCATCCGCTATTTCGCGAGTTCTTCCATGACGCGCTTGTCACGCTGCATGATGCGACGGGCAGCCTCGACGAAGGCATCGTCGTCGCCAAAGCGGACTTCCCGCGGCTCCGGTGTCTCGGCCCGCTCGTCTGCGCGCACTTTGCGGACGTCTCCCATGACAGCCTCCTGAATATGAACCGATCTCGATGACGCCAATGTATGAGCTTTCGGGTTCTGCGTCCAACGACACGCGCGACCAGGCTGCCTTTCGCCGAGCCCCGAAGCCGAGGCAATGGCGCCTCACCGATACAGATCCGCCCGCGTCGGCGGTAGGCCGGAGGCCCCGCGGTGGCGGCGGGAGGACAGCGTCTGGTAGAGGCAGACGGTGTTGCGCTCAAACGAGATCGCGCAGGCCGCGAGATAGGCGAGCCAGAGCCGCGTCTTCGGCGCGCCGACTTCGGCGGCGCTCTCGTCGTAGCGGGCGAGCAGCCGGTCGTGCCAGTGGCGGCAGGTGCGCTGGTAGTGCTCGCGCAGGGCCTCCACGTCGTGCACTTCGAAACCGTTCTGCTCCAGGCTCTTCACCGTGGTGCCGATGTTGTCGAGCTCGCCGCCGGGAAAGATGTATTTGGTCAGCAGCGCGAACTCCGGCCGCTTGCGGCGAAAGACGCGGTCGGTGCGCTTGGCCGGCCTGGTGATGGCGTGGTGCAGGAAGAGGCCGTCCTTGGTCATCACCCGCTTCACCGTGCGGTAATAGGTCGGGTAGTTGTCGATGCCGATATGCTCCTGGATGCCGATGGCCGCGACCTTGTCGAATTTTCCCTCGATGGTCGAATAGTCGCGCAGCTCGATCCGCACCCGGTCCTCGAGGCCGAGCCGCCTCACCTTCTCCTGGCCATAGGCGACCTGCTGCTCCGACAGCGTCACGCCGAGCGCGGTGACGCCGTAATGCTGCGCGGCATAGCAGGACAAGGCGCCCCAGCCGCAGCCGATGTCGAGCAGCCGGTCGCCGGGCTGGAGGCGCAGCTTGCGGCAGATCAGCTCCAGCTTGTCCTGTTGCATCCGGTCGATGTCGTTGTCCCAGTCGGTGCAATAGGCGCAGGTGTAGACCATCTCCCGGTCGAGCCAGAGCGCGTAGAAGGCGTTGGAGACGTCGTAGTGATAGGCGATGTTCTTCTTGTTCTCGGCCGGGCTGCCGTCACTCGGCTTTTCCTCGGCCACCGCCTCCAGCGGCCAGGGCCCGCCACGGGGCAGGAACAGGAATTTCAGATTGGTGCGCAGCGCCAGCATCTTGTCGACCGTCCGGCGGAATTCGGCCGTCTTCACCCTCGGACGGTGGGCGACGAGATCGAAGATCGAGCCGTTGACGAGGTCGATGCGGCCGGCGACCCAGAGATTGGCGAGCGTGTCCATGGTCGGCCGGCGGATCAGGGCGGCGACGAGGTTCTCGTCGGCGAAGGCGATCGCAAAGGCGTCGTCGGAAAGGTCTGACGGCACGCGCGAGCCGTCCCACAGCCGGAAGCCGAGATCGAGGCCGAGGCGCTCCCGCGCATGGGCGAGAAATGTCCGGAAGGCATCCGCCCGCGCCTGCACCTTGCCGTCCGCAATCCTGACATCCATCGCCCAGCTCCCGCTTTCCCCTGGGGCAAGCTAAGACGATCCTGCGCGCCTTGTCACGCGGCCTTGCTGCAACATGTGAGGGCGGGAAGGCCGTGCGTGTCTCACGTGAGACACTGGCCGGGATAGGAAATGCCGAATGCGATGGACCCCTGGGATGAAGATGGCTCGATCTGGCGGAAGGACCGTGGCGCTCGCTGCCCTGCTCCTGTCGGCCCCGGTCGCGGGCTGGGCGCAGGAGGCCATGGAGGCGCCGCAGCCCGACCTTCCCCCGATCTCCGGAACGGCGACCGATGTCCCCGGGCTCCCCGCGCCGGCGGGGGTCGCGCCGGATGGGGCTGCGTCGGACGCCGCGACGAGCCCGGCGTCGCCGGTCCGGCCCTCCTTCGTGCCGGGCGGCCCCGAACTTCTCCCGGGCGTGCTCGACAGCCAGATCCAGAAATGCTGGTCGGTCCCGGTGATGACGGGCGACCTCGCCGAGGGCGGCATCGCCCGCATCCGGGTGACTTTTCTGCCGGACGGGTCGCTCGCCGCCCCGCCGGCGATCATCGACAAGCCGGCAGGACGGCTCGGCGGCGTGTTCGCCGAAAGCGCCGCGGCCGCCATCACCAAATGCGCGCCCTACAAACTGCCGCCGGAGCAGTATGAGAGCTGGAAGGACGTCACGCTGATCTTCGACACCCTCGATTTCTGAAGCGTCCCCGGATGTCGTCCCGGCATCCTCCCCCGTTCGGCCCCGCCCTCAGCGAAAGTCCCGCTCATGCGTCTTCCCCTCGTCGATCCCGCCGACCTCACCGAGGCGCAAAAGCCCCTCTATGCCGACATGAAGGCCGGCATCGCGGAAAAATTCACCGGCTTCAAGGCCGTGGACAGGGAAGAGCGGTTGCTCGGCCCGTGGAATCCCTGGCTGCACGAGCCGAAGACCGGCAGCGCGATCTGGGCCCTGACCAGGGCCCTCACGGAAAACTCCTGCCTGCCCGACAACATCCGCCAGATCGCCATCCTCGTCGTCGGCGTGGATTTCGACGCGGCCTACGAGATCTATGCTCACATCGCCGTCGCCGAACGCGACGGCTTCAGCCCAGCCCGCCTGCAGACCATGCTGGCCGGCGACAAGCCGGACGACCTGACCCCGGAGGAGGAGATCGCGCACGACGTGACCTTCGCCCTGATCGGCGGCGGCGCCCTGCCGGACGACATGTATGCCGCGGCCGTGGGCGCCTTTGGCCCGCAGGGCACACACGAGCTGATCACCCTGGTCGGGCTCTACTGCATGGTCTCGGTAACGCTGAACGGTTTCGACGTGCCGGTGCCCGACGAGGACGCCTGAAGCGCGTCGCGTCGCCGTTTTCTCCTGCAGGATTGAGCAAGCGCGAGCGCCCCACCCCATCACCCTCATCCTGAGCCTGTCGAAGGACGAGGGTCGGCACCTCGTTTCAACTGCGTGCTTTGCCGCCGGCTGTCGCGATCATGGTGCGTGTGTGCCGACCCTCATCCTTCGACAAGCTCAGGATGAGGGTTTGGGGGGAAGGCGCCGGATGGTCCTTTGGTGGGATTAAGCAGGCACGAGCGCCCCACCCCACCACCCTCATCCTGAGCTTGTCGAAGGACGAGGGTCGGCACCGCGGCTCAACTGCGTAGCTATCCTTCGCCCGCGGCGCCCTGTGGTAGCGCGACACCGGCGCACCAGTCGCGCCGGGCGGCGCCGCGATAGGGGACGACCAGGCCCTCGCGCAGGAGCGTGGCGGCGATGTCGGCTCCGTTCTGGGCGCTGATCTCCGCCAGCACCCGGCCGAAATACTTGTCGCCGGAAATCCGCGTCAGGGTGACGCCGCCGGGCGCCAGAAGTGCGGTCAGCCGCGCCTTGGCGGCGAGCGCCGCCGTCTTCTCCGCGTCGCAACGCGCCTTCAGCTCGGGCGCGTCGATGCCGCGCAGCCGCACCGCGACGCGCACGAACTGCTGCGGCCAGATATGCGCCTCGACCTCGATCGTGTCGCCATCGCGCACCTTGACGACATCGGCGGCCACAGGACCGGCGATGTCGCGCTCGGCCGCGTGCACCGCGCCGGTGGCGGCAAGTACGAGCACGAGGCTGCCGCCCAGGACCGTTTTCTTCATCATGCTGCGCGATCGAATCATCAGGATTAAAGGACAATAATCCTATACCACGGCGCGGTTCGAGCGGTCAACGACAGCTCTGGCTCCTGCCCGAAAGGGTTGGCACGAAAAACAAAAGGAGATCAACCGGCTCATCCGCGCCAGTAATCGTGCTCGAGCCCGCCGCCCACGAATAGGCCTGCGATCCTACGCGTCAAAGGGTTGGCTCAGAAATCCGAGATGATGCCATTGCGCTCCCAGTCGCCGTAACGGACGGGATCGGGACCTGCGCGACCGCCCTGTTCCGGCGGCCGCTCGGTTTCCGCCTCCCGGCGGCGGCGCTCGGCCGCTTCGGCGAGCGCCCGCTCGGCCGCAGGCGAAACCACCCGCGCCAGCGGCGTCTGGGTCTCTTCGGTGGCTTGCCGGTCGGTCGGCTGGTCGGTCATGGTGTCCATCTTGTCCGCTTGTCGTTCGGCGCCGCGCCATCGCCGGCAGGGCGCGCCTGTGCTACTCACATGTAGCGATGGCGGACGGAATGTGTAGCGGTGCGGGTCGGCCAGCGGGCTCGCGATGGCTACCAGCTTGAACGCGGAACGCCCGATCCCCAATTCGCCAGGGTGTTCGTCGGTCCGACGGCGCCGCTATGAGGCCCGTTCGCCACTGCCTTGGAGAGTTTCATGAACATGATGAAGACGGCGATGCTGATCGCCTTCATGACCGCCCTGTTCATGGGCATCGGCCTGCTTCTCGGCGGCCGCGGCGGCATGATGATCGCGCTGGTCGTGGCGCTCGGCATGAACGTCTTTTCCTACTGGAATGCCGACAAGCTCGTCCTGCGGATGAACAATGCGAGGGAGGTCGACGCCCGCACCGCGCCGGAATTCTACGCCCTCGTCGAGCGCCTGGCGCACAATGCCGGCCTGCCGATGCCGCGCGTCTACCTCATCCAGGAAGACCAACCGAACGCCTTCGCCACCGGCCGCAATCCTCAGAATGCCGCGGTCGCCGCGACCACCGGGCTTCTCGCCCGTCTGACGCCGGACGAGGTCGCCGGCGTCATGGCGCACGAGCTCGCCCATGTCGAAAACCGCGACACGCTGATCATGACGGTGACCGCGACGCTCGCCGGCGCGATCTCGATGCTCGGCAATTTCGCCTTTTTCTTCGGCGGCAACCGTGACAACAACAACCCGCTGGGCTTTATCGGCGTGATCGTGGCGATGGTCGTCGCGCCGTTCGCCGCCATGATGGTGCAGATGGCGATCTCGCGCACCCGCGAATACGCCGCCGACCGGCGCGGCGCGGAGATCTCGGGATCGCCGATGTCGCTCGCCTCGGCGCTGGCCAAGATCGCCGGCGCCGCCCACCTTACGGTGAACGAGAATGCCGAGCGCAATCCTGCCATGGCCCACATGTTCATCATCAACCCCTTGAATGGCCAACGCATGGATAGCCTGTTCTCCACCCATCCCGACACCGCCAACCGCATCGCGGCGCTGCAGGCGATGACCGATATCGGTCCGCGGCCCGGACCTTCGCTCGCCCGCGATGCGCGCGCGCCGCGCGCTGCCATCAACGGCCAGCCCGGCCCCTGGTCGCGCGGCGCCGATCGAAGGACACCGCCTTCGGGCAAGGGACCGTGGGGTTGAGCGCCGACACACCGCGCCGCGGGGGCAATTTCGACGCCACCCGTTCCGCTCCCCGCAAGAAGCCGCTGCCGGGCAAGTCCGCGCCCTTCGGCGGCCATGATTCCTATGTCCAGGACGGCTACTCCGCCGGCGACCGGCCGGGTCTCGGCGCCCGCCTCGTGGCCGCCAAACTCCTGTCGGCGATCGTCGATGCCAGGACCTCGGCCGACGGCCTGCTCGACGGCGGCAACGGCCATCCCGGCTTCCGGGCGCTGGAGGGACGCGACCAGGGCCTCGTCAAGGCGATCATCCTGACGGCTCTGCGCTTTCGCGGCACGATCGAGCGCGCCATCGACCGCTGCCTCGACCGGCCGCTGCCGCCGAACGCCACGGCGCTGCGCCACATCCTGCATGTCGGCGCCGCGCAGGTGCTGTATCTCGACGTGCCGGATTCGGCCGCCGTCGACCTTGCCGTCGCCGCCTGCGCCGTGGATTCGCGCAGCCAGCGCTTCGGCGGCATGGTCAATGCCGTGCTGCGGCGCCTGGCGCGCGAGAAGGAGAGCCTGAAGCTCGTCTCCAAGCCCGGCGAGAACGTGCCGGAATGGCTGATGCAGCGCCTTGTCGCCGCGTACGGCAAGGAGCGCGCGCTCGCCATCGCCGCCGCGCATCTGACGCCCGCGCCGCTCGACATCACGGTGAAGGGCGATGCAGCGCTTTGGGCCGAAAAACTCGGCGGCATCCTCCTGCCGACCGGCACGGTCCGGCTCGGCGCCTTCGACGGGCCGGTGACGGGGCTGCCGGGCTTTGCCGAGGGCGCCTGGTGGGTGCAGGACGCCGCCGCCGCGCTGCCGGCGAAACTCTTCGGCGACGTCGCGGGCCTCAGGATCGCCGACCTCTGCGCCGCCCCGGGCGGCAAGACCGCGCAGCTCGCCAGTGCCGGCGCCAAGGTCACGGCGCTCGACATCAATGCCAACCGGATGAAGCGCCTGCAGGAAAATCTCGGCCGGCTGCAGCTCGAGGTGGAGACGGTGGTGACCGATCTCGCCCGCTACATGCCCGAGACGCCGTTTGACGCGGTTCTCGTCGATTCGCCCTGTTCCTCGACTGGCACCATCCGCCGCCATCCCGACGTCGCCTATACCAAGGACGCCGCCGAGGTGGAGAAGCTCGCCGAGGTCCAGGCCCGGCTCCTCGGCGAAGCCGCGCGCATGGTGCGGCCGGGCGGCCTCCTGGTGTTCTCCAACTGCTCGCTCGACCCCGAGGAGGGCGAGCACATGATCACCCGCTTCCTGGCCACGCACGGCGATTTCTCGGTCGATCCGGTCCGCGCCGAAGAACTTCCCGGCCTCGAAGCGGCGATCGATTCGCGCGGCATGCTGCGCACGAGGCCCGACATGCTGCCGGCGGAGGACCCGAAACTCGCTGGTCTCGACGGCTTTTTCGCCGCGCGGCTGCGCAAGGCCTGAGGCCTTCCGGCAAGCGTTTCCGCGGGTCGTCCGTCCCCGCCGCCTCTGCCGGCGGCGGAGGATGCGTAGCTTACTGAGCAAGCCATTCGCGCCGCCTTAGCAATGCATTTACCTTAATGACGGAAATTGGCGTGGGGCGACACATCCTGTGTTCGCCCCCGCTCGGTCGTTCCCTGGGGTTCGGACGGGTCATCGTGGATCTGTCTGGAGCAGGCGGGAGTGGCAGCGCAATTGGCCGAAGAACCGCAATTGGCGGCATTGATGCTGAAGGAGGCCTGGCGACGGGCCCGTCGGCGCCTGCGGATCGGGCCCCTCTACCGCTGGCGATTCGCCGGCGGCGCGCCCGACCGCCTGCTGGTCACGCCGACCGAGCTCCGGCGCGGCGACCCGCTGATCGCCGCCGATCTCTATGCCGGAAAGTTCTACTTTTCCGGCCGGCTCGTCGACACGGCGGGGCAGTCGCCCTTTCAGGCCGTGCCGCCGACGCCCGGCTGGAACGCCGAGCTGCAGTCCTTTGAATGGCTGCGTCATCTCAGCGCCGCGGGCGATGCCCTGGCCGCGGCGAATGCCCGCGCGCTGGTCGCCGACTGGCAGCGGCAGGCAGGCTCGGCGATCGCCGGCCGCAGTCACGAAGTGGACGTCGCCGCCCGGCGCGCCATCGCCTGGCTGACCAATGCCAATCTGATCCTCGCCGACGCCGATCTCGCCTTCTACCGCCGCTTCCTCAGGAGCCTCGCCCGCGAAATGCGGTTCCTGCGCTCGGTGGCGCCCGAGGCGCCGGACGGCCTGCCGCGCCTGCGCGCCCGGATCGCGCTGGCCTATCTGTCGCTCTGCCTGCCGACCGGCGTCGCCCACATGCGCAGCGCCGCCCGTCACCTCTCCGACGAGCTCGACCGGCAGATCCTGGCCGACGGCGTCCATCTCTCGCGCAATCCGGCCATGGGCCTCGTCATCCTCGCCGACCTCCTGCCGCTGCGCCAGACCTTTGCCGAGCAGAACCAGCCGGTGCCCAAGGGCCTGATCGGCGCCATCGACCGCATGCTGCCGGCGCTGCGCTTCTTCCGCCATGGCGACGGCGCGCTGGCGCTGTTCAACGGCGCCGGCGTGTCCGAGGCGCATCTGATGACCGCACTGCTGCGTCACGACGAGACGCTCGGCGACCCGATCAGCCATGCCCGGCCCTCGGGCTACCAGCGGCTCGCCGCCGGCGGCACGGTGGTCATCGCCGATACCGGCATGCCGCCGCCGATCGCCCTCTCCGGCGAGGCGCATGCCGGCACGCTCGCCTTCGAGTTCTCCAGCGGCGCCCACCGCTTCGTCGTCAATTGCGGCGCGCCGGCCCGCCAGGACGCCGACTGGCGTCGCCTCGCCCGCACCACCGCCGCCCATTCGACGCTGACGGTCGCCGACCATTCCTCCGCCCGCTTCTCCAGCCCCGGCCTCGTCGAGCGCTTTCTCGGCGCGCCGCTGATCGGCGGTCCCCGGCGCGTGCCGGTCAGCCGCGACGACAGCGACGCCGGCCAGCGCTTCACCGCCGCGCATGACGGCTATGCCGCCCGCTTCGGCCTGGCGCACGAGCGCACACTGTTCCTGGCCCGCGGCGGCGGCTTGATCGAGGGCGCCGACCGGCTGTTTCCGGCGGGCAAGCGTCCCGTCCGCCTGCCCGACCGCACGCCCGCGGCGCTGCGCTTCCATCTCCATCCCGGCGTCGCGGCGCTGCGCACCGGCGAGGGCGTGACGCTGGCCGCCGGCCGCGAGGAATGGCATTTCTCCGCCAGTGCCCCGGTCGAGATCGAGGATTCGATCTTCTTCGCCGACAATTCCGGGGCGCGGCGCACGCTGCAGATCGTCGTCCCCTTCGACCCGCGCGACCACGACGCCATCACCTGGCGCTTCGTCAAGCGGCGCTGAGCGGCCGTCACCGCGCCATGTTTGCGCGGCAGGCAGGAGGGCTGAAGAGGGAGACGACATGCGACAGGTGATCGGACTGACGGCGGCGCTGATGCTGCTTGCCGGCTGCGGCGGCATGAACCGGGCGGTCACGACCGTCCCCAACACGTTCGACGATCTCGGCGCCAAGAGCGCCACGCTGCGCGGCGAGCCGGCGCCCCCGGCAGCAGCCCCGGCCCGCTAGGATCCGCCGCCCTTGGGGCCCGATGGCCCGCCGTGCCCCTTAAACCGGCTTCGGCCGCGCCCCGAAGATCGCCGATCCCACCCGCACCGAGGTGGCGCCATGGGCGATGGCCGTCTCGTAGTCGCCCGACATGCCCATCGACAGCCTGTCCAGCCCCGCCGCGCGCGCGAGGTCCGCGAGCCGGTCGAAATGCGGGCCCGGCTCGTCCTCGGCCGGCGGAATGCACATCAGGCCTTCGATCGTGAGCCCGTGCACGTCGCGGCAGCGGGCGACGAAGGCGACGGCCTCCGCCGGTGCGATGCCGGCCTTCTGCGGCTCCTCGCCGATATTGACCTGCACGTAGAGGCGCGGGGTCCGTCCCTGCTTCGCCATTTCCACCGCCAGCGCCTTGGCGATCTTCTCGCGGTCGACGGTCTCGATGACGTCGAAGACCGCCACCGCTTCGGCCGCCTTGTTGGACTGCAGCGGTCCGATCAGGTGCAGTTCGATGTCCGGAAATCTTTCGCGCAGAGCCGGAAACTTCGCCATCGCCTCCTGCACCCGGTTCTCGCCGAAGACACGCTGACCCGCCTCCAGCACCGGCAGGATGGCCTCGGCGTCATAGGTCTTGGAGACCGCCACCAGCGTCGCCGGTGGCTGGCTGCCCGCCGCCCGGGCGATGGCATCGCGCACGGCGGCCAGTTGTTCGACGCTCTCGGTCATCCTCGCCTCCCCCATCGCCGCCGCCAGCGCGGCACTTCGTGCTGAAGAGCCGCCGCCGGCTCGCCCTGTCAAGCCGAAGACCACTCTCCGGCCACGCCCAAGTCTAGGAATGATGCCGCCCGGATGCTAGGACGCGGCATCGAACGCCCCGCCGCGGCCCTTCTTCCGGCGGCCGTTCGGCCGAACCCCGCCGTCCCAGTGAGCGAAATCCATGTCCACCGAACGCTACAATCCCCGCGAAGCCGAACCGCGCTGGCGCGCCGCCTGGGACGCGGAAAAGCTGTTCGAGACGAACGACGACGCCCCGGGCGAAAAATACTACGTCCTCGAGATGTTTCCCTACCCTTCCGGCCGCATCCACATGGGCCATGTCAGAAACTACGCCATGGGCGACGTCGTGGCGCGCTACAAGCGGGCGCGCGGCTTCAACGTGCTGCACCCGATGGGCTGGGACGCCTTCGGCATGCCGGCCGAGAACGCCGCGATGCAGAACAAGGTGCATCCGCGCGACTGGACCTACCAGAACATCGCGGCGATGCGCGCCCAGCTGAAGTCCATGGGCCTGTCGCTCGACTGGTCCCGTGAATTCGCCACCTGCGACGTCGAATACTACCACCGCCAGCAGATGCTCTTCCTCGACTTCCTGAAAGCGGGCATCGCCTACCGCCGCAATGCCAAGGTCAACTGGGACCCGGTCGACATGACCGTGCTCGCCAACGAGCAGGTGATCGACGGCAAGGGCTGGCGCTCGGGCGCACCGGTCGAGCAGCGCGAGCTGACGCAGTGGTTCTTCCGCATCACCGACTATGCCGAGGACCTCCTCGCCGCGCTCGACACCCTGCCGCAATGGCCGGAAAAGGTCCGGGTGATGCAGAAGAACTGGATCGGCAAGTCGCAAGGCCTGCGCTTCGATTTCGGTCTCGTCGGCGCGCCCGAAGGTTTCGAGACGCTGCCGGTCTTCACCACACGGCCGGACACCATGTACGGCCCGACCTTCGCCGCCATCGCGCCCGACCACCCGCTGGCCAAGGCGCTGGCCGCCGAGCAGCCGACGATTCTGGCCTTCGTCGAGGCCTGCCGCCGGCTCGGCACCTCGCAGGCCGAGATCGACACGGCCGAAAAGCTCGGCTTCGACACAGGCATCAAGGTCACCCATCCCGCCGATCCAAGCTGGCAGCTGCCGCTCTACATCGCCAATTTCGTGCTGATGGACTATGGCACCGGCGCCATCATCGGCTGCCCCGCGCATGACCAGCGCGATCTCGACTTCGCGCGCAAATACGGGCTCGACGTCATCGACGTCTTCGTCCCCGCCGACACCGGCGAGCGCGTGAAGGACGTCGCCTTCGTCCCGCCGAAGACGCAGGAAGTGCGCTACGTCCAATGGGCTGGCGAGGAGACGGTGCAGACCTGCCAGGAGGCGATGGACGCCTCGCTCGCCATCTTCGAGCGCGAGGGCTGGGGCACGCGCGAGACGAATTTCCGCCTGCGCGACTGGGGCGTGTCGCGCCAGCGCTACTGGGGCTGCCCGATCCCGGTCCTGCACTGCGATTCCTGCGGCGTCGTGCCCGAGGCGCGCGAGAACCTGCCCGTCAAACTTCCCGACGACATCGACTTCGACAAGCCGGGCAACCCGCTCGATCGCCATCCGACCTGGCGCCACGCCACCTGCCCGCAATGCGGCGGCCAGGCGCTGCGCGAGACCGACACGATGGACACGTTTGTCGACAGTTCCTGGTATTTCGCCCGCTTCACCGCGCCGCATGCGACCGAGCCGACGGATCCGCAGCGCGCCAATGCCTGGCTGCCGGTCGACCAGTATATCGGCGGCATCGAGCACGCGATCCTGCACCTTCTGTACTCCCGCTTCTTCGTCCGGGCGATGAAGGCCTGCGGCCATGTCGCCATCGACGAGCCATTCAAGGGCCTGTTCACGCAAGGCATGGTCGTGCACGAGACCTACCGCGCGGGCCGCGACTGGGTCGCCCCGGCCGACATCCGCATCACCGAGGCGGAAGGCGTCCGTACCGCGACGCGGATGAGCGACGGCGCCGTGCTCGAGATCGGCGCCATCGAGAAGATGTCGAAGTCGAAGAAGAACGTCGTCGACCCCGACGACATCATCGCCTCCTACGGTGCCGACACCGCGCGCTGGTTCATGCTCTCGGATTCCCCGCCCGAGCGCGACGTGATCTGGACGGAATCGGGCGTCGAGGGCGCCCACCGCTTCGTCCAGCGGCTCTGGCGCCTCGTCGCCGACGCCGCGCCGCGCCTTTCCGCGTCGGCCGCCGGCGAGATTGACGCCGCCCGCTCGACCGAGATCCGAAGAGCCGCGCATCGCACCATCGCGGGCGTGGCCGACGACATCGAGCGGCTCGCCTTCAACAAGGCCGTCGCCCGGCTCTACGAGCTCGTCAACACGCTGTTCGCCGCCTTCGGCGAGGGTCGGAGCCTCGCTGGCATCGAGGCCGCGGCGGCCGAGTCGCTGTCGATCCTCACGCGCCTCGTCGCGCCGATGATGCCGCATCTGGCCGAGGAATGCTGGACGACGCTCGGTCACGCCGGCCTCTGCGCGGCTGAGCCCTGGCCGGTGGTCGAGGCCAATCTCCTGGTCGTCGACGAGATCGTCCTGCCGGTCCAGCTGAACGGCAAGAAGCGCGGCGACTTGACGGTGTCGGTCAAGGCCGGCAAGGCTGACATCGAAAGCGCCGTGATGGAGCTCGACTTCGTCCAGGCGGCACTGGAAGGCCGCGTCCCCAAGCGGATCGTGGTGGTTCCCGGAAGGATCGTGAATGTCGTCGTCTGATCGGGCTCGCCGCATGAAGGCCGGAACGCTTGTCTGCCTCGCCCTCGTGGCCCTCTCAGGCTCGGCCTGCACGGTCGCGCCGCTCTATGCCAAGCCGCCGGCCGACGGGCTCTCGGCCGGCCTGCCGACCCCCGGCCTCGCCGACATGCGCGGCCGCATCAGCGTCTCGCCGGCCGACAACCGCACGACGCAGATCGTGCGCAATGCCCTCCTGTTCAATCTGAACGGCGGCAAGAAGCCCGAGGCGCCGGTCTACGAGGTCCGCAACAGGGTCGCGGGCACCGAGACCGTGGTGTCCATCCAAGCGGGTTCGGGCGTGCCGTCGGCCAGCACCTACAAGATGACCTCGACCTACCAGGTCGTGCGTCTCGCCGACCAGACCGTCATCGCCACCGGCTCGCGCAACGCCACGGCGCCGTTCGATCGCTCGTCCCAGCTCTTCTCCTCCTCGCGCGCGCTCCTCGACGCGCAGGAGCGGGCCGGAGAACTGGTGGCCGGTCAGGTCGAGATCGCCGTCGCCGCGGCGATCCGCAAGGATCTGCAGAAATGAGCCGCGGCGCGGCGTCGGCCTGATGGCGGAAAAGAAGGCCGGCGAGGTCGAGGCTTTTCTGTCGCGGCCCGACACCAGCTTTCCGACCGTCCTCCTCTATGGCCCCGACGCCGGCCTCGTTTCCGAGCGCGCGGCGAAGATCGCCGCCCTCTCGGGCGTCGACCTGAAGGACCCCTTCGCCGCCATTTCGCTCGCCGCCGACGAGCTCGAAAAGGACATCGGCCGTCTCCACGACGAGGTGCGCACCATTTCCATGTTCGGCGGCCGCCGGCTGATCCGGGTGCGCGGCGCCGGCACCGGCAGCGGCAAGGCCCTGGCCGAGGCCGTCGCCGTCTTCGGCAAGGAGCCGCCGGTGGACGTCACCATCGTCGTCGAGGCGGGCGATCTGAAGAAGAGCGCACCGCTGCGCACCGCCGCCGAAAAGGGCCGGGCGACCATGGCGCTGCCCTGCTACCAGGACGAAGGCCAGGCCCTCGACCGGATGATCGACGAGGAGATGAAGCGGGCCGGCCTCGCCATTTCGCGCGACGCCAAGGACGCGCTGCGCGCCCGTCTCGGCGCCAACCGTCTGGCCTCGCGCGGCGAGGTGCAGAAACTCTGTCTCTACTGCCTCGGCAAGACCGCGGTGGAGGAGGCCGACATCGAGGCGATCGTCGGCGACGTCTCGGTCGACACCGTCGAGGAAACAATCGACGCGGCCGCTTCGGGGGAAGTGCGCAAGCTGCCCGAGCTGATCGCCCGCCTCACCTCCGCCGGCACCGCGCCCTTCCTCCTGCACCAGGGACTGCTGCGCTATTTCCAGGCGCTGCAGCTGATGCGCCAGTCGGTCGAGCGCGGCGGCCAGACGGTGTCGCGCGTCGTCGAGAGCCGACGCCCGCATTTCCGCCGCAAGGCCGCGATGGAGGCCGCCGTCGGCCTGTGGAGCCTCGACGCGGTGGCGCCGGTGCTTTCCGGTATCGAGGCCGATATTCTCGCCAGCCGCAAGGAATCGGCGCTCGCCGGCACCATCGTCCGCCAGACGCTCCTGACCGTCGCTGTCGAGGCCGCGCGGCTGCGCGCCCGGGGCCGGCGGTAGGCTTCCCGCGCGATACGGCAGCCGTAGCGGCAGGCCCGCCTAATCCGCGCCGAGGCCGGTATTGTCGGGGGAGGCGAACAGGATCTTCAGATCGCGTTCGGGAACGTAGTCGGTCGCCTCGAAGGTGAAGGTCGTCGGCGAGGTCTTCTTCAGGCCGTCCCGGCAGAGGCTGACGACATTGCCGGGCGCGCCCTTGTCGACGATCAGGCGGAAATGCCCGATCGGGCCGGCCCAGTTGTTCGCCGTCGTCAGGATGTAGTCGACGACGGCGCTGTAGGCGAGACCGTCGAGCGGCTGGTCCTTCAGCCCGGCATTGCCGACGGGATCGGCGTCGTAGCTGGCGGCCGACGCCTTGCGGATGACGTTGGCGAGCGCCTTCTTCGTCCCCGCATCGATGCAGTAGGTGCTGGTCTCTCTCGGATCATCGAGCACCGACTTCACCAGGAAATAGCGGCCAGCCACCGGGCGGTAGGCGTGCTCGACCGTCACCTCCCGGCCCGCCGGGAAGGTCATGTCGAAATGAAACGTCGCCGCATAGCGCCAGAGCGCCTCGCCGAAATCGCGTTCGGTGACGATGCCCTGGCGTTCGAGGTCGGCATAGTCCGCCGGGCTCAGATCGCTCAGCGCCTTGCCGCCCTCGCCGATGGGGTTGGGACCGAGTCCGTGGCGCTTCAGGATGTCCGTCACGTCGGTGTCGCCGACAAAGGCCCGCTCGTCGAGCGCCGGCTCGATCGTCTCTCCGTCGACCGCGACGGTGAAGCCGACGAAATTCGCCCGATCGGGAAAGGGCAGGAGGACCGGCTGCTGCGACATGCCATAGCCCTCGATCGCGGGCAGGGGAAAGGCCACCGTCACCGCTTCGTCCTCGGCGCCGTCGTTCCGGAAGACATAGCGGATGTCGACGGCCGAGGGTGAGATCGAAAGGTCCTCGCTGACCATCCGGATCGACTCGCTGGCAACGAACTCGAGCCCGCCGGCGGCCTTTTCGGCCGCCGAATCGTTGGCGCGGGCCGCCGGGACGCCGGTGAGGAGCGCGAGGGCGAGCAGCAAGGGAGAGCGGCGCGTCATGATGGACCCTCGTTCGACCGATGCCCCTTCTTCTCACGGCCTGTTCCAACCGGAAAGACCCCACCGGAAGGTCCGGCAGGGCCGTTGGCACGCCTCACGCCGATGGCAGCATTTCGATCCCGGCCCGCGCAGCCGCGGCAAGGAGGCGCGGCATGTCCGGGGGTGACGCCGGCGGGAAGATGCTGGCATCGGCGACCCCGTCGCCGGCCTCGAGGAAGAAGGTCTCGTGCAGCCCGCCGGGAAGATTGATGATCAGCATGCGCGCCGGGACCGGCCCCGGATTGTGGAATCCGTGCGCCACGCCGCGGGGAATATAGACGAAGTCGCCGGCGCGGGCGGCCGAGGTCTTGCCGTCCAGGAAGACGTCGTAGCCGCCCTCCAGGACATAGAAAGCTTCGGCATCGTCGCGCTGGATATGCGGAGGCGTCCCCTGGCCGGGGGCCGTGATGGCCTCGACCAGCGAGAAGGCTCCTTGGGTCTCGGCCGCGGTCGCCTTGAAGGTGACGAGGGTGCCGAGAAGGTGAACGGTCTTTCCGACCTGTGAGGACTGCAATGGCATGTTCATGCTTGCATGCTCCCGGATGGTGATGATACTCAGATCTCGTAATGAGATATTCGTCTCATAAGAGGTTGTGCATGACGGGTCAAGACGGTTTTGAACGGGTGGCGCAGAAGCGGCGGACGCGCGCTGCGCTGCTCCAGGCGACACGCGAAATCCTGGCGACAGGGCGACAGCCGTCGGTGCCGGATGCGGCCGATCACGCCGGCATCTCGCGGGCCACCGCCTATCGCTACTTTTCGAAGCCGGAGGGCATGGCGCAGGAAGCCCTGCTCGACGCCATTGCCGCAGAGCTGGAAAACGTGGACCTCGCCCCGCCCCAGGGCGGCGCCGCGGCCCGGGTGGAGCATGTCGTCTCCCGGATCCTCGCCATGGTAATGCGCAACGAAGCCCTGTTCCGCAGCTATCTCGGATTGGTGGTGAGCGGCGAAAGCCCGGCACGGCGGGGAGCCCGCCGTCTCTCCTGGCTGTCAGAGGCACTGGCCCCGGTCAAGGCCACGATGGCCCCGGCCGAGTTCACCCGGCTGCTGCACGCTCTGGCGCTCGTCACCGGCATCGAGACGATCGTGGTTCTGCGCGACGTCTGCGGCCTCGACGAGGGCGACATCGATGGGACCGCGCGGTGGATCGCGCGGACACTCGTCGGCGGTGCGACGGGGGGTTAGCCCCCGCCGCGGGGCTGCCCGATCGCTGCGGCCCGGATGCGACCGGAGCCCGGCCTAAAGGCTGCGCACGCGCGGTTCGGCGTCGCGGCGGGCTTTGGCCTGCAGCAGGCGGCAGATCTCGTCGAGCTGCTCGAGATTGCCGTAGTCGATGCGCAGGTCGCCGCCGTCTTCCGGCAGGCGGATCTCGACGCGCATGCCGAGCGTCTCCGACAACAGCCGCTCGAGCGCCCGCGTGTCGGCGTCCTTTTCACCCTCGTCCGGCGTCCGGGACTCCGGCATCCTCGGCGCCGGCTGGCGGGGTTCCGCCACGGGGGCGACAGCGGCCGGCGCGCGGGCCGCAGCCCGGCTGCCACCGCGCGGCGCGCGGGACACGACGGGCGTCGGCGAGGTCGCCACCGGCCCCCGCGCCATTTCCTCGGCCTCGCGCACCGACAAGCCGCGCGAAACGATCGCGCGCGCAAAAGCCTCGGGATCCTCGGCCGAGACCGCGGTACGGGCGTGCCCTGGCGAGAGCTCGCCGCGGGTGAGCATGCCGAGCACGCTCTCCGGCAGCTTCAGGAGGCGCAGCGTGTTGGCGACATGGCTGCGGCTCTTGCCCAGCACATCGGCGAGATCGCTCTGCGTGTAGCCATGCTCGTCGATCAGCATCTGGTAGGCGTTCGCCTCCTCGACGGCGCTGAGGTCCGAACGCTGGACGTTCTCGATGATGGCGATTTCCAGCGACTCGCGGTCGCTGATCTCGCGCACCACCACCGGCACTTCGGCGAGGCCCGCGGCCTCGGCGGCGCGCCAGCGCCGCTCGCCGGCGACGATCTCGAACCGCTCGCCGCCCAGCGGGCGCACCAGGATCGGCTGGACCATGCCATGGTTGCGGATCGACTGCGTCAGCTCGCCGAGCTCGGCATCGCCGAAATGCCGGCGCGGATTGCGCGGATTGGCCGACAGCCGGCTGAGCGACACGCGCCGCTCGCCCGGCTCCTCCTGCGGGGCGAAGGCGGTGGACGGCCGGGGCTGCACGGAACCGCCGCTACCGATCAGCGAGGCCAAGCCACGCCCCAGCCGCTGCCGCGCTCTGTCCTCGGTCATGCCCGTCTCCCTGTACTGCCGGATCGACCGGCCCGTCTGCTGCCACGCCTAAAATCAGCGCGGATCGTGCCGGGCGCGCCCCCGGCCTTCTCCACGCCGCTCATGCGACCTCCAGCCGGCGCTCGCGCTGGATCACCTCCGAGGCCAGCCGGATATAGGCCTGGCTGCCCGGGCATTTCATGTCGTAAAGGATCGCCGGCTTGCCGAAGGACGGCGCCTCCGACACCCGCACATTGCGCGGGATGACCGTGTCGTAGACGTGCCGGCCCATATAGGAGCGGACATCGTTGACGACCTGCGCGGCGAGGTTGTTGCGCCCGTCGAACATGGTGAGAACGATGCCGTGCAGGGTCAGCGCGGGATTCAACGAATCGCGAACCTGCTCGACCGTCTGCAGGAGTTGGCTGAGGCCTTCGAGCGCGAAGAACTCGCACTGCAGCGGCACCAGGATCGAGTCCGCTGCCGCCATGGCGTTGACCGTCAAGAGGTTCAGCGAGGGCGGGCAGTCGATCAGCACAAAATCGAACTGCGCGCCCTCCATCGTGTGGAAGTGCAGCGCGTCGCGCAGGCGGTAGGCCCGTCCGGTCGCGCCCGAGATCTCCATTTCCAGGCCGAGGAGGTCGAGGGTCGAGGGCACGAGAAAGAGGTTCGGCACCGCCGTCGGCATCGATGCCTCGGTGACCGACGCCTTTTCGACCAGAACGTCGTAGGAGGAGACCTCGCGGTCGTCGCGGTCGATGCCGAGCCCGGTCGAGGCGTTGCCCTGGGGATCGAGGTCGATCAGCAGCGTCTGCCGCCCAACGGCGGCGAGCGCCGTGGCGAGGTTGATCGCGGTCGTCGTCTTGCCCACGCCGCCCTTCTGGTTGGCGATGGTGATGACTCGCATGCGTCTCGGCGTCATGGCATCCATCATCCGTCCTCCGCGTTATTTCGGCATCGAAACGACAGCCGGCGCAGGCTCGTCTCGCACCGGCAAGGACGCGGCATCCTGCCGGGCGATGGCGGAAACTTCGAGGATGGCCGCATCCTCGCGCGTCGCCGACGCGTGCTTGACCAGTGTGAATCGCCAATGGCGCGACGCGTCAATGATTTCTTCAGAATGCTGCCCACCCTTAGCGAAATAGCAGGGGATTTCGGGGCGAATGTGGCCGGCAACGAAGCCGAGTAGGATGTCCAGCGAGGCCAGGGCCCGCGCGCTGATGGCCTCGGCCTTGGCTAGGACGGCGCCCGAATCCTCGATGCGGCTGGAGTGCACGGTCGCGGAAATCCCGGTCTCTCGGATCACGGCCCGCAGGAAGGCGGCCTTTTTGTCGTTGCTCTCGATCAGGTCGACATGCGCGCCGGGCGCATCCGCCTGGGCGATGGCCAGAACGATGCCGGGAAATCCAGCCCCCGAGCCCATGTCGCACCAGCGCCGAGCGGCGGGAGCAAGGTCATGGACTTGCAGGGAATCGTCGATGTGGCGGGTCCAGATCTCGCCGAGGGTCGATGGGGCGATGAGGTTGGTCTTGGACTGCCAATCCAGCAGCAGCGCGACGTAGCGGTCGAGTCGCGCCAATGTTTCACGTGAAACAGACCGGCGCGCCAGCAGCGCCGCGCGATCGGCGGCGAGGACGGCGGCGTCCACGGGCACCGTCTTCTTCGTCCGCGGCACGGCACGCCGCGGCGGGGGCTCGACGTCACGCGGCATCGACTACCTCCCGCCGGGCGGCTTTGCGGATGCCAATCAGGATCAGCGCCAGGCCCGAGGGCGTCATGCCGTCGATCCGCTCGGCCTCCGCCAGGCTGGACGGACGGTAGAGCGCGAGCTTGTGCTTCAACTCGTTCGAGAGGCCCGGCAAGGTCGAAAAATCGAAGTCGGCGGGGATGGCCACGGCCTCGTCCCGCCGCAAGCGATCCTGGTCCCGCTGCTGGCGGACGAGATAGACGTCATAGGCCGCCTCGATTTCGATACGCTCCCGAATCGAAGGTCCTATTTCAGCAATCTCAGGCCAGATGGCGGCGAGGCGGGCGAGATCAATGTCGGGCTGCGACAGCAGCTGCCAGGCACTGCGCGGGCGTCCGTCGCGGTTGAGATGAAGCCCATGCCGCTCACCGGCGCTGGGCGTCAGGGAAAGCGCCTCAAGGCTGCGCCGCGCCTCGCCGAGCGCAGCTTCGCTCGCCGCGAACACGTCGGCCCTCAATGCTCCGACTACGCCCAGCGACAGACCCATCGGGGTCAGTCGGCGATCGGCATTGTCGGCCCGCAGCGACAGGCGGAATTCGGCGCGCGAGGTGAACATGCGATAGGGCTCACTGACGCCCGTCCGGGTGAGATCGTCGAGCATCACACCGATATAGGCGTCGGCGCGGCCGATGCGCGCCGGCTCGGCCCCGCCGGCCCGGCGGGCGGCATTTAGCCCGGCCCAGAGCCCCTGTGCCGCGGCCTCCTCGTAGCCGGTGGTGCCGTTGATCTGCCCGGCCAGGAACAGGCCCCGCGCGGCGCGCACCTCCAGCGTCGGATGGAGCTCACGCGGATCGACATGGTCGTATTCGATGGCATAGCCCGGCTTCAGGATCACGACATGCTCAAGTCCCGGAATGGAGCGCAGGAAGAGCTGCTGCACGTCCTCGGGGAGCGAGGTCGACAGGCCGTTGGGATAGACCGTGTCGTCGTCGAGCCCTTCCGGCTCCAGAAAGATCTGGTGGCCGTCGCGCTCGCCGAACTTGACGATCTTGTCCTCGATCGACGGGCAGTAGCGCGGGCCGACACCCTCGATCGCGCCGGAATAGAGCGCCGAGCGGCCGAGATTGTCTCGGATGATCTGGTGCGTCTCGGGCGTGGTGCGGGTGATGCCACACTCGATCTGGCGGTTGGTGATCTGGGTGGTGAGATAGGAGAAAGGCTGCGGCTCGTCGTCGGCCTTCTGCATGTCGAGGCCCGACCAGTCGATCGTCGTGCCGTCGAGCCGGGCCGGCGTGCCGGTCTTCAGCCGTCCGAGCGACAGGCCGAGGCGCCGCAGCGTGCCGGACAGGCCGAGCGAGGGGTCCTCGCCCATGCGGCCGGCCGGGATTTGCTGGTCGCCGATGTGGATCAGGCCGGAGAGGAAGGTGCCGGTGGTCAGCACCACCGCGCCGCAGGCGATCTCGCGGCCGTCGGACAGGACGACGCCGGTGACCGCCTTGTCGGCGGACAGGGAGAGATCGAAGACATCGCCCTCGACGACGGTGAGATTGTCGGTCGCGGCGATCGCCGCCTGCATCGCGGCGCGATAGAGCTTGCGATCGGCCTGCGTGCGGGGGCCGCGGACGGCGGGTCCCTTGCGCCGGTTGAGGAGGCGGAACTGGATCCCGGCGGCATCGGCCACGCGGCCCATCAACCCATCCAGCGCATCGATCTCGCGCACGAGATGGCCCTTGCCGATGCCGCCGATCGCCGGGTTGCAGCTCATCGCGCCGATGGTGTCGAAGCGGTGGGTGACGAGGATCGTTCGCGCACCGAGTCTTGCTGCCGCGGCCGCGGCTTCGCAGCCGGCATGGCCGCCGCCGATGACGACGACGTCGCAGGCCGGGCGAGGATTCGGATCGTGTTGCATGCCAAGGGTTAAGCCGAAGGGCGGGGTTTCTGTCAATGGAAGCTCTCGGTTGCCGCCCGGCCCTCACCCGTGTTTCACGTGAGTCACTTGCCGATGCAGAAGGCCGAAAAGATCACGTCCAGAAGGTCTTCGACACCGACGCGACCGGTGAGGAGACCCAGTCGATCGGTCACCTGACGCAGGGCTTCGGCCTGCAGTTCTGCCGCCGGCGCCATCCGCGCTTCCGCCAGAAGCCGCAGCGCGTCGGCGACGATCTCGCGATGGCGCGCACGGGCGGGCACCACGCCCGCGGGATCGCCGGCCGCCTCCCGCGCCGACCGGGCGATCTCGTCGAGCAAGGCGCCCATTCCTTCGCCGGTGACTGTCGACACGCCCAATGTTCCGGAGCCGAATCGAACACCGGGTGCCAGATCGATCTTGGTCCGGACAACAAGGGTGGCGCCGCGCCGCTCGTCCGGTTTCACGTGAATCATGCCGGCATCGGCCGGCTGCAGCAGCAGGACCAGGTCTGCGGACTCGGCGGCCGCCTCCGCCCGGCCGATTCCGATTGCCTCGATGGCATCCGTCGTTTCGCGCAGGCCGGCGGTGTCGGCGAAGCGGACGCGGATGCCGGCGAGGTCCAGCGACACCTCGATCACGTCGCGCGTGGTGCCGGGAATGTCGGAGACGATGGCGACATCGCGGTCGGCCAAGGCGTTGAGGAGGCTCGACTTGCCGACATTGGGCGCGCCGATGATCGCCACGCGAAACCCGTCGCGCAGGATTTCGCCGCGATGGGCGCCGGCGAGATGGGCCTCCATCGCCGCGGCCAGCCCCGCCAAGGTCGGCGCGACGGCATCGGTCGCGTCCTCGCCGACATCGCCCTCGTCGGCGAAGTCGAGCGAGGCTTCGAGCATCGCCCGGGCCTCGACCAGCTGGCGCATCCAGCCCTCGTACAGCGCGCGCAGGCTGCCACCCGCCTGGGCCAGCGCCTGCCGATGCTGAGCTTCCGTCTCTGCCGCCAGGAGATCGGCGAGACCTTCGGCCTCGGTCAGGTCGATGCGGCCATTTTCGAAGGCGCGGCGCGTGTATTCGCCTGCCTCGGCGAGGCGCACGCCCGGCAGCGACGTCAGCGCGTCGAGGCAGGCGGAGACGACCGCGCGGCCGCCATGCAAATGCAGTTCGGCCAGATCCTCGCCCGTGACCGTGGCCGGCCCCTCGAAGAACAGCACCAGGCCGCGGTCGATCTCGGTGCCGGCGGCATCCCGGATGCGCCGGAGCACGGCCCGGCGCGGAGGCGGAAGCGGCCCGGCCAGCGCCGTGATTGCCTCTCGCGCGGCCGGCCCGCTGATGCGCACCACGGCGATTCCGGCGGGCAGAGCACCGGAGGAGAGCGCGACGATGGTCTCGGTCTGAAAGCCTGTGGTCACGCTCGATCCTCGCCTGCCCCGCACGCCGCTGCGAAGGCACTACCCTGTCGTTCCGCGGCCGAATCGACCGTCCCGGCCATGCTCACGCGATCCGCACGGGGCGGGCGCCTGTCGCGCTGCGCAGTTGCAGGGGCACACATTCGAAGACGTGGCGCGGCGTGCCGGCGGCCGCCCAGATGGTCGGGTGTTCAAACAGGCTTTCGTCCATCAGGACGGGGATCGCCGTCGACGCTCCGAAGGGCGCAACGCCGCCGATGGCAAAGCCCGTGACGGCGCGCACGAAGTCCGCGTCCGGGCGCTCCAGCGGCTCGCCGAGGACCGCCTCCATGCCCGCCTCGTCGACCTGGTGGACGCCGGAGACGAGCAGCAGAAAGGGCGACCCGGTTCGGGCTCCCCGAAAGAGCAGCGACTTCACGATCCGGGCAGGGCTGGTGCCGACGGCAGTCGCGGCCTCGGCGGCACTGCGCGCCCCGGCGGTCTCGACAACAGCGAGGGCGAGGCCCTTCGCCAGGGCATCGTCGATCACGCGGCGGACGGCATCGGGCAGGTCGGTCATCGAGGTCTCCATGGCTGCTCGCGGTCGATTGAAGGCGGGTCGCGGGACGAGTTCAAGCCGGGCCGAGCGTCCGAACAGCGTTGAGGTCAAAACGCACCTCACCCCAACGCAAAACGGCCCGACCCCATGGGGATCGGACCGCTGCCGAATCGAAGGCGCTATCGATCAGGTGTTCATCGAGTCGAAGAAGTCCGAGTTCATCTTGGTCTGCTTCAGCTTGTCGTTCAGGAATTCGACCGCGTCCGTCGTGCCCATGGGCGCGAGGATCCGGCGCAGCACAAAAATCTTCTGTAGGTCGGCCTTCGGGACGAGCAGCTCTTCCTTGCGGGTGCCGGACTTCAAGATGTCCATGGCCGGGTAGATACGCTTGTCGGCGACCTTGCGGTCGAGAACGATTTCCGAATTGCCGGTGCCCTTGAACTCTTCGAAGATGACTTCGTCCATGCGGCTGCCGGTGTCGATCAGGGCGGTCGCGATGATCGTCAGCGAGCCGCCTTCCTCGATGTTGCGCGCCGCGCCGAAGAAGCGCTTGGGACGCTGCAGGGCGTTGGCGTCAACGCCGCCGGTCAGCACCTTGCCGGAGGACGGCACGACGGTGTTGTAGGCGCGGCCGAGGCGGGTGATGGAATCCAGCAGGATGACGACGTCGCGGCCATGCTCGACGAGGCGCTTGGCCTTTTCGATGACCATTTCGGCGACCTGGACGTGGCGCACCGCCGGCTCGTCGAAGGTCGAGGAGACGACCTCGCCGCGCACCGAGCGCTGCATGTCGGTGACTTCTTCCGGCCGCTCGTCGATGAGCAGCACGATCAGGTAGCACTCCGGATGGTTGGCGGTGATGGAATGCGCGATGTTCTGCAAGAGCACCGTCTTGCCGGTGCGCGGCGGCGCGACGATCAGCGCGCGCTGGCCCTTGCCGAGCGGTGCGACGAGATCGATGACGCGGGCGGAGAGATCCTTCGAGGTCGGATTCTCCAGCTCCATGTTGAAGCGCTCGTTCGGGTAGAGCGGCGTCAGATTGTCGAAATGGCTCTTGTGCTTGATCCGCTCCGGGTCATCGAAGTTGATCGTGTTGACCTTCAGCAGCGCGAAATAGCGCTCCCCGTCCTTTGGGCTCCGGATCGGGCCTTCGACGGTGTCGCCGGTCTTCAGCGAGAAGCGCCGGAGCTGCGACGGCGAGATGTAGATGTCGTCCGGCCCCGGCAGATAGTTGGCGTCGGGCGAGCGCAGGAAGCCGAAACCGTCCTGCAGCACTTCGACGACGCCCTCACCGATGATCTCGACCCCTTGCGCGGCGAGGTTCTTCAGGATCGCGAACTGCAGTTCCTGCTTGCGCAGGACCGGTGCGTTCTCGACCCCGTTCTCCTCGGCGAAGGCGATGAGCTCGGGGGCCTTCTTGTTCTTCAGATCCTGAAGCTTCATTTCGGACATGGGGTTATATGGCTCCGTCCCGCTCGCAGGGTCAGATCTGACCGGGGGGACTGCTGTGACAATGGGAAGTGGGGATGCGGATCGCCGTCGAGGCGACGGCTTCGGCAATGCAGAGGCGGGGCGGTAAGGCCGGCCCGCGCCTCAAAAGGCGGGAAGTAGCTTCTGATATAGAATGCACGGGCTCTGCGCGCAAGCGCATTCTTGCGCCTGACGGGGCTGGGCTGGCGCCCGCTCCGGCCCGGCGCCACCCGGAGAATCTGCTGCATTGCAAAAAGCCGACGCCGCACCCTCGCCCCCGGCGAAGGGGCGACTAGATGGCCCCTGGAGCGGGCCGGCCATCGCCGATCACGGTAGGCCCCGCCGCTGTCACCGCGCCGCATGACGCCCGCTTCCGCCGCCGGCGAGGCCACGAGACCGCAAAGGACTCAACCGATGCTCCACCGTCGTCCTCCCGCCCTCTGGGTCGCCATCATCCTCCTGGTCCTCTTCGGTGCCGCCAACGCCGTCGGCGGCCTCTGGCTCATCACCCTCGGCGGCTCCTGGTACTACGCCTTCGCGGCTCTCGGCTTTTTCGCGACCGCCGGACTCCTGTGGGCACGGCGCCCCGCGGCGCTCTGGGTCTATGCGCTCTTCCTGGCCGGCACGCTCGTCTGGGCCCTCTGGGAGGTCGGCTTCGACTGGTGGCCGCTGGCGGCGCGCGGCGACGTGATCTTCCTCCTCGGCCTCCTGCTCCTGACCCCCTGGGTCACCCGGGCGCTGTTCGTGCCCGATGTGCGTGCGGCGATGGACGGGACCGAAGCGCCCCCCTCGCCGCTGCGCGGCGGCGGTCTGGCGCTGACCCTCTCGCTCGGCCTGGTGCTGGTCGTGGCCGTGTCCTCCTGGTTCACCGACCTGCATGCCATCGAAGGGCGCGTGCCCGAGCGCACGGCCGCGGTGCCCGATGCCGGCATTCCGGACGGCGAATGGCATGCCTATGGCCGCACCGGTTTTGGCCAGCGCTACTCGCCGCTGACCGAGATCACGCCGGCAAACGTCGCCTCGCTCGAGACCGCCTGGACCTATGAGACCGGCGACACCAAGCAGCCGGGCGACCCGGTCGAGACGACCTTCGAGGTGACGCCGCTGAAGATCGGCGACCGCCTGTTCCTCTGCACGCCGCACCAGAATGTCATCGCCCTCGATGCCGACACCGGCGCCGAGCTCTGGCGCTACGATCCGAAGATCCAGGGCGAGCTGGCGCTGCAGCACCTGACCTGCCGCGGCCTGTCCTACCACGCCGCCGCGGCCGATGCCGCAGCGACGGCAAACGCGGCCGCCCCCGCCGCGGCGCCGGCGCCGGACACTGCACCCGCCGCCGCTGAGGCGCCGGCCGCGCCCGCCGGCGATCCGGCCGATCCCGCCCTGCCCGTGGCCGCCAACACGGCACCGACGGCATCCTGCGGCGCCAAACTGTTCATGCCGACGGCCGACGGCCGGCTGATCGCCCTCAACCCCGACACCGGTGCCGTCTGTGCCGATTTCGGCGGCGGCGACGGCCAGATCGACCTGTGGTCGCAGATGCCGAACGTCAATCCGGGCGCCTACTACTCGACCTCGCCCGTCGTCGTCACCGCCAACATGATCATCGTCGCCGGCACGGTGCTCGACAATGTCTCGACCTCGGAGGCCTCGGGTGTCATCCGCGGCTACGACGTCGACACCGGCGACCTCGTCTGGGCCTGGGACAGCGCCAAGCCGGACCAGACGGCACCTCTGCCGGAAGGCCAGACCTATACGCCGAACTCGCCGAATTCCTGGTCCATCTCCTCCGTCGACGAGGCGCTGGGCATGGTCTACATCCCCATGGGCAACCAGCCGCCGGACCAGTGGGGCGGCAACCGTTCGCCGGAAGTGGAGCGGTTCTCCTCCTCGGTGGTGGCGCTCGACATCGCCAGCGGCACGGTCCGCTGGGTCTATCAGACCGTCCACCACGATCTCTGGGACTACGACGTCCCCGCCCAGCCGAGCCTGATCGACCTCACGGTCAAGGGCGAGACGGTTCCGGCCCTGGTGCAGCCGACCAAGCAGGGCGAACTCTTCGTCCTCGACCGCCGCACCGGCACGCCTATCCTGCCGGTGGTGGAACTGCCGGCGCCGCAAGGCGCGGCGGAGGGCGACTTCACAGCCGCGACGCAGCCGAAATCGGCCCTGAGCTTCGATCCGCCTGAACTCACCGGCAAGGACATGTGGGGCGCCACCATGTTCGACCAGCTTGCCTGCCGCATCGCCCTGGCCGGCCTGCGCTACGAGGGCCGCTTCACGCCGCCGTCGGAAGAGGGCTCGCTGGTCTATCCCGGCAATTTCGGCGTGTTCAACTGGGGCGGCGTCGCCGTCGATCCGGCCCGTCAGATCGCCTTCACCACGCCGACCTATCTCGCCTTCGTCTCCAAGCTGGTGCCGCGCGCCGACGATACGACGCTCTACGTCCAGGACGGCGGCGAAAAGCCGGAGGGGGCCCTGCCGTCGCTGAACGAAAACTTCGGCGCGCCTTACGCGGTCGAGCTCAGCCCCTTCACCTCGGTACTCGGCCTGCCCTGCCAGGCGCCGCCCTGGGGCTATGTCGCCGCGGCCGACCTCACCACCGGCAAGGTGCTGTGGCAGCACAAGAACGGCACGGTGCGTGATTCCTCGCCCATCCCGCTGCCGTTCAAGATGGGCGTGCCCAATCTCGGCGGTCCGATGATGACCGCCAGCGGCGTTGCCTTCCTGTCGGGCACGCTCGACCAGTATCTCAGGGCCTACGACGTCACGACCGGCGAAGAGCTGTGGAAGGGCCGTCTGCCAGCCGGCGGCCAGGCGACGCCGATGACCTATCAGGGCCGCGACGGCAGCCAGTACGTGCTGGCGATCGCCGGCGGGCACGGCTCGCTCGGCACCAAGGTCGGGGATTCCGTCATCGCCTATCGCCTGCCCAAGGGCTGAGCCAGGCGGCAGACACCAGACAGCAAAAAGGGCGCCGCGGCGCCCTTTTTCATGACCTCTGGAAAGCCTGGATCAGGCCGACTGGACCTGCGCCTTGGCGCGCTCCTCGGCCATGCGCTGCGCAAACAGCGCGGCGAAATCGATCGGGTCAATCATCAGCGGCGGGAAGCCGGCATTGCGGGTGACGTCGGCGACGATCTGGCGCGCGAAGGGGAAGAGCAGGCGCGGGCACTCGATGAACAGCACCGGCAACAGGTGCTCCTGCGGAAAATGCTGCAGCCGGAACACGCCGCCATATTCGAGCTCGACATGGAACAGCATGTCCTTGCCTTCGCCGGCATTGGCGGTCAGCGACAGCTTGATGTCGTAGTCGCCTTCCTCGGCATTGACCGGATTGGCGCCGACATTGACGCCGATGTTGATGCCCGGGGCCTTGCCCTGGTTGCGCAGCGCCGCCGGCGCGTTCGGGCTCTCGAACGAAAAGTCCTTGATGTACTGGGCGAGGATGTTGATCGTCGGCGCCTGCGCCGCAGGAATGGCGCCGTTCGGCGCCTGGTCGATGTCGGACATGGATAGCCTCCGCTTTTCGTGCTCTGGTCGGACAGGCACCGCCACGCGGCTGCCTCCGCCTTGGATATCGCTCCGCACGCCGCACCGTCAGCAGCCGGCACGGATCCTGGAGGACCCGCCGCGGTGGCGGGAGCGCTAACACTTCAGGCGCAGCGAGACAAGTTTCGCCCGGCCCTCCCCGGCTTCGACAAGGCGCGCGCGCGGACGCTCAATGAAGCGTGCCGCCGCGACCGTCGACCCAGGGCGAATCCGGCGAGGCCGGACGGCGCTCGAACTCCTCGACCTCGAGCTCGACGACACCCGCCACCGGGCGGGATGGCGCGTCCGGCGCCCGGCGCCAGCCACCGCCCATCGGCAAAGCGACGACACGGCTCTTCAGGAATCGCCAGCCGGCCTCGCGCACGGCCGGGATGAACAGGAGATAGCCGACGGCGTCGGTGACGAGGCCCGGCGTCAGGAGCAGGACGCCCGCAACGACGATCATCACCCCGTGCACCATGTCGCGGCCGGGCACGCGTCCCGCCGCAACCTCCTTCTGGATGCGCAGGAGCGTGGAAATGCCCTGCGAGCGCAAGAGCAGCGCGCCGATGATGGCGCTGCCGACGACGAGGCCGAGCGTCGGCCACAGCCCGATGACGTTGCCGACCAGGATGAAAACCGTGATCTCCAGGATCGGTACGATCAGAAGCAGCAGGGGAAGCAAAGCGAGCGGCATGAAATTCTCCCGGTTTGTCGAGACGATCGACCCGGACATCACGCCCGAACCCTTGCCCTTTCGTGGCGAGATCGAACTTTTCCCGAAATCATCGTCACAAAGCAGATAGGATCACAGAACAGCAATTTGAATGCGGCCCCGGCTTTCTTATATGAAGGGCCAAGGCTCGCGGATCGCCCGCATCGGTCCGCGCGCAACCGACCCGACCCATACCGGCCCAGACCGATCAGACAGGAACAGGACCACGATGACCTTCGGCACGATCTTCTTCATCATCGTAGCGGCGATCGTGCTGTTTCAGCTGCGCAGCGTTCTCGGCCGCCGGACCGGCAACGAGCGACAGCCCTTTGACCCGTACACCCGGCCGGACAAGAAGGTCGAGGGACCGACGCAGCAGGGCAATGTCATCACCCTGCCGAACCGTCGCGACGGCGCCACCATCGACGTGACGCCGGTCGAGCCCTATGCCGAGATCGATGCGCTCGTGCCGGTGAGCGATCCCGTCAATGCCCAGCTGCGGCGCGTGCAGGACGTCGATCCGTCGTTTGCGGCGAAACAGTTCCTCGAGGGCGTGAAGCTCGCCTATGAGATGATTGTCACCGCGTTTGCCGCCGGCGACCGCAAGACCCTGCGCAACCTCCTGTCGCAGGAAGCGTATCAGGGCTTCGAAAGCGCCATCGCCGACCGCGAGAGCCGGGGCGAGACGATGACCTCGGCCTTCATCGGCATCGACAACGCCAAGATCGTCTCGGCCGAGGTGCGCGAGCGCGAGGCGCTGGTCACCGTCAGCCTCGTCTCGGAGCTGATCTCCTCGGTGACGTCGGCCACCGGCGACCTGGTCGATGGCGATCCGGAAACGGTGGTGGAAGTCCGCGACGTCTGGACCTTTGCCCGTGACGTGCGCTCGCGCGATCCGAACTGGAAGCTCGTGGAAACCCAGTCGGCCTGAGCCGGCGACGCCTTTTCCGTGAGCCCTGTTCCATGCTGACCAAGCTCCTGTCCCGCCGCGACTTCGGCGATCTCGCCGGCTGGGACGACGGCGATCACCGCCCGGCTCTGGCCGCCTTTCGCCGGTCGGCGGCGCAGTTTCTCGCCGGAGCCGTCGATACCGGCAGTCTCGGCATCACGGCCGACGCTTTTCGGCCGGCCGCTCTCGCAGCCGCGACGGCGCCGGACGAAACGGCCCGGATGTTTTTCCAGACGCATTTCGTCCCCGCCTTGCTCTCGCCCGAAGAGCCGGGACGGCAGGGATTTCTGACCGGCTACTACGAGCCGGAAGTCGAGGCCCGCCTCGTGCCGGACGCGCGGTTCCGCTTTCCGCTCTACCGTCCGCCCGAAGATCTCGTGAAGGTCGACGACGACACACGACCCGAAGGGCTCGACGCCTCCTTCCGCTTCGCCCGGCGCGATGCGGCAGGCCGGCTCGACGAATATCCCGACCGCGGCCAGATCGAGGCGGGCTATCTCGCCGGCCGCGGGCTCGAGATCGCCTGGCTCGACAGCCCGGTCGACGCCTTCTTCATCCATATCCAGGGTTCCGCCCGGCTGCGCCTCGACGACGGCCGGCGGCTGCGCGTGACCTATGCCGCCAAAACGGGCCACGCCTTCACCGCCATCGGCCGCCTCCTCGTCGAGGAGGGGGAGCTGACGCTGGTCGAAGCCGACATGGACGGCATCCGCGCCTGGCTCGCCGCTCATCCGACCAGGCTGCGCGGGCTTCTCGACCGCAACCGCTCCTTCATCTTCTTCCGTGAGGCGGCGGTGGAGGACGAGACGCTAGGGCCTGTGGCCGCGGCAAAAGTGCCGCTGACCCCGATGGCCTCGATCGCCGTCGACCGGCTGCTGCACACTTTTGGCACGCCCTTCTTCATCGACGCGCCGGCGCTGACGCTGGCGGGCGCGCCGTTCCGGCGGCTGATGATCGCCCAGGATACAGGCTCCGCGATCCTCGGACCCGCCCGGGCCGACATCTTCGTCGGCTCCGGCGAAGCGGCGGGGCGCGAGGCGGGCCGCGTTCGTCATCCCGGTAATTTCTTCCTGCTGCTGCCGACGGCGCTTGCCGACGCGCTCGACCGATGAGACGGCGCCGGGCCCTCAGCGAGGAGGAGGCGCGGCTATGGGCCGGCGTCGCCCGCCAGACGCAGCCTTTGCCCGGTAAGCATCTGCCGGACGTCGTGGCCGGCGAACCCACCGCGGTGCCGACTTCGCCGAGCCGCGCCAAGAAGGCGGCGCTTCCCAAGGCGATCGTGCGCCGTATCGCGGCCGCCATGGCAGCGGTGCCGAAGGTGGAACCGGTGTCGCCACCGACCCTCCCGGCGCCCCTGCCGGTGCCGAAGACCTTGATGCCGGCCTACCAGGCGCCGGCGCTGAAAAGGAAGGTGCCGCCGCTGCATCCGATCGAGCGCCCGGTGACGAGAAAACTCGGCAAGGGCCGGCTGCCGATCGAGGCGCGGATCGACCTGCACGACAAGACCCAGATCGTCGCCCACTATGCCCTGCTGGGTTTCCTCCGGCGGGCGCAGGCGGACGGGATGCGGCATGTCCTCGTCATCACCGGGCGCGGCGCCTCCTTCGGCTCGCGCGGCGTGATCAAGCGCTCGCTGCCGCACTGGTTCGACACGGCCGAGTTCCGGCCGCTGGTGGCGGGCTTCGAGCCGGCCGAGCGCGGTCATGGCGGCGAGGGTGCCTTCTATGTCCGCGTCAGGCGGCGGTAGGTCGGCACCGCGCAGCCGATTTGCCAGCGCCGGTCCGCTTTGCGAAGATCGCCGGCCTGGGCCACTCCCGTCCGGGCCCCTTCGCCTGCCAGCCCCGCCCCTTCGATGGAAACCACTCGCGCATGACCCCCTTCGGCGAACGAATCCGCGCTTTGCGCCGCGAACGGGGGGTCACCCAGGCCGAAATGGCCAAGGCGCTCGGCATTTCCAGCGCCTATCTCTCCGCCCTCGAACACGGCCGCCGCGGCCGACCGACCTGGCAGATGCTGCAGCGGATCATCGGCTATCTCAATGTCATCTGGGACGATGCGGAGGAGTTGGAGCGCCTGTCGGCGTTGTCGCATCCGAAAGTCAGCGTCGAAACCGCCGGCCTCAGCCCACAGGCCACGAAGCTCGCCAACCGGCTGGCCGAAACCATCGCGGCGCTGTCGCCGGAGGACATTGCGGTGCTGCTGGAGCAACTCGAAGCGGCCGCCGCACGAGCCGAAGCGCTGCAGCGGGCCAAGCGCCGGCGTTAAACCCCTGGCCACCTGCTGAGCAGCAATGTGTCGGGAGCGGGCAACCAGCACGTTTCAGCTCGGGATAGACGTCTACCCTTTACCGGATAGCCATCATTCCTCGATGGGATCGCCGTTCTCGTCGACGAGATCGTCGCCGATGTCCTGGCCGATCAGGCTGGGATCGTCGATACCATGAAAATCATTATCGGTTCGCCGTACGAAATGCGACGCCAATCCTTCCGATTCCGGCAGGGGCGCGTCGGGAGCCTGGACGGTATTCGCCCCGTCGGCCGGCACCGGCGTCGGGTTGGACGAAAGGGCGCCCGCGCGGCCTTGGCTGTCTCGATCGTTCACGGTCATGGCATGGATCTCCTCTGCTGAGAGGAAAACGGTCCTGGGCCGCGCCCGTTCCCGCCGGCTCGATCAGCCGACGGCCGCCTCGGCACTGTCCGCCGGCAGGATCGACAGCCACAGCGCCTCGGCACCCAGCGTTTCGACGAAGGCGCGGTGGCGCACCGCCTCGTCGGCGGAGAGGCGCGACGGCAGGGGCACCGGACGCGGCAGGATGCGGATCACCGCGCCATCGGCGTCGCGTTGCTCTTCCTGGTGGGCGGAGACGAGGCCGAGCGCCGCCTGCCGCCCGCCGATCAGCTCGATATAGACGCCGGCGAGCAGCAGCGAATCGACGAGCGCGCCGTGCTTGTCGCGCTTCGACGTGTCGATCGAGAAGCGCGAGCACAGGGCGTCGAGCGTCGCCGGCGCCATCGGGAACTTTCGCCGCGCCATCTGCAGCGTGTCGACGATGCGGCCGGGATCGAGTGGCGGCTTGCCGACGCGGGCGAGCTCGGCATTGAGGAAGCGCATGTCGAAGGAGGCGTTGTGGGCGATCAGCGTCGCGTCGCCGAAGAAGTCGAGCATCTCCTCGACCACAGTGGCAAAGCCCGGCTTGTCCTTCAGGAAATCGTTGGAGATGCCATGCACGTCGAAGGCGCCGGGATCGACGCGGCGCGTGCCGGGCGAGACGAAGGCGTGCCATTCGCGGCCGGTCGGAATGTGGTTCCACAGCTCCACCGCGCCGATCTCGATGACGCGGTCCTCGGCAAAGTCGAGCCCGGTGGTTTCCGTATCGAAGACGATCTCGCGCATGGTTCTTCCCCGTTGCTGAACGGTGTCGCCAATTCAGGGCGGGAGTTCAAGCGAGCGGTAAGGGGCCGAAGCGATTGTCCACCAGCCAATGCCGATGTTCTTCTTATGTACTCAAACTTCTTGATGAACCGCGAAGATCGGCGAGAATTCGTCGCAGATCCTCGCCAGCGGCCGGCAGACCCCTCGATGTGTCGATGACGAAATCCGCCCGCGCCCGCTTCTCGGCGTCCGGCATCTGCCGCGCGAGGATCGCCTCGAATTTTTCCGCCGTCATGCCCGGCCGCGCGAGGACGCGCTTGCGTTGCACGGCGGCCGGCGCGGAGACGACGAGGATCCTGTCGACATCTCCGGCCCGGCCGGACTCGAACAGCAGCGGCACGTCGAGGATGACGAGATTTTCGCCCGCTGCCCGGCACTTCTCGAGAAAGGCCGCTTCCTCCGCCCGGACCGCCGGATGGACCAGCGCCTCCAGGGCCTTCATCGCCTCTGCGTCGCCGAGGACGCGGCTGGCCAGCGCCTCGCGGTCGACAACGCCCTCGCGCACGGTGCCGGGAAACAGCGCCTCGATCGGCGCCGCCAAGGCGCCGGCATAGAGCCGGTGGACGGCCGCGTCGGCGGAATGCACGGGAACGCCCTCGGCCTCGGCGAGGGATGCCGTCGCCGACTTGCCCATGCCGATCGATCCGGTGAGGCCGAGGATGATCATTCTCGCTCGATGTCCGCCACGACGAGCGCCCGCAGCGCGTCGTCGACCACCGGCCGCTGCCCGAACCAGCGCTCGAAGCCGGGCACCGCCTGGTGCAGCAACATGCCGATCCCGTCGGCGGTCTTCAGGCCGCGCGCCTGCGCCGCCTTGATCGTCGGCGTCTCCAGCGGGACGTAGACGATGTCGGTCACCAGCGCCCGGTCCGGCAGCGCCGACAGGTCGGGCAAAGGCGGCGCCCAGCCGTATTTTGCCTCGTCGGCATCCTTCGCCGGCACCGGCACCGTGTTGACCAGGAGATCGGCGCTGGCCATCAGCGTTTCGCGCGCGTTCTCGCCATGGCCGGAAACCCTTGGTCCAAAGCTCTCGGCCATCGCGATCGCGCGCGACGGCGTGCGGTTGACGAGGCGCACGCGCCGCACGCCGCGTTCCAGCAGCGCGAACACCACCGCCCGTGCCGCCCCACCGGCGCCCAGCACCAGGGCCTCTTCCGCCGCATCCCAGCCCGGCAGGAGCGCGTCGAGATTGGCGGCAAAGCCGTAGGCGTCGGTATTGCCGCCGGTGAGCCTGCCCTCTTCGAACCAGAGCGTGTTGACCGCGCCGATCGCCTCGGCGGCGGCATCGCGCCGCTCGAGGGCGGCGAAGACCGTCTCCTTGTGCGGAAGGGTGACATTGCCGCCGACATAGCCACTCGCGGCAAGGCTTTCCAGAAACTCACCGACCTCTTCGGGCGGAACGCCGACCCGCTCGTAGGCGCCGGGCAGGGCGAACTGCTTCAGCCAGGTGCCGTGGATCAGCGGCGAGCGCGAGCGCCAGACCGGCCAACCGGTCACGAAGGCGCGCGGGCCCTCGATGGCGGTGGGCTGGCTCTCGTCGTCGGCGAAGACATGGCGGGTCATGCGGGATCCATTCCTTCAAGTCCTGCGAAAGGTGGCGATGTCCGTCGCCGATGGGGAGGGTCTAGCCGTCGATCTCGCCCAGCGCCCGCAGCTCCTTGAGCAGCGGCAGCAGCGGCAGGCCGATGATGGTGAAGATGTCGCCGTCGACGCGCTCCATCAGCTGGATGCCCTCCGCCTCGATCTGATAGGCGCCGACGCTGCTGTAGGCCCGCTCCTTCACCGCCGCGAGATAGCGGCCGATGAAACCGGGATCGAGATCGCGCATGGTGAGCTCGGCGATGCCGACATGGCGCCAGAGCACCACCCCGTCGCGCACGAGCACCACGGCGCTGTTCAGCCGGTGCGTCTTGCCGGAGAGCGCGAGGAGGGTCCGCCGCGCGCCTTCCTTGTCGACCGGTTTGTGGAACACGGTGTCGCCGAGCGACATCGTCTGGTCGGCGCCGATGACGAGAAAGCCGGGATGGCGCGCGGAAACGTCGACGGCTTTCGCCTCCGCCAGCACAGAGGCAACGTCCTCGGGCGAGGCGCCCGACTGCTGCAAGGGCGCTTCCAGGGCCCGCTCGTCCAGGGTCGACGCCTCGACGGTGAAGTCGACGCCCGCCTTGCGCAGGATGTCGCGCCGGTAGGCACTGCCGGAAGCGAGGATGATGCCCTTGGTCACGATGGGATTTCCCTTAAAACTTTATTCAGATTCGTCTGGCTTAATGCAGGTCTGGGAAAGAGGTGCCTCGGCAAACGCGACTCGATTCGCGCGCCGGACGCAAGCCGCCATCGCAACAACCCCCGCGATTCTCGGCCCCCTGTTGACGACGGCCGACTTATCCCAAGGGTCCGGCGTCGGCCTCGTTCCACCAGGCATAACCCCCGACATATCAACAATCCCGTTCGCTGTGGGCAAGGCCGAGATCGCCTTGTGAACTACGGGGACGGTTTTGGCTGCGACAAATCTGCCGCAAACCGCTCCCCCGCTCTTCCCCCGTCTGGAAACTTTCCAAACCACTGCCAGATAAGAGCAAGTTCGGTTGTCCCCCGGGATCGGCCGATGCCCTTCGCCCACCCCTCCCCAGCCATCGGATTGTCGCCTCGGGAACCCGCCAGCTTCCCGCTCCTGTGAATTCCGGCTATTCACCGACTCTTAGAATAACAATCAATTTCGATAGAAACTTTTCTTTAAGAAAGAGGGAGCGAAACCGCATGGAAAAGCGCCTGATGATGCGGGTCCTCGAGGGAGAAACAGGGTTTCCGCCTCCGATGTGGCTGATGCGACAGGCCGGCCGCTATCTGCCGGAATACCGGGCGGTTCGCGAAAAGGCCGGGGGCTTTCTCGATCTGTGCTATGACGTGGATCTGGCGACCGAGGTGACCCTCCAGCCGATTCGCCGTTTCGGCTTCGATGCCGCCATCCTCTTCTCCGACATCCTGGTGATCCCCGATGCCCTCGACCGCGGCCTGCATTTCGTCGTGGGAGAAGGCCCGAAACTGACGCCGATCCTGGCGCGCGAGATCGCCGATCTCGATCCCAGCCGCGCCGAGACGCATCTGGCCCCCGTGATCGCGACGGTCGGCCGGCTGCGGCGGGAATTGCCGGCAGAGACCACGCTGATCGGCTTCTGCGGGGCGCCCTGGACGGTGGCGACCTACATGATCGCCGGCCACGGCACGCCCGACCAGGCGCCGGCGCGGCTCTTCGCCTACAACCATCCCGAAGCGATGGCCGAACTGATCTGGATGCTGGCCGACATGTCGGCGAACTATCTGATCCGCCAGCTGCAGGCGGGTGCCGACTGCGTCCAGGTCTTCGACTCCTGGGCTGGTGTCCTCGATGAGGCGAGCTTCGAGGCCTATTCGGTGGCGCCGATGCGGGCGATCGTCGACAAGGTCCGGGCAGCCGTTCCCGGCGCCAAGATCATCGGCTTTGCCAAGGGGGCAGGTCCGCTCCTAAAGACCTACCGCGAGAAGACCGGCGTTGATGCCGTCGGGCTCGACTGGTCGGTGCCGCTGTCCTTCGGCGCCGAGCTGCAGCAGGGCGGCGCGGTGCAGGGCAATCTCGATCCGCTCCGGCTCGTCGCCGGCGGCCGGGCTCTGGAAGAGGGGGTCGACCGCATTCTCGACACTCTCGGCGCCGGGCCCTTGATCTTCAACCTCGGCCACGGCATCACGCCGGAGACGCCGATCGCACATGTCGAGGCCCTCATCGCGCGGGTCCGCCGGACAGGGAACTAGAGATGGAATTCGACCTCTGGATCAAGGCGCTGCACATCCTGGCGGTGATCGCCTGGATGGCCGGCATGCTCTATCTGCCGCGCCTCTTCGTCTACCATGCCGGCACCACGGCCGGCACGCCGCAGTCGGAGACCTTCAAGGTGATGGAGCGCCGTCTCCTGAAGGGCATCATGCTGCCCTCGATGATCATTACCTGGGCCGCCGGCCTCTGGCTCGCCTATTCCACCTTCGCCTTCCAGGGCGGATGGCTGCACGCCAAGATCGCGCTCGTCGTCGCCATGTCGGGCCTGCACGGCTACCTCTCGGCCTCCGCCCGCAAGTTCGCCGAGGACCGCAACGTCAAGAGCGCGCTGCACTGGCGGGTGATGAACGAGGTGCCGACAGTGGTGCTGGTGCTGATCGTTATCCTGGTGGTCGTGAAGCCCTTCTGACGCAGCCTCATCCCGCGGCGTGACCCAAGGCGGGATGCACCCTCCCTCGCCCCTGCGACACCCTGCCGAGCCGCACAGGCCTCAAGGCGCCGGATGGTCCTGCCGACCGCCCGGCGCCTTCATGCGCTCTGTCGCGTCGTCTGAGGCCCGGTTCCGCCCGCACCCTGTGCGGTCCTTTCGGTCCAGGAGATCCGGACGTCGAACGGCGGTCTGACCGGGTTCTTGAACCCGTCGCAATAGTCAGTCAAACTTCCGTGTACCCAGCGGTCCCGCCCCTTCGATGGCGCGCCGGCCTGGGCACCCTCGCACGCCCCCTCGTCCCTGGAGGCCGGTTGCGGAGCCTCGAACGCGTTCGCCTGTGGACGCAGGCTTCAGCACGGCCATCCTGTTTCCCTCATCGTCAGGAGACCGAGCATGCCCAGCATCACCACCCAGGACGGCACCGACATCTTCTACAAGGACTGGGGGACGGGCCAGCCCATCGTCTTCCATCATGGCTGGCCGCTCAGCGCCGACGACTGGGACGCCCAGATGCAGTTCTTCCTCGGCGAGGGATTTCGCGTCATCGCGCACGACCGCCGCGGCCATGGCCGCTCGACGCAGACGGCGACCGGCAACGAGATGGACACCTATGCCGACGACGTGCTGGCGCTGGCCGAGGCACTGGACCTGAAGGATGCCGTCCATATCGGCCATTCCACCGGCGGCGGCGAAGTCGCGCGTTATCTCGGCCGCCACGGCACGTCCCGCGTCGCCAAGGCGGTGCTGATCGGCGCGGTGCCGCCGATCATGGTGCAGTCCGACAAGAACCCGGGCGGCCTGCCGATCGCCGCGTTCGACGGTTTCCGGGCCCAGCTTGCCGCCAACCGGGCGCAGTTCTACCAGGACATCCCGGCCGGCCCCTTCTACGGCTTCAACCGCCCCGGCGCGACGGTCAGCGAGGGGGTGAAGCAGAACTGGTGGCGGCAGGGCATGATGGGCGGCATCGCCGCGCATTACGATTGCATCAAGGCCTTCTCGGAAACCGACTTCACCGCCGATCTCGAAAAGATCGACGTGCCGGTGCTGGTGATGCATGGCGACGACGACCAGATCGTCCCTATCGCCGACTCCGCCATGCTCAGCGTCAAACTCCTGAAACACGGCACGCTGAAGGTCTATGAGGGTCTGCCGCACGGCATGTGCACCACGCATCCCGAGCTGATCAACGCGGACCTCCTCGCCTTCATCCGGGGCTGAGGAGCGGCCCGTAACGGGGCACTGGCGAAAGCCGGTGGCGATGGTCTTTGCCGGACGAGATGGCGTCCGGACGCCATCGCGAAAGATGGACGCAAACGCCTGAAATTCGTCATCCCGGATCAAGTCCGGGATGACGAGCGTCACCGTTGTGGGATTGATTCCGACCCTGCTCGTCTCGTTGCCACTCGAAGCGCCCGGATCGCCCGCTGTACCGCTTCAGCGGATGGCGGCTTGCAACTCGTCCAGCTTGTCGTTGGCGAGCCAGCCGTAATAGTTCTCCTCCGGCAGTTTTGGCGGTTCTCCCGCCGCGGCCCGCCGTCGGTTCTCGGCCGCCAGCGCGCTCGCCCGGGCGCGGGCGCTGCCGACATTGTAGAGGGTCGCGGTGATCCCGGGATTGCCTGAAATGTCCATGCCGGCGATGTCGCGATAGGCCGAGATGGCGCCCTTGATCGTCGCGGCCATGTAGGCGAGCGACCGGTCGGGATCCATGATCGCCTGATAGACCTCGGGCGCCTTGTCAGCGGAGAGTTCGGGATAGCCGGAGACGCGGTGGACGGTGTCGGAGACGCCGAGCGCCGTCAGCGGGTTGATCTGGCCGAGGCCAAAGGTCTGGCCGGCATAGAAGGGCTGGAAGAAGACCGCGCCGAAGCGATCGTCCGGATAGGACCGGCCGCCGACGGTCTTGCCGCGGAAGGCGCGGTCGAAGACCGTCTCCCGGCAGCTCCACAGGGTCTCGTCGCTGCCGGAATCGCGGCAGGCGGAAAACTCCGGCCGCGCCACGAAGTCCGTGATGCTCTCGCCGTCATGGGCGAACTCGACGCCGGAGGAGAGATAGGACAGCGCCTTGACGTAGTAGGTCTGCAGCCGGTCGAGGGCGTCGACATTGTAGGTGTGTTCGCCGACGAGGGCGGCGACGATGTGGATGGCGTCGATGCCGTAGGCGCGCGCCGCCTTGTCTATCTTGCCGCGCAGCTCGGCATTGCCGGCGATGAGGTCGCGGATCTTTTCGTATTTGCGCTCGAACGTGACCTTCATCGCCGCTGTCCGCCGCGCCGAGGCCGCGGGAACGCCCGGCTGCTCGGCATGGCTGTTGCCCGGCGGAACGGCGGTCAATGCTGCGGCGGGAAGAGTGGGGCCGAGGAGGCAGGCGATCAGAAAAGCGAGCCGGAAGGGGCGGACACGCATCATGGCGAACTCTTTGGTCGGGGAGGAGGGCCGGGGTGCCGCGCGCCACCCTAGAAGCTTGGGGAATCACTGTCGAGTTGCGCGATGTCACACGTGAGACACCGCTCTCTACTGGAACCTTCCCCAGCGCCCGCGGTTGATGGCCCGAAGCAACAGGAGAGCGACGATGTTCAAGGGCGGACTCATGTGGCTGATCGGGATTCCGATCCCGATCATCTTGATCCTCTGGCTGGGCGGCTTTCTCTAGGCCATCCGGAACAGCCCATTGCCGCGGTGTCTCCGCGGCCATCGTCTAGGGTGCTGAGCCCGTCCGCCTCCCTCGGGGCGGGCGGGCTTTTTCATGGGGCGCTGGGACGCATCCCCTCGGATGGCGCGAATGCCAGCCTGGCGAAGGGTTGAGGCGGCAGGATGGCTCCGGTCGCAGCCCGCGGCCAGAGAGTGCCGCCATGTGTCGCTTCCTCGCCTATTCCGGAACGCCCGTCTTCCTCGACCAGCTGCTGATCCGCCCGACGGCCTCGCTGATCTCGCAGTCGCTCGCTGCGCGCGAGGCCAAAACCATCGTCAACGGCGACGGCTGCGGTGTCGGCTGGTATGGCGAGCACGACGAGCCGGGCCTTTATCGCGGCATCCTGCCGGCCTGGTCGGACGCCAATCTCGCTTCGCTCTGCCGGCAGATCCGCTCGCGGCTGTTCCTCGCCCATGTCCGCTCGGCGACCTCCGGCGAGGTTTCGACGGCGAACTGCCATCCCTTCGCCGTCGGCCGGCATTTGTTCATGCACAACGGCCAGGTCGGCGGCTACGACCGCCTGCGCCGCCGCGTCGACGCGCTGATCCCCGACGATCTCTACCCCTTGCGCAAGGGCACCAGCGATTCCGAAGCGATCTTCCTCGCCGCCATGGGGGCCGGGCTCGATGCCGATCCCGTCGCGGCCATCGGGACGACGCTGGAAGCGATCGTCGCGGCCATGGCCGGCGAGGAGACGCCGCTGCGCTTTGCCGCCGTGCACAGCGACGGCGAGACGCTTTACGCCTATCGCTGGGCGAGCGATGGTCGCCCGCCCTCGCTCTACTGGCGCAGCGCCGGCGAGGGCATTTTAATCGCCTCCGAGCCCTGCGACGAGAATGCCGGGACCTGGAGCCTGGTGCCGTCGGGCACGGTGCTGACCGTCGGCGAGGGACGCAGTCCGACCATCAGAGCCCTGTCGGTGCCGGTGCGTGACCGGGCCATGGCGAGGGTGGCGTAGACGCCATTACCCTCATGGTGAGCTTGTCGAACCACGAGGGTCGGCACCAGGGTGACGCGCCGTGCAGGGTCCCCCGCCCTTCCACAGGCCTTGGGGTGAGGGACCACAGATACGCACCAGCCGGGAAATCGCGCGCTACAGGATGTAGCGCGACAGGTCGACATTCCCGGCAATGCCATCCAGCGCCTTGTGCACATAGGCAGCGTCGACGACGTAGGTTGCCCCCGGCTTGTCCGGCGCCTCGAACGAGATCTCGTCCAGCACCCGCTCCATGACCGTCTGCAGGCGACGCGCGCCGATGTTCTCGACCGAGCCGTTGAGCGAGACGGCAAGGTCCGCGATGGCATCGATGGCATCCGCGGTGATCTCGAGATCGACCTTCTCGGTTTTCATCAGCGCGATGTACTGCTTGATCAGCGAGGCCTCGGTCTCCGTCAGGATGCGGCGGAAATCGTCCTTGGTCAGCGCCTGCAGCTCGACGCGGATCGGCAGGCGGCCCTGCAGCTCCGGCAGGAGGTCGGAGGGCTTGGAGACGTGGAAGGCGCCCGACGCGATGAACAGGATGTGGTCGGTCTTCACCGGCCCGTGCTTGGTCGCGACCGTCGTCCCCTCGACCAGCGGCAGGAGGTCGCGCTGCACGCCCTCTCGGCTGACGCCGGCGCCGCCGTGGCTGTCCCGGTTGTTGGCGACCTTGTCGATCTCGTCGAGGAAGACGATGCCGTTGTTCTCGACCGAGGCGATCGCTTCGGCGACGACCTGCTCCTGGTCGAGCAGCTTGTCGGATTCCTCGCCGATGAGGAGCGCGTAGCTCTCCTTGACGCTGGTGCGGCGCTGCTTGGTGCGCCCGCCCATCGCCTTGCCCAGCATTTCCGAGATGTTCATCACGCCGATGCCGCCGGGCATGCCGGGGATCTCCATGCCGCCCATCGGATTGCCGGTGTCGGCGACCTCGATGTCGATCTCCTTGTCGTCGAGCTCGCCCGAGCGCAGTTTCTTGCGAAAGCTGTCGCGGGTGGCGGGGGAGGCGGTCTTGCCGACGAGGGCTTCCAGAACGCGATCCTCCGCGCCCTGATGCGCCCTGGCCTTCACGTCCTCGCGCTTCTTCTCGCGCACCAGGCCGATGCCGATCTCGACGAGGTCGCGGATGATCTGCTCGACGTCGCGGCCGACATAGCCGACCTCGGTGAACTTGGTCGCCTCGACCTTGATGAAGGGTGCGCCGGCCAGGCGCGCCAAGCGCCGCGAGATCTCGGTCTTGCCGACGCCGGTCGGCCCGATCATCAGAATGTTCTTCGGCATCACCTCTTCGCGCAGCGAGCCTTCCAGCTGCTGGCGGCGCCAGCGGTTGCGCAGGGCGACGGCGACGGCGCGCTTGGCGTCGTTCTGGCCGATGATGTGGCGATCGAGTTCGGAAACGATCTCGCGGGGAGAATAATCACTCATGAATCACTCTTGGAAAGCGGCCGGGGCGCAGGCGGCCCAGGCAAGATTGCCGCGCGGGACGCGGCGTCTCAGCTCAGATGGGGGCTCCATCCCCGGACTGCCACTGCTGGGGGCCGAGACCGCCGGCAGGGTCGGCGAACACGCGCCGGAGAGGGCGGCCTTGAGGCCATAAAGCACTCCGATCGGTTGCGCGAGGGGAGGCTCCTGGACCAAGATGGCGCCTTGCATTGCCGGTCGATAGGCTCCAAAGCTGATTAACGGTTCATTGACTACCTTCCCGGACGACGGGAAGAAATGGGATTGCGTCGGCCGGCTGACCGTGATTTTGGGCTAGGGATGACGCGGTTGCGTCTGCGAAATCGCGGCCAGCCGTCGGAGCGAGGATCGGTCCGGGACCCTATCTGGGGGCGCCCGGCTCCTATGTCGCCGCCCCGGTCCGACGACGAGAAATGAGGAAAGCCAGCGCAGAATGTCCGATGCGATGACGATTCTTCAAAGCTTGGAGCGCCCGTGGGAAGAGGTGCATCTCGCCCGGGCGGCCGAGCAGATCGCGCTTCTCTACGGCTACCGGCGCTTCGCTTTGTTCACCCTGCCGGCCGCCGACGACAACCGCGCCTCGCTGAGCTTTCTGTTCGGCAACTGGGAACTGTCCTTCCTGGCCGCCTATGAGAAGCTCGGCCTGCTCCGGTTCAGCCCGGTCATCCGGGCCCTCAAGGCGGGTCCGGCGCCCTTCGTCTGGGACGTGGAAATGCTGCACGGCGCGGAGGAGGAGGGCGAGCCCAATCCGCCCGCCCATCTCCTCAACAGCCACGGCTTCCACAGCGGTGTCTATGTGCCCATCCAGGGCATGACCACTTTTCAGGGGGCGCTGGCCTTCGCTGGCGAGGGACCGCCGCTGTCGGAAGAGCGGGCGGCCGAACTGCAGCTGCCGGCCTTCGCCATCTTCGGCATGCTGGCCGCCTGCCGCTTCGAGGAGAACCGCAAGAGCAACCCGCTGTCGACGCGCGAGCGCGACTGCCTGAAGCTCGCCATGCTGGGCAAGACCTCGTCGGAGATCGGCACGATCCTGTCCCTCTCGGAATACACGATCTCGCAGTATCTCTCCTCGGCGACGCGCAAGGTGAACGCCTCCAACCGCACCCACGCCGTCGCGATCGCGGCGCAGATGGGCTATCTCAGCTAGAAATTCCAGCAGGCTGCAGACAGCCGCCGGAGCGTCGGTCGGTCTTGTCCGGACAGTTCGTGATCCCGCGCGCGCGGTGCGCCTCGCCCGCTGCCTTCACCCGGCATGGCCAGCCCGACGCCTTCGCGCCGGGCCGAAGCAAAAGTCTCAGGCGGGCTTTTCCGGCGCCAGCGGATGGAACTGGTAGGCCCAGGTCTCGGTCAGGGCGGTATCGCCCTTCTTCAGATACAGCCGCAGCTCGACCGGCTCGGTGCCCTCGACCTTGAGGTCGAAGGTGGCGCGCCAGGCGGTGCCGACCTTCAGGCGGTAGCACTGGGCGAGCGAGACGGTGCCGCGCGAGGCCGAGGCGACGGTGTCGACGCCCTCGGCGTCCGCCGGCAGGGCGGCGATGGCGCCGCCGTCGAAATCCACCACCAGGCGCGTCACGCCCGGCGGGCGCGGCTGGCCGGTGGTGCCGCCGCGGCCCATCCGCGTCGCCACGACCGTACCGACCGCGGCCGGATGCGGCGCATCCTTGCCCCAGGTCAGGCGGTAGTCGTAGGCGAGTGCATCCCCTTTGGCGACGGGTTTGGCGGCGAGCCAGTAGGCGGCGATGTTGTCGTGGATCTCGTCGTCGGTCGGGATCTCGACAAGCTGCACGGCGCCGTCGCCCCATTCGCCCTTCGGCTCGATCCAGACGCTGGCGCGCTTTTCGTAGAAGACGCCGTCGTCCTGGTAATGGTCGAAGCTGCGGTCGCGCTGCAGGAGGCCAAAACCGCGCGGCGCGGTGCCGGAAAAGGTCGAGGTCATCACCGTCGTCGGGTTGTTCAGCGGCCGCCAGAGCCGCTCGCCCTCGCCGGTCCAGATCGCCAGCCCGTCCGAATCATGGATTTCCGGACGCCAGTCGAGCCGCCGCTCGCGGTCGGTCTCGGAATACCAGAACATCGAGGTGAGCGGTGCGATGCCGGTGCGCTCGATCGCCTCGCGGGCGAAATAGCGCGAGCGGATCTCCATGACGATCGGCCCGTCCTTGCTGCAGTCCATTTCGAGGACGCCGGTGATGCGCGGGCTGTTCATCGCGCAGGCGATCTTGATCCGGCCGCCGGTGTCCGACGGCGCGAGATAGAAGTCGGTGAAGCGGGGAAACTCTTCCGGCGTCGGCATGGCGACGTCGATGGCCAGCGCCCGCGCCGACAGACCGAACTGGTCGAGCTCGCCCGAGGTGCGGAAATAGGCGGCGCCCAGGAACGACAGCCAGTCGCGGTCGCCGTCGGGCTCCAGCACGCGGAATCCGGCAAAGCCGATATCGTCCGGCAGTTCCTTGGCCGGGTTTTCCGCCGGGATGCGGAAGAGTTTCGGATCGTAGATCACCTCGCGGGCGCTTTCGCCCTCGACCACATGGATGCCGACTGGCATTTTGAAGTAGCGGCCGAGGTGGAAGAAGCGGATCGGCGCCTTGCCGCCGTCGAAGTCGAGCGTGTTCTGCCGGAGGAATTCGATGCGCTGGTGCTGGTCGTAGTCGATGCGTTCGAGCACGTCGCTGAAGCGCGGCACCTCCGGCACGTAGGGCTCGGCGGCCAGCGCCTGCATGCGGGAGACCAGGGTGTCGAAGGAATAGGGTTGCTTCTCGCCAAAAGTCAGCGCATCCGCCGTCGCCGCGCCGGCACGGAACGGCAGGGCGACGCCGAGGGCGGCGAGCGAGGCGAGGATCTGTCGGCGGGTAACATCCATGAGGGGCTCCACGAAGCTTCGGTGGTCGTCGGCAGTGTCAAACGGGGTCAGACGCCATCAGCGCGGCGGCAATACGACCGCGTCCCGCTTTTCGGCGCCATCCGGATCAGCCTTGGCATCGGCGGATGGCAGGGCGATCGGGAAAAGCTCGGTCTGGCAAGCCGCCCGGGCCGAGCACGGGCGGGCATCTGGCGGCGGCAGCGTTACGCGCTCGCCGGGTCGGCGGCAAGCTGGCCGGCGGGGCGCGATCACAATTTTCGCAGCGCCACCTGCTCGATGCGGTGGGCCGAGCCCTTGCGCAGGATGAGGTCGGCGCGCGGCCGTGTCGGCAGGATGTTTTCGTAGAGATTGCGGCCGTTGATGTTGGCCCACAGGCCCTCGGCGATCTCCAGCGCTTCCGCCTCGTCGATCTGGGAGTAGCGGTGGAAGAACGAGCCCTCGTCGCGGAAGGCGGTCTCGCGCAGCCGCATGAAGCGCTCGATGTACCAGCGCCGGATGTCGGTCTCCTCGGCGTCGATATAGATCGAGAAGTCGAAGAAGTCGGAGACGAAGGGCACGATCTTGCCGTCCTTCGGCAGGTCGCGCACCTGCAGGACGTTCAGCCCCTCGAAGATCAGGATGTCCGGCTGGTCGACGCTGACGTGCTGGCCCTGCACCACGTCGTAGACGAAGTGCGAGTAAACCGGCGCCTCGACATGACGCACCCCGGCCTTGATGTCCGACAGGAAGCGCAGGATCGTGCCGACGTCGTAGCTCTCGGGAAAGCCTTTGCGCTGCATCAGTCCCTCGGCCTGCAGCACGGCGTTGGGAAACAGAAAACCGTCGGTGGTGACGAGGTCGACCTTCGGCGAGGTCGGCCAGCGCGCCAGCAGCTCCTTCAGGACGCGCGCGGTGGTCGACTTGCCGACCGCCACCGAGCCGGCGATGCCGATGATGAAGGGCGTCTTCGTCGCGCCGGAGCGGGCGAGAAATTTTTCGCGCTGGGAGAACAGCGCCTGCGAGGCCTCGACATGGGCGTAGAGCAGGCGCGAGACGGCGAGGTAGATGCGGCCGACCTCGTCGAGATCGACGGGATCGCCCATCGTGCGCAGGCGCTTGACCTCTTCCTGCGTCAGCGTCAGCGGCTGGCCGGCCCGGAACGCGGCCCATTCCTCTGCGGAATAGAAGCGGTAGGGCGAGAATTTCGACGGCGTCATCTGGTCCATGGTCGTTCCTAGACGTCCTGAGGACGCCGGGCCTTCTCCTCCAGCCCGGTCTCGGCGGTACGGCGCTGGAGTTCGGCGAGGACGTCGGCGAGCGGCACCTGCCGGAGGTGCAGGACGACCATCAGGTGGTAGAGGAGGTCGGCGCTTTCGCCGACCAGCGCGGCATCGTCTTCCGAGATTGCCGCGATCACCGTCTCCACCGCTTCCTCGCCGAGCTTCTTGGCGGTCTTCGCGATGCCCTTGCCCGCGAGCTTGGCGGTGTAGGAGCTCTTGTCGCCGGAGACGGCACGCCGCGCCACGATGGCTTCGAGGTCGCTGAGGGTGAAGGTCATCGGGCGGCTCCGGTCGAGTATGTTCTGACGGAGGCCAGCGGCGTCATACCCCCCTCTGCCTTGCCAGGCATCTCCCCCTCAAGGGGGGAGATCGGCAGGTGCGGCGTGGGCGAGCATCGATCTCCCCCCTTGAGGGGGAGATGGCCGGCAGGCCAGAGGGGGGTGGGCGCCACCAAAACCAAAGTCGACACGCTCACAGCGCGTCCCGCCGCATCGCCAGGCCTGCCCGCGCCATGTGATCCTTGGCCTCGGCGATGGTGTGGGTGCCGAAATGGAAGATCGAGGCGGCGAGCACGGCCGTCGCATGGCCGTCGCGGATGCCGGCGACGAGATGGTCGAGCGTGCCGACGCCGCCCGAGGCGATGACGGGAACGCTCACCGCATCGGCGACGGCGCGCGTCAAGTCGATGTCGAAACCGGCCTTGGTGCCGTCGCGGTCCATCGAGGTGAGCAGGATTTCGCCGGCGCCGAGCGCGGCGACGCGGCGGGCGAATTCGACGGCGTCGATCCCGGTCGCCGTTCGCCCGCCATGGGTAAAGATCTCCCAGCGGCCGTCCTCGGTGCTGACGCGCTTGGCGTCGATGGCGACGACGATGCACTGGTTGCCGAACTTGTCGGCGGCTTCCGCGACGAATTCCGGCCGGGCGACGGCGGCGGTGTTGATCGACACCTTGTCGGCGCCGGCGAGGAGCAGGCGGCGAATGTCGGCGACCGCACGCACGCCGCCGCCGACGGTCACCGGCATGAAGCAGCGCTCGGCGGTTCGGGCGACGACGTCGAGGATGGTGTCGCGGTTTTCGGAAGAGGCGGTGATGTCGAGGAAGCAGAGCTCGTCGGCGCCTGCGGCGTCATAGGCGGCGGCCGCCTCGACGGGATCGCCGGCGTCGACGAGACCCTCGAAGCGCACGCCCTTGACGACACGGCCGTCCTTGACGTCGAGACAGGGGATGATGCGGGATTTCAGGGTCACGTTCGTGTCCTCGACGGCGTTTCGCACGCTTATGCGACGGGGCGGCGGTCGACGGCAAGGGCAGCGCCCCCGCGCTTCGGGGCTGGTGACGCGGCCGACAAGGCTGGCGCCAGCCCGCTGGACTATCTCCGGTGGTGCAAAGGCGCTTGCCGGCGGGCAATGCTAGCGGGCGAGGCGGCTTCCGGCCTGATCGATCAGCATGTTGGCGATGGTCATGCGCTGGTTGGCGCGGTCGCGGTAGGCCGGCCTGACGCGGTCCGGATGGTTCGCGAGCGCGAACCGGCGCCGAACGCTGGACAGTGCCTCCACGGAGCCGACGGTGGCAAGGCCGAGTTCCTGGGCAATGTCCTGCGGCTCGAGGCTGAGCTCACCATAGGACCATTCGTCGACGAGCACTTCCGGCGTGAGGGTGCTGTCGGCAAAATAGGCGGCCTTCATCACGCCGGCGTCGCCGGCGCTGCCCTCCGAGAGCTGGTCGAGAACCTGCCAGAATTCCGGCGAGGCCCGGGAACCGGCGCGTCTGTAGGTATCGTCGTCGGCCGAGGCGGCGGGGCGGGCGATTTCGTCGAGGATGTCGGCAAAGTCCATGTCAGTCCCCGGTGCGCCTGTCGCTTCTCCGAAAGTCCGGACACGCGCAGCATGGCGTGGAAGACGAGCGAAGAACACCCCTGATCCTGCATCGTTCCGCTGAATCGCGGGTTAATCAGTCTGCCCTGGAAATGTCGGCCGCGCATTAACCAAGAGGTCCCGGGAACCCGTGCCTGCTTTGCCCCTTGTGAGGAGATCAGAGGCGAGGAGCGAGACATGATCGACGCGGAAAAGACTGTTGACGCCGAGGTGTCGCCGATGGAAGCGCAGAACGAAGGACCTGCCCACAGCGGACCCGCGAAGGAGCCGCTGCCCGACACGGAAGGCAAGCCCGAGGACACCGCTCCGCCGTCGCCGATCCGCCAGGGCGGCGAGGGGGAAAGCCGCGACGACCTGTAGGTCTTTCCTTTCACGAGTCCGTGGCGGCCAAGCTATCCCCCGAGACGCCGAGGCCGAGGGGTCGGGCGCAATATTTGCGCCCGACCGGAACGCCCGAGCCAGCGCCCGGATTGTGCTGACGCAACCCGTCTGAGGAGGACGACATGGACAAGGGAAAACCGCCAGAAACCGCCAATCCGACGGCCGAGGACGCTGCCAAGACGGCGACGAACGAGGCCGAGCGTCACAAGACCGGCGAAACGCCTGCCAAGGCAGCGGCCCAGAAGAAATAGATCGTGGTCCCGGCGCGGGGTGCCTTCGGCGCATCGGTGAGTTCCGATCCGCCTCGCATCAGACCGGCCGAGCACGTCATCCCGGAAACGAAAAAGGCCCGCGGGGACGTCCCGCGGGCCTTCTCATGTCAGTCGGGGAGAGGCTGAAGCCTACTCCTCGTCGCCGCGGCCCTTCAGTGCAGCGCCGAGAATGTCGCCGAGCGAGGCGCCGGAGTCGGTCGAACCGTACTGCTGCACGGCCTCCTTCTCTTCGGCGATCTGCAGCGCCTTGATCGACACGCCGATGCGGTGTGCCTTCTTGTCGAACTGCGTCACCCGGACATCGACCTTCTGGCCGACCTGGAAACGCTCCGGACGCTGGTCCTCGCGGTCGCGGGCGAGATCGGCCCGACGGATGAACGAGGTGTAGTCGCTGTCGACGATCTTGACCTCGAGGCCGCCATCGGTGACCGCGGTGACTTCGCAGGTAACGATCGAGCCACGGCGCATTTCGCCGGGCTCGGCCGGGCCGGAGGCCGAAGCGGAAGCACCGGAGGCGCCCGACGGGCCGGAGCCCTGGCCTTCACCACCGACCTGCTTGATGCCGAGCGAGATGCGCTCCTTGTCGATGTCGACGTCGAGCACCTGGGCCTTGACGATGTCGCCCTTGTTGTACTCTTCGATGACCTGCTCGCCCGGACGGTTCCAGTCGAGATCCGACAGGTGGACCATGCCGTCCACATCGCCTTCGAGGCCGATGAACAGGCCGAACTCGGTCTTGTTCTTGACCTCGCCCTCGACCAGCGTTCCGATCGGGAACTGGTCGCGGAAGGCTTCCCATGGGTTCTGCAGGGTCTGCTTGAGGCCAAGCGAGATGCGGCGCTTGACCGGATCCACCTCGAGAACGACCACTTCGACTTCCTGCGTCGTCGACAGGATCTTGCCGGGATGGACGTTCTTCTTGGTCCAGCTCATCTCCGAGACGTGGATCAGGCCTTCGATGCCCGGCTCCAGCTCGACGAAGGCGCCGTAGTCGGTGATGTTCGTGACGCGGCCCGTGACCTTGACGCCCATCGGGTACTTCACGCCGATGCCGTCCCAAGGATCGGCCTCGAGCTGCTTCATGCCGAGCGAGATGCGGTGGGTTTCCTGGTTGATGCGGATGATCTGGACCTTGACGGTCTGGCCGATCTGCAGGATCTCGGTCGGGTGGTTGACGCGGCGCCAGGCCATGTCGGTGACATGCAGCAGGCCGTCGATGCCGCCGAGGTCGACGAACGCACCGTAGTCGGTGATGTTCTTGACGACGCCGTCGACGGTCTGGCCTTCCTCGAGGTTCTGCACGATTTCCGAACGCTGTTCGGCGCGCGACTCTTCGAGGACGGTCCGGCGCGAGACGACGATGTTGCCGCGGCGCTTGTCCATCTTCAGGATCTGGAACGGCTGCGGCGTGTTCATCAGCGGCGTGACGTCGCGGATCGGGCGGATGTCGACCTGGGAGCGCGGCAGGAAGGCCACGGCGCCGTCGAGATCGACGGTGAAGCCACCCTTGACCTGGTTGAAGATCTGGCCTTCGACCTTTTCGCCGGCGTTGAACTTGACCTCGAGGTTGACCCAGCTCTCTTCGCGGCGGGCCTTGTCGCGGGACAGAACGGCTTCGCCGAGGGCATTCTCGATGCGCTCGACATAGACCTCGACGGTGTCGCCGATCTTCAGCTCCGAACCGCCCTTGCCGCCGAATTCCTTCAGCGCGACGCGGCCTTCGACCTTCAGACCGGCGTCGATGACGGCCATGTCCTTTTCGATGCCGACGACGATGCCCTTGACCACGGCGCCTTCGGCGACATCGTGATCCTGGTAGGAGGCTTCGAGCAGCGCGGCGAAATCATCGCGCGATGGGTTGGTGTTTGACATTCGTTCTCCTTGGGACCTCGTCGCCCGTGTCGTCGGGGGGAGGCCGTGCGCCGCGTGTTCGTGTTTCAGGACGCCGTCGGACTGGTCCCGCCCCGTTCCGCGGAGCGGAAGAAGGGCCCGGAGCCATCCCCTTGCGGGAAGAGCACCGGCTGGCGCGGTGGACCGGCCTTGGGCAGGGTTCTCGAATCTCGGCCCGCCGGCAGGGCGCGAAGGCGCACCGTCACCGGAATGGCCAAAAAGGGCGCGCCCTCCTGCGAGAGCCGCCCTCATGCCTCATTCCGCGCGATTCAGGGACCGATCGATCAGTCCGCAAGCCGTCTGGAATGCGGTTTCTATATCCATTTCGCTGGTATCGAGCAAGTGGGCGTCCGCGGCGGGCTTCAGCGGCGCCGTGGCTCTCCCGGCATCGCGCGCGTCGCGCTCCTTCACTTCGGCGAGGATGCGTTCGTATTCCGGCGGCCGGCCCTTCGCCGCCAGTTCGTCCGTCCGGCGGCGGGCGCGCACCTCGGCCGAGGCGGTGACGAAGATTTTGACGTCGGCGCCCGGGCAGATCACGGTGCCGATGTCACGCCCGTCGAGCACGGCGCCTTTCGGACCTGCCGCAAAGGCGCGCTGGAAATCCTCCAGCGCCTGGCGCACCGGCGGGTGGACCGCGACGCGCGACGCGCGTTCGCCGGCCTCGTGGCCGCGCAGCGGCGGTTCGTCGAGATGCGCGGGCTCGAGCCCCCGGGCGATCTCCCCGGTCGCGACCGGGTCGTCGAGATCGACGCCGCGCTCGAAAGCGAGCTTGCCGATGCCGCGATAGAGAAGGCCCGTGTCGAGATAGGGCAGGTGGTAATGCTCAGACAGGCGCTTGGCGAGCGTGCCCTTGCCGGCCGCCGCCGGCCCGTCGATGGCGATGACGAGCGATTTCGCGCGCACCGTGTCGGCCCGATCACTCCCGGTCATTCGGCAAGGCTCTCGAGCTTGGCGCCGAGCGCCGTCATCAGACCGGTGAATTCGGGAAAGCTCGTGGCGATCATCGCCGCGTCGTCGATCGTCACCGGCTTTTCCGCGGCGAGGCCGAGGACGAGAAAACTCATGGCGATGCGGTGGTCGAGATGCGTCGCCACCGTGCCGCCGCCGATGCCCTTGCCATCCGGCCGACCGGTGACGGTGAGGCTCTCCGGGCCTTCGACATGCTCGACGCCGTTGGCGGCAAGGCCCGCGGCGACGGCGGCGAGGCGGTCGCTCTCCTTGACGCGCAGCTCCTCCAGCCCCTGCATCACTGTCCGCCCTTCCGCAAAGGCGGCGGCGACGGCGAGCACGGGATATTCGTCGATCATCGACGGCGCCCGCTCGGCCGGCACGGTGACGCCCTTCAGCGCCGAATGGCGCACGCGCAGGTCTGCGACGTCCTCGCCGCCCGAGGAGCGCGGATCGAGGATCTCGATCGAGGCGCCCATCTCCGTCAGCGTCGCGATCAGCCCGGTGCGGGTCGGATTCATCAGCACGTTGAGGATGGTGACGTCCGAGCCCGGCACGATGCAGGCCGCGACGATCGGAAACGCGGCCGAGGACGGATCGCCCGGCACGACGAAATCGGCGACGCCCGACAGTCTGCCCTGACCCTCCAGCCGGATGGTCCGCACGCCCGCGGCATCGGTCTCGACCGAGACCGTCGCGCCGAACCCTTCCAGCATCTTTTCGGTGTGGTCGCGCGTCATCACCGGCTCGATCACCGTGGTTACGCCCGGCGCGTTGAGGCCGGCCAGCAGCACCGCCGACTTCACCTGCGCCGAGGCCATCGGCACGCGGTAGCTGATCGGCGCGGCGACGCGCGGTCCGCGTATCGACAGCGGCAGCCGGTCGCCGGTGCGCGCGGCGACCTGGACACCCATCAGCCGCAGCGGATCGAGCACGCGGCCCATCGGCCGGCGCGACAGCGAGGCGTCGCCGGTAAAGGTCGCGCCGAAATCATAGGGGCCGACAAGGCCCATGGTCAGCCGCACGCCGGTACCGGCATTGCCGAAATCGATCGGCGCCTCGGGCTCGAGCAGGCAGCCATTGCCGACGCCGTCGACGAGCCAGTGCGCGCCTTCCTTGACGATCTTCGCCCCCATCGCCCGCATCGCGCGGCCGGTCGCGAGCACGTCCTCGCCCTCTAGAAGACCGCTGACGCGGGTGCGCCCGGCCGCCAGGCCCCCGAACAGGAAAGCCCGGTGCGAGATCGACTTGTCGCCGGGGATTTTGGCCGCGCCGGCAAGGCCGGGACTCTTTGACGCCTGCATCGGCTGGGGCGCCGAATCATGTCCGCTCATGGCTTGTCGCCTTCCTTCCCGGCCCCCATTTCGGGCGAACCGGGCTGTCTTCAGCAAGGGCGCCGCTCGAAGGCCCTCTTCGCGGCCGGAGTTAGCACGGGAGAAAAGGGCGCGTCACCCTGAGGCCGGCAGGATTTCGGCCCGGCAAGGCGCGGATTTTGCGCTGTCGCGCAGCGCCCGGCTTCCGCTTTGACAAGCTTTCGTGCACGACGTAAGGGACCAACCGGTTTTCTTGCCCGCGCGCCTGTTCCCAGCGCCGGGACAGGGACGGCAGGCGCCCCGCCGATCGGGTGCCCCGTCCCCTCTGCCCGGCGCGTGGCGCGGGGCGATCCAGCAGACATTTGAAAGACGCGAGGCACCCCATGGCAAATCCAGAACTCGGCACCAAACGCATCTGCCCGGAGACGGGACGCAAGTTCTACGACCTGAACAAGGATCCGATCGTCTCGCCCTATACCGGCACGAGCTATCCCGTCTCCTTCTTCGAGATCCCGGCCCGCGCCAAGCGCGGCGCCGCCGCCGTCGTCCCCGAGGCCGAGGCCGAGGTCCCCGAGGTCGCCGACGACGCCGAGGACGCGCCCGAGACGGTGTCGCTGACCGACATCGAGGAGGACGAGGAGGTCGCGGTCAAGAAGGACACGATCGACATCGACGACGACGAGGACGAGGAAGTCGAGGCCGACGACGCCGACACCTTCCTCGAGCCTGACGAAGACGAAGACGACGACATGACCGACATCATCGGTTCGCGCGACGACGACGACGACTGATCGATTCGGCACCTTCCCGCGCGGCGCCATCGGCGGCGCGCGGCAACGCCGGCGAGGAGGCTGCCCCTCCCGCCTTTGCGGGCGCAGGCGCTTCCTCAAAAAAGGCGCGGCGCGACCGCAAGCCTTCGCCAAGCTGACTTTCCGGCCCGGCATGACGGCCAAATGACGACAAAGCGGATTTGCCGCTTGACCCTCCCGGCAGGCTTCAGTATGAACCCGCCACACCCGAAGCGCCCCAAACGTTTCGGTCCGGACCGCGCCTTCGGGCGACGCTCCCGTGGGGCCATAGCTCAGTTGGGAGAGCGCTTGCATGGCATGCAAGAGGTCGTCGGTTCGATTCCGTCTGGCTCCACCAATTCACGTTTCGCTGAAAATCATGTCTCCCGCTGACGGAATGATCGCGCCGTATCGCTGCGTCTCGTCGGAATAGGGCTTCGGGCTCGGGCTCCCTCGTCGGACCGACCTGACGCCGCGCCGTGTCGATCGCTGGTTGCCTCAATGCGCCCGCGTCTTCGCCTTCAGCGGTTCGGGCTTCTTGCCCTCCGGCAGGAGCCGCCGAAGGTGGTCGTAGATTACGTCCTGGGAAAACGGCTTGCGCACGAACATGGCGCCCTCGGGCATCAGCTCCGGGTGCGGGTCGGCGACGGCCGAGGCGATCAGGATGCCGATATCGGGCCATCGCTCGGCCGTCAGGCGGGCAAGATCGAACCCATTGCGGTCACCCGGCATCTGGACGTCGGTGAAGAGCAGGGTGATCTCCGCCGCATACTCGATCAGCACGGCTTCGGCGGCATCGACATTGCTGGCTTCCAGCGGCCTGAAGCCGGCGTCGCTCAAAATATCCGAGGCATCCATCAGGATCAGCGCATCATCGTCGACGACGAGAGCGAAGGGGCGGCGGTCGTCGAGGGGCTTGTCCATGGCAGCGTGAATGCCGGGCGGCCGGAAAGGGTTCCTGTTGTCAACGGTAGCGTGTCCGATGACGAGGGGCATGCCGAAGCATCGACGATGCGATGCTAGGCGGCCGTCTTGCCGATTCGCCACTCGACGGTCAGGCCGGCGCTGCCTGCCAAGACCATCAGAGCGTCCAGGCTGAACTTGTCGATACGGCCGCGCAGGAGATCGCTCATGCGCGGCTGCGACACGCCAAGCCGTCTCGCGGCCTCGGCCTGTGTCAGCTTCCAGCCGAGGACGGCCTCGCGGATCGCCGACATCAGACCCGAGCGGGCCTTCATGTTGGCCGCTTCCCCGGGCGAATCCTCCAGGGCGTCCCAGATACTGTCAAAACGGTGTTCGGTCATCATCTCCGTCCCCGTACAAGGTCGTCGAAGCGCGCCTTCGCGAGGGCAATGTCGCGCCTGGACGTCACCTGCGCCTTCTTCTGGAAGGCATGAAGCACGTAGACGGCTTCTTCGAAGGTGGCGACATAGACGACCCGGTAGGCGCCTGTCGCGTCGCGCACCCGGATCTCGCGGACGCCGGGACCGATCGTCGTCATCGGCTTCCAGTCGTCGGGGTCGAGTCCCCGCTGCACCCGGTCGATCTGGAAACCGATCCGACGCCGTGCGTCTTCTGAAAACGACCGCAACGCGTCGAGCGCGCTTCCGAGGAAAGCCACCGGCTTCATCGGCCGACTATATCAGGTTGGATATAGGAGTCGAACGGAAGCCTGCCCCGGAAACGACAACGCCCTTGCCGGGGGAGGACCGGCAAGGGCGTCTTGGGTTGGCCGTCGGCGGTGGGAGGAACCGCGCGGCCGATCCGCTGGGGTCGTGGGAGGACGACCCCGGCGAAGCTCGAATTCTTAGCGGACCGCCTGACGGGCGATCATCGGGATGTCGGCGCGGGAAATGCCGAGGTCGGCGAGTTCGCGGTGCGACAGACGGTTCAGTTCGGCCTCGGTGTTGCGGGCCTGGCGCCAAGCCTGGAAGGAGCGGGCGATGTTCATGGCAGTATCCTTTGCGGTCCAGCCTCTCGTCGGTGGTGGCTGGGCGGTTCGTTTCGTTCGACGTCCCCGATATAGGCGATCGCGGTCATGCATAGGAGCGCTGATCGGGAATGGCAGACCCTGCATTTTCAGCTATCGGCCGGGCGCAGAACGGCTATGTGCACGATGCATGGCTGGGGATCGTGACATGCGAACTCAGGCCATACGAACGAGGGTCGGCGCGCGCCGACAACGTTCTTCTTCGCCCCTCCGGGGAGACGTGCCCGGCAGGGCGATGAGGGGGAGCGCCAGCGGGCGCACGAGATCGCCGCCTACCCCGCCACCGCCATCTTTTCGTCGAGGCGCCTGGCGTCGGTGACGACGAGCACGTCGAGCGGGGCGCTGCGGCCGCGGATGGCGACGATCTTGCGCTTGCCGGCCTTCAGCGGCAGGCCGCCGCGCTCGGCGAGCTCGACCGAGACGACGAGTTCGGCGTCGTGCTCCTTGGCGACGGTCTCGAGCCGGCTGGCGGTGTTGATGGTGTCGCCGACGACGGTGAGGCTGGCCGCGCGGCCATAGCCCATGTGGCCGACGATCGCCGCCCCGGTGTGCAGGCCAATGGCGACGCGGATGCGGGCGCCGCCGAGCTCCTGCGCCAGCGTCCTGTTCAGCGCGTCGGCGGCGCGGGCGATGCGCGCGGCGGCGATCAGCGCGTCGGCGCAGGCGGCATCCTGCGGCTTGCCGAGGCCGAACAGCGCCAGCGCGCCATCGCCGATGAACTTGTCGAGATAGCCGTCAGAGCTCTCCACCGCCTCGCCGACGGCGGCGAAGAAGCGGTTGAGGAGGAAGACCGTATCGAAGGGCAGGCGCCGCTCGGTCATGGCGGTGAAGCCACGCAGGTCGCAGAACAGCACGACGATGCTGCGTTCCGCCCCGGCGCGCCAGGCCAGCGTCGCGCCGCCGTCGAGGCGCGGCAGCTCGGCGGTGACCACGGGCGCGACGCGCAGGTTCGCCGTCGGGCGCAGCTGGCAGGCGAGGCGGATGTCGCTGGGGGCATCGATCCGCTCCAGCGTCGTGCGCTCGGCCGCATGCGGCGGCGGCAGCGCGCCCTGTCCCTCGATCACCCGCACCCGGCAGGTCGAGCAGCGGCCCTTGCCACCGCAGACCGCGACATGCGGGATGCCGCCGATGCGGCTCGCTTCGAGCACGCTGGTCCCGATCGGCACGGCGATGACCTGGCCTTCTGGATAGGTCACCCGGAAACCGCTGAGGAGCCCGCGTCGCTGCTTCAGCGCTCGGGCGAGGAGAGTCGCGGCGATGGCACCGAAGTAGAGCGCGTGCACGGCGAGGCTCGCTTGGGCGGCCAGCGCCGCGCCGGCCGGCGTCGCGGGATGGCGGACCACGGTGACGAGGCCGCTGCCGATCTCCTTGCCGGCGGCGACGAAGCCGAGGATCGAGAGCACCGGCACGAGCAGCGCGATGGTGAAGGCGGGGAGGGCGATGCGCGGGAACCAGGGCCGGAAGCGCAGCCAGAACCACAGGCCGAGGCAGCCATGCACCCAGGCGACGACGAGCGCCGCCACTTGCTGCAGAGCATTCGCCGGCGCGGCCCACAGCGCGTGCACGACATGCGCATAGTCGGCGTCGTGCCCCGTCGTCTGCTCGGCCAAGCCGACGGCGAGAACGTGCGGGATGATCAGGAGCGGCAGTCCGAGGCCGAACAGGATCTGCATCGCCTCGCGCATGGGCATGCGCAGTGTCCGACGCTTGTACAGCGCATGCAGCGCCAGGGCGAAATGCACCATCAGCGCGACGTAGAACAGCGCCCGCATCGGCCCGCCGCCCCAAATCCGCCCGAACCACTTTTCGCCCTCTTCCATCGCTGTCAGCGACACGAGACCCAGCGCGTGGTTGGCGAAATGCAGGGCGATGAAGGCGAAGAGGACGAGCCCCGTCACCAGGCGGATGCGGCGCTCCGTCCAGAATGCCGCCGCCCGGCGCAGCTGCCGCAGCCGAGCCGGAAACGGCCGGCCGGCCGGCCGGGGGCGCTCGGCAAGGCTCAAGTCGCCTTCATCCGGACCGGGGCCGGCAGGCAAGGGGAACGAGCGTTCATCAGATGGCCGTCCCGCTTCGGTGCTCTGTTGTCACGGTCGCTTTTCCGCCAGTCGACGGACGGCTCCCGCGATCACGCTCCCGGGCCGCAGGCCTGCCCCGGCCCGATGGCGTGGGGGTCCCGCCCGCGCCGACGGACGCCGCCGCCGTCGCGCCGCCAGGGGCCGGCGCCGCGCGGTCGGTCCGCGCCTCGGACGTCACAGGGCTCCCTCGATGCTCTCGAGGACGATGTTGCCATTGGTGTAGATGCAGATCTCGCCGGCGATCTTCATGGCCCGGCGGGCGATCTCCTCGGCGTCGTAGTCGGTGTCGGCGAGGGCCCGCGCGGCGGCGAGCGCGTAATTGCCGCCCGAGCCGATCGCCATGATGCCGCCCTCCGGCTCCAGCACGTCGCCATTGCCGGTCAGCGCCAGGGTGATCGACTGGTCGGCGACCAGCATCATCGCCTCCAGCCGACGGAGATAGCGGTCGGTGCGCCAGTCCTTGGCGAGCTCGACCGAGGCGCGCATCAGCTGGTCGGGATATTGTTCGAGCTTGGCCTCGAGGCGCTCCAGCAGGGTGAAGGCGTCGGCGGTGGCGCCGGCGAAGCCGGTGATGACATTGCCGCCCTTGCCGATGCGCCGGACTTTCCGGGCATTGCCCTTCATGATCGTGTTGCCGAGCGACACCTGGCCGTCGCCGGCGATGACGACGCGGCCGCCCTTGCGCACGGTGACGATGGTGGTGGAGTACATGGTGGCGGGGTTGTGCTCTTGCATGTCGTCTCTTTCCGATGCGGCGGACGATGTTGCCGTCCGCCTGTCGGGGCCTCATGTAAGGGCTCGTGCCGCCGGCGCCAAACCGGCGCCGCGTTGCCGGAGATGGCGCGGCGATTGCCGGCGGATTTGTGGCGGGCGGGCCTTCGCGCCCGCGGCGATCTGCATTAAAGCGAAGGCCGAGGCCGGGCACCGGCGGAAGAGGACGTGAGATGAGCGAGACCGCGGGCCGGCGCATGGCAGAGATCGTGCGCAAGACCAACGAAACCGCGATCGAGGTGCGCGTCGACCTCGACGGATCGGGCCGGGCGGACGTCGCCACCGGCGTCGGCTTCTTCGACCACATGCTGGAGCAGCTCGCCCGCCACTCGCTGATCGACATCACCGCCCGGGCCGACGGCGATCTGCACATCGACGACCACCACACCGTCGAGGACACCGGCATCGCGCTCGGCCAGGCGATCCGTCAGGCGCTCGGCGAGCGCCGCGGCATCCGCCGCTACGCCTCGCTGGACCTCGCCATGGACGAATGCCTCACGCGCGCGGCGGTGGATGTTTCCGGCCGTCCGTTCCTGGTGTTCAAGGTGGAATTTCCGCGCGAAAAGATCGGCACCTTCGATACCGAGCTGGTGCGCGAGTTTTTTCAGGCGCTGGCGCAGAATGCCGGCATCACCCTGCACATAGAGAACCACTACGGCGACAACGCCCACCACATCGCCGAGACCTGCTTCAAGGCGGTGGCGCGGGTGCTGGGCGAGGCCGTTGCCATCGACCCGCGCCAGGCCGACCTCGTGCCCTCGACCAAGGGCGTTCTCGCGTGAGCCGCCGGCTCTGCCAGGGTGGCGGGGCATGACGCGCTACGTCGTGTTCGAGCCGCCGTCGGACGACGGCGTCAGGCCGAGCGAGGGCGCGGTGTTCCTGCGCGACGGTGTGACGAAATGGGCGGTGGTGCTGCCGTGGCTGTGGCTCTGGCGCCATCGTCTGGTGCTGGCGGGTTTCGCCGTCCTGGCGTTGGATCTCGGTCTCGGCTGGGCGGCGGAGCGGGCCGGCCTCGGGCTGGCCGGCCTCGTCCTGCCGCTGCTCCTCGGCCTCTTTGTCGCGCTGGAGGGCCCGAGCCTTCGCGCCGCCCGTTACCGCCGCCGCGGTTTCGAGGAGGTCGCCGTCGTCGACGCCGCGGACGAAGCGGAGGCGACGATCCTCTATTATGCCGGCGGCGCGGCCGGGGCGGGACCGACCTCGGCCGCCGCCGCGGGCACTCCCATAGCAACCGGCGGGCCTCTCGCGCGCCGGTTGGCCGAGCGCCGGGCCTCGCTCGGCCTCTTCGATTCGCAAAGGGTGCGCTGATGCTGGCGATCATCGACTACGGCTCGGGCAATCTGCGCTCGGCGACAAAAGCCTTCGAGCGCGCCGCGCGCGAGGCGGGGCTGGAGACGGACATCGTCCTCACCGACGATCCCGAGACCGTCCGCCGCGCCGACCGCGTCATCCTGCCGGGCGTCGGCGCCTATGCCGACTGCCGCCGCGGCCTCGACGCCGTGCCGGGAATGACCGAGGCGCTGGTCGAGACCGTCGAGACGCGCGGCCGTCCGTTTCTCGGCATCTGCGTCGGCATGCAGCTGATGGCGACGCAGGGCCTGGAAAAGACCGTCACGCGCGGTTTCGGCTGGATTCCCGGCGACGTCGCCCCGATCGTGCCGAACGATCCCCAGCTGAAGATCCCGCAGATCGGCTGGAACACGATTCACGTGAAACATGCCCATCCCTTGCTCGCCGGCATTCCGACGGGGGAAGACGGCCTGCACGCCTATTTCGTCCACTCCTACCAGCTGCAGGTGGAGAACGAGGCGGACCTCGTCGCCACCACCGACTATGGCGGCGACGTCACCGCCATCGTCGCCCGGGACAACAAGGCCGGCACCCAGTTCCACCCGGAAAAGAGCCAAAAGCTCGGCCTGGCCCTGCTGACCAACTTTTTGACCTGGGCGCCCTGAGCCCGGCAGACCCTGTCCGTCTCGTTGCTCTGCCTTTCCGCCCGCTGTTCTGAAGGCCCCGCCATGCCCATCCTCTTTCCCGCCATCGACCTGAAGGAGGGCGCCTGCGTGCGCCTGAAACTCGGCGACATGGACCAGGCGACCGTCTACAACGCCGATCCGGCGGCGCAGGCGCGAGAATTCCGTGACCTCGGCTTCACGCATCTGCACGTTGTCGACCTGAACGGCGCCTTCGAGGGAAGGGCGGTGAATGCCGGCGCGGTCGAGGCGATCCTCGCCGAGGTCGGGGGCGAGATGGCGGTGCAGCTCGGCGGCGGCATCCGCTCGATGGCCGACATCGAGCGCTGGCTGGAAAAAGGCGTCGGCCGGGTAATTCTCGGCACCGTCGCCCTGCGCGATCCGGCGCTGGTGCGCGAGGCGGCGAAGCGCTTTCCCGGCCGCATCGTCGTCGGCATCGACGCCAAGGGCGGTCTTGTGGCGGTCGAAGGCTGGGCCGAGACCTCGGCGCTCTCCGTGGTGGACCTCGCCCGCCAGTTCGAGGACGCCGGCGTTGCGGCGATCGTCTACACCGACATCGACCGCGACGGCATCCTCGCCGGCATCAACTGGGAAGCGACCATCGATCTGGCGGAAGCCGTCTCGATGCCGGTCATCGCCTCCGGCGGCCTCGCCTCGATCGCCGACATCGTCCGCCTGACCATGCCGGACGCTGCGAAGCTTGAGGGTGCGATCTCGGGTCGCGCCCTCTACGACGGCCGCATCGACGCGGAAGAGGCGTTGAGGGTTCTGGCGGGGTAGGGCGCGCGGCTCCTACTCGCGTTTCCTGCCGTGCGCGACCGTTTCCATGCCCCTCATCCTGAGCCCGTCGAAGGGCGAGGGGCACGCACGACCGTCGTGCCGACCCCCCGTGGTTCGACAGGCTCACCATGAGGGACTTGGCGTCGGGCTCTGCATGGGCCCGGGAGACGACCGACGGAGACGCCAACGTGCTGGCATCCGGCCGAAGGCTGCGGCCTCTAGATTTCGTCATCCCGGCCTTGAGCCGGGATCCATGCCGAGGCGACGACGATCCCCTCCGGCTCAGGATAGGCTCCGGCTGGCAAGGCGCCATCCCAAGGGAATGTCTACCGGACCGCGCTTGTTCAGCGGCTTGGCATGGATCCCGGGTCAAGCCCGGGATGACGAGCGGAGAAGGATGCGCCACCCTCGGCCTTTTGCAGCGAGCGCGAAAGAACTGCTCGCCGCAGGCCCATAGCTGCTGGCCCGTGGCCGCAAAGAAGGGCCCTTGCGTAATCGCCGTTTAGGCGACGTCATCCAGCCACCGCCGCAGCGCGTCGTTGGCGCGCGACTCCCAGCCCGGTCCTGTCGCCCGCATCCGCTCGACGAGATCGCCGTCGAGGTCGACCGAAACTTTCGGCTTTGCCGCCTGGAGGTCGAGCGCCGCCTGCGCGGCGACGAGCCTAGCATAGAGTTCCGGCATCGCCTCGGCCATCGGCTTGGCCTGAGCCAGTTCCTCTTCGGTCAGTTCCGGACTGTCGACCGCGTCCCAGTCCTCGCGACTGTAGCCGCGGCCCTCGACGAATTCCTTAGTCACAACAGCCTCCTTTCACCGCGTGAGGCAGGGCGCATGCTGATGATGGAGACCGCCTCTGCTCCCAGCGGCGCAAAGACCACCGTGGTTGGACCGTCGAGATCAGCAATGGCAATCAGGCGACCGTTCCTGGCCGGAACGATCGCTGCCCTGATGAAGAAGTGGACATCGATTGCGGCAAAATCCATCCCGTGCTTTTCGAGATTGGCCCGCCGTTTGCGATCGCCCCAGACCATCTTCATGGGACGAATATACAAGTATCGAGGAGATCTCGCGAGTCAGATCAAATGATCCGACCCGTCACCTTCCGGCAGCTCCGGGGCAAGGGGAGACCGCCGCCCGGCCGCTCCCCCCTCACACCGAGTGCGAGAAAATATCCTGTTCGTCCCAGCCGAGAAGGTCGAGTTTGGCGCGCGTCGGCAGGTAGGCGAAGGTCTCGCGGGCGATGTCGAGCCGTTCCTCGCGTTCGAGCTTCTTCAAGAGCACGGCCATCAGGTCGTGCAGATAGAGAACGTCCGAAGCGGCGTATTCGATCTGCGCCGGCGACAGCGTCTCGGCGGCCCAGTCGGAGGACTGCTGCTGCTTCGACATGTCGACGCCGATCAGCTCCTTGGTGAGATCCTTCAGCCCGTGCCGGTCGGTGTAGGTGCGCGTCAGCCGCGAGGCGATCTTGGTGCAGAACACCGGCGCCGTCATCACGCCGAAGGCGTGGTAGAGCGCGGCGATGTCGAAGCGGGCGTAGTGAAAAATCTTCACCCGGGTCGGATCGGCGAGGAGCTGGCAGAGGTTCGGCGCCTCGCGCTGGCCCTTGGCGATCTGCACCACGTCGGCGGTGCCGTCGCCGGAGGACAGCTGCACGACGCAGAGCCGGTCGCGCCTTGTGTCGAGGCCGAGCGTCTCGGTGTCGATGGCGACCGAGCCGGTGTAGCGGGCGAGGTCGGGCAGGTCGCCCTTGTGGACGCGGATGGTCATGGAAAGCCTCTTCGGGATCGCGCGGCCCGCACCGCGGAGCCGCCAGGAATGTGCGCTGCTGGCGCCGTCCTGCTGTCAGAAACGCAAACCACCGTCCGGGTCAAGCAGAAGCCCTGCGCGTCAGGCCGCCTCGATGTCGGTCGCAGCGAAAGCGCGGCCCTTGTAGAGCAGGGGCAGACGATAATAGCGCGCCGCGGCATAGGCGAGGCAGTCGTCGCGCGTCAGCCCGGCGGGCCGGCCCGGGCCGAAGCGGCCGAGCGCCTCGGCCGCCGGCGCCACCAGCTGCACCGGAAGCGACACCACCTTGATCCCCATCAGTGCCAGGAATTCGCGGACCGCGGCCTCGCTCTCGACCGGCGACAGGCCGAGCGCCGCGGCGACGCCCTCGGCCGCCTGCAGCGCCGCCACGGGCGAGGTCAGGCGCTGCGGCGCGCCTTGCAGGCGGGCGGCCAGGATGCGCGCCTCGTCCTCGTCGAGCAGCATGGCGAGTAGCGCAGAGACGTCGACGAACATCAGGTCTCCGGCCGGGCGGCGGCGCGCGCCTTGAGATCGCGGCAGAAGGCGGCGGCGAGGTCGGGCAGGGCGGGCTTGGCCGCCTCGCGCGCCACCGCTTCCTGCAGCGCCAGATGCACCGCGTCGGTCAGGCCGAGATGCTTCATCCCGGCAAACTTTCGCGCCAGCGCGTCGGTCTCGGCATTCTTGATGTGAAAGGGCATGCGGCACCGTCGATCCCGGGGATAGATCACCGGGTATAGAAGGATATCCTGTTCTGTCCAGCCGGGCGCGCCATCCGCAGATCGCGGAAGTATAACATGGGATCCGCGGGAAGCGGCAGACCCGGTGCGGCGGTGTGACGCCGAGGGGTCTGCGCTGTCACATATCCGCAATCAAAACCGCGCAAGGCTGCGGCAAAGCCTCGAGGATCCCGCCATGGACAACGCCCAGCCGCCGCGCCGCATCGCCGACTTCGACCGGATGCGCGCCGAAATCGCCGATTCGCTCGACGAGGAACTCGAACTGCAGATGGACGAGGAGAGCCTGGAGCTTCCCGCGGCCGATGCCGCAGCGGCGGGGCTCGAGCGCCGCCGCTATTTCCGCGAGCTGTTCCGGCTGCAGCGCGAGCTGGTGCGGCTGCAGGACTGGGTGCAGGACCAGAAGCTGAAGGTCGTGGTGATCTTCGAGGGCCGCGATTCCGCCGGCAAGGGCGGCGCCATCAAGCGCATCACCCAGCGCCTCAACCCGCGCGTCTGCCGCGTGGTGGCGCTGCCCGCCCCCTCCGAGCGCGAGCGCAGCCAGTGGTATTTCCAGCGCTACGTGCCGCATCTGCCGGCCGGCGGCGAAATGGTCCTGTTCGACCGCTCCTGGTATAACCGCGCCGGCGTCGAGCGCGTCATGGGCTTCTGCTCGCCGGACGAGGTCGAGGAGTTCTTCCGCACCGTTCCCGATTTCGAGCGCATGCTGGTGCGCTCGGGCATCATCCTCATCAAGTACTGGTTCTCGATCACCGACGAGGAGCAGGAATTCCGCTTCAACATGCGCATCCACGATCCCTTGAAGCAGTGGAAGCTCTCGCCGATGGACGTCGAATCGCGCCGTCGCTGGGAGGATTATACAAGGGCGAAGGAAGCCATGCTCGAGCGCACGCACATTCCGGAAGCGCCGTGGTGGGTGGTCGAGGCGGTCGACAAGAAGAAGGCGCGGCTGAACTGCATCGCCCATCTCCTGGCCCAGATCCCCTATCAGGACGTCGCCAAGCCGGAGGTGACGCTGCCGCCGCGGGTGCGCCACGACGACTATGTCCGCCACCCCGTGCCGGCCGACATGTACGTGCCGGAAATCTACTGAGACGCCCGCTGCCGGTGATGCCCGACGGTGATCGCCGGCCTGCGGCGATCGCCGGCCACGGCCGCCCGCGACGGCGGTTGCGCTTGCGATCGGACGCTGCCAGCGCAATGCTCGGCCTGCGCCTTTCCTCACCTCCCTCTTCCGGACTTTTCGACTGACCGCTCCGCCCCCTGCCGCGTCTCCGGCGCACCCCATCATTCCCGCGACCCGGCCGAGCCTGATCTGGGGCTTCGAGTTCGCCGATGGCGCCGTGGCGGCCCTAAATCGGCAGGGTGGGCGGGACGAGGGCTCGGGGCGCGATCCCGTCGACGACCCCCTGCCGCCGCCAGGCCGCCTGCGCTGGTTTCACGTGAATCTCGCCGACCAGTCGAGCTGCCGCTGGATCGCAGACCTCTCGTGTCTGCCCGAAGCGGTCCGCGATCTGCTCCTGTCGCCGGAGGGCCATCAGCGCGCTTTGGTCGAGGGCGGCTTCGTTGCGCTGGTGCTGCACGACTTCGAGGTCGACTTCGGCAAGGACGAGACCTCCCGCATCGGCGCCCTGCGGGTCGCCATCGGCCCCGGCCTGATGATCACGGCGCGGCACCACCCGCTGCACGCCGCCGACATCGTCAAGCGCCGCATCGACGCCGGCGCGCGGCCCGTGGGCGCCGCCGAGGCGCTGGATCTTCTCGTCACTGCGATCGCCTCCATCGCCGCCCGCTCGACGCAGGCGATGACCGCGCGGATCCAGGCGAGCGAGGACGCGCTGCTGTCCGACGGCTGGGAGCCGGACCCGCGCGACCTCGTCGCCTGGCGTCGTCGCAGCGTGCAGCTGCATCGCCAGCTCTCCGGGATCCGCGGCGTGCTGCTACGGCTTGAGGAAGACGAGGATCTGCCGCCCCTTCTGTTGCCGGCGGTCGAGCGGCTCGGCCAGCGCGTCGCTGCCCTCGACAGCGATGTCGTCTCGGCCCAGAGCGATCTGCGCCTCCTGCGCGACGAACTCGACCTCCAGGCGCAGCGGCGCACCAACCGCAATCTCTACGTCCTGTCGATCCTCTCGGCGCTGCTCCTGCCGGCGACGCTCGTCACCGGCCTCTTCGGCATGAACACCGCCGGCATGCCCTTCGCACATTCGCCCTGGGGCACCGTCTTCGGCGCCCTCGCCGCGGCAGCTTCCGCGGGCGCGGTCTATGTCTGGCTGCGACGGCAGGGGTTTTTGGACGGGCGGTAGACGGGCGCGGACCTTCAGGATGCGCCCGGGAGTTGGCGAAACTGCCGCGACCGGCTATGGCCACGACCATCCCATTGAAAAACGAGCTTTGCCATGACCGAAACCGACACCCCCGCGCTGCCCGACCGCCTCGCCGCCGATCCGACGAGCCCGTTCCACGACGCCGAGCTTCTGGCGCGCGGCATCGGCGTGCGCTTCAAGGGGGTCGAGAAGACCAATGTCGAGGAATACTGCGTCTCCGAAGGCTGGATCCGCGTTCCCGCCGGCAATGCCAAGGACCGCCGCGGCAATCCGATGACGCTGAAGCTCAAGGGCCCGGTCGAGGTTTATCTGCGCGACCCCGAATAGCGGCCTCGCCGAATCGAGCGGCGGCCTCTCCGCCTTCGGTGGTCGGCCATGCAAGCAGCTGATGCCGGTGCTGTTGCATCGGCGCCCCGGCATGCCAGACTGCCCGCGGTCTTGCCGGGAGCCTGCCGATGTTTCCCCTGTCGCACATGCTGAAGCGCTTCATCCAGACGGGGCGGCTCGACGTCATCGACGCCGATGGCCGGCGTCACGTCTTTGAAGGCACGCCCGGCCGCACGGTGGTGATGCGGCTGTCGGACCGCGCGCTCTACCGCAAGCTCGTGTTCAACCCGGACATGAGCGCCGGCGAGGCCTATACCGAGGGCACGCTTTCCTTCGAGGAGGGCTCGTCCCTGCGCGATTTCCTCGCGCTCTTCTCCGACAACCGCCGTGGTCTCGGCAGCTATCCCTTGCAGAAATTCGTGCGAAAGCTGTCGGGGCCACTGCGCCAGCGGCGTCTCAGCAACGTCGTCGGCAAGGCGCAGGAAAACGTCGCGCACCACTACGATCTCGGCAACGACTTCTACAGGCTCTTCCTCGACGCCAACATGCTCTATTCCTGCGCCTATTTTCGCCAGGAGAGCGACAGCCTGGAGACCGCGCAGCGCAACAAGCTGCGGCTCTTGGCCTCGAAGCTCGACCTGAAGCCCGGCCAGCGCGTGCTCGACATCGGCAGCGGCTGGGGCGATCTCGCGCTCTACATCGCGGCGATGGAAGAGGTCGAAGTCTTGGGCGTCACCCTTTCCACCGAACAGCAAAAGCTGTCGACGGAGCGCGCCGCGGCAGCGGGCCTGTCCAACCGCGTGCGCTTTAAACTTCTCGACTACCGCAAGGTGACGGGAAAGTTCGACCGCATCGTCTCGGTCGGCATGTTCGAGCATGTCGGGCTCAGCCACTACGACGAGTTCTTCGGCCAGATCAACGCGCTGATGCCCGACGACGGCATCGCGCTGCTGCACTCGATCGGCCATATGAGCCCGCCGGCGCGCACCTCCTCCTGGCTGCGGAAATACATCTTCCCCGGCGCCTATTCGCCCTCGCTATCGGAAGTGTTTTCCGTCGTCGAGCGCCACTCGCTCTGGGTCGCCGACGTCGAGGTGCTCCGGCTCCACTATGCCAAAACCCTCGCCATCTGGGAGGAGCGTTTCCAGGCCAACCGGCCGACGGTGGTGGAGATGTATGGCGAGCGTTTCGCCCGGATGTGGGAGTTCTACCTCCTCTCCTGCGAGACCATGTTCCGCACGGGCGCGCAGATGGTCTTCCACCTGCAGCTCTGCCGCGAGCGCACCGCCGTGCCGATCGTGCGCGACTATACCGTCGACACCCAGCGCCGGTACGCCGCCCGCGAGGCCGAGATGCTGCCGGCGGAATGACCCGCGCGCCGTGGCCGGCACCGGTCGGCGCGCGAAACGACAAATGCGGTGATGTTGCTTAAGGTCTTTAGAACGCGGCTGTGATCTTCTGGGCATGAGATCAACCGCGAGCCAGAGATGTCGTTCACGCCCCAGTCTCCTCTGCATGCGCTCCAGACCGAAATTCTCGAAGCGATCGCCACCGGGCTGAGCTTCAAGGACGTCGCCATGCTGCTGTGCCGGCGGGCCGAGGCGCTGGCACCGGACGCCCTGTGCACCATTGCCACGGTCGACGAGGCCGGGTTGCTTCGTCCCCAGGCGGCACCCAGCATGCCGGATGATTATCTGACGTCGACCGACGGCATCGCCATCGGCGAGGGGGTGGGCTCCTGCGGCACCGCTGCTTTCCGCGGCACGCCGGTGGAAGTCATCGACATCGCCACCGACCCGCTCTGGGCACCCTACAAGGCGCTCGTCCTGCCACTCGGGCTGCAGGCCTGCTGGTCGAGCCCGGTCGCGGCGCCCGACGGCAGGGTCGTCGCCACCTTCGCCTTCTACTATCGCAGCCAGCGCGGACCGACGCCGCTCGAGCGCGACATCGTGGCGACCTGCGTGCATCTGTGCACGATCGCCACCGCCCATGCCGAAATCCAGCGCCGCAACCGGCGCCTGGCCTACTACGACCAGCTCACCGACCTGCGCAACCGCCGCAGCTTCGACCAGAATGCTGCCGAGATGCTGGCGGGACCCGACCCCGTTTTCGGGCTTCTGCTCGTCGACATCGACCATCTGAAGGTCGTCAACGACACGCGGGGCCATGTCGTCGGCGACCTTCTGATCCGCGAAGTGGCGGGGCGGTTGCAGCATCTGGGGGGAACCCCCTACCGGATCGGCGGCGACGAGTTCGCCCTGCTGGTCCCGGACTGCCGCGATGCCTGCGCGCTGGAAGCCTTCGCCCACAAGGCGCTCGGCAAGATGGTCGCGCCCTTCGTCTGCGACGACAGCGAGATCGTGCCGTCCGTCACCATCGGCGGCGTCGTCTACGGCCGAGACGGCCGGGATTTCGACACCCTGCGGCAGAACGCCGACTTCGCCCTCTACCATGCCAAGCGCCGGCAGCGCGGCGGCTATGCCGGCTTTGCCCGCGACATGCGGGCGGCCCAGATGGCCCGCACCGAGACCATCGCGCGCGTCGACCGGGCACTGGCGGACCAGCGCATCCTCACCCATTACCAGCCGCTGGTGCGCCTCGATACCGGCGCCATTGTCGGCGTCGAGGCGCTGGCGCGGATGCGGACTCCGGCCGGCGACATCGTCAGCGCCGGCGCCTTCCACGCCGCCTTTGCCGATCCGACCGTGTCGCTGCGCCTGACCGACGTCATGCTCGCCCAGGTCGCCCAGGACATCCGCACCTGGCTCGACAACGCCATTCCCTTCCGCCATGTCTCTATCAACTTGTCGATGGCCGATTTCCAGCGCGGCGATCTCGACAGCCGCCTCTCCGCGGCCTTTGCGGTGGAAGGCGTCAGCCTCGAGCATCTCGTCCTGGAAGTGACCGAAAGCGTCTTCATGGACGGTCCGGGCAAGGAGGTGGCGCGCGCCATCGAGCGGCTGCGTGGCAAGGGCATGCTGGTCGCGCTCGACGATTTCGGCACGGGCTTCGCCTCGCTCACCCATCTCCTCAGCTTTCCCGTCGACATCATCAAGATCGACAAGTGCTTCATCGACAAGATTCTGACCGACCGGCCGAGCCGGGCGATCGTCGAGGCGCTGATCGACATCGCGCGCAAGCTCGGCATGAACACGGTGGCCGAGGGCGTCGAGGACGCCGCCCAGGCCGAATGCCTGCGCGATATGGGCTGTGTGCTCGGTCAGGGCTACCACTTCGCCCGCCCCGCCGACGCCAAGACCACTTGGCAGTTGCTGCAGCTCTTCGCCAAGGCGCCGAACGCGGCGGGCAGGGAGAGCAAAGCGTCCGTCGCGCCGCCACGTCTCCAGCACGCGGTGGGCAAGGGCGCCGAGGCGATTCGCAAGGACTGGTGCTGACGCGGCAGAGGTAGCGGCGGCAGCAAAGCGGGTCGATGCCGGCCGCAGGCGGCGATCCGCCGACCTGCCGCCCTGGCCAGTGCGCCCGGGTCACCCAGGTTCGGACTGGGACGACCGGCGGTTGTTGGGGATCATGCCCGCGCTGCAGATCGTCCTAGGCGGCAAAGTATTCCTGCTGCTGGGGCAGAGGACAAGCCATCACAATGCCTTGGCGAATAGTACACAAGGGTCTGCTTCCTCAATGGCCCGAATCAATTCGCCGATGCGAAGGCGAGCGCTAGCCGACCCTACGGAGCACGGCTGCCGACGAGATGTCCTGTCCGAATACGTTGCACGAGTTTGGACAATTCAGCCCCGATGAGGGTGCTCCCGTCCGCGCTAAGATGGCTCATATCTTGGTAGAGCAGAATCCCCTGCTTCTCGATCGGACACACTTGGTCGCTGCAGAGAACCGGCAGGGGGTCGAAAATCCAAGCGTTGTTCAGCCCCTTTACGCTCTCCTCGACGACCCGGTCGTAGTCGCTCCGAGTTTCCGCAATCTCCGAAAGGGGGCGGTCACACGCCATAGGACGGCGCCGCGGAATGGGCAACGCTCTTGAAGCGCAGGCAAAGATTGATCCGACCTCGCCGCGTGTGGGTATCGACTTGAAAACAACTACCTTCTTGCCGTGCTCCGAGAGATATTGAACCGTCCGGCGTAGGCCCGCTTCGTAAGCCTCGGCTCCCGTTCCTGACATCGGATCAGATTGTTCTGCTAAAAGATCACGATAGTAATACATCATATACTGGTTGGAGATCACCACGACGTCGACCGTCGGGTCATTTATAATTTCCTCAAGTGCATCTTTCGTCATCTCTGGCGTACCGTTCCAAGAGGAGGCTAACGTTACTGTTGGACGATAGACTGTCCCGATCAGAAACGGCCAGCCCGGACTGGCAGCCATTCGAAGTTGTTTTCCATAGATCGCGCTCAGTCCCGGTGCCAAGTGACCAGCATTGCTGTCCCCCAAGACCACGAGCTTGGAGTCACTAGTTATCGGGTTAATCGGTAGATCGGACGATTCCGATAAAACGCCGGCATAGCGGCTTTCGAGACCATCCTGGACATAAATGAAATAGCCGACGGTGCCGACGGCTATTAGGAGACCTGTCAGGGAAAAGGCGATTCTCCCCCGCCACCGACTGTGGTTTCGGATGGGGCGCTCGACCAAGTGGTATGTCCCAGCGGAGAGCAGGAATGTCAGAGCTATGCCGCCCCAAAGATACTCCGGGGATACTTCACCGTTCTCAAGAATCCTGGAATAGGCGAGCACCGGGAAGTGCCACATGTAAAGCGGGAAGCTAATCAGACCGACATAGGTGATCCAGCGGTTCGAAAGAATCGCATTTGGCCAAGCTCGCGTCCCTGCGGCAATAATGAGGACAGTTCCAAACACGGGCAGAATTGCGTATTTACCTGGAAACTGCTCGGGTGGGATCGGAATCAGCAAAGCTGCGGCTATCAGTGCGATCCCGAGTATTGCACTGCCGTTCCGCAATAATGAGCCGATTCTTGCTGCAAGCATCGGTCGGTGCTGATCAGCTATGGCCAGAAGTCCGCCCGCGGCCAACTCCCAGACACGCGCCAATGGAAGATAGAACGCGGCCGGCTGATTGGAATCAACAGACCACAAATTCCAGCAGAGCGAAGCAAGAAAGACGGTAGCAAGCGACGCGACGAGCAATCCTCGTCGCCACCATACCGCCCATAGTAGCAGCGGCCAGACTAGATAGAACTGCTCCTCGACCCCTAGGGACCATAGATGAAGCAGTGGCTTAAGCTTTGCATCAATGTCCCAGTATCCGCCTTCAAGGAAGGCGTTGATATTTGCGCCAAAGGCCGCGCCCGAAAATGCCGATCTGCCGAGACGCTGATACTCTGAGGCAAAGAGAGAAACCCAGCCGAAGGCGAGGCATGCGGCGAGGACCAAGACCAGCGCCGGGAATATTCGGTTTGCACGCCGGATGTAGAAATCCACCACACTGAAAGAGCTAGCTTGCAGTTGCGTCCCAATAATGCCGGTGATCAGAAAACCTGAGATGACGAAAAAGATGTCGACCCCGATGAAGCCATTCTTAAGCGAGTCCGGGAAGGCATGAACAATGATAACGAGGAGGACGGCGACGGCTCGCAGTCCGTCGATCTCCGGCCGATAGTTGATGACATGCCCCTTCACGCGGAATCCTCTCGCCCTGCTATCGCCGTCTGTTAGCGCTCTGTGGCGAGCGATGCCATCAATGCCCTTGTGGCAATAGCCGGAACGACCCGGTTTATGAAAGCGAAAACCAGTCGACCCGCTCAACGCACCTGTGTCGCGAGAAATGCGATCATCTGCCGCGCTGTGTCTGGATCAATCGCGCCAAGGGAGTACTCGTCATCCATTGGTACGAGGCGCCGATGGCGACCACGCCGATCCGGCCGGGGCCAATTCCGACGACCACCATTCAGCCATCTGAGCCGCTCATCCCAGTAAGCCGCACGATGATAGGCGCGCCGTACCTCGTCCGCGCCGACGTGCCCTAGCTCGGCCTCGATCGCATCCGCAGGCCATTGACCGCTCTCACTCAGAAGCGAGGAGGCAGATGCACGAAATCCGCGTGACGCCATCTCTTTGTTGGTGAAGCCCATTCGCCGCAGCGCGCCGTTCAGCGTGTTTCTCGCTCATCGGACGGAAGGATCTGTGTATGGCAGGGAAAACGAGGCATCCCGAGACGGACCGCGCCTGCACGCTCTCAAGAATGGCAACGGCCGCATCGGAAAGGGGTCTGCGATGCTCCCGTCGCATCTTTGTTCGCGCGGCAGGGATTGCCCAAACCCGCTTCGCCAGATCGAACTCGCTCCATTCCACCAGCCGCAACTCGGCCGGTCACGGATAGAGCAAGGCAAATGCCTTGCGCTTCAACGCGGCGAAGCGGCACGAGGAGCCGTCAACGCGATCCGATCGAGCTTTGATTTCTCGGATGGATCGACGTTCCGTTTCACGAGTGACTTCGCGGTGTCGCGTCGTGCGCGGGCATCCGCTAGCGAGACCGTCGGATAGGGACCGAGTGAGGGAAGCTTTTGTTTTTCACCGAAGCGATAGACGATCCGCCAGAGCTCGAGCCGGTGGACGATACCAACAGATGTAGGCCACCGCCAACACTGTGCTTGGCGGGTCGCTCAGATGGCCTGAAAGCCTTGATTTGCAGGTCACAGCGCGGCATTCGGCCTAGCGCTTGTTGGTATCAAAATTCCATCAAACCGCCTTCGACAGCGGATACCAACAGAACTACCAACAAACCATTCGGATACCAACATCCCTCGCCGGACTATGCCGGACAAGAATCTCATCATTCGTTGAGGTTTTGGACACTGTTCGGATCGCTTCGGATCGCTTCGGATCGCTTCGAACAGGGAATGGTGCCCAGGAAAGGACTCGAACCTTCACACCTTGCGGCACACGGACCTGAACCGTGCGCGTCTACCAATTCCGCCACCTGGGCACTGGGGCGGAGCATTAGTGGGTCGGCAAAAGCCTGTCAACGCGGATTTCGCATCGCGGTGGGATTTGGCGCCGTGTGACGCTGGCGGGCCGCGCGGGACAGCCGCGGCGACAAGGCGGGTCGGGCGTCGCGCTTTGGCGAGGGGCGGGCGAGGCCCGGGCGGGGAGGGGCGACGGCGACGGCGGGGCAGGCCGCGGGCCGGCCCGACGGGGTGGCGGGGCGCGCCGATTTGCGCCTTCACCTCCGGCGGTTTAGCGGCTATGAGGCTGAAGAGCGTTTTGGGCCGCAAGGCGGGGGCTGCGCGGCAAGGCGCGGCGTCCGAAAGGCCCGGGGCGGACGGCAGGCCCCAAAGGGGTCGAGGCTCCCAGGGGCCGAAGTCCCAAAGGGGCAAGGAGCGGATATGGCGATCGATACGGAACAGACGGTGACGGTCTTCGGCGGCTCGGGCTTTCTCGGCCGCTATGTCGTCAGGGAACTCGCCAAGCGCGGCCACCGCATCCGCGTCGCCTGCCGCCGGCCCGATCTCGCCTATCACCTGCAGATCACCGGCAATATGGGCCAGGTCATGCCGATCCAGGCGAATCTGCGTTTCCCCTGGTCGATCGAGCGGGCCGTCGAGGGTGCCGACCACGTCGTCAATCTCGTCGGCGTCCTCGCCGAGACCGGCCGCCAGACGTTTGACGCGCTGCAGTCCTCGGGCGCCCGCGCCGTGGCGGAGGCGGCGCGCGCCGCTGGCGCCGGCATGACGCAGATGTCGGCGATCGGCGCCAATGCCGGCGCGCCGTCGGCCTATGCGCGGACGAAGGGCGAGGGCGAACAGGCGGTGCTGGGCGCCGTGCCGGACGCGCGGATCCTTCGGCCCTCGATCGTCTTCGGCGCCGAGGACCAGTTCTTCAACCGCTTTGCCGAAATGTCGCGCTTTGCACCTTTCCTGCCCCTGATCGGCGGCGGCGCCACGCGCTTCCAGCCGGTCTACGTCAACGATGTGGCGCAGGCGGTGGCGATGTGCGTCGACGGCAAGGTGCCGGGCGGCACGGTCTACGAGCTCGGCGGCCCCGAGATTCTCACTTTCCGCCAGATGATGGAAAAGATGCTCGCCGTCGTCCAGCGCAAGCGGCGTTTTCTGAACCTCTCCTTCGGTGCGGCCGAGCGGCTGGCCAGCATGATGCGGCTCGTGCCCGGCGCGCCGCTGACGACGGACCAGGTGGAGCAGCTGAAGAGCGACAACGTCGTCTCGGACCTGGCCATTGCCGAGGGCCGGACCTTGGCCGCCTTCGGCATCCAGCCGCAGCTCCTGGAAGCGGTGCTGCCGACCTATCTCGTGCGCTACCGGCCGCAGGGCCAGTTCACACAGCCCGACCCCCAGGCTTCGGGGCCTGCGAACCGGGAAGAGGCGGCCTGAGCGCAAACGTCGCCGCCATGGCGGACGCCTTCCTGCCGGCCGGTCTCGCCCCGTCCGTGGCTCTCCTCCTCGTCGCCGCGAGTTTTCTGACCTCGGCGACGACCGCGGCCTTCGGCCTCGGCGGCGGCCTCGGCATGCTGGCGGTGCTCAGCCTCTATCTGCCGGTCGCGGTGCTGATTCCGGTGCACGGCCTCGTCCAGCTCGGCTCGAATGTCGGCCGCGTGGTCATGCAGCGGGCGAGCGTCGCCTGGCCGGCCGTCTGGCCTTTTCTCCTCGGCGCGGTGTTCGGCGCGCTGATCGGCGCCCGCTTCGTCGTGGCGCTGCCGGAAGCGGTGCTGCAGACCGCGCTCGGCATCTTCATTCTCGTCCTGACCTTCGTGCCGATGCCGCGGCTCGGCGCGCTGACGGCGCCGGGCTTTGCCCTGATGGGGCTGGCGACGACCTTTCTCACCATGTTCTTCGGCGCGACCGGGCCGATCAATGCGGGCATTCTCGCTCAGACCTTTCGCGACCGGCAGGTGCTGGTCGGCACCATGGCGGCGACCACCGCCGTCCAGCATGCGCTGAAAGGGCTCGCCTTCTTCGCGCTCGGCGTCGGCTTCGGCCCCTATCTGCCGCTGGTCGGGCTGATGGTGGCGAGCGGCTTTGCCGGCACCATCGCCGGCACCGCCTTTCTGCGCCGGCTGGACGAGACCTGGTTCCGCCGCATCCTGAAGGCGATCCTGACGCTGCTCGGGCTCGATCTCCTGCGCCGGGGTCTCACCGGCCTGTTCTGAGGTCGAGGCGAGCGATTCGCCCGTGCGCCTTGGCGCTTCAGCCCCAGATGCCGAGGGCCACGAGGCCGACTCCGCCGACGGCGATGCGCCACCAGGCGAAGGGCGCAAAGCCGTGCCGGGAGACGAAGTCGAGCAGGTATTTCACCACGAACAGCGCCACGACGAAGGAGACGGCGAAGCCGATGACGATCAGCGACAGGTCGTCGGCCGAGAGCACGGCGTGGTTCTTGTAGAGGTCGAGCGCGAAGGCGCCGGCCATGGTCGGCATGGCGAGGAAGAAGGAGAACTCCGCCGCCGAGCGCTTGTCGGTGCCCATCAACAGCGCGCCGGCAATGGTGGCGCCCGAGCGCGAGGTGCCGGGGATCATCGCCAGGCACTGGAAGAGGCCGATCTTCAGGCAAAGCGACAGCGGATATTCCGTGATGTCGGTGTAGACGGGCGCGACCGCGCGCCGGTCGATCAGGAGCAGGAGGATGCCGCCGACGAGCAGCGCCACGCAGATCGTCGCCGGGGATTCGAACAGCACCGTCTTGATGAAGTCGTGGGCGATCATGCCGACGACGGCGGCCGGCAGGAAGGCGAGCAGCACGCCGGTGACGAAATGGCGCGAGCGCGGGCTCGACGGCAGGGTGACGAAGAGCTGCCAGAGTTTGGCGAAATAGACCGAGAGCACGGCGAGGACGGCACCCAGCTGGATCAGCACCTCGAACGTGCCGGCCTTGGAATGAAAGCCGAGAAAATGCCCGGCGAGCAGGATGTGGCCGGTCGAGGAGACCGGGATGAATTCCGTCAGGCCTTCGATGAAACCGAGGATGGTGGCATTGGCGATGGCGGCGATATCCATAAAAACTCCCTGTTCGCCCCGCCCCTCCGGCTGCCTGTCGGCCGGCTTGCGGGCGCGAGCGATCTCTTGCAGCGCAACATAGTCATAAAGCATGAACCAATTCTGGCGATTCTTGCGGCCGGCACCGGACGCGGAACGATCGTCCGGCCGGGTCGTTGACCCCGGACATCACGAGGACTTGCGCGGATGGCAGGTCCTGCTATGTCGCGCCGGCGACGGTGCACCCCGCCCAAGTTTCTCTTTCCTTGACGTTTTCCTGAGATGTTTCGGTTTGTGTCGGCGGCGATTGCGGCTTCTGTCCGGTCGCGCCCCTTTTTGAAAGATCGTTGCCCCCTGCCATGCTGAGGCTTCATCATCATCCCATGTCCGCCGCGTCCCGCTTTGTCCGGCTGATTCTCGGCGAATATGGCGAACGGGCCGAGCTGGTCGAAGAGCGCCCCTGGGAGCGCCGGCCGGAATTCCTGGCCCTCAATCCTGCGGCGACGCTGCCCATCCTCACCGAGGATTCCGGGCCGGCGATCGTCGGCGGCATGGTCATCGCCGAATATCTCGACGAGACGCGCGGTGCCTTCCAGCGCGAGAAGCGGCTGCTCGCCGAAAAGGCGCTGGAACGCGCCGAGATCCGCCGCCTGACCGAGTGGTTCCTGGTCAAGCTCGACGGCGAAGCGACGCGCTATCTCGTGCGCGAGCGAGTCTTCAAGCTGGAAATGCGCCCCGAGGACGGCGGCGGTTCGCCCGACGCCTCGGCGATTCGCGCCGCCCGCGCCAATCTGAAGCACCACATGCGCTATGTCGGCTGGCTGGCCGAAAGCCGCAACTGGCTGTCGGGCCCGAAACTTTCCTATGCCGATCTCGCCGCCGCCTCGGCCTTTTCGATCCTCGACTATCTCGGCGAGATCTCCTGGGAAAAGGAGCCGGCGGCGAAGGAATGGTACACGCGGGTGAAGTCGCGGCCCTCCTTCCGACCCTTCCTGACCGAGCGCATCCGCGGCATTCCGCCCGTCGCGCACTATGCCGAGCTGGATTTTTAGGACGACGCGCGCCGAGCCCGGTTGCCGGGCAACGCCCTTCGGGTACGAGCACCTGCGTCCTGAAAGTCCGGCCCTTTCTCCCCTCCGCCAAAAGTTTCGTCGGTCAGAGCGCCTGGAGACCCAGCGCTCTGACTTCCGCCTGCCGACGGTCCGCGTCGAAGGCGAGAAAGAACTCGTCGAGCTGCGGCGGGGCGAGCTCGGTCTCCGACAGCATGGCATGCGCCTGGCCGCGGTGATGCGTCTGGTGAGTGAAGAGATGCAGGAGAAGCGCATCCGTGCGCTCGGCGACAGGGCCATCCTCGCCGCGATCGGTGGTGACGGTCGCCGAAAGATGCTCCTCGCGCAGCGCCCGACAGAAGCCGATCAGCCGGGCATCGCTCCGGGCCTGGCGCTGGCGCAGCGCTGCGGCGCAGTCCGCCTCGCGAAAATCCTCGAACACCTGCAGCCCCAGCCCGCCGCCGGTGAGCGCGTCGAGATAATAGAGGTCGACCGACAGGATGTGGTTGAGGGTGGCATGGAGCGAGGGAAAGAAGCCCGTCCGCTTCGCCCGGAAAGCCTCGTCGCCGAGCGCCTCCACCACCGTCAGCAGGCGGTGGTTCGACCAGGCGTTGTTCTCGGCCATTGCCCTGAAGACCTGCATATCCTCCTCCTTTTCCGGCCGCGCCCCGTCGACGGTCTGTGACCGTCCGGCAGGGGGCCGCGCATCGGCATGACCGGGAAAAATAGCATCGGCGCCGATCCTGGCGAGGGCGCCCCGCGCTCTCGGCCGTGCGCGGTGCCGGCCGATCGTCTATATCCCTTCGCGATGACAAAGGCCGCGCTCCGATCTTTCCTCCTTGCCGATGCCCGGCGCCTCGGCTTCGATGCCGTCGGCGTCGCGCCGGGGGAAGGCGACGTCACGGCAGCGGCGGGGCTCGACGCCTTCGTCGGCGAAGGCCGGCATGGCACCATGGACTGGATGCCGGAGACGCTGGAGCGCCGCCGCTCGGCCCGGTCGCTCTGGCCGGACGTCAACTCGATCATCGTCCTCGGCATGAACTACGGGCCGGGGGAGAATCCGCTGGCGATCCTCGCGCGAAAGGACCGCGGCGCGATCTCGGTCTATGCCCGCCACCGCGACTATCACGACGTCATCAAGGGCCGGCTGAAGGAACTGGGGTCGCGGCTGATCGCCCGGGCCGGCGGCGATTACGAGATGAAGGTCTTCGTCGACACCGCGCCGGTGATGGAAAAGCCGCTGGGCCAGATGGCCGGCCTCGGCTGGCAGGGCAAGCACACCAACCTCGTCTCGCGCGACTACGGCTCCTGGCTGTTCCTCGGCTCGATCTTCACCACGCTCGACCTCGAGCCGGACGCGCCGGGGCGCGACCTTTGCGGCTCGTGCACGGCCTGCCAGGACGCCTGCCCGACCGCCGCCTTCCCCGCGCCCTACCGCCTGGATGCTAGGCGCTGCATCTCCTACCTCACCATCGAGACGAAAAAGCCGGTGCCGGCCGAGTTCCGCGTGGCGATGGGCAACCGCATCTATGGCTGCGACGACTGCCTCGCCGTCTGCCCCTGGAACAAGTTTGCGCAAGGCGCGCGCGAGGCGAAACTCGTCGCGCGCGATGAGCTGAAGGCGCCGCGCCTGGAAGACCTGCTGGCGCTGGACGATGCCGGCTTTCGCACCCTGTTTTCCGGCTCGCCGGTGAAGCGGATCGGCCGGGAAAAGTTCGTGTCCAACTGCCTGATCGCCGCGGGCAATGCCGGCGATCCCGGCTTCCTCGGCGCGGTCAGGACGCATCTCGCGGATGCTGCGCCGCTGGTGCGGGCGATGGCGGTCTGGGCCCTCGGCCGCCTCGCGCCGGATGAGGCCTTGGCAAGGCGCCCCGCCGCCCTGCATAGCGAGGAGGACGAACGGGTGAGGAGCGAGTGGCATGCGCTGGACGAACAGGATGCAGGCCGGCCCTGACGCCGGCGCCGGGACGCCTGCTCCCGCTGCCGAGGCGGGCGTCGGGCCGACGCTGCTGAGCCTCGAACGGGCGAAGGCTTCGCTGCGGGAGGGCCGGGGCGCCCTGATGGCTGGGATGGATCGCCGCGAGACGGTCGGCACGGCCGCCGTCGGCGCGCTGGCGGTCGGCGCCGAAGCTGTCGGTGCGCAGGCCGTCGGTGCGCAGGCTGTCGGCGCCCGAGCGACCGGCGCCCTGGCCATCGGCTCGCTCGCTTTCGGCGCCCTGGCGCTGGGGGCCGTCGCCGTCGGCGCCTTCGCGATCGGCCGGTTGTCGGTCCGCCAGGCGCGGATCGGCACGGCCGAGATCGGCCGGCTCCGGATCCACCGGCTCGAGGTCGACAGTTTTGGGCCGCCGGTGGCGCGGCGACGGCGCCGGATGTCGGCGGGAGGGAACGCCTGATGGCCATGCGCCTCTTCGTCTTCGGCTGCGGCTATTCGGCCACGGCCTTCGTCGACACGCTCGATCCCGCGGCGGTCGCCGGCGTCACCACGCGCTCGCCCGGCAAGGCGGCGGCCTTTGCCGCGCGCGGCCTCCCCGCCTACGTCTTCGATGGCACCCAGCCCGGCGAGGGGATCCCCGAAGCGCTGGCCGAAACGACGCATCTGCTCGTCTCGATCGCGCCGAAGGAGGAGGGTGATCCGGTCCTGCTGCAGTACCGTGACGCGGTGCTGACCGGCATGCCGAACCTTGCCTGGATCGGCTATCTCTCGACCGTCGGCGTCTATGGCAACCATGACGGCGGCTGGGTCGACGAGGAAACGCCCGTCCGGCCGGTGTCGCAGCGCTCGGTCGAGCGTGTCGACGCGGAGGAGGCCTGGACGGCGGTCGCCGCAGCGCGCGGCGTGCCGCTTGCCGTACTCCGGCTCTCCGGCATCTACGGCCCCGGTCGCAATGCGATGGTGAATCTTCGCGAGGGCAAAGCGCGGCGACTGGTGAAGCCCGGTCAGGTGTTCAACCGCATCCACGTCGCCGACATCGCCGGCGCCCTCACGCTTTTGGCCAGCCAGGATCTCGGTGGGGTGTTCAACGTCACCGACGACGAACCCGCACCGCCGCAAGACGTGGTCGAATATGCGGCGAAACTGGCGCATTTTCCTGTTCCTCCGGCGATCGACTTCGACTCCGCGTTGCTGTCGCCGATGGCCAGAAGCTTCTATGGCGAGAACAAAAGGGTATCAAACGCCCGGTTGAAGTCCCTGGGATACACGTTTTCCTTTCCGACCTATCGCGAGGCCCTCGCCTGTCTCATAGGCGATAGCGGACGGTAAGGATCACGAAAGAGCGGCCTTTTATTTCAAACGTTCATGTATCGTGTTGGAACCGACCCTTTTTTGGGCGGATCCCGTCGTCACTCAGGCCCCGTCAAACGCGGGGGCCACGAGGAGTTAAAGGCTCGGTCACCCGTGGTAAATCAACGGGATAAGGGCCGGACGCTTGAAGTTTGTGACGATGATCGCTGCCACCACAATCGCTGCCAGTACGCTGCTCGCCCCTGCCCTCGTGCAGACCGCGGAATCCAAGCCGAAGCTCGGCCTCTCCTGCGGCGGCGCCTCCTGGTACGCGCTGCGCTCGCGCACCGCTTCCGGCGAGATGATGAATCCGGCCGCGATGACCGCCGCGCACAAGACCTTGCCGCTCGGCTCGAAGGTGAAAGTGACCAACTTGCGCAACGGCAAGGCCGTGGTCGTGCGCATCAACGATCGCGGCCCCTTCATCAAGGGCCGGCTGATCGACCTCTCCCGCGGCGCGGCGAAGAAGCTCGGCTTCATCAGTGCCGGTCACACCCGCGTCCAGATCGAACCCGCCGACGGCTCGGTGAAGCAGGACTGCGCCTGATCCCAAAGGGCGCCGGATGGCGGGCTTTTCCGCGTGTCGCGCGCCACCGGGGCATTGTCCCGCCCTGCCAATCCGGTATGGTCATTGCGTCGACTGAGCGAATGGCATGAGGCCCGGCGTCACCGCCGGTGATCGCGGGCCACCCATCGCGTCGTCGCGTGGGGGACCCGATGAAACACCTGACCATTCTGCTGACCCTGTCGGCGCTTTGCTCACCGGCCGGTGTCGCCGCGGCGCAGACGGCGATGGATCCGATCGAGAGCTACTGCGCCACCATGGGCGACGAGGATCATTTCGCCTCGGACGGCTACCAGCTGAAAAGCGCGGCGGCGATCATCCGTCAGGACCGCGCCAATTTCCACGCTTTCGGCAAGCGCGATCCCAGCGACGAGGACGATTCGACCTTCGCCTCCAAGGCCAACCGGGCGCGTCTTGAGGTGATGCTGAAGCGCGGCAGCATCGACCGCGCCGATGCCCGCCGGATCGTCAACGGCACGCCCGACGTCTGCATCGACGTCTACGAGGACTACATCGACGTCGTCGTGAACTGACGGGCTCAGACGGCCCAGCCGGAGCCGGCGTGGCGATCCGCCTGTCGGGACCGGGATCTTAGATCGGAGCGCGCCGCCCCGGCACAAGGCAAGTCTGCCGGCGGGCCGGCACCGCGGTGAGAGGCCCGGCGCTACGCCGAACGCTATTCGTCCTCGACGAACACTTCCTGCCGCTTACGGCGGACCTGCGGCAGGACCGCGATGACCACGGCGGCGACGGCCAGCGCCAAGAGCGCCGCCGAGATCGGCCGCTCGACGAAGATCATGAGGTCGCCGCGGTGGCGGATCATCGCCCGGCGGAAATGGTCCTCGAGCAGCGGGCCGAGGACGAAGCCGAGCAGCAGCGGCGCCGGCTCGCAGCCGAGCTTCATCAGGACGTAGCCGACGATCCCGAAGAACACGATGGCGTAGATGTCGAACGGGTTCTGGTCGATCGAGTAGCAGCCGAGGCAGGCGAAGGCGATGATGGCCGGGAACAGCACCTTGTAGGGAATGGTCAGGAGCTTCACCCACAGCCCGATCAGCGGCAGGTTCAGGAGCACCAGCATCAGATTGCCGACCCACATCGAGACGATGATGCCCCAGAACAGCGCCGGCTCGTCGGTGATGACGTTCGGCCCGGGGGTGATCCCTTGCGTGATGAAGGCGCCGATCATCAGCGCCATCACCGGATGGGCGGGAATGCCGAGGGTGAGGAGCGGGATGAACGAGGTCTGCGCGGCGGCGTTGTTGGCGCTCTCCGGCCCGGCGACGCCGGCGATGGCGCCCTTGCCGAACTCTTCGGGATGTTTCGAGACGCGCTTTTCCACGGCGTAGGAGGCGAAGGAGGCGAGCACGTGCCCGCCGCCCGGCAGGATGCCGAGGATCGAGCCGAGCGCCGTGCCGCGCAGAACGGGGGCGATGATAGCTTTAAAGTCCGCCTTGGTCAGCCAGAGGTTCTTGACCGTCTTGACCATGACGTCGCGCGTCTTCTCGTTCTCCAGATTGCGCAGGATCTCGGCGACACCGAAAATGCCGATCGCCACCGAGACGAAGCTGATGCCGGCATAGAGCTCGGGAAAGCCGAAAGAATAGCGCGGCGTGCCGTCGAAGCCGTCCTGGCCGACGGTGCCGAGGAGGATGCCGAGCACGATCATCGCCAGCGCCTTCAAGACCGAGCCCTGCGCCAGCGCGATCGAGGCGAGGAGGCCGAGGATGATCAGCGAGAAATATTCCGGCGCGGAGAAGGAGAGGGCGACGGCGGCGAGCGGCGGGGCGGCGAGCACTAGGATGAAGGTCGCGACCGTGCCGGCGAAGAAGGATCCGAGCGCGGCGGTGGCCAGCGCCGGCCCGGCGCGGCCTTGCTTGGCCATCTGGTAGCCGTCGATGGCCGTCACCGCCGAGGAGGATTCGCCCGGCAGGTTGATCAGGATCGCCGTGGTCGAGCCGCCATACTGCGCGCCGTAGTAGATGCCGGCGAGCATGATGAGGGCGGTGACCGGCGCGAAGGCGAAGGTGATCGGCAGGAGCATGGCGATCGTCGCGGTCGGGCCGATGCCCGGCAGGACGCCGACCAGGGTGCCGAGCAGCACGCCGACGAAGCAGTAGAGAAGATTGATGGGATCGAGCGCGGTCTGGAAGCCGAGGGCGAGATTGGCGACGAGATCCATCAGGTCAGAACCTCGTCCAGGGGCCGAACAGCGGCACGGTGACGCCGAGCCCGCGCACGAAGATGACGTAGCAGACGAGCGTCATTCCGGCGGCCAGCGCCAGGGCGGCCCAGGGCGCCAGCGTGCGGCTGGCGAGCGCGCTGACCAGCACGGTGACGAACAGCGTCGGCACCAGGCCGAGGCCGCGGACGCAGGCGCCGAAGAAAATAAGGGCGCCCAAGATCAGCACCGCGCCGCGCCACGGCACCGGCCCGAGGTCCTCGGCGATGCCGCGGTGGAGAAGCCCCTTGATCAGGATCGCGACGCCGAAGCCGGCCAGCAGCAGGCCGAGGCCGAAGGGAAAGAAACCCGCGCCCATGCGCAGCGCCGTGCCCATGGGATAGCCGAGCGCGGTGAACGCGAAGGCCGCGCCGAAGCCGAGAAAGATGAGGCCCGACAGGATGTCCTTGACGGATTTCTGTAAGTGCACGGGGGACCTTTCGGGGGGCGCATGAGAGCACAATGGCAAGAATTGCGGCGGTGTGCCCCCCTCTGCCCTGCCGGGCATCTCCCCCTCAAGGGGGGAGATCAGGCGCGCGGCCGTCGGTGCTTGGCCGATCTCCCCCCTTGAGGGGGAGATGCCGGTAGGCAGAGGGGGGTGAAGCAGCCGAGGCGGTGATGAGGCGCCCACCCCCCATAAATCTTAGTCGGCGAATACGCCGGCCTTTTCAATGATCGGCTTCCACAGCGCGATCTGGTCGGCGAGATAGGTCTTGTGGGCGGCGGGCGTGGCCTGGTCGGCGGCGACCGGGGCGGTGCCGAGCTCGGCGAAGCGCTCGATCACGGTCGGGTCGGCGAGCGCCTTCTGCAGCGCGGCCGAGAGCTTTTCCACCGTGGCCTCGGGCGTGCCGGCGGGGGCATAGAGGCCGTGCCAGACGCCGACCTGGAAGCCCGGCAGGCCGGCTTCGGTCGTGGTTGGCACGTCGGGCAGGTTGCCGAGACGCTCGGGCGTCGTCACCGCATAGACCTTGACCTCGCCGCCCTTGATCTGGCCGGTCGTGTTCGTCGACTGGTCGCACATGAAGTCGACCTCGCCGGCGAGGATGTCGGTCATCGCCGGGCCCGTGCCCTTGTAGGGCACGGTGGTGACGGCGGTGTCGATGGCGTTCATGAACAGCATGCCGCAGAGATGCGAGGCGGCGCCGATGCCGGCATTGGCGTAGACGACCGTGTCCTTGTTCGCCTTCACATAGGTGACGAGCTCTTCCAGCGTGTTCGGCTCGAAATCCTTGCGGGCGATCAGCGTCATCGGCACGTTGGTGACGAGGCCGACGGTGGCGAAGGCGGTCACCGGATCGAAGTCGAGATTGCGGTAGAGCGTCGGCGCGGTAGACATGCCGATATGGTGCATCAGGATGGTGTAGCCGTCGGGCGAGGCCTTGGCGACCTGGCCGGCGGCGAGCGTCCCGCCGGCGCCGGCGACGTTCTGGATCACCACCTGCTGGCCGAGCTCCTTGCTCATCGGCTCGGCGATCAGGCGCGTCACCGTATCGGTCGGTCCGCCCGCGGCGAAGGGCACGACGATGGTGATCGGCTGGCTCGGAAACGCGTCCTGGGCGCGAACGGCGCCCACGGTCGCAGCGAGCGCGGCGGCGCACAGAATGGAGACGAGTTTCATCGGCAAATCCTCCCGGAAGACGAGCGGCACGGAGCTGGATCTTCGCCCGACTCCAGGACCTCATCGAAAAACGTTACGGGCGGCGCGTCCGGGGGTCAACAGCCAGCGCGCCTGCGCCGCGGCCTATGCGCCTAAAGACCAAGGCGGCGCCGACCGGCCGGCACCGCCAGGGCGCGACGGTCGCGCCGGCGGAGCGGCGCCCGCCCGGCCGAGCCCGTCTCACCGGGTGCTGCGGCCTCAGCCGGCCGTGAGCCCCAGCGCCACGCGGCGGTGGAAGCGCTGCGTCATCAGCAGCGCGGCCAGGAACAGGCCCGAGGCGAGGCCGGCCCAGACGCCCGGGCCGCCGAAGTCGAAGACGAAGCCGAGGACATAGGCCACCGGCATGCCGACGGCCCAGTAGCTGAACACCGCCATCAGCATCGGCACCCGCGTGTCGCGGATGCCCCTCAACAGCCCGGCGGCCATCACCTGCACCGCATCGAAGACCTGGAAGGCGGCGGCGACAGCGAGCAGCGGCACGCCGATGGCCAGCACCGCGGCGGCGTCGGGATCGCGCCCGTCGAGATAGAGGCCGATCAGGCCCGTCGGCGCGACGAAGAACAGCAGCGCGCCGAGCACCGCTATGGCCACCGCCAGCGCCAGGCCCGTGTGCGCGGCGCGGCCGAGCCCGCGCCAGTCCTGCGCGCCATGGGCGCGGCCGACGCGCACGGTCGCGGCGTTGGAGAGACCGAGCGGCACCATGAAGGCGATCGAGGCGAGCTGCAGCGCGATGCCGTGCGCGGCCAGCGCGATCGCGCCGAGCCAGCCCATCATGATCGACGCCGCCGCAAACAGCCCGACCTCGGCGATGATCGTCGTCGAGATCGGCCAGCCGAGCCGCAGCACGTCGAAGAAGGCGGGCCAGTCCGGTCGCCAGAAGCGGACGTAGAGTTCGTAGGGCTTCAGCTGCGGGCTGAGGGCGGTGTAGGCGAAGAGGATGGCGCACATGGCGAGATTGGTCACCACGGAGGCGACGGCGGCGCCCTGCATGCCGAGCGCCGGCAGGCCGAAATGCCCGAAGATCAGCGCATAGTCGCCGAGCGCGTTGACCAGCGCGCCGAACAGCGTGACGCCGAGGACGATATGGGCGCGGTCGAGGACGCTGAGATAGGACCTGAGGCCCGCGATCACGAGCGCCGGGAACATCGACCATTGCAGGACATGCGTGAAGGCGCCGGCGAGGGCGGCGACCTCGGCGTCCTGGCCGAGCGCCAGGAGGATCGCCTCCAGATTCCACAAGGGCACCATGGCCAGCGCGCCATAGGCGAGGATGACCCACAGCCCCATGCGCACCGAGCGGCGGACGCCGCGCACGTCGCCGCGGCCGGCGGCATGGGCGGCGACGGGCATGACGGCCTGGGCAAATCCCGAGCCGAACATCCAGAACAGGAAAAAGGCCTGGGTCGCCAGCACCGCCGCGGCCAGGGGTTTGGGCCCGAGCCAGCCGATCATCACGGTGTCGGTGACGTTGATCGACATCTGCGCCAGCTGCACGCCGGCCAAAGGCAGGCCGAGCCGCAGCATCGCGCCGAGATGGCCGCTCCAGGAGCTGGTCAGGGGCGCCGGGGGCAAACGGCTGTCGGGCGAACGCGGGGCGTCCATGCAGGCCTCGAAGGGAAAGAGGAAGGGCGATGCAGTCCACCCGTGCGGCTGGGGTTAGGGGGCAGAGCCAGGCTTGTCCAGACCGCCCGTGCACCACTCTTCCCCCCGGGTGCTCGTCATGGCGGCGGGAACGGATGGGGCGGCCGGTGCCTTTTCCAGAGCCGGGCAAGGATGCCCCCGATCTGAACGGACACGGAAATGCCGACCCACGCGACACCCCCGCTGCTCTACACCCCCGACATCGAGATGCTGGAGCCGGACGAGGCCGAGACCGCCGCGGCCATCGTCGAGACCCTCCGGTCGATCATGGAGACAACCTCCGCCGACTACGGCCATGCCGTCCGCAGCGTGCATGCCAAGAGCCACGGGATACTCAGCGGCGAGCTGAGGATCGCCGACGTCCTGCCGCCGGAACTCGCGCAGGGCCTGTTCGCCCATGCCGCGACCTATCCCGTCGTCCTGCGCTTCTCGACCAATCCCGGCGACATCCTCGACGATTCGATTTCGGTGCCGCGCGGCCTCGCCATCAAGGTTGTCGGCGTCGAGGGTGAAAGGCTGGAGGGGTCGGAAGGCGCCGTGCAGGATTTCGTCATGGTCAACGGCCCGGCCTTCCTGTCGCCCGACGCCAAGGGGTTCCTGCGCAGCCTCAAGCTGCTCGCCAAGACCACCGACGCGCCGCAGAGCCTGAAGAAGATTGCATCTGCCGCGCTGCGCGGCGCCGAGACGCTGGTCGAGACGGTGGGCGGCGAGAGCAGCACGCTGAAGGGCCTGGGCGGCCATCCCAACACCCATATCCTCGGGGAGACCTTCTACACGCAGGCGCCGATCCGTTATGGCCGCCATGTCGCCAAGCTGTCGCTGGCCCCGGTCAGCGCCAACCTGACGGCACTGACCGGGGCGAAGATCGCCGTCTCCGGTCGTCCGAACGCGCTGCGCGAGGCGGTCGACGCCTTCTTCGCGGCCAACCGGGGCGAGTGGGAGCTGCGCGCGCAGCTCCTGACCAATGCCGAGACCATGCCGGTCGAGGACGCCTCGGTGGTCTGGCCGGAGGACGAGAGCCCCTATCTCCCGGTCGGCCGCATCACCGTTTCGCCGCAGCCCGGCTGGAGCGAGGAACGCTCTCGCGCCGTCGACGACGGCATGGCATTCTCGCCCTGGAACGGCCTAGAGGCGCACCGCCCGCTCGGCTCGATCATGCGCTGCCGCAAGCCGGCCTATGCGATGTCGGCGGATTTCCGGGCCAGCTTCAACGGCTGCCCGATCCACCCGCCGCGGACCGCGGTCGACGTGGAACTGTGAGGAGGGGAGACGCCTTGGCCTACGATCTCTACTACTGGCCCGGACTGCCGGGGCGCGGCGAGTATGTCCGCCTCGTGCTCGAGGCGACCGGCGCGCCCTACCGCGACATGGCGCGGCTGGAGGGGCCGGGCTGCGGCGTCGACGCCATGATGGCGATCCTGCGCCACGGCCATGGCGAAGCCTTTCCGCTGGCGCCGCCCTTCCTGATCGACGGCGCGACGCTCGTCTCGCAGGCGGCGGTCGCGGCCGCCTATGTCGGCGAGCGCCACCGGCTGGCGCCCGAGGACGAGGCCGGCCGGCATTTCGCCCGCAGCGTGGCGGCGACCACGGCCGATTTCGTCGCCGAGGCGCATGACACGCACCATCCCGTCGGCATCTCGCTCTACTACGAGGAGCAGAAGCCCGAGGCGCTGCGCCGCGCCGCGGAATTTCGCGACTCGCGCATGCCAAAATTCCTCGGCTGGTACGAAAAGCTCCTGCGGCGCAATTCCGCCGGCTACCTCGTCGGCGCGCATCTCAGCTATGCCGATCTCGGCCTGTTCCAGACGGTGGAGGGGCTGCGCTACGCCTTTCCCCGGCGCCTCAAGGCGATCGCCGGCGATACGCCCGAGGTGATGCATCTGGCGGCGCGCGTGGCGGCGCATCCGCGCCTTGCTACCTATCTCGCCAGCGAGCGCCGTCTCCCGTTCAACGAGGACGGCATCTTTCGCCACTATCCTGAACTCGACGGCGACTGACAGCGACCGACGGCGACGTCCAGCGGGCCAGCGTCTGGTCGCGCCGCAGGGTGGGCAGGTGCGTCCCGCGTCCGCCAGGAGGGCAAACGGGTCCGGTGCCGGGGCACCGGACCCTGGGTCTGACGGTTAGTTGGCGAGCTTGCTGGCGAAGAGGGCGAGCGCCTTCTGGTAGACGCCGGCGCTGTTCCACTCGCCAAAGACGGCGTTGTTCGGCTCGCCCGGCATGTAGCCGGCACCGGCGCGCCAGCCCTTGGCCTTCAGGAAGTTGGCCGTGGAGGCAAGCACGTCCGCCTTGGAGCGGATCAGGTCGCGGTGGCCGTCGCCGTCGCCGTCGACGGCAAAGCGCAGATAGTTCTTGGCCAGGAACTGCGTCTGGCCGATCTCGCCGGCCCAGGCACCGCGCATGGCGCTCGCCTGCATGTCGCCGCGGTCGACGATCTCCAGCGCCGAGAGCAGTTCCTCGGTGAAGAAGTCGGACCGCCGGCAGTCGTAGGACAGCGTCGCCAGCGAGCGGAAGACGTTCATATTGCCGGAATTGGCGCCGAAGCCGGTCTCCATGCCCCAGATCGCGACCAGCACCTCGCCGGGCACGCCGTAGCGCTGCTCGATCGAAGCGAGCAGCTTGGCGTTCTGCTTGATGATCTTCTTGCCCTTGGAGACGAAGGAGGCGGGCGCCCGGCGTTCCATGAACTGGTCGAGCGACAGCTTGAAGCTCTTCTGGTTGCGGTCGAGGCTGATGACCTTCTTGTCGTAGCTGACATTGCCCAGCGCCGACTCGATGGTGCGGGCGGAAACGCCGGCGGCGCGGGCCTCGCCCTTGAATTCCTGTAGCCAGGCGGGGAAGCCGGCAGCGTTGTTGCCGCAGGTGGCGGCCGAAGCCGGCGCCGCGGTGATCGCGCCGACGAGGCCGGCAGCAAGGAGAATGGCCTTGGCGGCCTTGGCGATGATCGTCATGAAGTTTCCTCTAGGTCGAGCCGCAATGCCGGGGCATCGCTGTGAATGCAGTGATGGGGTGCTTCTGCCATCCGGGCGGCAATAGTGCCACCACAGTGTTACCCGTCCCTAGCCGGCGCCGCGGCTTCGGGAAAGTGCTGCGCGGACACGGTTCTGCGACCAAGGTGGCAAAGCCTGGCAACGGCTCCCGACCGTTGCGGGCCGGGACGCGCGCCCTTCCGCCCCTGCGGCAGCAAGTACCCGTCCCGCTGACCGTATCGGCAGGAGCGACGCCTGGCAGACGATAGCAAGTACTGATGATCATAGCACTTTCTGGCCTTATATTCCAGCCGGACCGCCGAGAAAAGTTGACGAAGCCGTACCTTTTGATTCATTTCTAGAAAGGATTAGCGATTCGCCGGCAGAGGAATGCACTCCATGCATGAACTATTTGGTTCGGTGCTCGACCATGTCTCCGACATCATCTTCGCAAGGGGATCGGACGGCAGGATCCTTTATGGCAACCAGGCATTTCTGCAGTTGTTCGCGCCGACGCGGCAGGAAGGGATCATCGGCGGGGAACAACGGGATGATCTGATCTCGGCGGATCTGGCCTTTTTTCTGGCCGACGACGTCGCGCCCGCCAGCGAGGCCGACCTCGTTCAGGGCATCACCGACTGGGCCGGCCGGCTGCGCACCGTGCGCGTGCGCCGGCGCACCCTCGAGATGCGGCCGGGCGAGCGGCTGATCCTGACGATCGCCACCGACATGAGCGAACTTTTCGCCTGCGAACAGGCGCTCGTCGGCGTCGCCGGTCGCCTGCGCGAATGGGCTTCCGTCGCCTCGCACGATCTGCGCTCGCCGATCGGGTCCTACGTCACTGCCATCTCCATGATCCAGAACGATCCCGAAAGTGCCCTGAGTGCGCAGTCGCGCCAGTATCTCGAACTGATTTCCGACAGCGCGTCGAACGTCGTGCAGCAGCTGAGCGCGATGATCCAGCGCGAGCGGGGCAACAGGCAGAAGGACGAGATCGCGCCGGACTGCGACATGAACCTGGTTCTGGCGGAGGTGAGGGCCTGTCTCGCGCCGCTTCTGGCGCAGGGCGGGGTGATTCTCGACGTGGCCCGCCTGCCGACCGTGTCGGGCGACCGGGCGGCGCTGCGGCGCCTCTTCCTCAACCTCATCGAATACGGCCTGCGCCGCAGGGCGCGCGAGTGCCCGCGCATGGTCCTGCGCTACGCGCGCCTGGCCGGCGAGCACCGCTTCACCCTCGAGGACAACGGCCGGGCGATGGCGCCGGAAGCGCGGGACGCGCTGGTGCGACCCCTGCGCGACGGCGAGCCGATCGGCGCGGGGATCGGCCTGGCCGAATGCCAGCGGGCCGTCGCCCGCCACGGCGGCAGCATCGCCGTCGATCCGCTGTCGGCGGGCGGGTGCCGGATCGAGATCCGGATGCCCGTCCTCGCCGCGGCTCGCGAGCCCAGCGTCAGCCAGGTGGCCTGACGCCGCTCATCCCCCCGACGGGGAAAATGTCGGTGTCCACCGTGGCGAGGCAGTCCGCCGACGCTGGCGGACAGCGCACCGCGGCGGAGGGACTGGCTGGCCGCGGACCGGCGCGATCAGGACGACAGCTGCATCGACAGGACGAGCACGAAGCCGAAATGGGTGAGCTGGTGCGCCATCTGGTCGGCCCCCAGCGCCCACCAGAAGCGCGGCTCGCTCATCGCCATGCCCGTCGTCGCCAGCGCCTTCACCCGGTCGATGCCGGCATGCAGGGCGAAATCGACGAGCGCCAGCCAGGCCAGCGCCGGCGCCGCCGCCAGCACGATGACGAGCGTCCCCGCCGCATGCGTGCCGGCATGCGCCACGAGCGGCCGCACCCAGCCATCGTGCCGGCACTTGCCCTTCGCCATCCAGGTCGTCTGCAACAGGAAATCGCAGACGAGCTGCTTTCCGGCAAACGCGACGTAGAGAACGACGAGGGTAGGCAGGGGGATCAGCACCAGTCCGGCTCCGGCCGCGTGACTGCGACGGAAGAAACAGTCGCGCCAAAACACTAAAGTTGCATTGAGCAGCCGCCCGTCGCATGGATCGGGGCCCGATTCCGGCCGACCGAAGGACGCCATGTCGATTCCAGGACCCGTCGCTTCCCCGGCTGCCCGTCCGCCGAAAGGGATGCTTTTGTCGCCCCAGAGCCTCGGCGCGGCGATCATGCTCGGCGCCATGCTGATGTTCTCCCTGAACGACACCATGGGCAAGTGGCTGGTCGCCACCTATCCGGTCGGCGAGCTGCTGCTGCTGCGCAGCGCGGCGGGCCTCCTCTTCCTCCTGCCTTTCCTGATGCGGCTGGAGCGCGGCGCGCTCGTCAACGTCGCCCGGCCGCGGACGCAGGCGCTCCGGGTCTTCTGCTCCACCGCCGAGGTGATCTGCTTCTACGTCGCGGTGACCACGCTGCCGCTCGCCGACGTCATGACCTACTGGCTGGCCGCGCCGATCTACGTCGCGGCGCTGTCGCCCTTGATGCTGGGCGAGCGCGTCGGCTGGCGGCGCTGGACGGCGATCGGCGTCGGCTTCATTGGCGTGGTCGTCGCGCTCGACCCTTCGGCGGCGACGCTGACCTGGCCGGCGCTGATCTCGGTCGTCGGCAGCTTCCTCTTCGCCCTGACCATGGTCTACGGGCGGCAGCTGCGCGGCACGCCCGACACCGTCCTCGTCTTCTGGCACATCGCCGGCGCCGCGGTCGCCGGGCTCGTGACCGTGCCCTTCGCCTGGGTGACGCCGGACCTGCCGGATTTTTTGATGCTGAGCCTTCTCGGCGTCGTCGCCATGCTCGCCCATATCGGCGTCAACCGGGCGCTGAAGCTCGCCGATGCGGCGACCGTCGCGCCGCTGCAATACACGCTCTTGTTCTGGGCGATCGTCTTCGGCTTTTTGTTCTTCGACGAGGTGCCGCGCCTGACGACGATGATCGGCGCGGCGATCATCGTCGCCTCCGGCCTGTTCATCGTATGGCGGGAGCGCCAGCGTGGCCAGGAGCCGGTGCCGCTCGATCCCTCCTGAGGCGGCCCCGGCGCCAAGCCGGCGATCCTCCCGCGGCGGGCTTGACGGCCTCCGGCCGCCGGCGCCAACAATGGGGCGGGCTCACGGAGGCGAGGCCATGACGCGGCTATGGCGGGCGCCCGGACGGCGCAGATCCCGATCCGGCCGACAGCGCGGGCGCCGGGAACAGTTGACCCGGGCCAGAAAATATTAAATATTCTTTGCGACGCCGGCGCCCCCGGGGGAAAACCATGTTTTCCCGATGGGGTGCGGGGCGGCGTGAGCGGAGGGCGACGGCGGGGAGGGCCTGGCTGCGCCCCGACGCACCGAACATCCTGGGAGGGATACCACATGACCATCCGACTGACGTCGTCGCTGCTGGCGGCTGTTGCCCTGACCGTCCTCGCCGGCGCTGCCGCCGCGCAGGAAGCCTCCGACAAGACCTTCGCTCTGTCCAACAACTATGCCGGCAATTCCTGGCGGCAGGCGATGATCAAGAGCTGGGAGACCGGCACCAAGGCGGCCGTCGAGGCCGGCGCCGCCAAGGCCGCCGACGCCTTCACCACCGGCGAGAACTCGCCGACCGAGCAGGCCGCGCAGCTTCAGAACCTGATCCTGCAGGGCTATAATGCCATCGTCCTCAACGCCGCCTCGCCGAGCGCCCTCAACGGCGCCGTCAAGGAAGCCTGCGACGCCGGCATCACCGTGGTCTCCTTCGACGGCGTCGTCACCGAGCCCTGCGCCTGGCGCGTCGCGGTCGACTTCAAGAAGATGGGCGTCGACCAGATCGACTATCTCGCCACCCGCTATCCCGACGGCGGCAATCTCCTCGAGATCCGGGGCCTCGCCGGCACCTCGGTCGACGACGAGATCCATGCCGGCCTTCTCGAGGGCATCAAGAAGCATCCGAACTTCAAGATCGTGCGCGAGGTCCAGGGCGACTGGACGCAGACCGTGGCGCAGAAGTCGGTGGCGAGCGTCCTGCCGAGCCTGCCCGAGATCGTCGGCGTGGTGACTCAAGGCGGCGACGGCTACGGCGCGGCGCAGGCCTTCGAGGCCGCCGGCAAACCGGTCCCGACGATCATCATGGGCAACCGCCAGGACGAGCTCGCCTGGTGGAAGGAGCAGAAGGACAAGAACGGCTACGAGACCTTCTCGCAGTCGATCGCGCCTGGCGTCTCGACGCTCGCCTTCTGGGTCGCCAAGGAGATCCTCGACGGCACCGAGGTGCCGAAGGACCTCAGCGTCCCGACGCTCCGGATCGACCAGGACGGGCTGGAGAAGGGCCTGGAAATGACGCCGGAGGGCGGCGTCACCAATGTCGAGTACACCGAGGAGCAGGCGAAGGCGGTCATCGCCGGAAAGTAGAGCGCAAGCCCTTCCAGCCTCCTCGCCCGCCACTTCCCACCACCCTCATCCTGAGCCTGTCGAAGGACGGGGGTGGTCGGCACCACGGTGAAGCGCGTTCTTCGCCCCTCCGGGGAGAAGTGGCCGGCAGGCCGATGAGGGGAGCGCCGACGGCGTCAGGAAGCCGCCGGCTCGTCCGGCTTTCGGCGACGACGGCTTCGCCGCCCCTCATCCCGCTGCCGCGACCTTCTCCCCGCTGGGGAGAAGAATGCAGCTGACGCCCATCGGAATTTCCAGGCCCATGACCGCATCCCCCGCCCGCTCCCCCACCCCCCTCGTCGCCCTCTCCGGCGTGACGAAATCATTTGGCGCGGTGAGGGCGCTGGGCGGGGTGGATCTGGCGATCGGCCCGGGCGAATGCCTCGGCCTCGTCGGCCATAACGGCGCCGGCAAGTCGACGCTGATGCAGATCCTCGCCGGCACGCTCCATCACGACGAGGGCACGCTCGTCGCCGGCGGCGCGCCGACGGGCGCCTTTTCGGTCGGTGCCGCGCACGACGCCGGCATCCGCTGCGTCTTCCAGGAACTCTCGCTCTGTCCGAATCTGTCGGTCGCCGAGAACACGCGGCTGCGCCATCCCGGCCTGAAGGGGTTCGGCTGGCGCCAGCCGGCCGGCGCGCTGATCGAGGCGACGCTGTCGGAAATCTTTCCCGGCCACACCATCCGCCCCGACGACCTCGTCGCCGATCTCGAGCTCGGCGAACGCCAGATGGTCGAGATCGCGATGAATTTTACCGCCACCGGCGACCGGCCGCGCCTGGTGATTTTGGACGAGCCGACCTCCTCGCTCGACCATTCCGTCGCCGCCCAGCTTCTCGCCCACGTCCGCCGCTTCGTGGCGGCCGGCGGCAGCGTCATCCTTATCTCGCACATTCTCGGCGACATTCTCGGCACGTCCGACCGCATCGTCGTGATGCGCGACGGCCGCGTCGTCGCCGAGCGGCCGGCGGCCCAATTCGACCGGGCAGCGCTGGTGGCGGCCATGGGACACGTCGCCGAAACCGCGCCGGAAACGGCTGCGGCCGCGGTGGCCGAGGCGCGGCCGGCCGACCGGCCGATCGTCGAGGCGCGGCCGCCGCGCCAGCGCGGCGCGCGCTCGCTCACGCTCTATCCCGGCCAGATCGTCGGCCTTGCGGGCCTGGCCGGCCACGGCCAGACGGCGCTGCTGCGGCTGATCCAGAACGCCGCCGGCAGCACCTCGCGCTTTGCCAAGGTCGAGGGCAGCGTCGCCTTCGTCGCCGGCGACCGCCAGGCCGACGGCGTCTTCCCGCTCTGGTCGATCGGCCAGAACGTCACCATCCGTTCCCTCGCCGCTTTGTCGCGCTTCGGCCTGATCGACGGGCGCCGCGAGCGCGCCGTCGAAGAGGCCGCGCGCGAAACCTTCCAGATCCGGACGCCCGACATGGACGACAACATCCTGACGCTGTCGGGCGGCAACCAGCAGAAGGCGCTATTCGCCCGGGCGCTCGCCTCGGACGCCGCGATCATCGCCATGGACGACCCGATGCGCGGCGTCGACGTCGGCACCAAGCGCGAGGTCTATGCCCGCATCGCCGAGGAGGCTGAGAAGGGCCGCGCCTTCCTCTGGTACACCACCGAGTTCGACGAGCTTTTGAACTGCAGCCATGTCTACGTCTTCCGTTCCGGCGAGATCGTCGCTGACCTCCCGCGCGGCGAGCTGACGGAGGAGAAGGTGCTGCAGTCCTCGTTCGAGGAGACGGCGGATGCGTGAGGTGATCGTCCGGCCGGAGCGGCGCACGTACCCCCCTCTGTCCTGCCGGACATCTCCCCCTCAAGGGGGGAGATCGGCCCAACCGGAAAGGCTGCCATCCCTGACGCGCCTGATCTCCCCCCTTGAGGGGGAGATGCCGGCAGGCAGAGGGGGGTGCTTCACGCGACCGCTGGAGCGAGGCTTCGCCCCTGCGTGCTTCACGCACCCGCCCGCAAGCGCCCTCCCGCCAGCCGAAATGCCCAGGACCCCCGCATGACCCGCTTCTCCTCCCGCGTGCTGCGCTCGGCCGTGCCGGCGCTGTCCTTCGGGGTGATCCTCGCGGCGATCTTCGTCATTCAGCCCAGGGCGATGAGCTATGTCGGCATGAACCTGATGCTGAACCTCGCGCTGCCGATCGCCTTTGCCACCATCGCCCAGCTCTTCGTCCTCACCATCGGCGATCTGGATCTCTCGATCGGCGGCTTCGTGTCGCTGGTCGCCTGCATTGCCGCGACCTGGCTGAACGACACGCCGCTGCTCGGTGTCGCCGCGCTGCTCGCCTGCATCGGCGTCTATGCGCTGCTCGGCGCGCTGATCCACTGGCGGAACCTGCCCTCGATCGTCGTGACGCTCGGCATGTCCTTCGTCTGGCTGGGCTGCGCCGTCCTGATCCTGCCGAGCCCCGGCGGCAGCGCCCCGACCTGGCTGACGGCGATCGTGAAATTCAAGACGCCCTATGTGCCGCTGTCGATCCTCGGCGCCGCCGTGCTGGCCTTCGTCGTCCATGTCGCGCTGATGCGCTCGGCGGCGGGCGTCGTCCTGCGCGGCGCCGGCGGCAATGCCCAGGCGGTCGCCCGGGCCGGCTGGTCGCTCCTGCGCGTGAAGGTCACCATGTATGCGCTGGCAGGCTGTTTCGGCGTCCTCTCCGGCCTCGTCCTCGTCGGCACCACGACCTCGGCCGACGCCAATATCGCGCTGCGCTACACGCTGTTCTCGATCGCCGGCGCCATTCTCGGCGGCGCCGAGTTCACCGGCGGGCGCGTGTCGCCGATCGGCGCGGTGCTCGGCGCCCTGACGCTCGCCCTCGTCGGCTCGCTGCTCTCCTTCATGCGCATCTCGCCGGACTGGCAGATCGGCGCGCAGGGGATCATGCTGATCGCGGTGCTGGCGCTCAGAACCCTCGTCAACCGGCTGGAGGCGCGGGAAGCATGAGCGAGGCCACCCTCACCACGAAGCGCCCGGGCCTGAAGCGCCTCGGCCGCAGCTACCCCTTCCTGTTCTCCTTCGTCGGCGCCGCGGTGATTTTTGCCGTGACGCTCGTCGTCAACAGCTTCAACGGCGCCGGGCCGATCCTGACGGCGGCGCTGACTTTTGGCGCCTTCACGGTGGTCGTCGGCCTCGGCCAGATGTTCGTCATCACCACCGGCCCCGGCAATATCGACCTCTCCGTGCCCTCGACCATCGCCTTTGCCGGCGCCGTGGCGATGAAGCTGATGGAAGGGCAGGACAGCCTGATTTTTCTCGGCCTCGCCGCGGCTCTCGGGGTCGGTCTCGTCATCGGCGCCTTCAACTACCTGCTGATCCGGGCGCTGAAAATCCCGCCGATCATCGCGACGCTGTCGTCGAGCTTCATCATCCAGTCGCTCGCCATCGCCTATGGCCGCGGCCTGATGATCAAGCCGCCGCCGCTCTTGGCCGAGATCGCCACCGGCCGCGTCGCCGGCCTGCCGATCGTCGCGCTGGTAGCACTCGCCCTCAGCCTGGTGATGGCCGTCGTCCTGCACCGCACGGTCTACGGCCGCTCCGTCGCCGCCATCGGCCAGAACATCCGCGCGGCCGGCCTTGCCGGGGTGAAGGTCGACCGCGTGCGGTTCGCCACCTACGTCCTATCGGCCATGCTCGCCGCGCTCTGCGGCACGCTGCTCGCCGGCTTTTCCGGCGGCGCCTCGCTGAACATGGGCGAGGAATATCTGCTCGCCTCGATCGCCGTCGTCGTCGTCGGCGGCTCCGCCGTGGCCGGCGGGTCGTCGAATGTCTCCGGCATCTGGGGCGCGGCGCTGTTCCTGACGCTGCTCGTCACCATGCTGAACACGTTCGGCGTCGGCGCCGGCGTGCGGCAATTGCTGACCGGGCTCATCATCATCGCCGTCATCACCCTTGCCGGCGGGCGCAAGGGCGCGCGACACTAGCCGCAACCGCCGGGGACACGGCGGAAAAACGATTCACGTGAGACAGAGGGGAGAGACCATGCGCATCAAGGAACCCTACGACATCCGCGACGAGCGTTTCGGCGCGATCGTCATGAACAATGTCGACCTGCACCAGCTGACCGACGAGTGCGCCTGGGCGGAAGGCCCGGTCTTCTTCGCCGACGGCAATTATCTCCTCTGGAGCGACATCCCGACCAACCGCATCCTGCGCTGGATCCCCGGCGTCGGCACCTCGGTCTTCCGCGCCGATTCCGGCAATTCCAACGGCCACACCCGCGATCATCAGGGCCGACTCGTCTCCTGCGAGCACCGCCACCGGCGCGTTTCCCGCACCGAGTATTCCGGCGCGGTGACCGTTCTCGCCGACCGCTTCGAGGGCAAGCGCCTGAACTCGCCGAACGACGTCGTCGTGCGCCGCGATGGCTCGGTCTGGTTCACCGACCCCTCCTACGGCATCCTGTCGGAATACGAGGGCGACCAGGCCGAGCCGGAGCAGCCCTGCCGCGGCGTCTACCGCATCGATCCCTCGGGCCGCATCGACCGCGTCGCCGACGATTTCAACCAGCCGAACGGCCTCGCCTTCTCGCCCGACGAAAGCGTTCTCTACATCGCCGATTCCGGCGCCAGCCACGACGGCAACCTGCCCCGCCACATCCGCGCCTTCGACGTCTCTGACGACGGAAAGCTGTCGAACGGCCGGGTGTTCTGCGTGATCGTCGACGCCGGCATCCCCGACGGCATCCGCGTCGACACCACGGGTCGGCTCTGGTCGAGCGCCAAGGACGGCGTCCACTGTTTTTCGCCGGAGGGCACGCTGCTCGGCAAGATCCTGGTGCCGGAGACGGTCGCCAACCTCACCTTCGGCGGACGGAAGAAGAACCAGCTCTTCATCGCCGCGACCCGTTCGATCTATTCGATCTACGTGAACGCGGAAGGGGCGTGAGGGCGGGGTTGAGGGTCGAAGGGAAAGGGGAGGGACGAGGGGCGCATGACGAGAGGCGCTCACGTCCCCGAATAGTCATCCCGGCCTTGAGCCGGGACCCATGCCGAGACGCCGTCACTGCCGGATCGGTTCAGGAGGGAAGGTCCACCGTTCTCGAATAGGCCCGGCGAATTGGCATGGGTCCCGGATCCAGTCCGGGATGACGAGGTCCGAGGGAGAGCCAGACCCGCCGGCATTTGTGCGTGCTACCCTCGCCGGACACCTGTAACCTCTTGTCCGATAAACCGTATATCTCTCAGCTTCGTCATCCCGGCCTTGAGCCGGGATCCATTCCAAACCATTTGAAACAGAGGCACTGCGTGTAAACCCGGCACCGATCCATCTCGTCGACCGCCGCGGCATGGATCCCCGATCAAGTCGGGGATGACTAGTTCTGAAGGGGCCGCACCTCGCGCAGCGTGACGCCCACCACGCCATCTTCCGCACCTCGTGCCACAATCGACGCCCACATTGCTCAACCCTCCAACCGAAACGAATCCGCCATGGCCGCTCCCACCGTTCGCCTCGATAATGCCGACAATGTCGTCACCGCGCTGCGCCCTCTGGAGGCCGGCATCTTCGTCGAGACCGTCCAGACCCTCGCGATGATCCCGCGCGGCCACAAGGTGGCGACGCGTGCCATCAAGCGCGGCGAGGCGGTGGTGAAGTATGCGCAGGTGATCGGCTATGCCGCCGTCGACATTCCGGCCGGCGACCATGTCCACGTGCAGAACGTCGAGTTCCGCAACACGGTGCACGACTACCAGTTCTCGACCGATCTGCGCCCCGTCGCCATGGTGCCGGAGGCCGAGCGCGATACCTTCATGGGGTATCAGCGCGCCAACGGCACGGTCGGCACGCGCAACACCATCGCCATCCTCACCTCGGTCAACTGTTCGGCCACCGCCGCCCGCCAGATCGCCGCCGCCTTCGGGCCGGCGGAGCTTGCCGCCTACCCGAATGTCGACGGCGTCACCGCCTATGTCCACGGCACCGGCTGCGGCATGGCCGGCGACGGCGAGGGGTTCGACGCGCTGCAGCGGGTGATGTGGGGCTATGCCCGGCATCCCAATGTCGGCGGCGTGCTGATGGTGGGCCTCGGCTGCGAGGTCAACCAGATCGACTGGCTCCTGGAAGCCAACGGCATCGAGAAGGGCCCGCTCTTCCACGCCATGAACATCCAGGACGTCGCCGGCCTCCGGCGCACCATCGAGGTGGGCGTCGAGCGGGTGAAGGCCATGCTGCCCCTCGTCAACCAGGCGGTCCGCACGCCCTGCCCGGTGTCGGAGATCATGGTGGGTCTCCAGTGCGGCGGCTCGGATGCCTGGTCGGGCATCACCGCCAACCCGGCGCTCGGCTATGCATGCGACCTCCTCGTCGCCCAGGGCGGCACCGGCGTCCTTTCCGAGACGCCGGAAATCTACGGCGCCGAGCACCTTTTGACGCGCCGCGCCGTCGACGCGAAGGTCGGCAACAGGCTCGTCAAGCTGATCGACTGGTGGGAGGACTACACCGCCCGCAACAAGGGCTCGATGGACAACAATCCGAGCCCCGGCAACAAGAAGGGCGGCCTCACCACCATCCTGGAAAAGTCGCTGGGCGCCGCCGCCAAGGGCGGCACCTCGCCGCTCACCGGCGTGTTCAAATATGGCGAGCCGATCCGCACCAAGGGTTTCGTCTTCATGGATTCGCCTGGCTACGACCCGGCCTCGGTCACCGGCCAGATCGCGTCGGGCTGCAACATGATCGCCTTCACCACCGGCAGAGGCTCCGCCGCGGGCTACAAGCCGGCGCCGTCGATCAAGATCGCGACGAACACCGAGATGTACCGGCGGATGACCGAGGACATGGACGTCGATTCCGGCCGCATCGTCTCGGAAGGCCTGTCGATCGAGGAATCCGGCCGCGAGATCTACGACCTCATCATCCGCGTCGCCTCCGGCGAGCAGTCGAAGTCGGAAGCGCAGGGGCTCGGCGACTTCGAGTTCGTGCCCTGGCAGATCGGCGCGACGATGTAGGCGTCACCGGTGCCGTCCGGCGGTCGGACGGGGCCGCGGCAGGCAGGAATCGGCGGGGCGAGGGATCGAACCCGCCGCAGGGGCATTACCGGACGACGAAACCGGAGAACGCCCCGTGACCGATATGACCCTCGAAGACCTATCCAAGAAGATGGCCGACATCGACTTCGCCATGCTCTCGACAAGAGCCGAGAACGGCGCCATTGCCGCCCGGCCGATGAGCAACAACGGCGACGTCGAGTATGACGGCGATTCCTGGTTCTTCACCTATGAGGAAGCCCACACCGTCGCCGACATCCAGCGCGACGCCAAGGTCGGCCTGTCCTTCCAGGGCTCCAAAAGCCTGCTCGGCAAGCCGCCGCTGTTCATCGCGGTCGAGGGCACGGCCGAGCTCATCCGCGACAAAGCGGCCTTTGCCGAGCATTGGACAAAGGACCTCGACTACTGGTTCGAGCAGGGCATCGACACCCCCAACATCGTCCTGATCAAGGTGCACGCCTCCCGCATCCACTACTGGAACGGCAAGGACGAGGGCGAAATCTTCGTGTGATCGGCCATCGGCGCCCCGCAAAGGCGCTGAATCCGAGACGGCACTGCGGGTTGCCATGACCCCTGCGGGTCACGGTTTGGTCCGGCCAGACCTTGTGGTGATCTTTAACGCTTCCTGCCGCGCGGCGCCGTGACCCGGTTGCCGCGCGGTCCCGTCTGAACGGGCGTGTTCGCCGTGTTCTCGCTCTGCAGCTTGCGCCAGCGCGTCAGCCGGTCGGGATCGAGCGTCCCGGCCTTGATCGCCGCCTGAACGGCGCAGCCCGGCTCGTGCGCATGGGTGCAGTCGCGAAACTTGCACAGCGGCGCCAGCTCGGTGATCTCGGCAAACAGCGTGTCCAGCCCGAAGCCAGAATCCGAGACGTGCAGGGTGCGCATGCCCGGCGTGTCGATCACCCAGCCGCCACCCTCGATCGCGTGCAGCGAGCGCGCGGTGGTTGTGTGGCGCCCCTTGGCGTCCTGCTCGCGGATGCCGCCCGTGACCTGCGGCGCGGCCATGCCCGGCCCCGCCAGCGAGTTGACGAGCGTCGACTTGCCGACGCCGGACGAGCCGACGAGGGCGACCGTCTTTCCCTCGCCGCACCAGGGCGCCAGCACCGCCAGCGCATCGTCGGCGCGCGGATTGACGAAGGCGACGGCAAGCCCGCGCTGCAGCGCCTCTGCCTGCGCCATGTAGCTTTCCGCCGTCATGCCCGGCTCGCCGGCGTCAGCATCGTCGGAACCGGCCTGCCCGATCATGTCGGCTTTGGTCAGAAGGATCACCGGCAGGGTGCCGGCCTGGTTGGCGAGCGCCAGATAGCGCTCGAGCCGCGCCGGGTTGAAATCGGCATTGCAGGAAGTGACGATGAACAGCGTGTCGACATTGGCCGCCGCCAGCTGCGGCTCGCCGGTGCCGCCGATGCGCCGCTCCAGCACGGTGTGTCGGTCGAGCCGGCGGCGCAGCATCTCCGTTTCCGGATCGACCAGGACCCAGTCGCCGACGGCATAGGCGCCAGTATTGGCGTGCGGCGGCAGGACGAGGCGGACGGTGCCGCCGGGGCTCAGCGCCGTCAGCCGAGCGCGGTGGACATTGGCGATGCGGCGCGGCGAAAGCCCCGCGTCCTCCGGGCCGAGCTGCTCGGCGAAGAAGTCGGACCAGCCGAGCGCGGCGGGCGACAGAGGAGGGGCATCGGGTTCTGTCACGGTGGTTTCCCCATGGGCCCGGCCGGGCGTGGCGAGAGGCGTCGCGTGACGCTGGGCCTGCGCCCGAAAGCCGGCGCGCCGCCGCTGCCGCGAGCTATAGAGAAACAAGGCCTTGGCTGGCAAGCGACGGCGGGCCGGCGCAGCGGCGCACCGGGTGGGCGCGCTGGTGGAAGACGCCCGGTGCCTGCCGGATAAACCGGCTGGAACCGGCGACGGCGGTCATGCTCTCCCGGCCGTCCACCGCCGCGGGATGTCGGACGCAGCGGGAGCAGGCTTCCGGCGACGGCGGCCTGCGCCGCGGCGATTCCATCTTGCTCTCGCCCGCAGATCGTCCGATGCTCGCCAGAGGCGAAGGCTCGGGGGTGACAGTGATCACGCTGGCCTGGGGGATATCTGTCGTTCTTCTCGCGGTGCTGTCCTGGATGGCGGCAGTGGCGTCTTCCTTCGCCGCCGTGTTCCTCGCGCCGATTCCCGTGCTTCTGCTCGTGCAGAGTGTTGCGCTGCTGGGCCCTTTCCGCTTCGCCGAGCGGTTCTTTGCCGTCTCCGACGTCCTCTACTACGTCCTGATCGGCGCCGTGCTCGGCCTCGGCGTCCGTGCTCTGCCCGAACTCGACAGGCTGCTGCAGCGCGATGCCATGATGACCTATGCGCAAGCGATGGCTGGGCTCGATCAGGCCCGGGCCGCGGCCACGGCGGCCAGAGCGCGCCGCAACGCCGCCGATGCGGCCAAGGCGACGCTGGACCCGGCCGCCATCGGCGCGTGCGAGATACGGCTTCGGCTCGAACAGGCCGATCGGGCGGGCCGCGTGGCTGACGATCCGGCACGGACGCCCGATCCGCTGCTGTCCGCGCCGGTCGGCTGCGAGACGACGCTGGCGCTCGTCGAGGCGGCGACCGTCGCCGAGTGGGACGACCGTGATGCCGCGGTGCGCCTGGCGGCGCTGGAGGCGCGACTGGAACGCGGCCAAAAGCCGGAAGTCGCCGCCGCCGACCTGCTCTCGCCCGAGCTCGCCGAAACGCTGCTGTCGACGTATTTTCCGGCGGCCCTCCTCTGCGGCGTCATGCTGAAGGTCGGCAAGACGACGCTGGCGATGCGCAAGTTGGCCTGATGCGACGTCTTCCCGCCAGCGGACGCCGACGTCGGGCTTCAGGCGAGGCCGAGCAGAATCAGCAGAAGCAGGCTGAGCGCGGCGAGAGCGGCAAGGGACAGCACGGCCGCCGCCATCACCCGGCCGCCGGCCGCCGTGACCGCGCGGATGTCGACGCCGAGGCCGAGCGCCGCCATCGACACCACGGTCAGCCCGGTTGCGGCCGTGCCGAGGATGGGCAGGAGTTCTGACGGGATCAGTCCGAGGCCGCGCAGCCCCGCCATGGCGAGGAAGCCGAGAATGAACCAGGGCACCAGCGGGACGTCCCGCCTTCCGCGTCCGTCCGCGCCGTGGAGACTGTATGGCCTGGCGTCGCCGTCCGGGCTCCCGTCGCTTCCGCCGGCGCCAAGGTGCGGGGCGAGCAGCGACAGGACGAGGCAGACGGGGCCAAGCATCATGACCCGGGTCAGCTTGACCAGCGTGCCCGTCTGCACCGCCAGCGCGCCGAAAGGCGAGGCGGCGGCGATCACCTGCGGCACGGCATAGACGGTGAGCCCGGCAAAGGCGCCATATCCGGCCTCGCCCATTCCCAGCGCGATGCCGGCGAGCGGCAAAGCGAGGACCACGGCGACGCCGAGCACCGCCGTGAAGGCGATCGCGGCGGCGACCTCGTCGCCGCGCGCGCCGATGACGGGCGCCACGGCCGCGATCGCCGAATTTCCGCAGATCGAATTGCCGCAGGCAATCAGCAGCGCCATGCGCAGGGACAGGCCGAGGAGAAGCCCGACCGCGGCGCTGACGAGAATGGCCAGCACCACCGTCGCGGCGATCCCCGCCAGCAAGGCCGGCCCGGCCGACTGCAGCGCGGCGGTGCTGAGCGCGGCGCCCAGCAGCACGACGGCCAGCTCCAGCAGATATTTCGCGCCGAAGGCGATGCCGGGAATCCAGGCGGAAGGCGGGGTCCAGAGGCTGCGCAGGAGCGTGCCGATGACGATTGCCAGCACCAGGGCCTCGAGCCAGGCGCGGCCGAGCAGCACCGTCTCCCCGAACGCCAGCCCGTAGGCCGCGGCGGTCACGGCGAGGCAGGCGGCCAGTCCCGGCGCGACGGCGCGGGCCTTTCGGGGAAGGCGGAGAACGGAGCGGTGCAACGGCAGAAGCGTCATCGGAAGGCCTTTCGCCTCCGATCTAGTCCATCGGCAACCGATCGATCCAACGCGTTATAAATCTGGGATCAATCGGTAAAAACGAATGATTGGCGCATGGCAAACGTGCCTATCGCTGCGCATGTCATTGCGGCCAGCCCGGCTGGCCGATGGCAGGGACCCTATCTCGGCGGCAGGCCGCTGAGTGCCAGCACTTCGCCGACCAGATAGAGCGAGCCGCAGATCAGGAAGCGCGGCGCGGGTTCGCTCTGCCAGTTGGTGCAGACGAGACGGATCGCCTCCTCGACGCTGTCGCAGGGCTCGGCATCGAGGCCCGCCTCGATTGCGGCGTCGGCGAGGATGTCGGGGTCGATCCCGGCATCCGACGCCGAGACGGGGACGGTGAAGACGTGCCGGACCATGCCGAGGAAGGCGGCGAAGAAGCCGAGCGGATCCTTGGTGTTGATCATGCCGACGATGAGGAACAGCGGCCGCTGCACCCGGTCCTCCATCTCGGCCAGGGCCTCGGCGATGACGAGACCGGCGCCAGGATTGTGGCCGCCGTCGAGCCAGATCTCGGTGCCGGGCGTCGCTGCCTTGGCGAGCGGGCCGGCGGTCAGGCGCTGCAGCCGGCCCGGCCATTCCGCGGCGACGATGCCGGCGGCGATCGCCGCGTCGCTGGGGTCGAAACCGGCGGCCCGGAGGGCGGCGATGGCGACGGCGGCATTGGTGAGCTGGTGGCGGCCGGCGAGGCGCGGCATGGGCAGGTCGAGCAGGCCCCGCTCGTCCTGGTAGACCATGCGGCCATTCTCGGCGAAGGCGAAGAAATCCTCGCCGTAGAGCGAGAGCGGCGCCTTGGCGCGCGCGGCGGCGGTGCGGATGACGTCGGCGGCGATCGCCTCGCTCTGGTGCCCGACCACGACGGGCACGCCGCGCTTGATGATTCCCGCCTTTTCCGCGGCGATCAGCTCGACCCGGTCGCCGAGAAAGGACTGGTGATCGAGCGAGATGGTGCTGATGACGCAGGCGGCCGGCTGATCGATGACGTTCGTCGCGTCGAAGCGGCCGCCAAGGCCGACCTCGATCAGCGCCGCGTCGGCAGGATGCTCGGAAAACAGGAGGAAGGTGACGGCCGTCAGGATCTCGAAAACGGTGATCGGCTCGTCGTCATTGGCTTTCGCGGCGCGGGCGATTGCTTCCGCCAGCACCGCGTCCTCGACCAGCCGCCCACCGCCGACGCGGCCGAGGCGGTAGCGCTCGTGCCAGTCGACCAGATGCGGCGAGATGTGGGTGTGCACCGCCTTGCCGTCGGCCTCGAGAATGGCGCGGGCAAAGGCGACGACGGAACCCTTGCCGTTGGTGCCGGCGACATGCAGCACCGGCGGCAGCCGATGCTGGGGATCGCCGAGGCGCGCCAGGAGCCGTCGGATGCGGTCGAGGGCGAGATCGAAACCCTTGGGATGCTTCAGCAGCAGCCGGTCGATCTCGGCAGCGGCGAGCCCCGTCATCGTCATGTCCTCGTTGGGCCCGCCCCGGGCGCGATCGAGCGCGAGCGCGCCGGCAGGGCCAGTCTCATGCCGCCTCGGTCGCCTCGACCGGCATCTCGCTCGGCGCGGTGTCCACCGCCACCGGCGGGGCCGCGGTTTTGGTCAGAAGCTTCAACAGCGTCGCGATCGTGGATTTCAGCTGGTGGCGGTGCACGACCATGTCGACCATGCCGTGCTCCATCAGATATTCGGCGCGCTGGAATCCCTCAGGCAGTTTTTCCCGGATCGTCTGCTCGATGACGCGCTGGCCGGCAAAGCCGATCAGGGCGCCGGGCTCGGCGATGTGGACGTCGCCCAGCATGGCGTAGGAGGCGGTGACGCCGCCCGTGGTCGGGTTGGTCAGGACGACGATGTAGGGAAGTTTTGCCTCCTTCACCATCTCGACCGCGACCGTGGTGCGCGGCAGCTGCATCAGCGACAGGATGCCCTCCTGCATGCGCGCGCCGCCGGAGCCGGCGAACAGCACCAGCGGCCGGTGCTCGGCGACCGCCGTCTCGGCCGCGGTGACGATCGCCTCGCCGGCGGCCAGACCCAGCGAGCCGCCCATGAAGGAGAAATCCTGGACGGCGGCGACGATAGGCAGGCCCTCGATCGTGCCGGTGCCGACGAGGATGGAATCCTCCATGCCGGTCTTCGCCCGGCTGTCCTTCAAGCGGTCGGTATAGCGCCGCTCGTCGCGAAACTTCAGTGGGTCGACGGCGACCTTCTTCAGCTCGATCGCGTGCACCGCGCCGTCGTCGAGAAAATGCCTCAGCCGCTCGCGCGCCGAGATGCGCATGTGATGGCCGGAGGTCGGAATGACCCACTGATTGGCCTCGAGGTCCTTGTGAAAAACCATCTCGCCGGTCTCGGGACACTTGATCCAGAGGTTCTCCGGCACTTCCGAGCGCGTCAGGAGGCTGGTGATCTTCGGGCGGACGTAGTTGGTGATCCAGTTCAAGCGGTTCTTCCCGTTCGGCAAGGCGAGATGCGGCCGGGGCCGCTCATCGCCGTGACATGGCCTTTAATTCAGGCCTCTGCAAGGCTCGGCGCGCGCACGCCGCTGGCCAGCGCCCGGACGAGGTCGAGAACGGCCTCCTTCGTCCCCGGCGTCGCGCGGTCGTCCTCCAGCGTCGCCTCGATCGCGCCGATCAGCGCCGAGCCGACGACGACGCCGTCGGCGGCGTGGCCGATGGCATGCGCCTGCTCGGGCGTGCGCACGCCGAATCCGACGCAGACCGGCAGGTCGGTGTGGCGCTTGATGCGCGCGACCGCGGCGCCGACCTTGCCAGCATCGGGCGCAGCCGCGCCGGTGATGCCAGTGATCGAGACGTAGTAGACGAAGCCCGACGTGTTCGCGAGGACGGCCGGCAGGCGCTTGTCGTCGGTCGTCGGCGTCGCGAGGCGAATGAAGTTGAGGCCCTTGGCGAGCGCCGGCAGGCAGAGCTCGTCGTCCATCTCCGGCGGCAGGTCGACCACGATGAGGCCGTCGACGCCCGCCTCCAGCGCGGCCGCGACGAAGGCGTCGACGCCGTAGACGTAAATCGGGTTGAAATAGCCCATCAGGATGATCGGCGTCTTCTGGTCGCCCTGGCGAAAGCGCGCGACGGTGGCGAGCGTCTTCCTGAGCGTCTCGCCGCCATTGAGGGCGCGCAGCCCCGCCTTCTGGATCGCCGGCCCGTCGGCCATGGGATCGGAGAAGGGCATGCCGAGCTCGATCAGGTCCGAACCCGCCGCCGGCAGAGCGGCCATGATCTCGAAGGCGGTCTCGCCATCGGGATCGCCCGCCATCAGGAAGGTCACCAGCGCCGGGCGCCCCTCGGCCTTGAGGCTGGCGAAACGGTCTTCGATGCGTGTGGTCATGGCGGGCTTTCGAGTGAAATCTTCAGGCAAGGGTCTACCAGACCGATCAGGGAGTGTCCGTTGCGACAACGGAAGCAAATCCGGCGTATTTCTGGATCTGGCCCTGGAAGGCCAAGAGGGCCGTGATCACAGCCAGCGAAATCAGGAGACTGGTGACGATAAAGCCCTTGCCGGGCAGGTGTGCAACCTTTTCTTCGAGCCGGATCTGTCGCTCGCGGACGTCGCGCATGTCGGACCGGAATTCGCGCACGTCGAGCTTCAGTTCTGCGATATCGCGCTCGATGTGATCGACGCTGGCCTCGAGCCTAGCAATGCGGGGCTCCATGCCACCACCACTACCCCCACCAGTTTTGAGAGTCTCCTCTACCCTCCGCAAAAGGTCAGTCAATTCCGCTTGCCCGCCATCTACAAGCATAAAGTCACGTCGAATTACCTCTGTCATCTGCGCATGCCATTGGACATGGCTGACTCCATTACCTCAGATCGCCATCCCAAGATGCTTGGCCACCGTATGCACGTCCTTGTCGCCGCGGCCGCAGAGGTTCATCACGATGATCTGATCGCGGCCCATCTTCGGCGCGCGCTTGATGACTTCTGCCAGCGCGTGCGCGGGCTCCAGCGCCGGGATGATGCCCTCGGTGCCGGTCAGCATCTTGAAGGCTTCCAGCGCCTCGACGTCCATGATCGGCACATATTCGACGCGGCCGGTGTCCTTCAGCCAGGAATGCTCGGGGCCGATGCCGGGATAGTCGAGGCCGGCCGAGATCGAATGTCCCTCCTTGATCTGGCCGTCGCCGTCCTGCAACAGGTAGGTGCGGTTGCCGTGCAGGACGCCGGGCGACCCGGCGGTGAGCGAGGCGCAGTGCTCCTCGCCGTCGAGCCCCTTGCCGCCCGCCTCGACGCCGACGATGGCGACGTCCTTGTCGTCGAGGAAGGGGTGGAACAGGCCGATGGCATTCGAGCCGCCGCCGACGGCAGCGACCAGAAGGTCCGGCAGCCGGCCTTCCATCTCCAGCATCTGCTCCCGTGCCTCGCGGCCGATTACCGACTGGAACTCGCGCACGAGCTCGGGATAGGGATGCGGGCCGGCGGCGGTGCCGATCAGGTAGTAGGTCGAGTCGACATTGGTCACCCAGTCGCGCAGCGCCTCGTTCATCGCATCCTTCAGCGTGCCGTGGCCGGAGGTGACCGGCACCACTTCGGCGCCGAGAAGCTTCATGCGGAACACGTTCGGCGACTGCCGCTCGACGTCGGTGGCGCCCATGTAGACGACGCAGGGAAAGCCGAAGCGCGCCGCGACCGTGGCGGCGGCAACGCCGTGCTGGCCGGCGCCGGTCTCGGCGATGATCCGCGTCTTGCCCATCTTGCGGGCGAGCAGGATCTGGCCGAGGCAGTTGTTGATCTTGTGGCTGCCGGTGTGGTTCAGCTCGTCGCGCTTGAAATAGATTTTTGCGCCGCCGTCGAGGCCTTGCGCCGCCGCGACGCCGCGCAGTTCCTCCGTCAGCCGCTCGGCATAATAGAGCGGCGAGGGGCGGCCGGTGTAGTGCTTGTTGAGATGGGCGACCTCGGCGAGAAACTCCGGATCGACGCGCGCCTCGTTCCAGGCCCCCTCGAGCTCGAGGATCAGCGGCATCAGCGTCTCGGCGACGAAGCGGCCGCCATAGATGCCGAAGCGGCCCTCTTCGTCGGGTCCGGCGCGGAAGGAATTGGGGGTCGGGGTCTCGTTCACGTGGCACTCCATTCCGGGTGCAGGCCTGCCCCGTTCAATCTTGCCTTGTCCAGGGCGTCGAAGAAGCCGTGGATGAGGCCGGTGTCCTTGATGCCGGGGGCGCTCTCGACGCCGGACGACACGTCGAGGCCGGAAGGTTTCGCGCGGGCGAGCGCCGCGGCGATGTTGCCGGCATCGAGCCCTCCGGAAAGCATGTATTCGTCGCCAGCGTCAAGCACGGCCAAAAGGTCCCAGTCGAAGGCGACGCCGTTGCCGCCGGGCAGAACCGAGCCTTTCGGCCGCTGGGCGTCGAGAAGGATCCGGTCGGCGATGCCGCGATAAGCGTCGATCCCCTGGAGGTCGCCGGCACTGCCGATGGACAGCGCCTTCATCACGGGAATGCCTGTGGCGGCGCGGATTTCGGCGACGCGGCCCGGCGTCTCGTGGCCGTGCAACTGGATCATGTCGGGGCGGACCCAGTCGGCGATCGCCTCGATCGTCTCGTCGTCGAGATCGACGGTGACCACCACCAGTTTGGCCGGCGCGGCGACCAAGGGCCGCAGCGCAGCCATCTGCGCGACGGAGAGGTGACGCGGACTTTTGTCGAAATGGATGAAGCCGACATGGCTGGCGCCGCGCGAAACGGCCGCGTGGATCGCCTCCGGCGTCTTCAGCCCGCAGATCTTGATGTCGAGCGTCATGATCGCTCCGTGTCCCATGCTATGTCGGATCGCGCGATCGTCGCGCGGGGGATCGCGCGCGGATCGCGATCGGCTTCAACGTGTAGAGCATGCCAGGGGTTCAGTCGAACCTTATGGCGTGCAGCCCGGCGCCTTCCCGCTTCAGCCAGGCGCGGCCATAATCCATGTCCGGGCAGAGCGTGCGGCATAGCGCCCAGAAGGCCGGGCCGTGATTCATTTCCCGGAAATGCGCCACCTCATGCGCGGCGAGATAGTCGAGCACCGCCGGCGGCGCCATGACGATTCGCCAGGAAAAGGCGAGCCGCCGGTCGGCCGTGCAGGAGCCCCAGCGGCTTGTCGTGTCCTTCAGGGTCAGCGCCGCCGGTTTCAGCCCGACGGCGGCGGCGTGCCGGTCGACGGCCGCCTGCAGGTCGCGCCGCGCCTCCCGCTTCAACACGTCGAGGACGCGGCGGGCGAGATGCTGGGGATCGCCGCCGACCTGCAGCACCGGTTCCGCCGCACTTTCCTCGAGCCGCGAGACGCGCCTTCCCGGCGCGTGCGCGATGCGCAAGGTCGTGCCGCGAAAGGGCAGCAGCGCGCCGTCCGCCACGCGCACCGGCGCCGCCGCGCCGACCAGCCGGCTCTCCGCCCAGCCCTTGTGGCGCTCGATGAAGTCGAGAATCACCTTCGCCGACATTTTCGGCGGCGCGGTAATGGAAAGCTGGGTGCCGCCCGGCGAGAGCCGCATGATCAGCCGCTTGGCGCGGGGATTTCGCCGGATCACCAGCGGCAGGCTGACCGAGGCGAATTCGACCGTCGCCGGCAGGGTTTCCGCGGCCTTGCGCGGCTTGGCCGGGGTCGCCGGGCGGGTCAGGAAGGACGGCAGGCGCAGCGGCATGAGACCCGTTCGATTCGGCAGGAGCCCGATTCAATCATGCGGGCGACGAAAAAGCGACGGCGACCCAAAGGGGTCGCCGTCGCCAGGGATGATGCCAGAGGCCGGGCGAAGAGGAGACACCTCCGGCCGCCCCTCGTTCGAGAGACGGCCGTCTGGCGCTCCGGTTTAGCCGTCGATGGTCGTGTTGCTCGGGCCGGCCGCATTGCTGCGGCGGCTGGCCATGAAGCGATCGAACTCTTCCTGGTCCTTGGCCCGGCGCAGTTCACGCGCATAGGCCTCGAACTCGGCGCTCGCCTCCATCAGCCGGCGACGCTCCGCGTCGAGCCGGGCGAGCTCCGTCTCGCGCCAGTCGTCGAAGGCGACGTTGCCGGTGCGCGGCGTGGCGAAGGGCATGCCGGCGCCCGAGCGCTTCAGGCCGCCGAAGAACCGGTCGGTGGACCGGTTGACGTCGTGCCGGAACGTCTCGAGGCGGTCGCCCCACAGGATGTAGGCGATCATGGCCAGTCCAAGCGGCCAGTAGATCATGAAGCCGACCACCATCAGACCAATGGTCGCCGGTGTCCAGGCTGGACGAATCAAGGCGTGCGAAGACATCAGTGCTCTTCCCTTTCAAGGAGACCTGCGATGCACCAAGCATCGCGTCTCCTGGAAATGGGAATGGCGAAATCCGCGCGCAAGAACTCGAATTTCTTTTTCGGCGGGTCTTGCATCAGGCGCCGCTCTACAGCATCGCCGCATGATCTGCGGCGAGCGCCGGGCGTCAGGGCTTGCGACGCCCGCGCGAAGAGGGCGATGTTCTCGACGGGACCTTCGTCGTCCTGGCGGCGGCGGTCAGCACCTTCGACCCGCCGGTTTCGAGCACCAGAGGCGTGCCGGCAGATGGTGTTTCCGTCAGCGTGGGGGCAGCGGGGGCAACTGCCGCCGGCTTAGCCGCCACGGGCCCAGCCGCCATCGGGGCGGCGTCGACCGGCGCAGCCGCGATCGGCGCGACAGCGGCCGGCGTGGCGACGGCCACCGGCGGCGCAGCCTTCGGCTTGTCGGGCGCTGCGGCGCTGGCGGGCTTTGCCGACGGGATGGTGGGCTTGGTCGTCGCCATCGCAGGTTTACGCGGCTTGGCGACCGTCGCCGGCAGTTTTGCCGGCGCGGCCACCGGGTTTGCCACGGCGGTCTTCTCGATGGAAACGGGGCTTGCGGCCGGCGTCTCGGCCGGCGCGGCGACGGGCTCGTCGGCGCGGGATGCCGGCGCGGTACGGCTCTGCGCCTTCACGTCCCGGCTCATCGCCATCGGGTCTTCGACGCTTTCAGACGCCGCGATCTCCGCCGAGCGGGCAAGCGACGCCGCGCTTTTCTTCGGCAGCGCCGCGGCGGCGTGCGTGGTGCCGTGGGTCAGGGCGAAATCGACGATGCGCGGCGCGATTTCGGCGCGGTAGCGCGAGCCGTTGAAGACGCCGTAATGGCCGACCTTCGGCTGGAGATAGTGGACGCGCATCTCCTCGGGAATCCCGGTGCAGAGCGTCTGCGCCGCCTGCGTCTGGCCGACGCCGGAAATGTCGTCGTTCTCGCCCTCGACCGTCAGGAGCGCGGTGCGCTTGATGGCGGTGAGGTCGACGCGGTTGCCCCTGTGCATCATCTCGCCCTTCGGCAGGGCATGGGTGATGAAGACGGTTTCCACCGTCTGCAGGTAGAACTCGGCCGTGAGGTCCATGACCGCCATGTACTCGTCGTAGAACTCGCGGTGTTTCTCCGCCGAATCGCCGTCGTCCTTGACCAGATGGCCGAAGAATTCCTTGTGGGCGTCGACATGCCGGTCGAGATTCATCGACATGAAGCCGGAGAGCTGCAGGAAGCCGGGATAGACGTCGCGCAGGAAGCCGGCGTGCGGGAACGGCACCTTCATGATGACATTGTCGCGGAACCAGCCGATGCCCTTGTCCATCGCCAGCTTGTTGACGACGGTCGGGTTGATGCGGGTGTCGATCGGCCCGCCCATCAGCGTCATGGTGGCGGGATGGCAGGGATCGTCCTGCGCTTCCATGACGGCGACCGCCATCAGCACCGGCACCGCGGGCTGGCAGACGGCCATGACATGCGTGTCGGGACCCAGGAAATGCAGCATCTCGATGACGTAGTCGACATAGTCGTCGAGGTCGAAGGAGCCCATCGCCAGCGGCACCGTGCGGGCGTCCTCCCAGTCGGCGATGTAGACGTCGGCATAGGGCAGCAGCGCCTCCACCGTGCCGCGCAAGAGCGTCGCGTAGTGGCCCGACATCGGCGCGACGATCAGGAAGCGCGGATCGGCCTTGTGCTTCTCCGGCAGCTGGCGCTCGAAATGCAGGAGCCGGGCGAAGGGTTTCTGCCAGACCGGCTTGTCGACGACGGGAACGCGCACGCCGTTGACCACGGTCTCGTGGATGCCGAATTCCGGCTTGCCGTAGACCCGGGTCGAGCGCTCGAAGACCTCGGCCATGGCCGCAAAAGTCCGGCCGGCCTCGGTGTGCGCGATCGGGTTCAGGGGATGCTGGTAGAACATCTTGGCGGCGTCGGCGAAGGCCCGCAGGGGGGCAATGGCCGCGTGGTTCCATTCGTAGAAATGATACAACATCCGCTCCCACTTTCGGTTTTTCGACAGAGTACCACTTTTGCCGCACTGCACAACGTCGTGCCGGGATGCCTCTTCCGCAAGCCCGTGACGGCGTCGACGGTCGTGCCCTAGGTGTGGCGCTGCCGGGGATCGTGGCCCCTTGTCTGCCGGTGAGCATAGGCACGCGGCCCTTGCCCGAAGCCGTCATGAATGTGTCAAATTGTCGCTTTTCGGGGGGCTTGCCGGGAGCGGCAGATGCATGGTTTGCGAGGAGTGGATCCGCAGGCGTCCTGGCGGTCGGGCTTTCTGTGCCGGCGCGGCAGCGTCAACGCCTCGGCATGGGTTCTCGGGTCAAAGCCCGAGAATGACTATCGCCAAGGTTTGCGGGTCGGCGTCAAGCCTGCCTCCCGAGCTTTCACGAGCGGCCGAGCCTCTCAAACCTAGTCATTCTCGGGCTTGACCCGAGAACCCATGCCGAGGCGGTGAAAGCCGCACACAGACGTCTTGACGCCGTTCGCCTTCTACGGCGACGCTTAGGGCATGGCGGGATACGTCTACATCATGGCAAGCCAGAAAAACGGGACGCTCTACATCGGCGTGACGACCGACCTCTCCCGGCGCGTCTTCGAGCACCAGAATGGTCTCACGCCGGGATTTACCGCCGACCACGGCTGCAAGCGGCTGGTGTGGTACGAGGAGCACTTCGATGTGCGCGATGCGATCCGCCGCGAAACCGCGCTGAAGACCTGGCGGCGGGCCTGGAAAGTGGCGTTGATCGAAAGCATCAATCCGGACTGGAACGAGCTTTACCGCGGGATGGGATGGTGACCATCCTGACCCGGATCGCAGCGTCAACGCCTCGGCATGGGTTCTCGGGTCAAAGCCCGAGAATGACGATCGCCAAAGGTTGCGGTGTGCCTCCCGATCTGCGATCTCGCTTCGTTGATCCGAGACGACAGACACGAGCGTTCGGCCAGCCAGCCAGTACGGACCATCCGCCCGTGCGATCAAAGATCGCCACCTTGGAATTTAGTCATTCTCGGACTTGATCCGAGAACCTATGCCGAGGCGGCAACGCTGCCAAATTGGGTCAGGATCGGCAACCGCATGCTCGGCGGATTCCTGGAAACAGCGCCTACGTCAGGCGCCCTCGACGATCAGCATCTCGGCCTCGGCGCATTCCTGGCGGATTTTTGCCGCCGCCTGGTAGGCCGGGCTGTCGTAGCAGGCCTTGGCGGCCGCGACGCTGTCGAATTCGATGACGACGTTGCGGCCGCGCGCGGGGCCTTCTAGATGCGTCACCGGCCCGCCGCGGGCGAGGAATTTGGCGCCGAACTCGGCAAAGGCCGGGGCGGCGGTCGAGACGTAGTCCTTGTAGCGCTCGGGGTCGCGGACGTCGACGCGGGCGATCCAATAGGCTTTCGGCATCGGTCTGTCCTTTTCGGTGAACGTCAGGCGGAGGCCATTTCGGCCAGGATGGCGAGCGCGGCCGCGCGCCTGTCGGGGGCAGCGATGATCGGACGGGCGACGACGAGGTGCGAGGCGCCGTCGCGCAGCGCCTCAGTGGGCGTCGCGATGCGCTTCTGGTCGCCGGCGGCGCTGCCGGAAGGGCGGATGCCGGGGGTGACGAGCGCCATGTCCGGACCGACGAGGCGGCGCAGCGCCGAGGCTTCCGCCGCAGAGGCCACGAGCCCGCCGATGCCGGCGTCGCGGGCCTGGGCCGCGCGCGTCGCCACGAGGCCGGCGATGGTGCCGGCATAGCCGGCGGCGGCCAGATCCGCCTCGTCGAGCGAGGTCAGCACGGTGACGGCGAGGATCAGAAGGTCGGAGCCTTCCGCCGCCTTGGCCGCCGCCGCCATGGCGTGGGGATAGGCGTGGATGGTGGTCATGGCGGCGCCGAGTCTCGAAATGCTCTCGATGCCCTTCTCGACGGTGTTGGCGATGTCGAGGAGCTTCATGTCGAGGAAGACGCGCTTGCCCGCGCGCGACATCTCTTCCACCAGTGGCAGGCCGCCGGCAAAGACCAGCTGGTAGCCGATCTTGTAGGTCGAGACCGCGTCGCCGAGCTCGGCGACGATCGTCTCCGCCTCGCTCCGCGAGGAAACGTCGAGACCGACGATCAGTCTGTCGCGCACATCCGGCTGGTTCACGGCGGTTCCCTTCGCAGCTGCCGCGGCCAACGGTCTGCCGGGCGGCCCTGAGCTAGCGCAGCTTCGGCCGGCGATCAATCGGCCGGTCAGTCCTCGGCCGGCACGTCGACGGTGACGGTGGTGCCCAGCGTCTGCGAATTGACGTCGATGCGGGCATCGAGCCCGCGCACCAGGGACAGGGTGATGCGGCCGCCGAGCCCGGTGCCGGTGGACGGTGCCGAAAGGATATCGGCGCCGCTGATCCCCTCCTCAAGCGTGCCGCTGCGGCCGGCGCCCATCGCCTCGGCGATGTCGCGTGCGGTGTTCTCCTCGGTGAGCTCGACGGCGTCACTGAGGCTCTGGCCGCTGTCCTGGGCTTCCTCGGCGGAGGTCGGCGGGTACGGCCAGGTGCTGCCGGGCGGCAGGCCGATGCCGTCGTCGGTGACGGTGATGCGGATGACGCCGGAGGACAGCATCTTCAGCCGCGCCTCGACGAGGCCGGAGTCGCGGCCCTTGAAGGCGTGCTTCAGCGCATTCGTCAGGAGCTCGGAGAACAGCAGGCCGATGCGGGCGGCGCGCTCGACATTCACCTCGATGGCGTCGCAGTCGACATTGATGCGCACCGAGACGCGGCCATCGAGATGGCCGATGGTGGCGGCGATGCGGCTGACATAGGCGCCGAGCGCCACCTGGCGGGCCTGCGTCGAGGTGATGCCGGCCTCGGTCATCTCCTGGTACAGCAGCTGCAGGCTCTCGATGCGGCGGGCCAGCGCGTTGAAGGCGTCCTCGCTGGTCTTCACCCGTGCCTGCATGCGGATCATGCCGATGATCATCGCCAGATGGTTCTTCACCCGGTGCTGGATCTCGCCGAGCGCGGCGTCGAGCTTCAGGCTGGCCTCGTCGTCCTCGGTCGAGACGGCGAGGTCGCGGCCCTCGCTCATGTCGCGCTGCACGCCGAGAAAGCACTGCAGGTGGTTGTCGCTGTCGTAGAGAGGCGTGATCATCAGGCGGTTGAGGAATTTCGTGCCGTCGGCGCGGTAGTTGACGATGTCGATGGAGATGTCGCGCTCGTGCTCGATCGCCTCGCGGATCATGCGCGCATGCGCCGGATCGGTCTCCGCGCCCTGGAGGAAGCGGCAGTTTCGCCCGATGATCGCTTCCATGGCGTAACGCGTCACCCGTTCGAAGGACCGGTTGGCGTAGACGATCGGATTGTCCGGCAGGTTCGGGTTGGTGAGAACCAGCGCCAGCGGCACTTTCGCCAGCGCGGCCGACGTCATGTCCGGCATCGGCGTGCCCTGCATGGCCTGTCCGTCCTGTCCCATCCGCGCCCCGCCGATCCGCCATCCGCCCTCTTGCAGATTACCGCGGGCGATAACCCCTCAAAAGGCGATTTGTTTCCGGCGGCTGGTCGGATACGTGAGGCCCGGCGGGCGGCGCAGCGGGCCGGTGCCGAGCTTTCCGGCCGGCAACGCGCTCGCCTCGGCGGGACGCCGCGGGCGCGAGCAGGAGGGACACGCGGGATGCGGCCTCGGCCGCCGGGCCCGGTGGCCGGCGGCACAACGCGGTGGGCGGAAAATTTCCAGCGGAAACAGAGGCTAGCCGGGGCGGAGGCTTTGCAAACGCCGCCGCTAGTGCGCTTCGTCCCAATTGCCCGCGGCGCGGGCGTCGACGACGAGCGGCACCGACAGGGCGACGCGCGGCAGGGCCGCGCCCTCCATCACCGCCTTCACGACCGGAATGGTCGCCTCGATCTCGTCGTCCGGCACCTCGAACACAAGTTCGTCATGCACCTGCAGCAGCATGCGTGCCGACAGCCTTTCGGCGGCGAGCGCGTCCTCCATGCGAATCATCGCGCGGCGGATGATGTCGGCGGCCGTGCCCTGGATCGGCGCGTTGATCGAGGCGCGCTCGACGGCGGCGCGCACCGAGGCATTGGCATGCTTGATGTCGGGATAGTGCGCCCGGCGGCCGAACAGCGTCTCGACATAGCCGTGCCGGCGGGCGAACTCCTTGGTCTCCTCCATGTAATCGCGGATGCCCGGGAAACGCTCGAAATATTTCCGGATGTAGAGCCCGGCCTCCTCGCGGCCGATGGCCAACTGGTTGGCAAGGCCGAAGGACGAGATGCCGTAGATGATGCCGAAATTGATCGCCTTGGCGCGGCGCCGGACGTCCGAGGGCATGCCCTCGACCGGCACGCCGAACATTTCGGACGCGGTCATGGCGTGGATGTCGATGCCGTCCTGAAACGCCTTGGTCAGCTGCGGGATCTCGGCCATGTGGGCGAGGATGCGCAGCTCGATCTGGCTGTAGTCGGCCGAGAGCAGCTTGTAGCCTTCGGGCGCGACGAAGGCGGTGCGGATCGCGCGGCCCTCCTCGGTGCGCACCGGGATGTTCTGGATGTTCGGCTCGGACGAGGACAGGCGCCCCGTCGTCGTCGAGGCCATCGAGAACGAGGTGTGGATGCGATCCTCGCGGTCCATGTAGAGCGGCAAGGCGTCGGTATAGGTGCCCTTCAGCTTGGTCAGCTGGCGCCAGTCGACGATGTGCCGCGGCAACAGGTGACCCTCGGCGGCGAGGTCCTCCAGCACTTTCACGTCCGTCGACCATTGCCCGGTCTTGGTCTTCTTGCCACCGGGAAGGCCGAGCTTGCCGAACAGGATGTCGCCGAGCTGTTTGGGCGAGCCGGGGTTGAAGGCCTCGCCGGCCATTTCCGCGATTTCCGATTCCAGCGCTGCGGCGCGCTGCGCGAAGCGGCCGGAGAGGCGCGACAGGATCTGCCGGTCGGTGCGGATGCCGCGCTGTTCCATGCGGGCGAGCACCGCCACCAGCGGCCGCTCCAGCCGCTCGTAGACCGAGCTCATGCCTTCCGCGGCAAGCCGCGGCTTCAGGACGCGCCAGAGCCGGAGCGTCACGTCGGCATCCTCGGCGGCGTATTCGGTGACCTTGTCGATCGGGCAGGCGGCGAGCGCCTTCAGCGACTTGCCGGAGCCGCAGAGCTCCTTGTAGCTGATCGGCTTGTGGCCGAGGAACCGCTCGGACAATTCGTCCATGCCGTGCCCTTCCAGCGAGGACGAGGCGTCGAGCGCGTAGGAGATCAGCATGGTGTCGTCGAAGGGCGCGATGGCGATTCCGTGCCGGAGCATCACGAGGTAGTCGTACTTGAAGTTCTGGCCGATCTTCAGGATGCCGGCATGCTCCAGCACCGGCTTGAGCAGCGCCAGCGCCTCGCCGAGCGGCACCTGCGGGCCGACGCCGGCCTTCGTCTCGTCGCTGGCGAGGAGATCGCCGGCGCCGTCCGCGACATGGGCGAGCGGCAGATAGGCGGCTTCGCCCGGCGCGACGGCGAAGGACAGGCCGACGAGATCGGCGGCATTGGCGTTCAGCGAATTGGTCTCGGTGTCGAAGGCGAGAATCCCGGTCTCGGCGGCGCGATCGAGCCAGGCCGACAGCGTCGGCAGGTCGCGGATCGTGACATAGGCGCTGCGATCGAAGGTTTCCGCCGCGGCGGCCTCGCGCCGAGCCGCGACCAGCATCGCCGGCGTTAGCGGCAGCACGGCGTCGCCCTGGACCGGCAGGTTCGTCACGCTGGCCGCACGCGCGCCGGCGCCCGCGGCCGGGTCGAGGTCGGGACCACGCGCCAGGCCCTCGACGGTGATCGCCGCCGCCGGAATGGCACCGGCATCCTCGCCGAGCTTGGCCGCGACGCGCCGCGTCAGGGTGTGGAACTCCATCGCCTTGAGGAAAGCGATCAGCTTGTCGCCGTCGGGCTCGTGGATGAAGAGGTCGTCGAGCGGCACGTCGAGCGGCATGTCCTGCTCGAGCGTCACCAGTTTCTTCGACAGCCGCGCCTGGTCGGCGAAACTGATGAGGTTCTCGCGCCGCTTGGCCTGCTTGATCTCGCCGGCGCGCTCGAGCAGCGTCTCGAGGTCGCCGAACGTCTCCAGGAGCTCGGCCGCTGTCTTCGGACCGATGCCCGGCACGCCCGGGACGTTGTCGGAGCTGTCGCCGACCAGCGCCTGAAGGTCGATCATCTTCTCGGGATAGACGCCGAACTTTTCCTTCACCTCCTCGGCCCCGAGGCGCTTGTCCTTCATCTGGTCGTAGAGGATGACGCCGGGCCCGACGAGCTGCATCAGGTCCTTGTCGGAGGAGACGATGGTGACGTCGCCACCGGCCTCGACGGCGAGCCGCGTATAGGTCGCGATCAAATCGTCGGCCTCGAAACCCTGCTTTTCGATGCAGGGCAGGTCGAAGGCGCGTACCGCCTCGCGGATCAGCGCGAACTGCGGCACCAGGTCCTCCGGCGGCGCGGTGCGGTTCGCCTTGTACTGGTCGTAGAGTTCGTTCCGGAAGGTCGTGGACGAATGGTCCATGATGACGGCGAAATGCGTCGGCGCGACGCCGACCGAGGTGTCGCGCGATTCCTCGACGAGCTTCCACAGCATGTTGCAGAATCCGGCGACCGCGCCGACCGGCATGCCGTCGGATTTGCGCGTCAGCGGCGGCAGCGCGTGATAGGCGCGGAAGATGTAGGCCGAGCCGTCGACGAGGAAGAGATGATCGCCTTTTTTCATGTCTGCTGCCTATCGCGGCGCGCGAAAAGAGTCCATCGAGCGCGGCGGCCCCGCGCTCTGCCGGCGCGCTGTCGAAGCTTGCCGCGATCGGCCGAACGGGCCGCCGGACCGCCCCAGCCGGATCCCGCTAAACCTGTCCAAGATTTAACGATTTTTGCCCGGCAAAGACGCGTGTGGCGGTGCCGGCCGGCTTGAACTGAAGGGCGCCTGAGCGCACATCAAACGGGACGGCGCGAATGATGCCGTCTTCGATCGAAACGAGGTCCCCCGCTTCGTCCGGTCGAAGCCTGTCCGGTTTCTCCCCCCTCGGAACCGGCGGCATGGAAAGACAGAGCCGTCGTGGCATCCCCCTCGCGCCACGGCGGCTTTGCTTTGTCCGGTGCGGGGCGTGCTGCTGGCTATGGCAGCGCCTTTTGCGGCCGGCCTCCCTTCAAGCCATTGCGCCTGGCGGCGGCGCCCTTGGCATCCGAGGTCGCCTGTCCGCCTTTGCGACCCATGAACCGGGCCGTGCCGAAGATACCAGCCATCAGCCCGGCGATCCGGAAGTCGACGTCGCGGCTCTCCCAATGAAGGCCGGTCTGGCCGAGCAATTCGACCTCGTCGAGTTCGTCATCGGTAGCGTCCTCAAGCCCTTCGAGCGCACGCGCCGGCACCATGAAACCGCTGCCATTGGCGAATTCGACGACGATCCGGCCGCTGTTGCGATCGAAGCGCGCCGAGATCGGCACAGGCTGGCCGGAAGCAGAGCCTGCGGCCCGGGCTGCCTCGATCATGGCATCCGTCACGGTGAATTCAGCCATTAATCGCCTCCCATCGCTCGAGAAAACCTTCGCGGTTGGCGGCGACGATGGCGATCGCCTTTTCCAGGCAAGAGGGCGATGGCGTCGACATGGAGCTTATCGCAATTGAATCCTAGTCATCGTTGGCTTCCGGATCATCGGGGCCGGCGACGCCAGCCTCTTTGAGCGCACGCGCGAGCTTTGCATAAAGGTTGGGGTGTCCTCGCTTACTCTGCTCATTGGCGTTAACGGTCGTATGAAACCAGCCTGAGTGCGGGAGCGTCAGATGGATGTGGCCGGTCTCCGCGTTGTACCAAGCGCCGATGTTGAGATACGCGGTGTTGCCGCCCTTCTCACTTTTGCGGATGTCGTTGTCCATATTGCCTCCTACGGTTCCCACTAGGCCCATAGGCTGGGCATGCGACCGGAGCGTCAACCCGACTACTTCGTTTTAGTGTGTGTGCGGTGTGTTTTAGTGTGTGTGCGGTGTCATGAGACATTTGGACCGAGTAGGCGATGATCTGGCTGCTTGGGCCAATCCCGCGGCATAATGGGCTGCCGGGGTTGAATTCTCGACGGGAATCAACTCTCCCCTATTCCTCATCGGGGTGATCGGGAGACGGCTCTCTCTTTGTCGCTTCGTCCGTCAACGCCGTGCCCCGGAGTTCCCATGCCCAAGCTCGACAGCGTGCTCGCCTGCCTCGATCTCAACATCGGCCGTTCGGTCGAACGGCTTTCCGATCTCCTGAAGATCCCCTCGATCTCGACCGACCCGGCCTATGCCGGCGACTGCCGGCGGGCGGCGGAGTGGCTGGCGGGGGATCTGGATGCCATCGGCTTCAAGGCCTCAGTGCGCGACACCACGGGCCATCCCATGGTCGTCGCCCATCACGACGGGCCCGAGGGATCGCCGCACGTCCTGTTCTACGGCCATTACGACGTGCAGCCGGTCGATCCCCTGAACCTCTGGGAGAGCGAGCCTTTCGACCCGCAGCTGAAGACCATGCCGGACGGCTCCAAGCGCATCGTCGGGCGCGGCTCGGCCGACGACAAGGGCCAGCTGATGACCTTCGTCGAGGCCTGTCGTGCCTGGAAGGCCGAGACCGGCGGCCTCCCCTGTAAGGTAACGATCTTTTTGGAAGGCGAGGAGGAATCGGGCTCCCCCTCGCTGCTGCCCTTCCTCGACGCCCACCGCGAGGAGCTTTCCGCCGACGTCGCGCTGATCTGCGACACCAACATGTGGGACAAGGACACGCCGGCGATCTCGACGGGCCTCCGCGGTCTCGTCGGCGAGGAGGTGACGATCACCGCCGCCGACAAGGACCTGCATTCCGGCTATTTCGGCGGTGCCGCCGCCAATCCGATCCGCATCCTCGCCGAGATCATCGCCGACCTCCACGACGAGAACGGCGCGGTGACCCTGCCCGGCTTCTACGACGGCGTGCCGGAACTGCCGGCCGAGCAGCGCGCGATCTGGGACGGTCTCGGCTTCGACGAGAGGGCTTTTCTCGGCCAGGTGAACCTCTCGGTGCCCGCCGGCGAGAAGGGCCGCAGCGTCCTCGAACAGACCTGGTCGCGGCCGACGGCGGAAGTGAACGGCATCACCGGCGGCTATACCGGCAAGGGCTTCAAGACCGTCATCGCCTCGCAGGCGACGGCCAAGATCTCCTTCCGCCTCGTTTTCGACCAGGACCCGCAGAAGATCCGCGACGCTTTTCGCGCGTTCGTCACCGAGCGGCTGCCGGCGGACTGCTCGGTGGAGTTCCACGAGCATGGTGCATCGCCGGCGATCCAGCTGCCCTTCGATTCGCCGGTGCTGCAGACGGCGCGCGCGGCGCTGTCGGCGGAATGGCCGAAGCCGGCGGTGATGATCGGCATGGGCGGCTCGATCCCGGTGGTCGGCGAGTTCAAGCGCCTTCTCTCCATGGGCTCGCTCCTCATCGGCTTCGGCCTCGGCGACGACCAGATCCATTCGCCGGACGAAAAATACGAGCTCACCTCCTTCCACAAGGGCCAGCGCTCCTGGGCGCGGGTGCTCGCGGCGCTGGGCGAGAACGGCGCCAAGGGCTGACGCCCCAGGGCGTCGGCGCGATCGGCCGACGCTCCGGGACCGCTCGGAACGGTCCTGCGCGGCAGCGCCGACGGCCGGGGTTAGTTCATGGCCGCGGGCGAAGCCTCACGAACTCAATGAGTTACTGGGGCTGAGGGCGGCCGCCCCGGCCCCGGCGGATCGTGGCCATCCTGCAACGCTGCTGCAGCAAAGCCGCCCTCTACGCCCGCACGAAGGGAAGTGACGGCCGTTTGTTATTGAACCGTTAGCCGTTTCGGCAGACAGACTGGACCCAAGGCCGACCCGCTTGCCGGGCGCCATGATCCGGAGTTTTCCATGTCCCGTTCGTTCGTCCTCTCGCTTGCCGCGTCGCTTCTGGCGCTGGTCGCCGCCGCTCCCGCTTCGGCTGCCGACGTCGCCGTCTACGAAGATCCCGCGCCCGTGGTGGCCGCCAGCAACACCGACGTCGTGATCGAGCTCGGCCTCGGCGGCCGCATCACGCCGAAATACGAGGGCTCCAAGGACTACGAGGTCTCGCCCTTCCCGATCATCGGCCTCGGCTACCTCAACATTCCCGGCGTGCTCGAGATCGGCAGCCTGTCGCCGCAGGGCGGCGGCCTGTCGATCGGCCCGTCCTTCGGCTATACCGGCGAGCGCGAAAGCCGCGACTATGACGAGCTGACGGGACTGAGCGACGTCGATGCCACCTACGAGGCCGGCCTCAAGCTCGGCTACGAGTGGCAGTATGCCGAGATCTACGGCGCCGCGCGCTATGCCTTCGGCGGCGGCGAGGGTTTCGTCGGCGAAGTCGGCGCCAATGTCATCGCCCGCCCGACGGCCGAGATCGAGCTGAAGGCCGGCCCCTTCGCCAGCTTCGCCTCGGAAGACTACACCGAGGCCTATTTCGGCGTCAGCGCCGCCGACTCGCTCTCGAGCGGCCTCGACGCCTACGATCCGGATGGCGGCTTCAAGAGCGTCGGCGTCGCCGCCTCGGCGCGCTACGAATTCCGCCCCGACTGGTTCCTCAACGCCGACGCTTCCTACAGCCGCTTCGTCGGCGACGCCAAGGACTCGCCGATCGTCGATGTCGGCGACGAGAACCAGTACACGTTCGGCCTCGGCCTCTCCAAGCGCTTCTCGCTCGACCTCTTCTAGGCGGCTCGGCCCCCATCGCAGGCTTTGAGAAGGCCGGCTTTTCCCTCGGGAGAAGCCGGCCTTCCGGCTTTTTGGGCGCACGATTGGAGCGCGCCCCGGCTCTCTCACAACGGCGCGAGGCGCGGAACAGGCGCGTGGTCCTGTCATTGCCGACACTCCAACGCCCGCTTGCGGGCAAGCTCAGGAGTTCCGCATGCCCTTCATCACCACGGCCGACGAGACCCAACTGTTCTACAACGACTGGGGCACAGGTCGTCCCATCGTTCTCATCCATGGCTGGCCGGTGAACTCGGCGATGTGGGAATACCAGGCCGAACCCCTCGTCGAGGCGGGCTTTCGCGTCATCGCCTACGACCGCCGCGGCTTTGGCAAGTCGTCGCAACCCTATGCCGGCTACGACTACGACACGCTGGCCGACGATCTCGCCGCGATCCTCGACGGCCTCGATCTCCAGGACGCCATGCTGGTCGGCTTTTCTATGGGCGGCGGCGAGGTGGCCCGCTACATGTCCCGTCACGGCGGCCGGCGCATCGCCAAGGCGGCGCTGGTCTCGGCCGTCACGCCCTATCTTCTCAAGACGGACGACAATCCGGACGGCGTCGACGGCGGCATTTTCGACGGCATGATCGAGGGGCTGCGCAAGGACCGGCCGAATTTCCTCGCCACCTTCGCCAAGAGCTTCTTCAATGCCGGCATGCTGAATTTCCAGATTTCGTCGGAAATCCTGCAGCAGTTCGTCGATCAGGCGCTGGAGGCCTCGCCCAAGGCGACGATCGACTGCGTGAAGGCTTTCGGCCGCACCGATTTCCGCGCCGACATGGCGCATTTCAGGGTGCCGACGCTGGTCATCCATGGCGATGCCGACCAGACCGTGCCGATGAAGGCCTCGGCGGCCCGGGTTCCGGCGATGGTTTCCGGGGCCGAGCTGATCGTCTACGAGGGCTCCCCGCACGGCCTCCACATCACCGACAAGGACCGTCTCGCCGAAGACCTGATCGCCTTCGCGCGCCGATAGGCCCTTCCTGCCGAAAGACGGTCCTCCGGCCGACGGAAGCGCTTCCGTCGCCGGCGGGCGGACAAGCCGATATGCCCGGCGCGGGCTCTATTGTTCGTGCCGGGCATGGCGTCCCCGAATGTGGCCTGCCGCAGCGCCAGGTTTCGGCTCCCACCATCGGCCGGGAAGGCGGCCTTTCCTTAACGCCCCGTTAAATCGCCGTATTTACTCTCCATCCGACATGTGGGATTCGACCGGCTGTATCCGATGGCGGCGGCGGTCCAGTTTCGGTGTGGGGCGGGTGTCCGCGGCCGACGCCGATCAGCGAGACGGCGTCGCCTGCATTTCCGGATGACCTCCACGGTAAGGCAAGGAATTCATGGCCGGACGGCGCAAGGGCGAACGCATCGAACCGAGATTTGACGCCGGAAGATCGGCCGACGATTTCCGCCTGTCGGCGGACGATCGGGCCGTGGCGTCCGAGCCCGGGCCGGTTCGCCAGCGGCCGGGCAGGCCTGATCGCCAGGCGGAAAAGGCGGCCGGCGAGCGCCTGTCGCGCCGTCGCGGCTTTTTCGGGCGCGGCGGCGGCGATGATGGTGGCGAGGGTCGCCGTCCCCGGCGCCGGCGCAGCTTCATCGCCCATCTCTTCCGCCTCGCCTTCTTCACCGCGCTGTGGGGCGGTGTCGCCGTCGCCGGCATCGTCGCCTATTTCGCCATCAAGCTGCCGCAGGAGGCCTGGGCCATCCCGGAGCGGCCGCCGAACGTCAAGATCGTCTCGGTCACCGGCGAGCTCCTCGCCAATCGCGGCCTCACCGGCGGCGAGGCGGTCTCGCTCGACGCGATCAGCCCCTATATCCCGCAGGCCGTCATGGCCATCGAGGACCGCCGCTTCTATTCGCATTTCGGCGTCGATCCGCTCGGCATCGTCCGCGCCTTCTCCGAGAACATGGCCGCCGGCGCCACCGTCCAGGGCGGCTCGACGCTGACCCAGCAGCTGGCCAAGAACATCTTCCTCAATCCCGAGCAGACGATCCAGCGCAAGGTCCAGGAAGCCATCCTGTCGATCTGGCTGGAGCAGAAGTTCACCAAGGACCAGATCCTCGAGATGTATCTGAACCGCGTCTATTTCGGCTCCGGCGCCACCGGCGTCGAGGCCGCAGCGCGGCGCTACTTCAACAAGTCGGCGAAGGAAGTCACGCTGTCCGAGGCGGCGCTGCTGGCGGGCCTCCTGAAGGCGCCCTCGCGCCTGTCGCCGGTGCGCGATCCCGCCGCCGCCAAGGCGCGCGCCGCCGTGGTGCTGCAGGCCATGCTGGACGAGAAGATGATCGACCGCGCCGATTTCGACGCGGCTATCGCCGAGCAGCCGACAAAATCCCGCGCCTACTGGAACGGCGCGGAGAACTACGCCGCCGACATCGTCATGCGCGATCTGAAGACGCTGGTCGGCGAGGTCCATTCCGACGTCGTCGTCGAGACGACGATTGATCTCGGCCTGGAAAAGGACGCCGAGGCGGCGATCCGCGACACCATTGCCGGCGCCAAGCAGAATGTCAGCCAGGGCGCGCTGGTCGCGCTCGACGGCACCGGCGCGATCCGTGCCCTCGTCGGCGGCAAGGACTATGCCGAGAGCCAGTTCAACCGCGCCGTCGACGCCAAGCGCCAGCCCGGTTCCTCGTTCAAGCCCTTCGTCTACGAGACGGCGCTGGAATTCGGCTGGAAGCCGGAGAACATGGTCGACGACTCGCCGACGCAGATCGGCAACTGGTCGCCGATGAACTACGATCGGAAATATCGCGGGCAGGTGACGGTCGCCTACGCCCTGGCGCATTCGCTGAACACCATCGCCGCGCAGCTGACCCAGAACGTCACCGCCAAGGCGGTAATCGAGACCGCGACGCGGATGGGCATCACCTCGCCGCTGGTCGACAATCCCTCGATCGCGCTCGGCACGTCGGAGGTGACGCTGCTCGAGCTGACCGGGGCCTTCGCCCCCTTCGCCAATGGCGGCTACCAGGCGACGCCGCATCTGGTGAACCGCGTCACCGACACGGCCGGCAAGATCCTCTACGAGCGCGGCGCCGAAGTGCCGCCGATCATCGTCACCGACACCACCGTCGCCATGATGAACGCCATGCTGAAGGGCACCGTCACCTCCGGCACCGGGCGCAAGGCGGCGATCGAGGGCTGGGAAGCGGCGGGCAAGACCGGCACGACCCAGGACTTCAAGGATGCTTGGTTCATGGGCTACACCGCCAACCTCACCACCGGCGTCTGGTTCGGCAACGACAACGGTGCGCCGATGAAGAAGGTCACCGGCGGCGGCCTGCCGGCCGAGGCCTGGCACACCTTCATGACCGCCGCGCATGCCGGCCTGCCGGCCATGCCGCTGCCCGGCAACTATACGATCGGCGGCGAGCCCGAGCCGCTGACCGCCTCGAACGGCGGCGTCGCCGATCCCGGCGGCTTCTACGACAGCGAGCTGCCGCCGGCCTCCGCCGATCCGCTCGCCGACGTCATCGGCGAGCAGCCGGAGAATCCGGCGGGCGGCCAGGAAGTTCTGCCGCGCCAGACGGCGCCCGCCTCGGCCGATCCCTATCGGGGCGATCTGCAGGAAGACGAGCTGCCCTCCCGCCGCGAGCCGGCCGGCCGCCGCGATCTGCCGAGCCGCAATGTCGAGGCCGAGCCGGTCTACCGCGAGCCCGCCGAAGACGAGGACGTCTACGGCGTGGCGCCGCTGCCGCGCGAGCGGGACATCTACGGCAGCGGGGAGCTGCCGCCGGAGGACGACTATTACTACGACGACGGCGGCGCCATGCGGGCGCCCGAGGAGATCGCGCCGGCCCGCGGCCCCTCGCGCATCGTCCGCGGCGCGCCGCCGCCAGGCGCGATCCTGGAGGGCCGCGTCGACGGCGGCGGTGGCCGCGAAAGCGACCGCTCGCTGTTCCGCGGCCTGTTCGGCGGCTGAGCCTCCTCAGGACATCTCAAGTCGGCGTCGGTGCATCGGCGTCAGCGACAGAAAAGGCGGCGACCGGGTCACGGTCGCCGCCTTTCTTTCTGTTTTGCTCTGTCCGCAGGATGGCGTGGCAAGCGCCTTGAAGCGGTTGGGGCTTCAGCTGTCGGCCTCTCTTGCTGGTGCTAGGCCGCGGCTGCCGTCAGCGCGGGGCGCGCTTGGCCAGAATGCGCTGCAGGGTGCGGCGGTGCATGGAGAGGCGCCGCGCGGTCTCGGAGACATTGCGCTCGCACAGCTCGTAGACGCGCTGGATATGCTCCCAGCGCACACGGTCGGCCGACATCGGATTCTCCGGCGGCTCCGCCTTTTCGCCCGGTGCGCGCATTAGCGCGGCGATCACTTCGTCGGCATCGGCGGGCTTGGCGAGGTAGTCGATGGCGCCGAGCTTCACCGCCGTCACCGCGGTGGCGATATTGCCGTAGCCGGTGAGGACGACGACGCGGGCGTCGGCCCGTCGCCGCTGCAGCGATTCGATGACGTCGAGGCCGTTGCCGTCGGCGAGCCGCATGTCGACCACGGCGAAGGCCGGGGCCTCGGCCTTGATCGCGGCGAGCCCTTCGGCGACGCTCTCGGCCGTGCGCACGGCGAAGCCGCGCTGCTCCAGGGCCCGGCTGAGGCGCAGGAGAAAGGGTCGGTCGTCGTCGACGAGAAGCAGCGAACGGTCGCCCTCCGGCAGGGCGGCGGCGACGAGCGGGACGGTGTCTGCGTCGGTCATGCGGTCTTTTTTCCTCGGATGAGGGGCGGCGCCTTGCGGCTCCTTGTCCCTCCGCCGCGTCAAAGAGGCGCGGCCTGCATCATCCCTGACTTGGCGTCACTTTCGACCGGGTGCAAGGCCTTCAGGTTCCGTGTGACGATCCGTCCACGGTGGCGGCCTGGCGCGCGGAGAAGGTCGCCTGCGGCCAAAAAATCTCGACCGAGGCGCCGGGCGTGTCGCGGCGGTTGCCGAAGGTGATCGTCGCGCCGGAGCGTTCGAGCAGGGTTTTTGCGATGAACAGGCCGAGGCCGAGGCCGCCGCCGGCCTTGCGGTCGCGATTCTCGCGGTTCGACATGTAGGGATCGCCGATCCGCGCGAGGATTTCCGGGGTGAAGCCGGGGCCGTCGTCGAGGATGAGGAGGGTGACGCCGAAGGCCGACCAGGAGGCGCGGATCAGCACCTCGCTCTTGGCGAAGTCGACGGCGTTCTCGACGATGTTGCCGAGGCCGTAGACGACGCCGGCATTGCGCCGCATCACCGGCTCGTCGGCATGGCGCTCGCCCGCTTCGACGCGCACCTCGACGCCGAAATGGCGGTGCGGCTCGGAGACTTCCTCGACCAGCGACAGGAGCGGCAGCCGCGCCATGTGCTCCTCGCTGGAGGAGGAGAGCGTGGTGATCTGGCGCAGGATGTCGCGGCAGCGTTCGGACTGCGCCATCAACAGCTCGACGTCCTCGCGCTGCGGATCGTCGAGCGGCGTCAGCCGGCCCATCTCCTTGGCGACGAGGGCGATGGTGGCGAGCGGCGAGCCGAGTTCGTGGGCGGCGGCGGCGGCGAGGCCGTCGAGGGCGGAGAGATGCTGCTCGCGCTGCAGCACCAGCTCGGTCGCCCCCAGCGCGTCGGCGAGCGAGCGCGCCTCGGCGGCGACGCGGTAGACATAGATGCCGGAGAAGACGAGCGTCGAGACGATCGCGAACCACAACCCGCCGATATAGGACGAGGGCAGCTGCAGCGCCGAGCCTTCGGCCCAGGGCAGCGGCAGGTGGAAGAAGGCGAGCAGGGTGGCCGCGACGATCGACAGGAGGGCGAGGCCCGCCGTCGTCTGCGGTGGCTGCGTCGCCGAGGCCATCACCACCGGCACGATCAGGAAGACCGAGAACGGGTTCTGGATGCCGCCGGTGAGGTAGAGGAGGCCGAAAGGCTGGATCACGTCGAAGGTCAGCACCGAGACCGCCGCCCAGGGCGAGAGGCGCCAGCTCTTGGGATAGCGCAGGCCGAGCCCGATGTTCAGCGCCGCCGACAGCGCGATCAGGAGAAGGCAGGGTCCGACGGGATAGGGATACCAGAGGCCGTAGGCGACGAAGAGGCAGGCGGCGGTCTGGCCGCCGACCGACAGCCAGCGCAGCCGCGTCAGCGTCGCCAGGCGCAGCCGCTGGCTCTCGCGCATGGTGGTGACGAAAGGCGGGAGGCGGAAAGGCGCGCGCGAGATGTGTTCCATGGGAGATCAGTAGCGCGGGCGGGCTTGGGCCGCCAGCCGGCGCAGAAGGGGCGTGGCGTCGCGGCAAAACGCACGGCGCGCCCGGCGCGCCCGGCGCTCAGGCGGGAAGCGCCTGCGCGAGGGCAAGGCCGGCGAGGCGGGCAGTGGCGAGCAGCCGGTCGAGGTCATGGCCGCTGCGCGCGGCCGCCGACAGTCCCGTCATCACCGTGCTGACGAAGTCGGTCAGATGGTCGGCCGCCTCGGGATGGCGGTCCGCGATGTAGGCGCGGATGAACGCCTCTCCGGCGGCGCGGTAGGCGCAGGCGGCCGCGCGCGCCTCGCCGTCGTTGGCGCGCGTGCCTTCGACGACCAGGCAGCCGGCGGCGACCGGGTCGGCGGCATAGCGGCGGGCGGCCTCCTCCAGGACCGCCGCCAGGCCCTCCGCCACCGGCCGGTCGGGCCGCAGTAGGTCGGCGAGGGGGATGGCGTCGGCGCCGGAATAGCGCTCGAGAATGCGGGCGTAGAGGCCCGCCTTGTTGCCGAAGGCGGCATAGAAGCTCGGCGGGTTGATGCCGAGGCTTTCGGTGACGTCGGCGACGCTGACGGCGTCGTAGCCGCGCGCATGGAAGAGTTGCTGGGCCGTGGCGACGGCCGCCTCGGGGTCGAAGCCGCGGGGGCGGCCCCGGGGGCGGAGTGGTTTTGTAGTATCCATTACATAATGCCTTGACGGAGGGTGGCGCCAGTTTTATGTAGCGCTCGTTACGTTAATTCTCAAGGAGCGCCCCATGGCCGCATTTCAAGACAAGTCGGTTCTCGTCCTCGGCGGCAGCCGCGGCATCGGGGCGGCCATCGTCCGGCGTTTTGCCGCCGAGGGTGCCAAGGTCACCTTCACCTATTCCGGGTCGCGCGGGGCGGCGGAAGAGCTGGCGCGGGAGACGGGCACCGCGGCGGTCGCCACCGACAGCGCCGACCGCGACGCGGTGATCGCCACGGTGCGCGGCAGCGGGCCGCTCGACATCCTGGTCGTCAATGCCGGGATCGCCGTCTTCGGCGACGCGCTGGACCAGGATCCGGACGCGATCGACCGGCTGTTCAGGATCAACATCCACGCCCCCTATCACGCGGCCGTCGAGGCCGCGCGGCAGATGCCCGAGGGCGGGCGGATCATCGTGATCGGCTCGGTCAACGGCGACCGCATGCCCATTCCCGGCATGGCCTCCTATGCGCTCAGCAAGTCCGCCCTCCAGGGCCTGGCGCGCGGACTGGCGCGCGATTTCGGCCCGCGCGGGATCACCATCAACGTCGTGCAGCCCGGCCCCGTCGATACCGACGCGAACCCGGCCGACGGCCCGATGAGGGACCTCATGCACAGCTTCATGGCCATCAAGCGCCACGGACGGCCGGAGGAAGTGGCGGGCATGGTCGCCTGGCTCGCCGGACCCGAGGCGGGTTTCGTCACCGGCGCCATGCACACGATAGACGGCGCCTTCGGCGCCTGACCCCTTTCGGGGCGGGCGAGCGAGGGCGGGCCGGGGCCCGGCCTCGCCCCGTGGTCAGCCCTCGATGGCCTTTGGCGGCACTGGTGTCGGCGACGGCGCCGGCTCTGACGAGGCGAGAAGCGATCGGTCTGCCCCTGGTCGCCGATCCTTTACGTTCCCCGCGGCTTCGCCCGTGCCGTGGCCGCCGCCTCGGCCGGGTTCTCCGGCCAGGAATGGCGGGGATAGCGGCCGCGCAGGTCCGCCCGCACGTCGCGCCAGGAACCGGCCCAGAAGCCGGGGAGGTCGCGGGTGATCTGGATTGGCCGGTGCGCCGGCGAGAGCAGTTCGAGCGTCAACGGCAGCTTGCCGTCGGCGATCGCCGGATGCTCCGTCAGGCCGAACAGTTCCTGCACCCGCACCGACAGCACCGGCCCTTCCGCATCGTAGCGGATCGGCAGGCGCGATCCCGAGGGCACGTCGATGTGCGAGGGCGCGAGCGACTCCAGCCGCCGTTGCAGCTCGGCCGGGACGAGCGCGCCGAGCGCGGTCCGCAGCGTGCCGGCGTCGATGCCCGACAGTTTTGTCACGCCCGGCAAGAAGGGGAGCAGCCATTCCTCCAGGCTGGCAAGGAGACTGTCGTCGGAAAAATCCGGCCAGGGCGCGCCGAAGGCGGCGGCGAGAAAGCGCAGGCGCAACAACAGGCGCTCGCCGTCGCTGCCGAAGGGGAGGGCGGCGAGGCCCCGCGCGCGAATGCCGGCGGCAAAAGCGGCGCTCGCGGCAGTGCCTTCGGGCACCTTGATCTGCGTCTCCGAGAGCGTCGCCTTGCCGAGCCGCCGCACCCGCTTTGCCCGGACCTGGCCGCTCGCCGAGTCGAAGGCGACGACCTCCTCGTCGGTGATGCGGCCGGCGAACAGGCTCTCCAGCGATTCACGTGAAACAGTAAGGGCCGCATGGATGCGACCATCGCGCGCCTGGCCCTGCAGCTCGGCGACGACCAGCAGCTTGGCATCGGCAAGGCCCGAGGAAGCGTCGACGACCCCGCCGCGCCCGTTGGCGAGGACGAAATGGCCGCGCGCACCGCGCGCCACCGCCACCCGGTCGGGAAAGGCGAGGGCGAGCAGGGCGCCCGGCTCGAGGAACTCCGCCGTCTCGGCCGCCTGTGTCGGGCTTGCGCCCTCGCCGCTCTCCCCGCGAACGCTCCCCTTCCGCCCGCTGTCACCGGCAATGCGGCGGGCCAGGATCTTCGCCGCTTGCGCCCGCGCCCCGCGGTCGCTGCGGAAGCGACGGAGACGGCTTTCCAGATCGACGTCCGGGCCGCCGAGGCCGCGCTCGGTCAAAAGCACGGCGATGTCGGCCGCGAGTTTTCGCGATGTGCCAGCGCCGACGACCATGGCGGCGAGGCGCGGCGGCAGCGGCAACTCGCGCATCTCAGCGCCCTGCGGCGTCGGGCGGCCGTCGGCTTCGAGCGCGCCGAGGTCGGTGAGGAGGGCTGCGGCTTCCGTCAGCGCCGGGCGCGGCGGCGGGTCGAGGAAGGCAAGGCTCTGCGGGTCCGCGACGCCCCAGGCGGCGCAGTCGAGGACGAGGCCGGCGAGATCGCTCGACAGGATTTCCGGCCGGTCGAAGGCGACGAGCCCCTCCGCCTCGCGCCACAGCCGGATCGCCCGCCCCGGCCCCGTGCGCCCGGCGCGGCCGGCCCGCTGGTCGGCGGCCGCGCGCGAGACCCGCACCGTCTCCAGCCGCGACAGGCCGGTCGCCGGTTCGAACAAAGGCAGGCGGCGGAGGCCGGAATCGATCACCGTGCCGACGCCGTCGATGGTGATCGACGTCTCCGCGATCGAGGTCGCCAGCACGATTTTCCGCACGCCTTTTGGTGCGGGTCGGATGGCGACGTCCTGCGCCGCCGCCTCCATGACGCCGTAGAGCGGCGCGACGAGGAGCGTCGGGGAGGCGAGGGAGCCGAGGCGCTCGGCCACCCGCTCGATCTCGCGCTGGCCCGGCAGGAAGACCAGGAGGCTGTCCGTCGTTTCCGTGAGCGTGGCGCGCACGGCCTCGGCGACGGCGTCCTCGATCGGCTGCGTGCCCGGCCGGTCGCGGTAGGAGACGGTGACGGGAAAGGCCCGGCCGAGGCTTTCGACGACGGGCGCATCGCCGAGGAGCGCCGCCACGCGGGCGCCGTCGAGCGTCGCCGACATCACCAGAAGCCGCAGGTCCTCGCGCAGCGCGCTTTGCACGTCGAGCGCCAGTGCCAGCGAAAAATCGCCGTCGAGCGAGCGCTCGTGGAACTCGTCGAAAATGACGGCGCCGACATCCGGCAGATCCGGCGCGCCGAGGATCATGCGGGTGAAGACGCCCTCGGTCACGACCTCGATGCGGGTGCGGCCGGAGACTTTGGTGTCGAGCCGCATGCGCCAGCCGACGGTCGCGCCGACATCCTCGCCGAGAATCTCCGCCATGCGACGCGCGGCGGCGCGGGCGGCGAGGCGCCGCGGCTCGATCAGCAAGATCTTGCGGGTGCCGAGCCAGGGAGTGTCGAGGAGATCGAGCGGCACCAGCGTCGTCTTGCCGGCGCCGGGTGGCGCGACGAGGACGGCGTTCGGCCCTTCGGCGAGCGCCGCCCGGAGCTGCGGCAGGACGTCGGAGACGGGGAGGATCGGGCGGGGGGTCATCCTGCCGCTCCGCGCGAAGCAGCGGGCGGCTTCCCCGGGAGCGCCTCGGTCGCGGGCGCCCCGGTAACTCTCGCCTGGCTGCCTGGCGTCGTGTCTCCTGGCGCGCCCTCTCTTAGCGAACCGGTCACGGCACCCTCTGCCCCGGTGTCCTGCGCATCGAGATCGACGATCGCGCCGCCGGCCGCCTCGGCGTCGGCCCGGTCGTGGGTGACGAGGATGGCAGGGATGGCGCGCTCGCGCACGAGGTCGAAGACGAGGCCGCGAACGCTCTGGCGCAGCGCCGTGTCGAGCCGGGAGAAGGCTTCGTCGAGGAGGAGCGCCTGCGGCTCGGCCAGCAGCGTGCGGGCCAGCGCCACCCGCGCCGCCTGGCCGCCGGAGAGGGTCGCCGGGTCGCGCGCAAACAGGCCGGCGAGGCCGACCTTGGCGAGCATGGCTTCCGCCGCCGCCCGGCGCGCCGCGCGCCCGGCGACGGAGGGGACGAGGCCGAAGAGAAGGTTTTCGCCGACGGAGAGATGCGGCAGCATCAGCGCGTCCTGGAACAGCAGGCCCACGCGTCGCTCCTCGGGCCGGGCATTCGTGATGTCGCGGTCGTTGAGCAGGACCCTTCCGGTTGCCGTGAAGGCCGGGTCGAGGAAGCCGGCGATGGCGTCGAACAGCGTCGACTTGCCCGAGCCCGAGGCACCCATCACCGACAGGATTTCGCCCGGCGCGATCGGACGGTCGAGCGCGAGCAGGCGGCGGCCGGCGAGCGACAGGCGAAAATTTTCCAGGACGAGACCCATCATGCCCTCATGCCGCGCCGGCCGCGGTGAAGCAAGGCGGGCAGCAGGCTGGCGGTGAGGAAGACGAAAGCGGGCAGCAGCGTCTGCAGGAGGGCGGCGACGCCGATGACGCGGCGGTTGCCGCCGGACGCCAGCGCCACCGCCTCGGTGGTGATGGTCGGCAGGCGGCCGGCGCCGATCAAGAGCGTCGGGAGATACTGGCCGGCGGAGACGGCGAAGCCAATGGCGAGGGCCGTCAGGACGGGCGCGGCGAGGAGCGGCAGGCGCAGGCGCCAGAAGGCGGTGCGGCGCGACCTTCCGAGGCTCGCCGCCATCCGGTCGTAGCGCGGGTCGAGGGCGAACCAGGGCGCCGCCAGCGCCAGCGCGACATAGGGCGCGACGAAGACGAGGTGGACGGCGACGAGAAGCCCGGTCGAGGGCGTGAGGCCGGCGGCGAGCACCAGGATCTGCAGGCCGAAGACGAAGGCAACCTGCGGCACGATCAGCGGCAGGTAGATCAGCGCCGCGACGCCCGGCGACAGCCGCGCCGGCCCGGCGCCGCGGTGCGCCTTCCGGCGCTGCTCCAGCATGGCGATGACGAGGACGAGGGCGACGAGGCCCGACCCGAAGCCGACGATCGCCGTCCGTGCCAGCGGCTCGGCGAGGGACGGCAGGCTGTCCTGCCAGCTGCGCAGCGTCAGCGTCGGCGGCCAGAGGTCCGGAAACGTCCAGAGCCCGGCGACCGACCAGAGCACGAGGAGGAGGAGGCCGAACCCGGTGGCCGCAAAGGCGAGCGCCACCGGCAGCGCGGCGGCGCGGCGCAGCAGGCGGTCGCGGCGGTAGCGTCCGCCGCGCGCGGCCATGATCCGGCAGGCGAAGGCCCCGAAGCGTTCGACCGCCAGCCAGAGGCCGAGGACGGCGAGCGTCAGCCCGAGCTGCAGTAGCGCCCCGGCGGCGGCCTGGAAGCGCAAGGAGAGGTCCGGATCGCCCATCCAGCCGACGAGGCGCACGGCGAGCGGCGCCGGCGTCATCGGTCCGAGAACCAGCGCGACGTCGATCACGGACGAGGCGAAGGCGGCGACCGCCAGCACCGGCAGGCGGATCTGGCGGTAGACCGCGGGCCAGACCGCCAGCGTGAAGCCCGCCATTCGCCCGTAGCCGAGCGCGCGCGCGAGCTTCAGCCGCCGCTCGGGATCGGCCTGCGGCAGCGCGGCGATGACGACGAGGAGGAGGAAGGGCAGTTCCTTGACGATCAGCCCGGCCATCATCGCGAGGCCCGAGGGATCGCCGACGATGAGGAGATCGGGTGGCGCCGTCAGGCCGAGCGGGACGGCGACGAGCCGGAAGAGAAGGCCCGAGGGCGCGATCAGGAAGGCGAGACCGAAGGCCGCGGCCGCATGCGGCACGCCGAGCAGCGGCCCGAGCCCCCGCCGCGCCAGGCGAAAGCCGCGCGTGCCGGCAAAGGCCGCGGTGAACAGAAGCGTCGCGCCGACCGAGACGAACGTCGTCAAAAAGCCGGCGGCGAGGCTGAGGAGCGCGGAGGCGCCAAGGCCCGGCTCGGCGAACAGGTCCCGGAACGGCTGCAGCGAGAATGCCGTTCCGCCCAGCGCCGGCAGATAGCCGAAGGCCGGCAGGACGACGCCGAGAAGACCGACGACGACCGGCGCGGCGAGGAGCAGCGCCAGCGGATGCGGCCAGCGGTTCATATGGGGAAACCTGCATGCAGACGGGGGGCAGGCCAGCAGGCTCCCCGGTCGTGCGACCCGCAGCCCCCGGAGATAGTCATGCTCGGGCTTGACCCGAGCACCCATGCCGAGAACGGCTGCAGGTCCAGCCGGCCAAAGGACCATCTCGATGCGTTACAGGGCCTTGTCGAACTCTCGGCACCGAGACGGTCGTCTCCGTTGCAGCCCGGTCGGCCCTCTTGGCATGGGTTCTCGGGTCAAGCCCGAGAATGACTAACCGGATAGGTTCGCTCGCGAGGTGCAGCGGTTCCACCCGCTCATGCGGCATGCAGATGGAAATCGACATGAATGCCCTCGTACGGGAAGACGATGCGGCCGTCTTCTTCGCGATCCAGAATGCCCTGCGACAGGAGAGCCGTGACGTCGGCGTGGACCGCTTTCACGTCGCGGCCGACGCCCCGCGCGAGGGCGCGGATCAACATCGGCCCGGCACCCGTCATGGTCTTCAGGAGCGCCCAGCGCTTGGCGGTCAGAACCTGCCAAATCAGATCGGGAGAGGCGAAAGAGATGTGAGCCCCCTGCTTTTCTCCGTTCATGGCGTCGGCGAAGCGGCGACTGACGGCATCACGCGATGCCACCGAGAGTGTCACCATGGTCATTGTCGCCTCCATTCATCCACTGCGGCCCAGAAGGGGCGGCGCCTACGACCCATACCGCTTCAGCCATTCCGCCTCGATCCGCACCATCCAGCTCGGATGCGGCTCGGGCAGGACGGGCCCCAGCGCCTCCGGGGCGAGGGTCGCGACGCCACGGTCGATGGCGGCGAAGGCGGCGCGATCCTCTGGGGAAAGCTTGTCCATGGCCAGCACGGTCGGGTCGCCCCAGAACGCGGGGTCCTCCTTGCGGGCCTGCGCCTCGGGCGAGAGGAGGAAATTGGCGACGACCTTCGCCCCGGCCTTGGCGCTCGAATTGAAGGGGATGGCGACGAAATGCGTGTTGCCGAGCGTGCCCTTGGCGAAGGTGAAGGAGCGCACCGTGTCCGGCAGTTCGCCGGCGGCGATGGCGCTCGAGGCCTCGGCCGGGTTGAAGGCGAAGACGATGCCGAGCTCGCCATCGGCGAGCAGCTGCTTCATCGACGGATAGTTTTGCGGAAAGGCCCGGCCCTGCCGCCACATCACCGGCGTGAGTTCGTCGAGATAGGCAAACAGCGGCGCGGCGACGGCGGCGAAGGATGCCTCCTCGACCGGCTTCTGCAGCACGGCCGGGTCGGCGGCGGTTTCCGCCAGCACCTGTTTCAGGAAGGTCGAGCCGATGAAATCGGGCGGCGCGGGATAGGAGAATTTTCCGGGATGGGCCTTGGCCCAGGTCAGAAGCTCCGCGGCGGATTTTGGCATGGCGTCAACGGGGCCGGTGCGGGCGGTGTCGGCGAAGAAGACGAGCTTGGCCATGCCCCAGGGCGATTCCTGGCCGTCGGTCGGGAGGGTGAAGTCGACGCTGACCGTCGGCTTGTTCACCGTGTCGACATAGGCCCAGTTCGGCAGCCCGGTGGCAAAGCCCGGGGCGAGCAGATCCTGGCTCTTCATCGCGGCAAAGTTCTCGCCGTTGATCCAGATCAGGTCGATGGCGCCGTCCTTGGTCTTGCCGGCCGCCTTCTCCGCCACGACGGTCGCGACGGCGGTGGCCGTATCCTCGAGCTTCACGTGCTCGAGCGTCACGCCGTGCTCGGCCTCGATCCGGTCGGCAGCCCATTCGAGATAGCGGTTGATCGCCTCCGAGCCGCCCCAGGCGTTGAAATAGACGGTCTGGCCCCGTGCTTCGGCGAGCGTCGCCGGCCAGTCCTCGGCCCGGGCCGAAGCGCCGGCAGGCCACTGGACGAGCAGAGCTAGGCCGAGCGCGCTGGCGAAGCTGACGAAATTTCTCATATATTCACCCCGAGCCTTCCCCGACGCCTGCCCCTTACGCAAATCGACCGCGACAAGGGCTTCGGGAAGTCCTAAATGTGCCGACAATGGCGACGAAGGCAACGGCCTGAGACGCCGCGAACCGCGCGATGACCGCACCGTGATGGACGGGCGGCAGAAGGCGGCCGTCGAATCCGCGACAGACGAGGACACACCATGCCCAGCGACGCCGCCACAGATTCCCGCAAGGCCCTCGTCCTCACCGGCGCCTCGCGCGGCATCGGTCATGCGACGGTGAAGCGTTTTTCGCGCGAGGGATGGCGGGTGATCACCTGCTCGCGCCAGCCCTTTGCCGAGGACTGCCCCTGGCCGGCCGGTCCCGAGGACCACATCCAGGTCGACCTCTCCGATCCCGAGGATGTCGGCTTTGCCATTTCCGAGATCCGCCGGCGGCTCGAGGCCAACGGCTCCAGCCTGCACGCCCTCGTCAACAATGCCGCGATCTCGCCGAAGGGCGAGAGCGGCTCGCGGCTGGATTCCATCCGCACGCCCATGCACATGTGGCGCGACGTCTTCCAGGTGAATTTCTTCGCGCCGATCATGCTGGCGCGCGGCCTGTTCAAGGAGCTGTCGAAGGCGCAGGGGTCGATCGTCTCGGTCACCTCGATCGCCGGCGGCCGCGTGCATCCCTTCGCCGGCACGGCCTATGCCACATCGAAGGCGGCGCTCGCCTCGCTGACGCGCGAGATGGCGGCCGATTTCGGCCCGGCCGGCATCCGGGTCAACGCCATCGCGCCGGGCGAGATCGACACGGCGATCCTGTCGCCGGGCACGGAGAAGCTGATCGAGAACATTCCGCTGCGCCGCCTCGGCCAGACTTCGGAAGTCGCCGACATCATCTATTTCCTCTGCTCGAACCAGGCGAGCTACGTCACCGGCGGCGAGATCCACATCAATGGCGGCCAGCACGTCTGAGGGACGGGCTGCCGAAGCCGGCCCGCTGGGCCGCCGAGCCGGGCTGCAGGGTCAGGTCACGAGCGCGGACCGAGATCGGGGGACGCGGCACGAGCCCCCGTCGCGCGGGAAACGCGGCTGACCGGACCGGCAGGGCGCAGCGTTCAGAAGCGGTGGCGTCCCAGGGTCCGGGAAAACTCCAGCAGCCGCTCGACCAGGATGTCGAGCGCCATGCTCGCGGCCTCGTCGGTGATCCTGTCGCGGTCGTCGAGACCCTTCGCGGCATCGGCGAGCGTCACCTGCGGCGTCAGCACCTCGGCCCCGAGCGCCTGGCAGGTGCCGCGCAGCGCGGCGAGACCCCTGAGGCCGCCGAGCGGCGAGCGTGAGGCCGAGGCGAGGCCGACGACGAGGCGGGCGAAGGGCTGCAGCGGCCGTCCCCGCACCTTGCGCACCTGGCTCGTCCAGGCGAGGGCGTTCATCAGGAGCGGCGCGGCCGCGCCGTTGACCTCGGGCGCGACCAGGAGCAGCCCGTCCTGCTCGGCCAGTCGTTCGGCGAGGAGCAGCGCGTTTGGCGGAAAGTTTTCGGGCTCGGCGCCGTCAGCGTCATAGGGCGGCAGGGCGTAGGCCTCGAGGTCGATCAGCGTCACCGTGGCGTGGGTGAGGGCGAGCCGCCTGGCGGCTTCCGCGGCAAGGCGCCGGTTCGGCGAGCCGAGACGGGCCGAGCCGGGCAGGACGAGGATATGCGGCCCTGCGGCGCCGCTCATGCCGCCGCGTCCGTCTCGTCCGGGGAATAGACCCAGACCCTGGCCGGCGGAATATTGTCCCAGACGACACTCGAAGAGGAGACGGTGAAGACGCCGGGCAGCGGCTTGATCGGCGCGGTCACGAGATAGGAGAGCTGGGTGACGTTGCCGCCGGGCCGCAGGCGCGCGAAATAGTCCCGCATCAGAGCCTGCCGCTTCGGCTGATTGAAGCCGACGATGGGGATGGCCAGAAGGATCGCCGCGAACTTTTCGTCGCGCCGCTCGCCCAGCGTCCCGTCGAGGTCGAAGCCGTCGCCGTGGATGACGTTGACGCCGGGAAAGCGCTGCTTCAGCGTCCGGGCGAAATCGCCGTCATACTCGATCGAGGTGATCCGCTCGGGCGCGACGCCCTTGTCGAGCAAGGCCTGAGTGACGACGCCCAGACCGGGGCCGAGCTCGAGGATCGGCCCGTCGATCTCGGTGGTGGCGTGCCGCACCATCATGGCGCAATAGCTCGGCGAGGAGGGCGCGATCGCCCCCATCTGGCCGGGATGGCGCACCCAGCTGGCGAGGAAGCGGGCCCAGTCGCCGCTGCGCTTGCCCTGTATCTCCTTGGCGCTCTGCGTCACGTCGCCGTTCCTCCTTTTTGATGCCCCCGCGTCAGCCGCGACGATAGACGAGCACGCGCGCCGGCGGCAGGTTGAGTTTCACCCAGGGACTGATTTCCACCGAGGCGCCCACCTTTTCCGGCTTCACCGGCACGGTCAGCGCATAGGAGAACTGGATGAAGGGGTGGCCGGGTTCCATCCGGGCAAGCGATCCGCCGATCACCTGCTCGCGCAGGGCATCGGGCTTGGTGAACAGCGGCAGGCTGGAGACGGTGGCGGCCACGGCGCGCCCGCCGAGGGCCGCGTCGAGGTCGCCGTTCGGCGCATAGGCGTCGCCGCGGACGATCCGGGCAAGGGGAAAGCGCGCGGCCAGGAGCTCGCAGAACTCCGGCGAATACTCGGCGAGGACGAGGCTCTCTTCCGGCACGCCGCGATCGATCAGGCACTGCGTGACGGCGCCGGTCCCCGGCCCGATCTCCAGCACCGCCATGCCCGCCTCCACCGCGCCGAGCGGCACATAGGCGGCCATCGCCCGCCCGAGCCCGCGCGAAGAGGGCGAGACGGCCCCCATCTGCAGCGGCCGCTTCAGCCAGCCGCGAAAGAAGCGGGCATCGTCGGCAGACCGGTTGCAGGGGTCCGAGGCACGCGGCTTGGAAACGGTCATGGCGGCTTTCGGCTCCGGGAGCGCAGGCCGCCGGATGGCGGTGCGGGAGGATGATGGTCCGTGTCCGTGACCATTTCGCGACGGTGCTTGCGCCCTCACGGCGCCCCGCCTTGGTGACGGCAGGGCGCCGAGCGAGGCAATCTCAGTCGCTGAGGCCCTCGAAGAAATCCTTCATCCGGGCGAAGAAGCCGGTCGACTGCGGCGAGTTGTCGGAGGACGAGGTCTTTTCGAATTCTTCGAGCAGTTCGCGCTGGCGCTTGTTGAGGTTCTGCGGCGTCTCGATCTGGACCTGGATGAACAGGTCGCCGGTCTGAGAGGAGCGCAGCACCGTCATGCCCTTGCCGCGGACGCGGAACTGCGTGCCGCTCTGGGTTCCCTCCGGCACCTTCACGCGCGTCTTGGCACCGTCGAGCGTCGTCACCTCGAAACTGCCGCCGAGCGCCGCCGCGGTCATCGACACCGGCACCGTGCAGTAGAGATCGGCGCCTTCGCGCTGGAACAGGTCGTGGCTGCGCACCGACAGGAAGATGTAGAGATCGCCCGCCGGTCCGCCGCGCAGGCCCGCCTCGCCCTCGCCGGCGAGGCGAATGCGCGTGCCGTCCTCGATGCCGGCGGGAATGTTGACGGAGAGCTGCCGCTCTTCCGGCAGGCGGCCGTCGCCGCCGCACTTGCCGCAGGGGTCGGCGATGATCTGGCCGCGGCCCTGGCAGGTCGGGCAGGTGCGCTCAATGGAGAAGAAGCCCTGCGCGGCGCGCACGCGACCGACGCCGCCGCAGGTCGGGCAGGCTTTCGGGGACGAGCCGGGCTTGGCGCCGGTGCCGGTGCACTCGTCGCACTGGATCGTCGTCGGCACCCCGATCTCGGCGGTCTTGCCGGCATAGGCCTCCTCGAGGCCGATCTCCATGTTGTAGCGCAGGTCCGAGCCGCGCTCGCGGCCGTTGCCGCCCGCGCCGGCGCCGCCGCGGCCGCGCCGCTGGCCCATCATCTCGCCGAAAATGTCGTCGAAGACGTCGGCCATGGACGAACCGAAATCGCCGCGGAAACCGCCGCCGCCGCCACCGGGGCCGCCATTCTGGAAGGCGGCATGGCCGTAGCGGTCGTAGGCGGCGCGCTTCTGAGGATCCTTCAGGACCTCATAGGCCTCGCCGAGCTCCTTGAACTTCGCTTCCGCCGCGGCGTCGCCGGGATTCTTGTCGGGGTGGAACTGCATGGCGAGCTTGCGGAAGGCGGTCTTCAGCATCTTGTCGTCACACGTCTTGGTGACGCCGAGCATCTCGTAATAGTCGACTTTCATCGAGACGGGTCCATCGCTTGTCGTGAGTTCGGGGCAGCGCCGGCACGCGCGGATGCGGTGCTGTCCTCGTCCCGCATGTGGGGGCGTTGACGGGGCGTTACCATAGGAAAAGCCGCCAGGGAAAGCCGGAGCGCGCAAGTGGGCGGCCCCGGATGCCGGTCGCAGCCTTGATCAGCCGTGCCAGGCCGCCTGCGCCCGCGCTGGCGGACAGGCCGCCGCTATGCCGCAACCGGGTCCGGCGGCCGACATGAAAAAGCCCCGGCGACGGTCGCCGGGGCTTCGAGAGTGGCCGCTTGAGCGATCAGGCGGACTTCTTGCGGTCGTCGTCGTTGACTTCCTCGAAGTCGGCATCGACCACGTCGTCCTGCGCGCCGTCGCCGGTCGGCTGGGCAGCGGCATCGGCCTGCTCGTTCTGCGAGGCCTCGTACATGGCCTGGCCGAGCTTCATCGAGGCGGCAGCGAGGATCTCGCTCTTGGCCTTGATCGTCTCGGCATCCGGCTCGGAGGCTTCCAGCGCCGTCTTCAGATCCGCAATGGCGGAGGAGATGGCGGTGCGGTCGGGTTCCGAAACCCGGTCGCCGTAGTCGGCCAGCGACTTCTCGGCCGAGTGGACGAGGCTCTCGCCCTGGTTCTTGGCCTCGACCGCGGCGCGACGCTTCTTGTCGCTCTCGGCATTGGCCTCGGCTTCCTTCACCATCGCCTCGATTTCGGCATCCGACAGGCCACCGGAGGCCTGGATCGTGATCCGCTGCTCCTTGTTGGTGCCCTTGTCCTTGGCCGAGACGTTGACGATGCCGTTGGCGTCGATATCGAAGGTCACTTCGATTTGCGGCATGCCGCGCGGTGCCGGCGGAATGCCCTCGAGGTTGAAGCGGCCAAGGCTCTTGTTGTCCTGGGCCATTTCGCGCTCGCCCTGGAAGACCTGGATGGTCACGGCGTTCTGCGAATCCTCGGCGGTCGAGAAGACCTGGCTCTTCTTCGTCGGGATCGTCGTGTTGCGGTCGATCAGGCGGGTGAACACGCCACCCAGCGTCTCGATGCCGAGGGACAGCGGCGTCACGTCGAGCAGCAGCACGTCCTTGACGTCACCCTGCAGCACGCCGGCCTGGATCGCCGCGCCCATGGCGACGACTTCGTCCGGGTTGACGCCCTTGTGCGGCTCCTTGCCGAACAGCTGCTTGACGACTTCCTGCACCTTCGGCATGCGGCTCATGCCGCCGACGAGCACAACTTCGTCGATGTCGGCCGCGGTCAGGCCGGCATCCTTCAGCGCCGACTTGCACGGGCCGACGGTGCGCTGCACCAGATCGTCGACGAGGCTCTCGAACTTCGAGCGCGTCAGCTTCATCGTTAGATGCTTCGGCCCGGAGGCGTCGGCGGTGATGAAGGGCAGGTTGATCTCGGTCTGCGAGGCCGAGGACAGCTCGATCTTGGCCTTTTCGGCCGCTTCCTTCAGGCGCTGGAGTGCGAGCTTGTCGTTCTTCAGGTCGATGCCCTGGTCCTTCTTGAACTCGCCGGCGAAGTAGTCGACGAGGCGCATGTCGAAATCCTCGCCGCCGAGGAAGGTGTCGCCGTTCGTCGACTTCACCTCGAACACGCCGTCGCCGATCTCGAGCACGGAAACGTCGAAGGTGCCGCCGCCCAGATCGTAGACCGCGATGGTCTTGCCGTCGTTCTTGTCGAGACCGTAGGCAAGCGCGGCCGCCGTCGGCTCGTTGATGATGCGCAGAACTTCGAGGCCGGCGATGCGGCCGGCGTCCTTGGTCGCCTGGCGCTGGGCGTCGTTGAAGTATGCGGGCACGGTGATGACGGCCTTGTCGACCTTCTCGCCGAGATAGGCTTCCGCCGTCTCCTTCATCTTCTGCAGGATCATCGCCGAGATCTGCGAGGGCGAGTATTTTTCGCCGGCGGCCTCGACCCAGGCGTCGCCATTGTCGGCGCGCACGATGCCGAAGGGCACGAGCTTCTTGTCCTTCTCGACGGTCGGATCCTCGTAGCGACGGCCGATCAGCCGCTTGACCGCAAACAGCGTGTCCTCGGGATTGGTGACCGCCTGGCGCTTGGCCGGCTGACCGACGAGCCGCTCGCCGTCATCGGTGAAGGCGACGATGGACGGCGTCGTGCGCGCACCCTCGGCATTCTCGATGACCTTCGCGGTCTTGCCGTCCATGACGGCAACGCAGGAATTGGTAGTGCCAAGGTCGATACCGATCACCTTCGCCATATTCTTCTCCTTCTTGAGCAAGCCGCCCGGACCCTCGACGAGGCGTTCCTCATGGCGGCTCCTGATTCATTCGGTTACCGGCGGTCGATCGTCCGAAACGACCGTCCCGCCGAGGCTGGTGGGTATATATGAAGGTGCCCGGGGGCGCGCAAGGCGGACGATGGGGGTGGATCGACAAGCTTGGTGACCGGCGATGCTGTCACCGAGGCAGGGAACCCTTGGCGCCCTGCGGACTTAACGGCGCAGAGGCGGCGCGAAGATCCCAGCGGAGATGCTGCGGTCGCTGTCTGGCCGGCGCCTTGCCGGCCCTCTTGGCGCTTCGCGCCCAGCAAAAAGGAAAATGGTCATGAATGGTATCATCTATCTCGTCGGTCTGGTCGTCGTCGTTCTCGTTATCGCGTCCTTCCTCGGCCTGCGCTGACTTCTAAAGACTGCGCTGACCTCTCTGGCCGGCGCCGCCGTGCCTGGAGAGGTGCCGGTCCATCGCCGTCCGCCCCCTTGGACCATCGAGGTCAGGGCCGGGGCAGGGCGACAGGATTGGCCGACCATTCCGCCTGCATCAGCCGGTCGGCGGCCAGCCGTCCGAAAGCCAGCGTCACCGCCTTGCGGCGGGCCGGCGGCAATCGGTGCTCGGGCGCCTCGCGCAGCATCTCGGCGGCATAGCCGTCGGTGACGATCAGCCCGCAATCCTCGGGAAAAATCTCGGCGGGAACGCCGGGATGGGTCGCGAAATAGAGCCGGTCGCAATGCAGCCGGTATTCAGGCCATTTCCGATCGACGCGAAAATCCTGCAGGGATGTCTTGATCTCGACGATCAGAAGGTCGCCCCCGCCGGCGAGGCCGAGGAGATCGGCCCGCCGACCCGAGGCGAGCGAGACCTCGGGCAACAGTGCAATGCGCCGATCCAACATCAGCCGCTGCACGCCCCGACGCACCAGCATCGCCCGGTCGGACTGGCGTCCGTCCACCAGGGGCTGGAAGGGATGAGGCGAAACGATCGGCATGTCTGCAGCTTAGCCCGCAGGCTAAAGGCCGGCAAGCCAAAAGAACAAATCAGGAATACGCCGTCTCAGACCGCCGTCCCGCGCCGCGGCGAAAAAGTGCCGTCGCCCGCGATCTCGTCCAGAATGGGACAATCGGGCCCGGCATTGCCGGGACATTGCTCGGCCAGGAGCACCAGCGAGCGCTTAAGCGACTGCAGTTCGGCGATCTTGCGATCGATCTCGGCGATCCGGCCGCTCGCCATCGACCTGACATCCTCGCTGTGCCGGTTGTCGTCGGCATAGAGGGCGAGAAGCTTGCGGGCCTCCTCGATGGAAAAGCCGAGCGAGCGCGAGCGCTGCAGGAAACGCAGGAGATGCACGTCGCGGTCGCGATAGTCGCGATAGCCGTTCTGAGCCCGCGCCGGCCTGACCAGACCGACCTCCTCATAGTATCGTATGGTCTTGGGCGGCAGTCCCGAGCGCCGTGACGCTTCCCCGATGTTCATGAGAAGTCCTCGATCCGTCTGCGACATCATTCCTGACGCAAGGAGATGTCGCGGCCGCCGCCAGCGTCAACTGTGACAGGGTCGCAACAAAGACTTTATTAACCATGACGCTGTCTATTGTCGGCGTTGTCAGACTCGGCGGCACGGCCTATCCAGAAGCAGTTCTTCCTGCGATGGGCTGCCTGCGGCGCGAGCCTGGCCCGGCCTTTGCAACCACTCCGACGCCCTGGATCCTCGCCGCCATGTCCTTCAGCCTGAAATGCCTTTCCGCCGGCGTTGCGGCCCTTTCGATGACGCTCCTGTCCGGCTGCGCGACGTCTTCCAACACGGTCGTGGCGCAGAATCCTGCGGCCGCGGCGGTGGCGCGGATCACCGCCTATGCCTCGCCGACCGGGAACGACGACCGCTCCTTCGGCGTCGCGCCGGCGACGGCCTATGCCGCCACCGTCGACGGCGATTTCGCCCTGCCGGCAATTCCCTCCGACAAGATCGACCCGAAATACCTGCGCCAGCGCGTCGTCTACGATGCCGGCGGCTACGAGGAGGGCACGGTCGTCGTCGATACCGGCAACCGCTTCCTGTACGTGATCGAGCGCGGCGGCACCGCCATGCGCTACGGCATCGGCGTCGGCAAGGCCGGCTTCTCCTGGGCCGGCGAGGCCAAGATCGGCGACAAGCAGCATTGGCCGCGCTGGTTCCCGCCGATGGAGATGATCGATCGCCGCGACGACCTGGAGAAATTCCGCGACGGCAAGGGCATGGATCCCGGCATCAACAACCCGCTGGGCGCCCGCGCACTCTACCTCTACCAGGGCAACAAGGACACGCTCTACCGCCTGCACGGCTCGCCGGAATGGCGCTCGATCGGCACCGCCGCCTCCTCGGGCTGCATCCGCCTGATGAACCAGGACATCATCGACCTCTACGAGCGCATTCCGCTCGGCGCCCGCGTCGTCGTGCTGCAGGGCAGCGAGCGGCTGGTCGACCAGGAAAAGCCGAAGCAGAGCAAGCGCCGCGCCAAGCAGAGCTGAGCCCTTTTGTCGGCCCGCGGGGCCGGCGACAGACAGGATCGACGGGGGTGGGCCGGATGCTTCGGGGGAAGCATCCGGCCTTTTTTGTGGATTCAGCCCCGGTCTCAGGCGGTGATGCGGCCCGGGCGGGGCGGTGGCGCATGGCGGATGGCGGCGACGAGCAAGAGGCCGAGCGTCACCGCGTTCAGCCCATGCCAGAGGAAATGCGTGCCGTGCGGCCAGTCGGCGCAGAGCGGCTCGTCGGCGATCCGCAGCGCCAGCGACGCCGTGAAGACCAGACCCGCCGAGAGCACCGTGCCGCCTTCCGGCTTGCCCGTTCCGAGCAGGAAGGCGCCGATCGCGACGAGGGCGAGGAGCGCCGGCACATAGGCGGCCGAGCCGCCGACGAGCGGGCCGAACAATGGGTCGGCGAGGAACGAAAAGCCGAAGAAGCCGAGCGTCGAGAGGGCCGTGAGCCAGAAGGACAGCCCGACCAGCCGGCGCAGCGCCAGGGCGAAATAGGCGTAGATGAACACGGCGATCGGGACGACGTCGGCAAGGCTCGACCAGACATTGGCGAAGGTGTGGAAGAGGAAGGAGCCGAGGCCGATCGTGGCGACCAGCACGACGAACGCAAGACCGACCCAATCGCGCCCCTGCCGCGGCCCGCGGTCGCGGCGATCATGGCGCCGCCACAGAGCGAGGCCGAGACCCGCGGCGACGAGAAAGGCGAGGTTAGAGAGCGCGTTGATCGGCTCGGCCCAAAAAGCCTCGGTCAGGCGCTCGCAATAGCCGTCGATCGGCGCTGTCCACTGCATGGCGTTCTCCCGGCCCGCCGTCATCGTCCGTCGGCACAACCCTCACACGCATTGCTTCAAATCGCACCGCCGGAACATACCAATCGTCAAGTGTTCAGGCGCTATGATCGTTCCTCTCTGCGGTGACGAGGACGCGCATGGCCATTCTCGGAAAATTCCTGAAACATCGGGACGGCAATTTCGCCGTGATGGCGGCCCTCGGCGCGGTGCCGCTGATCTTTGCGACGGGTGCCGGGCTCGACGTCTCGCGCATGTATTCGGCCCGCGTGCAGTTGCAGCAGGCGATTGATTCGGCGGCCTTGTCCGTGGTGAAGGAGTCGGGCTTCGACAAGGCCGCGGCCGACGCCATCGCCGAGCGGATGCTGCTCGCGAACTTCGGCCCGAACTACCGCGCCCTCTCAGTCGAACTCTCGGAGTCCGGCGCCCGGGTCAGCGCCGAGGTGGTGACGCCGACGACGCTGACCGCGGTGTTCGGCTACAAGGAGATGACCGCACAGGTCACCGGCACGGTGGAATATCCGCAGACGCGCTACGAGATCGGCCTCGTCCTCGACACCACCGGCTCGATGGCCGGCACCAAGCTCGCCGAGATGAAGAAGGCGGCGGCTGCCATGGTCGACGAACTCAGCGCGACGCCGCTCCTGCGCCAGCGCGTGCGCTTCGCTTTGGTGCCGTTCTCGACCTATGTGAACGTCGGTGGCGACAACAAGAACGCTGCGTGGATCGACACCGAGGGCCTCGTCCACCTGCCCGGCAGCATCATTCCGACCGGCGTCAGCCGCACCCGGATCTTTCAGGCGGGTTTTCCCGGCGAGGGCTGGAAGGGCTGCGTCGAAGCACGGATCGAGAGCGGCACGGAGACCTTCTCGGTCGACGACACGGCGCCGTCGAAGAGCAATCCGCGGACGCTCTTCGTGCCGATGCTTTCGCCGGACGAGCCGGCCGACACGAACGGACGGGGACGTCCGCTTTATCCGAACAATTTCACCAAGGACGACACGCTGAAGGGGCTCGGCGTCACCATCTCCAGCGCCGGCGTCGTCTCGTACCTGCAGGCGGTGCTCAATGTCGGCTCCTACCTGTTCTACGGCAACAGCAGCGATCCGCAGGGCCCGAACAATGGCTGCAGCGCGCGGCCGCTGACGCCGCTGACGGACGACTTCGCGGCGATCAAGTCGGAAATTACCCAGCTGAAGGCGGAAGGGTCGACCAATATCACGGAGGGCATGGCCTGGGGCGCGCGCGTGCTTTCGCCGGGCGAGCCCTTCACCGAGGGTCTCGATCCCGACCAGGACGTCGAGAAGATCATCGTGCTCCTGACCGACGGCGACAACACGATGACGCAGCTCCCCAATGCCAAGGGCTCGGCCTATTCGGCCTATGGCTATCTCTCGGACTGGCGCTGGGACAAGTCGTACAAGAACGGCGGCTACGGCAAGCTCTGCAACAATGGCGACGTGCCCGACGGCGACGGCAATTGTTCGAAGAAGAAGGGCGCTGACGTCACCGCGGTGACGCAGGCGCAGATCCTGACGGCGATGAACGCCGACACGCTGGCCGCCTGCGACAGTGCGAAGGAGTCGGGCCAGGAGGTCTACACCATCCGCTTGGAGGTCAATACGACGACGAGCTCGACCCTCCTGTCGAACTGCGCCAGCGACGCCGCGCATTATTTCGACGCCAAGAGCGCCGCCGACCTGCCGGCGATCTTCGACGCCATCACCCAGCGCATCCTGAAGCTGCGGATCACGTCGTAGGCGCTGCCATGGCAGCCGCCGGCCGCTGATCTCCAGCCACGGGGTGAAGCCGCTCGCGGCGCAATAGGGGCTCGGCGAGCCGCGACGGCAAAGCCGGTTCTTCTCCCCTCCGGGGAGAAGTGGCCGGCAGGCCGATGAGGGGCGCCGAAGGCGGCAGCGTCTTGTGGCGTGCGGCTGACTTTGATGATGTCGGCTGCGCCGCCCCTCATCCCGCTGCCGCGACCTTCTCCCCGCACGGGAGAAAAACTAAATCCTGCGCCGCGGCCGCCAGACGCTTCACTGCAGCATTGTCTTCATCCCACATCCGTCCGCAGTCCAAAATCCGCCTTCAGGCTCTGGCCGAGCACGAGCCGCAGGTTCGGCAGATCGTTGCCCCCCATCTTCTGCCGCATGGCCTCGCCCTCCGAGGGGCGGCTTGCCGCCGGCCCGGACAGGACCCATAATCCAAGGGCGAGGCCACGCCCTCCCCCATCTGGGTTTTTCGACCGGGACGACCCGGCCCTTAATAGGGAGGGCCGACATGGCCTGGATCATGCTGGTGGTGGCCGGACTTCTCGAAGTCGTTTGGTCGCTGGCGATGAAGCAGTCGGACGGCTTTACCCGGCTGGTGCCGAGCGTCGTCACGCTTGTGACGATGGTGGCGAGCTTCGCGCTTCTGGCCGCGTCGATGAAGACCCTGCCGCTCGGCACCGCCTATACGATCTGGACCGGCATCGGCGCGATCGGCGCCTTCACCGTCGGCATTGTCGTGCTCGGCGAGGCGGCGACGCCGCTGCGCCTTCTGGCCGCGGCCCTGATCCTGTCCGGCCTCGTCCTGATGAAGGTTTCGACCGGCGACGCGTAGATCGCCGGTCGAAACTGCGGCTGGATCAGCCGCGCGCCTTCTTCTCCAGCCGGCGGCGGTGCAGGACAGGCTCGGTATAGCCGTTCGGCTGCTCGCGGCCCTTGAAGACGAGGTCGCAGGCAGCCTGGAAGGCGATCGAGGCGTCGAAGTCCGGCGCCATCTTCTGGTAGAGTTGGTCGCCGGCGTTCTGCGCGTCGACCTTGGCCGCCATCTTCTGCATCGCCGTCATCACCTCTTCCTCCGAGACGACGCCGTGGTGCAGCCAGTTGGCGATGTGCTGGGAAGAGATGCGGCAGGTCGCACGGTCCTCCATCAGCCCGACATCGTTGATGTCGGGCACGGTCGAGCAGCCGACGCCCTGGTCGATCCAGCGCACGACATAGCCGAGAATGCCTTGCGCATTGTTCTCGACCTCGGCGACGACATCGGCCTCCGGCCAGTTCACGCCGTCGGCGAGCGGCACGGTGAGGATCTCGGAAAGGTCGGCGCGCCTTCCCTCGGCGGCGATTTCCGTCTGCCGGGCGAGCACGTCGACGCGGTGGTAGTGCGTCGCGTGCAGCGTCGCCGCCGTCGGGCTCGGCACCCAGGCGCAGTTGGCGCCGGCTTGCGGATGGCCGATCTTCGCCTCCAGCATGGCGTGCATCAAAGCCGGCATCGCCCACATGCCCTTGCCGATCTGCGCCTTGCCGGCAAGGCCGCAGGCCAGACCCACATCGACATTCCACTTCTCATAGGCGCTGATCCAGGCTGCATCCTTCATCGCCGCCTTGCGCACCATGGCGCCCGCCTCCATCGAGGTGTGGATCTCGTCGCCGGTGCGGTCGAGGAAGCCGGTGTTGATGAAGAACACGCGCGACTTTGCCGCGCGGATGCATTCCTTGAGGTTCGCCGTGGTGCGGCGCTCCTCGTCCATGATGCCCATCTTGATGGTGAAGCGGGCGAGGCCCAGCGCATCCTCGACGCGACCAAAAATCTCGGCGGCGAAGGCGACCTCTTCCGGCCCGTGCATCTTCGGCTTGACGATGTAGACCGAGCCGGCACGGGAATTGCCGCCGCTCCTCTTCAGGTCGTGCATGGCGATCATCGCGGTGACCATGGCGTCCATGATCCCCTCGGGCACTTCCGAGCCGTCTTCGAGATGGATCGCCGGATTGGTCATGAGGTGGCCGACATTGCGGATGAGCAGCAGCGAGCGCCCCGGCAGCGTCAGCGCCGATCCATCCGGCGCGGTGTAGTCGCGGTCTGGATTGAGGCGGCGGGTGACGGTCTTGCCGCCCTTCTCGAAACTGTCCTCGAGATCGCCCTTCATCAGGCCGAGCCAGTTGCGGTAGACGGCAGTCTTGTCCTCGGCGTCGACGGCGGCGATGGAATCCTCGCAGTCGCAGATGGTCGAGATCGCCGATTCCATCAGCATGTCGGCGACGCCCGCCGGATCGGTGGCGCCGATGCGGTTCGCCTTGTCGATCACGAGCTCGACATGCAGGCCGTTGTGGACGAGGAGGATCGCGGTCGGCTGGGCGGCGTCGCCGCGGTAGCCGGCGAAGGCCGAGGGGTCGGCAAGGCCGGTGCGGCCCTTCGGCGTGTCGACCATCAGCGCGCCGTCCGCGACGGCATAGGCGGTGACATCGGCATGGCTGCCGCCGGCGAGCGGCACGGCGCCGTCGAGAAATGCCTTCGCCCAGGCGACGACGCGGGCGCCGCGGGCGGGGTCGAACGGGCCGGCCGGGGCGGCGTCGCCCATGGCGTCGGTGCCGTAGAGCGCGTCGTAGAGCGAGGCCCAGCGGGCGTTCGCCGCGTTCAGCGTGTAGCGGGCGTTCATCAGGGGCACGACGAGCTGCGGACCCGGAATGGTGGCGATCTCCGGATCGATGTTCGCGGTCTCGATGGAAAAGTCCGGCCCTTCCGGCACGATGTAGCCGATCTCCGTGAGGAAGGCGCGGTAGGCGTCCGGATCGATCTTCTCTCCGCGGCGCGCGACGTGCCAGGCGTCGATCTGCGCCTGCAGGTCGTCGCGGGTGGCAAGGAAGGCGCGGTTCTTCGGCGCGAGGTCCTTGAGGATCTCGGCAAAGCTCTTCCAGAAATGCGCCGGCGTCAGTCCCGTGTCCGGCAAGGCCTCCGTGTCGATGAAGGTTTTCAGCTCGGCGGCGACCTTCAGGCCATGGACGTCGATCGTGTCGGACATGTTCTCTCCTCAGGGCGGGCGGCGCCGCAAAGGCGCCATCGGCTGGACGCCGGGGAACCCGCGCGGCGCGCCGTCGGCCCGCCGCCGGGATCGACGCCGCCCGGAAATCGGCCATGGAGGCGCGTCTGTCAATCCGACCATGGGCGGGGACTTTGCGCGGGTCCCCGGCCGAAGCCCCTGCCGCGCCACCGAAAAACGCCGGCGGCAAGGCACGTCCGGCCCCGCCGGGACCGCGTCAGTCCGGCGCGTCGAGCCTGAGTTCGTCGCCCCATTTCAGCCGCCGCGCGGCGGCGTAGGCCTGTTTCTGGCGCTTCGGGACGAGGGCGAGCGACAGGCTGCCGTCGGTGCCGCAGAGTTTTGCCGCGACCGCGATCTTCGAGGTTTCCGGCCGGTCGAGGATGCGGCCGGCCTCGGCCGGCGTGAACAAGGCCGGGCGCACGGCGACGAGATAGGAGAATTTCTCGTCCTCGTAGCCGAGCGTCGCGCCCTTGGCCGCCATGTGGTCGCGGCTGCGCGACAGCCGCACGGCGAAATGGCACCAGTCCGGCGCGACCAGCGGGCAGGGCGCCTGGTGCGGGCAGGGCGCGAGAATCTTTGCGCCCTCGGCGATGAGGGCATCGCGGGCAGCGAGGATGCGGGAATAGCCGGCCGGCGTGCCCGGCTCGACGATCACCAGCGCGCCGGCGCTCGCCGCCCAGAGGCGGCGGACGGTGGCGGCCTGGGTCGGCGGTGCGAGTTCGGCCAGGGCATAGCAGAGGACGACGAGGTCGCTCGCCGGCAGCGCACCGCCTCCGGCCAGATCGGCGAGCAGCTGCGCCGGCTGGCGCATGGCCGGCGCTTCCGCATCGGCGGCGAGTTTCCGGGCGAGGTCGAGGAAGGAACGGTTGCGGTCGACCTGCGTCAGCGACGCCATGTTCGGAAAGATCTCGGCCATGGCCCAGCTGGCGGTGCCGGGGCCGGCGCCGACATCGAGGCCGGAGGCGGGCGAAAAATCCGGGCAGCGTTCGGCGAGGCGCGCCAGAACCTCGACCGCCGCGGCATAGGTCGCGGGCAGCCGGCTGACCGCATAGGCGAGCGCGTCGGCTTCCTCGCGCACCACGCCGGTCGAGTTTTCGCCGGCGCGGTAGGCATCGGAAATCCGCCCGGCACGCGCATGGAGGTCCGGGCGCTTGCGCCCGTCCATCAGCGCATCGATGGCGGTGCCGAGCGCGTCGGGAAGCTCAGCCACGACGGCGGCTCATCGCTGGCTTTCCTGCCAACGGGGATGCTGCCAGGGGGAGAGGTCCGAGGCCGGCAGCATCGGCACGCCGAGAATGTGGTCGGCGGCCTTTTCGCCGACCATGATCGACGGGCCGTTGAGATTGCCGTTGGTGATGCGCGGAAAGATCGAGGAATCGGCGACGCGCAGATTCTCGGTCCCGATGACCCGGCATTGCGGATCGACGACGGCCAGCGGATCGTCGGCGGCGCCCATGCGGCAGGCGCCGCAGGGATGGTAGGCGCTCTCGGCATGCTCGGCGATGAAGGCGTCGATCGCCTCGTCGCTGTCGACCGCGGAACCCGGCTGGATCTCGCGGCCGCGATAAGGCGCGAAGGCGTCCTGCGCGAAGAGCTCGCGGGTGAGGCGCACGGCGGTGCGGAAGTCGGCCCAGTCCTCGGGCTGGCTCATATAGTTGAAGCGGATCGACGGCGCGTCGGAGGAAGACGGGCCGGTCAGGGTGATGGCGCCGCGCGACTTCGAGCGCATCGGCCCGACATGCGCCTGGAAGCCGTGGCCGGGCGCCGCCGAGGTGCCGTCGTAGCGCACCGCGGCGGGGATGAAGTGATACTGGATGTCGGGATAGTCGACCCCCGGCGCCGAGCGGACGAAGCCGCAGGCTTCGAAATGGTTGGTGGCGCCGTGGCCGGTGTGCAGCAGCATCCACTCCAGACCGACGCGGCCCTTGGCGAAGAGGTTGAGATAGCCGTTGAGGGTGATCGGCTGGGTGCATTCCTGCTGGATATAGACCTCGAGATGGTCCTGCAGGTTGCGCCCAACGCCCGGCCGCGCCACCAGCGGCGTGACGCCCGCCGCCTTCAGCTCCTCCGGTGCGCCGATGCCGGATCGCAGGAGCAGCAGTGGCGAATTGATCGCGCCGGCGGCGAGGATGACTTCCTTGCGGGCCCGGACCAGCCCGGGCAGGCGCCGCCCGCGCCGGACGCGCACGCCCACCGCCTTGGTGCCCTCGAAAACGACGTTCAGCGCCTCGCCGGTCATCAGCCGGCAATTGCCGCGGCGCATCGCCGGCCTGAGATAGGCGTTCGCCGTCGACCAGCGGCGGCCGCGCCAGATCGTGTGCTGCATCGGGCCAAAGCCCTCCTGCTGCGCGCCGTTGTAGTCGTCGGTGACGGGAAAGCCGGCCTGCCGCCCGGCCTCAATGAAGGCCCCGTAGAGTGGGTTCGCCATGGCGCCGCGCTTCATGTGCAGGGGGCCGTCGAGGCCGCGCCAGACCGGGTCGCCGTCCTCCATCGCCTCCATCCGCTGGAAATAGGGCAGCACGTCGCCATAGGCCCAGCCGTTCGCGCCGGCTTCCGCCCAGTGGTCGAAGTCTTTCGCGTGGCCGCGGACATAGACCATGCCGTTGATCGATGAGGAGCCGCCGATCACCTTGCCGCGCGGCGTCGCCAGCTGCCGGTTGCCGAGCGTCGCCTCGGCCTCGGCCCGGTAGCCCCAGTCGTAGCGCTTCATGCTCATCGGGAAGGACAGGGCACCCGGCATCTGGATGAAGGGCCCGGCATCGGTGCCGCCCGCCTCGATCACCAGCACGTCGTAGCGGCCGTTCTCGGACAGGCGGTAGGCCAGCGCCGCGCCCGCCGAACCGGACCCGACCACCACATAATCGGCTTCGTCGAGTTTACGCATGAAAGGCTCCGGCAAAAGAGAAAGACGGCCGTGGGGCAGACGGCACGCGAAGGAGGGCACCCCCGAAACGACTCATTTCGCTGCCGAATCGACGGCGATGGCGGCGACGATCTCGGCGTCGACGAAACGCTCGACGAGAGCCGACGCGTCGCTCCGCGTTGGCGCATGCAGGGGCGCGTCGCCGTGTCCGACAAGCGCATGGCGCAGCCAGACGCCGTCGATCAGCGACCCGGTAGAGCGGGCGATCGGCCGTGCCGCCTCGCGCCCGACCAGCGGCGCGAGGGCCGAGACGAGGTTGGATTCCAGCCGCCGGAAATAGACGGCGAGGAGCCGCGCCGCTTCCGCGTTGCGCCGTGCATGGAGGTAGAAGACGAGCCAGGTGGCGATCGCCTCGCCGGTGAACTGGCGCGGATCGAAGCAGCCTTCGACGATGGCGGAGATTTTTGCCCGCGGCGTCTCGGCCAGGCGCAGCCGCTGGGTGACGCCGCTGCGGTATTCGCCGAGGAGATGGCGCATGGCGGCGAGCATCAAATCGTCCTTGCCGCCGAAATAGTGATGCGCCAGCGCCGGTGATACGGCTGCGCGCCGGGCGATCTCGGCCATGGTGACGCCGAGCGAGCCCTCGCCGTCGATTGCGCCGATTGCGGCCCTGATCAGCGCGCCGCGCCGCACCTCCTCGATGTCCCGCTTCGTCATCGTCGTGTCCCCGTGATGCGTGGGACCCTAACGAAAGTTGATTGATTGATCAATCAACAGCGCGCCCGCGCCCGGCCGGAGTGTCGCGCCGGAAGGCTGGAACGGGCCCGCCGTCGCGAACGGACGAGGCGATAAGGGAAAAGGGGAGCGGAGGAAGGTGGCGCGCCGTACTCCTGCCGCGGGCGACCGACGAGGAGGCCGCGCCGTTCCGGCCGGGTTACGCCCCGCGGCCCGGCGCGTCGCGGTCGCGCTCGTAGCGCTTTAGGGCCGGGAAGGGCGGCAGGAAGGATTCGCGCCGGATGGTCCAGCATTCATAGCTCGGCACGAACCGGTCCGGCGCGTCCAGCGATCCGAGGGCGACCTCGATCTCGTCGCCGCTACGGGCGAAGACGGACGAGCCGCAGCGCGGGCAGAAGAAACGTCCGGCATGGTCGCGCGTCTCGCCCTCGACCGTCACCGCATCCTGCGGGAAGATCGCCGCGGCATAGAACAGGGCGCCGTGATGCTTGCGGCAGTCGAGGCAATGGCAGATCCCGACCCGGTCGGGCTGTCCCGATGCCGTGAGCCGCACGCTGCCGCACAGGCAGCCGCCGGTGACGTTTTCCATGCTTCGCCTCCCGTACTTCATCCGACCGAACGCCGCTTCCGGTTCGCTGTTCCCGCGGTGGCCTTGAGAATGGCCGTCCGCCAGCGCGCCTGGTGAGGCGAGCGCTCAGGCCTTTTCAGTGTAGAGCACGCGGTGGTCGAGCAGGAAGCGGGCGAAGAAGGGCAGGCTGGCGCCGCCGATCTCGCGCGCGGTGACGCCGATCGTGCCGGCGCGGATAGTGACCGGCGACAGGCCCTCCTTGCGGATCCGGCCGTAGGCGGCGGCGGTCTCGGCCACCAACCGGTCGCGCACGTCTTGCGGAAAGCTGCCGTCGATGATGGCGCATTCGAAGTCGTAGACCGAGGTCGCGGAGACGATCGCATGGGCGAGACCACAGGCCGCCAAGGCGATCCAGCTGTCGAGGATCGGCCCGAGCTCCGGCCATTCTCCCTCGACTTTCCAAAGATCCTGCGGATCGCGGCCTTCCGCCTGCAGCATCTTTTCCAGAATGTGGATCGAGGCGGAATTGATCAGCTGGTCGTAGCTTCCCGGGCGTCCTCCCGGCAGGTCGGGGCGGGGCACCAGCATCGAGCCGAGCGCCCCGGCATTGCCGGAGCGGCCGATCACCAGGTCGCCGTCGATGACGATGCCGCCGCCGATGAAGGCGCCGATGAAGAAATAGACGTAGTCGGCGCATTTCGACGTGCCGAACACGTGCTCGGCGGCGCAGGCCGCCGTCGCGTCATTGGCCAGATGCACCGGCTGGCCGGTGAGGGCGGCGAGCTCGGCGGCGATATCGACATGCCGCCATTCGTCCATCTCGCCGGCCGGGGCGCCGAGCTCCTCGGCCCAGTCCCACAAGGCGTCCGGCATGGCGACGCCGAGGCCGACGACGCGCGCCCGGCCGCGAACGTCCAGCGGCTGCAGCACGTCCGTCACCGCCTCGGCGACGAACTCCTTGATCTCGGCGACCTTGGGCAGGGGATAGGTGCGGCGCCGCCGGGCCCGGATCGTGCCGACGAAGTCCATCAGCACCAGCTCGATCGAACGGCGGCCGATCTTCAGGCCGAGGGAAAAGGCCCCGTCCGGGTTCAGGCGCATCGGGATCGAGGGTTGGCCGACCTTGCCGCGCCGGGGCGCGTCGCGCAGCACCAGCTGCTCGGCCTCGAGCACGCGCATGATCACCGAGGCGGTCTGCGGCGACAGGCCGGTGCGGCGGGCGATGTCGGCCTTGGCCATGACGCCGTGGCGGCGGATCAGCGACAGCACGGCGCGCTCGTTGTGGGCTCTCAGCCCCGACTGGTTCGAGCCGCGCATCCGCTCGGTGGGCGCCGCCGCCTCACCCGCGGCCTCCGCCGGCATCGCTTGCTTGGCCTTGAGCTCGTCCACGCCGTCCACTCCTCAGCTGCCGCATCGGCCGGTGCGGCGTGATCGGCAAGGCACCGCACGGCCGGCGGCTTGTGTCTTGTCACCACGAGGCGATCGGCGCATTCTGCCCTCCAGGGAAGGCGCCGATCGCTGCCGTTTCGTGACCGCACGGCACGGCTCGAATCAGGAATTCGATCGCTGCTTCAGCCGGTTCGCGACAAAGGTTGATCGCCGCAAGGCCGGCTGTCAATATTTAAATCCACATGAGTTATTTATCTTGACAGGCCGGCGGCAGTCCGCTTGTCTGGTCTCGAACCGACGGGGCGAGGAGGCCGCGTTCGGACAACCGTCGCTGCAGCGCCGCGCCGCACCGACATCGGATCATATCTGGGAGGATATCCGTGACGCTTCGCACCCTTTTTGCCACCACCGCTCTGGCCGCCGTCGCCGGCTTCGCCACGCTGTCGACGCCCGCCGTCGCCGCCGAAGGGCCGCTGGTCTGCCTGATCACCAAGACCGACACCAATCCCTTCTTCGTCAAGATGAAGGAAGGCGCGCTGGCCAAGGCCGAGGAACTCGGCGTCCAGCTGCAGACCTATGCCGGCAAGATCGACGGCGACACCGAGAGCCAGGTCGCGGCCGTCGAAAGCTGCATCGCCGGCGGTGCCAAGGGCATTCTGATCACCGCCTCCGACACCAAGGCCATGGTCGCCCCGCTGCAGGAGGCCCGCAAGGCCGGCATCCTGGTGATCGCGCTCGACACCTCGCTGGAGCCGATCGATTCGGCTGACGCCACCTTTGCCACCAACAATTTCACCGCCGGCGAGTTGATCGGCAAATGGGCCAAGGCGACGCTCGGCGACAAGGCGGTCGACGCCAAGATCGCCTTCCTCGATTTGATCGCGGCCCAGCCCTCGGTCGACGTGCTGCGCGACCAGGGCTTCATGACGGGCTTCGGTATCGACACCAAGGACGTCAACGTCATCGGCGACGAGGAAGACCCGCGCATCGCCGGCCATGACATCACCAATGGCAACGAAGAGGGCGGCCGCACGGCGATGGAGAACCTTCTCCAGAAGGAGCCGGGCATCAATGTCGTCTACACCATCAATGAGCCCGCTGCCGCTGGCGCCTACGAGGCGCTGAAGCAGCTCGGCATGGAGAAGGACGTGCTCGTCGTCTCGATCGACGGCGGCTGCCCCGGCGTCAACAACGTCAAGGACGGTCTCATCGGCGCGACCTCGATGCAGTATCCGCTGAAGATGGCGGCCCTCGGCGTCGAGGCGGTCAAGGCCTTTGCCGACAGCGGCAAGAAGCCGGAGAAGACCGAAGGACTCGACTTCACCGACACCGGTGTCGACCTCGTCACCGACAAGCCGGTCGACGGCGTCGCCTCGATGACCTCGGAAGAGGCTCTCAAGGCCTGCTGGGGCTGATGTCCCGGCCGCGGCGCCCCGGCGTCGCGGCCTCCCTGTCGCCTATGCCGCGGCGCTCCGGCGTCGCGGCCCGTCTGTTGCCTGTGCTCGCGCGTTTGGCGTCGCGGCATGGAGCTTGGCCAGGACGCTCCGGCGTCACGGCCCCCCTGGCCCGCGCGGTCGGTCTCCCCGTCTCTTCTCGCACTGCCGCATGATCGGCCTCTTGCGACAGGAGTCAGTGTCGATAGGATCGACTGAATCCGGCGGCCGATCGCCCTCGATGCCGTCGATGAGAAGGTAAGCCCATGAGTGAGACGTCCGGAAAGCCCCCGGTGCCGCCGGCAAAGCCGTCCGCTGCCGACTTCGAACAGGTGGCGGCCCAGGGGGAATCGAAGGTCGCCGCCTTCGACGCCAGCCATCGGGGCGGTCTCGCCAGCCTGCAGCATTTCCTTCACGCCAACCCGACCATGGTGCCGGTTCTGGTGCTGGCGGTCAGCGTCGCCGTCTTCGGTCTCATGCTCGGCAGCCGCTTCTTCAGCCCGCAGACGCTGAACTTCATCCTGCAGCAGGTGACCATCGTCGGCATCATCGGCGTTGCGCAGACGCTGGTGATCGTCACCGCCGGCATCGACCTTTCGGTCGGCGCGATCATGGTCCTGTCCTCGGTGGTGATGGGCCAGTTCGCCGTCAATCTCGGCCTGCCGACGCCGCTGGCGATCGTCTGCGGCCTCGCCGTCGGCCTCGGCTGCGGCTGTATCAACGGTTTCCTCGTCGCCAAGCTGAAGCTGCCGCCCTTCATCGTCACCCTCGGCACCTGGTCGATCTTCCTCGCCGCCAACTTCATCTATTCCGCGAACGAGACCATCCGCGCCCGTGACATCGGCGAAGCCGCGCCCCTGTTGCAGTTCTTCGGCACCACTTTCCGCCTCTTCGGCGCCACCTTCACCTATGGCGCGGTGCTGATGGTCGCGCTCGTCGTCGTCGTCTTCTACATCCTCAACAACACGGCCTGGGGTCGCCACGTCTACGCGCTCGGCGACGACGCCGACGCCGCCCGCCTCTCCGGCATCTCGACGACGCGCACGCTGATCTCGGTCTACGCCGTCGCGGGCCTCATCTGTGGCCTGGCCGGCTGGGCGCTGATCGGGCGCATCGGCTCGGTCAGCCCGACCTCCGGCCAGGAGGCGAACATCCAGTCGATCACCGCGGTGGTGATCGGCGGCACCTCGCTGTTCGGCGGCCGGGGCTCGGTCTTCGGCACGCTGATCGGCGCCCTCATCGTCGGCGTCTTCGCCATGGGCTTGCGCATCTGGGGCACCGATCCGCAATGGACGCAGCTCACCGTCGGTGCGCTGATCATCCTCTCGGTCGCCGCCGACCAGTGGATCAGAAAGGTCTCGGCATGAACCAGGTCCCCGTCCTCTCCGCCCGCGGCCTGAACAAGCGCTACGGCCGGGTCGTCGCCATCGACAATGCCGACTTCGACCTGCGCCCCGGCGAGATCCTCGCCGTCATCGGCGACAACGGCGCCGGCAAGTCGACGCTGATCAAGGCCGTGTCGGGCGCCGTCATTCCCGACAGCGGCGAGGTTCTGCTCGACGGCGCACCGATCACCTTCGACAATCCGCAGGGCGCGCGCGACGCCGGCATCGAGACCGTCTACCAGCAGCTCGCTTTGTCGCCGGCGCTGTCGATCGCCGACAACATGTTCCTCGGCCGCGAAATCCGCCGCCAGGGATTTCTCGGCGACTGGCTGCGCATGCTCGACAAGCCGAGGATGCGCCAGATCGCCCGCGACAAGCTTTCCGAACTCGGCCTGATGACCATCCAGAACATCGACCAGCCGGTGGAGACGCTGTCCGGCGGCCAGCGCCAGGGCGTCGCCGTGGCCCGTGCCGCCGCCTTTGGCTCAAAAGTCCTGATCCTCGACGAGCCGACCGCGGCGCTTGGCGTGAAGGAGTCGCGAAAAGTTCTCGACCTCATCCTCGAGGTGCGCTCGCGCGGCCTGCCGATCGTCCTGATCTCGCACAACATGCCGCATGTCTTCGAGATCGCCGACCGCATCCACATCCACCGCCTCGGCCGCCGCCTCTGCGTCATCGACCCGAAGAGCGCGACCATGTCGGACGCCGTGGCGCTGATGACCGGCGCCAAGGCGCCAGAGACGTCGATGCTGGCGGCGTAGGGGGCGAAGCGGCCCTCGTCAGAGATGGCGATCGATGTCCATGCGCTGGTGCAGGACGCGCATGACCTCGATGCCAGGTTCGACACGACGGTAGAAGATGAGATGCGACCCGGCGCGATACCGATAGTAGCCGGCGCGAACGTCGTCGACCTTCTGGCCGAGCCCGGGAGAGCGAGCGAGAGCCCGCATGGCATCGTCGATCTCGGCGATGTAGCGATCGGCCTGCTCGGACGACCATCGCACGGCCGTATCGAGAAAGATGCCGTCGAGATCGGCGCTGGCCTTCGGGTTGAGACGGAGCCTAGAGACCGTACTTGGCATGCATCTCTGCCAGGAAGGTCCGGCGGTCGAAGGGGACCGACGGGCCGCTCTCTTCGGCTTCGATCAACGCCGTGCGCAGGGCCTGCCGCTTGCTCTCGCGTTCCAGGAGTTCGAGCCCGGCCTGCACGACCTCGCTGACCGAGGCATACCGACCCTGGTCGACGGACGAGGCGACAAAGTCGGCAAAATGATCATCGAGGGTGACCGAAGTCGTCTTGGACATCGCCGCTAACTCCTGACGGAAGCCAAACATAAGCCCAAGGTCTGCCAGGCTCAAGCAGGAGCAAGGCCACGCTCTCCGCTGTCGGCCGCTGCGTACGAGCAATACCGTGTTCGTCATCCCGGCCTTGAGCCGGGATCCATTCCTCCACGCAACAGCGTCTCTCCGGCTCAAATCAGGGGTGAAGGCCTGCTCACACCTCGGGTTCCGGCGATTTGGAATGGATCCCGGCTCAAGGCCGGGATGACGAATTTCCGAGGCGCGCACGCTTCCTCAATTTCATCCCGCCTCGGACACGCTTATGCGGACGTTATCCCGAGTGTCCGCCTTCGCCGCCATCCGCCGCGCCGCTTCCTCCCCCGCAAAGTGACACGCCCCGCGATGGCCGGGCGAGACCTCGACCAGCGGCGGCGGGACTTCGGCGCAGACGGCCTCGGCGATGGGACACCGCGTGCGGAAGGCGCAGCCGGAGGGCGGGTTGATCGGCGAGGGCGGGTCGCCGAGGAGGACGGTGCGGCCGCGCGCTCGGGCAATCGCCGGGTCCGGCACGGGTGCGGCGGAGAGCAGCGCGCGCGCATAGGGGTGCGCCGGATTCTCGAACACATCGGCGCGGCTGCCGATCTCGACCACGCGGCCGAGATAGAGGACGAGGATCCGGTCCGAGATCAGGCGGACGACGGAGAGATCGTGGCTGATGAAGAGCAGGCTCAGTCCATGCTTCTTCTGCAGGCCCTTCAGAAGATTGATGATCTGCGCCTGGATCGACACGTCGAGGGCCGAGACCGGCTCGTCGCAGACGATCAGTTTCGGTTCCGTAATGATCGCGCGCGCAATGCCGATCCGCTGCGCCTGCCCGCCCGAGAACTCGTGCGGATAGCGCCGGATCATCTCCGGCGCGAGACCGACCTCGTCCATGACGGCTTCGACCCGCTTGTTCCGGGCCTGGCGCGTGAGGCCGGGCTCGGCCACCTCCAGCGGTTCTGCGATGATGTCGCCGACGGTCATGCGCGGGTCGAGCGAGGCGATCGGGTCCTGGAAAATGATCGACAGCTCCTTTCGCGCCTTGCGCATGTCTTCGGCCGACAGCGTCGTCAGGCTGCGGCCCTGCCAGACGACGCGGCCGGCGGTCGGCTCGACGAGGCGCAGGATCGAGCGACCGAGGGTCGACTTGCCGCAACCGGACTCGCCGACGATGCCGAGCGTTTCGCCGTCCCCGAGCGTGAAGGAAACGTCGTTCACCGCCTTCAGCGTCGCGGCGCGGCCGAAGAAGCTGCGGCTGCGGAGGGTGAATTCCGTCGACAGGTTTTCCACGCTGAGAATGGGGGCCGCCTGTTTCACGTGAATCTCGGCCGTGCTCATGCGGGTCTCCCATCGCCAGGCATCGTGTCGGGAAAACGTTGCGTGGCCGAATCGAGTCCTGCGTCGTAAACCGAGAGCTGCGGAGCGTCGGAAAAGGGGTGCCAGCAGGCCGCCCGTCGATCACCGCCCACGGGGGCGAGCGGCGGCCGCTCGGCGACGCAGCGTTCGGTGGCGTGGCGGCATCGCGGGTGGAAGGCGCAGCCGGTGGGCAGGTTCATCAGGTTCGGCGGGCGGCCGGGAATGGGGTCGACGCCGGCGATGTCGCGGTCGGCGCGCGGGATGGAGCGCAGGAGCGCCGCGGCATAGGGATGCGCCGGCGACGCGAAGAGGTCGTCGACGCCGGCCTCCTCGACGACGCGGCCGGCATACATCACCGCCACGCGGGTCGCGATGCCGGCGACGACGCCGAGATCGTGGGTGATGAGCACCAGCGCGGTGCCAAAATCGGCTGTGAGGTCGCGGAAGAGATCGAGGATCTGCGCCTGGATGGTGACGTCGAGCGCCGTCGTCGGCTCGTCCGCGACGATCAGTTTCGGCCGGCAGATCAGCGCCATGGCGATGACGACGCGCTGGCGCATGCCGCCGGAGAGCTCGTGCGGATACTGGTTGAAGCGCCGCTCCGCCTCGGGAATGCCGACCGTCCTCAGCATGGCCAGCGCCTCGGCCTCGGCCGCGCGGCGCGACAGGCCCTTGTGCACCTCCAGCGCCTCGGAGAGCTGGCGCTTGATCTTCATCGCCGGGTTCAGCGCCGTCATCGGGTCCTGAAAGACCATGGCCATGTCGCGGCCGCGAATCTTGTCGAGGTCCCGGGATTTCATCGCCAGAAGGTCCTCGCCCGCCATCAGCGCCTGCCCCTCCGTGCGGCCGTTGCGCGCCAGCAGGCCGAAGACGCCGTTGAAAGTCTGGCTCTTGCCCGAGCCGGATTCGCCGACGATCGCCAGCGTCTCGCCCGGCATGACGGCAAGGTCGAGATCGGAGACCGCCTGCACCTCGCCGTCGGGCGTGGAGAAGCGGATGGAGTAGTTTTGCAGCTGCAGGAGGGGGGCGGTCATGCCGGGCGCTCCGCTTGACGAACCGGCACGGCCGGCTTCGTTTCAGAACGCGATGCCCACTCCCCCGCTTCGTCATCCCGGCCTTGAGCCGGGATCCATGCCGAGGCGGCGTCGCTGCCCAATCGGGTCAGGATGCCTGTCGACCGTCCTCGAACCCGTTCAACGATTTGGAATGGATCCCGGGTCAAGCCTGGGATGACGAACGTCATATCTTCGCGCCTGTCATTCCTTGCGTCCGAAAACATCATCATCACCGGTCCTTCGGGTCGAAAGCGTCGCGCAGGCCGTCGCCGACGAAGGCGAAGGCGAGGAGCAGCGAGACGAGGACGAGGCCAGGGAAGCCGAGCAGCCAGGGCATGGTCTCCATGGTGTCGGCGCCTTCCGAGATCAGCGTGCCGAGCGAGGTCAGCGGTTCCTGCACGCCGAAGCCGAGATAGGAGAGAAAGCTCTCGGTGACGATGATTTCCGGCACGGTGAGCGTGGCGAAGATCACCACCGGGCCGATGAGGTTCGGCACGATGTGGCGGCGGATGATGGTGAAGGTCGAAACGCCCGCCGCCCGCGCTGCCTCGATGAACTCGCGCTCTTTCAGGGACAGCGTCTGGCCGCGCACGATGCGCGCCATGGTCAGCCATTCCAACAGGCCGATGGCGGCGAAGAGGAGGTAGACGTTGCGGCCGAACATCACCATCAGGAGGATGACGAAGAGGATGTACGGAAGGGCGTACATGACGTCGACGAAGCGCATCATCGCCTGGTCGATGCGCCCGCCGAGAAAGCCCGACACCGCGCCGTAGAGGACGCCGACGACGACTGAGACGAGGGTGGCGATAAGGGCGACGAGCAGCGAGACGCGGGTGCCGTAGAGGGTGCGGGCGAGGAGGTCGCGGCCGTTCTGGTCGGTGCCGAAATAGTGGCCCGAGGCCCAGGACGGCGGCTCGCGGAAGGCGGCCCAGTCCGGTGTCTCATAGTCGAAGGGGAGGAACCACGGACCGGCGATGGCGGCGAGGATGATGGAGACGAGCACGACCAGCGAGACCATGGCGGCCTTGTTGGCGAAGAGCCGGCGCATGGCGTCCCGTGTCAGCGAGCGCGGCTTACCGTGCATGGCCTCGGCCTGGATCGTGGCAAAAGGTTCGAGCGCCGCGCGCTTGTCGGTGAAGAGGGTCATCGCGTCCGCACCTTCGGATCGAGCCAGGCATAGGCGAGATCGACGAGGAGATTCAGGACGACGATCAGGATCATGTAGAAAACCACGGTGCCGAGCACCATGCCGTAATCCCGGTTCAGCGCCGCCTGGATGAAATACCGCCCGATGCCGGGGATGCCAAAGATCTGCTCGACAACGATGGAGCCGGTGAGGAGATAGCCGGCGGCGGGCCCGAGATAGGAGACGACCGGCGTCAGCGCTGGGCGCAGCGCGTGGCCGAGCACCATGCGCCTCGCACCGATGCCCTTGGCGCGGGCGGTGCGGATGAAGTTGGCGTTGAGCACCTCGATCATCGAGCCGCGCATCAGCCGCGAAATGCGCGCGGCATGCGGCAGCGCCAGCACCACCATCGGCAGCACGAGAAAGCGCGGCGAGCCATCGCCCCAGCCGCCGACCGGCAGCCAGTCGAGCTTCAGCCCGAAGACCAGCTGCAGCACCGGCGCGACGAGAAAATTCGGCACCACGAGGCCGATCATGATCACTCCGGCGATGACATAGTCCGGCGCCTTGTTCTGGTAGAGCGCGCCGTAGATGCCGGCGGCCAGACCCACGACGATGGCGAGCAGAAAGGCGCCGCCGCCCAGAATCAGCGTGTAGGGCAGGCCGATCATGATCTGCTGCGACACCGAAAAATCGTCCGACGTGAAGGACGGCCCGAGATCGCCCTGCACGAGCCCGCCGAGATAGCTGAAATATTGCGCCAGCAACGGCTGGTCGAGGTGATAGTGCGCCCTCAGATTCTCCAGAATCTGCGGCGGCAGCGCCCGCTCCATGTCGAACGGCCCGCCGGGCGCGAGCCGCAGGATGAAGAAACAGGCGGTCACCGCGATCAGGACGACGGGGATGGCCGTCAGGAGGCGGTGGAAGGCGAAACGCAGCATGCGCGCGCGACTCCTGGTGGGACGGAGACGAAGGGAGTGCCATTCCTCGCCCCAAAGGGGAGAGGGTGGATGCGAGCGAGAGCGAGCAGCCGGGAGAGGGGGCGACGGTGGAGGACTACCCGCCGCTGGTCGACGGCGCTTAGCGCCGCCCCTCATCCCGCTGCCGCGACCTTCTCGCCGTCGGGGAGAAGAAGCAGCTTTGCCTACTCCGCCTTGGTCAGCCAGCGCGTGCGGTGGATGTCGAAGGCGTTGTCCTCGTAGCCGGTGATTTTCGGCGAGACGACGCTGCGCGAGGCGTAGAAGTAGATCGGGATCGCGGCCGTATCGTCCATGGCGAGTTTCTCGGCCTGCTTCAGCAGCTTTGCCCGCGCGGCCATGTCGGTATCGGCATTGGCATCGGTGAGGAGCTTGTCGAATTCGGCGTTCGACCACTGGCCGTAGTTCATCTCGACCCCGCCCTTCAGCAGGTTCAGGAAATTGTCGGGATCGTTGTAGTCGGCGAGCCAGCCGGCGCGGGCGACCTCGAAGGAGCCCTGGCGTAGGTCCGCATAGTGGACCTTCACCTCGGTGTTGACGAGATCGACATCGACGCCGAGCGGCTTCCACATCGAGGCGATGGCGACGGCGACGCGCTTGTGGTTGTCGTCGGTGTTGTAGCGCAGCGTGACCTTCAGCGGCTTGTCCGGGCCGTAGCCGGCCTCCGTCAGCATGGCCTTGGCCTTTTCCAGCTTCTCGCCATAGGGCAGGTCGGCCCAGGCGACCTTCACTTCGGGGCCATCGTAATTGGCCATGCCCGGCGGCACCCAGCCATAGGCCGGCAGCTCGCCGGTGCCCAGAATCTTCGGGCCGATCACCTCGCGGTTGATCGCCATCGACAGCGCTTCGCGCACCTTGGCGTTGTCGAAGGGCGGCTTCGACGAGTTGACGACGTAGTAGTAGAGGCCGGCGAAGGGGGCGACATGCGCCTGGCCCGGCATGTTCTCCTGCAGCCACTGGTACTGGTCGGTCGGGAAGGACGTGACGACGTCGAACTCGCCGGCGCGGTAGCGGCGCAGCGCGGCGGCGTTGTCCTCGAGCGTGAAGAATTTGACGCTGTCGATCTTCAGCGTCGCGGCGTCGTGCCACTGGTCGTTCTTCTCGGTCAGCACGTGGCTGCCCGGCACCCACTCGACCGGCTTGTAAGGGCCGTTGGTGACGATGTTGCCGACCTGCACCCAGGCGTCGCCCTTTTCCTTGATCAGGTGCTCGGGCAGGGGATAGGCGGTGTAGTGGGTGAGGGCGCCGAGGAAATAAGCGGTCGGGCGCTCGAGCGTGATCTCCAGCGTCTTGTCGTCGATCGCCTTGACGCCGAGCTGATCCAGATCGGTGATCTTGCCGGTGTTGATCCCCTCGGCATTCTTGATCGGATACTGCAGATAGGCGTATTCGGCGGCGTTCTTCGGATCCATCAGGCGCTTGAACGAAAAGACGAAATCGCCCGCCGTCACGGGCTTTCCGTCGGACCATTTGGCATCGGCGCGGATCTTGAAGGTGTAGACCGTCTTGTCGTCGGAGAGCGTGTAGCTTTCCGCGGCGCCGGGGATCGGCTCGGCCTTGGCATCCTCCGTCATCAGCCCCTCGAAGATGTCGCCCGAGACCCGGTTCTCCCAGTCGCCCGACAGCTTCTGCGGATCGAGCGAGGTGACGTCGCCGCCATTGTGGAGATTGAGCTGGGCCGCTTGCGCCGGCGTCAGGCCGAGAAGCGCCGCCAGCGCCAGGGCGCCGGTCGTGAGGCTCGTGGATCGGGAGAAAAACGTCATCGCGGCTCTCGCTCGTTGCGTTGATCGGAGTCATGCGGGGGTGACGTAAACGTCACCGAAGCGGTCATCAATCACGCCGGCGCCGCGCTTGTAAACCGCCGGAAGATGGAATTGTGGGCAAAACCGCGGGCTGTCGAACATCACGGCAGAGTGAGAATCCGCCGGTATAATCAGAGACTTTCAAGGAGTCAGTGAAGCCTTCGGCGGAGCGCGGATCCCACCGTCTCGGGCTAGTCAGGGCCCGGCATCGAAGGGGAGGGGCGGAAGCTTGCGTCGGATGGAGTGTCGCCGACCGGCCCGACCACCCTATCTCACCAATCCTCCGCAGCAGCAGAAAGCCGGTCATGGCCCTCACCCTCAACGTCGTCACCACTTCCACGCGCCCGGGCCGCAAGGGGCCAATCATCGCCGACTGGTTCACCGGCTTCGCCCGCGAGCATGGCGGCTTCAACGTGGTGGCGGTGGACCTGAAAGAAATTGGGCTGCCGCTCTTCGACGAGCCGGAGCACCCGGCCAAGCAGCAGTATCAGCACGACCACACCAAGCGCTGGGCGGCGCTGACGGCGACGGCCGACGCCTTCGTCTTCGTGCTGCCGGAATACAACTACTGCCCGCCGCCGAGCTTCTATAACGCCATCGACTATCTCAGCCGCGAATGGAACTACAAGCCGGTCGGCTTTGCCTCCTATGGCGGCGTCTCCGGCGGCATGCGGGCGGTGCAGGAGGCTAAGCTGCTGATGACCACGGTGAAGGCCATGCCCATCCCGGAAAGCCTCGTCGTACAGAGTTTCACCCAACACATCTCCGACCAGGGCTTTTCGCCGGAGGCCTTTCACCTTTCCTCCGCCACGGCCATGCTGAACGAACTTCAGAAATGGGCCGGTGCGTTGAAACCGTTGCGTTCCTAGGGGTCGGGGTTCGCCGAGCGGCTCGTCGCCATGAAAAAGTTCTTTTGATCAAAGTCTTAAGCAGATCTCTACGCAGCTCTTTACGACGAGGCGGCTTGTTTCGCGCTGGATATAGTGCCGGCCGTTTTCCGGGCATTTAAGATTTTCAGGCCGGAACCTTTCGCGCACGGCATTGTTACCACACCGACTCAGCCGGCGCCGCCGGCTCTGCCTAGAAGAGGATTGACACCATGACCCATACCCCTCCCCCGCCGCGCCAGGGCGGAAGCCTCAATGCCGTTTGGTTCATTCTGGGCGGATTGGTGATCCTGGCGGTCCTGTATTTCGCCTTCTTCGCCGGTGGCCCCGCCGAGACGCCGACTGCAGGCGACACGAACAACACGACGATCGAAGCGCCCGCCACGCCGGCGCCTTCCGCCGAGCCTGCGCCGACCCCGGCTGAGCCCGCCCCGACCCCGGTCGAGCCGGCCCCGGCTGAGCCGACGCCTGCGACCCCGGCCCCGGCCAACTAAGAGCCTCGGCTTTTCGACTGTCGACACTGATGAAGCCGCCGGAGAGATCCGGCGGCTTTGTCGTGCGTGGCGTCGGCCCACCTCGGGGGCGGGCAAACGGCGCGGCTACTTTTTCTCCGGCTCCGAAGCCGTGAAAGGTACGGCGGACGTGGCGACATGGACGACGCTCGAATCGTCCGCGCTCGCTTGAACCGTGAAGCCGAGCGAGCGCACGAGACGCAGCATGCTGGTGTTTTCCCTGAGAACCTCGCCCTCGACCCGGCCGATGCCGCGCTCGCGCGCATAGCGCAGGATCTCCGTCATCAGCAGCGATCCGAGTCCGGTTCCCTTGAGATCCGAGCGCACCATCACCGCGAATTCGCCTTTGTCGTTGTCGGGCGCGGCGATCAGCCGGACGACGCCGCTGATGTCGGCGCTCCCTGGCTCCAGGGCCACGAAGGCCATCTCGCGGTCGTAGTCGACCTGCGTCAGCCGGGCGGCGAAGGAATGGCCGAAATCGCTGCGCGGCGCGAAGAAGCGCAACCGCACGTCGTCGCGCGAAGAACGCTGGAGCATGTCGACGATCGCCGCCTCGTCGTCCGGGCGGATTGGCCGGATGTCATAGGCGATGCCGCGCTTGGTGACGGCGGCATGGGCGAGGCGGCGCGGATAGGGCCGGATCGCCGGCAGCGGCCGCACCGTCTCCGGCCGGCGCAGCACGACGCGGGCGTCGAGCGCGACGACACCCTCGGCGTCGGCGCGCAGCGGGTTGATCTCGAGCTGGGTCACCGCCGGCAGTTCGGCGGCGAGCTGCGACAGTTTCACCAGCGTCGAGGCGACGGCCGCCAGATCCGCGCGGGGATGGTCGCGGTAGCCGGCCAGGAGCCGCGAGACGCGGGTGCGCGAGATCATGTCGCGGGCCAGGACATCGTTCAGCGGCGGCAGGCCGACGACGTGGTCGCCGATCACCTCCGCCGCCGTGCCGCCCTCGCCGAAGGAGAGCACCGGGCCGAAGATGGCGTCCTCGGAAATGCCCAGCACCAGCTCGGTGGCGCCCCGGCGCATCATCGGCTGCACGATGAAGCCGTCTATCCGGGCCTCCGGCGCGCGTTGGCGGACCAGATCCAGCATGTCCTCGGCCGCCTGCCGAACCATCGGCAGCGAGGCGATGGCCAGGTGCACGCCGCCGACGTCGGACTTGTGGGTGATGTCGCGCGACAGGATCTTCAGCGCCACCGGCAGGCCGATCGCGGTCGCCGCTGCGCAGGCCTCGACCGGGGTGCGGGCGACGATGGTGCGGATGACCGGTATGGCGAAGGCCGCGAGAAGCTCGAGCGCCTCCGGGCCGGTGAGGACGAGGCGGTGCTCGGCCAGCGCCTCGGCGACGATCGCCTCGGCCCGGGCGCGGTCGATGGCAAAGCCCTCGGCGACGGGCGTCTCCATCAGGAGTTCCTGGTTGCGCCGGTACTCGTCGAGCTGGACGAAGGCGGCGATCGCCCGCTCCGGCGTCTCGTAGGTCGCAATCCGCCTGGTGTCGAAAAGCCGGCGCGGCGCCAGCGCCGAATCGCCGCCGAGCCAGCAGGTGAGGAGCGGGCGGCGCGCGACGGAGGGCGTCTCGGCGACGGCCTCGGCGGCGGCCACGCGGTCGGCGAGCGCGGTCGGGCCGTTGAGGACGAGGATGGCGTCCGCCGCGTCGCCGGCGTGGATCGCCTCGATCGCCGCGCGGTAGCGCCCGGCATCGGCGCCGGCGAGGATGTCGACCGGGTTGCCGCGGCCGCCGCGGTCGCCAGGGCCGTCGGGCCCGCCGGGGCCGAGATCGGCGAGGCGCGCGCCGGACCGGGCCACGGCATCGGCGGCGATGACGCCGAGGCCGGCGCCATTGGTGACGATGGCGAGCCGGTTGCCGCGCACGCGCAGGCCGCTCGACAGCGTCGCCACCGCCTGGAACAGCTCATCCAGCGTATCGACGCGCAGCATGCCGGCACGGCGGAAGGCGGCGTCGTAGACGGCATCGGCGCTGGGCGCGGCGTCGCCGGGCGCCGCCGCGCCCGTGTCGCTGCCGCGGCCGGCCTTGACCACGACGACCGGCTTGGTGCGCGCCGCGATCCGGGCCGCCGATAGGAATTTGCGCGCCGCCGTCAGCTGCTCGACATAGAGGAGGATGGTGCGGGTGTGCGGATCGGATTCGAGGAAATCGAGGAGGTCGCCGAAGTCGACGTCGCTCATGCCGCCGAGCGAGACGACATGCGAGAAGCCGATGCCGCGCGCCGCGGCCCAGTCGAGCACCGAGGTGGCGACCACGCCCGACTGGGTGAGGAAGGCGATGGACCCTGGCAGGGGCGCGCGGGGGGCGATGCTGGCATTGAGCCCCGCCGCCGGCGACATCAGCCCGAGGCAGTTCGGCCCGACGATGCGCAGGAGATGGGGCCTGGCGGCGTCCAGCATCGCCTGGCGCAGCGCGAGCCCCGCCGCGTCGCCGTCCTCGCCGAAGCCTGAACTGATGACCACGGCGGCCCGGCAGCCGCGCCCGCCGAGCGCAGCGACGAGGCCGGGTACCTCGGCGGCCGGCGCGGCGATGACGGCGAGATCGGGCGTCAGCGGCAGGTCGGCGACGGAGGCGTAGGTCAGCACCGAGCGGATCGCTTGGCGCGCGGCGTCGACCGGCAGGATCGGCCCCTTGAAGCCGCTCTCCAGGAGATTGCGGGCCAGCACCTCGCCGATCGGCGATCCGCCGGGCGCGGGGCCGATGAGCGCGATGGCGCGGGGCTGAAACAGCGCGTCGAGATGGCGGATGGTCACCGCGGCTCCTTTTTTCGCCCCTTCGCCGGGGTCTCCCGCAAGGTCGCCACCTTGCTGTGGAAAGCAAGCCCCAGGTCATCCCCGGCATGCGAGGGAGAGCCGGACGCAAGCGCGGTGCGGTGCCGGATCGCTGGACCGCCCGGCCGATCGGGACGGCCGCAGGCTTCGCTCAAGCCGGTGCATTCATCTTAACGCCTTATTAACGACGCAGCCCTTAGATCGACATGGAAACCAAGAATTAACCAATATGACCGAAGCCTTAACCATGATCAAACCGGTTCGCCTGCGTGGCCGCTCCTTCCTGGCGCTGGTGCTGTCGCCGGAACTCCCCTTCCGCGACTGGCTGGCCAGCCTCGACGATCTGGCCGCCCGCTCGACCGGTTTTTTCCTGGGTCGGCCGATCGTCCTGGACGTCGCCGGGCTGAAGATCACCAAGGAGGATCTCTCCGGGCTGATCGCGCAGCTCGCCAGCCGCAACGTGCGCATCATGGGCATCGAGGGCGCGGCGTCCTCGCTGCTCGGCCCTGGCATGCCGCCGGAAATGCGCGGCGGCCGGGCTGCCGGCGACATCGTCCCGGACGAGACGCCGACCGAGGCCGATGCCGGAAAGCCGCAGGTCGTGGGCTCGCCCCCGATCGTGCCGGTGCTGCAGGGCTCGCTGGTGATCGATTCGCCGGTGCGCTCGGGCCAGTCGATCGTCTTTCCGGAAGGTGACGTCACCATACTCGGCTCGGTCGCCTCCGGGGCCGAGGTCATCGCTGGCGGCTCGATCCACGTCTACGGCTCGCTGCGCGGCCGGGCGCTCGCCGGTTCCGCCGGCCAGCCCACCGCGCGCATCTTCTGCCGCAAGCTCGAGGCCGAGCTGATCGCCATCGACGGCCTCTACAAGACCGCCGAGGACATCGAGGCGCGCTTCATCGGCCAGTCCGTGCAGGCCTGGCTCGACGGCGACGAGTTGAAGACCGTAGCTCTCGGCTGACACGAATTCGAACGAACAAGGATATCCAAATGGCCAGAGTGATGGTGGTGACGTCGGGCAAGGGCGGGGTCGGCAAGACGACGTCGACGGCGGCCCTCGGGGCGGCGCTGGCGCAGGGCGGACAGAACGTCGTCGTCGTCGATTTCGACGTCGGCCTGCGCAATCTCGACCTCGTGATGGGCGCCGAGCGCCGCGTCGTCTACGACCTGATCAACGTCGTCCAGGGCGACGCAAAACTGTCGCAGGCGCTCATCCGCGACAAACGCATCGACACGCTGTCGCTGCTGCCGGCCTCGCAGACCCGCGACAAGGACAACCTCACCACCGAGGGCGTCGACCGTGTCATGGCCGAACTGCGCGAGCGCTTCGACTGGGTGATCTGCGACAGCCCGGCCGGCATCGAGCGCGGCGCGACGCTCGCCATGCGCCATGCCGACGTCGCCGTCGTCGTGACCAATCCGGAAGTCTCCTCGGTGCGCGATTCCGACCGCATCATCGGCATTCTCGACGCCAAGACGCTGAAGGCCGAGCGCGGCGAGCGGATGGAGAAGCACCTTCTCCTCACCCGTTACGACGTCGCCCGCGCCGAGCGCGGCGACATGCTGAAGGTCGAGGACGTCCTGGAGATCCTGTCGATCCCGCTCCTCGGCATCATCCCGGAAAGCCCGGAAGTGCTGCGCGCCTCCAACACCGGCACGCCGGTGACGCTGAGCGACGCCACCAGCGCGCCGGCCCGGGCCTATATGGACGCGGCACGGCGCCTGAACGGCGCCGACATCCCGATGACCATTCCCGGCGACCGCAAGGGCCTCCTCGGCCGGCTGTTTGGTAGGAGGGCGGCATGAGCCTTTTCGGCTTCTTCAACAAGCGCTCGACCGCCCCGGCGGCGCGCGAGCGGCTGCAGGTGCTGCTCGCCCACGAGCGCGCCACCATCGGCCAGTCGGACCTCGTCGCCGTCCTGCGCGAGGAGATCCTCGCCGTCATCGCCAAGCATGTCGCCATCGACCGCGACAAGGTGAAGGTGAAGATGGAGCGCGGCGACGTCGTCTCGACGCTCGAAGTCGACATCGAGCTGCCGGACCTTGCCGCCACCAAGTCCTTCGCCGCGGCGCACTGAGCCGCGGCGTCGGGAGAGTCCGGGCTGCCGCAAGCTTGGTCCTCCACACTGAGCCATGGTCCGGAAGGGCCGTGGGCCGGCGCCGTCCTCATCGGTGCCGACGACACGCGCGCGACGGCCGAATCATCCGGCCGTCCCGCCAGCTGAAAGGAACTGAGCGATGACCAGAGCCGACCTTCTGAAGCGCCTGCAGGAAGTGCAGGACGCGCCGCAGCTCAAGGGCCGCGACGTGCGCAGCATCACCGCCATGCTCGGCATGGACGCCCTTCGCAAGCATGTCGAGGTCTGCGAGGCCGCCGCCGGCCGCAGTCACTGACACCGGCGCCTGCGGGCGTCTGACAGGGCCGGCCGCTTCGGCCGGACGGCCCTCTGCGGCGGGCACAGGGCACAGCCCCTTCCGCCGCGCCCGACCTGCCGACCCGGGGCTCGCCCCCCCGGGGTGCCTTGGCCCGAGAACGGTTGCGCCGCTGTCCTGACAGGGCGGCCGCCCGCCAGGCCGACTGACGCGGGTCCCTTGCCGGAAATCCGCGCAGACCGAGAATGACAGCCGCCTTGCCGCTGCCCTGTCCCGCGACGGTCGTGCCCGCCCGCCATCGTGGTCGGCCGGCAAGCCCGGCCGCCTGAGGGCGCAAAACCCCTTTCAACTTGATCGACCGCCGGCGTCAGCCCGCCGCGGACCGCCCGGCCACACGGTCGGCGAGGAGGGCGGCGATGAGATCGGTCTGCGAGACGATGCCGACCATCTTGCCGTTGTCGTCGACCACCGGCAGGTGGTGCAGGCCGGCATCGGTCATCACTGGCACGAGGTCGGCGATCGGCGTCTGCGACCCGACCTGAATCACCGGCGTCGTCATGATGTCGCCAATCGAGGCGCGCGGCGCGCGGCCGTGCGTGGCGGTGAGACGCAACCGGTGCCGCAGGGCAAGCCGCGGCCCGCCGGCGCCCCAGACCGCCTTCTGCAGGAGATCGCTCTGCGTCACGATGCCGAGGATGCGGGCATTGTCGTCGGTGACCGGGATTGCCCTGATATGGTGATGGCGCATCAGGTCGAAGGCCTCGCGCAGCGGCGCATCGGGCGAGATCGCGACGACGTCGCGCGACATGATGGCGCCGCAGGTCGTGTCGCCCGCCCGGCGCTGGTAGCCGCGCATTTCGGCCTGCCGCAGGATCGCCTCGAGATCGCCGCGGTCGACGTCGAGCAGCTGGTCGAACTCGGCCAGCGCCGCGTCGAGATCGGCCGGGCTGAAGCCGACGCGCGCGCTCGGCGCGGGGTCCGCGGTGTGGCGGTCGACCGGCCGGGCGGCGGGCACGTGCGGATAGGAGCGGCCGCTGGCATTGTTGAAGGCCAGCGCCGTGGCGAGCAGCAGCAGCGAATTGACGCCGACCGGCCAGAGCACGAAGCCGAAGCCGAGCGCGTGGATGGCCGGCCCGCCGAGCACCGCCGTCAGTGCGACCGCGCCGCTTGGCGGATGCACGCAGCGCAGCGTCATCATCAGGGCGATGGAGAGGGCGACGGCGACGGCCCCGGCGAGGAACGGATCGGGGATTGCGAGCGTGGCGGAAACGCCGACGAGGGCGGCGATCGTGTTGCCCCCGACGATCGACCAGGGCTGCGCGAGCGGGCTCGCCGGCACCGCGAAGAGGAGGACCGCGGACGCGCCCATCGGCGCGATCAGCAGCGGCAGTCCCGAGTCCTCGCCGAGCGCCAGGCGGCTGACGAGGCCGGTGACGAGGATGCCGAGCCCGGCGCCGAGCGCGCTGCGCAGGCGCTCGCGCACGCTGACCGGCGACAGAGAGGGAACGAGATGGGAGAAGAAGGCCAGGATCGGGCTCCCTGATGCCGGCGCCCCGCCCGGAGCCGGCCGAATCGCGGGACCCGGCTTGGCGCCTTCCGGGCATGAAGGCCGTGCCGGGTCGCGCTCTGTCAAGGCGGGCCCCGTCACCGCCGAGTTCTGCCGCGCTCCCTTCGTCGGGGCCGATCCGGTCGCAAGCGCGTTCCCCGCAGCGTCCAAGCGGATCACCTGGCGCCGACGGCGACGGCGACGTTGACGGCGAGCGCGACGAGGACGGTGTTGAAGAAGAACGACGCGACCGAATGGGCCAGCGCCACCCGGCGCATGACGGGCGCCGTGATCGCCACGTCCGCCGTCTGCGCCGTCATGCCGATGACGAAGGAGAAGTAGAGAAAATGCCAGGAGCCCGGATCGTCCTCGCCGGGAAAGTCGAGGCCGCCGCGTTCCGTCTGGCCGTCTCCCGCCTCTGTCGGGCCGTAATAGAGGCGGCCGTAGTGTTGCGCCGCCATGGCATGCAGGCTCGCCCAGCCGAGCGGCACGTTGACGAGCGCGATCCAAAGGCCGGTGCCCTCCGGCCCGCCGCTGCGGTTGATCAGGCCGAAGATCGACACCAGGCTGAGCCCGATTGCCGCCAGCGTGAGGAGCGCGATGATGACGATACCCTCGTCCTCGGTTTGGGCGCGCTGGCGCAGGTCGTCGAGATCGTGGGTTGCGGTCATGTGCAGGAGGAGTGCGAGGTAGAGGAAGAAGAAGACGTCGCCGACGACGAGGAGCCGCAGCGTCGTCGGCAGCCCGGCCAGCGGCCACCAGGCGAGGATCGCCAGCGCGGCCGCCAGGAGAAAGCGCTTGTGATGGCGGGTATAGGGGTTGTCGAGCATGCGGCGGAGCTCCAGCCGGAAAGGGCGCGGATCGTCCCGGCGACGATGCGCCGGCCGAGCGCGCTTGTCGCCGGCCAGGGTCTGGCGCCGGCCGCCCGCGTCAGTCGTCGTTGGTGGCGTTGAGGTCCTCGGGCCGGCGACCCTCGTCGGCAGGGCGAACACTGTACCAGCGGACACCCGGCCCGCCCGCGCCATCCTCGCCGAAGACGTCGACGCCGGCCGCGGCAAAGGCCGTCCGCAGATCGGCCAGCGCGGGATCGTGCGGCGAAGGCCGGCCCGCCTCGAAATTGGCGATGGCGGTCGGGGCGACGCCGGAAGCGGCCGACAGCTGCTCCTCGGACCAGCCGAGAAGGGCGCGCGCGGCACGGCATTGGGCGGGGGACAGGGGCATGGCGAGGACCGTTTGAGCTCTGGCGGATCCCCGGCAGTACCGCGTGGCGAAAGCCCCCGCAAGGCGGCCGACGGACCCTCGCCGACCCCGGCGCCGCGACCGCAGGGCTTTGAAGACGCGGAACGTCCGGCTCAGGCGCCTGGCGCCATGGTCTGCCGCCGCGGATCAGGCTGCCGAGCGGTCAGGCCGCGCCGACGAAGGAGTTCAGCATCGCCTGGCCGTAGCGCGCCCGCAGTTGTTCGAGGCTGACGCTCGTGCCGGCCAGGTCCGCTGCCAGCTTCTCGAAGCCGCCGCGGCCGCCGGGCACGATCACGCCGGTCGCCAGGATGTTCGCCGCATAGGCCTTGATCGCCTCGTCGCCTTCGATCCCGAGCTGTTCGGCGGCCCAGAGCCCGACGATCAGGTCGGCATGGGCGCGGCTGTAGAAGGACCGCTCCTCGCGGATGACGTAGTTTCTCTGGGCGAGTTGGGTGCGGATGGCGCTGACCTGCATGACATTCCCCTGTTCCACTGTTGGCAGGAGAAAGATGGCAGAGGGCCGATAAGAACTCGTCCGAATTACCCCGACAAATCGGCGGCCGGGTTTCAGAAGATATTGACGGTGACGCTGAGGAAATAAGCGAGCGTTACTATGCCGGCCTCTGGACGGTCTGCCCGAGCCCGGCCGGGTGTCAGGCCGCGACCTTGGACAGGGAGATCCGCTTGCGGCGCTGCGGGTTGAGCTCGGTGTCGACGGCGGCGGCGGTGCGGGACTGGTCGAACAGCACCTCGCCCGCGGTTCCGGCGACGGTGATCAGGGAGCGCTCGTCGCATTGCGCCGCCACGATCAGGCCGAGGGCCCGCATGTGCGAGCGACCGTAGGCGAAGGCGGCGAGCGCCGCCCGCTGCTGCGGCGGCAGGCGGCCGACGACCTCCTCGATCCGCTCCTGGCTGGAGCGCAGCAGAAGGGCCAGAAGTTCCAGGGCGATGGGGCAGCTGGCTTCGTTGGGGGCATAGCGGCTGTGCATGGTGGGACCTCGCTTTGGACAGGTTCCAAAATGCCGAGAACCTGGTTAATGAAGCGTTAACGGCAGCCTCTCCGGCCGCCTATCACCTTGCTGCAGCGACATTTTTGCCGCAACGGCCGGAGCCTGCCCGCTGCGCCGGACCCGTCGTCGGACCCCCGCGTTTCCGGCCTGTTTCGACCCTTGAGCGGGGCGAGGAGACGGTGGCATCGGTCGTCCTCCCGCGATGGAGGGCGGGTTCGAGACCTGCCGGCGTGTCGGGTTGACCGAAACGTGATCGCAGGCACGGACTTCACGTCCGTCCATCCCCCTTCATGAGATCCCCCACCACGCCGGCAAGGGCACGCTTCTCGCTCGAAGGCGGGATCGATCGGGGCGGAAGGCCGGACGGCAGCGCCTCTTCGAACACCCGATGCAGTGGCGGACTGACTGCCGATCATAGAGACGGGCCAAATCACTCCCGGCGTCCGGTCCGGCGCGCCGAGGACAGCGAAACAGGCCGATCTTTACGGCTTCCTTATCGCCAGCACGGCAAATCCGTATCGAGAGCTTACGCGGGACTGCGTAACTGTGTCGGGACCGGACACAGGGACCTGAACCATGGACATCGTCTACCTCCTCGTCGGCATCGGCTTCTTCGGCATCATGGCGGGCTATGCCCGCTGGGCCGCGAAGGCCTGAGCCATGCTGGACCTCTTTCTCGGCTCCGCCGTCGCCCTCGGGCTGCTCGCCTATCTCGTCTTCGCGCTCGTGCGCCCCGAGAAGTTCTAACCCTTCAGCGCCGCTCGCCGCCCGCCCGCCTCGCCCCGCCTTTCGGCCGCGGCGGGGCGCCCGCACGGCGCCGGCACTCTCCCATCGAAAGACCCCAAGCGATGACAGCGATCGGCTGGCTTCAGATCGTCCTTTTGTTCGGCGCGGTGCTCGTCTGCGCCGTGCCGCTCGGCGCCTTCATGGCGCGCGTGTTTGCGGGCGAGCGCACCTTCCTGTCCCCCGTGCTCGGCCCGGTCGAGCGTGGCTTCTTCAAGCTCTCCGGCATCGATCCCGCGAAGGAGCAGGGCTGGCTCGCCTACACGGTCGGCATGCTCGTCTTCAACGGGCTCGGCTTCGTGTTGCTCTACGCGATGCTGCGTTTGCAGGGCGTGCTGCCATTCAACCCGCAGGGCTTTGCCGGTGTCTCGCCGGATCTCGCCTTCAACACGGCGGTGAGTTTTGTCACCAACACCAACTGGCAGTCCTATGGCGGCGAGACCACCATGAGCCATTTCAGCCAGATGGCGGGCCTTGCCGTGCAGAATTTCCTCTCGGCTGCCACCGGCATCGCGCTCGCCGTGGCGCTGATCAGGGCCTTCGCCCGCTCGGGCATGCAGACCGTCGGCAATTTCTACGTCGACATGACCCGCGCCGTTCTCTACGTGCTGCTGCCGCTCGCCATCGTCACCGGCCTCGCCCAGGTCGCGATGGGCACGCCGCAGACCTTCGAAGCCTCCGTCACCGCGACGACGCTCGAGGGCGGCGAGCAGACGCTGGCGCTGGGGCCCGTCGCCTCGCAGATCGCCATCAAGCAGCTCGGCACGAATGGCGGCGGATTCTACAACGCCAATGCCGCCCACTCCTACGAGAACCCGTCGCCGCTCTCGAACTTCCTGACCATCTGGCAGATGCTGGTCGTCTCCGCGGGCCTCGTCTTCGCCTTCGGCCATCTCGTCGGCGACCGTCGGCAGGGCAGGGCGATCATCGCGGTGATGGCGCTCCTCCTCGTCGCCGGCGTCGGCGTCGCCTACTGGGCCGAAAGCGCTGGCACGCCGTCGCTCGTCGCCGCCGGCCTCGATCCGTCGGGCGGCAACATGGAGGGCAAGGAAGTCCGCTTCGGCCTTTCCGCCTCGGCGCTGTTCGCCGCCGTCACCACGGGCCTCTCGGACGGCGCAGTGAATTCCATGCATGGCTCGTTCACGCCCATCGGCGGCATGGTGCCGATGTTCCTGATCCAGCTCGGCGAAATCCTGCCGGGCGGTGTCGGTTCGGGCCTCTACGGCATGCTGGTGATGGCGATCATCGCCGTCTTCGTCGCCGGCCTGATGGTCGGGCGCACGCCCGAATATCTCGGCAAGAAGATCGAGGTGAAGGAGGTGAAGATGGCGGTGCTGGCGATCCTCATCCTGCCCACGGCGATCCTCGGCTTCTCCGCCGTGGCCTCGGTGCTGCCGACGGCGCTGGCCGGTCTCGGCAATGCCGGCCCGCACGGCCTGTCGGAAATCCTCTACGCCTACTCCTCGGCGGCCGGCAACAACGGCTCGGCCTTCGGCGGCCTCTCCGCCAACAGCCCCTGGTGGAACACGACGCTCGGTCTCGCCATGCTGCTCGGGCGCTTTGCCTACATCGTGCCGATGATGGCGATATCAGGCTCGCTGGTCGGGAAAACCCGCCTTTCCGCCTCGTCCGGCACGTTTCCGACCACCGGCCCGCTCTTCGTCGGCCTGCTCGCTGGCCTGATCCTGATCCTCGGCGGCCTGCAGTTCTTCCCGGCGCTCGCCCTCGGGCCGCTCGCCGAACAGGTGCAGATGCTGGGCGGCAAGACGTTCTGACGAAGAGTCTCCGCCGGCCGACGCTGCTTCTTCTCCCCGCCGGGGAGAAGGTCGCGGCAGCGGGATGAGGGGCCGGTGCGCAGCACCGCTCGCCCTCTCCGGACAGGCCGCACCCCCTCATCCGGCCCTCCGGGCCACCTTCTCCCCGGAGGGGAGAAGAATAATCCCTCCGCCGCGCCCCTCGCGCCGGCTCCTCAACCCTTGGAGTCCCTCCCATGGCCGCCGCATCCGCCATCGCCTCGCCCGATCTTCTCGGCCGCGCCGCGCTCGACGCCTTCCGCAAGCTCGACCCGCGCAAGCTCGCCAAGAACCCGGTGATCTTCGTTACCGAAATCGTCGCCGTCCTCGTCACCGTGCTGTTTGCCCGCGACGTTCTCGCCGGGAACCCGCTCGCCTTCACCGGCCAGATCATGGCCTGGCTCTGGTTCACCGTGCTCTTCGCCAATTTCGCCGAGGCCGTCGCCGAAGGGCGTGGCCGCGCCCAGGCCGATAGCTTGCGCAAGGCGCGCACCGACACGGTGGCCAAGCGGCTCGTCAACGCGAAGGACCGCGGCGGCTATGCCGAGGTCTCGGCGCTGGAGCTGAAGGTCGGCGACTTCGTCCTCGTCGAGCCCGGCGACATCGTCCCCGGCGACGGCGAGATCGTTGAGGGCATCGCCTCGGTCAACGAGGCGGCGATCACCGGCGAATCCGCGCCCGTCATCCGCGAGGCCGGCGGCGACCGCTCGGCCGTCACCGGCGGCACCACCGTCTTGTCCGACTGGATCGTCGTGCGCATCGTCGCGGCGCCCGGCTCGTCCTTCCTCGACAAGATGATCGCCCTCGTCGAGGGCGCCGAGCGGCAGAAGACGCCGAACGAGATCGCGCTGACCATCCTCCTTGTCGGCATGACGCTGATCTTCCTGATCGCCGTCGCGACGCTCGCGGGCCTCGGCCGCTATGCCGGCGCCATCGTGCCGGTGCCGATCCTCGTCGCCCTCCTCGTGACGCTGATCCCGACGACCATCGGCGGCCTGCTCTCGGCCATCGGCATCGCCGGCATGGACCGCTTGATGCGCCACAACGTGCTCGCCATGTCCGGCCGGGCGGTCGAGGCGGCCGGCGACGTCGACACGCTGCTCCTCGACAAGACCGGCACCATCACCTTCGGCAACCGCATGGCGTCGGAGATCGTCGCGGTGCCCGGCGTCGGCGAAGCCGAGGCGGCGCTGGCCGCGGTGCAGGCAAGCCTTGCCGACGAGACGGCCGAGGGCCGCTCGATCCTGACGCTCGCCCGCGACAAGTATGCGATCGAGGTGCCGCGCGGCCCGGGCGTCGGCGCCGCGTTCATCGAATTCTCCGCCGCGACGCGCCTCTCTGGCGTCGACGTCGACGGAAGGCAGATCCGCAAGGGCGCGATCGACGCGATCCGGAAATTCGTCGCAGCAGCCGGGAATACCGGCGCCGAGCCTGCCGCCTTCACCCAGGCCGTCGAACGCATCGCCCGCTCCGGCGGCACGCCGCTCGGCCTGTGTGAGGGCGGGCGTCTGCTCGCCGTCATCCACCTCAAGGACGTCGTCAAGCCCGGCATCAAGGAGCGCTTCGCCGAGATGCGGCGCATGGGCATCCGCACGGTGATGGTCACCGGCGACAACCCGGTCACGGCCGCGGCCATCGCGTCGGAGGCCGGCGTCGACGACTTCATCGCCGAGGCGACGCCGCAGGACAAGCTGAACTACATCCGCAACGAGCAGCGCCAGGGAAGGCTCGTCGCCATGTGCGGCGATGGCACCAACGACGCGCCTGCCTTGGCGCAGGCCGATGTCGGCGTCGCCATGCAGACCGGCACCCAGGCCGCCCGCGAGGCCGGCAACATGGTCGATCTCGACTCGGATCCGACGAAACTCATCGAGGTCGTCGGCATCGGCAAGCAGCTGCTGATGACGCGCGGCGCGCTGACCACCTTCTCCATCGCCAACGACGTGGCGAAATACTTCGCCATCATCCCGGCGCTGTTCATCACGGCGATCCCCGAGCTCGGCCTCCTCAACGTCATGGGCCTCGCCTCGCCGGAAAGCGCCATCCTCTCGGCGGTGATCTTCAACGCCCTCGTGATCGTCGCCTTGATCCCGCTGGCGCTGAAGGGCGTGAAATACACACCCGGCGACGCCGGCTCGATCCTGCGCCGCAACCTCCTGATCTACGGCCTCGGCGGCATCCTCGTGCCCTTCGCCGGCATCAAGCTGATCGACATGGCGGTGGCGGGGATGGGGCTGGTCTGAACCAGCAATTTTCTTCTCCCCTTGGGGGAGAAGGTGCCCCGAAGGGGCGGATGAGGGGCCGGCGTTTGACCCGCCACCGCTGCGCCCCCTCATCCCGCTGCCGCGACCTTCTCCCCGGAGGGGAGAAGAACATAACCCTGACACTTCGAAAAAAATTTCGATGCTCACCCAGCTTCGCCCCGCCTTGACCCTATTGGGCCTCGTCTGAACCAGCGGTTTTCTTCTCCCCGTGGGGGAGAAGGTGCCCCGAAGGGGCGGATGAGGGGCCGGCGCTCAACCAGCCACCGCAGCGCCCCCTCATCCCGCTGCCGCGACCTTCTCCCCGGAGGGGAGAAGAACATAACCCTGACACTCCCAAGGAACCTCGATGCTCTCACAGCTTCGCCCCGCCTTGACCCTATTGGGCCTCGTCTGAACCAGCGGTTTTCTTCTCCCCTCGGGGGAGAAGGTGCCCCGAAGGGGCGGATGAGGGGCCGGCGTTCGACCAGCCACCGCAGCGCCCCCTCATCCCGCTGCCGCGACCTTCTCCCCGGAGGGGAGAAGAACATTACCTGACACCTCCAAAGGAACACCCATGCTCACCCAACTCCGCCCCGCCTTGACCCTTCTCGTCCTCCTCGCCGCGCTCACCGGCATCGCCTATCCCCTCGGCATGACCGGCGTCGCCGGAGCGATCTTCCCCGATCAGGCGAACGGCAGCCTTGTCCTGCGCGACGGAAAAGTGGTCGGCTCGCGGCTGATCGGCCAGGCCTTCACCCGTCCCGAATACTTCAAGCCGCGCCCCTCCGCGGCCGGCACGGGCTACGACGCCAGCGCCTCCTCGGGCACCAATCTCGGTCCGACCTCGGCCAAGCTCGCCGAGCGGCTGATGACCGACGCCGATGCCCTGCGCGCCGCCGGCGCCACGGGGCCGATCCCGGCCGACGCGATCACCACCTCCGGCAGCGGCCTCGACCCCGACATCTCGCCGGCCTATGCACGGGCGCAGGTGGCCGGAGTCGCCACCGCCCGCGGCATGGCGGCGGCCGACGTCGAAGCGCTGGTCGTCCGGAACACGGCGGGACGCACCTTCGGCATCCTCGGCGAGCCCCGCGTCAACGTCCTCGCCCTGAACCTCGCCCTCGACCAGGCGGCGCCGAAGCCCTAAGAGTCCGCCCCGATGTCCGCCGACCCCCCCCTTCGCGCCTCGCCCGATGCGCTGATCGCCGCCGCCGAGCGCGAGGGCCGGGGATCCCTGCGGATTTTCCTCGGCGCGGCGCCCGGCGTCGGCAAGACCTATGCCATGCTGCAGGCGGCGAAGGCGGCGAGGACCGACGGCACGGACGTCGTCGTCGGCCTCGTCGAGACGCATGGGCGGGCCGAGACCGAGGCCATGGTCGCCGGGCTCGAGACCATCGCGAAGAAGGGCGTGCCCTATCGCGGCCGCCTTGTCCCGGAGTTCGACGTCGACGCGGCGCTCGCCCGGCGTCCGGCGCTGCTCCTTGTCGACGAATACGCCCATTCCAACGTGCCGGGCAGCCGGCACCCCAAACGCTGGCAGGACGTCCGCGATCTCCTCGCCGCCGGCATCGACGTCTGGACGACGCTGAACATCCAGCATGTCGAGAGCCTCAACGACGTCGTCCAGCGCATCACCGGCGTGCGCGTCCGTGAGACCGTGCCGGACACGGCGCTGGAAAAGGCCGACGAGATCATCCTCGTCGACCTGCCCTCGGACGAACTTTTAAAGCGCCTCGCCGACGGCAAGATCTATGTCGAGGACACCGCCCAGCGCGCCATCCAGAGCTTCTTCAAGCCCGGCAATCTCCGGGCCCTGCGCGAGCTGGCGCTGCGCCGCGTCGCCGCGCATGTCGACACAGACCTCCTCGAACGCATGCAGGGCGGGGCGATCCAGGGCCCCTGGGCGGCGGGGGAGAAGATTCTCGTCTGCGTCGGGCCGAACAGAAACGCCGAGCGCGTGGTGCGGCAGGCGAAGCGCCTCGCCGATCTCATGGACGCGCCTTTCATGGCGGTGACGATCGAGCGTCCGGGCGTCGCCGTCACCGCCGCGGCCCGGCGCTGGCTCGATGCGGGCATGCATCTGGCCGAAAGTCTCGGCGCCGAGACGCGCTCGCTCGTCGCCGACGACTTTCCCGCCGAACTCCTGCGCACGGCCCGCTTCGAGAACGTCACCCAGATCGTTATCGGCCAGTCGCGCGGCCATGGTTTTTGGCAGCGCTGGCGCCGCAATCTGGCGGACGCGCTGACCCGGCAGGCGCGCGGCATCGCCATCCACATCGTCACCACCGAGGAGGCAGACGTCTCTCCGGCGGCGCGCTTTGCCCTGCCGCCGCTCGGCGAGCTCAAGGGCTATGCCGTGGCGGCCCTGTGCGTCGCTTTCGTCACCCTTGTCGGCCACGGCCTGTCGGGCGTCATCGCGCTGCCGAACATGTCGATGTTCTATCTGATCGCGGTCATCGTCCCGGCCTTCCGCTTCGGCGTCTGGCCGGCCGTCTTCGCCTCGGCGCTCGCCTTCTTCGCCTACAACTTCTTCTTCATCGCGCCGACCCTCTCCTTCACCGTCGCCCGGCCGCACGAGGTGGTGACGCTGCTGATCTTCTTCGCCGTCGCCGCGGCCATGTCGGCGCTGGCCGGACAGACCCGCGAGCAGGCCAAGGCGACGGTGCGGCTGACGCGGGCGACGCGGCGCCTCTACGAATTCACCCGTCGTCTGTCGGCGCTTCCCGGCGAGCAGGAAGTGGCCGACGCCGCGGTGACGGAGGTCCACGCCGCGACCGGGAGGGCGACGGTGATCCTCCTCGTCCCGCTGACCAACGCCGGCAAGGACCGGGCCGTGCCGGGCGGCGGAGACGACCTTGCCGTCGCCGCGGCCTGGCCGCCGGAAGACCGGCTCGACACGGCGTCGATGACGGCCGCGCACTGGGCGCTCCAGCATGACGAGAATGCCGGCGCCAGTACCGGCACGCTGCCGAGCGCGCCCTGGCTGTTCGTGCCGCTGCGCGTGCCGGGGCGGCGCGTCGGCGTCCTCGGCGTCGAGCGCGGGCCCGGCGGCGAGACGCTGGACAAGGAGGCGATGGTGCTGATCGAGACGCTCGCCGAGCAGACCGCGGCCGCGCTCGCCCGCACCGCGCTCTCGACGGAAGTCGCCACGGCACGCACGGCGGCGGAGACCGAGCGGGTGCGCAACATCCTCCTCGCCTCGATCAGCCACGATTTCCGCACGCCGCTCGCCTCGGTACTGGGGGCGGCCACCAGCCTTCTCGACTATGGCGACCAGATTTCCGAGGCGGGGCGGCGCGACCTCCTCGTGCAGATGCGCGAGGAGGCCGAGCATCTCGACGCCATGGTGCGCAATCTCCTGTCGATGACGCGGTTGGAGGCCGGCGGCCTCGACATCCGGCGCGACTGGCTGGACATCGAGGAAGCCGTGCACCGGGCCGTCGCGCTCGCCAGAAAGCGCGGCGCGCCGCAGCATTTCGGCGTCACCATCGCGCCGGATCTGCCGCTGGTCTTCGCCGACCAGAACCTCGTCGACCAGGTGCTGGCCAACGTCATCGGCAATGCCGTGCGCCATGCCGGTCCGGCGGCGGATGTCGAGCTGTCGGTGGGCGTCCGTGGCGAGGCCGTCGAAATCCGCATCGACGACGACGGCCCGGGCATTCCGGCCTCGCTGTTGCCGCATGTCTTCGAGAAATTCGTCCGGGCCGCCGCGAGCGGCGCCGACGGCGGCGAGGGCTCGGGTCTCGGGCTCGCGATCACCAAGGGCATCGTCGAGGCGCACGGCGGCAGCGTCGTCGCGGCGAGCCCGCCCGCCGGAAAGGACCGCGGCGCGTCCTTCCTCATCCGCCTCCCCCTCACGCAAGGAACGCCGCTTTGATCGGTGCCACCATTCTCGTCGTCGACGACGAGCCGGCCATCCACCGCTTCCTGACGCCGGCGCTCGAGGCGAACGGCTTCTTGGCCCTACGCGCCGACACCGCCACGCAGGGGCTGGCGCTCGTCGCCAGCCGCCGGCCGGCGGTCGTCGTGCTCGACCTCGGCCTGCCCGACATGGACGGCGCCGAGGTGATCCGGCGTCTCCGGGCGTTCACCGACGTGCCGATCATCGTTCTGTCGGCGCGCGACCGGGAGAGCGCCAAGATCGAGGCGCTGGACCTCGGCGCCGACGATTTCGTCGCCAAGCCTTTCGGGGTCGGCGAGCTGATGGCGCGCATCCGCGCGGCGATCCGCCATCAGATGCAGGCCAAGGGCGAGACGCCGGTTCTGAAGCTCGGCGCGATCGAGATCGACATTCCCCGCCACCGCGTCACGCGGTCGGGCGTCGAGGTCAAGCTGACGCCGAAGGAGTTCGACCTCCTGTCCATGCTGGTGCGCCATTCCGGCAAGGTGGTGACCCACCGCCACATCCTCAACCAGGTCTGGGGCGCGCCGCACGAGCACGACACGCCCTATCTGCGCGTCTATATCGGGCAGCTCCGGGCCAAGCTCGAGGCCGACCCCGCCAATCCCGCGCTGATCCTGACCGAGCCCGGCGTCGGCTACCGCGCGGGCGAAGCGTCGGAGCCGGAGAAGATGCCGCCGGCCTGAACACGGCGGCTGCCGGCGCTGGCCGCCGAAGCGTGGCGCGCCACGCTCCACCGGCGCGCCGCGCCTTCTACCATAGGCCTACCGGCGCGCTGTCCGCCCCCTACCAGCGGAACGTGGCCTTGCCGGTGATGCGCCGCCCCTCGCCCGCAAAACAGTAGAAGTCGCGGTTGCCGCAGGAGGCGACGTATTCCTTGTCGAACAGGTTGCTGGCGTTCACCGACAGCGCGTAATTGTCCTTCTCGTAGCTGACGACGGCATCGAACACCGTGGCGCCCGGCACCTTGAAGGTGTTGGCGTCGTCGCCGAAGCTCGAGCCGACATAGCGCACGCCGAGACCGGCGCCGAGACCGTCGAACATCGAGTCGTTGTGGAGGGTGTAGTCGGCCCAGGCGGCGATCGTGTGCTCGGGAACGGTGGTCGGCACCTTGCCCTCGTAGCCGCCTTCCAGGTCCTTGGTGATCTCGACGTCGAGATAGGTGTAGGCGAGCCGCAGGTTCAGATCCTCGCTGACGCTCGCGACGCCCTCCAGCTCGAAGCCGCGCGAGGTGATCTGACCGGTCTGCTCGACCAGCGAGCGGTTGGCGACGGCGTCGTAACCGAAGCGGATGGCGTTGTCGCGGGTGATCTCGAAGACCGAGGCGGTCAGCATCGCGTCCCAGCCGGGCGGCTGATACTTCACGCCGGCTTCGTAGAGCGTCCCGGTTTCCGGCTCGAACAGCCCGCCCGTGGTGCTGACGTCGAGGGGCGGCAGGAAGGATTCGGAATAGGTGACGTAGGGCGCGAGGCCATTGTCGAAGTTGTAGATGAGGCCGACGCGCCCGGTGAAGGCGCTGGAATCCTTCTTCGCGTCGACGGCGGTCAGGTAGACGCTGTCGGGCCGCTGCAGCTCCGTCGTCGCCCAGTCGTAGCGGCCGCTGAGGACCACCGAGAGCCGGTCGATCTTGATCTGGTCCTGGAGATAGAGACCGGTCTGATCCTGGTCGACGTCATTGTCGTAATAGGTGCCGAAGGACGTGATCGGGCTGCCATAGACCGGGTCGAAGACGTTGATCGGATCGGCGCCGTAGAGATCGACGCGGTCGGAATAGCTGGTCGTGCGGTAGTCGAGTCCGCCGAGCAGGGTGTGGGCGAGCGGGCCGGTGTCGAACTCCGCCTGCACCTGGTTGTCGATCGAGAAGGTCTGGAGGTCGGTGTCGCCGGTTCCGCCGCTGCGGTTCAGAAGGCCCGCCGCCTCGTCGGCATAGCCGCCGCCGTAGATGCTCGCCTCGTCGTGCTTGAGGAAGGAATAGCGCGCGTTCTGGCGGACGGTGAAGACCTCGTCGATGCGATGGTCGAGCTGGTAGCCGATCGAGCCGAGATCGGTGTCGTAATGGTCGAAGCCGGGCTCGCCGAGGAAGCGGTTGTTCGGGATCTTGCGCCCGTTGTTGGCGTAGACCGTGCCGGATGCCGGCAGGAACTGCAGGCCCCAGCCGGCGCGGTCGCGCTGGTAGTTGGCCTGGAGGGTCAGCGAGGTGTCCGCATCCGGCTTCCACTCGATGACGGGCGCGATGAAGAAACGGTCGTCGTCGACAGTGTCCACCTGGTTGTCCGCGGTGCGCGCGACGCCCGTGAGGCGGTAGCCGAACGGGCTGTCCTTCGACAGCGGCCCCGAGACGTCGAAGCGTCCTTCGAGCAGGCCGTAGCTGCCGCCATTGATCTCGATCTCGCGCAGCGGCGCGTCGGTCGGCTTCTTGGAGACATAGTTGATGAGGCCGCCCGGGCCGTTCTGGCCGTAGAGGACGGAGGAGGGACCCTTGAGGATCTCGATCCGCTCGGCGCCGTAAGGGTCGAGCCCGAGGAAATTGATCACCGAACTGGAGGGCAGGCGCAGGCCGTCGAGGAAGGTCGCGTTGGCCGTGGCGTCGAAGCCGCGGATGTTGAAGCCGCCGAAGCGGGTATCGCCGCCGCCGGTCGTCTCCGGCGTGACGCCGGCCGAATAGCGGGCCGCGGCGCGGATGGTGCGCACTTCCTGCCGCTGGATCTGCTCGTCCGTCACGACGGTGATCGACTGCGGCGTTTCGATCAGCGGCGTGTTGGTCTTGGTCGCGCCGCCGCTCCGCTTGGCGACGAAGCCCGTCTGCTCGTTCGCTTCGCCCGGCCCGGTGCCGTCACCCCCCTCGGTGCCGGTCAGGGTGACGGTGTCGAGCTCGATGACGTCCTGGGCCGCCGCCGTTCCCATCGCGCACAAGGCGACCATGACGGCCGTCGACGAGAACAGGAAAGCGTTCCGGTCGCGGCGCAAGGGCCGCAGCGAAGGACGTAGGACCATCGAACAAACTCTCAGCTGGAATGCAACTTGAGTTTTCTAGTCATATTTCCGAACGGTTTGTAACCCTTTCGAGTTGCTGGGCCGCACCGCTCGGCAAATGTGGCGAAATTGTCACGGCAGCGGGGCCGGGTGTGTCTCTGCCGCCATAGTCTGCCGGTGGCGCCGGGCCGACGGTGAGGCCGCCAGCGGCGGCCGCCCGGGGGGCCGACAGGCCCGAAAGACGGCCCTGCAGAACTTGAAAGATCCGCTCAACAATCCTAAGCCTCGCGTGGAAAGCCGCCAAGCCGTCCGACCGGAACGCGGCGCGGTGGTGCAGATCGTCGGGAGGGCTCCTCATGCTTCAGGCTTGTTCCACCATCGAGGTGACGGGCGCCGGGCGCCTTCTTTCGCTTCTGTGCGAACATTTTGCCGAGCATGGCGAGGTCGTGTCCGGGGACGGACGCGGCGAAGTAGCCTTCGAGCACGGAACGGCCGTCCTCGCCCTCCGCGGCGACGCGCTGCATGTCGAGGTCGCCTCCGCCGATCCCATCCAGCTCAGCTATCTCAAGATCGGCATCGCCGAGCATCTCGCCGAGTTTCACGAGGGCGCGCCGCCGGAGATCGTCTGGCAAGGCGACGGCCTGCCGGCCGGCTCTCCTCTGCCCTGGTTCCGCGAGCTCGCAGTGGTGCGCTCGGAAATCCTGACGCCGCACATGCGGCGGATCCACCTCAGCGGCCGGGACCTCGGCCGCTTCGCCGATGGCGGCTACCACGTCTATCTGATCTTCCCGCCGAAGGGCCGTGCGCCCCTCTGGCCGGTGATGGGCGAGAGCGGGCTGCCGGTCTGGCCACAGGGCGAGGACGCCCTGACCCGGCGCGTCTACACGATCCGGCGGGTCGATGCCGCCCGCGGCGAGATCGTCGTCGATATCGTGGTCCATCCCGGCGACGGGACGCCCGGCTCCGACTTCGCCGTCAGTGCCCGTCCGGGCGATCTCGTCGGCATCACCGGGCCGGGCGGCGGCGAGGCGCCGGCGGGAAGCAACATCGTCCTCTTCGGCGACGACACCGCGCTGCCCGCCATCGCCCGCATTCTCGAGGAACTGCCGGCCGGCGCGCGCGCGACCGTCGTGGCCGAGGTCGACGGGCCGCTGGACGAGATCGACCTCGTCTCCAAAGCCCAGCTCGATGTCCGCTTCCACCACCGCGCCGGCGCCGCGCCGGGAACGCTCGGGATCCTGCCGCGCGAACTGCGCGCCTTCGACTGGCAGGCGATCGGCGCCGACCCCTTCGTCTGGGTCGGCTGCGAGTTCCAGGACTTCAAGGCCATTCGGGCGCATCTGCGCGGCCAGCTGCGCCTGCCCCGCGACCGGCACATGGCGGTGGCCTACTGGCGGCGGGGCCATGCCGGCAGTTGACGCCCGGCCCTCGCGCCCGTCTGTCTGACGACGGCGTTAGGCGGCTCGGCTCGCCTCCGTGCGGACCGCGGAGGTCTATCTCGACTGCGCGAAAGCCTTACAGCGCTTGCGCCTGTGGGAGCCTGCCCCCATCATCGACCGCGCCCGTTTAGCCACGTTTGGGGCGATGCTGAAGGACCCAATCCGGGCGGAGGAGTCGGCCGAAGACATCGACCGCCATCTCGCGGAGCGCTACCGGACCACGCTCTGCTGGCATCGGCACGGCGCCGTTGCGGCCGCACGCCGTCATCGGGCAATGGGAAAAGTATCGAGGGAAATGGTGCACCCGACTGGATTCGAACCAGTGACCTCTGCCTTCGGAGGGCAGCGCTCTATCCAGCTGAGCTACGGGTGCGTCGTATCGCCGGGGGCGAGGACGGTGTTGCCACAAGAGGGTCGCAACGCGTTCGTATCTAGCCGATAGAGGCGGGCCGGGCAAGATGGGATGTCGCGGGGCGTGCATCGTGCTCCGGCGGACCGGTATTTGGCTCGGCGGCCGGGTGGCGGCAAGACGGCGGCCAGCAGGCCGGGACGGGAAATGGAAGCGAGGTCGCGGGGGAACCGGCGGGACGGCGCTGTACTTTCAGTCCCAATGACGACGGGGAGAATTTTTCATGACAGCCAGCGAAAATCGGCGAACGGGTGGGCAGGCGGGTGACCGGGCGCAAGCGACCGGCGCGGTGCGGCTGCTGTCGCGGCCTGGCCCCGCCTTCCAGCCTTCGGTGAGGCGACTCAGGGGCCGGCCGGCGGCCGTGGCGGCGGCCTTGGCGCCGCTCCTGGCTTTCGCCTGCGGGATGGCAGTCGGGCCGGCCCAGGCAGCCGACTGCTCCGGCGCCGCCGGTGCCGGCATCGACTGGAGCGGCTGCGACCGCAGCAATCTCGTCCTGTCCGGCGCCGACCTGTCGGGCGCCAATCTCCTGCGCACCGATCTCAGCCTGACGGACCTGCGCAACGGCCAGCTTTCGCAGGCCAATCTGGAGAAGGCGAGTCTCGTGCGCGCCCTGCTCGCCGGCGCCGTGGCCGACAAGGCGAACTTCACCCGCGTCGAAGGCTATCGCACCGATTTCACCGGCGCTTCGGCGCAGGGCGCCTCGTTCCAGAGCGCCGAGCTGCAGCGGGCCGACTTCACCGATGCGGTGCTCTCAGGCTCCAATTTCGAGAAGGCCGAACTCGGGCGGGCCCGCTTCAAGGGCACGAAGCTCGCCGACAACCGCTTCGCCTACGCCAATCTGGCGCGCGCCGAGTTCCCCGGTGCCGCCATCAGCGGCGCGCTCGATTTCACCGGCGCCTACATGTTCCTGACGCGGATTGAGGGCGTCGACCTGTCCGGTGCCAAGGGCCTCGTCCAGGCGCAGGTGGATCTGTCCTGCGGCGATGCGAAGACGGTGCTGCCGGGCGGCCTGGTCGCGCCGGCCTCCTGGCCCTGCGGCCCCTACGACTGAAGGCAGGCGGGGACGCGAGGCCGCGAAACCGCCTCGTCCTTGCCAAGCCGCAGTCCTTGCGGCGCGACGCCGGCTGATCGGCGAGAGGGCGCGCCGGACCTCAGGATTCTGTCGGCCTTGAAGGTCCCGGCTGTTCGGCCGGGATCAGCCGGGAACGGGCGCATCCGCGCGCAGCACGCCCTCGCTTTTGAGATCGGACCACAGCGCCGACGGGACGGCCGTGTCGATCAGGTCGCGGTTGCGGCCGATATGCTCCCGGGCGGCGATGCCGGGAATGACCGAGGCGACGGCCGGATGGGTCAGCGGAAACTGCAGCGCAGCCGCCGCCATCGGCACGCCATGGGCGCGGCAGATCGCCTCGATCCGATCGACCCTGGCGCGGATCTCGGCCGGGGCCGGGGCGTAGTTGTAGGTCGCGCCCTCGACCGCGCCGGTGGCAAGAATGCCGGAATTGAACGCCCCGCCGACGACGATCGAGACCTTCTCGCTGATGCAGCGCGGCAGAAAACTGTCGAGCGCGGTCTGCTCGAGCAGGGTGTAGCGGCCGGCGAGCAGGAACACGTCCCAGTGCCCATGGTCCATGGCGTCCTCGCACACCTGCCATTCGTTGACGCCGAGCCCGATCGCCTTCACCGCGCCGCCGGCCCGCAATTCGTCGAGGGCGCGGTAGCCGCCCTCCATCGCGTCCCGGAACCGCGTCTCGGCCCTGTCGCCATGCGTCATCTTGCCGATGTCGTGGATGAACAGGATTTCGACATGGTCGGTGCCGAGGCGCTGCAGGCTGTCCTCGAAGGAGCGCATCACGCCGTCATAGGAATAGTCGAAGTCCGGCCGGAAGGGCGAGGCGTCGAAGAAACTGTTCTTCGTCGCGTCGTGCGAAGCGTCCGGGCGCAGCAGGCGGCCGACCTTTGTCGACAGCACGACCTTGGCCCGGTCGATCCGCCGCAGCGCGGCGCCGACCCGGCGTTCGCTGAGGCCCGAGCCGTAGAAGGGGGCGGTGTCGATGAAGGTATGGCCCGCGGCGACGGCGAGGGTCACGAGATCCTCCGCCTCGTCGTCGGGGATCGGCCGGAACAGATTGCCGAGCGGCGCCCCGCCAAAACCGTAGACCGGCAGCGTCAGATCGGTGCTGCCGACGCGTCGATGGTCGAATTCCATGGTGTCCTCCCAGACTCTGCCAGCATCGCTCCCCGGCCGCCGTCTATTGGCACGTTTTGCCGCGGCGATGGTAGCGGCAGGAAGCTCGCCGCCCACCGAGCAGGGCGCCTCCCGCAAGACCCGGCGAACCCGGGCTGGAACGGTGGCCCGTCCCGCGCTAAGCCGGACCCGGGCGGCGGGAGCCCGCGCGAGCAGGAGACGGCGATGGAACAGACATGGCGGTGGTTCGGGGAGAGCGACCCGGTGACGCTGGACCAGATCCGGCAGGCGGGCGCGACCGGCATCGTCACGGCGCTGCATCAGGCAGAGCCCGGCGCGGCCTGGCGCCCGGAGGCGATCGCCGCGCGACAGGACGCCATCGCCGCCGCCGGCCTCGTCTGGAGCGTCTGCGAATCGATTCCCATGCCGAACGCGATCAAGCTCGGCGATGCCGAGGCGCCGCAGGCGATCGCCGTCTGGAAGGACACGCTGGCCGGTCTCGGCCGCGCCGGCATCCGTACCGTCTGCTACAATTTCATGCCGGTGGTCGACTGGACGCGCACGGATCTGGCCTTCCGCCTGCCGACCTCGGGCCTCGCTTTGCGCTTCGACATGGTGGATTTCGTTGGCTACGACGTCTTCGTTCTCGGACGGCCGAAGGCCGAAGAGAGCTATCCCGCCGCGCTCGTCGCCGCGGCCGAGGCACGCATCGCGGCGATGGACGCGGCGGCGCTGGAGCGGCTCGAGGCCAACATCATCCGCGGCCTGCCCGGCGGCGACGGCAGCTACGACCGCGCCGCGATTGCCGCGCTGATCGCCCGGTATGACGGCCTGTCGGCCGAAGCCATGCGCGACAATCTCAAGACTTTTTTGCGCGCGGTCGTTCCTGTCGCCGAAGAATTCGGCGTGAGGCTCGCCATCCATCCCGACGATCCGCCCTTCCAGCTGTTCGGTCTGCCGCGCGTGGTCTCCACGCCGTCGGATGTGCGCGCGCTGCTCGCCGCGGTCGACAGCCCGGCCAACGGCATCACGCTGTGCACCGGCTCCTACGGCTCGCGCCCCGACAACGATCCGGTGGCGATGGCGAAGGAATTTGCCGGGCGCATCCACTTCGCACATCTGCGCAATGTGACGACCGAGCCCGATGGCTCCTTCTACGAGGCCGAGCATCTGGAGGGCGATACCGACATGGTCGCGGTGATCGCGGTTCTTCTGGCCGAAGAGGTGCGGCGCCGCGCGGCGGGCGACGCTCTGCCGATCCCGATGCGCCCGGACCACGGCCATGTCCTCGCCGACGATCTGGGGAAGGCGACCAATCCCGGCTATTCGCTGATCGGCCGGCTGAAGGGCCTGGCGGAACTGCGCGGGGTGATGCGGGCGCTTGACCATGCCGCCGCCCGCAGCGCGTAAGCGCGAGAAGCCGGCCTGGCAACGCCGGCGCCATATCGCGCTGGGACCGTGATCAGAATTAGGAGAAGGCCAGGGCGTCACGCCTGGGCTTAAAGCCCGGCTGGCATCCGTCGAGGCAGATGCCGATTACATGTCGGTCGGGAAGAAGGGCGCGCCGATGATGCGGATGCCGGACTTGGTCCGGTTAACCGGGGTCTGGTCGCTGCCGCTGGCGCTGATCAGAATGGCTTCGCGGTCGGGACGGGGCGCGGGAATGGCGATGCGGCCGGTCTTGCCTGTCGAGAGCTCGGCCATGGTCTGGCCGTCTGTTTCATTCTGGGACGAAGCTGCCTGCGCTGCCGTCAGGAAACCGAAGCCGATGACGGCGGCACAAATCAGCGATGTTCTGGTGTTCACGGGTCTTGCCTGCCTGAGAATTTCTATCTGCCTTTACAACACGATAGACCAGGTGTGGTTCCGCCTCCTTGTGAACAAAAAAGCGCCTTGAACGGGGCGGCCCCCGTCGCTGGCTCCGCCGGAGCCCCTTCAGGGCCGCGGGCCGGCGCAGAACGGCCGCGACACGCCTTCCCGTTACAGGGGCGTGGGTCTGGTCGGCCAGAAGACGGGGGTCTCGGCGGACGCGGAGGAGGCCGCCTCGACGTCGGCCGCGATGTCGCGCACCCGCTGCTTTTCCTCCTCCAGCGAAAGTCCGAGCTCTGCGCGCTGCAGGGCCTGGCGCGCGTGGCGCGCGGCGTTGCCTTCGTAGCGGTCGTCGCCGAGCCGGGCGAGCGAACGGAAGGCTTTCTGCAATCGCAGCTGAACCTCGACGATCCCGGCGCCGTCGCGCGCGATCGGGGTGAAAAAATCGTCGAACAGGTCGCCGATGGCGATGCCGGGCACATGCAGCCGGGGGAACAGGATCGTCGTCTCGGCTTCGTCCTTCGGCTCGATCCAGACGGCCAGAACCCGCACCGCGCGGCCGATGACGTCGATGGCGGTGCCGGGATCGTTGATTCCCGGCGACAGAGCGCGCGAAGCGATCTCCGTCAGGACGCAGGCGCCAAAGCGCGGGTCCTGGTCGAAGGATCGCGTGTCCCCGGTCGAAAAGCAGTTGCGGATGGCGTCGTCGCGATCCTCGTCGAATCCGGTGACATAGGCCAAAGCCTCCGAGGGATCGATGAAGTCGCCGGGGATGGCCGCGAGATAGATGTCGCCCTTCGCCGCTTCGGCGATGTCGGACAGGGCCGCGGCGTCCACATGCTGGACGTAGCCGATCGAGCCGGCCCGCACCGGCCGGGCCCGGTCCGGAGTGTCGCGCAGGCGGTTCTTCAAGGGTGCGCCGCCGAGATAGGGGCTCTCGATCCGCCGGCGCATGGCGTCGGTCGTCGCCTTCTCCACCCGCTCGGTCGTCTCGGTGACGCGGCCGAGGCGCGAGAGGTGGTCGATCCAACGCAGGAGCGTGACGACGATCAGTCCGACGACGACGATCGTCACGGCGAACAGCACCACGCGGCCGCGGTCGCCATAGGCGCCGGTCGACAGCGCGATGATCCCGACGAGGCTGAACAGGAAGGAGCCGACGAAGGTCGCCAGCACGTTCTGCGTGGTGGTGTCCTCCATCACCAGCGTCGTCGCCCGCGGCGTCACGTTGCTGGTCGCGGCCGAATAGGCCGAGACCATCGTCGACAGCGAGAAGGTGGTCACCGACAGCATGGAGGAGGCGATGATGCCGAGGATGTTGTCGACGGCGTCGGCGCCGATCTGCGTCGGCAGGTCGCTCGGGATGTAGGGGGCGACGAGGATCGCCACCAGCGCCGTGGCGACGGCCGCGACCGAGAAGAGCGCGGCGCGGAACCAGATGCGGCGGGTGACCTGGGTGAGAAGCCAAATCCAGCGTGATGTCATGCAGCGTCCGATGCCCGGCGTGTCAGAGACGGTCTGCCAGATCAGGGCGGGGCCGGTCTGTAAAGTGCCCGATGCGGCGCAAGGCTGGCAAGGCCCGGCGGGACGCGGCGCCGCCGCGCCGGGTCAGTTCAGCGGCCAGACCAGCATCAGGGCCGGCACGGCGACGAGCACGACGAGGATCGACAGCGGCAGGCCGAGACGGGAATAGTCGGCGAAGCGGTAGCCGCCCGGTCCCATGACCAGCGTGTTGCACTGGTGGCCGATCGGGGTGAGGAAGTCGCAGCCGGCGCCGATCGCGACCGCCATCAGGAAGGCGTCCGGGCGGAAGCCGAGCTGCGAGGCGAAGGTCGCGGCGATCGGCGCCATCACCAGCACGGTCGCGGCATTGTTGAGGAAGGGCGTCACCGCCATCGCCACCACCATGATCAGCGCCAGCGCGCCGTAGGACGGCAGCGAGTGGGCGACCGTCGACAGCCAGCCGGCGATGAGGTCGGTACCGCCGGTGGTGCGCAGCGCGTCGCTGACCGGGATCAGCGCCGCCAGCATCAGCAGGATCGGCGCGTCGAGGGAGCCGTAGACCTCGCGAACCGGCACCGCCTTCACGATCACCATCAGCACCGCCGCCGCGAAGAAGGCGACCGCGACGGGGACGAGGCCGGTCGCGGTCGAGACCATCGCCGCGCCGAGGATGATCAGCGGCACGAGGCCCTTGCGTACGCTGCCGAGCCGCAGCTTGCGCTCGGCGAGCGGCAGGCAGTCCCAGTTGCGCAGGAGGTCGGGCAGGCGATCGATCTCGCCCTGCAGCACCAGCACATCGCCCATCTCGAAGACGATCTCGCCGAGGCGTTCGGTGAAGCGCTTGTCGCGCCGGCTGACCGCCAGGAGCGTCAGGCCGCTGCGGTGGAACAGCGCCAGGGTTCGCGCGCTGCGACCGATGAAGCCGGAATTCTGTCCGACGATCGCCTCGACCGTGCCGAGGTCCTGCGACGACTTGACCGCCGACTTGCGCTCGGCCATCGCCAGCACGCCCTGCGCCACCAGCTTGTCCAGCGCCTCCGGGTCGCCCTCGATCAGGAGCACGTCGTCGGCCTGCAGCACGCTGTCGGGCAAGGGCGTGCGGCGCGTGCCGGAGGGGCTGACGATCGCCGTCACCGTGGCGCTGCCGCCGCCGAGCTTGCGCAGGTCGGCGACGGTCTTGCCGACCACCGCCGACTGCGCGGTGACGGTCGCCTCGGTGGTGTAGTTCTTGATGTCGATGGCCGTGTCCATCGACCCGCCCGCCGCCTGGCGCTCGGGCAGAAGCCAGTAGAACAGCGCCAGGAAGACCACGCCGACGAGGGCGAGGATCGCACCGACGGGAGTGAAGTCGAACATGGTGAAGGGCGTGCCGGTGATTTCGCCGCGCAGCCTCGAGACGATGATGTTCGGCGAGGTGCCGATCTGCGTCATCAGGCCGCCGAGCAGGGAGCCGAAGGCCATCGGCATCAGGAACATCGAGGGCGTGACGCCGGAGCGCTTGGCCATCTGGAAGGCGATCGGGATCATGATGGCGAGCGCGCCGATGTTCTTCACGAAGGCCGAGAGCACGGTGACGATGGCGACGAGGACCAGAAGCTGGGTGCGCGGCGCCGAAATGTCCGGACCGAAGCGCTGCAGCGCCACTTCCATGATGCCCGAGCGCGAGATCGCCGTGCTGACGATGAGCGCGCTGGCGACGATGATGACGATGTCGTCGGAAAAGCCGGTAAAGGCGTCCTGCGGGCTGACGATGCCGCAGGCGATGGCCGCCAGGAGCGCCCCGGCCGCCACGAGGTCATAGCGCCAGCGTCCCCAGACGAAGGCGCCGACCATCAAGGCGACAATGCCGAAAGCCATCATCTGCTGCAGTGTCATGTCGGCTTCCTTGTTCAGACCCCGCCCGTAACGCGGGCGCGCCAATAAAGACGCAAGGGGTCGCAGCAGATTCCTTCGTGGCGGATCGCCGCGGCTGCTCTATACGAAATTCGCCCCGAGATCTGGAATTTGATGCGCCCGATGGATCAGACCACCCTGCCGCCGCCACCCCCCACCGCCGACGTGGCCGTCGTCCAGGCACCCAGCCGCTTTCGCGCCATGGTCCGCGGCAACGAAATCGGCCTCGTGATGGTGGCCGCCGTCGTCGGCGTTCTCTCCGGTCTCCTCGTCATCGCCATGAGCGCGATCGCGCAGTTCCTGCACACGGTGCTGTTCGGCCTGTCGGACGGCGAACATCTCAGCGGGCTCACGCGGCTCGCTTCGCCCTGGCTGGTGCTGATGCCGGTGGCCGGCGGCGCTCTCCTCGGCCTCTACCTCTATCTCCTGTCGCGCCGCAAGACGCGGCCCATGGTCGATCCGATCGAGGCCAATGCCCTGCATGGCGGCCGGATGTCGATCCGCGACAGCATCACCGTCGTGGTGCAGAATCTCATCTCCAACGGTTTTGGCGCTTCCGTCGGGCTCGAGGCGGCCTATACGCAGATTTCCGCCGGCATCGCCTCGCGCATCGGCATCGCCTTCGAAATGCGCCGCGGCGATCTGAGGACGCTGGTCGGCTGCGGCGCGGCGGCGGCGATCGCGGCGGCCTTCAACGCGCCGCTCACCGGTGCTTTCTACGCCTTCGAGCTGATCATCGGCGCCTATTCGATCGCCACGCTGGCGCCCGTGGTCGTGGCCGCCCTCGGCGGCGCCTTCGTCTCGCGGCTCATCGTCGGCAACACGCTGCTGATCGACATCGGCGCGCCCGGGCCGGTCGGCAATGCCGACTATCCCCCGGCGATCCTCCTGGCCATCCTCGCCGCCGGGCTTGGCATCCTGATCATGCAGGGGGTGACGATGATCGAGGCCGGCGTCCGGCGCAGCGGCGTGCCGCTTGCCTTGCGCCCGGTTCTCGGCGGCGTGGTGCTGGCGTTGCTCGCCCTCGTCACCCCGCAGGTCCTGTCGTCCGGGCACGGCGCGCTGCATCTCCAGCTCGACCTGCCGGTGGCCGCGTCGAGCCTCGTTTTGCTTCTGGGGCTGAAGGCGCTGGCCTCGGCGGTGTCGATCGGCAGCGGCTTTCGCGGCGGCCTGTTCTTCGCCTCGCTCTTCCTCGGCGCTTTGCTCGGCAAGCTGTTTGCGATCTTCAGCCCGTTTCTGTTCAGCGACGCCACGCTGACGCCCGTGGTCTTCGCCATCGTCGGCATGAGCGCGCTGGCCGTGTCGATCATCGGCGGCCCGCTGACCATGACCTTCCTGGCGCTGGAGGTCACCGGCGATTTCCCGATCACGGCGCTGGTCCTCGTCGCCGTGGTCACGGCCTCGCTGACGGTGCGCAAGACCTTCGGCTATTCCTTCGCCACCTGGCGCTTCCACCTGCGCGGCGAAAGCATCCGCTCGGCTCACGACGTCGGCTGGATCCGCAACCTGACGGTCGGCCGGATGATGCGGCGCGACGCCCGCACCACGCCGCTGTCGACGACGCTCCGGACCTTCCGACGCGACTTCCCCCTCGGCTCGACCCAGCGCGTCGTCGTCACCGACGAGGCCGGCGCCTATGCCGGCATCGTCCTCGTTCCCGACGCCTATTCCGACGCGATCGTCGATCTCGACGCCAGCATCGAGGGCCTCCTGCGCTTCCAGGACGCCGTCCTCCTGCCGCAGATGAGCGCCCGCGAGGCGGCGGCGCTGTTCGACCGCTCGGAAAGCGAGGCGCTGGCGGTCGTGGAGTCGCTGCAGAAGAGGACCGTGGTCGGCTTGCTCACCGAAAGCCACACCTTGCGGCGCTACAGCGAGGAACTGGAACTGCGCCGGCGGGAGGCCTCGGGCGAGGGCGCCTGATCGTCTGCCCGGGCGGGGCGGGCCTCGGTCAGGCGATGGCGCGATGCCGTGCCGTGCCGGGCTCGTTCGCCGCCAGCCAAGGCACGACCTCGCCGGTGGGCATCGGCCGGGCGACGAGATAGCCCTGGACGAAGGTGCAGCCGAGCTGCTGGAGATTCGCCAGCTGCGTCTCCTCCTCGACGCCTTCGACGATGCATTCGAGGCCGAGCGTGCCGCACAGCGCAATCATCGCCCCGACGATGTTGCGCCCGGAAACGCTGTCGAGATCGCCGACGAAGCTGCGGTCGAGCTTGACCTTGTCGAGCGACAGCCGCCGGAGATAGCCGAGGCTGGAATAGCCGGTGCCGAAATCGTCGAGCGCGATGGCGATGCCGAGAGCCTGCAACTCGCCGATCGCCCGGCGAGCGGCATCGAAATCGCGCATCACCGCGGTTTCGGTCAGTTCGAGCGTGAGGCGCCGCGGATCGAAGCCGCTGCGGCCGATGGCGGCGATGATCGACAGGATGGTTTCGGGCGAGGTGATGTCGCGCGCCGACAGGTTGAACGACAGGCCGACCCCGGGCGGCAGCCGCCGGGCCTCGGCCAGCGCCTTGCCGAACAGCGTCAACGTCAGGCGGTGGATGCAGCCGAGGCGCTCGGCGACGGCGATGAACTGATCGGGCGGAACCCTGCCGAGCACCGGGCTCGTCCAGCGGGCCAGCGCCTCGACGGCGACGGTCCGGCGCGTCGTCGCATCGACGATCGGCTGGAAGTGGACCGCCATCTCGCCGTCGAAATCGGCCGCCTGCAGCACCGTCTCGACCATGCGCGCCGAGCGGATCTCCGTCTCGTGCTCCAGAGAGAACAACACCGCCCGTCCCGGATGCTTGGATTTAGCGTGGTAGAGTGCGTAGTCGCAGCGGTCGAAGAGTTCCTGGAGGCTGGAGCCGGCTTCGGGAAACATCGCCATCCCGCCAGAACAGCCGAGGGAGACGTGGCACTCGTCCAGCTGGAAGGGCTCGGCCAGAAGATCGCAGAAGTGCTGGCCGACCGCCTCGGCGCGGGTGACGTCGCCGACGACGACGAAGCCGAACTCGTCGCCGCCGAGCCGCGACAGGACGATGCCCTCGTCGCAGGCAGCGGCCAGCCGCTCGCCCACCGCCGCCAGGATGCGGTCGCCGGCGACATGGCCATAGGTGTCGTTCACCGGCTTGAACCGGTCGAGATCGAGCGTGCCGAGCGCAAAGCGCGCGCCGGCCTCCCGCGAGCGGGCGATCAGCGCCTCGGCATCGGCAAAGAAGTGCCGCCGGTTGGGCAGGCCCGTCAGGCTGTCCGTATGCGCCAGACGGGCGTTCTCGGCGCTCAGCCTTTCGGCCTCGGCCTGCTTGCAGGCGAGGTCCGCCTTCGAATGGATGAGCTGCCGGAAGCTCGAAAAACTGTTGAGGAGAACCTGGATCATCACCCCGGTGACCAGCGCGATGTTCAGCGCGAAGGCCAGGAAGACGCTGTTGCCCATGCTGAGATAGTGGACGAGATAGGGGATCGTCACCGCGCCCGTCACCACCAGGGCGGCCTGCGGCAGCTGCATCAGGCAGAAGATGCAACCGATCACGGTGATGGCGATGAACAGCGCGACATGGCTGCGCTCGTAGGGCCCGCCGTATTCCTCGAGGGCCAGGGCCCAGGAGACGAAGGCGATGGCGAGCACTGCGGACAGGACGACCGTGCGCTGCAGCTGGATGACGGCGGCGCCCGCCTCGATCACCCGGTCGCGCTGGCGCGCCCAGGCGATGGCGCGCAGGACGCAGGCGCAGAACAGGACGCAGGGTATCCCGAGCGTCAGGAGCCGAGGGGCGACCGACCAGTGCGTATAGGCCAGTGCGGCCGCATTGACGACGAGCAGCGCATATAACAACGGAACCTGCCGGCGGAGCCCGGCAGCCTGCGCCATGGCGAGGCCGGCGTCCTTGAAGTCGAGTCCGAGCGAACTCGCCAGTCTTGTCATCAGTGTCTTCATGGTCGCTTCCCGTCTCCGGAAAGGATGCTGCCAAGAGCTTAATGCGCTGATAACAGGCGCCGGCATTCCTCCGACCGGCGAGGGTTGCTCGCCTGCCCGGCCAACCCCGGTTCCCGGCGCGACGCTGGTCCCTTCCCCGGCCTACATCGGCTGGGGATGGCAGCGATGGACGGCGGCGATGTCGTCCAGCACCGCCGCATCCAGCGTGACGTCTAGGGCGGCGATGTTGTTCGCCAGCTGCTCCGGCGTCGTGGCGCCGATGATCACCGAGGTCATGAACGGCCGGGTCAGGCAGAAGGCGAGCGCCATCTGGGCAAGGTCGAGGCCGTGCTGGCGGGCGACCGCGCCGTAGGCGTCGGCGACGCCGACGGCGCTCTCGGTGTGCCGTCCGCCGAGGCCCTTGTTGATGCTGCCGCGCGAACCCGCCGGGATCGCCCCGCCGCTGTACTTGCCGGTGAGGAGGCCGGCGGCGAGCGGCGAATAGGCGAGAAGCCCGACATCCTCGTTCAGCGAGAGTTCCGCCCAGTCGAGGTCGAAGATCCGGTGCATCAGGCTGTACTCGTTCTGGATCGAGGCCATGCGTGGCAGGCCGGTCCGCTCGGCGATGGAGAGGAACTGCGCCGTGCCCCAGACCGTCTCGTTGGACAGGCCGACATGCAGGAGCTTGCCCTCTTTCACGAGCGCGCCGAGGGCTTCCAGCACCTCTTCCATGTTCTGCAGCACCGCCGCCGGCTGCTGGCCGCTCGGATCGTAGGTCCAGGACTTGCGGAAGTGGTAGGAGCCGCGGTTCGGCCAATGCAGCTGGTAGAGGTCGATCCGGTCGGTGCCGAGCCGGGACAGGCTGTCCTCGACGGCGACGCGGATCCCGGCAGCGGTGATCGGTCCGCCGTCGCGGATCTTGTCATTGCCTTCGCCGGCGATCTTGGTGGCGAGGATCACCTCGTCGCGATTTCCGGACGCCTTCAGCCAGGTGCCGATGATCGCCTCGGTATGCCCCATGGTCTCCTTCGCCATCGGCGTCGTCGGATAGGCCTCGGCCGTGTCGATGAAGTTCACGCCCTGGTCGAAGGCGAAGTCCATCTGTGCATGGCCCTCGGCCTCGCTGTTCTGGCTGCCCCAGGTCATCGACCCCAGGCAGATTTCGCTGACGTTCAGGCCGGTGCGGCCGAGCGGGCGGGTTTTCATGGCAATGATCCTGGATGCGGGGAGAGGGAGTGCCCATACCTAGCTGGCACGGCCGGAACCGCAAGTCGGGTGCCCCCGAGCGCCCCCGGAACGGTCGCCCGGATGGCTTTCAGGCGGGTTCGGCAATGCAACTCCACGGCGCATTTTTGCCCGGCACTGGCAATTGCGGCATTATTGCGTTAGGTTCCAGCACGATATCGCTGCGCGGCCGCGCCCCGATACCAATATCGAGCCGATCTTCACCCTGTATTTCCATGCCGTGAAAGTCCGCCGCCAGCTCGAAGTGCTCGCGCCTCCTGCAGCGTTGTTATGACTGCGGAGCACCGTTGTGATGCGAGTCGGCCAATCGGTCGGCTGTGCGCAGAAGCGCATCAGCAGATCCAATAAAATCGACCAACAGAAAGATCATCAGTTTTGACGGATGAAACGACAGCGGGCATCGAGCCTTCCATTTCCGACTACGAAGTTGGCCAGGACAACGTCCAGAAATTCGGCCTCGACTTCCACAATCCGGTCTTCGGCATCTCGGCCGCCGTGGTCATCGTCTTCGTCGCCGCGACGCTCTTGATGCCCGGCCTGTCGGAAGAGTTCTTCGGCTGGCTGCGGCCGGCGCTGACGGCGCAGTTCGACTGGGTCTTCATGATGACGGCGAACGCCTTCGTCCTGTTCTGCCTGTTCCTGATCGTCAGCCCCTTCGGCAAGATCCGCCTCGGCGGCAAGCTCGCCACGCCCGACTACAGCTATGTCTCCTGGCTCTCGATGCTGTTTGCCGCGGGCATGGGCATCGGCCTGATGTTCTACGGCGTGTCAGAGCCGATGACGCATTATGCGGAATCGGTCGCTGCGACCGCGGGAAGCCCGGAGAGCTGGGCGCCGCTCGCCGGCGCGCCCGGCGACGTCGAGGCCTCCCGCCGGCTCGGCATGGCCGCGACGATCTTCCACTGGGGCCTGCACCCCTGGGCGATCTACGCCGTCGTCGGCCTGGCGCTGGCCTTCTTCAGCTACAACTGGGGCCTGCCGCTGACCATCCGCTCGGCCTTCTATCCCATCCTCGGCGAGCGGGTCTGGGGCTGGCCGGGGCACGTCGTCGACACGCTCGCCGTGTTCGCGACCCTGTTCGGCCTCGCCACCTCGCTCGGCTTCGGCGCCGAGCAGGCGATCGCGGGCCTGAATTATCTCTTCGGCGTGCCGGACACGGCGCTGAGCCGCGTCGTGCTGATCGTCGTCATCACCGCCATCGCGCTGGGCTCTGTGGTCGCCGGGCTGGATACCGGCGTGCGCCGGCTGTCGGAGCTCAACATGGGCCTCGCCTTCCTGCTCCTCGCCTTCGTCTTCCTCGTCGGTCCGACCATGACGATCCTGTCGGGCATCTTCCACAACACCGTCGCCTACCTCGCCGACATCGTTCCCCTGTCCAACCCCTTCGGGCGCACCGACGACAACTTCCGCACGGGCTGGACGACCTTCTACTGGGCGTGGTGGATGTCCTGGTCGCCCTTCGTCGGCATGTTCATCGCCCGCGTCTCGCGCGGCCGGACCATTCGGGAATTCCTCACCTGCGTCCTGATCGTCCCGACCCTCGTCTCCATCGTCTGGATGTCGGTGTTCGGCGAGACGGCGATCTTCGAGACCATCGCCGGCTTCACCGGCGTCACCGACGCCGACCTGCCGGTGAAACTCTTCGTCATGCTCGGCCAGCTGCCGCTCTCGGCGATCACGTCGGTCATCGGCATCGTCCTGGTCATCGTCTTCTTCGTGACCTCGTCGGATTCCGGCTCGCTGGTGATCGACACCATCACCGCCGGCGGCAAGACCGATTCGCCGGTGCCGCAGCGGGTGTTCTGGGCGGTGTTCGAGGGCCTCGTCGCCATCGCGCTCCTGCTCGGCGGCGGTCTCGCCTCGCTGCAGGCGGCGGCGATCGCCACCGGCTTCCCCTTCGCCTTCCTGCTGCTGGCGCTCTGCGTCGGCACGCTGATGGGCCTTCGGCGCGAACTGAAGTCGCCCTTCCTCGAAACCACGGCGGCCTGAGCGACCAGGTCTGACCAAAGGTTCGAGGCACGAAACGAGCGGCGGCAGGGCAACCTGCCGCCGCTTTTCGTTGACCCCTATTCGGCGTCGCGGGCGACGGAGCGGCGGATGCGGCGCACGCCAAGGAAGGCGAGCAGCGCCACCACCGGGATCGCCAGCGCCTCGATCAGTTTCGGCTGCAGGTGCACGCCGCTCGCCTCCAGCCCTTCGGCGAGATGGCCGACGAGCGAGACGACGTAGTAGGTGACGGCGGCGACCGACAGGCCCTCGACCGTCTCCTGCAAGCGCAGCTGCAGCCGGGCGCGCCGGTCCATCGACTGGAGCAGGATCTGCGCCTGTCCCTGCCGGGCGATCTCCACCCGCGTCGACAGGAGCTGCGAGGCATGGGCGACGCGCTGCGACAGCGAGGCCTGGCGCGCGGCGACCGCCTGGCAGGTCTGCATGGCCGGGGTGAGCCGGCGTTCCAGAAATTCCTCGATCGTCTGCAGACCGGGGAGGCGCATCTCCCGGAGCTCGGCGATGCGCCGCTGCACCAGGGCGTAATAGGCGGTCGAGGCGCCGAAGCGGAACAGCGTCTCGGTGTGGCGGCTCTCGATCTCGGCCTCCAGCGTCGTCAGCCGGTCGAGCAGCGCCGCCTCGTCGGCGACGCCGAGCCCGGCCAGCGCCGACGCGATGCCGGCCAGCTCGCGCTCGGAGGCCGTCAGCGCGCCGCCGAGATCGCGCGCCACCGGCAGCGCCAGAAGGGCCATCATCCGGTAGGTGTCGATCTCGAGGAGACGCTGGATCATCCGCCCGGCCTGGCGGGGCGTCAGGCTGCGGTCCTCGACGAGAAAGCGGCTGAAGCCATCGCCATGGACGCGGAAATCGGTGACCGCGAGCGCCGCGCCGCCGCCGACGGCCCCGCCGACGAGGACATTGCCGCCGAAATGGCGCGCCGAGAGCGCCTCGAAATCGGCCTCCGCCCCGGTTGCGGCGAGGAAGGCGACGTGGGCGGCGACGATCACCTCGCCCGACAGGGAGTCACGCCACGCCGCTGGCACGAGATCGATGGCCGGTCGGTCGAAGCCGTCGCCCTCCAGCCCTTCCGCCATGAAGGTGTAGCGGCTGAACTCGGTGTGCCGCTCCCATTTCACCCGGAAGCGGCCGAGGTCGGCGCTGTAGTGGTTGGCGCCAGGCGCGGGCGGCACCGCGCCGAACTGGCTTGCGAGCGCGGCGATCTCCGCGCTCTGCCGCTCGTGATCGCCGACCGCCGAGGTCAGCGCCAGGAAGGACAGGCGCAGCGGCGCCGAGAGAGCCTCGGGCGGACGGGCATGCACCTCGTCGTTGAGGACGAGGCGTTGGGGATGGTTGCGCGGCAATGTCATGTCCAGTTTCCACACCCTGTTGCCGTGCCTTCCCTCGTCCGGCGCGGGTTCCACCCCCGGTCGCGGCCGCCCGGAGGACGGCGCCGAACCAGGCGAGGCATCGGCGCGAAGATCGGCGAGTTTGCCGGGCATGTCGAGGCCGAACCGTGCTTCCTGCCGCATCGCGCCCGCGCGCTTCACGCCGCATCGGCCGCGCCGCGGTTCCGGGGGCTGGATCCGGCGACGGACGGACCAAGGATTCCAAGAGCGAACTGGCATCGCCGGGCGTTTGATGTATAGCTCGGTGAAAATGTAAATGGCAGCGCTGCCATTCGGGTGGTCGGGGGAGGATTTCAGCATGGCGGGACGGCTGGCAGGAAAGATCGCGGTCTGCACGGCGGCGGGACAGGGCATCGGACGACGGGTCGCGGAGGTCTTCCTGTCCGAGGGCGCGACCGTCCACGCCTCGGATCTCGACGCGTCGAAGCTGGCCGGTCTCGACGCCTTCGGCACGGTGCACGTCGCGGGCCTCGACGTCACCGACGCCGCCGCGGTCGCGGCCTATGCCGCCAGCCTGCCGGTGCCGAACATCGTCTTCAACTGCGCCGGCTACGTTCATCACGGCACCATCCTCGCCTGCGACGACAAGGACTGGGATTTCTCCTTCGACCTCAACGTCAAGGCGATGCACCGGCTGATCAAGGGCGTCCTGCCGCGCATGCTGGAGAACGGCGGCGGCTCGATCGTCAACATGGCGTCCGCCGCCTCCTCGCTGAAGGCGGCGCCGAACCGCTATGTCTACGGCGCCTCGAAGGCGGCGGTCCTCGGCCTGACGAAATCCATCGCCGTCGACTTCGTCGGCCGCGGCATCCGCTGCAACGCCATCTGCCCCGGCACGATCGAATCGCCCTCGCTGCAGCAGCGCATCGAGACGCTCGGCGAACAGGTCGGCGGCCGCGACAAGGCCGAGGAAATGTTCATCTCGCGCCAGCCGATGGGCCGGCTCGGGCGGCCGGACGAGATCGCCATGCTGGCGCTCTATCTGGCCTCGGACGAATCGTCCTTCACCACCGGCACGCTGCAGCTCATCGACGGCGGCTGGTCGCTCTGATCGCGGCAGGCTGTCGTCCAACGCCGCTTTGGCGGCATCCGGCCCCGGGGTCGGGGAACAACGGGACTGAGATCCCCGGGTCGAGGGCCCGAGGGTCGGAGATCAAAGGGTAGAGGTCGCGACGACGGCCGGCCCGCAAAGGAGGAAACATGCGCATTCTCATTCTCGGCGCCGCCGGCATGGTCGGCCACCGCCTGGTCGACCGCTTGGTCGCCGACGGCCAGATCGCTGGCCGGCCGATCGCCACGCTCGACCTCTTCGACGTCGTCGAGCCGACCGCCGGCCAGGGTGCCCAAGGCATCGCCATCCACCGCTACGCTGGCGACATTGCCGACGAGGCGACCGTCGCCAGTCTCGTCAAGGACAAGCCCGACCTCATCTTCCACCTCGCCGCTATCGTCTCGGGCGAGGCCGAGGCCGATTTCGACAAGGGCTACCGCATCAATCTCGACGGCATGAAGCACCTGCTCGAGGCGATCCGCGCCCATGACGGCGGCTACCTGCCGCGGCTGGTCTTCACCTCGTCGATCGCCGTCTTCGGCGCGCCCTTCGAGGACAAGATCTCCGACACCTTCCTGATGGCGCCGCTGACGAGCTACGGCACGCAGAAGGCGATCTGCGAGCTCTTGCTCGCCGACTACTCGCGAAAGGGCTTCGTCGACGGCGTCGGCATCCGCCTGCCGACCATCGTGGTCAGGCCCGGCAAGCCGAACAAGGCGGCCTCGTCCTTCTTCTCCGGCATCATCCGCGAGCCGCTCGCCGGCCAGGACGCGATCCTGCCGGTCGACGACGATGTGCGCCACTGGATGACGAGCCCGGCCTCGGCCGTCGGCTTCCTCATGCATGCCGCGCAAATGGACACGTCCGGGCTCGGCGCCCGCCGCTCGCTGACCATGCCCGGCCTGTCGATCACCGTCGCCGAAATGGTCGAGACGCTGCGGCAGGTTGCCGGCGACGACGTGGCCGCGCACGTGAAGAAGGTCCCGGACGCGACCATCCAGGGCATCGTCGCCGGTTGGGCGCGCGATTTCGATCCGGCGCGGGCGACGGAATTCGGCTTCACTGCCGACGCCGATTTCGCCGACATCATCCGCCAGCACATCGCCGACGAGGCCGCCAAGGCCGGCTGAAAGCCGGCTGCTGACGCAGCCGGCAAGTCCGGTTGCGGCCAACAAAAAACCCGGGCGCGAGGCCCGGGTTGATTCACGTGAAACGAAGTCGCCCGCCAGATCGCGGGTGAGCGCGGCGTCAGGCCGCGGCGTTCTTGATCCAGTCGACGAGCTTCGACTTGGCGGCGGCGCCGACCTGAACCGAAGCGGGCTCGCCGTTCTTGAACAGCATCAGCGTCGGGATCGAGCGCACGCCGAACTGGGCGGCGATATCGGGATTCTCGTCGATGTTCACCTTGACGATGTCGACGCCCTCCATCTCCTCGGAGATCTCCTCGAGGCTCGGACCGATCATCTTGCACGGGCCGCACCACTCGGCCCAGAAGTCGACGACCACCGGATTGGCGGCGTCGAGGACGTGGGACTTGAAGTTGCTGCTGTCGATCTTGGTCGTGGCCATGGAAGGCTCCTCGATGTTGGCTCGGGTGATAGCTAGAAGTGTGCGGCTGCGAAATCAAGCCGGGGTCGGGTTTGGTGGACGGGGTGTTCGGTTTTCCGCGACGTTCGCGCGCCGCGCCAGCGCGTCGTCCATCACCGCCGGCGGGATGTCGATCAGAACGGGCGACTCGGTGAACAGGAGGCCCGCCCGCACCGCCCGGTCCGGATAGAGCGGCATGAGCAGCGCGCGGTAGAGCGCCAGCTGCAGCACGTAGGCGGGCGGCACCGCGTCGAGATTTTCGGGCGGCGGGCGGTTGGTCTTGAAGTCGATGATCCGCACCGCGTCGTCCGATACCGCCAGCCGGTCGATCGTGCCTGTGACCGAGTAGGCGCGACCGCCGAGGGTCAGCATGCCGGTGACCGCGACCTCGGCGCGGCTCCCTTCGGCGAAAAGCGGTCCGAATTCGGGATCGGCGAGGACGGCTAGCACACTGTCCAGCGCCTGCGCCCGGGCGGGTGCCGGCATGTCCGCGGCGGCGCCGGCGATATAGCGCTCGGCCGCCGCGGCACGCTCGTCCTGTGGCAGGCCCGGCAGGACCTGCAGCAGGCGGTGGATGGCGAGGCCCCGGCGGATCGCGAAGGACGGGCTGCCGGCGCCGGCGAGAACGGGCGAGACATAGCCGGCGGTGCCCTGCGGCAGCTCCGGTGCCGGACCCTCCTCCAGCTCGATCCGGTGCGCCTCGCCGGCGGAAGACGGCGACAGCGGCCGCGGCGCCAGCACTTCCGGCGGCAGCGTCGATAGGTCGATGGTGGCGAGCTCGGCGGTCGCCGTCGCGGGTTTGGCACCGAGGCGCTGGCCGGAGCCGGCCTGGCCGATGCGCCAGCCGACGACCGTCCCTTCCGCATCCGTGATCTCGGCGGCATCGGGGCGGAGCGCCGCCTCGACGCGCTGCAGCCAGCTTTCCTCGTGCGGCCCGCGCGTGCCCGAGGTGCCGCAGACGACCAGCCGGTCGGCGGCGCGGGTCATGCCGACATAGAGGAGCCGCCGGTATTCCTCGCCGGCGAGGCGCTTCTCCTCGTCCTTCAGCGCGGCGACGGCTTCGTTTTCGAGGCTCTTGTCGGCACGCCAGAGAAAGCCGGGTGCCTGGTCGGGGGCGAGGCCCGGCATGCCGTGCCAGGCCATCAGTCGGGCGCCATGGGCGTGGCTGAACGGCGCCGAGCCGGGATCGACGAGGAAGACGACCGGCGCCTCCAGGCCCTTGGAGGCATGAACGGTCATGATCCGCACCTCCTCCTTGCCGTGCTCCATCTCGCGCTTGATCTCCGGCGGGGCGGCCGCGAGGTCGGCGAGGAAGGCGTCCAGCCCGGGCTGGCCGGCCTCTTCCTCGGCGAGCGCGAGATCCAGAAAGGCGTCGATCACTTCGCCGCTATCGCGCCCGAGCCGGGCCGCGAGTTTCGCCCTTCCGCCCTCGGGGCCCAGCAGCCGGGCGTAGAAGGCAAAGACGCTCTCGAAGCCGGCGCGGTCGCGCAAGGCCTCGAGCCGCGTGAAGGCCGACTGCGCGCGCTCGATCAGCCCGGCCGCCCCGGCGTCGGGCACGAAGTCGGGCAGGAGCGCGAGGCCTTCGGGCCCGGCGAGCCGGCGCAGCGCCAGATACAGCGGCTCGCCGCCCTCGCGCGACAAGGCCAGCGCCATCAGGTCGTCGTCGGAGAAGTCGAAGAGCGGGCTCTTGAGCACCGCGGCCAGCGACAGCTCGTCCTCGACATTGGCGACGGTGCGGCCGAGCGCCATCAGGTCCTGCACGGCGATATGGTCGGTGATCACCAGCCGGTCGGCTCCGGCAACGGGGATCTTCTGGTCGCGCAGCGCCTTGCCCATGGCCTCGACGAAGCTCGATCGCTTGCGCACCAGGATCAGCACGTCGCCGGCGGTGATCGCCCGCGTCTCGCCCTTCACCGTGATGGCGTCGCCGATCCAGGCGCCGATCTGGGAGGCGATGCGCCGGGCGAGCCGGTTGGCGGGCGAGGCCTCCGGCTCGACGTCGAGCGGCGTCAGCCAGTCCTCGGGCTCGGCCCGCGGCAGGGCCTGCACCACCGGCCAGACCTCAACGAGGCCCGGCTCCTCGCCACGCGCCGATTCATGCGTCGGCGCGACGTCGTCGAAGGACAGGCCCTGGCGGTTGGCCGGATCGGAAAAGACGCGGTCGACGGCGTCGAGCACGTCGCGCGCCGAGCGGAACGACTGGTGCAGGCGCAGCTCGGCAAAAGCCTGCCGCGCCTCGCCAGCGCGCTGGCCGAGCCGGCGGCGCTCGGCCGAGAACATCGCCGGCGAGGCGCCCTGGAAGGAATAGATCGACTGCTTTTCGTCGCCGACGGCGAACACCGTGCGCACGACATTGCGCGCGGCGGCGCCGGTAAAAAACTCCTCCACCAGCGAGCGCATCACCTGCCACTGCCGGGGGCTGGTATCCTGTGCCTCGTCGATGAGGACATGGTCGATGCCCTGATCGAGCTTGTAGTGCACCCAGTCGGCGGCGGCGGAGCGCGACAGGAGGTCGGCGGTCCTGACGATCAGATCCTCGAAGTCGAGTTTTCCGCGGCGGCGCTTCAGGCTCGCATAGTCCTCCTCCAGCCGGTCGGCGATGACGAGGGCGGCCGCGCTCGCCTCGGCGAGGCGCAGCGTCGTCATCCGGTCGTCGATCGCCTGGATGTGGGCGACGAGGGTGTCCAGCCGCTCGGCGAAGTCGGGAAAGCGGTCGGCGACCGCCTTGGTCGCGACGCTTCCCGGCTTGAAGGGCTCGCCCTTCTGCGTGAGGCACAGCGTCTTCAGCGCTTCGAGCAGGGCGCCGGGCTCTTCCGCCGCCTCGATCGCGGCGAGGCGCTGCACCAGCTTCTGGTCCGTCGCCTTGGAACTGGCGGCCGCGAGCGGCGCGAGGTTCTCGCGGAAATCGTCGTCGAAGCCGGGAACGGGCGAGACGCCGGAAAGGATCGTCTCCGCCGTCTCGCCGTCGGCGAGGCCCAGCGCGCGGCGCAGCAGCGCGACCGCCGGATCGAGCCCGCCGGCTTCGGTAACATGGCGGCGGATGGCGTCGCGCTTGGACACGATCTCGCCGATCAGCTGGTCCAGGCCGAACTCGCCGCCGACCGAGAGCGCCGCGGCGAAAGCCTCGGCGAGCGCGGCGCGCTCCTCGCGCGGACGGCTTTCGCTGCCCGATCCGGTGATCAGCAGCCGCCGCGCCTCGGCGAGCAGAAGCGCCGTGGTGGTGCCGTCCATCACCTCGAAATGGCCGGGAACGTTCGCCTCCAGCGGGAACTGGTGCAGGATCGCCTCGCAGAAGGCGTGGATCGTCTGGATTTTTAGCCCGCCCGGCGTCTCCAGCGCCTCGGCGAAGAGTTTTCGCGCGTCGGCGATATCAGCGTCATCGGGCTTGCGGCCGGTGAGCCGCTTCAGCTCCTCCTCCAGCACGGCGCGCGGCGCCGTCGCCCAGGTGGACAGACGCTTGAACACGCGGTTCGCCATCTCGGCGGCGGCGGCCTTGGTATAGGTGAGGCAGAGGATTTTCGACGGTGGCGCCTTGGCGAGCAGCAGGCGCACGACGCGTTCGGTCAGCACATGCGTCTTGCCCGAGCCGGCATTGGCGGCGACGAAGACGGAGCTCGAGGGATCGGACGCCCCGCGCTGCGCCTCGACGGTCCGGTCGGAAACCTGAAACCCGCTCATTCCGTCTCCTCGCCGCTGTCGTCGCCGACCGACCATTCGCGCGCCCGCGCCAGATGGTCGTAGGCGCCGGAATAGTCGCCGGCGAGAAACGGCCGCGGCCGTGAGACGAAGGGTTGTCCGGGATCGCGATAGGCGGCGACGAGCTGCCGGAATTTCACCAGCGCTGCGTCCGACAGGCGGTCGCCGGTGGTTTCGACGCCGGTCTTCTTGTCGAGATGCGTCAGCGTCTCGTCGTAGAGCTCGCGCTCGCGCAGGCGGACATAGAGAAGGTCCGAGATCGAGACGACCGGGCCCTTCGTCACGGCAAAGGCGCCGAGCCGGACCATCGCGCCTTCCAGCGGCAGCTGCGGCGCGAGCAGCGTGCGTGCCTGTTTCACCGAGGGGCTGGTGCCGGTCTTGAAGTCGATGATCTCGACCGAGCCGTCCTCCATCACGTCGATGCGGTCGGCATAGCCCGACAGCACGGTGTCGAGGTCCTCGAAGCGCCAGGAGCCGCGCGCCTCCTCGAAGCGGCGGACGACGCGCGTCCCCCGCGCGCGCTCCCAGGCCACGTAGTTCGCGGCCAGTGTCTCCATCCGTGGCCACCAGATCGCCTCGACCTCGGCCGGCAGCTGCTCGGCGTCGAATTTTTCGCGGGCGAGCGTCAGCAGCTTTTCCTCGGCGTCAGGGTCGGCGGGGTCGATGCCGTCGGTGACGAAGCCGGCCAGCACCGCATGGTAGAGATTGCCGCGGTCGGCGGCGCCGGGATCGCGCATGAGTTCCGGCATCGGCTCCAGCCGCAGGATCTTTTTGGCGTGGATGGCATAGGGGTCGCGGATCAGCGTCTCGACCTCGGTGACGGAATATTTGCCGGGCCGGTCGGCCAGCGGCGGCCGCGGCGCGGGGCGCGGGCTGCGCGGCACCTCCGGCAGCTGGTCGAGACGGCGGGCATGGCCGAGAAAAGCCGCCCCCGCCTGCCGCAGCCGCGCCGTGCCCGCCTCGCCGGCCAGCGTCGTCAGGCGCTGCAGCCAACGCGAGGCGATCGCCGGGGCGCCGCCGACGCGCTGCGCGCGCGTCATCACCACGCGGCTGGCCCCGAGTGCCTGGGTGAAATCGTGCGCGGCGAGGCCGATGCGGCGCTCCGGCGGGTCGAGCGCGATTTCCGCCCGCATCAGCCGCGACAGGAAGGCGTCGCTGCCGGCCCGCGCCGGCCAGCTACCCTCGTTGAGGCCGCCGAGCACCATGGTGTCGACCGACTGGAGCCGCGCTTCCAGCGTGCCCCAGACGAAGGCGCGCGCCGACAGGCCGCCACGCGGCCGCACCGTCTCACCCGCCATCAGCGCCGTCATCACGTCGGAGAGTTCCGAGGAGGCGAAGGCGAAGCCGGTGTCCGGGCAGGCGAGGAGGCCGGCAAGGAAGGTCGCGAGCGCCGCGCCCGCCTCCTCGCGGTAGAGCTCGGAGGCATCGCCGTCGGGACCGGCTGCCAGCGCTTCCAGCACCTCGGTCACCGCGCGGGCAAAAATATCGACGGTCGCGGGCGGGGCCGGGCGCAGCGCGGTCAACGGCAGGAGGGCCGTCTCCAGCCGGGCGGAAAGCGTCACGGCGAGATCGCGGTCGGCCGCCGGGACCAGCCGCACCGGCCGGGGCGGGGCGCGCGTCGCGGCGTCCTCCGCTGCCGCCCGCGCCTCTGCGAAGATGGCGGCGAGCCGCGCGGCGTCGGCGATGCCGACGGTGCCGCGCAGGGAAAGGGTCTCGATCGCCCGCGCCGCACGCCGCGCCTCGCCCGGTAGAAGGCCGAGCCGCAGCAGCGGGTGCTTCAGGAGCCCGACCAGCACGATCGGGTCGCCCGGCGTCAGCGCCGCCTCGACCGCGAGGGTCAGGAGCGTGCCCGGCGCCGTCGCGGCGAGCGGGCGGCCGGCGGAATCATTGGCCTCGATGCCGAAGCGTTTCAGCTCGGCGACGACGCGGCGGGCAAGGCTCCGGTCCGGCGTCGTCAGCGCCACGGTCGCCTCCGGCGCGGAGAGCGCGTCGCGCATGGCGATGGCGATGGCCAGCGCCTCCTCGCGCTCGTCGACGGCCTCGACCAGCGCCAGCCCGTCCAGCGCCTCGGGCGGATGGCGGGCGGTGCCCTCACCCCAGGCGTCGGTGGTCTCGGCCGGGCGCAGCGCGTCGGCGACGAAGGCCTCGCGCGCCGTGGCGGCGGAGTTCTCCGGCGGGGCGATGTGCTCGACGACCTCGCGCGGGATGAGCAAGCCGGCGAGGATCTTCTTCAGCCCGAACTGCGGATGGCCGGGGGCGGTGCCGGAGCGGCCGGGGGCGCGGGCGATGTCGATGGCGTCGAAGCCGCGCGGTTCCAGATGACGGTCGAGGCCGGGCAGGACCAGCGCGCCGTTCTCCATCTGCGCCACGGCCCGCATCAGCGCGAGGGTCGCGGGCGCCGTCGCGGTCGAGCCGGCCACGATCACCGGCCCGGCCGAACCGAGGCTGCGGTAGCGCTCGGCGGCGCGCTCGAGGAAGAGGTTGCGCGCGGCGGCGGCGTCCATGGCGCCGCGCTCGGCCAGCACCTCCGGCCAGAATTTCGTCAGGATCTGCAGGAAGGTCAGCGTCAGCTGCCACCAGCCGGCCAGCCTCTCCGGGGCGAGATCGACCAGGCCGGAAAGCGTCGCAGCCTCGTTCGTGGTTTCGTCCAAAAGGGTGGCGAGATCGCCGGCGAGCCAGAGCGCATCGGCGGCCGAGGCGGGCAGAACGACGGCCTCGCCGGCCAGCAGTTCGAGCGCCTGGGTGTTCAGCCCGGCCTTCCACTGCCGGACGAAGCGGGCGATCAGCATGCGCCGCTCGAGCGGCGACATCACCGGCTCGAGCCCGGTCGAACCGGCGTCGAAGAGCGCGGCGTCCTCGTCGTCGCCGATGGTGCGGATAGCCGGGAGGATGGCCGACCGACCGCCGAGGGCGCGGGCGAATTCGGTGCCGAGGCTGCGGGCGGCGCGGCGGGTCGGCACGAAGAGGGTGATGGCGGCGAGCGCCAGCGGATCGTCCGGCGCGACGGCACCGCGCAAGACGCGCCCGTCGAGGACCGCTTCCGCCAGCGTTCTCAGGAAAGGCAGGCCGGGCGCGATGGACAGGACATGAGCTGACATGCCTGACGGTCTACACCCCATGGCTGCGATTCGCACGCCTGCCGAAGTTTTCCGGCTCCCCGCGCCGCCGTGCGCAGCGCCGCTCTTGGCAGGCTCGTCTCAGGCCAGCCCCGTCTCAGTCAGGCCCTGGCTCAGGCCGGCCCTGCCTCAGGCCGCGCTGGCGCTGGCGCTGGCCAAGAAGGTCGCCTCGGCCTCGGCGATGGCGCCGGGGGTGCCAACCGTCAGCCACAAGCCGTCGAGCCTTGCGCCGAACAGCCGGTCGGCCTCGATCGCTTGGTCGAAGATGCGGTTCAGCGAGAATTTCTCCTCCGCCATGCCGGCGAAGAGTTCCGGCTTCAGGATGGCGGCGCCGGCATAGATGAAGGGCGACATGTCGCGCTCGCCGACGCGGGCGAGCCGACCCTCGACATCCATGGTGAAGTCGCCCTTGCCGTCGTAGCCGGTGGCTTGGCGCATGTCGGCGATGAGCAGCATGGCGTCCATCCGGGCGGGATCCCAGAGATCGGTCATTAGGTCGAGATTGTCGCGGTAGCCGTCGATCCAGAACGTGTCGGAATTGATGACGAAGAAGGGATTGGGCCCGAGTTCCGGCAGCGCCCTGACGATGCCGCCGCCCGATTCGAGCAGCATGTCGGTCTCGTCCGAGATGACGATCTCCGGTCCCTGGCGGCGGCGCAGATGCGCCCGCATCAGGTCGGGGAGGTAATGCACGTTGACGACGATCTTCTCGACGCCGTTGCGGGCCAGGGCATCCAGCGAATAGTCGATTAGCGCCTTGCCGCGCACCGCGATCAGGGGTTTGGGGATGGTCGAGGTGATCGGCCGCATGCGCTTGCCGAGCCCGGCCGCCAGGACCATCGCCGTCTTCGGCCTGAATTTGTCACGTCGCGTCATCGTCAGAGCCTCGAACATCAGCGGCGCTTCGGCGCGTCGTCGCCGAGAAGGCCCCACCGGGAATACAGGGATTGCAGTGCGGCCAGCGCGGGATGATCCAGCGTGCGCGCGAGATATCCCTTAAGCCGCGGAATGTGACGCAGGTATTGCGGCTTGCCATCGCGTTCGTCGAGCCGCACGAAAATGCCGAGAATCTTCGACGCCCTTTGCGCCGCCATGATCGCGTAATCGCGCTCGAAAGCGTAGGCGTCGAAGCTGCCCTGGGCCCTGCGCGCCGCGGCATAGGCGGCGACCAGCCGCATCTCCAGTTCCGGCGCCACGTCGACGCGGGCATCCTGGGCGAGCGAGGCGAGGTCGTAGGCGGCCGGGCCGATCATCGCGTCCTGGAAATCGACGAGCCCGATCCGGTCCAGCCCGGCGCGCTCGCCCCGCCATACGATGTTGGGCGAGTGCAGGTCGCGCAGAACGAGGCTCGTCTCGGCCTCGCGCAGGGTATCGAAGAGATCGGCCCAGACGGAAGTGTACTCCGCCCTTTCCTCCGCCGTCGCCGGCGCACCGCGCATGCGCGGAAAATACCAGTCGAGGAGGAGGCCGACCTCGATGGCCATGGCGCGCCGGTCGAAGTCTGGCACGGTGTGGAAGGTGTCGCCCTCGACCGGCAGGGCCGGGTCCCAGCGCTTCGCATGCAGTTCGGCCAGCATCAGCGCGGCGGCCTCGTAGCGCTCGGGGATCGGGCGGCCCTCGGCGTCGAGCACGGTGCCCCCGCCCAGATGCTCGATCAGGACGAAGCCCTGATCGAGATCGGCGGCATAGATTTCGGGCGCGGCAAAGCCTTCTGCGCGCAGGGCTTTGGCGACGGCGACGAAGGGCGAGACGTCCTCGGCGATGTGGGCGATGCGGGCATAGGGCAGGCCGTCCTGCACCGGCAGGCCTTGCGTCTGTCTCGGCGCATCCATCAGGAGCGCCGGATGGCCGCCGCGCAGGACGCTCTCGTAGCGGCGCGGCGAGGCGTCGCCGAAGAAGCGGCGGCGGTGGGTGACCGGGAGGTTTTCGGCATCGAGGAAGGCGCGGATCGCCAGCGTCCGGCGCAGGCGTGCCAGGGCCTGCGGCGTGCCAAAAATCTCGGCGCGGCGGCCGTCGCCGTCGATCGAGAGCTCGACGCGAAGGCTGGCGGCGGTCACCACCGCGGGCGCGCGTTCCGGCCATTCGCAGAGGACGATGCCGGCCTCCGCCGCCTCGTCGAAGCCGAGCTCGTCCAGTTCAGCCGCGTCCGACAGGCGGTAGAGGTCGAAATGGGCGATGGGCGGGGCCGTGTCGTAGGTCTGGACCAGCGTGTAGGTCGGCGACGGCACGTCGAGATCGGCATCGTCCGCATGGGCGCGGATCATGGCGCGGGCGAGCGTCGACTTGCCGGCGCCGAGATCGCCGGAAAGCGCGACGACGTCGCCCTGGCGCAGCATGAGGACCATGTCCTCGCCGAGCCGGCGCGTCGCGGCGTCGTCGGCAAGGTGGAGCAGAACGGGCGCCGGCGCCGGGTCGTCCATCACTCCGCGGCCTCGCCGAACGCGTCGCCGGCCGGGAAGCGGCAGATCACCGTGGTGCCGCCCTTCGAGGAATCGATGGCGATCGAGCCCTTGTGCAGATCGAGAAAGCTCTTGACGATCGAGAGGCCGAGCCCGGCCCCGGAGTTGCGGCCGCCGACGGGATCGGATTCGAAACGCTCGAAGATGCGCGCCACCTGGTCGGGGGCGATGCCCGGCCCGTCGTCATGCACGAGGAAGGCGACCTCGCCATTGTCGCGTAGCGCCCGGACGCCGATGGTCGAGCCGGCCGGGGCGAAATTGGCGGCGTTGGACAGAAGGTTGAAGAGGATCTGCGTGACCCGGTGCTCGTCGGCGCGAAAGCTCGTGCCGGCCCCGGAGACGTCGATGTCGATGCCGATGTCGCCTTCCTTCAGCCGGTCGCGCACCGCCTCGGCGGCCTTGTTCACGGTGTCGGCGATGTCGACGTCGGACATTTCGAGATCCATCGTACCCGCGTCGATCGAGGCGAGGTCGAGAATGTCGTTGACGATGGTCATCAGCGAGGAGGTCGAGATCGAGATGTAGTCGAGATACTCGCTCTGGCGCGCCGTCAGCGGCCCGGTTTCCTTGGAGCGCAGGAGGGCGGAGAAGCCGATGATGTTGGTGAGCGGCGAGCGCAGCTCGTAGTTCACGTGCTTGACGAAGTCGGTCTTGATCCGGTCGGCCACTTCCAGCGCCTCGTTGCGCTCGCGCAGCATCCGCTCGGCCCGGCGGGCGTCGGAAATGTCGGAGAAGGTCAGCATGCTCTGGCCGTTCGGCAGGGGCACGATGCCGAAGCTGGCGATGCGCCCGTCGGCGAGCACGAATTCGCCGGAGGTGGCCTCGCGCGCACCCTCGTCGAAGGCGGTGACGGCCTGGCAGAAGAAGGCCCAGTCGACGGCCGGCCGGTCGTCTTCCGGCGGGCGGATCGCCACCGCGACGTTCTTCCCGAGGGCCTTGATGTGCGGCTTGGCGGCCAGAAGCTCTTCGGCAACGCCCCACATCTCGCCGAAGGCGGGGTTCGACAGGCGCAGGCGGCCGTCCTGGCCGAACACCGCGACAGCCTCGCTGAGATAATCGAGCGTCTCGCCCTGCAGCTGGACGAGCGCCTTCAGCCGGCTTTCCAGCTCCAGCTTCTCGGTCAGGTCCTCGAACACCCAGGTTGCGCCGCCCTGCGGCTCCGGGCTGACGAAGATGCGCAGCGTCCGGCCGTCGGCGAGGTGCCACATCAGTTCGGTCGGCTCGGTGGCGCGGTAGGCGGCGATGATCTCGTGCTTGAGATCGCGCAGCGAGCGGTCCTCCGGCAGCACGCCGCGCGAGCGCAGCTGGTCCATCATCGCGACGTGGTCGGGGGCGGTGTCGAGATAGGCGCTGGTGAGGTCGAACAGCCGCTGGAAGGCGGCATTATGGTAGATCAGCTGGGTCTTCTCGTCGAAGCGGGCCACCGCCGTCGTCAGATGGTCGAGGGTTTCCGAATGGCTCTTCACCGTCTGGTTGAGCTCCTGGCGCACGGCCTCGGCCTCCGAGACGTCGACGGCAAGGCCCGCCGATCCGAGCGGGCCGGCGGCGTCGATGACGCTGAAGCTGCGGCGGTCCGCGTCGACGACGGTGGTCAGCCGGTCGACGAAGACGCTCTTGGTCTCGCGCGCCAGCGCGATCGCGGCGCGGTCCTGCTCGCCGAGGAATTCCAGCTGGCGTTCGACCGCATCGGCCACGCCCTTGCCGTCGACGGCGGCGGCATAGGCGCGGTTGACCCAGACCAGCCGTCCCTGGCGGTCGCGCAGCCAGACCGGCATGGCCAGCGCGTCGCAGAGGCTCTGCAGCGTCTCGACGGTCTCCAGGAGGCCCGCATGCTCGCGCCGGAGCCGGGTCAGTTCCTCGCGCAGGCCGGAGAGCGGCGAGAAGCGGACGATCGCGCGCGCCCCGATGGTGCGGCCCGTCGCCTCGATCGGCTGGCCGTCGAGATGGTCGATGGTGAGCGAGAACGGTTCGGCGCGGGTCTTCAGCCGGTCGATGAGCCCTTCCAGCCGCGCGGCGGCCGGCCGCTGCAGCCATTCGTGAAAGTCGAGAAAGCGCCGGGAATCGGACGGCGCGCCGGTGGCGGCGGGCAGGGCGCCGAGAATGTCGACCACCCGATCGCCGGAATAGACGATGATCTGCTGGTCGTCGCCGGAAAGCAGCGCCCCGCGCGTCTCGGCCTCGAAGCGGCTTTCGGCCAGTTCCGCCCGCAGCTGCTCGTTGGCCTCCTCGACGCGGCTGCGCTGCTGGATGAGCCAGACCACCGCCAGCATGGCGACGCCGACGACGAGGGCGAAGAGGGCGAGATAAAGGATCTCGTTGGCGGGGATGTCGATTCCCAGGCGCTGTTCGATCGACTGGGCGGCGGCGGGCCTCGCCGACAGAGCCAGGACGGCCAGGCCGGCCAGACCGAGCCCGGGTCTTCCGGTTCGCGGGGTGGCCGAAAATTCGGGCCGGCCGGATCCCGGCACCCGGTCCATGCGGCGTCTTGGCATCATCGAAGGCATGCCCCCGTCCTTCGCTGCGGCTGATGTTCGTCCCGGCCGCCGCGGTCTGTCCGCACCGGCTGCCGGGGATGATTCGGCCAACTTAACCGCAACGCAAATCCCGGCAAAGCACGGGCATGCCTCGGGTGGACAAAAAGAAAAGCCGCCGGGAGGTTGCTCCCCGGCGGCTTGTCTGAATCATACGCGAAACGAAGCTATGTGCTCAGTAGCGGTACTGCTCGGCCTTGAACGGGCCCTGCGGCGACACGCCGATGTAGTCGGCCTGTTCGTCGCTGAGAACGGTCAGCTTGGCGCCGAGCTTGGCGAGGTGCAGGCGGGCGACCTTCTCGTCGAGGTGCTTGGGCAGCACGTAGACTTCCTTGCCGTACTTCTCGCCCTTGGTGAAGAGCTCGATCTGCGCCAGCGTCTGGTTGGTGAAGGAGGCCGACATCACGAAGGACGGGTGTCCGGTCGCATTGCCGAGGTTGAGGAGACGGCCTTCCGACAGGAGCAGGATACGCTTGCCGTCGGGGAAGTGGATCATGTCCACCTGCGGCTTGATGTTCGTCCACTTCATGTTGCGCAGCGAGAGCACTTCGATCTCGTTGTCGAAATGGCCGATATTGCCGAGGATCACCATGTCCTTCATCAGGCGCATGGTGTCGAGCGTCACCACGTCCTTGTTGCCGGTGGTGGTGATGATGATGTCGGCGGTGGGCGCCGCATCCTCGAGGGTGACGACCTCGAAGCCGTCCATCGCGGCCTGCAGGGCGCAGATCGGGTCGACTTCCGTGACCTTGACGCGGGCGCCGGCGCCGAGCAGCGAGGCGGCCGAGCCCTTGCCGACATCGCCATAGCCGCAGACGACCGCGACCTTGCCGGCCATCATCACGTCGGTGGCGCGGCGGATGCCATCGACCAGCGACTCCTTGCAGCCGTATTTGTTGTCGAACTTCGACTTGGTGACCGAGTCGTTGACGTTGATCGCCGGGAAGGGCAGGAGGCCCTTCTTCTGCAGCTGGTACAGGCGGTTGACGCCGGTCGTGGTCTCTTCGGTGACGCCCTTGATGGCGTCGCGCTGCCGGGTGAAGAAGCCGGGGGTCGCCGCCATCCGCTTCTTGATCTGGGCGACGAAGATTTCCTCTTCCTCATTGGTCGGGTTCGACAGGACGTCTTCGCCGGCCTCGGCGCGGGCGCCGGTGAGGATGTACATCGTGGCGTCGCCACCATCGTCGAGGATCATGTTCGACGGCTCGCCGTCGGTCCAGTTGAAGATCCGGTCGGTATAGTCCCAGTATTCCGTCAGGCTCTCGCCCTTGACGGCGAAGACCGGCGTGCCGGTCGCGGCGATCGCAGCCGCGGCGTGGTCCTGGGTCGAGAAGATGTTGCACGAGGCCCAGCGGACCTTGGCGCCGAGTTCCTGCAGGGTCTCGATCAGCACCGCGGTCTGGATCGTCATGTGCAGCGAGCCGGTGATACGCGCGCCGGTCAGAGGCTTGTCGGTGCCGAATTCCTCGCGGCAGGCCATCAGGCCGGGCATCTCGGTCTCGGCGATGTCCATTTCCTTGCGGCCCCACGAGGCCAGCTCGGGATCCCGAATGACGAAGTCATTCTCGATGACGAAGTCCTGTGCGAAGGCCATGCGGGCGTCCTCTCTGCGGAAAAGGGAAGGTCGAAGGCAAAACCCCCGGCGCCAGGCCTTGGGCCTCGCGGCTGCCGATCCTCTACCAGCCAGCCGACATCGACACAAGCGGATATAAGCATTTCTTTATATGGTTCTCGTCCCTTCCGATACGATGCCCCTTCGCCGGCCCGCTCGGTTCGGCTATCGTCGCCCGAACGCATCTCGGGAGATCACCGCATGTTCCGCTCCACCCATGGCCGCCCCTTACGCCGCTTTCGCAACCTCGCTTTGTCCAGCGGCTGCGCCGCGGCCCTCCTCCTGACGCAGGCGCCTGCCCGGGCGCAGGACGCGGGCCTGGAGGCCCTGACGGCGATGGCGCCGCTGGCGAGCTTTGCCGGCTCGCCGAACCTCAGCCTCTCGCAATGGGTCCTGCCCTATGCGCCTTACATCTTCGACATCGTGGTGACGTTCGCGCGCAGCGTGGCGGTGATCACCTACCAGTCGCGCGGCTACGACCCCGTCACCCGCGACTTCGTCGTCCGCGGCCTGTCGATCGGGCGCGCGGGGGTCGACGTCGCCATCGACCGGATCCGCATCAATGCCGCGACCCAGCTCTACGAGGGCATCGCCATCGACACGCGGGCCATCCCGATGGAGGCGGCAGCCCGCGACACGCTGAAAAAGCTGGACGCCGAGATCATCCGCGGCGACGTCGTCTCCTCGGTCGTCGCCGACATCGCTTCCGCCAGCTACGACATCGACGTCAAGGCGCGCTTCGAGAACATCGGCGCCCTCGGCCTCGCCGCGAAGGTCGAGGGTTTTCACGTGCTGCTGCCGCTGGACGAGGTCGCCGCCGAGCTGGAGCCGCCGGGGACCGACGGCGCCATGCCGGCCGAGCCGGACGCGGCGAGCGAGGCGCCGGTGCTCGCCGGCCGGCTGCAGAGCGCTTCGCTGACCTATGACGATGCCGGCCTCACGGAAATCGGCTTCCAGATCGCGGCTGAGGCGCAGCAGATGACGGCCGGCCAGTTGCAGGGGGCGATCGCCACCATGCTGGTGCCGATGATCGCCAGCCTGTTCCAGGACATGCCGGGCGGCGCCAGCCCGGAACTGATGCAGCGGGCCGTCGGCTGGTCGGGAGCGCTGCAGGCCTATCTCGCCGACCCCCAGCACATCGAGATCCGCTTCTCGCCGGAGGAACCTTTCGACCTCGCCCAGTTGAAGCCGGGCGTCGCACTCGACGAGACGATGATCCTGGCGCTCAACCCGGAGGTTTCCGCCGAAGCGAGCGAGGTCACCGCCCTCGTAGATCCCCGCTCGGGCGCGGCGATCGGCGCCGACGACCTGTCGCTGGCCGAGCGGCTGGTCGAGGGGCTCGGCATTCCGCAGGACGTGAAGCGCGGCGTGGCGCTCGCTCTGTCCGACATCGCCGCCGGCCAGCCGGAGGCCGCCGCCATCGTCGTGCGCGGCATCGTGCTCGATCCCGATTCCGCCGTGACCGCCGACACGGCCGCCTCCTCCTATGTGCTGCTTCTCCTCGCCCAGGCGCGCGGCACGGCGGTGCCGGAGGCGATTCTCGGCGCCGTCCGCGCCCGGCTGACGCCGGAGCAGGTCGCCGCGCAGGAAAAGCTGGCGCTGGCGCAATGGCGCGAGAGCGACGGCGAGGGACAGGAGGGCCGCGAGAGCGCCGCGATCGAGGCGCGCGACTGGGGCGCGCTGCGCGATCTCGCCTTCGACTACTACGAGGGCGCAGGCGTGCCGCGCAACGTGACGCGCGCCTTCACCTTCGCGTCCGTCGCGGCGGCGGGCGGCGACCGCATCGCCACCACGCTGCGCGACGACCTCCTGGCCGGCCTGCGCGCCAACCGCCTCGCCTTCGCCCCGGACGTCGCCCGCGCCGATGCCGCGACGATCTGGCAGACGATCGTCACTGCGGCCGGCGAACCGGCGGCGCCGGACAAGCCGTAAGCTGAGCGCCAAGGAGTGAGAGGTAGAGCCCGCTGGGCGCAAACGCCCCAATCTCGTCATCCCGGGCTTGACCCGGGATCCATTCCTCAGCGGCGGTCGGGGCGGTCCGTTGCAGAACGGAAGGGCCACCGGACCGATCATGTTCAGCGATTTGGAATGGATCCCGGCTCAAGGCCGGGATGACGACGCTGGACCCTGAATCGGACCCGTAAACTGCCGTTGGGGTGGGTGGACGCCAGGTGCGTCTCCCCGCGCATCCCTCTCAGGATAGTCATTCTCGGGCTTGACCCGAGAACCCATGCCTCAGCGGTGCAACTGCCCAATCGGGTCAGAATTATCCCCTCTGGCCGCGTGACGGATGGTCCCCCGTCTCGGCATGGGTCTTCGGGTCAAGCCCGAAGATGACTAACTTTCGGAGGGAGCATCCCGCTTCAAACCGGCAGGCACCGGCACCAGAGCAGTCGTGAGCCGCTCCAAGAGTGAAGCTTCTCTGATTCAAGGTTCGAAGCCGTGCGGGAATGAGACCCGCCACTGGCGCCGCGCGATACTCGCAATCCCCCCGTCGAGGCCGAGACCCTAAGCTTCCTCGCCGAACTTGTCGGCGACGAGGCGGGCGATGGCGTCGAGGGCCTCCGGGGCCTGCGGGCCCGTGGCGGAGACCTCGATGGTCGAGCCGAGGCCGGCGGCCAGCATCATCAGACCCATGATCGACTGTCCGCCGACGCTGAGGCCGTCGCGGCTGACGGTCAGCTCGGCGTCGAAGGTCTCGGCGAGTTGGACGAACTTGGCCGAGGCGCGCGCATGCAGGCCCCGCTTGTTGACGATCGGAAGATGCCGCAGCAGCGGCTCGCGAGCCTGATCGCCTTCCATCCCCGATCCTTTCGGCACGCCGCTGTCCATCGTCACTTTCCGCTGAGAATCCGGCTGGCGACGTTGATGTATTTGCGGCCGGCCTCCTGGGCGCACACCAGGGCATCGGTGATGTTGCGGTCCTGCCGGACGCTGGCGAGCTTGATCAGCATCGGCAGGTTCATGCCGGCGAGGACGTCGACATTGCTGCCGTCCATGACCGAGATGGCGAGATTGGACGGCGTTCCGCCGAACATGTCGGTGACGATGATCACCCCTTCGCCCCGGTCGGCCAAAGCGACGGCCTCGACGATGTCGTTGCGGCGCTGCTCCATGTCGTCCTCGGGGCCGATCGAGATCGTCTCGAAGGCATCCTGCGGACCGACGACGTGTTCGACGGCCAGGCGGAACTCCCGCGCCAGCTGTCCATGGGTGACGAGCACAAGGCCGATCATGCGCGCCCGGCTCCGATGCCTGGCAGAAATCCCGGGGGAGAGGCGTGCTGCCGGCAAAGGCGGATCGGCGAACCGGCGTGCAGGATCAGTCTCGGGCGCATCGCGCCATCGCTGAAGGAGTAAACGTCAATCGATGAGCTCCGGTCTCTTTTCGACGGCTTTATGCGCAAGGCGCCGACGCTTCCCAGCGCCGGAATCTCACGCTGGGGATCGGCCGAGGGCGATCCCAGTCGACAGGCTCCGAGATCATGCACCAGGATAAGGCTGTCCGGCAATGCTGCACGGCAAACTCGGTAAAGACCGGGCCGGACTGTGGCCGAAATACGGCGACCGATCCAGGCTTGGCGAGGGCATTCGCGACGGGGGATCAGGCCTCCAGCAGCCCGAAATCCGCCGCGCCGCCGCGCGCCAGGCTGACCAGGACATCGGCCGAGAACGCCGCCTGCCGTGCCGGCAGGACGATCAGCCGCAGGTCGGTGCCGGCAATGGCGGTCCTCAGCACGCCGGGAAGGCGATGAAGCGTCTCGGGTTCGCAGAGGTCGACGACGAGTTGGAGCGCGATCCGGTCAATCGAGGCCTCGTGCAGGATGCCGACGCCGGAGATTTCGATCAGGCCGCGGATCGGGGCGGGGGCGACGGCCTCGACCTGGCCTTCGCGTATCTCGATGAAGACCTGGTCGTCGGCGACCAGCGCGGCGGACAGGCCCAGCATCTCGGCGCGGCGCAGGGCCGAGAGCGCCAGCGCCGACTTGCCGCTGCGCGACGGGCCGCGGATGAGGATGCCGATGCCGCCGAGCGCGATGACGGTGCCATGGAGGTTGACGGGGCTCATTCGCCGGGCAGCCGGACCGTGAAGCGGGCGCCGCGGACGATGCCGGGTTCGCGCGCGTCAAAAATGTTCTCGGCCTCGAGCGTGCCGCCATGCGCCTCGACGATCTGCCGCGAGATCGACAGGCCGAGACCGGAATTCTGGCCAAAAGCTTCTGCCGAGGGGCGGTCGGTGTAGAAGCGCTCGAAGATGCGCTCGATCTTTTCGGCCTGGATGCCGGGGCCGTTGTCCTCGACGCCGACGACGATCTGCTTCGCCTCGCGCCGGAGCGTCACGACGATGCGACCGCCCTCCATCGCGACGAAGGACCGGGCATTGTCGATGAGATTGGTGAAGACCTGGCTGAGCCGCAGGTCATGCCCGGCGACGACGTAGCTGCGGCCGGCCGGCAGCGGCTCGACCTTCAGCATGATCACCGTGTCCCAGCCCTCCTTGCGGTGGGCCCGGGCGCCGTCAACGACCGAGCCGATCAGGGCGGCGAGGTCGACGCGGCCGGTGCCCTCGCGCGCCAGTTCCGCGTCGAGCCGTGAGGCGTCGGAAATGTCGGTGATCAGCCGGTCGAGGCGGCGGACATCGTGCTCGATCACGGCCAGGAGGCGCTGCTTGGAGTTTTCGTTGCGCGCGAGCGGCAGGGTCTCGACGGCCGAGCGCAGCGAGGTGAGGGGGTTCTTCAGCTCGTGGCTGACATCGGCGGCAAAACTCTCGATCGCGTCCATGCGCTTGTAGAGCGCGTTGGTCATCTCCCGGAGCGCCGTGGCGAGATTGCCGACTTCGTCGGCGCGGTCGCCGAAATCGGGAATCTCCTCGCGCCACTTCACCCCGCGCTTCACCCGGATGGCGGCGGCCGAGAGCCGGCGCAAAGGCGTCGCAATGGTCGAGGCGAGGAGGATCGACAGCACCACCGTGACGATGGCGGCGACGGCGAAGACGCGCACGATCGCCATCCGCTCCGCTTGGACGATCTTGTCGATGTCGCCGCCCTGCGTCGACAGGAGGAGGACGCCCAGAACCGCGCGAAAGCGCTGGATCGGCACGGCGACGGAGACAATCAGCTCGCCCTTGTCGGTGACGCGCACGACGGCGGCCGGCCCGCCGGTCAGGGCATTCATCACTTCCGGGTAGATCGTGCCCGAGCCGCCGGGGCTTTCGGCATAGAGCGGCAGGTCGGCGCGCTGGAACAGCCATTGCGCCCAGGCGGTGATGCGGTCGACGATCTCCGGCTCGTCGTCGGTGATCGGCGGCAGGTCGTAGCGCAGGATCTGGCCGCGCGAGTAGAGATGGCGCGAGTCGAGAATGAGGTTGGCGTCGCGGTCGTAGAGCCGCGCGCGCGTGCGCGTCGGCGAGATCAGGCGGCGCAGAAGCGGCGCGACGCGCTCCGGATTGATCGGAAAGTCGAGGCTGTCGGCCGAATCGAGGCCCGGCTGCAGTGTCTGCCCGGCCTGCAGCTCCAGCAGTTTTTCCGGATCGAGCGTGATCGAGTTGGTTTCGACCGTCGCCGAGGAGGCGATGGCGCTGGCGATGATCTCGCCCTGCGTCAACAGGCTCTCCACCCGCGCATCGGTGAGGCCGGCGCGGAACTGGTTGAGATACAAGATGCCTGAGACCTGGACGATCAGCGCCACCAGGTTGAGGAAGACGATGCGACGGGTGAGGGAGGAGAAGATCGAATGGCCGAGCACCCAGCGCGCGCGATGCAGCGCCCGCCGCACCAGCGGCAGGCGGCGCAGCCGCGAGCGCGTCGCCGCCTCGCGTCGCCTCCGGCGCGCGGCCGCGGCGTCCGTCCCGGTGTCGCCTTCGGCGTTCGCCACCATTCTTCGGTCCATGCAGGTCAGTGCGAAGCCGGCGCCCTGGCGCCGGCGGCTTGGCGGAACGGCGATCCCGTCCCCGGCGGTCAGATCTCGCGGAAGCGGTAACCGACGCCGTAGAGGGTCTCGATCATGTCGAAGTCGTCGTCAATGGCCTTGAACTTCTTGCGCAGGCGCTTGATGTGGCTGTCGATGGTGCGGTCGTCGACATAGACCTGCTCGTCATAGGCGGCGTCCATCAGGGCGTCGCGGCTCTTCACCACGCCGGGTCGCTGCGCCAGCGAATGCAGGATCAGGAACTCGGTGACGGTGAGCGTCACCGGCTGCTCCATCCAGGTGCAGGTGTGTCGCTCCTGGTCCATGACCAGCTGGCCGCGTTCGAGCGAGGACTCCGGCGTCGGGCCGGTCTTGGCCGCATCGCGGGCCGCGCCGCGCCGCAGGATCGCCCGGACGCGCTCCACCAGGAGACGCTGCGAGAAGGGTTTGCGGATATAGTCGTCGGCGCCCATCTTCAGGCCGAACAGCTCGTCGATCTCCTCGTCCTTCGACGTCAGGAAGATCACCGGCAGGTCGGACTTCTGCCGCAGACGGCGCAGGAGTTCCATCCCGTCCATGCGGGGCATCTTGATGTCGAAAATCGCCAGATGCGGGGGGCGGGACTGCAGGCCCTCGAGGGCCGAGGCCCCGTCGGTGTAGGTTTCGACCCGATAGCCCTCGTTCTCCAGCGCGATCGACACCGACGTCAGGATGTTCCTGTCGTCGTCCACCAGCGCGATAGTCGGCATCGTGTCATACTCCTCGTCGGTTGGCCGGCGGCGCCAAAGGCCGCCCTGGCGCGGGATAGGCGCCCTTTGCGGGCGCGTATCCGTCGATACGCCTTTGTCAACGCCGCGCTACAAAGCAGCGCGCACGCTGTGCTGTTGTCGCAACATCAATCAGCATTAAATGTGGCGAAACCCGGCAAAAGCCAGGGCAAGCACCCAGGCGCGCCGAATTAGCGCGCCGCCGCACCTCTGAAGGGTGCGGCGTGCGGCTCGAGGGGCGCCTCTGTCAGGGAGAGATCAGAGCTTGACGGTCTGGTGACGCGTCGTATCCGGCCGGTCCTTGTCGCCGAGATAGGCGCGGGCAAATTCCCAGGCCTGCTCGATCTTGCTCGCCTTGACGTTCCAGAGCTCGGCATCGTGGGGATCGACGACGAGCACCACGACGTTCGGATCGTCCTTGCCCTCCGGCAGCCAGGCTTCCGCCTCGCTGTCCCAGATCTTCGCCACCAGGGCGCGGTCGCCGGAGATCCGGGCATGCCCGGAGACCGAGACGTACTTGCCGTGCTTGGAGAAGGTGAGCGCGACTTCGCTGTCGGCCTCGATCTCGTCCACCTTGTGCGACTCGGCCTCGGTCAGGAACAGGATCTCCCGGCGCTCCTCCGAGACCCGCGGCGCCATCGGCCGGGCCCGCAAGCGGCCGCCCTTGCGGGTCACCACCATGCAGGTGTCGAAATCCTCGACCAGCTTCCAGAATTCGTCGGTCTTGTTCTCGGTCATGTCGCATCCTTTCGTCCATCGGCGGCGTCGGCCGCAGCCGTATACCGGGACAGGAATGAGCGAGCGGCCAAAAGGTGCCGTGATCAGCCCGACCCTGGCACTGTCTGTCGGCGTCTCGATCGACTGCCCAAGCCGGGCAAGGCGCCGAAAATCAAACCGATTAGATTGGCCGTGAATTCTTTTAATCGATTAATACACTGATTAAGCTAACGGATTCTTGGTTTTTGCTTGATGGTCATGCCGCGTCGCAGTATTGGGTTGGCCGGTCGGCGCTGCGCCCGACGCAGCGACGGGAGAATGGGCGGGATGGACGAGATCGGGTTGCGCAATCGCACCAGGGGCATCGAGACGACCGGACTGGCGGATCTCGGATCGCTGCGCTGGAATCTCAACGCGGTCGATCTGGTCGAAACCGCCATCCGTCGCGGCGAAGGCCGCTTCACCGCCCACGGCGCTCTGGTGGTGACGACGGGACAGCACACCGGCCGTTCGGCCAAGGACAAGTTCGTCGTCCGCGACGAGAACACCGATCCGGTGATCTGGTGGGACAACAACCGGGCAATGACGCCAGAAGCCTTCGAGCGTCTCTACGACGACTTCAAGGCGCATGCCGCGGGCCGCGACCTGTTCGTCCAGGATCTCGTCGGCGGCGCCGATCCCGAGAATGCCATCGCCACCCGCGTCGTCACCGAATATGCCTGGCACGCCCTGTTCATCCGCCATCTCCTGATCCGGCCCGACCGGCAGGCGCTGATCGACTTCGATCCGGAACTGACGATCATCGACCTGCCGTCGTTCCGCGCCGATCCCGAGCGCCACGAGTGCCGCTCGGAGACCGTCATCGCCTGCGACCTCTCGCGCAAGATCGTCCTGATCGGCGGCACCTCCTATGGCGGCGAGATGAAGAAGTCGGTGTTTACCGTCCTCAACCATCTCCTGCCGGAAAAGCACGTGATGCCGATGCACTGCTCGGCCAATGTCGGCCCGGACGGCGACGCGGCGGTGTTCTTCGGCCTGTCGGGCACCGGCAAGACGACGCTGTCGGCCGATCCCAAGCGCACCCTCGTCGGCGACGACGAGCACGGCTGGGGCAAGGACGGCATCTTCAACTTCGAGGGCGGCTGCTACGCCAAGACGATCAAGCTCTCGGCCGAGGCGGAGCCGGAAATCTTCGCCACGACGAAGATGTTCTCGACCGTTCTGGAAAACGTCGTGCTCGACTCGGACCGCGTGCCGGACTTCGACGACAAGTCGCTGACCGAGAACACCCGCGCCGCCTATCCCCTGCACTTCATTCCGAACGCCAGTGCCAGCGGCCGCGCCGGGCATCCCAAGAACATCATCATGCTGACGGCCGATGCCTTCGGCGTGCTGCCGCCGATCGCCAAGCTCACCCCGGCCGAGGCCATGTACCACTTCCTCTCCGGCTACACCGCCAAGGTGGCGGGCACGGAAAAGGGCGTGACCGAGCCGGAAGCGACCTTCTCGACGTGCTTCGGCGCGCCCTTCATGCCGCGCCACCCCTCCGTCTACGGCAATCTCCTGCGCGACCTCATCGCCGAGCACGATGTCGACTGCTGGCTGGTCAACACCGGCTGGACCGGCGGCGCCTACGGCACGGGCAGCCGCATGCCGATCAAGGCGACGCGCGCGCTGCTGTCGGCGGCTCTCGACGGCTCGTTGAAGGATGCCGAATTCCGCACCGATCCGTCCTTCGGCTTCCAGGTGCCCGTGGCGGTGGAGGGCGTCGATCCGGCCATCCTCGATCCGCGCTCGACCTGGGCCGACGCCGAGGCCTATGACCGCCAGGCCGCGCGCCTGGTGGAGATGTTCCGGGCGAACTTCGGCAAGTTCGAGGAGCATGTCGACGCCGAGGTGATGGAAGCCTCGCCGATCTCCGCCATCGCGGCGCAATAGCGCCGCACGCCTGCTCTGGGAGGAGCTCGGCCCGCGACCGCTGCCCGAAAAGGGCGCGTCGCGGGCCGTTTCGTTTCCGGAACCTTCGCGGTGACCCTCTCCGGCATCGGGCGGCATTGTCTTCGCCGGCCGGGAGGGGCACATGGTCGGGCGCCGGCAAGCCCGGGCGCGGAACGGAGGCTGAGGCGATGAGCGAGGAGGACGAGGGACTGCGGATCAATGCCCGCCTTCTGATCCCGCGCGGCGATTTCGAGGAAAGCTTCATCCGCTCCAGCGGGCCGGGCGGCCAGAACGTCAACAAGGTCTCGACCGCCGTGCAGCTGCGCTTCGATGCGCGGGGCTCGCGGGTGCTCGCCGACGATGTCGCGGTGCGGCTGATGCGGCTGGCCGGCAGCCGCACCACCAAGGCCGGCGAGATCCTGATCGAGGCCTCGCGCTTCCGCACCCAGGAGCGCAACCGCGAGGACGCGCGCGAGCGGCTCGCCGAGCTGATCCGCGCCGCTTTGGTCCCGCCGCCGCCGCCGCGCAAGAAGACGCGGCCGTCGAAAGGCTCGGTCGAGCGCCGCCTGACGACCAAGCGGGTCAGGGCCGACGTCAAGAAGGGGCGCGGCCGCGTCGACGACTGACGCCGCCGCCGCGTCGTGCGTTCGCCCCGGCTATGCCTTCTGCCGCCCTTGTGCTTCACTTGGCGCCTCTGCCGCGGCTCCCGCTGTGGCCAGTGGCGCGGTGAGGGTCTTGCTCTGTTCGTCGGGCGGCGTCCCCCTCTCCCGTCCGTCGCTTCGCGACGTCCACCCTCTCCCCACAGGGGCGAGGAATGGCGTCCCTCCTCGCAGCGCTACAGATCTCGCGCCATTCTTCTCCCCTCGGGGAGAAGGTGGCCCGAAGGGCCGGAAGAGGGGAGCGCCGTGGGTAAGGTTCCTGCTCACCGGACACTGCCGCCGGCAGCCCGCTGATCCCCGACGCAGGTTCGCGTCGAACTGCTCTCGGGGAAGCACTCGGCGGCCGCTTCTGCATAGCCGGGCATCAAGTATCTGTGACCGAAGGAAATGCAGCTATCGGCATCCCGCTCCGTATCTTCGGTACCTTTCGATTCTGAAAGGCATCCCTTTTTCACCAAAAGGAACGCCCAATGATCAAGTCCACCATCCGTTCGCTGGCCATCGCCTCGATCCTCGCCGCCGGCACGCTCGGCGCCGCGGCTCAGACCGTCACCGTCGGCGGCGCGCCGATGTATGCCGACAAGACCATCGCCGAGAACGCCCCGAACGCGTCGAACCTGACGACGCTCGTCGCCGCCGTGAAGGCCGCCGGCCTCGTCGAGACGCTCGGCACCGCCGGCCCGTTCACCGTCTTCGCCCCCGACAACGACGCCTTCGCCAAGCTCCCGTCCGGCACGGTCGACGAGCTGGTGAAGCCGGAGAACAAGGAGAAGCTGACCAAGATCCTGACCTACCACGTGGTCCCGGCCAAGGCGACGTCGGAAGCCGCCATGCAGATGGTCAAGGATGACGGCGGCAAGCACATGGTCAAGACCGTCGAAGGCGAGGAGGTGACGCTGGCCATGGACGGCGACAAGCTGACCGTCACCGATGCGAGCGGCAATGTCGCGACCGTGACGCAGGCTGACGTCATGCAGTCGAACGGCGTCGTGCACGTCATCGACACGGTTCTGATGCCGAAGATGTAACATCCAAGGGGCAGCGGCCGAACTCAGGGAGGTCGGCCGCTGCCGCCCTCTGCCCCGCGCAAGTTTTCGTGCTTTCGGCCGTGCTGCGGCCGGTGGGTCTGGTAGGCACGGCCGGGATGTCTAAATCATGCTTCGAGCGTCATCACCGGAGATCACCCATGCAGCGCAGACAATTTCTCCTCACCGGTGGCCTGATGACGGCTTCGGCCCTCGGCGCCGGGCTCTTCCTCAGCCCCGCAGCCCGCAGCGCCGACGGCAAGTTTCCCGTGACGAAGACCGACGACGAGTGGCGCAAGCTGCTCACGCCCGACCAGTTCGCCGTCCTCCGCCAGGAGTCGACGGAGAGGCCGTTTTCGAGCCAACTCAACGACAACAAGCAGTCCGGGCTCTACCACTGCGTCGGTTGCGACACGGCGCTCTATTCCTCGGCGACGAAGTTCGATTCCGGCACGGGATGGCCGAGCTTCTATGCCGCCCTGCCCGGCGCCACGGCGAACACCACGGACTACAAGCTGATCTATCCCCGTGTCGAAGAGCATTGCGCGACCTGCGGCGGCCATCTCGGTCACGTCTTCGACGACGGTCCGCCGCCGACCGGCAAGCGCCACTGCATCAACGGCGTGGTGCTCACCTTCAAGCCCGGCGCGGTCGCGTCCTGATCGCCTGAACGCGCGGCCCTCGACGGCCGCGCCATGCGCCGCGATCGGTTTGCGCCTTGGCGCTCGGCGATCGTGTCCGCTTGTCCTGTAATTCTTCATTGCATTGGAGCGGATCGGCAGCTGCGATCCCAAGCACACGTCGACAGGCGAGAGCGCGCGTCCTTCCGCCAAGCTCCGCGGCATGCTGCCATGCGTGCCGTCCCCGACAGCGCGACGGCTTGCTCGCGCCGCCAGCGCCCCTGCGACCAGGCCCCGATCCGGCATCACGCTTTGTTAACGCAAGAGGCGGAGCATCGAGCATGCACCGCCCCGTTTTGTCGAAGAGGAGCCTCGTCGCAAACTTGAAACTGCGCACCGGCGGCGCCATATGCAGGACCACAGAGGAGGATGCCGATACCACCGGGTCCTCCATAAAAGTCGCTTTAAACAAGGACTTGCCGAATGAGCCGGATGACGCCGTTTTCCAGTCCTCTGCTGCTTGGCTTCGACAGCGTCGAGCGGACGCTGGAGAGGATCGGCAAGGGAGGCGAGGGTTATCCGCCCTACAATATCGAGCGGATCCGCGACGAATCCGCCGAGGCGGCAGGCGGGGCGACCCTCCTGCGCATTACCCTGGCCGTGGCCGGTTTCAGCCCCGGCGAGCTTGAAGTCACGACCGAAGAGAACCAGTTGACCATCCGCGGCCGCCAGGCCGACGACAAGGATCGCGACTACCTGCATCGCGGCATCGCGGCGCGGCAGTTCCAGAAGAGCTTTCTATTCGCCGATGGCATGCAGATCGTCGGCGCCAAGCTCGGCAACGGCCTTTTGATGATCGATCTGGCGCGACCGGAACCGGAGCGCGTGGTCAAGCGCATCGAGATTGTCGTTGCCGAATGACCGCCGGCGGACACCCGTGTCCAATGTCCACGATGCCTTACTCAGGAGACAGATCATGACCGACACATTGCGCCCTGTCGTCGCCACGAGCGAACTGGCCGCCATCGGCGAGGGACACGTCGCCTATCTCCGCCGGATGTCGTCGGACGATATCCGCGCCAAGTTCCCGGCAGCGAAGGAAATCCAGCCCGGCATCGACCTCTGGGCTCTGTTTGCCGCCGATGGCACGCCGCTGGCCGTCTCCGACGATCGCGGCAGCATCCTGGCCAGCGCCTCGCAGAACGCCCTCACCACCGTCAGCATCCACTGAGGCCTGTGGCCTCAGGGGCGGCGAAGGCCGCTCAGGTGCCGGCGGCCTTGGCCTCGGTCATGACGGCATAGAGGGTGTCGGCGTCGCGCGCCGCCCGCAGGCGGGTGACCGTCTCGCCATTGCGCAGCATGCGGGCGATCTTCGACAGCGCCTTCAAATGATCGGCGCCGGCATCCTCCGGCGCCAGCAGCAGGAAGACCAGATCCACCGGCTGATCGTCGAGGGCGTCGAACTCGACCGGATGGTAGAGCCGGCCGAAGACGCCGACGAGGCCCGTCAGGTTCTCGATCTTGCCGTGCGGGATGGCGATGCCGTTGCCGACGCCGGTGGATCCGAGCCGCTCGCGCTGCATCACCTTGTCGAAGATCTCGCGCTCCGAAAGACCGGTGCGCTGGGCCGCCCTCTCCGCCAGTTCTTGCAGGACCTGCTTCTTGGAACTCGCCTTCATGGCGGGCAGGATCGACTCCAGGTCGATCAGGCTGCCGAGATCCGCGGGGCTGTTCTTGAGGGTCTGGCTGGAAGTCATAAATGCCGAAATCCGTGTCCGGGCCGGCCTGCCGATGATTGGCCGGAAGAGGCGGGCGGCGAGTTCTTCGCGGGGCAGAAGGAGGACGCGCCGTCAGGTTGCGGCCTGCCCCCCCTCCACATGAGTCAGCTTTCCGGCTTGAAGGACGAAGGATCGACCCAGCCGAAATTGCCGTCGGCGCGGCGGTAGACGATGTTCACCTCGCCATTGCCGGCATTGCGGAAGACGATCACCGGGCTGTCGCGCCGGTCGAGCTCCATCACGGCATGGGCGACGGACATCACCCCCACCTTTAGCGAGGTCTCGGCGATGATGGCCGGCGCATAGTCCTCCGGCATTTCGTCGAGCTCGTCCGACTCGGGCGAGGGCGCGGCCATCACCGTGTAGGCGACGTCGCGCTGCTGGCCGTTGCCGTTGGCGTAGTGGTCCTTCAGGCGCCGCTTGTAGCGCCGCAGCCGCTTGTCGATCCGTTCGGCGGCGTCTGAGAAGGAGGCCTCCGGGTCGTGTGCGGTCCCGGCGGCCTGGAAGATGACGCCCGTATCCAGATGCAGCGTGCAATCGGTTTCGAACCGCGGTCCCTCCTTGGAGACGACCACGGTGCCACTGAAGTTACCGTCGTAGTATTTTCCGACCGACTGACCGAGGCGATCCTCGATCCGCGTGCGGAAGGCCTCGCCGACATCCATGTGCCTGCCCGATACCCGAACACCCATCTGACTAAAGCTCCCTCGGACGATCGATCCGCACGATTTCTGCGAATCTGTCCTCTGCTTGATACACCCACCGGCAAGTCTTGGCCGAAAAATCGCAGCATCGTTCGTCGTACGATGTTTCCGGCTGGTCGACATGAACCGCTGGCCGTCGGGTGTGGCCTTCTAAAAACGAACGATGCCTCTGTCAACGCGAAGCCCCCGCCTGCGTATCCACCGGCCGGGCCATTGAAGGGTGCTTCGGCGCGCCGCGGGCCCTCGGCGAGCCCCGAAGTCCCGGCGCCGGCGGGGTTCGGCGGCCGGCCGGTTCAGCAGGCGAGCTGGCGCGCTTTCATTTCGCGCCGCCGCTGGATCGAGGAGCGGATGCCCAGGCCCTCGCGGTATTTCGCCACGGTGCGGCGGGCGAGGTCGACGCCCTCGCGCTTCAGCCTTTCGGCGATGTCGTCGTCGGACAGGACGCAGCCCGCGCTCTCGCCGTCGACCATGGAGCGGATCCGGTGTTTGACGGTCTCGGCCGAATGCGCCTCGCCGCCGCCCGTGGCGGGGATCGCCACGGTGAAGAAGAATTTCAGCTCGAACGTGCCGCGCGGCGTGGCGATGTATTTGTTGGCGGTCACCCGGCTGATCGTCGATTCGTGCATGCCGACGGCTTCCGCCACCGTCATCAGCGTCAGCGGCCGCAAGGCGGTGATGCCCTCGCACAGGAAACCGTCCTGGTGCTTCACGATCTCGGTGGCGACCTTGAGGATCGTCCGGGCCCGCTGGTCGAGCGAGCGCACCAGCCAGTTCGCCGAGGCGTGGCAGTCGGAGATGAAGGCCTGTTCCTGCTTGTCGAGCCGCCCCGTGGCGATGCGGCGGACATAGTCCGATTCCACCAGGACCCGCGGCAGGGCCGCGGGATTGAGCTCGATGCGCCAGCCGCCGTCGACGGCGGCCTCGACGATGACGTCCGGCACCACCACGTCGGCCACGGCCGAGCCGTAGTCCTGGCCGGGCTTGGGATCGAGCCGGCGGATTTCCGCCAGCATGTCCATCAGGCCGCTCTCGTCCTCGCCGGTGAGGCGCCTCAGCGCCTGAAAATCGCGGCGGGCGAGAAGGTCGAGATTGTCGAGGACGATCTGCATGACCGGGTCGAGACGGTTGCGGCGGCGCAGCTGAATGGCGAGGCAGTCGGCAAGGTCCTGTGCGAACAGGCCGGCCGGCTCGGCCTCGTTCTTCAGCCGGTCGAGGATGGAAGTGGCGCGCCGGGCGTCGATGCCGAGCTCCGCCGCGGCGGCCGCGATGTCGAGCCGGAGATAGCCGCCCTCGTCGAGCTGCTCGGCGAGGATCTCCGCGATCCGGCGGTCGGCCGGATCGACGATCGCCTGGCGGATCTCGCTGAGCGCGTGGGCAAACAGCGAGGGCTTTGTATCGGCGAGGGCCTCGATGAAGGATTCGCCCTCCTGGCCGCCGATCCCCGAAGAGGGGAGTTGCGACGGCAGCGGGCGCCCCTCCTCCGGCGTGGCTCGCGCCGCGGGCGGATCGAAGCCGTCGTCGAAGCCGGCGATCTCGGCCCGCTCGCCGGCCTGGTCGAGAGCGGCGTCGTCGAGGTCCGGCACGAGCGCCGGCGCCTGGTGCTCGGCGCGGGGATCGTCCGGGCGGGTCTCGGCGACGGAGAGGAGCGGATTCTTCTCCATCTCGCCTTCGATGAAGGTCTGCAGTTCGAGATGCGAGAACTGCAGCAGCCGGATCGACTGAAGAAGCTGCGGCGTCATCACCAGCGACTGGCTCTGGCGCATCTGGAGCTTGGCGGAAAGCATGATGGCGGACGCCCTACGAACCGATCCCCGGAAAGGATGGCCGGCTAATACACGGCCGGCGACAGCGCATCAAAGCTGGTCCGTAACTTGCTTGTCAATGCGCCCGGTCTCGCTCTGCCCATTTTGTTGGCAGTTCCAAACCGTCGTTTCAGAAGGTGAACTGGTCGCCGAGATAGAAGCGCCGGACGTCGACATGGTCGACGATTTCCTGCGGATTGCCGTGCGTCAGAACGGTGCCGGCATGCATGATGTAGGCGCGGTCGATGAGCCCGAGCGTCTCGCGGACGTTGTGGTCGGTGATCAGGACACCGATGCCGCGCTGGGTCAGGTGGCGCACCAGGCCCTGGATGTCGGCCACCGCGATGGGATCGATGCCGGCGAAGGGTTCGTCGAGCAGCATGAAGGTCGGCCGCGAGGCCAGCGCCCGCGCGATCTCGCAGCGCCGCCGCTCGCCGCCCGACAGCGCCGTGGCCGGCGATTTGCGCAGGTGCTCGATGTGGAATTCCTCAAGCAGCGCGGTCAGCTGGTCCTCGCGCGCGCGCTTGTCCTTCTCCACCACTTCGAGCACGGCCCGGATGTTCTGCTCGACCGTGAGGCCGCGAAAGATCGAGGCCTCCTGCGGCAGATAGCCGATGCCCAGGCGCGCCCGCCGGTACATCGGGATCTGCGTGATGTCGTGGCCGTCGAGTTCGATGCGACCGCTGTCGACCGGCACGAGCCCGGTGATCATGTAGAAGCAGGTGGTCTTGCCGGCGCCGTTCGGCCCGAGCAGGCCGACCGCCTCGCCGCGCCGGACATGCACGTCGACGCCGTCGACCACCCGTCGGCCGCGATAGGCCTTGGTGATGCCGCGGGCGACCAGGGTCCCGGCCGTCGAGGCGGTGGGGTCCACCGCCCCGGAGGCCAGCCCGGCAGGCAAGGTCAGCGACGCGTCGCCGGTGCCGTAGTCGAAGGTCGTCTCGGTCATGCTCATCCGTCTCTGATCCATGGGGCGGCCGCCCGGCGCCGGGCCTGCGGTCCGGCCGGCCGGCCGGGCAGCGGCGCGCTGCCGACGGCCGGTATGCTTACTGCTGGGGCTGATCGCTCTGCGGTGCCATGAGCATCTTGACGCGTCCGCCGCTGAACTGGGCGACGCCGGTATCCATGTGGATGGTGAGGCTCGGACCGCGGGCGATGTTCTCGCCCTGGGTCAGGACGACGTTGCCATCCAGCACGGCGATCTGCGTCTTCATGTCGAAATTGGCGGTCTCGGCCGTGGCGACCTGATCCTCGGACTTGATGTAGACCTTGCCGCTCGCCTCCAGCCGGTCGATCTGGTTGTTGCCGCCCGGCATGGCGCCCGCGGCCGGCTTCGGGGCCGCCGCACCGTCGGCCGCCGCCTTGATATAGTACACGACGAGCTTGCCCGACTTCATCAGCGTCGGACCCTGGGCGACGGAGACATTGCCGGTGAAGGTCGCGACGGCCTTGGAATCGTCGACGTCGAGCTGGTCGGATTCAATCGCGATCGGCTGGTCGCCGCCGACCTTCAGGCCGGTGAAGGTTCCCGGCGCCTGGGCAGACGCGGGCGGCGCGACCGCGCAGAGCAGCGTCGCGACGAGGAGGCAGGGGGCGAAGCCGAAGGACTGGCGTGCATTCATGGGCTCGGTTGCTTTCCGGTAGGGCTGGTGGCGGGCATGTCGCCCGGGCTGGGCAGGAGGGTCATCTTCACCGGGCCGCCGAAGCCCAGGACCTTGCCGCCTTCCTTGACGTCGAGACTGCCGGCTTCGATGGTCTGGTTCGGCGTGTTGATGGTGACGGGGCCGGCGCCGATCATGCTGCCATTGGCCATATCGATCCGCGCGTCGCTGAGCCGGATCGACATGCCGCTGCTGGTGTCGACCCTGACGTCGTCGTAGAGGCGCAATTGCTGGCTCTTTTGTTCGTAGTGACCGCGGGCGGCGAGCACGTCGGCAGTGGCGCTGTCGGAAATGGTGATGTTCGCCTTGACGTCCTCCAGTTCGATCCCGCTGCCATCGAGCGCCTGGATGGCACGCTGCGCCACCATCGAATAGGGGCGCTGGTTCTTGTCATAGCCCGACATGCGCGGGTCTTCCATGACGATGCGTCCGTCCTGCAGGCCGGCCGCCGAGACCGAGACATTGTCCGGCAGGGCCCGGGCGAGCCACGTCACCGCGATGCCGCCGACGACGATGAGAGCCGCCATGGCCGGCAAGCCGATCTTCAAAAGGGCGACCAGCCGGGAGTGTCGGCGCGCGCGGGCGAACTCCTTGTCGGAGCGTCGGTTGTCGGTCAGGCTGGCGAGAGCCCCCGCACGCACCGCCCGATCCATGTGTCCTGTCGTCTCGGTCAAACGCTGGTCCTGATCTGGTTGGCCTGATGCTGCACGACGTCGATGGTCTGGGGCAGGCGCCGGTGGACGGGACGACACCGGACCCGGCGGAGCGGACCCCGCCGATCGGGCGAAGCCGTCAGCCGCTTGCGGGCTTCTTGTTTCACCCGCCTAATATGGAGAAATTTCGCCGCGGGAAAAGGTGGCCTTCCCCGCGGGCGATGCCGCGCTTGGCAAGACCCGGTCGAGAGTCTATCCGTCCGGTGGTTAGCAAATCATGACGGTGGATCCGAAATGGCCAATGCGCAGGACCTGATCGACCGTCGACGCCTGCGCCGGAAGCTCGGCTTCTGGCGTGGCGCCGCCCTCTTCCTCGTCGGGCTCGCCGTGGTCGGGGTCTCCCTGGCGCTGTGGTCGGCCGATGGGCGGGGATCGGCCCGCGACAGCATCGCCATGGTCCGGGTCGAGGGCCTCATCACCGAGGACGACAAGCTTCTCGACCTCCTCGCCGACCTCAAGGACGACGCGTCGGTCAAGGCGGTGATCCTGCAGATCGACAGTCCCGGCGGCACCACGGTCGGTGGCGAAACGCTCTATAATGCCGCAAGGTCGATCGCCGAGGTGAAGCCGCTGGCCGCCGGTGTCGGCACGCTCGCCGCTTCCGCCGGCTACATGATCGCCGTCGCCGCCGATCACATCGTCGCGCACGAAACCTCGATCGTCGGCTCGATCGGCGTCCTTTTCCAGTATGTCGATGCCTCGGTCCTGCTCGACACGGTCGGCGTCAAGGTCGACGCGATCAAGTCCTCGCCGCTGAAGGCCGAGCCTTCGCCCTTCAGCCCGGCGCCCGAGGCGGCCAAGGACATGATCCGCCGGCTGGTGATGGACACCTATGACTGGTTCGTCACGCTGGTCGATGCGCGCCGTCCCTTCGATGGCGCCGAGGCGCGGCGGCTGGCCGACGGCTCGGTGTTCAGCGGCCGGCAGGCGCTCGCCAACCGCCTGATCGACGGGCTCGGCGGCGAGCCCGAGATCCGCCGCTGGCTCGAGGAAGAGCGCCAGCTGACGCCTGGCCTGCCGATCGTCGAGCGCAAGCCGGACGAGGAGGAGGGGCTGGGCTGGTCGATCTTCGCCAGAGCCCGTTCCTTCGTCTTCGCCAGCCTCGGGCTCGATCCCCGTGCCGAGACGCTCCCCGAGGCGCTGCTGCGCGGCAGCGGCCACGCCGGCGGCCTGGTGTCGATCTGGGAGCCGCAGCTGGGGGGCAGGGCGCCGTGAGCGTTTCAGCCAATCTCGTTCCCGGAGCGTCGGGATATTGATCTGACGGCCCACCTGCCCTTACACTTCGCCGACCCAAGACCCTAGCCGACCCAAGACCTTGTACGTGAACCCGTCCGCCCCTCAGCCGCGCACGATCCTGTCGTGCCGGGTGGCGGGCCCACCGGCGAATGCGACGATCGCCCAGACCCGAACGGAGCCCACCCGTGATCAAATCCGAACTCGTGCAGATCATCGCGAGCCGCAATCCGCATCTCTACCAGCGCGACGTCGAGACCATCGTCAACGCGATCTTCGACGAGATCACCGATGCGCTGTGCGAGAGCAACCGCGTCGAGTTGCGCGGCTTCGGCGCCTTTTCGGTGAAGAATCGTCCGCCGCGCGCCGGCCGCAACCCGCGCACCGGCGAATCGGTCGAGGTCGAGGAGAAGTGGGTGCCCTTCTTCAAGGCTGGCAAGGAGCTGCGCGAGCGCCTGAACGAGCCCAGCTGACGCCACGCGCTTGCCGCCGCGCGACGCGATGGCGCCCGGCGGGCGACGTTTCGGACCGTGTCCGGGGCTGACAGTCGAGGGCGAAGGCGGGCGGACCGAAAGGCGCGGCGCGCCGCAATCGCCCGCTGGCGCGATTGACCCGGGGCCCGGCGCCGCCATATCGAAGACGTGACGCACGTTGAACGCGCCCGGGTCATCCGGGCAAAGCCAGTCAAGGGCCCGACGATGATCTCCAGAATCCTGTCCTTCGTGATCCTCGTGCCGCTGGCCATCCTGCTCGTGGTGTTCTGCGTCGCCAACCGGGCGCCGGTCACCGTCTCGCTGGATCCCTTCGGCACCATGCCGCAGTTCACCTACTCCCTGCCGCTGTTCATCGTCATGATGGGGGCGATCATTACCGGCGTGATCCTCGGCGGCCTCGGCACCTGGCTGACGCAGTCGCACTACCGCCGCAAGGCCTGGAAGCGCCGCAACGAAGTCGAGCGGCTGCGCCGCGAGGCCGAGGAGGCCAAGGCCAGCCTGCGCCTGCTGCGCGAGGAAAAGACGGCGACGCCGCCCTCGACCGCTCTCGCGGCGCCGCGCGCGGCTTAATCCAGCCACGCCAAAGCGGCTTCTTCTCCCTCCGGGGAGAAGGTCGCGGCAGCGGGATGAGGGGGAGCGCGGCGTCCTGGCGGCCTGCCGCCACCCCCTCTCCGGCCTGCCGGCCACCTCTCCCCGGAGGGGCGAGGAAGGCGCGTTGCCGTTGCGCCCGCTTCCTTGCCGGCGGTTCAGACGGCTTCCGTCGTCCCCGTTGCGCCTGTGGCTTCGCCGCCGGAAAGATGCGCCGCGAAATTGTCGAAGAACTGGCCGGCGAGTTTCTTGGTCGAGGATTCGATCAGACGGCCGCCGAGCTGGGCGATCTTGCCGCCGACCTGCGCGTCGACGGTGTAGGTCAGGATCGTCTCCGCGCCTTCCTCGGCCAGATGCACGTCGGCGCCGCCCTTGGCAAAGCCCGCAATGCCGCCCTTGCCCTCGCCGACGATCGAATAGCTTTCCGGCGCGTTGACGTTTTCGAGCCGGACCTCGCCGTTGAACTTCGCCTTGACCGGGCCGACCTTGGCGACGACGGTCGCGGCCATGGCGTTGTCGCCGGTCATTTCGAGGCTCTCGCAGCCGGGGATGCAGGCCTTGAGAACGGCGGGGTCGTTGAGCGCTTCCCAGACCTTCTGCCGGGGGGCCGGCAGCCGGTATTCGCCTTTGAGATCCATGTCTGTCCTCCCGATGTCGCGGCCACCCGGACGCTTCCGGTGTGTCCGACGTCACCTTCAGGATTTTCGGGGTTTTGCCAAGCGCAAACCAAACCGATACAGGAGCGGGCATGACAGACACGATCGGCCAGGAGCCACCCCGTTGAGCGGACCGCGCCGCCCCCGCAAGGATTCCTTGCCCCGCCCCGCTTCGGCTTCGGGCGAGACGCCGCGTCCCGCCGCCGAAGCGGCCGCGCCCGCCGCAGGCCCGCGCCCGGCCCCACCGAAGCGCCCGGGCGCCCGGCCGGCCGAGCGCCTGCCGGTGATCCTGACGGTCGAGCCGGACGCCGACTACGCCCTCCTCGATTCGGGCGCCGGCGAAAAGCTCGAGCGCTACGGTCCCCTGACCGTGCGCCGCCCGGAGAACCAGGCGATCTGGGGCAAGCGCCTCGCCGATCCCGCCTGGGAGGCGGCCGACGCGATCTTCACCGGCGACACCGACGAGGAGGGCCTCGGCCGCTGGCGCTTTCCGAAAGTGCCGCTCGGTGAGACCTGGCCGCTGGAGCACAAGGGCCTGTCCTATCTCGGCCGCTTCACCTCCTATCGCCATACCGGCGTCTTTCCCGAGCAGGCTGGCCATTGGGCCTTCGTCACCGACGCCATCGCGGCGGCGAAACGACCGGTGAAGGTGCTGAATCTCTTCGGCTACACCGGCCTCGCCTCGCTGCTCGCCGCCCGGGCCGGCGCCGAGGTGACGCATGTCGACGCTTCGAAGAAGGCGATCCTCTGGGCGCGGGAGAACCAGGAACTCGCCGGCCTTACCGAGGCGCCGATCCGCTGGATCTGCGAGGATGCGGTGCGCTATGCCGAGCGCGAGGTGAAGCGCGGCAGCCGCTACGACATCGTGCTCTTGGATCCGCCGCGTTTCGGCCGCGGCCCGAAGGGCGAGGTCTGGCAGCTGCTCGACGATCTGCCCTATCTCCTCGACCTCTGCCGCAGCCTAATGTCGGACAAGCCGCTGGCGCTGATCCTCACCGCCTATTCCATCCGCTCCTCCTTCTATTCGCTGCAGGCGCTGATGACCGAGACGCTGCGCGGCATGGGCGGCACGGTGGAATCGGGCGAACTGATCATCCGCGAGGCCGGCGAGGACGCCCGATGCCTCTCGACCTCGCTCTTCTCGCGCTGGATTCCCTGACATGGCCGACGATTTCGACGACAAGAATGCCCGTCCCGCCAGGCGCCCGGATCTGTCCGCCCCCGGCCGGGTCAAGGACCTCTCCAGCGTCTCCAACCCGATCATCAAGGACATCCGCGCGCTCGGCCTGAAGAAGCACCGCGAAGAGACGGGCCTCTTCATCGCCGAGGGGCTGAAGCTCGTCATCGACGCGCTCGACGCCGGCTGGGCGATCGAGACGCTGGTAGTGGCGAAGTCACAGCTGCACAACCCGCTTTTGACCCAGACCGCCGCCCGCACCGTCGCGCTCGGCGCCGACGTCGTCGAGGCCTCGGAAAAGGTGCTCGGCGTCATCACGCGGCGCGACAATCCGCAGAGCGCCATCGGCGTCTTCCGCCAGAAGACCACGTCGCTCGACAAGCTCGACCTCGGCAAGGACGGCGTCGTCGTCGTCCTCGACCGCGTCCGCGATCCCGGCAATCTCGGCACCATCCTGCGCACCGCCGACGCCGTCGGCGCGAAGGGCGTCGTGCTCGTCGGCGACTGCGTCGATCCGTTTTCGCTGGAGACGGTGCGCGCCACCATGGGCTCGATCTTCGCCGTGCCGATCGTGCGCGCCAGCGAGGGGCAGCTGCTCGGCTGGCGCACGAAATTCCGCGGCCTCGTCGCCGGCACGCACATGTCGGGCACGACCGACTACCGCGCGCCCGACTATGCGGGCAAGCCGACGCTCCTGATGATGGGCAACGAGCAGGCCGGCCTGTCGGAGCCGCTGGCCAAGGCCTGCGACGTCCTCCTGCGCATTCCCCAGGCCGGCCGTGCCGACAGCCTGAACCTCGCCATCGCCACCGGCGTTATGCTGTTCGAGGTCCGGCGCAAGGCGCTCGTCCTGTGACCCGAGGGGCCGCCGCCCTGGTGATCCTCCTCACCGTCGTCGCCGACCAGGCGATCAAGGCCGTGGTCGTGGCGACCATGGCGCTGGGCGGCTCGGTCGAGCTCCTGCCGTTCCTGGCGCTCTACCATGCCCGCAACGACGGCATCGCCTTCTCGATGTTCGCCGGCTTCGGCGATCTCGGCCTGGCCTTGATGGCCGTCGTCGTCCTCGGCTTCGTCTTCTGGCTCTGGTGGAAGACGCCGGCCGACCGGCGGTTGACGCATGTCGCCTTCGCCATCATCGTCGGCGGGGCGATCGGCAATCTGATCGACCGCGTCCGCCTCGGCTACGTCGTCGACTATGTCCTCTTCCACACGCCCGTCTGGTCGTTTGCCGTGTTCAACCTCGCCGATGCCTGCATTTCCGTCGGCGCCGTGGCGATCGTCGTCGACGAGTTCCTGCTCGGCCGGCGCGAGGAGAAGGGTGCCAAGGCCGACGGGGCCAAGGCGCCCGACGAGACCATGCCCGGAAAGCCCGGGCCGGGGACGGACTGAGCGTCGGCGATGGTCGGCGCCGGACAGCGAGGGGAGAATCCAGCGATGAGCGAGACCTTCAGGGCGATCCTGATTTCCCGCGATGCCGACAAGCGGCAGAGCGTCGAGACCGTCACGATGACGCCCGGCGACCTCATGGACGGCGACGTCGACATCGCGGTCGAGGCGACGACGGTGAACTACAAGGACGGCCTGGCGATCACCGGTAAGGCCCCTGTCGTGCGCCGCTGGCCGATGATCCCCGGCGTCGACCTCGCCGGCACGGTAATTTCCTCGACCCATGCCGACTGGCGTGCCGGCGACAAGGTGGTGCTGAACGGCTGGGGCGTCGGCGAGGTCCATTACGGCGCCTATGCCGGAAGGGCGCGCGTCAGCGGCGACTGGCTGGTGCCGCTGCCGGAGGTCTTCTCGGCCGGGGAAGCGATGGCCATCGGCACCGCCGGCTATACCGCGATGATGAGCGTGATGGCGATCGAGGCGGCAGGCGTGACGCCGGCCGACGGGCCGGTGATCGTCACGGGCGCGGCCGGCGGCGTCGGCTCGGTCGCGGTGGCGCTCCTCGCCAAGCTCGGCTGGCACGTCGTCGCCTCGACCGGACGGGCGGAAGAGGCGAGCTATCTGAAGGATCTCGGCGCCGCCGAGGTGATCGACCGGGCCGAGCTCTCGGCGCCGGGCAAGCCGCTCGGCAAGGAGCGCTGGGCCGCTGGAATCGACGCCGTCGGCAGCCATACGCTGGCCAACGTCCTCGCCCAGACGCGCTATCACGGCGCTGTCGCCTGCTGTGGCCTCGCCCAGGGCATGGACCTGCCGGCCTCGGTCGCGCCCTTCATCCTGCGCGGCGTTTCACTCGTCGGCATCGATTCGGTGATGGCGCCGAAACCGCGTCGCCTCGCCGCCTGGTGCCGCCTCGCCGAGGACCTCGACCGCGAGCGGCTGGCCGCGCTGACCACCGAAATCGGCTTCGACGACATCGTCGCGGCGGCGCACCGAATCGTCGACGGCAAGGTGCGCGGCCGGCTCGTCGTCACCATGTAGAGGACGGCGCTGCGGCGCGCGACGGGTGGCCGGGCCGGCCGCGCGTCACGAAAGCGTCGCGCAAACCTTATAATTCCGGTAGCATGACGGCGTGTCGCATGCGTCGGGCGCGAGGAGGGTTCATGAACCTATCGAGGATGGCCGAATTGGCGCCGGCACCAGTCGGCCGCGCCCCCAGTCCCTTCGGCGCCGTGGTCAAGGCCTTCGTTCCCGCGCCCGTCCGGCGCATGAAGGGTCGCTTCGACGTCAACGGCCGCGTGCTCGGCCGTCTCGGCCCGCTCGAAGTGCGCCTGGCGCGTTCGCGCGACGAGGTGAAGGCGGCCCAGCAGCTGCGCTACCGCGTGTTCTACGAGGAAATGTCGGCGCAGCCGTCGCGGCTGCAGAAGCTGACGCGGCGCGACAAGGACGGCTTCGACCGCTATTGCGACCATCTCCTGGTGATCGACGGCGCGAGAGGCGGCTCGCTCGCCAACCAGATCGTCGGCACCTATCGCCTGATGCGGCAGGAGGGCGCCGAGATGGCCGGCAGCTTCTATACCGCCCAGGAATTCGAGATCGGCCCGCTTCTGGCCCGGCACCCCGGCAAGCGCTTCCTCGAGCTCGGCCGCTCCTGCGTGCTTAAGGAATATCGCGGCAAGCGCAGCGTCGAACTGCTCTGGCAGGGGATCTGGGCCTATGTCCAGCAGCACCGCATCGACGTTTTGTTCGGCTGCGCCTCGCTCGCCGGGACAGATCTCAAGGCCTTGGAACTGCCGCTCGCCTTCCTCAAGACCCATGCCGCCGCGCCGGCCGAATGGCAGGTCCGCGCGCAGCCGCGCAAGGGGGTTCTGCGCGGCGAGGACGTTGACGGCGAGGCCGACCCGCGCCGCGCTCTGGCGGCGCTGCCGCCCCTCCTGAAGGGCTATCTGAGGATCGGCGGCTATATCGGCGCCGACGCCGTCGTCGACTACCAGTTCGGCACGACGGACGTGCTCGTGGTCGTCCCGGTGAGCAACATCCACCCGCGCTACGTCGAATATTACGGGGCGGATTCGCGCTTCGTCGCCTGAGGGCCGGCGGGGCGGGTCGTCGGGCCGGGCGCGGCAGGCGGAGCGCCCGGTCGTCTCCGGGTCGTTCGGCAGCGCCGCGTGGGCATCTTCGCTGAGGTCCCGGCAGCACCTACAGGTCTTCTGCGAAAAGGCGGCTTCGACCGGCTGCGCCGGCTATGTCGCGTCCTTCCCCGGCCGCCGCGCCCTCTCTGTGGGGCGCACCGCCGAGATCCATGTCGAGGCCTTCCCGGATCCAGACGGCGCCGGGCTAAGGGACGTTGGACCCTCAGAGGCAGACGTCAGGTGATTCACGAGGTGCGTCGGCACGTGGCGACCCTGTCGCGGGTCGTCACGCCGTCGCCGCTTTTATCCCCGACGATCCGAAGGATGCGCAGGACCTGCCAGCCCCGCCATGGGGAGGACGCCAGCTTTATTTGTCGACGCGCACCACGCTGCGGGTGCTCGTGTCGACGATCACCGGGCGGCCATTGTAGTAGAAATAGGCATAGGTCGCCTCGTCCTGCAGCGGCACCAGGCTGATCGACTGCGGCACGGTCTCGCCGAGCGTCGGGGCGACCGGGAGCCGGGAGTCGTCGACCGGGTTGTCGATGGCGAACTGGTACACGTTGACGGCGGCATCGGCAGCGATGGCCGAAACGCCGGGTGCGAGACAGGCGGCGATCAGAAGCGCCGCCGAGAAAAGGGGCCGCGACCGGGAAAAGTTCATGCAATCCTCGCATTCGGACCTCCGGCCGGACCGGCCGAAAGCGTCCACCGCAGACATGGGCATGCGATACCCCCGATGTAATGCCAAATTTTCGGCCGTTTCGCAATTGTGCTTCGCGCCGGCCGATTGCGCGACCACTGTTGCAACCCGGCATCGGCCGGGAGGACGCCTCGCCGGTGGACAGGGGCGGCGACCCCTTTTCCGCGGCGGCCGCTGCCGCTATGCCGATACTCGGCCAGCCGGGCGCCCTCGCGCGGCACCGGGGACAAGAGGGAGACGGTCGATCGCTGCGATGAGGGGAGAGCCGGAGAGCGGCCCGACGCCGATGATGGCGCAATATATCGAGATCAAGGCGGCCAATCCCGATTGCCTCCTGTTCTACCGGATGGGCGACTTCTACGAGCTGTTCTTCGACGACGCGGCCGTCGCCTCGCGGGCGCTCGGCATCACGCTGACCCGGCGCGGCAAGCATCTGGGCGAGGACATCCCGATGGCCGGCGTGCCCGTGGTCGCCGCCGACGACTATCTGCAGAAGCTGATCGGCCTCGGCCACCGCGTCGCCGTCTGCGAGCAGATCGAGGATCCGGCGGAGGCCAAGAAGCGCGGCGGCAAGTCGCCGGTGCGCCGCGACGTCGTGCGCCTCGTCACCCCCGGCACGATCACCGAGGAGCGGCTGCTCGATCCGGGCAAGCCGAACTTCCTGATGAGCCTGTCGCGGCTCGGCGGGTCGAGCCCGCAGGCCGAATTCGCGCTGGCCTGGGCGGATCTGTCGACCGGCCAGTTCTGCGTCAAGGTGACCGCCGCCGACCAGATCCTGACCGACATCCAGGCGATCGAGCCGTCCGAGATCGTCGTCGCCGACACGGTGTTCCACGATGCCGTGCTGAAGCCGATCTTCCAGCGGCTCGGCGCGCTGGCGCGGCCGGAGCCGGCGGTGCTCTTCGACGGCGCGACGGCCGCCGCCCGGCTTTGCCGTTTCTACGACGTTGCCACGCTCGACGGTTTTGGCGGTTTTGGCCGGGCGGAGCTTTCCGCGGCCGCGGCGCTCCTCTCCTACCTCACCAAGACGCAGTTCGCCGCCCGTCCGGCGCTCGCCCGCCCCGAGCGGCTGGAGAGCGGTGCGGCCATGCTGATCGATCCGGCGACGCGGGCGAGCCTCGAACTGACGCGCACCGGCGACGGGCAGCGCAAGGGCAGCCTGCTCGGCACCATCGACCGCACCGCCACCGGCGCCGGCTCGCGCCTCCTGGCGCAGCGCATCGCCAGCCCGCTGACCGCGACGGCCGCGATCCGCCGCCGGCACGACGCCGTCGCCTGTTTCGTCGCCGACGGGCCGCTGCGCGACGGGTTGCGCCAGCGCCTGAAGCGGCTGCCCGATACCGAGCGGGCGCTGTCGCGTCTGTCGCTCGGGCGCGGCGGCCCGCGCGATCTCGCCGCCATCCGCGACGGCCTGATGGTGGCCGCCGAGATCGACGCGCTCCTGGCCGGCGCCGAACTGCCGGCGGAGCTGGCCGAGGCGGTCGCCGGCCTGCGGGCTCTGCCCATGGCCATGGCGGCGGAACTGACGGCCCTCCTCGCCGATCCCGCGCCCCTCCTGAAGCGCGACGGTGGCTTCGTGCGCGACGGGGCGATCGAGGCGCTGGATGCGGCGCGCGCTCTGCGCGACCATTCGCGCCAGGTGATCGCCGAGCTGCAGGCGCGCTACGTCGCCGAGACGGGCGTGCGCAATCTCCGGATCAAGCACAACAACGTGCTCGGCTATTTCGTCGAGGTGGCGGAAGGCCAGGCGGCGGCGCTCACGGGCAGCGAGGCGGCCCGCGCGTGCTTCCAGCACCGTCAGACCATGTCGAACTGCATGCGCTTCTCGACGCTGGAGCTGTCGGGTCTGGAAAGCCGCATCGCCGGGGCGGCGAGCGACGCGCTGGCGCTGGAGCTCGGCGCCTTCGAGACCGCCGCCGCCGCGGTGGTTTCGGCGGCCGGCGCGATGCAGGCGGGCGCGGCGGCGCTGGCCGTGCTCGACGTCGCCGCCGCGCTGGCGGAACTGGCGGTGGCGGAGGACTGGTCGCGGCCCGAGGTCGACGACAGCCTCGCTTTCACCATCGAAGGCGGCCGCCATCCCGTGGTCGAGGCGGCCTTGAAGGCGGGCTCCGGCACGCCCTTCGTCGCCAACGACTGCGACCTGTCGCCGCCGTCCGGCGCCGCCGGCAAGGCCGGGGCGATCTGGCTCCTGACCGGGCCGAACATGGGCGGCAAGTCGACCTTCCTGCGCCAGAACGCGCTCATCGCCGTGCTGGCCCAGGCCGGCGCCTACGTTCCCGCGGCCTCGGCCCATATCGGCGTCGTCGAACGGCTGTTCTCGCGCGTCGGCGCCTCCGACGATCTCGCCGAAGGGCGATCGACCTTCATGGTCGAGATGGTCGAGACGGCGGCGATCCTCAACCAGGCCGGACCGACGACGCTCGTCATCCTCGACGAGATCGGCCGGGGGACCTCGACCTATGACGGTCTGTCGATCGCCTTCGCCTCGGTCGAGCACCTGCACGAGGTGAACCGCTGCCGGGCGCTGTTCGCCACGCATTTCCACGAGATGACGGCGCTTTCCGCCCGGCTCGGCCGGCTGAAGAACGCCACCATGCGGGTGAAGGAATGGGAGGGCGAGGTGATTTTTCTGCACGAGGTGAGGCCCGGCGTCGCCGACCGTTCCTATGGCGTGCAGGTGGCCAAGCTCGCCGGCCTGCCGCCCTCGGTCGTCGAGCGCGCCCGGCAGGTTCTCGCCGAACTGGAAAAGGGCGAGCAGGGCGAGAAGCGCACCGCCTTCATCGACGACCTGCCGCTGTTTTCCGCCGCCGTGCGCCGCAGCCGCGCCGAGGCCGAGGCGCCGGTGAAGGACGCGGCCGACCCGGCGCTCTTGGCGCTGCGCGATCTGGACCCCGACGCCCTGAGCCCGCGCGAGGCGCTCGAGGCCCTGTACCGGCTGAAGGGGCTGGTGACCCCGGCCCACTGAGGCGGGCCGCGGGGCGGGATGCGTCGCCGGCGAGCTAGGGTCTGGCGAGCGGGAAGCCGGCAGGCCGCGGGCGATTCACGTGAAACGCGCCGGCGAACCTTGCGCCGAGCCTGAGGCTTGCCGGCTGCCGATAGTGCCTTTGCCGCAAATGGGCTATGACGCCCCGGTGCGGGGGAGGGCCGACGGCCGTCGCGGCCGAAAGGCCCGGCGCCGCTCCCTTGTTTTCGGGCCGGCCAGCGCGCCCGGGTCGCCGCTGGACGGCGCCGTCAGGACAGAAGCCATGCTGCTGCAATCGCCGAAAGCCGCCATCCTCCCGATCGCCTCCGTCGCCGAGCCGGGTTTCCGCTTTGCCGAGATCATCGACGCCGAGGCGCTTGCCCGGGATCTCGCCGCGCTCGCCGGCAAGGCGCCCGGCGACGGCGCGCCGGCCGCGGTGCGCGACAGGGTGCTCGCGCTCCTCAAGGAAAGGATCGCGATCGGCCGCAAGGCGGCCGAGACCATGCTGTTCGACGACGGCAGCGGCCTTTTGTGCGCCGCCCGCCTCTCGGCCCTGCAGGACGAGGTGATCCGGGCGGTCTACCGTTTCGCCCTCGAGCATGTCTTCGTCGCCGCCAACCTGTCGACGGGCGAGCGGATGTCGGTGATCGCCGTCGGCGGCTATGGCCGCGGCACGCTGGCGCCGGGCTCGGACATCGATCTCTTGTTCCTCCTGCCCTACAAGCAGACCGTGCTGGGCGAGCAGCTGGTGGAGTATCTGCTCTATCTGCTCTGGGACCTCGGATTCAAGGTCGGCCACGCCACGCGCTCGGTCGAGGAATGCGTGCGCCTCGCCGGCGAGGATTTCACCATCCGCACCGCCCTCCTGGAGCGCCGGCTGATCGTCGGCGAGCCGCAGCTGTTCGCGGAACTGTCGGCGCGCTTCGACAAGGAAGTGGTGGAGGGCACCGGCCAGGAATTCATCGCCGCCAAGCTCGCCGAGCGCGACGTCCGCCACACCAAGAGCGGCGACACGCGCTATCTCGTCGAGCCCAACGTCAAGGAGGGCAAGGGCGGCCTGCGCGACCTCAACACGCTGTTCTGGATCGCCAAATACCACTACCGCGTCGAGACCTCCGAGCAGCTCGTGGCCGCCGGCGTGTTCTCGCGACGCGAGGCGCGGCTCTTCCACAAGGCGGAGGACTTTCTCTGGGCGGTGCGCTGCCAGATGCATTTCCTCACCGGCAAGGCCGAGGAGCGCCTGTCCTTCGACCTGCAGCCGGAGATCGCCGCCCGCCTCGGCTACAATGCCCATCCCGGCATGAAGGACGTCGAGCGCTTCATGAAGCACTACTTCCTCATCGCCAAGGACGTCGGCGATCTCACCGGCATCTTCTGCGCGGCGCTGGAGGAGGAGCAGGCCAAGGATGTTCCCGGCCTGAAGGGGTTCGTCCGGGGCCTGCGCCACCGCGCCAAGAAGATTCCCGGCACGCTCGACTTCCACATCGACAACAACCGCATCAACGTCACCGCCCGGGACGTCTTCCAGAAGGACCCGGTCAATCTTCTCCGGATCTTCAAGCTCGCGGCCGCGCTGAACCTCGAATACCACCCGGACGCGCTGAAGCTGATCCGCCGCTCGCTGCGGCTGGTGAACGCCGAGCTGCGCGACAATCCCGAGGCCAACAGCCTGTTCCTCGACGTCCTGACCGACCGCACCGATCCGGAGCTGCATCTGCGGCGCATGAACGAGGCCGGCGTGCTCGGGCGCTTCATCCCCGAATTCGGCCGCATCGTCGCGATGATGCAGTTCAACATGTACCACCACTACACCGTCGACGAGCACCTCCTGCGCTCCATCGCCATCCTGTCGCGGATCGAGCGCGGCGAGCTCCTCGACGACCATCCGGCCTCGAGCGACCTCGTCAAGACGCTGAACGACCGGGTGCCGCTCTATGTCGCGCTGCTCCTGCACGACATCGCCAAGGGCCGCCCCGAGGACCATTCGGTCGCCGGCGCCCGCATCGCGCGGACGCTGTGCCCGCGGCTCGGCCTCGACGAGCGCCAGACCGATCTCGTCGTCTGGCTGGTCGAGGATCACCTGGTGATGTCGATGACGGCGCAGCAGCGCGACCTCAACGACCGCAAGACGATCCTCGACTTCGCCGACAAGGTGCAGACGCTGGAGCGGCTGAAGCTCCTGACCATCCTCACCGTCTGCGATATCCGCGCCGTCGGCCCCGGCGTCTGGAACGGCTGGAAGGGCCAGCTGATCCGCAACCTCTATTACGAGACCGAACCGGTGATCACCGGCGGCTTCTCGCAGTCCTCGCGCAAGCAGCGCTTCACCCAGGCCCGGGCGCATCTGGCCGAACGCCTGTCCGACTGGCCGGAAGCCGAGCGCGACGCCTATATCGACCTGCACTACCAGAACTACTTTCTCACCGTGCCGCTCGAGGAGCAGCGAAGGCACGCCGACTTCATCCGCAAGGCCTCGGCCGGCGGCGACCCGCTGGCGACCATGGTCCTCACCGACGCCTTCCAGGCGATCACCGAGATCACCATCCTCGCCCCCGACCATCCGCGCCTTCTGTCGATGATCGCCGGCGGCTGCGCCGCCACCGGCGCCAACATCGCCGACGCGCAGATCTTCACCATGACCGACGGCAGGGCCCTCGACATCGTCACCATCAACCGCGAATTCCAGAGCGACGACGACGAGCGGCGGCGGGCCGAGCGTATCGGCCGGCACATCCGCGACCTCCTGCAGGGCCGCCAGCACATGCCGGACATGATGGCGCAGCGAAAGGTCGGGCGCGGCGCAAAAATGTTCGCCGTGCGGCCGCGCGTCTTCATCGACAACGCGCTGTCGAACCAGTTCACTGTGGTCGAGGTCGAGGGCCTCGATCGTCCGGGCCTCCTCTCCGATCTCACCGGCGCGCTCTCCGACCTCAGCCTCGACATCCGCTCGGCGCACATCGCCACCTATGGCGAGCGGGCCGTCGACGTCTTCTACGTCACCGACCTCACCGGCATGAAGATCGTCAGCCCGAGCCGAACGGAGCGCATCGAAAGCCGGCTGACCTCGGTCTTCGACAGCCCGGAAGGCGAGATTTCCTCGCGCGGGACCATGCCGTCGCCGCAGGCCTTCGGCATTCCCGCCAAATGAGCCTCATCGGAAAGTTTGCCACCGTCGGCGGCGCGACGCTGTTCTCGCGCATCTTCGGCTTCGGCCGCGAGATGATGATGGCCTCGGCGCTGGGCATCGGCCCGGTCGCCGACGCCTTCAACCTCGCCTTCCGCTTCCCGAACCTGTTTCGCCGGCTGTTTGCCGAGGGCGCCTTCAACGCCGCCTTCATCCCGCTGTTCTCCCGCTCGCTCGAGGAAGACGGCGAGGACGGCGCGCGGGCCTTCGCCTCGGAAATCTTCTCGACGCTCTTCGTCGTCCTGACCGGGCTGACGATCCTGGCGCTGGTCTTCATGCCCCTCCTGGTGTCGACGATCATCGCGCCCGGTCTTGCCGCCTGCGTCGACGATCCCGCGGGGACGGCGATCTCCTGCGGCGAGCGCTTCGACATCACTGTCGCCTTCTCGCGCATCATGTTCCCTTATCTTGCCTCGATGTCGCTGATGGCGATGGTGTCGGGCATCCTCAACGCCTTCCGCCGCTTCTTTGCCGCCGCGGTGGCGCCGACGATCCTGAACTTCGTGCTGATCGGCGTGCTCGCCTGGTGCTTCTGGACCGAGGCCGACACCACGACGATCGGCCTGTGGATGAGCTGGGGCGTCTTGTTTGCCGGCATCGCCCAGCTCGCCATGGTGACGGTGGCCATGCGCATGGCCGACTTCGGCGTCTCGCTGCAGCGACCGCGCTGGACCAAGGGGCTGAAGCGCCTCCTGATCCTCGCCGGTCCCGCGGCGCTGATCGGCGGCATCACCCAGATCAACCTCTTCGTCGGCCAGGCGATCGCCTCCTACAAGCCGGGCGCGGTATCGATCCTGCAATATGCCGACCGGCCCTACCAGCTGCCGCTCGGCATGGTGGGCGTGGCCATCGGCGTCGTTCTCCTGCCGGAGCTCGCCCGCGCGCTGAAGGCCGGGCGCCTCGAAGAGGCGCAGCACACCCAGAACCGCAGCCTGGAGTTCGCGCTGTTCCTGACGGTGCCGGCGGCGGTCGCGCTGTTCCTGATCCCCGAGCCGATCATCCGCCTGATCTACGAGCGCGGCGCCTTCGATGCCGCAACGACCACGGCGGTGGCGGCGGTGCTCGGCCTCTACGCGCTCGGTCTGCCGGCCTTCGTCCTCATCAAGGTCTTCTCGCCCGGCTATTTCGCCCGGGAGGACACGCGCACGCCGATGATGATCACCGGCGCCTCGGCGATCGCCAACATCATCCTGTCGCTGATCCTCTTCAACCTCTATGCCGAGCGCGGCATCGCCCTGGCGACGACGCTCGCCGGCTGGCTGAATGCGCTGCTGCTGTTCGAGGGACTGCGCCGCAAGGGGCTCTGGCATCTCGACCGGCCGCTCCTGAAACGCGGCGCGCTCGTCCTCGTCTCGGCCCTTCTGATGGGCGGCGCGATCGTGGCGCTGGAATTCTGGCTCGCCCCCTGGATGCAGCCGTCCTCCGGCCTGCTGGCGCAGATCGCCGCGATCCTCGTCCTCGTCGGCGTCGCCATGGCGGTCTATTTCGTCCTGGCGCTGGCCACCGGCGCCGTCGACCGCGGCCTGGTGATGCGCCTCGTCAAACGACAGCGCGGCTGACGGGGGATTTTTGCCGGCGTCCTTAGGGTTTTCGTAACCTCTCCTCTCAGCGGTTTGTTTAGCTCCCTGTGCTTTGGTGAAAAGCAGGAAGGGAGGGCCGGGCGATGCAGGACAGGGCAAGGCTGCATTACATCGACGCCTTGCGCGTCTCGGCCTTCGCGCTGTTGATCCTCTATCACGCCTCCGTCGCCTTCTTTCCCAGCCTGCACTGGCTGGTCGAGAGCCCTGCCAAGAGCCTGGGGCTGGAGGTGGTGATGAACCATCCGCGCGCCTGGCGCCTTGCGCTTCTCTTCTTCGTCTCCGGCATGGGCGTCGCTCTGGCCGCGCGCCATGTCGCGCTCGGCGCCTTCGTCCGCCAGCGGCTGGTTCGGCTCGGCCTGCCGCTCGCCGCGGCGATGGCGCTGTTCATCGTGCCACAGGTCTGGTGCGAGCGGGTGTTGGAGGAGGGCTACCAGGGCTCGCTCGCGACCTTCTGGCTGACCCGCTATTTTACGGAAGGCAAATACCCGGACGGCAACATCACCTGGGCGCATATGTGGTTCGTCGCCTATCTGATCGCGCTCGTCGTCACGGTCCTGCCGGTCCTGAAGCTCCTCGACCGGCCGGCCCTCGCGCCGCTTTCCCGCACCGTCGAACGGCTGTTCGACACGCCCTGGATCTACGCGCTCTTCCTCCTGCCGCTCGCCGCCAATCTGGCGCTGTCGCCCTGGTTTCCGCGTGAGACGAATGCGCTCTACAACGACGGCGCCTGGTTCGCCGTCTGGGCGAGCTGGTTCGGCTTCGGCTACCTCTTCGCGCGATCGCACCAGGCGCTGATCGGCGGCGTCATCGCCCGCCGCTGGACCAGCGCGAGCATGGCCGCCGCCCTGTCGGGGCTGCTCTTCGCCTTCGCCTGGGGGCCGGACAGCGCCTGGTCGATCGGCGGCTACGAGGCGATGACCGTGCCCTTCAAGGCGCTGACGCTGGCGCTCGCCTGGTCGATGATCCTCACGCTCCTCGGCTTTGCCGCCCGCCACATCGGCGCGCCCAACCGTGTCGTGCGCTATTGCAGCGACGGCGTCTTCGCCTTCTATGTCATCCACCAGACCCTCGTCGTGGCGGCCCTCTCTTATCTCCTGCCGCAAGGTCTCGGACTGTGGTCGACCTTTGCGCTCGTGGTCGCGGCGACGGTCGTCGGCTGCCTGCTCTTCTTCGAGCTTGCCCGCCGCCTGCCCGCCCCGCTCGCTCTGGCCTGCGGCGTCCAGCGGCGTCGTGCCGTCGCCGTGCCGGCGCCGATCCCGGCACCGGCACCGCTGGTGCCGGCCGCCGCGCTGCCGCCCGAACCGCTCCGGATAGCCGCCTGACGGGCATTCCCGCCGGCCGCCGCGGACGCGCCGCTTGATCGTCGCTGGACCGCCGTGCATATAGCCGGCGATTCCCGGTCCGTCGCCGGGGGCGCGATGAAGGGCGAGTGGCATGCCGGTAGCGGGTCAGAGCGGGTTCGAACCGCGGGTGTTTTCCGGCGTGCAGCCGACGGGCAACCTGCATCTCGGCAACTATCTCGGCGCCATCCGCCGCTTCGTCGAGCTGCAGGACACGCATCCTTGCGTGTTCTGCGTCGTCGACATGCACGCCATCACCGTCTGGCAGGAGCCGGCCGAGCTCATGCGCTCGACGCGCGAGGTCACAGCGGCCTTCATCGCCTCCGGCATCGACCCCGAGCGCCACATCGTCTTCAACCAGAGCCGCGTCGCCGAGCACGCCGAACTTGCCTGGGTGTTCAACTGCACGGCGCGCATGGGCTGGCTGAGCCGCATGACGCAGTTCAAGGACAAGGCCGGCAAGGACCGCGAGAACGCTTCGGCCGGGCTCTTCGTCTATCCCGCGCTGATGGCGGCCGACATTTTGCTGTACCGCGCGACCCACGTGCCCGTCGGCGAGGACCAGAAGCAGCACCTCGAACTGACCCGCGACATCGCGGCAAAATTCAACAACGACTTTTCCGCCCGGATCGCCGAACTCGGCCTCGGCGTGGCCGCCACCGGCGAGGACGCCGCCGAGGGGGCGACGCAGGGCTATTTCCCGATGACCGAGCCGCTGATCGACGGTCCGGCGACGCGGGTGATGAGCCTGAAGGACGGCACCAAGAAGATGTCGAAGTCCGACCCCTCGGACCTCTCGCGCATCAACCTCACCGACGACGCCGACGCCATCGCCCGCAAGATCCGCAAGGCCAAGACCGATCCCGACGCGCTGCCGTCCGAGGTCGCCGGCCTTGCCGGCCGGGCCGAGGCCGACAACCTCGTCGGCATCTTTGCCGCCCTTGCCGGACGCACCAAGGCCGACGTCCTCAAGGATTTCGGCGGCCAGCAGTTCTCGGCCTTCAAGCCGGCACTGGCCGAGGTGGCGGTCGCCAAGCTCGGGCCGATCACGGCGGAGATGCGCCGCATCCTCGCCGATCCCGGCGCGATCGACCAGGTGCTGTCGAAGGGCGCGGCGCGCGCCCGCGAGATCGCGGCGAAGAACATGGCCGAGGTGAAGAAGATCGTCGGCCTCCTCGCCGATTGACTCGCCCCGTCGCTCGTCGCGCGGTAGGATGCGGCGAGCGACGGAGGCTGCCATGGCGAAGGCGAAGACTACGGTGACGATCGAGGGCAAGGCGGCGGAAAGACTCGCCGAGCTTGCCGCTGCATCCGGGCGCAGCGAGACGTTTTATGCCGCCTACATCATCGAGGAATATGCCGCGCGGGAACTGCATCTCATCGGCGAGATGAAGGCGGCGTCAGCCCGCGTTGCGAGCGGTGGTGGTATCCCGCATGAAGAAGCTGTGCAACGTTTCAAGGCAACCATAGATCGCGCGCGGAGGCCCGCCGCGGAATGACCCGGAAGGTTGTCTGGGACCCGAGGGCACTGGACGACTTCGATAAGATTCTTGCCTTTCTGTCCGAGCAGAACCCAGTTGCTGCCGACGCTCTCGCATTGAAGATCAAGACGACCCTCGAACGTCTCGCGCATTATCCGACTGGAAGGCGCAGCCGTGCCGAAGGCTATTTTGAGAAGCCGGTGACCGGCAGGCCCTACACCATCGCATACGAACTAACCGATGCGGCTGTCGTCGTGATCCGCCTTGTCCATCAACGTCGCGACTGGCCGGAGGGCGGCTGGCCGAAGGGCTGACGTCTTGCCCTTCCCGGATCGTCCTGCCATGGTCCGGCCATGGTTTCCAAACGGATCGGCCGCGACGCTGGCGGCAAGCGCAAATTCCTCGCGATCATCGACGCGACGCCCGAATGCGGGCGGGCGGCCTCCTATGCCGCGCGCCGCGCCAAGGCGAGCGGCGGCGGCGCGGTGCTGCTCTACATCATCGAGCCGGCCGACTTCCAGCATTGGCTCGGGGTCGAGAAGATCATGCGCGCCGAGGCCGAGGCGGAGGCGCATTCGCGCCTGTCGAAGGTCGCCGAGGAGATCCGCGAATCGGTTGGTGTCGAGCCGGAACTCGTCGTGCGCGAAGGCAAGACCATTGAGGAGATCACCGCGCTGATCGAGGCCGACCGCGAGATCGCCATCCTGGTCCTGGCCGCCGGCGATTCCAGCGAGGGTCCGGGACCGCTCGTCTCCTCGATCGCCGGCAAGGGCGCCGCCTTCCCGATTCCGGTGACGATCGTGCCGGCGACGCTGACCGACGAGGAAATCGAAAGCCTCTGCTGAACGTCGACCGCAGTGTTCGATCCGCTGCCCCTTTCGCTGCCCGTCGGCCGTCGCTAGATAACGGGGCAGAAGCCGAACCGGTTTGCCGGGCCGGTCCTCGGGCGCAAGGCCCGATCTCATTCGACAGGAAGGGCCTTCCGCACGCCTGCGGACGGCAAGCCTCCCGAAAGGACGCGCCATGTTCATCCAGACCGAAGTCACCCCCAATCCCGCCACGCTGAAATTCCTGCCGGGCCGGGTCGTGCTCGAGGAGGGGACGGCCGAGTTCCTGAGCCCGGACGACGCGGCCGAGCGTTCCCCGCTCGCCGCCCGGCTGATGGCGGTGCCCGGCGTCACTGCCGTCTTCTTCGGCTATGACTTCGTCACCGTTTCCAAGGACGGCCCGGAATGGCAGCACCTGAAGCCGGCGATCCTCGCCGGGCTGATGGAGCATTTCATGTCGGACCAGCCGACCATGGCGCAGGCCGGCGCGGTGTCGGACAGCGGCGAGGAGTTCTTCGAGGAGGGCGACGCCGCGCTCGTCACGACGATCAAGGAACTGCTCGACACCCGCGTGCGCCCGGCCGTCGCCCAGGACGGCGGCGACATCACCTTCCGCGGCTTTCGCGAGGGCACGGTCTATCTCAACATGCGCGGCTCCTGCGCCGGCTGCCCGTCGTCGACGGCGACGCTGAAGCACGGCATCCAGAACCTGCTGCGCCACTTCGTGCCCGAGGTCGAATCCGTCGAGGCAATCTGACCGCCCTCGACTCCGGGCGAGCGAGAAGCTAACCGGCTGATATGACCGACCTCCTCCTGTGCATCGACACATCAGGGCCGCGCTGTGCCGTCTCCCTCCATGACGCAGGCGGCACGCGGCGGCTCGCCGCCATCGCTCCCGACATCGGCCGCGGCCATGCCGAAGTTCTAATGGGGCTGATCGAGGACGTGCTTAGCGAGGCCGGCGCGGGCTATCCCGACATCGCCAAGATCGCCGTCGTCGTCGGCCCCGGCTCGTTCACCGGCCTGCGCGTCGGCGTCGCCGCCGCCAAGGGCCTGGCGCTGGCGCTGACGAGGCCGCTGGTCGGCCTGTCCAGCCTGGAGGTCCTCGCCGAACCGCACTGGGGCGGGGAGGGCCGCGTGCTGGCCGTCAGCGACGCCAAGCGCGGCGAGGTCTATGCCGCGCTCTACGGTCGGAACGGAGCGGTGCTGGCCCCGCCGCAGGCCTTGCCTCCCGGGAATCTCGCAGCGCTCGTCGCCGGCACCCTGGCCGAAAGGCCGCTGATCGCCGTCGGCACGGGCGCCGGGATCGCGCGCGACGTCCTCGGCGATCAGCTCACCGGCATCGCCAATCCCGAAGGCCTGGCGGACATGGACGCCCTGACACGTCTCGCGGCGGCGCGGGCGCCCGAGGGCCCGCTGCACCTTCTCTATCTGCGTGGCGCCGACGCCAAGCCGGCCGCACCGACCGGTATTTCGCACGCCGCCGAGCCGCCGTCGGCGGCCTGATCGGCAACCTTGTCGCAAGACCCGTCTGCTACGATGTTGAGCCAGAGCAGGCGAAGACCTGCCATGGCATGGCCGGGTTCCGGCAGCAGGGAGGAGAGGCGATGTACTGGTATCTGCCTTGGGTCTGGACCGCGACCTTCTGGAACGAGTGGGCCGGCACGCTGCCGCTCGTCGCCGTGCCGATGCAGCCGGAAGACCTCGACTTCGTCGCCGACATCCACAGCCAGGCCTTCGATCGCCCTTGGTCCGGCGACGAATTCGCCGCGCTCCTGTCGCAGCCCGGAGCCTTCGGCTTCGTCGCCCGGCGGGTCGGGGCCCCGAGCAACGCCCCGGCCGGCTTCGTGCTGGCGAGGCTCGTCGCCGGCGAGGCCGAAATCCTGACCATCGCCGTCTCGCCAAAATTTCGCGGCCGCGGGGTCGGCCGCATGCTCATGGACCAGGTCCTGCAGCACCTGCATCAGGAAAGGGCCGACTCGCTCTTCCTCGAGGTCGACGAGGAGAACGCCGCCGCGATCGCCCTCTATCGCCGCCTGCGCTTTGCCGAGGTCGGCCGGCGTCCCGCCTACTACAGCGATGATAGGGGGCGAAAGACTAGTGCGCTTGTCCTCAAGCGGGTGCTTGGGTAAGCATCGGCGGGTCTTTCCACGGCGAGGCCTCAGCGATACCATGCCCTTGCTTGCTCTGATCCGTCGATTGTTCCGGCCGGCCCGTCTGGTCGCCCTGACGCGATCGGTTGCCCGGTCGCGCGGATTGCGTCTTTGATGGCCTCGCTGCGCATCGCCCTCCTCATCGTGGTGCTGACGCTGACGACGCTGGTGCTGCTGCCGCTGCAGGCGCTGGCGATCTGGCTAAAATGGCCCATCGCCCGCTATCTGCCGCTGCTCTGGCACCGCATCGCCTGTCCGCTGGCGGGTCTGAGGGTCATCGTCCACGGCACGCCGGCCACAGGGCGCCCGATGCTGGTCGTCGCCAACCACCAGTCCTGGGCCGACATCATCGCGCTCGGCGGCATCGTGCCGCTCTCCTTCATCGCCAAGTCCGAGGTCCGCACCTGGCCGGCCTTCGGACAACTCGCCCGGCTGCAGCGCACCGTCTTCGTCGCCCGCGACGAGCGCCGGCGCACCGGCGAGCAGGCCGACGCCATCGCCGAACGCCTCAGCCGCGGCGACGCCATGGTTCTGTTTGCCGAAGGCACGACCTCCGACGGCAATGCCGTGCTGCCGTTCAAGACCGCTTTGTTCGGCGCCGCGCAGACGGCGCTGAAGCAGTCGGGGGCCGAGGCCGTCGTGGTGCAGCCGGTCTCGATCGCCTATGTCAGGGCCCACGGCCTGCCGCTCGGCCGCTTCCACCGGCCGCTCGCCGCCTGGCCGGGCGATGTCACGCTCGGGCCCCATCTCGTCCGCTTCCTCAGGGAAGGGGCGATCGATGTCGAGATTTCCTTCGGCACGCCCATCCCCTTCACCCCCACCAGCGACCGCAAGGCCGTCGCCCGGGCGGCCGAGGCGGAGGTGCGGCGGCTGATGGGCCAGAGTCTCGCCGGTCACAGTCCGGCGGCCGATCCGCAGTCTTTGCCCGCAAACGTTAATCACCGCTTGCGTCCCATGCCTGCCGAGCCGATATAGGAGATTGGCAGGACAGGTCTTCCAGAAGGGCGCATGACTTCAAGTCACGACGATGGTTTAAGAGGGACAGGCGGCTCCACGGTACCCGGGCCGGCTGCGGCCCCGCCCCGCAAGGTCTTCATCAAGACCTATGGCTGCCAGATGAACGTCTATGATTCGCAGCGCATGGGCGACGCCCTGGCCGGCGACGGCTACGAGCCGACAGAGGCGATCGACGAAGCCGACCTCATCCTCCTCAACACCTGCCACATCCGCGAGCGGGCGGCCGAGAAGATCTATTCCGAGCTCGGGCGCATCAATGTCCTGAAGCGTGAGCGCGCCGCCGTCGGCAAGTCGCTCAGCGTCGCCGTGGCCGGCTGCGTGGCGCAGGCGGAAGGGCGCGAGATTCTCGACCGCGCGAAGGTCGTCGACCTCGTCATCGGGCCGCAGACCTATCATCGCCTGCCGCAGGCGCTGGCCCGCGTCGCCGCCGGCGAGCGCGTCGTCGACACCGACTATGCCGTCGAGGACAAGTTCGCCCATCTGCCCGACGCCAAGCCGCGGCAGATCCTCGCCCGCGGCGTCACCGCCTTCCTCACCGTGCAGGAGGGTTGCGACAAGTTCTGCACCTTCTGCGTCGTGCCCTATACCCGCGGCGCCGAGGTTTCGCGTCCGACCGCGCAGATCCTCGGCGAAGCAAGGCGGCTGGCCGAGGCCGGCGTGCGCGAGATCACCCTGCTCGGCCAGAACGTCAACGCCTGGGCCGGCGAGGATGGCGTCCCCATCGGCCTCGGCGATCTCCTGCGCCGGCTGGCGGAAATCCCGGGCATCGCCCGGCTGCGCTACACGACCTCGCACCCGCGCGACATGGGCGACGATTTGATCGAGGCGCACCGCGACCTGCCGGCGCTGATGCCCTATCTGCACCTGCCGGTGCAGTCGGGCTCCGACCGCATTCTCAAGGCGATGAACCGCCGCCACAAGGCCGAGGACTATCTGCGCCTGGTCGAGAAGATCCGCCGCAGCCGCCCCGGCATCGCCTTGTCGGGCGATTTCATCGTCGGCTTTCCCGGCGAGACCGAAGAGGATTTCCAGGCGACGCTCGATCTGGTGCGTACCGTCTTCTACGCCTCGGCCTATTCCTTCAGGTATTCGCCCCGCCCGGGAACGCCCGGTGCCGACCTGCCGGACCACGTGCCGGAGGCGGTGATGTCGGAGCGGCTGGAGCGCCTGCAGGCGCTCCTGCGCGAACAGAACCTCGCCTTCATGGGCTCGCTCGTCGGCCAGGAGATCGAGGTTCTCGTCGAGAAGCCCGGCCGCTATCCCCATCAGCTCGTCGGACGCTCGCCGTTTCTGCAGCCCGTCGTTCTGCCCCTTTCGGCCGGCGCCATCGGCGACGTCGTCAGGGTCAGGATCGACAGCCTCGTCGCGAATTCGCTGGTGGCCGTGGGGGCCAATCCCCCGGACAGGCAGCCTTTAAGGATGATCGCATGAAGGCCATTCGTGGAGCGGTTCCCTCGTCCGGTGCGTCCGACATGGCGCATATCGTCCTCAGCTACGAGGACAACCGGTTGGCGAGCTCGCTCTTCGGACAGTTCGACGAGAATCTGGCGGTGATCGAGCAGAAGCTCGGCGTCGATGCCCGCACGCGCGGCAATCAGGTCGAACTGCGCGGCGATCCCATGGCGAGCGAACAGGCGCGGCGCACCCTCGACCATCTCTACGGCCGGCTGCAGGGCGGTGCCGAGATCCAGAAGTCGGATGTCGAGGGCGCGATCCGCATGGCCATCGCTCAGGACGACCAGCTGGTGCTGCCGACGCTGGAGAAGAAGGGCCGCATGTCGCTGGCGCAGATTTCGACGCGCAAGAAGACCATCCACGCCCGCACGTCGACGCAGGACGCCTACATGCGCGCGCTGGAGCGCGCCGAGCTGGTGCTCGGCGTCGGCCCGGCCGGCACCGGCAAGACCTATCTCGCCGTCGCCCATGCCGCCATGCTGCTTGAGCGCGGCCAGGTCGACCGCATCGTCCTGTCGCGCCCCGCGGTCGAAGCGGGCGAGCGGCTCGGCTTCCTGCCGGGCGACCTGAAGGAAAAGGTCGATCCCTATCTCCGGCCGCTCTACGACGCCCTCTACGACATGATGCCGGCCGAGAAGGTCGAGCGGGCGCTGGCTGCCGGCGCCATCGAGATCGCCCCGCTCGCCTTCATGCGCGGCCGCACCCTGTCCAATTGCTGCGTCATCCTCGACGAGGCGCAGAACACCACATCCATGCAGATGAAGATGTTCCTGACCCGGCTCGGCGAGAATGCCCGCATGGTCGTCACCGGCGATCCCTCGCAGATCGATCTGCCGCCCGGCCAGAAGTCCGGTCTCGTCGAGGCGATGCGCGTGCTCGGCGACATTCCGAACGTCGTCACCGTGCGCTTCGAGGCCAAGGACGTCGTCCGCCATCATCTGGTCCAGGCGATCGTCGAGGCCTATGAGGCCGACAGCACCCGCAACCGCATCCCCGTCCTGCCCAGCGAGCGACAATGAGCCAGCCTGCCGCCCAGCCGGCGCCGCCGCCACGGAGCGCGGCCGCCCCATCCGGGATCTTTTCCGGGTTGAGCGTGGCGCTCGCCGTCGACGACGAGGCCTGGCTGGACCAAGGCCTCGGCGATCTGGAGACCCTGGTTCTCCGGTGTCTCGCGGCATCGGCCGCGCGCCTGTCGCTGCCGCAGGACCTCGCCACGGAGCTCGGCGCGACCTTCGCCGACGATGCCGCCGTTCAGGCGCTCAACGCCGAGTGGCGCGGCATCGACAAGCCGACCAATGTCCTGTCCTTCCCGCTCGTCGATCTGGAGCCGGGCGACCTTCCCGGTCCGATGCTCGGCGACGTAATCCTCGCCCGCGAGACGCTCGAGCGTGAGGCGGCCGCCGAGGACAAGACGCTGCACGACCATCTCTGTCATCTGATCGTGCATGGCTTCCTGCATTGTCTCGGGTTCGACCATGTCGACAGCGACGACGCGGAGGCGATGGAACAGCTGGAAACCGCGATCCTCGCCGATCTCGGCATTGCCGACCCCTATGCCATGATGGCCCCCGCCGGCACGGCGGACAGAACCCAAGCGAACCGGTGACGATGAGCCAGATGAAGATCCCCCGAGAGCAGGACGGGCATGCCGGGACGAGTTACGAAGCGGCGGCCGAGCGAACGCCGGAAGACCGAAGTCCCGGCGCCCGGCAAAAGCCGCAGGCGCCCATCCGGCAGAGTTTCCTGTCCGGCTTCATGGCCCGCCTGAAGCCCAAGGTTCCGGCCATGCTGCGCCAGGATCTCGCCGATGCCCTGCGCGGCAACGGCGACGGCGTGTTCTCCACCGAAGAACGCGCCATGCTGAACAACATTCTGAGGCTCCGCGAGGTCCGCGTCGAGGACGTGATGGTCCCCCGGGCCGATGTCGAGGCGGTGGCGATCACCGTCACCCTCGGCCAGCTGATGCGCGAGTTCGAGGCCAGCGGCCATTCGCGCATGCCGGTCTACGGCGAGGATCTCGACGATCCGCGCGGCATGATCCACATCCGCGACGTCCTGGCACACATCACCCGCTGCGCCCAGACCGGCACGCCGGCGGCGCCGGATCTCGAGACGGTCGTCGGACCGGTGCCCGAGACGCCGCTGGATCTCGGCCACATCGATCTCGACCGCAGCATCGAGGAGCTCGGCCTCCTGCGCGATGTCCTGTTCGTGCCGCCGTCGATGCTCGCCTCCAACCTGATGGCGCGCATGCAGGCGACGCGCACGCAGATGGCGCTGGTGATCGACGAATATGGCGGCACCGATGGCCTGGTCTCGCTGGAAGACATCATCGAGATGGTCGTCGGCAACATCGAGGACGAGCATGACGACGCGGTCGCGCTGATCGTGGCGCGCGGCGACGGCGTCTATGTCGCCGATGCCCGGGCCGACCTGCACGATGTCCGGATTATGATCGGCGACGACTTCGACTTCTCCGACTTCGAGGAGGAGGCCGAGACCGTCGGCGGACTGCTGTTCTCCCGCCTCGGCCGCGTGCCGGCCCGTGGTGAAGTGGTCGCGGCGGTCCCGGGCTTCGAGTTCCATGTCCTCGACGCCGATCCGCGCCGGGTGCGGCGGGTGCGGATCGTGCGTCTCGACAGCCCCGCCAGCGACGGCGCCGCCCTTTCCTGAGGCAAAGGCAACGGCAAGGCTCCGGCCTGTCCGCAGGTGCCCGCGGGCGCGGCGGCGTCCCGCGCGGGCGACGGCGAGGGGAGCCTGACGAAAGGTTGCGGCCGGATGGGTAGCGGTGGACGGTGGGTGCCGTCCGCACGAGGCGGGTAGACGAGGTTGTTGGCGATGCGAAAGCTTGCGGCGAAGGTCGTGCTGATGGACGGCTGGCGCCGCGCCGGGCTGGCCGTGTTCGCCGGTGCCTTCACTGCCCTCGGTCTCGCGCCGGTGGACTTCTTCGCCGCCGGCTTCGTCGGCTTTCCGCTTCTGGTCTGGATGCTCGATGGCGCCGCCGGCAATCCGGCCGCCGGCATGCTGCGCCGCCTCGGCCCGGCCTTCCGGATCGGCTGGTGCTTCGGCTTCGGCTATTTCGTCGCCGGCCTGTGGTGGCTGGGCGCGGCCATGCTGACCGGCGGCGACGCCTTCCTCTGGGCGATCCCGCTCGCCGTCTTCGTCCTGCCGGCCATCCTATCGATTTACTTCGGCCTCGCCGCCGCTTTGGCGCGCGCCTTCTGGGTCGAGGGGCCGCTGCGGCTGCTGGCGCTCGCCGTCAGCTTCTCCCTGTTCGAAGTCTTGCGCGGCACGCTCTTCACCGGCTTTTCCTGGAACGAGATCGGCGTCCTCGCCGCGCCCGTGCCGCTGCTGATGCAGTCGGTGTCCGTCGTCGGCCTGCACGGGCTGACGCTCGCCGCCGTCTTCGTCTTCGCCGCGCCGGCGCTCTGTGTGGCGCCACGGGGACGCGCGCCCGCGCTTGCCCTGGCGGCCTTGCTCTGCGTGGCGCATGTCGGCTTCGGCGCCTTTCGCCTGGCCAGCGCCACGGGGGAAGCCGAGGCCGGGCTCGCTCTGCGCATCCTGCAGCCGAACATTCCGCAGACCGAAAAATGGGACGCGGCGGAAGCCGACCGCAATTTCGACCGGCTGATGCAGCTGACCGAGACCCGGCCGGAGACGCCGCTGGCGCCGAAGACACTGATCATCTGGCCGGAATCCTCGGTGCCCTTCCTTCTGACCGACCGGCCCGACGCCATCGGTCGCCTGGCCACGGCCCTCCAGCCGGGCGAGATCCTCGTCGCCGGCGCCGCGCGGGCCGAGCGCCGCGACGACGCCGCGCCCCGCTACTACAATTCGGTCTATGTCATCGACGACGAGGGCGTCATCGTCGACGCCCGCGACAAGACGCATCTCGTCCCCTTCGGCGAATATCTGCCGTTCCAGGCCTATCTCGAGAGCCTCGGATTCAGCCAGCTCGCCGCCTTGCCCGGCGGATTTTCCGCCGGCGCCGACCGCTCCCCCGTCGCCCTGCCGGACATCCCGGCCTTCCTGCCGCTGATCTGCTACGAGATCATCTTCCAGGACGAGATCGACCGCTCTCCCGCCGCGCGGCCGGGCTTCATCGTCAACGTCACCAACGACGCCTGGTACGGCCAGACGCCCGGACCCTACCAGCACCTCCGGCACGCCGAAATGACCGCCGTCGCGCTCGGACTGCCGCTGGTGCGCAGCGCCAATACCGGCGTCTCGGTCGTCAACGACGCCTATGGCCGCGTCGTTGACGGGCTGGCGCTCGGCTCGGCGGGAACGATCGAGGTGCTGCTGCCCGCAGAGGTGCCGTTCACCGTCTTTTCGCGCTGGGGCAACGGGCTGTTTTGGGCTGCAATCGCAATGGGTTCGTTACTGTTGTGCTGGCGCGTTGTCAACAATGCCCGGCGGGATTGATTGACAGCGGATTATGTCAACGAATAACCCGATAAGAGGAATTTTTGCCAAAAGATCCATTCTCTTGTTCAATCCCCGTTCGCTGAAGTGAAATGGGGCCATCCTTTCCGGTCGCCGAACCTGGGCCGGTCTGCAGGGCGAAGGTCGGACGATGATCGAGAATAAGAAGAAGCCCAACCCCGTCGACACGCATGTCGGATCGCGCGTGCGTCTTCGCCGGACCATGCTCGGCATGAGCCAGGAAAAGCTGGGCGAGGCGCTCGGCATCACCTTCCAGCAGATCCAGAAATACGAGAAGGGCTCGAACCGCATCGGCGCCAGCCGTCTGCAGCGGATCACCGAGGTCTTGAACGTGCCGGTCTCGTTCTTCTTCGAGGACGTTCCGGGAACTTCGGCCGACAGGCCGGGCGGCCTCAGCGAGCCCTCCGGGCCCGACTATGTCGTGGATTTTCTCTCGACCTCCGAAGGCCTGCAGTTGAACCGCGCCTTCGTCAAGATCAGCGACCCGAAAGTGCGGCGCCGGATCATCGATCTCGTCCGGTCCCTCGGTGACAGCGCCGAGGGCGAGGCCGCCAGCTAGCCCGGGCCGGACGCTCCGGCGCCTTGGCCCCGGCTGGCGTGCTGTTTTTGCTTGACGTCGGGCCATTCCGCCGTCAAACCCCGGCCGCCGGCCTGGCGGCTTCGGCCGACGCGCTGGCGGCACTGATCGACTGAATTCCAACCGACGCAAGTGATGGATGGGCTTCTCGCCGCTGCACAAGGCGGTTCGCGGCCCTCAGACTAGGGATCAGCATGGCACGCGACGCATATCTTTTCACGAGCGAAAGCGTCTCAGAAGGACATCCCGACAAGGTCTGCGACCGGATTTCGGACGAGATCGTCGATCTGTTCTTCAAGGAAGCCAAGAAGTCCGGAATGGATCCGGCGCTGGTGCGCGTGGCCTGCGAGACGCTGGCGACGACGAACCGCATCGTGATCGCCGGCGAGGTCCGCTGCTCGATGACCGAGAAGGCGATGCGCTCCAAGGTCAAGTCCGCGGCGCGCAAGGCGGTGAAGGCGATCGGCTACGAGCAGGACGGCTTTCACTGGAAGCATGCCAAGATCGACGTGCTGCTGCACTCCCAGTCGGCCGACATCGCCCAGGGCGTCGATGCCTCGGGCAACAAGGACGAGGGCGCGGGCGACCAGGGCATCATGTTCGGTTACGCCTGCCGCGAAACGCCCGACCTGATGCCGGCGCCGATCTACTACGCGCACAAGATCCTCGAGCGCCTGGCCGGCGCCCGCAAGGCGGGTGAAGGCGATGCCGGCAAGCTCGGCCCCGACGCCAAGAGCCAGGTGACCGTTCGCTACGTGAATGGCGTGCCGACCGAGGTCGTGTCGATCGTGCTGTCGACCCAGCATCTCGACGAAAGCCTCTCCTCCACCGATGTCCGCGCCATCGTCGAGCCTTTCATCCGCGAGCAGCTCGCCGATATCACCATTGCCGAGGACTGCGCCTGGCACGTCAACCCGACGGGCAAGTTCGTCATCGGCGGTCCCGACGGCGATGCCGGCCTCACCGGGCGCAAGATCATCGTCGACACCTATGGTGGCGCCGCGCCGCACGGTGGCGGTGCCTTCTCCGGCAAGGATCCGACCAAGGTCGACCGCTCGGCCGCCTATGCCGCCCGCTACCTCGCCAAGAACGTCGTCGCCGCCGGCTATGCCGACCGCTGCACGATCCAGCTCTCCTACGCCATCGGCGTCGCCGAGCCCCTGTCGGTCTATGTCGATCTGCACGGCACCGGCAAGGTCGACGAAGCCAAGATGGAGACGGCCCTGCGCCAGGTCATGAGCCTGACCCCGCGCGGCATCCGCGAGCATCTGCAGCTGTCGAAGCCGATCTACGCGCAGAGCGCGGCCTACGGCCATTTCGGTCGCAAGCCCGGCCGCGACGGCTCCTTCTCCTGGGAAAAGACCGACCTCGCGCCGAAGCTGAAGGCCGCTCTTGCCGGCTGACGAACAGGGCCTGCCGCGGCCGGCTTCGGCCGCCGCGGCCTCGCCATCCGACACGAGCCGTCCGGGAAGGCTGCGGGAGGCCTTCTACGGCCGGCTGCACGGCAAGACACTGCGGCCGGGCCAGGCGCGCAGCCTCGAGACCCTCCTGCCGCAGCTCGCCCTGGACCTGGTCGAGCCCGCCCCCGCCGATCTTCGGCAGGTCTTTTCCGGCACCGTCGAGGCGGTGCGGCTGGAAATCGGCTTTGGCGGCGGCGAGCATCTCCTGTCGATGCTCCAGCGCTTTCCCCGCGCCGGCTTCCTCGGCGCCGAGCCTTTCGTCAACGGCATGGCGAAGATGGTGGCGGCGCTGGACGCCGAGCCCTGCGACCGGGTCAAGCTCTTCTCCGACGACGCGACGTGCCTCCTCGACTGGTTGCCGGACGCCTCGCTCGCCGGCATCGATCTCCTCTATCCCGATCCCTGGCCGAAGCCGCGCCACTGGAAGCGCCGTTTCGTCAGCGCGGCCAATCTCGATCGCTTCGCCCGGGTGCTCGTGCCCGGCGGCCTCTTCCGTTTCGCCTCCGACATCGATTCCTATGTCGCCTGGACGCTGAAGCATTGCGGTGCCCATGCCGCGTTCGACGAGGTCGCGGCCGCGCCCGCCGACCGGCTCGTCCCCTATGAGGGTTGGCCGGGAACGCGCTACGAGGCGAAAGCGCTGCGCGAGGGCCGCCGCCCACGCTATCTCGCCTTTCGACGGGTCGCGCACGCGGCGGGTTGATGCCGCGGCGAAATTGGCCTATATCGCTTTTAAATTCTCAGCGATGACGTCGTGAGAGTGGGGCCTGCCGGTCCCGCTCTTTTTTGTTACCGGGGTCCGGTTTCGCACGGCGCACCGACCCGGGGAGGGGACGATCTCCGCTTTCCCATCGACCTTGCGCGGCAGCGTGACCTCATAAAGGGCTGCCGAGCGGCCCCAACGCCGGAGAGCGCGTGACGAACGACGACGGGACTTCCGAGGCCAATGCCGAAGCCGAAGCCGCCAATGCCCGACGCCTCATCGTCGAGGACGGGCTCGAGGGGGTGATCGCGGGAATCGTCGAGCCGGTGATCGCGCAGCTCGGCTATCGCCTGGTGCGCGTGCGGATCTCGCAGCTGAACGGCATGACCCTGCAGATCATGGCCGAGCGCGCCGACGGCACGATGGCGGTCGAGGATTGCGAGGCGGTCAGCCGGGCGGTATCGCCGGTGCTGGATGTCGAGGATCCCATCGAGCAGGAGTACCATCTCGAGGTTTCCTCGCCCGGCATCGACCGCCCGCTGGTGCGCCATGGCGACTTCGCCAACTGGACGCATCACCTGATCAAGCTCGAGACCTCGCGCCTGGTTTCCGGGCGCAAGCGTTTTCGTGGTAAGATCGTCGAGGTGTTGCGCGACGCGATCCGCTTCGAGCGCGACCAGGCGCATCCCGAAGAGGAGCTGGTCGTCGAGATCGCGCTCGACGCGATCAGCGATGCCCGCCTGATCCTGACGGACGAACTGATCGATGCGGCATTGAAGGCCGACAAGGCGGCCCGCAAGGGACGCGGCGAGAACGACAACGATCCGGCCACCGGGCAGGACCAGTAGGCATAGCGGGCGCGCGGCGCCCGTCACGAACGAAAATCGCGGCGGCGCGGAAGGCTTTGCCCGCACGGCGCCCGAACGCGGCTTTGGTTGAGGAGAGATTTGATGGCAGTCAGTGCGAACCGGCTCGAGCTTCTGCAGATCGCAGATGCCGTCGCGCGCGAAAAGTCGATCGACCGCGAAATCGTCATCGAGGCGATGGCCGAGGCGATCCAGAAGGCTGCGCGGTCGAAATACGGCCAGGAGACGAACATCCGCGTCGACATCAACACCAAGACCGGTGAGATGAAGCTGCAGCGGCTCCTGGAAGTGGTGGAGGAGGTCGAGGACCCCAACACCCAGATCTATCTCGACCTCGCCCGCGACAAGAACCCGGACGCCGAGCCCGGCGACTTCATTGCCGAGCAGCTGCCGCCGATGGATTTCGGCCGCATCGCCGCCCAGTCGGCCAAGCAGGTCATCGTCCAGAAGGTCCGCGACGCCGAGCGCGACAAGCAGTTCGAGGAATACAAGGACCGGCTCGGCGAGATCGTCAACGGCACGGTCAAGCGCGTCGAATACGGCAACGTCATCGTCGATCTGGGCAAGGGCGAAGGCATCATCCGCCGCGACGAGCAGATCCCGCGCGAGCTCTTCCGCTACGGCGACCGCGTCCGCGCCTTCGTCTACGACGTGCGCCGCGAGCCGCGCGGACCGCAGATCTTCCTGTCGCGTACGCATCCGCAGTTCATGGCGAAGCTCTTCACCATGGAAGTGCCGGAAATCTACGACGGCATCATCGAGATCAAGTCGGTCGCCCGCGATCCGGGTTCCCGCGCCAAGATCGCCGTGGTCAGCCGCGACTCGTCGGTCGATCCGGTCGGCGCCTGCGTCGGCATGCGCGGCAGCCGAGTGCAGGCCGTCGTCGCCGAATTGCAGGGCGAGAAGATCGACATCATTCCCTGGTCGCCGGACGCCGCTTCCTTCCTCGTCAACGCGTTGCAGCCGGCGGAAGTCTCCAAGGTCGTGCTCGACGAAGACGCCGAGCGTATTGAAGTCGTGGTCCCGGATGACCAATTGTCTCTTGCGATCGGTCGCCGCGGCCAGAACGTTCGCCTCGCCTCGCAGCTGACCGGCTGGGATATCGACATCCTGACCGAGCAGGAAGAATCGGAGCGCCGGCAGAAGGAATTCGCCGAGCGGTCAGATCTTTTCATGAACGCGCTGAACGTCGACGAAATGGTCGGCCAGCTCCTGGCCTCCGAAGGCTTCACCTCGGTCGAGGAAGTTGCCTTCGTCGGTCGCGACGAAGTGGCCGCGATCGAAGGCTTCGACGAGGACACGGCGGAAGAGATCCAGTCGCGGGCGCAGGAATACCTGGAGCGCCGCGAGAGCGAATTCGACGCCAAGCGCAAGGAACTCGGCGTCGAGGACGCGCTGCGTCAGATCGACGGCCTGACCACGCCGATGCTGGTCGCCCTCGGTGAGGACGGCGTCAAGACGATGGAAGACTTCGCCGGCTGCGCCGCTGACGATCTGATCGGCTGGACCGAGCGCAAGGACGGCGAGACCAAGCGTTTCCCCGGCGCGCTCTCGGCCTTCGAGATCACCCGGGTCGATGCCGACCGCATGGTCATGCAGGCCCGCGTCGCGGCCGGTTGGGTGACGGCGGAGGAACTTGCCGGCCCTGCGGGCGACGAAGACGAGGTTGTAGAAGAGGTTGCGGTCTGAGGGGCGCGACGGGATTTCTTCGGTGACCGGCAACGGCACGGCGGCAAAGGGCGACCTCACCGCCGGGATGCCGGCGACGGCAGATGGGGTGGAAGACGAACTGGGGGGCGAGGTGAACACGCGCATGTGCATCGTGTCGCGCCAGACCTTCGAGCCCGAGGCCCTGATCCGCTTCGTCGGGGCGCCGGACGGTTCGGTCGTTCCGGACTTCCGCCGGCGTCTTCCGGGCCGCGGCGCGCATGTCGAGGCGCGTCGCGAGGCGGTGGATCTGGCGGTGAAGCGCAAGCTCTTCGGGCGGGCGCTGAAAAGCGACGTGAAGGCGGCCGAGACCCTGGGGGCCGAGGTCGATGAATTGCTCCGGCGCAGCGCGCTCGGCTTTTTCGGGCTTGCCCGCAAGGCTGGCGAGTTCGTCACCGGCGCGGCCAAGGTGGATATCGCCATCCGCACCGGCCGCGCGATTGCTGTGGTACATGCGACCGACGCGGCTGCCGACGGCATCCGCAAACTGGACAATGCCCGCACCGCCGCAGTGGCGTTGGGGGATGCCGATCCGATCCCGGTGTTTCGTTCGTTTACCTCGGACGAAATGGGTTTGGCCTTCGGCGGCGAGAATGTGATACATGCTGCCGTCCTTGCCGGCGATGCGGGCGCGGCCCTTCTGAAGCGTTTGGAAGCGCTGTCGACATATCGGGGTCCCCGGACCCAAGCGAACTCCCCGCAGGCGCCAGAGCCGACAGACCGGGAGATCGCCAGGAAGACGAATTCGGACCATCCGCAGGCGGATGGTCCCGGCATGGATGGTGGGTGCGGGGTCGAACCTGCACAGGAAGCGGAAGTCTAGATGAGCGACACGAAATCCGGCGACGACAAGACGCTGAGCGTGAACACGAAGAAGACCCTGACGCTGAAGCGCCCGGGTGTCGAGCAATCGACCGTCCGCCAGAGCTTCTCGCATGGCCGGACGAACAATGTCGTCGTGGAAACCAAGAAGCGCCGGGTCGTCAATCCGCACGACGCCAAGGACGCGGCAACGCCGCCCCTGTCGGCCGATCGCGCCGCAGCCCTGGCCGCCTCGCTGCAGGCCGCTGCCAGTGCGCCCGCCGCCGAGGCGCCGAAGCCGGCCGCGCCGGTGACCGAGGCTGTCGCTCCGGCAGCGCCGGCGCCGGCTGCCGCCGCAACCCCGGCCCCCGCTGCAGCGACGCCCGTCGCTGCCGAGCCGGCGGCCGAGGCCGTCAAGGCGCCTGAAGCCGTCAAGGCCCCCGAAGTCGTGGCAGCGCCCGTCGCCGCCAAGGCCGAGGAGCCGAAGGCCGAGGCACCCGTTGCCGCCAAGGTCGAGGCGCCCGCCGCCGTCGCGCCGGCTCCCGCCGTCGCAGCCGCCGACGTTGTTGCGGCCAAGCCGGCCCCGGCAGCTGCCGCACCGGTCGCTGCAACGCCCGCTCCGCGGGTCGAGGCGCCACGTCCGGCTGCCTCCTCCCCGGCTCCGGCGCGTCCCGCCACGGGCTACCAGGGCGCCGGTCGCACCGGTGCGCCGCAGCCTGCCGGCCGTTCCGGTCAGCCGCAGGCCGGCAACAACCGCTCGGGCCCGTCGGCCCAGCCGGTTCGTCCGGCCGCACCGAGCCAGCGTCCGACGGCCGCGCCGACCGGCCGCCAGCCTCGCGGTGCCGTCCTCAACGACCTGTCGTCGCGTGAGATGGATGCCCGTCGCCGGGCGCTCGAACTTGCCAAGCAGCGCGAGGCCGAGGAGCGTCGCCTGTTCCTCGCCGACGAAGCCCGCCGCATCGCCGACGACGAGCGTCGCCGCGCCGAGCGCGAGGAGAGCGAGCGTCGCCAGGCCGAGGAGGCCGCCCGTCTCGAGGCCGAGCAGGCTGCTCGCCGCAAGGCCGAGGAAGAGGCCTCGCGCCGTCCCGCCAACATCGCCCAGCCGCCGGTCAGCAATGTCCCCGGCGAGGATCCGCTGGTCCGTCCGGCCCGCGGCGAAGTCGTCAAGGGCACGCGCCGTGCCGATGGCGAGCTCGAGGAAGTCGCCGGCCGTTCGCGCGGCGGCCCTGCTGGCGCCCGCCGTCCGGTCAAGGTCGAGGTCGCCAAGCCGACAAGAGCCCGCACCGAAGAAGATCGCCGCAAGGGCAAGCTGACGCTGGACAAGGCGTTGACGTCGGAAGAGGGCGCCCGTGGCCGCTCTCTGTCCTCCATGCGTCGCCGCCAGGACAAGCTGAAGCGTTCGCAAATGAATCAACAGCGCGAGAAGATCGCGCGTGAGGTCACCATCCCAGAAACCATCACCATCCAGGAACTCGCCAACCGCATGTCGGAGCGGGCCGTCGACGTCATCAAGTTCTTGATGGCGCAGGGCCAGATGATGAAGCCGGGCGACGTCATCGACGCCGATCTGGCCGAGCTCATCGCGTCGGAATTCGGTCATCAGCCGAAGCGCGTCGCCGCCTCCGACATCGAGGAAGGCATCTTCAACGTCGCCGACAATGTCGAGAACCTCGTGCCGCGGCCGCCGGTCGTCACGATCATGGGCCATGTCGATCACGGCAAGACCTCGCTGCTCGACGCGATCCGCCACACCAAGGTCGTCACCGGCGAGGCCGGCGGCATCACCCAGCACATCGGTGCCTATCAGGTCGTCCACGAGGGCTACCCGATCACCTTCATCGACACCCCGGGCCACGCCGCCTTCACGGCGATGCGTGCCCGTGGCGCGCAGGCGACGGACATCGCGATCCTCGTGGTCGCGGCCGACGACAGCGTGATGCCGCAGACGATCGAGTCGATCTCCCACGCCAAGGCGGCGGGCGTTCCGATCATCGTGGCGATCAACAAGATCGACAAGCCGTCGGCCGATGCCCAGAAGGTGCGCACGCAGCTTCTGCAGCACGAGGTCTTCGTCGAATCCATGGGCGGCGAGGTTCTCGACGTCGAGGTCTCCGCCAAGACGGGCCTCGGTCTCGACAAGCTCCTGGAAGCCATCCAGCTGCAGGCGGAACTGCTCGAACTGCAGGCCGATCCGAACCGCACCGCCGAGGGCGTCGTCATCGAGGCGCAGCTCGACAAGGGCCGCGGCCCGGTCGCGACCGTGCTCGTCCAGTCCGGCACGCTCGCCATCGGCGACATCGTCGTCGCCGGCGACATGTGGGGCAAGGTCCGCGCCATCGTCAACGACAAGGGCGCGCAGCTGAAGAAGGCCGAGCCGTCGATGCCGGTGGAAGTCCTGGGCATGCAGGGCACCCCGCAGGCCGGCGATCGCTTCGCCGTGGTCAACGACGAGGCCCGTGCCCGCGAGATCTCGGAATACCGTCAGCGCCTGACGCGCGAGAAGCAGGTGGCGAAGTCCGCCGGCCAGCGCGGCTCGCTCGAGCAGATGATGTCGCAGCTGCAGGATACGGGGCTCAAGGAGTTCCCGCTGCTCATCAAGGGCGACGTGCAGGGTTCGGTCGAGGCGATCATCTCCGCCCTCGACAAGCTCGGCACCGACGAGGTGCGGGCGCGCATCATCCATTCGGGTGCCGGCGCGATCACCGAGTCCGACATCACGCTGGCCTCCTCGTCTAATGCCGCGATCATCGGCTTCAACGTCCGGGCGAATGCCCAGGCGCGGACGGCCTCCGAGCGCGAAGGCATCGAGATCCGCTACTACAACATCATCTACGACCTCGTGGACGATGTGAAACAGGCGATGTCGGGCCTGCTGTCGCCGGAGCGTCGCGAGACCTTCCTCGGCAATGCGCAGATCCTCGAGGTCTTCCACATCACCAAGGTCGGCAAGGTCGCCGGCTGCCGGGTCACCGAGGGCAAGGTCGAGCGCGGCGCGGGCGTCCGCCTCATCCGCGACGGCGTGGTCATCCACGAGGGCAAGCTGTCGACGCTCAAGCGCTTCAAGGACGAAGTGTCGGAAGTGCCGTCGGGCCAGGAATGCGGCATGGCCTTCGAGAAGTACGAGGACATGCGCCAGGGCGACGTCATCGAGTGCTTCCGCGTCGAGCATTTCGCCCGCACGCTCTAGGCCTTTTCGAACGGCAGATACGAACGGCCCGGATCAACCGTCCGGGCCGTTTGCCTATTGTGAAATCCGGTGTTTTTCGGATTCGGCCCGCCGGGCCGCCCGCGCGACACCTGCCGGCATCCCGGTGGTGCCTCGAAGCGGGGTGTGGCGGGATCGTCCTCGCGCCAAGGCGGACGAGGGCATGATCGCCTGCGCGATCGCCGATCGCGGCAGGACGGGCTGCCGGCGCAAGGGCCCCGCTGGCCATCAACCCGGAAAACGGGACGGAACAGAAGAGACAGGAAACATCATGGGACGCAGTCAGCATGGCCGGTAGAAAAGACAGCGGCCCGACCAACCGCCAGCTCGGCATCGGCGAGAAGGTCCGCCATGCGGTGACGGAGGTGCTGGCGCGCGAATCCTTCAGCGAGCCGCTGCTCGACCGAGCGGTGATCTCGGTGACGGAAGTGCGCATGTCGACCGACCTAAAGCTGGCGACCGCCTTTGTCACGGTTCTCGGCCAGGCCGATGTCGAGCCCTATGTCGAGGCGCTGAACCGCCATTCGAAATTCGTCCGCGGCCGGATCACCCCGGCGCTGCGGACGATGAAATACATGCCGGACATCCGGTTCAAGACCGACACGTCCTTTGACAACTACGCCCGCATCGATGCGCTCTTGCGCTCGCCGGAAGTCGCCAGGGACCTTGATGAGACACGAGAAAAGGACGACGACCATGATTTGGACCGATGAGAAACTGGGCGCGAAATCCCCCGGCGAGCGCCACCAGCTCTATGTGAACGCCCGTTCCATGGATTCCGACGACGCCCGCGCGCTCGTCACCATGATCGAGGAGTCGGGCCTGCCCTATTCGCTCGACCGCTCGCTGCGCGTGCCCGATCCGATCTCGATCAAGGTCGCCGAGATCGCCTATTCGGCCGAAGCCACCAAGGCGATGGAAGAGGCGATCCGCAACGAGCTGCCGCCGATGGCCGCCCTCGATCCCATGCTGATCCAGGCGCTCGGCGACGATTACGGCCCGCACAACTCCTCCACCACCTTTGCCGGCCGGATCTCGGCCGAGCGCATGATGCAGCGCGGCTACCAGAAGGTCGGACGCAAGCAGAAGCTGCCGGCCGACTGCCGCGCCAAGACGGCGGAAGTCATGGTCAAGCGGCCGGGGGCACCCGAGTAGCATGACAGCACGACGCGGCAAGAAGCCGAAGGGCCGGCCGGTTTCCGGCTGGGTGATCTTCGACAAGCCGAGAGGCATGGGATCGACCGAGGCCGTCTCCAAGATCAAATGGCTGTATTTCGCCCAGAAGGCGGGTCACGCGGGAACGCTGGACCCGCTGGCCTCCGGCATGCTGCCGATCGCGCTCGGCGACGCGACGAAGACGGTTCCCTACGTGATGGACGGCCGCAAGGTCTACCAGTTCGCAGTGCGATGGGGCGTCGAGACGACGACCGACGACACCGAGGGAACGGCAGTGAACGTCTCCGACGCAACAAGGCCGAGCCGCGCCGATGTCGAGGCGCTGATGCCGCGCTATACCGGCGAGATCAGCCAGGTCCCGCCGCAGTTCTCGGCGATCAAGATCGACGGCAACCGCGCCTATGACCTGGCGCGCGAGGGCGAGGTCTTCGAGATCGCCGCCCGCACCGTCACCGTGCACAGTCTCGACCTCGTCGAGATGACCGAGGACACCACCGTGTTCGAGGCCGAATGCGGCAAGGGCACCTATGTCCGCTCGATCGCCCGCGACATGGGGCGCGATCTCGGCTGCTTCGGCCACATCGTCGATCTCCGGCGCATCGTCGTCGGCGCGTTCGACGAAGCCGACATGGTGACGCTCGAGGATCTCGAAATGGCCGCCGACGAGGGGCGCGAGACGCTGACCGAGGAAGAGGTCGAGGCCGGCGCCAAGCCGCGCGTCGTCGATTTCTCCGGTCTCGACGAATATGTCCTCGATCCCGCTCTGGCGCTGACGGACCTCTACGAGGTGCCGCTGACCGACGAGCAGGCGGGGAGGGTGCGCTCCGGCAATCCCGTCCTCCTGCGCGGCCGCGACGCGCCGGCCTTCTGCGAGGAAGCCTATGCCACCGGCGGCGGCCGTCTCGTGGCGCTCGGCGCCGTCGAGGAGGGCGAGTTCCGCCCGAAACGGGTGTTCGGCGGCCGCGGCTGACGGTCCTTTTGAGGACGGCGATTCCCCCGAGTCGCCGTCCTCTTCCCCTTGAACGTGCTTCTACCAGATCCTCGGCGCCGGAAACGCGCCTGTGTCGATCTCCTCGATCAAACCGCCTGCTGCATCGCCAGCGCGGCGTGGAACCGAACCTGGCCCTTGCCGGCGCGCTTGCCGAGGAACAGGGCCTCGTCGGCCTGGCGCAGCAGCACGAGCGGGTCGGTGCTGTCGTCCTCGGCGATGGCGACGCCGATGGTGGCGCCGACCGTGACGTCCTGACCGGATTCCAGTCGGATCGGAATGTGCAAGGCCCGGATCATCCGCTGACCGATGGCCTGGATCGCCGCGGGCTGCTCGTGGCCGTCGAGGACCAGGGCAAACTCGTCGCCGCCGAGGCGGGCCACCATGTCGGACGGACCGACCTCGCCGGACATCCGTTCGGCAATGACCTTCAGCACGGTGTCGCCGGCCGGATGGCCGTGCACGTCGTTGATCAGCTTGAAGCCATCGAGATCGAGATAGAGCAGGGCGAAACGGGGCCCGCCGTCCGCGACAAGGCGAGAGGCCGCGTCAAGGTAGTTGAAGAACAGCACGCGGTTGGGCAGGCGCGTCAGGGCGTCGTGGTTGGCGCGCCATTCGCTTTCGGCGATCATCGTGGCGGCTGACTGCGCCTGCTTCAGCATCATGACCGCCAGCAGGACGAACAGCCCCGTCAGGGCCAGCCAGATCGGCAGGACCGTCCGGAGCAACGCCTTTCCCGGCTGTTCGCCGTCCCAGCTGAGCCCACCGATCGCGACGCCGCCGGCGGTCACCAGCTTGACCTCGGCTTCGGCAAACTGGCCGACCGACACAGCGTGCATGCCGGGCAGGAGATAGGCCTTTTCGATCTGATCGAGCTTGCCGGGGAGAAGGCGGTCGACAACGACCAACAGCAAAGGCGGCCCGGGGCTCTCCCGGCCCGGCGTGAAGTAGCGGATCGGCGCGACGGCGACGATGGCCGGAAGCCCGTCGGCCAGGACCAGTCCCGACGCCGCGCTGTCGCGCTCGCCGGCGCGCTGGCTGGCGACGAGGGCGCCGAAGCCCGCCGTGAGCGCCGCGTTGACCGCACGGTCAGAGCGCTTCCCGTCGATCGAGGCATAGCGGGTGCTGCCGTCCGGGGCGATGACGAAGGCCATGTCGAAGCCGAGGGACTGGAAGGTCCAGGCACCGATATTGGCATCGGCCCAGGCCGGATCGAGCCGGGTGGCCAGGCGATCCACGGCGTCGTCCCAGGCGCCATAGTCGAGAACCGTCGTTTCCATCTGCCGGCGGCGGACCGCGACGGCGCTTTCGGCGAGACGGGCCTCATGCTCCCGCGTCACGCGGGTCTCCTGCTCGGCGATGGCGAAGACCGCGATCAGCGAAACGGCCAGAACCACGGCCAGGAGGATCGCCACCGGGACGGTAAACTTCAACAGCACCTGACGGTAGATGAGCGCTGAGCTGGACATGGGACCCGTGGCAACTTTCCCCTCCTCGATAGCGCCCGCGGTCTGAAGAATCCCTCAAGCCGGCGCCCCCAGTTTTCCGCCCCCGGCAGGAGCGGGAGCGCGCGGCTGGGCGCGTTCTGCAGCGTGCGGCCAAGCCAGGGCGGGAGGAAGAAGCGGGCGGCAGGCGATCGGCGCACCGCCCATCGGCGGTTCGAGGCCGCTTCCGGCACGAGACTGGCATTCCCCGTGGAATTGGACTATACCCGCGCCAGCGCCGACGGGCTTTTCGCCCTGTCAACGCGCTTTCATGGCCCAGGCTGGACGACATCCCTGCTTCGGGCGACCCCAAACCCATCATCAGAAAGGGCTAGACGATGTCGATCACGCCTGAGCGCAAGACCGAAGTCATCAAAGAATTCGCGACCAAGGAAGGCGACAGCGGTTCGCCGGAAGTCCAGGTCGCGCTGCTCTCCGAGCGCATCAACAACCTGACCGACCATTTCAAGTCGCACAAGAAGGACAACCACTCGCGTCGTGGCCTTCTGCGCATGGTCGCGACCCGCCGCAGCCTGCTCGACTACCTGAAGCGCGTCGAAGAGCCGCGTTACACCGCGCTCGTCGCGCGTCTCGGCCTGCGCCGCTAGGAAAATCACTGCCCGGCGGGCGTCCTGAGGGACGATCCCGCCGGTTCTCTATCAGGAGCCTCGCTGATCCCGGCGAGGCCCTGCCCCCTCCGGCGGCTGCAAAGTCGCCGGGATGAACCGAAACGGTCATGGGGCAGGATTGCCGGCGGCTTCCCGGCATGGCCCGCGACGGCATCGCCGTCCGGGCGCGATCGTGCCGAAAGGGACAGCCCTTTCGCGAAGCCCCCCGTCGTCTTGCCCATGACACGCTTCTGACAAGCGAATGCGACCGCTTTGGCCCTCGGCCGGCAGCGGCGCCCACCAAAGGCACACCATTATGTTCAATACGCACAAAGTCGAGATCGAGTGGGCGGGTCGTACCCTCACTCTGGAAACCGGCAAGATCGCCCGCCAGGCCGACGGCGCCGTTCTCGCCACCTATGGCGAGACCGTCGTCCTCGCCACCGTCGTCTCGGAAAAGAAGCCGAAGGTCGGCTTCGACTTCTTCCCGCTGACGGTCAACTACCAGGAAAAGACGTTCGCCGCCGGCAAGATCCCGGGCGGCTTCTTCAAGCGCGAAGGTCGTCCGTCCGAGAAGGAGACGCTGACCTCGCGCCTCATCGACCGGCCGATCCGCCCGCTCTTCGCCGCCGGCTACAAGAACGACACCCAGGTCGTCCTCACTGTCCTGCAGCATGACCTCGAGAACGATCCGGACATGGTCGCGCTGGTCGCCGCCTCGGCCGCGCTGACGCTCTCGGGCGTGCCCTTCATGGGCCCGATCGGCGGCGCGCGCGTCGGCTACATCAACGGCGAGTACAAGCTGAACCCGCATGTCGACGAAATGCCGGAGTCGGAGCTCGACCTCGTCGTCGCCGGCACGCAGGACGCCGTGCTGATGGTGGAGTCGGAGGCTCACGAGCTGTCCGAGGACATCATGCTGGGCGCCGTCATGTTCGGCCATCGCGGCTTGCAGCCGGTGATCGACGCGATCATCCAGCTGGCCGAGCACGCCGCCAAGGAGCCGCGCGAGCACGTCACCGCCGACAATTCCGGCCTCGAGAAGGACATGCTCGCCCTCGTCGAAGGCGAGCTGCGCGATGCCTACAAGAACACCGACAAGATGGCCCGCTACGCCGCCGTCGATGCGGTGAAGACGAAGGTGATGGCGCACTTCCTGCCCGAGGGCCAGGACCCGAAGGCGCCCAAGGAAGTCGTCGTCGCCGTGTTCAAGGACCTGCAGGCGAAGATCGTCCGCTGGAACATCCTCGACACCGGCAGCCGCATCGACGGCCGTGACCTCTCGACGGTCCGCCAGATCGTCGCCGAGGCCGGCATCCTGCCGCGCACCCACGGCTCGGCGCTGTTCACTCGCGGCGAGACCCAGGCGCTGGTCGTCGCCACGCTCGGCACCGGCGAGGACGAGCAGTTCGTCGACGCCCTGACCGGCACCTACAAGGAGAGCTTCCTCCTCCACTACAACTTTCCTCCCTACTCGGTCGGCGAGACCGGCCGCATGGGTTCGCCCGGCCGCCGCGAAATCGGCCATGGCAAGCTCGCCTGGCGCGCCATCCGTCCGATGCTGCCCGGCAAGGAAACCTTCCCCTACACGATCCGCGCCGTCTCCGAAGTGACCGAGTCGAACGGCTCGTCCTCGATGGCCACCGTCTGCGGCACCTCGCTGGCGCTGATGGATGCGGGCGTGCCGCTCGGCCGTCCGGTCGCGGGCATCGCCATGGGCCTGATCAAGGAAGACGAGCGCTTTGCCGTCCTTTCCGACATCCTGGGTGACGAAGATCACCTCGGCGACATGGACTTCAAGGTCGCCGGCACCTCCGAGGGCATCACCTCGCTGCAGATGGACATCAAGATCCAGGGCATCACCGAGGAGATCATGAAGGTCGCCCTCAACCAGGCCAAGGGCGGTCGCCTGACCATCCTCGACGAAATGGCGAAGGCCCTGTCGACCAACCGCGCCGAGCTCGGCGAGTTCGCGCCGCGCATCGAAGTGATGATGGTGCCGACCGACAAGATCCGTGACGTCATCGGTTCGGGCGGCAAGGTCATCCGCGAGATCGTCGAAAAGACCGGCGCCAAGATCAACATCGAGGACGACGGCACGGTCAAGATCGCCTCGTCCTCGGCCAAGGAGATCGAAGCGGCGAAGAAGTGGATCCACTCCATCGTCGCCGAGCCGGAAGTCGGCGTGATCTACGAGGGCACCGTGGTGAAGACCGTCGAGTTCGGCGCCTTCGTCAACTTCTTCGGTTCGCGCGACGGCCTCGTCCACATCTCGCAGCTCGGCGCCGAGCGCGTCTCCAAGACGACCGACGTCGTCAAGGAAGGCCAGAAGGTCTGGGTCAAGCTGATGGGCTTCGACGAGCGCGGCAAGGTCCGCCTGTCGATGAAGGTCGTCGACCAGGCCACCGGCGAAGAGATCAAGGGCGGCGAGGAAGCCGCGTAACGCGTCTTCTTCCACCGCCGATCGATCGAGGCGCGCTCCCGCAAGGGGCGCGCCTTTTTCATGGGCCCTGCTGGACGCGGGACCCGCCGGCACGGCATGAAGGGCGCGCGTCGGGGAGGACCGACAGCGCCACGGGAGAGACCATTTGATTTACCTGATCGCGACCCTGAAGATCCGTCCCGGCTCGCAGGCGGCCGTCGTCGCCGCGGCGACCCCGTGCATCCATGCGACGCGGCAGGAGGCGGGATGCCTGCGCTACGACCTTCTCGCCAGCGTGCTGGAGCCGGAGACGCTCGTCTTCGTCGAGCAGTGGGAGACCCGCGAGGCGCTCGACGCGCATTTCGCCACGCCGCATCTCCTCGCCTGGCGCGCCGGCCTCGCCCCGCACAAGCTGGAGGGGCGGATCGAGATCGTCCATCCCGACCATGTCGAGCAGCTCTGACGCGGGGACGCCTCGGGGTCATGCTGGGCACGTCGGGCAAAGCGACGGATCGCTCCTGCGCGGGGCGGTTCGCAGGCCCGGTGCTCGGGCGGCCTGCCGCGTTGGTGGCTGCCCTTGTGGGAACGCCGAGCGCGCCTTGCGCGTCTTTTCTCCGCCACAGGGGCATGCGAGGTTGCGGCGCAGCGGGAGGGTCGGGGAAATGACGGTTGTGATCGCAGGCTGGGCCTTGGCCCGCCACCGGTCGCCGACGGCCGGCGACGGCGGGGCGCCCCATGACCCGGCGCGGCCGGTATGACCGGGCTCCTGCTCCGCGTCGTCGCAGCGCTTTTCCTCGGCGGCATGGTCAGCCAGGCCAGCGAACTCACGCAGCAATATCTGCAGCGGCTGGGCGGCGCCGTGGATGCCCTCGCCGCGGTCGTGCAGCGCTTCGATGCGAGCGCGGCGGCCGCCGGCCTGTCGCGCGAATCGGCCGTCGCCCGCCTGCGCCAGGCGCCGGACACGTTCGTCGCGCGGCAGGGCGCGGATGCCGAGGCGACCATCACACAGTATGCGGACCTGCGGGAGCGCTATGACACGCTGACGCGCAATCCGCCGATCCTGCGGCCCTTCCTGGCGCTCGGCAGCCCCGACGGGGCCCTGCTGAAGCGAACCCTCGGGGATTTCAGGCCGGCGCTGCCGATCACGGGCGACGGCCTGTTCCTGACTGTCTTGGGCTTTGCGGCTGGCTGGGCCAGTGGTGCCGGGATCGCCGGGGCGATGGGCATGCGCCGCCGCAGGGCCGCGCGTCGGCAGACGGCGGCCCAAAGGCCGCTCTGATCACGCCATACGGCCGACCGGCCCGCCGGGGCCCCTCTGGGGGCCTCCAGGACGCGCGCATCCGTTGCGAAGGGCGCGCTGCCTACTTCGCCGCTTCGGCGAGCGGATCGTCGCCGAGGCTCGCTGCGCGCCGCTCCTGCGTCTTCAATTCGTCGAGCGCCGGCATTGACATGATGCTGTAGCCGGAATCGACATAGTGGATCTCGCCGGTGACGCCATTGGCGAGGTCCGACAGGAGATAGAGGATCGAGCCGCCGACCTCGTCGACCGAGACGCTGCGCCGGAGCGGCGCATTCTTGCGCTGGTAGTTCAGCATCAGCCTGGCATCCGAGACGCCGGCACCGGCGAGCGTGCGCACCGGGCCCGCCGAGACGGCGTTGACGCGGATATTGCGCGGACCGTAGTCGGCGGCGAGATACCGCACCGAGGCCTCCAGCGCCGCCTTGGCGACGCCCATGACGTTGTAGTTCGGCATCACGCGCGTCGCGCCGCCATAGGTCAGCGTCAAGAGCGAGCCGCCCGAGGTCATGATGTCGGTCGCCCGCCGCGTGATTTCCGTGAAGGAGAAGCAGGAGATCAGCATGGTGCGCGCAAAATTGTCGCGCGAGGTGTCGGCGTAGAGGCCCTTCAGCTCGTTCTTGTCGGAGAAGGCGAGGGCGTGGACGAGGAAGTCGATCGTGCCCCATTCCGCCTTCAGCGTCTCGAACACCCGGTCGACCGAGGCAATGTCCTCGACGTCGCAGTCCATCAAGAGCGTCGAGCCGATCTCCTCGGCGAGCGGTCTCACCCGCTTGCCGAAAGCCTCGCCCTGATAGGTCAGGGCGATCTCCGCGCCCTGGTTCGACAGGGCCTTGGCGGCGCCCCAGGCGATGGAGTTGTGGTTGGCCACGCCCATCACCAGGCCGCGCTTGCCCTTCATCAGATCGCCCATCGAGCATTCCCTTCGCTTGTCTTGTCCGTCATGGCTTCCCGCCTCGTCTGCGGGCCATAGCATATCGGGCAAGCCGCTGATGACACGTCATGTATCGGGCTGTTACCGCTTCGGTGGCCTCAGCCGTTCACCCGCCGGAAGACGAGAGTCGCATTCGTGCCGCCGAAGCCGAAGGAGTTCGACAGGACGGTGTTGAGGCCGGCATTGTCGATGCGCTCCCGGGCGATCGGCAGGTCGGCGAATTCCGGATCGATCTCGTCGATGTGGGCGGACTTCACGATGAAGTCGTTCTGCATCATCAGGATCGAGTAGATCGCCTCCTGCACGCCCGTGGCGCCCAGCGAATGGCCGGTCAGCGACTTCGTCGCCGAGATCGCCGGGATCTTGTCGCCGAACACTTCGCGGATCGCCTGGATCTCCATCTTGTCGCCGACCGGCGTCGAGGTGGCATGCGGGTTGATGTAGTCGATCGGGGTGTCGACGGTCTCGAGCGCCATGCGCATGCAGCGCGCCGCGCCCTCGCCCGACGGGGCGACCATGTCGTGGCCGTCCGAGGTCGCGCCGTAGCCGACGATCTCGGCGAGGATTTTCGCCCCGCGCGCCTTGGCGTGCTCGTATTCCTCGAGCACGAGGACGCCCGCGCCGCCGGCGATGACAAACCCGTCGCGGTCCTTGTCGTAGGCGCGGCTGGCGGAGGTCGGCTTGTCGTTGAAGTTCGACGACATGGCGCCCATCGCGTCGAAGAGGTTCGACATGGTCCAGTCGAGATCTTCCGAGCCGCCGGCGAAGATGATGTCCTGCTTGCCGATCTGGATCGTCTCGTAGGCATTGCCGATGCAATGGTTCGACGTCGCGCAGGCCGACGAGATCGAGTAGTTCACGCCCTTGATCTTGAACTGGGTGGCGAGCACGGCCGAGGCGGTCGAGCTCATCGCCTTCGGCACGGCCGTCGGGCCGATGCGGCGCGGGCCGCCCTTTTCGGTGATCGCGGCAGCTTCCACGATGATGCGCGTCGACGGGCCGCCCGAGCCCATGATGATGCCGGTGCGCGGATTGACGATGTCGGACTCTTCGAGGCCGGAATCCTTGATCGCCTGGTCCATGGCGATGTAGTTCCAGGCCGTGCCCTTGCTCATGAAGCGCGCGGTCCGGCGGTCGAGCACGGCGAAGGGATCGAGCCGCGGCTCGCCCTGCACCTGGCACTTGAAGCCATGGCTGGCATAGTCCTCGGCGAAGGAGACGCCCGAGCGGGCCTCCATCAGCGATTCCAGGACTTCTCCGACATCGTTGCCGATCGACGACACGATCCCCATTCCGGTGACCACGACACGTCTCATCGCACTTCCTCCAAAAGATTTTGCTCCCGCGGCTCAGGCCGCGGGTTTGGCGCTGCCCGCGCGGCCTTTATTCGACGACGGGCTCTTCGTCCGAGAACAGGCCGACCCTCAGGCTGCTGGCCGTATAGATGACCTCGCCGTCGGCTTTCATCCAGCCCTCGGCGATGCCGAGCTTCAGGCGCGAGCGCATCACCCGCTTGAACTCGACGCCGTATTCCACGAGCTTGACCTTCGGCGTCACCTGGCCGGTGAACTTCACCTCGCCGACGCCGAGCGCCCGGCCGCGGCCCGGCTCGCCGAGCCAGCCGAGATAGAAGCCGGTGAGCTGCCAGAGCGCGTCGAGCCCGAGGCAGCCCGGCATCACCGGATCGCCCTCGAAATGGCACTTGAAGAACCAGAGATCGGGATCGACGTCGAACTCGGCCTTGATCGAGCCCTTGCCGAACTGGCCACCGTCGGTGGTCACCTCGGTGATGCGGTTGAACATCAGCATCGGCGGCAGCGGAAGCTGCGCGTTGCCAGGGCCGAACAGCTGGCCGTGGCCGCAGCTGATCAGTTCGTCGTAGTCGTAGTGCGCTTTGCCAGGTGCCATGATCATCCAAACCCGTCCGGTCGCCGCCGGTTTCGGCGTCGCCCTTAGCACGGGTCGGGCCCGAGACAAACCCGTGCGTCGCCATTCGGTCTACCCGTGCTTGTCGCCCGCCGGGGGGAAAGCTAGGGTCCCGGTGCCGAATTGTCAGCCTGCGCCGCCGCCGCGGCACGGATTTTAGCCGGGGGCCGCCCATGATCATCAGCACCAGGCGCGTCGGGATGCTGGCCCTTCTTCTGGCCGGCGCCCTGATCCAGCCGGCCGTCGGCGCGGCGGCGGGCTGGACGGGCGAGACCGGTCCGGCGCGGGGCGCCGGCTATTTTCTGGGCGACCGCACGCCGGCCTTGCTGCTGCGCTGCGCGGGGGGCGGGCGGCTGGCGGTGGTCGTGGCCGGCGGGTCCGGGCTGCCGCGCGACGGCGACTACACCGTCGTCATCGCGGTCGACGACACCGCTTTCGTCGGGGTGGCACGGCCGGGTTCCGCCGATGGGGGCGACGCGGCGCTCGTGCGGACCGCCGCCTTCGAGACCTTTGCCCCGCTGATCGCGGCGTTGAAGAGCGGGGCGGTGGCGGAGGTGTCGACGCCGCGCGGCCGCTACCGCCTGCCGCTGCGCGGCTCGGGCAAGGCCCTCGCCGCCCTCGACGGCGGCTGCGGCGCCTAGAGGCCGCGGCATTGCGACCGGCACCGCCCATCACTAAGTCTTGCACGGACCTTCGTCATTCCGTTAAAGAAGGAGTGAGATGATCAGTTGGTCGGTAGAGTGGGGGAGACGATGGAAAATCGGGCCCGGTTGAATTCATATTGCGTCTTTGAGCGCCTTCGCGCCGCGGGCTTGCGTCCGACGCGCCAGCGCGTGGCGCTGTGCAACCTGATCTTCGGTTCGGGCGACCGGCATTTGTCGGCCGAGGAGCTCTACGCCGAGGCCCATCGCGCCGGCGAGCCCGTGTCGCTCGCCACTGTCTACAACACGCTGCACCAGTTCACCGATGTCGGCATCATCCGGCCGCTGACCGGCGAGGGCCAGCGCACCTATTTCGACACCAACACGTCCGATCATCACCATTTCTTCATCGAGGAAGAAAACCAGATGATCGACATTCCCGGCGAGGGACTGCGGCTTCATCAGCTGCCGGAGCCGCCCGAGGGCATGGAGATCGTCAATGTCGACGTCGTCGTGCGCCTGCGCCGCAAGGCTGCCGCCCCCGCCGCCTGATCGCTGTTGCATGGGAGGCCACCGAGGGACGGCGGTTTCGGGTTGGTGGGAACCCGGCCGAGACGATGGCCCCGTCCGCGAATGACCTGGCTACGAATGACCTGGCTACCAATGAAAAGGACGGACAAGCCTGCGCTTGTCCGTCCTTTTTTGTTTCTGCCGTCTTGAAGAGAGCGCGCGCCTTTCGGCGCTGCCGCAATCGCGCCGCCTACAGGCGCTCGTCGGGATAGACGCCCCAGATGTCGTTCTGGCGGAGATAGCCCAGGCGTCCGGACACCTCGACCTTGCACCAGCCGAGGCCGCATTCGTCGACCTTGGTGACGACGCCCGGCTCGAGCTGGGCGACGAGAGCCGCATCCGTCGCGGCGGACTGGTGCAGGTCGATCGTTGTGCTCTTGCCCTTCAGCCAGGGCGCGGCGATCGCCGTGCGCTCGCCCGACAGCAGCGAATGGTAGACCCAGCCCTCGGTGCCCTCGCTGTCGCGGATGCGGCGCCAGAGCTCGTATTCCTGGACGATTTCAACGGGCAGGCCGGGCTTCATGTAAAGCCAGGAGACGGCATAGTCCTTGCCGGGGCCGACGCGCAGATTGACGCGGGCCGATTTCAGCGAGACGAAGCGCGGCAGCGCCAGCTTGGAATAGGTGCCGGTGATCGACCCGGTCTCCTGCGCCACGGCCGGCTGCCAGAGGCAGGCCAGGAGCGACGCGATGCCGGCAAGGGCGAGGCCACGAAATGCGCTGCGCACGGGATACTCCAGACTGGAAGGGGACGGCAGAAAAGGGCGCTGGCGGCCAGCCAAGGGCGGCGGACCGGGAGGACAATCCGGAACGCTTTGTTTTTCGGTTCGCTGCTTGCTATGGACGGTCGTTCTCGATGCGCCGATCATCGCGCGTCTAGGTTAACAAGCCCTTGCGAAACAGCCTCAGAAGGGGATCGGCGTGACGGAGAGGAAGAAGCCTGTCGTCGCGATCACGCGCCGGCTGCCCCAGCCGATCGAGCAGCGGATGGGCGAACTCTTCGACGTCAGCCTCAATGCTGGCGACGTGCCGATGACCCAGCCCGAGCTGGTGGCGGCGATGCGCCGGGTCGACGTGCTGGTGCCCACCGTCACCGACCGGATCGACCGCTCGATGATCGCTCAGGCCGGCAATCAGCTGAAGCTGATCGCCAATTTCGGCAATGGCGTCGACAACATCGATGTCGAGGCGGCGCATGCCCGCGGCATCTTCGTCACCAACACGCCGAACGTCCTCAACGAGGACACCGCCGACATGACCATGGCGCTGATTCTCGCCGTCCCGCGGCGCCTGGTCGAGGGCGGCAGCCGACTGATCTCCGGCGAGCGCTGGGCCGGCTGGTCGCCGACCTGGATGCTCGGCCGCCGCCTCACCGGCAAGAAGCTCGGCATCGTCGGCATGGGCCGCATCGGCACCGCGGTCGCGCGGCGGGCGAAAGCCTTCGGCCTCGAGATCCATTACCACAACCGCCACCGCGTCAGCCCGAAGACGGAAGCCGAGCTCGGCGCCACCTACTGGGACAGCCTCGACCAGATGCTCGCCCGCATGGACATCGTCTCGGTCAACTGCCCCTCGACGCCGGCGACCTACCATCTCCTGTCGGCGCGGCGGCTGGCGTTGATGCCGGCGCAGGCCTTCATCGTCAACATTGCCCGCGGTGAGATCATCGATCAGCAGGCGCTGGTGAAGCTCATCGAGGAAGGCCGCATCGCCGGCGCCGGCCTCGACGTCTTCGAGGGCGAACCGGCGATCGACCGGCGGCTGATGAAGCTCGCCGAGGAGCACCGCGTCGTGCTGTTGCCGCATATGGGCTCGGCGACGATCGAGGCGCGCATCGACATGGGCGAGAAGGTGATCATCAACATCCGCACCCTCATGGACGGGCACAGGCCGCCGGACCGGATCCTGCCGGGGCAGGGGTAGGGCTTTTTTGCCTGGGCGAACGCGTGCTTCGGGACCCGGAGTGCGGCGTCGCCGTTCTCGGTATGGGTTCTCGGGTCAAGCCCGAGAATGACTATGGTTTGGGCCTTGCCGCTTGTGGCCACGGGTACCCGCGAAAAAGCACTCCGTGGCCGGGAGACTCGCTCTCCGGCTCAGAATAGTCATTCTCGGGCTTGACCCGAGAACCCATGCCGAGGCGGTCGAGCAACAAAGCGCATCAGGAAACGCCTCCGCCACCCGGAGGAGCGGGAAACATCGTCCCATCCCGCCCCTTGCTGCACCTGCGTTTCGCACCCGCATGATAGACAAGCCCCGCTCCCCTTGCTCATTCTCCTCCCCGGCACCGAGCGGGGAGAAACGGGATGAGCGAGACGCTGGAACGGCCGCAGACGATGGCGCGCGGCACGGTGGAGACCTGGCTGAAACGCTTCGAGGCGGTGTGTGCCGCCGGCGAGGCCGGCGCGGCAGCGGCGCTCTTCGGCGAGGAAAGCTACTGGCGCGACCTCGTCGCCTTCACCTGGAACATCAAGACCGTGGAGGGGCCGGACGGTGTCCGCGACATGCTGCGAGCGGTGCTCCCGCATGTACGGCCGCGAAACTTTCGCATCGAGGAGGAGCCGACGGAGGCCGGTGGGGTCACCGAGAGCTGGTTCACCTTCGAGACCGAAGTCGCGCGCGGCCGCGGCCATCTCCGGCTGAAGGACGGCAAGGCCTGGACCTTTCTCACCACCATGACCGAGCTGAAAGGTTTCGAGGAGCCCTCGGGCGAGCGGCGGCCGATGGGCGCCGAGCACGGCGCGGCGAAGGACCGCAAGAGCTGGCTGGAGAAGCGCCAGCAGGAGGCCGAGGAGCTCGGCCACGCGACGCAGCCCGAGGTGGTCATCATCGGCGGCGGCCAGGGCGGCATCGCGCTCGGCGCGCGGCTCCGCCAGCTCGGCGTGCCGACCATCATCGTCGAGAAGAACGCCCGGGCCGGCGACAGCTGGCGCAAGCGCTACAAGTCGCTCTGCCTGCATGATCCCGTCTGGTACGACCATCTCCCCTATATCGACTTCCCTAAGAACTGGCCGGTCTTCGCCCCGAAGGACAAGATCGGCGACTGGCTGGAAATGTACGCCAAGGTGATGGAGCTCAACTACTGGAGCTCGACCGAGGCCAAGAGCGCCAAATTCGACGAGGCGACGAAGACCTGGGCCGTCACCGTCGAGCGGGACGGGAAGGAGATCGTGCTGCGGCCAAAGCAGCTGGTCTTCGCCACCGGCATGTCGGCGAAGGCGAACTGGCCGAGTTTTCCCGGCATGGAGCGCTTCAAGGGCGAGCAGCACCATTCCTCGCAGCATCCCGGCCCCGACGCTTGGAAGGACAAGCGCGTGGTGGTCATCGGCTCCAACAATTCCGCGCACGACATCTGCGCCGCGCTCTGGGAGGCAGGGGCCGACGTCACCATGGTACAGCGGTCCTCGACGCACATCGTCAAGTCGGACTCGCTGATGGAGCTCGGCCTCGGCGCGCTCTATTCGGAACAGGCGCTGGCGAACGGCGTGACCACGGCCAAGGCCGACCTCATCTTCGCCTCGCTGCCCTACCGCATCCTCCACACGTTCCAGATCCCGGTCTACGACGCGATCCGCGAGCGCGATGCGCAGTTCTACGCGGACCTCGAGAAGGCCGGCTTCATGCTCGACTGGGGCGCCGACGGCTCCGGCCTGTTCATGAAGTATCTGCGGCGCGGCTCGGGCTACTACATCGACGTCGGCGCCAGCCAGCTCATCATCGACGGCAAGATCAAGCTGAAGAGCGGCAGCGACGTCGAGGAGATCACCGAGGACGGCGTGCTCCTCAAGGACGGCACGCACCTTCCAGCCGATCTCATCGTCTACGCCACCGGCTACGGCTCGATGAACGGCTGGGTCGCGGACCTCATCGACCGCGAGACGGCGGACAGAGTGGGCAAATGCTGGGGCCTCGGCTCCGATACGCCCAAAGACCCGGGACCCTGGGAGGGAGAGCAGCGCAACATGTGGAAGCCGACGCAGGTGGAAAACCTCTGGTTCCACGGCGGCAACCTGCACCAATCCCGTCACTACTCGCAGTTCCTGGCGCTGCAGCTGAAGGCCCGCCAAGAAGGCATCCCGACGCCCGTCTACGGGCTGCAGGAGAGTTTTCACAAAGGCTGAGGCCTCGGAGAGGCATGAAGGCGAGGAGCGCGGCTCAGGCTCCCCGTCGCGGCCTCCGGGCCGCCGTGGGCGGGTCTGGCCGCTACGGCGCGCCAGTACCAGGGGCGCGTCTTGCGGCTACGGGCGAGGGCGTCGCGGCTTAAAGCGACGCTGGCGAATACGGACTTGCCCGCCTTTCCTCCCTGATGGCTCGGCCCCTACTGGCGCAGGCCGGACTTCAGCGACGCCTCGAACTCCGTCCGGTCGAGGTCGCGGCGCCTCTTGCGGATGGTGGTGACGCTGACGCCGATGCGCAGCGCTACGTCGGTGTCGGTGAGGCCCTGGTCGATCAGCCGCGCGGCTTCCGCCTCGCCCTCGACGGTCAGCCGGGGATTGGCGCCCTGGCCCGTCGTCCAGACCGGCAGCTTGCCGTCGGCGACCTTCGTCTTCACCGCGCGCACATCCTTCGTCAGCGTCACCATGTGACGCTCGATCGTCTCCAGCCGCTCCGCCAGCCGGTCGAAGGCGGAAGCGAGTGTCGGGCGCTGGGCGTCTTCGACGAAGTTGCGCAGCCGCAGGAGGAAGGCGGGGTCGCTGCGCATCATCGCGGCGATTTCCACCATGGTATCGCGCGCGGGCTCGGCCACCTTCAGCGTCATCTGTAGATCGCCGCCGGCCGGTGATGTCGTCTCGTCCACAGCCTGAATCTCCCTGGGCGCCGCCACAGCGGCCCTGTCGTCACGCGCGATTGTCGATTCCCCGTGGTTAAGCAAGGGTTTAAAAAGCCCTGCAAAACCTGACATTCACTTCAATAGTCGATCAACCAAGTAATCAATGGCATTGACGATCAGCCGATCTCGATAAAAGTGTAATCAATTTTGGACTGAGAAGGTTATAAACCGGGCTTACAACGATCCCTGCAAGCAACGAACAACAGTTCACAGCATCACGGGGAAAATGAACATGGTCTCGATCAACAACACCGCAGCGAACTCCTTCGTCCTCGCCTCGCTCCGTCAGACGAACAACGACATGACGACGGCCCAGACGCGCATCGGCACCGGCCTCAAGATCAATGGCGCTTCGGACGGCTCGGCACTGTGGGCCACCGCGCAGAGCATCCGCGCCGACATCAAGACGCAGGACTCGCTCACCTCCGGAATTTCCATCGCCAAGGGCAAGGTCGATGCTGCCGTCGCCGGCATCGATCAGATTACGAAGCTTCTGGATCAGGTGAAGGAGCTGAAGACCACCGCTGCAGCCGGAACCGGCGCCACCGTCCTCAGCGCAAGCACCTTGTCCGAGCTGAAGTCCTTGAATACGCAGATCGCCGCTGTCATCGCGGGTTCGGGCTTTCAGAGCGCCAATTATCTCTCGGGAACCGCAGGACCCCAGTCCGTCAAAATCGGTTCCGACACCCTCGCGACGATGTCGGTCGCCACGCTGAACGTCAGCACGACCGGTGCCCTGAATACGCTGACTGCAGCGATTACGGCGATGGACGGGACGTCAACCAATGCCGCCGTTGTGGCGCTGGACGTCACTGCGGCGACGGATTTCCTGACGGGCTATCAGACCACGCTGTCCAGCTTCTCGGCCGGTCTGGAAAGCCAGCTCGACTTCCTCAACACTCTGAACGACATCAAGTCTTCGGCCCTGAGCTCGATCGTCGACGCCGACATGGAAGAAGAGTCGGCCAAGCTCACCGCCCTCCAGGTGAAGCAGCAGCTCGCCTACCAGGCGCTCGCCATCACCAACTCGTCGAGCCAGAACATCCTGCGCCTCTTCCAGTAAGCACCCCCGTCTGCCACGACGCGATCAGCGTCTCCCCGTCGCGACATCGTTCGTGGCACCCGCAGCCCCCGGCTCTTGCACCGGGGGCTGCACCTGTTTGTGGACCAGGCACGTGACGACGCGAGGATCAGGCATAGATCCGGGGCAAGTGGATCAAGACCGGTTCGTTCCCGCGGAAAGAGCCGCGCGGGTCTGGTCTGAGCCGTCCATGCGGGAGTCACCGTCGCGCCGTCCTGCTCGCCTGGGACGCCACTGCCCATCGTGCCCGCGCTGATCTCAACGCCGGCGGCCCGGCATTTGCCGACGGTCACGCGCCCGTCCGGGGCGATCGTCCATGCTTTGGGACGCCGCCAGGCGCCGTCGCCGAGCAATCGACCCCCAATCGGGTAACGGTCTGAAATATTCGACATCGAAGGCGCGGTTCAGGCAAGTCAGCCCTTGCCGACGCAGCCACCGCGGGCTCGACCGACTCGGTTTCATGGTCCAGCCTGTCGGCTTTCCATCGCTTGGCCGCATGGCATCCGATCGTGCATGACGATCCGCTCGTCCGCACCCACAATCTTCCTGAGCCTCGCCGAGACGGCCCTGTCTTCAAGCGAATGTCGATTCCCCGTGGTTAAGCGTGGGTTTAAAAAGCCCTGCAAAACCTGACATTCGCTTCCATAGTCGATCAACCAAGTAATCAATGGCGTTGACCATCAGCCGATCTCGATAAAAGTGTAATCAATTTTGGACTGAGAAGGTTATAAACCGGGCTTACAACCATTCCTGCAAGCAAAGAACAACAGTTCACAGCATTACGGGGAAAATGAACATGGTCTCGATCAACAACACCGCAGCGAACTCCTTCGTCCTCGCCTCGCTCCGTCAGACGAACAACGACATGACGACGGCCCAGACGCGCATCGGCACCGGCCTCAAGATCAATGGCGCTTCGGACGGCTCGGCACAGTGGGCCACCGCGCAGAGCATTCGCGCAGACATCAAGACGCAGGACTCGCTCACCGCCGGAATTTCTGTCGCCAAGGCAAAGGCCGATGCCGCTGTCGCCGGCATCGATCAGATCACGAAGCTTCTGGATCAGGTCAAGGTACTGACGACCACCGCTAAAGCCGGAGCCGACGATGCCGTCCTCAGCGCGAGCACCTTGTCGGAGTTGCAGTCTTTGAATACGCAGATCACCGCTGTCATCGCGGGCTCTGGCTTTCAGACCGCCAACTACCTGTCGGGAGCCCCGGCAGAGCAGACGGTAAAGATCGGCTCTGATACCACCGCGACAATCGCAGTGACGACGCTCAATGTCAAAACGACGGGCGCCCTCTTTACATTGACGGAAGCGATCGACGATCTCACCGGTGCGTCGGACAATGACAACTTGGAGGTTTTGGACGTCGCTGCGGCAACGAATTTTCTGACCGGCTATCAGGCCACGCTCTCGAGCTTCTCCGCCGGCTTGGAAAGCCAACTCGACTTCCTCAACACTCTGAACGACATCAAGTCTTCGGCCCTGAGCTCGATCGTCGACGCCGACATGGAAGAAGAGTCGGCCAAGCTCACCGCCCTCCAGGTGAAGCAGCAGCTCGCCTACCAGGCGCTCGCCATCACCAACTCGTCGAGCCAGAACATCCTGCGCCTCTTCCAGTAAGCACCCCCGTCTGCCACGACGCGATCAGCGTCTCCCCGTCGCGACATCGTTCGTGGCACCCGCAGCCCCCGGCTCTTGCACCGGGGGCTGCACCTGTTTCAGGGGCAGAGTTTACGGCTTGGCGCCGAGCACCTTGCGACGGGCGGCGGCCTTGCGGGTCGCGCGTTCGATGCGCTGATCCTTCTGCTGCCCGGCCTCGAGGCGCGCGGCCTTCAGGCGCGCGGACTTCTCCAGTGTAGTCTCTACCCGCGCCGGCTCTTTGCGATCGTCCGCCATTCCTCGTCCTCCCGCTCGTCGTCCACCGCAGCCGAAAGCGAGCATCGCCCCGATCTAGTGGGCGATGCTCTTTCGCCTCAGTCAGGCTCCGTCAGATGTCCAGATTGGCGACCTGCAACGCGTTGTCCTGGATGAACTCGCGGCGCGGCTCGACCTCGTCGCCCATCAGGCGGGAGAACAGGAGGTCGGCTTCGGTGGCGTCCTGGATCTTCACCTGCAAGAGCGAGCGCACTTCCGGATCGAGCGTGGTCTCCCACAGCTGCTCGGGATCCATCTCGCCGAGGCCCTTGTAGCGCTGCAGCGTCAGGCCCTTGCGGCCGACGTCGAAGACGGCCGTGAGCAGCTCCATCGGGCCGGAAAGCCGGCGTTCGGTGTCCTTGCGCTTCAACACGGGCGAGCCGGTATAGACGTCGCCGAGCCGGGCCGAGAGCCGGTGCAGGGCCAGCGCGTCGCCGGAATTGATCAGCGGCGCGTCGACATTGCGCACTTCCAGGACGCCTCGCACGGTGCGGGTGAAGCGGTAGCCGCCGCCGTCGATCTCGCCGGACCAGGGGCCGTCGCCTTCCTCGGCGATCTCGTCGAGACGGGCAGCGATCCGGGCGACGATGGCGGTGGCTTTCTCCTTGTCGTCGGCGACATCGGGATGCAGCGCGCCGGCGATCGCCGCCTGCTCGACCACGGCGCGGTCGTAGCGGCTGTGCAGGCCCGCCAGCACCGAGCGCAGCGCCAGCGCGTCGTCGACGGCGGCGCGCAGGTCGCGTCCGGCCCTGACTTCGCCGTTCGACAGCGTCAGCGTCGCATCGTCGAGCCCACCCTCGATCAGGTAGTTCTCCATCGCCTTCTCGTTCTTGAGATATTGCGACTGCTTGCCGCGCGTGACTTTGAACAGCGGCGGCTGTGCGATGTAGACGTAGCCGCGCTCGATCAGCGCCGGCATCTGCCGGAAGAAGAAGGTGAGCAGAAGCGTGCGGATATGGGCGCCGTCGACGTCGGCGTCCGTCATGATGATGATCTTGTGGTAGCGCGCCTTGTCCGGGTTGAACTCGTCCTTGCCGATCGAGGTGCCGAGCGCGGTGATCAGCGTGCCGACCTGGTCGGAGGCGAGCATGCGGTCGAAGCGAGCCCGCTCGACATTGAGGATCTTGCCGCGCAGCGGCAGGATCGCCTGGTTTTGGCGCGAGCGCGCGCCCTTGGCCGAGCCGCCGGCGGAATCACCCTCGACGATGAAGATCTCGGATTTGGCGGGATCGCGCTCCTGGCAGTCGGCGAGCTTGCCGGGCAGGGACGAGATGTCGAGCGCGCCCTTGCGCCGCGTCAGCTCGCGCGCCTTGCGCGCCGCCTCTCGGGCGGCGGCGGCCTCGACGACCTTGGCCATGACGACCTTGCCTTCGGCGGGGTGCTCCTCGAACCACTCCTTCAGCTTGTCGTTGACGAGGCTCTCGACCACCGGGCGGACCTCGGAGGAGACGAGCTTGTCCTTGGTCTGCGAGGAGAATTTCGGATCCGGCACCTTCACCGAGAGAACGCAGGTCAGCCCCTCGCGGCAATCGTCGCCGGTCGGCTGGACCTTTTCGCGCTTGAGGGTGCCGGAGCTTTCGGCATAGCCCGTCACCTGCCGCGTCAGCCCGCCGCGGAAGCCCGCCATGTGCGTGCCACCATCGCGCTGCGGGATGTTGTTGGTGAAGCAGAGCACCGTGTCCTGGTAGGAGTCGTTCCACCACATCGCGACCTCGACGACGATGCCGTCCTTCTCGCCGTGCAGCACGATGGGGTCGTTGATCAGCGGCTTGCGGGCGCGGTCGAGATAGCGGACGAAGGCCTCGAGCCCGCCCTCGTAGAACAGCTCGACGCGCTTTTCGTCGACATGGCGGCGGTCGGTGAGGACGATCATCACGCCGGAATTCAGGAAGGCCAGCTCGCGCAGCCGGTGCTCCAGCGTCGCGATGTCGAACTCGACCTTGGTAAAGGTCTCCTGCGAGGGCTGGAAGGTGATTTCGGTGCCGGTGTCGCTGCCGGCGTCGCCGGTGGCGATCAAAGGCGAATCGGGCACGCCGTGCGTAAAGCTCATCTCGAAGATCTGGCCCTTGCGGCGGATCTTCATCTTCAGCCAGGCGGAGAGCGCGTTGACGACGGAGACGCCGACGCCGTGCAGGCCGCCGGAGACCTTGTAGGAATTCTGGTCGAACTTTCCGCCGGCATGCAGCTGGGTCATGATGACCTCGGCCGCCGAGACGCCCTCGCCGGTGTGGATATCCGTCGGAATGCCGCGACCATTGTCGGTGACGGTGCAGGAGCCGTCCGGGTTCAGCGTCACGGTGACGAGCGTCGCGTGCCCGCCCAGCGCCTCGTCGATGGCGTTGTCGACGACTTCGTAGACCATGTGGTGCAGGCCCGACCCGTCGTCGGTATCGCCGATATACATTCCGGGACGCTTGCGGACCGCGTCCAGTCCCTTCAAAACCTTGATGGAATCGGCGCCGTACTCGGCGATTTCACCGGGGTTCGTCTGGTCCGTATCTGACATGAAATTCCCTGAGCTCGGGCGAGGGCGCGTCTGCAGCGAATCGCCGATATGTGTCGGACGAATATAGTGATTGCGGCCGGGCAATCCAAGTCGCCTCGCCCGGTTGGGAAAGTTGGCGCCCGCCACGCGGCGACGGCGCGCCGCCAGCCGATGGAACCCGCGGCCGACATCCGCACTTTAGCCCGTCGAATCAGACGCTTCGGAGAACGTCATGCGCCCCATCCTCCCTTGCCTCCTCGTCGCTCTCCTGGCCGGCTGCACGAACGCCGTTCCCGACGGCACGCGCTATCCCAACGGCTCGCCGATCTATGGCGCGCGCGTCTCCGGCAATCCCGCGCCGCGCGGCAGCGAGGCCTTCTGTCGGACCTATGCCCGGCAGACTGCGGGCAACCAGTACGAGGGCAGTCGGGATTCCGGCGACAGCATCGGCTCCAATCTGATGGCCCGCCGTCAGGCGGAAATGGCAGGCGAGCGCGCCTACCAGCGTTGCCTGTCCGGCCGTCGCAACTGAACGATCGCGGCTGTCCTGCGGTGATCGACGCCGGTAAAAGCCGGCCGAACCCCTATATGCGGGGCAGAGGAGAACCCGCATGGACCAGCGTCCCGTCCCGTTTCGCGCCCCCGCGCCCACGCCCCCGCCGGAGCAGCTGAAGCTTTTCAAATTCATCTATACGGCGGCGCGAAATCCCCTGCAGATCTGGAGCGAGAGGGCCTATCGCGAGCCCTTCCTGCGCGCCGACTGGCTGAAGGTGCCGACGATCATCGTCAACGATCCCTCTGCCATCCGCTATCTCCTCGTCGACAACGCCCAGAACTACGCCATGCAGCCGCTGCGCCAGCGCCTTCTGCGCCCGGTCATGCGAGACGGACTTCTGACCGCCGAGGGTGAACTCTGGCGGCGCACCCGCCGGGCGCTGGCGCCGGTATTCACGCCGAGGAACATCGAGGGGTTTGCGCCCGTCATGCAGCGCCGGGCGGCGCGATTCGCCGAGACGCTCACGGCCCTGCCTGGAGGTCGGGCCGACATCGCCTACCAGATGACGCTGCTGACCTACGACGTCCTGCAGGCGACGCTCTTCACCGACGACATCGCCAGCGAGCCCGAGGAATTCGCCCGGTCGATGGAGCGCTTCATGGGCCGCATGGGGCGCGTGGATCCCCTCGATCTTCTCGATGCCCCGGCCTTCCTGCCGCGGCTGACGCGGATCATGGCCGGGCGGTCGCAGGCCTATTTCCGCCAGCTGATCGGCGCGACGATCGACCGCCGCATGGCGCTGGTCACCAGCGACCCGGATGCCGCGCCGCGCGATTTCCTGACGCTTCTGCTGGAAGCCGAGGGCCTGTCGCGCGCCGAGGTCGAGGACAACATCATCACCTTCATCGGCGCCGGCCACGAGACCACGGCGCGGGCGCTGGGCTGGACGCTGTACCTCCTCAGCCAGGCGCCGGAGGAGCGGGCGAAGGTCGAGGCCGAGCTCGACGCCCTGCTGCCGGGCCTCGGCGACGATCCGGCCACCTGGCTCGACCGGCTGGTGCACACGCGGGCGGTCTTCGAGGAAGCGATGCGCCTCTACCCGCCGGCCCCCTCGCTCAACCGGACGGCGCTTCGAGACGACCGTTTTGGCGACCTGGCTATCCCCGCCGGCGCGTCGGTGCTGGTCATGCCCTGGCTCGTCCACCGGCACGAAGGCCTGTGGAAGGATCCCGCTTGCTTCGTGCCGGCGCGCTTCATGCCCGAGAACCGAGGGACGATCGACCGCTACCAGTACCTGCCCTTCGGCGTCGGTCCGCGCGTCTGCATCGGCCAGAGTTTCGCCATGCAGGAGGGCGTGATCCTCCTCGCCGAGCTGATGCGGCATCTGCGCTTCGACTTCGTCGGCGCGCGGCCGCCGTTTCCGATGCAGAAGATCACCGTCCAGCCCGATCGAGGTTTTCCGATGCGGGTGACGCGGCGCTGAGCGCGCGCCTTCCCCGGACACGGCGACAGAAGCTGCCCTGCCGCTCAGCTGTCCCGGCGCCGCGTTGAGCAACGGCGCCGGGGTCAAGCAAGCGGCGAGCGCCCGTCAGATCGACGGCGCGCCTTTCGGCGGGGTCACCGGCTCGTCCTCGACGAGGCCGTCGAACAGGGCCGTCGAAAGATAGCGCTCGGCGAAGGAGGGGATGATGACGACGATGTTCTTGCCCTCGTTCTCTGGCCGCAGACCCACCTTGATCGCGGCGGCGAGCGCGGCGCCGGAGGAGATGCCGACCGGCACGCCCTCGAGCCGGGCGACGAGCCGGGCGTATTCGAAGGCGGTGTCGTTGCCGACCGTCACCACCTCGTCGTAGATCCCGCGGTCGAGAACGCCCGGCGCAAATCCCGCGCCGATGCCCTGGATCTTGTGCGGTCCGGGCGTGCCGCCGGACAGGACAGGCGAGGCTTCCGGCTCGACGGCGATGATCTGCAGGGCGGGATTGCGGGCCTTCAACACCTGGCCGGCGCCGGTGATGGTGCCGCCGGTGCCGATGCCGGAAACGAAGATGTCGACCTTGCCCCCGGTATCGTTCCAGATCTCCTCGGCCGTCGTCACCCGGTGGATCTCGGGATTGGCGGCGTTCTCGAACTGCTGCGGGATGACGGCGCCTGGAATGTCCTTCAGGAGTTCCTCGGCCTTGGCGATGGCGCCCTTCATGCCCTTGGCGCCCTCGGTGAGGACGAGCTCGGCGCCGAGCAGGCGCAGCATCTTGCGGCGCTCGACCGACATCGTCTCCGGCATGGTGAGGATCAGCTGATAGCCCTTGGCAGCGGCGGCGAAGGCGAGGCCGATGCCGGTATTGCCCGAGGTCGGCTCGATCAGCGTGGTTTTGCCCGGCGTGATCGTGCCGGCCGCCTCCAGCGCCTCGATCATGGCGACGCCGATGCGGTCCTTGACGCTGGAGGTGGGGTTGAAGAATTCGAGCTTGGCGAGGAGGTTCGCCTTCACGCCCTTCTCGCGCGCCAGCTTGTCGAGGCGCACGATCGGCGTGTCGCCGATCGTGTCGACGATGGAATCATAGATCCGCCCGCGCCCGTGCGTGCGTGCCTTGGTCTCATTCACTGGCTTGTCCATACCTGTCGCTCCCTGTTCCGATGCATGCTGGGAAGGCGGCCGGTCGCCGGCATGGCCGATGCGCCGGGACCGCTCCCGCTTCCCGTCCACAATAGGGCAAACCGCGCGGTTCGCGAGACCCAGGGCTTTCGGATGCGGCACGGGAGACGAAACATCTTTCCGGCGGCCTGCCGAATCGGGCACGGCCTTTCCTGCCGCGTCGAGATGCGCGGGCGAGACGGAGGCCCCGGACCGGCCCCGGAGCAGGGGCGGCAGGCGCCGCTGCGGCTCTCCTGGCGGTCTCCCGCAAATGAATCGACGACACGCGCAAGTCGAGTGTCTGAATTCACACTTCGGCAAGGCGGCACGGCCACAGTCGAATCCTGTTCTGTTCCGAGAGGCTAACGTCTTGTCCCAGCATCTGGAATCCATCAAGCGCATCTGCTTCGAGACGCTCGGGCTGACGGCGGCGATGGGGGCCGTGACGGTGGTCGCTGCCTATCACTACTTCGATGGTTTCGGCTTCGAGTCCGCCCGGGCGGCCGTCGTGTTCTCGCTCAGCGCCATCTTCCTCAGCGCCGTGCCCATCCAGATCTACATCATCGCCCGCGTGGCCGGCCTGCGCGCGGACAATACCGTGCTGTTCGACAAGGCGACGCGCGACGGGCTGACCAAGGTTTTGAACAAGACGACCTTCCGGGCGGAGGTGGAAGGCGAGCTGCGCCATCTCGGCCGGCGCCGGACCGACGGCCAGTCCTTCACGCTGCTGATTCTCGACGCCGACCACTTCAAGCGTATCAATGACCGGCTCGGCCACGCCACCGGCGACCAGGCGCTGATCGCCATCGCCACGACACTGCGGCGCTCGTTGCGCCAGGACGACATCGTCGGTCGGATCGGCGGCGAGGAGTTCGGCATCCTTCTGCGCAATGCCGGATTCGAGGAGGCCCGCCTCGTTGCCGAACGGCTGCGCGTGGCGATCAACGGGCTCACCGTCGGCCCGATCGCCCAGCCGACCCGGCTGTCGGTCAGCCTCGGCGGCGTCACCTTCCAGAACGCGATGCCCTACGACATGATCTATCGGGCCGCCGACGCCAACCTCTATAAGGCCAAGCGGAACGGTCGCAATCGCGTCGACCTTGCCAACATGGCGCGCCTCGTTCGCCGTCCCGGCGACAATACGGGCGCCACGGGGGCGTTGACGCGCGAGCTCGCGGGCACCGTGGTGCGCGATGGCGGCCGCCAGCGCGCGGGATAGACGGCCCCCTACCGCCCGGGACCGCCGCCAAAGCCAGAGGCCGCGTCTCACACGCCCGTGGAGCCGAAACCGCCGCTGCCGCGCGCGCTCTCGTCCAGCGCGTCGACCGCCTCGAAGGCGGCCACGACCACTGGCGCGATGACGATCTGGGCGATGCGGTCGCCATGCCGAATGGTGAAGTCGGCTTCCCCGTGATTGACGAGGATCGCCATCACCTCGCCGCGATAGTCGCTGTCGACCGTGCCGGGCGCGTTGAGGACGGTGACGCCGTGCTTGGCGGCCAGGCCGGAGCGCGGCCGCACCTGCATCTCGAACCCTTCGGGGACGGCGACCTGCAGGCCGGACGGCACCAGCGCCCGTGCGCCGGGCTCGAGCACCAGGGGCTCGGCCAAGGCCGCCATCAGGTCCGCGCCTGCGGCGCCAGGGCTCTGGTAAGCGGGCAAAGGCAGGTCGCCGGCATGGGGCAGGCGGACGAAGCGGACGATGGGGGCGGTCACGGGGCAGTCTCCAAAAGCACGGCCAGGCGGTCCGCCAGTTTTTCGGCGACCGCTTCCTTCGTCATCTGCGGCCAGGCCTCGCTGCCCGACCTTGTCACGAGATGGACGGTGTTCGTCGCCCCGCCCATGACGCCCTGGTCGGCGCCCCCCTTCGAGACGTCGTTGGCGACGATCATGTCGGCGCCCTTGCGGTCGAGCTTGGCGACGGCGTTGGCGAGGAGGTCGTTGGTCTCGGCGGCGAAGCCGACGACGAGGCGCGGCCGCGCGCGGTGGTGGCCGGTGGTGGCGAGGATGTCCGGATTTTCGACCAGCGCCAGCGCCGGCGGGCCGCCCGGTCCCTTTTTCATCTTGCTGTCGGCGGCATCAGCGCTGCGCCAGTCGGCCACCGCCGCGACGAAGACGGCGATGTCGGCCGGCAGTGCATCTTCCACCGCCGCCAGCATCTCGCGCGCGGTTTCCACCGCAACGAGATCGACGCCCGCCGGCGTCGCGATCGTGACCGGGCCGGAGACGAGGGTCACCCGCGCGCCACGACGAGCGAGGGCCGCGGCGATGGCGTGGCCCTGGCGGCCGGAAGAGCGGTTGGCGATGTAGCGCACCGGGTCAATCGGCTCGTGCGTCGGCCCTGAGGTGACCACCGCGTGCCGCCCGCTGAGGCTTTGTGCGACGGGGGAAAGGAGTTCTTCCAGCGCGGCAACGATCTCCAGCGGCTCGGCCATGCGGCCGAGGCCCGCTTCGTTCTTCTCCGCCATCTCGCCGGCTCTCGGGCCGACGACATGCACGCCGTCGGCCTCGAGCTGCGCCAGATTGCGGCGCGTAGCGGGATGATCCCACATGGCCGGGTTCATCGCCGGAGCGATGAGGACGGGCACGCGCGCCGCCAGGAGCACGGCCGCGGCCAGATCGTCGGCTCGCCCTGTCGCCAGCATCGCCATGCGGTCTGCCGTCGCCGGCGCGACGACGATGGCGTCGCAGTCGCGGGCGAGCCGGATATGGCCGACATCCTGCTCGTCCTCGCGGTCGAACAGCTCGCCATAGACATGCCCCCCGGCGAGCGCGCCGACCGACAAAGCGGTGACGAATTCGCCGGCCGCCCGCGTCATCACCGGAATCACCGTCGCGCCGCGCTCGCGCAGCCGGCGGATGAGATCCAGCGCCTTGTAGGCGGCGATGCCGCCGCCGACGACGAGGAGGATGCGCTTGGCCGAAAGCGTATTCACGATGCAGTATCCCAGGGATTGATCAGCGACAGGCCGACGCCCTCGAAATCCCGGACGTTCCGGGTGGCGAGCGTGGCCCCGTGCTCCAGCACGGTCCCGGCGATGAGGCAATCGGGAATTTCCACGGGGCGCCCCATCTGCCGTCGTCTGACAAAAATATCGGCAGCGTGTTCCGCTGTCGCGGGTCCGAACGGCAGCAGAGGCCCGAACAACCCGGCGTCCTTGATCTCCCGATAGGCAAGCTCAAGCCTTTGCCGTCTCGCCGAGGGCGGAAGGAGTTTCAGACCAAAGCGGATTTCGAAGAGGGTGACGGAACTCAGCGCAACGTCTGTTCGGTCGAGTGACATGAACCACGACGCCACCACCGTCGCGGGCGCAGGCTTGATCAACTCGGAGACGAGATTGGTGTCGAGGATGATCATTCACCGAGATCGACGGGTCGCATTTTCCACGACTTGCGGTCGGGTAGTTCCAGTTCGAAATCGATGCCGCCGCCAATTTCCTCTTTGAATCGCTGCAGGCGTTCCCACGCAGTCTCGCGTGAAATGTCCTCGGCCGATCCCGGCGCTTCCACCCCGGCGCCCAGCAGTCGCCGGGCTTCGTCTTCAGCCGACACGCCTTTGCGCGCGGCTTGCGCCTCCAGCGCCTTCATCACGCCGTCGTCGAGGTTGTGGATCGTCATGCTCGCCATGCTGCGCCCTCCGGCCTGACCGGCGGGAATTCTAGGACCGGGGCGGACCGCTGGCAACGTCTCTCACGTCAACAGTCCGACCGCGATCCCGACCAGCGCCAGCGCCGTCACCCATTGCGCGATGTGGCCGGAAATGATGCCGAGGCGGGTGTCCTGGGCGAGCTCCACCAGCGTGTCGTCGTTGATGCGCAGGCCGTTCTCGATCAGCTCGGGCATCTGGTGGGCGAGGATCTCGATGCCGTCGGCAAACTGCGGCAGGCGCTTGGCGATGCGCATCAGGGCTTCCAGCCCGTCGCGGGCGTCGCGCAGCTTCGCCGCCGGCCCGAGCTCGGACAGGATGTATTCCGACACGACCGGCTCGGCCGCGACCCACATGTTGAATTTCGGGTCGAAGGAGCGGGCGACGCCCTCGACGACGACCATGGTCTTCTGCAGGAGGATGAGCTCGGGCCGCGTGCGCATCTCGAACAGCTCGGTCACCTCGAACAGCAGCGTCAGCAGGTGGCCCATCGAGATGGTCTCGGCCGGCTGGCCGTGGATCGGCTCGCCGATCGCGCGCAGTGCCTGCGCGAAGGACAGGACGTCCTGGTTGCGCGGCACGTAGCCCGCCTCGAAATGCACCTCGGCGACGCGCTTGTAGTCGCGGCGGATGAAGCCGTAGAGGATTTCGGCGAGGAACCGCCGGGAATCGGCGCTGAGCCGGCCGACGATGCCGAGGTCGACGGCGACGATGGTGCCGTCCGGCGCGACGAAGAGATTGCCCGGATGCATGTCGGCATGGAAGAAGCCGTCGCGCATCGAGTGGCGCAGGAAAGACTGCACGACGTTGACGCCGAGCGCCGGCAGGTCGTGGCCGGCCGCCGTCACCGCGGCGACGTCGTTCATTTTGATGCCGTCGATCCACTCCATCGTCAAAACGTCGCGGCCGGTGCGCTCCCAATCGATGGTCGGCACCCGGAAATACGGGTCGTCCGCGACGTTCTCGGCCATTTCCGAGGAAGCGGCGGCCTCGAGCCTCAGATCCATCTCGATCCGCGTCGACTGCGCCAGCGTCTCGACCACGGCGATCGGCCGCAGCCGCCGCGAGGATTTGACGAAGCGCTCGAGAAAGCGGGCGATGAAGGCGAAGGCCTCGAGCTCGCGCAGGAAGCGCAGGCGTACGCCAGGGCGGATGACCTTGACCGCAACGTCGCGCTCGCGCCCTTCGCGGTCGCGCACCCGCGCCCGGTGGACCTGCGCGATGGAGGCGGCGCCGACGACCTCGCCGAACTCCAGGTAGAGGTCGTCGATGCGCCGCCCGAGCGAGACCTCGATCTCGGCGATCGCCTCCGCCTTGGGGAAGGGCGGCACGCTGTCCTGAAGGCTCGCCAGCTCCCCCGCGATCTTGAGCCCGACGATGTCGGGCCGCGTCGCCAGGAACTGGCCGAGTTTGACATAGGAGGGTCCGAGCCGGTTCAGCGCCCGCGACAGCTTGATCGAGCGCTCCGCCTCGTCGGCGGATTTGCGCGCCATGAGGCCGGCGAGGCGATAGGCCAGCAAGGGGCCGGCCGTCAGGCCATCGGAAGGCAGCGAGGAGACGACGCCTTCGCGCGCCAGAACATAGGCGGCGCGCACCAGCGCCAGGATGCCGAGGACGGGATTGGCCACCTTGCGCTACAGCTTCCAGCCGGAATGCATCGCCGCGATGCCGCCGGACAGGTTGCGGTGCGTCACGCGTTCGAAGCCCGCCTGCCGGATGGCGGTCTCGAAATTCGCCTGGTTGGGGAAGCGGCGGATCGATTCGACGAGGTATTCGTAGGACTCTCGGTCGCCGGCGACGACCTTGCCGATCGCCGGAATCGCCTTGAACGACCAGGCCTCATACAGCTTGTCGAGCACCGGCAGATCGACCTCGGAGAATTCCAGGCACAGGAACCGTCCGCCCGGCTTCAGCACGCGAAAAGCTTCGGCGAGCGCCAGGTCGATGCGCGGCACGTTGCGGATGCCGAAGGCGATCGTATAGGCGTCGAAGGCGCTGTCCGGCAGGTCGAGGCTTTCGGCATTGCCTTCGACGAAGGTGAGATTGTCCGACAGCTTGCGCTTTTCCGCCCGCTCGGCGCCGACGGCCAGCATCGAGCCGTTGATGTCGAGCACCGTGCCCGTCGCCGCGCCGTTCGAGGCCTCGACGATGCGGAAGGCGATGTCGCCGGTGCCGCCGGCGACGTCGACGAAGCGCCAACCGGGGCGCTTGGACGGGGCGAGCCAGGAGACCATGGCCGATTTCCAGATCCGGTGCAGGCCGCCCGACATCAGGTCGTTCATCAGGTCGTAGCGCTCGGCGACGCGGTGGAACACCTCGTTGACGCGCGCCTGCTTCTCGCTGGCACCGCCGACGGACTCAAAGCCGTAGGTCGTCTCCATTCCCTCGGCACCGGTAACGCGGCTTCGCGACATCTCTTGAACCTTCTGACGGACCAGCGCCGTTCGGCGCGGGCGGTGGGCGGGAGCGATCGAGCGCCGGCCTGCGCTTCCTCTAGCGGAACGGAAGCGGACAGGCCATGTCTGGCGTCCACAGACTTGGCGCCGCCCCACGCGGACGACACCTTTTTCCGAGGACTTAAGCTGCCATGCCCGAATTGCCAGAGGTGGAGACGGTTCGCCGCGGCCTGCAGCCCTTCATGGAAGGGGCGCTGATCCGCCGCGTCGAGCTGAAGCGCCCGGACCTGCGCTTTCCCTTGCCGGAGAATTTCGCCGGCCGGCTCGAGGGCCGGCGGATCGAGAGCCTCGGGCGGCGGGCGAAATACCTCTTGGCGCACATCGCCGATGATTCCGCGGGGTTGATGCTGGCCATGCATCTCGGCATGTCCGGCTCGTTCCGGATGGAATCACCTGATGCCTCGATCCTTCCCGGCGCCTTCCACCATCCGCGCTCGGAGGCGCGCACCCACGACCACGTGCTGTTCCACCTCGATTCGCCGCAATGGGGGGATCTCACCGTCGTCTTCAACGATCCCCGCCGCTTCGGCTACATGACGCTGCACGATGCCGGCGACATGGAGAACCATCCCCATCTCGGCGCCCTCGGGATCGAGCCGACCGGCAATGCGCTCGACGGCGCGGCGCTGGCACCAATGTTTGCCGGCAAGGCGGCGCCCCTGAAGGCGGTGCTGCTCGACCAGAAGCTGATTGCGGGCCTCGGCAATATCTATGTCTGCGAGGCGCTGTGGCGGGCAAAGCTGTCGCCGCGCCGCGCCGCCGGCACTTTGGTGCGCAAGGACGGCCAGCCGACGGCGCGGCTGAACCTCCTCGCCACCCAGATCCGCGAAACCATCGCCGACGCCATCGAAGCCGGCGGCTCGTCGCTGCGCGACTACCGCCAGGCCGACGGCTCGCTCGGCTATTTCCAGCATTCCTTCGCGGTCTACGACCGCGAGGACCAGCCCTGCCGCCATCCCGGCTGCCGCGGCATCGTCGCCCGCCTCGTCCAGTCCGGCCGCTCGACTTTCTTCTGTCCGGTCTGCCAGCGCTGAACCCGCTTGGCGCCCTGGGCCGCTCCCGCTCTTCTCGATGTCAGTGACCATTGACAAGCCTCTGTATCATCATACGATACAGAGAGGAGGCTGACAGGGTGATCGTTTCGACCAGAGGCCGGTTTGTCGAAGCGGTGGCGGCCGGTCGGGCGCCGAAGGGCTTTCCGGCAGACATCGTTTCCAGAGCCGAGCGCCGGCTGCGGGCGCTGCATTTTGCCGAGGATCTGAATGATCTGCGATCCCCGCCGGGAAACCATCTGGAGAAGCTTTCTGGAGAAAGGCAGGGGCAGCATTCGATCCGCATCAACGACCAGTGGCGCATCTGCTTCCGCTGGACGGATGCTGGTGCCGAGGATGTCGAGATCGTCGACTATCATTGATCTGCGGAGGACCCTGACATGACGATCAAGTTCGCCCGCACCGTCCATCCCGGCGAGTATCTACGGGAGGAGTTTCTGGTGCCTTTGGGAATGAGTCCCGGCGCCCTGGCAAAAAAGCTCAATCTGCCGAGAACGCGGATCGAGCGGATCGTGCGGGAGGAAGTGGCGGTGACGCCTGATACCGCGTTGAGACTGGCCCGGTTCTTCGGCATGTCGCCGCAGTTCTGGATGAGTTTCCAGACCGCCTTCGACATCGAAACGACGGAGAGGGACATCGCCGCGGCCTTGCAGGCGATCATCCCGCTGGAGGGCGGCCCCATGGCTGCCTGAAGCGGCTGAGCGCTTGCCCCCGCACCGGCACTCCTTATGCTACTGCCCAACAGAGACACAGCGGGAGGGCGTGACCGATGACCTACGAGACGATCAGGCTGGAGCGGCGGGGCCGAGTCGCCGTGGTGACGCTCGACCGCCCGAAGGCGCTGAATGCGCTGAACACGGCGCTGCTCGGTGAGCTTTCGGCCGCGCTCGGCGAGCTCGGCCGCGACGAGGGCATCGGCGCCATCGTGATCACCGGCTCGGAAAAGGCCTTTGCCGCCGGCGCCGACATCAAGGAGATGCAGCCTCTCGGCTTCGCCGACGCCTATCTCGGTGATTTTGCCGGCGGCTGGGACCAGGTCGCTGCGACGCGCAAGCCGATGATCGCGGCGGTCGCGGGCTTTGCGCTCGGCGGCGGCTGCGAATTGGCCATGATGTGCGACTTCATCATTGCCGCCGACACGGCCAAATTCGGCCAGCCGGAGATCACCCTCGGCGTCCTGCCCGGCATGGGCGGCACGCAGCGCATGGCGCGCTCGATCGGCAAGGCCAAGACCATGGACCTCTGCCTCACCGGCCGGATGATGGACGCCGAGGAGGCCGAGCGCTGCGGCCTCGTGGCACGCGTCGTGCCGGCCGGCGACCTGCTCGAGACGGCGATCGCGGCGGCCGAGAAGATCGCCGGCTTCTCGCTGCCGGCGACGTTGATGGTGAAGGAGGCCGTCAACCGCGCCTTCGAGACGAGCCTGGCGGAAGGGCTGCGCTTCGAGCGGCGGCAGTTCCACTCGACGTTCGCGCTGGACGACCAGAGCGAGGGAATGGCGGCCTTCGTCGAAAAGCGCCCGGCTCAATTTCGTCATCGCTGAGCGGGCCGGAGTGGCAAAAACTCTGTGGCCGATGCCCCCGCTGGACGGTTGACGAGGACCGGGGCGCCGCCTATAAGCAGCTTCGATATTCGGCGGCGCCAGGGCGGCGCCGTTCTTAGTCGTGGCTTCGTCCGCTCGGTTTTGCGAAACGTCAGGCTCGACACGATCACCAACGACGAGAGAGACCCACCATGGCCAATACGCCGTCGGCCAAGAAGGCCACCCGCAAGATCGAGACCCGCACCGCGGTGAACAAGAACCGTCGTTCGCGCGTCCGGGGCTTTCTGCGCAAGGTCGAGGAAGCCATCCTGACCGGCGACAAGGATGCCGCCCAGCTCGCCTTCAAGGCGGCCGAGCCGGAACTGATGCGCGCCGTGTCGCGCGGCGTGTGGCACAAGAATACCGCGTCCCGCAAGGTTTCGCGCCTGGCGAGCCGGGTGAACGCTGTCGGCGCCGTCGCCGCCGTTTAATCGAAAGCCCACCGGATCTATACTGTCAGGGCCCGACCATGTCGGGCCCTTTTTGATTCCGGCTGACGGCTTTTGCGGCCGAAGCGAGGGGCGAATTGCCCGATTCTGCGGCATGTCATCGAAGTGTCACGACCTTGTGGGCGCTTTCGGCTCCAGATGCCGCGGCAGCAGATTAAATTCAATTATTTCAAAGCCTTGCCGAAGGTCGCCGTTTGCCTCTTTGCTGCCGGCTAAGCAATTTTTGGCAACCCCTTGAGTCAAGCGGCTCGTCACGAAAATTTCCAAATTTAAAGATAGCCTCCTTTTCGCTCAGTCGACGATTGCCGAAAATTCAGGGCATTCAACGCCTTGTGGTCACGGGCCCGGGACCGGGCATGGCCGGTCGGACACAGGTGGCGGCCCCCCTCGCTGATTCAGCCATGACTCGGCTTGCTCCGGCTGTGCCGCATGCGTATTTTCAAAACTCAGACAAGAGAACGAAAAGACTAAGTGTGGGGATAACGCAGCCTATCCAAGTGTTTTTGGCGGGCTAGAGGATTCAGCGCTAAATCTTTAGACTGCGCTGTTAGTGATTAGGCTCTGGGTAAGCATTTCCAGGGTTTAGACCGTTCAACAAATCGATATTGCGTAGGACCGCGCGGCCTCCCAGGGGGCCGGGCGAGGTGAGGATTTTGACCATGGCCGATGCCTATGCGGGGGATGTCACCGTCGCGACATGCTGGGAGTCTCTCAGCCAAAATTCCGATTCCTTTCTCGTCGACGTGCGAACGCGGGCCGAGTGGACCTATGTCGGCTTCCCCGTCCTGCCGGGCGGACGGATGCCGCTTTTCCAGGAATGGCAGAGTTTCCCCTCCATGAGCGTCGATCCCGGTTTCGCCGAGACCTTGGCCCGGCAAATCTCCGAGGCCGGCGGAACCCCGGCGTCGGCTATCTACTTCCTCTGCCGCTCCGGGGTTCGCAGCATCGCGGGCGCTTCGGCCCTGACGGCGGCAGGCTATTCCCGCTGCTTCAACGTGCTGGACGGCTTCGAGGGGCCGCCGGACGGAGAGGGCCACCGGGGCACGTCGGCGGGCTGGAAGGCGGCGGCGCTGCCCTGGATGCAGCGATGAGCGTCGTGATGCGAGCCCGCGAGCCGCTGCCGATGCGCCCGCGGGGGCTTCCACAACCAGCCAATGCCGTCGGGGACGGACGCAAGAACAGAACGGACGACGACGGCATGGCAGAAATTCAGGCGATCAGCGGCTTGCGGAACGAGGTCGAGATTCTCGAGCGGGCCAAGGCCCGCCTCAAGGCGCAACTCGGCCAGGACATCTTCGCCAGCTGGTTTGAGCGCATGAAGATCGACGAGGTTTCCAAGGGCCTGGTGCGCCTCTCCGTCCCAACCGCCTTCCTGAAGACCTGGATCAACTCCCATTACAGCGACGTGCTTCTCGCGATCTTCGCCGAGGAAGTGCCGGGGACGCTGAAGGTCGACATCGCCGTGCGCTCGGCCATCCGCAGCCAGGCCGCCGCCGCCGCCCGGGAACTGGCGCTGGTCGCCTCGGCCGCGGCCGCGGCCGAGCATAAGGGGCAAGCGACGGGGGCGCCGGCGCCGGCCAACCAGTCGACCGTCCCGGCCTTCGATGCCGGTCCGCGCGAGCGGGCGGGCTCGCCGGCCGGTCCCCATAGCGGCAACGGCTTTGGCTCGCCGCTCGACAACCGCTACGTCTTCGACACCTTCGTCGAGGGCGCGTCGAACCGCGTGGCGCTCGCCGCGGCCCGGGCGATCGCCGAGAACGGCCCGCAGTCCGTCCGCTTCAACCCGCTCTTCGTCCATGCCAATGTCGGCCTCGGCAAGACGCATCTCCTGCAGGCGATCGCCAACGCTGCGACGCGGCGCGCCGACCAGCCGCGCGTCGTCTACCTCACGGCCGAATATTTCATGTGGCGCTTCGCCACCGCCATCCGCGACAACCAGGCCCTCGACTTCAAGGAGAACCTGCGCGGCATCGACATCCTGATCATCGACGACATGCAGTTCCTGCAGGGCAAGTCGATCCAGCAGGAGTTCTGCCACCTTCTCAACGCGCTGATCGATTCGGCCCGGCAGGTGATCGTCGCCGCCGACCGGCCGGCCTTCGAGCTGGAGTCGCTCGACGCGCGTGTCCGATCGCGCCTCGCCGGCGGCGTCGCCATCGAAATGGCCGCGCCCGATTTCGAGATGCGCAAGGAGATTTTGACCACGCGCACTGCGGCGCTGAAGCTCGAGGATCCGAGCTTTGCCATCGACGACAAGGTGGTCGACACCATTGCCCGCCGCGTGATCGGCTCGGGCCGCGACCTCGAAGGCGCCTTCAACCAGATCGCCTTCCGCCATGCCGTCGGCCAGCCGCTCTCGGCCGATCATCTCGACGATCTCTTGAACTCGCTGACCCGCACCAATGGCGAGAAGCGCATCCGGATCGAGGACATCCTCAAATTCGTCTCGCGCCACTACAACATCTCGCGCACCGACATCCTCTCGGCCCGGCGCACGCGCACCATCGTGCGCCCTCGGCAGATCGCCATGTATCTGGCGAAGACGATGACGCCGCGCTCGCTGCCCGAGATCGGCCGGCGCTTCGGCGGCCGCGACCACACGACGGTCCTGCACGCGGTGCGCAAGATCGAGGGTGAGCGGGCGAAGGACGAGAAGCTCGGCGAGGAGCTCGACCTCATCCGTCGCATGATCGAGGAATAGGCCGGAAAGCCCTTCCCGCCGCTGCCGCCCCGTCGCGGACGGCATACGGGCGAAGGCTTTTCAACCGGTCCCCGAGTCTCTAAAAGGTTCGGACTCCCGCGGGGAGCGCCCGCATCGGGCGCTTCTTCGAACGAATTGGTTGCCTCACATGCGTATCATCATCGAGCGTTCCAACCTGTTGAAGACGCTGGGTCACGTCCACCGCGTGGTCGAGCGGCGCAACACCATCCCGATTCTGTCCAACGTCCTCGTCAAGACCGAGGACGGCGCGCTCAGGCTGAAGGCGACCGACCTCGACCTCGAGATCACCGAAACGGTGGCGGCCAATGGCGAGCAGGAGGGGGCGACGACGGTCCCCGCCCACCTTCTCTACGACATAGTGCGCAAGCTCGCCGACGGCTCCGAGGTAAAGCTCGCGACGAATGCCGAGGGCAGCCAGATGACGGTGACCTCGGGCCGCTCGAATTTTCGCCTGCAGTGCCTGCCGGAATCCGACTTTCCCGACATCACCGCCGGCACCTTCTCGCACTCCTTCAAGATCGCCGCGTCCGCGCTCGCCCGCCTCGTCGAGCGTACGCAGTTCGCGATCTCGACCGAGGAGACCCGCTACTATCTGAACGGCATCTTTCTCCACACCATTGAATCCGAGGGCAAGCTGCGGCTGCGCGCCGTCGCCACCGACGGCCACCGTCTCGCCCGCGCCGAGATGGAGGCGCCCGCCGGTTCCGAAGGCATGCCCGGCATCATCATCCCCCGGAAAACGGTCGGCGAGCTGCAGAAGCTGCTCGACGACGGCGGCGACGACATCCTGGTCGAGCTGTCGGATTCCAAGATCCGCTTTACCATCGGCCCGGTCGTGATGACCTCGAAGCTCATCGACGGCACTTTTCCGGACTACCAGCGCGTCATTCCGCAGGGCAACGACAAGGCGCTGACGCTCGACCGGCAGTCGTTTTCGGCCGCGGTCGACCGCGTGTCGACGATCTCCTCGGAGCGCGGCCGCGCGGTGAAGCTCGCCGTCACCGCGGGCCAGCTGACGCTGACGGTCAACAGCCCGGATTCGGGTACGGCGACGGAAGAACTCGCCGTCGGCTACGAGTCCGACGACATCGAGATCGGCTTCAACGCGCGCTATCTCCTCGACATCACCGGCCAGCTGTCCGGCGACGAGGCGGTGTTCATGCTCGCCGATCCTGGCTCCCCGACGCTGATCAAGGACGGCGGCGACGACGGCACGCTCTACGTGCTGATGCCCATGCGGGTGTGACGCCCGTCACGTTTCCCCATGACGATCATCGGACGCCGCCTGCGTCGGACCCGGCGACGGGTCCCGAGGCGCAGCGCGGGCCGGTGTCCGTGCCGCTGGCCCTGCCGTCGCGGCTGACCAGCCTGCGCCTGGCCGATTTCCGCAATTACGACGTGCTCCGGCTCGAGCTCGACTCGCGCTTTACCGTCCTCACCGGCGAGAACGGCGCGGGCAAGACCAACCTCATGGAAGCCGTGTCGCTGTTGACGCCGGGGCGGGGCCTTCGCCGCGCCGCCTATCCCGAGATCGCCCGCGTCGGCGGCAGCGGCGGCTTTGCCGTGCAGGCAAAGCTCCTCGGCGAGGACGGCGAGGTCGACATCGCCACCTCCGTTCGCCCCGATGCCGCCGGCGCCCTGTCGCGCATCGTGCGGATCAACGAGACGCAGGCGAAAAGCGCCGACGAGATGCTGGATCACCTACGCATCGTCTGGCTGACCCCGGCGATGGACGGGCTCTTCACCGGGCCGGCCGGCGACCGCCGCCGCTTTCTCGACCGGCTCGTCCTCACCGTCGATCCCGCCCATGGCCGCCGGGCGACCGACTACGAACGCGCCATGCGCTCGCGCAACCGCCTTCTGTCGGAGGATCGCGGCCACGATTCCTGGCTGTCGGGCATCGAGGCGCAGATGGCCGAACTCGGCCTTGCCATGGCGATCGCCCGCGGCGAACTCGTCGGCCTGCTCCAGGCGATGATCGCCGAGGCGCCGGCCGACCAGCCGTTCCCGAAGGCCGACCTTCTCCTCTCCAGCGGCTACGCGACCGAGGATCTCGGCGGCCCGGCCGTCGCGCTCGAGGATGCGGCGCGGGAGCGCCTCGCCCGCCAACGCAGCCTCGATCGCGCCGCCGGCCGCACGCTGGAGGGGCCGCACCGCGCCGACCTCGCCGTCACCCATCGCGCCAAGGCGATGCCGGCCGCCCTGTCCTCGACCGGCGAGCAGAAGGCGCTCCTGATCGGCCTGATTCTCGCCCATGCCAAGCTGGTCCGGGCGATGAGCGGCACCGCGCCCGTGCTTCTCCTCGACGAGATCGCCGCCCATCTCGATCCCGGCCGGCGCGCGGCGCTGTTCGACATCATCGACGGGCTCGGCGTGCAATCCTTCATGACCGGCACCGACGCCTCGCTGTTCGAGGCGTTGCAGGGCCGCGCGCAGCATCTGCGCGTCGACGATGGGAGAGTGGGATAATGCCGGAGAGGACGAACGAGCCGCTGTCGCCGCCCCTAACCCCCGATGAGCTCGGCCGCTATGCTCGTCACATCGTCCTGCCCGAGGTCGGCGGCTCGGGCCAGCAGAAGCTGAAGCGGGCGAGAATCCTCGTCATCGGCGCCGGCGGCATCGGCTCGCCGGTGGTGCTGTATCTCGCCGCCGCCGGTGTCGGCACGATCGGCATCGTCGACGACGACACGGTGTCGCTCTCCAACCTGCAGCGCCAGGTGCTGCACGGCACCGCCGACATCGGGCGGTCCAAACTCGACAGCGCCGCCGAGCGCGTCGCCGCCCTCAACCCGCATGCCGCCGTCGTGCCGCACGCGCTCCGGATCGACCCTGCCAATGGCGCGGGAATCGTTTCCGCCTACGACCTCGTCATCGACGGCTCGGACAATTTCGCCACCCGCTACGCCCTCGCCGATCTCTGCGCCGCGGCGGAACGGCCGCTGGTGACGGCCGCGGTGAACCGCTTCAACGGTTCGCTGACGACGCTCATGCCCTATGCCGAGGCCGCCGACGGGAACCCAAACCCCGGCTACCGCGACCTGTTTCCCGAGGCGCCGCCGGCCGGACTCGTGCCGAGCTGCGCCGAGGCCGGCATTCTCGGCGTCGTCACCGGCATTCTCGGCACGCTGGCGGCCGCCGAAGCGATCAAGCTCGTCTGCGGCATCGGCGAGCCGCTGCTCGGGCGCCTCCTTCTCGTCGATGTCCTGCAGATGCGTTTCGAGACCATCCGCTACCGCCGCGGCAAGACCGGAACGGCCTCTTCCACGGCCTGAGACCCGCCTGCTTGTCCGCGTGCCGCCCGCGGCAGCGGCGTCGCGCCGCAGGATGGCCGCCGGGCGCGCCCGGATTGACCGGCCGTTTCGGCCGGCGTTAATGGCTCCGTCGGCAACGCAGGAGACGCCCCATGAGCAACGCGCAAAAGTTCTACATCGACGGCGCCTGGGTCGACCCGGTCGTGCCCGCGACGCTCCCCGTCATCGATCCCTCGACCGAGGAAGCCTTCACCGAGATCTCCCTCGGCAGCGCCGCCGACGTCGACAAGGCGGTCGCCGCCGCCCGGCGGGCCTTCGCGACCTTCTCGCAGACCAGCCGCGACGAGCGCCTGGCACTGATGCGCCGGCTTCTCGCCGTCTACATGAGACGCTACGACGAAATGGCGGCGACGATCTCGCGCGAGATGGGCGCGCCGCGAAAAATGGCGCATGCCTCGCAGGCGGCGATGGGGTCGCTGCATCTCGAACGCATGATCGCGACGCTCGAGACCTTCGTCTTCGAGGAGATGCGCGGCACGACGCTGATCGCGCGCGAGCCGATCGGCGTCGTCGGCATGATCACGCCGTGGAATTGGCCGATGAACCAGATCATGTGCAAGGTCGCCCCGGCGCTCGCCGCCGGCTGCACCATGGTGCTGAAGCCCTCGGAAATCGCGCCGACGAGCGGCCTCTTGTTCGCTGAGATGATGGAGGAAGCGGGCGTGCCGAAGGGCGTGTTCAACCTCGTCAACGGCGATGGTCCCGGCGTCGGCGAGGCGATGTCGCGCCATCCCGGCATCGACATGATGTCCTTCACCGGGTCCACGCGCGCGGGCATCCTCGTCGCCAAGGCCGCGGCCGACACGATCAAGCGCGTGCATCAGGAGCTCGGCGGCAAGTCGGCGAACATCCTGTTGCCCGACGTCGACCTGGAAGCCGCGGTCACGCGGGGCGTGACGGCCTGCTTCGGCAATTCCGGCCAGTCCTGCAATGCGCCGACGCGGATGTTCGTGCCGGCCGACCGCCACGACGAGGCCGCCGAGATCGCCGGCCGTGCCGCCGCGACTTTCCGGGTCGGCCCCGCCGATGCCGAAACCTCGAACCTTGGCCCGGTCGTCTCGAAACAGCAGTTTGACAAGATTCAGGCGCTGATCGAGACCGGGATCCGGGAGGGCGCCACCCTCGTCGCCGGCGGCCCCGGCCTGCCCGAGGGCACCAATCGCGGCTACTTCGTCCGCCCGACGGTGTTTGCGCATGTGACGCCCGACATGACCATCGCGCGCGAGGAGATCTTTGGACCCGTCCTGTCGATCCTCTCCTATGACAGCGAAGACCAGGTGATCGAGCTGGCCAACGACACGGTCTACGGCCTTGCCGCCTATATCCAGGCCGGCGATCTCGCGCGCGGCCGAAAGGTCGCGGCGAAGATGCGGGCAGGTACGGTCTACATCAACTATCCCGCCTGGGACGCGGGCGCCCCCTTCGGCGGCTACAAGCAGTCGGGCAACGGGCGCGAATATGCCGATTTCGGCCTGACCGAGTTCCTGGAGATCAAGGGCGTCGTCGGCTACGGCGCCGCCTGATCGGCGGTAGCGGCGCCACGTGACGCGGGAAGCGAGAGACCTTCCGTTACACTTGGGCGGGTTTCGCAACGCAACATCCGCCGCGGGGCTGGGTTCTGAGGGGGTAGTCCTCAGGAGATCAGTTGCATGCGCATGTCCCGTTTCGCCGCCGTCGCCCTCGCCACGGCTTTCTCGCTCTCGAGCTTCGCCGCGACGGCGCAAGCGCGCGACTCCGTCCGGCATCACGCTGCCTCGCCTGCGAAGACGGTGCAGAAATGCCATGTCGAGCGGGTCAAGGTCCGCCAGCACGGCAAGGTCGTCACGATGAAGAAGAAGATTTGCGAGCGCGTCGCCGTTCGCGGGCACAAGGGCCGGTAGCGGCCCCACCCGGCCGACGCCATTCTCGAGGCGCTTGCCGAATACAGGTCCGGGCCGCTCTCCTCTCCGCCAGCGTCGTCGCCTCTCGAGGCGTCGACGGATTGCGGAAAGTGTGCAGTCTGTGGCGGCCCTCAGCCCTCGGGATGCCGGTGGATCGGGTCGACCCAGTAGACCTCTTCCGGCTTCTCGACCGGGTCGACATCGGTGAGATTGACCACCACCGCCTCGTTGTCCGAGCGCACGAGCACGCATTCCAGCGTCTCGCCGGGATCGGCATTGATTTCCTGGTGAGGGACATAAGGCGGGACGAAGATGAAGTCGCCGGCCTCGGCCTCGGCGACGAATTCCAGCCGGTCGCCCCAGCGCAGCCGCGCCCGGCCCTTCAGAACGTAGATCACGCTTTCCAGTGCGCCGTGATGGTGCACCCCGGTCTTGGCGTCCGGGGCGATGCTGACCGTGCCGGCCCAGATTTTTTGCGCGCCGACGCGGGCATGGTTGATCGCCGCCTGGCGGAACATGCCCGGCGTCTGGGCGGTGTTCGGATCCAGCTGGTCGCCCTTGATGACGCGGATGCCGTCATGCTTCCAGCGCGGCTCGCCGGGCGGATGCTCGTGGTCGTCGTGATCATGCGTCATGTCGGTTCCTCCGGGACCGAAGCTAGCGCGACCATCCCCCGCAGGCGAGCCCGGTCAGGCCGGACCCGCCAAGGGCAGTTTACGCCAGCATGTCGCGCACCATCGGCATGACTTTTTCGCCGTAGAGGCCGATGCAGGACATCAGCTTCTCGTGCGGCAGGGGGCCGGCGCTGTATTTCAGGTCGAAGCGGGCGAGACCCAGCGCCTTCGCCGTGGCGGCGATCTTGCGGGCCACCGTCTCGGGCGAGCCGACATAGAGCGAGCCGCGGTCGATCTCCTGGTCGAAGGCGGCGCGGGCGAGCGGCGGCCAGCCGCGCTCGGCGCCGATGCGCGCATGCATCACCCTGTAATCCGGCCAGAACTCTTCGCGCGCCGCCTCGTCGGTCTCGCCGACATGGCCGGGCGAGTGCACGCCGATCGGCTGCACCGCCTGTTCCAGCTGCGCGAAGGCGCGGTGGTAGAGGTCGACATAGGGGCGAAAGCGGGCGGGATCGCCGCCGATGATGGCCAGCATCATCGGCAGGTCGTAGCGCGCCGCCCGCACCACCGATTCCGGACTGCCGCCGACGCCGATCCAGGTCTTGAGCCGCCCGTTCTCGATCCGCGGAAACACCTCCTGGCCGGCGAGCGGCGGACGGGTATTGCCCTGCCAGTCGATGCGGTCCTGCGTGATCAGCGCCGAAAACAGGTCGAGCTTGTCGTCGAAGAGCGTCTCGTACTGGTCGAGCGCGAAGCCGAACAGGGGAAAGGATTCGGTGAAGGAGCCGCGGCCGAGGATCACTTCGGCCCGGCCGTTCGACACCGCATCGAGCGTGGCGAACCGCTGGAAGACGCGGATCGGATCGTCCGAACTCAGCACCGTCACCGCCGAGCCCAGGCGGATGCGCTGCGTGCGCGCCGCGATCGCCGCCAGCACCACTTCCGGCGCCGAGACCGCGAAGTCGGAGCGGTGATGCTCGCCGACGCCGAAGAAATCGAGCCCAAGCCCGTCGGCCAAAACCGCCTGGTCGACGAGGTCGCGGATCACCTGGGCGGTGCTCTCCGCTTGGCCGTCGGGCCCACGCGTGACGTCGCCAAAAGTGTCGAGGCCGAATTCGAGGGTCTGGGACAAGAAAAGTCTCCGTCATCGCGACCACCAGGGAAGGTCGGGTCGTCTTCGCGCCTTGCAGCGCCATCCCGAGGTAGAACCCCCGCGTCACCGCCGCAACCGCTCCGGCGCCCGAAAGCAGCGCGGGGGGCTGAACGAAGTGTCAACCGAATGGCCGGATTGGAAGGCACTGATATGGACGGTCACTGCCCGCCGAGCGGATCCTCCGGGGCGAGGCCAAGGCTTTTTCTCCTGGGGTGAATGTGTGCTTCAGGACCCGAAGTGCGGCGTCGCCGTTCTCGGCATGGGTTCTCGGGTCAAGCCCGAGAATGACTATTTTGACACAACAGTGACTATTCTGACCCGAGAACGGATCTCCTGGCCCACGGGCTGCTTCTTCGCTGGGGCTGTGGTCACTGGCGACAACGCCCAAACCATAGTCATTTTCGGGCTTGACCCGAGAACCCATGCCGAAGCGTCCAGCCGACAAAATCGCATCAGAAGGCGCCACCCATTCTTGCAGGCGCAGGCCGATCAGAAGGCGTCACGCAGCTCTCGCCGGCGCGGACCGGAAAGGATCCGCCCGCGCTCTTGCGGTTTCACCGCCCAAAGCGGGTGGGCAAGCGCGCCGCCTTCCCGCTCCCGCAGACGCCCGCCACCCCCGCAAAACGCCCCGGCAGCTGGCTGCCGGGCGAGGAAAATCACCCTCAGCGGTTCCTGAAAGCCGGCTCCGGCCTATATCGCAGGGACAGCCAACGACAGAGAGAAGTGCAGGAGAGCGTCAGCGCATGTGTGGAATTTGCGGAGAAATCCGGTTTGACGGCCAGTCGGCCTCGCCGGAGCGGGTGCAGCGCATGGGCGACTGCCTCGCGCCGCGCGGTCCCGACGGCGCCGGTCAGGTGATGCGCGGCCGCGTCGGCTTCGGCCATCGCCGGCTGAAGATCATCGACCTGTCCGAGCGGGCCGAGCAGCCGATGGTCGATCCAGAGTTGGGGCTCACCATCGCCTTCAACGGCTGCATCTACAACTATCCAGCGCTGCGCGCCGAACTCGAAGGACTCGGCTACCGCTTCTTCTCCTCGGGGGATACCGAGGTGATCCTGAAGGCCTTCCACGCCTGGGGCGCGCATTGCGTGAAGCGATTCCACGGCATGTTCGCCTTCGCCATCCACGAGCGCGATTCTGGCCGCGTGACGCTCGCCCGCGACCGTTTCGGCATCAAGCCGCTGTATGTCGCGCAGGACGAGAAGCGCCTCTATTTCGCCTCCTCGCTGCCGGCCCTCCTGCGCACAAGCGACGTCGACACCGCGATCGACCGCGTGGCGCTCAACCACTACATGACCTTCCACGCCGTCGTGCCGGCGCCGATGACCATCCTCAAGGGTGTGCGCAAATTGCCGCCGGCGACCATCCGGGTAATCGAGGCGGATGGGCGTTCTGCCGACGAGGTGTTCTGGGCGCCGCCTTTCGGCCCGCGCGCCGGCGAGGAAAACCTCTCCGCCGACGACTGGCGCGACGCCGTGCTGGAGTCGCTGCGCACCGCCGTCTCGCGCCGCATGGTCGCGGACGTGCCGGTCGGCGTTCTCCTGTCCGGCGGCGTCGATTCCTCGCTGCTCGTCGGCCTTCTCGCCGAGATGGGCCAGACCGGACTCTCCACCTTCTCGATCGGCTTTGAGGAGGCCAATGGCGAGAAGGGCGACGAATTCCGCTATTCGGACCTCATCGCCGAACGCTACCAGGCCAACCATCACCAGATTTTCGTGCCCGGCTCGGAGCTGATGGAGCACCTGCCGGGGACGATCGCGGCGATGTCGGAGCCCATGGTCTCCTACGACAATGTCGGCTTCTACCTCCTCTCGCGCGAGGTCTCGAAGCACATCAAGGTCGTGCAGTCCGGCCAGGGTGCCGACGAGATCTTTGCCGGCTACCACTGGTATCCGCCGATGGCCGGCGCCGCGGACCCGTTGTCGGCCTACGCCACGGCCTTCTTCGACCGCAACCATGCGACGCTCGCCCGCCAGCTCTCGCCGGAGTGGATGACGGAGCGGGACGAGAGCCGCGACTTCGTCGCCGCGCATTTCGCCCGACCCGGCGCCGACGACCCCGTCGACAAGGCGCTGCGGCTCGACGCGCAGATCATGCTCGTCGACGATCCGGTGAAGCGCGTCGACAGCATGACCATGGCCTGGGGCCTCGAGGCGCGCGTGCCCTTCCTCGATCACGAGCTGGCGGAACTGGCCGCCCGCATCCCCTCGCGCCACCAGCTCGCCCATGGCGGCAAGGGCGTCCTCAAGGAAGTCGCGCGACTCGTCGTGCCGCACGAGGTCATCGACCGACCGAAAGGCTATTTCCCGGTGCCGCAGCTGAAATACATTTCCGGCCCGTATCTCGACATGGTGCGCGACACGCTGACCTCGCAGGCGGCGCGTGAGCGCGGCCTGTTCCAGGAGAGCTACCTCTCGGCCCTGTTCGACGATCCGACCGCGCACATCACGCCGCTCCGGGGCTCCGAACTCTGGCAGGTGGCGCTGCTGGAGACCTGGCTGCAGGCACAGGGAGTGTGAGATGAGCGATACGACGATGTCCCCGGCCAGTTCCGGTGAGGCCGCGCCCGAAACGGACGCCTTTCTCGATTGCGGCTGGGGACGACTTGTCTTCGGCCAGACCTTTGCCAGCGCCGAGCAGCTGGTGGCGCTGTTGCGCGAGGAGGGAGCCGACCGCCGCGACATCGCCTTCTACATCGCCGATCCGCACGTCCTTCTCAGCCACGCGCCGCAGGAGCTGTTTCTCGACCCCTCGCACACCTACCGGCTCGATCTCTCGGCCTATGCGCCGGGCGAGCCGCGGCGCGCCGGCTTCACCGTCCGGCCGGTGGCCTCGGAGCGCGACAGCGGCGAGATCAACCGGCTGTACCAGAGCCGGAAGATGGTTGAGGTCGATCCAAGCTTCTTCTGGTCGCGCCGCAACGACCCGGCGCTGACCTATCTCGTCGCCGAGGACGAGGCGACGGGCGCGATCGTGGGAACCGTCACCGGCGTCGACCATGTCGAAGCCTTCGGTGACCCGGAGGGCGGTTCCTCGCTCTGGTGCCTCGCCGTCGATCCGCAGGCGGTGCAGCCCGGCATCGGCGAAGTGCTGGTGCGCAGCCTGGCCGAACATTTTCGGGCGCGCGGGCGGGGGCACATGGATCTGTCCGTCATGCACGACAATGCGCAGGCGATCGCGCTCTACGAAAAACTCGGCTTCGTGCGCGTCCCCTTCTTTGCGGTGAAGCGCCGCAACGAGATCAACGAGAAATTCTTCGTCGACCGCGGCGAAGGACTCGAGGCGCTGAACCCCTATGCCCGCATCATCGTCGACGAGGCGCACCGCCGCGGCATCCACACCGAGGTCACCGACGCCAAGGGCGGCTTCTTCCGCCTGACCCATGGCAGCCGCTCGATCCATTGCCGCGAGAGCTTGTCGGAGCTGACCTCCGGCGTCGCCGTCTCGATCTGCGACGACAAGGCCGTGACGCGGCGCATGGTCGAGGCCGCCGGCGTGGTGGTGCCCGAGCAGATCGAGGCCGGCGATGACGCGGCGCTAAAAGCCTTCATCGCCCGGCACGGCCAGGTCGTGGTCAAGCCGGCCCGCGGCGAGCAGGGAAGGGGCGTCGCCGTCGGGATCGAAACGATGGAGGACGCCAAGGCGGCGATCGCCGTGGCGCGCGAGCAGTCCGCGCGCGTGCTGGTCGAATCCTGCTTCCAGGGCGAGGACCTGCGCCTCGTCGTCATCGCCTTCCGCCTCGTCGCGGCCGCGCTGCGCCGCCCGCCCCAGATCACCGGCGACGGCACGTCCTCGGTCCGCGACCTGATCGGCCATCTGTCGCGCCGGCGCGCCGCCGCGACCTCAGGGGAAAGCCAGGTGCCGATCGACGCCGAAACCGAGCGGTGCCTCGCCCAGGCCGGCTTCGGCCTGGAGGATGTCCTGCCCGAGGGCACCCGCATTACCGTGCGCAAGACCGCCAACCTCCACACCGGCGGCACCATCCACGACGTCACCGGCGAGGTGCATCCGCGGCTCGTCGAGGCGGCGGTGAACGCGGCGCGCGCGATCGACATTCCGGTCTGCGGCATCGACCTGATGGTGAAGGGTCCGCGCGAGCCGGACTACGTGTTCATCGAAGCGAACGAGCGGCCGGGCCTGGCCAATCACGAGCCGCAGCCGACCGCCGAGCGTTTCGTCGACCTGCTCTTCCCGCTGTCGATCCCCGCCCATGCCCGCGAGGCGCAGAGCCGGCGGGGAAGAGGACGCAAGCATGCCAAGGCTTGATATCGACATCGGCTATCTCGCCGAACAGCTGAAGGGGCTGCTGCGCATTCCGAGCCCGACCGGCTACACCGATACGGTGGTGCGCCACGTCTCGCGCGAACTGGAACGGCTCGGCCTCACCGTCGAGCTGACGCGCCGCGGCGCCATCCGCGCCGTGCGCCAGGGTTCGCGCCGCGCTTCGGCGCGCGCCATCGTCAGCCATGTCGACACGCTCGGCGCGCAGGTGAAGAACCTCAAGGATAATGGACGGCTGGAACTGGTGCCGATCGGCACCTGGTCGGCGCGCTTTGCCGAGGGCGCCCGCACGACCATCTTTTCCGAGGCCGGCGCCTATCGCGGCACCATCCTGCCGCTGAAAGCCTCCGGCCATACCTACAACGAGGAGATCGACAGCCTGCCTGTCGGCTGGGACCATGTCGAGCTGCGGATCGACGCGCTCGCCCGCAACCGCGCGGAGATCGACCGGCTGGGCATCGAGATCGGCGACATCGTCGCCGTCGACCCGCAGCCGGAATTTCTCGACAACGGCTTCATCGTCTCGCGCCATCTCGACAACAAGGCCGGCGTCGCCGTGGTGTTGGCCGCCATCCACGCGCTGGAGCGCAACAAGGCGGTGACGCCCGTCGACATCCACTTCCTGTTCACCATCGCGGAAGAAGTGGGCGTCGGCGCCGCCTCGATCCTCACCGAGGACGTCGCCTCGATGGTGGCGATCGACAACGGCACCTCGGCGCCCGGCCAGGCCTCGTCGGAATTCGGCGTCACCATCGCCATGGCCGACCAGACCGGCCCCTTCGACTACCATCTGACGAAGAAGCTGGTGCGGCTCTGCAAGGACGAGGAGATCCGCTACCAGAAGGACGTCTTCCGCTACTACCGCTCCGATTCCGCCTCGGCGATCGAGGCCGGCCACGACGTGCGCACCGCCCTCATCACTTTCGGCGTCGACGCCTCGCACGGCTGGGAGCGCATCCACATGCACGCTTTGCGCTCGCTCGCCGAACTCGTCACCGCCTATGCCGCCTCGCCGGTGGAGATCGAGCGCGACCGCAACCTCCATGCGGGCCTGAAAGGTTTTACCCGCCAGCCGCTGGCGGAAGCGGCTCAGGACCTCGGCATCGAGAGCGATCCGGCCGAATAGGCCCGGGCATCGGGCAGGCGGAGTGGCGCTGCTTTGTCCGGAAAGCCGGAAGGCCGGCTTTCCGGACGGAGCTTTGGGACGCCTTACAACCCTCGGCCGCAGGCGCCGGGTCTGGAAGGCCGGCCCCTGGCGTGAGGCCTCAGAACTCCTCCCACCCCTCGGCGGCGGGCGCCGGTGCGGCGCCGCCGGTGCCGGTGGTGCGCATCTGCGTCACCGGACGGGACGCACGGGAGGCCGGGGCGCGGGAGGCCTGTCGCGGTGCCGGAGCGCTGCCGCGGGCGGGCGTGCCGCCGCGGGCGGCCGCGCCGTGGCCGGTGTTGGTGGTGAAGCGTTCGACCATGGCGGCGAGTTCGTCGGTCTCGTCGGATAGCGTCTGGGCGGCCGCGGTGGCTTCCTCGACCATGGCGGCGTTCTGCTGCGTGACCTTGTCCATCTGGTCGGCCGCGCCCGAAACCTCGCGCAAGGACACCGCCTGCTCGCGGGCGCTTCGGGCGATCTCGGCGACCACCGCCGACATATCACCGACCTGCGCGACGATTTCCTCCAGCGACTTGCCCGAGGCCGTCACCAGCTCGACGCCCTCGCCGACCTGTTTCGACGAGGTGGAGATCAGGTTCTTGATCTCCTTGGCCGCTTCCGCCGAGCGCTGGGCAAGGCCGCGCACTTCCTGCGCCACCACCGCGAAGCCACGGCCGGCTTCACCGGCCCGTGCCGCCTCGACGCCGGCGTTCAGGGCGAGGAGGTTGGTCTGGAAGGCGATCTCGTCGATGACGCCGATGATCTTGCCGATCTCTTCCGAGGAATGCTCGATCTCGGCCATCGCGGCGACGGCGCGGGCGACGATCTCGCCGCCCTTTTCGGCATTCTTCTGCGCGGCGCTGGCGCCCACCTGGGCGCGGGCCGCGCCCTCGGCCGTCTGATTGACGCCGGTGGTCACTTCCGACAGCGCTGCGACCGTCTGCTCCAGGCTCGCCGCCTGCTGCTCGGTACGCTGGGCGAGGTCGTTCGACGCGACGGAGATTTCGGCAAGGCCGGTGCGCAGCGTCGCGACACCGCCGGCGACGCCGGAGATCGCGGCCTCGAGCTCGGCGACGCTGGCATTGAACTTTTCGCGGATCGGCTCGAATTCGGGCGCCACCGCGCGGGTCATGCGCACCGTCAGATCGCCCGCCGACAGCGCGTCAAAGCTCTGTTCCACCGCCTCGACGAAGGCCCGGAGATCCTCCTCCTTGGAATGATCCAGCGCCGACTGCCGCTCCCGCTGGCTGGCCTGCGCCGCCCGCGCGGCTTCCGCCTCCGATTCCAGACGCTTGTTCTCGAGCGCGGCGGTCTTGAACACCTGGACGGCCCGGGCCATCGCGCCGATCTCGTCCGGACGGTCCTGGCCGACGACCTCGACGGTCAGCGAGCCTGCCGCCAGGCTTCCCATGGTCTGGGTCAGGCGCTGGATCAGGCCGCCCAGCGAACGGGCGAAAAGGAGAAAGCCGACGAGCGAGACGAGGCAGACCGCGATCATGCCGACGATCGATTCCCACCGGGCCGCCTGCTGCTCCTCGACAAGCGCGGTAATGTCCGAAGCCAGCTCCATGAGGCCGACCTTGCTGCCGGAGAAGTCGGTAAAGGGCAGGGCGGTGACGGCATAGGTTCCGGCCGCGGTGGCGACGGTGCGCTGGGTGAGCGTCCCCTCGAAGGCCGCCTTCAGCTCCTCGGGCGTCAGCAGCGGCTTGTCGGCGAAGGTCGACGCCTGGGCGACCAGACCCTCGGCGCCGTTGATGTAGATGGCGACGTCCGCCTTCACCTCGTCGGCGAGGCGGGCGAAATACTCGTTGGTGAGCTTGGTGCCGATATCGACGGCGCCGACGGCGACGCCCGCCTGCATCACCGGCGCCGAGGCGAACATGCTGACGGCGGTACGGCCGGGCTCGGTGCCGGCCATCAGCTGGCCGTCGGCGATCGCCTTGACGACCATGTTGCGCCGACCGGTCATGTTGTCGCCGAACTTGTCGGGCTCGTGGATGCGGGCGACGACCTGCGCACTGGCGTCGACGAAGGTGATCAGCTGCAGCGCGCCCTTGGCGGAGATCGCCGGAAAGGCGTCGGCATAGCGCCGGATGATGTCGTCCTTGGCGTTCGACTGGATGAGATAGCCGGTCTCGGGCTCGCCGGCGATGGCGAGGGCCAGGGCCGAGGCGACGCGCTTCTGCGCATCCATGTCCGACTGGATATGGGCCATGTCGTTCTGGAGCTCGGAGGCGACCGACTGGGTGCTCATCGCCGACTGGCGATACCAGGCCAGGCCGCCGATGGCCGCGCTGGCGAAGAGCACGGCGGCAAAGCCATAGGCGGTGATGCGGATCCACAAGGGTCGCTTGATCGGCGCGTCGCTCATCAGTATCTCGCTTTCGGTCGCCTGTTTCAGGACTGTCGGGAAGGCCGTCGCGTCGGGCTATCGAGACGATGCCGAGGTGCCGCCAATCGATTCATCAGTGAGCAAAAGTGATTGAGACTTGGATAATGCGGGACCCCCGATTGTTTCCGGTCGGTCGAAATATGCCGCAAGGACAGCGTCCAGGCAGCCATGGTTACTGTGGTGGAGGGCGGAAGCAACGTCCGGTCCGCCGCATGGCACCGGTTCCAAGTCTTAATGGGCGTGCCCGACTTGCAAATCGCGGCCGATGGCGGGATAGGATGCCCGCTAGACGCCCCTGCCCGAACCGACGCGCGCTCGGCCAACTGGATGACCTCGGATGACCGGTAAGCGGCTTCTCATCTACAGTCATGATTCCTATGGCCTCGGCCATCTCCGGCGCTGCCAGACGATCGCCAACCACCTGTCGTCGCTGCATGACGACCTCTCGGTGCTGATCATCTCGGGCTCGCCGGTCGTCGGCTCCTTCGACCTGCATCCGCGCGTCGACTTCATCCGCGTGCCCGGCATCGTCAAGGTCGACAACAACACCTACGCGCCGACGGCGCTGGGGGTGACGACCGAGGAGCTGATGGAGATCCGCTCGGTGATCATCCTGGAGACGGCGCGGCGCTACAAGCCGGACGTCTTCCTCGTCGACAAGGAGCCCCTCGGCCTGCGCGGCGAGGTGAACGACACGCTGATCCACCTGAAGCAGGCCGGGACGCGCAACATCCTCGGCATTCGTGAAGTGATGGACGATCCCGCCCGGCTGCGCGAGGAGTGGGAGCGCAAGGGCGCCATCGACGCGGTGGACAATCTCTACGACGAGATCTGGGTCTACGGGCCGCAGGCAGTGTTCGAGCCGCTGGAGGGGGTGGGCCTCGCCGACAAGACCATGCAGCGGGTGCGCTATACCGGCTATCTCCGCCGCGCCGTCGGCGCGTTCTCCGACGAGACGCCGGACGAGGAAGAACCCTATATCCTCGTCACGGCCGGCGGCGGCAATGACGGCGCGGTGATGCTCGACTGGCTGATCGGCGCCTACGAGGCCGATCCGAGCCTGCCGCACCGGGCCAAGATCGTCTTCGGGCCCTTCCTGTCCGGCGACGAGCGGCAGGGTTTCCGCGACCGCGTGGCGCGGCTCGACCGGATCCAGGCGATCAACTTCCACACCAACATGGAAGCCATGGTCGAGGGTGCCGCCGGCCTCGTCACCATGGGCGGCTACAACACGTTCTGCGAGATCATCTCCTTCGACAAGCCGGCGCTGATCGTGCCGCGCACGCATCCGCGGCTGGAACAGTACATCCGCGCCTCGCGGGCGCAGGAACTGGGCCTCGCCCGCATGATGCTGCCGGATGGGGACGACGATGCCGGCCGCATGGCCGCCGCGCTGCACGGCCTGCCGTTCCAGCCGAAACCCTCGGCAGCGCGGCTGCCGGGCCTTTTGTCGGGGCTGGAGCAGATCGAGATCCTGTTCAGTGCCGCCGTTGCCGAGCGCGGCCGCCGCCCCGTGCTCGCGACGACGGGCGGCTGACGGCGGCATGGAGCAGACCATTGCGTGGCCTCGGGTCGCCATCGTCCTCAAGGGCTATCCGCGCCTCTCGGAAACCTTCATCGCCCAGGAAATCCTCGGCCTGAAGCAGCTCGGCCTGAAGCTGACGCTGGTGTCGCTGCGCCTGCCGACCGACGAGCGCGAGCACCCCGTGCATGGCGAGATCGCCGAGGTGCCGAACTACCTGCCGGAATATCTCTACACCGATCCCCTCCGGGTGTTTCGCGCCTGGCGGATCGCGCGAAAACTGCCCTTCTACGCCGAGGCGAAGCGGCAGTTCCTACGCGACTGGCGCCGCGACCCGACGCCCAACCGCGGCCGCCGTTTCGGCCAGGCGCTGGTGCTGGCGGCGGAGATGCCCGCGGACGTCGGGCTGATCTACGTGCATTTCCTGCACACGCCGGGCTCCGTCGCCCGCTATGCCGGCCGCATGCTCGGCCTGCCCTTCGCGGTTTCGGCCCATGCCAAGGACATCTGGACCCTTCAAGACTGGGAGAAGCGCGAAAAACTCGCCGACTGCGCCTTCCTCGTCACCTGCACGGCGGCGAATGCCGAGCATCTCCAGGCGCTGGCGCCCGATCCCGCCCGCGTCGGCCTCGTCTACCACGGCCTGGATTTCGGCCGTTTCCCGCCGCCGGACGATGGCGCGCCGGACGACGGCGATCGCGACGGCCGCGATCGCGACGGCCGCGATCCCGCGCGGCCCGTAAAACTGCTGACCGTCGGCCGCCTCGTCGACAAGAAGGGCTATCGCGGGCTGTTCGACGCCCTCGCGCTGTTGCCGGCCGGCTGCCACTGGCGGCTCGACATCATCGGCGGCGGGCCGCTGAAAGCCGAGCTGAAGGCCCGCGCCAAGGCGCTCGGCCTGGCCGATCGCATCACCTTTCTCGGCGCCATGGCGCAGGCGGAGATCCTTGAGCGCTACCGCACCGCCGACATCTTTCCGCTGAACTGCCGCGTCTCCGACGACGGCGACCGCGACGGCCTGCCGAACGTGTTGATGGAGGCGCAGAGCCAGCGTCTCCTCTGCGTCTCGACGCGCGTCTCGGCGATCCCCGAACTCATCATCGACGGAGAGACGGGCCTGCTGGTGCCGCCGAACGACCCGGAGGCCTTTGCCGCGGCGCTGTCGCGCGCCATCGCCGATCCGGCGCTGCGCCGGCGCCTGGCCGAGGCGGGGCTTGACCGCGTCACCCGGCATTTCGGCTATGCCGCCGGCGTCAAGACGATCTTCCGGCGGATCGGGGAGACGCTCGGACGGCGCGCATGAGGATCGCCTTCTACGCCCCGATGAAGCCGCCGGGCGATCCCGTCCCCTCGGGCGACCGCCGCGTCGCGCGGCTCCTCATCCAGGCGCTGGAGCGCAGCGGCGCCGAGGTGGAAGTTGCCTCCGCCTTCCGCAGCTACGATCGCGGCGACGAGGAGCGCCAGGCGCGGCTGATGCGGCTGGGGGCGCGGCTCGCCGGGCGGCTCGTCGCCGGCTACCGCCGTCGGCCGGAAACGCGGCCCGATCTCTGGTTCACCTATCACCTCTACCACAAGGCGCCCGACCCTCTCGGGCCTGATGTGGCGGCCGCTCTCGGCGTTCCCTATGTCGTCGCCGAGGCCTCGCATGCGCCGAAACAGGCCGGCGGGCGCTGGGACGCCGGCTTTCGCGCCGCCGAGGCGGCGATCCGGGCCGCCGACCGCATCTATTGCCTGAACCCCGTCGACGCCGCCTGCCTTGCGCCGCTCGTCAAGCGGCCCGAGGTCCTCTGCGACCTGCCGCCCTTCATCGACACGGCGCCGTTCCTCCGGACGGCGGAGGCGCGGGTCGCGGCGCGCCGTCTCCTGGAGCAGCGCTACGGCCTCGCCCCGGACGTGCCGCTGCTCCTGACCGTGGCGATGATGCGCGACGACCAGAAACTGCGCTCCTACCAGGTGCTGGCCGAGTCGCTCTCGCTTCTCGGCGACCGCCCTTTTCAGCTGCTGGTCGTCGGCGATGGGTCTGCCGCATCGGCGGTGCGGCAGTTGATGGCGCCTTTCGGCGACCGGGTCGCCTTCGCCGGCCTGTGCGAGGGCAAGGATCTCCTCGACGCCTATGCCGGCGCCGACCTCTTCGTCTGGCCGGCAGTGAAGGAGGCGGTCGGCCTCGTCTTCCTGGAGGCCGCGGCATCCGGCCTTGCGATCGTCGCCGGCCGCTCGGGCGGCATCGACCATGTCGTCGCGGACGGCGAGACCGGGCTCGTCTCTCCGGCGGGCGATGCCGCCGCCCTGGCAGCGGGGATCGCCGCGCTCCTCGACGATCCCGACCGCCGGCGGACCATGGGGGAGGCCGGCGCGCGCCGCGCCGTGGCGGTTAACGACATCGCGGCGGCGGCCCGCCTCTTCGCGGACGATCTGACGGACTTGGTGAGCCGGCATAGCAAAAGGGGTGGGCGATGATCCAGCTCCTGCTCTTTCGCCACGCGCCGACCCCGTGGAATGCCGAGCGGCGCCTTCAGGGCCGCTCCGACATTCCGCTCTCGCCGGAAGGCGCGGCGCAGGCGAGGGCCTGGCGCCTGCCTGAGGATGCCGCCGGCTGGCCGTGCCTGTCGAGCCCGCTGCTGCGCGCCCGGCAGACGGCCGAGGCCATGGGCCTCTCGCCGCAGGTCGCTTCCGCCTTCGTCGAAATGGATTGGGGCGGCTATGAGGGCCGTCGCCTGGCCGAGCTGCGGCAGGAATTCGGGCCCGTCCTGGCGGCCGAAGAGGCCGAGGGGCTCGACTTCCGGCCGCCGGGCGGCGAGAGCCCGCGTGCGGTCGGGGAGCGGGCCCTCGCGGGCCTCGCGGCTCTGCGGGAAGACAGCATCGTCGTCACCCACAAAGGCGTCCTGCGGCCGCTGTTCGCGCTGGCCACCGGCTGGGACATGCAGGCAGCGCCCCCGATCAAGATCCGCGACGGTTGCTGCCACCGCTTCGCCCTCGATGCGGGCCGGCTGCGGCTGGTCGAACCGAACATCCCGCTGCAGCGTTGCGACCCGAGCGCCGCGGCCCCCGCCACGTCAGCCCCGCCGAACACGCCGGCCCACTCGATCCAGCCAACCTGGTCAGACAAGGAAAACCTGCCGTGAGCGAGCGCGTCCTGTTCTACGTTCAGCATCTCCTCGGCATCGGCCATCTCAAGCGCGCCGCCGCCATCGCCGCGGCGATGGCCGATGCCGGGCTCGAGGTCACCGTCGCCCATGGCGGCGCCGAGGTGCCGGATGTGACCTATCCCGGCGCGCGGGTGCACCAGCTGCCGCCGGCCGGCATCCGCGGCAACGACTTCTCCAACCTCGTCGATGAACACGGCAACGACGCCGACGACGCTTGGCGCGCCCGCCGCCGCGACGACCTACTCGGCCTTGCCCGGGACTTTCGTCCCGACGTGGTGCTGTTCGAGCTGTTCCCTTTCGGCCGCCGCCAGTTCCGCTTCGAGTTGCTGCCGCTGATCGAGGAGCTGCGGTCCTGGTCGCCGCGTCCCGCGATCCTTTCTTCGGTGCGCGATATCCTGGTGCGGCCGGTGAAAGCCGAGCGCGAGACAGAGGCGGCCGATCTCATCGCAAAATCCTTCGACGAGATCCTCGTGCATGGCGACCCCGCCTTCGTCTCCTTCGGCGACAGTTTCGGCCCCGCCGACCGGATCGCCGACAAGCTGCGCTATACCGGCTATGTCAGCTCCGAGATCCGGACGGGGCGCGAGCCGGCGCCGGCGAGCGGTCCCGGCGAGGTGATCGTTTCGGCCGGCGGCGGGGCGGCCGGCCTGCCGCTGATGCAGGCGGCCCTCGCCGCGCGCCCGCAGACCACGGCCTATGGCCTCGACTGGCGTCTTTTGACCGGCCCGCGTCTGCCGGAAGCGCATTTTCGCACCGTCGTCGGCTTGGCCGAGGCCGCGGCGGCAAAGGGCGGGGGGGCGATCACCGTCGAGCGTTTCCGTCCGGACTTCCCCCAATTGCTCCGCACGGCGGCGCTGTCGGTGTCGCAGGGCGGCTACAACACCACGATCGACCTCCTGCGCGCCGGTGTGCCCGCCATCGTCGTGCCCTTCGGCGCCGAGGAAGAGACCGAGCAGGAGGACCGCGCCCGGCGCCTCGCCGAGCGCGGTTTTCTCCAGGTGCTGGACGAATCGGCGCTCGGCACGCTGGCCGGCGTGATCGACGCGGCGCTCGCCGATGCGCCGCGTCGCCGCGCCATGGCGCCGGTGGATTTCGCCCTCGACGGCGCCGCCCGCACCGCCGAGATCGTCGCTTTGCACGCCCGGCGGCGCCCGCTGTGAGGGCGGAGGGTCCGCATTGGGCTGCGCTCGATGCGGCCCTCGAGGCCTGTGCCGCCGACGGACGGCCAGTCGACTTCTGGCTGCGCGACGACGATGCGGTGGCGCCGACGCCATCGCTGGAGCGGCTATTGGCGCTCGCCGCCGATCATGGTGTGCCGCTGGCGCTGGCGGTGATTCCGGCCGGCGCGACGCCGGCGCTGGCCGACCGCCTGGCCGGACTTGCCGGCGTCACGGTTCTTCAGCACGGCTTTTCCCATGCCGATCACAGCGCCCCCGGCGCCAAGAAATGCGAGCTCGGCCTGGATCGTCCCGCAGACGTCGTGCTCGGCGAGTTGGTGCGAGGCCGCGAACTCCTGTCGATGTTTGCGCGCACCGCGCCTGTCCTCGTACCGCCGTGGAACCGCATCGACCCGGCTTTGGCCGCGCGCCTGCCGGATCTCGGCTTTGCCGCGCTGTCGACCTATGGCGACCGCCCGCTGCCGTCGGGCGCTTCAGGCGACGCGGCCGGGCTGGTGCTGATCAACACCCATGTCGACCCGGTGGACTGGCATGGCGGTCGCGGCTTTCTCGGCGAGGCGGCGGTGCTCGGACGCCTCTCTGACCGCCTGCGGCGGATGGCGGCGGGGAGCGCCGACCGGAGCGAAGCGACGGGAATTCTCACCCACCATCTCGTCCACGACGACGAAACCTTCGACTTCGTCGAAAAACTCTTACAAACAACGACTAGGCAGGGCTTCTGCCGCTGGCATTCGCCGGAAACGCTGCTAGGTCTTGACGGACCAGGCAAAGGAGCCCCCGCCCGATGAGCGATCTGTTGCGCGTCGAGGACCTCACCGTCGAGTTCCAGACCCTTGCCGGTCGCACGCGTGCCGTCAGCGGCCTCAGCTTTCGCATCGAGCCGGGCAAGACCGTCGCCATCGTCGGCGAGTCCGGTTCCGGCAAATCGGTGACGGCACAGGCGATCATGGGCATCCTGCCGCCGATCGCCCGGCGCCGCAGCGGCCGCATCCTGTTCAGGGACGAGGGCAAGGCGGAAATCGATCTCGCCGGCCTCGACACCCGCTCGCCCCAATACGCCGCGATCCGCGGCGGTCGCATCTCGATGATCTTCCAGGAGCCGACCACCTCCTTCTCGGCGCTGCACACGATCGGCGACCAGATCGGCGAAGTCCTGAAGATCCACGAGGGCGCGAGCGACAAGGCGGCGCGCGCGGCGACGATCGAGGCGCTGGCCGCGGTCGGCTTCCCCAGCCCGGAAAAGAAGGTCGACGCCTATCCCTTCGAGCTTTCCGGCGGCCTCTGCCAGCGCGCGATGATCGCCATGGCGATGATCTGCAAGCCGGCGCTCCTCATCGCCGACGAGCCGACGACGGCGCTCGACGTGACGGTGCAGGCCGAGATCCTGAAGCTGATGCGGGCGCTGCAGGACAAGCACGGCACCGCCATCCTCCTGATCGCGCACGATCTCGGCGTCGTCGCCAACATGGCCGACGAGATGGTCGTCGTCCACCACGGCAAGATCATGGAAAGCGGCACCGCGAACGATCTCTTCGCCGAGCCGCGCCACCCCTATCTCAAGGCGCTGCTCAATGCCGTACCGCGCTTCGACATGAAGCCCGGCGAGCGGCTGACGCCGATCCGCGAGATCAAGGTCGACATGGCGAGCGCCGCCGGCCGGCGCAAGCTGGCCGCGCCCGAGGCCGGCACGCACGACGTGCTGTTGAAGGTCCGCGGCGTTTCCAAGGGCTTCGTCAACCGCAGCGAAACGCGCTGGTTCGGCGCCAAGGCGCAGGCGACCGCGCTCGCCGTCAACGAGGTCAGCCTCGACATCCGCCGCGGCGAGTGCCTCGGCCTCGTCGGCGAAAGCGGCTGCGGCAAGACCACGCTGTCGAAGATCATCGTGCGCTCGGAAAATGCCGATGCCGGCACGATCGAGATGGCTGACGGCAAGAAGCTGATCGACGTGCTGGCGCTCGAGGGCGTGCCGCTCCGGCAATGGCGCACTCGGGTGCAGTACGTCTTCCAGAACCCGTTCTCGGCGCTCAATCCGCGCATGACGGTGCTCAGCATCCTGTCCGAGCCGCTGGTCATCCACGGCATCGGCGACGCCGCGGAACGACGCGCGCGCGTGTCGGAGCTCTTGAAGCTCGTCGGCCTCGACGACACGCACATGAACCGCTACCCGCACTCCTTCTCGGGTGGCCAGCGGCAGCGGCTCGGCATCGCAAGGGCGCTGGCGCTGGAGCCGGAGCTGATCATCTTCGACGAGCCGGTCTCCGCTCTCGACGTCTCGATCCAGGCGCAGATCCTGAACCTCCTGCGCGATCTGAAATCGGCGCTCGGGCTCACCTATTTGTTCATCTCGCACAATCTCGCCGTCGTCGACTATCTCGCCGACCGCATCGCAGTCATGGCGGCCGGCCGCATCGTCGAGCTGGCGAGCCGGGAGGCGCTGTTCCGCGAGCCGCTGCATCCCTATACCCGCGCGCTGATCTCCGCCGTGCCGCAGCCCGATCCGCACCATAAGTTGGATTTCGACAAGATCAGCCTCGAGCGGCAGTCCGATCCCAGGGCCTGGGGCGTGCCCTTCGCCGCCGACGCCACGGGCGAGCCGCATCTGATCGAGGTCGAGAGCGACCACCATGTCCGCGCCCATGTCCTGCCGCCGCGCATGGACCGCGGCGGGCGCAGCGAGGCCGAGCATGCCGAGATCGCCGCCGCCCTGCGCACCGATCCCAAGGGCGAGGCGAACGTCCATCTCGACTTCGAGACCGGCACGCTCGACGGCTGGAGCGTGCGGCGCCTCTCCGGCCCCCATTCCGCCCGGGTACAGTCCGAGGTCAAGCGTGTCGGCTCAAAAGCCTGCCGCTTCGAGCTTCGGCCCGGCGACCATGTCAGCCAAGGGCTGAGGGCCGAGCTGCGCGATTGGTACAACCCGCCGCACGAGACGCCCGTCTGGTACGGTTTTTCGACCCTGCTCCCGGAAAGCTTTGCGCCCCCCTTCGACACTGGCGTGGTGCTGGCCCAATGGCACGACCAAGCGGCGCTGGGCGATCCCTCCGGCAAGCCGCCGTTGGCGATCCGCTATCTCGACGGCGGCCTGCGCTTCACCGGCGCCTTCGACGCGGTCGCCTCGTCCGATCCGGTCGAGCGATACGTCTTCCACCGCATGCCGGCGCCGCCGCGCGGAAGCTGGATGGATTTCGCCTTCAAGATCCTCTGGTCGCGCCACGGCACCTCGACCATCGAAGCCTTTCTCGGCGGGAAGCCGCTGTTTTCCTTCTCAGGCCCGCTCGGCTACCGCAACGAGGCGAAGGCGCCCTATTTCAAGCTCGGCCTCTATGCGAGCGGCCCGATCGACGTGCCGCTCGTCGCCTTCCACGACAATTACAGCCGCGGCAAAAGCTTCGACGCCGTCGACCCGAGCCGGCTGCACACCGCCGCTCTCGCGCCCGAGGTCGCGTGACGGTTTCGTCGGCGCCGCCGCGGCTTGCCATCGTGACCGAGGTGCCGCCCGTCGGGCTGGCGCCCGGCGGATTTGGCGCCGTCGTCGCGCTGGCCCGGACGGCTCCGGCCGGCGAAGTCGCCGTCGCGCGGCTGGCGGCTGCCGCGGCGATGGCGGCGGAAGCGGGCTGCGACTGGCTCGTCGCGCCGGCCCCGGGCGAGACGCTGCGCCCCGACGCCCTCGCGCTGCTGGCACCCGCCCTCGGCCCCTATGACGCGATCTTCGGCGGCGTCCATGTCACCGGCAGCGGCGAGGCGGTGCACCGCCCCTCGCGCCTCGCCTTCGATGATGCCGACCGACTGCCGCACGCGCTTCTGCATTGGTGGATCGGGACAACGTCGGTCCTGCGCACCAAGGTCGCCGCGTCCCTGGCCGCGCCGGGTGAGGCCGATGGTGACTGGCTGGACGCGCTGTTCCTTCTCTGGTCGCAGCATCGCTGCATCAAACTTGCCGCGCCTCTGACCGAAGTCGCGACGGCGCCGCCGGGCCTGAGCGGGACGGCGCGGGCCCGGGTGCTCGAGCGGCTGGAACGCCGCCCCGTCTTCCTGCCCGTCGCCTTCGGCGAGACCCTCTATCGCCTGCCCTACACCGGCCTCAACGCCGGCATCGAGCGGGACCAGACGCGTGGGCAGTTCTTCGAGGCGGCCGAACTCGGCGCGCTGCACGCGCGAATCGGGCCGGGCCGGCGGATCGTCGACATCGGCGCCAACACCGGCAACCACACGGTCTATTTCGCCGGGCCGATGCAGGCGGCGTCGGTGGTGCCCTTCGAGCCTTTGCCTGAGATCGCGGCGGTGCTCGAGCGGGCGGTAGCGGAGAACCGTCTCGGCAACGTCGATCTCTCGCGCCTGCGGCTCGGCTTGTCCGACCGCGCGGGGCGGATGGGCATCGTCCGCTCCGAGCGCGGCGGGCTCGGCGCCTCGCGGCTCGTTGCGGATCCAACCGGCGAGATTGCCGTTACGACACTCGACGACGCCTTGACGGGACCGGTAGACTTTCTGAAGATCGATGTGGAATCAATGGAGTTGAAGGTTCTCGGCGGCGCCGAGGCGACGATCGCGCGCGACCGGCCTGTCATCTTCATCGAGATCGCCAATGATAACACCCAAGTGTTCCAAGCCTGGCTGCAGGAACACCACTACCGTGTCGAGCGGATCTTCTCGGACAAGGGCCATGCCAACTATCTGATCGCGCCGAACGGCGACTGAGGGAGACGGGACAATGATGCGCGCAACCGACACGGACAGGCATCCGGGCGCCGCGCATCGAGCCGGCTTTTCCAAGCTGGCGGTCCTTTGCTCCGTCCTCGCCCTTTTCGCCGGCGCTGCCCGGGCCGCCGACATGGTGGAGCCGCCCGCCCTTCTGGCCAAGGTTGAGGCGAAGGAGCTTCCCCCCGTCGCCGAGCGCATTCCGGCCGAGCCGCTGGTCATGGATCTCGCCGCCGAGGGCAAGGCGGTCGGCGACTATGGCGGTACGCTGCGCATCGTCGAGGCACAGGCCAAGGACACCCGCCGCATGGTCGTCTACGGCTATGCCCGGCTCGTCGGCTTCACGCCCGACCAGCGGATCGTGCCGGACATCGCCCGTGCCGTCGACGTCGTCGAGGGGCGCAGCTTCACCATCCATCTTCGCCGCGGCCATCGCTGGTCGGACGGCGAACCCTTCACCACCGACGATTTTCGCTACTATTGGGAAGACATCCTCGGCGACGCCGAGATGACGCCGCATGGGCCGCCGCGCGAGCTGATGGTCGACGGCGAGCCGCCGGTCGTCACCTTCATCGACGACGTCACCCTGCGTTACGAATGGTCGAAACCCAACCCGTTCTTCCTGCCGGCGCTGGCCGGCGCGCAGCCGCTCGATATCTATCGCCCGGCCCACTACCTGAAGAAATTCCACAAGAAATACGCCAACCCGGAAAAACTCGCCGCCCTCATCGAAAAGAAGGGTCAGCGCAACTGGGTCGCGCTGCACTTCAAATACGACCAATCCTACAAGAACTCCAATGTCGACATGCCGTCGCTGCAGCCCTGGGTGTTGGCGACCGAGCCGCCGTCGGACCGCTTCATCTTCGCCCGCAACCCCTTCTTCCACCGCATCGACACGGCCGGGCACCAGCTGCCCTATATCGACGAGGTGGCGATGACGATCGCCAGTTCCCGCCTGATCCCGGCGAAGGTCGGCGCCGGCGAGGCGGACCTGCAGGCGAACTATCTCTCCTTCGGCAACTATGCCTTCCTGAAGCGCGCGGCCAAGGCCAAGGGCTATTCGGTGCGCCGCTGGACCAACGGCAAGGGCGCCAAGGTCGCCCTCTACCCCAACCTCAACACATCAGACGAGGCCTGGCGCACTCTGTTCCAGCAGGCCGATTTCCGCCGCGCGCTGTCGCTCGGCATCAACCGTCAGGACATCAACCAGGCGATCTATTACGGCCTGGCGATCCCGATGACCGACACGGTGATGCCCGGCTCGCCGCTCTATGACGACAGGCTCGCCGCGCGCTGGACCTCCTACGATCCGGGTCGCGCCAATGCCATGCTCGATGGGCTCGGCCTGACCGAGAAGGATTCCGGCGGCATCCGCCTTCTGCCCGACGGTCGGCCGATGATGATCGTGGTCGAGACCGCCGGCGAGGACATCGAGCAGATCGACGTGCTCGGCCTCATCGCCGAGGATTTCCGCAAGATCGGCATCAAGATCCTGGCCAAGCCGACCGAGCGCGACATGCTCTCGCGGCGCCTCGCCTCCGGCGCGACCGTGATGTCGGTCTGGGCGGGGCTGGAGAATGCCTATCCGACGGCGGAGTCGAGCCCGGCGGAACTGGCCCCGACCAATTCCGAGCAGAACGAGTGGCCGGTCTGGGGCATGCATTACGAGACCAAGGGCAAGATGGGCTCGGCGCCCGAACTCCCGGCGGCGAGAGAGCTTCTCGCCCTCAACCAGGAATGGCGGCTGACCACCGACACGGCCAAGAAGGCGGCCATCTGGGACAAGATGCTGACGATCAGCGCCGACGAGGCCTTCCGTATCGGCATCGTCTCGGGCGTCGACCAGATCGTCGTGGTCTCCGACCGGTTGCAGAATGTGCCCGAGACGGCCGTCTTCAACTGGAATCCCGGCGCCTTCTTCGGCGTCTACCACCCCGACAGCTTCTTCTTCGGCGAGCCGCAGCAACAACAGGCCTCCGTGCCGCAATAATTGAAGGCTTTCGATGCTCGGCTACCTCACCAGTCGCGTCCTGACGATGCTGGGCACGCTCGCCGTGATTTCGGTGCTCGTCTTCATCATCATCCAACTGCCGCCCGGCGACTATCTCACCACCTACATCGCCGAACTCCGAGCCGCCGGCGAATCGGTCACCGACGACAAGATCGCCTTCCTGCGCGAGCAGTACGGCTTGGACCAGCCGATGCCGATCCAGTACTTCGACTGGGTCGTCGGCCTCCTGCACGGCGATCTCGGTTATTCCTTCGAATACGCTATGCCGGTCACCGACGTCGTCGGCGACCGCCTGTTCCTGACCCTGGTCCTGAACTTCGTCACCATCCTGTTCATCTACGCCGTGTCCTTTCCGATCGGCGTCTACATCGCCACGCACCAGTACTCGGTCGCCGACCACAGCCTGTCCTTCCTCGGCTATCTCGGCCTCGCCACCCCGAATTTTCTCCTGGCGCTGATCCTCCTCTACGCGTCCAACACCTTCTTCGGCATCTCGGTCGGCGGGCTGATGGACCCGATCTACACGGACGCGCCGTGGACGGGCGCCAAGATCGCCTCGCTGCTCGGCCATCTCGTCGTGCCGGTGCTGGTCATCGGCACCTCGGGCACCGCCGGCATGATCCGCCGCCTGCGCGCCAATCTCCTCGACGAACTGCAAAAACCCTATGTCGTGACCGCCCGGGCCAAGGGCCTGTCCGAGGGCAAGATCCTGCGGAAATACCCGCTGCGCGCGGTGCTCAACCCCTTCGTCGCCGATATCGGCACGCTGCTGCCGCAGGTCGTCTCCGGCTCCGTCATCGTCTCGGCGGTGATGTCGCTGCCGACGACCGGGCCGATGCTGCTCTCCTCCCTCAGAAGCCAGGACATGTATCTGGCCGGATCCTTCCTGATGTTCCTCGCCGTCCTCACCGTGATCGGCATGCTCGTCTCCGACGTCATGCTCGCCATCATCGATCCAAGGGTTCGGCTGACGGGGACGCGCAAGGCATGAGCGCGCTGCCGCACACCGTCTCGACCGAGCCCTTCGATCCAGAGCGGACGATGGCGGAGGGGTCGTTCTACTCGGAAAAATACATGCAGGCGTCGCAGCGCCAGCTGATCTGGTGGCGCTTCCGGCGGCACCGCATCGCGCTGGTGGCGCTGGCCTTCCTCGTGCCGGCCTATCTCAGCGTGCTGTTCACCGAGATCATTGCCCCCTATGGCCTAGAGACGCGCAACACCGCGCATATCTTCATGCCGCCGCAGGCCATCCACCTCTTCCACGAGGGGAGCTTCGTCGGCCCCTTCGTCTACGACATGAACGGAAGGCTCGACCTCGACACGCTGCAGCGCCACTACACGCCCGGCAACGAGCCGCGGCCGCTGCGCTTCTTCTGTCGCGGTGATTCCTATAATTTCTGGGGCCTCGTGCCCGGCGACTTTCACCTCGTCTGCCCGCCGGAAGGCAGCACGCTGTTTCCGCTCGGCACCGACCGTCTCGGCCACGACATGCTGTCGCGTCTGATCTACGGCGCCCGCATCTCGCTGACGGTCGGGCTGGTCGGCGTCGCCATGTCGTTCGCGCTCGGCCTGTTCTTCGGCGGCATCGCCGGCTATTTCGGCGGCAAGGTCGACTACTGGGTGCAGCGGGCGACCGAGACGCTGCGCTCGATCCCGGAACTGCCGCTGTGGCTGGCTCTCTCGGCCTCGCTGCCGGTGACCTGGAGCCCGATCCTGGTCTATTTCGGCATCACGCTGATCCTGGCGCTGCTCGACTGGCCGGGCCTTGCCCGCGCCGTGCGCTCCAAACTCCTGTCGCTGCGCGAGGAAGATTTCACCGCTGCCGCCGTGGTCATGGGGGCGACGCCCGGCCGCATCATCACCCGCCATCTCCTGCCGAACTTCATGAGCCACCTCATCGCCTCGGCCTCGCTGTCCATCCCCTCGATGATTCTGGCCGAAACCGCGCTGAGTTTTCTCGGCCTCGGCCTTCGCCCCCCCATCACAAGCTGGGGCGTGCTCCTCTCGGAAGCCCAGAACATCGAGGCCGTGGCGCTCTATCCCTGGCTGCTGATGCCGATGCTGCCGGTGATGCTGACGGTGCTCGCCTTCTCCTTCCTCGGCGACGGCCTGCGCGACGCGGTCGACCCGCATTCGTCGAACTGAGGCGGGCAACGAGCCCGTACCCTCGGTGACAGCGCGGCGGCATGGGTGCTCGGGTCAAGCCCGAGCATGACTATGTTCAAGGGAGCGCCCAGCGTGGTTCCATCGGCGCTGGATCCAGAGCCCGACCCCTTTCAGAATAGTCATTCTCGGGCTTGACCCGAGAACCCATGCCGCCATTGAAAAGCTGCCGTATACGGCCTTGACGATCCGCCGCTGCGCGGCAACGCTCGGCCATGCCCGGCTACGTCTACATCATGGCCAGCCAGAAAAACGGGACGCTGTACATCGGCGTCACCACCGACCTGTCGCGTCGCGTCTTTGAGCATCGAAACGGCCTGTTGCCCGGCTTCACCGCCGAGCACGGCTGCAAGCGCTTGGTCTGGTACGAGGAGTATTTCGACGTGCGCGAGGCCATTCGCCGCGAGCGAACGTTGAAGACGTGGCGGCGGGCGTGGAAGGTATCGTTGATCGCGAGTCTGAATCCGGATTGGAGCGAGCTCTACCGCGGCATGGGGTGGTGAGCGTCCGGACCCGGAGTGTCGTTGACGCCGTCGCGGCATGGGTCCTCGGGTCAAGCCCGAGGATGACTATGTTTAAGGTGGTGCTCGACGTTTTCATCGGCGTCGGATCCGAGGGCCAGCCCCATCAGGATAGTCATTCTCGGGCTTGACCCGAGAACCCATGCCGCCAGTGCAGGACCGGCCCAGCGCCGAGGACCATCACCCCACCCCGCCGACGGGCGCCGCCAGGGCCGGGCGCCCTTCGGCGGGCGCCTCGATCATCGCGTAGAGCTCGACCGGATTCTCCAGGCCCACGAGCGGGTGTTCGCCGACCGAGACCCAGGCGGCCGGGTCGGTCTCGGCGACCGCTCGGGTCGCCAGGACGCCGGCGCCCAGCGTCTTCGTCATCTTCTCGATCCGCGCCACCTCGTTCACGGTCGGGCCGACGATCGAGAAGGACAGGCGGCGGGGAATGCCGACATTGCCGAACATGACCTCGCCGATGTTCATGGCGATGCCGAAGGTGATCGGCGCCTGTCCGGCGGCGCGCCGCCCTTCATTGAGAATGGCGGCGGCGGCCCGCGCCCGGTGTGCGGCAAAGGTCGCGGCGCGCACCACATCGTCCAGCGTCTCGCCCGTCTCGCAGCTATGACCCTTGATGGGGAAGATCGCCAGCACGGCGTCGCCGATGAAGGCGAGCACCTCGCCGCCGGCCTCGATCGCCGCCTCGGCGACGCAGCCGAAATAGGCGTTGAGTAAAGCGAGGTAGCTCGCCTCGTCCAGGGTCTCGGAGGAGTGGGTGGAATCGCGCAGGTCCGAATACCAGACCAGTGCCAGCGTGCGGCTGCCGCTGCCGAGCTGGATCTGGCCGGACAGCACCTGGCGCGCGACCGTCGGCCCGAGATAGGCGTCGGTGATGTTGGCCGTCATCCGCGGCTGGATCGCGGTCTTGCAGGCGACCGCGAAGGAGCGCTGCAGGCGCTGCAGCGCGCCGATGTCGCCGTCGGAAAAGCCGGAGGGGCGTTCCGTCACCCAGGTCACGTAGAGGCCGAAATCGGCGCGGCCGTCGGGGCGCAGCGCCGGGCGGCCGCCGGTGAAGGAGGTGCGGATGCCGAGAAAGTCGGTGAAGCCGCCCGCCGCCAGCTCGCGCATGAGGGCGAAGTCGAGCTGCGGGTCGCTGCCGGTCAGGCGGCGCCGCATCACCGTCACGTCCTTTTCCAGCATCCAGCGGATCGGGCTCTGCAGCCAGGCCTCGCTCTCGCGGTCCTGATGGTTGAACTGCTGGAATTCCAGATCCTCGTCCTGGTGCCAGAGCAGCGTCTCGGCGCGGAAGAGCGGGTGCAGCGTCGGCCAGGTCACGCGCGCGCGCACCACGGGAATGCCGATCGACTGCAGCTTCAGGCAGAGCTGGCGAAAGGTGCCGGGGAAGGGACTGTCGGCGAGCGCCTGCTCGATCAGCCAGTCGCCGATTCCCTCGACGAGGGTATCCGTGCTCATCCCGGCTGCCCGGCGCCGCCCGGCGCGGCGGCGCGGCGCAGGACGACAATCTCGACGGCGGCGGCGATGCCGGGGATGTCGGCCACCCGTCCTTCCAACCCGGGCTCCGGGGCAAAGCCCTGCTCCTGCGCCAGAGCGAGCGTCGAGGCGGTGGTGATTCCCTGCGAGCCGATCATCTTGTTGTGCTTCTCGAGTTTGGCGCACAGGTTCACCGCGCTGCCGATCACCGTGAATTCGAGACGCCCCTCTACGCCGACGAGGCCGGCAATGACAGGCCCGGCCACCGCGGCGACGCCGAGCCCGCCGGAGGCGAACCAGGAATCCTCCCTCTGTCCGGCGAAGGCGGCAAAGCCGTCGAGCACGGCCACGGCGCAGCGCAAGGCGTCGGCGGCATGGGTCTCGGCCGGGCGCACCGCGCCGAAAGTGACCATGATGCCGTCGCCCATGAACTTGTCGATCGTGCCGCCATGCCGGTGGATGATCGGCACCAGCGCCGCCTGCACGGACGCCAGGGCGCCGATGACGGCGGCCGGCGGGCGGCTGGCGGCGATGGTGGTGAAGTTGCGCAGGTCGACGAAGAGGATGGTGGCGTTGCGCAGCTCGCCGTCGCCGGGGGCAGTGTCGCCGTCCTGGTCGCGGATGTCGCTGGCGACGGCGGGATCGAAGAAGCGCGACAGGTTGCCGGCCGCCTGCGTCTCGCTGATCGACGAGATGAGGAGGCGCTTGGCCAGGGTCAGCGACAGCGCGAGCACGCCGGTCACCATGGTGATCAGGAGGATCTTGTCGATCTCGGCGCCGAGCAGCACCGTGTTGCTGGTCAGATAGGTCACGTAGTTGCGGGTGATGATCGCGTGCTCGGGGTCGAAGAGAATGACCCAGGCGAGGATGGCCATCCAGCCGATCGCCGCCATCGCCCCGGCGGCGACGACGAAGCGGACCTCGAAGCGCAGGGTGCGGATGGCGATGAACAGGAAGACGTAGAGCAGCGTCGGCGATTTCAGGACGAAGCTCGGCGGCTGTCCGTACTGCTTGTGGAAGCTCCAGATCAGGGCATAGAGCAGGATGAAGTCGAGGGCGATCGAGGCGTAGATGGCGAAGGCCGGAACCGGCGGATGCAGCGCCCAGAGCAGGCCCGCAAAGGTCAAAATCAGATAGGCGGACAGGAAATAGGGCGTCGGCGACGACAGCATGCCGATGTCGGTCGGCCGCGGAGCCAGCACGTAGAGCAGGGCGACGAAGGAGACGATGAAGATCTGGATGATCTTCACCAGCACCTCGCCGACATCGTCCCGGCGGACCACCTGGGCCCTGATGCTGGGCGAGAGGGCCTTGGCGAGGTCGGCGCCGCGAAGCTGGGCCAGGATCTCGGACGGGCGGATCCAGCCCGTCACCCGGCCCCCGTCCTCCTCGTCAGTCGTGAGCGCCATCGACCCCCTCCAGACGGTCGACCGGTGCCGCCAGGCGGAAGGCGAGGCCGGTGCGGCCGGCGACGACATCAGGGAAGACGGCGCGAGCCTCCGCCTCGATGCGGGCGAGTTCGGCGTCGTCGCGGTAGTGAGAGTGGTGGAACAGCACGAGCTGCCTTGCGCCGGCGCGCTGGGCGAGGCGCACGCCCTCCTCCCAGGAGGAATGGCCGTAGCCGCGGTGCTTGGCCATTTCGGCATCGGTGTAGGTGGTGTCGTAGAAGACGATGTCGGCTCCCGCAAACAGTGCCAGCACCGCCTCGTCCGTCTCGCCGGGCTCGTGCTCGGTATCGGTAACGTAGGCGGCGACGCGGCCGCGGTGCTCGACGCGGTAGCCGACGGCCCCGTTCGGGTGGCGCAACCGCGCCGTCGATATCCGGATCCCCGGCTGCGGCGTCAGCACCTCGCCCGGCTGGAAGCTGCGATAGTCGACGGCGGCGGAAAACACCTTCGGCGTGATCGGCAGGAAGGGCGCGCGCATGTAGTCGGTGACGGTCTCGGCGCAGGAACGCCCGTCCAGCATGTGCCCGGCCGAGACCGAGATGGCGCAGCCCGGCTTGTACAGCGGTACGAAGAAGGGAAAGCCCATGATGTGGTCGTAGTGCACATGGCTGAAGAACAGGTCTGCCGCAGCGACCCCCTCGGCCGCCATTTCGCGCCCGAGCGGCACGATGCCGGTGCCGGCGTCGAAGATCAGCCGGTGGCCGGCGATCCGCATCTCGACGCAGCAGGTTTCCGTGCCGAAGGCCGTCTGGCTCTCGCCGCAGCCGGGCAGCGTGCCGCGGGCGCCCCAGACCTTGAGGGTGAAATCATCATCCGTCACCGCGGAGTTCCCGCCGCGGCCGCCAGTCCGGTCGCCCGCGATCCGCCCGCGGCGCCGGCATCACCCACGGGCGTTCCGACTCTCGGCCGCGACGAGGTCGGCCGTCGTCCGGCTGAGGCGGAAGCCGAGTTCGCGCAGCATGGCGATGCCCATGGAAGGGAAGGTGGTCAGGAGCTCGCCAAAGCATTCCTTGTTGACCTTCAGCGCGGTCAGGTCCGACGTCGCCTCGACGGTCGCGGTGCGCGGCACGTCGCAGAGAATGGCGATCTCGCCGACGAAATCGGTCTCGCCGACTTCGGCGAGTTCGATGCGGCCATTGGCGCTGTTGGCGAAGACCCGGGCATTGCCGCTGAGGATGACATAGGCGCTGTCGCCGACATCGCCCTGTTCGAACAGCGTCTCGTTCTTGCGGTAGCGCACGACCTGGGAGGTAAAGGCGAGGAGCTTCAGTTTCGGCGAATCGACGCCCGAAAACAGCGGCACCCGCCGCAGGATGTCCACCTCGTTCTTCAACTGGCTCATGTCGACTACGATCTCCGCAAGAGATGGAATGCCGTGCTGTACTCGAAGCCTTCGATCCTCCCCGACGGGAGGAATGTCTTTTCATATGGTATCGGCGTGACTGTCCGTCATCCCGCCGGCAGTGACAAGCCCTCGAGGGCGCTTAGAGCCGCAACTTCGTCGCCGAAAGGCCTAGAAGAGGGGGTGATCAACCGGACGTTGCCAGGCGCTCGCCGTGCGGCGCCGGCGGCAGCGGCGTCTCGCCGGGCTTTTCCGCCTCGTCCTCCTGCAGGCTGGGGCCATCCTCGCCGACCGGCCGCGGCGCCGGCGCCCCCGATCCTGCTGCCGCCTCGGCCTCCTCGACCTCCTCGACGAAGTCCGGCGCCTCGCCGCCGACCGGGGCATCGGCGACGACCCTTCCGCCCTTGAACTCGATCACCCGGTCGAAGAACTGCGCATGCTGAGCCGAGGCGAGCACCCAGAAGGTGCCGAAGGGCGCCTCGGCGCGGGCGCCATAGGCGAGCGTCGCCTCGACGATGCGCGCCTGGCTGTCGATGTCGAGCGCCGACAGGCCGCGGTTGACGATGAGGTAGTCGGGCGCCTTCAGGAGGGCCCGGGCGAGCGCCAGCTTCTGCTGCTGGCCGACCGACAGACGCTTGGCGCCGGCGCCGACGTCGTAATAGAGGCCTGTCGCCTGCACGATGTCGGAGAGGCCGAGCTCGTCGAAGGTGCGCAGGAGGAGCCCCTCCACCGCCGAGGTCGCATTGGCGAGATCATAGGCGATGCGGCCGAAGAGGATGTTGTCCTGGATCGAGGCGGCCGGGTTGAAGGCGTCGGCGTCGTGGAAGACCAGGAGTTCGGCCAGTTCCTCCGGGATCTTTTCGCGAAAGATCTGGCGCGTCTCGACGACGCGCTGCATGAAGGCCTCGTCGATGAAGCCGAGGCGGTGGCTGGGCTCGATGTAGCTGAGCGCGAGGCGCACCAGAGCGGCGCGCTCCGCCTGCGCCGCCTGCTCGTAGCTGCGCCCGGCGGCGCGCGAGAGCACCTGACGGTATTCGCCGAGCTCTTCCGGCGTCATCACCGAAATGCGCTGCAGCAGTGGGTTGCCCGGCTCCAGCTCGCCGAACAGCTCGATCATCGTCGCGGCGATGTTGCGGCCGATCTCGAACAGGTCGGGGGCGAGACCGGTGGCGCGCAGCGTATCGCGCGCATAGGGGTGGACATAGAACTGCGACAGGCCGAGGCGGTGGTCGACCGGCGCGCCGAAGACGATGTTCTCCATGATCGAGGCATTGGCGATGTAGCGGTCTGGGTCGAAGGGCTCGACATAGGCCTCCATGTTCTCCGCCGCCAGGAGATCGCGAAAGCTGTGGCGCGACTGCAGAACCGTGTCGGCGACCTGGTCCTGGAACTCGGGCGGAACCCGCGTGCGCAGCCCGAACAGATGCACGTCGCGATCGAGGATGACGAGCTTCAGGATTTCGGCGATGCGGTGGCCGAGCTCCTCCTTCGAGGAAAGGCCAAGCGCCTCGTAGTCGATCCAGTCGTCGCGCACGTCGAGCAGCGTGTTGCCCGAGCGCTTGGTCTCGTGCCGGATCTTGGTCTCCACGGTGCTCTTGCCCCGCGGCCCCGGAGTCACCGGGTAGTGGCGCAGGCCGTAGAGCAGGGTGTCGCGCAGCGTGGCGCGGGGAAAATAGGTGACGGCGTCGACATAGGCGACGCGCCGCCCGGTGACCGCCTCCGGCAGCTTGCCGAGCGGCTCGCCCGCCAGAAGCACCTGGCCGGTATCGGTCGGCCGCAGCCGCGCCAGCACCTCGGCGACGTTTTCGGCCCCTTCGCCGATGCCGGAGACGACGGCGACCTTCTCGTCCAGCGGCAGCTCGATCGTCACCTGCTCGAACAGCCGGCCGTCGGATTCGTCGCTGGCGCCGAGATTGGTCAGGGCGTAGCCGGCGGCCAAAGCGGGAACGCGCTCCATCACCGGCTTCTGCAGGACGTCGTCGGCGATGTTGTCGACGTCGAACTGCTCGACCACCTGCTCGTACTTGACCGTCACGTCGAGCCGGCTCTGGTCCCAGTCGATCAGGTCTTTCAGCGGCGAGGGCAGGTCCTTGTAGGCGGCGATGACGGCGACGAGCTGGCCGATGTCGAGCTGGCCGCGGATCGCGAAATAGCCGCCGAACAGGTAGAAGATGAAGGGCGTCACCTGGCTGAGGAAATTGTTCAGGAATTTGACCAGGAACTTCCACTGGTAGATGTCGAAGCGGATCAGGTAGATGCGGCCGAGTTCCTCGGCGACCCCGGCGCGCTCGTAGTTCGAGGTATCGTTGGTGTGGACGCTGGCGATGCCCTCGACGATCTCGCCGACCCGGCCGGCGAACATGCGCGCCGTCAGCTGGCGCTGGCGGCCGAGCACGAGCAGCCGCCGCCGCATGCGCGGAATGAGCACGATCTGGATGACCATCACCGCCATCGCCACCATGCCGAGCTGAACGCTCTGGATGAAGATGAAGACGATCGCCGTCAGCACCTGGCTGATCAGGTAGACGGGCGTGACGAAGGCCTCGCCGATGAAGCCGCCGATCGGCTCCAGCTCGTCCTTGATCATCGAGGCGACTTCGGGCGAGCGGAGCTGGCGGAAGCGCAGGATGGGAAAGCGCAGGACGAGGTCGACGAACTCGAAGCGCATGCGGCGCAGCATGCGCTCGCCGAGCCGGCCCTTGTAGGTGTTGAGGTAGTATTTGAACCAGCCGTTGACGATGACCATCAGCAGGAACAGGCCGCTGAGGACGTAGAGCGCGCTGAGCCGGTCGAGCGTGAAGCCGTCGAACAGGGAAAAGCCGCTGAAGACCGGCAGCCAGTCGGGCAGCGAGATTCCCAGATAGGTCTGGGTGCTCATGCCGCGCTCGAAACCCTGGCCCTGGATCGGCCCGTTGACGATGAGCTTGGGCAGGTTCAGCGAGAAGAACAGCGCCGGGATCGACAGGGCCACCACGAACAGCATCCACAGCTGGTCGCGCTTGGTATGCTTCCAGGCATATTTGTAGAGCGATGCCATCGGTGATCAGTCCATTGCGGTGCGAAACGCTAGCAGCCGCGCCGTCCCCGCGCCAGAAGCTCGCCTGAAATAGACCGGTCGTCGCCGCGTTGGAACGCCCGCGACGCGGTTTTCGTGGTTTCAGGCGTGTCGGCGGCGTCGCCGCGCCCAGCGCCCGGGGCTGAGGGCGTGCCGCCCCCTTCGCTGCCCCTCCGCTGGCCCTGAGGCAATCGAAGGGGGAGCGTATCGGGCCGCTGTCGCCCCGCCATTGCCGCAGGTGTGATTTGCACGGGAGGCAGGGCATGCGCATCTAGGAGCCAAGCGCGGTCGCGGACCGGAGCGGCCGGTCGTCATCGGCCGGCGGCGTTCTGCCAGATACGGCGCAGCGCGGCTTTTTCGCTCGATCCATCAACCGCCTATCGGACAAGGGAAATCATCGATGCCTTCGACACCCGCCCGCCGTTCCCGTCCTTTCCGCCTTGCCGCCTCGATCGGCCTGGCCACGCTGGTCCTGGCCGGCGGGGCAACCCTGGCGAGCCGGCTCCCGGCCCAGGCCGCGGAAGCCGCCTTCATCATTCCGGCACCGACGCTCGACGCCAAGGGCGGCACGGGCACAGAGACGGCGATCCTTGCCGGCGGCTGCTTCTGGGGGGTGCAGGGCGTCTTCCAGCACGTGAAGGGCGTCAGCAACGCCGTCTCGGGCTATGCCGGCGGCACGGCCGACACGGCCACTTACCCAATCGTCTCGGGGGGCGGATCCGACCATGCCGAGGCGGTGCAGATCACCTATGATCCGAAGCAAGTGACCTATGGCGAGATCCTGCAGATCTACTTCTCCGTGGCGCACGACCCGACCCAGCTGAACCGCCAGGGACCCGACAGCGGCACGCAGTACCGCTCGGCGATCTTCCCGACCACGCCCGAGCAGGCGAAGATCGCCAAGGCCTATATCGGCCAGCTCGACGGGACCGGCGTCTACGGGGAGAAGATCGTCACCAAGATCGAGGACGGGGCGCGCTTCTTCCCGGCCGAGGCCTATCACCAGGATTTCCTCTTCCAGAACCCGACCTATCCCTACATCGTCATCAACGACCAGCCGAAGATCGACAATCTGAAGCAAGTGTTTCCGCAGCAGTTCCGCGCCGAGCCGGCTCTGGTCGCCAGCGCCAAGAGCTGAGGCCCACCGCCGCGCGGCGGGAAACGTCGCGGCAAGGGGCGGCGGCAGGCCGACCGTCGCCGACCCTCGGCCTCTCCTCGCCCGGCCCGGCCCGCTTGCCAGCGGCGCCGGGCTTGTCCATGTCTGTTGCCTGGGCAGCAAGGAGCCGACATGACCGGACCGCGGATCACCATCACCTACTGCACCCAGTGCCAATGGCTGCTGCGCGCCGGCTGGATGGCACAGGAGCTCCTGTCGACCTTCGGTGCCGATCTCGGCGAGGTGGCGCTGGTGCCGGGAACCGGCGGCATTTTCGAGATCGCCTGCGACGGCACGCTGATCTGGGAGCGCCAGCGCGACGGCGGCTTTCCCGAGGCGAAGGTGCTGAAACAGCGCGTGCGCGACGTCATGGACCCCGGCCGCGATCTCGGCCACAGCGACCGCTGAGCTGAACCAAGGGCCAAAAAGCAAAACGCCGCCCGGAGGCGGCGTTTCGGTCGATGGGCGGCAGGTCAGCGAGGATAGTAGACGACGCGCCGGCTGGTCTGGTCGACCACATAGGGCTGGCCGTTGTGGTAGAAGTAGCTGTAGCCCTTGTAGCCGTCGACCGGCTGCAGGCGGGCATCCACGGGTACTTCATAGCCGACGTCGATATCGCCCTCGATCGTCAGCGGATCGACCGGATTGTCGCGGACATAGCCGATCAGCTCGTCCGGGATGCCGTCCTGAACCACAGGGGCGCCATCGACCACGGTGTCGGCGTCGACATAGACGACCGAACGGTCCTGAGCCCGCACGATCACCGGACGATCGTCGCCGGCGTAGAAGTAGACATAGTCCGGGTTGTCGGGGACCGGCACCAGCTCGACGCTGTCGGGCACGATATAACCCTGGCTGAGCTCGCCCTCGAGCTGCACGGCCGGCCGGGGATTGGCGATGACATAGCTGCGGACCGGCTCGGGGGCCGGCACGACCGTCACGACGGATCCGGCCACGGACCCGCTGTCCCGGACGATGATCTGGTCGGCCAGGACCGGGCCGGCCCCGAGAGCGGCCAAGGCCACGGTGGTAAAGAGAAACTGGCGCATCGAAAACTTCCTTGCGGTGTGATGTCCTTCGCACCGACAACCCGGCGCAGCCGGGAGAGTTCCGGCCGCGCGGTGCCCTTGACCCCGGCGACCGGCAGGATGCGGCGGGGTTCAGCCGATTTCGATGCGCACCTTGTCGGGGTAGAAGGCGACATGCCCGGCGATCGCCATGACCCCCTCCTTCGGCGTGTCGTAGCCCCAGACGGCGTTCTCGGCGGCCGAGCCGCCGGCCGAAATCGTCCAGTAGCTGGCTTTGCCCTTGTGCGGGCAGGTCGTGTGCTTGTCCGTCGGCAGCAGGAACTCCATCGCGACATGCTCCTTCGGGATGTAGACCACCGGCGGATAGCTGCCCTCCTGGAGGATCAGCGCCTCCTTGGTCGTGGCGAGGACGTTGTCGTTGAAATAGACGTTCACCGGCCGCGGCTCTGGCGTGATGGTGATGTACGGCTTTTCCTTCAGCATGCTCATCGTCGGTCTCCAGGTTGCGGTGATAAATCTTCAACCGGGCGCCGCGCCAGGAGTTCCAGGCCGGGGCTGCGCCGGAGGGCGCCTGTCGCAATTGGGGTAGAACGGCGCGCCCGGCGTTGTAAAAGGGCGTCGACACCCATCCGAAAGGGCCCCGCCATGCGTGCACAGCCGACAGCCTCCCATTTCATCGACGGCGCCTATGCCGACGATCCCGCCGGCGCCCCCTTCGACAGCCTCTATCCCGCCACCGGCGAGACCATCGCCCGGCTGCAGGCGGCCTCGCCCGCCACGATCGAAGCCGCGGTCGCTGCCGCCGCCCGCGGCCAGGCCGAATGGGCCGCCTTCACCGGCGCCGAGCGCGGCCGGGTTCTGCGCCGCGCCGCCGAGCTTTTGCGCGCCCGCAACCGGGAAATCTCCGAGCTCGAGACGCTCGACACCGGCAAGGCACTGTCGGAGACGCTCGTCGCCGACGCCGCCTCGGGCGCCGACTGCCTGGAATATTTCGGCGCGCTGGCGGCCGACCTCAAGGGCGAATACATCGATCTCGGCGGCTCCTTCGCCTATACCCGCCGCGAGCCGCTCGGCATCTGCGTCGGCATCGGCGCCTGGAACTATCCGATCCAGATCGCCTGCTGGAAGGCGGCGCCCGCGCTCGCCTGCGGCAATGCGATGATCTTCAAGCCCTCGGAAGTCACGCCCCTCTCGGCGCTGAAGCTCGCCGAGATCCTGATCGAGGCCGGCCTGCCCCGGGGCGTCTTCAACGTCGTGCAGGGCGACGGCGCCGTCGGCGCGGCGCTCGTCGGCCACACCCTCGTGTCGAAGGTCTCCGTCACCGGCTCGATCGCCACCGGCGTGCGCGTCATGCAGGCGGCGAGCGAGGGCCTGAAGCCCGTCACGCTCGAACTCGGCGGCAAGTCGCCGATCATCGTCTTTGCCGACGCCGACCTCGACGCCGCCGTCTCCGGCGCCATCCTCGGCAATTTCTACTCGACCGGCCAGATCTGCTCCAACGGCACGCGCGTCTATGTCGAGCGCTCGGTGCGTGCCGAATTCGTGAGACGGCTCGTCGCCCGCACCGAAAAGATCCGCCTCGGCGACCCGCTGGACGAGGCGACCGAGATGGGCCCGCTGGTCTCGCGCGCCCAATACGACCGCGTCCTCGCCTATCTCGACCTCGGCAAAGCCGAGGGTGCGTCGCTCGCCACCGGCGGCCAGGCGGCTCGGCCGGAAAACTTCGCCGAGGGCCTCTTCGTCGAGCCGACGGTCTTCACCGACGTCACCGACACCATGCGCATCGGCCGCGAGGAGATTTTTGGCCCGGTGATGTGCGTCTTCGATTTCGACGGGGAGGACGAGGTCATCGCCCGCGCCAACGATACGGAGATGGGCCTCGCCGCCGGCGTCTTCACCCGCGACATCGCCCGCGGCCACCGCGTCGTGGCGAAGCTGAAGGCCGGCACCTGCTGGATCAACGCCTACAATCTGACGCCGGTCGAAATGCCGTTCGGCGGTATGAAGCGCTCCGGCTTCGGCCGCGAGAACGGCCGGGCGGCCATCGAGCACTACACGCAGCTGAAGTCGGTCTATGTCGAGATGGGCACGGCCGAGGCCCCTTACTGAGCACTTCGTCCCGGGCGCGCCGGTTGACTTTTGCCGGGGCGCCCTGTTGGGCTGGCGCCGGGATGGAGACGATAGAGACAGTGACGCGGTGAGCCCGGACGAGGGACGGCAATATCTGGTGGATCGGCTGCAGGCCGTCGCCGCGGGCGACCGTGCGGCCCTGCGCGATCTCTATGAGCGGACGTCCGCGAAGCTATTCGGCGTCTGCCTGCGTATCTTGCCCGACAGGGAAGAGGCCGAAGACGTGTTGCAGGATGTCTATCTGACGGTGTGGAACAAGGCGGAGCGGTTCGATCCCGCGCGCGCGAGCCCGATCACCTGGCTCGCCACCATCGCCCGCAACCGGGCGATCGACCGCCAGCGCGCCATCGGCCCGCGCGCCTTCGACCGTTCCGTCGACGATGCCGCCGACATCGCCGCCGACACCCCGGATGCGTTGACGCAGCTGGAGCGCGGCGAGGAGAACCGGCAGCTCTCGGCCTGCCTCGACGCCCTCGACGCCCGCACCCGCGGCGCCATCGTCGCCGCCTTCTTCGGCGGACGCACCTACGAGGCGCTCGCCACCGAGGAGGGCGTGCCGCTCGGCACGATGAAGAGCCTCGTGCGCCGTGGCCTGCAGCGCCTGAAGAACTGTCTGCAGCCATGAGCGATCGCACCGATCCTCCGGACGACGACGTCCTGGCCGCGGAACTCGCCCTCGGCGTGCTGGATGGCGCCGAACGCGTCCGGGCCGACCGCCGACGGCGCCAGGACCCCGTCTTCGCCCGCGCCGTCGAGGAGTGGGAGGACCGGCTCGGGCCGATGCTGGCCGCCGTCGAGCCCGTGCCCGCGCCTTCCGGCCTCTGGGACAGGATCGACGCGGATCTCGGCCGGGTTCTCAGGGTGCAGACGGCGCTGGCGCCGCGGGCCGAGGCGCGTGCCCGGGACGGCCGCGTCTCCGGCCTCTGGCGCTGGTTCGGCCTCGGCTCCTTTGGCCTCGCCACGGCGAGCCTTGCGGCGCTTCTCGTCGTCGCGCAGCCCGGTCCGCCGGCCGAGCCGCTGACCGCCTCGCTCGCCGGCGAAACCGGGCCGCCGCTCTACACCGCCGTCGTCTATCCCGGCGCGACGAGCGCGACGCTGGTGCCGGTCGCCGTCGGCGCCGACCCGCTGCACGCGCACGAGCTCTGGCTGCTCGCGCCGGACGGCGAGCCGCTGTCGCTTGGCGTCCTGGCGCAGGAGGGCACGCTGAGGGTCACCATTCCGCCGGCGCTGCTCGCCAAGGGCGGCGTTCTGGCCATCACCCGTGAGCCGCCCGGCGGCTCGCCGTCCGGCAAGCCGACGGGCCCGGTCGTCGCCAAGGGCGCGCTGCAGTCGATCTAGAGCCCGATCCCGGAAGGGGGCTTCCGGCTTTCGGAAAAGATCATGCAAGGACATGAATTAAAGCGGGACGACGATTCGAGAAAAGCCATCCTGCTTTAGCCGCGTTCCCGCGGGCAGGGGCCGGGGCGCGCCGTCTGGCTAAGCGCCTCGACCTTCGCTAAGACGGGCGGCCGATGACCAAATTCTTCTCCGCCCTCTTCATTCTTTTAATGCTGATCCAGCTGATCCGGCCGCTCGGCCTGCCCGGACTGCGCCGGCGCGGCGACTTCTGGAAGCTGGCGGTCTTTGCCTTCGTCGTCTTCGGCCTCACCATCCTCATCCGGCCCTGAGCCACCGGCATGCCGCCGGCCCGGACCGGGGACAACGCGCAAGCCATTTGAATGTAAGGCAGCTCTGGTGTAGATCGGGCGACCGCGGAGGCTGAGGCGCCCGCCGCGTCGGACAGGATTGCCTGGACCGTCGCCGGCGAAAAGCCCGCGCCTCACGCACCGCATTCAGCCGCCCGCAGCGGCAACTCACTCTCGGCAAGCTTGGACCCGACTTCATGGATCGTATTCGCATCAGGGGCGGTAACACGCTGAACGGGGTGATCCCGATTTCCGGCGCCAAGAACGCGGCTCTGCCGCTGATGATCGCCTCGCTGCTCACCGACGACACGCTGACGCTCGAAAACGTGCCGCATCTGGCCGATGTCGAGCAGCTCATCCGCATCCTCGGCAATCACGGTGTCGACTATTCCGTTTCCGGCAAGCGGCTGAGCCAGACGCCGGCCAATGGCCGCACCATCCATTTCACCGCCCGCACCATCGTCGACACGACCGCGCCGTACGAACTGGTGTCGAAGATGCGCGCCAGCTTCTGGGTCATCGGCCCGCTGCTCGCCCGCATGCACAAGGCCAAGGTCTCGCTGCCCGGCGGCTGCGCCATCGGTACGCGCCCGGTCGACCTGTTCATCGACGGACTGCGCGCGCTCGGCGCCACCATCGACATCGACCAGGGCTATATCCATGCCGAGGCCAAGGGCGGCCTCGTCGGCAACCGCTTCGTCTTTCCGAAGGTCTCGGTCGGCGCGACCCATGTTCTGATGATGGCCGCCTCGCTGGCCAAGGGCGAGACCGTCCTCGAAAACGCCGCACGCGAGCCCGAGGTCGTCGACCTCGCGACCTGCCTCAACGCCATGGGCGCGAAGATCACCGGTGCCGGCACGCCGACCATCACCATCCAGGGCGTCACCGCGCTGTCGGGCGCCCGCCACCGCGTCCTGCCCGACCGCATCGAGACCGGCACCTATGCCATGGCCGTGGCGATGACCGGCGGCGACGTCGTGCTGGAAGGCACCGACGCGGCCCTGCTGCAGAGCGCATTTGCCGCCCTGCGCCAGGCCGGCGCGGAGATCAGCCAGGCGCCGAACGGCATCAGGGTCACCCGCAACGGCGGCGGCGTGCAGCCGGTGGACGTGATCACCGATCCCTTCCCAGGCTTCCCGACCGATCTGCAGGCGCAGTTCATGGCGCTGATGACACGCTCGTCGGGCATCTCGCACATCACCGAGACGATCTTCGAGAACCGCTTCATGCACGTGCAGGAGCTCGCCCGGCTCGGCGCGAAGATCTCGCTTTCCGGCCAGGTGGCCCGGATCGAGGGCGTCGAGCGGCTGGCGGGCGCCCAGGTGATGGCGACGGACCTCCGCGCCTCGGTGTCGCTGGTGATCGCCGGCCTTGCCGCGGAAGGCGAGACGACGGTCAACCGCGTCTACCATCTCGACCGCGGCTTCGAGCGGCTGGAGGAGAAGCTTGTCGCCTGCGGCGCCGAAGTGGAGCGGATTTCGGGCTAGCAGGCCCATCCGGGCCCGCCCGAGACAGCGGGTCGATGGCGGCGAATTTCAGGGGCGCGACGGTGTATTCCCCCATCGCGCCTTGCTTTTTCAGACGATCCATCTGATCTAGGGCCAATTCTGATATACAGGGCCGCGACGTGACGCGGCGTTTCCTTGCCGCGCGGGCACGCCCCGACCACGGCCCCTTTGAGGTTAAGACGCTTATGGCGAAAGAAGAAGTTCTCGAATTCCCGGGTCTGGTGACCGAACTCCTCCCGAATGCGACCTTCCGCATCAAGCTCGAGAACGACCACGAGATCATCGCCCACACGGCCGGCCGGATGCGCAAGAACCGCATTCGCGTGCTGACGGGCGACAAGGTCCTGGTCGAGATGACGCCCTACGACTTGTCCAAGGGTCGCATCACCTACCGCTTCAAGTAGCGGCGGGCCGCAGGGCGCGATGGCACAACGCATTCACCTGGTTCTCGCTTCCGGCTCGCCGCGGCGGGTGGAGCTGCTGCAGCAGGCGGGCATCGAGCCCGAACGCCTGCTGCCGGCCGATATCGACGAGACGCCGCAGAAGAGCGAGCATCCGCGCTCCCTTGCCAAGCGGCTCGCCAAGACCAAGGCCGAGACGGCCTTTGCGGTGCTCGGCGAGCGCGGCGAGGGCGAGGGTCGCCTGGTGCTGGCTGCCGATACCGTCGTCTCCGTCGGCCGCCAGATCCTGCCGAAGGCGGAACTTGCCGACGAGGCGCTCGCCAATCTTCGCATCCTCTCCGGCCGCACCCACCGCGTCCATACGGGCCTCTGCCTGATTACGCCCAGCGGCGCCCAGCGCCAGCGCCTCGTCGAGACGCGCGTGCGCTTCAAGCGGCTGTCGCGGGACGACATCGATTCCTACATCGCCTCCGGGGAATGGCGCGGCAAGGCCGGCGGCTATGCCATCCAGGGCCTGGCCGGCAGTTTCGTCGTTCGCCTCGTCGGCTCCTACACCAATGTGGTCGGGCTGCCGCTGTACGAGACGATCGCGCTGATCGGCGGCGAGGGTTTCGACATCCACGCGCCCTGGCGCGAGGCCGGCAAGGCGGCGGCGGCCTCGTGAGCGACGGCGTCGTCACGCCCCTGCGGCCGAAGCGGAAATGCCCGGAATGCGGCCGGGCGTCGGACCGCGAGGCCTATCCCTTCTGCTCCTTCCGCTGCAAGGACGCCGATCTGGGCCGCTGGCTGTCCGGCCGCTACGTCATTCCCGGCCCTGTCGACGAGGCCTCGGAGGAGGACTGACGCGGTCGGACGGCGGAACCTCCGCCGAGCGTTCCGGCCGCGATCCTACCGGGCGCCGTTGGTAGGGGCCCCGGCGCGCCGATCGCCCCTGGCCGCGACGTCTTCGCGCTTCACGCACTGTGGATCGACGGCCAGCTTCGGCGCCACGAGCAGCGGCGTGGATCTCCGGCCGAGTTCGGCCACGGCGGAGCGCAGTTTCGCCTCGCTCCGGCCGCTGGACGCGATGCGAAGGCCGCGCAGAGCCTCCTCCACCGTCTGCGCCAGCTGCGCGTCGCTCAGCATGTCCTCGTCGAATCGGTCGTCGGTCATTGGCTTGCCCATCCTCGACGCCTCGCATCCCGGCGGGATGACAAAGCGGCACTATAGGGCCGTGCGCGCGGCACGCCTTTAACCTGCTTTATAAAGCCGTGCTTATTTCCGGCCTGCCGCTTGGCGCATGGATCGCCGGCGAGGCCCGGCATCCGGCCCGCCCCCAATCGCCGTCCGCCGAGTGGCGCCGGCGGCTATGGGGCGACGGCGCTCACCAGCACATTGGTGTCGGTGCTGATCGCCTGCCAGGTCGCCGGATCGGCGCTGCTCTGCCGTTTCAGAAAGGTGTAGGGCGTGTCGCGCCAGGGCCGGACGCGCCAGTCGAGATTGTCGAGGACATAGTCGCCGGAGGTGGTCGTCAGCGTCAGGATCGCGTGTCCCTCGCCATTCCTCTTGCGCACCACGGTGATCAGGAGGTCGGACAGGGCGATGCCCGCGGCATGCAGCTTGCGGCGCTTCAGGAGCGCGTAGTCCTCGCAGTCGCCGCGCTCGGCGGGATAGGTCCAGTGTTCCTCGACCCCATATTGCTCCTGGTCGGACTGCGGCCGGATCGTCGCATTCACCGATGTATTGATCGAGGCGATCAGGGCGATGACCTCGGGTTCCAGTTCCAGGCGCTCGGCGGCAGCCGGCCCCTCGGCCGCGCAGTCCCTGGGTTGCGCCTTGCAGAAGAGCCGGTGTCCGAGCGGCGCCACGGCCACGGCCCCGGCGGTCATGAAATCCGCCGCCGCCGCTGGAGCGGAGGGCAGGATCAGGCAAAGCGCGAGCGCTAACCCGGCGCCGGACGCGCGGATCTGGTGCATTCTCATACCCTCCGAAGAGCGGATTGATGCGTGTTGAAGGATGTTGGGTGCGATGCGAAAAACTGTCAACGCCCGCAATTTCGGGGTGCGGGTTGTGACGCAGGATTCACGCAAGCTGGCAGGGTGGAGTAGGCCCGTCTGCCTCGACCATCGGCCGAGCCCGCCGGGGCCGGAGGGCAGGGGGTCGCGCTTTCCCCTGTCTAATCAACGGCCTGGAGTAATCCCCTGCCGATTTGTAACAAATTTGTCACGAAGCGAAGACGATTCGCAAAAGCGACCGGGCCGCCGGGAACCTAACGCGACATCGTCAGTCGGGCTTCGGTGACGAGGGCGCCGAGGGCCCTCTCGATCAAGACGAGATCGCTCTCGCGCGACAGGCGGTGATCCCCGTCCTTCACCAGGGTCAGCGTCACGCCGTCGGCGGGCAGAAGGGTGACGAGATCGAGCGCGTGCGCATAGGGAACGTCCGGATCCTGCATGCCCTGGATGATGTGCACCGGGCAGCCGGTCTCGATCAGCCCCTCCATCACCAGATTGCTCTCGCCGTCCTCGATCAGCGCCCGGCTGTAGATCATCGGCGCGCCGTAGGCCGAGGGCTCGCTGCAAAAGCCCTTGGTTTCCAAGTCCTGGCGCTGGGCGGGCGAGAGGTTCGGCACCACCAGGCGGCGGGGGAAGTCGGGCGCCGGCGCCAGCAGCAGCAGGCCCGCGACGCGGTCGCTGCCCTTTCGGCGCAGTTTCGCGACGAGGCGAAGCGCAATCCAGGCACCCATCGAGGAGCCGACGAGGACGACCGGGCCGGTGAGCGTCGCATCGAGGACCGCCTCGGCCTCCTCGAGCCAGCGGCTGATCGTGCCCTCGACGAATTCGCCGCCGGACTCGCCGTGGCCGGAATAGTCGAAGCGGCAGAAGCCCCATCCTTCCCGCGCGGTGCACGCGGCCAGGCGCTCGGCCTTGGTGCCCCGCATGTCGGAGGCGTAGCCGCCGAGCCAGAGCACCGACGGTGCCGCACCGGCCGCGGCGCGATAGGCGATGGAGCGCTGCGCGGGGCCGGCGCCGATTTCCAGGAATTTCGGCGCCCCGGTGGGCGGTTCAGGCGGCGCGAGCGGCAAGGACAGGGGAGCTCCCTTCGCGGGGCGCAGCCATTTCTTGGCGCGACGTGGTGAAAACCCGGTTCGGACGTGCTATATCACAGGGGATACGGGCTCGGCGCGCCGAAAATCTTCGGTTTTCATGGCGCGGGTGCTGCGACCATCCGGCACAACGCGCCGGTCCGCCGTGGCGATCGGGTCCCCATCCATCCGGGCAGGCAGCTTCACGGCAGGTCGGTCCGGAAAGCCAAGCCGAGACATGCCAGCCCGAGAGGGCAGAAGCCAGACCATACCGTCAATAGCCAGGAGACAACGACCATTCGCAGACCATTTCGCGCGCCGCCCGCCCAGAAGGAGGGGCCGCGCTCCAACAAGGACATCCGGATTCCCTTTGTCCAGTTGATCGACACCGACGGACAGAATCGCGGACCGACGCCGACGGCCGAAGCCCTCGCCATGGCCGAGGAAGCCGGACTCGACCTCGTCGAGATCGTGCCGACCGCCAACCCGCCCGTCTGCAAGATCCTCGATCTCGGCAAGCTGAAATACGAAGGCCAGAAAAAGGCCGCCGAGCAGCGCAAGCGCCAGAAGACCGTCGAGGTCAAAGAGATCAAGATGCGGCCGAACATCGACGATCACGACTACGAGACCAAGATGAAGGCGGTCCGTCGCTTCTTCGAGGAAGGCGACAAGGTCAAGCTGACGCTGCGCTTCCGCGGCCGTGAAATGGCGCATCAGGACCTCGGAATGGTCTTGCTGAACCGCGTCCGCGAGGAGACCGCCGAGATCGCCAAGGTCGAGGCCGAGCCCAAGCTCGAAGGCCGTCAGATGATGATGGTTCTCGCCCCTCGGGCATGAACCGCCGCGCTTGCGTCCATCGCCCCTGCCATCGATCGCCCCGACGACGGGCTCGCTGGCGGCGCGCGATGGGCGCAACGCTTCAAACCGGTCTTGCCTTGTCCGGCAAAAATCGGCTATAGCACCGCCGTCTAGCGAGCGGGCCGGCAGGGCATGCCGTGTTCGCTCCCAACGCTATGCGCGTCAATCCGAAGCCTTTCGTATTGCAGGCGTCCAACCGCTCTTGGCGGTGGCCGCCGTCGCGCTTCCGATCAAGGAGAGCAAAATGCCCAAGATGAAGACCAAGGCCAGCGCCAAGAAGCGGTTCCGGTTCACCGCCAACGGCCGCGTCAAGGCCGGTGCCGCCGGCAAGCGCCACGGCATGATCAAACGCTCCAACGACTTTCTTCGCAATGCGCGCGGGACGATGATTCTGTCCAAGCCCGACGAGCGGATCGTCAAGATTTACATGCCGTACAACCGCTGAGCGGTCCGGCAGTTTTAAAAATCAAGGAGCAAGATCATGGCACGCGTTAAAAGAGGCGTCACCTCGCACGCCAAGCACAAGAAGGTTCTCGAGCAGGCCAAGGGCTTCCGGGGCCGCCGCAAGAACACCATCCGCACGGCGCTCGCCGCCGTCGACCGCTCGAAGCAGTATGCGACGCGCGATCGCCGCGTGAAGAAGCGGAATTTCCGCGCTCTCTGGATCCAGCGCATCAATGCCGCGGTTCGCGAGCACGGCCTGACCTACGCCCGCTTCATCGACGGCCTGTCGAAGACCGGCATCGAAGTCGACCGCAAGGTCATGTCCGACCTCGCCATCCACGAGCCCGAGGCTTTCGCCGCGCTGGTCGAGTCGGCCAAGGCCGCGCTGGACTATCTGAAGGGCCAGAACCCCGGCTCCTACGAGCGCGCCGTTCGCGAGCCGGTCACGACCGTCGCCGCCTAAGGCATCGCCTGACCGACCATCAAAGGCCCGCCTGGCATCCGCCGGCGGGCCTTTTGCTTTTGGGCCGCGTGGGGGCTCCGCTCCGTTCGCCCTGGCCTTGCCGCCCGGGGCACTTGCCCCCGCGCTTTTCATCGGCGCCACCCCGCGCTAGAAGGCGGCCAGACGCGATAGCCGGGCGAACTCGCCGCGACCGCTTTGATTGCCATGGAGTGCGATGTGACCGATCTGACGGCGCTTGAGACGAGACTGACGCAGGCGATCGAGGCCGCCGGCGACGAGGCCGCGCTCGAGGCCGTGCGCCTCGACGCGCTCGGCAAGAAAGGCGAGATCTCCGAGCTCCTGAAGGGCCTGGGCAAGATGAGCCCGGACGAGCGCCGCGAGGAGGGCCCGAAACTGAACGGGTTGCGCGACCGCGTCCAGGCCGCGCTCGCCGAGCGCCGCGAGGCGCTGGCGGACATCGCCATCTCGGCCCGGCTGAAGGCCGAGACGGTCGACGTCTCGCTGCCGGTGCGCTCCTCGCCCGCCTCGCGCGGCCGCATCCACCCGATCAGCCAGGTGATCGACGAGATCACCGCAATCTTCGCCGACATGGGATTCGCCATCGCCGAGGGTCCGGATATCGAGACCGACCACTACAATTTTACAGCGCTGAATTTTCCGGAAGGCCACCCGGCGCGCGAGATGCACGACACCTTCTTCCTCGAGGCGGACGAGAAGGGCGAGCGAAAACTCCTGCGCACCCACACCTCGCCGGTGCAGATCCACACCATGGAGAAGCAGAAGCCGCCGATCCGCATCGTCATCCCCGGCAAGACCTATCGCCAGGATTCCGACGCGACGCACACGCCGATGTTCCACCAGGTCGAGGGCCTCGTCATCGACAAGACGGCGAATGTCGCCAACATGAAGTGGGTGCTGACCGAGTTCTGCAAGACCTTCTTCGAGGTCGAGAGCCTCAACATGCGCTTCCGCCCGTCCTTCTTCCCCTTCACCGAGCCGAGCATGGAGGTCGACATCCAGTGCGACCGCTCCGGCTCGGAAATCCGCTTCGGCGAGGGCACGGACTGGCTGGAAATCCTCGGCTGCGGCATGGTGCACCCGAACGTCTTGCGCGGCGTCGGCCTCGACCCCGCGGAATACCAGGGCTTTGCCTGGGGCATGGGCATCGACCGCATCGCCATGCTGAAATACGGCATGCCGGACCTGCGCGACTTCTTCGAGGCGGACGTGCGCTGGATCGAACACTACGGATTCCGGCCGCTCGACGTGCCGACGCTGTTCGGCGGCCTGTCGAACTGACATGCCGACGGTCCTGCGGCGGAGGGGATACCGTTTCTTCTTCTACTCTGCAGATGGGTGAGAGCCGCCCCATATTCATGTCGTCAAGGACGGCCGCGAAGCGAAGGTCTGGCTGGGCGACATCGGCCTGGCGGCCAATGCCGGGTACTCCATGCGGGATCTGAGCGAGATCCTGCGGATGGTCCGGGACAAGCAGGATGTGTTTCTGGAGGCGTGGCATGATCATTTCGGATGACGAGATCGAAGCAAGCCGGCCTGTCGCTGCAAGCTGCCAAAACGGCTTCCTGCACGTCCGACTGCAGGACGGGCGCGAAATCGGCGCGCCTCTCTGGTGGTATCAGCGCCTCGCTACGGCCGATGCCGACAGGCTCGTCCCGATCGAACTCTCGCCCCTGGGGCTTCACTGGCCAGCGCTGGATGAGGACATCTCCGTCGCCAGCATCCTCAAGGGTCAGAAGGCGCCAGGCGCCGTGCCTCCAGCAGAGACCAAAGCAACGCATTCGGGAAGATCGTGATGACCGCAAAGCTGTTCTTCCTCGAAGCCATCGCCGTCGTCAGCGGAGCGATTATCGGCGCGCTGGTCTTCCTCGTGGCGCATTGGCTGCTGGTCAATGGCGCGGTGTCGACGGGCGGGCTGTCCGGCGTCATCGTCGCGCTGGTGACGGTGATCATCTTCGCGGTCTACTACCACTATCTCAGCCAGACGCCGGCGGCGCTCGCCTCCTTCTTCACCGGCGTCCTGCTGCCGGCGATCGCCGCCGGCATCGTCATCGGCGGCGAGGCGACGACCGCCGGCGCGCTCATCGCCTATGGCGTATTCTCGCTGGCCTCTCTCCTCGTCTACCGCTTCGTCTTCGCCTCGATCTCCGGGCGCGACATCGGCCCGGACCTCGTTCGGCGTCAGCAGGACGCCGCGTCGCCCGCGTCGCCCGTGTCGCCTATGCCGCCCGTGCCGCCGGCACCGCCGCGCCGTCCCGGCGAGCCGCTGTAGATACCGGGCCGATGCGCCGGCGACGCCGCCGGTCTTTCCTTCCGGCGCCGTCGCCGCTAGGACCCTTTCCCATCCCGTTCCCGCGAGACGGCCTTCCGGCCGCCGAGACCCAAGGTCGTTGCCATGAAGTTCACCCTGTCCTGGCTGAAGGATCACCTCGAGACCGAGGCCCCCCTCGCCGAGATCGCCGACCGGCTGACCGCGCTCGGCCTCGAGGTCGACGGCATCGACGACAAGGCGGCCATGCGGCCCTTCACGATCGCCCGCGTCGTCAGCGCCGAGCGCCATCCCGATGCCGACAAGCTGCAGGTGCTGATGGTCGATGCGGGCCCTGGCGTGAACAACGGCAAGCCGCTGCAGGTCGTCTGCGGCGCGCCGAACGCCCGCGCCGGCCTCGTCGGCGTGCTCGGCCTGCCCGGCACCTACGTCCCCGGCCTCGACGTGACGCTCGGCGTCGGCAAGATCCGCGGCGTCGAATCCAACGGCATGATGTGTTCCGAGCGTGAGCTGGAACTGTCCGACGAGCACAACGGCATCATCGACCTGCCCGCCGACGCGCCGGTTGGCACGGCCTTCGCTGACTACGCCAACCTCGCCGACCCCGTGATCGAGATCGGCCTGACGCCGAACCGGCCGGACGCGACCGGCGTCCACGGCATCGCCCGCGATCTGGCCGCCGCCGGCCTCGGCACGCTGAAGGCGCCGGAGATCCGCGCCATCGGCGCTGCCGGCGCCTGCCCTGTCGGCGTCAAACTCGACTTTGCCGAGGGTGAAAGCCTCTGCCGCGGCTTTGCTCTGCGCAAGGTGACGGGCGTCGTGAACGGCAAGTCGCCGGAGTGGATGCAGAAGCGGCTCATCGCCATCGGCCTTCGCCCGATCAGCGCCCTCGTCGACATCACCAACTATCTCACCTTCGACTGCGGCCGTCCCTTGCACGTCTTCGACGCGCAGAAGGTGACGGGCGACCTCGTGGTGCGCTCGGCCCGCGCCGGCGAGGAGATTCTCGCGCTCGACGGCAAGACCTATGCGCTGCAGCCGGGCATGGCCGTCATATCAGACGACAAGGGCGTCGAATCGATTGCCGGCATCATGGGCGGCGAGGCTTCCGGCTGCGACGCTTCGACCACCGAAGTGCTGATCGAATCGGCGCTGTGGGAGCCCCTGAACATCGCCCGCACCGGCCGCGCGCTCGGCATCATCACCGATGCGCGCTACCGCTTCGAGCGCGGCGTCGATCCGGACTTCATGGTGCCCGGCCTCGACCTGGCGACGCAGCTGGTTCTCGAGATCTGCGGCGGCACGGCCTCGGAAGCGACGGTCATCGCGGCGCCCGCGCGCGAAACGGCGACGATCCGCCTCGCCTTCACCGAAGTCGAGCGACTGACGGGCCTTGCCGCCGCCGCCGACGAGCAGGTGGATCTCCTGCGCCGCCTCGGCTTTGCCGTCACCGCCGATGCGGAAGGTGCCGACGTCGTCGCGCCGAGCTGGCGGCCGGATATCGAGGGCAGCGCCGATCTCGTCGAGGAGGTGATGCGCCTCAAGGGCGTCGACCTGATCGAGCCGCAGCCGCTGCCGCGCCTCGGCGCGGTGTCGAAGCGCATCCTCACCACGGCGCAGATCCGCGACAAGGCTTCGCGCCGGGCACTGGCCGCTCGTGGCATGGTCGAGACGGTCACCTATTCCTTCATCGCCGAATCGCAGGCGAAAGCTTTTGGCGGCGGGTCGGCGGCGCTGAAGCTTGCCAACCCGATCTCGGCCGACCTTTCCGACATGCGTCCCTCGCTGCTGCCGAGCCTGATCGCGGCGGCGACCCGCAATGCCGCGCGCGGCAACCCCGACGTCGCGCTGTTCGAGGTGAGCCACGTCTACGCCTCGCCCGAGCCGGAAGGCCAGCGCCGCGTCGCCGCCGGCATCCGCCGCGGCACCGCCGGCCTGGCCGGATCGGGCCGGGCCTGGAACGGCCATGCCGATCCGGTCGGCGTCTTCGACGCCAAGGCCGATGCGCTGGCCGCGCTCGAGGCCGCCGGCGCGCCGGTGGCGAACCTGCAGATCGAGCAGGGGGCAAGCGCCTGGTACCATCCCGGCCGTTCGGGGCGCATCAAGCTCGGGCCGAAGGTCGTGCTGGCCGAGTTCGGCGAGTTCCACCCGCGCGCCCTGAAGACGCTGGACGCCGCCGGCGCCTTTGCCGGCTTCGAGGTGTTCCTCGGCGAGATCCCGGAGCCGAAGAAGAAGGCGACGCGGACCAAGCCGGTTCTGTCCCTCTCCGCCTTCCAGCCGGTGCGCCGCGACTTCGCCTTCGTCGTCGATGCCGGCACGGAGGCGCAGAAGATCGTGCGCGCCGCCGAAGGCGCCGACCGCAAGCTGGTTTCCGAGGTCCGCGTCTTCGATCTCTTCACCGGCCCGTCGCTCGGCGAGGGCAAACTGTCGGTGGCGATCGAGGTGACGCTGCGGCCGAGCGAGCGCACGCTGACCGAGGAGGAGCTCGAGGCGGTCTCGGCGAGAATCGTCGCCCAGGTCGGCAAGGCGACGGGCGGCGTGCTGCGCGGCTGAACGGAGCCGGACGCCCCTTGGCCGCCGCGCCAGCCTGGCGCAGGGCTGATGCCCTTTGCTGGGCGGTCACGAAACCGCCGCATCGGCTGTGGCAGGGTTCGGCCGAGGGTTCGCACGGGGTTTGAGTTCGATGAAGCTTGCATATGTCGCGGCGGTGTTGCTGGGCACGGGCCTTGCCTGCCTGCCGGCCGCCGCGCAGAGCGTTCCGGCGAAGCAGCTGTTCGGGGCCATGGAGCGGCCGGCGGCGCTGCCGAGCGAGAGCCTCGGCTCCTATGCCAAGGGCTGCATCGCCGGCGCCGTCGCTTTGCCGGCGGACGGCCCGACCTGGCAGGCCATGCGCCTGTCGCGCAACCGCCGCTGGGGCCATCCGAGCCTCGTGGCCTTTTTGCAGGATTTTTCGCAGCGCGCGTCCGCGGCCACCGGCTGGCCGGGGCTCCTCGTCGGCGATCTCAGCCAGCCGCGCGGCGGCCCGATGGCCTCGGGCCATGCCTCGCACCAGATCGGGCTCGACGTCGACATCTGGGCCCAGCCGATGCCGGCCCGCCGCCTGTCGCCGGAAGAGCGCGAGGACTTTCCCTTCCGCTCGGTCCTCAAGCGGGGCAGCCTGCATGTGGATGAAGGCCGCTGGGACGACCGTTACGGCGAAGTGATCAAGCTCGCCGCCGAAAGCCGCAAGGTGCAGCGGATCTTCGTGCATCCCGGCTTGAAGGAAAAGCTCTGCCGGATCGCCGGCCGCGACCGCGCCTGGCTTTCGAAGGTCCGGCCGATGTACGGGCACGACGAGCATTTTCACATCCGCCTGTTCTGCCAGCCCGGCTCCACCGGCTGCACGCCGCAGGCGCCGGTGGCCGAGAAAGACGGCTGCGACGAACTCGACTACTGGTTCAACGTCGCGCTGAAGCCCGCCAAGCCCAGCGCCAAGCCGCCGAAGCCGCGGGCGCCGATGACCATGGCGGCGCTGCCGCGCGCCTGCCAGACGGTGCTGGCGGCCATGGACGGCGGATCGCGCCAGGTTGCGCCGACAGCGCCGACGCTCGCGGCCATGGCGCCGGTCGGTGCTGCATCCTTTCCGGACCTGCCGACGTCCGTGCCGATTCCGGCCCCGCGCCCGCTGCCTTGATCCCCGGGCTGGCGCCCGAGGACCGTCCGGCCTTTGCTTTCGACGCCATAATGCGGTAACCGGCAGCCGACTATAAATCGATTGAAACAGGTGGTGCATGTCCCTGACCCTCGACAGCGGCCAAGCGTTGAAGTTTCCGATCCTGGTCGGGGATATCGGCGGGACGAATGCGCGGTTCGCGATCCTCATCGATGCCTTTGCCGATCCCAAGACCTTTCCGGTCGCCCAGACCGCCGACTACGCCACGCTCGACGACGCGATCCAGGCCTGCGTGCTCGACAAGACTTCGCTGCAGCCGAAATCGGCGGTGCTGGCCGTGGCCGGCCCGATCGACGGCAACGAGATCGACCTGACCAACTGCCCCTGGGTGGTGCGGCCGCGCGCCATGCTAGAGACGCTCGGTCTCGACGAGATCATCGTCCTCAACGATTTCGAGGCGCAGGCGCTGGCCGTATCGTCCCTGCCGGAGACGTCGCGCCGCAAGATCGGCGGCGGCACCCCGCATGAGGGCGCCAGCCGTGTTGTCGTCGGACCGGGCACGGGCCTGGGCGTCGCCGGTCTCGTCCGGGCGCGCAAGATGTGGATCCCTGTCGCCGGCGAAGGCGGCCATATCGACCTCGGGCCCCGAACGGAACGCGACCGGGCGATCTGGCCACACCTGAAGACCATCGAGGGCCGCGTCTCGGCCGAGCAGGTCCTGTGCGGCCGCGGCCTCGTCAATCTCTACGAGGCGATCTGCCGGGCCGACGGCATCGAGCCGGTGCGCGTCGATCCCGCCGAGATCACCGAGGCGGCGATGACGCCCGGCGACCCGCAATCGGCCGAGGCCGTCCAGCTGTTCTCGACCTATCTCGGCCGCGTCGCCGGCGATCTGGCGCTGATCTTCATGGCGCGCGGCGGCGTCTACATCGCCGGCGGCATCTTCCAGCGCCTCCTGCCGATGGTGAAGCCCGAGGCCCTCCGGCAGGCGTTCGAGGACAAGGCGCCGCACGCCGCCCTGCTGCAGGGCATCCCGCTCTACGTCATCACCGAGCCGCTGGCGGCGCTGACGGGCCTGGCCACCTTCGCCCGCTCCCCGCGCTTCTTCGGCATCGAGACGACGGGCCGGCGCTGGACCGTTTCGGCCTGACGTCAAAGCCGGCGCTTGCTGCGTCGTCAGCGCCGGCGTGGCGACACGAGACACGGGGATCGGGCGATCCGCATCCATCGTCCGGCGCGCCGGCGCGGCCTCGTGCCATAGGCAGGGGCGGCTCGACGGTCTATAGACGCCCGAACGACAGTTCCGATCGGCGAAGCCCAGCGTGAAAAAGCAGAAGATCTCCCTGACCGACGTGCATGAGCGCGGCCTCGTGCTGCGGCTCTTGAAGCGCGTCTTCGCCGAGAACGGCCGCGACTATCTCGGCCAGTATGCCGTCGCCGTCGCCTGTCTCGTCGTGGTGTCGGCGGCTACCGCCTTTCTCGCCTGGATCATGCGCGACGTCATCGACAAGATCTTCGTCGAGCAGAACCGCGCCATCCTGTTCACGCTGCCGCTGGCCGTCTTCGCCTCCTTCCTGGTGCGCGGCATCGCCACCTATTTCCAGGGCGTGATCCTGTCGCGGATCGGCAACAACATCGTGGCGCGCTACCAGCGCCGGCTGTTCGCCCATCTCACCGAACTCTCGGTCGACTTCTTCGGCGAGAACCGGTCGGCGCATCTGGCCGCGCGCATCAACCAGAATGTCTCGGGCATCCGCGACACTCTGAACCTCACCGTCACCTCGATCGCCCGCGATCTCCTGACCCTCGTCTTCCTGATCGGCGTGATGATCCTGCAGGATCCGGTCCTGTCGGCGATCGCGCTTCTGGCCGGCCCGCCCGTCGCCTGGATGATCGCGAGCCTCGCCCGCAAGCTGCGCGTCGCCACGCGCCAGTCGATCGACCTGAACGCCCGCGTGCTCGCCTCGATGCAGGAGACGGCCCAGGGCATCACCGTGGTGAAGGCCTTCACCATGGAGGAGACGCTGCGGGCCCGGATCGAGACGCTGATTCTCGCCGCCGAGGAGCGCTCCAACCGGATCGCGGCGATCACCGAACGCTCCGGTCCGGTCACCGAGACGGTCGCCGGCGTCGCCATCGCCGCGGTCATCGGCTATTCCGGCTACCGCGCCATCGAATACGGCTATTCCCCCGGCTCGATGTTCGCCTTCATCACCGCGCTGCTGCTCGCCTACGATCCGGCGCGGCGGCTGGCCAAGCTGCAGGTGCAGCTGGAGCGGGCGCTGGTGAACGCGCAGATGATCTACGAGATCCTCGACCTCAAGCCGCGCCAGCCCGACGCGCCGGGCGCCCCGACGCTGAATGTCAGCCGCGGCGAGGTCGTCTTCGACAAGGTCGTCTTCGGCTATCATCCGGGCGAGCCGGTGCTGAAGGGGCTGAGCTTCACGGCGCCTGCCGGCGCCACGACGGCGCTGATCGGCGCCTCCGGTGGCGGCAAATCGACGGTGATCGCTCTCCTGCAACGCTTCTACGACAGCTGGGAAGGCCGCATCCTCGTCGACGGGCAGGACATCGCCGGCGTGACCAAGGCTTCGCTGCGCGGCAACATCGCCTATGTCTCGCAGCAGCCCTACCTGTTCGAGGGCACGATCCGCGACAACATCCGCTATGGCCGCCCGGACGCGACCGATGCCGAGATCGAGGCGGCGGCCGAGCTTGCCCAGGCGACGGAATTCATCCGGACGCAGCCCAAGGGGTTCGACACGCCGCTCGGCGAGAATGGCACGAGCCTCTCGGGCGGTCAGCGCCAGCGCCTGTCGATCGCCCGCGCGCTGGTCCGCAACGCCCCGATTCTGCTCCTCGACGAAGCCACGTCCGCCCTCGATACGCGTTCCGAGACGCTGGTGCAGGCGGCGCTGGAGAGTGTGATGAAGGGGCGCACGACAATCGTCGTGGCGCATCGCCTGTCGACCATCGCCTCGGCCGATCAGATCCTCGTGATCGATGGCGGCGAGGTGGTGGAGCGGGGAACGCATGGCGAGCTTCTCGCCCGCAAGGAAGGGCTCTATTCTTCCTTCCACGGCATGCAGGGCGCCGGGACAGCGACCGGCTCGCCCTGAGCACGATCGCGGCAGGCGGATGCGGGCGTAGGCAAGACGATGGCAGCGGACGCGGCAGGCGCGTCGACGCGGCCGGCCGGAGAGAGGGGCGGAAGATGAACGCGATGAGGCTGGTGGTGGTCGGCGCCGCAGGGCGGATGGGCCGGACGCTCGTGGCGCTGATCAAGGAGACGGACGGGGTCGTGCTGCATGCCGCCGTCGAGCGTTCCGGGGCCCTCGCGCTTGGGCTCGACGCCGGCATTCTCGCCGGCGCGGGGCATCTCGGCCTTAGCGTCGGCGAGGATCTCGATGCCGCGCTCGCGGGTGCCGACGGCATCATCGACTTCACCGCCCCGGCAACCAGCGTCGCCCTGGCCGCACGCGCCGCAGAGGCCGGCCTCGTCCACGTCATCGGCACCACCGGCTGCTCGGCCGAGGACGATGCGGCGATCGCCCGCGCCGCGGGGCAGGGCGCTCGGATCGTCAAGTCCGGCAATATGAGCCTCGGCGTGAACCTTCTCGCCGGCCTCGTCGAACTCGCCGCCAGGGCGCTGCCGGCGGCAGGCTTCGATATCGAGATCGCCGAAATGCATCACCGCCACAAGGTCGACGCGCCCTCCGGCACGGCGCTGCTCCTCGGCCATGCCGCCGCCGCCGGGCGCGGCGTCGATCTCGGCGATGTCGAGGTGCTGTCGCGCCAGGGGCACACGGGCGCCCGGCCGCCCGGCGCCATCGGCTTTGCCGCGCTGCGCGGCGGCTCGGTAATCGGCGAGCACAGCGTCATCTTCGCCGCGGACGGCGAGCGGCTGGAACTCGTCCACCGCGCCGAGGACCGCTCGATCTTCGCCCGCGGCGCCCTGCGCGCGGCGCTCTGGGCGCGGGAACGGCCGGCCGGGCTCTACACCATGCAGGACGTCCTCGGGCTCTCCGCGCCCCGGCCGGGTTGAAGCGTCCGGGAGCCGGCGACGGGCCTTTCCGCACCACCCATCGCCGGGCTTATCATCCTGATTTTGCCGAGCAACTTGCCCGAGGCTGACGTCTCCAGGGCGGGCCGTGCCGAGCCTCTTCCATCTTCGCCCGGGTTGCGTCACAAGGCATTGGCGACTGCCGCGCAACGGTTCGAGAGTACGACGGCCGCGACCCACCGACACCATCCCGGGAGCCCCTGATGACCCGTACCCTTGTCCTCGTCCGCCACGGCCAGAGCGAGTGGAATCTGAAGAACCTCTTCACCGGCTGGAAAGACCCCGACCTGACCGACAAGGGCATCGAGGAGGCCCGCATCGCCGGCCACCGCCTGAAGGAATACGGGCTGCATTTCGGCACCGCCTTCACCAGCGAGCTGTACCGCGCTCAGCGCACGCTCAGCATCCTTCTGGAAGAACTCGGCCAGCCGCACATTCCCACGGTCCGCGACGCCGCGCTGAACGAGCGCGACTATGGCGACCTCTCCGGCCTCAACAAGGACGATGCCAGGGCGAAATGGGGCGAGGAGCAGGTGCTGCTCTGGCGCCGCTCCTACGACATCGCCCCTCCCGGCGGCGAAAGCCTGAAGGACACCGGCGCCCGCGTCTGGCCCTTCTACATCCACCGCATCCTGCCCAAAGTGCTGTCGGGCGACAACGTCGTCGTCGCCGCGCACGGCAATTCGCTGCGGGCCCTGGTGATGGCGCTGGAAGGCATGTCGCCGGCCGACATCGTCGCCGAGGAAATCTCCACCGGCATCCCTATCGTCTACCGGCTGAACGCCGATTCGACCGTGGCCGAGAAGACCGTCCTCAGCCACTGAGGTTCTACGCCGGTTCGCCGTCACCCCGCGTGGCGGCGAACCAGCGGCAGAGGTCGGCGAGAAAACACGTCTCGCACTGCGGCCGCCGCGCCGTGCAGACGGCCTTGCCGAACTGGATCAGCCAGAAGTGCCCGTCGCGGCGGGCGAAGCCGGGTGCGTCCCGCTCCAGCTGCCGCGCGGTCTCGTCGGCGGTCCGCGCCTCCGTGAGGCCGAGCCGGTTGGCGACGCGGAAGACATGCGTGTCGACCGCGATGACGTCCTGGCCGTAGGTGAAGCTGAGGACGATGTCGGCGCATTTGCGCCCGACGCCCGGCAGCGCCATCAGCCCCTCGCGCGTCGCCGGCACGTTTCGGTCCAGACGTTGGGTGAGGTCGCCGCAGAGGCGGACGATGTTCCTCGCCTTCATGTTGTAGAGGCCGCAGGGCTTGATCGCCCGGGCGATCGCGGCCTCGCCGAGAAGCAGCATCGCGTCGGGCGTATCCGCCAGCGCGAACAGGCGCTCCGTCGCGAGCGCGGTGTTGGCGTCGCGGCTCTGGGCCGAAAGCATGCAGGCGACGACCGAGCGGAACGGATCCGGCTGGTCTTTCGGCCCCTTGGCCGTCGCGGTGCGGCCCGGCATCTCAGCTTCGAGCCGCCGGAACGCCTCCGCACTCTCCGCCGCGGTCAGACGGCCCCGGCTCACGCCCGCGCCAAAACCCCGGCCTCCCAGCCCAGCATGGCGCGTTTGCGGGCGATGCCCCAGTGATAGCCGGTGAGCGCGCCGGATTTGCCGACGACGCGGTGGCAGGGGACGACGAAGGAGATCGGGTTTCGCCCGACCGCCGCGCCGACGGCCCGCGCCGCCTTGGGCACGCCGACGGCGCCCGCGACCGTCGAATAGGTCGCCGCCCGGCCGACCGGAATGGTCAAAAGCGCCTGCCAGACGCGGATCTCGAAATCCGTGCCGATCAGGATGATCTGCAGGGGCCGGTCCTCCAGCCACTCGCTCGGCCGGAATACGCGGCCGGACAGTGGGGCGATGCGTGCATCGTCGCGGACGAAGCTGGCCATCGGCCAGCGCCGCAGCATGTCCTGGAAGGCGATCACGTCACCCGCCTCGCCGCCCTCGGAAAAGCCGATGCCGGCGAGCCCCCGGTCGGTCGCCACGACCAGCGCGCGGCCGAAGGGTGATTCGTCGAAGCCGTAGACGAAGTCGATGCCCGCGCCGCGCGCCTTGTAGAGGCCCGGCGACATCGCCTCGTGCTTGACGAAGAGATCGTGCAGCCGCGACGGGCCGGACAAGCCGACATCGTAGGCGGCGTCGAACAGCGTCGCGCCGTCGCCGAGGAGCCGGCGGGCATGGTCGATCGTCACCGCCTGCAGGAAAGCCTTGGGCGACAGGCCGGCCCAGCGCTGGAACAGCGCCTGCAGCGCCTCCGGCTCGAGGCCGACCGCCCCGGCGATGGCCGCCAGGGACGGCTGGTCGCGGTACTCCGTCGAGATGAACTCGATCGCGCGGCGGACGATCCCGTAGTCGGTGTCGGCATCCGCGGGGGTGCCCTCCGCGGCGTGGAGGATCGGCGCACGGCGCGCCTGCGGCAGGGTCGCTGCGATGATGCTGGACATGGAGAACCTCGTCTGTTGTCCCGATCACAGCAGGGGACGGCCTGCAGCGCCACCCGTTTTCCGGAACAGGTCGGTTCCGGCCTCACGGGCTGTCGATCTCCTGGGGAAAAGAGGGCATCCCTCTGTCGGATCTCCCGCGCGACCCGCCTAGCTTCGGCGGGCCGTGGCGAGGGCCTCGCCGAAGGCGGTGGCAAAGCTCTCGCGGTCGTCCGGGTTGAGAAAGCCGCCGATCTCCGTCGTCCGTCCCTGGCCGGTGACGGCCATGCGGGTGATGCCGATCTCCGCGTGCCGGGCGACGCGGAAGCGCGCCCAGAACGGGTTGTAGTGGCTCTCCTCAACCTTTCCCTTCGGCGAGGTCTTGCGCACCAGGAGATCGGTGCGCGAGACCGACACTTCCTCGCGCGCCTGCGCCGCCCGGTAGCTCGCGCGGAAAGCCACGAAGACGAGGAGGACGTCGAGCCCGAAGAAGCCGAAGACCGGCCAGGCGCCCTTGAGGAGAAAGCCGACGCCGGTGACGAGGCTGACGGCGCCGACGAACAGCATCAGGTTGCGGAAACCGCTGCGCCCAAGAGAGCGGTGCGGCACCAGCAGCGCCCGGAACAGCGGGGCGTCGGCCGCCGTCTCGTCGGGCGAAGCCGCGCCGGTCGGCGACGTGTCGGAAAGGCTGCCGGAGGCGTTGTCATCCATGGGCTCTGCTCGCTATGTCGTCAGCATGGCAGAAAACATTCCCCCCGCCAAACCATCCGCCAGCCCCGTCGCCCGCGGCCGATCGCCCCGCCCCGTCGCCGTGGCGGCTGCGGGCAGTGCGGCGCCGCGCCGGCGCATCCCCTATACCAAGGCCGCCATTGCGGAGATTTTCCGGCGCTTCGAGGTGCAGCGGCCCGAGCCGCGGCCGGAACTGGAATTCTCCAACCCCTTCACGCTGCTGGTCGCCGTCGTGCTCTCGGCCCAGGCGACGGACGTCGGCGTCAACAAGGCGACGCGCGGCCTTTTCGCTGCCGCCGACACGCCGGCTAAAATGCTGGCGCTCGGCGAGGACGCGGTGCGCGAGCACATCCGCACCATCGGCCTCTACCGCAACAAGGCGAAGGCCGTCGTCGCGCTGTCGCGCCTTCTCGTCGAGCAGCATGGCGGCGAAGTGCCGCCGGACCGCGCGGCGCTGGAGGCGCTGCCGGGGGTCGGCCGCAAGACCGCCAATGTCGTCCTCAACACCGCTTTCGGCCAGCACACGCTCGCCGTCGACACCCACATCTTTCGCCTCGGCAACCGGCTGAAGCTCGCCCCGGGCACGACGCCCGAGGCGGTGGAACAGGGGTTTTTGAAGATCATCCCGCCAGAATACCTGCGCCATGCGCATCACTGGCTGATCCTGCACGGGCGCTATGTCTGCAAGGCGCGCAAGCCGGAATGCGCGATCTGCGTCATTGCCGATCTCTGCAAGGCCGCGGTCAAGACGACGGATGTTCCGGCGCTGCTGGTGCCGATCCCGGACGGGCCCTTTCCGTCGGAACCGGGACCGCCGGCCCCGCCGATCGCGTGACGCCCTCGGCCCGGCGTGCCGGCGGCAGGCCGCCATCGCGCGCGGCCACGCGCTGGTGCAGGTGCACCATCAGAGCCGCGGCAAACAGCGGCGTCAGCAGGTTGACGAAGGGCACGGCGAGAAAGGCGGCGATGACGAGGCCGGCGAGAAACACCGTGCCGGCATGGCGGCTGCGCAGCGCCTTCGCCTCGGCCTCCGGCCGGTAGCGCAATGCGGCGAATTCGAAATATTCCCGCCCGAGGAGGTAGCCGTTGACGAGGAAAAAGGCGGCGAGGTTGATGCCGGGGATCAGCAGCAGGAACAGCGCCAGAAGATTGCCGAGGATGACGATGCCGAAGAATTTGACCGACATCACCAGACCCGCGACGAAGGGCTGCGCTTCGCCCGGCCGCACCGCCGGATAGCTCTCGCGCTCCACCACTTCCGCGACGTCGTCGAGGAAGAGGCTGGCGATGACCGCCGAGATCGGGCCGATGAGGAAGGCGAGGAGCACCGCCAGCGCGAGGCCCGCGACCCAGCCGGCCACGGTGCCGAGACCATCGATCCAGGCCGGCAGGTCGGGAAAGAGCCCGGTCAAGAGAGGCAGGATCCAGGTTTCGAAACCGGCGCCGAGCGCGAACCAGAGCGCGATGAGGACCACGAGCGTCAGTCCGAGCGATTTCCACAACGCGGCCCGGAACGGCGCGGAGAGGATGTCGCGCAAGGCGCGGCTGGCGGAGGCGAGGATCATGGATGGGCTCCCTTTGCTTCCGGCAGATAGGCGTCGACGCCCCGGCCATCAATCCCGGCGCGCCGGCTCCCCTGCCGCCGTCGAACGCTCGTCATGGCGGGCCAAAGCCGCTATGAGGCGACAGGAACCATTCCCGGAGTTTTCATGACCGACTACGACGTCCTGACGATCGGCAACGCCATCGTCGACATCATCGCGCAGACTGATGACGCCTTCCTCGCCACCCACGACGTCCAGAAGGGTGGCATGACGCTGATCGACACGGCGCGCGCGCGCCAGCTCTACGATGCCATGGGACCGGCGGTCGAGACCTCGGGCGGCTCGGCCGCCAACACGGTCGCCGGCGTCGTCAGCCTCGGCGGCACCGGCGCCTATATCGGCAAGGTTTCGAGCGACGAGCTCGGCACCATCTTCACCCACGACATCCGCGCCCAGAAGGTGCGCTTCGAGACCGGGCCGCTGGCTGGCGACCCGCCGACGGCGCGCTCGATGATCCTCGTCACCCCGGACGGCGAGCGGTCGATGTCGACTTTTCTCGGCGCCTGCGTCGAGCTCGGGCCCGACGACATCGACGAGGCGCTCGTGGCGGCGGCGAAGGTGACCTATTTCGAGGGCTATCTCTGGGATCCGCCGCGCGCCAAGGAGGCCATTCGCAAGGCCGCCCAGATCGCCCATGCGAACGGGCGCCAGGTCGCCATGACGCTGTCGGACGCCTTCTGCGTCCACCGCTACCGCGACGAGTTCCTGGAACTGATGCGCTCGGGCACGGTCGACATCGTCTTCGCCAATGAGAGCGAGGCGCTGGCGCTCTATGAGACCGAGGATTTCGACCTGGCGCTGGAGAAGCTCGGCGCCGACACCAAGGTCCTCGCCGCCGTCACGCGCAGCGAAAAGGGCTGCGTCATCGTCGAGGGGGAGACGCGCATCCCGGTGGCCGCCGTGCCGCTCGCCCGCCTGCTCGACACCACCGGCGCCGGTGACCTCTTCGCGGCGGGCTTCCTGCGCGGCTACACCGCCGGCCTGACGCATGCCGACAGCGCGGCCCTGGGCGCCATCGCGGCCGGCCACATCATCGAGCAGATCGGTCCGCGTCCGCAGCAGGCGCTGAAGCTTCTGCCGGCGGCCGCCGCCATTTTGGCAGCCGTTCCCGCCTGACGGATCGGTGAGCGCGGCGTCGTCTCCGGACGCCGCGCCATCACGTTGACGTCAGAATGCTTGGCCTTCCCACAGCGCGACCCGACCTTGTCTCTCGGACACCATCCCCCGAGGAGACCCACGATGACACCGACGCGCTATTTGGCCGCCCTTGCCGCCGCCAGTCTTCCCACCACAGCTTTTGCGGTCGACCAGGTCGTTCAGAGCGAGGCCGGCGATCTCCAGGTCACCACGCTGGCCGAGGGGCTGAAGTCGGCCTGGGGGATGGAATTTCTTCCTGACGGCTCGCTCATCGTCACCGAGAAGGGCGGCACGCTGCGCCTGGTTTCGGCGGACGGAACCGTCGGCCCGGCCATCACCGGCGTGCCGGACGTGGATGCCGGCGGCCAGGGCGGGCTTCTCGACGTCGCGCTCGACCCCGACTTCGCCTCCAACCGCTTCGTCTATCTCACCTATTCCGAGGAGGGCGACGGCGGCAACTCGACCGCCGCCGGCCGCGGCGTGCTCTCGGACGACGGCACCCGGCTCGAAGGTTTCGAAAAAATCTTCACCCAGCTGCCGAAATACGACGGCAACAAGCATTTCGGCTCGCGCATCGTCTTCGATCGCGAAGTGCATCTCTTCCTCGGTCTCGGCGAACGCTCCGACACGCCCATCCGCGAAGGGGCCCAGAAGCTCGACAACCACCTCGGCAAGGTGATCCGGATCAACCGCGACGGCTCGGTGCCGGACGACAATCCCTTTGTCGGCGAGGCCGGCGCCCTGCCGGAGATCTGGTCCTACGGCCAGCGCAACATCCAGGGCGGCGCGCTTCACCCCGAGACCGGCGAGGTCTGGTTCTCCGAGCACGGCCCCAAGGGCGGCGACGAGGTGAACGTGGTCGAGGCCGGCAAGAATTACGGCTGGCCGCTGGTCTCCTACGGCGTCAACTACAACGGCACGCCGGTCGGCGAGGGCCGGGCCGAGGGCGAGGGCCTGACTCAGCCGGTGCACCAGTGGACACCGGTCATCGGCGCATCGGGCATGGCGTTCTACACCGCCGACGCGGTTCCCCAGTGGCAGGGCAGCGCCTTCTTCGGCGGCCTCGCCAGCCGCGACCTCGTGCGCGTCGCCTTCGACGGCCGGAAGGTCACGGGCGAGGAGCGGCTCCTCGGCGATCTCGGCCAGCGCATCCGCGACGTGAAACAAGGCCCCGACGGCGCGCTCTACGTGCTGACCGACGGCGCCGGGGGCGAGATCATGCGCGTCGCCCCGGTGGCCGCGGAAGGCAAGAGCTGATCCGTCCCGCGGATGGGCCCGGGGCGGCGGGCGGTCGCCCTCCCGGGCTGGAGATTGACCTCCCGGGCCGAAGATCGACGGGGACTTGGAAAGGCCGTCACCGCTTCGCGGCTGTCCAGACCCTGTGGTTGTCGCCCGCCGGTTCGTCGAAACAGCAGGACACGTTCACAAATTCATGCTCGGCGAGGAGGTCGCGATATCCGGCCTCGTCGAGACTCCAATAGCGGAAGGGCGTGCCGAACATGTCTCCGGTCACGCTTCCGCAACTTGGCCCGGAGGTGAAGATGAGCCGGCCGCCGGGCAGCAGCCATTTGCCGAAGCGCTTCAGCATCCGGGCCTGATCGGCCTGCGTCAGGTGAAAGAGACTGTCCCAGGCGATGATGGCATCGAACGGTTCGGCCGGCTCGAATTGCCGCATGTCGCAGCAACGGACCGGCACCGTGGCATATCGGCGGGAGAACAGCGCCAGCATGGCCGCCGACCCGTCGACGCCCTGGATTCGGCATCCCCGCGCCAGGAGGGGAGCCAGACCGAGATGCCCGCTGCCACAGCCGCAGTCGAGCACCGCCGCGCCGGCCGGGAGAACGGCGGCCAGTTCCTCGAAGAGCCGCCATTCCCACGGTTTCGGCCCCCGTGCCGCATCGAACCGGTCGGCGATCGCGTCATAGCCGAGGCTGGCGGATGCTTCCCCTTGCGCTGGTTCCCCTGGCGCTGGCTCGCCGTCGCGCCTCATGCCGCGACGGCGCGCCTCTCACCCGCCATGCGGTAGGCGATCGCCTCGGCGAGATGGACCCGCCGCACCGTCTCCTCGCCCTCGAGATCGGCGAGCGTGCGGGCGACCTTGAGGATGCGGTGGTAGGCCCGGGCCGAGAACTTCATCTGCTCGGCCGCGTCGCGCAGCAGGCGCGCGCCGCCCTCGTCGGGCGCGGCCACCGTCTCGATCAGCGCGGCCGAGCACTGCGCGTTGAGGGTCGTCGAGGCAAGGCCGAGGGCCTCGTAGCGCCCGGCCTGCAGTGTGCGCGCCGCGGCGACGCGCGCCTTGACCGTCGCCGAGGTCTCCGCCGGGGCGGGCCGGATCAGGTCGAAGGCGGTGACGGCGGGAACGTCGACCCGGAGGTCGATGCGGTCGAGCAGCGGGCCGGAAAGGCGGGCCTGGTAGTCCGCGGCGCAGCGCGGCCCGCGCGGGCAGGAATGCCCCGGCTCGCCCGCCATGCCGCAGCGACAGGGGTTCATCGCCGCGATCAGCTGGAACTGCGCGGGATAGGTGACGCGGTGATTGGCCCGGGCGATCACGCTCTCGCCGCCCTCCAGCGGCTGGCGCAGCGAGTCGAGGACGGCCGGGTGGAACTCAGGAAACTCGTCGAGGAAGAGGACGCCGCGATGGGCGAGCGAGACTTCTCCCGGCCGGGCCCTCAGGCCGCCGCCGACCATGGCCGCCATCGAGGCGGAGTGGTGCGGGGCGCGGAACGGCCGCCGGTCCGACAGCTTGCCGCCCGCCAGTTCGCCGGCGATCGAGGCGATCATCGACACCTCCAGAAGCTCCCGCGGGCTCAGACTCGGCAGGATCGAGGGCAGGCGCTGCGCCAGCATCGACTTGCCCGAGCCGGGCGGGCCGATCATCAGGAGGTTGTGGCCGCCGGCCGCGGCGACCTCGAGGGCGCGCTTGGCGACGATCTGCCCCTTGATCTCCGACAGGTCGGCGCCGCCCTCCGGCCCGCTGCGGATCGCCGGCTCCGGGCGGCCGAGAACCTGCGTGCCGCGAAAATGATTGGCCAGCTGGATCAGACTGCGCGGTGCGACGATCGGCATGTCGGCGCTGGCCCAGGCGGCCTCCGAGCCGCAGGCGGCAGGACAGATGAGGCCGAGGCCAATCGCGTTGGCGCCCATGGTCGCCGGCAGGACGCCGGCGACGGCGGCGATCATGCCGTCGAGCGAGAGCTCGCCGACGACGACGAAGCCGGCCAGCGCATCGGAGGGAAGGGCGCCGAGCGCCGCCATCAGGCCGAGCGCGATGGCAAGGTCGTAATGGCTGCCCTCCTTGGGCAGGTCGGCCGGGGCGAGATTGACGGTCACCTTCTTCGGCGGCATCGACAGGCCGGAGGCGTGCAGCGCCGCTTGGACCCGCTCCCGGCTCTCGGCCACCGCCTTGTCGGCGAGGCCGACGATCTGCATGCCCATCTTGCCCGGCGCGATCATCACCTGGACATCGACGGGGATAGCCTCGACCCCCTGGAAAGCAACCGTCTTCACCCGCGACACCATGCCGGCGCCCCCAAACCGCCCGCGCTGGCGCGCGGGCAACCCCGTGAATGTTCTCCTAACGTCATCCTATCTTACGTTAAGAGATAAAACAAGAACGAGAAGGGAACAAAACCAGCCGAATCGGTTATGCGGAAAATTCGTGACGAAAGATGAAAAGCAAATTAACTTTGCCTGTCAGCGACCGGTGCCGACCCTCGCCTCGATCGCATCCCAGAGAAGGCTGGCGATATCGGCGCCGCCAAAACGCTTGACCTCGCGAATGCCGGTCGGCGAGGTGACGTTGATCTCGGTCAGATAGTCGCCGATGACGTCGATGCCGACGAAGAGGAGGCCGCGCTCCTTCAGCGACGGACCGATGCGGGCGCAGATCTCGCGCTCGCGCTCCGTCAATTCGGTCGCCTCGGCCCGGCCGCCGACATGCATGTTGGAGCGCGCGTCGGTTTCCGAGGGCACGCGGTTGATCGCGCCGGCGAATTCGCCGTCGACGAGGATGATGCGCTTGTCGCCCTGGCGCACGTCGTTGAGATAGCGCTGCACGATGAAGGGCTCGCGGAAGAGCAGCGCGAAGGTCTCCATGAAGGAGGTGAGGTTGCGGTCCTCCTTGGTGATGTGGAAGACGCCGGCGCCGCCATTGCCGTAGAGCGGCTTCATCACGATCTCGCCGAACTCGGCACGGAAGGCGGCGACCTCCAGCGGGTCCTTGGTGATCAGCGTCTCCGGCATCAGGTCGGGAAACTCGGTGACGAAGATCTTTTCCGGCGCGTTGCGCACCGAGGCCGGGTCGTTGACCACAAGCGTCTTCGGATGCACGCGCTCGAGAATATGCGTCGAGGTGATGTAGGCCATATCGAAGGGCGGATCCTGGCGCAGCAGGACGACGTCCGTGTCGGCGAGGTCGATCTTCTCCTGGGGGCCGAGGGTGAAGTGGTTGCCCTCCTCCTCGCGCAGGGTCATCGGCTCGGCCCGGGCCGTGGCCCGGCCGTCGCGCATCGACAGGCGGTCCGGCGTGTAGTGGTAGAGGCTGTGTCCGCGCCGCTCGGCTTCGAGCGCCAGGGCGAAGGTGGAATCGCCCTTGATCGAGATCGACGAGACATGGTCCATCTGGACCGCGACGGTAAGGGCCATGGGGCGCTCCTTCGGGCATCGGGAGATGGGGAGGTAGCCGGGAAGCGGGCCGCTGGCAATCGCGCCGGCGGTGAACGGTCGCGGCGGATGTGCTACACCACGGACGATCATCCCCCGGCGGCTTGGGCCAAGGAGGCGCATATGGACTGGCGCATGAAGGATGCCGAGACCCGGATCGGCGAGATCATCGACCGGGCCCTCAACGAGGGACCGCAGACGATTGTCCGCGAGGGTGAGGCGGTGGTGGTCGTGAAAGCGGCTGATTTCGCCCGGCGGGGCGGCCAGCGGTCCGACATCAAGAAGGCCCTCTTCGAGGGTCCTTCACTGGAGGGGCTCGACCTGTCGAGAGACAAGTCGCTGCCGCGGGAGGTGGACTTCGGGGACATCTGATGCCGCGCTTCCTGCTCGACACCTGTGTCCTATCCGAAATTCGCCATCCGAACGGCGATCAGGCGGTCAAGATAGCTGTCGATGCGATCGATGACCGCGATCTCTATGTCAGCGTGATCTCCTTTGGCGAGATCCGCAGAGGCATCCTGATGTTGCGCGAGGGTCGGCAACGCGCGACCCTGACCGACTGGGCCGAAACTCTTGAGAGCGTCTTGGCCACGCAAACGCTTGATGTCGATCTTGCCACGACTCGGCTCTGGGCAGAACTGACGGTGGAAGCCCGAAAGCGGGGCCGGCAGATTCCGACCGCAGATGGGCTGATCGCGGCGACCGCCCTTCGCCACGGGTTGACGGTCCTGACGCGGAACATCCGCGACTTCGCGCCGACGGGCGTCCCGACGGTCAATCCCTGGTCGTCATAGCCTTATCTCTACCGCCCCCGCCACGCATCTTGCACATGCACCGGCCAGCGCCGCGGCAGCACGGCGACGATGTCGAAGCGCAGGCTGAGGCGGGCATGGTCCTTCTGGCGAGCGAGCCAGAGGTCGGCGGCGCGCTCGATGCGGCGCTGCGTGTCCGGCCCGACGGCGTCCATCGCTTCTTCCAGCGTCGGGCGCGCCTTCACCTCGACGATGGCGACGAGGTCGCCGCGGCGGGCGATGAGGTCGATCTCGCCGAGCCGCGTGCGATGGCGGACCGCGAGGATGCGAAAGCCCTTCAGGCGAAGCGCCCAGGCGGCGAAAAACTCGCCGCGATGGCCGCGGGCGAAGCGCCGGCGGCGTTCCTCCGGTCCTCGAGGCGCCGCCGGCCGCGCCATGGCGCTAACGCGGCGCCTTCAGAGCCAGGGCTCTGGCGTAGAGGTCGCGGCGCGGCAGGCCGGTGAGGCGCGCGGCCTCCTGCGCCGCCTGCGTCGGCTTCATCTCCTGGAGCAGCCCGGTCAGAATAGCGTCGGTGTCTTCAAAACTCGCGGCCGCCTCCGCCGGCGGCGGCGCGATGCAGACGACGATCTCGCCGCGCACCCGCTCCATCGCCGCGAACTCCGCCGCCAGCGCCGACAGCGTGCCGCGGTAGATCGTCTCATAGGCCTTCGTCAGCTCGCGGCAGACGGCGGCCGGGCGGTCGGCGCCGAAGACGGTGGCCATGTCGGCGAGCGCGTCCGCAATGCGGTGCGGCGCCTCGAACAGGACGAGCGTGCCGGGAATGCGCGTCAGTTCCGTCAGCCGCGCCCGCCGCGCGCCCTGCTTCTGCGGGGTGAAGCCGGCAAAGAAGAAGGCATCGGACGGCAGGCCGGAGGCCAGAAGCGCCGCCATCACCGCCGAGGCCCCGGGAATCGGGATCACCGGGATACCGGCCTCGATCGCCTGGCCGACGAGCCGGAAGCCGGGATCGGAGACGAGCGGCGTGCCGGCGTCGGAGACCAGCGCGACACTTTTTCCGGCGACGAGTTCGGCGAGAAGGCCCGCGCCCGATTCCTCGGCATTGTGCTCGTGATAGGGCGTCATCCGCCGCTTGATGCCGTAGCGCGACAAAAGCGTCGCGGTGACGCGCGTGTCCTCACAGGCGAGCCGGTCGGCGCCCCCGATCACTTCCAGCGCCCGCAGCGTGATGTCGGAGAGATGGCCGATGGGCGTCGCCACGAGATAGAGCGCGGGCTCCGGCCGGTGCCCGGAAAATTCGCGGTCGCGGACGCGAAAGCCGAGGCTGGCATCGCCGCCCGCGGGGATCGCGTCGATCTCGGGCCTGTCGGGAATTTCCGCCGGGTCGGCGTCGTCAGAAATGTCGCTCATGCCCTGTTCTAGCAGAGATCGGCGACGACGGCGTCCAGCACCAGCATGCCGGCGGGCGTGGCGCGAAGGCGATCGGGGCCGAGGCGCTCGACCATGCCGTGCGCCTTCAGATCGGCCTCGCTGACCGGGTCGATGTCGCGGCCGGTGAGCCGGCGCCAGCGGGCGAGGTCGATGCCCTCGCTGAGGCGCAGCCCCATCAGCAGCAGCTCGTCCGCTTCCTCGGATGGCGACAGCGTGTCGTCGGTGACGATGCCGTGGTCCCAGTCCTCGACCATTTTCAGCCAGGTTTCGGGATGGCGCTCGGTGGCGATCGCCTGGCGCCCGTCCGGGCCCATCAGCCGCCCATGCGCGCCTGGGCCGACGCCGGCATAGAGGCCGTAGCGCCAGTAGGTGAGGTTGTGGCGCGATTCCGCACCCGGCACCGCATGGTTGGAAATCTCGTAGGCCGGCAGTCCGCGCGCGGCGGTCAAAGTCTGCGTCGCTTCGTAGAGCGCGGCCGACAGCTCGCCGTCCGGCACCGGCAGCTTGCCGGCCTTGCGCAGGGCGTAGAAGGGCGTGCCCTCCTCGATGGTCAGCTGGTAGAGCGACAGATGGTCGGCGGCCATGTCGATCGCCTGGGTCAGCTCGGTCTCCCAGGCCTCGACGGTCTGGCCGGGACGGGCGTAAATCAGGTCGAAGGACAGGCGCGGAAAGATCTCGCGGGCAAGGCCAATCGCCTGTTTCGCCTGGTCGACATTGTGCAGCCGGCCGAGGAATTTGAGGTCCCGGTCGTTCAGCGCCTGGACGCCGAGCGAGACGCGGTTGACGCCGGCGGCGCGATAGCCTCGGAAACGCTCGGCCTCGACGCTGGACGGATTGGCCTCCAGCGTGATCTCGGCATTCGCGTCGACCGTCCAGGCGGCGGCGATCGCGTCGAGGATGGCGCCGACGGTGCGCGGCTGCATCAGCGAGGGCGTGCCGCCGCCGAGGAAGATCGAGGTCACCCGTTCGCCGGGCGAGCGCTTCGCCATCTCCGCGATCTCGCGCGTAAACGCCGCGGCATAGCGTTCCTGGTCGATCGCCTGGTGGCGGACATGGCTGTTGAAGTCGCAGTACGGACATTTGGCCGCGCAGAACGGCCAGTGCACGTAGACGCCGAAACCCGGCTCGCGCGCCACGGGCGGAAAGCTGCGGACCGTCGCGGTCGGGGCAGCAAGGGCCGGCGGCGGGGCGGGAAACTCGGTCATCCCACGCTCATCCGGCCGGAAGAGCAGCAGGGCGAATTCCCTCGGGAAAGGCTTTGGTCACGAGCTTCTGCACCGAGCGGGCGCGGTGCGACAGCGGCCCCGGCGCGGTCCAGATCGAGCCATGCTTCTCCGCCGCGGTCATTTCGCCATAGGTGCGCGTCTCGCCGTCCGGCATGAACACAGGATCGTAGCCATAGGACATCTCGCCGTGCCGTCCCGGCCAGACCAGCGTGCCCCGGCGCTCGCCGAGATATTCCTGGGTGTGGCCGTCGGGCCAGGCGAGGCAGAGCAGCGAGACGAAGGTCGCGCCGCGCTGGTCGGAGCGGGTCGCGCCGGCCTGCTGCAGCTTCTCCTCGACGAGGCGCATGGCCATCGACCAGTCACGATTGGGACCGGCCCAGTCGGCCGTATAGACGCCGGGTTCCCCGCCCAGCGCATCGACGCAGAGGCCGGAATCGTCAGCGAGCGCCACCTCGCCGGCGGCCGTCGCCGAGGCCAGAGCCTTGATGCGGGCGTTCTCGACGAAGGTCGTGCCGGTCTCCTCGGGCTCGGGCAGGCCGAGCTCGCCGGCGGTCACGAGTTCGATGGCAAGGCCCCCGAACAGGAAGTCGAGTTCGCGGATCTTGCCCTTGTTGTGGCTGGCGACGAGAAGCCTATTGCCGTCGATCCTGCGCATCTCAAAATCCCTCAGGCGATCGCCTGGCGCTGCAGTTCCACCAGCGTGCCGATGCCGCCCTTGGCGAGCGCGAGCAGGCTCGCCAGCTCCGCTTCGCTGAACGGCTCCTTCTCGGCGGTGCCCTGGATCTCGACGATGCCGCCGCGACCGGTCATGACGAAATTGGCGTCGGTGTCGGCCGCCGAATCCTCGAGATAATCGAGGTCGAGCACCGGCTCGCCCTTGTAGATGCCGCAGGAGATCGCCGCGATGTGGTCCTTCAGGACCTTGGAACGCGTGACCATGCCGCGACCCTCCATCCAGGCGAGGCAGTCGTTGAGGGCGACGAAGGCGCCGGTGATGCCGGCCGTGCGGGTGCCGCCATCGGCCTGGATGACGTCGCAGTCGATGGTGATCTGGCGCTCGCCGAGCGCTTCGAGGTCGACGACGGCGCGCATCGAGCGGCCGATCAGCCGCTGGATCTCCTGCGTGCGGCCGGACTGCTTGCCGCTCGAGGCCTCGCGCCGCATGCGGTCGCCGGTGGCGCGCGGCAGCATGCCGTATTCGGCCGTCACCCAGCCCTTGCCGGAATTCTTCAGGAAGGGCGGCACGCGCTCCTCGAGGCTGGCCATGCACAGGACGTGCGTGTTGCCGAACTTGACGAGGCACGAGCCTTCCGCGTGAAGCGAGACGCCGCGTTCGAGCGAGACGGCGCGCAATTCGTCATTGGCGCGTTTGGAAGGCCGCATGGTTCAGATCCTGTCGTCGATATGCCGTGTGGGCGCTTGGCTCGTGCGATTCCCATCGAACCGGCCTTTAACCACGCCGGAGGGGGTGGCGCAAAATAATTCCGGCAACAGGATCCTGAAAGCGGGTGACGGCCCCTCCCGCTTGGGGCCGCCGCACGGCGACGCCGGCTTTCCGCATCGTCGGCCTTGGACAGTTTCTTCAACCCCCGTATAGTGATGGGCGATGTTGAGAGAACGACCGATGAACGAGTTCAGACTTCCCGCACCGGATTTCCCCGCGATGCTGGACGAGCGGTCGCGGCACATCTTTCGCCTGATCGTCGAATCCTATCTCGACCTCGGCGAACCCGTCGGCTCGCGCGCTTTGTCGAAGCTGCTGACGACGGCCCTGTCGCCGGCCTCGGTGCGCAACGTGATGAGCGATCTGGAGACGCTCGGCCTCATCTACTCGCCCCATGTCAGCGCTGGCCGCATGCCGACCGAACTCGGCCTGCGCTTCTTCGTCGACGCCTTTCTCGAGGTCGGCGACCTGCCGCAGGGCGAGCGCGAGGCGATCGAGGAAAAGGTCAAGGCGACCGGCGACCTCCGGCCCTTCGACTCGCTCCTTACCGAGGCGAGCCAGCTGTTGTCGGGCCTGTCGCGCGGCGCCGGCCTGGTTCTGACGGCCAAGGCCGACATGCGGCTGAAGCACATCGAGTTCATCCGCCTGGAGGCGACGAAGGCGCTGGCCGTCCTCGTCGGCGAGAACGGCGACGTCGAGAACCGCGTCATCGACCTGCCCTCGGGCGTCACTGCCGCGCAGATCGTCGAAGCCTCGAACTTTCTCAACGCCCATGTCGTCGGCCGCACCCTCGGCGAGGCGCGCGACCGGGTGCAGGCGCTGAAGGACGAGGCGGCGACGGCGCTCGACATCCTCAGCCAGGGCCTGGTGGAAAAGGGCCTCGCGGTCTGGTCGGGCGCCGCCGCCGGCCAGCCGGCGCGCCTCATCGTGCGCGGCCGCGCCAATCTCCTCGAAAACGTCACGGCGTCGGACGACCTCGAACGGCTGCGGCTCCTGTTCGACGAGCTGGAGACCAAGAGCGGCATCATCGAACTCTTGGATCTCGCCGAAACCGGCAATGGCGTCCGAATCTTCATCGGCTCGGAGAACAAGCTGTTCTCGCTGTCGGGCTCCTCGCTCGTCGTCGCGCCCTACAGCGACGGCGAGCAGAAGATCATCGGCGCCGTCGGGGTGATCGGACCGACGCGGCTGAACTATCGCCGCATCGTGCCGATGGTCGACTACACCGCCCGCCTCGTCTCGCGTCTCCTGGCCCAAGGCGCCGCGGCGCGGCGCTCGTGACCTGATCCGGCACCCGGGGAGGGCCCGCGACAGCGCGGCGCGGCCCGATGGAATCGCCGCAAGCCTTGATTTTCCGCTCGCCGCATTCGATATCCGCGGCACAGCACATGCAACGATCCCTTCACTCCCGATCCTCTGACGAGCATCGGCGGAAGGGGTGCGAAACGCGAGGACCTTGAGCATCATGACGAGCGACACCGAAGACCGCGGCAACGAGACCGATTTCGACCCGGCGACGGAGGCCGCATCGCAAGGCGCCCGCGAGCGCTCGCCGTTCGACCGCCCGGACTATTCCGAGGACGAGGCCGAAGCGTTCATCGCCAGCGTCGCGGCCGAGCGGATCGAGGGCCTCGAGAGCGAGAACGCCGATCTCAAGGACCGCATGCTGCGGCTCGCCGCCGATATGGAGAATCTGCGCCGGCGCACCGAGCGCGAGGTCAAGGACGCGCGCACCTACGCCGTCACCGGCTTTGCCCGCGAGATGCTGTCGGTCATGGACAATCTGCGCCGCACCATCGCCGCCGTGCCCGAGGGCGCCCGCGAGGGCGGCGAGACCGGCCTCGGCACGCTGCTCGACGGCGTCGAGCTGACCGAGCGGGGCATGCTGGCGACGCTGGAAAAATTCGGCGTCAAAAAGCTCGACCCCGAGGGCCAGCGCTTCGACCCGAATTTCCACCAGGCGATGTTCGAGGTTCCGAACGCGGAAGTGCCGAACAACACCGTCGTTCAGGTCGTGCAGGACGGCTATGCCATCGGCGACCGCGTGCTGCGCCCGGCCATGGTCGGCGTCGCCAAGGGAGGCCCGAAAGTCGCGGCGGAGCCGAAGCCGGCCGACGAGACCGACGGCGCCGCCTGAGGCCAGCCGCGCGGTTGAAGCAGGCGAACGCCCGCGCCGCTGCTGGAAGGCGCCCTGCGAAAGGTGCCGACCTCTGGCGATAGTCATTCTCGGGCTTGACCCGAGAACCCATGCCGTGACTGGGAAGCGGTAGTCCCTTAGCAGGATGGGAATGGACGGCATCCTGATCCGGAGCGGCGTTCGACCGCTTCGGCATGGGTCCTCGGGTCAAGCCCGAGGATGACTAATCTGAGACGGAGGTGCCGCTCCACTCTGAACTCGCATTGAGCAGCGGCGGCACCCTCCGAAAGGCGCCGCCCTGTGACGATAGTCATTCTCGGGCTTGACCCGAGAACCCATGCCGTGACGGGGAAACCGATCGTCCCTCAGCAGGATGGGAATAGACGGGATCCTGATCCAGAGCGGCGTTCGACCGCTTCGGCATGGGTCCTCGGGTCAGAGCCCGAGGATGACGATCTGAGACGGGGGTGCAGCTCCCTCAGATCCGCGGCGCTGCCTTCCCCGCCGCGCGATACGCGGCCGTCACCGTGTTGGCCATCAGCATGGCGATGGTCATCGGTCCGACGCCGCCGGGGACCGGCGTGATCGCCGCCGCCCGCGCCGCGGCTTCTTCGTAAGCGACGTCGCCGACGAGCCGCGTCTTGCCGGTGCCGCGCTCGGGCGCGTCGACGCGGTTGATGCCGACGTCGATGACCACCGCCCCCTCCTTCACCCAGTCGCCGCGGATCATTTCCGGGCGGCCGACGGCGGCGACGAGGATGTCGGCGCCCCGGCAGACGGCGGCGAGATCCTTTGTGCGGGAATGGGCGATGGTCACCGTGGCGTTGGCGGCGAGCAGCAACTGCGCCATCGGCTTGCCCACGATGTTGGAGCGCCCGACGACGACCGCCGTCTTGCCCGACAGGTCGTCGCCGAGGATTTTGCGCAGCATGAGCATCGATCCGGCCGGCGTGCAGGGCACGAAGGCCGCGTCGATGGCGCCGGTGCCCAGCCGCCCGACATTGAGCAGGTGGAAGCCGTCGACGTCCTTATCGGCGTCGATGGTCTGGATCACCCGGTTGGCGTCGATCTGCGGCGGCAACGGCAGCTGCACCAAAATCCCGTGGATTGCCGCGTCGGCATTGAGGTCGGCGATGAGGGCGAGAAGGTCGGCCTCGGCCGTCTCGGCCGGCAGCACGTGCTTGACCGAGTGAAAGCCGCAATCCTCGGCCATCCGCGCCTTGGAACCGACATAGACCTGGCTGGCCGGATCCTCGCCGACGATCACCACGGCGAGGCCCGGAACGGTGTGCGGCGCCAGCGCGGCCGTCGCCGCCTTCACCGTCTCGATGATGCCGGCGGCCATCGCCTTGCCGTCGATCCGCGTCGCTGTCGTCATGAGGGTCTCCCTTCGGCCGTCCGCCTGTATAGCGGCATGTTCCACGAAAGCGCGAGGGGCGGGCGCGCAAACGCGGCATCCGGCGGTCGCAGACCTTCCGCGACAGGGTCGCCCGAAGCCGTCGCCTCCGCTTGGCTGCCGCTCGAGGGGGCGGGCACAAGGACAATCTTAAGGTGTTTCGACCATCACTACAGGTTAAATGACCGTTGCGTGAGGAGAAAGACCTCGGCTGCGGCTGACTTCTTCTGACCTGCCGCGATCGCGTCATGATTAGCGACGGCACAGCTCCAGGGCCCCCGACATGCGCAAGCTCTCTCTGTCCGCCAAGGTCTCGCTGATGGTCGTCGGATCCTTGGCGATCCTGACGCTGCTGTTCGGCATCGGCGGCAGTCTTCTCCTGCGCGGCGAAGGCGCCGATCGGGCCGCGGCCCGCCAGATGACCAATATGGGCGTCGCCTGGCAGGTGCTGACGACCTATGGCCGGGATTTCCGCATTGAGGGGGACAGCCTGTACGCCGGCCGGCAGAAGCTCAACGACTTCTTCGAGCCAGTGGACAAGGTGAAGGAACTGGTCGGCGGCACCGCCACGGTGTTCATGGGCGATACCCGCATCGCCACCAACGTCAAGAAGCCGGATGGCAGCCGGGCAGTCGGCACCAAGCTCGCCCCCGGCCCCGTGCACGACGCCCTGTTCGTCGCCGGCCAGCCCTTCCGCGGCGAGGCCGAGATTCTCGGCACCCCCTTCTACACCGCCTACGATCCGATCAAGGATGCCGCCGGCAAGACCATCGGCGTCCTCTATGTCGGCATCCCCAAGGCCGAATTCGTCTCGTCCATCAACGATCTCCAGTGGCGCATGGGCGTCCTTTCGGCCCTGGCCGCGCTCGTTATCGGTCTCGTCGCGCTCTGGCTCGCCCGCCGCATGTTCGCGCCGCTGGAAAGCCTGGCCAAGACCGTCGCGGCGGTCGCCGACGGCGAGACCGATGTCGAGGTCGTCGGCCGGCATCGCGGCGACGAGATCGGCCGCATGGCCGGATCGGTCGAGCATCTGCGCCATGCGATGATCGAGCAGAAGCGGCTGAAGGAAGAGCAGGCGGCGACCGTGGCGGCGAGAGAAGCCGAGCGCCTGGAGCAGGAAAGCCTCGGCGAGGGCTACGTCGCCGCGCACGCCTTCTTCATGAGCGAGGTCACCACCGGCTTCCAGCGGCTGGCCGCGGGCGATCTCCTCACCCGCCTCGACCGGCCCTTCTCCGCCGACTACGAGGGCATGCGCGAATTGTTCAACGACAGCGTCGGCAAGCTCGAGGAAGCGATGGGATCGGTTGTCCAGTCGATCACCGCCATCCGTACCGGCCTCACCGAAATCACCGTCGCCTCCAACGACCTCGCCCAGCGCACCGAGCAGCAGGCGGCGAGCCTGGAAGAGACCGTGGCAGCCCTGAGCCAGGTCGCCAGCGGCGTCAACCAGACGGCCGAGGGCGCCGCGCGTGCCCAGATCGGCGCCACGGCAGCGCAGAAGAACGCCGAAAAGGGTGGCGATATCGTCGCCCGCGCCGTCGCGGCGATGAGCCAGATCGAGGACTCCTCCGACAAGATCGGCAAGATCATCGGCGTCATCGACGAGATCGCCTTCCAGACCAACCTTCTCGCCCTGAACGCTGGCGTTGAGGCGGCACGGGCCGGTGAAGCCGGCCGTGGCTTCGCGGTGGTGGCGCAGGAAGTGCGCGGGCTCGCGCAGCGCTCGGCCGAGGCGGCCAAGGAGATCAAGGACCTGATCTCGACCTCCTCGAAACAGGTCGGCGAGGGCGTCGACCTCGTCACTGCGTCCGGCAAGTCGCTGCAGGAAATCGTCGCCCAGCAGAACGCAGCGATGGTCGAGGAGACGACGGCCGCCGCGCAGAACCTTTCCGACGAGACCGAGGATCTGGCGGCGCTGATCGGGCGGTTTTCGACCCGCGCCACCGCGACGCACGCCAGGGGTCCAAGCGGTCCGGTGTCCAAGCGGCCGGCCGCAGCGCGCCCGGTCGCCCAGTTGCGCCACAGCGGCCGTCAGGGCGTCGCGCCGCAGGCTTCGCCGCAAGAGGACAACTGGTCGGAATTCTGAGCGCTTTTGCCCGGCAGACAGGACGACCGCGGCGCTTGCCGATCCCGTCCGGGCCGGCGCAGACATTTCGACCGACCGCAGGCTTGCCGGCGGTCGGTCGACGCGTTGCCGGCTCGCACCGCTGCGACGCCGGCCGCCGCGCGGTCGCCACGGCATGCGCTCCGGCCCGGGATCTTCCATTCATCAGCAAGAAAGCCTTAGCTTCTTTGCCCTACGGAAGCTCAGCGATGCATCGTAGCAGGCGGAGCATCATCACGGCGGGGTAGAATGATGTTTTTGTCCAATCTGAAGATTTCGCAGAAGATTTCGGCGGCGTTCGTCTGCCTTGTCCTGGCCGCGGCCGGCATGGGCGGCATCGTCTACGCGCAGCTCGGCCAGATGAGCGCGGCGACCGACAACATCAAGCACCACACGGAAATCACCGCGATCAGCACCGCGACGCGGCTCGGCCTGTCGCGGATGGAGGCGGCCCTGCGGGCCTTCATGCTGACGCGCAACGACCGCTATACCCTGGCCATGGACAAGCGCGCCGCGGCGATCGCCGCCGATGTCGACAAGATCCGGGCCCTGGCGCCGGATCTCGCGGGAGATCTGGACGCGGTCACGGCCGGCGTCGCCGCCTGGCGCGGCAATATCGCGGCGCCCATCGTCACCCTGTCGCGCGACCCGGCCACCTTGCCCCAGGCGCTCGCGCTCTTCGCCAGCGACGTGGCCGACAAGGCGATCGAAGATGCCGAGAACGCCATCGATGCGATCGTGACGTCGGAGCAGGCCGCGGTGGCCGAGGCCTGGGCGATCGAGGTCGAGGCGAATGCCACGTCGGTGACGGCGCTGGTGGGCGGCATCGGCTTTCTCATCCTGTTCTCGGTCGCCCTGGGCTGGCTGCTGGCGCGCGGCATCGCGACGCCGGTCGTCGCCATGACCGAGGCCATGCGGCGCCTGGCGGCGGGCGACAAGAGCATCGACGTTCCCGCCACCGGGCGCGGCGACGAGATCGGCCTGATGGCCGGCGCCGTCGAAGCCTTCAAGCAGGCGGCGATCGACCAGGACCGCCTGGAATCGGAGGCGGAAGCCGCGCGGGCGGCGCAGGCCAGCCAGCGGGAGAGGCAGTCGGCGCTGGATCATTCCAAGGAGGAGGATCTCCGGGCCTTCGTCGAGGCGGTGGAACAGAGCTTTGACGCGCTGTCGGCGGGCGATCTGACGGTGCGCATGGACCAGGCGGTGGCGCCGGAATTCGAACCGATCCGGCAGAAGTTCAATGCCAGCGTCGCCGAGCTCGAGGCCGCGATCTCCGGCGTCGCCGGCGGCGTCGCGACCCTTCGCACAGGCCTTGCCGAAATCTCCGTCGCGTCCAACGACCTCGCCCAGCGCACCGAGCAGCAGGCGGCGAGCCTTGAGCAGACGGTCGCAGCGCTCTCGGAAGTGACCACCGGCGTGAACCAGACGGCCGAGGGCGCGGCCCGCGCGCAGGTCGGCGCCAGCGCGGCGCAGAAGAACGCGGAAAAGGGCGGCGAGATCGTCGCCCGGGCCGTCGCCGCGATGGCCGAGATCGAGCATTCCTCGGAAGAGATCGGCAAGATCATCGGCGTCATCGACGAGATCGCCTTCCAGACCAACCTCCTGGCGCTGAATGCCGGCGTCGAGGCGGCACGGGCCGGTGAAGCCGGCCGTGGCTTCGCGGTGGTGGCGCAGGAAGTGCGCGGGCTCGCCCAGCGCTCGGCGGAAGCGGCCAAGGAGATCAAGAACCTGATCTCGACCTCGTCGAAACAGGTCGGCGAGGGCGTCGAGCTGGTGACGGCCTCGGGCAAGTCGCTGGAGGAAATCGTCGCGCAGGTCGGCGAGATGTCGGCGGTGGTCGCCGAGATCGCCAGGAGCGCCCGCGAGCAGGCGGTGTCCTTGCGCGAAGTCTCGGGCGCGGCCGACCAGATGGACAAGGTCACGCAGCAGAACGCCGCCATGGTCGAGGAAGCCACCGCGGCCGCCCAGACGCTGTCCGACGAGACCGACGAGCTCGCCGCCATGGTCGAACGCTTCACCACCAACACCGGCCATGCGGCCAGCGGCCATGCCGCCCCGACAGTCCGCCACCAGCCCGCCCGCGCATTCCGCCCGGCGCCGCGGGCCCCGGCCCGCCCGGTGACGCAGCTGCGCACCACCGGCCAGGGCGGCGCCGCCCCGCGCCCGACCGCCGCCGCCGAGGGCTGGGAGGAATTCTGAGCCTCCCGGCGCCCCGTCCCCGTTCAGGGGACGGGGGCAACGATCTCCCGCCCGAGGGCGCCTGACGCCGCGGCGGAACGTGGCCCAAGCGGCCGGCCGCAGGGGCCGGCTGCCTAGCCGAACCCGCCCCCCGGCGCTGGCCGCCCGGCCGCCGCTTGCCGCCGACCCGTCTCCCGAACGATAGTGCGCCGCGTCAGGCGCCATCCGGCGCTGCCAGAACTTCGGGACACACGCCATGAAACTCAAGGACAATGTCGCCGTCATCACCGGCGCCGGCTCGGGCATCGGCCGGGAGATCGCGCTGGAATTCTGCCGCGCGGGCGCGAAGGTCGCGATCTGCGACATCAACATGCAGGGCGCCCACGACACCGTCGCCGAGATCGAGGCGGCCGGGGGCTCCGCGATCGCCATCGAGATGGACGTCACCGACGAGGCGGCGGTCAATGCCGGCGTCGACAAGGCGTTCGCCCGCTTCGGCCGCATCGACACCATGATCTCCAATGCCGGGGTCCAGATCGTCCATCCAATCGAGGACTTTCCCTATGCGGACTTCCGCAAAGTCATGGACATCCATGTCGGCGGCGGCTTTCTCCTCACCAAGGCCTGCGTCAAATACATGTATGCGCAGAAGTCCGGCGCCCTGATCTATATGGGGTCGGCCCACAGCCACGAGGCCTCGCCGCTGAAGAGCGCCTATGTCGCGGCCAAGCACGCCCTGCTCGGGCTCGGCCGCGTCATGGCCAAGGAGGGCGCCAAGCACGGCGTGCGGTCCAACGTGATCTGCCCCGGCTTCGTCAAGACGCCGCTGGTCGAGAAGCAGATTCCGGAACAAGCCCGCAGTCTCGGCATTTCCGAAGAAGAAGTCGTCGCTCGAATCATGCTGGGCGACACCGTCGACCAGGAATTCACCACCATCAAGGACGTCGCCGACGTCGCCGTCTTCCTCGCCGGCTTCGGCTCCAACGCCCTGACCGGCCAGTCGATCCTCGTCAGCCACGGCTGGCACATGGCGTAAGCCTTCGCATCAGGAGAGTTTCATGGAAATCATCACCATCCAGCCGGTCGTCGCGCTCATCGCCGGCGTCCTCATCCTCGTCATGCCCCGCCTCCTGAACATCATCGTGGCGATCTACCTCATCTTCATCGGCATCACGGGCCTTCTGGGAAGCGGCGCGCTCAACAATCTCGGCTGACGCGGGGCTTTCCCCGCATCGCCATCCCGCTTTGGCTCCCGGCTTTCGCCTGATCCTTTCCGAGGGAAAACCGTTCAAGATCATGCCCGAGGCTTCGAAGGCCGAGACCCGGGACGGCGCCGCGTGTCTCGGCCGACGGCGCCGCGAGCGAGCGCAGGAAGGGACAGCATGGCCACGACACGAATCGTCATTCTCGGCGGCGGGGCCGGCGGGCTCGAGCTCGCCTCGGCCCTGGCGCATCGCCCGGGCCTCGACGTCACGCTCGTCGACCGGGTCGGTGCCCATATCTGGAAGCCGCGCCTGCACGAGTTCGCCGCGGGAACTGTGACCTCGACGCTTTCGGAAATCAGCTTCTACATGCTGGCGCGGATGCGCGGGTTTCGCTTCGAGCAGGGAAGCGTCACCGGCATCGACCGGGCCGCGCGGGAGGTGCGCCTGGCGCCCCCGGACGTTCCCGGCGCGGCCGGTTCGGAGCGCCGGATCGGCTACGATACCTGCGTCGTCGCCTTGGGCGGCATCACCGCCGACTTCGGCATTCCCGGGGTGCGCGAACATGCCGTCCGCCTCGATGCCAAGCTCGACGCCGACGGTTTTCGCGACCGGTTCGTCGCGCTCCTGATCAATGCCCGGCAGACGCGCGTGCCCGCCCATGTCGTCATCGTCGGCTCCGGGGCCACCGGGACGGAACTCGCCGCCCATCTGCGCCTGGCCGAGACGGCCTTTTTCGACCGCCCGGAGACAGCCGATCAGCCGCGACTGCTCGATCTCACGCTCCTGGAAGCGGCGCCGGAGGTCATGCCCGGCGCTGATGAAGAGCTGCGCGCGGGCGTCGTGCGGCGCCTTGCCGAACTGGACGTCACCGTCGTCACCAGCGCCCGGATCACCGCCGTCGAGCCGGACGCCGTTCGCGCCGCCTCCGGCGAGAGCTGGCGCGCCGATGTCACGGTCTGGGCCGCCGGCCTCGTCGGCCTCCCCGTGCTGGCGACGCTCGGCGATTTTGCCATCGACCGCAAGGGCCGCATCGTGGTCGACGCCTTCCTGCGCAGCACGGTCGACCCCACCGTCTATGTCCTCGGCGACGCCGCCAGCCTGACGCCGGAAGGGGCGCCGCAGCCGCTGCCGCCCACCGCGCAGATCGCCAGCCAGGAGGCGGCCTATCTCGCCAGGAGTCTCGCGGACCGCGCTGCCAAACCCTTCCGCTTCAAGGACAAGGGCAAGCTCGTCTCGCTGGGCGGGGCCGGCACCGTCGGGCTCGTCGGCATTTCCCGCAATGATTTCTTCGTCGACGGCCAGTTCGCCAAGGCCGCCTATCACGCTCTGCAGCGCCGCCACCAATGGCAGGTGCTCGGAGCCTTGCGCGGCTCCGTCGCCATTCTGGCCGACGTGATCTCGCCGACAAGAGGCCCGGCGCTGAAGCTGCACGGCTGAGGCAGAGCGGCCCGGCCCCATGGCAAAGAAAAGGGCGGCGAGGTTGCCCCCACCGCCCTTCTCACTGATCCGATCGCCGCGTGTCAGGCGGCTTTCTGCGCCGCTGCCCAGCCCGCGAGGACCTTGTCCAAGGTCATCGGATAGTCCCGCAGGCGCACGCCCGTGGCATTGTAGATGGCGTTGCTGATCGCCGCGCCGACTCCGGACAGCGCCAGTTCGCCGATGCCCTTGGAGGCGAGCGGGCTGGCCGCCAGATCACGCTCCGGCAGGAGAACCACTTCCAGCTGCGGAACGTCGGCATTCACCGGCACGTGGTATTCCGCCAGATCGTGGTTGACGATGAGGCCGGTGCGCGGGTCGATGACCAGTTCCTCCGTCAGCGCCGAGCCTATGCCAAAAATCTGGCCGCCATAGCACTGCGAGGTCGCGGTCTTTTCGTTGAGAATGCGGCCGGCGGCCGCCACCGTCAGCAGGCGGCGAATGCGCGTCTCGCCCGTCACGGCGTTCACCGCGACTTCGCAGAAATGCGCGCCGTAGCTCGCCTGGTGCGTATCCTCGAAGGCCTTGCCCGGCTTGAAATTGCCGAGGACGACCAGTGGCTCGCCGGCGAGGAGATCGGTCAGCGCCGTCTGCCGGTTGCCGCCGATGGCGGTGCCGTCCTTCAGCGTCAGCTCCGCGGCGTCGACGCCCATCTTCTCGGCCAGCGTGCCGACGATGCCCTCGCAGGCGGCGTAGACCGAGGAACCCGAGGAGCTGGCGCCCCAGGATCCGCCCGAGCCCGGCGCCGGCGGCAGGGTGGAATCGCCGAGCTTGACCGTCACCTTCTCCAGCGGCAGCCCCAGCATCTCCGCCGCGATCTGCTGCAGGATGGTGTAGGTGCCGGTGCCGATGTCGGTCATATCCGTCTCGACGAGGGCAGTTCCCTCTGCCGACAGCGTCACGCGGGCGGAGGACTTCTGCAGGAGGTTCTTGCGCGAGGCCGCCGACATGCCCATGCCGATCAGCCACTCGCCCTCGCGCCTGAGGCCCGGGGTCGTCGATCGGTCGGCCCAGGCAAAGCGCCGCGCGCCTTCGTCCATGCATTCGATCAGCATGCGCGAGGAGAAGGGCAGGCCCTCCTGCGGATCGACCGCCGGCTCGTTACGCTTGCGCAGCTCGATCGGATCGATGTCGAGCTGCTCGGCAAGCTCGTCCATGGCGTTTTCCAGCGCCAGCATGCCCACCGCCTCGCCCGGCGCCCGCATAGAGGAGGAGAGGATGACGTTTACGGCCGACAGCCGGTGGGTGATCAGCCGGTTCTCGCCTCCGTAGAGGAAGACGGTGGAGATGCCCGCCGGCTCGAACACCTTGTCGCCCGGCGTGTTGCCGCAGAGCGTGTCGTGCGCGATGGCGGAGATGACGCCGTTTTCGTCGGCGCCGATGCGGATGCGCTGCACGGTATCGGTGCGCCGCGAGGTGGCCTGGTAGACCTGCTGGCGGGTGAGGGCGATTTTCACCGCCCGGCCGGTCTCCTTCGCCGCCAGCGCCGCGAAGACGGCTTCCGGCCCGATGCCGAGCTTGCCGCCGAAACCGCCGCCGATATAGGGATTGCGCATGCGGATGCGGGCCTTGTCGATGCCGAGAGCCGCGGCGAGCTGGCCGACATTGGTCTGCACCAGCTGATAGCAGCCATAGAGCGTCAGGTCCTCGCCCTCCCACACCGCTACGGCGGCATGCGGCTCCATCGCCGAATGGCTCTGGCTCGGCGTCGTGTAAGTCTGGTCGAACTTCACCGCGGCCTCGTCGAACGCCTTGGCGAAATCGCCCTTCTTGACGATCGACGGCATGGTTCCCTCGCCGGGATCGAACGCCTTTGCCTTGGCGTCATCGAGCGAATAGACGCCCTCGCTCGGGGCGTATTCCACCTCGACGAGCCTCGCCGCGGCGCGGGCGATCTCGAAACTCTCGGCGACGACCAGCGCGATCGGCTGGCCGAAATGCGTCACCTCGCCCTTGATCGAGGCCGGCTTCTCGTCGCCGGGATCGGCGGCGGCGCGCGGTCCCGTCTCGTCGGTGACGACGTGCAGGACGCCGGCCATGCCCAGCGCCTTCATGGTGTCGATGAGTTTGATCTTGCCGGCGCCGATGCCGGAGGTCACGACATAGCCGTAGGCGACCTGCTTGCCGTGCAGGTTTTCGTAGGCATAGGTCGCCTTGCCGGAGACCTTCAGCGGGCCCTCCATGCGGTCGACACCCCTACCGATGACGGCCTGGACATTGCGGTCGAGCCGGGTCTCGCCGACCGGCGCGTCCATCTGGATCGTGTGCTCGGAATTCATGTCGTGGCTCCCGTGGCTTCGGCGAGGACGGCGGGCAGGGTCCGGCGCATCAGCTCGATCTTGAAATCATTCTCGCCCTGGCCGCGGGCGTCGGCGAGCAGCATGTCGGCGGCGCGGGCGAAGAGGTCGGGGGAAGGCGTCTGGCCGGCGAGGAGGGTCTCCACGCCGGTGTCGCGCCACGGCATGTGCGCGACGCCGCCGAAGGCGAGGCTGGCGCTGCCGATCCTGCCGTTTTCCATGGTCACCACGGCGGCCACCGAGATTAAGGCGAAGGCATAGGAGGCGCGGTCCCGGACCTTACGGTAGACATGGCACCCGCCCGCCGGTTTCGGCAGGTGCACCGCGACGATGAGCTCGCCCGCTTCCAGATTGGTCTCGATGTGGGGCGTGTCGCCGGGCAGGCGGTAGAGGTCGCCGAGGCCGAGGCGGCGCGACGACCCGTCGGCCTTCACCGTCTCGACCTCGGCGCCGAGCGCGCGCATCGCCACCGCCATGTCGGACGGGTGCGTCGCGATGCAGTGCTCGCTGGCGCCGAGGATCGCGTGAATGCGATTGAAGCCGCCGATGGCGTCGCAGCCCGAGCCGGGCTCGCGCTTGTTGCAGGCGGAATTCGTCTCGTAGAAATAGCCGCAGCGGGTGCGCTGCAGGAAATTGCCGCCGGTCGTCGCCTTGTTGCGCAGCTGTCCGCTGGCGCCGGCCAGCAGTGCGCGGCTCAGCACGGCATAGTCGCGGCGCACGGTCTCGTTGGCGGCGAGATCGCTATTCGTCACCATGGCGCCGATGCGCAGGCCGTTCTCGGTCGGCGTGATGTCGCGGAGGTCGAGCCGGCTGATGTCGACCAGCTTTTCCGGGGTCTCGATCTGCAGCTTCATCAGGTCGAGGAGATTGGTGCCGCCGGCGATGAATTTCGTGCCGGCGAGGGCGGCGGCCGCAGCGGCTGCCTTCGGCTCGGCAGCGCGGGAATAGTCGAACGATCTCATGCTGCGTCCTTCTTTTCGGCAACGGTGCGGATCGCGTCGACGATGTTGGGATAGGCCGAGCAGCGGCAGATATTGCCGCTCATCCGCTCGGAAATCTCCGCATTGGACAGGCTAGCGCCGCCTTCCAGTTCGTCCGTCACGTGGCTCGGCCAGTTCGCCTCGGCCTCGCCGAGCATGCCGACCGCCGACATGATCTGCCCCGGCGTGCAGTAGCCGCACTGGAAGCCGTCATGCTCAAGAAAGCTCTGCTGCATCGGGTGGAGGTTGCCGGGCTCGCCGAGGCCCTCGATGGTGGTGATGGCGTCGCCCTCGTGCATCACGGCCAGCGTCAGACAGGAGTTCACCCTGAGGCCGTTGACGAGAACGGTGCAGGCGCCGCACTGGCCATGGTCGCAGCCCTTCTTCGTGCCGGTCAGGGCCAGATGGTCGCGCAAGGCGTCGAGCAGCGAGGTGCGCACGTCGAGCTCGAGATCGTGTTCTTTTCCGTTGATGGTCAGTCTCGGCAAGACCGCTCTCCTTTGAATCGTTCCAGTCTGCGCAACGCCGGTGCAGCAGGAAGGGTTCAATGGAAAAGCACGGGCGGGATGGGAAAGAATGACGCAGGGAGGGTCAGCCGCCGGTGGCCGGAAGGGACGCGACGCCGGGGGTGCACCTGGGACAAGTGTCTCCGCCGCTGCGCTCTCTTTTCGGGCACCCAGACAACAGCTTCGTCATCCCGGGCTTGACCCGGGATCCACTCCAAACCGTTGAGCGAGGAGGGCCGATGCTGCCGTCCTTAACCGATCTGGCCGAAATGAGCGCTTCGGCATGGATCCCCGGGGGCCAGGGTCCCGAGGATGACGATGATCTGGCGAGGCATCCCGCGTCCGTCGGTGCCGCCTGGAACCGCCGCATTCTCATGAGGCTCGTCCTTCGCGGCCGCAGGCCGGGAACCCATGCCGGGGCGCTGTCACTGCCAAACCGGTGCAGGACGGGACGGTCCACCGCCCTCGATCGCTTTAGGCGATTTGGAATGGATCCCGGGTCAAGCCCGGGATGACGAATCGGAATGGACGGTACCTTAGCGTTCGGCAAGGGTTGTGCGTCGCGCTCGGCAGCCAGTGACCCTTCCTGCCAGCCTCTCAGCTTCGTCATCCCGGGCTTGACCCGGGATCCATTCCAAACCGTTGAAGGATGGACGACCCTTGCTGTCGTCCTGAACCGATTGGGCCGGAATGGGCGCCTCGGCATGGATCCCGGCTCAAGGCCGGGATGACGAGTTTCTGAGGGTGGGCCAGGCCCTGACCTCAGAGGCGGAGCCTTGTCGCCGGCAGCGGGGCCGCCCGCGCCAGGGCCGCGCCGCCCCTAGAACTCGATCCCGCGCTGCGCCTTCACGCCGGAGCGGAAGGGGTGCTTGATGGCTTCCATCTCGGTGACGAGGTCGGCAAATTCGATGAGCTCGTCCTTGGCGTTGCGGCCGGTGATGACGACGTGCTTCATCGCCGGCTTCTGCTTCAGCACCGCGATGATGTCGGCGACGTCGAGATAGTCGTAGCGCAGGACGATGTTGAGCTCGTCGAGGAGGACGAGGTCATGCTCCTCGTCCAGGATCAGCGCCGTGGCGCGCTCCCAGGCGGCCTTGGCGGCGGCGATGTCGCGCTGGCGGTCCTGCGTCTCCCAGGTAAAGCCGTCGCCCATCGCCGACATCGACACCTGCTCGGGAAAGTGTTCGAGGATCTTTCGCTCGCCGGTCTCCCACTTGCCCTTCACGAACTGCACGACGCCGACCTTCATGCCGTTGCCGAGCGCCCGGAAGACGAGGCCGAAGGCGGCGGTCGACTTGCCCTTGCCCTTGCCGGTGTGGACGATGACGAGACCCTTCACCTCGGTCTTGGTGGCGAGGATCTTGTCGCGGGCGGCCTTCTTCTTCTTCATCTTGTCGGCGTGGCGGGCGTCGAGCTCGGCCTCGGTGAGGCCGGTCAGAGCGGCGGATTTTTCGGCCATCAGGAGGGTGTCCTTTCCAGAGCGACGTCGAGGGCGATCCTCGCCGAATTCGAGCGCGGCGACCACAGGCCGCGCGCCACCGCCTCGGCGAGCTTGTCCTGCATCTCGGCGAAGGCAGCGGGATTGTTGTCGAGCATGAAGTCACGCACCGCCTCGTCGGCGACAAAGGCCTGGTAGACCGCGTCGAAATGGTGGTCGCGCACCGCGCCCGTGGTGGCGGCGAAGGCGAAGAGATAGTCGACTGTCGCCGCGATCTCGAAGCCGCCCTTGTAGCCGTGGCGCATGACGCCGGCGATCCATTTCGGGTTGACGACGCGGGCCCGCACGACCCGGCCGATCTCCTCCTCCAGCGTGCGGATCACCGGCCGCTCGGGGCGCGAATGGTCGTTGTGGTAGACCGCGGGCCTTGCGCCCGAGACGTGCTCGACCGCCGCCGTCATGCCGCCCTCGAACTGGTAGTAGTCGTCGGAATCCAGGAGATCGTGCTCGCGGTTGTCCTGATTCTGCACCACCGCCTCGACGCCCGAAAGCCGCATCTCGAACGTTTTCCGCTCGGCTTCTCCCTCGGCGTCGGCACCATAGGCATAGGAGCCCCAGACGAGAAAGGCCTCGGCAAGGTCGGCGCGCTCGGCCCAGCCCTTTTCATCCATCAGCGCCTGCAGTCCCGCGCCATAGGCGCCGGGCTTCGAGCCAAAAATGCGGAAGCCCGCGCGCCGTTCGGCCTCTGCCGGGCTCGTGCCCGCGGCGACGAGGCCGGCGGCCTCATTGCGCATGCGCGCCGCGATCGGGTTGTCGCCTTCGTCCTCCTCCAGCGCGCCGACGGCACGGACGGCGCGGTCGAACAAAGCGATCTGGTCGGGAAAGGCATCGCGGAAGAAGCCGGAAATGCGCAAGGTGACGTCGACCCGCGGGCGGCCGAGGACGGCCTGGGACAAGATCTCGAATCCGGTGACGCGGGCCATGTCCCAGCGGGGTTTGACGCCGATCAGCGCGAGGGCCTGCGCGATGTCGTCGCCGCCGGTGCGCATGTTGGCGGTGCCCCAGGCGGTGAGGCCGACCGCGCGTGGCCAGTCGCCGTGGTCCTGCAGGTGCCGCAGCACGAGAAGCTCGGCCGACTTCTGACCGAGCGTCCAGGCGGCGGGCGTCGGCACCGAGCGCGTGTCGACGGAAAAGAAGTTGCGCCCCGTCGGCAGCACCTCCGGCCGCCCGCGCGTCGGCGCGCCGGAAGGGCCGGGCGCGACGAAGCGGCCGTCGAGACCCGCGAGGAGGCCAGCGAGTTCCGCTCGCCCGCAGGCGGTGACGGACGGGCGCAGCCGCGCATCGATCTCGGCCAGCACCGGTTCTGTGGACAACCAGTGGATATCCCTGGGGATCGCCCCCGAAACGAGCCCTGCGGCGAGCAGCTCTAGCCGCTCTACAGTGTCGCCGGTGCTGCGCCAGGGATCAGGGGACAGGCTGTGGAGAAGCTGTGGGCGCGGGCCGGTCCAGGGGGCAGCCATGGCGCAGTCGAGGGGGTCGAAATGAGCGACCGTCGCGCTCCCCTCTCCCGTCCGCTCGCTCCCGCTCGCAGACACCCTCTCCCCGGAGGGGCGAGGAATGCCGTCTGTTTCTGCGCCGTCTGAAGGTTGGCGCGATTCTTCTCCCCTCGGGGGAGAAGGTGCCCGAAGGGCGGATGAGGGGACTGCCGTTTCAGGAAAACTCGCCAGCCCCAAATCCGCCGCCAGCGCCCGGTGCAGCGAGGCATCGCCCGGCGCCATCCCGCGCGGCAGGCGGGCCAGCGCCACGACGAGATCGGTCAGCAACCGCCCCTCGGGCGCGACACCAAAGACGTGCAACCCGTCACGGATCTGCATTTCCTTGAGGTCGCAGAGATAGGCGTCGAGTTTTTCCAGCGCCGTGTCTTCGGCCTCATCAGGCGAAATCCCGGCATCGGCGTCGAGGCCGATGTCGGCCATGAGGTCGAGAATCTGCCGGGTCAGCAGCGCCACGCGGCGCGGATCGCTGCCCGCCGCCTGGTAGTATTCGTCGACCAGCGCCTCGAGGTCGCGCAGCGGGCCGTAGCTCTCGGCGCGGGTCAGCGGCGGCGTCAGGTGGTCGATGATGACGGCGCTCGCCCGGCGTTTGGCCTGGCTGCCTTCGCCGGGATCGTTGACGATGAAGGGGTAGAGATGCGGCACCGGGCCGAGCACGGCCTCGGGAAAACACGCCTCCGACAGCGCCACCGCCTTGCCCGGCAGCCATTCGAGATTGCCGTGCTTGCCCATGTGGATCACCGCCTGCATGCGAAATTCCCGGCGCAGGAAGGTGTAGAGGGCGAGATAGTTGTGCGGCGGCACGAGGTCGGGGGAGTGGTAGGTCTCCTTCGGGTCGATGTTGTAGCCGCGCGCCGGCTGCACGCCGACGACGAGGTGTCCGAAGCGCATGAGCGGCAGAGCGAAGCCAAAAGCGGGATCGACGAAGGGATCGGCTTCGGGCGCGCCCCAGCGGTCGGTCACGGCGGCCTGCACCGCCGCGGGCAGGGTGGCGAAGAAGGCGCGGTAGCTCTCCAGCGAGAGTGTCTCGCGGATCTCGCGCGCGATTACGCCGGCATTTGTCGGCCCGGCCATCAGCTCTTCGATCAGCGCGTTGCCGGTCGCAGGAATGCTGTCGACGCGGTAGCCGGCGGCCGCCATCGCGCGCATCACCTCGATCGTGCCGGCCGGGGTGTCCAGGCCGACGCCGTTGCCGAGGCGGCCGTCGCGGTTGGGATAGTTGGCGAGCAGCAGCGCCACGCGGCGCTCTTCCGGGGGTGTTGCGCGGAGCGATGCCCAGGCGGCGGCGAGCTCGGCCACGAACCGCACCCGGTCCGGCACGGCGCGGTGCGCGACGATGTCGATCTCGCAACGCGCATCCCATTCGCCCGCCGCCTTGAAGGCGATGGCGCGCGACAGCACGCGCCCGTCCACCTCCGGCAGCGCAACCTGCATCGCGAGGTCGCGGCCGGAGAGGCCCTGGCTCGAGATCTCCCAGGCCTCCCGCCGTCCGCTCGACAGGATCGCCTGCAGCACCACCGCGCCGTGCTCTTCCAGCACCGTCGGCTGGCGGGCGCCGGTCGGCGAGGACACGGCAAAACCGGTGAGGTTGATCACCACCGCCGGCTGGCGGCGGGCAAAGACCGCGCGCACGGTCTCGATCGAAACGGGGTCTTTCAGGCTGGAGACGTAGACGGGGAGGGCGTCGAGGCCGGCTTTCGCCAGCGCGTCGCAGAGCGCTTCGATGGGCTCGGTCTGGCCGCTCTGGACGAGGGCGCGGTAGAAGAGGACGGCGGCGAGGGGGCGCGGGGTGGGGTTTTCGGAAGCGTCTGTCCCCTCTCCCGTCCGCTCGCTATCGCTCGCGTCCACCCTCTCCCCCAAGGGGCGAGGAATGGCGCCTTGTTCTGCGCCGTTCGAAAGCGGGGTGCCATCTGCCGGAGCTGCCTTCTTCTCCCCTTGGGGGAGAAGGTCGCGGCAGCGGGATGAGGGGACTGCCGTTCGACCATCCGGACGCGACGACGGGGTGAACACCCCCGCCTTCAACAACGGCTGTGCCTCCGCCGGCCACTCCCCCGCCCCGATCACCGCCGCGCAACCGTCCAGAAATTTTCCGGCGTTCTCCGCCCCGCCTTCAACGAGACAGCGCCAGAGAAACGCCCGCGCTTCCCCGCCGATCGTCGAGAACCGGTCGAGGCTCGGATCGGGCCGGTCGTCGCCGGGCAAAGCGCAGATCTGGACGCCCCGCGTCTGCGCCAGCTGCAGCAGCGCCTCCAAGCCGTAGTTCCAGTAGGCCGCGCCGCCGAGCAGGCGAACGACGACGAGCTTGGCATTGGCCAGCGTCTTCTCGGCATAAAGATCGACCGACATCGGATGGGCGAGCTGCAGGACGTTGGCAAGCCGTAGGCTGGGCGCGCCCTCGCTCTGCCGCCCCCGCGCCGCTGCGAGGCCGGCGAGCTCGGTGTCGGCGGCGGAGAGGAAGACGATGTCGCCCGGCGATTGGCCGATGTCGATCGCTTCGCCCGCCTCCGCGACCGTTTCGCGCTGGGCGACGAGGAGATGCATCAGGCCGCCGCCGTCTCCGCGGCGAGGGTCAGCGCGGCGATCTCCCGGCCGATCGCCGTCTCGTCGAGGCCATCATGCAGCCCGATGACGACGAGCCGCGTCGCCCGGGTCTCGCTCTCGCGCCAGGGCCGGTCGAAATAGGTCTCGACGCGCCCGCCGACGGCCTGGACGACGAGCCGCATCGGCTTACCCGGCACGGCCGCGAATCCCTTGAGGCGCAGGATGTCGTGCCGGCCGATCAGCGCCTTCAGCCCTTCGGCGAAGGCGGCGGGGTCGGCAATGGCGCCGGCTTCGGCGACAAAGCTCTCGAAATCGTCGTGATCGTGCATCTCGCCGCCCTCATGCTCGATCTCGTGATGCGAGCGCCTGGAGGCGATGGTGTCCTCGGTGGCCGAGCCGAGGCCGAGCAGCACGTCGGCGGGCAGCTTGCCGTTCGAGGCGACGATCGCCTTCACCGGCCGGTCGCCGGCCGCCTGGGCCACGGCGGCGCGAACGGCTTCCATGGCATCGGCGTCGACGAGGTCGGCCTTGTTGAGGATCACAAGGTCGGCGGCGCGGATTTGGTCCTCGAACAGCTCTTCCAGCGGATTGTCGTGGTCGAGGCTCTCGTCTTCGGCGCGCTGCGCAGCGATGCTCTCCTCGTCATCGGCAAAGCGCCCGGCGGCGACGGCCGAGGCGTCGATCACGGTGATGACGCCGTCAACGGTGACGCGCGCCTTCACCTCCGGCCAGTTGAAGGCGGCGACCAGCGGCTGCGGCAGAGCGAGGCCCGAGGTCTCGATGACGATGTGGTCGAGCTTGCCGGGCCGGGCGAGGAGTTTGGCCATGGCCGGCAGAAAGTCGTCGGCGACCGTGCAGCAGATGCAGCCATTGGTGAGCTCGACGACGTCGTCCTCGCTGCAGGTCTCGATGCCGCAGCCCTTGAGCAGATCGCCGTCGACGCCGAGATCGCCGAACTCGTTGATGATGAGGGCGATGCGGCGGCCGCCGGCGTTTTCCAGGAGGTTGCGGATCAGCGTCGTCTTGCCGGCGCCGAGGAAGCCGGTGATGACGGTGGCGGGAATCTTGGAAGCGATCATGTCTATCCCTTGAGGATGAGCGGCAGGCCGGCGGCGACGAAGGTCACGCGCATGGCGACGGCGGCGATGGACTGGTGGAGTCGGCCGGCATGGTCGCGAAACTCCCGCGCCATGGCATTGTCCGGCACGATGCCGAGGCCGACTTCATTGGAAACGAGAACCACGGGGCAGGGCAGCGGCTGGGAAAGTAGGGTGGCGAGGGCCTCCGACTCCGCAGGAATGTCGGCTCCGGCTAGCATCAGATTGGTGACCCAGAGCGTCAGGCAGTCGACGAGGATGGCGCCATCCGGCTGCGCATGCGCGGTGATCGCTTCGCCGAGGGCGAGCGGGGCATCGACGGTGGTCCACAGGCCGCTTCTGCGGTCGCGGTGCTCGCCGATCCGCCGGCGCATCTCGTCGTCATGCGCCTCGGCGGTGGCGATATAGAAGGCCGGACGGCCGGAGGCCTCGATCAGCCCTTCGGCAAACCGGCTCTTGCCCGAGCGCGCGCCGCCGAGGACGAGCGTCGCGCCAGAGGCGAGGGGGGCGGCGAGGCTCATGCGAGGCCCGGCCCGGCGACGGCGCCCCGGCGCATCCGGTCGAAGGCGTGGCCGGAAAGCTGGCCGAGCAGGACCCAGAAGGCGGCCGCCGTCACCAGCGAGGCCACCGCGAACTCGGCGGCGAGCGTCGGGGGCACCGGGCTCGCGAGATCGGCCGGATGCGGCGCGCCGACGATGTGCGGCAGCACCAGGGCGACGACGCCCAGCGCCTTCAGCCAGGGCTCGCGGCGCAGGATCACGGCATAGGCGGCGAAGGCCGTGAGCAGGACGGTAGCGATCCACCAGACCTGCCTTGCGCCGAGATCGGCGGCGGGCATGGCCGGCAGTTCCGGCGGCAGGCCGAGGGCCGGAGCGAGATGGATCACGGCAAAGCCCAGAAGGCCGAAGACCGCGCCGTTCGCCGCCGTCACCGGCCGGTCGAGGACGAGGCTGGCGGCGGCCAGAATAAGCGCGAAACCCGCCCCAGTGATCAGATTGGCGAGCACGGTGCCGAGAAGCCGGCTTTCGACGAGCGGCCCGCCGCCGGTGGCCTCGCCGTCCGCAGGCGCGTGGGTGTGGACGAGAATCACCTTTGCCTCGTCTGGGGCCAGGGGCGCGGCTTCCGCCGGCGTCACGAGGCTGAGGCCGGCGGCATGGTCGTGCGCCGGGGCACCGCCGTCCTCGAAGGATTCGGCGTGCAGGATGAGGGGGATCACCCGGGCATATTGCACCGGCGTGATGAGAAGGCCGGCGAAGAGTCCGGCGGCTAGGGCGGCAAGAAAAACGCGAACGATCATGGGACACCTTCATGGCTCCCGCGCGCCGCCCCGCCTCAGGCGGACGAGCAGCAGCGGCCGGCACCAGCCGGCGGGGAGCGATTGATTTCACTAGGCGATGACCGGCGCGCCGTGCAGACGCGACGCCATGCCCAAGGCCTGCAACACTCAGCCGCTCACCGCTTGGGCGGGCGGCGTTCAAGCGTCAGTGGCAGGGAAATCCGAAGGCGTGGCGCATGTCGTGGGCGGTGTCGTGCAGCGTCTGCGCGCTGGCAAAGCCCGCGCCCCAGACGAAGAAGGCGCCGAGCACTAGGGCGAACAGGCCGGCGCCGAGACGCGCGGTGGCGGGTGTCGCGACGGGCGCGAGGGTGGAAACGTTCATGGACTCAACCTCCGTGAAGACTGCGGAATCACAGCCTTTTCAAGGGATGGCAGGTCTCCTGGCTCACGGGTCATCGGTCTTTTCCTGCCTTCCCAAGGCCGCAAGGCCTCAGTGGCGTTTCCTCTTCCGGCGCTTGCCGGGAAAAGGTGGAAAGACCTCGCCGCTCTACAGTCGCGGGGTCGGCTGCGATACGGATCCCCTGTTTGGGTCGGTCCTTCGCATTCCCTCTTAGCCCGAGGCGCAACGTGTGCCCTCGTGACCATCCGGCGCCAAGGATAGACGGGTGCAGCTTTCTGTCAATCGAAATGCCGGCCCTGCGACGGCCGCAGCCAAGCCTTCCCTTGCGTTCGACTTCGCCGGCTGCCTGTCTATTTCAAGCCATGACACTCCTGTGAGGCCCATCATGACCCATCCCCTGCTCGTTCCCGGCCATACTGCCTTCATCACCGGCGGCGCCGCCGGCATCGGCCTGGCCGTTGCCGCGCGCCTCGTCGCCCTCGGCCTGAAAGTCTGCATCGTCGACCGCGACGAGGAAAAGCTCGCTTCGGCCGCTGGCACCCTGCGGGGCATCGCGGGCGCTTCGGAAGACGCGGTGGTGGCCGTCGCCGTCGACGTTTCCGACCGCGAGGCGATGGAGGCGGTCGCCGAGATGATCTTCGAGCGCTGGGGCACGATCCACGTCCTGATGAACAATGCCGGCATCCAGCCCGGCAGCGGCATTCTCGGCCCCCGCGAGGCTTGGGACGCGGTGCTCCAGGTCAATCTCGGCGGCGTCATCAACGGCGTGCAGGTCTTCGTGCCCCGGATGATCGCGCGCGGCGAGGGCGGCCTCGTCATCAACACCGGCTCCAAGCAGGGCATCACCACGCCGCCGGGCGATCCCGCCTACAATGTCGCCAAGGCCGGCGTGAAGGTGCTGACCGAGGCCCTGCAGCACGAACTGCGCAACATGGAAGGCGGCCGCCTCTCGGCGCATCTCCTCATTCCCGGCTTCGTCTTCACCGGCCTCACCGCGCTCGACCGGACGGAAAAGCCCGATGGCGCCTGGACGCCCGACGAGACCGCCGACTTCATGCTGGAGAAGCTGGAGGCCGGCGACTTCTACATCCTCTGCCCCGATGGCGAGGTGACGCGAGAAATGGACGAAAAGCGCATCGCCTGGGCCGCCGGCGACATCGTCGAGAATCGCCCGCCGCTGTCGCGCTGGCACACGGACTGGGCGGAGAAGTTCAAGGCGTGGGCGGCGAAGTAGCGCGAGCCGTCGCCAGCAGCCTCTCCACGTCCACCACCTTCTCCAGATCCTCGGCGATACGGTCGAGGGCGGCCTCGATTTCCCGGCGGTCGTCGCGCAGGGCGCTCTGGTGTCCGAGTCGAGCCAGAAAGCTGCGGCGGAAGGCATTCGCGGCGAAGAAGCCGTGCAGATAGGTGCCGAGCACTTTTCCATCGGCGCTGGTCGCGCCGGAGGGCACGCCGTCGACGAGGACGACGGGCCGGGCACAATCCGACCCCGTGGTCTCGCCGAGATGGATCTCGTAGCCCTCGAGCGCCTCGCCGGTCGGGGCGGTTGCCGCGACGGTGCGCAGCACCTTTTCCGGCGCCATCACCGTCTCGACGTCGAGGAGGCCGAGACCTTCCGCCTCGCGCGCGCCGCCTTCGATCCCGAGCGGGTCGCTGACGCGCCGCCCGAGCATCTGGTAGCCGCCGCAGAGGCCGACGACATGGCCGCCGCGCCCGACATGGCGCCGGAGATCGGCGTCCCAGGCATTGCTGCGAAAACCTTCCAGATCGGCGATGGTCGACTTCGAGCCGGGAATGACGACCAGCGCAGCGTCGTCCGGCAGGCGGTCTCCCGGCCTGACGAAGACGACGTCGAGGCCGGGCTCAGCCCGGAGCGGATCGAGGTCGTCGAAATTGGCGATTCGGCCGAGTATCGGCACGGCGACGACGAGCCGCCCGCCCTTGCCGGCAAACCCGGCCTGCGGCCGGGCGAGGCGCTCCAGCGCGACGGAATCCTCCGCCGGCAGGCGCGCGGCGGCCTGGAGAAAGGGAATGACGCCGAGCGAGGGCCAGCCGGTGAAGCGGGTCACGGCGGCGAGCCCGTCGTCAAACAGCGAGACGTCGCCGCGGAACTTGTTGATGAGAAAGCCCGCGATCATCGCCCGGTCCTCTTCCGACAGGACGGCATGGGTGCCGACGAGCGAGGCGATGACGCCGCCGCGGTCGATGTCGCCGACGAGGATCACCGGCACGCTTGCCGCCGTGGCAAATCCCATGTTCGCGATGTCGCCGGCCCGGAGGTTGATCTCGGCGGGCGAGCCCGCGCCTTCGACGATGACGAGGTCGGCGCCTTCGCCGACGAGGGCAAAGCTTTCCAGCACCTTGGCCAGCAGTTGCGGCTTCAGCCGCTGGTAGTCGCGCCCCCGGGCCTCGCCGACGACGCGTCCCTGGACGACGATCTGGCTGCCGGTCTCCGACTGCGGTTTCAGCAGCACCGGGTTCATGTGCACGGTCGGCCCGACGCCGCAGGCGAGCGCCTGCAGCCATTGCCCCCGGCCGATCTCGCCCATGGCCGCGCTGCCGGGAATCGCGGCGACAGCGGCGTTGTTCGACATGTTCTGCGGCTTGAACGGCCGGACGACGAGGCCGCGCCGCGCGAACAGGCGGCAGAGGCCGGCGACGAGCACGGTCTTGCCGACGTCCGAGCCCGTACCCTGGAGCATGATCGCCGCCGTCATCGTCAGCTCAGCAGCAGCTTGGCGGCGAGTGCGAGGCACACGACGACGAGGAGCGGGCGGATCAGTTTTGCGCCGAAACGCATGGCGAACATCGCGCCGAGGCGCGCACCGGCGAACTGCGCGGCGCCCATGGCAAGGCCCAGCTTCCAGACGATCGCGCCGGAAAAGGCAAAGACGACGAAACCGCCGACATTCGAGGCGAAGTTGAGAAGTTTCGTGTGCGCCGTCGCCTTGAGAATGCCGTAGCCGGCGAGCGTGACGAAGGCGAGCATGAAGAAGGAGCCGGTGCCGGGCCCGAACAGCCCGTCATAGCCGCCGATCAGCGGTACCAGGAAGAAGGCGAAGACCATGGGCGAGATCCGGCGTTCGGCATCCCGGTCGGACAGGCCGGGCTTCAGCGCGAAATAGAGCGCGATGGCGATGAGCAGGAAGGGCAGGAGGGTCTCGAGAACCTCCGTCGGCAGCACCATCGCGCCCATCGCGCCCAGCACCGCGCCGGCGAAGGACAGGAGCGCCGTCGGCGCCAGCTTTTTGAGGTCGACATGCCCCTTGGCGGCATAGCTGATCGACGCCGAGCCCGAGCCGAACAGCGACTGCAGCTTGTTCGTGCCCAGCGCCGCCAGCGGATCGACGCCGCCGATGAGCAGCGCCGGAATGGTGATCAGCCCGCCGCCGCCGGCAATGGCGTCGACGAAACCGGCGGCGAAGGCCGCGAGCACGAGAAGGGCGAAGGTGGAGGCGAGCATTGCGGGCTTTCGGGGGCGGTCTGAGATTCGGGGTGCGTGATGCGTCTTGATGGACGCCCGGCTGCACCTTTCCCTCTTGCACCGTCCTCTGCGATTAGTCATCCCGGGCTTGACCCGGGACCCATTCCAAATCGCCGAACGCGATCGAGGGCGGCGGACCTTCCGTCCTGACCCGATTTGGCAGTGACAGCGCCTCGGCATGGGTTCCGGGTCAAGCCCGGAATGACTAGTCTGAGGGGGTGGCACGAAGCGTCACTGCCTGCCGAGCGGGAAGCATTGCCTGCCGAGCGCGAAGCACCGTTCTTGCCGAGCGCAAGGCACAATCCTTTGCGAGCGCAAGCCACAATCCTTTCAGATTAGTCATCCCGGACTTGATCCGGGACCCATTCCAAATCGCTGAACGCGGTCGAGGACGGTGGACCTTCCCAATCCTGACCCGATTTGGCAGTGACAGCGCCTCGGCATGGGTTCCGGGTCAAGCCCGGAATGACTAAACACTAAGGTTTGCGCCTTGCTACTGGCAGGTTTGTCCCGGCCCCCCGCGCATCCTTACTGCCACATCCTCAGGCACTCCCATTTGACCAAATCGCCGCCGTGCTGTTTACCTCGCCCGAACTGACGGTGCCCGCCCCAGCGGGCTGAAAGCGATTCCGGTGCGGCCGACCCAAGAGGGGGCCAAGACGGTGCTGTCGGAACGGCACGCCCTGGGCTTTCGTCCTGGCGTCTCCTCCGGCGTGCGACAAACGGAGGACGACATGCAGGCTCTGATGATGTGCGGCCATGGCAGCCGCGATGCCGGCGCGATGGAAGAATTCTCCGGCCTCGCCGCCAAGATGCGCGTCCGCCTGCCGGACTGGGCGATCGAATACGGCTATCTCGAATTTGCCAAGCCGATCATCCGCGAGGGCCTCGACGCCTTGCGCGCGCGCGGCGCGAAGCACGTTCTGGCGTTGCCGGGCATGCTGTTTGCCGCCGGCCACGCCAAGAACGACATCCCGTCCGTCCTCAACACCTATGCTGCGGCCAATGGTCTCGACATTACCTATGGGCGCGAGCTCGGCATCGATCCGAAAATGATCCGCGCCGCCGGGGCGCGCATCCGCGAGGCGCTGCGCACCACTGGCTGGCGCGACGGCGAGCCGCTGCACGACACGATGCTTGTCGTCGTCGGCCGTGGCGCCTCGGACCCCGACGCCAATTCCAACGTCTCCAAGGTCATGCGCATGCTCTGGGAAGGCCTCGGCTTCGGCTGGGGCGAGACGGCCTATTCCGGCGTCACCTTCCCGCTCGTCGAGCCCGGCCTCGAGCATGCGGCCAAGCTCGGCTACAAGAAGATCGTCGTCTTTCCCTATTTCCTCTTCACCGGCGTGCTGGTGCGGCGGATCTACGACCAGACCGATGCGGTCGCCGCCCGCCATCCCGAGATCGCCTTCCTCAAGGCCTCCTATCTCGGCGCCCACGATCTCGTCGTCGAAACGTTTGTCGACCGCCTGACCGAGATTCTCGAGGGCACGAACAACATGAACTGCCAGATGTGCAAGTACCGCGAGCAGGTGCTGGGCTTCGAGGCGGAAGTCGGCCTGCCGCAGGAAAGCCATCACCACCATGTCGAGGGCGTCGGCTCCTCGGCCGACTGCACGCTCTGCGACAAGGTCTGCACCGGCGCCTGCCGGGCGGTGAAGGCGGCGCCGACAAAGCCCGTCCGCGCGCGGCAGGCACCCGAGGCCGCAAGCCCGGTGGCCGCGGCGCACGGTCGCGATCACGGGCATTCCCACGATCATGATCATGCGCATCCCCACGACCATGGCCGCGATCACTCGCACGACCATGGCCACGATCACGACCACAAACACGGACATGACCACGCTCACGCCGGCGAACATGACGGGCACACCCATCATGGGCACGCGCATGGCGACCATGCCGCTGCGGGCCATGCCCATTCCCACGGTCCCGACGGCCACGGGCACGCCCATGGCGACCACGTCCACCACCCCTATCCGCATGCCGATCACCCGCTCGGCCCCCAATCGATGGTCCCAGCGACGGTGAAGCCATGAGCCTGTTCGAACGCTATGCCATGGTCGAGTGGTCGGCCTCCAATTCGCCCGTCTCCGGCAAGGATTCGATCTGGATCGGCTGCGCGCAGCGCGACGGCGAGACCATCACCCTGCTCGAAAGCGTCAATCCGCGCACCCGCGACGAGGCGATGCACATCCTCGAGGGCCTGATCCGGGCCTCGATCGAGGAGGGCAAGCGGCTGCTCATCGGCTTCGACTTTCCCTTTGGCTACCCCCGCGGCGCGGCCGCGGCGATCGGCGGCCGGGCGGACTGGCAGGCGCTGTGGTCGGCGATATCAGCCATGGTCCGCGACCGGCCGGACAATGCCTCCAACCGATTCGAGGTCGGCGGCAAGCTGAACCGCGAGGTCCTGGCCGACGCGCCGATGTTCTGGGGTCGCCCGCCGCATCTCGTCATCTCGGGCCTCTCCGACAAGAAGCCGGAGCCGTATCCGACCGCCCTACCGGAAAAGCGCCTCTGCGAGGAGCGGCTGCCGCGGGCCCAGCCGGTGTGGAAACTCGCCTTCGCCGGCAGCGTCGGCAGCCAGTCGCTGCTCGGCTTCTCGCGCCTCGAGGCGCTGCGCCGCGACGAGACGCTGGCCGGCAAGATCAAGGTCTGGCCGTTCGAGACCGGCTTTGCCGACGATCTCTCCGCGCCTTGCGTCCTCGCCGAGATCTATCCCGCGCTGTTCCCGGTGATGCTCGGCGACCGCACCTGCCTCGACCAGGCGCAGGTCGAGACGCTGGCGGAGGGCTTTGCCACCGCCGATGCGGAAGGCACGCTCGGCACGTTCCTCGCCGGCCCTGAAGACCTGACGCCCGACGAGCGCGAGACCGTTTTGACGGAAGAGGGCTGGATCCTCGGCCTCGGCGGCCCGCAGGCGCCATCGCCGGAACTGCCGATGCCGGCCGTCGCCCGGCTGCCCGGCCTCGATTATCTCCGCGATCCCGCCGCCATCTATGCCGCGAGCTTTGCCGCCATCCAGGCCGAGGCGGACTTTTCCGGCGTCGCCAAGGAGGCGCGAGATCTCGCCATAAGGCTGATCCACGCCTGCGGCATGACCGATCTGGTGGCCGACCTCGTCGTCTCGCCCGGCGCCGTCGCCGCCGGCCGGCGCGCTCTCCAGCACGGGGCAAAAATCCTCTGCGATGCGGAGATGGTGTCGCACGGCATCATCCGCCGCAATTTGCCGGCGGCAAGCGAGATCATCTGCCGGCTGAACGATCCTTCCGTCGCGCCGCTCGCCGAGCGGCAGCGCACGACCCGCTCGGCCGCCCAGGTCGATCTCTGGGACGGCGATCTGCGCGGCGCGGTGGTGGCCATCGGCAATGCGCCGACGGCGCTGTTCCGCCTGCTGGAGCGGATCGATGCGGGCGCGCCGAAACCGGCGCTGATCATCGGCATGCCCGTCGGCTTCGTCGGCGCGGCCGAATCCAAGGCCGAACTCGTCCGCGATTCCCGCGGCATTCCCTTCATCACCGCCACCGGACGACGCGGCGGCAGCGCGCTCGCCGCCGCTGCCGTCAATGCCGTGGCGGCGGGTCTCGGCACCGGATCATGACGGGGCCGCGCCTGACGGTGATCGGCATCGGCGACGGCGGCCTCGCCACGCTGACGCCCGAGGCGCGCGCGGCGCTGGATGCGGCGGAGGTGGTCTTTGGCGGGGCGCGGCATCTGGCCATGCTGGCGGAACGCGATGACGCAGCGTCTGTTGGCTCAGCCGTTTCGGCCCGCGCGACAGGTCGCTCTGCGACCGACGCCCAGCGCCATGTCGCCTGGAAAAGCCCGTTCCGCGATTCGCTCGCCGACATCGCGGCGGCCCGATCGCAGCGCGTGGCGGTGCTCGCCAGCGGCGATCCCTTCTGGTTTGGCGTCGCCGGCACGCTGTCTGCCGTCTATGGGCCGGACGAGATGCGGGTGCTGCCCGCGCCCTCGTCTTTCCAGCTCGCCGCCGCCCGCCTCGGCTGGCCCGTCGAAAGCGTGGAATGCCTGACCGTGCATGGCCGGCCGCTGGCCGCCGTCCAGCCGGCCATCCAGCCAGGGGCGCGGCTGCTCGTGCTGTCGGAAGGGGCCGCGACGCCGGCGGCGCTGGCGGCGCTGCTGGTTGGGCGCGGCTTTGCCGAAAGCCGGATCACCGTGCTCGAGCATCTCGGTGGCGCGGCCGAGCGCGTTCGCGCGACGATCGCCCAAAACTTCGATCTCCCGAACATTGCCGCGCTCAACCTCGTCGCCGTCGACTGCATCGCCGCACCGGACGCGGCGTTGCTGCCCACGGTCGCCGGCCTGCCGGACGAGGCTTTCGTCCATGACGGCAAGATGACCAAGCGTGTCGCCCGGGCGCTCGCCATCGCCGCGCTCGCGCCCTTTCCCGGCGCCGTGCTCTGGGATGTCGGCGCCGGCAGCGGCTCGGTCGCGGTCGAGTTCATGCGCGCCGCGCGCGGCGCCCGCGCCGTCGCCTTCGAGCCGCTGGCGGAGCGCCGCGCGCTGATCGCCGCCAATGCCGAGGCGCTGGGAACGCCGGGGATCACGATCGTCGAAGGCCGTGCTCCGGAAAGTTTGGCTGCCGTTTTGGGCGCGCCGGATGCTGTCTTCATCGGCGGCGGCCTGTCGGAGGACGTGTTCGCGCCGGCGCTCGCCCGGCTGAAGCCCGGCGGCCGCCTCGTCGCCCATGCCGTGACGCTGGAATCGGAACGCCTGCTCATCGACCTGCACGCCACGCATGGCGGCGAGCTGCTCCGGCTCTCGGTCGACCGGGCGGAACCGGTCGGCCCGTTTCGTGGCTGGCGGCCGGCCATGCCCGTGCTGCACTTCGCCATGGCAAAACCCCATGCCAAGTCGCTCGGAGACGCGCCATGACCGGCACGCTCTACGGCCTGGGCGTCGGCCCCGGCGATCCCGAGCTGATCACGCTGAAAGCCCTTCGCATCCTGCAAAGCGCGCCGGTGATCGCGTACCCCGCGCCCGATACCGGGCCGAGCTTTGCCCGGGCGATCGTCGACGGCCATCTGCCCGGCGGGCAGGAGGAGATCGCCATCGTCATCCCGATGCGCGTCGAGCGCTTTCCCGGCCAGGCGATCTACGACGCCGCGGCGGAGACGATCGCCGCGCGGCTGGAGGCCGGTCAGGACGTCGCCGTGCTCTGCGAGGGCGACCCCTTCTTCTACGGCTCCTTCATGTATCTGTTCGAGCGCCTGGCAGGCCGCTATCCCGCGGAAATCGTCCCCGGCATCGCCTCGGTCACGGCTGCCGCCGCCGCGCTCGGCCGGCCGCTCGCCGCCCGCAACGACGTGCTGACGATCATTCCGGGCCCCCTCGACGACGCTGCCATCGTCGCGCGGATCGCAGGCGCCGAAGGATTCGCCATCATGAAGCTCGGCCGGCATTTCGCGCGGGTGCGGGCGCTGCTGGAAAGCCTGGGGCTGACGGAAGCCTGCGCCTATTGCGAGCGCGTCTCGCTGCCCGAGCAGCGCATCCTGCCTTTGGCCGCGGCCGGCGGCGAGGCGCCGTATTTTTCGATGATCCTCGGCTATCGCGGCGCGGAGGCGGCGATCCGCGGCCGGTCGGGCGCGAGCCTCTCGGTCGCCGTCCCCCTTCCGGAGAGCCTTGCATGACCCCGGCGATCGTCATTCTCTCGAGCGCTGCTCTGCCGCTGGCCGAGCGCATCCGCCAGGCGCTGGGCGGCGAGATCCATGGCGCGGCCGCGCGGATCGCCGCGGCAGACGTGCGGTTTGCCGAGGCCGGAACGCATCTGCGCGCGCTCTTTGCCGAGGGCCGGCCGATCGTCGCGGTGATGGCGGCGGGCGCGGTGATCCGCCTGCTGGGGCCGGTGCTCGCCGACAAGGCCGCCGAACCGCCGGTGCTCGCCGTCGCCGATGACGGCTCGGTCGTGGTGCCGCTGCTCGGCGGCCATCACGGCGCCAATGATCTGGCCCGGCAGCTGGCGGCCACGCTCGGCGCGGTCGCGGCGGTGACGACGGCGGGCGACCTGCGCTTCGGCGTCGCCCTCGACGCGCCGCCGACCGGCTGGCGCCTCGATCCCGCCTGCGACGCCAAGGCGGCCATGGCCGAACTCGTCGCCGGCGCCCCGGCGCGGCTCTGCGGCACAGCCGCCTGGCTGGAGGCCTCGCGCCTGCCTCTGGCCACGTCGGATGCAGGTGGCGGGTCGGCTGCCGGCGATGATTTCTCGGCCAGCGCCGTGACGCTGACTGTGACCGAAACCGCGCGGGCGCCCGAAACTCTCGAACTCCTCTACCGCCCGGCGACGCTGGCGCTCGGGATCGGCGCCGAGCGCCACGCGCCGGCCGAGGAGGCGATCGCGCTGGCCGAAAGCGTGCTGGTTAAGGCCGGCGTTTCGCCGCTCTCGCTCGCCGGCATCTTCTCGCTCGACCTCAAGGCCGACGAGCCGGCGGTGCACGCCGTGGCCACCCATTTCGGCGTGCCCGCCCGCTTCTTTGACGCCGTCCGTCTGGAGGCGGAAGCGCCGCGGCTGAAGAACCCGTCCGACGTCGTCTTCGCCGAGACCGGCTGCCACGGCGTCGCCGAAGGCGCGGCGCTGGCGGCTGCCGGCCCGGGCGGCGACCTGATCGTCGCCAAGCACAAAAGCGCGCGGACCACCGCCGCGCTGGCGCGCGCGCCGGCGCCGATCGACATGCCAAGCACCGGCACCGCGCGCGGAACGCTCTATGTCGTCGGCATCGGGCCGGGCGGGGTGGAGTGGCGCTCGCCGGAGGTCAGTCGCATGGTGGCTGATGCCACCGACCTCGTCGGCTATTCGCTCTATCTCGACCTGCTGGGACCGCTCGCCGAAGGCAAGGCGCGGCACGATTTCGACCTCGGCGCCGAGGAAAAGCGGGTGCGGCACGCGATGGAGCTCGCTGGCGAGGGAAAAACCGTCGCCCTCGTCTGCTCCGGCGACGCCGGCATCTACGCCATGGCGACGCTGGTCTTCGAGCTCCTCGACACAAAAGGCGTCGGCCCGGCCGCGCGGCGCATCGAGATCGCCGTCTCGCCGGGCATTTCCGCCCTCCAGGCCGCCGCCGCCCGCGCCGGCGCGCCGCTCGGCCACGATTTCTGCACCATCTCGCTCTCCGACCTCCTGACGCCCTGGGCCGACATCCAGCGCCGCGTCCAGGCGGCGGCGGAAGGCGACTTCGTCATCGCCTTCTACAACCCGGTGTCGAAACGCCGCCGCACCCAGCTCGCCTTTGCCCGCGACCGCCTGCTCGAACACCGCCCATCCGACACGCCGGTGATCCTCGCCACCAATCTCGGCCGTCCGGGCGAGACGGTGCGCATCGTGCCGCTCGCTGCGCTCGACATCGACGACGTCGACATGCTGACCGTGGTGATCGTCGGCTCGTCCGAGACGCGCGTCGTTACCACCGGCGACGGGCGCCGCTGGGCCTTCACGCCGCGGGGGTATTCGGGCAAGGCGGGGACGGGGATGCGATCGCCTGGCGATGCTGCGATCTCCCCCCTTGAGGGGGAGATGCCTGGCAAGGCAGAGGGGGGTGGCCCCGGCGCTGACGTTTCCAGGATCGAGCAGTCCAAAACCTCAAGCCTAGCCGTCCCGGCCTCACCCCCCTCTGTCCTGCCGGACATCTCCCCCTCAAGGGGGGAGATCGGCCAGGCAGAAGCCGCCGCGATACGAAGGGCTTTGCCATGACCGTCCACTTCATCGGCGCCGGCCCCGGCGCGCCCGATCTCATCACCGTGCGGGGCTTGCGCCTCATCGAGTCCTGTCCGGTCTGCCTCTATGCCGGGTCGCTGGTGCCAGAGGCGGTGGTCGCCGCTGCGCCGGCGGGCGCGCTGGTGCGTGATACCGCGCCGATGACGCTGGACGAGATCATCGCTGAGATGGCGGCGGCGAACGAAAAAGGTCTCGACGTCGCGCGGGTGCATTCGGGCGACCCCTCGCTCTATGGCGCGACGGCCGAGCAGATGCGGCGGCTAAAGGCGCTCGGCATCCCCTATGACGTGACGCCGGGTGTGCCCGCCTTCGCCGCCGCCGCCGCGGCGCTGGCGACCGAGCTGACCGTGCCGGAACTCTGCCAGACCGTGATCCTCACCCGCACGGCGATGAAATCGTCCTCCATGCCCGTCGGCGAGGAGCTGTCGACGCTCGGGCAGAGCGGCGCGACGCTCGCCATCCACCTGTCGATCCGCAACATCCCGCACATCCAGCGCGAGCTGGAGCCGCTGGAAAAATACGGGCCGGACTGCCCGGCCATCATCGCCTATCGCGTCGGCTGGCCGGACGAGGCCTTCATTCACGGCACGCTTGCCGACATCCATGCGAAGGCGCGGGCGGCCAAGCTGACGCGCACGGCGCTGATCTTCGTCGGCCGGGCGCTGGGCGCGACCGACTTCATCGATTCCAAACTCTACGATGCCGCGCAGGTCCACCTTCTCCGACCGAAGCGGAAGGCCGGGGCGTGAGGCGCGACGCCGCGGGGCGCTACGCCACGAGCCAGTCCATCACCGCCGCGACATCCCCCGCGGTCGGTGGCGCGGGCGCTGCGGCGCGCGCGATCATCACCACGGGCAGGCCGAGTTTTCGCGCCGCTTCGACCTTGGCATACGAGGCGGCCCCGCCCGAGTTGCGGCAGACGAGATGGGTGATGCCGAGCCGGGCGAGAAGGGCGGCTTCCGCATGCCAGTCCGGATCCGGCTTGCCGAGGATCACTTCGGCCGGGAAGGGCAGGGCGTCCGGCGCGTCGACCATCCGCAGCACGGGCGAGAGGTCCGTCCGCGCGGCGAAGGGCGCCAGATGCTGCCGTCCAAGGGCGAGGAACGGCCGCGCGCCTTCGGGAAGCGCGTCGCGCGCGGCGCCGAGGCAGTCGGCGGCGATCCAGTGGTCGCCCTCGACCGGCTCCCAGGCCGGGCGCACGAGCGCGATCCGCGGCACGCCCGTCAGCGCGGCGGCTTTTTCGGCGTTCCGCGACATGCCGACGGCAAAGGGATGCGTCGCGTCGACGAGCCGCGTGACCCTTTGCGCGCAGACATATTCCGCCAGCCCCATCGCGCCGCCAAAACCGCCGATGCGGCTTTCCCCGGACGAAAGCGCCGGAAACTTCGTCCGGCCGGCGAGCGAGACGATCAGTCGCTCGCCGGGCCGCTCCTCGGCGATGCGCCGGGCGAGCGCCGACGCTTCAGCGGTGCCGCCGAGGATCAAAATGGTTTCAGCCGGCACGGGCGATCACCCCGCCGGTCCGGTCGACGACGATGATCTCGGCAGCGATGTCGGCGCCGCGCAGGGTCGTGCTGACCGTGGCGAGCGCTGCCCGGGCGACCGCGCCGGCCAGATCGATGCCGCCGGCAACACAGAGATCGAGCACGGCCTTGGCCGTGTTGGCGCCGAGGATCGCCGGTTCAAGCGCCTCCGCACGCTCCGGGGCAATTTCCGCGACGAGGCCGTGCAGATAGGCGAAGTCGACCTGGCTGCGGCCGGAATGGAGGTCGAGCGAGCCGGCGGCGAGCTTTGTCAGCTTGGCGAATCCGCCGGCGATGGTCACCTGGGGCACCGGGTGGACGCGCAGATATTTCAAAAGGCCGCCGGCAAAGTCGCCCATGTCGAGGAAGGCGATCTCCGGCAGCTCCGGGTAGAGCGCCCGCGCGGCATCCTCGCTGCTCGAGCCGGTGGCGCCGACGACACGGCCGAGCCCGGCGCCGCGCGCGACGTCGATGCCGCGGTGGATCGAGTGGATCCAGGCCGCGCAGGAAAAGGGATGGACGATCCCCGTTGTGCCGAGGATCGACAGGCCGCCGACGATGCCGAGCCGCGGGTTCCAGGTCTTTTGCGCCAACGCCTCGCCGCCGGTCACGCCGATCTCGATCTCGACATCGGCGGCACGGCCATGCGCCGCGCACAGCGCCTCGACCACAGCGCGCATCATCGCGCGGGGTACGGGATTGATCGCCGGCTCGCCGGGCGAGATCGGCAGGCCGATCAGGGTCACCATCCCGACGCCTTTTCCCGCCTGGAAACGAATTCCCGAATCCGGCTTACCAAATCGGACCGTGGCGACGATTTCGGCGAGATGGGTGACATCGGGATCGTCGCCGGCGTCCTTGATGATCGAGGCCATGGCGACACCGTGGGCCAGACTTTGGCGGGCGAGGGCGAAGGCCGGCGTCTCGCCCTTGGGCAGGGCGATCTCGACGGGATCGGGAAAGTCGCCGGTCAGCAGCGCCGTCAGCGCCGCCTTCGTCGCCGCGGTGGCGCAGGCCCCCGTCGTCCAGCCGCGCCGCAGCACCGGCACGGGCGCGGCGCTGTCATCGGTCGTCGGGCGGCGGTCGGGCTCCATGTCCTGTCTATAGGCCGGCGCGGGGCGGGGCGAAAGCAGGGGGGGCTTCGGGCCGAGCGGCGGCTTTCCGGGCGAGCCGGGCAGTCCGGGGCGGGATGCCCGACGGCCAACCGGGCCTGTCCGTCCGTCCGAGACAGTCTGCGGAGGCGCCCATGCCCGGCCTTCTGATCGCCGCGCCGTCTTCCGGCGCCGGCAAGACCAGCGTGACGCTCGGCCTGCTCCGCGCCTTTCGCCGTGCCCGCATCGCCATGGCCTCGGCCAAGGCCGGGCCGGACTATATCGATCCGGCCTTTCATGCGGCCGCCGGCGGTCGGCCCTGCGTCAATCTCGACCCGTGGGCGATGCGGCCGGACCTTCTGTCCGTCCTGGCGGCCGAAGCGCTCTGGCCCACCGAGGCGGGGCATTCCGCTGCCGAGGGGCTCGTCGTAGAAGGCATGATGGGTCTCTTCGACGGCGCCGCCGATGGCACCGGCGCTTCCGCCGATCTCGCGGCGACGCTCGGGCTTTCCGTCGTGCTGGTGGTCGACTGCGCGAAACAGTCGCATTCCGCCGCCGCCTTGGTGCGCGGCTTTCGCGACCACCGTGCCGACGTGGCCCTGGCCGGCGTCGTCCTCAACCGCGTCGGCAGCCCCCGGCATGCCGCCATGCTGGTTCAGGCGATCGCGCCGCTCGGCGTGCCGGTCCTCGGCGTCCTGCCTGCCGACCCCGGTCTCGGCCTGCCCGAACGCCATCTCGGCCTCGTCCAGGCGATGGAACACGCCGATCTCGAAGGCTTCCTCGAGCGCGCCGCCGACTGGGTGTCCTCCGGCCTCGATCTGGCGGCTCTTCGCGCGCTGGCCCGCCGAGGCCCCGGCAACGGTCCTGACGGAAGCGACGGCGCCGCGACGCGACAACCGTCCGCATTGGCGGTGCCGCGGCTGGCGCCGCTTGGCCAGCGCATCGCCGTCGCCCGCGACACCGCCTTCGCCTTCGCCTATCCGCATCTCCTCGGCGGCTGGCGCCGAGCGGGCGCCTCGCTGTCCTTCTTCTCGCCGCTCGCCGACGAGGCGCCCGACCCTGATGCCGACGCCGTCTATCTGCCCGGCGGCTATCCCGAACTGCATGCGGGGCGGCTGGCGGTGGCCAGGCGCTTTGCCGAGGGAATGCGCGCCGCGGCCAGTCGCGGTGCCGCGATCTATGGCGAGTGCGGCGGCTACATGATGCTGGGCGATTCGATCGAGGACGCGGACGGCATTCGCCATGCCATGCTCGGCCTGCTGCCGCTGTCGACGAGTTTTGCCACGCGCCGCCGCCATCTCGGCTATCGCCGGGTGGCGATGTCGGGCTTTCCCTGGGACGGGGCGCTCGCGGCGCATGAATTCCACTATGCTAGCATCGTCCACGAGGGCGCGGCAGAACCGCTGCTGCGCGCCAGCGACGCCGCGGGCACGGATCTCGGCCCGAGAGGGCTCCGGATCGGGCGCGTCGGCGGCTCGTTCCTGCACGTGATCGACCGGGCATGAGGAAGGGCCCGACTCCACCGACGTTCCGATCTCCCCCCTTGAGGGGGAGATGGCCGGCAGGCCAGAGGGGGGTGTGCGGGCGCGGCGTCGCGAGCGCAGCTTCTGAAACGCTGCCGCCCTCAGTCTTCAGCAGACAAGAGAGCAGCGACGACGGACGCGGAAGCTTTGGCAGACGCCGGCGCTTTACCCCCCTGTGCCCTGCCGGGCATCTCCCCCTCAAGGGGAGAGATCGGCAGGCTGACGGGCGTCGTCAGTCGTCACCGACGCGATGCGCTGACCGCTTCAGCGGCCGGAAGATCATGCCATGACCGCGCATTTCCTCGCCCTTCTCCTCGGCACGCTGCTCGACCGCATCGTCGGCGATCCCGACTGGCTCTGGCGGCGCTGGCCGCATCCGGTGGTGTGGATAGGCCAGGTGATCGGCTGGATGGACCGGCGGTTCAACCGCGAAGACCTCTCCTTCGCCGCGCAGCGGCGCAACGGCGTCGTCGCCGTGATCGCGCTGCTGGCTGCGGCCATCGCGCTCGGGGCGGGGCTGCATGCGTTGTTGGCCCGCCTCGGCTGGGTGGGGATCGGGCTCGAAGCCGTCGTCGTCGGCATCTTCCTGGCACAGAAGAGCATGGCCGAGCATGTCCGGCGGGTGGCCGAGGCGCTCTCCTCCGGCGGGCTCGCCGAAGGGCGGCGCGCCGTGTCGATGATCGTCGGGCGCGATCCCGACCAGTTGGACGAGGCCGGCGTCTGCCGCGCGGCGATCGAGAGTCTCGCCGAAAACGCGTCGGACGGCATCGTCGCGCCCTGGCTGTTCTATCTCGTCTTCGGCCTGCCAGGGCTCCTCGCCTACAAGGTGCTGAACACGGCCGATTCGATGATCGGCCATATGAGCGAGCGCCACCGCGCCTTTGGCTGGGCCGCGGCACGGCTCGACGATCTGGCCAATCTCCTGCCGGCGCGGCTGAACGCCCTCGCCTTCGCCGCGCTCGCCCCGACGCTGCCGGGCTCGCGGGGTTTCGCCCATGCGTGGGCCGTCGCCCGGCGCGATGCCGGGCTGCACCGCTCGCCCAATGCCGGATGGCCGGAAGCGTCCGCCGCCGCCGCGCTCGGCCTCGCTTTGGGCGGCCCGCGCCGCTACGGCACCCTCATCGTCGACGCGCCGCTGCTGCATCCCGAAGGACGGCTGCAGGCGACGGCCGCCGACATCGACCGCGCGATCGTGCTGCTGCGCCGGCTGTCCAACCTCCTGATCGCCGCGGCGCTGCTCCTCTTCGTCCTCAGCCTGCGCTGAGGGCGAGCGCGAAGCCGAAGAGGCCGGCGATCTCGGTCAGCTGCTGCGCGGCACCGAGGCAGTCGCCGGTCTGGCCGCCGAGCCGGCGGATCAGGAATTTGCGAAACTGGCCGAGGACGAGGAGGCCCAGGAGCAGCGGCAGCACCGCGCCGGCGGGGCCCGCGGCGACGGCGCCACCGACGACGAGGAGGGCGGCGCCGAGACCGGCCGCGACCCGGCCGGTACGCGCCGCCGGCTGTCCCACCCGCGCGGCGATGCCGCTCTCGCTGGCGCTGGGTAGGCTCGACCAGAGCCATGCCATGGCGCCGCGGCTGGCCGCAGCGACGGCGAGAAAAGCGAGCGCCGCGTGGCCCGCATTCCCGGCAGCGAGGTCGGCCAGCAGCGAGACGCGCAAGAGCAGCGACAGGACCAGCGCCAGCGCGCCATAGGCGCCGATCCGGCTGTCCTTCATGATGGCCAGCGCCCGGTCTTTCGGATGATGCCCGCCGAGGCCGTCGGCGACGTCGCCGAGCCCGTCCTCGTGCAGCCCGCCGGTGACGGCGACGAGCAGCGCGACCGCCAGGATCGCGGTGGTCGCCGGCGACAGGCCGAGCGCATCGAGGGCGACGACCAGGCAGGCCGAGGGCAGGGCCGCGACGAGGCCGGCAAGCGGAAAGGCATGGGCGTCGCGCCCGAGCGGATGCTCGCCGGAAAAGGCGCGCGACACCGGCGGCAGCCGGGTGAGGAAGGCGAGGGAGCGAAGCGTGGCGGCGAGGATGTCGGGCATCAGTCGTGATAGCCCGGCGCGCCGTCGCCCGCCAAGCCCGGCGCGCCGTCGCCCGCCAAGCCCGGCGCGAACGGCCCGGCCGGGTGCCGGCCGCCTTGCGGTCGTCCCGCAGAGCCCTCCTGCCGCGCCCTGTGGACATTGGGCCATCGCCGTCCCGGAACGATCGCTTGCGGCAAGCACGGCGCGATGATCGGGCAGCGCACCTTACCTGTACAGCGGCGGATCGGCGCTTTACAGCAGGCGCCTGTCCGCCATTCCCGGCTCTCCCGGGCGAAAGAGTGATCATGTCCGCCACCGGCCTTCCCTTCGACGACATCCGCGCCCTCGTCCGGCAGATGCCGGGGCCCGACGTCGCCGCCGTGCGCGCCAAGCGCGAGCGCGAGGCGCAACTCACCAAGCCTGCCGGCTCGCTCGGCCGGCTCGAGGAAATTTCCGAATGGCTGGCCGCCTGGCAGGGGCGCGTTCCCGCCGTGACGCGGCCGCTGGTGGCGATCTTCGCCGGCAATCACGGCGTGGCCGCCAAGGGCGTCTCGGCCTTTCCGCCGGAGGTGACGGCGCAGATGGTCACGAACTTCGCCGCCGGCGGGGCGGCGATCAACCAGATCTGCGCCGCCTACGATCTCGGCCTGAAGATCTTCGACCTGGCATTGGAAGTGCCGACGGACGATTTTTCGGAAGGGCCGGCGATGGACGAGCGCACCTGTGCCGCCACCATGGCCTTCGGCATGGAATGCCTGATGGGCGAGCCCGATCTTCTGTGCATCGGCGAAATGGGCATCGGCAACACGACCGTCGCTGCGGCGATCTTTGCGGCCTTGTTCAAGGGCGAGACGGCCGACTGGGTCGGTCCCGGCACCGGCCATGGCCCAGAGGGCATCGCGCTGAAGACGCGGGTGATCGAGCAGGGGCTGGTGCTGCACGCCGCTCATCTCGGTGACCCCCTGGAAGTGCTGCGCCGGCTCGGCGGGCGCGAGATCGCGGCGATGGCCGGGGCGATCCTCGCCGCGCGCCTGCAGCGCGTGCCTGTCATCGTCGACGGCTATGTCGCCACTGCCGCTGCCGCCATCCTCTGGTCGATCGACGCGCGCGCGCTCGACCACTGTTTGTTCGGCCACGTCTCGGCCGAGCCCGGCCATCTCGCGGCGCTGGAGGCGATGGACAAGGTCCCTCTGCTCGCCCTCGGCATGCGGCTCGGCGAAGGCACCGGCGCGGCGCTGGCCGCCGGCATCGTCAAGGCTGCAGCCGCCTGCCATTCGGACATGGCGACCTTCGCGATGGCAGGAGTTACCGCCCGCGATTAAGCCAGTCAGTCACGCTAGTGCCCATTACTGATACAACCATAGCGATATTACCGATGCTCAGTGAGCCACTATGAATAATGGCAAGATTTGGGCAAGTCCACCTGCAGGTGGTCAGCAATGCCCGCTGGCAAAGCAGGATCGACTGCTTCGGCAGCCGAGCCGCTATTCATCGACCTCGCAGCAATTCAAACACTCTTTCTTCAGAATAATGACGCTAAGTTGAGCTGGCGATCAACGGAGGAGCGTATCCCCATGGCCAGCAGTATTTCCCGACGGCGCCTTCTGTCGCTGGCTGCCGGCGTGCTCGTCATCCCGCCTGTCGCCTCAGTGGCCGCGCTTGCCGCGTCCCCGGGAGCGCCGCTGCTGCGCGTCGGCGGCCGCATCACCCGTCCCACCGAGGGCACGGAGGCGGTGTTCGATCGGGAGGGGCTCGAGGCTCTGGGCACGGAGAGTTTCGCGACGTCGACCCCCTGGACCGAGGGCGTCTCGATGTGGGAAGGCGTGCCGCTGGCCGTTCTGATGGAGGCCGTGGGCGCGTCGGGGACGACGATCCGTGCCACGGCCCTCAACGACTACGTCGCCGACGTGCCGATGAAGGGCCTGCGCGAAGAGGGCGCCATCCTGGCCATGCGCCGCGATGGGAAACCGATGCCGATCAGCAACAAGGGGCCTCTGTTCATTCTCTATCCCTTCGACGGCCATCCCAAGCTCCAGCAGCAATCGGTCTTCATGCGGTGTGCCTGGCAGATCGCGCGGCTCGACATCCTTTGATGGAACCGCTGCGGGCGCCACGGCACAGGGCGCAACGCGAATACCGGTGGGAACTGCCGCTCCTGGTGACGACGGCCGCCCTCGGTCTGGCGGCCGCGGCGATGCTCTTCTTCAGTACCCAGTACATGAAGGGCATCTCCATGTCGGCGGAGAACAACGTCATCTATGAGGTGATGACGACGTCTCCGGAACTGACCCGGCTGCAGGCGACGATCGCCGCCCGCTTCCTGCCGGGAAGCGACGTCACCGACGCGGAAGTGGCCCTGCGCTTTGCCATCATCGAGAACCGGATGGAGGTGCTCGGCACGGAAACCTCGCGCCGCCTGCGCCAGGACAGCGCGGAAGCGACGGAGTTGATCGAGCGCATGCGCAGCGCCGTCGCCTCGGTGGCACCGCGGATGCAGGATCTGCAGAGCGCGGCAGACGCGGTCGAAGTGCTCAGGGTCTTCCAGCCGCTGAACGTCCAGGCGACGCGGCTCGCGGCCCTCACCACATCGTCCGCGGCGACGCGGATCGCAGCCAGCGAGCAGAAGCTCATCGACATCTACTGGCTCTTGCTGGCCGAGATCCTCGGGCTTCTGGCCTGCGGCATCGTCCTCATCGTCCTGTTGAAGCGCACCCGCCGCAAGGCGCAGGACAGCGCCGCCATCGACTTTCTGACCGGTCTGCCGAACCGGCTGCACTTCAGCACCGCGCTGGCGGCCGAGTTCGACAAGGACGAGCCGAACGACACGCTGACCGTCGTCATGCTGGATCTCGACCTGTTCAAGAACGTCAACGACACGCTCGGCCATGCGGCCGGCGACCGTCTTCTGCGCCTGGTGGCCGAAAGGCTTTCGCCGCTTCTGTCGGACGCGCAGCTGTTTGCGCGCCTCAGCGGCGACGAGTTCGCCGCCATCTTCCGCTCACCGCACGCCCAGGCCCTCGCCCAGGTCGCGGCGCGGCAGATCCGCTACGCCTTCGGCACGCCTTTCGACATCGCCGGGACGCTCGTCAACTGTTCGGTCAGCATCGGGATCGCCGTGTGCGGCCCAGGAGACGATACGCCGGAAGACCTTCTGAAAAACGCCGACCTGGCTCTCTATGCGGTGAAGGACGATCGTCGGGGCGACATCCGCCTCTACGAGCCCGCCCTGAAGGTGGCCTACCTCGCCCGGCAGACCCTGTCGAAGGACCTCGAATCGGCGCTCGACAACGACGAGTTCGAGATGCACTTCCAGCCCGTCGTCTCGTTGACGACCGGGCTCACCCGCAGTTTCGAGGGGCTGATCCGCTGGCGCCACCCGCTGCGGGGCATGGTCTCTCCGGCCGATTTCATCCCGGCCGCCGAGGAGACGGGCCTGATCCTGCCGATCGGCCGCTGGGTGATCGGCCAGGCCTGCTCGGTCGCCCGGGCCTGGCCCGAAGCCGTCGGGATCGGCGTCAACCTGTCGGCCCGCCAGTTCGTCGATCCGCAGCTCGGTCCTTCGATCGTCGAGGCCCTCACCCTTTCCGGCCTCGAACCGAGCCGGCTGACCCTGGAAATCACCGAGACGGCGCTGATCCAGAACGATCACTCGGTTCTCGGCACGCTGAACGCCCTGCGCGACATCGGGGTGAAAATCTCGCTGGACGATTTCGGCACCGGCTATGCTTCGCTCAGCTATCTCACCCGCTTTCCCTTCGACACGATCAAGATCGACCAGTCCTTCGTCCGGGGATCGCTGGAGCACAAGAACAGCGAGACCATCGTCAAGGCCATCTGTGATCTGGCCGCCAGGCTCGGCATGTCGACCGTCGCCGAAGGCATCGAGACCGAGGCGCAGCGGGCCATGGTCCGCGCGGCCGGCTGTGCCGACGGCCAGGGCTACCTGTTCGCCCGCCCTATGCCCGCGGCAGAGGCGCTGGCGTGGCTGAAGGCGGAAACGCTGCCCGAGGCGCTTCGGGCGTCGGACCGCTAGAGGGCTCGGCTCGTCGGCCTGTGACGGGACAGACTTGCCCCGGATCCTCGCGCCCACCGTGCCTGTCTTCGCAGCGTCGGTCCCGGACCGGGCGATCCGGGCCTGCGCGCCCTTCGCTACACTGCTTCAGCTCGTCGCGGCGGGTCCGCGCGGCCGCGTCAGCCGTCGCGCGGCTGTTTGGGATAGGTGATGAAGAAGGTCCAGATCGAATAGGCGAAGACGCCGAGGGACAGGATCGCCCAGAGCTGTTCGCCGTGCCACAGCTCCACCGCGCTCCAGACGCCGGTGACGACGAGGATGGCGATGCGGCGCCAGAGCGGCCGGAAGAAGGGGTGGTCCTGGTTGCTGGTCATCCGCGTGCCTCTGTCTGGGAAAGATCTGGTCCGGCCGGTGGGGCGGCGTTGCCCCCGGATAGGCGCAACCGGCCCGGGGGTAAACCCGGCACCGTCTCGCTGGCGGTGCCCGGCGACCGGTGTCTGCCTCGGCCACGCCGCCAGGGCAAACGAACGGCGGATCACGCCCTTCCTTCCCCGTCGGACGGCGGTGCGCCCCTCACAGAAAGATCTCGCGCTCGGCCTCGACGAGGTCCCGGATCGCCGCGGCGACGGCGGCGATCCGCGGCAGGCCGCGGGCGCTTTCGTGATAGACCAGCCAGTAGGCACGGCGGATCTCCCGCGCCGGCAGCACGCGCTCCAGTTCCGGTCGTCGCGCCGCGATGAAGCGGTGCAGGATGCCGATGCCGGCCCCCGCCGCCACCGCCTCGGTCTGGCCGAGCGCCGAGGAGATCTCGATCCGGCTCGGCCGGTCGCCCAAGATCTCCGCGGCATAGTCGAGCGAGGGGCTGTAGAGGAGGTCGTCGACATGGCCGACCAGCCGGTGGCCGCCGAGGTCCGCCATGTCCACGGGCCGACCATGCGCATCGAGATAGGCCGAGCTGGCATAAAGGCCGAGCGCATAGTCGACGAGCTTCTGCGCCACCAGCCGCCCTTGCTCCGGGCGCTCGACGGTGATGGCGATGTCCGCCTCGCGCCGCGACAGCGAGAAGGCGCGCGGCACCGGAACGAGCTGGATGGTGAGGCCGGGATGGCGCGCGGCGACGAGGCCGAGCCGCGGCGCCAGGAAGGCGGTGCCGAACCCGTCCGGCGCGCCGATCCGCACCGTGCCGGAAAGGCCGGCGCCCTCGCCGCCGAGCGCTGAACGGGCGCCCTGCATCTCGGCCTCCATCCGCTCCGCCGCGAGGAGGAACCCGGCGCCGTCCGGGGTCAACGTGCAGCCACTCGGCCGGCGGTCGAGAAGTTTTGTCTTCAAGGCCGTCTCCAGCTGGTCGAGACGGCGTCCGACGGTCGCGTGGTTGAGCCCGAGACGTCGCGCGGCGCCGAGGATCTGGCCGGCGCGGGCGACGGCGAGGAAGAGGCGGACATCGTCCCAATTCACGAAAATCACTTTCGAAGCGAGAGAGGACGTCAATTCTCGCACAATGGATGCGCGCGCGCCCGCCTTGATTTCGTCCAGGCTTGGCCGACAGTGCAGCCCAGCGAAAATCAAAACGGGAGAGAGACATGGACGAGATCGGACATTTCATCGACGGCGCGCGCGTGGCGGGGACGACGAGCCGTACCGCCGACATCTTCAACCCGGCAACCGGCCAGGTAACGGCAAAACTCTCGCTGGCCGACGCGGCGCAGCTGCAGAGCGCGGTGGATGCCGCCAAGGCGGCGCAGCCGGCCTGGGCCGCGACCAATCCGCAGCGCCGCGCCCGCATCTTCATGAAGTTCGTGGCGCTCTTGAACGACAACATGCAGGAACTGGCCGAGATGCTGTCGGCTGAGCACGGCAAGACCATCGAGGATTCCAAGGGCGACATCGTCCGGGGTCTCGAAGTCTGCGAGTTCGTCATCGGCATCCCGCACCTGATGAAGAGCGAGTTCACGGAAGGCGCCGGTCCCGGCATCGACATGTACTCGATCCGTCAGCCGGTCGGCATCGGCGCCGGCATCACGCCGTTCAACTTTCCCGCGATGATCCCGATGTGGATGTTTGCCCCGGCGATTGCCTGCGGCAACGCCTTCATCCTGAAGCCGTCGGAGCGCGACCCCTCGGTGCCGATGCGCCTCGCCGAACTGATGATGGAGGCCGGATTGCCGAAGGGCATCCTCCAGGTCGTCAACGGCGACAAGGAGACGGTCGACAACCTCCTGCAGCACCCGGACATCTCGGCCGTCAGCTTCGTCGGCTCGACCCCGATCGCGGCCTATGTCTATGCCGAGGCGACGAAGCACGGCAAGCGCGCCCAGACGTTTGGCGGCGCCAAGAACCACATGATCATCATGCCCGACGCCGATCTCGACCAGGCCGTCGACGCGCTGATCGGCGCGGGCTACGGCTCGGCCGGCGAGCGCTGCATGGCGATCTCGGTGGCGGTGCCGGTCGGCGCGGAGACCGCCGACGCGCTGATCGCCAAGCTCATCCCGAAGGTCGAATCGCTGAAGATCGGCCCGGCCACGGACCTCTCCGCCGACTACGGCCCTGTGGTCACCAAGGCGGCGCAGCAGAAAATCCTCGGCCTGATCGAACAGGGCGTCGCGGAAGGCGCCGAGCTGAAGGTCGACGGCCGCGGCTTCTCCATGCAGGGCTATGAGGACGGTTTCTTCGTCGGCTCCTGCCTGTTCGACCACGTCACGCCCGACATGGAGATCTACAAGCAGGAGATCTTTGGCCCGGTCCTGTCGGTCGTGCGGGCGAAAAACTACGAGGAGGCGCTCGACCTGCCGATGAAGCATGAATACGGCAATGGCGTCGCCATCTACACCCGCGACGGCGACGCCGCGCGCGACTTCGCCAGCCGCATCAACATCGGCATGATCGGCATCAACGTGCCAATCCCGACGCCGCTCGCCTACCATTCCTTCGGCGGCTGGAAGCGCTCCTCCTTCGGCGACCTCAACCAGCACGGGCCGGACTCGATCAAGTTCTGGACGCGCGTGAAGACGGTGACCAGCCGCTGGCCCTCGGGCATCAAGGCCGGCGCCGAGTTCTCGATGCCGGTGATGAAGTAAGGCAAAAGCCTCTTCCGAATTGCAAAAAGGGCGCCCGCGAGGGTGCCCTTTTTTATGGTCGATGCCGCCGACGCTGCTTTCTTCTCCCCTCCGGGGAGAAGGTCGCGGCAGCGGGAAGAGGGGGTCCAGGGAACGCGGCGGTTGCAACCGAAGCAGTGCTGATTGCGCTTGCCCTGACCCGGCGTTCCCCTCATCCGGCCGCTGCGCGGCCACCTTCTCCCCGGTGGGGAGAAGAATGGCGCTTCGTTCTGCTTTCAGCCGAACAGCGCCATGGCGCTCTGCAGGGTCATATAGACGCCCCAGACCAGCGGGATGCCGACGAAACCCCAGGCGAGGGCGAGCTTGACCGGGTGGGTGGTGATGGCTTCGTTCTGCATGTCGGTGCTCCTCATGCCGGCTGCGGCGACGGGGTGACGGCGATGTGGTGGCGCTCGTTCACCGGCCGCATCATCAGGTTCAGCACGAAGCCGACGGCCAGAAGCCCGGCCATGATGTACATGGTCACCGTATAGGCGTCGGCCTTGGCGACGCCGGAATCGATCTGGTACTGGCGGATGTAGTTCACCAGCACCGGGCCGAGGACGCCGGCGACCGACCAGGCGGTGAGCAGCCGGCCGTGGATGGCGCCGACATATTGCGTGCCGAAGACATCCTTCAGATAGGCCGGGATGGTGGCGAAGCCGCCGCCATACATCGACAGGATGACGGCATAGGCCGCGACGAACAGGGCGACGGAGCCCATCTGCCCGGCCGTCGGCACGAAGGCGTAGAGGGCGATGCCGAGCACGAAGAAGATCAGGTAGGTCGTCTTGCGGCCGATATAGTCCGAGGTCGAGGCCCAGAAGAACCGCCCCAGCATGTTGAACAGGCTGAGCAGGCCGACGAAGCCGGCGGCCGCCGCCGCGGTGATGCCGCCGGTCGTCAGGCCATCGGGGCCGACGACGGCCGGGAACATCTCCTGGATCATCGCCGAGGCCTGGCCGAGCACGCCGATGCCGGCGGTCACGTTCAGGCAGAGGACGCCCCAGAGAAGCCAGAACTGCCGCGTCTTCAGCGCTTCGTCGACATGCACGTTGGCGGTGGTGACCATGGCCGAGGAGCGCGTCGGCGCGACGTAGCCGGCCGGCACCCAGCCCGCCCGCGGCACGCGCACGATGATGGCGCCGACGGTCATGAAGACGAAATAGACCACGCCGAGGACGAAGAAGGTCTCGGCGACGCCGATATGCGTCTCGGTGGAGAAGTGGTTCATCAAGAAGACGGACAGTGGCGAGGCGATGAAGGCGCCACCGCCAAAGCCCATGATCGCCATGCCGGTGGCCATGCCGGGCCGGTCCGGGAACCAGGTCATCAGCGTCTTCACCGGCGAGATGTAGCCGAGGCCGAGGCCGCAGCCGCCGAGCACGCCGTAGCCGAGATAGACCAGCCAGAGCTGGTGCCAGGCGACGCCGACGCCGGCGACGATGAAGCCGCCGCCGAAGAAGGCCGCGGCGGCGAGCATGGTCTTGCGCGGTCCCGCCCGCTCGACCCAGGCGCCGCCAAAGGCGGCGGAGAGGCCGAGGAAGACGATGGCGAGCGAGAAGATCCAGCCGAGGCTGGTCAGCTTCCAGTCGTCAGGAACCGATTCCGTCGCCTTGATGATCGCCGGGATGGGCTGGCCGGCGAGGGCCGGATCGGCGGTCTGGATGGCGACGAGCTTGCTCATCGGCAGGTTGAACACCGAGAACGCATAGGCCTGGCCGATGCACAGATGCACGCAGAGCGCCGCCGGCGGCACCATCCAGCGGTTGAAGCCGGGTTCTGCGACGGTGCGGGAGCGGGAAAGCCAGCCGCCTCCATCGGTCGATGGAGCGTGGTGCGGTGTTGCCAATGGAAATGTCCCCTTACGATTGCGGCGGGACGATTCCAGCTTCCACCGGCCAACACAATCGGCTGAGGCGGTTATCCCTCGGCAAACTGAAAGTGCGACGCGCGGGGGGAAGCTCAGGCGGCAGGATTACCGGCGGGAGGCCGCCTGCGCGGGCGCCAGACCGTGTCCGGAGACCCGGGATGCCGGCTGGCCGGCCGGGCGCGAAGCGCCGGGCTGCGGCTTGGCGGCGGGACGCGACGCCAGGCGCCACCAGTCGAGATAGCGGGCGAGCGCGAACTGGAGGGCGAGGCCGAGGCCGATCAACGCGGTGTCGAACGGCAGCGAGGCGTCCCGGTCGAGCCGGACGACCTGGCAGGCCAGCGCCAGGAGCGTGCCGCAGGCGAAGATCGGCAGGGAATGCCGGCCGAGCATGGCGAGCGGATTGCCTTTCGACACCTGGCTGAGGGGCGAGGTGCTGGGCGCATAGGCGAAGACGTAGACGAGGGCCAGGACATGCAAGAGCCGCGGCAGCGTGACATAGGTCTTGTCGAACTCGCCGATCAGGAAGGGCAGGCCGAGCGACCGCTCGAAGCCCCAGACATCGAGGCGGATGATCAGGAACGCGAACAGGAGATAGAGCAGCGCCGCGCCGTAGAGCCAGGGATTGGCGGCCACGGCATAGCCGCGCTGCCATTTGGCGAGGCCGCAATAGAGGCCGATCGCGAACAGCACCTGCCAGGCCAGCGGGTTGAAGAACCAGCCGCCCTCATTGGGATAGATCGGCAGATCGAGGCGCAGGACGCCGGTGACGATCCAGCCGAGGACGGAGACGGCGAGCATCGCATTGCGTCCGAACACGCCGGCGATCCACAGCATCAGCGGCAGCATCAGGAGGATCACCGCATACATCGGCAGGATGTTGACGTAGCCGATCTGCAGGCCGAGCGTGACGATGGCCAGGAGCGCCTCGACCGGATGCGACATCAGCATCTCGATCCCGAGTTGCTGCATCAGGTCGCCGCGGCCGAAGGCCAGGCTCGCCCAGGCGAACAGCCCGATCGCCAGCATGGTGACGAGGATGTGGATGATATAGAGAAGCCCCGCTCGGCGGACCGAGCGGAGGCTGGCCATGAGCCGGTCGCCGCCGAGAAACGGTCTGCCATAGGCATAGGCGGAGGCGAATCCGGCCAGGAACACGAACAGTTCCGCCGCGTCCGAAAAGCCGAAATTGCGGCCGGTGAAATTCTCCCACAGCGTTCCCGGCACGTGGTTGACGAAGATCGTCACCAGCGCGATGCCGCGGTAGAAGTCGACGCGGTGATCGCGTCCCGTCGCCGGGATGGGGTTCGTCTGCAAGGTCATCGGCTCAGCGCAATAGGGATGCGAAATCAGGCCGTCGGAACTGCCAGCCCATGACCATGGCTGGGCGTCGTGTCGGAACCATGGCCGGGCAGGATCGCCTCCAGGCGCTTGCGCCATGTCTCGGAAGCTTTGATCACCGGTTCCGGGGCGAGTTCGAAGGGCGTCGCGAAGAGACCGAGGCGCCGGGCCGCATCGCCGAGCTGGGGATTGCCGGAAAGGCTGATGAGAACCGGCGACAACATCAGCGGAACGGCGATCGGGCAGACCCAGAGGAAGAGGCTGGGGGAATAGAAGAAGGTCGAGCCGAGCAGCGCCGTGCCGGTGATGACCATGTACCAGCTCGCCTGGAAGGCCTCCGACAGGGGCAGGCTGCCGTCCTCGCGTTCGGTCGCCGGCCAGCCGCTGTCGGCGCCGACCAGGATTTCGCCGACGGCCTTGGACTGGAACATCATCATGATCGGGGCGAGGATGCTGGTCATGGCCAGTTCCGCCGTCGCGCCGGCCAGCACCTTCAGGGCGCCGCCGAAGGAACGGCGGCGGTAGCCGAAAGCGGTGGAGAAGGCGATCAGCGTCTTCGGCAGGAGCAGCAGCAGGAAGATGCCGAGCAGGAGCAGCAGCGCCTTGCCGGTCTCGGGCGTCGGAAACACCGGAAACAGCGAATCGGCCGGAAAATAGTTCGGCTCCGCGGCGATGATCGGGTCGAGCAGGCTGACGATCAGGAACATCAGCCAGATCGGCGAGGCGACATAGGCCATGATGCCACAGACCAGCGCGATGCGGCTCCACAGGTTCAGCTGCGGCGCGGCGATCAGGCGGCCGTGCTGCAGATTGCCCTGGCACCAGCGGCGGTCGCGCTTGGCATATTCGAGGAGGTTCGAGGGGGCCTCCTCATAGGAGCCCTCCAGATCGGGATCGAGACGGACGCGGTATCCGCCACGCGCCAGGAGAGCGGCCTCGACGAAATCGTGGCTGAGGATGTGGCCGCCGAAAGGCGCCACGCCCGGCAGGCTCGGCAGGCCGCAGCAGGCGGCGAAGGCGCGCACGCGGATAATGGCGTTGTGGCCCCAGAACGGGCCCTCGCGACCCTGCAAAGCGGCGATGCCGCGCGAAAACACCGGCGAGTAGAGCGCCGCGGAGAACTGCAGCGCGCGGCCGAAGAGGGTGCGCCGGCCGATGATCAGCGGCTGGGTCTGCAACAGGCCGAGCTCGGGGTCGGCATCCATGCGGGCGACCATGGCGAGGATGGTCTGCGGCCGCATCAGGCTGTCGGCATCCAGCACGAGCATGTAGTCGTAGGCACCGCCGCTGGTGGTGACGAAATCGCCGACATTGCCGGCCTTGCGGCCGACGTTCTTCGTCCGGTTGCGATAATAGAGCTGGCCCGCCACTTCGAGCTCGGCCGCCAGCACGAAGGTGGCGCGCCGCTCGGCCTCGACGAATTCCGCCTTGGTCGAATCGCTGAGGACATGGAAGTCGAAGCCGTCGAAACGCCCGATCGACCTGAGGCCTTCGATCATCGCGGCGATGCGCGCGAAGACGGCCTGAGGGTCCTCGTTATAGACGGGGACGAGAATCGCCGTCCGGGAAGGACTGACGGGCAGGAGCTGGATCGGACGGGGCTTCTCCCCGCGGCCGGCCAGAATGCCGGTGACGGCGGTGTTGAATCCCCAGGCCAGCCACAGGCAGCAGATCGTCAGTAGGCTGACCTGAAGCACCTGCAGGCGGCTGGTGCCGCTCGCGGTGACGATCAGCGCGAACAGGGCGCCGGCGAGCAGCGCCAGCAGCACGGCCGTCAGGGCGAAAACGAGGCGACGAAGCGCGATCAATCAGTAGTCCACCCAATGAAACCGCGAAGAAGCGGTCCACGCCGCCTCGGCCGTTTGGCGATGTTCATAGCGAAATAGCAGGCTTCGACAAGACGCCCAGACCGCGCAGCAAAGTGCCCAGGCGGCAAATTGAATCGATTCGTATCACTGGCCGAAGGAAACAAAACGGCTCCAGACGGAGGTGCCTTGGCGCTGCTCGGACTTCTCCGGCGTGCTGCGCAGGATCGCCTGGATGGGCATCGACAACGGCACGCGGGGCGAAGGCAGGACGAGCCGGCGCAAGAACGCCAGCGCGACCGGACGTCCCTCGAGGGCCGCCTTCAGGACCCCAGCGGCGTGCCGGGGATCCCGGCCCTCGAAGGTGAGCCTTTCGGTTATCGCGGCCAGAACCTCGTCATTGCCCAGATCGGGGCGGCGGACCAGCATGCCGGCGCCGCGCGCGCTAGCCTTCCTGACCGGCGGAACGGTCCGGGACATCGGCATCGCTGGGGCTACCTGGGGGGCAGCAATCGCAATGGTGTCGCTCATCATACTGTACCTGTCCACTGATAGAGCCATGTTTCACTGACAATGCGTTGCAGCATGGAAAGTTTCGCCCGAAGTTCCGTGGGGGCAGAATTCGTCTTTTCCAGTTCCATCGCCAGCCGCCAGCCGCCGTCCGGAAGTCGCTCGAGACTGCTGTGGATCAGCCGCGCATTGTCCGGCACCTCGATGATGGTATCGAGGGCGGCATCGGCGGGAAGATTGGCAATCGTCCCGCCGACGAAGTTGATGGCAAAGCGCCGCGAGGTCGCCGGCGTGTCGTCGGCCGGATTGCCGCCGACGCCGGCATAGGTCCCCTCGACACGGGCCAGCCCGTCGGGCCACTGGGCCGACTGGCCCCAGCGCATCCGGTAGCGGAATTCATACTGGCTTCCCGCCTCGGGCTTCATCTCCGGCACCCAGAAGGCGACGATGTTGTCGTTGGTTTCCGATCGCGTCGGGATCTCGACCAGCTCGATCATGCCGTTGCCCCAGTCGCCGAGCGGCTCGATCATCAGGGAAGGCCGGAGCTCGAATCGCGACTCGACGTCCTGATAGTGCGAGAAGTCGCGATCGCGCTGCAGCAGGCCGAAGGCGGCCGGCGACGTCTCCTGGAAATAGGAAAGCGCCAGTTCCTGGGGATTGCGCAGGGGCCGCCACAGGCGCTCGCCGCTCTTGCGGTGGATGGCCAGACCATCATTGTCGTGCACTTCCGGCCGGAAATCGTCGCGCCCGCGGCGGTCGTTCTCGCCATAGGTGAACATCGAGGTCAGCGGCGCGACGCCGAGGCGCTCGACGGCGTTACGGAAATAAAGCCGCGCCGTCACGTCGATCAGCGTCTGCGGACCCGGCGTGATGGTGAAGGAATAGGCGCCGGCAAGGCTCGGGCTGTCGAGCTCGGCAAAGAGGCGAACGCTGTTGCTGCCCGGCGTCGGGCGCACGACGTAGAAGGTCGTGAAGCGCGGGAATTCCTCGGTCGCCGAGGTCGCCGTGTTGACCGCCAGGCCCCGCGCCGACAAGCCGTAGCGATTGCCGGCGCCGAGCGCGCGGAAATAGCTGGCGCCGAGGAAGGTGACGAGTTCGTCGAAGACGTCCGGTCGCTCCAGCGGATAGTGCAGGCGGAATCCCGCCACGCCGGGAAGGTCGATCCCCTGGAAGACGGTCGGGTCGAGCGGGGCGCGGTATTCGAAGTCGGCGCCGGTGAAGCCCTTCAGCTCGAACCGCTTGCCGTCGCCGATGAAGACCCGCGTCGTGTCGCGCACGATGCCACCGGGATAGAAGGCCTGCAGCTGGAAATTGCTGGGGTCGCCGAGCCACAAAGCGTGATCGGGGCGATAGCGGATCGCCCGGTATTCGTCATAGCTGAGATTGGCGAGGGCCTCGGGCAGCTGCGTGGCGGGTTCCACATAGGGCGCTTCGGCGCGTGTCCGCATCATCCGCGAGAACGTCTCGAAATCGAAGTTCTCGACGACGTTCGGGGAGCTCGGCGGCGGCGGCTCGACCGGGGGAGCCGGTGCCGCGGGGGGCGTCTGGGCGGCGGCAGGCCCGGCGCAGGCCAGGGCCACGGCCGCGACACCGAGTTTGAGAGCAGCGCGTCGGGTATGCAAAAGTCTTCGATCCACGTCTTTTGTTCTTCACGTTGTGCGTCTGCTCACTGTCTTAGCATATGCACAATTCTGGGCACTGCATAGCAAGCGTCAGGCGAAATGTGTGACTCCGGCCGCCTGTATTGGCCGAGCCTGATGACCAAAGCCTTGACGGCCGACGAGGCGCCCGGTGGCAGGCGATCTTTTCACCTCAAGCGCCTGTTTGAAGCCATAGTATGACCGGTCGTGCGACCGGATGCTGCGCCCCGACGCGGCCGATCGCGCCGCGCGGGTCCAGAGCGCGGCGCCCAGCGGGGTGCCAGGCGCTCAGAGCCGGGTGAAGCGATAGTGGCTCTCATGGCGGTAGGTCTGTCCGGGATCGAGGCGGGAGGCGGGGAACAGGGGCTGGTTCGGCGCATCCGGCCAAGCCTGCGGCTCAAGCGCGATGGCGCCGTGGCGGCCGATGGCGCGCCCGTCCAGGCCGAGAATGGTGCCGTCGAATTTTGCGCCGTCATAGACCTGCAGCCCGGCCTCGCCGCTGGCGATCTCGACCGCAACCCGTCCCGCCTCGCTGCTGAGACGGGCGATCGGGCGCGGCACCGCCTGGCGTCCGCCGTTCAGGCAGAAATTGTGATCGACCAGGGAAGGCCCCTCGGACAGCGTCCGGCCCGAACGGAAGTCGAAGGCCGTGCCCTCGACCGGGGCGATCTCGCCGGTCGGGATCAGTCCGGCGTCGACCGGCAGATAGGCGTCGGCGGCGACCGTCAGGCGGTGGTCCTGGGTGGTGGGCCCGCCCGACAGGTTGAAATAGAGATGCGCGGTGAGGTTCATCACGCTCGGACGCGAGACCTCGCCTTGATAGACGATTTGCAGGGTGTCGTCCGCCAGGGTGAAGGTCGCGGTGACCACAGCCTCGCCGGGATAGCCGTGTTCGCCGTCGGCGGCCTCGAGGCGCAGAACGGCCTGCGTGTCGCTCGCCGCGACGAGCGACCAGTCGCGGGCCCAGAAGCCCGTCAGCCCGCCATGCAGGTGGTGCGGTGGCTCATTCAGCGACAGCTGGAACGTCTGCCCGCCGATCTCGAACCGGCCGTGCGCGATCCGGTTGGCGTGGCGGCCGATCGTGGCGCCGAGAAAAGATCGGTTGGCGGCGCCGTAATGCGCCCTGTCATGGGCGCCGACGACCAGGGAAGGGCCGATGCCGGCCAGATGCACGGAGCGGACCGAGGCGCCGGCGGTCATGATCTCCACCGCCAGCGACGACGAGCGAAGGGTGATCATGGACGGTTCAGACTGCATCGATGGGCCCCTCATGTCCTGCCGACATCCTGCAGCAGCTAGTCGAGATGGCGAGGCGGAGTCAAAGGGGCGAGGCGATCCGCCGAAGCAGAAACGCGTCTCAGCGAAGGCGCCGCAGCTTGACGGTCAGGAGCCCATCGACCTGGACGAGCGCACTCGTCAGGGTCTCGACCTCGCGCGGACTGAGGGCGGAGATGAGATCGGCTTCCAGCCGGTTCCAGATTCCCTGGACCGAGTTCTTCACCCGATCGCCCTCGGGCGTCAGCACCACCATGGTCCGTCGCCCGTCCTGCCGATGGGCGGTCCGTTCGATGAGGTTCTTGTCGACCAGGCGATCCAGCATCTTGGAGACCGTCGACGGCCTGACCGCCAGAAGGTCGGCGAGTGCCGAGACGCTGACGGGAACGCCGAGTTCGAGGCGGTGGAGGAGCTGGTCCTGGCCCGGGTGCAGATCGATCTCGGTCAGCATCAGCATCAGGAAGGCGCGGGTGGACTTCGCGATGGACAGGAGGGTGGGGACCATCCGCTCCCCGCCCTTGTCCGGGAGTGTGAGCAGTCCGCCGCTGTTGGAACTGTCTGAGAGGCTTTGCCGGTCGATCATGCTGAAGTTATGTGCCGAACCCCGGGGCCGTTCCATAAACTATGTTAAGCTAAAGAATTTTAGCAGGCATATTGATCAAATCGGGATGATCGGCAAAGCCGACCTCCGCGCACCGGTGCTAGTCCCCGGTATCGCGAGGCCGTCTCCGACGCTAGGGATGGTGGACGACGGACGAGTGACGAGGGATGGGAATGGCGGACATACGGGTCATCTGCGCGATCGGACAAAGCGGCCAGCTCGGCCTCGACGGCGTTTTGCCTTGGGAAGGCAATCCGGGGCGGCCCTTCGTGGAGGACGTCGAACGCTTTTTCGAGGTCTCGCGCGGCCATGTCCTCATCGCCGGCCCGCGCACCGTCGCCTCCTTTCCCGCCTTCGTGGCTGAGACGCGGACCATCGTCGAGATCCGCTCGCACGAGGATCCCGAGGAGGTGCTGGCGCGCTTTCCCGATCGCGTCGTCTATATCGGCGGCGGCCCAAGGGTGTGGGACGTCTATTCCAAATACGTCCGCCACTGGGACATCAACCGCATGCCCTATGACGGCCCGGCCGATACCTGGTTCGATCCGGCCTGGCTGCTCGCCGGCGGCGCCGGGCGGCGCTGATCAGCCGCGCGGCAGTTGGGCGCCGAGCGCGCGCGGGTCGGTGCCGCACTCGGCGGCGATCGCCTCGCACAGCCCCTCCATCAGCCGCCGGACGGTTTCCGGAATGTCAGCCGCCCCGCCGGGCAGCGCCGCCGGCGCCATCAGCCGCAGGCTGTTCGACAGGAACAGCCCGTCGACGGCATCGAGCTTCTTGGCGGTGATCGAGCGCTCCAGCGGCCTCAGGCCGAAATTTTCGGCATTGTCGACGATCCAGGCGCGGGTGATGCCGGGCAGGACGCCGTCCTTCAGCGGCGGCGTTAGAAGCTCGAAACCGTCGACGACGAAGAGGTTGGCGAGCGCCGAGCAGGCGGCCATGCCGCGGCTGTTGAGGAACAGCGCGTCGTCCGCGCCCTCCTCCTTCGCCTTCTCGAGCGCCAGCACGGCATCGAGATAGCCGAGCGCCTTCAGCCGCGACAGGGGCGAGGTCTCGTTGCGGCGGACGGGCGAAATCACCAGGCGCTGCGGCGCAAACATCAGCGCCGGCGCGAGCGGGGCGCTGGTGCCGAGAAGCATGGGTCTCGGCTCGGGCGGCAGGCCGAGGCCGCGCGGGCCGGGGCCGCGCGTCACCGTGAGGCGGATCGACCCGGTCTGCTGGCGCTCGGCGAGCGCTGCCATCGCGCTCTCGATCCGCGACCGCTCCAGCGGGATCTGCAGCACGGCGAGCGCCGCCATCAGCCGGTCGACGTGCCTTTCCGCCTGGAACACCGTGCCGCCGACGACGAGTGCGGTGTCGAAGACGCCGTCGCCGAGAAGAAGCCCGCGATCGCCCGCGTCGACGGCGCCCGCCGCGTCGCGAAAATCGCCGTCAAGCCAGACGGTCTGCATGCCAGCGCTCCGCAAGATCGAGAAAGTTTTCAAACAACGGCAGGCCGTGTTCGGTCAGCACCGATTCCGGGTGGAACTGGATGCCGTAGGTCGGGTGGCTGCGGTGCCGGAGCGCCATGACCTCGCCCTCCTCGGAGCGGGCGTCGACGACGAGGGCGTCCGCCATCGCCGCCGTCTCGGTGACGATCAGCGAATGGTAGCGCCCGGCCTGCATCGGGCTGGGAAGGCCGGCAAACAGCGCCGCGCCGTCGTGGTCGAGGGTCGAGGCGCGGCCGTGCAGCGGCCGCCGCGCCCGCTCGACCGTGCCGCCGAAGATCTTGCCGATGCACTGGTGGCCGAGGCAGACGCCGAGCAGCGGCACGGTGCCCGACAGGGCTTCGACGACAGACAGCGAGATTCCGGCCTCGTCAGGGGTGCAGGGACCGGGCGAGACGACGATGGCGCGGGGGGAAAGCGCTTCGATGCCGGCGAGGTCGATGGCGTCGTTGCGCACGACATGGGTGCGCCCGCCGGCGCGCTCCAGATAGCGCGCGACGTTGAAGACGAAGGAATCATAGTTGTCGATGACGAGGATCACGTCTTTCCCCCGAAGGCGGAAAACACACGCGCCGCCTTGGCAAAAGTCTCCGCATATTCCGCCTCGGGCTCGGAGAGGATGGTGATGCCGCCGCCGGCCTGCAGCGTCGCTCGATTGTTCTGCAGCGTCACGGTCCGGATGGCGATGTTGAGGTCGAGCGATCCGTCGAAGCCGAGATAGCCGATCGAGCCGCAATAGGTGCCGCGGGCCCGGTCCTCGATCTCGGTGATGATGTCCATGGCCCTCAGCTTCGGCGCGCCGGTGATCGAGCCGCCGGGAAAGGCGGCGGCGAGGAGATCGAGCCCGTCCATGCCCTCGCGCAGTTTTGCCGTCACCACCGAGACCAGGTGATGCACCGAGGCATAGGTCTCGAGGCCGCAGAGCACGGGAACCTCGACCGAATCGGGCGTCGCCACGCGGGCCAGATCGTTGCGCAGGAGATCGACGATCATCACGTTCTCGGCCCGGTCCTTTTCCGAGGCGAGAAGCCCTTCGGAAAAGGCGCGGTCCTCGTCCGGATCGGCCGAGCGCGGCGCCGTGCCCTTGATCGGACGGGTCTCCACGTCGGCGCCGCCGAGCTTCAGGAATCGCTCGGGCGAGGAGGAGGCGATGGTGAGGCCGGGAAAGTCGAGAAAGGCGGCGAAGGGCGCGGGGTTTTCGGCACGCAGCCGGAGGTAGAAGGCGAAGGCGTCGAAATCCTCCGGCAGGGGCGCGGTGAACTGCTGGGCGATGTTGGCCTGGTAGATGTCGCCGGACAGGATGTAGTCGCGCACTTTTCCGATCGCCGCGCCGTAGCTTTCGGGCGTAAAATTCGACGTCCAGTCGAGGGCGGCGCCGCGGCCGGCCGGCACGGCATTGTCCTGCGGCTGCGCGAGGGCGGCGAGAAACGCGTCCGTCTGCCGCTCGGCCCGCCGGCGCCGGGCCTCGGTCCCGGTTTCGGGATGGCCGGAGGAGAGGATCGTGGCCGTGCGCTCGACAAGGTCGAAGGCGAGGATCGTGTCGTAGAAATTCAGGCGCAGCGACGGCTCCGAGGGATCGAGATCGCCAGGGCTCGCCAGCCGTTCCAGGTGATGGGCGAAATCATAGCCGAAGACGCCGATGGCGCCGCCCTGGAAGGGCGGCAGGCCGGCCGCCGGCACCAGCGGGAATCGCCGCAGGACGGCGCGCAGCGCCTCGAGCGGCGGGCCGGGCAGGCGCTCGCCGGCAAAGCACGCGCCTTCCGCGTCGACGGTGAAGGCGGCGAAGGGCGCTGCCGCGACATAGGCATGGCGGCCGAGCGCGCCATGGGGGAGGGCGCTGTCCAGGAAGGCGAGGCCGCCGAGGCCGCGAAGCCGCCCTGCCGCTTCCGCCGGCTCCATGAAATCGATGCGTCTCTGCCCCATGGCCGGGATGTGAAGCATGTCTCGTCCGCTCCGTCAAAATCGCTCGCCGGGGAAAGGCGGCAGGCGGGCCGATCGATCCCCGGCGCATTCTTCCCATATGGGGATGGGCGCGGGTGATATCCCGGTCCGCAGGGAAAGACGAGATGACGCAACCCCATGTCGAACGTGTCGCCGCCTGGATCGCCCGGCAGGGGCTGGCCGGCGCCAGTGAGACCACATTGCTCGACGGTTTCTGCGCCGAATGCGCGGCCGCGGGCCTGCCGCTGTCGCGCGCGATGCTGATCATCGACACTCTGCACCCGATCTACGAGGGCCGCGTCTTCCGCTGGCGCAATGACGGCGTCGCCGAGGAGCCGATGGTCGAATACGGCCGCACCGATACGGGCCAGGCCGCGGCCGACTGGCAATCCAGCATCTTCTACCGGATGCTCAGCGCCGGCGAGGAGGAGTGCCGGCTGCGCATCGCCGCCGAGGATGCCCATCCCTGGAAGCACCTCGCCGAGCTGAAGACGGCGGGCCACACGGACTACATCGCCTTCGTCCACCGCTTTTCCGGCGAGTCCGCCATCGGCGAGATGGACTGCCTCTATTCCTACTGGGTCACCCGCGACCCCGAAGGTTTCGGCGAGGAGGGGCTGGCGGCGCTCCGGGCGCTGCTGCCGGCGCTGGCGCTGGCGGTAAAATGCGCCTCGCTCGCCCGCATCGCCGCCACGCTGGTCGAGGTCTATCTCGGCCGCGATGCCGGGCGCCTCGTCCTCAGCGGCCGCATCGCCCGCGGCGTGACGGAGACGATCCAGGCGGTGCTGTGGTTCTCGGACCTCCACAACTTCACAACCCTCGCCGACGCGGCCGAGCCCGGCGAGATCATCCCGCTCCTCAACGATTATGCGGACGCGGCGATCTCGGCCGTGCATGCGGCCGGCGGTGACGTGATGAAGCTGATCGGCGACGGGGTGCTGGCGATCTTCAAGGCCGAGGATCCGGCCGAGGCCTGCCGCTGCGCGCTTTCCGCCGAGGCGGACCTGCGCTTCCGCGTCGCGGCGCTGAACGCGCGGCGCGTCGCCGAGGGACTACCGGTGACGACGGTCACCCTCGGCCTCCACATCGGCCCGGTCTCCTACGGCAATATCGGCAGCGACGACCGCCTCGACTTCACCGTCGTCGGCCCGGCGGTGAACGAGGTCAGCCGCATCTCCTCGATGTGCCGCTCGGTCGACCGCGGCATCCTCGTCTCCTCCGATTTTCAAGCCGCGACGCCGGCGCCCGAGCGGAACGACCTCGTCTCGGTCGGCCGCTATGCCCTGCGCGGCGTCGGCAGGGCGCAGGAGCTGTTCACGATCGACCCGGAGCGGCTGTAGGGGGAGGCGGGGCGCGGCGGCATGGGGTGAAAAGGCGACGGGCGGCTTTAGGGATACAACAGGGACAAGCTGCCCTCCCCCTCAAGCGAGCGGCGCACGTTCAAACTTGCTGGGCGTCCTCTCAGACGGTTGAACTTTCCCGACCGTCTCCGGCCGCAGGATCAGCTTCTGGTCACGATCTTCGGCTCCGGCCCATAGCTTACCCGGACCACACGGTGGTCGTCGCGCACAGGTGCAGACGCCATGAGGCTCGATCCGGATCGTATCGCGCCTGCTGGAATTTCACTCGCTCATCAGGCGGTCGCGCCGTCGATGCCGCCGGGCAAATGGGCCACTCCTAATGGGAGGCTGGACCCTGCAAGCCCGGGGGCGGGATCGCCTCGTCGGTATCAGGGTCTCGGCCGTGGCTCCGGTCGAGTTGACGCATGATCGGCGTGACGGTCAGGCCGTGCATCAGGATCGACAAAAGGATGATCAACCCGACGAAGGCCCAGAGACGCTCGCCGCCCTCGACGTTCTCCATGTGGTTCAGGCCGTAGGCGAGATAGTAGATCGACCCGACGCCGCGAATGCCGAAGAAGGCGAGCGTCAGCTTCTCGTGCCAGTCCGCCCGATGTCNGGGGCGGGATTGCGTCGTCGGTATCAGGGTCTCGGCCGTGGCTCCGGTCGAGTTGACGCATGATGGGCGTGACGGTCAGGCCGTGCATCAGGATCGACAAAAGGATGATCAGCCCGACGAAGGCCCAAAGACGCTCGCCGCCCTCAACGTTCTCCATGTGGTTCAGGCCGTAGGCGAGATAGTAGATCGACCCGACGCCGCGAATGCCGAAGAAGGCGAGCGTCAGCTTCTCGTGCCAGTCCGCCCGATGTCCGAGCATTCCGATGAGCCCGGTGATTGGCCGCACGACGAGGAGGATGACGATTGCCGCCCCCACGTCGATCCAGTGCAGCGGACCCAGCAGGCCGCGAACCAGCGCTCCCCCGAAAAGCAGCAGCAGGACCATCATCGCACTGCGCTCGATCTGTTCGATCAACTCGTGCATCTCGAGATGAAAGTCATGACTACGGTGCGAGTGACGAAATGTCAGCGCGGTGACGAAGACGGCGAGGAAGCCGTAACAATGGATGAGCTCGGTCAGGCCGTAGGAGACGAAGGTCGCCGACAGCGCAATGAGGCCGTCCCCGGTCTTCGCCAGATTGGACTTGCCCGGGACGTGAAAGGTCAGCCAGCCGAAGACGCGGCCGATGGCATAGCCGGCGGCGACACCTGCGACGATTTCCCAAAGAACGTTGTAGGTGAGCCACTTCGCCAGCCAGGGCTCGCCGGTGGAGGCGGCCAGAGAGAGGGCGATGGCGAGGTGGACGAACGGGAACGCAAAGCCGTCGTTGAGGCCGGCTTCCGACGTCAGGCCGAACCGGACCTCGTCCTCTTCGCCCGACTTTGGTGGGCCGACCTGGACGTCCGCGGCCAGCACCGGGTCGGTCGGGGCCAGTGCTGCGCCGAGAAGCAGCGCCACTGTCCATGACAGCCCCATCCACCACCCCGCGATGAGCGTGATGGCTGCGATGCTGAGCGGCATGGTGACGGTGATGAGGCGCCACGTGATCCCCCACGTCCGGAAGCTGAAGATCCTGTCGAGTTTCAGCCCGGCGCCCATCAGAGCGATGATGACCACGAACTCCGAGAAGCGTTCGGTGATCTCTGGATACTGCGTCGGGAGAGGATCGCGGCCCGCTTGCGGAAGGGAGAAGATCGCCGCTCCCAGTGCGATGCAAACGATCGGCAGGGACAGAGGTAGGTGACGCAAGGCCAGCGGCAGCCACGCCACAAGCGCGATCAGGAGCCCCGCGCCTGTCAGGACGAGGATGTAGGGATCGGGCGTGAGGTCGATCGAGATGTCCATGGTCTAGGCCTTTGCGGAAAAGATTCCGCCTGCATAGACAGTGTCTTTGGACGCGACGGCGAGAAGCAATCGCTCTCCATGTCCAATCTAGCGCACGCCCCGCGATGGCCCAGCAGTTTTGTCGGAGTCATCCGCCTCCTCTGCCTCCGAGACCGGACGGGGTGGAAAGCAGCCGCTAGCATCGGCTACGATAAGAAGACCTTTGGGGGATCTCACAGGGTGGCCAATCTCGTCTTCGGAATGAACCTGTCGCTGGATGGCTATGTCGACCATCAGAAATTCGCGCCGGGTCCTGCGCTCTTTCGTCACTGGATCGCGCATGTGCGCAACCTGACCGGCAGCCTGTATGGACGCCGAATGTACGAGATCATGCGCTATTGGGACGAAGACGATCCCGAGTGGGACGCGGAGCGCCGCGATTTTGCGGCGGCGTGGCGGCGCCAACCGAAGTGGGTCGTGTCGCGCTCTCTGAAGGCCGTCGGTCCGAATGCCACGCTCGTCGCCGACGATCTTGGTGGGGTGGTCCGCGGCCTCAAGGATGAGTTGGCAGGCGAGATTTCCGTTTCCGGGCCAGAGCTCGCGAGAAGCCTGACCGAGCTTGGTCTCGTCGATGAGTACCGGCTCTACTTCCACCCCGTGGTGCTGGGTCGCGGCACGCCGTTCTTCGCCGGCGCCCGCCCGCCGCTTCGCCTTGTGACCAGTGACCAGATGGACGAGGATGTGGTCCGGTTGACGTACGTTCCTGCTTGATCGCTCGACGGATTTCACCGCTGAGCTTCGGGTCGACAACGGACGTGCGCGTAAAATCATAAGCAGTCGCAGCTTTAGGCAGAAGACCTACTTTGTTTCAGGTCGGCCTCGCGCCGTTCGATCCGGTTGTCTGGATTGTTACCGGTACCCCGTTGCGGATGGAGTTCGTGACCATCGTTGTCGCCGCGGCCTTTGTGATCAGGTCATGGGAATCTGAGCCGTCGAGCGTTTCGCATGCCACCGTCATCGTCGCGCCCGTCATCAGCAATGGATCGCCATCCAGTTCGACGGTGACTGTGATCGTGATCGATCCGACTTTCACCCCGATATCGTGGGCGACGTATCGAAGATCATTGGAAAAGCAGCCCCCGATCGCAAAGCCGAGGAGTTGAGCGCCGTTAAACCCGAGTCCTAAGCCGCCGGCTTTCCCCTCGGGTCGATCAACGACTATTGTATGATGACCGGCCCCATCCTAACGCGGCTTCTGTGTTATCCACGCTGCGCAGTTCTACCGTTATCGAAGCCATCAGGTTGGATCCGTTTGTCAATTGTGGGTCAAGCCTAGCCACGGATAATGAAACCGCAAGATGAGGTGAGACAGACCGCATAGCTTGCATGGGATACGGCAAATAAGTGGCTCCTCTCACTAACTGGCGACGCGCACTCAATCGTCTCGGAGGGGCCGCGAGCGAACGGCAGCTATCGCGACGGCACCCCAGGAGCGGACGGTCAGCTTTCGGCCCATTCCGGCGATCAGAGATTATTCTGATTTGGCTGAGTGGACCAAGCCGCTCGCGAGGGATACCGGCAGCTTAAAGACTTTCAGATCGATACTGGCGCGATGCGGCACCCCGCGAACGACCAAAGGAGGGTGACCGAACCGGGCAACGATTGAAATGCCGCGGGACGAACAGCCGGTGCGGATTACAAGTCGCCTCGCAGGCGATCTCCGTCGCGGACTTCCAGTCGAAGATCGCGTGCCGGCCGAGGGGGCTCGTGGCCGGGCTTCTTCGGCCAGCCTTCGCGCTGCGCCCCGCGCAGGCCGTCGGTTTCTTCGGACTGGTCGTGGAAAAGCATGACCTGCGTCGGGAAAGGCATGTTGATGCCCGCTTTGTCCAACGCCACCTTCACCGCCTCGAGCACTGCGGCCTGGACATGAACGACGTCGGTGCGCTTCGAGTGCGTCCACCAGCGGACGCGAAGGTTGACGCTCGACCCTGCGAGATCCCAGACGAGCACTTCGGGTTTCGGCTCCGCCTCGATGCCGGACACGCTTGCCACCGCGTCCAGGATCGCCATCCGCGCCGCCTCGATGTCGTCGCCATAGCCAATGCCGACATCGTACTGGGAACGCCGCGTCGGGCGCGCCGTGTTCACGGTCACCGCGTTGGAATAGACGTCGGCATTGGGGATGATCGCGCGGCGGCCGTCGTACATGGCGATGATCGTGGCCCGCGTCTCGATCCATTCAACGGTGCCCTCATAGCCGTTGACGACGATCTGGTCGCCGACGCCGAAGGGACGCTGGATGAGGATCAGGAGACCCGCCAGCCAGTTCTGGAGGATGTCCTTGAACGCGAACCCGATCGCGACCGATCCGATGCCGAGGCCAGCGATAAGGTCTCCGGGGTTCAGCGAAGGGATGACGATCGTCAGCGCCAACAGACCGCCGACGAGAAGGATGAACCATTTGACGAAAGATCCGAGCACCGCGCCAAGGTTCGAGCGGTCGTGCTTTTGCGCCCAGGATCGAAAGCTGCGCTCGACGCCCCAGGCGACGAGGAACACGATCGCAAAGAGGACGAGTGCCACGACGATGTTGGGAAGAAGCTTCTGAAAGCCGACCACCCAGCTTTCGATCTTCGCCAGAATAAACGCGGGATCGATCCGCACGGCCTGGTCGACCGTCTGCGGCGCCGTTGCCGCAAGGGTGTCGATGGCGGCGGGATCGGGTGGGCGCGACGGTCTGCGCCTGGGCTTCGAGCATGGAACGACTTTCGGTTGAACGCCGGCGAACGGTACATCGCTTCGGGGATCGTCCGGAGAAGATGGAGCGCCGGCCGCCGACGGCATCCCTTACCGGTCGTTTGCAGAACGGCAGCTTTCCGCGGAGGCGCCCCAGAAGCGAACATGCCGCTTTCGGCCCCTCTGCGTCATCGGAAATGATTTTCCGCTTCGCGCCCTTTACGGTTGTCCGGACACAAACCTTTTTCCCAGAATCGGACATTCTGTACCTGCCAGGGGATCGTCTCCACCGCGGAGGCGGGCGAAGTTGATCAACTATGGCAAATCCACCGAGTTGGCTGAGCGACCGGAAGGGCAGTAACGTCATCCTCTGTTAACGCCATGCCGAGGACGCGGCGAACCGCTCGGGCGGAAGGCCGTCGCACTCCCCCTCAACGTCACCGATATCGGCGGCGTCCGAGCTTCGCCGGACGCGTCCTCGAGAATCTCTCCGGCAATGGGGCCGTACCACCTTCGACCATCTAGAGCAGCGGACACTTAATCAGACGCGCATCCCGCGGCCTTGAGGTAGTTCCAGCGCTCTTCTGGTTCAAAGAGGCCGCAGATATCGCCGATGGCTTTCCAGAGATCGCCGAATGTCATGGCGGCAGCCTTGCGCAGATGTGCCTTCAGCTTCGAGAACGCCATCTCGCTCGGGTTCAGGTCCGGCGAATAGGGCGGCAGGGACAGGAACCAGGCGCCTTTTCGTCGAAAGCACTCGGCCGCCCGCTGGCTTTTGTGGACGGCGAGATTGTCCAGGATGACAATGTCGCCGTGCGCAGCGTCGCGGCGAGCTGCGTCTCGATGTAGGTGTCGAAGGCGGATCGATTGAGCGGCCGGTCGATCACCCAGGGTGCGGTCAGCTCGTGGCAGCGCATGCCGGCAATGAAGGTCTGGGTGCCCCAATGGCCGAAGGGCGCGTCGGCCCGCAGTCTGCGGCCGCGCCGACTGCGCCCTCGCAACCGGGTCATCGTGGTGATGACCGAGGTCTCGTCGATGAACACCAGGCGCTGCGGCGCCAGCCGCATCCGGGGCTGGCGTTTGGTCATCCAGATCCGGCGCTCCTCACGCACGTCGGCGCGTGCGCATTCCGACGCCATCAGGCATTTTTTATATGTGAAGCCGCGCCGGCACAGAAAACGCGACACGACCGCCGGGGCTGCGGTCATCCCGTGCGCCTTCAACAGCAGCACAGCCAGTTCCGGCATGGTAATGTCGGGCTTGGCCTCGACGGCGGCGATCAAAAAGACCTCGAACACTTCCAACTTGCCGCTGCCGCGAGGGCGGCCCTGCTTGCACGGCGCGATCGATCCCGACTGCACCCGCCGCTGGTCCAGCTTGATCGCAAAGCTCTCGCTGACGCCAAAATGGCGCGCCGCTGCCCGCCGCGACTGGCCCTTGTCGATGAAGCCGACGACACGCTCACGCAGATCAATCGAATAGCTCTTGCTCAGGATCCGCCTCCAAAACGAGGGAATCACGGTGAAGGCTTAAAGGGAAGCGGGCCGCGGATTCTGGGATTCAGTCCGACGCTCTAGTCAAAATGCCAGACAATATGAAACTGCGAGCCTGCCGGAGACAACGGAGGCTCAGTTCGACGCGCTGTTCGACTCGTATATGAAGGGCGCCTTTTTTCCTGACGCTGGTCCTGTTGCCGCTGTTGGCGGGCGCCGGGCGCTTGGTCATTTTCTCTTAAGGGCTGACGCGGGTATCAGACCCGACTCTTGAACCGCCAGCTTTCGCTGCCGTCTCAACGATATCGCGGTGATGGGTCAGGCGGTCGAGGAGCGCGGCAGTTGTCGTACGACCCGCGCGACTTGCGACCCTGCTCGCTTGCCAGAAACTGCCCGATTTCGGCCCATTCCTCGTCCAACAGATCGTCCCGCGCCAATGCGGCCTCCTAAAAAGACGCCCCTGAATCACGCCTCAGGCGATCTGGGAACCCATTTTGTCAGAAGGATTTAGTGTTTGGTGTCAACCATCGGCTGCGGGTGCCGGCGACCGTTATTCATGAGAAGCGCCGATAGGCGGATCTCCACCATTTTCTCCTTCCTGCCGTTTGCTTGGGCTTTGCCCAGCGGGGCTTGTCGAGCAGGCGACCTGTGGCACCCCGTCGATCGAGCCGCAATCGGCCGCCTTATGCCTGATGATTGCGTCGCGGATCTGACGCCCGCGATCAGCTCTACAGTCAACACAATCTAAACAAATTTATTCGAATTTTGTCTATCCAATAGGTATTTAAGTAACCGTTCTAATCAACCGAAACTTACGACGAATGAGGTAATTCTAATACTGCAAAGACGCTTGAGGAGATAGACCATGACAATGCTCGTGAGGATTGCGACCGTCGCCGCGTTCAGCCTTGGCGCCCTGCCGACGAAGGCCGACGATTCGTTCACTTCGCTGGCCTACCTGCCGCAGATCAGCCAGTCGGCCTATTCACAGCTGGGCAGTTTCCCGACGACGAAAGACATCTTCGGGCCGATTGCCGCGCAGATCGCCGCAATCCCATCTCCGGCCGCTGGCGCCAACAATCTGGCCTACACGCTGCAAGACGGTGAGGGCAACGCCGCCTCCGTGCAGCAGTACGGGCAGTACAATGTCGGCGTCATTCAGCAGACCGGCGCCTACAACATCGCGGCGATATCGCAGCTTGGCAACGACCACAGCGCCTTCATCATGCAGAGCGGCCGCGGAAATCAGGCCTTCATCGCCCAGCGATAGCGGCAGCGTCGCTGTCCGCCATGGCCGCGGGTGGGCGCGACGGCCGACGCCTCAGTTTCAGTTGCCGACGACGGGCGTGGTAATCGGAACTTCCGGCAGGGTCGTCGGATCGGTCGGTGTCGTCTGCGGAATCGAGCCGAAATCAGGGAAATCGATGGTGAAGCCCCCGGTGCCGCTGCCTGCGCCAGGTGCCTGGGCAGTCGCCTGGGATAGCAGCCAGTTCCCGTTGATGGCATCGCCACCGAAAGATGGATTGATCGGCCGGTAGACCAGTTCCGAGGCCGAGGTGGTGGAACCGGCGGCGAGAACAGTGAAGGCCAGGACGCCGGCCAGGCGGAGGAATGTCTGTGTCATGGCAGGATCTCCAGTCTTGTAAAGGGGCGCTTACTTCTTCGGCAGAACGTACATTCTGCCGGGGACGACCACAACGACTTGGTTGTTCAGGCCGCTGATTCCGCTCGGCATCATGAATCCCGCCGACTGGTTCGTCTGCACGGCGAGGACGCTGGAATTTTGCGAGTTGCGCACGTCGAGGGCACCGCCGAGATTGTTGCCGGCCTGCAGGTAGGCGATGTCGTTGTTGTTGCCCGAGACCGCGACCAACTGAAAATTGTTGTCGCCACGAATCACCTGCAGGACGGAATTGTTGCTGCCGCCTTGAGAAAGCAGGAGCGTGCTGTTCACGCCCTCGATCGACTGGACGGCGCGGTTGTTGTCGCCGCTCTGCGAGATCAGCGAGAGGTTGCCGCTGCCGTTCATCGCCGAGTCGGCGAAGTTGCCTGTTCCGCTCTGCGCGATCGCGCTCGTCCCGCCCCCCGGATTGCTGACCAAAGGCGAGAGCGGCGCCATCAGGCTCGGCACGTCGCCGAGAATGCCGCCGCCGGTGCCGGTCATCAGGTTTTCGGCCGAAGCGGTCCCGAGGCCGAGGCAGAGGCTGGCGGTGACGAGCAGCGTAGCGGCCGAGCGGCGAAGGATGGCAGGCAGGTTTGACATGGCGAGAATGCCTCAATCTGGATGCGGGTCGGGCGGCCGGGTGTCAGATGGCGATTTCGGCATCGATGCTGCAGAGCGGCGCGCCGCCCTCTTCCGTGATGCTGACCCGCAGCGTCAGGGACGAGGGCCGATCCACCGCGAGCTGGACATCCCCGAGCGAGCCGCCCTTAAAGCGGTTCGATTGGCGGATGGCGCTGGTGCCGCCGGACGATCTTTTCGTCATCACCACCTGGAAGGTTCCGGAAAGATCGCTCGAAGTTTCGATGAACGGCCGGAGCACGGCCATGCCTCCCCCCGATATTGTGACGCCGCAGCCTGTGATGCGCGGGTCGAGGGCAAGGCCGGCAATGCCGTTCGTCGAAGCTTCGCTGGGAAAAATGGCAGCCGAGAGCATCAGGGAGAGAAGCAGGATCTTCGACATAGGGACCGCCTGAGATCGGGTTCGGGCAGGAGAAGAGCGGGGCGCCGAAGCGCCCCGCTTGTGTTGCTTACTTCTGGGTGATCGACGCGAGATTGCCGCGGCCGGACTGGACGACCAGGGCGTTCTGGCCCGCGGCGGACTGCGTGACGTAGGCCACATTCGGGTTCGTCGAACCGCTGCCGACGCCGTTCTGCAGCACCGTCGCGTTGTTGCCGCTGCCGGTCTGGTTGATCCAGGCATTGGAGTAGTCACCGGTCTGGAAGACCGAGGACGACTGGCTGTTGCCCGACTGGGAAACCCCGACGATGGAGTTGCTGGCGACCTGATAGATCGCCGACTCGTTGCCCGAACCGGTCTGGCTGGTCAGGGCGAGGTTCTTGTCGCCGGTCTGAACGGTCGTGGCCGTGAGGCTCGAACCGTTCTGAGCGGTTACGACGCCGTTGCCGTCACCCTTCTGCAGGGCCGTCGACTGGTTGCCGATGCCCGTCTGACCGGTGATGGCGCCGTTGCCGTTGCCGTCCTGGACGGTCAGCGCGAGGCTTCCCAGGCTCTCGATCTGCGTCGTGGCCGCGATGTTGTTGTCGCCGGTCTGCAGAGTTGCCGCCGCGGTCAGCAGCGCGAGGTTCTGGGTCGTGGTGGCGAAGTTCGACACGCCGTTGTTGTCGGCATCCTTGCCATTCTGCACGGTGGCGGCGATCGCCCCGATCGTGCCGGTCTGGGTGGTGAAGCCGAAGTTCTTGTCACCGAGCTGGACGGTGCCGGCCAAGGAGGCCTGCGTGACGACCTGGGTGTTCGACGCCACGTTGCCGTCACCGACCTGGGCGATGCCGGCCGCCGAGGCGGTGGTCGGCAGCGAGATTTCACCGAACGGATTTGTGAGCGGGCCACTGATAGTCTCAGAAGACTGTCCCGGCGTCCAGACCAAACCTCTTCTAAAGGAAGGTGTGGCGAAGTAGGTAGTGACTGTCTGCGTCAGGGTCCCCTCCGCCGGCGCCAGAAGCTTCCCATACTGCTGGTTGCTTGCAAGGTTTGCATCACCAATCTGGGCAACCACGGCGACCGAGTCCGAAACAGGGGCGGATCCGGAGCCAACCAGTGCCCCTGGCGCTGCGACAATCCCGGTAAAGATCTGCTGGTTAGTTGGGTTGAAAAATGTCCCACCCGGATAAGTTACATTTCCGCCGATCGTGTAACCCGGAACTGTAATGGATGCGGTCTCGGTGCGACCCTGCGTGTTGTAGGCCCTGTTGCCGTCGCCGACCTGAACGGTCGTGGCAATGACGTTCGAGCTCTTCGCCTGCTGGACGTTGGCGGCCTCGTTGCCCGAGCCGAGCTGGCCGATCTGCGCCGTCGAACCGGTGACGCCGTCCTGCAAATTGGCGGCGGTGTTGTCCGTGCCGGCCTGGAGGATGCCGGCAGTTCCGCCGAGGCTGTTCAGCTGCGCATTGCCCGCCGTGTTGCCCGAGCCGAGCTGGATGATATCCGCCGTCGAGCCGTTGGCGGCCGTCTGCACGTTGGCAGCGCCGTTGTCGGAGCCGCCCTGGACGATGGCCGCCGAGCTGTCGGTGTCGGTCTGGGTGTTGGCGGCGACATTGTCCGAACCGAGCTGGATAATGCCGGCATCCGAGCCGCCGCTAGCGGTTTGAAGGTTGGTCGCGGCATTGCCGTCGCCGCCCTGGAGGATCGCGGCGCCGACGTCGGTGCCGCCGGTCTGGACGTTGGCGGCGAGGTTGTCGGTGCCGAGCTGGACGATGGCCGCGCTCGAGTCGATCACGTCGGTCTGCAGGTTGCCGGCGGTGTTGGTATTGCCGCCCTGCAGGATCGTCGCCGAGGTCGGGTCGACATTGATCTGGGTGTTGGACGCCTCATTGCCGGTGCCGAGCTGGGCGATAGTCGCCGTCGCATCGGCGCCGCCGGTCTGGAGGTTCACGCCGACATTGTCGGCGCCGCCCTGGACGATCGCGGCGGTGGCGTTGTTGCCATTGCCGGTCTGGACGTTGGTGCCCTCATTGCCGGTGCCGGCCTGCAGGATCGAGGCCGCATTGTCGGCGCCGGTGTCCTGGACGTTCACAGCGGTGTTGGTGTTGCCCAGCTGACCGATGGTGGCGGTGTTGCGGGTGAAGCCCTCGGAGCCGACGGCGTCGAGCTGGAAGTTCGAGGCGACATTGCCCTCGCCACCCTGGACGATCGTCGCGGTGTTGCCATCGGCGAGGTTGCCGCCGCGGTTGCGGGCGTTCAGCGCCGTGTTGTCGGCACCGAGCTGCAGGATCGAGGAGGAATGGCCGGTGCCGCCCTCCGACAGGTTGTAGGCCTTGTTGCCGTCGCCACCCTGGACGATGGTCGCGGAGGAATTGCGGCCGTCGTTCTGGCTGTTGAGGCCCAGATTGTCGGTGCCGACCTGGGCGATCGCCGCGGTGTTGTCGTCGTTGTAATCGCCGCCATGATAGGCGCTGATCTGCGCATTGACGGCCTGATTGCCGATGCCGACCTGGGTGATCGACGCCGAGTTGTCGGTCGAGTCCTGCCCCGGCAGCAGACCACCGCTCTGCGTGTTGACGGCGGAATTGTCCCAGCCGGCCTGGACGATCTGGCTGATGGAGTCGCTGTCATTGGCCTGGCTGCTCAGCGCGCCGTTGCGCAGGCCGCCCTGCAGGACGATGACCCGCGAGCCCTTGGCCTCGCTCTGCGTCGTCACCGCGCCGTTGCCGGCGCCGCCCTGCGCGATGCCGGCGAAGGCGCCTTCGCTGGTTTTACCCCGCTGCGAGGTCGAGGCGAAGTTGTAGGCGCCGGTCGCGCCCTCGGTGCCGAGCTGGATGATGCCGGCGTCGTTGCGGCCCACGCCCTTCTCCTGGACGTTCTGCGCCCAGTTGTTGTCGCCGCCCTGGAAGATGGTGCCGCGGTTGTTGCCGGTCTGCTCGAAGACGTCGACGAGGTTCTTGTTGCCGAACTGGGCGATGCCGCCGTCATTGCCGTTGGTGTCGTCGCTCTTCTGGAAGAAGGAACCGCCGACGATGTTGTTGTCGCCGTTCTGGACGACGCCGAGGGAGTTGTTGCCGGTCTGCGCGTCGGCGGGCTGGCCGCCGGCCAGCGGCAGGAAGACGTTGCCCGTGCCGTTCTGGTAGATGAAGGCCTCGTTGCCGAAGGTATCGGGCACCATCGCACCGAAGGCATTCTGCGACAGGTAGGCGAAGTTGCTGGTGTCGACCTGGCCGATGAAGGCCTGGTTCGAGACTTCCTGCGCCGCGGCATGGCCGACGAGCGCGATGATGGCCACGCTGGCCAGTAAGGACGTGCGTGTCATTTTCCGTACCCCTTTAGGGCGGCCCTGCGTGCGCAGTTCCCGCCGAACTCCTCCCGGCATCCCGGTTAACAATTTGTTAATAGCTCAGTCGGCGTTTGAAAAGCAATGGTCAGGCCGGAGCAAGATTCATGCTTAGTTAACTCTGGAAAACGCTTGATAAGGTGCCATTATCAATGCATCGGATCGACAAAGACCCATGAACAAAAAATGGCGCCAGCAAAGCTGACGCCATAATCATTAATTTTACTTTTGAATCCAGATATTTAGGACGTTTTCGCGCCTGCCGCACCCACCGGAACCTTGTAGGAGTCTTCAAAATTCTTGATGAGGGTGGGCGTTTGGGCTGGATCGCGCAGTTCCCACAGCCCAGCCTTCAGCCCGTTGATGATCAGCGAGTAGACCGCCAGCTCAATGCCTTCACGCACGGCCAGCTGTCCGGGGTCGTTGAACGAGATGCCGGCCTCCAGCTCGAGCAACTTGTCCGCCTCGACGAACCTGTAGGCGCCGGCGCGTGCCTGGAAGGAGAAGATCTGCTTCGACGTCGTCGTCGAAACAAGCACGTCGCCGGTCTGCACGCTGACGGCGCGCAGGTTCACCGTGACGATGTCGGAGCGATAGGCCACGTCTCCGCCGATGCCGAAGAACTTCGCACCGGCACCGCCCGTGACATTGTTCGAGTCGTATCCAACGATGCCGCCCTCCAGCAGCATGCCGGCAAAGCGGACCGGCGGCAGCCGCGTTCCGACACCGTAGGCGCGCTGCGTGTTCTCGATCAGGGTGCGTTCCTGCACGAGGTTGGCAAGGCCGGACCGCTCGACCGGGCGAAACCACGAGCCGTGGCCGGCCGCCTTCAGCACATCGATGAGGATGGAGGCGCCGCCCTGCGTGACGGCCCGGGAATATTCGGCGAAGGCTTCATTCGGCTTGGCCTGGCCGGTCAGGTCGGGGAAGGTGTAGACGGCGACGTCGACCGGCGCGGCTGGAGGCGGGAGATCGTCAAGGCGCCCTGTCGTCTTCGTGGCCGCCTGAAGCGATGCCGGTGCCGTGCTCAACACCTGGCCAGACGTGGTGCAGCCGCCGAGAAGGGCGGCAGCGCACACTGCACTGATTACGCGACGATACATGAATCCCCCGGAGCTTTACTGTATTGCCCCCCCAAGGACAATTCAGGCATTCGCGACATGCGGCAGGACCGCACGACACGTTTCAACTGGCACGACAAAAGGGCCGGTTGCAATCGGTCCCGTCTAATGACGGTTAACAAAGCAGTGAGCTATTACGTTAATGCCGTAGAGTCATCGCTTTCGCAAGAGGGCCCGTTTGCCTGGGCGGTCGCCGCTCGCACAATTCTCGGCGTGGGCCGCTGCGGATCACTGGCCAAGGCTCGCTTTCGGCAGTGTGCCGTCAAGGCCGGGCGAGCCGATGACCAGCACGACGCCGTTCCCGACCGAGGGATAGCCGCCGGCATTGGGGCCCTGTTGTCCGGCGGCACCATCCGATGATCCCTTGCCTGGTCGAGGGTCGATGGCTCCCGCGGCGAGCGGAATGATCAGCGACTGCGCCACCGGCGACGGCGCGGACCGCTTCGGCGGCGCGGCGCCCCGCGGTGCCTGCTTGGGGGCGACTGGAACGACGGGAACTGCACCCGGCGGCACCTGGCCGACATAGGCTGGACCCCGCGTCGGCAGGGTGACCTGGTCGACATAGGCCTGCGGCGCTGCGGGCGCCACGGCAAGAAACGCCGCCGCCAGAGCGCACGCCGCGGTTGTGGCCATCCTCGTCAAAGCCGGCATTGTCTCGATTTCCTTCAAGAAAAAGGGCGCCCGCACGCCGCTGATAGCTGGTGCTGCGTGCGGTGGCTGCACTACCGGGTAACTTATTCCGACCCTGCCTTACAAGAACATTCTATTGGTTTGCGCCGGCGTTTGACTCTGACTGGGTTCCCGCACCGGGGTTTGGCGTGTAAAGAGGAGACATTGCGGAGGGAATATTCATGCGTGTGGGTTCGAAAGTGCTGGTGGGTTCGCTGATCCTGTTGACCGGTGGATGGCCCGCCTCAGCCCAGCAGTCTGGCCCTACGCTCACGAGCCCGACATCGGGCGGAACGCTCGGCACGCCGGCCGATCCCAATGCGCCGTTCCGCTCGGCGACCCCGAGCCAGCCCATTTCGGCAGGCTCGACGGCGCCAGTCGCAACCGTCGCACCGCCCGCGCCCGAAAGCGGCACAGCAGTCGTCGCGCCCAACGCTCCGCCAGCCGGCGCCGCGGGGCGCAGTGGTGAGGCTCCGGTCGCCAAGGGGCCGGCGGAGGCCAATGAGAGCGCCGCCACCTCGCCGGTTCCCTCGCCCGACGCCAACCCGCGCCCCCTGCAAGCCAGCAAGAGCGTCGAGTATGGCGACTGGACCCTCGAATGCTTCACCCCCGCTGTCGCCGGCGTGAATTGCCAGGCCACCTCCCGGGTCCTCTCGGCGGACACCAAGCAGAGCGTTCTTGTGTTCAGCATCGTCTATATCCCCGCGCAGGAGGCGAGCCGTGTCCAGGCGGCGCTTCCCCTCGGCTTTTCCTTGCCGCAGGGCGTTCAGATCGATATCGGCGCGACCTTTCAGAGCAGCATCGACGTCAATCGCTGCACGGCCCAGGGCTGCCTGATCGAGGGTTCTGCCGCGCCTGCCCTCATTGCCGCCATGCGCAAGGAAAGCACCGGCTCCTTCACCGTCCGCACGACCGATCTCGTGCCGATCCGCATCCCGTTGTCGCTGAAGGGCTTCACGCAGGCCTACGAGGCGATGGTGAAGGCAAACGTCCGCGAGGTCACGCAGAAATAGGTCGTTTGAACGCGGGACGAGCGTGAGGTTTCAACGGGCGCTTTTGCCTGTCCGATCCTCGCGGACGACGCCGCCGGGAAAGAGGACGAAAGCGGTTCTGTAGGTCGCTGGAGCGCGTGTCAGGACAGACGAAGGGAGCGGGCGGATCCGCAAAGGCTCATCCCCACAATCATCGCCTTGATGCGACTGGCCAGCACCGTCGTATCGAAGAACTTCTTCACAACGTGCCTACCGGGCTCAAGCCACATCCCCCTGCTTTCCTGAGGCCAGCTTTGAATTTGGACGGAGTCAACCAGCGACGACGGAACTCGTTGTCTCCAATGAGGGCCCTCCCCTTCTCACCCGCATCTGGACTTGCCCCGGAAAAGTGGAGAGTTCTCAATGAGGCGTGAGGAGCTCCCATGGCGAAGACACAGCGACGATTCACGAAGGAATTCGAGGAGGAGGCCGTGCGTCTGGTCGAGACGAGCGGCCGGACGTAGCGCGAGATCGCGGAGGACCTCGGTGTCGGGCTTTCGACATTGCGGCGCTGGATCGACAAGCGGCGCGACGCCTTGATGGACAGCCCGCCTCCCGGCCGCGTCGAGGACATGGCGACGGAGATAAAGCGGCTGCGGCGTGAGAACGAGATCCTTTGCCAGGAGCGCGACATCCTGAAGAAGGCGACGGCTTTTTTCGCCCGGAAGGGAAGTCGATGAGGTTCGACCTCATCGATGCGGCGAAAGAGGAATTCCCCGTGCGGCGTCTGTGCAAGGTCCTCGGCGTCAGTCCGAGCGGCTACTTTGCCTGGAAGGATCGACCGGCATGCCACCGGCAGCATCGCGACATGGTGCTCCTGGCGCATGTCCGCTCGGCGTTCCGGCTGTCGAACGGCACCTACGGGAGTCCTCGCATGCGGCATGAACTCCAGGCGGAGGGATCACCATCGGGCGTCGCCGGACGGCCCGGCTGATGCGCGAGAACGGCCTCGAGGCCCGGCAGAAGCGGCGGTTCAAGCGAACGACCGACAGCCTGCACGCCTTCCCGATCACGCCGAACCTCCTCGAGCAAGACTTCGCGGCCGAACGCCGGGACGAGAAGTGGGGAGCAGACATCTCCTATGTCTGGACCCGGGAGGGTTGGCTGTATCTCGCCATCGCCATCGACCTGTTCGCCCGGCGCGTCGTCGGGTGGGCCGTCAGCGACCGTCTCCACAAGCAGTTGGCTCTCGAGGCGCTCGGCAAGGCTCTCGTCCTGCGCTGCCCGAGAGCCGGCCTGATCCACCATTCCGATCGCGGCAGCCAATATTGCTCTCTCGACTACCAGGCCGAGTTGCGGCGGCATGGCGTGCTGATCTCGATGTCAGGCAAGGGCAACTGCTACGATAACGCGATGGTCGAGACCTTCTTCAAGACGTTGAAATCCGAACTCGTCTGGCGCACCGTCTTCCAGACCAGGGCCGAGGCAGCCTATGCCATCGGCCAATATATCGACGGCTTCTACAATCCCGTCCGGCGCCATTCCGCGCTCGACTTCATCAGCCCCGTCCAGTTTGAACGACGGGTCGTCGCATAACCAAAACGCTCTCCACTAAAGCGGGGCAAGTCCAAGTACAGAGTGACTGCTCTTGGGCGACGTGCGAACAGGCCACAATGTCAAAGGTGGGTCGTGAGCGGAACGGCAGCTATTCTCAAGGGCGATCCGGAAGCGCACAGGCTGCTCTCGGCTTCAAGGTGCCGCCGGAAATCATTTCCGACATGAGTGACGAGGCGCCAGTCTGTCTTCAATCAGACATCGTCGAAGCGGGCATCGATGCACCATCAGCTCTTCCCGTCAGAACTCTCAGCAGCAGCGACGGCAGTCGGGGGTCGGCCATCTGAGCTACGTTGAAGCGCATCCCTGGAGGCTTCCGTGATAGCGCCCCGGCAGCAGACAAGCCGCTTTCGGCCCCAGCAGCGGCTTTGTAAGTCATTTTCGAGCAGAGCGTTCAGAGGAATCCGGTTACATGCACACGGCCCGAACCGAGTGGCGTGGCGTGCCAAATCACGCGGCACACCAGTTAGATTAGATTCGCTCGACTGTTTAGACGCGGTCATCCTCGTCAGGGTGGTCAAGGAATCGACCCACCTCGAGTTCGTCGTCTATGTCAGCATCCTCCGTGAAGCGAAGCAGCCAGCACCGTTTTCTGCAGCCTTTCGAGCAGCCCCGATGAATGATTCGGACAGCCGGTGCTCGCGGAGCCCTTTCACTTCTTCTTCACGCGTGGACTCCTCGATCAGCGAAGCGGTCGAAACGATGTAGCCGAAATCATATGACATGCTGTCGAAGGGAAGATCACCATCTTCCAGCAATGGGACGTCACTGTCGCGCAGATGTGCGGACGAAATGTCCAAGAATTCAAAATCGTCATGCCGTCCTTCCATGAGACGCAAGAGCGCCGTGGGCTACGTTAATTCTTAGAAGCACCTAGATGTGAAAAAAACCGAGCCTGCGGGCACCCCTGTAGCGGTGTGGGGAATCTCTGCCGTCGGCCGCACAAGCAAAGCGATCGCCTCCATACCGCGATAAGTGTCTGGTCGGCTCGCGCATCATTTTCGAAAGCGATCTCCTTGCCTTTTCCCTGCCCATGGCGGCAGCTCCTTCTTTGCCACCCATGGCAGAAGACAGATAGGCCGAGGCTCGAGATGCCCCGTGATCGACGGGTATTTGACGAGGTGGCTTTTGATCAGGGGCAGTCCCGCCACGTTCGTATAGCGAAGCTCGGNACCTCTGTCTCCCGAGACCGGACGGGTGAAAAGGGATGGTCTGCATCCGGAGGAAAGAGGTCAAAAGCTGACATATCCATTCATCGCCCTATAGTCGCAAGGATGTCGTCCGCGAGAGACGAACGCCTACCGTTCGTTCCCGGATGCCTTCAAAATGAAATGGTACTCGAGTGCGGATGTCTTCTAACGACCCATGATGCTGGCAGTCGAGGGACATCGTCAGGATTTGCATCCGCTCCGGTTGGTCGAATAGCCTTAACTCTTAGGACCCGTTGTTTCAGATGAATCTTGGGCGCCGCCTGCCTCCATTTGACGCCTTAATCGTCTTTGAAACGGCGGTGCGAGTGGGCAGCTTTTCCAGCGCAGGTCGCGAATTGGGCCTGACGCAGAGTGCGGTTAGTCGCCAGATCGCCAAGCTTGAGGCATTTTTAGGGGATAGCCTCTTTCTCCGTTCGCCCACAGGTGTCCAACTTACTTCGTCGGGCGAGACCTATGCCAGCGAGATAGCGCGCCTTCTCAATGACATGGCTGGCGTTACCGACAGCGTGCGCGCTTGGAGAGGGCCGCGCCAAGTGACGATTGCCTGCTCGCGGGGAATCGGCGACATGTGGCTGATGCCCCGGCTGCCGAGCATGAATGCCGACATTCCCGGGCTGGAACTGCGCCTGCGAGTCACCGACGATCTCGACCACTTGCGCCTCGACGAGTTTGATCTGGCAATCTTCTACCGGCGCGATGCGCCGACGGGCGTCCATGCGGTTAGGCTAGGGAACGAGGAGATCGTGCCCGTTACCTGCCCGGGCGGAGCGATGCTCGCCGACATGCGACCGCCGACTCTTCTAGCCATCGAGGATCCACGTCGCGAATGGATGGGATGGAGCGACTGGTGCCGTAGCGCGGAGGTTGCGCTTCCCGAGGCGACCCGTCACTGGCGGCTGGGCGACTATCGCTTTGCGGTGGAAGCCGCGGCGGAGGGTATCGGTATCGCGCTCGGCTGGACGTGGATGATCCGCCAGCAGCTGGAAGACGGGCGGCTCGTCGAGGCCCATTCCTACCGTTTCCGCTCGAACGGAGGCTTCTATGTTATGCGCTCAGCGCATCGGCACGCCCGCCGGATCGTTCGCGAGATCGAGGACTGGCTGATCGCCTCCAACCGGTGTGCCGAGAGTGGAAGAGGTCTGTCAGACCACGCTGCGCGGGCGGCGGCTCCGCCAACACCCGATCAACGTGAAGGCTAGCCACAGGCTCTGCATCAGGAAGGCCGACAGGTTGAAGTTGAAGGCGAGGGAGTAGAGAACGGATACGCCGCCATAGAGATTAAGCGCGAGATAGCTCCGATCTTCCACATCCAGCACCCGAAATTGCAGAAGTGCGTAGGCCGTTAGGTAGGCGGCCACGCCTGTAAGGCCGATCAAATCAACGAGGGTCATGGGGCACGTCTTCCTGAACTCTAAGCCCAACAACTAATCCGGCCGCACCCTTGTCGGAAGCCGATTTCTGAGAATGAGGGTATGCATACAAAGCATTGCCCTGTTCGCAAGGACGCACGCAGTCGCGCGTGACCTGGAAGAGTTTTCGGTCAGCCAGTTGTTCTTTGGTCGTCCCTCGATCGCGGCGCGTTTTTGGCTTTCGATACCGGCACTGACGCCTGTCCTCGCCTGCCGCCGGGCCTGCGACGAGCCGCGTTCCGCCTGCATCCGCCACAAGTCACTGGACGCGCGTATGGCCAGCGTCCATGCCGCGACACGACACTGAATGCACGCGTGAGATGGGCGGGCTTTCACCGCGATCGTCCGTTTTGGATATGCACCGATGTCGTTATCGAACGTCGGAGTTGGGTCGCGAGCGGAATGGCAGTTACTTGTCGGATAGGTCCGGAAGTGGACGAGTCGCTTTCGGCCCCAAGGTGCCGCCGGAAATCATTTTCCGACATAGGTGGAGTTCCGGCAGGCAACTTCCTGTCGAAAGAGCAAAATCGTTGCAGCCCGGAAGTGGCCGTGACGATCGGTGGGGATCCTGCCAGCAATGATGGCTGGCTAGCGCTCCACCAAAGCGACCCGGCCACCACATCCATGCCCATGTGCGTCAACCCGGGTAAGGTTTTGATCGCAATTCAGCCGTACTTTAGAGGTGACGTTGCTCGTCAAGGGCGCCAGAGGTTTACGCATCCGCATGTCGTTCTTCCAGAACAAGATGGCCTCGCTGCTGGCGACCCTGGTGGTCGTCGGCGTTGCGCTGTTCTGTTCGTCGGCGGCACGGGCGCATGCCAACCATGCCGGCGAGGCGACCGAACTGTCTGCCCGCTCCGTCGTCTCCCCCGTTGACAGCGTTCAGCCTGCGGCAGACGGCGATGCCGCCGAAGAGATCGCTTCTGCCACGGGTGAGGATGGCGCGGTCGACGGCCATCGCGTTGCCGGAACCTCTTGCTGCGGCACGGGCGTCTCGAACTGCATGGCGGCCTCCGTCGGGACGGCGGCGGGAGCGCTTGCGGCACCGCCCTCGGGACGGACGCATGACGCCGCACGCGAACCCGGCGCACTCCAGGGCGTCGTCCTCGACGGCATGATTAGGCCTCCCAAACCCTTCGTCTGACACCTTGTCGGACGCGCTTGCGCGTCCCGAGCGATGTTCCAGACCTTGGGCTTTCCAGATGATCCTCCGTATCCTGACCGCGGCCGCGTTGGCCGTCCTGTCGCTTGCGTCGCCCGTGCGCGCCCATGAGGGGCATGACCACGGCACGCCGCCGCCGGCCGTCTCCGCGCAGACCGCTCCCCGCGCCGAAGCGCAGAGCGCCCTCTTCGAACTCGTCGCCGTGGCGCGCGGGCCGTCGCTGGAGATCCACCTCGACCGCTTCGACACCAACGAACCTGTCGTCGGCGCGACGATCGAGATCGAGACCCCCGCCGGCCCGGCGATCGCGGTCGCCGCAGGCGACATCTACCGCCTCGACGCTGCGTGGGCAGAGCAGCCCGGCGCCCATGATCTCATCGCGACCATCACGAGCGGCACGGACATCGACTTCCTGACCGCGACTCTGACCATCCCCGAAGCGCCCGCGCCGATCGTTGCCGAGGGCTCGGGCTGGCTGGTCGGGTCGGCGCTCGCGACCGAAATGCGCGACGCCCTGTCCGTCGACCTCAGGGACAGGCTGTCGCGCAACGATCCCGCGCTCCTGACCGTGGGGACCATCGGCTTCGCGCTGGGCCTGCTCGTGATGGCGGTGTTCCGCCGCAAGGCTTTTGTCGCCGCGGGCGCGGTGGCGGGCCTCGTCCTCCTTTTTGGGGGATCGCTCGCGGTCGCACAGGAAGCGGGCCCCATACCTGCGGCTTCCCTCCGCGACCTGGCGCAGCGGCTCCCCGACGGCAGCGTCTTCATCCCCAAGCCGACACAGCGCATCCTCGCCATCCGCACCGTGATGACGATCCCCGCCGACCACGCCCGCATCGTCGAGATGCCGGGCCGGGTGATCCCCGACCCGAACGCCAGCGGCTATGTCCAGGCCTCGATCGCCGGACGGCTGTCGCCGCCACCGGGGGGCTTCCCCAGGCTCGGCGCCAAGGTCGAGGTTGGGGACGTCCTCGCCTTTGTCGCCTCGCCGATCCAAACGATCGACCAGTCCGATCTGCGCCAGAGCCGCAGCGAACTCGACCAGGCGATCTCGATCGCCGAGCAGCGGGTGCGCCGATCCGAGACGTTGGTGAAGAGCGGCGCGGTCGCGAAGACGACGCTCGACGAGACGAAGATCGAGCTCGAGGGCCTTCGCGACCGACGTGCCGCCATCGACCAGGTGCAGGTAAAGCCGGAGGCGCTCGTCGCCCCGGTGTCGGGTGTCGTAGCGGCCTCCAACGCCATTGCCGGCCAGATGGCGGAGAGCAATGCCATCGTCTTTCACATCGTCGATCCCTCCCGCCTGTGGGTCGAGGCGCTGGCCTACGGGCACTCTGGATCGTTCTCGGCCGCATCGGCGGAGGGCGAAGGTGTCGAGGCTATGTCACTGACGTTCGAGGGTGCCGGTTTCGCCGATCGCTCGCAGGCGCTGCCCGTCCACTTCAGCGTCGACGGCGACACCAGGGGCATCCGTCCGGGGCAGATGCTGACGGTGCTGGCGAAGACCGAGGAGACGCAGACAGGGGTGGCGCTTCCACGCACCAGCGTGCTGCGCGGCGCAAACGGACAGGACATCGTCTTCCTCCATACCGGCGCCGAACGCTTCGAGCCCAGGGAAGTGCGCGTGCTGCCGCTCGACGGCGATCGGGTCATCGTCGCGGCGGGTATCGAGGCGGGCAGCCGCGTCGTGACCGAGGGCGCCGAACTCCTCAACCAGATCCGTTGAGGGCGCGTCGATGTTCACCTTCCTCGTCACGCAGTCCCTGCGCAACCGCATGCTCGTCCTCGCCATCGCGGCGGTGCTCGTCGCCTATGGCGCCTTCGTCTCGATGGGCCTGCCTGTCGACGTCTTCCCGGACCTCAACCGACCGACCGTCACGATCATGACGGAGGCGGAGGGGCTCGCCCCGCCCGAGGTCGAGCAGCTCGTCACCTATCCGCTCGAGACGCAGATGAACGGCCTGCCCGGCGTGTCCCGGGTGCGCTCCGTTTCGGGCGTCGGCCTCTCCATCGTCTATGTCGAGTTCGACTGGGACACCGACATCTACCTCAACCGCCAGCAGATCGCCGAGAAGCTGGCGCTCGTGCGAACCCAGCTCCCGCCCGGGGTGTCGCCGCAGATGGGCCCGATCTCCTCGATCATGGGCCAGGTCATGCTGGTCGCTATGACCGCGCCCGACGGCGTGTCGCCCATGGCGCTGCGCGAGGCGGCGGACGCGCTGGTCCGGCCGCGGCTTCTCGCCGTTCCCGGCGTCGCCCAGGTCATCCCGATCGGCGGCGAGGTACGCCAGTATCGGGTCGCGCCGAACCCGGCATCCCTTCGCGCGCTCGGCGTCACGATGGAACAGGTGGAAGGCGCGCTCGCCTCGTTCGGCGCGAACACGGGCGGCGGCTTCACCGATCAGTATTCCCGCGAGTTCCTGATCCGCAACATCGGCCGCAGCCTCAGCCTCGACGACCTGCGCAGCCTCGTCGTCGCCACGGTCGGCGCCCAGCCCATCCTTCTCGACCAGGTGGCCGACGTTTCCTTCGGCGCCCGGCAGAAGCGGGGTGAGGCGGGGTACATGGGCAAGTCCGCTGTCATCGTCTCGATCGAGAAACAGCCGGACGTCGACACCGTCACCCTGACCCGCCAGTTGGAAACCGCGCTCGGCGAGGTCAGTGCCTCGCTGCCCGACGGCATCAAGGCCGACCAGGTCCTGTTCCGGCAGGCGGACTTCATCGAGACTTCCGTGAGGAACGTCGAGACGGTGCTCATTGAGGCCATCGTTGTGGTGGCGATCGTCCTCTTCGCCTTCCTCCTCAACCTGCGCACGACCGTCATCTCGCTGACGGCGATCCCGGTCTCGATCCTCGCGACCGGGATCGTCTTTCACCTCATGGGCCTGTCGATCAACACGATGACGCTCGGCGGCCTCGCCATCGCCATCGGCGAGCTGGTCGACGACGCGGTGGTCGACGTCGAGAACATTTTTCGGCGGCTGCGGGAGAACCGCGAGCTCGGCAATCCGCGGTCTGTCTTCGACGTCGTCGTCTCCGCCTCGCAGGAGGTGCGCTCCGGCATCGTCTACGCGACGGTGATCATCGTCCTCGTCTTCGTGCCGCTGTTCGCCCTGTCGGGCATCGAGGGGCGGCTGTTCGCGCCGCTCGGACAGGCCTACATCGTCTCGATCCTCGCCAGCCTCGTCGTCTCGATCACGCTGACACCGGTGATGGCCTACTACCTCCTGCCGGGCCTGAAGCGCCTCGATGAACACGAGAGCTTCCTCGTGCGCTGGCTGAAGCGCGGCAACCGCGCGCTACTCGACCGCGCCTTCCGCTGGCCGCGGATGCTGATGCTGTGCGCCGCGGTGGCCGTCGGCCTTGCCGCCTTCGCCGCGACCGCGCTGCCGCGTGCCTTCCTGCCGCCCTTCAACGAGGGCACGCTGACGATCAGCATGGCCTTCAACCCCGGCATCTCGCTGGCGGAATCGCACCGGGTCGGCCTCATCGCCGAGCGCCTCATCATGGAAGTGCCCGAGGTCAGCCTGGTCGGGCGCCGGACGGGGAGGGCGGAACTCGACGAGCACGCCGAGGGGGTCCACTCGTCGGAGATCGAGGTGGATCTCGAGTCCGGACGGGCGAAGCCGGAGATCGAGGCCGACATCCGCTCGCGGCTCTCGGTTCTTCCGGTGGCCATCAACATCGGCCAGCCGATCTCGCACCGCCTCGACCACATGCTGTCCGGCGTCCGCGCCCAGATCGCGCTGAAGGTCTTCGGCGAGGACCTCGACACCCTGCGCTCGGTTGCCGAGAGCCTGCGGGCCCGGCTCGCGACTGTCCCGGGCGTCGTCGACCTCCAGGTCGAGAAGCAGGTGCGCATCCCGCAACTCGAGATCCGGATCGACTACGCCCGCGCCGCGCTCTTCGGGATCCAGCCCGCGAAGGTCACCGAGGAGCTGGAGCAGCTCTCCAACGGGCGCGTCGTCTCACGGCTCGTCGATGGCAACCGCACCTATGATGTCGTGCTGCGGCTCGGCGACACCGAGAGGACGACACAGGCACTCGGCGATCTCCTGATCGAGACGCCGGCGGGCTGGATCCCCGTGCGCGAGCTCGCGGACGTTCGGGAGACCGACGGGCCGAACCAGATCCTGCGGGAGAACGGCCAGCGGCGCGTCGTCGTCCTCGCCAACGCCGCTGGCGACGCTGATATGGCCGAGGTGATCGAGCGGATCCGCGCGGAGGTCGCCGCCGCGGCGCTGCCGCCCGGCTTCTCGACCAGTCTCGAGGGCACCTTCCAGGCGCAGGAGGAGGCGAGCCGCACCATCGGGCTCCTGTCGCTGGTGTCGCTCGCGATGATCTTCGCGATCCTCTACAGCCGCTACCGCTCGGCCGTGTTCACCCTGATCATCCTCGGCAGCATCCCGCTCGCCCTGATCGGCTCCGTCGCGGCGCTCTGGCTCTCGGGCCAGCCGCTGTCGGTCGCCTCGATGATTGGCTTCATCACTCTGACGGGCATCGCGGCCCGCAACGGCATCCTGAAGATCAGCCACTACATCAACCTGTCGATCCACGAGGGAATGCCCTTCGGGCGCGACCTCGTGATGCGCGGCAGCCTAGAGCGGCTGACCCCCGTGCTGATGACGGCGCTGTCCGCCGGCGTCGCGCTGGTGCCGCTGATGATCGACGCCTCGGCGCCGGGCAAGGAGATCCTCCACCCCGTCGCGGTGACGATCTTCGGCGGCCTCGTCTCCTCGACGCTGCTCGACACCTTCCTGACCCCCGTCCTCTTCCTGCGCTACGGCGAGAAGCCGTTGAAGCGCCTGGTCGATGCCGCCCGGCAGACGACGCCGGAGACCGCCGCGGCGGCACCTGGCGCGGCCGCCCATTCCTTCTGATCCTCAACCGGAGACACTCACCATGACCATCCGCAGTCTCGTCCTCGCCGCCGCGCTCCTCGCATCCGGCATCGCGCAGGCCCATGAACCCCGCAAGGGACCGAACGGCGGCACGCTCGTCGATGCCGGTTCCCACCATGTCGAACTGGTCGCGGCGGGAAGCGAAGTGAAGGTGTTTGTCAGCGACGCCGCCGACGCGCCGCTCCCGAGCGACGGTTTCAAGGGCATGGCCATCCTCCTCATCGACGGCAAGCCCACGCGCGTGCCGCTCGCCCCCGCCGGCGCGTTCCTGTCCGGACCGCTCGCGACGCCGTCGGAAGGCGCCATGAAAGGAGCCGTCCAACTTACCGGCCCGGACGGCAAGACCTCCCAGGCAAAGTTCAACTGATCGCCCGGGACGGCGGCCCGCCGTCCCGGGTGGATGCCATCAACCCGCCAAAGAGCCATCCAAGGAGAACCACCATGCGCAAGATACTCATCGCCGCTGCGATCGTTGCCTTCCCGCTCACCGCTCAGGCACAGGAAGGCCACGCAATGCCCGGTGGCATCATGCTGCCGAAAGCCTGTGAAGCCGCCGCCGGATCGACCATGGACATGTCCGGAATGATGGGCGGCATGGACGCCATGATGTCCGGCATGGACGAGGCCCAGAAGGCCAACCACGAGGCCATGATGCAGATGCACGGCCCGATGATGAAAGCGGCCATGATCAAGGACCCGGACCTCGCCTTCAACTGCGGGATGATCGCCCATCACCAGGGCGCCATCGCCATGAGCGAGGTCGAGCTGAAGATGGGCAAGGACGAGGCGTCCAGGAAAATGGCGCAGATGATCATCAATGCCCAGAAGAAGGAGATCGAAGAGATGACCGCGCGCGTCGAGCTCCTGGTGAAGTAACGCTTCACAGCGCCGGGTGGCAGGGGAGACTCCCCTTCCTCCCACAGCCCGTCATCCGTGCAGGCATTTTGTTTGCCGTGCATGGGTTTGACACCGCTGCGAGCGGGTTTGCTCACAAGCAAAATCCTTCCTTAAGCGGACGGCGCTACTTCTTGTCAGGGAGACTTTTGATGCGCATCGTGACCAAGACAAATCTCGCTCTGCTTGGCGTCGTCGCCATTTCGGCCGTGCTGAATTTCGGCATTCTGCAATGGACGATCATGCCGCTCTTTCTCGACATCGAGTCGGAAACCGCAAGCCGGAATCAGAGCCGCGCCATCCAGGCGATCCAGGGACAGGAGGAGCAGGTCGCGGCCTCATCGCGCGACTACGCCTTCTGGGATGACAGCTACAGCTTCATGAAGGGTGAGCTTTCCGACTACGAGGAGCAGAACGTCAGTCCCGAGTCGCTCAAGGCCTTGGGTGTCAACTTCTTCGTGGCGATCGACGCGGCCGGCAATGTCAGGCTCGACAAGGGTTTCGACTATTCGGCGGAGGAACCGAGACAGATCCAGGCGCTGCCCTTGGCGCTCCTGCCGGAGGCGCATCCTCTCCGCATCGGCGGTTCGGCGCCCCAATCGCGGCAGGGCCTCATGCAGACGCCCCTCGGCCTTGTCGCCGTCGGCTATGCTCCGATCCTGACATCGAACCGGGCAGGCCCGGCCATGGGCACGCTGGGTTTCGGAAGGCTGCTCGATATCGACGCCTTGCGGGAGGTGACCCAGGTCGACTTCGAGCTGTTGCCGGCTCCGTCGGACGGTGCGACGTCGCAGGCCGTCGCCAGAGGTGACGACACCATCGAGACGCGGACTGTTCTCGACGGCATCGACGGAAAGCCGATCGCGATGCTGGTGTCGAGGACGGAACGTCTTGTCTCCTCGGCCGGACGCCAGGCGATCTGGATCGCGATGTCGCTTCTGGTCGTGGGCGGTGCCTTGCTGATCGCCACTCTTGCCGCCCTCCTTCGCCACATCGTGATTGCCCGCATCGAGGCGCTGCGCAGACACCTCTCGTCCATCGCCTCGACCGGCAGCCTCGTCCCCATCCCTTCCGACCACCGCGGCGACGAACTCAGCGACACGGTCGCATCGTTCAACCAAATGGCCTTGCAGCTCGAAGAGCTTCGCGAAGCCCTGCGCCGCCAGGACTACAACCATGGTGCCGCCGACCAGGCGGCGGGCATCCTGCACAATGTCCGGAACGCAGTCAGTCCGATCAGCACGATCACCTGGGATCTCCTGCGGAGTGAAGACGCGCCGTGGAAGCAGAATGTCGCAAAGGCAGTCGAGCAACTTGCCGATGCCGACCTCTCGCCGGATCGGGCCGACAAGCTGAGGCAGTTTGTCGTCCTGTCAGCCGCGCGCCTCATCGAGGAGGGGGGCCAGCGCAGGTCTGACCTTGAGTCCCTCTCGACAATGGTCCGACATGTCGACGGGATCCTCAAGGACCAGGATGCCGCATCGCAGGGCGAGCGCGTGCTGGAAACGATCGATGTCGCCCGTTGCGTGGCAACCGCCTCGGCCCTGATCCATGGCCATTTGGGCGTTACGCTCATGGTGGACATTCCGGCGGACGCGCGTGTGATGGGCCACAAGATCGCCTTCGAACAGACGCTCGCCAACATGTTGCTGAATGCCGTCGAGGCGATCCGGGCCAACGGGGCTGACGGGTCGATCCTCGTGGCCGTCGCCGAGATCCAGCACAATGGCTTGCCCGCCCTGGATATCCGGATCCGCGACACCGGCGACGGCATTCCGGCGGACCGGCTGGAAACGATCTTCGAAAAGGGATTTTCCACCCGGCGCGAGCGCTCGGGCGGTCTCGGCCTGCATTGGTGCGCCAATGCGGTCAACGCTATGAAGGGCCGGCTCTACGCAGAAAGCGAGGGCGCCGGACGAGGCGCCACCCTGCACCTCGTGCTGCCCCAGGCCGCGGTTGATCTGAAGGAAGCGGCATGAGCGCGGACAAGACGATGCGGCGGGTCCTGGTCGCCGACGACGATGCGAATGTGCTCGATGCCTATCGGCGGGTGCTGGATGGTCTGACGGCGGGCGCAGGATCCGTCACCTCGGAACTGGACGCGCTGTCGGACGAGCTGTTCGGCGAGTTCATTGTGGACGTGCGTGACGCGCTCCTCAGCGACGTCGTCTACTGCCGGCAGGGCGAACAGGCCGTCCGGGCGGTCGAGGAAGCCCGCCAGTGCGGCCGACCCTTCGCCATCGTCTTCCTGGACATGCGGATGCCGCCCGGGATCGACGGACTCGAGACGGCCCGCCGGATCCGCCGCATCGATCCCGACACGAACATCGTCATCGTGACGGGCTATTCCGATCACAAGCCGGCCGAGATCGCGGCGGCTGTCGGCCGACCGGAAAGGCTTTTCTATCTGTTGAAGCCGTTCGACGGCGGAGAGCTTCAGCAGCTCGCGACAGCTCTCGCGACCCGCTGGTCGGCCGACATCGGCATCGCTGCCGAGCTGGCAGGTCGCGTGGCCGAACTCGAAGCGATGAACGCCAAGCTGACGGCGAGCGAGGCGCGGGCTCAGGCCGCCGCGCGAACGGACGCCTTGACGGGATTGCCCAATCGCACGGGTTTCAGCGAACACTTTCAAGCCCGAGCGAGGAGCGGCGGCATGGGTGGTGAGGCCTTCGCCGTCCTCTATCTCGACCTCGATCGCTTCAAAGACGTGAACGACTCTCTCGGCCACGAGGCCGGCGACGCGTTGATATGCGAGTTCGCCCGTCGACTACAGGCGACAGCCGGGGTCGATGGATACGCCGCTCGCCTTGGGGGCGACGAGTTCGCGGTGCTTTCGACGGATCTTGCCAGGGCAGTGGACCTTGGCGAGCGCCTGATCGAGGCTTGCTCCACGGCGTATTCGCTCGGCGAAACCATGGTTCAGACGAGCGTCTCCGTCGGCGTGGCGAGCGCGGGCCCGGGCCAGCCGGATCTGGTGGAGGCGATGCGCCGGGCCGACATCGCCCTCTATGCCGCCAAGGCGGCGGGACGCGGTGTCGTTTGCGCGTTCGATCCGGCGATGGAGCGGGACGTCCTTGGCGCCCAGCGCCTGTCCCGCGATCTCGCTTTGGCGATCGAGAGCGACGAACTCGCCATGCACTATCAGCCCCTCGTTTGTGCCGACGGACTGCCCATCAACGGGGTTGAAGCGCTGTTGCGCTGGCATCATCCGGTCCGGGGCTGGATCTCGCCGCTCGACGTCATCGAGGTCGCGGAGAAGTCGGATCTGATCCACAAGCTCGGGGATTGGGTCTTTCGTCGCGCCTTCACCGACTCCAGACAATGGCCCGATCTCGTGACCGCGGTGAACCTGTCGCCGGTCCAGTTTCGCAGCCCGACATTTCTCGACCGCCTGGCGAGGATCGTCGCGGAGACCGGTGCCGATCCCGCCATGTTCGAGCTGGAAGTCACCGAGACGGTCCTGATCACCGACCTTGGGGAAGCGGCGCGAAAGCTCGCCAGGCTGAAGGAAATCGGCTTCCGCGTGTCGCTCGACGACTTCGGCAGCGGGCATGCCGGGTTCGGGTATCTCAACCAGATGCCGTTCGACAAGTTGAAGATCGACCGTTCCTTCATCGAGAATCTGCGCGTGAAGGCGGGAGCCGAAGGGGTCATCCATTCGATCGTGGGACTGGCCCAAGCGCTCGGCCTGTCGATTACCGCCGAAGGGGTAGAGAGCACGGAGCAGCACCTGTTTCTGAAACAGGCAGGGTGTATGCAAATGCAAGGATTTCTGTTCCATCGGCCAATGCCGGCGGACGCCCTCGCAGCCCTTCGGAACTCCCTAAGGCTACTCCAAGAAAGCGCGTGACCTCGCTGTCATCCGCTTCCTATGTTGGTCATCGAACTGACGAGTGGCTCTCATGGGTCGTGACCGAATGGCAGCTATCCGCGACGGCGCCCGGAAGCGGACAGGCCGCTTTCGGCCCACTGTCGTATGGGAAATTATTCCCGGGTTGGGTGGACAGAAGACGCGAAGGCGCGGCGTCATAAGGCTCTTGATACACGAAATCGTTCAGCGGTTTCTCGGGCGTGAACACGTGAGTGATCTCTTCTTGGATCCTGGGACGCAGTTGTCGACGAGGATCTCGAGCGCGGGGAATGTTTCCACCAGCCGGCACTTTAGCTTGGCTGAATCGCGGACAGAGTTTTCGATCCGTTCCTGACGACAATGTCCGGCTCCCCTCCCGTTCGACACTCGCAATTGACAGCCGGACCGCTGTCATTTATCAGTGGTCATACCACGGTAAAGGCACGGCATGAGCACCGAGATTTCCATCACGCGGGATGAAGTCGAAGCGAAAGGCGGGTACGAGCGCGTCGTCACGTTCCTGCGCGATCAGCTCCTTTCCGGTCAGCTCAAAACAGGTGACTGCCTGTTACCCGAGCGCGAACTCGCGCTGCGGCTGAAGGTCAGCCGTCCGGTGCTTCGCGAAGCCCTTCGTGCGCTGGCGATGATCGGTGCTGTCGAGATCCGCCACGGGGTCGGCACCATCGTGAAGCGCCCCGACGTCTCGACCCTCGGCGAGTTCTTCACCTTCGTGCTCGCGCAGCAGGCCGATGTCATCGACGACATCATGGAAGCCCGCGTCGCCATCGAGCACCATGCCATTCGCCTCGCCTGCCGCCGGGCAACCCAATCCGACTTCGACCGGATCGCTGACGCACTCGGCCTGATCGTCGAGACGATCCATGAGGCAGAGGCCGGCGGCGTTGCCGACTTCAAGTTCCACGAGGCGATCGTCCGAGCGGCGCATTCGCCGACACTGGCCAGCATCTATGGCTCGCTATCCTCCCTGATGATGCGCTCCCACCTCGATCGCCGCGAGAAGATCATCCAAGTCGAGGGGATCGATGCGTTCCTGATCGATCACCACCGCCTGATCTTTTCGGCGGTCGTCGCCCGTGACGCGCCCAAGGCAGATGAACTTCTGACCCGTCACTTCGAGATCGGCGCCGACTTCCGGCGCCGGGCGACGATGCTGGTCAGCGGCGCATCCAAAGCCGCGGATCGGTCCGCCGCAAAGGCAGCGGAACCATCCCCCATTGCATCCATAGGAAGGCAAGATTCATGAAAATCGTGATCGGAAGTGACCACGCCGGCTTCCCGCTGAAAGCGGACATCCGCAAGAACCTCGAAGCGCTGGGTCATACCGTCGAGGACGTCGGCAGCTACGATGCCGAGCCCGTCGACTTCCCCGACATCGCCAAGCTCGTCTGCACCAAGGTGCGCGACGGTGCCGCCGAGCGCGGCCTCCTGGTCTGCGGCACCGGCGTCGGCGCGGCGATCGCTGCCAACAAAATCCGCGGCATCCGCGCCGCCGTCTGCCACGATGTCCACTCCGCGCACCAGTCGGTCGAGCACGACGACGTCAATGTCATGTGCATCGGCGCGCAGATCGTCGGTCCCTGGCTCGCCAACGACCTCGTTACGGCCTTCTTCGCCGCCGAGTTCGACCGCAACGAGGACTTCGTCCGCCGCGTGGAGAAGCTTGCGCTTCTCGAGCAGGCCGACTGACACCCCCATCATCCCGAGACGGCTCTGGGAGGAGTTGCGAGCATGACTGAGAAGACAACGGGCCGGGTCGGCTTCATCGGCCTTGGCACCATGGGCCGCGAGATGGCCCGCAACCTCATCGAGGCCGGACATGCCTTGACCGTCTATGACGTCGATGGGGCAGCGATCGCGGGCTTGGTCGCCAAGGGCGCGAAGGCAGCAGCAAGTGTTGCGGAAGCGGCGACGGGCGTCGACATCGTCATCACCATGCTGCCGGATACGCCACATGTCGAGGAGGTGGTCCGCGCTCCCGGTGGCCTGCTGCACACGATCCCGAGCGGCGGCCTGTTCGTCGACATGAGCACAATCTCGGCAGGTGCTACCCGCACTCTGGCCGCGGATCTCGCGGCGGCTGGGATTTCGATGCTGGACGCGCCCGTCTCCGGCGGCCCGCTCGGTGCCAAGAATGCCGCCCTCTCCATCATGGTCGGCGGCGAGACCGAGGCCGTGGCTCGGGCTCGGCCTTATCTCGAGGGCATGGGCACGACGATCTCCCATGTCGGGATCGCCGGCGCCGGCCAGACGGTCAAGCTCTGCAACCAGCTCGTTTGCGGCGTGAACCTGCAGGCGATCTGCGAGGCTCTGGCGCTCGGCCGCGCCTGCGGCGTCGACCTCGACCAGATGCGCAACGTGCTCCTCGGCGGCTCCGCCTCATCCTGGATGCTGGAGAAGCTTGGCCCGGCGATGATCGAGGGCGATGCCAGCGCCGGCTTCCGGATCGACCTGATGCTCAAGGACCTGCGCCTTGTGCTGGAAATGGCGCAGGCCCAGTCTGTGCCGCTGCCAGCTACCTCCCTTGTCACCACCCAATACATCGATGCCCGGGCCCACGGCGAAGGCTCCAACGGCAATCAGGCGCTGTTCAAGGTCTACGACCGCATGACCGGGCAGAGAGCCGGCGCCCCGGCGCTGGATGCCGCGGAGTGACCCTCGACTTCACTGCCATCCTGGCGAGGTGGCAGATGCTCCTCGACGGGCTTTTGCTGACGGTGGAACTGGCGGCGGTCACGACGCTCACCGGCTTCCTGATCGGCACCGCCTGCGCCATTGCGCGGCGCTCGCATCACCGCTGGGCGTCGCGGCTGGCAGCCATCTACGTCGAGAGCATCCGCAACACGCCGTTCCTGGTGCAGATCTTCGTCGTCTATTTCGGCCTGTCGAGCCTCGGCTTCTCCTTCTCGGCGATCACCGTCGCCATCATCGCACTGACGATCAATGTCGGCGCGTACACGGCCGAAATCATGCGGGCGGGGTTCGACGCGATCCAACCCGGCCAGTGGGAAGCTGGCGAGTGCCTCGGCCTGTCGAAGGCGCAAGCCTACTGGCATGTCGGGCTGCGCCCCGCCATGGAGCGGGTCTACCCCTCACTGACCAGCCAGTTCATCCTCTTGATGCTCGCCTCCTCCGTCACCTCGCAGATCTCCGCCGAGGAACTGACGGCGGCCGCCAACTTCATCCAGTCCGAGACCTATCGGCCGTTCGAGACCTTCGTCGTCGCGGCGCTGCTTTACCTCGCGCTTTCGCTGTTGATGCGGCTGGCTTTCTGGCTGTTCGGCCAGGCGATATTCCCCCGGCGTCGCCGCCTCGGCACCAACCTCTAGGAGCGAGAGCGATGAACACTGCCGTCAATCTCGGTCACATCCAGTTCCTGCTCGTCGGTGCCATGTGGACCGTCGTCCTGTCGCTGATGGCCTTCGTCGGAGGCGGCATCGGTGGTTTTCTCGTCGCGCTTGGCCGGACCGCGCCGTTCAAGTTGATCCGCATCGTCGCTGCCGCCTATGTCCAGCTCATTCAGGGCACGCCGCTGCTGATCATCATGTTCCTGATCTACTTTGGACTGCCGACGCTCGGTTTCTCCATCTCGCCGCTGCTCGCCGCGGGCCTGTCGCTGACCATCTACGTCAGCGCCTATCTCGGCGAGATCTGGCGTGGCTGCCTGGAGTCTGTTCCCAAAGCGCAATGGGAGGCGGCAGAGTGCCTCGCGATGTCGAAGTTCGACCGGATGTTCAAGGTGATCCTTCCGCAGGCGATCCGCATCGCCACCCCGCCGACGGTCGGCTTCTCCGTGCAGATCATCAAGAACACCTCGCTGGCCTCCGTCGTCGGCTTCGTCGAGCTCACCCGCGCTGGCCAACTGATCAACAACTCGATCTTCGAGCCCTTCCTGATCTACGTCATCGTCGCCGCACTCTACTTCTGCCTCTGCTACCCCGTCTCGGCGCTTAGCCGGCGGCTGGAGAATAGCGGTGCTGCGCGCCTGCGCACCCTGAAGGCCGTCTCCGCATGACGGCCGACCCATTCCGGAGGAAGCCATGTCCATAGTCGTCCTGAAAGACGTCAAGAAGAGCTTCGGCGCGCTCCAGGTGCTGCATGGCGTCTCTTTCTCGGTCGAGAAGGGCGAGGTTGTTGCGCTCATCGGCGCCAGCGGCTCGGGCAAAAGCACGGCATTGCGCTGCATAGACCGTCTTGAAAAGGTCGACAGCGGCGAGATCCACGTCTGCGGCCACCGCGTCGACGATCCGAAACTTGAGCTGCGCAAGCTGCGGCTCGACGTCGGCATCGTCTTCCAGAGCTACAACCTCTTCCCGCACCTGACGATCGAGGAGAACATCGTTCTCGCCCCGCGCTCGGTGAAGAAGATGGACAAGGCGGCGGCCCGCGAGATCGCCCGGGACGTGCTGGCGAAGGTCGGCCTGGCGGACAAGGCCGACAACTATCCCGAACAGCTCTCCGGCGGCCAGCAGCAGCGCGCCGCCATAGCCCGTTCTCTCGCCATGCAGCCACAGGTCATGCTGTTCGACGAGGTGACCTCGGCTCTCGATCCAAAGCTGACGGGTGAAGTGTTGCGGGTCATCGAAGGGCTCGCCGCCAGTGGCATGACGATGATCATGGTGACGCACGAAATGGGCTTCGCCCGCCGCATCGCCGATCAGGTGGTCTTCATGCACCAGGGCCGGATCCACGAGCATGGATCGTCCGACATCCTCACCACCCCTGCCACGCCCGAGCTTCGCGAATTCGTCAGCGAGGAACTCTGAAGAGTCCCGCCACAGACGTGAAACCCATCAACCCGGAGGAAACGAAAATGAGATCACTGAAGACCCTGACCGCGATCGGAGCCATCTGCGCGGCCCTGCTTGTCCCGCTTGGTACCGCATCGGCCGACTCCCTGTCCGACATCATGGCAGCGAAGAAGATCCGCGTCGCGACCGACCTTGCCATCCCCCCCTCGGGCATGTTGGACGAGGCATTGAAGCCTGTCGGCTCCGACGTGGAGACGGCGCAGCTCCTTGCCAAGGACTGGGGCCTGGAACTCGAGATCGTCACCACCACGGGTGCCACCCGCATTCCGAACCTCCAGACCAACAAGGCCGACATCGTCATCTCGACCTTGTCGGTGACGCCGAAGCGCGCCGAGGTGATCGATTTCTCGAAGCCCTACGCCGCGCTCCGCTCAGTGATCGGCGCGCCGAAGGACTCGGCGATCAAGGGATGGGACGACATCAAAGGGCAGACCGTCACGGTCACCCGCGGCACGACGCAGGATACCGAGCTGACCGAGATGGCTGCCGAGCGAGGCTTTACGGTCACTCGCTACGACGATGACGCGACGATGGTGACGGCGGCGGTCAGCGGCCAAGCAAAGATGGTCGCGACGTCGGCAACGCTCGTGAACGAAATCGGCAAGCGCAACACGGACCTAGCCTTCGAGCCGAAGTTCGACATCCGAATCTTCGACCTCGCCATCGGCATCCGCAAGAATGAGCCGGAGCTGAAGGCCAAGCTCGACGAATGGGTCTCGGCCAACCTGAAGAACGGCAAGCTGAACGACATCTACCTGAAGTACCACGGCTCGCCGCTGCCGCCGGAAATGCTCAAGTAGGTCAGACCTTCGGGAGGCGCGATGACGCGCCTCCCGTTTATCGCATGGGAGGCTTCCGGCATGATCCTTATCTTCGGATCGATCAACGTCGATCTCGTCGCTCGGGTTGATCAGATTGCCCGGCCTGGCGAGACGGTTCTTTCTCCCGGATATGAGGTTTTTTACGGTGGCAAGGGCGCGAACCAGGCCGTCGCCGCTGCGCGCTCCGCTCCTTCGGGGACCTCTGTTTCCATGTGCGGAGCCGTCGGCAAAGACACGTTTGGCGATGGCTGCCGGGCAAACTTCGCTACGGAAGGGGTCGACGCCTCACTTCTTCAGGTCGTCGATGCTCCTACCGGATGCGCCTTCATCTCAGTCGATGCACGCGGCGAAAACGCGATCACCGTTGCCAGCGGCGCCAACTACGCGCTAGACGCCGGTAAAGTTGACCCGAAGGCGTTGAACGACGTCCGCGTCGCCGTCCTTCAAATGGAAGTCCCTCTTGTCGAGAACCTTCGCATTGCTCGAAGGCTCAGATCGACCGAGGCCATCGTGATCCTCAACTTTGCACCCGCTCGAGCCGACCTGCCCGGCGACGAACTAGGTGAGCTTCTTGGCCTGATCGACTACCTCGTCGTCAACGAGCACGAGGCCTCGACACTGCACGATGCCTTGCCCCGGAGCCACGTCGATGACAGCACCCTTGCGGAACACCTCCGGGTGTCGGTGATCGTTACGCTCGGTGCCAAAGGGGTCGAACTGCATGCTCCCGAACAGGAGGTGTGGCGCTGCGACGCTGGCTCTGTCGAGGTGATTGATACGACAGGGGCAGGCGACACTTTCGTCGGCATCCTCGCGTCGGGGCTCGATGCCGATTGGCCGATCCGCGCATCCATCAAAAGGGCGGCGGTGGGAGCGTCCCTGTCGTGCACGAAGCTCGGCGCACAGGCGGCGATGCCGCTTCTGGTTGATCTGAATGAGACTTCAGACGTGTGGGCTGTCTAAACACTTCGGGTAGATTGCTGCCTGGCAGCTTTCGGGCAGATGATAGCGTTAGGGGACGGCAACGGTAACTGTTGAAGCCAATCGTGGAAGGAGTCGTCGGCATGCAACGCCCTCACCTCAGATGGCCCCCGGCCGCTCAGCCGGTCGGACAGGTGCTTCTCAGCCTCGGAGATGGTGACGGGGAGGATCCGAAGCATAACCTCTCTGCCGGGACCCGCGTCGGCGACACTCTCTTCGTCGCGGGTGACGAGATGGCTGTCCTCGAGGCGTTGACGCTGCACGCATCAGGCCGCTCCGCCGCCCATGAACGATACGCGCTCGCGGACCTGCTCGACCTTCGGAGGCCCGGGGAGGAGGTCGACATCGAAGGATTGTCGGCGGACGTCGGGTGGCTCTGGATCGTCGGGAGTCACGCCCGGGCTCGCCACAAGCCGGACAAGACGCCGGACATGCCGATTGAACTCGCCAAGTTGGCCGATCTGAAAGACACGCGCCCGCGCTGCGTGCTGGCTCGGATACCCTTGGTCGAGCGGACTGACGCACCGGGAACGTTCTATCCCGTCCGCTCGGATGGAGACCGTCATGCCGGGATGCTTCGGCAGACGAAGCACGGAAACAAGCTGGCTGAAATGCTGCGACTCGACGTTCTTCTCGAGCCTTTCACGCGCATCCCGGCGAAAGAAGGTGGCATCGACATCGAGGGCATCGCGGTAACGGGAAACCGTCTGGGGCTCGGCATGCGCGGACCCGTCATTCGCGACTACGCGGTCCTGCTGGAGGTAGTGGTCGACACGCGATCAAACGGTATCCTGAAGCTGCCGTCGCCCCCGATGAAGCGCCTTCTTGATCTGGAGGGCCTTGGTATCCGGGACCTCAAACGCCGTGGCGACGATCTGCTCATCCTCGCTGGGCCGACGTCCAGCCTTTCGGGTCCGTGCGCGCTGTATACCTGGCGGAACTGGGTGAACGAGCCCGCTTCCGGAGCGGAAACGGTTGCGGTCCACCGTCCCGAACGGCTGATCGACCTACCCCACGGAAGGGGTGTGGACCATCCCGAAGGCTTGGCCCTTTGGGGCAGGGAAGGGGAAAAGGAGCAGATCCTGGTCTTATGCGATAGTCCGGCGCCGGAGCGCTTTAAGAAGGGTCCCTCCACCTTCCTGGCTGACCTCTTCGATCTTCCCGATTAGCGCTACCGAGCAGTGGCAGTGGCAAAGTTTGTTGCCGGCAGATCGATTCGATATCGATGGTGGATCATGCTTGCACCATTCGTAACGGCTCGGCTGTTTTCGTGCGGGTTAATTCCCACACCTCGTCGTCAGACCAGGTGCTCACCACACCGACCATCTGTTCGATGGGGGCGTCGCCGATGCGGTCGCTGAGGTCAGAAATAGTGTCGGCACTGAGCCCGAGATGGCTCCGGTGACTGGTCAGCACCTCGCCGAGATCACCGTCGTTCGGCAGCACCGTCTGCTTTTCCAATTCCCTCGCCAGAAGCTTGCGGCCAGCCGTGATCGCGTCCAGCTCGGGGAGCGCTACCGAGATGCGGACCATCGATCAGCCCTGGCCCTGTTCACTGGAGGCACGCAGCGCGCCGACCGTCTCGGCGCAGCCGGTCGTCGTCTTGGCGAGTATTTCCTCGGGAGGGGTCATTCCGCTCCAGATCCCGACAACTTGCGTCGCGGTCTGCCAAGGAGCTTCGTACGCCTGCTGAATCAGGACCGGGGTCGCCTCCCCTAGGCAGGTCGTCACGCTTGCGATCTGCTCGCGCGAGACATTACCGAAGCGATCGGCCATGGCCGATTGCAGGGGATCGATCAGAAAGAACGAGATGAGGGCGGCGAAGAATTCGTGCATGGGGCACTCCGGGAAGTGTCCGACATCACGAGAATGGTCTCGCCAGAGGGGCCCGGACTGGGTTCAAGGCAGATGGTGACACCCGGCGCCGCCCGCAACGGGCATAGCAGAAAAACGATATCCAGCGTGCCGCCGAGCGCTCTTCAGTCGATCGGGAAGCAGCAAAGGCGCTGACGACGCTCAACAGTAAGGTCACAGCCGATGAGGAGCAGGGGGCCAACCTCCAGCGCCAGATCGACGGCGGCAAAAGCGCCCGCGCGCCTGCTGACGATCCGCGACGAGCTCGGCGCGCTGGAGCGGACAGCCTATGCCGCCGCAAGGCGGCGCTGATCAGCTTCACCCTCGGCTGGGCGCTGGAACTGGCAACGAGCGGCATCACGGTGATTGCGGTCGCGCCAGGACCCACCGAGAGCGAGCTCTTCCGCGCCAACAATCCGGCGGGGAGCGAGGGCGAGAGGCGCTATCTGGCGCGCGTTCCCGTGCAGCGTTTTTGGCAGACCCGAGGAGGTCGCGGCGGCGATCGCTTTCCAGTTGAGCGAAGACGCCGCCTTCATGACCGGCCAGACGCTGCATGTCGACGGCGGCGCTTCCGTTGGCAGGGCGGTGTTCTGACGGACCGGCACCATGCAAGTCTTGGCTCACTCACGCACTGCCGGGCCACGCCTGTCACTCGCCGACGCTAGGCCTCCGACGAGTATCGATCCAGATTGGCCTCCAAGAGGTCCAGCAATCGATCCCGGTTCGCGTCCCTGACCTGGGCCTGCCAGACGACCGAGAGCGGGAGACGGTTCCTGGCACTTGCCTCGACGTCGGCGAGATGAAGAAACGCCACCCCGGGGACGGCGAGCCGGGTCGACCACAGCGGGACGATCGCCGCGCCAATCCTTGCCGCCACCATGTTGAGGATGGTCTGCTTCTCTTCGGCGATCTGGGCGATCCGTGGCGTCAGGCCGACGCTCTCGAACAGCTTCATCGTCAGGTCATAGCTGTGCGGCCTGGATCCGCGCTCGGGGATGATCATGGCGACATCGCTGAGTTCGGCTACCGAAACGCTCCGCCCCAGCGAGAGCGGGTGGTCGACGGGAAGAGCGACGACGGCGGACTCATGCAGCAGAAAGCGCGTGCGAAGGCGCGCATCCAAGCGGGCGCCTGGTCGAACAATCGCCAGGTCCAGCCGCCCCGACAGGAGCTTGGGCAGGAGACGGATCGACTTGTCCTCGGTGAGTTCCACCGTCAGTTCCGGATCGATCACGTGCAGGTCGTGAATGAGGCTCGGGACGAGACCCGCGGAAGCGCTGTCGATCGCCCCCAGCCGGATCGTCCGCGTCAGCGACCGCCCGCGCTCCCGGCACCCCTGTACCAGCGCGTCCGCACGCTCGAGAATGGCCGTGGCCTCAGCGACGAACACCCGGCCTTCCGTCGTCAGCGCCACGGATCGGGTGGTGCGCGCAAAGAGCGGGACCCCGAGTTCGTTCTCCAGCAGGCGGACCTGCCGTCCGAGTGCCGCAGGCATCATCTCGAGCGACCGCGCCGCCTTTCCAAAATGCATCGCGTCCGCCACGGCGAGCACGCATCTGATCTGCAACAGCTCCATCGGGCGATTATACCATTAAATTGTATAATCGCGAGAGCGTTGGGAAACCGAGGTCGGCGCTTTAGTCCTCTATCGTGGAGGGTATCGGGAGAGCGCTTTTCCCGTCGGTGAGCGCTCACGCCGGAGCGTACGGCAGCACTTTCGCTCGCCCCTCCAGCAACTCGGCATGACCCGGGAGGCTATCCACCGAGCAATGAGCCAACCGGACGCCCCACAGCGCGATCGAAGCAGAACGACGGCGAACAGGAGAGGCCCAGAGAGGTCCCGGTCGCCACAACCTGGGAGGAACACATGAAGCGCCTTTTCGCGACCGCCTTCGCCATGGCCTTGGCCGCATCCACCGCAGCCCTGGCGCAGGACGCCTATCCGTCCAAGCCGGTGACCATCCTCGTTCCCGCCGCCGCCGGTGGCCCGAGCGACACCGTTGCCCGCCTTGTCGCCGAGGCCATGGGAGCGGACCTCGGGCAGCAGGTCCTGATCGAAAACGTCGGCGGGGCCGGCGGCTCGCTCGGTGCAGGCCAGGTCGCAAAAGCGGAGCCGGACGGGTACAGCCTTCTCCTGTACCATGTCGGCGTGTCGACCTTTGGCGCTCTTTATCCGGACCTGACCTACAATCCAGGCGAAGCGTTCGACTCGGTCGGTCTCGTCACCGACGTTCCGATGACACTGGTCGGCCGGAAAGACCTCGAGCCTGCCGACGTCGGAAGCCTGATGACCTGGTTGAAGGGCGAGGGAGCCGGCGCGACCTTCGGCACGGCGGGCACCGGTGCTGTCTCCGATCTCTGCGGACGCCTCCTGATCGAGGCCACCGGCATCGAGCTGACCGTCGTGCCCTACAAGGGGACGGGCCCGGCGATGACCGACCTTGTCGGGGGGCAGATCGACCTGATGTGCGACCAGACCACCAACACTGCCGGCCAGATCGAAGGCCAGCAGATCAAGCCGTATGCCGTGACGACGAAGGAGCCGATCTCGATCTTCCCGCAGATCCCGACGCTCGCGTCCAGCGGCCTTGCCGACTTCGAGATCACCGCCTGGCATGCGATCTGGGCCCCCAAGGGGACACCCGAGCCCATTCGGCTCCGGCTGTCGGCCGCGCTTCAGAAGGCGCTGAAGGATCCGAAGCTCATCGAGCGTTTCGCAAACCTCGGCACCGTGCCGGTCACCGACGAGATGGCAACGCCTGCCGCCATGGACGAGCGCTTTCAGTCCGAGATCGTTCGCTGGGGCAAGCTCCTCGCCGCCAAGAACTGACGTCACGCACCCGTCAGCCGGCCGGGCGATTGGTTCCGCCCGGCGCCAAAATCCACGAACAGGATTGCCCCAATGCAGACCTACAAGATCGCCGCCATCCCCGCCGATGGCATCGGACCGGAAGTCATCGCCGCCGGCCTTCAGGCGCTCGAAGCGCTCGAGCGGCGGGAGGGCACGTTCAAGCTCGACGTGACGCATTTCGACTGGGGCTCGGACTACTACAAGCGGACCGGCATGATGATGCCGGCGGATGGCACGGCGCAGCTGAAGCCGTTCGACGCGATCTTCTTCGGCGCGGTCGGCGCGCCCGACGTGCCCGACCACATCACGCTCTGGGGCCTGCGCCTGCCGATCTGCCAGGGCTTTGATCAGTACGCCAACGTCCGCCCGACCCGCATCCTGCCGGGTATCCAATCGCCGCTGTCCGGCGTCGGCCCCGGCGACCTCGACTGGGTCATCGTGCGCGAGAACTCCGAGGGCGAATATTCCGGCCATGGCGGACGCGCCCATCGCGGGCTGCCGGAGGAAGTCGGCACCGAGGTGGCCATCTTCACCCGCGTCGGCGTCACCCGGATCATGCGCTACGCCTTCCGCCTGGCGCAGGCACGCCCGCGCAAGTTCCTGACCGTCGTCACCAAGTCCAACGCCCAGCGCCACGGCATGGTGATGTGGGACGAGATCGCCGCGGAAGTCGCGCTGGAGTTTCCGGACGTCACCTGGGACAAGATGCTGGTCGACGCGATGACCGTGCGCATGACGCTGAAGCCCCGGAGCCTCGACACGATTGTCGCGACCAACCTCCACGCCGACATCCTGTCGGATCTCGCCGGCGCGCTCGCCGGCAGCCTCGGCGTCGCGCCGACGGCGAATATCGATCCCGAGCGCCGCTTCCCGTCGATGTTCGAGCCGATCCACGGCTCCGCCTTCGACATCACCGGCAAGGGCATTGCCAACCCCGTCGCGACCTTCTGGACTGCCGCGCAGATGCTCGAGCACCTCGGCGAGTCCAAGGCCGCCGCCCGTCTGATGCATGCGGTCGAGGCGGTGACGGGCGCCGGCGTGCGCACCCCGGACGTCGGGGGCACGGCGACGACGAAGGAGGTCACCGAGGCGGTCTGCGAAGCCATCCGCGGCTCCAACATCGTCGTCTGAGGCCTCGAAGGGTGAACACTTTCCAGGAGGGCAGCGTATCGGGCGAACTTTTTGCCCGCCGCATCCTCACTGATCTGTTCGGCGCGGCCGTTGCCAGCGCTGATCCCATGCGGGTCCTCGCCGGCGCGCTGCCGGAAAAGCCAAAGGGGCGCTGCGTCGTCGTGGGCGCGGGCAAGTCGGCGGCCGTCATGGCCCGAGCCGTGGAGGAGGCCTGGGGCGACGTCGATCTTTCCGGCCTCGTCGTCACCCGCTACGGCCACGCCGTCCCGACGGAGCGGATTGCGGTGCTGGAGGCGGCGCACCCCGTTCCTGACGCCGCGAGCGAAAGGGCCGCTCGGCGAATCCTCTCGGCGGTGCAGGGCTTGGGTCCGGACGATCTCGTCCTTGCCCTCATGTCGGGCGGTGGCTCCGCACTGATGACGCTGCCGGCGAACGGGATCACGGTGGACGACAAGCAGAGGGTGAACCGGCTCCTGCTCGCCTCCGGGCTCGGCATCAACCAGATGAACCAGGTGCGCCGCCGCCTTTCCGCGATCAAGGGCGGGCGGCTCGCCGAGGCGGCAGGTCCGGCCCGCCTCGTCACGCTCGCCATGTCGGACGTGCCGGGAGACGACCCGCGCGCCATCGCCTCGGGCCCGACCGTGCCCGACCCCGATGCCGCCAACGATCTCTCGGCGATCGTCGATCGCCTGGGACCCGATCTGCCCATGCGCGTGGCCGCACGGCTGAGAGCGCCGGCCAGCCCGAGGCCCGGCTTCGCCACGGACTACCGGCTTGTCGCCACGCCCCAGATGGCCCTGGAAGCCGCCGCCAAGGTCGCGCATCAGCATGGCGTAACGCCTGTTCTCCTCGGCGACGCCCTGGAGGGGGAAGCGCGCGAGGCGGGCACTTTCATGGCCGGAATCGCGCGATCGGTGCGCTCGCACGGCCATCCGGCGAAGACGCCCGCCGTTTTGCTCTCCGGGGGAGAAACGACCGTGACGCTCGGCGCGTCGAAGCCTGGTCGCGGCGGACGGAACACCGAATTCCTGCTGGCCCTGGCGCTCGCCCTCAGGAGTGAGCGCGACGTCTTCGCCCTGTCGGCCGACACGGACGGGATCGACGGCACGGAGGATGCCGCGGGGGCCGTCGTCACGCCGGACACTTTGCATCGTGCCCGGATGGCGGGCCTCGACCCCGCCGCCATGCTCGCCGCGCACGACAGCTACAGCCTCTTCGGCGGGATCGGCGAACTGGTCAAAACAGGCCCGACCCTCACCAACGTCAACGACTTCAGGGCCGTGCTCGTCTTTCCATAGACGATCCCGAAGCTTCATTCCTTGGGAGGGGAACCGATGCCAGAAAGCACCGACACAGCGCAGGCCACACCCCGCGCGCGACAGGATGTCGCCGTGGGCCTGATCTTCCTCGCCATCGCCATCGCCTTCGGCTGGGAAGCCACGAACTACGAGATGGGCCGCGCCATCCGCATGGGCCCCGGCTTCATCCCCATGGCGCTCGCCGTCATCCTCGGTGTCCTCGGGATTGCCGTCGCCCTCGCCGGGACGGTGCAGCACGCCGAGGCGGAGGCGGGGCCCGTCGCCTGGCGCGGCATCGTCCTCGTCTGCGTCGCCCTCGTCATCTTCGGCGCCTACGGCAAGAGCCTCGGGCTCGTCCCCGTGGTGTTCGTCTGCTCCCTGATCACCGCGCTGGCCTCGACCCGCAACACCCTCTTCGGCTCGGCCGCCATCTCCGCCGCGCTGGCCGTCCTGTGCTGGCTGGTGTTCAAGCTCGGGCTCGGCATGTCCCTCCCCACCGTCGGCCCGGCCTTCGGTCCGTTCCAGATCTACTGAGGAGCGGACGCCATGGATCTCCTGTCGCACCTCGCGCTCGGCTTCGACACGGCCTTCACCGCCACCAACCTGCTTTGGTGCTTCGTCGGCGTACTGCTCGGCACGCTCGTCGGCGTGCTGCCGGGCATCGGCCCAACGGCGACCATCGCCATGCTGCTGCCGATCACCTTCACCTTCTCCCCGGTGACCGCGCTGATCATGCTCTCGGGCATCTACTACGGCGCCCAGTACGGCGGATCGACCACGGCCATCCTGATCAACCTGCCCGGCGAGAGCTCGTCCGCCGTCACCGCCATCGACGGCTACCAGATGGCGCGCAAGGGCCGCGCCGGGACGGCGCTCGCCACCGCGGCGCTCGGTTCCTTCTTCGCCGGATCGGTGGCGACGCTCGTCCTGGCCATCGCGGCGCCGCCGCTGGCCCGCGTCGCGCTCAACTTCGGTGCAGCAGAGTACTTCTCGCTGCTGGTTCTCGGCCTCCTCGTCTCGATCTCGCTGGCGCACGGCTCGGTTCTCAAGGCCCTCGCGATGATCGCGCTCGGGCTCATGCTCGGCACCGTCGGCCAGGACGTCACCTCCGGCACCCCGCGCTTCGCCATGGGCTTCCCCGAGCTCTACGGCGGCATCAACTTCGTCTCCCTGGCGGTCGGCGTATTCGGCGTCGCCGAGATTTTTAGAAACCTGGAGAACGAGAGGAGCCGGGAGGTTGGCGTCGCGAAGGTCACGGGGCTCTGGCTCTCCCGTGCCGATTTCAAGCGGATCATCGGGCCGGTCCTGCGGGGCACGGGCATCGGGTCCGTTCTCGGTATCCTGCCGGGCGGCGGGCACGTCCTCGCCTCCTTCGCCTCCTATGCGGCCGAGAAGAACATCTCCAAGAACCCGCAGGAGTTCGGCCAGGGCGCAATCGAGGGCGTGGCCGGGCCGGAAAGCGCCAACAACGCCGCCGCCCAGACCTCCTTCATCCCGCTCCTGACGCTCGGCATTCCCGCCCATCCGGTGATGGCGCTGATCCTCGGCGCCTTCATCCTCCAAGGCATCACGCCGGGCCCGAACGTCATCAACGACCAGCCCGCTTTGTTCTGGGGCATCATCGCCTCGATGTGGATCGGCAACGCGATGCTGGTCGTCCTCAACCTGCCCCTGATCGGGCTGTGGGTGAAGATGCTGACGATCCCCTATCGCGTGCTCTTCCCCGCGATCGTCATCTTCGCCTCGATCGGCTGTTACTCGATCAACGCCAATCCCTTCGACGTCTACGCGATCGCGGTGTTCGGCGTGCTCGGCTACGTCCTGATCCGGCTGCGTTGCGAGCCGGCGCCGCTGCTGCTCGGCTTCGTCCTCGGTCCTCTGCTCGAAGAGAACCTCAGGCGCGCCATGATCATCTCCCGGGGCGACGCGACGGTGTTCTTCACCCGTCCGATCTCGGCAACGCTCCTCGCTTTGGGGCTCGCCTGCATCGTCTTCGCGGTCCTCCCGTCCATCCGCAACAAGCGCAAGGAAGTGTTCGTCGAGGACGACTAGCAGCCGTCGATCATCGAACGCCGCCAAGGTCGCGGCGCTCGGTAGTCGCGTGTCCGAATGTCTGCTTCCTGTCGGCTTCGCGCAACTTTCATGGTTTAATGCTGCACCGCAAGGTGGCGCCCCCGATCGCCCGCACCGCGTTTCGCGATGGCGCGGACCGGGGGCGCGCTGGTGTTTCAACGACCGGAAAGGCCGCCAACCCATGGCAGACTACGATCTGATCGTCATCGGCAGCGGTCCCTCGGGGCGGCGCGCCGCGATCCAGGCGGCCAAGCTCGGCAAGAGCGTGCTGGTGGCCGAAAAGCACCGGCAGGTCGGTGGCGTTTCGGTGCACACGGGCACGATCCCGTCGAAGACCATGCGCGAGACCGTGCTGAACCTCACCGGCTGGCGCGAGCGCGGCTTCTACGGGCGCTCCTACCGGGTGAAGAAGGACATTTCCGCCGCCGATCTCCTCACCCGCGGCGCCAAGACGCTGGAATACGAGGTCGACGTGCTGGAGCACCAGTTCAGCCGCAACCATGTCCAGATCGTCGCCGGCGAGGCGCGCTTTCTGGGGCCGCATGACATCGAGATCACCCGCGACGACGGCGACGTCGAGCGGCACAAGGCGGCGCGCGTTGTCATCGCTTGCGGCACGCGGCCGTTCCGCCCGGCCTATATCCCGTTCAATGACAAGTCCGTCTTCGACAGCGACGAGATCCTGGCCATCGAGAGGCTGCCGCGCAGCCTGACGGTGATCGGCGCCGGCGTCATCGGCGTCGAATACGCCACCATCTTCTCCGCCCTCGACGTCGCGGTGACGCTGGTCGAGCCGCGCGCGAGCTTTCTCGATTTCGTCGACAAGGAAGTGATCGAGGAATTCGTGCACGAACTGCGCGACCACAACGTCTCGATACGCCTGGGATCGGAGGTCAAGTCGGTGACGCTCGACGCCGCCGGGCGGCCGGTCTGCGAGATCGCCAGCGGCCGCAGCGTGACCTCGGACGTGCTGCTCTTCGCCGCCGGCCGGGTCGGCGAGACCGAGCGGCTGAACCTTGGCGCCGTCGGCATCACCTGCGACCACCGCGGCCGCATCCCCGTCGACGCCAAGACGCTGCAGACGGTGGTGCCGCACATCTACGCCGCCGGCGACGTCATCGGTTTTCCGAGCCTTGCCTCGACCTCGATGGAGCAGGGGCGTCTCGCCGCCTGCCACGCTTTCGGCCTGGAGCCGCCGGCGCCGCCGGAATTCTTTCCCTACGGGATCTATTCGGTGCCGGAGATTTCCACAGTCGGGATGACCGAGGAAGAGGTGCTGAAGCGCGGCATCCCCTACGAGTGCGGCGTCGCGCGTTTTCGCGAGACCTCGCGCGGCCACATCATGGGCCTGAAATCGGGGATGATGAAGATGATCTTCTCCAAGAAGACGCGGCGGCTGCTCGGCGTCCACATCGTCGGCGAGGGGGCGACCGAACTCATCCACATCGGCCAGGCCGTGCTCAACCTGAAGGGCACGATCGACTATTTCATGGACAACACGTTCAACTATCCGACGCTGGCCGAGGCCTACAAGATCGCCAGCCTCGACGCCTGGAACCGCGCCTTCGCGCCGGTGGCCGCGCCGCCGCCTCTGCCCGCAGAAGCCGAAGCGGCCTTGCCGGCGGCGCAGTAGGAGCGGGCGGGTCCGCCGCCCGCCCCGCCTTCGCTACTCGCCCGTCGGGGCCTTGATTTCGGGATAGGTCTTGCGGTTGCGCAGGGCCTCCTCGATCTCGTCCTGCTGCACCTGCTGCGAGCCCTGGTCCTGCAGCCGGTCTTCGTTGTCGGCCTGGTCCTGCTGGTTGTCGAATTCGTCGGTGGGAATGCGGCTCATCGGGTTTCTCCTGTTTCTGCTAGGTGAAATAGGGCGCCAGTCGCGCCGAACCATCCCGTGACTTCTGTGCCTGCCGCTCCATGTGCCTCGCCAGGGACAGGAATGCGCCGGCGTTCAGGGAACGTGCCACGCTGCCGTTCATTGAACGCGGCATGAACGAAGCGCTCCGCGTCCATTCACAAAAGCCTGGCTATCTCTGCCGGTTGCTTGGACCGGCGCAGGGCCTGCTGCCGGCCATCGGCCGCGGGGATGCGCTTCGGCACGCCCTGCTGTCTGGGCGCCATGGAGATGAAGATGTTGAACCGACGCGCGCTGATGATGGTCCTTGGGGCCGCGGCGCTGCCGCTGCGCGCGGCACGGGCGGAGGATGACGGGATCGAGGGTCCGGGAGGCGAACCGATCGCCTACGGCCCGGCCGAGGGCTTTTCCTGGGAGGCCCTGCTGGCGCTGGCCGCTGCCCGCCGGGCCGAGCCCTACGCACCCCGACCCGATCCCGCGCCCGAGGCGCTCGCCGCGATCGGCTACACCCAGCACAATCACATCCGCCAGCCGGTGGCGGGCGGCCTGTTTCCCGGTGCCGGTCGCGACGGCGTCGTCACCTTCTTCCACCTCGGCGAGCTCTTTCGCCGGCCGGTCCGCATCCATGTCGTCGAGGGCGGCGAGGCCCGCGAGGTGCTCTACCGCCGCGGCTATTTCCGCTATCCCGCCGGCAGCCCCGCCGCCGCCGTGCCCGACGATGTTGGCTTTGCCGGCTTTCGCGTGCACGAGCCCGAGCGCCGTCCGGGACAGCCGGGCGACTGGCTGGCCTTCCTCGGCGCCTCCTATTTCCGCTCCTCCGGCGATTTGCAGCAGTATGGCATTTCCGCCCGGGGCCTGGCGCTGGAAACCGGCGCCTTCGACGGCGTCGACGAGGAATTTCCTGACTTCACCGATTTCTGGATCGAGGAGATGCGCGGCGGCGTGATGCGGATCCATGCGCTGATGCAAGGGCCGAGCGTCACCGGCGCCTACCGCTTCGACGTTTCGCATTTCCCGAAGACGGTGATGACCGTCACCTGTCGGCTGTTCCTGCGCCGTGACGTGCAGCGTCTGGGCATCGCGCCACTGACCTCGATGTACTGGTATTCGCAGGAGACGCGCTGGGCGCAGGGCGATTTCCGCCCCGAGGTGCACGATTCCGACGGCCTCCTGATCCACGACCGCCGCGGCGGCGCGATCTGGCGGCCGCTGACCAATCCGAAGGAACTCAGCTTCGCTTCCTTCCTGACCGAGAGCCCCGAGGGTTTCGGCCTGATGCAGCGCGACCGCGACTATGCGAGCTACGAAGATTCCGTCGCCTTCGAACGCCGGCCCAATCTCTGGGTCGTGCCGCTGTCGGGCTTCGAGCGCGGATCGGTGCAGCTGATCGAGTTTCCGACGCAGTCGGAATATGCCGACAACATCGCCGCCTTCTACGTGCCCGAGGCGCCGGTCCGCGCCGGCGACGTGCTCGAGTTCCGCTACCGCCTGCACTGGAGCGGCGCCGAACCGCCGCGGCCGCTCGCTCGCATGGTCGCCCACCGCCTCGGCCGCCCGCACCGGCATTATCCGCCGGGCGTCAATCCGCAGCCGGACCGGCTGGAGCGCAAGGTCGTTCTCGACTATTCCGGCGTGGCCCTGCCCGGCGTGCGCCTGAAGCCGGAGGACGTCGCGGTGACGCTCGGCCACGGTACGGTGCATGCCATCCGGGTCGAGCGCTCGGTCGACGACCCGCTGGGTTGGCGCGTGATCTTCGACGTGTTCACCACGGAGACTGAGGACTGCGAGGCGATCGTCAAGCTTTCCGCCGGCGGCGTCACGCTGGCCGAAACCGTGGTCTTCCGCTTTTCGCCGGAAGACGGCTTGCTGCCGCTCTGAATGGCCGGCGGCCGATGCTGGCCGGTGCCGGCCGTCGGCGCCGCGCCTCCCGCCATCGGCCGGGCCGGCGCCCGGTCGGTCTTCCGCCTCGTGCCTTAGGCGCAGTGACGGCTCGGCATCGGCGCGCGGGCCTGCTATCCCAGAGCGATCGACATTTGGGAGACAGGCCGTGCTCAAGACCATCCATCCGCTGATCGGCAGCGAACTTCTCGCCATCCTCGCCGAAATGGGCCATGGCGACGACCTCGTCATCGCCGACCGAAATTTTCCGGCCGAATCGGTCGCGTCCTCGACGGTCAGCGGCCAGTGCGTGCAACTCGCCGGCGTCGACACGACCGAGGCCGCCCGTGCCATCCTGACGCTCCTGCCGCTCGACAGTTTCGTCGACGCCCCCGTGCGGCGCATGGCCGTGGTCGGCGAGCCGGACGCGGTGCTCGACGTGCACAGCGCCATGCAGGCCGTCGTCGACTCGGCCGAAGGCCATGCCGTCACGATCGAGGCGGTCGAGCGCTTCGCCTTCTACGAGGCCGCCCGCGACGCCTATGCCGTGGTGCAGACCAGCGAGGCCCGGCCCTATGGCTGCTTCATCCTCAAGAAGGGCGTGATTTTCGACTGAGGGACGGAAAGAGCCGGTCCCGAGCCTACACCAGCCCCCAGACGAATTGCAGCGCGACCGACAGCAGGAACAGGCCGAAGCCGAGTTCGAGTTGGCGCCGGGTCAGCCGGTGCGCGAGGCGGGCGCCGAAGGGAGCGGTGAGGAGGGCGGCGGGGGCGCAGGCGAGGGCCGCCGTCAGGCTGATGTCGCCGAGGCTGAAGGGCGGCAGGCGCGGATCGCCCCAGCCGACCACGGCATACGCGATCAGCCCGGGAATGGCGATGAGGACGCCGACGCCCGACGAGGTCGCCACGGCCTGGTGCATCGAGCGGCCATAGGCGCTCATGAAGGTGTTGTTGAGAACGCCGCCGCCGATCCCCATCAGCGACGACAGGAGGCCGATGACGAAGCCCGCGATCGAGCGGCCGAGAAGGCCGGGCAGGTCCGTGCCGAAATTCAGCGGCAGTCGGCCGATGATCATCTTCAGCCCCAGCACGAAGGCGATGCCGGCGAAGATCACCTTCAGCTCGCCCGCCGAGGATGCCGCGGCGATCAGCGCCCCGGCGACGACGCCCGCCGGCACCGCGATCACCCATTCGCGCAGGAGCTTGGTATCGACCGCGTCGTGCAGCCGGTGGGCGGCGAGCGAGCGCAGCGAGGTCGGCACGATGATGGCGAGCGAGGTGCCGATCGACAGGTGCATGGCGATCGAGGGATCGACCTTCAGCCCGATGAAGGTGTGGTAGAGCACCGGCACGAAGATGGCGCCGCCGCCGACCCCGAACAGGCCGGCGAGGACGCCGGCAAAGCCGCCCGTGGCGACGAGGGTCAGAACGACCGGCGCCCAGAGGCTGAGATCGGGAAAGGACATTCCCGCTCATAGGTCATGCGCCGATTGCGCGGCAAGCCCGCAAGGCCGGGCTCGGCGCCCGGTGGCAGGATTTCCCCGGCCGATGGCGACCGGCCGGAGCCCAAGCGCGGCACCTCGCCCGGCCAAGGTCCCGCTTCGAGGACCGTCCGTCAGGATCGTCGCGCTGCCGCTGTTCAGCTGCCGCTGTTCAGAAGTGCAGGTGCACCTTGATCGCCCGCTTGCGGTCGATGGCCAGCGCAAACGCCTCCTCCAGCTTCGAGACCGGCATGTCGGCCGACATCACCGCGCCGACATCGATGCGGTCGTTGACGAGAAGGTCGACGGCCAGCGTGAATTCGCCGGCGAAGCGGAAAGCGCCGACGAAGTCGATCTCGCGCGCCATCAGGAGGTTCACCGGGATCGGCACCTCGCCCGGCGGCAGCATGCCGAGCTGGACGAGGCGTCCGCCCGGCCGGATCACCCGGATCAGGCCCGCCAGCGCCTGGACCGAACCGGTCGCCTCGATGCCGATGTCGAAATGGCCTTTGTTCGCCTCGAAGGCGGCCAGCCGGTCCGGCTCGCTCGCGACGTTGATGGCGAGGTCGACGCCCGCCGCGCGCGCCAGCGCCAGCGGCTCGTCAACAAGGTCGGTGATGGTGATGGTCGCCGCCCCCGCACGGCGGGCGGCGATGGCGCAGAGCATGCCGATGGGGCCGGCACCGGTGATCAGGACGTGCTTGCCGAGCATCTCGCCGGCGCGGCGCACCGCATGCAGCGAGACCGCGAGCGGCTCGGCCAAAGCGATCTTGCGCAAGGAGACCGTGTCCGGGACCTTGTGGCACTGGTCGGCCCGGCAGACGAAGGTTTCGGAAAACGCGCCCTGGACATGGGGGAAGACCGAGGCCGAGCCGAAGAAGCGCATGTGGCGGCAGAGATGGCTGCGGCCGCTGCGGCAGTAATCGCAGGACAGGCACGGCCGGCTCGGATCGATGGCGACCCGGTCGCCCGGCGCGACATGGGTGACGCCGGGCGTCACGCGCTCGACCGTGCCGGAGATCTCGTGGCCGAGCACCATCGGCTCGCGCACGGCGAAATCGCCGACGCGGCCCTTCGTCCAATAGCTCATGTCCGAGCCGCAGATGCCGCCGGCGCCGAAACGCACCAGCACCTCGCCGGGGCCGGGCTCGCCGGCGGGGCGCTGCTCCAGCCGGAGGTCCTTGGCGCCGTAGATCATCACCGCCTGCATGTTTCCACCCTGTCTTGTTCTCTGGTCGGGTCCTCGTTCGGGACCCTTGTGCCGGCGACTCATGGCGTGGTCGCGGCCTTGCATCGCCATCGATAACTTGAAAGGGATGGTTTGCAAGCGCGACCGGCGGGGCCTGTCCTGACGACGGCAAACGACGGCATCGAATTTCGCATCCGGCCTCGGCGGAGCGCAATTCCCGGGGGGAAACGGAAGACCATGAGCCTGAAACTCTTCGATCTCGGCGGCAGGACCGCCCTCGTCACCGGCTCCGGCCAGGGCATCGGCTTCTCGCTCGCCGAAGGTCTCGCCCGCGCCGGCGCCCACGTCGTCCTCAACGGCCGCGACGAGGACAAGCTGGAGCGCGCCGCCGCGACCCTGTCGGACCGCGGGCTGGGGGTCTCGACCGCGGTCTTCGACGTCACCGACCCCGACGCGGTCTCCGCCGCCGTCGCGGGCATCGAGGCCGGCGTCGGGCCGATCGACATCCTCGTCAACAATGCCGGCATCCAGCGCCGCGCGCCGCTCGAGGATTTCGCCGTCGAGACCTGGCGCGAGGTGATGCGCACGAATGTCGATTCGGTGTTCTTCGTCGGCCAGGCCGTCGCCCGCCACATGATCGGGCGCCGCCGCGGCAAGATCATCAACATCGCCAGCCTCCAGAGCGAGGCGGCGCGCTATTCGATCGCGCCCTACACGGCGAGCAAGGGAGCGGTGAAGAACCTCACCAAGGGCATGTGCACCGACTGGGCCCGCCACGGCCTGCAGATCAACGCCATCGCCCCCGGCTATTTCGAGACGCCGCTGAACCAGGCGCTGATCGACGACCCCGTCTTCGACAGCTGGCTGAAGACGCGCACGCCCGCCGGGCGCTGGGGCAAGGTCGAGGAACTGCAGGGCGCTGCGATCTTTCTCGCCTCGGATGCGGCGAGCTTCGTCAACGGGCAGATCCTCTATGTCGACGGCGGCGTCCTTGCCACGCTCTGAGGGGGGCGCGGGCTCTGCCGCGTCGACCGGCGACTCCGGCAAGGCCGGCGAACGCACGCCGCCGCTGGTGCTGATGGGCGTCTCCGGCAGCGGCAAGACGACGCTCGGCGAGGCGCTGCGCGACCGTCTCGGCTTTCGCTTCTTCGATGCCGACAGTTTTCACCCGGATGAGAACGTCGCCAAGATGGCGGCCGGCATTCCGCTCGACGATGCCGACCGCGCGCCCTGGCTGGCGCGCCTCGCCGACCTCCTCGCCAACGAGACGGCAAAAGGCGAGCCGGTGGCGCTCGCCTGCTCGGCGCTGCGCCGGCGCTACCGCGACCGTCTGCGCCTGGGCGCGCCGGACCTCGTCACCGTGCTGCTCGAGATCGACCGCGCGACCATCGAAGGCCGGCTCGCCGGCCGCAAGGGCCACTACATGCCGCCGAGCCTTCTCGACAGCCAGCTGGCGACACTGGAACAGCCGGATGCCGACGAGCGGGTCATCCGAGTGGATGCACGCCTGCCGGTAGCGGAGATGGTGGAGAGGATCGCCGGGGCGCTGGGGCTCGGGGTGCGGGGCTGAAGCGGGGGCGATTCGAGCAGTTTGTTTGACCCTGGCGGTCTGCGTTCACCCCCCTCTGCCCTGCCGGGCATCTCCCCCTCAAGGGGGGAGATCGGCTCGATGGAGACGGCCGCGGACTAAGAATGTTTCAGAACAAGCGGGAATCTCAAGGCGCCCGATCTCCCCCCTTGAGGGGGAGATGGCCGGCAGGCCAGAGGGGGGTGCTTTGCGCGGCCCCAGACCGTCGCCCCGCCTACAGACTCGCCGCCGTCCGCGCCGCTTGATCGTAGTGCCCCGACAGAACCCGCAGCAGATGCGCGACGTTCGACATCGCCTCCGGCGACACACCGAGTTCGCGCGTGCCGGCGACCAGGATGGCTTCGCGCAGGTCCCGGTAGCGCTTGCACACCGCCTCGCCTTCCGCCGTCACCTGGACCAGTCGCTCCTTGCCGGATTTCTCGCGCTCGACGAGGCCCTTCGCCTCCAGCTTCTTTATCGCATAGGTCGCCAGATGCGTGTCCTCGATGCCGAGGACGAGGCAGATGTCGGCGAGGCGCTTGGGCTTGCCGCGGTGGGTGACGGTGTGGAGCACCATGATCTCCGTCGCGGTCAGGCCGGGCTGGCCGGCGGCGGTCATGCAGCGCACCATCCAGCGCTCGAAGGCGTGGCTGGCGAGGATCATGCCGAATTCGACCTCCGACAGCGCGGGCACCGCCCCGTCGGCCAGATGCGCCGACGAGACGATCGGCCCGAGGGGAGTCGGCATCGGGCTCTCGTCTTTCGCCATCCTGTCCTCCCAAAATATGGCTGCCAGCGCGATCGGCGCGGGTCGCGCTCGGCGAGCGCTCCCCCAGCTTGCGGAAACCACCGGGGGATCGCGCGACAGGCTCGTTCGCAGCACCGGTAAAGACTCCCATGGAATTTGCACTGGGTCAAATACGCTGATAATCTGCCGGTAAATTATAGACGAAAACCGAAGCGCGGAGTTCCGACCATGCAGCCAGCAGCGACAGGCGAGACATCCGGTGACATCGACCGGACGGCAGGGGCGATGCCCGGCAAGTGGGATTTTTGGATCGACCGCGGCGGCACCTTCACCGACATCATCGGCCGCTCGCCCGACGGCGCGCTGACGCCGATGAAGCTCCTGTCGGAAAATCCCGGCGTCTACGACGACGCGGCGCTGCAGGGCATAAGGGAACTCCTCGGCCTGAGCGTCGGCGAGCCTTTTCCGCCCGGCCGCATCGGCACGGTACGCATGGGCACGACGGTCGCGACCAATGCCCTGCTCGAGCGCAAGGGCGACCGGACGCTGCTCCTGATCACATCAGGCTTCCGCGATGCGCTGAAGATCGCCTACCAGGCGCGGCCGGACATTTTTGCCAAGGAAATCCTGCTGCCCGAGCAGCTCTACGAGCGGGTAGCCGAAGCCGAGGAGCGGGTGCTGGCGGACGGCACCGTCGAAAAGGCCCTCGACGACGACGGCGTGCGAAAGGCCCTGGCGGCGGCGCGGGCCGACGGCATCGATTCCATCGCCATCGTCTTCATGCATGCCTGGCGCTATCCCGCCCACGAAGAGCGCGCCCGGCATCTCGCCGAGATCGCCGGCTTCACCCAGATCTCGGTCAGCCACGCGGTCTCGCCCCTGGTGAAGATCGTCGGCCGCGGCGATACCACGGTGGTCGACGCCTATCTGACGCCGATCCTGTCGCGCTACGTCTCGCGCGTCGCCAAGGCGCTCGGCGCCGATGCCGGCGACACGGACGCGCCCTCGCTGCAGTTCATGATGTCCTCGGGCGGCCTCACCGCCGCCGAGCTCTTCCAGGGCAAGGACGCGATCCTGTCCGGCCCGGCCGGCGGCGTCGTCGGCATGGCCGAGACAGCCAAGCTCGCCGGCCATGCCAAGGTCATCGGCTTCGACATGGGCGGCACCTCGACCGACGTCACCCATTATGCCGGCGCCTACGAGCGGGTGCTGGATTCCGAGGTCGCGGGCGTGCGCATTCGCGCGCCGATGATGCGCATCCACACGGTCGCCGCCGGCGGCGGCTCGATCCTGCATCTCGACCAGGGCCGCTTCCAGGTCGGTCCGGATTCGGCCGGCGCCCATCCCGGTCCCGCCGCCTACGGCAAGGGCGGGCCGCTGACCGTCACCGACGCCAATGTCATGGTCGGCAAGCTGAAGCCCGAGCTCTTCCCCGCCGTCTTCGGCCCCGGCCGCGACCAGCGGCTCGACGCCGCGGTGGTCGCTGAAAAGTTTGCCGCGCTCGCCGCCGAGATCGGCGACGGCCGCGATGGCCGGCAGGTCGCCGAGGGTTTTCTCACCATCGCCGTCGAGAACATGGCCAACGCCATCAAGAAGATCTCGGTGCAGCGCGGTTACGACGTCTCGCGCTATCTGCTGAACTCCTTCGGAGGCGCCGGCGGCCAGCATGCCTGCATGGTCGCCGACGCCCTGGCGATGGAGAGCGTCCTCATCCATCCGATGTCGGGCCTCCTGTCGGCCTATGGCATCGGCCTGTCCTCGCTGTTCTCGACCCGCAGCCAGGCGCTCGTCGCCCCGCTCGAGGAGGCGTCGCGCGAAGCGATCGAAGGGCTTGCGGCGGAACTGTCGGCCAGCGTCTCGGCGGAGCTGGCCTCCCAAGGCGTCGCGGCGGAAAATCTCGACTGCGACGTCATCCTGCAACTGCGCTATGACGGCACCGACACGACGCTGCCCGTGCCCTTCGCCGGCGATCTCGCCGCGGCGCGCACGTCGTTCGAGGCCGGCCACAAGGCGCAGTTCGGCTTCGTCTACGACAACAGGCCGATCGTCGTCGAGAACGTCTCGGTCGAGGCGGCCGAACGCCGCGCCGCGCCGTCGCCCGTCGCGGTGAGCCGCTTCGACGCCCATGACGCCGTGAGCGAGGAGAGCGTCTCGATCTTCACCGGCGGAAAGGCGCGCGACGCCGCCGTCTTCCGCCGCGAGAATCTCGGCCTCGGCGCCCGCATCGCCGGGCCGGCGCTGATCGTCGAGCCGAACCAGACCATCGTCGTCGAACCCGGCTGGTCCGCGTCGATTACCGGCCTCGACGACGTCCTCCTCGTCCGGACCGAAAAGAAGCTGCGTCATTCGGCGCTCGGCACCGGCAAGGCGGGGACGGGCGAGGGCGGCGCCGATCCGGTGCTGCTCGAGGTCTTCAACAACCTGTTCATGTCGATCGCCGAGCAGATGGGCGTGACGCTGCAGAACACCGCCTCCTCGGTGAACATCAAGGAGCGGCTCGACTTCTCCTGCGCCGTCTTCGATGCCACCGGCGCGCTCGTCGCCAATGCGCCGCATATGCCGGTGCATCTCGGCTCCATGGACCGCTCGGTCGAGACCATCATCGCGCAGAACGAAGGAAAGATCCGCCCCGGCGACGTCTATGCCCTCAACGCGCCCTACAACGGCGGCACGCATCTGCCGGACATCACCGTCGTCACTCCCGTCTTCGATGCGGCGGCGGAAAATCTTCTCTTCTACGTCGCCTCGCGCGGCCACCACGCCGATGTCGGCGGCATCGCGCCGGGTTCGATGACCCCCCGGGCGACGACCGTCGACGAGGAGGGCGTGCTCATCGACAATCTGAAGCTCGTCGACGACGGCGTCTTCCAGGAGGACGAGCTGCGCCGCGTCCTCACCGAGCATCAATACCCCGCCCGCAATCCCGAGCAGAACATCGCCGACCTCAAGGCGCAGATCGCCGCCAACGAAAAGGGCGTGGCGGAACTCGCCGCCATGGTCGAGGCTTTCGGGCTCGACACGGCGCAGGCCTATATGGGCTTCGTCCAGGACAATGCCGCCGAGGCCGTGCGCCAGCTGATCGACGGGCTGGAGGATTGTTCCTACGAATACCCGACCGATACCGGCCAGGTGATCAAGGTGGCGATCACCGTCGACCGCGAAAAGCGCGAGGCGACCGTCGACTTCACCGGCACGTCGGCGATGATGGGAAACAATTTCAACGCGCCCGAGCCGGTGACGCGGGCGGCCGTGCTCTACGTCTTCCGCGTCATGGTGGAAAAGCCGATACCGATGAATGCCGGGTGCCTCCGGCCGATCAACATCGTCGTGCCCGAGGGCTCGATGCTGAAGCCGCGCTATCCCGCCGCCGTCGTCGCCGGCAATGTCGAGACCTCGCAGCACGTCACCAACGCCCTGTTCGGCGCCTTCGGTGCGCTGGCGAACGCGCAGGGGACGATGAACAACCTCACCTTCGGCGACAGTCGCTACCAGTATTACGAGACCATCTGCTCGGGCTCGCCGGCCGGCCGGATGAACGGCGGCCGAAGCTTTGCCGGCACCTCCGGCGTGCATGTGCACATGACCAATTCGCGCCTGACCGACCCCGAAATCCTCGAAATGCGCTACCCCGTCGTGCTCGAGGACTTTCACATCCGCAAGGATTCGGGCGGCGCGGGCGACAGGCGCGCCGGCGACGGCACCAGCCGCACCATCCGCTTCCTCCAGGAAATGGACTGCGCCATCCTCTCCTCCCACCGCACCTTGCCGCCGCGCGGCATCCATGGCGGCGGCGACGGCGCGATGGGCCGCACCGAGGTGCGCCGCGGCGACGGCACGGTGGAGACGCTGGCGGCCTGCGACCAGACCGTTCTAAAGGCCGGCGAGGCGGTGATCGTCACGACGCCGACATCGGGCGGTTTCGGCAGAGCGGGCGGCGGCGACTGAGAGCCGTCGGCCGTCAGGCGACGCGGCGCGCCTCCCGGGACCTGCCGGCGGACGCCCCGTCCGCCCTCGACCCTGTCCGACGGGCGGGGGCGGACTCGGTCTGGAAGCGGCCGATCAGCCGCGCCAGCTCCTTCGCCTGCTTGGTGAGGTCCTGGCCGGCTGCGGCCGACTGCTCCACCATGGCAGCGTTCTGCTGGGTGAGCTGATCCATCTGGTTGACGGCGATGTTGACCTCGCCGAGCCCCGTCGCCTGCTCGTTCGTCGCCGCGGCGATGCTGCCAATGATGGTGCTGATCTCGGCGACGCGCCCAGAAATCTGCTGCAGCACATCGCCGGTCTCGCCGACGAGCCGGACGCCCTCGTTGACGTGCTGGCCGGAGGCGGCGATCAGCGTCTTGATCTCCTTGGCCGCCTCGGCCGAGCGCTGAGCCAAGCCCCGCACCTCCTGCGCGACGACCGCAAAGCCGCGGCCTGCCTCTCCCGCCCGCGCCGCCTCGACGCCGGCATTGAGCGCCAGGAGATTGGTCTGGAAGGCGATCTCGTCGATGACGCCGATGATGCTGCCGATCCTCTGCGAAGAGTCCAGGATGCCGGTCATGGCCTCCACCGCGTTCCGGGCGACCTCGCCCGAGCGCTCGGCATCCCTCCGCGTCACCGCGACGATCTCGCTCGCCCGGTTGGCACCGTTGGCGGTGCGCTTTACATTCGCGGTGATTTCATCCAGCGCGGCGGCCGTCTCTTCGAGGCTTGCCGCCTGCTGCTCGGTGCGGCGCGACAGGTCGTCGGTCGCCTCGGCGATCTCGCCGGTGACCGTGACGATCGTCGCGGCCTGGTCGCCGATGATTCGCATGGTGTCGCGCAGGATCGCCGCGGCCTCGCTAAAATTGCGCTTGAGATCCTCGTAGTCGGCGGGGAAATCGGATTCGATCCGGTGGGTGAGGTCGGTCCGGGCCAGGCTTTCCAGCGCGTCCGACAGAGCCAGCACCACGCGCTTCTGGTCGGAGGCCTGCGACTGGGTGGCGGCGGTGGCCCGCCGGGCGCGGTCGGTGGCGCGGTGGCGTTCGGCCATCGCCGCCTGTTCGGCCGCGTCCTTGGCCGTCATCGCGGCCTCCAGAACGCCCAGCATGGCCTGCATCTGCGCGACCTCGTTGCGCATAGTCGAGGCTGTCACAGCGCTGGGTGAGCCGGCCTGGGTCTCCTTGGCAATGCCGACATAGAGAATGCCGATGACGGCGCTGCCGTCGACGATCGGCTCGTAGAGTGAGACATAGGTTCTGTCAAAGATCTCGGCCTCGCCGCGATACATCTGGCCCTCTTGCAGGACGGCCGTGAAAGCGGGGCCGACAGCCAAAGCGGAGCCGACGGCGCGGGCGCCGTCCGGCCCCAGCACGTTCGTGGCCACGCGCGTCTGGCGCAGGAAGACCGTCGCCGTGCCGCCATGCAGCCGCTGCACCTCGTCGACGATGTCGTTCGCGCCGTTGACGAGGTAGTCGCCGAAATACAGCCGGTCGCCGACGCAATACGGCTTGCCGTGGGCGTAGAGCTTTTCGCGCAGGCTGGTGAGATTGGCTTCCAGGCTGGTTTCCGTCCGCGTCGCCGCCTCGCTTTGCAGGGAGGATACCGCCCGAACCGACAGCAAGGCCGCGACGTCGGTCACCGGTCGCACGATACCGGCGCGAATGAGCTGGAGGGCGACGGCCACGATCACCAGCAGCAGGGCGGCCACGGCGGCGATCACCCATGTCAAAACGAGCGTTTCGGCCTTGGAGCCGGCCTCGACGTCCCCGGCCCAGGCATTCGCCTTCGTGACAATGCCGTCGATGACGGCGCGGTGCTGGCCATAGATCTCTCCGAGCCTCCGGAACGATGCCATGGACGCGAAGCGGTCGCCGCGGGCGAGCGCCGGGAGGAAGACGGTCTCGGTTTCGGGCCAGAAGCGGTCGGCCTCGCCGCTGGACACCTCGGTCAGCGCGGTCCTCAGCTCGGCCGGAATGTCGGAAGCCTGCCAGTAGGCCCGGCGCAGGTCGAAATCCTGGCGTAGTTGGGCCAGGCGGGCGATGTGCGTGGCGCGGTCGCCGGCGCCATTCTGCAGCAGATTGACCTCGAGATAGGCCTCGATGATGTATTCCGGCGGCGGCAGGATGTCGGCCACCAGATCCTTACCGGCGATCACCCTCTGGTAGTTCTCGCCGCCGATGCCGACCGCCGTGATGCCGTAGAGGGCGACCGCGACGACCAGGCACAGGCCGAGGATCATCGTTCCCCCGAAGGCGCGCATGGCCGTTGCGATCGCGGTTTGCCGCATAAGGGAAGTAAACATCTTCAAATTTCACTCCTAAGGCGAGCAGAAGGTCCGCCATCAGTCGGAATTGTTTAATTTCGACTGTCGTTATTGAGTAAAATAAAGATGTTGTATCGAGGTTAAAGAAAGTGACGCAGTGTAATGCGGGGATGCCGGGCGGCATGCCCGCAGGCCCCGGGGCGGAGCCGGGCAAAGCCCTGCTGGCTCCTGGAGGGTGCGCGACGGTCGGCCTTCTGCGATCCGCGGGGCCAAGTCACCTCGGCTCCCCCTGCCATTCCTGGCGTCAGGCTCGCGCGGGCTATGGCACACCCGTGGGCGACCGGGCAGCGATCATCAGGGGAGGCGAATTCCGGATTGGTCTGGTGAATGGCGGAGAGAGCGGGATTCGAACCCGCGTTACGCTTTCACGTAAACACACTTTCCAGGCGTGCGCCTTCAACCACTCGGCCACCTCTCCATCCGGCGTCTCGACGGGACTAAGGTCCCATGAGGCGTCACGGCCCCGCCCGGGCTATGGAAGCCAGGCGAGTCGGTCGGCGCGGACCATAGTCAGAACGCCGTCGCGGTACAAGCGTCAAACTGGCGCGAGGCTTGCCCTTCTGAGCGGTGCGGCGCCAGCAGGGCCGGCAGGGCGTTCTCAGGCGCCGGGAAAGCCGCTATCAGGGGCGGTGCGGTCCGGGCCGCGGCGTCGGAAGCGCCGGTGACGGCTCGCCCGTCGCTGCGGGGCACGGGATTGGGCTGCACCGCAGGACGGGCCGACCGGGAGCGTGACGGCGGCCTTCTTGCCGGTGCCGCGGCGGCTCTGTTGTGACGGGATGCGGCAGAAGGCCTGCCGGAAAAACGACGGGAGATCTATGATCCGCTTTCTCATGCGCAGCCTCGGGGCCGTTCTCCTGGCCGTCGCCCTCGTCTACGGCGTCGCCGACATCGCCCGCTCGCTGGCCGACGATGCGGTGATGCTGACGCCCCTGTCGGAGGCGCTGGCCGGGCTCGGCCTGCCGTCGACCGTGCCGGACGGGACGTCGCCGGCCACTGCCGGCCTTTTGGCGCGGGTGCTCGCCTGGCCGATGTCGGTGCTGGCAGGCGTCCTGGCGCTACTGCTCCTGGCGGCAGGGCGTCCGGGCCGCCGCGGCCGCCGCCTGACGCCTTGAGGGAGTCGTGCCCCGCCCGCCCGGGGCGGGCGCCTTCGGGAAACTCTGTGCATGCGGCGGGATGGCGATAGGGTCCGGTCGCCGTGCCGGTTCGACAGGAGACGCCGATGTATATTCTGGACATGTTCAACCGCAAGATGAAGCTGCCGGCGGCCGGCGAGGCCCTGCCGGGGCGCGCCGAGCCGATCGCGACCGCGGCCGCGCATGCGGTCAGCGGCGTGCCGCTGATCGGCCCGTTTCCGGCAGGGACCGAGACGGCGGTTTTCGGCCTCGGCGGCTTCTGGGCGGCCGAGCGCCTGTTCTGGCCGCTGCCGGGCGTCGTCGCCACCGCCGTCGGCTTTGCCGGCGGGGCGACGCCGAATCCGACCTATCAGGAGGTCTGCACCGGCCAGACCGGCCATGCCGAGGCCGTGCGCGTCGTCTTCGACCCCGCGCGCATCGTCTTTGCGGCTTTGGTGAAGACCTTCTTCGAAAGCCATGATCCGACGCAGGGCATGCGCCAGGGCAGCGCCATGGGCACGCAGTATCGCTCTCTTCTCTTTGTCGCGAACGACGCCCAGCGCGCCGTCGCCGATGCCGCCAGAGCCTCCTACCAGGAAGCGCTGGCGGCGGCCGGCCACGGCGGCACGATCACCACCGAGATCCTCGACCGGGGCGAATTCTACCTTGCCGAGGCCGAGCACCAGCAATATCTCGCGCGCAATCCGCAGGCCCAGCGCGCGGCGGAGGGCACCGGCGTCCCCTGTCCGCTCGCCGGCGAGATCCCTGTCTGAGGCCAAAGGCGGCAGGCGGGCCGGCGCGGCCGCAATCTGTGCAAGCGTGGAAATTCTTGATGCGGTTTCAGGCCGGCCGTGCCAGTCTTCGAGGCGTGTGGCCGGCTTTCGGCCGATGATCCCGCGGCGCCGCTGTCCTGCCTGCGCCGCCCCGTCCGACGACCGAGGAGCCGAGACCGATGAAAGCCTTTGCGACGACCCTTCTGGCCGCGACCCTGTTGACCGGCCTTGCCGCTGCCGCCGCCGAGATCAGCCCGGCGGTCGTCTACGACCTCGGCGGCAAGTTCGACAAGTCGTTCAACGAAAGCGCCTATAACGGCGCCGAGCGCTTCAAGCAGGAGACCGGCGCGGAATATCGCGACTTCGAGATCCAGAACGATTCGCAGCGCGAGCAGGCGCTGCGCCGCTTCGCCCAGCGCGGCGCCTCGCCGATCGTCGGCGTCGGCTTCAGCCAGGCGGAAGCGATCAAGAAGGTCGCCACGGAATTCCCGGAGACGAAATTCGTCATCATCGACGCCGTCGTCGACCTGCCGGACGTGCGCTCGGTCCTCTTCTCGGCCGAGGAGGGCTCCTATCTCGTCGGCGTGCTGGCGGCGATGAAGTCCGAGAGCGGCACGGTCGGCTTCGTCGGCGGCATGGACATCCCGCTGATCCGCACCTTCGCCTGCGGCTATGCCGGCGGCGTCAAGTCGGTGAAACCGGACGCCAAGGTCGTGGAGAACATGACCGGCACGACGGGCGCCGCCTGGAACGATCCCGTCCGCGGCGGCGAGCTCGCCAAGGCGCAGATCGACCAGGGCGCGGACGTGATCTTCCACGCCGCCGGCGGCACTGGCATCGGCGTCCTTCAGGCCGCCGCGGACGCCGGAAAATTCGGCATCGGCGTCGATTCCAACCAGAATGCGCTGCATCCCGGCCATGTCCTGACCTCGATGGTCAAGCGCGTCGACAACGCCGTCTTCCAGGCCTTCGACGACGCCGCCAAGGACAAGTTCACCGCCGGCGCGACAACGCTGGGCCTTGCCGAAGACGGCGTCGGCTACTCCCTCGACAAGGACAACGAGGCGCTGATCACGCCGGAGATGAAGGCGGCGGTCGAGAAGGCCAAGGCCGACATCGTCGCCGGCACGGTCAAGGTGCACGACTACAGCGCCGACAGCGCCTGCCCGTATTGAGTTGAAGGCGAAGCGCGACGCCGGCGCCGCTTCTTCTCCCTGACGGGGAGAAGGTCGCGGCAGCGGGATGAGGGGCGGCGAAGCCGGCTTGCGGGTGAGGAAAAGCTCTTCCCGGGTCTTTTCCGGAGAGGGTGCTCGCCTTCGGTGCCCCTCATCGCCCTGCCGGGCACTTCTCCCCGGTGGGGAGAAGAAGCACTTTGCCGAGTCGCCCGCTCTTCATCGTCATCGCGCGAGGACACAGCTTTCGGCCTTCAGGCGCAGTATGCGGCGGCGAAGGTCGGGAGCGGCGGTGACGCTGTTTCTTCTCCCCGACGGGGAGAAGGTCGCGGCAGCGGGATGAGGGCGGCGAAGCCGGCTTGCGGGTGAGGAAGAGCTCTTCCTGAAGAGCGCGTTTCCGGAGAGGGTGCTCGCCTTCGGCGCCCCTCATCGCCCTGCCGGGCACTTCTCCCCGGTGGGGAGACGAAGCGCGTTACCGTGTCGGGCTTTCTTCACCGTCGTCGCGCGGGAATGCTGCGCTCGTCGGGCTCAGTAATGCGGCGGCTTCGTCACCTCCGGCGCCGATCCGTCGCCGGCGGCCTCCGCCCGGTCGAGCATCTGGCGCACCGCCTTCTGCAGGCGGTCGATCGCCAGCCATTGCTCGCGCACCATGTCGGAGAGCTCCTCGATGCTGCGGCCCTGGTGGGCGATCGTGCTTTCCAGCTGGTCGATGCGGTGGGCGTTGTTCATGGCAGGTCTCCCTCGCTCGTCGGTCGCGCGAGCAAACGTGCCGGACCGGCGAAAGGGCAGCTGAGACCATGAAGCACTGCGTCTTGTCGAGGGGCGATTGCCATCCCTCCTCTGCCAGGGCACTGGTCATCCCGCCGCCGGCTGACTAAGCTCTGCCCGGTCGGACAGCGTCGAGAGTTCATATGCCAGCCATCGAGCTGATCGGGATCTGCAAGAGTTTTGGCGCCGTCCGGGCGAACCACGAGATCTCCCTGACGGTCGAGAAGGGCACGATCCACGGCATCGTCGGCGAGAACGGCGCCGGCAAGTCGACGCTGATGTCGATTCTCTACGGCTTCTACCAGGCCGATTCCGGCGAGATCCGTGTCGATGGCAAGAAGGTCGAGATCGCCGATACGAACGCCGCGATCGCCGCCGGCATTGGCATGGTCCACCAGCATTTCATGCTGGTCGACAATTTCACCGTGGTCGAGAACGTCATGCTGGGCGCCGAGCAGTCGGGCTTCCTGTCGTCCGGCATCGCCCGCGTGCGCAAGGAGCTGAAGCGGCTGGAAGCAGAGCACGGGCTCGACGTCGACCCCGATGCCATCGTCGACGAGCTGCCGGTCGGCCTGCAGCAGCGGGTCGAGATCCTGAAAAGCCTCTACCGCCGCGCCGATATCCTGATCCTCGACGAGCCGACGGGCGTGCTCACCCCGGCCGAAGCCGACCAGCTCTTCGCCGTGCTGCGGCAGCTGCGCGACGAGGGGCGAACCATCATCCTCATCACCCACAAGCTGCGCGAGATCATGGCCGTCACCGACACGGTCTCGGTCATGCGCCGCGGCGAGATCGTGGCGACGCGCCCGACCGCCGAGACGAATGTCGCCGAGCTCGCCGAGCTGATGGTCGGCCGCCGCGTTCTGCTCTCGGTCGATCGGCCGAAGGCCTCGCCCCGCGAGGTCCGGCTCGCCGTGCGCGACCTCACCGTGCGCGACGGGCGCGGCGTGGCGATGACGAAAAACGTCTCCTTCGAGGTGCGGGCCGGGGAGATCGTCGGCATTGCGGGCGTTGCCGGCAACGGCCAGTCGGAGCTCCTGGAAGCCATCGCCGGCATCCGCCGCGCCGAGAGCGGCCGCATCGACGTCGCCGGCCATCGGCTCGACCCGTCGAGCGGCGAGGGCGATCCTGCCTTCATGCGCCGCATCGGCCTTGGCCACGTGCCGGAGGACCGTCACCACATGGGCCTCGTCCTGCCCTTCGAGGAGTGCGAGAACGCCATGCTCGGCTACCAGGGGGATGCGCGCTACGGCCGCTCCGGCCTGCTCGACATCGGCAGCATGCGCCGCGCGGCGCGGCGCGAGATCGAGGCCTACGACATCCGCCCGCCCGACTGCCGGCTGAAGACGGCGAATTTTTCCGGCGGCAATCAGCAGAAGATCGTGCTCGCGCGGGAGATGGAGCGCGACCCCGCCGTGCTCCTGATCGGCCAGCCGACGCGCGGCGTCGACGTTGGCGCGATCGAGTTCATCCACCGCCGCATCGTCGCCATGCGCGACGCGGGAAAGGCGATCCTGCTCGTCTCCGTGGAGCTCGACGAGATCCGCGCTCTGTCGGACCGCATCCTGGTCATGTTCGACGGCCGCATCGTCGGCGAGCGGCAAAGCGGTGCCGACGAGGCCGAGCTCGGCCTTTTGATGGCGGGTGTCGAAGGGCACGCGAAGGAGGTGGCATGAAGGACGCGCGGATCTGCCTGGTGACGCTGGCCGTCGACGATCTCGAACGCGCCGCTGCCTTCTATGTCGCGCTCGGCTGGGTGCGCACGGCTGCCGGCAATGCCAGCGTCGTCTTCCTGCAGGGAGAGCGGATGGTGCTGTCGCTGTTCGGCCGCAAGGATCTGGCCAAGGACGTCGGCGTCTCGCTCGAGGGCAACGCGCCCTATCCGAGCATTGCGCTGGCGATCAACATGGCGAGCGAAAAGGCCGTCGACCGGCTGTACGATCAGGCGCTGGACGCTGGCGGGCGCGCGATCAAGCCGCCGGAGCCGGCCTTCTGGGGCGGCTATTCCGGCTATTTCGCCGATCCCGACGGCCATCTCTGGGAACTGGCCTACAACCCCTTCTTCCGGCTGACCAAACGCGGCCATCTCGACCTCCTGCGCAATGCCTCCGAGGACGGCGCGGCATGAGTCGCCCCTATGCGAAACTGCCGCCGCTCGTCGACTACGGGCTGATCCCGCTGCTCAACGTCGCCCTGGCCTTCGCCGTGGCGGGCATCGTCGTCGCCATCGTCGGGGAATCGCCCTGGGAGGCCGCGACGCTGATGCTGCGCGGCGCCTTCGGCTATGGCGAGGGGATCGGTTTCACCCTCTACTACACCACCAATTTCATCCTCACGGGGCTGGCCGTCGCGGTTGCCTTCCACGCGGGCCTCTTCAACATCGGCGGCGAGGGTCAGGCCTATCTCGGCGGCCTCGGCGTCGCCCTCGTCGCGCTGTCGCTCGGCGATGTCGCGCCCTGGTGGGTGACGCTGCCGGTGGCGATCGTCTCGGCCGCCGCCTTCGGCGCGCTCTGGGCTTTTCTGCCGGCGATCCTGCAGGCGCGGCGCGGCGCCCACATCGTCATCACCACCATCATGTTCAATTTCATCGCCGCCAGCCTGATGAACTATCTGCTCGTCGGGCCGCTGAAGCTCGCCGGCTCGATGCAGCCGGCGACGCGGACCTTTTCCGAGGGCGGGCAGGCGCCCAAACTCGGGGCCCTGTTCGAGGCGCTCGGCCTCGACCTCGGCGGCGCGCCGCTGAACGTCGTCTTCTTCGTCGCCCTGCTGGCCGCGCTTGGCGTCTGGGTGCTGATCTGGCGCACCCGGCTCGGCTACGAGTTGCGCACGCTCGGCCACGCACCGCAAGCGGCGCGCTATGCCGGCATGAACGAGGTCCGGCTGATCGTCCTCGCCATGGCGATCTCCGGGGGCTTGGCCGGCATGATGGCGCTGAACCCTGTCATGGGCGACCAGGCCCGGCTGCAGATCGACTTTCCCGAGGGCGCCGGCTTCGTCGGCATCGCCGTGGCGCTCATGGGGCGCGGCCATCCCGCCGGCATCATCCCCGCCGCCCTCCTGTTCGGCGTGCTCTACCAGGGCGGGGCGGAACTCGCCTTCGACATGCCGGCCATCTCGCGCGACATGATCGTCATCATCCAGGGCCTGGTGATCCTGTTCGCCGGGGCGATGGAGAACATGATCCGGCCGGGCGTCGGCGCCTTCTACCACCGCATCGCGCTGCGGCCCGCCGCGGTGCCGGCCACCGGGGAGACGCCGTGATGGATCTCGGCATGGCCATCAACATCGCCGATTCCGCCATCCGGCTGTCGACGCCGCTGCTGTTTGCCGCGCTCGCCGGCCTCTATTCCGAGCGCGCCGGCATCTTCGACATCGGCCTCGAGGGCAAGATGCTGATCTCGGCCTTCTTCTCTGCCGTCGGCGCCAGCCTCACCGGCTCCGCCGTCCTCGGCCTCGGCTGCGGCATTCTCGCCGCCGTCTTCTTCTCCCTGGTGCATGGGCTGGCCTCGATCACCTATCGCGGCAACCAGATCGTCTCGGGCGTCGCGCTGAATTTCGTCGCCGCCGGCCTCACCGTGCTGCTCGGGCAGAACTGGTACGGCCAGGGCGGCCGCACCCCTTCGCTCAGCGGCTCCGAGCGCTTCGGCGACTGGGACCTGCCCGGCGCCGAGGCCGTCGGCGGCATCCCCGTTCTCGGGCCGATCCTCACCGACCTCGTCTCCGGCCAGAACGTGCTCGTCTACGTCGCCTTCCTGATGGTGCCGGTGACCTGGTTCGTGCTCTTCCGCACCCGCTTCGGCCTGAGGATGCGCGCCGTCGGCGAGAACCCGGCGGCGGTCGACACCGCCGGCATCTCGGTCGCCTGGCTGCGCTACCGCGCGGTGATCATCTGCGGCGTCCTCACCGGCTTTGCCGGCACCTATCTGGCGCTGGCGCAATCGGCCGGCTTCAACCGCGACATGAGCGCCGGCAAGGGCTATATCGCGCTCGCCGCGCTGATCTTCGCCAAATGGCGGCCGGTGCCGCTGATGGGCGCGTGCCTCCTCTTCGGCTTCCTCGACGCCGTGTCGATCCGGATCCAGGGCGTCCAGCTGCCGTTCGTCGGCACGGTCTCGGTGCAGTTCGTCCAGGCGCTGCCCTATATCCTGACCGTGGTGCTGCTCGCCGGATTCGTCGGCAAGGCGGTGCCGCCGAAGGCCGGCGGCGTGCCGTACGTGAAAGAACGATGATCGTGCGCGTTGACGCAAGGCGCGCTGGCAAGGACACTCGACATGGCTGACGATCTTTTCGCGCTGGCGCGCTCGGCGATGCGCAAGGCGCACGCGCCCTATTCGAAATTCCCGGTCGGTGCGGCGATCCGCACCCATGACGGGCGCATCTATGCCGGCTGCAATGTGGAAGTGGTGAGCTTTCCCGAGGGCTGGTGCGCCGAGACGACAGCCATCGGCCACATGGTGATGGACGGCGGCGGGCGCATCGCCGAGGTCGCGGTGCTGGCCGAGAAGCTGGCGCTGTGCACGCCCTGCGGCGGCTGCCGCCAGCGCATCGCCGAGTTCGGCTCGCCCGAGACGAAGGTGCATCTCTGCGACGAGACCGGCGTGCGCGAGACGCTGCGCCTCGGCGACCTGTTTCCGCGCGGCTTCTTTGCGGAAGGCCTGGGATGAGCGTCGATCTGAATGTTCTGAAGGACCAGCTCGATGGGCGCACGGCCCGCATCGCGCTGATCCTCGGCTCCGGTCTCGGCGGGCTCGCGGGCGACGTCGACGAGGCCCTTCGCATCCCCTATGCCGAAATCCCCGGTTTCCCCCAAAGCGGCGTCAGCGGTCATTCCGGCGAACTCGTCTGGGGCAAGCTCGCCGGCGTGCCGGTGATCCTCCTCTCCGGCCGGATCCACTATTACGAACAGGGCGACGCCGCGGCGATGCGGCCGGCGCTGGAAGCGCTGAGAGCGCTGGGCGTGGAAATCCTCGTCCTCACCAATGCGGCCGGGTCGACGCGGGAAGACCTCCCGCCGGGCTCGGTCATGCTGATCGACGACCACATCAACTATTCCGGCCTGAACCCCCTGATCGGCGAGCCGTCCGACGCGCGCTTCACCGGCATGACCGAGGCCTACGATGCCGGGCTGCGCGCCCACATGCGCGCGGCGGCTGAGGCGGAAGGCGTGACCCTGCCGGGCGGCGTCTACATGTGGTTCTCCGGCCCGTCCTTCGAGACGCCGGCCGAGGTGCGCATGGCGCGGCTGCTCGGCGCCGATGCCTTGGGCATGTCGACCGTGCCGGAGACGATCCTGGCGCGTTTTCTCGGCCTCAAGGTGGTGGCGGCCTCGGTGGTGACGAATTACGGTGCCGGAATGACCGGGGCCGAACTCTCCCATGCCGAGACGAAGGATGTCGCGCCGCAAGGCGGGGCGATCCTCGCCCGCATCCTGAAGGCGGCGCTGCCCCGCTTCTGAGCCGCTACGGCGGCTGTGCGAACGTATCGAAGGACCTGACATGACCGACACAAGAGAGGCCGAGGCCGCGCGCGCTTTGATCGCCAGCCTCGATCTCACCGATCTCAACGAGACCTGCACCGAAGCCGATGTCGCCGCCCTCTGCGCGCGCGCCGCAACGCCCGAGGGCGCCGTCGCGGCGATCTGCATCTGGCCGCGCTTCGTCGCCGGCGCGCGGGCCGGACTCGCGCCCGGCATCCGCATCGCCACGGTGGTCAATTTTCCGCTGGGCTCGGACGATCCCGCGCAGACCGCCCGCGACGCGGCCGCCGCGCTGGCCGACGGCGCGGACGAGATCGACATGGTGATCGATTATCAGAGGCTCGCCGCCGATCCCGAATACGTAGAGCGCCAGGTGCGAACGGTGAAGGCGGCCTGCGGCGGGGCGGTTTTGAAAGCCATTCTGGAGACGGGCGAGCTGATGGAGCCGGACCTGATCGCGAAAGCCGCGCGCGCCGCGCTGGCCGGCGGTGCGGATTTCCTGAAAACCTCGACCGGCAAGACCGCGAGGCATGCGAGCCTCGAGGCGGCGAAGATCATGCTGGCGGCGATCGCCGCCGCCGGCGGCCGCGCCGGCTTCAAGGCCTCGGGCGGGATCAAGACGTTTGAGGACGCCCGTGCCTATCACGACCTCGCCGAGGCGCTCTGCGGCGCGGGCTGGGCGACGCCCCGGCATTTCCGCATCGGCGCCTCGGGCGTTCTCGCCGACCTCCTGGCGGTCGCCGCCGGCACGCCCCGCTCGGGCGCGAAGGGAGCCTACTGATGCTGCCGCAGGAATTCATCCGCGCCAAGCGCGACGGCGGTACGCTGGCGCCTGAGGACATCAAGGCTTTCATCGCCGGTTTCGAAGGCGAGCGCGTCACCGAGGGGCAGGTCGCCGCCTTCGCCATGGCGGTGTTCTTCAACGGCATGCAGCCTTCCGAGACCGTGGCGCTGACCGAGGCGATGCGCGATTCCGGCGACACGCTCGACTGGTCCGGTTCGGGCCGGCCGATCCTCGACAAGCACTCGACCGGCGGCGTCGGCGACAATGTCTCGCTGATGCTGGCGCCGATCGTCGCCGCCTGCGGCGGCGCGGTGCCGATGATCTCCGGCCGCGGCCTCGGCCACACCGGCGGCACGCTCGACAAGATGGAATCGATCCCCGGCTATTCCGTCACGCCCGACAATGCGCTGTTCCGCAAGACGGTGGCCGAGGTCGGCTGCGCCGTGATCGGCCAGACCGGGCGCCTCGCCCCCGCCGATGCACGCTTCTACGGCATCCGCGACGTGACGGCGACGGTGGAATCGATCCCGCTGATCACCGCCTCGATCCTGTCGAAGAAGCTCGCCGCCGGCCTCGGCGGCCTGGTGCTCGACGTCAAGGCCGGCTCCGGCGCGTTCATGGCGAGGGAGGAGGATGCGCGGGCGCTCGCGGCCAGCCTCGTCGCCGTCGCCAACGGCGCGGGCCTGAAGACCACGGCGCTGCTCACCGGCATGGACGAGCCGCTGGCCTCGGACGCCGGCAATGCGGTCGAGGTGCGCAATGCCGTCGACTTCCTGACCGGCACGCGGCAGGACGCGCGGCTTCTCGAGGTCACCGTAGCGCTCGCCGCCGAGATGCTGGCGCTGGGCGGGCTCGCCGCCGATAGCGCCGACGGGCTCGCAAAGGCGCGCGCCGCCCTCGACGACGGCCGCGCGGCGGAGATCTTTGGCCGCATGGTCGCGGCCCTCGGCGGCCCCATCGATTTCGTCGCGCGCATGGATCACTACCTGCCCGCGGCGCCGATAGTGCGGCCGGTGGCCGCGGCGCAGGCGGGCTTCGTCACCGCCATCGACACCCGCCGCATCGGCCTCGCCGTCGTCGCGCTCGGCGGCGGGCGGACGCGGCCGCAGGATCCGGTCGACCATGCCGTCGGCCTGACCGGCCTTGCCGGTCTCGGCCAGAATGTGGCGCCGGGCGAGCCGCTCTGCTTCGTCCATGCCCGGTCGGACACCGCGGCTGAGGCCGCGGCGGAGATGGTGCGCGGCGCCTACGCTGTCGGCGAGAGGGCAGGGGAGCGCCGGCCGGCAGTGATCGACCGTTTCGGTTGATGCCTATTCGACCAGGTTCAGCCGCCCCTCTTCGACGCCAAAACGCTTCAGCTTCTTCAAAAAGCTCATGCCGAGGAGGGTGGTCGGCATGACGTCGCCCCGCGTGATGAGCGCCTCGACGTCGCGCACCTCGACCCGCCCGATGGTCACGCGGTCGAGCGTGGCGACCGCCACGTCGGTCTCGCCATTGGCCGTCTGCGCCTTGTAGCGATAGGCGTCGGCGCGGATCTGCAGGCCGAGCCGGCGCGCCGTCGTCTCGTTCATCGAGACATAGGTCGCGCCGGTGTCGACGAGGACCGCCACCGGCCGCCCGTTCAGCCGTGCCTCCGTCCGAAAATGCCCGTCCTCGCCCGCCGTGAGCTGCGCCACGCGTCCGGCATAGGTCGGCGTCGACGCCGCCTGCACCGCGGGCGCGGGCACCACCGTCTCGACGGCCTGTTCCTGCGCCTGGCGCTGCCGGTATTCCTCGAAGGCCGAGGGAAAGGCGAAGGCGAGGAGCGAGGCGCCGCCGGCGAGGATCAGAAACTTCTGGATCAAGGATCGTCCCTCCCCTTCACCGCCCGGGCCGGGCGGATCGATACGAGGGGAGAGCCTGGCACGAAGGCGTTAATGCTGGCGCTGGGGCGGAGGGGCGCGCCCGGCAAAGATGGCCGGGAGGGTGAATGCGGGGTTAACCGCTATTTCGTCCCGTACATGCGGTCGCCGGCGTCGCCGAGGCCCGGCACGATGTAGCCCTGCTCGTTCAAATGGCTGTCGATCGAGGCGGTGAAGATCGGGATGTCCGGATGAGCGGCGCGGAAACGCTCGATGCCCTCGGGCGCTGCGAGCAGGCACAGGAAGCGGATGTTCGAGGCGCCGCGCTTTTTCAGCTGGTCCATTGCGGCGATCGCCGAATTGCCGGTCGCCAGCATCGGGTCGACGACGATCACCAGCCGGTTGGCGAGATCCTCCGGCGCCTTGAAATAGTACTCGACCGGCATCAGCGTCTCGTGGTCGCGGTAGACGCCGATATGGGCGACCCGGGCGGCGGGAACGAGATCGAGCATGCCCTCGAGGAGACCGTTGCCGGCTCGGAGGATCGAGGCGAAGACCAGCTTCTTGCCTTCCAGGATGGGCGAATCCATTTCCACCAGCGGCGTCTCGATGCGCATGGTGGTCAGGTCGAGATGGCGCGTCACCTCGTAGCAGAGGAGCGTCGAGATCTCCCGGAGCAGCCGGCGAAAACTCGCGGTCGAGGTCTCCTTGTTGCGCATGATGGTGAGCTTGTGCTGGACCAGCGGGTGGTCGATGACGGTGACGCCGTCCATGCGCGGACCTTTCCTTCGTGATTTTTCAAAACCCTAAGGCCTGACGTCCGGCCCGCCAAGCCGGGCGGCGCCCTCAAGGCCGCGAGACGGCCGCGATCCCCGGATTTAGTCGCACCAGGACGCCGGGAAGCGCCACCATGGCGCGAATGGGCTGCCGCGTCAGAGAAAGCTCGTCCCGTGCTTGCCCTGGGGCAGGCCGAGATGGGCGGCGACGCTCTCGCCGATGTCGGCAAAAGTCTTGCGGTGGCCGATGCCGCGGCCGGCAATCCCGGGTCCAAAGCCGAGCACCGGTACGTTCTCGCGGGTGTGGTCGGTACCGGGCCAGGTCGGGTCGCAGCCGTGGTCGGCGGTGATGAGAGCGAGATCTCCCGGCTGCAGGGCGGCGAAGAATTCGGGCAGGCGACGGTCGAAGGCCTCGAGCGCCGCGGCGTAGCCGGCGACGTCGCGGCGGTGGCCGAAAGCCGAATCGAAGTCGACGAAATTAGCGAAGACGAGATCGCCGTCGCCGGCGTCCCGGATCGCCCCGAGCATGGCATCGAACAGCGCCATGTTGCCGTCGCCCTTGCGCACCTCGGAAATCCCCTGATGGGCGAAGATGTCGCCAATCTTGCCGATGGCGATGACCTTTCGCCCGGCCGCGACGGCGCGGTCGAGGAGCGTCGCTTCCGGCGGTAGGACGGAATAGTCGCGCCGGTTGGCGGTGCGCCGGAAGGACTCGGCGCTCTCGCCGAGAAAAGGCCGGGCGATGACGCGGCCGATGTTCAGGGGGTCGACATGTTTTCGCGCGACCCCGCAGAGCGCGAAGAGCCGCTCCAGCCCGAAATGCGTCTCGTGCGCGGCGATCTGCAGCACGCTGTCGCCGGAGGTGTAGAAGATCGGCTTGCCCGAGCGGATGCTTTCCTCGCCGAGCTCCGCGATGATCTCGGTGCCCGAGGCGTGGCGGTCGCCGAGAATGCCGGGAATGCCGCTATCGTCCATGATCTCGGCGATCAGGCTGGCGGGAAAGGTCGGAATCTCCGTGGGAAAATAGCCCCAGTCGAAGGTGACGGGCACGCCAGCGATCTCCCAGTGGCCGGACGGCGTGTCCTTGCCGCGCGAGACCTCGCCGGCCGAGCCCCAGAGGCCTTCGGGCTGTTCCGGAGCGCTGGCGGTGCCGGCGGCCCGGCCGAGACCGAGTGCCTCGAGATGCGGCAGCGCAAGCGGGCCGCGGCGGCCGATATCGGCCTGGCCCGCTGCGCAGGCCGCGGCGATGTGGCCGAAGGTATCGGCGCCCGCATCGCCGAAAGCTTCGGCGTCGACGGCGCCGCCGATGCCGAAGGAGTCCATGACGATCAGAATGGCGCGGCGCATGCTCGGTCCTCTGTCCCGCACGGATCCCGTCGCGCGCGCGGCCGGCGACGGCCCGGCTCTCCCGGCAGGTGCGCCGGACGGGGCGGCGTGTGCGCCATGGCAGATGGGGCGCGACGCGGCGTTTTCAAAGCTCGATGGTCTCGCAGCCTCCCGAGGGCGAGGCGACATTGCTGCCGATGCGCGGGTCCAGATAGCTCGTCCCGCCCATCTCGATCTCTCCGATCATCCCGTAGGTGGTCAGCGGCGAATAGGGAAAGCGCGTCTCGGACACCAGGATATAGCGGTTGCGCAGGGCAGCGAACTGCGTCGGCAGGGTGAAGCCGGCGCCGGCAGCGAGCTTTGCCATCCCCGTGGTCGGGCACGACCAGTCCACCTTGGACACGCCGTTGCTGTCGATGAACACCGAGGTTACCCGGATCTTCAGACCGCTGGCGCTGTAGGGCGCCATCAGCGAGGCCGAGATCTGGTAGATGCCCTGCAGGTCGCCCGCGCCCAGGCTCTGGGCCTGGGTGACGAGATCGTTGATCGTGCTGGCCGTGTGCTCGACCTTGCGGTTGATCGTCACCGCCATCGAGACCTCCGTTCCGCCCAGATACAGGGCGAACAGGAAGGGCGCGATCAGGGCGAACTCCACCGCGCCGATACCGGAGCGGCAGCGCAGGAAGTCGGTCAGGCGGGCGGGGAGGTGGCGGGCGGGGATGGCCATCAGTACGGCTCCGTCCGGAAGGCGGCCATGGAATACAGGAGGTGCGAGCCGTCTGCCATGTCGGACAGATAGGCCCGCATCAGGTCGGTGTGGATCGGCCACTTGTAGTACACGCGCAGCGCGTTGATCGTCTCGGGTCCGCCGAGCTGGTAGCCGAAGCCGGCGGTGTCGATGTCGCCATTTTGGACCGGGGTCGGCTGGTCCAGGTTGCCGAAGTCCGGATAGACCCTGATGTCGATATGCAGCTTGCTGCAGTCGAGCAGGAAATCGACACCTTGGCAGATGTCGGCGCGAAAATCCTCGGCCGTCATGTTCGCTTTCTGCAACTCGCCCGTCCGGACGCTGCGCGCGACGCGATCGACGGACTGGTCGAGCGTCAGTTCGGCGAGAAAGACCAGCGAGGTCTCGACGATGGCAAAGATGGTCAGGAAGAAGGGCAGCGCCAGAAACGCGAATTCGACCGCGACCGAGCCACGGCGATCGCCGGCGAGGCGGAAGGACCGGGCACGTCGGGCCCCGCCGGTCGAGCGCTCACCGTTCTCCGGAAGCGTGCAGTCGAAGCGAGCCATGTCGCCGATCCTCCGCGTCGATGCGTCGACCGCCGAGAATGCAGGGTAATCCTTGACAATTGGTTGCGCGGCGGTCGCGCCGCTATTGGCTGCCGCCGGCCGAGATGGTCTGGCGGGTGTTGAACTGTTCGGCGGCGGCCGAGAAGGCGGCCTGCGTGTCGCCGATCGTCACCATCGGCTCGCAGTTGGGAAGGCAGGCGAGCGTGGTGCGTTCCGCCTGGCGGTAGATCCGGACCGTGCCCTTCTCGAAGGAGCGCACGGCGACCTCCTCGTCGATGATTGAGCCGCCGTCGCTGTCGAGGACGACGATATTGGTGATGCCGTAGGAGCGTCCGGTCAGGACCAGCGTATGGGAATCATGCACGGTGATGTCGACGATCGAGGGATTGCCGATGATGACGCTGGCCGCCGGCCGATCGATCTTCAGGATGCGGGCATGGTCCACCGACACCTGCAGGCGCTCGCTGGCCATCGCCGGCACGGAGGTCGCAGCGACAAGGATCGTGGCGACGAGGGCGTGGTGTCTGAACATCGGTGGATGATCCATCCTGCGAACTGACCGCAAGGCTAACGGCATTCTGGTAAACGAAGCCTTAAGGCCGGTTGGGCGTTTCACCAATCGTTCACTGCATTCGTGGAGTCGCGGGATGCGAACATTTTAACGGTATTTCTTAAGCGGGGCGAAACGGGGATTGGCTATGTTTTGGCCATCCGATCGACGGGGATTGCGTCGTCGGGATGTTCTCTCCGCCCCCTGTATCCCACCAAGGAGTTCTCCATGACCAAGACCCTCAAGCGCTTCATCAACAACGAGTCTGGCGCGACCGCGATCGAATACGGCCTGATTGCCGGCATTATGGCGACCGTTTTGATCGGCGCGTTCACGCTGCTCGGCGGAAGCATCACGAGCGCCTTTACCGACATCGGCACGTCGATGCAGGTCACCCAGTAAATCAAGCATTTACTCCCCTCCGACGGCGCTCGCCGCCGGAGGGGACAAGTCGAACCGCTGCTGGGTCCGTCCATGATCGCCGCCGTCATCTTCGTCGTCTTTCCCTTTGCGATGGCCTATGCGGCGTTCTCCGATCTCGTGTCGATGACGATCGCCAACAGGGTGTCGATCATTCTTTTGGCTGCCTTCGTCGTGCTGGCTCTGGTGGTCGGCATGCCGCTGTCTTCGATCGGCCTGCATCTCGGCGTAGGCCTGGCAACACTCGTCGTCGCCTTCGGCTGCTTTGCGGCCGGGTGGATGGGGGGCGGGGATGCCAAGCTGCTGGCGGCCACGGCCGTATGGTTCGGTCCGACGCAGCTCTTTCTGGATTATCTGGTCCTTGGAGCCGTCTTCGGCGGGGTTCTGACGCTGGCGATCCTCCTGGCGCGGGCCAAATTCGTCCCGGTGACAGGCGTCGACTTCGTCGACCATCTCCTTGAACGAAAAACCGGCATTCCCTACGGTATCGGTCTCGGCGCCGCCGGCCTGACCGTCTACACGTCAAGTGACTGGGTTTCCCTCGCGGTTCACGGTCTCGTCTGAGATCACCCTCTCTGCGCCAAAGCCCGCTCTGCCCTCGCCGATCCGGCTCACGAGCCGCGTCCGCACGCTCGCATGGGAAGTGAAGACGATGGTGCCGCTCCTCAGAAGATTCCGGGACAGTCGATCGGGTGCAACCGCGATCGAGTATGGCGTGATCGCCAGTCTCATTGGGACCGCCCTCATCGCTGCCCTGACCCTTTTGTCCCCCGACATCATCGCCCTGTTCGATGGCATCGGTTCGGCATTCACCCCCGTCAGGTGACCCCGGCGGGGATGCCTCCGTGGAGACTTGGGGTCTTCCGGACGCGTCCCGTTTCGGCTGACACCGATGTTGACCTGGCCAGCGACGCGCGGCTGATCCGCCACCTGGGACATCCTTCCGCCCGAAGCGCTGCGAAAATTCGGGGCGATGTCGATCAACCTTAATGGAATGCAACTATTTCTGAGCCCGGGTAGGGCTTCGTTAACCATGCATTGACGTTTTATCGCTCATAAAGCTTCAAGCCGGCCTGCGATCGCGGGCATAGTTTGAGGGTTGGAGATGAAGATAGCGCGTCTGGCCGTTCTCGGCGTCGCAGTCCTGGCCGCCGGCGGCGCCGGCTTCCTGGCTCTGATGCTGTCGGCCCAGAAGCCGGTCGAGCCCGTGATCATCACCGCCTCGCCCGCCGAACCCCCGATCAAGCTCACCGAAGTGCTCGTCACCGCCAAGGATATCGGCATGGGCATGTCGGTCGACGACGCCCTGTCCTGGCAGAAATGGCCGGAGGACGGCGTCAGCGAAACCCTCATCCTGAAGACCGCGCGACCCGGCGCGATCGAGGAACTGAAGGGGTCGATCGCCCGCCAGTCTTTCTTCGCCGGCGAGCCCGTGCGCGAGACGAAGCTCATCAAGACCGATCGCGGCTTCATGTCGGCGATCCTGCCCGCCGGCAAGCGGGCGCTCGCCATCCAGATCTCGGCCGAGACCTCGGCCGGCGGCTTCATTCTTCCCAACGACCATGTCGACGTCATCATGACCCGGCGGCGGGCCAATGGCGAACAGACGGGCGACTTCGACACCGAGACCATCCTGCGCAATCTCCGGGTCCTGGCCATCGACCAGACGATCGAGGAGCAGAACGGCACCAAGGTCGTGGTCGGTTCGACCGCCACGCTCGAGGTCGATCCGACCCAGGCCGAGGCCCTGACCGCGGCGCAGCCGATGGCCGAGCGTCTGGTCCTGGCGCTTCGCTCGCTGGAGGATTCGGTGCCCGGCTCGCCCGGTTACGCCGCCTTTCTCCTCGCCGGCGAAAACTCTCCCACCAAGATCCGCATCGTCCGCTACGGCAAGACGAGCGACATCACGACCAAGAAGTGACGCGCGCCATGGCGATCAAGCTCCCTTCGCATGAGGTTCGTTCACGGCCGGCCGCGCGCCCGATCCTGGCGTCCCTTCTCGCTTTGACGACGGCGCTGGCGCCGCTGCTGGCGGCCACGCCTGCCGAGGCCGCCTCCTCCTCCATCGTCGCCGTGAACCGGGTGCACCAGTCGATCAGCCTCGGCCTCGACAAGTCCAAGGTGATCGACCTGCCGGTCGATGCCCACGACATCCTCGTCGCCAATCCGGCCGTCGCCGACGCGGTGACGCGCACCGCGCGGCGCATCTACATCTTCGGCAAGCAGGTCGGCCAGACCAACATCTTCGTCTTCGATGCCCGCGGCCGCGAGATCGCCGTGCTCGACCTGCGCATCGAACGCGACATTGCCGGTCTCGAAGGCTCGATCCGCAAATACATCAAGGACGCCGACGTCCAGGTCGAGATCCTCAACGACAACATCGTCCTCACCGGCACGGTGCAGACGCCGCAGGACGCTTCGCGCGCGGTGCAGCTGGCCAACATCTACCTGACCGGCGGCGAGGCGACGACCGGCGCCTACATCCAGACCGCCACCAGCGGCTCCGGCCCGCAGGGCGGCGACGTCAGCCAGGCGCAGGAAGACCGGCGCCAGAGCCAGATCGTCAACCTCCTGCAGATCCAGGGTGAAGACCAGGTGATGCTGAAGGTGACGGTCGCCGAAGTGCAGCGCTCGGTGATCAAGCAGCTGGGTTTCAACGGAACGAGCAACGCGGTCATCGACGGCATCAGCGTCGGTGCGCTCGGCGACAATCCCTTTGCCCTGGGCAAGGCGGCCTCGGCCTCGGCCATCGGGCTTTCCGGCCTCATCGGCAATGGCAGCATCGACGCCCAGCTCAACGCCATGGAGCAGGCCGGCGTGATGAAGACGCTCGCCGAGCCGAGCCTGACGGCGATCTCCGGCGAAAGCGCCAGCTTCAAGGTCGGTGGCGAGTTCACGGCGCCGGACGGACAGCAGTATACGCCCGGCGAGCCCGCGAGGCAGGAGTTCAAGGGCTTTGATGGAAGCGGCCAGGCCATCTACGAGACCATTCCGGCGACGCCGAGCTCGCGACAGATCGAGAGCAAGACGATCGACTACGGCATCGGGCTGGACTTCACGCCGGTCGTTCTCTCGCCGGGGCGTATCAGCCTGAAGGTGCGAACGGCGGTATCCGAGCCGACCTTTGAGTCGCCCTTCCACATGGCCGGCGGCAGGGATGGCGGCGTCGGCTCGGTGGGCATCCGCAAGCGCCTCGCCGACACCACGGTCGAGCTGCCCTCCGGCGGCTCCATGGTCATCGCGGGCCTGGTGCGCGACGAGACCCGGCAGGTCATCTCCGGCTATCCCGGCATTTCCAAAATCCCGATTCTCGGCACGCTGTTCCGCAGCCGCGATTTCCAGCGCTACGAGACCGAGCTTGTCATCATCGTCACGCCCTATCTGGTGCGTCCGGTCGCCCGCAAGGCGCTGGCCCGGCCGGACGACGGGCTGAATTTTTCCGCCGACGGCGCCGCCAACTTCCTCGGCCGGGTCAACCGCGTCTACGGCGCCATGGACACCGATCTTCCGCCCGGCCGGTACCACGGCGTCGTCGGATACATCTACAAATGAGCGCTTCGAGGAGAGATCCCGTGTCCCGCCTTTCCCCTCAGAGCCCCGCGCCGCGCCTCGACCGCGGACCCGTGAAGGGCGCCGCGCTGGCGCTCGTCGCCGCGCTGTCGCTCCTCGGCGGCTGCGCCGACCGCCACTCGATCGAGGTCGGCGCGATCCCGGACGACTACCGGACCCGGCACCCGATCACCGTCGGCGAGGCGGAAGAGGTGCTGGAGATCCCGATCGTCTCCTCCGAAGTTCGCTTGCCGCCGGCCTCGCGCGACCGCATCACCACCTTCGCCGACCGTTTCCAGCGCTCTGGCTCGGCGGCCATCCGCGTGCTGTTGCCGTCCGGCTCCGACAATGCTGCCGCCGCCGAACTCGCCTCGCGCGACGTCGTCGCGGCCCTGCGCAAGGCGGGCATCCGGTCAGACCGGATTCTCGTCCAGCCCTATCGGACCGCCGGCTTCGACGGACCGGCGCCCATCCGCCTGTCCTTCGCCACGCTGACCGCCAAGACCGAGGCCTGCGGACGCTGGCCGGCGGATCTCGGCGACACGCACGAGAACAAGAACTATTTCAATTTCGGCTGCGCCAGCCAGCAGAACCTCGCCGCGCAGATCGCCGACCCGCGCGACCTGCTCGGCCCGCGCGGCATCGATCCGATCGATGCCGAACGCCGCACCACCATGCTCGGCGACTACCGCCAGGGCAACACGACGGCCTCGCAGGCGCCCATCACCGAATCAACGTACGACTGGTAGTCGGGGACACGACGATGAGCAGACTGACCAGCGAAGCGGCAGACGGAGCGACGAGCTTTGCCGGCGAACAAACGTCGGCGATGGACGCGATCCGGCCCGTGCCGCGGATCTCCATCCAGGCCTTCTGCGAGACCGAAAGCGTCGCCAAGCCGATCGAACGGGCCGCCGAGGACCGCCGCATGGCCAAGGCGCATGTGCGCGTCCACATGGGCGGCGTGCGCGCCGCGACGGAACACTATGCCGGCGCCCCGACGCCCAATCTGGTCATCCTCGAATCCAAGGCCGCACCGGGCGAACTCGTCGGCGAGCTGGACGGCCTCGCCGAGGTCTGCGATCCCGGCTCGAAGGTCGTCGTCATCGGTCACTACAACGACGTCGCGCTCTACCGCGAACTGATCGGACGCGGCATCTCGGAATATCTCGTCGCCCCGATCGCCATGTCGGACCTGATGGCGGTGATCGGCCGGCTGTACGTGGCCGATGACGCGCCGCCGATCGGTCGCACCTTCGCCTTTGTCGGGGCCAAGGGTGGCGTCGGCTCCTCGACGCTGGCCCACAACGTCGCCTGGTCGATCTCGCAGCTGTTTTCCAGCGACGTGGTGCTCGCCGATCTCGACCTGCCCTTCGGCACGGCCAACATCAATTTCGACCAGGACCCCGCGCAGGGGATCGCCGAGGCGGTGTTCTCGGCGGACCGGCTGGACGATGTCTTTCTCGACCGGCTGCTGTCGAAATGCGCCGACCATCTGTCGCTTCTCGCCGCCCCGTCCATTCTCGACCGCACCTACGACTTCGATGTCGATGCCTTCACCGCCCTGATCGAGATCGCCCAGCGTTCGACGCCGGTCGTGGCGCTGGACGTGCCGCATGGCTGGAGCGACTGGACCCGAAGTGTCCTGTCGCGGGCCGACGAGATCGTCATCTGCGCCACGCCCGATCTGGCCAATCTGCGCAACGCCAAGAACCTCGTCGATACGCTGACCCGTTCCCGGCCGAACGACAAGCCGCCGCATCTGGTCCTGAACCAGTTGAACATTCCCAAGCGTCCCGAGATCAGTCCGGAGGAGTTTGCCGAACCCCTCGGCCTCGAGCCCATCGCCCTGATCGGCTTCGACCCCGGCGCCTTCGGAACGGCGGCCAACAACGGCCGCATGATCGCCGAGACCGACGTCAAGCACCCGGCGATCGAGGCCTTCCAGCACATCGCCCACGTCCTCACCGGCCGCGGCGAGGCGAAGAGAGCCAAACGGTCGAACGGCCTGTTTGCCCGGCTGAAGCGCAAATGACACCGGCGCGTCGCCGCTGGGCCCGGCGCCGCGGGCAGAATGCGACGTTCGAATGAACTAGAGAAAGTTGGCAATGTTCGGAAAGCGCGCAAACGAACGGGAGGTTCAGACCAAGGTGGTCGAGCGCCCGAAGCCGACGATCGCTCCCCCGGTCGTCGCCCGCCCTTCGGCGGCCGAAACGCGTGCCCCGGTCGTCGAGCCTCCGCCGCCCCCGCCGCCGCGCGAGCGCGCCGCATCCTACTACGACACCAAGACCCAGGTCTTCGCCGCCCTGATCGACACCATCGACCTGTCGCAGCTCGCCCGCCTCGATGCCGAGAGCGCGCGCGAGGAAATTCGCGACATCGTCAACGACATCATCTCGATCAAGAACTTCGCCATGACCATCGCCGAGCAGGAGGACCTGCTCGGCGACATCTGCAACGACGTGCTCGGCTACGGCCCGCTCGAGCCCCTCTTGTCGCGCGACGACATCGCCGACATCATGGTCAACGGCCCCTTCCGGACCTTTATCGAGGTCGCCGGCAAGGTGATCGAGACCAATGTCCGGTTTCGCGACAACCAGCAGCTGCTCAACATCTGCCAACGGATCGTCAGCCAGGTCGGGCGACGGGTCGACGAGTCGTCGCCGATCTGCGACGCGCGCCTGCCGGACGGCAGCCGCGTCAACGTCATCGCGCCGCCGCTGGCGATCGACGGTGCGGTCCTGACCATCCGAAAGTTCAAGAAGGACAAGCTGACCCTCGACCAGCTGGTGAAGTTCGGCGCGATCTCGCCGGAAGGCGCGACGATCCTGCAGATCATCGGCCGGGTCCGCTGCAACGTCATCATTTCCGGCGGTACCGGCTCGGGCAAGACGACGCTCCTCAACTGCCTGACGCGCTACATCGACGAGGACGAGCGCATCATCACCTGCGAGGACACGGCCGAACTGCAGCTGCAGCAGCCGCATGTCGTGCGCCTGGAAACCCGCCCGCCCAACATCGAGGGTGAAGGCGAGATCACCATGCGCGACCTCGTCAAGAACTGCCTGCGCATGCGGCCCGAACGCATCATCGTCGGCGAAGTGCGCGGACCCGAGGTCTTCGATCTCCTGCAGGCGATGAACACCGGCCATGACGGCTCGATGGGCACGATCCACTCCAACAGCCCGCGCGAGTGCCTGAACCGCATGGAATCGATGATCGCCATGGGCGGCTTCACCCTGCCGGCCCGGACGGTGAAGGAGATCATCGTCGGTTCGGTCGACGTGATCGTCCAGGCGGCACGCCTGCGCGACGGCTCGCGCCGCATCACCCACATCACCGAGGTGGTCGGCATGGAGGGCGACGTCATCACCACCCAGGACCTCTTCGTCTACGACATCCAGGGCGAGGACGCCGGCGGCAAGCTGATCGGCAAGCACCGCTCCACCGGCATCGGCCGCCCGGCCTTCTGGGACCGCGCGCGCTACTACAACGAGGAGCAGCGGCTGGCGCAGGCGCTGGATATGTCCGAAGCCAAGAATCTGTGAGGCGGCACCGATGTCGATCCTGACGCTCGCTTTGTTCGTTCTGCTCACCACCGTGGCGGCGTCGGCCGTCGCCTATGCCTTTCTGCAGCCGCGCATCGCCGCGGAAAGGAATGCCGAGGCACGGCTCAGCCAGTACAAGAAGGCGGAGACCGACAGCACGTCCAAGCGGGTCGCCCGCGACCGGGTGCAGGAGATCGCCAAGCGCCGCAAGACGATCCAGAACTCGCTGCAGGAGATCGAGGACAAGCAGAAGGAGCGCTCCAAGCAGAATGCCAAGCCGAGCCTGCATCGCCGCCTGGAACAGGCCGGACTGTCGATCACGGAAAAACAGTTCGTGTGGGCGAGCGTCGGCTCGGGCGTGGTGCTGGGGCTGCTCGCTCTGCTTCTGCAGCCCTCGCTGATCGTGACTTTGAGCATGGCCGTGGTCGGCGGCGTCGGCGTGCCGCGCTGGACGCTCAACCACCTGCGCAGCCGGCGTCAGAAGAACTTCATCGCCGAATTTCCCAATGCGGTCGATCTGATCGTGCGGGGCGTGAAGTCCGGCCTGCCGCTGAACGACACCTTCCGCATGATCGCCAGCGAGGCGGCCGAACCGGTGCGAACGGAATTCCAGAAGATCGTCGAGGCCCAGCAGATGGGCATGACCGTTTCCGACTCCGTCGAGCGGCTCTACCAGAGCGTTCCCCTGGCGGAGACCAACTTCTTCGCCATCGTCATCATGATCCAGAGCCAGGCGGGCGGCAATCTGTCCGAGGCCCTCGGCAATCTCTCCCGCGTGTTGCGCGACCGCAAGAGGATGAAGGCCAAGATCCAGGCCATGTCGATGGAAGCGAAGGCCTCGGGCGGCATCATCGGCTCGCTGCCGTTCATCGTCGGCCTTCTCGTCTACCTGACGACCCCGGACTACATCAGCATCCTCTTCACCAACACGACCGGCAACATCATCCTCGTCGCCGCCGCGATCTGGATGTCGATCGGCATCTTCGTGATGAAGCAGATGATCAACTTCGATTTCTAGCGACCAGGGCCGAAGCGCGACCGGCCGCCGGCCGCGGAGAAGCACCGCCCCACCATCGGAACCGCCATGGACACCATCCTCGCCGTCATCGGCCTGACCAGTTCGCAGGCCCTCGGCATCTTCGTCGCGGTGGCGGTCTTCACCACGCTGATGACCGTGGCGATGCCGCTCCTGTCGGGCAATAACCTGAAGACGCGCATGAGGGCGGTGGCGCTGGAGCGCGAGGAGGTGCGCGCGCGCGAGCGGGCGCGCCTGTCGATCGAGAAGGAACGCGGTCGCAAGGGCACCGTCCGGCAGGCGGAGAGTTCGGGTCTTGCCGCCGCCGTCGTCGAAAAATTTAATCTCCGCAAGGCGCTGGTCGACGACAACACGGTCAGCAAGCTGCGCATCGCCGGTTTTCGCGGCCAGCGGCCGCTGACGCTGTTCCTGTTTGCGCGTGTGACGCTGCCGCTGGTGATGCTGGCGCTGGCGGTCACCTACATCTTCGGCATCGGTCTTCTGGCCGACAGACCGGTCATGCTGCGGGTCTGCGTCTGCCTGATCGTCGCCTATATCGGCTTCTACCTGCCCAATATCTACATTTCCAACAAGGCGACGAACCGCAAGCAGTCGATCACGCGGGCCTGGCCCGACGCCCTCGACCTTCTCCTGATCTGCGTGGAATCCGGCCTGTCGATCGAAGGGGCCTTCCGCCGGGTGTCGGACGAAATCGGCATCCAGTCGGTGCCGCTGGCCGAGGAGCTGGTGCTCGTCTGCGCCGAGCTCTCCTATCTCACCGACCGCAAGACGGCCTATCAGAACCTGGCGCTGCGCACCGGGATCGAGGACGTCCGGGCCGTGTCGACGGCGCTGATCCAGGCCGAGAAATACGGCACGCCGGTCGGCCAGGCGCTGCGCACCCTGTCGCAGGAGAGCCGCGACATGCGCATGAACGCGGCGGAGAAGAAGGCGGCGGCGCTGCCGCCGAAGCTGACCGTGCCGATGATCGTGTTCTTCCTGCCGGTGCTGTTTGCGGTGATCATCGGCCCGGCCATAATCCAGGTGATGGCGGCGACGTGACGTCGCCGGCGGACCGGGAGGGCCTGATGGGCGCGAAGGCCGCGCCGAAGATCATCGTCGTCCCCGAGGATCCCGCCTCGCCGCCATCCGTGGCGCTGCTCGCGGCCTTGTCGAGAGCCCTGGCGGCGCTGACCGGCGCCTCCGGCGAGGCCTCCTTCGACGTCGGGGATGTGCGAGGCGAGGGTGGCCTGTTCGTCGTCGCCCGAGATGCGGCCGGCACGCCGCTCGGCTGCGGTGCCTATCGCCGGCTGGAACCGGGTGTCGCCGAGCTGAAGCGGATGTACGCCGTTCCCGGCAACAGGGGTGTCGGCCAGGCGCTCCTCGACTTCCTCGAGACACGGGCACGGGAGGACGGTTATGCGGCGCTGTGGCTCGAGACCCGGCGCGTGAACGCGCATGCCGTCGGCTTCTACCGCCGGCATGGCTACCGGCCGATCGACAACTACGGCCGCTATGTCGGACGCGCCGAGACCATGTGCTTCGCCAAGTCGCTGGTGAGAGCCGAACGACCCTGACCGGCGCGCCGAAGAGGGCGCTGGGGCAGGCGGGTCAGCCCTTCTTGGCGTCCTTGTCCTTCAGCATCGACCAGGTGTTCTGCTGCGCCAGCATGCCGCGGAGATAGGCAACATTGGCCTTGGCATCCTCCGGCGACAGTTCGGCGCCGGCGATCTGCTCGGCTTCCTGGAAGCGGCCCTGCAGGCCGACGACGAGGGCGAGATTCTGCCGGATGCGGCTGTCGGCGCCGGGCCGGCCCGCCGCTTGGCGCAGATGGGTTTCGGCGGCCGGCAGGTCGCTGGTGAGGACGTAGGACATGCCGAGATTGGAAAGCACCGACGGCTCGCCGGGCTGGATGTCCAGCGCCTTGCGATAGAGGGTGCGCGCGGCGTCGGACTGGCCGAGCTGGTCGAGGATGGCGCCTTCCGCCGAATAGAGGCGCCAGTCCGGGGAATCAGGCGTCTGGGCGCGGCGGACCGTTTCCAGCGCCTTGGGCAGGTCCCCGGCGGCGGCCAGGGCCTTGCCGTAGGCGGCGAGCACGTCGCGGTCCTGCGGATGGGCGATCGCCATCTGCTGCATGACGGCGAGCGACTGGTCGTTGCGGCCGGCCATCTGCAGCGCCGAGGCATAGCCGAGGCCGACCGGCTTGGCCTTCGGGTTCTTGTCGTAGGCCATGCCATAGGTGGCGACGGCGCCGTTGAGCTCTTCCGCCGACATCTGGTCGAGCGGCTTCGACATGCGCGGCGCGCCGATCGAGCCGGTCGTCATCTTCGAGGTCGAGGCGCAGCCGCCGAGGCCGACCAGAAGCGAGAGCGTGACGACAGCCAAGGCCTTGCGATAGATCGGCTGGTGACCATTATCGGCTTGAAGCATGCTGTCCCCTGTCTCATCTTGCCGCCGCCATCGCTGCCGCGGCCGGATCGTCAGGCCAGCCTATTTTGTTAACCCTTCCCCGAGCTTGCCGGGAAAGGCCCGCATGAGGAATTCCCCGACATGAGCACGCTTCTCTCCGCCGCGGCCGCCGGCTCTCGGCCCGTCTGGACGGCCAGCCCGGACACGATCGGCGATCTGCCGCCTGAGGCTGCCGCCTGGGCCGGGACCCTGCGGTTCAAGGCTGGCGCCGGCGAGGTGCTGCTCGTGCCGGGCAGCGACGGCGCGGTTCTCGGCGCGATTCTCGGCCTCGGCCCGTCGGCGTCGACGGACCGGCGCCGCCAGGCCCTGCTGGCCGGCGCGCTGGCGACGAGCCTTGCCGACGGCGACTGGCACCTCGCCGAGGGCCACGGCCTCGATGCCGACATGGCCGGGCTCGCCTTTCTCCTCGGCGGCTATCGCTTCGACCGCTACCGCTCCAAGCCGTCCGCGACCGCCGCGGTCCAGCTCTTCCCCGGCGAGGGCGCCGACACCGCGGCGGCGGCGGCGATCGGCGCAGGCGCCTTTCTCGCCCGCGACCTCGTCAACACCCCGGCCAACGACATGGGGCCCGACGCCATCGAACGGGCGGCCCGCAGCCTCGCCGAACGCTTCGGCGCCGACATCGAGGTCGTCGTCGGCGACGACCTCCTGTCGCGGAATTTTCCGATGATCCACGCCGTCGGCCGCGCCAGCGCCATCGCGCCGCGGCTGATCGACCTCAGCTTCGGCCGCCGCGACGCGCCGAAGGTGACGCTCGTCGGCAAGGGCGTCAGCTTCGATACCGGCGGCCTCGACATCAAGCCGGCCTCGGGCATGCTTCTGATGAAGAAGGACATGGGCGGCGCCGCCAACGTGCTGGGCCTTGCCCAGATCCTGATGACGCTGAAGCTCGACATCCGCCTGCGCGTGCTCGTCCCGGCCGTCGAGAATGCCATTTCCGGCTCCGCCTTCCGGCCGAGCGACATCCTGAAAAGCCGCAAGGGTAAGACGGTGGAGATCGGCAACACCGACGCCGAAGGGCGGCTGGTGCTGGCCGATGCACTGGCGCTGGCCGACGAGGAGGCGCCGGAGATCCTGATTGACATGGCGACGCTGACCGGTGCCGCACGCGTCGCCCTCGGCCCGGAGCTGCCGCCCTTCTTCACCGACGACGAGGCGCTGGCGGCCGAGCTCTCGGCGGCCTCGCTCGCCGTGTCCGACCCGATCTGGCGCCTGCCGCTGTGGCAGCCCTATGCCAAGACGCTGGCCTCCAAGGTCGCCGACACCAACAACGTCACCCCGGACGGCTTTGCCGGCGCGATCACCGCCGCGCTGTTCCTGCAGGGCTTCGTCGAGAAGGCGGGGGCCTGGGCGCATTTCGACATTTATGGCTGGCGTCCGCAGGCCGGCCCAACGGGACCCGTCGGCGGCGAGGCGCAGGCCATCCGGGCGATCCACCACGTGCTGAAGGGCCGCTATCCCCAGCTGTGACAGACGAGCCGACGCCTCGTCTCTGGCGCGCTACAGAAAATCGAGAGTACCGAGTAATCCCAATCAATCCTCGGTGTTCTAGCAGGAATATTTTGTGACGATCAAAGCCGGAAGGGATCGGCAAAGCGCAAACCAGGGGAAGAATTGCGCAGACATTTGAAAACTAGTCATCCCGGACTTGATCCGGGACCCATGCCGAGGCGTTGTCATTGCCAAATCATGTCAGGATGGGGCCACGGTCAGGATGGTAGTGTCCATCGTCCTCGATCGCGTTCAGCGGTTTGGCATGGTTCCCGGATCAAGTCCGGGATGACTAATTTCAATCGTCTGCGCCACTGTTTCCAGCGTGTGACTTCGTCGCCGCGGATAGCGCCGGGAGAACATGGGAGTCCTTTCCACAATCTTCGGCGCGACGACCCAAATCCGGAGCGCCGCGAGATTTGAAGAATGGGGCCTACTTCGGAGAGGGTTCGATACGGTTCCGAAACGATCCTGTGCTAGGGTCGTCTCATGGGCATCGACCTCAGACCCGCACAAGCGCTCCGGCTGCTGCATCAGACAGCCCTCGATCAGGCGCGCGAGGACGCGCCCGATCTCACGCTGCGCCAGACGGCGATCCTCCTCACCATCTATCTCGAACCGCCGCCGCACACCGTTCGCGGCCTGGCCGCGCGGTTGACCGTGACCAAGCCGGTGATTACGAGGGCGCTCGACACAATGGGCGGCTACGGCCTCGTCGAGCGCCGCCGCGACACGGCCGACCGGCGCAACGTGCTGATCAAGCGCACCGTCGCCGGCAGCCTCTACGTTTCCAAGATGGCCGACCGGCTGGTCGAAAAAGCCGGAGAACTGGCACCATGACCCTCGATCCCCGCCTCAACGCCTTTCGCCCCGACCTCGCCGACCGTCGCCTCGAGGGCCAGGTCGAGGCCCGCCATTTCGTCGACGGCCGGCCGGAGCGCGTGACGGTTTCGTCGGCAGCGCTCCGCCGCGAACCGCGACCGGATGCGGCGCAGGAGACCGAGGCGCTGTTCGGCGAAGACGTCTTGGTGTTCGAGACGACGGAGGAGGGCTGGTCCTGGGTCCAGCTCCAGGCCGATTCCTATGTCGGTTGGATCGCGTCAGCGGCGCTCGGTCCGCGCGGCGACGGGCCGACGCACCTTATCGCCGTACCGCGCACGTTGCTCTTCCCCGGCCCCGACATCAAGCTGCCGCCGCTGATGGGCCTGCCGATGGGCGCGCTGGTGACGGTGACTGGCGAGGCCGAGGACCGCAACGCCCGCTACGGCCTGACGACGCCCACCGGGGCCGTCGTCACCCAGCATTTGGCGCCCTTCGGCGGGGCAGCGGACAATTTCGTCACCGTGGCCGAACAGTTTCTCGGCGTCCCCTATCTCTGGGGCGGCAAGACGACGCTCGGCATCGACTGTTCGGGCCTGGTGCAGGTGGCGCTCGCCATGGCCGGCATCGCGGCGCCGCGCGATACCGACATGCAGGAGCGCGCGCTCGGCACCCGCCTCGCCGGCATCGAGCCGCTCAGGCGCGGCGACCTCGTCTTCTGGAAGGGCCATGTCGGCATCATGCTGGATGGGCAGATTCTGCTGCACGCCAATGCGCATCACATGATGACCGCGCGCGAACCGCTGTCGGAGGCCATCGCGCGGACGGCCGCCCGTGGCTCTGCCGTCACCAGCATAAGGCGGCTGGGCTAAGCCAGCCGCCAAGCGGGTTCAGTAGCCGGCCTGCCGGTCGACGAGGTGCTGGAGTTCTTCGCCGCGTTCGAAAGCGTCGATCTGGGCGAGGATCTGCGGCACCAGGGCTTGGGCATTGGAGGTCGCGGCGGCATGCGGGGTGACGAAGACCCGCGGATGCTTCCACAGCCGGCTCGACGCCGGCAGCGGCTCGGTCTCGAACACGTCGAGCGAGGCTTCCATCAGCGTCTCGTCGTCGAGCGCCTTGAGGATCGCGGATTCCACCTGCAGCCCGCCGCGGCCGGCATTGATCAGCACCGGCCCGCCGATCGGCGTGCGGTGCTTCAGCCGCGAGAACAGGCCGGTGTCGAGAATGCCGTGCGTCTCCGGCGTGATCGGCAGGAGCACGACGAGGATGTCGGTGCGGGCGAGGAAGGGATCGAGCCCGGAGGCCCCATAAAAGCTCTCGACGCCGGCGACGGTCTTTTCCGTCCGCGACCAGCCGACGATGTTGAAGCCGAGCACGCCGAGTTTTTGGGCGGCATCGCGGCCGAGTTCGCCGAGGCCCATGATGCCGACGGTCATCTCGTGCGCCGCCGGCTGCACCCGGTCGTGCCAGAGGCCGGCGGCCTGCTGGGCGCGATAGGCCATGCCGCGGCGGAAATGGTCGAGCACCCGCCAGACAACGTACTCGCTCATCCGCGCCGTCAGGTCGTCCGCCACGATGCGCACGATCGGCACGTCCGGCAGATGCGGGTCGCGCAGGATATGGTCGACGCCGGCGCCGATGGAGAAGATCGCCTTGAGGTTCGGTAGGCCGGCCAGCACGCCCGGCTTCTGCTTCCAGACGATGGCGTAGTCGACGGAGGCGTCGTTGGCACTGTTCGGCTCGAGGATGACGGCGCGCCGCGGCGCCCGTTCCTGCAGGGCGTTGAGCCATTCGGTCGGCTGGAAGCCGGTGACGGAGAGGAGGATCGTCACGCTATCGGTCCTTATGCGGCAGGAGAGGCTTTCCGCCACGGGGCGGAGCGGCGGCCCAAAACGTCAGGCCGCAACCTCGTCCTTGTCGGCATTTTCCGAGGCGATCGCAAGCGTCGTCGCCCGCGCCCGGCCCTTGCGCGCGAACCAGTGGGTGCAGGCGATGAGAAAACCGTTCTCGACCCGGCCCTCGTCCACCGCCGCGATCAGCGCGTCGGCCGGCGCCGCGATCGGGCGGATGTCCTCGTGCTCGTCGGCAAGGCCCGCCCGGGTCGCGAGCGTCGAGGCGTCGACGATGGCGAGGAACACATAGGCGTATTCGTCAGTGAGACCGGGCGAGGGGAGCATGGTGAAGCAGCGCTCGACGGCGTGGGCGACGAGGCCGGTCTCTTCCGTCAACTCGCGCATGGCCGCCGCTTCCGGCGTCTCGCCGTCGTCGACGAGCCCCGCCGGCATTTCCAGCGGCGCGGCGTTCGCCGTCTTCAGCGCGGCACCGATGCGGAACTGCCGGATCACCACGATCTTGTCGAGGACGGGGTCGTAGGGAATGACGACGACCACGGAGCCGGTGCTGATCAGTTCGCGCCGCAGCGGCCCGATGATCGTTTCGCCGTCGAGCGAGGCATGCGTCAGCGTCACCGCCTCGAACGGACGAAAACCGTCGCAGAGGCGCTCGCGTTTCGTCAGCGTGACGTCGACTGGCTGGTCGGCGAGGACGTCGCGGTAGTGGCCATGGCTCATGGTCATTGCTGCGCGATGTCCGTCGGGGCGGTGGCGATGTCGAAGGCGGCGGCCATCAGCGCCTTGGTGTAGTCGGTCTGCGGCCGCTCGAAGATCTCGACGGCCGGTCCGCGCTCCATGACGACGCCGTTGCGCATGACGATCACCTCGTTGGCGAGCGCCCTCACCACCTTCAGGTCATGGCTGATGAAGAGATAAGCGAGGTCGTGCTTCTTCTGCAGGTCGCGCAGGAGGTCGACCACCTGCGCCTGCACGCTCATGTCGAGCGCCGAGGTCGGCTCGTCCAGCATGACGAAACGCGGGTTCAGCACCATGGCGCGGGCGATGGCGACGCGCTGGCGCTGGCCGCCGGAAAACTCGTGCGGGTAGCGGAAGCGCGTGGCCGGATCGAGCCCGACCTCGTTCAGCGCCGCGACGACACGGTCGTCGCGCTCGCTCGCCCGCAGCTTCGGCTCGTGCACGGCCAGCCCCTCGGCGATGATGTCGGCGATGGTCATGCGCGGCGACAGCGAGCCGAACGGGTCCTGGAAGACGATCTGGATCTTTCGCCGCAGGGGCCGCATGGCGGCGAAGGAGCGGGTGTCGATCGGCTCGCCATCGAAGCGGATCGCTCCCTTCGAGGAGATCATCCGCGAGAGGGCAAGGCCGAGCGTCGTCTTGCCCGAGCCGGATTCGCCGACGATGCCGACGGTCTGCCCGGCCCGCAGCGTGATGTCGACGCCGTCGACGGCCTTGATGTGATCGGTCGTGCGGCGCAGGAAGCCGGTCTTCACCGGGAACCAGACCTTCAGATCTTTCGCCTCCATCACGACGGGCGCGTTGAGATTGGCGGGCGGCGGCGATCCCTTCGGCTCGGCGGCGAGGAGATGGCGGGTGTAATGGTGCTGCGGATTGGCAAAGATCTCCTCGGTCGGGCCGGTCTCGACGATCTTGCCGCGGTACATCACGCAGACGCGGTCGGCGATTTTGCGGACGATGCCGAGGTCGTGGGTGATGAACAGCATGGCCATCTGGCGCTTCTGCTGCTGCACCTTCAACAGTTCGAGGATCTGCGCCTGCACGGTGACGTCGAGCGCCGTCGTCGGCTCGTCGGCGATGAGGAGGTCGGGCTCGTTGGCGAGCGCCATCGCGATCATCACGCGCTGCCGCTGGCCGCCGGAGAGCTGGTGCGGATAGGCGCCCAGGCGCTTCTCCGGATCGCGGATGCCGACCTGGTGCAGGAGTTCCAGCGTGCGCCGGTTCGCCTCCTTGTCGGAGACGCCGCGGTGGATCTTCAGGACCTCGCCCACCTGCCGCTCGATGGTGTGCAGCGGGTTCAGCGAGGACATCGGCTCCTGAAAAATCATCGAAATCTTGTTGCCGCGGACTTTTCGGAGGTCCGCCTCGTCGTCGTCGATCAGATTCTCGCCGCGATAGTAGACCGCGCCGCCGGGATGGCTCGCGGTCGGATAGGGCAGGAGTTTCAGGATCGACAGCGCCGAGACCGACTTGCCCGATCCACTCTCGCCGACGAGCGCCAGTGTCTCGCCCTTGTCGATGTGGAAGGAGACGTCGTCGACGGCCAGACTCGTGCGGCCGTTCTGGTGGAAGGCGACCTTCAGCCCCTGCACGGAGAGGAGCGCGCCTTCCGGCAGCTCCGGGCGTGCCGGGGCGACCGGAGAGGCGGGGTGCTGAGGCGCGGCGGCCCTGGCGGGGGCGGCGGGCGGGGCGGATCGGCTCATAGATGGGCTCCCAGCGGTCGGCTTGGATGGTCGTGGTGGTCGGCGCTCTGGCGGGCGGATGCCCCGGCGCCGGGCCCCGCAGGGTCCGTCCGCCCATGCTCATGCGGGTGGTCATGGGCATGATCGGCGGCATTATCGTGGTCGTGGTCGTGGTCGTGGTCGTGAGCGTGACCGTTGTGACCGGCCCGGTCGGCGCAGGCGTCATGCTCGATCTCGACGGTCACATGGTCGATGGCAAAGCGCGTCGCCATCTCTCGCTTGATCGACCGGACGATGCCGGCCGGTTCCGCGTGGTCGGCGATCCGCGCGTGCAGCGTCGCGGCGCGGCGCTTCGGCGTGATCGCCCAGAGATGGACGTGGTGGATGTCGACCACGCCGGGGATCGCGGCGAGGTGCGGGCCGACCTCAGCGCTGTCGAGGCCCTTCGGCGTGCCCTCCAGCAGGATGTGGCCGGAAGCGCGCACGAGGCCATAGGCATTGCCGAGGATGAGCACGGCGACCAGCACCGACAGGATCGGATCGATCGGCATCCAGCCGGAGATGAGGATCACCAGCGAAGCGGCGATGGCCGCGACCGAGCCGAGCAGGTCGCCGGCGACATGCAGCAGCGCGCCGCGCATGTTGAGATCCTCACGGTCGCCGCCGTGCAGAACGAGGAAGGCGGCGATGTTGACGAGAAGACCGCCGACCGCCACCGCCAGCATCGGCCCGCCCAAGATCTCGACCGGCTCCGACAGGCGGCGCCAGGCCTCGACGGCGATGAAGATCGCGATGCCGAAGAGGATGAGGCCGTTGGAATAGGCGACGAGGATCTGGAACCGGTCGTAGCCGTAGCTGCGCTTGGCGTCCGCCGGCCGCCGCGCGAGGCGCATGGCGAAAAGCGCGAGCGACAGGCCGGCGAAATCGACGAACATGTGCCCGGCATCCGCGAGCAGCGCCAGCGAGCCCGAGATCAGGCCGCCGGCGATCTCCGCCAACATGAAGCCGCCCGTCAGCGCCGCCGCCCAGATCAGCCGCTTCTCGCTGGCATGGCCGGCATGGTCGTGGTCGTCATGCGCGGCGCCGGGGGCGTGGGAATGGGCGGTCATGGCCATAAGTCCAGGTTGCCGGCGGCATTGTTCGTCTTGCGGTCAAGCATGCGGCCAGCCCTCCAACCTGTCGATATCTGGGTCATCGACCGAAATGCGCTGAAGTCCCGGTGGAACTCGCAAGCGTTTGTCCGATGAAATCAAGACGCTGCATTTCGCCGAGAGTGCCGTCGCCACATGGATGCTGTCAGGAAGTTTGCCGTTCAGGGCGACACGCAGTTTTGCGCTTTCCCGAAGAAGCGGCAGATCGATCGGCCGGACGTCCAAGAAGCGATCTTCGTGCAAGAGTTCTTCGTAGAGCGTGATCAGCCAGTCCTGCTTCTCTTTCATGGGGCGAACCAGCACCTCCGCTAAGGTGATCTGGCTGGTGACGAACTGGCACATCCCCTTCTCCAACTTCTCGAAGACGGAGCGGAGACCCACATGCTGTTCCTCGACAAAGGCGATGATCGCGTTGGTATCGAGATAGAGTCGTGGCGATCTCAATCCCACTCGTCCCTGAGCGCGCGGATGCGCGCCACGGCCTCCTCGGTCGTCGTCCCCAGATGGCTCGCCGCGCCCCAATAGCGCAGATATCTGGGCTCTTTGTCGGCCTGCTCAGGTATTTCCTCGACTGTAATCCGCACTCGGTGCGTGGGATCGATGTTCCTACGCACGCTCGCCGGAAGCTCTCCAGCCGGGAAATCGTCGATAATGAACTTCGTTGCCTCGCTCATACCCCTCCCCAATTCACCGAAAGCTCTTCCTCGGATCGAACGCGTCGCGCACGGCCTCGCCGATGAAGACGAGCAGCGACAGCATCAGGGAGAGTACCACGAAACCGGAGATGCCGAGCCAGGGCGCCTGCAGGTTGTTCTTGCCCTGGGCCAGCAGTTCGCCGAGCGAGGGCGAGCCCGGGGGCAGGCCGAAGCCGAGGAAGTCAAGCGAGGTGAGGGTGGTGATCGAGCCGTTCAGGATGAAGGGCAGGAAGGTCAGCGTCGCCACGGTCGCGTTCGGCAACAAGTGGCGGACCATGATCGTCCAGTCGCCGACGCCGAGCGCGCGCGCCGCCGTCACATACTCGAAATTGCGTGCCCGCAAGAACTCCGCGCGGACGACACCGACGAAGGAGACCCAGGAGAACAGGAGCATGATGCCCAGAAGGATCCAGAAGCCCGGCGGCAGGATGGCGGCGATGATGAGCAGCAGGTACAGCACCGGGATCGAGGTCCAGATCTCGATGAAGCGCTGGAACAGAAGATCCACCCAACCGCCGAAATAGCCCTGCACCGCGCCGGCCGCGACGCCGATGACGGCCGAGAGGCCGGTCAGGATCAGGCCGAACAGGACGGAGATGCGAAAGCCGTAGATCAGGCGCGACAGCACGTCGCGCGCCTGGTCGTCGGTGCCGAGCCAGTTCATGTTGCCGAAGGTGCAGTTCGGGTCGTCGACGCCCAGCGGATACTGGACGCAGCGCTCCTCCTTGGTGAACATCCAGGAGGGGGCCGAGGGGGCCGGCGTCGGGATCTCGTTGTTGACGGTGCGATAGGAATAGCGGATCGGCGGCCAGATCATCCAGCCATTGCCGCGGATCTCCTCCTGCACGAAGGGGTCGCGGTAGTCGGTGACCGGCAGGAAGCCGCCAAAGATCTCCTCTGGATAGTCCTTGAAGATCGGCGCGTAGTACTCGCCCTTGTATTCGACGAGCAGCGGCTTGTCGTTGGCGACGAACTCCGCCCCGAGGGTGCCGAAGAACAGGAACAGGAAGATCCAGAACGACCAGACGCCGCGGCGGTTGGCGCGAAAGTTCTGCAGGCGGCGCTGGTTCAGCGGCGACAGCCGGCTGCGCACGACCTGGGCGGAGGGCGCCATCTGCGCGGTGCCCGCGGTGTCGATCGACGCATCCTCGCGCGCCTCGACGGCGGTGGGAACGGCGGACGCGGTGCCGGCGATCTCCTGTGCGGCATCCGCGGGCGGCTGGTTGTTGCGGGGCGTATCCATCTCAGACCTCCCGCTTCTCGAAATCGATGCGCGGATCGATCCAGGTATAGGTGAGGTCGGAGATGAGCGCCGTCACGAGGCCGATCAGCGAGAAGATGTAGAGGGTGGCAAACACCACGGGATAGTCGCGCTTGTAGATGGATTCGAAGCCGAGGAGGCCGAGCCCGTCGAGCGAGAAGATCGTCTCGATCAGGAGCGAGCCGGCGAAGAAGGCCGAGATGAAGGCGCCGGGAAAACCGGCGACGATGATCAGCATGGCGTTGCGGAAGACGTGGCCGTAGAGGATCTTGTTCTCGGTCAGGCCCTTGGCCCGGGCCGTCGTGACATACTGCTTGCGGATCTCCTCCAGGAACGAGTTCTTGGTGAGGAGCGTCGTGGTGGCGAAGGCCGAGAGCGACAGCGCGATCAGGGGCAGCGTCAGGTGCCAGAAATAGTCGGCGATCTTTTCCGGCCAGGACATCTGCGAAAAATTGTCGGAGGTCAGGCCGCGCAAGGGAAAAAGATCCCAGAACGAGCCGCCGGCGAACAGGACGATCAAGAGGATGGCGAAGAGGAAGCCCGGAATGGCATAGGCGACGATGATGACGCCCGAGGTCCAGGTGTCGAAGCTCGACCCGTCCTTCAGCGCCTTGCGGATGCCGAGCGGGATCGAGATGCCGTAGGACAGGAGCGTGATCCAGAGCCCGAGCGAGATCGACACCGGCATCTTCTCGACGATCAGGTCGAGCACGGAGACCGAGCGGAAATAGCTCTCGCCGAACTGGAAGCGGCTGTAGTCCCAGATCATCTTGCCGAAGCGTTCGAGCGGCGGCTTGTCGAAGCCGAACTGCTCCTCGAGCTTCTTGATGAAGGCGGGATCGAGCCCCTGGGCGCCGCGATAGCCGGAGTTCTCCGAGCTTCCCTGGCCGCCGAAATCGCTGGACGCGCCGCCGATGCGGTCGGCGCCGTTGCTGCCCTGGCCCTGCAGGTTGGCGATCACCTGCTCCACCGGTCCGCCGGGCGCGAACTGGATGACGGCGAAGGAGATGGCCATGATTCCGAGCAGCGTCGGGATCATCAGCAAAAGCCGTCGAAGGATGTAGGCGCCCATGAAAACTCGTCACCCTGGTTTGGCCTCCGCGAGGGCGCGGCGGCCATACGTCTATGCGCCCGCGGCGGCCTTGCGGCCCGAACGGCGCCTCAAGCCCGGCCGATGGCCTTCGCCTTGGCCTCGTCGAACCACCAGAGCGATTCGACGGCAAAGCTGTAGTCCGGCTTCTCCTTGAAACCGAACACGTCCCAGTATGCAACACGGCGGGCTCCGCCGTTGATGTTCGGGATCCAGTCGAGCCTGACACGCAGCACCCGGTCGAGGCAGCGCATGGCGGTGGTCATCGCCTCGCGCGTGGTTGCCGCGCCGACCTTGTCGATCAGCGCGTCGACGGCAGGGTCGGCCATTCCGGGAAAATTGTATGAGCCTGGCCTGTCGCGCGAGGAACTGCCGAAGAAGAGGTCGAGGCCGGATTTCGTCTGCGTCGCGGTGAAGCCGAAGGCGGCCAGGATCATGTCGTAGTCGAAGTTCGACTGCCGGTCCTGGTACTGCGCCTCGTCGACAAGCCGGAAGGTCGCGTCGATCCCGAGGCGGCGCAGCGTGTCGAAGAACTTGCCGTAGACGCGCGACTGCTCCTGGCTGTTGATCATGAATTCCAGGCGGAAGACCTCGCCCTTGGCGTTCACCAGCCCGCCCTGTCCCTGCTTCCAGCCGGCGGCGGCGAGGAGCTGCGAGGCCTCCCGGAGGAGTTTCCGGTCGTTGCCGCTGCCGTCGCTGACCGGCTGCACCCAGGCCGGGCCGAACACCTCGTCCGGCAGGCTGGCGCGCAGCGGCTCGAGGATCGCGAGCTCCTCCGGCGACGGCATGCCCGCCGCCTTGAAGTCCGAGCCCTCGAAGCAGGAATCGGAATGGGTCCTGAGGCCGAACAGGAGGTTGGCGTTCGTCCATTCGAAGTCGAAGCACAGGTTGATCGCGCGGCGGACGCGGACGTCGGCAAAGCGCTCGCGCCGCTGGTTCAGCGCCCAGCACTGGAAGCGCGGCAGCTTTTCCAAGGGGAACTCGCCCTTGACGACGCGCTTTTCGGTGACGGCCGGAAAGTCGTATTCCGTCGCCCAGCTGCGGGTGGTGAATTCCTCGCGAAAGTCGATCTCGCCCTTCTTGAAGGCTTCCAGCGCCGGCTGCCGGTCGCGGAAGAAGTCGATGCGGATCGTCTGGAAATGGTTGAGGCCGCGGGCGAAGGGCAGGTCCTTGGCCCAATAGTCGGCGCGCTTCTCGTATTCGATGAAGCGGCCGACGGCGAAGCGGCCGACCGTGTACTGGCCGCTGCCGGGAATCTCGGTGAGATCGGTTGTGTCGAAGGCGCGGCCGTCGAAGAAGGCCTTTGGCACGATCGGAATGCCGAGCGCCTCCAGCGCATCCTGCGGCGTCTGCTGGCCTGTGAAGACGAGCCTGACGGTCGCGGCATCCACCGCCACCACGTCGGTCACGGTGCGCAAGAGCGACACCAGCGAGGGATGCCCCTTGTCCTTGATGGTCAGGTAGGAGAAGGCGACGTCTTCGGCCGTCACCGCCGCGCCGGTGGAAAAGCGCGCCTCGGGCCGCAGCCGGAAGGTGTAGGTGTTGCGGTCGGCGGAGAGCGAGACGCTTTCGGCCAGCGCGCAATAGAGGCTGTCGGGCTCGTCCAGCGACGAGGTCATCAGCGAGTCGTAGAGCTTTTCGAGGCGGGGCGGAGCATTGCCCCTGAGGACGAAGGTGTTCAGCGTGTCGAAGGTCTGCGGCGACTGGTTGAACAGCCAGCTCGGCACGGAATAGTTCATCCGCCCGCCATCCGGCGCCTCAGGGCTGGCATAGTCGAAGCCCGCATAGTCCGGCCCGTATTTCAGCTCGCCGAAGGCCGAAAGTCCGTGCAGGGGTGTGTCGGTCGCAACGGCGGCGAAGGCGGCGCGTGGCAGCATCGCCGCGACGCCGCCGGCGAGCGCCAGCTGGCCAAAGCGCCGGCGGGTGAGGGTGGAGAGCGCCGTGCTCATCGGGGCGCCGGGATCTTGGCGGCCTTGGCCTCGTCGTACCACCAGACCTGCGGCCAGCCGATCGAGTAGGTCGGCAGGGTCTCGGGATGGCCGAAACGGTCCCAGCGGGCGATGCGCTGGTCCTTCGGCACATAGGTCGGGATAATGAACTGATTGGCGAGGAGCACCCGGTCGAGCGCGTGCGTCGCGGTGACGAGGGACGCGCGGTCCTTGGCCTGGACGACGGCCTTCACCAGCACGTCCACGGCCGGGTCCTTGATGCCGGCATAGTTCTGCGAGGCCGGCTTGTCGGCAGCGTCCGAGCCGAAATAGTCGTACTGCTCGTTGCCGGGCGACAGCGACTGCGACAGGCCGCCATAGATCATGTCGTAGTCGCGCGCCCGGACGCGGTTGACGAACTGCGAGGGATCGACGGTGCGGATGCGCATCTCGACGCCGATGCGCTTCAGGCTGTCCTGGAACTGCGTGACGACGCCTTCCAGCGTCGGGCCGTTGAGGAGGACCTCGAAGGAAAGCGGCGCGCCGGTCGCGGCATTCACCATCTTGCCGCCCTTCTGCTCGTAGCCCGCCGCCTTCAAGAGCCGCACCGCCTCGCGCAGGTTGTCGCGCGTCTTGGCGTTGTCGCCGAAGACGGGGTTGGCATAGGGCGTGGTGAAGACGCTCTCGGGCACCTGCGCCTTCAACGGCTCCAGCAAGGCCAACTCGTCGCCCTCGGGCAGGCCGGACGAGGCGAGCTCGGTTTTGTTGAAGTAGGAGTTCGGACGGGCATATTCGCCGAAGAACAGCGTCCGCTGCATGGTCTCGAAGTCGAAGGCATGGTTCAGGGCGCGGCGCAGGTCGAGGTTCTGGAACAGCGGCCGGCGCAGGTTCGGGATGAATCCGACCATCACACCCGCGCTGCGATAGGGGTTCTCGAACCGCTCCTTCACCACCCAGCCGTTCTGGGCGGCAGGGAAATCATAGCTCGAGGCCCATCGCGCGGCCTTGTTCTCCAGCCACCAGTCGAACTGGTTGCCCTTGAAGGCCTCGAAGGACACCGTGTCGTCGCGGAAATAGATGTAGTCGATGCGGTCGAAATTGTTCTGGCCGACATTCACCGGCAGCTCGGCGCCCCAATAGTCCTCGACCCTGGTGTAGGAGACGTTGCGGCCGGTGGCGAAGTTGCCGACCTTGTAGGGGCCGGAGCCGAGCGGCGGCTCCAGCGTGGTCTCGTTGATGTCGCGCTGCTTGCCGTTCGCGTCCTTCCCCGTCCACCAGTGTTTCGGCAGCACGACCAGCTGGCCGACGATGTTGGGCAGTTCGCGGTTGTTCTTTTCGTCGAAGGTGAAGGTCACCTCGTTCTCGCCGGTGGCGGCAGCGGAGGCGACGTGCCGGTAGTAGAAGCCCTGGCTCGGATTGACTTCCTTCAGGGTCTCGAACGACCAGACCACGTCGTCCGTCGTGATCTTCTGGCCGTCGTGCCAGCGCGCATTCGGGTTCAGCCGGTAGGTGACGGAGGAGAAATCCTCGGGATAGGAGACGGCGTCGGCGATCAGGCCGTAATTGGTCGAGGTCTCGTCGAGCGAGGGCGCCATCAGGGTCTCGTAGACCAGGCCGATGCCTTCGGCGACGTCGCCCTTGGACAGGACCGGGTTGAAGCTGTCGAAGCTGCCGCTGCCGTCGAGGCGCGCGACGCCGCCCTTCGGGGCGTCCGGATTGACGTAGTCGAAGCGGGTGAAGCCTTCCTGGTATTTCGGGTCGCCCATCAGGCTGGTGCCGACACGCCAGTCGCGCGTGGCGGCGGCGGCCGGCGCGACCGGCGGCGCGGGTGCGATGCTGTCCGGCGAGGGAGTGGAGGCATCGGCGGGAGAAGCGCTCTGACCGGCGGTCGCCGCGGGAGCCGCGTCCTGGGCCCCGGCCGGGAGTGCGGCGAGGGGCGCGAAAAGGCAGGCCAGGAACAGGGCGGATCGCAGGTTCGACGGCAAGGGGATCTCCGGTCTGAGGGGCGGACGGCACCGTTGCCACCGTTTGTGGCCTTCGTTCGGCACCCGGTCCAGCATGACGAAAGTTTCATCGGCCCGCCAGCGGCCCGACGGAGACGTTTCCCCGGCCCTTGCAGGGCCGGACCGGTCCAGCCTTTCCATGGCCGGAGCGGGCTCACAAGCGAAAACCGCGCGCGGTGGGGTCGGCCGTTGGGGCCAGCCCGACCAGCCGTTCGCAGGCGCCCTGCAACGAAAAAGGGCCCCGACGCGTGTCGGAGCCCTCGATCGATAGAGCGGGATCGCGGTGCTACTTGGCCGCGCCGGTCTCGTCGAAGCCGGCGAGATAGGCGGTCACATTGGCAATTTCCTCGGGCTTCTTCAGGCCGGGGAAGGCCATCTTGGTGCCGGGCACCAGCGCCTTCGGATTGGCCAGCCACTGGGCCATCAGTTCTTCGGTCCAGACCGGGTTGGTGCCGGCAAAGGTCTTCAGCGCGGCCGAGAAGTTGTAGCCTTCGACCCCGGCGACGGCCTCGCCGATGATGCCGTTTAGCTCAGGACCGACCTTGTTGGCCGCGCCTTCGCCGACAGCGTGGCAGGCCTGGCACTTGCGGAAAACCTTGGCGCCTTCGGCCGGATCGCCGGCGGCGGCGACCTGCGTCGGGGCCGCAGCAGCCGGTGCCGCCGCGCCCTGCTGGGCGGGAGCGGCGGGAGCCGGCGCGGCGGGCGCAGCCGGTGCGGCAGGCGCAGCCGGTGCCGGAGCGGCAGGAGCCGCCGGAGCAGGAGCGGCGGGCGCAGCCGCCGGTGCGGGAGCCGCGGGAGCGGCCGGTGCCGGCGCGGCAGGCGCAGCGGAGGCGGGCGCCGCAGGCGTCTCAGCCGGCGCCGCAGGCGCTGCGGCCGGTGCTTCGGCGGCCGGAGCCTCACCCGGTGTGGCTGCCGCGGCGGGGCCCGGCGCCGCTTCCGCCGTCGGGGCAGAACCGTCCGCCTCGGGAGCGGCGGCTGCATCGGCAGGTGCGGCTTCGGCCGGATCGGGCAGGGCGGCCGGTGTCGCCGAGAGCGTGCGCAGATAGGCGATCAGGTTGGCACGGCCCTGCGGATCCTTCAGGCCGGCATAGCCCATCGCGGTGCCCGGAACGTACTGCTTGGGCGCCTTGATGAAGTGATAGAGGTGGTCGTAGTCCCAGTTCACCGAACCGCCCTGCGAAAATTCCTTCATCGCGGCAGAGTAGGAGAAGTCCGAGACCGAGGCGATCGGCCGGTTGACCACGTCCCAGATATGCGGACCGACCTTGTTCGGGCCGCCCTCTTCGCCGCTGTGGCAGGCGGTGCACTTCTTGAACTCGGCTTCGCCCTTGGCGACGTCGGCCGAGGCGAGCAGCGTGGCGATCGGCGGATCCTCGGCGGCGGCGGCAGGGGCTTCGCCGGCGGCAGGGGCCTCGGCGGCGACGATCGTGTAGCCCGGCGTTTCAGGCACTTCGGAATGATAGATGCTGCTGGCCAGCAGGCTGCCACCGAAGACGACGAAAATCGTCCCCAGAATGGCGCCGAAGATCTTATTGGCCTCGAACGAATCCATGGACAGGGCGGCTCCCGGGTCTGATGGGCCGGCTTGTCGCGGCCGCTGTGGCACTGGTAGAAAACGCGCGGAAACTAGGTTCTTTGCGGATTGAAGACAACACCTGTAGAAGGCGCGCAGGGCCACCTTTTGACACTGTGGTGCCGATCATTCAATCCGCTCCTTAGCACGTTTCCAAGTTTCGCAAGGCCCGATGTCGAACCTCATCCTGATCCCGGCCCGAATGGCGTCGACCCGCCTGCCGGGAAAACCGCTCGCCGATATCGGCGGCCTGCCGATGATCGTGCGCGTCGCCGAACGGGCGACAGCCGCCGGGCTGGGCCGCGTCGTCGTCGCGACCGACACCCTGGAAATCCGGCAGAGCCTTCTTTCCCACGGCTTCGAAGCGGTGATGACGCGGCTGGATCACCCCTCCGGGTCGGACCGGATCTTCGAGGCGCTAAAGGCGCTCGACCCGGACGGCGCGGTCGAGACGGTGATCAATCTCCAGGGCGACCTGCCGACGATCGAGCCCGAACTCGTCCGCCAGGTGCTGGCGCCCTTCGAGGACCCGCGCTGCGACATCGCGACGCTTGCCGTCGAAATCACCGAAGAGGGTGAGCGAATCAATCCGAATGTCGTGAAGCTCGTCGGATCGCCCCTCGGCCCGACGCGGCTGCGCGCGCTGTACTTCACCCGCGCCACCGCCCCCTGGGGCGAGGGGCCGCTCTTCCACCATATCGGGCTCTATGCCTATCGCCGCGCGGCGCTGGAGCGCTTCGTGTCGCTGCCGCCCTCGCCGCTGGAGACGCGCGAGAGACTGGAACAGCTGCGGGCGCTGGAGGCGGGCATGCGCATCGATGCCGAGATCGTCACGGCCGTGCCGCTCGGCGTCGACGCGCCCGACGATCTGGAGAAGGCGCGGGCGATGTTCGCCGCCCAGGCGGGACGGGCATGACGATGACGGTGAGTGAGCAGACGGTGCAGACCCCTTCGATGACGACTTCCTTTGCGCCCACCAACGGCATCTCCTTCCAGGGCGAGGCCGGGGCCAATTCCGATACCGCCTGCCGCAACATGTTTCCCGACATGCAGCCGCTGCCCTGCCCCTCCTTCGAGGACGCCTTCGCCGCCGTAACCAATGGCGAGGCGGATCTCGCCATGATCCCGATCGAGAACTCGATCGCCGGCCGGGTCGCCGACATCCATCATCTCCTGCCGATCTCCGGGCTGAAGATCGTCGGCGAGTATTTCCTGCCGATCCGCTTCCAGCTGATGGCGCTGCCGGGCGTCGCGCTGTCCGAGATCAAGAGCGTCCACAGCCACATCCACGCCCTCGGCCAGTGCCGCGCGATCATCCGCGCGAACGGCTGGAAGCCCGTCGTCGCCGGCGATACGGCGGGCGCCGCGCGAATCGTCTCGGAAGCCGGCGACCGCACCATGGCGGCATTGGCGCCGCGCCTTGCCGCCGATCTCTACGGCCTCGACATCCTGAAGGAGAACGTCGAGGACTCCGAGGACAACATGACGCGCTTCGTCGTCCTCTCCCGCCCGGACGGTAGCGAGGAGGGCCTCTGGATTCCCCGCGCGACGGATGCCGAGCCGGTCAGCCGCGACGTGGTGACGACCTTCGTCTTCCGTGTCCGCAACATTCCGGCGGCGCTCTACAAGGCGCTCGGCGGCTTCGCCACCAATGGCGTCAACATGACCAAGCTCGAGAGCTACCAGATCGGCGGCAGTTTCTCCGCCACGCAGTTCTATGCCGACATCGAAGGCCATCCGCACGATCCGGCGGCCGCCCGCGCTTTGCACGAGCTGCGCTTCTTCTCGGCGGCGATGGAAATCCTCGGCGTCTACAAGGCAGCGCCCGATCGCCAGCGCTTCCTGACCCCCGCCGAATAGGCTCTCAGGGCAGCGTCTCGGCGAAGAGCCGGACGAGGTGGTGGGCGATCGCGAAACTTTTGGGCGCCGTCAGTCCCTCGGGATGCGTTTCGTCCAGCATGGCCCGGACCTCGTCGCGGTCGAACCAGCGGCAGGCCTCGAGCTCGACCGTGTCGAAGACGATGTCGGTGCTCGTCGCCAGCGCCATGCAGCCGATCATCAGCGAGCCGGGAAACGGCCAGGGCTGCGAGGCGACATAGGAAACCTCGCCGACCGTGACGCCCGATTCCTCCAGCGTCTCGCGCCGCACCGCGCCCTCCAGCGTCTCGCCCGGCTCGACGAAGCCGGCGAGGCACGACCACATCTTGTCCGGGAAGCGCGCCGAGCGCCCGAGGATGCAGCGGCCGGCCCCGTCATGGATCAGCATGATCGAGACCGGGTCGGTGCGTGGAAAATGCACCTCGCCGCAGCCGCTACAGCGACGGCGATAGCCCGCCGCTTCGGGCCGTGTCGCGGTGCCGCAGCGCCCGCAGAAGCGCGCGCGCTGGTGCCAGTTGAGAAAATGCTCGGCCTGGCCGAGCTGGCCCTCGGTATCGGCGTCGAGCATGCCGGCGGTCGCCAGCGGGCGCAGCGGCAGGCTGAGGGCCGCGTCGGGAATCGTGGTGGCGCGCAGCGCGAGGCGCGGCTCGCCGGCAGGCGTATGCCCGAGCAGCACGCAGTCTGATTCCGGCGCCGCATGCGAAAGCGCCGTCGCCACGTCGAAACCCGGCTCGGCCCGCCCCTCCGCGTCCCGGTAGAGCCAGGCCCCCTCATGCATCAGGTACACCTTCGCCCCGGGAGCGGCGAGCGCTTCGGGCAGGGAGCTTTCCGTCCGGTTTTCGCCGTCGCGCAGGAGCAGATTGCCGACAAAGCCCAAAGCGAGTTCGTTGGGACGCGGCCGGATCGGGTCGAGACGGGTCATGGGCAGAGAACTCTTTCGCGGAACAGGTCGACAAGACGCGCGGCCTCGTCGTCGCCATAGGGTTCGCGCGTGCCGACGCCCCAGACGGGGCCCGGCCAGTTCGGATCGCCGGGCTCGCGCGCGATGATGTGCAGATGCAGCATCGGCACGACATTGCCAAGCATGCCGATGTTGAGTTTCGCGGCGTTCAGCGTCTTCTTCATGCAGTCGGCCACCAGTGCCGTCTCGAAGGTGAGCATGGTCTGGTCGAGCGGGGTGAGGTCGTGCATCTCGGTAATGCCGGGGCGCTTCGGCACCAGGATCAGCCAGGGCCAGCGGCTGTCGTTCATCAGCCGAAGGTCGCAAAGGCCGAGCGACATGACCGGCAGCGTGTCGCGGTCCAGCCGCGGATCGAGGGCGAAGGGGTGCATCCGGGAGAGTTCCGTCACAGAGATAGCCATCAAAACAATCTAGGCCGGCGCTTGCATTTGCCAGGGGGAAGAGCGATATCGGCCTCGGGAGGTTGGTGGTGGACGAGTCACTCGCCAACCGGGTCAGGTCCGGAAGGAAGCAGCCCCAACGAGCCAGGCACGGGTCGCCGTGCCAGCCTCCCAACCTTTTTCGTCGCCTGGCTTCTGGACGGTCGCGTTCGAAGCGGACGGCGCCGGATATGTCATCGACGCGCCGGCGGAAAACAGCCCGCGGAATGCCGGCTCCCTTTGCGATCCCCTTCCACCGAAAATCCGCTTTCCGATCGACTTCTGGGGCATGGCACCCAGGGGCTTCGAGCCTTTGTGACGCGGGTCTTTTCGGAGGCGGTTCAAGCGTGAATGCCAGCCGGTTCGGCGTGGCGGCGCTTCAAAACCAGACAGGCTTGCTCTAAGGTCGGCGTTGAACTCCGATCAACGCCGTTCCACATGCGCTTGCGGTACTCGAAGGGACGACGACCGCCGATGAGCGATCAGGACACTGTGACGAACGGCGCCGGACAGGTCCCGGCGGGCGAGGCCTACCGCGTTCTCGCCCGTAAATACCGGCCCGCGAGCTTCGACGACCTGATCGGCCAAGAGCCGATGGTGCGTACCCTCACCAACGCCTTCGAGACCGGCCGCATCGCCCAGGCCTGGATGCTGACCGGCGTGCGCGGCGTCGGCAAGACGACCACCGCCCGCATCCTCGCCCGTGCGCTTAACTACGAGACGGCCGAGATCCACGAGCCGACCATCCACATGCGCGAGCCCGGCATCCACGATCAGGCGATCATGGAAGGAAGGCATGTCGACGTCGTCGAGATGGACGCGGCCTCCCATACCGGCATCGACGACATCCGCGAGATCATCGCCCAGGTGCGCTACCGCCCGGTCTCGGCGCGCTACAAGGTCTACATCATCGACGAGGTGCACATGCTCTCCAACCAGGCCTTCAACGGCCTGTTGAAGACGCTCGAAGAGCCGCCCGAGCACGTCAAGTTCGTTTTCGCCACGACCGAGATCCGCAAGGTTCCGATCACCGTCCTGTCGCGGTGCCAGCGCTTCGACCTGCGCCGGGTCGACGCCGCGACGCTGATCCGCCATCTCGGCAAGGTCGCCGCGGCCGAAAAGGTGGAGATCGACGAGGAGGCCCTGCGGCTTCTCGCCCGCGCCGCCGAGGGCTCGGTGCGAGACGCCCTGTCCCTGACCGACCAGGCGATCTCGCACGGCGCCGGCCGGGTCGAGGCCGCCGCGGTGCGCGACATGCTGGGCCTTGCCGACCGCGGCCGGGTGATCGACCTGTTCGAGAAGCTCATGCGCGGCGACGCCACCGCCGCGCTCGCCGAACTGCGCGACCAGTACAATGGCGGCGCCGACCCGCTCGTCGTGCTCTCCGATCTCGCCGACTTCACCCATCTCGTGACCTCGCTGCGCTTCGTGCCGGACTCGGCCGACGATGCCGCCCTGTCTCCGGCCGAATCGGCGCGGGGCCTGGAATTCTCGCAAAAACTGTCGGTGCGGACGCTGTCGCAGGTCTGGCAGCTTCTCCTGAAGGCGATCGAGGAGACGCGCGCGGCGACGACGCCGCGCCAGGCCGCCGAGATGGCGCTGATCCGCATCGCCTATGCCGCCGACCTGCCGGCGCCCGCCGATCTTGCCCGGCTGATCGCCGAGGGCGGCGATGTTCCGCGCTCGCCGTCATACCCTGCGCCCCGCGACGGCGCTTCGGCCGCGACCCATGCCGCGGGCGAGGCGGCGCCTGCCGCCGCCGCCGAGCGGTCCTCTTCCATGCCGGCCGCCGCGCCGGTTGCCGCCATGACGGGGACGCCAGCGATGACGGGCATGACCCCACCGCCGCGGCTCGCCATCGCCGCGCGCGGCGACAGCCGGATGGCCGCGCCCGCCGCCGCCCCGGCGACGGCCATGCCCGAGATCCGAACGATCGAGGGGCTCGTGGCGCTGGCCGAGGAAAAACGCGATTCGCTGATGCAGGCCTCGCTGCGCCGCTACATCCGGCCGGTGAAGATCGAGCCGGGCCGGATCGAGGTCGCGCTGACCGAGGGCGCGCCGCGCACGCTCCCCGGCGACCTGCAGCGCCGGCTTCTCGAATGGACGGGCCGGCGCTGGACGGTGACGATCTCCAGCGCCGAGGGCGGGCGGACGATCGAGGAGACGGTCGCGGCGCGCCGCGACGCCCTCGTCTCCGACGCCATCGCCGACCCCGAAGTTGCCGCGATCCTGGCGCAGTTTCCGGGCGCCAAGGTGATCGACGTCCGGCTGCGCGGCGAGGCGCTGGCGGCCGAGGCGGCGACCCTCACTCTGTCGGAGGCGCCCCGCGATGCGGACCTCGCCGACGACATGCCGATCGAAACCGACGATGACGACGACCTCTAGGGAGAGCAAACAGGCATGAAAGACATCATGGGCATGATGAAGCAGGCCAAGGCCATGCAGGAAAAGATGCAGGGCCTGCAGCAGGAAATCGCCGACATCACCGCCACCGGCCAGTCCGGTGGCGGCCTCGTCGCGGTGACGCTGAACGGTCGCGGCGAGATGGCGGTGCTGAAGATCGACCCGTCGCTTGCCAAGCCCGACGAGGCCGAAATTCTGGAAGACCTGGTGATTGCCGCGCACAACGATGCCAAGGCTAAGCTCGAGGTGATCATCCAGGCCAAGACCCAGGAACTGACCGCCGGCCTGCAGCTTCCGCCCGGCCTGAAGCTGCCCTTCTGATCCCGACCCGAAACGACTGACCTCATGGCAAAACCCATCGCCGGCCCGGAGATCGAGCGGCTGATCCAGCTGCTCGCGAAACTTCCGGGTCTCGGCCCGCGCTCGGCCCGGCGCGCCACGCTGCACCTCGTCAAGCGCAAGGAGCAGCTGCTCGGGCCGCTGGCGCAGGCGATGACGCAGGCGCTGGAGCGCGTACTCGTCTGCTCCGTCTGCGGCAATATCGACACCCGCGATCCCTGCACCGTCTGCTGCGATCCGGCGCGCGACCAGACGCTGGTCGTCGTCGTCGAGGACGTCTCCGACCTCTGGGCGCTGGAACGGGCGAAGGCGCTGAACGCGGCCTACCACGTGCTCGGCGGCGTCCTCTCGCCGCTCGACGGCGTCGGCCCCGACGATCTGACCATCAGGCAACTGGTCGAGCGCGTCGCTGGCGGCACGGTCCGCGAAGTGATCATCGCGGTCAATGCCACGGTCGAGGGGCAGACGACGGCGCACTACCTGACCGACCAGCTCGCCGAGTTCGACGTCAGGATCACCCGTCTCGCCCACGGCGTGCCGGTCGGCGGCGAGCTCGACTATCTCGACGAGGGCACGCTTTCGGCCGCGATGCGGGCCCGCACCGCGTTTTGACGCGGCCCGCCTTTCGCCTGCCGTGATCCCCGGCGAGGCTCACCTGCCTCGGGGTGGCAACCGCCGTCCCGCTCCCCCCTGACGACCTTCGGAGACGACGACCGATGACCTTTGCCGCCCGGCTGGCCGCCCTCCTGACCGCGCTCCTTCTGGCCTTTCCCGCCGCCGCGCAGACCGGCGACATCGCCCGGGGGTTCCAGCGTTTCCTCGAGACCGACATCTGGCCGGCCGCGAAGGCGCGGGGCGTGCCGCGGCCGATCTTCGACGCCGCCTTCAAGGGCGTGAAGCCCAATCTGAAGCTCCCCGACCTGCAGCTTCCCGGCGACGCCGCCAAGGTCGAGGAGAACAATTTCCAGGCCGAGTTCCAGAGTCCATCGGCCTATTTCAACGAATCGGCCGTCGCGGGGCTTGCCGCCCGCGGCCGCGGGCTGATGGCCACGCACCGCGCGGTGCTGTCCCGGATCGAGGCGAAGACCGGCGTTCCCGCGGCGATCATCGTGGCGATCTGGGGCCGCGAATCGGGTTTCGGTGCCGCCAAGATCCCGCACAACGCCTTCGAGGTCCTCGCCACCAAGGCCTACCTCGCCCGGCGCAAGGAGATGTTTCGCGAAGAGCTCCTGGCCGCCCTCGACATCGTCGCCGACGGCCATCTGAAAGTGTCGGAGATGCGCTCGTCCTGGGCCGGCGCGCTCGGCCAGCCGCAGTTCATGCCGTCGAAATTCCTCGCCTTCGCCGTCGACCAGGATGGCGACGGCCGCCGCGACATCTGGAACTCGGTGCCGGATACGCTGGCCTCCATCGGCCACTATCTGCAGAAGGCCGGCTGGGTCGCGGGCCGCGACTGGGGTTTCGAGGCGAACGTGCCGGACTCCGTCTCCTGCGCCGTCGAGGGGCCGGACAAGGGCCGGCCGATCCGCGACTTCGTCTCCGCCGGCGTCACCCGCGTCTCCGGCCGGCCGTTTCCCGCGAACGAGGTGGGTGCCACCGGCCATCTGATGATGCCGGCCGGGCGAAACGGTCCCGCCTTCATCGCGACGCCGAATTTCTACACGCTGAAGGTCTACAACAATTCCGACCTCTACGCCCTGTTCATCGGCCATGTCGCCGACCGCATGGCCGGCGGCGGCGCCTTCAAGGGCGGCTGGGTGCAGGTCGAGGGCATGACCCGCGGCGACGTCGCGCGGATGCAGGAAAAGCTGGTGGGGCGCGGCTACGACGTCGGCGGCGCCGACGGCCTGCCCGGCTTCAAGACCCGCCGGTCGATCGGCGACTACGAGGCGAGCGCCGGCCTGTCGCCGACCTGCTGGCCGAGCCGCGACCTGGCCGCCCGCCTGAAATAGGCTCGGCCGGTCGGCCTCTGCCGAGCACTTTTGTGCCGCTCGGATCGGCGGCGGTCTTCAGCCGGTCGTGGCCGGCTTCCGTCACGCCGACGGGAACCTGCCTCGGCGGCCGCCGGGCAACAGACCCGGCCTGTCTCAGCGACTGGCCTTGAACCAGACCTTGAGCCGTTCCGCCGTCGCGGCATCGATATCGGGCGGTGCCGTCACCGCCATCCAGGCCGGGATGTAGTGTTCGGGGGCATAGAGGTGCCCGAAGCCGATCGGACTGGTCGTGCCGATGGCCATGTCGAAGGCGAGTTGGAGCATGGTGACGACGGGGAACCAGCGAAACTCGGGCGCGACGTCGGGTCCGCGGGGTTCCTTCATCCAGTCCGGCTCGCGGTACAGGCTCTCCAGCTCGAAGAAGACGACGGGATCGCTGGCATATTGCAGGAAGGCGATCCGCAGGGGACCCCAAGGGGCGCCGTCTTCGAATCCTCCCGCCTGGTTGCCGAAGCGAACGACCGAGCCGTCCCGGAAGCGGGGCCGCCAGGCGGGCGAGTCGGGAGTCCGCGCGCCCGTCATGTCCTGCCAGGTGGCGCTGTTGAAGGGCGGGCCGCTCCAGAGCGCCCCGTCGAACGGATCGCCGATCACCTCGTAAAGGTCCGTCGAGAGCATCGAGTTCATCGCGCCCAGGCTGAGGCCGTGGAGATAAAGCCGCGGCCGGGCATCGGGCGGCAAGCGGGTCCAGTGCCCGTAGATGGCCTTGAAAAGCGCGCGTCCGGCCTCGGCGCCATAGCCGGGCTCGACCATCAGCGACAGGAAGCTCGTCAGGTAGGAATACTGGACGGCCACGGACGCGACGTCGCCGCGGTGGAGATATTCCAGCGTGTCGAGGGCGGCGGGATCGATCCAGCCGGTCCCCGTCGGCACCACGACGACAAGCACGGATCGGTCAAAACCGCCGACGCGGATCAACTCGGCCAGTGCCAGCGCCGCGCGCTCGTCGACGGTCTCCCGCGAGTTCAGGCCGACATAGACCCGAAGAGGGTCACGCGCGCTGCCGCCGAAGAAGCGTCCGATGTCCTCGCCCGTGGGACCCGACGAGACGAATTCCCGGCCCCGTGCGCCGAGGGTCTGCCAAGCCGCGAGCGACGCCGGACTTCCCGTCCGTTCCGCGGCCGAGGGCGGCACAAGATCGGCGTCGAGATGCTGATCGATTTCCTGGAACGAACTGTCCGCGAGCCGCAGCAGACCCTCGAAGACGATGCCGTTGAGAACCGCGCCGAAAAGCCCCGCCGCGACGATGGCGCCCAGGAGAAGGGACAGGCGCGGGGGCACCGTGCGGCGCTTCAAGCGTCCCGCCAGGAACCGCTTCGTGCGCCGGAAGACACGGGCGAGCGCCAGGATCAGGGCAAACAGGCTCGCGGCGATCAGCGCTACCTTCACGGGATCGCTGGTGTCGATGGGGTCCATGCCCATCAAGGAGCGGACCTGGTTCTGCCAGTCGCTCTCCTTCCACAGGACGAAGCCGAGCAATGCGGCGCAGAGGATCACGAGACCGCGCCGCACGGTCCGGCGGCCCCGTTCCGATCCTTCGGGAAGCTGGGCGAACTGCCAGGCCCAGCGCAGGAAGACGCCGATGAGGTAACCGATGGAGAGCGACGTTCCCGACAGGAGGCCCTGGATGACGAAGTCCCGGGGCAGGAGGCTCGGTGTCAGCGACGCGGCCATCAACAGCGCGCCGATCGCCAGGCCGGTGGCCGAGAGGTTCAATCGGGGAAGCGAGACCATACGGGATCCAAGGCTATGTTGGGCGACTGGCGTGATGGAAGTTCGCGTCGGGACGATCCGACAGGCCAGACGCTTGTGGCATGAAACCGAGGTCGTGGACCATTAGCCAGCGGCTCCCTCGATCGGAGCGGCTGCGTGATCGGGGTGCCGGCGAGCGGGCGCCCGGCCCGCCGCCCGTCGGCACCCGCGCGCACCGTGCGTCAGTCGCCGCCTTCGTTGCGCACCGAAGGTCGCAGGACCGTCCTGCGACGCCATTTCCGGCGAACCCGCATCGTCCAGAAGAGGCGCGCGAGGGCGAAGCCGACGACGCCGGAGACGACGGCGAAGACGACGAGCCCGATTGTCAGCGGAAGAAGGACGTTGGCGACAGACCAGCTCGAGGCGCCTGCCGACGATGTCGCGCTTTCGGTCAGAGCGATCACCTGATCCTCGGTGAGGTGGCCTGCGCCGTCACTGCCGAGGATGAACCGCCCGAAGCGATAGGCCGCGTAGTAGATCGGCGGGAAGGTCAGCGGGTTGGTCACCAGGGTGGCGGTCGCGGCGACGACGATGTTGGCCCGCACGCTCAACGCCAGAAAAGCCGCGACCATGATCTGCCCGAACGGAATCAGGAAGCCGGCGACAAGGCCGAGGGCGACGCCGCGCGAGACCGATCGTCGGTTCAGGTGCCAGAGGGAAGGATGCGTCAAGCGATGGGCGAACGGACGTATCCAGCGGTTCTCGAGAAGGGCCTCTTTCGAGACGATTTTTGGGCGCCATCTCATGGACGAAACAGGACCGGAGCGGCGGCGGCCCTCCGTTCAGTCTTCATCGTCGGCGGTCGCGGAGCCGGCCTCGTCATGCCGGGGGAACACCCGGACCCGGGCGCCCCAACAGCCGCTGCCGCTCCCGGTAGACCGCCGGGAGGGCAAGGAGCGCGATGCATCCGAAGGCAATCGCGGTCTTCAGCGATTGGCTGAAGCGCGGCGTCTCGAAATCGACGAAGCGGACGAGGTAGACGATCACGACATGCCACACATACACCTGGAGTGAGTGCCGTCCGAGAAGTCGAAGGAACGGAAGGTTGACCAGCCAGGACAGGCCATTGGCGAAAGCGCGCACCCGTCCCGAAGCGTGCGCCGGCCCCGCGGTCAGCAGCCAGGCGATGCCCGAGCCCGCTGCCGCGAAGTTCAGGAGATAGACGAGGCCGAACTCCGAGCGGTTCTCGTAGCTCTGGAACGTCCCGAGCACGTCGAGCGGCATGTAGTCGTGGGCGGTCGCGAACCTGAAGGGTAGGAAGAAGAGGCACACCGACAGCGCGGCCACGGGAAGGATCGTGTTGTCGGGCCTGAAGACTCGGCTCCAGTCGATCCGGTTCGTCGCCGTCAGCACGCCGAAGACGAGCCCGACGACGAACACGATCTGCCAGGCCATGAGGTTGAAGTTCACGCGGAGCCCATGTCCCGTGTCGCCCGCCAGCCAGGTGTTCAGCGCCGCCGTGATGGGGCGCTGAACGGCGAACTGCGCGGCGAGCCACAGGAGCGACGAGCCGATGAGGACTTCCGCCCAACGGCCCTTGAGGCATGCCCGGATGAGGAAGGGCGCCGCCAGCATGTAGACGATGTATTGCGGGAGGATGTCCATGTAAGTGGGCTGGAACAGAAGCAGGGCCGCGCTGGCAACCCTGAACGGATTGCGCCAGTCGAGGTCCGCCATCCACTCGACCCAGGCGAGCTTGGCGGCCGGAAACAAGAGGACAAGCGTCATCGCGAAGGCAAGGAGGAAGAGCGTCTGGAGATAGAGGTCACCGGCGCGACGCCAGATGGCGCCCGCCGCTGCCCCGAACCCCTTCCGCTGCATGCGGCCGGCATAGACCATGCCGATGAGGAGGCCGGACAAGAAGACGAACCCTTGCGCGTCCTCGACGAAGGCGAGCTGGCGGTGGTTGATCTCCACCAGCCAGTAGCCACCATCGAAGGCGAGGTGGTTGATGAGCATGAAGACGAGGAAATAGCCCCGCAGCCCGTCGATCAGGTCCAGTCGTTGCATGGTGACACCGTGATTGGGGCAGTCCGGGTTTCGCGTCGGCCCAGCCCTACCGACGCTTGTCGGGCACCGCAATACTTCGGCGCCGTTCGCGGCAAAGCCATGATCTTGCCCACAGGTCGTCCCCCGATTTGTTGCAAGCCACGGATCGGCTGTTCCCGCGTTGACCCGAGGGTGCGTCCCGTGACGCTGGTGATCCGCCACCGGGGGAGTGCCGCCATGGCCGCCCGCGACGACGGACGTTCCGCCCACGAGCGCGGGTTTTCGCGCGCCATCAGGGGATCGCCCCTCACTGACTTCAGTCCGAAGCTATCGCGCCATCGCCAACCCCGTTGGGCCGCAACTTGGCGTACGGTGTGCCCTGTTACCGCGCGGGGCTGACCGCGAGCTCGTGCTCATTCACGTCGACTGTCTCCATGGGGCGCCACAAGGGCGTCCGCGTCGCCGGTCTTGATTTCGCGATTGTGAGCGGGCATGAAGGCGTCACGTATGGACCCATTCAATTGGGTGGCTACGCCGGGCGCCGATCCCCCGGCCAACCAAGTCAGCCGATCGCCTTTCAGTCTGCCGCGTGCCGACGTCGCGATCCGCCCATCACTTGAAGAACTTCATGAACTCGTTTGAAACGCTCCGCCAGGAGTGGTTCGGGAACGTGCGCGGCGATCTCCTCGCCGGCATCGTCGTGGCGCTTGCGCTCATTCCCGAAGCCATCGCCTTTTCCATCATCGCCGGCGTCGATCCGAAGGTCGGGCTCTACGCCTCCTTCTCGATCGCCGTCCTCATCGCCTTTCTCGGCGGCCGCCCGGGCATGATCTCGGCCGCCACCGCGGCCACCGCCGTCCTGATGATCACGCTCGTGCGCGATCACGGCCTCGACTATCTCCTCGCCGCCACAGTGCTGGCCGGCCTCCTCCAGATCGCCGCGGGATTCCTGCGCCTCGGCAACGCGATGCAGTTCGTGTCGAAGTCGGTGATGACCGGCTTCGTCAACGCCTTGGCCATCCTCATCTTCATGGCGCAGATTCCCGAACTCGTCGGCGTCCCAGGGATGACCTACGTCATGGTCGCGGCGGGGCTGGCCATCATCTACCTCTTTCCCCGGATCACCACCGCGATCCCGTCGCCGCTGGTCGCCATCGTGGTGCTGACGGCCGTCTCGATGACGTTCGGGATGGACCTTCGGATCGTCGGCGACATGGGCGCGCTGCCCGACACGCTTCCCGTCTTCCTGATCCCGAACATCCCGCTGACCCTCGAAACGCTGATGATCGTCCTGCCCTATTCGGCGGCGGTCGCGGTCGTGGGTCTCCTGGAATCCTTGATGACCGCCCAGATCGTCGACGAGCTGACGGACACCCCGTCCGACAAGAACCGCGAATGCGTCGGGCAGGGCGTCGCCAACACGGTCACCGGCTTCTTCGGCGGCATGGCGGGCTGCGCCATGATCGGCCAGTCGGTGATCAACGTGAAGTCCGGCGGCCGCGGACGGCTGTCGTGCTTTGCCGCCGGTGTCTTTCTCCTCTTCCTCATCGTCGTCCTCGGCGACTGGGTCCGCATCATCCCGATGGCCGCGCTCGTCGCGATCATGATCATGGTCGCGATCGGCACCTTCTCCTGGGGCTCGATCCGGAACCTGCGCGACCATCCGCGCCGCTCGTCGATCGTCATGCTGGCGACCGTGGTCACGGTGGTGTGGACGCACAACCTCGCCATCGGCGTCGTCATCGGCGTGATGCTGTCGGGCGTCTTCTTCGCCTGGAAGGTCGCGCAGATCTTCCGCGTCGCCTCCAGCCTCTCGGCCGACGGGCGGACCCGCACCTACAGGGTGGAGGGGCAGGTCTTCTTCGCCTCGTCTGAACGCTTCGCCTCGGCCTTCGACTTCAAGGAACCGCTCGACCGCGTCGTGATCGACGTGAGCGGTGCCCACATCTGGGATCTCTCCGGCGTCGCCGCGCTCGACCGCGCGATCCTGAAGTTCCGTCGCGAAGGTGCCGAGGTCGAGATCCTCGGCCTCAACGAAGCGAGCGCGACCCTCGTCGACAAGCTCGCCATCCACGACAGGCCGGGGGCGATCGACAGCCTCGCGGGCCATTAGGGAGGAGAACGAACATGCCGAAAATCATCGCCTGCATCGACGGATCCATCTACGCCGCCAGCGTCTGCGACCATGCCGCCTGGGCCGCGCAACGCCTCTCCGCCCCGGTCGAGGTCGTCCATGCGCTTGGGCGTCGCGACACCGCGAGCGCGCCGCTCGACCTCAGCGGCAGCCTCGAATTCGGCGAGCGCGAGGCGCTCCTGAAGCAACTCGCCGAGCTCGACGCGCAGAAGGCGAAGGTCTCACACCTGCGCGGTCGCCACCTCGTCGCGGATGCGGTCTCGCGCATCAAGGCGGCGGGCCTTCAGGATGTCTCGGAGATGCTGCGTCATGGAGACGTTGCCGACACGGTCCGGGACCTCGACGGCGAGACGCGCCTCCTTGTCATCGGCAAGCGCGGCGAGGCGGCCGACTTCGCCAAGGGGCATCTCGGCTCGAACATGGAACGGGTCATCCGCTCGACGAAGAAGCCCGTCCTCGTCGCGTCGCGCGCCTTCGCGCCCATCGAGAGTTTTCTCGTCGCCTTCGACGGCGGTCGCAGTTCGGGCCAGGTCGTCGAGCGGCTCGTCGCCAGTCCGCTGCTCTCCGACCTTCCCTGCCATCTCTTCATGGCCGGCGACGGCTCCGGCGAGGCCGGCAATCGGCTGCGGGCCGCGGAAGGCGCGCTGAAGAGCGCCGGTTACGCCGTCACCGTCGGCATCGAGGACGGCGAGCCGGAGAGCGTCATCGCCGCCAAGGTCAGGCGGGAGGGCATCGGCCTCGTCGTCATGGGCGCCTACGGCCATTCCCGCATCCGCAACCTCATCGTCGGCTCGACGACGACCGCGCTGATCGAATCCTGCACGGTTCCTGTGCTCGTCATCCGGTGACCCGGCCCCAAGCGCCCGTCGGCGCGGCAGCGTCCTGCGGCATTGGCTTTGCCGCGGACCGATCCTCGCTGCCGCCGACGACCCCGTCGATTTCGGCGATTTTCTCCTGTCGGCGCGGGGCGGGCTCCACTAGAAGACGGGCGTGTGATCGGGAGACATGACGTGCAGGCATTCGGGCGGTTCATCGCCGACAACGGGCGATGGCTCGGCGGCGGCTTCCTCCTCACCTTCTTCTCCTCGTTCGGGCAGACCTTCTTTATCTCCCTGTCGAATGCCGGGATCCGCCAGGCCTATGGCCTCAGCCACGGCGATTTCGGCGGGCTGTACATGCTGGCGACGCTCGGCAGTGCCCTGACGCTGCCCTTCCTCGGCCGGGTGCTCGACCGCTACCGGACGATGACCGTCGCCATCGGCACCCTCGTGATGCTGGCGCTGGCGACGGTGTCGATGGGGCTGTCGACCTCGGTCCCCGCCCTCGTCCTCTCGCTCTACATGCTGCGCCTGTTCGGGCAGGGGATGATGACGCAGACCGCCTTCACCGCGACCGGGCGCTGGTTCTCGGCCAGTCGCGGCCGCGCGGTCTCGCTGGTGACGCTCGGCCATCAGGCCGGCGAGGCGCTGTTACCGTTTCTGTTCGTGATCGTCGCCGGCGCGATCGGCTGGCGGGCCTCCTGGTTCACCGGGACGGGCGCGCTCCTCCTCGTCGCCCTTCCCCTGGTGATGCTGCTCCTGCGCCGGGACCGCGTGCCGCAGAACGATCCGGAGACGATCCGTCGCGCGCCCGTCCGGCAGTGGACCTTGTCCGAGGTACTTCGCGATCCGAAATTCTACCTGATCTCGGCGGGTGTGCTCGCCCCGCCCTTCGTCGCGACGACGATCTTCTTCCACCAGGTCTACCTGACCGAACTGCGCGGCTGGCCCCTGACCTTGTTTGCGGCAGGCTTTGCCGTGATGTCGGTGGCGAACGTCGCTTTCACGCTGCTGGCGGGCTGGCTGATCGACCGGACGTCGGCGGCAAGGGTGCTGCCGCTGTTCCTCTTGCCCCTCGCGGCGGCCTCCTTCGTCGCCGCCTTCGTCACGGCACCCTGGGCGATCTTCCTGTTCATGGCGCTGATGGGTGTCAGCAACGGCTTTTCGTCGACGCTGTCGGGCGCGATGTGGCCCGAGCTGTACGGAACGCGGCATCTCGGCGCGATCCGCTCGGTGGTCGTCGCCACCATGGTGTTCGCCAGCGCGGCAGGGCCCGGGCTGACCGGCTACCTCATCGATGCCGGGGTCGACTACGATCTCCAGCTTGCGGCCATGGGCCTGTACTCGCTGGTCGCCGCCGCAGGGATGTGGACCGTGTCCATGAGGATCCGTCGGCCGCGGGGTGACGGGGTTCCCGCCTCCGAATAACCGGGGCGACCGCGCGGTGGAGGGCCGTCGCTGCGGCCGCGGACGTGACGAGCTTTTTTCGGGTCGTGCGCGTCGGGCGCATCGCGGCGGCTACCGAAAAAGATCGAGATCGCCGATCGGCACGAAGCCGATGGCATCGCCGCGACGGACAGCCTGCACATCCGCCGAGATCACGCAGAAGCCGTCGGCCATCGAGAGCGGCATCAGGCGGGCCGAGCCGCCGCGGCCGAGCGTGTCGACGATCAGGCGGTCCGGGGCGGCGTGGCTGACGATCGACGCCGGGGCGAACTCCATCCGGCCCGGCGTCACGTTGCGATCGAAGCCGGCCCTCGCCGATCGGATGCGCAGGCCCGCGGGACGCAAGCCGACGAGCCTGGCGACGAGCGGCTTGGCGACGACGAGGAAGCCGATCATGGCGGCCAGCGGGTTGCCCGGCAATCCCAGGATCGCCGCCTTGCCCAGATGTCCGAAAGCAAGCGGCTTGCCCGGCTTCATGCCGATCTTCAGCGATCGAAGCGCGCCCCCGGCAGCTTCCACCGAGGATCGCACGAGGTCCTCCTCGCCGACCGAGACCCCGCCCGATGTCACGACGAGGTCCGCCGAGCGGGCCGCCCGCTCGATCGCGGCGACGATCGCCGCACCCTCGTCGGCGACGATCCCGCCGTCGATGAGATCGACGGCCGGATGGCGCAGCAGAGCGAGCAGCATGATGCGGTTGGAATCGTAGATCGCTCCCTCGGAGAGATCCTCCCCCGGCGCGCGCAGCTCGGTGCCGGTCGAGATGACCGCGATCCTGAGCCGTCGCCGCACGACGACGGACGAAATTCCCGACGCCGCCAGAAGCGCCAGGTGGCGGGCATCGAGAAGCACGCCTTCCGGCAGGATCGTCATCCCCGCGGCGACATCCTCGCCGGCGAGCCGGATATTGTCCCCGGCCCGGTAGTCGCGCCGCGGCACGACGAAGCCGTCGGCGAAATCGGCATGCTCCTGCATCACCACCGCGTCGCATCCCGCCGGGAGCGCGGCCCCGGTAAAGATGCGCACGGCGTCCCCGGGCGCGACCTCGCCCGGCATCGGGCGACCGGCGGGGACGCGGCCGACCACCCTGAAGCTTTCTGCCTGCTCGGCAGAGGGCCTGAGGGCCAAGGCATAGCCGTCCACGGCGGAATGATCGAAGGGCGGGAGGCTGCGCGGGGCGACCACGGCTTCCGCCAGGATCCGCCCGGCGGCTTCATCCAGGGAAACGCGCTGCAATCCCTGGATGGCTTCGAGGCCTTCCACCACCATTTCCGCCGCAGCGTCCGGGGTGAGAAGATGACGCCCGATGAAGCAATCATCGGCTTGCCGTGAATGCGACATGGCCCGTTCGTCCTCGTTCGCTGTCGATAGCGCCGGCGCGGGCGGCTGCTGTCTTCCGCGCCGGCCTCTGCTCGTCAGACCCGGTATTCCTTCGACTTGAAGGTCAGGTGGTTCAGCGATGCCGGCTTGTCCGCCAGCTTGCGAATATTCGCCCAGGTGTTCTTGTAGTTCGGGATGATCAGCTCGTTGACGCCGGCATTCACCACATTGCCCTGCACGCCGGTCGGATAGCCGAACAGCATGAAGGTCTCGCCCGGGCGGGCCGACGGCGTCGGATAGACCATCGCCTGCGTCGATCCGACATCGTTCCAGATCTCCACCAGATCCCCCTCGGAGACCGAGAGCTTCGCCATGTCGTCGGGATGCATGTCGATGAACGGATAGGGCCAGCGATCCATGACCAACTCGCTGTCCTTGTCGAGATAGGCGGACTGCCAGACCAGATTGGCCCGGCCGTTGTTGATCAGGAAGGGGAAGCGCTCGCGCTGCGCTTCCTTGCCCTCGGCCTGGAGCCCGCTCCATTCGGCGACGAGGAACAGCGCGCGGCCGTCCTCCGTGCCGAACTTGCCGTCCGCGTAAAGCCGCTTGGTACCGACGATCTGGCCGTTCTCGAAGCCCGTCGCCGGCTCCTGAAAGCCGTTGGTGCCCATGGCGCGCAGACGCTCGTAGGTGACGTGCTCGCCGCCGGCTGCGTTCTTGCGATAGCCGTCCTCGAACACGTCCTCCTCGGTCTGCCAGTCAAAACCCTTGAACTTGTCGGCATAGGCACCGTCGCCCATCTCGCGCAGCACCCGCTCCATGTTGTTGGCGAGCCGCGCGGCGATGATGGCGTCGCCCTTCGCCTGGCCGGGAGGGTCCATGTAGCGCTCGGTGATGCGCATCCGGCGTTCGCCGTTCATCGAGGTCAGGTTGATCTCGCCGGAGGTCGCGGCGGGCAGGATGACATGCGCCGCCTCGCCGATGCTGGTCGGCACGATGTCGACATCGACCACGAACAGCCCGCCATCGTCGATGGCCGCCACGATGGCATTCACCAATGCCTCGCGGTCGCCGTAGGGGACGGAGTTCATCGCGTCCTTCACCTTGTCGCTGCGCTCCTTGTAGGTGCGCTTAAACTGCATGGCGTTCAGCGTCGTCTTGTAGTTGTCGCAGCCCCAGATGTGGTGGACCGCGCCTTCGCCATTGATCAGCAGCTGATCGACATAGGGCGCCGGACGGCCGACATGGCCGTCGCCCGGCCGGACATAGCCCTCCTGGTGGCCGCCGAGGCGGACGACGCCACCGCCGGGCCGGCCGACATTGCCGGTCGCCAGCGCCAGATTCACCAGCGCGCCGTTGGTGCGATAGTTGTCGTTGCCCCAGATCAGGCCCTTCTCGTAGGCGAACATGGTACGGCGGCGCTTGCCGTCGCCCTTCGGCTGGGCGATCCACTCGGCCGCCTTGCGGATGTCCTCGACAGACAGGCCGGTGATCTCCGCCGCCTTCTCCAGGCTGGTGCGGTTGGCCTCGACGGCGTCGGCGAAGGTCGTCAGCGGCGCCGGCTGGCCCTTGGTGGAGGGTTTTCGCGGCAGCATCTGGGACTGGTCGCCGCCGGTCTGCGTTCCCGCGACGGCGGTGTGGTTGTCGATGAAGTCCTGGTCCACCCAGCCCCGTTCGGCGATGTGGGTGAAGAGGGCGTTGAGGAGTACCATGTCTGTGCCCGCCTTCACCGGCAGATGCAGGACGTTCTCCGGTCCCGCCTCGACCTCGCAGGCATTGACGCTGACGGTCCGCCGCGGGTCGACGAAGACGATGCGCGCCGGCGGATGCTCCTCGCCGGGCGTCTCGCTGTCCTTGAGGCTGGCGGAGGACCCGCGCAGGTTCGGGATCCAGTGGTTCAGGAAATAGTTGGTCTGCGCCTCCAGGGGATTGGCGCCGACGACGAAGATCGTGTCGGCGAGCTCGGCGTCCTGGTAGCAATTGTTCAGTTCGCCGACGCCCATGTCGCGGGTGGCGTGAACCTCGGAATTGTAGGCGGGGCGGTTGTGGATGCGGATGTTGCGCACCTTCATCGCCTCGAAATACAGCTTGCCCGTGCCCCAGGTGAACTCGTAGCCGCCGCCGGCGCCGCCATGGTCGGCGGCCGAGACCACCAGCGCGTCCTCGCCCCGGTCCTTGACGATGCGCGCGGTGACGCGGGCGACGAGGTCGAGCGCATCGTCCCAGCTCGTCGGCTGCAACTGTCCGTAACGCCAGACCAGCGGGTCGGTGAGGCGCTGCAACTGCGTCTGGCGGGCGCGGCTGTAGCTCATCTCGGCCATCCGCGCCCCGCGCGGCGAAGCGAGCCCGGAATTGACGACGCAGTCGTGGTCGGGCTTGATGACCAGATGCACGTCGCGGCCGTCCTGCTTGACGACATTGTACATCGAGGGCGCATACCAGGCGGCCGACTGCGGCGGCTGCTGTGCCGAAAGGTCCTCACCCATGGCATTCTCGGCGGCGGCGACGCCGCCCTGGCGATTGATGTCCCAGCTATAGGCCTTATAGCCGCAGCCGACGATGCAGTAGTGGCAGACCACGGTCTGCACCTTGGCGTCGGCGGGGATGATCGGCAGGCGATCAATCTGTCGTTTGTAAGCCATGTGACCCTCCCTCTAAAGAACGTTCGACAGGCGACCGTAGAGCAGCTCATCGACGCCCTCGGCGTAGATGTCCCCCTTGTCGTCGACGCGCAGCACGTATTGCGGCAGGTTCTGTGTCGCCTGTCCCCAGACCTGCATGCCGCCCTGTTCGGGATCGAAGACCGAGTAGTGGCCGGGGCAGTTGAAGGTTTTGGATTGGGCGCTGTAGGACAGGGGAAAGCCCTGGTGCGGACAGCTCGTGGTGAAGCCGACGATGTCGCCGTCCGGTCCCGCGCCGCCCGGCACGGCCTTGCCGAGCTTCAACAGAACGCCGGGCGCGTCGTCGTCGGGATAGGCGACATTCAGCGGGTCGTTGGCCTGGAGTTCGCTGACATTGCCGAGACGGTTCGACGGGTAGGACACCCGGGCGAGCTGGGCCTGTGTCGCGGTCTGGGCCTGCGCCGGCATGGCCGCCGTCGCGGCAGCACCTGCGGCGGCGACCGCGCTTCCGCGCAAGAACTGGCGCCGGCCGATGTCGACCTTCTTGTCACATCTCTGCATGGAAAATCCTCCCCTTGGTATGGGGAGCCCCATGCACAGCCTGTGCCAGTTTAGAAAGGCCCTAAGATGCGGCCCTCAGTGTTCACAGGGAAGAGTGAATGTCCGGAATGCCGAACATGCTGCACCGCCGTGGGTTTGGAAATCCGGACGCCCGTGGTTGCCGCCCGTTAGCCTCCCGTTAGCCTCCCAAGCCGAACCGGCGCATTTTCTCCCATAAGGTGGTCCGCGAGACCAGGAGCAGCTTGGCGGCATCGCCGATCTGGCCGCGCGTGGCATCGAGAGCTCGAAGGATCTCGCGGCGTTCGGCAGCGTCCCGCGCCGTTGCCAGCGAGGCGACGGAAGCCGCGGGCGCGGTCGCCGAGACCTGATGCTCCGGGAACAGGTCGACAGGGGCTATCCACTCGCCGTCGGCCAGCGCCACCGCGCGCTCCACGCGATTGCGCAGCTCCCGGACATTGCCCGGCCAGGCATGGGAGATCGCGGCCTCCTCGGCGAGCGAGCTAATCCCGCGAAGGGGCGTCCCGTCTTGCGTCAGGGCGTCGAAGAAACGCTGCATCAGCCAGGGAATGTCCTCCGGGCGATCGCGCAGCGGCGGAACCTCGATCGACACGACATTGATCCGGTAGAGGAGGTCCTCCCGGAACCGGCCCTCGGCGACGGCCTTCGGCAGGGCCTGATTGGTGGCCGTCACGACGCGGGCGCGAAAGGGCACCGGCGCGACGCCCCCGACCCGGTCGATCTCCCGGTTTTCGAGCAGACGCAGCAGTTTGCCCTGCAGCTTCAGCGGCATCTCGCCGATCTCGTCCAGGAAGAGCGTCCCGCCCTCGGCGCGCTCGGCATAGCCACGGTGCTGGCCGACGGCGCCGGAAAAGGCGCCGCGCTCGTGACCGAAGATCTCGCTTTCGAGGAGATCGTCGGGGATGGCCGCGCAGTTCACCGCGACGAAGGGTTCGTGCGCGCTGGCCGACTGGGCGTGCAGGAAGCGGGCGCAGACCTCCTTGCCCACCCCGGTCTCGCCCGTGATCAGCACCGGGGCCGGACGATCCGCCAGCCGCAGCAGCAGGGTCTCGATGCTCTGCATGCCTTGGGACAGTCCGAGAACGCCCCCCGCCTTGCGCTGGGCCGGCCGCAGCAGCCCGTCCAGACGCGCGAGGAAGGCGTCCATCTGAAAAGGTTTGGTGAGATAGTCGCCCGCGCCCGCCCGCATCAGCCGCACCGCCTGGTCGACGTCGCCATAGCCGGTGATGAAGAGGAAGGGCGCCGCCGTCTTGTCCACGGTGTTGCGAAACACGTCCTCGCCGGAGCAATCGGGCAGGCGGATGTCGCAGACGACGATATCGGGATTGAAGCGGGCCATCTCGTCCGAGATGGAGGCCCCGTCCTTCCACCAACGCACCGTCCCGCCCTCGATGGTCAGGCGCTGGAAGAGCGATTCGCCCATGATGGGGTCGTCCTCGACGATGGCGATGCGACGGTGCTCAAGCGACATCGGCGAGCGCCTCCTCGTGGTTGAAGGGAAAGGTGACGACGATGCGGGTGCCGCCGAGGGCGCTCGCTTCGATCGCCGCGGTCGCGCCGAGTTCGATCATCAGGCGCCGCACGAGCCAGAGGCCGAGGCCGGCATTCGGTTCGTACAAGGTCGTCAGCACGTCTCTCGACCGGAGATAGGCGGCCGCCTCCTCGGGCATGCCGGGGCCGCTGTCGTCGATCGTCACGATAAAGCTTTCTCCCGATCGCCGGGCAGAAAAGGTGACGACCGATCCGGCCGGTGACGCGGCGCAGGCATTGAGGAGAAGGTTCAACAGGATCTGGCGAGCCTTGGTCGCGTCGACCGGCACGTCGCCGCCGATGGCGCTGGTCCAAGCGATCGTCAGCGAGCGTCGCTCGGCCTCGGGATGCAGGAGAAGCCGGAGGTCGGCAATGTCGGCCGGATGCAGCGTGCGCGTCTCCCCGACCGACCGGTAGCTGACGAGCGCCGTCTTGACGACGTCGCGGATGCCCGTCAGGCCGCGTTCCAGGAGGTCGATCGAGGCCTTGCGGGCCAGCGGTTTGTCGCCATGGCGCTTCAGGGTGTCGAGGCTGTTGAAGAGCCCGCCGAGCGGATTGTTGATCTCGTGCGCCATGCCGGAGGCGAGCCGCCCGAGGCTGGCGAGTCTCTCCTCCTCCGCCAGCCGGCGGGCAAGGTTCTCGCGGTCGCGCACGGCGTCGACGAGCCGTCCGTAGGAGCGGAAGAGCCGCCCGGTTTCACCGACGGCCGAGCGGAACTCCGGCGAGAGCGGCATGACCTCGGCCTTGGTGCTCTGCTGGAGATGATCGGTCAGCAGCCGGATGGGGCGGACCATGCGGCCGACGGCGAAATAGCCGAGGCCCGCCAGGACGATGGTGATCGCGATGTTGGTCGCGATGAGGGTCATCAGCACTTCCCGTCGCTCGGCCGCCAGATGCGTGGTATCGAAGCTCGCATAGACCGAGCCGAGCTTGCGGTCCTCATAGACGAGGTCGCGGCTGAGGAAGGCGAGCGTGCCGCCCTCCTGGGTCCGGAACCCTCCGCCTTTGGCAAATCGCGCCGTCACTTCCGCCGGCAGGCTCGTCCCGGTCGGGAACGCCCGCGGATCGGACGCTGCCAGAACCTTGCCGCCGGAATCCAGAACGATCGTGCCCGCCGCTGCGAGGCCCCGGTACATTCCCTTGGCCCGGTCGACGGTATCGAAGGTCTCCCACACATCGCGCCGGAGAACGGCGGGGATCAGCGAGGAGGACAGACCGTCGAGATAGGCGTTTCCGAGTTCCTGGAGATGGCGCTCCTGCGTCGCCTGGAGACGCCCGAGAACCTGCTGCGAAACGGTGAGGCTCAGCGCCACCATCAGGATCACGACGAGGAGGGGGATCTGGACCGTCAGAGGCCAGGACGAAACGGCGAGCGCGCGTCTCATGTCGATCGCCTGACGATGTCGATCTTGGCCGCGATCGTGTCGAAAAGCCCTTCATCCTCCACCGCAAAGCCGTCCAGACGAAGCATGGCCAGAACCTCGCGCCCGACCGGATCGGCGGACATCCCCAAAAGCGCGTCCCGCAACCGCGACGTCTCCGGGCTGTCCACCGATCGCCGGGCGCAGGCGATCGGCGGAAAGCCCAGCCATTCGGACGCGCGAAGGATTCGCGTGCGGTCCGTCAATGCAGGCTCGAGCTCTGCCATCACCTCCCAGACGTAGCCGTCGACGCTGCCGGACTGGGCAAGGCCGGAGGCGACCGCGCGCACGACGTTGCGATGGCCATAGGTGTAGAAGCTGCTCTGGAAGAACGAGGACGCGGACAGGCCTTCGGCGGCGAGCAGCGCGGTGGTCACGAGATAGCCGGAGTTGGAATCGGGATCGGAAAAGGCGTGGATGTCGCCGCCGAGCCGGTGCCAGTCGTCGCCTGGGCGATCGCGATCGACGATGATGTAGGCCTGGTATCGGGGGGACCCCCGCCAGACCGGCACCGCCACGAGGGCGAGCTCGCTGCGGTACTGCACGAAGGGATAGCCGCAGATCCAGGCCGCATCGACCTGGCCGGAGACGACGAGCGCCGAGATTTCCTGATAGGTGCGGCGCGTCACCAAGTCGACCGGCCGGCCCGTCGAGGCCTCGAGATAGGCCTGAAGGCGTTCGAGGAGGGCGAGATCGGAGTTGCGGAACACCGGGGTCAGGCCGAAGGCGAGGCGGGCCCGCGGCGCGGCGGAAGCAAGGCTTGGAGCCGCAAGAGCCGTCGCCGCCAGTCCTCCCAGAAGCGCCCGGCGATCGATCCGAACCGGCGCCTTGGCCAGCCTCTCGTCCGCGCTCCCGGATGGTGATGGCATCCTCTGCCCCTTTTGGGTCTCTCGTCGCTTCGCGGTAGCATTGCCCCGGCAGTCAGCGCGGTCAATGCTGAGCCGTCCCCGGACGGTCGCGGTCTCACCCGCTTCGAGAGACGAGGCACGGTCTCGGCCCTGTCACACCCTTGCTATCTCGGCGCGGCGCGATTTTCTAATCGGCCACGGGATCGGAGCGTCATGCTCGGAAATGGCCGCGGCCGGCGCGAAGGCCGCCTCGCAGACCGGCGGCATCTCCCGGGGTTTCCAGCGTTTCCTCGAAACCGAGATCTGGCCGGCCGCGAAGGCGAGGCGAGCGCCGGGCTGTCGTCGACCTTCTGGCCGAGCCGGCGACTATGCCGCCCGGTTAAATAGGCTCGGCCTGTCGGCCGGGCCAGCCGGCGGCCTCATGCGGGGAAGACTGGCGCGTCGTGCCCGAGGGCTCCGGACCGGCGGGAGATCCCGCCGGTCCGGCCGAATCTGCCGGCGCCCCTAGGCGCCGATAGGCCTGTCAGGCCATGGCGATCTTGCCACCGCCCTGGCGGGTGATGACGACGACGGACGGGCGCACCGGCATGGCGTCGTTGAAGTCGGGCCAGCGGGTCGACAGGTCCTCGTAGTAGGAGGGGCGGCCGAAACCTTCCCAGTCCTCACCGCCATCGGCAGGGTGCTGGACCGCGACGAAGGCGGTCTCTAGATCGTCGAGGAGCAGCGGGCCGCACATCTCGGCGCCCACCGGCACGCGGTAGAATAGCTTCGACGTCGCGCGCGCCGCGCCTTCCGTGTCGACGGCCCAGAGACCGTCGGTCCGGCCCGTGGCCTTCGGCGAATTGCCGTCGGTCGAGACCCAGAGCCGGCCCTCGGCATCGACCGCGCAGTTGTCCGGCATGCCGAACCAGCCATTGGCCGTGGTGGCGCTGGAGAAGGTGGCGCCGACCTCGGCGACGGCGGGGTCGCCGCACTTCAGCAGCACTTCCCAGGTGCCCTTCGTCGCGGCGAAGTCATCGCCGTCCTCGTGGATCTCGATGATGTGACCGAAGGCGTTCTCGGCCCGCGGATTGGCGGCGTCGACCTGCTCGGCCTTGCGCTTGGTGTTGTTGGTCAGCATGACGTAGACGCGGCCATTGCTGCCGTTCGGCTGGATATCCTCGGGACGGTCCATCTTCGTCGCCTCGAGCAGATCGCCGGCGCGGCGGGTCTCGATGACGACGTCGGCCTGGCTGGCAAAGCCGTTCTCGGCCGTCAGCGGGCCCTCGCCATGGACCAGCGGCAGCCAGGCGAGCTGGCCGTCCTCGGCGAACTTGGCGACGTAGAGCGTGCCCTTGTCGAGGAGGTCCATGTTGGCAGCTTTGTTAGCCGGATCGAAGCGGCCTTCGGTGACGAACTTGTAGACATAGTCGAAGCGTTCGTCGTCGCCGAGATAGAAGACGACGCGGCCGTCCTTGGAAACGATCGACTCGGCGCCCTCGTGCTTGAAGCGGCCCATGGCGGTGCGCTTCTTCGGCACGGAATTGGGATCCATGGCGTCGACCTCGACCATCCAGCCGAAGCGGTTCGGCTCGTTCGGCCCCTTGGAAACGTCGAAGCGATCGTAGAACTGGCCCCAGGCATAGGTGCCCTCGGGAACGCCGTAGCGCTTGTAGTTGGCGGCTTCCGGATGGTCGGCGGCCAGTTCGCCCATGAAGTAGCCGTGGAAATTCTCCTCGGCCATCATGTAGGTGCCCCAGGGCGTGACGCCGCCGGCGCAGTTGTTGATGGTGCCGAGCACCTTGGTGCCGGTCGGATCGGCGGCGGTCTTCAGCCGGTCATGGCCGGCGGCGGGGCCGGTAAGCTGCATTTCCGTGTCCGCGGTGATGCGGCGGTTCATCGCGCCGTCGCGCACGACCTGCCACTTGCCGTCCGCCTTGCGGATCTCGACGATCGTGCCGCCATGCGCGGCGATCTCGATGTCGACCCGTTCCTTGTCGGCGTCGGAGACGGTGATCTTGCCCTCGGCGATCTTGACGATCCCCGGGAACATCAGATGTTCGTTGGTGTACTCATGGTTGACGACGAGCAGGCCATGCTCGGACGAGCCGTCCTCGAGCGGGATGAAGCCGACATAGTCGTTGTTGTAGCCGAACTGCCGGCGCTGCTTTTCCGCCGTCTGCGTCATCGGATCGAAGTCCGGCGCGTCGGCGAAGAGCGGATCGCCCCAGCGCAGCAGGATGTCGGCGTCGTAGCCCTCGGCGACATGGTGGTTGGCATCGATGCCGGCCTCGACCTCGGTGAAGGCGAAGCGCGACGCGCCGTCTTCGGCCCGCGCCTCGTCGGCGGCGATCAGCGCCAGCGGGCTGACGGTCGCGGCGATGGCAGTGACCGCCAGCGAGCCCTTCAGGAAACCGCGGCGGGAAAAGCGGGAGGCGATGATCTCGCCCATGGTCGGATTGGCGGTGGTGTTGTGTCCGGCCCCGTCATTGGCTTCCAATTGGCTGGTGCGGAACGTGGCGGTATCCTGGTCGGTCATGACGGCTTCCCCTGTTGGTGGCAGATCGGGCGACGCTCTTTCGAACGTTTCCAGATTTGCTAACCGGCTGGCATTACAGGCGCATGACAGCGCCGTGATGCTGCGAGCGTGAGGGGAAGGCGCGAAGCCGCGCGCTTACGAGACCAGCGGCAGCCAGAGCCAGAGCGCGACGAGCGTCGCCAGGAGCACCGGCGGCGTGATGACGAGGCCGACCGTCATGTACTGGCCCCAGGTGATGGTCGTGCCCTTGCCGGCGAGGACGTGCAGCCAGAGCAGCGTCGCCAGCGAGCCGATCGGCGTGAATTTCGGGCCGAGATCGTTGCCGATGACATTGGCGTAGACCATCAGTTCCTGCGTCAACGGATCGAGGGTGGCGCGATCGATGGCGAGTGCGCCGACGAGCGTCGCCGGCATGTTGTTCATGACCGAGGCCAGCACCGCCACGACGAAGCCTGTGCCGACGGTGGCGACGAACGTCCCTTGCGCGCCGAGCCAGACGAGCACGCCGGCGGCGATGTCGGTGAGGCCGGCATTGCCGAGGCCGTAGACCACCAGATACATGCCGATCGAGAACAGGACGATCTGCCAGGGCGCTTCCCGCAAGACCTTGCCGAGCGGCACGACGGCGCCGCGACCGCCCGAAAACCAGCGGCCGGCGATGGCCATGAGGACGAGCGCCGCGGCGCCCGTCACGAAGGCGATGGGCACGCCGAGCGGCCCGGTGACGAAATAGGCGACGAGGAGGAGGCCGAGCAGCGGGAAGGCGGCGCGGAAAACCTGGGCGTCGCGGATCGCATGCGCCGGGGCCTCCAGCGCCGAGAGGTCGTAGCGCGCGGGAATGTCGCGGCGGAAATAGGCCCAGAGGACGAGGAGCGTGGCGGCGAGCGAGACGAAATTCACCGGCACCATGACCGCGGCGTAGCGGCCGAAGGACACGTCGAAATAGTTGGCCGTCACGATGTTCACGAGGTTGGAGACGACGAGGGGCAGCGAGGTGGTGTCGGCGACGAAGCCGCAGGCGACGACGAAGGCGAGCGCGCCGGCGGGCGGAAAGTTCAGCCGGAGCAGGATGGCCAGCACGATCGGCGTGAGCAGAAGCGCGGCGCCGTCATTGGCGAAGACGGCGGCGATCGCCGCGCCGAGGAGGACGACGAGCGGGAAGAGTTTTCGCCCGCTGCCGCCGCCCCAGCGGGCGACATGAAGCGCCGCCCAGGAGAAGAAGCCGGCCTCGTCGAGGATGAGCGAGATGACGATGAGCGCGACGAAGGTGAAGGTCGCGTCCCAGACGATGTCCCAGACGACGCCGACATCGGCCCAGCCGACGACGCCGCTTGCGAGCGCGACGGCTGCGCCCGCCAGGGCCGACCAGCCGATGCCGAGCCCTCGGGGTTGCCAGATGACGAGGACGAGCGTGGCGACGAAGATCGCGAAGGCGAGCATGGGCCGTTTCCATAATGGAGAGCGCAGGACCGAGGTCGGCGCTTCGCGCCGTCTCCCGGACCGGGGGACGTGTTGTGGAGCCGGCGCCCGCCAGCGCCGAGGACCTCAGATCGAGGCTTGGTTCACGCGCTTCATCAAGGCTTCGGCGCTCTCGACCCGCTCGGAATAGCGGTCGGTGAGATAGGCCGAGCGCCCGCGCGTCATCACCGTGAACTTCACCAGTTCCTCGCAGACGTCGACGATGCGGTCGTAGAGCGGGGAGGGTTTCATGCGACCCGCCTCGTCGAATTCGAGAAAGGCTTTTGGCACCGAGGACTGGTTGGGGATCGTGATCATCCGCATCCAGCGGCCAAGGACCCGCATCTGGTTCACCGCATTGAAGCTTTGCGAGCCGCCGGAGACCTGGATCAGCGCCAGCGTCTTGCCCTGCGTCGGACGCCGGGCGCCTTCGCTGAGGGGGATCCAGTCGATCTGCGCTTTCAGAATGCCGGTCATCGCGCCGTGGCGCTCCGGGCTGACCCAGACCATGCCCTCCGACCAGGCGGCGAGGTCGCGCAATTCCTTGACCTTGGGATGATCGGGCTCGGCGCCATCGGGCAACGGCAGTCCGCGCGGATCGAAGCTGCGGACCTCGCAGCCGAACCAGCGCAAGAGCCGCGCCGCTTCCTCCGAGGCGAGCCGGGAGAAGGAGCGCTCGCGGATCGACCCGTAGAGGACGAGGATGCGCGGGGCGTGCGTCGGCCCGTCCGGCCCGGCCAGCGCCGCGATGTCGATCGGACGAAGCTGGTCGGGTGCTATGTTCGGCAGGTCCATCGCCAGCGGATCGGTCACGCGGCGCTCCCCATCACCGCCTCGCCGTCCTCCTTGGTGAAGGTGGCGACCGGGTTGTCGAGGAGCGGCAGGACCTTTTCGGAGGGGCGGCAGAGCGCGACGCCCTTGTCGGTCACGACGATGGGGCGGTTGATGAGGATGGGATGCGCCATCATCGCGTCGAGCAGTTCCTCGTCGGAGAGTTTTGGATCGTCCAGCCCGAGCTCGGCATAGGGCGTGCCCTTCTCGCGCAGGAGGTCGCGCGGCGTCATGCCCATGACGTCGAGCAGTTCGGTCAGCGTCTCCCGGCTCGGCGGCGTCTTCAGGTATTCGATGACGACGGGCTCTTCGCCGGACTGGCGGATCATCTCCAGCGTGTTGCGCGAGGTCCCGCAGGCGGGATTGTGGTAGATCGTGACTGTCATCTTCAGTCCTTCAGGCGACGTCGGGCTTCTGGAATGTGGCGCCCTCGAGCTGGCCGATCTCGCGCACCTTCACGGCGAGGCGCGAGCGTTCTAGACTGGCGATCGGCAGCGCGATGAAGACCGAGATGCGGTTCTTCATGTAGCGGAAGGCGGTGGTGAAGGCCGCGCGCTTCCAGATCTCGCCCTTGGTCTCATGGCTGGGATCCTCGATGCCCCAATGCGCCGTCATCGGCTGTCCCGGCCAGATCGGGCAGGTCTCGCCGGCCGCCTGGTCGCAGACGGTGAAGACGAAATCCATCTGCGGCGCCTCGGGGGTGGCGAACTCGTCCCAGGGCTTGGAGCGCATATTGTCGGTGGGATAGCCGAATTCCTCCAGCACGCTGAGCGCCATCGGGTTCACTTCACCTTTCGGCTGGCTTCCGGCGGAGAAGGCGTTGAAGCGTCCGGCGCCATCCTTGCGCAGGATGCTTTCGGCGAGGATCGACCGGGCGGAATTGCCCGTGCAGAGAAAGAGGACGTTGAAGGGCTGGTCGCTCATGAGCACGTCTCCGGAAGACAGGTGGAAGCGAAGTCGGCAAGGTTTCCGCAGATCTCGGGCTTGCCCGAGCAGCAGTCCTCGGTGAGGAAGGCGAGAAGCTGGCGCATGTCGTCGTAGCTCGCGGCATAGAGGATCCGTCGCCCGTCCCGCCATGAGCGCAGCAGTTTCGCGCGCTCCAGCGTCGCCAGATGAAAGCTCATCCGCGTCGGCGGGATCGACAGCGCATCGGCGATCTCGCCGGACGGCATGCCTTCGGGGCCGGCGCGAACCAGCATTCGGAAAGCCGCAAGGCGGTCGCCATGGGCGAGGGCGGACAGGGCGGAAACGGCAGCGTCGTCTTTCATGGATGCTATTATGCAAACATCCTTGGAGGATTCAAGTGAAGGCCGGTCGGCTGAGATCATGACACGGCGCGAGATCAATGCCCGACCCGCTGCAGCCTGATGCGCCGCCGAGCGTCAAAAAGGGGGCTTGCCCGGGCTGCCGGCCATGGCGGTTGTCCGGGGTCGCGGCAGACGGCCTATGCGCTATCGCATAGAATTTCGGCTCTCGCTTTACGGCGCGCTGCCGCTATGTGCTGGACGGAGCTGAACCCGGAGACGTGCCGTGAGTGTTGGACTGATCGCTCTTCTCGACGATGTCGCGGCTCTCGCCAAGACAGCCGCCGCCTCGCTCGACGATATCGCGGCGCAGGCGGGGCGGGCCGGCGTCAAGGCGGCGGGTGTCGTCATCGACGACGCGGCCGTGACGCCGCGCTATGTCGTCGGTTTCGCGGCGGAGCGCGAACTGCCGATCGTCGGCCGGATCGCCCTGGGATCGCTGCGCAACAAGCTGCTTTTCCTGCTTCCCGGTGCCCTGGCCCTCGGCGCCCTGGCCCCCTGGGCCGTCACCCCCCTCCTGATGCTGGGTGGCGCCTACCTCTCCTATGAGGGGGCGGAGAAGGTCTACGAGGCGTTGTTCCCGCACAAGGCGCACGCGCACGAGAAGAAGCTCGTCGCCGCGCCGGAGGACGCCACGGCGCTGGAGAACCAGAAGGTCGCCAGCGCGATCAAGACCGATTTCATCCTCTCGGCCGAAATCATGGCCATCACGCTCGCCTCGCTGCCGGCCGGAAGCCTGGTGAACCAGGCGGTGGTGCTCGCAGTGGTCGCCGTCGGCATCACGGTCGTCGTCTATGGCGGCGTGGCGCTCATCGTCAAAGCCGACGATGCCGGCGTCGCCATGGCCAGGACGGCGTCTCCCTCGGCTTTCGGCAGCCTCGTGCGCGGTCTCGGCCGGGGGCTGGTCATCGGCATGCCCTATTTCCTGAAACTCCTGTCGATCGTCGGGACGGCCGCCATGATCTGGGTCGGCGGCGGGATCATCGTGCACGGGCTGGAAGGCTACGGCATCGCCGGTCCCGCTCACCTCATCCACGACGCGGCACTGGCCTCCGCCTCGGTGGTGCCGGCTCTCGGCGGCGTCATCGAATGGCTGGTGACGGCGGCCGGGTCGGGGATCGTGGGGCTCGTGGTCGGTGCCGCGCTCATCCCGGTGACCGGCTATGTCCTCGCCCCTCTGGCCTCGCGAGTCCGCGGCCTGTTCGGGTCGCCAAAAGCAGGGACGGCCTCCTAGCTCACTCTGCGGTCGGCTCGTCAGCAGGCGGCTCCGTCAACCCGCATTGGTCCGCCGGATCAATGCGGTAAGGCTGCCCAGGCCTCCGGAGAACTCACCGTCAGCGTCACGCGGCCCGTTCAGCCGCCCAGGCAGAGAATGGGCAGGACGGAATCGGCCACATCGGCCGTGGTATCGGCCACGCTGTCAAAATGCTCGGGCGCCGGGGCCGGATCGAAGGCGATGCCATTGGCGGTGAGGAATTTTGCCACTGCGTCGGGCCGGATGGCGAAGTTGATGGATTGCGGGATGTCGCCGGTCGCGTCGGCGATCGCCACGGCGTCGAGCTTGGCGGTGACGACCCCGACCACCCGGCCGGACAGGTCGACGAGCGGCCCGCCGGAATTGCCCGGCTGCACCGGCGCGGAAATCTGCAGATAGCGCGCGTCGTTGGCGAGGCCGAGCAAAGACGAGACGTTGCCGCGCGTGACGTTCAAGCTGTCGGCGAGGATCGAGCGCAGGGGAAAGCCGAGCGCCAGCACGTCCTCGCCCAGCCGCGGCATGCCCGCGGCCAGCCGCAGCGGCGGGCCCAGCCGGGCGCCGACATGCACCAGAGCGAGGTCGTTGACGCGGTCGAGCACGACGGAATCGGCGGGGCCATAGGTGCCGACGAGAACCTGGCGGCAGGACCCCGCGACATGCGCATTGGTCAGCACCCAGCCATCCGCCGAGACGACGAAGCCGGATCCGGAAGAATCCGTCTCTGGACCCTGCGGTCGGTTCAGCCCGGGCGCCGGGGCAGGGGCGAGCGAGGCGGCGAGGTCCGCATCGGCGCGCGTTGTGTCGTGGCCGGCCACGGCCGTCATGGGGGCGGACCCAGCCTCTTCCGCGACCAGGTCGGACGGGGCGCCGAAGGGATCGAAGAGCTGCAGCGCCACGGTGGCATAGGGGATCATGGCAGGCGCGGCCCCGTCGCCGAAGGAGATGACCAGTCCGCGCAGGTCATCGCCCCGGCCGTCGAAGCGAAGCGTGTAGGCGCGATCGTCCTCGCGTCCGCTGATCGTGAAGCTGTCGTCGGAAAAGCTGGTGGCGGTGATGCTGCGGCCGCCGGCAGGACGTTTCAGCACGTCATAGAGGGCCGAGAGGCTGCCGCCCTTCTCCTGCAGCCGGACCGCTTCGATCTCGATGCCGCGATGGGGCGAGCGCCAGACGCGGCCGACCGCGGTCGCCCCGTCGTCGCTGACCAAAGCCAGCGGCAGCCCCATCCGCATGCCCGTGGCGGCATCCTCCAGCGTCTGGTACCCGACCGCGGCCAGTGCCGCGTCACTTTGCCGCACCAGCTGCTGCAGCAGCGCCTCGTCGATCACCCCATTGGCTTCCATGCCGTGGCGGGCCTGGAAATAGCGGAGCGCCCGCAGGCTTTCCGCGTCCATGCTGCCGCTGAAGGTGCCGGTATAATCGCCCGTCCACGCCAGACGGATCTGCAGGCCGAGGCGGAAGGTCCGATCGGTCTCCTCATTGTAAATCTGGCTGAGAGAAGCAGTTTCCTGCGCGGACGGCGCACTCTGGACTTGGGCCCAGGCGACGTGCGGCTGCAGCGTCGCGGCTGACAGGCACAAGACGAGGAACAGACTCCGCAACCGAGGGCGTGTCTGGTATGCACGGCGCATGACACTCTCCGCGGTCACAGTCTCTTCAGGAATAACGGACTCAAAGGTTAATTCGATCCGCCTGTCGTCCATGATTTGGTAACAAGTCTGTGTCGTTTCCAGAGGCTTTCGCCGCAGGCCTGAATTTTCAGAAAAACCCTGCCTATTCCGCGATTTCCTGGGCGGGAAACGGCAGCTTCCCCTCGGTCGCTTCCGCAAGGGGAGTGCCGAGTTCGACGGCGGAAATCTTCTCGCCGCGCCTCAGGATCTTTTCCGTCGACACCAGGATCTGGTCGATGTCCCGCCCGGCCTGGGAGAAATGCGTGCGCAGTGCCGCGACCCTGGCATCGAGCCGCGCCATGTCCTCGGTGAGGAGGCGGACCTCCTTCTGGATCTCGCCCGCTTCCTGCCGCATCCGCGTGTCGCGCAGGATGGCCTGGACGACCTGGATCGACAGCATCAGCAGCGACGGCGAGACGATGACCACGCGGGCGCGGTGCGCCTTTTGCACGATGTCGGCGAAATGCTCGTGCAGCTCGCCGAAGATCGATTCCGACGGCACGAAGAGGAAGGCGGTGTCCTGCGTCTCGCCCGGCAGGAGGTATTTCTCCGCGATCGCCTTCACATGCACGTCCATGTCTCGGCGCAAGCGCTGCGCCGAGAACAGGCGGTGCGCCTCGTCTTCCGCCTCGCGAAAGGCGGTCCAGGCCTCGAGCGGAAATTTGGCGTCGATGGCGAGCGCGGGCGCCCCGTTCGGCATGACGATCAGGCAGTCCGGCCGCTTGCCGTTCGACAGCGTCGCCTGGAAGGAATAGGCGCCCGACGGCAGACCATCCATCACGATCGCTTCCATCCGGCCCTGGCCGAAGGCGCCGCGCGTCTGCTTATTGGAGAGGATGTCCTGCAGCCGCACGACCTCGCCGGCGAGATCGACGATCCGCCCCTGCGCCCGGTCGATCACCGCCAGCCGCTCGGCGAGACCCGAGAGGCTGGCCTGCGTCTCCTTCGTCGTCGCCGTCAGCGACTGGCCGACCCGCGCTGTCATGCCGTCCAGCCGTTCGGCGAGCGTGCGCGCCATATCGCCCTGCCGCGCCGCGAGGCTGTCTGCCATGCCCTGCATCCGGCCGCTGACCTCCGCCTGCGCCTGCAGGATGGCATCGAGCCTTTCCGCGTCCCGGCCCGGCCCGCCGCGCCCTCGCCAGGCGAGCAGCAGCGTCATCAGGAGGGCCGCTGCCAGAAGCGCCGTGCCGAGGCTGACGCCGCGCCCGGCGAGGACGAAGAGCGGGGCGCCCAGCTGGTCGAGGAGCGAGTCGAGGGTCATGGCGCGATGCTACCGCGATCCCGGGTGGAGCGGAAGATCAAAACAGGAACAAATTCGGGCCTCGCAGACCGCGATTGACCGCCGCGCCCGCAGGCATTACGTCACGACGATGACGATCAAGCCGCTCATCATTTTGCCCGACCCGCTGCTGCGCAAGGTCTCCGCCCCTGTGGCCACCGTCGACGTCGCCGTGCGGCGACTGGCCGACGACATGTTGGAGACGATGTACGATGCGCCGGGCATCGGCCTCGCCGCGATCCAGATCGGCGAGCCGCTGCGCATGCTGACCATCGACCTGTCCGGCGAGGACGAGGAGAAGGCGCCGCGCGTCTTCATGAACCCGGAGATTCTCGGCACTTCCGACGCGCGCTCCACCTATGAGGAGGGCTGCCTGTCGATCCCGGACTACTATGCCGAGGTCGAACGGCCCGCGACCGTCACGGTGCGCTATCTCGGCCTCGACGGGAAGATGCACGAGGAGGAGGCGAGCGGGCTGCTCGCCACCTGCCTTCAGCATGAGATCGATCATCTCGATGGCGTCCTGTTCATCGACCACATCTCCAAGCTGAAGCGGGAGATGGTGGTGAAGAAGTTCACCAAGATCGCCCGCAGAGCCTGAGCGCGGGAGCGCGACCATGGCGCTGACCATCGTCTTCATGGGGACGCCGGCCTTTTCGGTGCCGACGCTGCGCGCCGTTGTCGCGGCGGGGCACCAGGTCGTCTGCGTCTACACGCAGCCGCCGCGCGCGGCCGGCCGCCGCGGCCTGACGCTGACGCCCTCGCCGGTGCAGGCCGAGGCCGAGCGGCTCGGGCTTCCCGTCCGCTCGCCGCTTTCGCTGAAGGATCCGGCTGAGATCGCCGACCTCAAGGCGCTCGGCGCCGATGTCGCGGTCGTCGTCGCCTATGGTCTGCTGCTGCCGCAGGCCGCCCTCGACGCCCCCCGGCATTTTTGCCTCAACGGCCATGCCTCTCTTCTGCCGCGCTGGCGCGGCGCCGCGCCCATCCAGCGGGCGATCGAGGCCGGGGACACCGCCACCGGCGTGATGGTCATGCGCATGGAGGCCGGGCTCGATACCGGGCCGGTGGCGGTCACCGCGGAAACCGCGATCGGCGCCTCGGAGACGGCGGGCGAGTTGCAGGAGCGGCTGTCGCAGCTGTCGGCGAGCGCCATGGTCGACGCGCTGGCGCGACTCGAGGCCGGAACGCTCGCCTTCGAGGACCAGGCGGACCTCGCCGCCCGCACCGGCCGCGACCCGCTCTATGCCAAAAAGATCGACAAGGCCGAGGCGCGCATCGATTTCGCCGGCGAGGGCGCCGCGATCGCGCGCAGGATCAATGCCTTCTCGCCCTTTCCCGGCGCCTGGACGATGATCGATTTCGGCGCCGGCCCCGAGCGTGTGAAAATTCTGCGCGCCGTCGCGGCAAATGGCCGGGAAGGCGCGGTTCCGGGCGAACTCCTCGACGATGCGCTGACCGTCGCCGCCGGCACGGGAGCGCTGAAGCTCCTCGACCTGCAGCGGGCCGGCGGCAAGCCGATGGCGGCCGAGACGCTCTTGCGCGGGACGCCGCTGCCGGCCGGCCGCCGGATCGGCGAGGGCTGATCCATGCCGCGCTACAAGCTGACGATCGAGTATGACGGCGCCCGCTATGTCGGCTGGCAGCGCCAGAAGAACGGCTATTCCGTCCAGGAGGCGATCGAGACGGCGCTGAAGGGTTTCATCGGCGAGGACGTCACCATCTTCGGCGCCGGCCGCACGGATGCGGGCGTCCACGCCGCCGGTCAGGTGGCGCATGTCGACTTCGCCAAGGACTGGGACACCGAGACGGTGCGCGACGCGATGAATGCCTTCCTCCGCCAGGAGACGGTGTCGATCCTGTCCGTCGAACGCGTGCCGGACGGTTTTGACGCCCGGTTTTCGGCGCGGAAACGGCACTATCTCTACCGCATCTTCAACCGCCGGCCGCCGCCGGCGCTGCTCGCCGGCCAGGTCTGGTGGGTGTGGAAGCCGCTCGACATCGAGGCAATGAACGAATCGGCGCAGAGCCTGATCGGCACGCACGACTTCACCACCTTCCGCTCCACCCACTGCCAGGCGAAGAATCCGGTGCGCACGCTCGACCGGCTCGTCGTCTTCAAGGGGCCGGGCCACGAAGTGCACATCGAGGCGACGGCGCAGTCCTTCCTGCACAACCAGATCCGCTCGCTCGCCGGCTCGCTGAAGCTGATCGGCGAGAACCGCTGGACCACCGCCGATCTCGTCGCGGCGCTCGAATCGCGTGATCGCAAGCGCTGCGGTCCCGTCGCGCCGCCGGACGGGCTGTCGCTGATGCAGGTCGACTACGCCAGCTGACCGCGCGCCTGGCTTCCGTCAGCCTCTGCAGTTCCCGCGAAAAGTCCGGGGCAGCCATGCGTTTTCGCCGGCTTGGCATCATCTCGGCTCCGGCCTAATCGTAAGCTCTCCTTCTGTGCGTTGCAGCAAGAGCGCGTCGCGGCGCCTTCTCGCGACGGCGGAGGGCGGCGACACTCCGCGGGGCCCCGCCGCGGGGAGCGGCCGGCGCGGCGCGCCTGCCAACGGGCAGAGGAAGCAGCAGTGACCCATCTACCGATCGACGACTGCGAGCGGATCCTCGCCACCCCTGCCGATGCCCCGGCGCTTTCGCGCCCGTCGAGCGGTCTCGTCGAACTGGCGCTGGCGGTCGGCGGCTTTGCCATCGGCACCGGCGAATTCGCGATCATGGGCCTCCTGCCGAACGTCGCCGACGGGCTCGGCGTGTCGACGCCGGTCGCCGGCCACGTGATCTCCGCCTATGCGCTCGGCGTCGTCGTCGGCGCGCCGGCGATCGCGCTGCTGGCGGCCAAGATGACGCGGCGCGTGCTGCTGATCGGCCTGATGGCGTTGTTCGCGCTCGGCAATGTCGCCAGCGCCTTCGCGCCGGACTATGCCAGCCTGATGCTCTTCCGCTTCCTCTCCGGCGTGCCGCACGGCGCCTATTTCGGCGTCGCCGCGCTGGTCGCGGCGTCCATGGTGCCGCACCACAAGCGCACCCAGGCGGTCGGCCGGGTGATGCTCGGCCTCACTGTCGCGACGCTGATCGGCACGCCCTTTGCCACCTTCGTCGGCCAGTTCTTCGGCTGGCGTTCGCTGTTTGCCATCGTCGGCGCGATCGGCGTCCTCACCGTCGTCCTGATCGCGGCGCTGCTGCCGCAGGACATGGTGAAGGAAGGCGCCAGCGCCCTGCGCGAGCTCGGCGCCTTCCGCCGCAAACAGGTCTGGCTGACCCTCGGCATCGCCGCCATCGGCTTCGGCGGCATGTTCTCGGTGTTCAGCTACATCGTCGCCACCGCCATGGCGGTCGCCGGCATGCCGGAATCCTCTGCGCCCCTGATCATGGCCTGCTTCGGCACCGGCATGGTGGCCGGCAATCTCGCCGGCGCCTGGCTCGCCGACCGCTCGCTGATGGGCACGATCGGCGGCATGCTCTGCCTCAACACCGTGGTCCTCGTCGTCTTCGCGCTGACGGCGTCGATCCCCTTCATGCTCTGCGCCTGCGTCTTCCTGATCGGCTGCGGCGTGGCCGTCGGACCGGCGCTGCAGACGCGGCTGATGGATGTCGCGGGCGACGCGCAGACGCTGGCGGCAGCGCTCAACCATTCCGCCTTCAACGTCGCCAATGCGCTCGGCGCCTGGTTCGGCGGCCTGGCCATCGCCGCCGGCTACGGTTTTGCCTCGACGGCCTGGGTCGGCGCGGCGATGTCGGTCGGCGGTCTCGCGGTCTTCGCCGTGTCGCTCATGGCCGAGCGGCGCAGCGTCGCGGCCAGCGCCTGATCGGTACGCTCGCTCAGGCGAGCCGCACGCCCGTCAGTTCCATGACGAGGCCGTAGGCGAAAAGCGACATCACCAGCATCAGGAGGACGATCGCGAGCGCCGCGAAGCCGTCGCGCCCGAGTGCGGTGGAAGTCAGCCGCGCGGTGAGGACGATCGAACCCAGCGCGACGACGAGGCCGAGGCCCGCCATCAGTTCTCCGTCGCCGGCGACGAGCCCGATCAGCCAGTAGGGCACGAGCGCCCAGGTGATCAGCGCGCCACCCCAGTTCGTCGCCACGACCAGCGGCACGATCTTGCGCGAATAGCCGATGGGCCTCGCCACCAGCATCAGCACCACCACCGGCAGCACCCAGGCGAGGAAATCGGCCAGCGCATGCGCGGTGTAGACCAGCGCCGGCGAGGGCACGATCAGCGGCGCCGTCCGAGGCAGGCTTTCGAACTGCACCCAGGACAGCGCCATCGGCGGCACCGCCACCAGGATGGCGAAGAACGAACTCCAGAACCCGTCCGCCGACAGGTCCAGACGGCGCAGGCCCTCCGGCCGGCCGAGCATCAGCTCCGCAGCGCCGGTGAAATAGCGCAGGATCTCGTCCAGCGTCGGCGTCGTGTCAGGCGTGGGCGGCGAACCAACGGGCGATGAAGGCGTCATAGATTTCCGTCAGCGTTTCGAGATCGGAAAGAGCGACCCGTTCATTGGACATGTGCATGGTCTTGCCGACAAGCCCAAACTCCACCACCGGGCAATGATCCTTGATGAAGCGCGCGTCCGAGGTGCCGCCGGAGGTCGACAGCGCCGGCACCCGCCCGGTGACCGACTGCACCGCTTCCGACAGCGCCTTCGTCAGCGCCGCGTCGCTGGTGAGAAAGGCGTCGGACGGGTTGGGGCGGAAGGCGACATCGAAGGCCAGCGGCTCGTCCCGCTCGCCGCGCCAGCGGCGGTTCCCGGCCGCCAGCGCCAGCCGTCGCTCGATCTCCGCGGAAAGGCTTTCCGGCGTCCACTCGTCGTTGAAGCGGATGTTGAAAGACGCGCTCGCCCGGCCCGGAATGACGTTGGTGGAAACATTGCCAAAGGTGTCGAGCGCGGTGATCTCGAGGTTGGAGGCCTGGAAGCGGTCGTTGCCCGAATCGAGCGGCTCGGCGAGCAGGGCATCCATCAGCGCCATCAGCCCGCGCACCGGATTGTCGGCGAGATGCGGATAGGCGACGTGGCCTTGCACGCCGCGCACCGTGACGGTGCCCGACAGCGAGCCGCGCCGGCCGATCTTGATCATGTCGCCGAGCGCTGCCGGATTGGTCGGCTCGCCGACGACGCAGGCGTCGAATTTCTCGCCGCGCTCGGCCGCCCAGGCGAGGAGCTTCACGGTGCCGTTGACCGCCGGCCCTTCCTCGTCGCCGGTGATCAAGAGCGACACCTGGCCCGGCGGCAGGCCGCCGCGGGCGTGGTGGCGGGCGAGCGCCGCGACGAAGCAGGCGATGCCGCCCTTCATGTCCACCGCACCGCGGCCGTAGAGTTCGCCGTCCTCGATGATGCCGGAAAAGGGCGGGTGCTTCCAATCCGCCGTGTTGCCGGGCGGCACGACGTCGGTATGGCCGGCGAAGGTGAGATGCGGCCCGGCCGTGCCGCTTCGGGCGAAGAGATTGGCGATGTCGGCGGTGCCGGCCTCGGTAAAGACCGGGCGTGCCACGGCGAAGCCGAGTGGCAGCAGAAGCTGCTCCAGCGTCGCCAGCGCGCCGGCATCGTCGGGTGTGACCGAAGGGCAGTGAACGAGGCGCTGCAGCACGGCGGTGGGGTCGGTCAGGTCGGGGAGGGCGTTAAGCATGCCTCGATGTATCGCAAAAGTTTCAGACCTGCCACGCAGGCAATAGTTGCCAAAAGGTTTCACTCCCGCACGAAACGTGTTCTGTGTGGCGCCAGCCGTCATTCCGCCTTTTCGGTGCCATGTTTGCCGCCGAACGGATGGGTGAACGATCTTTAATGTTTTCGGAGACACTCATGCGATCAGCATCGGAAATGGTTTGGCAGGCGGTTCGCCGCGCACCCGCCACGCTTCGCCCCGTCGCCCTGATCGCTCTGTCCGCTCCCTTCGCCCTTTCCGCCTGCGTTTCGAACCAGCAGGGCGCCGCGTCCCCCTCCCTGACCCAGGGCCCCGGCTCGGCGCCCGCCAGTGTCGACGCCTATGGTTATGCGCCGGTCCGCATCATGGCCTTCGCCGATGGCACGCGCGTTCCCGAGCCGTCGCAGAAGCCCGACGCCGCCAAGCTCGCCGCCGTCGCGGCGGGGACGGCTCCCGGCAAATCCGCCGCGGTGCGGCCCAGCGCGCCGCCGGCCGACGAGATCGCGGCGCTCGCCGCGGACGTCGCCGAGCGCAAGGCGACCACCACGGCCCCGCAGGTCCTCGTCCCGCCGACCAACGACGTGCTCGTCGCCAAGGCCGCCGCCTATGCCGCGGAACAAAAACCCTCGGCCGGCGACCGCATCGCGGCCGCAGCCTCCGTGCTCAATCCCGTCAATGCCGTGCCCGCCACGATCGCCGCCGTCGCCGATTCCGCGACGGCCGTGAAGGTCGCCGCGGTCGAGACCACCACCAAGGCGGTCGACGTCGTCAGCACCCGCATCAGCGACACCTTCAAGGGCACCGACACGATCACCGGCGATGCCGCGATCGACCGGATGATCGAGCGCTCCGCGGCCGAGAACAACATTCCGAGCGAACTGGCCTATGCCGTGGTGCGCGTCGAGAGCCACTACAATCCCAAGGCCAAGGGCAGCGGCGTCTACGGCCTGTCGCAGATCCAGCCGGCGACGGCCCGCGGTCTCGGCTTTACCGGACAGACGAGCGACCTCTTCGATCCCCAGACGAACCTGCGCTACGGCATGAAATATCTCGCCGGCGCCTGGCAGAAGAGCGGCCATGACGTCTGCGGCGCGGCGATGAAGTACAAGGGCGGCCACCGCACCACGGTGATGAGCCGCTCGGCCGCGGCCTACTGCGCCAACGTCAAGCGCCACATGGCAGCGATCGAACGCCGTCGTGGCAAGGCCAATCGCGAGACGATCGTCGCCGCCAACCAGCGCGAGCAGCAGATCGCCGTGGCTTCCGCCACGCCGACCGCCCGCACGGTGGCTGCCGCGGCGCTGCCGGGCGTTCCGGCGACGGCCGGGGTCGCGCTCGCCAGCGCTGGCAAGGAGTCGAGCCGCAGCCGCCGCGTCATCGGGGCCACGACACCCGTCGCCGCCTCGCTCGCCCTCACCGACTGAAGCCATTCCGACTGGAGCCGTTTCGGCTCTAGCTGTTTCGCCTCTAGCCGTTCCAGCCGAAGCCATTCCGGACGAGCCAGCCGCCCTCGGGCGGCTGGCTGAGCCGGCGTCTGTTGCCGAGGCGGTTGGGCCTGGGAGAAGCGGCCCCGCCATCGGGGTGCCTCAGGCTCTGCGCTCAGCTGCGCAGCAGCTCGTTGATCGAGGTCTTCGAGCGCGTACGCGCATCCACCTTCTTGACGATGACGGCGCAGTAGAGGCTCGGGCCCGGCTCGCCATTGCCCATCGGCTTGCCCGGCATGGCGCCGGCGACGACCACCGAAAAAGGCGGCACCTCGCCATAGCTGACCTCGCCGGTGGCGCGGTCGACGATCTTCGTCGACTGGCCGATGTAGACGCCCATGCCGAGCACCGCGCCCTCGCGCACGATGCAGCCCTCGACGACCTCCGAGCGGGCGCCGATGAAGCAGTTGTCCTCGATGATGGTGGGGCCTGCCTGCAGCGGCTCGAGCACGCCGCCGATGCCGACGCCGCCGGAAAGATGGACGTTCTTGCCGATCTGGGCGCAGGAGCCGACCGTCGCCCAGCCGTCGACCATCGTGCCCGTATCGACATAGGCGCCGAGATTGACGAAGGACGGCATCAGGACGACGTCCTTGCCGATGAAGGCGCCGCGGCGCACGATCGAGCCCGGCACGGCCCGGAAGCCGGCGTCGCGGAAGCGGTTCTCGTCCCAGCCTGCAAACTTCGACGGCACCTTGTCCCACCAGGTGGCGCCGCCGGCGCCGCCCTCGACGATGCTCATGTCGTTGAGGCGGAAGGACAGGAGAACGGCCTTCTTCAGCCACTGGTGGACGCTCCAGACGCCGTCTTCGCCGCGGGTGGCGACCCGCGCCGCGCCGCTGTCCAGCATCTCCATCGCCGTGTCGACCGCGTCGCGCACGGCGCCCTGGGTCGATGCGGATATGCCGGCGCGCTCCTCGAAAGCGTCTTCGATGGTGCGCGCGAGGCTTTCATGGGCGGTCATCGGGACATTCTCCGGTTGTCGGGCGTTTTCAACTTGCCGCTTTCGTCTAGTAGAAGGGCGAATCAGGGTCAACGCGGCCGGGCCGGGACCAGCGCATCGCCGGCGTCGCGGACGGCCTAGGAATGGACATGACATGACCGACGATACCGACCGCGGCACCTGGGACCCGTTCCCGTCATCGCGCCTCGACCAGGAGCAGCAGGCGAAAATGCCGTCGACGCGGCAGACGCGCTCGCCGACCTACAAGCTCGCCTTCGACGACGACGAATTCCTGACCAGCGCCCCGATGCGGGCGGTGCGGCTGCAGCTTGAACTGATGAAGGCCGAGAACGGCCTCGCCGAGGCGGGCATCCTGTCGACCATCGTCCTCTTCGGCGGCGCGCGCATTCCCGAGCCGGGCAAGGCCGCCTGGGCGGGGCGCACGCCCGAGCAGAAGGCGCGGCTGGAGGCGAATTCCCACTATTACGACGCGGCCCGGCAGTTTTCCCGCCTCGCCTCGCTGCACTCGGCCGCCTCGCATGGCGGCAAGGAATTCGTCATCGTCACCGGCGGCGGCCCCGGCGTGATGGAGGCCGGCAACCGCGGCGCGGCCGATGTCGGCGGCGTGTCGGTCGCCCTGAACATCGTCCTGCCGCACGAGCAGGCGCCCAACCCCTACGCTACGCCCGAACTCTGCTTCCGCTTCCACTATTTCGCCGTGCGCAAGATGCACTTCCTGCTGCGGGCAAAAGCCATGGCGATCTTCCCCGGCGGTTTCGGCACGCTCGACGAGATGTTCGAGGCGCTGACGCTGATCCAGACCAAGCGCATGGCGCGGATCCCGGTGATCCTCTTCGGCAAGGAATTCTGGAACCGGGTGCTGAATCTCGAGGTGCTGGCCGAGGAGGGCACGATCGCCCCCGACGATCTGAAACTCATCCAGTTCGCCGACACGGCGGAGGAGGGCTGGGACATCATCCGCGCCTTCTACGGGTTCTAGGCAGAGCCCGGCCCCCGGAACCCCCTGGGCCGCCGCCGAGTTGGGCGAGGGACATGTTCCCTTGGAAAGGCCGATCCGATGCCCGACACCGATTCCAGCATGATGCGCCACCAGCAAGACCTCGATACGGCGCAGAAGATCGACGCCGACGAGACGGCGGCAGCCCGCGACAAGACGGACAGCGATCCGGCCAGCGCCGCCGCGCGGGCGGCCGCGCTCGCGGGCGGAGCCTCCCAGCCGGGCAGCCAGGACGACGTTCTGGCGCAGAACCAGCGCTCTGACTACACGCGCGAGAACGAGGTCTTCGAAGACGGCCGCACCGATGCCAGGCCGGCACCGGACAGCCGTCCGCCGCTGGCCTCCAAGGGGCGCTCGCTGCTCGGCGACTGACTACTCGATGCGCGCGAGAAAGGTCGCGAGGTCGTCGGTGATGAAGTCGATATGGGCGCCGTCGCGGCCCTCGTGCTCCCAGGCCTCGCCGAGAACTTCCTCCATATCCGGCGGGACGATGAGGACGGTACGCATGCCGAGCAGTTTGGGCACTTCGAGATTGCGGGCGAGATCCTCGAACATCGCGGCCCGGGGGCCGTCGATCTTGAACAGCCCGACGAACTTGTCGTAGGTCGCCTGTGCCGGCTTGGGGTTGAGACCGGCGGCGACGATGTCGAAGATGTCCTCGAAATGGTCGAGAATGCCGAGCTGCCGCGCCGTGCGCTCGGCGTGACCGCGGTCGCCATTGGTGAAGATGAACTTTCGCCCGGGCAGGCGCTTGATTTCGGCGCCGAGCGCCGGGTCGGGCGCAACGCCGGAATAGTCGATGTCGTGGACGAATTCGAGGAAGGCGTCGGGATCGACGGCGTGCTCCGACATCAGCCCGCGCAGCGTCGTGCCATGGCTGCGGTAGAGGCCCTTCTGCACGATCCGGGCCTCTTCCGCCGGCAGGCGCAGGAAGTCGGCGACGAAAGCCGTCATCCGCGCGTCGATCTGGGCAAACAGGTTGGTGCGGCGGGGATAGAGCGTGTTGTCGAGGTCGAACACCCAGTCGCGCACGTCGGCGAAATCGCCGGGTGTGGCGTCGGCGGTGTGGCGAAGCGCGGTATCAGCGGTCATGGCATCCGGCGGGTTCGAGAGGCGCCCGGCGCTGCGGGGCTGAGGACTCGGTATAGCCGTCCTGCCTCGGCCGAGCCTTGCGCAAGGGCCTTCGCCCTCCAGGCTTCCTTAGCATCGCTGCCGCGACCCCGCCACATCGGGCAAGGCCGCGGCGACTTGGCGGCCCCTCAGGCGACGGCGGGGCGAATTGCCTCGGGCTCCTCGGGCTCCTCGCGGATGGCGAGCAGCGCCAGCGCCGTGATCACGCCGGCGATGGTCATGTAGTAGCCGACGGAGGCGAGGCCGTAGTCGGTCGCGAGCTTGGTCGCGATATAGGGGGCGAGCGAGGCGCCGATGATGCCGCCGAGGTTGAAGGTCAGCGACGCGCCGGTATAGCGCACGCTGGTCGGAAACAGCTCCGCCAGCGCCGTGCCGAGCGGACCGTAGGTCATGCCCATCAGGCCGAAGCCGATGATCTGGAACGCCAGCACGGCACCCGCATGGCCCGCACCGAACAGCGGCTGGAACAGGAAGCCGAACAGGCAGATGAGCAGCGTCGTCCACAGCAGCGTCCGGCGCCGTCCGTAGCGGTCGGCGAGCTTGGCCGAGAACGGAATGGCGAGACCGAAGAAGACGACGCCGACCATCTGGATCGGCAGGAGCTCGTTGCGGCTGAAGCCGAGCGCCGTCGTGCCCCAGCTCAGGCAGAACACCGTCATCAGATAGAACAGGACGAAGGTGGCGAGCGCCGCGAAGGTGCCGAGGAAGAGCGGCCGCTTGTGCCCGGTCATGACCGTCAGGAACGGCACCTTGACGCGCTCGTTGCGCGCGACCGTCTTGGCGAAGTCGGGCGTCTCGTGCAGGCTGAGGCGGATGTAGAGGCCGAGAAAGACCAGCACGGCACTGGCGATGAAGGGAATGCGCCAGCCGAAGGAGAAGAACTGCGCGTCGGTGAGGACATTGCTGAGGATGAGAAAGCTGCCGGTGGCGCAGATGAAGCCGATCGGCGCGCCGAGCTGCGGAAACATGCCGTACCAGGCGCGCTTGCCCTCCGGCGCGTTCTCCGTCGCCAGCAGCACCGCGCCACCCCATTCGCCGCCGAGGCCGAGTCCCTGGCCGAGACGGCAGAGGGCGAGGAGCAGCGGCGCGAGGACGCCGACCGAGGCATAGGTCGGCAGGAGGCCGATGGCGACGGTGGAAATGCCCATCAGCATCAGGGCGGCGACCAGCGTCGCCTTGCGGCCGATCCGGTCGCCGAAATGCCCGAACAGCGCCGCCCCGATCGGCCGCGCGAAGAAGGCGATGGCAAAGGTCGCCAGCGACTGCAGCACCGCCGCGGACGGGTCCCCGCCGGGAAAAAACAGCTTGGGGAACACGATCACCGCCGCCGTCGCGTAGATGTAGAAATCGAAGAACTCGATCGTCGTGCCGATGAGGCTGGCAGAGAGGACGCGCGCCGGCGAATTGCGCGGCGAGGGGGCGGATGCGGAGGACAAGGAGGGCTGCTTTCGGAATTACCAAGGGAAACGAATGAACTGCGTTGCAGTACGGCAGGTTACGCCGCGCCACAAGAGAAATCCGTAACGCCGGGTACGCATCGCGGCGACCGACGTATCGGTCGCCCGTGGCGCACTTCGCTCCCTAAACGGCCGCATCAGGAGCCCGGCCAGAAGTAACGCCGGGGTCTGGATGCGCAATTCCTACGGGACGATCAGCGTGCCCGCGCCGTGCTCGGTCAGGAGCTCGAGCAGGACCGCGTGGCGGGTCTTGCCATTGAGGATGACGACGCCTTCGACGCCGCGGTCGAGCGCCTGGATGCAGGTCTCGACCTTCGGGATCATCCCGCCGGTGACGGTGCCGTCGCGGATGAGGGTTTTGGCCTCGGCGACGGAGAGCTCGCGGATCAAGGTGCCCGATTTGTCGAGCACGCCCGGCACGTCGGTCAGGAACAGCAGGCGCGAGGCCTGCAGCGCGCCGGCGATGGCGCCGGCAAAGGTGTCGGCATTGATGTTGTAGGTGTGGCCGTCGCGGCCGGGGGCGACGGGCGCCAGCACCGGGATCATCTCCGAGCGGGCGAGAAGGTCCAGAAGCGTGCGGTCGACCTCGACCGGCTCGCCGACGAAGCCGAGATCGAGCACGCGCTCGATGTGGCTGTCGGGATCGATCACCGTCTTCTTCGCCTTTTCGGCGAAGACCATGTTGCCGTCCTTGCCGCAGAGGCCGATCGCCCACTCGCCCTCGGCATTGATGAGGGCGACGATCTCCTTGTTGATCGAGCCGGCGAGAACCATCTCGACGATCTCGACGGTGCGCTGGTCGGTGACGCGAAGCCCGTGCTCGAAGTGCGACTCGATGCCCATCTTGGACAGCATGGCGCCGATCTGCGGGCCACCGCCATGCACGACGATCGGGTTGATGCCGGACTGCTTGAGCAACGCGATGTCGCGGGCAAAGGTCTTGCCGAGCGCGGCGTTGCCCATGGCATGGCCGCCGTATTTCACCACCACCGTCTTGTTCTCGTAGGCCTGCATGAAGGGCAGGGCCTCGGCCAGAAGCGCCGCCTGCTGTTCGCCGTTGGTGGAATGGGCGTCCATGGCGGGGTCCTCGATCTCGGGGGAAACGGTTTCGGGCCGAGCCTTTAGCGGTATTCGCCGGGGGCGGCAATCGCAGAGGCGCCACGCGTCCGGCCCGAACTGGCAGAAGCGTGATCGGGCGTCGGTGCTTTGTGGTGCTGGGCCCATGGCGGCGCGATGGTCCCGGCGGCATGATCCGACGGGCACGGGATCGCCGTCAGGCCGATCCGACCACAAGGGGCCATCCATGCACCGCCAAGCCACCGCTGCCGCTTTTGCCGGACTTGCCGGTTTTGCCGCCCTCGCCGTCATGACCGCCTTGGCGGCGCTGGTTTCCCCCGCTGCCGCCGACGAGGCGGGCTGGGCGGCGCTGCGGGCGCCCGGCACGCATGCGCTGATGCGCCATGCCATCGCCCCCGGCACGGGCGATCCCGACGGTTTTCGGATCGGCGACTGCGCCACGCAGCGCAATCTCGACGAGGCCGGCCGCGCCCAGGCGGCGCGCATCGGCGCGGCGATGCGGGAGCGCGGCATCCCCGTCGCCGTCGTTCTCTCCAGCCAGTGGTGCCGGGCGCGGGACACGGCCGACCAGCTCGGTCTCGGTCCGGTCGAAGACGAGCCGGCGCTGAACTCCTTCTTCGACGATCGCGGCAGCGCCGATACCGCCAGCCGCCAGGTGACGGAGCGCCTGGCGACACTGGACGACCGCAAGGCGGTTCTCGTCACGCATCAGGTCAACATCACCGCGCTGACCGGCATTTTTCCGGCCTCCGGCGAGATCATCGTGGTCGCGCCGGAAGCGGATGGGCGACTCGCCGTGCGCGGCCGCATCCGGACGGACTAAGGTGCGGCCCCACGTCCCTCATCGCGGCACCAGGTCGGGCTGTCAGCCGGCGATTGCCTGGGCGGCTGCCAACGGCGGGCCAAAATCCCCGGCCGGCAGCACTGTCACGCGTTCGAGGCCGAGCCAGCCGGCCATCTGCCGGAGCTCGGTGAGAAGGGCCTCCGCCGTCTCCGCCGGCGCGTGCGGCTCGGCATGGGCCGACAGGACAAAGAGCGTTCCGGCCTTGCGGTCGGCCTTGAGATCCACCCGCGCCACCAGCCGGTCGCCGAGGAGGAAGGGCAGCACGTAGTAGCCGTGCAGGCGCTTCTCGGCCGGCGTATAGATCTCGATGCGGTAGCGGAAGCCAAACAGGCGCTCGGTCCGGGCGCGCTCGAAGACGAGGGGATCGAAGGGCGAGAGCAGCGCCTGAGCCGCGATTTTTCGCGGCCGCCGGGCTTGTGGGTGGAGGAAGGCCGGCTGCGACCAGCCCTCGACCGTCACCGGAATCAGTGCTCCGGCCTCAACGAGATCGGCGAGGAGTGGCGGCGTCTCCGCGGCGGAAAGGCGAAAATAGTCGCGCAGGTCCGAGGCGGTGGCGATGCCGAGCGCCCGGGCCGAGGCGAGCAGCAGGGCGCGTTGCGCCTCGGCCGGTGAGGGCGTCGGCAGCGAGAGGATCGCCGGCGGGATCACCCGCTCGGTCAAGTCGTAGACGCGGGCAAAACTGCGGCGCGTCGCGGTGGTGATGCGGCCGGACCAGAACAGAAATTCCAGGGCGCGCTTGGTGTCGCTCCAGCCCCACCAGCCGCCGGCGCCGCGCGGCGCCTCGAAATCGCCGGAGGAGAGCGGGCCTTCCGCCGCGATCCGCTCGAGTACCGCCGCCACGGCCGGGGCCTGCTCGCGGCCGAAAACGGCAAGGCCCTTGTAGATGCCTTCGCCCGCCGCCGCCCGATCCATGCGCCAGCGCAGCAGCGGCTGCGTCTCCAGCGGCAGGAGCGAGGCCTCGTGCGCCCAATATTCGAACAGTTTGCGCGGTTTCCCCCAGGCCGCCCGCTCCAACGCTTCCCGCGGATAAGGCCCGAGCCGCGAGAACAGCGGCATGTAGTGCGCCCGCGCAGACACGCTGACCGAGTCGATCTGCAAGAGCCCCAGCCGGTTGATCGTCCTGTTCATCCGCCGCCAGTCGGCGACTTCCGGCCGCGCTTCGCCAAAACCTTGCGCGGCGAGCGCGATGCGCCGGGCCGCGGCGGCGGAGATGTGGTCTGCTGTCACTGAGGTCGCGGCCCGTTTTGTATCCCCGAGGGCCGGCACCATGCCGCGCCTTGTCGAACGGATCAAGAACGGTCGGGACTACCGTCCCGTGCCGTCACCCTGCGACCCCGCAGAGGCCTACCGCCCCAGCGCCCGCTCGATGTCGTCGAGCGCGCTTGAATCCTCGATGGTGGCGGGCATGTCGAAGGCGTCGCGGTCGACGATCTTCTTCATCGTGCCGCGCAGGATTTTTCCCGAGCGCGTCTTCGGCAGGCGGTCGACGACGATCACGCGGCGGAAGGCCGCAACAGGGCCGATGCGCTCGCGCACCAGGGCGACCACCTCGTCCTGGATAGCGTCGGCCGACAAGAGGTTCGAGTTCTTGAGGACGACGAAACCGCAGGGGAGTTCGCCCTTCAACTCGTCGCGCATGCCGATGACGGCGCATTCGGCGACGGCCGGATGGGTCGACACCGCCTCCTCCATCTCGCCCGTCGACAGCCGGTGGCCGGCGACGTTGATGACGTCGTCGGTGCGGCCCATGACGTAGAGATACCCCTCTTGGTCGATCATTCCGGCGTCGGCGGTGGCGTAGTAGCCGGGATAGGCGTCGAGATAGGCGGAGCGGAAACGATCGTCGGCGTTCCAGAGGGTCGGCAGGGCACCGGGGGGCAGCGGCAGGCGCAGCGCGATGGCGCCCATCTCGCCACGGCCGAGTGGTTTGGCGCTCTCGTCGAGGATCTGGATGTAGTAGCCGGGCACGGTCACGCCGGGGCTGCCGTATTTGACCGGGAGAAGGCCGAGGCCGGCCGGGTTGATGGCGATCGGCCAGCCGCTCTCGGTCTGCCACCAGTGGTCGATCACCGGCACGCCGAGCGCCTTTTCGGCCCAGCGGATGGTTTCCGTGTCGGCGCGCTCGCCGGCCAGGAACAGCGTGCGGAATTTCGACAGGTCATAAGCCCGGGGCAGCTCGCCCTCCGGATCCTCCTTGCGGATGCCGCGGATCGCCGTCGGCGCGGTGAACAGGGCGACCACGCCGTGCTCGGCGATGACACGCCAAAAAGTGCCGGCATCGGGCGTGCCGATCGGCTTGCCCTCGAACAGCACCGCCGTGCAGCCTTTCAGCAGCGGCCCGTAGACGATGTAGGAATGGCCGACGACCCAGCCGACGTCGGAGGCGGCCCACCAGACCTCGCCCGCCTTCACGCCGAACAGCGCCTCCATCGACCACTGCAGGGCGACCATGTGGCCGCCATTGTCGCGCACCACGCCCTTCGGCTGGCCGGTCGTGCCGGAGGTGTAGAGGATGTAGAGCGGGTCGGTCGCTTTCACGGGGGTGCAGGGCACGTCGCGCCCGGCGGCGATCGCCGCCATCGCCTTGTCGCGCAAGCCCGCCCAGTCGTGGTCGCGACCCTCGGTCATCGCAGCGTGGAGTTGGGGCCGCTGCAGGATGACCGTCGCTTCCGGCTTGTGCGCGGCAAGCTCGATCGCCTTGTCGAGCAGCGGCTTGTAGGCGACGGTGCGGCCCGGCTCGATGCCGCAGGAGGCCGACAGCACCGCCTTCGGCCGGCAGTCGTCGATGCGGGTGGCGAGCTCGCGCGCGGCAAAGCCGCCGAAGACGACCGAATGCACGGCGCCGAGCCGGGCGCAGGCGAGCATGGCGATCGCGGCTTCCGGCACCATCGGCATGTAGATGATGACGCGGTCGCCTTTGGTGACGCCGAGATCCTGAAGGCTCGCCGCGAGCGCTTTGACCTCGGCGAGGAGCTCGGCATAGCTCAGCTTGCGCTGCGTGCCGGTGACGGGCGAATCGTGGATGATCGCCGTCTGGTCGGCGCGCCCGGCGGCGACGTGCCGGTCGAGGGCGTTGTAGCAGGTGTTGCAGCTGGCATCGGGAAACCAGCGGCCGTAGACGCCGGCCTCGGCGTCAAAGGCTTTCGTCGGCGCGTCGACCCAGTCGATCGCCTTCGCCTGTTCCAGCCAGAAACCTTCGGGATCGGCCTGCCATTCGGCATAGACGGCGTGGTAGCGGCTTTCCATGATGTCCCTCCCGACGCATCGCGGCTCCCGGCCTCCCAACCGGTAGGGTCGCCCGACACTGGCGGCCGGTACGTCCCTTGCGCGACTTCACGGGGAGCAATCTATTCGGCGGCGCCCGCCAAGGGAATGGGCCCTTCGTCGGGGCCGGCGAGCGCCGGCGCGGGCAGGGTGCAGCCTGTGTCGCAGCAGCGGCCCGGCTGCTTCGACACCCGCTGGTTCCCACCGCCGTTCGCCAGCACGCCCCGGTCGAGCAGTCGCTCGACCAACTCCACCTTCTCGGCGACGGGATAGTGCCGCCAGATCTCGCGCTTCATCGCCTCCGGCGAGCCGCCGCCATGCAGCGAGATCACCGAATACCAGCCGGCCTGGTGCGAGACGGTGAGGTCCTCGATGAAGCGCGAAACCTCCAGCCGCTGTGCGGCGGGAATGTCCGGCCGTCCGGCGAGGACCGCGCCGAGCGACGCCTGCGCGGCCGGATTGTGGTCCTCGTCGGGGCCGGGCAGAGCGACGATCAACCCGCCCGAGACGGCATGCGCGATGCGGTGCATGTCGTAGATCTTGGTCGCCAGCAGCAGCTTGCCGATGTTGGAAAACAGCGCGTCGGGCATGACCGAGCCCGCCGGATCCGCCGTGCCGTAGACTGAGGCGGCGACGCCGCAGGCAAAGAAGCTCTCGGTGATGGTGATCAGTTCGACCATCTGGTCGCGAATGTGGCCGTGGAGATCGGGATCGAGCCCGTTCGCCTCGATCATCAGGGCGCCGGCCCCGATCAGGAGGTCGCCGAAACCGGCCCGGGCGCCGATGCAGGAATGGCGGTGGTGGGTGGCGTAGGTGGTGGTGAGAAAGCCGCCTTCCTCGGTCTCGCCGGCGAGAAAGACGCGGTCGTGCGGCACGAAGACGTCGTCGAAGACGACGACCCCGGTCGACTGCCCATACTGCCCGGAAAACTTGGCCGCGGCCTCGCCGGGTCGACCGGCAGGGCGGGCGATGATGGTCACCCCCTCGGCATCGACCGGCACGGCGCAGGCGACGGCGAAGTCGGCGTCCTCTGCCGTGTGGGTCCGGCAGGGCATGACCAGGAATTCGTGCACATAGGGCGCAGCGGTGACGATGGCCTTGGTGCCGCGAATGACGATGCCGTCCGGCCGGCGCTCGGTGATGTGGACATAGACGTCGCGGTTCGCCTGCGCGCCCGGGCGTTTCGACCGGTCGCCCTTGGCGTCGGTCATGGCGATGCCGAGCGTCAGGTCCTCTTCCTGCACCCGGTCGAGATAGGCGAGGAACCGCTGGTGGTAGTCCGTGCCATGTGCGGCGTCGGTGCGCTTCGTCGCCTGGTAGAAGGCGTTCAGCGCGTCGTGGGCGAGGTAGCGCTGGGCGCAGCCCGATTCCCGGCAGACCAGCCGCACCGCTTCCAGCTTGTGGAGGAGGTCCTGGGTCGTCCGGTTGACGTGCAGCATGCGGTTGACGGTGCGCCCCTCCTGATCCGCCGTCATCAGCGTCCGGAATTCCGGCCGGTGGGCGAAATCATAGGTGACGCCGATGGCGTTGATCCCCGGCCGCAGCGATGGCGCGTCGGCGACGGAGGGAATGGCCTCGCCATTGACGAAAACGCGCGGGCTGTAGCGGCGCAGCGAATCCCGGTAGTCGGCGGCGGTCATCAGCATTTTCGGCAATCCTCCCATGGCTTGCCGGCAAAAATGAACACTGTTAGATTATTCGTCAAGCCGCATTTCCGAGGAGTGTTCATGGCGATCGAAACAGGCGCCGACGCGGCGGCGGCCGGGACGGGCGGGCGGCGCGAGGCTGGCGCCGCCCGCAAGCGCGCGATGATCCTCGACGCCGCAAGGCGGATCTTCGAGAGCGAGGGCCTGGAAGGCGCCAGCCTGCGCGCCATCGCCGGCGAGGCCGGCTACACGCCGGCGGCCCTGTACTTCCACTTCGAGTCCAAGGAAGCGATCTATGCCGAGGTCCTGGCGCAGTCGCTGGACGGCCTGGGCCTCGCCATCGCCGCTTCCGTGGCCGAAGCGCAGGCCCCGGCGGACCGGCTGACGGCGGCGGCGCTCGCCTTCTTCGACTTCTATGCCGAGCACCCGCGCGATCTCGATCTCGGTTTCTACCTCCTGCGCGGCGGCATGAAACCGCAGGGCCTGGGGGCCGACCGCGACGCGGCGCTGAACGCGCGGCTCGTCGCCGCGCTGTCGCCGATCGGCGCCACGGCGCGCGCGCTCGGCGCCACCGACGCCGCGGCCGAGCGCCTGACGGCGGACGTCTTCGCCCATGCCGCCGGCCTGCTCTTGCTGGCACATACCGGTCGCCTGCGCCTGTTCGGCCTGTCCGCCCGCGATCTGATGGCCGAGCATGTCGCCCTGAAGATCACCGCCCTCACGGTGGCCTGAGCCGTCTCGGGCCGAGCCGGGCCGGACACCGGTACGACTTGCTTCCCGTGACCGGAGATTCACCGGTTCTGCCCGCCGGGTCCCGATTGCCGCCGTCCGAACCATGCCGTTCAATCGACTGTCGGTTCCGGTGGGGGATGGGCATGGGGATGCGCGTGTCGCTGAGGCTCGCCGTTTGGGTGGCGTCGCTGCTGCCGGCCCCCGCTCTGGCCGGGGCCTGGACCCTGCCGCAAGGCACCGGCCAGGTGATCGTCAGCGGCTTCTGGGCCGAGGCGATGGAGGCTTTCGACGGCGGTGGCCAGGTGGAAGCGATCCCGCTGTTCCAGAAGGCCGAGATCCATCTCTATGCCGAGTATGGCCTGACCGACGGGGTGACGGCCATTCTGCGGACCGAGGCCAAGACCTATGCGAGCGGCGAGGCGCCTTCGCTCGATGCCGCGCGCTTCGGCCTCAGCGGTGGTGGCGCCCGGCTGCTTCTGTGGGAGGGCGATGGCGCCGTCCTCTCGGCCGAGATCACCGGGCGCGTCGCCACGCCCTTCGACAGGCGCGCCCGGTCCGAGGAGCGGGGCGGCGAGGTCGAGGCCCTGCTCTTTGCCGGCAAGGGGTTCGGCGTCGGCCGATGGTCCGGCTTTGCCGAGATCCAGGGCGGCTATCGGCTGGGGCTGGACGGTCGGTCGGACGCCTTTCGGGCCGATCTCACCCTCGGGATCCGGCCGCGGGCGCAGTGGCTCCTTCTGGCCCAGAGCTTCAACACCCTGGCGGTCGATCACCCGGACGCGGGCTTTGCCGAGCCGACCGAGCACAAGCTGCAGCTCAGCGCGGTCTACGACGTCAACCGGCACCTGTCGCTGCAGGTCGGGGGCTTGGCCACCCTGGCCGGCCGCGACGCCCTGCAAGAGCGCGCGCTCGTCACCGCCGTCTGGCTGCGTTTCTGATCCGCGGTCCCGAGCGAGGCGGCCGGGACGGGGCGAACGGGGCGCTAGAAGAAGATGTCGGCGTCGCCGCTGTCCTGGCGCTCGATCTCGGTGGCGGGCACGTCCCGCAGGCGATCGCGCAGGTCGCTGAGGGAGATCAGCGAGAGCGCCTGCGCGTCGTCGAGGTCCATCTCCTCGGGCGCGGCCATGGCGAGGCAGCCCGTGTAGTCGGAAAGGTTCGCCAGGATCTGCTGCATCAGATCGATGCCCTGGGTCGCCCGGACATAGTCGGCATTGGCGAGATTGCTGGAGCCGCCGTCGGAGAAGGCGAGATGGTGGAACTCGTCGGCCGCGTCCGCCAGCGCGTGCAGTTCGTAGGAGAGGCGGGTCAGGATGGCGTTGACGGTGGTTTTGGGCATCGGCGTTTCCAGGGAGCGCGGCGTGTCGGCGAAGCCGTCGGCCACGAGCGGGGCGACGAGGATGGGCGAGGACATGGCCATCAGAACAGCTCCAGATCGCCGATGGATTTCTGCTGGCGGACCGGCGGCGGCGGCGGCAGCACGGCGGACTTGTCGAGGAAGACCTGGCGCGCCCGGCCGGAATGCGGCCAGTATTCGATCCGCCGGCCCTTGTCGCCGCCGACATCGCCGCGGGCTTCCATGATGCCTTCGTTGCGCAGGAAGTTGCGCGCGAAGGCGGCGTTCTTGGCGCCGATATCGGACAGGCCCTGGACCGTGCGCGCGCCGCCGAAGAGTTTCGCCTCGATGCGCTCGCGGCGGGCGCCCTGCTTCAAGAGGCCGTTGATCAACAGCTCCATCAGGTAGAGCCCGTAGCTTTCGGCTCGGCTCTGTCCCTCGCCGCCGCCCGGCAGCAGAAAGTGGTTCATGCCGCCGACGCCGGCGACGGGGTCGCGCATGCAGGCCGCGACGCAGGAGCCGAGCAGGGTGGTGAGGACGAGATCCTCGCCGCTCCCCCATTTGGCTTCACCCTGGATGATGTTGAGGCGCCGACGCGCGATCATTTCGCTCATGACTATTGCAGCTTTCCGACGACGGCTTCGATGGTCTTCTGCAGCACCGGCACGGAGATCGGCTTGACCAGGAAATTGTTGACGCCGAGGGCGGCGGCCTTCTGCACGAGCTCGCGGTCGCCGCGGCCGGTGAGGATGATGAAGGGCGTCTTCTTCGTCGGCGGATAGGAGCGCACCGCCTTCAGGAGCTGCAGGCCGTCGACCTTGGGCATGTTGAAGTCGGAGATGATGATGTGACACGGCGCGCTCATCAGCATCTTCAGCGCCTCCTCGCCGTCCACGGCCATCGTGATCTGCGAAATGCCCAGCTGGTCGAGCGCGTCGCGGATCAGCATACGGCTGGTGCGCTGGTCGTCGACGATCAGCACTTTCAGTTGCGACTTGAAGGCCATACCTTCGTTCCTTCTCAATACTCGAATGCCGGTTGCGGAGATCGACCGGCCGCATCCGGGTAGCACCACGTTCTCGGGAAGCGTTCACCGTCTCACGACCGTGATGGACCTGTCTCTCCCCTCGGGTGAAGGCGACGACTCGCCCAGTCCAGTCTATTCAATCCGATCGGCCTTAACAAAATGCCTGCCAGCGTACTGCAAAATTGGCAGAAAAGTATCTCCGGACAAAGTGATCATGGAGAGGAAGCTTATAATGTGCTGTACTTAAGGCATTGGGAGTAAGTCTCTGCTTGAAAAAATCGAGCCTGCCCCAAGCCGGGCCGAAGCCCGAATGTTTCTGGCAATTTCTTGGGTAGCGCTACGAGAATATTTCCTTGGTCACGCCCTGCAGCGGGACGCGCTTTTCGGCACCGCCGAGTTCGTAAGCGACGCGCGGCATGCCGTAGACGAGCGAGGTCGCTTCGTCCTGCGCCATCGTCCTGGCGCCGCTCTGGCGCATCTCGAGCAGGCCCTGCGCGCCGTCGCGGCCCATGCCGGTGAGGATCGCGCCCGTCATCCTTCCGGCGAAGTTCTGGGCCAGCGACGAGAACAGCATGTCGACCGAGGGGCGATGGCCGTTCACCGGATCTTCCTGGGTGAGCTTCAGCCGCAGCCCGGCCTTGGTGGCAAGGGTCATGTGCTGGGCGCCCGGCGCGATATAGACCGTGCCGCGCTGGATTTCCGCGCCGTTCTGGCCTTCGATCACCCGAGCCTTGCAGATCTTGTTCAGCCGCGCCGAGAAGGACGAGGTGAAGGCCGCCGGCAGGTGCTGGACGATGAGGGTCGGGGGGCAGTCGGCGGGGAAATCCGACAAAACGGTCATCAGCGCCTCGACGCCGCCGGTGGAGGAGCCGATGCCGATGAGGTCGGGCCAGTTGGCGTGGCGCTCGAGCGCCGAGCTGTTTGCCGGCGCCCGGGCCGCGGCGATCTGGCGCCGGCCCGAGGCCATTCCGGGCTTGGCCTTGGCGGCCTCCTTCACCAAAGCGGGAAGGTGGTCGAGCGTGTTGCCGGTGAGGCCGCCCGGCTTGGAGATGCAATCGAAGGCGCCGGTCTCCAGCGCCTGCAGCGTGGCGGCGGCGCCCGGCTGGGTGAGGTTGGAGACCATGATCACCGGCGTCGGCCGCAGCCGCATGATCTTGTCGAGAAAATCGAGCCCGTTCATGTTCGGCATCTCGATGTCGAGCGTGACGACGTCCGGGTCGAGTTCCTTCATCATGTCCCGCGCTTCCAGCGGGTTGGCGGCTTCGCCGACGACGTCGATGGCCGGGTCGCCCGACAGCGCATGCTTCAGAAGCGCCCGCATGGTGCGCGAATCGTCGACGATGAGGACCCGGACGGGGCTCATTTCACGGCTCCCTCGAGGCGGCGGTAGGCCGTCGTTCCCTCATAGGCGAGATACTGCGTGGCGGGGCCCGTCAGCCGTTCCGAATGGCCCATGTAGAACCAGCCGCCGGGCTCGAGATAGCGGCAGTAGCGGTGCCAGATCTTCTCGCGCGTCGGCTGGTCGAAGTAGATCGTGACATTGCGGCAGAACAGGGCCTGGAAGGTCCCCTGCATCGGCCATTCGCCGATGAGGTTCAGCTCGCGGAAGGAGATCAGGTCGCGCATGGCGTCCGAGACCTCGAAGGCGTCGCCGCCCTTGCCGCCCGTCGGCTTGAACCAGCGCTGCTTCAGCGTCTTCGGCACCGCCTCGAGCGTCGCCTCGTCGTAGATGCCGGCGCGCCCGAAGGCGATGACGTTCGGGTCGATGTCGGTGGCCAGGATCTTGATGTCGTAATTCGGGGCGTCGGGCATCATCGACAGGACGGTCAGCGCGATCGAATAGGGCTCGTGGCCGTTGGAGCAGCCGGCCGACCAGATCCGCACCCGCCCGCCCTTCTTGGCGTCGGCCAGAAGCGCGGGCAGCAGCTCGCTCTTCAGATGCTCGAAATGGTGGTTCTCGCGGAAGAAGTGCGTGACGTTGGTGGTCAGCGCGGCGAGCATGCTCATCCGCTCGCTCGTCCCCTCGGCGCCCTCGATGTAGGAGCAGTATTCCTTGAAGCTGGCGAGGCCGAGCGCCCTGAGGCGCTTGGCCAGCCTGCTATAGACGAGGTTGCTCTTCGACGGGGCGAGCAGGATGCCTGAATCCGAATGAAGGATCTTGGCGATCGTGTTGAAGTCGGAATCCGTCAGGATGAATTCACCCGATCCGGTACGGCCGTCGGCCACGCGCTTATCGGATTCAGGTCGTGCCATTACGGTCTATGCCTCTGCATCGCGGTTTCGGCATCCGGCAGCGACAGGGCCGCCGGACAGTCTGGTACCCGGAGCGCCCGATCAGGCGGCCATGTCGGTCTGCGGCAGCACGAAGTCGACGGCGATCATCGAGATCATCCGGCCTTCGAAGGCCATGACGCCGCGCACGAAGGTGCGGGCGAGTTCCGAGGCGATGTCGGGCGTGGGCTGCAGCAGATCGTCGGTGACGGTCAGGATGTCCGAGACGGCATCGACGAGAAGGCCGACGAGCTGGCGATCGATGCGCACCACGATCACCACCGAACGGGCCGTCGGCTGCGTCGGGCCGAAGCCGAGGCGGGCGGCGAGATCGACGATCGGCAGCACGGTGCCGCGCAGGTTGATCACCCCGACGACGAAGTTCGGCGCGTGCGGCAGCGGTGTCGCGGCGGCAAAACCCCGGATCTCGCGCACGGCGATGATGTCGACGCAGAATTCCTGCTCGCCGATGCGGAACGCGATGAGTTCGCGCATGCCGGCCTTTTCGTTGTCTTTGATGTCGTTCATGGCTCTTACTCCGCTGCTTGCAGGCTGTTGCCGAAATGGCTTTGTTCGAAGCGCGACGTGGCGGTGACGGCGTCGACGTCGAGGATGAGGGCGACGCGGCCATCGCCCATGATGGTGGCGGCGGCCACGCCCGCGACGCGGCCGTAGTTCGCCTCGAGGCTCTTGATCACCACCTGGCGCTGGCCCTGGATGGCGTCGACGAGCAGCGCCGAACGGCTGCCGTTCTCCGCCTCGACGAGGATCGCCACGCCGTTCATGGCGTCGGTCTGCTCGTGCCGGTAGCCGAGCTGGGCGGCGACGTCGACGAGCGGCAGGAAACTGTCGCGCACCTTGATCAACCGCTCGTCGCTGCCGAAGCCCCTGACTTCGCTGGCCTTCGGCTTCAGCGTCTCGATGATCGCCGTCAGCGGCACGACGAGGGTCTGCGTGCCGGCGGTGACGATCATGCCGTCGAGCACGGCGAGCGTCAGCGGCAGGCTCATGGTGAAGATCGAGCCTTCGCCGGGCCTGGAGGCGATCGAGACGCGGCCGCCGAGGGCCTGGATCGAGCGCTTGACCACGTCCATGCCGACGCCGCGGCCGGAGAGCTCGGAAACGACTTCCTTGGTCGAGAAGCCCGGCAGGAAGATCAGGTTGTCGGTCTCTTCGTCCGTCAGCGTGGCATCAGGGGCGATCAGGCCGTTCTTGATGGCGATGTTGCGCACCACCGGCCGGTTGATGCCGGCGCCGTCGTCCGAGATCTCGATGACGATCCGCCCCGAACGGTGCATGGCGGCGACCCGCACCGTGCCTTCCTCGGGCTTGCCCGCGGCGCGGCGCACCTCCGGCGTCTCGACGCCATGGTCGATGGCGTTGCGGATCATGTGGGTGAGCGGATCCGACAGGCGTTCGATGACTGTCTTGTCGACCTCGGTGCCTTCGCCCTCGGTGACGAGCCGGACCGACTTCTTGGTCGCATCGGCGACCTCGCGAACGAGCCGCGGCAGGCGCTGGAACACCGACTTCACCGGCTGAGCGCGGATCGCCATGACGCTGTCCTGGATCTCGCGCGTCAGCTGCTCCAGCTCGTCGAGGCCGACGGCGACGTCCGTGGCGCGGGTGAGGCCGGCCTGGGTGGCGCGCTGCGACAGCATGACCTGGTGGATGACGAGCTCGCCGACCAGATCGATCAGCTTGTCGACGCGCTCGAGATCGACGCGGATGGTCGCGCCGGCCTGGGCGACGGGATCGCCGCTGGGGGCGGCGGCTGCGGCGGCCGGCTTGGGCGCGGCCTTGGCCGCCGGCGCGGCGGCTTCGGCGCGCGGCTTGGCGGGAGCCGCAAGCTGCGGCGCCGCCGGCTTGACTTCGCGCGAGGGCGCCGGCGCTGCGTCCGCCGGCTCGTCGGACAGGCCGGTTTGCATGCGCGCCAGAAGCGCGGCGATCTCGGGATCGACGTTTTCCTCGGCGGCTTCCGCCGCCTCGGCGGGGGCATCGCCGGTGAGGGGTTCGATCGTCAGTTCGCAGTCGAAGGAGGCGAACTCGAAGATCTCGCGGATGGCGTCCTCGATCGGCGCCTCGGTGGCGACTTCGATGCTCCAGACGAGGAAGGCGCTTTCGGGGTCGAGGTCGCTGAGCAGCGGCGTTGCCGAGGTGTCGCAGAGAACCCGTCCGCCCCCCAGCGCCAGCACTTCGCGAATGAGGCGGGCGCTCTCATTGGCCTTGGCATACATGTCGGGGCTGGGCTTGAAGGTGACGCGGTAGCCGGACTGCGGGGCGAAGAAATCGTCGAGCTCGACGGCGACGGGGACGAAGTCGAGCCCATCCATGCCGTCGCCGAACATGCCGGAGAAGTCGTCCTCCGCCTCTTCCTCCTCGGGCTCCTGCGACGCGGCCGCGACGACCGGGGCCTTGCCCCCCTTGGAGGCGGGGATCAGCGCCCTCAGTTCGTCGACGAGAACCTTGCTGCGGGCGGCATCGACCTCGCCGCCATCGCGGGCGACGGTGATGAGGTCGGCCAGGACGTCGGCCGAGCGCAGCATGATGCGGATGACCTCGGGCGTCGCCTCGAGCCGGTTGGAGCGGACCTCGTCGAGCGTCGTCTCGAAGATATGGGCGAAATGCACCAGATCGTTCAGGTTGAAGGCGCCGGCTCCCCCCTTCACGGAGTGGACGGCCCGGAACACGGCATTGACGGTATCGGAATCGGCCTCGCCGTTCTCCATCGCCAACAGGCCGTTTTCCAGTTCACCCAGCTGCTCGACGCATTCCTCGAAGAATGTCGCCCGAATCTCCGCCATCGCGTCCATCGAAGTCTCCTCTATCTTTTGCGGCGGCGCCCGACGTCCCCGTCTTCGCGGCCTTCGGGCCCCACCGTCCGGCGCGCCCGCGCCGGGGTGGAAGTGCCCATACTCTGTTCATTCGATGGCGGCGGCGGCAGGCTCAGGCGGCGACGCGGCGGATGGCGTCGACGAGCTTGACGGGGTCGAAGGGCTTGACGATCCAGCCGGTGGCACCGGCACTTCGGGCTCTCGCCTTCTTCTCGGGATCGCTCTCGGTGGAGAGGACGAGGATCGGGATGACGCGGCGGTTCACGTCGGCGCGCACTTCCTCGATGAACTGCAGGCCGTCCATGCGGGGCATGTTGACGTCGGTGATGATGACGTCGGGATAGGCCATGCCTTCCAGCACTTCGAGGCCGTGCACGCCGTCCTCGGCCTGGACGACGATGAAGCCGGAATCCTGCAGGGCGCGGCGCAGCATTTCGCGCATGGTGCGCGAATCGTCGACGGTCAGGATCGTCTTGGTCATAGGGAGATCTCTTTCTCGAGCAGGCTGTCGACGGAAAGGCCGAGAAGCCGGAGGCCGCTTTCGAAGCCCTCGGACGTCTTGGTGATGGAGAGGGGGGTGAGATCGGCCTTCCAGGTGACGACGGCCGAGAGCAGCACCTGCAGGCACTGTCCGCCGAGCCGCTCGACATGCGAGGCGTCGATGGCGATGGCCTCGCCGCGGGCGGCGACGAAGCGCTCGGCGAGTGGGCCGGCCGCCGTCAGGTCGAGATGGGCCGGCAGGTCGATGACCAGGGCGTCGGTGCTGTCGCTCATCAGAATTCCTCCCAGCTGTCCGTGGATGTCTGCGCCGCTGCGCCGCCATGGCCGGCCGTCCGCATCTGGACGACAGGGCGCGCCGCGGCGGGCTTGTGCGGGATCGCCGTGACCGTCGACCGACCCGTCGTCGCCGAGGCCCGGGTGGCAAAGCGCCCGATCAGGGCCGCCAGATCCTCGGTCTCGTCCGTGAGAGTCTGGGCGGCGGCCGTCGTCTCCTCGACCATCGCCGCGTTCTGCTGCGTGACCTTGTCCATCTGGTCGGCCGCGCCCGAAACCTCGCGCAAGGACACCGCCTGCTCGCGGGCGCTCCTGGCGATCTCGGCGACCACCGCCGACATCTCGCCGACCTGCGCGACGATTTCCTCCAGCGACTTGCCCGACGCGGTGACCAGTTCGACGCCCTCGCCGACCTGTTTCGACGAGGTCGAGATCAGATTCTTGATCTCCTTGGCCGCTTCCGCCGAGCGCTGGGCGAGCCCGCGCACTTCCTGGGCGACCACCGCGAAACCGCGGCCGGCTTCACCGGCCCTGGCCGCCTCGACGCCGGCATTGAGCGCCAGGAGGTTCGTCTGGAAGGCGATCTCGTCGATGACGCCGATGATCTTGCCGATCTCTTCCGAGGAATGCTCGATCTCGGCCATCGCGGCGACGGCCCGGGCGACGATCTCGCCGCCCTTCTCCGCGTTCTTCTGCGCCGCGCTGGCGCCGACCTGGGCGCGGGCCGCGCCCTCGGCCGTCTGGTTCACGCCGGTGGTCACCTCGGACAGCGCCGCCACGGTCTCTTCGAGGCTCGCCGCCTGCTGCTCGGTGCGCTGGGCGAGGTCGTTGGACGCGACGGAGATTTCGGTGAGCCCGGTGCGAATGGCGGTGATCGACTGGACGACCGATCCCATCGCTTCCTCCAGCTTGCCGACGCTGTCGTTGAACAGGCCGCGCATGGCTTCGTAGTCGGCGGCGAAAGGCTTATCGAGGCGGACCAGAAGATCGCCCGACGCCAGCCGCTGGAACCCCGTCGCCACTTCGGCCATGAAGAACTCGTGCGCCCGGACATATTCCTCCGAGGTCAACTCGGCCTGGCGAGCCCGCATCTCGTCGGCGCGACGGGCTTCCTCGGCGAGGGCGCCGAGGCGCTCGCGGTCCATGGAGACGTGCTTCAGCTGGTCGAAGGCCGTGGCCATCTGGCCGACCTCGTCCTTGCGGCCGAGGGCCGGCACGTCGATCGCGGTGTCGCCGCCGGCCAGGCGCTGCATGGCGTCGCGCATCAGGATCACCGGCGAGGCGATGCCGCGGCTGAGGAGCAGTCCGAGGCCGACGGCCGCCGCGATCAAGAGGCCCATGCTGAGGAGAAGCACCAGCTGCGCGTTATGGAAGGCAGCATCCTGAGCCGCGGTCTCCGCCGTGATCTGCTGGCGTTCCTCGTCCTTCATCGTGTCGAGCCCCTCTTCGACGGGGTCGATGTAACTACTGGCCGCGTCCGAGCCGAGCAGCGCGACGGCCTCGGGATAGGTGGCTTCGTTGCCGGCCAGCAGGAGCACCCGGTCGGCGATGTTCTTGTGCCAGGCCGCCAGATCGGCCTCGATCTTGTCGATCACCGCGGTCCGCGCCGGCGTGATGCCGGGGGTCTGGCGGACGGCATCCATATGCTTCCGGAAGGTGGCATAATGCTTCTTCACGCGCTCGGAATAGTAGCTGTCCTTGGTGATGATGAAGCCGCGCAGCGAGTTTTCCTGGCGCGTCAGGGCGCCCCGCGCCTCCAGCGTGTCGGCGATGATCAGGTTGTCCGAAGCCGTCTCCGACTGGGCTTGCTTGATGGTGACCATGTTGGAACGCACTGCCATGCCCATCGCGGCCGAACCGATGATCATGATGGCGAAGGCCATGCCGATCTTCTTGGCGATGGAGATGTCGGAAATTCGCATGAGGTCGTCCTCGCTCCCATAGCCTGCGGGTACAGATCGATAAGTAAAATGAACTAACTATCGATGGTGGTTCGCAAGCTTTCTTTCGACCCAAAATATTCGACAATCCCTAATGCTTTGATCACTCACTGACCGCGTGGCGTCACGGCGGGGGATGTCGAGGTGTTGGTGTAGGGGAGGCGGATTGAGATTTTCTTGCCTCCCGGTGGGGCACATGAGGGGGCGATGCCCGCCGCCGGCGGGTACGGACTCTGGATCGACTGTTTAGGAGAAAGCTTGGGCCGGGCTGGCGCCCCGCGACAGCCGGCCTGCGACCCGGATCGGATGCGGCTCTGGCGACGGGGGCGCCAGCGCCGCCCAGTGTGCGGGACCAGGGGGTTCCCCTAACGCCGCCTGACAATCAGCCGCAGGGACCGGTTCCATCACAAGTTCGTGATATTAGCGCCGGGAGTTCTCAGGCGTGTCGAGGGGCGGCGGGGCAAAGAAGACGCGATTCAGCTCGCAAGCTTCGCCGGGGCATCTGCACCCGCCGGTGTTCAGTCGGCGCGCTGCCGCTCTTCGTCGATCACGGCCAAAAAGGCCTCGCCGTAGCGCTCGAGCTTGGCCTGGCCGATGCCGGGCAAAGCGATCATCGCCTCGAGGCTTCGCGGCGGCGTCAGCGACATGGCGCGGAGCGTCGCGTCCTGGAAGACGACGTAGGGTGGCACGCCCTGTTCCTTGGCGAGACGCAGGCGTTCGGCGCGCAGCGCCTGGAACAGGCGCTGCGCCTCGGCCGGCATGTCGGCGGCGGCCGGCGAGGAAAAGCCCGAGCGCCGCGTCTCGGTCGCCTTGCGCGGCCGGTCCTTGCGCAGCGTGATCTGGCGCTCGCCGCGGAACACTTCGCGCGCCCCATCGCCAAGCTTCAGGGCGCCGTGCGCGGCGTGGTCGACGACGAGCAGGCCGCTCGCCGTCAGCTGCCGTAGCACCGACTGCCAGACCTTGGCGTCGACATCCTTGCCGGCACCGAACACCGCCTGGGATTCATGGCCGAAACGCTCGACCTTTTCCGTCACCTTGCCGGTGAGGACGTCGACGACGTGGCCGGCGCCAAAACGCTCGCCCGTGCGGTAGACCGCCGCCATCGCCTTCACCGCGGCTTCGGTGCCGTCGAAGGTCTCGACCGGCGAGCGGCAGGTATCGCAATTGCCGCAGGCATGGTCGTAGGCCTCGCCGAAATAGGACAGAAGCGCCTTGCGCCGGCAGTCGACGGTCTCGCAGAGGCCGAGAAGGGCCGTGAGCTTGCCTCGCTCCACGCGCTTGATCTCCTCCGGGGCCTGACCGTCGTCGATCATCCGCCGCCGCTGCACCACGTCGCCCATGCCGTAGCTCATCCAGGCGGCGGCGGGCTGGCCGTCGCGGCCGGCGCGGCCGGTCTCCTGATAGTAGGCCTCGATCGAGGAGGGCAGGTCGAGATGGGCGACATAGCGCACATCGGGCTTGTCGATGCCCATGCCGAAGGCGACGGTCGCCACCAGGCAGAGATTGTCCTCCTTCAGGAAGGCGTCCTGATGGGCGGCCCGTCGGCCCGCATCCATGCCGGCATGGTAGGGCAAAGCGCGAATGCCCTGCGCCGACAGCCAGGTCGCGGTGTCGTCGACCTTGGCGCGCGACAGGCAGTAGACGATGCCGCTGTCGCCTTCGTGCGCGGCAAGGAATTTCAGGAGCTGCTGGCGGGCATTGTCGCGCTCGACGATGGAATAGGAGATGTTCGGCCGGTCGAAGCTCGAGGAGAAGACGCGCGCTTGCCCGAGATCGAGCCGCTCGATGATGTCGGCGCGGGTCATCGGATCGGCGGTGGCGGTCAAGGCGATGCGCGGCACGCCCGGAAAGAGCGCACCGAGGCTCGCCAACTCGCGGTAGTCCGGCCGGAAATCGTGCCCCCACTGGCTCACGCAATGCGCCTCGTCGATGGCGATCAGCGCCACCTTCGCGTCCTGCAGCATGCGGCGGAAACCGGGCGTCGATGCGCGTTCGGGCGCGACATAGAGAAGGTCGAGCGTGCCTGCGGCGATCTGCCGGCGGATCTCGCTGGCCTCTTCCGGCGCGATCGACGAGTTCAGCGCCGCGGCCGCGACGCCCGCCTGGCGCAGGGCCTCGACCTGGTCGCGCATCAGCGCGATCAGCGGCGAGACGATGATCGCGACGCCCTCGCGGCAGAGCGCCGGCACCTGGTAGCAGGCCGACTTGCCGGCGCCCGTCGGAAACAGCACGACGGCATCGCCGCCGCCGGTGACATGCCGGACGACGTCCTCCTGCTGGCCCCGGAAGGACGCATGGCCGAACACGTCCCTGAGGACGTCGGAAGGATCCTTCAGCGTGGCCCTGACTCCTCGGTTGGCGCGGCCGTGATCGCCGCGGTTTCCAGTTGGGGATGGCCGCGGGATAGGGCAATCGGCGTCGCCCCGTCAACGCGAAAGGAATGGGCGCGGCCGCCGCGTTCCCGCATCGCCGGCGGCCCCCGGACCCGGGCGCGTCACATTATGGCAACAGTGGGGCCGAGATACTGCCGCACGCCATAACTTGACTCCAATTGTCATAATAAACCGGTTAGGCGGAAAGCACCGATCTTCAGGAGGCCGCCATGCCCTTTCCCGTCCGCCGCACCCAGACCCTTCTGCTCGTGTCCTGCGCGCTCGGGGCGCTGCTCGTTCCCGCCGCCGCACAGGACGCGATCGTCCTCGACACGGTGACGCTGCAGGGGGCGGGCGCCGGCACGGGCACCGACGGGACCCTGGCCGCCGACAGCGCGCTGGTCGTCCCGAAGCAGAGCGCGACGTCGACCAAGGGCGCCGGGTCCCGGCTGGAGAGCCCGCAGCCCGTCTCGGTGATCGGCCAGGACCAGCTCGAACTCCGCAACGTCCAGTCCGTCGACGAGGCTGTGCGGTATTCCTCGGGCGTGCAGGGCCAAAAATTCGGCAACAACAACCGGCTGGACTGGTTCAACATCCGCGGCTTCCCTGCCAACGAGGACGGTCTGTATCTCGACGGCCTTGCCCTGTTCTCGACGGCCTTCGCGACCTGGCAGGTCGATCCCGTCCTGCTCGAACGCGTCGAGGTGCTGAAGGGCCCGGCCTCCGTCCTCTACGGCGGCAGCTCGCCGGGCGGTCTCGTGAACCTCGTTTCCAAGCGCCCGACCACGACGCCGCAGGGATCGGTCGAGGTCGGCGTCAACGAATACGGCCAGGTCTATACGGCGCTCGACAGCAGCGGCCCGCTCGGCGACGACGACATCTGGACCTACCGGCTGAACGCCAAGCTCTTCGGTGGCGACTTCTATGCCGACGAGGGCGACGAGTTCCGCGGCCTGATCGCCCCGACCCTCACCTATCAGCCCGACGCGCAGACGAGCTTCACGCTCTACGGCTCCTATCAGCGCGACGATTCCAACAACGTGCCGGGCTTCCTGCCCTATGTCGGCACCGTCGTGCCGGCGTCCTACGGCAAGATCGACCGCAAGCTGTTCACCAGCGACACGACGATCGACACCTTCGAGCGCGACCAGACGATGATCGGCTACGAGTTCGAGCATTCGTTCAACGAGACCTTCACGGTGCGCCAGAAGGCCCGCTACGCCCATCTCGATTCGACCTATGAACTGGCCTACGGCAACGGCTACGTCACCCCCGGCGGCTCGGAACTCGCCCGCATCCACTTCCGCACCGACCCCACCGCCGATACGGTCACCATCGACAACCAGGTCGAGGCGCTCTTCGCCACGGGCGCGATCGACCACAAGCTGCTCGCCGGCCTCGACTACCGCTACTACAAGCTCGACCAGACCCAGGCGGTGTCGGCCTGGAATGGACCCGGAGGGCTCGGCATGCCGCTCGACGTCCTGAACCCGAACTACGGCGTCGGCCAGCCGCCGCTCGGCGCGCCCTATATCGACAACGCCCAGACGCTGAACCAGACCGGCCTCTACATCCAGGACCAGATGCGGGCCGACAAGCTCGTGGTGACGCTGAACGCGCGCTACGATTTCCTCAACACGGAACTCGACAACCGCATCGGCACCGATGCCGAGGACGACGAGGGCGCCTTCAGCGGCCGGGCCGGCGTCGCCTATCTTTTCGACAACGGCCTCACGCCCTATGCCACCTATTCCCGGTTCTTCACCCCGGTTCTCGGTATCGACGCGGCCGGGACGCCCTTCGAGTCCGGCGACGGCGACCAGTATGAGGCCGGCATCAAGTATCAGCCGACCGGCTTCGACGGCTTCTTCACCGCGTCCGTCTTCGACCTCACCCGCGGCAACGTCCTCACCAACGACGTCGTCGGCAACAACCCGTTCCAGCAGGTCCAGACGGGCGAAATCCAGTCGCAGGGTTTTGAGCTCGAAGGCACCGTCGGCCTCGGCAACGGCTTCAGCCTCCTGGCGGCCTACACGAAGTTCGATCTCGAAGTGACGGAATCCAGCGACGTCGACCTCGGCAAGGTGCCAGTCGCCATCCCCGAGGAGTTCGCCTCGCTCTGGCTCGACTATGCCTTCCAGTCCGACGCGCTGACCGGCCTGCGCCTCGGCGGCGGCCTGCGCTGGAACGGCGAGAGCTATGCCGACAAGGCCAACACGCTGGAGGTCCCGGACTATACTGTCGTCGACGCCTCGATCTCCTACGAGAAGGCCAACTGGAAGGGTCAGCTCAACGCGTCCAACCTCTTCGACAAGAAGGCCGTGTCCTCGTGCCAGGACGCCAACTCCTGCTTCTACAATGAGCCGCGCAAGGTGACGGCGAGCTTGACCTACTCCTGGTAGGCCGTCCTGCTGCGCGGACGCGGGCGCCGCGCGCGTTGGAGAGAGCCGCACGTTCATGACGCCATCAGCGTCCCAAACCTCGTCATCGTCGGGCTTGACCCGACGACCCATGCCGGAAGCGGACCCGTTGCAAAGTCGACTCAGGATGCGGCGCGACCGTGCCTGTCCTGCCACGCAGTGCCGCTGCCGCGTTCGGCATGGGTTCTCGGGTCGAGCCCGAGAAGGACTAGGCCGAGGTGTGCGCCTCTCCGGCGGCGTCACATGTCAGATACTCCGCGTGAAGGCAGCCGAGCCGAAAGGCACACCGGCACACCCTCCCGTTCGCGTCCTTCACTCCGCCGCCAAAATCCCGTCCTGGGCGCCGACGAGGCGGGCGTAGGCGCCGCCGCGGGCGAGAAGCGCGGCGTGCGATCCCTCCTCGACGATGCGTCCCTCGGCGACGACGACGATGCGGTCGGCATGGCGCACGGTCGAGAGGCGGTGGGCGATGATCAGGGTGGTGCGGCCGCGGGCGAGCTCGGCCAGCGAGGCCTGGATGGCGCGCTCAGTTTCGGTATCCAGCGCCGAGGTCGCCTCGTCGAGGATCAGCACCGCCGGATCCTTGAGGAACATGCGAGCGATCGACAGGCGCTGCTTCTGCCCGCCTGACAGCTTGACGCCGCGCTCGCCGACCACGGTGTCGAGGCCCAGGGGCAGGGCTGCAATCGTGGCGGTGAGATGGGCCTTTTCGACGGCGGCGATGATCTCCGCCTCGCTGGCGCCGAGACGGCCATAGGCGATGTTCTCGCGGACCGTGCCGCCGAAGAGGAAGACGTCCTGCTGCACTACGCCGATCTCGGCGCGCAGCGAGGCGAGCTGGATGTCGCGGATATCGATGCCGTCGACGAGGATGGCCCCCTCGGTCACGTCGTAGAAGCGCGGCACCAGCGAGCAGATCGTCGTCTTGCCGGCGCCGGACGGGCCGACGAAGGCGACGGTCTCGCCGGGGGCGATGGTGAAGTCGATGCCGCCCAGAACTTCGCGGCCCCGCGCATAGCTGAAATGCACGCCACGAAATGCGATCGCACCCCGCACGTCGGCAAGCGCCACGGCGCCCGGCCGGTCGACGATGTCGGGCGCGGTGTCGAGGAACTCGGTATAGCGGCGGAAGCCGGCAATGCCCTTGGGATAGGTCTCCAGCACCGCGGCGATCTTCTCGACCGGCCGGAAGAAGACGTTGACGAGGAGGAGAAAGCCGATGAAGCCGCCGATCGACAGGTCCCCGTCCATGACGAACCAGGTGCCGGCGACCATGACGATCACCTGCGTCAGCCGCATCGACAGATAGTTCAACGACTGGCTGGCGGTCATGATGCGGTAGGCGTCGAGCTTGCGGGCCCGGTAATTCTGGTTGTTGACGGCAAACAGCGCGCGCTCGTGGTCCTCGTTGGCGAAGGATTTGACGACGCGGATGCCGCCGACATTTTCCTCGATCCGGGCGTTGAAGTCGCCGACCGAGCCGTAGATCGTGTGCCAGGCCTGCGTCATCCGGTTGCCGTAGCGGGCGGTGACGAAGACGCCGAAGGGCACGACGACGGCGGTGATCAGGGCGAGTTCCAGATGCACGGCGACCATCAGCGCAAAGGCGCCGACGAAGGTCATGACGGCGATGAAAAGGTCTTCGGGCCCGTGATGGGCGACCTCGCCGATCTCTTCCAGGTCCTTGGTCAGGCGGCCGACGAGATGGCCGGTCTTCTGGTTGTCGAAATAGCCGAAGGAGAGTTTCTGCAGATGGTCGAAGGCACGGCGGCGCATCTCGGTCTCGATGTTGATCCCGAGCATGTGGCCCCAGTAGTTCACCACCCCCATCAGGCCGGCATTAAGAACGTAGATCGCCAGCAACCCGGCCGAGGCGAGGAGGATCAGCGCCCAGTCGTTGCCCGGCAGCAGGTCGTCGACAAAAACCTTGACCGCGATGGGAAAGCCGAGCTCGAGCAGGCCGGCGATGACGGCGCAGCTGAAGTCGAGCAGGAACAGGCCCCGCCAGGGGGTGTAATAGGCGAGGAATCGGGAAAGCATGTCGGTCCGTCCTGTCATCGCCGCCCCTGTCGGAGCCGCCGTCCTGTCACTGGCACGCTGAAGCGGGATGGCTTTTCTTCATCGCCTTCCCGCCGTCGTTCTCGGCTGTCGCATGATCTCTTCCAAAAGCCGGATGGCCGGCATTCGGGATCGCGCTCAGGCGTCGGCGCGCGCCGCTTCGCCGGCCGCGCCCTTGCGCCAATAGGCGACCAGGTGATGCCTGTCACGCGGCAGTTTCCAGTCCGTCCGCACGCGCTTGCGCAGGCGGCGGAAATCGGCGAACTCGCAGCCGGCCCAGATATAGACGTCCGGGTCGAGGCTTTCGGCGGCATCAAGCACGTCGGCGAGCCCGCCGGGGGCGCCCGGCCGGGGAGCATCGCGGTGCAGCCACTGGATGCTGACCTCGGCCGCCGAGGGCAGGGTCTGCTCTTCCTCCGGCCCCGCGACCTCGATGACGGCGCGCACGCGCGCGCTCTCCGGCAGCGCTTCGAGAATGCGGGCGATCGCCGGCAGGGCGGTCTCGTCGCCGAGGAGAAGCAACTGCCCCGCTTTCGGCATGCGGCCGCTCGGCCCGGTCATCCCGACCCTGTCGCCGGGCCGTGCCGTCATGGCGAAGGAGGAGCCCGGCGTCGCATCGCCGTCATGGCGCAGGATATCGATCCATACTTCCGACCGGGCGAGATCGACATGCCGGATGGTGTAGACCCGCGCCGTGAGCTCGTCCTCGCCGACCGGCCAGATCGGGCAGCCGTCCTCGCCCAGCCACGGCCAGACCGGCTCGCGGCCAGCGGGCGGAAAGATCAACCGGACATGCAGACCCTCGCCGGCGAAGCGTCCGAGATCCTCGCCGGTGAGGACGACGCGGCGCATGCGCGGTGTGACGTCCATGGCGCGCAGGACGCGCATTTCCCGGAAGAAGGCCGGCGAGCGGCCATTGCCGTCGCCGCTCCAGCTGATGTCCAGTACCTCCGGCTCGGCGAAGGCGCGGACGTGGTAGACGATGCCCATCTTCACATAGGACAGGCCCGTCTCGTCATCGCCGGTGACGGCGACCTGCAGCCGGTCGGCGAACACTTCGACCTCCGCCACGCCGTACTCGAAGGCGATCGTCGAGCGGGTCGCTGCGCGCGTGACCGCGCAATGCTCGGTCATGTGGGCGCAGAGCTTGTCGTGGACCGTCGCGGCGTCGGCAAGGCGGATGGTGGAACGGGCCTTCAGCATGCAGCAATCCATCGCAGGGGCCCGGCCGAAGGCCGAGGCAGGCCCCTGCGCTATAATTCATGACTGCTTCTGTCAAGTTTACGAGCGACGGTGGGCGCCGAGAGACTGACGCGCGGCACGTCCGCGGGAAGTTGCAGCCGTCCGGGGACGCGGGCCGAGAAAATGCAGCCGCGGGGCGTCAGCGGCGGGGCGGGCCGGAACGGCCGGGGCCGGTCGGCTGGGGATGCAGCGTCGTCGGCTGCTCCCGCCCTCCGCCATCGGGTGCTTCCTCGGCGCCGAACTCGTAATCGTCGGCGCCGATGATGTCGTTGAGACGGCTCTTGCCGATGCCCGCGGCCTTTTCCAGCGGCGGCGCATTGGAGCGGGTCTTGCCGGTGTCGGGCATCGTGTTCTCCTCAGGCGAAGGCGATGGCAGCGTGCGGCGGTCAGCCGGACTGCTTGGGGCTGTCTGTTTCGGCGGCTTGCTGCACGGGAGCCGGACGGGCGTTGCGAGCGCTGTTCCAGCCCTCCATCCAATCGGCCCGAAGGGTCGATCCAGCCGGATAGGTGCAGGACGACATCGGCAGGTTATGGTCGAAGGCCAGGCGGCCCTGATCTCTTGCATCGGTGCGCATGATCGTCTCCCTTGCTGAGGCATTCCCCTCTGCGGAGGCTTGCCAAGGGCCAGGCTGCTCGAAGAGCGTCGCCGGTCGACGAATTTCGGGCCCGGCGATCCAGCCCTTTCGAAAGATCGGCAGCAGGCCCCTCGAAGTCAAGGCGCGGACTGTCCGCCGGCCCGTGGGCTCAAACGAAAATCGGCCCCGTCGGGGCCGATCCTCGAACCTGTGCCGTGCGATCTCAGACGGATGCCGGCAGCAGCGGCGAGCCATAGAAATCGTCGACGCGCCGGCCATATTCCCGGTCGTCCCAGTCGGGGCGCTCGTTTCGGGCGTAGCGCGGCGCGCCTTCCAGACGGTCGCGGTCGAGATCGACGACATAGCCGCCCTGGCGCTCGTCGTATTCGAGCTGATCCCAGGGCAAGGGGTGATACTCCTCGCCGATGCCGAGGAAGCCGCCGAAGGACATGATGGCGTATTTCACCCGTCCGTCGCGCTTGCCGATGACGACGTCATAGATCTCGCCGAGGGTCTCGCCGGCGCGGTTGTAGACATTCGTGCCGGTGACGCGGCTGGCTTCGATATTGCTGGGGGAAACCGTATCGGACATTGTAACCTCCTGATATCCCTTGATGGGTTCGAGGAGATAACGGGTTCCTCCGGGCGATGTTCCCGGATTTGTCAGGCCTGGTCCGAGCGGGCGACGATCCTCGCCGCCCGCTCGGGGTGATGATCGTCGCGCCGTGCCGGACGCGGGGACCCTGCCTCAGCCGTCCTGGATGGCCGGCCACTGGTGGTGGAACACGCCCTCCTTGTCGAGGCGGCGGAAGGTGTGGGCGCCGAAGAGGTCGCGCTGGCCCTGGATGAGGTTGGCGGTGCCGCGGGCGCGGCGGTAGTCGTCGAAATAGGCGAGCGCCGCCGACAGGGCCGGAGTTGGGATTCCGGCGAGCGCCGCCTTGGCGACCACCTGGCGCAATGCCGCCTGGCCCCTGGCGACGCGCTCGACGAAGCTCGGCGCCTGCAGGAGGTTCACCACGGTCTCGCCGGTGTCGTAGACCTTGGCGATGTCGTCCAGGAAGCGCGAGCGGATGATGCAGCCAGCGCGCCAGATGCGGGCGATCTCGCCGAGCGGCAGGTTCCAGCCGAAGTTCGCCGAAGCCTCGGCCATGGTGGCATAGCCCTGCGCATAGGCGATGATTTTTGCGGTCTCCAGCGCGTCCTCGAGTTCGGCAAGGCTCGCGGTGTCACCGCCGAAGCCGGCGGCCGGCAGCGTCACGCCGTCGTAGAGCGCGGCCGCGCTCTGCCGCTCGGCGCGGCGGGAGGAGACGCCGCGGGCCGAGACGGCCGCCTCCAGCGTCGTCGCGCCGATGCCGAGCTTCTGCGCTTCGATCACCGCCCAGCGGCCAGTGCCTTTCTGGCCGGCCTCGTCGAGGATGACGTCGACCATCGGCTTGTCCGTGCCGGGATCGGTCTCGGCGAGCACCGCGGCGGTGATCTCGACGAGATAGGAGGAGAGGCCCCGCGCGTTCCAGTCGGCGAAGATGGCGGCCATCGCCGAGGCCTGAAGACCGAGGCCGTCGCGCAGGATACCGTAGATCTCGGCGATCATCTGCATGTCGGCGTACTCGATGCCGTTGTGGATCGTCTTGACGAAGTGGCCGGCGCCGTCGGTGCCGAGCCAGGCGACGCAGGGTTCGCCATGGTACTGGGCTGCGACGGGCTGGAGGATGGGCTTCAGGTGCTGCCAGACGCTCTCTTCGCCGCCGACCATGATCGAGGGACCGTGCCGGGCGCCGAGCTCGCCGCCCGAGACGCCCATGCCGACGAAGTGGATGCCGGTGCCCTGGACGCGCTTCGTGCGGCGCACGGTGTCGTTGAAATCGGCATTGCCGGCGTCGATCATGATGTCGCCGGGCGAAAGCAGCGGCAGGACGAGGTCGATCTGCTCGTCCACCGGGGCGCCGGCATTGACCATGAACAGCACCACGCGCGGGCTCTTCAGCGCCGCGACGAAGTCTTCCATGGTCTCGGTCGGCAGGAGGTTTGCGGCCAGTTCGCCATTGTCGTCGCGCAGGTCGAACGCCTTCTTCGTCGTGCGGTTGTGCAGGGCGACGCGAAATCCCTCCTCGGCGATGTTCAGCGCCAGATTGGCGCCCATCGTGCCGAGGCCGAGCACGCCGATATCCGCGGACTTCGAAGTCATGATCATCTCCTTGAGGCTTGCCGGAGCGCCACCCTCGCGCCCCTCCCGCCCGTGCTGGTATAGAAGTCCGGCGCCGGAGGGTAGCGCCGGCTGCGGCACGGCCGGGGTGCTGGCCGTCGCCAGGAGCTAAGACGGACGCGGCGTTCCGGCAAGCGCCGGCGCCCGTGCCGGCCTTACAGATGTGCTCCGGCCGGCCCCCCTTGGGCGCACCGCCATGCCGATGAAGCGCTTGCCCGGCTTTCCCCTTGCCCCATGTCAGGGGGCAGGGGCGCCCTGCGCCCGGCAACGGGACCCGATCCATGGACAGCATCAAGCTCGGCCGCACCGGCCTCGACGTCTCGCGCATCTGCCTCGGCTGCATGAGCTATGGCGAGCCCTTGCGCGGCAACCACGCCTGGACGCTGGCGGAGGCCGACAGCCGGCCGTTGCTGCGCCAGGCGGTGGAGCTCGGCATCAACTTCTTCGACACCGCCAATGTCTATTCCGACGGCTCCAGCGAGGAGATCGTCGGCCGGGCGCTGAAGGAGTTCACCCGCCGCGACGCGGTGGTGCTGGCGACGAAGGTGCATGGCCGCATGCATCCCGGGCCGAACGGCGCGGGCCTGTCACGCAAGGCGATCTTTGCCGAGATCGATGCCAGCCTGACCCGCCTCGGCACCGACTATGTCGACCTCTATCAGATCCACCGCTTCGATCCGCAGACGCCGCTCGCCGAGACGCTGGAAGCGCTGCACGACGTGGTGAAGGCCGGCAAGGCCCGCTATATCGGCGCGTCGTCGATGTATGCCTGGCAGTTCGCGCAGGCGCTGGCGCTGTCGGAGCGGCATGGCTGGACCCGTTTCGTGACGATGCAGAACCATCTGAACCTCCTCTACCGCGAGGAGGAGCGCGAGATGCTGCCGCTGTGCCGCGCCGAGGGCATCGGCATCATTCCCTGGAGCCCGCTCGCCCGGGGCAAGCTGACCCGCGCCTTCGACGAGACGACGGCGCGCACGGAGACCGACGAGTTCGGCAAGACGCTCTATGCCGGCCATGTCGACGCGGACCGCCAGGTGGTCGCGGCGGTGGCCGAGATCGCCGCGTCCCGCGGCATCCCGCGCGCCCAGGTGGCGCTGGCCTGGCTCCTGCAGAAGCCGGGTGTCACCGCGCCGATCGTCGGCGCGACCAAGCCGCATCACCTCGCCGATGCCGTCGCCGCCCTGAAGGTCGAGCTGACCGCCGAGGACGTGGCGGCGCTCGAAGCCCCCTACGTCCCGCACGCCGTCGCCGGTTTCTCGTAATCCCGAGCTTCATGGCCGTCGGCGACAGGCCTTCCTCTCCCCTCCGGGGAGAGGGTCGCGGCAGCGGGGAGAGGGGAGCGCCCGCGGGACTTTAAGACCCGTGACTCAATCCCCTCGAAGCCAGCCCCCGCCCTACAGCGTCACCCGCCAGACGACCTCCCGGCTCTCGCCCGGCGCCAGATGCATCAGCCTCGGCTTGTCGGAAAAATCGCCGTCCCAGCCGACGGGGCTCGCCATGCTGAGCCAGGGTTCGATGCACAGGAACGGCGCGCCCGTCGGCTTCGACCAGAGGCCGAGATCGCGATAGCCTTCCCAGTCCACGGTGATCGCCCGGATCGTCTCGCCTTCTGCGCCCCTGGCGACGAAGCGCACCGAGCGGCTGGCGACGTCCGGCATGACCAGCGCGTCGCGGGCAAACAGCGCTTCGGACAAAGGCAGCGTCTGGCCGTCGAAGGGCAGGGGCTTTTCCGCGCCGAGGAGCCCGCCCTCGACCGACAGCGCCTTTCCGGTCTCCTTGGCCTCGAATTCGATGACGTGAGCGTCCTTGGCGATGCCGTCGACCAGCGGCCAGCGAAAGCCGGGATGGGCGCCGATGCCGCAGGGCAGCACGGTCTCGCTGGGATTGGAAACGCGCGCGGTGACGCCGAGGCTGCTGCCGGCGACGGCATAGATCATGTCGAGGACGAAGCCGAAGGGATACTGCGTCCGGCTGGCGGGACTGTCGGTCAGCCGCAGCACGAGCCTTTCCGGACCTTCCTCGACGAGCGTGAACAGGCTGTCGCGGGCCAGGCCGTGCTGGGCCATGGTGTATTTCTGGCCGCCGTGGTGCAACGTGTCGTCGGCGAGCCGGCCGACGATCGGAAACAGCACCGGGGCGTGCCGCGGCCATTCCGGTCCGGCCTGCCAGAGCAGTTCCGCGCCCGCCGCATCGCGCAGGCTGGCGAGTTCCGCCCCGTGCGCCGTGATGGTGGCGGTGATCCCGGCAGTGCCGATGGTGAATGTCTCGCTCATGCCGCTTCTCCCCGGGGACGACGCCTCGGCCCGGTTCTTCCACAGGCCGAGCCTCCCGCGCAACACGCCGTCCGCCGCGTCAGGCAGCGCGTCCGGTCGAGCTTGCGGCGTCGACGCCGGCGATCGCCGCGTCCTGCCGGCCGGTGGCCGGGCCGAGACAGGACGCCGCGGCGAGAAAGAGGAGGGCGACAGGCACGAGCGGGCGCGACCGCGCCCCCTTCCATTTGCGATAGCCCACCGGCAGCAGGGCGACGAGGCCGAGAAGGCCGAAGGCGACGAGGATCTTGGTGGAAAGCAGCTCGTCGAGACTGGAGATCGTCCCGAGTTCCCGACCGAGATGGGCATAGACGAAAGTGCCGGGAATGATGCCGATCAGCGTCGCCGAGACGAAGGTCTTCAGGCCGACTCCGAAGAGCGCCGGAAGGATGTTGACGAGAAAGAAGGGAAAGGCCGGGACGATCCTGAGTACGAGCAGATACTCGAACGCATTGCCGCGGATGTTCTGCGAAACGCGGCTGGCCAGCGGCCCTGCCCGTTCGCGCAGGGCGCCGCCGAAGGAGGACCCCGCCACCAGGAAGACCAGCGTCGCCCCGATCGTCGCGGCGACGACCGCCAGCGTTCCGCCCCAAAGCGTCCCGAACAGGAACCCGCCCAGCAGCGTCATGATCGAGGCCGCCGGCAGCGACAGGGCGACGACGAGGGCGTAGACCCCGAGGAACACGGCGGCCGACAGCATGGGCCGCGCCTCGACCGCCGCCAGCAGCTCGGTCCGGTGCGCCTTCACCGCCTCGAACTTGAAAAGATCGGCCGCGCCGAATCCGTAGGCCGCAGCCATCAGCGCGAGGAGGACGGCAAGGATGATCCATCCGCGACGCGGCATGAAAGGCACCTTTCGGTTGGCGGGGAGGCTTCGCGGCACCCTGCTGTTCACCAGTTCGGCAGCTTGCGCAGGATCTTGACCAGCCGTCTCGTCCGCGCGCCGAACAGGGTCGGACGGTACCATTCGCCGGCGGCCTGCTTGGAGATTTCGGACAGGGTCGGATAGGGCAGGACCAGCGAGGTCAGGTCGCGCAGGGTCATCTTCTGGGTGATCGCCAGGCACCAGAGGCCGATCATCTCGCCCGCGGCCGGGGCGAGGATGGAGCAGCCGAGGATGCGGCCGTTCGGGAGGGCCACGAGTTTCAGCATGCCGTCCGTGCGCCCCTCCGCCACGGCCCGATCGAGGCCGCTGAGCGGCTTGATCAGGCTCCTCGCCCGGTCGCCGTGCCGCGCCTTCGCTTCGGCCAGCGTCAGGCCGACATGGGCGAGTTCCGGATCGGCATAAGTGACCCAGGGCAGCGCGGCGTAGTCCACCTTCGCCGGCAGCCGGAAGGCGAGACGGCGGATGACGATGCCGGCGTGATAGCCGGCCACATGCGTGAACCGCGGTCCGCCGGTGCAGTCGCCGATGGCATGGACGTGGCGGTTGCTGGTGCGCAGTCCGGTGTCGACGACGATGCCCGCGGCGTTGACGTCCACGCCGGCCCGCGAAAGGTCCAGTCCCTCGAGATTCGGCCGGCGACCGGTCGCGACGAGGATGTGCGACCCCACGATCACCCGCGGACCCTCGCTTCCCGCGATCTCGACTTCGTGCCGTCCGGCCGCGTGGCGGACCGAGAGGATCTCGGCCTCTTCGATGATCTCTATGCCTTCGGCGCGAAGGTCTTGCCGGACCCCGTCGACGAGTTCGGGCTCGTCCCTGGGCAGGATGGTGCCGCGCTGCAGGACGGTGACACCAGCGCCGAGGCGGCGATGGGCCTGGGCCATCTCGATGCCGATCGGCCCGCCGCCGATGACGACGAGGTGCTCGGGCACGGTCTCGACATCGAACAGGCTTTCGTTCGTCAGCACCTCGCGCGGATCGAGACCCGGGATCTCCGGCATCGCCGGGCGCGATCCGACCGCCAGCACGATGTCGCGGGCCCGGATCGTCTCGCCGGCGACGGTCAGGCTGTCTGTGCCGATGAAGCTCGCGCGGCCCCGGACGACGCGCACGCCGAGACCCTCGAAGCGGGCGACCGAATCGTGCGGGGCAAGCGCCGCGATCGTGGCCTGCACATGCGCGTTGACGGCGCCGCGCCGCGTCTCGAATTCGTGCGGCGGAACGCCGCCGAGATGCGGATGGCGGTGGGCGTGCATGAGCTTGGCGGCCGCCAGCAGCGCCTTCGACGGCACGCAGCCGGTGTTCAGGCAGTCGCCGCCCATCCGCCCGGCCTCGACCAGCACCGTCCGCAGCCCGAGCTGGGCGGCGCCGGCGGCGACCGACAGTCCCGCCGAACCCGCGCCGACGACGCACAGATCGTATCGCTCGGCCCCGCTCATCGATGGTCCCTCAAGACGGGCCGCGCAGGCGCGTTGGCTGAAGGACGGGCGCTTCAGGAACGGGCATAGACGTCCTCGATGCGCACGATGTCGTCCTCGCCGGTATAGCTGCCGACCTGGATCTCGATGATCTTCAGGTCGATCTTGCCGGGATTGCGCAGGCGGTGCGTGCAGCCGATGGGCAGGTACGCCGCCTCGTTCTCGTGGAACAGGCTGACCTTGTCGTCGATCGTCACCTCCGCCGTGCCGTGCACGACCACCCAGTGCTCGGCCCGGTGATGGTGGCGCTGCAGGCTGAGCAGGCCACCCGGCTTGACGCAGATGTGCTTGACCTGGAAGCGCGGACCGATGTCGATCCGCTGGTACCAGCCCCAGGGGCGATAGATCCTGAGATGCGCCGTCGCCTCGGCATGGCCGTCGCGGGTCAGCTGGGCAACGAGCTCCTTCACCTTCGGCGCGGCGCTTTTGTCGGCGACGAGAACCGCGTCGCGGGTGCTGACGACGATGACATCGCTGAGCCCGATGACGGTCGTCAGCACCTCGTCGCTGATCACCAGACTGTCCGTGGTGTCGATCACCGAGACGGAGCCTTCGAGCACATTGCCCTGCCCGTCCTTCTCCTTCAACTCGTGCACCGCGTCCCAGGAACCGATGTCCGACCAGTCGAAGCTCGCCTCGACGACGCCGGCATGGCCCGTGCGCTCCATGACCGCATAGTCGATGGAGATTTTGGGCACCCGGGCGAAAGCGTCGGCGTCGAGGCGCAGGAAATCGAGATCGCGGAGCGCCCCGTCGAGCGCCGCGGTCGCGCCATCCAGGACCTCCGGTGCGAAGCTGCGCAACTCGGTCAGCATCCGCTCGGCGGAAAAGATGAAGTTGCCGCTGTTCCAGAGATGCCCGGCCTCGATATAGCGGCGGGCGGTCTCGACATCCGGCTTTTCGACGAAGCCGGCGAGCCGGCGCGCGCCATGGCCGAGATCTTGGCTGCCGACGGATAGATAGCCATAGGCCGTGGAGGGCGCGGTCGGCCGGATGCCGAGGGTCATGATCATGCCGGCCGCAGCGGCCTGCGCCGCCCGCAGGCAGTCCGCGACGAAGGCGTCGGCATTGCTGATCGCATGGTCAGCGGCGAGCACGACACACAAGGCCTGCTCGTTCCGGCGACGGGCGAGCAGCGTCCCCACGGCGACGGCCGCGGCCGAATCGCGGCGCTCCGGCTCGAGCACGATCTCCGCCTCGATGCCCAGCGCCTGCAACTGCTCGGCGCAGACGAAGCGGAAATCCTGGCTGGTGACGACGATCGGCCTGTCGAAGGTGGCGCCCGCGACCCGGCGCAGCGTCTCCTGAAAGGTCGAGAGGCCGCTGCCGAGCAACGAGATGAACTGTTTGGGCCGCGAGTCGCGCGATAACGGCCAGAGCCGCGTTCCCGACCCGCCGGCCATGATGATGGGGATGATCCGTGCTGTCACGGGCGCTTTCCTGTTCTCGGTGCGGGAGAGCTGGCGTCGTTCCGATGCGCGACGGTGCCTCGTCCTGCCGACGTCATCGGCCGGCCGCCGGCATGGCTCCGGACTCATCGTCCTGATGGGCAGGAAGACTCTGCCGCACGCCCGTCACGGCTGGCATGGCCTTGCCGGTCTTGCACAGGGAGGAGGGCACGACAATCGATGGTCCATCCCAGACTGTTTGCAAAGCGCAGGCGGCTCCGCAAGGGCAGGCCCCGATTTTTCGCGTCCGGCGTTCCCGGCCTTCCCGTTGCGCCGGCTGATCATCCTGCCGGAGGCCGGGGATCGCGCCGGATCCGCCGGCTGAAGGCAGCCGCATCCGGAAAGCCGGCCGTCAGCGCGCATCGGCGCGGGGCGTGGGGCCTGCCCCTGTCGGCCCCGGCGACCGCGTCGGGCCCGGCCTTCCGGAACGGGCGGACAGAAACGCATCCAGCGCGATTTTTCCGCCGCCGAAGGTCACGAGCGTCAGCGCCATCGCGGCCCAGGCCAGATGGAAATTCGCCCAGCCGTCGGGGATCGTGATCTGGATCACGGCCGTCATGGCGAGGAGGCCGAGGGCGGACAGGCGCGTGCAAAGACCGAGGACGAGGAGGATGGGAAGCACGATCTCGGCGATCCCGGCGAGATGGGCGGCGAGGATCGGTGCGGGATAGGCGAAGGCTGCGCCGAAGAGATGGAGCTGGAATTCGGTCGTGAAGAGATATCGGGCGCCGCCGGAAAGCTGGAGAAAGCCGTCCCACTTCGTCAGGCCCGAGCGGTAGAACGGGACTGCAAGGGCGAGCCGGAGGGCCAGAAGCGGGATCGAGGGCGGGACGGCACCGAAGAGGTCGTCAGCGCGACGAAGGAAACGTGTCATTTCTGGGCCTCCGAAAGGGACACGGTCTCGACGGCGCCGAGCTGGAAGAGCGCGACCAGCGCCGCGCCGATGTCGGGCGTCGTTGGATGGGTTTCGGCCGCGATGCCGATCGGGACGGCGTTCAGCACGGCCAGGGCGAAGGGCGCATCCCCGGCCGGCAGGATCGTCAGCCGGACCTCGGCCTGCGGCCGCGTCACGAGGACGGTCTCGCCCCTCCAGTTCACGACGGGGCACACGGTCTGCGCCTGGTGCACGGACCAGATGGTGCCGATGGGGTGCTCCGAGGCCAGCACGCGCACGGCCGGATGCGCGTGGAGGCGGGCGCGGTCGAGCGCGGGCGTGGCGAGAGCGGCCAGCACGGCAAGGTCGGCGACGGGCGCCTCGGCGGCGTGATAGGCTGCCGAGATCGCCTCTTCGAGCCGGGCGACGTCAGCGAGATAGTCGAGCCCCGACACCGGGGGAAATCCGTCGCATTCGATGAAGGCAGGCAGATCGTCGCCATAGCCATGCATCACCGGGGACGTTGGCCGCCGCGCCCTGCCGTAGGCTTTCGCCAGGGCGGCGAAGCACGTCTCGCCCACCAGCCGGCGCACCACCGGGAAACGGCTTGCGAGGGCGCCGGCAAGCGCCACGCCGACATTGTTGCGGTAGATCCGGAAGCGGCCGGCATCCGGTCGACCGCCGCGTTTGCCGAGCCCCACCGGCGCCCCGGACCCGGCGAGCGCCGACGCGAAACTCATGGCGAAATCGGGGGCGGCCCCGGTGTCCGGGCACGCGCTCATGCCGCTCTTCCCGCGAAGGCCCGGGGCGAGCGGGGGCGCGCGGCCGCCAGCGCGGCCTCGACGCGCGTGGCCTCTGCCAGGAGCGTCGCGAGCGGCGGCACGTCGTTGTCCCACTCGACGAGCGTGGGGACGGGGCCCGTCAGGGCCAGGGTGCGTTCGTAGAGCGCGAAGACGTCCGGCGACACGGCGGAGCCGTGCGCGTCGATCAGCAGCCGCTCGCCGTCGTCGTCTTGCGTCTCGTCATAGCCGCCGAGATGGATCTCGCCGACGCTCTCGACCGGGAAGCGGGCGAGATAGGCACCGGGATCCTGGCCGTGGTTGACGGCGGAGACCATCACATTGTTGACGTCGAGGAGCAGACCGCAGCCCGTGCGCCGCACGACCTCGCGCAGGAAATCCGTCTCTTCGATGGTGGACTCGGCGAAGACGACATAGGTCGAGGGATTCTCCAGGAGCATGCGGACCCCCAGCATGTCCTGCGTCTCGGCGACATGGTCCGCGACCGTCGCGAGGGTGGCGGGCGTGTAGGGCAAAGGGAGAAGGTCGCTGTGGAAGGCGCCGGCATGCGTCGACCAGGCTAGGTGCTCCGAGAAGCTTTCCGGGCGGTAGCGGTCGACGAGCCGCCGGAGCCGGTGCAGGTGGTCCCGGTCGAGCGGCGCCGGTCCACCGATCGACAGCCCGACACCGTGCAGAGACAGCGCGTAGACCTCTCGGATCGCCTCAAGCCAGCGGTGCGGCGGGCCGCCGTCGCCCATGTAGTTCTCGGCATGCACCTCGAAGAAGCCGAGGGCGGGCCGCGTTCTGAGGATTTCGCCATAGTGCTCGGGCTTCAGCCCGAGGCCCGCCGACGGGGGCAGGCCGGGTGTCGTCGACGGAGCTGGTTGCATCGATCCCTCGAAGGGCTGGGGCTGGCGCCGGGGCAGGGACCGGGAGCGACGATCCCGCCGCTCCCGGGGAGGGCCGAAGCCCTCAGGAGGGGATGTCGCGCGTCAGCGGCTCGAGCGAGCCGACACGATCGCCGGGAAGCTTCATCGTGGTGCAGGTGCCGGCCGGGACGGCCTTGAAGGAATTGCCCTGGTAGTCGACCTTGGAAGTGCCGGCGCAGGTGGTGCCGGCGCCCGCGGCGCAGTCGTTCTGCCCGGCGAGGGCGACGCCGTAGCACTTCTCCATCTTGGCATCCTCCGCCGAGGCGGGCGTGGCGGCGGTGGCGAGGGCAGCGGCGAGCGAGCCTGCGAGAGCGAGGCTGAAGGAACGTCGATCCATGGTGGTTCTCCTCGAGACGGCGGAAGCGGGCCGGTCATCGGCCTCGCTTTCCCTCATTCGAGCCCGCCCGAAAATCTGTTACCTTCCCCACGGGGATTTTTCCGGACGTGTTGTTCGACGCCGGGGCCGACGCCGCGTCCCGTAACAAAAGGCCCGCCCACACCGAAGAGGGGGAGATGATGCCTGCCTTCCCGCCTCCGCCCGAAGGGCTCGACGCTCTCTTGCGAGCGGCCCTGCGGGGAGACGACAGGGCCTATGGGGCCTTCCTTCGGGAGGCCGCCAGAGCCCTGCGCGCGTTCGCCGCCCGTCGCGCGCCCGCGGCTCCCGGTTTCGACCCGGAAGACCTCGTGCAGGAAATCCTGATGGCCGTCCACGCCAAGCGCCATACCTGGCGACAGGAAGAGCCCGTCGCGCCCTGGCTCTTCGCCATCGCGCGCCACAAGGCCGTCGACGCCTATCGCCGCCACGGACGCCGGCTGGAGATCGACATCGCCGAATTCGCCGAGATTCTCGCCTCTCCCGCGGCGGAGGCGGTCCCGACGCCGAAGGACGTGGCGCGGGCGGTCGACAGCCTCGACGGGCGTCAACGCGCCGTCGTCGCGTCGATCTCGGTCGAGGGGCGCTCCATCGGTGAGACCGCCGAGAAGCTGAAAATCACCGAAGGGGCCGTCCGGGTCGCCTTCCATCGCGGCCTGGCGGCGATCGCCGCAAGGTTCGGGAGCCAGTAGAATGCAGACCGAAACCCTGATCGAGACCCTCGAGGCGGACGCGCGCCGATCGCCGCGCCCCGCTTTGCCGCCCTGGCCGATGGTGGTGGTCCTCGCCGTCGGCGCTGCGGCCATCACCCTGTTCGCGGCGCTGGGCGTGCGGCCGGGTTTCGTCGCCTCGCTGGCCAGCCTGCGGTTCGACCTGAAATTCATCCTGACGGGCCTGACGGCGCTCACCGCGCTGCTCGCTTTGCGCGACCTTCGCCATCCCGGGCTGTCGGGGCGGCGCTGGCTGCCGTGGCTCGCTCTGCCGGCTTCGCTTCTCGGCCTGGCGGTGGTCGGCGAACTGCTCGCGGTGCCGGGAAACCTGTGGGGCGCGCGGCTCGTCGGCACCAACAACCTCGTCTGCCTCATCGCCATCCCGGCCATGGGCGCCGTTCCGCTCGCCATCCTGCTCTGGGCGCTCCGCAGGGGCGCGACGACAAGGCCATTGTTGGCGGGCGGGCTCTGCGGCCTCGCGGCCGCGGCCGTCTCCGGTTTCTTCTACGCGGCCCACTGCATCGACGATTCGCCGCTCTTCGTGGCCACCTGGTACCCGTTGGCCGCCAGCATGCTCGTCGCCGCCGGCATGTCGCTCGGCCGCAAAGTCCTGCGCTGGTAAGTTTCCCGCGGGCGACCAGCCCCTGCCGTCGGCAAAACCGTGTCCCGGGGCTTGGACATTCGATCCGACAGGCGGATGCGGTCTGCGGGCAAGATGGAAGCTGCATGCGCACCGGCACGCTGACGCAGGCGGAACACGCCTTTTCGCAACGATTGTCGCGTGACCGAGGGCACGGATTTCGAGCCCCGCGACAGTCTATCCGTTGGATTTTTTGAGCGCCGATGCGCTGAGAAATGAAATGGTGCGCCCGAAGGGATTCGAACCCCTGACCCCCAGATTCGTAGTCTGGTGCTCTATCCAGCTGAGCTACGGGCGCATCCGGCCGGCGGGGGGTGAGACCCCTCGTCTGGCGGTGAAGGGGGTACTAACGGCTGGACGGGGGAATTGCAAGCGGTTCCGGCGATAAAGCTGAGGGCGCCCGGAAGGGGGGCGCCAGGGACGAGGCAGTCCGTGTTTCCGGGCCCGGCTCCCGCTGCTTCGTCGCCGGCGGCGCATCGGCGCGGCGGCGGTTGGGCGGGCGGCGGCTAGCCTTGCGGCGGCGGGTTGGGTTCGCGGCTCTCGTTGCCGCCGGGGGCGGGCACCTGGGCGTCGTTGGACGGCCGCGCCGGAAGGTGGATTTCGAACCGGGCGCCGGATGCGGTATTGCGGCCGAGCGCGATCCGGCCGCCATGGGCCTCGACGATCTCGGCGGCGATGGCCAGGCCCAGTCCCGTCCCGCCGGCCCGGGTCGAGCCGCGAAAGGCCTCGAACAGGTGCTCACGAGCCCGCATCGGCAGGCCGGGCCCGGTATCCTCCACGGCGATCAGCACCTGGCCGTCGGCGAGACGCCGGGCGCTGACGGTGATCCGCCGGACCACCGCCTCGCTGTCCTCGCTTTCCAGCGCCTGCACGGCATTGCGGCACAGATTGCTGAGAACGCGGAAGAACTGGTCGGGGTCGACATCGACCTCGCAGGCCTCGGCGACATCGTTGATCAGCTCGATTCCGACCTGCGGGCTGACGACGGCGGTTTCGAACACTTCCGCGACAAGCCGGTGCAGCCGGACCTTGCGGCGCACCGGCGCGCGCTCGACGGCGCGGCCGTAGGCCAGCACCGACTGGGTGTAGGCGAGGGCGCGGTCGAGGCTGCGGATCAGCTGCGGCGCAAAGCGCTGGACGCGCGGATCCTCCAGATCCGATAGCCGGTCCGAGACGATCTGCGCCGAGGCCAGCACGTTGCGCAGGTCGTGGTTGATCTTCGAGACGGCGAGGCCGAGATCGGCGAGGTGGCGCTGCTCGCGCAGCGTCTGGGAGAGGGTCGTCTGCATGGCGGCCAGTTCCAGCTCGGCCAGCCCGATCTCGTCCGGCCGGCCGCTCGGCCTGATGATCTGCTCCGAATCGGCGGGATTTTCGCCGAACTGCACCATCGAGCGCGTCATCGCCAGGATCGGCCGGATGAGGAGATAGCTGATGGCGAGATAGACCAGCAGCGCGGCGAAGAAGGCGATCACCAGCGACAGCACGAAAATGTTGCGTGAATAGATCAGCATCGCCCGGCGCAGCTGGCTTTCCGCGATCACCACCTCGGCGACCATGCCCGCCTCGCCGACCGGGCCACGGGTGCGCAGCATGCGATCCTCGCCGAGGAGCAGCGTGTCGAAGGCGCCGGCGATCAGGGACAGCCAGTCGTCATTGCCGATGTCGACCTGCGCGTCGACGCTGCCCAGCGTTTCGTCGCGGGCCAGGAGGCGCGAGACGGTGCCGTTGGAGGTCGCGATCAGCCGGGCATCGAGCGCCCTGAGGAGATTGGCCTGTTCCTGCGGCCCGAGGACGGCCTCGCCGTTGCTGCCGGCGCGTTCGGCCGTCAGCCCGGCCACGGCCGCCGTTTCGATCTTCTGCCGCAGCCATTCCTTGCGGTAGTTGGCGATCGACGGCACGAAGATCAGCACCTCGGCCAGCATCACCGCCAGGATGGTCAGCCGCCACAGGCGCGCCGACAAGCGGTGCCGATAGGCGACGGGACCCGAAGCGGCAGCCGTCTCTCGATGGGCCTGCTTGGCCAGTGCAGAAATCCGTGAAGGCACAGTCATCCTTTAGAGGCACGGCGCTAAGATTACCTGATAATCCCGCCTTGTTCCTCATGCTATTTCTTGTCTGCGACGGAAGCGGCGGCAGCGCTGGCCGAAAGCGCCCGCTTCTTCCACCTCGCCGACGGACGAATCGGCGTTGGGCGTAGTGAGCAAATTAGACGACGGCGCCCGGTTTGCCAATTTCCCGCGCCGGCTCTGACTTTACCGTCGGACCGCGCCGGGAGGGGCGGGGCCGCAATGACGATCGGCCGCGCTCGCCGCCAGGCAGGGAGGCCGCAGGCGCGGGGCCGCCCTCTGGCGGGATCGCCAGGCCCGGCTGCCGCGCGGCGATTGACTTTTGCCCGCGCCTGTTTCAAGAAGCGCCATCCGAGCGGACGGCATTTCGCGCGATTTTTCGCGTGCGCGCCTCGACGCTCATTCGAGTTCTCGGTTTCATCTTGCACGATAGAGGCCTGCGGCATGGCTGCGGGGATTGAACAATGAAGCGCACTTATCAGCCGAGCCGGCTCGTCCGCAAACGTCGCCACGGCTTCCGCTCCCGCATGGAGACGGTCGGCGGTCGCCGCGTCATCGCCTCCCGCCGGGCCAAGGGCCGCAAGCGCCTCTCCGCCTAAGATCGGCCGGAGCCATCGGCGATCTCTCGGCGGATGACGGAAAGGCGCGGCCTGTGGGCCGCATGCGGACTCGTGCCGAGTTTCTGGCGGCCCGCCGCGGCCGCCGGCTGAACGGGCCGCTCTTTTTCATCGAGGCGCGGGATCGCCAGGATGGTGCCGAGGCCCGCCTTGGTCTGACGGTGACGCGCAAGGTCGGCAATGCCGTCGAGCGCAACCGCATCCGACGGCGGCTGCGCGAAGCCGTGCGGCTGGAATGCGGGGCCGCGATGGCCGAGGGGTTCGACTTCGTCGTCGTCGCCCGCCGCGATCTGCTCGGCGTCCCCTTTGCGACGCTCAAGAGCGAGCTTTCCCGGCGCCTGGCGCGGGCGCGGCCGGATCGGCCGAAGCCCGGCGGCGACGGACACCCATCGGGGACGGATTGATGGAAAAGAACAAGAACTTCCTGATCGCCATGGCGCTGTCGATCGCGGTGCTGGTGGGCTGGCAGTTCCTCGTGGTCAGTCCGCGTCTGGAAGCCCAGCGACAGGCGCAGATCGAAGCCCAGCAGTCGGCGCAGGCCCAGAACCCCGGTTCCCTGCAGACGCCCCAGGTCCCGGCCGGCTCGGCCCAGACCACTGCGCCGATCCCGTCGGGGCGCGAGAGCCTCGTTCCCTCCGGCAATGCCGCGCTTCCCGGCACCGCCACGCGCGAAGCGGCGCTCGCCGAAACCCCGCGCATCGCCATCGACACGCCGACGCTCGTCGGCTCGATCAGCCTGCGCGGCGCACGGCTCGATGATCTCCGCTTCAAGAACTATCACGAGACCGTCGACGATTCCTCGCCCGATATCGTCCTCCTGTCCCCGGAAGCCACGGCCGCCGCCTATTATGCCGAATTCGGCTATGCCGGCCAGAATGCCGGCACGCTGCCGGGACCGACCACGGTTTGGCAGGCCGAAACCGGCGCCACGCTGACGCCGGCGACACCGGTCACGCTGACCTATACCAATGACAGCAATGTGACGTTCCGCCGCCAGGTGGCGATCGATCAGAACTACATGTTCACCATGACCGACACGGTCGAGAACGCCGGCACGGCGCCGGTGGCCGTTGCGCCGTACGGCCGCGTCGTGCGCTTCACCAAACCGGAGATCGCCTCGGCCTGGGTGGTGTTCGAGGGCCTCCTCGGCGTCTTCGGCGAAGAGGGCGTCAGCGAGGCGACCTTCTCGAAGATCGAGGACGAGGGCCGCATCCAGCCGGTCAAGGCTTCCAGCGGCTGGCTCGGCATCACCGACAAGTATTGGGCGACGGCCCTGGTGCCGCAGGCCGGCCAGCCCTTCCAGGCCGAATTCCTCTACCAGGCGACGGGCCGGCCGCAATACCACTCGTCCTATCTCGGCGATGCCGTGACGGTGGCGCCCGGCCAGTCGACCGAGATCGTCTCGCGCACCTTCGCCGGGCCGAAGGTCGTCGATCTGATCGACGGCTATGAGGAGAACGCCGGGATCCAGCAGTTCGGCCAGCTGATCGACTGGGGCTGGTTCTTCTTCATCACCCGGCCGCTCTTCCATGTCATCGACTGGCTGTTCAACTTCACCGGCAATTTCGGCGCAGCGATCCTGATCGTCACCGTCGCCCTGAAGCTCGTCTTCTTCCCGCTCGCCTCCAAGTCGTACAAGTCGATGGCGAAGATGAAGGACATCCAGCCCAAGATCCTCGAAATGCGCGAGCGCTACGCCGACGACAAGGCGAAGCAGCAGCAGGCGATGATGGAGATCTACAAGACCGAGAAGATCAACCCGGCCGCCGGCTGCTGGCCGATGCTGGTGCAGATCCCGGTGTTCTTCGCGCTCTACAAGGTGCTGTACGTCACCATCGAAATGCGGCATGCGCCGTTCTTCGGCTGGATCCAGGATCTGGCGGCGCCGGATCCGACCAGCCTGTTCAACCTGTTCGGCCTCCTGCCCTACGACGTCCCGATCTACCTCGCGATCGGCGTCTGGCCGCTGTTGATGGGCATCACCATGTTCATCCAGATGAAGCTCAATCCGACGCCGCCGGATCCGACGCAGAAGATGATCTTCACCTGGATGCCGGTGATCTTCACCTACATGATGCACACCTTCCCGTCGGGTCTGATCATCTACTGGACCTGGAACAACTTCCTGTCGATCATCCAGCAGTCGGTGATCATGAAGCGCAACGGCACCAAGATCGAGCTGCTCGACAATCTGCGCGACATGTTCAAGCGGAAGAACAAGGAAGCCTGATCCAGGCCTTTCATGCACTGCCAGGAGCCGGAAGCCTCGCTTTCCGGCTCTTCGCTTTTGGCGCATCCTGCTCGCGGGCGGGCCGACTTGCCCTCCGCCAGGGCAAGGACGCAGCGCCGCAAGGCGTGGCGCACGGCTTGGGCGGCGACCCGGCGGAGAATACGCAATTTGGGTGCGATCCGCGGCGCCGAAACCTACTGGAGACGGCCCGATGAATGAGACCCCCGAGACCGAACCGGGCCTTGACGCAGCAAACGAGGCGCGGCTGTTCTTCGCCAAGCCGTGGGTGTTCATCCGCGGCGTGCCGGCGATGAAGTTTTTGCCGCCGGAAGGCCCGCCGGAGGTCGCCTTCGCCGGCCGCTCGAATGTCGGCAAGTCGTCGCTGATCAACGCGCTGGTGGGACAGAAGGGGCTCGCCCGGACGTCCAACACGCCGGGGCGCACGCAGGAGCTCAACTATTTCGTGCCCGGCGGCTATACCGGCGAGGGTCTCGACCTGCCGCCGCTCGCCCTCGTAGACATGCCGGGCTACGGCTATGCCGAGGCGCCGAAGGAACAGGTCGACGCCTGGACGCGGCTCGTCTTCGACTATCTCCGGGGACGGGCGACGCTGAAGCGGGTGTTCCTGCTCATCGATTCCCGTCACGGGCTGAAGGCGAACGATCTGGAAGTGCTGGGCCTCCTCGACAAGGCGGCGGTGTCCTACCAGATCGTCCTCACCAAGTCGGACAAGATCAGCCCGCAGGCCGTGCCGAAGCTCGCCGAGGCCACCGCCAAGGCGATCGTCAAGCGCGCGGCGGCCTTCCCCGAGATCATCACCACCTCGTCGGAAAAGGGCCTCGGCCTCTCCGAGCTGAAGCAGGCGATCACCTTCTTCGCCGACGGCACCCGCTAGACGGAAGTCGGCTGCCAGCGTCAAGCATCTTGGCTCGAGAGCCGGCCTTCGGACCGGCGCCCGCTCTTGGCGGTCAGCGGCCCCGCGGACCGTAGCCTGCCATGAACAGAGCGAGGGCGCTGTCCACGACGGCCTCGATCTCGGCCGGGACCGGGTCGCTCGCGACATGGTTGAAGAGCCGGGGCCGGTAGAGACCGGCCATGGACAGTTCGATGAACTGGATGGCCGCCCGGTGCGGATCGGCGACGGTGAGGGTGCCTGCGTCGTGCGCTGCCGAGAGATAGTGGGCCAGCAGAAGGACGCCGCGTTGCGGCCCCTCCTCGTAGAAATCGCGCCCGACATCGGGCATCCGGTCGGCGACGGCGATGACCGTGCGGCTGGCGCGCACGACCTTTTCCGACGTCAGCTTGGTCGCCAGCAGGATGCCGTAGGTCCGCAGTGTCTCTTCGGGGTGAAGCGTGTCGCTGAAGATCTTCTCGATCCGCGCGAAATAGCGCTCCCGCTCGTCGGCGATGAGCGCCGTGAACAGCTCTTCCTTGCTGCGGAAATAGACGTAGAGCGTGCTCTTGGAAACGCCCGCGGCGCGCGTCACGTCGCTCATGCTGGCGGTGTCGAAGCCGAGCGCACCGAAAACCTCGCGCGCGCCGGCCATGATCTGCTCGCGCTTCTGCGGATCCTCGCCGGCACCCTTGCGGCCGCCGGCTTCCGCGGTCGCCGGCTTGGCCTGCCGGGCTGCCGTGCCCGCGGCGACGAGAGGGTCCTTGTCCTCGGGGCGGGGGAAGGGGTTGTTCATCACGATCGGCGGCACCGGGAGCGATTGCGGAGGGAATTCGTTTGTCCATCTTGCAATGCGTCAAAGAGGACGCTACGTCAACATCGAACCGAACGGTTCGGTTCGATTGAGGGTGGCTGCGATGTTGGAGAGTGCAGGCAAGGGTCGGGACGAGGCAAGCACGGTCGATGCCGAAATCCGGCAGGACAGTGGCGCCGCGCCCATCGCACGCGTCGCCGAAAAGCCGGGCACGCTTCCGCCGGCGACAGCCGTCGCTCCCACAGAGGATGCGAAGGCCGCCGTTGTGGCCAAGCCGCCCAAATCCGGACGGAAGAAGGTCATCCTGTCGCTGGTGCTGTTGGCCGCCATCGGCGCCGGCGGCTATTTCGGCCACGCCTACTGGACCGAGGGGCGCTTTCTCGTCAGCACCGACGACGCCTATGTCGGTGCCGACATGTCGATCGTCTCGCCGAAGATCACCGGCTACGTGCAGTCGGTCCCGGTGCAGGAAAACCAGCAGGTCGTCGCCGGGCAGCCTCTGGTCGTCATCGACGACGGCGATTTCCGCCTGGCGCTGGAGACGGCCGAGGCCAAGATCGCCACCCAGCACGCCTCGATCGACCGCATCGCCGCCCAGCGCGACGCCGCCGAGGCCCAGCTCGGCGAGGCCGATGCCGCCAAAGCAGGGCTTTCGGTCGCGCTCGACAAGGCCGAGCTCGACCTGTCGCGCGCGTCCGATCTCGTCAAGTCGGGCGCCGGCACCAAGGCCGGGCGCGACACCGCCCAGAGCGCCCGCGATTCGGCCGCGGCCAATATCGCCGGCGCCAATGCCTCGATCGCCGCGGCACGGGCCAATGTCGCCGTGCTCGACGCGCAGCGCCAGGAAGCCGAGCGCACCGTGCGCGAGCTCGAGATCGCCCGCGACCAGGCAGCGCGGGACCTGACCTTCACCACCATCAACGCCCCCTATGACGGCGTCGTCGGCAATCTGTCGGTCGAGCCCGGGGATCTCGTCTCCTCCGGCAAGCGTCTCGCCGCCGTCGTGCCCATGACCAAGGTCTATATCGACGCGAACTTCAAGGAGACCCAGCTCGGCGATCTCGTCCCCGGCCAGAAGGTCCGGATCGAGATCGACGCCGCGCCCGGCCGGGAGTTCGAGGGCACGGTGACGAGTCTGTCGCCGGCCTCCGGCTCGGTGTTCTCGCTGCTGCCGTCGGACAACGCCACGGGCAATTTCACCAAGGTGGTGCAACGCGTGCCGGTGCGCATCTCCCTCGACGACACTGCCGAGTTTTCCGGCATGTTCCGGCCGGGCCTGTCGGCCGTCGTTTCGGTCGACATCCGCACCGGGCCGACGAAGACCGCGGACGCCACCGACTCGAACTGATCCACCGCCCACCGCGCCGCGACGACAGAGCCGCGACGACCGCGCCGTAAATGGCGCGTCCCTGTCAAAGGCCGAAAGCCGCGCCATGTCGTCCACCACCGCTTCAGCCACTCCCCCCGCGGCGCCCGCCAGCGACGCCATTCCCCTGCGCAAGATGCTGGCCTTCATCGCCATGGTCTTCGGCATGTTCATGGCGATCCTTGACATCCAGATCGTCTCGGCCTCGCTGTCGGAGATCCAGGCCGGCCTGTCCGCCTCGTCGGACGAGATTCCCTGGGTGCAGACGGCCTATCTGATCGCCGAAGTGATCATGATCCCGCTGTCGGGCTTTCTCGGGCGGATGCTGTCGACCCGCGTGCTGTTCACCGTGTCGGCCGCCGGCTTCACGCTGGCCTCGGCGCTCTGCGCCACCGCGACGAACATCGACCAGATGATCGTCTACCGGGCGATCCAGGGTTTCATCGGCGGCGGCATGATCCCGAGCGTCTTCGCCGCCGCCTTCACCGTCTTCCCGCCGTCCAAGCGCTCGATCGTCTCGCCGATGATCGGCCTCGTGGCGACGCTCGCCCCGACGATCGGGCCGACGGTCGGCGGCTATCTCAGTCACGCCTTTTCCTGGCACTGGCTGTTCCTCGTCAACGTGCCGCCCGGCATCATCGTGGCCATCGCGGTGTGGAACCTCGTCGATTTCGACGAGCCTGACCATTCGCTGTTCTCGAAGTTCGACTGGTGGGGCCTCGCCGGCATGGCCTCCTTCCTCGGCTCGCTCGAATACGTGCTGGAAGAGGGACCGCTGAACGACTGGTACGAGGATACCTCGATCACTCTCGCGACCCTCGTGATGGTCGTCGGCGCGCTGCTGTTCTTCTACCGCGCCTTCACCGCCAAGGAGCCGATCGTCGACCTCTCGGCCTTCGCCAACCGCAATTTTGCCTTCGGCTCGCTGTTCTCCTTCGTCATGGGCATCGGCCTCTACGGCCTGACCTATCTCTACCCGGTCTATCTCGCCCGCATCCGCGGCTATGATTCGCTCGCCATCGGCCAGACCATGTTCGTCTCTGGCCTCGCCATGTTCCTGATGGCGCCGGTCTCGGGCATCCTGTCGGGCAAGATGGACCCGCGGATCATGATGGCGATCGGCTTTTCCGCCTTCGGCCTCGGCACCTACATGATGACCGGGCTGACGCACGACTGGGATTTTGGGAACCTGTTCATCCCGCAGATCCTGCGCGGCGTCGGGCTGATGATGGCGATGATCCCGATCAACAACATCGCGCTCGGCACGCTCTCGCCGGCGAAGATGAAGGGCGGGTCGGGCCTCTACAACCTGACGCGCAATCTCGGCGGCGCGGTGGGCCTCGCCATCATCAACACGCTCCTCACCAACCGCGAGGTATTGCACTACGAGCGGTTGGCGGAATCGGTGCGCTGGGGCCGCGGCGTGGTCGAGGAGCGGATGGCCAATATGGCCGCCTCGATGAACGCCAACGGCCTCGACGGCAGCCTGACGGCGGTCAGCCAGATGTCCCAGATCGTCCGGCGCGAGGCCATGGTGATGTCGTTTTCCGACGTCTTCCTGTTCCTGACGGTGCTGTTCGGCGCGCTCGTTCTGCTCTCGGTTTTCATCCAGAAGCCGGCCGCCGGCGTCAAGGTCGAGGCGCACTGACAGGCATTCGGCCTGGTGCCAGACGCCCCGCGGAGCCTATCCAGGCGCCGGCAGGAACCGCTGCCGGATCCGCGCCTCGATGCGCTCGCGCACGTCGCGATAGGCGTCGAGGATCTGTTCGCGGCTGCCGGTCACCACCGACGGATCGGGCATCGGCCAGAATTCCACGGCCACCGCCTGCGAGCCCGTGGCATCGAGGACGGTGTGGTGGGCCTCGGGCGCCATGGTGACGATCAGGTCGAAATAGCTGTCGGCGAGATCGGCAAACCCCTGCGGCCGCCGGTCGCCGAGGCTGAGCTGGCGTTCGGTGAGGACCGTGTCGACGAAGGGATCGCGGTTGCCGGTGCGAACGCCGGCCGAGACGATATAGGTGCCGCGCGGCAGGAGCGAGCGGGCGATGGCCTCGGCCATCGGCGAGCGGATGGCATTCATGCCGCAGACGAACAGCACCGAGGTGACCGGCGCCTTGTCGGTTCCATCGGCGGGCGGGGCGCGATCGCCGCTCATCCCGGGCGGCCCGTGGCAAGGCACGCCGTCCGGCTGGCGGCCGCCTCGAGGGGAAGGGGACCGGCACCTCCGTCCATCGTCAGTTCCGCCAGTGCAGGACGCAGATCAGGGTGAACAGCCGGCGGGCGGTGTCGAGATCGAGGTCGATCTTGCCGGCGAGACGGTCGCGCAGGGTTTCGGAGCCGTCGTTGTGGATGCCGCGCCGTCCCATGTCGATCGCCTCGATCTGCGAGGGCGTCGCCGAGCGGATGGCCTCGTAATAGCTGTCGCAGATCAGGAAATAGTCGCGGATGATGCGCTTCAGCGGCGTCAGCGACAGGATGTGCGTGACGACGGCGGCATTCGCCTCGTCGCGGATGTCGAAGACCAGGCGCTTGTCGATCAGGGACAGCTTCAGTCGGAAGCGTCCCTCGGGCAGGCCGCTTGGCTGGAACCGGTTCTCCTCGATGAGGTCGAAGATCGCCACCGCGCGCTCGTGCTCGATATCGGGCGTCGCCCGCCCGATGGTCTCGTCGAGATCGATGGCGATCAGCCGCGAGGTCGGAGTCTCCGTCATGCCGCCCTCACAGGTTCAGGCGGATGGCGACGGAGCGGCCGTGCGCGTCGAGGCCCTCGACGCGGGCCAGCTCGATCGCCGCCGGGCCCAGCGCCCGCAACTGCTCGGGCCCGAGCTTCAGGATCGAGGTACGCTTGACGAAGTCGAGCACCGACAGGCCCGAGGAGAAGCGCGCCGAGCGCGCCGTCGGCAGCACGTGGTTGGAGCCGCCGACATAGTCGCCGATGACCTCCGGCGTGTGCCGGCCGAGGAAGACCGCGCCGGCATTGCGGATCCCGGCGAACAGCGCCTCGGGGTCCTCGACGGCGAGCTCCAGGTGCTCGGCGGCGATGCGGTCGGCCAGAGCGGCCGACTGAGCGAGATCGCCGACGACGATCACCGCGCCGAAATCGCGCCAGCTGGCCTCCGCCGTCGCGCGCCGCGACAGGCGGGTCAGCTGGCGCTCGACGGCTTGCTCCACCGCATCGGCGAAGGCGGCATCGTCGGTGATCAGGATCGACTGCGCCGCGGCGTCGTGCTCGGCCTGCGCCAGGAGGTCGGCGGCGATCCAGTCGGGATCGTTGCCGCCGTCTGCGATGACGAGGACTTCCGAGGGACCGGCGATCATGTCGATGCCGACGGTGCCGAAGACCCGGCGCTTGGCCGCCGCGACATAGGCATTGCCCGGCCCGACGATTTTCGCCACGGGCCGGATGGTCGCGGTGCCATAAGCCAGCGCCGCGATCGCCTGGGCGCCGCCGACGCGGTAGATCTCGTCGACGCCGGCGATGCGTGCCGCGGCCAGCACCAGCGGGTTGAGTTCGCCCTTCTGCGCCGGCACCACCATGGCGATGCGCTCGACGCCGGCGACCTTGGCCGGCACGGCGTTCATCAGCACCGAGGAGGGGTAGCTCGCCGCGCCACCGGGAACGTAGAGGCCGACCGATTCGACCGCCGTCCAGCGACTGCCGAGCTCGACGCCGATCGCGTCGGTGTAGCGGTCGTCGCTGGGGCGCTGGCGCTCATGGTGGCTGGTGATGCGCCGGTAAGCGAGTTCCAGCGCCTCGAGCGTCGGCCGCGCCGTGGCCCGGTAGGCGGCCTCGATCTCGTCCGTGCCGACGCGCAGCGTCTCCGGCGTCAGCGCCAGTCCATCGAAGCGGTTCGTCAGCGCGACCAGCGCCTCGTCTCCGGACCGGCGAACTTGGTCGATGATGTCGCGCACGACGGCATCGACATCGGCCGAGACTTCGCGTTTGGCCGCCAGCAGCGCCTCGAAGTGGTCCTCGAAATCCCCTGTGGCGACATTCAGCCTGACCGGCACCTGCATTCTCCCCGCGGCATGGGCCTGATACGGGCGGATCGTCAGCGCCGTGGCGGCGCGAGGACGATCACCTGTCCGGCTTGTCGTGGTCGGGGCGTGCCGCGGTCGACCAGGCCGGGCCGAGGTCGGCGAGACGCGCCTCGACGCATTCGACGTCGAGCCTTATCGCGGACCCGCCGGCAAACACAAGCTCGATCCAGCCGGAGGGGGCATCGCCGGGCGCGAACTGCATGGTGAGCAGCGAGAGAACCTGGTCGGTCGCGGCGGGATCGATGCCGTGCCGCTGCACGGCCCTGACCCGGGCAAAGCTGAGAACCGCCTGTCGCCGCTCGTATTCCTGGCGCCGGAAGAGGCTGAAACGCGAATGGCCGCCGGCCTTTTCCCAGACGAAGCGGTTCATCGCCAGGACGAAGCGCTGCTCCGCCGGCAGATATTGCAGATCGTCGATGCGCAGGACCGCGTCCTGGCAGTGCGCCGCGAGGATGGCGAGGTCGTCCGCGTCGACCGCGTCGAGGCGCAGGAGGTCCATGGGAAGCTTTCCGATCAGCGAGGGTTGTGGGCTCGGAACTAGGCGTCCGGCGTCGCTTGCCAAGGCGCCTGCCGCCGCGGTCACGGCGTGATGCGGAATTTCGCCAGCAGCCGCAAGCCGACGATCGCGATCCAGGTCATCATCCAAACCGGATCGGCCCGCTTGAACAGGAAGCTCTCGAGAAAGGAGGTCAGGAGGCAGAAGGCCAGCACCATCAGGAGGAAGTCCGCCAGCCGCTCGTTCTCCGGCGAGGGGCGGCTGTTCACATAGTCCTTGAACGGCAGGACGATGAGCATCGCGACCGCCGGTAGCAGCGCCGGCCAACCGAAGGCGATGGCGATGTCGAGATAGCCCGAATGCGAGTTTACGATGCCGCGCGGATCCCAGGAGAGTTCGAACGGCGCTTCGGCCCGCAGGATATGGTCGCTCAGCCAGAAGGATTCGAAGCCCCAGCCGGTCCATTGCTGCGCCTGCATCTCATCGAGGGCGAAGCGCCAGAGGTCGGTGCGGCCGGTGAAGGTCGTGCCCGGCAGGACGGCCTGCAGGATGCCGTCGAGAAAGGGCGAGAGAACGGTTCCGATGGTCAGCAGAGCCATCGCGACCATGGTGATCGACAGGATCAGGATCGGCAGCACCCGGCCGCCGAAGACGCGCGCGCCGATGACGAGGACGGCGACCATCGGCACCAGCGCCGCCGTCGTCTTCGAGCCGGTCTTGTAGACGAAGAGACCGGCGAGAATGGCGATCAGCCAGCCGCGCCAGCGATCGCCGCCGCGCACGAGATAGACGCCGCCGAAGAACAGGGCGGCCATGACCGGGCCGGCGATGTTCTTGTGCGCGTAGATGCCGCGCCAGAGGCCTGCATGCTGCGGCTCGTCGCCGCCCGCGCCGTGGATGGCCAGATCCGGCCAAAGGACGATGCCGACATAGGACAGGCCGAGGACGGCCAGCGCCGCGATTGTCAGCACCTGGCGGAAGGCGCGCTCGCTCGGCGGGAAGGACACGACAGCCGTCGCCGCCAGCATGGCGAACAGGGAGAACAGCACGGCGCGGAAGGCCGCGTCCGGCGTCGCCGACTGGGTGACGGAAAACACCATCCAGGCGACCATCACCAGCCAGGTCGGCCGCAGCAGGGCGAAGACGACGCGCTGCGTGGAGAACATGGCGTGACCGATGAGGGCCAAGAGGCCGAGGCTGCCGAAGCCGAGCTGATTGACGAGGTTTCCCGTACCGCCCGCCGTCTCGGATTCCGAGACGAAGGGCGTGAAGGAGACCAAGAGCGCCGTGAAGATACCCGCCGCCAGGGCCGTCTGCACGGCATGGACGGCCTGCTCCTGCGGCGAGGCGTCAGTTCTGTTCGGGGCGGCGATACTGTTCATTGACCTTCCCGAACTCGGCCATCAGGCGTCCGATGGCGACATGGATGGGATAGAGCCCGATCATCGGCGAACGGGTCCGGGCGGCGAGTTTGAGAAAGCGCCAGGGCGACAGAGCGAGAAGACCGAGGCTTTTGGCGAGGATTTTCAGCCGGCCCGACGGGCTCGCATCGGCGCGCCGCTCGATCAGCGCGGAAATCGCGCCATTGCGCAGGCTCCTCGCCTGCAGCCAGGAAAATTCGGTGCGCCGCGCCGGCGTCGTCTCGCAGACGGGGGCCTCCTGGCACCAGGCGAAGCGGAAGCCGCGGCGCCGGCAGCGGGCGTAGAAATCGCTGTCGCCGCCGCCGATGAAGTTGAAGGCGGTGTCGAGAAAGGGCGGCCCCATCGCCTCCAGCACCCGGCGCCGGATCAGCACATTGCCCGAGGAATAGAGGATCGGGACGGGGCCGGTTCGGGTATAGGGCGCGGTGAAGACGGGATGGCGGCGGACGCTCTCGGTCGCGCCGGCCTCGAACACCGGGCATTGCGGCGCGCCGACGAAATCGGCGTCTTCCCTTTCCGCCGTCGCGACGAGGCGATCGATCCAGTCCGCGCCTGCCCATTCGTCGTCGTCGATCACGAGAAGGTGCTGCATGGCCGGAAACCGGGCGAGGGCCGTCTGCCAGCCGGCATTGTAGGCGGCGCAGTTGCCGCGTTCGTGTGCGACGAGGACGAGGCCCTCTATCGTCCCGGCTGAAAACAGCGGCCCGGCGGCACCAAGACCCTCGCGCCCCGCCGCGTCGTTCTCCATGACGATCACCGCGAAGCGCCGCGCCGTCTTCTGGGCCGCCAGCGAATCCAGGGTCTTCAGGAGATGTTCGGGCCGGCGGAAGGTCGGCAGCGTCACCACGATCTCGTGCGCCGGCGCCCCATCCCGCAGGAGATCGGGAGAGACGATTTCGATCGTGATGGAATCGTCCATGCCCGCCCCAGCCTCGAAGCGCCCTGCTTCTGCCCGCGCGCATTGCACCGCATAATCATGAAGAGCGGCTGAACGGGCGGCGAAAACCGCTGGACGTCTCGCGTTTTCATGGGCGGCTTAGCGTATTTGAAACCGGTCTCTGCCAAGCTCCTGGCTGTCGAAGCGGCGTCGGTCGGAGCGAATGCACCTTCTTTTCATCAGTTCCCTCCTGCCCGATGGCAATGCGGCGTCGGGATTCGAGCTGGCCAACCGCGCAATCGTCGAGGAGTACCGTCGACAGGGGGTGCGGCTGACCCTGGCCGGCTTCCGTCGACCCGGATCGGCGGCGGCGGCGCCCGGCGACATCGATCTGGGAGAACTGGCGATCGAGAACGCCGCCGTCGGCCGCGGGCGGAAGCTCGCCTGGCTGGCGCACGCCCTCTGGGCCGGCCTGCCCATCTCCGCGGCCAAGCTCGCCGTCCTCGATCCGCGCATCCTGCGCCGGAGACTGGCCGCGGCGGGGCCGTTCGACGGCTATGTCTTGAATTCCGTCCAGATGCCGATCGCCTATCCGTTTCTCCTGGCCGACCGGCCCTCGGTCTTCATCGCGCACAATGTCGAGCATCTCTCCGCCGAGGAAAACGCGCGCGATGCCCGTTCTTGGGCTGCGCGCCTGCTCTACCGGCGCGAGGCGCGGCTCTTGGCGATCAGCGAGCGCCGCATCTGCGGCCGGGCCGCGGTCATTCACCCGCTGAGCCGTGACGACCAGCGCCTGCTGGGCCTCGGCCAGCATCCGGCCTGCCATCCCCTGGCCCTTTCGATCGGCCGGTCGACCTTGCCCGATACCGGCCGCCGGACCCAGGACATCGGTCTCATCGGCACCTGGAGCTGGGCCCCGAACCGAAGGGGCCTCGACTGGTTCGTCGAGGAGGTGGTGAAGCTCCTGCCGGCCGATCTCCGGATCGCCATCGCCGGCCGCTTCGACGGTCCGCCGCCGCCGGCCCCCGCCAATGTCCGCTTCGTCGGCCGCGTGGAGGACGCGCAGGCCTTCATCAAGGCCTCGCACGTCGTTGCATTGGCGACGCGCGGCGGCACCGGCGTCCAGCTGAAGACGATCGAGACGTTCGAGGAGGGGATGCCGGCCGTGGCGACGCGGGCCGCGCTGCGCGGCGTCGACCACACGCCCGACAATGTCCGCGTCGCCGACGAGGCAAAGGACTTTGCCGCGGCGCTGGTGGCGATGGTGGCGGGCGCGCGGGCGGGAACGGTCCGGCGCGGCAACGGCTTTGCCTTCATGCTCGGCCAGCGGCATGCCTTGTCGGCCGCTGTGCGTCGCGGCCTGGCCGACCTCACCGCCTTGCTCGAACCGGCCGGCCGGCCATTGCCGCCCGCCAGGACGGACGATGTCGGGGCCGACACGGACGGGTCGGTGCCGGCCGGGATGATGCGTCGATGACCGATCTCGCCCGCCGCGCTTTGGCGCCGAACGCCTTGCCCGAGGCGGCTCCCGGGGAGACCCGGCTGATCGGCGGCGTTCGCGTCACGGCGGCCCGGGGCGAGGCCGTCGCGCGCGACATCGCCGGGCGGCTGAAGACGGGGACCTTCACCAAGGTCGCCTTCGTCAACGCGCATTGCATCAACCTCGCCTATGAGCGGGGCGAGTACCGGCGCGCCCTGGCCGATTTCACGGTGCTGCCGGACGGCGTCGGCGTCGACCTCGCCTCGCGCCTGCTCTTCGGCAGGCCGTTCCCGGAAAATCTCAACGGCACCGATTTCGTCCCCTTTCTTCTCGGCCGGCTGCCCGGGGGGGCGCGGGTCGGCCTGATCGGGGCGCGGCCGGGCGTTGCCGAGGCCGCCGCGGCAAAGTTCGCCGCGGACTTGCCGCAGCATGACTTCCTGCCGATCTCGGACGGCTTCTATGCCGAGGGAGCGGAGACCGAGGCGGTGCTCGCCCGAACCCGCGACGCCGAGGTCGATATCGTCCTCGTCGCGCTCGGCGTGCCCCGCCAGGAACTCTTCATCGCGCAGCACCTGACCGCTGCCGAGACGACCGTGGCCATCGCCGTCGGCGCCCTGTTCGACTTCAAGGCAGGAATAGTCCCCCGGGCGCCGGCGGTCGTGCGGCATCTGCGCGCGGAATGGCTGTTCCGGCTCTGCGCCGAGCCGCGCCGTCTCTGGCGCCGCTATGTCTTAGGCAATCCGAGATTCCTCACCCATATCCTGCGCGAGAGGCGGCGGCGTTCCGCAGCCGACGCGCTCTGACCCTCTCCGCCGGAACAAGACCCCTGGAACGCGCGATCCTCCCCTCCGCCATCGTCACGTCCAGCTATCGCGGCGACTTCGAGCGCTGCCGGCTTTTGTGCGACAGCATCGACGCCCGCGTCACCGGCATCACCCGGCACGTCATCCTCGTCGAGGCCGCCGACATGGCGCTGTTCGGGACCTTGGCCGGTCCGCGGCGCGAGATCGTCTGCGAGCGCGACCTTCTGCCCTTCTGGCTGCGGCCGTTTCCCGATCCCATGAGTCTGGGCCGCCGCCGCATCTGGCTGTCTCCGAAAGGGCCGCCGCTGCGGGGCTGGCACGTGCAGCAGCTGCGGCGCATCGCCATGGCCGCGACCATGCCGGAAGCCGTGCTGATCTCCTGCGATTCCGACGTCGTCTTCCTCAAGCCTTTCGACGCCGGCAGCCTCCAGCACGACGGCGCCGTCGAGTTCCACCGGATCGCCCACGCCTTTTCAGATCTGCCCGAACCGGCGCTCGGCGAACACCGCGCCTGGTCGCGGAAGGCGGGCGACCTGCTCGGCCTTCCCCGGACCGTGGTCAATGAAACCGGCTATATCGCCACCCTGATCGCCTGGCGCACCGATACCGCGCGCGAGATGGTGGCGCGCATCGAGGCGGTCGGGGAGCGCCCGGCCGTGGCGAGCCTTTCCGCCACGCGGCTCCTGTCGGAATGCACGATCTACGGCCGCTTCGTCGACGAGGTCGAGGCGCGGCCGGACCGGCATGTCGCCTCCGAGCGCCGCCTCTGCCGGATCTACTGGAGCGGCGGCGCGATGAGCGGGGCCGAGATCGAGGGCTTTGCCGAAACCATGGCGCCGGATCAGGTCGCGGTCGGCATCCAGTCCTTCACCGGCACCGGCATCGGGCTCATTCGCCGGGCTGCGGGGCTGGCGTGACCGGCGCGGCCGGGCGGCCCCGTCCGTGCCAGTCGAAGGCGGTGTAGGTGGCGACGGCCGAAACCAGCCAGAGCGCCGCGAACAGGCCGTTCATGCCCGCGATCCAGGCGGTGCCGCGATCGTCGAAATGGCCGAGCAGGAGCGCCAGGAGCCCCGCTTTGATCACCCCGACCAGAGCCAGGATCAGCGCCCGAACCGTCGTCTTGCCGCGGGCGTAGAGAAGCTCGCTTTGGAATTCCACGAGATTGCGGAAGGCCGGGACGAGCAGCGCCAGGAGGACCAGCGGCGCGGCATCGGCGACGTTGTCGCCGAGAGCGGTCGGAAAGATCGCCAGGAACCCGCCGAGGAAGGCGAGGCCCGCGATCGACACGGCCGCGATGCCGGCCTCCAGCGAGACGCGAAGGCGCCAGGAGGCCAGCGTCTGCGGCGCCTTCATCAGCTTCTGCACGAGCATGGTGTTGAAGGCGCGCACCGGAATTGCGGTGAGGTCGACGAGGCGCATCAGGATGGCGTAGAGGCCGGCGATGTGCGGCCCGCCGAGCGACAGCACCAAGAGCTTGTCGAGTTCGGACTGCAGATAGAAGATGATCTCGGCGCTGGCGACGGAGACGCTGTCGCGCCAGCGCGCGAGATAGAGCGACGGCGCAAAGCGCAGCCGGATCCGGGGATAGAAGAAGAGGATCGCCCCCAGCATGGCGAGCGCATTGGCGAGAAGATAGGCGCTGGCCCAGGCGATCAGCGAATGGTCCGAGAACAGGGCGAAGGCCAGGGCCGCCAGCGTGCGGACGGCGGAGCCTGAAATCGCCAGGATGGCGGCGCGGCCGAAACGGCCGAGGCCGTTGTTGACGATGCAGACGACTTCCAGGACCCGCCAGCACAGGACTTCCGCCGCGACGATGGCGGCAAAGGCCAGGATGCTCATCTCTCCCTGGAAGAAGACCGCGTAGAAGCCGGCGGCCACGAGCGCGACGAGGGGCAGGGAGGCGAGGAGCGCGGCCAGAAAGCCGGCGGTATAGACGCCGACCAGCCTCGGCCGGCCGGTCGCGACCCGGTAGAGCGGCGAGACGAAGCCGAAGGCGGCGATCCGGGACAGGACGACGCCGGTCGCCGAAGCCGTCGCGAAGCGGCCGAAGTCCGCCAGCGACAGGGCATTGGCGACGCAGACGAAATAGCCGAGCGACAAGACCAGCCGGCCGAGCGACCCGCCCATCAGATGCGCATAGGCCGTGACAAGGCCGATATTGCCTTTAAGCTTGGCCATCAGCGTTCCGGCCTGCAGCATCATCGGTCCTCGAGCGAGAAGAACATGGGTCTGACCAACAGAAGCAGCGACCGCGGGTCGCCCGTCGCGTCCCCGACATCCTCGCCGTCGGCAGGCAGCATAGGCGAGGCGGGATTAACGCGCCGTTCGCTGCTGCGCGGCGCGGCGGCCCTGGCCGCAGCCTCCCCCTTCGGATCCGCCCGCGCGGCAGGCAGCGCCGTTCCCTTCGGTGCCGCCATCCAGATCGAATATCTCGACAGCGATCCCGCCTATACCCAGGCTTTTCTCGACCACTGCGACATCATCGTGCCGATGAACGAGCTGAAATGGGAAGCCCTGCGGCCGACGCGGGACGCCTTCGACTTCGCGTCGGCGGACCGGCTCGTCGACCTGGCGCAGAAAAACGGCCGGCGGTCGCACGGCCATACCCATGTCTGGTGGAACGCCCTGCCGGGTTGGGTGGAGAGGATCTCGGCGGCGGACGAAGCGGAACGGGTCCTCACCGAGCACATCGAGGCGGTGATGGACCGCTATCGCGGCCGGGTGGAGACCTGGGATGTCGTCAACGAGGTGATCGCGCACGATCCGGCGAACGAGGGCGTGCTGCGCGACAGCTACTGGATGCGGGTCCTCGGCGCGCGCCACGTTCCCATCGCCTTCGCCGCCGCGGCGCGGGCCGATCCCTCGGCGCGGCTGATCCTGAACGACTACGACCTGGAATTTGCCGGCGACCGCTACGACCGCCGTCGAGCCATCGTGCTCGACATCGTGCGGCAGCTGCAGGACGCCGGCATCCGCATCGACGGCATCGGGATCCAGGGCCATCTCTACGCCGACCAGGCGATCGACATCCCGGCGCTCGCAAGGTTCGGCAGGGAACTGAAGTCGCTCGGCGTCTTCCTGCAGATCAGCGAGCTCGACGTCATCGACTGGAACATCGACGGCGGGCCCGAGGAGCAGGATGCGGCGGCCCTCGTCGTCGTCGGCGACCTGCTCGAAGGCGTGTTCGCCGCAGGCCGTCCCGATGCCGTCATCACCTGGGGGATGACCGACCGCTACAGCTGGATTCCCGACGTCATGCCGCGCCGCGACGGCAAGCCCTCGCGGCCGCTGCCGCTCGACGCCGACTACCGGCCCAAACCCTGGTTTGACCTGATCCGCCGACGGCTCGCCTGACCGGGCGCGGCCCGACGTCGCCGGCGATCCCGGGATCGCCGTTAATGCTTTCTTGTCCATCCAGGCCGCATTATGCTTGGAAACTTATTACCGTCCGGTGTCATGTTCAATTCCGACGAAACATCAGCAAGGGCCGGGAATGCCGCGGGCGCGAAGGCGCTGCCGGCGCCGGGCCCTGCCATGGCTGTCGGGGAGGAACGCCGGCGATCCCCGCGCGGCCCGGTGATCGATCCGGTCTACGTCGCCAAGGCCGTCTGGAACAGCAAGCTCCTGATCGTCGCCACGACGATCCTCGGCCTCGGCCTCGCCGTCGCCCTCGCCATATCGACCCCTAAGCGCTACACCGCGACGACGCAGATCCTGATGGACCCGCGCGACCTCAAGGTCGTCGCCAACGAGATCACGCCGAACGGCCTGCCGTCCGAAGGCACGCTGGCCCTCGTCGAGAGCCAGACCGCGGTGATCATGTCGAGCAACATCCTGTCGCGGGTCATCGCCAAGGCCGATCTCGAGGCCGATCCCGAATTCAACGGCACCTCGGTCGGCGGCCTGTCCGGATGGCTGCCGCCGGCGCTGACGAGCCTGTTCGCTGGCACCGACGCCGCGCAGGGCGACCGCGAATACCGGACGCTCGAGCGGCTGCGGCGCGCGATGACCGTCAGTCGCGAGGCCAAGAGCTTCGTCATCAACCTCTCGGTCGAATCGACGGATCCGGAAAAGGCGGCCCGCATCGCCAATCTTACCTCGGAAGTCTTCATCGCCGAGCAGGGCCGCGTGCAGTCCGACACCGCGCGCCGCGCCACCGACTCCCTGTCCTCGCGCCTCGCCGAACTACGCCAGAGCGTGGTGCGGGCCGAGAGCGCCGTCGAGGACTACAAGAGCCAGAACGCGCTGATCGGCGTCGGCGGCCGGCTGGTCGACGACGAATACATCACCCGCACCAACGACCGGCTCGCCCGGGCGCGCGGCGACATCACCGCGCTGCGCGTCAAGGCCGACTCGATGCGCTCGGCCAGCGTCGAGGACGTGGTACGAGGCACCCTGCCGGAGGAACTGGCGTCGGAAGCCCTGGTGCGGCTGCGCCAGACCTATGCCGAGCTCGCCCAGCAGCAGGCGGTCCTCGGCACCAAGCTTGGTCCCCGGCATCCGCAGCGCATCGCCAGCGAGGGCGCGCTCACCGCCTCGCGCCAGGCGATTGCCGGCGAACTGCAGCGCATCGTCGCGGCGGCCCAGACGGAACTGGCGCGGGCCGAGGCGACCGAGCGCGACCTGACCGCCCAGCTCGACGAACTCAAGGACAAGCAGGTCACCACCAGCGGCGCCTTCGTCAAGCTGCGGGAACTGGAGCGCGAGGTCGATGCCTCGCGCGCGGTCTACGAGGCCTTTCTCCTGAGGGCGCGCGAGACCGGCGAGCAGGAGAGCCTGAACACCGCCAATGTCCGCGTCATCTCCGAAGCGACCCCGCCGCTTCTGCCGAGCAGCCTGTCGCGCAAGACCGTGGTGGTCGCCGGCGGCCTGCTGGGTTTCCTCGCCGGGATCGGCATCGCCGGTCTTGCCGCGATGTTCCGGCTCCTGCGCGCAGTGTTCGCCGACCGCCGCCGCCAGCGCACGTCGCGCTGGGGCGAAGGGACCGACGCGCCGGGCGCCGCGATGCGGGCCCCCGTGCCCGCCGCCCCGGTGAACGCCGCCGTGATGCCCGCTGCCCCGGTGCCTGCTGTCCCAACGCCTGCTGCCGTGATCCCCGCTTCCGAGACGCCGGTCGCCGCGGTGCCGGTTCCGGCCGCTGCCCCGATGCCTGCGGCCGCAATTCACGCCGACGGGCTGGCGACGACCGTGATGCCGCCGACGACTGTCGTACCCGGCACGCGCGCCGACGCCGCGGAACCGCGCAGCCCGGCCGACACTGCGGACGTCGCCGACCCGATCCCAGCCGGGGTCGAGGAGCCCCGGATCGCCGATGCCATCGCTCCGTCCGCACCGACCCCGTCAGACGAGTCCGCGACGCGTCGCAGCGACCATGCCGGAGCGCCGGGCCGGGAGTTGCCGGCCTCCCGCCTCACCGACGCTCCCTCGCTCGACTATGCGTCGGCCTTCCATGCCGGGAATCGGCTCGAAGGCACCGGCCTGACGCTGGCCGATGCCGGCCGGACCAGCGCCCCGGAGGTCCGCCAGCGGGCTTCGCTGCGCGACCGGGTGCGGGCCATCGCCGCGGCCGATGCCAAAGACGCCGAACGACGCGACGCCGCGGCGCCGCCCCTCGACCCGACGGTCGCGACGCTCCGCGACGAGATCGAGACCGTGAAGCAGGCGATCGCCGACATTCGTCGCCGTCGCGAACTGACCCGCGGCTCGTGACGCAAGGTCGAGCCTGAACCTGCAGGTGCCGAAGCGCCCGCGGAGTGTCCCGCAGACGCGCGGCCCGTCGCCGGGCTCGACCTTTTCCTGGGACCGGCCGCCCACCGCGCCGGCGCGGTGCGCCGGGCGTGTGGCTCAGTCGGCGAGAACGCGCTGAGACGGGAAGGCAATCTCCACCAGCGTGCCTTCGCCGGGGGCCGAGCTGATGGCGAAATTCGCCCGGTTCGCCTCGACCATGGCCTTGGTCAGAGGCAGGCCGAGCCCCGTGCCCTCGCCGCGGGTGGCGCCGGGCGGATGCACCTGCTGGAAGGGCGTGAGGGCGATGTCGATCTCGCGCTCGGACATGCCGATCCCCGAATCGCGGAAGCGCAGCAGCACTTCGCCATCGGCGGTATAGGTGGTCGAGGCGATGATCTGGCCGCCCGCCGGGGTGAAGCGGATGGCGTTGGCGATGAGGTTCAGCGCGATCTGCCGCATGGTCCGTCGGTCGGCCACCACCGGCGGCACCGAGGAAGGCAGGTTCGAGCGCACGATCACCCGCTCGCGGTTGGCCTGCGGCTGCATCAGCGACACGACCTCGGCGATCACCTCGTTCAGCGACACCGCCTCGAAGGCGAGATCGAGCTTGCCCGCCTCGATCTTGGAGATGTCGAGGAGGTCGTTGACGAGGTCGAGCACGTGGTGGCCGGAACGCTTGATGTCGCCGAGATACTCGATGTAGCGCTCGTTGCCGATCGGCCCGAAGCACTCCGAGGCCATGACGTCGGCGAAGCCGATGATGGCGTTCAGCGGCGTGCGCAGCTCGTGGCTGATATTGGCGAGGAACCGGCTCTTGTGCAGGCTCGCCGCTTCCGCCTGGCGGCGGGCGTTGACGAGATCTTCCTCGATCCGCTTCCAGTGTGCGATGTCGCGGATGACGACGCACCAGCCACGCTCGCCCGAGAGTCGGCCGATGGTGATGAAGAGCGGGATGGCGCCGCCCTGCGCGACCTGGCCGATCACCTCGCGGCCGTCGTTCAAAATGCCGGCGAGGCCCTCCTCGCGCAGCATTTCGAGATAGTCCAGCGTCGCCTGCTGGCTCTCGGGCGCGAACAGGCTGGAGAGGTGCAGGCCGCTGTGGGCGTCCGGGCCAAGGCCGAAGAGGGCATGGGCCGAGCCGTTCATGGCGCGGATGATGCCGGCCGGATCCAGGAGGACGATGCCGTCCGTGGCGGTATCCAGCACCGCCTGCAACTCTTCGACCTGCTGGCGCAGATCGGCTTCCACGGCCGGCCCGCCGGGCTCGGACGGGGTTGCGGCCACCGCGGCGATCTCGCGCGGCGAGGGCGAGAACGACATCATCAGGCAGGAGCGGCCGCCGAAGGTCGCCCGCTGCATGTGGACGCGCACGTCGGCGATCTGGCCATTGGAGCGGCGGATGGCGAGCTCGCCCTGGCGAACGCCGTCGGCCGGTTCGGCGAACAGCGCGTCGAGCCCCCCAGCCGCTTCCAGCGCGGCGAGGTCCGCATAGCCGCTGAGATCCTGGAACTCGCGATTGGCATAGATCAGCTTCTCGTTCATCTGGACGAGCATGGGCAGCGGCAGGGTGGCGAAGATCGCCTCGATCTCGGCGGCGATTTCGGCCGGCAGCGGGCTGCTGGGAGCTTCCGCAGCTTCGTCGGTCTCGTCCGCGCCGAAGTCTGTACTCGCGGTCTCTTCGACCGCGGTCTCTGACGCCGGCGCCGAAACCGTCGTCGCGTCGTGCGTCGGGTTGCTTGATCCTGCCGCATCCGCTTTCGCGCCGGCGGTCAGCGCGTCGTCCCCAAATCCTTCTGCATCGTGCGACGGGCCGCCGTCCACGCCCGGCAGCACGTCGTTCTGCTGCGCCGGTGCGGGCAGGGCGACCATGTCGGCCGGCCTGGCGGGCTCGGCCGGCTCAGCCGGCTCGGTCGTCGACGGCACGAAGCTCTCGGTCCCGCCGAGGGCGGGCGCCGGCATGTCCTCGACCGTCGCCGGCGAGGCGTCTTGCGCCGGAGCGCCGGCCGCACGGGCTTCCGCCGCCTCGGCGGCCGGCTCCTCTGCGGGCCCGCCGCGCTCGTCGCGGGGCGCCTTCGCCCGATCCCGGCCGAGCGTCGCGCCGATGGCGCGGAAGGCGGCTTCTTCGGCAAGCGAAAGTCCGGCGTCCCGCGGCCTGCGCCGTTCTTCCAGACGGATGACCTTCGGTTCGCCGGCGTCCTCGTCCGGCCGCGCGTCCGGGGACGCGGCGGGCACCAGCGGCGGCTCCGGCCGACGGCCGAAGGATGCCGGCGGCGTCGCTGCCTCGAATGTGGTCAGCAGCGGGCGACCGGGGGCCTCTGGGAGGTTGGACCCTGGAGCCTGCGCCGCGCCGGCCTCCGGCGTCCCGTTGTTTGGCGCCCCGGCGTCCGGCGCGAGCGTCTCCGAAATCTCCACGAGAGGGGCATCGGACACGTCCGGCGTGAAGGCGCCGAAATCGGCCAGGATCATGCCGATCGCGTCGGGATCGGGGACCGACTCGTTCATGCGCACGATGCCGAAGCCGCGGAAGCCGTCGAAGCTGCGGTCGCGGGCATAGACCGGCAGGGCCGCCAGATCGACCGGCACCTTGCGGTCGCTGGCCTCGACCGGCCAGAGAATGCTCCGGCCCGACCAGGTGTCGCGGCGCTCCAGAAGGCGCGAGATCTCGCCCGAGGTGTCGAAGCCGAAGACGTCGGCGACCTCGCGGAAACTGCGGCCGGCGACGTCGGCGGCCTTGGCGCCGACAGCGGCCGAGAACTCCGGCGTCAGCGAGCGGAATTTCCCGTCGCGGTCGATCTGCCAGACGAAGCGCACGGGGGCGCCGGAAAAGCTCGGAACAAAGGGCTGCCGCCCCGCGGGGGGCTCGGTCGTTGGCGCTGGCGCCGTCGCCACGGCGGCATCGCTGTGCGCTTCATCCAGACGGGGCTCTTCGGCTGTCCGAACGGCTTCGGGGGCGGCGACGGGCATCATGGCTGCAGGAGAGGCTTCCTCCGGCATGGTCGTCGGCGCCAGCCCTTCCGGCCGGCTCCGCTCCTCGCCGCCCGGGCAGAGATCCTCCTCGGCCGGTACCTCCAAATCCTCGTCGATCGTCTCGTCGAGATCGGCGGGCGTCTCGGGGACCGTGTCCGGGGGCACGGCCGGTATCGGCTTTTCGACGGAGGGCGCGCTTTCGCCGTCGCCCCAGACCGGGGCGTCGTTCGGCACCGTCCGGTCGCGGTCGCCCAGGGTCTCCGGCATCGGCCTGTCGTCCTCCGACCGCGGGCGATCGCCAGCATCGCTTTCGGGTGCTGCCGGGAGGGGCGGGGCGGCTGACTCCACAGGGGCGCCCCAGGCCGAGCGCAGTGGGCGCATCGGGGCGGGCGGGCTCGGCCGGTCCGCCTTGTCCGCCTCGGCCTGCGCCAGGATCGGCGCGAGTCCGTCAGCATCCGTCTGCTCCGCCTCGCCGCCAGCCGGTTCCGGCTCCGCCGTTTCGACGGAAGCCGGGAAGGGATCGGCACCGAGGTCCAGCGCCGCGTCGCCATCGGCGGCGGGAACTGCCCAAATCGAGCGCTGGCGCGTCGGCTCCGCCGGCGCCGGGACGGCTTCGGGAGGCCCATCGCTTATTCCGTCCTCCCGGACCTCATCGTCCTGCGGCAGAGCGGCCGATGGCTCGGGGGGCGTCGGCCTGGTGCTCATCCATCCGGCGTCTGCCGGCCCGGAGTCCGCCGCGACCGTGTCCGCTGGCCCGGTGTCGGTCTGTTCGAACGCCAGCAGGTCCGAGCGAGGGACGTCAGCCGCTGCGTCCGTGCCTGCCTCCGCCGCGTCCGCACCGGCCTCCGCCGGGGTGGAAGAGTCCGCACCGGCCGCGCCCGCTTCCGGCGAGTCCGGCGTTCCGGCCGGGCGCCAGGCGGGGGCCAGACCGGTCGGCGTGCCGCGGCTGTGCCAGCGGCGCACGATCGCGCTCATGCTGGTCGCCTCGAGGCTTTCCAAGGCTGGCGCGCTCGGCGTCGGCTCGCTGGGCAGGTCCCCTTCATCGGCAACGGCAGCGGCGGTAGGGCCGGGTGCCGGCGCGTCGACCGGTGTTTCGACGGGCGCATCGGAGCGCTCGGCAGCCGGTTCGGGCGCGCCGGGCTGGTCCTGCCAGACGAGCACCAGGTCCCGCGCCACCCGGGCGAGGGTCAGCCGGGCATCGGCCCTGTCGACCACCCGCTGTGGCAGGTCGGAGTCGAGGAGCGCGGCGATCTCGGCCGGCAGGTCGTCGACCGAATTGGCTGCGGCGCTCGAAATCCGCGTGCCGTCCCGGCCGTAGATCGCCGCGTCTTCCAGGCCGCTTTCCCGCAGCAGCCGGTCGGCCAGCACGCCGAGCGAGGCCGCCACCGGGCGCACGGCGGCGGCAGCGAGGATCACCACTTCAACGCCTGCTCGCGTCGCCACGCGCCGAAGGTCCGCCACCACCGGCTGGGCGGCGAGGCCCGTGGCCGGCCGCAGCAGCAGCCGGGCCTCGCCGCGCGTCTCGATCAGCCGCGCCGTCGCCCTGATCTGGCGGCTGAGGCCGGAGGTCGGCGACAGACTCGGGCGATCGTCGGAAAGGCCGAGCAGAACGCGCCCGGCCTGGTTGGCCCACAGGACGCTGTCGAGTTCCGGTGCCAGCACGACGAGCCCATCGCCGGCTTCGTTGGCGCCACGAAAATCCCCGAGCGTCATGATGTCGAGCGGTGAGAATCCTCTCGCTGTGCTCATAGGGGACCGATCCGATACAGAGGGGCCAGCCCATTTACGGGATGGCGAGTGCTTAACAGCTCCTTAATAAAGGGCGTCAGCGAACATATCCAGAATCTTCGTCTCCCCGTGCGGGTGGCAGTCGAATGAGGGTTAACAGGAGCCTGCCTTCACCCGCCACCCGGGTGTTTATGTTGCATTGCACAATAGAATGTGCTAACAGAAGAGGCAGGCGGACTGAGCGGTCCAGCGCCACTCGAGAGACGACGGAGAAGAAATCGAGACCGCAAGGGAGACAGGAAATGTCCAATACAACCAGCAGCAAGGCGGCTGAATCGGCCAAGGCGAACGCGGCGGAAGCCAAGGGCGCCACCGAGGACATGATGGCCGCCGGTCAGAAGACGGCTCAGGACATGATGAACAACGCCCAGAAGGCCACCCAGGACATGATGAACAGCGCGCAGTCGATGATGGGCATGGATCCGTCGAAAGCGACCGAGACCTTTCGCGCCCTGACGCAGAAGTCGATGGAGCAGTCGAAGGAAGCCTATTCCCGGATGAAGACGGCCGCCGACGAGGCGACGCGCGCCCTGGAATCGACGATGGAGCACGCCCACCAGGGTTCGCTCTCGCTTTCCAAGAAGGCGATCGAAGCCATGCGCTCGAATGCCGAGCAGGCCTTCTCGCACCTGGAGAAGCTGATGGGCGCCAAATCCTTCGCCGAGGTCATCGAGATGCAGACCGGCTACGTGCGCAAGCAGATCGAGACCGCGACCGACCAGTCCAAGGACATGCAGGCGCTGTCGCAGCAGGTCGCTCAGGAAATGATGAAGCCGGGCCGCGAGGCCTTCCAGAAGGCCGCCGACGCCGCCAAGCACTGATCCTGACGGCGGGGCTAGGACGCCTCCCTTTTATCCCGGGCCGCGCCACACCGCGCGGTCCGGGATTTTGTTTGGAGCCGAAGCGGCCATCCCGCGCGGCTCGTATCGCCTGCGCCACGGTTTGCCCTTGCGCCGGAGGCCGAAAGAATTTATTGCCTCGCCTGGGCGCCTCGATGTGCCCTGCATGCGGTTGTAGCTCAGTTGGTTAGAGCGTTGGATTGTGGCTCCAGAGGTCGGCGGTTCGAACCCGCCCAACCGTACCATTCGATTTCAGAGTAAAATCAAGAGCTGAACGCCGCAGCGCGGATGAGGCCGCCACGGTGACGTCCTGCTGCCGCTGACCTAGTTCTGGCGGCCAGATGGGCCCGGGCGGACGCTGTCGATGGCGCGGCGGATGGCGTTTTTCCGGGGGCGTTTGGCCAAGGTCGGTTGCAGGTGGCCCTTCAGGATCTCCTCGCCGATCGCCGCCTTTTCCTCTTTCGTCAGATCGCGGCCCCGCATATGCGTCGCCTCGGCCTCCCACTGCTTCATCATCGGCTCGGTCATCGTGTTCTCCCGGGTGCGCCGCCCATCCTGGCACGGCACCCGACAACGCCGCTCGGCGCCATCCGTTCAAATGGCCATGGCGCTCACCTGGCGCGGGGCGGGACCAGCCTCCCACGGCAGGGGAGCCGCGGCTTGTCGCCGTCGAAGCCTCAACGGCTGGCCTGGGATTTCCATGATGCTCGGGCAATGCCCCTGATCGCGGGAAGACGATCGAGCCGCGTCAGGACGCCGATCCACAGGGACGCCCTTGCGCCCGGATGCATCCAATCCCCCGGGCGGGCGTTAGCAAACGTGACGGGCCCGTCGGGGCCCCGTGCGATTGATTGGCCATTCATGGTCGTGCATTTCCGGAGAAACATCATGCAGATCCCCAAGGGAGCCACCGTTGCCGTTCTCGACGGCCAGAAGCTCAGCCTGTTCCACAACACGGGCGACGAAGCCAACCCCTCGCTGACGGCCGCGCCTACCCCCGCGATCGACACCGACAACAAGAGTGGCGGCGTCGGGCATCCCAGCAGTTCGGCCAATCCCGCCGACAGCCAGCAGGACGAGGACGGTTTTACCGCCGGGATCGCCGACGTGCTGAACAAGCGGGCCATCGAGGGCAAGCTGAAGGATCTCATCGTGGTCGCCGCGCCGCGGGCGCTGGGCGAGCTGCGCAAGCACTATCACCAGAAGCTGAAGGACGTCCTCGTCGGCGAACTGTCGAAGGACCTGACCGGCCACACAAGCGACGACATCCAGAAGGCGATCGCCGCCGCCTAAGCGGAACGACGGGAGCGGGGGCGGGCTGGCAGGAAGTGCCGTCCGCCCAACAGGCCGCCCGCTTAGCGTCGCGCTACGTCGCGGAAGTGTCTCGTCAAAAGAGCTTTCCCTGCCCCTCGACGACGATCTTGGCCCGCGCCGCGCGCTTCGGGCGGAGGGACGTTTTGAATTCCCCCGGCGCCCCCTCGACCGCCACCGCATCGCGCCGCTCGTTGCCGGCAAATTCCACCGCAAAAGCCATGCCGGGAAGCAGCCCCTCGGCGCGGGTGATCGGCACGTCGTCCGCGCCGCGGATGATGGCATAGCCACGCTGCAGGATTTTTCGCGGGTCGAGGCTGGCGGCGACGCGGATCGCGGCCGACAGCGCTTGCCGGCGCCGGTCCTGGCGGGCGCCGAACGCCTGTTCGAAGCGCGCGGCGAGGCCGTCAAGGCGGTGGCGCGCCTGCAGGCTGTGCGCGGCGACGACATGCGGGCGCAGGTCCGACTGCAGGCGCTCGAACCGCTGCCGACGGCGGCCGACGAGGCCTTCGAAGGCGTGCGCGGCAGCGCTGTCGGCATGGCGCAGATCGGCGCGCTTCTCGCGCAGGAGCGATTCGAGGCTCCCCGGCGACAGTTTCGATCCAACGTCGCCATAGGCCCGGCGCTTTTCGCCGACGGCCATGGAAAGGCAGCGGCGGATGGCCGTCGCGGCCTCGTCGAGCCGGCGCCGCGGCAGAGCGAGAAGCATGTCCGGCGTCGGCAGCGCTCTGGCCGAGGCGGCGACATGGCGGCGGCTTTCGCCGAGCCGGCGCGACACGGCATTGCCATGGCGGGCGTGGAGGGCGGCCAGCGTCGCGACGAGGTCCGCGCGCACCGGCACTGCCATTTCGGCCGCGCCCGTCGGCGTCGGCGCCCTGACATCGGCGACATGGTCGAGCAGCGACCAGTCGGTCTCGTGGCCGACGGCCGAAATCAGCGGAATGGCCGAGGCCGCCGCGGCCCGCACCACCGCCTCGTCGTTGAAGCTCCAGAAATCCTCCAGGCTGCCGCCGCCGCGCGCGACGATGATCACGTCCGGCCGCGGCAGGCCGTTGGAGCCGTCGAGGGCGTTCAGCCCGGCGATGCCGGCCGCAACCTCGGCGGCCGAGGTCTCGCCCTGCACCCGCACCGGCCAGACGATCACATGCACGGGAAAGCGGTCGGCGATGCGGTGGCGGATGTCGCGGATGACGGCGCCGGTGGGTGACGTCACGACGCCGATGACACGGGGCATGTAGGGCAAAGGCCGCTTGCGCGCGGCGACGAACAGGCCTTCGGCCTCCAGCCGCAGCCGCCGCTCGTTCAAGAGCGCCATCAGCGCGCCGGCGCCCGCCGGTTCGATCTGCTCGATGACGATCTGGTATTTCGACGAGCCGGGGAAGGTGGTGAGCTTGCCCGTCGCGATGACCTCCAGCCCTTCCTCCGGCTTGAAGGCGAGCTTGGTGAAGGCGGTGCGCCAGATCACCGCTTCCAGCCGGGCCCGGTCGTCCTTCAGGCTGAAATAGGCGTGTCCCGAGGAGTGCGGGCCGCGATAGCCGGAAATCTCGCCGCGCACCCGGACATGGTCGAAGGCCTCCTCGACCGTGCGCTTCAGCGCTCCGGAAATTTCCGAGACGGAGTATTCGGCGAGATTGGAGGCAGCGGATTCGTCGGCGATGCTCATGCGGTCCACTCTGACGACCCGCGGCGCCGGGTCAAGCCATGCGGCCCCGGCCGCTTGCCTCTACCAGCCGGCGGCGACGATGCCGGGCATGGATTTCGGCGCGCGCACGGCGCGGCTCTCCGGCAGCCGGACGAGCGCGGCGTCGTTGGCCGACGGCGTCCGGTTCTGCAGGCTGTCGCGGATATGGGCGATGAGGGCGTTGACCACCGGCCGGTCGGAATTCTTCGCCCGCATGATGCTGATCTCGGCATCCTCCAGATGCGGAAATCCGTCGGCCTCGCCGAGCACCCGCATGCCCGAGCGCAGCGCGCATTCCGGCAGGACGCTGACGGCGAGCCCCGCGAGCACGGCCGAAGAGACGATCGTCGCCGACCAGGAGGTGAAGAGGATGCGGTAGGGGCGCTCGATTGCGTTCAGCCCGTCGATGCAGAGCTTGCGCCAGTGGCAGTCGTTGCGGCCGATCGCCAGCGGCAGCACTGGCTCGAGATGCACCGAATGCGAGGCGGAGGTGACGAAGTGCAGCGGTTCGCGCCGGATCGTCTCGGACTGCAGGGTGCGCGTCGGGCAGACGAGGGCGACGTCGAGCTGGCCCTTCTCGATATGCTCGATCAGGCTCGTCGTCGTCTCGCAGGCGATCTGCAATTCGACGCGGGGATTGGAGCGCGAGAAGCGCGCCATGATCTCCGGCAGCAGCCGCTCGGCGTAATCGTCCGGCAGGCCGATGCGCACGAAACCCTCGATCGAATCCTCGTCGAAGGCCGAGAGCGTCTCCTGGCTGAGCGCGAGCATCTGGCGGGCATAGGTGAGAAGCCGCGCGCCGTCGTCGCTGAGCTTGGTCGCCCGTCCCGCGCGTTCGAACAAGGTCACACCGAGGCGTTCCTCCAGCCGCCGCATCTGCATCGAGACGGCCGACTGGGTCTTGAACACCTCGTCGGCGGCGCGGGTGAAGCTGCCGGAATCGACGATGGCGACGAAGGTGCGCAACTGGTCCAGGTCGAGAGGAGAGGCCATGGCTTTATCCATCATCGGGACTGATGCTTCATATAACCAACATTCGTTGGTTTGATCAATGGTGCTTGGTTATAACGCTCTTGTCAGACAGAACCGGCGACCCAGCCAACCCGCAAGGCCCATGCCTTGGCGGGAACGGCAACGCCTTGTCCGACGCCTGCAACGGCTGAACATTGGAGACATGGCCATGACGACCTTTCCGCGCACCCCGCTTGCGGGCGGCTGGCGCACGCGCATCCCTTCGCCCCGCATCGTTTTCGCCGGCGCTGCCGCGATGCTCCGCGGCCTGCGTAACCGCCGCGCCGCCTACCGGCTCGCCGAACTGCCCGACTACCTGCTGAACGACATCGGCCTTCGGCGCGACGACGTGCATGAGGCGCTGAACCGCGGCTGGCAGGAAGACCCGACCTTCCAGCTCGCCATCAAGGCATCGAGGCGCCGTCGCGGCCTATGAGACGACCTGCTTTCCCCTCTCGACACTGAACGGCCCGCGATGTGCGGGCCGTTTGCATTTTGGGGATAACGCAGCGTGTCCGTCACGGCGGAAGTCAGAACGACGTGCCCTCGCCTTCGTCGACCACCTGGTCGATCCGCATGGCCAGCACCTTGTCGATGCGGCGGCCGTCGAGATCGACGACCTCGAAGCGCCAATCGCCCCAATCGAAGCTTTCCCCGACATTCGGGATGTGCCCGAATTCCTCCAGCACGAAACCGGCCAGCGTCTCGTAGTCGCGGTCCTTCGGCAGTTTCAGCCAGCTGATCGCGCGCTCCACGTCGTCGATCGGCATGCCGCCGTCGAGCAGCCAGGAGCCGTCGCCGCGTTTCACCACGCTGTATTCGTCATGCTGGCCCTCGGGCAGCGATCCGGCAATGGCGACGAGAATGTCGGTCGGGGTCACAATGCCCTCGAAGGACCCGTACTCGTCGAGCACGATGGCCATGTGCAGATTCACCGCCCGGAACCGGTCGAGCAGTTTCAGGACCGGCATGGTCTCGTTGACGAAGAGCGGATCGCGCACGGCCTTGGCGATGTCGAGGACGCCGCCGTCGCGCTGCTGTTCCAGGAGGTCCTTGGCCTGGACGACGCCGATGATGTCCTCGGCGTCGCTGCCCATCACCGGAAAGCGCGAGTGGCCGGAGGAATGGATCTCGTCGAGGATCTCAGCCGGGCTGTCGGAGACCGAGAGCCAGACGGTGTCCGGGCGCGGGACCATGATCGAGCGCACCGAGCGGTCGGCGATCCGAAGGACCCCCTCCAGCATCTCGCGCTCCTTCTCCTCGAACACGCCGGTCTGCGTGCCCTCGGCGATCATCGCCTTGACGTCCTCTTCCGTCACCATGCTGGAATCCTCGGCGCTCGCGCCGACAAGCTTCGAGACGGCCATGGTCGACATGCGCAGGAGCCAGACGATCGGGGCGCCGACGGTGGCGAGGCCCTGCATCACCGGGGCGACGGCCACCGCGATCGATTCCGCCCGGGTCAGGGCGAAGCGCTTGGGCACCAGTTCGCCGAAGATCAGCGAGAGATAGGTGATGATGACGACGACGATGACGAAGGCCGTGGTGTCGGCGGAGGAGCCGAGCGTGGGCTCGAGGATGTCGGCCAAAGGCTCGGCAAAGACCGACCCGCCGTAGGCGCCGGCAAAAATGCCGACGAGGGTGATGCCGACCTGAACGGTGGAGAGAAAGCCGGTCGGATCCTCGACCAGACGGAGCGCCCGGGCGGCGCTGCGGCTGCCGTCGTCTGCCAGTTGTTGAAGCCGGGAGCGCTTGGCGGAGACCATCGCCAGCTCCGACATCGCGAAAAATCCGTTGAGAAGGATCAGGAAGAGGATGATCAACGCGTTGATCAGAAGCATTTCGACACCGGTCTCCTGCCGTTCCCGGCGTTTCACATCGTTCGAGATAGGACTCTGTCGCCGCAAGCCAACCGCTGCAGCCGACATTGCAGCTCACGCCGCCTCTGTTTGCGTCCGCAACGCCCCCGCCAGTTGCGGCGACGCCCGCTCGAGGGCGAGCGGCAAGGGACGTCAGCCCGCCTTCGCCGTCCCCTGATAGCGTTCGAACAGGTTGGCCATCTCCTTGGCATACTCCGCCTGAAATTTCTGCCCCGAACGGAAAAGATCGTCGACGAGCGTCTCCGTCGGTGGCGCGTCGACATCTCCGGCTGGTTCCGGGGGCGGGGGCGTTGCCGCGGCTGGCGCAGGGGCCGGCGGCGTCGGGGCGGCTTCGGTCGGCGCGCCCATCCCCTTGCTGAAGGCGTCGAAGAGGGCCGCGAAGGCCTGGATCGGATCGAAGGGCTTCGGCATGTCGGCAGCGGCGGCCGGGCGGGGCGGGCTGGGCGCCGGCGGCATCCAGGCCTGTCCGGCCTTCACCGCCTCGGCGAAGGTCTGGGAATAGGCGGAAGGCGACCAGGGATCGAAACTCGTCCCGCGCCGCGCGGCACCCTGGTCGGAGGGATGCGTCAGGGCTTCCACAGCATTGGCGCCGCGTCGCATCATCTCCGCGGTCGCGCTGCCATAGTCGCCGGTGGCAAGGCCAGGGGGCTGGTTGCGGGCGAGGCCGGCCAGCGTCGAGCGCACCAGCGTCTCCATGGTCAGCATCGCCAGTCCCGGCATCATCTGCTGCATCGTCGCCGGGGCGATGCCGGCAAAGGTCGAGGCCTGCCGCGCGATCGCGCCGGTCAGCGCATCGGAGCCGAACATGGCCTGCATGAAGGCCTCGGCGGGTTGGGCCTGCGGCAGGCCGAAAGCCGCACCGGCCGGCATCATCGCGGCATAGGTCTTTGCGAGGTCCCCCCAGGCGGCGGGATTGGCCAGAGCACGCTGCAGGCCGAGCGCGAAGGCGGGCTGCATTGCCTCCTGTGCCTTCTCAAGCTCCGTCTGGGTCAGGCGGAACTGGGCGGCGAGGCTTTCGGCGAAGAGTTTCGGGTCGCTCGCCGTCAGCCAGTCATCGAAGCTTGCCATCCCGCTCTCCCTTCGCGCCCTGGCGAAGGACTGATCCCGCCGGCGCGAACGGTCAGCATGAACGGCTTTGGCGCCGCTGCCAAGCGGCGCCCGCCGCTCCGGGGGCGCCGCCGGACAGGGAGTCAGTAGGTCAGGTGCTTGAACACGCGCGCCATGTCTTCCTGCCATTCCGTCTGGTAGAGCCGCAGGAGTTCCTCGGCCGAGGTCGTGCCGCGCGCGGTGACCTCCTCGAGCGGGGCGAGGAAGACGCTTTCGTCATTGCCCTCGTCGTTGAGACGGTTGCGGCGCTTCAGCCCGCCCTTGGCGATGGCGAGGCTCTCGCGGGCGAGGTCGAGCACCGTGCCACCGCGGAAGGGCGTGGCAAAACCGCTCTTCGGCACTTCCGCGCGGAGCTTGGAGACCTCCTCGAAGCTCCAGTCGGCGGTGAGTGTCTCGGCCGCGTCGAGCGCCTCTGCGTCGTAGAGCAGGCCCACCCAATAGGCCGGGAGGGCACAGATCCGCCGCCAGGGGCCGCCGTCGGCACCGCGCATTTCCAGGAAGGTTTTGAGCCGGACGTCCGGAAACAGCGTCGAGAGATGGTTCGTCCAGTCGCCCATGTTCGGCTCGGGGTCGGACACCCGGTCCTTGAAGGCGCCGTCGAGGAACTGGCGGAAGGTGACGTCGGTGGCGTCGTTGTAGCGGCCGTCGCGCATGACGAAATACATCGGCACGTCGAGCGCCCATTCGGCATAGTCGGCATAGGTGAAGCCGGGCTCGAAGACGAAGGGCAGAAGGCCCGAGCGCTGGTTGTCGACATCCGACCAGACGTCGCAGCGCCAGGAGACGAGGCCGTTCGGCTTGCCCTCGGTGAAGGGGGAGTTGGCGAACAGCGCCGAGGCGATCGGCTGCAGGCGCATGCCGACCTGCATCTTGCGGCGCATGTCTCTCTCCGAGGAGAAGTCGAGATTCACCTGGATGGTCGTGGTGCGGTACATCATGTCGAGGCCGCGCGTGCCGACCTTCGGCATGTAGGCGCGCATGATGTCGTATCGCGATTTCGGCATCACCGGCGTTTCGGCCAGCGTCCAGATCGGGCTCGAGCCGAGGCCGAGGAATTCGATGCCGAGGCCCTTGGCCACCTGGCGGACGTCGGCCAGATGCTTGTTCGATTCGCGGCAGGTGTCGTGGATGGTCTTCAGCGGCGCGCCGGACAGCTCGAACTGGCCGCCGGGCTCCAGCGAGATCGCGCCGCTGCCATTGCTGCCCGCGAGGCCAATCAGCTTGCCGTCGTCGATGATCGGCTCCCAGCCGGACAGTTTCTGCATGCCGTCGAGGAGCGCAAGGATCCCGCGCTCGCCCTCATAGGGCACCGGCGACAGATCTTCCGGGTAGAAGCCGAACTTCTCGTGCTCGGTCCCGATGCGGAAGGCTTCTTCCGGCTTCTCGCCGCTCCGGAGATGGCCGACGAGATCGTCCATGGAGGCGATCGGGGTCAGATCGGTGGTGTCGCGCGCCATGGTGCGTCCCTGCATGTGCCTGGCGGTCGCAATTTCCGACCGATCGGTTCGAATGGTTCTTTCCGGCGCTTCCTGAAATCTTTCGCCGCCTCGCGCAAGACAAATCCGTTGAACAGCGACGCGGCCGGCGCGCGACGGTCGCCGCCCCGCCCTCTCTCACCAGTCGCCGACGGCTGCCTGCACCACCGCCATCGCCGCCACCGCCGCCGTGTCGGCGCGCAGGATCCGCGGCCCGAGCGAGATCGGCGTGACGAAGGCGCATTCCATGAGGGAGGCCCGCTCGTCGGCGGAAAAGCCGCCTTCCGGGCCGATCAGCAGCGAGACCGGGCGCGAAGGATCGGCCCGCAGCACCTCGATCGGGCTGGCGGCGTTCTGGCGCTCATCGCAGAAGACCAGCCGCCGCGCCGGGTCGAAGCCGGCAAGGAGGTCGGAAAGCCGGATCATCTCGCGGCACTCGGGAAGGGTCAGAATGCCGCACTGCTCGGCGGCCTCGACGGCGTTGGCGCGCATCCGGGCGAGGTTCAGCCTCGGCGCCTGGACGTGCTGCGTCATCACCGGCTGCAGCACGCCGGCGCCCATCTCCACCGCCTTCTGCACCATGTAGTCGAGCCGGGCCGACTTCAGCGGCGCGAACAGATAGTGCAGCGCCCCGGCCGCCGTCTGCGCGCGCAGGCAGCGCTCGGGCACCAGCACGAGCCGCTTCTTCGATAGGCGCTGCAGGCGGGCCCGCCACTCGCCGTCGCGGCCATTGAACAGGAGTACGGTGCCGGCCTCGCCGATGCGCAGGACGTTGACGAGATAGTTGAGCTGGTCGGCATCGGCCTCGATGCCGACGCCCTCGGCCAGATCCGGCTCGACGAAGAGGCGCGGGCTTTTGAAGTCGTGATCGGGCAAGGCGGCTCCTCGGCTGTCGAGTCGCCGTCCGGAACCGGGCGAGGCGACGTCTCTGTGCATGCCCCGGTGTGATGGATTTGCGCGGCGCGGACAAGGGCGCCGCGCGCGCCGGCGGTCCGGGACCACAGCGCCGCGGCGTCAGGCGGGACGGCGGAACGCCCGGCGCTCGGTCTCGCAAGCGTCACGGCAGATGCAGCCTTCCATGTGGTCGTTGACGAAGCCCATCGACTGCATGAAGGCGTAGACCGTGATCGGCCCGACGAAGCTGAAGCCCCGGGCCTTCAGCGCCTTGGACAGGCGGGTCGAGGCCGGCGTCACCGGGTTGGCGCCGAGATAGGCCGCGTCGACCCGCGGCGGCCGCTCGCTTTCCGGCGGCTCGAAGGACCACAGGAAGGCGGCGAACGACTCGCCCTCATCCCGCATCGCCTGGACGCGCCGGGCATTGTTGATGGCGGAGAGGATTTTGGCGCGGTGGCGCACGATGCCGGCGTCGAGGACCAGGCGCTCGACATCGCCCTCGTCGAAGGCGGCGACGCGATCGATGGCGAAGCCGGCAAAGCCCGCGCGAAAGGCCGGCCGCTTGCGCAGGATGGTCAGCCAGGAAAGGCCCGCCTGAAAGCCTTCGAGGCAGAGCTTTTCGTAGAGCCTGGCGTCGTCGCCGACCGGGCGGCCCCATTCCTCGTCGTGATAGCGCAGATATTCCGGCACGCCGCCATGCCAGCGGCAGCGGTGCTGGCCGTCGGGGCGATCGGTCAGGCCCGTCGCGCTATCCGTCGCATCTTTTTCCATGCCTCTTCATGCCCAACCCGGCCGGAAGGAGCAAGGAGTCCGGTGGGGCGGATGTCGGCGATGGTCGAGACATCAGGCTTCGGGCAGGGGCCGCGGGTCGCAGGTGAATTTCTGCAGCCGGTATTTAGGGTGCGTGGCGATCCAGTCGGCGGCGACGGCCTGGCCGAACAGGGTGCAGCTCATCAGCGAGCCCTCGAAGGACACGTTTTCCGGGCGGCAGTGATTCGGGAGAGTGTGCAGGCAGACATAGAGTGTCAGGGCGATCATGGCAGTGTCTCCGTCGGGCCGCGCAATCCTGGCGGCGGTGAAGTCCAGCCCATCGCGGCGCCAGCCGTTGCTGGCCGCGCCGTCGCGGCGTCGATTCCTCCCCATGTCAAGAAATCAGACAGGTCTCCCGCCTGCCCGGATGTCTGCTGTTACGATAGATGCTGAAGATCGCGCCGAGCTGGCGGCGCTATAGTTCGACTGCCATAGGAATTACATCGAAGGCCGCTATGCCCGTCTTGCCCGGAGCGGGGCGATGGTATCGTCATCTTCCCTTCGTCCGTTCCTCAGGAAAACACGGCGATGTTGCGGTGCACAATAAAATCTGTGTGATGCTTTCTGAGTGTGGCTTCGCTGCCGCAGCATGGCTTTACCGATCCCGGCGGGTTGCCGGCAGCCGGTCCCGCCCGCCACAGTGGTGAAGCCCCTGTTCTGGACACGCCGCCATGTCGCCATCCCGGTTCCCGACGAATGCCCTGGCTGGTCTGGTCCTGGGAATGCTGGCCCTGCACCCGGCCGCCGCGCGGCCCCTGCCGGATGATGCTGCGCTGATTGCGGGTTTCGAGACCATCGTCTTCGGCACGGAGATCGGCGGCTTCTTCGGCAGTGGACGCTATGTCCGCAAGTTCAGCGAGCCGGTGCGCTTTTACATCGAGGACAGGGCCAGCAAGCCGCGCATTCCGGCCGTGCGCCGCTTCATCCGGTCGCTCGGCCGGGAAATCGCCGGCCTGAAGACGGGCTTTGCCCGTCGTGAGCGCGACGCCAATTTTTTCGTCCATGTCGTCGATCGGGCCGACTACCAGGCCGTCGGCCGGCGGATCTATGGCAGCCCCTTCGCCCGCGTGCCCGGCGAATGCGTGGTGCGGGTGCAGTTCGGCCGCAGCGGCATCGTCCGGTCCGATGCGCTGATCGTGTCGGACGAGGGGGAGGGACTGTTCCAGCGCTGCCTGATCGAGGAAGTGCTGCAGGGGCTCGGGCCGCTCGACGACAATCCCGCCGCCCCGGACAGCGTGTTCAACGATGGGTCCGACCTGACGGTGTTCACCCGCTACGACAAGATCATGCTGAACATGCTGTATGACGGCCGGCTGTCGCCCGGGATGAACCTCGAGGCGGCGCGCGCGCTGTTGCCGGAGATCGCGCGCAGCACCCGTCGCCGCGTCCGTTAGCGTCGCGTTAACCACGATTCATCGTTAAGCGTTAAGCATAACGAAATGGAACCGGCCGGCGGCCGCCTGATTGCCGCCGCATTCATCTTTCGCTTGCCATTTTCAACGAGAGTTCGTCGTGAACCAGGCGCTGGGCGAAAGATCAGGGCCATCGGTATTGTCTCGCGACGAAGGATCGATCGGTGTCGAACAGGATGTTCTTGCGTTCTCCGCGGCCGCATGGCGGCCGCTTCGTCTTGGCCGCAGCGCTCGCGGGCCTCTGCCTCGCCGCGCCGGCCGTCGCGCGCGATCGCGGCCAGCCCGCCGTCCGCGTCGCGCCGGACCTTGCCAACGAATGGCTGCTGCAGCTTTCGCCCGGCAGCGGCGTCGTGCCCGGCTACCACCGCCCGAATCTGGCCCGTCCGGCGCGTGCCTATGACGGCGTCGTTCTCGAAGGCCGCGCCCCGGCAGGGCGTGCGCCGATCGCCGTCGACCGTTCCCGCGAGCCCGGCTATGACGGCTACACCGGTTCCGTGCGCGCCGGCGCCTCCACTGCCGTCCCCCGGGCGATGAACAAGCGGGAGGTCGATCCCGTCTTCCTGCCCCAGGTCGTCGACTACCCGACGAAGGAGAAGCCCGGCACGATCGTCATCGATACCACGGCGAAGTTTCTCTATCTGGTCGATCAGGGCGGCAAGGCGCACCGCTACGGCGTCGGCGTCGGCAAGCCCGGCTTCGAATGGGCCGGCGTGCACAAGGTCACCCAGAAGAAGGAATGGCCGACCTGGACGCCGCCCTCGCAGATGCGGGCCCGCGAACGCGCCAAGGGCAAGATCCTGCCGGCGCAGATGGCGGGCGGACCGCAGAACCCGCTCGGCGCCCGCGCCATGTATCTCGGCTCGACGCTCTACCGCATCCACGGCACCAACCAGCCCTGGACCATCGGCAAGGCCATGTCCTCCGGCTGCATCCGCATGCGCAACGAGGACGTGACCGACCTTTACGGCCGCGTCCCGGTCGGCACGCGGGTGATCGTGCTCTGACGGCCACACCGGTCCGATAAAGATTTCTCCGCGATCACAGCTCGCGGAGGCCACGCCGACCCGGCGGCCCGCGGGCTTGCCAGGGTCGGCCCCGTCCGCAATGAATTCGAGAGCTTGGTGTTTGCCTGCCCCGCCTGCCGCCGGGGCGCGCCGCGATGCCGCATCGTCCCTGGAAGGATCGCCTCATGCAGAGAAACATGCGCATCGCCTTGATCGCCGCTGCCGCGCTGGTCGGCGCGGCCGGCCTCACGCCCGATCCGGCGCACGCCGAGCAGCGCTACTACGACCACGCCAGCAACAGCTGGCGCGATGCCTCGGCCGCGCCGTCGCGGCGCATGTCGCAATCGATGCGCAAACCCGCGCGTCAGTTCATGCGCACCTCCGTCTCCATCGACACGAACGAGGCGCCGGGCACCATCATCGTCGATAGCCAGCGCAAGTTCCTCTACCATGTCGAGGGCCGGGGCCGAGCGACCCGCTACGGCGTCGGCGTCGGCCGCGAAGGCTTTGGCTGGTCGGGCGACATGAAGGTCGGGCGCAAGGCGGAATGGCCGGGCTGGACGCCGCCGAAGGAGATGATCGCGCGGGAAAAGGCGGCTGGCCGCATCATTCCCCCCTACATGGAAGGCGGTCCGAACAATCCGCTCGGCGCGGCGGCACTCTATCTCTATCGCAACGGCCGCGATTCGATCTTCCGCATCCACGGCACCAACCAGCCCTGGACCATCGGCCAGAACATGTCGTCGGGCTGCATCCGGATGATGAACGAGGACGTGCAGGCGCTCTACGCCAAGACCGGCACCGGCACCAAGGTCATCGTCATCGGTCCGGACGGTCGGGGCCGCGACCGCATCTACCGCGAGGCGGGCCTGGCCGCCTCGGGTCAGAACATTCTGGAGACGCTCTTCGGCGGCTGATCGACCGGCATAATCCGTCCGACATGCAAAAGGCCCGTCTCGTGATCGAGGCGGGCCTTTTCCGTGTCGTGCTGTGTGTGACGTTCTTCGTCCCGCGACAGGATCAGTTCCGTGACGCCGGAACGCCAGGTCGCGCTTCGCAAGATCGACCCTGCAAATCTCCGATACAGTCCCGACCGCCACCGGATCGCCCCGCGGGATGCGGCCCGGCGATGATCTGTCGATGGAGGGGCGGCGCCGGCCGGGAAGGTCGGCGCCGCTTTGGGGATCAGGCCGCGGCGGAGACGCGGGCTTCGGCGCTGGTCGGCACCAGGGCGATGGTCTTCAGGATCTGCGAGGCGATCTGGTAGGGGCAGCCCTGCGAGTTCGGCCGGCGATCTTCCAGATAGCCCTTGTAGTCGTTCTTGATGAAGGAGTGCGGCACGCGGATCGAGGCGCCGCGATCGGCGATGCCGTAGCTGAACTTGTTCCACGGCGCGGTCTCGTGCTTGCCGGTGAGACGCAGATGGTTGTCCGGGCCATAGACCGCGATGTGGTCTTCCAAGTTCTCGTCGAAGGCCTTCATCAGGGCCTCGAAATAATCCTTGCCGCCGGTCTCGCGCATGAAGGCGGTGGAGAAGTTGGCGTGCATGCCCGAGCCGTTCCAGTCGGTGTCGCCGAGCGGCTTGCAGTGGTACTCGATGTCGATGCCGTACTGCTCGGTCAGGCGCTGCAAGAGGTAACGGGCGATCCACATTTCGTCGGCGGCGCGCTTGGAGCCCTTGCCGAAGATCTGGAATTCCCACTGGCCCTTGGCGACTTCCGCGTTGATGCCCTCGTGGTTGATGCCGGCGGCGAGGCACAGGTCGAGATGCTCCTCGACGATCTCGCGGGCGATCGCGCCGACATTCTTGTAGCCGACGCCGGTGTAGTAGGGGCCCTGCGGGGCGGGATAGCCGCTCTCGGGGAAGCCGAGCGGACGGCCGTCCTGATAGAAGAAATATTCCTGCTCGAAGCCGAACCAGGCGCCCTCGTCGTCGAGGATGGTGGCGCGGCTGTTCGAGGGATGCGGCGTCTTGCCGTCCGGCATCATCACTTCGCACATCACCAGCGCGCCGTTGGTGCGGGCCGCGTCCGGGAAGATGGCGACGGGCTTCAGCACGCAATCGGAATTGCTGCCTTCCGCCTGCATGGTCGACGAGCCGTCAAAGCCCCACAGCGGCAGCTGCTCCAGTTCTGGGAAGGCGTCGAATTCCTTGATCTGCGTCTTGCCGCGCAGGTTCGGAACGGGCGTGTACCCGTCGAGCCAAATATACTCCAGCTTGTACTTGGTCATCGCAAACTCTCGTCAGTGGTGATGCATCCGGTGAACCCCGGTCCGTACGCTGGCCTCCGGTGAGGATGCCAGGCACGCGCGGTCGTCACTCCCCATGCATGCCGCGTGCCAAATGCCTCGGCCCGCGGGAAGGGCCGTGGTCGCGTTCGACCGACGGGGCGGGCCAGGCTGAGCGATGCTAGAGTGCCGCCTGTGCTCCCGGGGCCGACAGGGCAAAGGGCTCAGAAAAATGGGCGGCTGGCGGGTCAGTTTGCCGCAACGCTTTTCCCGCATGCTGGGCGTTAGGGGCTGGCGAGCCGCGCTGGCGCCGGCCCCAATCGCCCCGCCGATGACTAGAAAATTTGCAGTTCGCCTATATTTAGTGCAGAAGAGATGCAGGCAAGAAGAGCGCGAGGCGCCTTTCGGGAGACCCTCCATGGCAGCAACGGATCATCGGCCGACGGCCACCATCTACGCCTTTCCCAAGCGCGACCGCTTCGCGGAGCGCCGCGAGCTGGCCGAAAAGGCCGCGGTCGCCGAGATCGGCAGCTATGCCGCCTGCGACAGCTGGTATCACGAGGCAGCGCTCACAGACGCGGACAAGACGCGCCTATCCTAAGCCGCCGGGGCTCTGAGCCGCACCCGTCCTACAGGGCAACGGCTGACTTGTGTGTCCGTGATCGGCCGGCGCTTCAGGCGCCAAAAATCGACCAGCCCATCCGTTTCGTCAGGCTTTCCAGCGCGATGCGGCCGAGATGCGAGTTGCCGGCGGCGTCCAGTCCGGGCGACCAGACGGCGATCGATGCCTTGCCCGGCGCGACCGCCATGATGCCGCCCCCGACGCCGCTCTTGCCCGGCAGGCCCACGCGGTAGGCGAACTCCCCCGACCCGTCATAATGGCCGCAGGTCAGCATGATCGCATTGATGCGCCGCGCCCGCTCGGGGTTCACCACCGACAGGCCGGTCGACGGATTGCGGCCGCTGTGCGCGAGGAAGCGGGCGGCCATCGCGAGCTGGCGGCAGGACATGGCGATGGCGCAATGGTGGAAATAGACGCCGAGCGTGAACTCGACCGGATTGTCCAGCACGCCGAAGGATTTCATGTAGTAGGCCAGCGCGTTGTTGCGAAAGCCGGTGCGCTGCTCGGAGGCCGCCACCGCCTCGTCGATGGTGATCGTTTCGTCCTCGGCGAGGAAACGCATGAAGCGCAAAATCTCGCCCAGTGCCTCGCGCGGCTTGTGGCCGGAGAGAATGAGATCGGTGACCGCGATGGCGCCGGCATTGATGAAGGGATTGCGCGGAATGCCCTGTTCGCGCTCCAGCTGGACGATCGAGTTGAACGCCGTACCGGAGGGCTCGCGGCCGACGCGCCGCCACAGACGGTCGCCGACCATGCCCAGCGCCAGCGTCAGCGTGAACACCTTCGACACGCTCTGGATCGAGAAGGGCGTGTCGCAGTCACCGGCCGCCGCCACGTGGCCGTCGGCGTCGATGACGACGAGGCCGAAGGCGCCGGCATCGACGCGGGCGAGTTCCGGGATGTAGGTTGCCACCGTGCCACGGTCGGGCCGCGCGGCCATTTCCGCTGCGATCTCCTGAATGACGCGGTCGAGGTGTTCGGCGGAAGACGGCATCGGACCTCGGTCATTTCGGCAGGGGTTCGCTCGGCGACGGAGAGCGGCGAGCGCTTCCGGCAGCGCGACTGTGCGGTGCAGCAGCGCGTTCTGTAAAGCGCCGCGTGGATGGGGCCCAATTGATAGAGCGCCATTCTTCTCCCCGCCGGGGAGAAGGTGGACGCGAAGCGGCCGGATGAGGGGGTGCAACCTCTCCGGAAGGGCGCGCCCCCTCATCGCCCTGCCGGGCACTTCTCCCCGGTGGGGAGAAGAAGCAGCGGACGCCTTTGCGGCAAAGCGGGCGGGGCTCATCGTGCCATTCAGGCGCCGGGCCGTCCTTGCAGCGTGCTCAGCCGGCTTCTGACGCGCCATCGGATATCCGGCGGCAGCGGCGCGACAACTTATTCCGCCGCGATGGCCGGCACGACCGGCTCGATCCCCGCCAGAGCCGCCGGCCTTTCCCCGCCATAGGCCCAGTCCAAAAGTGCCACCGTGTGCAGGATGGGCGCCGCCGTTCCCGAGCCGATCTGCGTCATGCAGCCGATGTTGCCGGTGGCGATGGCCTGTGCGCCGGTGCGGGCGATGTTGGCGACCTTGCGGTCGCGCAAGGTGGCGGCGATCTCCGGCTGCAGGATGTTGTAGGTGCCGGCCGAGCCGCAGCACAGATGCCCTTCCGGCACGTCCCGCACGACGAAGCCCGCCTGCGCCAGAAGGATTTTGGGCGCCTTTATGATCTTCTGGCCGTGCTGCATCGAGCAGGCGGAGTGATAGGCGAGCGTCAGGCCGGTGGCGTTGACCGGTGCCGGCAGATCGAGGCCGGCGAGATATTCGGTGACGTCCTTGGCCAGCGCCGAGACCGCTGCCGCCTTCGCCGCATAGGCCGGGTCGAGCCGCAGCATGTGGCCATAATCCTTGATCGTCGTGCCGCAACCGGAGGTGGTGACGAGGATGGCGTCGAGGCCGCCGTCTTCCGCAACACGCATCCAAGCGTCGACATTGCGGCGGGCGAAATCCAGCGCCTCGTCCTCGCGGCCGAGATGGTGGACCAGTGCGCCGCAGCAGCCTTCCCCCGGCGTCGGTGCCACGGCGATGCCGAGCCGCGCCAGGAGGCGCGTGGTCGCCTGGTTGATGCCGGGATCGAGCACGGACTGGGCGCAACCGGACAGAATCGCCACGCGCGGGGCGCGGCCCGTGGCCGGGCCCCGCAGAGCCGGCGCGGCAGCCGCAGCCGGCGCGGCGCCGCGCTCTGACGCCGCTGGCAGGCGGGCGGGCGCCAAACGCAGCATCGCCGCCAGCGGCTTCAGCGGCGTGACCGCATCGAAGAGCGGGGCGAGCGGCCGGGCGAGGCGGGCGAGCGCGAGGCTGGCGCGGAACCGCCGGGGAAAGGGCAAAGTCTTCGCCAGCACCAGACGGATCATGCGGTCGACGAAAGGCCGCTCATAGGTATTCTCGATATGCGCCCGCGCGTGGTCGACGAGGTGCATGTAGTTCACGCCCGAGGGGCAGGTCGTCATGCAGGCGAGGCAGGACAGGCAGCGGTCGATGTGCTTGACCACTTTCGCGTCGGCCGGCCGGTCGTTCTCCAGCATGTCCTTGATCAGGTAGATGCGGCCGCGCGGCGAATCCAGCTCGTTGCCGAGCGTCACATAGGTCGGGCAGGTGGCCGTGCAGAAGCCGCAATGCACGCATTTGCGGATGATTCCCTCGGATTCGGCGACCGCGGGATCGGCGAGCTGCGCCGGGGAGAAGGTGGTCTGCATCTGTCATTCCTTGCAGCCATGCTGTGGTCGTCGGCTTCGATGCGATTCGAATCACGACGGGGCGATCAGTGTGGCGGTTCCCGGGATAGCGAGGGTGATCGCCTTGGCGATGGCAGGAGCCAGCGGCGCAAGGAGATCCAGTTTTGGTGTCGGCAGGACGATCAGTGCCAGCGGTCCGAAATGCTGCTGGAACGCAATGTTCTTGTCGCAGGTCACGAAGACGTGGATGCCGCGCTCTCGAAGGTGAAGCAGCAACACACCATTCCTCAGACCCTTCCATGTCCTGGGGAAAGGCAACAGGTCGGCGCCGTGGGCACTGACGAGGGAGGCCACCGCCCGCGGGACATTCTCGTCGAGCATGGCAGGCATATCAGGCGACGAGCCGCTTTAAATCCTCGGCCGCCAGAAGAAGCGCTGCCTCCGCCTGAGCCCGCTCGACCGTCGGAAACTCGCCAAGAAATTCATCCAGCGACATCCCGCTCGCAAGGTTCTCGAACAGCGTCTCGACCGGTACCCGCGTTCCGCGAAAGACCGTGGCGCCGGACATGATCTCCGGATCGGCCGACAAGATTTCACTCCTATCCATTCTGCTTCTCCACTTCGCCATTCCTACCCCATCCGCCCGGGATTGAGCACGCCCTTCGGGTCGAACTGGTCCTTCAGGCGGCCGCTCAGCGCGGCGAGCGGGCCGGGCTGGGGCTGGAAGACCGGGGTGGCGGCGCGCGCGCCATCCTCGGCCCGTGCCAGAAAGGCGTGGCCGCCGCCATGGGCGGCGAGCGCGGCGCGGATCATGGCCGCTTCCGGCTCGCCGTCGAGCCGCAGCCAGACGAGTCCGCCCTGCCAGTCGTAGAAGGCATCGACGGCCAGATGCATCCGCAACGCCATTACCACTTCATGGCCCCGTGTCGGCGCGCAGGACAGGCGCCAGACGGGCCGCATCGTGCCGTCGGCGAAGGGTTTGGCATCGCGCACGTCGCGCCAGAGCGCCACCGAAGCCTCGCCCTCCAGCCGCTCCAGCCGGCCGACCTTGGAGAGCGCCGCGCCGAGATGGGCTGCCCTTGCCGCGACTGAGGGCCCGAACCCTTCGAGGCGGATCAGCGTCGCGGGATCGCTCCCCAGTTCACCTGACAGGACCCTTCGGGCGACCAGCGCCGGCAGGTGCGCCGCACCCGAAACCTCGGCCGACGAGCCCATCGCCGCCGCCATGGCACCGGCCGCCTGCTCGTCGCCCAGGCCCCGCAGCACCAGCGTCGTCTCGGTCTCGGCCTTCGGCATGACTTTCACGGTGAGGTCAGTCATCACCGCGAGCGTGCCGAAGGAACCCGTCAGCCCTTTCGACAGATCGTAGCCGGTGACGTTCTTCACCACCCGCCCGCCCGACTTGAAGATTTCGGCCCGGCCGGAGACGGCGGCGACGCCCAGCACGTGATCGCGCGCGGCCCCCTGCTTCAGCCGGCGTGGGCCGGAAAGGTTGCAGGCGACCACGCCGCCGATCGTGCCCTGGCCCGCGGGCAGGCCGAAGAGCGGGCCGTAGTCCATCGGCTCGAATTCCAGCCGCTGCCGGTGCTGGTCGAGCAGCGCCTCGATCTCGGCGATCGGCGTTCCGGCGCGGGCCGAAAGCACCAGTTCCTCCGGCTCGTAGAGCGTGACGCCCGACATTCTGGTTAGCGAAAGGGTGCGGGCGGCCTGGACAGGCCGGCCGAGACCGCGCTTCGATCCCGTGCCCTCGATCGCCAGCGGCTCGTCCGCCGAGATCGCGGCGGCGATGATGTCGCGCACCTCCGCCACGCTGGAGGGCGAGAGAATGCTGTGGTTCTCGAGAATCTCGGCCATGCTCATCGGACGGGCGTGCCCTTGTAGAGGTCGCCGAGGCGGCAGGAGAAGCCGATCTCGGGCAGGGTGATGACGTCCTCAGCGGAACGGAACACCCGGCCCTGCCAGTTCTCGGCACGGGACCAGAGCTCAAGGCAGACATCGTCCTGCCCGATGATCAGGACATGCGTGCAGTCCGGCGCATCGGCATAGAGTGCGCGCTTCCGGCTGATGTGCTCGAGCGAGTTGGATGGCGACAGGATCTCCGCGACCAGGTGGAAGCGCGTCGCATACGACACGGAGTCGATCTCGGCATCCAAGACTGCGACGTCGGCGATGGGCCGGAAGGCCTTATGCGCATCCACAATCAGGCCGACCTCGACCAGCGCGAAGAGATCCGGACGCGCCGTCTCGATGGCATTGTTCAGGGCCGCAGCAAGATTGAGCGCGATCCGCTGATGGACGAGCGTCGGCGGCGACATCATCAGGAACGGCTCTCCGTCGATCAGCTGCCAGCGCTCCTCGCGCGGCCGCGGGCCAATCATGGCGAGGAAGGCATCGGTCGACATCTTGTTGGGGCTTGGATGGGGCGGCAGAACCGTCATGTGCCCTCCTAGAACCGCGGTAGGTCGGGAAAGGCGACCTGGCCCTTGTGGACATGCATGCGCCCGAGCTCGGCGCAGCGGTGGAGCAGCGGAAACACTTTTCCGGGATTGAGCAGATGCTCGGAATCGAAGGCGCACTTCACCCGCTGCTGGTGCTTCAGATCGTCGTCCGAGAACATTTCCGGCATCAAATCGCGCTTCTCGACGCCGACGCCATGCTCGCCGGTGAGGACGCCGCCGACCGCGACGCAGAGGCGCAAAATGTCGTTGCCGAATTCTTCGGCCGATTCGAGCTCACCCGGCTTGTTGGCGTCGTAGAGGATCAGCGGATGCAGATTGCCGTCGCCGGCATGGAAGACGTTGGCGACGCGCAGGCCGTGCTTGACCGACAGGTCCTTCATGCCGGCCAAGACCTTCGGCAATTCCTTGCGCGGGATGGTGCCGTCCATGCAGTAATAGTCCGGCGAGATCCGGCCGACCGCGGGAAAGGCCGCCTTGCGCCCGGCCCAGAAGGCAGCGCGCTCCTCGTCCGACTGCGAGACTTTCGCGCTGGCGCAGCCATGGGTGTGGCTAATGCGCTCGACGGCAGCGAGGAGATGATCGACCTCAGCCTTCGGCCCGTCGAGTTCGACGATCAGCAGCGCCTCGACGTCGCGGGGATAGCCGGCATGGACGAAATCTTCCGCCGCGTGGATCGCCGGGCGGTCCATCATCTCCATGCCGCCGGGGATGATGCCCTCGGCGATGATCGCCGCCACCGCGGCCCCGGCCTGCTCGGACGACGGGAACCCGATCAGCACCGCGCGCGCGGTTTCCGGCGCCTGCAGGATGCGCACGGTGACCTCGGTGACGACGCCGAGCAGGCCTTCCGACCCGGTCATCAGGCCGAGCAGGTCGTAGCCCTCGGAATCCAGGTGCTTGCCGCCGAGCCGGATGACCTCGCCCTCGATGGTCACGAACTCGATGCCAAGCACGTTGTTGGCGGTCAGGCCGTATTTCAGGCTGTGCACGCCGCCGGAATTCTCTGCGACATTGCCGCCGATCGAGCAGGCGATCTGCGAGGAGGGATCGGGCGCGTAGTAGAAGCCGCGGTGTTCCACAGCGCGGGTGATGCCGAGATTGGTGACTCCCGGCTGCACCACGGCGCAGCGGTTGTCGAAATCGATGTCGAGGACGCGGTTGAAGCGCGACAGGACGAGAAGCACGCCGTCTTCCAGTGGCAGCGCGCCGCCGGAGAGCGAGGTGCCCGAGCCGCGCGGTACGACGGGGATGCGCTCGGCATGGCAGTAGCGCAGGACGGCGGCGACCTGGTCTACGGTTTCCGGCAGGACGACGACGAGCGGCATCTGGCGATAGGCGGTGAGGCCGTCGCTCTCGAAGACGCGCATCTCGTTTGCGGCGTCGACCACGCCTTCGCCCGGCACGATCGCCTTGAGCGCCGAAACGATCGCTGCCCGGCGTCCGAGAACCGCCGCGCTGGGTTTTGGCATCAGCACTGCCATACGTTTCTCCCAGGCGACCCGTGTCGCCAACCCGCTGAAACTAGGAGGGGAATACCGGCAAGTCCACCCGCGGCGCCTTGCCGCGCCCGCCGCACTTGCGGCTTTGTCAGGTTCTCTTGCCGCATGGCCTCGCCATGTGATTGGAAACGCTCTAACTCTTGAAGCGGGACAAGAACGCGCCAGGCCGGTGTCATCCGGGATATCGGCGGAAATCTCAGGGAAGCGAGCGGCATGAACATGGAATTGCGTGGCGAGGTGAGGGCAGATACGCCGTCGGTCGGCCTGTTCGTGACCTGCCTGGTCGACCTGTTCCGGCCGAGCGTCGGCTTTGCCGCGCTGAAGCTGCTGGAGAATGCGGGCTGCGCGGTGTCGGTGCCGGCCAGTCAGACCTGCTGTGGTCAGCCGGCTTATAATTCCGGCGACCGCGCCGACAGCCGTGCCATCGCCATGCAGGTGATCGCCGCCTTCGAGGTTTTTGACTACGTCGTGGCGCCCTCGGGCTCCTGCGCCTCGATGCTAAAGAAGCACTATCCCGGGCTCTTCGCCGGCGACCCAGCCTGGGAAGCCCGCTCGGCCGCCTTTGCGACCAAGGTCTTCGAACTGGTGAGCTTTCTCGCCGATGTGCGCGGCCTCACGGCCGTCGATGCCAGGGTCGATGCCACGGTGACCTACCACGATTCCTGTTCCGGCCTGCGCGAACTCGGCGTGCATGACCAGCCGCGGGCGCTGCTCGCCAGCGTCGAGGGTCTGGCGCTGATGGAACTGCGCGACGCGGACGTCTGCTGCGGCTTCGGCGGCACGTTCTGCGTCAAATATCCGGATATCTCGAACGCCATCGTCACCAAGAAGTCGGTGGCGATCGAGGAGAGCGGCGCCGACATGCTGCTGGCCGGCGATCTCGGCTGTCTGATGAACATGGACGGCAAGCTGAAGCGGCGCGGCGTCGCGATGGAGGTGCGTCATGTCGCCGAGGTGCTGGCAGGAATGACCGACACGCCGCCGATCGGCGGCAAGCTTTGACGATCCGCCGCGGCAGCACCGTGATCGAGGTCGTGACGGCCGACATCACGCGTCTGGCCGTGGACGCGATCGTCAACGCCGCGAACGAGAGCCTGCTCGGCGGCGGCGGCGTCGACGGCGCCATCCACCGCGCGGCGGGGCCGGACCTCCTGGCTGAATGCCGCACGCTCGGCGGCTGTCCGACCGGCGAGGCGCGCATCACCGCCGGCTATCGGCTTCCCGCCCGCCACGTCATCCACACCGTCGGCCCGGTCTGGCACGGCGGAGAACGGGGCGAGCCTGCCCTCCTTGCAAGCGCCTATCGCAACTCACTCGCACGGGCAGCAGAGAATGGTGTCCGCAGCATCGCCTTTCCCGCGATCTCGACCGGCATCTACGGCTATCCCAAGGCGCTGGCCGCCGGCATCGCCGTGCGCGAATGCCGGGCGGCGGCGGAAGGAATCGACCGCATCGTGCTGTGCTGCTTTTCCGAAACGGACACGCTAGTCTACGCCGATGCGCTCGCAGCGGAGGCCGAAACATGAGCCTTGCCAAGGACAAGCCTTGCTACGCCAAACCCTCGGACTACGATGATGATGTCTACGCCTGGGCTTCCGAGCAGGCGCAACTCCTTCGCCTGGGCCGTTTCAGCGAACTCGATATCCTCAACGTGATCGAGGAGATTGAGAGTTTGGGAAGCGAACAGCGCCACGCCCTGGAGTCGAGCTATCGTATCCTGATACTGCATCTCCTGAAGTGGCATTTCCAGTCGGCACGACGGTCCCGATCGTGGGACAGCACGATCTCGCGGGAGCGGGGGTTGTTCTTGCGTCGCGAGAAGCGCAATCACTCGCTGCGCGCGCGCGCTCAGGAATTGGCCGACGACGTTTACCCTGATGCAGTCAGGGAGGCCGCCAAGGAAACGGGCCTGCCGCCGCAACTTTTCCGATCTACCTGTCCCTACAGCCTAGAATTCCTGCGCAAGCACGACGCGATGCCGGAGGTTTTGTCATGAGCCTTGTCAGGAAGACACTACCAACCGATCCCTCTGGCTACGAGCATGACATCTATGCCTGGTCACGCCGACAGGCCGAGTTATTGCGCGACGGAAGGTTCTCGGAGGCGGATTGGCCGCATATCATCGAGGAGATCGAGAGTGTGGGTGGCTCCCAGCGCAGGGCACTGAAATCGAGCTATCGACTGGTCATCATGCACCTCCTGAAGTGGCAGTTTCAGCGGGAAAAGCGTAGCCGCTCCTGGAAAAACACGATCGGCCGGGAGCGCGGCACGATCCAGAGTGACGAGCGCGACAACCCCTCTCTGGCAGCAGATGCGAACGCCATTGTCGGCGAAATATACGCCATCGCGGCCCGCGACGCCGCCCGCGAAACCGGCCTGCCGCTCGCCACCTTCCCGCCCACCTGTCCCTACAGCCTCGATTTCCTGCGCGACCACGACGCGATGCCGGAGTAGACCCCATGCAAATCACCTCGCACGCCTTCAAGGCCAATTCCGTCAAGGCGCTGGCCGATCCAGAGCTGCAGCGGGCGATGGGCAATGTCGAAAAGGGCTTCATCGGCAAGCGCCAGAAGGCCGTCGACCTGCTGCCGGAGTTCGACGCGCTGCGCGACAGCGCCGTGGCGATCAAGAACCACACGCTCAAACATCTCGACCTCTACATCGAGGCCTATGTGAAACGGGTCGAGGCGGCCGGCGGTACCGTGCATTTCGCCGAGGATGCCGACCACGCCAAGGCGATCTTCCTGTCCATCGCCCGCCGCCGCAAGGCGAAGACGGTGACCAAGGGCAAGACCATGATCTCCGAGGAGATCGGCCTCAATGCCTTTCTCGAGGAGAACGGCATCATCCCGGTCGAGACCGATCTCGGCGAATACATCATCCAGCTCAGAGGCGAGCATCCCAGCCACATCATCGCCCCGGCTGTGCATCTGACGCGCGACCAGGTCGAGGCCGATTTTCGCCGCGTCCACACCCATCTCGACATCGGCCGCAACCTCACCGAGCCGGTGACGCTGCTCGCCGAGGCGCGCGCCATCCTCCGCCAGAAATACGGCGAGGCCGATATCGGCGTCACCGGCGCCAATTTCCTCGTCGCCGAGACCGGCACCTCGGTGATCGTCACCAATGAGGGCAATGGCGACCTGACGCAGCTGCTCGGCAAGTGCCACGTGGTGCTCGCCTCGATCGAGAAGCTGGTGCCGACGCTGGAGGACACGGCGCAGATCCTGCGCATTCTCGCCCGGTCGGCCACGGGTCAGGAGATGAGCGTCTACACCTCGTTCTCCACCGGGCCGAAGCGGGCGGAGGACCTCGACGGGCCGGAGGAGTATCACGTGATCCTCCTCGACAACGGCCGCTCGGCCATGCTCGGCACGGAGTTCGAGGAGATGCTGCGCTGCATTCGCTGCGGCGCCTGTATGAACCACTGCCCGGTCTACCACGCGGTCGGCGGCCACACCTACGGCTCGGTCTATCCCGGCCCCATGGGCGCGGTGCTCACCCCCAGCCTGTCCGGCATCCACAAGGCCGGCCATCTGCCCAACGCCTCGACCTTCTGCGGCCGCTGCGAATCCGTCTGCCCGATGAAGATCCCATTGCCGAAGATGATGCGGCACTGGCGCGAAAAGGAGTTCGAGCAGAACCTGCAGCCGAAACCCGCCCGCGCCGGGCTGAAGCTTTGGGCCTACGCGGCGCGCCGGCCAAAGCTCTATCGTCTCGCCGCTTCGATCGGCATGCCGATCCTCGCCCGCCTGGGCGGCGCCAAGCATCGCTTCGCCTCGCTGCCGCTCGCCGGCGGCTGGACGAAATGGCGCGACCTGCCGGCGCCCGAGGGCAAGACGTTCCAGCAGCAATATGCCGAGGCGCAGCGCCACCGAGCGCCAGCTCAGACCGCGAAGGTGCCGGCATGAGCGGCTCGGCGCGCGACGCGATCCTCTCGCGCATCCGCCATGCCAATGGCGGCCGCCCGCGCGACCCCGCCCGCCAGGCCGTGGTCGACGCGCGCCTCGCCGAGGCGCGGCCGGGTGTCATCCCGGCGCGCGGCCAGCTGGACTCAGAGGCGCGCATAGCGCTGTTCGTCGACATGGCCCAGCGGGCGAGCGCCAGCGTCCTGCGGGTCGAAAGCTATGCGGCGGTGCCGGCAGCGGTCGCCGACTGGCTGCGGCAGAACAATTTCCCCGCCAGCTTGCGCATGGGCGAAGACCCGCGCCTCGCCGCGGCGGATTTCGGCACCACGACCCTAGACATGACGACGGGCGCGAGCGGCGGCGACGACCTCAACGCCCTCTCGCATGCCGAGGGCGGCATCGCCGAGACCGGGACGCTGATGTTCGTCTCCAGCCCGGCCAATCCGACCAGCCTGAATTTCCTGCCGGAGAACCACATCGCCGTCGTTGCCGCGGCCGACATCGTCGGCGACATGGAGGCGCTGTGGGGCGTGGTGCGATCGCGTTCAGGCAAGGGCTTGATGCCGCGCTCGGTCAATTTCGTCACCGGGCCGTCGCGCTCGGCCGACATCGAACAGACGCTGCTTCTCGGCGCACATGGACCGAGGGCCCTGCACATCATCCTGGTGGGGTAGGCTGGGGCGGCTCCCGGTCTGACGCAGCAGGGTGGAGAACTGGCACGGGGGCGAGGCGCAGCGGCCGCAAGGCGGGCTCGCCGCGCTCGGCCGGCCGCATCGCCGGTGCGCTGGCGCCCTTCTTCGGCCGCCGACATCTTCGTCATTCCTCAACAGGTCTTGCAGAGATGACAATAGCCGCCGTGGCACCGAAGCATCGCTTTACCATTCCCCCGTCTTGAGAGGCCGTTAAGTAAAACTCGAACGGGTTTGTTCATGCCCGCGGCGCATTTTCTACTCGCACACCGGCAATCGGGCGGAACACATCACGCCCGGAACCGGTTGCCAGGAAGAGGTTCGGCCCCGTGCCGACAGAACAGAAGCGAGAGCGACATGACCCTTTGCACCGTGAGACGCCGCGCCAGCCTGAACGCCGCTCAGCTGCCGACCCCGATGCTGCCGAAGCCCAGCCCCGCGGCGCAGGCGATCCTCGACCTCTTCCGCTGAAACTGTCCGCAGACCCTGAAGGCTCGCGTCTCCTCCGCGACGCCTGACGCCATCCTGGCCAACTGGATCGTCGCGAGCTTGGAAAAACCGGCCTCTGGACAAAGCGGCCGGACTGGGGATGGATCGGCTGTTCCCGAGGAGCCCGCCATGCCCGTCGCCACTGCCGATCTCGTCCCCTTCCTCGTCGCCAGCATGATCCTTCTCGTCATCCCGGGGCCCACCATCGTCATGGTCGTGTCGCAGGCGCTGGCGCAGGGAAGGCGGGTGGCGTTCGCCAGCGTCCTCGGCGTCGGGCTCGGGGACCTTGCCGCGGCCAGCCTGTCGCTCGCCGGCGTCGGCACGCTGCTGGCCGCCTCGGCGACGGCCTTTATGGTGCTGAAGATCATCGGCGCGGTCTATCTCGTCTATGTCGGGTTGACGCTGTGGCGGGCGCCGCCGCTGGATTTTGCCGATCTCGGCGCCGGCACGCCCCGACAGCGCCGGACCGTCTTCCGCGACGCCTTCCTGGTCACCTTGTTCAATCCCAAGGGCATCGTCTTCTTCGTCGCCTTCGTGCCGCAGTTCATCGCCGCCGACCGGCCCTTCGTGCCGCAGGCGGCAACCTATGTGGCGCTGTTCGTCCTTCTCGGCATCCTCAACGCCTACGGCTACATGCTCCTCGCCGACCGGGCGCGCGCGACGATCCGCCGTCCGGCCGTGCTTCGGGCCGTGACGCGGGCCGGCGGCGGCTTCCTGATGGCCGCCGGCGTCGCCGCGCTGTTTGCCCGCCGCGCCGCCTGACGCAGGGAACGGCGGGGCGGCGCGCACGTTGCTGAGGGGAACCAGACAAGGACAACGCCATGACCGAGATCAACGACAACAAGCCGACCGACGAAGAGACCCATCCGCTCGGCACGGACAAGACGATCCCCGGCCAGCAGAAGCGCCCGCTGACCGAGGAAGAGGATCTCGACAACGCGATCGACGATACCTTTCCGGCCTCCGACCCCGTTCCGCCGAGCCGGATCGACGGCCCGAACAACTGACATCGGCGTCGATCATCCCCGTCGATGCGTGACATCATGCCCGGTCTGCGACCGGGCATTTTCGTTTCTGGGCGTGCCGCTCCGGCCGGTTACGGCCAAAACCTTGGTTTTGCGGCGGGGATGGGCTAGGACCCATGCCATGGTCAACAGGTCGTCGCCGCCCCCGTATCGCCCGGATACGCGCGGGGCCGCGGCGCGCGTTTCGGGCGGCATGACATGGCTTCCAAGCCGATCAAGGTAAAGGCGCGCCAGCCGCGCGGTTTCGGCGACCGCGGCGCGGCCGATCTGCGTGCGCAGGACAGGATGATTGCGGTCATCAAGGGCGTCTACGAGCGCTATGGCTTCGAGCCGGTGGAAACGCCGATGTTCGAATACACCGACGCGCTGGGCAAATTCCTGCCCGACAGCGACCGGCCGAACGAGGGCGTGTTCTCGCTGCAGGACGACGACGAGCAGTGGCTGTCGCTGCGCTACGACCTGACGGCGCCGCTCGCGCGCCACGTGGCCGAAAATTTCAACGACATTGCGCTGCCCTATCGCAGCTACCGCGCCGGCTACGTCTTCCGCAACGAGAAGCCGGGCCCAGGCCGCTTCCGCCAGTTCATGCAGTTCGACGCCGACTCGGTCGGCTCGCCGGGCGTCTCGGCCGATGCCGAGATGTGCATGATGATGGCCGACGTCATGGAAGCGCTCGGTATCGCGCGCGGCGACTACGTCATCCGCGTGAACAACCGAAAGGTTCTCGACGGCGTGCTGGAAGCGATCGGCCTCGGTGGCCCCGAGAATGCCGAGCGCCGGCTGACCGTGCTGCGCGCCCTCGACAAGCTCGACAAGTTCGGCATTGCCGGCGTGCACGAGCTGCTCGGCAAGGGACGGCTCGACGAAAGCGGCGGCAAGGGCGACTTCACCAAGGGCGCCGAGCTCGAGACCACGAGCATCGAACGCGTGCTGCGCCTGTTCGACATTTCGGGTCTGTCCGCCGAGGCGGTCGACGCCCACGGCGCCGGGGAAGTGCGGCTGGCCAAGGCGAGCGAAGCCTTTGGCGACAATGCGCGAGTGGCCGAAGGGCTGGACGAACTCCGGCAGATCTCGGCGATGTGCCAGGCCGCCGGCTACGACGACACGCGCGTCCTGATCGATACCTCGATCGTCCGTGGCCTCGAATATTATACCGGCCCGGTCTACGAGGCGGAACTCCTCTTCGACGTCACCAACGAGAAGGGCCAGAAGGTCCAGTTCGGCTCGGTTGGCGGCGGCGGGCGCTATGACGGGCTGATCGCGCGCTTTCGCGGCGAGGCTGTGCCGGCGACGGGCTTCTCCATCGGCGTCTCGCGCCTGATGACGGCGCTGAAGAATCTCGGTCGGCTGGAAGAGAGCGAGCGCACCGGGCCGATCGTCGTCACCGTGATGGACCGCGACCGCCTCGCCGACTACCAGCGCCTGACGACGATCCTGCGCGACGGCCTCAACCCGAAGGACCATACCGGTCAGTACGTCGGCCCCGTCGTGCCCGTGGAAATGTTCCAGGGCAACCCAAAGCAGTTCGGCAAGCAGCTGCAATATGCCGACCGCCGCAACAGCCCGCTGGTGGTCATCCAGGGTGGCGACGAGAAGGCGGCCGGCATGGTGCAGGTGAAGGACCTCATCGAGGGCAAGCGGCTTTCGGCCGAGATCGAGGACAACGCCACCTGGCGCGCGAGCCGGCCGGCACAGGTCACCGTGCCCGAGGCCGAGCTCCTGGACGCGGTGAAAAAGATCCTCGCCGCGCAGGCGGCGGACGGGGCGGCGGGCGCCGCTCTGCCGCCGGCCGACGCCTGAGGTGGGTCCCGCCAGCACCCCTGCGATGGATGCCGCGCTGGAATCCCTCTTCGCCGCGCGCGGCGCGGTGCCTGTCACCGTGCCGATCCTGCAGCCGGCCGATCCCTATCTCGACACCGCCGGCGAGGCGCTGCGCCGGCGAATCTTTCTGACCCGCGGAGAGGGCGGGGAGGCGCTGTGCCTGCGGCCTGATTTCACCATTCCGGTCTGCCTCGCCCATATCGGTCTCGGCGGCGTGCTGCCGCGGCGCTATTCCTATCTCGGCCTCGTCTTCCGCCAGCTCCGCGCCGAGGGTTCTGAATTCCGCCAGGCCGGCATCGAAGATCTCGGCGATGGCGACTTTGCCGCCGCGGATGCGCGCGCGCTCGCCGATGCGCTCGCAGGGCTCGGGGCCGCCGGCTATCGCGGTCCGCTCGACACGGTGCTCGGCGACCAGGGCCTATTCGAGGCCTTTCTCGCCGCCCTCGGCCTGCCCGACGGCTGGCAGCGCCGGCTGGTGCGCACCTTTGGCGACGATACGCTGCTCGCCGCGGCGCTCGACGATCTCAGCCGCCACGACGGCCAGGCCGTGGCCGGGCTTTCGCCCTCGCTGCACGCTTTGGCCAAAGTGGGCGAGACCGGCCGGCTGGCCGTTGCGGTGGCGGAGATGATGGAGCAAGCCGGCCTCTCGCCGCATGCCGGCCGCACGCCGGCCGAGATCGCCCAGCGGCTGGTGGAAAAGGTCGCCGTCGCCGAGACCGCGCTGTCCGACACGGCCCTGCATCGCCTCCGGCGGTTTCTCGCCATCGACTGCCCGCTGCCGGAGGCCGCAGCACTGCTGCGCGAGATGACCGGCGCGAGCGGCCTCGACATCGGCCCGGCGCTCGCCGTCTTCGAGGCGCGCAATGCCGCCCTGCAGGCGGCCGGCGTCGACCTCGGCACTGTCCGCTACCGCGCCGCCTTCGGCCGGACCATCGACTACTATACCGGCATGGTGTTCGAGGCCCGCATTCCCGGCGCGCGCGACCCGCTGGCGGGCGGTGGCCGCTTCGACCGGCTGTTGACCTTCCTCGGCGCCAGGGCACCGATCCCGGCGGTCGGCTTTTCGCTCTGGCTCGACCGGATCGCCCTGGCGATCCCCGGAGGAGGACGTCCGTGACCCTGACCCTCGCCATTCCTTCCAAGGGACGCCTCAAGGACGAGTCGATCGCCGCCCTCGGTCGCGCCGGCATCAGCGTCACCTCGGCCGAGGATTCCCGCAGCTACCGCACCACCGTCGCCGGCATCGACGGCCTGGAGGTCGTGCTGCTCTCGGCCTCGGAGATCGCCCGCGAGCTGGAGATCGGCGCGATCGATTTCGGCATCACCGGCGAAGACCTGGTGCGCGAGACAATCGCCGACGCCGAGGCGCGGGTCGAGATCGTCGCCCGCCTCGGCTTCGGCCAGGCCGACGTCATCGTCGCCGTGCCGGAGGCCTGGGTCGACGTCGAGACCATGGCCGATCTCGGCGACGTCGCGTCCAGCTTTCGCCAGCGCCATCACCGGCGCATGCGCATCGCGACGAAGTATCAGCGGCTGACGCAGGGCTTTTTCTCGCGCGGCCACGGCATCCAGAGCTACCGCATCGTCGAAAGCCTCGGTGCCACCGAGGGCGCGCCGGCCGCCGGCTCGGCCGACATCATCGTCGACATCACCTCGACCGGCTCGACGCTGCGCGCCAACCGGCTGAAGGTGCTGCGCGACGGCCTGATCCTGGCGTCGGAGGCCTGCCTGGTGCGACGGCGCGGGGCGGCAGGCGAGGCGCCGGATGCCGCGATCGACGCCGTCCGGAAGCGATTTCTAGCGGGCCCGTGACGGCGAGGCGCCGCCGGCTGCCGCGGCAGGTTCTGATAATTCTTTTAAAACCATTAGTTTACGCTTGCCGGACTAGGATAAGGTAGGTGCGACCGAAGCTGGCGCATGCCGCTGTGTCCGGATCGCGATGACCTTCGAATTTCCTCCGACCGCCTATCTGCAGACGGGACCCTCGTCCCGGCTGGGCCCGATCGACGCCTGCATCGAGGCCGAAGCCGAGCGTCTTCTGGCCGGGAGAACCCGCGACATCCGGCTTCGGGGCCCCGTCATGGCGCGCTACCAGGCCTGGTCCTGGCCGCGTCGTGCCAAGATCGTGCGGGCCTGGATGTTGTGGGTCGCAGGCCTCAACATCTTTCTCAGCGTCATCGGCCTGCTCTTCGTCCCCATGTTCCTCGCTTTCAGCCTCGTCGCCGTGGGGCTGTTCGTCCCGGCCGCCAACTTTGTCGTCCACCGGCTCTGGAGACGGCCCCGCGGTCCATGGATCGAACCGCTGTCGCTGGTCGTCGTGACGCTGACGACCATGGTCGTCTACGGCATTTTCGGTGCCTTGATCGGCGGGTACGATCAGGAGCGTTACCTCACGGGCGCCCTGTTTCTGGCGACCATCGCTCTGGTGGTCTTCGACATGACGCTCGGCTGGTCGACCGCGCTGGGCGTCAGTGCGCTGCTGATCTTCGCCCTGTTCCAGATCTTCAATCTCCACGTGGAGCCGACCCAGGTCTTCTTTTCCATCGCCTTTTTCGGATTTGGGGTCGCTGCGACCATCGAGGCGCGGCGCACGGCGACCATTCTCGCCCACAAAGGCTTTCTGCTGACGGTCAGGGACGCCCAGCACAGCCGCGCTTTGGCCGAGGCCAACCGCAACCTCCACCGCCTGGCGACGCTCGACCCCCTGACCGGGATCGCCAATCGCCGGTCTGCCCAGGACCATACCGACTGCCTCTGGCAGAACGACGGCGTCGACAAGAACCAGGTCGCCGTGATCATGGCCGACATCGACCATTTCAAACGCCTGAACGATGCCTTCGGTCATGCCGCGGGCGATGCCTGCATCCGCCAGGTCGCCGACGCCATGGTGGCGTCGACCCGCCGGGGCCTCGACCTCGTCTCGCGCTATGGCGGTGAGGAATTCATGGTGGTGCTGACCGATGCCTCGGCGGAGACCGCCATGCTAATCGCCGAGCGCATCCGCAGCTCCGTCGAAGCGCTGGAGATCGAGGCGCCCGGGGTGCAGACGGGCGTCCTGACCGTCACCCTGAGCCTCGGCGTCGCGATGGCGCGGGACGATATCGGCGCCGAGCTGCTCGGCAACCAGGCCGACGACGCGCTCTACGAGGCCAAGCGGCGCGGGCGCAACAGGGTGTGCCGCTGGCCGATCGGGCCAGCGCTGCCGGCGGACCGCCGCGCCTAGAGCGTGCCGCGCCGATTGGCGAAAACCGGATTGCCCTGCTTCACCTGTCTCTGTGCAGGCACGGACGCTGGGGCTCACGGCGCAGAGGGATACCGCCCTGCCTTCCAACGAAAAGAGGCGACCCCGGGGCCGCCTCTTTCTTGTTCGCAAATGACCTTGAAGGATCAGACCGTCGCCGACACTCGGCCCGTCCGACGCTGCATGGCAAAGGCGCCGGGACCGTTGGCGGCGAGGACCAGGAACCCGCCGGCAAGGCCGATGTTCTTCATCAGCGCCGTCGCCTGGTCAGGGCCCATATGGGCGATGTAGCCGGTGAACAGGCAGAACAGCGCCAGCAGGATGCCGACGATGCGGACCTGGAAGCCGACCAGCACGGCAAGGCCGCCGACCAGTTCGCAGAGGCCGGTGAGATAGGCGAGCGCGAGGGGCTGCGGCAGGCCCATGCCACCGAGCATGCCGGACAGGCCCTCGGCGCCGCCGGTCAGCTTGCCGTAGCCGGCGACGATGAACAGGATCGACAGGAGGATCCGGCCGAGGAAGATGAGAATGCTGCCGTTCATGGAAGGGTTTCCCGCGAGTAATGATGCACCGTAATAGCCGAAAAAAACGGTCGCCGCAGGACCAGCCCACGGCGACCGATTGTTCACTGAAACCGGCTCAATAAGTCAAGGACGGCGCGAGATCGCTCAGCCCGGACGCGTCATCAGGGATGGATCGACAATCCGGTCGTAGTCCGCCGCCGTGACGAGGCCGGAGGCAAGGGCCTCGTCGCGCAGCGTGGTGCCGTTGTGGTGCGCGGTCTTGGCGATCTTGGCGGCATTGTCGTAGCCGATCGTCGGCGCCAGCGCCGTCACCAGCATCAGCGACTGCTGCATCAGGCTGGCGATCCGGTCCTCGTTCGCCTGGATGCCGTCGACGCAATGCTCGCGGAAACTGTCCATCGCGTCGCCGAGCAGGCGGACCGAGGACAGCACGGCCTTGGCGATCACAGGCTTGAAGACGTTTAGTTCGAAATGGCCCTGGGAGGCGGCGACCGTCACCGTCGTCTCGTGGCCGAAGACCGCGCAGGCGACCATGGTGAGGGCTTCGGCCTGGGTCGGGTTCACCTTGCCCGGCATGATCGAGGAGCCCGGCTCGTTCTCCGGCAGCGAAAGCTCGCCGAGGCCCGAACGCGGGCCGGAGCCGAGGAAGCGGATGTCGTTGGCGATCTTGAACAGGTCGGTCGCCAGCGCGTTCAGGCTGCCGTGGAAGAAGGCGAGCGCGCCGTGCGAGGCGAGTGCTTCGAACTTGTTTTCGGCGGTGCGGAAGGGGTGGCCGGTGAGGGTGGCGATCTCGGCGGCGATGGCGGTGTCGAAGCCGACGGGCGCATTGAGGCCGGTGCCGACGGCGGTGCCGCCCTGCGCCAGCGCCAGCACGTCGCCGAGCGCCTGCTCGATGCGCCGGCGGCCGAGCTTCAGCGCCGCGGCATAGCCGGAGAATTCCTGGCCGAGGGTGATGGGCGTGGCATCCTGGGTGTGGGTACGGCCGATCTTGATGATGTGGTCGAACTCCCGCGCCTTGGCATGGAGGCTGGCGTGCAGGGCGTCGATGGCGGGGAAAATGCGCTTCATCGTCTCGACGACGACGGCGACATGCATGGCGGTCGGGAAGACGTCGTTCGACGACTGGCCCATGTTGACGTGGTCGTTCGGATGAACGGGCTTCTTTGAGCCCATCTCGCCGCCGAGCATTTCGATCGCCCGGTTCGAGATCACCTCATTGACGTTCATGTTGGTCTGGGTGCCCGAACCGGTCTGGTAGACGACGAGCGGGAAATGGTCGTCGAGCGCGCCGGACAGGACCTCGTCCGCCGCCTTCTCGATGGCGGCGGCGAGTCCGGCGTCGAGTTTGCCCATGCGAGCGTTCACGGTGGCGGCGGCCTTCTTCACCAGCGCCAGCGCGTGGATCAGCGGAATCGGCTGCTTGTCTGTGCCGATGCGGAAATTGCCGATGGAGCGCTGCGTCTGCGCACCCCAGTAGCGGTCGCTGGCCACATCGATGCTGCCGAAAGTGTCTTTTTCCTGCCTCGTCTGGCTCATCGGATCCGCCCCTGATCTGCAGCGGGCCTCGCCCGCTCATCGCGTTGCGGCATACCTATTCCGGTTCACGCCAAAGCAAAAGCCCTGTCTGCCTCCGCCGAAGCTCAGCGTCCGCCAAGAGGGCGTCCCCAGAAATAGTCTGCAGGGCTGATCAAGAAGCGTTGAAAGCCGCGTGCGGCCATCGGCCTCTTTCGCACCGTTTCGAGGCTTCCAATCTTGAGACGGGAGGCGCGGTCAGGGGTCGGCTGCCCCACCCGCCTTCTAACAACACGAACTGGGAGATGCATCATGCTGAGAAGTCTGATTCTCGCCGCCGGCGTTCTGGCCGCGATCCCCGCCAGTGCCGTCACGGTGCACAACCGCGACACCGAAACGCGAGAAGTGACCTTCGACAAGGGCACGGAAGAAACGCTTCACGAAATTGCCGTCGGCGCCTCGGTGCGCGAATCCTGCCCGACCGGCTGCGCCGTCCGTGTCGTCGGCCGCGGCCATGATTTCATGGCGGAGGAGGGCGACGTCCTGGCGATCGCCGAGATGACGATCCGGCGCGACCCGGAATCGGCGAGCGTCGCCGACTGAGCCGCGACGGGCCGGGCGGTATCGCCTGGCCCGTCGATTTTGGATCAGGAAGCCGGGCAGTGCGCGCCGGTGGCGGCCCAGGCTTCGTACAGGGCGCCGAACTCGGCCTGCGTGCCCGGGGCGGGTTCGCGGCCCTCGCCGGGGTTCCAGCCCCAGCCGACGAGATCGTCCTTGGCCATGTGCTCGACGAGTTCGGCCAGCGTCTTGCCGCCGTTGCGGTTCTCGTCCTTGATCTGCACGCAGATCTCGGCGAGCGACTTGCCGACCCAGGCCATCTCGATCGGCGCGACATGCCAGTTCGGATTGCCCGGGATCGACTTGATCGTTTCGGCCTGCGCCGGCACGTCGACATTCGCCGGGCCGTGGCAGGTGTTGCAGGTCATGCCGGGCATGCCGAAGTTCGACTCGCCGCGGCTGACCGGCGGCACATGCACCTTCATCTCCATGCCCTGCAGCGGGCTGTCGCCCTTGGGATGGCAGTTGAGGCAGCGCGGATGCTGCAGCACCTTGCCGGTCTCCTCGAAGATGGCGACCGAGCGCGCCGTCTCGTCCGTGATCGAATCGAAGGCCGAGACGGGCTTCAGGGTCTTCGCGTCGTTTTCCTCAGCGTTGGACAGCGTTGGAGCCATCAGCGCGACGGCGATGGCAAGCGCCGCGGCAGCGCCGGCGAGGACGAGGATAGGCTTCACAGTACGCACCTTCACGAAACGACGACGTTGACGATGGGCAGGCGCCGCACCGGACTGCCGGTGAGGCGGCGCCAGGCATTGGCGACGGCCGGTCCGATCGGGGGAACGCCCGGCTCGCCGACGCCGGTCGGCGGCTCGTTCGACGGGATCACCGCCACCTCGACATGCGGCATCTCGTTGATGCGCAGCGACCGGTAATCGTGGAAGTTGGACTGCACGATCTTTCCGCCTTCGCCGAGCGTCACCGCGTCGAAGAGGACGGCGCCGAGGCCGTAGCCGATGCCGCCTTCCATCTGGGCGGCGATGACATTCGGGTTGATCGCCACGCCACAGTCGACGGCGCACCAGACCTTATGGACGCGCGGCAGGCCATCGGTGCCGACCGACACCTCGACGATCTGCGCGACATAGGTCTTGAAGCTCTGCACCACGGCGACGCCGCGCTCGCGGCCCTCCGGCACGGGCGAGCCCCAGTCGGCCATCTCGGCGACCTTCTTCAAGGTGCCCATGTGGCGCGGCTCGTTGCCGAGCATGGCCAGGCGCCCCTCGACGGGATCCTTGCCGACCTTCTGCAGCAGTTCGTCGACAAAAGTCTCGACGGCAAAGCCCGTATGGGTATGGCCGACCGAACGCCACCACAGCGCCGGCACGGAGAGCTGCGTGTTGTGGGCGACGACGTGGAGGTTCTCCACCGCATAGGGCAGGTCCGACGCGCCTTCGACCGAGGTCGAATCGAGGTCCGCCTTGCCCATGATCGACTGGCCGACGATCGACTGGCGCCAGCCGGTGATCTGGCCCTCGGCATTGATCGAGCCCTTCATCCGGTGAGCGTACATCGGGCGGTAGAAGCCACCGCGGATGTCGTCCTCGCGCGTCCACATGTGCTTGATCGGACGCGTGCCGTCGGTCGCCTTGAACACCTCGGCGACCTCGCGCATGTAGGGCGAGCCGAACTGCGCGCGCCGGCCGAAGCTGCCGCCGCCGAGCTGGGTGTTGACGCGGATTTTCGCCTCGTCGATGCCGAGCACCTGGGAGAGCGCCTGCTTGTCCTGGCCGGGGAACTGGGCGCCGTTATAGCAGTCGATCGAGCCGTCGGCGTTCTTGACGATGACGGCGTCGAGCGGCTCCATCGGCGCATGGGCGAGGAAGGGGAAAACGAGTTCCGCCTCGATCGTCTCCACGCCGTCCGCGCCGAAGGCCTTGTCGACATCGCCGCGGTTGGTCGCCTCGAGGCCCGTCTCCTCGTAGAGCTTGGCATAGTCGGCGGCGATGGCGTCGCTGGAGCGCGTCTCGGCCTTGGCCATGTCCCATTCGACGGTCAGCGCCGCCCGGCCCTTCAGCGCCGAGAAGGTGTCCTCGGCATAGACGGCGACGCCTTGCGGGATCTGCTTGACGGCGACAACGCCGGGCATCTTCAGGGCTTCGGTGGCGTCGAAGGATTTCACTGTGGCGCCAAAATGGTCGGGATGGGCGACCATGGCGATCAGCATGTTGTCGGCGGTCACGTCGAGGGTGAAGACGGCGGTGCCGTTCGACTTGGCGACGGTGTCGAGTTTCGGCAGTTCCTGACCGATCAGGACGAAATCCTTCGGGTCCTTCAGTACCGGCTCGGCCGGCGGCGTCTCCTGCGCGGCCTTGTCGGCAAGCGCGCCGAAACCGCTCTCCTTGCCGGAGGCGGCATGGGCGATGCGGCCCTTCGAGACGGTGATCTCGGAAGCGGGAACGCCCCACTCCTTGGCGGCGGCCGCCACCAGCATGGCGCGGGCGGTGGCGCCGGCCTTGCGCAGCTGCTCGTAGGAATTGGCAATCGACGAGGAGCCGCCGGTGCCCTGCAGGCCGAAGGCGAGGTTCGCATAGACCTTGTCGTCGGCCGGGGCGTGCACGGCGCGCATCTGGCTCCAGTCGGCGTCGAGCTCCTCGGCGACGAGGGTCGCGAGGCCCGTGAACGGGCCCTGGCCGAATTCGATGTGTTTGGACAGGATGGTGACGGTGTCGTCCGCCCCGATGCGCACGAAGGCATCGAGCGTCGTCAGCGCGTCGCCGCCGCCGGCTTGCACGCCCTCGGCGGCGAAAAGCCCCTTGGGCGCGAGCGTCAGGCCGATGACGAGGCCGGCGCCGGCCAGGAAGCCCCGGCGGGTGGGGGAGAAGGCGTGAATGGTCATGGCTCAGCCCTCCAGCGTGTCGGCGGCGTTGTGGATCGCCTGACGGATGCGTTGATAGGTGGCGCAACGGCAGATATTGCCCGCCATCGCCCCGTCGATGTCCGCGTCGGTCGGCTTCGGCGTGTTCTGCAGGAGCGACACGGCCGACATGATCTGGCCGGACTGGCAGTAGCCGCACTGCGGGACGTCGATGGCGACCCAGGCCGCCCGCACGGCTTCCGCCTCGGTGCCCTCGACACCCTCGATGGTCACCACATCGGAGCCGTCGACGGTGGAGATCGGCGTGATGCAGGAGCGCCGCGTCATGCCGTCGAGATGCACGGTGCAGGCGCCGCACTGGGCGACTCCACAGCCGTATTTGGTGCCCATCAGTTTCTCGAAATCGCGGATGACCCACAGCAGAGGCGTCTCGGGATCGCCGTCGAACGTCTTCTCTTGGCCGTTGAGCGTGAAGGTGATCACGGCATCTCTCCTCGTGGAATCGGCTGCGGTCGGGTCTGGCCCGAACCGCCGGCATGTCGAATTGTTATGGTTCTAATTTGCCAGAGGCGGTGCCGGAGGGAAAGTCACGAGACCTTGCACTGCGGGACGAAACCCGCCGATGGCTGGGGTCGCGAGCCACCTTGAGAAATGTCAAACTACTGTAAATAAAAACAAAAACGGCCGCCCCATGGCTGGGCGGCCGTTCTACCGATCGGTAAAAAATATTAGTCGAGTCTGTCCTTGACGGCGTCCTTGACCTTTCCATAGTTCTTTTCGGCCTTGCCTTCCGTCTTGTCGATGGCGCCCTCGGCCTGCAGCCGGTCGTTCCCGACAGCCTTGCCCGCGGCTTCCTTGATGGCGCCGCCGGCCTGCTTCGCACCACCGGTAACTTCGTGCTTGTCCATGGTTCGCACCTTTCCAAGTCCCGTCTGCTGATATCGCACGGGTTGTCGAAACAACGGGGGAGGCCGTACCGGGTTCCCCCGGACCGGCGGTCCCCGGGAGGTGCTCCTACAGCAAGCCGACGATCTGGTTGATCGCCAGGCCACAGATCAGGAGGCCCACGGCGCGCAGCAGCCAGGTGGCGGGAATGATCCGCACGGCGTAGCCGGCAAAAGGAGCGATGACCACGCCACCGGCGATCAGGCCGCCCACGGCCACGGCATTGGCGGCGAGGTCGGGGGCCTCTTCCCAGTGGCCGGTGACCAAGGCGATGACGAAGGTGAGGGACACCGACAGGGTGACGAGGAATTCGGCGGCATTCACCGACCCGATGACGTAGCGCGGCTGTCCGCCGGCACCGAGGAGGCCGGAGGTGACGATGGGTCCCCAGCCGCCGCCGCCGATGGCGTCGAGAAGTCCGCCCGTCAAGGCCAAAGGCGGGACGATCCTGGCGGGAACGGGTTGGCGCGGGACAGGACGGAACGAGCGCAGCAGCAGGTAGGCGCCGATGGCGGCCAGATAGGCGGCGACCCAGGGCCGGATGGTGCTGCCGTCGATGCTGGTCAGGACATAGGTTCCGAGCACGCCGCCACAGATGCCGAAAGGCACCAGCCGCCAGAACAGCTTCCAATCGATGTTCTTGTTCAAGAGATGCGCGCCGCCAGAGGCTGCGGTGGTGAAGAGCTCTGCGGCATGGACGGAAGCGGATGCCTGGGCGGGCAGAACGCCGAAGCTGAGCAGCACCGACGAGGAGATGACGCCATAGGCCATGCCCAGAGCGCCATCGACCAGTTGCGCCAGGGCGCCGACGAAGAAGAAGAGAAGGAAATCATCCATGGGGAGGGTTCGCCTGTAAGTGACGGGCCACCCTATCAACCGTGCCGCCCGGGAACAGGCGGCGCTTTCCAATTTTCCGCCTGTCGTGAGCCGATTTGTCCGACTTTGCACTGCGGCGTAGACGCAGAAAGGGCCCGGCGATGTCGCCGGGCCCTCTGAGCATCAACGGAAGTTCGAGAACTGCCGGGAAGGGAGGACTTCTTAGAAGTCCATGCCGCCCATGCCGCCCATGCCGCCACCCATGCCGCCGCCCATGCCGCCGGCACCACCGGCGCTCTCGCGCTTGGGGGCATCCGAGATCATGGCTTCGGTGGTAACGAGCAGGCCGGCGACCGAGGCCGCATCCTGCAGGGCCGAACGAACGACCTTGACGGGATCGACGATGCCCATCTGGATCATGTCGCCGTATTCGCCGGTCGCGGCGTTGTAGCCGAAGGTGACCGAGGAATTGTCGAGGATCTTGCCGACGACGATCGAGCCTTCTTCACCGGCATTGGTGACGATCTGGCGAAGCGGAGCCTGGAGGGCACGGCGCACGATGGTGATGCCGGCTTCCTGGTCCTGGTTGGCGCCCTTGATGGTCAGGGCGTTGGAAGCGCGCAGGAGAGCGACGCCGCCGCCAGCCACGATGCCTTCTTCGACGGCCGCACGGGTCGCGTTGAGGGCGTCGTCGACGCGGTCCTTCTTTTCCTTGACTTCGACTTCCGTCGCGCCGCCGACGCGGATGACCGCGACGCCACCGGCGAGCTTGGCCAGACGCTCCTGGAGCTTCTCGCGGTCGTAGTCCGAGGTGGTCTCCTCGATCTGCTGCTTGATCTGGCCGACACGGGCCTGGATCTGCTCGCTCTCGCCGGCACCGTCGACGATGGTGGTGTTCTCCTTGGTGATGGAGACCTTCTTGGCGCGGCCGAGCATGTCGAGGGTGACGGTCTCGAGCTTGATGCCGAGGTCTTCCGAGATCACCTGGCCACCGGTCAGGGTCGCGATGTCTTCCAGCATGGCCTTGCGGCGATCACCGAAGCCCGGCGCCTTGACGGCGGCGATCTTCAGGCCGCCACGCAGCTTGTTGACGACGAGCGTGGCGAGAGCCTCGCCTTCGACGTCTTCCGAGATGATCAGGAGCGGCTTGCCGGACTGGACGACCTGCTCGAGAACCGGGAGCATGGCCTGGAGGTTCGAGAGCTTCTTCTCGTGCAGGAGGATGTAGGGGTCCTCGAGCTCGGCGACCATCTTCTCGGGGTTGGTCACGAAGTAGGGGCTGAGGTAGCCGCGGTCGAACTGCATGCCTTCGACGACTTCGAGTTCGGTCTCAGCGGTCTTGGCTTCCTCGACGGTGATGACACCCTCGTTGCCGACCTTCTGCATGGCGGAGGCGATCATTTCGCCGATTTCGCGCTCGCCATTGGCCGAGATCGTGCCGACCTGGGCGACTTCGTCCGATGTCTCGATCTTGCGGGCCGAGGCCTGCAGGGCTTCGACGACCTTGAGCACGGCCATGTCGATGCCGCGCTTGACGTCCATCGGGTTCATGCCGGCGGCGACGGCCTTGCCGCCTTCGCGGACGATCGCCTGGGCCAGAACGGTCGCGGTGGTGGTGCCGTCACCGGCCTTGTCGTTGGTCTTCGAGGCCACTTCGCGCACCATCTGGGCGCCCATGTTCTCGAACTTGTCCTCGAGCTCGATCTCCTTGGCGACGGTGACGCCGTCCTTGGTGATGCGCGGCGCGCCGAACGACTTGTCGATGACGACGTTGCGGCCCTTGGGGCCGAGCGTCACCTTGACGGCGTCGGCGAGGATGTCGACGCCGCGCAGCATGCGTTCGCGGGCGTCACGGCCGAATTTTACTTCCTTGGCAGCCATTTGAATGTCTCCTCGGTGCGCTCTTATGAAGCCACACCGTGTTGAGTTGAGGGATTATGAGAGTTTGGACGCCCCGCGGGACAGGTCGACCCGTCACCGGACCGGGAGGTCCGACAGTCGGCTGATCAGCCGACGACGCCCATGATGTCGGATTCCTTCATGATCAGCAGATCTTCGCCGTTGAGCTTGACCTCGGTGCCCGACCACTTGCCGAACAGGATGCGATCGCCCGCCTTGACGTCGAGCGGCTGGATCTTGCCCTGCTCGTCGCGCGCGCCGGCGCCGACGGCGATGATCTCGCCTTCCTGCGGCTTCTCCTTGGCGGTGTCGGGGATGATGATCCCGCCGGCCGTCTTGGTCTCGGACTCCACGCGACGCACGACGACACGATCGTGGAGAGGACGGAAGTTCACAGTTGCCATAGTCGTTGGACCTTCAGCTGTAGAGGACAACCAGCGCCGAGTTCGGCCGCCGGTCCGGATTGTTGGCACTCGCCTTGACTGAGTGCTAGCGGCCCTGAGATAGGCCCTGGCCTCCCCGTTTGTCAAGGCACGGCCGTCGACGGGACGCATCCGTCTCGGCCGAACCCGCGGGAAAAGACCGACAAAAATTGCTTCAAATGCGACTCGTCGACCGAAGGGAATCTTAAGCGCGCGGGCATAGACTCCCGGTCTGGCCTTGGCGTTGCACCGGCCTGATCGCCCCCGCCAGACCTGCATGACGGAGTCGAACCTGAATGATGCCTTTTTCCCTGCGCTCTGCAGTGCGTCGTCTCATGCGCGACGAGCGCGGCAACTTCGCCATTATCGGCGCGCTGGTTGCCTTGCCCCTGCTTTTGGCGACGGGCGGAGTGATCGACTATTCGATGATGTATTCTGCCCGGGTGAAAGTGCAGAACGCCGCCGATTCCGCCGCGCTCGCCGCCGCCAAGCAGTATGCCGTCGATCCCGATCCGACCCGGCTGGCGGCCTATGCCGAAAGCTTCTTCCGCAGCAATGTCGGCGATCTCTACCGAACCGCCGCGACGCTGACCTACGAGGGCACCAGCTGGACAGACGACCACGCCCGGCAGGTCCAGGTGCATGCCGACTTCACCTATAGCCCCATGTTCCTGCCGCTGGGGGTGGGGCTGTCGAGCCCCACAATCCGGGTTCAGAGCGCCGTGATGGTCTCCGACACCACCGTCGAGGTGGCGCTGGTGCTCGACACCTCCGGCTCGATGGCCGATTCTCCCAAAGACGGCGGCGAATCCAAGATCGTCACCCTGCGCCGCACAGCGCGCTCGGCCGCGGCGAAATTCTTCGCCGCTTCGGGGACCGGGTCGGAAAAGCCGACCATGGTCGCCGTCGTTCCCTTCTCCGGCGCCGTCAATGTCGGCGCGACCAATCTCGATGCCTGGTGGATGGACCCCAAGGGCCTGTCGCCGCTGCACCACGAGAATCTCGACTGGAAGACTTATACCGACGCGCGCGGCAACCGTCTGGCGACCCAGGACGTGCTCAGCAAGAGGTGGTTTCTCACGGCCAGCCCGACCGTTTCGCTCACCCGGCAATATCTCATGAAGAACATGAAGACGCCGACCTACGTCCGGGACACCTCGATCTGCACCTACAAGGGCCTGAACTATCCGCTCTGCAGCTGGTCGGGGTCGGACGGGGCCTGGGTGATGAAGCTGGCCTTGGTGACGGTCTGCACCCAGGCGAACGACCCGACCGGCTGCCATCCCTACCGCATCACCTATGCCAGTCAGCCGATGTACAACCTGAACGGCTGCGTCGAGGCGCGCGGCGGCACCTACGGCATTAACGACGCAACCCCGAACGAGCTTGTTCCCCAGACTCTGTTCGTTCCCTACATGGCGGTCGACGAGCCCGACGGCGCTGGCGACAACACCTTTCTGCGCGACGAGGGCTACGAGTTCCCGCCCAAGGTGTTTCCGCTGAAGGGCAAGGGATTCTTCGAGCAGCAGGTCAACGTCAACAAATACCTGCTGCACCCGACGAAGTACAAGAATGTGTCGACCAACAATCTGTACAGCCCGAACTTCATCTGTGACTCCGCGCCGATCGTCCCGCTGACCGCCAGCGCTTCCACGGTCGACACGGCGATCAGCGGCCTGCAGGCCGTCGGTGCCACGAATGTCGACGAGGGGGTCGGCTGGGGCTGGCGCGTTCTCTCCCCGACGGAGCCTTTTGCCAACGGCAGGGCTTACAGCGACGACGAGAACATCAAGGCGCTGGTGTTGATGACCGACGGCGAGAACACCTCCTATACGACCAGCAACAACAGCAACCAGAACGAGTCGCGCTTCAGTTCTTATGGTTTCGCCCAGTTGGAAGGGTATCGCCCCGGACGCATCTTCAACGAAGCGGGCACGACGACGACCCATACCAACACCAATTATACGGCGGCCATGGACGGTCGCACCCGCAAGGTTTGCGCCAATGCCAAGAAGGACGGCGCCCGGCCGATGACCGACATCAACGGGGTGACGCTCACCGACGGGCAGGGGACGGTGCAGAAGGACGGGATCGTGATCTACACCATCGCCTTCGACATTCCGGCCAGTTCCGCGGCCCGCGTCAACGCGCTGCTCAGCGACTGCGCCTCCTATCGGACCGACGACCTGCGCCAGACGACGCTGCCCTATGCCCAGAAGAAGAAGAACTTCTATTCGGTGAAGAACGCGGCGGAACTCGACGCCGCCTTTTCCGACATCGCCGCCTCGCTGTCCAAGATGCGCATCGCGCACTGAGCCGGGCGCCGCGCGCCGTCGCCGCGTCGCTCGAAGCACAGGGCACGGGTGCCGAGACTTGACCCGCCGGCCGTGGCTGACTATCGCAGCCAGCATCGCGGCGCGGGGATGGCGACAGTCTTTTCAGCACAGGCCGCGCGGGGCCAATCCCGCGCGCCCTGGATCCCTGGCGGAAAGGGCGACGGCAGGCGCATGACGGATCTGGCAGGCATTGACGGGCTGGCGGCGGTCGCCGGCGATTACGACGCGATTTTCTGCGACGTCTGGGGCGTCGTCCACGATGGCGAGAAGAAATCGGCCAGTGCCGAGGCGGCGCTCGCCGCCGCCCGCCAGGTCGGCTGCAAGGTCATTCTCCTCACCAATTCGCCGCGTCCGGCCGAAGGCGTCGCCCGCCAGCTCGATACGCTCGGCGTGACGCGCGCCGCCTATGACGGCATCGTGACCTCCGGCGACGTGACCCGTGCCTTGATCGCCAAGGCCGGGAGGAAACTCTTCCATCTCGGACCGGCGCGTGACGTGGATCTCTTCGCCGGCCTCGACATCACGCTCGTGCCGGCTGACGAGGCCGAGGCCGTCGTGTGCACCGGTCTCGTCAATGACGAGGTCGAGACGCCGGAGGACTATTCCGGCATGCTCGCGCAGTTCAAGGCGCGCAGCCTGCCGATGATCTGCGCCAATCCTGACGTCGTCGTGCACCGCGGCGACCGCATCATCTTCTGCGCCGGCGCGCTCGCCCGCGACTACGCCGCCTTCGGCGGCGAGGTGCGCATGGCCGGCAAGCCCTATCGCCCGATCTACGAGGAGGCCTGCCTGATGGCGGAACTCGGCCCGGACGAGAAGGTGCTGGCCATCGGCGACGGCCTCAACACCGACATCCGCGGCGCCAACGGTTTTGGGCTCGACGCGCTGCTCATCGTCGGGGGCATCCACGGTGCCGAGCTCGATGATGCCGGCGGCGAGGCGAAGCCGCTCGAAGCCCTGCTGGCGGCGCAGGACCTGAAAGCCCGCTACTTCATGCCCGCCCTCGCATGATCCAGCGGTGCGGCGATCCGCGCGCACTTTCTGCCGAATGTCGCGGCGCGGTCGTGGCAATCGGCAATTTCGACGGTGTGCACCGTGGCCATCAGGCCGTGCTGGACGCCGCGCGGAGCGAAGCCGTGCGCCGAGATGCGCCGCTCGTCTGCCTCACCTTCGAGCCGCATCCGCGCACCCTGTTTAGGCCCGACCAGCCGGTGCCGCGGCTGACGCCGGCGCCGATGAAGGCGCGGCTTCTGTCGGCGCTCGGCTTCGACGCCGTCGTCGAGCACCGCTTCGACCGCGAGACCGCGTCGCTGAGTGCCGACGCTTTCGTCGCGAAGGTGCTGGTCGATGAGCTCGGCGCCCGCCATGTCGTCGTCGGTTTCGACTTCCAGTTCGGCGCCTACCGGACGGGAACGCCGGCCTTCCTCGTCGCGGAAGGGGCCGCCCGCGGCTTCGGCGTCACGGTGGTCGAGGGATTTGCCGACGAAGGCGGGGCGATCGTCTCCTCCAGCCGCATCCGGTCCGACCTCGGCCGCGGCGACGTGGCCGTCGCGGCCGGCCTTCTCGGCTATCGCTGGACGGTCGAGGCCCCCGTCGTGCACGGCCAGAAGCTCGGCCGTACCCTCGGCTATCCCACCGCCAACATGGCCTTCGCCAGCGACGACCTTCTCGCCCACGGCATCTATGCCGTGAAATTCCGCCGGGCCGACGGCACGCTCCATGGCGGCGTCGCGAGCTATGGCCGGCGGCCGACCTTCGACAATGGCGCGGCGCTGTTCGAGACCTACCTGTTCGACTTTTCCGGCGACCTCTACGGCGAGACCGCCGAGGTCTCGCTCTTTGCCTATCTGCGCGGCGAGGAAAAGTTCGACGGCATCGCGCCGCTCGTCGCGCAGATGGACCGCGACGCGGCCGAGGCGCGGGCGTTTCTCGCCCATGCGACGCCGCTGTCGCCGCTGGATGCGGCGATCGCCTTCTGAGGCTGCTCTCCGGTACAGCGCCAGCCTCAACCGTCGTCATCCTCGAGCGGAGCGCGGGGATTCATGCCTCCGCGATCCGGCGCCCGTCCGGCGCCGGATTGCCAGCATCGTCGTCACGGCGTGGATCCCCGGAGCCAAGGCTCCGAGGATGACGACTTCTGGCGTTCGGCAGCAGAGCCAGTGCCGCACACCACGCGCCGCGAATTCCGCTTTATACGTGCGGCGCGTATTGCTAGAGAGGCGCCATGACCCTTGTCTCGCCCATGCGAATTATCCGCCCGGTCGCGCGCGCCTTCTGAGCCGGCGGCCGGGACAGCGATCACGCGCCGCCCGCACCGCGGCGAGGCCATTCTCCGCGCAGAGCCGCTTTCCGGCCCGCGAACCCGAAAAGACCCGACATGAGCGACGCTGCCACCGACTATTCCAAGACGCTGTACCTGCCCGAGACCGATTTCCCCATGCGCGCCGGCCTGCCGCAGAGGGAGCCGGAATGGATCGCCCGCTGGGATTCTGAGAACCTCTACCAGGAACTGCGCAAGGACGCGGCCGGCCGGCCGAAATACGTCCTCCACGACGGTCCGCCCTATGCCAACGGCACGCTCCACATCGGCCACGCGCTGAACAAGATCTTGAAGGACGTCATCACCCGCTCCTTCCAGATGCGCGGCTATGATTCCAACTACGTCCCGGGCTGGGACTGCCACGGCCTGCCGATCGAGTGGAAGATCGAGGAGGCCTACCGCGCCAAGGGCAAGAACAAGGACGAGGTGCCGGTCAACGAGTTCCGGCAGGAATGCCGCGAATTCGCCGCGCACTGGGTCGGCGTGCAGTCGGCCGAGTTCCGCCGCCTCGGCGTCGAGGGCGATTTCGCCGATCCCTATCTCACCATGAATTTCGGCGCGGAATCGGTGATCGCTGGCGAACTCCTGAAATTCGCCATGTCCGGCCAGCTCTACCGCGGCTCCAAGCCGATCATGTGGTCGGTGGTCGAGAAGACCGCGCTCGCCGAGGCCGAGGTCGAGTACGAGGACTACGAGAGCGACACGGTCTGGGTGAAGTTTCCGGTTCGGTCGGCGACGGGCGCCCCCTCGCTTGCTGCGGTCGACAGGGCCGTTTCCATGGCCGATGTCGAGCCGGGTGGCGCGTCATCCCAACTGGCCGGCGCATCCGTCGTCATCTGGACGACGACACCCTGGACCATGCCCGGCAACCGTGCCGTGGCCTATTCCGACCGCGTCCAGTACGGCCTCTACGAGGTCACCGCGCCCGACGACGCCGCGGCGCCGCGCTGGGCCGCCTTCGGCGAGAGGCTGATCCTCGCCGACAAGCTCGCCGCCGACGTCTTCGCCAAGGCACGCGTGCCGGAGGGCGGGTTCGAGCGCGTTGCTGACGTCTCCGCGGTCGATCTCGCGCAACTCACGCTTGATCATCCGCTGAAAGGCTTCCGTCCCACGCCGAAACAGCCGATCTCCCCCCTTGAGGGGGAGATGCCTGGCAAGGCAGAGGGGGGTGGCCCAGGTGCTGCGCTCGCAAATGAGCGGCTCGCCACCGTCGGCGGCAGCGTGCCCCCCTCTGGCCTGCCGGCCATCTCCCCCTCAAGGGGGGAGATCGAACGTTCTGACGCCTACGCCTTCCCCGTTCCCCTCCTTCCGGGCGAACACGTCACCGACGACGCCGGCACCGGCTTCGTCCACACCGCGCCCGGCCATGGCCGCGAGGATTTCGACGTGTGGACGAGCCTGCGCCGCGATCTCGTCGCCCGCGGCATCGATCCCACCATCCCCTTCACCGTCGACGACGACGGCTTCTACACCCGCGACGTGCCCGGCTTCGGCCCGGACGCGCCGGAGGGGCCCGCGCGCGTCATTGACGACAAGGGCAAGAAGGGCGACGCCAATGCCCGCATCATCGCCGCGCTGATCGCGGAAGGAAATCTCCTCGCGCGCGGCCGGCTGAAGCATCAGTACCCGCATTCCTGGCGCTCGAAGAAGCCGGTGATTTTTCGCAATACGCCGCAATGGTTCGTCCACATGGACCAGGACCTGAAAGGCTACGGCCTCGGCGGGCTCGATCTGGTCAAGGAGAAGCTCGGCCTTGCCGACGACACGCTGCGCGGCCGCGCGCTGAAGGCGATCGAGGACACGCGCTTCGTCCCGGCCTCCGGCCAGAACCGCCTGCGCGGCATGATCGCCGACCGGCCGGACTGGGTGCTGTCGCGCCAGCGCGCCTGGGGCGTGCCGATCTGCGTCTTCGTCGACGAGGACGGTACGGTGCTGAAGGACGAGGCGGTGAACGCCCGCATCCTCGAGGCCTTTGCCGCCGAAGGGGCGGATGCCTGGTTCGCGACCGGTGCCAAGGAGCGCTTTCTCGGCAACGAGCACGACGGCACGAAATGGACCATGGTCCGCGACATCCTCGACGTCTGGTTCGATTCGGGCTCGACCCACGCCTTCTGTCTGGAGAAGCGGCCGGACCTCAAATGGCCCGCCGACCTCTACCTCGAAGGCTCCGACCAGCACCGCGGCTGGTTCCACTCCTCGCTGCTCGAATCCTGCGGCACCCGCGGCCGGGCGCCCTACGACGCGGTGCTGACGCACGGCTTCGTCATGGACGAGGACGGGCGGAAGATGTCGAAGTCGCTCGGCAACGTCGTCACGCCGCAGGAGGTGATCAAGCAGTCGGGCGCCGACATCCTGCGCCTCTGGGTGGTCAGTTCCGACTATTCCGAGGACCTGCGCCTCGGCAAGACGATCCTGCAGACCAACATCGACGCCTATCGCAAGCTGCGCAATTCGCTGCGCTGGATGCTCGGCACGCTCGGCCACGACGCCGGCGACACCATCGCCTTCGCCGACATGCCCGAGCTGGAGCGGCTGATGCTGCACCGGCTGCACGAGCTCGATAAGGTCGTGCGCAAGGGCTACGACGATTTCGACTTCAAGCGGGTGTCGCGGGCGCTGATCGACTTTATGGGCATCGAGCTCTCGGCCTTCTACTTCGACATCCGCAAGGACGCGCTCTACTGCGACGCGCCGTCCTCGCTGCGTCGGAAGGCGTCGATCCAGGTGGTGCGCACGCTCTTCGACCACCTCGTCACCTGGCTCGCGCCGATGCTGCCCTTCACCATGGAGGAGGCCTGGCTGTCGCGCCATCCGGGCGCCCGTTCGGTGCATCTGGAGCAGTTCCGCACCGTCGATCCGCTCTGGGCCGACGAGGCGCTGGCGGCTCGCTGGCAGACGGTTCGGCGCATCCGCCGCGTCGTCACCGGCGCGCTCGAGGAAGAGCGCCGCGCCAAGCGCATCGGCTCCTCGCTGGAGGCGGCGCCGGTCGTCTATATCGCCGATGCCGAGATGCGGGCCCTGGCGCAGTCGCTCGATTTCGCAGAGATCGCCATCACCAGCGGTCTCGCTATCTCCGGCGAGGCGGCGCCCGCCGGCGCCTTCGCGCTGCCCGATACGCCGGGCGTCGCGGTCGTGCCGGCGCTGGCCGAAGGGCAGAAATGCGCCCGGTCCTGGAAGATCACCCGGGATGTCGGCAGCGATCCGGTCTTCCCCGAGGTCTCGGCCCGCGACGCGGCGGCCCTGCACGAACTTGCCGCCCTTGGCCGCCTGGCGATCTGAGGCGAGCGCGGGCGCGCGGGAAACGGTGGCGTGTCCCGTCGGCGCGCCATCGCGGCAACGATCGCCGGCTTTCTTGCGTGAAACTTGTGCTTGCCGTAGAACCGGCCCGGAAATCGACAGAATTTGCTGTCTAAGGCTGCGGTGGTTGGGGACACCGGTCGCAGGCCAGGACGGCAAATCGGCAAGGGGGCCGACAAGACGATGAAGCTTCGTGAGACACGCATTTCGACGCGCGGCATCGCCGTCGCCGCCATGGCCCTGGCGCTCACGGGCTGCGTGGGTCCGACCTACGGCACCGGCAAGACCGCGGGCGAGCAGATGCTCGGCGATCTCGACGGCATGCTGTCGCTGGGCGCCACCAAGGACGAGGCGAAGGCGATCTCCTACGCGCCGCGCGCCGAACTGGTGAAGCCGACGGACACCTCCGTCCTGCCGCCGCCGCGCGACAGCGTCTCGGCCGAGAACGATCCGAACTGGCCCGAATCGCCGGAAGTGCGCAGCGCTCGCATCAAGGCGGCTGCCGATGCCCGGGAGGGTGGCCGGGACGTGATCAGCGCCGACGTGGCAATCGCCGACAAGGAGGGCGTCACCCAGGAGCAGATCGCGGCCAATAGCCGTGTGTCTTCGCCGCCCGTCCACGACCGCGCCAAGACGACCATGTCCCCGGAAGAGCTGGACTCGAGCCGTGGGGCCTTCCAGGCCCGGCTGCGCGAGAGCAAGCAGGGCTCGCCGACGACGCGCAAATATCTGAGCGAGCCGCCCGTCGCCTACCGTCAGCCCGCCGCCTCCGCCCCGGTGGGCGATCCCGGCGTCGACGAGCGCGTGAAGGAAGCCCGGATCAAGGGCGACGACGAAGGCATCGGCAGCAAGCTGCGCAACCTGCTGCCGTTCTAGCCTGCCGAACCCGTCGCGGGGAAAGCCCCGCGGCGTCCGGCGTCGGGGCCTGCCGCGACGGCCTGGCCTATAAGCCGGCGCTGCCCGATGGGCGTCAGCTGCGTCTTTCCCGAAAGAAGTCGCGCAACAGCGTCGCGCATTCCGCTTCGGCCATGCCGGGATACACGTCCGGCGCATGATGGCAGGTCGGCTGGGCGTAGAAGCGCGGACCGTTGTCGACCGCGCCGCCTTTCGGATCGCCGGTGCCGTAGTACAATCGCCTGATCCGTGCGAAGGACAGGGCAGCGGCGCACATCGCGCAGGGCTCCAGCGTCACGTAGAGATCGCAGCCCGACAGCCGTTCCTGGCCAAGGGAACGGCAGGCGGCGCGGATCGCCAGCATTTCGGCATGGGCGGTCGGGTCATTGTCCGCGCGCGTCCGATTGCCGGCGCGGGCGACCACGACCCCGTCCCGAACGAGAACCGCCCCCACGGGCACCTCGCCCCGTGCGGCAGCGCCCTGCGCTTCTTCCAAGGCGAGTTCCATGTAATTCTGGCGTCTCATGGCGTTCCCCGTCGTCCGGCACTCGCCCGACCTCCGCGGACCTGATAAGCACCGCCGAGCAAAAGGCAAAGATCATGAACGACAGAAGCGACGGCAAGGACGAGACCAAGGGCTGGAAGCCCCGCGACGGCAAGGCCGACGCGACGGGCGAGAAGCGCGTCTTCAAGCCGCGGCCCGTGGGCGCGGCGCCGCGCCCCGCCGCCGGCGCGCCGCGCAAATCCTATCCGACCAAGTTCGACACCGACGCCCCCGGCTCGGCCGAGAAGCCGCGCGGCGGCGACCGCAAGCCGCGCGACGACGCCCGTCCCGGCCGCTCCTCCGCGCCCGAGACCGACGAGCCCGCCGGCTCGATGCGCATCGCCAAGCGGCTGGCGCGCGCCGGCATCGCCTCGCGCCGCGACGCCGAAGGCATGATCGCCGACGGCCGCATCAAGGTGAACGGCAAGGTGCTGGATACGCCGGCCCTCGTCGTCACCGGCAAGGACCGGATCGAGGTCGACAACCAGCCGCTGACGCCGATCGAGCGCACGCGGCTCTGGCTGTTCCACAAGCCGGCCGGCGTCGTCACCACCAACCGCGATCCCGAGGGCCGTCCGACGGTGTTCGACCGGCTGCCGGAAGACCTGCCGCGCGTCCTCTCGGTCGGCCGTCTCGACATCAACACGGAAGGCCTCCTCCTCCTCACCAATGACGGCGGCCTCGCCCGCATCCTCGAACTGCCCGCGACCGGCTGGCTGCGCCGCTACCGCGTGCGCGCCCATGGCACGGTGACGCAGGCACAGCTCGACGCGCTGCGCCAGGGCATCGCTGTCGACGGCGTCTTCTACGGCGCCATCGAGGCGACGCTGGATTCGGAGAAGGGCGCCAATGTCTGGCTGACGCTGGGCCTCCGCGAAGGCAAGAACCGCGAGGTGAAGCGCATTCTCGGCCATCTCGGCCTCGACGTGAACCGCCTGATCCGCCTGTCCTTCGGCCCCTTCCAGCTCGGCGACATCCCGGAAGGCGCGGTGCGCGAGATCAACGGCCGCATGCTGCGCGACCAGCTCGGCGACCGGCTGATCGAGGAATCGGGCGCCGATTTCGACGCGCCGATCATCAACACCTTCACCAACGAGACGGTGCAGGCGGAGAAGAAGGAAGAGGCGCCGAAGCCGAAGAGCGAATGGGTCTCGGCAGCCGGCGAGCGGCCGAACAAGAAGAAGTTCGGCGACGCCAAGCGCACCGACGCGCTCGGCCGCATGGACACAAGGCCGCCGCGGCCCGATCGCGACGCGCGTCCTTCGCGCGGCGACGACCGCCCGGCCCGCGATGCCCGGCCGGCCCAGGGTGACCGCCCGTCCTACTCGGACCGTCCGTCGCGCGACGACCGCCCCGCCCGTCCGCCGCGCGACGATTCGCGCTCGCGCTCGGCCAAGCCCGGCGAAGAGGCCGAGGCGCCGAAGAAGCCCTCCGGCCCGCGTCGCATGGCCAATGTCTGGATGGCGCCCGGCGCCCGTCCGATCGGCGAAAAGAAGGCGGCCGTGCGCGAAGAGCGCGCCAAGGGTCGCGGCGACCGCGCGAAGCCCGTCTTCGGCCGCGCGCGCGACAATGCCGATGCCGACCGTCCCTCGCGCGGCCCGGGCGCACCCCGTCCGCAGGGCGCTTCCGGCGCCGGCGACCGGCCAAAACCGCGCCCGCTCGGCGACGGTCCGCGCAGCCGGCCTGCCGGCGGTGACGGCCCACGCAGCCGCCCGGGCTCGGGCGATGCGCCGCGCAGCCGTCCCGGCGCGCCGCGCGACGGCGCCAAGCGGGGGCCTTCCGACGGTCCGAAGCGCGGCCCGCGGAGCTAAGCCCGGATGCGCATCGTCGGCGGGACGTTTCGCGGCCGGGCGCTGGCCGGTCCGAAGACCGACGCCATCCGCCCGACCACCGACCGCATCCGCGAAACCCTGTTCAACATCCTGCAGCACGGCTATGCGCAGGTGCTGAACGGGGCCCGCGTCCTCGACCTGTTCTCCGGCACCGGCGCGCTCGGCCTCGAGGCCATGTCGCGCGGGGCGAAATACTGCCTGTTCGTCGAGGAGGGCACCGAGGGGCGCGGCCTCTTGCGCACCAACATCGAGGCGCTCGGCCTCACCGGCGCGACGCGGATCTTTCGCCGCGATGCGACCAAGCTCGGCCCGGTCGGCGCGCTCCAGCCTTTCGACGTGCTGTTCGCCGATCCGCCCTATGGCAAGCGTCTCGGCGAGGCGGCTTTGGCCGAGGCGCGGCGCGAGGGCTGGCTGGCACCGGAGGCGCTCTGCATCCTCGAGGAGGCGGCGAGCGCCCCCTTCGACCTGCCGACGGGTTTCGTCCTCGACGACGCGCGCGCCACGGGCGAGACGGTGCTGCGCTTCCTGCGTCTGGCCGATCCGGCCTGAGACGTCCGACCGCCGGGCCGAAAGCCTTGTGGACCCTAACAAAAACGTAATTGGCGCCGACGGGTCGGCTCGGCCATAGCTCAGCCTGAGTATCGTCAGCAGCATAGGGATCGAACCGACAATGCACCGAGTTTCCCGGCGCGCGGCACTGTGCGCTCTCGCTTTCTCCACCTTCCTCTCGTCCGCGGCCTTCGCCGAGATGGCGACCGCTCCGGCGCCGTCCGCGGTCACCGCCATGACCTCGGCCGAGCGCCTTGCCCAGGCCGAGGCGAAGCGCCCGAAGAACGAGAGCTTCGTGCTCGAAAACGGCCTGCAGGTCGTCGTCCTTCCCGATCACCGCGCCCCGGTGGTGACGCAGATGGTCTGGTACCGCGCCGGCTCCGCCGACGAGCAGCCGGGCGTCTCCGGCATCGCGCATTTCCTCGAGCACCTGATGTTCAAGGGCACGACGACGCATCCGGCCGGCGTCTACTCCAATGCCGTTTCCGACATCGGCGGCGAGGAGAACGCCTTCACCTCCTACGACTACACCGCCTACTACCAGCAGGTGCCCTCGCAGTCGCTGGAGCAGATGATGGCGTTCGAGGCTGACCGGATGGAGAACCTCGTTCTCTCCGACGAAGCCGTCCTGCCCGAGCGCAACGTGATCCTGGAAGAGCGGCGCCAGCGCATCGACAACGATCCCGGCTCGCAGCTGCAGGAGGCGGTGCAGGCCACGATGTATCAGAACAGCCATTACGGCATCCCGATCATCGGTTGGCGGCACGAGATGGAGAAGCTCTCCAAGGACGACGCCATCGCCTGGTACGACAAGTTCTATACGCCGAACAACGCCACGCTGATCGTCGCCGGCGATGTCACGACCGAGCAAGTCCGCGACCTGGCGGAGAAGACGTTCGGCACGGTCAAGCGCCGGGCCGAGAGCGAGGACCGGGCGGCGCTCCGGCCGACCGAGCCCGAGCCGCTGGCCGCCCGCACGGTGACGCTGACCGACGCCCGCGTCACCCAGCCGACGCTGCAGCGCGCCTATCTGACGCCCTCCGACACGACGGCCGAGCCGGGCGAGGCGGAAGCGCTCGACGTTCTCGCCGATGTCCTCGGCGGTGGCACCACCAGCCGGCTCTACCGCGCGCTCGTCGTCGATCAGGCCATCGCCGCCGGCGTCGGAGCCTATAATTCCGGCACCGCGCTGAAGGAAGGCCAGTTCGGCGTCTACGGCACGCCGCGCGGCGGCGGCGACATCGCGGCGATCGAAACCGCGATCGACGCCGAGATCGCAAAACTCCTGAAGGACGGCATCACGCCCGAGGAGCTGGAGCGCGCCAAGAACCGGGTCCGCAAGCAGGTCGTCTACGAGCGCGACAGCCAGACCGCGCTCGCCCGCCGCTACGGCGCGGCGATCTCGACCGGGCGCACCATCGCCGATGTCGACAGCTACCCCGACCGCATCGAGAAGGTGACGGTCGAGACCGTCGCCGCCGTCGCCCGCAAATATCTGCAGCCGAAGCGTTCGGTCACCGGCTATCTCCTGCCGGCGCCCCCGACCGACACCCGCTCCTGATCCGACATCGAGGCCTGCGACCCATGAACCTGATCACGCGACACTTCTCCGCCGCCGCGGCGCTCTTCCTCACCGCCGGCATTTCGCTCGCCGCCATGGCGCCGGCCGAAGCGGTCGACATCAAGGAAGTCGTCAGCCCCGGCGGCATCAAGGCGCTGCTCGTCGAGGACTACACGAACCCGCTGATCGCGGTGAACTTCGCCTTCGAGGGCGCCGGCTCGACTGCCGACGCGCCGGGCAAGGAGGGGACGGGCAACCTGATGTCGGGCCTTCTGGACGAAGGCGCCGGCGACATCACCAGCCAGGCATTCCAGGAGAAGCTCGACACGCTCGGCGTCAGCCTCTCCTACAGCGCCAGCTACGACAATTTCACCGGCAGCTTCCGCACCCTCGTCGACAACGAGGCGGAGGCCTTCGATCTCCTGCGCCTGTCGATCAACGAACCGCGCTTCGACGAGGAGCCGGTGTCACGCATCCGCGCCCAGATCGAAACCGGCATCATCGCCAACGAGAACGATCCGGGCGAGCTCGCCTCGAAGGCCTGGCGCGAGACGGCCTTTCCCGGCCATCCCTATGCCCGGCCCAGCGACGGTACCGTCGAAAGCCTCGACAAGGTGACGAAGGAGGACCTCGAGACCTATCGCAGCCGAGGCTTCGCCAAGGACAATCTCGTCATCGGCGTGGTTGGCGCGATCGATCCGGAGGAGCTCGGCAAGCAGCTCGACGCCGTCTTCGGCGCGCTGCCGGCCAAGGCCGAGCTGCCGGAGATCGCCGACGTCATGCCCGTCGCCGGCAAGACCACGGCGGTCACGCTCGACGTGCCGCAGACCACGATCCAGTTCGTGCTGCCCGGCGTGAAGCGCGACGACAAGGATTTTTTCGCCGCCTATCTGATGAACCATATCCTCGGCGGCGGTTCCTTCTCCTCGCGTCTCTACCAGGAAGTGCGCGAGAAGCGGGGTCTCGCCTACGGCGCCAACTCGTTCCTGGCGTCTTTCGACCATGCCGCCATTCTCGGCGCCTCGACCGCGACCCGCGCCGACAAGGCGCAGGAATCGATCGACATCATCCGCAAGGAGATGAAGCGCATGGCCGAGGAAGGCCCGACGGTCGAGGAACTCGACAAGGCGAAAGCCTTCGTGAAGGGCTCCTACGCCATCCAGAACCTCGATTCCTCGCTGTCGATCGCCTCGACGCTGGTCGGCATCCAGCTCGACAATCTCGGCATCGGCTACATCGACGAACGGCAGGGCCTGATCGACGCGGTGACGCTCGACGACGTCAAGCGCGTCGCCAAGACGCTGCTGTCGGTCGATCCGACCGTCGTCACCGTCGGCCCCGCCGGAGCCTGATCCCGTGGCCGTTTCCGGCGGCATCGGTCTGGCGCTGGGCGGCGGCGGCGCAAGGGGGCTGGCGCACATCCACGTGCTGTCGGCCTTCGATGATCTCGGCGTCCGGCCCGCGCACATCGCCGGATCGTCGATCGGCGCCATCATCGGCGCCGCCTATGCCAGCGGCATGTCCGGCGCCGACATCCACGCCTTTGCGCTGGAAAGCTTCGCCACCTCGCGCAGCGTCGCGGGGCGGATCTGGGCGACGCGGCCGCCGAGTTTCGCCGAGTTCTGGGCCGATGGCGGCGTGCGCTTCGGCCAGCTGAACATCCTGCGCATCCTCAGCGCCTTCCTGCCGAAGGGCATGCACGAGAACTTCGAGGACCTGCCGATCCCGCTGACGGTGATCGCGACGGATTTCTACGGCCGCCGGGAACTGGCGATCCGCAGCGGCGAGCTGATCAGCGCGCTCGCCGCCTCCGCCGCGCTTCCCGCCGTCTTCCGGCCGGTGCGGCGCGAGGGCGTGGTGCTGATTGATGGCGGCATCTACAACCCCTTGCCCTTCGACCATCTGCGCGGACAGGTCGGCCTCATCGTCGCCAGCGATGTGAACGGCGGGCCGTCCAGTGCCCAGCCCGAGCGCCTGCCGAGCCCGTTCGAGGCGTTGATCGGCGCCTCGCAGCTGATGCAGCAGTCGATCACCGAGACGCGGCTCAGCGTCTGTCCGCCCGATATCCTGCTGCGCCCCTCCGTCGACGGCTACGGCGTCCTCGACTTTCTGAAGACGCGGGCGATCCTCGACGGAACCGCGCCGCTGCGCGAAGAGGTCAAGCGGCTGCTGGGGCCTTTGCTCGAAAAGGGGCCGGCGCCGCTGGAGGAGTCGATCGCCGCCCTGCATGCCGGCTGACGACCCCTACACCTCCGGCAGCCGCGGCGCTCAATGGGTCGCGACTTCTTCCAGGAACCGCATCAGCCCCGTCTCCACCCGCGTCAGGCCGGCGCGCAGCCGGCCCTTGAAGAGATCGGGATCGAGCCGCTCCTCCTCATAGGCGCTGACGATCTCGGGATGCACGTAGGAGGCCCGCGCCACGGCCGGCGTGTTGCGCAGGACCTCGCTCACCGACCGCATCGCGGCGGCGACGGCGCGGCGACGCTTGGCCTCGCTCTTCTGCTCGACCCCGGCCTCCTCGATGAGGAAGCGCAGGGCCTCAGCCGAGCCATGAAAAGTGCGGAAATCCTTGGCCGAGATGCGGGCGGCCGCCGCCTCGCGCAGATAGTCGTTGAGGAGGTTCGCCGTCAGCAGTTTCGGCTTCTTGGCGCCCTGCTCCTTGAAGCTGAACAGGCGAGGTCCGCGCGTCTTGCGGATGCGCTCCAGCGAGCGCAGCAGCGGCCGGTCGCTCACCTGTACCTGCTGCGCCTTGTTGGACTTGCCGACGAATTTCAGCACCGCCACCGATTTCGACAGGCGCAGGTTCTCCTTGCGCAGCGAGGCGACGCCGCGGCCGCCGTCCTCGGCGTATTTCTCGTGGCCCGGCCGCATGGCCGAGAGGTCGACGAGACGGGCGGCGGCAGCGGAGGTCGCCATCCGGTCGATCGTCTTGCGCCGCATGTCCTTCTGGATGCGCTTGCGCAATTTTGGCAGCGACCGCCCGAAGCGCAGCAGCCGCTCGGTCTTCACCGCATTGCGCACGTCCACCCAGCGGTCGTGGTAGCGGTATTGCAGCCGTCCCTTCTCGTCGCGGCCGATCGCCTGGATATGCCCGTTCTCGTCGACGCAGATGCGCACGTCCTGCCAGGCGGGCGGCAGCACCAGCGCATCGATGCGCGCCCTGAGCGTCTCGTCCGCGATGTCCTCGCCCTCGCGAAAGCAGATGCGGTGGCCGTCGTCGCAGGGTAGCCGCTCGATCTCGAAATCGGCAGGATCGACCATCACGAGACCGAAACGGTCGGCATGAAAGGAAAGTCGCTTGTTCATCGGCCGGCCTCCATCGGTGCCGGCAGAGAACGGTGGCCTGGGAGGGGGGTTCCCTCGCTGCTCTGCAACAAACCGGAGACGCCTGACAAAGCGCAACTCCGCGTGAGGCGCGGAACGTCTCGGCATCTTCAGCGCTCTCCCGGCTGCAGCAGCGGGAGGAAGACAGATGAAGAAACTGAAAAAGGGCGACGAGGTCACCTGGAACTACGGGCGCGGGAAGGCCGAGGGCGAGGTGGACGCCGTGTTCACCGACAAGGTGACCCGCAAGATCAAGGGCAAGTCGATCACCCGCAAGGCGGACGAGGACGAGCCGGCCTATACCGTCGTCCAGGAGGACGGCGGCAAGGCGTTGAAGAGCGGTTCGGAACTGACCAAGAAACGCTGAGGTCCTGCCGGGCCGATCGCCCAGTTCTGGCGGTCGGCTGGAATAAAGGCCCAGCCGGCCCGCAGATCAGGCGGCGAAGACTGACGCCATGTCGGCAAAGCCTTTGAACTCCAGCGCATTGCCGGAGGGGTCGTAGAGGAAGAGCGTCGCCTGCTCGCCGGGCTCGCCTGCGAAGCGCAGCATCGGCCGCTCGATCCACCGCACGTCCTGGCGTTCCGTCAGACGCTCGGACAGCGCCTTCCAGTCCGGCATGGCGAGCACGACGCCGAAATGCGGGATCGGCACGGCATGGCCGTCGACCTGGCCGAGATCGGCCGATGCGCCCGTGCCGGGCCTCAGATGCGCCGACAGCTGGTGCCCGAAGAGATCGAAATCGACCCAGCTCGGCGACGACCGGCCGATCTTCGCGCCCAGCACGTCCTGATAGAAGCTGCGCGTCTCCTCGAGATCGCGGACGGGGAAGGCGAGGTGGAAAGGCGTGATCGACATGAGGCTCTCTCGAAGGGGGATGGGGCGTGTGGATGGCGGCCGCTTCTATTCCTGGCGGATACGGCGGCGACCGAGAAGCCGGCGCCGCGGCGCGGCGGGGGGTGTGGGGGCCGCCGACGACGGGTCGGTCTTCGGCTCGACGAGCTGAAGTTTCGGCTTCGGCTTGATCAGCGGCTCGGGCGTCGCCTTGCGCTGGTTCATCATGTCCATGCCGGCATAGAGGCCCTCGACCTGCTGCAGTTTCAGGCGCTCGAAATCGCGGCGGCGCACGTCGTCGACGATCGCATCGGCCGTCTCCGCGTCGACGCCGAGGCCCTCCAGCGTTTCGGCGCCGAAGACGAGCGCCGACTCCAGCGTCTCGCGGATCTCGTATTCCACGCCGCGGGCGAGCAGCGACAGGGAGTGATTGCGGTCATACGACCGGACATAAAGCCGGATGGTCGGAAACTGCGCGCGGATGAGATCGACGATCTGGTCGGTCGTCTCCTGGTTGTTGGTGCAGACCGCGACGATCTTCGCTCGGCGGATGCCGGCCGCTTCCAGCACGTCGCGCCGGAGGCCCGAGCCGAAATAGATGCGGAAGCCGAAGCGGGCGGCATTGCGGATGCGCTCGGCCGAGGAATCGATGATCGTCACGTCCGTGCCGTTCGACAGAAGCACCTGCGCGGTGATCTGGGCGAAGCGCGAGAAGCCGATGATCAGGACATCCGAGCCCGCCCCCTCGAAATCCTCGTCGAGCTGCTCCTCCTGCAACTCGGCCGACAACCGGTTGCCGATAAAGGCGGTCAGCGGCGTCAGCGCCATCGATAGGGTGACGATGGCGACCAGCAGCGACGAGGTCTCGACCGAGAAGATCGCATTGGCCGCCGCGCTCGCAAACAGCACGAAGGCGAATTCGCCGCCCTGGGGGAGCAGCGCGGAGACGCGGGCGGCGCTGTTGTGGCTTTCGCCGAACAGGCGCGACAGCCAATAGAGGATCACCGCCTTGACCGTGAGAAGGGCCGGGGTCGCGACGAGGATCGTCAGCCACTCCCGCGCGACGATCGCAAGGTCCACCGACAGGCCGACGCCGATGAAGAACAGGCCGAGGAGGATGCCGCGAAACGGCTCGATGTCGGCTTCCAGCTCGTGCCGGTAGCTCGATTCCGCCAGCATCACGCCGGCGATGAAGGCGCCCATGGCCATGGAGAAGCCGGCCATGGCCATCAGCATGGCCGAGCCGAGGACGACGAACAGGGCCGCGCCGATCATCACCTCGCGCGCGCCGGCATTGGCCATGATGCGGAACAGCGGGTTGAGGAGGTAGCGGCCGGCGACGATCAGCGCGAGGATCGCCCCGACCGAGAGGCCGAACTGCATCGGGTCGAAGCCCGCCGCGGGATCGGACGTCGGCGCGAGGAAGGGGAGCACCGCCAGCAGCGGCACGACGGCGAGATCCTGGAAGAGAAGCACCGAGAACGCCGCCTGGCCGTGCCGCGTATTGGTCTCGCCGGCCTCCTCGAGCAGTTGCAGGCCGAAGGCGGTGGAGGACAGCGCGAGGCCAAAGCCGATGACGAAGCCGGCGCGCCAGTCGATTCCGAGATACACCGCGATCCCCATGATCGCCGCGCCGCTGAGGGCGACCTGGGCAAGGCCGAGGCCGAAGATCTGCCGGCGCAGCGCCCACAGGCGGCTCGCCTTCAGTTCCAGCCCGATGATGAAGAGGAGGAAGACGACGCCGAGTTCGCCGATATGCAGGATCTCCGTGCCGTCGCCCTCGACGAGGCGCAGCACCGGGCCCATGACGATGCCGGCGAAGAGATAGCCGAGCACCGTGCCGAGGCCGATCCGTTTGAAGATCGTGCCGGCCAGGATTCCGCCGCCGAGCAGCAGGATGACTTCCAGAAACAGCGCGCGTGATTCGTCCACGGGGGGCGTCCGACAGGTTGATTGAGGGAGGCGCTGCCGGAGCGCCACGACATAAGCGGGCCGCGCCGCTTGGCTTCCATGGCATTGCACCATAGATGTTCCCCATGCACAAACCAGCAGGCAAAATCCATGGATGACGAGACGCAAGGCCTCCTCGATGCCGGCGCACGGCTGATCGACGCCGCCCTCCGGGCCGGTGCCGACGCCGCCGACGCGGCCGTCGTCCGCTCGCAGTCGCGCGGTGCCTCGGTGCGGCTCGGCAAGGTCGAGGACACCGAATCGGCCGAGAGCGAGGATGTGGCGCTGCGCGTCTTCGTCGGCCGGCGGGTCGCGACCGTCTCGGCCGACATCCGCGCCGACATCGGCCCCCTGGTCGAGCGCGCCGTGGCGATGGCCAGGGTCTCGCCGGAGGACCCCTATGCGGGTCTCGCCGACCCCGAGCAATTCGCCCGTGACGATCTCGACCTCGATCTTTACGACGGCACCGTCATTCCCAGCACCGTCCTCGTCGAGGAGGCGATGGCGCTGGAGGATGCCGCGCGCGCCGTGGCGGGCGTGACGAACTCCGGCGGCGCCGGCGCCTCGGTCAGCGCCAGCGGCCTCGTCCTCGTCACCTCGGCCGGCTTTTCCGGTTCGCGCCAGCGCTCCAACTTCTCCCGCTCGGTCAGCGTCATCGCCGGCGAGGGGGTGAAGATGCAGCGCGACTACGACTATGATTCGCGCCTCTTTGCCGCCGATCTCGACGCCAGTGCCGACATCGGCCGGCGGGCTGGCGAGCGCACCGTCGCCCGGGTCAATCCGCGCATGGTGCCGACCGGAAAATACGAGATCGTCTTTGATCCGCGCGTCGCCCGCGGCCTGATCGGCCATGTCATCGGCGCCATCAACGGCGCGGCGATCGCGCGAAAGACGAGTTTTCTGAAGGACCGGATGGGCATGCCCATCCTGCCGCAGTCGATGTCGATCACCGATGAGCCCTTGCTCCGCCGGCGTCCGGGATCGCGCGCCTTCGACGGCGAGGGCCTGCGCGGCGCGCCGCTGAGCCTCGTCGAGAACGGCGTCCTCAAGAACTGGATTCTCGACGGCGCCACCGGCCGCGAGCTCGGCCTGCCCGGCAATGCGCGCGCCTCGCGCTCCAGCGGCGGCGTCTCGCCTTCCTCGACCAACGTCATCGTCACGCCCGGCGCGATTACCCCGGCCGAGCTGATCGACGGCGTGAAGACCGGCATCTACGTCACCGAGCTGATCGGGCAGGGCGTCAACATGGTCACCGGCGACTACAGCCGCGGCATTTCCGGCTTCATGATCGAGAACGGCGTCCTGACCTATCCGGTCTCGGAGGTGACGATCGCCGGCAATCTCGCCGACATGCTGCTGCAGCTGACGCCCGCCAACGACCTCGACACCCGCTTCTCCATCGTCGCGCCGACCCTCGGGCTCGGCGTCATGACGGTCGCGGGCGCCTGAGATGGTCGCGGCGAGCTTTGACCAGGACCTGGTGCTGATCGAGACCGCCGCGCGCGAGGCCGGGCGGATCGCCCTCGGCTTCTTCCGACAGGATCCGAAGGTCTGGTTCAAGGAGGGCAATTCGCCGGTCTCCGAGGCCGATCTGGCGGTCGATTCCTATCTCAAGGAGACGCTGCTTGGGGCCCGGCCGGACTATGGCTGGTTGTCGGAGGAAACCGATCCGACGCTGGCCGCCATTGCCGCCGCCGCCTCGCCGCGGCGCTTCTTCGTCGTCGACCCGATCGACGGGACACGCTCCTACATTCGCGGCGAGGACACCTGGTGCGTCTCGATCGCCGTCGTCGAAGCCGGGCGTCCGGTCGCCGGCGTGATCGACGCGCCCGCCAAGGGCGAGGCCTTCTCGGCGGTCGCCGGTGGCACGGCACGGCTGAACGGGGCGGAGCTCACGGTGTCGATTGCCGGCGGCGGCGGGCGGCTTTCGGTCTCGATGCCCGATCCCATGCGCCGCCGGCTCGGCCCCGCCGCGCTCGCCGGCCTGACCCTCGAGCGCAACGCGCCCTCGCTCGCCTACCGGCTGGCGCTCGTCGCCGCCGGGCGTCTGGATGGCACGCTCATTCGTCCCGAGGCCAACGACTGGGACATTGCTGCCGGCGACCTCATTCTGGAACGGGCCGGGGGAGCGCTGGTCGATCTCGCCGGCGAAATGAGGCTTTACAAGCTTGCCGGCAGAAGGCATGGCCTGCTGGTTGCGGCCGCCCGCCACGCTCTGCCTGCTATGGTCGAACTCGCCACCGCCGCGGCGGCGCCGGAGACTGCCCCACCCGCCCCGAGAGGATAATGCCATGGTCGCGCCAGAGGATACCAAGCAGCGTCTCCATTTGGTTTTCGGCGGCGAGCTGAAATCGCTCGGAACGGTGGAGTTCAAGGATCTCGCCGGCCTCGACATCGTCGGCATCTATCCCGATTACGCCAGCGCCTTGACGGCCTGGCGGGCAAAGGCGCAGCAGAGCGTCGACAATGCCGCCATGCGCTACTTCATCGTCCATATGCACCGGCTTCTCGATCCGGATGGCGCATGACCTCGGGCCAGATGCCCGCTTGATCATGCGGACCGGCGACATCGGCCCCCCCGAGCAGGCGGAGAAGCCGCGCGAGAGCGGGCGCACGCGTCGCAGCCGCCTTGCGCGCCGCGTCAAGCGCCTCGGCCAGCGCGCTTTGCGGCGCCCGCCGGTGACGAAGGCCGCCGGCTGGCTCATCCACGGCGCCCTGCGCTTCGTCCGCCGCACCCAGGTCGTGGCCCCCGGCTCGAGCGACTGGACGCCGATCCTGACAAGGGAGCATCCGGCCATCGTCGCGCTCTGGCACGGGCAGCATCTCCTCGCCCCGTTCTTCCGCCCGGAGACGCTCCCCTATGTCGCGCTGCTGTCGCGCAATGCCGATGCCGAGATCAATGCCGGCGTGGTCGAGCGCTTCGGCATCGACACGGTGCGCGGCTCGGGCGGCAGGGTGCGCCAGGCGGTGGCCGAGAAGGGCGGCGCCCGGGCGCTGATCGTCCTGCGCCGAAAGCTGGCGGAGGGATCGGGCGTGTGCATGATCGCCGACGTGCCGAAGGGGACGCCGCGCGAGGCGGGCCTCGGCATCGTCACTTTGGCGCGCCTGTCCGGCCGCCCGATCATTCCGGCCGCCGCCGTGACGTCGCGGCGCTACGTCGTCGAGAAATCCTGGGACAAGACGACCATCCCGCTGCCTTATGGTACGCTCGCCGTGGTGCTGGGCGAGCCGATCCATGTTCCGGCCGGGATCGACGCCGAAGGCATGGAAGCGGTGCGCCGCACCGTCACGCTGGCGATCGAGGCTGCCAATGCCAAGGCGCTGGCGCTGCTCGCGGAGGCGGGACGATGAGCCACGGGGTGGCCAGGGCGGCCTTGACGGCCTATCGCATCGCCGGGGCGATCGCCTATCCGCTGCTCGGGCCCTATGTCGGCTGGCGCGCGGCGCACGGCAAGGAAGAAGCCGGCCGGCGGCGGGAACGCTACGGCTTTGCCGGCGCGGCGCGGCCGGCCGGCCCGCTGGTCTGGGTCCATGCCGCCAGCGTCGGCGAGAGCTCGGCCGTGGCGCCCTTGGTGCGCCAGATCGCGGCGCAGAACATCCAGATCGTCATGACCACGGGGACGGTGACCTCGGCCGCCCTTGTGCGCGAGCGGCTCGCCGGGACCGTCATCCACCAATATGTCCCGCTCGACCTCAAGCCCTCCGTCGCGCGCTTTCTCGACCATTGGCATCCGGACGTGGCGATCGTGGCGGAAAGCGAGATCTGGCCGATGACCATGCTCGAGCTCGGCCGCCGGCGCATTCCACAGATCCTCGTCAATGCCCGCCTCTCCGACCGCTCCTTCCGCCGCTGGAAGGCGGCGCCGGCGCTGGCCGAGGCGCTGCTAGAAAACCTCAGCCACGTAGTGGCGCAGTCCGACATCGACGGCGAGCGCTACCATCTCCTCGGCGCGCGCACCGTCAGCGTCGCCGGCAATCTGAAGGCCGATACCAGCCCGCCGCCGCACGACCCGCTCACTTTGCGCCTGTTCACCGATGCGATCGGCGCGCGGCCGGTGTGGGCCGCCGTGTCGACTCATGCCGGCGAGGAGGACATCGCCGCCGCCGTCCATTCGGCGCTGAAGCCGCTGCACCCGCGGCTTCTCACCGTCATCGTGCCCCGCCATGCCGAACGCGCCGACGCGCTGGAGAAGACGTTCGTCGCCAAGGGGCTGAAGGTCGTCCGGCGCTCCGCCGGCGTCCTCCCCGGACCGGACACCGACATTCTTCTCGGCGACAGCATGGGCGAGATGGGTCTATATCTCCGGCTCAGCGAGATCGCCTTCGTCGGCCGCTCGCTGTCGGCCGAGGGCGGCCAGAACCCGCTCGAGGCGGCCATGCTCGGGACCGCGATCCTGTCCGGCCGCTTCGTGCAGAATTTCCGCGATTCCTACCAGCGGCTCCTGAAGAACGGCGGCGCGCGGCTGGTGCAGGACGAGGCCATGCTGCGCGACCTCGTCGGACAGCTTCTCAGCCAGCCGGACCTCCGGCACCGGATGATCAGCGCGGCCGACCGCACCGTCGGCGAGATGCAGGGCGGGCTGGCCCGCACCATGCAGGCGCTCGACCCCTTTCTGAACCCCTTGCGCCTCTCCATGGGCCTCGACGGCCATGGCGACAGGACGGGCGGACCGCGATGATCCGGCACCGCCACCTGTCGCCCGAGACCCTGCCGGCGAGCGCCCACCGGTGATCCCGGCACGGTCCCCCGGCTTCTGGTGGACCCGGCCGGGCTGGCGGGCGCTGGCTCTGTCGCCGCTCGCCGTGGCCTATGGCGCGGCGGCGCGCTGGCGCCTCGACCACGGCGAGCGGGCGGAGGTCGGTCTGCCCGTCCTGTGCGTCGGCAATTTCACCGTCGGCGGCGGCGGCAAGACCCCGACGGCGCTCGCCCTCGGCCGCGCCGCCCTGACCATGGGCCTGAGGCCCGGCTTCCTGTCGCGCGGCCATGGCGGCGCGCTCGCCGGGCCGCTTCTGGTCGACCTTGCCCGCCACGACGCCGGCGGCGTCGGCGACGAGCCCATGCTTCTGGCCCGGCTCGCGCCGACGGCGATCGCCGTCGATCGCAAGCGCGGCGCCGAGCTGCTCCGGCGCGAGGCCCGCTGCGATCTCGTCATCATGGACGACGGCTTTCAGTCGGCGCGCCTGCGCTTCGACCAGGCGATCCTCGTCGTCGATGCCGGCCGCGGCCTCGGCAATGCCCGTGTCGTGCCGGCCGGTCCGCTGCGCGCGCCGCTCGTCGACCAGATCCGCTGTGCCGACGCCGTCCTCGTCATCGGCCGCGGCCAGGCCGGCGAAGCGGCGATCCGCGGCGCCGCCAAGGGCGGCAAGCCGGTGCACGAGGCGCAACTGGTGCCGCGCCACGCCGCGACCTTCGCAGGCCGGCGGCTCCTCGCCTTCGCCGGCATCGCCGATCCCGGTAAATTCTACCGCAGTCTGGAGGCGCTGGGCGCCGACGTCGTCGCGACAGAGGATTTTCCCGACCACCATGCCTTCACGCCCGCCGAGCGGGACGCGCTGGCGGCGAGGGCGGACCGGGAGGGGCTGCTGCTGGTCACGACGCGCAAGGACGTCGTGCGGCTGAAGGCGGGCGGCGCGGCGGCGAAGGCCTTTGCCGAGACGGTTGCCGTGCTCGACATCGACCTCGTCTTCGATCCGCCGTCCCTGGCCGAGCGCCTCATCCGGGAAACCATGGCGGCCTTTCGCGACCGCCGCTGACCTTGCGGCGGATCAGGCCTGCTTCAACCGGGCGGCCAGTTTCGGATTGGCTTCCATCTCGCGCTTCAGCGAGGTCGCGGCGTCGACATAGGCCTCCTGGCGGGCGACGCTCCAGTAGCGCAGCATGTCGAGCGGGATCGCTTCGCCGGTGACGGCGCAGCGTACGAAGGCCCCGGGCACGAGGATGGCGAAGTCGCCGTCGAGATATTTCAGCCGGGCCTCGCCGGCGCTGTCCATGCGGTTCATCATCGTCGCTGCCTTCGTCGCGGCCCGGCCGCATCGGTTCTTCCGCCCGTGAAACATCCAACGGCCGCCGAAGTCAACGCCGCGGCGGTCGCGGCTTGCCCGGTTCTGGCTCGGCGCGCGGCATTCCGGCACGCCGTGGCCCCGGTCCGGCCCCGAGCGATCGTGTCAGCGCCGGCCGAACAGGCGCTCGATATCGGCGAGCTTCAGCTCGATGAAGGTCGGCCGTCCGTGGTTGCAGGTGCCGGCGCCGGGCGTCGTCTCCATCTGGCGCAAGAGCGCGTTCATCTCCTCCGGCTTGAGCGTCCGGCCGGCGCGCACCGAGCCATGGCAGGCGATGGTGGCGGCGACGTGGTCGATCTTCTGCAGAAGCTTGTCGGCGGTCTCGCAGTCGGCGAGCTCGTCGGCGAGATCGCGCACCAGCGCCGGCGCATCGACCTTGCCGAGGATCGCCGGCACCGCGCGGATTGCCACCGCCCCGGGCCCGAAGCGCTCGAGCACGAGGCCGAAGCGCTCGAAGGACGGCGCCTGCTCGGCCAGCCGGTCGGCGTCCTCAACCGGGAGGTCGACAATCTCGGGAATCAGCAGCATCTGCGCGGGCTGCGGCCGGGCATGGATCGCCGTCTTCAGCGCCTCGTAGACGAGCCGCTCGTGCGCGGCGTGCTGGTCGACGAGGACGAAGCCGTCGCGGGTCTCGGAGACGATGAAGGCGTCGTGCAGCTGCGCCCGCGCTGCGCCGAGCGGATAGTCGGCGAGCGTGTCGGCGGCCCGCCCGTCGCCCTCGGACGGGGCATCGGGCCGCGTATCGGGCGCGCGCGCCGCGGGCGGCAGTCCGGCAAAGGACCATTCCTCCGCCAGTCGCGGGCGCCCCGTGATCTCGGCCTCGGCGCCGTCCAGTGGACGGAAGGGCGACCGTTCCGCCGCATAGGCGGCCTGCGCGCCCTGGCCAAAGCCCGTGGCGGCGGCGCGTTGCGGATCGCGGGCGTTCCAGCTGAGGCCGCCGACCTCCCACCCTGTCCCGCCGGCGCCCGGCCCGGCGAAGCCCTCGGCCTGGCCGCCGGGGCGGAAGCGGCCGAGGAGGCCCGCGGCGCCCTCGGTCGAGCCGCGCAGGCCGGCGCGTGCCAGCGTCTCGCGGATGGCGCCGACGATGAGGCCGCGCACCAGGCCCGGGTCGCGGAAGCGCACGTCGGCCTTGGCCGGGTGGACGTTGATGTCGACGGCGCGCGGGTCGATGGTGATGAACAGCACCGCGATCGGGTGGCGGTCCCGCGCCATCACGTCGGCATAGGCGCCGCGCAGCGCCGAGAGTAGAAGGCGGTCCTTCACCGGCCGCCCGTTGACGTAGATATACTGGAACTGCGCATTGCCGCGGCTGAAGCTCGGCAGGCCGGCAAAACCCTCGATCCGGACGTCCTCGCGCGCCGCGTCGATCGCCAGGCTGTTGTCGGCGAAATCCTGGCCGACGACGGCGCCGATGCGCCGGATCGGGCTCGCCGCCTCGAACACCGTCTCCGTCCGGTCGCTGCCGGCAAGCGAAAAGCGCACATCGGGAAAGGCGATGGCGATGCGCCGGATGACGTCGGTGATCGCCGCGGCCTCGGCCTTCTCGCTTTTCAGGAACTTCAGCCGCGCCGGCACGGCATGGAAGAGATCGCGCACCTCGACCACCGTGCCGCGGCTGAGCGCCGCCGGGCGCGGACCGTCGACCTGGCCGGCATGGACCAGGATCTCGTGCGCGTCGCTGGCGCCCGCCTGGCGCGAGCGCAGAGACAGCTTGGCGACCGAGCCGATCGAGGGCAGGGCCTCGCCGCGAAAGCCGAGCGTCTCGATGGCATGCAGGTCGTCGAGGAGCTTTGAGGTGCAGTGCCGGCGCACCGCCAAGGGCAGGTCGCCCACGGCGATGCCGGTGCCGTCGTCGGTGATGCGCATCAGGCTCTTGCCGCCGCCTGCCGTGACGATGTCGATGCGCGTCGCGCCGGCATCGAGCGCGTTCTCGACCAGTTCCTTGACGACGCTCGCCGGCCGCTCGACCACCTCGCCGGCGGCGATCTGGTCGATGACGGTCTCGGACAGCTGGCGGATCGACATGGGGATGGGCGCTCGGGCAGGGCTGGAAACAAAATCACCCGCCCGGCGGGCCGGGCAGGTGATCGAAACTAGTCGCTCGGACCGGCGGGATCAAACCCGCCAGTGAAGAAGCTCCGTTCAGTCCTGGTCTTCCAGGGCACCATGCTCTTCCAGCATGATGAACACCGAGCGCGCCTTGACCACGAACTCGGCCTCGTGGTCGACGACGCGCGGCTCGATGTCGGGCCAGTCGGACTGGACGTAGAGCGTGAAATGCGCGCCCTCGCGCGGCGCCGGCAGGCGCACGGTGGCGTCGTCATGGCCGCCATTGATGTAGATTACCGCGCGTTCGCTCTCGGTCTCCTGGTCGTCTTCGCGCGGCGCGTAGACGCTCATGCCGAGGAACCGCCGGCTGCCGTCGTTCCAGTCGTCGTCCGACAGCGCCTCGCCGTCCTCGCGCAGCCAGACGACGTCGGGCATGTCGCCGCCCTTCACCGTGTCGCCGGTCAGGAAGGCATCGGCGTTCAGCGCCGGATGCGCCTTGCGCAGCTTGGCGAGCTTGGCGGTGAAGTCGATCAGCAGTTCGTCGGCGTGCTCCCAGTCAAGCCAGGTGATCTCGTTGTCCTGGGCATAGCCGTTGTTGTTGCCGCCCTGCGTGCGGCCGAACTCGTCGCCGGCGACGATCATCGGATTGCCGCGCGAGACGAGCAGCGTCGCCAGCATGGCGCGGATGTCCTTGCCGCGGGCTTCGATGACCGCGGGATCGTCGGTCAGGCCCTCAACGCCGTTGTTCCAGGAATGGTTGTCGTTGTGGCCGTCCCGGTTGTCCTCGCCGTTCGCCTCGTTGTGCTTCTCCTCGTACATCGCGATGTCGGCGAGGGTGAAGCCGTCATGCGCGGCGAGGAAATTGACGCCGACCGAGGGCTTGCGGCCGTCATGGTTGTAGAGGTCGGCCGAGCCGGCGAGGCGCGTCGCCAGGGCGCCGATCATGCCGTCCTCGCCCTTCCAGAACTTGCGCACGTCGTCGCGGAACTTGTCCTGCCACTCGAACCAGGGTTTCGGGAAGTTTCCGACCTGGTAGCCGCCGGGACCAACGTCCCAGGGCTCGGCGACATGGATGCGGTCCTTCAGGACTTCGTCCTCGGCGACCATCTTGAAGAAGGGCGCGTCGTGGCTGAAGCCCTCCGGCAGGCGGCCGAGAACCGTGCCGAGATCGTAGCGGAAGCCGTCGATGCCGGTCGTCTGTACCCAGGTCCTGAGCACGTCGACGAACATCTTCGCCACCGGCGGCTTGTGCGTGGCAAAGGTGTTGCCGGTGCCGGTGTCGTTGATCATGAACTCCGGCTGGCCGTCGGGATGACGGTAGTAGAGCAGGTTGTCGAGACCGCGATAGCAGATCGTCGGGCCGACTTCCGAGCCTTCGCCGGAATGGTTGAAGACGACGTCGAGGAGGACGCGGATGCCGCGCTCGTGCATCGCCTCGACGGCGCGACGGACCTCGGCAAGACCGCCCGGCGACAGCCGCGGATCGGGCGCCATGTGGGTGATCGGGTTGTAGCCCCAGGCATTCGTCAGGTTGTTGAGCATCAGATGCCCCTCGTCGATCCACGCCGCGAGCGGCATGAATTCGACCGTGTCGATGCCGACGCGCTCGAGATAGTCGAGGAAATGCGGCTCGGCGAGCGCTCCCACGGTGCCGCGCAGTTCGGCGGAAACGTCGGGATTGCGCTGCGAGAAGGCGCGGATCGACATCTCGTAGGTGAGGCCGGGCGCGGCGAAGGGCAAAGGCGAGGCGTCGCGGGCGGGATCGATCACCACCGCGCGCGGGATGAAGGCGGCGCTGTCGAGCTCGCGCTCGGGCGGGGCAGTCAGGCCCGGCTGGTAGATGAAGGGACGGTCGAGCTGGATGGCGTAGGGATCGACGAGGAGCTTCGAATAGTCGAAGCGATGCCCCTCCTGCGGGGCGTAGGGACCCTTGGCGCGCAGGCCGTAGCGGGTGCCGGCGGCAAGGCCCGGCACGAAACCGTAGCGAAAGCCCTCGCCGTCGAGGCCTTCCAGCGTCAGGCGGTCGGTTTCCTGCGTCCCTGCTTCGTCGAAGAGGCAGACTTCGATGGCATCGGCATTTTCGGAGTAGACGGCGAAGTGAATGCCGTCGGCGTCGAGCGTCGCGCCGAGTTCGGCGGGCTTGCCGCGTTCGGCCGTGATGGTGTTTGACATGGAAGTCCCGTCAGGAGGTGAGGCGTCAGGTGATCACGTCGGGCGCCGACCGACCGGTTCGTTTGGTGATCTCACCGATAACATCGGCTGTATCGATGAGTTCCGAGAGCGCTTCTTGCGGTGCAATATCGTGTTTGGCGGCGTCCGGCTCGAAGCGTTCGATGTAGACGCGCAAGGTCGCGCCCTTGGTGCCGGTGCCCGACAGGCGGAAGACGATGCGGGCGCCGCCCGAGAACAGGATCCGCACGCCCTGGCCGGTCGAGATCGAGCCGTCGATCGGATCCTTGTAGGAGAAATCGTCGGCCTCCGACACCACGAGCGTGCCGAAGCGCTGGCCGGACATCGAGGCGAGGCGGTCGCGCAAGGAGCCCATCAGCCCCTCGGCGGCCTTGGAATCGATCTCCTCATAGTCGTGCCGCTGGTAGTAGGTGCGGCCGAATTCCTGCCAGTGACCCTCGACCACCGCCTTCACGCTCTCCTTGCGGTCGGCGAGGATGTTCAGCCAGAGCAGCACGGCCCACAGCCCGTCCTTCTCGCGCACATGGTCGGAGCCGGTGCCGGCGCTCTCCTCGCCGCAGATCGTCACCATGCCGGCGTCGAGCAGGTTGCCGAAGAACTTCCAGCCGGTCGGCGTCTCGTAGAGCTTCACGCCGCGCTTGGCGGCGACCCGGTCGGCCGCCTGGCTGGTCGGCATCGATCGGGCGATGCCGGTGATCCCCTGGGTATAGCCCGGCGCGCGCTGGATGTCGGCGGCGAGCATGGCGAGCGAGTCGGACGGCGAGACGACGATGCCGCGGCCGACGATGAGGTTGCGATCGCCGTCGCCGTCCGAGGCCGCGCCGAAGTCCGGCGCGTCCGGGCCCATCATCCGGGCGATCAGCTCGGCGGCGTGCACGGCGTTGGGATCGGGATGGCCGCCGCCGAAATCCTCCAGCGGAACGCCGTTGACGACGGTGCCTTCGGGGGCGCCGAGGAGGCCTTCCAGAATGGTCTTGGCATAGGGGCCGGTGACGGCGTGCATGGCGTCGAAGGAGAGGGTGAAGCCGCCGGCGATCAAGGCGCGGATCTTGCCGAAGTCGAACAGGGTCTGCATCAGTTCGGCATAGTCGGCGACGGGATCGACGACCTCGACCACCATCGCCTCGATCGTTGTCTCGCCGACGACCGAAAGGTCGGGCGCCGGCGCGTCCGAGATTTTGTATTCCTGCAGCGTGCGCGAGCGCTTGAAGGTCGCCTCGGTGATCGCCTCGGGGGCGGGGCCGCCATTTCCGATGTTGTACTTGATGCCGAAATCGCCGTCCGGACCGCCGGGATTGTGGCTGGCCGACAGGACGATGCCGCCGGCGGCCTTGCGCTGGCGGATGAGATGGGAGGCGGCGGGCGTCGACAGCAGGCCGTTCTGGCCGACGACGACGCGGCCGAAACCGTTGGCGGCGGCCATGCGGATGGCCTTCTCGATCACCGGCCGGTTAAAATAGCGGCCGTCGCCGCCGATCACCAGCGTCGCGCCGGGGCCACGCTCGGCCACATCGAAGATCGACTGCAGGAAATTCTCGGCATAATGCGGCTGCGAGAAATGCGCGACCTTCTTGCGCAGGCCCGACGTGCCCGGCTTCTGGTCGTCGAAAGGCTTCGTCGCGACGGTCTCGATCATGGTGACACTTCCCCTGTCAGGTCGCGGTACAAAGCGGCATAGCGGGCGGCGCTGACGTCCCAGCCGACATCGGTTGCCATGCCGCGCTTCTGCATGGCTTGCCAGAGCACGGGGTCGTCGTAAAGCCGGATCAGCTTGGCCACGGCTTCGCGCAGCGGATCATGCGCGACGGGCGCGAAGATCACGCCGGTGGCAACGCCCGCCGCCATGGCCGCGAAATTGGCGTGGATCACCGTATCGGCAAGCCCGCCGACCCGCGCGACGACGGGAATGCAGCCATAGCGCAGGGCGTAGAGCTGGGTCAGGCCGCAGGGCTCGAAGCGCGAGGGCACGAGCAGCGCGTCGGCGCCGGCCTGGAGCCGGTGCGACAGCACCTCGCTGTAGCCGATGCGCACGCCGATGCGGCCGGGATGGCGCGCATGCGCGGCGAGGAAGCCGCCCTCGATCATGCGGTCGCCCGAGCCGATGACGACGAGCCGCGCGCCCATGGCGACGATCTCGTCGCAGAGGCCGACGAGCACGTCCATGCCCTTCTGCCAGGTCAGCCGGCTGACCACGGCGAGGATCGGGCTATCGTCGCGGGCCAGGCCGAACTCGGTCTCCAGGGCGCGCTTGTTGGCGCGCCGGGCCTTCAGGGTCCGGGCCGTGTAGTTGCGGGCGATGTCGGGGTCGGTCGCCGGATTCCAGATGTCGGTATCGATGCCGTTGACGATGCCGACCAGCCGGTCACCGCGGCCGTGCAGCAGGCCGTCGAGGCCCATGCCGCCGGCGCTGGTGAGGATTTCCTCGGCATAGGTCGGGCTGACCGTGGTGACGACGTCGGCGGCGTGCAGTCCGCCCTTCAGGAAGCCGACGCTGCCGTAATATTCGAGGCCCTCGAGCGACCAGGCGGCATTCGGCAGGCCGAGCCGCGGGAAGACGTCGAAGGGAAAGCTGCCCTGGAAGGCGAGGTTGTGCACGGTCAGAACGGTCTTGGGCCGGCGCGCACCGGCCGAGAAGGCGAGATAGACCGGGGCGAGCGCTGCCTGCCAGTCATGCGCGTGCAGGACGTCCGGGCGGTAGCCCTCGATCGCGCCCTCTGCCACCAGGGCGCCGGCCTTCGACAGGGCGGCGAAGCGCGCCCAGTTGTCGGGAAATTCCTGCCCGTCGGCGCCGACATAGGGTCCGCCGCTGCGGGCATAGAGATGCGGCGCGTCGAGGACGAGCAGGTCGAGCCCCTCGACTCTGGCCGACAGAATCCGGCTCGACCCGCCGAACAGTTCGGGAATGGCGAGCACGCTGTCCGCCGCGCCGATGCGGGCGATGACGTCGGGATAGCCGGGCATGAGGGTGCGCATGGCGACGCCGCGCGCTGCCATGGCCAGCGGCAGGGCGCCGGCGACGTCCGCCAGGCCCCCCGTCTTGATCAGTGGATAGACCTCCGAGGCGACGGAGAGAACAGTCGATGTCATCGATAGGTAAGCCGGTCGATCATCGGTTTGGTGACGAGGCAGATGCCTGACTCCGTGCGCCGGAAGCGCTGCGCGTCGAGCACCGGATCCTCGCCGATGACGAGGCCGTCCGGAATGTCGACGCCGCGATCGATGACGACATTCGTCAGCCTTGCGCTGCGCCCGATCGTGGCATGCGGCAGCACGACGGCATGGTCGAGGCTGGAATAGGACCGCTGGCGAACGCCCGTGAACAGCAGCGAGCGCCGGAGGCTGCCGCCCGAGATGATGCAGTCGCCCGAGACCAGCGAGGAGATCGCCTGGCCGCGCCGACCCTCCTCGTCATGGACGAACTTCGCCGGCGGGGTGATCTCGGAATAGGTCCAGATCGGCCAGTTGCGGTCGTAGATGTCGAGCGGCGGCACGACGTCGGTGAGGTCGATATTGGCCTGCCAGTAGGCGTCGACGGTGCCGACGTCGCGCCAGTAGGCGTCGTGCTCGTTTTCCGACAGGACGACCGAGAGGTTGAAGGAATGCGCCTGGGCGGTGCCGTGGCGGACGATGTGCGGGATGATGTCCTTGCCGAAGTCGCGCGCCGATTTCGGGTCGGCGGCGTCGCGCCGCAGCTGGTCCATCAGGAATTTCGTCTCGAAGACGTAGATGCCCATCGAGGCCAGCGCGGTGTCCGGGCGGCCGGGGATGGCCGGCGGGTCCTTCGGCTTCTCGACGAAGTCGGTGATGCGGCCTGTCTCATCGACATGCATCACGCCGAAGCCGACGGCTTCCATGCGCGGCACTTCCAGGCACCCGACGGTCACGTCCGCGCCGGTGTCGACATGCTGCTGCAGCATGATCTCGTAGTCCATCTTGTAGACGTGGTCGCCGGCCAGGATGATGATGTACTGCGGCGCGTAGTCCTCGATGATGTCGATGTTCTGGTACACGGCGTCGGCCGTGCCGGCATACCACTGGTCCTCGGAGACGCGCTGGCTCGCCGGCAGCACGTCAAAACTCTCGTTGCGCTCGGGGCGCAGGAAGTTCCAGCCGCGCTGCAGGTGGCGGATCAGGCTGTGCGCCTTGTACTGGGTGGCGACGCCGATGCGGCGGATGCCGGAATTGATCGCGTTCGACAAAGCGAAATCGATGATCCGCGTCTTGCCGCCGAAATAGACCGCGGGCTTGGCGCGGTTGTCGGTCATTTCCATCAGCCGGCTGCCGCGCCCGCCGGCAAGCACATAGGCCATGGTGTCGCGCGATATCGGCGCGTGGCGCTTGCGATCGGTCATTTGCGAAAGTCCTCCCAGATTGCCCGCGGGGAGCCGTGTCGCTGCGACCGGTTCCCCTTTTTCCGGCCGCTTTACATTCTCCGACGTCCTGTCTGGTCGGCGGCCCGACGAGACAGATAGCGCCGCCGCCGGAGGCTTCCACAAAGGTCAGACCTAAGGGCAAAGATTGTGCCGGCGCAATCGACGGCTTCGATCGTCACAGCTTTTTAGGATGGGTCCCCCGGGGGGAGAGGCGGGCCGGCTGTCGGCCCGCCAGAGCTTCAGGAGGCGGGCGCGCCCGGCCCCGCGCGCCAGATGTCCTTGGCGTATTCGCGGATCGACCGGTCGGAGGAGAACCAGCTCATCCGCGCGGTGTTACGCACCGCCTTCTCGCCCCAGGACGGCGTGTCCTGCCAGAGGTCGTCGAGCTTGCGCTGGGTCTGCCAGTAGGCCTCGAAGTCGGCGGCGATCATCCACCAGTCATTGTTGTAGAGGTTGGAGACGAGGCTGGCATAGCGCTCCTGCCCGTCGGGCGAGAACACGCCCTTGACGATGGAATCCAGCGCCTCGCGCAGAAGGCGCGAGTTCTCGATGATCGAGCGGCCGCTATGCGCCTCGCGCCGCCTCGCGGCGACTTCCGCCGCCGTCAGGCCGAAGATGTAGATGTTCTCCTCGCCCAGATGCTCCAGCATCTCGACATTGGCGCCATCGAGCGTGCCGATGGTCAGCGCGCCGTTGAGGGCGAACTTCATATTGCCGGTGCCCGAGGCCTCAAGGCCGGCGGTCGAGATCTGCTCCGACAGATCGGCCGCCGGCATGATGATCTCGGCAAGGCTCACATTGTAGTTCGGGATGAACACCACCTTTAGAAGGTTCTGCACCGACGGATCGGCGTTCACCACCCGGGCGACGTCGTTGATCAGGTGGATGATCTCCTTGGCCTGCGCATAGCTCGGCGCCGCCTTGCCGCCAAAGATCTTCACCCGCGGCTGCCAGTTGCGCTCGGGATGCGAGCGGATCTGGTCGTAGAGCGCGATCGCCTCGATGATGTTGAGGAACTGGCGCTTGTATTCGTGGATGCGCTTGACCTGGATGTCGAACATGGCGCCGGGATCGACGGAGATGGCGAGCCGCTCCTCGATCACCTTGGCCAGGCGCTGCTTGTTCTCGAGCTTCACCGCCATGAATTTTTCGCGGAAGGCGGCGTCGGTGGCCAGCGCGTCGAGGTCGGCGAGTTTTTCGACATTGTCGAGGAAGGCCGGGCCGATCGCGTCGGTGACGAGCGCGGTCAGGCCGGGATTGGCCTGCATCAGCCAGCGCCGGGGCGTCACGCCATTCGTCTTGTTCTGGATGCGCGAGGGGTAGAGCTCGTGCAGCGAGTGGAACACGGTCTCCTTCATCAGCTCGGTGTGCAGCGCCGACACGCCGTTGATGGCATGCGAGCCGACGAAGGCGAGCTGGCCCATGCGCACGCGTCGGCCGTTGTTCTCGTCGATCAGCGAGATGGCGGTGATCTTGCCGCCGTCGAGACCCTTCTGCGTGGCCTCGCGGATGGTCTGGGCGTTGATGGCGTAGATGATCTGCATCTGGCGCGGCAGGAGCCGCTCGAAAAGGTGGATCGGCCAGGTCTCCAGCGCCTCGGGCAGCAGCGTATGATTGGTGTAGGAGAAGGTCGCCTGGGTGATCGTCCAGGCCTCGTCCCAGGCAAAGCCGTGGACGTCGATCAGGAGGCGCATCAGCTCGGCAACCGAGACCGCCGGATGGGTGTCGTTCAGCTGGATCGCCACTTTGTCGGACAGGTTATGCAGCGTGCCGTAGGCCTTCAGGTGGCGGCGGATGATGTCCTGCAGAGAGGCCGACGAGAAGAAGTACTCCTGCCGCAGCCGCAGCTCTTGGCCGGCCTGGTGCGAATCGGCCGGATACAGCACGCGGGTGATCGCCTCGGCCTTGTTGGCCTCGCGCAGCGCGCCGATATGGTCGCCCGAATTGAAGGCGTCGAGCAGGATCGGGTCGAGCGACTGCGCGCTCCAGAGGCGCAGCGTGTTCACATGATTGCCACGCCAGCCGACGATGGGCGTGTCGTAGGCGACGGCCAGCACCCGCTCGCCCGGGCGCCAGATCTGGCGCGGCGGCTTGCCGGGCTCGTCGATCGCCGCGACCTTGCCGCCGAAGCCGATCTCGTAGGAATTCTCGCGCCGCTCGAACTCCCAGGGGTTGCCGTGCATCAGCCAGTTTTCCGGCAATTCCACCTGCTCGCCGTCGACGACCTCCTGGCGGAAGAAGCCGTGGACGTAGCGGATGCCGTAGCCGAAGGCGGGAACGCCGGTCGAGGCCATGGATTCCATGAAACAGGCGGCGAGGCGGCCGAGGCCGCCATTTCCGAGGGCGGCGTCGGGCTCGAGCAGTTCGATCATGTCGAGTTCGACATCGTAGACGGCGAGGGCTTCGGTCACCGACTGCGTCAGGCCGAGATTGCTGATCGCATCGCGCAAGAGGCGCCCGATGAGAAACTCCATCGAGAGATAGCAGACGCGCTTCTCGCCGCTCTCGGTCGTCTTCTGGTTGGATTCCAGCCAGTGATCGATGATCCGGTCGCGCACCGCCAGCGTCGTCGCCTCGAGCCAGTCATGGCGGCGGGCGGCGGCGGGGTTCTTGCCGATCGCGTAGGTGAGCTTTTCCAGGATTTCCGACGCGAAGGTCGCGCTGTCGTTCTGGCGCCGCTGCGGCGTCGGGGCCATCAGGGTGGTGTCGTCGTCCGCGTCGGCCGAGTGCGAGGACGGGCGCGGCGTATCGAGAGCGGATGTCATCTCAGTTCCTCATGGCATGAAGGGCGGCGACAAGGCCCGCGGTCGAACTGTCGTGCCCGGTCGCATCGGTCTCACCGGTGACGACGGGCAGAAGTCCGGTTGCAAGTTCCTTGCCAAGTTCGACGCCCCATTGATCGAAGGCATTGATGCCGAAGAGCTGCGCCTCGACGAAGACGCGGTGCTCGTAGAGAGCGATCAGGCGGCCGAGCGTATAGGGGTCGAGGCGGGCATGCAGGATGGTGATCGAGGGCCGGTCCCCGTCGAACTGGCGATGGGGAGCGATGCGCTCGGCTTCCGCGGGGTCGACGCCCTTGCCCAGCAGCTGGCTGCGCGCCTCGCTCAGGCTGCGGCCGCGCATCAGCGCCTCGCTCTGGGCGAGGCAGTTGGCGACGAGAAGGTCGTGGTGGTGCGACAGCGCCGGCTCGTGGCCGTTGGCGGCGAGAATGAATTCCGCCGGGATCGTGTCCGTGCCCTGGTGCAGCAGCTGGTAGAAGGCGTGCTGGCCGTTGGTGCCGGGCTCGCCCCAGACCAGCGGACCGGTCGCGGTCGGCGTCCGCTGCCCGTCGAGACCGACATGCTTGCCGTTGGATTCCATGTCGAGCTGCTGGAGATAGGCAGGAAAGCGCGCCAGCCGCTGGTCGTAGGGCAGGATGGCCCGTGCGCCGTAGCCCTGCGCGACGCGATGCCACCAGCCGATGAGGCCGAAGAGGATCGGCAGGTTCTCGCCCGCCGGCGCGGTGGCGAAATGCCGGTCCATCGCCCGGGCGCCGTTCAGGAAGGCGCGAAAATTCTCCGGGCCGATCGCCAGCATCAAGGGCAGGCCGATGGCCGACCAGATCGAGTAGCGCCCGCCGACCCAGTCCCAGAAGCCGAACACGCGGGTGGCGTCGATGCCGAAATCGGCGACCCTGTCGAGGGCGGTTGAGACGGCGACGAAATGCGCGGCCACCGCGTCCTCGCCGAGCGCATCGGCGACGAAGGCTCGGGCAGCCGCGGCATTGGTCATCGTCTCGATGGTGGTGAAGGTCTTGGAGGCGACGATGAACAGCGTCGTTTCCGGGTCGAGACGGCGCAGCGTATCGGCGATGTGGGCCGCATCGACGTTCGAGACGAAATGCGTCTTCGGGCCGTCGTGAAACGGCGCGAGGGCCAAAGTCGCCATGGCCGGGCCGAGGTCGGAGCCGCCGATGCCGATGTTGACGACATCGGTGAAGGCCTTCCCGGTGGCGCCGGTCATCGTGCCGTCGCGGACCGACGCCGAGAACTGTCCCATCGCCTGCAGCACGTCTTCCACCGCCGGTCCGACCGGCGCGCCGTGGACGGCAAACCCATCCCCCACATGACCGCGCAGGGCGACGTGGAGCACGGCGCGGCCTTCGGTGGCATTGACCGCTGCGCCGGCAAACATCGCGTCGCGCTTGCCTTCGACCTCGGCGGTGTTCGCCAGATCCAGCAGCGCGCGCATGTCTTCCGTCCCCAATGCGGTCTTGGAGAAATCGAGGAGGAGGTCGTCGAGCCGCGCCGACAGGGTCGCGAACCTCTGGGGATCAGCGGCGAACCTAGAGCCGATGCCTTCTCTGCGGGCGGCTTCGCCGCGGCGAATGAGGTCTTGAATGGCCGGGCTGGGCTCCGAGCGGTCCGTCATCAGAAATTCTCTCGCGCTGTGTTGCCTCACGCCTGTCTGTCACAGCGATTCCGAAAGAGTAAAGGCAATCGCCGCAATGATCGATAGCTTGGAAGCAGAATTCGCCACGGGACGCGCCTCACCGACCGTCATCGAGGTTCCTGGAATTTGCCCACCTCACGGGTAAGTCAACGGATTATCAAAGTGTTAGGGAACGAGGCAGCGGTGGGCGGGTTTCCCTTGCGAAGCGCCGATGCAGACAGCAGCCGGCGCACCGCTAAAGAACGGAGATCGATCATGACCACCCGTAGCCTGATTCTCGCCGGCGCCGTCGCCGCTTTCATTTTGCCCACCGCCGTAGTGGCGCAGGAGGCAACCCCTGCCGGCGCCATGTCGAGCACGACCGATACCACCGGGAGCTACACAATCGTGCGGCGCACCGTCGGCGAGATGCAGACGGAGGATCGCAGCTCCGACGGCACGGTAGCGACGACGGCCAATACCAACACCACCCCGGCCGACATCCAGCGCACCATCGACGCCAATCCGGGTCTCGGTGAAGAACTGGCCAAGCAGGGCGTCGCGGTCGAAGAGATTGGGGCCATCTCGGTCCAGCCGAACGGCCAGGTTGTCATCTACGACCGTACCACCTGATTCCGAAATAACCTTCGCGTTCAAGGGGCACCGGTCGACCGACCGGTGCCCCTTTCCCTATCCGGCTCAATCGATCGTCACGGTTTTCACATTGACGAATTCGCGAATGCCCTCATGCGAAAGTTCGCGGCCAAAACCTGAGTTCTTGATGCCGCCGAAGGGCAGCCGCTGGTCCGAAGCGGTCATGCGGTTAATGTAGGTACCCCCGGCTTCGAGCTCGCGGGCGAAGCGCTCCTGCTCAGCCGGCTCGTTCGTCCAGGCGGAACTGCCGAGGCCGAAATCGCTGTCATTGGCCAAATCGATGGCCGCATCGATCGAGTCCACCTTGAAGAAGATGGCGCAGGGCCCGAACAGCTCCTCGCGATAGGCCGGCGCCTCGGCCGGGATGTCGGCGATGATCGTCGGCTGGTAGAAGTTGCCCTTCCCCTCGACCACCGAACCGCCGCTGACGAGCCGTGCGCCCATGGCGACGCTCTTCGAAATCTGCTCGGCAAGCTCGTCGCGGATCTTCGACGTGGCCAGCGGGCCCATGTCCGTCTTGTCGCTCATGGGATCGCCGACCGTCATGGCGTCGACGCGGGTGCGGAAGCGCTCGAGATAGTCGTCATAGACATCGGCATGGACGATGAAGCGCTTGGCGGCGATGCAGCTCTGGCCGTTGTTCTGCATCCGCGCCTTGACCCCGACCTCGGCCGCCTTGGCGAGATCGGCCGAGGGCATGACGATGAAGGGGTCGGAGCCGCCGAGTTCGAGGACGACGGGCTTCAGCTGGCGGCCGGCCTGCGCGGCGACCGCGCGCCCGGCGGGCTCGCTGCCGGTGAGGGTCGCCGCCTTGACGCGGGCGTCGTCGATGATCGTCTCGACCTTCGACGAGGGAATGATCAGCGTCTGGAACACGCCATGGGGCGCGCCGGCATCGGTGAAGATCTTCTCGATCTCGAGCGCGCAGTGGCTGACATTGGAGGCGTGCTTCAGGAGGCCGACATTGCCCGCCATGATCGCTGGCGCGGCAAAGCGGAACACCTGCCAGAAGGGAAAATTCCACGGCATGACGGCGAGCACCGGGCCGAGCGGCCGGTAGGCGACGAAATTGCGCCCGGCCGGTCCCTCGCGGACCTCGTCGGCGAGGAATTTTTCGGCATTCTCGGCATAGAAGCGGCAGCCGGCGGCGCATTTCTCCACCTCGGCCCGGGCCTCGGCGAGCCGCTTGCCCATTTCGCGCGTGGCGATCTCGGCGAGACGGTCGCGGCGTTCGTCGAGAAGATCGGCGGCCCGCAGGAGAAGCGCCGTGCGCTCGGCGAAGCGCGTCCGGCGCCAGCTGCGGAAGGCATCGTCGGCGCTGGCGAGGGCCTGCTCGATGTCGGCGTTCGAATGCTCGGGGTAGTCGGCGATGGTCTCGCCATTGGCGGGGTTGATGCTCTTGGCCATCGTCGGGCTCCAATCCTGTCTGCACGGGGAGGAGGTCCGGCAAGGGTGCCGATCCCCGTTCTCGCTCGGCAAGATGCATGCGGGGTGCCAGGGATCAAGAGCCGGGTGCCCGAAACATCGGGTCCAGCTGCCGGATGGGCCGCGCGGCGGCGCGAGGTCCGCCGGCCCGACGCGCCGCAAAGACCGGGTTCGAGAGGGGGCCGGCTCGCCCGCCCGGGCCGGCTCAGTACTCGTTTTCGTAGAACACGCCGACCTCGCCGCCGCCGGTGGCCGTCACGGCGCCGCGGGCCTTCAGGCCCTTGCCGAGGTCGAGGTCGATCGACACCCGGCCGGTCGAATCCACGCCGACATAGGTGTTGTCGTTCAGATATTTGCCGACGCCGACGGCGGTCTGCCCGTCGGCATTGGTCTTGATGTCGAGATCATCGACGCCGAGCTGCGAGCGCAGATTGTCGAGAAGGCCGCTCGACCCGCCGACGCCGGCCAGCTGCGCGGCCGCTTCGGCGAGCTGGGCGATCTGCAGCGGCGAGAGGTTCGCCGTGCCCTGCTTGAAGATCAGCCGCGCCAGCACCTCGTCCTGCGGCAGCGCCGGCGTCGAGGAGAAGTTGAAGCTTGGATCGTTGGCCGGCCCGGTGACGGCGATCGTCACCGTCACGCCGCCCGAGTCGGAGGTGGCCACCAGATCCAGCGTCGGGATCAGGTCGCCGGTGAAGGTCAGCCGGCCACGCTCGAAGTCGAGCCGGTTGGACAGGATGATGAAGCGGCCACGCTGCAGTTCGAAGCCGCCGGTGACCGCGGGAGAGGAGGCGGGGCCGGTGATCTTCACCGAGCCGCCGAGCTCGATGTCGAGGCCGCGGCCGCGCACGAAGACGCGCGACGGGGCATTGAAGGTGAGATCGAGGGCGAGACCTGCCGAGGAGGCGCCCTTCGATCCCTTCGGCGCGATGGCGCGCTGCTGCCGGAGGACAGCCTCGGGGGCATCGCGGTGGCGCACGTCGATGCGGGCGAGCGAAGTCGGCAGGCGCTCGGGCACCAGCACGTTGATGGACGCGGCATTGATCGTGCCGGCGAGCAGCGGGCTTCCCGTCAACGGCCCGGTGAGGGTGAGATCGGCATTGAGGCGCGCGGCCAGGAGCTCGCCGTCATTGTAGCGACCCTCGGCGATCCGGACCGTGATGTCGGCGGGAAAACCGTTCGCCAGCCCGACCGTGCCGCTGACCGAGATCGTGCCGCCGGCGGCGAGCTGGGCCGAAAAGGACTGGATCGTCGCCGTCTGGCCCGTCAGCGCGATGGTGGTCGTGATGTCGTTGATCGCCAGATTGAGGCCGGTGTCGGTGAAGCTCGCGCCGGCGGTCGAGACCGTACCGTTGACGTTGGGCGCCGAGGCCGGACCGGTGACGGTGGCGTCCACCCGGACGGTGCCATCCACCGAGCGGCCGCCTTCGGCGAGGATGCGGTTGGCGATGGCGAGCGGCGCGGTGCCGTTCAAAGCGAGGTCGAGCTGTGGCGTGCCGGCGAGGCCGACCGAACCGCCCGCCGTGAAAGCGAGCCCGCTGCCGGCGAGATTGGCGTCGAGCGTCAGGTTCTGGTCGGCGAAGCGGCCATTGGCGGTGAGGTCGAGCGGGCCGACGCCGGCATCGCGCGTCTGCGCCAGCGAGAGGCCGGAGACGCGGAGATCGTAGGTCGCCGCCGGATTGCTGGCCGGGCCGGTGGCGCGGATGCTGCCGTTGATCGTGCCCTGCGGGTCGATGCCGGCTGCCGCGGCGCTGGCGAGCGAGGCGGGTAGGTCGGCGATGCCGACGGTGAGATCGAGCTCGTTCCCGGCGCTGCCGGCAACGGTGATCGTGCCGCCGCCGACGTCGACACGGGCCGTCTCGATGGCAAGCCGCGCATCGCGGTAGCTGCCCTTGGCGACGGCCGCGATGGCCGGTGCGCCGGCGGCGCGCGTCTGCGCCACCGACACGTCTGCCGCGCGGATATCGAAGACGGCATTGGGGCTGGTGAGCGAGCCTTCGGCCGAGGCCGTGCCGGACACCGTGCCCTGCGCGCCGAGATCGGGGACGAAGCCGTTGGCGAGGCCGACCGGCAGGCGATCCAGCGTGACGTCGAGGTCGAGCGTCTGACCGACCGTGCCGGTCGCGACCAGCGATCCCTCGCCGATCTCGGCGCGGGCGGTGTCGAGCGTGGCGGTGCCGCCGGCATAGCTGCCGGCCACCGCGAGATCGATTGGCGCGACGCCGGAGGCACGCACCGCTTCGGCGGTGATGCCGCTGCCTGTGAGGTTGAAGGTCGCGCGGGGATCGGCGATCGACCCTGTCGCCTCGGCCAAGCCGGACAGGGTGCCCGTTGCCTTAAGGTTCGGGACAAAGCCGTTGACGAGGCCGACGGGCAGCCGGTCGAGCGTCACGGACAGATCCAGCGCCTGTCCGACCGTGCCGGTCGCAGCAATCGAGCCGTCGCCGATCGCGGCGCGGGCGGTGTCGAGCGTCGCCGTGCCCTTCGCATAGGTGCCGGCGACGTCGAGATCGATCGGCGCGACGCCGGAGGCGCGCACCTGCTCGGCGGTGATCCCGCGGCCGGTGAGCTGGAACGTCGCCTGCGGATCGGCGAGCGATCCCGTGGCCTTGGCCGTGCCGGACAGCGTGCCGGCGGCCTTGAGGTCGGGGAGGTAGCCGTTGACGAGGCCGACGGGCAGGGCGTCGAGCACGACGTCGAGATCGAGCGCCTGGCCGACCGTGCCGCGCGCGGTCAGCGAGGCGTCGCCGATGTCGGCGCGAGCCGTTCCGATGGTGGCGGTGCCCTGGGCATAGCTGCCGTCGACGGCCAGTTCGATGGGTGCGATGCCGGCGTCGGCGACCTGACGTGCCGTGATGCCGGTGCCGCGAAGCGTGAAGGTCGCCTGGGGGTCGGCGAGCGAGCCCGTCGCCTTGGCGTTGCCGGAGAGCGCGCCGGTGGCGTCGAGGCCGGGCACGAAGCCGTTGACGAGGCCGACGGGGATTTCGCTCAGCACGACGTCGAGGTTCATCGCGTCGCCCACGGTGCCGGTGGCCGTGAGGCTGCCGTCGCCGACAAGGACGCGCGCGGTCTCGATCGTCGCGGTGCGATCGGCGACGCTGCCGGCAAGGTCGAGGCTGAGCGGCGCGATGCCGGACGCCTTGATCTGCTCGGCGGTGATGCCGGTGCCGGCGAAGTTGAAGGTCGCCTGCGGATCGGACAGCGTGCCCGTCGCCTTGGCCGTGCCGGAGAGCGTGCCCTCGGCCTTGAGGTCCGGCAGATAGCCGTTGACGAGGCCGACCGGGAGGGCGTTCATCGCGACGTCGAGGGCGAGCGTCTCGCCGACCGTGCCGGTGGCCGTCAGCGAGGCCGCACCGATATTGGCGACGCCCGTCTCGAGCCGTGCGGTGCCGTCGGCAAAGCTGCCGGCGAGCCGCAGCTCGACCGTGGGGATGCCGCCGGCGGCGATCGCCTCGGTGGTGATGCCCGAGCCGGTGATGTCGAAGACGGCTTGCGGCTGCGTCGGGGTTCCCGTCGCCGTCACCGTTCCGTCGAGGGTGCCGGTGGCGTTGAGGCCGGGCACGAAGCCGTTGGCGAGCGCCACGGGGAGGGCCGTCATCGCGACCCTGAGATCGAGCGCCTCGCCGACGCTGCCGGTGGCCTCCAGCGAGGCGTCGCCGAGCGTCGCGCGCGCGGTGCCGAGCGTCAGCGTCTTCCCGGCAAAGCTGCCGTCGAGGGTGAGGGCGATCGGCGGTACGCCGGCAGCGGCGACCTCCGCGGCGGTGATGTTCTGTCCGTCGAATTGGAACGTCGCTTCCGGCGCGGCGAGCGTGCCGGTGGCCCTGGCGGTGCCCGAGATCGTGCCGGCAGCGTCGATGCCGTCGACAAATCCGTTGGCCAGCGACACCGGGATGGCGTCGAAGATGACGGTGACGTCGAGCGTGTCGCCGGCGGTGCCGGTGGCGGAAATGCGCCCGTCGCCGAGCGAAATGTCGGCCGTGTCGAGCGCCAGCGCGCCGCCGGCATAGCGCCCGCCGACCACGGCCTGCACCGGGGCGATGCCGGCCGCGCGGGTGTGGCGCGTCTCGATGTCCCTTGCCCTAACGTCGAACTGGGCCTGCGGCTCGGCCGCGGCGCCCGTCACCGCCGCGCTGCCCGACACCGTGCCGGCGGCCTGGAGATCAGTGACGAAGGGATTGGCGACGGCGGCCGGGACATTCGTCATCTCGGCCTGGATGTCGAAGCTCGGGCCGACGGAACCGGTCAGCGCCAGCGTACCCTCGCCGACCGACAGGCTGAGGCCGTCGAGCGTCGTCACGCCGTCGGCGATCCGCACCGTGGCGCGCTGCTGCAGAGCGACGGCGGCGTTCTCGATCGCCGCCGTCAGCGTGTCGAGCGCCACCGAGGTTTCGGTCGGGGCGATCTTCGCCTGGCCGGAAAGCGCCACGGGCACGCCATTGGCGCGGGCCTTGGCGTCGACCTGGGTGACTTCGCCCTTTCGGGTGAGCAGGATCTCCGCCCCGTCCACGGTCGCGCCGCCGGCGACAATGGTGTCGGCGCGGATCGAGCCGTCCGGAAAGGGCTGGCCGAGATAGTCGGTGACGGTGAGGTCGATGGCGACGCCGGACAGCGTGTTGCCGGCGACCGCGAGCTCGCGCGAGGCGAGATCGACCTTGGCGACAGGAAATTCGTCGACGACCGACAGCGCGATCGTGCCGTCGAGATCGCCGCTCATCTGCTGCAGCGCCAGGGCGGCGAGCGGGCCGATATCGCCGACGTCGACGGTCAGCGTGCCGACCGGGGCGAGGGCCTCGCCCAGCGTCAGCTCGCCGGTGATGGCGTTGGCGCCCTGGCGGATGGCGAGATCGGAGATGCGCCGCTCGCCGGAGGGCAGGGTTTCCAGCCGGGCGGTGCCCGACAGCGGCTTTCCGTCGAGCGTGCCGGAAATGGCGACGGAACCGGCGGGCGCCGCCGAGGCGAAATCGCCGCGCGCCTCGACCTTGAGGTCGGCCAGCTCGCGGCCGTTGACCTTCAGCCCCTGGCTGGTCAGCGTCACGTCGACATCGGGCTTGTCGGAGGGGCCCGAAGCCGTCAGCGCGAAGTCGGCCTTGCCGGAAATCGCGGCATCCTCGCCGCTGGCGGCATCGATCGAGCCGGCGATGTCGGCGCTGATCTGGCCACCGGCAAGGCCGGCCCTGCCGGTGACGCTGAGGCTGGTGCCGGTGATGGCGAGGTTTTCGGCCGCCAGGGCGCCGGCGGCGTCCCGGGCAACGCGGCCGCCAACCTGCAGCCGGTCGCCGGCGAGCGGGACGAGCGCGGCCGACAGGGCCAGCGTGTCGAAGTCGCTCGACAGCGTCAGGTCGAAGGTCGAGAAATTCATCGCCGCCGTGCCGGTGATCGCGGCATTGGCGACCTCGGTGGCGATCCGGCTCTGGCTGAGGGTGATGCCGTCTTCGCCGAGCGCGCCATTGGCGGCAATCGTGACGGGTCCGGACAGGAAGCGTTTGGCCGTGCCGTCGGGCGCGGCGACGGAGGCGGCGGCGAGCTCGATCTGCAGCGGGCCGGCGAGGTCGGCGAGATCGAAGTCGGCCGAGACGGCATGCGCGGTGAGGTCGGTCGCGACATAGGCGCCGTAGCCGGCGGTCGGCAGCGTCGCCGTCAGGTCGACATTGGCGGCGGCGAGTGCGCCGGCGATCCTGCCCTTCAGCGAGGCGATGTCGATGATCGTCCGGCTGTCCTCGGCGCCGAACTGCAGCGGGATCGAGCCGCCGTCGCGGGAGGCGATGGCAAGGTCGAGCGCGGTCTGCGGGCCGGCGCGGTCGAGCGTGCCGGACACCGTCGCGGTAATCTGGCCGGAGGCGAGCTGCGCCCGGTCGATCGCCACCACGCCGTCGTCGCGCAGCACCGCCTGGACGTCGAGATTGGCGCCGCCCTCGGCATAGGCCTTGTAGGCCTCGGGCACGAAGCGTTCGGCAGCGACCTGCAGCGCGGCGCCGATGCGGCGGCCGCCGGCGACGTCGTCGACCTTGGCGGTGAGGGTCGCGGCCGGCTCGCCGTCGACGGTGAGCGCGCCATTGGCCATGAAGGCGCCGAGCGGGCCCGAGCCGTTGACGGTGAGCGCTACCGGCGGGGCGCCGGGCAGCTTCAGAAGCGTCGCGACGAGGCCGCCAGCGGGCTCGCTGGCATCGACCTTGATCTCCAGCCGGTTTTCCTCGGGAGCGAAGACGAGGGTTGCGGCGATGTCGCCGGGCTGGTCGAGGCGCTTCACGCCGATTGCGACGTCGAGCTTCGTCGGGTCGCTGTCGAGGACGAGCTTGCCGCTGGCCGAGAGCCGGGCCCGGACGCCGGCGATGGCCTCGCCCAGCACGAATTCGTTGATGGCGATCTTCTGGATATCGGCGGTGATGTTGGGCAGGCCCGACGAGGGCTTGGCATTGGGATCGGCCGGTGGGCTTTCCGGCAGACGTTCCAGGATGATCTGCCCGGCCGTCAGCGATTCCACCGCGACGCGCGAGCGGATCACCGCCAGCGGCGACCAGTCCATCGCGAGGTCGCGGGCGGTCAGGTACACGCCTTGGGCATCCGCGACGGTGACGCTCGAAATGCGCAGGTTCCCCGACAGCGCGCCGCTGAGGCCGTCGATCTTCACCTGCATCGTGTCGGTCGAGATCAGGCCCTCGATCTGCCGCGCCAGGAAATCCTGCGCCGCCGCGGGACGGGCGAGGGCGCCGAGGCCGGCGAGGACGACAAGCGCCATCATCACCGCGCGCACGAGTCCACCGGTGCGTGCGACGATCGGGCGGGTCGGAAAGAGGCCGAAATTCATGGTCAAAACGCCTGTCCGATGCCGGCATAGATCTGGTAGCTGGCATCGCGCGATCCCGGATCGAGCGGGATGCCGACGTCGACGCGGATCGGGCCGAAGCTCGTCAGATAGCGCGCGCCGACGCCGGCGCCGATCTTCAGGTCGCCGAAGTCCGGCACGAGGTCGTCGGAAACCGTGCCGGCATCGACAAAGGGCACGATCTGGATGTTCTCGGTGACCCCGATCCGCACCTCGGCGGAGGCTTCGAACAAAGTCAGGCCGCCGGTCGGCGTGTCGTTGAAGTTGGAATCGCCGCCCGGCCGGTCGAAATCGGGGAAGAACGGCCCGATCGTCTGGAACTGGTAGCCGCGCACCGAACCGCCGCCGCCGGCGTAGAAGCGCCGGTCGTTCGGAATGTCCTGGAGGTCGGCGCCGAAGATCGTGCCGTAGGCGACGCGCCCGGCAAGGACGAAGCGGTTGGACTCCGTCAGCGACAGATAGGTCGAGGCGTCGATCCGCGTCTTGACGAAGGGTTTGGCGTTCTCGAACTCGTAGGAGGGCTCGGCATAGAACTTGGCGAAGAGGCCCTCGGTCGGGTTCAATTTATCGTCGCGGCCGTCATAGGTGTAGGTGATCGGCACCGAGGCGATGAGATAGTTGGCATCGCCGAGATAGTCGGTGATCTCCTCGTACTCGCCGCGGATGCGCGCCTCGATCGTCTGTTCCTTCGTCAGCTTGTACTGCACGCCGCTGGTGGCCGCGATCGAGCGGCGGTCATAGGCCAGCGGATGCTCGGACGTCGCCTCGAGCGAGCCGACATAGACCGAGTCGGGACCCAGCACACCCGGCTTCTTGAACACCGCCGAGGCCTTGTAGTCGAACTCGTCGGTCTCGCGCACGGTGTCGCTGAGCGCGGTCGCGCCGATGCGCGATACCGAGGCGTCGAGCCTGAGGCTCTCGGCCCGGCCGAACAGATTGCGGTTCCCCCAGTAGCCGGAGACGCCGGCGCCCTCGGTGTTGGAATAGGTCGCGCCGACGCCGTAATAATTGAACTTGCGCTCGCCGACCTCGACCTGCACCGGCAGCGTACCGTCCGCCGCCTGGCCTTTTCCCTCCTTGACCGTGACACTGGAGAAGACGTCGAGGCCGAGCAGCCGTTCGCGGGCGAGCTTCAGGTCTTCGGGGCTGAACGTCTTGCCCGGCTCGATATCGGCCATGTAGGCGATGAAGCTGGGGTCGACGTCTTTGGCGCCCTCGACGAAGGTCGTGCCGAATGGGACGGGATCGCCGGGCGAGATGCCGAGCGTATAGTCGAGCCTACCGGTCTTGGAATCGGCGACGACGTCGCGCTGCGTCACCGCGACGAAGGGTCGGCCTTCATTGCGCAGCGCCTCGAGAAGTTTGGCCTCCTGGGCGAGAAGGCGCGTCGAGGCGGCGGACGAGCCGGAATCGAGGTCGAAAGTCGTCGGATCGACCGGAACGCCGTTGGCGGTGATGGCGACCGCGCCGAGGGTGAATTCCTGGCCGGGATCCACGGTGATGGTGACGGGAACCGGGCCGGCGCCGAACTCGGCATCGGGCGCAAGGTCGTCGATGTCGCGGCCTTCGATCAAAATGGTGACGACGCCGTCATAGCGCCCGTTCTCGTAGAGCGAGGCGACGAGCCGTTTGCGGTCGTTCTTGGCCTTGGACAGGAGGCCGAGCGAGCCGGAGACGGGCTGGTCCTCGTCGGAGACGAGGGTCGATGCCTTTCCGAGGTCCTCCTTGAGGTCCTCGATCTCCTCGGTGACGGCGAGCGTCACGCTGTAGTTCAGGGGATCGATGACGCCCTCGGCCGCCTTGTCCTTCTTGGAGAAGAACTCGAAGCCGAGGATTTCGAAGGCGCGGGCCGGCTGGGGCAGCAGGAGGAGGCAGGGTAGTGCGGCAAAAAGCCCGAAGCCGGTCCGTTGCAGGCGGGACCGGGCCTGCGCGACGGGGCGGCCTGATCTTCTCAGCAGGGCGAAAGGCTTGGGAGAAATCACACGCACCTCGACACTGCGCCCGCGGGACGCGCTTCCTCCATCACGGTGGGGCTCGAAGCCGCGCCGGGACATGTCGAGGCTAAAATGCGGATAAAACGTTAAATAACAACAGGTGACGCTTACCTCTGGCTGACCATCCCGTGATCGGGCCCATTCGGGTGGGAGTTTGTTGTCACGCGGTCACAGCGGCGCGCGGCTGAAAGACGCTGTCCGGACAGGTCGTTCGGCGGTCGTCACCCGGCCCGAACGCCCTGCGGCGGCGCTTCCCGGGGACCCAGCCATGATGGAATAATTCCAGAAAGCGCTTGCCGTCCGCGGCCGGTTGGGGGCAATCTCGCGCCGAGCCGGGGGCTTCCCCCGTGGACAGGGAGTGAGGCGGGCCGACGGCTTCAAGAGCGCGGCTCCGCCCGAAGGGGAGGATTTCCATGACCGAAGTTTCCATGACGGTGAACGGCCGCGCCATCACCGGCCAGGTCGAGGACCGGATGCTGCTGGTGCAGTTCCTGCGCGACCAGCTCGGCCTCACCGGCACCCATGTCGGCTGCGACACCTCGCAGTGCGGCGCCTGCGTGATCCACGTCGACGGTCATGCCGTGAAGTCCTGCACGCTGCTCGCCGTCCAGGCGTCCGGCAGCGAGATTCTGACCATCGAGGGCCTCGCCAACGGCCAGGAACTGCACCCGGTGCAGGCCGCCTTCCGCCAGCATCACGGCCTGCAGTGCGGCTTCTGCACGCCCGGCATGATCATGACGGCGGTCGACATGATCGCGCGTCATGACGGCAAGCTCGACGAGGCGACCGTGCGCGAGGAGCTCGACGGCAATATCTGCCGCTGCACCGGCTACCACAACATCGTCAAGGCGATCCTGTCCGCGGCCGAGACCATGGGCGGAACGCCGGAGCGGATCGCCGCCGAATAACAACAAGAACGGCGACGGCGAGGATTTTCAGGCCCGACGCGGCGCCACAGGGCGACCGGCGAGGGCGGCAACCGAAACTGGGAGGTTTTGACGATGGGCATTGAGGGTATCGGCGCGAGCGTTCTGCGCAAGGAAGACCGGCGGTTCATCACCGGCCGCGGCAAATATGTCGACGACATGCAGGTGCCGGGGATGAAGCACGCCGTGTTCGTGCGCTCGCCGCACGCGCATGCGACCTTCGGTGCCATCGACACATCCACCGTCAAGGCGATGCCCGGCGTCATCGACGTCCTCACCGGCACGCAGCTGCAGGCCGACGGCATCGGCAATCTGATCTGCGGCTGGGCGGTCAATTCCAAGGACGGCTCGCCGATGGCCATGGGCGCCTGGCCGGCGCTCGCCGTCGGCACCGTCCGCCATGTCGGCCAGGCCGTCGCCGTCGTCGTTGCCGAGACCAAGGCCGAGGCCCGCAACGCCGCCGAGGCGCTTGAGATCGACTATACCGAGCTGCCCGTCGTCGTCGACGCCGCCAAGGCCATCCTCGAGGGCGCGCCGCAGCTGCATCCGGAAGCCAAGGGCAATATCGTCTTCGACTGGGAGATCGGCGACAAGGCCGCCACCGACGCCGCCTTCGTCGGCGCCGCGCATGTGACGAAGCTCCATATCGTCAACAACCGGCTGATCCCCAACGCCATGGAGCCGCGGGCCGCGCTCGGCCATTACGAGGCGGCCGACGACCACTACACCTGCTGGACGACGTCGCAGAACCCGCATGTCGCGCGCCTGGTGATGAGCGCCTTCTACAATGTCGCGCCCGAGCACAAGCTGCGCGTCATCGCGCCCGATGTCGGCGGCGGCTTCGGCTCCAAGATCTACATCTACCCGGAAGAGATCGTCTGCCTCTGGGCCTCCAAGCGCACCGGCGTGCCGGTGAAGTGGACCAGCGAGCGCTCGGAAGCCTTCCTCACCGACGCGCATGGCCGCGACCACGTCACCGAGGTCGAGATGGCCTTCGATGCCGACCACAAGATCCTCGGCCTGAAGGTCGACACCATCGCCAATCTCGGCGCCTACATGTCGCTGTTCTCCTCGGCGACGCCGACCTATCTCTACGCGACGCTGCTGTCGGGCCAGTACGACATCAAGGCGATCCACGCCAATGTCCGGGCCGTCTACACCAACACCGTGCCGGTCGACGCCTATCGCGGCGCCGGGCGGCCGGAGGCGACCTATGTCATGGAGCGCACCATGGAGACGGCGGCGCGCGAGCTCGGCATCTCGCCGGCCGAGCTTCGCCGCAAGAACTTCATCCGTTCCTTCCCGCACCAGACGCCGGTCATCATGACCTATGACGCCGGCAATTTCGAAGCCTCGCTCGATGCCGGCATGGCGGAAGCCGATGTCGCCGGCTTCGAGGCGCGGCGGGCGGAGGCGAAGGGCCGCGGCAAGCTGCGCGGTCTCGGCATGAGCTGCTACATCGAGGCCTGCGGCATCGCGCCGTCGAAGGCGGTGGGCTCGCTCGGCGCCGGCGTCGGCCTGTGGGAATCGGCCGAGGTCCGCGTCAATCCGGTCGGCACGATCGAGATCCTCACCGGATCGCACAGCCATGGCCAGGGCCACGAGACGACCTTCGCCCAGCTCATCGCCGAGCGCTTCGGCCTGCCCATCGACAATGTCCAGGTGATCCACGGCGACACCGACAAGGTGCAGTTCGGCATGGGCACCTACGGCTCGCGCTCTGGCGCCGTCGGCATGTCGGCGATCGTCAAGGCGCTCGATAAGGTCGAGGCCAAGGCCAAAAAGATCGCCGCCCACCTCCTCGAGGCCGACGAGGGCGACATCGAGATCGTGAACGGCGAAGTGCGCGTGAAGGGCACCGACAAGAAGCTCGGCTGGCACGAGATCGCGCTCGGCGCCTATACCGGCCACAACCTGCCGGACGGCATGGAGCCGGGCCTGAAGGAAGGCGCCTTCTACGATCCGCAGAATTTTACCTTCCCCGCTGGCTGCTACATTTGCGAGGTCGAGGTGGACCCGGAGACGGGCGGCGTCGAGATCATCCAGTTCGTCGCCTCCGACGATTTCGGCCGCGTCATCAACCCGATGATCGTGCACGGCCAGGTGCATGGCGGGATCGCGCAGGGCATCGGCCAGGCGCTGCTCGAGGGCACCTCCTACGACGAGACCGGCCAGCTGGTGACGGCGTCCTACATGGATTACGCCATGCCGCGCGCGATCAACCTGCCGAACTTCAAGGTGTCGACCACCGAGACCCTGTCGCCCTCCAACCCGCTTGGCATGAAGGGCTGCGGCGAGGCCGGCGCCATCGGCTCGCCGCCGGCGGTGATCAACGCCATCACCGACGCCATCGGCAACAACGACCTGACCATGCCGGCGAGCCCCGAAAAGGTCTGGAAGGCGCTCAACGCCGTCGCCTGATCCGTACTGCGGGTGGCCATGGGGCCGCCCGTTTCCTCCGCCGTGCGGCTCCATCCCGAGGGGATGCCTGAGACCCGGCCCATCACGAAGGACGAACCGATGTACGAGACGAACTATCATCGCCCGACGACCCTCGCCGAAGCCTCCGCGCTCGTCGCCGGCGGCGGCGGCGAAGCGAAATTCCTGGCGGGCGGCATGACGCTGATCCCGACGATGAAGCAGCGCCTCGCCGCGCCGAGCGATCTCGTCGACCTGCGCCATGTCGCGGAGATGAAGGGCATGGCCGTGAACGGCCGCTCGATCCGCATCGGCGGCGGCACGACCCATGCCGAGATCGCCGCCAGCGAGGAAATCGGCGCGGTCTGCCCGGGCTTCCGGCATCTCGCCGGCCTGATCGGCGACCCGGCCGTGCGCCACATGGGCACGATCGGCGGATCGGTCGCCAACAACGATCCGGCCGCCGATTATCCCGCGGCGCTGCTGGCGCTCGGGGCGACCATCCACACCAACAACCGCGACATCGCGGCGAGCGAGTTCTTCGTCTCGATGTTCGAGACGGCCCTGGAAGAGAGCGAGATCGTCACCGGCGTTTCCTTCGAGGCGCCCGACCAGTGTGGCTACGAGAAATTCCGCAACCCGGCTTCGCGCTACGCCATGTGCGGCGTCTTCGTCTCGAAGCGCTCCGACGGCGCCAAGGTCGGCGTGACCGGCGCCAGCCAGGGCGGGGCCTATCTGTGGGAGGAGGCCGGGGCCGCCCTGTCCGGGCAGTTCGATGCCGCGGCGATCGACGGTCTTTCCGTCAGCGCCGACAACATGCTCTCCGACCTGCACGGCTCGGCCGCCTACCGCGCCAATCTCGTGAAGGTCGTCACCAAGCGCGCGGTCCGCAAGGCGCAGAGCCACTGAGGCAAAGCCTCGCCTGAGGCGAAGCGGCGTCGTCTGAAAACGAAAAAGGCTCGCCACGGGGCGAGCCTTTCGATGGGGCCGTCCCCCCGAACCGTCGCCGAGCGGCGGTCCGGGGCTAGGAGGCTCTAGAGCCGGCAGGGATGGGCGCGTCCATCATTGCCGATGAAGGTGTTCGAGCTGGCGTCGTAGGTGCGGTAGCGCGCATAGCAGGCCGCCGTGCGATCGTAGGGCGCGCGGTAGACCGGCGCCGGACGGCCGTATTCCACGGGTCCTTCGAGAATCTGGTAGCTGCCGCGGTCGGAGTAGCTCGGCCGGTCGGCCGCGATGGCACTGCCGATCAGGGCGCCGACGCCCAGGCCGATCGCGCCGGCCGCCAGCGCATCGCCACCGCCATGGTGACGATAGCCGCGGTGACGATAGTGGTCGCGGTAGCCGCCCCGGTAGTGCCCGCGATAGTGGCCGTGGCGGCCGTAATCGCGATAATAGCCATCGGCCGCAGCCGGTGCCGACGGCACGATCACGCCGGTTGCGAGAATGGCGACGGCGCTCAATGCTGCAAGAAACTTCTTCATGACACACCTCTGGGGCTCGAGTGGATCCGGTGCACAACCACCGTATCGTCGGAGCCCGCGACGATAGAGAAAAGAACCATAACGCCGGCTGGTGCCGCGTGTTCCGCGGACTGCGCCATTCGGCCTGGTGCAGATTTCGACCCGACTGTGCCAAAGCCCGGCTGAACGAACGATGAATGAACCGCGCGCCGCGCCGGGTCACTCGCCAGGCCGGCGTTTCGGCCGGTCAACAATCCGTGTCGCCCTCGCCAGAACAATGCATGAACGCTATGTCATGCCCATGGCAGTCATGAACATTCAGCAGAAACTGGCGATCCTCAGCGATGCGGCGAAATACGACGCATCCTGCGCCTCCAGCGGCACCACGCGGCGCGATTCCGCCAAGACGAAGGGCATCGGCTCGACGGAGGGCTCAGGCATCTGCCACGCCTATGCGCCCGACGGCCGCTGCATTTCGCTCCTGAAGATCCTGATGACGAACTTCTGCGTCTTCGACTGCGTCTACTGCGTCAACCGTTCCTCGTCGAACGTGCCGCGGGCCCGCTTCACGGTGGAGGAGGTCGTCGCCCTGACGATGAACTTCTACAAGCGCAATTACATCGAGGGCCTGTTCCTCTCCTCCGGCATCATCAAGAGCTCCGACCACACGATGGAGCAGATGGTCGAGATCGCCCGGCGGCTGCGCGTGCAGGAGAATTTTGCCGGCTACATCCACCTGAAGACGATTCCCGACGCCGCGCCGCGGCTGATCGAGCAGGCGGGCCTCTATGCCGACCGCCTGTCGATCAACATCGAGATGCCGACCGATCTTGGCCTCGAGGCGCTGGCGCCGGAAAAGGACGCGCGCGACATCCGCCTCGCCATGGCGCAGCTCCGGGCCAAGATCGAGGAGCACAAGGGCGAGCGCAGCGACAGGGCAAAGCCCGCGAAATTCTCGCCCGGCGGGCAGTCGACGCAGATGATCGTCGGCGCCGACGCCTCCGACGACAACGACATTTTGGCCCGCTCGGAGAACCTTTACGGCTCCTACCAGCTGAAGCGCGTCTACTACTCAGCCTTCTCGCCCATTCCGGACGCTTCCGCCCGCCTGCCGCTGCTGCGCCCGCCGCTGATGCGCGAGCACCGGCTCTACCAGGCCGACTGGCTGATGCGCTTCTACGGCTTCGACCGCGGCGAGATCGTTTCCGGCGGCGAGGACGGCATGCTGGATCTCGGCATCGACCCGAAACTCGCCTGGGCGCTGAAACACCGCGCGCGCTTTCCGGTCGACGTCAACCGCGCCGACCGCGAGATGCTGCTGCGCGTGCCCGGCCTCGGCACCAAAGCGGTGAAGCGCATCCTCTCCACCCGTCGTCACCGCACGCTCCGCTTGGACGACGTGGCCAAACTCTGCCAGTCGATCGCCAAGGCGCGGCCCTTCATCGAGACGCTGGACTGGACGCCGGGCGGGCTGACCGACAGCGCCGGGCTGCGCGCCGTGGTGGCGCCGAAGCCGAAGGCGGAACAGCTGTCGCTGTTTTGAGGTTAGGGTCAGCCACTTGTTTGGCGTCAGTGCCCTCCGCCGCATCCCTGACCCTCATGCTGAGCCTGTCGAAGTGCAAGAGTCACGCACCACGGCAAAGCTTGTTCTTCTCCCTTCGGAGAGAAGTGCCCGGCAGGGCGATGAGGGGAGCGACCTCGTTAGCGTGGCCCGGCTGCGCCGGCCCCTCATCCCGCTGCCGCGACCTTCTCCCCGGAGGGGAGAAGAAAATGCGTCGGCCTCGCGGCTTGCCATCGCCGTCGCGCAGGATGAGCTGCAACCCTCGCCGCCCCCAAAGCGTCTGGCTGGAAAGGAGCCTTCCATGTTCTTTGCCCGCCTCGACCACCCCGCCGATTTCGACGGCTGGCGCGCGACCGCGCGCACCGCGCTGGCGCTCGGCCTTGCCCCCGACCAGATGAGCTTCACCGTCGGCGACGAAGCCCCCGGCCTCTTCGCCGACCCCCTGCCGGAAGCCCCCGCCGCCGCCCCGCAGCCGAGCGTCGCAAAGGCCTTTCCGGAGCTGGCGAAAACCCTCGTTTGCCATGCTGGGCCGGAGCGCTTCGATCTCGCCTATCGCCTGCTCTGGCGGCTGCAGCGGGAGAAGAAGCTGCTGGAGATCGCGTCGGATCCCGACGTCCTGAAGGCGGTCGAGATGGAGAAGGAAGTCCGGCGCGACAGCCACAAGATGAAGGCCTTCGTGCGCTTTCGCGAGATCGAGGTCGCGGTGCCGGAAGGGCCGCCGGAAAAGCTCTTTGTCGCCTGGTTCGAGCCGTTCCACCACATCGTCGAGCGCACGGCGCCCTTCTTCGCGCGGCGCTTTGCCGGCATGCGCTGGTCGATCCTGACGCCGCTGCGCTCCGTCGCCTGGGATGGCGAGCGCCTGACCTTCGGCCCGGGCGGCTCGGTCGCCGACCGTCCCGCGGACGACGACATGGAGGCGCTGTGGCTGACCTACTACGCCTCGATCTTCAACCCGGCGCGGCTGAAGGTGAAGGCGATGCAGGCGGAAATGCCGCGAAAATACTGGCACAACCTGCCCGAGGCGAAGCTCATCGCGCCGCTCATCGCCGGCGCCGAGGCGGCGGCGCAGCGCATGCTGGAAACCGCGCCGAGCCTGCCGAGTTTCCGGCACGAGAGACAGGTGGAGCGCGACATGGTTGAGATAGCACAGCGACCGGCACGGCAGGGCAACCAGCCGCAGACGCTGGCGCAGGCGCGGGAAGAGGCAAAGCACTGCAAGGCCTGCCCGCTCTGGGAGCCGGCGACGCAGACCGTCTTCGGCGAGGGACCGGACGACGCGCCGGTGATTTTTGTCGGCGAGCAGCCGGGCGACCAAGAGGATCTGGCCGGCCATCCCTTCGTCGGCCCGGCCGGCAAGGTATTCGACCAGGCGCTGGCGGAGGCGGGAGTCGACCGGAGCCGGGCCTATGTCACCAATGCGGTCAAACACTTCAAGTTCGAGCCGCGCGGCAAGCGCCGCATCCACCAGAAGCCCACCATCGGCGAGGTGAAGGCCTGCCGCTTCTGGCTCGACCTCGAGCGCGACCTCGTGCGTCCCCGGCTGATCGTCGCCCTCGGGGCCACGGCGGCGGCGGCTGTGCTCGGCAAGACCGTCTCCATCCGCGACACCCGTTCGCGCCTGATCGATCTCGACGCGGACACCCAGCTGCTTGTCACGGTGCACCCCTCCTACATCCTTCGCCTGCCGGATCCGGAAGCGCAGGCGCGCGAGACGGTGCTGTTTCGCGAGGATATGGGGCGGGTCCTGTCGGCCGTGCCGGAACTCGCGGTATACCGCGCGGATTGATCGGGCGGCGCTGCGGGGCGAGGCCGGCCGCTACAGCAGCACTGACCGGATCACCAGCGAGACCGTGCCCAGCGCCAGGATGCTGCCGAGCCAGAGGCCGGCGAACCAGAGGATCTGACGCGCCCGCGGCGACAGGCGGGACGGGCGGGTCCCGGCGTCGCTCAGCTGGTCGGGGCGCGGGCTAATGGTGATAGCCCTCACCCTCGACCACCTTGCCGCGGAATACCCAGTAGGCATAGGCGGTGTAGGCGAGGATCAGCGGAATCAGGACCGCGGCGCCGACGAGCAGGAAGGCCTGGCTGGATTCCGGCGCCGCCGCGTCCCAGATCGTCACCGAGGGCGGGATGATGTGTGGCCAGAAGCTGATGCCGAGGCCCGCAAAGGACAGGGTGAACAGCGCCAGCGCCGACAGGAAGGGCCGGACATGTTTTTCCCGGGCGATGCTGTCGAAGAGGCTCCAGGCGGCGACGGCGACGAGGATCGGCACCGGCGCGACGTAGAAGATCTGCGGAAAGCCGAACCAGCGCGAATAGAATCCCGACTGCAGAAATGGCATCCACAGGCTGACGGCGCCGATGAGGGCGAGCGTGCCGATGCCGGTGATGAAGGCGTAGCGCCGGGCGATGCCGTGCAACTCGCCCTCGGTCTTCATCATCAGCCAGGTCGCGCCGAGCAGCGCGTAGCCGACGACGACGGCCAGGCCCGTCATCATCGAGAAGGGCGTCAGCCAGTCGAACCAGCCGCCGGCATAGGCCCGGCCCTCGACGTCGATGCCTTGCACGAGCGTGCCGAGGGCAATGCCCTGCGCCAGCGCCGCGACGATCGAGCCGAAGGCGAAGGAAAAGTCCCACAGCACCCGGCCGCGCACCGTCTTGAAGCGGAACTCGAAGGCGACGCCGCGGAAGATCAGGCCGAGCAGCATGACGATGATCGGCGCGTAGAGCGCCGGCATGATGATGGCATAGGCGAGCGGGAAGACGGCAAACAACCCGCCACCGCCGAGCACCAGCCAGGTCTCGTTGCCATCCCAGATAGGCGCCACGGTGTTCATCGCCGTGTCGCGGTTCTCGTGCCGGCCGAGCAGCGGGAACAGGATGCCGGTGCCGAGGTCGAAGCCGTCGAGAACGACATAGGCCAGGACGGCGAAGGCGATGAGCCCGGCCCAGACGATGGTGAGGTCCATGGTGCTCTCCTACTCCGCCGGGGCGGCTCTGGCGCCGCCGACCTTGTTGTCCGGGTGCATCGCCTGTGACGCCGGGGTGATGCCGGCGGTCCGGGTCGGCTCGTCGCGCGAGGGCTCCTCCTCGCCGGGATGCGGCGTCTTGCCCATCAGCCGGAGGATGTAGAAGGTGCCGGCACCGAAGAGCAGGAAGTAGACCACGACGAAGGCGATGAGCGAGGTGCCGACGGCTTCGGCGGCGATCGGCGAGTGGCTCTCCGACGTCCTTAGGAGGCCGTAGACGGTGAAGGGCTGGCGGCCGACCTCGGTGGTGATCCAGCCGCAGAGCACGGCGACGAAGCCGGCCGGGCCCATGGCGATGGCGGCGCGCTGCAGCCCGGTCGCCTCGTAGATCGACGAGCGCCAGCGGGCATAGAGCGACCACAGACCGATGCCGAGCATGGCGAAGCCGATCGCCACCATCACCCGGAATGTCCAGAAGACGATGCCGACATTCGGCCAGTCATCGCGCGGAAACTCGTTCAGCCCCTTCACCTGCCCGTCGAGGCTGTGGGTGAGGATCAGCGAGGAGAGGTAGGGGACCTCGATGGCGTAGTCGACGCGGCCTTCCGCCATGTTCGGGATGCCGAACAGGGTCAGCGGCATCGGCCCGTCGGTGTTGGTCTCGAAATGCCCTTCCATCGCCGCGACCTTGGCCGGCTGGTGCTCCAGCGTGTTGATGCCGTGGAAATCGCCGGCGACGATCTGGATCGGCGCGACCACGGTCGCCATCCACAGCGCCATCGAGAACATCACCCGGGCGGCGGCATTGGTGCGGTCGCGCAGGAGATGGAAGGCGCCGACGGCACCGACGATGAAGGCCGTCGTCAGATAGGCGGCGAGCAGCATGTGGACGAGGCGGTAGGGGAAGGAGGGGTTGAAGATGATCGCCCACCAGTCCTCGGGGACGAACTGGCCGGCGGCGTTCATGCCGTAGCCGGCCGGCGTCTGCATCCAGGAGTTCACCGACAGGATCCAGAAGGCGGACATGAAGGTGCCGGCGGCGACGATGACCGTGGCGGCGAAATGCAGGCCCTTGCCAACCCGCTGCTGCCCGAACAGCATCACCCCGAGGAATCCGGCCTCGAGGAAGAAGGCCGACAGCACCTCGTAGCCCATCAAGGGTCCGAGAATCGGTCCGGTCTTGTCGGAGAACACCGACCAGTTGGTGCCGAACTGGTAGCTCATCACGATGCCGGAGACGACGCCCATGCCGAAGACGATGGCGAAGATCTTCAGCCAGTAATTGAAGATGTCGTGATAGACGCTTTTGCCCGTCCACAGCCACAGCCCTTCCAGCACCGCCAGATAGGAGGCGAGGCCGATCGAGAAGGCAGGGAAGATGATGTGGAAGGAGATCGTGAAGGCGAACTGGATGCGGGCCAGAAGGACGGGATCGAAACCTTCGAACATGGCGGTCTCCTCGCGGGCATCGGTGCCGGGCGGTGGCGTTGTCAGGCCGTGTTCTCTCAGGAACTAGCGCCGGTTGCGATGCGGCAAGACCGCCATGCGACCTTTTGTGCCGTTCCGGGTAAGGGCTTGTGCTCCAAAGACCGGTTCCCCGTTCAATATGCGGGCAGCCTGGGCTAGAAGCGATCGCACGAATGGTGAGCGGCAGGAGACGAAGGCATGGGTGCGACCAACCGTCAGGACAGTGGGCTTGGCCGATAGCATGGGCGGATCGGAAACAGAGACCCTGCGCGCCATTTTCGATGCCGTCGTGGCCGCCAGCCATCCGGGCGGCGTCCTCGCCGCGCATCTGCCGGAAGCGCCGAAGGGCCGGGTGATCATGCTCGGCGCCGGCAAGGCGGGCGCCAGCATGGCCGCGGCGGCCGTTGCCTACTACCGCGAGCGTGGCGTCGGGGATGAGCGGCTGGTCGGCATAGCCGTCGCCCGCGACGGCTATGGCTGCGCGGCCGGGCCGGTCGAGGTGGTCGAGGCGGGCCACCCCCTGCCCAACGCCGCCGGCCTCGCCGCGACGCGCCGCGTGCTGGACCTGGCGCGGGGCGCGGGGCCGGACGACCTGGTGCTGGCGCTGATCTCCGGCGGCGGCTCGGCCAACTGGCTGCTGCCGCGCGATGGCATCACGCTGGAGGACAAGCAGGCCGTCACCCGCGCGCTGCTGCGCAGCGGCGCCGGCATCGTCGAAATGAACTGCATCCGCAAACACCTCTCCGAGATCAAGGGCGGCCGGCTGGCGGTGGCCTGCGGCTCGGCGACGCTGGTGACGCTCGCCATCTCGGACGTCCCGGGCGACGATCCGAGCGTCATCGCCTCCGGCCCGACCGTGCCCGATCCCACCACGCGAGAAGATGCGCTGGCGATCGTTGCCCGCCGCGGCATCGCCCTGCCCGAGTCCTGCCGCCGCGTTCTGGAAGGTGATTCCTGCGAGACGCCCAAACCCGGCGATCCCGTCTTTGCCGGCCAGGCCTACACCATCGTCGCGACGCCGCATTCGGCCATGCAGGCCGGCATCGCCGCAGCCGTCGCTGCCGGCTACCGGCCGATCCTCCTCGGCACGGATGTCGAGGGCGAGGCGCGCGACGTCGCCCGCGAGCATGCGGCGCTGGCGCTGGACGCCCGCGCGCGCGGCGAGCGCGTGGCGATCCTTTCCGGCGGCGAGCTCACCGTGACGATGACGGGGTCGGGCCGCGGTGGCCCGAATCAGGAATACGCACTGGCGCTGGCCCTGGCGCTGGATGGCGCGGCGGGCATCGTCGCGCTCAGCGCCGACACGGACGGCACTGACGGCGGCACGGGCCTTGCCTCGGACCCCGCCGGCGCCTTCGTCTCGCCGGACACGCTGGCAAGAGCCCGCGCGGCCGGCCTCGACCCGCAGGCGGCGCTGGCGAACAACGATTCCACCGCCTTCTTCGAGACGCTGAACGACCTCTTCGTGCCCGGCCCGACGCTGACGAATGTGAACGATTGCCGCATCATTCTGGTCGGCGGCGGCATGGCGTGAGAACGCCGCCGGCGCTATGCCTCTTCGCGCGAGCGATTGGATGAACAGGGAAGACCGAGCATGAAACGCAGCCGCGTCAACGAGATCCTCACCGAGGGCGACGCCTTCATCCGCTCCTTCGGCTATGTCATGCCGCCCTTCGCCTATCTCTCGCCCGAAGAGATGGAGGCGCGGGCCGCGGATCTCACGCAGATCCGCGAGCGCCGCCTCGGCTGGGACGTCACCGACTACGGCAAGGGCAATTTCGATTCGCTCGGCCTGTTCCTGTTCACCGTCCGCAATGGCGACAATGCCGATCTCGCCTCCGGCCGCGGCATGCTCTACGCCGAGAAGATCATGATCTCGCGCCGAGACCAGATCTCGCCGATGCACCGGCACAACATCAAGGCCGAGGACATCATCAACCGCGGCGGCGGCACGCTGACGCTGCAGCTCTTCTCGCGCGCCCCCGACGGCGGGATCGACGAGGAGGCGCCCGTCAGCGTCTTTTGCGACGGCATCGCCCGGACGCTTGCCGCCGGCGACAAGCTGCGCCTCACCCCCGGCGAGAGCGTCACCCTGATGCCGAACCACTGGCACGCCTTCTGGGGCGAGGGCGCCGACGTCCTCATCGGCGAGGTCTCGACCGTCAATGACGACGTCACCGACAACATCTTTCGCGAGCCGATCGGGCGCTTTTCCACCATCGAGGAGGACGAGGCGCCGATGCATCTCCTGGTCTCGGACTACGACCGGTTCTTCGCCAGAGAAGGCTGATCATGTCAGCCTGCGGGGAGCCGCCCAACGCCTTGCCGCGGCGGGCGACCGGCAGCCGCTCCCGGCCGGCACCGAAACTGTGGAGAGACCCCGCCGGCGGCGACTCCTCGCTAACCGCAGGTGCTAGACGAAACCTGTCCCGCAACCCGTCCGAGGAGGAACGTCCATGACCATCGCCGTCGACCTCGGCACGACCGCCACGGGCGAGCCGGCGGAGCTCGACCTCGAGGAGCTGCTGTCGACGCGGCTTCTGGTCCAGGGCAATTCCGGCTCGGGCAAGTCGCATCTCCTGCGCCGCCTGCTCGAGCAGAGCGCGGAATGGGTGCAGCAGGCGATCATCGATCCCGAGGGCGACTTCGTCTCCTTCGCCGAGCGCTACGGCCACATCGTCGTCGACGCCGACCGCACGCCGGCCGAACTGACGCGCATCGCCGGGCGCATCCGCCAGCACCGCGCCTCGGTCGTCCTCAACCTCGAGGGTCTCGACGCCGAGGTGCAGATGCAGTGCGCCGCCGCCTTCCTCAACGGCCTCTTCGACGTCGACCATTCGCTCTGGTTCCCGATGCTGATCGCCGTCGACGAGGCGCAGCTGTTCGCACCGGCGATAGCCGGCGACGTCTCTGACGACGCGCGAAAGGTCTCGCTGGCGGCGATGACCAATCTCATGTGCCGCGGCCGCAAGCGCGGTCTGGCCGGCATCGTCGCGACGCAGCGGCTGGCCAAGCTCGCCAAGAACGTCGCCGCCGAGGCCTCCAACTTTTTGATGGGCCGCACCTTTCTCGACATCGACATGGCCCGGGCCGCCGATCTCCTCGGCATGGACCGCCGCCAGGCCGAGCGCTTTCGCGATCTGGAGCCTGGGCATTTCGTGGCGCTCGGCCCGGCGCTGTCGCGCCGCCCGGTGCCGATTCGCATCGGCACGGTGGAGACCGCCGGGCGGACGGGGCGACCGACGCTTCTGGCGCGCCCGGAAATGGCGCCCGAGGCCATGGCCGACCTGATCTTCTCTTCCGGTGCCGAGGATGCCCTGCCGGCCCCGCCGCGGGCGGCGCGCAGCACGCCGGCGCCGATGCGCGAACTCCTGGAGCGCGTCTCCGCGCCCCGTCCGGAGCCCGAAAGCGAGGATCTCCGCAGCCCCGAGGATCGCCGCGCCCTGGTGGAAGACATTTTTGCCGAGATGCTGACCGATCCCGAGGCCGCCTTCCGCCCGGTGCCGATTCTCTACCAGGACTTTCTCGTCCATTGCCGGCTGAAGCGCCTCGGCGGCGCCGAGACGGACATGCCGGCCTTCCGCCGCCGCCTGTCGCTCGCCCGCGCCGGTGTCTCGGACGAGGATGCCGACGAGGAATGGCAGGGCGTCATCCAGCGCTCCGAGGCGCTGCCGGAGGAGATGCAGGGCGTCTATCTCATGCTGGCGCGCGCCGCGCGCGACGGCGAGGAATGCCCCGACGACGCGGCCCTCGCCCGGGCCTATGGCAGCCATTCGCCCTCGCGCGGGCGGTTCCTGCTCGGCTTCATGGCCGATCGCGGCTTCATCACCGCCGAGGCGGATTTTCGCGGCAACCGCGTCGTCACCATCGCCGGCACGTCCTGGCGCGCCTCGCAGCGCGGCAATGCGCCGAAACTGCCGGCGGCGATGGAAGAGGCGCGCCTGCGCCGTGCCGCACGCCTCAGCGGGCAGTGAGCCAAGCCGCCCGGCGCGCCGCTCGCGCCGGCGGGCAGGTGCCGTGTCCTGCGGCCTCTTGTCTTGACGCGTGCCGGATCTCTTGCGTCAATCGTTCCAGCCGCTACCTAACGGTTGAGGATAAGAGAGCAGGGACGGGGGGGCGGAGCGGTTGCTGACGCGCGATGAGACGGCAAGGGCCCTGCCTGCGGTCGGCTGGCGATGACGATGGCGACCGATCGCCCGTCGCAGCACGATGATCCCTACGACCTCGTCTTCGTCGGCGGCGGTCTGGCCAACGGGCTCCTCGCCTTTCGCCTGGCGCAGCTGCGTCCGACTTTGCGCCTTCTGGTGCTGGAAGCGGGCGAGTGCATCGGCGGCAACCACACCTGGTCCTTCCACGACGGCGACCTGACGCCCGAGCAGCATGCCTGGCTCGAGCCCTTTGTGGTGCACCGCTGGCCGGCCTACAGCGTTCGCTTTCCGCAGCTGACGCGCAACCTCGCCACCGGCTACCAGAGCGTCACCTCGGAGCGTTTCGCCGCGGTGCTGGCAGCTGAGCTCGGCGACAGCCTGCGCTGCGGCGCCGAGGTCACTGGTTTCGACGCGCGCTCGGTGACGCTGGCCGGCGGCGAGCGCATCCGCGCCGCCTGCGTCGTCGACGGGCGCGGGCCGACGGACAGTCCCCATCTCACCCTCGGCTTCCAGAAATTCCTCGGCCAGGAAATCGCCCTCGAGGCCCCGCACGGTCTCGCCCATCCGATCATCATGGATGCGACCATCCCGCAGGCCGACGGCTACCATTTCGTCTATGTCCTGCCGCTCTCTCCCACGACCGTCCTCGTCGAGGACACCTATTATGCCGACGGTCCGGTGCTCGAACCGGACAGGCTGCGGCAGTCGATCGCGGCCTATCTGCGCATCCACGGCTGGACGGCGGCCGAGATTCTGCGGGAGGAAGAGGGCGTCCTGCCGATCGCGCTTGGCGGCGACATCAATAAGTTCTGGGCCGCCAAGGCCGGCATCGCCTCGGTCGGTCTGGCCGCTGCGCTTTTCCACCCGACGACGGGTTATTCGCTGCCGGACGCCGTGCGCCTCGCCGACCGCCTCGCCGGCCTCCACGACCTGTCGGCCCCTTCCGTCTTCGCCGCGACGCGAAAGCATTCGGTGCGCAGCTGGAAGGGGCGATGGTACTTCCGCATGCTGAACCGGCTGCTCTTCCTCGCCGGCGCACCGGCGCTGCGCTACCGCATCCTGCAGCATTTCTACCGCCTGCCCGACGGGCTGGTGGAGCGCTTCTACGCCGACCGGTTGAGACCCTTCGACCGGCTGCGTATCCTCACCGGCAAGCCGCCGGTCCCCATTTCGAGCGCGCTGCGCGTGCTCGCCTTTCCCTCCCGTTCCCGCAAGGCTGTCTCGGATGCTTGATCGACCCATCGCCAAGACCGCCGTCGTCATCGGCTCGGGCTTTGGCGGCCTGGCCCTGGCAATCCGCCTGCAGGCGGCGGGGATCCAGACGACGCTCGTCGAGAAGCGCGATCGCCCGGGCGGCCGGGCCTATGTCTACGAAGACCAGGGTTTCACCTTCGACGCCGGACCAACGGTCATCACCGACCCCTCGGCGCTGGAGGAGCTGTTCGCGCTGACCGGCCGAAAGCTCTCCGACTATGTCGAGCTCCTGCCGGTCAGCCCCTTCTACCGGCTGTGCTGGGAGGACGGGTACGCCTTCGACTACGTCAACGACCAGGCCGAGCTCGACCGCCAGATCGGCGCGAAGAACCCGAAAGACCTGGAGGGCTATCGCCGCTTCCTCGCCTATTCCAAGGAAGTGTTCGAGGAGGGCTATCTGAAGCTCGGCACCGTGCCCTTCCTGAACTTCAAGGACATGGTGCGGGCCGGCCCGCAGCTCGCCCGGCTGCAGGCCTGGCGCAGCGTCTATGCCAAGGTCGCCAGCTTCATCGAGGACGAACAGCTGCGCCAGGCCTTCTCCTTCCATTCGCTGCTTGTCGGCGGCAATCCCTTCGCGACCTCGTCGATCTACGCGCTGATCCATGCACTGGAGCGGCAGTGGGGCGTCTGGTTCCCGCGCGGCGGCACCGGCGCGCTCGTCGCCGGCATGGTGAAACTGTTCGAGGACACCGGCGGCACCGTCCACCTCTCGGCCGAGGTCGAGCGCATCGAGGTCGAGGGCGACCGCGCCAAGGCCGTGGTGCTGAAGGACGGGCGACGCTTTGCCGCCGATCTCGTCGCGTCCAATGCCGATGTCGTGCACACCTACGACAAGCTGCTTGCCGGCACCCCGCGCGGTGCCACGGCGGCCAAAAGCCTGAAGCGCAAGAAATTCTCGATGTCGCTCTTCGTCGTCTATTTTGGCCTGAAGACGCACCGCCCCGACATCCAGCACCACACCGTCTGTTTTGGCGCGCGCTACCGCGAGCTGATCGGCGAGATCTTCAAGGGCGACGTGCTGCCGGAGGATTTCTCGCTCTACCTCCACAATCCGTGCGCCACCGATCCCTCGCTGGCGCCGCCCGGCGCGGGCAGTTTCTACGTGCTGTCGCCGGTGCCCCATCTCGGCAATGCCGACATCGACTGGGAGGTGGAGGGTCCGCGCTACCGCGACCGCATCCTCGACTATCTCGAGGAGCGCTATATTCCGGGTCTCAAGGCCGATCTCGTGACCAGCCGCATCTTCACGCCGCTCGACTTCCGCGACGAGCTGAACGCGCATGTCGGCTCGGCCTTCTCGCTCGATCCGGTGCTGACGCAGAGCGCCTGGTTCCGCCCGCACAATCGCGACGACGAGATCGAGAACCTCTACATCGTCGGGGCCGGCACGCATCCGGGCGCGGGCGTTCCCGGCGTCGTCGGTTCGGCCAAGGCGACCGCCGGCCTGATGATCGCGGATGCCACCCTTGCCTGAGGAAAGCCTTCCGCCCGACGACGATCTCGCCGCGCAGGCCGCCGAGACCATCGCCAGGGGGTCGCAGAGCTTCGCCACGGCGGCGCGGCTGTTCGATCCGGTGACGCGCGAGGGCGCGCTCTTGCTCTATGCCTGGTGCCGGCACTGCGACGACGTCGTTGACGACCAGCATCTCGGCTTCAACCGCGACGTGGCCGGCCCCGGCACGCCCGAGGAGCGGATCGCCGCGCTGGAGCGGCTGACGCGCCGCGCCTTTGCCGGCGAGGCGCTGGAGGATCCGAACTTTCGCGCTCTGCAGCGCGTTGCCCGGCGGCACGGCCTGCCGCTGTCCCTGGCGCTCGCCCATCTCGACGGCTTTCGCATGGACGTCGAGGGCCGGCGCTATCGGACGATCGAGGACACGCTCGACTACTGCCACCATGTCGCCGGCGTCGTCGGCACGATGATGTCGATGGTGATGGGCGCGCGCGAGGCAGCGACGCTGCAGCGGGCGGCCGATCTCGGCCTCGCCTTCCAGCTGACCAACATCGCCCGCGACATCGTCCCCGATGCGCTGGCCGGGCGGCTTTATCTGCCAGCGGATTGGCTCGCCGAGGTCGGCCTCGATCCCGAGGGCGTCGCGCTGCCGGAAAACCGCGGCAAGGTGGCGGTTCTGGCCGCCCGGCTGGTGGCGCTGGCCGAGCCCTACTACGCCTCGGCTAGGATCGGCATCGACGCGCTGCCGCGGCGCTCGGCCTGGGCCGTCGCGACCGCGCACGGCGTCTACCGCGCGATCGGCACGGAAGTCGTCCGGCGCGGCCCCCGGGCCTGGGACACCAGGGTCTCGACGTCGCGGGCGGAAAAGCTGTCGCAGGTGCTGCGTGGCGCTGCGGTGGCGGCCCGAAGGCGCGGCGACGACGCGCCACGGCCGAGCGGCCTCTGGTGCCACGACCAGCCGCGCTGACGGATCGTCAGAGGGTCGGCGAAGCGTCCGATGTCGGGGCGACGGCCTTGGCGCTGCGCCGGATCTCGGCCTGCTCGCGCGCCACCACGCCCGAATCCTTCAGGCGGCGCTGCAGGTCTTCAATCGGCGGCGCGTAGAGGAAGCCGAAGGAGACGCCGTGTTCCTTGCCGCGCACCGCATGGTGCAGCCGGTGCGCCTGGACGAGTCGCTTGGCATAGCCGCGGTGCGGGATGTAGCGGAACGGCCAGCGCTGGTGCACCAGCCCGTCATGCACGACGAAATAGAGAAAGCCGTAGATGGTGATGCCGGTCGCCAAGGCCGTCACCACGGGGATGCCGAAGCCGGTGCCGACGACGAAGAGCAGGATCGAGAAACCGGCGAAGACGACGGCATACAGGTCGTTCTTTTCGAACATGCCCTCATGCGGCTCGTGGTGCGACCGGTGCCAGCCCCAGCCCCAGTCGTGCATGATGTATTTGTGCGCCCACCAGGCAAAACCCTCCATGCCGACCACGGCGAGGAGGACGATGGCGATCAGCACGGGCCAGCTCGAGAAATCCATTTGGCTAGTCTACCGCGCGCCGACTTCTTCGGGAAGGCCGTGCGTCGTTCGGTCCTGCACGGGGGCCGCGGGCTGGGCCTGGGCCAGCATGGTCTCGACCAGCCAGTGCAGGCGGCTGCGGGGACCGAAGATGCGGGTGAGGCCGAGATCGGCGGCATCGAGATGGCGTTCGATGCGCTGCTGCACCGAGGCGCGTCCGACCAGCGAGATCAGGGTCGACTTGCCCGAGTCCTTGCCGACATCCTTGCCGATCACGAGGGGGTTCGTGCCGTGGTCGAGCAGATCGTCGATGAGCTGGAAGGCGTGGCCGAGTTCGTCGGCGAATTGTCGCAGGCGCGCGCGCGTCTCGGCATCCGCGCCCGCAACGACCGCACCAATCTCCGCGGCGGCGATGAACAGAGAGCCGGTCTTCATCCCATTGGCCGCGGAAATTTCGGTCGCCGGCCGCTTGTGCCGGCCGCCGCGCAGATCGGCGAACTGGCCGCCGACGAGCCCGCCGACGCCGACGGCCTGCGTCAGGATGACGACGCAGTCGATCCGCGCCTGCGCCGACAGCGGCTCGATGCCGGCGAGCAGGCCATAGGCATGGCTGATCGCGGCGACCGAGACGAGGAGCGCGAGGTCCTCGCCATGGCCGGCGTGGACGGCCGGCAGGCCGCGGCGCAGGAGGGCGTTGTCCATGCAGGGAAGATCGTCGAGGATCAGCGATGCCGCATGGATCATCTCGACGGCGCAGCCGGCATCGATCGCGGGCTCGCGGGCGCCACCGAGTTCTTCGGCGGCAAAAAGGGTCATCAGCGGGCGCAGGCGCTTGCCCGGTGTCAGCACGCCGTCGCGCAGCGCGGCGGCGAGTTCGGGCTGACCTGGCAGGGCCTGCGGCATCAGTTCTCCCAGCCGCGTGTCGATGCGGCGCCGGGCCTCGTCGGTACTGGCGTTCAGGTCGGCAGTCATTCCCAAAGCGATCGCTTTCCTCGGCTGCCCACTGGCAGTGTCCCCATCGTCCCTGATACTTGTTCTTCCCGCGGCCGGTGCCAAGTGCCGGTGCCAGACCATAGGCAGGTTTGCGACGGATCGGAAGCGGCCCTGTCCATCCTGCCGGATCAGGCGCGCGGCCCGGCGGGCGCGACGGGGGACCGGTGATGAACGACGGTGACGACATCGTGACCCCCGCGGCAACGGGCATCGACGCCCGTAAGAGCGACCACCTCGACATCGTGCTGTCGCCGCGCCTCTCCGCCCGTCAGGCGCAGAGCGGCTTCGACGCGATCGTGTTCGAGCATCAGGCCCTGCCGGAACTGGACCTTGCCGAGATCGACCTGTCGACGCGGTTTCTCGGCCGCAGCCTGGCGGCGCCGCTCTTGATCTCCTCGATGACGGGCGGGCCGGCCCGCTCGGCCCGCATCAACGCCCATCTCGCCGAGGCGGCGCAGGCGCTGAAGATCGCGCTCGCCGTCGGCTCGCAGCGCATCGCTTTGGAAGGGCGAGGGCAGGGGGGACTCGACCGCTCGCTGCGCGCCCGCGCCCCGGACGTCGCCATCCTCGCCAATATCGGCGCCGCCCAGCTGGTCATGGGCTACGGCCGCGACGAGGCGCGCCGGGCGGTCGACATGATCGAGGCGGATGCCCTGATCGTGCATCTCAATCCCCTGCAGGAGGCCGTCCAGGCCGGGGGCGACCGCAACTGGCGCGGCGTCCTTTCCGCCATCGGGGGCCTCGTGCGCGATCTCGGCGTGCCGATCGTCGTCAAGGAAGTCGGCGCCGGGATCTCCGCGGCGACGGCACGGCGGCTCGCCGAGGCGGGGGTGGGCATCGTCGACGTCGCGGGTGCCGGGGGCACCAGCTGGGCCGCCGTCGAGGCCGAGCGGGCGAGCGATGCCGCGACGCGCGAGACGGCGCTGGTCTTTGCCGATTGGGGCATTCCGACGGCGACGGCGATCCGGACGGTGCGCGCCGCCTGCCCCGACATCGGCCTCATCGGCTCCGGCGGCATCCGCACGGGCCTCGATGCCGCCAAGGCGATCCGGCTCGGCGCCGATCTCGCCGGCCAGGCGGCCGCGGGGCTCGCCAGCGCCGATCACTCGGCCGAGGCGGCGACGGCGCATTTTGCCGCGGTGATCGAGCAGTTGCGCATCGCCTGCTTCTGCACCGGCTCGCGCGACCTCTCGGCGCTGCGGCACGCGCCGCTCATCGGTTGATTAGTCAGCGCTCGAGGCGGCTGGCGTCGGAGGGATAGAGCCGGTCCAGCATCGGCAGAAAGGTTGCGCCCTTCTGCGAAAGGAAGGTGGCGAAGGCCTTTTCGGCCGGCGCCGGGACGTGGTCGCCTCTCGTCACGGCGAACCATTGCTTGCGGATCGGCATGTCGACGACGTCGAGGATGACGAGGCGCCGCATCTCGACCTCGAAGGCGATGGTGTGGGCGGAGATGAAGGCGATGCCGAGCCCGGCCATGACCGCCTGCTTGATCGTCTCGTTCGACCCCATCTGCGTCGTGTTGCGTTCCAGCGCATCGGGAATGGCCGAGAAGAAGGTCTCCAGCGATTTTCGCGTGCCCGATCCCGGCTCGCGGATGATGATCGGCTCCTGCAGGAGGCGCGCCTTATCGATACTGCGGAGCGCGGCCAGGGGATGGCCGGGGGCGGCGATCATCACCAGCGGATGGTCGCCGAACACCTTGGCCTCGATCGGGATCTCCGTCGGCGGCCGGCCCATCAGGGCGATGTCGAGCTCGTAGGCGCGCAACTGCTCGACGATCTCGAACCGGTTGCCGACGAGAAGCTTGATCTCGATCGCCGGGTGGTCCTTGCGGAAGCCGGCGATCATCGAGGGGGCGAAATACTTCGCCGTGGAGACGACGCCAAGCCGGATCAGGCCGCGCCGCACGCCCTTGATGGCGTCGAGATCGTCCTGCAATCCCTGCAGCACGGTTTCGATCGCGTCGGCCGCCTTCAGCGCCGCATAGCCGGCCTCGCGCAGGTGCATGCCGTCGCTGGTGCGGTCGAACAGGGTGAGGCCGAACTCCTCCTCCATCTGCTTGACCTGCAGCGTGATGGCGGGCGCCGTCAGGCCGAGCGACCGGGCCGCGGCGGCGATGGTGCCGAGCCTTGAGATTTCCTGGATGGAACGAAGTTGGCGGAGTGAGAGCGTGCGCATGGTACTCTGGTATAAAAACTTACGTCATACGTAAAGAGATTAAATTTTACTAACTGCGTCGCGCTCGTCATAGTCTCGTTGTAATCGGGTAACGGGGCCGCAGAGCTCCGAACCGACAGGGAGAACATCATGCCATCGTCATTGGACGCCCATCTCGGCTCGTATGCCGGGGCCGATCCGCTTCGCTCGAAGGTCGCAGAGACCATTCGCCATCTGGCATCGGCCGCCGTCAAGCTGCGCAACACCATCATCGACGGTGGCACCAGCGACCATCTTGGCCAGTCGCGCCAGGTCGCCAATGCGGGCGGCGACATCCAGAAGGAGCTCGACGTCGTCGCCGACCGGCTGTTCTTCGATGCCGCCAAGGCCTCGTCCGTCGCCTTCTACGGTTCCGAGGAGCAGGACCTGCCGGTCGTCCTGTCGAAGGACGGCGCCTTCGCTTTGGCCATCGACCCGCTCGACGGCTCGTCCAATATCGAGATGAACGTCTCCGTCGGCACCATCTTCTCGCTGCTTCCGGTCGAGGAGGCCCATCGCACCGATCCCGCCAGCGCGTTTCGCCAGCCCGGCTCCAAGCAGATCGCCGCCGGTTTCTTCGTCTACGGGCCGCAGCTGCAGCTCGTCCTCAGCCTCGGCAACGGCACGCATGTCTTCGCCTTCTCGCCGAGCTTCGGCGGCTTCGTCGAGCTGCATGCCTCGATGGCCGTGGATGAAAAGGCGAAGGAATTCGCCATCAACGCCTCGAACCATCGTCACTGGGACGAGGCCATGCGGATCTACATCGACGATCTCCTGGCCGGGGCCGACGGCCCGCGCGAGCGCGACTTCAACATGCGCTGGATCGCCTCGCTCGTCGCCGACTGCTACCGCATCCTGATCCGCGGCGGCATCTTCCTCTATCCCGGCGACGGTCGTCAGGGCTACGCGAAGGGCCGTCTGCGGCTGGTCTACGAGGCCAATCCGATCGCCTTCTGCGTCGAGCACGCCGGCGGCAGCGCCACCGACGGTATCACCCGCATCCTCGATCTGGTGCCGGAGGACCTGCATGCCCGCACGCCGCTGGTGTTCGGCTCCAAGCGCGAAGTGGCGCGCGTCACGCGCTACCTGACAGACCCCTCTGCCATCGGCGAGCGTTCGCCGCTGTTTGGAAAAAGAAGCCTGTTCCGGGCCTGACGCCCGGCAGACCGAGGGATCCGTGTCGCCGAATGCTCTGGGAGGGGCGCTGAGATGACTGCCAAGCATCCGATCATCGCCATCACCGGCTCCTCCGGTGCCGGCACCACCTCGGTCAAGAACACCTTCGACCAGATCTTTCGGCGCGAGCATGTGAAGGCCGTCTACATCGAGGGCGACGCCTTCCACCGCTACGACCGCGAGGCGATGAAGAAGAAGATCGCCGAGGAGGACGCCGCCGGCAACAAGCACTTCTCGCACTTCAGCCCGGAGGCGAACATCCTGGAGAAGCTGCAGGAAGTGTTCGAGGACTATGGCCGCAAGGGGCGGGGCGAGAGCCGGCACTATATCCACGACGCCGAGGAGGCGAAGATCTACGGCAGTCCGCCCGGCACGTTCAGCGACTGGCAGCCCTTCGCCGACGAGAGCGACCTGATGTTTTACGAGGGCCTGCACGGCTGCGTGAAGACCGACACGGTGGACCTCGCGGCGCATGCCGATCTCAAGATCGGCGTCGTGCCGGTCATCAATCTCGAATGGATTCAGAAGATCCACCGCGACAAAGCGACAAGAGGCTATTCCACCGAGGCGGTGATGGACGTGATCCTGCGTCGCATGCCCGACTACGTGAAATACATCTGCCCGCAGTTCGCCCTGACCAACATCAACTTCCAGCGCGTGCCGATCGTCGACACCTCCGATCCGTTCATCGCGCGCTGGATCCCGACGGCGGACGAATCGATGGTCGTCATTCGCTTCGCCAATCCGCGCGGTATAGACTTCCCCTACTTGCTCTCGATGATTCCGAATTCGTTCATGTCGAGGGCAAATTCCATCGTGGCGCCGGGCAACAAGCTCGATCTCGCCATGCAACTGATCCTGACGCCGCTGATCCTGCAGCTCACCGAGCGCAAGCGCCGCGCGTCCTGAACATCGAGGCCAGAATGTCCGACGTGAAAACCCAGTCCCCCGCCGCAAACGCTCCCGGCGACCATCCCCGCAACATGGCGAATGCCATCCGCGCGCTCGCCATGGATGCCGTGCAGAAGGCCAATTCCGGCCATCCCGGCATGCCGATGGGCATGGCCGATGTCGCCACGGTCCTCTTCCAGGACTTCATCAAGCTCGACCCGGCCAATCCGTCCTGGCCCGACCGCGACCGCTTCGTCCTGTCGAACGGCCACGGCTCGATGCTGCTCTATGCCGTGCACTATCTGCTCGGCTATTCCGACATGACGATCGACCAGCTGAAGCAGTTCCGCCAGTTCGGCGCCAAGACCGCCGGCCATCCCGAATACGGCCACGCGCTCGGCATCGAGACCACGACCGGCCCGCTCGGCCAGGGCCTCACCACCGCCGTCGGCATGGCGCTCGCCGAGCGCATGCAGAATGCCCGCTACGGCGACGACCTCGTCGACCACTACACCTATGTCTTCGTCGGCGACGGCTGCCTGATGGAGGGCATCAGCCACGAGGCGATCGACCTCGCCGGACATCTCCAGCTCTCCAAGCTGATCGTCCTCTTCGACGACAACGGCATCTCGATCGACGGCAAGACCTCGCTCGCCACCTCCACCGACCAGGTGAAGCGCTTCGAGGCCTCCGGCTGGCATGCCGAGCATGTCGATGGCCACGATCCCGACGCGGTGCGCGAAGCCATCAAGCGGGCCCGCGCGTCGGACAAGCCCTCGATGATCGCCTGCAAGACCATCATCGGCTTCGGCTCGCCGAAACTCGCCGGCTCGGAGAAGAGCCACGGCGCCGCGCTCGGCGACGAGGAGATCGCCGCCACCCGCAAGCAGCTGCTCTGGACCGCCGAGCCCTTCGCCATTCCGGAGGAGGTCGTCGCCGGCTGGCGCGAAGTCGGCAAGAAGGGCGCCGCCGCCCGCGCCGAGTGGGAAAAGCGCCATGCTGCCTCGCCGAAGGCCGCCGCCTTCGACGCCTCGCTCACCGGCGACCTGCCGGCGGATTTTGCCGAGAGCATGAGCCAGTACCGGGCGAAACTGTCGGAAGAGAAGCCGAAGATCGCCACCCGCAAATCGTCCGAGGCGACGCTCGGCCTCGTCAACGACCTGACCGAGCTCACCATCGGCGGTTCGGCCGACCTCACCCATTCGGTCTTCACCCTGACCAAGGGCATGCAGAGCGTCCAGGCCGGCCACTATGACGGCCGCTACATCCACTACGGCATCCGCGAGCATGCCATGGCGGCGGTGATGAACGGCCTTGCCCTGCATGGCGGCTTCATTCCCTATGGCGGCACCTTCATGGTGTTTGCCGATTACGCCCGCGGCGGCATCCGCCTGTCGGCGCTGATGGGGCTGCGCGTCGTCTACGTCTTCACGCATGACTCCATCGGCCTCGGCGAAGACGGACCGACGCATCAGCCGATCGAGCACCTCGCCATGCTCCGGGCGACGCCGAACATCCTCGTCTTCCGCCCGGCCGATGCCATCGAGACGGCCGAGTGCTGGGAAATCGCGCTGACCGAGCGCCACCGTCCCTCGGTGCTGTCGCTGTCGCGCCAGAACCTGCCGACGGTCGCCGGCGGCGCTTCCGAGAACCGCTCGCGCAAGGGCGCCTATGTCCTGCGCGAGGCCGAAGGCGAGCGTCAGGTGACGATTCTCGCCACCGGCTCGGAAGTCGAGATCGCGCTGGCCGGCGCCGACAAGCTCGCCGCCGAGGGCATCCGCGCCGCCGTCGTCTCGATGCCGTCCTGGGAGCTCTTCGTCGAGCAGGACGACGCCTACCGCGCTTCCGTCCTCGGCACGGCGCCGCGCATCGCCATCGAGGCCGCCGCGCGCTTCGGCTGGGATCGCTGGATCGGCGAGACCGGCCGCTTCATCGGCATGAACTCCTTCGGCGCCTCGGCCCCGGCGCCGCTGCTCTACGAGCATTTCGGCATCACCGCCGAGGCCGTTCTGGCCGCCGGCAAGGAACTGGCGCGGTGAGCGCCGGATCCCTGCGCCCGATCGAGGGCGTCGAGGTCAAGGGCAAGACGGTGCTGATCCGCGCCGATGTGAACGTGCCGATGAAGGATGGCGTGATCACCGACGCGACGCGGCTCGAACGCTTCGCGCCGACCGTCGCCAGCCTTGCCGATCGCGGGGCGAAGGTCGTGGTGCTCAGCCATCTCGGCCGCCCCAAGGGCGACCGCAACATGGCCTTCACCCTCGGGCCCGTCGCCGAGAAGCTCGGCGAGATCCTCGGCCGTCCGGTGCAGTTCGCTTCGGACTGCGTCGGGCCGGAAGCGGAAAAGGTCGTCGGCAATCTGAAGGACGGCGAGATCGCCGTCCTGGAGAACCTGCGCTTCCACAAGGGCGAGGAGGAGAACGACAGGAGTTTCGCGCTCCGCCTCTCCATCGGCGGCGACCTCTACGTCAACGACGCCTTCTCCTGTGCCCACCGGGCGCATGCCTCGACCTACGAACTGGCGACGATCCTGCCGGCCTATGCCGGCCCATCGCTGATGGCAGAGGTCAAGGCGCTGGAAGCGGCGCTCGACAAACCCAAGCGGCCGGTGGCCGCCCTCGTCGGCGGCGCGAAAGTGTCGTCGAAGATCGGGGTGCTGGAATTCCTGGTGCCGAAGATGGACCATCTCGTCATCGGCGGCGGCATGGCCAACACCTTCCTCGCCGCCCTCGGCAACGATGTCGGCAAGTCGCTCTACGAGGCCGACGCCATGGAAACGGCCGAAAAGGTCATGGCCATGGCAAAGGAATCGGGGTGCCAGCTGCACCTGCCGGTCGACGTCGTCATCGCCCGCGAGTTCAAGGCGCATGCCGAGAACGAGACGGTCGGCGTCGATGCGATCCCCTCGGACGCCATGGCCCTCGACGTCGGGCCGAAGACGGTCGCCGAGATCGTCGCGGCGCTCGCCACCTGCGAGACGCTGCTCTGGAACGGCCCGCTCGGGGCCTTCGAGATCGAACCCTTCAACGCCGCGACCAATGCCGTGGCGCAGGAGGCGGCGCGCCTCACCAAGGCCGGCAAGCTCGTGACGGTCGCCGGCGGCGGCGACACCGTCGCCGCGCTGAACGCCGCCGGGGCGTCCGAGGACTTCACCTATCTGTCGACCGCCGGCGGTGCCTTCCTCGAATGGCTGGAAGGCCGCGACCTGCCCGGCATCGACATCCTCAAGACCCAGGCGACGCTCGCCGCATCGACCGTTTAGGAGACCTGCCCATGGCCAAGATCACCCTGCGCCAGCTTCTCGACGACGCCGCCGAATACGACTACGGCGTCCCGGCCTTCAACATCAACAACATGGAGCAGGGCCTGGCGATCATGCAGGCGGCCTCGGCCTGCGACGCCCCGGTCATCCTGCAGGCCTCGCGCGGGGCGCGCACCTATGCCCACGACATCATGCTGTCGAAGATGATGGATGCGCTGGTCGAGATCCACCCGACCATTCCCGTCTGCATCCACCAGGACCACGGCAATGACGAGGCGACCTGCCTGACGGCGATCCGCCACGGATTCACCTCGGTGATGATGGACGGCTCGCTGAAGGCCGACGCCAAGACGCCCGCCGACTTCGAGTACAATGCCGGCATCACCGAGCGGGTGACGCACATGGCGCACTGGGTCGGCGCCTCGGTCGAGGGCGAACTCGGCGTGCTGGGTTCCCTGGAAAGCGGCCAGGGCGAGGCCGAGGACGGCCACGGGGCGGAGGGCGTGCTCAGCCACGACCAGCTCCTGACCGATCCCGACCAGGCGGTCGAGTTCGTGCGCCGCACCGGCGTCGATGCGCTCGCCATCGCCATGGGCACCTCGCACGGCGCCTACAAGTTCACGCGGCAGCCGGACGGCGACATCCTCGCCATGGGCATCATCGAGGAGATCCACCGCAAGCTGCCGACGACGCATCTCGTGATGCACGGCTCCTCCTCGGTGCCGCAGGAACTGCAGGACATCATCAACAAATACGGCGGCGAGATGCCCCAGACCTGGGGCGTGCCGATCGAGGAGATCATCCGCGGCATCAAGCATGGCGTGCGGAAAGTGAACATCGACACCGACTGCCGCATGGCGATGACCGGCCAGTTCCGCCGCGTCGCGATGGAGAAGCCGCAGGAATTCGATCCGCGCAAGTTCCTGACGCCCGCCATGGACGCGCTGCGCAAGCTTTGCGTCGAGCGGTACGAGCAGTTCAACACCGCCGGCAAGGCGGCGCGGATCAAGCCGATCTCGCTCGACGACATGGCGGCCCGCTACGCCTCGGGCGAGCTGGCGCCGAAGATCGCGCTCAGGGAGGCCGCCGAGTAGGCTGTCGGCCCAGGCCGGCGGGGAAAACCGCCGGCACGCCGGGCGGGGTACAGGATAATAGTAAGCCGGCTTAGTAGATCGGCCTGGAGTTCGATAGCTCAGTCAACGCAGCATTTGGGAGAATGGACATGCAAGAGAAGTCACAGACCGTTACCGGCAAGGACCGCTACAAGTCCGGCGTCATGGAATACAAGAAGATGGGCTACTGGGAGCCCGACTACGAGCCGAAGGACACCGACATCATCGCCTGCTTCCGGATCACGCCGCAGGACGGCGTCGACCCGATCGAGGCCGCCGCCGCGGTCGCCGGCGAATCCTCGACCGCGACCTGGACCGTGGTCTGGACCGACCGCCTCACGGCGGCGGAAAAGTACCGGGCCAAGGCCTACCGCGTCGATCCCGTGCCGAACGGCGAGGGCAGCTACTTCGCCTACATCGCCTACGATCTCGACCTGTTCGAAAATGGCTCGATCGCCAACCTGACGGCGTCGATCATCGGCAACGTCTTCGGCTTCAAGCCGCTGAAGGCGCTGCGCCTGGAAGACATGCGCCTGCCCACCGCCTATGTGAAGACGTTTCAGGGCCCGGCCACCGGCATCGTCGTCGAGCGCGAGCGCCTCGACAAGTTCGGCCGTCCGCTGCTCGGCGCCACCGTCAAGCCGAAGCTCGGCCTCAGCGGCCGCAATTATGGCCGCGTCGTCTACGAGGCGCTGAAGGGCGGGCTCGACTTCACCAAGGACGACGAGAACATCAACAGCCAGGCCTTCATGGATTGGCGCGAGCGCTTCCTCTACTGCATGGAGGCGGTGAACAAGGCGCAGGCCGCCACCGGCGAGATCAAGGGCACCTATCTCAACGTCACCGCCGCGACCATGGAGGACATGTACGAGCGCGCCGAGTTCGCCAAGCAGCTCGGCTCGACCATCATCATGATCGACCTCGTCATCGGCTGGACGGCGATGCAGTCCATGGCGAAATGGGCGCGGCGCAACAACATGATCCTGCACCTCCACCGCGCCGGCCACTCGACCTATACGCGCCAGAAGATCCACGGCGTGTCGTTCCGCTGCATCGCCAAATGGTCGCGGCTCGCGGGCGTCGACCATATCCATGCCGGCACCGTCGTCGGCAAGCTCGAGGGCGATCCGGCCACCACCAAGGGCTATTACGACATCTGCCGCGACGAGTTCACGCCGCAGAACCTGCAGAACGGCATCTTCTTCGACCAGCCCTGGGCCTCGCTCAACAAGATGATGCCGGTCGCCTCCGGCGGCATCCATTGCGGCCAGATGCACCAGCTCCTCGACCTTCTCGGCGAGGACACCGTGCTGCAGTTCGGCGGCGGCACGATCGGCCATCCCATGGGCATCGCCGCCGGCGCCACCGCCAACCGCGTCGCGCTGGAATGCATGGTGCTCGCCCGCAACGAGGGGCGCGACATCGTCAACGAGGGTCCGGAAATCCTCGCCACGGCCGCCAAGACCTGCGCGCCGCTGCGTCAGGCGCTGGATACCTGGAAGGACGTCACCTTCAACTACGCCTCGACCGACGCGCCGGACTACCAGGTCTCGGCCACCGCCGCCTGACACCCGCAGTCCGCCGGGCGAGGCTCGCCCGGCTCCGCTTCACCCCCGCGACCGCTCGCCCCCGCGTGGCGACGGCACTCGACCCGAGAGGAGTTTGTCATGCGCATCACCCAAGGCGCCTTTTCCTTCCTGCCCGACCTCACCGACACCCAGATCGCCGCGCAGGCGCAGTACTGCATCGACAATGGCTGGGCGGTGAACATCGAGTTCACCGACGACCCGCATCCGCGCAACACCTATTGGGACATGTGGGGCCACCCGATGTTCGACGTCCCGGACGCGGCCGGCGTGATGATGGAACTGAACGAGTGCCGCAAGGTTTATGGCAATCGCTACATCCGCATGTCCGCCTTCGACTCCACCCATGGCTGGGAATCGGTGAAGCTCTCCTTCATCGTCAACCGCCCGGCAACGGAGCCCGGTTTCCGTCTCCGCCGCCAGGAGACCGAAGGCCGGACGATCCGCTACTCGACCGAAGGCTATTCGGTCGATCTGCCGGAGAGCGATCGCTATTCCTCCTGAGCATCGCTCCGACCGGCCGGTCGGTGGGCCGGTCCTCCCGACGGCCCGCCGACCACGTTTGCTGAAGCCGCGACTTGGGCGGCAAGCTTTCTTCTCCCCTCCGGGGAGAAGGTCGCGGCAGCGGGAAGAGGGGCTCCAGTCGTCACGACGGCGGAAGCTGACTGAATAGCGACTTATTCGGATCCGGCGGTCCCCTCATCCGGCCGCTACGCGGCCACCTTCTCCCCCGAGGGGAGAAGAATGGCGCCCTGTTCTTCGATGAAGGAGTTCATATGAGCATCACCGCCGAACCCGCCCCGCCGCTCACCGTCGATCTCCGCCGCGAATACGAAGAAGCGGGCGTCGGCGAGGTGCTGGACGAGCTCGACCGCACGCTGGTCGGCCTGAAGCCGGTGAAGAAGCGGATCAAGGAGACCGCGGCGCTGCTGCTGGTCGAGCGGGCCCGCAAGGCCATGGGCCTCGCGCACGAGACGCCGACGCTGCACATGAGCTTCACCGGCAATCCCGGCACCGGCAAGACCACGGTCGCCCTGAAAATGGCCGACCTCCTCCACCGCCTCGGCTATATCCGCAAGGGTCACCTCGTCTCGGTCACAAGAGACGATCTCGTCGGCCAGTATATCGGCCACACCGCGCCGAAGACGAAGGAGATTTTGAAGAAGGCGATGGGCGGCGTCCTCTTCATCGACGAGGCCTACTATCTCTACAGGCCCGACAACGAGCGCGACTATGGCCAGGAGGCGATCGAGATCCTGCTGCAGATCATGGAAAATCAGCGCGACGACCTGGTGGTGATCCTCGCTGGCTATGCTGATCGGATGGACAAGTTCTTCGAGTCAAATCCGGGCTTTCGCTCGCGCGTCGCCCACCACATCGACTTTCCCGATTATTCCAACGGCGAGCTGCTGCAGATTTCGGAGGGGATGCTGGAGCGGCAGAATTACACGCTGAGCGGGGAGGCGCGCGAGACCCTGGCGCGCTACATTGAGCACCGGCGGGTGCAGCCGCATTTCGCCAATGCCCGCTCGATCCGCAACGCGCTCGACCGGGCGCGGCTTCGGCAGGCGAACCGCCTGTTCGAAACCATGGATGGACCGCTCGGGGCCGAGCAGCTATCGCGGATCGAGGCGGTCGACATCGCCGCCAGCCGCGTCTTCGATGTGAAGCCGTCGCCCTCGACAACCGCTTGAGCGTTTCTGGAAGGACCTGGCAATGAGCCTGATCATCGCCCCATCGATCCTCTCGGCGGATTTTTCCCGCCTCGGCGCGGAAGTGGCCGCCGTCGATGCGGCGGGCGCCGACTGGATCCATCTCGACGTGATGGACGGGCATTTCGTTCCCAACATCACTTTCGGCCCGCCGATCGTGAAGGCGATCCGGGCGTCCTCGGCAAAGGTTTTCGACTGCCACCTGATGATCGAGCCCTGCGATCTCTACCTCGAGGCCTTCGCCGCCGCCGGCTGCGACATCATCACCGTGCATGCCGAGGCCACGAAACATCTCGATCGCTCGCTGCAGGCGATCCGCGCGCTCGGCAAGAAGGCGGGCGTGTCGCTGAATCCCTCGACGCCGGAAAGCGTCGTCGAATACGTCCTCGACCGGCTCGACCTCGTCCTCCTGATGACCGTCAATCCCGGCTTCGGCGGCCAGGCCTTCATCCCCTCCGTCGTCGAAAAGGTGCGCAAGGTGAAGGCAATGATCGGCGACCGGCCGATCGACATCGAGATCGACGGCGGCGTGACACCCGAGACGGCGCCTCTGGTCGTCGCCGCCGGCGCCAATGTCCTCGTCGCGGGATCGGCCATCTTCAAGGGCGGCACGCCGGAACACTACAAGTCGAACATGCAGGCGATCCGCGACAGCGTTCGGGACGGGGTCGCGCAGGCGGCGTGAGGGCGGGCATCCCCTCAAACCCTCATGGTGAGCCTGTCGAACCACGAGGGTCGGCACGCCGTTGAAACGGGGTGCCGTGTCCCTCGTCCTTCGACAGGCTCAGGATGAGGGACAGAGAAGACGGTTGCGCCATCTTCAAGGGCGGCACGCCGGAACACTACGAGGCGAACATGCAGGCGATCCGCGACAGCGTGCGGGACGGGGCCGCGCAGGCGGCGTGAGGGCGAGGGGCGTCAGGGCGAGGGAGAGGTCGACAGGTTCGGCACAACCCCCAAACCCTCATGGTGAGCCTGTCGAACCACGAGGGTCGGCACGCCGTTGAAGCGTGGTGCCGTGTCCCTCGCCCTTCGACAAGCTCAGGATGAGGGACAGAAAGGCTTGGGCCGACAGCCATCACCCCTGCCTCTGCCCCCAACGCTCCTCGAACACCAGGTCCTCCAGCGGCAGACGCTGCCGCCAGCCCTTCGCCGCCAGCTCCGGCTCGGCATGCTGGCGCGCGACATGGCCGACGCAGAGGTAGGCGACGATGGCGATCCCGGCCGGGATCTCCAGGATCTTCCGCAGTTCCGGCTCGTGGTAGATCGAAACCCAGCCGACGCCGATGCCCTCGGCGCGCGCCGCGAGCCAGAGGTTCTGCACCGCGCAGACGGTCGAATAGAGATCCATCTCGGCGTTGTGCGTGCGGCCGAGGACCGTGCCGCCGCGCGCGCGGTCGCAGGTGACGCAGATGTTCAGCGGGGCCTTGAGGATGCCCTCGAGCTTCAGCTGCCGGTAGAGCGCCTGTTTGGCGTCGCCAAAGAGGTCCGCCGCTTCCGCATTGGCACGGACGAAGGCGGCGTGGACGCGAGCGCGGGTCTCGATGCTCCGCAGCAGCAGAAAATTCCACGGCTGCATGAAGCCGACCGAGGGCGCGTGATGGGCGGCGTCGAGAAGGCGGGCGAGCGCCGCCGGATCGATCGGATCGGGGAGAAACTCGCTTCGGATGTCGCGCCGCGTGGCGATGGCGCGGTAGACGGCCGCACGGTCGGCGTCGCCGAAGGGGCCTGCCGCCGTCAGTTCGACCTCGCCGTCGCTCACCGGGGTGTCCCCGGCTCGGATGAGCCCGGCCAATGTCGCATTGTCGCCACCCCGTCTGAGCGTCTAGACCTTTGCCATAGGCGACGCGGCGGGGACTGGAAAGTCCGCCGGACAGATTGCCCGGGGAGGACGGCATGGATTTCGCGTTGACCGACGAGCAGACCCAGATCTTCGACATCGCCCGCGATTTCGCCGTGACGCGCATGGCACCGCGGGCGCAGGCCTGGGAGGATGCCAAGGCGCTGCCGTCCGAGGTGCTGTCGGAGCTCGGCGACCTCGGCATGGCGGCGATCACCGTCCGCGACGATTTCGGCTCCGGCCTGTCGCGGCTCGACGCCACGCTGATCTTCGAGGGCCTCTCCTACGGCTGTCCCTCGGTCTCGGCCTTCCTGTCGATCCACAACATGGTCGCCTGGATGATCGACGCCTTCGGCAGCGAGGAGCAGCGCGCCGAGCTTCTGCCGGAACTGGCGACGATGGCCTGCGTGGCCAGCTACTGCCTGACGGAGCCGGGCTCGGGTTCGGACGCGGCGGCCTTGCGCACCACGGCGCGTCGCGACGGCGACAGCTTTGTTCTCGACGGCACGAAAAGCTTCATTTCGGGCGCCGGCTTCTCCGACCTCTATCTCGTCATGGCCCGTACCGGCGGGCCCGGCGCGAAAGGCATTTCCGCCATCCTCGTCGACAAGGGCACGCCGGGTCTCTCTTTCGGCGCACAGGAGAGGAAGATGGGCTGGATCGCGCAGCCGACCGCCGAGGTGCGCTTCGATGCCTGCCGCGTGCCGGCGCAGAACCTCCTCGGCGAGCCGGGCCGCGGCTTTGCCTATGCCATGCAGGGGCTCGACGGCGGCAGGCTCAGCATTTCCGCCTGCGCCCTCGGCGCGGCGCAGGCGACGCTGGACAAGTCGGTGCTCTATCTCCAGCAGCGCTCGGCCTTCGGCCAGAAACTCGCCGATTTCCAGGCATTGCAGTTTCGCCTCGCCGACATGGAGACCGCGCTCCAGGCGGCGCGCATCTTCCTGCGCCAGGCGGCCTGGAAGCTCGACACCAAGGCGCCGGACGCCACGAAATTCTGCGCCATGGCCAAGCGCTTCGTCACCGACGCCGCCTTCGACGTCGCGAACCAGGCGCTGCAGCTGCACGGCGGCTACGGCTATCTCGCCGACTTCGGCATCGAGAAGATCGTCCGCGATCTGCGCGTCCACCAGATCCTCGAAGGCACCAACGAGATCATGCGCCTGATCACCGCGCGGGCACTGTTGTCGCAAAGCAACTGAGGATAATGCGGGGCATCCATGGCTCGCCGGGACAGTTATCGACGGATGGAGTGCTTCCTCGACGGGCGAAAAAGACCGTACGTTAGCGTACAATGCGTCGCCTAAATCGGCATTTGCGACCGATTGTGCATGTCAGAACATCGATTTGGTAGGAAATCGGCGGCAAGGGAAAGAAGAAAAATAACGGGCCGGGGCGGCAATGGGGCAATGACTGAGACTGCGCCTGACTGCAATGCGGGCGGCGAACGAGGATGGTGGGATGACGGATGTCGCTGAAGGTGCCCGACTGATGTCGCTGCAGCAGCTGAGACTCCTCGGCACCCCGGCCAGCGAAAGCTTCGACCGGATCACGCGAACGGCCTGTCTGGTCTTCGGTCTGCCCTATGCGGCCATTTCTTTGACTGACCAGGACCGGCAGTGGTTCAAATCGCGCGTCGGGATCGATCCCGCCTGGATGGCGCGCAGCGAGGCGCCCTGCTCGCAGGTGGCCGAAAAGACCATGTCGGCCGTTATCGCCGATCTCGCTGCCGACGACGGCTTCAGGGACGGCGAGCTGGTGCGCAGCGGCATCCGCTTCTATGCCGGCGCACCCCTGGTGACGCGTGACGGACAGGGCATTGGCGCCCTCTGCGTGCTGGGGCCCGATCCCCGCGAGGCGACCGATGCCGAGATGGCGGCCCTGCACGATCTGGCGGCCATGGTGATGACTCAGGTCGAACTGGAGCATGCTTTTGGCCGGATCGATCCGATCAGCGGCCTTCCCAACCGCGCCCAGTTCGTCGCTGACCTGCTCGACCTCGCGCGCAGCGACCCGGGCGGCACGCGGCTGGCGGTTCTGGTCGATCTGGCGGACACGGCGCAGCTCGACAACTTCGCGCGCGTCATGGGCTATTCCCATGTCGACGGCATGGTGAAATACGCCGCGGATCTGATGCGTGAGAGGCTTGGACCGGAGCGGGCCGCCTATCATGTCTCCGCCACCCAGTTCGCCTTCCTGGCGCCGGTCGGCACAGAGCTCGACGCCTATGCCCAGAGCGTCGCCGCCGGCCTCATCGAGAGCCGGGCGCTCTCCCAATTCCGCTTCATCGCCACCACGGTCATCGGCTTGGCACCGTTCAGGCTCGGCGTCTGCAAGACCGAAGACCTCCTGCGGGGGCTGCACAGTGCCGCCAAGGAGGCCCGCACCGGCGGCGCGCCGGTCCGCATCTATTCGCCGGCGATCGACGAGATGCACCGCCGGCGCTTCCAGCTTCTGCAGGACTTCGATGCGGCCATCGCCGATCCGTCCCAATTGCGCCTGGTCTTCCAGCCGCGCGTCGATCTCGCCAGCCGCGCCTGTATCGGAGCGGAGGCGCTGCTGCGCTGGACCCACCCGACGCTCGGCAACATCGGGCCCGCCGAATTCATCCCGATCGTCGAGCATTCGACGCATGCGCGCGCCATGACGGCCTTCGTGGTCGACGCGGCCGCACGCCAGCTGGCCAGCTGGCGCAAGGCGGGGATCGGCGTCAATCTCTCGCTCAACATCTCGGCGGCCAACCTTCAGGAGCGGGATTTCGCCGAGCGCATGGGCCAGATCCTTTCGCGGCACGATGTCGTGCCGCAGGAGCTCGAACTGGAGATGACCGAAAGCGCCATCATGAAGGATACGGGCCTCGCCCTGCAGCAGCTGAACGCGCTGGCGCAGCTCGGCGTGCGCCTGGCCATCGACGATTTCGGCACCGGCTACAGCAGCCTGGCCTATCTGCAGCGCCTGCCGATGCATGTCGTGAAGATCGACCAGTCCTTCATCCGCGGCATCGCTGCCGACTCCCGCGAACGCAAGCTCGTGGGCTCGATGATCGCGCTGTCGCGCGATCTCGGCCTGCGCGTCGTCGCCGAGGGTGTCGAGACGGCGGAAACGGCCACGATCCTCAGCGACCTGGCCTGCGAGGAGGCGCAGGGCTATTTCTTCGCGCGGCCGATGGAGGCGACGGCATTCGCGCCGTGGCTCGCCCTGCAGGCGGCCTGACGCTCTTCCGGCACGGGTCGCGGGCGATCCGGCTCACGGAACGTCTCCGCTCGTCCCCATGTGTGAATGGCATCGCCTGTCGACAGTCCGTATGGGTGCCTTGCGATTTTCGCCCGTTCGCATGCCGTCCGGCGGCCCGGCCCTCGCCGCCTCGGAAACATTGACTGCCCATGCCGGCCCCCCTGTCCTGTGCCGACGCCACGCCGGCGGCGGTCCTGCCCACGCGCGGTTTCCGCACCATCGCCCTGATCGTCGCCAGCGCCATGTTCATGGAGCAGCTCGACGCGACCATCCTGGCGACGGCGCTGCCGACCATGGCGCGCGATTTCGGGGTCGGCGCGCCGGCCATGAGCATCGCGCTCACCTCCTATCTGATCAGCCTCGCCGTGTTCATTCCGGCGAGCGGCGCGCTGGCCGACCGCTTCGGCTCGCGCACGGTGTTTCGCGCCGCCATCGCCGTCTTCGTCGCCGGATCGATCTTCTGCGCCCTGGCGCCGAGCCTGTCCTGGCTCGTCGCCGCGCGCCTGCTGCAGGGCCTCGGCGGGGCGTTGATGCTGCCGGTCGGGCGGCTGGTGCTGATGCGCAGCGTCGCGCGCAAGGATCTGGTTTCCGCCATGTCGTGGATGCTGGTGCCGGCGCTGATCGGCCCCGTCCTCGGCCCGCCGGTCGGCGGCTTGATCGTGACCTATGCCGACTGGCGCTGGATCTTCTACATCAACGTGCCGATCGGCCTTCTCGGCATGGTCCTCGTCTCCCTCTTCATCGACGAGACGAAAGGCGAAGCCGTCGGCCGCTTCGACTATCGCGGCTTCTTCCTCTCCGGCATCTCGCTCGGCACGCTGCTCTTCGGCTTCGAGATGGCGAGCCGCGACGGCGAGGGGCTTGCCGCGCTCGGGCTGGCCGCGATCGGCCTCGTCTTCGGCCTGTTCTATGTCCACCATGCCCGGCGTCATCCCGTGCCGATCCTCGACCTGTCGCTGATGAAGGTGCCGAGCTTCGGCACCTCGGTGATCGCCGGCTCGCTCACCCGCATCGCGCAGGGCGCTCACCCGTTCCTGCTGCCGCTGATGATGCAGCTCGGCTTCGGCCTCTCGGCCGCGATGAGCGGCGCGATCACCATCGCGACGGCGCTCGGCTCGCTGCTGATGAAGGCGCTGGCACCGCGCCTCCTCAAGCGCTTCGGGTTCCGCGATGTGCTGGTCGCCAATGGCGTGATTGCGAGCCTCGGCTACGGGCTCTGCGCCGCCTTCCGGCCGGACTGGCCGCTCGGGCTGATCTTCGCCATCCTCGTCGCCTGCGGGTTCTTCATGTCGCTGCAGTTCACCGCCTACAACATCGTCGCCTACGACCGGATCGAGCCGCGGCAGATGAGCGCAGCCACGAGCTTCTACACCACCTTCCAGCAGTTGATGCTGTCGCTCGGCATCTGCGTCGCGGCCCTCTCGCTGCACGTCTCCATGCAGGTCGGCGACCGGCCACAGCCGGAGCTCGCCGACTTCTCCGCCGCCTTCGTCGTCGTCATCGCGATCTCGCTTTTGGCCACGATCTGGAACTGGCGCTTCGCGCCCGGGGCCGGCAGCGACATCAGTGGTCACGATGCGCGCGCGCGCGGGCTAAAGCGCCTCGCCACCGAGGCGGCCGACGGGGGCGACCGCTCGCTCTGACGGCGAAACGGGGGCGAATTGATCCTCTCGTCCGCCCGCGTCTTTTGCCGGTTTCCCTGGATCTGCTTCATCGGGCGACGGCTGCCTTCGGGGGCAAGCGGCTCCGTGCGTCACGGATCGGGGCGCCTTCAGCCGGGTAAAGGCACCAGGCGCTCTCTAGCCACGCAACGATTTTCTCGGCCGACCGCGCCGGTTGGCAGGCAAGAACCGGAGGTTTTGACGGGTGCCGTAAACCGATCCGCAAGCGGCTTACGGCAGTCTTCCGAAAGTTCGGATCGGCGCGGAACGCAGGAGGCGGGCCCGGCGCGAAGCCGAAAAGGGTTGCCGATGTCGAAGACCAGCGAAGACGTGCGCCTTGACGCGCTGTGCCGTTTGAACCTTTTGGACACGCCGCCGAGTGAGGCTTTCGACCGTGTCACGCGCATGGCCAGCCGCCTTTTCGGACTGCCGATCGCGGCGGTGTCGCTGACCGACATGGATCGGCAGTGGTTCAAGTCCAAGGTGGGCATCCAGCACAGTTCCATTCCGCGCGACAGGGCGCCCTGCTCGGCGGTCGCCGAGACCGCCGGCGAGCTCGTCATCCCCGATCTGGCCGCCGATCCGTTCTATCGCGACAGCACGCTCGGCGAGGGCGGCATTCGCTTCTATGCCGGCGTTCCCTTGGTGACGCGCGAGGGACTCGGCCTCGGTGCGCTTTGCGTGCTCGGCACCGAGCCGCGCGTGGCGGACGAGGCAGAGATGGCGAGTCTGCGCGATCTGGCCGAAATCGTCATGGCGCAGATCGAGCTTCAGCACGCCTTCGGCCGCATCGACCCGATCAGCGGGCTGCCGAACCGCAGCCAGTTCTTCCAGGACCTGGAGGACCTGACGCAGGCGGACCGATCCCCGGCGCCGCGCATCGCCGTTCTGGTCGATCTGGCGCAGGCCGGGCAGCTCGAAAATCTGGCGCGGGTGATGGGACACAGCCAGATCGATGCGACAGTGCGCGAAACCGCCGATCTGATCCGCGGCAAGCTCGGCCCGGGGCGCACGGCGTATCACGTGTCGGCCACGCAGTTCGCCTTCCTGGCGCCGCCCGAGGCCGAGATGGAGACCTATCTCGCCTACGTCACCGCGACGCTGACAAGGATGCGCCAGGTCTCCCACCTTCGCTTCGTGATGACCACGGTCATCGGGGTCGTGCCCTTCGTGCCGGGCGAGACCTCGACGAAGGACCTTCTGCGGGCTCTCCACAGCGCCGCGCAGGATGCCCGTGCCTCGATGCAGTCCGTCAGCGTCTTCTCGCCGGCGCTGCATGACGGGCATCGCCGACGCTTTCAGCTCTTGCAGGATTTCGGTGCGGCGCTCGCCGGCGGCGACCAGCTGCGCCTGGTGTTCCAGCCCCGCGTCGATCTGCCGACGCGCCGCTGCGTGGGGGCCGAGGTCCTGCTGCGATGGCAGCACCCGACGCTGGGCAACATCTCCCCGGCGGAGTTCATTCCCATCGTCGAGCACTCGCCGCATGCCAGAACGATGACCGCTTTCGTCATCGACACGGCGCTGAGGCAGATGGCCTTGTGGCGGAGCCAGGGCCTGGCGCCGCCGCTGTCGATCAATATCTCCGCCGCCAATCTGGAAGAAGACGACTTTGCCGCGCAAGTCGGGCTGATGCTGATGCGGCACGCCATTCCGCCCGAGCAGATCGAGCTCGAAATCACCGAAAGCGCGATCATGCGCGACACCGACCAGGCGCTGAAGCATCTGAACAGCCTAGCGGGTATGGGCATCCGCCTGGCGATGGACGATTTCGGCACCGGCTACAGCAGCCTCGCCTACCTGCAGCGCCTGCCCATGAATGTCGTCAAGATCGACCAGTCCTTCGTCCGCGACATCGGCGAGGGCGCGCGCGAGCAGCGCCTGGTTCATTCGATGATCAGCCTGTCGAAGGATCTGGGCTTCCGGGTCGTCGCCGAGGGCGTCGAGACCGCGGCGGTAGCGGACATGCTGGCCGGTATGGAATGCGACGAGGCGCAGGGTTATTTCTTCGCCCGTCCGCTCGAAACGGCCGCCTTCGAGGCCTGGCTGCATCAGGCCCGCGCCGACACCGCGACCGAAGTCGCCGCGTAGAAAGCCTGCCGCGGCGGCTGGCGCCGTTGCTTTTCGAAAGGATCGTGTCGCTGCCGGGCGCCGGCCGGCGCCGGCAAGGGACTTGCCCCCGGCCCGGGTCGCGGCGATGATCGCGGCAGGCCGACAGGGCGCCTCGGGAGAAGCATGCATGAAGATTGGCTTTATCGGCCTCGGCAACATGGGCGCGCCGATGGCGGCGAACCTTTCGGCAGCGGGCCACGCGGTCATCGGCTTCGACACCGCCGGGGTGACGGTCGAGGGCGTCGTGCCGGCGGCCACGATCGCGGAAGCGGTCAGCACGGCCGAGGCGATCTTCACCATGCTGCCGAACGGCGCCATCGTCCGTGCCGTGCATGCCGAGATCGTCGCCGCGGCCAGGCCCGGCGCGCTGCTCGTCGACTGCTCGACCATCGACGTCGAAAGCGCCCGCGCGGTCCACGACCTCGCGCTCGATGCCGACCTGATCTCGCTCGACGCCCCGGTCTCGGGCGGCACCGGCGGGGCGGCGGCGGGCACGCTGACCTTCATGGTCGGTGGCGCGGAAGGCGCCTTCGAGGTGGCCAAGCCCCTCTTCGACATCATGGGATCGAAGGCCGTGCATTGTGGCGCAGCCGGCGCGGGCCAGGCCGCAAAGATCTGCAACAACATGATCCTCGGCATCTCGATGATCGCGGTCTGCGAAGGTTTCCATCTCGCCGACAGCCTCGGCCTGTCCCGGCAGGCGATGTTCGACGTCGCCTCGACCTCGTCCGGCGCCTGCTGGTCGCTGAACACCTACTGCCCGGCGCCGGGCGTCGGCCCGAAGACCGCCGCCGACAACGGCTACCGGCCGGGCTTTGCCACCGAGCTGATGCTGAAGGACCTGACGCTGGCGGCCGATGCCGCGCGGGCGACCGGCGCCCATGCCGCGCTCGGCGAGCATGCGCGGGCGATCTACGCCGCCTTCGACGCCGAGGGCGGCCGTGGTCGCGATTTCTCCGCCCTGCTGGAGCACCTGTCCAAGGCGTGAGGCGCGGCCGTCCGGCGTGGCGTCGCGGCACCCAGCCACCGCGATCGTCACAAAGCGGCCGGCCGTTCCCGCCTGTCGCGATCAGGCCAGCATCCGTCTCGTTCGGATCGACGGCCGGGCCGGCATGGCGCATGATGGAAGCCTTCCAAACCAGCGGTGGGCCATGTCAGCGTCGAACGATCCCCTGTTGCAGCCCTTCCAGCTGCGCCATCTGACCCTGAAGAACCGGATCATGTCGACGGCGCACGAGCCGTCCTATTCCGAAGACGGCATGCCGAAGGACCGCTACCGGCTCTACCATGTCGAAAAGGCCAAGGGCGGCATCGCCATGACGATGACGGCGGGCTCGGCCGTGGTCTCGCCGGACTCGCCGCCCGCCTTCGGCAATCTCCACGCCTACAAGGACGAGATCGTCCCCTACATGAAGCGCCTCGCCGACGAGTGCCACGAGCATGGCGCGGCGGTGATGATCCAGATCACCCATCTCGGCCGCCGCACCGGCGGCACGCAGGGCGACTGGCTGCCGGTCGTCTCGGCCTCGCCGATCCGCGAGGCGGCACACCGCTCCTTCCCGAAGGAAGCCGAGGACTGGGATCTCGAGCGCATCGCGAAAAACTACGGCGAGGCGGCCGAGCGCATGAAGGCCGCGGGCCTCGACGGCGTCGAGATCGAGGCCTATGGCCACCTCCTCGACAGTTTTTGGTCGCCCGCGACAAACCGGCGCTCGGACGAGCACGGCGGCTCGCTGGACAATCGGCTGCGCTTCACCTGGATGATCGTCGATGCCGTGCGCAAGGCCGTCGGGCCCGACTTCATCGTCGGCACCCGCATGGTCGTCGACGAGGCCTGGGACATCGGCCTCACCAAATCCGACGGCGTCGAGATCGCCCGGCGTCTCGTCGGCTCCGGCAAGATCGACTTCATCAACGTCATCCGCGGCCATCTCGACCACGACAAGGACCTCGTCGACGTCATCCCGATCCAGGGCATGCCGGCCTCGCCGCATCTGGATTTCGCCGGTGAGGTGCGCGCGGCGACGAAATATCCGGTCTTCCACGCCGCCCGCATCGCCGATGTCGCCACCGCCCGCCATGCCATCGCCGAAGGCAAGCTCGACATGGTCGGCATGACGCGCGCCCACATCGCCGACCCGCACATCGTGCGAAAGATCATCGCCGGCCGCGAGCACGAGATCCGCCCCTGCGTCGGCGCCACCTACTGTCTCGACCGGATCTACGAGGGCGGCGGCGCCCTGTGTATCCACAACGCCGCGACCGGCCGCGAGCTGACCATGCCGCAACTGCTGCAGACATCGCCGAACCCGGGCAAGCGCGTCGTCGTCATCGGCGCCGGTCCTGCCGGCCTCGAGGCCGCGCGCGTGTCGGCCGAACGCGGCCACCGCGTCACCGTGCTGGAGGCGGCGGGCTCGGCCGGCGGCCAGATCACGCTCGCCGCCCGCCTGCCGCGCCGGCGGGAACTCTCCGGCATCGTCGACTGGCGCCTCGCCGAGCTCGAACGCCTCGGCGTCGAGGTTCGCTACAACGTCTATGCCGAGGCGGACGACGTGCTCGCGGAAAATCCGGACATGGTCTTCGTCGCCACCGGCGGCATGCCGCAGAACCCGGAACTGGAAGAGGGCGACGACCTCGTCACCTCGAGCTGGGACATCCTCGCCGGCACGGTGAAGCCGGACGGCCCGGTCCTCCTCTACGACGACAACGGCAATCATCCCGGCATGGAAGCGGCGGAAATGATCGCGCGTGCCGGCGTTTCGCTCGAGATCGTCACGCCCGACCGCAACTTCGCCGCCGATGTCGGCGGCATGAACCACGTCCCCTATGCCCGGGCCTTTGCCGAGACCGGCACCCGCCTCACCATCCAGAAGCGGCTGAAGGCGGTGAAGCGGCGGGGCAACGGCCTCGTCGCCGTGCTCGACAGCGACTGGGCGCCCGGCAATCGCGAAGAGCGCGAGGTCCGCCAGGTGATCGTCGAGCACGGCACCACGCCGATGGACGAACTCTATTTCGCCCTGAAGCCGCTATCGAAGAATCTCGGCGCCGTCGACTACGAGGCGCTCCTGGCGCAGCGCTGGCCCCTGCCGGACCGCAACGCCGGTGCCGCCTTTCACCTGGTGCGGTTGGGGGACGCGGTGTCGTCGCGCAACGTGCATGCGGCGGTTTACGACGGGCTGCGGTACGCGATGCTTTTGTAGAAGCGCGGCGTTGACGCTGCTTTCTTCTCCCCCCCCGGGGAGAAGGTCGCGGCAGCGGGAAGAGGGGGCAAGCAGTGTCCGCAATGCATTGTCACTGCCTCTTGATCCGCCGCTGCCGCGCAAGACCGTTCCATGCCCCTCATCCTGAGCCTGTCGAAGGACGAGGGGCACGCACGACCGTTGTGCCGGCCCCCCGTGGTTCGACAGGCTCATCATGAGGGGCTTTGATGTCGCGGCTTGCGTAGCAGGGCGGCTCACGTAGCGGCAGCAAAGCGTCAGGCACCATGGGGCATGGTTTAGGACGCCTTGGGCGCGAAGCGGAGCCGCAAACCCGCCACCGTCAGACCCCTCATCCGGCCGTCGCTTCGCGCCGTCCACCTTCTCCCCCCAGGGGAGAAGAATGGCGCCCTGTCCTTCAGCGTGGCTACAGCTTCACCGCCCGCAGCCGCAGCGCGTTGGCGATGACGGAGACCGAGGACAGGCTCATCGCGAGTGCCGCCAGCATCGGCGAGAGCAGGAGACCGAAGACGGGGTAGAGGACGCCTGCTGCCACCGGCACGCCGATGGCATTGTAGGCGAAGGCGAAGAAGAGGTTCTGGCGGATGTTTTGCATCGTCGCTTCGGAAAGGCGCCGGGCGCGGACGATGCCGTTGAGGTCGCCCTTGACCAGCGTGATGCCGGCGCTTTCCATGGCGACGTCGGCCCCGGTGCCCATGGCGATGCCGACATCGGCGGCGGCGAGCGCCGGCGCGTCGTTGACGCCATCGCCGGCGACGGCGATTTTTCGGCCCTTCGCCCGGAGCGCGTCGACCAGCGCCTTCTTGTCCTCCGGCAGGAGGCCGGCGTGGACCTCGTCGATGCCCAGCTCCTTCGCCAGCGCGCGAGCGGTGCGCTCGGTGTCGCCGGTCGCCATGATGATCCGGAGGCCGCTTTCGTGCAGCGCGCGGATCGCCTCGGCGGTCGTCGGCTTGATCCGGTCGGCGACGGCGACGAGGCCGGCAACGCTGCCGTCGATGGCGACGAACATCGCCGTCTTGCCCTCCGCTTCGAGGCGCTCGGCCTGCGCTTCGAGGTCGCCGAGATCCATGCCCTGCATCATCGCGCGGTTGCCGAGGCTGACGCGCCGGCCGCCGATCGTGCCGGAGACGCCCTTGCCGTTCGTCGCCTCGAACCCCTCCGTCACCTCCAGCGCCAGGCCGCGCTCTTCGGCGGCCGTCATGATCGCCTCGGCCAGCGGGTGCTGCGAGCCCCGCTCCAGCGCGGCGGCCAGGCCGAGCAGGCGGTTCTCGTCGTCATCGACGGCGACGATGTCGGTGAGCGTCGGCTTGCCCTCGGTCAGCGTGCCCGTCTTGTCGACGATCAGCGTATCGACGGTGGAGAACCGCTCCAGCGCCTCTGCCTCGCGGATGAGGACGCCGGCCTGGGCGCCGCGGCCGGTCGCGGTCATGATCGACATCGGCGTCGCCAGCCCGAGCGCGCAGGGGCAGGCGATGATCAGCACCGAGACTGCGGCGACCAGCGCGTGGATCAGCGCCGGCGCGGGGCCGACGACCGCCCAGGCGGCGAAGGCGAGGATCGCGATCGACACCACGGCGGGGACGAAATAGCCCGCCACCTTGTCGGCGAGGCCCTGGATCGGCGCGCGCGAGCGCTGCGCCTTGCCGACCATGTCGACGATGCGCGCGAGCGTCGTTTCCGCCCCGACCTTTTCGGCTGTCAGCACGAAGGAGCCGTTGCGGTTCAGCGTGCCGCCGGTGACGGCGTCGCCGACAGCTTTTTCCACCGGAAGCGGCTCGCCGGAGATCATGCTCTCGTCGACGCTGGACGAACCCTCCGCCACCGTGCCGTCGACCGGCACGCTGTCGCCGGGGCGCACGCGCAGGCGATCGCCCTGTCGCACCGTGTCGAGCGGCACTTCCGTCTCCGAGCCGTCGGCGGCAAGACGCCGGGCGGTCTTCGGCGCGAGGTCGAGAAGGGCGCGGATGGCCGAGCCGGTGCGCTCGCGCGCTTTCAGTTCGAGGATCTGGCCGACGAAGATGAGCGCGACGATCACCGTCGCCGCCTCGTAATAGACCGGTACGCTGCCGCCCATCTCGGCCATGCCGTCCATGCCCGGCATGGCGCCGACGCGCAGCGAAGCGGGAAAGAGGCCAGGCAGGAAAGTGGCGACGAGGCTGAAGAGATAGGACGCGCCGACGCCGAGGGCGATCAGCGTCCACATGTTCGGCGAGCGGTTGACGAGCGACTGCCAGCCGCGGCGGAAGAAGGGCAGGGCCGCCCAGAGCACCACCGGCGTCGCCAGCGCGAATTCGAGAAGCACCGCGGTCCGCTCGCCGAGCCAGCCGCGAACCGGCAGCCCGAGCATCGGCCCCATGGAGATGATCAGCAGCGGCACGGCGCAGACAAGGCTGACCCAGAACCGCCGGGTGAAATCGACGAGTTCCGGATTGGGTCCGGCATCCGCCGTCACGCCCATCGGCTCCAGCGCCATCCCGCATTTCGGGCAGTCGCCAAAATGGTCCTGGACGATCTCGGGATGCATGGGGCAGGTGTAGAGCGTCCCGGCCGGCGCCGCCGGAGTGGCCGGACGGTCGCCTTCATAGGCCACGGGATCGGCCGCAAACTTTTCCTGGCAGCCGGCCGAGCAGAAATAGAAGCGATGGCCCTCATGCTTTGCCATGTGCGCCGCCGTGGCGCGGTCGACCGTCATGCCGCAGACGGGATCCTTGGCCGTGAGATAGGCTTGCGGGTCGGCGGCGAATTTTTGGGCGCAGCCCTCGCAGCAGAAATGGAATAGCCGGTCGTCATGGGTACGGCTTGGTTTGCCGGCATATGGGTCCACCACCATGCCGCAGACCGGGTCGCGGTCGATCGCGGCGGGTTTGGTTGCCTCGTGATGGGCATGGGGGAGGGATGTGTCGGACACGGGCGGAACCTTCCAGTGCAATTGCTGCAGTGGACATGGGGCTTCCCGTCGCTGGAAGGTCAAGGGCGAGGGGCAACTCAGAGAGAGCCGTGCGCGGTCGTCCCGGACTAGAGAGGAGGTCGGGCGCTGATATTCGGAAAGGCCGTGGAAGCTTGCATTGAAATTGACCATGAATGCGAAATGGCGTCTGATGCAGCAACGTTGGTCTGGGCGTCAGCCTCTCTGGTTCGTCATCCCGGGCTTGACCCGGGATCCATGCCGAGACGCTTTCACTGCCAAATCGACGGCAGGAGAAGCACCGTCCATGATCTCGTTCGGCGATTTGGAATGGATCCCGGCTCAAGGCCGGGATGACGAAAATCAAGGGCTGAGCGCGGAAGGGGGCATGGCCGCAGGCGCCATCGGGGACGCGCCCCGGGCCGCCCAGCATGAGAAGGAACGACATGTCTCCGGAAACCCTGCGGACCCTGATGGCGCATGCCTCGCCGCCGCGCTCGGGCGATTTTCTGGCGGGGGTGGCCTGCGACAGCGCCGCGGCACGGGTGAGGGCGCAGCGTGTGCTGGCCGATACCGGCCTGGCGGAAATCCTCGCGACGCCGCTGGTGGCGCCGGAAGAGGACGAGGTGACGCGACTGATCCTCGAAAGCCACGACGCCGCGGCCTTCGCCTCCATCGCGCACCATTCCGTCGGCTCTTTTCGCGAGTGGCTGCTGTCGGACGCCGCAACGCCCGAAACGCTCGCCGCGTTGAAATGGGCGCTGACGCCGGAAATGGTGGCGGCGGTCTCAAAGATCATGCGCAACCAGGATCTCATCGCCGTCGCCCGCAAACGGCCGGTGGTGACGGCTTTCCGCACCACGATCGGCCTGCCCGGGCGCCTGTCGGTGCGGATCCAGCCGAACCACCCGACCGACGATGCCAGGGGCGTCGCCGCCTCGATCGTCGATGGCCTGCAGTTCGGCTGCGGCGATGCGGTGATCGGCATCAACCCGGCGACCGACAGCCCGGACGCGATGATCCGGCTGCTCGATCTGATCGAGGACCTGCGCCTCAGCCTCGGCTGCCCCGTGCAGAGCTGCGTGCTCGCCCATGTGACGACGGCGCTGAAGGTGATGGAGCGCGGCGCGCCGGTCGATCTCGTCTTCCAGTCGGTGGCGGGGTCCGAGGCCGCCAACGCTTCCTTCGGGATTGACCTTGCCGTGCTGCGCGAGGCGCATGCCGCCGCCGCCGAGCTCGGCCGCGGCACGGTCGGGCAGAACGCGATGTATTTCGAGACGGGGCAGGGGGCGGCGCTGTCGGCCAATGCCCATCACGGCCTCGACCAGCAGACCATGGAGACCAGAGCCTATGCCGTCGCCCGGGCCTTCGATCCCTTGCTGGTGAACACTGTCGTTGGCTTCATCGGCCCGGAATATCTCTATGACGGCAAGGAGATCATCCGCGCCGGGCTGGAGGATCATTTTTGCGGCAAACTGCTCGGCCTGCCGATGGGCGTCGACGTCTGCTACACCAACCATGCCGAGGCCGACCAGGACGACATGGACACGCTGCTGACGCTGCTCGGCGTCGCCGGCGTCAACTTCGTCATGGGCGTGCCGGGCTCGGACGACATCATGCTGAACTACCAGTCGACCTCCTTTCACGACGCCGCCTATGTCCGTAGCGCGCTGGGTCTGCGGGCCGCGCCGGAATTCGAGGCCTGGGCGCGAGACTTCGGCATCTTCGACGCGGCCGGGCAATTGCGACAGGCCGATCGCTCGCTCGAACTGCTGTCGCAGATGCAGCTTTTGGAGGCGTCCTGAATGGCCGGCGATGTCCCCCATCCGATCGCTGCGCTCCGGCGCTTCACCGCCGCGCGCATCGGGCTCGGGCGCCACGGCGCCGGACTGCCGACGGCAGCGCACCTCGATTTTGCCGAGGCGCATGCGCGGGCCCGCGATGCGGTGCATGCCGGCTTCGACGTCGACGCCATCGCCGCCGCGCTGGAGGCTGCCGGCCAGGCGCCCTTGCGCGTTTCCAGCGCCGCGCCCGACCGCGCACTCTACCTGCGCCGTCCCGATCTCGGCCGGCAGCTCGACCCGGCGTCGCTGCCCCTTCTTCCCGCCGGCGGCGCGCCCGATCTCGTCGTCGTCATCGGCGACGGCCTGTCGGCGCATGCGGCGCACTGCTACGGCGCCGAAACGGCGCTGGCCATCCTCGCGCTCCTGCCGCGCGCGTGGACAATCGCGCCGCCGGTGCTGGCGACGGGCGCCCGCGTCGGGCTGTCCGATCCGATCGGCGCGGCGATGGGGGCGAGGCTGGTGCTGATGCTGATCGGCGAACGGCCCGGCCTCTCGGCCGCCGACAGCCTCGGCGCCTACCTCACCTTCGCGCCGCGGCCGGGGCGCACGGATGCCGACCGCAACTGCGTGTCCAATATCCGCGACGGGGGTCTCGCGCCGGCGTTCGCGGCGGTGAAGATCGCGGGCCTCCTGATGCGGGCCCATGCCCTCGGCCTCAGCGGCGTGCAGCTCAAGGACGACGAGGGGCTGATCGAGGCCGAACCCGGCCCTTTGGCCCTTCCGCCAAGATGAGTCCCCAATTGCAAAAACAATAAGCACTGAACCCAGCTGCCGCGATTGACAGCAGCGCCCCATTTCGGACACATTGCCTGACGGAATCTTGACGGGGGCACGGGCATGCAGGACTCTTCGGGCGTCACCTACAAGACCGCCGACGCGGGCTATTTCGAGAAGCGCGGGCTGTCCCGCTATGCCGGCGTCTGGTCGCTCTGGGCGCTGGGCGTCGGGGCGGTCATCTCAGGCCATTTCTCCGGCTGGAATTTCGGTTTCGCCACCGGCGGCTGGGGCGGCATGCTGGGCGCGGGCATGATCATCGCGGTGATGTATCTCGGCCTGACCTTCTCCATCGCCGAGATGAGCCCGGCGCTGCCGCATACCGGCGCTGCCTACTCCTTCGCGCGAACCGCCATGGGCCCCTGGGGCGGCTTCATCACCGGGCTTTGCGAAAACGTCGAATATGTCATCACCCCAGCCGTGATCGTCACCTTCATCACCGCCTATGTGAATGCCATTCTCGGGCTCGATCCGGCCTATTCGCCGATCGTCTGGGTGATCTTCTACCTGATCTTCATCGGGCTCAACATCTACGGCCTCGAACTCTCCTTCAAGGTGACGCTGGTGATCACCGTGATCTCGCTGGCGGTCTTGGTGTTCTTCTGGATCAGCGCGTTTCCGAGCATGGATTTCGGCCGCTGGGCGCTGAATATCGGCGTCGGGCCTGATGGTGCGGCGGTGGAGCTGCCGGAGGGCAACGGCTCCTGGTTTCCCTTCGGCTTTTCCGGCGTGCTGGCGACGCTGCCCTTCGCCGTCTGGCTGTTCCTCGCCATCGAGCAGCTGCCGCTGGCGGCCGAGGAATCGGTCGATCCCAAGCGCGACATGCCGCGCGGCATCCTCCTCGGCATGATGACGCTGATGATTTCCGCCGTGATGATCGTGCTCCTCAACCCCTCGGTGCCGGGCGTCGGTTCCTTCCACCTCTCGACCTCGCTCGAGCCGCTGCTCGACGGCTTCAAGGCGATCTACGGCGACGGCGGCGTGGTGCTGTTCGGCCTCGTGGCGCTGACCGGCCTCATCGCCAGCTTCCACACCATTCTCTACGCGCAGGGGCGGCAGGTCTATTCGCTCTCGCGCGCCGGCTATTTCCCGACCTTCCTGTCGGTGACGCACCGGACCTACAAGACGCCGCACGTCGCGATGATCTCCGGCGCGCTGGTCGGGCTGGCGGTCATGCTGATCATCTGGTTCGCGCTGGGCGCGACGGATGCGAGCGCGGCGATCGGCTCGATCCTGCTCAACATGGCGGTCTTCGCCGCCATGTTCTCCTACATCATGCAGGCGATCTCCTTCATCATGCTGCGCCGGAACATGCCGGGGATCGAGCGGCCGTTCCGCTCGCCGCTCGGCATTCCCGGCGCGGTGCTGACGGTGATCATCGCGGTGGTGACGCTCAGCTACCAGGTACAGGACCCGAACTTCTTCAAGGGCGTCGTCTGGGTGGCCGTCTGGTTCGCCGTAGCCATCGCCTACTTCGCCTTCGTCGGCCGCCACAAGCTGATCCTCTCCCCCGAGGAGGAGTTCGCCATCGAGCATTCCGGCAAGAAGTTCCCGTCGGCGCTGAAGCCGGCAGAGTAGCGAGGACCTCCATCGAAGGGCCCCGGCACGACGCCGGGGCCCTTTGCGTTGAGGCGGTCAGGCGCCCCCGATCTGCCCCTGCGGTTACCAAATGTGGCGAAACCCGGTCCGCCCTTGCTCACAAGCCTTTTCAAAGTCTGCCGATCCTGCGATGGCTGGCAGGACCCGCCGAAACTCCTGCAGCGCAGGGGCTGCGGGCGCCAGGCCCTTCCAGGAGGACCGCCCCGGGGCGGTTGAGCAATGAAGCGACAGATTGGTTGGGCCGAGCGGCTCCGTTACGAATTCGACAAGTCGATGGCCGCCGGGCCGATCGCGCTCATCGGCTGGCTGGCCGTCATCTCGGTGCTGATCATCGCCCTCGCCGGGGCGTTTCTCGCGATCACGCAGATCGCCCCCGAGGGCGGCAGCCCACTCAGCTTCACCGAGGGCTTCTGGGCCTCGCTGATGCGCACGCTGGATTCCGGCACCATGGGCGGCGACACCGGCTGGGGCTTTCGCCTGGTCATGCTGGCGGTGACGCTGGCCGGCATCTTCGTCGTCTCGGCGCTGATCGGTGTTCTGAGCGCGGGAGTCGATTCCAAGCTCGACGAGTTGCGCAAGGGGCGCAGCCAGATCCTGGAGACCGACCACACCATCATCTTCAACTGGTCCCCCTCGATCTTCGACATCCTGTCGGAGCTTTCGATCGCCAATGCCAACCAGAAGCGGCCGCGGGTCGTCGTCATGGCAACGAAGGACAAGGTCGAGATGGAGGACGAGATCGCCTTGAAGGCCGGCAATCTCGGCCGGACGAAGGTGATCTGCCGCAGCGGCGACCCGACCGACCTCTACGACCTCGCCATCGTCAACCCGCAGGCCTCCAAATCGGTGATCGTGCTGTCGCCCGAGGTCGAGGATCCCGATTCCAGCGTCATCAAGACGATCCTCGCCCTCGTCAACGACCCCAAGCGCCGCCCCGCGCCCTACCGGATCGCGGCCGAGGTCCGCAACGGCCGCAATGCCGACGTGGCGCGGGCGGTGGGCGGTGCCGAGCTGCAGCTCATTCTCGCCGACGACCTGATCTCCAAGATCGTGGTGCAGTCGAGCCGGCAATCGGGCCTCAGCGCGGTCTATTCCGAGCTTCTCGATTTCGACGGCTGCGAGATCTACACCACCGCGCAGCCCCAGTTGACCGGCCTCTCTTTCGGAGAGGCGATGCTGTCCTACGAGTCGAGCGCGCTGATCGGCCTCTGCGATCCCGCCGGCCGGGTCTATCTCAACCCGCCGATGGACAGCATCGTCACGGCCGACATGCGCGCCATCGTGATCGCCGAGGACGACGACACGATCAGGATGGAGAAGCCCGATCCCGCCCGTTTCGACTTCAGCGCCATCAGGACGCTGCGGGTGGAGGACAGGGGATCGGAGCGGACGCTGGTGCTCGGCTGGAACCGGCGCGGGCCGATGATCGCGCTGGAGCTGTCGCGCTATGTCGCGCCGGGTTCGCTTCTCACCATCGCCGCCGACACCCCCGACCTCGAAGCCGAGCTGCAGACGCTGCGCCTCGCCGGCGATACGCTCAGCGTCGAGTTCTGCCGCATCGACACCTCGCACCGCCCCTCGCTGGAGGCGCTGGACATTCCGGCCTATGACCGGGTGATCGTGCTCGGCTACAGCGATCACATGGAACCCCAGCCTGCCGATACCCGCACCCTCGTCACGCTCCTGCACCTGCGGCGCATCGCCGAGGCGGCGGGGCGCCATATCGGCGTCGTCAGCGAGATGACCGACGTGCGCAACCGCAAGCTGGCCGAGGTGACGAGAACCGACGATTTCGTCGTCAGCAACAAGCTCGTCAGCCTGATGCTGGCGCAGGCCTCGGAAAACGAGCACCTGGCGGCGATCTTCGACGAGTTGCTCGACGAGAACGGCGCGGAGATCTACATGCGGCCGGTCTCCGACTATGTCGCCATCGACGCGCCGGTGACGTTCTTCACCATTGCCGAGTCCGCGCGCCGCCGCGGCGAGGTTGCCTTCGGCTACCGCCGCCTGCGCAAGGGCGGTGCGGATGCCCGCAGCATGGGCGGCGTCGTCGTCAACCCGGGAAAGGCCGAGGCGCTGCAATACGTGCCAGGCGACAAGGTCATCGTCCTGGCGCACCAGTAGCCGCGGCAAGCGCTGCGGTTCGGGGAAGCGGCAGCTGTCGCCGTCGAGGCGACCGGGCCTCGCGGTCGCCTCGACGTCGTGTCGAGCCAGCGTCCCCTGGCGCTCCGTGAGGACGGTTCCGACCCAAGCCGCCGGAACTGCGCCGCCCGTCGGTTGCTTCCTCTGGCCGTGCAGCCAAGACAGGGCGTGCGGCCCAGTCCATGCTTTGACGCATGGCTGCAGTGTCGAATCGACACTTCATATTGCAGCGCAGCAAGCGCATCTTATGGGGGAACACAGACCCCAGGAGATTTCGATGTCGTCCCTCAGCCCCCGCCGTTCCTTCCGCTCCAGCGTCTCGTCCTTCCTGCGTGCCGTCGGCGGTGCCCAGGAATGCGCACGGGCCGCGGAGAGCGGCCGGATGCCGAGCCGCGAGGCGCTGCGCGCCGTCGGCATCGACGCCGAGGCCTGGAGCCGCATCGGCACCCGCTGATCGACGAGACGAACGGGCCCCACGGGCCACGAGAACGAAAAAGGCCCCGGACGCGATCGCGTTCGGGGCCTTTTCTATGGCGTAAGCTGATGACGGTCGGAGCGGAACGGCATTCCCGGAAGGCCGCTTTCGCCCGCGGCATTCGAGAGGCGGCGGGCCGCCTCTCGGGATCTGGCCTCAGTGACCCCCGAAGCTGAAGGGCAGCCAGTCGAAGCTGCCGGGCCAGACGGCCTCCGATCCATCGACCATCATCTTCAGCGCGACATAGAAGATAATGGCGAGGCCGACATAGGCGATCCAGCGGTGCTTGTGCAGCAGCTTGGCGATGAAGTTGGCAGCCAGGCCCATCAGGCCGATCGACAGGACGAGGCCGACGATCAGCACCCAAGTGTGCTCGCCGGCGGCACCGGCGACGGCCAGGACGTTGTCGAGCGACATCGACACGTCGGCGATGAGGATCTGCCAGGCCGCCTGCGCGAAGGTCTTGCGCGGGCCGGCGACGGCGTTGCCGTGGACGTCGAGCGCGTCGATCTCGTGCGCCGGCTCGCGCAGCTCGCGCCACATCTTCCAGCAGACATAGAGAAGCAGCAGGCCGCCGGCGATCAGCAGCGCGCCGCCGAAGCTGAGCAGGATCTGGGTGCCGGCGGCGAAGATGATGCGCAGCACCGTCGCGGCGAGAATGCCGACGAGGATCGCCTTGGCGCGGACCTCCTTCGGCAGACCGGCGGCGGCCAGGCCGATCACCACGGCGTTGTCGCCGGCCAGCACCAGATCGATCATGATGATCTGCAGCAGCGAGGTCAGGGCCTCGGGGGTTAGAAAGTCCATGCGATAATCCTCAGAAGGCCATCAGGCCGAGTTGGGCAGGCGGGTTCCGCCGAGACCATGGCGGACGCCCGCTGGGGACCCGTGGGCGGGGCCCCGGCAAGCGAAGAAAGTGTCAGTCCTCGTCCGCAGCCAGCTGGGCGAGGACCTTGCCCTTGCCGCGGGCGCGCAGGATGAGCGGAACGAAGAGCGCGGTGGCCGCCAGGAGCAGCAGCACGATCGCCAGCGGCGAGCCGACCAGCACCGACATGTCGCCCTGGCTGATCGACAGCGCGCGCCGCAGCTGCTGCTCGGCCATGGGGCCAAGGATCAGGCCGACGACCACCGGCGCGATCGGGTAGCCGAAGCGCCTTAGCATGTAGCCCATCAGGCCGAAGAGCAGCAGCATGCCGAGCTCGACCGGGGAGGGATTGGCGCCGACCGTGCCGAGCGTGGCGAAGACCAGGATGCCGGCGTAGAGCCAGTGCCGCGGGATCGTCAGGAGCCGGACCCACAGACCGATCAGCGGCAGGTTGAGGACGACCAGCATCAGGTTGGCGATGAGCAGCGAGGCGATCAGGCCCCAGACGAGGTCGGGCGAGTTGACGAAGAGGAGCGGGCCCGGCTGCAGGCCGAACTGCTGGAAGCCGGCGAGCATGATCGCCGCCGTCGCCGTTGTCGGCAGGCCGAGCGTCAGCAGCGGCACCAGCGTGCCGGCGGCCGAGGCGTTGTTGGCCGCTTCCGGACCGGCGACGCCCTCGATCGCGCCATGGCCGAACTCTTCCGGCTTCTTGGCGAACTGCTTTTCCGTGGCATAGGACAGGAAGGTGCCGATTTCGGCGCCGCCGGCGGGCATGGCGCCGATCGGGAAGCCGATCGCCGTGCCGCGCAGCCACGGCTTCCAGGAGCGGCTCCAGTCCTCGCAATTCATCCACAGCGATCCCTTGATCGCCTCGACCTTGTCGGGCGTGCGGTGGCCGGCGGCGGCGACCGAAAGCGTCTCGCCGATGGCGAACAGCGCGACGGCGAGCGTCGTCACCTCGATGCCGTCGAGGAGAGCTGCCGAAATATTGCCGAACAGACCGCCGAGCCAGGCATAGAGGCCGCTGAGGAAGCCGCCGGTAGCAGCCATGTCGCTGAAGAACGGGCCGACGCCGTTGAAGGTGAGGCGCGCCTGTCCGGTCTGCAGGTCGATGCCGATGAGGCCGAGCGTCAGGCCGATGGCGAGGGCCGTCAGGCCGCGCAGGGTGGAATCGCCGAAAGCGGCCGAGACGGTGATGAAGGCGAGGACCATGAGCGCGAAATACTCGGCCGGCCCGAAGGACAGAGCGAACTTCACCACCCAGGGGGCGAGGAAGGCGAGGCCGAGCGTCGCGATCAGGCCGGCGACGAAGGAGCCGATGGCGGCGGTGGCCAGCGCCGGCCCGCCGCGTCCGGCGCGGGCCATCTTGTTGCCCTCGAGGGCGGTGACGATCGAGGCGCTTTCGCCCGGCGTGTTGAGCAGGATCGAGGTGGTCGAGCCACCATACATGCCGCCATAGTAGATGCCGGCGAACATGATCAGCGAGCCGGCGGCGTCGAGCTGGTAGGTGACCGGGAGCAGCAGCGCCACCGTCAGCGCCGGGCCGATGCCCGGCAGAACGCCGACGGCGGTCCCCAACGTCACGCCGATGAGCGCGTAGAAGAGGTTCATCGGCTCCATGGCGGTCAGGATGCCATTGCCGAGCAGGACGAAGGTATCCATGACGAGCTTCCGCTTAGAGCACGATCCCGAAAGGTGGCCTTCCGGCTTTCGGAACAGATCGTGCGAAATCAAAGAACCAAAGCGGGACGGCGTTTCGGGAAACGCCGTCCCGCTTTAGCGGATCAGTTGTTCCAGCGGACCGGCCGGCAGGGACAATTTAAGCACGAGAGTGAAAAGGGCCCAGACCGCCAGGCTGATGACGATGCCGAGCGGGATCGTCTTCCACAGCGGTCCGCGGCCGAAGGCGCGGGCGGTCGCGGCGAAGAGAATCCCCGTAGCGATCGAGAAGCCGGCGCTGTCGAGGAGCAGCATCTGGGCGGCGAGGCCGCCGACGATCCAGACGATCGGCGCGCCCTCGTCGTGGTCGCGGTCGGGGAAATTGCCTCGCAGGGCGGCGACGATGGTCCACAGCGACAGGCCGGCGAGGGCGACGGCCATTGCATAGGGGAAGGCCGCCGGGCCGACGCGCGAATAGGCCCCGCCACCGAGTCCGCTGGTGTTGAACGCGACGACCGCGGCAATGACGCCGAGGCCGACGCCGATGGCCACCGCCGCCCAATCCGGGCGGCGGTGGCTCTCAGTGGCGGAAACCTGATCGCTCATTTCTGGACGAGACCGATGTCCTGGAGGATCGTCTTGGTCGACGCGATGTTGGCGTCAAGCTCGGTCTTGAAGGCGTCGCCGGCCAGGAAGGTGTTGGCCCAGTTGTTGCGGGCGAGGACGTCCTTCCACTCGGCCGATTCGACCATCTTGGTGATGTCGGCGATGACCGTGGCCTTGTCCTCATCGGAAATGCCGGGCGCTGCGGCGACCATGCGCCAGTTCTGGATCACCACGTCGAGGCCGGATTCCTTCAGCGTCGGCGCGTCGATGCCTTCGAGCTTGGCGTCGCTGGTGACGGCGAGGAGGCGCAGCGTGCCGGCCTTGACCTGGCCTTCGAACTCGCCGTAGCCGGAAATGCCGGCCGTGACCTGGCCGCCGAGGATCGCCGCCAGCGCTTCGCCGCCGCCGGAGAAGGCGATGTAGTTGACGGTCTTGGGATCGAGGCCCGCCGCCTTGGCGATGAGGCCGGCGGTGATGTGGTCGGTGCCGCCCGCCGAGCCGCCGGCGAAGGAGACCGCGCCGGCGTCCTTCTTCAGCATCGCGACGAGGTCGTCGACGGTCTGGATCGGCGAGGCCGCGGGAACGACGATGGCTTCATACTCGCCGGTGAGGCGGGCGATCGGCGTGATCTGGTCGAGCGTGACCGGCGAATTGTTGGTCAGGATGGCGCCGACCATGACGTAGCCGCCGACGATGAGCTTGGAGGCATCGCCCTTGGCGCGCGAGACGAACTGCGCCAGGCCGATCGTGCCGCCGGCGCCGGGAACGTTCACCACCTGCACGTCGCCGGCGATCTTTGCGTCCTGCAGGGTCGCCTGCATGGCGCGCGCGGTCTGGTCCCAGCCACCGCCGGGCGCGGCAGGCGCCATGATCTCGTAGGATGCGGTCTGGGCCGACGCGGCGGAGGCAAACAGCCCCAGCGTGAGGACGGCAGCAAGCAAGGTCTTCATGTGGGTGATCCTCCCGATCAAGCGGCCCTTGCCGGACGGACGGGTTCGCGCGAACCGTCAGGGCCGAAACAGTTTCGCTCCCGGCATCCGGTCCACGGATGCCGCCATGGCCGGCGCAGCCGCCGGTCCCGGAAGCCACAGTGCTTCGCCCGGCGGCCCGGCAGGGTCAATAGCATTTCTGTGGCGAGGACGATAATCCCCGGCGCAAAAGCCGGGGCGGGGCGGGCGATTAGGCCGCTTTCGCGCCGATCGCCTGCCGGTCGGCGGCGCGCTGGCGCCAGACGGTCCGCAGGAAGGCGGCGATGAAGACCAGCGTCAGGACGAGGACGATGGTCGGCGCCGGGGCGGAATTGATGAAGAAGCTGGCATAGACGCCGGTGAAGGCGGCGACCACGGCGACGCCGACGGCGGTGAGCAGCATCGCGCCGAAGCGCCGGGTGAGCAGGAAGGCGATGGCGCCGGGCGCGATCAGGAGCGAGATGGTGAGGATGATGCCGGTGGCCTTCAGCGCGGCCACGATGGTCAGCGACAGGACGACGAGCAGGCCGTAGTGCAGGAGCTTCACCGGCAGGCCGATCGCCTGCGCATGCTGCGGGTCGAAGGCATGCAGCAGCAGGTCGCGCCATTTCCAGGCGATCAAGAGGGTCACCACGAGGGCGATGACCGCGCTCTGGACGAGATCGCCCGGCAGCACGCCGAGCATGTCGCCGAAGAGGATGTGGTCGAGATGCACGTCGGTCTCGATCTTGGTGTAGAGCACGATGCCGAGGCCGAACATGCCGGAGAAGACGACGCCCATCACCGTATCCTGCTTGATCCGGCTGTTTTCTTTGAGGTAGCCGGTGGCGAGCGCGCAGACCATGCCGGCGGAAAAGGCGCCGACGGCGAGCGGCAGGCCGGCGAGGTAGCTGAGGACGATGCCGGGCAGGACGGCGTGCGAGATGGCGTCGCCCATCAGCGACCAGCCCTTCAGCACGAGATAGCAGGACAGGAGCGCCGCCGGCACCGCGACGAGTGTCGCGATGATCAGCGCGTCGCGCATGAAGGGAAAGCCGAAGGGCATCAGCGCGAGGTCGAGCGGGCTCATGCGGGCTGGCCTCCGGCCGCCTGGCTCTCCGCCGGCAGCGCCGTCGCCACGCCGGCGTCCCGCCGGTCCTCGGCGAGGGCGGCGCGCACCCGGCCGCGGGCGGCGAGCAACCCGTGCTTGGGGGCGAAGACGAAGGCGAGGAGGAAGAGAAGCGTCTGCAGCACGACGATGACGCCGCCGGTGGCGCCGTCGAGGAAATAGCTGGCATAGGCGCCGACGAAGCTCGAGACCGCGCCGATGGCGACCGAAATGCCGATCAGCCGGGGAAACCGGTCGGTGAGGAGATAGGCCGTCGCGCCGGGGGTGACGACCATGGCGACGACGAGGAAGGCGCCGACCGTCTGCAGCGCGGCGACCGTCGAGGCGCTGAGGAGGGTGAAGAAGACGGCCTTCATCAAGGTGGGGCGGATGCCGATCGAGCGGGCATGGCCCTCGTCGAAGAAGGTGACCATCAGGTCCTTCCACTTGGCGGCGAGGATCGTCAGCGAGACGCCGGCGATAAGGACGAGTTGCAGCGTGTCGCCGGGGGTGATGGCGAGGATATTGCCGAGAATGATGGTCTGCACGTTGATCGCGGTCGGCGAGATCGACACCATGAACAGGCCGAGACCGAAGAAGGAGGTGAAGATCAGCCCGATGATCGCGTCCTCCTTCAGTTTGGTGCGCTCGTTGAGAAAGAGCATCGCACCGGCGGCGAGGCCACCGGACAGAAAGGCGCCGAAGGCGAAGGGTAGGCCCAGCATGTAGGCCCCCGCGACGCCCGGCACGATCGCGTGGGAGAGCGCGTCGCCGATCAGCGACCAGCCCTTCAGCATGAGATAGGCCGACAGGAAGGCGCAGGTCGCGCCGACCAGCGCCGAGACGCCCATGGCGTTCAGCATGTAGCCGTAGGTGAAGGGCTCGGCGAGCAGCGCGATCATCGCGGATCCGTCGGCGCCAGCGGCTCCCCGGGCGCGTCGTAGACGACGAAGGGGCGCTCGTCGTCGCTGATGATGCTGCAGGCCTTCTGGCCCTCGGGTCCGAGCGTCGCCATGTCGAACTGCCGGAGAACGCCGCCGAAGGCGGCCTCCAGATTGTCTCTGGTGAACACGTCCCTTGTGCGGCCGGCGGCGAGAACGGTGCGCTTCAACAGGACGGCCCGGTCGCAGAATTCCGGCACCGAGCCGAGATTGTGGGTGGAGACCAGCATGACCCTTCCCTCGTCGCGCAGTTCGCGCAGGAGGGCGATGATCGATTCCTCGGTCTTCACGTCGACGCCGGTGAAGGGCTCGTCGAGAAGGATGACGCGGCCGTCCTGGGCCAGCGCCCGGGCGAGGAAGACGCGCTTCTTCTGGCCGCCGGAGAGCTCGCCGATCTGGCGCTGGCGCAGGTCCGCCATGCCGACGCGCTCCAGCGCCTCGGCGACCGCCGCGTGGTCGGCGGGCTTGGCCATGCGCAAAAAGTTCATCTTGCCGTAGCGGCCCATCATCACGACGTCCTCCACGAGGACGGGAAAATTCCAGTCGACATCCTCGCTCTGCGGGACATAGGCAACGAGATTGCGCTTCAGCGCCTCGGGCACGCCCATGCCGAGCACGCGGATCGATCCGGACGAGGTCGGCACGAAGCCCATGATCGCCTTGAACAAAGTCGACTTGCCGCTGCCGTTGACGCCGACCAGGGCGGTGATCGTGCCGGTGGGGATGGTGAAACTGGCGTCGTGGAGGGCGGTCAGGCCATTGCGGTAGGTGACGGTCGCATGCTCGACAGCCAGGCCCGCGGCGGGCTCCGCATGGGTCTTGGGGCGGGTGGCGAGGATCATGGCGTCAGCCCCTTGGCGATGGTCGCCGCGGTGGTGGTGAGGAGATCGATATAGGTCGGCACCGGCCCGTCCGCCGCCGACAGGCTGTCGACATAGAGGACGCCGCCATAGGCCGCACCCGTCTCGCGCGCCACCTGCTCGGCCGGATCGGGCGAAATCGTGCTTTCGGAGAACACGGCCGGGATCTTGTGGGCCATGACAGCGTCGATCACCTGGCGCACCTGCTGCGGCGTGCCCTGCTGGTCGGCATTGATCGGCCAGAGATAGAGCGGGTTCAGGCCGAAATCGCGGGCGAGGTAGCTGAAGGCGCCCTCGCTGGTGACGAGCCAGCGCCGGTCCTCGGGGATGGCGGCGAGCTGCGCCCGGATCGGCGCCACCGCCGCCTCGATGCGGGCCTTGTAGGCCGCGGCATTTGCGGCGTAGGTCGCGGCATTCTTCGGATCGTGCTCGGACAGCGCCTTGGCGATGTTGTCGACGTAGATGAGCCCGTCGGAGGGCGACATCCAGGCATGCGGGTTCGGCTTGCCCTCGTAGGGACCCTCGGCAATGCCCATCGGCACGATGCCCTCGGTCACCACCGCGCTCGGCACGTCGCGGACATTGCCGAGAAAGCGCTCGAACCAGAGTTCGAGGTTCAGCCCGTTCCAGAGCACGAGATCGGCGCCCTGGGCGCGGATGATGTCGCCCGGCGTCGGCTGGTAGTTGTGGATCTCGGCATTCGGCCTTGTGATCGATTCCACCTCCGCCGCCTCGCCGGCGACGTTGCGGGCCATGTCGGCGATGACGGTGAAGGTCGTCACCACCTTGAATTTTCCCGTCTCCTCGGCCGGCCCGCAGGCGGCGAGGCCGAGAGAGGCGGCCAGGAGCACGAGGACGGCCCGTCGGGGCAACCGGGCGGAGGCAAGGCGGGGGAAGGCGCGAACGGTTCTCATTCCAGGTATTTATGTGCATGGCGCAAAGTTTGTCCAGTGGCAAACTTTGCGCGCAATGAAAAAGAGCGCTATCAGTCGGCGGGAATTGAGGGGGGAGCCGGGAATGACGGATGCGACGAGGAGTGCGGCGGGATCGCCCATCCGCCTGGCCGCCCGCTTTGCCCGGGTGCGCGAGGCCCATCAGTCGGAGCTCGCCGAGGACTATGTCGAGATGATCGACGACCTCATCGCCGCGCGCGGCGAGGCGCGCGCGGCCGACCTTGCCGATTGTTTCGGTGTCTCCGCCGGCACGGTGGCGCGAACGGTGCAGCGGCTGATTCGCGACGGCCTGGTCAATTCCGAGCCTTATCGCTCGATCTTCCTGACGCCGCTCGGCAAGCGGCTGGCCGAGGATTCGCGGGCGCGCCACCGCCTGGTGCGCGATTTCCTGCTGGCGCTCGGCGTCAGCGCGGAGGCGGCCGAACTCGATGCCGAAGGCATCGAGCACCATGTCGGACCGGAGACGTTGGCGGCCTTCAGCGCCTATCTCGAGCGCTAGGGCGCGCGTGCGTCAGGAACTTCTGCAAGCCTGCAGGACGGCGCGCATGTCCCGACGGTAACGTCGGGCAGGGACGTCCGGCGGCGGCCGTGCCGCTTTGGCGGTAAGCTCGGCACACGACGCTGCAGCGCGCGACGCCGGTCGGAAAGGTCTCGGTATCTGCTGTGAACGCGGCGTGCGGCCCGATCAGGCCAGCGGTAGCAGGGCGCCGTGGTGGCAGACCACTGTGCCGGCCAGCGCATGGCCGCATCGCACCGCTTCGGCTGGCGTCGCGCCACCGAGGCGGGCGGCGAGATAGGCGGCGCCAAAACTGTCGCCGGCGCCGGTCGTGTCGACGGCATTGACCGCCTGAGGCGCGGCGACGGACTGGATGCCTTCCGCCGTCGCGACGAGGGCCGGCGCCGGCCCGTCCTTGACCACGACCTCGCCGGCCCCCAGAGCCAGATACCGCTCGGCGCTCGCTTCTGGCGTCGCGTCGCCAAAAGCGTCGCGCTCGTCGGGATGGCTCGGCAGGCAGATGCTGGAAACGGCGGCGCCGGCCTCGATCGAAGCGCACATCTCCTCGCGGTCGGGCCAGAGGCGCGGGCGGATGTTGGGATCGAAGGCGACGGGCTTGCCGGCCTGTTTCGCCGCCGCCAGAAACCGCAGCAGCCGGGCCCGGTCCTCGGCGGGCAGGATGGCGAGGGTGATGCCGGAGAAGTAGAAGGCGTCGCCCGCGGCGAAGGCCGCTTCCAGATGCGCCTCGTCGGCGGCGAGCGCCTTGGCCGCGCTGGTGTCGCGCCAGTAGGAGAAGCTGCGTTCGGCGCCGTCGAGATGGATGAGATAAAGGCCCGGCATGCGGCCGGGGAGGCGACGGACGAAGCGCGTGTCGACGCCGCCCTTAGCCATGAACGCCAGCATGTCGGTCGAGGTCTGGTCCCCGCCGACGGCCGAGACATAGGAGACGGTCCAGTCCTCCGGCAGTTCGCGACGGAGGTACCAGGCGGTGTTAAAAGTATCGCCGGCAAAACCCATGCGCAGCAATCCGCCCGGCGCGGCCGAAAGCTCCACCATGCATTCGCCGATCGACACGACGCGCCGTGCTCCACCGGCTTTCGCGCCGCTCATCCCGTCCGTCATGGCATTTCCCTGTGTGTTGCCCGTCTTCCCTGCCGTCGCCGGCGTTCCGCCGTCAAGCCGCGCCGTCCTGGAAAAACCGGTCGAAGTCGCCGCGCAGGCGGGCGAGGATGTCGGTGATGCGCGAAAGGTGCTGGCGCATCGCCGCCTCCGCCGCGTCGGCATCCCGAGCCTCGAGCCCGGCAAAGATTCGCAGGTGGTCGTCGAAAGCCGCCGACTGGCCGAAGGCGAGCGACAGGAAACGCACCCGGTCCATCTGCGCCTTCTGCTCGTCGATCAATGTCCAGGCGAAGCGGCAGTCGGCGCCCTCGGCGATGCCGAGATGGAACGCGTCGTCCTGGCGGTGGAATTCCTCGCGGTCGTCGACCCGCTGCGCCTTTTCCTGCAGCGCCAGGATCTCGCCGAGCCGGTCCAGCATGACGGCGTCGCCGATCTCGCAGGCGCGGCGCACGGTGGCGACCTCCACCGCCTCGCGGATGAAGCGGGCGTTCAGCACTTCCCGTGTCGAGATCTTCATGATCTCCGTCGCCTTCTGCGGCTGGATGCGCAGATAGCCGGCGCGGGCGAGGCGCGCGAAAGCCTCGCGCACCGGCTGGCGCGACACGCCGAGACGCTTGGCGATTTCGGCTTCCGAAATCTTCGTTCCCGGCTGCAGCCGCAGTTCCAGAATGGCACGGCGCAACTCGTCGAAGACGGTATCGGCGATCGTGCTGCGCGGTGCCGCCACGACGTCTTGCAGAGCCCATTCCAGCGACATCGCCACCCCCGTTGACACCCTTCGTATACTAGCATACCAGTTTTCGCGCAAGCAATGGATGGTTGCCCTGGGAGGGGTTCGAAGCGATGCCGCTGATGGACGACGACAGATTGTTTCCCGTCGATGATCGTGGCCGGGGCCTGGCCCGCTCGCTGTATCGGACGGTGAAGGATCTGCCGATCATCAGCCCGCACGGCCACACCGATCCGCGCTGGTATGCCGAGAACGAGAACTTTCCCGATCCCGCGCAGCTCTTCGTCACCCCCGATCACTATATCTTCCGCATGCTGGCCTCGCAGGGCGTGGCGCTCGCCGATCTCGGCGTGCCCGACGCCGCGGGCCATGCGACGGAGACCGACGGGCGCAAGATCTGGCGGATTTTCGCCGAGCATTTCCACCTGTTCCGCGGCACGCCGACGCGGCTGTGGCTCGACCATTCCTTCGAGACGCTGTTCGGCATCGACGTCCGCCTGTCGTCGGCAACGGCCGACGAGACCTACGACACCATCGCCGAGCATCTCGCCCGCGACGCGTTCAAGCCGCGGGCGCTGTTCGAGCGCTTCAACATCGAAGCGATCGCCACCACCGAGGGTGCGCTCGACGACCTAAGTTTTCACGCGGCGCTGAAGGAGTCCGGCTGGCAGGGCAAGGTCGTCACGACCTACCGTCCCGACGCCGTGACCGATCCCGACTTCGAAGGTTTTGTCGGCAATCTGGCAAAACTCGGCGAGATATCCGGCTGCGATACAGCGACCTATGCCGGCTATCTCGACGCCCACCGCGCCCGCCGCGCCTTCTTCCGCAGCTTCGGCGCCACCGCGACCGATCACGGCCACCCCACCGCCGCCACCGCCGATCTTGCCCGCGTCGATGCCGAACGTCTCTATGGCGTCGTCGCCTCGGGTGGCGGCACGCCGGCCGAGCGCGAGCTGTTCCGCGCGCAGATGCTGACCGAGATGGCGCGCCTCAGCGTCGAGGACGGCATGGTGATGCAGATCCATCCCGGCTCCTTCCGCAACCATTCCGCCCCGATCTTCTTGGCCCTCGGCCGCGACAAGGGCTACGACATCCCGACCCGCACCGACTATGTCCGCGCGCTGAAGCCGATGCTGGATGCCGTCGGGCAGGAGAGGGGGCTGACCATCATCCTCTTCACCCTCGATGAGACGGCTTACGCCCGCGAGCTCGCGCCGCTCGCCGGCACCTATCCCTGCCTGCGTCTCGGTCCGCCCTGGTGGTTCCACGATTCCCCCGAGGGGATGATGCGCTTCCGCCAGCAGGCGACCGAGACCGCCGGCTTCTACAACACCGTCGGATTCAACGACGATACCCGCGCCTTCTGCTCGATCCCGGCCCGCCACGACGTCGCCCGCCGGGTCGACTGCGCCTTCCTGTCAGGTCTCGTGACCACGGGGCGGCTGAGGGAGGACGAGGCCTTCGAGCTCGCGCACGACCTAAGCTATCGCCTGGCCAAAGAGGCCTACAGGCTCTGACGGGCGGCACCCGCCGCCGATTTCTGGGAGGAAATTCACATGGGCATGATCAGAACATTCGCCGCGACACTGGCTGTCGCCACCGCCCTCGGCGGCATGGCGACCGCGGCTTCCGCGCAGGAGATCACCCTGCGCTCGTCCGATACCCATCCCGATGGCTATCCGACGGTCGAGGCCGTCAAGTTCATGGGCGAAGTGCTGAAGGAGAAGACCGGCGGGCGCATCGCCGTCCAGGTCTTCGCCTCGCACCAGCTCGGCGAGGAAAAGGAAACGATCGAGCAGACGAAGTTCGGCGTCATCGACCTCAACCGCGTCAACTTCGCGCCGATGAACGGCATCGTGAAGGCGACCACCGTCGCCTGCCTGCCCTACATCTTCACCTCCAAGGAAAACATGCGGGCGGTGATGGACGGGCCGATCGGCGAGGACATCCTCAAGGCCTTCGAACCGGCTGGCTATGTCGGCCTCGCCGTCTACGATTCCGGCGCGCGCTCCTTCTACAATTCCAAGAAGCCGATCACCTCGATCGACGACCTGAAGGGCATGAAGTTCCGCGTCATCCAGTCCGACCTCTTCGTCGACATGGTCAACGCGCTCGGCGCCAACGCCACGCCCATGGCCTATGGCGAGGTCTATTCCGGCCTGCAGACCGGGCTCATCGACGGCGCCGAGAACAACTGGCCGAGCTACGAATCCTCCAAGCACTACGAGGTCGCGAAGTTCTATTCGCTCGACCAGCATTCGCAGTGCCCGGAAGTCTTGATGATGTCGAAGATCTCCTGGGACAAGCTGACGCCGGAAGACCAGACTGCCGTGCGCGAGGCCGCCAAGGAATCGGTCGGCAAGATGCGCGAACTCTGGGACGCGCAGGAAGCCAAGTCGCGCAAGGTCGTGGAGGACGCGGGGGCTGAGATCAACGAGATCGACCCGGCCGCCTTCATCGCCGCGATGGACCCGATCTACGCGAAATACGCCGACACGCCCGAGCTGCAGGACCTGGTGAAGCGCATCCGCGACACCCAGAAGTAAGCAGCCTTCGCGACCCGCGGCCCCGCTTCGGCGGGGCTGCCCTGCTCGTCCACCGGTCTTTGGGAACTTGCCCTTGTTCATCCTTGCGAAATGGCTCGGCCGCCTGGCGACCGCGACGCTCTGGCTATCGGGCATCGGCCTGGTGCTGATGACGGCCTTCACCGCCTACCAGGTCTGGGCCCGCTACGTGATGAACAACTCGCCGAGCTGGACCGAGCCGGCCTCGGTCTTGATGATGGGCTGGTTCATCCTGCTCGGCGCCGCCGTCGGCGTGCGCCAGGGCTACCACCTCGGCTTCGACATCCTCCTCATCGTCCTGCCGCCCCCGGCCCGCAAGGTGCTGATGACGGTCAGCGACCTCGCGGTCGCCGCTTTCGGCGCCGGCATGGGCTGGTACGGACTGATGCTGGCCGAGGGGACCTGGGCCTCGATCTCGCCCGCCATCGGCATTCCCGTCGGCGTCAGCTACGTGCCGCTGGTCGTCGGCGGCACGCTGATCGCCCTTTTCTCGCTCGAGCGGATGGCGCGGCGTTTCGCCGGCCTCGAAATCTCGGAAGCGGATCTCCAGCCAATCGACCAGGTGGCCTGACATGGCGCTCACGATCCTCTTCTCGACCTTCACGCTGCTGCTGTTGATCGGCACGCCGATCGCCTTCTGCCTCGGCATCGCCTCGTTTGCGACCGTGCTCTATCTCGGCATTCCGCCGGTGATCGTGTTCCAGCAGATGAATGCCGGCATCAGCGTCTTCGCGCTGATGGCCATTCCCTTCTTCATCTATGCCGGCGACCTGATGGTGCGCGGCGGCATCGCCGCCCGCCTGGTGGCGCTGGCCGCCAGCCTCGTCGGCCACATGCGCGGCGGTCTCGGCCAGGTCAACATCGCGGCCTCGACCCTCTTCGGCGGCATTTCCGGCTCGGCCGTCGCCGACGCCTCGGCGATCGGCGGCCTGATGATCCCGCAGATGCGGGCGCGCGGCTACGACGTCGACTACGCCGTCAACGTCACCGTGACCTCGTCGATCATCGCGCTGATGATCCCGCCCTCGCATAACATGATCATCTATTCGATCTCCGGCGGCGGCCAGATCTCCATCGCCGACCTCTTCACCGCCGGCATCATCCCGGGCCTTCTTCTCGCCATGGGTCTTTCCGTGGCCGCCTGGTACGTCGCCCGCAAGCGCGGCTACCCCATCACGGCCTTCGAGGGCTGGGGCAATATCGGCCGGCGGGCGCTCGGCGCCATTCCCGGGCTGATCCTCATCGCCATCATCTTCGGCGGCGTGCGCTCCGGCGTCTTCACCGCCACCGAGAGCTCCTGCATCGCCATTCTCTATGCGCTCCTGATCACGCTCCTGGTCTACCGCTCGATGGGCTGGGCCGACTTCGTCGAGGCGACGGTCGGCGCCGTGCGCACGGCGGCCATGGTGCTCTTGATCATCGGCGCGGCCGCTTCCTTCGGCTGGCTGCTCGCCTATCTCAGCGTCCCCAGCCAGATGATCGACTTCATGCAGTCGCTGACCTCCTCGCCGCTGGTGATCTTCCTGCTGTTGAACATCCTGCTCTTGTTCCTCGGCACCTTCATGGACATGTCGCCGCTGATCATCATCACGACGCCGATCTTCCTGCCGGTGGTCACCGCCTTCGGCATGGACCCCGTGCATTTCGGCGTGATCCTGATCCTCAACCTCGGCATCGGCCTCTGCACGCCGCCGGTTGGTGCCGTGCTCTTCGTCGGCTGCGCGGTGGCAAAAATCCGCGTGGCGCAGGCGATCCGCACCATCTGGCCCTTCTACGGCGCCGCCTTCGCCGTTCTGCTGCTCGTCACCTACATCCCGGCCCTGTCGCTGTGGCTTCCCTCCGTCTTCAAGTAGAATCATGCTCCCCCTCAGCCTCGCCACCCTCGACCAGCTTTCCCAAGACGTCGTCCGTCCCGCCTACGATCCGCGCGCGACGACGATCGGCATCGTGCATCTGGGCGTCGGCGCCTTTCACCGGGCGCACCAGGCGGTCTATGTCGACGACATCCTGGGCCACGATCCGCAATGGGCGATCGCCGGGGCGTCGCTGCGCCGGGCCGACATGCGCGACGCCCTGGCGCCGCAGGACAATCTCTTCACCGTCGCTGTGCGCTCGGGCGAGGGCACGCAGCTGCGCGTCATCGGTTCCTTGCGTTCCATCGACGTGGTGCCGGAGAACCCCGCGGCGATCCTCGCCCGCATGGTCGATCCGGCCGTGCGCATCGTCTCGCTGACGGTGACGGAAAAGGGCTATTGCCACGACCCGGCGACCGGCGACCTCAACACCGCCCATCCCGACATCGTCGCGGATCTCGCCAACCCTCGCGCGCCGGTCTCGGCGCCCGGCCTGATCGCCGAAGCGCTTCGGCTGCGGCGCGCGGCCGGCATCGTGCCCTTCACCGTCATGCCCTGCGACAATCTCCCGTCGAACGGCCCGACCGTGCACCGCATCGTCGCGCAATACGCCGCGCTGCTGGATCCGGCTTTCGGCCGCTTCGTCGAGACCGACGTCGCCTTCGCCGGCACCATGGTCGACCGCATCGTGCCAGCAACGAGCGAGGAGGACATCGCCGGGATTTCCGAGGCGCTCGGTGTGACGGACGCCTGGCCGGTGGTTTCTGAGCCCTTCACGCAATGGGTGATCGAGGATCGTTTCCCGACCGGCCGGCCGGATTTCGCCAGCGTCGGCGCGCAGATGGTCGCCGACGTCGAGCCTTTCGAGAAGATGAAGCTCCGGATGCTGAACGGTTCGCATTCGACGCTCGCTTATCTCGGCTATCTCGCCGGCTACGAGACCGTCTCGGCCGCCATGGCCAATGCCGACATCGAAAAGCTCTGCCGCGACCTGATGACGGACGAGGTGATCCCGACGCTCGACCTGCCCGAGGCCGATCTTCCCGCCTATCGCGACGCGCTGATCGCCCGCTTCCACAATCCGGCGCTGAAGCACCGGACCTGGCAGATCGCCATGGACGGCTCGCAGAAACTGCCGCAGCGCCTGCTCGGCACCGTCCGCGACCGCCTGGCGACGGGTGCCTCCATCGACCGCCTGGCGCTCGGCGTCGCCGCCTGGATGCGCTACGTCACCGGCACCGACGAAAACGGTGCGTCGATCGACGTGCGCGACCCGCTCGCCGCTCGACTGAAGGCGCTGGGCGACACCGCCGGCCGCGATGCCGATGCGCTGGTGAAAGCCTATCTCGGCGTCGAGGAAATTTTCGGCCGCGATCTCCGCGATAACAAGCGCTTTTCCGATGCTGTGAAGCGCGGCTTGGCGATGCTGCTGGAGAAGGGCGCCCGCGCCACCGTCGCCGCCTATGCCGCCGGCGACATCCATTGACCCGAGAGGAGAGCGCCGTGACCGACAACGTCGTCCGCACCCCGAGCGGCTGGAAGGACGTCGGCAACGACGCCCGCCGCCGCATCCTGACCTATTCGCCCGCCATGATGGTCTGCGAGGTCGCGTTCGGCCCGAACGGTGTCGGCCCGCTCCACCACCACGTGCATGTCCAGTCGGTCTACGTGAAGTCGGGAAAGTTCGAGTTCGACATCGGCGGCGAGACGCATGTCGTCTCGGCCGGCGACGCGCTGGTGATCCCGTCCAACGTTCCGCATGGCTGCCGCATGCTCGAGCAGGGCACCCTGATCGACACCTTTACACCCGCCCGCGAGGATTTTCTGCCGGCCTGACCGCCGGCTTTTCCCTCTCCGACGAAGCCGCTGCCACCCCTTGGCCGTGCCCTGCTCGACGTCCCGGACTGAGGACGTCCCAGAAAAGGAACATCCCATGAAGGTCGAGAACCGCTACGCGATCGATCCCGTCCACGCCAAGAGCTTCGATACCGAGGCGCTCCGGCGCGAATTCCTGATCGGCAACGCCTTCGTCGAGGGCGAGATCAACCTGACCTACACTCATTACGACCGCATGATCGTCGGCGGCGCCGTGCCCGGCGTCTTCCCGCTGGAACTTGCCGCCATCAAGGAGACCGGCACGCCCGGCTTCCTGGACCGGCGCGAGGCTGTGATCGTCAACATCGGCGCGGCCGGCACGGTCAAGGCCAAGGGCGCGGCGTACGAGATGGGCCCGCGCGACATGCTCTATGTCGGCCGCGGCGACGGCCCGCTGGTCTTCTCCGGCAAGGGCGCGCGCTTCTACATCCTCAGCGCCCCGGCGCACCGCGACATCCCGACCCGGCTCGTCACCATCGACCAGGCCAAGCGCGTCGACCTCGGCGCGCCCGAGACCTCGAACCAGCGCTCGATCTTCCAGTTCGTCCATCCCGACGTGATGGAGAGCTGCCAGATCGTCGTCGGCATGACGACGCTGCACAAGGGCTCGATCTGGAACACTATGCCGGCGCATGTCCACGACCGCCGTATGGAGGCCTATCTCTATTTCGACCTGCCGGACGATGCGCGCGTCTTCCACATGATGGGCGAGCCCGGCGAAACGCGCCATCTCGTCGTCAAGAACGAGGATGCGGTGCTGTCGCCGCCCTGGTCGATCCATTCGGGCGCCGGCACTGCGGCCTACACCTTCATCTGGGCGATGGCCGGCGACAATGTCGACTACCGGGATGTCGAGATGGTCGCCATGGACGCGCTGAAGTGAGCCTGTTCGACCTCTCGGGCAAGCGCGCCTTCGTCACCGGCGCCAACACCGGCATCGGCCAGGGCATCGCTCTGTCGCTGGCGGAGGCGGGGGCGGAGATCGTCGCCGCCGGCCGCTCGGCGATGGACGAAACGCTGGGCCTGATCGAGGCTGCCGGCGGCACGGGAGCTGAGTGCCGCGTCGACTTCTTGGACAAGGACGCCGCCGTCGCGGCGTTCGAAGCCGCGGCAGCCGAGCGCCCGATCGACATCCTGGTCAACAATGCCGGCATCATCCGGCGTGCCGACGCGGTCGATGTCACCGACGAGGACTGGGACGACGTCCTCGGCGTCAACCTGCGCACGCCCTTCTTCCTCGCCCAGGCCTTTGCCCGGGCGGCGCTGGCCGGGGGGCGGGGCGGTTCGATCATCAACATCGCCTCGATGCTGTCCTTCCAGGGCGGGATCCGCGTCGCGTCCTACACCGCGTCGAAGAGCGGCATTGCCGGGCTGACGAAACTGCTCGCCTGCGAATGGGCGCCGCGCGGCATCAACGTCAACGCCATCGCGCCGGGCTATATCGAGACCAACAACACCGAGGCCCTGCGCGCCGACGCCGCGCGCAACACCGACATCCTGAAGCGCATCCCGGCCGGCCGCTGGGGCGAGGCGTCGGACATCGGCGGCACCGCGGTCTTCCTCGCTTCGGCCGCCGCACGCTATGTGCACGGCGCGGTCATCCCCGTCGACGGCGGCTGGCTGGCGCGCTGACAGCTCTTGCCTTTCTGGCGGCCGAGGCCGAGGGAAGGGCAAAAGAGCGACAGACGAGGTGAGCCTGTGCAGAAAACCATCGAGACCCTTTCCGGCGATACGCCCGGCACGACCTTCCAGTTTCCCGTGCTGCGCTTTGCCGGCACCGACGGCGAAGCGCCGGGCGCCTACCTGCAGGGGGCGCTGCACGGCAACGAACTGCCGGGCGTCGTGGCGCTGCATTACCTCGTGCCGATGCTGGAGCGCGCCGAGGCCGAGGGGCGGCTGCGCGGCAACGTCACCGTGGTGCCGCAGGCCAATCCGCTGGCCAGTGGCCAGCACCTCTTCCAGGAGCATATGGGCCGCTACGATTTTCAGTCGCGCGGCAATTTCAACCGCGACTTTCCGCTGCTGGATACGCCCGACGCCTCGAACCTGCCAAGCGACGACGCGCCGCTCGCCGCGCCCGTGCGGCTGAAGGCGCGGCTCCTCAGCCTCGCGCTCGGCCACGACATCGTGCTCGACCTGCACTGTGACGACGAGGGTCCGTCCTATCTCTACATCGCCCGCGCCTACTGGCCTCATATGCAGGATCTCGCCGCCAGCCTCGGCTCGGTGGCGGTGCTGCTCTGGGACGACAGCTCGGACGGCGCCTTCGAGGAGGCGGCCTGGTCGCCTTACCGTAACCTGCCGGACGAGGATCCGAGCTGGCGCCGCCGGGCGGTGACGACGGTGGAATTTCGCGGCCAGAGCGACGTCACGCCGGCCTTCGCCCGAAGCGACGCCGACGGCCTCTACCGTTTTCTCGTCGCGCGCGGCGTGATCGAGGATGCGACGCTCGCGCCGCTGCCGGCCTGGAACGGCACGGTGACGCCGCTCGAACGCATCGAGATGGTCCGCGCTCCCGTTGGCGGGGCGGTGCTCTATCACGTCGTCCCCGGCGACCGCGTGGAGGAGGGCGCTCTCCTCGTCACTCTCCTGACGGCGCCCGGCGAGGCCGGCGGCGAGCGGGAGGTGCGGGCGCCACAGGCCGGTCTCGTCCTGACGCGCAAACGCCAGCGCCTGGCGCGCACCGGCGACGATCTCCTGAAGCTTCTGGGCTCGCGCCCGTCGGCCACGGCGAAGGCGGGCCCGCTGGAATCCTGAATGCTTCAGGGCATGACGGCATTGAGTGCGGCGCCGTCATCGGTGCTCTGGGCGCGACCGACGGCAAAGGGTTGGACGAGCGGGGGACTGTCCCTCAAGGGGGATGGGGACCTGGCAGCGAGAAACTTGACTGGAACTGTCTTGTTTGCGGCGGCATCGCGCAGTATGGAGCGGGCACACCTCCAGCCGACAGGATCTCCCTTGTTTTCGCTCCATCACCGTTTCGCTGTACCGGGCCTGCTGGCAGCCCTTTTGATGACCGCGGGGCCTGTCTCGGCGGAGCCCACCCGCTATCCGTTGACGCTCGAGAACTGCGGCACGTCGATCACCCTCGAGAAGGCGCCGGAGCGCGCGATCGGTCTTGGACAGAACAGCGCCGAGATTCTTCTTCTTCTCGGTCTGGAGGACCGCATGGTCGGCACGGCCTTCTGGCCAAGCAAGGTGCTGCCGCAACTCGCCGAGGCCAATGCGAAGGTCAAGCTGCTGACCGTCGAGTTCCCGACCTTCGAGTCTCTGCTGGCCGAAAATCCCGACTTCGTGGCCGCCGCCCTGCCCACCCTGCTCGGCCCGGACAGCAAGGTCGCCAAGCGCGATGATTTTGGCAAAGTCGGGGTCGCCTCCTATCTGTCGCCCAGCACCTGCCTCGCCGCCAAGGAGGGCGACGACGCCTATGGCAGCCGCGATCAGCTCTGGAACATGGACCTTCTCTACCAGGAGATCGGCGAACTCTCGCAGATCTTCGACGTCGCCGACCGCGGCCAGGCGCTGATCGCCGACTTCAAGGCCCGCGAGGCGGCGCTTCGGCAAGCACCTGCAAACGACGGCAAGAAACTCTCCTACGTGTTCTGGTTCTCCAGCCCGTCGCCTTCTGCCGACGCTTATGTCGGCGGGCGCAACAGCGCTTCCGGCTATATCGCCAACCTTCTCGGCGGCACCAATGCGGTCGAGGCGAGCGCGGAATGGCCGACGCTCGGTTGGGAGAGCATCATCGCCGCCGAGCCGGACGTGATCGTGGTGGCCGATCTCGATCGCAACCGCTGGGCGCTCGACAAGCCGGCGGTCAAGATCGAGTTCCTCACCACCGATTCCGCCACCAGCCAGATGCCCGCCGTGCGCAACAAGGCGATCGCGATCATGGATGGGCAGGCGATGAACCCCACGATCCGCACGATCTTCGGCGCCGAGCAGGTGGCCGAGCAGTTGAAGGCGCTCGGTCTGCGCCCGTGATACACCGGTTCGGCGCGATCCAGGGGGCGGCTGTCTACAGCGGCCTCCTCCTCCTTTCGCTGCTGCTCGTCGGGCTGGTGGTCGGGGTCAGTGTCGGCATCGGCGACCTGCCGATTCCGCTGTCGACGACCTGGCTGACCGTGACCAACCGGCTGGGATGGACTACGGCCGAACTCAATCGCATTCATGAGACGGTGATCTGGGACTACCGTCTCAGCCGGGCGCTGGTGGCGGCCTTCTGCGGGGCCGGCCTCGCCCTGTGCGGCGCGATCATGCAGGCGCTCCTGCGCAATCCCCTGGCCGAACCCTATGTGCTCGGCATTTCGGCGGGCGCCTCGACGGGCGCCGTGGCGATCGTCATCCTCGGTCTCGGCGCCGGCGCCATTTCCCTCTCGGCGGGCGCGTTCTTCGGCGCCTTCGCGGCCTTCCTCTTCGTCGCGCTCCTGTCCAGCGGCACGCGCGGCGCCGCCGACCGCACGATCCTCGCCGGCGTCGCCGCCTCGCAGCTCTTCAATGCGGTGACCTCCTACATCGTGACGACGTCGGGCAATGCGCAGCAGGCGCGCGACGTGATGTTCTGGCTGCTCGGCAGCTTTGGCGGCGTGCGCTGGCCGGAATTCATGCTCGTCTCGGCCGTGGTCGGCCTGGGCCTGGCCGCCTGCCTCCTCTACGCCCAGGTGCTCGACGCCTTCGCCTTCGGCGACGAGGCCGCCGCCGCGCTCGGAGTCAATGTCGGCCGGGCGCGCCTCGCGCTGTTCCTGATCACGGCGATGATGACCGCGACCATCGTCAGCATGGTCGGGTCGATCGGCTTCGTCGGCCTGGTCGTGCCGCATGCCGCGCGCTTTCTGGTCGGGCCGGTCCATAGCCGCCTGCTGCCGGCCTGCGCTGTGGCGGGCGCCATCTTCATGGTGCTGGCCGATATCGCCTCGCGCGTTCTGATTCCGCAGCAGGTTCTGCCGATCGGCGTCGTCACCGCGCTGGTGGGCGTGCCCTTCTTCTCCGTCATTCTCTACCGTTTCCAGCGCGCGTCATGAGCCTTGTCGCCGAACAAGTCTCCTGGCGGATCGGCCAGAAGCCCGTGCTCGAGCGGGTATCGCTGGCGGCGGAGCCCGGAAAGGTTCTCGGCCTGCTCGGGCCGAACGGATCGGGCAAGACCTCGCTGCTGCGTCTCCTGGCCGGCCTGCGGCAGCCCAGCGACGGGCGCGTCAGCCTGGAGGGGCGGGACATCCGCTCGCTCGGGCGGCGCACCCTGGCGCAGCGCATCGCCTTCGTCGAGCAGCACGGCGCGACCAATGCCGACCTGCGGGTCATCGATGTCGTGAAGCTCGGACGCTTCCCGCACCGCTCCGCCTTCTCGGGCTGGACGCAAGCCGACGAGACCGCCGTCGGCGAGGCGATCGCGCGGGCCGGCATGACGGACAAGCGCAACGATCGCTGGCAGACGCTGTCGGGCGGCGAGCGGCAGCGCGCCCATATCGCCCGGGCACTGGCGCAGACGCCGCGGGAGCTCATCCTCGACGAGCCGACCAACCATCTCGACATCCACCACCAGATCAGTCTGCTGCAACTGGTCTCCAGCCTGTCGCTCACCTGCATCATCGCCTTGCACGACCTCAACCATGCGGCCATGTTCTGCGACCGGCTGGTCGTTCTCGATGGCGGGCGCGTCGTCGCCGCCGGCACGCCGGAGGAGACGCTGACGGAAACCCTGCTGCGCGAGGTTTTCGCAGTGGACGCCCGCGTCGAGGCCTCGCCCTATCACGCCCGGCCGCATATCCATTTCCTGCCTTTCGGCCCCGGCCGCGGGGGCTGAGCCCTCTCCCGCCATCTCAGGAAGATCCATGCTCGCCTTCACCCCCAAATTCGTGACCTTCGACTGCTATGGAACGCTGATCCATTTCGAGATGTCGGCGCTGACGCGGCGCCTTTTCGCCGATCGCCTGGGTGGCGAGCGGATGGAGGTCTTCATCGCCGATTTCTCCGCCTATCGGCTCGATGAGGTTCTGGGCGCGTGGAAGCCCTACCGCGAGGTCATCGGCAACGCCCTCAGGCGCGCCGCGGAGCGGAGCGGCGTCGCCACCCGGAAGGAGGATCTGACGGCGCTCTACACGGCGATCCCGACCTGGAAACCGCATCCGGACGTTCCGCCGGCCCTCCGTCTGATCGCCGGGAAAATCCCGCTCGTCGGTCTCACCAATTCGATGGACGATCTCATTCCGCCCTCCATCGCGGCGATGGGCGCGCCTTTCCACCGGGTGATCACCGCCGAGGAAGCGGGCGCCTACAAGCCGCGGATGCAGGCTTTCACCTATATGCTGGATGCCTTGGGGGTGGGCCCGGAGGAGGTGGTCCACTGTTCCTCCTCCTTCCGCTACGACCTGATGACGGCCCGGGACCTGCGCTTCGGCGCGCGCGTCCTCGTGAACCGCGGCCACGAGCCCTCGGCGAGCGGCTACGCCACGCACGAGGTCGCCGATCTCGGCGGGCTGGTCCATCTTCTCGGTCTGCGGTAGCGGGTCGAACAGGGAGGATTCTGGCTTGCCTGCCCAGCCGCACTCCTGACAGGGTGGGCCGGGTTGGACTCCGGCTTTGAAAACACCGCCGCTTTCGCTATAGCGCGGCGATGACCTGGACAGTCGCCGCCCTCTACCGCTTCGTCGCGCTTGAAGACCTCCCCGCTCTGCAGAGCGCGGTGCAGCGCGAGTGCGCCGACGCAGGCGCCTGCGGCACGCTGCTGATCGCGCCGGAAGGCGTCAATGGCACGCTGGCCGCCCCTGAAGGGGCGATGGACGCGGTGATCGACATGCTCGACCGGCTGTTCGGCGTGCGCCAGGGCGAGCTGAAATTTTCCTCAGCTTCCGAGCGCCCCTTCGCGCGGCTGAAAATCCGGCTGAAGCGCGAGATCATCACCATGCGCGCCCCCGAGGCCGATCCGACGAAGCGCGCCGGCACCTATGTCGCGCCGAAAGACTGGAACGCGCTGATCGAGGATCCCGAGGTGCTCGTGCTCGACACCCGCAACCGCTACGAGACCCTGGTCGGCACTTTTCGCGGCGCCGTCGACCCGGGCATCGACACTTTTACCGAGTTCAAGGATTTCGTCGCGGCGAACCTCGATCCGGCCCGGCACCGCAAGGTCGCGATGTACTGCACCGGCGGCATCCGCTGCGAAAAGGCCTCCGCCTACATGCTGCAGCACGGCTTTGCCGAGGTCTTTCATCTCAAGGGCGGCATCCTGCAATATCTCGAGGACGTACCGGCCGAGACGAGCCGCTGGGACGGCGACTGCTACGTCTTCGACGGCCGCGTCGCCGTCGGCCACGGCCTCGCCGAGACCAAATGGGAGCGCTGCTTCGGCTGCGGCGCGCCGCTCACGCCCGAGGATCTCGCCGCGCCGAGCTACGAGGCCGGCGTCTCCTGCCGGCATTGCATCGAAACACTGGCGCCGGAACGAGCCGAGGCATTTCGCACGCGGCAGGCACAGCTCGTCGCCAGCGGGCGCAAGCGCAAGACGGATTGGGTGGGGTAGTTTACGCCAATGCAGGTCGGGGGGCGCAATGGTCGTAGTCGTCCGGAAGCGTTGGCCCCCTCATCCGGCCCTCGGGCCACCTTCTCCCCGGTGGGGAGAAGAATGGCGCCGCGGCCTATGGGAACGAAGCGCCATTCCTCGCCCCGTAGGGGAGAGGGTGGATGCGAGCGGGAGCGAGCAGCCGGGAGAGGGGGCTGCGCGGCCGCACAGAACCTAGCGCCATTCCTGGCCCCGGAGGGGAGAGGGGGCTGCGCCGCCCGAGGCGAGCTCGTCAGCCTCTTTGCCGTCAGGCCCCCCTACAGCATCGGCCTCCCACCCGTCACAGGGATCACCGCCCCGGTGATGTAGCTGGATTCATGCGAGGCGAGCAGGACATAGGCCGCGGCGAGTTCCGCCGGCTGGCCGGCGCGGCCGAGGGGGGTGTTGGAGCCGAAGCTTTCGACCTCCTCCTGCGGCATGGTCGAGGGGATCAGCGGTGTCCAGATCGGCCCGGGCGCCACCGCGTTGACCCGGATTCCCTGGTCGGCGAGGAGACCGGCAAGGCCGGCGGTGAAGTTGGCGATGGCGCCCTTCGTCGTGGCGTAGGCCAGGAGGTGCGGGGAGGGGTTCTTGGCGTTGATCGACGTGGTGTTGATGATCGCGCTGCCCGGCTTCATGTGCTGCACCGAGGCCTTCGAAAGGTAGAACTGGCTGTAGATATTGGTGCGGAAGGTGACGTCCCACTCCTCGGCGCTGATGTCCTCGAGCTTCTCGAAGGTCTTCTGGTGTGCGGCATTGTTGACGAGGATGTCGAGCTTGCCGAATTCCTCGACCGCGCGGTCGACGAGGCTTTGGCAATGCTTTTCGTCCTTGATGTCGCCGGGAACGAGGATCGCCTTGCGGCCGGCCTCGTCGACCCAACGCGCCGTCTCCTCGGCGTCTTCGTGCTCGTTGTAGTAGGAGATGAGGACGTCGGCGCCCTCGCGGGCGAAGGCGATGGCCACGGCGCGGCCGATGCCGGAATCACCGCCGGTGATGATGGCGGCGCGCCCTTCCAGCCGGCCGCTACCGCGATAGGTCTTTTCGCCATGATCGGGCGTCGGGGTCATCTCGGCCGTCGTGCCCGGCGGGTCCTGACGCTGGCTCGGCTGTGGCGGCTGCGGGGCGTCTTTGTTCGGATCGATGATCATCGAGGGCTCCTGCATGTTGGCCGGCTTCGCGTTGGCGGCCGGCAAGGCATGCGAGGGGAATCCCAAGGGGAAAGACGGGTTCCCTCAGACTTCCCCCGAAGGCCGCTGGCGAGGGGAGAATGTCATTTGCCGGCCAGCTTCTTCAGCAAGGTCTTCGTCAGCGACTGGCGAACCCCGGCATAGTCGGCCCAAGGATCGGGCTCCCGGATCCGGGCGATGACGTCGTCGAGACGGAGGAGATTGGCGGCCTCGAGCGTCTCCAGTTCCTCCCATGTCACGGGAACGGCGACGGGCGCCCCGTCGCGGGCGCGCGTCGAATAGGGCGCGATGGCGGTCGAGCCGCGCTCGTTGCGCAGCCAGTCGATGAAGATCCTGCCGGTGCGCTTGGCCTTGGACATCGTCGCCACGTAGCGCTTCGGCTCCGCTTCCGCGAGGCGCTCGGCGACGTCGCGGGCGAAGGCTTTCACCGCCGGCCAGTCCTGCCGCCGGTCGAGCGGTGCCACGACATGCACGCCCTTGCCGCCGGTGATCATGGGGAAGGTCCTGAGGCCGAGGTCGGCGAGCCAGTCGCGCATGTCGAAGGCGGCCTGCTTCACGTCGGCGAAGGTGAGGCTCTCGTCGGGATCGAGGTCGAAGACCACCCGGTCCGGCTTGTCGACGTCGTCCGCATGGGCGCCCCAGATGTGGAATTCCAAGGCGTTCATCTGCACGGCCGCGACGAGGCCGGCGGCGTCGTCGACGAAGAGATAGTCGGCGGTGCCGCCGTCCTTCTCGGCGATCGCCACCTTGCGGATCGTGGCGGGAAACCCGCCGGAATCATGCTTCTGGAAAAAACACTGCTTCGTCGGGCCGTCGGGGCACCGCACCAGCGACAGTGGCCGGTTGCCGCCATGCACCAGCATGCGCTCGGCCACCGCCTCGTAATACTCGGCCAGAGCCAGTTTCGTGACGCCGCCCTCGTCGAAGACCACGCGCTCCGGATGCGAGATCTTCACCCCCGCGACGACGGCGTCCTTGCGATCCGCCCGCGAAACCCGCTTGCGTTCGGCGACCGGCTTTGCCGGCTCCGCCGCTTCCCCGCTGGTCTCGTCAGAAGTGTCGCCCTTGCTCTTTCGGCTCGCCTTCGTCGCCGCGGCAGCGGATGCCGGCCGCTCGTCGACGACCTCCTTGGCCCTCTTGTCCTCCCGCAATCCCTTGAAGACGCCGTGGCGAATCTGGCCGTCCGAGGTCAGCTCGGCAAAGTCGATCTCGGCGACCAGTTCCGGCTTCACGTATTTCGACGTCCGGGCGATCGGCCGCGGCAGGTCGTCGAAGGGCGAGGCCTTGACGGCGAGCGCGTCGAACCGGGCCTTGAGGTCCTCGAGCGCATCGTCGTCGAAGCCCGAGCCGACGCGGCCGCGATACTTGAACACGCCGTCCTCGCGCACGCCGACGAGGATGGAGGAAAAGGCCCGGCCCTTCTTGTCGGACGGCGAGAAGCCGCCGATGACGAATTCCTGCCGCCGCGTGCATTTCACCTTCAGCCAGGATTTCTGCCGACCGGCGCGGTAGGGAGCATCGGCGCGCTTGGCGATGATGCCCTCGTGGCCCGCGGCACAGATCTGCTTGAACACCGCCGGACCATTGCCGTCGATATGCTCGGAATAGAGAAGGACAGGTTCCTCGTGGCCCGACAGCAGTGTCTTCAGAAGCTTCTTTCGGTCCGTGAGCGGCGCGTCGCGCAAATCTTTGCCGTCCAGCATCAACAGGTCGAAGCAGAAGCAGGAGAGCGCGCCGCCGTCCTTCAGGTGCTGCTGCAGGGTGGAGAAATCGGTGCCGCCGTCGGCGTCGAAGGCGACGATCTCGCCGTCGATCAGCGCGCTGTCGCAATCCAGCGCCTCGACTGCCGGCAGGATCGCGCCAAAGCGGTCGGTCCAGTCGAGCGCGTTGCGCGTGTAGAGTTTTGCCTTGCCGCCGCCGATGGCGATGAGGACGCGGTAGCCGTCGTATTTCATCTCGTGCAGCCAGTCGGCCCCGGTGGGGGCGCTGTCGACGAGGGTGGCAAGCTGCAGCGGCTCGAACTCGGGCACGGCAACGGCCCCTCCGGCGGATTTTCTCACCGCCTTCTCAGGCGCGGCATCCGATGATCGGGTTTTCGCCGCCTTGGCCGCCGGCTCGGCCTTGCCCTTGGCAGGCTTGCGCGCGGGCTTTTCCGCAGCCTCCGCCTTATCGGCAGGCGACTGGGTCGGACGTGACCATTCCTCGTTCCCGGCGGCGATCTCGTCCATCGAGCGACCCGTCTTGGCGCTTCGGTCCTCCTTCAGGAGGTCCGTCTCGGTGTCGACGGCATCGTCCTTTTCTTTGATCAGCAGCCAGTTCTCGGTCTTTTCCTTCGCCCGCGGCTTCATCCGCACCAGCACCCAGCGGCCCTCCATCTTCGTGCCGTGGAGGTGCATCTTCAGATTGCCGTCGCGAAGCCCCGCCTCGGCGTCACCCTCCGGCTCCCAGGTGCCGGTGTCCCACAGCATGACCGTACCGCCGCCATACTGTCCGGCGGGGATGGTGCCTTCAAAGTCGCCATAGTCGAGCGGATGGTCTTCGGTGCGCACCGCCAGCCGCTTGTCGGCGGGGTTGAGGCTCGGGCCCCGCGTCACCGCCCAGCTTTTCAGGACGCCTTCCCATTCCACCCGGAAATCGTAATGGAGGCGCGTTGCATCGTGCTTCTGCACGCAGAAGGCGAGACCCTCGCCCTTTTGCGCCGCTTCCTGCCCTGACGGCTCGGCGGTCGTGGCGAAATCGCGCTTGGCGCGGTATTTTTCCAGAAGGGCGTCGGCGGACGAGTCCATGGCAGCTTAAGCCGCCGTGCGCTTGGCCGCCGGCTTGGCGGCGGGCTTTGCGGTTTTCGGCGCCTTCGCTGCGGGCTTGGCCGCCTTCTTGGTCGCCGGCTTCTTGGCCGCGGGCTTGGCCTCGTCGGCGGTCTCGGACTTGCCGGACGATTCCAGGCTCTTCTTCAGGCTCGCCATGAGATCGATGACATTGCTCTTCGTGCGCGGCGGCGCATCGTCCGCATCCTCGATCAACAGCTGATCGCTGCCGGCCTGGCGCTTTTCGGCGATCAGCCGCTTCAGCGCCTCGGTATAGTGGTTCTTGAAATTCTCGGCCTTGAACGGCGCCGTCTTGCGCTTGATCAGCTCGCTGGCGACGGCGAGGAGATCCTCCTCCGCCTCGTCGTCGGAGATGTCCTCGAAGATCGTGTCCGACTTCTTGATCTCGTCGGCATAGTGCAGCGTCTCGAGAAGCAGACCATTGCCGCAGGGGCGCAGCGCGACGAGATATTCCTTGCCGCGCATCGACAGCTGGCCGAGTCCGGTCTTCTTCGCCTGACGCAGCGCGTCGCGCACGACGCGAAAAGCGTCCTCGGCCAGATCGTCCTGCGGCACGACGTAATAGGGCTTGTCGAAGTAGAGCGGCGGAATGTCGGTGGAATCGACGAACTGGACGAGCTCCAGCGTCTTGCGCGTCTCCAGCTTGACGCCTTCGATCTCCTCGTCGGTCAGGAGGACATATTCGTCCTTGCCGATCTCGTAGCCCTTGATGATCTCGTCGGCGTCGACCGGGCCGATGCCTTCCACCACCTTGTCGTAGTGGACGCGCTTGCCGCTGCTGCGGTGGATCTGCCGGAAGGAGATCTGGGCGCCGGACTTGGTCGCGGAGAAGATCTCGACCGGGATGGAGACGAGGGACAGGCGGATCTGGCCTTTCCAGACGGGACGGGATGCCATCGACGCGAACTCCACACAACACAGCCAGCTGAAAGTGCCGACTCAACGCCGTTTGTGCCTGCGTGTTCCGACTCTCTCCCCCACACAGTTTGCATGGCCTTCATCCGTGCCGACACCGCGGCTGTCGGCACGGGCCTCATCGCCTCGGAAGGGTCCCGGCAGCGCCCGTGCGCCGGGGATCCCGAAACCCCTGTCAGGCGGCCAGGGCCGGCGTCAGCCCGATGGCGGCCAGACGGCGGGCCGCCGCTTCGATCGCAGGGCCGGCGACGTCGGGGCCGAAAGCCAGGCGTTCGACGCGGACGAACTCGACGTCGGCCAGGCCCATGAAGCCGAGCATGCCCCTGAGATGCGGCTCCTGCGCGTCCATCACGCTAGCCGGCCCCTCGCTGTAGAGACCGCCGCGGGCCTCGACGACGATCACGGGCTTTTGCCGGACAAGGCCCTTCGGGCCGTCGGCACCGTACTGGAAGGTCACGCCGGCGCGCAGCACATGGTCGAACCAGCTCTTCAGCGTCGAGGGAATGCCGAAATTGTACATCGGCGCGCCGATGACGAGCATGTCGGCCGCCTGCAGCTCGGCGATCATGGTGTCGGACAGGAGGCGCGTCGGGGCGGAGCCTTCGCCCATCTCGCCGCGCCCGATGCCGCCGAGCGTCGCCGAGCTGAGATGGGGAACCGGCGAGGCGTCGAGATCGCGAGAGGTCACGACAAGGCCGGGCACGTCATGGCGCAGGCGATCGACCATCCGGTCGATCAGGCCATTGGTGACGGAGGCGGCGCCGGTGACGCTGCTCTTGATGACGAGGAGTTGGGTCATGGTTCTGTTCCCTGCTGGACAAGAATGGCTGACAGGGACATAGAATCCGGCCAGCGTTTCCGGCAGCCGCAAAATTCGGATCATGGTGTTGCAGAAAATGGAACCGACCGCCGTCGCCTTCGTCGACGTGCAGGCCTTCGCGATGGTCGTCGAGACCGGCGGTTTCGCGCGGGCCGGCGAACGGCTCGGGGTTTCCAAGTCCATCGTCAGCCGCCGCGTCGCCAATCTCGAGCGCCGGCTCGGCGCGCGCCTCCTGGTGCGCAGCGCCCGCGGCGCGACGCCGACCGATATCGGCAGCGACTACCACCGGCGCCTTTCCACGATCTTCGCCGAGCTCGAAACGGCGCACGAGGCCGTGGCGCAGGCGACGTCGGAAATTGCCGGCAGCATCCGGCTTACCGCATCGATCAGTTTCGGGGTGGAGTATCTGGCGCCTGCCCTCGCCGACTTCGTCAAGCTGCATCCGCGCATCGAGCTCGACCTCGTGCTGGAAGACCGGACTGTCGACCTCATCGCCGAGCAGTTTGACCTCGCTCTGCGCATCGGCAAGCTGCCCGACAGCAGCCTGATCGCCCGCAAGCTCGCCCCGGTGCGATCCGTTGCCGTGGCGAGCCCTTCTTATGTCGCCGCACGGGGCCGCCCGACGCATCCGCACGATCTCGCCGGTCACGAGGTGCTTTTTTACACCAATGCTGCGCTCACCGCCGAATGGCGCTTCCGCCACTCCAACGCCCCTGGTGTGCGCGTCGGCGTCACCGGAAAGATTCGATCGAACAACGGCGAGGCCCTGCGCGAGATGGCGCGCGCCGGACTCGGGATTGCCGTCCTGCCGACCTTTGCCGCCTCGGAGGCGATCGGTGACGGAAGCCTTGTCGTCGTGCTCGAGGACTGGTCGCTCGCCGAAGTCGGGCTCTATGCCGTCATGCTGCCCGGCCGTGCGACCACCGCGCGGATTCGCGCGCTGGTGGATTTCCTCGCCGCGCGCTTTGGCCCGGAACCCGCCTGGGATCCTTGTTGGATCGCCGCCCGCAAGGCCGATGCGGCCGACGCCATCACAAGGGAAGCGGCCGAGTAATCGGGGTGGCGCACGCCGTCGTCAGGACGCGCCGCTCGCGGGGGTCGCGCGGTCCTGGATCGTGCGGCGCTCTCGATCGTCGCCCGGTCTGAGGCCACAGAGGAGTTTTGCGCATGAGCCGTCCGCCCTTGCCGCCCTTCACCGCCGAGACCGCCGCCGAAAAGGCGCGCATGGCCGAGGACGGCTGGAACAGCCGCGACCCGGCGCGCGTCGCGCTCGCCTATACCGAGGACAGCCGCTGGCGCAATCGCAGCGAGTTCCTGCAGGGCCGGCCGGCGATCGAGGCTTTTCTGACGCTGAAATGGCAGCGCGAACAGGACTACCGGCTGATCAAGGAGGTCTGGAGTTTTTCAGGGAACCGCATCGCCGTGCGCTTCGCCTATGAATGGCACGATGCCGAGGGCGCCTGGTTCCGCAGCTATGGCAACGAGAACTGGGAATTCAACGCGGAGGGGCTGATGCGCCTGCGTATCGCCAGCATCAACGATCTGGCGATCATGGAAAGCGAACGCAAATTCCTCTGGCCGCTCGGTCGCCGCCCCGACGGGCATCCCGGGCTCTCCGACCTCGGACTGTGAGATCGCGCGGGCGGCCACCGCTGGCGCCTTTTGAGGGGGGGCAGGGCGTCGACGCCCCGGGCCGAGTGCCGCTGAGGGGAGCCTGCTACCGGCGGCTGGCCAGCCAGATGACGTGGCGGGCGCCGCCGCGCTTGCCATTGGCCCGCACCGCCACCTCCTCGGCCGTGAACCCAGTCTGGCGCAGGCGGGCGGTGAAGGCGCGGTCCGGTCCCGAAGACCAGACGGCGAGCACTCCGCCGGGGCAAAGGGCGCGGTGCGCGGCGCCAAGGCCGGCGGCGTCGTAGAGGCTGTCATTGCCCTGCCGGGTCAGGCCGTCCGGCCCGTTGTCGACGTCGAGCAGGATGGCGTCGTAGCCGGCACTGGCCTGCCCGATCAGGCGGCCAACGTCCGAGACCTCCACCGCCACCCGCGGATCGTCGAGGCACGGACCAAACACGTCGGCCATCGGTCCCCGGGCCCAGGCGACCACGGCGGGCACGAGTTCGGCCACCGTGACGCGCGCCGATGCGCCGAAGGCGGCAAGCGCGGCGCGCAGGGTGAACCCCATGCCAAGGCCGCCGATGAGCACGTGCGGCGCGGTGCGACCGGCGATCTTTTCGCCGGCGAGGGTGGCGAGCGCCTCTTCCGAACCGCTGAGGCGGCTGTTCATCAGCTCGTTGGCGCCGAGCATGATCGAGAACTCCGTCCCCCGCCGCATCAGCTTGAGCTGGCCCGCGTCGCCGGGAATGGACGTGCTGTCGAGATGGACCCAGGGAATCATGCGGCAGACCTTCGAGGGCAGAGATGGGGGGAGGGCTGGCGAACCGGCGGGCTCTCTCCCCCCGCCAGAAGAGCAAGGCGGTGCCCGGCCCCGTGCCCGCGGCGGGAAAACGGCGGTTCGGCACGGAAACGGCCGCCGCTGGCCGGCGAGACCGCAACCGGAGCAGCGCTCCCAGCCGCGCGCCCGGCCCGCTATCGAATCCGCGTCCTGGTCAAAAGCCGGAAAGCCGCGCCGGAGGTTCCGGTGCGGGGTTGCTGCGCGCCTGTGTCAGGCGGGGTCGACGAGATTGTCGGTCAGGGTGGCGAAATGCTGCCGGTTGGCGGTGACGATGGTGAGGCCCTGGCTGATCGCCGTCGCCGCGATCAGCGCATCGGCAAAGCCCGGCTCGGTGCCGCGCGCTTCCAGCCGGCCGTAGAGGTCGCCGGCCGCGGTGGCGACGGCGGCCGTCACCGGCAGGATGCGCGCGCCGTATTCGGCGGTGAGCACGTCGATCCAGTTCTGCAGCGCCGAGGCGCGCGCCGTCTCGCCCTTGAACTTCAGCGTCGAGGCGCCGCGCTGCAGCTCCATCACCGTAACGACGGAGAGAAAGCTGCTCTCGGCATTTTCTTCCAGCCATCGCGCCAGATCGTTGGAGATCGGCTGCCGGTGCGGGGCGAGCTGCGCGAGGATGCTGGTATCGATGAGAAATTCGCGGCCGGTTCTCACAGCATATGCTCCCGGAGGCGCTGATGCCCGCGCTCGGCCTCGCCGCCGCCGGGAAAGGCGAGGAGAAAGGTCTTGAACGACCGCCGTGCCGCCGGCATCGAATCGCTGGCCCCCGACGCGGAGGGCGCCCCGTCCACCGACGCGGCCGCGGCGCCGGAATCGACGTCGCGCAGGGTCACGTAGCGGGCCATGCGCGCCCCCTTGCGCACATCGGCGCGGTAGCTCTCCGGCAGTCCGGCGGCAGTGACGATGGCCTCGATCGTCTCGGCCGAGAGGTGGTCGGCATAGCGCACGCCGAAGAGGAGGGCGCTCGTCGCCTTCCCCTTTTCGGCCGAGGCGTCGTAATATTCGCGGCGCAGCGCGTCCGCCAGGACATCGATGTTCACGGGTCTCTCTCCAGCACGCGGGCGGCAGGTGGCCGCGGCAATGTGCGCAGCGATACCCCGGAATGGCGTCGCTGTCACACGCCATCGCGCCCGGGTTGTCGGCTGGGCCTTGGTCTCTCCCATTCTGCCAGCACCGGCCGCCTTGCAGATCCCGGCAGAACCCGTCCGCTGCTCGCACTACCCCGCGCCCTCGCTTCCGCGCAGCCTGCCGATCCAGAGCCGCTCTCCGGCGCCAAAACGCTTTTGCGAATTTCCCGTCTCGCCGGGTTCACAGAAGCGAAAACTCCCGCTATAAGCCCTCTCGACCGCGCGCTTCGGCGCGCCGGTTCCCTGCTGGGGAATAGTTTAAGGGTAGAACAGCGGACTCTGACTCCGCTAGTCTTGGTTCGAATCCAGGTTCCCCAGCCAGACCATATCAAGCCATTGTAATCATTGATGCTTTCGGTAGCTGAGAATCCTCTCAGCGCTGTTTTCTCGCCTTGGGCCCAAACCTGTAGCCCAGAGGTGATGGCCATTGCCGTCCCACGGGGCTCCAAGCTCAAGGGATCCGGTCGTTGGCGACTCGGCATGACGTGGCAAATCTCGAACGGCGTGGTCACACCTTCTACTGGCGTGCCCGCGTGCCGACCCGATTCCGGCGGGTGCGCCGTCAGGCCCGCCTGTCTTTCTCCCTCCGGTTGTCCGATCATCTCAAAGCGGCCTACATGGCGCGACGGCTGAACACGCTGCTTGCCGACCTGACTGTGAGACCAACCGCCGCGATGACCACGAAAGACCAGCTCGACCAGCTCTTCCGCGCCGAGATCGAGCGAATGACGGCTCACCTCGACGACATCGCCTTCGCCGTTCGGCGAAGCGGCGCGGTCGACGATGTCCGCGAAATGGAGGCCGATATCGAGGTTGGCTGGGCGTATCGCCTCATCCAGCTTTTCGGGACAACGCGCCTGCTGACCTTCGAGGCGGATTGTGGAGGACGGGGCCTGCTGCTGCGCCACGGCATTCCCGAGCCTCACATCGCGCCGATCGCCGAGACGTTCCGGGCCGAGCAGAAGCAAGCGCGCAGCAGCGTCTTCGATCGCGACGTGCGCCAGCAGATGGCCGATGTCGGCCTTGCCGACACGCTCGCCAATCGTGAGCGGGCAAAGATGGAGCTGTACCGCGCCAAGGCGGACGCGCTCCTCAACGTCGCCGAGCGCTGGCCGATGATCGACCGTCGGCAGAATGCTTTTGTCGCGACGACGCTGCCGGAAGAGGAGCGCGTCGGGTTGGCATTCGTGTCTGCACCAGACGCGGCGACGGAGGCGCCGCCTTCCGCCTCAACGCAGCGTGAGATCATTGCC
>NZ_BMJJ01000002.1 GCF_014643375.1 Aureimonas glaciei
CGCTGTTTGAGCGGGCGTTCGCCGAACACGGGCTGCCCGAGGTGATCCGCTCCGACAATGGCACGCCCTTCGCCGCGGCCGGGCCGACCGGGCTGACGCAGCTCTAGGCCTGGTGGATCAAGCTCGGCATCCGGCACGAGCGGATCGATCCCGGCGTCCCGCAGCAGAACGGCCGGCACGAGCGTTTCCACCTGACGCTCCTGGAAGCCATGCGGCCGCCGGCGGCGGACCGGGCCGAGCAGCAGCAACGCTTTGACGCCTTCCAGGCCGACTACAACAGCGAGCGACCGCACCAGGCGCTCGGCCAGAAGCCACCGGCGAGCCTCTACCGGGCCTCGTTGCGNAGCGGGCGAGTGGCAGGTCCGCTTCTTCGACGTGCCGCTCGGCATCATCGACCAGACCCACCGAAAACTCCGCCGCCCCAGACAACTAAAACTCCCGACCGACGCAGACCGGGACCCTTCCAAAGCCGAAGAAGTGTAACCCATCCATCCGGGCAGTTCTGTTACTCATCAATCCGCTGGACAGGCAGCGGGATGAGGGGCGGCGAAGCCGGGCAGCGTCGACGGATGCTACGAGGCCTCGGACGGAGAGCGGCTTCGGCGCCCCCTCATCGGCCTGCCGGCCACTTCTCCCCGTTGGGGCGAAGATACCCGCGTCGCGGTCGCCCGGTCCCGGCCACTGCGATGAAGGCTATATCGACCATCAGATCGATACGACTTTTCGCCTTGCTGCCCTTCATTCCGATGAAATTGCCCGATTGCATCCGACCATGGCAAGTGCATAAATCAGGCATGGGCTAGATTTGGCTCACGATTGTGCAGTGCGATTAGCCGGCGGAGATTGGATGACGTCGATGTCTGCCATCAGTTCTCCCCCCGAGGCCGCTTCCGGCGCCGGTTCCGCCGCGCATCCTGTCCGCGTGACCGACCTCTACAAGAGCTTCGGCCAGCTCGACGTGCTGAAGGGCGTGTCCCTGACCGCGGCGCGCGGCGACGTGGTGGCGGTCATCGGCGGGTCGGGCTCCGGCAAGTCGACCCTGTTGCGCTGCATCAATCTCCTGGAGAACCCGACCCGCGGCGAGATCGCCATCGACGGGGAGCCGCTGCGGATGAAGAGCGACGGTCACGGCGGGCTGCTGCCGGCCGATCGGCGCCAGGTGCAGCGCATCCGCACGCGGCTCGGCATGGTGTTCCAGAGCTTCAACCTCTGGCAGCACCTGACCCTGATCCAGAACGTCGTCGAGGTGCCGATCCATGTCCTGAAGACGCCCCGGGATGAGGCCCGCGCCGTGGCCGAGGCGCTGCTGAAGCGGGTCGGCCTCTTCGACAAGCGCGACACCTATCCCGCCTTTCTCTCGGGCGGCCAGCAGCAGCGGGCGGCAATCGCCCGGGCGCTGGCGATCCAGCCGGAGGTGATGCTGTTCGACGAGCCGACCTCGGCCCTCGATCCCGAACTCGTCGGCGAGGTGCTGGCGGTGATTCGGGATCTTGCCGCCGAAGGGCGGACGATGATCCTCGTCACGCACGAGATGACGTTTGCGCGGGAAGTCGCCAGCCGCGTCGTCTTCCTGCACGCCGGCATGGTCGAGGAAGAGGGGCCGCCCGAAGACCTCTTCGGCAGCCCGAAATCAGAGCGCCTGCAGCGCTTCATCCGCTCCATCCACTGATCGCAACAAAAGGGCCCGCCGCGGCCCGCCTCGAAGGAAACGCCATGAGCTCTCTTCTGAAGTCGATCGGTCTCGCCGCGGTTCTCGCTGCCGCCGCCTTGGCTCCGGCGCTCGCCGATCCCGTCCGCGTCGGCATCGCCGCGGAGCCCTATCCGCCCTTCGCCTCGCCCGATTCCTCCGGAAAATGGACAGGCTGGGAAGTGGATCTCGCCATGGCCGTCTGCGCCGAGGCCAAGCTCGACTGCGTCATCACCCCGGTGGCCTGGGACGGCATCATCCCGGCGCTGACCTCGTCGAAGATCGACATGATCGCCGCCTCGATGTCGATCACCGCCGAGCGCGAGAAGACCATCGACTTCTCTGAAAAGTACTACAACACCCCGACGGCGGTGGCCGTGGCCAAGGATTCCGACATCGCCGCGACGCCCGCGGGTCTGGCCGGCAAAATCATCGGCGTGCAGGTGTCGACCGTCCACGAAGTCTACGTCCGCAAGCACTTCACTGACGCCGCCGAGGTAAAAGTCTACCAGACACAGGACGAGGCGAACCAGGATCTCGTCGCCGGTCGCATCGACGCCACGCAGGCCGATTCCATCGCGCTCGATGCCTTCGTCCAGTCCGCCGACGGCAAGGCCTGCTGCAAGCTCGCCGGCAATGTCGCGCCGGATGTCGAGGTGCTCGGTCCCGGCGTCGGCTTCGGCCTGCGCAAGGGCGAGACCGAGCTGAAGGACAAGCTGAACGCCGCAATCACGGCGATCCGCGCCAACGGCAAGTATGACGAGATCACCAAACCCTACTTCGCCTTCGACATGTACGGCGGCTGATCGAGCGGCGTCCGGGCGATAGGAGGGCAGGGATGTTCGGCGACCTGGCGCTGCTGTCGCCCTTTCCCCCCGGCTGGGGGGCGACGCTGCTCTGGGGGTTCTGGAATTCCCTCCAGGTGGCGGTCGGCGGCTTCGGCTTCGGCCTGCTGCTCGGCATCGGCGGCGCCTTCGGAAAACTCTATGGCGGGCCGGTCACCCGCGATCTCCTCGCCTGCTACACCACCATCATCCGCGCGGTGCCGGAACTGGTGCTGATCGTCCTGCTCTATTATGCCGGCGGCGACCTGCTCAACGCCGTGCTCGCCCTCGTCTCGCTCGGCCCGGTCGACATCTCCGGCCTCGTCGCCGGCATCTTCGTCATCGCCGTGGTGCAGGGCGCCTATTCGACCGAGGTGCTGCGCGGCGCGATAAGGGCGGTGCCGGAGGGCCAACTCGAGGCGGCACGCGCCTACGGCATGTCGCCCTTCCTGATGCTGCGGCGGATCACGCTGCCGGCCATGCTGCCGCACGCCATCCCCGGGCTGTCGAACCTCTGGCTGATCGCCACCAAGGATACGGCGCTTCTGGCCGTCGTCGGCTTCGCCGAATTGACGCTGGCGACGCGCCAGGCGGCCGGGACGACCAAGGCCTATTTCCTGTTCTTCACCGCCGCCGGCCTCCTCTATCTCGCCCTAACGCTCGGCTCGAACTTCTTGATCCGGCGGATCGAGAAACGCGCGCGGCGCGGGCTGACGCGGATGCCGGCATGAGCGACCTCCCGGCCATCGTCGCGCCGCCTGTCACTGCGCCGCTCGGGCCGAACCGGGTCGATGTCCGGGCCTTCCTGCAGCCACACCGCATCGTCCTGATGCTGTGTGGTGCCGGCATCGTGCTCGCGGCGGCGCTCGTCGGGCGATGGGACTGGCTGCCGCGCTATGGCGGCATGATCTTTGCCGGCGTCGGGCAGTCGCTGCTCCTCCTCCTCGCCACCGCCGTTCTCGGCTTCCTCATAGCCGTGCCGCTCGGCCTCGCGCAAGCCGCCGGCCCCTGGCCGCTGGCCGTCGCGGCCCGCAGTTTCTGCACGGTGATCCGCGGCACGCCGCTGCTCCTGCAGCTCTGGCTGCTCTATTACGGCCTGGGTTCCTTGTTTCCGCTGATCCCCGAGATCCGCGACTCCTTCCTCTGGCCGTATCTTCGTCAGGCCTGGCCCTATGCGGTGCTCGCGCTCAGCCTCTCCTTCGCCGGCTATGAGGGCGAGGTGATGCGCGGCGCGCTGGCCGGCGTGTCCCGCGGTGAGCTGGAGGCGGGGCGGGCCTTCGGCATGGGCCGCACGACGCTGCTGCGGCGGATCTGGCTGCCGCGCGCCATCCAGCGGGCGCTGCCGACGCTGGCCGGCGAGACGGTGCTGCAGCTGAAGTCGACGCCGCTGGTCGCGACCATCACGGTCGTCGACATCTATGCCGTGTTCTCCCGCATCCGGCAGGACACCTACATCACCTACGAGCCGCTGCTCCTGATGGCGCTGATCTACCTCCTCCTCACCGGCATTCTGGTCGGCCTGTTCCGGCTGCTCGAAAACCGCCTTCCCGGCAAAGGCGCCTGATGCCGATCTGGCTTCCAACGCCGTTTCCGACATGGTCGCGCTGCGGCACGCGCTGCACCGGCATCCCGAGATCGGCCTGTCTTCGAATGGCGCAAGTCTGACCAATCGAATGGCGCAAGCCTGGCCAGTCGGATGGCGCGAGCCTGAACAGTCGAATGGCGCAAGCCTGAACGGTCGTCATCCTCGGGGCCCTGGCCCAGGGGATCCATGCCGTCCCGTGTCCACCGCCGCTCCGGTTCCGGAAGAGGCCGGCCGCCTGCCGCCGAACCCATCATACACGCCTCGGCATGGATCCCCGCGCTGCGCGCGAGGATGACGAAGCTTTGCGGGCTGGCCGCACTTTCCTTTAAATTTGCCGGCCAAACCCTCGGCACAACGCCCTACAGGCTGCGGCAGAATCGGTCGATGCGGCGGCAGGCTTCGGCCAGGGTCGCCTCGCCGGCGGTGAAGGCGATGCGCAGGAACCCGTAAGCGGGGGCGCCGAAGGCGGTGGCGTCGAGGGTCGAAACGCCGGTCTCGCGAAACAGCCGCCAGGCAAAATCGTAGGGCGTGAGGCCCGTCGCCCGCACGTCGACCAGCACGAACATGCCGGCCTCCGGCGTCAGCACCGAAATGTTCGGCACGGCCGACAGCGCGGCGACGACGAGGTCGCGCCGCGCGCGGTAGCGCTCGCGCATGTCGGCGGTGACCTCGGCATAGCTCGAAATGGCGACCATCGCCGCCTCCTGCACGAAGCCGGGCATGCCGTAGAGCATGCACAGCGCCAGGCGCTCGATGTGGTGGACGAGTTCGGCATTGGCGACGACCCAGCCGACCCGCCAACCGGTCATCGCATGCGTCTTCGACAGGCTGCCGATCGTCACCGTTCGCTCGGCCATGCCCGGCAGCGAGGCGATCGACACATGCGGCACGTCGAAGGCGAGGGCGGCATAGACCTCGTCGACGATCACCGTCAGGTCGTGCTCGATGGCGATCGCGGCGATCGCCGCCAGTTCTTCGCGCCGCATCACCGCGCCGGTCGGATTGTTGGGCGTGGCGAAGATGATGGCGCGGGTGCGAGGGGTGACCGCGGCGCGGATGGCGGCGGGGTCGGGGTGGAACCCGCTCCCGGCGGGCATCGGGACGGGCACGATCCTGGCGCCCGCCACCTGCAGCGTCGCCTCGTAGGTAACATAGGCCGGCTCCAGCACGATCACCTCGTCGCCCTCGGCGAGCAGGCACAGCGAGGCGGAGAACAGCGCGTTCTGCGCGCCGGCCATCAGGATCACATGGCCGGGCGAAAGGTCCGGCTGGCCGAGCGAGGGGCCGACGAGGTCCGCCAGCGCCTGGCGCAGCGCCGGGCGGCCGGGCACGTCGGTATAGTGCGTGTCGCCGGCGCGCAGGGCCGCGACGGCGGCCTCCATCACCGGCTCGGGCGTGGCAAAGTCGGGGTCGCCGATGGTGAGGAGTATGACGTCCTCGCCGCGCCGCTGCGCTGCTGTGGCGGCCTCGTGGATCTTCCAGGCGGCGACGCCGGGGCCGTCGATCCGCTCGACGAGGGGGGAAAAGCGCATGGAAAATCCTGTCCGTCTGGTCTGCGTGGCCGTCTTGGAGCCGAGGTCCCCGGCAAAGGCAAGGCGTGATCCCGAACGATGGCTTCCCGCTTTCGGCGGGGGATCACCCGGAAACAGAGAGCGACAGCGGGGCGGCGACCGGAAGAAAAGTCATCCCGCTTCAGTAGCCGCGGCCGGGCTCGACGCGGTGCGGCAGGTCCTTTCCGGCGAAGGCGGCGCGCAGCACGCAGGCGGCGGCGCGGGCCTCTTCGTCGCGGCCCTGCACCGCCGCACCGTGCTGCGTGAGGGTGATCTTCGGATGCTGCCAGAAGCCGTGCCCGGCCGGGAGCGGCTCCGTGCGGGTGACGTCGAGCACGGCGCCGGCGACATGGCCGGACTCGAGGGCGGCCAGGAGGTCGGGCTCGACCAGATGGCCGCCGCGGCCGGCATTCACCAGCATCGCGCCGGCCGGCAGTTTCGCCAGCAGTTCGGCGTCGATCAGGTCCTGCGTTTCGGGCGTCAGCGGCAGCAGGCAGATTAGGATGTCGCAGCGCGGCAGAAAACCTTCAAGGCCCGCTTCGCCGTGGTACGTCTCGATGCCGGGAAGCGCTTTCGGGCTGCGGCTCCAGCCCGAAAGCGGGAAGCCGAAAGGCGCCAGCCGCTCGGCCGCTGCCGTGCCCAGAGCGCCGAGGCCCATGATGCCGACCCGGCGCTCGGCCGCCGGCAGCGACGGCATGTCGCCGCGCCATTCACCCGATGTCTGCCGGTGGTGCAGGCTCTGCCAGCCACGGTGGAGATGCAGCACCGACAACACCACGAATTCCGCCATCCGAGCCGCGATGCCGGGCTCGCGCATGCGCAGCAGCACGGCGTCCGGCGGCAGGCCCTCGACAAGGCCGTCGACGCCGGCGCCGCGCGACATCACGAAGCGCAGGCGCGGCATGTCGTGCAGCGCCGCCGGCGGAGGCGCCCAGACCACGGCGGCGTCGGCGCCGCCGACATCCCCGTCGAAACCGAGGAGATGCGCGCCGGGCATTTCCTGCGAAAAGACAGACTGCCAGAGCGGCAGCAGGTCATCCTCCACCTGGACGGCGATCAGAGGCCCGGTCATCGGCGGCGTGTCGAAGGGCGCGGCATGGCTCGGTTCTCGCGGAGAGGGCATTCACGGGGGTGAAATGAATTCTGCGGTTCGCCGGAGAGGATTGCAAGCACCCGCCGCGGCCGGGGTAGGGCCGGGGCGCCCAGGGCCGCTTCCGGATGAGAGGCTCAACGGCATCCCCGCACGGCCGCAGAGGCGGCAAGATAATCCGCTGCGGCCGCCGCTCGGCCGCTTGCATCTGCACCGTTGGAATGGCTTATTGATTTCACAGGTATGAAATTGCAACGACCTCCCATCATGTCGAGGAAAGCAGTCCATGTCGAAGGTCTACGACGCGATCATCATCGGGGCCGGCCATAACGGGCTCGTCTGCGCCAACTACCTCGCCCAGGCCGGGCTGAAGGTGCTGATCCTGGAGCGGCGCAAGGTGGTCGGCGGCGCGGCGGTGACCGAGGAGATCTGCCCCGGTTTCAAGGCCTCGACCTATTCCTACCTGATGAGCCTCCTGCACCCGCGCATCATCCGCGACTTCGACCTGAAGAGCCACGGGCTGGAAGTTCTGCCCTGCTCCGACATGATCTCGCCGATTGGCCAGGACGACTACATTCTCTTCTCCGACGACATGAAGAAGACGCAAGGCTCGTTCGGAAAGTTCTCGGCGAAGGACGCGGCGGCCTATCCCGAATTCGACAAGTACTTGATGGAATCGGCGGCGATCGTGCGGAAACTCTTGTGGGAGACGCCGGTCGACCCGTCCAAGGGCGACTGGAAGTCGTTCAAGGACAGCGCCCAGCTGCTGTGGAAATACCGCAAGGTCGGCAACAAGATGCACCGCATCGTCGATCTGATGACGATGAGCGCCTACGATTTTCTGAAGGAGTGGTTCGAGGACGACCGCATCATGGCGGTGCTGGCCTACTACGCCTCGATCGGCACCTTCGCCGGCCCGAAAACGCCAGGCTCGGCCTATGTCATCATGCACCACGTGATGGGCGAGCACGAAGGGGCAGGGGGCTGGGGCTTCATCAAGGGCGGCATGGGCATGATCACCCAGTCGCTCGCCTCGGCCGGGCGCAAGCTCGGCGTCGAGATCGTGCTGGATGCCGACATCAAGGAGATCCGCGTCAGCGGCAACCAGGTGACCTCGGTGATCACGGCGAAGGGCGACACTTATGCGGCGAAGACCGTCGCCTCCAATGCCAATGCCAAGATCGTCTACCAGCAGATGCTGGATCCGGCGCTGGTGCCAGGCGGGGTGAAGCGCGAGATCGACAACTACCGGACCTTCTCCACCGCCTTCAAGATGAACATCGCCTGCGAGCGGCCGCCGCAATATACGATCCTCGACAAGGTCAGGTCGGACGGCGCGCTCGGGAAATTCCCCTATCCGACCTACATGCACATCGCCCCGGACATCGACTATCTCGAGCGCGCCTACGATGACGCCAAGCATGGCGGCTTTTCCCGGCGCCCCTTCATCACCCCGGTGGTGCCGACCATCGTCGACGACACGCTGGCCCCTCCCGGCAAACACGTCGTCAACCTGTTCGGCGGCCATGCGCCCTACGAGTTGAAGGGCAAGAGCTGGGCGGACGAGAAGGAGGCGTTCAAGAAAGTCGTGCTCGACACTATCGACGAATGGGCGCCGGGCTTCAGCGCCGACATCATCCAGGCGAACCTCATCATCGCGCCGGACATCGAAAACGTCGTCAACATGCCGCAGGGCCATATTTTTCACGGCGAGCTGTCGGCCGACCAGCTGTTCTTCCAGCGGCCGGTCTCCGGCTATGCCGACTACCGCACGCCGATCAAGGGTCTCTACATCTGCGGCTCGTCCATGCATCCCGGTGGCGGCGTCTCCGGCATTCCCGGCGCCAATGCCGCGCGCGAGATCCTGAAAGATATGAAGCGCAGCCCGAAGAAGCGCATCGCCTGACGCTCCATTCCTCCTCCATCCTGCCGGCCGGTCCGGGGGGCGCCATGCGCTCCGGCCGGCATCCTTTTCCCGTAAACCGAAGGACCTGACATGACCGAGATCTGGATGCGCACCGGCGAGGCCACCGTGCTCGCCGCCGAAGGACAGTTCACCGACGCCATGCCCGAGGTGGCGATCGGCTCGGTCCGCGGCCCCGTCGGCACCGCCTTCGCCTCGATGATGGGCCAGACCGCCGGCCATACCCGCATGTTCGTGATTCGCGACATCAACCAGCTGGTGAAGCCGGCGACGATCATGACCACCAAGGCGACGATTCACGACCTTGCCTATGTCAACCTCCTCGGCGGCGTGGTGCAGGCCGCGACCGGCGACGCCATCGTCGACTGCCTGATCGAGGGCATCATCCCGCGCGACATCGCCGACGACCTCTGCATGATCATCATGATCTGGCTCGACCCGCGCTGCGCGACGGACGAGAACCTCGACAAGAAGGATCTCTATCGCTGCAACTATGAAGCGACGAAGATTGCCATCGGCCGCGCGATCAAGGGCGAGCCGACGATCGAGCAGCTGATCGAGAACCGCAAGAGCGTGAAGCACTACGCCCTGAGCGGCATCATCGACTACTGACCCGGACAGGTCGTCGCCCGGCGGAACGTTCGGCTCAAGCTGCGCCGCACCGTCTATGGCGCGAGCCGCGGCTGGTCCAGGACGCCACCGGCGGCTGGCCGGTGCGGCGGGGCGGCTCGGGACGAGCACGATGCCATCTACTGCTCCGTCGAGATCTCCAGCGCTTCGGCACCCGTATAGCCGTAGACGTCATGAAGCAGCGTGAGGATGATGGCGGCGAGGGCCCCGTCGTCGAATTCGTCGAACCGGTAGCGCCTGGCATAGTTCGGCGCGTAGCCGGGATCCTCGAAGCCGGCCTGGTGCAGGAGGGCGACCCGCTCGGGCGTCAGCAGTGCCGAGAGAGCCGGCCAGCTTTCGGCCGACTGGGCCTCGCAGTACAGCGCTTCCGGCGACTCCGGCATGCACTGGACATAGCCGATCCCGGCGCTGAAGACGGCGTAGACGCGTCTGGCGCTGTTGACACGGAGGCGCTGGATTTCCGCCGCGACCTCGGCGCCGTAGAGTGCGCTGAGTTCGCCTGCCGAACGCGCCTCCGGCGCCGGCGGCTCGGGCGTGAAAAAGCAGTCGTGCACGGCCGTGGCCCGCATCGATGGCGCGTCGCTGACCCGGCCGGCGAGGTTCTGCGAGTAGCCGTTGCGCGGCGGGCAGGGCGTATCGGCGATCCACTCGGTCTCTGTCTCGATCCTCGACAGATCGCCCCCGTAGGATCGGGCGATGACGGCCAGAAGATCGGCGGCGAGCACGGAGACCGGCGTCTCGGCCGCAAAGGTGCGGACATAGTTGCCAAAGCGGGGATCAACGACCCATCCGGAGGACGCCATCCGGCCGCGTCGTTCCTCCGTCAAAACGCGGGCGAGCGACGGCTGCATCGCCGGCCCCGCCGCTTCGCAACCGAATTTGCGATCGGCCAGGCGCCGGCACTGGACGTAGAAATTGCCGTCCCAGAGGGTCGCATAGCCGATCTGTCCCGGCCTGATGCGGCGGGTGATGTTCTCCAGCGCAGCCGCCACGCGCCCCACCAGCGCCGGCTCGTCGAAGCCATCCGAAAAGGGCGGCGCCTGCGCCCGGGCGGGCGCCACATCGACGGCCAGAAGGACGAGCAGCCAGAGCCACCGGCATAAGACGGGAAAGAAGGATGGCGTGGGCGAGAAATGCATGCATGCCTCCCCAAGATCGGGGCGACCTTGCGCGCGCCCCGTGTCAGCTGCGCTTTACCGGCATGTTCGCGTCAGAACATAACGTGAACATAGAAGTCGGAGGGTGTCAAGCGAGCTGCATTCGGCGCTGCCCAAAAGGCCCCGGTTGCCGAGCCTTCCGCTGAACGTTGCCGCGTCAGGAGGCAGGCGCGGCGCGGATCAGAACGTGTGCGCCAGTCCCGCCACGATCGCCCAGAGGCCGCCGACGACGAGGAGCACGGCCGAGGACAGGGCGCCGGCGGCCCGCTGCCAGCGCGGCGCATCGGCGGCGATGAAATGCATGGCGTGGAACAGCCGGCCGAGTGTGAGGACGAGGCCGAGGAGGTGGATCGCCCAGGCCGGCGCGCCGAGGAGGGCGAGTACCAGCAGCAGGATCAGCGCCACGGGCACGATCTCGATGGCGTTGGCATGGCCGCGCATCACCCGGATCAGTCTCGGATTGCCGCCGTCGCCCATGGCTACCCTCTCGCGCATCCGCGTCCGGCCGGTCTCGACCATCAGCCAGAACAGGATGAGGGCGTTCAGCCCGGCATAGAGAGACAGCGCCGCCACTGCAGAGGATGTCATCAACGCGTCCTTCGGTCCGGGCGAGGGATTTCGCCGCAGCCGAGAAAACCATGGACGGCCTGCGAAGGACAAGATTTGCCGGGAAAGCTGCGCTAGTCTGGCCCCGCGGCGACACCGCAAGCCGCCAACGACCAGCCGGAGGACCGCATGACGCTTCTGATCCTGGGATTGGTGCTTTTCCTCGGCCTGCATTCGGTGCGCATCGTCGCCAATGGCACGCGCTCCGCCCTCGTCGGACGGATGGGCGAGAACGCCTACAAGGGCGTCTACTCGCTGCTGTCGCTTCTCGGCCTGGTGCTGGTCGGCCGGGGCTATGGCGATGCCCTCGCCGGCGCCGGTACCCTCTGGCAGCCGCCGGCCGCGGCCGCGCATCTGGCACTGCTGCTCGTGCCCGCCGGCTTCGTCCTCGTGGTCGCCGCCTATGTGCCGACGGGGCGGATCAAGGCGATGGTCGGCCACCCCATGGTTCTGGGCGTCGCGCTCTGGGCGCTCGGTCACATCCTGGCCAATGGCGAGACCGCCAATGTCCTGCTTTTCGGCGCCTTCCTGGTCTGGGCGGCTCTGGACTACGCCGCCTCGCTGGCCCGTGACCGGCGTGACGGCGTCGTTCGCCGCAGCCTCGGCGGCAAGGGCGACATCCTGGCCGTCGCGATCGGTCTGGCCGCCGCGCTCGCCTTTCTGGGAGGGCTGCACCGCTGGCTGATCGGCGTCTCGCCCCTCGGCTGAGGCCGGTCCCGGATGCCGCATTCGGGCGCGGGGCCTTTCGCTTCCGGCAAAAATCGTTAGAAAGCGACCTCACAGCTGTTTTTGCGCCGGTGCCTGCCCTTGTGCGCCCGCTCGCACGCCAAGGTGACGCCCGGGATGAGTGACGAGAGTTTCTTTCGTGAAGTGAACGAAGAGATCCGCCAGGATCGCACGCGGCAGATCTGGGCGCGCTACGGCCGGGTCATCATCGCGCTGGCCGTTCTCGCCGTCATCGCCACCGGCGGCTACGTCGCCTGGCGCGAATATTCGATCAGCCAGGCCAACCAGTCCGGCGACCGCTTCATCGCCGCGCTCGATCTGGCCGCCACCGGCAAGCCCGACGAGGCGCTGGCCGCCCTGGGTGCCATGGTCGAGGAGGGGCATGGCGTCTATCGCGATCTCGCCCGCATGCGCGTCGCAGCGCTGCAGGATAAGCAGGGCGCCAAGGCCGACGCCATTGCCGGCTTCGACGCGGTGGCCGGCGACAGCAGCGTCCCGCGGCCGATCCGTGACATGGCGGCGATCCGTGCCGCCTATATCCTGGTCGATACCGGCAGCCTCGACGATGTCAGCCAGCGCGTCGTGCAGCTGTCGGGTGACGACCAGCCGCTGCGCCACCCCGCGCGCGAAGTGCTCGGCCTGGCGGCCTGGAAGGCCGGCGACGCCGAGGACGCCAAACGCTATTTCGGCCAGTTGCGCGACGACCAGAGCACGCCGAGCGGCATCGCCATCCGCGCCCGGCTGATGCTGGAACTGATCGAGGCGGGCAGCCGTCCGATCGCGGTCGATCCGGCCGCTCCTGCGCCGGCCACCGCCGCCCCGGCGGCGCCCACCGCGACGAGCGCGCCGGCCGCGTCTGCACCAGCTGCTCCCGCAGCGCCGGCCGCTCCCGCTGCGCCCGCAGAGACGACTGCGCCGGCTGAGACCATCGCGCCAGCCGCTCCCATCGCGCCGTCTGAGCCCGTTGCGCCGGAGGCGACGGCGCCCGCCGATCAAGCGCCCGAAGCCGCGGCTCCGGTCGCCGTGCCACCGGCGGCCGATGCCGCCGCGCCGCCGGCGAGCGACGCCGCGCCCGTAACGCCGGCTCCGGCCAGCCCGGCCGCTCCCGCCGGAACTGCCGCTCCCGCGAACTGAGCGCGCGCCCTTCCGCCTGTCGCCATGCCCCGCGTGAGAGGGGGCTGACGGTTTGCGCCTGAATTGCCGTATAGTGTCGGCGTAGAGCCTTCGGCGCCGGTCCGAGGGCCTTGTCTTTTCCAAGTCCGGACCGGATTTTCGTTTCCATGGTCACCATCGCCATCATCGGCCGCCCCAATGTCGGCAAGTCGACGCTGTTCAACCGGCTGGTCGGCAAGAAGCTCGCCCTTGTCGACGACCGCCCGGGCGTCACCCGCGATCGCCGCAACGGCGACGCGCGCCTCCTCGACATCGAATTCGAGATCATCGATACCGCCGGCCTCGAAGAGGCGGCGGCCGACAGTCTGGAAGGCCGCATGCGCCAACAGACCGAGACGGCGATCGACGAGGCCGACCTGTCGCTGTTCATGGTCGACGCCAAGTCCGGCCTGACGCCGCAGGACAGTTTTTTCTGCGAGGTTCTCCGCCGCAAGAACAAGCCGGTGGTGCTCGTCTCCAACAAGGCCGAGGCGAAGAACTCCTCGGCCGGCTTCTACGATGCCTACACGCTCGGCCTCGGCGAGCCCGTGCCGATCTCGGCCGAGCACGGCGAGGGCATGGGGGACCTCCGCGACGCCATCGTCGCCGCCCTCGGCGAGGCGGCCTTCGCCGATCCGGTGGAAGCAGAGGAAGACGTCTTCGCCCGCGATCCGGACGTGACCATTCTGGCGCCGGGCGAAGGGGACGACGAGGAAGAGGAGCCGATCGAGCTCTACGACGCCACCAAGCCGCTGCGCATCGCCATCGTTGGCCGCCCGAACGCCGGGAAGTCGACCCTCATCAACCGTTTTCTCGGCGAGGAGCGGCTCCTGACCGGGCCCGAGGCCGGCATCACCCGCGATTCCATCTCGGTCGAATGGGAGTGGCGCGGCCGCCGCATCAAGATGTTCGACACCGCCGGCATGCGCCGCAAGGCCAAGGTTCAGGAAAAGCTCGAGCGTCTCTCGGTCGCCGATGCGCTGCGCGCCATCCGGTTTGCCGAAGTGGTGGTGGTGGTCTTCGATTCCACCATCCCCTTCGAGCGCCAGGACCTGACGCTCGCCGACCTCATCATGCGCGAGGGCCGGGCGCCGGTCATCGCCTTCAACAAGTGGGACCTGATCGAGGACCGGCAGGAAGTGCTGGCCGATCTGCGCGAGAAGACCGAGCGTCTGCTGCCGCAGGCCCGCGGCATCCGCGCCGTGCCGGTGTCCGGCGAGACCGGCGACGGCCTGGACCGGCTGATGCAGGCGATCACCGAGACGCACGAGACCTGGAACAAGCGCATCTCGACCGCCAAGCTGAACCAGTGGCTGGCCAAGGTCACCGGCCATCACCCGCCGCCGGCCGTCGCCGGTCGCCGCGTCAACATCAAGTACATGACGCAGGTGAAGAGCCGGCCGCCGACCTTCGTCCTGTCCGTGTCGCGCCCCGAGGCGCTCGGCGCCTCCTACACGCGCTACCTCACCAACGGCCTGCGCGAGGCGTTCAAGCTCGGCGGCGTGCCGATCCGGCTGAACCTGCGCAAGACCGACAATCCCTTTGCCGGACGGGCGAAGAAGTACACCTGAGGCCGGCGCCGGCGGGGCGGGGACTTCGGCCCGTCCCGGCCGCCCCAAGCTCTCGCCGGAATTTCTGAACGAATTCAAGGGTCGTTAACCAAGAAACAAGGTTAATGATCGATGATCCTCCTCATTGGATGAATGAGGCGGGTAGAGAGTATGACCGAGAGGACGAGACGCGGCGCCGCTGGGCCCCCCTCACGCATGTCGCGTCGGCTCCGGCATCTGTCGCTGACTCTCTTGGCCGGCCTCTGCCTTCTGCCCGCTCTGTCGAGCGAAGTGGCGCTCCAGGACATGACCAGCCTGCTCGAGGGCGGCAAGGCGCAGGCGCGCTGGCAGGCCTTCTTCATTCCCTCTCCCGCCGGGTCGATCGAGAAGGCCGAACTGGCCTTTGTCGAGCCGTCCGCCCGGTCCAGGCTACCGCGCGGCGCCGGCCTGCACGGCGCCGACGGCACCATCTACACCATGGACAACGGCCGTCCGGTCAGCGACAGCCCCGACGAAGCCCGCGTGACGCGCAGCCAGAAAAGCGGGCGGGTCATCGCCGTGACGCCGCAGGCACCGCCGAAGGCTTTCAGCGCCGGCTCGATCCTGGAACGCCAGAGCCTGCTCAGGCCCGGCGCCAATATCGGCGGCGCCGACGTCCGCTCGGCCTTCGCCCGCCCGGCCGCGCCGGAAAAGGCGATCGAGGTGGCGATGAATTTCGCGCCGAAGCGGCCCGACCACGTGCCGGACGCCGAGGCGACGGTGATGCTGGCCTCGCTCGATGCCGACGCCGCCGTCGGCGCGTCTGCCGCCGGCGCGACCGCCCTCGGCTATGCGCCCGCCGAATCCGGCCTCGAAAGCCGTGCCGCGACGCTCTTCGGCAAGATCCTGAAGGCGGTGCCGAAAAGCTTCATCCCGCCGCTCGGCGAGAAGGATCACGGTTGGGCGGCGACGCCGCTGCCGATCTCGGCCTACACCGCCAAGGAACAGACGTGCCTGGCCACCGGCATCTATTTCGAGGCGCGGGGCGAGCCCGAGCTCGGCCAGGCCGCAGTGGCCCAGGTCATCCTCAACCGCGTGCGCGCGCCCTCTTATCCCAAATCCATCTGCGGCGTCGTCTACCAGAACAAGAACTGGCGCAACCGTTGCCAATTCTCCTTCGCCTGCGACGGCCAGAAGGACAAGATCACCAACAAGCGCTCCTATTCCACGGCCAAGCGCATCGCCGGCGAAGTGACGCGCGGCGACACCTGGATCGCGGAAGTCGGCTCGGCCACGCACTACCATGCGACCTATGTCGCGCCGCGTTGGGCGAATGCGATGAGCAAGGTCGACAAGATCGGCCGTCACATCTTCTACCGCACCTTCGGCGGTGGCTGGAACTAACGCGCTGTGCATGCCTCCTTGCCTCGATCCCCCGCATCGGGTCTTGATGCGGCCAATCGGGAGAAGTGGGCATGACGGACAGAGATCGGGACGACGCGGACGCGGCCAAGGCCGACGTCTCGCCCGAGGAATGGCGGCGACGGCGCGAGGCGCTCGCGGAGAAACTCGCCCAGCGTGAACGGTCCACTCCCGCCGCGTCGGCGGGCGGGCGCAACGGCCTCACCGGGGCGGCCGACGGCATGAAGCTGGCCAGCGAATTTGTCGCAGGCATCCTGGCCGGCGCCGGAATCGGCTATCTCTTCGACCGCATCCTCGGCACCAGCCCCTTCGGCCTCGTGGTTTTCCTGATCCTCGGCTTCGTCGCCGGCGTCCTCAACGTCCTGCGCTCCGTGGGCAAGACCAGCACTCCGGTCGTCCCTGCGCCGAAAGATGCCATAAAGGGCGAGAATCCGCCGGAAGAATGAGCGAACAGCTGTTGCGATCCTGATTTCCAGCCGCTATGGCAAGGCGGCCCCTCCAAAAGGGCAGGCTATGTTGAAGGGCTTCAGAGTTTGGCGAACGATCCGCTGCACCAATTCGTAATCCAGCCGCTGGTACCGATCGAGGTTGCCGGCCTGCATTTCGATTTCACCAATTCGGCGCTGTTCATGCTGCTGACGGTCGCGGTCGCCTCGGCCTTCCTGTACTGGACCACCAGCGCCAAGAGCCTGGTGCCGGGACGGCTGCAGTCGGTCTCGGAAATGTCCTACGAGTTCATCGCCAACATGTTGCGCGATTCGGCCGGTACCAGCGGCATGCGCTTCTTTCCGCTGGTGTTCTCGCTGTTCATGTTCGTGCTGGTGGCCAATCTCCTCGGCATGTTCCCCTATTTCTTCACGGTGACGAGCCACATCATCGTCACCTTCGCGCTGGCCATCATCGTCATCGCGACCGTGGTGATCTACGGCATCTCCAAGCATGGCCTTTCCTGGTTCAAGCTGTTCGTGCCCTCGGGCGTGCCGATGGTGATCCTGCCCTTCGTCGTCTTGATCGAGGTGATCTCGTTCCTGTCGCGGCCGATCTCGCTCTCCGTTCGTCTCTTCGCCAACATGCTGGCCGGCCACATCACCCTGAAGGTGTTCGCGGGCTTCATCGTGTCCTTGAGCGCGCTCGGCGCCGTCGGCATCGGCGGTGCGATCCTGCCGCTGTTCATGACCGTCGCCCTGACCGGGCTTGAATTCCTGGTCGCCTTCCTGCAGGCCTACGTCTTCGCGGTCTTGACCTGCATGTACCTCAACGATGCGGTCCATCCTCATCATTGAATCCCCGACGTCGCTTCCCCCAGGGGTCGCGATCTCCCCACCGCACGTTCCACCAAAGGAGATTACCATGGACGCGGAAGCTGCAAAGTACATTGGTGCCGGCCTCGCTTGCTTCGGCATGGCCGGAACGGCCCTCGGCCTCGGCAACATGTTCGCCGCCTACCTCTCGGGCGCGCTGCGCAACCCGTCGGCCGCCGACGGCCAGTTCGGTCGCCTGATCTTCGGCTTCGCCGTGACGGAAGCGCTCGGCATCTTCTCGCTGCTGGTCGCGCTGCTGCTCCTCTTCGCGGTCTAAGACCCGCGACGACGATCCTGTCGCCGGTCGCCCTCGCCCGAGGGCGGCCGGTTCCTTCTGCCGGAGAGAACGATGTTCGTCACTGAAGCCCATGCCCAGACCGAGACCCCGGCAACGGACGTGGCGCCGGTTGCGGGCGAGACTGTCCCGGTTCACGGCGACGCCGCTCACGGCACGGCCGTCGGCGTTCCCGGCGAAGCCCATACCGGCGTCTTCCCGCCGATGGATACCCAATTTTTCCCCTCGCAGCTGCTCTGGCTCGCGATCACTTTCGGCCTCTTCTACTGGGTGCTGCAGAAGGCCATCCTGCCGCGTATCGGCGGGATCCTCGAGAACCGCCGCGATCGCATCGCGCTCGATCTCGATGCCGCCGAGCGGATGAAGCACGACGCCGACGAGGCGCTGGCCGCCTACGAGCAGGACCTGGCCGCGGCACGCGCGCGCTCGCACCAGATCGCCACCGAAGCCCGCGACGCCGCCAAGGCCGATGCCGACGCCGAGCGGGCCGAGGTCGAAGCCGGTCTCGACCGCCAGCTCGAGACGGCACAGGCGCGCATTGCCGAGATCAAGCAGGCGGCCCTGGCCGATGTCGGGCAGATCGCCGAAGCCGCGACCGCGGAGATGCTGTCGGCCATCGCCGGCCTCGACCTGCCGCGTGAGGACATCGCCGGTGCCGTTCGCGCCGTGCGCAGCTGAGGACGACCGTCATGGACAACACGTTCTGGGCCCTGATCGGCCTCATCATCTTCTTCGCCATCGTCGCTTATTTCAAAGTGCCTGGCATGATCAACAAGGCGCTGGACGCCCGCAGCGCGCGGATCCGGCGTGAACTCGACGAGGCGCGCGCGCTGAAGGAAGAGGCCAAGCAGCAGCTCGCCGAGTATCAGCGCCGCCGCCGCGAGGCCGAGGTCGAAGCCAAGGACATCGTCGCCGGCGCCGAGCGCGAAGCTGCCGCGCTTCTGCAGGACGCCAAGGCCAAGAGCGAGGAATACGTCGCCCGCCGGACCGCCATGGCCGAGCAGAAGATCGCGCAGGCCGAGAACGACGCCATCGCCGCCGTCCGCTCCTCCGCCGTCGACATCGCCGTCGCCGCGGCCGCCAAGATCCTCGGCGAGCGCAATGCGAGCGACGGCAATGCCGGTCTCATCGACCAGTCCATCGGCGAAGTGCGCAGCCGCCTGAACTGACCGATCCATCACCGAGACAATGAAAGCGCCGCCCGGAAACGAGGCGGCGCTTTCGTTTGGGCTTTAAGACCCAGCAGATGCACCGGAACCTGTCAGTGGAAGAACGCTGCGGATCGCTCGTGAGCCGCGTGCACCGCTATCGCCATTCCAGCAGTACCGAACTGACGCTGGTACGGGCGATCATTCCGCCGAGCCATTGAGGACGCGCGTTCTTCTCCCCTCCGGGGAGAAGTGGCCGGCAGGCCGAAGAGGGGAGCCGCGCAGCGGCGCGTGGTCGCTCCTGTCGGAGCCCCCCTCATCCCGCTGCCGCGACCTTCTCCCCGGAGGGGAGAAGAAGCAGCGTCGAAGCCCCACCTTTCCTTTGATCACTCCGCCGCCACCCGGTGCGCCGCCGGCGCCAAGGACCGTGTTCTCAGACGAGCAGCAGCTCGCCCTGTCGCATCGGGCTGAAACTCAGGCGGTGGTGGGGGCAGGGGCCGTGCAGCGTGATCGCGGCCAGATGCTGGCGCGTGGCATAGCCCATGTGTTGGCCGAAACCGTAATGCGGATGGACCTGGCAGAGCCGCGTCATCATCCGGTCGCGCGTCACCTTGGCGATGATCGAGGCGGCGGCGATCGACAGCGAGCGCGCGTCGCCCTGGACCACGGCGGTCGCCCGGTCGCGCAGGAGCGGCGGGACGTCGTTGCCGTCGATCAGGAGGTGGCAGGGGGTCTGCGCGAGGCCATGCGCGGCGCGGCGCATGGCCAGCAGCGTCGCCTGGCGGATGTTGATGCGGTCGATCTCGGCGGCGCTGGCGGAGGCGACGGAGACCGTCGCCAGAGCGAGGATTTCCACAAACAACCGCTCGCGGTCTGCCGCCGTCAGCTTCTTGGAATCGTTCAGGCCATCGGGAAGGCGCGCGGGATCGAGGATCACCGCCGCGGCCACCACCGGCCCCGCCAGCGGTCCGCGACCCGCCTCGTCGATGCCGGCGACCAGCAGCGCGCCACGCTCGAACCGCGCGGCTTCGATGCCGAAATCCGGCACCGACACGCTGGCGATCGAGACGGACGCGCCGTCGGCGAAAGGGGAGGGAGAATCGGAGGAATGACGAGCCATGGTGCGGCCAGACTCGCGCATTCTCCGATTCTCCACAAGGCACCGAATCACTCCGGGGGGAGAGTGACCGACACCACACCGGTCTGCGGAGCAAAACCGGCGATAGGAAGGCAGTCATAACAAGGCGTCACGCCGTCGCTTTCGCCAGCGGGGACTAAAGCAGCGAGAGCTGCACCCCGTCCTGCCGCGGCGGCGTGAACAGATCGGTGCGCAGAACGGCGCGTTCGGCGTTGAGGCCGAGCCGCCGCGCCGCCAGCTCGAAGCGCTTGCGGATCTGAAAGGCGTAGGGGCCCGTGCCGCGCATGCGCTTTCCCCATTCCGCGTCGTAGTCCTTGCCGTCACGCATCGAACGCAAGAGCGACAGGACGTGGCGGTAGCGGCCGGGATAATGCCGGAGCAGCCATTCCTTGAAGATCGGGCTCACCTCCAGCGGCAGCCGCAGCAGCACCCAGCCCGCCTCGCGCGCGCCCGCCGCATGGGCGGCATCGAGCAGCCGCTCGATCTCGTGGTCTGTGAGGCCGGGAATGATCGGCGCCGTCATCACCATGGTCGGGATGCCGGCCTCCGAGAGCGCCTTCACCGCCTCGAGCCGCTTGGCGGGCGTCGCCGCCCGCGGCTCCATCGCCCGCGCCAGCGTGCGGTCGAGCGTCGTCACCGACAGCGCCACCTTGGCGAGGCCCTTGGCCGCCATGCGCGCGAGAATGTCGATGTCGCGGGTGACCAGCGCCGACTTGGTGACGATGCCGACCGGGTGGTTCGCCGCCTCCAGCACTTCCAGCACTTCGCGCATGATCCGCCAGCTCTTCTCGATCGGCTGATAGGGATCGGTGTTCGTGCCGATGGCGATCGATTTCGGCACATAGCCGGGCTTCGACAGCTCGCGTTCCAGGAGTTCCGCGGCGTTCGGCTTGGCGAAGAGTTTTGTCTCAAAATCGAGGCCGGGCGACATGCCCATATAGGCATGGCTCGGCCGCGCGAAGCAGTAGACGCAGCCGTGCTCGCAGCCGCGATAGGGATTGACCGAGCGGTCGAAGGAGATGTCCGGCGAGGCGTTGCGCGAGATGATCGTCTTCGGCTTCTCGACCTGGACGTCGGTCTTGAACGCCGGCAGTTCGTCGAGCGAGTTCCAGCCGTCGTCATAGGCACTGCGCGCGAATGGCTCGAACCGACCCGTCGGGTTGACGCCCGAGCCGCGACCCCGCCGCCGCTCGAAACCGATGCGCAGGCCGGATTCGGCGATGACGTGCTGGGCGATGTCGATGCCGTTGGGGCCGGAAAACGCGGCCCGGTCGGCGATGCTGACGTCCTGCATGCTGGTGTCCTTCCGATCTCGTCCGACCCGTGTATGAACGAAAACCTAATGTCGTGATGAGAACATTACAAGAACAAACATGGCGGAACTTTGGTCGCACTGGCGGGCGCCGGTTGCATCGGCTAGAGCCAGACCATGGTGTCGGTAATCATCGAAGCTGGGGAAGACCCGCATGCCCTGGCTGCCAGCCTGTCGACGCTGGTCTCCGGCGCCGTCGAGGGCATGGTGCGCGAGGTCGTGGTCATCGACCGCGGGCTGGACGCCGCCACCCGCAAGGTCGCCGATCATGCCGGCTGCCGGATCGCGGCGGGCGAGAGCCTTGCTGCCATCATCGGTCTGTCGCGCGGCAACTGGCTGCTGCTCCTGGAGGCAGGCGCGCGGCTGTCGATCGACTGGACGGAAGCGGTAGCGACCCATATCGGCGATGTCGAGGGCCGGGCGCTGACGCCGCGGGCGGCCCGCTTCTCGCGCGCCAAGCGCGATCAGCCGGGGTTCTTCGCCCGCTTCACCGGAAGGCGCACGGCGCTGGTGGAGGGTCTCCTGGTGCCGAAGCCGCAGGCCATCGGGCTGGCGAAGGGCGCCGGCACGCTGGAGGAGATGGCCAAGGGCCTCGCGACGACGCGCCTGGCCGCGACCGTCCGGCCGCGGCTTCCCGCTTCGCGCGGCTAAACCGGCTCAGACCGCCTTGGCGCCGCGGCGCAGGTGCTCGTCCAGCCGCGGCATGATCTCGACGAAATTGCAGGGGCGGTGACGATAGTCGAGCTGCGCGGCGAGGATCAGGTCCCAGGCGTCGCGGCAGGCGCCCGGCGAGCCCGGCAGGACGAAGACGAAGGTCGTCTGGATCAGCCCGCCGGTCGCGCGCGACTGGATCGTCGAGACGCCGATCTTCTCGAACGAGACGCGGTGGAAGATCGCCGAAAACCCCTCCATGCGCTTGTCGAACAGCGGTTCCAGCGCCTCCGGCGTGACGTCGCGGCCGGTGAAGCCGGTGCCGCCGGTGGTGATCACCACGTCGATGCCGGGATCGCCCGTCCATCCCAGCACCGTCGCCCGGATCGCCTCGATGTCGTCGGCGACGATCGCCCGATCGGCCAGATGGTGGCCGGCCGCCGTCAGCCGCTCGGAGAGGGTCGCCCCGGACTTGTCGTCGTCGAGGCTGCGGGTATCGGACACGGTCAGCACTGCGATCGACAGGGGAACGAAGGCACGGTCGGTCATGTCTGGAAATCCTCGGGGTCTGCCGGCCTCAGCCGGGTCTGCATCACCCAGTAGTCCGGATGCTGCCGGGCCATGATCTCGGCCGCTCGGCTTGCCGCGGCCGACGAGGCGAACAGGCCGAAGACCGTCGCCCCCGATCCCGACATCCGGGCGAAGGCGGCGCCGGCTTGGGCGAGCGCCGCTTCGATCGCCGCGATCGGCGGCGCGAGCTGTCCTGCCGGCGCGGCCAGATCGTTGCGGCTTGCCTGGAGATAGTCGACGAGCGCCGCGAGCGAGGCAAAGCCCGCGGCCGGTACCGGCGGCAGCGGCGGGTTGCTCCGGCACGAAAGCTGCCGGAACACCGCGGGCGTCGAAACGGCGAGACCGGGATTGACGAGCAGGCAGTCCACGGCGGGGAGGCGGCGGAGCGGCGAGGAGATCTCGCCGAGCCCTTCCACCAGCGCGGGGCAGCCGTCGAAGCACATCGGCACGTCGGCCCCCAGCGCCAGTGCCGCGGAGCGCAGGCTTTCGCGGCAGCGGGGGAAGAGGTCGGCGACGATGCGCAGCAGCGCAGCGGCATCGGCCGAGCCGCCCCCGATGCCGGAGGCCACCGGCAGTGATTTTTCCAGATGCAGAGCGAGCGGCGGAAGCTCTTCGCCGGACGCATCGACGATCGCGCGGGCCATGCGCCCCGCCTTGACGAGAATGTTTTCCTCCGCCGCGCCGTCGCTCAGCGCGTTTGCGAAGCGGCCGGAAAGCGTCAGGCCGTCGAGCTCGGCCGGGCGGACGGTCAGGCCATCGCCCGCCTCGGTGAAGGCGACGAGGCTGGAGAGCGTGTGATAGCCGTCGGCGCGCTGCCCGGTTACGTGCAAAGCGAGATTGAGCTTGGCCGGCGCCGTCGCGTGCCATTCCGGCGTGCTCACCGGAACAAAGCGGGACGCGCCGTCCATCGTCAGTTCGGGGTCACGGCCGGTGCAGTGGGCGCGGCGGTGGGCGCACCGTCGCCTGCCGGGTCTGCCGCGGCGACGCCCGCCTTGGTCGGCTCGCCGTTCTTCATCTCCGCCTTGCGGTCGTCCTCCGGCAGCCCGTTCTTCAGCTTGGCCTCGATCTTCTCCACCTCGGCCGCCTCGGGCTTGGGAATGCCGACCAGGGCCCGGCTCCACTGGAACTCCGCCTCGCGGGTGCGGCCGACGCGCCAGTAGGCGTCGCCGAGATGGTCGTTGATCGTCGGGTCGACGGGATTGATCAGCACCGCCCGCTCCAGCTGCTCCACGGCGTCGTCATAGCGCGCCAGGCGGAAATAGGCCCAGCCGAGCGAATCGATGATGTAGCCGTCGTTCGGCCGGAGATCGACGGCGGTCTTGATCATGCCGAGCCCCTTTTCGAGGTTCCGGTTCATGTCGACCCAGGAATAGCCGAGATAGTTCAGCACCTGCGGCTGGTTCGGCGAGAGCTCGAGCGCCTTGTTGAAGTCGGGCTCGGCCTTGTCCCACTGCTTCAGCCGCTCGTGCGCGATGCCGCGCTGGTAGTAGAGGTTCCAGGTCTCCTGCTTCGTCGGGACGGCGATCTCCACGGCCTTGTCGAGCGCCTTGGCCGCCTCGGCATAGTCCTTGTCGGCAGACAGCACGTCGGCGAGCGCCAGATAGGACTGGAGATTGTCCGGATAGTCGGCCACGGCCCGGCGCAGGTGCTGCTTGGCCGCGTCCTTCTTCTCGGAATACCAGAGGTCGAGCCCGGTCTGCAGATCCGCCGTGCGCCGCAGCGCGGAATCTGCGGGGATGTCGCGGTAGTAGGCGATGGCGTCGTCGAAACGCTTGCTGCGTTCGGCAATGCCGGCAAGGGCCGTCAGGAGGCTCGGATCCTTCGGCGCAAGGGCACGCGCCAGCTGGAAATAGAGCATGGCGACCTGCTGCCCGTCGCCGCGGTTGATCGCCTGGCCGAGAATGTAGAGCGTCTCGGCCGCGCCCTCGCGCACGTCGGCGATCGCGGGGCTGAGCGTCTCGCCCTTTTCGAGCTTGGCCTTCAGGAAGGTCAGCGGATCGTAATTGGCGGCCAGTTCGAGGCCGGTGTCGAGCGCCGCCAGCGCCGCATCCTTGTCGCCCGCCTGCGATTCCAGCCGCGCCAGCGCCTCGGCGGCGGCGAGATAGGCGTCGGGCGAGGTCTGGGCATTGGCCTTGTCGGCCAGAATGTTGCCGAAGAAGCCGCGGGCCACGTCGTTGCGGCCGGCAAGGCTGGCGATCAGGCCGGCCTGGAGGTTGTTGAAGATCGGGTACCATTCCGCCCCGTCGAGTTCCCGGATCCGCGACAGCGCGTCGTCGACCCGCTTGTCGCCGGCATCCGCCCAGGCAGAAAGATGGGCGAGCAGCAGCCCGTCGAGGTCGCTCGGATCGAGGATGTCGAACTCGGCGATGGCCGGCGCGTACTGTCCCTTGCGCAGCATGTCGACGCCGAGCGCGATCCGCGCGACCTTGCCGGCATCGGGCGATTCGCGAAGCTTGGCGGCGAGGTCGACGCCGTCTTCGAACTGGCCGGCGGCGAGATAGGCGAACATCGCCTCCTGCTGCAGCATTTCCGAGGTCGGGTCGATGTCGAGCGCCTGGCCGAAATAGCTGGTGGACGCCTTCAGGTCACCGTCGAGCTGGGCCGACTTGGCGGCGAGATAGGCGCCCGAGAGCGACTGGATGAGCGGCGGCAGAGGCTGCGGCGCGGCCGCCTCGGTCCCAGCCGCCAGGCCCGCCGACGGCATCATCGCCGCGCCCGACAGGGCCAGGAGGAACGCGATCGGGAAAATCCGCTGAGTCTGCACGATGAAATCCTCTCTTCTGCGGCGCTCGCCCCGACCGGTGCGTCCGGAAAGGTCGACGCACGGGCGGAGCGATGGCGGCGACGGGTGCCGCCAGGCCGCAATCGCTCTTAGTTTCTCAATGTCTTGCCAGAATGACCAGATTGCGGCCACGGCGCCAGATTGCGCCGGCTCCGCTGTCGTCAGTTCACCCGGTCGATGCAGAAGGCGACGACGTCGAGCAGCGCCGTGCGACTGGGCGAGGCCGGCAGCGCGCTGGCCGCGCCGAACGCCTTTTCGCCGAACCCGCGCGCCCGCGCCACCGTCGCCTCCAGTGCGCCGTGCCGTTCCAGCAGGCGTTTGGCCTCGAGCAGCGCCGCATCGTCGTTCTCGCCACCCTCCAGCGCACCGCGCCAGAACGCCTTTTCCGCCTCGCTGCCGCGCTGGTGCGCGAGGATCACCGGCAGGGTCAGCTTGCCCTCGCGGAAATCGTCGCCGGTGTTCTTGCCGAGCGCCTGGGCGGTGCCGCGATAGTCGAGGACGTCGTCGACGAGCTGGAAGGCGAGACCGAGGTTGAGGCCATAGGCGCGCATCTGCGCCTGCGCCTCGGGGCCGGCCTCGGCGAGCACGGGGCCCACCTCCGTCGCCGCGGCGAACAGCGCCGCCGTCTTCGCCTCGATCACCTTGAGATAGTCCGCCTCGCCGGTCGTCATCCGCTTGGCCGCCGAAAGCTGCCAGACTTCGCCCTCGGCGATGACGACGGAGGCGGTGGAGAGAATGCGCAGCGCCGACAGCTCTCCGACGTCGACCATCATCCGAAAGGCCTGGCCGAGCAGGAAATCGCCGACGAGGACGCTCGCCTGGTTGCCCCAGATCATCCGCGCCGACTGCTTGCCGCGCCTCAGATCGCTCTCGTCGACGACATCGTCGTGCAGGAGCGTCGCGGTGTGCATGAATTCGACGCTGGCGGCGAGCTTCACATGATCGCTACCGCGATAGCCATAGGCCAGCGCCGAGGCGATGGTCAGCATCGGCCTGAGGCGCTTGCCCCCCGAGGAGATCAGATGCTCGGCGATCTCGGGGATCAGCGCCACGTTCGAACCGGCCATCGCCAGGATCATAGCATTGACCTCGCCCATGGCCGGCGCCGTCAGCGCGACGATGGCGTCGATCGAGGCCTTCGAGGATGTCTCCCGGACGGGACTGGCAACACTCACGAGATTCACTCCGTTCAATGGTCGGGACTAAACACGGGGACGCGTGGGCGGCAAGCCGGAAGATGGCGCGCCGGACGCCGAGTGGAAGGGTCGAGGGGTCCTCGCCCGTCTCGACGCGGGCCGCATCGGGACACGCCGTGGCGCCGCGGACGGAGCAGGGATTGCTGCGGCGCCGGCCAAGATGCGATGATCGCGGTTCGGCGGCCCGTCTGTGGAGGGGCCGCATCCGGCGCGGCCTCTGCCCGCAAGGCCGGAAGACTGGAAGGTTGGTAAGCCCGATGATCGAACTGATGCGCTCCAATGACGCGGTCCTGATTTCCTTTGTCGACGCGCTCCTGAAGGATGCCGAGATCGGCCATTTCGTCGCGGACGCGCATATGAGCATTCTCGACGGCTCGATCGGCGTCCTGCCGCGTCGGATCATGGTGGAGGCCGACCGGCTGGACCAGGCGCGCCGCCTGCTGCGCGACGCCGAGCTCGGCCACGAGCTGTCGCGCTAAGCGGGGAGGGGGCCGTGCCGCTGCCGGACCTGGCACCCGATGCGGTCGGTGAGGGGCGGGCGGCGTCGGCGGAGCCTGCGGCCGAGACCTCGGTCGACAGTTTCTATGCCGGCCGTTTCCACCTCGTGCAGCCGCAGGGGCAGGGTTTTCGCGCCGGGCTCGACGCGCTGCTCCTGGCCGCGAGCCTGCCGGCGGGCCGAGGCGGCACCGCCGTGGATCTTGGTGCCGGGGCCGGGGCCGTCGGCTTTGCCGCGGTGGCGCGCTGTCCGGCCCTGGCGATGACGCTGGTCGAAAACAATGACGTGATGGCGGCGCTCGCGCGCCGGTCGGTGGCGCTCCCCGGCAATGCGGCGCTGGCGCCGCGGCTCCGCGTCGTCGAGGCCGACGTCCTCGGACGACGGGCGGCGCGCGAAGCGGCGGGGCTCGCCGATGGCGACTATGCCACGGTCGTGACCAACCCGCCCTTCCATCCCCCCGGCGGCCGCGCCTCGCCCGATGCGCTGCGCCACGCGGCGCGGGCGGCGACGAACGAAGACTTTCTCATCCGCTGGATCCGTTCCGGCGCGGCCCTGCTCGCCCATGGCGGCCTGTTTGCGATGATCGCCCGGCCCGACAGCCTGGCCGATATCCTGAACGCCTGCGAGCGGCGCCTCGGCGACATCCGCCTCCTGCCGGTGCACGCCCATGCCGGCGCTCCGGCGATGCGCCTGCTCTTGCACGCCCGCAAGGGCTCGCGGGCGCCGCTGTCGCTGCTGCCGGGCCTGGTGCTGCACGGCGCGGACGGCGGCCTGACGGCGGCGGGAACCGGCATCGGAACGGGAGACGCCACGATCGATCTCGGCCTCGCCTGAGGCCGCGTCCTCGCCGGCAGTTCCCGCGGTGACACCGCTTCCGCCTCGCCGGGCAATTGCGCGGACGCGGCGGGTGCCTACATGGAGGCTCCGGATCCTCTTCCCGAAAGCAGACGCCTTGGCCTTTCCGCTGCAGAAATATCTCCCCAAGCGCTTCCGCTCGGATGCGATCATCGTCCCGGTGGTGCGGCTGAGCGGCACGATCATGGCCTCGTCCGGGCCGTTGCGGCAGAGCCTGTCGCTGGCGGGCGTCGCCGGTGCGCTGGACAAGGCCTTTGCCGTGAAGAAGGCGCCGGCGGTGGCGATCCTGGTCAATTCGCCCGGCGGCTCGCCCGTGCAGTCGCGCTTGATCTACCAGCGCATCCGCGATCTCGCCGCCGAAAAGAACAAGACCGTGCTCGTCTTCGTCGAGGATGTCGCGGCCTCCGGCGGCTACATGATCGCCTGCGCCGGCGACGAGATCATCGCCGATCCCTCCTCGATCGTCGGCTCGATCGGCGTCGTCTCCGGCGGCTTCGGCTTCGTCGACATGATCCACAAGCTCGGCATCGAGCGCCGCGTGCACTCGACCGGCGAGAACAAGGCGCGGCTCGATCCCTTCCAGCCGGAGCGGCCGGAGGACATCGCCCATCTCCTGGCGCTGCAGGCCGAAGTGCACGAGACCTTCATCGACCTCGTCAAGGCGAGCCGCGGCGATCGCCTCGTCGACGATCCCGATCTCTTCACCGGCCAGTTCTGGTCGGGCAAACGCGGCCTCTCGCTCGGTCTCGTCGATGGTCTCGGCGATCTGCGCGCGGTCCTGCGCGAGCGCTATGGCGTGAAGGTGAAGCCGACCCTGGTGCAGCCGAACCGCGGCCTCTTCGGCCGACGGCCGGCGACCGGCATCGGCACCGCGGGCGGCATGCTCGATCCCGCCCGCATCGGCGCGGGGGCTGCCGAGCAGCTCGCCGTGATGGCCGAGGAGAGACTCGCCTGGGCGCGCTTCGGTCTCTGATCGGTGGCGCAGGCGCCGCACGCGGTGCCCTTGCCGCCAGGCCTCCGGCACCGCAAACGGGCATCCCGGTCGGGCTATGCGGCTTGGGGTATATCGCCGCACGCGGGAACCGTCCGCCCGGATCCGGCGTATCGAAGACGCAGCACCTGTGCTCTACTGGCTCCTTCCCGCGGCCCCATTGATTGCACTCCGTTACGATGGTCGATCTGATGCCCCAATTCCTGCTTCTCGGCTTCGTCGGGGCTGCGGCCTACTACGGCTTCAAGCGGCTGAAGGATGACGCGCTGCGCCTATCCGAGCGCAGCCGCAGAGCCGAGGCCGAGCAGCGCACCGGCGCACAGGGGACCCTGGTGCGCGGCGACGACGGAATCTACCGCGTCAAGAAGGACTGATCCGGCCACCCCGGGACTGGCGCGTCCGCCCCCGCGCTTGACGCTCCCGGCCCGTCATGGCACCTCGCCCGCATCCGTGGCGCCGGCCGGCGCCCGCACCGAGAGCCCCGATATGTCCGACCTGCCGCCGCATATGCGCCCCGAGCGCTCCTTCCAGGCGCTGATCCTGACGCTGCACCGCTACTGGGCCGACTATGGCTGCGTGATCCTGCAGCCCTACGACATGGAGGTCGGCGCCGGCACCTTCCATCCCGGCACGACGCTGCGCGCGCTCGGGCCAAAACCCTGGAACGCCGCCTATGCCCAGCCCTCGCGCCGCCCCAAGGACGGCCGCTACGGCGAGAACCCGAACCGGCTGCAGCACTACTACCAGTACCAGGTGATCCTGAAGCCGAACCCACCGAACCTGCAGGAGCTCTATCTCGGTTCCCTGAAGGCCATCGGCATCGACACCGCCCTCCACGACATCCGCTTCGTCGAGGACGACTGGGAGAGCCCGACGCTCGGCGCCTGGGGTCTCGGCTGGGAGTGCTGGTGCGACGGCATGGAAGTCTCGCAGTTCACCTATTTCCAGCAGATCTGCGGCATCGAATGCGCGCCCGTCGCGGGTGAACTGACCTACGGCCTCGAGCGTCTGGCGATGTACGTGCAGAACGTCGACTCCATCTATGACCTCAACTTCAACGGCCGCGAGGGCGAGGAGAAGGTCACCTATGGCGACGTCTTCCTGCAGGCCGAGCAGGAATATTCCCGCTACAATTTCGAGCACGCCGACACCGCCGTCCTGCTGCGCCATTTCGACGAGGCCGAGGCCGAATGCCGGGCGCTGCTCGCCGCCGGCGCGGCGAGGCCGGACGCCCGGGAAGGGCGGCACCTGATGGCGCAGCCCGCCTATGACCAGGCGATCAAGGCGAGCCACGTCTTCAACCTGCTCGACGCCCGCGGCGTGATCTCCGTCACCGAACGCCAGAGCTACATTTTTCGCGTCCGCACGCTGGCGAAGGCCTGTGGCGAGGCGTTCCTGGCCACCGAGGGCGGCGGCTTTGATTATCGGATGCCGACGCAGGCTGCCTGAACTAAGCTCGCTCTTATTACTGCCGCCACGGCACCAAAGCCTGCCAGCCGCGTTGCGGTGCGGGACATCATGAGGAGCATGCATCCATGCGTTGGACAGGTCGGCGGCAGAGCGACAATATCGAGGACCGTCGCGGCGGTGGCGGCGGCTTCGGCGGCGGTGGCATGCGGACGCCGATCCGCGCCGGGCGCGGCGGCGGCCTGGGCCTCGTCGGCTTGATCATCGTCGGCGCGGTCCTGTGGTTTGGCTTCGGCGTCAACCCGATGTTCCTGTTCGGCATGGACGGCGGCAGCCAGACCCAGCAGTCGCAGACAGCGAGCGGCCCTGGCGTGCAGGGCACGTCTGACAAGACGGACGATTTCGTCGCCACTGTCCTTGCCGACACCGAGGACGTCTGGACCAAGCGCTTCGCCGATGCCGGCGAGCAGTATCCGGCGCCGACCCTTGTCCTGTTCAACAATTCCATCGCCTCGGCTTGCGGCAATGCGAGTTCGGCGAGCGGGCCGTTCTACTGTCCCTCGGACCAGAAGCTCTACATCGACCTGTCCTTCTTCCGGCAGCTGAAGGATCAGCTGAATGCCGGCGGCGATTTCGCCCAGGCCTATGTCGTGGCGCACGAGGTCGGCCACCACATCCAGAACATCACCGGCATCCTGCCGGCCTTTGACCAGGCTCGGCGGGGCGTCGGCGAGGCCGAGGCCAACGCCCTGTCGGTCCGCATCGAGCTGCAGGCCGACTGCTATGCCGGCATCTGGGCGCACGACACGCAGGCCGCGGGCTATGTCGAAGCGGGCGACATCGACGAAGCGCTGAACGCCGCCGAGCAGATCGGCGACGACACGCTGCAGAAGGCGAGCCAGGGCTATGTCGTGCCCGACAGTTTTAACCACGGCACCTCGGCGCAGCGCCAGACCTGGTTCAGGCGCGGCTTCGAAGAGGGCAGCGTCGCAGCCTGCGATACGTCGCAGGGCGACATCTGAGGCATGACGAAAATGGCAGTCCTGGTAGGGCGGCGGCGCTCGCCCCCCTCTGGCCTGCCGGCCATCTCCCCCTCGAGGGGGGAGATCGGCTTGTCGCAAAGGGTGACGCTCCTGATCTCCCCCCTTGAGGGGGAGATGCCGGCAGGCAGAGGGGGGCGCGACACCCTCGACTTTTCCAACAGCCGGCAGACAGCTTCTCCATGGCGCTGACTCGCCTGCAGTTGAAGGCGCAGCGCGCGCGGCGCGCCGTCGACAGCACCTCGACGGGTCTGGAAGACCTGCTCTGGCCTTCTCTCCGAGCCATTCCCGGCGAAGGCCAGCATTTCCGCCGCCAGGTCCGCATCGGCGCCTATCTCTGCGACTTCGTCTCGCAGCCGCTCGGCCTGATCGTCGAGCTCGACGGGGCCCAGCACCACACCCCGCACCAACTCGCCAAGGATGCGGCGCGCGATGACTGGCTGGCCGCACAAGGAATTCACGTGCTGCGCTTCGCCAACGCCGCGGTGCGCGCCGATCCGGCCGCCGTTCTTGACAGCATCCGCGCCGTGGTCGAAGAGCGGCGCAGGCTGCCGCGCCGCGATGTGCCGGAGCCGGCGCCCGCGCCGGGCAAGCGCTGCCCGCGACCGAAACGATGAGGCCGTCCGCCGGCCGGAAAGCCCTTTTCTGAAGGGTGGAGAGACCGATGCCCGACCTTCTGATCGAACTGCGCTCCGAGGAGATCCCCGCCCGCATGCAGCGCAAGGCGGCGGGCGACCTGAAGAAGCTGGTCACCGACGGTCTCGTTGCCGCCGGCCTCACCTATGAGGGCGCGCGAGAGTACTGGACGCCGCGCCGCCTCACCCTCGACATCCGCGGCGTCGACGCCCGCTCCAAGGACCAGGTCGAGGACCGCAAGGGCCCGCGCACCGACGCGCCGGCCAAGGCGATCGAGGGATTCCTGAAGGGCGCGGGCCTTTCGTCGATCGAGGAGGCGCATGTCCACTCCGATCCGAAGAAGGGCGATTTCTACGTCGCGCATATGCGCAAGCCCGGCCAGGCGGCGGAGGACATCGTCGCCGAACTGATGCCCAAAATCATCCGCGAGTTCCCCTGGCCGAAATCCATGCGCTGGGGCAAGGCCTCGCGCGAGCCGGGAAGCTTGCGCTGGGTGCGCCCGCTGCAGTCGATCCTCTGCACCTTCGGCCCCGAGACCTCCGAGCCGGTCGTCGTCGACTTCGAGGTCGGCGGCATCCGCTCCGGCAATCTCACCTACGGCCACCGTTTCCACGCGCCGGACGCGATCAAGGTGCGGCGCTTCGACGATTATGTCTCGAGCCTCGAGCGCGCCTACGTCGTCCTCGACGCCGACCGCCGCAAGGACATCATCCGCACCGACGCCGAGCACCTCGCCTTCGCGCAGGGGCTGGAAGTCGTGCCGGACGAGGCGCTGCTGGAGGAGGTTTCGGGCCTCGTCGAATGGCCCGTCGTCCTGATGGGCACTTTTGAGGAAGCGTTTCTCGCCATCCCGCCGGAAGTCGTGCGCCTCACCATCAAGACCAACCAGAAATGTTTTGTCACCCGCGCGCCCGGCGCCACGGGCCTGTCGAACAAGTTCGTCCTCGTCGCCAATATCGAGGCCTCCGACGGCGGCGCCGAGATCGCCCGCGGCAACGGCAAGGTCGTCCGCGCCCGGCTCTCCGACGCTTTGTATTTCTGGCAGACCGACCAGGCGGACCTCCCTGACATCGCCGGTCTGCAGGCCTCCGCGGAAAAGCTCGGCCTCGACCTGTCGAAGCCGCTCGACCAGCGCATGGCGAAACTCGACGCCCTCGGCGTCACCTTCCACGCCAAGCTCGGCACGCAGGGCGCCCGCGTCCAGCGCATCGCCGCTTTGGCCCAGACGATCGCGCTGATGGTCGGCGCCGACCCGGCGCTGGCGAAGCGCGCCGCACTCCTCGCCAAGGCCGACCTCACCAGCGAGGCCGTCGGCGAGTTCCCCGAGCTGCAGGGCCTGATGGGCCGCTACTACGCGGCGCTGCAGGGCGAGCACCCGTCCGTGCAGGCGGCGATCGAGGAGCATTATCGCCCGCAGGGACCGGGCGATGCGGTGCCGACCGATCCGGTCGCGGTTACGGTGGCTTTGGCGGACAAGCTGGACACGCTGGTGGGGTTCTGGGCGATCGACGAGAAGCCGACGGGGTCGAAGGACCCCTATGCGCTGCGGCGCGCGGCCTTGGGCGTGATCCGGATCGTGCTGGATCGTGCGCTCGAGTTCCATCTTGGCCAGGTCGTTGCGGATGCCGACCTTCTCGCCTTCTTCCACGACCGCCTGAAGGGCCAGCTGCGCGACCAGGGCGCGCGGCACGATCTCGTCGATGCGGTGCTGTCTGGTGTGCAGGACGGGAAAGCATCGATCTCCCCCCTTGAGGGGGAGATGCCTGGCAAGGCAGAGGGGGGTAGCGACGCTTCCGTTTCGTCTGCAACGCTTGGTGCCACGACACCCCCCTCTGGTCTGCCGACCATCTCCCCCTCAAGGGGGGAGATCGGCCAATCTGATGCCGTCAATGACGACCTCCTCGACATCACCCGCCGCGTCGAAGCCCTCGGCGCCTTCCTCGCCAGCGAGGACGGCACCAACCTGCTCGCCGGCACGCGCCGCGCCGCGAACATCCTCGCCGCCGAGGAGAAGAAGGGCACGCGCATCGCCGGAAACGTCGACCTCGCGCTGCTCGCCGAGCCGGAGGAGAAGCTGCTCGCCGCCGCCATCGACCGCGCCGAGCTGGAACTGGCCGCCGCGCTCCGCGCCGAGCACTACGGCCAGGCCATGGGCGCGCTGGCGAGCCTGCGCATCCCCGTCGACGCCTTCTTCGAAAAGGTGCTGGTCAATGCCGAGGACGAGGGATTGCGTGCCAACCGTCTGGCGCTCCTCACCCGCATCCGCGCCGCGACCCGGCAGGTGGCGGACTTTTCGAAGATCGCCGGCTGACGGCGGCAAGACGATCCACCCCATCCGGGCGAGACGGCCGCTCCGGCTGTCGTCTCGCCATCGGGCCGATCGCCCGTTTTCTGCCCCAATGTGGCGAAATCGCACCAAAACTGCGCGGCAGAGACGCGAAATTTTCCCGTCCAAACGTTTTTTCGGGCGCGAGGTCAGTTTCACGCAAGATGGGAAACAGCTATCCTTTTCAGTTGATTAACCATCCAATCGCAGAAATTATCACGTAATATTTCGAATTGTTGCGTGATGTGATCAACTCTGCCCGGAACCTGCCCGATTGCACCGTCATGAAGTCTCCAGCCGCCAAGGGGTAACGGGCTCGTTCGCGAGACCCGCAAGACGACAGCGACGACGAGGGGAAGTTCTGAATGCCGGTCATGCGCGCCGCCTTTGCGGCAGCCATCACGCTCGCCTGTGCACTGACTGCCGGGCTGATCCTGATCTCTGCCGACGAGGCCAACGCCGCCTGGGACAAGCCATGGAAGGACGAGGACCGGGCTCTGGTCATCGACGCCTACGAGTTCAATCCGATCGACTGGAAGGAACTCACCTCCGACAAGCGCATCGCCGGCTTCATCAACAAGGCGTCCGACGGCCTGCCGCCGGAATGGGACTGCAGCGGCAAATCGGGCGACGAGGCGCTGCTCTGCAAGAACCGCTGGTGGAAATACACCGTCACCAAGGAACTCTACCTCACCCGTCGCCTGATGGCGAAGACGCTGGGTCTGAAGTGGGGCGCCTACCATCTCGCCCGCCCCGGTAATCCGCGCGAGCAGGCCGATCACTTCATCGATTTCGCCGAGCCGGAGGCGGACGACCTCATCGCCATCGACATCGAGGACAACACCGACGAGTGGATGTCGCTCGAAGATGCCGAGATCTTTTCCAACCAGATTTTCATCCGCACCGGCCGCTATCCCGTCCTCTACACCAACGGCTCCACCGCCAAATGGATCTCCGACTACAAGGAGACCTACCCGCTGCTGTCGCGCCTGCCGCTCTGGTACGCCCGCTACCGCGAGGACATCACCGGCCTCTTCCCCGAGACGACCTGGCCGAGTTACGCGCTCTGGCAGTTCTCCTCGATGCACAACTGCTCGAAGTCCGAGTGCCCCTACCGGGTGAAGGGCGCCAAGAACGACATCGACGTGAACGTCGCCTCGATGGACGTCGACAGCCTGCGCGCCGCCTGGCCCTTCAACGAACTGGTCCGCCCGCTGGACGAGCCGGAGGCGCCGACGCTCCTGGCCGAGCTGAAGCAGAAGGCCGGACGGGCAATCGGCTCGCTCGTCGGCGACCTGTCGCTGATCGGCGAGACGCGCACGGCGAAGTCGGCCGCGCCGGCGCCGACGCCGCCGGCAGCGGCGGCGAAAGTCGCCGATGCCGACGCCAAGCCTGCTACCCGATCGGCCGCGATCGGCGGCGATGCCACGCTTCTGGCAGCCTACGGCCCTTCCGGCCACCCCGCCGCCCGGATCGATCCCTTGCAGCTCCTCACTGAACTGGCGCGCCATCCGGAGGCGCCTAGTCACGCCGCATCGCCGCGGGCTGCCCTCCGCACGATTTCGCCTGGCCAGCCGGCCCAGGCTGCCGGGCTGGGGGTTTTTGGTGGGCTGAAAGACGAAATGCAGCGCGTGGCAGCCATCGTCCCCGAGGCGGGCGACGCCGTGACCGCCATTCCCCCCGCGCCGGCGCTCGGCGAGACCGGGAAGTCGCGCCTGCGCCTGTGGTTGCGGCAGGCCAATGACGATCTCAAGGCCTCGCAGGCCTCGCAGGCCGCACCGGCGGAAGAGGTCGCCTCGGCCGCGCCGGCCGCCGGCCGCGGGCCGCGCCTGGTCGCCTCACGGCCAGCGGGCCTCCCGGTCGGACCGGCCCTCGATCAGCGGATCGCGACGGCCTTCCTGTCCACGCGCTGAAGGCGCCGATGCCGGCCGGCCGAGCGCGTGCCAGCGGTGCGCAGGCCGGCGCCTTTGCCGCGTCCGCCGAGGCGGAACAGCCGTAGGACCGTCTTCGCTCCGTCCGGCCAGGCGTGACGCCGCAGCCCGATGGGAAATTCGGGTCGCAAGAATTATTTTCCGCTGGCACGGAACCATCGACCGCGTCGAGCGCTTTGATGAACTGAGCGCCCAGCATTCACTGCCGCACCAAAGATCTGCTCCCCTCGGATCTTTCGTGCGCCGGCGCCGAGAGAGCGTCCAGTTCCCCTCTGGACGTCATCATAAAGAGGAGCAGCGGCCACCCCCCCCTCGGGCCGCTGCTCCTTTTTGCATTTTCGGGCCGATGTCGGCACAAGGCGGCATGGCCCGTCTCGTTTCCTCCCAATCACCCGAAGCCGTCGCTGACGCCGTAGCCGTGCTTCTGGCCGGCGGTCTTGTCGCGATTCCCACCGAAACCGTCTATGGCCTCGGCGCCGACGCGACCCAGGGCGCCGCCGTTGCCGCGATCTTCGAGGCCAAGGGCCGGCCGCGCTTCAATCCGCTCATCTGCCACGTCTGCGACAGGGCGATGGCCGAGGCCACGGGCGTCTTTGATCCAGTGGCGCGCCGGCTGGCCGACGCGTTCTGGCCCGGCCCCCTGACCATCGTGCTGCCCCTGGCGGCGGAAAGCGGTATCCACCCCCTGACACTCGGCGGCCTGACGACGGTGGCCTTGCGCATGCCGCAGGGAATCGCCCGCGACGTCATCGCCGGCGTCGGCCGCCCGGTCGCCGCGCCGAGCGCCAACCGCTCGGGCAAGGTCAGCCCGACGACGGCGGCCCATGTCGCACGCAGCCTCGGCGACCGGATCGATCTCATCCTGGATGCAGGGCCGGCCGTGGTCGGGCTGGAATCGACGATCGTCATGCCGGTGCCGGGAAAGATCGTACTGCTCCGCGCCGGCGGCATCACCGCGGACGACATCGAGGCCGCCCTGGGGCTCGCCGTCGTCCGGCCGGAGGCCGGCGCCGCCATCCAGTCTCCGGGGCAACTGGCCTCGCACTACGCGCCGCATGGACAAGTTCGGCTCGACGCGCTGTCGGTCCGGCCCGGGGAGTGGCTCCTGAAGTTCGGACGCCGGGCGGTGGAAGGGGAGGGCGCCGCCGCCGGCATCATCGACCTCAGCCCCGCGGGCGACCTTCGTGAAGCGGCCTCGAACCTTTTCGCCGCGCTGACGCTGCTCGACCGGCCCGATGTTGCCGAGATCGCCGTGATGCCGATTCCCGAAACCGGCCTCGGCGAGGCGATCAACGACCGCCTGCGCCGGGCGGCGGCCCCGCGCGGCTGATCCCGGGCGACCTCGACGGAACCCGGCGCCTGCGTCTATTCTAGCCGCATGAACCACGCTCCCCCTCTCCCCGCCACCGACGAGACCATCGCGCGTTTTGCGACAATCGTCGGCGAAACCCATGCGCTCCGCGCGCCCGACCTCCTCGCCCCCTACCTCACCGAGCCGCGCGACCTGTTCAAGGGCCGCACGCGCCTCGTGCTGCGCCCGGATTCGACGGCGGAAGTTGCCGCGATCATGAAGCTCGCCAGTGAGACGCGCACGCCGATCGTGCCGCAGGGTGGCAATACCGGCCTCGTCGGCGGCCAGTCGCCGCGCTCCGAGGCCGAGATCGTCCTGTCGCTGTCGCGCATGAACCGGATCCGCGATGTCGACGCGGTCGGCCGCACCATGGTGGTCGAGGCCGGGACGATCCTGGCGAATGTCCAGGCGGCGGCCGACGAGGCGGGCCTTCTGTTTCCGCTGTCGCTGGGGTCGGAAGGGTCCTGCGAGATCGGCGGCAATCTCTCCTCCAATGCCGGTGGCACGTCGGTGCTGGCCTACGGCAATGCTCGGGACCTGTGCCTCGGCCTCGAGGCGGTGCTGCCTTCCGGCGAGATCCTGCCGGGCCTCAGGCGCCTGAAGAAGGACAATCGCGGCTACGACTGGAAGGACCTGCTGATCGGTGCCGAGGGCACGCTCGCGGTGATCACCGGCGCCGTGCTGAAGCTTTTCCCCAAACCCGCCGGGCGCGAGGTCGCCTATGTCGGCCTGAGATCACCGGAAAAGGCGCTGCGCCTCCTCGGCCGCGCCGAGGCGCGGGCCGGGCGGCAGCTGACCGCCTTCGAGTTGATGGGCCGGCGCGGGATGGAGTTCACCCTTCGCCACACGCCGGGCGCGCGCGATCCGCTGTCCTCTGCCCATGCCTGGTATCTCCTCGTCGAAATCTCCTCGCAGCGCTCGGCCGAGGATGCCCGCGAGACGATGGAGGCGATCCTTGCCGCCGCGCTGGAAGAGGCGCTGATCGAGGATGCCGCGATCGCGCAGTCGCTCGCCGACGCCGCCACCTTCTGGAAGATGCGGGAGGCGATGAGCTGGGCACAGAAGCCGGAGGGCGGCTCGATCAAGCACGACGTCGCCGTGCCCGTCGCCCGCGTGGCCGAATTCCTGGCGGCGGCCGACGCCGCCGTCCTGACCGCGATTCCCGAGGCGCGCATCGTCGCCTTCGGGCATCTCGGCGACGGCAACATCCACTACAACATCTCGCAGCCGCTGGGCGCCGACAAGGCGGCCTTCCTCGCCCGCTGGACGGAAATCAACGCCATCGTCCACGGCATCGTCGACGGGATGGACGGCACCTTCTCCGCCGAACACGGCATCGGCCAGTTGAAGCGGCTGGAGCTCGCCCGCACCAAGAATTCGGTCGAAATGGCGCTGATGCGCAGCCTCAAGCAGGCCCTTGATCCTTACCAGATCCTCAACCCTGGAAAGGTCGTTTAAAACTCTATTCAAGTCTTCAATTCATTAGCCCTGTGAATAGTGACAATCACTTAACTGCCTTTCTTAGCCCGACTGCAAGAAGGGAGCTGTAGTGTCAGCTTATCAAAAGGCCGGGAGACATCGGTCAAGGCGACCCGGTTCGAGGTCGCGACAGACACACAGAGGCGCCCATCATGAACACTGCCATCAACGCCGCTTCTTCCAAGCCGGAATGGGCGAAAATGCCGATCCGCCTCGACCCGGCGGCCGCCGACCGCAAGCAGAGCTACGAGCTCGTCGACGACGGCGAGCGGGTCAGCTACCGCGTCGACCGCCGTGGCGCCGTCATCGGCCGGGTTCTGCAGAAGTCCGGCCTGCCGATGTCGATCGCGCTGCCGCCCCGGGCCTTCAAGGGCGTCGCCGCCCGGGCGATGGAGAACGAGGCCGGCGAGGTCACGGTCACGCTCGAGCTGTTCCACGAGGACGCCAAGCTCTGCGTTCCCCTGCTCGTCGCCTCCGACCTCTTCGACGTCGCCGCCGACTGGCGCGGCTGGGCGGACCTGTTCAACCTGCCGATGCTGATGGTGGAGGCCAGTGGCGCCGTGACGCCACTGGAGGAGACGCTCGGCCAGCTGCGCGCCGCCCGCACTGCGCCGCGCCGGGCCAGCGCCAGCGCCCACCGGGCCCGCCGGCCGCGCTTCCTCGCCCGCCGCAAGCCGGGTGGCCTCGGCATGCGAATGGTCATCTCCGGCACCGAGATCATCGCCCGCCACTGATCCCTCGCGGGTCCGCCGGTCTCGTCCGTCCGGCTCCCGCGGTCAGGCCGCCAAGGGAAACAGCAGCGACCAGAGGCCGGAAAACACCAGGCCGAAGAACAGGATCCAGCCGAACAGATTGTTCGACTTGAACAGCGACAGGCACTGGTCGGGATCATCGATGTCGAGCATCAGGATCTGCCACAGCATGTGCGCGGCGCCGATGGCGAGCCCGAGATAGGCCGGCCAGTGCGGGCCGGTGACCGGGCCGGTGGTGAGATAGGCGAGAGCGAAGCAGGCCAACGCCGCGCCATAGAGGACGACCAGCGCCGGCCTGGTCTTGTCGCCGAACAGCCGGGCGGTCGAGCGCACGCCGACCAGGGCGTCGTCGTCCTTGTCCTGATGCGCGTAGATCGTGTCGTAGCCGATCGTCCACAGCACGCTGCCGGCATAGAGCAGCACCGGCGCCAGGGCCAGCGAGCCCCAGACCGCAGCCCAGCCCATCAGCGCGCCCCAGGAAAAGGCGAAGCCGAGCCCGAGCTGCGGCCAGTCGGTCACCCGCTTCAGGAAGGGGTAGACGGCGACGACTCCAAGCGAGGCCATTCCGAGCAGGATGGCGAAGGTGTTGAACTGCAACAGCACGAGCAGGCCGACCAGCGCTTGCGCGACGAGGAAACGCCGGGCGCTGGCGCGGCTGATGCGCCCGGACGGCAAGGGCCGCGAGCGCGTGCGCGCCACCTTGGCGTCGATCGTCTGGTCGACGAGGTCGTTGTAGGTGCAGCCGGCGCCGCGCATCGCCACGGCGCCGACCAGGAACAGGATCAGGTGCCAGAGATTGGGCAGGCCCGTGGTCGCCGCGCCCGGCAGCATCGCCTGCGGTGCCAGCGCCGCGGACCACCAGCATGGCCACAGGAGCAGCTGCCAGCCGATCGGCCGGTCCCAGCGGGCCAGCTGCGCATGCGGCCATAGCCGTGCCGGCAGGATCCTGTAGACCCAGTTGTCGGACGGAGCGTCCGAAACGCGATCCTGCGCTGGATCGCCGGCAAGGCTGTCTCTCGAATGCGGCATAGATGCCAAGTTGACCCGAAAGCCGCCGCCGTCAAGATGAAACCGGTGGCTTCGCTCGCCGCGCCCTTGACCCGGCGCCCTCCGCCCCCGTAATCGCCGCAACAATGGAAATGGACGGGTGCCCGATGACGACGAATGTTCTCCTGATTGGCGCCGGTGGCCGCGAGCATGCTCTGGCCTGGAAGATCGCCCAGTCGCCCGAGCTCGGAACGCTGTACGCCGCGCCGGGCAATCCCGGCATCGCCGCGCATGCGCAACTCGCCGATCTCGACATATCAGACCATGTGGCGGTCGCTGCCTTCTGCACCGACAGGGGCGTCGATCTCGTCGTCGTCGGACCGGAGGCGCCGCTCGTCGATGGCATCGCCGACGCGCTGCGGGCGCACGGCATCGCCGTCTTCGGCCCCTCCGCCGCGGCAGCCCAGCTGGAAGGCTCGAAAGGCTTCACCAAGGATCTCTGCCGGAAGATGGGGATCCCGACGGCCGATTATGCCCGCTTCTCCGACGCCGAGGCCGCCAAGGACCATGTGCGCCGCGAGGGCGCGCCGATCGTCGTCAAGGCCGACGGGCTGGCCGCCGGCAAGGGCGTCACCGTGGCGGAGACCGTCGAGCAGGCGCTCGCCGCCGTCGACGACTGCTTTGCCGGGGCGCCTGCCGGCAGCGAGGTGGTGATCGAGGAATTCATGGAGGGCGAGGAGGCGAGCCTCTTCTGCCTCGCAGACGGCGACAGGGCCGTGTTCTTCGGCACCGCGCAGGACCACAAGCGCGCCTTCGACGGCGATGTCGGCCCGAACACCGGCGGCATGGGTGCCTATTCGCCGGCGACGGTGATGACCGAGGCCCTGACCGAGCGCGCGATGGCGGAGATCATCGAGCCGACGCTCGCCGGCATGCGCGCGGCCGGCACCCCCTTCCAGGGCGTCCTCTATGCCGGCCTGATCCTGACGACGGAGGGGCCGAAGCTGATCGAATACAATGCCCGCTTCGGCGATCCGGAGTGCCAGGTGCTGATGCTTCGCCTGAAGAGCGACCTCCTGCCGATCCTCCGACAGGCGGCCGAGGGCGATCTTTCGGGCTGCCGGCCCGAATGGCACGAGGATCCGGCGCTCTGCGTCGTCGTCGCGACCTCCGGCTATCCCGGCAGCTATCCCAAGGGCAGCGAGATCCGGGCGCTGCCCGCGGACGACGACCGCGCCATTGTCTTTCACGCAGGCACGCGGCGCGCGGGCGAGAAACTTGTGGCCGATGGCGGGCGCGTCCTCGGCGTCACCGCCTCGGGCGCCAGCGTCGGCGAAGCCGCGGTGAAGGCCTATGCCGCTACGGCGGAGATCGACTGGCCCGAGGGTTTCTGGCGCACCGACATCGGCCGGCGCGCGATCGAGCGCGAGGAAGGCTGAGGCCGGCCGGCGGGAACGGTCGCTGCGGCTTCCCTTGGTCGCAGGACATCGGCGATCTCTGCCATACATATCCTTGTCATGGGACGGATGGGAGCTGAGCACATGTCTTTTCGCCGGGAGAAACTGACGCGGCCGATCTTCAAATGGGCCAAGGGCGTCCTGCCACAGCTGTCGGCGACGGAGTCCGAGGCGATCGGCGCGGGCACCGTGTGGTGGGACGGCGAGCTGTTCTCCGGCAACCCGGACTGGGCAAGGCTTCTGGCGATGAAGCCGGCGCGACTCTCGCCGGACGAGCAGGCCTTCATGGACGGGCCGGTCAATACGCTCTGCGCCATGATCGATGACTGGAAGCTGTCCGCCGAAGACCACGACCTCTCCCGCGAGGTCTGGGATTTCATGCGCAGCCAGAAATTCTTCGGCATGATCATCCCGAAGGAATATGGCGGCCTCGGCTTCTCGCACACCGCCCATTCCGAGGTCGTGCGCAAGGTCTCCTCCGCCAGCGTCGCCGCCGGCGTCACCGTCATGGTGCCGAACTCGCTCGGGCCAGGCGAGTTGATGGTGCATTTCGGCACCCAGGCGCAGCGCGACCACTGGCTGCCGCGTCTCGCCGACGGGCGCGAGATCCCCTGTTTCGGCCTGACCTCGGCGGAAGCCGGCTCGGACGCCGCGGCGATGACCGATCGCGGCGTCGTCGCCTACGGCCAGCACGAGGGACAGGAAGTCCTCGGCATCCGCCTGAATTTTGCCAAGCGCTACATCACCCTCGGCCCTATCGCGACCGTCATGGGCCTCGCCTTCAAGCTGTTCGACCCCGAAAACCACCTGAAGCGGGGCGCTTCGCTCGGCATCACCGTGGCGCTGATCCCGACGACGACGCCGGGCGTCACCGTCGGCGACCGGCACGTGCCGCTCTCCACCTATTTCCAGAACGGTCCGCTCGTCGGCGAGGACGTTTTCATTCCGATGGACTGGATTCTCGGCGGCGAGGCGCAGATCGGCCAGGGCTGGACCATGCTGATGACGGCGCTCGCCGCCGGCCGCTCGATCTCGCTGCCCTCGCAGTCGGCCGCGGGCGCGGCCTATTGCGCCCGCGTCACCGGCGCTTATGCGCGCGTGCGCCAGCAGTTCAACCTGCCGATTGGCCAGTTCGAGGGCATCCAGGAGCCGCTGGCGCAGCTCGCCGCCCATGCCTACCAGATCGACGCCGCGCGGCGCCTGACGGTCGCCGCCCTCGACGAGGGGCACCGTCCCTCGGTGATCTCGGCCATTATGAAGGCGCATGCGACATACCGCATGCGCGAATCGGTCGATCTCGCCATGGACGTGCATGGCGGCAAGGCGATCATGGACGGGCCGAAGAACTATCTCGGCAATCTCTACAAGTCGGTGCCGATCGGCATCACCGTCGAGGGCGCCAATATCCTGACGCGCAATCTGATGATCTACGGCCAGGGCGCGATCCGGGCGCATCCCTACCTGCTGAAGGAGATGCAGGCCCTCGCCGATCCGGATGCGGAAAAGGGCCTCGACGCTTTCGACCGGCATTTCTGGGCGCATGCCCGGCATGCCGTGGTCAATGCGGCGCGGGCGACGCTCCGGGGCTGGAGCGGCGGGCTGGCCGCGCCGGCGCCGGATGGCGCCGCCTTCACCGGCCACTGGCGCCAGCTGTCGCGCTATTCCGCCGCCTTCGCGCTCCTGTCCGATCTGGCTCTGCTGACGCTCGGCGGCGGGCTGAAACGCAAGGAGATGCTGTCGGCGCGGCTCGGCGACATCCTGGCCGAGCTGTATCTGCTGGCCGCGGCGCTCAAGCGCTTCGAGGACGAGGGACGGCCGGAAGCCGACAGGCCGATCATCGACTACATCTTCGCCAAGGGCCTCTACCGGATGGGCGTCGCCTTCAACGGCGTCCTGGAAAACCTGCCCGCCCGCTGGGCGGCGCTGACGGTGCGGCTTCTGTGCTTCCCCTATGGCATTCCGCTTCCCGCGCCGACCGACGACGTCATCACGGAACTCGCCGAGATCCTGATGCGGCCCTCCAGTCAGCGCGACCGGCTGACACCCGATCTCTATCTCGGCGAGGGGCGCGAGGATCATGCCGTCGCCGATCTCGAGGCGGCTTTCGAACGCCTCAGCGCTGCCGCCTCGATCGACCGGAAGATGCGCGAGGCAAAGCTCCGAGACCCGCAGGCGGCCCTCGATCAGGGCATCATCACGGCTGCCGATTTCGGCGAGCTCGCCGAGATCCGCCAGGCGGTGGCGCGGGTCGTCGCCGTCGACGCGTTCGCGATGGCGAGGGTCTCGCCGATTTCGGGGCAGCACCAGCGCGATGACGGAAGAGACGGCGATGAGCGCCGGGCGGACGCCGCCGAATAGTCCGGCACCCGCAAGAGGGGAGGGACGCTGCGGCTCCGCGCCGCAGCGTCTCTGTCAGCAGTTCACGCAGACATATTCCTGGACGCCGAGGCCGTCGCCCCCGACCCGCATGCGGTCGCCCACGCCGAGAAAGCGCGGCGGATCGTAGGACAGCCCGACGCCGCCGGGCGTTCCCGTGAGGATCACGTCGCCCGGTTCCAGTCGCGCGAAGCGGGAGATGTAGGAGACGAGATAGGGCACCTTGAAGATCATGTCGGCGGTGCTGCCCTGCTGCTGCCGCACGCCGTTGACCTCGAGCCAGAGGGTCAGGTCATCGTAGTTTTTCAACTCGTCCGGCGTCACCAGCCAGGGACCGAGAGGCGCGAAGGTATCGTGCGACTTGCCCTTGAACCATTGTCCGCCGCGCTGCAGCTGCAGAGCGCGCTCGGTGATGTCGTTGGCCAGGGTGAAGCCGGCGACATGGCTCATCGCATCCTCGACACGGACGTATTTCGCCGTGCGCCCGATCACCACCGCCAGTTCCACGCCCCAGTCGGTGCGGGTGGCCAGGCGAGGGATCTCGATCGGATCGTTCGGGCCGCTGACGGCCGACGGCGCCTTCATGAAGACGGTCGGCTCCGGGTTGATCTTGAACCCGGCCAGCGCGGCGCTTTCCTGGAAATTCGGGCCGACGCCGATGATCTTGTTGATCCGCGACACGGGAGCGCACAGCCGTGCACCGCGCGGCGCCAAAGGCAGGTCGTCGACATCCAGATCCCGCAGGGCGGCGAGCCTCTCGGGCTCGAGAGCCGTGCCCGAAAGGCTCGGGACGTGACGTGAGAGGTCTCTGATCGCGCCAAGCGCATCGACAAGTCCGGGCTTCTCCGAGCCACGGTCACCAAAGCGCACCAGGCGCATGCTGAACTCCTCCTGAACAGATCAGCAGAAATGTCCCGATCCGGAAATCGTTCCTAAAACTGGAAGCTTGGCTGATCATTCACCTGGGATGGGACGGGCGCTGGGATGGGAGGCGACGCAACGCTCCAGGACCATCGCGAAGGATAGCGCGATTGACGATTACGTAAATAGTGCGTAGCCGTCCTTGCTCCCGCGCGCTGCGGGGAAAGGGTTCGACATCGGGGAGGAGAGTCGAATGTACACTGCACCGGTCGAGGATATTGTCTTTGCCCTGACCGCCGTTTCCGGACTCGGAGAGGCGATGCGGACGGGGGAGAGCGGCGACCTGACGCTCGATCTGCTCGATGCCATCCTGACGGAAGCGGGGCGCTTCGCGAGCGAGGAGATGGCGCCGCTGGCGGCCGTCGGCGACCGCCAGGGCGCAACCGCCCAGAACGGCGTCGTCACCACGCCGGAAGGCTGGCGCGACCTCTATGCCGCCTGGATCGACGGCGGCTGGAACGCGCTGACCGGCCCGGCCGATTTCGGCGGCCAGGGCCTGCCGGTGGCGCTGTCGGCGGCGGTCTTCGAGATCTGGAACGGCGCGTCGATGGCCTTTGCGCTCGGGCCGATGCTGACCGTCGGCGCCGTCGAGGCGATCGCCGCTCACGGCTCGGACACGATGAAGCGGATCTATCTCGAAAAGCTCGTCTCCGGCGCCTGGATGGGGACGATGAACCTCACCGAGCCGCAGGCCGGCTCGGACCTTTCGGCGTTGACCACCCGTGCCGAACGCCGCGACGACGGCAGCTACCGAATTTTCGGCACCAAGATCTACATCACCTATGGCGAGCACGATTTCACCGACAACATCGTGCACCTCGTCCTCGCCCGCCTGCCGGACGCGCCGGCCGGGGTGAAGGGCATCTCGCTCTTCCTCGTGCCGAAATTCCTGGTGCAGGAAGACGGAAGCCTCGGGCCCCGCAACGACGTGAAATGCCATGCGCTCGAGCACAAGCTCGGCATCCACGGCTCGCCGACCTGCACCATGATCTATGGCGACGGCACCGGCGAGACGGGGGAAGCCGGCGCCATCGGCTGGGTGGTCGGCGAGGAAAACAAGGGCCTCGCCTGCATGTTCACGATGATGAACAATGCCCGCCTGCACGTCGGCACGCAGGGCGTCGGCGTCGCCGAGGCGGCGTACCAGAAAGCGCTCGCCTATGCGCGCGAGCGCCGCCAGGGCCGCGCCACGCGCCTCGGCCAGGGTGAGGCGGCGCCGCAGGGCATGAGCCCGATCGTCGAGCATCCCGATGTCGCCCGCACCCTCCTGACCATGAAGGCGCTGACCGGCGCTGCCCGCGCCATCACCTTCGCCTGCGGTCACGCCATCGACCGCGCGCATGGCGAGGACGAGGCCCAGCGCACCTGGAGCGACCGGGCGCATCTGCTGACGCCGATCGCCAAGGCTTTCGGCACCGATGTCGGCGTCGACGTCGCCTCGCTCGGCATCCAGGTCCACGGCGGCATGGGTTTCATCGAGGAGACCGGCGCCGCCCAACTCCTGCGCGACGCCCGTATCGCGCCGATCTACGAGGGCACCAACGGCATCCAGGCCATCGACCTCGTCCTGCGCAAGCTGCCGCTGGCCGGCGGGACCGCGATGGGCTCGTATGTCACCGAGCTCGCAACGGTGGTCGAGGCGGTTCGCGGCGCCAACCATCCCGGTTTCGGCCGCACCGCCGAGGCACTCACCGAAGCGCTCGCCGATCTCGTCGCCGCCACCGACTTCCTGCTGGCCGCGCTGGCCGGCAAGGACAGCGAAACGGCGCTCGCCGGGGCGACGCCCTATCTCCGGCTCGCGGGCCTCGCCGCCGGCGCCGTCTATCTCGCCAAGGGCGCGCTCGCCGATCCCGCCCGCGAGGACCGCATGGCGCTCGCCCGCTTCATGGCGGAGAATCTCCTTGGCGAGACGGCGGCGCTGAAGAGCCGGGTGACGAACGGTGCCGCCAGTCTTGCCGCGGCGCGCATCGTGCTGGCCTGATCACCTCTGGCCGGCATCCGCCGCGGTGCCGGCATGACATCTTTTTCGGGAAAGCTGCCATGAGCGACTTCATCGCCACTTCCGTCGACGACGGCGTCCTCACCGTCCGGATGAATCGGCCGCAGAAGAAGAACGCCATCGACCGGCCGATGTACCGGGCGCTGACGGCCGCGCTCGAGCGAGCCGACGGCGACGACACGATCGGCGCGACGTTGATCCTCGGCGTTCCCGGCGCGTTTTCCGCCGGCAACGACATCGCCGACTTCATCGCCTTCGCCGCCAGCGGCGGGGAGGGCGACGAGGTGGAATCCTTTCTCTACGCGCTGGCGCGGTCGCAGAAGCCGCTGGTCGCCGCGGTGGATGGCCTCGCCATCGGCATCGGCACGACGCTGCTGATGCACTGCGACCTCGTCTTCGCCGCCCCCGGCTCGATCTTCCGCACGCCCTTCCTTGATCTCGGCCTCGTGCCGGAGGCCGGCTCCAGCCTGCTCGCGCCGCAGTTGATGGGACAGCAGCGGGCCTTCGCGCTGCTGGCGATGGGAGAAAGCTTCGACGTGGAGGCCGCGCGCGAGGCCAACCTCGTCTACCGCATCGTCGACAGCGCCGATCTGGAAGAGACCGCGACCAAGGCGGCGAAAACCCTGGCGGCCAAGCCGCGGGAGGCGATGGCGATCGCGCGTGATTTCGTGCGGGGGCCGCGCGCGCCGGTGATCGAGCGGATCGAGGAAGAGCTGCGCCAGTTCAAGGCGCGGCTGTCGTCGAAGGAGGCACGCGCCGCCTTCCAGGCCTTCATGACGCGCTGAGACGCATCAGCGCGTCGGCGGCTCGGCGTCGCCGGCATCCTCGCCGTCGCGGCGCGCCTCGCGGATGAAGCCGAGGATGGTCGTCGCACTGGCGATGACGAAGACGAGCGCCACGGCGCCGAACACCCAGCGCCCCGCCGAGAGATAGCGCTCGACCGCCGTGCCGAGGAGATAGGCGCCGCCGCTGTAGGCGCCGGTCCACAGGGCGGCGCCCAAAACGTTGTAGAACGAGAATTTCAGCCAGGGCATGCGCGTCGTGCCGGCGATGAAGCCGCAGAGCTGGCGCAGGATCAGGATGAAGCGGGCGATGAGCACGATCGGCGGGCCGCGGTCGAGAAAGCGCTGCTCCATCCGCGCGATCTGCTGGCGCGACAGCCCCATCTTCATGCCCCAGCGATAGACGAAGCCGCGGCCGTAGCGGTAGCCGATGACATAGCCGACATTGTCGCCGAGGACGCCGCCGGCCCAGGCCGCCAGGAACACTTCGAGAAAGCCGAGCCGCCCCTGGCTCGCCAGCACCCCGGCCGCCACCAGCAGGCTTTCCCCCGGCACCGGCAGGCCGGAGGACTCGATCAGGATGCCGACAAAGACCACCACGACGCCGTAGTCGGCGAGAAAGTTCATCAGCTGGTCGAGCATCGGGGCTTTCGGGAGGGCTGCGGCCGGCCCTTCTAGCAACGCGCCCCGTCGGCGGCAATGCGAGGGGTGTGGCGGTCGCGCTGTGGACGCTCGGCCTCAGAACGATGCCTTTCCTTCGTCATCCTCGGGGCCCTGGGCCCGGGTCCGCGCTTCGCGCGAGGATGACGACCGTCAAACGTCCCGCAGAGTGCAAGACGGCCGAAAAGCCTACCGCTGGAACAGCGCCACGGCCTCGACATGGTGCGACCAGAGGAACTGGTCGATGGGGGTGACGGAGAGGAGCTTGTAGCCGCCGTCGACGAGGATGCGGGCGTCGCGGGCGAGGGTCGCCGGATTGCAGGAGACGGCGGCGATGCGCTTGACCTTGGAGGCGGCGAGTTCGCGGGCCTGCGTCTCGGCGCCGGCGCGGGGCGGGTCGAAGACGACGCCGGCGAATTTCGACAGGTCCTTGGCCATGACCGGGCGGCGGAAGAGGTCGCGCTTTTCCAGCGTGATCGGCTTCAGCCCGTCGACGCCGCGGCGGGCGAGATCGAGCGCGGCGAGCGCCGAGGCCTCGGTCTCCACGGCATGCACGGCACCGGTCGAGGCGAGCCTGAGGGCGAAGGTGCCGATGCCGCAGAACAGGTCCATCGTCGCCTTGCAGGGGGCGAGATGCTCGGCGACCAGCGCCGCCATCGCGCCTTCGGCGGAGGCGACCGCCTGCAGGAAGGCGCCGGGCGGCGGGCCGACCTGGATGCCGCCGACCTGAATCGTCGGCCGGCGCGATTCGAGGATGATTTCGCCGTCGAGCGTCAGCCGCGCGATATCGCGCCGAAGCGCGAAGGCGGTCAGCGACTGGCGCAGGCTGTCGGTGAGCTTGGCGGTTTCCGACAGCGCGATGTCGAGCCCGGCATCGGTCGCCGTCACGCTCATGCGCATCGGCCGCTTGCGGTCGGCGACGATCAGCGCCAGCGCCTTCAGGTCGGCGAGGCGGCTGGCGATGGCCGGCACGACGATCAGGCAGACGTCGATGTCGGCGATGCGGTTCGTCTGGCTCTCGAAGAAGCCGAAGACGACCTTGTTGCCCTCGCGCAGGCCGGAGAAGACGGCGCGGCGGCGGGAGGCGGGGGCGCAGGGGATGAGGTCGCCGACTTCGGGTTCGAGCCCGGCATGCGCAAAAGCCTCGACGACGAGGTTGCGCTTGAAGCTGCGGTACAGCGGCTCGCTCGCATGCTGCAGGTCGCAGCCGCCGCAGACGCCGAAATGCGGGCAGGGGGGCACCTGGCGCTCCGGCGAGGCGATGAGGATCTCCTCGGCCGCATAGTGCGATCCGATGCGCTCGACCGACACGCGCTCGCCCGGCAGGGTGAAGGGCACGAACAGCGGCTCGCCGTGATCGGGGCGGGCGACGCCGTCGCCCTTGGCGCCGAGCGCCTCGATGGTGAGGGAGAGGCTCATGCCTTCTTCCCCGCCATCAGAAATTCGTGATTGCCGTCCCCGCCGTCGATCGGCGAGGGGATCGGGTCACCAGCCGTCCAGCCCGGCTGCGCGTTCAGCCAGGCGCAGAGGTCGGCGGCGACGGCGGGGGCGGACTCGGGATCGCGCAGGAGGCCGTTCTTGGCGATGGCGAGGCGCCCCGCCTCGAACTGCGGCTTGATCAGAAAAATGCCGTCGGTGCCGGGCTCGGCCAGCTCCAGCGCCGGCGGCAGCGCCAGCTTCATCGAGATGAAGCTGACATCGCAGACGAGGACGTCGAAGGCGCGGCCTTCAAGATTCTCTTCCTCGAGGTCGCGGGCGTTCAGCCCCTCGATCGAGGTGACCCTTTCGTCGGCTTCGATGCGCGGGTGGATCTGGCCGTGGCCAACATCGATGGCGACGACATGCGCTGCGCCGCGCCGGAGCAGCACTTCGGTGAAACCGCCCGTCGAGGCGCCGACGTCGAGCGCGGTGCGCCCCGTCACGTCGATCTTGAACGCGTCGAGCGCCGCCTCGAGCTTCAGCCCGGCGCGCGAGACATAATCGGCAGCGGGATCGTCGAGGGTGATCTCGCTCTCCGGCGGCACGTTGAGGCTCGGCTTGGTGACGGTGAGGCCGTCGACCTTGACGTGCCCGCGCAAAATCGCGTCGCGGGCGCGCGCCCGGCTTGCGGCGAGGCCGCGGTCGGCGACGAGGATATCGAGCCTGATGCGCGACAGGTGTTGTTCTTCGGTAGCGGCCATCGGCAGGTCATGCGGGTACGGCGCGCAAATGGCAAGCGGGATCGGTGGGGACGTGTGTCCCAGACGGTCGCGGCGAGGTTTCTTCTCCCCTCCGGGGAGAAGGTCGCGGCAGCGGGATGAGGGGCGCCGAAGGCGGCAACCGTGACAGGGGAGCGCTCCCCTCTTCCGGCCGCTTCGCGGCCACCTTCTCCCCGGAGGGGAGAAGAATGGCGCCTCGCTCTGTGGCGCCTTAAGCCTGCATCACCCGCGTCGCGCCCTTGCCGAGCGCCTTGAACACGGCGTCGACGATGCCGGCCTTGTCGAGGCCGGAGGATTTGATCATGGCGTCGGGGCTGGCGTGGTCGACGAAGAGGTCGGGCATGATCAGCGAGCGGACCTTCAAGCCGTGCTCCATCAGGCCACGTTCGGAGAGCAGATGCAGAACTTGGCTGGCGAAGCCGCCGGTGGCGCCTTCCTCGACGAGGAGCAGCACTTCGTGTTCGCGGGCGAGGCGGGTGATGAGCTCGGCATCGAGCGGCTTGGCGAAGCGGGCGTCGGCGACCGTCGTCGACAGGCCGAAGGTCTCCAACTCCTCGGCGGCCGCGAGGCTGTCGGCGAGGCGCGAGCCGAAGGAGAGGATGGCGACCTTCGTGCCCTCGACGAGGACGCGGCCCTTGCCGATGGCAAGCGCCTCGCCGCGCGCGGGCATCTCGACGCCGACGCCGTTGCCGCGGGGATAGCGGAAGGAGATCGGCCCGTCCTCGTAGAGGGCGGCGGTGCGCACCATGTGGCGCAGTTCCGCCTCGTCGGCCGCCGCCATCACCACCATGCCCGGCAGCGGCACGAGGAAGCCGGTGTCGAAGGAGCCGGCATGCGTCGGGCCGTCGGCGCCGACGAAGCCGGCCCGGTCGATGGCGAAGCGCACCGGCAGGTGCTGGATGGCGACGTCGTGGACGATCTGGTCGTAGGCGCGCTGCAGGAAGGTCGAGTAGATCGCGACGAATGGCTTGTAGCCCTCCGAGGCGAGGCCCGCGGCAAAGGTCACGGCATGCTGCTCGGCGATGCCGACGTCGAAGGTGCGGGTCGGGAACGCCTCGCCGAAGAGATCGAGACCGGTGCCGCTCGGCATGGCGGCATTGATGGCGACGATCTTGTCGTCGTCCCGCGCTTCCTGGATCAGGCTCTCGGCGAAGACCGTGGTGTAGCTCGGCGCGTTGCCCTTGGAGCTGGCTTTCGCCTGCGTGCCGGTGACGACGTCGAACTTGGCGACGCCGTGATACTTGTCGGCCGAGCTTTCCGCCGGCGCATAGCCCTTGCCTTTGCGGGTGACGACATGGACGAGGATCGGCCCGTTCTGGGCGTCGCGGACATTTTTCAGGACGGGCAGCAAATGGTCGAGGTCGTGGCCGTCGATCGGGCCGACATAGTAGAAGCCGAGCTCCTCGAACAAAGTGCCGCCGGTGAAGAAGCCGCGGGTGAACTCCTCGGTCTTGCGGGCGCCCTCGCGCATGAAGTCCGGCAGGATCTTCGACAGGGTCTTCGCCCGGTCGCGGAGGCCGCGATAGGTCTTGCCGGAGACGAGGCGCGCGAGATAGGCGCTCATCGCCCCGGTCGGCGGGGCGATAGACATGTCGTTGTCGTTGAGGATGACGATCAGCCGGGCGTCGAGCGCGCCGGCATTGTTCATCGCCTCATAGGCCATGCCGGCCGACATCGCGCCGTCGCCGATCACCGCGACGATGTTGTTCTTGCCCCCGGAAAGGTCGCGGGCGACGGCCATTCCGAGGCCGGCCGAGATCGAGGTCGAGGAATGGCCGGCGCCGAACGGGTCGAAGTCGCTCTCGGTACGCTTGGCAAAGCCCGACAACCCGCCCTCCTGTCGCACGGTGCGCATGCGCGCACGCCGGCCGGTCAGGATCTTGTGCGGATAGGCCTGGTGGCCGACGTCCCAGATGATGCGGTCGGCGGGGGTGTCGAAGACGTAGTGCAGCGCCACCGTCAACTCGACGACGCCGAGGCCGGCGCCGAGATGCCCGCCGGTCCGCGACACCGCGTCGATCAAGTCGGTGCGCAGCTCGTCAGCGACCTGGCGCAGCTCGCTCTCGCGCAGGCGCCTGAGATCCGCCGGGGATTCGATCAGGTCGAGCAGGGGCGTCTTGGGCTGGTCTGACACGAAATCCCACACCTTTCAGGCTGTCTGGTCAGCGTCCCCATGCGGGGGCACGCCGTGCGAGCATGCGGCCAGACCCTGCTGAGGGCCGGCGCGCATGCCTTTAAATTGGATAATGTGGCAGATGTGCAAGCCTGTTGCGCACAATCGCTGCGCCCGACGCCGGTGAAAATCCACCGGGCGCGGCATCAAGCAGGGTCGAGCGGCTCGGTTCCCACCGGCTTTCCCGCCCGCGACAGCTTGATCTTCTCGACCTTGTCCTCCGCCGACGACAGCAGTCTCTCGCAATGGTTCTTCAGCTTCTCGCCGCGCTCGTAGATGCGGATCGACACGTCCAGCGCGACATCGCCGTGCTCGAGGTCCGAGACGATCTTCTCGAGGGCCGCCAGCGCCTCCTCGAAGCTCATGCGCTTGATGTCGGAATCGTCGGCGGGGGCGGATTGGGTGGATTCGATGGCCATGCTTTTCCTATAGCCTCTACCGGTCAGCCGGTCATCAGGCGCTTGACGTGGGCGGCGACCGAGGTGCTCAGGCCGACGAGATCGTAGCCGCCTTCGAGCAGGCTGATCAGACGGCCGGCGCTGAAGCGGTCGGCGATGTCCATCAGCTCGCCCGTCGCCCAGTCGAAATCGTCCTCGACGAGCTGCAGGCCGGCGAGGGGATCGCGCCAGTGCGCGTCGAAACCGGCGGAAATAATGACGAGGTCGGGGCGGAACGCCCTCAGCGCCGGCATGATGCGGCTGGTAAAGGCCTCGCGGAACGCCTCGCTGCCGTCGCCCGAGGACAGCGGCGCGTTGACGATGTTGCCGGCGCCGGTCTCGTTCTTCGCGCCGGTGCCGGGATAGAGCGGCATCTGGTGCGTCGAGGCGTAGAGCACGCTTCGATCGGCGAGGAAGATGTCCTGCGTGCCGTTGCCGTGGTGCACGTCCCAATCGACGATCGCCACCCGCTCCAGCCCGTGCACCGCCTGCGCGTGCCGGGCGGCGATGGCGGCGGTGTTGAACAGGCAGAAGCCCATCGCCGTCTCGCGCTCGGCGTGATGGCCGGGCGGCCGGGCGGCGACGAAGACGTTGGCGGCCTCGCCGGAGACCACGTCGTCGACCGCCGCGCAGGCCGCGCCGACGGCGTGGAAGGCGGCGGAGAAACTGCGCGGGCTGATCACCGTGTCGCTTTCGATGCGCACGATGCCGTCGGCCGGGACCGCCTTGGCGATGCGGCGCACATGCTGCTCGGGATGGCAGCGGATGATGGCCTCCAGCAGCCCCTCCGGCGCTTCCTGCCGGTCGAGATGCTGGAACGCCTCGGCCTCCAGCGCCGCCGCCACGGCCTGCATCCGTTCCGGCCGCTCGGGATGGCCGGGCCCGGTCAGGTGTTCGGCGAAGATGGGATGGTGGTAGAGGCGCGTGCTCATGCCAGCCGACCTAGCGTTGCCAGAGGGAAGGTCAATTCGCGCCGCACAGGTCAGCCGCGTCCGGTCTGGCCGCGATGGCGCAGATAGTGGTCGGCGATGGCGCAGGCGACCATGGCCTCGCCGATCGGCACGGCGCGGATGCCGACGCAGGGGTCGTGACGGCCCTTGGTCATCACGTCGACCTCCTGGCCCGCGGCGTCGATCGAGCGCTTCGGCGTGAGGATGGACGACGTCGGCTTTACGGCGAAGCGGGCGGTGATCGGCTGGCCGGTGGAGATGCCGCCGAGAATGCCGCCGGCATGGTTGGACAGGAATTCGGGTTTTCCGTCGGCGCCGATGCGGATCTCGTCGGCATTCTCCTCGCCAGACAGCATGGCGGAGGCAAAGCCGTCGCCGATCTCGACGCCCTTCACCGCGTTGATCGACATCAGGTTGGACGCGATGTCCTGGTCGAGCTTGGCGTAGACCGGCGCGCCGAGCCCGGCCGGCACGCCCGTCGCGGTGATCTCGACGACGGCGCCGACGGAGGAGCCGCGCTTGCGGATGGCGTCGAGATAGTCCTCCCACAGGAGCGCCGTCTCGGCGTCCGGGCAGAAGAAGGCGTTGGCGTCGATCGCCGCGTCGTCCCAGCGCGAGCGGTCGATCTCGATCTCGCCGATCCGCACCAAGGCGCCGCGGATCTTCAGGCCGGGAACGATCAGCCGGGCCAGCGCTCCGGCGGCGACGCGCGTCGCCGTCTCGCGCGCCGAGGAGCGGCCGCCGCCTCGATAGTCGCGAACGCCATATTTCATGTCGTAGGCGATGTCGGCGTGTCCCGGGCGGTAGCGCCGGGCGATGTCGGAATAGTCCTTCGAGCGCTGGTCGACGTTCTGGATTTCCATGGCGATCGGCGTGCCGGTGGAGATCAGTTCGCCCTCGACCTCGCCCGGCATCACCCCCGAGAGGATGCGCACCGCGTCCGGCTCCTGGCGCTGCGTGGTGAAGCGCGACTGGCCCGGCCGGCGCTTGTCGAGAAAAGACTGGATGCCGGCCTCGGAAAAGCGGATGCCCGGCGGTGTGCCGTCGACGACACAGCCGATCGCCGGACCATGGCTCTCGCCCCAACTGGTGACACGGTAAAGATGTCCGTAAGTATTATGCGACATGAACAGTCCGTGCGGCGCCGGAGGGATCGGATTCGTCAGCGATTTATGTCACGGTGCGGTACCGGGTCAAATCGTCAGACGCAGACCCTTCCGGTCGATGGTTCCAGCCGGCGGCGCGCAAAAGACACAATCCGACGCGAAGTTGAATTTCCGGACGGGAGGGTCACACCCTCGTGTCCGGGAACGGGACGGCCCGTCGGATGTGGGGGCATTCGCGGCCTTGCGGCAGACATGAAGACAGGGACTTTTCCGTGACCAGACAGATTATCGCTTTTTTCGCCAGCTCGTTCCTCTGCGTCGCTTTGACCATCCCCGCCCGGTCGGAAGAAAAGAGCGGCGTCATCGCCGCGATCGACCGGGACAGTGCGCTCCTGACCTTCGCCGACGGGACCAGCTACGTGCTGCCGGGCGAGTTTGACTACGATGCCGTGGCCCCCGGAATGGAAGTCCACGTGATCTTTGATCTCAGCGGCGTCTGACAGGCGGTTCGAACGTCGAGACGGGAAGCGCGGGCGCGGCAGCCCGCGTCAGACCCAGGCGATCGTTCCCTCGCTCGCCTTCAGGATCTGATCCTGCGGAATGGTGAGAAAGGCGGCTTCCCGGGCGGAGAGGCCGCCATAGAGCCGGAGAAAGGCCCGGACGATGCCGCCATGCGCGACGAGAATCGTCGGCTCCGCCAGCGCCTCGAAGACCGGCCGAGCCCGCTCGGCCAGCATCGCATAGCTCTCCGCCGTTGCCCCCGGCGGCACATAGTCCCATTTCGCCGCCTCGCGATCGGCCACCGCCTGCGGCGTCTCGGCGGCAATCTCGTCCAGCGTCGATCCCTGCCAATCGCCGAAATGCAGCTCCATCAGCCGCGCGTCCGTCGCATAGGCGAGGGGATCGAGACCCAGCTCGCTGCGGATGATCTCCATGGTCTGGCGGGTGCGCAGCATCGGGCTGGCGAGGAAGCTCAAGGTGCCGGCGCGGCCTTCGAGCAGCTCGGCCAGGCGTTGGCCGTTGCGCTGGGCTTGGCGGCGGCCCAGCGCGTTGAGGCCGATCTCCTCCTGCCCCTGAAGGCGCTCCTCGGCGTTCCAGTCGGTCTGTCCGTGACGGCAGAGGTAGAGCAGGGGCAGGGGCATCGGGCCGGGCGCCTCCGAAAGGCTCAATCCTTCACGACCGAGATGTCGGGCGCGTCGACCGCCTTCATGCCGACGGTGTGATAGCCCGAATCGACATGGTGGATCTCGCCGGTGACCGCCGTCGACATGTCCGACAGGAGATAGAGGGCGGACTGGCCGACTTCGTCGATGGTGACGGTCCGCTTCAGCGGCGAATTGTATTCGTTCCACTTCAGGATGTAGCGGAAATCGCCAATGCCGGAGGCGGCGAGCGTCTTGATCGGCCCGGCCGAGATGGCGTTGACGCGGATCTTCTGCTTGCCGAGGTCGACCGCGAGATAGCGCACCGAGGCCTCGAGCGCCGCCTTGGCGACGCCCATGACGTTGTAGTGCGGCATCACCTTCTCGGCACCGTAATAGGTGAGGGTCAGCATCGAGCCGCCATCGGTCATCAGCTTCTCGGCCCGCTGCGCGACCGCCGTGAAGGAATAGACCGAAATCAGCATGGTCTTGGTGAAATTGCCTTCCGACGTATCGACGTAGCGGCCGGTCAGTTCGTCCTTGTCGGAAAAGCCGATGGCGTGGACGAGGAAGTCGATCTTGCCCCACTTGTCCGCCAGCGTCTCGAACACCGCGTCGATCGTCGCCGGGTCGGCGACGTCGCAGTGGCCGACGACGAAGGCGCCGAGCTCGGCCGCGAGGGGCTCGACCCGCTTCTTCAGCGCGTCGCCCTGATAGGTCAGCGCGATCTCCGCGCCCTGGTCGGCGAGGGCCTTGGCGATGCCCCAGGCGATCGAACGGTTGTTGGCGACGCCCATTACGAGACCGCGCTTGCCCGCCATGAGACCGCGCGAGGCGTCGTTCGATACTGCCATGTCAGACTTCCCCAGACCATCGCACCCGCACGGCAGGCGCGGCGGCGGTATGGCATAGCCGGGAGCGGCCTTCAAGTTTGCCGCTTCCGTGGGGACGTCAGCCAGGCATCAATCCCCGCTTTCCTGCGACCTGAGGAAGTCGGCCAGCGCTTCGTCGTGCTGCTTCGGCAGGACGATCTTCACCGCCACCAGCACGTCGCCGCGGCTGCCGTCGGCGCGCGTCAGGCCCTTGCCCTTCAGCCGCAGCGTCTTGCCCGAGTTCGACCAGGGCGGCAGCGTCAGCGACACCCTTCCGTCGAGGGTGTCGACCGGAATCTTGCCGCCGAGGACGGCGGTGCGGATCGGGACGGGCAGGCTGAGCTTCAAATCGCGCCCGTCGATCTCGAAGCGGGGATGCGGCACGAAGTCGATGGTGACGAGCGCGTCGCCGGCCGGCGCCGCAGGCGAAAAACCGGGCTGGCCCTGGCCGCGGAGGCGGATCGTCTGGCCGTTCTCGACGCCGTCCGGAAGCCGGATGGCGAGGCGCTTGCCGGAGGGAAAGATCGCCTCGACCTTGTCATCGGAAACGATGTCCTCCAGCCGCACCTTCAGCGTCGCCCGGATATCCTCGCCTTTGGCTGCCGCCTGGCGCGCCCCGGCAAAGCCTGCCCCGCCGCCGCGCGGCCCGCCGCGTCCGCCGAAGGCCTGCTCGAAGAAGTCGGAGAACACGCTGTCGGCACCCTCGGCGCCGCCCGAGCGAAACTCGAAACCGGGGCTGGCACCGGGCCGGCCGCCGCCGAAGGGGCTGCCGCCGCCGCCGGGAAAGCCCTGAAACTTCGGCTTGCCCTCGGCGTCGATCTCGCCGCGGTCGAACTGCGCCCGCTTGTCCTTGTCGCCGAGAATCTCGTAGGCCTGGTTGGCCTCGTTGAAGCGCGCGGCCGCCGTCGGATCCTGCGTGTTGGAATCGGGATGGAAGCGCTTGGCCAGTTTGCGGAAGGCGCTCTTGATCTCTTTTTCGCTGGCAGTCTTGGCAACGCCGAGGGCGGCGTAGGGGTCGCGCATGAGGTCTAATCCTAGTGTCCGTCGGAGAAAACGGCATTTCCCGAGAGGCCGGCGTCCGGTGACAGCGGGCCGTGCCTTCGCAGATACCCGATATGGCACCGGCTCACACGGAATTTAAGGGTGCGTGACGCGAAGAGTTGGCGTCAGCTGCCTTCGCTGAAGTGCGTCAGCGTCCACTCGCCCCGTCCCTTGGTGCAGGCCTCGCCATCGTAGACGGCGACGCCGTCATAGCGCTGGCGCGAGGTGCGGAACTGCCGGCAGATCATGTCCCCGGCCTTCACTTCGTGGATGGCGGTGATGACGCCGCTGGCGCCGGTATCGGCGTTCGCCCAGGCCATCGGCTTTTCCGACGCTGCGGCGAGATTGGCCGAGGAGACGGCGTTGCGCACGGTGTTGCCGTCGGAAGCCTGCTCCGGAGCGATCGTCGGCGCGGCAGGAGCGATGGAGTTGGTGACGATGCTGCGATCGACCATTTCCTCCATGCCGCCGCCCGAAATCACGCAGCCCGAGAGCGACATAATCAGCACGAGAAGGAAAGGCGCTTTGATCGGATGCATCGTGGTCGTATGTCTCGCTGGCCCGGGTCTCGATCGGCTTGGGCGAACCTGATGAGGGAGCCCCGGCCGATTATGACGAACGATAGCTTAAGCCTTGGTGAAAACCCCGTCGGCAACGATCCATTCGCCCAGTTCGGCCAATGGCTGGAAGAAGCCGGCGCGACGGAGATCAATGATCCGAATGCGCTGGCCTTGGCAAGCGTCGATTCGGCAGGCCTGCCGGATGTCCGGATGGTGCTGCTGAAGGATTTCGACGCCCGTGGCTTCGTGTTCTACACGAATTTCGGCAGCGCGAAAGGTCAGCAGATCTTAGGAAATGGCAAGGCGGCGATGTGCTTTCACTGGAAGAGCCTGCGCCGCCAGGTTCGGATCCGGGGCACGACCGAGGTCGTGTCGGATGTCGAAGCCGATGCCTACTACGCGACACGGCCCCGCCGCAGCCGCCTCGGCGCCTGGGCGTCCGACCAGTCTCGGCCGCTGGAGAGCCGCAGCGTCCTGATCGACCGCGTCGCGGACGTCGACGCGCGGCATCCCGGCGACGACATTCCGCGGCCCGCCATCTGGTCCGGATTTCGGCTCGTGCCGAGCGAGATCGAGTTCTGGCAGGACGGCGAGTTCCGCCTGCACGACCGCATCCAGTTCCGGCGCGCCGATGCCGGCGGGCCTTGGTCGCTGACGCGGCTCTATCCCTGAACCCGGTGCCGGGCGAGGCGGCCTGAGGGCCGCGTCACCCGGCAGCCAAATGAAGAATCAGGCCTCGGTGCCGCCGACGGTGATCTGGTCCATTCGCAGATGCGGCTGGCCGACGCCGACAGGAACGCCCTGGCCGGCCTTGCCGCACATGCCGATGCCGGTATCGAGTTCCAGATCGTTGCCGATCATCGACACCCGGTGCATCACCTCCGGCCCGTTGCCGATCAGCATGGCGCCCTTCAGCGCTTCGCCGACCTGGCCGTTGCGGATGCGGTAGGCCTCGGTGCAGCCGAAGACGAATTTGCCTGACGTGATGTCGACCTGGCCGCCGCCGAAGGCCACGGCATAGATGCCGTCCTTCACCGAGGCGATGATCTCTTCGGGCGTCTTGTCGCCGGCGAGCATCATGGTGTTCGTCATGCGCGGCATCGGCGCGTGCTGGTAGGACTGGCGGCGACCATTGCCCGTCGGCGCCATGCCCATCAGCCGGGCGTTCTGGCGGTCCTGCATGTAGGCGACGAGCTTGCCGTCTTCGATGAGGACGGTGCGGTTCGTCGCCGTGCCCTCGTCGTCGATAGTCAGCGATCCGCGCTTTTCGGCAATGGTGCCGTCGTCGACGACGGTAACGCCCTTCGCCGCGACCTGGGTGCCGAGGAGGCCGGAGAAGGCCGAGGTCTTCTTGCGGTTGAAGTCGCCTTCCAGCCCGTGGCCGACCGCCTCGTGCAGCATGACGCCAGGCCAGCCGGCGCCGAGCACGATGTCGAAGGCGCCCGCCGGTGCCGGCACCGCGTCGAGGTTCACCATGGCCTGGCGCAGCGCCTCGTCGGCGATCTTCTGCCAGCTCTCGGTGACGAAGAAGCCGCCGAAGCCGGTCCGGCCGCCGGCCCCGAAGGAGCCGGTCTCCTGCCGGTCGCCGCGGCCGGCGACGACGGAGACGTTGATTCGCACCAGCGGCCTGACGTCAGTGACCAGCCGCCCGTCGGCCCTCAGGATTTCGACATTCTGCCATTGCGAGCCGAGGGTCACCGAGACCTGACGGACGGCGTCGCCTTTCTCCCGGAGATAGGCGTCGATGTCCTGCAGCAGCTTCACCTTGGCCTCGAAGCCCGGCGAGGGAATCGGGTTCTCCTCGCCGTAAAGCTTCTGGTTGGTGCGCTGCGGCGCGTCGGCATAGCTGCCGTGATGGCCGGACTTGACGGCGGTCACGGCTTGCGCGGCGCGCGTCAGCGCCGCTTCCGAGAGGTCGCCGGCATGGGCGAAGCCTACCGCCTCGCCAGCGACGACGCGCAGGCCGAACCCCTGCTCGGTGTTGAAATTGCCCATTTTCAGGCGGCCGTTGTCGAAGGTCAGCGATTCCTGCTCGCGGTATTCCATGAACAGCTCGCCATCGTCGGCGCCCGACAGCGCGTCGCCGAGAATGCGCTCGATGCCGGCGCGGGAGAGGTCGAAGCGCTCGATCAGCGATGCGGTCATGACGGCTTTCCAATCTGCCAGGGGTTGGCCCCAGACATAGGCGCAAGCGCGTCCGGTCTCAATGCGGTGCCGCTTTTCCCGGCGGATCCACCCGCCTTCGGCGCCGCCCGAGCTCAGGGGAGGGCGGCGAAGCCTTCGCCAAAACCGTTGAGGTCGACGGGAATGCCGATGCCCTCTTCCGGCGTCTGGAAGACGATGAAGGTGGCGCTCTTGCCGGACGATAGGGTGGTGAGAAGCGCCTCCTCGAGGATCACCTCGGCATAGCAGCCATCGGAGAAGCAGCGCACGAACTGTGCCCGGCCGATGTCCTTGCCGTCGACATAGAGGCCGAGGCCGTTCGGCAGGAGAATGCCGAGCGGGGCCAGGATGCGCAGGATCCGCGCCTTGCCGTCCGCCGTCTTCAGCGCCACGACCGAAAGCCCGACCTCCGGCCGGTCTTCGGCCACGACGTTCTGCAACAGCGCGCACTGGTCGCTGGGCGCGCCCGCCGGCCGGTCGCAGACGACGGCCCAAGCCCCATGCTGCGACGTGACGGACCCGGTCGCGCCGGATTGGGCCGCGGCCGGCGTGGCCGCGCCGGCCAGAATCGCCAGAAGGACTGCGGCGAACGCCGACTTCGTCTGCATGATCATCGTCTCACCCGAATCAGAACGAAGCCACTCTGTGGCGAACATGGAAAACAAATGGTTAAGGGCCACAAATCGTGGCACAATGGCGAGGCTGTGTCATCCGAGGGATCGCATTGTGGTGATACCCGCGGGCGGGGCCGGCCGCCGCGCCCCGCGCGCGCCGGGCCTGTGGCGGTCATGGGCAGCGCGGCATAGCGAAAATGTCGCAAGCCCAGGCTAGTTTGGAAATGTTGCAGAAGAGCCGTTTTCGTGGTTTGAACCCACGCAGGTTCAGGCTAGAGACGGTCGAGCATTTCGAGCGCGCGCCGCCATGGCGGCACGGCGGAAGCGGCCGGGTGGATTGCCGCCGGCCGGTGCGTCCGCGACAGGGAGAGCAGTGTGAAGAGAACCATGATCGCGGCGGCGGCCGTGTCCGTCAGCGGCGCTGCCGCCTTTGCGCAGGAAGCGGTCCGTCCGGGGCAGCCGCATAATTGGCATATCGACCTCCAGGAGGCGCTGTCGCCTGTCGAGGCCAATATCCACTGGTTCAGCAACTACGTTCTCGCCTTCATCATCCCGATCACCATCCTGGTCGCGGCGCTGCTGGCCTGGGTCGCCTATCGCTACAGCGAGAAGCGCAATCCGGTCGCCTCGCGTACCAGCCACAACACCACGATCGAGGTGATCTGGACGGTGGCGCCGGTTCTGGTCCTGCTGTGCCTTGCCATCCCCTCCTTCCAGCTCCTGACCGAGCAGTACAACCCGCCGAGCCCGCCTGAGCTGACCATCAAGGCGACCGGCTTCCAGTGGTATTGGGGCTACGAGTACCAGAGTGGCGACGTCGACGCCGCGACGGTTGCCGCCAACGTCGCGCCGGCCGGCGCCGAGCCCGTCTCGTTCGAGTCCTACATGGTCCAGGAGTCGGACCGGGCTGGATCGGGCAAGGAAGACATGGGCGAATATCCCCGCCTCCTGGCCGTCGACAACGAGATGGTCGTTCCGGTCGATACCGTGATCCGCATCCTGGCGACCTCCGCCGACGTCATCCACTCTTTCGCCATCCCGTCGATGGGCGTGAAGGTCGACGCCGTGCCCGGCCGCAATAACGAATACTGGTTCGAGGCCAACCGCGAAGGCCTGTTCTACGGCCAGTGCTCCGAGCTCTGCGGCGTCAACCACCCCTTCATGCCGATCGGCGTGCGCGTCGTCTCGAAGGAGCAGTTCGCCACCTGGCTCGCCGCAGCCGCCGGCGATGTTTCCGCCGCCAACCAGGCGCTTGTCGCTTCCATCCAGTCCGCAGGCACCGTCGCCGTCGCCGGCCGGTAATCGTCAGGCTTCAAGGAGAACCGCATGGCTTACGAGGCCGCCCACGACGCCCATGACGACCACCGGCCGACCGGCTGGACGCGCTGGGTCTATTCGACCAACCACAAGGACATCGGGACGCTCTACCTGATCTTCGCGATCTGCTCGGGCATCCTCGGCGGTGCCCTCTCGGTCGCGATGCGCATGGAGCTCCAGGAGCCGGGGATGCAGATCTTCGGCGACCCCGCCATGTACAACGTGTTCGTGACCGGCCACGGCCTGATCATGATCTTCTTCACGGTCATGCCCGCGCTGATCGGTGGCTTCGCCAACTGGATGGTGCCGATCATGATCGGCGCGCCGGACATGGCTTTTCCGCGCCTGAACAATATTTCGTTCTGGCTGCTCGTCCCCGCCCTCCTGCTCCTGATCCTGTCGATGTTCGTCGAGGGTGCGCCGGGCTCGAACGGCGCCGGCACGGGCTGGACGATGTATCCGCCGCTGTCGACCTCGGGTCATCCCGGCCCGGCCGTCGACCTCGCGATCTTCGCGCTGCACATTGCGGGTGCGTCCTCGATCCTCGGTGCGATCAACTTCATCACCACCATTCTCAACATGCGCGCTCCCGGCATGACGCTGCACAAGATGCCGCTGTTCGCCTGGTCGGTGCTGATCACCGCCTTCCTGCTCCTGCTCTCGCTGCCGGTTCTCGCCGGTGCGATCACCATGCTGCTCACCGACCGCAACTTCGGCACGACCTTCTTCACCGTGGCCGGCGGCGGCGATCCGATCCTCTACCAGCACCTGTTCTGGTTCTTCGGCCATCCCGAGGTCTACATCCTGATCCTGCCCGGCTTCGGCATCATCAGCCACATCATCTCGACCTTCTCGAAGAAGCCGATCTTCGGCTATCTCGGCATGGCCTACGCCATGGTCGCCATCGGCGTCGTCGGCTTCGTGGTGTGGGCGCACCACATGTACACCACGGGCATCTCGCTCAACACGCAGCGCTACTTCGTCTTCGCCACCATGGTCATCGCAATTCCCACGGGCATCAAGGTCTTCTCCTGGATCGCCACGATGTGGGGCGGGTCGATCTCCTTCAAGACGCCCATGCTCTGGGCCATCGGCTTCATCTTCCTGTTCACGCTGGGTGGCGTGACCGGCGTGAAGCTCGCCAATGCCGGCATGGACCGCGTGCTGCACGACACCTACTACGTCGTCGCCCACTTCCACTACGTGCTGTCGCTGGGCGCCGTCTTCGCGATCTTCGCGGGCTGGTACTACTGGTTCCCCAAAATGACCGGCTACATGTACAACGAGACGATCGGCAAGATTCACTTCTACGTCACCTTCGTCGGCGTGAACCTCGTCTTCTTCCCGCAGCACTTCCTGGGCGCCCAGGGCATGCCCCGCCGCTACGCCGATTATCCAGACGCCTATGCCGGCTGGAACTACATCTCCTCGCTCGGCTCCTACCTCTCGGCCGTCGCCGTGCTGATCTTCCTCTACGGCGTCTACGAGGCCTTCGCAAAGAAGCGCATCGCCGGCAACAACCCCTGGGGCATCGGCGCCACGACGCTGGAATGGCAGCTGACCTCGCCGCCGCCGTTCCACCAGTGGGAACAGCTGCCGCGCATCCGCTAAGCACAGCGGCTTACGGCGTCCGCGCCGAGATGAGGACGGCCCCGCCAGCGGGGCCGTCCCCCTGAAAATCGGCCGGCGGCTTGCCGGCCCGATGCCTTACGCCCCGGGCGGCCCACGCGGCCGGCCGGCTGGCCAAGGCGGGAATGCCAAAGGTCTACCCGTGAGCGCAGTCGACATCACCCATCTGGACGCCGCCGACACCCGCGGCGGCATCAGCCTTGCCGAGCCGGGAGACTTTTTCGCGCTCCTGAAGCCGCGGGTCATGTCGCTGGTCGTGCTGACGGCGATCACCGGCCTCGTCCTCGCGCCGGGTGCGATCAACCCGATGCTGGGCTTCATCGCCATCCTTTCCATCGCGCTCGGCGCCGGCGCCTCCGGCGCTCTCAACATGTGGTACGACGCCGACATCGACGCGGTGATGACGCGCACCGCGACGCGGCCGGTTCCGGCCGGGCGGATCGCGCCGGAGACGGCGCTGGCCTTCGGCCTCGCGATGTCGCTGCTGTCCGTCTGCACGCTCGGTCTGGCGGTAAACTGGTTTGCCGCGGCCTTTCTCGCCTTCACCATCTTCTTCTACGCCGTCGTCTACACCATGCTTTTGAAGCGCTGGACGCCGCAGAACATCGTCATCGGCGGCGCCGCCGGCGCCTTTCCGCCGATGATCGGCTGGGCCTGCGTCACCGGCGGCCTGTCGATGGAGAGCTTCGTCCTCTTCCTGATCATCTTCCTGTGGACGCCGCCGCATTTCTGGGCGCTGGCCATGTTCAAGATGAAGGACTACGGCGCCGCTGGCGTGCCGATGCTGCCGAACGTCTCCGGCGAGGCCACGACGCGCTTCCAGATCCTCGCCTATTCCCTGGTCCTCGTGCCGGTCGGCGTTCTGCCCTACGTGCTCGGCTTCGCCGGTCCCGTCTACGGGGCCGCCGCCGCGCTGCTCGGTGCCTATTTCGTCTGGCTCGCCTTCAAGACCTATCGCATGGCCGACGGCGACGAGAAGATGCTGCCGGCGAAGCGCCTGTTCGGCTTCTCCATCCTGTATCTTTTCGCGCTGTTCGGCATTCTTCTCGTCGAGGGCGTCGTCGCGCGCCTGACGATGGTCGGAGGGTTCTGAGATGAGCGACGAGCGCGTCACCCTAACCGAGCGCGAGGCGAAAGCCCGCCGCAAGCGGTCGGTCGCCATCGGGGTTTTCCTCGTGGTGCTGGTCGTGATCTTCTATGTCGTGACCCTCGTGAAGATGGGAGCCTGACCATGCCGGCGAGCCTCGAGGAGCGTGACGCGAAGATCCGCCGCCGCGGCACCGCCACCGCCATCGCCTGCGTGGCCTTCGCCACCGGGATGGTGGGCGCGGCCTACGCGGCGGTGCCCTTGTACCAGATGTTCTGCCAGGTAACCGGCTATGGCGGCACGACCCAGCGCGCCGACGGGGCGCCGACCCGCGTCATCGACCGCAAGGTCGCGGTGCGCTTCGACGCCAACGCCTCTCCTGGGGTTCCCTGGTCGTTCCAGCCCGGCCAGCGCGAAGTGACGGTCAAGCTCGGCGAAGTGGTTCAGACGAGCTATTTCGTCAAAAATCTCTCGGATGAGCGCGTCACCGCGCAGGCGACCTACAATGTGACTCCGATCACGGCCGGGAGCTACTTCAACAAGATCTCCTGCTTCTGCTTCACCGAGCAGACGCTGGAGCCGGGAGAGAGCCGCGAGATGCCGGTCGTCTTCTTCGTGGATCCGGCGATGCTGGAGACCGAGGAGCTGAAGGACGCGCCGGCGATCACGCTCTCCTACACCTTCTTTCGCGAGGACAATCCCGCCCCAGTGGCCGAGGCACCCTCGACGGATGCGGCCAGAAATAAGCTGTGACGACGGTCGCGGAGCTGCCGAGACTGGCGCGAGAATGCTAGAGCTCGGGCGCGAACTCGTATAGACACGTCGACACCAAGGCATGGAAGACCGGGGATAGAACCAAATGGCCGATACCACTCACGGCAAGCAGCACGACTACCACATCATCGATCCCAGTCCCTGGCCGTTCCTCGGCTCGCTGGGGGCGCTGGTCATGTTCTTCGGCGCGGTCGGCTGGATGCGCAGCCATTCCGAGCAGCAGTTCGTGGTCTTCGGCCTCGACCTGGCCACGCCCTGGATCTTCTTCATCGGCCTGGCGCTGGTTCTCTACGTCATGTTCGCCTGGTGGTCGGACACGGTGAAGGAGGGCCAGGAGGGCGCCCACACCAAGGTCGTGTCGCTGCATCTGCGCTATGGCATGATCATGTTCATCGCCTCCGAGGTGATGTTCTTCGTCGCCTGGTTCTGGGCCTTCTTCGACGCCAGCCTCTACGCCAACGAAGCGATCATGACCGCGCGCGTCGAGGCGACGGGTGGCCAGTGGCCGCCGGTCGGCATCGAATCGCTGGATCCCCTGCATCTACCGCTGTTCAACACCATCACGCTGCTGCTCTCAGGCACGACCGTGACCTGGGCGCACCACGCTCTCCTGCATAACGACCGCAAGGGCCTGCTCGCCGGTCTTAGCCTCACCGTCGTGCTCGGACTGATCTTCTCCTACGTCCAGTACTACGAATACCTGCATGCCCCCTTCGCCTTCGCCGGATCGATCTACGGCTCGACCTTCTTCATGGCCACCGGCTTCCATGGCTTCCACGTCATCGTCGGGACGATCTTCCTGCTGGTCTGCCTGGTCCGGGCCTATCTCGGCCAGTTCACGCCGAAGCATCACTTCGGCTTCGAGGCTGCCGCCTGGTACTGGCACTTCGTCGACGTGGTCTGGCTGTTCCTCTTCTTCTCAATCTACATCTGGGGCAGCTGGGGTGCGGTGATCCACGCCGAGTGAGGCATCGGCCTCCGACAACGACCTTGAAGAAGGCGGCGCATCCTGCGGCCGCCTTCTTGCTTTTGGAGGGCCTGCCGTGACCGACGACCGGACTGGAATCGCACCCGTCCATGCCGCGAAGATGGCGATGTTCAATCGCTGTCCGCGCTGCGGCCAGGGGAAACTGTTCAAGGGCTTTCTGTCGCTGCGGCCGGCCTGCACGAGCTGCGGCCTCGACTACGCCTTCATCGATTCGGGCGACGGACCGGCGGTCTTCGTGATCCTGATCATCGGCTTCATCATCGTCGGCCTGGCGTTGTGGGTCGATATCACCTGGAGTCCGCCCTTCTGGGTGCATATTCTGCTTTGGCTGCCGCTGACCCTCGCTCTCTGCCTGCCGCTGCTGCGGCTTTTGAAGGGCTTGATGATCGGCCTGCAGTACCGCAACCGTGCCGCCGAAGGACGCCTTAGCGACGATGCCGATGACTGAAGCCGCCGCGATGCCGCGCCGACATGGTCGGCTGCGTTTCTGGATCGCGATCGTCGCCAGCCTGGCCGGCATCGCCGTGCTCTGCAGTCTCGGCGCCTGGCAGCTGGAGCGTCTCGCCTGGAAGGAAGACCTGATCGCTTCGATCGAGGCCCGCCGCCACGCCGAGCCGCTGCCGCTCGCCACCCTCGAACAGCGCTTCGCCGAGACCGCCGACGTCGAATATGTGCCGATGCGGGCTGAGGGCCGGTTCCTGCACGAGGGCGCGCGCTACTTCCTCACGACCTTCGACGGCAATGCCGGCTGGAATCTCTACGAGCCGCTGCAGCTGGCCGACGGTCGCCTGCTCTACGTCAATCGCGGCTTCGTGCCCTATGCGCTGAAGGATCCGGCGGCGCGCGAGGAGAAGGCCGACGGCAACGTCGTCGTCACCGGCCTTGCCCGCAATCCCGTATCCGAAAGACCGCCCTCGGCGCCCGATAACGACCCGGTACAGAACGTCTTCTTCTGGCGCAACCTGTCCGACATGACGAAGGGACTGGCGCTTCCCGACGGCGCGGGCTTCCTGCCCTTCTTCCTCGACGCCGGGCCGAGCCCCCGGGCGGACGGCTATCCCATGGGCGGCACCACCATCGTCGACCTGCCGAACAGCCACCTGTCCTATGCCGTCACCTGGTTCGGCCTCGCGCTGGCGCTCGCCGCCATGCTCGGCTCCTTCCTGGTCCGTTCCTGGCGCGGTCCCCATGCCGGCGGGGAAGAGGCGACGACCGCCGAGGGTTGACAGGAGGGGGCACGATCCCTTCATTCGCCCTGAAGGACGCGGCCGATCCATGGCTGCGCCGAACGGAGAGCGCCTTGCTCAACACCAGCCCAACCAAGCCTGATAAGCCTGTCCTGACCATCCGCCTGTGCGAGCCGCGCGGCTTTTGCGCCGGCGTCGACCGGGCGATCCAGATCGTCGTGCTGGCCCTCAAGAAATACGGGGCGCCGGTCTATGTCCGGCACGAGATCGTGCACAACCGCTATGTCGTCGAAGGGCTCGAGACGCTCGGCGCGGTCTTCGTCAAGGAACTCGCCGACGTTCCGGCCGACGGCCAGCCCGTGGTCTTCTCCGCCCATGGCGTGCCGAAATCGGTGCCGGCGGAAGCGGCCGAGCGCGAGCTCCTCTATCTCGACGCGACCTGCCCGCTGGTGTCGAAGGTTCACAAGCAGGCGCAGCTGCACGTCAAGCGCGGCCGCCATGTCCTGTTGATCGGCCATCGCGGCCATCCCGAGGTGGTCGGCACCATGGGCCAGCTGCCGGCGGGCACGGCCACCCTGATCGAGACCGAGGACGACGTCGCCGGCCTGATGCCGGAAGATCCCGCGATGCTGGGATTCGTCACCCAGACGACACTGTCGGTCGACGACACCGCCGGCATCGTCGCGGCGCTGGCGGCCAGATTTCCGGACATGGCCGCGCCGTCGTCGGAATCGATCTGCTACGCCACGACCAACCGCCAGGAGGCGGTGAAGGCCGCGGCCCCGGGGGCGGAGGTCTTCCTCATCGTCGGCGCGCCGAACTCGTCGAACTCCATGCGCCTCGTCGAGGTCGCCACGCGTGCCGGCGCACTCGCCGGGCATCTGGTGCAGCGCGCCACCGACATTCCCTGGGCAATCATCGGGGCGGGCTCGACCATCGCCATGTCCGCCGGCGCCTCGGCGCCCGAGGTCGTGATCGACGAGATTCTCGACGCCTTCCGGGCGCGCTTCGACGTGCGCATCGAACTCGTCCGCACGGCCGAGGAGAACGAGAACTTTCCGGTCATGCGCAGCCTGCGCGACACCCCTCTCACCAATGCCGACATGGCCTTCGTCAACGGCGACAACCGTCCCGTCGTCGCCTTCGGCGGGAACTGACCATGGCCGTCTATACTGATGTGTCGGAGACCGATCTGGCGCGCTTCCTCGCCGACTACGATGTCGGCATGCTGCTCAGCTACAAGGGCATCGCGGAAGGCGTCGAGAACTCGAACTTTCTCGTCCGCACCGAGACCGGCAGCTTCATCCTGACGCTCTACGAAAAGCGCGTCGACCGCGACGATCTGCCTTTCTTCATCGGCCTGATGGAGCACCTCGCCAGCCGCGGCCTGTCCTGTCCGCTGCCGGTGGCGCGGACCGACGGGGAGCGGCTGGGCGAGCTCGCTGGCCGCCCGGCGGCGGTTTTCACCTTTCTGGAAGGCATGTGGACGCGCCGCCCTGCCGTCGCCCATTGCCGGGCCGTTGGCGCGGCCATGGCGGGCATGCACGCGGCCGCGGCCGATTTCCCGCTGCGCCGGCCCAATGCCCTCAGCGTCGGCGCCTGGCGCCCGCTCGCAGAGGCCTGTGGAGAGAGCGCCGACCGCGTCGAGCCGGGTCTGGCCGCCGAGATCGCTGGGGAACTGGCCGCGCTGGAGGCCAACTGGCCGGAAGATCTGCCGGGCGGCGTCATTCATGCCGACCTCTTTCCCGACAACGTCTTCTTCCTCGGCGGCGAACTTTCGGGCCTCATCGACTTCTACTTCGCCTGCAACGACATCCTGGCCTACGACCTCGCCATCGCGCTCTGTGCCTGGTGCTTCGAGGCGGACGGCGCCTTCAACATCACCAAGGGCAGGGCGATGATCGAGGGCTATCGGTCGGTGCGCCCGCTGACCCCCGGCGAGATCGCGGCGCTGCCGATGCTGGCGCGAGGCGCGGCCATGCGCTTCCTGCTGACGCGGCTCTACGACTGGCTGAACACACCGGAGGGCTCCTTCGTCACCAAGAAGGACCCGAAGGAGTACCTGAAGAAGCTGCGCTTCCACCGCGGCGTGACCAGCGCTGCCGACTACGGTCTGAGCGCCGAAACGGAGACTGCATGACCTTGCCCCGCGTCGAGATCTTCACCGATGGTGCCTGCTCGGGCAATCCGGGGCCGGGCGGCTGGGGCGCGATCCTGCGCTATGACGGGACGACCAAGGAACTGTCGGGCGGCGAGGCGTTGACGACGAACAACCGGATGGAGCTGCTCGCGGCCATCGAGGCGCTCGGCTCGTTGAAGCGCCCGGTACCGGTCGACCTGCATTCCGACTCGCAGTACCTGCGCGACGGCATCACCAAATGGATCCATGGCTGGAAGCGCAATGGCTGGAAGACCGCCGACAAGAAGCCGGTGAAGAACGCCGAGCTCTGGCAGCGCCTCGACGCCGCCCGCGAGATCCACGACGTCGCCTTCCACTGGGTGAAGGGCCATGCCGGCCATCCCGAGAACGAGCGTTGCGACGAACTGGCGCGCCTCGCCATGGCGCCGTTCAAGGCGCAGCGGACGGGCCGGGCCGGCTAGGGCGGCCTGGTAGGCGCGCCGGCCGCGACGATCAAGACGGTTCCGAAGGGACCGAGCAAGGCTGGAGAGGCGCATGCCGCGGAGAGTTGTCATTCTGCATGGCGCCCATGGCGGGCCGGACACGAACTGGTTTCCCTGGCTGGGCGCGGAACTGGAATCCGGGGGAGTGGAGGTCGTGCGGCCGCGCTTCCCGACCCCTCTCGGCCAGTCGCTTTCGACTTGGACCGAGGCCTATCATCTGGCCCTCCGGCCGCTACCGCCGGCGGCCACCGTCCTCGTCGGTCACAGCCTCGGGGCTGCCTTCGCGCTGCGCCTGGTCGAACAGGCCCGAGACCCTTTTGCCGGCCTTTTTCTGGCCGCTGGCTTCGTCGGGGCCCTCGGGCTTCCCGACTACGACACGATGAATCAGTCTTTCTTTGCCTCGCCGTTCGACTGGCCGACCATCCGCGCCCGGCAGGGGCTTTCGGTCCGGTGCTGGGCAGGCGACGACGATCCCTACGTTCCACTGGCCCGTTCGCAAGAGATTGCGACCCATCTGAATGCTCCGCTCGACATTGTCAGGGGCGGTGGGCACCTCAACGGAGAGACGGGCTTTACAACTTTTCCGGCCATGCGGGATGCCATTCTGTCCGCAATGCCCTCGGGCCTCTAAGGACGCGGGGGCATGCCTGCATCTGCACAAGGTTGCGTGCCCGCGCATGCAAACGGCCGACCGTGATGGCCCACGGTCGGCCGCTCTTGATCCAGGACGGGGTGTCGTCAGCTCAGAGCTGTTCGAGCAGCGCTCCGGCGGAGGACTTGTCGGCCTGGCCCGGCGACTCCTCGATGTTCAGGGCGGTGACGACGCCGTTGTCGACGACCATGGAATAGCGCTTCGAGCGGACGCCGAGGCCGGCGACGGTGAGGTCCATGTCGAGGCCGACCGCCTTGGTGAACTCGGCATTGCCGTCGGCGAGGAACAGCACCTTGCCCTCGGCGTCGTTGGCTTTCGACCAGGCGTTCATGACGAAGACGTCGTTGACGGCGACGACGGCGATGGTGTCGACGCCCTTGGCGCGGATCTCGTCGTTGAGGTCGAGGAAGCCCGGCAGGTGGTTCATCGAGCAGGTCGGGGTGAAGGCGCCGGGGACGGCGAAGAGCACGACCTTCTTGCCGTCGAAGATCTCGGCGGTCGAGATGTCGGTCGGGCCGTCCTCGGTCCGCGTCTTCAGGACCGCGTCGGGCAGCTTGTCGCCAATGGAGATCGTCATGTCGGCTGGATCCGGTTGCTGGCGGCGCGACGCCGCGGGAAGGAAATCTGAATAGCCTGAGATAGCGGTGGCGGGGCGGCTGTCGAGCCCCTCAGGGCCCTGCGCCGGGGATAACCGAGCGGGCCTCGACTGCGCCTTCCGCGGAGGTCATCACGATGTCCAGCGGCGGGGGAGCCGGGCCGGCGCGGCGCGGCTTGGAAAGGACGGGCAGCGTGAACGCCATACGGCCGTTATCGGCTTCGGTCGCCGTCGGCACCCCGAAGGCCCAGCCCTCAGGGCCGGCGACGAAGAGGTCCGGGCGCTCGGCCCCGCCGGTGGTGGCGGTGACAGTCAGCAGCGTCCGGTCGGCGGAGAGGGCGGCGCCGAGGATGCCCTGCGCCGGATCGTGGCTCTCTGGCAAGGCATCGAAAGCCGCCGCCACGGCACCGGCGTCAGCCTCGGCGGAAACCGCCGTCAGGTCGGCGGCGACCGGAATACAGATGTCGCGGCAGACGCCGATGAAGATTTTTGCCCGCAGAACCGTGTCTGCACCGGCCGGATCGCGCCGGAGCCGCAACGCGATCGCCATCGGGCCGGAATAGCCGTTGGAACTCGCGTAGTCGTCACCGAAGCGGTGAGGGGCCGGAAACGACAGGGAATCGACGACGGCATTGCTGCTGCCCGAAAGGTCCACGGTCGGCGCGATGCCCGCCTCGCCCGGGTCGCGCCAATAGGTCTTCCAGCCCGGCGCGAGGTCGATGGCAAGCGCCGCGCGGATGCTGCCATCCGCGCCCGGCGCTTCGGCGACGAGCGTGAGCGCAACCGCGTCGCTGTCGAAGCGCGCCGCAGGCCGGTCCCCGGCGAGCACCAGCGTTGGCCCGGCGACAGGGGCGGCGAGAACGGCGAGGAAGAGCCAGAAGAGCCGAGGACGGATGACCAGGCGCATGCATTCGCTCCATCAGGGGGGCCGACGGCGGGACGAGCCCCCCGGTCGGGAGACGGGGAGGCTCGCCTTATCCCCGCCGCTACCGCGTCCTCGCCCCGATAGCCACTCAAAAACACGAGACGGCGTGTCCCGGCCCTTGATCCGCCTCATTCCATCCCGCCCAATGGTGGCATGCCGGTGACATCCGCCCGGCGACCCTCTATCTTTTGGTCATGGACGCCATGAAAGATCGAGCCGACGACAACCAACCCTCTCTGGAGGGCCATTTCCTCATCGCCATGCCCGGCATGGAGGACGAACGCTTTGCGCGCAGCGTGATCTACATCTGCGCCCATTCGCCGAAGGGCGCCATGGGCTTCATCATCAACAAGGCGCAGGAAATCAGTTTCGGCGCGCTGCTGACCCAGCTTGGCATCGTCGCCGACGAGGATGAGATTCGGCTGCCGGCCAAGGGCCGCGAGGTTTCCGTGTGCATGGGCGGTCCGGTCGAGCGCGGCCGTGGCTTTGTTCTCCACTCCGACGACTATGATTCCGAGTCCACCGTCGCGGTCACCGACCGCGTCTCGCTGACGCCGACGCTCGACATCCTCAAGGCCATCTCCGCCGGCATCGGCCCGACCACGGCGATCATGGCGCTCGGCTATGCCGGCTGGGGCGAGGGCCAGCTCGAGGCCGAAATCGCCGCCAATGGATGGCTGACCTGCGAGGCGGATTTCGGCGTCATGTTCGCGCCGGAGCTTGACGACAAATATTCGCGCGCTCTGGCGCTGCTGGGTGTCGACCCGGCCTTTCTCAACAGCGAGGTCGGGCACGCCTGAGGCGCGCCGGCCGACGTCCGGATCGGTCCCGGCTCCAGGTCAGGACCCGAGCGCCGGTCGGCGTGAGGGGCGGCCGGTGGGCGACCGCATCGACGCCGGATAGCTGCAGGCGCCGTCCTGGCACGACGCGGGCGCCGTCTAGCTGGCGCTCGCGCGGGCGCGACGGCGCCCGCCGTCATCCCGCCCGCTTCAAGCCCATCTGGCGGTCCTGCAGGCGGCGGCGCGCCGCTTCCGGCGTAAGTGGCGGGGCGAACATGTAGCTCTGGGCGTATTCGCACTGCAGCTGCCGCAGCCGCACCGTGTCCTCCTCGCTCTCCACCCCTTCCGCGACGACCGAGAGGCCGAGATCGTGCGCCATGGTGACGATCGACTGCAGGATGATCGGGCGCTGCGGATGGCCATCGTCGCGCAGGAAGGACTGGTCGATCTTCAACGTATCGAAGGGAAAGCGCAGGAGATAGGACAGCGAGGAGTAGCCGGTGCCGAAATCGTCGAGCGACAGGCCGACGCCCATGTCCCGAAGCCGCGCCAGAAGCTTCGCCGAGCGCTCGGGATTGTCCATGACGATCGATTCGGTGATCTCCAGCTTCAGGCAGCGCGCCGGAAACTGGTAGCGGTCGAGCGCGTTCTTGACGTCCTGGACGAGGTCCTGGCGGATCAGCTGGCGGCTGGAAATGTTCACCGACATGGTGAGGTCGCCGTCGGGCGTCAGCTTCAGCCAGTCGGACAGGCGGCGCGAGGCCTCCTCCAGCGCGAACTGGCCGAGCGGCACGATCAGGCCGGAACTCTCCGCGATCGGGATGAACTCGGACGGCGAGATCGTGCCGCGCTTGGGGTGCTCCCAGCGCAGCAGCGCCTCGAAGCCGGCGATCTCGCCGTCGTGCAGGCGCACGATCGGCTGGAAGGCCAGCGACAGCTCGTTGCGGTCGAAGGCGCGGCGGAGGTCCGATTCCATCTCCAGCCGGCCGGAGCCGGCTCCCTTGTAGGCCGGCCGGAACGGCTCGATGCGGTCGCCGCCAAAACGCTTGGCCTGGTACATGGCCAGTTCCGCTTCCTTCAGGATCTCCTCGGGCGGCGTGTTCTCCGTCCAGCCGGTGAGGCCGATCGAGCCGGTGAGGACGATCTCGCGGCCGCCGAAGGATATCGGCGCCTTGATCGCCTCGCGCAGGCTCTCGGCGAAGGCAACGATCGCCGCAACCTCGGTTTCGGAGACGAGGATCAGGCCGAACTGGTCGCCGGACAGGCGGGCCAGCGAATCCTGCGGCTTCAACACGCGCTTCAGCCGGCGGCCGACGGTGAGGAGGATGGTGTCGCCGGTGGCGACGCCGAACTCGTCATTGACCTGCTTGAAGCGGTCGAGGTCGATCAGGAAGATGGAGGGGCGCACGCCGGCATGCAGGCCGGCGAGGACGCCGATGGAATCCAGCCGGTCGATGAACAGCTCGCGGTTGGGCAGGCCCGTCAGCTGGTCGTGCAGCGCGTCGTGCAGCAGCCGTTCCTCGGCCTTCTTGCGCTCCGTCACGTCCTTCATGGTGCCGACGCAGCGCACCACTTCGCCGTCGCTGCCCAGCACCGGCCGGGCCCGGAGCGCCACCCAGTGATAGTGCCCCTCATTGCCGCGCACGCGAAAATCCTGGGTGATCTTGCCGCGCCGGTGCTCGATGATGGTGTCGAGCGTCATCTTGAAGCGGTCGCGGTCGTCGGCGTGCAGGATCGGCAACCAGTCGCGGGCCGGTCCGTTCATCGTCAGGAAGGGCAGGCCGACTAGGCTGTCGCCGTCGGCGCCGGCAAAGATCCGGTCGCGGACGACGTCCCAGTCCCAGATCGCGTCGCCGGTGCCGGCCAGCGCCAGCGCGCTGCGTTCCATGTCCGAGATCGCGCCGCCGGAAAAACCGCCGCCGGCGAAGGCGTGCTGCATCACGGTGAAGCCGATCAGGAGCACGATCAGCACCAGGCCGCCGCCCAGCGCCGGCTGGACCACGTCGTTGGCAATTTGGCCCGTGACCGTCAGCCAGCCGCCGACGAGCCAGACGATGACGAGGCACCAAGTCGGGATCAGCATGATCGCGCGGTCGAAGCCGAGCCAGGAGAGGTAGAGGATCAGCCCGAGGCCGACGACGGCGGTCGCGACCAGCGAGATGCGGGCAAGGCCCGCCGCCACCGAGGGGTCGAAAACCGCCGTCGCGCCGAGCCCGGCGAGGACCGAGAGCCAGAGCAGGGTGAAGGCCGAGAGGACGCCGTGCCAGCGGTTGAGGTTGAGATAGGCGTAGAGGAAGACGACGAGGGTGAAGGCGAGCGCGACCTCCGTGCCGGCGCGCCAGATCCGTTCCTGCCCCGGCATGGTCGGCACGAGCTTCTGCCAGAAGTCGAAGTCGATGCAGATATAGGCGAGCACCGCCCAGGCAAGCGCCGCTGTCGCCGGGAACATCGCCGAGCCCTTGACCACGAACAGGATCGTCAGGAACACCGCGAGGAGGCCGGCGATGCCGAGCACGATGCCGCGGTACAGCGTGTAGGCGTTGATCGTGTCCTTGTAGGCGTTCGGCTCCCACAGCCGGATTTCCGGCAGGTCGTGCGAGGCCATTTCGGCGACGAAGGTGATGACGGAGCCGGGATCGAGGGTGACGAGGAAGACGTCCGCCTCCGAACTCGGCTGCCGTTCCAGGCCAAAGCCCTCCGACGGCGTGACCGAGGCGATGCGCTGCGAGCCGAGATCGGGCCAGACGATGCCCGAACCGGCGAGCCGGAAGTTCGGCGCGACGATCAGCCGGTCGATCTGCACGTCGGTGTTGTTGGCGAGCGCGAACACCGCCCAGTCACCGGAGGAATTCGGCGAATTGGCCTCGACCTCGATGCGCCGCACGATGCCGTCGGCGCCGGGAACGGTGGAGACCTGGAAGCTCGCACCGCGGTTGCGGTAGATGTCGACGGCCGTGGCGAGGTCGATGGCGACATCCTCGCGCGAGATGCCGACGGGTTCCAGCGCCAAAGACGGCGCCGCCGGCAGCACGACGGCGGCCAGGACCACGGCCAGGAGGCCGAGAAGGCGGGTCAGGAATGACATCGGCAGGCGGTCACCTTGAAGGGGGGAAGCGACGATCGTGTTCGCCGCGCCTATCTCACCGGGCAGCGGCAAACTCAAGGCGGCTGGCAGCCGCCGGGCGCATCCAGTCTTCCGCCAGAAACGAATAGAGATAGTGATCCTCCCAGCAGCCGGCGATCTTCAGGTACTTTTGCAGATAGCCTTCCTGGCGGAAACCGGATTTTTCCAGGAGGCGGATCGAGCGCTGGTTTTTCGGAAGGCAGGCCGCCTCAATGCGGTGCAGACCTTCGACATCGAACACAAAGGGTTTCAGCGCCTCGATCGCCCGGTACATATGGCCCCGGCCGGCATGGGCCTCTCCCATCCAATAGCCCAGCGTGCAGGATTGCGCGACTCCCCGCCTGACGAGGCCGACCGTCACGCCGCCGTAGAGGGTGGTGCCGTTGGCGTCGAAGACGAAGAAACTGTAGCCCGCCCTTTCGCGCGCGTCGCGGCGATATCGCAGGAGGCGCAGGCCGAAAGCCTGGCGCGACAGCTCGTCGTCCGTCCAGGTCGGCTCCCACGGCACCAGGAACTGCCGGCTGGCCTGGCGCAGCGACCGCCACGCCTCGTAGTCGCGGGCGCGGGGCAGGCGCAGCAGCAGACCGTCGCCGCGGAGGAGTGGAAGCGGGGGGCCCTGGAAGAGGTCGAACAGCCGCATGGCTGTTCGCCTAGCGGTTCGCCACGGAGCGCAGGCCGGGGCCGCCGGACTTTCCGTCCAGCTGCGACACGATCTCCTCCATGCTGGGAAGCTGCGCGACCGGACCGATCGCCGCCAGCGTCGGCGCCTTGCCGAGGAAGGTGCGGGCCGCCAATTCCGACAGGCGCGGCGCGGTGATCGCCGAGAGGCGGTCCATCAGTTCGGTATTGGAGATGGTCGCGCCGTTGAACAAGAGCTGCCGGGCGATCTGACCGGCGCGCGAGGCCGGGCTTTCCTGGCTCATCATCAGGCTGGAGCGCATCTGCGCGCGCGCCCGTGTGACCTCTTCCTCGCGGATGCCCTCTGCCGCCTTCATCAGCTCGGCGATGATGACGGGCGCGAGTTCCGCCAGCTCCTCTTCGCCGGTCGCGGCATGCACGCCGAAGATGCCGGAATCGGAGAAGCTCCAGTGGAAGGCGTAGATCGCGTAGCAGAGGCCGCGCGTTTCGCGCACCTCCTGGAACAGCCGCGAGGACATGCCGCCGCCCAAAATCAGCGACAGCACCTGGCTGGCGTAGAAGTCGCGGGCGTAATAGGCGCGTCCCTCGAAGCCGAGCACCATCTGCGCGTCCATCAGGTCGCGCGTTTCGCGGAAGTCGCCGCCGGTATAGGCGGCGATCGGCCGCGGCGTCTCCGCAGCGGCCGGCAGCGCCACGGCCGCCGAGCCGAAAGCCTCGGTCACGCGCCGGACGATATCCTCGTGCGAGACGGCGCCGGCGGCCGAGACGATCATCTTGTCGGGCGAATAGTGCTTGGCGAGATAGGAGCGCAGGCTGGCGGGGGTGAAGGACTTCACCGTCTGCCTTGTGCCGAGGATCGGCCGGCCGATGATCTGGCGCGCGAAGGCGGTTTCCTGGAAATGGTCGAAGACGATGTCGTCGGGCGTGTCTTCCGCCGCGCCGATCTCCTGCAGGATGACCTGCTGCTCGCGCTCGAGCTCGGCCTCGTCGAAATTGGAGTCGATCAGGATGTCGGTCAGGATGTCCATGGCCAGCGGCACGTCGTCCTTGAGGACGCGGGCGTAGTAGGACGTCGTCTCGACCGAGGTCGCCGCGTTCAGCTCGCCGCCGACATCCTCGATCTGCTCGGCGATCTGGCGCGCGGTGCGCGTCGAGGTGCCCTTGAACGCCATGTGCTCGAGGAGATGGGCGAGACCGTGCTCGCTTTCGGTCTCGTCGCGCGCCCCCGCCTTCACCCAGATGCCGAGCGCCGCGCTTTCGAGGTGCGGCATGGTCTCCGTCGCCACGGTAATGCCATTCGAAAGCCGGGTGATCTCGACATTCACGCTCATGCGGTTACTCCCTTTCGGACCGCACGACTGCGCTCCGCAATGTAGGCTTCGACGGCTGACAGGTCGTTGGGCAGGCTGTCGAACGTCTCTCGGCGCGTCATCAGGTCGGCGTGGCTCGGCGGCAGTTCGGGCGAGACGCCGCAGGCCGCCTTCACCGCATCCGGAAATTTTGCCGGATGCGCCGTGCCGAGCGTCACCATCGGGCTGTCTGCGAGATGCCTGTCGGCAACGGCGACCCCGACGGCGGTGTGCGGGTCGAGCATGTAGGCCGAGGAAACCAGGGAGCCCCGGATGGTCTCCGCCACTTCGGCCCGCGTGCTGCGGCCGGCGTCGAATTCGGCGCGAATGGCCGAAATCGTCGCTTCCGGCAGGGCGAAGCTGCCGGACTGCGCCAGCTGCTGCATCATCCGCCGCACGCTCTCGGCATCGCGCCCGCCGGCCTCGAACAGGAGGCGCTCGAAGTTCGAGGAGATCTCGATGTCCATCGAAGGCGAGGTCGTGGCGTGGACGCCGGTCTTCTCGTAGCGACCGCTGTCCAGCGTGCGCGCCAGGATGTCGTTCTCGTTGGTGGCGATGATCAGCCGGTCGATCGGCAGGCCCATGCGCTTGGCGGCATAGCCGGCGAAGATGTCGCCGAAATTGCCCGTCGGCACGGTGAAGGAGATCGTCCGGTCCGGGCTGCCGAGGCTTGCCGCGGCGGTGAAGTAGTAGACGATCTGCGCCATGATGCGGGCCCAGTTGATCGAATTCACGCCGGAGAGCGCCGCCTTCTGGCGAAAGCGCTGGTCGTTGAACATCGCCTTGATCAGCGCCTGGCAGTCGTCGAAGGTGCCCTCGACCGCCACGGCGTGGACATTGGCCGCGCCCGACGTCGTCATCTGGCGCTGCTGCACCGGCGAGACCCGGCCCTTGGGAAAGAGGATGAAGATGTCCGTCCGCTCGCTCTCGGCAAAGGCGGCGATCGCCGCGCCGCCGGTGTCGCCGGAGGTGGCGCCGACGATCGTCGCATTCGCCCCGCGTTCGCGCAGGACATGGTCCATCAGCCGCGACAGGAGCTGCATGGCGACGTCCTTGAAGGCGAGCGTCGGGCCGTGGAAAAGCTCCAGCACGAAATGCGACGGGCCGATCTGCACCAGCGGCGCGACGGCCGGATGGCGGAAGCTGCCATAGGCAGCATCGACCATCGCCTTGAGGTCGGCGGGCGCGATGTCCGAGCCGACGAAGGGCGTCAGAATCTTCAGGGCGACGTCCGCATAGGGCTGGCCACGCATGGCGCGGATGTCCTCGGACGAGAAGGCCGGCCACGCCTTGGGAACGTAGAGGCCGCCATCGGTGGCGAGACCCGCCAGAAGCACGTCGGCAAATCCCAGCACGGGAGCTTCGCCCCGTGTACTTACATATTCCACGTCGTATCCTCTCCCGACGGAGGCCGAACCCTGTCGCCGCCGCGGCGCCCGCGAATTCTTCGTGCCCGTCGCCTATTGGCGGAAGGGCTGGTATAGAACGGCCCGCCACAATAAGGGAAGAACCGACGGATGGATATGTTCAACGCCGCCCGCACCGCCGCGCTGCTGGGCGCCGCCGCCCTGGTCGCCGCCTGCACCGCCAATGGCGATCGGCCCGCCGCCCTGGACGGAACGCCGCCGAGGATGTCGACGGAGGCCGAAGGGGTCGTCCCCGACTACTGCCCGAGGATCACCCTGCGCGAAGGCACCGCGATCCTGCGCAAGGGTGACGGCGCGAATCTGCAATATGTCGCCTCGATCGTCTCGACCAGCCGCGAGTGCCGCGTCCTCAACGGCGAACTCCGGATGAAGGTCGGCATTGCCGGGCGCGTCGTGCCGGGTCCGGCGGCCAAGTCAGGCGAACTCGGCCTGCCGATCCGCATCGCCGTGGTTCAGGGGACAACCGTCCTTTACTCCCAGATGGGATCGCAGGCCGTCTCCCTGCAGCCGGGCAACACGCCGAATTTCGTCTACGTCGATTCGGCGATCGTCGTGCCTGAACCGACCAGCAAGGACCTCGTGATCTATGCCGGCTTCGACGAAGGCACGCCGGACTGACAGCGCCACTGAGGTGGCGCTTCGGTTCCACCTTCCGCCGTCCCCGCCATCTGTCGCCGGGGCGGCAGCGGAGCCGAGGCTCAGGCGGCACTCCAGGCGTCGAAGGCTTCGATGACGGCGGGATAGTCGGCCAGGCGGCTGATCACCGTCTCGGCGCCGGCCTCGCTCAGCGCATCGGCATGGCCGGGATAGCTGTGCGAGCCGCCGGTGAAGCCGACCACGCGGCAGCCGGCCGCCACGGCCGCAGCCACGCCATGCACCGAATCCTCGATGACGATCGCGCTCGACGGGGCGACGCCGAACTGTTCGCAGGCGTAGAGAAAAACGTCCGGGGCCGGCTTGCCCTTCATGCTGCCGACCTCGCGCGCGGCGAAGACGTAAGGGCGGAACCGGTCCCAGAGGGCGACATGGCCGAGCTCCATTTCCAGCCGCACGGTGGTCGAGTTCGAGCAGATGCAGCGCGGCAGGTCGATGCGGTCGAGCATCGCGTGCACGCCGGCGATCGCCTCGACCTCGCTGCCGAGCCGGATGTCCGTCTCCTTCTCGACCCGCTCCTCGAAATCAGAGGGGAAAACGATGCCGTTCTCCTCGGCCAGGATGTCGAGGATGCGCGGCAGCGTCAGGCCGGCAAAGCGCGACGCGATCTCCTCGGCCTCCATCTCGATGCCGAATTCCTTGAAGATTACCGATTCTACCCGCGCCGCGATGATCTCGGAATCGACCAGCACGCCGTCGCAGTCGAAGATGGCAAGGGCAAGCGGGGGCATGGGAAACTCCGGAAGGCATTGTCGGGACACGGCGTAAAGCCTGGCCGCGATATAAGCTGGAACGCGTCCCGTCCATAGTCTTGCCACCCGGCGGGCGGCCAGCGGCGATTGCCGGGGCGGGCTTCATCGATTGTTTACGCTGTTCGGTAACCATGTCGGTGATGATTTGTTCTGCGTAACCGGTGAGAAACATGGCAAAACTGCGCGCTGCGACGACCACTCGGCTCGATCCTCAGGCAGATCGGGCCGAATGGCTCGATACCATCATCCGCGGGGACTGCATCGCGAAGATGGAAGCGCTGCCGGCCGGGTCGATCGACGTGATCTTCGCCGACCCGCCCTACAATCTCCAGCTCGGTGGCGATCTCCACCGCCCGGACCAGTCCAAGGTCGACGCCGTCGACGACGACTGGGACCGCTTCGAGAGCTTTGCGACCTACGACAATTTCACGCGGGCCTGGCTGCTGGCGGCCCGCCGCCTCTTGAAGCCGAACGGCACGATCTGGGTGATCGGCTCCTATCACAACATCTTTCGCGTCGGCTCGATCGTCCAGGATCTCGGCTTCTGGCTCCTGAACGACATCGTCTGGCGCAAGGCCAACCCGATGCCGAATTTCCGCGGCCGGCGGTTCCAGAACGCGCATGAGACGATGATCTGGGCCTCGCGCGACCAGAATGCCAAGGCCTACACCTTCAACTACGATGCGATGAAGGCGGCGAACGACGATCTGCAGATGCGTTCGGACTGGCTGTTCCCGATCTGCTCGGGCGGCGAGCGGCTGAAGGCCGAGGACGGCCGCAAGGCGCATCCGACGCAGAAGCCCGAGGCGCTGCTGGCGCGGGTGCTGCTGTCGTCGACGAAACCCGGCGACGTGGTGCTCGACCCCTTCTTCGGCACCGGCACGACCGGCGCCGTCGCCAAGCGCCTCGGCCGTCATTTCGTCGGCATCGAGCGGGAGGAGGCCTATATCACGGCAGCCCAGGCCCGCATCGACGCGATCGAGCCTCTCGACCTGCACACCCTGCAGACCGTGGGCAGCAAGCGCGCCGAGCCGCGCGTGCCCTTCACCAGCCTGATCGAGGCCGGGCTCGTGGCGCCCGGCGCCGAGTTGACGGATTCGCGCGGCCGCTGGACGGCGAATGTGCGGGCCGACGGCACGATCGCCATCGGCGACCACGCCGCCTCGATCCATCGCCTCGGCGCCAAGGTGCAGGGGCTCGATGCCTGCAATGGCTGGACCTTCTGGCACCTGCGCTCGCCCAAGGGCCTGCAGGTGATCGACGAGCTGCGCCAGGAAATCCGCGACCGCATGGCGCTCGTCGGCGCCTGACCAGGCTCAGGCGGGGCGGGTCTCCGCCTCGGCCAATCCAAAGCGGGCCAGGTCCACTGCCAGCTGGCCGGCATCGGTGAAGTGCACCGCCTGCCAGCCGGCGGCCTTGGCACCCTCCACATTGGCCACGCTGTCGTCGATGAACAGCGTGCGCTCGGGGGTGAGGTCGAAACGGCGGGCATGGTGCTCGTAGATGCGCCGGTCCGGCTTCACCAGGCCGATCTCGCCGGACACCGTGACGCCGCGCGATTCGCCGAGGAAGCCGTAGAGGGCCGTCGCCTCGCGAAACGTGTCGGCGGCGAAATTCGTCAGCATCGTCACGTCGACGCCGCGTGCGATCAGACCGCGCAGGAGAACGACGGTGTCGTCGTGGGCGTGCGGCACCATCTCTTTCCAGAGGCGCCGATAGGCCCGGATCAGGTCTGCCTTGTCCGGGTGGCGCAGGATCGCTTCGGCTTCCCCCTCGGGCCAGCCACGGCCCCGGTCCTGCTCGAGATTCCAGGCGGGGCTGCAGACCTCGGCCAGAAACCTTGCGCGCGCGGTATCGTCCGCGATCAGCCGGCGGTACGGGGTCTCCGGGTCCCAGTGGATGAGGACGCGGCCGATGTCGAAGACGACGTGGTCGATCATATCTGGCGCTTTCGCTGCGGGGGAGAGGGGGCAAGGGCCGCGGGTTCGGCCAGCTCGATGGCCTTTTTCATCAGTGTCGGGAGGGCCACCGCCACCAGGCCGGCCGGCGTCACGAACCGCCCTTCGGCGCCGGCGGCATCGGCGACATCGGCGCGCCAGACCTCCAGTGTGAGCTGGAAATGCGTGAACACATGCACCACGGATCCGGCGCGCGTCCAGGCGGCGGGAAACGGCGCGGCGCCGGCGCCTGTGGCGCCGTCCCGCCGGACGCCCCATTCGGTCGTCGGCGGCTCGTCCATGCCGCCGAGCATCCCCGTCTCCGGCCGCCGGCGCAGGAAAATCGCACCGTCGCCCGCCCGCACGGCGACGAAGGCAGCGCCCTGCCGGGCGGGCTTCGGCTTCTTGGCGGCCTTGACCGGATAAAGCTCCATCGTGCCCGCGATCCGGGCGAGGCAGCCCTCCGACAGGGGACAGAGAACGCAGGCCGGGCGCCGCGGCGTGCAGATGGTGGCGCCGAGATCCATCATCGCCTGGGCAAAGTCGCCGGGGCGTCGCGACGGCGTCATGCCGGCGACGTGCGCTTTGACCAGAGCCTTGCCGGCGGGAAGCGGCGTGTCGATCGCGTGAAGCCGCGTGACGACCCGCTCGATGTTCCCGTCGACGACCGCGGCCGGCACGTCGAAGGCGATCGCCGCGATCGCCGCGGCCGTGTACTCGCCGATGCCGGGCAGGGTCCGCAGCCCTGTCTCGGTGGCGGGAAAGCGCCCCTTGTGCTCGGCGGCCACCGCCTTGGCGCAGGCATGCAGGTTGCGGGCGCGGGCATAGTAGCCAAGGCCCGCCCAGGCCCCCATCACAGTCTCGGCCGGCGCCGAGGCGAGCGCCTCGACCGTCGGCCAGAGGCGAAGGAATTTTTCGTAATAGGCCTTCACCGTGGCGACGGTCGTCTGCTGCAGCATCACCTCCGAGAGCCAGATGTGATAGGGGTCGGCCTGCTTGCCGGCCGCCCGCTCGGCGGGAAGGACGCGCCAGGGCAGCGCGCGCGCATGTCGATCATACCACTCGAGAAGCCGCCCCGAGCGCGCGCCCGGTGCCTCGTCGTGCGAGGCGCCCGGTGGTTCGTCGGGCGCGGGCCTGCTGGCGGTCCTCATGTCCCAACGGACCTGGGGCGCCGTTCCGGCACGGCCGGGCCATGCCGAAGCGCGTCGGCATCATGTCGCCTTGTCATTCTGCTTTTGCCTATCCTGGCAGGACATTCTCGATGCGCCTGTGATAGGGAGCGGATCGGTCGATGGAAAGAGCGTCGCCGACGATGGCCGGTCGAAAGGCTTGAGCTGCAGCCGAAGAGACCTGCCGACAGTCCTGGAGCAAGGCATCATGGCCGACGACATATTGGTACAAACGGACCCCGGCGCTGTCGGAGCGTCCGCGCGAGGACTGCGGAATGAATGAGCGCTCGGGCATCCTGCCTTCCGGGACCCCCACATTGCAGCCTGCCCGCGCCGGTTCTCCATCCAGCCATTCCGCGGAAATGCCCAGCCTGTTTGCGAGCGCCCCGAGCCGCGTCGTGCCGGCTGTGGATTCTCACCGGCCGGCAGCCCTGCGTCTTCTCCTGACGCCGGACCCGGCGGCTTTGGGCCGTCGCAACCGGCTCTCCACCTTCACCTTCTTCGTGCTGGCCGCAGCCGGCGGCTCAGGGGCGTCGGTCGTTGCCGGCCTGCTCGCCTGCTGGGCGCTGATTTCGCTCGTGCTTCGGCGTTTCGCCTTGCGTCTGACCGCGTCCGACTGGATCGTCGTGGCGGCCTCGCTGCTGTTTTTCGCGATCATGTCGTTCTCGAACTTGCATCATGAGCACCCGAGCCGCGGCCTGCTGCGGGTCGGCGCGCTCCTCCCCTTCGTCATGCCGCTCGTCCTCATCCCGCGCATGCGGCTGTCGCAGTTCCGCGATACCCTGCCTGTCGCCTTTGCCGGCATGGCGGTCGGCGGCTGCCTTCTCCTGGTCATCGTCCTGGCCGAATTCTTCTTCTTTTCCGCCCGCGTCCAGGGTTTTGCCGGGAACCAGGGGCCCCTGTCGGTCACGGCGCTCCTGTGCGCCGGCTGGTCGATCCTGCATCTGTCGCGGGACAGCAGCCGTCTGCAACTCTCTCTTGCGGTCATGGGCGCGCTCGGTGGCAGCGTCGCGGTCTTCCTGTCGGGAATGCGGGGCACCTGGCCGCTCCTGCCGATCTGCCTGGCCATCGCCGTGTTCACCCGGCGCCGGGAACTGGCCGCACTCTGGCGGACGTGGTCACCCGTCGCGCGCGGGCTGCTGGCCGCCCTGACCGTGGCGGTCCTGGCCGGCGTCGCGGTCCTGGTGGCGCCGATGGTCGGCGCGCGGATCGGCGAGATGTGGGGCGAACTCGCCCTGATCCTCGCCGATGTCGATACCCCGACCTCGTTGAATCTGCGCAAGGAGATGTATTCGGCCGCAGTCCAGGCGATCGCGGCCCGGCCCTGGTTCGGCTATGGCGCGCAGAACCACTGGGCCGCCGTCTCCCCCTACCTCGATGCCTCGGTCTTCGGGGGCATCTCCTTCACGCATTTTCACAATGTGTTTCTCACCGTCGGCGTCGATGCGGGACTGGTCGGCATCGCCGGCTTCCTGGCCGTGGTGGTCTCGCCCCTCATCGTCGCCTGGCGGGCGCGCCACGCCGTGGGTGGTGGCCGACGGCTCGGCGCCAGCCTCATCCTGGTCGTTGCCTTTCTCGGCGCCGGCATGACGAACATCATGTTCTTTCATGATATCCTGGATGCCGTCTGGGTCTTCTCCGTCTCGCTGCTCGCGGCCTCCGTGCCGGCGCGGTCCTGGCTCGACGGCGTGGGCGGAACGAAAGGGAACTGAGGCATGGCCAGAGCGCCGCAGCGCCGCGGGGCGCGCCCCGTGGGCGACCTCGTGTCGCAACTGCTCGATCCCGTCCTGGCCCGCAAAGCGGGGATGACGACAGGGCTGATCGCCGCCTGGGCCGAACTCGTCGGCGCCAAGCTCGGCGGCGTCTGCCGCCCGGAAAAGCTAGTCTGGCCGCCGCGCCTGCACGAGGCCGACGCGTTCCAGCCGGCGACGCTCGTGGTGGCCTGCGAGGGCGCCTCCGTGCTGCGCCTGCAGCACCAGACCTCCGAACTGATTGCGCGCGTGAATGCCTTCTTCGGCTATCCCGCCATCGACCGCCTGAAGATCGTGCAGCGCGCGGTCACGCAGCCGCGCCTGGACCGTCGGCCGGTGCTGCGCGGCCTGAAGGCTTCGGAAGTGTCGGACATCGCAGCGATGACCGACCGGATCGAGGATCCCCGGCTGAAAGCGGCGCTCGCGGCCTTCGGCACCAGCGTCCTGCAGCGCCTTCCGATGACAAAAGCGTAAGGCGCACAGGCGCCATCGGCCCTTGGCAAGACCGCAATCTCTTCCTATTCACGACGGGACAACCCGTCCGCGGCCAGACCGGGGCGGCAACCATGGAAGGTATGAGCCCGATGCACGCGAAGCAAATTCAAGGTCACGCGGCACGCCGCACCCGCCTGATCGTGGCGGCCCTGGCCGGAACCGTCGGCCTGATCGCGCTCGCCGCCGGGTCGGACCGCGCTACGCGGGGCTTCGTCCAGTCTGCCGCGGCGCAGGAAGCCGCACCTGCTGCCGGCACGGCCACCACCCCAGGCGCCACTCCCGCCGCACCCGCGACTGAGTCGGCTGCGCCCGTAGCGGCGCCGGCCTCGCAGGGCAGTGTCGACGTCGCCGCGCTGATGGCGCCAGGTCCCCTGCCGGACGTCGTCATCGGCGATCCCGCGGCCCCCGTCACCATCGTTGAATATGCTTCGATGACATGCAGCCACTGCGCCGACTTCCACGTGAACACGCTCCCGACCATCAAGAAGGATCTGATCGACACCGGCAAGGCCAAGCTGATCCTGCGCGAATTCCCCTTCGACCCGCGCGCGGTCGCCGCCTTCATGCTGGCGCGTTGCGCACCCGACGACAAGCGCACGGCGATGATCGACGTGCTGTTCAACCAGCAGGACCAGTGGGCGCGGGCCGAGAACGCCTCGCAGGCGTTGCTCGGGATCGCCAAGCTCGCCGGCTTCACCCAGGAGAGCTTCGCCGCCTGCCTGAACGACAAGGCCCTGCAGCAGAAGGTGATCGACACCCAGCAGCGCGGCGAGAAGGAGTTCGGCGTGAACGCGACGCCGACCTTCTTCATCAACGGTAACAAGTACTCCGGCTCGATGAGCGCCGCCGAGTTCGAGGCCGTCGTCGCCGCGTCGAACTGACGTCGCCAGGGGCGCCCGACAGGCGCACCTCGGATCAGGACCTGGTCCTTACACACTGGGGGTGGCTCGGCTGACGGGCTGCCCCTTTTGGCATTTTGCAACGCAACAATTGGCGCGGCCGCGGAATTCCCGTAAGCGTTTCAGACCCGTCCGATGCGAAGACGGTAGAACACGAATTCCGGGAAGAGTGCGCGACGTCCGATGGCCAAGCGAATCCAAACCTTCAAGCGGGGATCTGCCGAGCGGACCGCCGATGCGTTCGAGGCCCTCGGCGCCAAGGGTGCCAATCTGGCGCTCCTGGCCTCCCTCGACCTGCCGGTCCCGCCGGGGTTCACCGTCACCTCGGCCGCATGGCGCGAGGCGCAGGGTCTTGCCCAGGGGCTGTCGCAGTCACTGCGCTCGGACATCAGCGTCGCGGTCGAGTGGCTGGAGGAGGCCACGGGCCGCAAGTTCGACGGGGCCGAGCGGCCGCTGCTGCTCGCCGTACGCACCAGCTCGCGCACGCCGATGGCGGGGCTCGCCGATACCGTGCTCGACGTCGGCATGAACGACCGCACCGTCGAGACGCTCGCCGCCGAGCTCGAGGACGTGGACTTCGCCTTCCGCAGCTATCGCCGCTTCATCGAGTCCTTCGCCTTCCTCGTCTACAGCGTCGAGCCGTCAGACTTCGAGGATCTGGCCGACGACGAGCGGGAGACCGCGGCCTGGTCGGGGCCTGAGCCCTCGACCGTCGAGGAGTGGCGCTCGCTGATCGCGCGCTACCTCGCCTTCATCGAGGACGAGATCGGCGAGACCCTGCCGCAGACGCCGATCGAGCAATTGTTCAAGGTGATCGAGGCGAGTTTTGCCAGCTGGCGCAACCCGGTGGCGCGCGCCTTCCGGGTGCTGCACGGCATCCATGAGAATGCAGGCCTCGCGGTCACGGCACATGCGATGATCTTCAACGAGCGCGACCAGAATTCCGGCACGGGCCGGGCCGTCTCGCGTGACCTCAGGACGGGCGCTTCGCGGCTGACCGGCGAGTTCGGCCTCGGCGGGCGCGAGCGCGGCGACATCGGCGAGCGGCCGGAGACCTGGGCGCTGGAAACGCTCATCGAAGGCGGCGACAAGGAGGGCGCGGCGATCTTCCCGGCCGACCTCGCGGCGCTCGCCGATCATGTCCAGCGGCTGGAGCGCCATGTCGGCGACGCCGTCGAGATCGATTTCATGATCGGCGACAGCGAGCTTTTTCTCCTGCAATCGCGCATCGCCAAGCGCAGCGCGGCCGAGGCCATCCGCATCGCCGTCGTCTTGGTCGAGGAGGGGTTGATCGAGGAGGAAGAGGCGCTCCTGCGCATCGATCCGGCCTCGCTGGACGAGATGCTGCACCCGACGATCGTCCGCCATGCCGACCTCGTGACCATCGCCAAGGGCATGCCGGCCTCGCCGGGGGCCGCCACCGGCGAGATCGTGTTCACGGCCGATCGGGCGCAGGCCCTCTCCTCCGAGGGGCGTCCCGTCATCCTGGTGCGCAACGAGACCCATCCCGAGGACATCCACGGCATGCACGTCGCCGAGGGCGTGCTGACGGTGCGCGGCGGCACGACGAGCCATGCCGCCGTCGTCGCCCGCGGCATCGGCAAGCCCTGCGTCACCGGCGCCGGGTCCCTGCGGATCGACGCCGAGCGGGAGGAATTGCGGGCACAGGGGGTGACCCTCAAAGCAGGCGACGCCATCACCATCGACGGCTCGACCGGCGAGGTCATCTTCGGGACGGCTGAGTTGCAGCGACCCGAACTCACCGGCGACTTCGCCCGGCTGATGGGATTTGCCGACCGCGCGCGGCGCATGGGCGTTCGCACCAATGCCGAGACGCCGATGGAGGCGCGGGCGGCGCGCGCCTTCGGGGCCGAAGGCATCGGCCTCTGCCGCACCGAGCACATGTTCTTCGAGGGCGACCGCGTCCGCGCCATGCGCGAGATGATCCTCGCCCCGGACGAGGCCGGGCGGCGGGCCGCCCTGCAGCAATTGCTGCCGATCCAGCGGTCGGATTTCATCGAGCTGTTCGAGATCATGGCGGGCCTGCCCGTCACCATCCGCCTGCTCGACCCGCCCCTGCACGAGTTCCTGCCGAAGGGCGATGCCGAGATCGCCGAGACGGCCTTGCAGATGGACATACCCGAGCGCGTGCTGCGCGAGCGGATCGAGAAGCTCGAGGAATTCAACCCGATGCTCGGCCATCGCGGCTGTCGCCTCGCCATCTCCTATCCCGAGATCGTCGAGGTGCAGGCGCGCGCCATCTTCGAGGCGGCGATCGAGGCCGGCGAGCGGGCGGGCGAGGCGGTCGTGCCCGAGATCATGGTGCCGCTGGTCGGCCTTCGCAAGGAACTCGACTTCGTCAAGGCGCGGATCGACGAGGTCGCCGATCTCGTCGCCGCCGAGCGCGGCAAGCGCGTCACCTATCTCGTCGGCACGATGATCGAGCTGCCGCGCGCCATCATTCGTGCCGATACCATCGCCGAGGTCGCCGACTTCTTTTCCTTCGGCACCAACGATCTGACGCAGACGGTGTTCGGCATCTCGCGCGACGACTCTGCCAATTTCCTCTCGACCTACGAGCGCAAGGGCATTCTGGAGCGCGACCCGTTCCAGTCGATCGACGTCGAGGGCGTCGGCGAGCTGATCGCCATGGGCGTGGAAAAGGCGCGGCGCACGCGGCCGGACATTTCGCTCGGCGTCTGCGGCGAGCAGGGCGGGGATCCCGCTTCCATCGCCTTCTTCGAGCAGACCGGGCTCGACTACGTCTCCTGCTCGCCCTTCCGCGTGCCGATCGCCCGGCTGGCGGCGGCGCAGGCGGCGATCCGGCTGACGCGCTCCCTGCGCGGCCCCGGCGCGGCTAAGACCCGGATCAAGAGCGAAACGGCCTTGGGCCCCGTGTGACCCTCGCCCCTGGCTGAAGAGGGTTTTTGCGCGCCGCCAAGGGCCGCCGCCCGTCCATCGTCAGGCGTTCGGAGTCGCCGGTCAGGCCGAGCCGACGGGGCGCAGATCCGGCAGGTCGTCGCGAATGCGTTCGAGCACGCTGACGAAGGCCCGGGCAAAACCGTGAAACCGCTCGCCGACCTCTTCGCTCGAGGCGACCCGCAGGCTCGACCGCGCTTCGTCGAGGACGACGAAGAGGATGCGGTCCCGTGTCGGATGGGGGATGCGGACCGCCGCCATGCGTGCGGCGTCCTCGATCGAGCCGTCGGTCGGCATGTCGAACAGGATTTCCCCGCCCACCACCTCTGCGGCATGCGCGACGCAGGCCTCGAAGGAAAATTCGGTCAGATCCTGCATGTCCAGGGCCAGCTCGAACTCGACCGATTCGAACGCGTCCATGACCGGCTCCCCGGTCGCATCGTCCGCTGTCTGCATCCGCATCGCTCAATCCTTCCGATCTGACCGTCACCCGACGGTCGGTCCTTCCGACGCGGCTGGCGACGTCGCTGGACAAATCCTTGCCGCTTCCGGACACTGGCCTTGCGCACGGACCTGCGCGGTCCTGGCAAGCCTCCCGAGAGAGGAGCGATCAAGACCGTAAAATGTGACAAAAGGGAGGACGTTCCGATGCAGGGACTGATGCAGCACTGGCCGTTGTTGTGCTCCAAGGTCATCGACCATGCCGCGACCTATCATGGCGCGCGCGCCGTGGTGTCCCGGTCGGTCGAGGGTCCGATCCACCGGACGGACTACCGGACCGTGCGCCGCCGGGCGCTGCAGCTGGCGAAGCGTCTGGAGCAGGAAGGCCTCGGCCTCGGCGACCGGGTGGCGACGCTCGCCTGGAACACCTGGCGCCATCTCGAATGCTGGTATGGGATCACCGGCATCGGGGCGATCTACCACACCGTCAATCCGCGCCTTTTCCCCGACCAGATCGCCTGGATCATCAACGATGCTGAGGACCGGCTGATCTTCGTCGACCTCAGCTTCCTGCCGATCCTGGAAGCGCTGGCGCCGCGCCTGCCGAGCCTGCGCCGCTGCGTCGTCCTCACCGATGCCGCCCACATGCCGGAGACCGCGCTGCCCGGCGCCGTCGCCTACGAGGAATGGCTGGCCGAGGCCGACGAGGACTTTGTCTGGAAAAGTTTTGACGAAACCACGGCGGCGGGCATGTGCTACACCTCGGGCACGACGGGCAACCCGAAGGGCGTCGTCTACTCCCACCGCTCCAACATCCTGCACTCGATGATCGCGCAGCAGGTCGATGCCATGGGCCTCTCCTCGCGCGACGTCGTGATGCCGGTGGTGCCGCTGTTCCACGCCAATGGCTGGGGCCTCGCCTTCTCCTGCCCGATGGCCGGCGCCGCCATGGTCATGCCCGGCCCGAAGATGGACGGCGCCTCGATCCACGAGCTGCTGGTCGCGGAAAAGGTGACCTTCAGCGCCGCCGTGCCGACGGTCTGGCTGATGCTGCTGCAGCAGCTGGAGAAGGAAAGCGGTGCCTTGCCAGACCTCGATCGGGTCGTCATCGGCGGCTCGGCCTGTCCGCGCGCGGTCATCCAGAAATTCCGCGACGACTACCAGGTGAAGGTCATCCACGCCTGGGGCATGACCGAGATGAGCCCGCTCGGCACGCTCTGCTCGATGAAGCCGGAGGTCGCCGACCTCGACGGCGAGGCCTATCTCGACGTCGCGCAGACGCAAGGCCACCCGCCCTTCGGCGTCGAGATGAAGGTCACCGACGACGAGGACCGGTCCCTGCCATGGGACGGCAAGACCTTCGGCCGGCTGAAGGTGCGCGGGCCGGCGGTCGCCAGCGCCTACTACAAGGGCGTCGGCGGCGAAGTCTTCGGCGAGGGCGGCTGGTTCGATACCGGCGACGTCGCGCATGTGAACGAGCATGGCTACATGCAGATCACCGACCGCTCCAAGGACGTGATCAAGTCCGGCGGCGAGTGGATCTCGACCATCGACCTCGAAAACCTCGCCGTCGGCCATCCCGACGTCGCGGAAGCCGCCGTGATCGGCGTCGCCCACCCGAAATGGGCCGAGCGGCCGCTGCTGGTCGTGGTGCTGAAGGAAGGGCGACGGACGACGCGCGAGGAGATCCTCGCCTTCATGGAAGGCAAGGTCGCCCGCTGGTGGCTGCCCGACGACGTCGCCTTCGTCGAGGCGATCCCGCACACCGCGACCGGCAAGATCCTAAAGATGCGGCTGCGCGAGGAATTCGCCGACTACCGATTGCCGGCCGAGTGATGCGCGATGGCGCTTTTTCGAAGCGCCCTTGTGGGCTAAGACCGCGCCTGGAGTGACATCATGCAGATGACGGTCGGACGCGCGCACTTGTCGGGACACTATATCAGAAAGCGGCTGCGGACCGCGGTGCCCGCCCGTCGTGCGGCGGCCTTCGCCGCGGTGCTTCTGGTCGTCGCCATCGTCCTGTTCCGCCAGGGCGGCATCGATTTCGCCACGCTGAGGCTGCTGGCCGCGGGCGTCTTCGGGCTCGCCGTCCTGGCGCTGGTCACGGCGCTCGCCGGACTGGTGCGGGTCTGGCACAGCGGCCGCGAAGGCGGTGGCGCCGCCCTCGGCGCCCTCACCATCGCGCTTCTCGTCATCGTTCCCTTCGGGCTCGCCGGCGTTCTCGCCTCGCAGTATCCCCGCACCAACAGCGCGGAAACCGACGCCATGATGGTCAACGACATGCTCGCCGGTGTTACCGTGAACGAGGGCGCGGCCGCCGAACTGGCAGACGGCGGCGCCTCGCTGACCGGACGGCGCTTCCAGGCCAGCGCGGCCCAGGTCTACGCCGTGGCGCGCCTCGTTATCGAGGACAAGGGCTGGACGCTCGTCGACGTCGTGACCGAGGTGTCGGAGGACGATGCCGAGGATGCCACCGGCGACCTCGGCACCAGCGGGACCGTCGGCATCCCCCTGCCGACCCCGCGGGCAACCACCGAGGCGCCCGTCGATCGCTTCGCCCTGCCCGAGGCCAAGGACTACGCGCTCACCGTCGAGGCGCGCGATTTCCTGCTGCGCCTTCCCAGCGACATGGCCATCCGCATCGTCGAGGACGGCAACGAGACCTTTGTCGACCTGCGCTCGACCTCGCGCGCCGTCACCTTCGATCTCGGCCAGAACCGCCGCTTCATCGAGGACTTTTTGGCCCGCCTCGACGAGGGCATGGCCGGCGTCACCGCCGTGCTGCCGGCGAAGGACGGCTAGGCAGGACGGCTAGACAGGTTCGTAGCGGCCACCTAGAAGGACCGGGCCGTCGGTCTGGACGCGGCCCTTGGCCACGAGGTCCTCCAGATGCGCCAGCACCGAGAGCGCGGCCGCGCCGTGCAGGCGCGGATCGGTCTGGCGGTAGATCGCTGCGACCACCTCGGCAATGTTGCGGTCGCCGGCTTTCAGCCGCTCGAGGATCGCCGTCTCGCGCATTTTCCGGTGCGACCTGAGGCCCCGGAGAAACGCCTGCGGCCGCGTGACCGGCCCGCCGTGACCCGGTAGATAGAGCGTCTCGTCACGCGCGAGCAGCGTCTCCAGCGAGGCCATGTAATCCGCCATCGATCCGTCGGGCGGCGCGACGATGGTCGTCGACCAGGCCATCACATGGTCGCCGCTCAAAAGCGTGTCGCCGATGGCGAAGGCCATGTGGTTGGCCGCGTGGCCTGGCGTCGCCACCGCCTCGATCCGAAGACCCGCCAGTTCAAGCACCTCGCCGTGGACGAGAAACCGGTCCGGCACCAGCGCCATGTCGCCGGCGGCGTCCATCAGGTTGATCTCGCCTTCGTGCAAAGCGCGCGAGGCGCGGTGGCGTCCCTCCGCCAGCACCGGCGCGCCCACGGCCTGCTGCAGCCGCGGCACCAGCGCCGTGTGGTCGCGGTGGGTGTGCGTCAACAGGATGGCCTCGACCGGCCGCCCGGCGATGGCCCGGAGCAGCGCCGCCAAATGCCGGTCGTCGTCCGGGCCGGGATCGACGACGACGAGGCTTTGCTCGCCGAGGAGATAGCTGTTGGTGCCGTGGAATGTGAAGGGGCTGGCATTGGGTGCGGTCACGCGCAGGATTGCCGGCGCCACCGGCACCGCTTCGCCGTGGCGGGGATCGAAGTCTGTGTCGAAGGCGATATCCATGCCGCTCCATCTGGTGCCGGGATCGGCGAAGAAAAGCGCTCGGCCTTGCGGTCTATACTTTTGGCGAGGCGGCCGGGGCGGGCGGCAGGACCAGCGCCAGGTCTTCCGGCCCGAGCAGCCGGAAGGCGCCGGGTTCGAGATCGCCGAGGCCGAGACCGCCCATGCGGTCGCGGTGCAGCGCGACGACATGGTTGCCGACGGCGGCGAACATCCGCCGCACCTGGTGGTAGCGGCCCTCGGTGAGGGTGATCGTGGCCTCCGTCGGCGACAAAACCTCCATCTCGGCCGGCAGCAGCGGCTTGTCCTCGCCGTCGAGCATCAGCGTGCCCGCCGCAAAGATCGCCGCCTCGGTCCCGGCCAGCGGCCGGTCGAGCGTCACGACATAGCGCTTCGGCACATGGTTCTTCGGCGAGATCACGCGGTGGAGGAGGGCGCCGTCGTCGGTCAGGAGAAGCAGGCCCGAGGTCTCCTTGTCGAGCCGGCCGATGGTCGAGATCGCCGGGTCCCGACGGCGCCAGCGCGGCGGCAGCAGGCCATAGACCAGCGGCCCCGCCTCCTTGTGCGAGCAGGTGACGCCGAGCGGCTTGTGGAGGAGCAGCGCCATGCCGGGGATCGGATCCAGCGGCTCGCTGTCGACGACCATGCGCGCGGCAAGATCCGGCGAAAGCGCGATGCGCTTTTCCGCGTCCTCGACCGGCGCGCCGTCGAGGAGAATGCGCCCGTTGCGCGCCAGCATCTGGATCTCGCGGCGCGACCCGTAGCCCATATTGGCGAGCAGCCGGTCGAGCCGCATGGTCGAAAACTTCACTTGCGCGCCTCGAAGATCTTGTAGCCGCCATCCTCGGCCCGGTTGGTGACGAGCTTGAACATCGGCTTCAGGATTTCCTCGTAGGGCAGATGCCGGTTGGCCGTCAGCCAGAGAAAGCCGCCCGGCCGCAGCATGGTCGCGGCCTGCCGGATGAAGCCCTGGCCAAGGCCCCGGTCCTCGATGCCGGCATCGTGGAAGGGCGGGTTCATCACCACGAAGTCGAGCCCGGTGAGGCCGAGTTCGGCGGTGCGCACGTCGGCCCAGTGCACGGTGGCGCGGGCATCGCTGACATTCTGGCGCGCGGCCTCGACGGCGCGGCGGTCGATGTCGACCAGCGCCAGCGCCGTGACTTTGGGCGCCCGAAGGACGGCGAGCGACAACACGCCGATGCCGCAGCCGAGATCCGCGCCGCGGCCGGAAAAGGCCGGGAGGTGGTCGAGGAGGAGGGCGCTGCCGGGGTCGAGCCGGTCGAAGGAGAAGATGCCGGGCTGCGTCCACAGGCCCATCTCGGGCACGAGCCGCGGCGCGCCGGCCTCGATCGCCGTGGCGATGAATTCGCGCCCCTCGCGGTCGAAGGCTTCCGGCCGCAGCGTTTCGCAGATCCTGAAATGGCTGCGCGCGGTCTCGCCGACGTCGCAGCCGAAAGCCTTGAACTCCCTAGCGATGCGTGCGCCGCCCTTGTCCTTCAGCGCCAGCACCGTCAGCGGCGCGCCGGGGGCGAGCGCCCGCAGCGCCAGAGCGGTGACGTAGCGCCGCTCGATCGTCCCGGGCGAGGCGAGGATGGTCATCGCGGCGAGGCTGCCGGGCGATAACGCCTCGAGGGACGCCGCGCCCGGCACCAGCGGCGAAAACTGCACCACGTCGGCGCCGAGCGCTGCGAGGTCCTGCGGGGGGGCGCCATAGACGCCGCTGATCATTTCTTTGGCCACGAAAACTCCGTCAATCCCTCCGCGTCTCTATATCGCCGCGGCGTCAAAGGCTATGCCGGAGGTAGGTTTGGCGGAGCGACGCCCGGAGAAGCTGGGCATGCCCCTCGGCAGAGCGGGGCATGCGTCCTTGGCGATGCAGGGTGCGCCATTCGGTCGGAGTGGACACGCCGCTCGGCGGAAACGCGTCACGACGCTTGGCGAAGCAGGGCACGACGCTTGGCGGAAGCGGGGCGGGCCGCTGGGCACCGCTCGGCGAAGCCTGGGGAAGCACCTTGCCGCCCCGCGGCGAAAACGTCGGCACGAATGCCGGAGAGCCTGCCGCCACAACCCGGCCGGCACCAACCAGAGGGGACACGGACCATGACGACACTGGCCCTCTACGCCGCCGCCGCCCTGGCCGAAATCGCCGGCTGCTTCGCCTTCTGGGCCTGGCTCCGCCTGGACCGGTCGTCGCTCTGGCTCCTCCCCGGCCTCTTCTGCCTCGCCGCCTTCGCCTGGCTCCTCACCCTCTCCCCCGCCGACCAGGCCGGCCGCGCCTTCGCCGCCTATGGTGGCGTCTACATCGCGGCGTCCCTGGGCTGGCTCTGGGCCGTCGAGGGCTTCCGGCCGGATCGGTGGGATCTGGTTGGCGCGGGCGTGTGTGTGGTGGGGGCGGGGATCATTCTGTTTGCGCCGCGGGGGGCGTGAGGGCCGCCCGGACGGCCGGGCGTCGATCGCTGCCAAACGGACATGGCAGGATCGGTTGACGGGCACGTCGATGTCAGCAAACGCCGGGATCCGCGATGGGCTCCAATGAAAAATCCCCCGATCGCCGTCTCAGACGGCGGCCGGGGGCGGCGGTCAGGGCGGTCCCGCAAACACCACGTCGAACGATTTGCATGTCGGCAACAGCCGGGCTGACCGGCAGGGTGAGAGCCGACCCGGGTGGCCGGCTACTGCACCACGCGCTTGCCGCTGGACGGCATCGCGGCGGACGTCGGGGCCGTCCATTTCACCGGGTTGTAGTAGATGGGGAAGTCCGCCTCGGTATTGGTGCTGCCCTCGCTGCGGTAGTGTCCCTGGTAGGCGGCGGCCGCCAGGCTCCCATTGGCATGGATCATGAACATCACGCAGCCCTCGGCGGACTTGCCCTTGGTCAATCCCGCGGCCGGCGGCGTCGTGCATTTGGTGAAGGTTCCGCCGCTCATCGCCAGCGCCGGCGCCTGCGCCTGGTCGCGGTCGTCGATGGCGACGAAAGCCCCGATCTGCTGGGCCGAAAGATCCTCGTCGCTGAGATTGGTATAGGCATAACGGACGTAGATAGGCCGCGCATTGCGCAGGTCGGCGGGAATCTCGAACCCTTTCAGGTCGTCCATCGATCCCTCTTCGATGGCGGTCACGGTCAACGCGATGGGAACTTCCGGTCCCTTCGGCACCAGATGCGGAACAGTCGCGGTGTCTCCCACCTCCAATTCTGATCCGGCTTTCTGATAGTCCTGGGCAAGGGTCGGCAGGGTGCCAAGGACGACGAGCGTCGCGGCGATCAATGGGGATTTCATCAGCAGCAGCCTTTCAATCCATTTCGACGGGTAGCGCCATTCTCCCGCGCGTCCCCTCTCTCCTCGTTCGACTGTCGTCACTCGAGATGACAGTCAGCCGACGATAGAGTTGCAGAGGAAATGAAGCGAGTTTGCGACACGGCCCGGGAAAGCGGATAGTCGGTTATTGCCTACGGCGGGTTCGGTCTTGCCGAAATGCTTCGGAGGTCGGCGGCATCCGCCATCGATCGCACGGGTGCGAAGAGACGCAGCGCCACGCTGCAACTGCCGCTCCCGCCGGCCACATGCCCCCTCAATCCAAATGAAACACCTCCTCCAGCATCGCCCACCGCTCCCCCGCCGCGCGGTTCTCGCGCGGTACCTGCATCGGGTCGGTGATTGTCCACCAGCGCTGCGTTTCCGGGTCGGCGGCGATGCCGGCCTGGTCGGCTTCGTGGTCGGTGCCGTGGTATTCGTAGACGCCGAAGAGGCGGTTTTCCGGCTCCTGCAGGAAGATCGAGTAGTTCTTGATGTTGTGCTTCGACAGCGTCGCCAGCACCGTCGGCCAGACCTCGGCGTGGATGCGCTTGTATTCGGCGATGCAGTCGGGTTTGAGCCCGATGGTCATGGCGTAGCGCTTCATGCGGAAACTCCGGTGGCGGGGCAGGGCGTCATCAGACCTCGACCATGATCTTCAGCACCTCGGCGCGGTGCGTGTCCCAGTAGGGCAGGGCCTTGTCGGCCTCGGTGAAGGCAAAGGTCTGGGTGATGAGCTTGTCGGCCGTCGCGCCCATGGCTTCGAGGCAGGCGGCGGCGGCGGAAAAGTCCGCCAGGGTCGCGTTGCGCGAGCCAAAAATGTCGAGTTCCTTGAGGTTGAAGAGCTGCGTCTGGTAGCTGACCGGCGCCTTGCAGTAGCCGATATAGACGACGCGGCCGCAGAAGCAGGCGTGGTCGATGGCGGCGGTAAAAGTCTCGGGCACGCCGACGGCCTCGATGACGACGTCGAACCCGTCGCCGCCGGTGATCCGCTGCACCGCTTCGGCCACGTCCTCGTGGGCGGGGTCGATACTGTGCGCGGCGCCGAACTCTTTCGCCAGCGCCAGCTTGTCCGCAGCGATGTCGAGCACGGTGACGTCCGCGCCCTTGGCAAGCGCGCCGAGCACGGCGCCCATGCCGATCATGCCGCAGCCGAGCACCAGCACCCTATCCTCCGCCGTCACGCGCCCGCGCTCGACGGCGTGAAAGCCGACCGACAGCGGCTCGATGAGCGCCAGATGGCGCGGAGCGAGGCGCTCGTTGACGATCACCTTCTCGAAGGGCAGCGTCAGCCGCTCCTTCAACCCGCCATCCTGCTGCACGCCGAGGGTGCGGTTATAGCGGCAGGCGTTGGTGCGGCCCTTGCGGCAGGAGGAGCAGGTGCCGCAGCTGGTATAGGGCAGGACGGTGACGGGGGCGCCGACGGCATAGCCCGCCGGCACCCCATCGCCGGCGGAAAGGATCTCGCCGCCGATCTCGTGGCCGGGAATGCGCGGCAGCTGCACCAGCGGGTTGAGGCCGCGAAAGGTGTTGAGGTCGCTGCCGCAGAGGCCGACATGGCGGATGGCGACGACGATCTCGCCGGGGCCGGGTGCCGGCTCGTCGATCGGCCCGAGACGTGTCTCGCCGACCGCGTCGATGAAGAGTGCCTGCATGTTCTGCTTTCCAGACTGCCGGGAGCCCCGGCCAAGGCGGACTGGCTCTTCTTCGAAGCGCCCGCCCGCTTTCGTTTGTGTTGTCGCCTGATCTTTCCCGAAAGCCGGAAGGCCCGCTTTCGGGATCAGCGGCTGCGGCGGCGCAGCTGGTCGAAGAAGACGATGACGATGATCAAGACGCCGGTGATCACCCGCTGCCAGAACGAGTTGACGTTGAGGAGATTGGCGCCGTTGTTGATGGTGGCGAGGATGAAGGAGCCGATCAGCGGCCCGTGCACCGAGCCGACGGCGCCGAAGAGGCTGGTGCCGCCGATCACCGAGGAGGCGATCGCCTGCAGTTCCCAGCCCTCGGCCTGCGTCGCATTGCCGATGCCGATGCGCGCGGCGAGGAGCACGCCGACGAAGGCGGCGCAGACGGCCGAGAGCGAATAGGCGACGTAGATCATCGTCGACACTTTCACGCCCGACAGGCGCGCGGCTTCCGGGTTCGAGCCGACGGCGAAGAGATAGCGGCCCCAGCGGCTCATGTGCAGGAAGATGAAGGCCGGCACGGCGACGAGCACGACCATCCAGAACAGGTTCGGCAGACCGAGAAAATCGCCGCGCGAAAAGGCGTTGAAGGCCTCGTTCTTGATGTTGATGGTCGAGCCGTTGGTGATGAGAAGCCCGACGCCGCGCAGCGAGGTCAGCGTCGCCAGGGTGATGATGAAGGGCGGCAGGCCCATGCGCACGATGGCAAAGCCGTGGAAGAGACCGATGGCGAGGCCCAGCAGCAGGGTCGCGCCGACCGCCACCCAGATCGGGAAACCCGCCTGCAGCATCAAGGCAACGATCACCGTGGAAAAGCCGACGATGGCGCCGACCGAGAGGTCGATGCCGGCGGTGATGATGACGAAGGTTTCGCCGAGCGCCAGGATCGCGATCATCGATCCCTGGCGCAGGAGGTTGGCGATGTTGTTGGACGTGGCGAAGTTCGGCGTCGCCACGCTGAGGATCACGCAGAGCAGCAGCAGGAAGCCCAGAAGCGTCAGCGCGAAGAGAAAGCTGTAGTTTCGTCGGGCGACGGACGGGGCCGTGGCGTCGGTTGTCATGGGCGTCTCCTGGAGCCGGGTGGGCATGCGGCCCTGGTGATGGTGAAGCAGTTGGAAGGTGTGGATTGAGTCATGGCGTCAGACTCCGATCGCCTGCGCCAAAACTTCCTCATGGCTGCTTTTCATGAAGTCGTTGGAGGCGACGAGCTTGCCGGAGCGGAAGACATGCAGCCGGTCGGCGAGTTCGTAGACCTCGGGCAAATAGGACGAGATCAGGATGATGCCGGCGCCGCGCTTCAGCAGCGCGCCGAACAGGCGGTAGATCTCGGCCTTGGTGCCGACGTCGACGCCGACCGTCGGCTCGTCGAAGATGAAGAGGTCGGCGCCGTGGTTCAGCCATTTGCCGATGACGATCTTCTGCTGGTTGCCGCCGGACATCGAGGAGGCCAGCGAATGCCGGCTCGGCGTCTTGATGCCGAGGCTGGCGATCTGCCGGTCGGCCGCTTCCGCTTCCAGCTTGCGCGAGACGGTCACGCCGCGCGTCAGCCGCTGGTAGACCGGCAGGTTGAGGTTGAGGCCGATCGGAAGATTGAGGCAGAGGCCCTGGTCCCGCCGGCTTTCCGGCGCCAGCGCGATGCCGAGGCCGATCGCCTTGCGCTCGTCCGAGATGTCGACCTTCTCGCCCTTCCAGAAGGTCTCGCCCTTGGTCTTGGCGGTGCGGCCGTAGAGGCCCATGACGAATTCCGAGCGGCCAGCGCCGATGAGGCCGTAGAGGCCGACGATCTCGCCGGCGCGCACCTCTAGCGAGACGTCGGAAAAGCCGGGGCCCGAGAGGTTGCGCACGTCCAGAAGGGTGGCGCCGAGGGCGATCTTTTCCTTGTGGTATATCTGTTCGAGCGAGCGGTTGATCATCAGCGCCACGAGCTCGGCGTCGTTCGTCTCCGCGATCTGCCGCGTGCCGACATGCACGCCGTCGCGCAGCACCGAGACGCGGTCGGCGAGCTCGAACACTTCCTCCATGCGGTGGCTGATATAGACGATCGTCACGCCCTCCGCCTTCAGGCGGCGGATCAGGGCGAAGAGCTGGTCGGCCTCCTGGCGCGTGAGATAGGCGGTCGGCTCGTCGAAGATGAGAAACTTCGTGCCGCGCAGCGAGGCTCTCGCGGTCGCGACCAGCTGCTGCTGGCCGATGGTCAGCGAGCCGAGCTCGGCCCCGGCCGGCAGCCTAAATCCCATGTCGTCGAGGATCGCCTGCGCCGCGCGGGTCATTTCGCGCTTCTGCAACAGGCCGTAGCGGACCTTTTCGTCGCCGAGAAAGATGTTGGCGGCGACCGACAGGTGGCGGCACAGCACCACTTCCTGGTGCACCGCATTGATGCCGAGATCGATCGCGTCCTGCGGGGAGGCGAGAGCCGACGCGCGGCCCTGCCAAAAGATCTCGCCGCCCGTCCGGCGGATGACGCCGGTGAGGAGCTTGATCAGGGTCGACTTGCCCGCGCCGTTCTCGCCGACGATGGCGTGGATCTCGCCCGGCTCGAAAGCGAGGCTGAGGGGCTTGAGGGCGAGCACCGGCCCGTAGCTCTTTTCCAGTCCCCGCAATTCGAGGATCGGGCCGCCGGGAAGGGCTGCCGCGTCATCCGGCGCGCCTAAGCGCCCCGGATGCAGGGTGATGGGATCTGACACGCGCTTTCCTCCCGGCGTTCCAAAGGGGGACCTCGGTTTGGCGAACCGAGGTCCCGTGAACCAAGGCTCAGTTCACTTTGGGGTTGAGGAGTTCCTGCGAACGCGGCTCGTCCATGTTGGCGGTGGTGATGAGGTTCGCGCCGGTATCGACGTTCTTCTCGACCGTTTCGCCCTTGGAGACGGCGAGCGCCGTCTTGATGCCGTCATAGCCCATCCGGTAGGGGTCCTGGACGACGAGGGCCGAAATCACGCCCTCGCGCAGCAGGCTGACCAGCTTGTCGTCGCTGTCGAAGCCGACCAGCGCGACCTTGTCCTGCGCCTTGTTCTCGGCCACGGCCTGGCCGGCACCCTGCGCCATGATCAGGTTCGAGGCGAAGATGCCGACGAGGTTCGGATTGGCGGTCAGAAGATCGGTGGTGATGTTCAGGCCGGTCGAGGCCTGGCCGTCGGCATACTTGTCGGCGACGAGGTTGAGGCCGGGATATTTTTCCTTCAGCTGCGCGACGAACCCTTCCTTGCGCTGCTCGAGCGAGCCGGCGCCCGGCGCGTTGGTAATCAGCGCCACGTCGCCCTCGGCCTTGCCGCCGTGCTTGGCGGCGATCGCCGCGGCCAGGCCATCGGCGGCGATGCGCCCGCCCTGGACGTTGTCGGTGGTGAGGAAGGAGGAGAACTTGTCGGAATCGGCCGAGGAATCGATGCCGATGATCGGCACGGAAGCCGCCGCCTCGGTGATCGGGGCGCCGAGCGCGTCCTTCTCGGTCGGGGCGATGACGATGGCGGCCGGCGAGCCGGAGACGGCGTTTTCGAGGATCGAGACCTGGCCGTTGACGTCGGTCTCGGCCTGCGCGCCGAGCTCGGGCACGGTGACGCCGAGATCCTTGCCGGCGGCGCGGGCGCCGGCCAGCACGATCTGCCAGTAGAAGGACGTGGTGTCCTTGACGATGATCGGAATGGTGACGTCGGCAGCGCGAGCCGGTGCCGTGGGCAAAAGGCCCGCGCTGGCGACGAGCGCCGCCGCAGCGGTGCCGAGCAAGGTGCGGCGGGTCAGGGCAGTGAGTTTGGTGAACGACATGAATTTTCCTCCCAGAAAACAGATTGCGCGCTGTGCTTGCGACCCACGCCGGCGCCGAACGTGGAGCGATGCTTGAACTCTTCCCCGTCGCCGCGCCTCCCAGCGCCGGCGACTTCGTCTGTTTCGGCCTGTCGCGGAGGCGGCACCGCCAACCCCGGGACGCCGTCGTCCGTCCGCCTTCTGCCGCTTGCGCAGCGGCGGCCGGTCGGTCGCTGTGCCGACCGCCCGGGTCTAGCGCACCGGCAGCTCGTCCGGCCGCCGGGCGATCAGGTCGTCGCGGCTGGAGGCGAGGTGATCGCGCAGGGCGGCCACCATCTCCTCCACCCGGCCGCCGGCCAGGGCGTCGATGATCCGTTGGTGCTCCAGCCTCACCCGCTCGAACACATAGGTCTCCACCGAATAGGTCCGCACGGTCTGGATGCGAAGCTGAATGGATTGGTGCCAGCCGGTCAAGACCTCGTTGCCGCCGAGCTTCATGATCAGTTCGTGGAACTCGCGGTCGAGCGCGATCGCCTTGACGAGGACGGCCTGGCTGCGGGCCGGCATCAGCCTGAGCTGCGCCTGGACGAGATCGGACGCCTTGCGCACGAAGCCGGCGTCGATCTTTCCGGCGTGGAAGCCGACCGACAGCGCGTTCGTTTCGAGCAGGATGCGCGCCTCGTAGATCTCGCCGATATCGGCGACGGTGAAGCGGCGCACGAGCGACGCCCGCCGGTCCGTGCCGGTGACGAGGCCGTCGCGCTCGAGCAGCGCCAGTGCCTCCTTGATCGGCGTCTGGCTGACCGCGAGCTTCTGCGCCAGTTCGTCCGGCAGCAGACGCTGACCAGCGCTGAGCTCGCCCGACAGGATCTTGCTCTGGATTTCCGCATAGGCCTGGCGGGCCAGAGTCGGCCTTCCGATCGTCATCGCGCTCCCTTCCCTTGTCACGCGGAGATCACCACGGCGGTGGATGCGCCGTCAAATAAAAAATTTTCTATTAAGTTTTCGGGCGGGGCGCCGGTGCCTTCGGACGGCGGCTTCCCCTGTTCCGGACGCGCCCCGGAGCCGCCCTGTCGCGTCCGGTGCCCGGACGTCTCGGAGATGTTTCCTGCAAAGGTGACGCGATGGGCCGCCGCATGCTTTTCATGCGGCCTTGGGTTACCAAAAGCACTCCGGAATTATTAGAGCTCGGTTCAGATTATCCAATTATGAAAGAGTAGATTGAGACACTATTGATAAGGCGGGATAATGTTATTGGAATCGCTTTCCATCGCTGGACGACTGCGGCTTGTCATGTGTCTGGCGGCGGCCGCCTTTGTCGCGATGGCCGCGATGGCCTGGGTGCAGGGCCAGAAGGTCATCGACAGCATGGCGGTCGCCGACACGCTGCGGCACGGAATGGGCGAAATCTCCGTGGCGCGTCTCGCCAATGTCCGGCTGGTGCTGGCTGCCATGGACAGCATCATCGACCGCGACGAGGGCGCCGTCTCCCCGGAACGCTTGAAAATCATCAGCGAGGAGTTCGGCATTCTGCGCCAGATGGCCAAGGACGGTCCCTTCTTCGCCGAGATGCTCGGGATGACCGGCGGCATGGATGGCTTTGCCGCCAATGTCGAAAGCCTCGCCGTCGCCGTTTCGAAGACGCTCCCGGCGCTGATCGTCAGCCGCGCGCCGATGGAGGCTTTCGCCGTCATCGACGACACCATCGACGGCTCCGGCGAGGAGCTTTCGAACAAGTTGACGGTGTTGCAGGCCAAGGCGGACGAGCGGCTCGAACAGGAGATCGCGACCGCCGACAAGGCCGCGCACAACGCCTTCTACTTCCAGCTCGGGGCCGCGATCGTCGCCTTTCTCCTCATCGTTCCCCTGATGATGATAATCTCGCAGTCGATCGTGCGGGCGATCCGCTCGCTGGGGCTCAGCATGTCGGCGCTGGCGCGCGGCGACCATCACGCGGCAGTCGCCGGCCTCGGACGTCGTGACGAGATCGGCGGCATGGCCAATGCCGTCGAGGGCTTCCGTCTGGCTGCCATCGAGAACAAGCGCCTGGAGGCCGACGCCTCTTCGGCGCGGGCGGCGCAGGCCAGCCAGCGGGAGCGGCAGTCGGCGCTGGATCATTCCAAGGAGGAGGATCTCCGGGCCTTCGTCGAGGCGGTGGAACAGAGCTTTGACGCGCTGTCGGCCGGCGATCTGACGGTGCGCATGGACCAGGCTGTGGCGCCGGAATTCGAGCCGATCCGGCAGAAATTCAACGCCAGCGTCGCCGAGCTCGAGGCCGCGATCTCGGGCGTCGCCGGCGGCGTCGCGACGCTGCGCACGGGCCTTGCCGAAATCTCCGTCGCGTCCAACGACCTCGCCCAGCGCACCGAACAGCAGGCGGCGAGCCTCGAAGAGACCGTGGCGGCGCTGTCGGAAGTGACCACCGGCGTGAACCAGACGGCCGAGGGCGCGGCCCGCGCTCAGGTCGGCGCCAGCGCGGCGCAGAAGAACGCGGAAAAGGGTGGCGAGATCGTCGCCCGCGCCGTCGCCGCCATGGCCGAGATCGAGCATTCCTCGGAAGAGATCGGCAAGATCATCGACGTCATCGACGAGATCGCCTTCCAGACCAACCTCCTGGCGCTGAATGCCGGCGTCGAGGCGGCACGGGCCGGTGAAGCCGGCCGCGGCTTCGCGGTGGTGGCGCAGGAAGTGCGCGGCCTCGCCCAGCGCTCGGCGGAAGCGGCCAAGGAGATCAAGAACCTGATCTCGACCTCGTCGAAACAGGTCGGCGAGGGCGTCAAACTGGTGACGGCCTCGGGCAAGTCGCTGGAGGAAATCGTCGCGCAGGTCGGTGATATGTCGGCGGTGGTCGCCGAGATCGCCCGGAGCGCCCGCGAGCAGGCGGTGTCCTTGCGCGAGGTTTCGGGCGCGGCCGACCAGATGGACAAGGTCACGCAGCAGAACGCCGCCATGGTCGAGGAAGCCACCGCGGCCGCCCAGACGCTGTCCGACGAGACCGACGAACTCGCCGCCATGGTCGAACGCTTCACCACCAACACCGGCCATGCGGCCAGCGGCCATGCGGCCAGCGGCCATGCCGCCCCGACAGTCCGCCACCAGCCCCCCCGCGCATCCCGCCCGGCGCCGCGGGCCCAGTCCCGCCCGGTGACGCAGATGCGCACCACCGGCGCCGCCGCCGCCGCCTACGCCGATCCGGTCAGCGAGAGCTGGGAGGAGTTCTGAACGGCGGCGCAGGTTCAGGCCGCGATGCCGCCAGCCTCCGTCAGCCGGATCGTCTTCGCTCCGGTCCACAGCGTCTCCCGCCCGAGCCGGGCGAGGTCGTCGAGACCCTCGGTGATGGTCAGGAAGTGGTTGCCGGCGAGCGGCCCGGCCTTGGAAGCGAAGGCGACGGGGCCGTAGGCGAGGAGGAATTCCGTCTCGCTGACGCCGCCGGGATAGAGGATCATCTGGCCGGGCGCCGGATGGCTCGTCGCATTCTCGTAGCCGAGGCCGAAATCATGGGCGCCGAGCGGAATCCAGCAGGCCTCGCCCGACCAGCGGACATGGATGATGCGCTGCTCGTAGGGCAGGATACGGCGCACCGCCGCCACCGTCATCGGCGCCGCCTCGGTTTCGAAGCGCGCGGGAAAGCGGACGCCGTCGATCTCGACCGTGAGGGTCGTGGCAATGGTCATGGGTGTTCTCCTCAAAAGCCGGCGGGCCAGATTCGCGCCCGTGCGCAGGACGGCGGTCTACCCGCCAAGCCGGGCTTCGAGAAGGCGGACGGCGGCGACGACGCCGTCGATCACCGGCAGGCCGAAGCGCGCCGCATAGTCCTCGGCCAGATCGGCCATGCCGGCGCAGCCGAGGACGACGGCGTCCGGACGGTCCTCCGCCAGCGCCCGCGCGATCTCGGCTGCCACCGTTTCGCGCGCCGCGGAGCCCTCGCGCTCCAGCTCCAGCACCGGCACTTCCGACGCCCGCACGAGGATGCAGTCCGCGGCGAACCCGTAGGTCTCGATGTTTCCTGCAATCACCGGAATGGAGACCGACAGCGTGGTCACCACGGAAAAGCGCCGCCCGCCGGTGCGGGCCGCGAGAAAGGCCGCCTCGCCGATGCCGAGCACCGGCTTTTTCGTCAGCCGCCGCGCCTCGAACAGGCCGGTGTCGTCGAAGCAGGCGATGACGAAGGCGTCCACGGCCTCGGCATGCGCGCCGACCAGCGCCAGCAGCCCCGGCACCGCCGCCACGCCGTCCTCCAGCCCCTGGATCGAGGCCGGCCCGGTGGCGGAGGTGAGGGCGACGATCTCGGTGCCGGGAGAGGCCGCGGCTTGCGCCGCCGCGGCGATCTTCGCCGTCATTGACGCCGTCGAGTTGGGGTTGATGAAGCACAGGCGCATGGGGGGCTTTCGGATCGGTATTTTTCGCGGAGAGGGCGGCGGTGTTGCAGGCGAGAGAAGCTCGGAACAGGGGCTCGCACGCGCCTGCGCCGGAAGTCCGCCCGACCCTCCGCTGCTCTCGGCCGTAAACGCGCCCGGGGAGGGACCGGGCGGCTAAATGCCCTTGCCGGCATCGGAGGCGCCGCGCGTCCGGCGGCGGCGCAACAGCAGCCCGGTGCCGAGCGTCAGGCCGATGACGAGGAAGGAGATCGCCGTGGTCATGGTGCCGAGCGCATAGATCGCCGGGGTCGTCACCGTCGAGGTCAGGCCCTGGAGTTCCAGCGGCAGCGTGTTCGGCCCGCCGATCGCCTGGCTGGTCCGGGCGATCTCGTCCCAGGACAGGGTGAAGCCGAACAGGGCGACGCCGACGAGATAAGGCGAAATGATCGGGAGGACGACATGGCGGAACGTCTGCCAGGGCGTCGCGCCGAGATCGCGCGCGGCTTCCTCATAGGCCGGGTTGAAGCGGTTGAAGACGACGAACATGATCAGCATGCCGAAGGGCAGCGTCCAGGTGAGATGGGCGCCGAGCGCCGAGGTGAACAGGCCCATCGCCGACTGAAAGCCGGTGCCGGCAAGGCCCGTGGACTTCAGGAAATCGTCGACGATGCGAAACTCCAGCGCGATGCCGAGCGAGACGACGATCGAGGGCAGGATGAGGCTGGCGATGGCGGTGTAGAAGAGCAGCGTCGAGCCGATGAAGCGGCGGCGGAAGGCGAGCCCGGTCAAGACCGAGATCACCACCGTCAGCACGGTGACGGCAAGGCCGAGCCGGAAGGACCGGCCAAAGGCGGCCCAGACGTCGACGACGCCGAGCCCTTCCCACAAGACGCCGAACCAGTGCAGCGAGACGCCGTTCATCGGAAAGGTCATGCCGCCCTGCGGCCCCTGGAAGGACAGGATGACGATGGTCAGCGTCGGCCCGTAGAGGAAGGCGACGAACAGCGTGAAGAAGGCGGCGAGGAGGTAGAAGGTCGGGGTGCGGCTCTCGCCCATGCTCAAAGCTCCTTGCGGATGTCGACGACCCTTGTCAGGGCGAAGATCATGATGAGGACGGTGAGAAGCAGCACCACGGCATTGGCGGCGGCGATCGGGAACTGCAGGTAGCTGATCTCGACCGAGATGGTCTTGCCGACCGAGGCGATCTGCTGGCCGCCCATCAGGCCGATGGTGATGAAGTCACCCATGACGATGGTGACGACGAAGATCGAGCCGATGGCGATGCCGGTCTTCGACAGCGGGATGATGACGTTCGTCAGCGTCTGCCAGCCGGTCGCGCCGGCGTCCCGTGCCGCCTCGATCAGCGAGCGGTCGATGCGCAGCATGGAATTGTAGATCGGCACCACCATGAAGAAGGTGAAGAGGTGGACGAAGGTGATGGTGACGGAGAATTTTGAATAGAGCAGCCAGTCGAGCGGCGCATCGATCGCCCCGATCTTCTGCAGGGTCTGGTTGACGAGACCCTCGCGACCGAGCAGCGGGATCCAGGAAATCATCCGGATGACGTTGGAGGTCCAGAACGGAATAGTGCAGACGAGGAACAGCACCGACTGGATCGCCTTGCTGCGCACCTCGAAGGCGAGGAAATAGGCGACGGTGAAGCCGATCGCGAGCGTCAGCACCCAGACCACGACGCAGAAGAACAGCGTCGACAGATAGGTCTTGAACGTCGTGCACAAGACCGGCAGCCGGACGATGCAGCGGTCGAACACGTCCATGTAGTTCTGCACGACGAAGGCCGGCTGGATCGAATAGTTCTCGTAGGTCCAGAAGCTGACCACGACGATGAAGATCAGCGGGATGATGAGGAACAGCAGGAAGACCAGCGCCAGCGGCATGGCCTGCAGATAGGGTGCGATGCCGACGCGTGAGGTCATGGAGAGATCCGGTTGAGGAAGGTCTTTGATGCGCGCGCGGCCATTACAGGCGCATCGCTATCAGGAGGGTCGTCATCCCGGGCTTGACCCGGGATCCATTCCAAATCGTTGAAACGATTGAGATCTGCGCCGGAGCGAGCCTTCGGACGACTTGGAATGGATCCCGGCTCGGGGGCCGGGATGACGAAGCCTTGAGCGTGGCGCCTCCTCCTTCAGCGAAGAGGCGCCACGCCGTGCGTTGAGCCCCGCCTACGCTGCGACGAACTCGTTCCACTTGCGGACCATGTAGGCGTCCTCGTCCATCACCGCGTTCCAGCAGGCGATGCCGCCCATGCGCTCCTCGTAGGAGCCGCCGTCGCGCTTCGTGCCCTTGAGGGCGATGACGTCGCCGCCCGGCGACTTGATGTCCTCGGCGGCTTCCTGGCCTTCCATCCAGTAGGCCCATTCGTAGGGCTCCATGACCGCCTTGGCGGTCGGCAGCACGGCGGAATAGTAGCCCTGGCGGTTGAGGAAGGCGCCGGCCCAGCCGGACAGGAACCAGTTCACGAACTCGTAGGCCGCGTCGAGTTTGGGCCCTTCGAGGGTGGCGGGCAGGGCGAAACCCGAGGCCCAGGCGCGGTAGCCTTCCTTCAGCGGCTGGAAGACGCAGTCGATGCCCTTCGACCGCACGGCGGTGACCGCCGGCGACCACATCGACTGGATCACCACCTCGCCCGAGGACATGAGGTTCACGCTCTCGTTGAAATCGGACCAGAGGGCGCGGAACTGGCCGGCCTGCTTCGCCTCGATCAGCGTCGCGATGGTCATGTCGATCTCGTCGCGGGTCATGTTGCCCTTGTCGGGATATTTGTACTTGCCGGTCGCTTCGATCGCCATGGCGGCATCCATGATGCCGATCGACGGGATGTTGAGGATCGAGGCCTTGCCTTTGAACTCAGGGTTCAGGAGTTCCGCCCAGCTGTCGATCGGCCGGCCGATGAGGTCGGGCCGGATGCCGAGCGTATCGGCATTGTACGTCGTCGGGATCAGCGAGATCCACTGCGTCGGCTCGGTCGCGAATTCCTTCGACTTGTTCTCCTTGAGGTAGAGAACCTCCCAGGGCGCGGTGCCCTGGTCGCCGATCTTCTTGCCGCCGATTTCGCCCTTGGTGAAGACGGGCGTGATGTTGTCGAATTCCTTGATCTTGGTGGCGTCCATGCCCATCAGATTGCCCGACGGTACGAACTTCTTCAGCGAGAAATACTCGGTATCGACGATGTCGAAAGTGTTGGGCTGGGTGATGATGCGCTTGGTCACCTCGTCGGTCGTGACCGGCACGTATTCGATGGTGATGCCGAGATCTTCCTTGACCTTGTCGGCGATCTCCTTGGATTGGTTCACCGCCGTGCCGAGATAGCGGAGGGTTTTGGCCTCCTGCGCCCGCGCGCCGCTGACATAGGGAAAGCCGGTGATCTTGCCGGCACCGAGCGTGCCGGCAACGGCCGCCGTGGTCTTCAGAAAACTGCGGCGGCTGACGCCGGTGATGAGCTTTGCGGTCATGACAGTCCTTTGTGCGGTGGGGACGGGGAGGGCGGAAGGGTTCAGGCGCTGGCGGAGAGGACGACCTCGTCCTGCCGGGCCCAATGGATGGTGCGGGTGTCGCCGAGTTCGGCGGCGGCCGCGAAGTAGAGTTCCTCGGGAATGACGGCGGTGATCTCGCCGGCGCGTTGCGTCGCGATGACGAGGGTCACCGAGGCGCCCTGGTATTCGACGCCGCGCACTTCGCCCGACAGGGTCCGCGTCGCCTCGCCGCCCTGGCCGAGGCGGATGCGGTCGGCGCGCACGGTCAGCGGCTGACCTTCCAGGGTGACGACGTTGTGGCCGCCCATGAAGCGGGCGACGAAGGCGGTGCGCGGCCGGTGGAAGACATCCTGCGGCGTGCCGGATTGCTCGATCTTGCCGTCCTTCATGATGACGACGAGGTCGGCCAGCGCCATCGCCTCGTCCTGGCCGTGCGTCACGTGCAGGAAGGAGATGCCGAGCTCGCGCTGCAGCCGCTTCAGCTCGGTGCGCACGCGCAGGCGCAGGAACGGGTCGAGCGCCGACAAGGGCTCGTCGAGGAGGAGAATGCCGGGATCGGTGACGAGGGCCCGGGCGAGCGCCACCCGCTGCTGCTGGCCGCCGGAAAGCTGCGCCGGCATGCGGTCGGCGAAGGGCCCGAGATCGACGAGCTCCATCACCGACGCCGCCTTGGCATAGCGCGCCGCCTTGTCCTGGCCGCGCATTTTCAGCGAGAAGGCGATGTTGTCGCGCACCGTCAGATGCGGGAACAGCGCATAGTTCTGGAACATCATCGCCGTGCCGCGCTTCGATGGCGGCAGGTTGGTGATGTTGCCATGGCCGAGCAGGATGTCCCCGGAGGAGGCGATCTCGTGCCCGGCGATCATCCGGAGCGTCGAGGATTTGCCGCAGCCGGACGGCCCGAGAAAGCAGCAATAGGTGCCGGCGGGAACCCGCAGGTCGACCGCGTCGACGGCGACCGTCTCGCCATAGCGCTTGGTGACCTTGACCAGTTCCAGCGTGCCGTCGCTCATGCCTGTCTCCCGGGATGCCTGACCTCGCCATGCATCGCCCGTGCCAATTGCCCGCGCGCGCCGTTTTTCGGCACACCCGGCGCGCGGGGCAGGCAAGCGGACGCGTCCTTGTCGCATCCTTCGGCAGGCCGCTGCTCCGCTGCACAAATTGTGTACAATCCTTGTGCGCGATTTCCTTTTGCGCTGCAGCGGTCCATCTGACATCTTCGGCGCAATCAGCGAGGGGCGCGGAAATGGCGAAGCCGGGAGCGGCGCGGCAGGGTGAGGAGGCCTCATGGAAGCCGATCCATGACGCGCTGCACGATGGGATCATCCGGCACCGGCTCGACCCCGGCGCCAAGCTCGTCGAGGACGAGATCGCCGAGCTCTTCGGCGTCTCGCGCACCATCGTCCGCACGGCGCTTCAGGCGCTGTCCCGCGATGGCGTGGTGGTGATCCAGCGCAACCGCGGCGCCAGCGTCGCCCATCCCCTGCCGGACGAGGCGCGCGAGATCTTCGAGGCGCGGACGCTCGTCGAGCCGGCGATCGCCGCCATGGCCGCGGCCCGCATGACGGCCAGCGATGGCGAGCGGCTCCGGGCGTGTCTGGCTGCCGAGCACGCCGCCATCGCCTCCGACAATCTGCGCGAGGCGGTGTTCCTCTCGGCCGAATTCCACCGCGTCATCGCCGGCCTGGCCGGGCACACCGTGCTGGCGACGATCGTCGGTGATCTGCTGTCGCGCTCGTCGCTGGTGGTGGCGCTCTATTGGCGTCGGCCCGAGTCGATGTGCGCGAACCATGCCCATCACGCCATCGTCGATGCGCTCGAAGCCGGCGACGGCGAGACGGCGGCGGCGCTGATGCGCACACACCTCATCGACCTTCTGGCGGGCCTCGATCTTTCGGCGCGGCCATCGCGGCGCTCGAGCCTTGCCGAAGCGCTCGCGCCGGGTTCGGATCCGGGACGGTCGGCGTTCTTCGCGGACCTTTCCTCACCGCTTTAGCTGCGCACATTGTATGCACAATTCCGCATGAAGTGAACGCAGATTTATTGGCCAGATCGTGCGATGCCGCCGCTGCATTGCGCTTGAGTGCACTGCGGCGCTATCACCACGAGGCTCAAGGGAAGGGACGATAGATCGGCATGCGGGGCGACAGCGAGATCAAGAAGGCGACGGCGGACAAGGTCGGCACCATCTGCCGGGCGATCCGCCGCGCGATCCTGGAACGGGCGCTGGCGCCGGCCGACAAGCTGCCCGAGGACCAGCTCGGCGAGCGTTTTGGCGTCAGCCGCACCATCGCCCGCCATGCGCTGGGCCAGCTCGCCTCGGAAGGACTGGTGGAGCTGCGGCGCAATCGCATGGCCGTGGTGGCGACGCCCTCCTTTGAGGAGGCGCGCGACGATTTCGATATCCGCATCGAGCTCGAGCGCCTCGTCGTGCGCGCCCTCGTCGGCCGCCTCACGCCGCCGCAGATCCGCGATCTCCAATCCCATCTCGCCGCCGAGGAAGCCGCGCATGGCGGCCCGGAGGCGACCTCGATCCGCCTTGCCACCGAATTTCACGTGCTTCTGGCGGAGATGACGGAAAAGCCGATCCTCATCCGCTATGTCCGCGAGATCGCCTACCGCTCCTGCCTGGCGCTGGCCACTTTCGGCCGCCCGCATTCGTCCGAATGCGCCGTCAGCGAGCACCGCGGCCTGCTCGACGCCCTGATTTCCGGCAATGGCGACAAGGCCATGGCGCTGATGGCCGAGCATCTCGATGCCGTCGCCCAGCGCGCGTTGCTCACCGCGCCGGAGCCGCGCGGCCGCGACCTCATGGACATCCTCGCGCCCTATGCCGAGGCGGTCCAGCCGCCGGCCAAGGGCCGCAAGGCTCCCGCCAAGGTCGGCTGACGCCGGTCCTCGCCCGCAAGGGTCAGCGGCGCAGCGCGGGATCGAGAATCCACTCGGCGCTGTCGTTCCACACATCCATCTTGACGATCGCGCCGCCCCGCACGACGAAGCGGTCGACATAGCGGTTGCCGTCGAAGGGCGTACCATCAGGCCAGGCGCCATAGAGAAAGCCGGTGGAGTAGACCACGGTCTCGCCGTCGCCGGGCGCCACGTCGAAGCGCAGCATGCGCTTTTTCACCCAGGCATAGCGCGCCGCGTTGACGGAAGTCGGCCCGCGCGGGTGATCGAATTCCCGGCCACCGGTGAAGGTGATCGTGCAGCCCGGCGCCATGTAGGCGGCGGCGGCGTCAGGATCGGGAATCATCGACGCCTCGAGATAGTCACGCACGATCCGGGCGTCGTCCGAGAGGGCGGCGTCGGGCGGGTTGGATGCAGTCATCGCGTTTTCCTCTTCCCATCTTCGAAAAACAGTCATACAGTTTGACCTAGAAAATGCATGCAGAATTTTTGGGCAGTTTTCTGCACTTTGCCCCATAAATTAGGCAATGCCTGATCTGCCGGCCGGTCGATGCGGTCGCCCGTCCTGTCGGCCGCGCTGTGCCTCATGCCAGCGGCGGGCCGTGAGCCTTCGTCCTCGCAACCCTGCACCCCTGGAGAAAACGATGCGCCTGAAACTCCTTGCCGCCGCGATCGCGACCCTCGCGCTCGCCCATCCCAGCCTTGCCGAGAGCCTGAAAGTCGGCGCCAACATCGGCAATGTTCCCTGGGAGTTCCAGGACGCCAGCGGCCAGAATGTCGGCTTCGAGATCGAGCTGGCGACCGAAGTCGCCAAGCGCATCGGCTATGAGGACATCGCGGTCGAGAACATTCCGTTCAACGGCCTCTTCTCGGCCGTACAGTCGGGCCGCGTCGACACGGCGATCTCCTCGATCACCATCACGCCAAAACGCCTCTCCTCCGTCTCCTTCGCCCAGCCCTATTACGACAGCGACCAGTCGCTCTCGGCGCTGACGACGTCGGACGTGAAGGGCACCTCGACGCTCAAGGGCAAGATCGTCGGCGTCGACACCGGCTCGACCGGCGACATCTACGCGACGGAGAAGCAGGCCGAGCTCGGCATTGCCGAGATCCGCCGCTATGAGGGCCTCGCCCCCGCCATGCTCGACCTCGCCGCCGGCCGCATCGACGGCTACATCTCCGACATTCCCGCCGTCGCCTACTATATCAAGGACAAGCCGCAATACGCCGTGGTCGAGCGCATCAAGACCGGCGAGCAGTATTCGATGATGTTCGCCAAGGATTCCCCGCTCACCGCCAAGGCCAGCGAGGCGATCTCGGCCCTGAAGAAGGAGGGCTTCATCTCCAAGCTGCACGAAAAGTGGTTCGGCACCGTGCCGGAAGATACCACCAGCTCCGTCGCCGAGGCCGAGACGCCGAAGACCACGGACTGACCTCCAGCCGGACGCCATTCTTCTCCCCTCTGGGGTGAAGGTGGACGGCGCGCAGCGACGGCCGGATGAGGGGGCAAACGTTTGAGGTGATGGCACCACGCTCTGACCCGGCGTCCCCTCATCCCGCTGCCGCGACCTTCTCCCCGAAGGGGAGAAGAAGCTCATCTGCACAGGCCGCGACGGTCTTCCAGTGGAACGCTCACTCCGATGTAGTCATCCCGGGCTTGACCCGGGACCCATGCCGAGACGCTGTCATTGCCAAGCCGGTTCAGGATATGGCACCCGGTCCACCGCCCTCGATCATGTTCGGCGATTTGGCATGGATCCCGGATCAAGTCCGGGATGACTAATCTCTAAGGGAAGCGGCAGCTCGACGCTCCCCCGCGTCAATGACATCACCCCGACCCACACCCGAAAGCCCTGATGGACATCGTCACCACCTTCTTCAACATCGACGTGCTCTGGCAGAGCCTGCCGCGGCTCCTCGAGGGCCTGTGGGTGACGATCGCGCTCGGCGCGCTGTCGATCGCGCTGGGGCTCGTCGGCGGCATGGTGCTGGCGCTGGTCCGGCTCTACGGCGCGGCGCCGTTCCGGTTTCTGGCCGTCGCCTATATCGACGTGTTCCGGGCGCTGCCGGTGCTGGTCTGGCTCGTCATCGTCTACTACGCCTTCCCCTTTATCGGCATCCGCTGGTCGCCCTTCGTCTCCGCCTGCTTCGCGCTGACCACCGTGTCCAGCGCCTATACCGCCGAGATCTACCGAGCCGGCATCGAGGCGATCCCGCGCGGCCAGTTCGAGGCGGCGCAGTCGATCGGCCTGTCCGCCTGGAACGTGATGCGCGACGTCGTGCTGCCGCAGGCGATCCGGATCGTCATCCCGCCGCTCACCAACAATTCGATCAACGTCATGAAGGACACCGCGCTCGCCTCCGTGGTGGCCCTGCCGGACCTGTTGAAGCAAGCGACGCAGTCGCAGGCGCTCGCCGCCAACCCGACGCCGCTGATCGGCGCGGCGATCCTCTATCTCCTCCTGCTCCTGCCGCTGGTGCGCCTCGTCGCCCGCTTCGAGAGCCGCTATTCCAAAAGGGAGGCGCGCTGATGGAACCGCTCATCCGCATGCGCGGCGTCGGCAAGCGATTTGGCCAGTTCGATGCCCTGAAGAACGTCGACCTCGATGTCGCCGCGGGCGAAGTCGTGGTGCTGCTCGGCCCCTCCGGCTCCGGCAAGTCGACGCTGATCCGCTGCATCAACCATCTCGAGGAATACGATTCCGGCGACGTCTTTGTCGGCGGCATCCGAGTCGAGCGCGGCCGCAATCTCTTGAAGGTACGCCAGCAAACCGGAATGGTTTTCCAGGCCTTCAACCTCTTTCCCAACCTCTCTGTCCTCGACAATGTCGCGCTCGGTCCGGTCCGGGTGAAGAAGCTTTCCTGGGACGCCGCGCGCGAGAAGGCCCGAACGCTCCTTGGCCGCGTCGGCATCGCCGAGCAGGCGGAAAAGTTTCCTACGCAGCTCTCCGGCGGCCAGCAGCAGCGCGTCGGCATCGCCCGGGCGCTGGCGATGGAGCCGCGCATCCTCCTCTTCGACGAGCCGACCTCGGCGCTCGATCCCGAAATGGTCGGCGAAGTGCTGGACGTGATCAAGGGCCTCGCCCATTCCGGCGTCACCATGGTCCTCGTCACGCACGAGATGGGCTTTGCCCGCCAGGTCGCCGACCGCATCGTCTTCATGGAGGCCGGCGAGATCAAGGAGATCTCCCAGCCCGACGTGTTCTTCACCGCGACGACGAACGAGCGCGCTCGCGCCTTCCTCGACGCCGTCCTCAACCATTAGAACAAGCTACCGGCGCCCCGGCGCCAGACAAGGCAGACGCATGACCCTCGATCTCGATTTCGTTCGCTCCCAGTTCCCCGCGCTCGCCGGCGAATGGGCCTTCATGGACAATGCCGGCGGCAGCCAGGTGCTGCAGCGCGTCGCCGATCGCGTGAGCGACTATCTCCTGACGTCGAACGTCCAGACCGGCGCGAGCTACGCGCCGAGCCAGATCTCGACGGCCCGCGTCAGCGAGGCGCGCCGGGCGTTCGCGACCTTCATGAACGCCGCCGACGCCGGCGAGATCGTCATGGGCCCGTCGACGACGATCCTCATCCGCTTCCTGTCCGAGGCGATGACCGGCCGCCTGCAGCCGGGCGACGAGATCATCCTCACCAACACCGACCACGAATCCAATATCGGCCCCTGGCTGAAGCATGCCGAGCGCGGCGTCATCATCAAGTTCTGGAAGTGCGATCCCGAGACTTTTGAGCTCGACCTCGCCGATCTCAAGGCGATGATGACGGAGAAGACGAAGCTCGTCTGCGTCACCCATGCCTCGAACATTCTCGGCACGATCAACCCGATTGCCGAGATCGCCGACATCGTCCATGCCGGCGGCGCCGAGCTCTGCGTCGACGCCGTCGCCTATGCGCCGCACCGCGCCATCGACTTTGCCGGGCTCGGCGCCGACTACTACATCTTCAGCGTCTACAAGGTGTTCGGCCCGCATTTCGCCGTGATGGCCGGCAAGCGCGACAAGCTCTTGCAGCTCGACAACATCTACCACTATTTCTTCGACAAGAGCCGCGTGCCGCACAAGCTGGAGCCGGGCAATGTCAGCTACGAGGCGGCCTGGGGCTCGATCGGCGCCGTCGACTATGTCGAGGAACTTGGCACGCGGGGCGGCGCCGCTTCCGGCCGGCCCGCGATAGAGGCGGGCTTTGCCGCCATCGCCGAGCAGGAGCGGGCGCTGACGGCGCAGCTGATGGATTTCCTCTCGAGCCGCAATTCCGTGCGCATCATCGGCCGCACCTCGACCGCCATCGCCGACCGCGTCTCCACCGTCAGCTTCACCGTCGGCAAGGAGAACTCGCGCCGCATTGTCGAGGCCGTCGACGGCCACAAGATCGGCATCCGCTTTGGCGACTTCTACGCCAAGCGCCTCGTCGAGGAGCATGGGCTCGCCGCCCAGGAGGGCACTGTGCGCGTCTCCATGGTGCACTACAACACCGCGGCCGAGGTCGACCGGCTGATTGCCGCGCTCGAGCCGAACCTCTGAGGGGGGCGGACATGGATCTCGACCTCGTCATATCAGGCGGCACGGTGGCCACGGCCTCCGACGTGTTTTCCTGCGACATCGGCATCAAGGACGGCATCATCGTCCAGCTCGGCCATGATCTCGGCCCGGCGAAGGAAACGATCGATGCCACCGGGCACTACGTGCTGCCGGGCGGCATCGACAGCCATGTCCACATCGCCCAGCCCTCGGGCGAGGGGATCGTCATGGCCGACGGCTTCGAATCCGGCACGCGCTCGGCCCTTTTCGGCGGCAACACCACCATCCTGCCCTTCTGCCTACAGGAGAAGGGCCAGAGCCTGCGCGAGGCGCTCACCGGCTACCATGCGCTCGCCGAGGGCAATTGCTACACCGACATTTCCTTCCACCTGATCGTCTCCGACCCGACCGCCGCGGTGCTGGGCCAGGAACTGCCGGCGCTCGTCGCCGACGGCTACACTTCGTTCAAGGTGTTCATGACCTATGAGGGCCTCCGGCTGAACGATGCGGAGATCCTCGCCACCATGGATGTCGCGCGCCGCACCGGGGCGCTGGTCATGGTCCATTGCGAGAACGAGGACGCCATCGCCTACCTCATCGGCCGGCACGAGGCGGAAGGCGAGGTGCGGCCGCGCGCGCATGCGACGACCCGGCCCGTCGCCGCCGAGCGCGAGGCGACACACCGGGCGATGTCGCTGGCCGAAATCGTCGACGTCCCCGTCGTCATCGTCCACGTCTCCAACGGCGCGGCGATCGAGGAGATCCGGCGCGCCCGCGCCCGCGGCCGCAAGGTGGTGTCCGAGACCTGCCCGCAATATCTGATGCTGACCGCCGCCGACCTCGAGGGCATGGACTGGGAAGGCGCAAAATTCGTCTGTTCGCCGCCGCCGCGCGATGAAACCGAGCAGGAGGCCTGCTGGAACGGCTTGGAGGAGGGGACTTTTGACCTCTTCTCCTCCGACCACTGTCCGTTCCGCTACGACGATCCCGAGGGCAAGCTGAACCCGAAGGGCGCCGCCAATTTTCGGCACATACCCAACGGTATCCCGGGCGTCGAGACGCGGCTGCCGATCCTCTTCTCCGAGGGCGTGGTGAAGGGGCGCATCGATCTCTCCCGCTTCGTCGCGCTGACGGCGACGAACCAGGCCAAGGTCTACGGCCTCTACCCGCAGAAGGGCACGATCGCCATCGGCGCCGATGCCGATATCGCGATCTGGGATCCCACTGCACAGCGCACCATCCGCCACGCCGAGCTTCACGACGGCGCCGACTACTCGCCCTATGAAGGCCTGGCCGTCACGGGCTGGCCGACGACGGTTATTCTTGGGGGCAAGGTGATGATCCGCGAGGGTGCCCTCGTCGGAGCCAAGGGCGACGGCGCCTATCGCAGCCGCGGCCTGTCCAGCCTCATCGCGGCCCGCGGGTGAACCTCGTTGCCGTCGCGCGGGAGAGACGGCTTGCCGCCACGCCGCCGCGGCTGATGCAGGCCTACGCCATCGCGCGCTGAGGGTAGCGGGGGGCGTTCCGTATGCGGGATGGCGCGCTGCACACCCCCCTCTGCCCTGCCGGGCATCTCCCCCTCAAGGGGGGAGATCGGCCAAACGCCGACGGTCGTTGATGTCGACTTTCCCATAGACGAGACTGATCTCCCCCCTTGAGGGGGAGATGGCCGGCAGGCCAGAGGGGGGTATCTCGCGCCGGCGTCGATGGGCGGGCACCCGAGACCCGGAAGCCTCAGATCTTCGACGACAGATGCGCAACCTGCGCGCCGACCTCGTAATAGGCCTCGCGGACGCCGCGAAAACGCTGCGGCACGGGCTCTGTCACCGGCAGCGGCAGGTCTGCCTCCGGCAGCCGGCCGAGGATATGCGCCGCCAGCGTCTGGCCGAACACCGTGCCCGGTGCGATGCCGCGGCCGTTATAGCCGGAGAAGGACACCACCCGCTCGTCCAGCCGATGGAATTTCGGCAGTGAATCGGCGGTCATGCCGATCTGGCCGAACCACTCGGCCTCGAAGGCGACGCCACCGAGCTGCGGGAACAGGCGTTCCAGGCTCCGGCGCGCCCAGCGCCGATGGATCGCCGCGCCGCTGCCGCGCAGGGATCCGACGCTGCCGAAGACGAGGCGATCGTCCCGGTCGAAGCGGAAGGAGGAGAGAACGTCCTTGGTGTCCCAGCATCCCTGCCGCTCCGGCAGGATCGAGCGGGCGAGATTTTGCGACAGCGGCGCCGTGGCGATCTGGAAATAGGGCAGGCGGACGATCTCCCGGCGGATCTCCGGCCAGGGCGTCGCGGTATAGGCGTTCGTCGCGACCACCACCCAGTCCGCCGTCACCGAGCCGGCATCGGTGACGACGCGCCAGCGCGCGCCCTCCCGGGCATAGGCGGTGACGGGGCTGGCGGCGTGGATCGAGGCTCCCGCCGCCTCCGCTGCCTGCGACAGTCCGCGCACATAGGCGAGGGGCTGGATCGTGCCGGCGCGCCGGTCGAGCAGGGCAGCGCTGTAGGCGCCGGTGCCGACGCGTCGGGCGGTTTCGGCTGCGTCGAGCAGCTCGACATCGGCGCCGCGCACCTGCCATTGCCGGGCCCTTTCGGCCAGATCGGCCGCGCCCTTGGCGCCGACGCCGCAATGCAGCGTCCCGGTCCGGACCGGCTGGCAGTCGATGCCGTGGCGGTCGATGAGGTCGAAGACGACGCTGGGCGCCTGTCCCAGAAGGTCGAGCAGGCGCTGCCCGTGCACGGCGCCGAGCGCGCCGGGCAGGGCATCCGGCATCACCCACATGCCGGCATTGACGAGGCCGACATTGCGGCCCGAGCCGCCGAAGCCGACATCGACCGCCTCCAGAACGACCACACGCGCACCGGCCTCCGCCAGATGCAGCGCCGCCGACAGCCCGGTGAAGCCGGCGCCGACGACCACCACGTCGGCCGAATGATTGCCCAGGAGACGGCTTGTCGCGGAAGCAGCGGGCGCGGTTCTTTCCCAGAGACCGTGGGTGCGGGGATCATCGAGCATGGGGGCGTCCGGCGACAGGGGAAGGCCGCATGTCGCGGGCCTCAGATCGCCCCACCAAGACTGATACCGGCCGCGCCGGCAAGCGCCGGACAGGCCTGTCAGCATCTAATTCTGGCGACGCCTCCTTCTCACCGGTCGATCGACCGGCTCAGGCCGTCGCCCAGACGCGGAGAGTCCCGGAAGCCGTCCCGAGGACGCGGGTAAAACCGTCAGAAAATCAGTTTCAGGAGCCCGATCACGACGGCCAGGCCGATGAGGAAGATGATGATGGTGACGATGCCGATACCTTTGAGCATGGTGTTCTCCAGATGAGGGGTGACGGGGCGCGTGGGTCAAACGGCAGCTGGACGGTTCCGTTCCCCTCCCGAACCGTCGGCTTCGTCAAGTGTCTTCGGGCCCGCTCCGACACGGCGGCGGTCGACGGTGCCCGGGTCGACGCCCGCGGGATGCTCATGGTGCGTTGTGGCCCAAGACGGGGGAGAGAAGGACCTGTCGCGGCGATCATCCCGCTCGATCGACCGGGATCGCCCATCCTGTCGGCGACCTCGTTTGACGAGCCGTGAAGGCCTGTCACGGCCCGGCAACGAGCCCGGCGGGTACGCGCTGCCCGCCCCCGGATCGCGCGGCCGGACCCGGCCGATGCAGGCGCCGGCCGAGACCGTGAAGAATTCGGCGAAGCCACCTTGCGAGCCGGGCACCGGGCCGCTATAGACTGCCCCGCAGGTCACGGAGTGTAGCGCAGCCTGGTAGCGCACCTCGTTCGGGACGAGGGGGTCGCAGGTTCGAATCCTGCCACTCCGACCAGCACGCCGTTGATTGATCTGGCCTTCCCGACGCGCCGCCAGCGACCACCAAATCAGCGACCATCCCTTCGACCACCGAATGCAACGACAGCAACGCCGATCGAAACGTCGGTTTCGAGGCCGGGCAGTCATTCCGCGATCTTGAAGCGGTCGAGCGCAAGAGTCGACCGCGCCTCTCTGGGCTCAGTCGACGCCTATCGTGTTACGTGGGTGTGCAGGCGCAGCCCTTTGACGACCACCGGTGTACGCCAGCTGGACGCAACAACACCGTCAAAAAGCGAAATCGACGGACGTCAGAAGCCAACAACCGGAGCTCCATTCGATGCGGTGACCCTTGTCGTCGCAGTTGATGGAGCTGGTGCGAAACAAAGGTGTTCCAGGCGTCAAAGCCAGCTTTTTGGCCTCGTCGGCGGTGGCGAAGCCCCCGCTGATTCTGGTCTCGAGCCGGCGGTACTTGGCAATGCCGTGCGCGACGAACACGTCAGTGACCGACTGGCGACGTGCGTACACCGTTGCGAAGTCCGGTAGAACGTGAAGCGGGAAGAGCTTTGTACTGATTTGGATCGGCTGACCATCGGCTGAGCGCACGCGGCAAAGCCGAATCACCTTGGAACCCTCTGCAAGCTTCAATTGCTCGAGGGCGAAAGCGTCAGCATCCTCTTCCTCCAGCACGAGGGTCGCCGTGTCGACAATCTTACCGTCGGCGCGGAGGCTCTCAAAAAAACGGCTTCCGTCTCGCACGGACAGGACAGAAGGCGGGCTTCGGACAAAGACGCCAACTCCCTTGCGGGAAGTCAGGTGGCCTTCCTGCTGCATCTGCTGCAATGCGCGTCGCAGCGTGATGCGAGTGACCCCAAATGCCTCAGCGAGATGAACCTCCCCTGGAAGCCGACTCCCGGGAATAAGGCGGCCATCGTCGATCAACTGAACGAGGTGGTTATAGATCTGTCGCCAAAGAGGAATGTCGCTGCGTGGCACGAAGACGAAGTCCTCGAACGCTGGCGCACTGGAGGCAACGGCTCCTTTGTCGGGACTGGCAATGCCCATCTTGCTAAGCCGGTTCTCTCTCAAGGGCCGGCTGTGACCCCAGCAAATCACGCATGTAGACGAACTTCCCTTTGACCATTGTCGCGACCACTTCCGGGTGATGCTTGTCGGCAGCATCCACAAGGATGAGGTCGGCTCGATGGCCCGGTTCCAGACTCCCACGATCCATGAGTCCGATCGCCCTTGCCGGGTTGGCAGAAACGAGAGGCCAGAAGCGAGCCGTTGCTTCCATGTTCCCATCGGCCAGCTTGAACGCGGCATGGATCGGGGAGGGATAGTGATAGTCGCTGGTGAGAACGCTGCAGTGTCCATCCAGAACGGCCTCCGTCGCGTCAAGGGCGCCATTGTGGCTGCCGCCTCGCACAACATTGGGCGCACCGAGGATGACATCCTCGTCCGCCAGCCTGGCGGCTTGCGCTGTCTCTATGTTCAGTGGGAATTCGCAGGAATGGACGCCTAACGAACGAAACTGCATGCGGTCCTCCGGCGACGACTCGTCGTGGGCAAGGAGCATATTGCCGCGTTCGCGGGCAGACGCTGCCATGGCGGTGATCGCGTCGGGCACGTCATCCCGTCGATCCCAGACCCGTGCCAGGAGATCCATATACGCGTCGCGGCTCAACGACGACCGTTCCGCCATCTGCCCGATCTTGCGGGCGATGTTTCCCTTCAGCACCGATCCGGTGGTGTGGTCGTTGAAAGCGAGGATCGGCGCCGGCGTCAGCGACAGCCATTCCGTGACTTCCGCAACTGCATCGAGGGCAAAGGTTTCCCACCGCAGATGCAGGCGCGTATCGCAGCTCAGCCGGTCCCGCAGCGCATAGAGGGCTCGCACGAATGCCCGCGCCGCATCGATCGAACGCAAGCCAGGCTCCCAGGAGACTGTAACGCCATGAAAGGCGGTGGTGATGCCGTTCGCCACCAGCTGGCGGTCCGTATCGAGCAGCGCCATCCGGGTATCGAAGCGGACGCCCGGACGCGGCATGATCTGGCGTTCGAACGCGTCGCCGTGAACATCGACTATCCCCGGCAAGACCAGGAGGCCGTGGGCATTGATGCGCCGAGCATCCTGAACGGTCGCCGACAGCCGGTCGCCGCTGACGCAGATCGCCCCGTCGCTCCAGCCGTCTCCCACAAGAGAGAACCCGTTCTCGATCAAATAGCCCATCGCATCGTGCCTTGCTGCATCAGCCCTGTCATGCGCGCGTCACGCGCTGTCTATACAGATACCGCTGAAACCAATCTCCTGTCTATACAGCAAGGAAAACCAGATGCTCCGTTCTCTCATGGTCGCGCTCACCGCCACGATCCTGGCGTCCTGCCCCGCACTTGCAGATCCCGTGCGCTTTGCCGTCACGGACATCGAGGGCTTGGAGGCGCTCCAGCAGGAGTTCGGCGGTTTCCAGGCGGCCCTCGAAGCTGAGACCGGCCTCGACATCGAACTCATTCCGGTGAGCTCGCGCACCGCGGCCGTCGAGGCATTGAACGCAGGCCAGGTCGAACTCGTCCTCACGGGTCCGGCAGAGTACGTCGTCATGAAGGAACTCAGCGATCTCCGGATCGTGGTCGCCTGGCAGCGTCCGGATTATTTCGCGCAGATCGCAGTTTTGGCCAACGGACCCATCCGGAAACTCGACGACCTGAAGGGCAAGACGATCGCCTTCGGATCGGTCGGTTCGACGTCACAGCATCTTGGGCCAGCCCAGGCCCTGGCGGATCAAGGCGTCGTTTACGGCAAGGACTATGAGCCCACCATCATTTCCCGCAACGTCGCAGCCGAAGCGTTGATCCGCGGCGACATCGCAGCCGTCGGACTGAACTTCGGACACCTCAACTCGATCCGCAAAGCCTTTCCCGACCAAGCCTTTGCGGTTCTGGCTCGTGGCCGCGATCTCCCGAACGACATTCTCGTTGCACGCAAGGACATCCCCGAGGAGGTCTTCACCAAAATTCGGGATGCCTTCGTCGAGCACGGCGGCGATCTGATGGGCGCCGTACTCCAGGGCGAGGACAATCAGAAATTCAAGGGCGGGACATTCCTCGTCGACATCAAGGACAGCGACTACGACTACGTGCGCTCGATGTATCGCACGATCGGCGTCAACACCTTCTCTTCGTTCGTCGAGTAGCGCCTTGTCGGTTCTGGACACTCCTGCGCCCGATCTCGGTACACGATCCCGTCGCCATGATACCGCAGCCCCGCGGCAGGGCGCGGGGCGAGGGGACGGTGGCGCAAGGAACTCGGGTGACGCGCCGGTTATCATCCGTACGCGTGATCTCGGGAAGTCGTATGTCCCTGGCACTTCCGTGTTTTCGGCGGTGGAGATAGAGATCCGGGCCGATCAGCGTGTTGCGCTGATCGGGTCGAACGGGGCCGGCAAGTCGACCCTCCTGAAATGTCTGGTCGGCCTCCTGCCACCGACACAGGGCGACATCTCGACCCTCGGCGAGCAACTGACGGCGAAGACGACGCCGGCCCAGTTGCTGCGGCTGCGACGCCAGGTCGGCTTCGTCTTTCAGAACCACGGGCTGGTGGGCCGGCAGTCGGTTCTGACGAACGTGATCCAGGGCAAGCTCGGTCTGCCGGGCGGATGGCGCGGCTGGCATCAATCACTGGCGAACCAAAGCTGGCGCGAAGAGGCAATGGGCATCCTCGCCGATGTGCGCCTATCCGAAAAAGCAGGGTCTCGTGCCGATCAGCTCTCCGGGGGGCAGGCGCAACGCGTAGCCATTGCGCGTGCCCTCATTCGCCGGCCGAAGCTTTTGATCGCAGACGAGCCTGCAGCCAGTCTCGATCCCGCCGTCGGCCGCGAGATCATGTCGATCTTCTCCGACCTCGCCAGAGAGCACGCCATCACTTTGGTCTACACGACCCACGATATGCAGCACGCCTTGGACTATTCGGACCGGGTCATCGCCTTGAAGGCGGGCAAGGTGCACTTCGATCTGCCGACGGCGCTTGTCCGCAACTCCGATTTGGACGGCGTTTTCTGATGGCTGGCATTCCTTCCTCGTCCGCCACGCCATCCAGGCTGCCCTCGGTATCCGCCTTCTCCTTCACGATGTTCATCGCCTTCGCGGCCGTCTTCCTCGTGTCACTGGGTCAGGTCGCGCCGTCGCCGGAAAAGCTGATCTCCGGCATGCCGAGAATGCTCAACCTGGTCGACAGGATGCTGCCGCCGAATACCGATCCGGCGTTCCTTCAGCGGATGGGCTGGCGCATTCTCGAGACGCTTCAAATCGCTCTGGTGGGGACGGTGATCGGCGTTGTCGTGAGCTTGCCGATCGCCTGGCTGTCAGCTCGCGGCATCTCTCCGATCAGCGCGTTCCGACAAATCCCCAAAGCTCTGGTCTCCTTGTGTCGCACCGTACCCGATCTGGTATGGGCGCTGCTTTTCGTGTCGACCGTGGGCCTCGGTGCCGTTGCCGGTACGATGACGATCGTCGTCGATACGGTGGGATTCTGCGGGCGTTTCTTTGCCGAAGCGATGGAAGAGGCCGACAAGAAACCGCAGGAGGCCCTGAAGGCGATCGGCGCCTCCCGCCTCAGCATCCTCTGTGGATGCATCCTGCCGGATATCATGCCGACGCTGATCAACAGCTCGCTCTTCGCGCTGGAAAAGGCCGTCCGCTCGTCGGTTGTCCTGGGCCTCGTCGGTGCCGGCGGCATCGGACAGGAGTTGAAGGTGGCTTTCGACTTGTTCCAGTACCAGAACGCTTCGGCGATCATCCTCGCCATCTTTGCGATCGTCGTGACCATGGAATTCGTGACGGATCGGCTGCGCACCAAATTTCAGTAGCCGCGGCTTTCTGAAAGGCCTTGTCGCAACGCCGATCCTGCCCAGTCGCCTGCGAAGGCCTCGCCCGATCGCGCCGGCATCGCGACGCGCGTGAACGGGACAGGCTTCCTCGCTGGGTCGGCGTTGACGCGCGAAGCTTTGTCGGCAGGAAGAACAACCGAAAGCGGGACGGCGCGCTTCGAAGATGAGCGGTCCCGCTTTCGCGACAGCTTACCTCGGCTGCAGGCCCGCGCTCGCGCGGGACGAGCCCGGCCTATTTCCACAGGCTGTGGAAGTGTCGAAATTCGGCGACTTGTCGGTCCATTTCCTGCACGAGTGGATCATACAAGGAGCGGGCCGACAGGCTGGTCACTGGCGCGAATTCCAGAAGCCCGTTGGGACAGTAGCGCTCATCGTCCCAGCCGGGATGGTCGAGCACGGGATAGAGGCAGATGCCTTCGACCGGTACGCCGGACTCCATCGCCGCGCGCACCTCGCGGCAGACATAGGCCAGCCAGTCCGGGCGGTGGAGGCCCTCTATCCCGGTCTCGGCGACGAAGATCGGACGGCCGTAGCGGGCATAGGTCTCGATCAGAATGCGGCGAAACGGCTTGTAGTGCGGATGGAAACGGTCGATCGGCGGGCCGCCGTGGATCCACTGATTGTTCGAGTAATAGTTGACCCCCACGATATCGAGCAGAGCCGGCCGGCCGCCGATCTGAGGCCAGGAATGGCCGGCCAGCATGTCCCAGGCCTGGAACTGGGCCTGTCGATGGCCTTCTGCCGCACCCGCTTCATGGGGCCGGGCGGGGTCGCAGACGACGTTGATGACGGGGTCGGCGTGGACGAAACGGGCGGCCGGCACGGCGGCCAGGATCGCCTCCATCGCCGCGATGGAAGCGCGGGCGAGCTGCACTTTCATTTCGTGGCCGCGCCCCCGCGCAAACGGGTTGAGATAGGCTGCATCCCCGCCGCCCCAGGCGAAGAAGGAGATTTCGTTGACCGGGGCGAAGAAGGGCGGGCCGTCCGTCTCAGCCGCGATCGCCCGCGCCGCGGCGGCGGCGAAATTAGCAAAGCGCGGCGCGAAATCCGGCCCCCAGATGTCGAGGTCATCCGGCCAGCCATAATGCAGGACGTCCCAGATCACCTGCATCCCGGTGGCGCGACTGGCGGCGAGTTGGGAGACGAGGCTGGTGAAATCGTACGCGCCGGGCGCCGTCTCGATCAGGTGCCAGCGCAGCCCGTCGCGGACCGTGAGGATGCCGAGACGCTGCAGGACGCGGAAGTCGCTCTCCGCCTCTGTGTCGTGACGGGTCGCGGAAATCATGTCAACGCGGCGGCGGTCGTGCGCGCGGCGGTGCGTCGAAGATTCGAAGCCGCCGTGGAAGAAGCTCTTGAACAGGGACGGGGCCGGGAGGGGTTGTTGCCGGCGCTCCGCCAGCACGCCCTCGAACAGCGCCTCCCACTGCGCGACGACGACGGACGTCGAATAGGTGCTGGCGACCTTGTCGCGGAGGCCCTGCCCCAGGCGGCGGCCAAGACCGGGATCGTCGAGGAGACGCAGAACGCTAGCGGCCACGGCGGAGGGATTTTCATGCGGCACGAAGAGGCCGCTGACGCCTTCCTCCACCTGCTGCAGCGTGCCGTTGTCGGCGGTCACGACCACCGGCAGGCCGGCCGCGCCGGCTTCGGCGACGACATGCGGCATGCCCTCGCCGCGCGACAGCCAGACGAAGACGTCGAGCGCCGACAGAAGCTGCGGAATATCAGGCCGGTCGCCCAGAAAGCGCAGCGCTGGGCCAAGGCCTGCCGCCGCCGCGCGGGCTCGCAAGGCCTCGGCATATTCCGGCATGAAGGCGTCGGGACCGCCGATGACGAGGAATCGCGCATCCGGACGGGTCCTGGCGACAAGGGTCGCGGCGTCGATGAAATCCTCGACGCGTTTCTTCGGATCGAGCCGGCCGACCCATCCGACCAGAGGCACGCCGTCGGCAATGCCGAGCGCCCGGCGCGTCGCCGCCCGGTCGGCCGGGTCGAAGGCGGAGAGATCGACCATCGACGGGATTTCGAGGGCGTGGTGCTCGCGCCCCGGCATCCGGCCGGCGGCGGCATCGCGGATCGAGCGACAGACGCCGACATAGCGCGCCGTCAGATGCTTTGGCCCGCCCAGTGCTTCCGAAACCAGGCCGCCATGCTCGATCAGCGGCGGGCGGAGATGCAGCCGCTCCAGCGGCGGGTAGATGTCAGCAACGTTCTGGCAGGAGACGACGATGTCGTAGCCCGGGATCTTGCCCGCGAGATAGGAGACCGTGTCCTCGAAGGAGAGGTTGTAGGGCGTGCGGTCGACGTCGACGCCGAGCGCCTGCAGCTGCGCATGGGTCTGCTCCGGCATGCCGGGCTTGCGGAAGCAGGCGACGACGTCGAGGCGATAGCGCCGGGGATCGAGATGCTCGGCGAGGAGCCGCACCTCGGTTTCCTCTCCGCCCACCACCAGCCAGGCGAAGACGAAGAGGATGCGGATGGGCGCCGCCTCTTCGGCGGATGCAGCCGGAGGCATCAATCCTGCACCTTGAAGACGATCTGCAGGAAATCCGGGCGCTCGTCGACGAGATGCTTCAGGAACCGCGGGGCCTCGTCGAAGGGCACGACCTGGGTGATCATCTCGGCTGCGATGTCGCGGCCGCGCTCCTGCAGGAGGCCGATCGTCTCCGCCGCGAGGCGGCGGCGGTGCCAGGCAAAGCCGAGCCCGCGCGGCACGCGGTTGATCTGCGCGCAGCGGATGGAAAGGCCGTTATGGTGGAACTCCTCGCCGAGGCGCAGCGCGTCCGCGCCGCCCTGGTAGAAGGCGAGGTCGATGACCGTGCCCTGCGGCCTGAGTGCCTGCAGCGCGGCGTGGAGGCTGCGGGCGTCGGCCCGGGTCTGGAAGACGACGTCGGCGCCGCGGTCGCCGCCGCCATGGTGCCAGTTGGCCTTGGCATGGTTCCACGCCTGGCCCTCGTCCATGGCGGTGAAGCCGAGCGCTTCGGCCTTGGCCCTTCGGAAAGGCGAGGGGTCGGCGATCACGACTTCGGTCGCACCGGCCCTTGCGGCGAACAGGGCGGTGAGCAGGCCCACCGCGCCGGCGCCGATCACCAGAGTCGGCCGCCCTGTCAGGCTTTCGCCCAGGCGTGTGACGTTCGGCCCTCCCAGTTCGGCATCGGCATGCAGGATACCGTTGGCGGCGATCGGGCCCATCTGCGCGACATAGATGCCGAGGATCGGGTCGATGTCGGCCGGCACCGGGATCAGCACCTCGTGGAAGGGGTCGGCGGTATGGCCGGACTTGTGGCCGTAGGCAGACGCGACCGTGCTCCCCACCGCAAAGGCCGGCTGGCGGCTTTCGGCGACGCGCGCGACTTCCATGTAGCCGAGGAAGGGCACGGGAAAGTGCTGGCCGGCCTCGCCCGGCACGAAGACGCCGCGACCCCCATCCCAGCGCGAATGCAGATAGGGATTGGTGTTCTTGTAGAAGGTGAGCTCGGTGCCGGCGGAGAAGCCAGTGTAGAGCGTGTCGAGCCGCACCTGCGCGTCATTGGGCGGGCCCTCGTCATAGCCGAAGAAATAGGCTTCGCCCGGCCGCTCGACCCCCAGCGAGCGGACCTCGCGGTGGCCGTGCCTCGGCTCAGGCGCCGGCCGCGGCGGGTGTTGCAGCGGCGCGTAGGTCATGGCGGGCGCGGCATCCGGCGTCAGCTTCACCGGCGCGCCGGAGCTTGCGGATTCGACGACGGCGAGCGCCAGACGATGTGAGCGCAGCGCCTCGGCATAAGGCGAACGGATGCGGTTCTCGCCGCCCTTCACCGCGTCGATGAAGTCGCGGTCCTCGCGCCAGACCGGATCGCCGTCGGCGCCACGCACCGGGCGTCCGCGGCCGGTATCGACCATGATGTCGCGGTCGGTCAGCTCGATGGCGAGCTTGTCGGCGAAGATGTGCAGGCCGACGCGGTGGCTCCAGCCGAGCAGGCAGGTGGAGGAGAGATTGGCGACGACGCCGGAGGCGAAGGTGAGGTTGGCCGTGGTGACGGTCGCGACGTCGAGGCCGGGAAACTCCGGCCTGTCGATCCGGCTGGCGCGGCCATAGACCTCGTCGACCTCGCCGACAAGGAAGCGGGCGAGATCGATGAGATGCGTCGCCTGCTCGACCATCTGGCCGCCGGAGCGGTCTTCATGCCACCACCACTGCGGCGGCGGCGTCGAATCCAGCCAGTAGCCGGAGAGGAGCTGCGCCGGATTGTTAGCGAGAAGCGCCCGGGCCTCGTCGACGGTGTCGAGATAGCGCCAGTGATAGCCGACCGCAGTGATCAGCCCCTTTTCAGCCACGGCCGCGGCGATTTCTTCGGCCGTGGCAAGATCGAGCGACACAGGCTTCTCGACGAAGAACGGCAGGCCGCGCGCGATCGCGGCGCGTTCGGGCGCGCCATGGGCGAAGGGCGGAATGCAGATGAACAGGGCGTCCAGCTCGACCGCGTCCAGCATCGTCTCGTGATCGTCGAAGGCTTTCGCGCCGAAACGGGCTGCGGCTTCCGTGGCACGCGCGAGATCGGTGTCGGCGAAGGCGACGACGGCGACGTCGTCGAACCCTTCGAGCACGCCGAGATGGCGGTGGGCGATGCCGCCGGCACCGATGAAACCAATTCTGATGGGGGGCATGCGGTCATCCTGCTGAGGGTCTGGAACAAGGTCGCGGTAGACGCGGTGGGTCGCCTCGGCCATCGCCGAGGCCTGGAACTGGCGGCGGAAGCGCGCCTGCCCGGCACAGCCGGCAGCGCGCGCGGCGGACGGATCGGAGAGGGCGGCGATCACGGCGCGCGACAACGCGGCGGGCTCGCCCGGCGGCACCAGCCAGCCGGCAACCCCGTCCTCGACCGCCTCGATCGTGCCACCGATGGCGGTGCCCACCACCGGCACGGCGGCGGCCATCGCCTCCAGCACGACCAGCGGCAGGCCCTCGAAATGCGAAGGCAGGACGAAGAGGTCCGCCGCCGCCAGCAGGTCGCCGACGTCGTCGCGGCTGCCGAGAAGGCGCACCCGGTCGCCGAGGCCGCGTCGGGCAATGTCGGCCTCGATCGCGGGGCGCAGTGGTCCGGCTCCGGCCAGCAGCAGCATAGCCTCGGGATAGGCCAGGAGAACCGCCGGCAGCGCGGCGATCAGGACGGCGTGTCCCTTCTGCTCGGTGAAGCGGGCCACCGTCAGCAGCACCGGGGCGTCGTCGGCAAGGGCGAGTTCCCGCCGGATCTGCTGGCCATCGCCAATCGGCCGCGGCCGGACACCGTTGGGAATGGTGACGATCCGCAGGCTGTCCAAGCCCACGGCGCCAAAACTGGCGGCGGCGGTGGACGAGACGCAGATCAGCCGGTCGACCAGGGCGACGCTCTCGGCATGGGCCCGGGCCTGCGCGGGATCGGTGATCACGTAAGGAAGGTGTTCGGTGCGCACCACCGCTCGGACACCGGCGGTGCGGCCGAGACGCGCCAGCTCGTGGCCTTCCCAACCGATGCCGGCATGCACGTGCAGGATGTCGATAGCGCCCAGCCAGCCGGCGAAATCCGCCACGTCGGAGGGATCGCGCAGCGCGAAACCACGCCGCCCGGCACTGTCCAGCAGACCGGACTGCGGCGCAGCGGCGATGACCACATCCACTGTCCCGGCCAGTTCTTCGGCGAGGAGGAGGATATGCTCGCCGACGCCGGATGGCTCCAGACTATCGGTTGCCAGACAGACGCGCAGGCGGCGCGGCCGGCCGTGGACTGCCCGCATCAGGACGTCGGCAGGGCTGCCGCCGTGCCGGTGCCAACCGGAGCCCCCGCCTTCTCAGACGTCATCCGGCGATAGGTCGCCAGTGCCTGCCCGACCACCTGGTCCATGTTGTAGTAGCGATAGGTTGCCAGCCGCCCGACGAAGTGGACATCCGGCCGCGTCGCCGCGAGCGCCTCGTACTGGCGGTAGACCGTCTGGTTCTCGGCGCGCGGAATAGGATAGTAGGGGTCACCCTCGGCGCAGGGAAACTCGTAGGTCAGGCTGGTGCGGGCGTGGCGCTGGCCGGTCAGGTGCTTGTATTCGGTGATACGGGTATAGGGCACGTCTTCCGACGGGTAGTTCACGACGCCCACGGCCTGGAAGGTCTCCGTGTCGTGCGTCTCGTGCCGGAAAGCGAGGCAGCGATAGGGCAATTTGCCGAAGCGGAAGTCGAAGAACTCGTCGATCGGACCGGTGTAGATCGTGGTCGCGACGTCGAGGTCACCGAGGTCGCGGTGATCGACGCCGGTCTCCACGGTGATGCCGGGATGGTCGAGCATGCGCTCGAACATCGCGGTGTAGCCCTTTTCCGGCATCGCCTGAAATGTGTCCTGAAAATAGCGGTCGTCGGTATTGGTGCGGGTCGGCACGCGCGCGGTGACCGACTTGTCGAGCTCGGACGGGTCGAGGCCCCACTGCTTGCGAGTATAGCCGCGAAAGAAGGTTTCGTAGAGCTCGCGCCCGACGGCGGCGACGACGACGTCCTCCGAGGTCCTGACGGTCTCGACCGGTTCGGCCCGGGCCGCGAGAAAGGCGGCGGCGGCCGCGTCGTCCTGCAGGTCGAGGCCGTAGAGAAGGTTCAACGTGGTGCGGTTGATCGGCATCGGCATCAGCTTGTCGCCGACACTGGCGAGCACGCGGTGCTCGTAAGGCCGCCAGGCGGTGAAGCGCGAGAGATAGTCGACCACCTGCTGACTGTTGGTGTGGAAGATATGGGGACCGTAGCGGTGGACGAGCACGCCGGCGGCATCCAGATGGTCGTAGGCGTTGCCGCCGATATGGTCGCGTCGGTCGACGACAAGGACACGCTTGCCGGAACCTGCCGCCAGCCGCTCGGCCAGCACGGAACCGGCAAATCCGGCACCGACGACCAAGACGTCATAGGGGGCGCGGCCGGATCTGCGCAGCGCCGGGCTGGCAGGACCGGAATCATTGGCCGCATCGGCCCGGCCGGAGCCCGAATGCTGCGGCCGCGCACGCCGGATCGACGAGACGACGAGGCGGTCCATGGACGCGAAGGTGCGGTCCCACGAGATATCCGCCAATACGGCGTCGGCCTCGGCGCGCCAGGAGCCCGCGGCCGGCAGCGCGAGGGCGGCCTCGCAGCCGGCGATGAACGCCGCCGGCGTCGTCGCCACCGTCACCGCGTCGAGCTGGCCGTAATGCCGGATCACGTCGGTGATCGGCGTCGACACGACGGGAACGCCGCCGGCGAGATATTCCGGAGTCTTGGTCGGGCTGATGAAGCGCGTCGCCTCGTTGATCGCAAACGGCATCAACGCGACGTCCCAACCAGCGAGATAGGACGGGAGCTCGGCATAGGCGCGATTGCCGAGCCAATGGATGTTGGCCAGGCGTGGCAGGTCGGCCGGGTCGATCTTCGCCACCGGACCGACCATCACGATCTGCCAGTCGGGCCTCGCTTCGGCCAGCGAGCGGATGAGCGCAAGATCAAGGCGTTCGTCGATGACTCCGAAGAATCCGAGGATCGGCCCGGACAGCCCCGCCTGGTCGGCGGGAACGCGCGTCTCCGCCTGACGCGCAAGGCCGAAATGCACCCCGTCGACGGCCGAGGGAAAGGCGTGAATATTGCCGTGCAGATGTTGCTTCGCTTCGAACAGGCTATGGCCGCCGGTGAAGACGACGTCGGCGCGGGCGAGCAGCGCGCGCTCGAGACCCTGCAGGCGCTGGTCGGCGAAACGGAAACTGGCGAGCTCGTCCATGCAGTCGTAGACGACCGCGGCAGCCGGCAGTGTCCCGGCAAAGGCGAACATCATCGGCGTGTAGAACCACAGCACCGGCGGCGCGGTCATGCTGGTGGCGACGAGCATGTCGAGGAGCTGGCGCAAGCCGGCTTCGCGCTCGGCCTCGCTCCACCAGTGCGGCAGGCGCGGTCGGAGCGCGATCACGCCGTCGGCGGGGAAGGGATGGTATTCGAGATAGGCCAGCGGGTGGTCGCAGGGAATCGCCTCCTCAAAGAAGAAGACCTTCCGCCCTGCCGCAAAGCGCCGCATCAGATGCTGCGGTCTCTGCAAGACGAAGTCCCAGCGAAGATGTGAAAAGCATATCACGGCATTTCCTGCCGATCCGATCTCCCCCGCACTCCGATCAACTGAATTTGATAATGAAGGAGAGGATGTCGACAAGGGATAAATGCTCACAGTTCAAGAGGCATCATTGAACGGCGACTGAAGACGACGGTTCCGCGACGCAATATCGGCGAGCCTGATTTTATCTGGTCTTAGCTATAAGTCCGCGCAGGCGAGTGATCGTGTGCGGCCACGCCCAGCGATCGAGGACCGCCTGCCGCGGGGAGAAAGCCGGCAGATCGTCCAGCATCGCGGTGATCGCGCCGGCGAAATCCGCGGCCTCGGCCAGCCTTCCGGTCTCCGGCAGGATGAACTGGCGGCCGCAGCTGAGCCGGGCATTAGCGAGCACCGGCAGGCCGGCCAGCATGTATTCGGTGAGGATCGCCGGGGCGCCGTCGTCGACGCCGCAGACCACGCCGATACGGGCGCGGTTCATCAGCCGGTTGACCTCCTCGAAGGGCACGCCCGGCGGGCCGACGAAATCGACGTCGAGCCCGCTGTCCGCCGCGCGGCGGCGCAGGTCGTCGGCCATCTCGCCATAGCCGAAGACGCAGAGCGTGCGCAGGGATGGCGGCAGCCGCTCCAGCGCATCGAACAGGATGTCGTGCCGCTTGTAGGGCTGTGCCGCGGCGACGTAGACGATGTCGTAGTCCTTGGCGAGACCCAATGGCCGGAAGGTCAGGGGGTCGGCGAATTCCGGCCCGATCGGCATGACGGCACAGGCCATGCCGGGATGTCGCGCCTGAACTTCCGCCGTCTGCCAGTCGGCACCGGTTAGAACGAGGTCGAACAGGCCGCTGACCTCGGCAGGCACCCGCAGCGCCGGCGCATCGATCGAGTTGTAGATCTTGAAGCTGTTGGCGCAGGCCGACAGGATCTCGGTGTCGACGCCCAGCCCATAGACGCAGAGGATATGCGGCACACCGACGGTCTCGAGGAATTCCAGCATATCCCTCGACGAAAAGGGTGCTCCCTCGTGGTCGAGACGAAAACTGCGCCGGGCCAGAAGCGGACCGTCGCGCCGGAACGGCCCCGGCCCCTCTCCCCGCCAGTGATGCCAGATCTCGGCATGGTCGCAGAGACCTTCCTTGATGCAGGCGAGGGGGAGTCGTTCGAGATAGCCACCGACGACATCGAGGGCGCCCCGGGCTGGATCGATATCGTCGACCGGCGCAAACGGCTGGTCGACCAGCCGCTTGCACCACCCGGAACCGGCGCTGTCGAATCCGGTGTCGTCACCGAAAGCTGGAGGCCAACCTTCGACGAAATCACTGATGACCACCACCGAGGGTGATCGCGTCAACGGCATCGCCATCAGTCTGCCGACCGGCACTGGCCTCTGTCGGCGTCCGCATCGCGGAGCCCAAAACCAGAATTTCTGACGCCCGCGTGGTGGATCATAGCGTGATTTCCATTGCTTCCCGGGGGCGTAAGCGGGCGCCACGAAACTGCGTTCCGATTGCCCGATCGACTTTTAATTAGCCGGTAAAACTTTGTCGGTCCGCGACCAGGCGCGGCCTTCCGGCGCAGCGGAGCTGCAAACGGCGCCAGCCACCAAGAGGCCTGATCGGGGAGCCGTCCCGAATGCGCAACACCACGGGAGGCAAGCCAATCGGTGGCCGCATGCGGGCACGACTAGCTGGTAAGACCCCGCAGCTGGAGAGCATTCTCAACCGCGGCACCGTGCATCGTGTTGTCGAAGATCGTCCAGACGGCGGCACCACCCATTGCCAGCGATGCGACGTTCGCGGCATGCCTTGCAAGCGATGGCTGGTCATAGGGGGAAGCGTAGATCCGCGGCGTCCCGTGCAGGCGAAAGTAGGCCAGTTTCGGCCAGCCACCCGGCTGTCCGCCCGAGCCATGCAGGGGCGGATCGGCGGCGACCCGTGCCACCTGCTGCCGGATCAGCATCGCCTCGACTTTCGCCGAGAACCAGCTGGCGTGTCTGGGTTCCACGACGACGCGGGCACCCGTCGCAGCCGTCAGGTCCTCGAAAAATCGCTCCGCCAGATCACCGGGAAAGGCGAAGCTCGGCGGAAGCTGCACCAGCACCGCTCCGAGCTTCTCCGCCAGCCCTCCGCTCTCCGCCGCAAACCGCTCGATCAGGTCCGAACAGTGCAGGAGACGGCGCTCGTGCGTGATGGCCTTTGGAAGCTTGACGCTGAACCGGAAGTCCGGGGGCACGCAGGCCGACCATCTCTCATAGGTGGTGCGGCGATGGGGACGGTAGAAGCTGGTGTTGATCTCGACGATCGACAATCGCTGCGCGTAGCGCTCGAGCAACGTCCCGGCGGCCGGAAACTGATCTCGCGCGACCGCTGAGATCGACCAGCCGGCAGTACCAACGCGAACCGGCAATCCTTGCCTCCTGCTATTCTCGTCTTCGGGCGCAGACATCCGTTGCGAGCGATCGTCTTCGGCGATCAGGCTGGGCGACGCGGACAGAACTATGCGCTTCCGGGCGCGGACAGCTCGGCCAGAATCCCCGGCACTTCCCCGGCCAGCTCGCGCGCCAGGAAGCCGACCGTGCCGATCCGATTTGCCAGCCGCCGCCCTGCCTCTGCATGCAGGAAGACGCCCCACTGGACGGCCAGCAACGGAGAGGCGCCACGCGCCGCCAATCCTGCGATGAGACCCGCCAGCGCGTCGCCGGAGCCCGAGGTGGCCATGCCGATCCCGCCGCCCTCGCAAGACCACAACCCGCCATCGGGCGAACAGATGAAGGTCTTCGGCCCCTTCATGGCGACGACTCCGCCGACGGCAGCGGCAGCTTGCATTCCCGCCTTTTCGGGGTCCCCGACCACCACGTCTTTATGGATGCCGAGAAAAGTCGCCATCTCCCCGGGATGGGGTGTGATCGCGAATCCGCGTCCACAGGCGCAAAGCGCCTCCAGCTCGTCGCGAAGACCCGTCAGGGCGGCAGCGTCGAAAACGAAGGCCGCTTTGCCCCCCATATCCAGCAGCGCCAGCGAGAGGGCGCGAGCGCCGCCCTCGTCGGCCATTCCCGGCCCGATGAGAACGGCATCCGCATTCTCCACCTCGGTGACCAGGCGGGATGCGCAGCCAGGATCGATCTCGCCGTCCGCCGTCTCCTCGAGCGCGATCACGCGCGCTTCGGGAATGGCCAGCGCCAGATGCAGGGCGACGGAAGCAACGGTGGCAATCTGAAGCTTTCCCGCGCCGGCCCGCAGCGCCGCTTCCGCAGCGAGGAGAATGGCGCCCGGAACCTCGCGGCTAGCGCCGATGATCAGCACCGTGCCCCGTTCGTCCTTGCCCGCGGATATTTCGATCTCAGGCAAAGGATGCCGGCGTAAAAAATTAGGGTCTACCGGGATGGCGTCGCTCATCGCGCGGCAATGCGGGCGTCTGGCTCGTCGGTGACTTCGGTGCCCTCTTCCAGAAGAGGCGCGACGAAGTTGTAGCGCTCGAGCTTCAGTTCGCCGTCGCCGTCGGCCAGCGTGCGGTATTCCGTGACCGCGCAGTTGGCGACGTCACCTTCCCGATCGATGGCAAGGATCTGCTCCTCGTCGAGCTTCTCGATAATGTACCGCAGGCACAGCACCACCACCTGGTGGCCGACGATCAACACCCGTTTGCCGCTATAGTGGAGGCTGACCGTGTCGAGCATCGAGCGAAGCCGGAGGATCACGTCGCACCAGCTCTCGCCACCGGGCGGCCGGTGATAGAATTTTCCGAGAAGCTGCCGGAATTCGGCCTGGTCCGGATGCTCGCTTTCGATACCGAAGCGTGTGAGCCGATCGAGGATGCCGAACTCCTTTTCTCGCAGCCGCTCGTCGACGAACCAAGTGCTGCTTCCAAGGCTTGCTTCCTCGACGATCGCGGAGGCGGTGCCGACAGCGCGAAGGTAGGGCGACGAGAGGACGACTTCGGGACGCTCCTCCTCAGGCAAAGAGGCGAACCATCGTCCCACCGACCGTGATTGCGCCATCCCGAGGGGGCTTAGGGGGACATCGATATCGCGATGGGCGATATCGATGCGGGCGAGGTCGGCCGCCATGGCCGCGTCGCGCGCGACGTTGCCAAGGCTCTCGCCATGGCGGACGATCCAAAGCCGCGAGGGCCACGTCATGGTCATCGGGGAAGTCGCTTTCCTTATCGTGCATGAGCATCGTCCGTGCTCGAAGAGCCGTCGGCGCGAGAGGCGTGGCTACTCGTCCTTCTCGAGCTGCTCCTCGACCTTCTTGCGGCTGTTGCCGACGCCCTTGACGGCCTCACGGACGTCGCCTCGGCTGACGCCTTCCTTCTTGGCCTCGTACGCGACCTCGTATGCCTGTCCTCCGGCGACTTTCGCCCGATCCTGGGCTCTCCCGCGCGGTGTCTGCTTCTCCGCCATCTCGGCCTCCCTTGCTCTCGATCAGGCCGTAACGCTTTTGTCATCAGAGAGTTGCGTCGCTTGCATCGGGCAGGGTGGGCGGATCCTCTGCGCTCGACGCGAAGCTTTACCGAGCGGGGGTGCCTGCCGCGTCATTCTCCATCGGCCTCTACTCCAGATAGGGCGACAGCACGCTCTCCATCCAACCCATGAAGGCGCGAACGCGGCGCGACAGGTTGTTGCGATGGGCGACGACGAGCGAGACATCGAGCGGCGCGGGCCGGAAATCGCGCATGATCTCCACCAAGGCTCCTGTCTCCAGATGCTGCTGCACCCCGATCAGCGCCGCCTGGATGAGTCCCAGGCCGGCAAGGCCCGCGGCCTCGTAGGTCTGCACGCTGTTGACCTGAAGGACACTCGACAGGGGCAGCGTCGCATAAGTGCCGCCGACGCCGTCGGGGTACTCCCACCCATAGGGTTTGGCGCCGAGCGTCCGGCTGTAGTGGATCGTTCGATGCCCCTGGTGCCTCAGGTCGTCGATCGATCGGGGGATGCCGTGTCGCGCCAGGTACGCGGGACTGGCGACGTTCACCATGCGCAACTGTCCCAGCCGCCGGGCAACCAGCGTCTCGTCCCCGATCGGTCCGATCCGCAGGACGCAATCGAAACCCTCCTGGACGAGGTCGACCTGTCGGTCCGTGCTCGACAGCTCCAGCTCCAGTTCGGGATGGACCGCCAGGAAGTCCGGCAAGGCCGGAACGATCGTCGTGCGTGCCATCTCCGTCGGCAGGTCGACCCGCAGACGCCCGCGGAGCGCCACGCTTTCTCCCGCGAACATCGAATGCAGTTCGTCGACGTCGGCCAGCACGTCGCGGGCCCTTGCATGAAACGCGCGTCCGTCCTCCGTCAGGTGGACGCTTCGCGTCGTCCGGTGCAGCAGCCGGGCGCCGACTTCCTCCTCGAGCCGGCGGACCGCCGTCGAGGCGCGTCCTTTCTGGATGCCGAGGCTGTCCGCCGCCCGGGTGAAGCTGCCCATCTCGGCGACCCTGATGAAGATCAGAGTCAGCTCCAGGTTCTGCATCTGCGGACTCTCTATTGGCCGATCCAGAAGGAACAGTGCGTTCCTGTTGGCGGCGTTTATCAGCTGTAGAGAGCACAGTATCGATGGGGAATGAAGCGTGTCGGATCGCATCGTCATCACGACGATCGTCGAGGCGCACGGAGGCACCATGACCCAATCGAGCGCCAAGACCGCTGTCGTTTACCACTCCGGCTACGGACACACGAAGCGCGTGGCGGAGGCCGTCGCGGAAGGCGCGTCGGCGTTGCTGATCGCAATCGACGCCGAGGGCAACATCTCGGACCACGAGTGGAACGCCCTTGCCCTCGCCGACGCCATCATCTTCGGCTCGCCGACCTACATGGGCGGTCCGAGCTGGCAGTTCAAAAAATTCGCCGACACGTCCTCGAAGCCATGGTTCGAGGAGAAGTGGAAGGACAAGGTGTTCGGCGGCTTCACGAACAGCGCCAGCATCAACGGCGACAAGCTCAACACGCTGCAATACTTCGTCCTTCTGGCGGGCCAGCACGGCGGCTTGTGGGTCAGTCTCGCCATGAAGCCGGCGAACGTGAAGGCGTCCCAGCGCGACGACCTGAACCGGATGGGTTCCTACATCGCCCCGATGACGCAGTGCGACGCGGATGCCGCGCCGGACGAGATGTCGTCAGGCGACCTCGAGACTTGCCGGCTCTACGGCGCCAGGGTTGCGGACGTCGCCACCCGGCTCTTGGCCCCGCCGACCAGCTGAGCTTCCCAAGCTCACCCCGGTACGCGGATGGGCGCGCCGCCGGCGGGATGCTGGCCATCGCCGCGCTTGAAAAACCAGATCGCCCCATTGGAAACGAGCCATCGGACATGTTGCACACCATCTCGATCTGGCTTGCCGTCGCGGCCTTTGCGGGCGCGGGCCTGGTCAATGCTGCGGGCAGGGCCGCCCAGCGGGATAGCTTCGTCCGCTGGGGCTATCCTGCCTGGTGGTGCCGGGTGACCGGCGTCCTGGAATTGGCGGTCGCCGTCATGATCGCCGTCCCCTCCAGCCGCCGCGCAGGCTTGCTTCTCGGCGCGGCGGTCATGGTGGCGGCGGCGGCGACCGTCCTGCGCCATCGGGAGCTTTCCCACCTCGTACCGATCGGTGTCTTCGTCGCCCTTCTCCTGTTGGTCGGCGTCGCCTCCTGAAGCTCAACTCGCCGCAACGGATCGTCGACGAGGCGATGCCTCGACGTGATCGGACGAGCGCGGTTGGGTGCCCGTTCGCCACGGCATGACGGCCGCAGGAGAGTCGACCATGGGTTCCGAAATTCGGCTCCGCCGTCTCCAGTGCTGTTCGAGCCGCTAGTCGACAAGCTTCATGAAGTCGATAAAGGCGCGCAGCGCCGCCGGCATCCGCGTTCGGCTGGGATAATAGAGGTGGAAGCCCGGCAGCAGTTCGTCGTGATCCGCCAGCACCCGTACCAGTTCGCCGCGTTCGAGATAGGGGGCAACGAAGTCTTTCAGCAGGAAGGCAAGGCCCATGCCGCGGAGGGCGCCAGCGAGCAAGAGATCGGTATCGTTGGTGGTGAGCACGTTCCCGATCACGATCGTCGCGGCTGGCCTGCCGGTCCGCGCGAAGCGCCACGGGAGAAGGGCGCCGCTTTCGGCCCAGCGGTAGCTGAGGCAGCGGTGACGGGAAAGGTCCTGGGGGGTCACTGGCGGCGAGTGCGCGGCGAAATAAGCCGGTGAGCCGACCACGGCCGTGTGAAGGTCCGGGGTGAGGCGCACCGCGATCATGTCCCGGTTCACCTGGCCGCCGATCCGCACGCCAGCGTCAAAACCCTTTGCCACGATATCGGTGATCTCGTTGTCGACGACGAGGTCGAGCTCGACCCCTGGAAAGGAGGCAGCAAAGGCACCGAGACGCGGCATCACCACAAGCCTTGCCGCAATGCTCGGCAGGTTGATCCGCACGAGGCCTTTCGGTTGTGCCTGGAAGGCGCCGGTCTCGCGAAGGGCGGCGTCCATCTCCGCCAGAGTGGGCTCGATGCGGGCGTAGAGGCCCTGACCCGCCTCCGTGGGCGCAACGCTGCGCGTCGTGCGATTGAGGAGCCGGACGCCCAACCGCTCCTCCAGCGACCGAATGGTGCGGCTGAGGGCCGAGGGCGACAGGCCGAGCCGTTTGGCGGCGCGGCGGAAGCTCCGCTCCTCTGCCACCAGCGTGAAGGCACGCAGTTCGGCGAATTCAGCGGGCGTCATTGTACAGTTCCAGCGCAACGAATGATGCCGGATTAACACCATTCTCTCGTACAATGCCACGGCGCACATTGCCCTCGACACCGGAGCGCGCCGATCGCCAGTCGATGGAGTGGCCTCCGGCTCCGGAAAGAGAGGATGTGAGCGATGACCACCATGCGGCGCTGGGAGATCGATGCGATCGGGCTCGACCACCTGCAATTGCGCGACCGTCCGATACCGACGCCCGGCAGGGGGGAGGTCCTCGTGCGGGCGGCGGCCGTGGCGCTGAACTACCGCGACAAGATGGTGGTGGAGAGCGGACGCGGCCTGCCGCTGCGGTTCCCCTTCACGCCGGGGTCGGACCTTGCCGGTGAAATCGTGGCCCTCGGGGAGGGAGCCAGCCGCTTCGCCGTCGGCGAATGGGTGGTGTCGACGCCGACGCCGGACTGGATCGACGGGCTTCGTCCCGGCACCGCCCGCACTCCCGCCTACCAGACGCTCGGCGGGTTCTATCCGGGTGTCCTGGCGGAATACGTCGCGATGCCGGAGCTGTGGTTCGTCAAGGCGCCGGCGAGCCTTGAACCCTGGCAGGCGGCAACATTGCCGGTGGCGGGGCTGACAGCCTGGTCTGCGCTGGTGGAAAGCGCCGGCGTGCGCACCGGCGACACCGTTCTCATCCCCAGCACCGGCGGCGTCGCGCTGTTTGGTCTTCAGATCGCCAAAGCGAGCGGTGCCGAGGTCATCGTCTGCGGCCAATCCGCTAACGAGGCGCGGGTGCGCGCACTGGGTGCGGATCACTTCGTGGATGCCGATGCCGAAGACTGGATGGAGGCGGTCTACCGGATCACCGGCGATCGCGGTGCCGACATCGTGCTGGAGGTGATCGGCGGAGCCCATCTCGGCAAATCCGTCGAACTCGCCGCCGTCGGCGGCCATGTCTGCCAGATCGGCGCTCTCGAGGGCTTCGAGTTCAGTTCCCCTGCCATGCCCCTGATGCTCAAGAACATCACCATTCACGGGATCGGCACCGGCAGCCGCCGGGCACTGGAGCGCCTCGTGCGGGCGGTCGACCGAGCCGGCATCCGGCCGGTCGTGGATGCGCGCTATCCGCTCGCCGAACTGCCCGCCGCTTTCGAGCACCTCGCGCGCGGCGCTTTCGGCAAGGTGGTGATCGACATGATGGGGTGAGGCAGAGCGCCGAGGAAGTCTCGTCCACCCCCTTCAGAGCGTCCGCTTTCGAGATGACCCATCACGTTCGGGAATGACCATGATGGGTTGTTTTGCGGAACGGCAGCGATCCGCGAAGGCGCCTCAAAAGCGGACAGGCAGCTGCAGCGTGCGATGGCCAGAATATCGCCCGACGGAGCCAAGCATCGGCAGCCAGCATTTATTGCTGGATCATCTGCCTGACCTTGGCGCCGAAGGCGTCGATTTCGAAGGGCTTTGAAATCAGATCCATGCCGGGATCCAACAGGTCGGATCGGACCGCGGCCTTGGCGGCATAACCGGTGACAAAGAGCACCTTGAGATTTGGCCTGTGTCGCCGCGCCTGTTCGGCCAGTTCCCGGCCGTCCATGCCGGGAAGGCCGATGTCGGAAATCAGGAGGTCGATGGGGCCGTCGGCAGCCAGGATCGGCAGGGCGCTTGTGCTGGCCGAAGCGGTCAGGACGGCATAGCCAAGTTCCTTCAGGACCTCGACCATCAAGAGCCGCACCGAAATGTCGTCCTCGACCACGAGGATCGATTCCCCCGATCCGCGCGGCGCGGTGACGGGGGAGACGGACGACGCTGTGGCGGCCGTGCCCGTGGCACCGAGGTCGCGGGGCAAAAACAGCCGAATTGTCGTCCCCCGGCCGATCGCGCTGTCGATCGTGACATGGCCGCCGGTCTGCTGCATGAAGCCGTAGATCATCGACAAGCCGAGGCCGGTCCCCTGGCCGATCGGTTTGGTGGTGAAGAAAGGGTCGAAAGCCTTGGCCACCACCTCCGGCGGCATCCCTTCGCCCGTGTCGCTGACACTCACCTCGACGTAGTCGCCGATCTTCAGGCCGGGATGGCCGGCGACATCGGCAGCGTTCAGCCGGACATTGCCGGTGGCGATCGTCAGCGTGCCGATGGTCGGCATGGCGTCTCGCGCGTTGATGGCGAGGTTGAGAATGGCATTTTCCAGCTGGTTGACGTCGCTCCAGGCCGACCAGGTCGCCGGGTCGGCTGCCACCCTCAGATCGATCTGCTCGCCCAAAGTCCGGCGCAGCAGATCTTCCATCGACGCCACCAGGGCGCTTGCGTCAACAGCCTGCGGGTCGAGGGGCTGACGACGGGAGAAGGCCAGCAGGCGGTGCACCAGCGACGCGGCGCGCTGGGCCGAGGCCACGACGGCATCCATGATCGGCTCGACTTCGCCGGTCCTGCCCTTGGCGATCCGGCTGCGCACCATCTGGATGCCGCCGATGATGCCGGTCAGCATATTGTTGAAGTCGTGCGCGATGCCGCCTGTCAGCTGGCCGACGGCTTCCATCTTCTGCGACTGGCGGAGCTGCTCCTCGGTCTGGCGCAGCACTTCGGCCCGTGCCTTCTCAGCCGTGACGTCACGCCCATAGACGTAGACGAGGTCGCCCTCGTTCGAGGTATTCCAGACGATCCAGCGCAGGCCGCCATCCCGGTGCAGACAACGGGTCTCGATGTCGGTGAGGCCGAGCACCGGGATTCCGCGGACGGCGATCCGTCCGACCTCATCGGCGACATCAAGCCGGTCCAGGAGGTTGCCGCCGACGAGATCCTGCGGTTCGAAGCCGAGCACGGCCCGCCAGGCGGGATTGGCCGAGCGAAACACGCCGGCGGAGTCGATCACCGCCAGGAGGTCGCGCGAATTGTTCCAGACGCGGTCGCGCTCCTTGGTCCGCTCCTGGACCTGCGCCTCCAGCGTTTCCGACAGCACCCGAAGCTTGTCTTCGACCTCCTTGAAGGAGGTGATGTCGTAGATCGCGCCGATGAACCGGTGCCCGGAGGTGTGGCCGTCCCGCTGGCGCTCGCCGCGCCGCGCGATGAAGCGGGCCTCTCCGTTGTCGGGCCGGATGATGCGGAACTCGCGGTGCCCAAGCTCACCGTCGAGCTGGTCGCCCTGGTTCCCGATCAGGGGAGGGTCGCCGGGATGGACGACGGCGTTGATGGTGCGCACCGGCAGGGCATCGGTCGGGTGCAGGCCGAGAAGCTGGCAGAACTGCTCCGAGACGTCCACTGTGCCGAACCCGCTCATGAATTCGAACGTGCCGATGCCCCCCGCCTTCTGGGCGATGCGAAGCTTTTCTTCGGCCCGCTTCTGCTCGGTGACGTCGGCGAGAATGCCGGTGAAGCGGATGAGATTTTCGTCCGCATCCCGTTCGGCGCTGCCCTGTGCCGAAACCCATCGTGTCGAACCGTTCGGGGCCACGAGGCGGTAATCTTTTGACAGGAATTCGGTGCCGCGCAGGATGCCGGCGACGGCGATCCTGACGCGCATGTGGTCTTCGGGATGAACCGACGAAAAGAAGGCCTCGGTCGGCAGACCCGCGACGGCCTCCACCGGATTCAGGCTGCAGAGTTCGGCGAAGCGGGCATCGGCATACAGGCGACCGCTCTGGACATCCCATTCCCACGCGCCGACGGCGCCGCGCACCGCACGCGCCAGGGGGCTGAGATCCTTGCCTTCGGCGAGCCGCGCGTGGACCGCCCGCAGCTCCTCTTCCGCTTGCGCACGCGCCAGTTCGTAGGTGACGTCGTTCTGCGCGGCGAGGTAGAATGCCGTCTCACCACTGGCATCGGCCAGCGGCGTCAGATGCAGGCGGTTCCAGAAGGTCGAGCCATCCTTGCGCGCATTGCGGATCTCGACGGTGACCGGACGCTTCTCCGCAAGCGCGCTGCGGACGAGCGCCCGCGTGGCAGGGTCGGCATCCGGCGCCAGCAGGAAGCGGCAGTTGCGCCCGAGAATCTCGTCACTGGCATAGCCCGTGAGTTTCTCGAAGGCGGCATTGACGAAGACGAGCGGATCGTCCGGCAAGCGGTGGTCGGCGATCGCGATGGCCTGGCCGGATTGGATAAGGCTTTCCAGGATCGGGCCGAACGACATCCGCAGGCTTTCCAGCCCGAGCATTGGTGAAGCTGCCGTCGCTGGCGCCATCGACACTTCTTTCGACCCCGTCGTCACCTTGTTAGGCCTGTCGCTACCGTTCTATACGCCACCGGTGATGCCTTCGGGGTCCATGATCCGCTCCAGGAACTCACCGATCAACTGCTTCAGCGCCTCGAGCGAGGCAAGATCCATCAGCATGGCAATATAACCGCGAATGTCGCGGCCGCTGATCGTGAAGTTGATGTAGAGGAACAGAACCACGCCGCTGTCTGCAGGCTTGTTCGCCAGCTCGAACAGGCGCTGGCCGTCGCCCCGATGGACTTCAGGCAGCGACATGGTCAGCGGACGCTGCAGCATGTTGGCCATGGAGGCGAGGCAGCCGTTCAGCACGACGTTGCCGGTCTCGGAGAGAGCTTCCTGCTCCATCTCCTGGACCTCGTCCGCCGACAGGACGTCGCCGGTGACGGCGCGCACGAGTTCGAGGCTGTTCGATTCCGGAAAGATCAGCAGAGCGTGGCCGGAGAAGGCCCCTTCGAAGAACTGGCGGACCGCCACCAGCTGGTCGACCTCGCGCTCGCGGATCAGCGTCGCCGCTTCCTTGCGGCTGATGATCTCGACCGAGGGCACCGACAGCAGAACCTGATCGCCGATCATCTTGCGCAGGCTGACGGCGGCCCGGCTGACGCCAATATTGACCAGCTCGGTCAGCGCGTCGTGCTCGAGTTCCGTCAGGAGGATGGCGGTCATTTCCGGGCCGAGCGCAGCTTCAGGGCCGCGCCCGAGAGAAAGCCCCGCAGGCCATCCTCGTTGACCGGCTTGCTGATGAAGGTGGCGTTCACCGCGCGCGCCCGGGCGATGATCTCGTCCTGGACGTTGGCGGTGGCGAGCGCGATCGGCATGTCGGGAAAGCGGGCGCGCAGGACTTCCGCGAGCTCCAGGCCGTTTTGCCCCGGCATGTTGAAATCGAGAAGGACGACGTCGACCGTCTGGGCGTCGAACATCGCCAGCGCCTCGTCGGCGTTGCCGGCCTCGATCCGGGTCCAGTCCGGCTGCAACGCGGCGACCGTCTTGCCGACGACGATCCTTGCCAGCTTGCTGTCGTCGACAATCAGTACCGTGGTTTCCATCGTCATCCCTTTCAGTGGCATCTTGTCCGGAAGGACGCTCAGGTCGTGTAGCACACGGCACGCCGTGCCTTACCGCGCCTGGCTATCCGCGCGCAACAAGCCCGGTAGTACCCAGCGACGGAGGAAGGCGTCCGAGCAGCTATCGCGAACCGGCGGACGAAGGGCGAGGATCACCTGCACCAGTGCCGCGTGGAGGTGATCGCAGGCACTCAGATCCAGAATCCGTTCATTCTTGGCCTGCAGCAATGTCAGAAGCGTTTCCGCTTCCTCGACGTGGCAGGATCCCTCGAGATGAATGACGGGGTCTTCGAGCCTGATGGTCATCCGATCAAGTCTCCAACGTCGAGAACGAGGATCATCTGCCCGTCGCCGAGCAGGGCGGTTCCGGCGATGCCGCGCATGCCCGAAAGAAGCTGCGGCATCGGCCGCAGCGAGAGCTCGCGCCGGTCGAGATAGGCATCGACACCGATCGCGACGAGCTCCGACCCCATCCGGATCACCAGCACTTTGTGTTCCAGGTCTGGGGGCGTCGGCTCGGCGATACCCAGCAGCACGGCCAGATCCAGCAGCGGAATCGTCCGCTCGCGCAGGATGAAGGCGCGGCCGGCGCGCACCGGGAAGATCCGCTCAGCGTCGATCTTCGCCGTCTCGACGATCGCCTCCATCGGCACGCCATAGCGCTCGCCGGCACAGGCGACGAGGACGACCTTGGTCAGCACATTGCTCAGCGGCAGGACCAGACGGACCGTGGTGCCTTGGCCGAGCACGCTTTCCAGCGACACCTTGCCACCGAGCCGGCCGACGGCGGCGCGAACGGCATCCATGCCGACGCCGCGTCCGGAGAGATCGGTGACCTGGTCCGCCGTCGAGAAACCGGGCCGGAAGATGAGGTCGATGACGCTCGCGTCCGGCAATGCCGCCAGCTCTTCCGCGCCCATGAGCTGCCGTTCGAGCGCGACCCGGCGGATGGCGCCGGGGTCGATGCCGCGGCCGTCGTCCCGCAACTGGACGAGGAGATGGTCGCCCTGCCGGCTGATGCCCAGCTCCACCGTTGCGCGGGGCGGCTTGCCCGCCTGCCGCCTCTGGTCGGAAAACTCGACGCCATGATCCATCGCGTTGCGGATCAGATGTGTCAGGGGGTCGAGCAAGCCGTCGGCAATCGACCTGTCGACCTCGACCTGCCCGCCGGTGATCCGGAGGTCGACCTCCTTGCCGAGCCCGGCCGCGATCTCCCGCACCAGGCGCGGGAACCGGCTGAGCACCGGCGTCAGCGGTACCAGTCGCACGCTCATCACCGTCCGATGCAGTCGGCCGACCAGCCGTTCCAGCACCGCCTGCCGTTCGGCGAGGGCTTCGACGAGGGCATCTCGATCGAGGGCCGTACCGGCCTCGACCGTGAGGTCGGACAGAGCGTTCTTGATCACCACCAGCTCGTCGGCGATCTCCGCCAGCGTGTCGATCCGGCGGGAATCCACGCGCAGGGTCTTGCTGGTGGCATCCACGGGCCTGCTCTCAGGCACGGGCGCCGCCTTGCCGGGCTTCGTCGTGATGGGAACGATTTCGACCTGGTCGGCGACGAAGCGGCAGCTGGCCTTCACATCCTCCAGCGCGGCGGACGAGGCGAATTCGACGACGAGATTGCAGGCGAAGGGATCGTAGTCGCCCGAAGCCGGGCCCGCGTCACGAAGGCCGATCCGCAAGGCGACAAGGCCGGGGACGTTGCGAACCAAAGCCATCGGGTCGTCGCCACGGAAATAGGCGCCGGAATCGGGCAGATACCGGACGGCGACCCGCACCGGCTCGTCCGAAGGATTTTCGAGCCGGTCGGCGAGCAGCCGGTCCATCCAGCCCGCCTGCGCCGGAAGCGGCTCGGGCAGTGGTGCCGCCGGAGACAGCCCCAGCAGTTCCCGGAGATTGGCCGCGAGGAGCCGGGCCACGTCCTCCGCATCCTCCGCCAGCGACCCGGCATGGGCGATGGCGTCGATCCAGCGCTCGGTCTGTCCGACGGCGATGAGGAGGCCGTCGACATTGTCGCGGTCTACCGCGAGCCGTTTGTCGCGGATCGCGCCGAGCAGGTCCTCGGCGGCATGCAGGACGAGGCCCATCGGCGCAAAGTCGAACAGGCCGACCGAGCCCTTCAGCGTGTGGATGCTGCGGAAGGCGCTGTCGATCAGCAGCGCGTCGCTCGGACTCTGCTCCAGGGCGAGCAGGTCGTCGGAAGCCTGCTGCACCAGCTCGCGGCCTTCGATCAGGAACTGTTCGAGGAGCTCGTCCATCACGCGCGTTTCGGGCGTTGGTAGACGATGGCATCCTCGAAGCGCCGCATCTGGAAAAGATCGGTGATGCGCGACATGGATTCCGAATGCCCGAGGCAGACGAAGCCGCCGGGATTGAGCTGAGCGTAGAGGTTGTGGACCGCGGTGCGGCGCGAATCATCGTCGAAATAGATCAGGGCGTTCCGGCAGAAGATGACGTCGAAATTGCCATGCACGATGGTCGAGGCGGGATCGACCAGATTCACCGAAGTGAAGCTGACGGATTCCCGAAGATCACCGACCAGCCGACGCTGGCCCTTTTGCTCGGCTTCGAAATAGGCGTCGCGCAGCTCGGCCGGCAAGCGTGAAAGGGCCCGCTCGCCGAAATAGCCGGCGACGGCATCGCCGAGCGCGCGGGTGTCGATGTCCGACCCGACGATCTCGATGTTGTAGACATCGACCAGTCGCCAGTTTTCGAGCAGCCAGATGGCGATCGAATAGGCTTCCTCGCCGGTCGAGCAGGGTACCGACCAGATCCGGATCTTGTCGCCCGGCGCCCGGCTCTGGACAATTTCCGGCAGGATGCTGCGGCTGAGGCAGCGGAACTGATAGTCCTCGCGATAGAAATAGGTCTCGTTGACGGTAAAGCTGTTGATCAGCTGCTCCGCCTCGACCGCATCGGCGCGCAGTTGCTGGAAATAGGCGGCGAAGGAGGCCGCATCGTTGGCCGCCATCCTTTCGGCCACCCGGCGGTCGATGTAGTAGCGCTTGGTCTCGTTGAACTGCATGCCGGTGCGCGCGTAGAGAAACTCGCAGAACCGCTGGAGGTCAGGCACGCTCAGGACATCGGGTTCGTCCTCCGCCATGCGCCGGTTCATCCAACCAGCTCGAGCAGGCGGCCGGCGATTTCGTCGAGCGGCTCCACCCAGTCGGCGCCACCGGCGCGCACCAGCTCGCCGGGCATGCCCCACACCACCGCCGTCTCCTCGGACTCGGCAATGGTGCGCCCGCCTTTCTCGCGCAGCTCGGTCATGCTGGCCGCGCCGTCATTGCCCATGCCGGTCATCAGGATGCCGATCAGGCGTTCCGCCGCCACATGGTCCATCGCCGTGCTGACCAGCCGGTCGACGCTCGGATGCCAGCGGTACTCTGCCTTGGAGGGCGCCGGCAGCGCGACGAGGCCGGAGGGACGGCTGCCGACGATCAGATCGGCATCGCCCTTGCCGATATAGACATGGCCGGGGGCAAGCGGCGTCGGACGCGTCACTTCGACCACCGTCAGCGCGCAGAGCTTGTCGAGCCGTCGGGACAGCGGTCCCGTGAAGGTTGCCGGCATGTGCTGCGCCACCAGGATCGGACAGGGGAAATCTGCCGGCAACCATCCGAGCAAGGCATCGAGGGCAGGAGGGCCGCCGGTCGAGGTGCCGACGAGCACCAAGCCATCGAAGGGCCCCGGACGCGGCAGGGGGGCTGGTCGCTCGGACGGCTGCGGCAGGGCCATCCCGGCAGGCTTGCGCTCGCCGTTCCTGCGCCGCAGGCGTTCGGCCAACCGGTAGGCTTTGGGCGGGCGAGCGGTCGCCGCGGCCCGCACCTTTTCGACGAGCAGGGGACCCAGGGCGTCCATCTTCAACGAGATCGCCCCGCCGGGCTTCGGGACGAAATCCACAGCGCCGAGGACCATGGCCTCGAGCGTCACGTCGGCGCCCGCTTCGGTCATCGCCGAGACCATCACCACCGGGCAGGGCCGCAGCAGCATGATCTGGTCGAGACAGGCAAGCCCGTCCATCTCCGGCATATGGACGTCGAGCGTCACCACATCCGGCTGGAAGGCCTCTATCTGCTGGAGGGCTTCCACGCCGTTGCGGGCGAAGGCGATCTCGAAACCGCCGGTATCGGAGAAGAGCTCGCCGAACAGGCGGCGGATCAGGGCGGAATCGTCCACCACGAGCAAACGGGTCACGTGGCCACCGCATCCCCGGTGTCGAGCGCGGCGAGAAGGTCCCGCTCGGCGCGGTCCAGCAGTTCCCGCGGCTCGATCAGCAGTACCAGCCGTCCGTCGCCGAGATCGGCGACCCGGCTGAAGAGGCTGGCGCCGTCTGCCGTCATCTCCGGTGTCGGCCGCAACTGGTCGGGCGTCAGGCCGAGGATCTGCGAGACGCTGTCGACCACGAAGCCGGCCTCGAGCCCGCCGATCGTGGTTACGATGACCCGCCGACGCTCCGGCACGCTCTCGCCGTCGATATCGAAGCGGCGCCGCTGGTCGATGACCGGGAGCGCCTTGCCGCGGTGGTTCATCACGCCCTCGACAAAGGAAGGCGCCCGGGGAACCCGCGTCAGCCTGTCGGGCAGCCGCATGACCTCGCCGACGGCAGACACCGGGAGCGCGTATTCTTCTGCACCGAGCTGGAAGACCAGCACCTGCTCGACCGCGCCCTTTTGCGTCGGGTCATTCATCGCGGATGTCTCCTGGCCGGTATCGGCAAGCAGCCGAGCGACGGCTTCGTCACGAAACAGGCGCTCGGCCGACAGGATCGACACCAGGCCCCGTCCGCTGGGGAGGCGACATATGGAGGTGATCCGCGCCTCGCCCAGCCCCCGGTCCAGAAGACTCGGAACGGCGTCGATCATCTCGGGCGCGGCTCGGAGGATCGTCTGCAGCCGGTCGACCAACAATCCGACCCGCGTCTTGCCGATGCGGGCAACGACGATGCGAACGCTGCTTCTGTCCGCCGGCCCTGGGCGAAGACCGAGCAAGGCCCCGAGCGAGGCGATCGGCAGGAGCGCGTCGCGGAGGGTGACGACACCGAGCATCGCCTGGTCGGTCTGCGGCACCGTCGCGATCTCGGGCGGCGCCGCCAGCACCTCGGCGACCTCGTCGAGCGGCAGAGCGTAGCTCTGGCCGCCAAGGTCGAAGGTCAGGAAGACCCGTTCCGCCTCGGCGCGCCGCGCGGTTCCGACGACCGCGGACGGCGCCTCGGCACGTCCGCCGCCCCGCATCAGCCCGGCAAATTCCCGTTGGATCAGGTCGGACAGCGTGATGCTGCGCACTGTCTTTCCACCCTGGACGAAAAGACGGCCGGCGGCCGGCGCAGCTTCACCTTGGGCATCTGATCGCATCCTCGTCAGCGTGCCGACCGCGTCGACGGCAATGCCGATGGGCGTGCCCAGCTGCAAAAGCAGGACGCGCGCGCTGGCGGTGGAAGGCGCGGCTTCCTCGCCGAGAAGTTTGGCCAGCGAGACGACGGGCACGATCGCGCCGCGCAGGCTGGTAACGCCCAGCAGCCCGGCGGGCGCCAGCGGGACCCGGGTCAGTTTCGGCAGTCGCAGGACCTCGGCGACCTCTGCTGCCGAAACGGCGAATTCGGTGGCGCCGACACGGAATGTCAGTAGGTGGCTTTCCCGGGTCCGCGTTTGCGGCACGTCAGCTTCCCGCCGTCTGCAGTTCGCTCGCGAGCAGGGCGATTTCCTCGATCGCGGCAGCAAGATCTTCCGCCCCCTGCGCCTGCTGCCGTGCCGCCGAGGCGGCTTCGGTCGTCGCGCTGCCGGTCTCCTGAGCAGCGGCGGCGATCTGATGCGTGCCCTTCACCACCTCGGTCACCGTGGCGATGATGGATTCCGCGCCGGCATTGATATCGGCATTGGCGCTGCGCAGGATTTCAGCCGTCGCCTCGACGGCGGCGAGACGCTCGTCCAGCGTCCGGTTCTTCTGCACCTCACTCTCCGAGACGGCGGTGATCTGATCGAGATCGCGTCGCACGGCGAGCACCTGCGCCTGGATGATGCGGACGAGATCCTTCATCCGGTCGGCATTGTCGGCGGAATTGCGGGCCAGTCCGCGAATGTCGGTCGAGACGACGGCAAAGCCCTGACCCTGGTCGCCGGCCCGGGCCGCCTCGACCGAGCCGCTGACCGCCAGCATCGTGGTCTGCACGGAAAGCAAAGCGAGGCCGTCAACGATCGTCTCGATCCGCCGGCCGGAATCGTCCAGCATGTCCACCAGGCCCAGCACCGCCCGCGCCTCGTCGAGGGCGAGGGAAACGCCCGCGGTCAGCTTGGCAACCGAGGCACGGCTCTCGCGCAGCTGAGCTTGCGTCTGCTGGATCTGGTCGAGGGCGCGATGCGAGGTCTCGCCCGTCGCCACGGCGGCCTTCTGGATCTGCGCCATGGCGGAATTTGACTGCGTCGTGGCCGCCGCCTGGATATGGGCACCACGGCTGATCTGGTCGATGGCGGCAAGGATTTCGGTGGCGGAACCGGATAGCTCCTGCACCGTCGAGGAGAGTTCTTCGGCGGCGGCGCCGAACTGGCCGGCGAGTTTGCCCTCCTGGCCGACAGTCAGGGCCTCCGCCCATTCCGCGAGCGACTGTGCCGTATCCCGGCTCTGGTCGAGCGACTGGCTCTGCTGCTGCACCGCCCGCTGCGCCTGGGCGGCGGCGGCAGACTGCTCCTCCGCGGCGCTCGACACGGATTCAGCGCCTTTGACCGCTTCGCCGGCCGCCGAATCGGCCTCGATCGTCGACAGGAGAATCTGGTGGCTGCCTTCCACCAGGGAGGAGAGGCTCGCCCGCGCGCCCTCGAGCTCCGCCGACACACGGCGGCCGTTCGCCGCGTCATCGCTGGCGCGCATCGCCGTGTCGCGGATGCGTTCGGCGATCGAGCGCACTTCACTGCCGATTTGCCCCGCCAGGTTCTGGACTTCGCGCGACCGCTTCTCCGAGGTTTCCGCCAGGATCCGCACCTCGTCCGCGACCACGGCAAAGCCGCGGCCGTGATCGCCGGCACGCGCCGCCTCGATGGCCGCGTTCAGTGCCAGGAGGCTCGTCTGATCGGAGATGTCGGCGACCGTGCGGGTGATCTGGCCGATGCTGGTCGCCTGTTCCTCGAGCGCGACAATCATGTCGACCGAGCGAAGCTGGCGGCCGGCATTCGCCTCGACCACCGCGACCGATTGTTCGATCTGCGCTGCCGCTTCCGTCAGCTGCGTCTGCAGGCTGAGGCTTCGCATGCGGGAATCGTCTGCCTGCTGGCGGGCCTGCGCAAAGGAATCGTTCAGGGCGGTGATGGCGGCCAGGGATTCATGCGAGGCCCCTGCCGCTTCTTCCGCAGCGCTGGCGATCTGCTCGAGGGCACGGCGCAGCTCTTCGGCAGCGCCCGCCGCTTCCGTCAGGCCGCTCGCCAGTTCCTCCGTCGCCGCACCGATCCGCTCGGCGGCTGTTTCCGTCGATCCTGCCGGTCGCAGGATCCGACGCCTCGGCTTGGGCGCCGGCTTCGCCGCTTCTTCCACGGCACCAGTGCGCGGGCGCCCCTTACCCGCGAGGGTCGACGTTTTCACCAGTGCCATTTGTTTCCCGATAGATAGGCCGTGCCGGGCGCCGGACGGAAGATGCCTTTGCTATCCTACAGTTCGACGTTCAAGCGAGCAAGTAAGACGGGCTTGGCTTTCGGCCATGAACTTAGCGACTACCACTGCCTGCGGCGAACACGGGCGTGTCCACTTTCACCGCCGGTCATCAGTACAAGGCCGGTTGCGGTCACTTCACGTCAAAGCGGCTTGGCACTGGCTAGGTGCTGAACAGGGAAGGGGCTCTGGCGAAGCCCGGCCGCTACCGCCTCTCCCTCCAAACGACGCGGGCCGGGAAGGGGCGGCCAGCCGGCGACGTCCTGATCGCGGACACGCTTGGTCGCTGCCTCGACGCCAAGATCAAGCCGACTCTGGCTGGTAGTGCTCTGCCCCCGAGCGATCAAGAAATCGCGCAGCGCACGGGATTTGCTTCGCCGTTCTCGGCGTTATGGTGGCGCTATTATAACCTGTTCTGTCACCGCAATGTTTTCTCGGAGGCAAGGTCAGGACTCGACTGAGATCTGGGGCCCATTCCCGCTGCGATCGATATAAAGGTTACACTTGTTCTCCGATGTGCGCGCCAGATTCGGGTCTTGCCTTCATGCTGAGCGTCACATCCGATTGTTCCCTGAATTATGCTGCCTGAGCCGGACTCTAAGCTGACGGCATCGATTTGTGCAGGATCGAGGCCTCTGATGACAGAAAAGCCCCGCTGCGACTATTGTGCCACGCCGGAAAATTGATGAACTGGTTCAATCGTTTGGAGCCGCTTTGGGAGAAGCCGTTGGTGCTGCGCTGATGCCGGTGGTGCCGAAACGTAATCTCTCGCCGTCTTATTTTTAGACATCCCTTTTAAGTTGTGCTGATATCCGCTCAGGCTCCGGATCGTGAGGTTGAACCGGAGGGGGATCGGACCTCATGCGTTCTCGGCGATCGCAGCGATTGATGACAGGCACCTGCCTGGCGGCCTTGATGTGCGTTTCGGCCAATGGCTCGGCACGCGCACAGGAAGCCACGGCCACGATGCCGCTTTGGGGCGCCCACGCCGACATTGTCGGGCGCACCGCACGCGAGCATTCGGCAGCCGGAGTCGAATTCTTCGTTCCCCTGCTGCAGAATCAGGATTCGATGATCTTCATCGACGCCGGGATCAACGGCGACTTCGACTCCGAAGTCTACGGGACCTTCGGCGTCGGCTATCGCACCATCGTCACCCCGGACCTGATCCTCGGCGGTATCGTGGCCCTGGACATGACCCAGACGGAGGACGGGAACACGTTCGGCGCCGTCTCGCTCGGCGCGGAGGCGATCGGCACCGCCGCCGAGGCGCGGATCAACGTGCAACTGCCTTTCTCGGGCGCGGACCGGATATCCGACGAATCCGTCGCGATCAGCCAGCCGGGAACGCTGACCCTGCTCGACAACCGGCTCGTGGAACAGGTGACGAGCCGCCGCATCACGGTCGACGAGGTGCCGTTGACAGGCGTCGAGGGCGAGATCGGCGTCAACCTGCCGATCGGCTTCGACCGGCTCGACGACCAGCTGAAGGTCTTCGCCGGCGCCTATCACTACGACGGCGACGGCGTCGACGGCTTCACCGGGGTCAGCGGCCGACTGGAATACAGCGTCCGCGATGTGATGGGCGAGAGCGTTCCGGGTGCCGACCTCATCCTTTCGGCAGGCCTCACCCATGATGAGGAACATGGCACGAATTTCGCCGGCGAGATGCGCCTGCGCATTCCTCTCGGCGTGCCCGCGCGCACCGACGCGGATGCACGCGTGCTTTCGCCGATCGAAGAGCGGATGACACAGCGCGTGGTGCGCACGACGCGCATCCACACGTCCGAGCGGACACGCTCGACGGTGACGGGAAGCCTCGAGCCCCGCGTGGTGACTGACCCGCTGACCGGCCTGCCGCTCGATTCGATCTATTTCGCAGACGGTGCCGAAACGGCGGGCACCGGATCGCCGAGCGATCCGACCACTCTGGAAGACGCCGTGCAACGGGCCGGCGTGAACGGCACGATCGTCGCCGAGGGGAGCAACGGGACGATCGACACGCCGGGCGTGACGCTTGCCAACGGCCAGCGTCTCGTCGGCGGCGGCGTGGTCGTCCCGGTGCGTCTCGCCGACGGGACCATCACGAGTTTCCAACTGGGGCAGACGGCACCGACGATCGTCGGGATCCCGACCGCAAACGTCCTCTCGCTTGCGGCGGGCAATCAACTCCAGGCCCTGACCCTCACCGGCGGCCTCAACGGCATCGCCGGCACGAATGTCGGCGCGCTGACGCTGCAGCAGGTCACCATCGCCGGCAGCGCCGCCGCCGGCTTCTCGATCGTCAACACCACCGGCACCAACACGCTGGCCATCACCGGCCTGTCGGTCTCCGGCACGGGCGGGCCCGGCATCGCCGTGAACGGCCTCGGCGGCGGCACGACGACGGTGACCGGCTTCAGCGGCGTCAGCGTCGCCAGCGCTGGCGGTGGCGGCGTGCTCTTCGACGGCGTCGTGTTCGACGCCGACCCGGCAGCGGCCGGCTTCCAGCGCGTCGAGGCCGGTGATCTGACCATCGGCAACCCGGCCAACCCGGCCGCCATCCTCGGCGACGGCCTGCGCCTCAACCAGGTGGCCGGCGACCTCGATTTTGCCAGCCTGCTCATCGCCAACGCGAACGGCGCCGGCCTGTTCATCCGGGATCGCGGCGGGCCCGGCGGCGATTTCAGTTTCGGCAATGATTCAGGGGCCATCACCACGGTGGGCGGCACCGCGATCGACATCGATCCGGTGGCGCTGGCCGCCCGCTTCGGCACGGTCTCCTCGACGAACGCCGCCGGCCAGGGATCCGGCGGCAGCGAGGGCCTGTTCCTCGACAACATCATCGCCCGCGACGCCGGCACGCCGGCGCTGGTGATCGACTCCCTTCTGATCAGCGGCGCCGCCGGCGATGGCCTGGTGGCCACCAACAATGCCGGAAACCTCGTCTTCGGCACGACGGCGATCTCCAATGTCGGCGGCGACGGCATCCTCGCCGAGAACAACACCGGGTCGCTCACCTTCGGCACCACGTCCGTGACGACCGCCGCTGGGGACGGCATCGAGCTCGCGGGCAATGCCGGGGCGATTTCCTTCGGGACGACGACCATCACCAACCCGGGCGGCACCGGCATCATGCTGGCGGACAATGCCGGCACGGTCACCTTCGCCGATACCGCGATCGCCCATCCCGGCCTCGACGGCATCGACATTGCCGGGATCAACGGCAGCGTCCGTTTCGGCAATGTCGACATCACCGGCCTCGGTACCGGTACCGGCGTCGACCTGACGGACGAGGCAGGCTTCGCGTCGACGCGGGTGGCGCTGGCCTTCCAGACGCTCGACATCACGGGCACGGGCGCCGCCGGCTCCGTCGGGATCGACTATTCCGGCTCGACGAACATTTTCGACGTCACGACGGGCGAGTCCGGGATCATCAGCGGCGTCGCCGTCGGCATCGACCTGCGAAACGCCGCGGCGACCGGCCTCTTCCAGTTTGGCGACGGCTCGGCCACCGATCCCGACGGGCGCGCCAGCCTGATCGACGCCGCCCGGCCGCTCGAGATCGCCGGGCTCAATGCCACGACCGGCCTCTACAATCTCCGCGACGTCACCTTTGTCGGCGATTTCTCCGACCTGATGGGCATCAAGGTCTTCTATGTCGACGCCGATGGCAGCAACAATCCTGGCATTGTAGACGGTTCCGCGAACGACCCGGGGACGCTGGCGCAGGCGATCGCCAGTGGTGCCGACGTTTTGGCGCTGGTCGACAACCAGATCGCCGGGCAGGACGTCATCGACGCCGGCGCAGCGATCCAGGGCGCGCCGGGTTCGGTGACGCTGGCGTCGGGCCAGCGCGTCGTCAGCTTCCTGTCGGGGGACCTGATCGATCTGGGCGGTGGCCGGGCGCCTGCCAACCTGCTGGTCACCGGCATCGATGCCAACATCGTCCGCAACCCCAATGCCGGCAGCGGCGCGCCCCGCCTGACGACGACCGAGGGAGGCCGCAATACGCTGGTCCTCGGCAGCGACAACGCCCTGCTCGGGACGGTGATCGACAACGGTGCTGGTGCCATCGCGGTGTTCGGCAACGGCATCAGCGGCGTGAGCGTCCAAAGCAGCCAAGTCACGTCGCTCGCTCTGACGGCGGCGACCGGTACCGGGCGAATCGAGAATTCGACGATCGGCCAGCTGGCGCTGACGGGCGGCACCGTTGCGCTTGCGGGCATCAACGCGGACATCGCCCATTCGGGCGCCGGTGCCGCCCTGTCGGTCACCGCCGGCCATTCCGGCAGCGTCAGCTTCGATAGCGCGTCCTCGATCACCGCGACCGGCGGGACCGGGCTACGCTTCGTCGGGGTCGGTGGCGTCTACGCTCTCGGCGGCCCGGTCACACTTGCCGGTGGCGCCAATCTGGCGGTCTCCGGCTCGGCGGGAAGCCTGTCGTTCGGCAATGTCGCCATCGCCGCTCCGGCAGGCAACGGCATCGACGTTTCGGGTACGAACGGAGCGATCAGCCTCGGCGATGTCGGCATCACCGGCGTCGCGGCCGGTGCCGTCGCGCTCGACTTCAACGGCGCCGTCCTGACCGGCGCGTTCACCGCCCGATCGTTCGTCGCCACGGGTGCCGGCGGCACGCCGCCGGCCGGCTCGATCGGCATCGATCTGCGCGGCGTCAGCGGCGGCCAGTCGATCCGCATCGGCGTCTCGCCAGCGCCCAACCCGGCCGTGGACACCCCGTCGAGCCTGAACAACTTCGCCACCGGCGTCTTCGTCGACGCGAGCAGCAACGCCGCCTTCACCTTCGGCGATGGCGAGGATACGGCGGATCGCGCCAGCCGCATCAATGCAACGACGGGGATCAATGCCTCGAGCGCGCCAACCCTCGGCAACTACAATTTCCTCGATGTCGATTTCCTGGGCGCCGCGCCCGGCGCCGGCTTCAACCCGGCCTCCGTCTACTATTTCTCGGAAACCGGCACCGGCACCGGCGCCACCCAGTTCGACCCCGGCTCGGTGGGCGGCGCCGAGGCCAGCGGTGCCAATGTGCTCGTCCCGATCGGACCGACGTCCATCAATGCGGCCAATGGCGGCGGCCTCGGCAGCCTCGACCTTGCGGCATCGCAGCAACTGCGCGGCTTCCAGACCGCCAACGGAACCCTGGGGGTCGGTTTCACCGGTCCGGCGACCATCCAGATCTCCGCCCTCAGCGCCACGATCAACAACCTGACGGGCAGCGCATCGCCGACGCTGACGACCACCACCGCCGGGTCGAACGTCGTCAACCTTTCCAGCGGCAACCAGCTATCGTCGATCTCGACCACTGGCGGTGTGTCGGGCATCGCCGGCAGCAGCGTCGCCGGCCTCACCGCGGACACGATCCGGATCGCCAACACCACGGGCGCCGGCATCGCACTGACCGGAACCTCCGGCACCATCGCCTTCACCGGGTCCACATCGGTTACGGCGACCGGCGGCGCCGGTGTTTCGATTGCCGCCAGCAGCGGAACGGTCCGTTTCACGACTTTGTCGGTCGACAACTCGGCAGCCGCGGGCGGCGGCGTCTCGATCAGCGGCCCCGGCAGCTTCAGCGTCACCAACGGGCTTGCCATCCGCACGACCACGGGCGTCGGCCTTCTCGCTAGCGGTGGCGGCAGCCTCACGGTGACAGCGACGGCCGGCGCGGAAACCATCGCCACGTCCAGCGGAACGGCCCTCGGCCTCGACGGCGTGACGATCGGCGCCGGCGGTCTCAACCTCGATACGCTCTCGGCCAATGGGGCGGCGACCGGCATCGCCCTGACCAATGTCGGCTCAGCCGCCGGCGGGGCGATCAATCTCGGCACGGTGACGCTTTCCGGCATGACCGCCCGCGGTGTCGACGTGGCGGGCACCCTGGGTGCCGGGCTCACCTTCGGCAGCCTTTCCATCGGCCTTGCCGGCGGCACCGGCACCGGCTTCGACCTGGCCGGCGCGACGCTCGGCGCAGCGATCACGGCGGGCGATTTCGACGTCGCCAATGCCGGCGCCCGCGGCACCACGACCGGTGTCGACCTCACCGGTGTCGCCGGCAACCAGATCGTGCGCCTCGGCGACGCCAATGCCGGCGGCCAATCCTCCAGCGTCGCCGGTGTTGCGACCGGCGTGGTCATCTCAAACACATCGTCGGCGCAATTCACCTTCGGCGACGGCGAAGCCGCGACCGACCGTGGCTCGACGATCGACGCAACGACCCGCATCGCGGCGCCGGGCAGCGTGCCCGCCGGGTCAAGCTTCAACTTCCGGGACCTGGTCCTCAACGGCAGCCCAGGCTCGGGCTTCAGCGTCGGCAGGATCTTCTTCGTCGATAGCGACGGGGCCACCGGCGGCGGCGACGGAACCGGCCGCGACGGCGCCAATCCGGCGGCCCTCGCCTTTGCCGAGGCAAACGCCGTCGCCGGCGACCTCATCGTCCTCGTCAACAATGGCGCGGTCATCTCTGCTGCCGGATCGGGTGCCGACAACACGCTGGTTCTTCTTGCCAACCAGCAGGTTCGCGGCTTCGGCAACGGCGCCGTCGCGATCGGCTTCACCGCCCCGACGGGGATCGACTTCGCCGTCAACAGTTTCGCTCTGGCCGATCCCGGCAGCGGCGCGGCAACCCTGACATCGGGAAGCGGTGCCGACGTCATCACGCTCGGCGCTTCCGGCAACCGGATCGACGGCTTCATCCTCGACGGCAGCCCTGCCGGCGCGGCGCGCGGCATCACCGGCACGGGCGTATCCGGCACGACGATCGCCAACATGACGGTCCGAAATTTCGGCGTCCAGGGGATCAACCTCCCCGCCGCGACCAACACGACGCTGAGCAGCATCGCTTTCTCCGGCAACGCCGTCGACCTCGTCATCGGCGGCGCCAACACCACGATGACCAATGTCACCAGCACCGGGACGAGCGCCGGCACGGCCATTCAATTCCTGAACGCCACCGGCACCACGACGCTGACCAATGTTGCGGTGACCGGCGCGGCGAACGGCGTGATGCGCTTCGACAATGCGAGCGGCACGGTGACCGCGACGAATGTCGACCTCGCCGGCGCCTCGGCGCTCGCCGTCGCCGGCGGCAACGCCGCTCTCGACTTCGACGCCGCCAGTTCGATCGCCAACACTGGCGGGCTCGCCGTCAGCCTGTCCGGCCGCACGGGCGGCAGCTTCACCCATGCCGGCACGGTGACCTCCAATGGCCCCGGCGCCGGGGGCGTCACCATTTCCGGCGCGCTGGCCGCCAACACCGTGACTTTCAGCGGAACGGTCAATCTCGGCGGCACGACGGCGCTCGGCGCGTCAGGCGTCTCGATCGACAACGCCGGGACGGCCTCGATCGTTACCTTCGCCAATCTCGGCGTCGCGACCACGGGCGTGACCGCCCTCTCGGCCGGCAATGGCGGCGCGGTGAACGTCACCGCCGGCTCCCTGTCGGCGCTCGGCGCGGCCGCGGTCTCGCTGAACGGTGTCGCCGCCGGCATCAATCTCAGCTCGACCCAGTCGACCGGCGGGGCAAACAACGTCGCGCTCACCAATGTCGGGGGCTCCGTCTCGCTCGGCTCCGGCGCGCTCAGCGGCGCCACCGGCACCGCCGTCGCGATCACCGGCGGCACGGCGAATGTCAGCTATGCCGGATCGGTCTCCAAATCCACGGCGGGTCAGATCCTCGCCATCGATGGCCATGCCACCGGCACGATCAGCTTCTCCGGCGCGATCCAGGCCAGCGGCCTCTCCGGCGGCATCCTGATCCAGAACACCACCGGCAGCACGGCCAGTTTCACCGGCGTCGTCACGCTGAGCACCGGCGCGTCCAACGGCGTGACGCTGGCAAACAACACCGGCAGCGTCGCCTTCAACGGCGGCCTCGTCATCACCACCACCAGCGGCACCGGCTTTACCGCCAGCGGCGGCGGCACGATCAACGTCGCGGCCGCCGGCACGCGCCAGATCACGACCACCACCGGCCAAATCCTCAGCATGAACGGCGTCGCCATCGGGACCGGCGTCAGCTTCGGCAGCCTGGCCGCGACCGGCACGGTCGCCAATGCGGACGCGATCAACCTCACCGGCGTCACCGGGGGCGCCTTCTCCGGCGGCATCGTCTCGATCGCCGGGACATCGGGTGCGGGTTCCGACGGCATCGAGATCAACGGCGCCGGTGCGTCCGTCAGTTTCGGCGCGACGACGATCGACAACACCGGCAATCGTGGCATCGCGCTCGTCGGCGCCAATGGCGACGTCACCTTCGCCAGCGTCGACATCGACGGCGCGGGCGGGGCCGGTCTATCGATCACCGGCAACACCAACGCGGTGACGGTGACCGGCGGTACGATCGGCAATACGGCAACCAATCAGGGCGCCGTCTCCGTCAGCGGGGGCAGCGGCACAGTCACCATTGGGGCCAACACCCAGACCGCGATCGGCACGGGCCTTTCGGTCACCGGCCGCAGCGCCGGCACGGTGACGTTCGCCGGCACGCACATGCAGAGCGGTGCGGGCGTCGGCGTCAATCTCGCCAATTCCGGCGGTACGGTGAGCTTCTCCAACACGCTGAACCTTGACGGGACAGGCGGCGGCATCGCGGCCAGCAACACCGGCGGCACGACGAATTTCAGCGTCGTCAACGCCACGCAGACCGGCGCCAATGCCGGTATCGCCATCTCCGCGGCGTCGGGCTCCGCGGTCTACAACTTCAATGGCCAGGCAACGGTGACCACGTCGGGCGGCACTGGCACCGGCGTCGTGCTGTCCGGCGCCGGCACGCCGACCGTTTCCTTCCTCGGCGGCCTGTCGATCGGTTCCGGCGCCAATGCCGGCTTCACGGCGTCGGGTGGCACGACCATCAACGTCGCGGCCGCCGGCACGCGCCAGATCACCACCACCACCGGCCAGATCCTCAGCATGAACGGCGTCGCCATCGGGACCGGCGTCAGCTTCGGCGGCCTGGCCGCGACCGGCACGGTCGCCAATGCGGATGCGATCAGCCTCACCGGCGTCACCGGCGGCGCCTTCTCCGGCGGCATCGTCTCGATCGCCGGAACGAGCGGCGCTGGCTCGGACGGCATCTCGATTGACGGCTCCACGGCCAATATCGGCTTCGGTGCTACGGCGATCGGCGCCACCGCCGGCAATGGCATCGCCCTGTCGGGCAATGCCGGCACGGTGACCTTCACCGGCACGACCACGCTGACCAATCCCGGCGCTGCCGGTGTTGCCGTGACGGGCACCAACGGCGCGATCGGCTTCGACAGCCTGCAGATCGCGCTGGAGTCGGACAACACGACCGGCGTCGATCTCGGCGGCGCCAGTCTCGACGCCGGCTTTACGGCGACGGATTTCGACCTCACCAGCACCTCTCCCACCGGTACGACGGCGATCGACCTGAGTCTGACGACCAGCACCGGCATCGTGCGCTTCGGCGACACGAACGGGGCAGGACAGAGCGCCACGATCGGCGGCGCCGGCGGCAATGCGGCGGGACCCACCACCGGCATCCAACTCGCCGACGCCAACATCGCCAACTTCTTGTTCGGCGACGGCGAGAGTTCGGTGGACGAGGGCAGCCGAATCACAGCGACGAACCGGCTGGACGCCAGTCCCGGACCTGCCGGCGGCAGCTACAACATCCTCGACGTCGACTTCCTCGGGGCGGCGCCCGGCCCCGGCTTCGTGCCCGCGACCGCCTACTATTTCTCCGCGACCGGTACGGGCACCGGCTCGACGATCGGCGATCCCGGCTCGATCGCCGGCGCACAGGCGAGCAATGCCGAGCTCCTGATCCCCGTCGGCGCGGCAACGATCGACGCCGCCAGCGCCGGCGGCAGCCTCGCCCTCGACGCGAACCAGCAGCTGCGCGCCTTCGACGCCCCGAACGGCATGCTCGACATCGGCTTTGCCTATGCGGGTGCCGGCGTCATCCAGACCACGGCGACGGCCGGCAATATCACGGACACCGCCGGCGACGGCTCGCCCGTGCTGACCACGACGGTCGCCGCCCCCGTCGTCACCCTTTCCGACGGCAACACACTGTCGCGCATCCGCATCGATGGCGGCTCGGTCGGCGTGACCAGCGCCGTCGCCATCAACGGCCTCATCGCCGATGACCTGACCGTCACCAACACGAGCGGCGCCGGCATCTCGCTGACCGGCGCCAGCGGCTCGTTGTCGTTCGGGGGCAACACGTCGATCACCGACAGCGGCGGTGACGGCCTGGCGATCACCAACTCGCCGGCGACGATCTCGATCGGCGGACTCTTCGTCAGCGGGTCCGCCGGCAACGGCATCAACCTGGTCGGCGCCAACGGCGACGTCACGATCGTCAATGCCGTGGTCGACGGCTCCACGAATGCAGGCATCCGGGTCAGCGGCGCCACGAACGATGTGACGATCTTCGGAACCGTCGGCGGCACGACCGTCAATGGCGGCGCCGGGATACTGGTCGAAAACACCGTCGCAGGCAGTACCGTCGCGTTTGGGTTCATGGACGTGACGGCCAGCGGCGGCGACGCCTACACCTTCGCCAACAATGCCGGCGACGTCTTGGTCAGTGCCGGCAGCGTCGTCACCCAGATCGGCGCGGGCGACGGCGTCGACGTCAGCGGCGGCACCGGCACGGTCTGCTTCGGCTCGGACATCGATCACAGCGGCGCCGGCGGCGCGGCGGTGCGCATTTCGGGAACCGCGGGATCGGTGGAAATCTGCGGCGACAGCATCACCAAGACGGGTGGCGGGGTACTCGTCGACATCGCCAATGCCAGCGGCGGCGTCGATTTCGGCTCCATCGCTTTCCCGCTGACGCTGACAGCCAGTGGCTCCGGCGGCATCCGCATCGAGAACAGCAGCGTGTCCTTCCAGGGACCGGTGTCGCTGACGACCGGCACGGCGGATGCCGTCACGCTGATCAGCAACGCCGGCCACACGATCAACTTTCTCGATGGGCTGGTCGTCGACACGACCTCCGGCGACGGGTTCACCGCGAGTGGCGGCGGAACGATTGCCGTGGCGGCGAGGCTCGGCAACAGGATCACCACGACGACCGGGCAGGCCATCGGGCTCGACGGCGTCACCATCGGCGCCGACGGGTTCACCTTCGACGCGGTGTCCGCCGATGGCGCGGCCATCGGCATCGGCCTCAACAATGTCGGCTCGGACGGTGGCGGCATCGATCTGGGGACTGTCACCCTCTCCGGCATCACCGCGCGTGGCGTCGACGTCTCCGGCACGCTCGGGGCCGGCCTCGATTTCGCCAGCCTTGCCATCAGCCTTGCCGGCGGCACCGGCACGGCCTTCGACCTCGATGGGGCGACGCTCGGTGCGGCAATCACGGCGGGCGATTTCGACGTCATTAATGCCGGAGCCCGCGGCGCCACGATCGGCGTCGACCTCACCGGCGTCGCCGGCAACCAGATCGTGCGCCTCGGCGACACCGATCCCGGCGGGGCGTCGTCCAGCATCGCCGGCGTCGAGACCGGCGTGGTCATCAGCAACGGGTCGGCTGCGCAGTTCACCTACGGCGACGGCGAATCCAGCGACCGCGGCTCGACGATCGAGGCGACGGTGGACATCGCAGCGCCGGGCACGGTACCGGCCGGGGCAAGCTTCAACTTCCAGGACCTGCTGCTCGACGGCAGCCCGGGCTCCGGCTTCGGCATCGGCCGGGTCTTCTATGTGGACAGCGACGGTGCGGCGACGGGCGGCGGCGACGGAACCGGCCGCGACAGCGCCAACATGGCGACGCTCGGCTATGCCGAAGCCAATGCGGCCGTCGGCGACATCATCGTCCTCGTCAACAATGGCCAGGCGATCTCCGCTTTCGCGACCGGGGCCGACAACACCCTGCTGCTGCTGAACGACCAGCAGGTCCTCGGCTTCGCCAACGGCCCGGTCTCGATCGGCTTCACCGCCCCGACCGGCATCGACTTCGGCAGCAGTGTCTTCTCGCTCAGCGACCCCGGCAGCGGCGCGGCGACCCTCACCTCCGGGACCGGCGACGACGTCATCACGCTCGGCGCCTCCGGCAACCTGATCGACGGCTTCATCCTCGACGGCAGTCCGGCCGGCGCGGCGCGCGGCATCATTGGCCTTGGCGCGGCCGACCTGACGATCTCGAACATGACGATCGGCAACTTCACCGGCCCGGCGCTGCAGCTGCCGAATCTGACCGGTATCACGACGTTGACCAATGTCTCGGTCAGCAGCGGGGCGGGCGGGGCGTTGCTGTTCCAGAACGCGGCCGGCACCGTAAACGCTGGGAATGTCGACCTGAGCGGCGCCTCGCTGCTGGCCGTCACCGGCGGCGACGCCGTCTTCACCTTCGACGGCTTGAGCTCGATCGCCAACACCGGCGGGGTGGCCGTAAGCCTGTCCGGGCGCACCGGCGGCAGCTTCACCTACGCCGGCACGGTGACGTCGAACGGCGCGGGTGCCGGCGGCATCCTGATCTCGAACGCCCTCGCCACCACGACCACCTTCTCGAACGCTGTAACGCTCAGCACGGGCGCGTTGAACGCCGTCGAGTTGACCAACATCGGATCGACCTCGTTCCTCGGTGGCCTCGATATCACGACCACGTCCGGCGCGGGCTTCACCGCCAGCGGCGGCGCGACGATCAACGTCGCCGCCGCCGGAACGCGGCAGATCAGCACGGCGACCGGCCAGATCCTCAGCCTCAACAACGTCGTCATCGGGGCCGGCGGCGCCAGCTTCGGCAATCTGACCGCGAGCGGCACGGTCGCCAATACGGACGCGATCAACCTGAGCAATGTCAGCGGCGCCAGCTTCCTTGGCGGCGCCGTGTCGATTGCCGGGACGTCGGGTGTGGGTTCTGACGGCATCGAGATCAACAACTCAAGCGCGATCGTTAACTTCGGCCTCAGTTTGGTGGCGATCAACAATACGTCGGGCCACGGCGTCAATCTCGTCGGCGCCAACGGCACGGTCACGATGTTCAACACGGTCGTCGACGGCGCGGCCGGTGCAGGCGTCCGGATCAGCGGCACGACCGGCTCTGTGTTCATGGGCGGGTCGATCGGCGGCACGACCGTCAATGGCGGCCCGGGGCTGCTCGTGGAGAACACGGTCTCGGGTACGGTCCAGACCAGCAGCGGCATGGATGTGAGGGCGAACGGCGCGGATGCTGTCCAACTGGCAAACAATGCCGGTGCCGTCATCATGAATTGGCCCGGCACGATCACCCAGCTTGGCGCCGGCGATGGCGTCGACATCAGCGGCGGCACCGGCAGCATCTCCATCGACAGCAGCATCGTCCACAGCGGCGCAGCCGGGGCCGCGGTGCGCATCGCGGGAACATCCGCGGTCATCAATTTCGATGGTGACGACATCACCAAGACCGTTGGCGGACTGACGGCCGACATCAGCGATGCCACGGGCACCGTCCAGATCGGCGGCGTCTTCGGGAACGCGGTGACCGCCAGCGGCGGTGCCGGCGGCATCCTGATCAATAACAGCAACGTCAGTTTCGGAACGCAGGTGTCTCTCACCACCGGGGCGGCGAATGGCGTCACCGTTGCCAACAACTCCGGCCGCACCGTCTCCTTTACCCGCGGCCTCGTCATCGAGACGACGTCCGGCACCGGCTTTACGGCGAACAGCGGCACCATCAACGTCGCCGCCGCCGGCACGCGCCAGATCACCACGACCAGCGGCCAGATCCTCGGCCTGAACAACGTCGTCATCGGGGCTGGCGGCGCCAGCTTCGGCGATCTCTCCGCGACCAGCACCGTCTTCGCGACGCCGATCGACCTCGCAGGCGTCAGCGGGGGCAGCGTCTCGGTTGGAACGGTGTCGATCGCCGGAACGAGCGGCGGCATCCTCGACGGCCTTGCGATCACCAATTCGAGTGCGACCTTCAGCTTCGGTGCGGTGACCATCGACGACACCAGCAAGAGCGGCATTGCACTCACCGGCGCCAACGGCGACGTCACCTTTGCCAGCATCGAGATCGACGGAGCCGGCGACGACGGCGTCGTGATCGACGGCGCGACGAACGACGTCACCATCAATGGCGGGTCGATCGGGGCGACAGATCCGTTTGGTTCCGTCAGCGTCTTGATCGACAATCAGGCCGCATCGAGCACCATCGCCCTCTCGAATCTGGACATTACCAGCGACGGCTTTTCCGGCGACCTCCTCTCCATCAGGCGAAGCGCCGGCACGATCACCGTCACCAACGGCACGTTCACCCAGGCCGGCAACGACGCCGACACCGTCGACATTTTCGACAGCAGCGCGACCATCACCATCGGCGCCAATCTCGTGCATACCGGCAGCGGGGCCTTTGGCAGCGGCGCGGTCGAGATCGACCTCACCTCCGGAGCCATCGTCTTCGGCGGCACGATCACCGATACCGGCGGCGGACGGGCGCTCGACATCGGCGCGGCCGGGGCCATCACCGGCGGCTCGATCACCTTCGACGGCGCGATCACCGATACCGGCAGCAGCGGCAACCGTGTGCAGAACCTGGCGGTCGGCGCCGCCGTCAGCGTCAACGCCGTCTTGGCCGTCACCGGCGCCACCGCCGATGCGTTGTCCTTCACCAACAATGCCGGCACGCTCTCCTTCGCCGGCGTCACCGCCAGCACAACCGGCACAGGCCGCGGCATCGCCATCTCGGACGCGGCCGGATCGGCGACCTACAGCTTCAACGGCCAGGTGACGCTCGACCAGACCGGCTCGACCGGCAATGGGGTGTCCATCACCGGCGCAGCCACCCACACGGTTTCTTTCCTCGGCGGCCTCGACATCACGACCACGTCCGGCGCCGGCTTCACCGCCAGCGGCGGCGCGACGATCGACGTCGCCGCCGCCGGAAACCGCCAGATCACCACGACCACCGGTCAGATCCTCAGCCTGAACAACGTCGTCCTCGGGGCTGGCGGCGCCAGCTTCGGCAATCTGACCGCGACGGGCGCCGTCGGCGCCGACGCGATATCGCTGGTCAATGTGAGCGGCGGCAGCCTCGCAGGGGACACCGTCTCGATCGCGGCAACGAGCGGCGCTGGCTCGGATGGCATCTCGATCACCGGCTCGACGGCCAATATCGGCTTCGGCGCGACGACGATCGGCTCCACCGCCGGCAACGGCATCCTGTTGACCGGCAACGGCGGAACCGTGAGCTTCGGTGCCACCTCGATCACCAACCCGGCCGACGCCGGCGTCGACATCGGCGGCTCCAACGGCGCGATCAGCTTCGCCGATCTCAAGATCAATCTCCTCAAGGTCGGCACGCTCGGGCTCGACCTGTCGGGGGCGACGGTTGCCAATTCGATCACCGCCGGCGATTTCGACGTCGACGGCGGCAATCTTCCCGCCACGCTCGGAATCAACCTCGCTGGCGCGACCGGCACCGGCGTCATCCAGCTCGGCGACACGGTGAACAGCAATCCGGGCGGCGTGACTTCGACGATCCTCAACGTCGCCCGCGGCGTTGTCCTCTCCGGCGCGACGAACCTTGCGAACTTCATTTATGGCGACGGCGCAAAGCCGGCGGAATCGGCCATTACCACCTTCGGCGGCGGCCGCGTCATCGACACGATCGATACGCTGCCGGTCAGTGGCAGCTACAATTTCCTCGACGCCGTGCTGACCGGGGATACCACCAATCTCGAAAGTGCGATCACCTACTATTATGTCGATGCCGACGGCTCCGGGACCGGCACGGCCGCCGATCCGGGCAGCATCGCGGGCGCCCTTGCCTCCAGCGCGCAGGTGATCGTGCTCGTCGACAATACTGCCGGCGTCGTTGCCGACACGATCGACATCGCTTCTGCTGCGCAAGGCACGGGTACCACGCTGTCCCTCGACGCCGGCCAGGCGCTGATCAGTTTCCGTGACGGCCCGGTCGACCTTGCCGAGCTCGGCTTCACGGCCGGCGGCGCCCCCGCGAGCTTCCTGCTCACCGGCGTGCCGGCAGGCGGGACGATCGTCAACGATCCGACCGGCTTCGGCGCGCCGACCCTCACGACGACGAGTGCCGTGCCCACCGTTACGCTTGCCGGGAGCAACGGCATCAGCGGCGTCGTCATCGAGAACGGCGGCGGCGCGGTCGGGATCAGCGGCACCAACATCGCCGCGCTGATCCTGCAGGACAGCACGGTCCGCGGCGGAACGGCGGCATCGGGGGTCGCCCTCACGTCGAACACCGCCACCCAGCTCGCGCTCTCGAACCTCACCCTGCGCTCGGGCATCGGCGCGCCGGCGCTGGCGATCAACGGCACGGGTGGAGCGACCAGCATCACCCGCTTCGAGGGGCTCACCGTCGAGGGCGGCGCCGGCACGGGCAGCGGCATCGCGGTCACGGATGCGACCATCGACAGCGACACGGCGACGGCCGGATTCCAGTCGGTGGCAGGCGGCAACACGACGATCGGCACCTCCGGTGCGCGCGTCAACGGCAACGGCCTCGCCTTCACCAACGTGCTCGGCCTGCTCGACTACGGCGCTATCGCCATCGCCAATGACGGCGGCACCGGCCTCAGCGTCCTGAACCCGAAGCCCAATGACTTCACGCTGAACAATACCGGCGGCGCGGTCGACACGACCAACGGCACGGCAATCAGCCTCGATCCGCTGACGGTCGACATGACCTTCGCGTCGGTAAACGCCACCGGCGGCCTGAGCGGCATCATCTTCGACGATGTCGCCGGCAGCTTTACTGTCACGGGCGCGACGACGATCACCGGCACGACCGGCTACGGCATCAACGCGACACCCGGAAACACCGGCACGTTCAACTTCAACACCGTGACGATCGACAACACCGGGTCGACCGGCAGCGGCGCGCGGATCGACAGCGGCACGGTTGCCGTGGCCGGCACAACGTCGATCCAGACGAATATCGGCGTGGGCCTGGCGCAGACCGGGGGCGCCATCGCCATGACGGGCGCTACCACCATCCAGACGGCGTCCGGAATCGGCGTGACGCAAACCGGCGGCACGATGAACATCGCCGGCGTGTTGTCGATCGCCACCGGGACCGGCCAGGGCATCGTCACCAATGGCGGCGCGATCACCGCGACGAATGCCGCAAACACGCTGTCCTCGACCGGCGCCGCAGCCGCGGCGCTCTCCAACAATACCGCCAACCTCGTCTTCGCCAGCACCTCCTCTTCCGCGTCGCCGCTCTACAATATCGGCCTGCAGAACGTCGCCGGCACGCTCGATTTCGGGACCGGGACGCTTGCCGGTGCCGGAAACACCGGCTTCCGCGTTCTCGGCGGAACGGCGACCCTTTCCTATGCCGGATCGATCTCCAGCGGCACCGGACAGGCCGTCGAGATCACCGGCCGCACCGTCGCGTCGGGTCCGATCACGCTGTCGGGCACCATCAGCCACAACGTCGCCGGCGCCCGCGGCGTCTACGTCCACGACAATACCGGGGGCACGGTGACGTTCTCCGGCACCTCCCAATCGATAACGACGGGATCGGCGAACGGCGTCGAGCTCAGCACCAACGCCGGCGCGACGGTCAACTTCACCGGCGCCGGCTTGACGATCGGGTCGGCGACAGGCACGGGCTTCGCAGCGACGGGCGGCGGGACGCTCGGCGTCGCGGCGGGAACGATCGCGACGACGGGCACTGGGACTGCGCTCAACCTCGATGGCGTGACCGTCGCGGGCGGCGGCTTCAACCTCTCCAGTGTGACCGCCAACGGCGCCGCGAACGGCGTCCTGCTGGCGAACGTGGCGTCGACCGGCGGCGGCACGGTGGCTCTCGGGACCGTGAACCTCCAGAACGTCACGACGCGCGGCGTCGACATCAGCGGGACCTTGGGCGCGGCGACGTCCTTCGCCAATCTCGACATCTCGCTGGGCAACAGCGCTGCCATCGCCTTCGACCTCAATGGCGCGACCGTCGGTGCCGCGGTCACCGCGAACGATTTCGACGTCACCAACAATGCCGCCGCCGGTACGAGTATCGGCGTCGACCTGCGGGGCGCGCTGGGCGGTTCGGTCGTCCGGCTCGGCGACGCAGCGTTGGCGGGCGACAGCTCCTCGATCGCCGGCGTCAATACCGGCGTCTTCCTGAACGCCACGACGAACCTTGCCTTTACCTATGGCGACGGCGAATCGGCCACGGACCAGTCGTCGACCCTTTCCGCTGTCGTGGGGATCGACGCATCGGCGGCGCCCGTCGCCGGCACCTACAATTTCCGCGACGTCCTCTTCCCGGCGAGCCCGGGCCTTGGCTTCGGCGTCGGCCAGATCTACTTCGTCGACAGCGATGGCGCGGGCGGCGGCGGGTCCGGGTCCGGCATCGACGGCGCCAATCCGACGACGCTGGCAGCGGCGGAGCTCGCGTCCGGCGCGGGCGACGTCATCGTGCTGATCAACAACGGCTCGGCCATCACCGCGGCGGGCACCAACGCCGACAACACGCTGTCGCTATCGAACGGCGAACAGGTGCGCGGCTTCCGCAACAACAATCCGATCAACCTGGCGCTGACCGTGCCTTCCACGATCCAACTCGCCAGCAACACCATTTCGATCGCCCCGATCGGGTCCGGCGCTGCGAATCTGACGACCAGCGCCGGCGCGGACGTCATCACCCTGGGCAGCCAGAACAACATCATCGACGGCTTCATCCTCGACGGCGACCCCGCGGGCGCGGCCCGCGGCATCAACGACAATGGCGGCGGCGCGACGAACACGCTCGTCAACAACATGACGGTTCGCAACTTCGACACCGTCGGCATCGAGATCACGCCGTCGACGAATACCACGATCACGAACACCACCTTCGCCGGCAACGTCTCCGACATGCTGCTCAACGCCGCCGGCACGACCATCACCGACGTCATCAGTTTCGGTGCCACCGGAACGGCGCTCCAGCTGAACAACGTCACCGGCACCACCACACTGACCAATGTCTCGATCACCGGCGCGGGCGGCGGCGGCCTCGCCTTCACCGGCACCCATGCCGGAACGATCAACGCCACCAATGTCGATGTCTCCGCCGTCAACGGGCTGAACATCACCGGCGGCGCCGGAACCTTCACCTTCGATGCGACGAGTTCCATCACCAACACCAGCGGTGCGGCGGTCACCATCGCCAACCGCACCGGTGGCGCCATCACCTTTGGCGGCACAGTGGTGGCAAACGGCGCGACCAACGGCATCGTTGTTTCGGGTGCCACGGGCGCAAACACCGTCGATTTCACCGGCACCGTCGACCTCGGCGTCGGATCGGCGCTGACCGGCACCGCCGTATCGCTCACCAACGCCAACACGACCACGACTTTCGCCAACATCGACATCGTGACCAACAATGCGTCCGGCTTCGTCGCCTCGGGCGGCGGCACCGTCAACGTCACCACCGGCACGCTCAGTTCCACCTCTGCCCAAGCGATCAACCTCAACGGCATCGCGGCCGGGATCAACTTCCTGTCGACGACATCGAGCGGTGGCACGAACAACGCGACCCTCGCCGGCGTGACCGGCACCGTCAATCTCGGCTCGGCGGGTGCCTTCAGCGCGGCGTCGGGCGCCAGCTTCCTCGCCAGCGGCGGGTCCGCCAACGTCACCTATGGCGGCACCATCACCAAGACCTCGGCGGGGCGGCTGATCGATATCCAGAACCGCACCGCCGGCACGGTGACCCTCAGCGGCAACCTGTCCGCGACCGGAAGCGCCACCGGCATCTTCGCCAATGCCAATACGGGCGGCACCGTCACCTTCTCCGGCGCGAGCAAGACGCTCAACACCGGTGCCAATGCCGCCGTGAACCTGACGAACAACGGCGGCACGACGTTCAACTTCACCGGCGGCGGTCTGGGGATCACCACGACATCGGCGACCGGCTTCAACGCCACCGGCGGCGGCGCGGTGACGGTCCAGGGGACCGGCAACACGATCACATCGGGCCCCGGCGTGGCGCTCAACGTCGTCAACACCAATATCGGGCTGGCCAACCTGACGTTCCAGAGCATTTCGGCCAGCGGCGGCGCCAATGGCATCCTCCTCAACAACACCGGCACGACCGCCGGCGTCCACGGAGGCCTCGTCGTCACCGGCACCGGCACGGCAGATGCTTCGGGTGGCGTCATCCAGAGCATCAGCAATCGCGGCATATCGATCAGCAGTGCGAGGGCCATCTCCCTCAGCAACATGGTCCTGAACAACGCCAACACCGTCGACGGCACGTCGCTGGATCTAGACATTTCGGCGGCGAACGCCGCGATCTACCTCAGCGGCGTCACGGGCGTCGCGCTCAGCAATGTCGACATCAGCGGGACGGCGGATAACGGCATCACCGGCCTCAACGTCAGCAACTTCACGATGGACAACAGCACCATCACCCAGGCCGGGAACGCGGCGAACGAGAGCGGCATCGAATTCAGCAATCTGTCGGGCACTTCCTCGATCTCGAACACCAGCATCACGTTCTCGGAAACCAACAGCCTCGACATCGTCAACACCGACGTCAACCTGAACCTGACCCTCGACAACGTGACCTTCAGCGATACCCAGACGGTCTCGTCGGGCGGTGCAACCAATGGCTTGGGCGAAGGCGGATTGCAGTTCAGAAGCTTCAGCAGCGCCGGCGGCGCGCCGGTGACGGATATCAACATCCTGAACAGCGATTTCCTGCGCCTGCGCACCCAGGCCATTCAGGTCATCGGCGAAGATGACTCGGTGGTCAGCGTCGACATCACGGACAGCACGATCGACAGCGAGGCCGGCACCGGCACCGGCATCGACATCAACAGCAACGATACGGCCACCGTCAATTTCAATATTCTCCGTAACGTCATACACAGCCGAGGAGGCCCTGGAATCAACATCACCTCGTTCGTTAACTCGTCGATCATGGGCCGCGTGAACGACAATACTGACATCACGGTCGCAGGCATCGGAAGCGGGCTGCGAGTCCTCGCGCAGGAATCCTCCCAAGCCGTCGTAGAAGCCCGCCGCAACACGATGACACTGGCGCCAGACAATACCGGCAGCGGGGTTGTCGATGCGGTCGCCCGAGAGGGCACGTCCCGGCTCGACCTGACGCTCGACAGCAACAGTCTGTCCGCGCCGCCCCTGGTCCTCACCGGTGTCAACGTCCAATCCGGGTCCTCCGCCACCGGGGAGACGAACCAAGTATACGTCAACATTGTCAACAACTCGGTGACCGGCGGGACTCCCCTCGTTCTTCGGCTGCGCGTCAGCGATCTCGACGCCACGAGCGATCCCAGAATCTTCCTGACTGGCTTTGTCGAGGGTGGAGCCGGACTTGACGACGACGCCGTGGCCACATGGAATGCGAACGGCAACACTCCGACCGCAACGACGGCCAACGTGGCGGTCAGCCTGAGCGGCACGGCGACCGCACCGAGTGCCGGGACCGCCCTAACGCCCACTAATCCGGCGCCTTAGGCAGTCCACAAACGAGCGGGTTCGTCGCGACATACCGTGGCGAGCGACTTTGACATTCGTATTTGTATGACGTTAGGTAATGTGGGGATTGCGTCACCTGGAGGGGGCATGGCCGAGCCGTTTCTTTCTGAAATCCGCCTGATGTCCTTCGGGTTTGCGCCCAAGGGCTGGGCGCTATGCAATGGGCAACTCCTGCCGATCAATCAGAACCAGGCCCTGTTCTCGCTGCTGGGCACCACGTTCGGCGGCGATGGCCGCGTCAACTTCGCCCTTCCCGACTATCGGGGTCGCACGCCGATCCATGTCGGAGGAGGGCATACGCTCGGGGAGCGGGGTGGCGAGGCCGCGCACACCTTGTCGATCGCCGAGGCTCCAACGCACCAGCACGCCCAGTTTGCGACGTCGACGACCGTGACGAACAACATCCCGGCGGGCAATATCCTGCTCGGCAGCAGCGCGCCGAACGACTTCTATACAGGCCCGGCGTCGCTGGTGGCTCTCCTGCCAGCCAGCATCTCGACGGTCGGCGGCAGCCAGCCGCACAACAACATGCAGCCGTTCCTGGTGCTGAATTTTTGCATCGCTCTCCAAGGCATCTTCCCCTCGCAGAACTGAAGGATCTACAGCCATGGCACAGCCGTATGTCGGCGAGATTCGCATGTTCGCCGGTAACTTCGCGCCCGCCGGCTGGATGTTCTGCGAGGGGCAGCTGCTGCCCATCTCGGAGAACGAGACGCTCTTTCAGCTGATCGGCACCACCTATGGCGGTGACGGAGAAAGCACATTCGGCCTTCCCGACCTGCGCGGCCGCCTGCCGATCCACCAGGGTAATGGTTTCATTCTTGCCGAGAGCGCCGGAACGGAAGACGTCACGCTGACGGTGCCCCAGATGCCGGCTCACACACACGCGGCTTTCGCGTCCAGCAACGCCGCCTCGTCGCCCTCGCCGGCCGGCAATGTCGTCGGGAAATCGACGCAGATCGATGCGTTCATCAATGCCGTTCCCGGCACGCCGCTCAGCCCTAGCGCCATCAGTCTGGTTGGCGGCAGCCAGCCGCACACGAATTTCCAGCCTTATCTCTGCGTCGACTTCATCATTTCGATGTTCGGCATCTTTCCGAGCCCCACCTGAGGAGACTGCGATGGCCGATCCATTTGTGGCTGAGATCCGCATCTTCCCGTTCAACTTTGCGCCCAAGGGATGGGCCTGGTGCGATGGGCAGCTCCTGCCGCTTTCCCAGAACACGGCGCTGTTCTCGCTGCTGGGGACCACCTATGGCGGCAATGGCAAGAGCAATTTTGCCCTTCCGGATCTGCAGGGCTCGGCGCCGATGCATCCGGGGCAAGGTCCCGGGTTATTGCCGCACGATCTGGGCGAGATCGGCGGCACGGAAACGGTCACTCTTCTGGAATCGGAAATGCCCGCCCATACCCACGCTCTCATGACGGCTCCCGATGATCCGGCCGAATCCAACGATCCCGCCGGCAAGGCTTTGGCGCGAGCCAATCTGTTCATCTATGCCACTGGCACAACGACCCAGATGGCGGCACAGGCATTGGCACCCGCCGGCGGCAGTGCCCCGCATAACAACATGCAGCCGTACCTGACCTGCTATTTCTGCATCGCGCTGCAGGGCGTCTTTCCGCCGCGGCCGTGAGCGGCCGTCGGACGGTGGAGGCGCACGACGCCGATTCAGGAGAGATCGGGGGCACCCTGATCGGCGCCGCTGCGGCCATGCCGCGCCCGGCGCCTCAGGGAACGCGCTTCCGTGCCGCCACGACCGCCGATGCGGCCTTCTTCGCCGCCCTCTACGCTTCGACCCGCGCCGAGGAACTGGCCCTGTCGGGCTGGCCGGACACCCTGCAGGAAGCGTTCCTCGCGCAACAGGCGATGGCCCAGCAGGCGCATTATGTCCAGCACTACAACGATGCGGAATGGTGGGTGCTGGAGCAGGACGGGCAGCCGGTCGGCCGGCTGATCCTGGCGCGCTGGCCGGGCCAGCACCGCATCGTCGACATCGCGCTGGTGCCGCAGGCCCGCGGCGACGGCCTCGGGAGCGCGATCCTCGCCGGAGTCATCGCCGAGGCGGAGGCGGTCGGCAAGGCCGTGTCGATCCACGTCGAGAAGGCCAATCCGGCGATGCGGCTCTATCGGCGCCTCGGCTTCGCGACCGTGGAGGACAAGGGCGTCTACGACCTGATGATGCGCCTTGCGGCCGGCACGGCGACGGTCGACGCCGCCGACGGTCGCGTGGCGATCAGTTGAAGACGGCTTCGTAGAACATGCGCTCCCCCTGCCGCCCAACGGGTACCAGAAACACCGGTGTGCCCTCGCTTCCATCGCCGGCCGGAGCGAGCGCGACCGTACCTTGCGAAAGCGCCTGCGCGGCCGGGCCGGAAAAACTCAGGCTGAAGCTCTCGCCTTCGCGCAGGCCCTGGCCGAGCGGCGTCACGGCGTCGAGGACGAGCGGCACGACAACGCCGCCGGTACGCGCCTCGAACGCGCTTCCGGCGCATGCCTGCGCCGATTCCAGTGTCGTCAGCATTGCCATTTGCCACCCCGCTTCGCCCCTGCCGCGTCAGGATAGCGGATTTAGGCGGAGCATCGAAACCGGCGATTGCCGCGCCGGAGATTATCCCCCAACTTGCTTGAAGGGGCTCGCTACGCGGCATCGGGGGATGCGCTGCGAAGCGGGCAGATCACTATCGGGAGACGCTTTGAGATGAGCCAGACCCAGCCCGTCATGCCGCTGTTCTATAAACGGCCGGAAGCCCTGCAGCCGGAGCGGCACGGCGCGCTCGGCCTGAAGCCGGAGCCGGATTTCGGCTTTGCGGCCCGGGCCGTGTCGGTGCCGATCAGCGCGGCGGAAGCGCCCTTTGCCGCCCGCCACTATCCGATCGTCTTCGCCACCGCCGGGGAGTTCCTGCCGCTGGCGGTGCTGGGCCTCTCGACCGGCAAGAACCTCTTCGTCGATGCGACCGGCACCTGGGAGCCGGGCGTGTACATTCCGTCCTATGTGCGGCGCTACCCGTTCGTCTTCGCCACCGGCGAGGACCAGGGACGGCTGACGCTCTGCGTCGACCGGGCGGCCGGGCGCCTTCTCGAGCAGGGCGGCGACAAACTGTTCGAGGACGGCAAGCCGACCAAGGTGACCGACAACGCACTGGAGTTCTGCGCCGCCTTCGAACGGGAGATCGCGGCGACGCGCAAGATCGTCGAACTCCTGCGCAAGCACGCGCTTCTCACCGGGAGCCTGGCGACGCTCACCCTGCCGAGCGGCTCCAAGGTGGCGCTGAAGGATTTTATGGTCATCGACGCCGCGGCGGTCGACAAGCTTTCGGACGAGGCCTTTGCGGAATTGCGCCACAACGGCGTTCTGCCGCTCGTCTTCGCGCAGATTGCGTCGCGGGCCGGATGGGGCGATCTCGCGCTCCGGCTTCCTGAAGGACGCTAGGCGGCCCGAGCGGCATGGTAAGAGCCGTCCGGTCCGGCTCCACTACGGGGTCGTCTCGCCCGGCGCCGGGGTGCTTGCACGGCCGGCCGCGAAGTCGGCGTAAGCGGAGGAGAAGCCGACCAGCGTCACCGGGACGGTGACATCCTGCTGCTGCGCCGACTGGAAGGTGACGCCGAGGGTGCTGCCGCCCTTCAGCCTGTCGAGCAGGGCCGTGTCCAGGGCGGCGCCCGCATAGCTGCCGTTCTGATCGGCGGTCTGGATGACCAGCTTCTGGGCCTCGCCCTTGTCGATCTGCATCTGCACCCCGGCCGGAAGGAACAGCCCGTGCGGCAGCGCCAAAAGCAGCGCCGGCTTATTGTCCGCGCCGGGCTGGACCATCACTGTCAGCAATCGCTGCTGGCCCTTTCCCTGATCGGCCACCAGGTTCTGCAAGACCGTGCAGCGCTTGGCCTCGCCATCCCCGTTGCAATTGACCTGCCAGTTGCGTCCCGGCGCGGCGGTCTGGGCCGTTGTTGCCGGCGCCGGAGTCGGTGCCGGAGCTGCTGTCGGTGCGGGTGCCGCTGTCGGTGCAGGTGCCGTATCTTGCGCGGCAGCCGGCGATCCGGTCGCGGCGACCATGGCAAGGATCCATCCGACGGCGATGCGCGCTGGTATCACCACGTTCCTCTCCTCCTGATGCGCGGCATTCAGGTCGAGTTGCGCTCGCCGCATGGCGCCGGCGTATCTTTGCCCGAGCGGCTCGCACAGACAAGCCGGCTGCGGGAGCAGGAAAGCGTGGTTGGGAGAGTTTCGCGGAACGATCAGCGGCGGCGTTGACCTTTGCTGCAACGCCCCAAACCCTCGTCGATCTGGCGCCTCGTCGAAAGCGGCGGATCACGTCGATCAGCCGACCCCCGTTGTCACGCACACCTAGCGATAGACTGCCGCGTCGAGGCTGATCTGGACGAGGATGAACGAGATCGCGACCTGCCTGAGCATCCGCAATCACCGTCGGGGACGCCGCTATTCCCGCTTGCGCTTGCGAAAGACGCGCTCGACGTGGTGGGTCCGGACGAAGTCGGCCAGCCGCTCGGCGATTTCCGAGGGCATCGGCGCGACGTCGACCATCAGGCCGCCGGCCTCCGTCATCGCTTCGCCCTCCGCCGGGTCGGCCGTGACCGAGAGCAGGCGGATGCCGGCGGCGGTGTCCTCGATCGACAGGGTCACCCAGAGCATCGCCTCGCCGGTGGCGAGGTTGTCGCGATAGTTGCCCGTTTCCACCCGGTGGAACTCGACATCGGCGGAGCCGGCATAGAGCATTGCTGCGTCTCCTTCCGTGCCGAGGACATGCCCGTCGGCCATGTCGGCGGCTTCCGGCACGATGGCGACGACGCGGAAGGCGTGGGTCGCCCAGGGGCTCGACGACGGCCGTCGCTCCACCACGACGCCGACACGGAAATTGGGCCCTGCCATCAGCTCGTCTCCTCGCGCGTGCGAAGCGGCAATCCCGCGATGAGGTTCTGCGGCTTCATCCGCACTTCGCCGGTCCGCGTCATCGCGAGCAGGAGCCAAACGGGTCGCGCGCCGATCGCCGGAAGCGCCTCCTCCGGATGGGTGAAGCGCAGGGCAAAGAGGCCGATGATCCGCTCGGCGTCGCCGTCATCGAGTTCCTGCCCGCGCCAGAGCGCGTTGCCGATGCGCGTCGCATCGGCGTCCAGGCCGACGAACCAGGCCCAGTCCTCCTCGTCGGCGCGCGCCTCCGGCGTGACGGTGACGGCCACGCCGAGGAGATGGGCGACCCAGAGCTCGATGGCCCGCGCCAGGCCGCGCCGCGAGGCGACGCCCCCGGAAAAGGAGAGGACGAGGTCGAAGGATTCGCTGCGGTGGCCGTACGAGGCGGCGTTCTCGTCCGTGAGGACGTCGAGCTCGGTGACGACGGGTTCGGCGAACATCTGGAGCAGCGGCGGGGCCGAGCGGCCGCGGTCTTCCTGCAGCTCGACGATCTCGGCATCAGCCAGGAGCAGGGCGCCCGCCTCGACGCTGGCGCGCTGCGGGCGGAAGAACAGTTCCGCGGCGCGCAGGACATGCGCGTCGTCGCAGCCGTCGAGGACATTGCGCAGGATCACCTGCGTCAGCTGGTTGACGAAGAGCGGCGGCGTCTCATGCATGTGCCCCCTGACGAGGCCGAGATAGGCGCCCTCCAGCGTCGGCGCGGCGGTCAACCGGTCGCGAAAGGCGAGCATGACCTGCCAGTTCTCGCGTGCATCCGCATCCTCGAGGGCGGCGATCTCGGCGGGCTCGACGGTGCGGCGGGGATCGGCCATGAGCGCGGCATGCAGGCGCTGCTCCGCGGGACAGGCCTCCGGCGGCGGCATCAGCTCGGGCCGGGCGAAATGCGCTTTCAGATAGTCGTCGGTGAGGACCAGGCGGCCGTCCTCGTCCCGGTCGAGCAGCTGATGGCCGGAAGAGACCCAGAATTCCATCATGTCGGGCCTCGCATGAGAGCGTGCAGATCGACCGCCTCGGCGGCATCGCCGTCGTCGTTGTCCTCGAGCGTCACGATGTCGAAGGCGCGGCTGTGCTGGACGAGGTCCTCGCGCTTCTTCAGGGTGCGGAAGCGCTCGCGGATGCCGTCCTCTTCCACGCTGCGCTGGACGGCGAGAAGGGTGTTTTCCGGATGGTCGCAGAGCGAAGCGGCAAACGCGATCTCCTCCTCGGCCGCGGCCCAGGCCGTCGCCTCGTCGGGCGCACCGAGATGCACGACGAGCTGGCGGGCGAGCAGGGCTACCGCCGCCTCGCGCTCGGCTTGGCTCGCGGGCGTGACCACCACCAGCGTCGACCAGCCGAAACTCGAAAGGCCGAGCAGCCCCGAGCGAAAAGCCTGACGCTCCTTGCCGGCCAGGGCCTGCATGTCGCGGTCCCAGAACCGGAACGCGCCCGAAATCGCCCATTCGCCGGGCGCTGCCGTCTCGTCGAAGACGAATTCGTCGGAAGGATCGAGCCGGATCGTGCGCGGCAGCTTCAGCCCGGTCAAATCCAGAATGCCCCGGTCGCGGGATCGAGCCAGGATGGCGTATACAGCGCCTCCCGCAGCGAGCGGCGCGTGCCGCCGGCCAGGACGTCGCCATCGTCGAGGATCTCGGTGTCTTCCCCGCGCCAGCGGCGCAGCCAGTTCTGACGCACGGCGTCAAATCCTTCCTCGGCCCACAGACTCGTCTCGCGCAGAAAGGTACGGGCGAAGCCCTCGACGAGCGTGCCTGGGTTCAACTCTTCAAAGCCCTGCTCGTCAAGCCCGCCGAGCAGGGGGCGCAGCCCTGCTTCTCCGGCCTGCATCACGATGACGCGGATCGTCGCGCCGAGGACGAGCCAGGCCGGAACGGCATCCTCCGGCGTGCCCTCGGGCCAGGCGAGACGCAGGCCACCGACCAGCGCGCCGTCGATGCGGATCGCATCCGGCCAGCCGAGCGCGATGTCGACCAGGGGCGGCGCATGGATGCTGAGGGCGTCGCCCAGCGCATTGCCGGCGGCGTAGACGACGCGGCGCGCCAGGGCCAGGGGCTCCTCCGGCTCCAGCACCAGGGCAAACTCGGCCAGGTGGAAGCGCCGGGCCCAGACCAAGGTGCCGGCTCCCGCCGACAGCGCGATCTCCCGGGCATGGGCAAAAGGATCGACGGCCTCGCGCATCGCCAGGAGCGAATAGGGGGGCGGCAGCGACAGGTCCGAAGCCAGCGGGGAGGGGCGGGAGAAGGGCATGATCACACGGATTCGGATTGACTTTTCACAGTTTACAATGGTTCTAGCCTGAACGGCCAGTGCAGAAAACCCAATAGCATCAATGAGGACCGCTCAGACAGTGCCGATCTTTGCCATGGACGACCAGCCGCGCCAGTCCGCCCTTGCCGCTCTTTCCGCCCGCGCCGTCTCCGCGCCGCCGCTGGTCACGCTGTCGAGCAACGGCGTCGTTCTCGTGCATGGCGCCGGTGCGGCGGCGATCGCCGCGGGCCTTGCGTTGTCCGACCGGCTCGACGTGACGGTGGTGCTGTCGGACGGCAACGCGGTCGAAATTCCCGGCGGCCTGGCCTTTCCGGTCGTCCACGGGCGTGTCGTTTCGGCGTCCGGCCATTTCGGCGCCTATGAAGCCGTTCTCGACGGCTTCGCCGCGACAAGGGGTGGTCCGGTCCGCGACGGTGCCGTGTCGCGCTGCGACCTGATCCTCGACCTGTCGGACGCGCCGGCGCTGTTTCCTGCCTTCGAGGCCCGCGACGGCTATTTCAAGATCGATCCGGCCGACGGTGTCGCCCTGGCGCGGGCGCTGGAGGAGGCCGGCGAGCTCGTCGGCGAGTTCGACAAGCCGAAGTACATCGATTTCCACCCGGAGCTGTGCGCCCATTCCCGCTCCTCGATCAAGGGCTGCACGCAGTGCCTCGACGCCTGCGCCATGGAGGCGATCACCCCGCTGGGCGACGTGGTCTCGATCGACGCCATGGTCTGCGCGGGCTGCGGCAATTGCGCCGCCGTCTGCCCGACCGGCGCGGCGTCCTACACCGTGCCGACGATCGACGAGCAGCTCGGCCGCCTGCGCGCGATGATCCTCGCATTTCGGGATTCGGGCGGGACGGACGCCATCGTCCTGATCCACGACGTCACCGTCGGACGTCCGCTGATCCAGGCGATCGGCGCAGAGCTGCCGGCGACGGTGCTGCCTTTCGAAGTCAATGAGATCAAGCAGATCGGCATCGAGGTCATCGCCGCCGCTCTGGCCTATGGCGTGTCGGGCGTCCGCCTGCTGACGCGCCGGGCGCCGAAAAACGGCATCGCGGCGCTTTCCGGGACCGTCGCCATCGCCACCACTTTCGCGGCCGCCCTCGGCTATGGGGCCGAGGCCTGCGCGATCGTGCAGGCCGATGCGCCGGAGCAACTGCTCGCCGCGCTCGCCGCCCTGCCGGGGGGCGTGCCGAGCCCGCAGCCGTCGCGCTTTGCACCTGTCGGCGCCAAGCGCGGGCTTCTGGAGTTCAGCCTGCGCACCATGCACGAGGTCGCGCCCGCACCCGTTGCGCTCGTGCCTTTGCCGGCCGGTTCCCCTTTCGGGACGGTGCTGGTCGAGACCGAGGGCTGCACGCTCTGCCACTCCTGCGTCTCGGCCTGCCCGACGGGGGCGCTGTCGGCTGGTGAGGACCGGCCGATGCTGCGCTTCTCGCAGAATGCCTGCGTCCAGTGCGGCCTGTGCGCCGCGACCTGTCCCGAAGACGTCATCACGCTGCGCCCACAGCTCGACTTCGCCGCCTGGAACGCGCCGCGCGTGACGCTGAAGGAGGAGGAGCCCTATCCGTGCGTCCGCTGCGCCAAGCCCTTCGGCACCCGCAGCACGATCGAGCGCGTGGTCGCCAAGCTCGAGGGAAGCCACTGGATGTTCAGCGGCGAGAATGCCCGCCGGCTCGACGCGATCCGGATGTGCGAGGCCTGCCGCGTCGAGTCCGCGCTGAACGAGGGGTTCGACCCCTATGCCGGGCCAGCGCGTGAACGCCCGCGGACGGCGGCCGACTACGCGGTCCTGGACGACGAGGCCTGAGCTCCAGGGCCTGGGCCGTCAGTCCTTCGGGGCCGTCACCCGTGCGAGAAAGTCCACGAGCGCCTGGCGGCTCTCCGGCCGGGTGATGGTCTGCTCGGGCATCTTGGTGCCGGGCGTCAGGGCATGCGGTCCGACCTCGAACAGGCGGGCGATCGTCTTCTTGGTCCAGACGATGTCGTGACCGGCGAAGGCCGGGGAATAGTCATAGCCAGGCAGCGTCGCGATGCGGCGCCCCATGACGCCATGGAGCGACGGCCCGGCGCGCGTGCCTTCCCCCGGCTGGAGCGTGTGGCAGGCGACGCAGGCACGAAAGACCTCGGCGCCCGGGTCGTCGCCATAGGCGGCGAGCGGGTCGGCTTCCGAGACGAGGAGCCCCTGGCCGAGAGGGGCCCCCGTTCGCGTGTCCCAGCGCCGGACGACATGGTCGTTGCCGCCGGTCAAAAGGTCCGCCGTGCCGGGAACGAAGGCCATGGACCAGACCGGCATTCCCGGGCCGACCAGCGTTCGGAGCGGCTCGAGGCTGCGCCCGCCGAAAACCTGCACCGCGCCCCGGAGGCCGGAGACGGCGACCGTCTGCCCGTCGCCCGAGACGGCGATGGCCGAAATCGGCGTCGGCGCCACGGCGCTCTCGGCCTCGACGCTCCCGTCGGCGGCCGAGACGATCCGCAGGCGGCCGTCGCCGCCGCCGACCGCCAGACGCGATTCCCCCAGCACCGCGAGGGCATTCAAGGGCGTCTCGAAGGTCGTGACGCGGGCGGGACCGTCGGCGGGCCAGACACGCAGCGTCCCATCGTAGCCGATGGTCGCGATCTCGCCCGAGGCGAGAAAACCGATCCCGTTGACGTTGCCCTGATGCCCCTCGAGGACGCTAGGGGCGCCTTGGCCGTCGAGCGGCCAGACGCGGGCGCTGCCATCCCACGCGGCCGATCCGAGCCGCGATCCGTCCGCTGAAACCGCGAGTGCGACGACCGGGCCGCTATGCCCTTCGAACACGCGCGAGGGAGCCGTGGCGCCGCCCTCCCACAGCGCGATCCGTCCATCGTCTCCGGCTGTCGCGAAGCGTGGGGCCGAGGCGGTAGAACCGGGCAGGAAGATTGCCGCATTGACAGAGCCCGCATGGAACCGGAGGACCTGCTGCGCCGATCCCGTCTGGAGAGACCACAGGATCGCCGTCGTATCGAAACTGCCGGAAACCGCCATCAGGCCGTCTGCGGTGACGGAGAGGCCGCGGACCGGTCCGCCATGGCCGCGGAGATCGGCCGCGGAACCCGTGCAGGGCAGCATCGCGATAAGCAGGACGAGAAGGGCGGGGCGCATCATCGGGCAAGTCTGCGGGGTGCGGCGGCGACGCGCAATCCCTCGGCCGCGCGGCGGGACGCCCGGCCATGGCCTTCTCGTGCAGAGTAGGGCCAGGAAAGGCGCTTGCATTGGCGACCGCCGGGGGAAACATAGCGCATGAGCACCGATTTCATCGCCCGCTGGTCGCGCCGCAAGCGTGGCGTCGATCCCTCGCCGGTCCCGCCGCTCGACCCCCAGGCGCAGAGCCTGGCAGCCCCCGGCGCGGTGGCCCGGGACGGAAGTGACCAACCCGTCGATCCGGTCGACGACTCGACGGAGGCAGAAGGCGCGGCGATTCCGGCTGCGTTGACTGCCGAAGACCTCGCCGACCTTCCCGATCCCGAAGAATTGACCGCGGCGTCGGACATCACCGGCTTTCTCCGTTCCGGCGTGCCGGCGGCGCTGCGCAATCGCGCGCTCCGACGCATGTGGTCGATCGATCCAGACATCCGGGACGCCATCGGCGATGCCCGCGACTATGCCTGGGACTGGAACATACCCGGCGGAATGCCGGTCTCCGGCCCGATCCCGGCGTCGATCGACGTCGACAAGATGGTGCGCGGCATTTTCGGCACCGACAGGGTGCAGGAGGAGATCGGGCCGGACCCAGAGGCCGCCTTGCCCGAGATTCAGCAGCCGGCTGACAACCCTGTCGAGGAACCCGTCGCGCCGTCTGCCGAGCGGCAGGATCCCCTCCTGGTCGCTGCCGAAACCCCGGGCGCAGAGGCGGCCGGCGTCGATCCAGATCCCTCGAAGGACACTCCGCCGGCGGCCCCCCAGGCGCGTCCCTTGCGGCATGGCGGTGCTCTGCCGAGCTGAGAAACCCCTCAGGATTTTCGTTTCTGTTTGGAAACGTTCAAAAAATGAGTTGCATCGGCCGCTTCCCCCTTTATCGTCCGCCAGACCATGCAAGCGACACGCGCATTGCGTGTTGCCGGGCAGTCAAAAGGGTATCGGCGCTTGAGCCAGAACGGACACGTCACATTTTCGGAGCACCTCCCGACCCCGGCAGAAATGCCGGTGGAAGAGGCAGCGGCAGCTCTGGACGCGCGCGACGCCGTGGATCTCGCCCGCTCGCATCTTTACGCCATGCTGGCCGTCCTTTTCGCGCGGTCGCCGACGCCCGCGACGCTGGCGGCATTGGCCTCCGTCGAGGGCGGGCAGGGGGCGCTGGGGGCGGCCTGCCGTGCGCTCGCCGCCAAAGCGGCCGTGGCGGCGCCGGACGCTCTGGAGCGGGAATATTTCAATCTCTTCATCGGCGTCGGCCGCGGCGAGCTCGTCCCCTACGGATCCTATTACCTGACGGGCTTTCTCCAGGAGAAGCCGCTGGCGCGCCTGCGGCAGGACCTCGGCGAACTCGGGATCGAGCGTCTGCCGGGCCTCGGCGAGTTCGAAGACCATATCGCCGTCCTTTGCGAGATTCTGTCGGGACTGGCGGACGGTCGGTTCGGGACGCCGGAGGGCGCGGACGAGCGCTTCTTCGCACGGCATCTGCAACCCTGGGGCGCCCGGTTCTTTGCGGATGTGGAAGCGGCAAAGGCCGCGGATTTCTACAAGCTTGTGGCCGCCGTTGGGCGGGCTCTGATGGCCATCGAGGCCGAGGCCTCGGACCGCGCCGCGTGAGGCGGGGGATGGCGATGACGGACGGTTTCGGGAGGAAAAGACGATGACGGTGGATTCGCGCAACAAGCTGGACCGCAGAGGTTTCCTTCGCTCGGCTTCCGGCGTCGCCACCGTGGCCGCCGTCGCTGCCGCGATCTCGCCGGCCATGGTGACGGAGGCTGAGGCCTATGATCCCGGTCCCGACGAGACGGGGGCGAAGTATCAGCCCGATGCCGCGGACGTTCAGGCCTTCTATCGGTCGAACGGCTATGAAACCCTGAAGGACAAGTGAGGCCGCCATGCTGACCAAGCGCAAGTCCGCCGCTGCCGGCGCCTCTGTATCCTCTGTCGCTTCTTCCGCTTCGGCGGCCGTCCCGCGAGGGCTCGACCGCCGCGCCTTCCTGCGCAATTCCGGCCTCGCCGTCGGCGGCATGGCCGTGTTCGGCGCGATGGCGCCGGGTGCTGTGCGAAAGGCGGAGGCGGTCGCCGGGCCAATGCCCGGCGTGCCGATCGTGATCAAGAAGAACATCTGCACCCACTGCTCCGTCGGCTGCACCGTGACGGCGGAAGTCCAGAACGGCGTCTGGACCGGCCAGGAGCCGAGCTGGTCGAGCCCGATCAATCGCGGAACGCATTGCGCCAAGGGCGCGGCGATTCGCGAGATCGTGCACGGCGACCGACGCCTCAAATATCCGCTGAAGCTGGTCGACGGGGAATGGCAGCGCCTCAGCTGGGAGCAGGCGATCACCGAGATCGGCGACAAGATGGCCGAGATCCGCGAGACCTCCGGCGCCGACGCCATGTACATGCTGGGCTCGGCCAAGTTCACCAATGAGGGCGCCTATCTCTTCCGCAAGTTCGGCGCCTTCTGGGGCACGAACTCGGTCGATCATCAGGCCCGCATCTGCCACTCGACCACCGTCGCGGGCGTCGCCAACACCTGGGGCTACGGCGCCCAGACCAATTCCTACAACGACATCCGCAACGCCAAGACCATGATCATCATGGGCGGCAACCCGGCGGAGGCGCATCCCGTCGCCATGCAGCACGTGCTGGCGGGCAAGGAACTGAACCGCGCCAACATGATCGTGGTCGATCCGCGCTTCACCCGCACCGCCGCGCACGGCACCGAATATGTGCGCCTGCGTGCCGGCACCGACATCCCGGTCATCTGGGGCATTCTCTGGCACGTCTTCCAGAACGGCTGGGAGGACAAAGAATTCATCCGCACCCGCGTCTACGGCATGGACGAGGTCCGCAAGGAAGTCGCCAAGTGGACGCCGGACGAGGTCGAGCGCGTCTCCGGCGTTCCCGGCGAGCAGCTGAAGCGCGTCGCCTATCTGTTCAGCCAGGAAAAGCCCTCGACGCTGATCTGGTGCATGGGGGCGACCCAGCACACCGTCGGCACCGCCAATGTGCGCGCCTACTGCACGCTGGTGCTGGCGACCGGCAACATCGGCAAGCCGGGCACCGGTGCCAACATCTTCCGCGGTCACACCAACGTCCAGGGCGCGACCGATCTGGGCCTCGACGTCACCTCGCTGCCGCTCTACTACGGCCTCACCGAGGGCGGCTGGAAGCACTGGTCGCGCGTCTGGGAGGTCGAGTACGACTATCTCCAGAGCCGCTTCGACGAGGTGCCGGCCAAGGGCGGGCGCAAGCCGCGCTCGCGCAAGGAGAACATGGAGACCCCCGGTCTCACCTCCACGCGCTGGTTCGATGCCGTCACGCTGCCCGAGGAGGACATCGACCAGCGCAGCCCGCTGCGCGGCATGTTCGTCATGGGCCACGGCGGCAACACCGTGACGCGCATCCCCGAAATGCTGAAAGCGCTCGAGAAGCTCGACCTGCTCGTCGTTGCCGATCCGCACCCCACCACCTTCGCCGCCATTCCGGGACGGCGCAACGGCACCTATCTCCTGCCCATTGCGACTTCGCTGGAATGCGACGGGAGCCGCACCGCGTCCAACCGCTCCCTCCAGTGGGGCGAAAAGATCGTCGAACCGCCCTTCGAGGCGCGCACCGATTACGACGTCATCTACGATTTCGCGGTCAAGTTCGGTTTCGCGGATCAGATGTTCAAGAACATCGCCCGGGTCGACAACAAGGTGGTCGCCGATGACGTGCTGCGCGAGATCAATCGCGGCGGGTTCTCGACCGGTTATTGCGGCCAGTCGCCGGAGCGCCTGAAGGCGCACATGCGCAACCAAGCGAAATTCGACCTCGTGACGCTGCGCGCACCGAAGGACGATCCGGAAGTGGGCGGCGAGTATTACGGCCTGCCGTGGCCGTGCTGGGGAACGCCGGAGATGAAGCATCCGGGTTCGCCCTTGCTCTACCGGACGGACGTCTCTGTCTGGGAGGGCGGCGGCACGTTCCGGGCCCGCTTCGGCGTCGAGCGGAACGGGCAGACGCTCCTGGCCGAGGACTCCTTCTCGAAGGATTCCGATCTCACCGACGGCTATCCCGAGATCAACTTCGGCATCCTGAAGAAGCTCGGCTGGGACAAGGACCTGCGGCCGGCGGAACTGGCGACCATCCAGCGCGTCGGCGGCGACAAGCCGGATGCCGTGAGCTGGGCGACGGATCTCTCCGGCGGCATCCAGCGCGTCTGCATGGACCATGGCGTCATGCACTACGGCAACGCCAAGGCGCGCGTCGTCGCCTGGAACCTGCCCGATCCCGTGCCCGTCCACCGCGAGCCGATCTATTCGGCCCGGCCCGAGCTCGTGTCGAAATATCCGACGCGGCCGGACGAGATGCAGTTCCGCCTGCCGAATGTCGGCTTCTCCGTCCAGAAGGCGGCGGTCGAGAACAATGTCTTCCGCAACTTCCCGATCATCCTGACCTCGGGCCGCCTGGTGGAATACGAAGGCGGCGGCGAGGAGACGCGGTCGAACAAGTGGCTGGCGGAGCTCCAGCAGGACATGTTCGTCGAGATCAACCCGGTGGACGCCGCGGCCCGCGGCGTCGTCGACGGAAGCTTCGTCTGGGTGATGGGCACCGAAAACGCGGCCAGGACCCGGGTCAAGGCGCTCGTGACCGAGCGCGTCGGGCCGGGCGTTGCCTTCATGCCCTTCCACTTTTCCGGCCATTACCAGGGCGCGGACTGGCGCGGGCACTATCCCGCCGGCACCGATCCGATCGTGCTGGGCGAATCCGTCAACACCATCACGACCTACGGTTATGACCCGGTGACCGGCATGCAGGAGACCAAGGTCGTCCTCTGCCAGATCGCTGCGGTTTAAGGGGGCCTGAACATGGCGCGTATGAAATTTCTCTGCGACTCGGACCGCTGCATCGAATGCAACGCCTGCGTCACCGCCTGCAAGAACGAGCACGATGTCCCCTGGGGCATCAACCGCCGCCGGGTCGTCACACTGAACGACGGAAAGCCCGGCGAGCGGTCGGTGTCGATGGCCTGCATGCACTGCACCGACGCGCCCTGCGCGGCGGTGTGCCCGGTCAACTGCTTCTTCACCACCGCCGATGGCGTCGTCCTGCATTCCAAGGACCTCTGCATCGGCTGCGGCTACTGCTTCTACGCTTGCCCCTTCGGCGCGCCGCAGTATCCGCGCGTCGGCAATTTCGGCTCGCGCGGCAAGATGGACAAATGCACCTTCTGCGCCGGCGGTCCCGAGGCCGACAGCTCGGAGGCCGAATACGCCAAATACGGCAAGAACCGGCTGGCCGAGGGCAAACTGCCGATGTGCGCCGAGATGTGCTCGACCAAATCGCTGCTGGCCGGCGACGGCGAGATCATCGCCAGCATCTACAAGGAGCGCGTGGCCCGGCGCGGCTACGGCTCCGGCGCCTGGGGCTGGCAGACGGCCTATCGCGAAACCGTGCAGACGTGAGGACGGAGACGATGACGCGACTTCTCACTCTCGCCACCTCCGCCATGCTCGGCCTTGCCGTGCTCGCCGGTCCGGCCGCCTCCCAGGACGGGCCGGGCGGCGTGCCGACGCAGGAAACGACCGATCCCAGCGGCCAGAACCCGACCGCGGCCGCGCCGACCGAGGCCGAGCTGCTTAACGCCCTGCAGGGTGGCAAGATCACCGGCCGTATCACCATTCCCGACGGCAAGGCGGCCGTGCTGGAACAGCCGGAGGGGCGCGAATACCGCGGCTTCCGCGAGGGCTGGCTTCCCTGGATCGGCGGCATCGCCGTTCTCGGCATGCTGATCGCGCTGGTGGTGTTCTACATGACCCGCGGCCGCATCATGATGGAGCCCGGCCCCGATACCGGCCGCAAGATCCTGCGTTTCGGCGCGATCGAGCGGATGAACCACTGGATGACCGCCTCGGCCTTCATCCTGCTGGCGCTGACCGGTCTGAACTACATCTTCGGAAAGCGGCTGATCTTTCCCCTGATCGGCCCCGACGCCTTTGCCGCCATGAGCCAATGGGGCAAGTACATCCACAATTACGTCTCATGGGCCTTCATGCTCGGCCTCGTGGTCATGATCGTGGTCTGGATCAAGGACAACATCCCCGATCGCACCGACATGCGCTGGGTCAAGGAGTTCGGCGGTCTCGTCGGCACCGGCCACCCGCCGGCGAAGCGGTTCAATGCCGGGCAGAAGGGGATCTTCTGGTCGGTGACCATCGGCGGCGTGGCGCTGTCGCTGACCGGCATCCTGATGCTCTTTCCCTTCACCCTCCTCGACATCACCGGCATGCAGACGGCGCAGTACATTCACGCCATCGTCGGCGTCCTGCTCATCGCCATCATGATAGCCCACATCTATATCGGCTCGCTCGGCATGGAGGGCGCCTATGATGCCATGGGAAGCGGCGAGGTCGATCTCGGCTGGGCCAAGACCCATCACAGCCTCTGGGTCGAAGAGGAAGAGGCGCGTGGCGCCAAGTCGCTGCGGCCCGGCGCGGTTCCGGCGGAGTAGAGACCATGCAGCCCAAGATCTTCGCTCTGCTTCTCGCCAGTTGCAGCTTCGTCGCCGCGGCCAGCGCCCAGACGGCGTCGCCGCCGGCTGCAGAGGCTCCGGCCGTCGTGCCGGCGCCCGATGCGGGCGCTCAGGCCACGCCGGCACCCGGCGCACAGACCGCTCCGCCGGCTCCGGCCGCCGGTTCGGTCCAGGCCGCGCCGACGGGCGTGACGCCGGCGTCCCCTGCGTCTCCGGCCGCGCCGCCGGCCAATGCGACCGCCGCCGCACCTGCGGCAGCGGCGACCGCGGGACCGGCCAATATCTGCGCCGAACTCGTCGCCTATCTCACGCCGAAGCCGCCCGCGCCGCCGACGCCCGGCCAGCCGGCTGCCCCGACGGCCGCGACCACGCCGGCGCCTGCCGGGATCACGACCACCGCCCCCGCGCCCGCAGCTTCTGGTCAGGCCGTCGCGCCGGCCGCCGGTACAGCCGCTCACGCGCCGGGCGCGGGCCAGGCCGCGGCCCCTGCCGCTGCGGCAGCCCAGGGCCAGTCGCCGGGCGGCTCCGCCCAGGACTCGTCGAACCAGGCCGGGGCGGCCGTCGAGGCGCCGAATGGCGCCAACGCGCCCGCCGCGCAGGGCTCGGGTCAGAACGCGCCGCAGACCTCAGGTCTCTCGGCGCCGATTCCGACCTCTCCCACAATCCAGAAGAAGGGCCCGACCATGTCGCTGGCCGAGGGACAGGCGCTGGCGGCGGCCAACGACATCGCCGCCTGCCAGAATGCCGCCCGGTCGATGCGCCGGGAAGGTGTCGACATGCCGCCGGCGCTGATGGCGCTGGCCGCGCTCGACCTGAAATTCCAGCAGACCGCGGCGCCCGCCGCACCGGGAGGCCAGCCGTGAAGTCGATTTTCGTCGGTCTCGTCCTGACCCTGTGCATCGGCGTCGTGGCCGCCCTCGTCCTGACAGAGGCGCAGCGGCCGTCCTATGCTGCCTTCAGCAGCACCTCCGGCGCCAGGGTCGGCAATCCCGGCGACAATCTCGTCGGGGCGGACTGGAGCCAGCCCGGGGAGGGCGCGGCCGGGGGCTGAGGGATCAGCCGCCCGCCTTTTCGCCCGCCTTTTCGATGGTGAACAGGAAGGCGTCCGGCTCCCGCTCGGTCGACATCAGGCGGTCGCCCGTCTCGTTCAGAAGTGCCGGAATGTCGATGCCGGCCAGGGGATCGGTGCTGCGCACCGACAGTGTTTCGCCCGGCGCCATGCCCTTCAGCGCCTTGCGCGTCTTCAGCGCCGGCAGAGGGCATTTCAGGCCCGTCAGGTCGAGCAGGGTCATGGTGGAGGTCTCCGGCAAATGAGAGCGCCGAGCCGCGCGGCACGGGGGAGGCAGGCCAGCCGTTGCGTCAGAGCAGCGCGGCATAGGGGATGAAGGCGACGGTCGCGCCGATCTCGGTGCCGGCACTGTCCTCGGAAAATTCGACGAGGCCGTCGGTATCGACCAGCGAGGACAGGAGCCCGGCCCCCTCGCGCGGGAATTTGCGCGCCTCCAGCAGTCCGTCGGCGCCCTCGACCAGGGTCACCCGCACATATTCGCGCCGGCCGCGCTTCTTGGCATAGGCGAAGGCGGCCCGCAGGGGGGTCGCCGGCAGCGCCGCCTCCTCGGTTCCCGCCAGCGCCAGGATCGCCGGGCGGGCGATGCGGGCGAAGGTGACGAAGCTCGCGACCGGATTGCCGGGCAGTCCGATGAAGGCCGTGCCCTTGACGACGCCCATGGCGACCGGCCGTCCCGGCTTGATCGCGACGCGCCAGAAGGTCAGCGTGCCCGCGGTCTCCACCGCGGTCTTCACATGGTCCGCTTCCCCGGTGGAAACGCCGCCCGAGGCGAGGATCAGATCGTGGTCCGCGGCGGCGTCGACCAGGGCTTCGGCGATCGGCGCGGTCGCGTCGGGAAGGATGCCGAGATCGGTGACGGCGCAGCCGAGACGCGCCAGCATGGCCATCAGCATGAAGCGGTTGGAGTCGAACACCTGGGCGGGCCCCAGCGGCGCGCCGGGCGCCACGATCTCGTTGCCGGTCGAGAACACCGCGACGCGCACGCGCCGACGCACCGCCACCTCGGTCTCGCCGAGCGCCGCCAGCATTGCGACGTCCTGCGGGCGCAGGCGCTGACCGGCGGCGATGACGACCCGGCCGGGGGCGACGTCCTCGCCGGCCGGGCGGACATTGGCCCCCGGCGACAGGCCGGCCGGCAGAAGGATGCGGCCGGACGCGTCGAGTTCGGTATCTTCCTGCATGAACACCGTGTCGGCGCCCGCCGGCATGGGAGCACCGGTGAAGATGCGCACCGTCTCGCCCGGCGCCAGCGGCCGGGATGCCGCCATGCCGGCCTGGATCCGGTCGGCGAGGACGAAGGCTTTCGGCGCGCCGACGGGCAGGTCGCTGCCGCGCACGGCGTAGCCGTCGACGGCCGAATTGGTGAAGGCGGGGAGGGACAGGCCGGCCGTGAAGGCCTCGCTGGTCACCCGTCCGTCGGCGCTCGCAAGGCCGACCCTCTCGGTCTCGGCGACGGGGACGAGGCGCGCGCGGATCAGGGCGACGGTCTCCGCCACGGTCCGCATCGGGCCGCCGAAGGCGAAGCAGTCGTCCGACAGTTGCGCCATGCCGCTCCCTTTTGTCCTCGGTCGGCGCTCGCCGCCTGTTGCCGCTCAGGCGGCTTAACAGCCTGAAACCGTTGGAGCAAGCACGCCGCCCCACAGCCGCGATAACCGGCCCCAGGGCTCATGCCGGCGTTTTTCCCGCCCCCAGGCCGCCGGAGCGGCTATAGGGTCAACCATCCGGTCCGCCCTCGGGCCGGCTGACTGTTGCGAGGATCTCCATGCAAAGCCAGAACCGACCGGTCGTGATGCCGAACCCCTCCGACCCCAAGCTGACGGCCAAGGTCGGCGGCCTCGACCATACAGGCGTCAGGGTCGACATCAGCGTCCCCGTCGAGCGCACGCTGACGCTCTACCTCAACGCGCAGGAGATCGTCACCATGATGACGATCGGCGACTACCCGGAATATCTGGCCCTCGGCTACCTGTTCAACCAGAACATGCTGCACGACGACGACCGGGTGACCGCGATCGATTACGACGAGGACCTGGAGGTCGTCGTGGTGCGCACCGAGCGCGGCACCGACTACGAGGCCAAGCTGAAAAGGCGGACGCTGACCTCCGGCTGCGCCCAGGGCACCGCTTTCGGCGATCTGCTGGAATCCATGGAGGGCGTGTCGCTGCCGGCGGCGGAGCTGCGGACGTCCTGGCTCTACCGGCTGACGCGCAGCGTCAACACCACCCCCTCGCTCTATCTCGAGGCCGGCTCGATCCATGGCTGCGTGCTCTGCCGCGAGGGCGAGCCGATCTGCTACATGGAGGATGTCGGCCGCCACAACGCCGTCGACAAGATTTCCGGCTGGCTCTACCAGAACGACGTGCCGACGGCCGACAAGATCATGTACACGACCGGCCGCCTGACCTCGGAAATGGTGATCAAGACGGTGCGCATGGGTATTCCCATCCTCGTCTCGCGCTCGGGCTTCACCTCCTGGGGCGTCGACCTCGCGCGCAAGGCGGGCCTGACGCTGGTCGGCCGCGCCCGCGGCAAGCGCTTCATCGTCGCTTCCGGCGAGGAACGGATCGTCTTCGACGAAGACCCGGTCGGCATCGCCGACGAGCCGACCCGCGACAAGGGCCGCATCGGTGTGCGCGCGGCAACTGGAGCGAACGGCCATGACTGACGCCCCCCACGACACGGTCGGCGTCGTCCTCGCCGGCGGGCTCGCCCGGCGCATGGGCGGCGGCGACAAGCCGCTGCGCACGATCGGCGGCCGCACCATTCTCGACCACGTGCTGGCGCGGCTGGCGCCGCAATGCGGCACGCTCGTCATCAACGCCAATAGCGATCCCGCGCGTTTTGAGGCTTTCGGCCTGCCGGTCGTCCCCGACACGGTCGCCGACCATCCCGGCCCGCTCGCCGGCGTGCTGGCCGCGCTCGACTGGACCGCCGAGCACCGGCCCGCGGCGGAATTCGTCGCCACCGCGCCCGGCGACTGCCCGTTTCTGCCGAGGGATCTCGTCGCCCGGCTGCACGCCGCGCGGCTGGCCGGGAACGCGGATCTGGCGATCGCCCAATCCGGCGGGCAGGCGCATCCGGTGATCGGGCTCTGGCGCGTCGCGCTGCGCGCGGACCTGCGCCAGGCGCTGGTCGAGGAGGACATCCGCAAAATCAGCCGATGGCAGGCGCGCCACGCCTGCGTGACCGTCGACTGGCCGGCCGACCCGGTCGACCCCTTCTTCAACGCCAACACGCCCGAGGACCTCGGCGCGGCCGAGCGGCTGGCGGCGCTGCTGCCGGACTGAGCGCCGGCCGACCGCTTCGGCAGGGTCGTCCGGGAGGCGGGAAAAGGCCCGACGCCGCACTCGCCCCGACGCTTCAGGCGGGCGTAAAGCCTGCCTCTTCGAGGCTCTGGCGGACAGCGGGATCCTGCAGGGCCGCGAGGAAGGCGATCACCGCCGGCCTGTCCCGGCGCGCCGCGACGAGGGCGAAATCGTAGTGCTCCTCGGCGAGCGGCAGGAAGCCGAGCCCCTTGGCCTCGGCCACCGGCCGGATCGTCACGCCCCAGTCGGCCCGGCCCTGCACGACGGCGGCCGCCACCGCATGGTGCGACCGCGGCTGGTTCCAGTAGCCGCCGGGCCGGGCGGCCCCGAGCAGCGCGTCGATCAGGATCCGCGTTCCCGCGCCCTGATTGCGGTTGACCATCAGGCAGTCGGGATCGGCGAGCGCGGCCTCGACGGCCTCGGCCGCCGCGCCGAGGCCGGCAAAGCGCGGGTCGTCCCGGCGGAAGACGAAGCCCTGCAGGCGCCGCCAGCCCGGTACGAGCTCCAGCCCCGGGGCGAGGAAGGGCGTGTTGTAGGTCTCTGTCTGGGCGTCGAAAAGATGGATCGGCGCCAGGTCGCACTCGCCGCGCCTTGCGGCGGCAAGGCCGCCGAGACTGCCGACGGCAAGCGAGCGCACGCCGAGCCCCGCCCGCACCAGCGGCGTCAGCACGCGGTCGAGACCGGTGCAATGGCTGCCGATGACGACGAGGTCGGGCAGGCGCAATTGCGGCGTCAGCAATTGAACCGTCGTGCGGCTTCCCGCCGGCAGATGATCGGCGAGCGCCTCGATGCGCAGGAATCCGTCCGCCGTCGCAAAGGAGGTGATCGCGCCGGAGCCCTTGCCGGTGGGATAGGCGACGAGACCGCTCGCCGCCTCGACCAGCGAGACCATCACGAACTCCGTCCGGCCGAGCTCGGAAGGGATCCGGACCGGCACGCTCGCCTCGACGGTGTTCTCCGCGCGCGGCGGCAGGCCGGCCATCCGGCGCAGCACCGGTGCGACCATGTCGTGAAAGGTGAAGATCGCCGAGGTCGGAAAGCCTGGCAGGATGACGACGGGTTTGCCGTCGCAGACCGCCAGGCAAAGCGGTTTGCCGGGCTTCAGCGCGACGCCGTGGGCGATGATGCCGGGAGCACCGAGGCGCGAGACGATTCGATGGCTGACATCGCCCGCACCCTTCGACGTACCGCCGGAGAGGATGAGCATGTCGTGGTCGATGAGCGCCGCGCGCATCGCGGCTTCGAGCACCGCCTCGTCGTCGGGAAAGGCGCCGAGAAAGCGCGCGATGCCGCCGTTCTCGGTCACCGCGGCGGCGATGATCGCGCCATTGGCATCGTGGACGCTGGCCGGGCGCAGCGGCTCGCCGGGCTGGACCAGCTCGTCTCCCGTCGACAGCACGGCCACGCGCGGCTTTGCCGTGACGCGGACTTCGGCAATCCCGGCGCCCGCCAGAATGCCGATCTCGCGCGCGCCGAGGAGGGTTCCGGCGCGCAGCAGCACGTCGCCGCCCGCCATGTCCGAGCCGGCATAGGCGATGAACTGGCCGGCCGTCGCCGCACGGCGGAAGGCGATGACGCCATCGTCGGCGACGCTGCTGTGCTCGACCATGATCACGGCGTCCGCGCCGCGCGGAACGACGCCGCCGGTGGCGATCGGCGTCGCCGTGCCGCGGGCGACGGCCAGCGTCGGCGCGGTGCCGCAGGCGATCGTCTCGCCGTTGAGGGCGAGGACGGCCGGCCGGTCCTCGCTGGCCGTCGCGGTGTCGGCGGCGCGCAGCGCAAAACCGTCGACATTCGAGCGGTCGAAAGGCGGCACGTCGCCGGGCGCGAGAACGTCGCCAGCCAGCGGCATGCCGAGCGCTTCCGCCAGCGACCGCGATTGCGAGCCCCGGTCGCTCGTCTGCCCCGGCCCAAACAGCGCCGTCTCGAACCGCGCGAGGGCCTCCTCGCGGGAGAGGATGGTCAGGAACTGGTTTTGCTCGAGGCCGGAAGCGCCGCCCTGCGGCGGAAGATCCCGGGACTTCGGAGGGAAGGAAGACATCAGACGGACCTCAGCGCGCTTCGAAGAGCGGGAATGCATCGACCGCGGTGCCGGCGGCATAGCCTTCGCTGGAGCCGGGGACGACGAGGAAGGCATCGGCCCGGCCGAGGCTCTCCAACGAGAACCCGCCGGTCGCGATCGGCCGCAGCGCGGCGCCCGACCGCTGCAGCAGGACGAGTTCGGCAAGGCCGCCGGACGAGGCGATCTTCGCCGCCAGCGGCAAAGTGAGGGCGGTCCGGGGCGCCCGGCCCGCCAGGCGATCGAGGAGGGGACGCAGCAGCGTCAAGGCCGCGGCGATTGCCTCTCCGGGCGTGCCGGGGAGGGCGATGACCGGGCGGCCACCGATCCGGGCGACGGCGGCGCTCGTGCCGGGGCGCAAAGCGATGCCGTGACGCCACGCTTCGGCGCGCGGCGCGAAGGCGGCGACGGTGCGGTCCTCGGCGCCGCGGCCAGTGCCGCCGACGAGGACGAGGAGATCGCAGCCGTCGTCGCCGAGGGCCTCGTCGATCGCCGCCGAGATGGACCCCTCATCCCGCTGGACGGTAACGATGCCGCCAGTGGCGGCCCCCTCGCTGGCGGAAAAATCGGCGACGAAGGCGGCGGTCGGGCCATGGCGGTCGTTGCCGACATCGATGATCCCGACGCGCGGCCGGCGGACGGCCAGACTTTCCAGCCCCAGCCGCCGGGCGATCAGGAGGTCGATGGGCGACAGGCGCCGTCCTGGCGTCGTCGTGGTCCCGCCGATGCGCAGATCCTCGCCGGCGCGGCGCATGCCTTCGCCCGGAAAAGCCTCGGCCATCGCCTCCACGACGCCGCCGTGAAAGTCCACCAGGCTGGCGTCGAGGACGCAGTCGCACCCCTCCGGCATCGGCCAGCCGATCTCGACCCGCCGCGGTTCCGCGAAGAAGGCGACGGGCGAATAGCTCGACGCCCCGACGAGATCCGCCGCCGCGAAGGCGAAGCCGTCCATGGTCGCCTCGTCGGCGAGGGGCAGGTCCTGCGCCAGCGGCAGAGCCTCTGCCGCGACGGCACCAAGGCTCCGTTCCAGCGCCAGGTAGAGCACGCCGACCGGCTCGAGTTCCTCCAGCAGCAGGGCCAGGGCGGTTTCGAGGCTGGTCAGCGGGCCTGCGCCGGCGACGGCCCCATCTGGCAAAGGCGCCTGCGTCATCGCGCCGATCGCAACGTCATGCGGCCTCAGCTCCTGTCCGCCGCGGCATTGGCGAAGAACAGCTGCTGGCCGTCGATCGCATAGGCGTTGATGGCGGACTGTCCGGTTGGCGAGAGCAGCCAGTCGATGAAGGTCTGGCCGAGCTCGGCCTTCACATGCGCATGCTTGGCCGGATTGACCAGGATCACGCCATACTGGTTGAACAGCCGGCGATCGCCCTCGACGACGATGCCGAGATCGCCGCGGTTCTTGAACGAGAGCCAGGTGCCGCGGTCGGAAAGCGTGTAGGCGCCCATGGCGCCGGCGGTGTTGAGGGCGGCGCCCATGCCCTGGCCGATCTCGCGGTACCAGTCTCCCCTGACTGCGGCGATGTCGATGCCGGCGGTCTTCCAGAGCGCCAGTTCGGCGGAATGGGTGCCGGATTTGTCGCCGCGCGAGACGAAGGGCAGCGCCTTGGCGCGGATCTGCTCGAGCGCTGCGGCGATATCCGTCATGCCGGCGACGCCGGCCGGATCGCCCGTGGGACCCACGAGGACGAAGTCGTTGTACATCACGTCGAAGCGCTTCACGCCAAAACCTTCCGCGACGAATTTCTCCTCCTGCGCTTTGGCATGGACGAGAACGACATCGGCGTCGCCGCGGCGCGCGGTATCCAGGGCCTGTCCCGTGCCCTGGGCAATCACCTTCACCTCGATGCCGGTCTCCGCCTGGAACAGCGGCAGGATATGGCCGAAGAGGCCGGAATCTTGCGTCGACGTGGTCGACGCGACGACGATCGACCGATCCTGTGCCGCGCTGGGCTGGATGGAGAGGGGGGCAAGGAGAGCGACGGCCAGAAGGGCGGCCAGGGATCGGCGGGAGAGGAAGCGAGGGGTCATGACGAGGCTCCTGTGGTTCGGGACTCAAGCGGTTCATCAAACCAAAGATCGCCGCGCACGAAGGCGGCGGAGGCTGGCGACATCTGGGTATCGAAAAACTCGGTTACTGTCTTCTGCTCGCGCAGGCGCCCGCGGTCGAGGAAGAGCACGTCGCCGGCAAGGCGCTTGACCTGGGCAAGATCGTGCGAGGCCATGACGACCTTAATGCCGGCCGCCGCGCTTTCCCGGACGATGGCCTCGACGATCCGGCTCGATGCCGGATCGAGGTTGGCCGTCGGCTCGTCGAGGAAGAGGATTTCCGGCTCGCGCGCCAAGGCCCGCGCCAGAGCGAGCCGCTGCTGTTCGCCGCCCGAAAGCGTCCGGGCGGAATGGCCCGCCCGATGCGTCAGCCCGACGCGCGCCAGAAGCGCCTCGATCCGGGCCGACCGGTCTCGCTTGTCGACGCCCGCCTTCGCCAGCGCGTAGGCGATGTTGTCTGCCGCCGACCGGCGCAGCATCACCGGGCGCTGGAAGAGCATGGCTTGTCGCGCCGCCGCGCAATCTGTCCGGCCGCCCCATAGGATGCGGCCGGCCGAGGGCCGCTCCAGCCCCATGCAGAGGCGCAGCAGCGAGCTCTTGCCTGAGCCGTTCGGCCCGACGAGGAGGGTGGGCGGACCGGGGCGGATGGTGAGGCCGACGTGATCGAGGATCGTCGTGTCGCCGATCCTGAGAACGACGCCCTCGAGGGTCAGCGGCAGGTTGCTCGTCGTCACGCTCGCCTTCATCCGGGAAATCGCTGCTTCGACCAGGCCGTCACGCTCCAGGCGAGGGCGTTGACGGCGAGGATGAGGGCGATGAGGACCATGCCGAGGCCGAGCGCCAGCGCCAGATCCCCCTTGGACGTCTCGAGCGCGATGGCAGTGGTCATGGTGCGGGTAAAGCCTTCGATGTTGCCGCCGACGATCATCACCGTGCCGACCTCCGCCGCGGCCCGGCCAAAACCCGCCAGCAAGGCGGTGAGGAGGCTGTAGCGGCTGTCGTACAGCAGCGTCGCCACGCGGCCGATCGTGCCGACGCCCATCGCGTTCAGCTCGTCGCGATAGTCGCGCCAGAGATCCTCGATGGTCTGCCGTGTCAGTGCGGCGATGATCGGCAGGACCAGCAGCGACTGCGCGATGACCATCGCCATCGGCGTGAACAGGATCCCGAATTCGCCGAGCGGACCGGAGCGCGAGAGGAGGAGGTACACCGCAAGCCCGACGACGACGGGCGGCAGGCCCATGAAGCCGTTGAGGACGACGATGAGGACTGTGCGGCCGGGAAAGCGCGACAGGGCCAGGACGGCGCCCAGCGGAAAGCCGACGACGGCCGCGGCGAGCACCGCCGCGACACTGACCTGCAGCGACAGGCTGACGATCGACAGCAGCGCGGCGTCGCCCGAGGCGATCAGCCAAAGCGCCGCTTCAATGTCCTGCATGGCGGACCCTTCCGTGACCGTGGCAGCCTTCTCCAGGAAGAGCCTGCCTGCCAACTTGCCACTCTACGGGTCCCTGATTGTCCCTCTGGGCGAAAACGTCAAGGATTTGAAGCGGGACAGGTCAGCACGGGGTCGCGATCAGCGGTGCCGAAGGGCCGCCCAAGGCCAAGCTGAACAGCGGCCAGGCGTTCGCTGAAGGCTGTACGGGACGAGGAGTCGCAGGGTTGAATCCGGTCGCGCCGACCCACCTTCTCCGGCCGATATTTCATGGGGAAGGAGACGGCATCACAGTGTGCAGCGTGGGGCGCCCAGGCACCCGGTTCCTCCGAGAACGTTTGAAGCGATAAGCCGGTGCGGCCGTCGGCGGGCCAACCACGCCCAGCCCGCGTGATCCCGTTGCCAGCGCAGCGCCGAGACGCTATAGACCGCGACGCTCGGCTTGCCGGTCGATGGGGCGTCGCCAAGTGGTAAGGCAGCGGCTTTTGGTGCCGCCATTCCCAGGTTCGAATCCTGGCGCCCCAGCCAGACCGCCGCAGAGCGGACGGTAGCGACCCGCTGATGCGCTCGCAGGGTTTTCCCAGGCTCCTCTCGGTTGTGCTGTGTCCGGCAATGCGGCGTTGTGCTCCTGCACCCTCTGCAGGCTGACCGTGAGGTCCCTTGGTGGGGCGACAGGGCATCTGCCTGTCGATCGTCGCACTCCCCCTTGTCTCCAACTTTGCCGGGAGAAGCGTCCGCGACGCCGTCGGCCCTGCCCTGGAAAGGGCGTTCCTCCACGCCCCCCCGCGACCCCTGCTAGGACAGGGAGCGGGCGGTGGTTTCCGCCGCGGGGACAGCGCCCGGCATGGATCCGGCTCCGGCGTCGGCGCCCAGGCCAGGCGGCGGCGGATGCGGCGTCTTTTCCCAGACATGCGGCCGGTCCATCAGCTGGAGGAAGGCGCGGAAGGCGGCGACGCTGATGAGCAGCCAGTAGACGGCCAGGGTCCAGAGATGGCGCGGCAGGAAGCGCTTTTCTTCCCGGTCGAGCGCCTGCGTCGCCAGCACGACGAAGGCCAGGTAGCCGGCAATCAGGGTAAAGGCGTCGGTGGCCAGAAGGACGCTGTCGACGAGAGCGGGAGGGCCCGAGGTTCCCAGGGCCAGGGCCGTGCAGGCGAGGAAGAAGAGCAGGAAGGCATGCGCCACGGAGGAGGCGAGCATGCCGAAGAAAAGGAGCTGGAATCCGACAAAACCCTTCGCGCCGAGATCGCGCCACAGCGCGACCGGGTCGCGCATGTGGACCAGCCACGTCTGTATCCAGCCTTTCATCCAGCGCGTGCGCTGGTTGCGCCAGACGCGCCAGCTCTCGGGTGCATCCTCGAAGGTCGGCACGTCGATCGTCTCGACCCGGTAGCCGGCGCGATAGAGGCGGATGCCGAGGTCGGCATCCTCCGTGACATTGTGGCTGTCCCAGGCGCCGACGGCCTCGAGCGCCGCGCGGCGGAAATGATTGGAGGTGCCGCCGAGCGGCAACGGCAGGCCGGCCGCCGAGAGCCAGGGAAGAAAGCCTCGGAAGAGCGCGGCGTATTCCAACGCGAAATGCCCGCTGAGCCAGGAGGTCTCGCCGTTCCCGATGACCAGCGGCGCCTGCAGGCAGGCCAGGCGCGCGTCGCTGCATCGAAATCGCCGATAGGCGGCTTCCAGCTGACCGGGCCGGGGGCGATCTTCGGCGTCGTAGATTACGAGGAACTCGCCGGATGCGAGCGGCAGCGCGACGTTCAGCGCCTTGGGCTTGGTGCGCGGCAGCGACGGCGGGACGCGGACGAGGGAAAAGTTCGGGCGGCCGGCGATCGCCGCCTCCACCGCCGCGATGGTACCGGCGTCATCGCCCTCGCAGACCAGCATCACCTCCAGCCGTGAACGCGGCCATTGCAGCGCCGACAGCGCGGCGACGAGCCCCGGAACCATGGCGCGCTCGTCGTGCAACGCGACCAGCACCGAGTAGACCGGGCGCGGTCCTTCGCAGCGAAGGGCCGGGCCCGCGCTGTCGCTTGGGTCCGCCGCATGCTGCGACAGCAGCCGGTGCGCTGCCAGCAGCCGGACCAGCGCGCAGCAGAGGAACAAAGGCAGGAGCCCGAGATGCAGGACGTGGAGGAACTGCCAGGGCGCCTTGACGAGAAGGATGGCAAGGCCACCGGAAATCAGTCCGGCGACCATGCCCTGCATGCCGGTCCAGACCGTGCGGGCCGACAGAGCGGGCCTGTCGCCGGCAAGGCCGAGACAGGCCGATTGCGACCGCTGCGCCAGCGATGCGGTGGCGCGGTGCGCGAAGAGCGCGCGCGGCGTGCACACGCGGAAGATCGACCGTCGCTGCGGATGGATGGCCAGGAGCGCCGCGATCGAATCGAGCTCCTCGAGCCGCGGGGCCATGAAGAACTTTCCCTGAAGGTCCGGCCCGCAGACCCGCAGCGATCTGGCCATCGGCCCTCCTGCCGTTTCCGCCCTGCCGGGATCTGATCCAAGATCGCCCCGACCGACGATGCTGTCGGTGGAAGCGATGGCTTCGACCGAAAGGTCGAGGGCCTGGCCGATGGCCGCGGCCAGCGCGTCCTCGCTCGCGCATCCGGCGCAGACCAGTTCCCAGCCCATGTCGGTGCCGTTGCGGGCGGCACGGCGGCGGGCGCGCTCGCCCGCCAGCGCGTCGATGCCGAGGCCCGCCAGGAGCACCGGCACGCGGCCCGGACCCGATGCTTCGGATGGCGGCTTGCGGGCGGGGACGAAGGGGTCGTAGAATCGCCCTGCCTCGCCGGCGAGGGGAACCGCGTCGTCACGCATAATCGGACGTCGAAACTTTGGACCGCAACATGCGTGGCAACCCGCTGGCACCCGGATGGCGAGCATTGTCGGGTAGAGCTTCCCTTACGGAAACCAATCAACGGGAGAATTATTCGACTTGCTGAATATACGTGTGGTTGCACTTTCGCTGGTCATGATGGCCCTCGCCTTAGGCGCGCAGGCCCGGGCGCAGGACGCCGTGATGGAAAACTTCTGGGATCAGCACCAGCGGCTGGCCAAGCCGGCGCTTCCCACGCTGGAGCGGCTGCGCTTCCTCACCAGCGTCGATTATCCGCCCTTCAACTTTCTGGATGCGCGGGGCCGGCTGGCCGGCTTCAACGTCGACCTCGTCAAGGCTGCCTGCGATGAGCTCGGCCTCCTCGATCGCTGCCAGATCGAGGCGCGGCCCTTCGCCGACCTCGTGCCGGCGCTGTTGGCCGGCGAGGCCGAAGCGATCATCGCCGGCGTCGCCATCACCCCGGAGAACCGGGAGAAGCTGGCCTTCACCGAAAGCTATTTCCGCTATCCCGCGCGCTTCGTCACCCGCAAGGACCGGATGCTGGCCGAACCGATGGCGCAATCCATCGCCGCCAAAAAGGTCGGTGTCGTCGACGGGAGTGCTCATGTCGCCATGCTGCAGGCCTTCTTTCCACAGGCAGAGCGTGTCCCTTTCGACAGCCGCGAACTGGCGCTGGCGGGCCTCAGGAAGGGCGATGTCGACGCCGTCTTCGGCGACGGCGTCGGTCTCTCCTTCTGGCTCGAAAGCGAGGCGGCCGAAGCCTGCTGCAGCTTTGCCGGCGGCCCCTATCTGTCGCAGCGCTTTCTCGGCGAGGGGTTAGCGATCGCCGTGGCCCAGAAGAATGTCGATCTCGCCAGGGCGCTCGACTACGGCATCGGGCAGGTCATCGCCAAGCGGCGCTTTTCCGAGCTGATGCTGCGGTATTTTCCGGTCAGCGCCTTTTGAGCCTCGTGCCGCCGGCCGCTCGTGTTGACGGCGCCACAGGCGCGCCATAGACGATCCTACCGGCTTCGGCCCCGGGCGGCGAACCGCCCGCGCGGGCGCGGGCCGACCTCCAGCGTTGCAGGACTGCCATGGCCGCCGATCGGCACGATTTTCTGACCATCACCGATGCGCTCGTCGCGGAGGCCGAGACCTCCAACGCCTGGCCCTTCGAGGAAGCGCGCAAGCTGGTCGCCCGTCACGCCGAGACGGGCTCGAAGTCCGTGCTGTTCGAGACCGGCTATGGTCCCTCCGGCCTGCCGCACATCGGTACCTTCGGCGAGGTCGCCCGCACTTCGATGGTCCGCACGGCCTTTCGCGTCCTGACCGCCGACAAGGTGCCGACGCGGCTCCTGTGCTTCTCCGACGATCTCGACGGGCTGCGCAAGGTGCCCGACAACGTGCCGAACCGCGACATGATGCTGGCCTATCTCGGCAAGCCGCTGAGCCGCGTGCCCGATCCTTTTTCCAACGAGCATCCCTCCTTCGGCGCCGCCAACAATGCGCGCCTCAGGGCATTTCTCGACCGTTTCGGCTTCGACTACGAATTCGCCTCGGCGACCGACTATTATACGCAGGGCCGCTTCGATCAGACGCTGCTGACCATGCTGCGCTGCTACGACGAGGTGATGGAGATCATTCTGCCCTCGCTCGGCCCCGATCGCCGTGCCACCTATTCGCCCTTCCTGCCGATCCATCCGCGCACCGGCATCGTCTTGCAGGTGCCGATGATCGATCGCGATCCCGAGCGCGGCATGATCGCCTATGCCGATCCCGACACCGGCGAGCGGATCGAGACCACGGTGACCGGCGGCGCGGTGAAGTGCCAGTGGAAGGCCGACTGGGCCCTGCGCTGGACGGCGCTCGGCGTCGACTACGAGATGGCCGGCAAGGACCTGATCGACAGCGTCACCCTGTCGTCGAAGATCTGCCGGGCGCTGGGCGCCCGGCCGCCGGAAGGCTTCAACTACGAGCTCTTCCTCGACGAGAAGGGCCAGAAGATTTCCAAGTCGAAGGGCAACGGCCTGACGATCGAGGACTGGCTCGCCTACGCCTCGCCGGAGAGCCTCTCCTTCTACATGTTCCAGAAGCCGCGTGCGGCCAAGCGCCTGCATTTCGACGTCATCCCGAAGGCGGTGGACGAGTACTACACCTTCCTCGCCGCCTATGGCAGGCAGACGCTGGCGCAGCAGCTGCAGAACCCGGTCTGGCACATCCATTCCGGCGCGCCGCCGTCGGAAGGCATCGCCATCCCCTTCGCCATGCTGCTCAACCTCGTCTCCGCCTCGAATGCCGGCGACGCAGGAACGCTCTGGGGCTACATCACGCGCTACGCGCCCGGCACGACGGTCGAGAACGCGCCGGAACTCGACCGCCTCGTCGGCTACGCGCTGCGCTACTTCAAGGATTTCGTCGAGCCGGCCAAGGTCTTTCGCGCCCCCGATGCGGTCGAGCGCGAGGCCCTTGCCGCCCTCGACGAAAAGCTGGCTTCGCTGCCGGAGGGCGCCGGTTCGGACGCCATCCAGGACGCCATCCTCGACGTCGCCCGGCCGATCGAGCGCTACCAGGACCTGAAGAAGACCGGTCCGAACGGCGGACCGGGCGTCTCGGGCGTCTGGTTCCAGGCGCTCTACCAGACGCTGATCGGCCAGGAGCGCGGACCCCGCTTCGGCTCCTTCGTCGAGCTCTACGGCATCGCCGAGACGCGCGCCCTCATTGCGGCGGCGCTGGAGGGGCGGCTGGCGGCATAGGCGCTCCGGGCCCGGACGGGTCGCGTTCCGCCCAGAGGCCCGCTTGGGCGGTGCGCGCCTTCTCCTCGGCCTCGACATAGGGGCCGCCCGCCTTGGCCCGGGCCCAGCCATGGGCCACCAGCCAATGCCCGATGTCGGTGCTGCCGAGGCTGCAGGCACTCTCCAGGGTCTCCCCCTTCGCCTGGAAATCGCCGGGGACCGTGCAGGTGATCGACCGCGACCGGACGAGCGCCCTCAGCGCCGTCCTCGCCCGTGCGCCGCAGGGCCAGAGCGCGGCGCCGGCGCCGCAGCGCTCCGTCGGCGGCTCGATCCCCGTCAGCCGGACCGTGCCGCTCCCGACGCGAAAGCTGCCACCGTCGACGACGACCGGTCGCGGCAGCAGCGTCGGGCGGGGGGCGCTGTCGTCCACCGTCTCGGCCTCGACGTCGACGGAGGCCGGGTCCGGCGGCGGCTTGGCCGCTCGCCCGAAACTGGAATGGTCGACCGGCAGGAGCTTCTCCGGCGAGGGGCGAAGGCCCGGCCCGATCGGCCGCGCGGTGGCTCTCTCGGTCGTCTCGTCTGTCCCGCCCGCCGGCGCCAGCGGGACAGCGATGGCGGCCGCCTGCTCCTCCCACCGCGGTGCATGACGGGCCGTGCCATAGGCGAGGATCGCCACGAGGAGAACGAGGCCCGCAGCGATCTTCAGCGGCGGTATGATGGCGCTGCGGCCGCGCCTCGGCGGCAAGGGCATCAGCGGCTGTCTGCCGGACGGCGACGCGGCCCGGCAATGCCGGCGCGAGGCCTCACTGGCTCGCCCACAGGATCCGTGCGATCCACTCGATGTCGTCGACGGCGAACTGCAGGTCGGGATAGTCGGGATTGACTGAGGCGAGTTCGACCGTCTTGGAGGTGCGACGCTGCAGGATCTTGGCCATGACCTCGCCGGCCCTTGTGCGCACCACCACGCGGTCGCCGCGGCGGACCGATGCGCCGGGCGAGACGATGACGATATCGCCGTCGCGGTAGAGCGGCATCATCGACTGTCCCGACACCTCCAGTGCGTAGACCGGCTCGGCGCCGCCGGTCTGCGGCAGCGCGATCTCGTCCCAGCCCTGGCCGACGGGGAAGCCGCTGTCGTCGAAATAACCGCCGGCTCCGGCCTCGGCAAAGCCGAGAAGGGGCACGGAGGCGGGTGCGAGCAGGCTGGCGGCGGCCGGCGACCTGCCGCTCATCAGCGCGGTGAACTGCTCGATCGTCGTATTGGTCGCGTCGATGATCTTGGCGATGGATTCGGTGGACGGCCAGCGCGGCCGGCCGTCGGCGGCCAGCCGCTTCGACTTGTTGAAGGTCGTCGGATCGAGGCCGGCGCGGCGCGCCAGCCCGGACGGCGTCATCTTGTGGCGCTCGGCGAGGCCGTCGATGGCGGCCCACACCCGCTCGTGCGAGAACATCCCGATCCGCTCCCGATCGTGGCTTGCGACAAGGAATAAATACCTCGAAGCCGTAGGTTTAGAAGGGAGTTGGGCAATTGTCCAGACCGCGGCGCCGCCCCGCCGAAAAATCCGCTCCCGTCAGCCGACGCGGAAGGGCGCGCGGCCACCATCCAGGACGTGTTCCAGGTCGTCGATGCGGTCCTGGCCGAAGAAGGGCTCGCCGTTGAGGACGTAGCCCGGCACGCCGGGAAGCGAGGCGGCGACGGCGGCATCGGCGTTGGCCTTGCGGGCGGCGGCCGATTCCGGCGACTCGGCCCGTTCGATGATCGCCGCGGCGTCGAAGCCGAGCTCGCTGAGATAGGCCTCGATCTGCAGCCGGTCGGCCATGTCTTCCTCGCGCGCCCAGTAGCCCGAGAACACCCGGTCCATGAAGTCCAGCGGCGACTGCCCCTCGGCGACGAGCGCCACGGCCACGAGATCGGCGAGGGCCGGGTCGGCGGGCGAGAATTTCGGCTTGACGTTGAGGGCGAGGCCGCGCCGCTCGGCGACCCGCTGCAGGTCGATCAGGCGGTAGTCCTGCCGGATCTTCGGGCGCTGGGCGACAGGCACCTGGCCCGAGACCGCCCACATGGCCGACAGGTCGACCGCCAGTGGCCGCAGCGTGGCGTTGTGCCGGCCGGCCACGGATCGGATTTCCTCGTGCCCGAGATAGACGTAAGGGGAGGAGGAGGTGAAGTAGTAGTCGATCACTGGCATGGCGTGCTCCTTGCGATGGGCTCCCCGCCCATATCGGTCCGAAGCGCTCCCCGGCAAGCTTTGCGGCGGAACCCGGGGGTGAAATGTGGCATTGTCGGGGGAAGGCGACCATCCGCTTCGGCCCTTGCGGCTTAGGATGGAAAAGGGCCGGCGGCCCTTTGCGGCCATCAGGAGACGGCAGGGCGAATGGCACTCAGGTTCGGACAGAGTACCAGCGAGGAACAGCGCCGGCGCGCCGGCGAGCCCGGCCGGGGGCGCGACGCCAACCAGCCGCTCGGAATCCCGTGGAAGGGCTGGAAGGACATCCTCTGGCGCATCTATTTCTCGTTTTTCGAGGACCGGGTGATGCTGATCGCGGCCGGTGCCACCTTCTATCTGCTGCTGGCGCTGTTTCCCGCCTTTGCCGTGTTCGTCTCGGCCTATGGCTTCGTCGCCGACCCCATGACGATTTCCGAGCACATCGCCTTCATCGGCCGCTTCCTGCCGCAGGCCGGCACGGATCTGTTGCAGATGCAGCTGGAGCGCCTGATCGCCCAGGACCCCGCCTCGCTGTCGCGCGGCTTCATCATCGGTCTCGCCGTGGCGCTGTGGAGCGCCAATAATGGCATCAAGACGCTGTTCGAGGCGATGAACATCGCCTATGGCGAGCAGGAGCAGCGCAGCTTTATCAAGCTCAACATCGTCGCCTTCTGCTTTACCCTGGGCGCGGTGTTCATCGGCATCACGCTGATCGTCGTCGTCGGCGTTGTCCCGGTGATTATGAAGATCTTCGGCCTGTCGAGTTTTTCCGATACGCTCATCGCGTCACTGCGCTGGCCGGTGATCTTTTTTCTCATCGTCGGCTCGATCGCGATGATCTACCGCTACGGACCGAGCCGCAACCGCGCCCGCTGGCGTTGGGTGATTTTCGGCGCGGTCCTTACCGCCTTCGTCTGGCTCGGCGCCTCGATCAGCTTTTCCTGGTACCTGCAGAATTTTGCCAATTACGGCGCCACCTACGGCTCGCTCGGCGCCGTGATCGGCTTCATGATGTGGGTCTGGGTGTCGTCGGTGATCTTCATCCTCGGTGCCGAGATCAACGCCGAGATGGAGCACCAGACGGCGCTCGACACGACGGACCTGCCGGAAAAGCCGATCGGCGAGCGCGGCGCCCGCGTCGCCGACACGATCGGCAAGAGCTCGTCCAAGGGCCGCCCGCCGACGGCGGAAAAGAAGGGATTCTTGCAGCGCTTTCGGTCGAAGGGGTCGGCGGCCGCCTAGCGCGACGCACGGTCCCTTTGGCACCGCGCGTCAGGGCTGGAAACTGCGGGCAAAAGCGGTGAGGGCGGCGATCGTCACCAATGTCTGGAAACCGATCGCGACCAGCAGGATCCACTTCAGCATATCGACCTTGCCCGCCGCGATCCGGGCAACAAGCCGCAATTCGCAGAGCGTCAGCCGGTCGACAATGTCGCGTCGGAAGGCTTCGAGATCGTTGCCCGAAATATCGAAATCATTCTTGGTCGCCCATGGCGAGAGTTCCCGCGCGTTGAGCAGGATGGAGGACAAGGCTTTCGCCTGCGCCTCGGAAAACCCGGCCGCCTTCAGCTTTCCGGCAATGGCGAGCGTGTCGAGATGGACCGTCATGCGCAAGCTCCGTCCGTCCTGCAAATAGCAGCGCGAAGGGGCCTTGCAGTCAAGGGGAAGGACGGGGGCGACATGGCGCCCCCGTCTTAATCGTCAGGCTGCGGCGGCGTCGGCCGGCGCAAACCGCCCGTAGAAGCTTTCGCCCTTCTCCGCCATGTCCTTCAGGAGCGGCGTCGGCGCGAAATGCGGGCCGTATTTCGCCGCCAGCCGCTCACACAGGGCGGTGAATGCCGGCACGCCCATGCCGTCGATGTAGGAGATCATGCCGCCGGTATAAGGGGCGAAGCCGAGGCCGAGGATCGAACCGATATCGGCTTCGCGCGGATCGGTAACGACGCCCTCCTCGATGGTGCGGGACGCTTCCAGCGCCATGGTCACAAGAAAGCGCTGCTGCAGCTCGGCAAAATCGACGTCTTCCGGCTTCTTTTGCGGGTAGAGCGCCTTCAGCCCGGCCCAGAGATGCTTCTTCGCCGGCTTGTCGGGATAGTCGTAGAACCCCTTGCCGTTCTTGCGGCCGAGCCGGTTCTCGTCGTCGACCATGTGGTTGATCAGCTTGAAGTGCTCGGCATTGATCGCGCCTTCGCCCTCGTCGCGAAGGGTGGCCTTCATGATCTTCTGGGCGAGGTCGACCGCCGTCTCGTCGTTCAGCGCCAGCGGGCCGACCGGCATGCCGGCGAATTTCGCCGCGTTCTCGATCATCATGGCCGGCACGCCCTCGATCAGCATGTCGTAGGCTTCCGAGATGTAGCGCAGGAAGCAGCGGTTGACGAAGAAGCCGCGCGTGTCGTTGACGACGATCGGCGTCTTCTTGATCACCCGGACGAAGTCCAGCGCGACCGCGAGCGCCTGGCTTTCCGTCTTCTCGGCCATGATCACCTCGGTCAGCATCATCTTGTCGACGGGCGAGAAGAAGTGGATGCCGATGAAGCGGGCCGGGTCTGGGAAGGCCTCGGCGAGGTGGGTGATCGGAATGGTCGAGGTGTTGGAGGCGAAGATCGCGCCGGGCTTCATCACCGCGGCCACCTGTTTCGTCACGTCGGCCTTCACGGCCCGGTCCTCGAACACCGCCTCGACGACGAGGTCGGCATCCTTCAGCGCGGCATAGTCGGGCGTCGCGGTGATCCGGGCGAGCACGCCTTCGGCCTCTTCCTTCGTCGCGCGGCCCTGGCCGACGAGCTTCTTCATCAGCTCTTCGGAATGCGCCTTGCCCTTGTCGGCGGCAGCCTGGTCGCGGTCGACGAGGACGACGGAAAGACCAGCCTTGGCGCTGACATAGGCGATGCCGGCGCCCATGAAGCCGGCGCCGACGACGCCCACGGTCTTCAGCGCCGTCGGCGCGATGTCGGCGGGGCGGCGCGCGCCCTTGTTCAGCGCCTGCAGCGAGACGAAGAGCGAGCGCACCATCATCGCCGCCTCGGTCGTCTGCAGCACGTTGGCGAACCAGCGTTGCTCGACCTTCAGCGCCTGGTCGATGGGCAGCAGCAGGCCTTCATAGACGCATTTGACGATGGCGCGGGCGCCCGGATAGTTGTCGCCCGTCTCCTTGCGGTAGAGCGAGGACACCGCCGGCCAGAGCTGCGCGCCGGCGGCCGAATAGACCGGGCCGGAGGGAAGCTTGAAGCCCTCCTGGTCCCAGGCCTTCACCGGCGACAGGCCGCTCTTCAGCATGTCCTTGGCCTTGGCGACGAGATCCTCCGGCGCCGCGACCTCGTCGATCAGCTTCATCGCCTTGGCCTTCGAGGCCGAGAGCGTCTCGCCCTTCAAGAGCATCTGCAGCGCCGCCTGCGTGTCGGTGAGGCGCGGCACGCGCTGCGTGCCGCCGGCGCCGGGGAACAGCCCGACCTTCACTTCCGGCAGGCCCATTTTCGCCGACGCGGCCGCGACGCGGCCATGGCAGGCCAGTGCCAGCTCGAAGCCGCCGCCCATGCAGGTGCCGTTGATGGCGCAGACATAGGGCTTTCCCGAGGTCTCGAGCTTGCGGTAGATCCACGACATCCGGCCGGCGCGCTCGAAGAGTTCGGCCACGGCGGCTTCCGCGTCGACCGCCTTCTTCGCCTCGAACTGCGAGAACATCGACTGCAGCATGTTGAGGTCGGCGCCGCCGGTGAAGGAGCCCTCCTTGCCGGAGGTGATGACGACGCCCTTCACCGCGGCATCGCCGGCGAAGCGGTCGATCATCGCATCGAGCTGGTCCATCACCTCTTCGGTGAAAACGTTCATCGAACGGTCCGGCATGTCCCAGGTGACCAGAGCGATCCCGTCGGCGTCGATGTCGATCCTGAAGTTTTCGGCGGTCATGGTTGTCTCCCGACTGGTGATTTCTAGCGATATCTGTAGGCGCCGACGCACTTTAGTCAGCAAGACGAAATGAATGGCGCCGGCATTTAATATGTGGAAAGAGAAAGCCCGTACTCTTCTGTTTCAGAAGAGTTTTTAAGGGACCTATGACGTGAACAAGGGTTGCGAAGGCTGTCGCTCCGGCAAGGAGCTCGACTTTACCTTTTCGATGGCTTTCCAGCCGATCTACGATGTCGCCGTGGAGCGCGTCTGGGGCTACGAGGCTCTCATTCGCGGCACCGCCGGCGAGGGCGCCTATCAGGTTCTGTCGCAGGTGCAGCCCGAGCAGAAATATCTGTTCGACCAATCCTGCCGGGTGAAGGCGATCGAGCTGGCATCCCGGCTGTTCCCGCGCGGCAACGGCCTGAAGCTGTCGATCAACTTCATGCCGAACGCCGTCTACGAACCCGCCGCCTGCCTGCGCGCCACACTCTCCGCGGCGCGCACCTTTGATTTTCCTCGCCAGGCAATGATGTTCGAGTTCACCGAGGCCGAGGAGATCGTCGATACCGATCATCTCCGGAAGATCATCGCCGAGTACCGCCGCCAGGGCTTCATCACGGCACTCGATGATTTCGGCGCCGGCTATGCGGGACTTGGCCTGCTTGCGGACTTCCAGCCCGATCTCCTGAAGATCGACATGAAGATCATCCGCGGCGTCGATACCGATCGGGCGCGCCAGGCGATCGTCCGGGCTATCGTCGGCGTGGCCCGTGAACTGGGCATCACCGTGCTGGCCGAAGGCATCGAGACCGAGGCGGAGTTTCTGGTACTGAAGGCTGCCGGGATCGCGCTGTTCCAGGGCTACTACTTCGCCCGTCCCGCCTTCGAGGCGCTGCCGCCGCTGATGCAGGGCATGCCGGACCGGGTGACGGTCGCCGCCTGAGCACGGAAAGGCTGCCGCCGGGGCCCCGCGCAGGCGGCAGCGCCGCCCATGCCGGCGGCCTGCCACCATCGCGTTGGCCGCCATCGCTTTGGCCGCCGCGCCGCGATGGGAGACCTCGGTCGACGGCAGGGACTCGGCGTGACCCATCGTTCAGGCCGACAGATGCGCGCGTTGGTCGGCGAGGCTTTTCGCCCTGTCGCTGGCCGTATCGCCCGTGTGCTTCGTCTCGCTCGGCTCGAACAGGAGGATCCAGCATTCCTCTTCGGCCAGCGGATTGTGTTCGACGCCGCGCGGAACGACGTGGAAGTCGCCCGCCGCGAGCCGGACATCCGGCCGGTCGCGGTAACGGATGGTCACCGCGCCCTTCCAGACCAGGAACATCTCGTCCTCTTCGGCATGCGCGTGCCAGACCAGTTCGTCCCGGATCTTGGCGACCTTGACGCTCTGTCCGTTGAGGTCGGCGATGACGCGCGGCGACCAGTGCTGGACCACCGCGTCGAACTCGCGGGCGAGGGACCCGGTGTTAAACATCGGCGTCACATCCTTTCGATGATGGTCGCCGTGCCCATGCCGGCGCCGATGCAAAGCGTGACGAGAGCCACCGTCTTGTCGGTGCGCTCCATCTCGTCGAGCACCGTGCCGAGGATCATTGCTCCAGTCGCGCCGAGCGGATGGCCCATGGCGATGGCGCCGCCGTTGACGTTCATCTTGGCGTGGTCGATGTCGAAGGCTTGGCAGTAGCGCAGGACGACGGCGGCAAAGGCCTCGTTCAGCTCGAACAGGTCGATGTCGGCAAGCGACATGCCGGCGCGGGCGAGCAGCTTTTCGGTGACGTCGACGGGGCCGGTCAGCATCAGCGCGGGATCCGAGCCGATATTGGCGAAGGCCCGGATTTTCGCGCGCGGCTTCTGGCCGAGGATGGCGCCGCCTTCCCTAGAGCCGAGCAGGACCGCAGCGGCACCGTCGACGATGCCGGAGGAATTGCCGGCATGGTGGACATGGTTCACCGTCTCGATCTCAGGATGCGCCTGGATGCCGACGGCATCGTAGCCGCCCATCTCGCCCATCATGCCGAAGGAGGCGTTGAGGGCACCCAGCGACTGCATGTCGGTCGAGGGGCGCATGTGCTCGTCGCGGGCGAGAATCGTCAGCCCGTTCTGGTCCTTGACCGGCACCACCGAGCGATCGAAGCGGCCTTCCTCCCAGGAGCGCGCCGAGCGCTTCTGGCTCTCCACCGCATAGGCGTCGACGTCGTCGCGCGAGAATCCGTATTTCGTCGCGATCAGGTCGGCCGAAACACCCTGCGGCATGAAGTAGGAGGGAATGCCGACGGAGGGGTCCATGAACCAGGCGCCGCCGGCCATGCCCATGCCGACGCGTGACATGGATTCGACGCCGCCGGCGATGACGAGATCGTCGGAGCCGAAGGCGATCTTCGCTGCACCGAGATTGATCGCATCGAGGCCCGAGGCGCAGAAGCGCGAGATCTGGATGCCCGGCGCCTTGAAGTCGTAGCCGGCCTCGAAGGCGGACGCGCGCGGAATGACGGCGCCGGCTTCGCCGACCGGATCGACGCAGCCATAGATGATGTCGTCGACCTTTGCGGTGTCGAGACCGTTGCGATCGCGCAGGGCCTCCAGCACCTTGGCGCCGAGCCGGACGGCCGGCACCTCGTGCAGCGCGCCGTCCTTCTTGCCGCGGCCACGCGGGGTGCGGACGTGATCGTAGATATACGCTTCGGCCATGATCGAGCCTCCCATGCTGTTTGGCTTTCCGCAGGCAAGTGCCGCGGTTCGGAGTTAGGCCGCCTCGACGACGAGACGGAGCCTGCGGCCCAGGACCGCAAGCGCGTTTTCGAGATCGGCGACGGAGTCGACGTTGTCGGGATCGAGCAGAGCGTCGACCTGCCAAGGCTTCAGCCCGGCAAGGCCGCCAAGGGCTTCTGCCGAAAGGGCCGAGCTTCGAAAGGATTCGATGAAGGCGATCTTGAGGAGATCGTCGGCATAGGGGGCGACCATCTCGCCGCCCTGGGACTGAGCGACTGGCAGAGCGCGGTTCATAGCGAGATAGCCCCGCAGCGCCAGACCGAGGGCCTCCGAGGCTGCCCGCATCGCTTCCGGAAGATCGCTGCCGGACGTGATGGCTTCGGGAACGTCGGGGAACGTCGCGCTGATCCCGCCATCGGGATCCTCCGCAAAGCTGACGGGGTAGCGATAGTCATTCATGCCCGTCCTCCAGTCCCAGCTGCTTGCGTATCCGTCGCATCATCAGCGGCGTCAATTCACCGCTCTGGACGGTCGTGAACCGCTCTCCGATGTGAACGCGATAATGGCTGCCCTTGCCGCGCCCTTCAATGACCCGGAATTCCAGGCCGCCTTTTCGAGCCTCGGCGCGCAATTCCCGAAGAAAGGCTTCGCGCTTCATCCGAGAACTCCCTCAAGACGTCAGAACGCCTCGGCCTCCAGCGCCATCATCGTGTCGGCGCCGGCCGAAATCCGCGCCAGATGCGCCGCAGTCTCGGGCAGAACGCGCTCCATGAAGAAGCGCGCGGTGACGAGCTTGGCCTCGAGGAAGGCCTTGTCGCCCGTGCCGGCCGCGAGCTGGTCCTGCGCCACCTTCGCCATCCTGCCCCACATGTAGGAAAGCGCGACGAGGCCGAACAGGTGCATGTAGTCGGTCGAGGCGGCGCCCGCATTGTCCGGCTTCATCATGGCGTTCTGCATCAGCCACATCGTCGCCTGTTGCAGGTCCTTCGATCCCTTGTGGATCGCCTTGGTGTAGGGGGCCATGGCCTCGTCGGACCGGTGCTCCTCGCAGAAGGCCGCGACCTCGGCGAAGAAGGCCTGCACGGCGCGGCCGCCGTTCAGCGCCAGCTTACGGCCGACGAGGTCGAGCGCCTGGATGCCGTTGGCTCCCTCGTAGATCTGGGCGATGCGGGCATCGCGGACGAACTGCTCCATGCCCCATTCCCGGACATAGCCGTGGCCGCCATAGACCTGCTGGGCCATCACGGCGTTGTCGAACCCCTTGTCGGTGAGGACGCCCTTGATGACCGGAGTCATCAGGCCCATCCAGTCGTCGGCCGCCTGCCGCTCGGCGGCGTCTTCGGCGACATGCGACAGGTCGCCCTTCAGCGCCGTCCACAGGATCAGCGCCCTGCCGGCCTCGTTGACCGAGCGGATGGTCATCAGGATGCGGCGGATGTCGGGATGGACGATGATCGGGTCGGCCCGCTTGTCGGCGGCCTTGATGCCGGAGAGCGAGCGCCCCTGGATCCGATCCTTGGCGTAGACGACGGCGTTCTGGTAGGCGATCTCGGAAATGGCGAGGCCCTGGATGCCGACGCCGAGCCGCGCCTCGTTCATCATCGTGAACATGGCGCGCAGGCCCTTGTCGGCCTCGCCGATGAGGAAGCCGGTCGCGTCGTCGTAGTTCATGACGCAGGTGGCATTGGCGTGAATGCCCATCTTCTCCTCGATCGAGCCGCAGGAGACGCCGTTGCGCTGGTCGGGACGGCCGTCCGCGCCGAGCACGAACTTCGGCACGATGAACAGCGAAATGCCCTTCACCCCTTCCGGCGCACCGTCGATGCGGGCGAGGACGAGATGAATGATGTTTTCCGACAGGTCGTGCTCGCCGGCCGAGATGAAGATCTTTTGGCCGGAAATCCTGTAGGAGCCGTCCGGCTGCGGGGTCGCCCGGGTGCGCAGGAGTCCGAGATCGGTGCCGCAATGCGGCTCCGTCAGGTTCATCGTCCCGGTCCACAACCCGTCGATCATGTTCGGCAGGTACTGTCGCTTCTGCGCCTCGGTGCCGTGCTGGCTGATCGCCGCGATCGCGCCGGCGGTGAGGCCGGGATACATCGCGAACGCCATGTTGGCGGAGGACATGAATTCGTTGATCGCGGCCGACAGCGTGTGCGGCAGGCCCTGGCCGCCATACTCGGGATCGGCCGAGATGCCGCCCCAGCCGCCCTCGCGGAAGGTCGCATAGGCCGCATCGAAGCCTTCAGGCGTCGTCACCGTGCCGTCGGCATGGCGGGTGCAGCCCTCGTGGTCGCCGGACTGGTTCAGCGGATGGAATACCTCGGCGGCGACGCGGCCGGCCTCGCCGAGAACCGCCTCGACGATGTCCGGGGTCGCGTCGGAAAAGCCGGGCAGGTTGCTGTAGCGCTCGAGCCCGAGGACGTCGTTGAGGATGAACAGAGTGTCGGCGACGGGCGCCTGATAGACCGGCATAGGCTTGTCCTCCCCAGAAGCTGATTCTAACTTTGACGTTTACGTCAATTGAAGCCGATATATCGACTCCCGGGTGCGCACACAAGGGCACTCGGCTATCCGGCGATCGGCGGCCTTCGGTCACAGCGACGAGGGAACGCCGTGGTAGGAGTTGTGGCGATCCGGCCCGCGGATCATCATCCGGCGAGGGTGGCCGACGAGCGGATCAGGTGAGGGCAGGCGTACCGCCGTACGAAACGGCGCGGGTCAGGACGGGCCGAATCTCGTGGGCGCCGTCACCCGGCGCAGCGCGCTGCCGGCCCGATCAAGATTTTGAGAGATTGAGTCGGTCGCGGACGAAACTGATCGAAACGCCCATCGCCTCGATCGACGCGTCGAGTTCGCGCTTCTGGTCCAGAAGCACCTGCTGCTGCTCCTCGAAGCGCTGCAGCGCGACCTCGAGCTGGCGTCGCTTGCCGTTCGGCTCGTGGTAGATCTCGATCAGCTGCTTGGCCTCGGTCAGCGAGAAGCCGAGCGTCTTGGCCAGGAGGATGAGTCGCAGCCGGGCCCGGTCGCGGCGCGAATAGAGCCGGGTCGTTCCGCGGCGCTCCGGGTTCAGAAGGCCGCGATCTTCGTAGAAGCGGAGCGTTCGAAGCGTGACGGCGAATTCGCGGGCGAGATCGCCGATCCGGAATACCTGCTTGTCGGTGGCGGACGAAGCGGTCTGACCGAGAAGAAAATCGATGTCGAACGGAATCGCGTCTTCCCCGAGGGATTCGGCGTCATTGAGCTTATTCATTTGAATTCCATAGGAGAGTTTCCCTCGGCAACGCGAAGCCGGCGTCGAAACTCACGGGATCGTTGGGTGTGGCCTGACATACTCCGCCGATTGCGGCGCGAGCAAGACGCCACGTCATCAAGCTGAAAATCCAGCCTCGCTCATGCCAGCCTTTCTATATGGTAAACGAACATGTCGACCACTAACCAAGGGTTTAAACCCGGGGACGCAACGTCGGTCGCAGCAAAAGCGGAACGCAACTCCTGCGGGGGGCTCGGCCACTCTGGCAGAGCGAGAGGAGCCTAACGATGGCGAAGTCGTATCCGGCAGTGCCCAGCGGCGAGAACGAGAGCGCCTCCCTGGCCGCGCTGAACCGATCGCTCGAACTCCTGGAAGCCCGCCTGGCGAAAATGACGCCCGCCGCCGCCACCACGGCGCCGCGGCAGAACGCTCCTGCCTCGACCGCTTTCGCCGCGGCGGCCCATGCGGCCGCGTCCCCGCGCGGTGCTCCCGGGGCCGAACGGCGTCGGCCCTCGCTGGCCGATGCGGTGTCTGAGATCGTCATGCGGCGCCAGATGCTGGACGATCAGCCCCAACCGCAGCGCGCCCCGGCGCCGATGCCGCGCTCCCGCGAAGAAAGCAAGCGGCCGGCCGAGGAGGACCGCGCGATGGGCCGGCGCTTCGAGACCCTGGTCGGCGAAGTCGACACCCTGCGGGCCGAAGGCAGCAGCTACGCGCTGATGGCCGAAGTTTCCAACGAGTTGCGCAACCTGCGCCGGCAGATCGAGGACGAACGGAGCGGCCATGACGGTTCGCGCTTCGAAGCCGTCCACCGAGCCTTCGACGACCTGCGCCAGATGATCACCGCCGGCTCGCCGGGCGAAGCGATTGCCGCCCGCATGGGCGAGATCTCCGTCGCCCTGGCCCGGCTGACCGACGAGGGTGCCGACCGCGCGACGCTGAATACCCTGAGGGCCGACCTCGAGGACCTGCGCGGGCAACTCGCGCCGGCCGCGCCCTTGGCGGCCGACCGCCCGACGCGCGCGGCCGGTCGCGACGCTGGGCCCGACGTCGAAGCCGACCATGAGCATCGCGGGGACCTGAGGCACGAACTGGAACGCTTGCGCGAATCGCTCGGCTCGCTCGCCAGCGAGGACCAGGTGAGGGCCGTCGAGAAGCGCTGGGAGGAATTCGAGACCCGCTATCACGGCCCCTCGGCCGGCGCCGACGGCGCCGCCCTGTCCCAGCTTCTGCGCGACGAGTTGGAGACCATGCGCGAGAAGCTCGAGGCCATGCACAGCACGCCCTCGCCGGCGGTGGAGAAGCGCTGGGGCGCGCTGGAGGAGCGGCTGGATTCGCGGCAGATCGAATCGAGCGTGCAGCGGCTGGCCGAGCGGATTGGGCGGATCGAATCGAGCCTTGCCGACCTTCCCGCGAGCCTCGGCATCGGCCAGCTGGAAGAGCGCATCAAGATCCTGGCGACCAGCGTGGAGTCGCTGGCGCGCCGCGGCGGCGACGCCGACCTGGAGCATTTCCTGTCGCTCGAGGAGCGGCTCGACGAGATTTCGCGGGCGATCGTGGCGACGACCCTGCAGGCGCCGACGATCGACATGGCACCGATCGAGCGCATCGAGGCCCGCATCGCGACCCTCACCGCGCGGGTCGACCGCTTCGCCGCCGACGACAACAGTCAGGCTTTGACCAAGCGCATCGCCGAACTGTCGCAGCGGGTGGAGGATCTGGCCAGCAATGCGCTGACCGACCAGCTGTCGGAGCGCATCGCGGGCCTGGCCGACCGGCTGGAATTGGTCTCGGCCGAATGGGAGCGGCCGCAGGTCGATACGGCGGCGATCGAGGCGCGGCTCGCCGCCCTCGCGCTGAGGCTCGAGGCTGCCGAGCAGCCCCGCGTCGACACCGAGATGATGCGCTCACTGGAGAGCCAGATCAGCCGCCTGTCGGAGCATCTGGCAACCGCCGGAACGCTGTCGTCCGAGGATTTCGACAGCGATTTCGATCGGCGGCTGGCGGCCGTCGAGCAGCGGCTCGACGAGAATCGCGAAGCCCTGATTGCCGCCGCCCGCGAGGCCGCGGACGAAACCGCGCGCCGCATGCAGGCCGCCGGCGACCAGCGCCAGAGCGAGCATGTGGCCCAGCTTTCGGATAATCTGCGGTCCCTCGAGCACCTGTCGCGCGAAACCGGCGACCGCTCGAACCAGGTCTTCGACGCCGTCCATCTGACCCTGCGCAAGATCGTCGACCGGCTCGAAATGATCGAGACGGAACTGACGAAGGGCGGTCGCGGCGACACCCGCCCGACCACGGACGCGGTGGCACCGGCGGTCGAGCCGGTCAGCCTTGGCGAACCGGCGAGCCCGCGCGGCCTCAGGGCCGTGATCGCCCGCCACATGACCGGGCGCGGCGCGGCGGAGCCGGTCGCCACCCTGGGCGACCAGACCGTGCTCGAACGGCGCACGCCCAAGGTCGAAACCGGCACGCGCGAGCGCCTTGACGCGCCTGCGCTCGACACCGCCCCCATGCTCGACAGCAGCGAGGCCAACCGCCCGCTGGAGCCGGGTTCCGGCGCGCCCGACATCGGCGCGCTGCTCGAGCGCGTGCGCCTGCAGCAGCGCAACAAGATGGAGGGTGGCAGCGAAACCACCGGCGAGGCCGAGACCCGCGCAGCGGCACGGCGCGCCGCCAAGGCCGCCGTCGCCGAGGCGGAAACCCTGCGTTCCCCCCAGGTCGCCGGCAAGTCCGGCCGCGAGGGCCTGTCCTCGCTGCTGCAGCGCCGCCGCAAGACGATTCTGATGGCTGTGACCGCGGTCCTCGTCGCCCTGGCGGCGATGCCGATCGGCAAGGCCCTCCTAACCAATCCGGAAACTGCCGACACCCGGCAGATCGCCGCCGTGGACGAGGCAGAGACGCCGCCCGCCGTCTCCGCGCCCGCCCCCGTTTCATCCGCTACAGCGCCTTCTGCGCCCGTGCCGCAGGCCGCCGCCGAAAGCAGCGGGACGCCTGATGGCGTTCCGTCCACCGGGCAGCAAGCCCTGTTCGATCGTTCTCCCGGCCAGGATTCGCCGGGACCGACCATGCTGGCGGTGAAGGCGCCGGACGTCGCGGCGCCTGGCCCCGCCTCGCTGGCGCCCGCGACGACCAAGGCCGACGACGCCGCCGCGGTCCTGGCCCGAGCCACGGCCAAGCTTCCCGCTTCGGCCGCCGGCGGCATTCCGGCCGCGCCCGCCGACATCGGCACGCCGGCCCTCGTCGCGGCCGCCGCGGCCGCCGAACCGAAGGCTCTCTTCGAGGTCGGGCTGCGCCTGCTCGAAGGCCGCGGCAGCCAGCCCAACGCCGCCGCGGCGCTGGATTGGTTCGCCCAGTCCGCCAAGCGCGGCTTCGCCCCGGCGCAGTACAGCCTGGGCACGTTGTACGAGAAGGGCAACGGCGTCGCGCGCGATACCGGCGCTGCCCGCGACTGGTATCTCTTGGCCGCCGGTCAGGGCAACATCCGCGCCATGCACAATCTCGCGGTGCTCTATGCGACCGGCATCGAGGGCAAGTCGGAGCCGGAGACCGCCGCGTCCTGGTTCGAGCAGGCGGCCGATCACGGCATGCGCGACAGCCAGTACAATCTCGGCATCCTCTATGCCCGCGGCTCGGGGGTCGAACAGAACCTCGCCCAGTCCTACAAGTGGTTCGGCATCGTCGCCCAGTCCGGCGACAAGGATGCCGAAACCAAGCAGAAGGAAATCGGCGAGCAGATGACGCCGGAGCAGCGCACGGCGACCGACGCCACGATCGCCCAGTGGACGGCGAAGGACGTGGCGAGCTCCGCCAACACGGTGGAAGTCCCGCCGGAGTGGAGCAGCCCGGGGAGCGACCAGACGGCCTCGGTCGACATGACGCGGGCCGTGCGCAACATTCAGGCCATCCTCGGCAAGCTCGGCTACGACGCCGGCACGCCGGACGGCGTCGTCGGCGACAAGACCACGGCCGCCATCGCCGCCTTCCAGAAGCAGGCGGGCCTGGCGTCGAACGGCAAGATCGACGAGACGCTGATCCGGGCGCTGCTGGCCCGCCGAAACGGTTAAAGTTCTTAGGACTTTCTTGCTAGATTCCGGCCGTGCCGAAAGCGCGCGCCGGATTTGGCATGTCGAAGGTCGGTCCTTGACGGGTCGGGCAGCCGCAGCCATGCGACAAGCGCGCCGAACCCGGGAACGATGGCCGCCGTGAATCTCTACCTGCCGATTGCCGAAATCTCCGTCAACATGCTGGTCATCATCGGCATGGGAGCGGCCGTGGGCTTTCTCTCCGGCATGTTCGGGGTCGGCGGCGGCTTCCTGATCACGCCGCTCCTGATCTTCTACAACATCCCCCCCGCCGTGGCCGTGGCGACCGGCGGCAACCAGGTCATCGCCGCCTCCTTTTCGGGGGCCCTCGCGCATTACAAGCGCGGCACGATCGATCTGAAGCTGGGATTCATGCTCCTGGCCGGCGGCGCGGTCGGCTCGGTCCTCGGCGTCATGCTGTTCACGCTGCTCAGGCGGCTCGGTCAGCTGGATCTCGTCATTTCCATCCTCTACGTCCTGCTGCTCGGCTCGGTCGGCGTGCTGATGATGGTCGAGAGCCTCAACGCCATGCGCCGCGTCCATGCCGGCGGTTCGGGCGAGGTGCGCCGCCATGGCCAGCACAACTGGGTGCACCGCCTGCCGCTGAAGATGCGCTTCCAGCGCTCCAAGCTCTATGTCTCGGTCATCCCGGTCCTCGGCCTCGGCTTCATCATCGGCATCCTGGGTGCGGTGCTCGGCATCGGCGGCGGCTTCATCATGGTGCCGGCGATGATCTATCTCTTGCGGGTGCCGACCAGCGTCGTCATCGGCACCTCGCTGTTCCAGATCATCTTCACCGCCGCGATCTCGACCGTCATGCAGGCGGCGACGAACACGACGGTCGACGTCGTCCTGGCCTTCCTCCTGATGATCGGCGGTGTGGTCGGCGCACAGTTCGGGGCGCAGGCGGGACGCAAGCTGCGCGGCGAGCAGCTGCGGGCACTCCTGGCCCTGCTGGTGCTGGCGGTCTGCATCCGCCTCGGCGTCGAACTGGTGGTCTATCCCAGCGACATCTATTCGATCAGCCTGCCGAGCGGAGAGGCCAAGTGAGGGCGCCGGCGCTCGCTTTGGCAGCGCTGGGGCTGCTGCTGCCTGCCGCCACGACCGCGGCCGACGAGCCGACGAGGACGGCCCAGGCGACGACGGCGCAGGCGATGCCGGCGCCGAGCGAGGCGACGCCGGGGCTGAACGAGACCTTCGAGATTGGCCTGTCGACCGAGCAGATCGTCATCGCCTCCAATTTCAGCGGCGCCCGCCTCGTCGTCTTCGGCGCGCTGGACAATGCCGACGGGCGCATCCTGCGCCAGGGCGGCTACGACATCGTCGTCGTCCTGGAAGGCCCGAAGACGCCGCTCGTCGTGCGCGAGAAGGAGCGGGTGCTCGGCCTGTGGGTCAACAGGGGGTCGGAGACGTTCAACAGCGCCCCGGCCTCCTACACGCTGGCCTCGACCCGGCGCCTGACCGACATCGCGCCGCAAAAGCTGCTCGACCAGCTGTCGGTCGGAATCGAGAGCCTGCGCACCGATCTCGGCCGCGATGCCGAGACCGTGGCGCCCAACCGCGACGAATACGCCAACGCCATGCGGCGCATCCGGATCGAACGCGGGCTGTATCAGCAGTCCTTCGGCAGCATCGAATTCGTCAGCACGACCCTGTTCCGCGCCGATCTGGTTCTGCCGGCGGACCTGCCGGTGGGGATCCACACCGCGCGCGCCTTGCTGTTTCGCAACGGCGTTTTCCTGCGCGAGCGCAACGTGCCGCTGCGCGTCGTCAAGTCGGGTTTCGAGACCACGGTCTCGAACCTCGCGGAACGCCACGGCTTTCTGTACGGTGTCTTCGCGGTTGCGCTGGCGATCGTGACCGGCTGGTTCGGCAGGCTGGCCTTCAAGCGGGATTGACCATGACCGACACTGCGACCCCTTACCTGGCCGACCAGGCGCCGACCGAGCCGCTCGCGCATAACCGCACGCTCTGGGCCCTCGGTCTCGGCGGGCTGATCCCCTTCGTCGCTCTGTCGGCGGTGCTGATCTATGCCGGGCGCGACTTCATCGCCTTCGACAAGCTGGTGCTGGCCTTCACCGCCTATAGCGCGGTGATCCTGTCCTTCCTCGGCGGCATCCGCTGGGGTGCCTCGCTGATGACGGGCGTCCGGACGCGCGGCACGCTGGTGCTGTCGGTCGTCCCCTCGATTATGGCCTGGATTCTCGTCCTCGTGCCGGCGCCCTGGTGCTTTGCCGGCTTTGCCCTCGCCTTCCTGGCGCAGGGCGCCTGGGACATCGCCGCCATCCGCCGCGGCCAGCTGCCGGCGGAGTTCGGCCGGCTGCGCCTCGTTCTGACGGCGGTCGTCGTCCTGTGCGAGATCGCGGCGACCCTCTCGACGCTTTGATCCGGCGAGAGCGCGGAGCCCGTCGAAACCGCGGGCGTCAGCGGCAGAGGGCGCGAAAGCCGATCGGATAGATGCGGGTGACGCCGATCACATAGGCCATGGCGCGCTCTGCCCGGAACAGGCCATGAAAGGCGCGGTCGAGGACGTTGAGCCCGCCGGTGGTGACGCCGAAGGATGGCATGACCATGCGCTCGCCGTCGGTGGCGAAACAGGCGCCACGCACGCTGCGACCGCCGCCGGCGACGCGCGCCACGGGATGCAGGTGGCCCGCCACCTCGCCCGGACATGGCCCGTTTCTCGGCTCGTGCCGGAAGAGCCAGGGGCCGACCGCGACCTCGCCGAGCATCTCGCCGCCGACGAAGGCGGGCGGCTCGGGATCGTGGTTGCCGGCGATCCAGGTCCAGTCGCGGCCGGCCATCAGCTTGACGAGGATCTCGCGATAGGCGGCGGGCATGAAGGCCGCCCCGTGCCGGTCGTGAAAGCTGTCGCCGAGGCAGACGACGCGCGTCGGCTGGTAGCGGCCGATGACGGCGCCGAGCAGCGCCAGCGTCGCCGCCGTGTCGTAGGGCGGCATCATCATGCCGCGGCGCGCAAAAGCGGCGCCCTTTTCCAGATGCAGGTCGGAGACGATGAGCAGCCGCTCGTCCGGGCAGTAGACGGCGCCCGTGGGGTCGCAGACGATGGCGCCGCCGTTCAGCGCCGTCGCATGCCCCTCGCTCTCCGCCTGCCGCATCCGGCGCATCACCGCATTCATTTTGTCGGACTGTCCCTGGTGTGATTCGCCACAGGCCCTATCGACTCATGCTTGGCGGCAAAGGCAAGGCCTTCGCGGCGGCCAGGGCGGCAGATCGCGGAAACGTCACACCCGCCGGGCCACCTGCCGCGAGGTGAGGACCGACGCCTCGGCTGCGGGGGAGGGGGGCCACCGCGGCGTCGCCTTGCAATTTGGTGCCGAAACGGCGATGCCTTGCCGGCACAATGGACCCGCCTCGCCGGGTGGCTATGCCGGGCGCCGATCCCCCGGCCCATTTTAGACGACCCCTTCCGCCGCCACGGCCTCAAGGCCTGTCCGCGCGTCGTCCAGATGTCAGATGTCTCGATGTTCAATGCTACCGACCTGAAAGCCGAATGGCTCGGCAATATTCGGGGCGACCTGCTCGCGGGCCTCGTCGTCGCTTTGGCCCTCATTCCCGAGGCCATCGCCTTTTCCATCATCGCCGGCGTCGATCCGAAGGTCGGCCTCTACGCCTCCTTCTCCATCGCCGTCCTCACCGCCATCTTCGGCGGCCGCCCCGGCATGATCTCCGCGGCCACCGCGGCGACCGCCGTGCTGATGGTCACGCTGGTGCGCGATTACGGGCTGAACTACCTCTTCGCCGCGACCATCCTCGCGGGCCTCCTGCAGATGCTGGCGGGCGTCCTCAGGCTCGGCAATCTCATGCGCTTCGTCTCACGCTCGGTGATGACCGGCTTCGTCAACGCCCTCGCCATCCTGATCTTCCTGGCGCAGCTGCCGGAGCTGATCGGCGTGCCGGGGATGACCTACGTCCTCGTCGCCGTGGCGCTCGCCATCATCTACGGGCTGCCGCTCGTCACCAAAGCGGTGCCGTCGCCGCTGGTCGCCATCGTCGTCGTCACCATTGCGGCGGTCCTCCTGCAGATCGACGTGCGCACCGTCGGCGACATGGGCGCGCTGCCCTCGACCCTGCCGAGCTTCCTTCTGCCGGACGTGCCCTTCACCCTCGACACGTTGATGATCATCCTGCCCTATTCCGCCGGCATCGCGCTGGTCGGCCTCCTGGAATCGCTGATGACGGCCGCCGTCGTCGACGACCTCACCGACACCCCGTCGGACAAGAATCGCGAATGCGTCGGCCAGGGCATCGGCAATTTCGTCACCGGCTTCTTCGGCGGCATGGCCGGCTGCGCGATGATCGGCCAGTCCGGCATCAATGTCCGCTCGGGCGGTCGCGGCCGGCTGTCCTGCTTTGCCGCCGGCGTTTTCCTCTTGATCCTGATCGTCGGCCTCGGCGACCTCGTCGCCATCATTCCGATGGCCGCCCTCGTCGCGGTGATGATCATGGTCTCGATCGGCACCTTCGACTGGGGCTCGATCCGCAATGTGGTCACCCATCCCCGCCGTTCCTCGGTGGTGATGCTGGCGACCGTGATCATCGTCGTGTGGACGCACAACCTCGCCATTGGCGTCTTCGTCGGCGTGCTCCTGTCCGGCCTGTTCTTCGCCTCGAAGATCGCGCAGATCTTCGCCATTTCCTCCTCTCTGTCGGAAGACGGCCGGGCGCGGACCTACCGTGTCGAGGGTCAGGTCTTCTTCGCCTCGGCGCAGGAATTCATCGCCGCCTTCGACTTTTCGGAGAAGCTGGAGCGCGTCGTCATCGACGTGTCGGCCGCCCATATCTGGGACCTCACCGGCGTCGGCGCCCTCGACAAGGTGGTGCTGAAATTCCAGCGGCGCGGCGTCGCGGCCGAGGTGATCGGCCTCAACGCCGCCAGCGAGACGCTCGTCGACCGTCTCTCCGTCCAGGGCAAGCCCGGCGCCATGGACGCGCTGACGGCACACTGAGGAGCGCCGCCCTTCTGCGGGAGGGCGCCGCTCAGGGCGTGGCCTTCGCTGCGGCCAGCATGGCGGCGTGAACGCGCTGCTGCAGCGCCGTCGTCTTGGCATCGACGGTCTGCATCGCGGTCTCGGCGGCCGCGGCATCGAAGGGCCTGGCCTCCAGCGCCGCCCGCATGGCCTGGCGCGCGTCGCGCAACTCGCGCAGCGCCGCCAGAAGCGCGCGCCGGTCGGCGACGAACGCGGCGCGCATCGCCTTTCGAAGCGGCGGCGAATAGCCTCCGAGGGCGCCGGTGACGAAGGACATGGCCGCTGCCTCGGCACGCCAGGTCTTGAGAGCGTAGCCCGCGCCGACGAAATTGGCCGTCAGCGACAGCAGCAGGGCAACCGCAAGAAGCGGGACGAGCCATCGGCGCATGGCTAGAGGCCCTCCGGCGGCAGGGCCGCCTCGCCCGGGAAGGCCGCATCGGCAATCCCGCGACCCTCCGCTATGGCGACGAAGAGGGCGTCGGTCCCCGCGGCCTCGTCGGGCGCGAGGCCGTAGCCGCCGGCCATGGCGAGAAGCGCCCATCCGAGCGCGGTCCCGGCGAGCGTGGCCGGTGCGAGCCAGCGGCCGGCCCAGGCATCCAGCTGCTCGCCCCATTGCGCGGCGCGGGACCGGCGCTTGGCTGCGGCGGCTGCCCGGATGACGCCGAGGAGGATCGCGGTTTCGTGCGCGGGAACGGTCACGGCGCTGCTGACGAGGTCGGCGATACGCCGATCGGCCGCCAGCCGGGCGTGCACCGCCTGGTCCTCCGCGACGAGGCGAAGCGCCGCCGACCGATGCTGCTCCGGCCAGGCGTCGATGTCCGGACCATGGCGCAGCAGAAGATCGTCGAAACTCTGGGCGTCCATCATCATGCTCCTGATCGGGGGACGGGTGGGTCGAGGCGCTCGCGCAAGGTCCGGCGGGCCCGCACCAGCAATTGTTCGAGGGCGCCCACGCCGATTCCCAGGGCCGCCGCCGCCCCGGCATTGTCGAGATCGCCGGAGGCGGTCAAGAGCAGGGCCATACGCTGGCGCGCCGGCAGGGCGGCGATCGCGGCCCGGGTCCGCTCCAGCGCATCCCGGCTCTCGGTCTGCCGCAAGGCGTCGGGGGCCTCGCTCGGCAACTCCTCCTCGCGCAGCCCGAGTCCGACAAAGGCGCGGAAGGCGCGGCGGCGGCGGCGGTCGATGCAGCGGCTGACGGCGATCCCGTAGAGCCAGGTCGACACGCTGGCCGCCTCCGGTCGATAGCGCCCGGCCTCGCGCCAGGCCTGAAAGAAAACGTCCTGCACCACTTCCTCCGCGTCCGCAGCGTTGTCCAGAGAGCGCTGGCAAAAGCTGCGCAGCCCGCCTCCGTAGCGGGAGACGAGCTGCGCCAGGGCACCCTGGTCGCCGGCGGCCATGCGGCGAACCGCCGAGGCTTCGGGTGCCGCGGGCCGGACGGGGACCGTGCGGGCGGGAAGGGGGTGGTTCCCGCCGACACTGCCCGGCCCGTTTCGGTTGCTGGAATCGTCCGGCATCTCTCGCTCGCGCGTCGCAGGAGGGCCGAACGTCATCGGCTCGAAAAGGCGGCCTGCCCGGCCGAGACTAGCGGAACCAGCGTGTGGTGCGAACCACGGTGGGGCCGCCCCGGACATGGACGACGCCGACCCGTCGCACCGGCGCCGGCCGGACCAGCACGGTACGGGCGGCGACATAGCTGCGGCCTTCCGGTCCGGTGGCGGTGACGCGCCGGTAGCAGCGGTCGATGACGCCCGCCACGCAGCCGGAGGAGACGGCATAGCTGCCGCCATGCGGTCCGAGATAGACGCGGTCCGCGGCGCTGGCGGGCAGGGAAAGCAGGGCCAGAAATCCGCCGGCGGCGGCCCATGCGGCAAGATGCGGCTTCATTGGAGGGCTCCAGGTGGTGGGTCGAGAGAAAGCGGCCGCTTCGGTCAGCGGCTGCCGAAGGCGTCCCGGGCGGCCGCAAGCTCGTCCTTGTCGAGCCGGCCGTCGCGGTCCTTGTCGGCGAGATCGAACAGGGCCGGTACGCGCACGAACTCGGCGCGCGAGATCTTGCCGTCGCCGTTCGCATCGCGCTTTTCCATGCGGTTCTCGGCCACGGTCATCGCCGCGTCGAGGCGGCGGGCGACGCGCTCGCGCGCGATCTCGATCTCGTCGCTGTCGAGGGCGCCGTCGCGGTTGGCATCGAGCCGGACGAAGCGATTGGCCATCGCCGTCTCGAACTCGCCGCGGTCGACGCCGCCGTCCTGATTGGTATCGAGGTGCTGCAGCAGTCGGCCCTGGAGAGGGCCTGCCGCAGCCGTGCCGGCCCCGATGGACAGGGCGGCAAGGGTGGCAAGCGTGGTGGCGAGGCAAAGGCGGGTCATCGACGGGGCTCCACGGTCAGGATCGGATGCCGTCTTCGGCTTCCTGACCGTGATACGCAGCTCGCGGACTTTCCCTACGCGCTGCGGCGAAGTTTTTTCAGCTCAGCGCCTGCTCGATCAGCTGTGCCTCGGCCGCGATCGACAGGAGCTCGTCGCGCGCCTCGCCAACGATGCTCTCGCGACCGATCTCCAACATGATCGGCACGGCGAGCGGCGAGATCTCGGGTAGATCCTGGTGGACGATGTGGTGTTTGATGCGCGCGAGGAGGTCGGAGACGCGCTGGACGTCGAGGAGGCCCGAGGCCGCGTCCGCCCAGGTCGCCTGCATCAGGATGTGGTCGGGCTCGTGCGCGCGCAGCACGTCGTAGACGAGGTCGGCGGAGACCGTCACTTGGCGGCCGGTCTTCTCCTGGCCGGGATGGCGCCGGTCGATCAGCCCGGCGATCACGGCGCACTGCCGGAACGTGCGCTTCAGGAGGTAGGAGTCCGCCATCCAGGCGTCGAGGTCGTCGCCCAGCATGTCCTCGTCGAACAGCCCGTCGAGCGACAGCGACCCGTCCTTGATCATCGCGCCGAGATCGCCAAGGCCCCAGACCGACAGCGCGTAGTCGGTGGCGACGAAGCCGAGAGGTTTGGCCCGCGCCCGCTCCAGCCGGCGGGTGAGGAGCATGCCGAGCGTCTGGTGCGCGGCCCGTCCCTCGAAGCAGTAGGCGACCATGAAGAAGCGTTTTCCCGCCGGAAAAGTCTCGATCAGCAGCTGGTCGGCGCGCGGGATGATCGACTTGCGCTGCTGGATCGCCAGCCAGTCGCCGACCTGCGGCGGCAGCGAGCCCCAGCGCGCGGGATCGGCGAGGATGTCGCGCACCTGCTCGGCGAGATAGGTGGTCAGCGGGAATTTCGCGCCGGCATAGGAGGGCACCTGCGGATCCTCCGACACGGTCTTGGTGACGAGACAGGTGTTTTCCACGATGCCCTCGAAGCGCAGCACCAGGCCGGCGAAGAGAAACGTGTCGCCGGGCCGCAGCATCTCCAAAAAACCCTCCTCGATCTTGCCGAGGACCGAGCCGCCGCGTGCCATCGCCGCGGGCGTCTTGCGCCGGATCAGCCGGACGGTCAGCGATTCCGCCTCGATAATCGTGCCGGCATTCATCCGGTACTGCTGCGCGATGCGCGGATGGCTGATGCGCCAGGTGCCGTCCTCGGTGAGGACGATCTTGGCGTAGCGCTCGTAGACGCGCAGCGAATAGCCGCCGGTGGCGACGAAATCGACGACGCGGTCGAAGGTCGCGCGATCGAGGCCGCGATAGGGCGCGGCCGAGGTGATCTCGGCATAGAGGTCGTCGGCGCGGAAGGGCTCGGCGCAGGCCATGCCGAGCACGTGTTGGGCGAGTACGTCGAGCCCGCCGTTGCGTAAGGGGGGCGTGTCCTGGTCGCCGAGATAGTTGGCGTCGAGGGCCGCCTGGCACTCCATCACCTCGAAACGGTTGGCCGGCACCAGGATCGCCTTCGACGGCTCGTCCATGCGGTGGTTGGAGCGGCCGATGCGCTGGGCGAGGCGCGAGGCGCCCTTCGGCGCGCCGATATGGACGACGAGGTCGACATCGCCCCAGTCGATGCCGAGATCGAGCGTCGAGGTGGCGACCACGGCGCGCAGCTTTCCCGCCGCCATCGCCGCCTCGACCTTGCGCCGCTGCTGGACGTCGAGCGAGCCGTGATGCAACGCGATCGGCAGCGTCTCCTCGTTGATCTGCCACAGCTCCTGGAAAAGCCGCTCGGCCTGATTGCGGGTGTTGACGAAGAGCAGCGTCATCTTGTGCGCCTGGATCGCCTCGTAGACCTCGGGCATGGCGTAGCGCGCCGTGTGCCCCTGCCAGGGCACGCGCTCCTTCGACTGCAGGATCGCGATATCGGGCTTGGCGCCGCCGGCCACCGTGATGAGATCGGCGAGCGGCGAGGCGCCTAGCCTTTGGCCGACCAGCCATTCCCGCAGGTCGTCCGGCTCCGACACCGTTGCCGACAGGCCGATCGTCTGCAGATCGGGCTGCAGCTGGCGCAGCCGGGCGAGCCCCAGCGCCAGGAGCTGCCCGCGCTTTGACGTCACCAGCGAGTGCAGCTCGTCGAAGACGACGTAGCGCAGGTCCGAAAAGAAGGTGCGGGCGTCCTTGCTTGCGATCAGCAGCGCCAGCTGCTCGGGCGTCGTCAAAAGGATGTCCGGCGGTTTCAGCTTCTGGCGCTGGCGTTTGGCCTGGCTGGTGTCGCCGGTGCGCGTCTCCAGCGTCACCTTGATGCCGATCTCGGCGACGGGGGCGGAGAGATTGCGCTCGATGTCGGTGGCGAGTGCCTTCAGCGGCGAGATGTAGAGCGTGTGGATGCCGCGCGGCCGCGTCCCCGGCTTCACCCGTCCGCGCCGGGTGAGGTCGACCAGCGCGGGGAGGAAGCCGGCCAGCGTCTTGCCCGCGCCCGTCGGCGCGATCAGGAGCACCGACGCCCCGGCCTCGGCCCGGGCGAGAAGATCCATCTGATGCGGCCGCGGCGCCCAGCCTTTTGCGGCGAACCAGTCACGGAAGGGCGCCGGCAGGGCCGCGAGGTCGGACGGGTCGGGGTCGGGGGCGAGCTGCACCTGCCTGAAGTAAGGCGCGCTGGCCCTGCCGCCAAGGACGCTCACATCGCGATATAGCGGTCCGCCCGGTGGTTGATGGCGAGGAACAGGTTCAGGACGACGACGCCGAGGATGGAAAAGGCGATGGACGTGGGATCGGCGACGGTGAAGGAGAGGGCGAGGACAGAGAGGTCGATGGCGAGCTGGGTGATCCCGGCGCGCCAGCGAAAACGGTCCTGCAGGTAGAGCGCTAGGATGCCGACGCCGCCGAGGCTGGTGCGGTGGCGGAACAGGGCGAGCAGGCCAAAGCCCATCAGGAGGCCGCCGAGCACGGCGCCGGTGGTGCGGTCGACCGTGCCGAAGGCGAAGAGGGCGGGCTGAACGGCGGTCAGGAGCGAGAGCAGTGCGACGGCGATGAAGGTCTTGACGGTGAAGGCGAGGCCCATGCGGCGGATGGCGAGGAAGTAGAAGGGGAGGTTCACGACGAAGAACAGCAGGCCGAAATTCACCCCCGTCGCATAGTGCAGGATGAAGGCGAGCCCCGCCGTTCCGCCGGTGAGGAAGCCGAGATGGGCGAGGATGGCGATGCCGAGCGCGGTCAGCACGGTGCCGGTGAAGAGGCCCTGCGCGTCCTCCAGGGGCGTGTGCCGCGTCGCGGTCGCCTGCCAGTTGCCGAAGCCGCGCAGGCGCTTGCGGGCGATCGTCTCGTCGGCCATTTCCAGGATCTCTTCGTTCTCGGGGCGTCGTGCTGCAGGTGCGAAGACGATAGCCGAGCCCGGCTTCGCGAGCCAGAGAGGGCTTTGTTGTGATCGGGGCGAGGGGAGCCGATCAGGATTGTTGCGCAGATTTACCCGCCGCGCTCTACGCCGCCCCCCTCTGTCCTGCCGGACATCTCCCCCTCAAGGGGGGAGGTCGGCCAGGCTTTGACATCGATGCGTGCTCGACCGGCTGGCGATAAAGCCGCCCCATCGACGCGCCTGATCTCCCCCCTTGAGGGGGAGATGGCCGGCAGGCCAGAGGGGGGTGCCTCGTGCCAAGGGGGGCAAATCTCGCGCCCGCGAAAACTCCTCAGACCGCCCCCAAAGCACCTCGTTCAAACACCAGCAGAAACCCGTCCAGCGGAATGCCGCGATCCCGGCGCAGCATGACGCGCGACTGGTGGCCGAGGGTGAACCCGGCCTCGGTGCCGAGCCTGCAGGCCGCATCGAGCCGGTGGGCGAAGCGCAGGGAGGGCAGAAGCAAATACGGCTCGTCGCCGTCATGCGCCTCCAGCGACAGCGCAAACAGCCCGCCTGGGGCCAGCATGGTGGCGACGGAGAGGAGGATCGCCCGGAGGTCGCCGACATAGTTCAGCACGTCTGCGGCGGTGACGAGGTCGAAAGCCTGCGGCGCCGGCGCCAGCGCGGTGATGTCGGCCTCGGCGAGGCTGTCGTAGATCTTCTTGCGCCGCGCCTTGTGCAGCATGCCGGGCGAGAGGTCGACACCGTTGAGGACATCGGCGACGGGCCGCAGCTGCTCGCCCATCAGTCCCGTGCCGCAGCCGAGATCGAGCGCGCGGGCAAACCGACGCCCGGGCCCGGCGACCGTCTGCAGCGCGGCGAAAAGCTGCTCGGGCACGCGGTAGCCGAGGCGGTCGACGAGCGCGGTCTCGAAGCGCTCGGCATACTGGTCGAACAGGCCGCGGACGAAGGCCGCCGGCATGGTCTGCGGCATCGGGGCGGCACCCAGCGCGGCGAGCTTCAGCCCGGCGCCCTCGCGGTCGCCAGGGTCGATTGTCAGCGCCTTGCCATAGGCCAGGATCGCCGCCTCGACGGCGCCGGCCTTTTCGAGATAGCCGCCGACCGCCACCCAGCCGGCGACCCAGAGCGGCGCCAGATCCAGTGCCTGCCGCATCAGGTCCGCCGCCGCGCCGAAATCGCCCGCGCCCGACAGCTGCAAGGCGTAGTCGGCACGGCGATCGGCGAGCGCTTCGCCGGACGAGGAGAGGGTCATGTCAGGGGCTCCGAGGAAGCCGGGATATGCGCCCGAAAAGGTCGGCACTCAAGCGGCAAATCTTCGCGGCGGGGCTACCGGACTGCAGAGAGGAGTCCCCTGCGCATTGCCGCGCCGGTAGCGGCAATGTGTGCCGCCGCGGGCGACATCCGCACGGGACAGGCGCGAGATGGTCTGGAGGTTGGCCGCCGTGGCCTGTAGCCTGTCGGGCCAGACCGGAGTTCCCATGGACTTTATGAATCTTCTGAAATCGGTCGAGGCCCTCCTCTACGAGGTCGTCTCCTGGCTGGTGTTCTACCCGCTGACCCTCTGGCGCTGCCTGCGCCATCCCCTGAGGATGATGGAAGAGGTGCAGAGCGAACTGGCCCAGCCGCCGCAGGAGCAGTTCGCGGACGGGCTCAGTCCGCCGATCTTCCTGTTCCTGACCATCGTCATCGCCCACGGCATCGACCTCGGCTTCTCCTCCAAGACCGTGGCGCTCGGCGGCATCTTCGCCGACCCGCGCAATCTCCTGATCTTCCGAGCCGTCTCCTTCAGCCTGCTGCCGCTTCTCCTGGCGGTGCAGGCGGTCCGCGCGCCCGGCCAGAGATTGACGCGGACCAGCCTGCGGCCGCCCTTCTACAGCCAGTGCCTGATTGCCGCGCCCTTCATCCTGTCGCTCGACCTCGCCATGACGGCCGGCCATGGCCGCAGCGAGACGGCGTTCTGGCTGGGCTGTGCGATCTTCCTCGGCGGCCTCGTCTGGTATCTGGCGGTGCTCACGGAGTGGTTCGCGATCGACCGCGCCACGCGCCGGCACTGGGCCTTCGGCCGCGCCCTGCTGTCCGTGTTGGTCGGAGCGCTGGTGCTGCTCGGCGTCCTTCTCCTCGTCGCCCTGTCGTTGGGGCTCGCCCGGCTCGATTGAGCCGCTGGAGCTGCTGGCGACCTCCGGCTGTTGCCGGCGCCGGCAGGCCAGAGGCGCCCGGCGCTCTCGGCAGGCCTCGCGTGGTCGAAGGCTCAGGCTTAACCCGAGTACAGAAGGCCGCCCCTCGGGACGGCCTCCTGACAGTTTCTTCCGGTGAATCGGCGGGCGCCTTCAAGCCTGCCGCGTCATGCCGGCTGTCCGTTGCCGCCCGTGGCGCCAAAGATCTGTCCGGTCGAGAAGCTCAGCAGGGGGTCGGCCGCCGCGACGTAGAGCCCGGCGATTTCGGCCGGCTGGCCGGCGCGCCCGAGCGGCCCGTCGCTGCCGAAAGTGCGCAGCTTCTCCACCGTCGCGCCGCCGCTGATCTGCAGGGGCGTCCAGAACGGGCCGGGCGCCACGGCGTTGACGCGGATGCCCTTCGGCGCCAGCTGCTTGGCCATGCCCTTGGCGAAGTTGAGCACCGCTGCGCGCGTCATCGCATAGTCGATGAGGTCGGCCGACGGGCTCCCGGCCTGCTCGGACGAGGTGTTGACGATCACCGCGCCCGCCTGCATCCGGGCGACGGCGGCCTTGGTCAGCCAGAACGGCGCGTAGACATTGGTCTTCATCGTGTCGTCGAGGTCCTGCGACGAGATGGAGGCGATGTCCGGGCGGGTCTGCTGGCGGGCCGCATTGTTGACGAGGATGTCCAGGCCGCCGAGCTGGTCCGCCGCCTGGTCGACGAGGCTTTGGCAGAAGGCCTCGTCGCGAAGGTCGCCGGGGATCGCGACGGCCTTGCGGCCTTCCGCCTCGATCAGGGCGATGACCTCGCGGGCATCGGGCTCCTCCACGGGCAGGTAGTTGATGGCGACGTCCGCGCCCTCCCGCGCATAGGCGATGGCGGCGGCACGGCCGATGCCGCTGTCGCCGCCGGTGATAAGGGCCTTCTTGCCCGCCAGCCGGCCGGAACCCTTGTAGCTCGTCTCGCCATGATCGGGACGCGGGTTCATCTTCGACGCCAGGCCCGGCCAGGGCTGCATGTCGGTGGGATAAGGCGGCTTGGGATAGGCACCCGCGGCCGGTGTCGTCGGGGCGGTGACGGGCGGGCTGGACTGCGCGGCGGCACCCTTGCTCGCGCCGAGGGTGGCGGCGGCGGTCGCGGTCAGGGCAGCCCCGGCCAGGAAGGTACGGCGATTGGTGTCGGTCATGACATGTCTCTCCTTGTTCGAAATGGCAAAGCCGGTGCCGGGCGGGTTCGTTCCTGGCCGGCGGACAATCGGTCGGCGATATCGTCCGCCGCCCAAAGGTCCCCGACCACGCCGCCGAGCTCACCGGCCCCCGGGATGGGATGCTGGTCTCCCGGCCTTCCGCACCTATCTCCCTGCCGATGCTGCGCCCCGAAGATCTCCTCCGCCCGACGCCCGAAGGCCTCTACTGCCCGCCCGGCGATTTCCACATCGATCCGGTGAAGCCGGTGGCGCGGGCGCTGATCACGCACGGCCATGCCGACCATGCCCGCCCCGGCAATACGGCCGTCATGGCGACGGCCGAGACGCTGGACATCATGGCCATCCGCTACGGCGAGGATTTTTGTGAGACGCGTCAGGTCGCCGTCATCGGCGAGCGGCTCGACATCGCCGGCGTCACCGTCTCCTTCCATCCGGCCGGCCATGTGCTGGGCTCGGCGCAGATCGCGGTGGAGAAGGGCGGGCTGAGGATCGTCGCCTCGGGCGACTACAAGCGCAGTTCAGACCCGACCTGCGCCGGCTTCGAGCCGGTGCCCTGCGATGTCTTCATCACCGAGGCGACCTTCGGCCTGCCGGTCTTCCGCCACCCCACGGGACAGGCGGAGATCATCCGGCTGATCCGCTCGACCGAGCAGTTTCCCGAACGCGCCCATCTCGTCGGCGCCTATGCGCTGGGCAAGGCGCAGCGCGTCATCAAGCTCCTGCGCGACGAGGGCTACGACCGGCCGATCTACATCCACGGTGCCCTGAAGAAGCTCTGCGACTACTACCAGACGCAAGGCATCGACCTCGGCGACCTCCGGCCGGCGACGGTCGAGGGCGGCGACAAGGGCGTCTTCGCCGGCGCGGTGATCGTCGGCACGCCGTCCGCCTTCGCCGACAAATGGGCGCGGCGCTTTCCCGATCCGCTCGCCTGCTTCGCCTCGGGCTGGATGCAGGTGCGCCAGCGCGCCCGTCAGCGCGGCGTCGAGTTGCCGCTGATCATTTCCGACCATGGCGACTGGGACGAGCTGACGGAGACGATCGCCGAGCTCGGGCCGTCCGAGGTCTGGGTCACGCATGGCCGCGAGGAGGCGCTGGTGCGCTGGTGCGCGCTCCGCGGCCTGCCGGCCCGGCCGCTGCACCTCGTCGGCTACGAGGACGAGGGCGACTGAGCCTTGGCCGGCGCGGCGACATCGGAATCGGACGGGTCCATCAGCGGCGCGGCGAGATCGTCGCTGCCGGTGGTGCCCATCAGCACGTTGCGCGCCTCGGCCCTGTCGCCCCGCTGCTCGAGCTTGCCGGCCTTGCGCAGGCGCCGCTTTTCCAGATGCGCTCTGGCCAGCTTGACGATGTCGCGGATGTTGAGAAACAGCGGGATGTTGGTCCGGCCGCCTTCGGGCTCGAGCGACAGGCCGGCGCTGGTGATCAGGCCGTTGTCATCGGTGTCGCGCACGATCAGTTCGACCGGTCCGAGGCCGACCCGATCGCCATATTCCGCCCGTCCGCCGAGACGCGTGGTCATCAGCTCGGCGATGGTGACGTCGCCGATGTCGTCGGCAAGGCCGATGCCGTAGGCCGCATCCAGGACTTTTGCCGGCTTCGATGGATCGATGGTGAACTCGCCGAAGAAATCGGCGTCGTCCGGCTCGAAGGGCACGGTGCTGGCGAACAGGCGGTCGAGCAGGCGGGGATAGCGCGGCGCGATGAACAGGTAGACGTAATCGCCGGCCCGCAGCGGCCCGGCATACTGGTAGCGCATCGACTTGCCGTCGCGGATCACCAGCGCTGGCCTTGCCCAGCGCGGCACCCGCTCGCCGCGCGCCACCGGGCTGTCGGGGACGACGCGGTAGGAGAGGAGCTCGTGCGAGGCGGTGCCCGGCAGTTCGAGCTCGACCTTCTCCACCGGCCCGATGCGCTTCGGCACGATCAGCCCGAGCCTGTTGGCGAGGAAGCCGATCGTCCAGCCCTGCACCATCAGCGACGCCAGCACGATGATGAAGGCGACGTTGAACAGCAGGTGGTCGCCGTCGATGCCGCCGAGCAGCGGCAGGATAGCCAAGAGGATCGACACCGCGCCGCGCAGGCCGACCCAGGAGATGAAGGCGGTCTCGCGCGGATTGAAGTCGAAGGGCAGCATCGACAGCCAGACCGCCGCGGGCCGGGCGATGAAGATCAGAAAAGCGGCAAGGCCGAGCGCCGGCAGCGCGATCTCGCCGAACTGCGAGGGCGTCGCCAGCAGGCCGAGCACCAGGAACATGATGATCTGGGCGAGCCAGGTCATGCCGTCCTGGAACTGCTTCAGCGAGGCGTGCGAGCGGATGCGGCTGTTGCCGGCATAGAGGCCCGCGACGTAGACGGCGAGGAAGCCCGACCCGTCGATCGCGCCGGTGACCGAAAAGACCAGCAGCGACAGAGCGAGGGTGAAGATCGGCGTCAGCCCGCGCTCGAGCTTCAGCCGGTTGACGAGGAAGCGGATCATCCAGCCGCCGGCGAGGCCGAGGATCAGGCCGAGCCCCATCTGCTTGATGAACAGGCCGAGCACGCCGAGGCCGATATCGTCGACGTCGCCGCCGGCCGCGATGATCTCGACCAGCGCGATGGTCATGAAGATCGCCATCGGATCGTTCGATCCCGATTCGACTTCCAGCGTCGAGCGGACGCGGTCGCGGATGTTGATGCCGCCGATGCGCAGGAGGAAGAACACCGCCGCCGCATCGGTCGAGCCGACGATCGAGCCGAGCAGCACCCCCTGCAGCCACGAAATGTCCAGGAGATACCAGGCGGCGGTGCCAAACAGCACGGCCGTGATCGGCACGCCGAGCGTCGCCAACGTCAGCGCGGGCAGGGCGGCCTGCCGGAAAGAAGCCAGCGACGTGCCGAAGCCCGAGTCGAACAGGATCACCGACAGCGCGATCGAGCCGATGAAATAGGCGAGCGGGGCATTGTCGAAGGAGAGGCCGAGCCCGTCGACGCCGGCGAGCAGGCCGATCGACAGGAAGAGCAAGAGAAGGGGAGCGCCGAAGCGCAGGGCCAGGAGACTCGAGAAGGCAGCAACCAGCACCAGCACCGTTCCGACGAGAATGGCGAGATACATGGATTCATACATCTACGAGCGACCTTGCTGCGTCTCGAGGGTGGCGAGCCTGCCTCGACGGCCCGGTGGGAGCATTGCAGCAGGGGCCTGTGCCCTTAGCAAGGCAACGATCCTGGCTGGTCCCGGGTCACCTGGGCAGGGTGCGGGCCGCGGCTGCGGTGGAAACGACAGCGCCCGGAAATCGGTCCGGGCGCTGTCAGGACTGCGGGAACTGGACGCGCGGTCTGGCGCGTGACGCGTCTCAGCCGACCTTGGCCATCGCCACGGCGGTGTCCGACATGCGGTTGGAGAAGCCCCACTCGTTGTCGTACCAGGAGAGGATGCGCACGAAGGTGCCGTCCATCACCTTGGTCTGGTCCATGTGGAAGACCGAGGAATGCGGATCGTGGTTGAAGTCGTGGGAGACGTTCGGCGCGTCGGTGAAGCCGAGGATGTTCTTCATCGCGCCGTTCGCGGCAGTGCGGATCAGTTCCTGCACTTCCTCGACGGTAGTGGCGCGCTTCGGCACGAACTTGAAGTCGACGACCGAGACGTTCGGGGTCGGCACGCGGATGGCGACGCCGTCGAGACGGCCCTTCAGCTCCGGCAGCACGAGCGCGACGGCCTTGGCGGCGCCGGTCGAGGTCGGGATCATCGACAGCGCGGCGGCGCGGCCGCGGTAGAGATCCTTGTGCATGGTGTCGAGCGTCGGCTGGTCGCCGGTGTAGGAATGGATCGTCGTCATGAAGCCCTTGTCGATGCCGATCCCGTCATGCAGGACCTTGGCGACCGGCGCGAGGCAGTTGGTCGTGCAGGAGGCGTTGGAGACGATCCGGTCGGCCGCGGTCAGCGTGTCGTGGTTGACGCCGTAGACGATGGTCTTCTCGGTCCCGGGCGTGCCGCTCAGCGGGCCGGAGATCAGCACCTTCTTGGCGCCGGCCTCGAGATGGGCGGCGGCCTTCGACGCATCGGTGAAGATGCCGGTGCACTCCATCGCGATGTCGACGTTCAGCTCGGCCCAGGGCAGGTTCTTCGGGTCCCGCTCGGCGGTGACGCGGATCGGGCCGCGGCCAACGTCGATCGTGTTGCCGTCGACCGTCACCGTGCCGGGAAAGCGGCCATGGACGGAATCGAAGCGGATGAGATGGGCGTTGGTCTCGACCGGGCCGAGATCGTTGATGGCGACGACCTCGATGTCGGTGCGGCCCGACTCGATGATGGCGCGGAGGACGTTGCGGCCGATGCGGCCAAATCCGTTGATTGCGACGCGAACTGTCATTCCTGGTACCTCCTGAGGGATCCGGCCCACCATGAGTCACGGGCGTCCGGACCATCGCGGCGCGCGCGGCGCCGGCGGTCGAACCGAGAGCTTGCGGTGCAAGATCTGCGTGACGTCGCCCGTGTTCTTACCGGTTTTCCCCTTGAGGTAAAGCCGCGGCGACGCGTTTGCTTCATCGCCAGCCACAATGAGGTCACGTCGATGTGATCGATGAGGTCCGGTAGAGGCGGGGTCCTTGCCGGGACTTGCGGGAGCCGGGCGGGCTATCCACCGCGCCGTGGGTGCCGCCGCGCTTTGCCGGTTGCAACGGGGGTTCGAATGCCGCAGGAATTTCCATACTTGCGATCGTTGCTTAGACTGGGCCGCGAGCCCGGGGGAATGCCTGACCATGCCTGCAGATAATCCGCTCGACGCGGTGTCGCTTCGTCTCCAGCAGGCGCTCGAGCGTCTCGATAAGGCCGTGGACGGCCAGCTGGAGCGCGAAAGCATCGTCCGGGAGGCCGAGGAGCAGGTGCAGCGCATGACGGCCGACCGCGGACGGCTCGCGGGCGAGCTCGATACGGCGCTGGCCAAGTCCGAGCGCCTCGAACACGCCAACCGCGAGGTTTCCCGCCGCCTGGTCGGCGCCATGGAGACGATCCGCACCGTCCTCGAACGTCGGCAGGAAGGCTGAGACCCATGCCCCAGGTGGTGGTGACGATCGACGGCAAGACGTTTCGCATGGCCTGCGCCGAGGGCGAGGAGGACCACCTCGCCAGTCTGGCCGCCGAGGTCGACGGGCGGGTCAACGAGCTGCGCAAGAGTTTCGGCGAAATCGGCGATCAGCGCCTCGTGGTGATGGCGGCGATCATGGCGACGGACGAACTGAGCGAGCAGCGCCGCCGGATCGCCGGCCTCGAGGCCGAGATCGCCGCGGCCTTCCGTGACCGCGACGAGGCGCTGCGCCGCGTCGCGGCCGACGAGCGCCGCTTCGTGGCGCACATGAACGAGGTCGCCACGGCGATCGAGACGGTGGCCGGCAAGATCGACGGCCGCGCCTGACGGGCTCCGGCAGGGGCGGCATGCTCGCCCCCCTGCCATGCCGGACGGCCCCCTCGCGCCGCGGGGATTGCTCGACGCCGCCCCGTGGCCGCGTCAGAACGTGCGCTTGAACTCGACGAAGCCGCGCGTCTGATCGAAGTCGTCGATGGCGGAGGGGAGCTCGAGGTCGACATAGGAGACCTGGCCAAGGACCGAGAAGTTTTTGGTGACGGCATAGCCGACCTCGCCGACCGTGCCCCAGTACTCGATCGAGCCGATCTGGCCGTAGCTGAAGCCGGGAGAGGAGGCGTCGAGGTCGAAGGTCTCGCCGTAGAGTCCCGCCAGCGTCGCCGAGATCTTGCCGAAGCCCTGCTTGTAGGCCGCGCCGATCTGCCATTCGCTCGAGAGGGTGAGATTGCCGCCATTGGTGCCGGTCGCACCCGTCTGGTTGAAATCATTGCTGCCGAAGATGCTGGATTGGCCGAGGTCGCCGACGACGGCATAGATGCTGGGATCGAAGGCGTAATGTCCCTCGACCTTGAGGCTGGATTTGGGGGCGAAGGGATCGCTGAGGAGCAGCGCGGCCTTGACGACCACCGCCCCGTCCTCGCCGTCGACCCCATTCTTGCCGAAGCTGTAGACGGCATCGTCTCCCAGCGGATCGACGCCGCGCCGCCGGTTCACCTCGGTCTGCGCGTCCTCATCGTAGACGCCCATGACATAGGCGCCGCCCCAATCGCCCTTGTAGGTGAGCTTGCCGATGGCGTCCGGCCGGATGTCGCCGTCGCCGTCGTCCTCGAGCGAGAGGACGGCGGAGAAGCCGCCAGCCGACGCCGTGTAGGAAATGCGGTTGGCGTTGATGTCGCCTGCCGCGAAGTCGGAATCGTCGTCGACCAGCAGTCCGTCTTCGATGCCGCCGTCATTGTAGGTCCAGGCGCTGTCGAGATGGCCGATGGTCAGGCCGCCCAGCTGGATGAACCCCTCGTCCATCGTATAGCCGCTGCTGCTGCTGCCGGTATTGGTCGACTGGACGCGCGCCTTCGCCCGAAGGGTGCCGAGTTCGGTGTCCTCGCGCGTGTCGAATTCCAGCCGGACCCTCACCTTCGAGGCGAAGGCATAGTCTTCAGGGCCATCGAGATCGCTGGCCCTGGTATATTCCTGGCTGTTGGCGTTCAGCCGCATGCGGACATAGCCGCCGATCCTCAGGCAGGTTTCCGTGCCGGGGATGAAAAAATAGCCGGTGCCGTAGACGTCGCAGACCCGGACGAAGTCGACCGGCTCCGGCTCGACCATGACGACGGCATCCGCCGCCCGCGCGCCGGCCATGCCGGCCAGCAAGCCGACCGATGCCAGCAACAGCCTGTCCATTTTCATCAAATTTCTCCTGATGCCATTCCTGTCGGCCAGCCCCGGTCGCCGGATCCAGCCAATAATCGTGCGAACACAGACATCAGTATCGATCGGTAGCAAATGGACTACAAGCAAATACAGTAGATGAAGGTTTTACGACATTCGGACTGTTGCAATTCTGCCCACGTTATTACTCGCACTGAAAATAAAGTGGCGATTGAGCTGATGGCATTCCTTGGGCGCGTGGCGGGAATACGAACATTTCGGAGTCCCCAGTCGACGCCCAGTCGGCGCCGCGGTCGGCGCAATGGCGCCGACCGTCTGCCAGAGGACTCAGGCCTTCAGCCGGTAGCCTGTTCGGAAGATCCACCAGATACCCGCGAGGCACACCGCCATGAACACCACCGTCATCCCCAGGCTGATGCCGATGGCGACGTCGGAGACGCCGTAGAAGCTCCAGCGGAAGCCGGAGATCAGGTAGACCACGGGGTTGAACAGCGTCACCTTCTGCCAGAAGGGCGGCAGCATGGCGATCGAGTAGAAGCTGCCGCCGAGAAAGGTCAGCGGCGTGATGATCAAGAGCGGAATGATCTGCAGCTTCTCGAAGCCGTCGGCCCAGATGCCGATGATGAAGCCGAACAGGCTGAAGGTCGTCGCCGTCAGCACCAGGAAGAGCAGCATGAAGAAGGGATGCTCGATCCGCAGCGGCACGAACAGCGTTGCCGTGGCGAGGATGATCAGGCCGAGAATGATCGACTTCGTCGCCGCCGCCCCGACATAGGCCAGCGTGATCTCCATCGCCGAGACCGGCGCGGAGAGGAGCTCGTAAATGGTCCCGGAGAAGCGCGGAAAATAGATGCCGAAGGAGGCATTGGAGACGCTCTGCGTCAGGATCGACAGCATCATCAGCCCGGGCACGATGAAGGCGCCGTAGCTGACCCCGTCGACCTCGGCCATGCGCCCGCCGATCGCTGCGCCGAAGACGACGAAGTAGAGCGAGGTCGAGATGACCGGGGCCACGATGCTCTGGAACACGGTGCGCCAGGCGCGCGCCATCTCGAAGCGGTAGATCGCCTTGACCGCGTGGAAATTCATGCCTTTTCTCCCACCAGGCTGACAAAGATCTCTTCCAGCGAGCTCTGCTTGGTCTGCAGGTCGCGAAAGGCGATGCCGCTGTCCGAAAGGCCGCGCAGCAGCGCGGTGATGCCGGTGCGCTCGCCGCGCGTGTCGTAGGTGTAGGTCAGCTCCGTGCCCGAGGGCGCGAGAGCCAGCTCGAACGGCGCAAGCGCCTCGGGAATGGTGGTGAGCGGCTGCGTCAGGATCAGCGTCAGCTGCTTGCGGCCGAGCTTGGCCATCAGCTCGGCCTTCTCCTCGACCAGGATGATCTCGCCCTTGGAGATCACGCCGATGCGGTCGGCCATCTCCTCGGCCTCGTCGATATAGTGGGTGGTCAGGATGATGGTGACGCCGTCATTGCGCAGCTGGCGCACGACCTCCCACATTTCCTGGCGCAGCTGCACGTCGACGCCGGCGGTCGGCTCGTCGAGGAAGAGGATCCGCGGCTCGTGGCTGAGCGCCTTGGCGATGAGGACGCGCCGTTTCATGCCGCCCGAGAGCGTCATGATCTTGGAATCCTTCTTGTCCCACAGCGAGAGCTGCTTCAGCACCTTCTCGACATAGGCCGGATTGGCCGGCTTGCCGAACAGGCCGCGGCTGAAGGAGACGGTGGCGAACACCGTCTCGAAGGCGTCGGTCGTCAGTTCCTGCGGGACCAGCCCAATGGTCGCGCGCGCGGCGCGAAAATCGCGGATGATGTCGTGGCCGTCGGCGACGACCGTGCCGGTCGAGGGATTGACGATGCCGCAGATGATCGAGATCAGCGTCGTCTTGCCGGCGCCGTTCGGCCCCAGCAGCGCGAAAATCTCGCCGCGGCGGATTTCGAGGTCGATGTTCTTCAGCGCCTGGAAGCCGGTATCGTAGGTCTTGCCGAGCTTCGACACGGTGATGATGGGCGGCATGGGCACTCTCCGGTCGGTCGTGGCGGACGATGGGAGGCGCCGTCTAGCACGCCTTTCGTCCAAAAGCGACCGAGCGGTACAGATTGCCGGCGCGGCGTTTAGGTCGGGCGCCGCGGCGGTTCTGCAAGGGGGCATCGTCGACCAGGGCGGCCGCGCGCGAAATTGCGGGTGACGGCACTAGCGAAGCACCGGCAAGGAGCCTATGTCTGCCGACGGCGAGCTGTGCGGTCCGACAGGGGTAACATTTCCCCGGGGCCTTACGCATCCCCTAGGGAGCTGTCCCTGTTCCGGCCCGTGGGCTGGAATATATGGCGCCCACCTACATTGTAGGTTCCCGGGATCGATCATCTCATCGGCCGAGGCGGCTCGCCAACTTTCCTATGATCGTCGAACGACCTATGAGGGACCATCCGGCAGAAGCCGCGGAGGGCCACCATGCACCAGGAAATGTCTCTGAAGGCGCAGCTGCGGGCCGAAGCGCTCGCGCGGCGCGATGCGTTGGGCGAGGAGATCAGGATCGAGGCCTCGCTGGCGATCGCCGACAGGGTGGCCGCCCGTCTGACCCTGGAGCCCGGCACGATCGTCTCCGGCTTCCTACCGATCCGTTCGGAGGTCGATCCGCGCCCGCTGATGATGGCGCTTGCCGATCGCGGTGCCCGTCTCTGCGTGCCCGCGATCGTCGAAGGGAGGCTGGAATTCCGGCATCTGGTGCGGGGGGCGCCGCTGGAAAGCCAGGGTTTCGGCACCTACGCGCCGGGCGCCGACGCGGCGGTCCTCGATCCCTCGGTGATGCTGGTGCCCATGGCCGCCTTCGACGCGCGCTGCCATCGCATCGGCTACGGCCGCGGTTATTACGACCGCGCCATCACGGCGCTGCGCGGCAAGGGCCTTTCCCCCTTGCTGGCGGGGCTGGCCTTCGCCGTGCAGGAGATCGAAGAAGTGCCGGCCGAGACCCACGATGTGGGCCTCGACTTCATTGCCACGGAGGCGGCTCTCAAAGAGCCGACATGAAGCCGCCCGGCGACGCCGAGAACACTTCCGTCCAGTAGATCTTGCCGCCGGCCTGCGCGCCGGCAAAACCGATGCTGGTGAGGTTGCTGCGCAGGATGTTCTGGCGATGGACGGGCGACCTCATCCACCGGTCCATCGCCCCGGAAAAGCTGCTCTGGCCGGCGCCGACATTCTCGGCGATCGCCGAATACGTCACGCCGCTGCCGCGCACCCGGCTCGAAAGGGAGCCGGCCACGGAGTGGCCGAGCCGATCCTGGTCGGCCATCGCGTCGGACTGGGTCGAGGCGACCTGCATCAGGCGCTCATCGATCTGTACCGGTCCCACGCCGTTCTCGGCGCGGAAGTCGTTGACCAGGCGCAGGGCGGCGTTCTGGTTGAAGCCGACGGAGTCGGCCGCGATGCTGGGGCTGAGCCCGGCGCCGAGAACGAGACCCACGAGGGCCAGGGCCGGGATGAACTGGCGGCTGGTCTTGGACATGGCGGTGCTGTTCGCACCGAAGAGCTTCGGAAACGTCATGTGAATGATCCTAAAAAATAAATGAGCAGTGAGACCTGATCTGCGGCGTGCCGCACCCGGATCCCATCAGAGAAATGGCGAGAGAGGAGAGCCTCTCGATACTCGTTTGATAGCCAATAATTGTCTATCAAATCAAAATTTACTAGGGCGATTTAAATATAATTGACATTTATATTTTCGCCGAATGCCCTGCAAGAGGGCGGAACCAATCAAGTAGCTAAAATAAACAACTTTAAGTACATCCATCGATTCCGGGCGAAAGAAGAATAATACTGTTTCTTTTCAATGGGAGTCGGACATTCGGCGCCCAGAATGGCAAGCCAGCAACGCTCCAAAATCTCTCTATCGAGAAGAGCGGACAACCGGCGGGATGACCGTGTTTTGGGGATAGCAAGTCTTACGAACGACTTCAGCGGCCGGAAGAAGGGCGACGCAGAGCCGCTATTTCGGCGCCGCGAAGGTTTGCGTCCAGTAGTTTCGGCCGATCGCGGCATCCCGGGCGCCGCCCAGGCCGATTTCGGTGACGCTTCGATTGAGAAGATTCGCCCGGTGCCCGGGCGAGCGCACCCAGCCGGCCATGGCGGCGGCATAGTCGGGATAGCTGCGGCCGATGTTCTCGGAGGTCGTCGACCAGGCGTAGCCGGCTTGGCGCATCCGCGCGGGCAGGGCGCCGGCGACGTTGTGATCCATCCGGTCGCGGGCGGCCATCGCGACCGACTGCGCCTCCGCCACTTGCGTCAGGCGCGCATTGAGCGCCAGCGGCTGCAATCCGTGCTCGGAGCGGAAGGCATTGACGGAGGCGAGCGCCTCTTGCCTGTCGAAAGCGAGCGTCGAGGCCGTACCCTGCGGGCCGCCCGTCGCACAGGCGCCGAGCCCGGCCAGGCAGAGGGCCAGTGCCAGGGGGCGGGCCCTGCTTGAGATCCGGGACGCGCTGGAAAATGGCCGAAACTGCATGTCGTTGTCCTTGTTGTACACGATCCCCCGCCGACGCCGGCGATGCCTCTCGCGAAATCCCCGCCATCCGCGCTATGTCGGGTCAAGCTAACCCTCGAAAGCATCGACATGATCGACCTCTACACCTGGACGACCCCGAACGGCGAAAAGCCCATCATCATGCTGGAGGAGGTCGGGCTTCCCTACACGCTGCATCTTGTCGACATCGGGGCGGGTGCTCAGAAGCAGCCGGATTTTCTGGCCATCAACCCGAACGGCCGCATTCCTGCGATCCTTGACGCCGGTCAGCGCGTCTTCGAGTCCGGCGCCATTCTCGTCCATCTGGCGGAGAAGACCGGCAAGCTTCTGCCGGCCAGCGGTGCCGACCGCGCCGAGACTTTTGCCTGGACGTTCTTCCAGACCGGCGGGACCGGGCCAATGATTGGCCAGTGGCATCACTTCAAGAGCGCCGCACCGGAAAAGATTCCCTATGCCATCGATCGCTACCGGGACGAATCGCGCCGCCTGCTCGGCGTGCTCGACAAGCACCTGACGGGACGCGATTTCCTCGCCGGCACCTATTCGATCGCCGACGTCATCAATTTTTCCTGGGCCAAGGCCGGCCTGGACGAGCTCGGCGCCGCCGGCGATTTTCCCGCGCTTGCCGCCTGGGTCGCGCGGATCGGCGCCCGTCCGCAAGTGATCGCGGCGCTGGAAAAGCTCGCGGCCGCCAAGAAGGCGCTGGGCTGATGCGCTTCCTGTTTCTCGGCGACATGGTGGGCCGCTCCGGCCGCACCGCGGTGTTCAAGCAATTGCCCGGCCTGATCGCGGATCTGAAGCTCGATTTCGTCGTGGTCAACGGCGAGAACGCTGCCGGCGGCTTCGGCGTCACCGAGGAGATCCTGGAGGAGACGCTGCGTGCCGGCGCCGACGTGATGACCACCGGCAACCATGTCTGGGACCAGCGCGAGGCGCTGGAGTTTTCCACCCGCCATGACCGCTTCCTCAGGCCCGCCAACTATCCCAAGGGCGCGCCCGGCAACGGCTCCGGCCTGTTCGAGGCGCGCAACGGCGCGCGCGTTCTCGTCGCCAATGTCATGGGCACGGTGTTCATGAATCCCAGCCTCGACGATCCTTTCCGCTGCGCCGGCGATATCGTCGCGGCCTGTCCGCTGGGCGAACAGGCCGATGCGGTGATCTTCGACTTCCACGCCGAGGCGACCAGCGAGAAGCAGTGTTTCGGGCATTTTCTCGACGGGCGCGCGAGCTTGGTCGTCGGCACTCATACGCATGTGCCGACCGCCGATCACCAGATCCTGCCGGGCGGCACGGCCTACCAGTCGGATGCCGGCATGTGCGGCGACTACGATTCCTCGCTCGGCATGGAGAAGGAGGAGCCGCTGAACCGGTTTCTCACCAAGATCGCCACGGGCCGCTTCGACGCGGCGCAGGGCCCGGCGACCATCGCCGGCCTCGGCGTCGAGATCTCCGATCGCACGGGCCTCGCCGAAAAAGTCGCGCCCCTGCGCATCGGCCCGCGGCTCGAGGAAACCATTCCGGCGTTCTGGCGCTGAATTGCGGCCTGCCGCACATTGCGCTTTGGCAATCTATAGCCATCTGTCGATAGCCGTCGGCATGGACGTCGCGGCGACGGGGCGTCACCAGAGCGTTATCCACCGGCAGCCGTCGCGCTTCCGGTAGACAACTCCCTCCCGAGCGCCCCGCTCCCACGCGGCGCTCAGCTGCCAAACAGGAACGTCGGGATCGGTGGATCCGGCGCGAAGGAGGAAGTTTTGGACCAAACAATTTCGAGTGCGGCCGCAGAGACCGCACTGACGGGCATCGCCCCCGATGCGGTGCCGACCTGGGTCTGGCTGGCGACGATCGGCGCCATCGGCGCGCTGTTCGTGTTCGACTTCCTCACCCATGTGCGCAAGCCGCACGAGCCGTCGTTCAAGGAAGCGTCCCTCTGGTCGACCTTCTATGTCACGATCGCGCTGCTCTTCGGTTGGGGCGTCTGGGTCTATTGGGATCGCCAGCACGGCATCGAGTATTTCGCCGGCTTCATTACCGAGAAGTCGCTGTCGGTCGACAATCTCTTCGTCTTCGTCATCATCATGAAGAGTTTTGCCGTGCCCGCCGCCTTCCAGCAGAAGGCGCTTTTGATCGGCATCGTGATCGCGCTGGTCATGCGCGGCATCTTCATCGCGCTCGGCGCGGCGGCGATCGAGCAGTTTTCCTGGGTGTTCTACATCTTCGGTATCTTCCTCATCTGGACGGCCTGGAAGCTGGCGTCCGAGAGCCTGAAGCACGGCGCGAAGTCGACGGACGAGGAATACGAGCCGAACGCGATCGTCAAATACGTCCAGCGCCATCTGCCGACGGTTCCCGACTACCGGGGCAATGCACTGACGGTCATCGAAAACGGCAAGCGCTTCTTCACGCCGATGTTCATCGTCATCGTCGCGCTGGGCATGACGGATCTCTTGTTCGCGCTGGATTCCATCCCTGCGATCTACGGCCTCACCGACGCGCCCTACATCGTCTTCACGGCGAACGCCTTCGCGCTGCTCGGCCTGTTGCAGCTCTACTTCCTGCTGGGCGGCCTGCTCGACAGGCTCGTCTATCTCGGCATCGGCCTGTCGCTGATCCTCGCCTTCATCGGCATCAAGCTGATCATCCATGCGATGGAGGCGAACACGCTGCCTTTCCTCAACGGGGGAGAGGGCATCGAAGGCCTGCCGCACATCGAGACGAGCTTCTCTTTGTCCGTCATCGTCGGCATCTTGGTCGTGACGACGGTCGCAAGCCTCTTGAAGAGCCGTTCGGACGCCCGCAAGGGGCTCTGACGTCCGCCAACGTTTCAAGAAGGGAAGAGCCGGCGCAAGCCGGCTCTTCTCGTTTCAAGGGATGTCTGGCCTCAGACGCCGTCGAGGACGACGATCGTCGGTCGCTCGGGAAGGCTGCGCATTGAAACGATGAGGCTGCGCTCGGCTCGTCGCTCCACCGCAAAGTCCGGCAGGCGCTGAAGGAAGCGCTCGATCGGGCCGGCGAAGCGGTGCATGGGCAGCACGATGCGGGACTGCAACCTGGCGACCGTCTCCGCCATGCCTTCCTGGCTGAGCGTCCAGGATCCGTCGACCGGCACCATGACGACGTCCAGGCGGCCAAGCTCAGCGAAATCCTCGTTCGTCAGCAGATGATGCAGATGGCCGAGATGGCCGATGCACAGGCCGGCGATCTCGAAAACGAAGATGGAATTGCCGTCGGCAATGTCGCCGCCATAGCCCCGCGTATCGGTCGGCACGTTGCGGATATAGGTGTCGTCCACCGTCACCTGGTGGCGGGCCGGTCCACCGTCAGGGTTCCAGCCCCGCAGCACCGTCTCGATGCCGGGATCGGGGACGTTCGTGTAGTGGGTCGAGTGGGCGTTGTTCATGGTCACGACGCGCGGCACCAGCGGTCCGGCATAGCCGGAATAGTCCGTGGCGATCGTCACCCCGGCCGGGCTTTCGATGACATAGGTCGAATGATGGGCGTAGGTGATCTTGACCTCCTCGCGGCCGAGCGCCGCCAGGAGGGCAGGGGCCTGACCCGAAAAGGAAGCGTGCTGTGCCTTCGGAATGCCCTCGGCGATGGCGTGGCAGGTGCTTGGAGCGTTCTGCGCGTGTGCCGGCAAGGCAAGGCAGGCGGTCATGAAGGCGGCGGCGGCGATGCGACGAGCGGTCATGGGCGGCTCCCGGCGGACGACGATGCGTCATCCTAAGCACACGATCGCGGCGTGCGAGGATCATAATCACGTCATTCCCGAAGCCGCGTTTTCGCGCTGCATCACGCGCATTCCAGAAGCGTTCTGGACCTTTGGGGCGCGATTTTTTATATGTGCGCCATCGCGCGACAATTCGAAGACAGGTGCCCCATGGCAGGCCATTCACAGTTCAAGAACATCATGCACCGCAAGGGGCGGCAGGACGGCATCAAGTCCAAGCTGTTTTCCAAGCTCGCGCGCGAGATCGTCGTCGCCGCCAAGGCGGGCCTTCCCGATCCCGACATGAACTCGCGCCTGCGCCTGGCGGTGAACAATGCCAAGGCGCAGTCCATGCCCAAGGATAACATCGAACGGGCGATCAAGAAGGGCTCGGGCGCCGACGCCGAGAACTACGACGAGGTCCGCTATGAGGGCTTTGGGCCCGGCGGCGTCGCCGTCATCGTCGAGGCGCTGACCGACAACCGCAACCGCACCGCCTCGAACGTGCGTTCCTACTTCACCAAGTCCGGCGGCGCCCTCGGCGCGACCGGCTCGGTCTCCTTCATGTTCGACAAGGTCGGCGAGATCGTCTTCGCGCCGAAGGCCGGCTCGGCCGACAAGGTCATGGAAGCGGCGATCGAGGCGGGTGCCGACGACGTCGTCTCCGACGAGGACGGCCACACCATCACGACGACGTTCGAGAGCCTGAACGAGGTCTCGGGTGCGCTCGAAGCGGCGCTGGGCCCCAGCGAAAGCGTCAAGATCATCTGGCGGCCGCAGAACGGCGTGCCGGTGGACGAGGAGAAGGCCGAGAGCGTCATGCGCCTCATCGCCAATCTCGAGGACGACGACGACGTGCAGAGCGTCTACGCCAACTTCGAGGTGGACGACGCCGTCATGGCGAAGCTGTCGGCAGCCTAAGGCTCTCGCTGCCGGGGCAATCAGCCCCGCCTGGGCGGTGTGCGGCGGGTCAACCGGCGGACGGCAGTCCGGCATCCTCGTAGATGTCCGCGAGCGTCAGCGCCGCACCGATCTCCGGCAGCGCGATGCTCGCGCCGGCGTCTTCCACTACCAGAGACGACCACAGACCCTGGGCGCCGCGCCGCCAGACGATGACGCGCGGCGCCTCGCTGTCGACGAGCAGCACCACGGCAACGGCGGCATGCGCCTTGTATTCCTCGATCTTCTGGAAGCGATCGAACCTCGTCGTCGAGGGCGACAGCACCTCTATGAGGACCCTCGGCTCGGTCACTTCCATTGAGCGGTCCGGCGCCGAGCGGCAGTCGATCAGGATGTCGGGACGCCGCACATTGCCGTTCGGGTTGCGGATGGCGATGTCGTCGGTGTGCGGCCGGCAGGACCGCCCCCGCAACTGGTTGCCCAGAGACAGGAGGATGTTCACGGTGATCGTGTCGTGCCGGCGCGAGGCTCCGGTCATCGCCTTGGGCGTCAGCACGGGCACGCCATCGACCAGTTCGTAGTTCCTGTCCTGTTCGACCTGCCAGACGAAGAACTCGTCGGCGGTCATTCGCGGCAGCGTCGTCGCCTCGCTCATCCCCAGCTCCACGGCTCGATCTCGAGGCAATCTAGCAAATGCGGCGACGAAGACAAAAGAGGTCAGTTGCCTGTTCCTTTTGGAATCGTATCCGTCTCATCCGGCGGCAAAGCACCCCGGACGCGACCATCGCTGACAGCCCGACGTACTGGTTGGCATTATGTTCCAATTCGTTCACTCTCTGTCCCTAAGCTCTCGACTGATTCGATGAGAAGCGGGGGTTAACAAAGTGTTGCAGCGACCGACGATTCGTATCCTGGGCATCGACCCCGGCCTGCGCCGCACCGGCTGGGGCGTGGTTGAGAGCATCGGCAATTCGCTGAGTTTTGTCGCGGCCGGCACCGTGACCTCCGACGCCACCTTCGACCTCGCCACGCGCCTGCGCCAACTCTACGACGGGCTGCAGGGGGTGATGGCGACCTACAGGCCGGACGAGGCGGCAGTCGAGCAGACCTTCGTTAACAAGGACGCGGTCGCGACGCTGAAGCTCGGCCAGGCCCGCGGCATCGCCATGGTGGTTCCCGCGATTGCTGGCCTGCCGGTCGCGGAATATGCGCCCAACGCGGTGAAGAAGGCGGTGATCGGCGTCGGTCACGGCGACAAGAAGCAGATCCACATGATGGTGAAGGTGCTGATGCCGCGCGCGACCTTCGACACGGAGGACGCCGCCGATGCGCTGGCCATCGCCATCTGCCACACCCATCACCGCCAGTCCGCGGCCGCCCGGGCGGCCTTCGAGGCTCGCTGATGTTCTTGACTTGTTCTTGCCGCGCGCGTAGGTAATACCGGTGAGGTATTACTTTTCAGGGCGGGCACGACGTCGATGCGGGTGACGGAAAAAGGCCAGGTGACCATCCCCAAGCCGATCCGCGACAAGCTCGGGATCGGTCCGGGGAGCGAGGTCGCCTTCGTCGAGAGGAACGGCGGCATCGAGATCGTGAAAACTCAGCCGCCGGAAGACCGCGAACGGTTCAAAAAACAGTTCGAGGCCGAGATCGAACGCATGCGTGGCACCCTCGACACCCGCGGGATGGGCGGAAAGGCTTATGTCGACTGGATGAGGGGGCCGCGTGAAGACCTCGACGATGCTTGATACGAACATCCTGATCGACATGCTGGGAGATGGGCCTGAGTTCGAGGTTTCCGTCGATGCCGTGATCGATGAGTTGAGGCGGGGCGACGTTGTCCTCAGCGTCGTCGTCTGGGCAGAACTCGCATTCGCCTTCATGGCCGAAGAAGAGCTTTCGAACAGGATCGCTTGGCTTCGCCCGAGGCGGGAAGATCTGCCGTTCGAGGCTGCCTTTCCGGCCGGCAGAGCCCATGCGCTCTACCGCGGACGGGGAGGGCGCCGAGAGCGGACGCTCCCCGATTTTCTGATCGGCGCTCATGCTCTGGTCGCTGGCCACCGTCTCCTGACGCGCGATCCCGCGCTCTACCGCGCCTATTTCCCCGACCTCGAGATCATCTCGCCGGAGACCCCCACGTGATCGGCAAACTGAAGGGCACTGTCGACGAGATCGGCGAGGATCACGTCGTCATCGACGTGCACGGCGTCGGCTATGTCGCCCATTGCGGCGCGCGCACGCTCGGCGCCCTGCCGGGGCCGGGCGAGGCGGTGACGCTGTTCATCGAGACCTATGTGCGCGAGGACATGCTGCGGCTCTACGGCTTCGCCTCGGAGATCGAGCGCGCCTGGTTCCGCCTGCTGCAAAACGTGCAGGGCGTCGGCTCGAAGGTAGCGCTGGCCATTCTCGGCACCTTGTCCACGGGCGAACTCGCCAGCGCCATCGCGCTGCAGGACAAGGCGATGGTTTCGCGTGCCCCGGGCGTCGGACCCAAGGTCGCGGCGCGCATCGTCATCGAATTGAAGGACAAGGCGCCGGCCTTCGCTGGAGCCCAGGATGCGCCGTCGATGGGCCTGAAGCGCAATCTCGGCGACGGCCTTGCCCCCGCGGCGATCACCGACGCCGTCTCGGCGCTGACCAATCTCGGCTATTCCCGCGAACAAGCGGCGACCGCCGTTTCCGCGGCGCTGAAGGGAGCGGGCGAGGATCCGAGTTCGGCGACGCTGATCCGGCTGGGCCTGAGGGAACTGAGCCGCGGCTGAGTTGTGCATCCTGGCGTTATTCCTTACTTTTAGGAGCGTGTAAGGACGAGGTTGGACATGGCGATCGCGACAATCACATCCAAGGGACAAGTGACGCTTCCAAAGGCGCTGCGCGAACGGCTGCAGCTGAAGGCGGGCGACCAGATCGATTTCGTCGAGGTGAACGGAAATGTCGTCCTGAGACCCCGTCATGTCCGGGCTCTCGATCTGATCGGCATTCTCAAGCCCGTCGGCGACCAACCGGTTTCGCTCGACGCCATGGATGCGGCGATTGGAGAGGCCGTCGTGCACAGATACGAGCGTTCGCTTGATCGGGATTGACACCAATGTGCTGGTCCGCCTCCTCGTCGGCGATGATGTGGCGCAGTTGGAGACGGTTCGGGCCATTCTCGCCAGCCAGGAAGGCAGGCCGATCATGATCAATCTCCTTGTCCTGACGAAGGCGGTCTGGGTTCTTGGCAAGCTGAAGCGGCCCACCGCTCCCACCATCCCCGAGGTGGTGGAGATGCTCCTCGCCTCGCCGGATTTTCTGTTGGAAGCCCGCGACGACGTCGTCCGGGCGCTTGAGGCGGCCGGAGCCGCCAAGTGCGATCTTGCCGACGCCCTTATCGCCTGTCGCAACCGCAGCCTCGGCTGTGACACCACCGTAACTTTCGACCATGCCGCCAGCCGGCTTGCCGATGCGACCATAGCGACCGAATTCTCATGACCGGCCCCACCCGCCTTCTCGACCCCGACGCCCGCGGCGAGGACCTCGATACGACGCTGCGCCCGCAGCGGCTCGACGATTTCGTCGGCCAGGCCGCGGCGCGCGCCAATCTGAAGGTGTTCATCGAGGCGGCGAAGGGCCGGGGCGAGGCGCTCGACCATGTGCTCTTCGTCGGCCCGCCCGGCCTCGGCAAGACGACGCTGGCGCAGATCATGGCCAAGGAGCTCGGCGTCAATTTCCGCTCGACCTCCGGCCCGGTGATCGCCAAGGCCGGCGATCTCGCCGCGCTCCTCACCAATCTCGAAGACCGTGACGTCCTCTTCATCGACGAGATCCACCGGCTGAACCCGGCGGTGGAGGAGATCCTCTATCCCGCCATGGAGGATTTCCAGCTCGACCTCATCATCGGCGAGGGTCCGGCCGCGCGCTCGGTGAAGATCGACCTGGCAAAATTCACCCTCGTCGCCGCGACCACCCGAGTCGGCCTGCTGACGACGCCGCTGCGCGACCGTTTTGGCATCCCGGTCCGTCTGAACTTCTACACCGTCGAGGAGCTTGAGCTGATCGTGCGGCGCGGCGCCCGCATCATGGGCCTGCCTCTGTCGGAGGAGGGGGGCCGCGAGATCGCCCGGCGGTCCCGGGGGACCCCGCGCATCGCCGGCCGGCTCCTTCGACGCGTCCGCGATTTCGCCGACGTCGCGTCCGTCACCCTCGTCGACCGCCGCATCGCCGACGAGGCGCTGACGCGGCTCGAGGTCGACAGCCTCGGCCTCGACCAGCTCGACCGGCGCTATCTCGACCTCATCTCGCTCAACTTCGGCGGCGGTCCGGTCGGCATCGAGACCATCGCCGCCGCCCTGTCGGAGCCGCGCGACGCCATCGAGGACATCGTCGAGCCCTATCTCCTGCAGCAGGGTTTCCTGCAGCGCACGCCGCGCGGCCGGGTGCTCACCGCCCACGCCTTCCGCCACATCGGCCTCGCCGTGCCGCAGGGCTGGCAGGGGGCGCAGGCCACCCTGTTCGAGGACGCGCCCGACCTCGAGTAATGAAACGCAAAGGCCGCGCCCTTGGCGGAACGCGGCTTGCGTAGAGGGTGAATCGGCTGCCGGCGAGCTGCCATCGCTGATCTCGTCATCCCGGCCTTGAGCCGGGATCCATTCCTCTGCGGCAAGGCGCTCGATCCGTCCCGAAGGGGCGGGAATGTCCGCCCTCAGCCGGCGTGTTGGACGGTTTGGAAGGATCCCGGCTCAAGCCCGGGATGACGAAACTGAAAGGATGAGGTCCGCGGCGGGACGATAAGGCACAGGCCTCGCCGCCCCGCCCCGAACCCCATCACTTCGCCAGCGAAGCCGCCTTTTCCTCGGTCTTGCCGACCTGGAAGAACAGCGTCTCCCCCGAGGAGTCGTCGACGCCGTCATTGTCGGTGACGATGGTCATCATGCCGTCGGCGTCGATGGCGAGGCCCTCGACCTTGTCGACGACGTAGCCGTTCGTCGCCGATTTCAGCTCGGGCAGGAGGTCGCGCACCAGTTCCTTCTTCACCACCGGCAGGGCACCGCCGAGTGGGGCGGGCTGGAGGTCGGCGATGGCGACGCGGGTGATCGACTTCAGCTGGGCGGTCTCGCCGATGCCGTTGTCGCGCTCGATGAGGTAGACGTGGTCGCCGTGGGCGGTGATCTCCGAGAGGCCGGTCCACATGCCCTCTTGCGGCGCGTCGAGCGGGTAGAGCACGGCACCCCAGCTCTTGGCGGCCGGGTCGTAGGAGACCAGCTTGGTCTGGTTCTTTGGGTCGTTCTTCCACGGCCGCTGGATGGCGAGCCAGACCTTGCCGTCGACCAGGGTCACGCCTTCGGTGCCGAAGCGGGTCTCGCCCTCGAGCAGCTCCTTCGGGAAGGCGATCTCCTCGGCGATGGCGCCCTTGGCGTCGACGTGCAGCAGGGCATGCGGCACTTCCTTCTCGGTATTGCCCTCGCTGCCCAGCCAGAAGCCGCCCTCGCCGTCGAGCGCGATGCCTTCGAGGTCGAGCTTCTTGGCGGCCTTGCCGTCGCGGGTGACGGTCATCGCCGCGGTGATCTTGGCGGGCTTGGCCGAGGCGTCGACGGTGAAGATGCTCGGCGCGGCCGAATAGAAGGAGTCGCTGATGGCGTAGAACTGGTTCGGCTCGGCCGCGGCGACGAGGCCGGACAGCGCGCCGAAGCCGAGAACCTTGCCGTCGACGTCCTGGCTGACGATCTGCGGATAGGCAGCCGTGCCCTCGGCGCGCTCGTAGAGCATGACATGCGAGCGAGCGGCGCCGTCCTCGACGAGGTCGCTCTCATTGGCGGTGACGAGGAGATTGCGCGACGCGATCGTGACCGCGCCTTCCGGCGCGATGCCCGAGGGCAGGATCTGCGTCAGCACGGGTTCCGCACCGGTATCCTCGTAGACGCCGACGACAGAAGCCCGCTCGGCCAGGACGAAGAGGTAGTCCTTGCCGCCGAAGTTGCCGGTCGCCAGACCCTCCGGCTCGACGCCCTTCTTGTCGGCGCGCTTGTCGGGGAAATGGCCGAGGCGGGCGACGGCCAGCTCGAAGGAGGCACCGGACTCGTAGGAGACGCTGCCGTCGCGGTTGAAGATGGTGAACGAGCGCGTGCCGCCGTTCCAGTCGCCCTCATTGGCGACGGCGATGCGGTCGCCCTTCAGCCATTTCACCGTGTCGGGCTCGCGCGGCCGCGCCTCGACGGAACCGGAGAAGTCGAGCTTGCCGTCCTTCTCCGTGTCGACGCCGTCAATCGCGAGGCTGCCGGCGGAGAAGTGCGAGGTCACCGTGCCGGTCTTGCCGTCGACGATGACGATGTGGTTGTTTTCCTGCAGCGAGACGACGATCTCGCCGGCTTGGTTGATGTCGACGAATTCCGGCTCGGGATCCTCGGGCGAGATCTCGGCAAGGCCGGTCATCTCGATCTTCTTCAGGCCGGCGCAGTCCGGCGTGCCGTCGGCGGCCAGCGGCACGGTGACGAGGAAGCCCGCCGGCATCTGCGGCAGGGCGCCGTCGTTCAACTCCTCGTCGCGCTCGTTCTCGATGGCGATGGCGGCAAAACTGCCGTCGGGCGCGACGGCGACCGAATCCGGCTGGCCGCCGAGCTCGCAGACCGGACTCTGTTCCCGCGTGGCGAGGTCGACGGCGCCGAGTTCGCCGGACGGATCGGCCTTGGTCTCGGAGGTGCGGAAGCCGACCAGCGCCTTGGTGCCGGCAAAGGCAACCGAGGTCGGCTCACCGTCGAACTTGATATAGCCGCCGGCCTTCGGCGCTTTCGGGTCGGTGATGTCGATGAAGCCGATGCCGCCGTGCGGGCTGTCGGAATAGACCAGCGTCATGCCGTCCTTCGAGGCCGAGATGATCTCCGAGGAGGTCTCCGCCTTGGGGTCGGCGCCTTCCGGCAGGTTCGAGGCGACCGGGAAGGAGGCGATGCGGTTGAAAACAGGCTCTGCGACGGCGGCCAGCGAGGTCGATGCCAGGAGCAGGGCGGCAAGCGAGGCGGTTTTCGGGAAGGTCATCGGATCTCTCGGACTGGAGGGCGGATCGGGTTTCCTAACCACTGCCAGGTGACAGCCGGATGACAGGTCCGGCCCCCGACAAGGCCGCTCCCTGACAAAGCCGGCCCCTGACGAAGCCGCCCCATGACAAAGCCATGGTGATCGCCTATGGCCGCGCGATGAACGATCTTCTCTCCGGCTGGCTCACCGATGACGGCCATTGCCTCGACGTGCGCGTCTATTTCGAGGACACGGACTTTTCCGGCGTCGTCTACCACGCCCGCTATCTGCATTTCCTGGAACGGGGCCGCACCGATTTCCTGCGCCTGAAGGGCATCGGTCACCGCGAATTGGCCGAGGGTGCCTATGGCGAACCGATGGCCTTCGCGGTCCGGCAGATGGGGATCGAATTCCTCCGGCCGGCGCGGATCGATGACGTGCTGCGGGTCGAGACGCGGACCCATCTCCTCGGCGGCGCCCGCATCGTCCTCGACCAGAAGATCCTGCGCGGCGACGAGGTGTTGATCGAGGCGAGGGTGAAGGTCGCGGTGATTTCGCCGGACGGCCGTCCCCGCCGAATGCCGGAAGCGGTGTCGGCCATCCTCGGCGCACCGGCGCCTTCTCCCTGAACGGCAGCGCAGCATCGCGTCAACGAATGCTTAAGGTTAATCCTGTTTGGATGCAGGTGCCTAGGGTCACCCCGGCGCTGCATGCCATTCTTTCGCTTGATTCAAATTGTGTAGAACGGTTGGGGTCATCGGCAGCACAGAGCATGAAGAGCGCGAAGGCGGTTCGATCGCCCCGACGGGATGATCGGGCATGTCCCCTTTTGCATGTGCGAACAGCCTGCCCGGTCCGGGCGTCGAGATTCGAGGATCTAGGAAATGAACGAGGTCGCCCAGAGCGCTCTTGCCGCACCCGAAGCGACGGTTTCGCTCTGGCATCTGTTCTGGCAGGCCGGCTTCATCGTCAAGGCCGTCATGCTCGGCCTTCTCGGCGCGTCCGTCTGGACCTGGGCGATCATCATCGACAAGTCGATGCGCTTCGGGAGCTTCCGTCGCCAGTTGAACACGTTCGAGAACAATTTCTGGTCCGGCCAGTCGCTCGAAGAGCTTTACCAGTCGCTCTCGGAGAAGAAGACCACCGGCATGGGCGCGCTCTTCGTCGCCGCCATGCGCGAATGGAAGAAATCCTTCGAGAAGGGCGCGCGTTCGCCGATCGGCCTGCACACCCGCATCGAGAAGGCGCTCGACGTGACGCTGGCCCGCGAGATGGACGGGCTGGAATCGCGCCTCGGCTTTCTCGCCACCATCGGCTCGGCCGCGCCCTTCATCGGGCTGTTCGGCACCGTCGTCGGCATCATGACCTCGTTCCAGGCGATCGCCGCCTCCAAGCAGACCAATCTCGCCGTCGTCGCGCCGGGTATCGCCGAAGCGCTTCTGGCCACCGCCATCGGCCTCGTCGCCGCCATCCCCGCGGTCATCGCCTACAACAAGCTCTCCGGCGATGCGAGCAAGCTCGGCATGCGGCTCGAGGCCTTCGCCGACGAGTTTTCCGCCATCCTGTCGCGCCAGATCGACGAGCGCACCCCGGCACGCTGACCCTGCCGGACGCATGAGGCGCCCCATCGGGCGCTGCACAGACCCTTTTCGGAGCGCTGATGCTTCGAGAGCCAAGGAGCCGATCATATGGGCATGTCCACAGGCGGAGCAGCATCGGGCGGTTCGCGCCGGCGCCGGAGCCGCAAGCGGGCACTGATGAGCGAGATTAACGTGACGCCGATGGTCGACGTCATGCTGGTGCTGCTCATCATCTTCATGGTCGCGGCGCCGCTCCTCACCGTCGGCGTTCCGCTCGAACTGCCGAAGACCCAGGCCAAGGCGCTCAACGCCGAGACGCAGCCGATCACCGTCGCGGTGAAGTCGGACGGGCAGATCTACATCCAGGAGGAGACCTATCCGATCGAGGAACTGGTCGCCAAGCTCACCGAGATCGCCAAGACCGGCTATCAGGAGCGCATCTTCGTGCGCGCCGACCGCTCGGTCGACTACGGCACGGTGATGCAGGTGATGTCGCGCATCTCGCTCGCCGGATTCACCAATATCGGTCTGGTGACCGATCAAGAAACGACGAGCTGATCGGCTGACATGAAGTCCGGCGTCGCCACCTCCGCTGTCCTGCATGTCGCGGCCCTGACTCTGGGTCTGTGGTCGTCGTCTGCGCCGCCGGCGTTCGACACGACCTATGCCGAGGCCCTGCCTGTCGAGATCGTGATGTCCGACAGCTTCGAGGGCGTGAAGGGCGAGAAGACCGCGCCGATCACCGAGGCGCCGGCGCCGACCCCGACGCAACGTCCTGAGACCCTGCCGATGCCGGCGGAAAATGTCGGCGACAACGAAACCGACCTCGCGACGCCGCCGACGCCGGACAAGACGAACAATAAGACGCCGCAGACGGGCGCGCCGAAGCCGGCGGCCCGCCCCGAGGTGAAGCCGGTCGAAGCGCCCGAAGTCGCGGACACCCCGCCGCCGCCCCCGCCGCCTGAGCCGACGCCTGAACCCACGCCGCCGCCGCCGGAGCCGACCCCGGCCAAGGCCGAGGCGCCCGAAGAGGTGACGCCCGAGATCGACCCGCTGGCCGAGATGATCGCCGCCGCCAAGGAAGAGCCGACGCCCGATCCGGAGCCGAAGCCCGACCCGGCCCCGGCCCATGTTCCGGTGCCGCAGACCAAGCCCCGTCCGCCGGCGCCGGTGAAGGTCGCCGAGACCAAGCCCGCGGAAGCCAAGCCGGCACCGGCGAAGGAATCGAAGGCGCAGAAGGCCGACAAGCCCGCGGACGAGGACTCCGATGCGCCGTCCGATTTCGAAGCGATGGCGGCGGCGGCGATCAACAAGCAGAAGGCCGCCGGCGGCGGTGCCAAGCGCTCGAACCAGCAGGCTTCGCTCGGCAGCGAGCGCACGACCGGCACGAAGCTCTCGCGCAGCCAGCTCGGCGAGATCCAGGGTCTTCTGAACGATCAGATGCGGCGCTGCTACTCTGTGCCGGGTGGCGGCACCGACGGCGACGACATGAAGGTCTCGATCCGCATCCAGTTCGATCCCTCGGGCGCCATCGTCGGCGCGCCGGACATCGTGGCCGGCGGCGGCGGCTCGGGCGCGGCACGGATCGCGGCGGAGGCGGCGGTGCGCGCGATCAGGCGCTGTGCCCCCTTCAACCTGCCGGCGGAAATGTATGCCGGCGGCTGGGAGGACACGACCCTTAATTTCGACCCGAGCGCCATGTACTGATTTTTCCGATCCATCGCCCCCGCGAGCCAGGGGCAGCCAGCGCGGCTCGGGCGCCGACATCACGCCCGCCACGCCGCCAGCTTCCTGATTTGCCATGAAGGTCCCGACATGAAGTTTGATTTTAAGGCGGCACTGGCCGCCATCGCCCTCCTGCTCGGCGCGCCGTTGGCGCCGGCCAGTGCGGCCATCAACATCGACATCACCAGCGGCAACGTCGATCCCTTGCCGATCGCCATCAACCAGTTCCAGGCCAAGGGTCAGGTCGGCGGACAGATCACCGAGGTGGTCAATGCCGACCTGAAGCGCTCGGGCCTGTTCGCCCCGATCGACCCCTCCGCCTTCATCCAGAAGGACCTCGGCCCCGACGCGGCGCCGCGCTTTGCCGACTGGACGGTCATCAACGCCCAGGCGATCGTCACCGGCAAGGTCACGCCGGAGGCCGACGGCCGCCTGCGCGTCGAGTTCCGCCTGTGGGACACGTTTGCCGGCACGCAGCTAGACGGCCAGCAGTTCTACACCACGCCCGACAACTGGCGCCGTGTCGCCCACATCATCTCCGACGCCATCTACGAGCGGCTGACCGGCGAAAAGGGCTATTTCGACACGCGCGTCGTTTTCGTTTCCGAGAGCGGACCCAAGACCAAGCGCGTCAAGCGTCTCGCCATCATGGACCAGGACGGCGCCAATGTGAGCTATCTCTCCGACGGCAGCGACCTGGTGCTGACCCCGCGCTTCTCGCCGAGCCGCCAGGAAATCACCTACATGTCCTTCGGCAAGTCGGAGCCGCGGGTCTACCTGCTGCAGCTCGAGACCGGCCAGCGCGAAGTCGTCGGCAACTTTCCCGGCATGACGTTCGCGCCGCGCTTCTCGCCCGACGGGCAGAAGGTGGTGATGAGCCTGCAGCAGGACGGCAACGCCAATCTCTACGCCATGGACCTGCGCTCGCGCGCCACGACGCGCCTGACCTCGACCACCGCCATCGACACCTCGCCGTCCTTCTCGCCCGACGGCGCCCGCATCGTCTTCGAAAGCGATCGCGGCGGCCGACCGCAGCTCTACGTCATGGGCGCGGACGGCGGCGGGCAGCAGCGCATCTCCTTCGGCGACGGTTCCTATTCGACGCCGGTCTGGTCGCCCCGCGGCGATCTTATCGCCTTCACCAAGCAGAGCGGTGGCCAGTTCCAGATCGGCGTCATGCGCCCGGACGGCTCGGGCGAACGCATCCTGACTTCCGGCTTCCACAATGAGGGGCCGACCTGGGCGCCGAATGGCCGCGTGCTGATGTTCTTCCGCGATCCGCAGGGCGGCACCGGACCGCAGCTCTATTCGATCGATCTGACCGGCCGCAACGAGCAGAAGGTGGCGACGCCGGGCTATGCGTCCGATCCTGCCTGGTCGCCCTCGCGCGAGTAGCGGCGCCGGACGCCGCGCACGGCGGCGCCGGAACCCACTGATGCCGCACGGCAACAAGCCGGCGGCGAAACGACTGTGCTCGGCGGCCGCCCGCCGAAACGCACAACTTCGCCACCTTCGCGACTCAAAGTTTCGATGGCACGAAACGAGATGAGACCTCTTCCCGACCGGCGCATGGTTTCCGTGTGTTTACTTCGCCTTAAGGCTGGTCAGGGTAAATGTCCCGTAACACCAACTTATCGACTTTGAAGGAGCTGGCCATGAGCCGGATCGCCGTATTGGCCCATAGCCGCATCGCACTTGCCCTGATGGCCGCCCTCGCCGTGGCCGGCTGCGCGAAGAAGAATGGCGGCCTGCCCGACAATGCCGGCGGCCTCGGCCTTGGCGGCGCTGGCGGCCTTGGTGGCGCCGGTGGCGTCGGCGGCTCCGCCGCGCCCGGCACCAGCCAGGACTTCACCGTCAATGTCGGCGACCGCATCTTCTTCGACACCGATTCCTCGGTCGTTCGTGCCGATGCACAGCAGACCCTGACGGCCCAGGCGCGCTGGCTGAACCAGTACTCGCAGTACTCGATCACGGTCGAAGGCCATGCCGACGAGCGTGGAACCCGCGAATACAACCTGGCGCTGGGCGCCCGCCGCGCCGCCGCGACGCGCGACTATCTGGTGCGCCAGGGCGTCGCTTCCGGCCGTATGCGGACGATCTCCTACGGCAAGGAACGCCCGGTCGCCGTCTGCGACGACATTTCTTGCTGGTCGCAGAACCGCCGCGCCGTGACGGTCCTGAACGGCGCCGGCAGCTAAGCGCCGGCTCCACCCCCCTCCATCGCATGACGTCGGCGGCCCTTCGGGGCCGCTTTCGTTTGCCCGGAGCCACCCCGAAGGGCGCGCCGGCGAATCACCTTTCGCCGCCGGGATCGGCGGGCGGCACACTTTGGCCGCACTGCCTTGTCCATGCTGGCAGGCTGGCGCCCGCTCGCGTAAAGGAGGTGCGATGCGACCCTCTGTGACCTGCGAAAGAGGACATTGTACAAATGAGACTGCTGACCCTGATCCGCTCGACGACGACGGCGGCTCTTCTGATGACGGCCGCGCTTCCGGCCCATGCGCTGACGCTGCCCTTTGAGTTCGGCGGCGCGGCCGCGCAGAACCGCCAGGCACTGCCGGCCGAGGACAGGGCCCCCGTGCTCTATGCCCAGGCCAGCGACCCGGTGCAGCGCATCAACCAGCTCGAGGAAGACAACCGCCGGCTGAACGGCAAGCTGGAGGAACTCTCCTTCCAGGTCCTGCAGCTGCAGGAACAGCTGCGCAAGGCGCAGGAAGACAACGAGTTCCGCTTCCAGGAACTCGAAAGCGGCAACGGCAAGCGGACCGATGCGTCACCGGCCCCGGCGGCCGCACCGACGCAGAGCGCCGAACTGCCGCCCGCGGCGCCGGCCGCATCGGCGCCCCCGCCGCAGGTCGCGGCGCCATCGTCCGGCGGCAGCGGCGACGAGATCGGCGGATTGCTCTCCGGCGGTCTCGACACTTCGGGCATCGGCGGTGCCGCCGCGGCCCCGACGGCGCCGGCCGCGGGATCCTCGACCGTCGCTTCGGTTCGCCCGGGCAGCGAGGGCGAACTCTACGGCCTGGCCTACAATTATATGCTGGCTGGCGACTACAATCTGGCCGAGAACGCCTTCCGCCAGTACGCCGACACCTATCCCGACGCGGCCGATGCGCCGGACGCACAGTACTGGCTGGGCGAGAGCCTGTTCCAGCAGGCGAAATACACCGATGCGGCCGAGGTTTTCCTGACTGCCCAGAAGAAGCATCCCAAGAGCCCGAAAGCGCCGGAGATGATGCTGAAGCTCGGCATGTCGCTGGCCAAGCTCGACAACCGCGAGACCGCCTGCGTCACCTTCAAGGAAGTCTCCAAGCGCTATCCCCAGATGAGCGCCAGCGTGAAGAAGAAGCTGCAGGCGGAAGCGGCCGCCAACAACTGCTGACGGCAGAGCGCCCGACCGCCGCGACCGCCGACACGCTCGCGCGCTGTCTGGAGCGCAGCCTGGCGCGCCTCGAGGGGAAGGCACGCACCGTCGTCCTCGCGGTTTCCGGTGGCCCGGACTCGCTGGCCCTCCTGCAGGCGGCCGCACGATACCGCTGTCCCGCGTCCCCCACCGCCTTCCACGTCGTCACCATCGATCACGGCCTGCGCGCCCGATCGTCCGCCGAAGCGGCCGACGTCGGCGCCGTGGCGCGGGCTTTCGGCCTGCCGCATTCGGTCCGCCGGTGGACGGACGCTTCGCCTGCCGGCAATTTGCAGGGCAGGGCGCGCGACGCGCGCTACGCTTTGCTGATCCAGGCGGCACGCGATCTCCGGGCGGAGGCGGTGATGACCGGCCATCACCAGGACGATCAGATCGAGACGCATTTCCTCGCCGAAGCCCGGCATGCCGGAGACCGAGGCCTCGCCGGAATGCGCGCGCAGCGTGCGCTCGCCCCGGGACTCGTGCTGCTGCGTCCCTTCCTCGATATTCCCGGCCCCGTGCTGAAGGCATCGCTCGGCAGCCACCCGGCGGTCGACGATCCCAGCAACCGCGATCCCCGCTTCGACCGGGCCCGGCTTCGCCAAGCGCTGGCCGTCTGCGCCTTCGACCGCGACGCCGTGCTGGCCGCCATCGCCCGCCATGCCGCGGCGCGCGATGCGGCCGATCGACGGCTGAGCGACTGTCTGCGGGCCTTCGGGGCCGATCGGAAGCTTGCCGTCCGGCCCGTCGGGACCGTCGAGATCGATCGGCAGGCGCTGGCGACCCTCGCACCCGAGACGGCCGCCGATCTCCTCGCCCGAATTCTTCGCGCCGTCGGCGGCGGCGACTATCCGCCGCAGCATGCGGCCAGGGCGCGTCTGTGGGCGCGGCTGAGCGAGGACAACCCGTCGCCCGTTGCCGCTACGCTCGGCGGCGTCGCGGTCCGCGGCGACCGGACGCTGCACTTCGCCCGCGAGTTCGGGCGCGCCGGGCCGATGGGCGTGACGGTGACGGGCCCGGCGCCGACGCTGTTCGACGGGCGCTTCGACGTCGACACCGCCGGCCTCGAAGACCAGGCCGTCCTTCTCGTGCCGCTCGGCCGCCTCGGTCGCGGCAACGCCATCGAAAAAACCCTGCCTGTCGCTCTCGATGCGGCAGGGCGCCCGATCGCCGCGCCGGCCTGCCTGCATGCCAAGCTCGGACCCGGCGTCGGTACGCTGGCGCTGCAAGAGCGCCTGTCGTGGCGTCTTCAGGCCGATCTTCCCTCCCACTCGGCGAGCGCGTAAAGTACCGGCGCCTGCGACTCGGGCCGTCGATTAACCCCGGATACGCAAATCGCCGCAAAAGCGCCCGACGCGGTTGGCAAGCTGCAGCCGTGCACCTATCTTCGATCCAGCCGGTGTGGCGAAAAGTCGATTGCCAGCGGCGCGGATGTCAGGACCTCATATGAACCAGAACTTTCGCAACATCGCGCTGTGGGCGATCATCGGTCTGCTCATCGTCGCGGTCTTCCAGTTGTTTTCGAACGGCGCGCAGACGCAGGGCTCGACCAGCGTCCCCTATTCGAAATTCCTGAGCGACGTCGATGCCGGCCGTGTCCGCGCGGTGACGATCCAGGGACAGCAGATCAGCGGCTCCTACACGGACGCCTCGACGCCGTTCCAGACCTACGCCCCGCAGGACGCCAACCTGATCGAGCGGCTCGAGGGCAAGAACGTCTCGATCACCGCCGCGCCGCCCAGCGACAACTCCAATCCGCTCTGGTCGATGATCCTGTCCTTCGGACCGATCCTCCTCATTCTCGGCGTCTGGATCTTCCTGATGCGGCAGATGCAGGGCGGCGCCGGCGGCAAGGCGATGGGTTTCGGCAAGTCCAAGGCCAAGCTCCTGACCGAGGCGCATGGCCGCGTCACCTTCGCGGATGTCGCGGGCGTCGACGAGGCCAAGCAGGACCTGGAAGAGATCGTCGAGTTCCTGCGCGAGCCGCAGAAGTTCCAGCGCCTCGGCGGCAAGATCCCGCGCGGCGTTCTCCTCGTCGGCCCTCCCGGCACAGGCAAGACCCTGCTCGCCCGCTCCGTCGCGGGTGAGGCGAACGTGCCCTTCTTCACCATCTCGGGTTCCGACTTCGTCGAGATGTTCGTCGGCGTTGGCGCCAGCCGCGTCCGCGACATGTTCGAGCAGGCCAAGAAGAACAGCCCCTGCATCATCTTCATCGACGAAATCGACGCCGTCGGCCGCCACCGCGGCGCCGGGCTCGGCGGCGGCAATGACGAGCGCGAGCAGACGCTGAACCAGCTGCTGGTCGAGATGGACGGCTTCGAGCCGAACGAAGGCATCATCATCATCGCCGCGACCAACCGTCCGGACGTGCTCGATCCCGCGCTGCTGCGCCCCGGCCGTTTCGACCGCCAGGTCATGGTCTCGAACCCCGATGTCGGCGGCCGCGAGAAGATCCTGAAGGTGCATGTGCGCAACGTGCCGCTGGCGCCGAACGTCGACCTTCGCACCATCGCCCGCGGCACGCCCGGCTTCTCCGGTGCCGATCTCGCCAACCTCGTCAACGAGGCGGCGCTGATGGCCGCCCGTCGCTCCAAGCGCCTCGTCACCATGCTCGAATTCGAGGACGCCAAGGACAAGGTCATGATGGGCGCCGAGCGCCGGTCCATGGCCATGACCGAGGACGAGAAGGCGCTGACCGCCTATCACGAGGCCGGTCATGCTCTCGTCGGCATCCACGAGCCGTTCAACGATCCCTTGCACAAGGTAACGATCATCCCGCGCGGCCGGGCGCTGGGCGTGACGATGAACCTGCCGGAGCGCGACCGCTACGGCATGCGCAAGAACGAGATGGAGGCGCGCCTTGCCATGATCTTCGGCGGCCGTGCCGCGGAGGAAATCATCTACGGTCTCGACAACGTCACCACCGGCGCCTCCAACGACATCCAGCAGGCGACGAACATGGCCCGTGCCATGGTGATGGAATACGGCATGAGCGAGAAGCTCGGACGCCTCCGTTACCGCCAGAACCAGGAAGAGGTCTTCCTCGGCCACTCCGTCTCGCAGCAACAGAACATGTCCGAGGACACCTCGCGCATGATCGACTCCGAAGTGCGCGGCATCATCGAGGCCGCCGAGAACAAGGCGCGAAAGATCCTCAACGATCACATCGACGAGCTGCACATCGTCGCCAAGGGCCTGCTCGAATTCGAGACGCTGTCGGGCGACGAGGTGCGCGATCTCATCGCCGGCAAGACGCTGGCCCGCGACATGGGCGACGACACGCCGCCCTCGCGCGGCTCGGCGGTGCCCAAAACCGGCTCCTCGCCGCGTCCCAAGGGGGCACCCGACAGCCCGCTCGAGCCGCAGCCGTCGATCTGACGCCGGTCTCTATCCCGACGTGTTGAAGGCGGCCCGGTCGGGCCGCCTTTTTCGTTGGCGGTCATGTCGGATCGGCAGCGGGACATCTGATGTCCCGCTGACATTCTTTTTTACTTTTTCGGGCATCATCTGCGCACTAAGGAGGCCGTGCGGGCCGTCGGCAGATATTGTTCTCAAGGGATTGCCATGCGTAGAAAATTCTTCGGCACCGACGGCATCCGGGGCACCGCCAACAGCTCTTTGATGAATGCCGAGATCGCGATGAAGGTCGGCATGGCCGCCGGCATCGCCTTCCGGCGCGGCGATTACCGCCACCGGGTGGTGATCGGCAAGGATACGCGGCTCTCCGGCTACATGATCGAGCCGGCTCTGTGCGCCGGCTTCACCTCGGTCGGCATGGACGTCCTGATGCTCGGGCCGATGCCGACGCCGGCTGTCGCCATGCTCACCCGCTCGATGCGCGCCGACCTCGGCGTGATGATCTCCGCCTCGCACAATCCCTTCGAGGACAACGGCATCAAGCTGTTCGGACCGGACGGCTACAAGCTGTCGGACGAGGTCGAGATGGAGATCGAGAAGCTGATCGGCGAGGACATGTCCTCGCAGCTCGCCATGGGGGACCGGCTCGGGCGAGCCAAGCGCTACGACGATGGCGGGCGCGACCGCTACATCGAATTTGCCAAGCGCACTTTGCCGAAGACGCTGACGCTGGACGGTCTGCGCATCGTCATCGATTGCGCCAACGGGGCGGCCTACAAGGTGGCGCCGGAAGTGCTGTGGGAACTGGGCGCCGAAGTCGTGCGCATCGGCGTCGAGCCGAACGGCACCAACATCAACCTCGACTGCGGCTCGACCAGTCCGGCGGCTCTGTCGGCGAAGGTGAGGGAAGTGCGCGCCGACATCGGCATCGCTCTCGATGGCGACGCCGACCGGCTGATCATCGTCGACGAGAACGGCGACATCGTCGACGGCGACCAGCTGATGGCGGTGATCGCCGAATCCTGGGCCGAGGACGGGCGGCTGGCGGCCGGCGGCATCGTCGCCACCATCATGTCCAATCTCGGCCTGGAACGCTTCCTCGGCGAACGCGGCCTGCAGCTGGCCCGGACCAAGGTCGGCGACCGCCATGTCGTCGAGCACATGCGCGAGCACGGCTACAATGTCGGCGGCGAGCAGTCCGGCCACATCATCCTGTCCGACTACGGCACGACCGGAGACGGGCTGATCTCCGCGCTGCAGGTGCTGGCCGTGGTGCGCAAGACGGGGGGCCTCGTGTCGGAGGTCTGCCGCAAGTTCGAGCCGGTGCCGCAGGTGCTGAAGAATGTTCGTTTTTCCGGCGGCGAGCCGCTGGAGAAGATGCCGGTGCAGTCCGCGATCACCTCCGGGCGGGAGCGTCTGGGCAAGGGCGGCCGGCTGGTCATCCGCCCCTCGGGCACCGAGCCGCTGATCCGGGTCATGGCCGAAGGCGACGATCTTGTGCTGGTGCGCAGCGTCGTCGACGACATCGTCGGCGCCCTGACCCAGGCCGCCGCCTGATCCGAAACGCATACCTCAGGACCATGGCGCCGCGATCGCGTTGGCGGCTTCGGCTTCCCCGGGCCTGACCCCCGGCGCCAAGGCGGCGCAGTTCATGACAGCACCCGGCGCACCGAGCGCCCGTTGTCGCGCTGCCGCATGGTCCGGAGGACGGCGCGCGCCGGCCTCTTCAACACTTCGTGAGCCAACCCCCACAGCCAGCCGCCCATGATCAGTCGATGAGGCCTCGGCGCACGCCGACTTGCTGCCAGCAGCGGCGGGCCGGGACTTATTTTCCTGGCTATAGTTTCCGTTTCGTCAACCGACACGGTTAAGAATCAGGGTTAATCATCGCTTAAGTTTTGTCGTTCAGATTGAAAACAGGTTCGGGCGGGCACGCTCCGAAGAGATCAGAGCGAACAAAAGAGAGCGAAGACAATGATGAAAATTGTCAAACCCCTGCTGCTTACCGTGACGGCCCTCGTCGCGTTCTCCCACGGGTCGCTGGCGGCCGACCTGATCGAGCCCGTCTACGAGGAAGTGCCCGAGATCGTTCCCGTCGAGGTCGGCTCCGGCTGGTACCTGCGCGGCGACGTCTCCTACGACTTCAAGAGCGATCTCGACGCCAGCTACCGGACCTTCGGTCCGGTCGGTTGCCCGGGCGGTTGCGGAATCGACCCGACCTACGACGATCAGGACTATGACGGCTTCGAGATCGACTCGGGCGCCAATGTCGGCGTCGGCTTCGGCTACCAGTTCACCGACTATTTCCGCGGCGACCTGACCGCGCATTACTGGCAGGCGGACGTCAAGGGCGACGACCGGGGCGGTTTCGGCATCGATTGCTACGGCAATGTGATCACCGACGCGGAGTGCCGCTCGGAGGACAGCTCGAAGATCTCGGCCTGGGAATTGATGGCCAACGCCTATGTCGACCTCGGCACCTTCGCCGGCTTCACTCCCTACGTCGGCGCGGGCGTCGGTGCCGTCCACGTGAAGTACGACGATTTCACCAACACCTCCTACAGCGTCTACGACGGCGTCGACGGCGCGGTGGCCTACAGCGCCACGCACCCCGGCGAGTCCGACTGGCGCTTCGCCTACGCCCTGATGGCCGGCGCGTCCTACGACCTGACGCACAGCCTGAAGCTCGACGTCGGCTATCGCTACGTCAATGTCGACGAGGGCGACATGTTCGGCTTCGACAGCTACACGGCCGGCTTCGGCGCCGCGGGCGCCCAGGGCAAGGACGACGGCTTCGACCGCCACACCATCCAGGCCGGCCTGCGCTACTCCCTGTTCTAGGCGCAGCCCCCAACCTCGATCTGACAAGGCCGGCGGGAGCGATCCCGCCGGCCTTGTCGTCTGGGATGCCGGCCATCGATCGTGTCGCGAAGCAAAAATCCCGCTTGACCAAACGGCGTCGGAGGCCTAGCCCCATGGATGGGACACATCCCCCCAACGGGATGCAATCTATCTGTGAGGATAGCCATGACGACCACGACAAAGCCGGACCTGCGTCCGCAAAATCCCCGATTCTCTTCCGGCCCCTGCGCCAAGCGACCCGGCTGGTCGCTCGCCGCGCTCGAAGATGCCGCGCTCGGGCGCTCGCATCGCGCCAAGGTCGGAAAATCCAAGCTGCAACAGGCCATCGACGAGACGCGCGAGATTCTCGGCGTGCCCGCCGACTACCGCATCGCCATCGTCCCGGCCTCCGATACCGGCGCGGTCGAAATGGCCATGTGGTCGCTGCTCGGCGCCCGCGGCACCGACCTCGTCGCCTGGGAATCGTTCGGCGCGGGCTGGGTCACCGACGCGGTGAAGCAGCTGAAGCTCTCCGACGTGCGCACCCTCGAAGCCGGCTATGGCGACATCGTCGATTTGGCCACCGTCGACTTCGACCGCGACGTCGTCTTCACCTGGAACGGCACGACCTCCGGCGTGCGCCTTCCCAATGGCGATGCCATCCCGGCCGACCGCCAGGGCCTCACCATCTGTGACGCGACCTCGGCCGCCTTCGCCCAGGACCTGCCCTACGACAAGCTCGATGTCGTCACCTTCTCCTGGCAGAAAGTGCTCGGCGGCGAAGCGGCGCACGGCATGCTGATCCTCAGCCCCCGTGCCGTCGAACGGTTGCTCACCTACAAGCCGGCCTGGCCACTGCCGAAAATCTTTCGCATGACCTCCGGCGGCAAGCTGATCGAGGGCCTGTTCAAGGGCGAGACGATCAACACGCCGTCGATGCTCTGCGTCGAGGACTATCTGGATGCCCTCGGCTGGGCGAAGTCCGTCGGTGGGCTCGACGGCCTGAAGGCCCGGGCCGACGCCAATCTCGCGGTGATCGAGCGCTTCGTCGAGAAGAATTCCTGGCTCGGCTTCCTTGCCACGTCGAAGGAAATCCGCTCCAACACCTCCGTCTGCCTGCAGTTCGTGGATCCCGCGATCGTCGCGCTGCCGGCCGACGCGCAGGAAGCCTTCGCCAAGGGCGTCGTGGCGCTCCTGGAGAAGGAGGGCGTCGCCCTCGACATCGGCGCCTACCGCGACGCGCCGCCCGGCCTGCGCATCTGGTGCGGCGCCACCGTCGAGGCCTCGGACCTCGAGGCGTTGATGCCCTGGCTCGCCTATGCCTACGCGGCTGAGAAGGCGACGCTGGCACAGGCGGCGTAGGCCGGCGAGAGTCCCGGGGTCGGCACCGCCATGCGGTTCTCGGATGGCGTTCGCGCCTTCATCGCCGACACGCTGGCGCTCGTTGTGTTCTTCACCCTCACCAGCGGGATGAACGAGCGCTTCGTCGCCGGCATGGCCTGGGATGAGGTACTCGTCTCCCGGTCGATCGGCGCCGTGCTGATGGTGCTGACGGCGCGGCCCTATGGCCTTTGGCGGAGCTGGCTCCTGGCGAAGATCGATCCTTCCACGCAGTGGGGGAGCATGTTGGCCGATACGGCTGCCCTCTTGATCTTCCAGGTGCCGATCTACGTCGCCATCATCGTCGCCGGCGGCGCCGAGGGACAGGCGATCGTCCTCGGCACGCTCGGCTTCGCCGCCCTCATGCTGGTGCTCGGCCGCCCCTACGGACTCTGGCTCGATTTCGTCCGCCGGCTCTTCGGTCTCGAAGGCCCCGGACAGAAGCCCATGTCGCTCGGCGGCTGATCCCAACGATCCCGGCAGGCCGCTCGCGGCCTGCCCCGCATCCCCTTTGCAGGCCGTTTGCGGCCTGCCCCACATCCCTTTGCAGCTGGCAGCAACGTCCAGCAAACCGATAGGACACATCATGGCCCCGCGCGTTCTCGTCTCCGATCAGCTTTCCCCCACCGCCGTCCAGATCTTCAAGGATCGCGGCGTCGAGGTCGACTATCTCCCCGATCTCGGCAAGGACAAGGATGCCCTTCTCGCCGTCATCGACCAGTATGACGGTCTCGCCATCCGCTCCGCCACCAAGGTGACCGAAAAGCTCATTGCCGCGGCGACGAAGCTGAAGGTCGTCGGCCGCGCCGGCATCGGCGTCGACAATGTCGACATCCCGGCCGCGAGCCGGAAGGGCATCATCGTGATGAACACGCCCTTCGGCAATTCGATCACCACCGCCGAACACGCCATCGCGCTAATGTTCGCCGTCGCCCGGCAGCTGCCGGCCGCCGACATTTCGACCCAGGCCGGCAAGTGGGAGAAGAACCGCTTCATGGGCGTCGAGATCACCGGCAAGGTGCTCGGCATCATCGGCTGCGGCAATATCGGCGCGATCGTCGCCTCGCGCGGCGTCGGGCTGAAGATGAAGGTCATCGCCTTCGATCCCTTCCTGTCGGCCGACCGCGCCGCGCAGCTCGGCATCGAGAAGGTCGAGCTCGAGACTCTCTTCAAGCGCGCCGACTTCATCACCCTGCACACGCCGATGACGGAGAAGACCAAGGGCATCATCGACGCCAAGGCGATCGCCCAGATGAAGGACGGCGTGCGCATCATCAACTGCGCCCGCGGCGGCCTCGTCGTCGAGAAGGATCTCGCCGAGGCCATCAAGTCCGGCAAGGTCGCCGGTGCCGGCGTCGACGTGTTCGAGACCGAGCCGGCGAAGGACTCGCCGCTCTTCGGCCTCGACAACGTCGTCTGCACCCCGCATCTCGGCGCCTCGACCGAGGAGGCGCAGGAGAACGTCGCGCTGCAGGTCGCCGAGCAGATGTCGGACTACCTGATCTCCGGCGCGGTGCAGAACGCGCTGAACATGCCCTCGATCTCGGCCGAGGAGGCGCCGCTGCTGACGCCCTTCGTCAAGCTCGCCGAAATCCTCGGCTCCTTCGTCGGCCAGGTCACCGAGGATCCGATCAAGGCGGTCGAGATCGTCTACGACGGCGCGCCGGGCGCGATGAACACCCGCGCCCTGACGAGCGCCGCGCTGGCCGGCCTCCTGAAGCCGCTGATGCAGTCGGTCAACATGGTCTCGGCGCCGCTGATGGCCAAGGAGCGCGGCATCATCGTCTCCGAGGTCCGGCGCGACAAGTCGGGCGTCTTCGACGGCTACATCAAGCTGACGGTGACGACGGAGAAATTCTCGCGCTCCGTCGCCGGCACGTCCTTCTCCGACGGCAAGCCGCGCTTCATCCAGATCAAGGACATCAACATGGAGGCCGAGGTCGGCCGCCACATGCTCTACACCACCAACCACGACGAGCCCGGCGTCATCGGCGAGCTCGGCACCATGTGCAGCAAGAACAACATCAACATCGCCAACTTCCACCTCGGCCGCAACACCAAGGGCGGCGATGCGATCGCCATGCTCTATCTCGACGAGCCGCTGGAGGAGGCGGTGATGGCGGAGATCCGCAGCCTGAAGAAGATCGGCCAGGCAAAGCTTCTGTCCTTCGACGTCTGATCTTCACCTACCGCCCGCGGCCGGCTTCAGGCAGCCGGCCGCGGGCGGCCAAAGGCAGGCGAGCGACGCCCTGACATCAGCGGGTCCGCGAGGACGCGCTTCAGAGCGTCGGCGGCAAGGCAGGGGCCGTCTTCCGCCCGCTTCGCCGCTCCGCGATCACGATCCCGCCCAGCACCAGGCCGAGCGCCAGAGCGTGGTAAGGATGCGGTTCCTCACCGATGACGAGGATTGCCAGGATCGCGCCGAACACCGGCGTCATATTGGTGAAGAGGTTGGCGCGGTTGGCGCCGATCAGTTCGATCGCGCGGACATAGAGCGACTGCGAGACGATTGAGGGCAGCAGGGCCGCGAAGATGACGACGCCCCAGCCTCTCGCATCCGGCAGGATCATCGCGCCGCTCGCGGCCTCGATGGCGGCGAGCGGAAACGAGGCCGCGAGCGCCGACAGGGACAGGACGAAGATGAGGCTGAGCCAGTGGATCGGTGGCTTCGAGCGGATGCCTACCGTGAAACCGGCGTAGAACAGGACCGCCAGCAGCATCAGCGCGTCGCCGCGGTTGAGCTCGAGGCTCGCCAGCGCCGAGAGATCGCCATGCGAGGCGGTGACGGCGACGCCGGTGATCGTCACCACGAAGCCGATCATCTGCCAGCGCGTGACCGGGGTGCAGAACAGGATGAAGGACAGGGCAAAGACGATGAGCGGCATCGACGCCTGCTCGATCACCACATTCAGCGCGCTCGTATATGTGAGGGCGAAGTAGAAGAGGGCGTTGAACAGGCTGAAGCCGAAGACGCCGAGCGCGATCAGGAAGGGCAGGCGCGGACGGATCAACGGCCAGTCGCGCCGGGCATGCGGCCAGGCGAAGGGCGCCAGCACCGCGCAGGCGACGATCCAGCGCAGCAAGGTCAGCATCATCGGCGAGACATGCCCGACGGCCAGCTTTCCGGCCACGGCATTGGCGCCCCAGATCAGGGCGACGAGGGTCAGCATCGCATAGGGGTGGGCGAGTCGGTTTTTCATGCGACGGGTTTACGGTGGCGCGCGTTTGCCGCAAAGGGTGCGGCAGGTAAATAAGCTGTCCGAAGCAGTTCCTGTCGCTAAAAGGGCAAGCGCGTCTCGCTTCGGAGTGCGACTGACACTATAGTCCGGCCGTTTTGCGAGTGTCTTTTCGGGCACGTCGACCGCGTCGGGTCCGATCGATTCGACCGGACGTAAAGAGAGAATTGGCGGCGCCCGAGCGGGCGTCCAGCCGCGAGGAGAATGCATGGCCAACGTCGTCGTCGTCGGATCGCAATGGGGAGACGAGGGGAAGGGCAAGATCGTCGACTGGCTGTCGGAACGGGCCGACGTCGTCGTGCGCTTCCAGGGCGGGCACAATGCCGGCCACACCCTCGTCGTCGACGGCGTCTCCTACAAGCTGTCGCTGCTGCCCTCCGGCGTCGTGCGCCAGGGCAAGCTGTCGATCATCGGCAATGGCGTCGTCTTCGACCCGCATGCCTTCGTCGCCGAGAAGAAGCGGCTCGGGGAGCAGGGCGTGTCGATCACGCCGGAGTCGCTGCGGATCGCCGACAATGCCTCGTTGATCCTGTCGCTGCACCGCGAGCTCGACGCCATCCGCGAGAACGCGGCGACCGGCACCAAGATCGGCACGACCCGTCGCGGTATCGGCCCGGCCTATGAGGACAAGGTCGGCCGCCGGGCGATTCGCGTCATGGACCTCGCCGATCCCGACATCCTGCCGGAGCGGGTGGAGCGGCTGCTCGCCCATCACAATCCCTTGCGCCGCGGCCTCGGCGTCGCGGAGGTCGCGGCGGAGACGATCCTCAGCGAACTCACCTCGGTGGCCGCCGAGATCACGCCCTATATCGACCGGGTCTGGAAGCTGCTCGACGAGCGCCGCAAGGCCGGTGCCCGCATCCTGTTCGAGGGCGCGCAGGGCACCATGCTCGACATCGACCACGGCACCTATCCCTTCGTCACCTCGTCGAACACCGTTTCCGGACAGGCGGCCGCCGGCTCCGGCATGGGCCCGGGCAGCCTCGGCTTCGTGCTCGGCATCACCAAGGCCTACACGACGCGCGTAGGCGAGGGACCTTTCCCGACCGAGCTGACCGACGAGATCGGCCAGTTTCTGGGCGAAAAGGGCCATGAATTCGGCACCATCACCGGGCGCAAGCGGCGCTGCGGCTGGTTCGATGCGGTGCTGGTCCGCCAGGCCGTTGCGATCAATGGCATGACCGGCATGGCGCTGACCAAGCTCGACGTGCTCGACGGCCTCGACGAGCTGAAGATCTGCGTCGGCTACCGCCTCGACGGCAAGGAGATCGACTACCTCCCGGCGACGCTCGGCGCGACCGAGCGGCTGGAGCCGATCTATGAGACGCTGGAAGGCTGGAAGGAGACCACCGCCGGTGCCCGCCGCTGGAGTGACCTGCCGGCCCAGGCCGTGAAATATGTTCGCCATATCGAGGAGTTGGTCGGTGCGCCGGTCACGCTTTTGTCTACCTCTCCTGAGAGAGAAGACACGATACTTGTTCGCGATCCGTTTCAAGACTAGAGGTTCGTTTCGCGAAAGCTGCCGGTGCCGATGCTCGTTCGGCGACGGTCCCCGGTCCGCCGCCGGGGCGGCCAAGGCCGGCGACTAGCCTTTCCTCCCGAAGTCAGCTTTGCTAGCTTCGTCCTAAATCCTTTGTGCAAACAAGCACCAAGCCGAGTGAGTGACTGCGACCCATGGCCGATTTGAGCGCGGTTCTGCGTAAGACGATCGACGGCCTGCCCAGGGCCTCTGCCGATCTGAGGGCGAAGGTCTACGAAAAGGCCCGCTCGGCGATCGAGCGGCAGATCGCCTCGGCGAGCCCGCCTCTGTCGGAGAGCGTCATCGAGGCACGCCGATCGGCGCTGGCCGATGCCATCGACCGCACCGAGGACCATTATCTGGAGCTCGAGGCCGGCACCCATCAGCCGACGGCCGAAAAGCCCGCGGCAGAAAAGCCCGCGGCCGAAAAGCCGGCGGCAGCGCCGGCGGAGGCAAAGCCGTCGCCGGAGAGGCCGGCCGCGGAAAAGCCGCCGACCGACAAGTCGGCGCCGCCCGAGCCCGCACGGCCGGCGCCGCCCGCGCCGACGGTCGCAGGCGCGCCGATGCCGCGGGCCGACCGCGGGATCGCCACGGCGGCCCCGGGGCAGGGGCCGGCTCGTCCCGCTGCACCGGCTCCGTCTTCCCTACCCTCGGCGCAAAAGCCGGCCTGGCCGAAAGTGGCCGTCGACCCTGCCAGCGGCGTGCGCCGGACCGATGCCGCCAGCGAGGGCATGGCGTCGAAGCGACTGGCCGATGCCGCCGGACCGTCGAAGGCCGACAGGACGGGACCTGCCGACGGGCGAACGGGCATTCCATCGACCGAGCCGCGTCTGTCCGGCGAGCGGCGCGATCCACCGGTCAACGTCCTGAAGCCGCAGCCGGCGCAGGATCGCACGGAACCGGAATCGGGCCTCGACAGCATCCCGGCCGCCGACATCGCCGCGCCGCGCTATGCCAACAACGGCCGCCGGTCGGCGACGCCGAACCGCAACCGGACCTCGATCCTGGCCGGCCTCGCCGTCCTCCTGGTTGGCGGTGGCGCAACGCTGGCCTATGTGTACCGCGAGGATCTCCAGGCCCTTTTGATCTCCCCGGACAGCGAGACGACGACCGTCGCGGCCACGGCGCCCAGTGCCGCGCCGTCTCCGGCGACGGCGCCTGTTACGACGCCGCCGGCTTCGGCGGTACCCTTGGCCGGGACGGAGCCTCCGGCAGAGGCCACCGGCGAGGGCGAAGCGGCCGCGGCCGGTGAGGCTGCCGTCGAGGAGCCGCTTGCCGGCCAAGAGACGGCAGCACTGGCGCCCGACGGTGAGGAGCCGGCCGCTGCGCCGGCGCCGGCGTCCGCGCGTCGCTTTACCCAGCGCCTGCTGCCTGATGGCACGGAAGTCGACGAGGGCCCCGGCACGCCCGATGCCAACGCCTTCGACGAAGGCACCAACATCGCCGCCGCCTCTCCGCCCGACACCAGCGCGACGCTGGCGCCGGCCGTGCCGCCGCCGGCGGCGCCGACGGAGACGCCGACGGTGCCCGAGACCGCAGCGGCCCCCGCCGCGACCGAGACGCAGACGGCCGCTCTGCCGCCGGCGACGGTCGCCGGCGCACCCGCCGTCGCGCAGAAGGCGGTGTTCTACGAGGAGCGCACCGAGGCCGAGCAGGGGTCGCAGCAGGCTGGCAACGTGGTGTGGAGCGTCGTCAACGAATCGCCGTCCGAGGGCCAGCCGCCGGAAGCGGCGATCCGCGCCGTGGCCGACATTCCCGAGCGCAATCTCAAGCTGACGATGACGATCCGGCGCAACGCCGATGCCACGCTGCCGGCGAGCCATGTCATCGAGCTGATGTTCGACGTTCCCGAGAATTTTGCCGGCGGCCAGATCGCCAACGTGCAACGCCTGGCGCTGAAGCCGACCGAGGAGGCCCGCGGCGAGCCGCTGATCGGCGTCGCCGGGCAGATTTCCGACGGCTTCTTCATCATCGCCCTGAACAATCTGGAGCAGGCGACCAAGACCAATCTTGAGCTCATGGGCCGCGAGGAATGGATCGACATTCCGATCGCCTACGCCACCGGACGCCGCGCGCTGATCTCGATCGACAAGGGCATCCCCGGAGACCGCGCCTTCAAGGAGGCGATGGAGGCCTGGGCGGCCAAGGGCTGACGGTCCGCCGGCGCGGCAGCCGCGCCTGCGCAGCGGAGGCGCAGACCAGAGCTGCAATCGCAAAACGGCCCCGCTTCGCAGCGGGGCCGTTTTTCTTTGCCGAGCCGGAGAGAATCCGACTGTGGCGGCTTTCAGTGGGACAACAGGACCGGCAAGCGAAGATCGTCGAAAACCCCGGTGGTCGCGCTGCCGAGGACGAAGTCCCTGATGCGGGAATGGCCGAAGCCGCCCATCGCCAGCATCTGCGCGCCGGCGGAGAGGGCGGCCTCCTGCAGGGCCACCGCGATCTTCCGCTTGTCCAGCGTCACGGCCTGCGCCGTGGCCTTATAGCCGCGCCTTTGCAGTGAAGCGGCCAGTGCCTCGGCGAGACCCTTTCCCGGAAGCGTCTTGTCGTCTTCGACGGTCAGGACGGTGATCTCGCAGTCATCGGGAAGGAGGGGCAGGACGTCGGCCAGCGCCCGGGCGGCGAGACGGCTCGCATCCCAGGCGATAGCCACGTGCCGGATCGGCGCGGCGGTCGCGCCGGGAGGCACGAGGATGGACGGGCGACCCGCCTCGAACACGATGGCCTGCGCGAAATCGCGGACGGAGACGCTTTCCTTCGACCAGGGCAGCAGCACCACATCGAAGGACCGCGCCTCGAGCGCCGCGCCGTATTGCGCCCGCCCCAGCCCGGCATGCCGCGTCGACACGTCGATTCTGAGATCGGATCCCGTCTCGCTCGTCAGCAACGCCTCCAGTTCACCGCACCGCGTCAGGCTGTGCTTTTCCGCCATCCGGGTCATTTCCGGCATGTTGAGCAAGAGGCCGCCGATCGGCAGCGGGACGCGGGGAATATCGACGGCGAAGGCCGTCGCGCTGAGTTCGCACCGCAGGGAGGTGGCGAGAGCCTGTCCCGCTCTCACGGCGTCGTCGGGCGCGGATTCCGGATAGCTGACGAGGGGCATGTAGGCGAGGCGGACGGGCGACACGGGATGTCCTTTCTAACGCGTTGAGGAACAACCGGAACCATGATGAGGGACGGATCGGCAGGGCGATCGGCCGGCAGCGCGCCGGTCGCGAGCGTGAAGGCATGGTCCGCTCCGGATCGTGCGATCCGCACGCTCGGAGGGGTCGGTCGCCATCAGGGTCCGTTTCATCAGAGTCTCCGGAGAGCTTCCAGCGTGACTAAGCACGTCCGAACGCTGCCAGACTTGACCTGGATCAAGTCGGTTGCACCAGGCTTCGCTATTATGAACGAAAATGCAGAAGGCAAGGCGACGCGGTGCCCCACGATCGATATCAATCCGTCCTCGAAGTCGCCGAGCGCCTGAAGGTGCACGAGGCCACGGTCCGTCGCTGGATCAAGGACGGCGAACTGCGTGCGATCGACATCGGCAAGGGATGGCGAATCTCGGACAGCGATCTAGCGCTGTTTCTTCACCATCACGAGACCCGGCCGCGGCAGGGCGGCGATGGCCAACCGGCCGGCGATGTCGGGCGGGACCCGGGCGCGACGGGTGGCGACGTGAACTGACGGTCCCTGCGGCGGGCTCGTGCCCGGGCGTTGGCCGCCGCAACCGGCTCCGACATGCAAAAAGGGCGGCCGGCAGACCGGTCGCCCTTGATGATATCCTCAGATGCCCGCCCTTGCCGGCGACGGGTCCCAGTGAAGGCTGCCGCCGCCGACCGGGCGAAAACCCTCAGGCCTCTTCGAGCACCCGCAGCTGGCGCTGAGCGGCTTCGGCTGTGTCCTTGACCGCCTTTTGCACCTTCTCGAAGGCGCGCACCTCGATCTGGCGCACGCGCTCGCGGCTGATGTCGAACTCGTCCGACAGGGCTTCGAGCGTCAACGGGTCCTCCGACAGGCGCCGCGCTTCAAAGATCCGCCGCTCGCGATCGTTCAGGACGTTCATCGCCTGGCGCAGCATTCCGCGGCGCTGGTCGAGTTCGTCCTGCTCGACGAGCATGGCCTCCTGGCTCTCCGACTGGTCGACGAGCCAGTCCTGCCACTCGCCGGATTCGCCTTCGCCAGCGCGGATCGGCGCGTTCAGCGACGCGTCGCCGGACAGCCGGCGATTCATCGAGATCACCTCTTCCTTCGACACGCCGAGCTGGGTGGCGATGTGATCGACCTGCTCGGGCTTGAGGTCGCCGTCCTCGAGCGCCTGGATCTTCGACTTCATCTTCCTGAGGTTGAAGAACAGCCGCTTCTGGTTGGCGGTCGTCCCCATCTTCACCAGGCTCCACGAGCGCAGGATGTATTCCTGGATCGAGGCCTTGATCCACCACATCGCATAGGTCGCGAGCCGGAAGCCGCGATCGGCGTCGAAGCGCTTGACCGCTTGCATCAGGCCGACATTGCCCTCGGACACGACCTCGCCGATCGGCAGGCCATAGCCGCGATAGCCCATGGCGATCTTGGCGACGAGCCGGAGATGGCTGGTGACGAGCCTGTGCGCCGCAACGCGGTCGTCATGCTCGGCATAGCGCTTGGCGAGCATGAACTCTTCCTGCGGCTCCAGCATGGGAAACTTGCGGATTTCCTCGAGGTAGCGGCTGAGGCCGCCTTCGGCTGAAGCGATACTGGGCAAACTGGCTTGGGCCATGGAATGCACCCTCCTTCTGAAAACGGCCGCTTCGCTCGAAGCCGGCCGATGCTCGGACCGCACACGGCCGATCCGGCAATGTGAACAGGAGAGGATACATTGCCGATTTTCGCGTCCGAATAAGGGCGCGCGGCAATGCACCACACCGTGAGCCGCCGTTTTATACCATTCGGTCTAAATTGCAAGCGCTTTCGTTTGGGGCCCTATCGAGTCCCCGAAAACGCCGGCGCACTTCGCTGCGGCGCCGCACAGAACGCGCCGCCTCTCACAGTCCCAGCGCCGTCGCCAGCGCCTGCATGTCCGCCGGCATCGGCGTCTCGAAGCTCATCGTCTCGCCCGTCAGTGGATGCTCGAAGCCCAGCCGATGGGCATGCAGCGCCTGGCGGCCGAGCGCGGCGACGATCGCCGCCGCTTCCGGCTCCAGGCGCTTCACCTTGGTGGCGAAGCCCGCGCCATAGGTTTCGTCGCCGATCAAGGGGTGGCCGACATGCGCCATATGGACACGGATCTGGTGTGTGCGTCCGGTCTCCAGCTGGCATTCGACGAGCGAGGCGAAATCCTCGCCGGCCACGGCGCTGCGCGCGAGAACGTGAAAATGTGTGATCGCCTCGCGCGCGTCGGCGCGCGTCGCCGGGACGACGGTGCGCTTCGTCCGGTCGCTGCCCGAACGACCGAGCGGCGCGTCGATGGTGCCGGCGGCGCGTAAGGGCACGCCCCAGACCATGGCGAGATAGGCGCGCTCCAGCCGGCCGTCGCGGCCATGCGCGGCGAACTGTTCGGCGAGATGCCGATGGGCGATGTCGGACTTGGCGACGACCATGACGCCGCTGGTGTCCTTGTCGAGCCGGTGGACGATGCCCGGCCGCTTCACCCCGCCGATGCCCGACAGGCTGTCGCCGCAATGGTGGAGGAGGGCGTTGACGAGCGTTCCGGTCCAGTTGCCGGGGCCGGGATGGACGACGAGCCCCGCCGGCTTGTCGACGACGATGAGGGCGGCATCCTCGTAGAGCACGGCAAGCGGGATGGCCTCGGGCAAGGGATCGGCGTCGACCGCCTCCGGCACGACCAGTTCGACCGATTCGCCCTCGGCGACCTTGCGCTTGGAGATGCGGCTGGGCGCGCCGCCGATCGTGACCTCGCCGGCCTCGATCAGCGCCTGGATCCGGCTGCGCGAGAGCACGCCGGGAAACTGCGCGGCGAGAAACTGGTCGAGCCGCTGTCCGGCTTGTTCGGCGCCGACGACGAAGCTGCTTGCCTCGACGTCGTCCTCGACTGTAGGACCGGGTTCGATGGGAGCCTCCGCGGCAGGAAAAAGATCCGGCGCCTCGCGAGACTGACCGGACAAGGGATGCGCTGGACAAGGCGTCGTGAGCGGTGGCGCTCGGGGAGAAGACGGCGATGGCCGACGTGAACGACGACGACGACGCGCCGCTCGACCCGGCCACCGAACGCCTCCGGCGAAAGATGGTGCGGCTTCTGGCCGTCGCCGTCGCCACGATGCTGATCGGCGTTATGGCCGTGCTCGGCGCTGTTGTCTACAAGATCAACCAGGACAGCCCCGCCGCCGGCGATCTCGACCTTGCGATCGACCTTCCGGCCGGCAGCGCCATCGCCGACATGGCGCTCGACGGCGACGAGGCCCTCCTGCGCCTCGAGGGCGCGACATCAGACCTTCTGCGCGTCGACCTGCGGACGGGGGCGATCATCGCCCGCTACAAGGTCTCGCCCCCCTGACACTTGGGGCCTCGGTGCCGCTTTGGCGCGATGCGACGGAAGTCGGCGGAAGGGGCTTGCGTTCGGCAAAATCCCCGACTATACCCCACCGCACTGGTTACGCGCCCATCGTCTAGCGGTTAGGACGACGCCCTCTCACGGCGTAAACAGGGGTTCGATTCCCCTTGGGCGTACCAGTTCCCCTTCCCATCGAAGACATCTCTTGAGAATGATGGCGCCTGCCTTGCGCGGCGCCCGCGGCTGTCGAACCGTGCGTGTCGGCGTCCTTGGGCTGCCGTGCGGTCTCGGTCGAGCGTCCTTGAGTCCGCGCCGCCGCCGGGCTGCGCCGCCTTGCCCCTGGCCCTGCCGGTAGATCCAAGGCCAGGCCACCGTTCTCACGCCAGCCGCTGCGTCCCGCGACCGGCGGTAAGCCCGTCGACGCTCCAGGCGCCCGGACCGGTGAAGACGAACAGCAGGAAGACGAAGCAGTAGAGGATGGGCGTGTCGCCGCCGTTCAGCACCGGATAGAGCGAATCTGGCGCGTGGAACATCCAATAGGCGACCGCCATCTGGCCCGAGAGCAGGAAGGCCACCGGCCGGGTCAGCACGCCGAACAGGATGAGGATCCCGCCGACGAACTGCATGATGCCGCCCACTCCCGACAGCGAGAGAAGCGCCGGCATGCCGCGCTCGGAAACCGCCGGGAAGCCGAAGAGCTTCTGGGTGCCGTGCTCCATGAAGATGAGGGCCGTGACGATGCGCAGGGCCGCGAGGGCATGGGGGCTGTAGCGATCGAGAGCGTTGAGCATCGATGTCTCCTGTAGGACATCGCCAGGCGACCGCGTTCCGAAGCCTTGGCGACGAGGGTGGCGGGGCGGTGTCGCGGCGCTTCGAAGCGTCGCTCGCGGCTCTGCCGGCGGCGTCCGCCTACAGGCGCCGGCTGGAGCGCTGGGCGTCGACGAGGCGGATGCATTTGAAGACGAGGTCCGGCAGGGCCTTGGCGGAAAGCTTCACCTTCAGGCTGGAGCAGATGTTGGCGACGGTCTTGTAGCTGATGCCCAGCGCCTGGGAGATGCCCTGGTAGGAATGCCCCGCGGCCAGCGCGCCGATGATCTCGAGTTCGCGGGCGGAAAAGGAGGCCGTCGCGGGGTTGTCCGAGGGCTGGTTGAGGAAAGCCACCTTGGTCGCGAGGCTCGCCGACAGGAAGGGCCGCCCCTGGCTCACCGCCTCGTAGGCGCTGCCGATCTCCTCCGGGCTGGCGTCCTTCTGCACGAAGCCGGTGGCGCCGAGATTCAATGCCCGGCGCACGACGATCGGATCGTCGTACATGGAGAAGACCAGGATCGGCGTCCGCTGGTCGAAGCTGCGCAGCCGCCGGAGGAAGGAAAGACCGGCAAAGGCGTTCGTGCCGAAGGAGAGATCGAGCAGGATCGTTTCCGGCCGCTGGCGTCGATAGGAGCGGAATCCTTCGAGCGGCGAGCCGGCGCCGACGATCTCGCAGGCCCCGTAGGCGGCGACGATCCGCTTGCAGCCCTGCAGGACGATCGGATGGTCGTCGATGATCAAGGTGTACATGGCTGGCTTCTCCTGGCCCCGGCCGGGCAATCGACCGGGCGATGCCGCCGACCTTGTCCCTCTGCGCGGAACCGGTTCATGGGCGTGTCGGCCGGTCGGGATCGATGCGCCGGGCAAGGGCGCAGGGAACCCGCATGGACGTGCGCGTTTCGTCCGCCGTGCGCTGCGGCGCCGTCCAGGAACCGCCGAGCGCCTCGACCCGCTCGGCGATGCCGAGAAGCCCGAGACCCGTGCCGGGCTTGGGCGGCGGTCCCGTGCCGTCGTCGACGACCGTCACGTCGAGAACGGTCGGCAGGGACGACACGGCGCCCGCGGCGGGACCGCTGACCAGCGCGACGCTCACGCGCCTCGCTCTGCCATGGCGAATGGCGTTGAGGACGCTTTCCTGAACGAACCGATAGACGGTAAGGTCGACGACGTCGCCGAAGCTGAAATCCTCTGTCCGGCAGTCGAGGTCGAAGACGGTGCCGGGCGAGATGCGCTCGAATTCGGCAGCCAGTTCGCCGATGGAATCGCACAAGGGAACCTTGGCGATCGACATCGGCCTCAGATTGGACAGCACGCGGCGCACGATCTCCTGGATCGTGCGCGCCTGCGCGTCGATCGCGGCGACGGTCTCCGACAGGGTGCCGTCCCGGTCGGTCGACTGCGCCTCGACCAGATGCTTCAGCGAGCCCGCGGTGGCTCGGATGCCGAAGAGATGCGGGCCCATTTCGTCGTGGAGATCGTTGGCCAGCCGCCGCCGCTCGTCCTCCTGCGCCAGCAGCAGGCGCAGCGCGAGGTGCTGGTTCTCCCGCTGCTTGGCCAGGAGATGCGAGGCGAGGTCGTTGACCCCGTCGGCCAGCGGACGGAATTCGGCGTAGCCGGTGATCGGCACGCGGGTCTCGAGCTGGCCGCCACGCAGGTCGTCGAGCGCCTCGGTCACCCGCTTCAGGCGGGAGAAGATGAGATCGATCGAGACGAAGGAGATGACGAGAATGAGCGCGCCGTAGCCCATCGTGAGCGGCAGGATGATGCGAAAATCCATCCAGACTTCCAGGATCTCGTCGCTGTCGTCGGATTCGAGCAGCACGCGGCCTTTGTGGTCGTCGGCAAACCGCAGCGGAAAGACTTCCACCCGCGGTTCGGCGTGGATGAGGGACGTGAACCAGGAAGGGGAGGCGACGCCCTCGTCCTCCTCGGCCTGGCGCGCCTCGTGCGCCGGCACCGAGGATCGCTCGACACCGCCTTCCTCGGTGACGGTGGCCGAGACATGGCGCATCTCGGAGAGTTCCTCGATCAGCTCCGCCAGGGCGGCGCCCGGCGCATCGGCCGCTTCGATCGCGGGGATCCGCGAAGCGATGAAGCGCGCGGCGATCTGGAAGGAGGCTTCGACCTCCTGCTCCGTCGCCAGGCGGGCATTGATCACGAGGCCGAAGGCGACGGCGAGCCAGACGAGGGCGCTGAGGCACAGGAGGCCAGCGAGGATGCGCAGCTTCAGGCGAACGGCCCGCCGGGCCGGGACCCCGTCCAGTGCCAAAGCGTGCGGCGCGGTTTCGGCCGTCATGCCCCCGTCCCCGGCAAGAGGCGGTCTCGATCCCAGGATGACCGTGCGCGATCAGAGCCCATGCGGCAGCCTTTCCGCGCGGAATTCCGCCGCCAGCCGCAGACTGGCGGCCTCCTTGTCGAACCCCTGGCGCAGCAGATTGAGATAGTGGTGGACGAGGGTGCCGAACAACAGCTTCTGCCCGTCGCGCGACCGGAACAGCAGGCGGTGGAAGAGCGCCTCCAGCGTGGCGTCGGCGCCGCCACCCAGCCCCGGCGTCGCCTCGATCGAGTCCTGCGCCTGCACCAGCCGGTTGGCGATCATTCGGGGGCTTTCGACATAGGAGACGGAGGCCTCGCCGAGAAGCTTCCGGAAGCGCTCGACCCGCTCCGCCGGCGGTCGCCGCACCTCGCCGGAATCGAGGCCCGCCAGCCAGACCTCGGGCGCCGTCGTCTCGGATAGCGCCTGCCATCGCGGCTCGGGCGGACCTGGTATGCGGGCGTCGACCAGCGGCACCGGGGCGTCGTCGCAGGCCGTCACCAGCAGGCAGGCCGTGAAGGCGATCGTGGTCCCCCAACAGTGTGCGTCGGCCAATCGCGATCTCGCCTGCATGCTCGTTTGCTTTCTCGGTGCCCGTCCTGATCCTGCCCCGTGCCTGCAAGCAAATCAATCACAAGAACAGCTGAATTTTGATGTTGCATTGCGAAAGCGCGGCGCAACATCTTTATTGGCGGCAGCATTTTTCTGTAACAGTCCGATGATCGTCGGGAAGTTCTTCCCGATGAATGCACTTCCTGTTCCCATGGACGGCTCCGGGAGGGCGTGACAGCATTTGGACACTGCCGAATACGGTGTGTGTTCAGTGGCTTCTCAGATGGGCACCAGCAATTTCCGTTCGATGAACGTCAAGAGACGGATCGATCAATCCAGGGAGGAACAATGATGAAGTACTTGTCCACCGTGTCGGGTGCCGCACTGCTCTGTACCGTGCTGACGGGATCGATGCTGAGCGCGTCCGCCAATGAGAAGCTGGTCGAGCTGGCGAAGGACCCGGCGAACTGGGTGATGACCGGGCGCGACTACAACGCCCAGAATTTTAGCGAGATGACGACGATCAACAAGGAGAACGTGAAGAATTTGCGCTCTGCCTGGTCGTTCTCGACGGGCGTGCTGCATGGCCACGAGGGAACGCCACTCGTTGTCGACGGCATGATGTACGTCCACACGCCCTTCCCGAACACGACCTTCGCGCTCTCGCTCGACGAGCCGGGCAAGATCGTCTGGCAGAACAAGCCGCGCCAGGATCCGACCGCCCGCGCGGTGGCCTGCTGCGACGTCGTCAACCGGGGTCTTGCCTACTGGCCGGGCGACGACAGCGTCGGCCCTCTGGTGTTCCGCACGCAGCTCGACGGCAAGATCGTCGCCATGGACGCCAAGACCGGCGTCACCCGCTGGGAACTGGAGAATTCCGACATCAAGGTCGGCTCGACCCTCACCATCGCCCCCTACATCATGAAGGACATCGTCGTCGTCGGCTCCTCGGGCGCCGAGCTCGGCGTGCGCGGCTACGTCACCGGCTACAACGTCAAGACCGGCGAGCAGCTCTGGCGCTCCTACGCCACTGGCCCCGACGAGGAGGTCCGCCTCGGCGCCAACTTCAACGACGCCAATCCGCAATACGGCCAGAAGGGGCTGGGCACCAAGACCTGGGAGGGCGACGCCTGGAAGATCGGCGGCGGCACCAATTGGGGCTGGTATGCCTATGATCCCGACGTCGATCTCTTCTACTACGGTTCCGGCAATCCCGCGCCGTGGAACGAGACCATGCGGCCCGGCGACAACAAGTGGACGATGACCATCTGGGGCCGCGACCCCGACGACGGCATGGCCGCCTTCGGCTACCAGAAGACGCCGCATGACGAGTGGGACTATGCCGGCGTCAACGTGATGATGCTGTCCGAGCAGGAGGACAAGGAGGGCAAGATGCGCAAGCTTCTGACCCACCCTGACCGCAACGGCATCGTCTACACGCTCGACCGCACCAATGGCGACCTCGTCTCGGCCGACAAGATCGACGACACGGTGAACTGGGTGACCCAGGTCGACCTGAAGACCGGCCTGCCGCAGCGCGATCCGGAATTCGGCACGCGCATGGACCACACGGCGCGCGACATCTGCCCGTCGGCGATGGGCTACCACAACCAGGGCCATGATTCCTTCGACCCGGCCCGCAAGCTCTTCTACATGGGCATCAACCACATCTGCATGGACTGGGAGCCCTTCATGCTGCCCTACCGGGCCGGGCAGTTCTTCGTCGGCGCGACGCTGAACATGTATCCGGGGCCGAAGGGCGACCGGCAGAACTATCTCGGCCTCGGCCAGGTCAAGGCCTATGACGCCATCAAGGGCGACTTCAAGTGGGAAGTCATGGAGCGCTTCGCGGCCTGGGGCGGCACGCTCGCCACCGCCGGCGGCGTGATGTTCTACGGAACCCTCGACGGCTTCATCAAGGCGCGCGACTCCGACACGGGCGAGCTCCTGTGGAAGTACAAGCTGCCGTCGGGCGTCATCGGCCATCCCATGACCTACGAGCACAATGGCGTGCAGTACGTCGCCATCTACTACGGCGTCGGCGGCTGGCCGGGCGTCGGCCTCGTCTTCGACCTCGCCGATCCGACCGCCGGCCTCGGTGCCGTCGGCGCCTTCAAGGAACTGGCGAACTACACCCAGATGGGCGGCGGCGTGATGGTCTTCTCGCTGAACGGCGAGGGTCCCTACAGCGATCTGGAGAAGGGCGAGTACCAGCCGACGATCGGCTCGCCGCCGCCGGCCAACAAGGGCAACCGCGCCGCCCTCGAAACCGGCCAGGACCCGTCCTGATCCCTGAGCGACGACAGGCATGCCGGCACAGGCCGGCATGTCCTCCGCCTCCGCCCACCGCGTCCCTCGCGCGCCGAACCACGGGCGCCCGGATCGCTCTTTCGGGAGAACACCGATGACCACACCCTCATCCACCTTCAGGGGCCGGCTGCCCGGCGCCCGCGCCCTCCTCACAGGGTCGGCGCTCGCCGTCTTCCTTGCCACAGGATCCCTTGCCGAGACAGCGACGACCCCGGCAGCCCAGCCGACCGACGCCGACCTGAAGGTCGGCCCCAGCGCCTACTCGATCAGCGACACGCTGCGGATCTGCTCCTCGGAAAAGGAAGTCCCTTTCTCCCAGGCGGACGGATCCGGCTTCGAGAACAAGATCGGCTTGGCCCTGGCCGCGGCGATGGGCCGGGAGGCGCAGTTCGTCTGGACGAAAAAGAACGCGATCTATCTCGTCCGCGACGGGCTGGAAAAGCAGACGTGCGATGTCGTGCTTGGCGTCGACACCGGCGATCCCCGTCTGCTGACGTCCGAGCCCTACTATCGCACCGGCTATGCCTTCGTCAGCGAGACCAAGGACAATTTCAACGGCTCGCGCTGGCAGGACGTCGACAGCCCCGGTGTGAAACGCGTGTCGATGCGCCTCTATTCGCCGGCCGAGACGATCATGAAGTATGCCGGCAAATACGAGGACAACCTTGCCTACCTTTATTCGCTCGTCAATTTCGAGTCGCGGCGCAACCAGTATTCCGACGTTGCGCCGGAGCGGATCGTCTCCGAACTGCAAGGCGAGGCGGATCTGGCCATCGCGTTTGCGCCCGAGGTCGCCCGCTACGTCAAGGCCTCGAACGGCGCCTTGAAGCTGACGCTGATCACCAATGCGCTCGAGCAGCAGAACGGCGTCGCCCTGGCTCTGCAATACGACCAGTCGGTCGGCGTGCGCAAAGGCGACGAGGCGCTGCTGCAGGCGGTCAACACGGGGCTCGCCAAGGCCGCCCCGCAGATCCACGCGATCCTGGAGGCCGAGGGAATTCCCCTCCTGCCGCCCAGCAGCTGAACCCTTGGCGATACTTCGGGACGACAACGCATCATGAAGCGCATCATTTTCCTGGCATCCGGCATCGCGCTGATCGCTTTCGGCGCGGCGGCGAACATCCAGCTGACCAACACCGTCGACGGCTCGCCGCTCGACCTGAGCTTCGCCATGGACGAGGGCCGCGACACTGCGGCGGTCAAGACTTTCCTGCAGTCCGGCACCAATCCCTACACCGGGGACGATGCCGTGCTGCCGGAAGGCGAGGAGCTCTTCCTGACGGCCTGCTCGGGCTGCCACGGCCATTATGCCGAGGGCAAGATCGGCCCGGGGCTCAACGACGCCTATTGGACCTATCCCAAGAACGAGACGGACAAGGGCCTGTTCGAGACGATCTACGGCGGCGCGCAGGGCCAGATGGGGCCGCAGTACGGCAGCCTGACCCTCGACGAGATGCTGAAGACCATCGCCTGGATCCGGCATCTCTACACCGGGGACCCCGCCGCGGCGGTCTGGCTGACGGCCGAACAGCGCGCCGCCTTCAAGCCCTACGAGAAACCGGAGGCCCGCCCGCGCAAGCCGTGAGGCGGCGATGAGGACGGTCGGGCCCAGCCGGCGCGGCCGTCGCAAGGACCGGAAAGCGGCCTCGATCAGAAGACCGCAACCCGCGCAAGGGTCGACGCCGCCGGCGGGCGACCGGAACAACGAGATCAGGGAGAAACGACATGAAGACCATCATCGCAGCCCTTGGCGCCCTGGCGCTGTCCCTCGGTGCCTTCGCCCCCGCCGCCCTCGCTTATGACGGCACGGTCTGCAAGGAGGCGGGCAGTTGCTGGGAGCCGAAGCCCGGCTATCCCGAAAAGGTCGAGGGCTCGGAATACGATCCGCAGCACGACCCGATGGAGGTGAACAAGCAGGCGGAGTCGATCAAGGAGATGGAGGCGCGCAACAAGCAGCGCGTCGAGCATTTCGCCAAGACCGGCGAGTTCGTCTTCGACGTCGCCAAAATCACCCAATAACATTTCGAACACCCTTCCCGGCCGTCGTGCCCACTGCGGCCGGGGAGGGACGTGGGAAGCCGGGCGCGCGACACATTCTCCCAAGGAACGTTTCGCTGGCCTCCCAAGCTGGCGGAGCCGTCACCCCGCCCGGCGGACCCCATTTTTCCCGCAGGCCATGCCGTGCCGGCATGGCCCGACCCGCATGACATGGATCAAAGGAAGCGCGATGCTGTCGATGACGATCCAGCTCGACGAATGGCGCGAGCGGGCTCTCGCCTTCGAGACGACGATCGCCGGGGTCGTGCTCGGCCAGGCAGAGGCGTTGCGGCTGATGACCATCGCGATCTTCTGCCGCGGCCATGTTCTCCTCGAAGGCGATGTCGGCGTCGGCAAGACGACGCTCCTGCGCGCCGTCGCGCGCGGCCTCGGCGGACCCTATGAGCGGATCGAGGGTACGATCGACCTGATGCCGAGCGACATGGTCTATTCCGCCTATATCGGCGAGGACGGGCGGCCGCGCATGGAGGAGGGGCCGGTCCTGCGCCATGGCGAGGAGCTCGCCGTCTTCTTCTTCAACGAGATCAACCGGGCGCGGCCGCAGGTCCATTCCCTGCTGCTGCGGCTGATGGCCGAGCGCAGCGTCACCGCCTTTCGCCGCGAATACGCCTTCCCGCATCTCCAGGTCTTCGCCGACCGCAATAAGGTCGAGCGCGACGAGACCTTCGAGCTGCCGGCCGCGGCGCGCGACCGTTTTCTGATGGAGATCTCGATAGCCGCGCCGCGCGACGCGGCCAGCCGGCGCAGTCTCGCCTTCGACCCGCGCTTCCACGATGTCGACCGCCTGCTCGGCGAGGTCGAGGAGGGCCTTCTCGACCATCGCCAGCTCAACCGGGTCGCCGTCGCCATCCAGTCGCAGGTGACGACGAGCGGGGCGATCGAGACCTATGTCGCCGACATCTGGGCCGCCGTGCGCGCGCCGGACGTGGCGGGTATCACGCTCGCCAGCGCCGATGCCAGCCGCCTCGTCGAGGGCGGCGCGAGCCCGCGGGCGATGTCGGCCCTGGTTCGGGCCGCGCGCGTGCGCGCCTGGATGGAAGGGCGGTCGGTCGTCGTTCCCGAGGACATCCGCGCGGTGTTCTCCGCCGTGATGGCGCATCGCATCTTCCTCGCGCCGATGTACGAGATCCGCCGCGATGCCCTCGTTGCCGAGCTTTTCGCCGCGGTGTTTGCCGCGGTCCCGACGCCCGCATGAACGCGGCCGCGCGGGAGGAAGACGCGGCCGTCCGCGACGCGGACGACGTCGACGCCTTCGCGGACCTGCGCTACCGCCTTTCGCGGAACGTGCGCAGCGCCACGGTCGGCGGCCACCGGGGCCTCGGCCTCGGCGCCGACGGGCGCTTTCACGGCCTGGCTCCGCTCGTGGATTTTCCCGATCCCCGCCACATCGACATCGCCGCTTCGATCCGCGATCCCGCGGGCACGGTCTTCGTCCGTCGTTTCCGGCAGCCGTCGCGCGCGACCGTCTTCGCGCTGCTCGACCTGTCGGCCTCGATGGGCCTCGTCGGCACGGTCGACCGCACCGCCGTCGCGGAGCTTCTCGTTGCCGGTCTGGCCCGCATGGTCCGGCGATCGGGCGATCGCTTCGGCCTCGTCGCCGCTCGCGGCGAACCCGACGGCCCGGCCGTCGCGGTGCCGGCCAACCGTCGTTCGGACCTGCCGGCCGAGCTTCGCCGGACGCTGGCCGCAACGGGCGTCGGTGGCACCGGCATAGCCCGCCTTGCCGAAGCTGCGCGGGAGAGCCTGCCGCACCGTCCGGCGCTCGTCTTTCTGATCTCCGACTTCCAGGTTCCACCGAGCGCGCTGGAGGCGCTGCTCGGCACGCTCGTTCTCCACGACGTCCGGCCGATCGTCCTGCGCGACAGCCTGGCCGAGAACCCGCCAGCGCGTTTCGGCTTTGCCCGGATCCGCGATCTCGAGACGGGCGAGGCACGGGTGGTGATGACGCGGCGCGCGACGCTGGCGCGGTGGCGGGCCGCGCGCGAGCGCCACCGCGCCGCCCTGAACGCGACCTTCGCCAGTTTCGGCCTGTCGCCGATCGAGATCACCGACCAGATCGATGTCGACGCGTTTTTCGAGGCGCTCGCCGGCCAGGGGATCGTGTCGTGATCCGCGCGCTGCCGGCGCTCGCCGCCACCCTCTGCTGCACGGCCGCCGCCGCGCAGGGCGAAGAGGGTGTCTTCGTCGACAGCCGCCCGCCCCGCAGCGTCGGCTATTTCGTCGGCGACCGGCTCGATTATGCCGGCACGATCCGCGTGCCTTCCGGCTATGCCGTCGACGAAGCGTCGCGGCCGCGGCCGCGCGATCTCGACTACTGGCTGGAACTGGACCGGGTCTCGATCGAGCCGTCCGGCCGGGGGGAGGGGGAGGGGACCGCCTATGCGGTCCAGCTGCGTTACCAAACCTTCTACGTGCCGCTGGAGCCGCGCGAACTGCGCATTCCGCCGGTGACGATCGGCTTCGTCAGGGCGGCGGACGGGGCAAGGCTCGAGGCGACGCTGCCTGGCTTCACCTTCGTCAGTTCGCCCCTGCGCCCGATCCTGGAGCGCAGCGCGCCGGCGGCGATGCGGCCCGACGCGCCGCTTCTCGTTCTCGACACCCGCCCGGCGCAGTGGCGGACCGGCGCGGCCTTCGCAGTCAGCCTGGCGCTGCTCGGCGTGCTCGCGGCCTATCGCGGCTGGTTGCCGACCGGCGCTCGCCGGCCGCGGCCGCTGGCAGAGGCGGCGCGAAGCCTTGCCCGCTCCGCTCCGCATGCCTCGCCGCAGGCCTACCGGGCCGGGCTCCTCGTTTTGCACCGGGCGCTCGACGCGCGCTTCGCGCGCCGCCTGCTCGCCGACGACCTCGACCTTTTCCTGGCGCTTCACCCGCGCTTCGCCGAGGCCTCTAGCGATCTCCGCCGCTTCTTCGCGGCTTCGCGAAGCCTCCATTTCGGCGACGACGTTGCAGAGGCCATGTGGCAGCTGCCGGCGGGCGACCTCGCAAAACTGGCGCGGCGGCTGGCGTCGATCGAGCGGGCGCCATGAGCGCGCTGCCGAGCCTCTCGGTCGACCGGCCGCTGGTGCTGCTGCTTCTGGCCCTCTGCGCCGTGCCGCTGTTCCTGCCGCTGCTCGCGGCATCGCCGACGCCCTGGTCCGCCTTGACCCCGGCCGACGCCGGATCGCGCTGGGCGGACGCGACCCTCCGCGCCCTGGCCGTCACCGCGATCGCGGCGCTGGTGCTGGCGCTGGCCGGTCTCCACCGCACCGATCAGATCGTCGAGCGGACCGGCGTCGGCGCGCATCTGGTGCTGCTCATCGACCGCTCCAGCAGCATGGACAACACTTTTGCCAACCGCCGGCCGGACGGGACCGAGGAGGCAAAATCCGCTGCCGCCAAACGGCTGATCCTCGCCTTCGTCCGCAGCCGGCCGCGCGACCGCATGGGCGTGGCCACCTTCTCGACCGCGCCGATGCTCGCCGTGCCCCTGACCGATCATCTCGGTCTCGTCGCGGCCGCCCTCGAAACCCTGGACGAGCCGGGCCTCGCCCAGACCAATGTCGGGCGCGGGCTGGCGCTGGCGGTGTCGATGTTCGGGCGCGAGACGGGCTCGGCCTCGCGCGCCGTCGTGCTCGTCTCCGACGGCGCCGGCGTCATCAGCCGCGAGGTGCAGGCCGAACTGCGCGACATGATCGCGCGCGAACCGGTCAATCTCTACTGGCTGTTCCTGCGCTCGGAAGGCTCGAAAGGCCTGTTCGAGCCCTCGGCGCGCGGCGAGCAGGACACGCCGCAGGTTCGCCCGGAGCGTCACCTGAACCTCTTCCTGCAGACGCTCGGCGTTCCCTACCGCGCCTTCGAGGCCGAAAACCCCGACGCCGTGGCCGCCGCCATTGCCGAGATCGACCGGCTGGAGGCGCGGCCCCTCACTTTTTCCGAGCGTATTCCCCGGACCGAACTGCGCTTCCTCGCCTGTCTCGCCGCGCTCGGCGCGCTCCTGCCGCTGATCGCCGTCAAGCTGTGCGAGCACGCGCCCTTCGCCGCCCGGGCGCCGCTGCCGCCGCTGCGGCATCGGGGATCGGGCGCGGCGGCAGTGGCAGCACGGGACGTGTTGTGATGAACGCGCCCGCCGGCCCTTTTTCCCCTCGTCGAGCCGCCAGGGCAGCGCCGAAACACTTCTTTAGTGCGCGCCGGCGGGACGGCCTGACGACCGCGCTGCTGCTGGCGCTTCTGGCCGCCGCCATCGCCTTCACGGCGTGGTCGCTTGCCGATCTTGTCCGCGCCCGCGCCGTCAACGACGCCATTCGTGCGCTGGCGGCGGGACAGGACGTCGAGATCTCCGAGGACGCGCCGGCCCGTCTTCTGGTCGCCCGTGGCAAATTTCTGCTCGACCGCGACCGCATCGAGGCGGCCGAGGCCCTCGCGCCGCAACTGGGGGCCACGGCCGACGCCGCCGCCATCGGCGACTTCGCCCATGACCTCGGCAATGCCCGGCTGCGGGCCGCCTTCCGGCGGATCGAGGACAACGACATCACCGGCGCGACGCCCCTGGTGCGCCTTGCCCAGGAGGATTTTTCCCAGGCCCTCAGGCTCGATCCAGCGCGGTGGGATTCCAAGGTCAATCTCGACATCGCCAGCCGCCTGGTGCGGACGTTTCCGCGGCCGGCGCAGGAGGAGCAGCCGGGCGAGCGGCCGCGCAATGTCTGGACCGACATGCCGGGCCTGCCGCGGGGGCTGCCGTGAAGGCCGCAGCCGGCTGGTTGGCGGCGCGCCCGGCGGGGCTCTGGTGGCTCGTCCTCGCCGCGGTGAGCCTGCTCGTCGCCCTCGGCCGACCGGCGACGGTGCGCGAGGTCGCCCTGCGCGATCTCCTCTTCGTCGTCGACATCACCGGCAGCATGAACGTGCGCGACTACGAGCGGGCGGGCAGTCCGGTGTCGCGGCTCGACATCGCCAAGGCGGAGATCGCCCGCGTGCTGCGCGGCCTGCCCTGCGGCTCGCGCGCGGGCCTCGCCATCTTCACCGAGCGGCGCAGCTTTCCGCTGTTCGCCCCGGCGGAGGTCTGCGAGAACTTTGCGCCGATGGCGGATGCGACCGCGTCGCTCGACTGGCGCATGGGCTGGGACGGCGACAGCCGCGTCGCCTCGGGCGTGCAGAGCGCCATCCGGCTTGCCGCGAGCCTCGAGGCCGATCTCGTCTTTCTCACCGATGGCCACGAGGCACCGCCGCTGCCCTATCAGGGGCGCCGTCCGATCCGGGGGGAGGCGGGCATTGGCGGCGTCATCGTCGGCGTCGGGGGGGCGAGGCCGTCGCCGATCCCGAAATACGACGAGGACGGGCGCGAGATCGGCTTCTACGGCGTCGGCGACATGGTGCACGGTTCGCGGGTCGGCATGGCACCGCCGACCGCCTCCTCGTCTGAAGGCTTTCACCCGCGCAACAACCCCTATGGCGAGGCCGACCTCAAGGGCACCGAGCATCTCAGCGCGGTCCGGACGGACTATCTGCGGCAGATGGCGGCCGAAGCCGGGCTTGGCTACGCGCCGCTCGACCGCGGCCCGGCGCTCGACCGGGCGATCGCCGGCGCCAGCCGGACCCGGCTCGCCGCAACCCGCGTCCCGCTGGACGCGGTCTTCACCGCCCTGGCGCTGGTCGCGCTGGTGGCGGCCCATTTCGCCGCATCCGGCTGGCTCCGCCTGCCGCGGCCGCGCCCGGCGAGCGCCGGCGCGCATCCACCGTCGGCGCAGCCTCGGCCAGACGCCTCGCCAGACCGACGCCTCACCGCCGCCAGACCATGACAGCCAGACCATGACAGAAGGACAGACCATGTTTCGCCGATTGCTCGCCGCCGCCGTGCTTCTCGCGCCGCTCCTCCTTGGCCCAACGGCCTCGGCCCATGGTCCGACGCCGCAGAAGATGGACCAGGCCGTCACCATCGACGCCCCTGCCGACGCGGTCTGGGCCGTCGTCGGCGATTTCGCCGGGATCGGCGCCTGGAACCCGGCGGTGACGTCGGTCGAGGCGGCGGGCGGAAACGAGCGCGGGGCGACGCGCAAGCTCAACCTGTCGACGGGCGCCATCACCGAGAGCCTCGACAGCTACAGCGCCGAGCGCAAAGTCTATTCCTTCCGCCTGTCCGGCGAGAACATCGCGGCCCTGCCGGTCTCCTTCTACACCGCCAAGATCACCGTCGTGCCGAAGGGCGAGGCCAGCGAGGTCCGCTGGATCGGCCGCTTCTATCGCGGCGACACCGGCAATTTTCCATCGCCCGAGCAGGACGATGCGGCCGCCATCGCGGCGATGGAACGCTATATCGGCACCGCTCTCGGCGGCCTGAAGCAGGCGGTCGAGAGCGGACACTGACCGCTGGCCGGAAGACGGCAGCCTGAAGCCGCCGCCTCAACGCCGCGGTCGGCGCCCCCGCGAGGAGGCGCCGGTCAGCTGCGCCCGCTGGCCTGGTGAGCGCTCTTGGCCCTTTTGAGCCCGAGCCTCGGCTCCGGTTCAGATCAGATCGGTGAGCGTGATCGGCAGGCTGCGGATGCGCTTGCCGGTGGCGTGGAAGACGGCGTTGGCAATGGCCGGCGCGACGCCGACGATGCCGACCTCACCGACGCCCTTGCCGCCGAGCACCGAGGCGCCCAGGTCGGGGATGCCGACGGAGATGACCTTGATGTCCGGCACGTCGGCATTCGTCGGCACGAGATAGTCGCCGAGATTGTTGTTGATCACCCGTCCGTTGCGCGCGTCGACATGGCCTTCCTCGAACAGCGCCATGCCGATGCCCATGATGATGCCGCCCTTCCACTGGCTTTCCGCGAGCTTGGGATTGTAGAGCAGCCCGCAATCGAAGGCCGAGACGACGCGCGAGACGCGGACCGTGCCGAAATCCTCGTCCACCCGCACCTCGATGAAGTGCGCGCACCACGAGTGCATGGATTCCTCGCCCGATGTCGGGCCGATCGCCGTCGTCATCGTCGACCAGGTCCGCAGCCGCTCTTCGGGCGATTGCAGATTGTCCGGCAGCGTGTCGCGCGTCACCTCCAGCCGGTCGCGGCCGATTGCGCGCATGAGGTCGGCGACCGAGACGCTGGGGGATTCCGTGCGCGGCGGGCTGATCCGGCCCTGCGACACCGTCAGCGTGTTCGCCGCGACGCCGTGGAAGGGCGAGTCCGGATGCGTCAGAGCGAGGCCGATCAGCTCGTCTCGGGCGGCCGTCGCAGCCTTGTGCACGGCCCCGGTCATGACGCCCGCGAGCTTCGAGCCGCCGGCGACGGGCGAGCCCGGCAGCGATGAATCGCCGAGCCGCACCGAGACGTCCTCGACGGCCACGCCGAAAGCGTCGGCGGCCGTCTGCGCCAGGATCGTGTAGGTGCCCTGGCCGATGTCGGTGGCGCCGCTGACCACCTCGATGCGTCCGTCGGCGGTGACGTTGATCTGCGCCTCGCCATAGTTGCGGATCACCGGAAACGTGCCGAGGCCGACGCCCCAGCCGATCAGGTGGCGGCTCTCACGCATCGACCGCGGCGCCATCGACCGCTTCGACCAGCCGAAGGTTTTGGCGCCTTCGCTAAGCGCCTCGCGCAGCCGCCGCGTCGACCAGGGCTTGTTCGACTGGTGGTCGCGTTCGGCGTAGTTGCGCAGACGGATCTCGACGGGATCGACCCCGACGGCATAGGCCAGCTCGTCCATCGCGCTCTCGATGCCGAAGGCGCTCGGCGACTTGCCGGGGGCGCGCAGGGCGCCGGGCGTCACCGTGTTGACCGGCACCACGCGCTGCTGGCCGCTATAGTTCGGCGTCGCGTAGAGGATGGGCGTCGCCGCGCCGATCTGCTCCGGCCATAGGCCGTAGGTCGAGGTCTCGCTGGCGCCCGTCAGGACGATCGAGTGCAGGACGCCGTCGGTGCCGGCGCCGAGCTTCAACGTCTGCCGTGTCGACGCCCTGCCGCCGTAGAAGGTAAAATTCTGCGGGCGGGTGAGAGCGAGCTTCACCGGCCGTCCGAGCCGGCGCGCCGCGAAGGCGCAGATCGCCTCAAAACCGTAGTTGAAGCCCTTCGAGCCAAAACCGCCGCCGACATAGGGGGAGATCACCTGGATGTTCTCGACCGGCAGATCGAACCATTCGGCGTAGTTGCGGGCCATGGCATGCGTCCACTGGCTGGGCTGCCAGACCGTCAGCCGGTCGCCCTCCCAGCGGGCGATCAGCCCGTGCGGCTCCATCGCCGCATGGTATTCGCGCGGCGTGTGGTAGTCGGCCTCGATCTGCACCGGCGCGGCGCCGAAGGCCGCTTCCGCCTCGCCCCAGGCGACGGTGAACTGCTCGGCCAGCGTCCCGGCCTCGGGTCCGGTCTCCGTCAGGCTGGCGACGGCAGGGGTCTCGTCGTAGGTGACGGCGATCAGCCGCGCTGCCTCGGTAGCCTGCTCGAAGCTCTCCGCCACGACCAGCGCAACCGGCTGGCCGTTGTGGCGCACTTCATGCGGCATCGGCACAAAGGCGCCTTCCGCCAGTTGGCCGGTGAAACTGGTCGCCTGGGCGAGGCCCAGATCGTCCTCCGGCGTCAGCACGAGGAGCGCGCCCGGCGCGGCGAGAGCGGCGGTATCGATCGACAGGACGCGGCCGGCGCCGATGGTGGCGGGAACCAGCACGCCATAGGCAAGGCCCGGCAGCTGCCGCTCCAGCGCGTAGTCGGCCGCGCCGGTGATCTTGCCCTTGCCTTCGTAGCGCGAGAGGCGGGCGCCGATGCTGTCGGCGGCGCGGCCGTGCTTCAGCGGGATATCGTGAACGGTCATGCGAGGCCTCCGACTGTGAGGATGGCGCGCGCGACGACGCGGGAGCCGAGATCGATCTTGTGCTGGTTGTCGCCCTGCGAGACCGCGCCTTCCATGGCGAGAAGGCTGGCCTGGCGGACCGTCGCCTCGTCGAGGGTCTTGCCGCGCAGGGCAGATTCCACACTCCGGGCCCGCCACGGCTTCGTCGCGACGCCGCCGAGCGCGACGCGGATGTCGGCGATGGTGCGCCCGTCGGCCTCCAGCGCAAGGCCGACGGCGGCACTGGCGCTGGCGAACTCGTAGGACTGCCGGTCGCGGACTTTCAGATAGGTCGAGTTGGCCGCGGCCCGGGCCGCCGGGATGGCGATCGCGGTGATCATCTCGCCGGGCGAAAGAACCGTCTCGCGCTCGGGCGTCGCGCCCGGAAGCAGAAAGAAGTCGTCCGCCGCGACCCGGCGTTCGCCGAGATGGATCACCGCGTCGAGGGCGACGAGCACGACGGCGAGATCGCCGGGATAGGTGGCGATGCAATGGTCGCTGATGCCGAGCACCGCATGGTTGCGGGTGACGCCGCCGAGGGCGGAGCAACCGGAACCGGGCGTGCGCTTGTTGCAGGCGGGAAAGGCGGCGGGATCGCGGAAATAGGCGCAGCGCGTGCGCTGCAGGAGATTGCCGCCGAGGCTCGCCATGTTGCGGATCTGCGGCGAGGCGGCGAGGTCCAGCGCGTCCGTGACCGCCGGAAAATAGGCGCGGATGCGGGCATCCGTGGCGACCTTCGCCATGGTCGCCAGCGCCCCGATCACCGCCCCGTCCGCCTCGACGCGAATGTCCGACAGGCCGGGGAGGCGGGTGATGTCGACGACGTGGCGAGGCGCCGCGACGCCGCATTTGGCGAGGTCGAGCAGCGTCGTGCCGCCGGCGAGGAACATCGTCCCGGGCAGGGCGCCGGCGGCGAGGGCGCCGTCCAGGGTCGCGGCGCGGTCGTAGGAAAAGTCTCTCATGCGAGCGCCTCCGCGGCCTGACGGACCGCCGTCACGATGTTGGGATAGGCGCCGCAGCGGCAGAGATTGCCGGCCATGAATTCGCGGATCTCGTCGTCCGAACCGGCATGGCCCTCGCGGATGCAGGCGACGGCCGACATGATCTGTCCCGGCGTGCAGTAGCCGCACTGGAAGGCGTCGGCGTCGAGAAAGGCCTGCTGCACGGCGTGCAGCGTGCCGTCTTCGCCGCCGAGACCTTCGATCGTTTCGACCGAGCGCCCCTCGGCCTGCACGGCGAGGGTGAGGCAGGACAGGACGCGCTCGCCGTCGACATGGACGGTGCAGGCGCCGCACTGGCCCTGGTCGCAGCCCTTCTTCGTGCCGGTCAGGCCGAGATGCTCGCGCAGTGCGTCGAGCAGGGTGACGCGCGGCTCCAGCGTCAGCGCGTGCAGCCGTCCGTTGATCGACAATTCCATGGATTGTGTGGTCGCCATGAGCGGTCTCCGTCCGCGGGAAAAAGCTTCGGTGTCCGGAAGCGATGCGGCGACGATGCACTTCGCATCGACGACCTCAGGTGCTATGAACGCGGACAATCCGAAAGATAAGCGGAGGATGCCTCCGTTTAATTGCAAGCTAGGGCTGCCGCCGAGCGCCTTCAAGCCCCCCATTGGAAGAAGTCCAAGGTGAAGCCGCCGCAGGTCCAGTCTTGAGCGAGCGGGAAGCCCCTCCCTCTCCCCGTCGCCGGCCGATGCGGGCGGACGCTCGGCGCAACCGGGACCTCCTGGTCGAAACCGCCGCCGCGGCCTTTTCGGCGGAGGGCGTCGACACCTCGCTTGAGGCCATTGCCCGCACTGCCGGCCTCGGCATCGGCACGCTCTACCGGCATTTTCCCACGCGCGAGGCGCTGATCGAGGTCGTCTACCGGCGCGAGATCGAGGCTCTGCGCGAGGCCGCCCTGCACCTTGCCCGGACCGAGCCCGCGGACGTCGCGCTGGCGCAGTGGATGCAGCGCTTCGTCGACTACATCGCCACCAAGCGCGGCATGAGCGACAGCCTGAAGCTGATGTACGAATCGAACTCGCCGCTGTTCGCCGAGACCTCCGGCGTCATCCCCCTGGCGCTGAAGAGCCTCGTCGACGGCGCGGTCGCGGCCGGCGCCATCCGGGCCGATGCCGACAGCGTCGACGTGCTGCACGCTTTATCGAGCATCTATTCGACCTCCGACCGCCCGGAATGGCGCGAGCGCTCGCGCCGCCTCGTCGCGCTCCTGATGGACGGCCTGCGCTATGGCGCGCCCGGCATCGGCCCTCCGAAGACGTGAAGGCTTGGGCCGTGCGGGCATCCGCGGCGAGGCCGACCTATTTCCACCCACTCTGACGCGTTCAAGGGCGCGTGGTCACCGGGCGCCGGCGCGCGCCCCTCTATTTTCGAAAAGGAAGCCGTCTTGTCATTTGTCCCCCGCCGCCCCGTCGAAGCCGATGCCCTCCTGTTCGACATGGACGGCACGCTCCTCCTGTCGCATGCCGTGGTCGAGCGCATCTGGCGGCGCTGGGCCGCCGCCAACGGCGTCGACGGCGAGGAAATCATCGCCTCGGCCCATGGCGTGCGCATGATCGACACCATGCGGCGCTTCTGCCCGCCCGGGCTGTCGCCGGAAGTGGAGGCGGCGCGTCTCGACCAGGAAGAGCGCGAGGACACCGACGGCATCGTCGCCATCGCCGGCGCGGCAGATTTCCTCCGGTCGCTGCCGGAGGGCCGCTGGGCCATCGTCACCTCGGCCGATCCGATCCTCGCCGACATCCGCCTGCGCGCCGCCGGCCTGACGCCGCCGCCGGTGCTAATCACCGCCCACGACGTCACCCGCGGCAAGCCCGACCCGCAGGGCTACCGCGAGGGGGCGCGCCGGCTGGGCTTTGCCGCCGAAAACTGCGTCGTCTTCGAGGACGCGCCGGCGGGAATCGCCGCGGGTGAGGCGGCGGGCGCGCATGTCGTCGTCCTGTCGACGCTCCTCAAGCCCGAGGCGCTGCAGGGCCGGGACTGGATCGCCGACTATTCCCGCCTCGTCGCCACTTCCGCCGACGGCGGTCGCGTCGTCATTTCCTGACGATAATCGGCTCGGCGAAAGCGCGCCAAGGCCTTCCCTGCATGGCGCGCAGGCGCTCGCATGGCAGCCATGCCAAATTTGCATTGGTTCGATGCGCTGCAGCATGTTTATATCGCGATGCAAATGTTTCCTCCCAGATACTTTGCTAAATTCAGCCCGCCCGGTTCGCCGTGGCGGGCCTTTTTTTGCCTGTGTGCCAGCGCGGCTGCGGGTCGGGGCGATGACGCACTGGGCGACGAGGGCTCGCACGGTCAGGCCGAGGCCGGGGGATCGTGGGAGACCGGCCTTCGCGCCGTCTTGGAGGGTGGGCAGTCTGCGACCATGAGGGCACTCCACCGATGACATCCAGAGCCGGTCGCGCCGATCCCGCCAAGACTTTCGTGCCGCGCGACCACCAAATCTCGGCGCGCGACGCGATCCTGGCTGCCCGCAGGGCTGGACGCCCCGGCTTCCTGCTCGGCGATCTCACCGGCCTCGGCAAGACCCTGTCCGCCTGGCTGGCGATCAGCGCCATGCCGGAGAACGAGGTCCTGATCATCTGTCCGAAAGGCGCGATGCCGCAATGGCACCGCACCATCGATCGGTCGCCCCCGACCGGCAAGCGCATCACCCTCATGAACTTCGAGCGGACGAAGCAGCTGATGGCGCCGCCGGAGGGTAGCAAGCGCCGCTCGGCCCGGGCCAAGAACAACGAGCTCGCGCGGGCCGGATCGCTGAAGCGCAGCTTTCCGCTCGTGGTGATCGACGAGAGCCACCGCATCCGCAATCCCGCCTCGCAGCAGGGCACGGTCTGCCGCCGCGTCGCGGCCGCCGCCGACTTCACCGTCTACATGAGCGCCACCGCGGGCCAGTCGCCGCACGAGCTGTCCTATCTCGGCAAGCTCCTGGCCTTCGCCACCGGCGGCACCTCGGGCGACATGGACGAATTCCGGGCGCTGATGAAGCGGCTGAAGATCGGCCGAGCCCGCGGCCGCTGGCAGAACTGGCACTGGGAGCCGAACGAGGACGACCGCGCCGTCATGGCCGACCTCCTCTACAAGGGCGCGAACGCCATCGGCCTGCGCCGCCGGCCCGAGCACATCGCCGGCTGGCCGGAAGTGCAACGGGAACTGGCGCCGACGGCGCTGGATGCGGAGAACAGGCGCCTCTACGAGGCGACCTGGCGCGAGTTCCGGCGCGAGCTGGGCCTTGCCGGCGGCAGCATCCGCAAGCCGACGGGCTGGGCCGCCGACCTGCGCTTCCGTCAGAAGGCGAGCCTCGTGCGCACTGCCGGCACCACCGATTTCGGCTGCGATCTCCTGGACAACGGGCAGCAGATCGCCGTCTCCGTCGCGTTTCTGGAAACCAGCGCCATGCTGGCGGAAAAGTTCGCGGGGCGCGGCTGGCGGGTCGGCGAGATCAACGGCACGCAGACCGGCGAGACCAACGAGGCGGTGCGCATCGCCTTTCAGACCGGGCAGCTCGACGCCGTGGTCTTCACCGTCACCGAATCGATCTCGCTGCACCGGGGCGAGATGGAAGGCGGCGAGCGCGAGCGCTCGCTGGTGATCCACGACATGCGCCACAGCGCCATCCAGCTGCAGCAGATCGAAGGGCGCTGCCATCGCGACGGCCAGCGCGCGGTGATCTATTACACCTATGCCGAAGGAACGGTGGAGGAGAAGATCGCCGCCGTCGTCATCGGCCGCATGGTGGCGATGGACGGCATCGCCGGCGACGATACGAGCCTTCTGGGCGCCATTGCCGACACCGTTGCCGCGGCCGGGGCGGCACGGGAAGCAGCCTGAGGCTTGCCGTGGTCCCGTGCGTCACCCTGCAGGCGGATCAGCCGGCATTCGGGCGATAATGCCGGAACGGGAAGCGGAGCCGGCGGGCCGGCGGGAGGAGCGCTATTCCTCGCGGAACTCGGCCGGAAGCTCGCCGTAGCGCGCCAGAATCTCCGGCTCTTCCATGACCTCGTCGGTGTCGAGATCGACCGTCTGCGCCAGGGCGACGACGCCGGCCATGCGCGGCGCATCGCGTTCGGCGCGCGCGGCGGCCTCGTCGGCGGTCTTGAATTCCATCGCGCGGCCGGCGACGAGCTTGCCGCCCATCCGCTCGAACTGCTGCACGATATAGAGGGTTCTTTCCGCCATCGCCGTCCCCAAACAAAAATGGCCCCGCCGAAGCGGGGCCACATCAGTCACGAAACCTGAAAGATCAGGCTTCCTGAATGTTGACGGCCTTCGGGCCCTTGCCGCGCGGGTCGGCTTCGGAGTCAAACGACACCTTCTGGTTGTCGGAGAGACGGGAAAGACCCGAACGCTCGACATCCGAGATGTGGACGAAAACGTCCGCGCCGCCATTGTCCGGCGAAATAAAGCCGAAGCCCTTGTCCGCGTTGAAGAACTTTACTGTGCCAGTCTGGGCCATGTCACTCAATCCTATAGAAATCCGGGCACCGCTTTGCGGTGCGGGGACCGCGAAAGATCACGATCCGTGACCTGTCGTAACACGTTTTTGGCCGGAGTCCCAACCCATCGTGATTTTTGTTCAAATCTTCACACTCGGCGCGGCGGTGGCGAAGCGCCGAAGGGCTGGGCTACAGCGCGCCGGCTTCGCGGCAGTCGCCGTAGACGTCGACCGAATCGGCATTGCCGCCGGCCAGGCGCCGCGGCACGAAGGAAAGACCGCCGCCGGGTGCGTCGAAACTGCCGGTCCCGTCGAAAAGGGTCATGCCGGATTGGCGGCCATCCGGCTTGCGGATGCTGACGAGGCCGCAAACGATGAGGTTGCCGGAGGATGTTCGGCGGGCGGTCACCGGTCCGAACTGGACGGTTCGTCCGTCGCGAAAGGCGCCGGAAAACGCGGTCTTGATGGTGGCGAGCTCGTCGGGCCTCAACGCATAGGGCGTCGTCGGCTGGCTGGTGTCCGTCTCCCGGTAGCGGAACATCTCGTCGAGCCGCGGCAGCGACGTGCCCGACAGGTCGATCGTCGGGATGCGCATCGACGTGCAGGCACCGAGGCCGCAAACGACGCCGGCAAGGAGGAGAAGGCGAGTCCGCATCCCTCTTGGTTGTGGGCAAACGCCCGAAAAGGCAAGAAGAAATGCCGATTGCCGCGGACACGTTGCAAATATGGCGTTATCCCCCGCGTGATGGCGCGACCAAGAGCCCGGGCCGTTCTCGTGGTCCGCGGTTGCGGGTGCCGGGGCGAGGCATCGGGCACCAGGCGGAGAGACGATGACCAGCACCGAGATCCCGATCCGGATCCACGACCTCGAGGACAGCCGTATCGACGCCTACCGCGACGTGCGCGAGCGCGACCTCGTCGGCCGAAAGGGTTTCATCGCGGAGGGGCGGGTGGTGATCGAGCCTCTGCTGGCCTCGCGGCGGTTTCGGCCGCTGAGCCTCCTCGTCCTGGAGAACCGCCTCGCCGGTCTCGCGCCCCTCCTGGCGCGGGTGCCCGCCGGCGTGCCGACCTACCTGGCCGACCGCGCGACCTTCGACGGCATTGCGGGTTTTTCCGTGCATCGCGGGCTTCTGGCGCATGGCGAGGCGCTGGCCGATCCGGATGAAGCGCTGCGCCTGCCGGCCATCGCGGCCGCCGGCGGCACCGTCGTCGTCGCCGTGGGCATCGCCAACCACGACAATATCGGGGCGATTTTCCGCAACGCCGCGGCTTTCGGCGCCGATGCCGTCCTGATAGACGAAACCAGCTGCGACCCGCTCTATCGCAAGGCGATCCGGGTGTCGGCCGGCAGCGTCTTCACCGTGCCCTACGAGCGCGTCGGCGCGGCCGACGATGCGCTCGCGCGCCTCTTGGATGCCGGCTTCCGCTGCCTGGCCTTGTCGCCGGGCGCGGCGGCGGGTCTGGCGCCGCTCGATCAGCCGGGGCCGGCCGCGCTCTTCCTCGGGGCCGAAGGGCCGGGCCTGCCGGCCGAACTGGCGGCGCGGATGTCGGCCATCCGGATCCCCATGGTGCCGGGCTTCGACAGCATCAACGTCGCCACGGCCGCCGCCGTGGCGCTGCACCGGCTCTATTCGCGCCGGCCGCCCGCCGACTGAGGGCGCTGGGCGCCCGGACTCTTGTTGGGCTCGGCCATGGCCATCCGTCGCACCCGCTCGGCCAGGCTCGGCGCCTTGCCATCCTCGGGACCCGCCGCTGTGCCGCCCTCGTCGGACGCAGCGTAAAGGGCGCGGTTGATGGCGGCCGATTGCGGTCCCTCGGCCGCCGTGCTCATCCGGATCACCCGCGCCGCGATCTCCGAAACGCGATCGCGGATCTCGGACCGCGACGTCTCGGCAGCCGGGGCGGTTTCGGCATTGCGGGCGAGGGCCGCGCGCAGGCGCTTGCTGGCGCTGAGGATGCCGGCCTCGTCCTCCGCTGCCGATGGCGCGATCGACGCTGCCACTGGCGCAGCTGACGCGGCTGGCGCGACGGCCGGTTTCGGCGCGGCCAATTCCGCGGCCGGCGACGGCTCCGGTTCACCCACGCTTGTCACGGGGGAGGGGACCGCGGCGAGGGTCGGCGAGGCCGGGTCGAGGACGGCCGCCGCCTGCCAGGAGGGCGACAGGCGCGCAATCTCGGTGTCGCGCTCGGCAAGGCTCGTCAACAGGCCGGCGATTCGCTCGTTGAGCTGCGCCAGGGCCGTCTTGTCGTGGGCCACGGTGCGCTCCAGTCCGGCCGCTTCGCCGCGCAGTCGCTCGATCGTCGTCTGCTGCTCGCGGGCGAAACGCTCGGCGACCCGCTGCGCGTCGGCGAGCCGGTCGAGCTTGGCTTCGGTCGCCACTAGCTGGATCTTGCGCTCCTCGGCAATCTCGCCGAGATCCTCGAAGCGTTGGGCCAGGGCCGCCAGTTCCTGGCCCCTCAGTTCCGCTTCCCGCCGCGTCGCCGCCAGGGATTTCGACAGCGCCTGGTTTTCCTCGTCCCGGCGCGCCACCGCCGCGGTCAGCTGGGTGATCTCCGCCGCCCGATCCTCGGCGAGCTCCAGAAGCTCCCGGTTCCGCTTCAGGATCGCGACGTTCTCGACCGTGCTGCGACCGAGCTGGGCCTGGACCCTGACCGTCTTTTCTCGGGTCTCGGCGACAAGGATCTCATGCTGGCGGACGGTGAGCGCAGCAGCGGCGCGCACGGTGTCGAACTCGGCGCGAATTTCGTTGGCCGAGACGGGAATCGTCGCCTCGTAGTCGCGGCGGGCGAGGCTCTGCGCCTTGCGCCAGACGAGCGGACCGACGAGCAGCATGATCAGGGTCGTCAGGAAGACACCCAGAAGGAAGGTCAGGCCGGTCGCGATCATGGAAATCCTGCAGAAGCTTGGGCTGGTTCATCCGATCCGCCCGGATCGGCGCTCAGCGTCTTCACCCTAGCCCAGCTTTCGCCGCGGGGCCATCGCATCGCTGCCGGCCATCCCGGGTCCGGAAAACCCTGCGGCCCCAAACCTCTGCTTCGGCTCAGAAAGGATTCCAGGTCGGCATCGGGGTGATCTTGAGATAGCCGATATTGATGCCGAGCCGCGCGCCGAGACCGGTCTTCACCGGGACGATCTTGATGTTGTCGCGCGTCAGCAGCGTCATGCCGACCCCGCCGACGAGATAGGCCGAGCCGGTCACGCCGCCGAAGCGGCCATAGACCGATTCCACCGAGGGCAGGTCGTAGATGAGCATCATCGTCCGGGCACCGTCGCCCCCGGCATCGAAGCCGAAGGAGGGGCCCTGCCAGAACAGCCGGTGCTCGCCGGCATTCTTGGTGAACAGCGTGCCTTCGCCGAAGCGCAAGCCACCGATGAAGGCGCCCGACGCCTCCTCGCCGAGAATATAGCCGTTGGGCAGGCCATGCTCCTGGAAGGCCTTCTCGACGAGGGTGGCGAGACCGCCCGAGGTGGAGCCGAAGAAGCCGTGACCCTGGGCGATGATCTCGTCCATGGTGTAGCCATTCTGCTGCGCCGAAGCCGGTGCGGCCAGCGCCACCATGGAGGCGAAGGCCGCCACGGCCACGATCGTCATGCGGCGAAGTGCGTCGAACAGGCTCGGCATGTCGTTCCCTTTCGGTCGGATATCGCGCGCCGCGCGCCCACATCCGGCAAGGACCGGGCAGCGACGGATGCAGGGCAATAGAGCAGAATATGCTTTTCAAATGCCTAACGGCCTGCGCGGCGCCCGGCCCGCGGCCGCTGCCCTGCGGTTGACTGGCGGCGGCCGCGGACTCATTCTCGCAGCATCATCGGGACGCTCGATTCGCCGCGCATCCCGCGCCAAGGCACCAGCTTTTCGAATGGAATCAGGATGACGGACCTTCCCCACGTGTCGGCACCCGATCTTGCGGCGCTCCTCGCCAGCAAGCTCTGCCACGACATCATCTCGCCGGTCGGTGCGGTGCAGAGTGGGTTGGAACTGCTCGACGAGATGCCGGGCGACGAGGAGTCGATGGCGCTGGTGCGCAGCTCGACCAAGAGCGCGGTGGTCAAGCTGCAGTTCGCCCGCATCGCCTACGGCGCCTCGGGATCGTCGACCGCGCAGATCGATCTCGGCGATGCCCGCCAGGTGGCGGAAGGACTGATGACCTTCGAACGGGCGAATCTCAGCTGGTCGGGCGAGCGCGCCTATGTCGCCAAGAACATCGCCAAGCTGATCCTCAACCTGGTCGTCGTGGCGAATGCCTCGGTGCCGCGCGGGCGCGAAGTGCAGGTCGAGGTCGAGCAACTGGAGCCGCATCTGAAGCTGACCGTGCGGGCGATCGGCACGCCGCTGCGGGTGCCGGCGAAGTTTCGCGCGCTGCTGGCGGGCGAGGCCGGCGCCGAGGCGGTCGATGCCCATGGCGTGCAGCCCTATTACACGCTCCTCCTGGCCCGGGAACTCGGGCTCGACGTCCATCTGGAGCTGTCCGAGGATCGCGCGGTGTTCACGGTCCAGCCTCTGGCCGAGGCGCCGCTGCCGGTGGAAAGCCCCGGCATCGAGGCGTGAGCCGCGACGCCGCGATTTTCACTCAATCTTTTCCGTGATTATCAACCAGAGCGAAAACTTGCAGGTGTAGCGTCCGGGCATCGAAGCTGACTTCCCCTCGGGGTTTTTCAGCCGCCCTGCACGGAGACGCCGATGCAAACCTGTCTGATCGTCGATGAGTCCAATGTCATCCGCAAGGTCGCCGGACGCATCCTCTTCCAGCTCTCCTTCACCGTCGAGAACGCCGCGACCGGGGCCGAAGCCCTGGAACTGGCGGCGGTGGGCGATGTCCCGGATCTCGTGATCGTCGCGTCGACGCTGCCCGACATGCCGGCGGAAGACGTCGTCCGGGCGCTGCGCAAGCGCCCCGGCGGCAAGGAGGCGATCATCCTCGCCTCGCTGGTCGAGGCCAATCTCGGCACGATGACGCGGCTGAAGCGGGCGGGGGCGACGGGCTTCGTGTTCAAACCCTTCGATCGCGACGCGATGACGCGGTGGATCAGCCCCTATATCAGCGCCGCCGCCTGACCGCTCTGCCGCCGCCGGACCGAAGCCCGATGCAAAAAGGAGACCCGCGCCGCAGCGCAGGTCTCCTTTTCTAAGCGATTCGTGCCGTGGCGTGCGTCGAGCGGGAGTTTTCCTGCTCGGGACGGGGTCAGGCGGCGCGGGTGTCGGCTTCCGGCTCTCGGAGCACGTAGCCGCGGCCCCAGACCGTCTCGATGTAATTCTTGCCTTCGGTGGCCGTCGACAGCTTCTTGCGCAGCTTGCAGATGAACACGTCGATGATCTTCAGCTCGGGCTCGTCCATGCCGCCATAGAGATGGTTGAGGAACATTTCCTTAGTCAGCGTCGTGCCCTTGCGCAGCGAGAGCAGCTCCAGCATGGCGTATTCCTTGCCGGTCAGGTGCACGCGCTGGCCGTTCACCTCGACCGTCTTGGCGTCGAGATTGACCGTCAGGTCGCCGGTGTTGATGACCGACTGGGCATGGCCCTTGGAACGCCGCACGATGGCGTGGATGCGGGCGACCAGCTCGTCCTTGTGGAAGGGCTTGGTCATGTAGTCGTCGGCGCCGAAGCCGAGACCGCGAACCTTGTCCTCGATGCCGGCCATGCCGGACAGGATGAGGATCGGCGTCTTGACCTTGGACAGCCTGAGGGTCCGCAGCACTTCGTAGCCGGACATGTCCGGAAGGTTCAGGTCGAGAAGGATGATGTCGTAGTCGTACAGCTTGCCGAGATCGACGCCCTCTTCACCCAGGTCGGTGGTGTAGACGTTGAAGCTTTCCGACTTCAGCATCAGTTCGATGCTCTGCGCGACCGCACTGTCATCCTCGATCAAAAGTACGCGCATCAAAATATCCCTTCCGCAGAACTCGCCCGTGACCGATGCCCGGCAGGTTCCTGGTTCGTCGTGTGTCCGTGCCTAAAACTTGCCACGGAATGGTTAACAAAAACTCTTGGCTGGACCGGCGATATGCCGGCTGTTTGTCGGGCCCGAGATTGAATTCCCGTCTGGTAACCTCCTCCGGACGAACGGACGGAAGCGGACCATCTGGGGGTTTCGATTTACCGTGCCTTAAAACCTCGTCCCTATGATTAACGGTGCGCGTAAACAGATCGTTAAAGGCATAGTCTGTGAGGCTTGCCTGAAACCACCCACTCGCGCCTCCGGAAAGGTTGCCGCCAAGGCTGCCTGATGATCAAGGATGACGGAATGAAGCGGGACAACCTCGTGCGCTTGACGCGCTTCAAAGTGAACGAGAAGCGTCGCCAGGTCGAACAGCTGGAATTGATGATGGGCGAATTCGCCCGCATGGCCGGGGATCTCGACGCTCAGATCGGCAACGAGGAGAAAAAGGCGGGGATCACCGACATCGCCCATTTCGCCTATCCGACCTTCGCCAAGGCGGCACGCGCCCGGCGCGACAATCTGATGAACTCGGTGAAGGATCTGAAGGTCCAGCTCGGCGCCGCCCGCATCGCCCATGAAGAGGCCGAGGCCGAACTGGTGCATGCGGAAAAGCTCGAACAGCGCGACGAGGCCGAGGATCGCCGTCTCGCCAACGGCTGACCGGGCGCCGGCGCGCCGCATCCCACCGCAGCACCCGGTGTCTTGCGGTGACGAGCGGCGGTCGGCGACACGGATCGCCGGACATGTTGACCGGCCAGGATAAGGCGGCCGGCGGCCGCCGCGCGCAGATCGCCTCCCGATAAGAGAGAGCGATCAGCCCTTGGTGGTGGCCGTGCCACGACTCTGAAGCGGCATTGACGGGGAGGGCCCCGGCGGCATGCCGTCCGGGCCTCTCGCCGCTCTCGGCGTCGCTCGCCGTCGACCCCTGCCGCCATGCGGCCGGTCCGGCACGTCGCGTCTGCTTGGCGTCTTTCTCTCTCGCGACCGCCGATCCGCCTGTTCCGGGCGCCGCCACCCGTTTTTCGCCGATTTGAGGCGTGAACGATGGCGTGGCGCTGGCGCAGGACGCGCTGAACCCGGCGAGCATCCGCCGGCCGATAGCGACGCCCGGAATCGGATCACTCCTGCCCGTGCAGATCCTTCCCCTTCTTGCGACCTGATCTCGGCGCGCAAAAAAGCCGGCTTGCGCCGGCTGATTTGTCCTGGGGGCGAGGGTCGTCCCTAGTGGTGCATATCGATTTTCTTGCGGTATTCCTGCAACTGCGTGGTGCGCAGGCCGGCCAGACCGTGACTGTCGATCGATACCTGCCAGGAGAGGAATTCCTCCACCGTCAGGGTGTAGCGCGAACATGCTTCGTCGAGGCTCAACAGGCCCCCGCGAACCGCCGCGACGACCTCCGCCTTGCGGCGGATGACCCAGCGGCGGGTGTTCGATGGCGGAAGATCGGCAATCGTCAGTGGGCTTCCGTCGGGGCCGATGACGTACTTTACTCGTGGTCTAACCTGATCGGTCATTGTACTCTCTACTAATGCTCAAGACCTAATCGCCCCCGAACTTAGCGCGGCGCTTTTAAAATTCCGCTAAACCCACTGTAATCATTTGATAAGATGTGGAGACGCCGGGCCGGCACCGTGTTTCGCCCCAAGCTCCGCTCTGCTTGCCGCAATTCCCTCGGGATTCCAGCACATTGACGCGATGGGGCGGAGCCGGTGCCGCCGCTTTTTCCGGTGCGTTGGCATCGGCGCCGACAGGCGCTAAACCCTGCCGAAGACTTATTTTGCCTGTCGGACCCGGCAGAGGAGACCCCGCCATGCTGAACAGCCTCGATCTGCCGAAGGCCCCCGGGGACACGAGAATCGTCGTGGCCATGTCGGGCGGCGTCGATTCGTCCGTGGTCGCCGCGATCCTGAAGGCCGAGGGCTACGACGTCGTCGGCATCACCCTGCAGCTCTATGACAGCGGCGCCGGCCCGCGGAAGGCCGGGGCCTGCTGCGCCGGCCAGGACATCCACGACGCCCGGCGCGTCGCCGAGAGCCTCGGCATTCCGCACTACGTGCTCGACTACGAGGAGATCTTCCGCAAGTCGGTCATCGATCCCTTCACCGCCAGCTACATCGCCGGCGAGACGCCGATTCCCTGCGTCGCCTGCAACCAGACGGTCAAGTTCCGCGACCTTCTGGCGACGGCGCGCGACCTCGGTGCCGACGCTTTGGCCACCGGCCATTACATCGAAAGCCGCGCCGGCCTCGGCGGCTCGCCGCACCGCAGCCTGTACCGTCCGGCCGATCTCGACCGCGACCAGAGCTATTTCCTCTACGCCACGACGCAGGCGCAGATCGATTTCCTGCGCTTTCCGCTCGGCGCGCTGACCAAGGCCGAGACCCGCCAGGTCGCCGCCCGGCACGGGCTGGTCGTCGCCGACAAGCCCGACAGCCAGGACATCTGCTTTGTCTCCAAGGGCCGCTATGCCGACGTCATCGAGCGGCTGCAGCCGGGCGCCGGCGTCGCCGGCGACATCGTGCATGTCGATGGCCGCACGCTCGGACGGCACGAGGGCGTCGTGCACTTCACCATCGGCCAGCGCCGCGGCATCAAGCTCTCCTCGCCCGAGCCGCTCTATGTTGTCGCGCTCGATGCCGCCGCCAGCCGGGTGATCGTCGGGCCGCGCGAGGCGCTGGCGACGCGCCGGCTGATCCTGCGCGACATCAACTGGCTCGGCGACGAGCCGCTGGCCGAGGCGGCCGAGGCCGGGCGCGAACTGCAGGTCAAGGTGCGCTCGACCCGCCCGCCAGCCGCCGCACGGCTGACGATGGAGGCCGGCGGAGTGGCGATCGAGCTTCTCGACGGGGAGGACGGGGTCGCGCCGGGGCAGGCCTGCGTCTTCTATGATGGCGCGGAGGCGGGGGCCCGGGTGCTCGGCGGCGGCATCATCGCCCGCACCGTCGCCGCCACGGCCTTCGTCCCGGCCATGGCCGGACCCGCGCTGCTCGCCCGCGGCTGAGATGTTCCGCCGATCCGCTTCGCGCGCCGATGCCCAAAGCGGATCAGCCGGGCCAGGACCCGGCAGCGTCTTTCTCTTCTCATGACGCCCGGCTGACGCTGGCGAAGCCGCGTCGGAGAGCGGCGGACAGGCTCGCCGGTAAGGACGTTCGGACAAGGCGTTCGCTGCGCGCATGTCGGCTCTTGCTTTCGCAAGGGAAACTTTCTTACACCTGCTCGTGCAGCTCGTGCCGGACACGAGGGTGACAGACGCGAGCCAGCCATGAACGTATCGACCGCCGTGGTCCTGATTGCCTCCGTCGTCGCGCTGGGCGCGCTGGCCCGGCCCCTGGCCACGCGGCTGCGCCTGCCCTCCTCGATTCTCCTCGCCCTCGGCGGCGCGACGCTGGGTTTTGCCAGCCTTTACTCCATCGCCCATCCCGGCACGCTTCTGCCGGTGGACTTCGCCGAGACGATCACGCGCCTGCCGATCGGCTCCAGCCTCATTCTCTTTGTCTTCCTGCCGACCCTCCTGTTCGAGAGCGCGCTGGTGGTCGATATCCACCGCGTGCGCGAGGACCTCTTGCCGATCGTGCTGCTGGCCCTGGTGGCGGTGGTGGTGGCGACCTTCGGCGTGGCGCTGGCGCTCTGGCCGATCTCCGGCATGCCGCTGATCGCCTGCCTCCTGCTCGGCTCGCTGGTGGCCACCACCGATCCGGTGGCGGTCATCGCCATCTTCCGCGATGTCGGCGCGCCGGAACGCCTGACCCGGCTGGTCGAGGGCGAAAGCCTGTTCAACGACGCGGCGGCGATCGCGCTGTTCCTGATCTTTTCGGCCGCGGTGGCCGTGCCGGACAGCCTCAGCCTTTCCACCGCCGCCGCCGAGTTCCTGGTCCTGCCGATCGGCGGCGCCGTTCTCGGCTTCGCGACGGCCTCTGCCTTCCTGGCACTGCTGCGCTTCGTCCGCGACGACCGCGTCACGGCGATCTCGCTCAGCCTCGCCGTGCCCTATCTCGCTTTCTGGACGGCGGAAGCGGTGTTCCACGTGTCGGGCATCATCGCCGTCGTGGTCGCCGGCGTCACGCTCGCCACCCTCGCGCCGGGCCGGGTCACGCCGGAAGTCTGGCGCCATCTGCGCGACACCTGGGAGCAACTGGCCTCCTGGGCCGCCATCCTGATCTTCGTCCTGACCTCGCTTCGGGTGCCGCACCTGATGACGGATGTCGGCCTGTTCGACCTCCTCCTGCTCGTCGTCCTCTTCGTGGCCGCGCTCCTGGCGCGGGCCGTGGTGCTGTTCGGTCTGCTGCCGCTCCTGACGCGCCTCGGCCTGTCCGCCGACATCTCACGTCCCTACCGGCTGGTGGTCCTCTGGGGCGGACTGCGCGGGTCGATGACGCTGGCCCTGGCCCTGGCGGTGACGGAGAACGCCGCCATTCCGCCGACCGTCGCGGCCTTTGTCGCCACACTCGCCACCGGCTTCACCCTGATGACCCTGTTCGTGCAGGGCACGACGCTGCGGATGCTGATCCAGCGGCTCGGCCTGAACCGGCTGACCGGCGTCGACCGGGTGCTGCGCGATCTCGCCGTCAACGTCACGACGCACCGTGTCGCCAAGCTTTCGAAGGAAATGGCGTCGCGCTTCGACGGGGCGGGAGAGGCCGGGCCGAGCCGTGACGAAAGGTCGGACACGGACGAGCCGCCGACATCGGCGGCCATTTCCGAGGCCGAACGCAGCGCCATCGCGCTGGCGGCATTGACGCTGCGCGAGCGCGAGACGGTGCTCGAGCATTTCGCCAACGGCACGGTCGGACCGCGGATCGCCCAGCGCCTCGCCGCCGATGCGCGGCGGCGGCTGGACATGGCGCGCGTCGCCGGCGTCGAGGGGTACCGGGCGGCCAACCGCGAGGAGACCGAGTTTCTCTGGCTCGACCGCCTGAGCTTTTCCCTGCAGCGCCGCTTCGGCTACAGCGGCATGCTGTCGCGCCGCATGGCGGCCCGCTTCGAGACGCTCATCGAGACAGCCCTCGTGGTCGGTGAATTGCAGCGTTTCGTCGACAGCGATCTGAGGCCGGTGGTCGGCGCCGAGACGGTCGAAATGGCGGTCGAGGCGCTGCGGGAGCGCGCGGCGTTGATCGAGCGCGAGATCGACGCGGTGAAGCTGCAATATCCCGCCTATGTCGTGGAGCTCGAACGGGCGGTCATCGCCCGTTCGGCGCGGGCGCTGGCGGCGCGGGAGATCAGCCATCTCCGCCGTTCCGGCCTGATCAATGCCGAGGTCGAGCGGGACGTGCTCCTGAGCTTCGGGGATGCTGGCGAGCTGTCCAGCCCGGCGCTGGATCTCGGCCTCAACACGCGGGAGCTGATCGCCCGCTGCGAGCTCTTCGAGCCCCTGTCCGAAAGCCATCGCGACGATCTCGAGCGGTTTCTGCGTCCCTTCTTCGCCGAGCCGGGCATGCCGATCATCACGCGGGGCGAAGTCGGCAATGCCGCCTATTTCATCCTGTCCGGCGCCGTCGAGATCGATACCGGGACAGCGCAACTGCGCCTCGGACGCGGCGAGATTTTTGGCGAAATGGCGCTGCTCTTCGACCTGCGCCGCCAGGCCGATGTCAGGGCGATCGCCTATTCGGCGATGCTGCGGCTGTCGCTGGCCGATTTCCAGCGCTTTCTGGCTCTGCACCCGACCCTGCGCCTGCGCATCGAGACCATCGCCCGGCAGCGCCTCGACCAGAACGCCGCAGGGGCCGTTCCCCCGGCCGGCCTTGCCCCGGCGATGGTGCCGGTTGCCTGACGCTTTCGCAGCATGACCGGGAAAGCCCGCCTCCGGCCCTCGGCACCATGCGAAACGGATCATCGGAGGAGAGGGTTTGAAGGGCCATTCGCCTCAAGGGCCACGGCAAGGCGTCCCGAAGCCTGCTCTTCAGACCAGCGCTTGTGACGGGACGACGTGCCGGCCGGGAAGTCCGGCGGCGGCGGCATCCAGCAGAGCGGCCGCGATCTTGTCGGCCGGGTTGATGCGGTAGCGGGCCGGCAGGAGAGGGGCGAGGGCGCCGAGGACGGCGGAAGCGAGCGCCTCGCCCGTCCGCCTTTCCGGCCTTTCGCCGCCGATCAGGCCGGGACGGACCAGCGTCAGCGAGTCGAAGCCGAGGGCCTCGAGGTCGCGCTCGAGGATCCCCTTGGTCCGGCTGTAGAGCAGGCGGGACGCCGGGTCGGCCCCGAGCGCGGAGTTCAGAACGAAGGTCCTGGCCCCGTGCCGGTGCACCAGGCGCGCCACGGCCAGCGGATAGAAGTGATCGACATGGACGAAGGCGGCGGCCGAGCCGGCCTTGCGGCGCGTCGTGCCGAGCGTCGAGATCACCGCATCGACCGCCCACCAGGGCGCCGCCGGCGGCAGCGCGTCGAAGTCGACGATCGGATTGACGAGCTTGGGATGGGCGGCCAGCGGCCGCCGCGTCAGGGCCACGACCTCCCGGAAGCGGGGATCGGCGAGGGCGCCGGCCAGCACGCTTTGCCCGACGAGGCCGGTCGAGCCGATGAGAAGGAGCTTCATCAGGGCCTCCCGTTGCGGCTGTGCCGCAAGTGAACGCGCCTGAGGGCGCCGTGCGTCATAGGGCCGTGCCGGGAGCAGACACCGCTGCCGCAACCGGCGCGGTTCGTCCGAGGCTCTCTGCGCAGACGGCTTCGCTCTCCGGCCGAGGCGTCGGCGGCAATTCCGCTCCGCGCTGGGCGCGCGCCGATCCGTGGCGCCGGCCGATGCGGCACGCCCTCAATCCAGCCCCGGTGCCGAGGCGAGAGGAGCGCACCCATTGGCCGAGGTCCCGCTCCAAACCAAAAACCCGACCCGCGCTTGGCGCGGCCCGGGTACATGGCTCTGGCAGGACCGGCGAGTCCTCGCCGCGACGCGACGGCAAGATCCCGAGAGGGATCGTGCCGGGCGAGGCTTACGGGCGGGCGGGCGCCGCGCCGCGCTCGGGCAGCTTCTTCTTCGGGCCGGGGAGCAGGCCTTCGCGCTGCAGCTGCTTGCGGGCGACCTTGCGGGCGCGGCTGATCGCAGCCTGCTTCTCGCGGACACGCTTCTCCGACGGCTTCTCGAAGAACGAGCGAGCCTTCATTTCGCGGAAGACGCCTTCGCGCTGCATCTTCTTCTTCAGGACCCGCAGGGCCTGATCGATATTGTTGTCCCGAACTTCAACGCGCAAAAATCTGTCCTAACGTGTGTGACATCGCCAAACGATCCTCCTGCGCTTGTGGCGCAATGGACCGGCGACGGTGGTTCAATCGGTCATGCTTCGCCAGCCGACCGATCATCCGATCCGGCTGATATGGGCTACGCTTCGCACATTTTTGTTCGAGTGGGTAGCTCTTGGCGATAATTCTTATCCGCTTCCGCGGCAAAGGTCGACCGGACTCTTGCGGAAAGCCGCCCGCGAGGCACTTTTGCCCCTGCAAACTGCCCTTGGCGACCGGGCCAGCCCGCGATGCGGGGGACATTTCGCCGGACCGTGCCAGCGAAATTTCGCCCTGCCGCCGAATCGAGGAGCGCCACAAAGCGAGCCCCTTCAACGCAAAAACCCTGCGGCTCGTTTGAGCGCAGGGCCTGGGCGATGACGGGCGCAGCCTGTGGCTTGCCCGTCATGCGTCGTTCCGAACTTGGCCGCCAGTACATCCGTGGTCGACGTCGTTCAGAACGATGACTGTGTACCGCTTCCCTTGCGGGAAACTGGAGTCTTAGGAGACGGTCGCCAGGTTGTCGGCGGACATCTTGCCGGTCTTGCGATCGGACACCAGCTCGAAGCTGATCTTCTGGCCGTCCGTCAGCGTGCTGAGGCCGGCGCGCTCGACGGCGCTGATGTGCACGAAGGCGTCCTGGCCGCCGTTGTCCGGCGCGATGAAGCCGAAGCCCTTGTCGTTGTTAAACCATTTTACGGTTCCCGTGATCATGGGATACCTTTCTACGAAAGAAGTTGTTCGAGACCCAGGAGATGGGACCCGTTGTAAATCGAATATTCTGGAGGAGACGCAATGAGCGAGCGTTGAATTCAACGCGGGGCCAAATGGTCAGGCCATCGTCCGACAGGCCGCATATGAGCGTTTTATTGTCCCTGCGCAAGATGAGGCGTCGAATTATTCGAGGGAGCGCAGCGGGTCGTGGATCTCCGGGCCGGGCCTGCGATGCAAGTTCGGCAGGTCGGGGCACTGCGACGGGGCCGGCGAGACCGGGGTCGGACCTTCCGCTCGCAAGGCCTTTCCTCATGAAAAAGGCCGCCCGATGGGGCGGCCTTTCGATGGATCAGCGATGGCTTTAACGGCCTAGCGGCACTGCTGGCGCGGACCGTTATAGGGCTGGAACGTGTTGTCCGAGGCCCTGTAGGAGCGGTAGCGGCTCTGGCACGAACGGATATGCGCGCTGCTCACGCCCCGGTTGCTGGTCGCGCCCCCGATGATCGCCCCGGCGATGAAGGCCGCCGGCGGGAACCAGTAGCCGTTGTGACGGCGATAGCCCCGACGCTGGTTCCGATAGCCGCGATGGCCGTTGTAGTAGTCGCGGCGGGCGTCGCGCCGGATCTGGCGGCGATCGTGGCGGCGCATATGACGGCGGTCGCCACGACGGATCTGGCGGTTGCCCTGCCTGTACTGAACGGGAACGACTTCAGCGGCCGGTGCGCCGGCGGTCGGCGCTGGCAGGGAGGTCGTGGTGCGCATCGGAACCACGGGCGCCGCCTGGGTCGGGACAAAGCTTCCAAGGGTCATGGCCGCCGTCAGACCGAGCGCACACAGGCGCGACAGGGATTTTCTCATCGTGATTCTCCGGATTTAGGCTTGCAGGCTGAGGGTAGAAGGCAGGTAAGCCCGGATCGGTTCCGCCTTCAACGACGATTAACCGGCGCGCCGGCGAATCGGACAGACCTATTTTGCGATGTCCGCCAAAAGAGCAGGCTTGTTTTCAAGCAAGAAGTCCTAGACGGGCGAGATGATCTCGAGCGCATCCTACCCGTTTTCTGTCGGGATACAGCCGGGTGTTCGATCCCCTCCACCCGTCATCGCAGCGCTACGATTGGGCGATTGCGATTTTCGATGCGGAGGGCGAGGAATAGTGTGCCGCGCGAACGGGTGATGGCGATTTCACGGCGCCGGCAAGCCAGGCCGGGCACAGGGCGCCGAGCCGGGCACCCGGACTCAAAGGCCGCCTTGGCATCTGGTGGAACCGGGTCGGGCCATCTGGTAAGGTTTCCGGCCATTGGTCGGGGCTGTTTTCCAGATGAGCACGATGCGACGGCTTGCCGTGATTCTGTCGATGGATGTCGAGGGGTTCACCAGCCTGGTGGAAAAGGACGAGGCGGCCGCGCTGCGCTCGGTCGAGCACGCCTATCGCGATCTCATTCTGCCCAGCATCGGCGATTTCGGCGGCGAGGTGTTCAAGACCACGGGCGACGGGCTTCTGGCGGAGTTCGCCAGCCCTGTCAGCGCCGTGAAATGGACGGCCCGCTTCCAGCGCGTCCTGGCTGCCGACGATTTCGCCCTGGGGCCGAAGCTGCGCGTCCGGGCGGGCCTCGTCATGGGCGACATCGTCGTGGCCGGCAACGATCGTTTCGGCGACGGCGTCAATGTCGCGACGCGCGTGCAGGCGCTGTCGCCACCCGGCGGCATGGCGATCTCGCGCGGCGTGTTCGAGTATCTCGCCGGCAAGACCGATCTCTATTTCACCGATATCGGCGAACGCGCGCTGAAGGGCCTGTCCGGCGCCCAGCGCATCTGGATCTGGGATCCGAAGATCGTCGGCGTCACCCGTCCGCATGCCGTCGCCACGCCCGATCCGGCGACCCACCCGTCCATCGTCGTCCTGCCCTTCGACAATCTGGGCGGCGATCCGGAACGGGACGTTTTCATCGAGGGCATGGTCGAGGAGATCACCGCCAGCCTGTCGCGGGTGCGAGAGTTCCTCGTCATCGCCCGGCATTCGGCCTACGCCTTTCGCGGCTCGACGCAGGACGTGCGCGAGATCGCCGAGGAGCTGGGTGTCCGCTACCTCCTGGAGGGCAGTGTCCGCTTTGCCGGGGCGCGGATGCGCGTCTCGCTGCGCCTCGTCGACGGCGAAAGCGCGCTGCAGATCTGGAGCGACCGGATCGAGGCGCAGGTCGCCGACGTCTTCGAGGTCCAGGACCACATCGCCGAGCTCGTCTCCGGAGCCCTGCATCCCACGATCCGGCAAGCGGAGGTGGAGCGTTCGCGCCGCAAGCCGCCGGAGAGCCTCGTCGCCTACGATCTCGTCATGCGCGCTCTGCCGCATCTGTGGGCGCACCGGCGCGAGGAGAACGCGCAGGCGATTGCGCTGGTCAACCAGGCGCTCGCCCGCGAGCCGCGTGATGGCCGGGCAGCGGCGATCGGTGCCTGGGCGCACGGACAGCAGATTGCCTATCACTGGAGCGGCGACTTTTCCGCCGAGCGGGATGCCGCGCACGATCTCCTGGACAGGACCGCCGGGCGGATCGACGACGATCCCCTGGCGCTGACCGCCGCGGCGACGGCGATGACCCTCGTCGACGGCGACCTGGACCGGGCGAATGCGCTGATCGACCGGGCCATCGATATCGACGTCAACCACGCCTGGGCCTGGACGCGGCGGGGCTTTGCCCGGGTCTATGCCGGCCGGACCGACGAGGCCTTCGCCTGCTTCGAGCGCGCCATGCGCCTGTCGCCGCGCGATCCCTTCAGCTTCAACAGCATGGTCGGCATGGGGCTGGCGCATTTTTCCGCCGGACGGGCGGCGGAGGCGGCGCGCTGGACGCGGCGGGCGCTGGCGGAAAAGCCGGGAATGACCTGGGCGTTTCGCGATCTCTCGGCTTTTCTCGGCGCGGCCGGGGATGAAGAGGGGGCCAAGGCGGCCTTCGACGTCTTCTGCTCCCAGCGCCAGGACGTCACCGAGGCCACGGTCCGAGACGCGCTGCACTTCATGAATCCGGCCCTGCTCGACGCCTATGTCGCCGGGCTCGCGACCGCCGGACTGGCTTGCCACTCCGGGCGCGAGGAGGGTCCAAGCCGTGCCGCGGGGCAGGGGGCTGTCCCTTATCAAAGCCTGGTCGGGGAGGTCTGACCCGCTTTGCGCGGCGATTGTCCGTGAAGTCTGATGCTTGTCTGGGGAGGAACGGGGGCACCAGAAGCGGTCTTCGGTCGGGCGGCCGCCGATGGACCATCAGCACGCCCTGCGAAGGGCGGGGCGGCTCAGGAGACGATCTGGCTCGAAATCTGGTTCAGCGCGGCGATGATATCGGCGGGGGGATAGGGCTTGGCGAAGAACATGCCGTTTTCCGGCATGTCGTCCTTGGTTACCTTGACCATGCCGGACGTGACCATGATCGTCACCGGCGGCCATCGATCGCGCACGGCGCGCGCCAGCTTCAGGCCGTCCATCGAGCCCGGCATCTGGACGTCGGTGAAGAGGATCCGGATCTCCGGATGCCGCTCGAGCATCTGGATCGCCGCGTCGGCATGGCGCGCGCCATAGGCCAGAAGCCCGGTCTCCTCGACGAGATCCATCGCGTCGATCAGAAGCAGCGGGTCATCCTCGACGACGAGGACGGCAAATCGATCTGGTTTCATAGTGTTACCCCTGCTCGCACAACGCGGAAGGCCCGGATTGGTTGCCAGGACTAGATCTCTCGTTTGAAGATGGCACATCGGGCTGGGTTGGAACTGGCAGCTTGCCTTGCAGATGGAAAGTCACGCCTTCCGGCGGGAACGCCAGTTGCGCGGCGCCGTCGAAATATGTCGCCACGATCCGCTCGACGAGACGGGAGCCGAAGCCGCGCCGCTCGGGCACGGCCACGGTCGGGCCGCCGGTCTCGATCCAGTTGAAGGCGAAGGCGCCGGACGGCTGGACCGACCAGTCGATCGTCACTTTCCCGGTGTCGTTGGACAGGGCGCCGTATTTGGCGGCATTCGTGGCAAGCTCGTGCATGGCCAGCGACAGCCCGAGCCCCTGTTGCGCCGTCAGCGTGTAGGCAGGACCCTCGATGCGATAGCGGTCCTCGCCCGATCGGTGCGGCTCCAGCGCCCCCTCGACCACGGCGCGGATGTCGGCGGTCTCCCAGCTCTTCTGGGTCAGGATATCCTGCGCCCGCGCCAGCGCCGTCAGCCGCCCGGTAAAGGCCGTCCGGCCCTCCTCGACGCTCGACACCATGCGGAAGGTCTGTGTCGCGATGGCCTGGACCATGGCCAGGATGTTCTTGATCCGGTGGGACATCTCCCGCGTCAACACGATGCGCTGTTGCTCGGCGATCTTGCGGTCGGTGATGTCGATGGAGGCGCCGGGAAAGCGGACGGGCGTGCCGTCGTCGTCGAGCACGACGCGGCCGCGCGCCAGGAGCCAGCGGATGCTGCCGTCGGGCTGGACGATCCGGTACTCGCACGAGAATTCGTCGGCGGCATCCAGCGTGCGACCCAGTTCGGCGCGAAAATCGTCGAGATCGTCGGGATGAAAATTCTTCAGATAGTCCGCGAGCGGCGCGCCGCGCGAGGCGAGGCTCGGATCGACATTGTAGACCCGGGCGAAATTGGCGTCGGCATAGACGATGTCGGCCAGGAGGTCCCAGTCCCAGATGCCGATCAGACTACTGGCGCCCAGCGCCAGATTAAGGCGTTCCTCGCTCTTGGCGAGCCTCTCCTCGGCCATCTTGGATGCGGTCCGGTCGCGCAGGATCTTGAGATAGCCGACATGAGCGCCGTCGTCGTCCATCAGCGGCATCATTTCGCCGGAGGCCCAGAAGATCCCGCCGTCCTTGCGCACATGCCAGCGCTCGTCGGCGCCACGGCCGACGGTGCGCGCGGCCTCCATCTCCTTGTCGGGGATCAAGGCGGCAGCGTCCTCCTTGGTGAAGAAGACGTCGGCCGGCTGGCCGCACATCTCCGCTTCCGTCCAGCCGAGAATGTTTTCCGCCCCGATGTTCCACGAGCTGACACGCCCGCCGAGGTCGATGGTGATGATGGCGAAGTCAGTGGCGCTGTCGACGATCTGGCGGTGCCGCGTCTCGTACATTTCGGACTGCCGTAGCGCCTCCTCGCGTTCGCGCAGCGTCCGCCGCAGCTCGAGCTGCGTCATCACCTGCCGGGCGAGGAGCTGCAGCGTGCGGATCTGGTGCTGGTCGAGGGTGCGCGGCACGGTGTCGAGGACACACATGGTTCCGATCGGGAGCCCGGCGGCCGTTCTCAGCAGGGCGCCGGCATAGAAGCGGATGCCGCCCTCATCGGTGACCAGGGAATTGCTGGCAAAGCGCGGGTCGTCCCGCGCGTCGGGAACCACCGTGACGTCATCGGAGAGGAGGGCGTGGACGCAGAAGGAGGTCTCCAGCGGCGTCTCGCTGACGCCGAGCCCGACCTCGGCCTTGAAGAACTGCCGGGTGCTGTCGACGAGATTGACCACGGCGATCGGCGTTCCGCAAACTTCCGAGGCAATCCTGGCGAGATCGTCGAAATCCTGCTCGCGCGGAGTATCGAGAATGCCGTAGCCGTGCAGCGCCGCCGAACGCTCGGCCTCGGTCCAGGAAACAGCAATGGGCTTTGAGCGGGTTTCGACTGACAAGCGATGCACTCGGTGGAGGGAAGGGCGGGCACGGGGCAAGGTTGCAACGGTGCCGGGCCGATCAGGGGGACAACCCCCCTGCCATAGCATCCTTGTCGGATGGTGCAACGTGGCTTGACGAGACGGCAGGAAGGGCAGGGGCGCGGCGTTTCCCCGCATTGATGGCTGGATGGGCCTGTCGCCCCCTCGGCCGCCCACAGTCTGGCCTCCGATCACCAATGTGTGACGGACGCATCATCACGCCGGAGGCCTAGGTCGGGGAGGGCGTCCATGCTATCGCTGACGGGTTCGGCCTTCTGGACGGGGAGCGAAGGCGATGGCCCAAAGCCGTCCAGACCCCCGCAGCGTTCGGCCGAGTGTCAGGGGCGCGGCAGGTCCTCAGCCGAGCGCGGCGACGACGTCGGCGACGATGCCGAGATAGCCTTCCGGCTGCCAGGCAGAGCGGCCGATGAACAGGCCGTCGATATGGGGGCGGGTGGCGAGATCGACGGCATTGCCGGGATTGACGCTGCCGCCGTAGAGCACCGGCAGGGACCTGCCCAGAAGACTTTCCGTCAGCGCCTTGATCTCGGCATGGCGCTCGTCGGCAAAGCCGGGCTCGGCCGGCGTGCCGCCTTCGCCGATCGACCAGACCGGCTCATAGGCGAGGATCACCGTGGCGCCGGGGAGGGTCCAGTCGACCTTCGACAGGGCGGCCTCGGTCTGGCGTTTCAGGGCCGCGGCGGTGTGGCCGCCGGCAAACTCCTCCGCCGTGTCGCCGATGCAGACGAGAGCGACGAGGCCGTTGCGCACGGCGGCCGCGGTGCGCAGCGCCACCGTCGCGTCGGTCTCGCCAAAATGCGTGCGCCGCTCGGAATGGCCGATCTCGACCAGCCTGCCGCCGGCGTCCTTGACCTGCAGCGGCGAGATTTCCCCGGTCCAGGCCCCGGCGTCCTCCCAATGGGCATTCTGCGCACCGACGACGACGCCGCTGCCGGAAAGGCTCTCGGCGACGCGGGAAAGGGCCGTGAAGGGCGGGATGACGAAGAGCTGCGCCTTCTCGCCGGCGGCGAGCGGCGACGCCTTCAGCGCTGCGCAGAACGCATCCGCCTCCGCCAGCGTCTTGTTCATCTTCCAGCTGGTGCCGACCCACGGACGCTTGGGCATGTCGTTCTTCCTCGATGGGGATGCGCGTTTCAGATCCGCCCGGTCTCGGCAGGACCGGCGCGGAAGTCAACCGGCCGGGGCCGCCGCCGCCCGCCAGCCGCCACTTTCGACACCGTGTCGTCGTAGGAGACGACGCCGGCGTCCGAGCCGAGCCCCGATGCGACCTGCGCCGCGACGCCCTGGGCGAAACGGACGGCATCCTCGGGATTCATCCGGTGGTGCAGAGCGGTGATGAAGCCGGCGTCGAAGGCGTCGCCGCAGCCCGTGGTGTCGACGACATCGATCGCATAGGCCGGGACCTTCAGCCGCGTGCCGCCGGCATCGGCGAAATAGGCGCCGTCGCCGCCGAGGGTGAAGACGCACGTCTTGGCGCCGTGGTCGAGGTAGAAGGCGGCGCAGTCCTCGACCGTGGAGCAGCCCGACATGTCGCGCGCCTCCTCGATGGAGGGCATGAAATAGTCGATAAAGGGCAAGAGCGGCAGGACGAGCCCGGCGGTCTCTGCCGAGGCCGCGATGAGGTCGAAGGTCACGGTGCAGCCGCGGCGCTTGGCTTCCTTCAGAAGCGTCACGCTCCTCTCGCCATCGAGCCGGCGCAACAGGCCGGTGCCGCCGAGATGGACGATGGGGGCGTCGAAGACCTGGTCGTAGAGGCTTTCCGGCAGGTCGAAATGGTCCGAGGCGCCGCGCTGATGCAGCGCCGGGCGCTCCCCGTTCGGGCGGATGTTGAGGATGGTCGCCGAGGTCGGGATGCCGGCTAGCCGCTGCATGGCGGAGGTGTCGATGCCGAGCCGTTCCATTGCCCCCAGCACGAAGTCGGCCTTCTCGTCATCGCCGACGGCGCCGACCGCCAGACTCTTCAGCCCGAGCTTGGCGGTGTTGACCACCACGCCCCCGGCCGTGCCGGCGACCGTCAGCCTGATCTCGTCGATGAATTCGACATTGCCGCGCTCGGGAATCCGGGTGACCGGCCGGCCCAGAATGTCGAGGATGTAGAGGCCGATGACGGAGACGTCGTAGCGCATGAAAATCTCCTCAGGCGCCGACACGCCGGCCGTCGGCAAACAGCATCACGCGGTCCGGCGGGGCGACGAGATGCACGGTGCCGCCGAGCGGCGCCGGCGGGCGGGTTTCCGTGTTGACCTTCACCATCGTCTCGCCGATCCGCACCTTGGTGAGATAGCGGCCGGCAATGCCGATCGCCTGGTCGACGAGCACGGCGGAAAGGCTTCCCGCCTCGGCCGCGCCGGACATGCGGATCTGCTCGGGACGGATGCCGACGGTGATCGTCGCGTCCACAGCCAAGCCGGCCGGCAGCGGCAAGGGGCGGGCGAGGATGGCCGAGCGTACCTCGCGCCCGACCACGGTCGCCGGCACGAAATTCATGCCGGGATTGCCGAGGAACCAGCCGCCGAACTGCGAGGTCGGCTCGTTGTAGAGCGCCTGCGGCCGGTCATATTGCAGAATGCGCCCGGCCTGCATCAGCGCGATGCGGTCGGCGAGCGTCATCGCCTCGGTCTGGTCGTGGGTGACGTAGACGATGGTCTGGCGCAGGCGCTGCGCCACCAGCTTGAAGGCGCGGATCAGCTGCAGCTTGGCGTTGACCTCGACATTTGTCGTCGGCTCGTCGAACAGCACGATCTCCGACTGCCGCGCCACCGCGCGGCCGACCGCCACCTTCTGCCGATTGCCGAGGCTGAGCTCCTCGATGAAAGCTTTGGCCAGCGGCCGGATGTCGAGGACGTCGAGCACCTCGTCGACGCGGCGCTGGCGTTCGGCGGCGGAGACGCTGCGGTCGTGCACCATCGGCAGCGCGATGTTCTCCTTGACCGAGAGGGTCGGATACATCACGGGATACTGGAACACCATGCCGACATTGCGCTTGCGCGGCGGCAGCGCGGTGACATCGCGGCCTCCGAAGAGGATGCGGCCCGACGTCGGCCTTTCCAAACCGGCGAGCATACGCATCAAGGTGGTCTTGCCGCAGCCGGAGGGGCCGAGGAGGCAGGCGACCTCGCCATCGGCAAAGCGCATGTCGATGTCGTCGACGGCGGTAAAGCCGCCGAAACGCTTGGTGACGTGGTCGATGGTGATCTCGGCCATCAGACCCTCCTGGCGTCGAGACGCGCGCCCGAGGCGGCGTCGAACAGCATGACGTCGGCGGGATCGACCTGCACCGTGATCGCCGCGCCGAAAGCCGGCGGGATCGCGCCGGAGAGCGGCAGGGTCGCGGTGAGCGGAATGCCGCCGGCGTCGAGATAAACCACGGCCTCGCCGCCGAGGTTTTCGACCAGGCTGACCGTCGCCTCGATCGTCAGCGTGCTGGTGGCCGCATCGGGCCGGTCGGCGAAGCGGATCGCCTCCGGCCGCAGCCCGGCGACGATCTGGCCGCTGTCGCGCCCGCCGGCCGTCGAAGGAAAACTCAGCGGCCCCGCTTCCACCCGGCCGCCGGCGAGATGCCCGGGCAGGAGATTGGCATGGGGAAAGCCGATGAGATCGAGCGCCCGGGCAAAGCGCGGATGGTCGTAGACCTCGATCGCCGCGTCGTGCTGGACGACCCGCCCCTGGTCGATCACCACCAGGCGCTGCGCCATGGTGAGGGCCTCGAGGCTGTCGGAGGTGGCATAGAGGAAGGTCGCGCCGAGTTCCTCGCGCAGCGCCTTCAGCTCGTCCATCAGCCGCTCGCGCAGCTTGTAGTCGAGGCCGACCAGCGGATCGTCGAGCACGAAGACCTCGGCGTCCTTCAAAAGGCCGCGCGCCACCGCGACGCGCTGTTTCTCGCCGCCGGAGAGCTGGTCGGGCGTCTTCTTCAGGAGATGGGTGATGGACAGGATGCCGGCGGTGCGGTCGACGCGCGCCGCGATCTCCGCCTTCGGCGCTTTGGCGAGGGTCAGCGGATAGGCCATGTTCTGCGCGACCGTCAGATGGGGAAACAGCGCGAAATTCTGCGGGACATAGCCGATCGCCCGCGTCGCCGGCGGCGCGTCGGTGATGTCCTGGCCGCCGAGAAGGATGCGCCCGGCATCCGCTTTCTCCAGACCGACGAGCAGCCGGAACAGCGCCGACTTGCCCGAGCCCGGCGGGCCGCACAGAACGGTGAAGCTCTTCGGCGCGACCGTGAGGTCGAGGCCGTCCAGCGCCCGCTTGGCGCCATAGGTCTTGACGATGGACTGAAAGGAAACCGTCACCGATCTAGCGCCCGAGCTGCGAGAAATAGGGCACCAGCACGATGCCGAGGGAAAAGACCGCCGCGATCACCACCAGGACCTTGGCGATGAAGAAGAGGCTGCGGCCTGCCGAGGCGTCCTTGCGCAGATTGCCGACGGCGATCTGCAGCAGCGTCGAGACGACGAGGATGGTGAGCCCCGCCTTGTAGAGCATCAGATTGTAGCGCTGGGCGATCAACAGGATGCCGGCGACGAGGCCGACGATCAGCATCGTCTCCAGTCGCTCGGGAAAGGTCCTCACGTGTTTCATGCCTCAGACCTCGCCGCGCACGGTGCCGAAGGTCATGCCCACCAGCAGGTATTTCTGGAAGATGTAGATGAAGGTCACCGGCACGAGCAGGTAGATCGTCGTCATCGCCGAGATGAAGGTCCAGTTCACGCCGCCGTCCGAATAGGTGCCGACCGCCAGCGCATAGGGAATGTTCTGCGTCGTCACGCCGCCGATGATGAAATTGAACAGGAATTCGTTCCAGACGAAAATCAGGTTGAAGATGAAGGCGGCGATGAGACCGGGCCTCACCTGCGGCAGCACGACCTTGAAGATGACGTGGAACCAGGAGCCGCCGTTGACGATGCCGGTCTCGTCGAAGCGTGTCGATACGCCGTCGAGAAAGCCCTTCAGGATCCAGACCGAGAAGGGGATCGAGAACATGGCGTAGAACAGCATCAGCCAGAGATGCGAATCCTTCCAGCCGAAGGCGACATACATCAGGAACACCGGCAGGATCACCGCCGGCCCCGGCAGCATGCGGATCGACAAGAGCAGGAACATCAGGAAGTCCGTGCCCTTCGGCTTGAAGCGCGAGAAGCAGAAAGCGGCAAGGAAGGAGACGAGCACGGCGATGATCACCGCGCCGAGCGACAGGAGGATGGAATTGCCGATCTGCAGGAACAGCGACTGCCGGTTGAACAGGTCCAGATAATTCTCGAGCGTCGGCGTGAAGATCAGTTTCGGCGGGATGGCGAGGATGTCCGAGCGCGTCTTGAACGAAGCGAGCACGATCCAGGCGATCGGGGCGAAGAAGATCAGCGAGATCGCCCAGAGGCCGCCATAGTAGAGACCGTTTTTCACACGTGTCATGGCTCAGCCCTCCCGTCGGCGGCGCAGGTTGAGGACGAAGATGAAGACCGAGGTCATCGCGATGGAGATGAGGAGCAGGAGCACCGAATAGGCCGAGGACCAGCCCATGTTGAAGCTCTCGAAGGCCTGCTTGTTGAGTTCCAGCGCCACCAGCCGCGTCTGCTGGCCGGGGCCGCCCTTGGTCATCGGGATGATCAGGTCGAGCGTCTTGAACGAGTCGATGGTCCGCAGCAGAATCCCGAGCATCAGGATGAATTTGCCGTGGTGCCAGATCACCAGGGACAGGCGCCGGTGGAAGGGCACGCGGTCGATCTCGGCCGCCTCGAGCTCGGCCTTCGGCACCGAGCCGAGGGCGGCCAGCGTCATCAGCGTCATGAACGGCGTCCACATCCAGCAGTCCACCGCCAGCACCGCCCAGAAGGCGAGACTGGGATCGCCGAGGAAATCGATCGGCGGGGAGTCGAACAGCCCACGTGCGACCGCGTTGAGCACGCCGAAGGTCGGATCGTAGATGAAGCGGAAGAAAGTGCCGGTCGCCACCGGCGTCAGCACCATCGGCGCGAACAGAAGCGTCAGCGCCAGGCGCCGTCCGGGCATCTCGCGCGAGCCCCAGAACAGAAAGCCGAGGGCGGCGCCCAAGACGGTCTGGATGCCGACGCCGAAGAGTACGAAGGTGAAGGTGCGCGACAGGTCGAACCAGATCGCGTTCTTGGAATTGAAGATCGCCACGAAGTTGCGGAAGCCGACGAATTCCGGCGGCATGCCGGAGGTCAGCGAGAAATTGTAGAAGGAGAGGCCGAGCAGCCAGAGCGTCGGAATGGTGTTGAAGACGATGAAGAAGATCATCACCGGGGCGAGCAGCGTCAGCACCATCGTCCGACGGCTGTCGAACAGACGGGCGAAGCGGGTGCTGGCTGAAGCTGTCGGCATGCCGTGTCACTCTTTCCAAGGCCGAAGCCGGTCCTGTTCTCATGCATCGACGAGGGCGACGCGGTCCGCGTTCTCGTCGGCGGCGCGGTCTGCGGTCTCGTCGAGTGCTTGGCGCCTGTTCCCGCTGCCGCACCCCCTGAGCCTAGTCATCACCTTCTCAGCTTAGTCATCCCGGGCTTGACCCGGGACCCATGCCGAAGCGCCGAACCGATGCGCTCCGTGTCAGGACATAACCCTCCTGAACCGGAGAGGCGGCGGAACCGCCTCGGCATGGGTCCCGGGTCAAGCCCGGGATGACTATTCGGGGTGTCGCCGCCCTTCGTTCGGGGGCACTGCTGCCCGTTGTTCGGCGGTGCCGCTGTTCGAACGGACAGCGGCGCTGCCCTTAGCGAAAGACGGCGATGGCGGGGTGCACCGGCACCCCGCCACCGCATAGCCACCCCTACAGCGAGGTCATCGCGCAGGCGCTCGACGGTTCGGTCTTGGACGTGCCGGAGTCGTAGAGGATCTGCTGCTGGGCGCAGGCGATGTAGTCCATCACCGCCTGCGGGTCGGTCGACTGGCCGGTGACGAAGGAGGAATAGCCCTCCTGCTGGATGGCCAGCATTTCCGAGTATTTCGGGTCGTGCCAGAAGTCGCGGGAACGGCCGTCCTCCAGCATGAACTTGTAGGTCTGGTTCCACGGATTGATGGAGTCGAAGTCGTCGCGCGACAGCGTCGCCTTGTCGGCCGGGTTGCCGCCGCGCTTGGCGAATTCCAGCGCCGTGTCCGGCTGGTACCACCAGTTCATGAAGTCGATGGCGACGCGCATCTTCGTCTCGTCGTTGAAGGCGTTGATCACCCACGGCTGGCCGCCCATGGAGTAGATGCGCTTGGCCGTCTCGCCGGTGCCGTGCTTGGGCGGCGGCACGACGAGCACCTTGCCCTTCAGCTCCTCGGTGATCATCGAGGGGCCGACGGCGGCCCACTGGATGGTCGAGAACACCTTGCCTTGCGTGAACACGTCGATGCCCTCGGCGATGCCGATGTTCGTCGCGCCGGGCGGACAGTATTTCAGCCAGCGCTTGAACTCCGCGAGCGAGGCGGCGTTCTCCGGCGTGTTGAGCACGCCCTCGATCTGGCCCGTCGCCGGGTCCCACAGCTCGCCGCCGCGGCTCCACAGGAAGTTGTTGAAGGCGCAGGTGGCAAAATCGTAGACGCGGCTGTACTGCTGGGCAAAGCCCCAGCGCTGCTCGTCCGGCCGGGTGAAGAACTCGGCGATCTTCTCGAACTCGTCCATGGTCAGCGCCTCGAAGTCCTCGAAGGTCTTCGGCAGCGGCTTGCCGTATTTGGCCTGGAAGGCCTCCATTTCCTTGGGGTCTTCGAGCCAGTCCTTGCGCACGAACAGCGCCTCGACGTCGCCCTCCTGCGGCAGGCCCCAGATGTCCTGGCTGCCGTCGGGATAGGTCATGTAGGTGTCGACGACGGTCTTGGAGTACCAGTCGATCTGCAGGCCCTTGTTGGCGGCGATGACGTCGTTGAGCTTCAGGATCCAGCCGGGCTGGGCGAGCGCGCCGAGCCACTGCGAATCCGAGATGATGATGTTGTATTCCTGGCTCTTGGTGACGAGCGAGGTCGCCGCCTTCTGGAAGAGGTCGGAGAAGGGTGCCTCGGCGAAGGCGAAGGAGACGTTGTAGCCGTACTTCTCCTTCACGTAGTCTGCGAACAGCGGCGACATCTTCACGCCGAGCGAGGAAGGCACCCAGCCGGCAATGCCGAGAATGTTCATCTCGATCGTCTGGCCCTTCAGCGGGTGCGCTTCCTGCGCCGCCAACCGGTTGATGAAGGGCGCGCTCAAAGCACCGGACAGGCCGAATGCTGCAGCGCCTTTCAAAATTGTGCGCCGCGGCAAAATAAGGCCGTGCTGATTTTTTGGGGTATTCTGCATAAGACCCTCCCAGTGCAACCGCGGTTGCTGCGTTTCCCTATCGACTTCTTGACGAAGTTCATGTCCTCGCGCTGTGTCCGGATCCGCTTGAAAGTTCTGCTGGACGGGACGGCGCGAATATTAGGTTGGCGACATTATTCAAATCAGCTACAACAAATGTCAAGATGGCTCGTCAAAATGTCTCCTCCCTCGTCCGCGACCCCGTCGCCGCCGCTCCGGCCGGCGGTGCGCCGGCTATTCCCTGGCATTTCCAGGACGACCCGCTGCTGTGGGCCGGCTGGCTCTACGTCCAAGACGGGCTGACCCAGAGCGACATCGCCAAGGTCATGGGCGTGTCCCGGGCGACGGTGAACGGCTATCTCGCCGAGGCGCGCCGGACCGGCATCGTCAGCCTGTCGATGGAGGCCACGCGTCTCGGCGAGTTCTCCGTGGCGCAGGCGCTGAAGCAGCATTTCCGGCTCGAGGCCTGCATTGTGGTTCCCGCCGCCGACCCGGCGAGCCCTTTGATCGAGCGGCTGGGCCTCGCCGGCGCGAAAGTCCTGCGCGGTCTCGTCAAGCCGGGCGACAGCATCGGCGTCGCCTGGGGGCGGACGGTGATGGCGGTAGCGCGGGCGATGGCGCCGACTGTCGTGCCCGACCTCTCGGTGGTGCAGGCGACCGGCGGGCTGACCGCGACCTTCGACTTCTCGCCCGAGCTCTGCGCCTCGCGTCTCGCCCAGGCGCTGGGGGCCCGCTCGATCAACATCAGCGCCCCGGCGATCGTCTCGCATGCCGCGGTGCGCGACGTGCTGATGGCCGAGCCGATCCTCGCCGAGCAGTTCGCGCTGGCGCGCAGCGTCGACAAGATCCTCTTCGGCGTCTGCTCGACCCGGCCGGACAGCCTGATCTACGAAAGCGCGCTGGTGACGCCGGAGGACGTCGGCGATCCCGTGACCAGCCGGGCGACGGCGGTCGTCGCCGGCCGCCTGATCGACGACCGCGGCCGGCCGATCCTCGGCGCGCTCGACGACCGCACGATCGGCCTGACGCTGGCCGAGATCGGCCGCATCCGCACGCGCATCGCCGTCGCCGGCGGCGCCGACAAGGTGCCGGCGATCCTCGCCGTGCTGCGCGGCCGCCATGCCAACATCCTCGTCACCGACGCCAAGACCGGCCACGGCATCCTGCAGGCCGAAGGCGTGCCGGCGGCGCTCGGGGCCCTGCGCGGCCGAGGCAAGACACAGCTCCAGGGAGGGACCGCCGTGAAGACCAAGAAACTGATCAACGACCCGAAGAACATCATCGAGGAAATGCTAGAGGGCATCGTCAAGGCGCATCCGACCAAGGTGCGCCAGCTTCCCGAAAATTCCCGCTCGCTGGTCGCCGTCGACGGGCCGCGGCCCGGCAAGGTCGGCATCGTCGTCGGCGGCGGCTCCGGGCACGAGCCGTCCTTTCTTGGCTTCGTCGGCAAGGGGCTGGCCGACGCCTGCGCCGTCGGCAACGTCTTCGCCTCGCCGCCGCCGGACCCGATCCTGGAATGCACCAAGGCGGCCAGCGGTGGCGCCGGCGTCCTCTATCTCTACGGCAACTATGCCGGCGACGTCATGAACTTCGACATGGCCGCCGAGATGGCGGCGATGGAGGACATCGAGGTGCGCACCGTCGTCACCCTCGACGACGTCGCTTCCGCCCCGCGCGACCAGCGCGACAAGCGGCGGGGCGTCGCCGGCAACTTCTTCGTCTTCAAGATCGCGGGCGCCGCGGCCGACAAGATGTGGACGCTGGACGAGGTCGAGCGCGTCGCGCAGAAGGCGAACGCGTCGACCTTCACCGTCGGCGTCGCGCTCTATCCCTGCTCGCTGCCGCAGACCCTGAAGCATAATTTCGAGATTGGCGAGAATGAGATGGAGATCGGCATGGGCATCCATGGCGAGCCCGGCATCGTGCGCGAGCCCTTGAAGAGCGCCGACGAGGTGACCGATGCGATGCTGGAGCGCATCTTCGACGAGCTGCCGACGGAAAAGGGCGGCAAGGTCGCGGTGCTCATCAACTCGCTCGGCTCGACGCCGCTGATGGAGCTCTACGTCGTCAACCGGCGCGTCCACCAGCGGCTGGAGAAGCGCGGCATCGCGGTCCATGCCAACTGGGTCGGCACCTATTGCTCCTCGCTGGAAATGGCCGGGATGTCGGTGACGCTGATCCATCTCGACGCCGAGCTGACCGAGCTTCTCGACCACCCCTGCGACTGCGCGATGTTCCGCGCCGGCTGACCGGCCGTCGCCGGGGCGCGCCGTCGGGACCGCTTTTCCTATGGGACGCTCCGGAAGCCGCCGTCGAGCTTGTGATCATGGGGCGCTGCCCGCCGCAGGGCGGCAGCGCCGAAACCGACCGGATCCGGCGCCGCTGCGCCGCCGTCCGACCCCGATAGACAGACCGGAGAAAACGCCGTGAGCGACATCACCACCACAGACCTCGTCGCCATGTTCGACGCCATCGGCGCGATGATCGAGGCGAACAAGGGCCATCTCTGCGAGCTCGACGGCGTCATCGGCGATGCCGATCACGGCGTGACGATGAGCATCGGTTTCACCGCCGTCGGCCTCGCGCTTGCCGATCTCGACACGGCCACCGCCGACCCGACGGCGGTGTTCAACACGGCGGCGAAGAGCTTTCTCAACGCCGTCGGCGCCTCGTCCGGCCCGCTCTACGCCACCGCCTTCATGCGCGCGGGCGCCGCGGTGAAGGGCAAGCCCGTGCTCGACCGCGACGCCATGGTCGACGCCGTCGCCGCCCTGGCGAAGGGCATTCAGGACCGCGGCAAGGCCACGCGCGGCGAGAAGACCATGGTCGACGCCTGGCTCCCCGGCGCCGAGGCGGCGGAAGCCGCCCGCGCCGAAGGCCAGCCGCTCGCCGCCTGCCTCGACGCCGCCGCCAAGGCCGCGACCGAGGGCGCCGAGTCGACCAAGGCCATGCTCGCCTCCAAGGGCCGCGCCTCGCGTCTCGGCGAACGCTCGCTCGGCCACATGGACCCGGGCGCAGCCTCGGCGGCCTTGATGCTGAAGGTCATGGCGGATCACTTCGCGCGCTGAGGGAAGGGGCGGTTGCGCGGGGAGCGTCGGGCGGTCTCGGCGTCGACGTCCCGTCGCCGGCCGTCTTCCTGGCCGTTCAGGATTGTTTCACCATGCCGGGCAAAAACGCCCGAGATCAACGGAACGTTTGCCATTGCCGTCTTAGCGTGCAGCCACCGCAGCCTGAATCCGCCCCATGCACATCGATGTTCCCACCCTTTATCTCCTGATCGTCGGCACGACCTTCGTGGCCGGGTGCCTGACGGTATGGGAGCGGCAATTCAATGCGCCGCATCGCCGTGAACTCGGGCTCTGGGCCCTCGGCTATCTCCTCATCTCCGCCGGCTGCCTGGTTCGCATCGCCGATTCAGAACTGCCGGGCTTCGTGACAGTCGGCCTGTCCAATGTCGCCGTCGGGCTGGGCTATGCCGTCATCTGCTACGGCGCGGTCCTGTTTTCCGGCAGGCGCGTCCCCCACTGGCTTCCGATGGCGCTGGTGGTGTCGGCCTTTGCCTGGCTGGCCGGCGGCTACAGCCAGCCGATGCCGCTCCGCATCGCGCTGACGTCGGCGCTGACGGGCGGCCTTTGCCTGTGGGCCGCCGCCGCGCTGTCTACGGGCCGCGCTGGCGGCCGGCCGTCGCAGAAGCTGGCGGGTACGCTGTTTGCGTTCCACGGCGGCTTCTTTGCAGTCCGTGCGCTGGTGACCAGCTTCGATCTCGGCAGCACCATCACCTTGTGGGGCAGCAACATCACCGTCACCATGTTCGAGGGCATCCTGTGGTCCGCCGCGGCGCCGATGGCGCTTCTTGTGGCGGCCCGGGAGAGGACGGAGCGCGCTCTGGTGGCCGATTGCCAGACGGACTACCTGACGGATCTCGACAACCGCCGCGCTTTCTTCGAGAAGGGGGAGCGCCTCTTGGAAAAGGCGCGCCGGGACCAGACCAGCGTCGTGCTCCTCGCCTTCGACCTCGATCATTTCAAGGCGATCAACGACCGCTTCGGCCACAGCACGGGCGACACCGTTCTCCGGCTGTTTGCCGGGGTGGCGCGCGAGGTCGTGGGCAAGAATGCCGTACTGGCCCGCCTCGGGGGCGAGGAGTTCGCGGCCGTCCTGCCCGTCCCTCTCGCCGATTCCGCCCATGACGTGGCCTCGCATGTCATGAAGCGTTTTGCGATCGAAGCCGCCCGGCCGGAAGGGCTGGGCATCGCGGCTACGGTGAGCATCGGGATCGCGGGGTCGGCGAATCATCGCGAAGGGTTGTCGGCGCTCCTCTCCGCCGCCGACGCGGCGCTCTACCGGGCCAAGGCGCTCGGCCGGAACCGGATCGAGCGGGCTCTGCCGCATGCGCAGTCCGTCGCCGCGTAGCAAAATGGCTTTCTTCGACTTGCCGTCCCGCCATGGTTCCTGGTTTCCGCACGACCTGTTTCAAAAGCTGGAAGTCACCTCCCGTCGAGCATGCGCTACCGCATCGCCGCGATGATGGTTTCAATGGGCAGGTACAGGGCCCGGCTGCCTTCCGGGTATTCGATGAACTCGGCGTGCTTCAGGTAGAAGCGCCGCGCCTCCTCATCCATGGCCTGCACCAGAACGGCCCGGATGCCGATCGTTTCCGACGCGAAGGCGATCCGACGCAGCGCGTCCGACAGGATGTCGGCGCCCAGAGCTTTGCCGGCGTCGCTGCGATTGACGGCGAGGCGTCCGAGGATCGAGATCGGGATGGTGTCCGGCGCGTTGCGCCGGAGCTTCGACGGCGCCGCCGACCGCTCCACCGCGCCCGCCGATAGGCAGAAATAGGCGGCGACCCTGGCGCCGTCGCAGACGACATAGGTGCGGGAGAAGCGGCTTTCATTCCTCAAGGCTCTGTGCCGGAGCCATTCGTCCAGGGCCGGCTTGCCGCAGTCGAAGCGGGAGAGATCGTGCGCGGGCGTCAGGGGAACCGGCGGCGACAGCTTCAGGGGCGGCAAGCGGGTCTGCTACTTCTGCCAGGATGGTTTGCGCGCCATCAGCGACGTCAGCTTCGGTCCCGGCGTCGGCGGACGGTCGAGCGCGTCCGCGAAGGCGTCGTAGCTCTCGCCCCCGAGCGCAAAAAGACGCTGGTCGAGCAGGATATCGATGGCGTGGAGCCGGGCGCTCTCGACCATGAACTCTGTCCGCGTCTTGCCGAGGACGGCGGCGGCCTCATCGATGAGCTGCTGCGTGCCGCTTTCGATGCGCATGTTGATGCTGCCCCGTTTTGTTCCGGCCGATGGGCGACCGTCGACGGGAGGGAGCGTATCGTCGACCGAGGGTGAAGAGCGGGTGTCGGGCATCTCGAAATAGTGTCATCCGTCTACACAATGTCAATACAACTCTCGCCGCAGCCAGCTTGGTCGCCGCGCTTCGTCTCCCCTGCCTCACGGCATTCCATACGCCCGCGTGGCAAAATACACCCCGTCCTGGCGGGCCGACAGCGCGTCCCAGACGCTGCGCATCTCCGGGCGCGGCAGGACTTTCTCGCAGCCCTCAGTCATCGCCTCGGCGGCCTCCTTGTAGGACCCGAACCAGCCGGCGCCGCGGGCGGCGATGATGGCGGCGCCGAGGGCCGAGGCTTCGACGGTGGCCGAGCGCTCGACCGGCAGACCGGTTGCGTCGGCCAGCATCTGCAGCCACATCCGGCTTTTGGCGCCGCCGCCGATGGCGCGGATGCAGTCCAGCGCGATGCCTTCCCTGGCCATGGCGGAAAGGGCGCGGGCGATTTCCAGCGTCAGCGCTTCCAGCGCGGCGCGGTAGAGATGGGCGCGGCCGTGCCCCGGCGACAGGCCGACGATGGCGCCGCGCGCCTTCGGGTCCCAGTGCGGGTTCATCACGCCGAGGATGTGCGGCGTCATCATCAGCCCCTCGCAACCGACCGGCAGCCGGGCCGCGGCGGCCTCCAGCGCGTCGAACACCGCCGGGTCGGCGCGGCCGCCGCAGAAGGTGTCGATCACCCAGTTGACGAAGAAGGCGCCTGCCTTCTGCGCCGACTCCAGGAAATAGCCCTCGCCGGTCGGGCCGGTCATGGTGCGCCAGGAGAGGCTGGTGCGCGGCTCCTTCGAGTAGACGCCGGTGATCGTCGCCGTGCCGAGGTTCAGATAGACCTGGCCGGGGCGAAAAGCGTTGGCGCCGAGGCCCGCGCACTGGCCGTCGCCACCGGCGGCATAGAGCGGCGTGCCCTCGGCGAGGCCCGTCGCCGCCGCCCCCGCGGCGTTCACTTGGCCGATCGCCGTGCCGGGCCGCACCGCCTGCGGCAGCTTCGACAGGGGAATGGCGAGGCTGGCGAGGATTTCCGGCGACCAGCGCATGGCCGTGATGTCGAAAATGCCGAAGGGATCGGCGCTGGTCCAGCTCGCCACCGCCGTGCCGGTCAGGCGACGCACGAGAAAGCCGTGCGCGTCGACGATCTCCGCGGCAGCGTCGAGCAGGGCCGGATCGTTCTGGCGCAGCCAGTCGAGCCGGTAGACGACGGGGATGGTGTCGACCGGCTTGCCGGTGGTCTCGTGCAGAAACGTCCGGCCCATCCGCTCGGCATAGGCGGCGTGCGTCGGCGTGGCGCGCTCGTCGAGCCAGACCAGCGCCGGGCCGATCGGGCGTCCGTCGGCACCCAGAAAGGCGACCGTCTCGCGCTGGTTGGAGATGGCGACCGCGTCAATCCGGTCCGCGCCGACCGCTCGGGTGACGGCCTTCAGCGCCGTGCAGGCGGCGGTCCACCAGTCTTCCGGTTCCTGTTCGGCATGGCCCGGTTTCGGGCTGGAGAGGGCGACCGGCGCCCGGCCTTCGGCGACGGTGCGGCCGGAGGCGTCGAAGGCGATCGCCTTGGTGCTCTGGGTCGAGGAATCGATGCCGACCACCAGTCGCTCCGCCGCAGCGCCGGCTGTGCCCCGCTTGTCCTGCCCTGACTCGGCCATGTCGTCCTCCCCCGTCGCCCGGCGTCTCTGCGCCCGTGTCGACCTGTTTCGTGTCGGGGCGCAGCCGTTCCGGCGCCCCGTGGATCCGTCATTTGCCCGCGAGCAGCGCCTCCGCCGTCGTCGCATCGGTGACAAAATGCGTGGCGCAGCCCCCCGACAGCGCGGCGGCAATGGCGGAGCGCTTGTGCGCGCCCCCGGCCAGGCACAGCCGCACCGGCACCTGTTTCAGCTCGGCGAGCGAGATGCCGACGATGCGCGCGTCGAGATCGCTCGCCACGGCCTCGCCCTTGGCGTCGATCAGCCGGCCGATGACGATGCCGATGGCCTCCGTCTTGCGCAGCTGCGCCAGCTCGGCCGCGTCCGCCATGCCAGAGGCTGCGAAGGTGCTGCCGGGGCCGATGTCGCCGACGCCGAAGAGGATGATGTCGGCGGCGCGGATGTGCTCGAACTGGCGCCGCAGCGAGGGCTCGGCGAGGAGTTGGTCGCGCAGTGCCCGGCTCGACAGCACCACGGGGGCATGAAAGTTCAGGCAGCGGGCGCCGAGCTGGTTGGCCAGCAGCGAGGTGCAGAGTTCGGGCGAAAAATCGTCGGTCGACAGCGACGAGCCGGAGGCCTGGACGATGGTCAGCCCCTTGATCTCGCTGGCCACGGTGGCCCGGGCGGCCGCCAGCACCGTCCTTCCCCAGGCGACGCCGACCGTATCGCCGGGCTTCAGCATGTCGGCGAGGATCCGCGCGCCCGCCGTGCCGATGCGGCGGTCCGGCCGGCCGGCATCGCTGCCGGCAGTCTCCGCGATCGACGGGATGACATGGGCGGCGACGAGGCCGAAACGTTCGGCGAGGCGCCGCGCCAGGCCGATCCGGCTGGCCGCCGCCGGATCGAGCCGGATCGAGACGATGCCGCGGGTGCGCGCGTCCTGCAGGTAGTTCACCACCGAGGCGCGCGACACGCCGAGGCGCTGCGCGACGTCGCTTTGGGTCAGGCCGTCGACATAATAGAGCCAGGCAGCGAAAGTCAGCAGGTCGTCGAATTCCAGCGGCGGCGCGGGAGGAGCGGGGGAGGGGAGCGGCTTTTGCATTCCGTCACTCTGACGCGCCCGTGACTTTTGTCAAATCGAGATGTCAAATGGTTTGACATCTGCCATGGCCTTCCGTCAAATGTCCAAAAACGGGAGGAGCGCACATGCCGTCATCACTGACTGGCCGTGACGGCGCCGCCGCGCCGTCGGGTGGCTGGACCGCGGACATCGACGATTTCGTCGCCGGACGTTGGATCAACCCCGTGACCGGGACGCCCGCCCGCGTGCCCTACGAGTCGATCGTCATCGAGGACAGCCTCGCGGGGCGGGAGGCCGATCTCGTCGCCTCCATGCGTCTCGGCGAGCGCCTGGCGATCGTCGCCGACGAGGCGACCTTCGACGTCATGGGCGGGCGGATCGAGCGCGCGCTGAAGCATTTGTCCCCGACGGTCATCGTCCTGAAGCGCCCGCATGCCGACATGGCCGAGGCGGCGGCGCTGAAGGAGAAACTCGCCGGTTTCGACGGCGCGGTGGCCGTCGGCTCCGGCACGATCAACGACCTCGTGAAATTCGTCACCGCTGCCGACGGGCGGCGCTACTGCGTCTTCGGCACCGCCGCTTCGATGAACGGCTACACCTCGACGACGGCGTCGATGACGCTGGAGAGCGGGCTGAAGGTGTCGCTGCCGGCGCATGCGCCGGTCGGCTTCTTCGCCGACCTCACGGTCTCCGCCGAGGCGCCGGTGCGTCTCTCGGCCGCTGGCTTCGGCGACTGCCTCGCCCGCTCTGTGGCGCAGATCGACTGGTGGTTCTCGCACCGCCTGCTCGGCACGCCCTATTTCCAGATGCCCTACACCATCCAGGAAAAGGACGAGGCGGAGCTCAATGCCCGCGCCGCCGGCATCGCCGGACACGAGGTCGCCGCCAACGGCTATCTGCACCGCGTGCTGACGCTCTGCGGCCTCGGCATTTCCTTCACCGGCGTGTCGAACCACGGTTCGATGGGCGAGCACCAGATCTCGCATTACATCGACTGTTTTGCCGGCGACCGCCATCCCGGCACGCTGCACGGCCAGCAGGTCGGCGTCGCGTCGCTGACCATGGCGCGGCTGCAGCAGGAAATGCTCGCCAGCGACGTAGCCCCGGTGGTGCGCCCAACGGTGATCGACGAGGCCGGCATGATCGCCCGCATGGGCCCGGCCATCGCCGCCGAGTGCCTTGCCGAGTATCGCAAGAAGGCGCTCGACGACGCCGGCGCCGCGGCGCTGAACGCACGGCTCGAAACGCTCTGGCCGGATCTGCGCCGCGAACTCACGGCCTTCGCCATCCCTGTCCCCGAAATGCGGCGCCTGCTGGCGGCCGCAGGCGGCGCCGTCACCGCCGCGGAACTCGGCGTGCCCACCGATTTCTACCGCGAGGCGGTCCTCCATTGCCGCGAAATGCGCAACCGCTTCTCGATGCTGGACGTCGCCGACGACGCCGGCCTGCTTCGAGACTTCGTCGCGGGAGAAGCCTGATGGCCGGTCCGACCCTACGGCCCCTCCGGGACATGCCCGACGATGTCGCTGCCTCGGTCGTCGGCGTCTTCGCCGACATCGATGACACGCTGACGACCGAGGGCCGCCTGCCCTCCGCCGCCTATGCGGCGCTGGAAGCGCTCTCCGAGGCCGGCCTGTTCGTCGCGCCGATCACCGGGCGGCCCGCCGGCTGGTGCGACATGGTCGCCAGGTTCTGGCCGGTGAGCGGCGTCGTCGGCGAGAACGGCGCCTTCTATTTCGCCTATGACGCCGGGGAAAAGCGCATGCGCCGGCGCTTCTTCGCCTCGACTGAGGAAAGGCTCGAGAACCGCAACCGCCTCGACGCCGTCGGTCGCCGCATCCTCGCCGAGGTGCCGGGCTCGGCCATCTCGGCCGACCAGCTCTACCGCGAGGCGGATCTCGCCATCGATTTCTGCGAGGATGTTCCGGCGCTGGAGAAGGCCATGGTGCGCCGGATCAAGGACATCTTCGAGGAGGAGGGCGCCGTGGCGAAAATTTCGTCGATCCACGTCAACGGCTGGTTCGGCGATTACGATAAGCTCTCGATGTCGCGCCATTTCGCCGCCGACATTCTGGGACTCGATCTCGATGCCGAGAGGCGCCGCATCGTCTTCGTCGGCGACAGCCCGAACGATGCGCCGATGTTCGGCTTCTTCCCTGCGGCCTGCGGCGTCGCCAATGTCCTCGACTTCGGCGGCGAGATGGAGGCCGAGCCGGCCTTCGTGACGACGCGGCGGGGTGGCGAAGGGTTCGTGGAGGTGGCGCGCCGGCTGCTCGATGCCCGGCGCCCCGCCGCCTGAACACCCGCCCTGCGGGGCGGGGAGGCGGGGACGGGCCAGAAAGGATGAGAGACATGTCGAAGACCGAAAAGAGACTGCGCCAGCGCATCGTCGAGCTCTGCCGGGAAATGAACGCCAATGGGCTGAACCAGGGCACGTCGGGCAATATCTCGGCCCGTCACGGCGACCACATGCTGATCACCCCCAGCGCCACCGCCTATGACGCGATGACGCCGGACATGATCGCCTCCATGCGAGTCGACCGAGACGCCTTCGAATGGGACGGGCCGCTGAAGCCTTCGACGGAATGGCGGTTCCACCGCGACATTCTGCGCCACAGGCCGGACGCCAACGCGGTCGTGCATGCCCATCCGACCTTCGCCACGACGCTCGCCATCGCGCGAAAACCCATTCCGGCCTGCCACTACATGATCGCCGCCTTCGGCGGCAACGACGTGCGCTGCTCGGATTTCGCCGTCTACGGCACGCCGGAACTCTCGGCGACGGCGCTCGAGGCGCTGGAGGGGCGGACCGCCTGCCTCCTCGCCAATCACGGCACGATCGCGCTCGGCGAGAGCCTGGACAAGGCGATGTGGCGGGCGGTTGAGTTGGAGACCATCGCCAAGCAGTATTTCTACAGCCTGCAGCTCGAGGGCGGACCGGTGATCCTCAGCGATGCGGACATCGCCGCCACAGCGCGGGGTTTCGGCTCCTACGGGCTGCAGGAAAAGGCGATGGCGGACTGATGGGTCAGAGCACGGGATGAGGGACCTCGCCCTCGGCATCGATGTCGGCACGTCGGGCGTGCGCGTTGCCGCCCTGGCCGCGGACGGCACGGTCGTCGCAAAGGCGGCGACGGCCATGCCGGCACCACGCCGGAGCGATGGCCTGGTGCGCCAGCGTCCGGCGATCTGGCGCGCGGCGATCGCCGAGGTCGTCGGCCGGCTGGGTGGCACGATCGACCTCGCCTGCGTCAGGGCCGTGGCGACCGCCGCGACTTCCGGCACGATCCTCGGCCTCGACGCCGCCGACCGCCCGATCGGCGATGCGCTGATGTACAACGATGCCAGCGGCGCGCGTTTCGCCCCGGCGATCGACGCCGTGGCGCCTGGAGAGACCGCGGCGCGCGGCGCCATGTCGGGGCTGGCGCGGGCCCTGTTCCTGCAGTTCGCCCGCCATCCCGTCCGCCTCGTCCACCAGGCCGACTGGCTGAACGGGCTCCTGACCGGGGAGCCTGGCATTTCCGACGAAAGCCATGCGCTGAAGACCGGCTACGATCCGGTGATACGGCGCTGGCCAGACTGGATCGCCGCCACCGGCCTCGCCATCGACCTTTTGCCGCGCGTCGTCCCCTGCGGCGCGGTGCTGGGGGAGGCGGCCGGCGCCTTTGCCCGCGAACTCGGCCTGGCCGAAGACACCCTTGTCGTCGCCGGCTGCACCGACGGTTGCGCCAGCTTCCTCGCCACGGGGGCCAGCCGTCCGGGCGACGCGGTGTCCTCGCTAGGCTCGACGCTGACGGTGAAGATCCTCTCGGACGGGCCGGTCTTCGCGCCGGAAATGGGCATCTATTCGCACCGCATCGGCGATCTCTGGCTGGCCGGCGGGGCTTCCAATGCCGGCGGCGCGGCGATCGCCGCGATCTTCTCGCCCGTCGACCTGCAGCGGCTGGAGGCGGCGCTGCGCCCCTCAGAGGATACCGGCCAGGATTTCTATCCCCTGGTCGGGCGCGGCGAGCGCTTTCCCGTCAGCGATCCGGCGCTGGCGGCGCGGCTGACGCCGCGCCCGGAAGACGACGTCCGTTATCTCCAGGGTCTCTACGAGGGCCTCGCGCGCATCGAGGCGGCCGGCTACGCGGCACTGGCCACGGCCGGCGCCGCGAGACCGCTGCGCCTCTTCGCCGTCGGCGGCGGCACGAAGAGCGCCGCCTTCCAGGCCATCCGCGCGCGTCTGGTCGGCCTGCCCACCGTGCCGGCCGCGCATGGCGATGCGGCCGTCGGCGTCGCGCGCCTCGCGCTGCGGCATCTGTGAGCCGGGCCTCAGCCCTCCTGCAGCAGCGCGCGCCCCGTCGCCGCGTCGGTGACGAGATGGGTGAAGGTGCCGCGCTCCAGAAGCATGCGCATCATCGGCGCCTTCGACGTGCCGCCCGAGACGAGCACGCGGCAGGGCACGCCGCCGAGATCGAAGGGATGCACGCCGACGACGCATTCATTGGCGGGATGATCGACGATGCGGCCCTGCGCATCCATGAAATAGCCGAGGAAATTGCCGATCGCGCCGAGCGCCAGGACCTCGGCGAAGACCGCGTCGGAGAAATAGCCGACGCTGCGCAGCGTGCCGCAATCGGTGCCGCCGACGCTGGCCAGCGCCAGATCGGCGCAGAGCGCCAGCGCGATCACTTCCTGTGCGAGCGGCTGCTGCAGGATCGCCTCGCGGCTCGCTTTGGTATCGGTAAAGATCGGGCCTGGAAGGTAGTAGCATTCCGCATGCAAGCGCTGCGCGAGAAGCGTGCCGGCCTCGTAGCGGTCGATCGAGGAGCGCCGCGACAGCGAGCCGAGCAGCGGGACCACGGTCACCGTGTCCTCGCCGGTCGATCCTACCGGCTCGATTGCGCCTGCCAGCGACTGCAGCGTCACGCCCCAGGCCATGGCCACCGTCAGGGGGGGCTGCAGCATCGGTGCCACGAAGGGCGCGGCATAGCTGCCGACGATCTGCGAGAGGCTATGGTCGGGGCTTTCGTCGCTGGGCGTCACCCGGCAAGCGGCGAGGGCAAACCGCTCCGCCAGCCGGTGCTCGAGGTCCAGGGTGGCGCCCGTCTGGCTGCGGATCTGGACCTGGACCACGCCCTGCTCTCGCGCTTCCGCCAGGAGGCGGTGCACTCGGATCCGCGTCATGCCGAGGCGCTGGGCGATGACCTGCTGGGTTTCGCCGAGGACGTAATAGAGATGGGCGACCCGCGCGAGAAGATCTTCCTGGCTCATCGTTTCTCCTGTCCGGCCCGCGCCGGGTCCGCCTCGCACGGGCGGACGCCGGGTCGCCGGCCGCGCTTCCTGCACCGATCGAGGCGGCCGTTCCGGCGCGGCGCGGCACCGGTCAAAAAGCCGCTTGCCAAGGCCTGCTGCGAGCTATACCAATTTTGAACAAATGCACAATGACCGGAAAAATGTTCATAGAGACATTCCGGCGTGCATCGGGAGGAAGTCTTTGGTCTCGACGCGACTGCGCCGCACCGTGGTGTCCGATCACCCCTGGCCCTGGCTGCTGCCGCTGGTGGCGATCCTCCTTGTCTTCACCGTCTTTCCGCTTCTCTACAACATCTGGTTGAGCTTTCACGAGTTCGTCCCGCGCAAGCGGGCGCTGCAGTTCGTGGGCCTCGCCAACTGGTCGCAGCTCGTCGCCGATGCCCGGTTCTGGCAGTCGCTCGGCGTCACCGTCACCTATTTCGTCGTCGCTCTGTCGGTCGAACTCGTGCTCGGCATGACCATCGCTTTGCTGCTCGACAGCGACGAGCCCGGCTTCGGCTTCCTGCGTGGCCTCCTGACGATGACGCTGGTCATCCCGCCGGCGATCGTCGGCATGATGTACCTCCTGATGGAGGACCCGCAGTTCGGCGTCATCACCATGATGCTGCAGGCGCTCGGCCTGCTCGATCCCGGGTCGCCGATCCTGTCGACTCCCAGCCTCGCTTTGGCCGGCGTGCTGCTGGCCGAGATCTGGCAGTGGACGCCCTTCATGGTGCTGATCCTGCTCGCCGGCCTCCGTGCCCTGCCGTCCGAGCCCTATGAGGCGGCGCTGATCGACGGTGCGAGCCCCTGGCAGACCTTCACCCGGCTGACCCTGCCGATGATGTCGAAGGTGATCGCCATCGCCATCCTGCTGCGCGGCATCGATGTCTTCCGTGCCTTCGACTACGTCTTCGTCATGACCTCGGGCGGACCCGGCACCGCCACCTACACGCTCAGCCTCTACGCCTGGCAGCAGACCTTCAGCTTCCTGAAATGGGGCTATGGCGCCACGCTCAGCCTGGTGACGCTCGCGATCATCGTCGTCGTCGCCAATCTCTTCATCAAGCTGGCAAAGGTGAAGTGGTAATGCGCGCCGCCTTCTTTCCCCGCATGGTCCGCATGCTGGCCGCCTGGACGCTGGTCGGGCTGTTCTTCTTCCCGATCTACTACTGGACGTCGGTCGCCTTCCGCGATGGCAAGGACATTTTTGCGCGGCCGCCGATCCTGTTCAATTTCACGCCGACCCTCGACAATTTCCAGAAGGTTTTCGGCATCACCTTCGCCGAGAGCGGCGCCGTGGCGGTGACGCCGGGCGGCGGCAATTTCTACATGGGGCCGCGGCTCTGGGATTCGATCGTCATCGCCACCGGCTCGACGGCGCTGGCGCTGATCATCGCGACGCTCGCGGCCTACGCTTTGTCGCGCATGCAGTTCAAGGGCCGGCACCAGTTCGTCGGCTGGGTGCTGTCGACGCGCATGATGCCGCCGGTCGCCGTCGCGATCCCGATGTTCTTCATCTACAAGACGCTGGGTCTCCTCGACACCTATCTCGGCATGATCCTCATCCACACGCTGATGAACCTGCCGCTCGCCGTGCTCCTGATGAAGAGTTTTTTCGACGACATTCCGGCCGAGATCGACGAGAGCGCGGTGGTCGACGGCGCCAGCCGCTGGACGATTTTTCGCCGCCTGGTTCTGCCGATGGCGCGCGGCGGCATCGCGGCGACGGCGGTGCTCTGCTTCATCTTTTCCTGGACCGAATTCCTGTTCGCGCTGACGTTGACGCAGACGGGCATCAAGACCGTGCCGGTGGTCTCCACCACCTTCGTCACCTCGGTCGGCACCGCCTGGGGCAACATGGCCGCGCTCGGCGCCGCCGCCATCGTGCCCGCCTTCATCTTCGTCCTGGCGGTCCAGAAGCATCTCGTGCGCGGCCTTACCATGGGCTCGCTGAAACAGTGATCGACCCGACCCCCGGAGAGGGGCGGAGCGAATACCCGCAGGCGGCAGGCGGGCGCGCAACTGCCGGATTGGGAGGAGACCGGACGATGAGAGACTGGCAGCGCAAGAATTTCCTGGCATCGATCACCGATCGCTATGTCAGGGGCACGATGGACCGCCGCAGCTTTTTGCGCGCGGCGGGCAAGCTCGGGCTCGCCGCCGGTGCGCTCGGCGCCGGCATGGGCGGCGGCCGGCCCTTCCTCGGCCTCGGCACCCCGGCCTATGCGCAGGGCTCGATGGAACCCTCGGCCGAGATGATGAAATGGCTCGGCGACGTCGGCAAACCCTTCGCCGGCACGACGCTGCGGCTGGCGACCGAATCCACCCCGCCGTCCAACGCCATCGCCAACAGTCTGAAACCCTTCTTCGAGCAGGCGACCGGCATCAAGATCGAGATCGAGGTGCTGCCGCTCGAACAGGTGCTGCAGAAGCTGACCCTCGACGTCGCCTCCTCGCTCGGCACCTACGACCTCTATTATATCGACCAGAGCTGGGCGGCGAGTTTTGCCCAGGATGTGTTCGACCCGCGCGAGCAGATCGAGGCCAAGCCCGACCTGTTCTATCCCGACTACAACATCGACGATTTCCTGCCGGCGCTGGTCGACGGCATTTCCAAGTATGGCGACGCCATGGTCGGCGTGCCCTACGACATCCCGATCTTCATCATGCAGTACCGCAAGGACATCTACGACGAGCTGAAGCTGAAGGCGCCGGAGACGCTGGAGGAGCTCTACGAGAACTCCAAGGCGATCACCGATGCCAAGGGGCCGGCGATGTACGGCACGTCGGGCCAGATGAAGTCCGGCCATTACAGCCTGGAATGCGACTGGACGGCCTGGCTCTGGGGCCATGGCGGCCAGATCTTCGACGCCGACAAGAAATTCGCCGGCAACAACGAGGCGGGCCTTGCCGCGATGGAATACTGGGACCGGCTGCACAAGACGATGCCGCCCGGCGTCAACGGCTGGACATGGGACGGGCAGGGCCAGTCGGTCAGCCAGGGCGTCGCGGCGTCGATGCTGTCCTGGGGCGAGTTCTTCCCCTTCTTCGACGATCCGAAGTCCGGCCAGATCTCCGGCCTGATGGAGGCCGCCGTGCCGCCGCGGGCAAACAGCCTGATCACCCCCGACAAGACCGGCTTCGGCGAGATCCCGGGCGTCGGCCACCAGGGCGGGTCGAGCCTCGCCGTGTCGAAATACTCCAAGAGCCCGGACGCCGCCTGGGTGTTCATGCAGTGGGCGACCTCGGCCGACACGCAGGCGCTGATCACCGTGCTCGGCGGCGGCACCGGGCCGACCCGCACCAGCGTCTACGACGACCCGCGCGTACTCGCCAATGCCCGCGTCGGCGCCGGCACCACGCGCCATCTGCCGGTGGTGCGCGAGACCATCGCCAAGCACATGGGCTCCGAGCCCGACCTGCCGGAATGGGCGGAAATCTCCAGCGACACGATCCCAGTCGGTCTCGGCCGCTACTTCGCCGGCGAATTCGCCAGCCCCAAGGAGGCGATGGACGACATCGCCGCCAAGGTCACCGGCATCCTCGCTGGCTGACGGTGCCTCCATTCCGGCGCGGGCTCTCCCCCGCGCCGGCATGTCGGGCGGCAACGCCCGCCGCGGCGGCGTCCCAGCGCCGCCGCCCAGTTTCGACCAGCCGCTTCGACGACCCGCCCAAGGACGCGCCATGACCGACAAGCCCCTGATCGCGATCACCGGCGCCAGCTCCGGCATCGGCGAAGCCACCGCCATCGCCTTCTCCCGCGCCGGCTACCCGCTGCTGCTGATGGCGCGGCGGCTCGACCGCATGGCGGCGCTGAACCTGCCGGACGCCGTGCTGCGCCAGGTCGACGTGCGCGACCGTGCCGCGCTCGCCGCCGCCGTCGCCGACGGCGAGGCGGCTTTCGGCCCGGTCGACCTCATGTTCGCCAATGCCGGCGTCGCCCATCTCGCCGACATCGCGACGCAGCCGCCGGAAGACTGGGACGCGATGATCGACATCAACACCAAGGGTGTGATGAACACCGTCCACGCCGTGATGGCCGGCATGATCGCCCGCCGCCGCGGCACGCTGGTGATGATGAGCTCGATCGCCGGCCGAAAGGTCTATCCCGACCATACCGTCTACTGCGGCACGAAATTTTTCGTCCATGCCGTGTCCGAGAGCCTGCGCGAATATCTCTCGGCCTACGACGTGCGCGTCCAGGTGATCTCGCCGGGCGTGATCGAGACCGAGGTCCTGTCGGGGGTCAAGGACGCCGGCACGTTGGCCGCCTACCAGGCCAACAAGGCGGCGATCGGCGGCGGCATCGGCCCCGAGCACGTCGCCGACCTCATCCTCTCGACCTACCAGATGCCGCAGAACGCCCTCGTCCAGGAGATCTGCATCACCCCGACGCGCCAGCGCTACTGACGCGCCGGACGTGCCAACCCCGACTGGCCTTCTGGCCGCCGGGACCGTGCCGCAGCGATCCGCGACCGGGACCGCCTAGTCCAAGGAATCCATCGATCATGGCCAGTGTCGAATACCGCAAGATCGGAAAGTCCTACGGGGCGGTCGAGATCATGCGCGACGTCTCGTTCCGCATCGAGCATGGCGAGTTCGTCGTGCTCCTCGGCCCCTCCGGCTGCGGCAAGACCACCCTTCTGAGGATGACCGCGGGCCTCGAAAGCATCTCCGCCGGCGATCTCCTGATCGGTGACACGAGGGTCAACGACAAGCATCCGCGCGACCGCGATATCGCCATGGTCTTCCAGAACTACGCGCTCTATCCGACGATGAAGGTCTACGACAACATCGCCTTCAGCCTCGAGGTGGCAAAAGTCCCGAAGGCCGAGGTGCGGCGCAAGGTCGAGCAGGCCGCTTCCATCCTCAACCTGACCGACTATCTCCACCGCTATCCCAAGGAACTCTCCGGCGGCCAGCGCCAGCGCGTCGCCATGGGCCGCGCCATGGTGCGCGAGGCCGAGGTCTTTCTGTTCGACGAGCCCTTGTCCAATCTCGACGCCAAGCTGCGCGCCCATATGCGGCTGGAGATCCGGCAGCTGCACGACCGGCTGAAGACGACGACGGTCTACGTCACGCACGACCAGATCGAGGCGATGACCATGGCCGACAAGATCGTCCTCCTGCAGGGCGGCAAGATCGTCCAGATCGGCTCGCCCGACGAGATCTACGAGCGGCCGAATTCGAAATATGTCGCCGATTTCATCGGTTCGCCGTCGATGAACTTCATCGATGGCGAGATCGCCGTGGCGGACGGCGCGCCGGTGTTCCAGGCGCCGGGCGTGTCGATCCCGATCCCGGCCGGAAGCCGCGCCCGGCCGGGGCAGCGCGTCACTCTCGGCGTGCGCCCAAACGATCTGGCAGTCGCCGCCGGCGGCCACATTCACGGCGAGGTGATCCTGTCGGAGACGACCGGCGCCGACGTGCAGCTGCACGTGATGATCGACGGGCGCGACACCGTCGCCGTCGTGCCGCGCAGCGAGAAGCGCGCCGCCGGCACGCTCGTCGGCCTCACCGTCGCGCCCGAGAACGTCCATCTCTTCGACGCGGAGACCGAGAAGCGCATCGACTGAGCGCGGGAGGCGGGGGCGGTCGCAGATCGTCCGTCCCGTCCACCATCCGGTCTCCCGGCAAGGAGGAAGATCGGAAGGCTCCCGCCTGGGCGCCTCGGTCCCCTGCCGGCGCGCCGGGGCAATCCTGACCCAACGTTAAGGCGTGAGGCCGGGCGGCCGGTTCGATCTTAAGTGAGGATGGTCTTTGTGCGTTGCAGCATATCTGTTGTGGTGGTGGCTGGAAGCGCAGCAGAACCGCCGGATGAACGCTCTTTCCCCTAAAGTAGCATAGTCAAAACCGCTGCTGGCATGAAACAGATGTCAGCAATTCAAATCGCCGGACCGGGGAAATGCGCCGAACACAGGCGTGAAGTCCGGCGACGGTCTGGGTTCTGTGGGCTTCGACACTCTGGGAGGATTTCGATGACGATTATCAAGACGGGCTGGAACCGTCGCCAGCTGCTGAGGACCGGCGCCGCCGCCGGCGCAGGCCTGATGATGCCGCACATTTTCACGCGCGGCGCCTGGGCCCAGGACCAGGCCTTCTGCAACAACCCGACCGGCGCGACCGTGACGCTCGGCTTCAACGTGCCGCAGTCCGGCGCCTATGCCGACGAAGGTGCCGATGAACTGCGCGCCTACCAGCTCGCCGTCCAGCATCTGAACGGCGAGGGCGACGGCGGCATGATCCCGCTGTTCAAGCCGTCGAGCCTGAAGGGCAACGGCATTCTCGGCAAGAAGGTCGTCTTCGTCACCGGCGACACCCAGACCAAGGCCGACATGGCCCGCGCGTCCGCCAAGCGCATGGTCGAGGCCGACGGCGCGATCATGATCACCGGCGGCTCGTCCTCGGCCGAGGCCATCGCGGTGCAGTCGCTGTGCCAGGACATGGGCGTCCTGTTCATGGCCGGCCTGACGCACTCCAACGACACCACCGGCAAGGACAAGCGGCGCTACGGCTTCCGCCACTTCTTCAACGCCTACATGTCGGGCGTCGCGCTCGGCCCGGTGCTCGGCGAGGAATACGGCAAGGACCGCACCGCCTACCACCTGACGGCCGACTACACCTGGGGCTGGACCCAGGAAGAGTCGATGAAGAACGCCACCGAGGCGCTCGGCTGGAAGACCATGCAGGCCGTCCGCACCCCGCTCGGCGCCGGCGACTTCTCGCAGTATCTGACGCCGGTCCTGAACTCGGGCGCCGACGTCCTGATCCTGAACCACTACGGCGGCGACATGGTCAACTCGCTGCGCCAGGCCGTCACCCAGTTCGACATGAAGAGCAAGATGGTCGGCGGCAAGCAGTTCGAGATCGTCGTGCCCTTGTTCTCCGAGCTGATGGCGCAGGGCGCCGGCGACGCGGTGAAGGGCATTCTCGGCACCGCCAACTGGGATTGGAAGCTGGAAGACGAGGCGACGAAGGCCTTCTCGAAGTCCTTCGGCGCCGTCTACGGCACCCCGCCCTCGCAGGCCGCCCAGACCTGCTACGCGCAGACCCTGCTCTACGCCAATGCCGCGGAAATGGCCGGCACCTTCTATCCGCCGGAAGTGATCAAGGCGCTGGAGGACTTCGAGTTCGACGGCCTCGGCAACGGCAAGACGCTCTACCGCGGCTCCGATCACCAGTGCTTCAAGGACGTTCTGGTCGTGCGCGGCAAGCAGGCGCCGGCGAACCAGTTCGACCTGATGGAGATCGTCAAGACCGTGCCGCGCGACACCGTGACCTACGATCCCGCGATCTTCGGCGGCGAGCTCGGCCCCGCGGACGCCAAGATGTGCGCCGCCTGATCTGAGACGGAAGAGGAGAGGGCTGCCGGCAGGCCGGCAGCTCTTTCGCCATGACAGCCGATGCCGTGCGACCAGGGGAGCACATGGACGCCATCTTTCTTCAAATCATGAACGGTCTCGACAAGGGCGGAGCCTATGCGCTGATCGCGCTGGGTCTCACTTTGATCTTCGGCACGCTCGGCGTCGTCAATTTCGCCCATGGGGCGCTGTTCATGCTCGGCGCCTTCTGCGCCGTCGCCTTCTCCCGCATGCTCACCATTTCCGAAAAGGTCCGCGACGAGAGCATCACCTTCTTCGAGGCCTACAAGGAAGTGCCCTATGCCGAGATCTGGTTCGGCAAGACCGGCACGGTTCTCCTCGACTGGGCCGTGCCCTTGTCGATCCTCCTCACCATTCCGGTCATGCTGCTCGTCGGGCTGATCATGGAGCGCGGGCTGATCCGCTTCTTCTACAAGCGCAGCCATGCCGAGCAGATCCTCGTCACCTTCGGCCTCGCCATCGTCCTGCAGGAGGTCGTCAAGTCCTTCTTCGGCGCCAATCCGATCCCGCTGAACGCTCCGGCCGCCTTTTCCGGTTCGACCGATGTCGGCTGGCTGATCGGTGCGGCCAACCTTTCCTACCCGACCTGGCGCATCGTCTATTTCGCCTTCTCGCTGATCATCATCGCCGCCGTCTTCGCCTTCCTGCAGTTCACGACTTTCGGCATGGTGGTGCGGGCTGGCATGGCCGATCGCGAGACGGTGGGACTGCTCGGCATCAACATCGGCAAGCGCTTCACCATCGTCTTCGCGCTGGCCTCGCTGGTCGCCGGTCTTGCCGGGGTGATGTACACGCCGGTGCTGGCGCCGAGTTACCATCTCGGCATGGATTTCCTCGTCCTGTCCTTCGTCGTCGTCGTCGTCGGTGGCATGGGGTCGCTGCCGGGCGCGGTGCTGGCCGGCTTCCTCCTGGGGATCCTCCAGTCCTTCGCCTCGATGACCGAGGTCAAGGCGGTCGTGCCGGGGATCGACCAGATCATCATCTACCTCGTCGCCGTCGTCGTGCTTCTGGTGCGGCCGCGCGGCCTGATGGGACGCCGCGGCGTCATGGAGACCTGAGGCGATGAGCACCACGATCGAGCGGTCCGCCGCCACCACGCCGTCCGGCCGGCCTGTCGCCGCGCCGTCCCTCAGCCAGCGCCTGTCCTCCGGCCAGGGGCGTGACGCCCTGCTTCTGGTGGTCTTCGCCATTGCCGTCTTCACCATGCCGATCTGGCTGGCGCCGATCGGGGCGGGCTATCCCGACATCCTGCAGAAGTTCGCGATCTTCGGCATCTTCGCCCTCGGCTTCAACATCCTGTTCGGGTTCTCCGGCTACCTCTCCTTCGGCCATGCCGCCTTCCTCGGCGCCGGCTCCTATGCCGCGGTCTGGATGTTCAAGCTGGTGTCGATGAACGTCATCTTCGCCGTGCCCTTTGCCGTCCTGATCGGGGCGATCTTCTCGCTCGGCATCGGCTATGTCAGCCTCCGGCGCTCGGGCATCTACTTCTCGATCCTGACGCTCGCCTTCGCGCAGATGTCCTACAATCTGGCCTATTCCGTGCTGACCCCGATCACCAACGGCGAGACCGGCCTGCAGATCGCGCGCACCGATCCGCGCGTCCTCGACCGGATGCTGGGCGATGCCGGGACCAGCATCCCGTCGCCGAACTTCTTCGGCATGGCGCTGCAGGGCTGGTCCGGTTTCTACTTCTGCGCCACGCTCCTCGTCATCGCCTTCGCCATCACCATGAAGATCAAGAACTCGACCTTCGGCATGATGCTGCTCGCCATCAAGTCGAACCAGAACCGCATGGGCTTCACGGGCTTTGCCACGCGGCCCTATCTCCTCACCGCCTTCGTCATCTCCGGCATGTATGCCGGGCTTGCCGGCGGCCTCCTGGCGGTCACCGATCCGCTCGCCGGCGCCGACCGGATGCAGTGGACGGCCTCGGGCGAGGTGGTGCTGATGACCATTCTCGGCGGCGTCGGCACGCTGCTCGGCCCCGTCCTCGGCGCGGCGGTGATGAAATATCTCGAGCAGATCTTCTCCTCCTTCAATGACGGTGTTCTCACCCGCTTCTTTGATTTCCTGCCGGATGGCTTGCAGAGCTTCATGGTCGCGATCACCAGCCCCTTCGTTGGCGAGGGCTGGAACCTCACGCTCGGCATCCTCTTCATGGTCCTCGTCATCTTCCTGCCGGGCGGCCTGATGGAAGGCTTCAAGCGCATCGGCGGGCTCTGGTCGAAGCCGAGCGCCCGGGCCGCCGGTACGCCGCCGTCCCCCGTTTCGCCTGCGAAGTGAGGGGCACGGCATGACCATTCTTTCGATCAGCGGCGTCAACAAGCGTTTCGGCGGCCTGCGCGCCCTCGACAACGTCAACCTCAACGTCAAGGAGGGCAGCGTCCACGCCATCATCGGGCCGAACGGCGCGGGCAAGTCGACGCTGCTCAACTGCCTCGTCGGCCGCATCGTGCCGGACGAGGGCAGGGTGGATTTCGCCGGCCATTCGCTGCTCGGCCGCAAGGCCCATGAGATCAACCAGGCCGGCATCGCCCGCGTCTTCCAGACGCCGGAAACCTTTGGCGAGCTCACCGTCTTCGAGAACGTCATGATCCCGGCCTTCGCCCGCCACGACGGCTCCTTCCGCATCAATCTGTGGAAGCGCGCGCTCGGTCGCGCCGAAATCCGCGAGGAGGCTGAGCACATCCTGGAAGACCTGCAGCTCGCCGACCAGCGCGACCAGCGCGTCGATTCCATGTCGCGCGGCGACAAGCGCCGGCTGGAGCTCGCCATGTGCCTGGTCCAGAAGCCGAAACTCCTTCTCCTCGACGAGCCGACCGCCGGAATGTCGCGCGCCGACACCAACAACACGGTCGAACTCCTGAAGAAGATCGCCGGCCGCGGCATCACCAAGGTGATCATCGAGCACGACATGCACGTCGTCTTCTCGCTGGCCGAGACCGTCAGCGTCATGGCGCAGGGCACGGTGATCGCGGAAGGCACGCCCGCCGAGATCAAGGCGAGCCCGCGCGTCCAGGAAGCCTATCTCGGGGGAGCCCATCTATGAGCGACGTCCACGGCACCCTGTCCCCGCGCTCCGTCCCGGCCGTTGGCCTCGCGCCCGGCGCCGTGCCCTCGGTGGCGGCAAAACCCTTCCTGTCGGTGCGCGACATCCACGCCTATTACGGCGAGAGCTATATCGTGCAGGGCGTTTCCTTCGAGGTGCGCGAAGGCGAGATCCTGGCGCTGCTCGGCCGCAACGGCGCCGGCAAGACCTCGACGCTGCGCACCATCGCCCGCACCACCACGCCGGCGCTGAAGGGCGGCGAGATCTGGCTCGACGGTGCGCCCCTGCACCTGATGAAGAGCCACGAGGCGGCGCAGGCCGGCGTCCAGCTCGTGCCCGAGGACCGGCGCATCATCGCCGGCCTGACGGTCGAGGAAAACCTCAAGCTCGCCCAGATCCAGAAGCCGATCGGCTGGTCGCTGGAGCGCATTTACGAGCATTTCCCGCGCCTCGCCGAGCGCCGCACGCAGGAGGGCATCACCATGTCCGGCGGCGAGCAGCAGATGCTGGCGGTCGCCCGGGCGCTCGCCCGCGAGGTGAAACTTCTCCTCCTCGACGAGCCCTATGAGGGCCTCGCCCCGGTCATCGTGCAGGAAATCGAGCGCATCGTCGAGGAGATCAAAGGTCTCGGCATCACCACCATCCTCGTCGAACAGAACGCCGTCGCCGCGCTGCATCTCGCCGACCGGGCGATCGTGCTGGAAATGGGCGAGGTCGTGTTCGACGGCTCGGCGCAGGAGATGATCGACAACAAGGAACTCCGGCTGCAATATCTGGCGCTGTAGCGACGTTCTGGTTGCCGATGGCAGGGGCGCGGTGCGGTCGGGTACGATTACCCAGTCGTGCAGACGTACAGGGCTCGTCATCCCCGGGGCTACGGCCCCGAGGATGACGACTGGAAAGAAAACCGCTCTTCGGGCGGGTTCAGAGGGCAATAGCTGTCTTCGGTCGTCGAACGCGAACCTTCGAAACATAGTCATTCTCGGGCTTGACCCGAGAACCCATGCCGAAGCTCTTCAACCGCCGCTGCGGTTCACTGCTCCATAAAAGCTGACAAGTCTTGTCCTGCTGGGGCCGTGCCACTCCCCCGTTTCGGCATGGGTCGTCGGGTCAAGCCCGATGATGACTAGCGTTTGGGGGAGCGCCCATCTATCGCCGGCGATCACCTTTCCCTTCCGTGACGTGCAAAGCCCCCATTGTCCTGCTATAGGCCTCAGAAACCGGCGAAACTGACAGGACCGATGCAGCCCAACCGCGCCCCCTTGCGAGACGACCGACGGCACCGCGCCGTGCCGCTCCTGTGGGTTCTGGCGTCGCTGTGTCTCCTGCAATGGGGTCTGTCCGTCGGCCCGCTTTCCGGTCTCGAACGGCAGGCGGCGGTCGCACGGCAGGCCGGCAACAGCCTCGGCTCCTCGGCGCCGCGGCTGCGCGATCTCGCCAAGCTCGCCGGGACCGATCTGAGGGCCAAGGACGGCAAGCAGCAGGCCGCGCCCGCGGGCGGCGATCCCGCGCTTGCGGCCGAGTCCGTCGCCTTCCTGTCTCTCGGCGCCCGTCGCGCCACGCCGGCGCTGGCCGCTTTGGCTGTGCCCGGCGGCCTTGCCGGCCCGCCCTTCCAGGCCCGTGCGCCGCCGCGCCTTCCGGCCTGACGCCGCCTAGCGGCCCCGCTTCTCCCTTTCGTTCTCCCGCCATGCCGCCCCCCGGCAGGCGACGCATTATTCGGAACCGTCCATGCGCACGTCCCGCTGGGTGCTCGGCCTCTATGCCGTCATCATCTTCTTCGGCCTGCTCGCCGCTCTGCCCAATCTCTTTACGGAACAGCAGCGGGCAAACTTCCCCGCTTTCCTGCCCAAGCACGCGGTCAGCCTCGGCCTCGATCTTTCCGGCGGCTCGCATCTCGTGCTCGAGGTCGACGGCGTCACGCTGAAGGCCGACCGGCTGCGCGCGCTGCAGGACCAGGTCCGTTCGACGCTGCGCGACGCGCGGATCCCGATCCGCTCGGTCCGCGGCGACGCCAATGCGGTCACCGCGACGCTCGCCACCGAGGCTGATCGCGACAAGGCCCTGCCGCTGATCCAGGCCCTCTCCGTGCCGCTCGCTCCGTCCGCCTTCGGCGCGACCACGGCGTCCGACCTCGACATCTCCGGCAGCGGCGCCCAGATCCGGGTTGCCCTGACCGAGGCCGGCCTTTCCGACCGCACCACGCAGGCGATCCAGCAGAGCCTCGAGATCGTGCGCCAGCGCATCGATCAGGTCGGCGTCTCCGAACCGACGATTCAGCGCGTCGGCGCCGACCGCATCCTCGTCCAGCTCCCGGGCGTCCAGGATCCGGCGCGGCTGCGCGAACTGCTCGGCTCGACCGCGCAGATGAGCTTCCACATGCTGTCGGACAATGGCGGCGCCAACACGCCGGGCGTCACCATGCTGCCCGATGCCGACGGCACCACCACCTATCCGATCGAGGACCGGGTCGCCCTGTCCGGCGAGCGGCTGACGGACGCGCGTCCGGGCTTTAACTCGCAGACCAACGAGCCGATCGTCTCCTTCACCTTCGACTCCACCGGTGCACGCGAATTTGCCGACATCACCCGCGCCAATGTCGGACGGCCCTTCGCCATTGTCCTCGACGGCAAGGTGCTGAGCGCGCCCGTGATCCGCGAGCCGATAACCGGCGGCCAGGGCCAGATCAGCGGCAACTTCACCGTCGAGGAATCGACCGTGCTCTCGGCGCTGCTGCGCGCCGGCGCGCTGCCGGCGCCGCTGACGGTGATCGAGGAGCGCACGGTCGGCGCCGATCTTGGTGCCGACGCCATTGAGCGCGGCATCGTCTCCGGCCTCGTCGGCTTCGGCTTCGTCTTCCTGTTCATGTTCGTGCTCTACGGCCGCTGGGGCCTTCTGGCGAACTTCGCCCTCGCCCTCAACGTCATCCTGACCTTTGGCGCGCTCAGCATTCTCGGGGCGACGCTGACCCTGCCGGGCATTGCCGGCATCGTGCTCGGCATCGGCCTCGCGGTCGACGCCAACGTCCTCATCAACGAGCGCATTCGCGAGGAGAGCCGCAAGGGGCTCGGCGCCTTCCCGGCGCTCGATGCCGGCTTCTCCAAGGCCTATTCGACCATCGTCGATTCCAACGTCACCGCGCTGATCGCCACCGCCATCCTGTTCTACTTCGGCACCGGCCCGGTGCGCGGCTTTGCCATCACCATGTTCCTCGGCATCGCCATCTCGATGTTCACGGCCGTGTCGATCGTCAAGGTGGTGATGACCGCCATCGTCCGCCGCTGGCGCCTGAAGACGATCCGCATCGAGCCGCTGTTCGGCATCAAGCTGATCCCGGACAACACCAAGATCCGCTTCATGAAGGGCCGGTTCTTCGGCATCGGCGTGTCGGCCGTGCTGTCGATCGCCTCGATCATCCTGTTCCTGTCGCCCGGCCTCAACTACGGCGTCGACTTCAAGGGCGGCATCCAGATGGAAGTGCGCACCGAGGGGCCGACGGATCTGGCGGCCATGCGCACCGGGCTCGAGGCGCTCGGGCTCGGCGGCGTCGGTCTGCAGCAGTTCGGCGAGCCGAACAGCGTGCTGCTCCGCGCCGAACGCCAGCCGGGTGGCGAAGAGGCGCAGAACGAGGCCGTCGCGCAGATCCGCACGGCTGTCGCCAGCATCGATCCTACCGCCAAGATCGAGCGCACCGAAGTGGTGGGCCCGAAGGTCAGCGGCGAGCTGGCCCAGGCCGGCTGGATCTCGGTCATCCTCGCCAGTTTGGCGATGATGTTCTACATCTGGTTCCGCTTCGAATGGCCCTTCGCCGTCGGCGCGATCGCCACGCTGATCCTCGACGTGACCAAGACGGTGGGCTTCTTCGCCCTCACCGGCATCGAGTTCAACCTCACGGCCATCGCGGCGCTGCTGACGCTGATCGGCTATTCCGTCAACGACAAGGTCGTGGTCTATGACCGCATGCGCGAGAACATGCGGCTCTACAAGGCGATGCCGATGCGCGACATGATCGACAAGTCGATCAACGAGACGCTGGCGCGAAGCCTGTACACCTCGATCACCGCGTTCCTCGCGATGCTGCCCCTGGCGATCTGGGGCGGCAGCGCGGTCGAGAGCTTTGCCGTGCCGATGGTCTTCGGCATTCTCGTCGCGGCCAGCTCCTCGGTCTTCATCGCCGCGCCGATCCTGCTCTTCCTCGGCGACTGGCGCACCCGCCGCCGTGTCCGCGTCGCCGCCACCGAGGTGGCGGTTGCTGAAGGCACCGTGACCGGGACGTCCGGCAAGGCCTGAGGCTTTGCAACGAGGCTGACATGAAGAGCCCGCCCGGAGCGATCCGGGCGGGCTCTTTTGTTGGATTGAAGCGTCACAAGAAGGGGCGCCATTCTTCTCCCCTCCGGGGAGAAGGTGGACGGCGCGAAGCGACGGCCGGAAGAGGGGGCCACGTGGGCGGAAACCCTCCACCCGTGCCCCCTCATCCGCCCCTTCGGGGCACCTTCTCCCCCAAGGGGAGAAGAAGGTTTTCAAGCTTCAGAAGTCGAAGTCGTTGATATCCGCCTTGGTGAACACTTTCGGCAGGCCGAGCAGGATCTGGCTCTGGTTGACCACCTGCAGCTTGCCGAGGCGGCCGGCTTCGAACTCGGTGGCGCCCGGCTGCAGCGTGCCGTCGGCGACGGCGCGCATCACCATGCCCGCGGCATAGCCGAGATCGACGGTCGACCAGAGGATGGTCGACTTGATGCAGTCGTTGTTGACGTAGGGCTTCATGGCATTGGGCAGAGCGAGGCCGACGACCGAGACCTTGCCGCAGAGCTGGTTCTGCTGCACCGCCTCGGCGGCGGCGGGCGTCGCGACCGAGGTCATGCCGAGAATGCCCTTCAGCTCGTCGCCATGCTTGTTGATGAGGGTCTGCGCCTGGTTGAAGGACAGGATGTTGTCCTCCTGCGCCTCGACTGTCTCCAGGAACTTCAGCTTCGGATGGCATTTTTCGGCATAGCCGGCCATTTCCGAGATCCAGCGCGCCTGGTTCGGCGTGGTGAACGTCGAGGTGACGATGGCGAAGGAGCCTTCCTCGCCGATCTCCGAGGCGAGTTGGTCGATCATCGCCTTGGCGACGCCGTTCGGCTCGGCCTGGTTGACGAACCATTGGCGCGCATCGGGCTCGGCCTCGGCGTCGTAGCCGACGACGTTGATGCCGGCTTCCAGCGCCCGCTTCAGCACCGGCGCGATGGCGACCGGATCGTTGGCGGCAAACAGGATGCCGTCGACGCCGGAGGTGATGTAGTTGTCGATGAAAGTCACCTGTTCGTCGATGTTCGCCTTGGTCGGCCCGTCCGTTGTGACGGTCATGGTGCCGAGCTCCTTGGCCGCTTCCTGGATGCCGGCGGCGGTGGAGTTGAAGTAGCCGACGCCGATCAGTTTCGGGATGTCGACGACCGTGAGGTTCTTGCCCTTGCGGTCGGGGGCGTTGGTCGGCACGCCGCCATTGTATTCGCCGGGCGCGGCCGTCGCGACGCTGGCGTCGCAGGCGAGCGGATTGGCCGGCAGCTCGTCGCCGCCCGTCCAGGCGCTCTGGGCGAAGGCGGGCGCGGCCAACAGGCTGGCGCCGAGATAGAGGCCGATCGTGATCTTCTTCATGCTGGTTTCCTCCCACAGGGTGCGAAAAGGGCGGTGCTCTTCCGGCGCCGCCCGGCTGAGCCTCAGTCGTCGCTGTAGCGGCTGAGGAAGTTCGAGATCAGCACGGCGAAAATCAGCACCACGCCGATGACGATGATCGTGCCGTCGCCGCGCACGCCCGACAGCGCCAGGCCGTTCTTCAAGACCTGGACGAGGCAGAGGCCGAGCAGCGTGCCGACCAGCATGCCGCGGCCACCGAAGATCGAGGTGCCGCCGAGGACGACGGCGGTGATGACGTCGAGCTCGATGCCGTTGCCCATGTCCGAGCGCGTCGTCGACACGCGGCTGACGAAGACGATGGCGGCCAGCGCCGAGACGAAGCCCGAGGCCGAATAGATCCAGAGTTTCGTGCCGGCGACGTCGATGCCGGAATAGAGCGCGCCCGCCTCGTTGTTGCCGATGAGATAGGTGGCGCGGCCGAAGGTGGTGAAGCGCAGGACGTAGAAGCCGACGGCGGCGACCACGGCGAACAGCCAGAGCTGCGTCGGAATGCCGAGAAGGCTGCCCTGGCCCAGGGCGAAGAACCATTCGGGATAGCCGCGGATCGACCGGGCCTGGCTGATGCCTTCGGCAAGGCCCCGGTAGAGCGCGAGCGTCGCCAGCGTCGCGATCAGCGGCGGCACCTTGAAGCGGGTGATGATCAGCCCGTTGACGAGGCCGCAGAGCGTGCCGACGACGACGACCAGCGCCATCGCGGCGGGCAAAGGCAGCCCCAGCGTCTTCCAGAACACCCCGATCAGGATGGCGCAGAGGCCGAGGATCGAGCCGACGGAGAGGTCGATGCCGCCGGTGATGATGACGAAGGTCATGACGACGCCGATCAGCCCGACCTCCGTCATCAGCCGCGCCTGGTTGAGGAGATTTGCGGTGGTCAGAAACCTCTCGGTCTGAAAGGCGAGAACGCCGAGGGCGAGCGCCAGCAACAGGCCGAGGATCGCTTCGTGGCGGAGGAGAAGGCGGGCGGTCATCTCATCTCTCCTCAGCCGGTCTTCTTGCGCCGCGCCATGTCGGCGAGCACGGTGCCAAGGATGAGGATGCCCTGCACCGCCCGCAGCCAGTAGGCCGAGACGTTGAGGAAGATCAGCGCGGCGCCGATGGTGGCGAACAGGATCGCCGCCAGCGTCGAGCCGATGACCGTGCCGATGCCGCCGAGGATCGACACGCCGCCGACGACCGAGGCGGTGATGATGATGAGTTCGAGCCCGTTCGGCACGGTCGACTGGATCACCTGCAGCTGCGTGGCGAAGAGCACCGCCGCGATGCCGCCGATGACGCCGTGCAGCGCGAACACTTTGACGATGGTCGGCTTGTAGGCGATGCCGCTCGCTTCCGCCGCTTCCGCATTGCTGCCGACGGCGTAGATCGAGCGGCCGAAGGCGGTGTGGCGAAGGAGGAGAGCGGCCAGAAGCGTCATGCCGACCATGAACCAGACCGGCGAGGGCACCTGCAGCAGGCGGAACTGCGCCAGCTGGAAGCTCGGCGGCAGGTTGGAGATCCAGGCACCGCCGGTCGCCACGATCAGCCCGCCGCGCAGGATCGACAGCATGGCGAGCGTCGCGATGATCGAGGGCACCTTGGCATAGGCGATGAGCGCGCCGACGAAGGCGTTGATCGCCCCGCCGGCCAGAAGCGGCACCAGCCAGGCAAGCCAGACGGGGTAGCCTGAAGTGGCGATGAGGCCCGAGACGGTGGCCAGCACCCCGATCAGCGCGCCGATCGAGACGTCGATATGGCCTGAGATGATCACCATCGACATGCCGATGGCGGCCACCGCGATATAGGCGTTGCCGACGAAGATGGCGGTCAGGTTGTTCTGCGACAGGAAGCGCGGGTTCATCCAGCCGACGAAGGCGAACAGCGCGACGATGGCGACGAGGAGCAGCAGCTCCTGGCCGAGCCCGCCGACGCGCGGCACGCGCAAAGCGCGCCGGGTCGGGGCGGCCGTGTCCGGCGCGGTCATGCGGCAGCTCCCGTTGCAGTCCGCCCGGCCATCATCGCCGCGCCGACGGCATCAGGCGTCGCCTCCTCGCGCGAGAAAGTCGCGGACAGCCGGCCGGCATTCATCACCACGATGCGATCGCTCATGCCCAGCACCTCCGGCAGTTCGCTGGAGATCATCAGGATGGCCAGACCCTGGCGCGCCAGCTGGTTCATCAGCTTGTGGATCTCGGTCTTGGCGCCGATGTCGATGCCGCGCGTCGGCTCGTCGAGGATGAGGATGCGCGGGTTCGTCGCCAGCCATTTCGCCAGCACGACCTTCTGCTGGTTGCCGCCGGAAAGCTGCGAGACGGTCTGGCCGGGACCACGGGCGCGGATCTGGAACCGGGCGATGGCGTCGACGGCGAGCGCATTTTCCTTCGCCCGGTCGACGGTGCCGCCTTTGACCAGCCGGTCGAGGATCGCCATCGAGACGTTGTCGCGGATCGACTGCGCCCGCACGAGGCCGTGCAGCGCGCGGTCCTCGGGGACATAGGCAATGCCGTTGTCGATGGCGGTGCGCACGCCGTCGACCGTGACCTTGGTGCCGTCGATGCGGATCTCGCCGGATGTGGCCGGCCGGACGCCAAAAATGGTCTCGGCCATTTCGGTGCGGCCGGAGCCGACGAGGCCGGCGACGCCGAGGATTTCGCCGGCATGCAGGTCGAAGGAGATGTCCGATACGACGCCGTCGAGCGTCAGGCCGCGGACCTCCAGCACCTTGCGACCGATCGGGATATCCTCCCACGGGAACAGCTGGGCGATGTCGCGCCCGACCATCATCGAGACGAGCTGGGCCTCGGTGACGTCCGAGATCGGCTTCGTCGCGATCGTCGCCCCGTCGCGCAGGACGGTGACGCGATCGGCGATCTCAAAGATTTCGTTCATGCGGTGGCTGACATAGACGATGCCGACGCCCGCCTGGCGCAGCGAGCGGATGACGTCGAGGAGGCGCTTCACGTCGCTCTCGGCGAGCGCCGCCGTCGGCTCGTCCATGATCAACACGCGTGCGTCGCGCGACAGCGCGCGGGCGATCTCCACCCGCTGCCGGTCGGCGACGGACAGTTTCACCACCTTCTGGTCGACATCGAGATCGGGACAGTCGAGCCGGTCGAGGAGGGCGCGCGCCCTTTCTCGCATCGCCGGCCAGTCGAGCGTGCCGAACCGCGTTTTCGGCGCATGGCCGAGAAAGATGTTTTCCGCCACCGTCAGCGAGGGAAACAGCAGAAGCTCCTGGTGCACCACGGCGATGCCGGCGGCCTGTGCCTCGCGGGGGCTGGCGAAGCGGGTGGTCCGCCCGTCGGCGACGAGCGCGCCCGCATCGGCACGGTGGGCACCGGACATGATGCGGATCATCGTCGACTTGCCGGCGCCGTTCTCGCCCATCAGCGCGTGCACCTCGCCGGCGCGCAGGTCGAAGTCCACTTCCTTCAGCACCACCACCGGGCCAAAAGCCTTCGACACTTTCCGCAGTTCGATGATCGGCGGGCTGGCCTCAGACGACATGAAAACCTCCGTCGATCGGCAGGGCCAGACCCGTCAGCATGGCAGCCCGGTCGGAGAGGAGGAAGAGAATCACCTCGGCGACGTCCCCGGTCTCGGCGAAGCGGCCGAGCGGCGTGCGGGCCAGCATCGGCCCGCCCTTTTCCGGCGCGGACCAGGCGACGCGGGCGAGATCGGTGAGGGTGACGCCGGGATTGACGGCGTTGACGCGTATGCCGTGGGACCCGAGTTCCTTCGCCATCACCCGCGTCAGCCCGTCCATCGCCCCCTTGGAGGCGCAATAGGCGGCATGGTCGGGAAAGCCGAAGAAGGAGGAGAGCGAGGAGACGTTGACGATCGCCCCGCTCACGCCCCGGCGGACGAGGTCGCGGGCAAAGACCTGCGAGACGATCGCCGTCGCCCGCACGTTCACCGCCTGGATCTTGTCAAAACTCTCGTCCTGCATCTCGAGAAACGGCTCGAGGATGTTGATGCCGGCGCAGTTGACGAGGAGGTCGGCCGGCAGCGCGGCTTCCGCCGCCTGCCGCGCTGCCACCTTGTCTTCGAGATCGACGGCGATCGAGCGGCCGCCGATCTCGGCCCTCAGCGAATCGAGATCGGCCTGTGACCGCGACAGCGCGGTCACCTGTGCCCCGCGCGCGGCCAGAAGCTGCGCCGTGTGCCGGCCGATGCCCTTGCCGGCACCGGTGACGATCACTTGTCTGCCGTCGAACTCCATTGCGCTCCTCCCAAAGCCCGCCGGTTTGCCGCGATGTGCGGCGGTCTATTTTCCGTCGAGGCCCATCACGATCTGCATCTTCACCTCACCCTTGGGTGCCGAGGCGGCAATCTCGAAGGCCTCGACGCTGTCCTCGAAGGCGAAGGTGCGGGTGATCAGCGGCGCGACGTCGATCGTGCCGGAGGCGAGCATGGCGACGCAGCGCGGGAACACGTGGGCGTAGCGGAAGACGTGCTCGACCCGCGCCTCCTTCACCATCGCCGAGGCGACGTCGTAGGGCACCGGCGACATCGGGATGCCGACGAAGACGAGGACGCCGCCGGGGCAGAGCGGCTCGAAGATGCCGGCGACGGCCCGTTCCGAACCCGAGCATTCGTAGATCACGTCGGCGCCCCAGCCTTCGGTCGCGGCCTTCACCACGTCGGCGAGCTTCTCCCGTCCGACATTCACCGTCGTCACGGCGCCGAGCGTGCGGGCGAGGTCGAGCTTGGTGTCGTCGAGATCGCTGACGAAGACGTGCGAGGCGCCGCCGGCGAGCGCCGCCAGCACGGTGACGAGGCCGATCGGCCCGGCGCCGATGACGATGGCGACGTGGCCGGGCGCGGCCCGCGCCTTGGTCACGGCATGGACGCCGACGGCCAGCGGCTCGACCATGGCTGCGGCGGCGAAAGTGACGTTGTCGGGAATCTTGAAGGTGAGGGCGGCCGGATGGACGACGCTGGAGCGCAACACGCCGTGCACCGGCGGCGTCGCCCAGAAGCGGACGTCGGGATCGAGATTGTACAGGCCGAGCTGCGTCGCCTTGGCCGTCGGGCTCGGAATGCCCGGCTCCATGCAGACGCGGTCGCCCACCTTCAGCGTGGCGACGTCGCTGCCGACTTCGGTGACGATGCCCGAGGCCTCGTGGCCGAGGATCATCGGCGCCTTGACGATGAAGGGGCCGATCGCGCCGTGGGTGTAGAAATGCACGTCCGATCCGCAGATGCCGACCGTGTGGATCGCGATCCTGACATCGTGCGGGCCGACCGTCTCGTCGATCGGGCAGTCGCGCAGCGACAGCCTGTCCTTGGCCTCGAGGACGAGGGCGCGGGTTTCGGTGCTGGCGGGGAGGGCGTGAGCTTGAGACATGTCGATCATCCGATGTTCGGCCGCTGGCTTGTCCGGGGCGGCAGGAAAGTACTGGCGGTCGCGGCGGGCGACACGGCGCTGGCCGCGCGTCGCCGCCAGACCGCAGCATAGTCGAGAAGGGCAGGGTCGGTCTTCTCCCCGCGCCGTTGTCCGCCGCTCAATTCGCGGCGTTCGTGCTGGCTGCCCCGGGCGAGCAGGGCCGCGCCCGCGCTGGTGCCGGTGACGCCGGCCGAGGCGATCACGGGCCGCCCGGTGAGGGCGGCGAGGGTATCGAGGAAGACGCCGTTGCGCGCGAACGGTCCTTCGACCACCGTCGGGCCGTCGCCGCCGATGAGACCGAGCACGGTGTCCACCATCAGCGCCGCGTAGAGGCTGGCGACGGCCGAGCGCTCGGCCGGCGACAGGCTGTCCGGGTCCTCGCTCCAACAGCCCTCGCTCGCCGGGAACGGGCCGGTGCCCGGCACGAATCCCGGAAGGGCCATCACCTGGCGTGCGACAAGGGCGGCGACACAGGCGTCGTCGGGCTCGTCGGCCGCGCCCCGGGTCAAGAGGTCGAACTCGCGGCCGCCCATGAACATGGCAGACGGCGTCGGCCGCGCGAAGGCGTCGACATTGACCAGCGTGTCCCGCGCCGGATCGAGCGCTGTGGGCTTGCCGCCGACGGCGAAACTGACGATCCAGGTGCCGGTCGACACGACCGAGAACGGCGCCTCCCGCGAGAGGAGGTGCGGCAGCAGCGAGGCGTTGGAATCGTGGATGCCGCAGAAGACCGGCAGCTGCCGGCCGGGCGCCAGCCCGATCGCGGCGGCGATGTCGGGCCGCAGGCTGCCGAGGACGTCGAAGGCGGAGCGCATCGGCGCAAACAGGGACCGCCAGCCCAGACGATCGACCAGCGAGGAGACGTCGCCGGCCGCCGGGTTCCAGAGATCGGTGTGGCAGCCGAGCGAGGTGATCTCGCAGGCCGCGACGCCCGTCAGCCGGAAGGCCCAGTACTGCGGATAGGTCAGGAAATGCGTCGCGCGGCCGAAAGCTGAGGGAAAGCGTCGCTGCAGCCAGTAGAGCTGGTTGCCGACGTTGAGCCCCTTCGGCAGCCGGGGCGACTGCGTCTCGGCGAAATCGGGCCGGAGTGCCTCGTAGTCGTCGCTGATGGGGCCGGCGAGGTCGTGCTCGTAGTCGAGCACCGGCAGCACCAGCCCCTCCGCGTCGACGAGGGCGCAGGCGGCGCCGTGCGTGGTGATCGAGATCGCGTCGAGCGGGCCGGCGCCGGCAAAGGCGTCCAGACCGTCGAGAATGAAGGCCGAGAGCCCCTCGACGTCGGCATGCGGATAGGGACCGTCGGTCAGCACCCGGTTGGGAATGCTGCGGACATCGCGATCCCTCGCTTTCTCGAGGTCGTGCAGCACCAGCTTGGCATTGGTCTTGCCGATGTCGATGACGGCGACGAAGCGCGGCGCCGGCGGGATGGCCGCCGACGAGGCGGCGAGGGGCGCGCGGGGCTCAGGCGACATCGCTGACCCCTTCCGTGCGCTCCGACCGGGCGACGATCAGCCTGATGCCGGCCGCCTCGATCATCGCCGCGTCGGCATCCGCCACGCCCTCGTCGGTGATGACCACCCCGACCCGGTCGAGCGGGACGACGATCATCGACGACCGGCCCTTGAATTTCGAGGCGTCGACCATGACGACGATCTCGTCGGCCTGCCGCATCAGCCGCTGTTCCGACTGGATCAGCAGCGGGTCGGCCTCGGCGATGCCGTGGGTGGAGACGCCCTGCGCGCCCAGGAACATCCGCCGGGCCCGGAAATGCGCGATGCCGTCGTCGATGAACGGCGAGAGGATCAGCCCCTGTTCCCGGTAGATCGCCCCCGCTGGCGTCAGCACGGTGCATTTCGAGTGCTTCACGAGATGGCCGGCGATCGGGAAGGAATTGGTCAGCACCTGCAGCCGGAGACTGGTCAGCATGTGCACCATCTGGAAGGTCGTCGTGCCGCCGTTGATGATGATCGCGTCGCCGTCCGAGCACAGCAGCGCCGCCTCCCGGGCGATGGCGCGCTTCTGCACCGCGTTCAGCCCCTGCGAGGCCTCGAAGGAGGGGCCGGAGACGGCGCCGAAGGGCGAGGCCGAGAGCGCCTCGGCGCCGCCGCGCACCTTGCGCAGCCGTTTCTGCAGCGCCAGCGTCGCGATGTCCCGGCGGATCGTCGCCTCGGAGGCGTCGGTCAAAGCGGCGAATTCCTGCACGGTGACCACGGGCCGCGCCTGCACCGCGCTGAGCATGATCCTGTGGCGTTCGCGTTCGTGCATCCTGCGCCTCCCATCCCGAGTACATCCGCAGGGCAGCGTCATGTCAATCAAGAATGATCATATCTCGTCATGTCGCATCGCACAATGACCGGATATGACGATATGGCATTGACAGGTTTCCGCCGCGTCGGCAGGTTCACGGGGCGCGGACGGTCGGGGGCCAAGGCGCGGGGACGGGAACGAGGGACATGGCGATGGCGGAAACGCTCCTGGAAAACCTCTGGGACCGGGAGGCGGCCGGGGCGCTCGACGAGGCCGGCCGCCTGCTCTACCGCTCCAACCTTCTCGGCAGCGACAAGCGCATCACCAATTACGGCGGCGGCAACACCTCGGCCAAGGTCGCCGAGCGCGATCCGCTGACCGGCGCCGATGTGACGGTGCTCTGGGTCAAGGGCTCCGGCGGCGACGTCGGCACCATGAAGCGCGACGGTTTCGCCACGCTTTATCAGGACAGGCTCGAAGCCCTGCGCGTCCTCTACCGCGGCGAGGCGCACGAGGACGAGATGGTCGCCCTCCTGCCGCACTGCACCTTCAACCTCAACGCCCGCGCCGCCTCGATCGACACGCCGCTGCATGCTTTTCTGCCCTACCGGCATGTCGATCACATGCACCCCGACGCCGTGATCGCCATCGCCGCGACGCAAAACAGCCGCTCGATCACGCAGAAGGTTTTCGGCGAGGAGATCGGCTGGCTGCCCTGGCGCCGGCCCGGCTTCCAGCTCGGCCTCGACCTGGCGCGTTTCGCCGCCGAGAATCCGGAGGCCAAGGGCGTCGTCCTCGGCAGCCACGGCCTGTTCACCTGGGGCGACACGGCCGAGGACTGCTACGCGACGACGATCCGCATCATCAACAAGGCGATCACCTGGTTCGCCGAGGAGACACGGGGCAAGCCCGCCTTCGGCGGCCCGAGGCTGCAGCTACTGCCGCCGGGCGAGCGCCGCGCTCTGGCCGCCCGGCTGATGCCGGAGATCCGCGCCCGGATCGGCGCCGACGAGCGCAAGATCGGCCATTTCGACGATCAGCCGGCCGTGCTCGACTTCGTCGGCTCGCACGACCTCGGCCGCCTCGCGCCGCTCGGCACCTCCTGTCCCGACCATTTTCTGCGCACCAAGATCCGGCCGCTGGTCCTCGACTTCAATCCCGCCATGGGCGACGTCGGAACCCTCGTCGCCGGCCTCGACGCGGCGGTCGCCGCCTATCGCGAGGGTTACGCCGCCTATTACAAGCGCTGCCGGCACGAGGGCAGCCCGGCCATGCGCGATCCCAACGCGGTCGTCTACCTCGTCCCCGGCGTCGGCATGATCACCTTCGCCCGGGACAAGGCGACCGCGCGCATCGCCGCCGAATTCTACGTCAACGCCATCAACGTCATGCGCGGCGCCTCCGCGGTCGACACCTATGAGGGCCTCCCCGAGCAGGAGGCTTTCGACATCGAATACTGGCTCCTGGAGGAGGCCAAACTCCAGCGCATGCCGAAGCCAAAGCCTCTCGCCGGGCGCGTCGCCTTCATCACCGGCGGCGCCGGCGGCATCGGAAGGGCGACGGCGGCACGGCTCCTGGCGGAAGGCGCCTGCGTCGTCCTCGCCGACATCGACGAGACCGCGCTGGTCGAGACGCGGGTAAAGTTCGCCGAGGCCTACGGTGTCGACCAGGTCCGCACCGTGACCATGAACGTCACCGACGAGACGGCGGTCGCCGCCGCCTTCGCCGAGGCCAGCGCCGAATACGGCGGCGTCGACATCCTCGTCTCCAATGCCGGCATCTCCTCCTCGGCGCCGATCGAAGAGACGGAACTGTCGATGTGGAACCGCAACATCGACATTCTTGCCACCGGCTATTTTCTCGTCTCGCGCGAAGCCTTCCGGCTGTTCCGCCGGCAGAAACTCGGCGGCGCCGTGGTCTTCATCGCCTCCAAGAACGGCCTTGCCGCCTCGCCGAACGCCGCCGCCTACTGCACCGCCAAGGCCGCCGAGATCCATCTCGCAAGATGCCTCGCGCTGGAAGGGGCGGACGCCGGCATCCGCGTCAACACGGTCAACCCCGACGCGGTGCTGCAGGGCTCGAAGATCTGGACCGGCGAATGGCGCGAGCAGCGCGCCGCCGCCTACAACATGGCGCCGGGGGAGCTCGAGGAGCACTACCGCAAGCGCTCCATGCTGAAGCGCTCGGTGCTGCCCGCCGACATCGCCGAGGCCGTCTACTTTCTCGCCGGCGACCAGTCGGCGAAATCGACCGGCAACATCGTCAACGTCGATGCCGGCAACGCGCAGAGTTTTACGCGGTAGGGGGCGCTTGCCGTCACCGTTGAGACGACGGACGCAAGAAACGTCGAGGCAAGGGGAGACGCTGAATGCTGGAACTGCCGATCGATCCGGAGATCATCGACGACGACAATGCCCGCCACGACGCGGCGCTGACCGCCGACTATGCCGCGCTCGGTCATCAGTTGGCGCGGCGTGGGCTCTCGATCGACGCGGTGACGGCCAAGGTCGCTTCCTTCCACGTCGCGCTGCCGTCCTGGGGCGTCGGCACCGGCGGCACGCGCTTTGCCCGCTTTCCCGGCCCAGGCGAGCCGCGCGGCATTTTCGAGAAACTGGACGACTGCGCGGTGATCCAGCAGCTCGGGCGGGCGACCCCCGGCGTCTCGCTGCACTTTCCCTGGGACAAGGCCGATCCGGCCGAACTGAAGGCGAAGGCGCAAGGCCTTGGCCTCGTCTTCGACGCGGTGAACTCCAACACCTTTCAGGATCATCCGCACGATCCGAAGCAGCCGCTTTCCTACAAGTTCGGCTCACTCAGCCATGCCGACGCCGCGGTGCGGGCGCAGGCGGTGGACCACAATCTCGAGACGGTCGAGATCGGCACCGCGCTCGGTTCCACCGCGCTGACGGTCTGGATCGCCGACGGCTCGAACTTTGCCGGCCAGTCCGACCTCGGCCGCGCCTTCGACCGCTATCTCCAGTCGATGAAGGCGATCACCGCGAGACTGCCCGCGGACTGGCGGATCTTTGCCGAGCACAAGATGTACGAGCCGGCCTTCTATTCGACGGTGGTGCAGGACTGGGGCACGAGCTACCTCGCGGCGACGGAGCTCGGACCGAAAGCCTTCTGCCTCGTCGACCTCGGCCACCACGCGCCGAACGTCAATATCGAGCAGATAGTCAGCCGGCTTATCAAGGCGGGAAAGCTCGGCGGATTTCACTTCAACGATTCGCGCTATGGCGACGACGATCTCGATGCCGGCTCGATCGATCCCTTCCGGCTGTTCCTCGTCTTCAACGAACTCGTCGAGGCGGAAGATCGCGTCGCGGCGCTGCGACCCGCCCACATGCTCGACCAGTCGCACAATGTCACCGACCCGATCGAGAGCCTGATCCGCTCGGCCGGCGAGGTCCGCCGCGCCTATGCGCAGGCGCTTCTCGTCGACCGCGCCGCTCTGCACGGTTATCAGGACGACAACGATGCGCTGATGGCGTCCGAGACGCTGAAGCAGGCGTTTCGCACCGATGTCGAGCCCATCCTCGCTTTGGCACGGCTGAAGGCCGGCGGCGCCATCGACCCCATCGGCGCCTACCGCGCGAGCGGCTACCGCGCGAAGGTCGCCGCCGAGCGGCCGGCGGTCCGGGGAACGGGCGGCGGGATCGTGTGAATGAGTGAGCTCCCGCTTTCATCCCTCATGGTGAGCCTGTCGAACCACGAGGGGTCGGCACCACGGGGACGCGCCCTGCGTGGTCCTCGCCCTTCGACAAGCTCAGGATGAGGACCAGGGAAGCGTTCGCACTTCGAGGAAAGGCAGGCTTACGGGAAAGCAGCGCCCATCGATCCAGCCCAGCCGTGCGAACCCGCCCACTGACAAAGGAAAATCCGACATGACCCTCTACCGCACTGCCCTTGAGGAACTCGGCGCCGTCGCCGACCGGATCGACGATGCGGCCGTCGACGAGGCCTGCCGGATGATCGCCGGCGCGCGCCGCGTCGGCGTCTTCGGCGGCGGCCGGGAGGGCCTGCAGATCAAGGGCTTTGCCATGCGGCTCTTCCATCTCGGCCTGGATGTCGCGGTCGTCGGCGACATGACCATGCCGGCGCTGGGGGAGGGCGACCTCTTCCTCGTCACCGTCGGCCCCGGCGAGATCTCCACGGCTTTGGCGCTGATGGGCGTCGCCAAGGCGGCGGGGGCGAAAATCCTGTTCCTCACCGCGCAGCCTCAGAGCCGGGGCGCGGCCATGGCCGACAGGGTGCTCACCATCCCGGCCCAGACCATGGCGAACGACCAGGGCGCGGCGGCGACCTCCGTCCTGCCGATGGGCTCGCTCTACGAGGGCGCGCTTTTCCTCGTCTTCGAGATCATGGTGCTGAAGATCCGCGACATCCTCGGCGTGACGCCGGAGACGATGCGGGCCAACCACACGAACATGGAATAGGCTTGGCTCTCGGGCGGCGGCCTCGAAATGTCGGTGCCACGGTCTCAGACGATTGGGAACGGATCCCGGGTCAAGCCCGGGATGACGACGTCCGGAGTCTTGGATCGTCCTGTACCGGTGCGGGGCGATCCACGAATCTGCGAGACGATCGCATTCCGGCTTGGCGACGAAGTTTGGAGATCGTCATCCCGGCCTTGAGCCGGGATCCATTCCAAGCCGCCTTCACTGCCGGATCGAGTCCAATCAGCCGGGCTCCGAAAGCATGCGGCACAGCGGAAATCGGCCCGCGTCAGTCCTCGACGAGGATCGTGCCGGCGACTTCGATGCCGAAGCCGGTGAGGCCGACATAGGAGCGCTCCTCGGTGGCGAGGACGGCGATCGAGCGCACGTCGAGATCGCGCAGGATCTGCGCGCCGACGCCGACCTCGCGCCAGCGGCGCATGCGGGCGCGGGCGCTGACATGCCGCTCGCCGTCGCTCGGCGCCTCGACCGCGTCGGCGGCACCGATCGGCGAGGCCTCGAAATCGTCGACATGGGGCTGGCGCAGCAGCATCAGCACGCCGCGGCCGTGTGTCTTCAGCGTCTCCACGGCGATCTCGACCCAGGTCTTCGACGCTTCCGTGCGGCCGAAGAGGTCGAGCACCGGCTGTTCGCGGTGAATGCGGGTCGGCACCTTCTCGCAGCCGCGCACCTCGCCGAACACGGCGACGACATGCTGCATGGCGTCGAAGGGCGTCTCGTAGATGCGGATCGTGCCTTCCATGCCGGCGATCTGCATCTTCTCCTCTTTCACGCAGGTGACGAAGGATTCGCGCCGGATGCGGTAGGAAATGAGGTCCTCGATCGAGATGATCTTCAGCCCGTGCTCGCGGGCGAAGGGGATGAGCTCGGCGAGGCGCTTGACGGTGCCGTCGTCATTGACCACTTCGGCGAGGATGCCGACCGGCGGCAGGCCGGCGAGCGAAGCCAGGTCGCAGCCGGCTTCCGTATGGCCCGAGCGCGTCAAGACGCCGCCGGCCCGCGCGATCAGCGGAAAAATGTGGCCGGGGCGCAGGAAATCGCCGCCCGAGCAGTTGTCGTTGGCGAGCGCCCGCACCGTGTTGGTGCGCTCCTCGGCGGAAATGCCGGTGGTCATGCCAACCTTGTAGTCGACCGAGACGGTGAAGGCGGTGCGCATCGGGTCGAGATTGTTGGCGACCATCGGCGGCAGGTTCAGGGCGTCGGCCCGCTCGGCCGGCATCGGCGCGCAGATGATGCCGCTGGTGTGGCGGATCATGAACGCCATCTTCTCCGGCGTCGTCTTGGCCGCGGCCATGATCAGATCGCCCTCGTTCTCACGGTCCGTGTCGTCGACGACCACGACCATCTCACCGGCGGCGATGGCCGCGATCGCATCTTCGATTGAGTCGAGTTCCATGAGAAGTCTCCTGCCGGCGTGCGCTTTTGCCACGCTCGTAAGCCTTGGTTGCGTTGGGATCAACGGCCGGATCGGTTGACGCTGCTGATATCAGCCGCGGCCCCGATAGGGCGGCACGCCCTGATCGGGCAGGAAGACGCCCTCGGGCGGCGCGCCGGTCTGCCAGAACACGTCGATCGGAATGCCGCCGCGCGGGTACCAATAGCCGCCGATCCGCAGCCAAAGCGGCTTCGTCACTTCCACGATGCGGCGGGCGACCTCGACCGTGCAGCTCTCATGGAAACTGCCATGGTTGCGGAAGCTGGTGAGAAACAATTTCAGCGACTTCGACTCGACGAGTCTTTCATCCGGCGCGTAGTCGATGACGAGATGCGCGAAGTCGGGCTGGCCGGTGACCGGGCAGAGCGAGGTGAATTCCGGGCAGGCAAAGCGCACGATGGTCGGCGGTCCGGGCAGGCGCTGGTAGGGCACGGTTTCCAGCACGGCTTCGTCCGGCGAGGCGGCAGGCCGCGCCTCGGCGCCGAGCTGGGTCAGATGGCTTTCGGTCATGTCGGGCTCTCGATGGGGAAGGCAGGGCGCCGGAAGGTCGGGAGGAAACGGCGGCCCCGGGAAGCATCTCGGCCGCCGCCGGTCCCCGGGCCTGCCAGGCATTTCAGCGCGGCGAAGAGGATCGCCGCCAGGCCGATCCGGAAAAACCAGCGATAGCGCCGAAGCAGGCTCGCGATCAAGCCTGTCGCATCCAGACGAGGCCAGGCGCTGTTGTCAGGCCCGCACCGCGCTGCCGACGACGGTCGTCCCGGGATCGGCACGCGGCGCGGAAACGCGGCCGCGGCTCGATGGCTGGACAGCCTTCTGCGAAGGGCCGCGAGGCGCGCCTTCCGGATCGGCACGGGGGAGACGCCACCTGTCGCCGGCGCGGCGCCGGGTGCTATGCTTGCCAAATGATCGACAAGCTCGAATATTTCATCGCCCTCGCCCAGGAACGCCATTTCGGCCGTGCCGCCGAACGGCTCGGCGTGACGCAGCCCACGCTCTCGGCCGGGATAAGGCAATTGGAGGAGCGTCTCGGCGTCACACTGGTCAACCGCGGCTCGCGCTTCCAGGGCATCACGCCGGAGGGCGAGCGCGTCTTGGCCTGGGCCCGGCGCATCGTCGAGGACGTGCGCACCATGCACGACGAGATCCGCGCGCTGAAGCTCGGCATCTCCGGCCATCTGCGCATCGCCGTCATCCCGACCGCGCTCGCCGTCGTCTCCCGGCTGACGACGCCTTTCTTCGAGCGCCATCCCGGCGTCACCCTCGAGATCGTCTCGCAGACCTCGTCGGAGATCATCAAGGGCATCGAGGATTTCGAGATCGACCTCGGCATCACCTATCTCGACGACGAGCGGCTCGGCCGCATCGACAAGCAGATGCTCTACGACGAACGCTATTGTCTGGTGACGACGCGCGGCAATCCGTTTGCCGACAACGAAACCGTCTCCTGGTCCGAGGCGGCGTCGATTCCCCTGTGCCTCCTTTCCAACACGATGCAGAATCGCAAGATCCTCAACGGCCTGCTCGGCTCGTCCGGGACGCGGTTCGAGACCGTGCTGGAGTCCAACTCGATGATCGCGCTCATCGCGCATGTGCGCACCGGCCGCTTCGCCACCATCATGCCCTATCGCTCGGCCGAGATCCTGGGCCTCGGGGAGCCGATGCGCGCCATCCGCATCGTCGATCCCGATGCCGCCTACCGCATCGGCCTTGTCGCCGCCCGGCGCGATCCCCGGCCGCCCCTGGTGGCGGCCTTCTGGTCGGAGGCCGCTGACGCGAAGCTGGATCGATAGAAATCCTCTATCGTCGAACGGAAGTCACGCATTGATTTATGTATGAAATGGGCGTCATCTGATTGAAACGGTTCTAAGGGAGGCGGGAACCCGTGACTTATCAGACGGCGTTCGACGCCGCGGACGCGACCGAGATCATCCATGAATTGCGGGGCCTGGAGGGGCCGCTCCTGCCCATCCTGCACGCCTTCCAGGCGCGCTTCGGGCAGATCGGCGAGGAGGCCGTGCGGCTGATTTCGGCCGCGCTCAATCTCTCGCGCGCCGAGGTGCATGGCGTGGTCTCCTTCTACCACGATTTCCGCAAGGAGCCGCACGGCCGCCACGTGCTGAAGGTCTGCCGCGCCGAAGCCTGCCAGTCGATGGGTAGCGACGCGATCGCCGATACGATCGAGCGTTCCCTCGGCATCAAGTTCGGCGAGACCTCGGCCGACGGCCAGGTGACGCTGGAAGCCGTCTACTGCCTCGGCCTCTGCGCGGCCGCTCCCTCGGCCATGCTGGACGGAAGGCTCGTCGCCCGCCTGTCGCAGGCCAAGGTCGAAGCCCTGGTCGAGGAGGTCCGCCTGTGACCCGGATCTTCATCCCGCTCGACTCCTTCGCCGTCGCCTGCGGCGCCGACGAGATCGCCGACGAATTCCTGCTCGCCATCACCAAAGCCGATCTCGACGTCACGATCGTGCGCAACGGGTCGCACGGCCTCGCCTGGCTGGAGCCGCTCGTCGAGGTCGAGACGCCCGAGGGCCGCATCGCCTATGGGCCGATCGAGCCGGGCGACGTCGCCGGCCTCCTCAAGGCGGGCTTCCTCGAGGGCGGTGATCATCCCAAGCGGATCGGCGACGTCCAGGAGCATCCCTTCCTCGCCAATCAGACGCGTCTGACCTTCAAGCGCTGCGGCATCATCGATCCCCTGTCCCTCGACGACTACCGCGCCCATGGCGGCTTCGACGGGCTGAAGCGCGCGCTCGCCATGACGCCGCAGGAGATCGTCGGTGAAGTCACCCAGTCCGGCCTGCGCGGCCGCGGCGGCGCAGGCTTTCCGACCGGCGTGAAGTGGAAGACGGTGCTGGAGGCCGAGGCCGACCGCAAATACATCGTCGTCAATGCCGACGAGGGCGATTCCGGCACCTTCGCCGACCGGATGATCATGGAGGGCGACCCCTTCTGCCTGATCGAGGGCATGATCATCGCCGGCCTCGCCACGAAGGCGACGAAGGGTTTCGTCTACACCCGCTCGGAATATCCGATCGCCATCCGCGTCGTCGAGGAGGCCATCCGGCTCGCCTATGCCGCGGGCATCATCGGCCCCTCGGTGATGGGCACGGGACCGGCCTTCGACATCGAGATGCGCGTCGGCGCCGGCGCCTATGTCTGCGGCGAGGAGACGGCGCTGCTCGAAAGCCTCGAGGGCAAGCGCGGCCAGGTCCGCGCCAAGCCGCCTCTACCGGCGCACAAGGGCTTCATGGACCGCCCGACGGTGATCAACAACATCATCTCGATCACGTCGGTCCCGGTGATCCTCGCCGAGGGCGCCGAGCAGTACAAGAATTTCGGCACCGGCCGCTCGCGCGGCACGATCCCGATCCAGATCGCCGGCAATGTGAAGTTCGGCGGCCTCTACGAGACGGCCTTCGGCCTGACGCTCGGCGAGATCGTCGACGGCATCGGCGGCGGCACGGCCTCGGGCCGGGCGGTCCGGGCGGTCCAGGTCGGCGGCCCGCTCGGCGCCTATTTTCCGCGCGAGCTCTTCGACACGCCGTTCGACTACGAGGCCTTCGCCGCCCGCGACGGCCTCATCGGCCATGCCGGGCTGGTGGTCTTCGACGAGAGCGTCGACATGCTGAAACAGGCGCGCTTCGCCTTCGAGTTCTGCGCCATCGAATCCTGCGGCAAGTGCACGCCCTGCCGCATCGGCGCGGTGCGCGGGCTGGAATCGGTCGAGAAGATCATCGCCGGCGACCGCCCGGCGGAGAACATCGCGCTGGTCGAGGACCTCTGCAACACCATGAAGTTCGGCTCGCTCTGCGCGCTCGGCGGCTTCACGCCCTATCCCGTGATGAGCGCCATCACGCATTTCCCGGAAGATTTCCACGGCCACCATCCCGCGCCCCTGCGCGAGGCGGCGGAATAATGGGAATGGCTGCGGTCGCACCCCCCCTCTGTCCTGCCGGACATCTCCCCCTCAAGGGGGGAGATCGACTGGTCCGGCACAACGCAGCGGGTGCAACCACCAACGACGCTGCGACACTTGTTAATCTGATGATCTCCCCCCTTGAGGGGGAGATGTCCGGCAGGACAGAGGGGGGCGCCGTCGAGCGCTTTCGCCCTTTGTCCGCCCGCCAACCCTTGCACGGGGAGATGCACCCATGAGTCTCATCCAGGAAATCGACTTCGGCACCCCGAAATCGAAGGCCGAGAAGGAGGTGACGCTCACCATCGACGGCCGCCGCGTCAGCGTGCCCGAGGGCACGTCGATCATGCGCGCCGCCATGGATGCCGGCATCCAGGTGCCCAAGCTCTGCGCGACCGACATGCTGGATTCCTTCGGTTCCTGCCGCATCTGCGTCGTCGAGATCGCCGGCCGCAACGGCACGCCCGCCTCCTGCACGACGCCCGCCATGGAGGGCATGTCGGTCACCACCCAGACCGAGCGGCTGAAGCGCATCCGCAAGGGCGTGATGGAGCTCTACATCTCCGACCACCCGCTCGACTGCTTGACCTGCGCCGCCAATGGCGACTGCGAGCTGCAGGACATGGCGGGCGCAGTGGGCCTGCGCGAAGTGCGCTACGGCTATGACGGCGAGAACCATCTGGCCAAGGAAAAGGACCAGTCGAACCCTTATTTTCAGTTCGACCCGGCCAAATGCATCGTCTGCTCGCGCTGCGTACGCGCCTGCGAGGAGGTGCAGGGCACCTTCGCGCTGACCATCGAGGGCCGCGGCTTCGACAGCCAGGTCTCCGCCGGCATGATGTCGGACAATTTCTTTTCCTCCGAATGCGTCTCCTGCGGCGCCTGCGTCCAGGCCTGCCCGACGGCGACGCTGGAGGAGAAGTCGGTCATCCAGATCGGCCTGCCCGAGCATTCCGTCGTCACTACCTGCGCCTATTGCGGCGTCGGCTGCTCGTTCAAGGCGGAGATGCGCGGCGAGGAGCTGGTGCGCATGGTGCCGTACAAGGACGGCAAGGCCAATCGCGGCCATAGCTGCGTCAAGGGTCGCTTTGCCCTCGGCTATGCCACGCACAAGGACCGCATCCTGAAGCCCATGATCCGCGCCACCTACAAGGACGAGTGGCGCGAAGTTTCCTGGGACGAGGCGCTGGGCTTCGCTGCGTCGAAGATCAAGGAAATCCAGGCGAAATACGGCCGCGGTTCGGTCGGCGCCATTTCGTCCTCGCGCTGCACCAACGAGGAGGTCTACCTCGTCCAGAAGCTGGTGCGCGCCGGCTTCGGCAACAACAACATCGACACCTGCGCCCGTGTCTGCCACTCGCCGACCGGCTACGGCCTGTCGACGGCCTTCGGCACCTCGGCCGGCACGCAGGACTTCGACTCGGTCGAGAATTCCGACGTCATCCTCGTCATTGGCGCCAACCCGACAGATGGCCATCCGGTCTTCGCCTCGCGCATGAAGAAGCGGCTGCGCGAGGGCGCCAAGCTCATCGTCATCGATCCCCGCCGCATCGATCTCGTCCGCACCCCGCATGTCGAGGCCGAGTATCACCTTCCGCTGACGCCCGGCACCAACGTCGCGATGATGACGGCGCTCGCCCATGTCATCGTCACCGAGGGCCTGATGGCCGAGGAGTTCATCCGCGACCGCTGCGACTGGGAGGCTTTCCAGGACTGGGCGACCTTCGTTTCCGACGAAAGCCGTTCGCCGGAGGCCGTCGCCAAGATCACTGGCGTCGATCCCGACCTCGTGCGCAAGGCCGCGCGCCTCTACGCCACCGGCGGCAACGGCGCGATCTACTACGGCCTCGGGGTCACCGAGCACAGCCAGGGCTCGACCACGGTCATGGCGATCGCCAACCTTGCCATGGTCACCGGCAATATCGGCCGGCGCGGCGTCGGCGTGAACCCGCTGCGCGGCCAGAACAATGTCCAGGGCGCCTGCGACATGGGCTCCTTCCCGCACGAGTTCACCGGCTACCGCCACGTGTCGCGCGACGACGTCCGCGAGACCTTCGAGAGCCTGTGGAAGGTGAAGATCGACAACGAGCCGGGCCTGCGCATCCCCAACATGTTCGACGCCGCCGTCGACGGCACGTTCAAGGGCCTCTACGTCCAGGGCGAGGACATCCTGCAGTCCGATCCCGACACCAAGCACGTCTCGGCCGGCCTCGACGCGCTGGAACTCTTGATCGTCCAGGACCTCTTCCTGAACGAGACGGCGAACTACGCCAACGTCTTCCTGCCCGGCTCGTCCTTCCTGGAAAAGGACGGCACCTTCACCAATGCCGAGCGCCGCATCAACCGCGTGCGCAAGGTGATGAGCCCGAAATCCGGCTATGCCGACTGGGAGATCACCCAGCGCCTGGCGCAGGAGATCGGCATGGACATGAACTACAGCCACCCCTCGGAGATCATGGACGAGATTTCGAAGGTCACGCCGACCTTCGCCAATGTCAGCTATGCGCTCTTGGAAAAAGAGGGCTCGGTGCAGTGGCCCTGCAACGAAGAGCATCCCGAGGGCACGCCGACCATGCACATCGGCGAGTTCATGCGCGGCAAGGGCAATTTCGTCGTCACCGAATATGTCGCGACCGACGAGCGCACCGGTCCGCGCTTCCCGCTGCTGCTCACCACCGGCCGCATCCTGTCGCAGTACAATGTCGGCGCGCAGACGCGGCGCACCGACAACGTCGTCTGGCATGACCAGGATCTCCTGGAGATCCATCCGCACGACGCCGAGATGCGCGGCGTGCGCGACGGCGACTGGGTGAAGCTCGACAGCCGTGCCGGCTCGACCTCGCTGCGCGCCAAGCTGACCGACCGCGTCGCCGTCGGCGTCGTCTACACCACCTTCCACCACCCGATGACGCAGGTGAACGTCATCACCACCGACTTCTCGGACTGGGCGACGAACTGTCCGGAGTACAAGGTGACGGCGGTGCAGATCTCGCCCTCCAACGGCCCGACGGAATGGCAGGAGGAATACCGCGAACTGACCGAGGACAGCCGCCGCATCGCGCCGATCCTCGACGCGGCGGAGTAGGGGATGTCGGAAGGCAGGACGCCCGGCCAGGCGCTCGCGTTCCGGAGCGGGCGCTTCGTCGCCGTCGACCGTCCGGTGCCGGCGGAAGCCGCCGTGGCGATTTCCGTCAACGGATCGACCCATGCGGTGATGATGGCGACGCCTGGGGATGTCGAGGATCTCGGAATCGGTCTCGCCCTCAACGAAGGCATCATCGCCAGCCCGGACGAGATCGAGCGGCTGGAGATCGTGACGACCGACCTCGGCCTCGACTGCCAGATCTGGCTGTCGGAGGAACGCGGCCGGTCCTACACGGCACGTCGGCGGCAGATGACCGGCCCGGTCGGCTGCGGCCTCTGCGGCGTGGAATCCCTGGCGCTGGCGACCAGGGAACTTCCCGTCGTCGCCGACGAATTGACCATCGCGCCCGCCGCGATCGTGGCGGCCATGGCGGCGATGGCGGGCGAGCAGGTGATCGGCCGCCGGACCCGCGCCGTGCACGCCGCCGCCTTCCACCGCGAGGGCAAGGCGCGCCTGGTGCTGACGCGCGAGGATGTCGGCCGCCACAACGCGCTGGACAAGGTCGCGGGAGCACTGGCGCAGCAGGGCATCGATCCGGCGAGCGGCTTTCTCACCATCACCAGCCGGGTGTCCGTCGAACTGATCCAGAAGACGGCGATGATGGGCTGCGGCCTGATCGCCGCCGTCTCCGTGCCGTCGGCCCTGGCGATCGCGGAGGCCGAGGCCTCCGGCGTCACCCTCGTCGCGGTCGTGCGCGGCGACGAGTTCGAGATCTTCACCCATCCCGGCCGCGTCGTCGGCGCCGCCGCAGCCTCTGCCGCGCTCGAAGAGACCAGCCATGCAGCATGACAAACTGATCCACATGGCGAACCAGATCGCCACCTTCTGCGCCTCCAACCCGCGGGGCGCGCGCCAGACCGCGGACGTCGCCGACCACATCAACAAGTTCTGGGAACCGCGCATGAGGGCCAAATTGTGCGAGCGGCTGGAGAGCGGAACTGCGGAGGACGTCCACCCACTGGTCATGCAGGCGCTGGCCCATATCCGTCGTCCGGTCGTCGACGCCGCCCCGCTGTCCTGAGCCCAGGCGGGGCCGTCTCCTGCCCACGGGATTCAGTGTGGGCGCGGCCGCCTCGGCGCGTCGAAGGCGAGGACCTCGAACCGGCCGTGTCGTTCGTGGAAGACTTCCGCCATGCGGCTGCCGAAGAAGTGCCGCGCCGCGTGCTGGGCGCGTGCCGGCTTCTGCGCCGCGTCGGCAAAATCCATGAGATGATGCACGATCACGATGCGCCCGCGCGTCACCTCGGCCAGACGCGCCATCATCAGGCCGGCATCGCGTTGGGCAAGGTAGTAGAGAATTTCCGAAACGACGACGAGATCGAAGCGGCCTCTCGGCATATCCTGGGGCAGCACCGCCTGAAGCGTCTCGACGCGCGGGAGATGGGCCGTGCGCCGTGCGGCTTCGGCGATGACCGTCGGGGACGAATCCAGCGCCAGCAGGCTGAGGCTCAGCGGCGCCAGCGCCAGCGTGGTCTCGCCGTTGGCGCAGGCCAGTTCCAGCGTCCTGCCGCGGACGCGGTCGCCACAGGCGCGCAGCAGCGCGCGCCGCTTGAACGCCTCGAACGGCGAGGCGCCGTAATTCCACGGGTCGACATCGCCGCGGAACATGGCCTCGAAGCCCTCGGGGTCGATCGCCTTCACGGCAGGGGCGACCAATAGATCTCCGAAGGTCCCGTCAGGCGCTCGATCGTCGATGTCGTCAGGCGGAAGGCGGTGGGATCGTCGGCGATCAGGGCTGTCGTTTGCGAGATGTGCGCCTCCGTCGCGGCGCGCTTGGCCACCACTGCCGACCGAACATCGAAGCTGACCTGCACCGCCTCTCCGACGCGCGGATGGTCCCCGTCGGCTCCGAGCTCATCCAGCCATATGGCGTATTCGAGGCGTCTGGGATGACGGTCGGCCTGGCGAAGCGCCCGGTCGACCAGCAGCCAGGAGTCGCGGTGGTCGCAATGCGGATCGCGGCGCCAGGGCAGGAGGACGAGGTCGGGATCGAAGTCGGCGAGGAGGTCCACGATGCGGGTTCGCGCGGCGACCTCGGCCTCGCTGCCCGAGGACGGCATGGCGGCATCGGGCAGACGCAGGAAGGTGCGACCCGCATCGTGCACCCCGAGCCGCGACAGCGCGTCCGACGCCTCGATCTCGCGCTGGGCGCGGAGAGCCGATCGCGTCCAACTGGCCGAGCCGGGATGCGACGCGCCTCCGTCGGTGACGAAGAGAAAGTGGAACTGCCGTCCGAGGCAGGCGAGCGACGCCACGAGCCCGCCACAGCCGAGCGACTCGTCGTCGGGATGAGGGGCGACGACGAGGATGCGCTCGGCCGTCACCGATTTCGGGTGGAGGGAGAGGGAAGGAGGAGTCATGCGTTCATTCCAGGCGCCCAGCGCCCCGCCGAGATGGCCTCGCCAAGGGCGGCGAGGGCTCCGTCGGGATTGGGCTGGCGAAGGTAGGTTCTGAGGTCGCGGACGAGCCTCTCCAAGGGGTGAGGGGCGATGAAGCCACCGGCGCCGACGCTGCGTTCGGCCAGTTCGAGCACGGCGAGCGCCTCGGTCTCGACCACGGTGCGAAAGGCATTGGAGGTGGAGACGAGACGCTCGCTCGACGTCGGCGTCTTCGCCTCGGCGGCCTCGCGCCAGGCGGTGGCGGCGCGGTCGAGCCAGGCATAACCGGTCTCGACCGCGATCCCCATCCGCGCGATGCGCTGGCGCTGATAAGGGTCGCCGTCGCGGCGGATGCGCGCCAGATGCTCGACGGCGACGTCGAAGACCGCATGCATGCCCCCGAGTTGCACCGCGGCAAAGCGGATCGCGCCGCCGGAGAACCAGGGCTGGGCGATGTAGTCGTCGGGCCGGCCCAGCGCCCATTCAAAAAGCGCCGTCCGGCCGGTGAAGTCGACGATGTGGCTACCCGAAGCGTGCATGCCCATGGGTTTCCACCAGCTACGATCGATCTCGAGGTCCTCCAGCGGCACGACCAGCATCTGCCGTCCGGTGGTGGTGGCGATCGTGACGATGGCGTGGCTCAGGCCATCGACGCCGGAGCTGAAATTCTTCGCGCCGATCAGTTGGCCGTCCTCCAGCCGCAGCGGATTGCCGGGCATGTCGGTGTTCCAGACGCCGAACACCCCGCCCTTCGCCGCCACGGCCCGCGCCGCCTTGCGCTGCGCCGGGGTGCCGCAGGTGTCGATGAGCAGCATGGCGTTGCAGTGCCCCTCGAAAATGCGGCCGGTCGACAGGCAGCCGCGACCGACGGCCGCCAGCAGCAGCAGCAGCGTGCCGATGTCCGAGACCGCGACCGGCGGGGCGGCGATGTGGCCGCCGGCGCGAAGGATATCGAAGCTCTTGGCTGGAAACTCGCCCGACCGATCGCTGTCTGCCGCCTGCGCGGCCAGACGTTGCGTCAGCCCGGAAAAGACCGGCGCATCCAGGCGTTCATGCTGCACGGGCGATCTCCTCGATCTGCGCCAGGAGACGTTCGGCTTCCGCGAAGGCCAGGTCGATGGGGACGGTCGACGGCGCGTCGGGTTCTTCGCCGGCCAGGAGTTCGACGAGCTGTGCGGCGGAAAGGGCGAGGCCGTCTTCATCGAAGAAGGCGCTGGGATCGAGGGCGAGATCGCGCGCCACGGCGGCGCGCTCAGTGGGGGAGGCGTCGCCGAGCTGCCGCAGACGGCGACGACGTTGCAGCCTTGCCAGAACGCGTTGCGGATCTTCGACGAGGAGAGGCGCCCCCGTCGCCTCTTCACGCATCCACTCTCTCAGGCAATCGGCCATGCCGCCGGATGCCCGGCCGACGAGGCGGGCCGACACCTCGGTCTCGACATCCAGCGGATGCCGGATCCGGTAGCCCGCAGCGGCGACGCGCGTGACGAAGGCGAGATCCTCGCGCCGCGGCAGCGCGGGCAGGCCGCCGACCGCGGCGTAAACGTCGGCACGAACGGCAAGGCTCGCACCGGTATGGTCGCTATGACGTGGCCAAGGATCGTGGGCGATGGGATCCACCACGGCGGCCAGCTGGTTGATCAGGTCGGCATAGCGCAGATGCTGGACGGCTCGCCGGCGGAAGCCCGGCCCAAGCTGCGCTTCCTCGGCGGGATCGCCGCGAATGTGGCCGCCGACGAGGTCAACCTCCTGGAGATGGCGCAGATTGGCTTCGACCCAGTCTGACCTCGGCACGGCGTCGGCGTCGGTGGTCAGGATCGCGGTCCCGTCCGCTCCGGCGCGGGATTGGGCGGCCATATCCATCGCCAGGCGGCGTGCCGTGCCGACATGGGCGTCACCGCCGGCAAAGTGGATGTCGATCAGCTCGACCGACAGGCGCGGCTCCAGCCGCGTCGCCTCGATGACCGCGGTGCGAGAGCCGTCGTCGCAATTGTTGAGGACGATGACCACCTCGAGCGGAAGGCCCGAATGGGCGTGCCAGGTCTGATTGGCGAGGGCCGCCAGCAGGAGCGGCAGACGCTTTTCCTCGTTGCGGGCGGGGATCGCCACGATCGGCCAGTGGCCCGCCGTCCGTCTCATAATGCTGCTGCTCCTCGATGCGACAGAGATATGAACTGGCGAATCGGAGATATGTTCGCTTTTCTGTAGCCGGCTCTGAGTCTTTGCCCGGCGAGGGCGCGAGGAGGCGGCCAAGCCGGGCCACCGGAACGTCCCGGTTATCGACGAGGCCGTCGAGACGCCGGCTCTCGGCATTTCGGAACTAGCTGAACTCCTCCGCGATGATCGCGGGACTGGCGCCGGCGCCGCGCAGGGCGAAGATCGTCAGGGTGCGGGCAAAGGCGGAACGGTCCCCCTGCTCTTCCTGGCCGCCCAGCGCCTCACGGGACAGCGGCGCGTTCAGCACCGCGAGCAGCGCCGCGGTGCTGAGCTCGGGCGACAGGAGGGCATCCATGTCGCCCTCCGCAATCGCGGCGGCCAGCGTCTCCCCAAAAAGCGCCTCGTAGCGCTCACGCGCCCGGACGAGGGCTGCCAGGGTCGCGCGGTCCTCCTCGTCGATGCGTTTGCCCAAATGAATGGCGACGCCCTCGAGGATCGCGAGCTGGAAATCCCGCCGCGTCAGCATCGCCTCGACATGCGCCATGGCCATTCGGGCGAGCCGCGTCACCGCGCGGTCGCGCGCCGCGGCATGCGGCTCTACGGCCGCCATGTCGATCTCGATGCCGCGTCGGCAGACGTCGAAGAACAGGTCGTTCTTCGAGCGGTAGTGATGGTAGACGAGCCCCTTGGTGGCGCCGAGGCGGCGGGCGACATCCTCGATCGAGGTCGCGGCAAAACCCTTATCCATGAAGGCGGCGGCGGCGGCCTGCAGCAGCCTGTCGCGCGACATCTGCCCTTCCGGCGTGACCTGCTCCAGCCGCCCGGCGGTGAACGCAGCCCGCCGTACCGGAGGCAGGCGCTCCCCAGAGCCTGACCCTTCGGCGGACGCGCCCTTCTGGTCCATGGCGGATGCTCCCCTGCCGCGTCGCTCGCTGGCCAAGAGTGGACCGCCCGGACGCGATGATGTCAAATCCGCCGCGACCGGCCGGAGCGGCCAGCGGGAGGATACAATGGGAATTCTGGACAGGCTGTTCTCGGTCGAGGGCAAGACGGCGCTCGTCACCGGCGGCGGCACCGGCATCGGCCGGATGATCGCGACCGGGCTTGCCGCCGGCGGGGCGCGCGTGCTGATCGCCTCGCGCAAGGCCGAAGCTTGCCTCGCCGCGGCGGAGGCGATCAATGCCGAGGGGCACAAGGGGCGCGTCGAGGGCTTTGGCGGCGACGTCGCCACCGAGGCTGGGGTAATGGCGCTGGCCGCGGCCCTCGGCGAGCGGACCGACCGGCTCGACATCCTCGTCAACAATGCCGGCGTCTCCTGGGGCGCGCCGCTGGGCACGTTTCCGCACCAGGCCTTCGCCCGCGTCATGGACGTCAACGTCGCCGGCCTGTTCACGCTGACGCAGCAGCTCCTGCCGCTGATGGAGCGGCACGCCTCGATCGACGACCCGGCCCGCGTGGTCAATCTCGGCTCGGTGATGGGCGCCGCGCCGCTCGGCGGGGGCGCCTATTCCTACGCCGCCTCCAAGGCCGCCGTGCACCATCTGACGAAGATCCTCGCCAAGGAACTGGCCGGCCGCCATGTCACGGTGAACGCGCTGGCGCCCGGGCCTTTCGCCTCGAAGATGACGGCGTTTGCCACCGGCACCGAGGCGAAGGCGGCGGCCGTCGGGCGCGGCGTGCCGCTCGGGCGGATCGGCCGGGCCGACGACATCGCCGGCGCGACGCTGTTTCTTTGCAGCCGGGCCGGGGCGTATACGACGGGAGCGATTCTGCCGGTCGACGGCGGTATCGGGGTCGAGACCGGCCATGAACTGTTCGAGGAGGGATAAGATTGTCCGATGCCACGAGGCGCGCCGAAGAGGCGGCGCTGCAGAGCAAGCTCATACCGCTCGCCGACTATCGCACGCTTCTCGGCGGCGAAGAGCGGCTGTCGGACTGGCTGACGGTCGACCAGGCGATGATCGACCTCTTCGCCGAGGCGACGATCGATCACCAGTTCATCCATGTCGATCCGGTCCGCGCCAAGGCCGAGGCGCCCTTCGGCGGGACGATCGCGCACGGCTTTCTCACCTTGTCGCTGCTGTCGCGCCTCGCCTTCGATGCGCTGCCCGGGGTCGAGCACACGCGGATGGGCATCAACTACGGTTTCGACAAGGTACGCTTCCTCAACCCGGTGAAATCGGGCGCCCGCGTGCGCGGCCGGTTCAAGCTGGTGGATCTGACCGAGCGGGCGGTGTCCCTGCAATCGGCCTGGGACGCGGCGATCGAGATCGAGGGCGCGGTCAAGCCGGCGCTGACGGCGCACTGGATCACCCTCGCCGTTCTCAGCCCGCCGCAGGACTGACGCCGGACAGGAGTTTCAACGCGGGGAAGGGGAGAGCGTCGCCCGACGGGACCGCCCTCTCGCGGCGATGTCAGTGCGCGGAGACGCTCACCGCGTCGATCGTCGGCACGTACCAGTCTGGCGGCTCGACCGGCTCGATGAAGACCTTCATCTCGCCGGGCTCGACCGGGCCGATGAAATTGGCGAAGGCGACCTCGGCGGCATCGCGGCCGACGCCGATCCGCACCAGGCCCTCGATCGCCGCCTGGCGGGTCGGATCGAAGAGATACCAGCGGCCGCCGAGATAGGCCTCGAACACGGCGTGGAAATCCGGCGGCCGCAGGCGCCAGGCATAGACGCTGACATAGCGGGCCGGAATGCCGAGCGCCCGGCAGAGCGCGATGCCGAGATGGGCGAAATCGCGGCAGACGCCGGCGCGGTCGACCAGCGTATCGAGCGTCGACGTGTGCAGGTCGCTCGATCCGGAGATGTAGCCGAGCTGACCGTAGATCCAGTTGCAGATGCCGGTGACCCGGTCGTGCCCGCGGCCCATGGCGCCGAACTCGATGGTGGCGAGGTGCGCCAGCCGGTCCGCCTCGCAGTAGCGGCTGGGGATGAGATAGGGCAGCACGCGCGGCGGCAGCACCGCCGCATCGGTCTCGGCGATGCCGGTGGCGTCGAGGCGCAGCGGATGGTGGTCGACGATCGCCTCGTAGCGAAGCGTGACCGGACCCGGCCCGGTTTCGAAGCGCAGGCAGCGATTGCCGGTCTCGGGCATGACATAGGTCTCGATCGTCTGCGGCGGATCAATCTCCAGCCGTTCCTCGATCACCATCTGGCTTTCGTTGCCGACCGCCTGCACGTTGAAGAAGAACAGCGCACGGTCGTAGGCTTCGTAGGAAAGGGTGCAGCCGAGCTTGAATTTCATAAGAGATGTCCGGCAGGTTCGAGATCGGCGTGGCAACCTCTCCGCTTTACGCGACGGCGACGTTGACGGCCATATGCCGACGCGTGATCCTGCCGAAAGGTGGGCCGAATTCACAGAGCGCTTTGCGGGTGCCGACCGAGTTTCGGTTCCGGCCGGCGGGTACTCCCCCGATCGAATGACGATCGCAGACAAAGACGATCGCAGACAAGGATTGATCATGACATCTTCCGCCTGGCCGAAAGCCGTTCTCTTCGACCTCGATGGCACGCTGGTCGATTCGGCGCCCGACATCCACGCCTCGCTGAACCAGACGCTGGAGAGCCTCGGCGAGCCGCCCTTCCTCATCGAGGCGGTCATCGGCATGATCGGCGGCGGCGTGCCGAAGCTGATCGAGCGGGCCTATGTCGCGCTCGGCAAGGACCTCGATCCGGCGACCCGCGACCGCGTCGTCGAGCGCTTTCTGGCCATCTACAAGCCGCGCGCGACGGAGCTGACGACGCTGAATGCCGGCGCCAGCGACACCACCCGCAGCCTCGGCGAGGCCGGCGTGCCGATCGGCGTCGTCACCAACAAGCCGGATGCCGAGACGCGCGAGATCCTCGCCCATTTCGGCCTGCTCGAACTGATGACCGTCGTCGTCGGCGGCGACGCCGGACCGGACAAGAAGCCGGCGCCCGGCCTCCTGCTGCTCGCCTGCGAGAAGCTCGGGCTCGGCCCGGCCGAGGTCGTCTTCGTCGGCGACAGCGAGAACGACGTCGACGCGGCGAGGGCGGCGGGCATGCCGGTGGTCGCGGTGCGCGGCGGCTATACCGGCCGCGGCGCCGATGCGCTCGGCGCGGTCGCCGTGATCGACCGCCTGAACGACCTTTCCGATGCGCTGCTGGCGCTGGCGGCGACGGAAGGCCGGGGATGAGCGCCTTCATCTTCGACGTCGACGGCACGCTCGCCGAAACCGAGGAAGTGCACCGGGCGGCGTTCAACGCCGCCTTTGCCGAGGCCAGCCTGCCCTGGCACTGGGAAAGCGACCGCTACAAGGAACTGCTGCGGGTCTCCGGCGGCAAGGAAAGGATGCGCACCTTCGTCGACGAGGAGGAGATCCTCTCCGAGACGCCGCTCGACGATCTGATCCCGCGTCTCCACCAGACCAAGACCCGCCACTACGGACAGGCCGTCGCCGAGGGCCAGTTCGTGCTGCGACCGGGCATTCTCGATTTCGTCGCCGAGGCGCGCGAGCGCGGCATCCGGCTGGCGATCGCCACGACGACGAGCCAGGAAAACGTCGACGCCCTTTTGGCGGCGGCTTTCGGCGGGAGCGAGGCCTTCGAGGTGATAGCCTGTGGCGACATGGTCGCGGCCAAGAAGCCGGCCCCCGACATCTACCAACTGGCGCTCGAACGGCTCGGCCTGCCTGCCGCCGCCTGCCTCTCCTTCGAGGATTCCAGCAACGGATTGCGTGCCGCCAAGGCCGCCGGCCTGCGCTGTGTCGTCACGCCGGCCCAGTATACCGTCGACGAGGATTTCACCGGCGCCGACCTCGTCCTGCCGGACCTGCGCAACGCCGGCCCGGTCTGGGAACTGTTCGCCGCCGGCGCCGCGGCGTGATGCGGCGCGGCCCGCCGCCTTGTCCCGGCGAGCGGAACGCGAGACTATGCCGAGCATTACGGCCCGGCGGCCCTGGCCGAGTCGGTCACGGTCAGCGCCTGCTGCCCGCATGCCGAGGAGCGGATGGGCCTGCCGATACGGCAAACATGGAGGATGAACGATGAGCGACCTGAACTACGAGATCGTCCAGCATGATGGTGGCTGGGCCTATAAGGTGGCGGATGTCTTCTCCGAGACCTTTCCCAGTCATGACCATGCCCTGGCTGCCGCCAAGGATGCCGCCGCGCGGCAGTCCCTGTCCGGCGAGACGGATGGCATCAGCTATCAGGACGCGTCCGGCCGCTGGCACGAGGAGGTGGCCCAGGGAACCGATCGGCCCCAGACTCACGTGACCGATCTCGCCGACGGTCAGGTCAAATAGGCCGGACCGCGCCGATGCGACGAAACAACAGGGCGGGTGGCCTTCTTCTGGAACAGCCGGCGGGTCGCCGGCTCGTCTCTGCTGGAAAACGCGTCCATGGGCATTGAGAACGCCACCTTCGACTTCCTCGACAGGATCCGCACCCAGGATGACCCGAAGGTCATCCTGGAGGAACTTCTGGCGCAGAGCTCGGCCCTCGGCTTTCAGCATTTCATGATCACCGGCCTCCCCCTGCCGATGGAGGAACTGGCGCCGCTGGTGATGCTGAATGCCTGGCCGCAGGAATGGTACAGCCGCTACACCCAGTCGAACTACTTTGCCGTCGACGGCGTGGCGCAGTGGTCGCTGCGCACCACGAGACCCTATCGCTGGGACGAGGTTCCCGCGGAATACCGGGAGAACGACGCGGCCAAGCGCGTCATGGCCGAGGCCAAGTCCTTCGGTTTTCGCGATGGCTACGTGGTCCCGATGTATTCCCCGCGGCACTGGCAGACGGCGGTCGCCTTCGCATCGGATCAGGCGCTCGCTTTGTCGCCGCGGGACCTCGGCGCGCTGCAGATCATGGGCGTGTTCGCCGCCGAATCGGTGCGCCGTCTGCTGACACCCCGGCGCGACCTTCCGCCGGTGCTGTCGCCGCGCGAGCGCGACTGTCTGACCTGGGCAGCCCGCGGCAAATCGAGCTGGGACATCTCGGTCATTCTCGGCATCGGCCACCAGACCGTCCGCGGCTATTTCGCCACCATTCGACATAAACTCGACGTGACGACGATGGCTCAGGCGGTCGCCGAAAGCATCCGCCGCGGCGAGATCCGGCCCTGACAAACGTCAACCCGCTCATTTGAGCGGGTAGGGGCGCCCTGTCACATCACGGTAACTTCTTCGAAAACCGAAGGAGTGACCCATGTTGCAGGTTCACGTCGTCACCGCCGCCAATCGCGCGCGCTATGGCGCCGAGATGGAGGAGGTCTTCCGCTGGCGCCACCGGATCTATGTCGAGGAAAAGCGCTGGATGGAGGCTCGACCGGACGGTCGGGAGATGGACCAGTTCGACACCGACGAGGCGACTTATCTCGTCGCCCTTCGCGGGGGCGACTTCGTCGCCTCGAGCCGGTTGCGGTCGTTTTCGCAGGCGACGCTGCTGGCTGAGGTGTTTCCGTTCCTCGCCGCGGTGCGGGGCCTGCCCTCCCTGCCGGAGGAAGCGGAATGGACGCGGATGTTCGTGGTGCCGGGCGTGCGCGAAAGAGGGCACAAGGGCGTCGCCGCGGCGATGTGCTGCGCGGTGATGGAATATTGTCTGGAGGAAGGCGTCACGCGGATCGGTGGAATTCAGGAAACCTACTGGCTTCCCCGATGGATGGATTACGGCTGGCGGGTCGAGCCCCTGGGGCTGCCGCAGGATATCGAGGGCACGTCCTGCCTCGCGGCGATGTTCGAGGTCAGCCAGGAAGCGCTGGAGGGCGTGCGCCGCAGCGCCGGCATTTCCGCCAGCCAGATCGTCCGCCTCGGCCCGCAGAGGGCTTTCCGGACGGGCCGGATTTACGAGCAACCGATACAGCCGGGCGGCAGTGGGCTCGGACGGCAGGTGCCGGGATGAGCGAGACCCTCGACAAGACGTTCGACAGGCCGTCCTCGACGCCGGACGGTACGGGCGACCGGCGGGCTCAGGACCTGGCGGCGCTTCTGCACTTCTCGACCTATATCGCCCGCGAGGCAGCTCGGCTGGGGCTCCCCGTGGCCGCCGAACGGGCCCGGATGATCGAACAGGACCTGCTTCGTTCACTGGTATGCGATACTGAGCTAAAGGATAATTGCAATTAGCCTTTGAGATTCCACAATAGGTGTTCTAGCTCGTGCCGGGGGGGCCTTCTTTTTCCTGGAGTACGAGAATTGCGTTTAGAGCCAGATGTCGTCGATGTTCACGTGGGCCGAAGGGTCCGCCAGGTCCGCCTCTTGAAAAACCTGACCCAGGAAGAGCTCGGGCAGAAGATTGGCGTCAGTTACCAGCAGGTCCAGAAGTACGAGACCGGCGCCAACCGCATCAGCGCCAGCCGGCTCTATCGCATCGCGGTCGAGTTCGAGGTCGAGCCGGGCTGGTTCTTCGACGGGATCGAGCGCGTCGATGTCGATCTGGATCAGCCCGCGCGGATGGGCAGTGGCTCCTGAGACTGGCCGAGCGCCGCCACAACCAGCATTCCGGGCGTGGCGGACGCGGGTGGTTGCCCGCGCCGGTCTAAGCGGTTCAGCAGTCCAGCGTGTTTTCCCGCTCCCAGTCGGTGAGGTGCCGGGAATAGGCGTTCCACTCTTCGCCCTTCAGCTTGAGATAGCTCGGCACCACGGCCCCGAGCCGCTCCTTCATGACGTCTGACGCGCCCAGCGCGCGCAGCGCGTCGAGAAGGTTCAGCGGCAGCCTCTTGGTGCCCTCGACCGTGTGACCCTCGGTGTACATGTTGATGTCGAGCCGCTGGCCGGGATCGCGTTCATTGTCCAGGCCGTCCAGCCCGGCGGCGATGATGCCCGCCTGCAGCAGGTAGGGATTGGCCGCGCCGTCGGCGAGCCGGATTTCGAAGCGGTTGCCCTCAGGAATGCGGATCAGGTGCGTGCGGTTGTTGCCGGTATAGGTGATGGCGTTCGGCGCCCAGGTCGCGCCCGAGGTCGTGCGCGGCGCGTTGATGCGCTTGTAGGAATTCACCGTCGGGTTGAAGATCGCCGTGAGTGCCTCGGCCGAGTGCATGATCCCGCCGAGGAACTGGTAGCCGAGGGCCGAGATGCCGAGCTCGCCCGCCGGATCCTCGAAGACGTTCGTCTCGCCTTTCCACAACGAGACATGCGCATGGCAGCCCGACCCCGTCAGGTCGATGAAGGGTTTGGGCATGAAGGTCGCGCGCAGGCCGTGCTTTTCGGCGATCGAGCGGGCCATGTATTTAAAGAAAGCATGGCGGTCGGCGGTGAGGAGCGCGTCGTCGAAGGCCCAGTTCATCTCGAACTGGCCGTTCGCGTCCTCGTGGTCGCTCTGATACGGCTTCCAGCCGAGAACGAGCATGGCGTCGGCAATCTCGGTGATGATGTCGTATTGCCGCATCAGCGCCGACTGGTCGTAGCACGGCTTCATCTGCCGGTCGGCCTGGTCGCAGACGGCGCGCCCGTCGGGCGTGGTCAGGAAGAATTCGCATTCGACGCCGGTCTTCACGACATAGCCCTTGGCCGCCGCCTCGGCGACGAGCCGCTTCAGCGTGTTGCGCGGCGCGTGCGCGACCGGCTGGCCATTCATCCAGGGATCGGCGGCGAGCCAGCCGACCTCCGGCTTCCACGGCAGCTGGATGAGGCTGTCCGGGTCCGGCTTGGCGAAGACGTCGGGATCGGCCGGCGACATGTCGAGCCAGGTGGCGAAACCGGCAAAGCCGGCGCCGTCCTCGGCCATCTTGTCGATCGCCTGGGCGGGTACAAGCTTGGCGCGCTGCACGCCAAAGAGGTCGGTATAGGAGATCAGGAAATATTTGATCCCGCGTTTCTCAGCGATCGCTTCCAGGCTGGCAGACATGAAATCCCCTCGGTCGAAAAACTCGGTGTGATCGGATGGGCATCGCGGGATACGAAGAAGGGGCGTTTCCGCCCCCTCGATCAAAGTCCTGTCTGGCCGGGGATCCAGTTCGTCCCGGCGAGCGGCACGCGGGCCATGGCCGCCGCCTCCATGGTCAGGGCGACGAGATCCTCAGGCTCCAGATTGTGGACGTGGCTCTTGCCGCAGGCCCGGGCGATGGTCTGCGCCTCGAGCGTCAGCACGGCGAGGTAGTTGGCGAGGCGCCTTCCGGCGAGCACCGGGTCGAGGCGGGCGGCCAGCTCCGGGTTCTGCGTGGTGATGCCGGCGGGGTCGAGGCCCTCGTGCCAGTCGTCATAGGCGCCGGCCGTGGTGCCGAGCTTCCGGTATTCCTCCTCCAGCGCCGGATCGTTGTCCCCCAGCGCGATCAGCGCCGCCGAGCCGATCGACACCGCGTCGGCCCCGAGCGCCAGCGCCTTTGCCACATCCGCGCCGGAGCGGATGCCGCCGGAGACGATGAGTTGCACCTTGCGGTGCATGCCGAGGTCCTGCAGCGCCTGCACGGCCGGGGCGATAGCGGCGAGGATGGGCAGGCCGACATTCTCGATGAACACTTCCTGCGTCGCCGCCGTGCCGCCCTGCATGCCGTCGAGGACGACGACGTCGGCGCCCGACTTCACCGCCAGCGCAGTGTCGTAATAGGGCCGCGACGCGCCGATCTTGACGTAGATCGGCTTCTCCCAGTCGGTGATCTCCCTGAGTTCCTCGATCTTGATCTCGAGATCGTCCGGGCCCGTCCAGTCCGGATGGCGGCAGGCCGAGCGCTGGTCGATCCCCTCGGGCAGGGTGCGCATCTTGGCGACGCGCGGCGAAATTTTCTGGCCGAGCAGCATGCCGCCGCCGCCGGGCTTGGCGCCCTGGCCGATGACGATCTCGATTGCGTCGGCGCGGCGGAGGTCGCGCGGGTTCATGCCGTAGCGCGACGGCAGATACTGGTAGACGAGGACCTGAGAATGCCCGCGCTCCTCCTCCGTCATGCCGCCGTCGCCGGTCGTCGTCGACGTGCCGGCCAGACTCGCGCCGCGGCCGAGCGCTTCCTTGGCCTGTCCCGACAGCGAGCCGAAACTCATGCCGGCGATGGTGACGGGGATTTTCAGCCGGATCGGCTTCTTGGCAAAGCGCGAGCCGAGGACGACGTCGGTCCCGCACTTCTCGCGATAGCCTTCCAGCGGATAGCGCGAGATCGACGCGCCGAGGAACAGGAGGTCGTCGAAATGCGGCACCTTGCGCTTGGCGCCGCCGCCGCGGATGTCGTAGATGCCGGTCGCCGCGGCGCGCTGGATCTCGGAGATCGTGTGCGGGTCGAAGGTCGCGGAATAGCGCGGCAGGGTGCGGTGGACGGGCTTCATCGGAGCGTTCATGACGGGACCCGTTCAGTAGGCGTCGGCATTGTCGACATGGAAATGGTAGAGATTGCGGGCCGAGCCGTAGAAGCGGAACTCGCTGGCCGCGACGCCGCCGACGCCGGCTTTCGCCAAGACGCCCTCCAGCGCCTCGATCTCGTCCGGCCCGAGCGGCTTTTCGATGCAGTCGGCGCCGAGACTGGCGACGGACCCGCGCACGAACAGGCGCGCCTCGTAGATCGAATCGCCCAGCGCCTCGCCGGCGTCGCCAAGGACGACGAGATTGCCGGCCTGCGCCATGAAGGCGCTCATCGGGCCGATCGAGCCCTTCACCAGGATGTCGACGCCCTTCATCGAGATGCCGCAGCGCGCCGAGGCATTGCCGTCGATGACGAGAAGGCCGCCATGCGCGGTGGCGCCTGCGGCCTGGCTGGCGTCGCCGGCAATGCGAATCTCGCCCGACATCATGTTCTCGCCGACGCCGACGCCGGCATTGCCGGAAACGAGGATGGTCGCCTTGTCGTTCATGCCGCCGCAGTAGTAGCCGACATGGCCGTTGACCTCGACGGTGATCGGCACGTCGAGGCCGCAGGCGATGGCATGCTTGCCGCCGGGATTGTCGATCACCCAGTGCGTTTCGTTGGTCGTCTCGGGCAGCGCATGCAGCGCCTGGTTCAGCTCGCGCAGCGGCACCGTGGCGAGATCGAAGCTCGGCATCACGGGCGCTCCCAGACATAGACCGTCGCCGGTTCCGGCTCGAAGACGCGCGCCGTCTCGATGCCGGGCAAGCCAGCCAGCGCCCGGTATTCCGAGCCGAAGGCGACGTAATCGTCGGTCTCGGCCATGACGGCCGGCTTGCACGAGATCGGATCGCGCATCACGGCAAAGCCTTTTTCGGTGCCGACGACGAAAGTGTAGAAGCCGTCGAGATCGCCGAGGCCCTGTTCCAGCGCTTCGCTCAGCGACGCGCCCTCGCGCATCTTCCAGGTGAGGTAGCCCGCGGCGACCTCGGAATCATTGTCGGTGGCGAACTCGATGCCTTCGCGCGACAGCATCCGGCGCAACGAGGCGTGGTTGGACAGGGAGCCGTTGTGGACCAGGCACTGGTCGGTGCCGGTGGAGAAGGGGTGGGCGCCCCTCGTCGTCACCGCCGACTCCGTCGCCATTCGGGTATGGCCGATGCCGTGCGTGCCGGACATAGCGGGCAGGCCGAAGCGGCTGGCGACGTCGCCGGGCAGGCCGACTTCCTTGTAGAGCTCCATCGCGCCGCCGGTCCCGACGAGACTGACCCCGGCCTCGGCCGCGATCAGCGCCCGCGCCTCGGCCTCCTTGGCCTCGGGCACGCTGACGACGACATGGGTGTCGTGGAAGACCGGCTGGGTAGTCGATCCCAAGGCGGTGCCGAGCCGGTCCACGGCGCTTCGCAGCGCCTCGGCATCGGTGCCGCGCAGGGTCAGCTTGACCTGACCGGCGGCGCCGGCGCCGTAGATGGCAAAGCCGGCGCTGTCCGGGCCGCGGTCCGACATGACCTCCAGCATGCCCGAGAGGAGCGAGCCGAGCTCGTCCTGCAGTTTCGGCCCCTTGAGAAAGAGCCCGACGATCCCGCACATGGCGTGTTTCCTATGAGTGAATATTTCTAATTCACAGGAATATGTCGGGGATGCTGGCGCGTCAATGCGAAGCCGGCGATTTCTTGGGGCCGGGACGTGTTAGGGCTGCTCGCGGCTGTAGACGATGATCGAGAGATAGGTGCAGGGCAGCTGGTTCAGCCGCTCCGGTCCGTGCAGCGCGGCGGAGTCGAAGAGCATGGCGTCGCCGGGGGACAGCTCGTAGGTCCGCTCGCCGTGGCGATAGGCGACGCTGCCGGTCAGCATGAAGATGAATTCCGTGCCGGCATGCTGGAAGTTGGTGTAGGGGAGGGCGTCCTCGTGCAGCTCGATCAGATAGGGCTCGACCACCACGTCGTTGCGCAACCCGTGCCCCAGCAGGCGGTAGACGTGCCCGGCCTTGGTGCCGCGCCGGTCGATGATGACGCCCTGATCGGCCTTGACGAAGGAGCAGTCGCGCTGCTCCTCGAACTCGGCGAACAGCGTCGACATTTGCACGCCCAGCGCCGAGGCGATCGCCTGCAGCGTCGTCAGCGAGGGAGAGATCTGGCCGTTCTCGATCTTCGACAGCATGCCGCTGGAAATGCCCGCTGCCGCGGAGAGATCGGCGATCGACAGGTCCTTCTGCCGCCGCAGCCGGCGGACATGCGCGCCCAGCGCCCGTTCGAGATTGCGGTGTTCCGTCCGGGGGGCTGTCGACCCCGTCGCCAGATCGGTGTCGTCGGGACCATCGGTCCCCGTGATGTCGCTCGTCATCCTGCCTCGCTTTGAGAATCCGGACTGGCAGGCAGTCCTTTCCCCGAACCAAAGGCCACAACGGGCGATCTGTCAAAGCACGCCTTGGCCCAATCCTTGAATGTTCCGCACCGACTACCGCGTAACGCGCGATCGATGTGGCGATACGTGGCACCGGCCACCAAAAGGACTTTGCTGCGAGCGCTGGCTAGTGGCTTGGCTGGGTGGATGCGAACAGTCTGCTTCAGAGCAGAGAGTCTCAAAAGCGAAATTCGATATCTGATAGACGTGGGCCGAAGGCTGCCAGAGCCAGCGTCGGCAACTCTAGGCGCTCGATGACGGCCCGAAGAGCGCTGAGAGGCCTTCGACCTCCTCCGGGATACTCGCTTTGACAATCGACATCGCTGTGTTCTTGTCATGCAACTTGATGCTCGCCGAGACTTTCCCTCGTCCGAAAGCCTCAAGAACCGTATTATGGACCAGCATCTCCATGTGCTGACCCGTGAGGTTGAGTCGGATCCGGCGGACCTTAGGCGTCAGCCACCAGATCATCCGGGCCTGATTCAACTCGACGTGCCCAGCCGAAATTTCTTGGTTCTCGGAAATGATCTCGTCCAAAAAAGCTGCGGCCATCGTCCCGTCCTTCACATAGGAACGTGCAGACGCCGCAGCCTCGACGAGCGATGAGAAGCTTGTCTTCTGGTGATAGCGACGCTCGCCCTTTCCACCGCTTTCGACCCACGGAACAGGCCCGGACATCTTCGCCGGTTTGGTCCATGTATCCGACCATGCATCAGACATCGCGATGGCCGTCGCCTCGTCTGTCGCTGACAGGAGCGACACGATTGCATCGTAAGGCTCTCGGTCGAGGGTACCATCTGCCCGCAGGAGCGGACCAAAATCGAGGTAGCGACCGCCGATCTTGAAGATCCAATGGTTTCCGTTCGAGACGACACCCATGACCCCCGGGATCAGGTAGGAATCAACCATCCCCGGCTCGATCCGGCGTCCGTATTTCTTTGCCTCTATCAGCCAGATGGGCTGCCCGTCACGCAACAGGGCGATGTCGGCGGAAAGGCGCCGGTTTGGTCCGTTCGGCCGGGAATACTCGAAATAGGCTTCGAGGCCGTTTGCGGCGCATGCCGCGTCGACCGCAGGACAGATCAGGCGATACATAGCCCAGCGCTCCGATGGCTGCGGCCGGAATGCTCTGTCAACCTCCAACGCCTGCCTCCGAGCTCGTGAGCTTCTGCCTCATTGATTGCGACACGCCGAACTCCGGCTACGCTACTCTACCCCGAATTGATCGGCTAGTTCGCGGAGCGGGCGGAACGAGCGCAGGGCAAGCCCTTGCAACAAGAGACCGTTTTGGCACGCTGCTAGCGCCGGTTTGGGGCGAAAAGGGCCGTCCTTTGGTGGCCATTGCCGCATGATACCCGATCGATACGCCTCCGGCGGATGAGCATGCGGCCCTACCTCCGGGGGATGCCCGATACGACACCGCGGTGTCAGCCGATGGGCGCGTCGACGGCAAGGCCGAATTCGGCCGAGCCCGTCGTCAGCCAGGCCCAGAAGTCGGCGGCATAGCTGCGGAAGACCGCGACGTCGTAGGTCGGCGTGTCATCCACCTGCCACAGAACGATGCCGACATGGCCGGCGAGCGTGACGGCGCTGTCGCCGGGCGAAAACGCCGAGGGGTCGAGATCGAGCGGCACGCCCTTGGCCAGCAGAGCGCGCACCGCGGGGCCCGACAGTCTGAGGACGCCATAGCCGGAAGATTGGTCGCAGACCGAGGCGACGCCGGCGAGCGCCGTGCCGAGCGTCGCGGCGAAATGCGGGTCGCCGCCGGCGCCGATCGCCAGCCAGCTGCGCGGGCCGGTGCCGACGAGGCTCAGCCCGTCCGCGCCCGAGATTTTTGGCCCCGTTGGCAGCGCCATGCCGAAGGTTTCCGACAGCCGGTCGGGCAGGGCCGCTTCGGCGCCGCGGCGCAGCGTGACGGTGGCAAGGCCGAGCGGATGGCGCTCGGCGACGGTGACGCCGGCGCGCCCGTCTCCGGCCGTCGGCAAAGCGAGGCGCGAAAAGGCGGAGACGGCGGCGAGCCGCGGACGGTCAAGCATGGTGGCGGCTCCCCTCGGGGTCGACGAAATGCGGCGAGCAGAGCTCGATCTCGACATCGGTGCGGCGCAGGAGGTCGACGGCGCGCAGCCGCTCGCCGATCCGCTCCGGCCCGCGCTTCATCAGGCCGAGCCCGATCCATTGGCCGAGAGCGGGCGAGAAGACGACGGAGGTGACATAGCCGAGATCGTTCGCCGTCGTCGCTGCCGCGCCGGCATCCAGGAAATGCGCGCCGCCCGAGACTTTCTGCGTCGGGTCGACCGGCTTGAAGCCGACGAGGCGCAGGCGGTCGGGATCGACGAGCCCCTCGCGGAAGGCGAGCGCCTTGCCGACAAAACGCTTCTTCGTCGACAGCATGCGGCCGAGGCCGAGATCGCCCGCGGTCGTCGTGCCCGACAGCTCGTTGCCGGCGACATGGCCCTTCTCGACGCGCAGCACGCCGAGCGCCTCGGTACCGTAGGGCATAGCGCCAAAGCCTTCGCCGACCGTGGCCAGTTCCCGCGCCAGCGCCTCGCCGTAATCGGCGGGGACGGCGATTTCGTAGGCGAGTTCGCCGGAGAAGGAGATGCGGAACAGCCTCGTGGGAACGCCGGCCCAGTCGAATTGCGCCACCGCCATGAAGGGGAAGGCGTCGCCCGAAAGATCGATCGCGTCGCCGAGGAGAGCCTGCAGCAGTGCCCGCGATTTTGGCCCGGCGACTGCGACCTGCGACCAGGCCTCGGTGACCGAGGCAAGCTGGACGTCGAGCTCGGGCCACAGCACCTGCGACAGGAAATTCAGGTGCTTCATGATCCGCCCGGCATTGGCCGTCGTGGTCGAGACGACGAAATTCTCAGGCCCAAACCGCGCCACCGTGCCGTCGTCGAGGACGAACCCGTCCTCGCGCAGCATGAGCCCGTAGCGGGCGCGCCCGACCGGCAGGCTCGCCATGGCATTGGCATAGACACGGTCGAGGAATTCAGCCGCGTCCGGTCCTTGCACGTCGATCTTGCCGAGTGTCGAGACGTCGCACAGCCCGACATTGTCGCGCACGTTGCGCGCCTCCCGCGTCACCGTCTCCAGCCAGCCGGACTCGCCGGCGCGGTGATAGAATTGCGGCCGCAGCCAGGGCCCGGCCTCGATGAAGGTTGCGCCCTGCTCCTCGGCCACCGCGTGGGCGGGAATATGCCGGGTCGGTTTGAAGTGTTTGCCGCGCGCGGTGCCGGCGAAGGCGGCGATGGCGACGGGCGCATAGGGCGGGCGGGCGACGGTGGTGCCGACTTCGGGAATTGGCCGGCCGGCCAGTTCGGCCATGATGGCATGGCCGTTGATGTTCGACAGCCGTCCCTGGTCGGTCGCCATGCCGAGCGTCGTGTAGCGCTTCAACAGCTCGACCGAGCGAAACCCTTCGCGGTGGGCGAGCGCGATGTCGGCGGCGGTGACGTCGTGCTGGAAGTCGACGAAGGCTTTTCCCTTGCCCGCGACGTGCCAGAGCGGGACGAGACCGGCGGCCTCGTCGTCCGCAACGGGTGCCTCGCCGGTTGCGGCGGAAAAGCCGCAGGCTTCGGCCGCCCGTGCGCCGGCGGCGTGACCCTCGCCGAGTCCCCGCCCGAGCGTCATCGTGCCGTTGGCGGCGCCGGCGACCACCATGCCTTCAGGCGGCGTGCCCGGGACGAAGGCGGCGATGGCGTCGGAAAAGGCCGGGCGGCCGCCGAGATGGGTCGACAGCGCCAACGCCGGATTCCACCCGCCGCTCATTGCCAGGAGGTCGGTCGGAATGCGCGACAGGCTGCCATCGGCGCGGGCAATGGTGATCTCGGCGAGGCTCTTTCCGCCCTGCGTCGCCACCACCCGTCCGCCCGCGACAACGCGCGCGCCGAGGCGCCGCGCCCGTTCTTCGAAGGCAGCCGGGACCGTCTCCCGGCTATCGATGACGGCCTCGATCGCCGCGCCCGCCTCGGCGAGGTCGAAGGCGGTGCGCCAGCCGTCGTCGCCATTGGTGAAGACCGAGACGGCGCGCCCCGGCACGACGCCGAAGCGGTGGGCATAGGTGCGAAGGCTCGATGCCATCATCACGCCCGGTCGGTCGTTGCCGGCAAACACCAGAGGCCGCTCGACGGCGCCGGCGCAGAGGATCGAGCGTCTCGCCGTGATCTGCCAGAGACGCTGGCGCGGTTGGCCCTCCGCCGGCACGTGCAGGTGATCGGACACTTTCTCGATCGCCCCGAAAGTGCCGCCGTCATAGGCGCCGAAGACGGCGGTGCGCGGCATCAGCCGGACATTGGCAAGACCCGCCAGCTCCGCCACGGCGCGGTCCGCCCAGCCGTCGGCGGGCAGTCCGTCGATCGTGTCGCGCTCCGCCAGCAACCGTCCGCCGAGAACGAAATCCTCCTCGCACAGGATCACCCGTGCCCCGGCGCGGCCGGCAGAGAGCGCCGCGGCAAGGCCGGCGGGACCGGCGCCGATGACCAGCACGTCTGTGAAGGCGAAGGCCTTTTCGTAGGCGTCCGGGTCGAGAAGCCCGGCGGCGCGGCCGAGGCCCGCGGCGCGGCGGATCGCCGGCTCGTAGAGTTTTTCCCAGAAGGCGGCCGGCCATTTGAACGTCTTGTAGTAGAAGCCGGCGACGAGGAGCGGCGAGACCAGGCCGTTGACCGCGCCGATGTCGAAGCCGAGCGAGGGCCAGCGGTTCTGGCTCCGCGCCCGGAGGTCGTCGAAGAGCTCGACCGTCGTCGCCTTGGAATTGGGCTCGCGCCGCGCCCCCTCGCGCAGCTCGACGAGGGCGTTGGGCTCCTCCGGGCCGGCGGTGACGACACCGCGCGGCCGGTGATATTTGAACGACCGCCCGACCAGCCGCACTCCCGAGGCCAGGAGCGCCGAGGCCAGCGTGTCGCCGGCAAAGCCGTCATAGGATTTTTCGTCGAAGCGAAAACGCAGCGGCTTTGTCCGGTCGACGAGGCCGCCCGTGGCGAGACGGTGCGAAGCGATGGGCGCCGTCATCGTCCGCTCGCCTCTTCGCCCGCGCTACCGGCCAGCGCGACCGAGTGGATGGCGTGGGTCACCGTGTCGCGCTCGACCGTCAGCCAGGAGCGGCAGCCCGCCTCGTGATACCAGTGTCCGACGTGCCGGCCGGCGGGGTTGCTGCGGAGATAGACGCGATCGGCTTCGGCGTCAGGCGAGACGTCTGCGTCCCAGCCGCCGGCGGCAGCGTCCGCGTCGCCAAGAAAGGTGAACTCGCGCAGATCCCGCGATCCGCAAAAGGGGCAGTCGATGCGCATGCTAGAACTCCCCGGCGGTGGGAATGGTGGGGGCGACGTGTTCGGAGAGGGCCACGAGGGTGACGCCACGGGCCGTCGCGACCTCAGCCGCGCAAGGTGGCGCAGCCCTCCGAGCCTCGTCATCCTCGGCCGCAGGCCGGGGATCCATGCCTCTCCGCTGAGGCGCCCGTGACGGCTCAGGCGGCGATCCAAGGAAACCGTCGAACGGCATCCCCGTTGCGGCATGGATCCCCGGGGCTACGGCCCCGAGGATGACGAGCTGAGAAGTTGGCGCGGTGAGGATGACAACCTGAGAGGTACGCGCGGTGATGATAACGATCTGAGAGGTGGGCGCCGCCTCCATCACCGCGGTCAATGCAGGTTCGCCTGGGCGCCCTGGCCCTTTTCGTCGATGGCAAAACCGCGCCGGAACCGGTCCAGCCGGTAGGCGGCGGCCCTCGGTTCGGGCGTGTCGGTGGCGATGAGGTGGGCGAAGGCGTGGCCGGAGGCGGGCGTCGCCTTGAAGCCGCCATAGCACCAGCCGGCATTGACATAGAGGCCGTCCACCGGCGCCTTGTCGATGATCGGCGAGCCGTCCATGCTCATGTCCATGATGCCGCCCCAGGAACGCAGCATGCGCACCCGGCCGATCCCCGGCATCAGCGCCATGCCGCCCTCGCAGACGTCCTCCACCGTCGGCAGATTGCCGCGCTGGGCGTAGGAGTTGTAGCCGTCGATGTCGCCGCCGAAAACGAGGCCGCCCTTGTCGGACTGCGAGATGTAGAAATGCCCGGCGCCGAAGGTCACGACATTGTCGATCATCGGCTTGATCGCCTCGGAGACGACGGCCTGCAGCACATGGCTCTCGATCGGCAGGCGAAGTCCCGCCATCTCGGCGACGCGCGAGGAATTGCCGGCGACCGCCATCGCCACCTTCTTCGCCCGGATCGGCCCGCGGCTCGTCTCGACGCCGGCGACCGCGCCCGAGGCATCGCGCAGGAACCCGGTGACGGCGCAGTTCTGGACGATGTCGACGCCGCGCTCCGACGCGGCCCGCGCGTAGCCCCAGACGACGGCATCGTGCCGCGCCGTGCCGCCGCGCCGCTGCATCAGCCCGCCCTTGATCGGAAAACGCGCATCGTCGAAGGCGAGGAACGGCATCTCGCGCCGGACGTCGTCGAGCGACAGAAGCTCGGCGTCGATCCCCTCCAGCATCATCGCATTGCCGCGCCGGACATAGGCGTCGCGCTGCGCGACGGAATGGAAGAGATTCAGCACGCCGCGCTGCGAGACCATGGCATTGTAGCCGAGGTCTTGTTCCAGCCCCTCCCAGAGCTTCATCGACAGCTCGTAGAAGGCGGAATTGCCGGGCAGCATGTAGTTCGAGCGGATGATCGTGGTGTTGCGACCGGCATTGCCGGAGCCGATCCAGCCCTTCTCGACCACCGCGACATTGGTGATGCCATGGTTCTTGGCGAGGTAATGCGCCGTCGCCAGCCCGTGCCCGCCGCCGCCGATGATGACGACGTCATAGTCCGGCTTCGGCGCCGCATCGCGCCAGGCCGGCTGCCAGTGCCGGTGGCCGGACAGCGCGTTCAGCGCGAGCGAGAGAAAGGAATAGCGCATCGGCAAAGCTTCCGGCGGGAGCGGCTTGTCTATCCTCGCATGATCCGTCATTGCGGTACGGATATTTGTACGGGAGAGACGGTCTCTTGATCCGAAGCGACATGAGCACCAATGATGAGGGAGCGGCCGGGGAACCATCGGCCCCGACCCGCGTCGCGCTGCTGCTCATCCCCGGCTTTGCCATGATGTCCTATGCCTCGGCGCTCGAACCCTTTCGCGCGGCGAACACGTTGGCCGGTCGCCCCCTCTACACCTGGCGCCACATTTCCCCCGATGGCAGGCCGGTCGAAGCCTCCAGCGGGCTCGTCCTCGCCGTCGACGGCGGCCCGGGGGAGGGGGAGAGGCCGGACATGCTCTTCGTCTGCGCCGGCGGCAATCCGGCCCTGTTCGACGATGCCGCCACCTTCGCCTGGCTGCGCACGCTGGCGCGGCAGGACATCGTCATCGGCGGCGTTTCCGGCGGGCCGGTGATCCTCGCCCGGGCCGGCCTTCTCGACGGTTTTCGCGCGACCGTCCACTGGGAGCACGCCCCGGCCTTTGCCGAGGATTTTCCGGATGTGACGCTCGTCCCCTCGCTCTACCAGATCGACCGACGGCGCCTCACCTGCGCCGGCGGCGTCGCTGCGCTCGACTTGATGCACCAGGTGATCGCCGAAGCGCACGGCGCGGAGCTTGCCCGCGCCGTCAGCGACTGGTTTTTGCAGGCGCATGTGCGCCCCGGCGGCGGCGGGCAGCGCCTGCCCCCGCGCGAGCGTCTCGGCATTTCCAGCCCGCCGCTCGAAAAGGTCGTCACGGCCATGGAGGGCCAGTTGGAAGAGCCGCTCCGCCGGACCGCGCTGGCCGCGCTCGCCGGCCTCTCGCCCCGCCAGCTCGACAGGCTCTTCGCCGCCCATCTCGGCACCAGCCCGGAGCGCTTCTACCTCTCGCTGCGTCTCGACCGCGCCCGCCAGCTGCTGCGCCAGACCGGCCTCTCCGTCACCGAAATCGCCGTCGCCACGGGTTTTGCCAGCGGCAGCCATTTCTCCCGGGCCTACCGCCAAAAGTTCGGCACGGCGCCGACGGGGGAGCGGCGGGAGCGCAGCGTTTAGGCTGCCGCCGCGCGCAACAGCATGCCGAACAGGTCGCGCGGCTCGTCCGGATCGGCGAGGAGGTCGATCTCGGCATAGAAGCCCGTGCCCGGCAGTTTTGCCTTGACGTAGCGCAGCGCGGAAAAGTCTTCGGTGGCGAAGCCGACGGAGTCGAACAGCGTGATCTGCGCCGCGTCGCGCCGCCCCACCGCGCGGCCGGCGATCACTTCGGACAGTTCGGTCACGACATGGTCGGGGGCGAGCTGCTGGATCTCACCCTCGACGCGCGTCTGCGGCGGGTATTCGACAAAGATGTCGGCGCGGTGGAGGATGCCGGCAGGCCCGCGCCGACGAGGTTGTCGGTGAGGATGGTGGCGTTCTGCTTGTCGGCGGTGACGGTGGTGACGATGTCGGCGCCCTCGACCGCCGCCTCGACGTTCTCGCAGATCGTGATGTCGAAGCCGAAGCCGGCAAGGTTTTTTCGGCATTTCTCGCTGGCGGAGACGTCGATGTCGTAGAGGCGAAGTCTGTCGATGCCGAGAAGCGCCTTGAAGGCGAGCGCCTGGAATTCCGACTGCGCGCCGTTGCCGATGATCGCCATCGTGCGCGAGTCCTTACGCGCCAGATGTTTGGCCGCCACGGCCGAGGTCGCGGCGGTGCGCAGGGCGGTGAGGATGGTCATCTCCGAGAACAGCACGGGATAGCCATTCGCGACGTCCGCCAGCACGCCGAAAGCGGTCACCGTCTGGCGGCCGTCGCGCATGTTCTTCGGGTGGCCGTTGACATATTTGAAGCCGTAGATCGCGCCGTCCGAGGTCGGCATCAGCTCGATCACCCCTTCCGCACTGTGGGAGGCGATGCGCGCCGTCTTGTCGAACACTTCCCAGCGGGCGAAATCCTCCTCGACGAAGGCCGAGAGCTCGCAGAGAAAGCGCTCGACACCGATGGAGAGCACCAGCTTCATCATGTGGTCGACGCTGACGAAGGGCACGAGGTTGAGGTTCGGCAGCATCTCAAAAGCTCCTGGTGGGGCGGTCGAGGACGCGCCGGCCCATCAGGCTCGCGGCGAGGTCGACCATCAGAAGCGCGGTGCGGCCGCGCTCGTCGAGAAAAGGGTTGAGCTCGACGAGGTCGAGGCTGCGCACCAGGCCGCTGTCGTGCAGCATCTCCATGACGAGATGCGCTTCGCGGAACGTCGCGCCGCCCGGCACTGTCGTGCCGACGCCGGGGGCGACGGCGGGATCGAGAAAATCGACGTCGAGGCTGACATGGAGGAGGCCGCCGGAGGCCGCGACCTGATCGAGAAAGGCGCCCAGCAGCGGCGCGATGCCGTGCTCGTCGATCGCCCGCATGTCGTGGACGAGCACGCCCGCCTCGGCGAGCGCCGCGCGCTCGGCCGGATCGACGCTGCGCAGGCCCAGCATGCAGACATTTTCGGGCTTCACCGCCACGGCGAGCGGCGGAAACACCCCGGCAAAGCCGGGGCGGCCGGTGGCATAGGCCATCGGTACCCCGTGCAAATTGCCGCTCTTCGTCGTGTCCGGCGTGTGGAAGTCGGGATGGGCGTCGAGCCAGAGCACGAAGAGGTCGCGTCCTTCTTCCGCCGCGCGCCGGCTCATGCCGGAAACGGTGCCGGCGGCGAGGCTATGGTCGCCGCCGAGAAAGATCGGCAGTCCCTCGCCGCCGGCGGCGAAGGCGACATCGGAGAGAAGCGCCGTCCACGCGACGATCTCCGCCAGCTTCTTCAGCGCCGGATTGGCATGCGCCTGCGGCCCCGATGGCGGGGCGGGCGCGACATTGCCGCGGTCGACGACGGCAAAGCCGAGTTCCTGCAGCGCGCCGGCGAGGCCCGCCGTGCGATAGGCGCTCGGCCCCATGTCGCAGCCGAGCCGCCCGGCGCCGTCCTGCACCGGCACGCCGATGAGAATGCAGTTCCTGTCCATCGTCTCTCCACCTCTCGCCAAGGCAGAAGGATAGCCGCGACGGGTGGCGGAAAGAACGAGGCAGATTGGCAGAATGTGCGATAAGGCTTGGCGGAATGCGCGATTGGAGTAGCCGATATGCACATGGCTCTGTTTGCGATGGTCGGGAGAGGGCCATCTGACGTCGGACGTGGCAACCCCCCTCTGCCCTGCCGGGCATCTCCCCCTCAAGGGGGGAGATCGGCTGATTTTTCCCGCACGTTGCCCGGTACAGGAAGTGCCGCGACAGCAACGAGACCGATCTCCCCCCTTGAGGGGGAGATGGCCGGCAGGCCAGAGGGGGGTGCCTCGCGCAATCGCCTGCCAGCGGCCACCAGACCAACAACACCGCCTCGCCACCCCGGGAGCCCCCATGGACGATCTCGACCGCCAGCTGATCACCCATCTCCGCCACAACGGTCGGCGCTCGGTGTCCGACATCGCGCTGGAGCTCGGCGTCTCGCGCGCCACGGTGCGGGCGCGGATCGAGAAGATGGAGGAGCGCGGCGACATCGTCGGCTATACTGTGATTCTGAGGGCCGACGCGGTGTCGCTGCCGGTGCGCGGGCTGACGCTGGTCGAGGTCGAGGGCCGCAAGGCGGACCGCGTCGTCGAGGCGCTGGCCGGCTTTCCCGAGATCGGCGCCGTCCACACTACTAACGGCCGCTGGGATCTCGTCGTCGAGATTTCCGCGCAGAACCTGTCCGATCTCGACGCCGTCCTGCGCCGAATGCGCCTCATCGACGGCATCACCGCGTCGGAAACGAACCTCTTGCTTGCCACGCCGCGGAGCACGCGGGCGCGGCTTTGAAGCATGATCCCGAAAGGTGGCGTTCCGGCTTTCGGGAAAGATCATGCTTTAGGCAGCAAAGTTGCCCCATGCCCGCCGGCGATCGCTGCGGGGGACGTAAGAACCAAGGAATACGAACGATAATCTCCCATCGCGCCCGCATTTAGATTCCCATGCGTCGCGGCTGCCGGGCTTCGGGCATAAGTCTGCCACAACCCTGGAGCCTGCCCATGTCGTCGATCACCTCGTCCCCCTCCCGTCTTTCCCTTCCCCCGACCTTCGGGACGGCGGGTTTCGTCTCGCTGGCGGTGCTGCTGATCGGCACGCTGGCGCTCGGCCTCTCCTATGGTCCGGCCCATGGCGCGCTCTTTCTCGTCGGCGGCGCGCTCGGCATCGCACTATATCACGCGTCTTTCGGCTTCACCGCGGCGTGGCGGGAATTCATCCTGGAGGGCCGCGGCCGGGGCCTCAGGGCGCAGATGGTGCTTCTCGCTCTGGCGGTGGTGCTGTTCTTTCCGGCGCTCGCGGCGGGCACCTTGTTCGGTAATCCGGTGTCGGGCCTCGTCCAGCCGCTCAGCCTGTCCGTCGTCATCGGCGCCTTCCTCTTCGGCCTCGGCATGCAGCTCGGCGGCGGCTGCGCCTCCGGCACGCTGTTCACCGCCGGCGGCGGCAATGCGCGCATGCTGGTGACGCTGTTCTTCTTCATCGTCGGCTCGGTGCTGGCCACGGTGAATTTCGACTGGTGGGTGTCGCTGCCCTCCTTCGCGCCGGTCACGCTCGTCTCGCTCGGCGCCCCGGTCGGCATCCTCGTCTCGCTCGCCGTCTTCGCCGCCATCGCGGCCCTCACCATCGTCGTCGAAAAGCGCCGCAATGGCGCGCTCGAGACCACGCCGCCGGCCCCGCGCCACGGGTTCTCGCGCTATCTTCGCGGCCCCTGGCCGATCGTCGCCGGCGCGGTGGCACTCGCTCTTCTCAACTTCGCGACCCTTGCGCTCGCCGGGCGCCCCTGGGGCATCACCTCGGCCTTCGCGCTTTGGGGCGCCAAGGGCGCGGACCTCATCGGCTTCGATCCCTCGGCCTGGGCCTACTGGCAGAGCGCGGCCAATGCCAAGGCGCTGCAGGCCAGCGTCTTTGCCGACATCACCTCGGTCATGGATTTCGGCATCATCGCCGGCGCCATGCTGGCAGCGGTGCTCGCCGGCAAGTTCGCGCCGAACTTCCGCATCCCGCTGCGCTCGCTCGCGGCCGCCGTCGTCGGCGGGCTGCTGCTCGGCTACGGCTCGCGCATCGCCTATGGCTGCAACATCGGCGCCTATTTCTCCGGGATTGCCTCGGGCAGCCTGCATGGCTGGCTCTGGGCCGTGGCGGCCTTTGCCGGCAACATCCTCGGCGTGAAGGCGCGGCCGTTCTTCTTCGACCGGGCCTAAGCAAAGGCGGGGCCGATTCAGCCGAGCCACGGCCTCCGCACCTGACTTGACAGCGCCGCCGCGGCATCAGCCGGGCGGCGTTGTCGTGCGCAGCAGGGAACGACGTCTCAGCCAGGGCGCTCAGCCCCCGGTGCGCCACCGAGGCCCTGCCGGATATGCGCCTCGATCACCGTCCGCAGTTTTGGCGCATCCCGCGCCTCGATCGCCGCCACCATCTCGAAATGCTCCTCCGCCGACTGCTCGATACGGGCGCGTGTCGCCCATTGCGAGGCCGGGGCGGGGGAGGTGCGCAGGCGCAGCTCCTCGACGAGGTCGACGAGGCTGCGATTCCCCGTCAGGTCGAGCAGCGCGCGGTGGAAGCGGAGATTCGCCTCGTAGATCTCGAAGATCGTGCCGTCCGGCAGCAGGCGCCGAAAGGTTTCCGCAAGGGCTGACAGCCTGGCGATGTCGGCGGCTTCGGCGCGTGCCACGATTTCCGGCGCGGCGCCGGTCTCGAGATAGAGGCGGATGTCGCGGATCTCGATCGCCTTGTCGTCGTCTTCGCGGTGAACGTAGTAGCCGCGGTTGGGCACATATTCGATCAGCCGCTTGTGGCTGAGCTGCTCCAGCGCCCGGCGGATGTCGGAGCGGTTGCGGGCATAGCGTTCCTGCAGGTCGATCTGCTTCAGCCAGGAGCCCTGGGAAAAGCGGCCCTCGCGGATGTCGGCGGCGATCCTGTCGGCCAGGCTGCCCAGTCCCTCGCTCATCGCCTGCCTCCTCGCTTTCTCCTCGATGCCATGGCCGCCGTTCCGCTGCAATCTGCCACCGGAGCATGCTGCCGAAAAACGAGGCAGAATCGGGGTTTGCACCGTCACGAAAATCGTGCATTCATATTGGCACCAATTTTGGCGCAATCGCGGATCCGGTGCAAGCCGGACGGGCCGGCGTCGGACGGGCTGGAACCGAGGCGGCGCGCGAACAGCGCCCTTCGGCAATGCTCGGCAGGCAGGAAGACACGCATGACGAACAGCAATGCCATCTGGGCCCATGTCGAAGCCGAGACGCCGGACTTCATCGCCCTCAGCGACCGGGTCTGGGGCATGCCCGAGCTGAACTTTGCCGAGACGCGCTCGGCCGCCGAGCATCTCGCCATGCTGGAGGCCAAGGGGTTTCGCGCTTCGTCCGGCATTGCCGGACTGCCGACGGCGGTCATGGGCGAAGCCGGCGAGGGCGGGCCTGTGATCGCCATCCTCGGTGAGTTCGACGCGCTGCCGGGCCTCAGCCAGGAGGCCGGCGTCGCCGAGCACCGCGAGATCGAAAAGCGCGGCAACGGCCATGGCTGCGGCCACAATCTGCTCGGCGCCGGTTCGCTGCTCGCCGCCACCGCGGTGAAGGACTGGCTCGCGGCGAACGGCATGGCCGGCCGCGTGCGCTATTACGGTTGCCCGGCGGAAGAGGGTGGCTCGGCCAAGGGCTTCATGGTCCGCGAAGGCGTGTTCGACGATGTCGACATCGCCATCTCCTGGCACCCGGCGCCGCTCGCCGGCGTCAACAACCCCATCTCGCTCGCCTGCAACGAGGTGGTGTTCGAGTTCCGCGGCCGGGCGGCGCATGCCGCGGCGTCGCCGGAGCTCGGCCGCTCGGCGCTCGACGCGGTCGAGCTGATGAGCGTCGGCGTCAACTACATGCGCGAGCACATGCCCTCGACCGCCCGCATCCACTATGCCGTGATCGATTCCGGCGGCATCGCGCCGAACGTCGTCCAGGCCTATGCCAAGGTGCGCTATCTCATCCGCGCCCGCGAGCTCGGCGAACTGCACGCCCTCCTGAAGCGCGTGCAGAAGGTCGCCGAGGGCGCAGCCCTGATGACCGAGACGCAGGTGACCAGCCACATCGTCTCCGGCGACGCCAACCTCATCGGCAACACGCCGCTGGAGCAGGCCATGCACCGCCAGCTCGAGCGGCTGGGGCCGCCGGTCTTCGACGCGGCCGACCAGGCCTTTGCGCGCGAGATCCAGGCGACGCTGAGCGAGGAGGACATCGTGGCCGCCTTCGCGCGTTTCGGCATGACGCCGCGCCGCGACACCGCGCTCTGCGACACCATCTTTCCGCCCGAGGCCGGCGACGGCACGCATGTCGGCTCGACCGATGTCGGCACCGTCAGCTGGGTCGTCCCGACCGTGCAGATGCGCGGCGCGACCTATGCCATCGGCACCCCTGGCCATTCCTGGCAGCTGGTCGCACAGGGCAAGACGCCCGCCGCGCACAAGGGCATGGAGCATGCCGCCAAGGTCATGGCCGCTACAGCCGCCGACCTTTTTGCCGATCCCGCACTGATCGCTGACGCCAAGGCCGATTTCGCCAGGCGGCGCGAGGGCCGACCCTTCGTCAACCCGATCCCCGACGACGTCCAGCCGGAACTGCCGTCCGCCGGCTGATCTCGCCTTTCGAGGCCGTCCCTCTCGACCCTCCGGAGGCGCCGCCCTCCGCAATGGAAGTTCTCCCGCCCGATGGACCAGCCCGGCTTCCTGCAACTGATGAGCTTTGGCCCGGGCGGCTGGGCCCCGGCCATGCTGATGGGCGCCGGCGTCACGGTGATCCTGGCGCTGACGGGCTTTGCCCTCGGCGCCTGTTTCGGGGTCGCCGGCGCCTATGCCAAGATTTCCGGCGGCCCCGTCGCGCGGCGGGTGGCGGACGTCTACACCACGGTGCTGCGCGGCATCCCCGATCTCCTCATCATCTATCTCTTCTATTTCGGCGGCAGCGCGGTGCTCACGGCTGTCGGCCGCTTCTTCGGCGGCGAGGGTTTTGTCTCCATCCCCGCCTTCCTCGCCGGCGCGCTCGCCATCGGCGTCGTGTCCGGCGCGCAGCACACGGAGGTGTTTCGCGGCGCCTTCCGGGCGGTGCAGCCGGGCGAGCTGGAGGCGGCGACCGCCGCCGGCATGTCGCCGGGGCTGAAATTCCGGCGCATCGTCGCGCCGCTGGCTTTGCGCCACGCGCTGCCGGGCCTCGGCAATGTCTGGCAGGTGGTGCTAAAGGAGTCGGCGCTGGTCTCGGTCACCGGCACGGTGGAGCTGCTTCGGCAGTCGCAGATCGGCGCGGGGTCGACGCGCGAGCCCTTCGATTTCTACTTCGCCGCCGCCATCCTCTACCTCTGCATCTCGACCCTCTCCAACCTCGCCTTCCGGCGCGCCGAAAAACACTACAGCCGCGGCGTGAGGAGAGCCTGATGGATTTCGGATTCTTCGCCGAGGCCTTCTGGCGCCTCCTTCCCGGCGTGCCGATGACGCTGCAGCTGGCCTTCCTGTCCTGCGCCTTCGGCGCCGTGCTGGCGCTGATCCTCGCCTCGATGCGCCTGTCCGGCGTCCTGCCGCTCGATCTCTTCGCCCGGGCCTATGTCTTCGTCTTCCGCGGCACGCCGCTGCTCGTCCAGATCTTCCTGATCTATTACGGCCTCAGCCAGTTTCCGGCGCTGCGCCAGAGCTTTCTCTGGCCGATCCTGCGCGAGCCCTTCGCCTGCGCCGTCATCGCGCTGACGCTGAACACCGGCGCCTATGCCAGCGAGATCATCCGCGGCGGGCTGCTCGGCGTGCCGCACGGCCAGATCGAGGCGGCGCGGGCCTGCGGCATGTCGCGGTTCCTGCTGTTTCGCCGGATCGTCCTGCCGCTCGCCATTCGCCAGGCGCTGCCGGCCTACGGCACCGAGATCATCCTGATGGTCAAGGCCACCTCGCTCGCCTCGATCATCACCCTGATGGAGCTGACCGGCCTCGCCGCCAAGATGATCTCCGACACCTACCGGGTGATCGAGGTCTTCGTCGTCGCCGGCGCGATCTACCTCGCCATCAATTTCGTCCTGACGCGGATCGTGCTCATGCTCGAACACTGGCTGACCCCGCATTTGCGCGCCCGCAAGGAGCCGGCGATTCTCGTCGGCCAGATCGGAGACCAGGCATGAGCACTGCCCTCGAAACCGGCACGCCGAAGGTCGCGGTCGAACTGACGGATCTCCACAAGCGCTTCGGCTCGCTGGAGGTGCTGAAGGGGATTTCAGTCAAGGCGCACGAGGGCGAGGTCGTCTCCATCCTCGGCGCTTCGGGTTCCGGCAAATCGACCATGCTGCGCTGCATCAACATGCTGGAGGTGCCGACGTCCGGCACGGTCGCCGTCGGCGGCGAGACGACCGCGCTGACGGCCAACCGGCGCGGCGAGACCATGCCGGCGGATCGCAAACAGGTCGACCGCATCCGCTCGCGCGTCGCCATGGTGTTCCAGACCTTCAATCTCTGGTCGCACAAGACGGTGCTGGAAAACGTCATCGAGGCGCCGATCCATGTCCAGGGCCGGCCGCGCGCGGAGGCGATCGAGGAGGCCGAGGCCATGCTCGACAAGGTCGGCATCGCGGACAAGCGCGACCAGTATCCGGCGCATCTCTCCGGCGGCCAGCAGCAGCGGGCGGCGATCGCCCGGGCGCTCGCCATGCGGCCCGAGGTGATGCTGTTCGACGAGCCAACCTCGGCGCTCGACCCCGAGCTCGTCGGCGAGGTGCTGCGCGTCATGCGCGCGCTCGCCGAGGAGGGCCGCACCATGCTCGTCGTCACCCACGAAATGGGCTTTGCCCGCGACGTCTCCAGCCGTGTCCTGTTCCTGCACCAGGGCCTGATCGACGCCGAAGGCACGCCCGCGACGCTGTTTGGCGGCGGCGGCTCGGAGCGCTTCCGAAAATTCATCGCCGGCTGAGGCCGCGCCCTGCTTTCACAACGAAGAGGAAGTCCCATGAAGAGCCTGCCGAAAATCCTCGCCATCGCGCTCGCCGCGTCGAGCCTCCTTGCCGGCGTCGCCGCGGCGAAGGACTGGAAGGAAGTCACCATCGCCACCGAGGGCGCTTTCCCGCCGTGGAATTCGACCGAGGCGGACGGCACGCTCGTCGGCTTCGAGATCGACCTCGCCAAGGACCTCTGCGGCCGCATGAAGGTGGAATGCAAGGTCGAGGCCCAGGCCTGGGACGGCATCATCCCGGCGCTGACGGCCGGCAAGTTCGACGCCATCATGTCCGGCATGTCGGCGACGGCCAAGCGCGAGGAAGTCATCGGCTTCTCCACGCCCTACGGCTCGACCGGCCAGACTTTTGCCGTGCTGGAAGGCAGCGACCTCGCCAAGATGCCGCTGAACGGCGAGCTCTTCCCGCTGGAGAGCGACCCTGAGGGCGCCGCCAAAGCCGTCGAGACGATCAAGCCCGCCTTCAAGGGCAAGGTCATCGGCGTCCAGGCCTCCTCGATCGCCGAATCCTTCCTGCAGAAGAATTTTGCCGATGTCGCCGAGATCCGCGAATACAAGACGACGCAGGAACACGATCTCGACCTGATGTCCGGCCGCGTCGACGCCATCATGGCCTCGATGGCCTATGTCACGACGGCCGCCAAGGACGCCGCCAACAAGGGTCTTCAGCCCGTCGGCCCGCGCTTTCAGGGCGGCATGCTGGGCAGAGGTTCCTCGGTCGGCCTGCGCAAGGAAGACACCGAGCTGAAGGCGCTGTTCGACAAGGCCATCGCCGAGGCCAATGCCGACGGCACGATCAAGACATTGTCGGACAAGTGGTTCGGCTTCGACGTCTCGGTCCGCTGATCCAGCGGGGATGACGGGAGCCGGTCGCCGGCCCCGTCGTCCCGCCGATCGCGCGGGCGAAGGGTGATCACGCGCCCGGGCCGCCTCTGACGGCTTCGCGAACGCCCGGCCGTAGGGGCCGGGCATCCGGCCATGGCTGGGCGGGGACCGGCTAGCCCCCGCGCGCCGGTCCCCGCTTTGCGCGGCCCTGTCGATCCTCCCGGCCGTTTCCGGCACCGATCTCCAGGCCGCATCCCGGCGTCAGTGCGACAACAGCACCGGCACGGTCATGTGCTTCAGGATGTGCTGCGTCACCCCGCCGAACAGCATTTCGCGCACCCTGGAATGGCCGAAACAGCCCATGACGAGAAGGTCCGAGCCGTGGTCGGCAAGGCTCGACAGGATGTCGTCGCCGGCCGAAATGTCGGCGCTGTAGGACGTCGCCGCCTCGACGGGAATGCCATGGCGGGCCAGCGCCACCACCAGGTCGTCGGCGCTGGCAAGGCCCGCGGCCGGACGGTCGCGCTTCGGATCGATCGCCAGGATCCGCACATGGTGGGCCGCCTGCATCAGCGGCACGGCGTCGAAGGCGGCGCGGGCCGCTTCGCGCGTGCCGTTCCAGGCGACGAGGACGCGCTCACCGACCTGGCTGAAGCGGCCGGCATAGGGCACGGCCAGCACCGGGCGGCCGCATCCCATCACGAGGTCGGCGAGCATCGGGTCGCCGCCGGCGTCGGCGTCGGGGTTCTGGCCGGCGATCACGAGGTCGGCGCACATGGCGTGGCGATTGAGGAGGCGACCATTGTCGGGGCGCAGCGTCTGCTCGCACCGCCATTCGGTCTTCGTCGCGCCCGCCGCGCGGGCCTTCTCGCGAAACATCGCCTCGATGGCCTCGGCCTCGAACTGGCGCAGGCGGTGTGTTTCCTCGATGAAGCCGGCCGGGATCTCCGCCGGAAACATGCCGATGCTGGCGGTGATATCGGCCGGCATGACGTGCACGCCGGCGAGATGGGCATCGTGTCGATCGGCGAGCGGCAGCGCGAGGTCCATCAGCGCCTCGGCCCGGTCCTTGGAATCCAGCACCACCAGAATGGTCTTGTACATCACCTGTTGTCTCCCGATGCGGTGCCAGGACGGGGCCTCCCGATCCTGGCGTGCCGGCAGACTGGCCCTCTTGCCGAGCCGCTGCCTTGATCTGCCGCAAGCCGGAAGAGGCGGCTTCTCGGCCGCTCCAAAGCCGGAAGTGCCCGTCCGCGCCGGCGACGGAGCGACGTGGCCGCGGGCGTCGCGCTTCTCAGTGCGCCATGAGCAGGGGCACGGTGCTGCGGGTCAGAAGTTCGCGCGTGACGCCGCCGAGAAGCATCTCGCGCAGGCGCGAATGCCCGTAGGCGCCGATGACGATGAGATCCGCCCCGAGGATCGCCGCCTCGTTCAAGAGGGCATCGGCGCGCGAACTCGGATGCGACAGGCGCCGGACATCGACGGAGACGCCGTGCCGCGCCAGGTGGCGGGCCATGTCGGCGGCGGGCAGCGAATCGTCCTCATCGTCGGCGGAGCCCTCCGCGACCTCGACGAGGTGGACGCGCCCGGCGTTTTGCAGAAAGGGCAGGGCCGCCGCGATGGCGTGGGAGCACTCGGTGGTATCGCGCCAGCCGATGACGATCGTCTCGGGATCCTTCGGCTGCACCGCTTCGGGCGGCACCACGAAGACCACGGCGCCGGCGTCGAACAGGACGGATTCCAGGAGATCGGGCCCCGCACCACCCTGCGGCCGCCCGAGGACGACCATGTCGACGGCCCGGGAAAGCTGGGCCAGGGTCCTGCCGATCTCGTGCGACAGGCCGTCGGCGCGCAAGAGGTCGGTCGCGGCGTCCAGCAGCAGGAGTCGCTGGCGCGCCTGCTGTTCCGCCGTATCGGCGAGGGCCGCGTCGTCTCTCCAGAAGGCCGCGGAAAGCTGGCCGAGATCGGGTCCGACCGAGACGAGCGCCGAGGGGATGACATGGGTGAAGACCCCGCGCACATGCGCGCCGAAGACCGTGGCGATCATCTCGGCATGGGCAAGGTTCGCCACGTCCTGCCCGGAGCCGTCGAGATGCACGAGTACGTCGCACACTGGCCCGGCGACCCTCTCTTTGTCCGCCTGGACCGGCTTCGGCAGCGCCGACTTGTCGCTGTAGGCGGCCATGCTGCGGCCGGCACCGCGCGTGCGCACTTCGTTCATCGCCATGTCTCCCATCATGGAGAACAGAAACCTCCATTTCCGGAAACTCTAGCCGCTGCCGGCGGGCCAGCCTTGATTCGGATCAAGCGACGAGCCGGCGATCGGCGGGTAGAAGCGAAAGGCCCGTCGGGCCCCCCCGACGGGACCCCCGCCGCCGTGCGCGGCGGCGGTATTCGGGAGCGTCCCGGTGGCGGCGACTTTGCCATGCCACCGGGAGTCGCGATCAGCCCTGCTTGACGTATTTCCGCCAGTCGTGGACGTCCTCGAAACCGAGAACCTCGCGGATCTTGCGGTTGGACAGCGGTGCTTCCCTCGGCCCCAGTTCCCGCGTCAGCGGGATGTCCGGGCAGTATTTTGCCAGGAACTCCGCCGTCGGCAGGTCCGCGGTGATGGTGTCGTTGACCGCGTTGAAGACCTGGAAGCCGAGGCCGTCCTTGCCGAGGCAGAGGTCGACGATCTGGCCGAGATCGCGCGCGTCGATATAGCTCCAGGCATTGCGCTTGCGCGACATCGGGTCGGCGAGGAAGGCGGGGAACTTGTCGTATTCGTGCGGCTCGATGACGTTGCCGATGCGCAGGGCGTAGATGTCGACGCCCGAGCGCATGGCGAAGGCCCGCGCCGTCTTCTCGTTCACCACCTTGGACAGGCCGTAGCTGTCCATCGGGTCGATGTCGTAGTCTTCCTCGAGCGGGAAGGAGTGGTAGTCCTTGTCCCCCTCGGCGAAGCAGACGCCGTAGGTGGTCTCGCTGGAGGCGATGATGATCTTCTTGATGCCGAGCTTCACCGCCGCCTCGATGACATTGTAGGTGCCGACCGTGTTGATGCGGAAGGTCTCGTTGTCGGGCCGGATGAGGACGCGCGGCACGGCGGCGAAATTGACCACGGCATCGATCGCCGCCGGGCCCTTGCCGCTCTCAAAACCCTCGAAGCCGAAATGCGAGGAGAGGGCGTTGAAGACTTGGCCGCTGTCGGCGATGTCGGCGATCAGCGTGTTGACGCCGGGATGGTCGAGCGGCACGAGATCGACGTTCAGCACCTCGTGACCCTTGTCCACGAGATAGGGGACGACGTGGCGCCCGGCCTTGCCGGTGCCGCCGGTGAAGACGATGCGTTTGTTCATGAAATTCTCCCGAGATAGGTCGGCGCCGCCTGCCGCCGTCGGCGCGACGCGCCGGGCGTCGTCCGCGGCGCCATGGTCATGCAGCGAGGGCGCTGGGTCGAAAAGGCAAGGTCTCTGGCTTCAAGCCCGCCGGATTAGTCGCTCTGCCGGAAATTGCGCAGGCGGTCGAACAGCACGGCCAGGAGGATGGCGCCGCCGATGAAGGTGCCCTGCCAGAAGGCGTTGATGCCGAGGAGGCCGAGGCTGTTGCGGATCACCTCGATCAGCGCCGCGCCGACCAGGGCGCCGAAGGCCGTGCCGATGCCGCCGGCGAGATTGGCGCCGCCGATCACCGCCGCGGCGATGACCTGCAGCTCCATGCCGGCGCCGATGTTCGTCGTCACCGCGCCGAGCCAGCCGGTCTGGATGATGCCGGCAATGCCGGCCGACAGCGCCGAGATCATGTAGACCGCGACTTTGATCGGCTTGACCGGCACGCCCGTCAGCGTCGCCGCATGCTCGTTGCCGCCGATGGCGAAGACGTGCCGGCCGAACTTCGTCCAGCGCAGCACGAAGCCGGTGATCAGCGCCAGGACGACCATGTATATCACCGGGTTGGCGATGCCGAAGAGCCATGCCCCGCCGCCGAGCGACAGGAGTTTGTCGTGGTCCGGACCGAACTGGAAGACGACGGTGTTGTTGGAGGCGACCATGGCGAGGCTGCGCGCCACGGACAGCATGCCGAGGGTAACGACGAAGGGCGGAAAGTTGAGATAGGCGACGAGGATGCCGTTGAACGCGCCGACGAGAAGCGCCGTGCCGATGGCCGCCGCAATGCCGACCTCGATCGAGTAGCCGGCATTCATGGTCACCGCCAGCACCATGCTGCACAGGCACAGCACCGAGCCGACCGACAGGTCGATGCCGCCGGAGATGATCACCATCGTCATGCCCAGCGCGATGATCGCGGTGAAGGTGACGTTGCGGCTGATGTTGTAGAGATTCTTCGTCGAGGCGAAGGAATCGGTGGCGAAGGACAGGAACAGGCAGGCGAGCAGGAGGGCGACCAGGACCCAGAAGGTCTGGCTCGCCATCTGCCTCGCCAGGAAGCTTTTCGGCTTGTGCTCGATGGGCTGATCCAGCGTGATGGCCATGGTCGGTCTTCTCAGCGGTCGGCCCCGGACGTCGGGGCCCGAATATCGGGAAACAGGGTTCAGGCGAGTTCGATGGCGCCGGTGATGAGGCCGGTGACTTCTTCCGGCGAGCTCTTGGCGATCACCTTGTCGGCCACCTTGCGGCCGCGGCGCATGACGATGACGCGGTCGGCGACGTCGAAGACATCCGGCATGCGGTGGCTGATCAGGACGACGGTGATGCCCTGGTCGCGCAGCCGCCGGATGAGGTTCAGGACCTCCGCCACCTGGCGCACCGAGATCGCCGCCGTCGGCTCATCCATGAGGACGATCTTGGCGTCCGAGAGGCGCGTGCGGGCGATGGCGACGGCCTGGCGCTGGCCGCCGGACATCTTCTTCACCAGATCGCGCGGCCGCGTTTCCGATTTCAGCTCGGCGAAGATTTCGCCGGCGCGGCGGTACATGCCGGCATAGTCGAGAATGCTGAAGGGCCCGAAACCGCGCTTCAATTCGCGGCCGAGGAACACGTTCGCCGCCGCCGTCAGATTGTTGCAGAGCGCCAGGTCCTGGTGGACGATCTCGATGCCGTGCTGGCGCGCCTCCACCGGGTGGTTCATCACCAGTTCCTTGCCATCCATGCGCAAGTGACCGTGATTGGGCCGGAAATTGCCGGCGATCATCTTCACCAGCGTCGACTTGCCGGCGCCGTTGTCGCCCATCAGGCCCATGACTTCCCCGCGTTCGAGCGAAAAGGACACGTCGTTGACCGCCTGGATGGCGCCGAAATGCTTGGAAATATTCTGGAGCTCGAGAACGGCCACGCGACGTTGATCCTCTGGCATAGACTGAAAAGGCCTGCTGCGGCGGACTGCCGGCAGCGGCCTTCATTCCCTTCCGCCTGACGCGAAAACGACTTCCCCAGCACTAGCGCACACTCTTCCGCCGGGCGTCAATCGAGCTTCTCTTGTGCAATGCAGTATAAATTTTCCTTGCACTGCAAAAATAATCCAGTGCTTGGAATAAATACTGTTGACCGTCGCCGGAAGCCAAGATTAGATCGACATCGGCCGACCTGGTCCTCCCGGAGGACCGTCCGGCTGTCGCTCGGCGGATGATCGACGACGGCAGGCGCAGGCCTGTCGACAGGGGTTCTTGATGCAGTCTGGGCGGTAAGCCGGGCCGTAAGTCGGGGTCGGGGCGGTAGAGGGCTGCGATCCGCGTCAGCGTCGGTCGACTGGCTCTGCCACCCCCGACCGGGAATGCAGGCGGGCGGCAGGAGACCGCACGGCAGGAAGCCGCAGGGGACGCGAAGGGCAGGGGGCGGGAAAGACAGGACACGAATAGGCAAAACACGCCAAGGCGGGAGGCTTTGGGGCCACCCAAGCGGCGGGCTTTGACCGCAGTGTGACCGGAAGGTGCGGGGCCCGTCTCGTCGCCGCGCCGGTCGGCGAGCAGTGCCGGAAAACTTCCGGATTTCGACCGGCGGACCGCAGTCGCAAGAACTGCTGCCGCCATTCAGCCGACCGCCGTCGAGGCGGCGGACATCCATCGGGAGGAACAGATGAAGAAACTGACCCTACTTGTCGCCGCCGCCGCGCTGGCGCTCGGTGCCGGGCCGGCTCTGGCCAAGAAGCAGCTCGTGATCGTGGTGAAGGGGCTCGACAATCCCTTCTTCGAGGCGATCAACCAGGGCTGCCAGAAGTGGAACAGCGAGAACGCCGATTCCGAATATGAGTGCTTCTACACCGGCCCGGCCTCGACCTCGGACGAAGCCGGCGAGGCGCAGATCGTCCAGGACATGCTGGGCAAGGCCGACACCGTGGCCATGGCGATCTCACCCTCCAACGCCAAGCTGATCGCCCAGACGCTGAAGGTCGCCGCGCCGACCATTCCGATCATGACCATCGACGCCGATCTCGCCGCCGAGGATTCGGCCCTACGCAAAACCTATCTCGGCACCGACAACTACCTGATGGGCAAGAAGATCGGCGAGTACATCAAGAAGGCCAAGCCGGACGGCGGGACCGTCTGCTCGATCCAGGGCAATCCCGGCGCCGACAACATCCTGCGCCGCGCGCAGGGCATGCGCGATGCGCTCTCCGGCCAGGAAGGCCTCGGCGCGCTGGCCGGCGAGGGCGGCTGGACGGAAGTCGCGGGTTGCCCGGTCTTCACCAATGACGACGGCGCCAAGGGCGTGCAGGCGATGACCGACATCCTCGCCGCCAATCCCGATCTCGACGCCTTCGGCATCATGGGCGGCTGGCCGCTGTTCGGCGCGCCGCAGCCCTACCGCGACCTGATGCGGCCGCTGGCCGAGCGCATCGCCTCGAACGACTTCGTCGTCGGTGCCGCCGACACGATCGGAGACGAAGTGGCGATCGCCGGCGAAGGCCTCGTCACGGCCCTGGTCGGACAGCGTCCGTTCGAGATGGGCTACAAGGCCCCCTCGGTGATGATCGACCTGATCGAGGGCAAGACCGTCGAGGATCCGGTCTTCACCGGCCTCGACGAATGCACCAAGGACACCGTCGACACCTGCATCCAGAAGTAAGCCAAAGGGAGCGCCCGCCAGCCGGGCGCTCCCAATTTTTCTGCGCCCTGATGGACGAGATCGCACCGCAGGCGCTGGCGCCCGGCGACGTGATTACCGCAGAGCGGCGTCATTTCAGCGGCCATGCGCGGAGATCGCGGCAGAAGCCGTGGATCAGAGCTGGGACGGTCTGGTCCACCGCTTTCAGGATGGGCCGCCGGTATCACCGGCAGCCCAAGGGCCCATCAGGCCGCGGCGGCATTCCAGTTCGCATACCAGGTCTGGAACAGCCGATACTGCGCCTCGGCATAGCCGCGCTGCGAAGCGCTGAGGACGTCGGTTTCGTTGAAGTGCAGACCGTAGCCGGCTTCCCCGTTCAGCTCCATCAGCAGCTTGTAGTAGAGAACGAGATCGGGGCCTTCGTCGAAGGAAGAGAGGACGCCGAGCGCGGCTTCCAGCTCCAGCGCCTTGCGGCGGGCCTCGACGTCGCCGGCGGCCGCCTGCTTGCACAGGGCGACCAGCTGAAGCACCTCGCGAGGCAGCGCATTGCCGATGCCGGTGATGGCGCCCGACGCACCGCAATTGACGAAGCCGTGGAAGACGTTGGTGTCGACGCCGACCATCAGGGTCACGTCCGCGCTGCCCGAGGTGATCGTCTCGGCGGCGTAGCGCAGATCGCTCGCCCCGCCGAATTCCTTGAAGCCGATGAGATTCGGGTGCTCTGCGCGCAGGGCGAAGAAGAGGTCGGCGCGGGTCGCAAAGCCATAATAGGGGCTGTTGTAGATCACCGCCGGCAGGTCCGGCGCGACCGACAGGATCGCCTTGAAATGCGCCTTCTGCGCCGAGGGCGAGGAGCCGCGCGACAGGACGCGCGGAATGACCATCAGGCCCTTGGCGCCGACGCTGGCGGCATGGGCGGCGTGGGCGACGGCCGAGGCGGTGTTGACCGCACCCGTTCCGACGATCACCGGCACACCGGCTTCGGCCAGCGCCGCGACGCCGGCCATGCGCTGGTCGTCCGTCAGAAGCGGCCAGTCGCCCATCGAGCCGCAATAGACGACGGCCGACATGCCGGCATCGACCAGTTTTTGGCCCGTCGCCACCAGGGCCGCGAGGTCGGGTTGGCGGTCGGCGGTGCAGGGCGTCATCAGGGCGGGGATGCAGCCGGTAAAGATCGTGGTGTCCATGGAGATCGGTCCAGAAAGAGATGAGACGGGGGCCGCCCGCTGCGGGGCGGCCGAAAGGGAGGAGCGAAGCTTAGAGGGTCGCGCCGAGCTTGCGAAGATCGGCCAGCGCCGGCGCCTTCGGCTGCCAGATCGCGTCATACTGCGCGATGACGGCATCGGCATCGGCGACCTTGACGTCCTTGATCGGAATGCCGGCGGCCGAGAAGCTTTCGACGAGCTTCGGCTCGTTGACGACCGTTTCGTCGATCTGGGCGGAAAGGGCTTCCCGGGTCAGCCGCGTCAGCAATTCCTGGTCGGCGGGATCGAGCGTCTTCCAGACACGGCCGGAGACCAGAGCGACGCAGGGCATGAAGATCGCGTTCATGCGCAGCATGGTCTTCGACACCTTGTCGAAGCGCTGGTTCCAGGAAAGGTCGAGATCGGCCTCGAGCCCGTCGACCTGGCCGTTGGACATGGCGTCGAAAACCGCCGGCGTCGGGATCGGCGTCGGCGTCGCGCCGAGGAGGCCGTAGAAGTCGCGATAGGCCGGCGTCGTGTTGATCCGCAGCTTCATGCCCTTCAGGTCTTCCAGACCCTCGATCGGCCGGGCCGAGAAGACGACGCGCATGGTGGTGATGCCATAGGCAAGACCCATGGTGCCGGTCTCTCTCGGGAGGACGTCCAGCAAGGACAAAGCCAGCGGATCACGCACCAGCTTCGCGACCTTCGCCGTCGAATCGACGATCCAGGGGGCGTTGATCGCGGCGATGGAGGGAACGCGCGAGCCAAGTTCGGCGGTCATGATCCAGCCGAGGTCGAGCGCGCCCGACTGCATCTGCTGGAGCATGGCCGCCTCGTTGCCGAGCTGGCCCGAGGGGAAGAGCGTCAGCGACAGGCGGCCGTTCGTCTCCGCCTTCAGGCGCTCGCCGACCTTGGCGGCGGCGAGGTTCCACGGGTGGCCGTTCGGCGTGATGATGCCGAGGCGGAAGTCGCGGGCTTCCTGGGCGCGCACGATGCCGGGCGTGGCAAGGCCCAACACGCCGGCGCCGGCAACGGCTGCGGCCGAATGGAGAAGGGAGCGGCGGGTCAGAAGCGTGCTCATGGGACGAGGCCTTTCAGTTGGCGAGAAGAAGGGAGAGCGACGGGAAGATCGAGAGCAGCAGAAGCAGCAGGCAGGCCGCGAAGAAGAACGGCAGGGTAACGATGAACATCCGTCCGACCTTGGCTCCGGTCACCGCCGAGGCGACGAAGAAGCAGAGGCCGACCGGCGGCGACAGGAAGCCGAGCGTCAGGTTGATCACGGCGACGACGCCGAAATGGATCGGGTCGATGCCGTAGACTTCGGTCGCGATGGGCAGGAGGATCGGCACCGTCATGATGAGGCCCGGCGCCCCGTCGATCGCCGTTCCGATGACCAGGAGGATGACGTTGACGAGGAGCATGAAGGTGACCGGATCTTCCGCGACGGTCTGCACCCAGGCGGCCACCGCCTGCGGCACCCGGCCGTAGACGAGCACCCAGGAGAAGATCGCGGCGGCGGCGACCAGGAACAGCACCACGGCCGCATAGATGCCCGAGCGCACCATCATCGCCGGAAGGTCGCGAAAACTCAGCTGGCGGGTCCAGAAACGGCCGATCAGGATGGCGGCGAGCGTGCCGACGGCGGCAGCTTCGGTGGCGTTGGCCAGCCCGGTGAGGATCGAGCCGACGATCACCACGGGGATGATCAGCGTCGGGATCGCATCGAGGACGACGCGCAGGCGCTGCGCCCAGTCCATCCGCTCGCCGCGCGGATAGTTCTGCCAGACATCCATGATGGCGATGACCGTGCAGAACAGCACGGTGAGGAGGATTCCCGGCACCAGACCGGCCATCAGCATGTCGCTGACCGGCACCTGGGCCATGACCGAATAGATCACGAACATGATGGAGGGCGGGATGATCGGCCCGAGCATGCCGGCATAGGCGGTGAGGCCGGCGGCAAAGGTCTTGTCGTAGCCCTGGCGCTCCATCTCCGGCACCATGACCTTGGCCATGATCGCGACCTGCGCGGTCGCCGAGCCGAGAATGGAGGAGATGAACATGTTGGCGACGAGGTTGACGTAGGCGAGGCCGCCCTTCAGCTGCCCGACGATCGCCATGGCCATGGCCACGATGCGCCGGGTGATGCCGCCCCCGTTCATCACCTCGCCGATCATGATGAACAGCGGGATCGAGATCAGGCCGTAGCTGTCGACGCCGCCAAACATCTGCGGGACGAAGGACTGGAACAGCAGCGGGTTGCCGGAGTCCCAGATGAAGGCGATGGAGGCGAGGCAAAGGCAGATGCTGATCGGCACGCCGACGAGCATCAGGATGAAGAAGGCGCCGCCGGTGATCATCAGTTCACCCCCTGGCCGGCATCGAGCGGGGGACGCTCGGGGCGGGCGACGAGGCCGAGATCTTCGGCGAGATTGGCGGCGCCATGGAGGATGGTGGTGAGGGCGAAGAGCGGCACCACGCCCATCACGATCCAGGTCGGCCATTCCAGCGTCTGGGTGCGCTCGGTGTAGAGGAAATTGAAGCTCTCGCCGGCATAGGCCTGCGCGTCGAAGCCGGCCCGGGCGATGCCGATGGGGTCGAGCCAGATCCAGCACATGGCGGCGAGCGCCAGCGAAAAGCCCAGCACGATCAGGGTCGCCCCGGCCTGGAACGCTTTGGCGAGGCCCGGCTTCAGATATTCCGTCAGGAGAGCGACGGAGAAATCCATGCGCAGGCGCGTCATGCAGGAGGCGCCAATGAAGGTCAGCCAGACCATGGCGTAGACGGAAGCCTCGTCATTGCCATAGAGCGGCATGCGCGCATAGCGCGTGACGACGTTGACGAGGATCAGCGCGAACAGCAGCGCCATCAGCAGGCCGAGCAGGATCTTCTCGATCTTCAGCACGCCTTCCGAAGCGCTTTGCAGGGCCCGCAGGGGCAGGGGTGCCTTGCGGGCGGGCCAGGTGTTCATGAGTCGCTCCTTCGAACGCGGGGGCGGCCGCGTTTGAAAATGCGGCCTGGCGCGGGAGCCCGTTCGTCATGCCGGAAAACCGTGGTTTCCATGCACCGAGACACCTGCTGGGGCGACAATCGCATATTGGATCCAATTTGCAATGAGGTCCGAGTGTTTTGCTGCTATAATTCGTGCCATCAAACGGAATGTATATTATCTACGCTGACTGCCCGCAGAATCGTGCCCGCTTGCACGTTCGATAGGCTTTGCAAGGATCTCGATGCTCAGGTTGAAAACCACCGATATCGGGCGTGCCGCCTCGGCCGCCGATCTCATCGTCGAGTCCCTGCGGGAAGCCATCGTCCAGGGCGAGCTGCGCGATGGCGAGCTCTTGCGCCAGGATCAGATCGCCTCGCTCTTCAACGTCAGCCGCATTCCGGTGCGCGAGGCCCTGGCGCGATTGGAAGCGCTCGGTCTCGTCACCAACCAGCGCTACAAGGGGGCCGTCGTCGCCTCGCTGTCCCTCGATGAGATCGCCGAGACCTTCGAGTTCAGGGCGCTGATCGAGCCCGAGGTGCTGCGTCTGGCAGCCGCCAGCATGAGCCGCGAGTCCCTCGACGAGGCGGCTCGGCACTGCCAGGCCTTTGCCGCAGAGACCAATCCGGAGCTTTGGGCGCAGCTCAACCGCGCCTTCCACTACGCGCTCTATCGCGATGCGAACCGCCCCTATCACCTGCAGGTCGTTTCCAGCGCGCTCGACAAAGTGGGGCGCTATCTCAAGGCGCAGCTCGCTCTGACCGATGGCATGGACCAGGCGCGCCGGGAGCATCAGGCGATCCTCGACGCTTGTCTGGCGGGCGACGGCGACCGGGCCGCGGAGCTCACCCGGGCCCATATCCTCGACGCCAGCCACTCCCTCGTCGCGTTTCTCCAGCGCGAGCGGGGCGAGCAGGCCTGATTTCGGCGTCGCGGGGCTCAGACCATACGGGCAGCCGGCGATAGAGGTGGCTCGTCCAATCTTCACAGCGGGATGAGTGGATTGTCTGCCTCAAGGCGGCCAGGCCGGGCGCCTTCGCGTCAGGCGGCCATCCAGCCGCCGTCGACGAAGAGATTATGCCCCGTCAGATAGGTCGCCTCGTCGCTGGCGAGAAACAAGGCGGCATTGGCGACGTCCTGCGGCGTCCCGAGGCGCGGCCAGGGCGTCCGCTGCTCGGAATAGTCGATCCACTTCGGCTCGATGGCCCGGCCGCTTTTGCCGGTCAGGATCTTGCCGGGCGCGATGCCGTTGCAGACGATGTAGTCCTTGGCATAGTCGGCGGCGATCTGCCGGGTCATATAGGCGATGCCGGCCTTGCTGACGCCGTAGGCGAAGTCTTCGGGCGCGCTGACATGGCCGTGCTGGGAGGAGATGTTGATCAGCCGCCCGCGTGCCTCGCCAACGACGGGCTGCGACACCATCTGGCGCAGAACGGCCCGGGCACAGAGATAGGCGCCCTTGAGACTGACATCCATCACCCTGTCCCAGTCGGCTTCCTCGGTTTCCAGAAGCGCCTTGCCGGCACGCAGGACGGCGTTGTTGACGAGGATATCGATCTTGCCGAACCGCGTGACGGTTGCGTCGACGAGCGCCGTGACGGCATCCGCCTTCGCGACGTCGGTCTTGACGAACAGCGCCGTCCCGCCCTCCCGCGCGATCACGTCGGCGACGGGTTCGCCGCCTTCGATGGCCTCCGTCGTGATGTCGGCGACGACCACCGCCGCGCCGTGCTGCGCAAAATGCCGGGCGATGCATCGTCCGATCCCCGAGGATCCGCCGGTGACGATCGCCACCTTGCCTGCCAGTCTCTGGGTCATTCCTCGGTATCCTCTTCTGTCGCAGGGAAGCCTTGGCCACGCCGCGACCCGGCGCGGCCATGCCGGCCGGGGTATCGCGTCACCACGGCCGCGGCGGGAGGCCGCGGCATGGCCGGGTCCACCGGCCGGGGCTTAGCAAGGCGGGGTTCAGACGGCCTTGATGGCGCCGCCGTCGCAGCGCACGACGCTGCCGGTGACGTAGCTGGCCCGGCCGCTGACCAGGAAGGCGGCGACCGCCGCAAATTCCGCGACGTCGCCATAGCGGCCGGCGGGAATGCCGGCGCGAGCCGTCTGCCGGACGGTATCGATCGGCTTGTCCGTCCGCTTCGCATTGGCGGCGTCCAGCTCGTCGACGCGGTCGGTATGGATGCGGCCGGGCAGGAGCATGTTCACCGTCACGCCGTCGCTGGCGACCTCGTTCGACAGCGACTTGCTCCAGCCGACGAGGGCCGAACGCAGCGTGTTCGACAGCGCGAGATTCGGGATCGGCTGAACCACGCCGGACGAGGCGATGGTGAGGACACGGCCCCAGCCGGCAGCCCGCATGCCCGGCAGGGCCAGCGTCGTCAGTTCGATGACCCGCGCGACCATGACGGAAAACTGCTGCTCCAGGAGGCTGGCCGACATGTCGGCGGCCCCGCCCGGCGGCGGACCGCCGGTGTTGTTGACGAGGATGTCGATGCCGCCGAGCTTTTCCTGGGCGGCCTCCCAGATGCGGTCGACGCAGGCGGGATCGGTCAGGTCGACCTCAATCCACGCTGCCCGTCCGCCGCCTCTGGCGTTGATGGCCTCGGCATTCGCCTTCAACCGGTCGGCGCTGCGGCCGGAGAGGAGGACATCGACGCCTTCGGCGGCCAGCGCTTCGGCGATGCCGAGGCCCAGTCCGCGCGACGAGGCGAGGACGACGGCGCGCTTGCCCTTGATCTCAAGATCCATGGTTCAACTCCTTCACATTGATGTCGGTCCGGGCCATGAGGCGCAGGAGCTCGGCCTGGTCCAGGGGGCCGAGCTTCGGACCGGGCGCCCGCGTGCGGGGATCGGCGATGACGCCGCGGTGGTGCAAAATGGCCTTGCGCACCGCGAGGCCATAACCCGGCTGCTGCTCGTAGCGCAGGATCGGCAGATAGGCGTCGAAGATGTCCTCGGCGCGGTCGATCTCGCCGGCCGCGTGGCGGGCGACCACCTCGACCAGCATTTCCGGATAGGCAAAGCCCGTCATGGCGCCATCCGCCCCGCGGGCGAGTTCCTGCGGCAGATAGAGGCCGCCATTGCCGCAGAGGATGGAGAGCCGCGGCGTCTCGACGGTGCCCGATCCCGCGCGGACGGCGGACAATTTGCCGAGACCGGGGCAGTCCTCATGCTTCAGCATGACGATCTCGGGGCATTCGCGGGTGAGGGCGAGGATGGTGGCGGCCGAGATCGGCACCCCGGTCACCTGCGGGAAATCCTGAAGGCAGACCGGCACGCCGGGCCCCAGCGCCTCGCAGACCTGGTGGAAATAGTGGCGGATGCGGTCCTCCACGGCGGGCCCGGGCGTCGGCGCCACCATCACGCCGGCCGCCCCGTTTTCCATGGCGAAGACCGCCAGGCGCCGCAGATTGTCAATGCCGGCGCCCGAGACCCCAACGATGACGGGAACGCGCCCGTCGACTCGCCTGAGGACACGCGAAGCGAAGGCGCAGGCCTCCGCCTCCGTCAGCTTGTTCGCCTCTCCCATGATGCCGAGGATCGTGATCCCGTCGACGCCGTGTTCGAGATAGAAATCGACCAGACGGTCGGTGCTGGCATCGTCGACTTCGCCGGTGGCCGTGAACGGGGTCGCGGCGATGATGTAGACGCCGCGCGTGTGACGGTGGATCGGTTGGGTAGGCATCAGATTCCTCGATCAGAAGAGGGCTTCGGCGTTGGCGGGAGGGGAGCGGCTCAGCGGATGATCCGCTCCAGGAAGACGCGGGCCCGGGGACTGCGCGGCGCGTCGAAGAACTCGTCGGGCGGGCGGCGCTCGACGATGGCGCCCTGGTCCATGAACACCACCTCGTCGGCGACGCGGCGGGCAAAGCCCATCTCGTGAGTGACGCAGATCATCGTCATGCCGTCTTCGGCGAGGCCCGTGATGACGTCGAGAACTTCGCCGATCATCTCCGGGTCGAGCGCCGAAGTCGGCTCGTCGAACAGCATGGCTTTCGGGCGCATGCAGAGGGCGCGGGCGATCGCCACCCGCTGCTGCTGGCCGCCGGAGAGCTGGGAGGGCCGCTTGTCGGCGTGCTCGGCGATGTGGACCCGCTCCAGATAATGCATCGCCAGATCGCGCGCCTCGCCCCGCGGCATGCGGCCGATCTTGATCGGGGCGATGGTGAGGTTCTCGAGGATGGTGAGGTGGGGGAACAGGTTGAAGTGCTGAAACACCATTCCCACCTTGCGGCGCACCCGGTCGAGACCGCGCCCGCCCGGCGCCAGGCCTTCGCCGTCCACCAGGATCTCGCCCTTCTGGAATTTCTCCAGGCCGTTGATGCAGCGGATCAGCGTCGACTTCCCCGATCCCGACGGTCCGCAGATCACCACCTTGCGACCCTTGTGGACGGGCAGGTGGATGCTCTGCAGAGCCTGGAAATGGTCGTAGAATTTCGAGACGCCCTTGACGTGAATGAGCGGATCTTCGGCTGGCGTCATGGGGTGACGATCTCTTGCTGCAGGCCGGCCGATCGCACCCAGGCCATGTGATCGGCAGCGGCCAGCGCGATGTCGCGTGTGCCGGCATAGCCGCAGGCGGCCGACAGGCGCCGGATGTCCATCGGCGGGCGGCCTGGCGGGATCCGCGCCGTCACATTGGGCGACTGCGCGTCGAGGACCGGCTCCGGCAGGCGGGCGGCCGCGGCCCATTCGGCCGGGGTGGATGAGCGGCCGGCCCCGAGGTTGAGGGTTTCGCCGCCAAGGTCGCCGCGCTCCAGAACAAGGACGATCGCCGCGGCCGCGTCGCGGCTGTACAGCCAGTCGGCCCGCATCGCATGCGGCAGCCGCGCGTCGCTGCCGAGCCGCAGGATCTGGGCGTGCGGGCTGAGATCGGGCCGCGCGGCGCCAGTATGTTCCCAAGGCCCGAAAAGCGGTCCGAGCCGGAGGATGGTGAGGCCCAGATCGTGCACGACTGCCAGCCGCCGCGCGACGTCCTCGGCAGCCTGCTTGCTGATGCCATAGAGGCTGTCGGCCGAAAGCCGGCTGTCTTCGCGCAGCGTTTCCGCCCCGCCGGGGTCGCGCCCGATGGATCCGTACACGGCGATGGAGGACAGATGCACGATACGCCGAATTCCGGCCGTCGCGGCGGCCTGGAGCACGGCCGCCGTACCCCCGACATTGATGTCGACGATGCGCTGGGCCGCCGTGCGCTCCAGGGCGGCGTTGGCGGTGATCGCGGCGAGATGGACGATCGTCTCGGCGCCGAAATCCACGGCGTGCCGGACGAGCGCCGCGCTGTCGCACACATCCGTTGCGGCGAAGGCCACGCCGGACAAGGCGGCGTGGCGCGCGAAGGCGGCGGGCGGCGGCGAAAGGTCGAGCAGCAGGACCTCGTGCCCCCGTGCCGCTGCCGCTTCCGCCACGGCGAGTCCGAGGAACCCGCTGCCGCCGGTGATGGCAATCTTCATGGCTCAGCCCCGTGCAATGATGGCGCGGCGCTCCAGCACTGAAACCCAGCGCGAGAACGGCCACAGGAGGACGAAGAAGATCACGGCGACGGCCGTCAGCGGCGTCGGATTGTAGGTGAGTTCCTGCGCCACGCGGGCCGAGCGGAGAAGTTCCGGCATCGCGACGATCGAGGCGATCGAGGTCATCTTGACGAGCTCGAGCGCATTGGAGGCGAGCGGCGCGGCCACCCGGCGCGCCGCCTGGGGCAGGATGATCCAGATCATCGAGCGGATCCGGCCGAAGCCCAGCGCATAGGCCGCCTCGCTCTGCCCCTTGTCGATGGAGACGAGGCCGGCGCGAAAGATCTCGCCGAAATAGCCGGTGTTGTTGATCACCAGCGCCAGCACCACGGCGCCGAAGCCGCTGATGCGGATCTGCAGGGCCGGCAGGCTGTAATAGATGAGGACGAGCAAAACGAGCGCCGGGAAGGAGCGCAGGAGGTCGATCATCACGACGATGGCGCGGCGCAGGCCGGGACCGCTCAGCGAATAGGCGATGCCGACCAGGAGGCCGCTGGCGGCCGCCAGCGGCAGGCACACCGCGACGATCTGCAGCGTCACCCCCAGCCCCTGCATGAGCAGCGGCCAGACCGTGACCAGCGAGTCCCAATTGGCGAAATTGGCGAGAAAGAGGTCCATCGCTCGCCTCAGTAGGGCTGCATGCGCCGCTCGAGCAGGCGGCTCAAGACGACGAGGGGAATGAAGAAGGCGAGGTAGAGGGCGGCGGCCAGCATCAGCGGCGAGGGATTGGCGGTGATCGACATGTAGCTCTGCGCCGCGCCCAGCGTGTCGTTCAGCGAGACGGCAATGCCGAGGGCCGAGCCCTTGGTCACGGCGATGACGCGGTTGGTGACGAGCGGCGTCGCCAGGCGCAGGGCCTGCGGCAGGACGACGAGCCGCAGGGTGCGCCCCGGGCTGAGGCTGAGGGCGCGGGCCGCTTCCCACTGGCCCTTGGGCAAGGCCATGATCGCGGCGGAAAAGATCTCGGTGCAGAAGGCCGACAGCACCGCGCCGAGCGCCAGGGCCGTCGCCAGGAAGGGCGACAGGCGGATGCCGGCATAGGGCAGGGCGAAATACAGGAAGATCAGGATCACCAGCTGCGGCAGGGTGCGGAACAGCTCCACCCAGGCGGTGATGAGACCGTTGACATAGCGGTTGCCCACCAGCCTGAGGAGCGCCAGGCCGAGCCCGATCGCGACGCCGATGACGATCACCGTCAGCGCCACCTGGACCGTCGTCGCAAACCCCGCCAGCACCGAGGGCAGCGCGCCGGCGATGATCTCCAGGTTGAAGTAGTTCTCGCGAAGCTCGTCCATTCGCCGTTCTCTTGCGTTGCGAGGGCCGGCCCGAGCCTCTCGGGACCGTCCGCAGGGCGACCGATGGCGGCCCTGCGGGAAGGCTGGTCCTAGTTGCAGGTCAGCGTGTGCGGGGTCGCGTCATGGCCCTTGAAGCCGGGAGCGCCGTAGCCGGGATAGGCGGTGACGAGCGGACTGTCGGCCGGAACCTCGCCGCCATACCATTTGGTGTAGAGGGCCGAGAGCGTGCCGTCGGTCTTCATGCACTCGATCGCGTTCTCGACCTTGTCGCGATAGTCCTTGCTGTCATAGCGAAAGGCATAGCCGAACATGCGCCCGTCATAGTCCTCGAAGGCGAGCGTGATGGCCGGATTCTTCCCGGCCGCATATGCGGCGGTCGGGATCTCGTTGATCGCCGCGAAGGCGCGCTGGGTGATGACGGCCTGGACCGAGTCGGGAAAAGTCTCGTAGCGCTGAACCTCGAAGCCGAACTTTTCGGCGTTCTCGGTCGCCCATTTGTGACGTTGGGCACCACCCGTTTCATCCAAGGGGTGTGCCATGGCGTGTCCTCGGCGAACATCTTCTGCATGTCGACGCACAGATGCAGGCATTTCGGCCCGAGCGGTCCGTAGATCAGCTGGTTTTTATCATTCATGGGAGCCTCCTCGTCTCAAAAGAAACGAGGGCTTCCGTGCGTTCCCGGTCGATAGCTGGCTTCGGCTATTCTGAAATCTGCTGGATGGGAACATCCGGACGCCGCTCGATTTAGTAATCATCGACGAGACGGAAGCGGGAGTGGGCATGACGAATTTAGAGCGCGAGAGAAGCTTTCTGGCCTCGCACGGACACGGCTTCATCCGTACCGCGGTCGCGACGCCGCGGGTCCATGTCGGTGATCCCGTCCGCAACGGCGAAGCGATCCTGAAGCTCGCCGCGCAGGCTTCCGAGGGCGATGTGGATATCGTCGTCTTCCCCGAACTCTCGCTGTCCGCCTATGCGATCGACGACCTGTTCCTGCAGGAGGCGCTTCTCCAGGCCGTCGAGCAGGCAGTCGTCGATCTCGCCGAGGCAAGCCGGGATCTGGCTCCCGTCCTTCTGGTCGGGGCTCCGTTGCGGCGGGGCTCGGCTCTCTACAACTGCGCGGTGGTCCTGTCGCGGGGAAAGATCCTCGGCGTGGTTCCCAAGACATTCCTGCCGAACTACCGCGAATACTACGAAAAGCGCTGGTTCGCCTCGGGCCGAGCGGTGACCGGGTCGACGATCCGGCTCGGCGGCACGGCGGTGCCCTTCGGGACGGATCTGATCTTCGAGGCCGACGATTTCCGAGACTTCATCTTCCACGCCGAGATCTGCGAGGACATCTGGGCGCCGACGCCGCCCTCGACCGAAGGAGCGCTCGGCGGGGCGTTGCTGCTCTGCAATCTCTCGGCCTCCAACATCGTCGTCGGCAAGTCCGACGACCGTCATCTTCTCTGCCGTTCCCAGAGCACCCGTTGCCTCGCTGCCTACGCGTACTCGGCCGCCGGCGCGGGCGAGAGCACCAACGACCTCGCCTGGGACGGCCAGGGGATGATCTACGAAATGGGCGACCTCCTGGCGGAATCGGTCCGATTCTCCCGCTCCGATCAGCTGGTATATGCCGACGTCGACCTCCAGCGCATCCGGCTCGAGCGCATGCGCACGCCCACCTTCCACGATGCCGCGATCCGCCCGGAGAAGAGCGAGCCGTTCCGTCGCGTCCTGTTCCAGCATGAGCCGAACTACGCGGAGAGGGGACTGATCCGTCCCATCCGCCGCTTTCCCTATGTGCCCGACGAGCCGTCGCGGCTGGACGAGGACTGCTTCGAAGCCTTCAACATCCAGGTGGCGGGTCTGATCCGGCGCTTCGAGTCGACGCCGGGCGATCGGTTGGTCATCGGCATTTCCGGGGGCCTCGATTCGACGCACGCCCTGATCGTCGCCGCCAAGGCCTGCGATCTTCTCGGCCTGCCGCGCACGACCATCCTCGGCTTCACCATGCCGGGCTTTGCCACTGGCGACGCCACCAAATCCAACGCCTGGCGGCTGATGGAAGCCTTCGGTATTACCGGCGAAGAGATCGACATCCGGCCGGCTGCCCGGCAGATGCTGGCGGACATGGCCCATCCTTTCGCGAACGGCGAGCCGATCTTCGATATTGCCTTCGAGAACGTGCAGGCCGGGTTGCGGCCGACTATCTCTTCCGCCTGGCGAACCAGCGGAACGGCTTCGTCGTCGGCACCGGGGATCTGTCGGAACTGGCTCTGGGATGGTGCACCTACGGTGTCGGCGACCAGATGAGTCACTACGGCGTCAACGCCGGCGTGCCGAAGACGCTGATCCAGTACCTCATTCGCTGGACCGTCTCGACCGGTCAGTTCGACGCGGCGACGGGCGCGGTCCTCACCGACATTCTCGGCACGGAGATCTCGCCCGAACTCGTGCCCGCGGATGCCGAAGGCGTCATCCAGAGCACACAGTCCAAGGTCGGCCCCTACGAGCTCAACGACTTTTTCCTGTTCCACACCATGCGCTACGGCCAGTCGCCGTCGAAAGTGGCCTATCTGGCCTACGAGGCCTGGAAGGACGCGGCGGCGGGGTTATGGCCGGCGGGCTATCCGGCGGAGGCCAAGAACCAATACGACCTGGATACGATCCGGCTCTGGCTCGAGCGTTTCCTCGTCCGCTTCTTCCAGACCAGCCAGTTCAAGCGGACAGCCATGCCGAACGGTCCGAAAGTGTCCGCCGGCGGCAGTCTCTCCCCGCGCGGCGATTGGCGCGCGCCGTCGGATGGCCGGGCGGACGTTTGGCTGAAGAATCTCGGCGACAGCGTCAAGAACCCGTAAGCCACGGAATCGGTCGCAGACGCCGGCTTACTTTGCCGCTTCTTCGCACGGCCACCGATTGCGGCTCGGCACTGGGGTCTCGGTTCACGGCCTTGCGAAATTAATCCGCTCCTGCGACCTGGAAAATGGCCGGGTTGATGTCGCGCGTCAGCCATGCCGGCCGGCACATTTCAGAGCCCACTTCCGCCCGGGGTGATCCCTGAGGGCGAAGGCCGTCCTCTGCGGACCGACAGTCGCGACCATGACTGGCCACACAAGCAATCTCACGACCGTCCATCGATGGGCGGCGGGTTCTTCATGGCGCCCATCCGCTTCAGTTCCTCGCGGATCAGCGCGATCGAGCGGGTGCCGAGACCAGGCACCTGCGACAGCTGCTGGTCGGAAAGAGTGGAGAGGACGCTCATCCTCTTGATACCGTTCTCTCGGAGCGCGCGCACCACCCATCCCGGCAGCTTGCTCCTGATTACCAGGTCACTCCGGGGAGACGTCTGCGCCTTCTGCCAATCGAACCGTCGCCTCGGCATGTCCCTCGTCCAGCAATGCAGTCACAGTGCCATTTTCGAGCACCACCGCTGGCGCCATCAGCCGCAACGGGCTTACAGGCGCGCCGTTTCGTAGATGCGGTCGATAATTTCCGTCACGTCGATCAGACGCTCCGCTGCAGGGTCGAACCTGGCGCTCTGGCTGAGCTGCCGCGCCCATCCGATGGCGGCGCGTCCACCCCATTCGTCCGGCGGGTCGACGAGCCGTTCGCTGCTGGTTCCCGAAAAGCGCTCGGCGCTGAGGTCGTAGAAGGAGCCGCCGACATTGCGCATTTCCGCACCGCCCTCGGTGCCGAAGAAGCTGGCGCCGATGACGCAGTCGCGGCCGGCGTGAAGGCCCCAGGAACAGGCGAGCCGGATGACGGCCCCGCTGGCCAGTTCGAGTGTTGCGACGCCGAAATCCTCGACCGCATCCGTCCGGCTGCGGATCGGCTGACCCTTGGCCAGCAAATGACTGGTGATGCCCACCACTTTCGGAAAGTCGAGCGCCCAGAGCGCGAGATCGACGAGGTGGATCCCCAGGTCGATCACGCACCCCCCGCCCGAGAGAGTCTTGTCGTAAAACCACGGCTTGTCCGGCCCGTAGGCGTTGTGGAAGGTCAGGTCGACAGCCATGACCGTTCCCAGCTGCTGCGACTGCAGCAGGGCCCTGATCGCCTGCATCGCCTTCGTCTCCCGGTAGGAGAGGTCGACGCCGAGGAGACGGTCGGCTGCCCGCGCCGCGTCGACGACGGCCCTGACTTCCCCCGCCGTGCGCCCCAGCGGCTTCTGGCAGAAGACCGCCGCCCCTGCCTGAAGGGCGCGAAGCGACTGTTCCGCGTGCTGAGCGCTGGGCGTCGCGATGACGATTCCATCGAGGTCCTCCGCCAGAAGCTCGTCCAGATTGCTCACACACTTCGCTTGGGGGGCCACCAGCGCGGCCGCCTGCAGCATTTCGGCGGAGGGATCGGCGATGGCGGCGGCCGAGACCTGCCCGGTGGCCAGCATGGCCTCCATCCGATGCCGTCCGATCCAGCCGACGCCGAGAAAGCCAAGCCTTGGCTTCTGGTCGGTCAGGGTCTGCTCTTGCGTGAGGGTGTTCGTCATGGAGCCAATACCAGCGCCTTGATGAAGTTGCCGGGCCGGTCGCGCGTGTCGTTGAGCGCCTGGTCCAGCTGGTCCATCGGGTAGCGATGCGTGTAGAGCGAAGACGGATCGAGACGGCCTTCCGCGATCGCCTCGACGGCGTCGCGGATGCCCTGGACGTAGACGGCCGGATCACGCTCATGAGCGTTGATCACGTCGAGCCCCTTCCAGTTCCACATCTGCATGTTCACCTGTCGCGGACCGTCCTGATGATAGCCGGCGACGATCAGCCGCCCGCGCTCCGCAGCGAGTTCCCCCGCCAGGTCGAGGGGCCACTGCATTCCGACCGCTTCGATCACCCGCTCGCAAAACCGCCCATCGGTCAGGGTCCTGACTTCCTCGATGATGCGCCAGTGGTCGTCCATGGCGATCGTCTCTGCCGCTCCCATGCGCCTGGCGACCTCAAGCGATTCCGGGCGTCGTGATACGCCGATGACACGCGCGCCGGCCTTTGCGGCGAGTTGGGTCAGCAGCGCGCCGAGAAAGCCGATGCCGACGATGGCGACGGTTTGGCCGGGCCGGATGTCCGAACGCTGGAAGATGTTCATGGCGCAGCCGAGCGGTTCCCCCGGAAAAGGCTGACCGTCCAGGGCGGCAGGAAGCGGCACGACATTCTCCTGCGGCGCGAAGTCGTGGCTGGAATAGGCGTGGTAGCTCAGGGCAGCCACACGGTCGCCGACGGCGAAACGCGTGACGCCGGGACCAACGGCGTCGATACGGCCCCAGCCCTCGTGGCCGAGCCCCCCCGGTTCGGTCGGAAACGTCATCCATTCCGGCCCCGACCAAGGGGTCAGATTCGAGGCGCAGACTCCGCAGCCTTCCAGGCGCACCCGCACCTCGCCCGCGACAGGCTCCCGGAGCGCCGCCTGGGCAAGGAGGATCTTGCCGGGACCGGAGACGACGACACCGGAATAGGCATGCGCCGCCGGGCTGGGGGATAGGTCCATGGATGTCTCCTGTCGTGATGGGCAATGGCGAAAATTTCCGCGCGCGATGACGCCCGCTGTGACATCCCCGACGGCGCCGCTTCCACGGACTGCCGCTGCCTGGCCGGAGGGCGAAGGCAGAAGCGGCCCCGATCGGTGTGCATCAGCCGTCAGCCCGGATGATCGCCTGCGAACACCGCCGCGTTGTCACTGTCTCTCCGCAGGTGATGGTGCCCGCGATCTCGGTTTGAACTCCGGCCCCCTGTAGGCGTTCCGCAGGAAGTTCATCAAGGCTGTTCGATGAGGTTCGAAGGATTGAAGTTTAGCCACCGATCCAATTCGCTTGGGGAGAACCGACTATAACCGGCGCTGACATACGCAGGCGGCCAATTAATTTCCTGGCCCTGCTCGCATCTCTGTAGCCGCCTCAGTAACCAAAGAGAAAACCTCCTGTAACGCCTACATAACGCGGTTCCCGAGCGGCAAAATGTCTAGTCGACATATGGAATATATTTTGCCGCCTCCGCGTTTCCAGCCGGATGTCATTGATGAAGTCATTGATGTCACCAAAGATGCCGTAGATGAAGGAACCATCCGCCGGCCGTCAAGTTCGAAGGTCAGCATGTGTTTTAGACCATCAGCGATGGGGGCCTCATGGCAACGATTCTTGTGACCGGAGGATGCGGCTTCATCGGCCGCCATGTCGCGGAAGAGCTCCTGCAGCATGGATATTCAGTCCTCATTCTCGACGCGCTGATCGACCAGGTCCACGGAGACGCGGAGGCATCCGTGCCAGAAGCGGCGACAGTCCTCCGCGGTGACGTCAGGGACAAGGCGGCGGTCGAGGAGGCGCTGGTCGGTGTCGATGGCGTCATCCATCTGGCGGCCGAGGTCGGCGTCGGTCAGTCCATGTACGAAATCGCCCGCTATGTCGGCGGCAACGACCTAGGCACCGCGGTCCTCCTCGAAGCCATGATCGGCAAGCCGATCCGGCGGATCGTCGTTGCGTCCTCGATGAGCGTGTACGGCGAGGGGCGTTACAGGTCTGAAAGCGGCGCCAAGCTGGCGGGCGTCGTCCGTCGCAGCCCCGACCGGATCAAGAAGGGGGTCTGGGATCTCGTCTCCCCGACAGGCGAGGCGCTCGTGCCGGTGGCGACGGACGAGGAGAAGCCCGTCGACCTCGCGTCCATCTACGCGCTCACCAAGTATTCGCAGGAAAAGCAGGTGTTGATCTTCGGCGAGGCCTACGGCGTCGATGCCGTGGCGCTTCGGCTTTTCAACGTGTTCGGTGCCGGCCAGGCGCTGTCGAACCCCTATACTGGGGTGTTGGCCAACTTCGCATCCCGGCTCGCCAACAACCAGCCGCCTCTGATCTTCGAGGACGGCCAGCAGCGCCGCGATTTCGTTCATGTCGAGGACGTCGCCCGGGCCTTCCGTCTGGCGCTCGAAGAGCCGCAGGCGGCAGGTCACACGATCAATGTCGGCAGCGGGCAGGCCTACACCATCGCCGAGGTTGCGATGTTGCTGGCCGATGCCATGGGCGTGCCGCAGATCGCCCCGGAGATCATGGGGAAGGCGCGCTCCGGCGACATCCGCAACTGTTTCGCCGACATCTCGAAGGCGCGCGATCTCCTCGGCTTCGAGCCTCAGGCGCGGCTCGAGACCTCCCTTGGCCCCTTTGCGGAATGGGTTCGGGGCACCGGGGGCATCGACCGAGGGGCCGAGATGAAGCGCCAGCTGGAAGAGCGAGGATTGATTTCATGAACTCATCCGTCCCTCCAGATCGGGCGGCACCAGGCAAGGCCTACGGCTTCGTGGAATGGTTTCGCCCCGGGGAGTTCGAGCGCACGGAGCAGCTTCTTCCCGACATCATCGCCAGTGGTGCGAGTCACCTTCGGACGCACCTTTCATGGGCGGAGTACCTCGCCCCGGGGGGCGAGGCCTGGTTCGATTGGCTGATCCCGCGTCTCGGCACGCAGATCGATCTCCTGCCCTGCGTCCACTACACGCCGCCGTCGCTGTCCCGCACTGGACGCGCGTCCGGCGCGCCGCACGATCTCAAGGCCTATGCCGATTTCGTCGACCATGTGCTGACGCGCTACGGCAAGCACTTCCGCCACATCGAGCTCTGGAACGAACCGAACAATCTCCTGGACTGGGACTGGCGCGAAGACGGCGACTTCCAGCTCTTCTGCGAGATGGTCGGCGGCGCGGCCTATTGGGCGAAACAGCGCGGCTGGAAGCCGGTCCTTGGCGGCCCCAGCCCCTTTGATCCCCTCTGGCTCGACCTGATGGGCGAACGGGGTGTCCTCGCCGTTGTTGACGCCGTCGGATTTCACGGCTTTCCCGGCACCTGGGACAGCGAGGAGGGCTCCTGGGGCGGGTGGGACATGCATCTTGGCGAAATGCGCAAGATCATCGACCGCTATAATCCGCAGTCCGAGATCTGGATCACCGAAACCGGCTACTCCACCTGGCGCAGCGACGAGATCGAGCAGGCCCGACGCTTCATGACCGCGCTGTCGGTCCCGGCCGACCGCCTCTACTGGTACTCCTGGGCCGACATCGCGCCCACGGTGCCCGTTCAGGAGGGGCTGTGGTTCGATCCGCGGCACTACCATCTCGGCGCCGTCACCCACGACGGCCAGCCAAAACTTCTGGCGCGGCTGTTGATGGAAGGCGGAGCCGCGCGGCTCGGCGAGGTGACAAAGCTCGCGGCGCCAAACCTCTCGAAAGGGACGGCGCCTATCGTCATCACCGGCGGCAGCGGCTTCATCGGCTCGAACGTGGCCGACTCCTACCTGCGCGACGGCGAAGACGTCATCATCCTCGACAACCTCGCCCGGCCCGGCGTCGACCAGAACCTGGCTTGGCTGATGGAAAACCACGGGCAGCGCGTCCACCCGGTTCTGTCGGACGTGCGCGATCTGCGGGGCATCGAGGCGGCCTTCAAGGATGCCAAGGCCGTCTTCCACTTCGCCGCCCAGACAGCCGTGACGACCAGCCTCGTGCAGCCGATGGACGATTTCGAGACCAACGGTCGCGGCACGCTCAACGTGCTGGAGGCCGTACGTCAGGCAGGGCGGAACGCGCCGGTCATCTTCGCCAGCACGAACAAGGTCTATGGCTCGCTCGACGACATCGCGATGATCGAGAGTGACGACCGCTACATTCCAGGCGCTTCCGAGGTGCGGCTGAATGGGATCGGCGAGGATCGCCCACTGGACTTCTGCACCCCCTATGGCTGCTCCAAGGGCGTGGCGGACCAGTACGTGCTGGACTACGCGAAGTCTTTTGGCCTCCCGACCGCCGTGCTGCGCATGAGCTGCATCTATGGGCCGCGGCAGCTCGGCACCGAAGACCAGGGATGGGTGGCGCACTTTCTCATCCGGGCGCTCGCCGGAGAGAAGATCTCGATCTACGGCGATGGCAAGCAGGTCCGGGACATCCTGCACGTCGACGATACCGTCGCGGCCTATCGCTCCATCCTCGCCCACATCGGCGAGGTGAAGGGCCAGGTCTTCAATCTTGGCGGCGGGGCGGGGAATGCGGTGAGCGTTCTCTCCGTGCTGCGCGAGATCGAGAAGATCACCGGCCGGCACGTCGATACCGATTTCGGCGACTGGCGTGCGGGCGACCAGCTCTATTTCGTCGCCGATACGCGCAAGCTGGCGGACAGGCTGGACTGGCAGCCGCGCGTCGCTTGGACCGAAGGGCTGCGGCATCTCGCGGAGTGGCTGGTCGAGCATCGGTTCGGTGGCCGCCCGCCGGCTGAGCGGAAGCTGAAGGTACCCGCCTGATGCAGCCGCAGGCAGCCCATCCTCGGCGCATCCTGATGACCGTCGATGCGGTGGGAGGGGTGTGGCGCTACGCGATGGATCTCGCTGCTGGTCTGCAGCCTTTGGGATTCGAGACGGTGTTCTATTGCCTGGGACCGAAGCCGAGCGAAGCTCAGCTGGCTGAAGCGCGAGAAATCGGCGAACTCATCCTCGGCGACGAGCCTCTGGATTGGATGGTGGAAGACGAGTCGGCGCTGAAAGGGGTTCAGCACGCAGTGGCGGACGTGGCTCTTCGAAAGGGCGTCGACCTCGTCCACCTCAATCTTCCCTCGCAGGCTGCCGGGCTCGATTTGCCGATGCCGATCGTGGTGGTCGCCCATTCTTGCGTCTGTACCTGGTTCCACGTTGTCCGAGGAACACCGGTTCCCGACGCCTGGCAATGGCAGTGGAAGTTGAACCGCCAGGGCTTCGATCGGGCCGATGCCGTCCAGATGCCGAGCCGCAGCCATGCGGAACTGTCGAGGCAGGTGTACGGGCCGATCGACAGGCTTGGCGTCATTCACAATGCGACGCAGGTGCCCGCGAGGGCGGTGGAGAAGGTCGACCGGGTGTTCGCCGCCGGGCGTTGGTGGGACGAGGGAAAAAACGGCGCCGTCCTTGACCAGGCGGCCCTCGGCTCCGGCTGGCCGCTCCTGATGGCCGGCGCCGATCGCGGGCCCGGCGGGCAGCATCTGCCGCTCGCCAACGCCGACCACCGGGGGGCGCTGTCCCATTCCGAGACCATGCGCCTGATGCGCGAAGCGGCCATCGTCGTGTCGCCCTCGCTCTACGAGCCTTTCGGTCTCGTAGCGCTGGAGGCGGCGCGCGGGGCAAGCGCCCTCGTGCTGGCCGACATTCCCACCTATCGCGAGCTCTGGGACGAAGCCGCCCTCTTTGCCGATCCCAGTGATCCCGACGCCTTCGCCAGCGCGATCAAGCTGCTGACGCAGGACCCCGTTCTCCGACGGACGCTGGGTGAAAAGGCACAAGAACGCTCGTTGGACTTCACCGTGGCCGCACAGGCAGGGGCCGTCAGCCGTCTCTACCAGTCACTCCTCGCGTCAGTGCCGGCCATGGAGGCAAGGGAATCCGCATGAAATTCTTGTTCTACACCCACTCGTTGATCTCCGACTGGAACCACGGCAATGCGCATTTTCTGCGTGGGGTCATTCGGGATCTGGTTCGGCGGGGTCACGACGTGCTGGCGTTGGAGCCGGAAGACAGCTGGAGCCGTGCCAACCTGATCGAGGATCAAGGCGCGGAAGCATTGGCGGACTTCCATGCAACGTTCCCGCAGCTGATGTCGCGCATCTACGGCGCCGACTTCGATCACGAGGCCGCGGTGGCGGAGGCCGACGTCGTCGTGGTCCACGAGTGGACGGACCCGGCGCTCGTCGAGCGGATCGGAAAGGCGCGGGCGAACGGGGGCGCGTTCTCGCTTTTCTTCCATGACACGCACCATCGCGCCATTTCGTCGGAGGGGGACATCGCCGCGCTGCGGCTGGAAGACTACGACGGCATTCTCGCCTTCGGCGAAACCTTGCGGCAGCGCTACCTCAAGGCCGGATGGGGAAAGACGGTCTACACGTGGCACGAGGCGGCGGACGACGCTCTCTTCCGGCCGCTTCCGGACATCGAGAAGAGCGGCGACCTGATCTGGATCGGCAACTGGGGTGACGACGAGCGGTCGGCCGAAATCCTGGAATTCCTCGTGCGCCCCTCCCAGGCGCTGCAACTGAAGACCACGGTGCGCGGGGTGCGCTATCCCCAGCACGCCTTGGCTGCGCTCGCCGAGGCCGGCATCGAGTATCGCGGCTGGATCGCCAATGCGCGGGCGCCGATGGCCTTCGCGCAGCATCGGGTGACCGTCCATATTCCCCGCCGCCCTTATGTCGAGAACCTGCCGGGCATTCCGACCATCCGCGTCTTCGAGGCGCTGAGCTGCGGCATCCCGCTCATCTCCGCTCCCTGGGAGGATGCCGAGAACCTGTTCCGACCGGGCAAGGATTATCTGGTTGCCCGCAATGGCGCGGAAATGACCCGGCTGATGAAGGACGTGCTCGCTGATCCCCAGCTGTCGGCCGACCTGGTTGCCGCCGGGCTCGAGACCATCCGCGCCCGGCACACCTGCCGGCACCGCGTCGACGAGCTTCTGACCATCCTGACGGAATGCGGCAGCGCGCGGGTGCTCGAACTGTCCACCACTGCGGAGGCTGCGCAATGAAGATCGCCTTCTACGGCTCCAGCCTCCTCTCGGCTTACTGGAATGGTGCGGCGACCTACTATCGGGGCCTGCTCCGCGCCTTGGCCGCGAAGGGCTACGACATCACCTTCTACGAGCCCGACGTCTACGACCGCCAGGCGAACCGCGACATCGACCCGCCGGACTGGTGCAAGGTCGTGGTCTACGAGGGAACCGTCGACGCCCTCAAAGCCGTGACGGCCGAGGCGGCGACGGCCGACGTCGTGGTGAAGACCAGCGGCGTCGGCTTCGAGGATGCCCTGCTCTTGCAGGAAGTGCTCCGTCACGCCCGGTCGGACGCCCTGAAAATCTTCTGGGATGTCGATGCCCCGGCGACGCTCGCCGAAATGCGCGCGGATGCGGGGCATCCCTTGCGCGCGGCGCTGGCGCGGCTGGACCTGGTGCTCACCTATGGCGGCGGCGATCCGGTGGTGAATGCCTATCGCGGGATGGGCGCCCGGGACTGCATCCCGATCTACAATGGTCTCGATCCGCAGACGCACCATCCCGTCGCGAAAGATAATCGCTTCACCGCTGAACTGGGTTTCCTCGGCAACCGGCTTCCGGACCGCGAGGCGCGCGTCGAGCAGTTCTTCCTAGAGCCGGCTGCCCGGCTGCCGCAGCAGACGTTTCTGCTGGGGGGCTCCGGATGGCACGACAAACCCATGTCGCCCAACGTGACCTATCTCGGCCACGTCCCGACCCGTGACCACAATGCCTTCAACGTCACGCCGAAGGCCGTGCTCAACATTTCCCGTGTCAGCATGGCGGAAAACGGCCTGTCTCCCGCCACCCGCGTGTTCGAGGCGGCCGGCGCCGGCGCCTGTCTCATCACCGACTACTGGGAGGGCATCGAGCTCTTCCTGGAGCCGGGGGAGGAGGTGCTCGTCGCCCGCGACGGCCGCGACGTGGTGGAGGCCCTGGCAAGCTTGAGCGCGGAACGGGCTGCCGCCATCGGTCGAAAAGCGCTGGCGCGCGTGCTGGCCGAACACACCTACGACACCCGTGCCGAGACGGTCGACGCCATCTTCAGCCGTCATGCGGCAAGCCGCCGGGAGCTGGCGGAATGACCAGCCCCCTCGACATCGTCATCGTCGGTCTCACCCTTTCCTCGTCGTGGGGCAATGGTCACGCCACGACGTACCGGGCCCTGATCCGCGGGCTCGAGGCGAACGGACACCGCGTTCTGTTCCTGGAGCGGGACGTTCCCTGGTACGCCGCCAACCGCGATCTTCCCGATCCCGACTTCTGCCGGCTGGTCTACTATTCCGACGTCGACGGCATGATCGGCTCTCACGCGGAGCGGCTTCAGGCTGCCGATGCCGTCATCGTCGGATCCTATGTGCCGGAGGGAGTCCAGGTCATCGACAGGCTGATGGACCTCGGCGTGCGGCGCCTCTGCTTCTACGACATCGATACGCCCGTCACGCTGGCAAAGCTTGCCCGCGGCGACGAGGAATACATCGCCCGGCGCCAGATGCCGTTGCTCGACGCCTATTTCTCTTTTTCCGGCGGCGAGGTCCTCGACCGGCTCCAGCGGGAATTCGGCGTACGCACTGCGCGGGCGCTCTACTGCTCCGTCGACGCCAGCCGTTACGAGCATACGGGCGAGCCCTTCGTCTGGGATCTCGGCTATCTCGGCACCTACAGCCCCGACCGTCAGCCGACGCTGGAGCGGCTGCTGATCGAGCCGGCGCGGCGCCTTCCGCACCGGCGTTTCGTCGTCGCCGGGCCGCAATACCCCGCCGACATCACCTGGCCGGACAATGTCGCGCGGATCGAGCATCTGCCACCCTCCGAGCACGCGAGCTTCTACAGCCGCCAGCGCTTCACATTGAACGTCACCCGGGCCGACATGATCGCCGCCGGCTGGTCGCCGAGCGTGCGGCTGTTCGAGGCGGCCGCCTGCCGAACGCCCATCATCAGCGACGCGTGGCGCGGCCTCGACGAATTGCTGCCGGAGGGCAGGGCGCTCGTCATCGCCCGGGATACCGATGACGTGGTCGAAGCCCTGACGGCCATCGATGAACCCGCCCGGCTGGCGCTCGCGGACAGCGCCAGGGCGATCGTCCTTCACGAGCATACGGGTCTCGCCCGGGCCCGCGGGTTTGCGGCCGCCCTGGCGGACTTGCCGGAGACGCTCGACCAGCCGGGGCAGCCACGGATTTCAGCCTGAGGAGTAGACAGGATGTTGCAGAGAGCTCGAAACGGGAACGGCAAGACTGTTCTTCTGGCCGGAGGGGCCGGCTTCGTGGGGTCGCATCTTTGCGATGCCTTGCTCGCGCGAGGTGATCGCGTCATCTGCGTCGACAGTTACCTCACGGGCTCCGAAGCCAACGTCCAGCCGTTGATGAACCATCCGAGCTTCCGACTGATCGAGAAGGACATCTGCCAACTGGAGCAGATCGACGAGCCGCTGGACCAGATCTACAACCTCGCCTGCGCCGCCTCGCCGCCGCAGTATCAGGCCGATCCGGTGCACACGATGATGACCTGCGTGGCAGGGACATGCAATCTGCTGACGCTGGCCGAGCAGCACGGGGCTTCGTTTCTCCAGGCCTCGACCAGCGAGGTCTACGGCGATCCCGCCCAGCATCCGCAGCGCGAGGACTACCGCGGCAATGTCAGCTGCACCGGGCCGCGTGCCTGCTACGACGAGGGCAAGCGCGCCGCCGAGGCGCTGTGCTTCGACATGCTGCGAGCCGGACGGGCCGACGTACGCGTGGCCCGGATCTTCAACACCTACGGCCCGCGCATGCAGCCCGACGACGGACGCATCATCTCCAACCTTCTGGTCCAGGCGCTGTCAAACGAGCCGCTGACGATCTACGGCACGGGCGAGCAGACGCGATCCTTCTGCTTCGTCAGCGACCTCGTCGCCGGCCTCATCGCGCTGATGAACGTCGACCCGAATCCAGGCGGGCCGGTCAACCTCGGCAATCCCGGTGAGTTCACGATCAACGAACTGGCGACGATGGTTCTGGACATGGTGCCGACGCAGTCGCAGCTCGTTCATCGGCCCTTGCCGCAGGACGATCCGACTCGCCGTCGCCCGGATATCTCTCAGGCCCGAAACCTGTTGGGATGGCAGCCGAAGGTTCCCCTGTCGGAGGGTCTTCGCGTCACCGCCGACTGGTTTGCCGGCAGCCTCGGCAACCCGCCGGAAGAGGCGCGCGCCCCGGCATGGCTGCCGGCGTCCAAACTCGAGACATGCGTCGGGAGCTGAGGATGGGCGTACATCTGACGAGCGAAGAACTGAGGCAAGAGATCGCCAACCTCGGCCCCTGGTTCCACAATCTCGACATCCACGGCGTTCGCACCGCTCCCGACCATTTTCTCGGGGACTATCCCCGTTTCAAATGGGAGGGCTTCAAGCAGATCATTCCGGACGATCTCGAAGGGCGCAGCGTTTTGGATGTCGGCTGCAATGCCGGCTTCTACAGCCTGGAGATGAAGCGTCGGAACGCCGGACGCGTCGTCGGGATCGATTCCGATCCTCACTATCTGCGCCAGGCACGATTTGCGGCAGAGCAGTCCGGCCTCGACATCGAATTTCGACAGATGTCGGTCTACGAGGTCGCGAAGCTTCAGGAGAAGTTTGATCTCGTGATCTTCATGGGCGTGCTCTACCATCTCAGGCACCCCCTCCTGGCGCTCGATCTCCTCCACGAACACGTGGTCAAGGATCAGATGCTGTTTCAGTGCTTGCAGCGCGGAGACGAACGCGTCCCCGAGCTCGAAGAGAACTACGACTTCGGCGAATGGTCGATTTTCGACCGCCCCGATTTTCCGAAGCTCTTTTTCGTCGAAGAGCGGTATGCGTCCGATCCGACCAACTGGTTCATTCCCAACCAGTCGGCGGTGCAGGCGATGCTGCGAAGTGCGGGCTTTTCCATCGAGGCAAGTCCGGAGCGCGAGGTCTATCTTTGTCGTCGCGGCCAGCGGCATTACGCCGTCGAGACGATACCGACGCTGGTGTGAGCTCTGCTCGACTGAGCTGCGCTGTGATGTCCCTTGAATAAGTGCCGTTCCCCGCGGGGGTAACCCAGTAAAATCCATGCGCAGAAATCTCGTCGCCCTCGGCGTCGGACTGATCGCCTTGACCGCGGGAGCGGTCACGTTTCGAACGGCACAGGCGAGGCGGCAGGTCGAGCCGACCGGCCGCTTCCTCACGGTCGACGGCGTTCGGCTTCATAATGCTGCGTTCGGCTCGGGCGAGCCGATCGTTCTGTTGCAGGGAAACGGCAGCCTGATCCAGGAATTTCTCAGCAGCGGCCTCGTCCACTACGCGATGTGATCCGTGCCGTGGTGCAGGGGGTGAGCGATGCAGGTTCGAAACATCAGCTAACCACGCAGAAATCCTGGAACTCAGCTCATCCTAACCTGTTCAATTGTTGAATTTTTTCGTCTTGTCAGTGGGATAGAGCATGAGCCTCAGCAAGCGTGATAGAACAGTGGCCGTGTCCCTTATAGTCGGCGCTATCGTGGCGGCTTTACTGGTCTACGGTCTTTTTACCGATTGGTTCGGGATCTACGGCGTCGAGCAGAAGCCGGACGGAGAAGCCGTGGAAACTACATCTGGCGGCGGGTAAAATTTTCTGCGCGGATTCCGGCCTGGCCTGCACCAACTTACTAGGACGGGCAAGCGTCAAGTGGCGCGTCTGGCGAGACATGGTGGGGAGACGGAATGATTAAAGTGCCCGCTTCAAACCACGTGACATATGCCAGACCTCACCATCGTCGGCATATCGTATGCATCGCGGGTGGGACTCTTCGCCAAGACGGGCAACGGCAATAATCCATAGCTTCTATCGTCCTCGCTTCAGCCCCTGCCTAGGCGACGCGACCTGATCCGGGCCCCGAACAGAAGAGCCACTCAAGTGCCGACCCCCACCGTACCCAAGCCCGGCTCCGAAGGATTGTCCGCCTCCCTCAAGCGCAACATCGAGATCCTGAGGGACCGGCGCGACAAAGAAGCGGCTTCCGCCAGCCGCGAAGAAAAAGTCGCCAATGCCATCACCTCGTTCACCGGCAGCATGCGGTTCGTGTACCTGCACCTCGTCCTCTATGGCTCCTGGATCCTGATCAATCTCGGCCTTCTGCCGATTATTCAGCCCTTTGATCCGTCGTTCGTGGTTCTGGCGATGGTGGCGTCTGTCGAGGCGATCTTTCTGTCGACCTTCGTTCTGATCAGTCAGAACCGGACGGCGAAGGCGCAGGATAAGCGTGCGGATCTCGACCTTCAGATCAGCCTTCTTGCCGAGCACGAGCTCACCAAGCTGACGGAAATGGTTGCGGCCCTGCGCGACCATCTGGGCATCAGGACCGAGGTCGATGACGAGATCGAGGAAACAATGAACGACGTGGCGCCTGAGGCCGTGCTGGACGCCCTCACTACGCAAGGAGAAAGTGCCTCGGGGAACTCCTAATTCCTTATCCGCTTCTGGCGTTGCCCCTGATTTTACCCAGTCGTGAGTTCGTTTGCGGGTTGAGCGACGGGCGTCGGGGCCCTTGCCGAGGCGCGGTGTCGGCGCCCGTCGTAGATGGAAGGTGGCGGCGAAGGCGGACGGGGTGCTCCAGCCGAGTGCAGAATGGGACGGGTCGTGTTGCACTGCGATCGGGAGGTCACGGGTTGTCGATATTCTACTTGCACATCCGAGATGGGGAATTGCTTCTCGCGGACGTCGAGGGACAGGAGTTCCCTGATGTCGAGGCCGCACATGCCGAAGCCGTCAGATCGGCGCGGGAAATGCTGGCCGAGAAGGTCAAGTTGGGCGAGATCGTCGATGGGCAGGAGATTGAAATTGTGGACGAGGCAGGTGACGTCGTGGGTCTGGTGCCGCTGAAGGAAACTTTTCGGGTGGCGTGACGCGTTCAAGAAACCTTAGGCAGCCATCGCAAGATGCGTTGGCAGTTGGCGCGGCCTCGCAGGCTCGGCGATACTGCCGCATCGGGCGCTTTGGCATCCGGGCTCCTCTCGCGGTCGACATCGTTGAGATCACGGGTCGGAACTTACGCCGGACGCTGAACCTTAAGCTCTGGCGGATGTGAGGAGGCGGAAATGCCGGAAGAAACTGACGACGGGATGGGCCGCTTCGGCGGTGAGAAGCTACGACAGCACCAGATCCAGACGAATGCTCTGCCGGACAAGCACGCGAACAGCACCGGCCACGAGAACCGCGACGACAAAATCGTCTCTGCCGAATTCAGCGGATTAGACAATGATCTGGTCGATATGGCGCGCTTCAGTGCGCCGAATACCGGTGATGATGGGCTCGGCCCGACAGACCGCAACGAAGACGCACGTGGTCTTCCCGCCGGCCAGAGCATGGACTCGGCCGAGCAGTCGGTGACCCGATACGATCAGTCGTCCGGACAGGGTGCGGCCGACCCATCAAGCGAGATGTCGAATGACGAGATCGATGAGACTTCGGCTGGTGGCTTGCGCTATCCCGACGATGAAATTGAAGGAGCCTCGCGGTGAGCACGGAAAGCATGTCGGACATCATCCGGGAAGTCATCATCGACGAGCTGAAGCGCCAGTCGGAGAATAGCAACGCGGCGCTCACGGTACAGACGACAGACGATTTGGTGACCATCAATGGGCCGGTCGATCTGGACGATCTCGTGATGGTGGTTATCGGGTCCGTCGCCGGCGGGCCGTGAGCCGCCCCCCAAGATGTACAGCGTCAGGTCACGCCCGTCTGGTGCCTACTGGAGTGCTCACTTGTCGACCCAATTCCGGATCTCCCTTCTCATCTACGGAATGGTCAACGCCGTCCTTTTCGGTATTGGCGCCGTCACCGTTCTGTCGATCCCGTCGCTGCAAGAGCAATGGAAATTCCTGATCCCCATTGTCGTCGTCGCCAGCTTCGTGCTTGCAGCGCCGATCGCTTGGTTCATAGCGCCTCGGCTCAGAGCGCGGTATTGGCGGGACCGATAATGCACTAAGGCTCGAAAGCCTGACTTCGGTGCGCGGCCCATTGTGGATTATCGATCGCACGTCATCATATTGCCTGGCGTGGACTGGTGGATTGAACGATGCGCTACTTTCTGCACATGCGCCGAGGTGAAGAGCTCATCCAGGACCCGGATGGTACAGAGTTGCCCGATCTGGATGCTGTGATGGCGGAAGCTATCCAGGGCGCTCGTCAGATCCTCGCTGAGAACGTGATGTCCGGTTCCGTTGTCACCGGACGAAAGTTCGAAATCTGCGACGAGCAAGGGAAGGTGCTCCTCGTCGTTCCGTTTTCCGAAGCGGTCAAGCTGATTTGAATGGGTCCGGCTTCAGCAGGCATCGCGGGCACCACGGGAGAACCGATTTGTCAGGAGCGCGTACTCACGACAAGATGCGACAGCTCAGGAGAGCTCCGGGATGAGCAATGTGCTGACGATGAAGCTGGAGCAGTTTACCCGCTTCAGTCCCTCCGAGCGCGAGCGGCTCGACGACCTCTCAAACCATCCGAGGAAGAGCTTCGCCCGGGGCGAGACGATCATTCGCGAGGGAACGAAGGTCCACAATATCCACCTCGTCGTGTGCGGGCTGGCCGCCCGGTCGAAGACGCTCGCAGACGGAACACGTCAGACCCTGGCCTTCCTTGTCCCCGGCGACCTCTGCGACGTGGAAGTCTTCGTCCTGCAGGCCATGGACCACGACATTATCGCCGTGACCGACACGACGTGCGCGCTGATACCGACCAAGGAAATGGAGGACCTCCTCAGCGAGTTCTCTAGCATCACCAAGGCATTATGGTGGAGCACCATGACGGATTCGGCGGTTCTCCGCGAACGGATCGTCGATCACGGCAGTCGCGATGCGCGCCAGCACCTTGCCCACATGTTCTGCGAGCTGCTGATACGCTACCGCATCATCGGTGATGCCAGGGACAACGCGATCCCCTTTCCGCTGACGCAGGAAGAGCTCGCAGAGGCGACCGGCATGTCGCCACCGCACATCAACAGGGTCTTGCAGCAGCTTCGTGGAGAGGGGCTCATCGAACTGAGGGGCAAGGTTCTCAAGATACTCGACGCCGAAAGCCTCATGAAGGTGGCGCAGTTCCAGACGGGCTATCTCCATCTCAATCGCACGGAGGCCCGAGATCCCGAGGTGTCGGGGCGTGCGGACGATCTTGTCCCCGCCTCTCCGAAGGGGCTGGTGCAAGGTGTCATCAACAAAGTGACACGGGTCTTCGAGTGATCAGGGCGTCGGCCCGGTCAGAACGGTGTCGCTACCGATCGATCGGCCGGCCTGGACGAGGCCGCATTCCGTTCGATCCAGCTCCGAATCTCGCCCAGGTCGTCGAACACCTGACGCACCGGTGACGGAAGGCCGTCGAACGTCGCTTCGACATGCCACCTGCCGAGATATCTGTCGCCATGGCTTTCGTCTTCGAGCTGCACGATGACGGCAACGAGCAGCCCATGGCGAAGGACGAGCATACCTTTCCTGTCGCGGCTCGCCGCCATCGCAACGTCGATCGGTTGGAATGTGACCATCCTCGCGTCCCAAGCCATGGAGACGGGCACTGAGATCGGGCCGAGCGATGTCAGTTCACGCTTGTTTCCCGCGACCCAGCAGTCAGCCCGTTCCATCGATGAGCCGTTCGTACTCGCGCTCGGCCAGGCCATAGCAGCCGCCCGCCACCTCTTCCATCTTCGCCCGGTTCAGCATCAGGATGTGACCCCTGGTCGCTTTGATCAGGCCTGTGCCTTCTAAGATGTGGATCTCGTCGGTGACCCCGGGCCGTCTTACACCCAGCATGAGCGAGAGGTAGTCGTGGGTCAGCGGCAAATCGTCCCCTGCAATCCGATCGTGGCTCATGAGCAGCCAGCGAGCGAGGCGCTCTCTCACGCTGTAGCGTCCATTCGCAAGGGCGGATTGGGCAAGCTGGATTTCGTAGGTATGAACGTAACGCAGGAGAAGACGGCGGATAGGAACGTCCTCCTCCATCGCTTCCAGGAAAACCGATGCTTCCATCCTCAAGCCAGCGCCGGCGACCTGCATGAACGTGCGGTTGGGCGACTGCAGCGAGCCCAGAACAAGGTGGGCGCCGGACATGCCCTCCCAGCCGATGTGGCCCACCTCGATGTGCTCGTTGTCGCCACTGGAGGCGATGATTGATCCAAGTCCGTTCTCGATGAAATGGACATGGCTGGTCTCGACGCCGGGGGGAACGATGACAGTTTTCAAGGGTAGATCGACCGGTTCCAGATGGGGCCGAATGCGCGCGAAGCTTTTCGCCGGCATCATCTTCAGGAGACGGTTCTGAAGGGCATCTTGGAATGGAGCTGACATTGGGTGACCTTCGCGGGACGCAGCCCGCCCTCGTCAATAGCATGAAGCTCGACGCCAAAGCCCTACGGGAGCCGCAGGCCCAAAACCATGATCTAGATTAGAACCTTACGGATTTCCGACCCGCGGGCGTTGATCGCGGAGGTACGACAAGCGGAGTCTTCAGGATTGCGGAAAGAGGCGCTGGCGGCGGGAGCAGGATGCCATTTAACGTGCAATTTTGATCCCGCGATGCAGTAGGCCCCTCGTGCCGGACAGGATGCGCCGGTCATAGGCAGAGCCTGAACTTGGCTGCGGCCTGGGTGCTTCCCAAACTAATCGACCGGGACGCCAGCGAGTGAGCTTCCCATGCGCGAAAGCTGAGAAGCAGTCGGCGCCAATATCTGGCCTAAGTGCTTGTGAGATTTGGTGCCGCTTAGGTGACTCGAACACCTGACCCCGTCATTACGAATGACGTGCTCTACCAACTGAGCTAAAGCGGCAAATCCGGACCGGAGGTTGGTGCTTCCGCGGACGGCGATCAGATAGCCGCAAATGGGGACGGGTTCAAGCGCCAATCCGCTTTCCCGGCGGATGAAAGTGAGGGGCGCCAGCCCTGCGCAAGCCGCCGGGTGGCGTGCGCCTACGGCGCGCGTCGGAAAAGCGGCCCCGCCAGGGACCGAGGCGCGGGCCGCGGCCGGCTCGGCCGGCTTGGCCGTCAAAGGCAAGGATGGTCGCCGCCGCTCCGATCCGCGTCCGGCCGTCAAGGCCCGGGAACTGGCGCCGTCAGAGCGACAGGCGGGCGCGGGCGGCGCGGTATTCGGCGTCCAGGCGGTTGACGAGGGCGGCCGCCGGCAGCACCGCCTTGACCGCGCCGATGCCCTGGCCCGAGCCCCAGATGTCCTTCCAGGCTTTCGCACCGGCCTTGGCGAAATCCATCTTCGACGGGTCTGAGTCGGGGAGGGCGTCGGGATCGAGGCCGGCGGCGGCGATCGAGCTCTTCAGATAGTTGCCGTGGATGCCGGTGAAGAGGTTGGTGTAGACGATGTCGGCGGCCGCGCCTGCGACGATGCCCTGCTTGTAGGCCTCGCTGGCGCGCGCCTCTTCCGTGGCGATGAAGGCCGAGCCGATATAGGCGCCGTCGGCGCCCATGGCCTCGGCCGCCAGCACCGCGCCGCCGGTGGCGATGGCGCCGGAGAGGAACAGCGGCCCGTCGAACCATTCTCGGATTTCCGCAATCAGCGCGAAGGGCGAGAGCGTGCCGGCATGCCCGCCGGCGCCGGCGGCCACGGCGATCAGCCCGTCGGCGCCCTTGCGGATGGCGCTGTGGGCATGGCGGTCGTTGATGATGTCGTGCAGCGTGGTGCCGCCATAGGAATGCACCGCCGCGTTCACCTCGGGCACGGCGCCGAGCGAGGTGATCACCAGCGGCACCTTGTGCTTCACGCAGAGGGCGAGGTCCGCCTCGAGCCGGTCGTTGGAGCGGTGGACGATCTGGTTGACGGCGAACGGCGCCGAGAGCTGGTCGGGATGCGCCGCGTCGTGGGCGGCGAGCGCTTCCTTGATCTCCGCCAGCCATTCGTCGAGCTGCGCCGCCGGGCGGGCGTTCAGCGCGGGAAAGCTGCCGACGATGCCGGCCTTGCACTGGGCGATCACCAGCGCCGGGTTGGAGATGATGAACAGCGGCGCGGCGATCACCGGCAGCCGCATTCGGCCCTGGAGCACGGAGGGAAGGGTCATCGGCGCGCCTCTCTGCAGATTGACGTAAACGTAAGACAGGAGACGATTAGCAGATCGCCCGCCCCGCACAAGCCGTCCGTCCGGGGGAGGGCGCCGGGCCCGGACCTCCCTTCGAAAACGCTCTGCCTCAATGACTCCCCTTTTTCAGGGCAGAACCGTGGGCCGGCCGGACGGGGCCGGTCCTCATCCCGCCAGGAGAACGCCCGCATGCCGTCCCGATCCGCCCGCACCACCCTTACCACCACGACCTTGGCCGCGACCGCCTTGGCCGGTCTCGCGCTGCTGGCGCCGCTGCCGGCCTCGGCCGCCAGCCCCGATGCCTGGAACAGTTTTCGCAAAGACGTCGAAGCCGCCTGCCGGACGGCGGCCGCCGCGCGGATGCCGGAACCGCAGGTCGTCGTCGATCCCTTCGGCTCCGAGAGCTACGGCCTCGCCTTCCTGCGCGGCCTGTCCCCCGAGGACGGCGCGACGCAGTCGCTCGTCTGCATCTACGACAAGAAAGCCCGCACCGCCGAGATCGGCGGCACGATGGCGCTGGAGACGGCGGTGCCGGCCCTGGCCGCCGAGGCGCCGGCCGCCCTGGATGCGGCGCCGACTGCCGCGGCTGGAGCGCCCGCGGAACCCGTCGCCCCCGCGGCGACGCCGGAGGCCCCGCCGAGCCCGCCGGCCACGGCCGTCGCGGCGGCCACGCCGTCGCCCACCGCGCCCGCTACCCCCTCAGGGGCGACAACTCCGCCAGCGGCCCCCGCGGCCCCGTCGCCAGCGGCCTCGTCGCCAGCGGCTCCGTCACCCGCGACCCCGTCGCCAGCGACCCCGGCGGCCGCTGCCGCGCCGCCCACCCGCTCGCAGGCCGCCGCTGCGCTCGAACAGCGATTCCTCTCCGCCGCGGCGCCGCCCGCTGCCGCCGCGCCCGTGGATGTCGCGGCCTATGCGCCGAGCGGCCAGGCCGACCCGGTGGCGACGGCCTTTGCCGGCCAGTGCGACGCGACCTGCGCGGTGACCCTGACGGGGCTCGCCGAACCCGACCGGGCGTCGCTCGTGGATCTCGCCGCCGAAGTCGACCGGACGCTCGCGGCCCATCCCGGCGCCAAGCTCGCGGCGGGGCCGGAGGCGGCGCGGGAAGCTGCCGCGGCGCTCGCCGGCAGTGCCGCCGGGCAGAAGACGGGCGACGTCGCCCCGCCCGCGGCGGACCTTGCCGGCGAGCGCTCCTGCGTCCTCTATTACTTCGGCTACGAGAACCAGGCGGCGCGCACCGTCGCCCGCCACCGCTGCCGCGTGACGCAAGCGGAGGGCGGCGCCCTGGTCGTCGAAAAAACCTCCGGCGAGCGTCTGCGGGCGGAAATCCGGCCGCTGACGGGCGAATTCTCCGCCTTCGTCGGCCGCACCTTCGAGGCCGCGGAAGCCGAGACCGCCTATGATCCGGCCAAGCCCGTGAGCCCCGCCAATGCCGAACTCGGCAACACCGTGGGTCTCGCCGCGGCGCGCGAGGGAAAGCTCGTCCTCGTCTCCTCGCAGCGCCGGCGATTCGCCGACCAGGGCGATTTCTTCTGGGTTCTGGCGCTCGACCCGGTCTAAAGCGCCTTGCCCGCTGAATTTATAGGGTAAAACCCGCGCCGCGGCGCCCGGCCGCGGTCTCTCGCCTTGCATCGCGGCGCGGCCGTGACAATCTCTCAGCCACGATGCCGAACCTCTTCCCCACCGTGCCGAAAACCCTGTCGCTGTTCGCCGAGCCCGCGAAAACGGTCGTGCGCGTCATCGACACGGAGACGGCCGGGCAGCGCTTTGAGGAGGATGCGGTGCTGGAGATCGGCTCGGTCGATCTCGACATCGCCACCGGCCAAATCTTCAACCCGATGCAGACGCTGGTCGACCCCGAAGGCGTCGTCATCAACCCGCATGCCCGCCGCGTCCACCAGATCTCCGACGACATGCTCTTCGGCGCCCCGCGCTTTGCCGAGGCCGTGGCGCCGTTTGCGGGCGCCGCCTTCTACGCCGCGCAGAGGGCCGAGTTCGACCGGCCGCGGCTGCGCCTCACCGGCCGCTGGCTGTGCACCCACAAGCTGGCGCTGCGCGCCTTTCCGGATGTGCGCGCGCACGGCCTGCAGTCCCTGGTGAAATACGTGCCGCTCGACCTCACCGAGGTCCGCCCGCAGTTCGAGGGCCTCCACCCCCACCGCGCCCTCTACGACGCGCTCTGCACCGCCGTCCTCCTGCGCAGCATTGCAGAGGCCCTGATGCCCCGCTGCCAGGACGTCGCCGACTTCCTCGACCGCGCCGAACAGGTCTCGAACCAGCCCGCGCTGCTCGCGAAACTCCGCTTCGGCAAGCACAAGGGCGTGCCGCTCCGCGACGTGCCGCCAGACTATCTGGAATGGCTCATCCGCGAACCCGGCATGGACGCCGACGCGGTCTATGCCGCAAAACACCACCTGGCGCAGGCGGTGGTGCGCGGGGCGCGGGCGGACCGGACGGGGACGGCGGGGTAGGGGAGGCGGGTTTGCGCCCATTCCGGCCGTTGAACCCTGAATTTCAATCGTTTGAAAGCGGACCATGACCGACACCTATAATCCGTCAGCGATCGAGGATGCCGATTGGGTCGACTGGCTTGTGATCTTCAATGATCGTGCGCGCAATTTCATTGGCGAGTTTGCGCAGGAGACAGCTGGCAGCGACGATCCGAGGGCCCTGTCTGCGAAGTTTGCGATCGCAGCGCGCGCTTTGACACTCATCCATTCGGCACTGGTGCTGCTGCAGAACGAGGAACAGCTTGCCTTTCGCATCATGGCACGTGGCATCATCGAATGTGCGATGCACATGGAGTCGGCGTGCACCACGGCAGAATATTTGCCGATTCTTTATGATGACGACCAGGCTAGCCGGATATCGCGTGGCAAGCTCCTCCAGAAGTCTACGCAACTCTCCGAGGAAGCCAATCGCGAGCTGCAGCAATTCGTCATGGCCGTTGGCGAGAATAAGCCCAAAATCCTAAATATTGGCGAGCTGAGCAAAGGAAGCAATTTCCCTCGTTTTCAGCTTTTCTACCGACAGATTTCCGCCGACGCAGAGCACGTGACATGGACCTCGCTATGCCGGCATCCGCAGGAAACCTACGATAGGGTGACCCTTGAGCTCGATCCACAGCTCGAAGATGAAGAAATGTTTGATACGATTAGTCTCATCGCGCTTGCCGCCATGACGGTCGTGTTGCATCTACGTCATTCGCTCGAGATCACACAGAACGAGGTCGAATTCTCCGCGCTGGGCCGCCGCTACAGCGAGCTATATCACGAAGGCGTGGCAGAGTTTCGCGGGCGGCATAAGGACGGAGATCCGGGAACATGTTCCGAGGATTTCTCTACTCGAAAACAGTAAAACCGGTAATATCCTCACCATCAGCGGGGTCGTAGACCACTGCCACCGCATGTCTTGCGCGGGTGAGACCGACATAGAGTTTTGCGCGGGTTTCGGCCTTCAATGCCGATTGGGAATTCTTCAGCCAGTCAATCATTTCTTTCGTAGGATAGATAATGACGCGGTCGAAACCGAGGCCCTTGGATCGTCCGAACGTTAGCGCTGGCAGATCGGCAGATGCAATCTTGACGGTAGAACTCCATCGGAGCTGCACCGGTCGCCTCGTGTTTAGATAGCGGGGCAGATCTTTTCGCCGGACGATGAAGAGACCCGCGTCAACAGGGACCGATTGTCTGCAGCCGACACATTTGCAAGGAGCCGCAGCAGCCAATTTTGGATAGAGCTTCGACGATAATTCGCAGATGGCCGGGCTATTGCGGTGCGATGTCACGAGACTGGTCACATCAATATCGCATGGGACCTTTCGGGGAAGTTCCGCCCGAATGAAGTCGGCGATGCCGCCATCCCGATACTTTTTAAGACGGCCTTCCAGATGCGTCACATAGGTAACCTGTCGGGGATCACCTACCATGACCACGTTTGCGGGGCTTTTGAATAGTGCCGTCAAAATGTCGAGGTCGTGGCCTGCCAGATCCTGCACCTCATCTACGAAGATAAAGGGATAGATACGGGCAAGCCGCTCGATGACAGCGCCTTCCGATGCCTCGTTGCACCGTATCATCAGCCTCGACAATTTGTCTGAATAGACGCGATTTCGCCGGTCGAAGTAGCAGAGTCTGAAATCTTCCTCACCCCAGTACATGGGACGCCCTTCCCGGTTCTTACCCCGCAAACCGGACCTCTTCGAAACCAGAAGCATACCAGCGATATCCCAATCAAACAGCTTGCCTTGAAAGGGCTTGATGCCGTGGTGGATCAGCAAACTGAACCAGGTCTGTATACGAACGTTGCCTGGAACTGAGCCGTGAATCTCGAAAAATTTGTGCCGGATCTCTTTTTCGTTCGACTCCGTGTAGGTTGTTATAAGGACGCGACTATTCTTGACAGCGAGCGCTTGGCGAACAAGGTAGGTGGTCTTACCTGAGCCTGCCGCAGCGATGATGAGCTTGTTCGGCCCCATCATATGGCGATCGCGTCCAAGATATATTCCGGGTATTGAATTCTCGCCTGTCCCGAAAAGACGGCTAGCGCACAATCGGTCTTGTTGTTCTTCATGTAGCGATGAAGGCCATCCAGATCGAAGGTTTTGCCGAACAGCTTGTTGAAGGTCTCGACGCTATTTGATTTTACCAGTTTCGGCTCAAGGGTATTGTAGTTGAAGGGCTTATCGCCGAGGACGAGATCGCCCCTATCCACGACGGGATCATAGCAGATTTTGATATGATCGACGTCCTTGTATTTGGCATACTTCTTTTCGAGCGCAGCAAGATCACCGTCATTGTCGGTCGCGACCACGACTGGAATTTTAAGCGCCGTCGCCAGTTCGAGAAAACGCAGGAACGAAAGTCCGACCGAGATGACATCGATCCCATCGTCGATCGGCAATCTTCCCGCGTTAGCATCCATATAGGCCCGCTGGACGACCAGTTCGTCCGCATCCCCCTCGACAAGGATCGATTTTTGCGACAACACGAGACGCAGGGTGTTGTAGCCAGGGAGCTTATGGAAGAAGTCGCTCGCATTCAGATCCTTGATCCGAGTGACTTTCGCTTCCCGCAGCAGTATCAAGTGGTCCAGTCCGAGTTTGTTCGCGACGAAACTGCTATGCGTTGTAATAATGACCTGCTTGCCGCTATTGTCGGTACTGATGTCGCTGATGAGTTGGTTGAGCTTCGAGTGTGAAAGATGGTTTTCAGGCTCCTCGATCAGCAGTATGGTCGCTTCTCTGTTCTTCTTGCTGCTCAACGCGAGGCGTGTCTTAACGATGCACTGCTCGCCCTTGCCGATATAGTGGAAGGGGACGTCGTCGATGTAGGTCATGAGGCTGTTTTCCCAGGCATTATGGGACGACATATCGACCGAAATGCTGACCTCTTTTCGACTTATCTTCGTCGCTTCCGCTAGCCTTTCATTGATGGCGCCGACATTGTAATCGGCCTTGAAAGCATCTTTCAGTCTTCGGTGGGCCTGGGATATCGCGACACGTTCCTTATCGTCCAGAAACTCCCTGACGATGCGCGAGATGTACATATCTGAGCCACTTTGCACACGCGTGCTCGTTGAGTCGATGAGGGCCGATTTGACGGGAATCGTGCGAGCCGTAGCCGGTTCGCGGGAGAACTCCAACCATTGAACCTGATAGAATTCCAAAGGTATCGAATTAATCTCTTTGCTTTTTAGCAACTCGGTATAGGCGCCATCATATTTTTTATCGAATTCGATTGAGAATAGGAGGCCTCGCGCCTTGTCGTTCCTCTCTGAGTTGCGGTTTCCACGAAGGTCTTCCAGCGCATCGTCACCAGCAAGAAATAGTTCTATCTGTATCTCCGGCGGTTGTATTGGGTATCTGGTAGCGAGACTGTCCAGATAAGCTCGCTCAATCTTCCTGTTGAAAATATAGGGAGATAGTTCGTTGCGCAGATATCTGCCATTCAGCATGCTCGTCAGGCATAGATGGATCGCTTCGAGCAGCGTGGATTTTCCGGCTTCGTTGTTGCCAACGATGATATTGACGCCCTGATTGAAATCGACTTCGAACCAATTTTCAAAGCATTTGAAATTTTTGATTTTGATTTTCTCGATATACATCGCTCACCCTCACTTCCCGCGAGGCAACCATAGCTTGTCTCAAAAAAATCGGCGAGCCAAAATGAGCGATTATTGTGCATCGATAGCGATTGGACTGATGTATGAACCTGTCGATATTCCATTGGATCGGCATCGCCAACCTTGGGCCGAAAGCGGACCGCCGCATCACGGTTCTTTAACGTCTGTTCTCGCCTATCGATTTCCGGACATGGGACTGTACGCTTTCGGCCCTCAGCAGCCTCCTTTCCCCTTTCCCAAAAATTACATGCCCGTTTTTCCACGCTCGCTCATCCGCTGGTTCCACAGGATCTATCCCCCTCCCTTATCAATTTCCTGGACCGTCAGCCTTCCTGCCCTATCTCGCTGAATCTGTGTGCCTCTTGGGCCCTCCTTTGCGAGTGAAGAATGAAATTTCGGACAGTGGCGGCGGGCGTCGCCGTGGTGGCGGTCGTGGGTCTCGGGGGGTTTGTCGCCTATGCGTGGCAGCCGGAGATCGAGGCGGGCGGGCGGCCGGCGGCGTCGGGGTTTGCGCCCGAGCTGGTGAAGCGGGGCGCGGATCTGGCGGCGGTCGGCAATTGCGTGGTCTGCCACACGGCGCCGGGCGGCAAGCCGTTTGCGGGCGGGCTGGCGCTGCCGACGCCGTTCGGCACGATCTATTCGACCAACATCACGCCCGACGAGGATACCGGGATCGGGCGCTGGAGCGAGGCGGCGTTTCAGCGGTCCATGCGCGAAGGCGTCGACCGGGAAGGGCGCCATCTCTATCCCGCCTTTCCCTATGACCATTTCACAAAAGTGTCCGACGCGGACAACCAGGCGCTCTATGCCTATCTCATGACGCGCGAGAGCATCGCGGCCCGGGCGCCGGAGAACGAGCTGCCCTTCCCGATGAACGTGCGCATGGTGCTCGCCGGCTGGAAGCTTTTGTTCTTCCGCGAGGGCGTCTTCGAGCCGGATCCCGCGAAGGACGCGGTGTGGAACCGCGGCGCCTATCTCGCCGAGGGGCTCGGCCACTGCAGCGCCTGCCATTCGCCGCGCAACATTTTCGGCGCCGAAAAGGGCGGGGAGGATCATCTCTCCGGCGGCGAGGCCGAGGGCTGGTCGGCCTATGCGCTGAACCAGGCGTCGCCGGCGCCGATCCCCTGGGACGTCGACAGCCTGACGCATTACCTGCACGAGGGCTGGGAGGCGCGCCACGGCGTCGCCCGCGGGCCCATGGCACCGGTGAACAGCAATCTCGGCACGCTGCCGGAGAGTGAATCGCGGGCGCTCGCCACCTATATCGTCGACCGCATTGGCGCGCCGTCGCCCGAGAAACAGGCGCGGGCACAAAAGCTCTTGGGCGAAACGCCGGCGCATGCGCCGGGCGTCCTCGTCCAGTCGGCCGGCGGCCAGACGAACCCGGTCGCGCACGACGCCGCCGATCGCGGCGCGGCGCTCTATGCCGGGGCCTGCTCGACCTGCCACGATGCCGGGCGGCCGCTGCCCTATGGCGGCCTCCGGCTCGATCACTCCACCGCGCTTTCTGGCCCGTCGCCGTCGAACCCGATCAACGTGATCCTGCAAGGCCTGCCCGCGCCGGAAGGCGAGCGCGGCCCGATCATGCCGGGCTTTGCCGGCTCGCTCGACGACGCCCAGATCGCCGAACTCCTGGCCTATATGCGCCGCACCTACAGCGACCAGCCTGCCTGGGAGGATCCCGCCGATCTGATCGCAGAAGCCCGGGCGCGGGGCGCCGAGGGCGGGCAAAAGGCGCTGAGCACCGGCACGGACGCGCCGGCCAACCCCTCGAAGCGGGAAACGACATGGTAAGCCTCACCGTCAACGGTCAAGCGCACGAGATCGACGCCTCGCCCGACACGCCGCTCCTCTACGTGCTGCGCGACGAACTCGGCCTGCACGGCGCCAAATACGGCTGCGGCCTCGGCCAGTGCGGCGCCTGCACGGTCATGGTCGGCGGCGAGGCGGTGCTCTCCTGCGTCGTCCCGCTCGTGGCGCTCGAGGGCAAGGCGGTCACCACCGTCGAGGGCCTCGGCACGATCGAGGCGCCCGGGCCCATGCAGGCGGCCTTCATCGAGGAGCAGGCCGCGCAGTGCGGCTACTGCATCCCCGGCATGATGATGCGTGCCCAGGCGCTGCTGCAGCGCGAGCCCGCCGCCTCCGAAGCGGCGATCAAGGCTCACATGGCGCCCAACCTCTGCCGCTGCGGCACGCATATGCGCATCCTCGCGGCGATTAAGCGCGCCGGCGCGGCCATGCGCACGGCGGCCACCACCGGTTCGAGGGCAGGCTGATGCGGCCCGAAACGCCATTCAACATCTCGCGCCGCGGCGTGCTTCTGGGCACCGGCTCGCTCGTCCTCGCCTTTTCCATGCGCGACGTGTTCGCGCAGACCACGACCTCGCCGGGCAGCGAGACGCAGAATTTTGAGGCCGTCGAGGAAGCCGCGCCCGATCTGCCGGGCAGCCTGAAGACCAATCCGGACCTGGAATCCTGGATCCGCATCGACGCCGCCGGCCGCGCCACCGTCTTCACCGGCAAGGCCGAACTCGGCCAGGGCATCAAGACCGCGGTGCTGCAGATCGCCGCCGAAGAGCTGGAAATGCCGTTCGAGAGCCTGTCCCTGATCGGCCCGGACACGAGCGAAAGCCCGAACGAGGGCTACACCGCCGGCAGCCACTCGATCCAGGACAGCGGCACCGCCATCCGCAACGTCGCCGCCCAGATCCGCGATCTCCTGATCACGGAGGGCGCCCGGCGGTGGAACCTGCCCTTCGACCAACTCAAGGCGGAAGCGGGCGCCGTCGTCGCCCCCGACGGTCGCAGGCTTGCTTATGGCGACCTCGTCGCGGGCGAGATCATCACCGGCCGGGCCCAGCCGAATTCGCGCCTGAAGCCGACGGATACGTTTCGCGAGATGGGAACGCCCCGCCAGCGCATCGACATTCCCGGCAAGGTCACCGGCGGCGCCGCCTATGTCCAGGACATGCGCCCCGACGGCATGGTGCACGGCCGCGTCATCCGGCCGCCGAGCCCCGGCGCGCGCCTCGTCTCGGTCAACACCGGCCCGGTGGAGGCGCTGCCGGGCGTGTTGAAAGTGGTGCGCGACGGCTCCTTCCTCGGCGTGCTCGCGGAAAAGGAATGGCAGGCGATCACCGCCATGCGCCAGCTCTCGGCGCTGGTCCAATGGGAAGAGCGCGAAAGCCTTCCCGACGCCGCGAGCCTCGCCGAGTCGATCATCGCGCTGCCGGCAGAGGATGGCCTTGTCGCCGAAACCGGCCAGCTCGGCACCGCGGGGCTCGACCCCTTCGAGGTGACGTTCACCCGGCCCTATCAGGCGCACGGCTCGATCGGCCCCTCCTGCGCCGTCGCCGTGCTGGACGCCGGCGTCACGACCGTCTGGACCCACACGCAGGGCGTTTTCCCCGACCGCGCGGCAATCTCGGAAATGCTGCGTGTCGCGCCCGAGGCGGTGCGCTGCGTGCACGTCGAGGGCTCCGGCTGCTACGGCCACAACGGCGCCGACGACGCTGCGGCGGACGCCGCGCTCCTCGCCCAGGCGCTGCCCGGCCGGCCGGTGCGGCTGCAGTGGATGCGCGAGCAGGAACATGCCTGGGAGCCCTTCTCGCCGGGCATGGTGACGAAGGTGCGCGCGGGCACGGACGCCTCCGGCACGATCGTCGACTGGGCCTACGAGGTCTGGAGCAGCACGCACAATTCGCGTCCGGGCGGCGCCGGCGCGCTTCTGCCCGCGCAGCATCTGGCGGCGCCATTTACGCCGAAGCCGCCCAAACTCCAGCTGACGCCGGAAGGCAATGGCGACCGCAACTCCAATCCGCTCTACGCCTTCCCCAACCGCAACGTCGTCTGGCATTTCATCAAGGAGATGCCGCTGCGCGTCTCGGCGCTCCGAGGCCTCGGAGCCTACATGAACGTCTTCTCCATCGAGAACGCCATGGACGATCTGGCGAAGAAGGCGAATGCCGATCCGGTGGAATTCCGGTTGCGGCACCTCCAGGACGACCGCGCGCGGGCGGTCGTCGAAAAGGCAGCGGCGGCGTTCGGCTGGAAGGCCGGGCAGGCGGCACCGGCGAACCACGGCTACGGCTTCGCCTTCGCCCGCTACAAGAACCTCGCCGCCTATTGCGCGGTGGCGATGGAGGTGATGGTCGAGCCCGATACCGGCCGCGTCCGGATGATCCGCGCCAATGCGGCGGTGGATGCCGGCGAAGTGGTCAACCCGGACGGCGTCGCCAACCAGGTGCAGGGCGGCATCGTCCAGTCGGCGAGCTGGACGCTCTACGAGGCCGTCACCTTCGACCGCACGCGGGTGACCTCGGTCGACTGGTCGACCTATCCAATCCTCCGTTTCGACGCGCTGCCGCAGACGATCGACGTCGAGATCGTGCCGCGTCCGGGGACGCCCTTCCTCGGCGCGGGCGAGTGCAGCCAGGGTCCGGGCGGTTCGGCGCTTGCCAACGCCATCACCCACGCCATCGGCCGGCGCATCACCGACCTGCCGCTGACGCGGGAGAGGATCCGGGCGGCGATCGTCGCCTAGTCACCCTGAGACTGAGGGGTATCGGGGGCCGCTGATCCCGATGCCGACAGGCCGGTCATTCTGCCTGTCGCGTTTCCGGCGGGCGCCCGAGGGAGGGCGCTTGGCGAGGGCCGCAAAAATCCGGTGCCGTGAGGCGCCGATCGGGCCCGCGTGTCGGGGCAGGACTGGCGTCCTGCCCCTTTTTCCATCAGTTGGAGCGGCAACGGCCCGTCTTGGTGGTTTCCTTGTCGCCATCGTCATAGGCGATGCCGATCTTCTCGCCGGCGAGCGAGGCGATCTTGCCGGGATACCAGTCGCCCTTGCCCTTGTAGTTGCATTCGACCTTCATACCGATCATCCAGTCATAGGCACGGACATCGGAGATATCGAGGGTTTCGCGCTCGCCGTCGTCGTAGCGCACCGTGACTTTGCCGCCGCCGAGCTTCTCCACCACGCCCGGGAACCAGTAGCCGGCGCCCTGGTAGTTGCCGAGAACCCAGTCGCCCTTGGTCTGCGCCGTGGCGTGAAGGCTACCTGCGGCCATCAGCGCGACTGTCAGGACGGAGATCATCTTTATACGCAAGTTGCTTCCTCTCAGAAACCTGCTTGCATGACCGTTCCACCAAGGACCCGGCTGGCAAAGCGCAAGAGCCGTATGCGCATTCCCTGCGGACAGCAATACTCATTCAGCCATGCGATCCTTGGATTCGCCAGTTGAAATGACTTTTTCGTCGGCCGCGTGGAAGTTGGCAGGCGTCCTTGAAGCGAAATCGTCAGTATAGCTTGCGTTGTGCCCCTGCGGCATGACGGGGCCGCGGAGTTCACGGCGGCTCACAGGCACTCGTCCGGCCGCCTTGGGGAGAAGGCAGGCCGATCTCGCCGCCGGTGGGCCGGCTGCCGATGACGCTATGCTCCTTGGCCGCGCGCGCTAGATGGCGTCGCAAGAGACCATCTTCACCGGGCCGCATGAAACGCTTCGCCGATCTCCTCGACCGCCTCGTCCTCACCCCCTCGCGCAATGGCAAGTTGCGGCTGATGGTGGATTTCTTTGCCGAGGCGCCCGATCCCGAGCGGGGCTACGGGCTGGCGGCGATCACCGGCGGGCTCGACATCCCCGGCGTCAAGCCGGCGATGCTGCGGGCGCTGATGGCGACGCGCATGGACGAGGTGCTGTTCGGCTATTCCTACGACTATGTCGGCGATCTCGCCGAGACGATCGCGCTCGCCTGGCCCGAACGGCAGGGCGCCGCGGGCGAGGGCGGCGAGCAACCGGAGGCCGAGGAGCCCTCGCTGACCGAGATCGTCGAGACGCTGTCGCATGTCTCGCGTGCCGAGGGGCCGAAGCGGGTCGAGGCCTGGCTCGACCGGCTGGATTCCTCCGGTCGCTATGCGCTGCTGAAGCTCGTCACCGGCGGCCTGCGCATCGGCGTCTCCTCCCGCCTCGCCAAGCAGGCGCTGGCCGATTTCGGGGCTAAGGACGTCGCCGAGATCGAGGAGCTCTGGCATGGCCTCGAGCCGCCCTACACCACGCTCTTCGCCTGGTTGGAAGATGTCGCGGAAAAACCCGTGTCGGCGGCGCTCGCCCCGTTCCGGCCGGTGATGCTGTCGCAGCCGCTGGAGGCGCCGGACTATGGGCGCATCGTGGCCGAGGACTATGCCGCGGAATGGAAATGGGACGGCATCCGCATCCAGGCGACGCGCGACGGCGGCGTCTGCCGCCTCTACTCACGCACCGGCGACGACATCTCCGGCGCCTTTCCCGATCTCGTCGAGGCCATGGATTTCGACGGGACACTGGATGGCGAGCTTCTCGTTGCGCGCCCTTCGCGCGAGCCGGGCATTGTCGTCGGCACGTTTTCCGACCTGCAGCAGCGGCTGAACCGCAAGGCGGTTTCGACGGCGGTGATGAAAAAGCATCCGGTGTTCCTTCGAGCCTACGACCTGCTGCAGGACGGGCCGGAGAACCTTCGCGCGCTTCCCTTCGCCGAGCGGCGCGCGCGGCTCGAGCGGTTTCTCGATACGCTTGATCCCGCTCGCTTCGACCTCTCGCCGATCGTGCCCTTCGAGGCCTTCGACGAGCTGGCGGACAAGCGCGCGAACCCGCCGCATCCCGTGATTGAAGGTTTGATGCTGAAGCGCTGGGACTCGGCCTATGTCGCGGGCCGGCCAAAAGGCCCCTGGTTCAAGTGGAAGAAGGACCCGCATCTCGTCGATGCCGTGCTGATGTATGCCCAGCGCGGTCACGGCAAGCGCTCGAGCTTCTATTCCGACTATACGTTCGGCGTCTGGACCGGGCCGGAGGATGCGTTGGAACTGGTGCCGGTCGGCAAGGCCTATTTCGGTTTCACCGACGAGGAGCTGAAGCAGCTCGACAGATATGTCCGCGACAACACCATCGAGCGTTTTGGTCCGGTGCGCTCGGTGCGCGCCGAGCCGGACCACGGCCTGGTCCTGGAAGTCGCCTTCGAGGGCCTCGCCCGCTCCACCCGCCACAAGTCGGGCGTCGCCATGCGCTTTCCCCGGGTGTCGCGCCTGCGTTGGGACAAACCCGCCTTCGAGGCCGACCGGTTGGAAACGCTGCAGGCGATGCTGGAGTGAGGGGAGGGCGCTTTCGCCACCACGGCAGAATGCGCTATCGCAACGTCTGACGTGCCGGTAAAGCGACGACGTTCTTCTTCTCCCCTCCGGGGAGAAGTGCCCGGCAGGGCGATGAGGGGAGCGCCCTCGACGGACCGGCCGCCCCGCGGCTACGCCGCGCCCCTCTCCCGCCTCGCTCCGCTCGGCACCCTCTCCCCGTTGGGGCGAGGAAGAGCGCCACGTCCGGCACCGACGGCTGACGGCTTTGCCCGCTATGGCCACTGAAGACCCGGCAAGAGGCCAAAGCTGCTTCTTCTCCCCGCCGGGGAGAAGTGCCCGGCAGGGCGATGAGGGGGAGCGCCATCACCGGATCGGTCGCCCCGCGGCTTCGCCGCGCCCCTCTCCCGCCTCGCTGCGCTCGGCACCCTCTCCCCGTTGGGGCGAGGAAGGGCGCCATATTCGGCACCGACGGCTTTCCGATATTCAGGCTTTAGAAGTCCCACGCCGCGCTGCTGACAAACCAAAAGCCGACCGCGCGCGAAAAGACCCGCCTTGCCCTTGCCCGCATCTCCGCCTACCTCCGGGGCCATAGAAGAACCGGGAACCCCAAATGTCCGATCGCGTCTCGAATTTCCTCGGCGGCTCGCCGCTGTCGGTGATCGTCAAGCTGGTGCTCCTGTCGATCGTCGTCGGGCTGATCCTGTCCTGGCTCGACTGGAGCCCGCGCGAGATCCTTTTCTGGATCACCGACTTCTTCAACTGGCTCTGGTACTCGCTGTTCGGCTCGCTCGACCGGGCAGTGGACTATTTCATCCTCGGCGCGGTGATCGTCATCCCGCTGTTCCTGCTCTCCCGGCTGATGAAGATCGGCCGGCGCTGAAGCAGGTCAGCGCGGCGGGGATAGCGGGTCGAAGTCGAGGCCGTTGCCGACCTCCTCGAGGCTGAGGCGCCGGCCCGGACGGAATGCCTTCGACGTTCTCTTCATCTTGTCGCTGTCGGCCATGCCCGTCCCGATCTCCATCCGGCCGGTCGCGTAGTTGGCGCTGACCTCGGTCATCTCGCCGCTGTTGCGCATGACGCTCGACCGGTCGAAGCCGATCAGCTCGAAGCGGTCGTCGCGCCAGCGGAATGTCGGCTTGGAACGATGCATCTCCCAGCTTCCCGCCGAGGCGAAGAAGGAGAGCTCGACGCTGAAGGCCCCCCGCGCCAAGGCGAGGCCGTCGTCATAGGCGTCGTCGACATTGGACTGCTCGCGGCGCGGGATCAGCGTGTGGTTCTCGAGCACGAGCCGGTAGCCGCCGCTGGGCACGGCGAAGGCGGCACCGAGGATGCGGGGATTGGTGTCCATCGGCTCCGGCGACCATTCCTCTTTGACGAAATTGGCGGGGTCGGTCCCGTGCAGGACGAAGACGACATCGTCCAGACCGTCCTTGTCGAGGTCGCCCTGCGCTTCGGATTCCAGCATCCAGCCGTCCGGGACGAAACCGGCAGCGGTGTCGGCCGAGGCGGACAGTCGCGGATAGTGGGCCGGGGGGATCTCGCCGTCCTCGGTCACGGCCTGCGGCACCGCCATCAGCGACCCCAGGCCGGCCAAAGCGAAGACGACGCGGCGTGAGGAGAGGCACGGGATCATCGAAGGCTCCTTCCGCCCGGGGCGCCGCGGCTTGCTGGTGAGCGGCCAGAATTGCAGGTCCCGCCGCAGCCGTCGAGTCCGGCGACCGTGCCCCGCCGAGACGGTCCTGGGCGGTGTGTCAGGCGAACTCTGCCGCCACCCGGTGGAGGATCGTGTGCCGGCGGGCCAGGCTCTCTATGTCCCGGGAATAGCCGCCGCCGATGACGCCGGCGACCGGAATGCCGCGGTCGCGGAAGAAGCCGAGGACGCGGCGGTCGCGTTCGGCAAGGCCGGCATCGCTGAGACAGAGCCGCCCCAGCCGGTCGTCTGCATGCGGGTCGACGCCGGCATTGTAGAAGACGATGTCGGGGGCAGCCTCGTGCAGCGCGGTTTCCAGCGCGAAGGGCAGGACCGCGAGATAGGCGTCGTCGCCGGTCTTGTCGGGCAGCGGGATGTCGAGGTCGGAGGGTGGCTTCACCGCGGGATAGTTGTTCTCGCCGTGGATCGACAGGGTGAAGACGCGGGGCTCGCCGGCAAAGATCAGCGCCGTGCCGTCGCCCTGGTGGACGTCGCAGTCGAAGACAAGGACGCGTCGCACGAGGCCTTCGGCGAGCAGCGCATGGGCGGCCACCGCGACGTCGTTGAACACCGAGAAGCCCGCGCCGCCGTCGCGAGCCGCATGATGGCTGCCGCCGGCCGTGTTGCAGGCGAGGCCCCGCTCGAGCGCGAGACGCGCCGTCAGCACAGTGCCGCCCGTCGCGCAGCGTGACCGCAGGGCGACGGCGGCATCCACGGCAAAGCCGATCGTCTTCTCGGCCGCTGCGGACACCGTCTGGGTCAGGACCGCGTCCACATAGGCCGGCGCATGCGCCAGGCGCAGCCAGTCCGCCGTCGCGGGTTCGGGCACCTGGTAGCCGCCGGCCGCGACCAGCCCGTCCTCGACGAGGATCTCCGCCAGGCGCGAGAACTTCGCCATGGGAAACCGGTGTTTCGGATCGAAGCGGGCGTCGAAGGCGGAATGGTGGACGATGGCAAGGCTCATCATCGGCAGATAAGGCAAGGGCGCACCGAGGTCATCACCGCGCGGCGCGATCCCTGCGTTCCCGCGTCTTTTCCTGCCGATGTGTCGCAGGACCCGATCCGGCGGCCCTCGACCCCGCGTGAGCCGGACGCTTGCGCGGCGAGGGCGAAGATGGCACGCCACGGGCTCGGGCGATACGCAAGAGAATCTGACGATGAGTGCGAGCAATGCCGGGGCGCAGGCGCCCGTGTCGCGTCCGTTTGCGGTGACGCACCGCGCCGTGCTCGCCATCACTTTGCCGATGACGCTCGCCTTCCTGACGACGCCGCTGCTCGGCCTCACCGACATCGCCGTCGCCGGGCGGCTCGGCGACCCCTCGGCGCTGGCTGGCCTCGTCGTCGGCGCGCTGATCTTCGACTTCGCCTTCTCGACCTTCAACTTCATCCGCTCGGGCACGACGGGCCTCACGGCGCAGGCTTTTGGCGCCGAGGACGGCACCGAGATGCAGGCGGTGTTCTGGCGCGCGGTGATCCTCGCGCTCGGCATCGGCGCCGCCCTGATCCTGCTCGAGCCGGTGATCTCGGTGCTGGGGCTCCTCGCCATCGCCCCGGATGCGGACGTCGCCCGGGCGACGCGGACCTATCTGTTCTGGCGGATGTTCTCGGCGCCCTTCGCCCTCATCAACTATGCGCTGCTCGGCTATGTCCTCGGGCGCGGGCAGGGGACGCTCGGCCTCGTGCTGCAGGTCGTCATCAACGGCGCCAATATCGGCCTCTCCATCCTCTTCGGCTACGTCATGCAGGGCGGCATCGCCGGCATCGCGCTCGGCACCGTGTCGGGCGAGGCGATCGGGGCGATCGTCGGGCTCGCCGTCGTCATGCGCGGCTTTCCCGCCGACGAGCGTCCGAGCCGGCGTCGCATCCTCGACCGCGCCGGTTTCGTCCGGATGATCGCGCTGAACCGCGACATCATGATCCGCTCCTTCTGCCTCCTCGGCGGCTACATGCTGTTCACCCGCCTCGGCGCCTCGCTCGGCGCGCTGACGCTGGCGGCCAACGGCGTCCTCCTCAACCTGTTCATGATCGGCGGCTATTTCCTCGACGGTGTGGCGACGGCGTCGGAGCAACTCGTCGGCCGCGCCGTCGGCGCCTTCTGGCGGCCGGCCTTCGACCGGGCGGTCAAACTGACGACGCTCTGGGCGCTCGGCCTGTCCGGCGTCCTGACGCTCGCCTTCTTCCTCGCCGGCAACGGCTTCGTCGACCTCCTGACCACCGACGCCGCCGTGCGGGCGACAGCGCGGCCCTATGTCGTCTGGGCCGCGGTCTCGGTGCTCGCCGGCGCGCTCGCCTTCGTCATGGACGGCATCTTCATCGGCGCCACCTGGTCGCGGGCGATGCGCGACATGATGATCCTGTCGACGCTGCTGTTTGCGGGGCTGGCCTATGCGCTGGTGCCGATCCTCGGCAATCACGGCCTGTGGCTGGCCTTCGACCTTTTCCTGGGGCTGCGCGGCCTGACCTTGCTGGCCATCCTGCCATCGCGCCGACGTCAGACCTTTCAGCGCTTCGCGCCGGCCTGAACTCAGTCGCCCGGGCCGGCGGCGATGAACTCGTCGATGCGGCGGTCACGGACGTCGTTGATGTGGCCGATGCCGTTGAGGTCCATGAAATGGCTCATGCCCTTCAGGATTTTTGTCGGCAGGCGCGGCCCGCCGTAGACGAGGCCGGTGTAGAGCTGCACGAGATCGGCACCGGCCTCGATCTTGGCGATCGCCGCCTTGGCGCTGTCGACGCCGCCGACGCCGATCAGCGCCATGTCCGGGCCGAGCGCGCGGCGAAAGGCGGCCAGCACGTAGGTCGAGCGCTGCCAGAGCGGGCGGCCCGAAAGGCCACCGGCCTCGTTGCGGTGTTCCAGCGTCGTCGTGAGGCCGGCGCGCGAAAGCGTGGTGTTGGAGACGATCAGCCCGTCGATGCCGTGGCGGGCGACGGCACGGGCGATCTCGGCGATGTCCTCGCGCTGCAGATCGGGCGCGACCTTCAGGAAGACCGGCTTGCGCGCCGAGGCGGTGAGGGCGGCAAAGCCGTTGCGCGCGGCGATGACAGAATCCAGCAGCCGGTCGAGATCCTCGCCGGTCTGAAGGGTTCTCAGGCCCGGCGTGTTCGGCGAGGAGATGTTGACGGTGAGATAGCTCGCCACCGGCTCGAAGCGGTTGATGCCGTCGACATAGTCCTTGATGCGGTCGGGCGACTCCTTGTTGGCGCCGATGTTGACGCCGACGATGCCGGCCTTGCGCGCCCGCGCCTGCAGCCGCTCGAAAGTATCGGCATGGCCGTCATTGTTGAAACCGAGCCGGTTGATGACGCCGCCGGCCTTCGGCAGCCGAAAGATCCGCGGCTTCTCGTTGCCGGCCTGCGGCAGCGGCGTGACCGTGCCGACCTCGACGAAGCCGAAGCCGAGCCGCAGCATCGCGTCCGGCACTTCGCCGTTCTTGTCGTAGCCGGCGGCCAGGCCGAGCGGGTTGGGGAAGAAGATCCCCGCCACCTTCACGCGCAGCCGCGCATCGACGGGGATGTCGACGCGCGGGATGACGCCGTTGCGCAGCGCCGCGATCGACAGGGCATGCGCCTTCTCGGCGTCGAGCCGGAACAACAGCGGGCGCGCCAGCCCGTAGAGGCTTTTCATCGAATGCTGGCCGGGAACACGTGATAGCCGGCCGCATCCACGGGCAGCGCCTCGACGAAGAGCACCGCGTCCATCGGCAGCGTCCCGTAGAGATGCGGGAAGAGCTGGCCGCCGCGCGAGGGCTCCCACTTCAGCCCGTCGCCGAGCCGGTCGGGATCGATGCCGATCAAAAGCAGGTCGGTCTGGCCGCCGAAATGGCGGCTCGCCGTCTCGCGCACCTGCTTGGCGGTGGAGAAGTGGATGAAGCCGTCGGCAAGGTCCACCGGCGCGCCGTCGAACCGGCCCGCCGCCTCGGCCGCGCGCCACAGCGCCTGCGGCGCGATCTTGTAGATGGGATCTGTCATGGCTGTCTGCGTTGCCTGAGAGGGGTGAAAAGGTCAATCGCGGCATTGTCGCCGAATTTGCATCATAAGGGGATCATGTCCGGGGGATAGTCACATCCCCTTGTGGAACGCCCCGTCCGATGGTCACTGAGATCGTCTCGGGGCGGACAGTCCCGACGTCCGTGGAGAGCGCCCGATGAAGATCCTGATCCTTGCCGCCGCCGCCGGCTGTGCCCTCGCCGGGAGCCCCGCGGCCGCCCAGAGCCTGATGCCGTCGAGCTCCGTCGGCCGTTACGAGATGCAGCCGATCGAGGGCGGCGTCGCCCGCCTCGACACCCAGACCGGCGAGGTCAGTCTCTGCCATGTCGACGGCGCCACCCTGCGCTGCCAGCCGAGCGAGGAGGAGCGCGCCCGGCTGGAAGAGCGCATCCGCGAACTCTCCGCCGGCCGCCCCGATCCGGGTCCGCAGGCGACCGTGGCGCCGCCGCCGCCCGCGGCGAGCGATGACGCCGAAGTCGACAAGGCGATCGAGCAGATGAAGAAGATTTTTCGCGCCTTCCGCGACATCACCCGCGAATTCGACGAGCAGCCGACGACGCCCGCCCCGGCGCCTGACCGGACCTAAAGCTCGGCGCGGCCGGCGTGACAAGCCGCGGACGGCGCCGTGACCGCTCCGCCAACGCCTTGGGCGGTGAGGGACGGCGGCCCTTCCTCTGTCCGAAGCCGGTGCCTTTTGAAGGCTCTTCAGGTGTAGAGCGGCGGCGCCTGCCATTGTTCCGGGCCGTGCGGAAGAAGCGCCGTCATCCGGCGGCGCAGGAATTCCTCCATCGCGCCGATCGAGCGGATGCCCGTCGCCGAGGGAAACCCCTGGAAGACGTGGCAGCCGCCGGCCAGCAGCGACAGTTCCGCCTCGTTGCCGCCAGCCAGCCAGCGGCTGGCCATGAACAGCGTGTCGTCGATCAGAAGGTCGCACGTGCCGCAGGTGAAGAAGGCGGGCGGCAGGCCGTGCAGCGCGGCGTAGAGCGGCGAGACCTCGGCCGAGCGCGGATCGAGCCCCACCGGCAGGAAGTGGTCGACGAAGGTCGCGACATCCTCGGTGTTCAGCACCAATCGCTCCGCGCCGAAGCGGCGGACGCTCGGGGTCAGCGACAGGTCGTAGCAACCGGCATTCAGGTTGGCGGCGTGGAAGGGCGTCAGGCCATGCCGGTCGCGCAGCCGCAGGAGGGTGAGGGCGGCGAGGTGGGCGCCGGCCGATTCGCCGCCGATGGCGAGGAAGTCGCCGGGCAGGACGCCCTCTGGATCGGTCAGCCTGCCCTCGATCAGCGCCAGGGCCGCGTCCTCGCAGTCGTCCGGCCCCGCCGGGAAGACGTTTTCGGGCGCCAGGCGGTAGTCCACCGAGGCGACGACGAGGCCGGTGCGGTCGGCGATGTGGCGCAGAAACGGGTCGCCCTCCGCCGCCGTACCGAACACCCAGCCGCCGCCGTGGAAATGCAGGAAGGTCCCCGCCGCCTCCCGCCCCTCCGGACGCAGGATCCTGACCGGAATGGCATGGCCGTCGCGCGCCGCGACCCAGACGAGCGTGGCGTGCGGGTCGGGGGGCGCGAGCGGAAACGTGCCGCGACCCAGCCGCCGCGCCTCGCGAACGGTTTCGAGCGGCAGCGACCAGGGGCTCGGCCGCGCCTTCTGCAGGGCGATGATGTCGGCGTTCATCGCCACCAGCTCCGGCTCGGCATTGTGGGGATCGAAGACACCGGGGTCGATGACGAGGGCGGTCATTCAGAAGATCCTTTCGCCGAAGACGTGGCGGGACCGCCATCGCGGCCACACTCTCGATCCTGGAGCGGAATTGTGGAAGGAGGATGGGCAGGCGCTGCGCCCGTCCGTGCCGGCCCGGCCGGGCGCCGCCGCCGGACGGGCAGACGAAAGGATCTTTGCCGATGGAGCCGATGCAGTTCATCGAAACCCTGGCGGTGCGCACGCGGCCGCGGGCGATGCACGACCTCTCGCAGACAATCGGGGAGCGATTGAGGAGCCTCGACGCCGGCGACGGCCTCCTCACCGCCTTCGTGCGCCACACCTCGGCCTCCCTCACCATCCAGGAAAACGCCGATCCGGACGTCCAGGCCGATCTCCTCGACGCGCTCGACCGGCTCGCCCCGGCCGGCCCGCTCTATCGCCATTCGGTCGAGGGGCCGGACGACATGCCGGCCCATATCAAGACGGTGCTCACGTCGACGAGCCTCGCCATTCCGGTCCTGCGCGGCCGGCTGATGCTCGGCACCTGGCAGGCTCTCTACCTCGTCGAGCACCGCGCCCAGCCGCATCAGCGCGAGATCGTGCTGCATTTTGCCGGCACCCGCGCTCTGGAGCCGCGCCCGCCCGCGCCGCGCCGCTGATCCCCGGGGATCGGACCGGACGGCGTGACGCAAGCGGCGCCCGGCGGATGTTCGCGGCAGGGCCCTTGATCGCGGCGGCCGAACCCTGTTCATAGGGACGATGGGGTGCAAGGGGTGCGCGTCACCCCGCATGATTGAACCGCCGTCCCGCCCGTCTCGGAGCCGTTCGTGAACCGCATCTTCATCGTCGCCGACGACCATCCGCTGTTTCGCGGTGCGCTGAAGGAGATCCTCGGCTCACTGCCGGGCGAGCACCGCGTCGTCGAGGCGGCCGATTTCGACGGCGCGGCGACGGCGCTCGCCGCCCATCCCGACGCCGACCTGATGCTGCTCGATCTCAACATGCCCGGCGCCGACGGCTTTGCTGGCCTTGCCCTGATGCGTGCCGAGCATGCCGGCGTGCCGATCGCCATCGTCTCGGGCAGCGCCGACGCCAAGCTGATCCGGCGGGCGCTCGATCTCGGCGCCTCCGGCTACATCCCGAAATCCTCCGGCTTCGACGAGATCCGCGACGCCATCGCCGCGCTCCTCGCCGGCGACGTCTACCTGCCGGCGCATGTCGACCTCGAGGTCGAGGCCGATCCGGAGGTGGCGCAGCTGATCGAGCGCATGCGCAGCCTGACGCCGCAGCAGACGCGCGTCCTCACCATGCTGGGGCGCGGCCTCCTCAACAAGCAGATCGCCTACGAGCTCGGCATTTCCGAAGCGACGATCAAGGCGCATGTCTCGGCCGTCCTGCAGAAACTCGGCGTCGACAGCCGCACCCAGGCCGTCATCCGCCTCGCCAAGCTCGATCCCGGCAAGGATCCCGGCGCCGCGCGCTGAGCCCTTCTGCCCCGCTCGCTGCCGGCTCCTGCTCGCCGTCGGGCGACCGTCAGACGTAGAGCGGCGCCATGTCGCGCCAGGACTTTCCACGATGCGCCCGCCCGTCCCAGACATACAGGCTGTGCTGGACGCCCTTGTCGCGCAGCAGCCGGCTGAGATGGCGGTTGTTGTCGATGAAGGGATCCTCGGCGCCGACCGTCAGGACGATGTCGAGCCTTCTCAGGCTCTCAAGCTGCCAGTCGCAGCCAAGACCCGGCAGGAAATGCGTCGGCGTGTGGAAATAGACCGCGTCGTCGTAATAGCCGCCGAGGAGGTCGTCAAAACTTTCCACCCGCAGCGTCAGGTCGTAGCGGCCGGAAAAGGCGACCAGCTTGGCGAAGAGATGCGGGTGCCTGAGGGCGAGGGCCGCGGCATAATAGGCGCCGAGGCTGCAGCCATGCGCGATGGTTGCCGGATGGGAATTCTTCGCCGCCATCAACGGCAGCACCTCGTGCAGCACATAGTCCTCGAAGGCGGCATGGCGGCGGATGCGATCGGCCGGATGCTGGCGGCCGTAGAAGGTCTCGTCGGCGAGGTTGTCGATGCAGTAGAGCTGCAGCTGGCCGGCCTCGATCTTCGGGGCGAGCCGCCCGACGATGCCGAGCGCCTCATATTCCCAGAATTTACCGTCCCGCGTCGGAAAGACGAGCACCTTGGCGCCGGCATGGCCGAACACCAGGAGCTCCATGTCCCGGTTCAGCCGGGGACTGTGCCAACGACAATATTCTCGGTCCATGGCGCCTGGAAGAACGATCGAAGCCGCTCGCGCAGGAGGGCCTCCTGCGCTTCCTGACCAGGGTATTCGAAATGCCCGGCGTCGAGGATGAAGATTTCCTGACATTTTGGCAGCGCATTGGCGACCGCGAACTGGCAGGGCGGCGCGACCACGGGATCGAACAGCGCCGCGGCGACCAGCATCGGCACCTCGATCAGGCTCGCCGCCGTCGCCGCATCGAAATAGCGCAGCGTCTCCGCCGTCTCGGGATGGCGGTCGACGAAATCCCGCACCGAGGCGGCACTGCCGATGCTGGGGAGCGTCCGCCAGAGCGCCTGGTGCCCGAAAGTCGGAACGCTCAAAAACCCGCGGTCGATCCGCTCGTCGAAGGCGATGCCGAGCGCCCCGATGCCGCCGCCGAAACTCGTCCCGGCATAGCCGATGTGCCCCTCGATCCAGGGATAGAGCTGGGTGAGCGCCGAGACGGCGAGCCAGAGATCCTCGACGCAGCTGCCGATGATGTAGTCGTCGCGCTTGTCGATATCATGCAGCACGTGCCAGGCCGGATCCTGCGAAATCGGCGCCCGCGCGCTCAGCGACAGGCCGCGAAAACAGGGAAACAGGATCGCCGTCTCCTCCACCGGCCAATCGAAATCCGGCCCCTCCCGCCCGCCATAGCCATGCCCGACCACGAGCCCGCGCGTGACAGTGCCGCTGCGCGGCAGCAGCAGCCAGCCGCGGATCGGAAAATCGCCGGTCGAGCGGTAGGCGATTTCCAGGACCTGCCAGTCCGGATGGGTCAGGGGGCATTGCCGGAGGGCCGGCTCGGGATCCACCCGGCGGGCGCGGCGGGCACGCTCCTGCCAGAAGCCCGCGAAGTCGGCCGGGCCCTCGGGCACCCGCACCGCCATCAGGGCGTCGGGCGACAGGCCGTGGGAGGGATCGAAGGGGAAGGGGTGGAGAAGGGTCATGGAATCGGCCTTTCGAGCGCCAACCCTAGCATGCGGACAACGCGAGAGAGCCTTTGCAGCTTCCGTCGGCAGCAAGCTTTCCGCGATTGGTCGCGAAAGTGCGAAGCAATCGGCAGGTGTCGACCCTTAGGGGCCCTTGGCGCGCTGTCGGCTTTCCCATCATCGCGATTCAGTCCTCCGCCAAGGGGACCCTGCTCGTCTCAAATTTTCGATCGGGAGGGAATATGCGCCGTTCATCGGCGTCTTTCGTTCGCCAAATCGCGGCTGAAGCCAAGGACACCGAGCCATGAAGACCCTCCTCGCAGCCATCGCCATTCTCGCCGCCGGCACATCGGCCGCGCTGGCCGGTCCCGCCGGCGACCTGGCCAAGGCGCATATCGATGCGATCGCCAAGGGCAACACCGCCGCGGTCACTGCCGCCTATGCGCCGTCGGCCACCCTCCACTGGGTCGGCGGCCCTCTCGACGGCACCTATACGGGCTCGGCGATCGCGAAGACCTAGGGGAAGTTCGCCAAGGCGCAGACCGGCCTCAAGGCGACAGTCCTCGACATGCGCGAGAGCATGAACCCGAAAGGCGTGACGGTCGTCGCCGACGTCGTCTTCGCCAACGACAAAAAGATCCCGGTGCGCTACGTCATGGTGTTCCGGGACGGCAAGCTTACCGACGAAATCTGGCAGATCGACCCCGCGCTGGCGAAGTAAGGCATGTCCACCGACGAGATCGCGGCGCGGATCGAACCGCTCATTCCGGGGCTGAGGCGCTATGCCTTCGCGCTGGTGCGCGATCGCGATGCTGCCGACGATCTCGTCCAGGATTGCCTCGAGCGCGCCGTCGGGCGCTGGCACCTGCGCCGGCCCGACGGTGACCTGCGCGCCTGGCTGTTCGCCATCCTACGCAATCTCCACCTCTCTGGCCTGCGCCAGCGCAGCCGGCGCGGTCCGCATGTGGCGCTCGACGAAATGGCGTCGCCGCCGGCGGTCGACGGGGACCAGGACGGCCGCGCCGGGCTCCGCGACATTCTCGCGGGGCTCGACGCGCTGAGCGAGGAGCACCGCACCATCCTCCTGCTCGTCGGCGTCGAGGACATGAGCTACGACGAGGCTGCGCGGGTGATCGGTCTGCCTGTCGGCACGGTCATGTCACGCCTGTCGCGGGCGCGTGAGAAGCTGCGGAACTTCCTGGAGACCGGGGTCCGTTCGCCCTTAAGGAGAGTCAAATGAGTTGCAGGGACACGCCCGTCGGCGAGGACGACCTGCAAGCCTATGTCGATGGACGGCTGTCGGCCGAGCGCCAGCCGAAATTCGAGGCCTATCTCGCCGAGCGACCGGAGACTGCCGCGGCCCTGGAGCGCGACCGCGAGATCGCAGAGGGGCTGCGCCAGCGGCTCGCCTTCAAGGCGGATGAGCCCATCCCGACGCGGCTTCGTATCGCGAACATCCGCGCGGCCCGGCACGACCGCTTCGCGGCCACTCGCCTGCGGATCGCGGCCGTCATGGGCTGGGTGATCCTCGGCAGCGCCGGCGGGTGGCTGGCGAACGACGTCCTGCGCGCGCCATTGCTGCCGACGCGCGTGGCCGTCATGGCCGACGAGGCGATCGCGGCGCATCGCACCTTCGTGGTTGAAGTGGCCCATCCCGTCGAAGTGCGCGCCGACGAGGAGGCGCACCTCCTGCAATGGCTGTCGAAGCGGCTGGGTACGCGGTTGTCCGCCCCGGATCTGACGGCGCTCGGCTATCGGCTGATGGGCGGTCGGCTCCTGCCGGCGGGCGCGGGTCCTGCTGCGATGCTGATGTACGACGATGACCAGGGCACGCGGCTGACGCTGTTCATCAAGACCGACGAGAAGGACGAGACGTCGTTCCAGTTCGTCGAGGAGGACGGCGTTTCCGCCTTCTTCTGGCGCGACGCGGGCCTTGGCTATGTCGTATCGGCGCAAGCGTCGCGTGAGCGGCTGATGCAGGCGGCGACGGCCGTCTACGAAAGCCTCAACCGCCCGGCGTCGAGCCTGTCCGGCCAAACGCTGTAACGCCGACCAGCTTCAGGGCGTCGGAATCGTCGTTCCGCTCGATGAAGGTGATCGATTCCCTCCAGCGTTTGCCCCGGGTGGCATTGGATCGGGGCGGGCTTCGCGTTCCCGAAAATAAAAGACGCCGCCATGGGAATGAAGGAGATCGGCCGACGTCTTCTCTTCGATCCCGTGCTTCGAGGACCCGCCGATGTTGAAGATGCTATTCCTGACTCTTGCCTGCGCCGGGGTTCCGCTCTCCCCAGCCGAGGCGCAAGAGGCGCCCGCACACCATCACTCGGCGATGGCGCCGGCTACATCCGCCGGTTCGCCCTATGCCGAAGCCATCGCCGAGGCGATGGAGACCATGCATGCCGGCATGTTGTCCGCCCCGGTGACGGGTGCTCCCGAGCACGATTTCCTGTCGCAGATGATCCCGCATCATCAGGGCGCGATCGACATGGCGAAGGCCGTGCTCGGTTCGACCGAGGATCGGGCGATCCGCAACCTCGCCCAATCCCTCATCACCGAGCAGACCTACGAGATCGCCCTCATGCGCTCGCTGCTCGCCGCATCCGCCGACCAGGCCGCACCCCTCCAGGAGACACCATGACCCGCACCGCCATCCTCGCCGCCGCGCTTCTCGTCTCGACGTCGGCCTTCGCGCTGCCGGCGGCCTCCGACCGCGTCTACACCGCCGACCAGAATTCCAACACGGTCTCGGTCATCGACCCCGTCGGGAACAAGCTGCTGGGCCAGATCCGGCTCGGCAATCCGCGTCCGGACGTCCTGAGCCCCCTCTACAAGGGCGAGGTCAACGTGCACGGGCTCGGCTTCTCGCCGGATCACAAAACGCTCGTCGCCGTGTCCACGGTGACGAACTCGGTGACCTTCATCGACACCACGACCAATGCCGTGAAGGGAACGACCTATGTCGGGCGCAATCCGCACGAAGCTCTCTTCACGCCCGATGGCAGGGAAGTCTGGGCGACGGTCCGCGGAGAGGACTACCTGTCGGTGATCGATGCGACGACCTTCAGGGAAACGGGCCGCATCCCCACGACGAGCGGCCCCGGCATGACCAAGTTCTCTGCCGACGGCACGCTCGCCTTCGTCGCCAACTCCTTCAATCCGGTGCTCGAGGTCTTCGATGCCGCGAGCCACGATCTCGTCAGACGGATCCCCGTCGTCTCGCCCTTCGTGCCCTTCGTGCAGGTGAGCCCGGACGGCCGCGACGTCTGGCTGACGCACAAGGACGTCGGCAAGGTCACGCGCGTCGATGCCAGGACGCTCGAGGTGAAGGAGGTCATCGACAGCGGGCCGATCTCCAACCACGTCGGCTTCGGCACCGTGAATGGCGAAACGTTGGTTTACGTCACGATCGGGGGCGAGAACGTCGTGAAGGTCTTCAAACCGGGATCAAAGACCGAGGTTGTCGCGACCATCCCGGTCGGTGCCCTTCCGCACGGCATCTGGGGATCGGAAGACGGCAGCCGCATCTATGTCGGGCTTGAGAACGGCGACAAGGTCGACGTGATCGATACCGCGGCGCAGAAGGTCATTGCCGAGATCCCCGTCGGGCAGGCGCCCCAGGCTCTCGTCTACGTGCCCGGCGCGGTGCCGGAGGGTGGAGGCACCGACAACCTCATGCCGTTGAAGATCGCATCGGAGAACCTGACCCTCACGCTGCGCGCCCCTGACGGCGTGGCCGGCTCGGGCATGGTCGTGTCGCGCAATCTGGGTCTCGTCGACGCGATCGACGTCAGCGTCGCCAGGCTGAAGCCGATGACCGAGTACGGCGTGTTCTTCGAGGGTCAGGACGAGCCTGTCGTGGTGTTGAAGACCAACGACAAGGGCGCCGGCATGGCATCGAGCATCGGCCCTGTTCGCAGGATCGCCGCGCCGGAGGAGTTGGCTCCGGGGAAATCGCCGCGACTTGTCGTGCTCGAAGGTTCGCAAATGGGCGCGACCCCGGTCCTGACCAGTCGCTAAAGAGGGTTTGGGTTGAAAATGGCGTTGCCAGCGAACCGTTCTTTCAGAGCGACGCGGTCGCCGGCAACGCAACTGCGATCGTGATCCAACAGGGGCCTGGCAAGGGGCCCTCGAGACAGGGCCTGGCCTCCGGCTGCAGATCGTCGATCCGGGCCCACTCTTTCATCTCGAGCCCGTCAGCATCAATCCGTGCGTCCCGATCGCGCAGCCTTTGATCTTCGTCGTTCGCCCGCCCTTCAGGAGAACCTGAGTGCCAGCTTTTCACGAGGGGCAGCACTGAGCAGACAGGCAGAAGCCCACCCTACTCCGCCGCCTCTCGCCTTCCCCTGTGCTGCGCCATCGCCGCCCTCAGCGACGCCGGCTTCAGCGGCTTCGTCAAAATGTCGACGCCGAGGCTGGCCGCATGGTCGCGCACCTCGGGCGAGCGTTCGGCGGTGATGAGGATGGCGGGCAGAGCGGGGTCGATGCGCCAGCGCAGGAGGGCGATGGCGTCGAGGCCGTCGCCTTCGTCGAGATGGTAGTCGACGAGGGCGATGTCGGGAACGCGGGCCGAGAGCTGCGGCAGGGCTTCGGGCAGGGAGCCCGCGAGCACCACCGAGCAGCCCCAGCCGGTGAGAAGTTCGGCCATGGCGCTGCGGATCGCCGCGTCGTTGTCGATGACGAGGACGCGCATGCCGTCGAGCTGCAGCGCCCGGTGCACCCTGACCGGCGGCGCCACCGTCAGCACCGGGCCGATGTCGCGGCGCACCGGCACGGTGACGCGGAAGCGCGTGCCGCGGCCATGCACCGAGCGCACCGCGACGGGATGGTCCAGCACATGCGCGATGCGCTCGACGATCGACAGGCCGAGGCCGAGCCCCTGCGCCGTGCGCGTGCCCTCGTCGAGCCGCGTGAATTCCTGAAAGATTGTCTTCAGCTGGTGCTCGGGAATGCCGATGCCGGAATCGATGATCTCGATGTCGATCTTGCGGCCCTTGCCATGCCGTACGCCGACGACGACCTTGCCCTCGCGCGTGTATTTCACCGCGTTGGAGACGAGGTTCTGCAGCAGGCGGCGCAGCAGGTTGCGGTCGGAGCGCACGGTGGCCGAGGTCGGCACGAAGCGCAGGCTGACGCCCTTTTCCTCCGCCAGCGGCGCCAGATCCGTGCGGATCTGCTGCAACAGCGGTTCCAGCGCGAAATCGTCGAGCTTCGAGACCATGCCGCCGGCGTCGAGGCGGGAGATGTCGAGCACGGCGCCGAGGATCGCCTCGACCGATTCCAGCGAGGAGTTGATGTTGGCGGCGAGCGCCGTGCCAGGCAGGTTGGCGTGGCGCTCCTGCAGCGCCGCGGCATAGAGTTTGGCGGCGTTCAGCGGCTGCAGAATGTCGTGGCCGGCGGCGGCGAGAAAGCGCGTCTTGCCGATATTGGCCGCATCCGCCACCTGCCGCGCCTCGGCGAGCGCGGCATTGGCCGAGACGAGCTCGGTGGTGCGCCGGCGTACCCGGTCCTCCAGCGTCTCGTTCATCTCGTGCAGCGCGGCGGCATGTTTCACCCGCTCGGTCATGTCCGAGACGGTCAGCACGAGGCCGCCCTCGGGCATCGGGTGGGTGCGGATTTCGATGATCCGACCCGAGCGCTGCAGCGTGATCTGGCGCAGTGCCGGCGACTGCGTCAAAACGTCGAAACTGCGGGCGTGCTCGTCGTCGTCGATCTCGCCGGACAGGCGCATCTGGTCGAGCACGGCGGTCAGCGGCGTTCCGACCTGGCCGACCTGCGGCGGCAGGTCGAGGAGATCGCGCAATTGCCGGTTCCAGAAGGTCAGGCAGAAATCCTGGTCGAAGACGGCGAGGCCTTGGTCGACCTGGTCGAGCGCGAGGCGCAGGATGTCGCGGTTGTACTGCAGCGCCTCGGAGGCGTCGTCGAGCAGGCGCAGGGCCGAGCGGCTAGAACCCTTGTGCCGCTGCAAGAGCAGCGACAGGACGAGGCGCGAGGAGGCCGAGCCGATCGCCGAGCCGAGGAGCTGTTCGGAAAAGCCGATCACCCGGTTGTCGGCTTCGGTCGAATCGGCCAGCGGCAGCTGCTCGCTGGCGGCGAAGCTGGCGAAGGAGCGTTCGGTGCGCTCTGCACCGAGATAGCGCGCGACCGTCGCCTTGACCTCGCCGACCGAGACGCCGGTGCGCGTCTTGCGGAAGCCGGCGGTGGCGCCGACGTCCTGGCGCACGAAGATCGACGCCTGGATGCGCTCGCGCGCGCTCGGCAGGCGCGACAGCGAGAAGGCGACGAGGCAAAAGGTGTTGGCGGCAAGGCTGAGAAGGGTGCCGTGCAGCAGCGGGTCGAGGTCGAGGCCGAACAGCGCCTGCGGCCGCAGGGTCGCGATGCCGAACAGCCCGTCGCGAAGCAGCGCCGCGTCCGGCAGCACCGCGGGCATCAAGAGCGTATAAGCCCAGATCAGCGTGCCGGCGATCATCCCGGCCTTGGCGCCGCGGGCATTCGCCCCGCGCCAGGCGAGGCCAAGGAAGAAGGCGGGAGCGAACTGCGCGATCGCGGCGAAGGACAACAGGCCGATCGAGGCGAGCGCCGTGCCGCTGCCGGCGAGCCGATAGTAGACATAGCCGCAGAAGACGATGGCGAGGATCGCCGAGCGCCGGACGGCGAGGATCAGCCGCGTCGCGTCGCGGTCGCCCATCACGATGCGGTCGCGCCGCTTCAGGAGCACCGGCAGGACGAGGTCGTTCGACACCATGATCGACAGCGCGACCGAGGCGACGATCAGCATGGCGGTCGCGGCCGACAGGCTTCCGAGGAAGGCGATCACCGCCAGCGTGTCGTTGCCGTGGGCGAGCGGCAGCGACAGGACGTAGAGGTCGCCGTCGACCTGACCGCCGAGCTTCAAAATGCCGGCGGCCGCGATCGGCGCGACGAAGAGGTTGATGGCGACGAGGTACAGCGGGAACAGCCAGCGGGCGCGCCGCACCTCCTCGCGCGTCCGGTTCTCCACCACCGTCATGTGGAACTGCCGCGGCAGCAGCAGGATGGCGAAGCCGCTGAGGAGGAGCGCGGCGAAGAAATTGCCGCCGACGCCGTGCGAGAAGGCTTCGGTGATCTCGGGGCTCGTCGTCGCGGCGGCGTAGAGCTCGGCCGGGCTGAACAGGCCGAAGCAGACCCACAGGCCGACGGCAGCAAAGGCCGCGAGCTTGACGATCGATTCCATCGCGATCGCCAGCACCAGCCCGTCCTGGTGCTCCGTCGCATCGGCATGGCGGGTGCCGAAGAGGATGGCGAAGATGCCGAGGAGGAGGGCGATGAACAGCGCGCTGTCGGCGAAGAAGGGCGGCAGGTCCGCCTGCGGCCGGTAGTAGGAAAGGAGCGTCGCCACCGAGGTCGACACCGCCTTCAGCTGCAGCGCGATGTAGGGCACGGCGCCGATCAGCGCGATCACCGTCGCCAGCGCCGCGACGGGCGTGCTCTTGCCGTAGCGGGCGCCGAGGAAGTCGGCGATGGTGGTGATCTTCTCCGCCTTGGCGAGCCGGATCACCCGCTCCACCAGCCGCGGCATGAACAGGAAGACGATGATCGGCCCGATGTAGATGGCCAGGAACGAGAAGCCGTCGCGCGCAGCGACGCCGACCGAGCCGAGGAAGGTCCAGGAAGTGCAGTAGACGGCGAGACTGAGCGCATAGACGCCGGGGCGGCTGCCGGGCGTGCGCCCCTCCGCCGAGCGTCGGTCGCCGAGATGGGCGACGGCGAACAGAACCAGGAGGTAGACGATCGCCGCGATGACGATGATCCAGCTTTGCACCCTGTCCGCCCTCCCTTGCGCTCCCCGTTTCTAGCGCGGACCGGCTGGCGAGTGCGAGCTTATTCACCCGGTTTCGCGCTTCCCGGAATGCGAATTGCAGCTTGGCTTGGTTTCGCTTCACTGGCTAAAAGGGAAATCGGGCTGTCGGGCCCGGCGCCAGGGGGAGTTTTGTCGCGTGCTGAAGGAATTCAAGGAATTTGCCCTGAAGGGCAACATGGTCGATCTCGCCATCGGCATCATCATCGGCGCCGCCTTCTCCGGCCTCGTCCAGTCCATGGTGAAGGACCTGATCATGCCCGTGGTCGGCGTTCTGACCGGCGGCGTCGACTTCACCAACAAGTTCTTCGCGCTCAGCGGCACGGTGACGTCGCCGAGCCTGGAGGCGGCGCGGGAGCAAGGGGCCGTCGTCGCCTACGGCAATTTTCTGACGCTCCTCATCAACTTCACCATCGTCGCCTTCGTCCTGTTCATGATCGTCAAGGGCATGAACCGGCTCAAGCGGCAGGAGGAGGAGAAGCCCGCGGAGGTCGCCGAGGTGCCGGCCGAGCAAGCGCTTCTGACCGAGATCCGCGACCTTCTGGTCGCCCAGCGCGCCGACGCCCGGCGCGAGCCCACCCGCTTCGGCTCCTTCGGCGACGGCCTCTGAGCGGGGCCTGGTCAAGGCGGCGGAAGGCTTGACGAGGCCGGCGGAAAAGCCGATCCGCTGACGCACAAGCTTGAACCCGTCCCGCAAGGCCCGCTCCATGAATCCCCTCGACCGCCTGCGCCCTGCCGCGCTCGCCGCGCCCGAAAGCGGCATCGTCGCCGTGATGAACTACGGCCGCACGTTGGAGGGAGTGATCCCGCTGTGGACCGGGGAGGGAGACCTGCCCACGCCGGCCTTCATCGCCGACGCGGCGGTGCGAAGCCTTTCCGCCGGGGAGACGTTCTACACCTGGCAGCGCGGCATTCCCGAACTGCGCCAGGCGATCGCCCGCTATGTCGAGCGCACCTACGACCGGCCGACGAGCTTCGAGAAGATCGTCGTCACCGGCTCGGGCATGCATGCCATCCAGACCGTCATCGCCTGTGTCGCCGGTGAGGGCGACGAGGTCGCCTATATCGGCCCGACCTGGCCGAACTTCGCCGCCGCCGTCGGCGTCGCCGGCGGCCATGCGCGCGAGGTCGCGCTGGACTGGACCGCCGAGGGCTGGACCCTCGACCTCGACAAGCTCCGCGACGCGATCGGGCCGAAGACGCGGGCCCTCTTCGTCAACACGCCGGGCAATCCAACCGGCTGGACGGCCGACCTCTCGACGCTGGAGGCGATCCTCGGCATCGTCCGCGAGACCGGTATCACGCTGATCGCCGACGAGATCTACGGCCGCTTCCACTATGCCGGCGGGCGCGCGCCGTCTTTTCACGACGTGATGGAGCCGGACGAGCCGATCTTCTTCGTCAATTCCTTCTCCAAGAACTGGGCGATGACCGGCTGGCGCATCGGCTGGATCGAGGCGCCGGCGGCTTTCGGCACGGTGCTGGAGAATCTCATCCAGTATTCGGTTTCGGGCGTCGCTGCCTTCATGCAGCGCGGCGCCGTCGCCGCGCTCGACGAGGGTGAGGACTTCATCCAGCTGCAGGTGGAGCGGGCTCACAAGGCGCGCGACATCTTCACCGAGGCGTTGCTCTCGACCAACCGCGTCGCCGTCGTGCCGCCGGCCGGCGCCTTCTATTCCTTCTTCCGGATCGACGGCATCGACGACACCCGCGCCGCCGCCTTCGCCATCCTGAACGAGACCCGCGTCGGCCTGGCGCCGGGCACGGCCTTCGGTCCGGCCGCGGGCTCCTTCATGCGGGCCTGCTTCCACCGCCGGCTGGACGAGATCGAGACCGCCGCCGATCGGCTTCAGGACTGGATCCGGCGGCAGACGTGACCGCCGGCATGTCGGCCCGCCTGCGCCGGGCCCTGGCCCTGGCCTCGACCCTGGCGATGGCCGCGGTCGGCGGTGCGGCGGCGGCCGCCCTGGACCTGCCGGTCGGCTGGTTGCTCGGCTCGGTGGTCGTCGTCTCGATCGCCAGCCTCGCCGGGCACGATACGAATCTGCCGAAAGGGCTGCGCGACGCCGTCTTCATCGTCCTCGGCATCCAGGCCGGCGCGGGCGTGACGCCCGCCGTCGTCGACCAGCTGGCGCTCTGGCCGCTCTCCTTCGCCATCCAGATGCTCGGCGTCCTCTGCGTCATCGCCGCGACCTACGTCTTCCTGCGCAAGGGTTTCGGCTGGGACAAGGAGACGGCGCTGTTCGCCGCGCTGCCCGGCGCCATGTCCTTCGTCCTGGCCGCGGCGTCCGAGACGCGGGCCGACATGACGCGGATCACCATCGTCCAGAGCGTGCGGCTGCTGCTCCTGATCGGCGCGCTGACGCCGACGCTCGCCTGGCTGGAGGGCGGGGAGGGCGTCCTGGCCGCCAGCCGCGGCGGTTCCGGCACGCTGGGGGTCTATGCGATCCTCGTCGCCGTTTGTCTCGCCGGCGCCTTTCTCGGCCATCTCTCGCGCCTGCCCGGCGGCATCCTTCTCGGCGCGCTCGCCGCCAGCGCCGTGCTGCATGTCACCGAGATCGCGCCGGTGGCCGTACCGCAGCCGATCGCCGTCGCCGGCCTCGTCGTGCTCGGCGCTCTGATCGGCAGCCGGCTGAAGGGCGAAAGCCGCAGCACCATGCTGGAACTGCTGCCGGCCTCGCTCGGCGCCTTCGTCATCGGTCTGGTGATTTCCGCCGTCGCCGGGCTGGCCGCCTACCAGCTGCTCGGCATCGGCCTCGGCAAGATCGCGCTGGCCTATGCGCCGGGGGCGCTGGAGGCGCTGACGGTGCTCGCCTACCAGTTCAATCTCGACCCGGCCTATGTGGCCGCGCACCACGTGGTGCGCTTCATCGGCATCGCGCTGCTGGTGCCGATCCTGGCACGGCACCTGTCAAAGCCGGACTGAACGCCAGGCTTTCCGCGGACGGCGGCCGGCCCCGTAAGGCCGGTCGGTCCGTCGTTCAGCCGCCCGCCTGGCTGACCACCAGCGGGGTGATCCTCGCCGTCCGCTCGGCCGGGGCCGGGCGTTCGGAGGCGAAGGGAATGCCCAGCGCATTCCAGGTCTCGACCAGCGCGTCGCGCAGCGTGTCGATCAGCGCATCGTCGTGCAGCGGCGTCGGGGTGACGCGCAGCCGCTCGGTGCCGCGCGGCACGGTCGGGTAGTTGATCGGCTGGATGTAGATGCCGTGCGTTTCCAGAAGCCGGTCGCTGGCCCGCTTGCAGAGGTCCGGGTCGCCGACATGCAGCGGCACGATATGCGTCGCCGACGGCATCACCGGCAGATTGGCGGCGGCGAACACCGCCTTGGCGCGGGCCGCCTGGCGCTGCTGGCCGTCGCGCTCGGCGCTCGACGTCTTGAGGTGGCGGATCGAGGCGGTGGCCGCCGCCGCCAGGGCAGGGGGCAGAGCGGTGGTGAAAATGAAGCCCGGCGCATAGGAGCGCACCGAGTCGATCACGGCCTTGGAGCCGGTGATGTAGCCGCCGAGAACGCCGAAAGCCTTGGCGAGCGTGCCCTCTATGACGTCGATGCGGTGGGCGATGCCGTCCCGCTCGGAGATGCCGCCGCCGCGCGGGCCGTACATGCCAACCGCGTGCACTTCGTCGATATAGGTCATGGCGTTGTAGCGCTCGGCGAGCTCCACGATCGCCTCGATCGGCGCGATGTCGCCGTCCATGGAATAGACGCTCTCGAACACGATCAGCTTCGGCCGGCCCTTTTCGGCGGCGCGCAGGAGCTCTTCCAGATGCGCGACGTCGTTGTGGCGGAACACCTGCTTCTTGCAGCCGGCCTTGCGCACGCCCTCGATCATCGAGGCGTGGTTCAGCTCGTCCGACAGAATCAGGCAGTCCGGCAGGAGTTTGGCGATGGTCGAGATCGAGGCCTCGTTGGAGACGAAGCCCGACGTGAAGACGAGCGCCGCCTCCTTGCCGTGGAGGTCGGCGAGCTCGCGCTCGAGTTCCACCAGCGGGTGGGTGTTGCCGGAGATGTTGCGGGTGCCGCCGGCACCCGAGCCCATCGTGGAAATGGTCGACTGCATGGCCGTCACGACGTCTTCGTGCTGGCCCATGCCTAGATAGTCGTTCGAGCACCAGACGGTGATCTCGCGCGCTCCGCCCTCGTGACGCCAGATCGCGGCGGGAAATCGGCCGGCGATCCTTTCGAGATCGGCGAAGACGCGGTATCGCTTCTCAGCGTGCAGCGCCTCGATCGCGGCGTCGAAATGGCCTTTGTAGTCGATCATCGGAAACACCCTTTCGAGAAGGGTTCTAAGATGCTCGCCGGGCGAAGTCCACTTTCCCGCACGTGCCAAACCGCCGCGCCGACGGCATCTATGCGACGCGATCAGCGGAGGACGAACAGTTGAGCATCCATCTTCACGGCCGGCCGGACGGCCTGCGATGAGCGTCCTCGTCACCGGCGGGGCCGGCTATATCGGCAGCCACATGGTCCTCGGCCTCGCCGACCGCGGCGAGAGCGTTGTCGTCCTCGACAATCTCGTCACCGGCTTCGACTGGCTGGTGTCGCCGCAGGCGGTGCTGGTCCAGGGCGACATCGCCGATCAGGCGCTGGTCGGGCGGCTGATCGCCGAACACGGGGTCGAGACCATCGTGCACTTCGCCGGCTCGGTGGTTGTGCCCGACTCGGTCTCCGATCCGCTCGGCTACTACCTCAACAACACGGTGAAGACGCGCGATCTGATCGCGGCCGCCGTCGCGGGCGGCGTGAAGCAGTTCATCTTTTCTTCGACCGCGGCCGTCTACGGCATGGCGGGTCTGGAGCCGGTGTCGGAGGACAGCCTCCTGCAGCCGCAGTCGCCCTACGGCCGCTCCAAGCTGATGAGCGAGATGATGCTGGAAGACGCGGCAAAGGCCCATCCGCTCCGCTATGCGGCACTGCGCTACTTCAACGTCGCCGGTGGCGATCCGTCGGGTCGGTCGGGCCAGGCGACGAAGGGGGCGACGCACCTGATCAAGGTCGCCGTGGAGACGGCGCTCGGGCGGCGCGCGGCGATCGAGGTTTTTGGCGACGACTATCCGACGCCGGACGGCACCGCGGTGCGCGACTACATCCACGTCACCGATCTCATCGCCGCCCATCTCGCCGCCCTCGATCATCTGCGGAACGGTGGCGACAGCCTCGTCGCCAATGTCGGCTACGGCCGCGGCTATTCGGTGCGCGAGGTGCTGGACGTGGTGCGCCGGGTGCACGGCACCGATTTCGAGATCCGCCAGGGCGGCCGGCGGCCGGGCGACCCCGCCAGCATCGTCGCCAATGCCGACCGGGCGCGGACCCTGCTCGGCTGGGCGCCCGCCCATGACGATCTGGAGCAGATCGTCGGCCACGCCATCGCCTGGGAACGCCACCTGATGCGACGGAACGCCTAGGGCATGATCCCGATAGGGGACTTCCGGCTTTCGGGATCATGCAAAGAACGAAAGCGGGACGGCGGTTCGAAGAAGCGCCATCCCGCCCGAGCGGATCAGTCGCTGGCGTCTGGGCCGCGCTCGGCTGGATCGAGCGCGTCCGGGGCCTCGCCCGCCTCCGTCGCGGCGGCGGGCGAGCGTCGGGCGCGCGACTGATCCTTGCGGCGCTTCAGGTTCTCCCGCAGCATTTCCTCCTGACGGGCCCTTCGGCGCTCGGCAGCGATTTCCGAAGCCTTTTTCGGGCCCTCCGGCGCTTGCGTCATCGGCGTGGTCCTCCGGCCGTTTCGACGCCGGCCATGGCCGCGCGCCGGAATCCCTCCTCGCTGGAGAGAGGCGGCTGCCAGCCCAGGACCGCGGCGATGTGGCCGCCGTCGACGACGAAGGAGCCGAACAGCCGGTCGAACGCCTCCCGACGCCCGACGAGCGCGGCGAGGCGCCGCAGCGCCGACTCGGGAAGCGGCACCAGCCGGGCCGGGCGGCCGAGGCCGATGCGGGCTGCCGCCACCATATCGCCGAGCGACAGCGGCTCCCTGTCCGCCAGAAGGAAGGTCTGGCCGGCCGCTTCGGGATGGGTCAGGGCGGCGAGGATGGCGTCGAGACAGTTGTCGAGCGCCAGTACGCTGCGCCGCGCCGACGTCTGGCCCAAGGGCAGCGGCAGGCCGGTCCGGGCCAACTGGACGAGCCGGGCGACCATGCCGCGGCCGCCGGGGCCGTAGACCGGCGTCGGCCGGAGGATGCAGAGCTCCAGGCCCGTTTCGGCCGCCACGCCGGCGAGCGCCGTCTCGGCCGCGAGTTTCGACGCGGCATAGGCGCTCTGCGGATGCAGTTCGTCGCTCTCGCGCACCGGGGTGAGGCCTCTCGGCCGGTGAACATTGGCCGAGGACAGGAAGACGAAGCGCCGGACGCCCTCGGCGGCGGCGCGCTGGGCGAGGGCCCGGCTGCCGTCGGCATTGACGTGGGTCAGGCCTGGGAGGTCGCGGGCGGCAAGATCGCGCCGCGACGGGTTCCGCGCGCCGAGATGGACGACGGCGTCCAGGCCGCCCGGCCAGCCGTCCCAGCCTCCGATGTCGACGAGATCGGCCGGCGCCCCCCCGGGGCCGCGCGTCAGGGCGACGACGTCGTGGCCATGGGCGACGAGAAGGGTGAGCAGGCGGCGACCGATGAAGCCGTGTGTGCCGCTGACGAGAATGCGCACTGTGTGAGAGTCCTTGGCTTCTGCCCGGGCGGCTCGTTTGCCGCGACAATTGACCGGGCTCGTCCGGCACGCCATAGAAGCCGCCGCAGCGGCCCACGTAAAGTCCTCCCTGCAGATTGTCGGGGAAACCGGCCGACCGAGGCGTCCTCGCCGGAAAAGGCGGATGGTCACCCTCGGTCTGCAACGCCAAGGCGACCTTCGGCCTGCAACGGAAAATGTCATGAAGCGCCTGTTCGACCTTTCCGCCAGCCTCGCCGCCCTCGTTCTTTTCGGCTGGGCGATCGTCGTCCTGGCCGTCCTGGTGCGACGGGATTCGCCGGGGCCGGGGATCTTCGCGCAGAACCGCGTCGGGCGGGGCGGCAAGGTCTTCCGCTGCTACAAGCTGCGCACCATGCGCCTCGGCACCGTCGAAGCCGCCTCGCACGAGACCCCGGTGGCCGCGGTGACGCCGCTCGGGCTGAAGCTGCGTCGCCTGAAGCTCGATGAACTGCCGCAGTTGATCAACGTCTTGAGGGGCGAGATGAGTTTCGTCGGCCCGCGGCCCTGCCTGCCGGTGCAGACCGTGCTGATCGCCGAACGGGCGCGAAAGGGTGTCGACGCGGTGCGTCCGGGAATCACGGGCCTTGCCCAGGTCCAGGGGGTCGACATGTCCGACCCTGTCCGGCTCGCGGCGATCGACGCCGACTACGTTCGGCGGCAGAGTTTTTTCGGCGATCTCGCGCTGATCGTCCGCACCGTGTTCGGCGGCGGCCAGGGCGATCGCGTCCGCTGATGATGCCGTGCCACATTGCGTCGGGCGCGGCCGCGTGATGAAAGAGACGGCAGCAAACGCCCTCTCAGAGGCCGCCGCCGCCTGTTCGCCAGGCGGCGGGTGAGACCTCCGCCGCGAAAGTCCGTGATGACTGCCATCGACCGCATCGGCTTTGCCGCCGAACTCGACGCCTACGCCAGGGACAACCGGCCCATCACCATCGGCCTCGCCGGTGCCGGCCAGATGGGCACCGACATCGTCGTGCAGGTCGCCCTGATGGCCGGCATCCGCATCGGCGCCATCGCCACGCGCCGCCCGGCCCGGCCGCTCGCGGCGATCGCGCTCGCCGGCCACGAAGACGGCCACGGACGACCGGCCGGCACGCCCGAGGCGATCGACCGCGTCATCGACGCCGGCGGCATCGCGCTCACCGACGATCTCGCCGCGCTCTGCGCCGCCGGGCGGATCGACGTCGTGATCGACGCCACCGGCAGTCCGGACCTCGGCACCTTCTTGGCGCTGGAGGCGATCCGCAACGGCAAGCACATCGTGATGCTGAACGTCGAGGCCGACATCACCGTCGGCCGGCATCTGGCCGCCGAGGCCAAACGCGCCGGCGTCGTCTATACCGGCTCGGCCGGCGACGAGCCGGCGGCGACATTGGAGCTCATCGGCTTTGCCCAGAGTCTCGGCATGGACATCGTCGCCGCCGGCAAGGGCAAGAACAACCCGCTGCGCTTCGACGCCGTGCCCTCCGAATACGAGGAAGAGGCGCTCGCCCGTGATATGAACGCCCGCATGCTGGTCGAATTCATCGACGGCTCGAAGACCATGGTCGAGATGACCGCGATCGCCAACTGCACCGGCCTCGTCCCCGACGTCGCCGGCATGCACGGTCCGTCCGCCACCGTCGACAATCTCGCCCAGGTCCTGTGCACCGTAGAGGATGGCGGCATCCTGTCGGCGCCCGGCCGAGTCGACTACACCATCGGCAAGGGCGTCGCGCCCGGCGTCTTCTGCATCGCCCGGCCGCGCCACGACAGGGCGGTCGAGCGCATGGCCGACCTGAAAGTCGGGCCCGGCCCGTGCTTCGCCCTGGTGCGGCCCTTCCACCTGACCAGCCTCGAGACGCCGCTGTCGGCGGCGCGCGCGGTGATGTTCAAGCGCGCCGACATGGTGCCGCTCGACCGCCCGGTGGCCGAATGCGGCGCCGTCGCCAAGCGCGACCTGCAGCCGGGAGAGGTGCTCGGGCGCATCGGCGAGACCGACTATCGCGGCTTCGCCATGACCTGGACGGAGGGCCGCGCCAGCCGCGCGCTGCCGCTGGGCCTGGCGGAAAAGGCGACGGTGTCGAAGCCCATCAAGACCGGCGAGCGGCTGACGCACGACAACTGCACTGCCGACGACGGCCTGCTCGTCACCCGCATTCGGCGCGATTTGGACGCGGCCGACGCGCGCTTCCTCGGCTGACGCCGCCGCGGCGGCGCCGCTCGCCCGAGGCCGGTCTCAGCCCGGATGCGGCTGCGACACGGCGGCGATCAACTCGTCCTCGTCGAAGGGCTTCAGGAAGACCTTTTCCGCGCCCCAGATTTCCGCCAGCGACGTCATCGCCTCGATCGTCAGGCGCGGGCCACCGCCGGTGACCCCGAAGATGCGCATGGCCGGCTTGCGCCCGCGGATCTCCTTCAAGAGCTTCAGCCCGTCCATCTCGGGCATCCACATGTCGGTCACGAGGACGTCGAAATCGGCCTCGGCCAGGCGCGCCAGCGCCTCCTGACCGTTGGCGGCGGCCGTCACGTCGAAGCCGGCGCCGGTCAGCGCCATGGCCAGAGATTCGCGCACCGTCATGACGTCGTCGACGACCAGCGCCCGGCGCTCAGCCTTGTCCCTATCCCCAGCCTTTTCCCTATCCATTGTCGTCCTTTCGCTGCGGGAAGAAGATCGTGACCGCCGTTCCGCTACCGGGCGACGACTCGATGCTGATGACGCCATCATAGTCGCGTACGATCCGTTGCACGATGTAGAGGCCGACGCCGGTGCCTTCACCATCGACCTTGGTGGAGAAGAAGGGCTGCATGGCCTTGAGGCGCACGGCTTCCTCCATGCCGGAACCATTGTCGGCGACGACGAGCCGGGCACCGCCCTCGGCGACCGAGAGGGTCACGACCACCGTCCCGGCTCCCTGCACCGCATGCACCGCGTTCGACAGGAGATTGCCGATGATCTGCAGGATGTCGCCGATCTTGACGGTGACGCTCTCGCAGTTCTCGACGAGGCAGTCGATCCGCATGCTGGAGGGCAGCGCCGGCCTGATCGCCTCGACGCTGTGCTCGACGGCCAGGCTGATCGGGCGGTGGGTGTCCTTCCAGCGCTCGCCGCGGGTCGACTGCAGGAGCTCCGACACCACGGTGGCGGCCTGCTTGCTGGAAATGTCGATGAGTTCCATCATCCGGCTGCTCTGCGGGTCGATGGTGTCGCGCAGATGCAGCCTGAGGCGCTTGGTGAGATTGATGATCGGGTGAATCAGATTGTTGATCTCGTGCGCGACGCTGCCGGCGAGCTGGCCGAGGGTGAACATCTGCTGCTCGAGCTGGCGCCGGTTCTCGCGCTCGACCTCCTCGGTCACGTCGCGGATCACGCCGCGATAGACCGACCGCCCGACGCCGCGGAAGAGCACGCCCGGGCCGGGCGGCGGAATCGGGCGCCCGCTGATGCTGATCCACAGGTCTGTGCCGCCGTCCTCGATCCGCAGGCGGCGGTTGTCGAAGGGAAGGTTCGCCTCGATCGTGTCCTTCAGCGGCTTGACCAGCTCGCTCGAGGTCGCCGCCGCGAGCCGGTCGAACAGCGGCTCGTCGAGCCCGAAATGGGTCTGCCCGACCTGGCGGCCGGTCACGAAGACGACCATGCCATTGCGGTCGATCTCCCAGAACAGGTCGGTGCCGATCTCCGCGAAGGCGCGGAACCGCTCGGAATTGTGGATGATCTCGCGCTTCAGGCGCGTTTCGCGTTTGCGGATGTCGAAGGAGGCGATGCCGGTGAACAGCAGGAGAGAGACGACCATGGCGCCCAGAAGCGTCGTCTCCATCGTCGGATGCACGCCGATCTGGGGCACGATATCGGCCAGGAGGCGAAGGCTGGCCACCACCATGGTCGGCGACCATGCGGCCATGAAGATCAGCGACCGGGTCGGCTCTCTTTGGCCGGCGAAGAGGGTGGCCAGAAGCCCGAAGGCGATGGTGAAAAGGCCGAGATAGGGCGCCAGCCGCCGCATGATGCCGAGGTCGAGCCCGATGTCCGCAAGGGCGATCACCGCGCAGGCTGCCTGGAACGCCGTTATCCAGCGCGCCACGCGCCAGACACGCGGGGCGACGCGCCGGAGGCCGAGGAAGTTCGTCATGAACCCGCTGAAGCTGCAGAAGAGCAGGAGGATAGCGACCAGGGCCGTCCCGCGCGATCCCAGCGCGAGGCGGGGAAGCACGAGGTTCTCGAGAAGCGCGTTCGACGAGACGAGGTAGAGCAGGCTGCTGGCCGTGCAGGCGGCGAGCCAGAGATTGGTGCTGTTGCGCAGGGAAGCGCCGAGGACGAAGATGTAGATCAGCATCGCGGCCATGACGCCGATCAGCGCCGACAGCCTCGTCGTATCGCCGTCATAGTGGCCAAAGAAGCTCTCGAAGTCGGAGAACCAGACCTGGCTCTGCGACGAGGCGACGACATCCATGGAAAGAAAGGCGCGGGCCTCGGCGACATCGTCCGGGCTGAGGATGAAGGTCGGATACCGGAACGCTTCGCCGCTCATCTTCTGGCCGTCGCTCCGGCCCCAGGAAAGGCGCTTCGTGCCCCTCGGCGATTGCAGATAGAGATCGGCTTGCTCGATCCGGGGCTCCCGGATGGAAAGGACGTAAGGCGCCGTCCAGTTCGCGCTCCTCAGCGAGCCGCTATCGGGGAGGGCGGGCGCCAGCCAGAGGCGCGGGCGTTGCGAACCGTCCGCCGGCGCGGCCTGCGTCATGGCGGAAGAGGGGTCGCTCTGGCGCCGGACGATGTCGTCGACCGTCAGTTGGCCGGTGGGGTCGACGAAGCCCGTCTGCGCATCGCCGAGATAGATCGCCACCCGCGTCGGACTCGGCTGGGACGCCACCAGGGTGATGAGGATCACCAGGGCCCAGAAGCCCGCGAACCACCCCCAGAAGGCGGAGGCCGCCCGAGCGGCGCCTCGGCTGTCGATCGACAAGCCTTACCCCTCGATGTCTGGCATGGTGGATCGGATGGCGATTTCGAGACCGTTGGCCAGCGATTCCCGCTCGCCCGGCTCGAGCACTTCCAGCGCTTTGGCAATGCCTTGCAAGGGGTCGTCGGACAGGATTTTGCGCCCGAGATCGGTGAGGTTCAGCTGCTCGGCTCGCCCCCGGCCGATCGTGCCGGCCTTCACCAGCAGGCCCTTGGTGATCAGCGTGCGGACCGTCCGGGCGACCGCGCCGGAGGCCAGTCCCTGGAAGCGGGCGAGGTCGATCGCGGTGCGCAGTTGCGGCGGCGCACCCTCGAGATAGCGCAGGGCCGACCACTGCGCCGGAAAGAGGTCGGCGGCATAGCCCTGGCTGTGAATGCGCCGGGCAACCTGTTCCAGCAAACTGGCCAAGGCGGCCGTGGAAATGGCCTCGTTTGTCAATATGCCTCCTGGTGACAAGTGATCACAACTACATGAGCCGTCAGAGCAATAGGAAAGCGGCCTGAACAAGGCAACCCTAAGCCTGCCTTCTTGCGCAAGAGCGGGCAGAAGTCGCTGCATAGGCTGAACCACCTGCAAGGCCTGGAGTCCGCCCGGGCGGGGACGAGCGGTGCCGGTGGCGATATCTGGGCACAGGATGAACAGAGGCTCAAATAGATCGGTCAAATCTGTCGCGTTTCCGCCGGGCGGGGAACCCTCTGCCGCCAAGCCTTGAGGAAATCGAGCCAAGTCGGGCGCAAGGGTGCTTTGCAGCCGTCGGGGGTGCCGCCGACCGGCCGGGTACAGCGGGCCGGAGGCCTTGGGACAGAGGCGCTGCAGGCGACATCGGACTGTCATGGGGCGGTGCTATCGGAGCGCCAACCGGCAGTGTGCCGGGATCTTTTGCCCCCGGCCTTCCGGTCCGGGCGAAACTCGGGGAGAGACGTCCATGAATGTTCATCTGACGCGGGCCGTATCGGCACTGACCATCGTCGCCCTGTCCGCGGGCCTGGCGCAGGCCCAGACGGCGACCGCCGCCTCCCTGGACGAGCTGGTCACTGCCGCCAAGGCCGAAGGCCAGCTGACGACCATCGCGCTGCCGCACGACTGGTGCGGCTATGGCGAGGTGATCGCCGCCTTCAAGGCGAAGTACCCCTTCCTGACAGTCAACGAACTGAACCCCAATGCCGGCTCGGGCGACGAGATCGAGGCGATCAAGGCCAACAAGGGCAATACCGGCCCGCAGGCCCCCGACGTCATCGATGTCGGCCTCTCCTTCGGCCCGGCCGCCAAGGCCGAGGGTCTCCTGATGCCCTACAAGGTGTCGACCTGGGACTCGATCCCCGACACGGCCAAGGACGCCGAGGGCCACTGGTACGGCGACTATTACGGCGTTCTGGCCCTCGCCGTGAACACCGACATCGTCAAGGAAGTGCCAAAGAGCTTCGCTGATCTCAAGGATCCGAAATATGCCAACTCGGTCGCCATTCCCGGTGACCCGCGCACCGGCAATTCGACGATGATGACGGTCTACGGCGCCGGCATCGCCACCGGCGCCAAGGGCGGCGCCGATGCCGCCAAGGCCGGCACCGCCTTCTTCAAGGAGCTGAAGGAGAACGGCAACTTCGTCCCGGTCAACGGCTCGGCGCAGAACATGGCGCAGGGCACCACGCCGGTGCTCTTCGACTGGGACTACAATGTCCTCGCCATGCGCGACAAGCTGGCCGGCAACCCGCCGATGGAAGTCGTCGTGCCGTCCGACGCGGTCATCGCCGGCGTCTACGTCCAGGCGATCTCGGCCTACGCGCCGCACCCGAACGCCGCCAAGCTCTGGATGGAATATCTTTATTCGGACGAGGGTCAGCTCGGCTGGCTGAAGGGCTACTGCCACCCGATCCGCTTCAACGATCTGGCCGCCAACGACAAGATCCCTGCCGATCTCCTGGCCAAGATGCCAGCGCCCGAGAGCTACGCCAAGGCGATCTTCCCGACCCTCGACGAACAGTCGGCGGCCAAGGCGGTCGTGGCCGAGGATTGGGCCAAGGAAATGGGCGCCCAGTAAGCGCCATCGCCTCTTGGATATGAACGATGCCGGCCTCGCGCCGGCATCGGTACAATGTGGCTGAAGGAGCGGATCGGCATCTCATGACGACAGCGGAAACAGTGCCCCAGTCGCCAACGCGTTCGCTGTTCCCCAGCCTCATTCCCGGCTTTGCCGGTGGCTTGAGGGGAAGCTGGCTCGGGCTGGTGCCGTTTTTCGGCTTCTGCCTCCTGTTTCTGGTCCTGCCCATCGTCTACCTCGTCACCGGCGCCTTCCAGAATGCCGAGGGCGCCTTCACCTTCGACAATTTCGCAGCCCTCGCGACGCCCAACATCGTCGCGGCCTATTCACTGTCGATCCGGCTCAGCCTCGTCTCGGCCCTGCTCGGCACGGTCGCCGGCGTGCTTCTGGGCTATGCGGTCATTCTCGGCGGCCTGCCGCGCTGGGTCCGTCCGATCTTCATGACCTTTTCGGGCGTCGCCTCGAACTTCGCCGGCATCCCGCTCGCCTTCGCCTTCATCGCCACGCTCGGCCGGATCGGCCTCGTCACCGTCGTCTTGCGCGATGTCTTCGGCTTCAATCTCTACGGCGCCGGCTTCAACCTGTTCTCGTTCTGGGGCGTGGCCCTGACCTATCTCTATTTCCAGATGCCGCTGATGCTGCTCATCGTTGCGCCGGCGCTGGACGGGCTGAAGGCCGAGTGGCGAGAGGCGGCCGAAATCCTCGGCGCCAGCCGCCGGCAATACTGGCAGATGGTGGCGCTGCCGGTCCTCTTCCCCTCGATCCTCGGCTGCTTCCTCCTGCTCTTCGCCAATGCCTTCGGCACGCTGGCGACGGTCTATGCCCTCACCGGTTCCCGCTTCGCCGTCGTGCCGATCGTCCTCTTCCAGCAGATCCAGGGCAATGTTCTCTACAACCCCAATCTCGGCTACGCCCTGGCCGTCGGCATGGTGGTGATCATGGCCGTTTCGAACACGCTCTATCTCGTCCTGCGCACGCGCGCCGAGAGGTGGCAGAAGTGAAGAAATCTTTCCCGATCGTCTCGACGCTCATCGTCGCGCTGACGGCGTCCTATTTCCTCATCCCGCTCTACGCGACCTTCCAGTTCTCACTGCAGATGCTGCGCGGGCAATGGAGCCTTGAATCCTATCGCTCGGTCTTCAGCAGCGACATCTTCCTCGCCACCGTGCGCTTTTCCACCCTGGCGTCGCTGACGGCGATCGTCGTCGGCGCGCTGATCGTCGTGCCTACGGCCTACTGGGTCCGCCTGAAGCTGCCGAAGCTGCGGCCGATCGTCGAGTTCATCAGCCTGATGCCGCTGATCATCCCACCGGTCGTCCTGGTCTTCGGCTATATCCGCCTCTACGGGTCGAATTCGTTTCTGCCGCTCACCATGAGCAATGGCGGCACCAATCTGCTTCTTGTCGCCGGCTATGTCGTGCTGTCGCTGCCCTACATGTATCGCTCGGTCGACAACGGCATGGCGGCGATCGACATCAAGACGCTGACGGAGGCGGCCGAAAGCCTCGGGGCCTCGCGGGCGCGCACCGTGGCGGCGGTGATCTTTCCCAATGTCCGCTCGGCCATCCTGTCGGGCGCCTTCCTGACCTTCTCGATCTCGTTCGGCGAATTCGTGCTGGCGAGCCTTCTCAATCGCCCGGCCTTCGGCCCCTATCTCGTGCAGACCGGCCAGGATCGTGCCTACGAGCCGGCGGCGCTGGCCATCATGTCGTTTGCGCTGATCTGGGTCTGCATGGTGATGATGCAGCTGTTCGCCGCCCGCAGGCCGGGGCAGCGCCTTCTTCCCCGTCTGGCCCCGAAGCGCGCAAGGATCGTCACGCCATGAGCTTTCTGAGGATCGACGCCGTCAGCAAGAGCTTTGGCGCCAACACCGTCGTGCAGAAATTCGACCTGTCGATCCGCAAGGGAGAGTTCGTCTCCCTTCTTGGGCCCTCCGGCTGCGGCAAGACGACGGTCCTCAGGATGGTCGCGGGCTTCGAGACGCCGTCCTCGGGCGCGATCGTCATCGACGGTCAGGATGTCACCAACCTGCCGCCGAACCGGCGCCGGATCGGCATGGTTTTCCAGGCCTATGCGCTGTTCCCGAACATGAGCGTCTTCGACAACGTCGCTTTCGGCCTGAAGATCGCCGGCATGGCCAAGGCGGAGATCGGGGCGCGCGTCACCGAGATGCTGAAGCTGATCGGCCTCGGCCACCTCGCCGACCGCTACCCCTACCAGATGTCGGGCGGCCAGCAGCAGCGAGTCGCTCTGGCCCGGGCGCTGGCGCCCAAACCCCAGGTGCTGCTGCTCGACGAGCCGCTGTCGGCGCTCGACGCCAAGATCCGGACCTCGCTGCGCGAGGAAATCCGCCAGATCCAGCAGCAGCTCGGGATCACCACGATCTTCGTGACGCATGACCAGGAGGAGGCGCTGTCGATCTCCGACCGCATCGTCGTCATGAACGGCGGACGCGCCGAGCAGGTCGGCACGCCCTTCGAGATCTACAACCGCCCGGCGACCCGCTTCGTGGCCTCCTTCATCGGCACGCTCAGCCTGCTCGAGGGCGAGGCGATGGGCGACGGCCAGATGGACGTAGCCGGCCAGAAGATCGCCGTCACCGATCTGCGCGGGGCGCCGGGAACGCCCGTGACCCTCGCCCTGCGTCCGGAGGCGCTGTCGCTCGTCCCCAGCGCCGAGCGGGCCAACACCCTCCAGGGCGAGATCGAGGCCGTGCAGTTCCTGGGGTCGGTCGTTCGCATGCGGGTGCGGATGGGGGCCAACGTCCTCCTGCTCGATGCCTTCAACAGCCCGGCCGCGCCGCCGCCCTTGCGCGGGGAGACCGTGAGCCTGCATTTTGCGCCCGGCGACGGGCAAATTCTCGACCAGCCGCTGGCGGTCGCGGCCGAATAGGTGGTTCCCCTGCCGCGAAGGCGGCGGGGCGGTGTGCTCGCGGCGAGCTTCGGCGCGCGTGCTGGTGGCGGGCGAGGGAGGCCCGTGGCGTACCGCCGATTGCCCCAACTGGAGCTTTTCGCCACCGCGCGCTTGACCTTCGGTCGTGAGGAGACTAATCGAAGCCATCAACGAGCCGGCGAGCGATTGCCCCGCATCGCTGGTCCCCGGACGGCATGACCGTCCCACCCTCTTCAACTTTCGGTAAATTTCAGCATTGAGCACGCCCAAGGATAACGACTTCGCCGAGCGCCGCAGCGCTGCCCTGCTCGCCAAGCAGGCCATGCTCGAGAAGTTCAAGACCAAGCCCGACGAGAACGACCCGGCCGTGCAGGCGAAGATCGCCGAGCGCGCCGCGCGTGCCGAGGCCCGCGAGCAGCGTGCCGAGCAGAAGCGCATCGAGCTCGCCCGCAAGAAGGAGGAGGAGGCTGCCCGTCTCGCCGCCATTGAAGCGGAAAAGGCTGCCGAGGAACTCGCCCGCCGTGCCGTCGCCGACGAGCGCGTCAACCGGGTCGTCGCCGACGAGGCCGAGCGCAAGGCCGCACGCGATGCGCGCTATGCCGCGCGCAAGCAGCGCAAGAAATAGGGCGGCGCCCGGTACCGGGCGCGCCACGGACTGACGGAATGGCCGGGATGCGTCGAGCGTGAAGCTCCGCATGCCGGCCGATTTCGTTTCGCGACGGACCCGTCGCCCCGATTGCCCTTCCGCTCCGACGAACGGTCAGGCCCCCTTGGATCGCCCTGCGGTCCCGCCCAGCCGGACCGCCGAAGAGCGTTCCGCTCCTTCGAAGGATTGCCCAAAGTGCCGTTCCGCCCGACCAGCCTGCCCCTCGAACGCGCTCTCGCCGAGCACGACTACACCGAACCGACGCCGGTCCAGGACGCCGTCCTCGAGCCGGAGACCGCCGGCCGCGATCTGCTCGTCTCGGCCCAGACCGGTTCCGGCAAGACCGTCGCCTACGGTCTCGCCATCGCCTCGACGCTGCTCGGCGACGAGGACCGCCTGCCGCCGGCCGACCAGCCGCTGGCGCTCGTCGTCGCGCCGACGCGCGAACTGGCGCTGCAGGTGCACCGCGAGCTCGAATGGCTCTACGCCCACGCCGGGGCGACGATCGTCACCTGCGTCGGCGGCATGGATCCGCGCGCCGAGCAGAAGAAGCTGAACGCCGGTGCCCACATCGTCGTCGGCACCCCCGGCCGCCTGCGCGACCATCTGGAGCGCGGCCGCTTGCGCATCGGCAACCTGAAGGCCGTCATCCTCGACGAGGCCGACGAGATGCTCGACCTCGGCTTCCGCGAGGATCTCGAATTCATCCTTGAGGCGACGCCGAAGGAACGCCGCACGCTTCTGTTCTCCGCGACGCTGCCGAAGGCGATCACCGCGCTCGCCAAGCGCTACCAGCGCGATGCCATGCGCATCGAAGCCTCGCGCGGCGTCACCGGCCATGTCGACATCGAATACCGCGCCGTGCGCATCGCGCCGAACGAGGTCGAGCACGCCGTCGTCAACCTTCTCCGCTCGGCCGAATCGCCCAGCGCCATCGTCTTCTGCAACACCCGCGAAGCCGTGCGTCACCTCCATTCCGGCCTGCTCGAGCGCGGCTTTGCCGCCGTCGCCCTGTCGGGCGAACTCGGCCAGAACGAGCGCAACGCCGCCATGCAGGCCCTGCGCGACGGCCGTGCCCGGGTCTGCATCGCCACCGACGTCGCCTCGCGCGGCATCGACCTGCCCAATCTCGGCCTCGTCATCCACGCCGAACTGCCGAACGACGCCGAGTCCCTGCAGCACCGCAGCGGCCGCACCGGCCGCGCCGGGCGCAAGGGCGTCTCGGTCCTGCTCGTGCCGATCTCGCGCCGCCGCAAGGCCGAGCGCCTGCTCGCCGAAGCCAACATCCACCCGACCTGGGGCGGCGCCCCGACCGCCGACGAGATCCGGAAGCTCGACGAGGAGCGGCTGCTCTCCGATCCGATCCTGACGCAGGAATCGACCGAGGAAGACCAGGCCGTCGCCGCCGCCTTGCTGGCCAAGCACAGCGCCGAGGATCTCGCCGCCGCGCTGGCGCGCATCTACCGCTCGCGGCTGCCGGCGCCGGAGGACGTCTACGATCCCGGCTTCGCCCGCGACACCAAGCCGGCCAAGAACTATGCCGAGACCGGCGAGCGCGGCACGCGCCGCGAGCGCGATGCCGTCGTGCGCGGCGCCGGCGGCGCCACCGTCTGGTTTCACATGGACATCGGCCGGCGCAACAATGCCGATCCGAAATGGCTTCTGCCGCTGATCTGCCGCCGCGGCTCGGTGACGCGCGACGACATCGGCGCCATCCGCATCTTCGACCGCGAGACCAAGTTCGAGATCGCCGAGGCGATGGCCGCGAAGTTCATCGCGAGCGCGCAGGGCATCGACACCGACGACATCACCATCTCGCGCATGGCGGAAGGGGCGGACACGCGGCCCGCACCGCGCACCGACTCCCCGCGGCCGCGTAAGCCCTATGCCGGCAAGTCCGGCTCGACCGAGGGCGCCCCGCGTCCCGCCGGCGACAAGGCCTACGCTAAGCCGCGCCGGCCGAAGAAGCCGTAAGCGGGGCGCGTTGCCGGTCAGTGGCCCCGGCGGCGGGACATCCGTTCGCTGATCAAGATCGCTGCCCAGACGCCGGCAGTGATCGAGATTGGCAGGATGACGAAGGCGTAGAGCTCAATTCCTGTCATTCTGTCAGCCCGTTCAAAATCCGTCTCGCCCCGAAATGTAGGCCGACTGCGGCCGCAAGCCAAGCGATGCTGCCGATGGCAAGCGCCGGCCAGCCGGCGCTGCTGCTTCCAGCCTGATAGTAAGCCGCAGCCACGGGGGCGATGACGCCGATGGCGACGCAAGCTGTCGAAGCCCTGTCGACCGCTTGAGCCGTCAGCTTCGTCTGTTCGTTCCGGACAAGCGACATCCAGCCTCCTTACGCCCGCTCCTTCGTCGTCGAGAACACCACATTCGGATAGTTCTTCTGCGCGTAGGAGAGTTCCCAGGAATTGCGCGCCAGAAACACCGGGCGGTCGCCGCGGTCCTTGGCGAGGTCGCCCTGGTTGGCCTTGACGAAACGGTCGAGCTCGGCCGGATCGTCGGCATCGACCCAGCGGGCGGTGTCGAAGGCCGACATTTCCAGCGCCACCTCGACGCCGTATTCGCTTTGCAGGCGCGAGACCAGCACCTCCAGCTGCAGCGCACCGACGACGCCGACGAGCCAGGCCGAGCCGATCACCGGACGGAACACCTGCACCACGCCCTCTTCGGCGAGGTCGTTCAGCGCCTTGGCGAGCTGCTTGGTCTTCATCGAATCGGGCAGGCGCACGCGCCGGATGAGCTCCGGGGCGAAGCTCGGGATGCCGGTGACGGTGTAGTTCGACGTCTCCGTCAGCGTGTCGCCGACCGACAGCGTGCCGTGGTTCGGGATGCCGACGATGTCGCCGGCCACCGCCTCGTCGGCGATCGCGCGATCGCGCGCGAAGAAGAACATCGGGCTCGTCACCTTCATGTCCTTGCCGGTGCGAACGTTCCTCAGCTTCATGCCGCGTTTGAACACGCCCGAGGTCAGGCGCACGAAGGCGATGCGGTCGCGGTGGTTCGGGTCCATGTTGGCCTGGACCTTCAATACGAAGCCGGTGACCTCGGGCATGGCCGGCGGGATCGGCTTCGGCAAGGCCGGCTGCGGCAGCGGCGAGGGCGCGAAGCGGCAGATCGCCTCCAGAAGGTCGCGCACGCCGACCTCGCGCATCGCCGAGCCGAAGATGACCGGCGTCATGTGGCCCTCGCGGTAGGAGTCGAGGTCGAAGGCCGGCAGCGACATGCGAGCGATCTCCAGCCCCTCGATCGACGGCCCGAAGACCGGATCGGCGCGCAGTTTTTCGTCGTCGATGAAGTCCTGCAGGCCCGGATGCTCGGAGCGCGCCTTGGTGTTGCGCGTCAGCGTCACCGGCCCGTCCTCGTTCAAGGTGACGATACCGCGGAAATCGGTGCCCATGCCCATCGGCCAGGTGACGGGGGCGACGTCGAGCGCCAACGCCGACATGATCTCGTCGAGGATTTCGAGGGGGTCGCGCCCCTCGCGGTCGATCTTGTTGACGAAGGTGATGATCGGGATGTCGCGGAGACGGCAGACCTCGAACAGTTTGCGCGTCTGCGCCTCGATGCCCTTGGCCGCGTCGATGACCATGATGGCGGAATCGACCGCCGTCAGCGTGCGATAGGTGTCCTCCGAGAAGTCGGCATGGCCCGGCGTGTCCAAGAGGTTGAGGACGAGGCCGTCATACTCGAAGGTCATCACCGAGGAGGTGATCGAGATGCCGCGCTTCTGCTCGATATCCATCCAGTCCGAGCGGGTGCGCCGGCGTTCGCCGCGCTCCTTCACCTGGCCGGCGAGGCGGATGGCGCCGCTCTCGAACAGCAGCTTTTCGGTCAGCGTCGTCTTGCCGGCGTCGGGATGCGAGATGATCGCGAAAGTGCGCCGGCGGGTGTGGCCGGAATCGATGTCGAACAGGCCGTCGTCGATCCGGTCCATCTCGCCGGAAGGGGCTGCAGTCTCGGGGCGGGTGTCCATGGTCGTTTCCGTCTGTTCGCTGCCGGGCCGTTGGCGGCTCCCGCGAGGGAGCGCCGCGGCGGGTCAAGGCCGGCCGACGATCGGCAGCCCCCGCGGGCGGCTTCCTTATCGAGAACATGGCGGCGAAGCGCAACAGGCGGCACGGTTTTCCCATGCGCACCCTTGCGCGCAACCGCGCGAGCGGAGCGCGCAATCGCCCGGCCTCAGGGCGTGAAATAGTAGTTCGTCAGGTGGAAGAAGATCGGCGCGGCATAGCTCACCGAATCCATCCGGTCGAGCGCGCCGCCATGCCCCTCGATCATCGTGCCCCAGTCCTTCGCGCCCATCGAGCGCTTGATCGCCGAGAGCACCAGGCCGCCGCAGAAGCCGGCGACGACTATCGCGAACGCCATGCCACCCGCCTGCAGCGGCGAGAAAGGCGTGATCCAGTACAGAGCGGCGCCGATGAGCGTGGCGGAAAGGCCGCCGCCGACAAGCCCCTCCCAGGTTTTCGATGGGCTGACGATGGGCGCGACCTTGGTTTTTCCGAACAGCTTTCCGAAGACGTATTGCAGCACGTCGGAAAGCTGGACGACGGTGATGAGGAAGAACAGCAGCAGGAAATTCTGCCCCTCGAAGCCGGGGATCTGCAGCATGAGCAGCGCCGGGGCATGGCTGATGCAGTAGACCGTGAGCATCAGCGCCCACTGGATCTTGGCCGTCCGCTGCAGGAAATTGTTCGTCTCGCCGCGCAGCACCGAGAGCACCGGCAAGAGGAGGAAGGCGTAGACGGGGATCGCCATCGAGAACAGCGAGATCCAGTCGGCATAGACCAGCCAGTACTGCAGCGGGATGAAGAGGTAGAAGGCGACGGCGACGGCGCGGTGGTCGGCGGGGCGCGTCGGGGTGAGGGTGATGAACTCGCGCAGGCAGTAGAAGGAGGTCAGCGCGAAGAGGATGATCGTCACCGGCTTGCCGAAGGCGAAGGCCAGCGCGAAGATCGCCACCATGCCCCACCAGGCTTTGGTGCGGGCGTTGAGATTGTCGACGGTCGCCCGTCCGCTTTCGCTCGTCACGCGCCGCTTCAGGACGGCACCGGTGATCGAGCCGGCAAGCAGGATCGCGGCGACGCCGCCAAAGAGGATCAGCATGGTCCTATCCACGGGCGGTCCTCCTGTCGTGCGCGGCGCTCATGCAGGCTGATGCGGTCATCGTGTCGGGGGCGCCTATGAGGCCTGCGGCGCGGCTATCGATGGGCGCGCTCATGCGGCCGGTCCCGCCAGCGCCGACACCGCGGCGCGGGCGCGCTCGAGGAAAGCGGCCTTGTCCTCGTCCGCCTCGATCCGGATCGGCGCGCCGAAGCGCACATTGCAACTGATCGGCGCGGGCAGGTAGGCGCCTTTCGGGAAGGCGCGCGAGAGGTTGTCGAGATAGACCGGCACGAGTTCGGCGGCGGGGAAGGCGAGGCCGAGATGGTAGAGCCCGGATTTGAAGGGCCCCGGCAGCGGCTCGTCGCCGCGCGTGCCCTCGGGAAAGATGATCACCGACTGCCCCTCGGCCAGCACCGCGGAAACGGGCGCCAGCGGATCGGCATCGGGGCTGAGGCGCTTTCGGTCGATGAGGACGCAATTGAGAAGGTTCAGCGCGATGTGCCGCCGCAGCGCCGTCTTGCCCCAATAGTCGGCGGCGGCGACGGGGTGCGTCTCGGCGCGCAGGCGCGGCGGCAAAGCGGCCCACAGCACGATGGTATCGAGATGGCTGCCGTGATTGGCGAAGTAGATGCGCTGCGCCAGCGTCGGCGCGCAGCCGGTCCAGCGGGCATGGCCGCCGATGACGAAGCGGGTGAGGGCGGTGACCCCGGCCCTGAGCAGCGAGCGCTGCATCATCGCCGCGTCCTCATGGCCGGGCCTTCATCAGGTCCGCGATGCGGCCGAGGCGCCGGAGCCCGGTGATCGCCGCGCCGAGAACGACGAGGGCCAAAATCGCCTGCAGCGAAAACAGCGTGCCGTTGGCGAGAATCTCCGCCAGCCCGAGGAAGCAGCCGAGCGTCAGCGCCGCCATGCGCTGCGGCTTGGCCATCGGCCCGCGAAAATCCTGGGCGAACCCGTGCGAGGCGCCGACGGCGCGGACATAGGCGGTGAACACGGCGAGGATCGCCGCCGTGAAGCCGAGCCAGGGCAGCCCCGCGGCATAGCCGAAACCGACCAGCAGCACCGAATCCTCCAGCCGGTCCGGCACCTCGTTGTAGAGCGCCCCCGTCGCCGACCCCCGCCCGCCCTCGACCGCCACCAGCCCGTCCATCAGGTTGCAGACGAGCCTCAGCTGGATGCACAGCGCCGCGAGGATGAAGAGCGCCGGCCAGCGCGGGGCGGTGACGAGCGCCGCGGCGCCGATGAGGGCGAAGAGAATGCCGATGACCGAGATCTGGTTGGCGGTCACGGACGTGCCGAGCAGCATCCGCAGCGTCGCCGCCGCCCAGCGCGACTGCCGCGAGGCCAGCGGACGGCGGTCGCCCGCCGGCGCGCCGGCCGTTCCCTCCGTGTCGAACATCGCGTCACCCCCTGCATCCCCGCGACCTTAGGGGCAGCGTGGACGATTTGTCGATATCGGTGACGCGGCGGCATGGTTGTCGCAATACGACCTTGCTCATCCAACTCCGATGACTGGGCCGGGTCGTCAGCCCGTGATGGAGGGTTGGCGGAGGGTTGGCCTTTGGCCAGAGTCCGTGCGTAGCGGCGACATGCCTGCATCGACCGATGCCTGAAACCAATTCCTGCCGGGCCCCATGCGCCCATGCCGTACAACGACCCTTCCTTGAGCCTTGTGATTGACCTTGCCTTTGCTCGACTTCGGCAGACCTGTTGGTCGTCGTGGTCAAGACGCGCTGCAAGGACAGCCGATCGATCCCGTCCGAGAGGTTGCAGCCTCTTAGGGGCGGGCCGATGCTCAGATCTCGTCCCGTCCCATACGGTCAGCCCTTTGCGGCGAGGCGCTGTCGCAAGGCTTCGTTCTCGGCTTCCAGCTCGGCGATGCGCGACCGGACGGGTTGAAGAGCGCCCTCGATCTCTTCCGAGGTGAACCGCGGCACGATATATTGCGGGCAGTTCCAGTCGAAGCTTTCCAGATGCAGCGTGATGATCCGCTCCGTGCGACCGGGCGCGGCATCGCCGAGCACTTTTTGCGTCAGGGCGGAATCCTCGTCGAGCGCATACGCCTTTGCCCGCGCATAGATCTTGAGGCGCGTCCGGTTGGGATAGTCCATCAGGAACAGGCTGGCCTTGGGATTGACCGACAAATTGCCGAGGCTGATGTACTGGCGGTTGCCGCGATAGTCGGCAAAGGCAAGGGTTTCGTCATCGAGCACGCGGAGGAACCCCCGCGCGCCGCCCCGGTGCTGGACATAGGGCCATCCCGTCTCCGAGGTGGACGCGATGTAGAAGCTGTCTCGGGCCTCAATGAAGCGTCTCGTTGCCTCGTCGAACCGATCGAACGCGCGATGCCCCTTGAAATCCTGCCACATCTCGGCCGCGCCGTTCGCTTCCTGCGCGGCGCGAACGGCGGGCGTGACGGCGATATCGAGAAATCCGTAGGCCATGCATGTCTCCTGAGGAGAAGCGGACGCGGAATGGTCAGGCGGTGGGACCCGCGACCCTGACAAGGAACTGACGTATCAGCGTCGCGATCTCTTCGGCATGCGTTTCCAACGCGAAATGTCCCGCGTCCAACAGGTGGATCTCCGCCTCTGGCAGGTCGCGCCGATAGGCCATTGCCCCGGCGGGCAGGAAGGCGGGGTCGTGCCGTCCCCAGACGGCAAGGAGCGGCGGACGGTGGTTCCGGAAATAGGTCTGAAAGGCGGGATAGAGGGCCACATTGCTGCGGTAGTCGAGGATCAGGTCGAGCTGAATTTCCTCCGCGCCGGGCCGCGCCATGTAGGCGATGTCGAGCTCGTAGCCGTCCGGCGAAAGGAGGCTCGGATCGGCGCCCGTGCCGTACTGCCAGTCCCGGATCGTCTCCGGCGCCAGCGAGGCGCGGCAGGCCTCCCGGTTGGCATCGCTCGGCTCGCGCCAATAGGCCTGCCAGGGAGCCCATTCGTCGCTGAACCCCTCGAGATAGGCGTTGCCGTTCTGCGAGATGATCGCCGAGACCTGCTCGGGATGGCGCGTCGCCAGGCGCAGCCCTACAGGCGCGCCATAGTCGAAGACGTAGAGCGTGTATCGATCGATCGACAGCGCCTCGGTGAACCCCTCGACCACGTCGGTCAGTCGCTCGAAGGTGAAGTCGAACGTGCCGCGCGGCGGCGTCTTCGTCTGTCCGAAGCCCGGCAGGTCCGGTGCGATGAGCCGGTATCGGTCGGCCAGGAGCGGGATCAGATCTCGGAACATGTGGCTGGCGGTCGGAAAGCCGTGCAGCAGCAGGATCACCGGTGCGTCGCTCGGCCCCGCCTCGCGATAGAAGACCTCGACCTCGCCGACCTTCTGAAACCCGTAACGTACTGCCATCGATCCATTCTCCTGTCTGTCCGACAGAAGTAGTGCGTTTCGCATACAGGCATAATAGGGTGAATGAGCAAGGCTCAGTTTCAGGTTTAGAAACAATGGATCGTCTGGAAGCGATGTCGGTTTTCGTCGCGGTGGTGGAAGCGGGCTCGCTCGCCGCGGCAGCCCGCAAGCTCGGTTGTTCGCCGGCCACGGTGACGCGGGCGATTGCCCATCTCGAAACAGGCGCCGGGGAGCGTCTGCTCGCGCGCACGACGCGACGCTTTGTCATCACCGAGACGGGCGCGCGCCACCTCGCGACCTACAGGGCCATGCTGGAGCAAATGGCAGACCTCGAACAGCGGTCGCGAGACGTCGAGGTCAGCGGCGGCGTCGTGGTCACCGCGCCGGAGCTGTTCGGCCGGCTGAAGGTGCTGCCGGTCGTCGAGAGCTTTCTCGCCGCCCATCCCGGCACCCAAATCCGGCTGCTTCTCCTCAACCGCGTCGTCGACCTCGTCGGGGAGGGTGTGGATGTGGCGGTTCGCCTTGCCGACCTGCCGGACTCCTCGATGACGGCGATCCGGGTCGGCGAGGTGGGGAAGCTGACCTGTGCCGCGCCTGCCTATCTCGCCCGGAACGCGCCGCCGCAATCGCCCTCAGATCTCGCCGACCACTGGTGCATCGGCTTGAACGAGGCGGGCTCCAAAGAGCTCTGGCGCTACCGCGAGCCGACCGCAGCCCGTCGTGCCCGCTCGGTCCAGCTCACCTGCCGCCTGGCCGTCAACGGGGTTGGCGCGGCGATCGAGTCTGCGGAGCGTGGCATGGGCATTGTCCGCCCCTTGTCCTATCAGGTCGAACGGCAGATCGCCGAGGGGCGCCTGGTTGCGCTTCTGCCCGACTACGCGCCGCCGCCGATCCCGGTGCACCTCGTCTTCAGGCCTAGAATGAGGGACAGCAGCGCCGTCCGCGCGTTTATCGATCATGCTGTGCCCTTGCTCCGCCAGGCCACCAGCGGGCCCGGGTGACCTACTCTTCGCCGCTCTTTGGCGATTCAAGCCGCTTCAGGGCGCCGAAGAATGATTCCTTCCGGAAAGTCCGATAGCCGACAGTACGCTGCGGAGGGTGGGTGCCGGCCTGTTTGCCTTCACCCTCGGCTCTCCGCAATCACCCCGCCTCTGCCCGCAAACCGCGGCGCGAAGGGCACGAGGCTGAGGATCTCGAACAGCATCTGCGCGCCGGCATGCGCCGTGTTCGTCGTCGCGTCGTATTGCGGGGCGACTTCGACGAGGTCGCCGCCGATGATGTCGATGCCGGCAAGGCCCCGCAGGATCGCCTGCGCCTCGCGGGTGGTGAGGCCGCCGATCTCGGGCGTGCCGGTGCCGGGGGCGAAGGCGGGGTCGAGGCTGTCGATGTCGAAGGAGACGTAGACCGAGCCGTCGCCGGCGACGCGGCGCGCCTTGGCGATGATGGCGTCGAGCCCCATGGCGGGCATTTCCTCGGCATGGATCACCGTCATTCCTGAGTCCTTTGAAAACTCCCAGAGATACTCGGACGAGCCGCGGATGCCGATCTGAATGGTGCGCTCGGGGTCGAGCACGCCGTCGAGCACGGCCTGGCGGAAGGGGCCGCCATGGTGGAATTTCGTGCCGTCGAAGGGGCCGCCGGTATCGCAATGGGCGTCGATGTGGATCATGCCGACGGGGCGATCGCGGCCGAGCGCGCGCAGGATCGGCAGGGAGATCGAGTGGTCGCCGCCGACGGAAAGCGGGATGACGCCGGCGGCCATGATCGCGGCGATCGTCTGCTCGATGTCCGCGTGCGAGCCGGGAAGGTCGTAGCGGCTGCGGAAAGGCACGTCGCCGATGTCGGCAAGCGCGAGCTCCGCGCCGGGCATGGTCTTCAGGACATGGTTGTACGGGCCGATGCGCTCGATGGTGCGCAGCGCGCGCGGGCCGAAACGGCTGCCATTGCGGTTGGAGACGGCGAGATCCATCGGCACGCCGATGAGCGCGACGTCGAGGCCGGAGAGGTCCGGCGAGGGCCAGGTGACGGGCCGGTGCGGCGCGTCGAGCAGCGTCGGCATGCCGGCAAAGGGCGCGACGCGGGTGCCGCTCTCGTTGATCATCCGGCCGGCGACGGCGCTGAAATGCGGATCGTGGATCACCGCCTCGTTGCGGCCCGAATAGCGCGCCCGCAGCGCGGCGAGCTTCTGGTCGTCCATGTCGGCCTCCTCAGGCGAGAGCGGGGATCGGCGGTGGGAAAGCCTTGTCGGAACCGCCGCCGAGCAGCGCCTCGGCCAGAATGAGACGTTCATCGAGCCCGGCGATACGCTCGGCCGAGACATTGGCGAAGGCGATGCGCAGATGGTTCTCCTGGCCGGGGCCGAAGAAGCTGCCGGGGAGCGTCACCACGCCGAACTGCCGCGCGAGAATTTCGGCGACGTCGGTGCGGCCGGGGAAGGGGTGGCGGACATAGGCGAAATAGGCGCCCATCTGCTCAATCCGCCAGCCGGGGAAGGGCGCCAAGGTCTCGCGGAAGACCGCGGCCCGCGCGAGAATTTCCGCCGTCATCTCGGCGCGCCACTCGGCCAAAGCCGGGATCGCCCATTCCACGGCCATCTGGGGCGGGCGCGGCGCGCAGATCTGAATGCAGTCCAGCACCTTCTCCGCCTGGGCGAGAAAAGCCTCGCCGGCGGTCATGGCGCCGAGCCGGTGGCCGGGAATGGCGTAGGATTTGGAAAAACTGTAGAGGCCGACCAGCGTCTCCTGCCAGCCGGGGCGGGCGAAGAGCCCGTGCGGCGCGGCGTCTCCCGGCGGCAGGAAGTCGCGATAGGTCTCGTCGAGGATCAGTGCGACGCCGCGGCGCTGGCAGAGCGCGAACACCTCGGCCAGCAGCGACGGCGGATAGATCGCCCCGGTCGGGTTGTTCGGCGTGACCAGCGCCACGGCCTTCACCCTGTCGTCGATCAGCCGCTCGATGGCGGCGATTTCCGGCACGAAGCCGCTCGCCGCCGTTGTCTCGACGAGCCGCGCCTCGATGCCGAGCATCTGCAGCGTCATCGTGTGGTTGAAATAGGCGGGGCCCGGCAGGATGACGGCGTCGCCGGTGCGCGCCAGCGTCATCAGCGCGGTGAAGAAGGCCTGGTTGCAGCCGGCGGTGATGCCGACCTCGGCCGCACCGATCGTCGCGCCATAGAGGCCGGAGACGTGCGCGGCATAGGCGTCACGCAGGGCCGAGTCGCCCAGCACGGGGCCGTAGCGCGCGGCCGAGGCCGTGCCGGCCGCTTCGGCGAGGCGGCGCGCGAGTTCGGGCGGCGGCGCGTGGCCGGGGACTGCCTGGCTGAGGTTGATCAACGGGCCATGCGCGCCGTCATAGGCGGCGGCCCAGACCGCGGCCTGGCCGATCGGCGGGGCGGCCACGTCGGAGAGGAAAGGATTGGTCATCACTGGCTGGCCCTTGTGCGGAAGCGGCGCGCCGCCCGCTTGCTGCCCTCTGGATGGCGGCAAAAGCGCCGCTCCGTCAATGGCCAAACCGTAAGGCGGAAGGGGAAAGCGGGCGGCCCGCTCGCAGCGCCTCGCGATCGGCCGACGCGCCGGCGCGGCCCCATGCCCGTTCAACGTCGGGCGCCATCGTCTCGGCCAGTCGGCTTGCGAACCTCGATTGACGCTGGGTCGCCCACCGTTTCATATCGCGGCCATCGACCGGCGCGGCGCAAGAGCCGGCCGAAAAGGGGCCGCGGTCCGGCCGCAGGCAGCCGGAGAGCTTTCGGCCGGAAAGAAGGGGTGAACCATGCGGGCAGAAGGAAATCGGCGAGGCGGCGCGCCCGGCCCGATCCCGCGCCATCGCGGCCCTGCCTGACCATGGGTGCCATGGACACGATCCAGGCGTTCCTGCTCGCCTTTTCCGCGCTCTTCTCGATCGTCAACCCGATCGGCACCGCCTTCATCTTCAGCCAGGTCACGGCCGAACGCTCGCACGCCGAGCGAAGCGCCCTGGCCGGCCGGATCGGATTGTACTCGGCGCTGGTGATGCTGGGGGCGCTGTGGGGCGGCACCTATGTGATGAACTTCTTCGGCGTCAGCCTGGCGGCCCTGCGCATCGCCGGCGGCCTCGTCGTCGCCGCCTGGGCCTGGGAGCTCCTGTCGGCGCCGGAGGCGCGCGACGAGCGCAAGCAACGCCAGGCCGGCGAAGCGATCGGCTCCGCCGACGTCGCCTTCTTTCCGCTGACCATGCCGCTGACGACGGGCCCCGGCACCATTTCCGTCGCCATCGCGCTCGGCTCCAACCGTCCGCGGGGCGACGCCTTCCTGCCGTTCTTCGTCGGCAATTCGCTCGCCGCCGTGGCGATCGCCGTCATCGTCTTTCTCGCCTATCGCTGGGCCGACGGCCTGACCGACCTGCTGGGCGAGACCCGGGTCCAGATCGTCACCCGGCTGGCGGCCTTCCTGCTCCTGTGCGTCGGCGTTCAGATCACCCTCAGCGGCATTCTCGGCGCGCTGGCGAGCGCGGGGATCGGCTCCGCCTGAGGCCTGGCGGGCCCGGATCCCGTCCGCATCGCGGCAACGTCAGCGCGACCAAGGTTTTCGCGTCTCCGGCGCCGCGCCGCGGCATCAGCCGCAGGCCGAGGCGCGCACGGCGGACGCGGCGGCCTCCTCGCTGCAGAGACGGCGCAGGCTGTCGGCCGCCATCGGCCGGCCGACATGGTAGCCCTGCACGCAGTCGATGCCGAAGCTGCGCATCAATCCCAGTTGCCGCTCGGTCTCCACGCCCTCGACGACGATGCCGTGGCCGCGGTTGCCGAGCAGGGTGACGATGTCCTGGAGGAGACGCACGCCGCGCGGGCCGGGCGTGTCGTGCAGGAAGGAGCGGTCGATCTTCACCGTGTCGAATTCGATGGCGCGCAGGCAGGAGAGGCCGGCAAAACCGGTGCCGAAATCGTCGAGCCAGAGCTTGACGCCAAGCTGCTTCAGCTCCCCGATGCTGCGCAGGACATCCGGATGGGTCTCGATCTCGCGCCCCTCGGTGACCTCGAACGCCATCCTTTGAGGGCTGATGCTGGTCTCCGCCAGAATGGCCGCGACCGAGATCGCAAAGCCCGGGGCCTTCAGCTGGACGGCCGAGATGTTGACGCTGAGAAGGGGAAGCCATTCCTCGGCCACCAGCATCTGGCAGGCCGAGCGGATCGCCCAGCGTCCCAGTTCCATGATGGCGCCGGTGCGCTCGGCCACCGGAATGAAGACCATCGGCGAGATCATCCGCCCGTCCGGCATTTTGAGCCGCATCAGCACTTCGGCCGCCTCCAGCCGGCCGGAGACGACGTTTCGGATCGGTTGATAGACGAGCGAGACCAGGCCTTCGGCGATCGCCACCTGCAGGACGGTCGCGATGTCCTCGCCGTTGTCCCTGGCCTGCGGCTCGTTGGGATCGAAGACCCAGATGCAGTTGCGGCCGCTGGCCTTGGCCCGGTAGAGCGCCCGATCGGCCTCGGTGATCAGCCGCTCCAGCTTGCCGCTGGACTGGTTGCCGGAAAAGGCGGCGCCGATGCTCACCGTGACGAAGCGGTCGCCATCGGGCCGCTGCACGTGCTCCAGCTGCAGATCTTCGATCGAGCGGCGGATGGCTTCGGCCAGCGGCGCGATGCCCTCGCTGTCGGCCATCTGCGCGAGGACGATGAACTCCTCGCCCCCGAAGCGCCCGACCGTGGCACCATGTTGCTCGACGAGCTCGGCTAGCGACTGGGCGACCAGGATTAGGCACCGATCGCCCTCCTGATGGCCGTAATGATCGTTGAAATTCTTGAAGAAGTCGATGTCGATGAGCAGAGTGGCGAAGCCGCGCTTGCCGGTCTGCCAATCGCCCCAGTGGGCCCGCAGCCTTTCGTCGATGGCGCGCCGGTTCTTCAGACCGGTGAGCGCATCGGTGTTGGACAGCCGCAGCAGGGCTTCGCCGCGTTCGACGACCTCGTTCTGCCGGATTTCAGCCTGGAGCGCGTTGAGAAAGACGTTGTAGCGCTCAGCATTCAGCTTCCAGTTCACATACAGCGTCGTTGCAAAGCAGGAGAGAAAGAATGCCGAGAACGCCACACTGTAGGAATAGTTGGAAAGCTCGGGAGAATTGACGGAAATCAGGCATATGATGAAGATCGAGACGGACGTGATCGCGGCGACGAAAAATGACAGGTTGAAGAATAGATTGCACATCATCATGAAGATGGCGCCGAATATCATATAATAAGATAGAGCAATCGTATCCGGATTGTTGCTGGCGGGAATGAGCCACGCGACGTAGGAGATTAAAATCAAGGCGCCGCAGCCAGCTTCGAGGAGTCTGGCCGTCATGCCGCGCGAAATCATCAGCTCGAGAATGACGACGGCGGTGATCGACACCGTCACCCGGCAAAGCGTCGTGAGATCGGCCACGGCCGGGATCAGAAGGTAATCGAGGCCGGCAAAGCAGACATAGATGATGACGCCGACCCAGACCATCAGCCGGTTGTCTCGCTTGCGCGGCTCTTCCCGTCTCCGGTTGTACAACTGATGCAATTCGGGAGAGCGTCGCCTGTACCAGCGCCGGGCGAGCTCTCCATTGACGTCGTTGGTCAGGAAGGGATTGATCGACTGGTCCGCCTGAAGCTGCATACGGTGCTTTCTTTCAGAATCGAACTCTTGCGTCCACCGGGCCGACATCAGCCTGATGTGACAGCTTATTTCCGAGTGAGAAAATTTTGGTTAAGCAACTGGATCGCATTTGTTGCAGTTAGGTGTTCACTGAGTGCGATCTTGTTAACCAAAACTTAAATAAACAGTTAAAAGTTGATTTAAATCTGGTACGTTTGGGCAGTCTTTGAAGAGGATGTCGAATGAACCAGGTCCAGATTGCCTTCGATGGCGAAAGCCTCATCACGCCGGAACTGATCGCCGCCGACGGTCGTGCGATTGACGGGCATCCCCAAAGCGAGCAGTTCGCCACGGCGCGGGTTCAGCTCGGCCTCGTCATGAACATTGCGCGCCAGCGGCTGGAGGCGGGCACGGCGCCTGCGGCGGCCGTGGGATACCTGCTCGAGACCCTGCACGACATGCGCCGCGCGCTCGATCCGGCTGTCTGGCAGGAGCTGATACCCCTAGCGCAGGACCACCCGATCGCCGCCCTGATTCATCAGGACCCGTTGACCCAGCGTTCCTTCGAGAAGCCGCGGGGCTATTCGGGGGATGCCGGGCTGCTGGACCTGATCTACCGCCATCCCGACGCAGCGGAGACGGTGGCGCAGAGCACGGCGCTCGGGCAGGCGATCTACGACTATACCAGCCACGCGCCGTCCTGCGTGGCCGCGCGCGAGCGCATCGAAATCCTGGCCAGGCATGTCGATGCCGTCACCGCCGCCCGCGGCGGCGACAGCGAGATCCTGACCATTGCCGCGGGCCATCTGCGCGAGGCGGAGCTCTCGTCGGCGCTTCAGGGCGGGCAGATCAAGCGTTGGGTGGCGCTCGACCAGGATCCGCTCAGCGTCGGCCTGGTCGCGCGCAACCATGCGGGAAGCTGCATCGAGGCCATGCCGGGATCGGTCAGGGGCCTTCTGGGTAACGCCTATGGCATCGGCACATTCGACTTCATTTATGCCGCCGGCCTGTATGACTACCTGCCGGAGCGCGTCGCTGTCCGACTGACGCAGAAATGCCTGGAGATGCTGAAGCCGAACGGGGTCTTCCTGTTCGCGAATTTCCACGTCGATATGCTCGATGCCGCCTACATGGAAACGCTCGCCAACTGGCCTCTGATCCTGCGCTCGGAGGAAGATGTCTGGAACATTATGCGTTCCAGCGTCGACATGAATACGGTCGATGCCGAGGTCGAACTCGGGGCCAACCGCAACATGGTCTACGGCATCGTCACCAAGCGAGGCTGACGGCGGACCCTCGTCGATTGCTTCCGCAAAAAGCGAACGGCCGCCTGAAGGGGCGGCCGTTCGTCATTGGGCACCGGCCCTTCGGGGCCTGCACAACTCTTTTCGGCGCGGGATGCCCGCTACGCGCCTCTGGGATCAGCCCAGCCGCGCGGCGTGCCAGCGCAGGTGGTCTTCCATGAAGGTCGAGATGAAATAGTAGCTGTGATCGTAGCCCGGCTGGCGGCGCAGGGTCAGCGCGATGCCGGCTTCGGCGCAGGCCGCCTCCAGGCGTTCTGGCTGCAGTTGGGCGGTGAGGAACTGGTCCGCCTCGCCCTGGTCGACGAAGAGTTCGGAAACCCGCGCGCCACTCTCGATCATCGCCACGGCGTCGTGCCGCCGCCAGGCGGCGGGATCGTCGCCGAGATAGAGGCCGAGCGCCTTCTGGCCCCAGGGAACCTCGCAGGGCGCCACGATTGGCGCGAAGGCCGAGATCGCCTTGTAGCGGTCGGGGAGGCCGAGGCCGAGGGTCAAGGCGCCGTGCCCGCCCATCGAATGGCCCATGATCGACTGCCGCGCCATGTCGGCGGGAAAATTCTCGCCGATCAGCGCCGGCAGTTCCTCGGCGACGTAGCTCCACATGCGGTAGTTCTTGGCATAGGGCTCCTGGCTGGCGTCGACGTAGAAGCCGGCGCCGAGGCCGAAATCGTAGGCGCCGGCGGCATCGTCCGGTACACCCTCGCCGCGCGGCGAGGTGTCGGGGGCGACGAAGATCAGCCCGAGCTCGGCGCAGAGGCGCCGGTATTCGCCCTTGTCGGTGACATTGGCGTGGGTGCAGGTGAGGCCGGAGAGATACCAGACCACCGGCAGTTTCGCGCCCGGCGCGTGCTCGGGCACGAAGACCGAGAACACCATGTCGGTGCCGGTCTGCGCGGAGGCGTGGCGGTAGACGCCCTGGACGCCGCCATGCGCCTTGTTCGTCGAGACGGTCTCCATCAGAACACCACCACCGAACGGATCGACTGGCCGGCATGCATGAGGTCGAAGCCCTTGTTGATCTCCTCCAGCGTCAGCGTGTGGGTGATCATCGGGTCGATCTCGATCTTGCCGTTCATGTACCAGTCGACGATCTTCGGGGTATCCGTGCGGCCGCGCGCGCCGCCGAAGGCCGAACCCTTCCAGACCCGGCCGGTGACCAGCTGGAACGGCCGTGTGGAGATTTCCTTGCCCGATTCCGCCACGCCGATGACCACCGAGACGCCCCAGCCGCGGTGGCAGGCTTCCAGCGCCTGGCGCATGACCATGGTATTGCCGGTGCAGTCGAAGGTGTAGTCGGCACCGCCGTCGGTGAGGGCGACGAGATGGGCGACGATGTCGCCGTCAATCTCCTTCGGATTGACGAAATGCGTCATGCCGAAGCGTTCGCCCCACTCCTTCTTGTCGTTGTTGATGTCGACGCCGATGATCTTGTCGGCGCCGACGAGGCGGGCGCCCTGGATGACGTTGAGGCCGATGCCGCCGAGGCCGAAGACGACGACGTTGGAGCCGGGCGTCACCTTCGCCGTGTTGACCACGGCGCCGACGCCGGTGGTGACGCCGCAGCCGCAATAGCAGGCGGACTTGAACGGCGCATCCTGGCGGATCTTGGCGACCGCGATCTCCGGCACGACGGTGAAGTTGGAGAAGGTCGAGCAGCCCATATAGTGGTGGATCGCCTGGCCCTTGTAGGAAAAGCGCGTGGTGCCGTCCGGCATCAGGCCCTTGCCCTGCGTGGCGCGGATGGCGGTGCAGAGGTTCGTCTTGCCCGAGAGGCACGACTTACACTGGCGGCATTCCGGCGTGTACAGCGGGATGACGTGGTCGCCTGGCTTGACCGAGGTCACGCCCGCGCCGATCTCGCGCACGATGCCGGCCCCTTCGTGGCCGAGCACGGAGGGGAACAGCCCTTCCGAATCGAAGCCGTCGAGCGTGTAGGCGTCGGTGTGGCAGATGCCGGTGGCGATGATCTCGATCAGCACTTCCCCGGCCTTCGGACCTTCGAGGTCGAGCTCGACGATCTCGAGCGGCTTCTTGGCTTCGAATGCGACGGCGGCACGGGTCTTCATCGGGCAGTCCTCCTCAACATGATGCCCGAGTGCTAGCCGTTTCCGGCCGCGTTGCAAATCCTGGACGGTGCAAATTGCCGTCCGCTCCCGGCCACGGCCCTACTTCGACCGCGCCGTGAAGACGCCGGTCCATCCCTCGGGGGCGCCCTGTTGCTTCAGCAGGTCGAGCCGCTCGGCGTAGATATCGTAGAGGGCGTGCAGCGATTCCGGCGCGCCGGGGCGCAGCGCCGCCAGCCGGTCGAGGGCGGCCGTGAAGTCGCCGGCGCGGTAGGCGGCGATCATGGCGCCATGCGCGGCAGCCAGCGTCTCGAACGAGGGATCCCGGGCCATTTCCGCATCGCCGAGGAGGGCGAAGACGGGCAGGGGCTCCGCCCGCCCGACGACGCGCACCAGATCCACCGGCAGGAAAGCCAGATCGCCGGCGCCTCGGGCGACGTTCTCGGTGACCAGAATGGCGACGCCGTAAGCCTTCGTCAGCCCCTCGACGCGCGAGGCGACATTGACGCCATCGCCGATGGCCGAATAGCTGAAGCGCTGCGCCGAGCCGAGATTGCCGACGCAGCAGGGGCCGGCATTGAGGCCGATGCCGACCTTCAGCGCGCCCGGCGCACCGCCGCCGACGCTGAGCGTCTTCAGCACCCGCGTCATCTCGAGGGCGGCGAGACAGGCCCGGCGGCGATGGTCGGCGAGATCGAGCGGGGCGTTCCAGAATGCCATGATCGCGTCGCCCATATACTTGTCGATCGTCGCCTCCGAGCGCAGCAGCACCTCGGTCATCGGCGTGAGAAAGCCGTTGAGGAGGGTGGTCAGCGCCTCCGGGTCGAGCTTTTCCGACATCGTCGTGAAGCCGCGGATGTCGGAAAAGAGGACGGTGATGTCGCGCATGACGCCGCCGAGCTTCAGCGCTGCGGGATCGTCGGCGAGCCGCTCGACCAGTGTCGGCGAGAGATAGCGGGCAAAGGCCTGGCGCACGAAGCGCTTCTCGCGGTTGGTGAGGAGGAGGAGCACCGGCATGGTGACGGCGAAGACGCTGCCGACCGAGACGGCGGGCAGGATCGGATCGATCAGCAGCCGGAATTGGGTGAAGGCGACCCAGGACAGCGCCAGCGACGCCGCCATGAAGCCGACGGTAACGACGGCCGAGACGAGGGCGCCGGTGCGCGGAACGATCAGGACCAGCAGCAGACCGAACAGGAGCGCGGCCAGCGTCTCGGCGCCCTTGGCCCAGTCGGGACGCGACAGAAAACTGTCGCCGAGGATCTGGTCGATGATCTCGGCATGCACGCGCATGCCCGGCATGCTCGCCGCCACCGGCGTCGCGACGAGGTCGCGCAGGCCGACGGCGCTGGTGCCGACGAGGACGATCCGGCCGGAAAGCACGCTTTCGTAGGCATCGCGGCGGGCGGGGTCGAGAAGCGCCGCCGCCGAAATCGTCGGCATCGAGGCGAGGCCGGAAAAATAGATCCAGAACGTGCCTTTCGGTCCGGTCGGGATCTCGATGGCGCCGACCTTCAGGGCGGTGATCGCCGGCTGGCCGGTATCGATCTCGCCGCTCGCGCCGGTGCTGCGCACGATCACCGCGCCGGCGCCCTGGGCGACGCGCAGCGCCTCGATCGACAGCGCCGGATAAAGCTGCCCTTGCGCGCTCGCCACCAGCGGGATCTGGCGCACGATCCCGTCCGGGCTCGGGGGGAAGGAGAAGAAGCCCAGCCCCGTCGCGGCGTCGCCGAGGATTTTTAGATTGCCGACGCCGCCGCGAAAACGCTCGATGATGTCGCGCGGATCGGCGCCGCCATAGGAGAAGCCGACCTTCGGCGGCGGCAGCGAGCCGTCCGTTTCGTTGGAGATCGCCATGCCGGCGACCACCCTGTTGCCGGTGAAGGCGCCGGCGAGGACCGCGTCATTGTCGATCGACGCGCCACTCGCCGGGAGGTCGACCGCGACGCCCGCCCGCCGCAGCTCGGCGACAACCTGGCGCAGGGAGGTGCGGTCGGGCTCGGGGAAGACGATGTCGAAGGCGATCGCCGCCGCGCCGAGCTGGCCGAGCGTGTTGACGAGCGTCGCGATCGCGGTGCGCGGCCACGGCCACTGGCCGATTTCGGCGATCGACGCCTCATCGATGTCGACGAGCACCACGGGGGCGGCCGTTTCCGCCCGCGGCTGCGCCCGCTGGTAGGTGTCGAAGACGAGGACCGTCAGGCGATCGAGGACCGTCTGGCCGAGCGTCGCGACGGCGAGGCCGACGACAAGGGTGGTCACCCCGTACAGCCGGACGATCAGCGCCTCGCGTCGCTGGCGCCGGTCGAAAAGCCAGCGGAGAAAGCTCATGGCGAGAGAATAGCGCCGTCCGGCGCGGCCGAGCCTGCCGGCGCGCGCCGCCAGCCGGGTCCGTATCCTGCCGGGTCGGCTAGGCCGTTCGGCATGCCGGGGCAGCATGCTCCGGTGAGATGGGGCACCCTCTAGCGGTCCACACTGCGCGCACCACCGAACACCCCGCTCGCCTGCCAGGAGTTTCCGCTCTGGCTTTGCAGGTCGAAATTGCCGATGACGCCGGCGGCGACATTCGCACCGTCATTGACGAAGGCGCCATGGGTCGGACCGGTGGCATCGCCGCCGTTGCGCTCGAACAGCACCCCGGAAAACAGCGCGTCGCCCGTGCCCGTGCCGCCCAAGGTGCCGCTGAAGTCGCGGCCGTCGAAATCGTCGATCGAAAGCTCGCCGCTGCGCCCGCCGAAATCGTAGCTCATGCTCATGCTGCCGCTGGCGACATAGTCGGCAATGCCGCCCGAGAACACCTGGGAAACATTGCCGACGGCGCTGCCCGCATAGGTCGCCGTCGTTCCCGCCAGCGCGGACAGCTCGGCCTCCGTCGCGATATCTCCGCCGACCCAGGTCCCGAGATGGACGGCGGTCCGAAGCGTACCGGCCTCCTCGCTGTTGGGACGCGACGGATCGGCCGATGCCCTGATCTGCGTCCCCCACCAACCCCATTCGAGGAACTGGCAATCGCAGAGCCGCCCCTCTGGCAGAAGCTCCGGCTGCGGATTGGCGTCGCCCGACAGGAGGTAGGTCCGCGCACTGACGCCGTCGATCTGCCGATAGGCCGTCTGGTCCCGCACGAAGAAGGAGCGCGAGGTGTCGCCATTGTTGGCGGCAGCGAAAAGATCGTCGTCGATATAGGCCGATCGTCCACCCGACCCACTCTGGTTCGTGCCGCTGCCGAAGGCGATGCGGGTGGCGAGCGTGCCGTCCCGCGAGGCGATCTGGAGCTCGCCGCCGAGCGTGTCGCGATCTGCCTGGAAGTCGATGAAGAAGGAATTGGGGTCGATGCCGCTCGTTCCCAGCTCCTGGATGTAACCGCCGTCCGGGTCGTCGCTTTCGATCAGGCCGGCGGAAAATCCGCGGATCTGGCCGAGCTCGCGGGTCGCGCCGCGATCTGCCGAGAACTGCGCGCGCGGCACCTCCTCCTCGAGATTGAGGACATGGAAGGTGGAATAGATCGGTGACGGTCCACCGAAGACGTCGGCATCGCGGAAATAGTCGTTGGCCTCGCTGTCTCCCGTGAGGACGAGATTTTCGCCGTTGCGGCCGAAAATCTCGTTGCCGCCCTTTGCCAGGGCCAGCGAGGAGATCGTTCCCGACATGTGCGAGGAGAAGCCGAGGGGGTCGTTGCGGAAGCTGCCGCGACGGCCGTAGTCGACATTGAGCGCGCCGTCGCCGGCGGTCAGGATGTTGCCGACGTTGACGCCGACAGCGCTCCTCTGGTTCTGGTCCTCGCCGGAAATAAGGAGCCAGGATTGCAGGAAGACCGAGGACGGGTCGTTTCCGGGCCTTTCCAGCAGGTAGAAATCGCTGATCGAGGCGCCGGAGAATTCAGTGCCGATGGCCGAGGCGCTGAAGAAGGGAACCGGCAGTTGCTGGATGATATCCGGCGTGAAGGCATAGGTTCGAACGTCCCCGTCGCGCAGAACCGACGGGTCGGCCAACGGCGTGCCGGCGAGTGCGTAGAAGGGCTGGGTCGTATCGCCGGCGATCGCCAGCGTGTAGGCGGCAAAGCCGTCGACGCCGGAATAGCCGATCCCGATCAGCGGAACGCCCCCGAGCGACGCGCCGTCGGCCGGCAGGATGGGATTGGGCGTGAAAGCCGTGCTTCCGTAGACAGGCAGGATCAGCGGTCCGCGGTTGGTGGCGCCGTTGCCGGTGGGCGAGGACCCCGGAACCGTCAGGTCGACGCGGCGGTCCTCCTCGGCGGAGCCGCCGACGAGCCCGTAGGCGCCGGGAGTCTCCACGGTCTCGCCGCCGTTCGTCACATAGGTTGATCCCGCCGTCAGGACCCGCAAGGGGATCGTGGCCGAGTCGTCACCGCCATCGTCCCCACCATCGTCATCGCCGTCCTCGACGACTTGCTCGCGCCCGACATCGAGCTGCGCATCCTGGATCAGTTCGCCGTCGACCACTTCCAGGCGGTCGGGTTCGGGCCGCGCCAGCGGGATCGGCGGGTTGTTGATCGCCGGCGTCCGGTCCGAATTCTCGCCCGCGACACCGCTGGCGACGACGATGCCGTCGCTCGGACGGTTGGGCGAGCCGCCGCTGGTGCCGGGCGCACCCGCCAGCGACTGCTGGATGGCGCTGCCGAAGCCCGGCGGCGTCTTCTGCACCGTCTGTGTCTGCGACCCGTCCGGATTGGTGCCGATGATGATGGAGTAGCCCGGCTCGTAGATCCGGTTGGTCTGGCCGTTCGGTCCCGTTAGGGTGACGTCGTTGCCGAAGATCATGTCGACATGTGTCGGCCGCCCGCCGCCCGCCTGTCCGCCCAGGCTGATGTCGACCACGGCGCCGCGGATGCCGATGGTGCCGACGGGGGTGCCGAGCGAGACCCCGCCCGGCGTCTTGGAGGTCTTGCCGCCGATGAAGCGAAAGACGCCCTTGGTCAGCGTCGCGGCGACCTGCGCCGTGCCGGCATCGGGATCGTAGACGAAGCGATCGATGGCCAGCGCCGAATTCGGGCCGACGGTGAAGGTCGTGCCGTCGGCCAGAAGGATCTGCAAAAGGCCGACCGTGTCGGTTTCGATGCGCTCGTTGTGGATCACGTTGTCGCCGAGCGCGATGGTGCGGATCGCGGCATTGGGCCGGATGCTGCGCGCCGCCTGGTTGACCGCCGCGGTCACGCCGACGGTCTGGGCCGCCGCCGGCACGGTCTGGGTCAGGATGAGGCAGAGGGCGAGAACGAGCGACGGGCGAGGGCGCATGACAGTCTCCTCAAAACCGCTTCACGACGCCGAAGGACGTGCTGACATTGTCGAAGCGGCGAAGGTCGTAGTTCGACGACACGTCGCGATAGCCGAGCGTCGCCTGCAGGGCCCAGTCGTCCCGCAGCGGGACGGTCAGCGAGCTTTCGACGAAGAACTCCTCGTCCTCTTCCTCCTCGGTCAGGCTGAAGACGGGGTCCGGTTCGTCGTAGCCGCGATCGAGGTAGCCGGCGGCGAGCCCGAGCGTCCAGGGATCGGCCTGCGACGGGAAGGGCGAGCGGAAATCCAGCGCGCCGCCCAGGTTGATGCCGAATTCGGAATAGCTGAGATAGTCGCGGTCCGCGTCGCGGTGCTCGCCGCCGATCGTGCCGAACAGGACCAGCTGTCCCGTCACCTGGTGCTGCAGGCCGATCTGGCCGCGAAAGCGGCTGCCGCTGCGCTCAGACGCCGTCGGCCGCAGATCGGAATCCTCGAAGGATTCGCCGCGGAATTCGCCACGCAGCGTCAGCCGCGTCGCCGGCGTCAGCAGCTTGGCGAGACTCATGCCGATGCCGCCGGACAGGAGATAGGGGTCCTCCTTCAGCGTCACGCCGCCGAGGATGCCGTAGACGCCGAAACTGGCATCGTCGATGTTCAGCCGCTCCAGGTTGAAGGTCGGGCCGAGGGTGAGTTCGGCATAGCCGGTGTTGATCTCGTCGTGTTCGGCATAGAGGGCGCCATAGGTCTGGAGATGCGCCTCGAACTGGTCCCCCTGGCCGGCGAGCGCGCGGGAATAGTGGAAACTGCCGGCCACGAAGCCGTTGACGTCGTCGTCGCTGAGGGCCGAAGGATCGAGCAGCAGCGGATCGGTCAGCAGCGTCGTCTGGACGAGACGCGATTCCGGGGCGGCATTGGCATTCGACTGCCAGCGCACGCCCGTCGTCACCGTGCCGGAGAAACTGTCCACCGCGCTTTTCTCGCCGATCGCCGCCAGATAGGGCGCGACCTTCGTGCGCACCTCCTCGGGAACGGAGGGGGCGGCCAGCGCCTGGTCGAAATAGGTCTGCGCGGTCTCGAAGGCGCCGAGACGGTAGTAGAGCACGCCCAGTTCCAGCTGCAGGCGCGGCAGGCCCGGCGCGAAAATCAGCATGCGCTCCAGCGTGGCGATGGCCGCCTCCAGATCGCCGGCGCGCGAGGACAGATCCGCATAGCGGAAGGCGATGTCGAGATTGGCCGGGTCGCGCATCATCTCGGCAAACAGGCGGGCGCGGGCCGCCTCGATCTCCGGCAGCTGCTCGGCGGGGACGCGCGGCGCCACGTTCGGCACCGTCTGAGCGGCCGCGACCCCGGAAACGAGGAGGGCCAGGAGGGCCACCAGACAGGCGAGCGCCCATCCGGGTGTCCGGGCGCTGGCGCCGGAGGCCGCGTCGGACGCGACATCCCCCAGGGGAAGAAATTCAGTTTTACTGTCTAGGAATGCTGTACCCACGCCCCATCTCCGGCAGCCGCTCCGATGCTCTTGTGTCTGGCGCCTGAAATCCGAAATCAGCATCATCTGTGCGTCATACCATGATGACGAAAGTCCAGCCTCGCACAAGCCTTGGTCGGCGCGGCCGGAAAAGCCAGGATGATGAATTATGACGTTAGGGAATCTTTGTAACGCATTGAGCTCGATGGGGCGGTCCGGCGGGTCGCTCGGCGCCGGTGGCGGCGCCTGCCGCGACGGGGCTTTGCGGGGCACCGCCGGCACAACGAACTAGTCCGGTCCCTGTGGCGGATTTGCATCGATCTTCGGCCGCCGGGCCCGAGAATATCCCATCGAGTCGGGCACCGAGCATCCTCCGGCCTGATCTTGCGCCCCGGCGTCCGTGGCACGGCGTGCCGCTACCGTGGGTCGCGCTGGCGTCGGTCGCGCCCGCGATCGTGCCGCGTTGACTTCGCCGAGAGGGGGGCGTCTGACTGGTCTTCAGTCCCATCCGCTAGCGCGGCCCGGATCAACGCCCTCCGGGGCACTTTAGGGAGATGACGGCCATGAAAGAGAGCAAGGGAAAGACCAAGAAGGAACAGCCGCCGAAGCAGAATGCCGCCGCGCCGAGCCAGAAGGGCAGCGTGGCGACCCCGCCGAAGCCCAAGAAGTAGGCCGGCTCTCCCGGCGAGGTGTCCGAGCGGATCGGGCGGCCTTCGCGCCGCCTGATCCCCCCCAGGACGGGCGGTGCGCCCTCTAGGCCGGTACCGGCTCCTGGAAATCGGCGAGATGGTCGGCCATGGCGCGGCCAAAGGCCGGCCGGGCCTCGCAGCGTCGGCGATAGTCCGCCAGCCGGCCATGCGTCTCGACGAGGTCGGTGTGGCCGAGGTCGCGCAGCACGGTCGTCATCAGCAGGTCGGCGGCGGTGAAGCGGTCTTCCAGATAGTCGCGGTCTCCCAGCCACCGCGCCAGGGAGGCGAGCCGCCGGTTGACGGCCTCGACCACGACCGGCCGCCGCGCCGCCTTGACGCTCTCGTCGCTGGTGAAGAAATCGAGTTCGCCCAGATTTTGCACCGGCGGCTCGACCGAGTTCAGCGCGGCAAACATCCACGCCGTCATCCTGAGACGGCCGGCCTCGTCGGACGGCATCAGCGCCGGCGATTTTTCGGCGATGTGAAGGACGATGGCGCCGGATTCGAAAAGCGCCAGGCCGTCCTCGTGGATCGCCGGCACCTGCCCGAAAGGCTGCCAGTTCAGATAGGCGTCCTGCTCCTTCTCCGCAAAGTCGATCAGCCGGGAGCGATAGGGCATGCCGGCCTCCTCCAGCGCCCAGCGGACCCGGAAATCGCGGACATGACCCCTGGCAAAGGGCGGCACCCACCGAAAGGCACTGACCTCGATCATCTGTCTCTCCCTTGATCGTCGGCGGGTTGGCCGAGCGTTGCCGTGAATGTCTCGTCCCACCGTCCGCCCCTTGAGGGGAGGAACGGTGCCGTCGATCGGCAGGCGATGGCCGGGCCGCCGCCAGGCCCGCTGCTCAGGCGAGCGCGTTGAGGGCGGCGCGCAGCTCGTCGCCGTCTCCCGCCAGCGCCGCGTCGATGGCGGCATGCGTGTCGCGCCAGATCGGCAGGGCGTCGGCGAGAAGCGCCATGCCCTCTTCCGTCAGCGTCAGCAGCCGGCCGCGCCGGTCGACGGGGTCGACTTCCACCGTCACGAGCCCACGCCGCGCCAGCGGCTTCAGCGCCGCCGTCAGCGTCGTGCGGTCCATGCCGAGCAGGCGCGCCACCGATCCCTGCGTCGCCGGCATCGGCCGGTTCAGCGACATCAGCAGCGAGAACTGTCCGTTCGTCAGCGACACGGGCCGCAGAGCCTCGTCGAAGCGACGGGCGAGGGTGCGGGCCGCGCGCTGGGTGTGCAGGCAGAGGCAGGTGTCGCGCACCATCAGGGTGGCGTCGAAGGAAACCGTCTTTGACATGCCGTATAAGAGTTGATATCAACGTTATTGTCAAGGGCAGTGACGACGGTTCGGGGCGTCGCGGCGCCGGCGTTCCGCCGGGAGCTTCTGGAAAAACGGTCGGGCGGGGAGGGTACAATGACGGGCAGTTTCTGTTGGTACGAGCTGGTGACGAGCGACGCCGCCGCGGCCGAGGCCTTCTACGCCAAGGTGGCGGACTGGACGATGCGCGATTCCGGCCAGGCGACGCCGCGCTACACGCTGGCCAGCGCCGCCGGCCGCGACGTCGCCGGGATCATGACCCGGCCCTGTGACGACGCCCCGCCGATGTGGCTCGGCTACGTCGCCGTCGCCGACGTCGATGCGGTGGCCGCCTCCTTCGAGGCGGCGGGCGGATCGATCGAAAAGCCGCCCGCCGACATTCCCGGCGTCGGCCGCTTTGCCGTCGTCACCGATCCGCAGGGGACGATGCTCACCGTCTTTCGCGGCGAGGGCGAGCCGTCCGTGGCGCCGGGCACGCCGGGCCATGTCGCCTGGCACGAGCTGAATGCTCGCGACGGCGCGGCGGCGTTCGACTTCTACCACAAGCAGTTCGGCTGGCAGAAGGGGATGGCGATGGAGATGGGCCCGATGGGCGTCTACCAGATCGTCACCGACGGGACAAAGGACATCGGCGCCATCATGACGAACGCCGCCGCCCCGGCGCCCTACTGGCTCTACTACATCCAGGTCGACAGCATCGCCGCGGCCTCGGAGAGGATCACTGAGGCCGGTGGCACCATCGCCAACGGCCCGCATGAGGTTCCCGGGGACAACTGGATCGTCCAGGCGATCGACCCGCAAGGGGCGATGTTCGCGCTGGTCGGGCCGCGGGGGTAGCCGGCGGATGCGCCGGGCGCGGCCGCTTCGATGGCGATGCGGGGGTCCGTTGCCGGAGAAAGCATGGGAGGGTGAGAGGCACCCTTTCGAGCAGACGACCGCTGTTCAGCGGGACAGCGCCGTGGTTTCGGCAGCGGCCGATCTCCAGCCGCTACCCCTCGCGATAGTCATCCTCGGGCCGAGGATTTATGCCGCACCGGAAACGGCCGATCTCCAGGTGCTCCCCCCGCGATAGTCATCCTCGGGCTTGACCCGAGGACCCATGCCATAGCGGCCCAAAATCCCGGGAGGGTTCAAGCGCTCCAGTGAGTGCCGCTGCTCCTGACCCGAAGCGCAGTTCGACCGGCTTGGCATGGGTTCTCGGGTCAAGCCCGAGAATGACTATGGATGGGCGTGGCGCTCTACGGGATGAGGATGGAGTTCTCTCGCATGGAGGAGAAACTCTTCGAGGAGAAACTCTTCTGCATGGGAGTGTAGCGCCGCCGCTGGCGAGCTTCGTCGCGGTTCCCCTACCGCTTCACCAGCCACTCGTGCGCCGGCTCGTTGTGGAACTTCCACGTGCGCACCGGCCCGGCCATGACGTTGAGATAATAGAGGTCGTAGCCGTGGGTGGCGGCGCAGGGGTGGTAGCCCTTCGGCACGAGGGTCACGTCGCCGTCCTCGATCACCATGGCCTCGTCGAGCTCGCGGCTGCCGTCAGCGCGGGCATCAGTGTAGACGCGCTGGAAGCCGAAACCCTGGGGCGGGTTGAAGCGGTGGTAGTAGGTTTCCTCCAGATAGGATTCGGCCGGCAGGTTGTCGGTGTCGTGCTTGTGCGGGGGGTAGGACGAGGTGTGGCCGCCCGGCGTAATCACCTCGACGACGAGCAGCGAGTCCGCGCCTGCATCGGTCTCCGGCAGGATGTTGGTGACGTGGCGGACATTCGTGCCCTGGCCCCGCGTCTCCTGGCCGAGCGTCTCCGGCGCGATCAGCCGCGGCGGGTGCGCGCCCGGCCTGCCCGGCGCCGAGCAGACGGCGAGTTCGACCTCGGTCTCGGCCGTCACCTGCCAGCGGTCGTCGGCCGGCACGTAGACCGACCAGGGCTTTCCCTCGAACGGGGTCATCCGCTCGCCGATGAGACCGAAATCGACGGCGTCGCTGGCGACGCTCGCGCGGCCGGTGACGAGGACGAGGCAGACCTCGCGGTCGCCGGTGCGCTCGGCGACGCTCTGGCCGGGCGAGAGCCGGTAGAGCTCGAAGCCGACATAGGTCCAGCCAGCGCTCTCCGGCGTCACATGATGGACGCGGTCATGGTCGCGCTTGGGGCGCAGGCGGAGGGGAGAGGTCATGGCGGAGGCCCTTCGGGTTGTCGGTGCGATGCGTCGGCGGTCAGGCCGCCCGTCGGAGCCCGGCTTCGTCGAGGAAGCGGACGAGATTGGCGTAGCCGAGCGTCACATACTGTTTCGGATTGGCCTTTTCCGGGTCCTGCTCGGCCTCGATGACGACCCAGCCGGCATAGTCGGGGAGGGCGCGGAACACCGAGGGGTAGTCGACCGTGCCGTCGCCGGGCACGGTGTAGACGCCCTCCAGCACGGCATCCAGGAACGACCAGTCGCCCTCCGCCGCCTCGGCCGCCACCGCGGCGCGCACGTCCTTGGTGTGGATGTGGCCGATCCGGTCGGCATGGCGCGTGGCGAGATCCACCGGGTCGGCGCCGGCCCAGGTGGCGTGGCCGGTGTCGAGCAGGAGTTGCACCGCCTCTCCCGTGCCGGCCATGAAGCGGTCGATCTCGGCACCGGTCTGCACCACCGTGCCCATGTGGTGGTGGTAGACGAGCTGCAGGCCGGCCTCGCGGACGAGCTCGGCAAAGCGCGTCATCCGCGGCAGGAACAGCGCCCATTCCTCTTCGCTCATCACCGGGCGGGAGGACAGCGGCGCCGACTTCGTGCCGTGCACTGTCCGCGTGCATTCGCAGACGATGAGGACCTCGGCGCCCGCGTCCTTGCGCAGCGCGATCGCCGCGCGGGCGGCCGAGAACTCGGCGTCCGCGTCGCGCTCCAGGAGGAATGTCGAATACCAGCCGGAGATGAAAGCGAGGCCGAATTCGGCAAGCTTGCCCTTCAGCGCCTCGGCAGTCTTGGGGAACTTGTTGCCCAACTCCATGCCCTCGATGCCGATCGCCTTGGCCTCGGCGAGACACTGTTCGAGCGGGATGTCGCCGCCGATTTCGGTCATGTCGTCGTTCGACCAGCAGATGGGGTTGGCACCGATGCGGATCATTTGTGTCTCCGGGAGATCATAGGGTCAGTCGGCGCGCTGCAAGAGGCGCTGTTTTTCGTAGCTCGCCCGGGCTTCGTTGACCGCGCCGCGCGTCGACACTTCCGGCACCGCCACGTCCCACCAGGTGCCGCCGGCCTCGGTGACGGCATAGGCGTCGGTGTCGATGACGACCACCGTGGTGCGGTCGTTGTCGCGTGCAGCAGTGAGCGCCGCTTCCAGATCGGCGATCGAGCCGACCTTCGAGGCGATGGCGCCCAGCGCCCGGGCATGGGCGGCGAAGTCGATCTCGGGCAAAGCCAGGTGATGGCTGTCGCCGAGAAGGTTGTTGAAACCCTCCGCCCCGGTCGAGCGCTGCAGCCGGTTGATGCAGCCATAGCCGCGGTTGTCGAGGACGACGATGACGAGCTTCAGCCCGAGCATCACGGAGGTCGCGATCTCGGAATTCATCATGAGATAAGAGCCGTCGCCGACCATCACGACGACGTCGTCATCCGGTCGCGCCAGCTTGACGCCGAGCCCGCCGGCGATCTCGTAGCCCATGCAGGAGAAGCCGTATTCCAGATGGTAGCCGCCGGGAACGGACGGGTTCCAAAGCTTGTGCAACTCGCCCGGCAGGCCGCCGGCGGCGCAGACCACGCAGGCGGCATGGCCGAAGACGCGTTCGACCGCGCCGATGACGGCGGCGTCCGACGGCCGCGCCGCATTCGTCGGCGCCTTGGCGGCGGCGGCGGCGCGGTTCCAGTCGGCCCGGCCGTCCTCGGCGGACTGGCGCCAGCCCGCTGGCGCGCACCAGTCGCCGAGCGCGGCCGAGAGGTCGGAAAGGCCCGCCCGGGCGTCGGCAACGAGGCCGTGCGTGGCGTGCTTCAGTGCGTCGAAGGGCTGGACGTTGAGGCCGACGATGCGGCGCGCGGGGTTCTGGAAGAGGGTCCAGGAGCCGGTGGTGAAATCCTGCAGCCGCGTGCCGACGGCGAGGATGACGTCGGCTTCCCCAGCCAGGCGGTTCGACACCGACGTGCCGGTGACGCCGACCGAGCCCATTGCGAGCGGGTCGTCGTGCGGCATCGACGATTTTCCCGCCTGCGTTTCGAGAACCGGAACGTCGTGCGCGTGCGCGAAGGCGAGGAGATCCTCTGTCGCCTCGGAATACAGCACGCCGCCACCGGCGATAATCACCGGCCTGTGGGCGTTGCGCAGGCAGATCGCCGCGGCCTGCAACTCGGCTTCGTCGGCCCGCGGCCGTCGGGTCGCCCAGATGCGTTCGGCAAAGAAGCTTGCCGGGTAGTCGTAGGCCTCGGCCTGCACGTCCTGGCAGAGGCCGAGCGTCACCGGGCCGCACTCGGCCGGATCGGTGAGGACGGCCATCGCCCGGTGGAGCGCGGGCATCAGCTGTTCGGGCCGGGTGAGGCGGTCGAAATAGCGCGAGACCGGGCGAAAACAGTCATTGGCCGAGACGGTCGCGTCGCCGAAATCTTCTATCTGCTGCAGCACCGGGTCTGGCCGGCGGGAGGCGAAGACGTCGCCGGGCAGCAGCAGCAGCGGCAGGCGGTTGACATGGGCGACGGCGGCGGCGGTGACCATGTTGGTCGCGCCCGGGCCGATCGACGTCGTGCAGGCCATGAAGCGGCGGCGGAAATTCGCCTTGGCGAAGGCGGTCGCGGCATGCGCCATCGCCTGCTCGTTATGGGCGCGATAGGTCGGCAGCTCGTCGCGGACGCCGTAGAGCGCCTCGCCCATGCCCGCGACATTGCCATGGCCGAAGATCGCCCAGATGCCGGCGACGATCGGCAGCTTTTCGCCGTCGACCACCGTCATCTGCCGGGTGAGGAAGCGCGCCAGGGCCTGCGCCATGGTCAGTCGCACGGTGGTCATTTCGTCTCTCCCATCGGCCCGCAGGTCCTGTGCCGCATCGCCGGCTGTCCGCCGGTCTTCGCCCGTTCCAGAGCCTCCGAGAGCCAAGCGCGCGGAAAGGCTCGTCCCGGCCGCTTCAGGCCGCACCGGAGGATCTGGTGCGCTCCCAGGCCGCGACCAGAGCGCCGAAGTGGCCCGCCATCGCCTCGATGGCGGCGGCATCGTCGATCGTGCCGCCGAGCCATTGGCGCGCCGTCTCGGCGAAGATCGTCCGGCCCACGGCGAAGCCCTTCACCAGCGGGGCGTCGGCGGTGGCCGCGAAGGCGGCCTCCAACTCTTCCTGCGGCGCATCGAGGCCGAGCAGCACGATCCCGCGGCACCAGGGATCGGCCGCCTCGATCACCGCGGAAATGTTGGCCCAGGCCCTGGCCGACCCCTGCGGCTCGAGCTTCCACCAGTCCGGCTTGATGCCGACATCATAGAGCTGGCGCACCGCGCGCGCCACGGTGTCGTCGTCGAGGATCCCGTGCTTGCCGGCGATGATCTCGACCAGGAGTTCGCGCCCGACGCGCCGCGCCGCCTCGGCGAGGCGCAGCAGCGTCTCGATCTGCTCCGCCTTCAGCGCCGGCGGATCGTCCGGGTGGTAGAAGCACAGGCACTTGATCGTGTGGTCGACCGGCCATTCCACCAGCAGCGAGCCGATGTCGCGGCCGTGCTCGAAGCGCAGCGGCCGCGAGCCCGGCATCTCCACCGGGCGTCCGACCCACAGCCCGGCCTTGGCGGCGGCATCGAAGGCCGCGCGGCCATAGGTCTCGTCGAGGAGGGTGCCAAAACCGTCGCGACCGGCGGCGACGCGCGCCGCCGCGGCGATCGCCAGCGGCTTGAAGCGGGCGATGGCACCGGGCTCGGCGCCTGTCTCGGCGGCGATCTCCTCCAGTTGCGAGCGATGGTCGATCGCCAGCGCGACGAGGCTCGGCATCGTCCGGCGCCGTGTCGTCGACCGGTGGATATGGTTCAGCGTCTCATCCTTGCGCAGCGCCCGCTCCGCCGAGCCGTGCAGGAGAAAATGATGCAGCTCGGTAAAGGTCGGGCTTTCCGGCGAGCAGAGCAGGCGCGAGACGGCGAAGGCGCCGCAGGCATTGGCCCAGGTCGCCGCCGTCGCCAGCGTTTCGCCGCCGAGAAAACCGCGCAGCAGGCCGGACATGAAGGCGTCGCCGGCGCCGAGCACGTTGTAGACCTCGATCGGAAAGCCCTCGCCGACGATGCCGGCCTCCAGATCGTCGGCGATCTCCCCGTCATAGACGATGCAGCCCATCGGCCCGCGCTTGAGGACGATGACGGCCGACGACAGCGCCCGGATGGCCTTCAGGCTGGCCAGGACATCGCTCTCGCCGGCGGCGATCATGATCTCCTCTTCCGTTCCGACGATCAGGTCGCAATCGGAGAGCACCAGGCGCAGGCGCTGCGACACGGCGTCGGAGGCGATGTAGCGGCTGTCGCCGGCGCTGTGGCCGGCGAGGCCCCAGAGATTCGGCCGGTAGTCGATGTCGAAGCAGATTTTCGCGCCGTTCGCCTTGGCGAGCGCCATCGCCTTGCGCTGCGCCGCGGCGGTGTTCTCGCGTGAGAAATGTGTGCCGGTGACGACGATGGCACGGGCCCGGGCGATGAAGGCCGGGTCGATGTCGCTTTCGTCGAGCGCCATGTCGGCGCAGTTCTCGCGGTAGAAGATGAGGGGAAAGCTGTGCTCGTTCTCGACCGAGAGGAGGACGAGCGCGGTGAGGCGCTCCCGGTCGGTGACGATGCCCTCCGTGGCGACGCCCTCGCGCAGCATCTGCTCGCGAATATAGCGGCCCATCGGCTCGTCGCCGACGCGGGTGATGACGCCGCTCCTGAGGCCGAGCCGGGCGGTGCCGATGGCGATGTTGGACGGACAGCCGCCGACCGACTTGGCAAAGCTCGTGATGTCCTCCAGCCGCGAGCCGATCTGCTGGCCATAGAGATCGACGGAGGATCGGCCGATGGTGATCACGTCGAGAGCGCCGGCCGCGGCGCCGCCTGTCGTTTCCCGCATCATCGCCTCCCCACCGTCTTTTCGACGGCCTGTTCCATCTCGCGCTCAAAATGAAACAAAAATTTTGCCGCTTTGTCAATGCGGATTGAATGTTCCAAACAACTCGGTTAGCGCTGGAAGCCATCATTTCTGGGAGGAAGCCATGATGCGTTTTGGACTGCTCGGCGCCGGGCGGATCGGACAGATCCACGGCCGCAACATCGCCGCCAACAGCCATGCCGAGCTCGTGGCCGTCGCCGACGCCTTTCCGCAGGCGGCCGCGGTGCTGGCCGAAGTCACCGGTGCCGCCCTGGTCTCGGCCGAGGCTCTCCTCGCCGCTGCCTCGATCGATGCAGTGGTGATCTGCACGCCGACGACGACGCATGCCGAGTTCATCGAAAAGGCGGCCGCCGCCGGCAAGGCGATCTTCTGCGAGAAGCCGGTCGATCTCAGCTCCGACCGTATCCGGGCGACGCTCGGGAAGATCGGCAACGTGCCCTTGATGATCGGCTTCAACCGCCGCTTCGACCCGAACTTCGCCAGCCTGCGCCACCGCGTCAGCGAGGGCGCGATCGGCGCGGTCGAACTGGTGACGATCCTGTCGCGCGATCCGGGGCCGCCGCCGGTCTCCTACATTGCGACGTCCGGGGGCCTGTTCCGCGACATGATGATCCATGATTTCGACATGGCGCGCTTCCTCCTCGGCGAGGAGATCACGGAGGTCCACGCCTTCGGCTCCTGCCTCGTCGATCCCGGCATCGGCGAAGCCGGCGACGTCGACACCGCGGCCGTGCAGCTGAAGACGGCGACCGGCAAGATCTGCCAGATCTCCAATTCGCGCCGGGCGACCTATGGCTACGACCAGCGCATCGAGGTGCATGGCGCCAAGGGCCTCATCCGCGCCGAGAACGTGCCGACGACGACGGTGGTGCTGGCCACGGGCGACGGCGTCCTCGCCGATCCCGTGCAGAACTTCTTCCTCGAGCGCTATGCCCGGGCCTACGAGCACGAGCTGGCCTATTTCATCGACTGCCTCGAACGCGGCATCGCCCCGGCGCCGTCGGGCGAGGACGGGCTGAAGGCGGGGCTTCTCGCCGATGCCGCGACGCTGAGCCACCGCGAGGGCCGCCTGGTCCAGATGAGCGAGCTCGGTTAGCGGCCGAGGCCGCGAGCGGGCGAGGCGACCCTGTCTTCCAGCCGGTGACGCCGCCGGGACGAGCCCCTAAGGCAGCCGGCCCTCGGTCGCCAGCAGCGCGACTAGGCTATCGACATGGGCATAGCTCGCTCTGGCCAGCGCCCCGCCGACGCTGACACGGCGCACGCCCACCGCGGCCATGTCGGCGACCGACAGGCCGGTGCCGGTCAGGTTGGCGTTCACCGGCCTGTCGACCGAGCGAACGACCTCGGCGATGGCTCCGATCTCCTTCAGGCCGGGCGCATAGAGGCAGTCCGCCCCCGCTTCGCCATAGGCGCGAAGGCGCGCGATGACCTCGCCGAGATCGAGCGGCTCCATGAAATAGGCCTCGCAGCGGCCGACGAGGACCACGTCCTCGCCCGAGCGGTCGATCGCGCCCCGCGCCGCGCGGATACGCTCCGCAGCCACCGCGACCGGAATGAGCTCGCCCCGGACCGCGTCCTCGATCGACAGGCCGGCGACGCCGGTGGCGATGCAGCGCGCGACATTGTCGGCGACGCCCTCGGCCGTGTCGGCAAAGCCCGCCTCGAAGTCGGCATTCACCGGCAGCTCGGTCACGCCGCAGAGGAAGCGGAGATGCTCCAGCACCTCTTCGACGGTCATCTCGCCATCCTCCTTGCCGAGCGCCCAGGCCGCGCCCGCGCTCGTCGAGGCCAGCGCCTTGAAGCCGGCCCGGGCGAAGCGGACGGCGCTGCCGCCGTCCCAGGGATTGGGGAGGGCGAAACAGCCGGCGCGGTGCAGGTCGCGAAAGGCCGTACGGCGCTGCGAGGTCGTCATCCAAGGCTCTCCCATCTCGAAGCGTTCTGGCCGCCGCCTGCCGCTATCGGCGGCAGGGGACCCGGCCGGCAGACACGCCGATCCGTGCCGGGATGCCGGACCATCGGCAAAGGTCCCCGCTCTTGTCAATCGGCGCCTCCCGGGGACGACGGCACCGGTGCCACTGAAAAGCGATCCACTCGTCAGAGCGCCTGTCAGAAAGGGTTGCTTCCCCGGCCGCGAACTGCGCCCGGCCCATTCTGCCGACTTGTATATGCGTAAACACTACATTAGATCTCTCTAACAAAAGGGAGGCGGCTGCATGAACATGGTGGAATTCGAGACCAAGGCATCGGAGGTCGCCGGCCTGTTGAAGGCGGTCGCCAACGAGCGGCGGCTGATGATCCTGTGCAAGCTCGTCGAATGGGGGGAGGCGAAGGTCGGCACGCTGGCGGAGGCCGCGGGCCTCTCGCAGTCGGCCCTGTCGCAGCATCTGGCCGTCCTGCGCGGGCAGGGCATCGTGGATTTTCGGCGCGACAGCCAGACGCTCTGGTACCGGATTGCCGACCCGCGCATCGAGAGCCTTTTCGCCACCCTGCACGGCCTGTTCTGCGCGCCCGAGGCGGTGTCGCCGAAGGCTCCTCCCTCACCGTCGAAAGCCTGAGCTTATGGAGAACTTCACACCCTTTTCCGCCCTCGGCGGCGGCCTTCTGATCGGCCTGTCGGCAGCCATGCTGATGCTCTTGAACGGCCGCATTGCCGGCATCAGCGGCATTCTCGACGGCGCCCTCAGGCCCCGGGCGAGCGGCTTCGGCTGGCGTCTTGCCTTTGTCCTGGGGCTCGTCGCGGCCGCGCCGCTGATGGCGCTGGCGGGCTTCACGCCGCCGGCGATTGTCGTCGACGCATCGTTGCCCGTCGTCGTCGCCGCGGGTCTTCTGGTCGGTTTCGGCGCGCGGCTCGGTTCGGGCTGCACCAGCGGCCATGGCGTCTGCGGCATCGCCCGCGGCTCGGGGCGCTCGATCGTCGCCACGCTGATCTTCATGGCGACGGCGGCCGCGACCGTCTTCGTCGTTCGCCACCTCATCGGAGCCTGAGCCATGATCCTTCTCTCGCTAGCCGCCGGCCTCGTCTTCGGCATCGGTCTCATCGTCTCGGCCATGGTCGATCCGGCCAAGGTCCTGGGCTTTCTCGACATTGCCGGCGATTGGGATCCCAGTCTCGCTCTCGTAATGGGCGGCGCGATCCTCGTCACTGCCCCGGCCTTCGCGCTCGCCCGCCGCATGGGCGCGCCCCTTTTGGCGCCGCGCTTCGAATGGCCGACGCGGCGCGACATCGACGCCCGCCTTATCGGCGGGGCGGCGCTGTTCGGCATCGGCTGGGGCCTCGTCGGCCTGTGCCCCGGCCCGGCGCTGGCCGCGCTGGGTTTCGTGCCCGGAGAGGTGCTGGTCTTCGTCGCCGCGATGCTGGCCGGGATGGGCCTCTTTCATCTCGTCGGAACCCCGCGCGCCAAGGCGCCGGAGACCGGGCGCGCGCTGGCCGGCGAGGCGAGCGTCGACGCCTGAAGGCGGCGCTCAGATCGGCCGCGTCTCTTCCGGCCCAAGGCGCAGAGCGGCGCTGGCGACCGCCAGCGCGGCGGCCAGCGCCATGGTCGCCGACAGCGACCGGAAACCCTCGAAATCGGCCTCGACGACTTCCAGCCAGACCGTCGACAGCCGGGCGACGGGCGAGAACAGGCTGTCGCTGATGCCGACGATGGGTACCCCTTTCGCCGCCAACTGGCGCGTCCAGTCGATCGTGCTCGTGGCATAGGGGGTGAAGGAGATCGAGATGGCGACGTCGCCGGGACTGGCGAGTGCCAGAACGTCCTCCTCCGTGCCGAAACCCGCGCCGACGACGATGGAGCGCATCTTCAACCGGCCGAAGACGTAGCCGAGATAGACGGCGGGCGCCGCTGAGCGGCGTTGCCCCAGAATGTAGACCGTGCCCGCCGCGGCCACGAGCGCTGCGGCGCGGTCGAGAAGGGCCGCATCGATCTCCCGCTCGGCCTGGCCGATCGACTGCGCCGCCGACTGCAGCATGCCGCGGGCGATCGGCCCGCCCCCCGATGCCTCGCTGCGCGTCAGCGACAGCCGCTCGTCGTAGCTGGTGGTCCTCGCCCTCAGCCTCTGCCGAAAGATCGCCTGCATGTCGGAGAAACCGGGATAGCCGAGGCTCTGGGCGAGGCGGACGAGGGTCGAGGGCTGCACCCGGGCCTCGGCCGCGATGCTGGCGGCGGTGCCGAAGGCGATCTCGTCGGGATTCTCCACCGCAAAGCGCGCGACCTGCGCCAGCCGCTTCGGCAGGTCTTCGTGCCGCGCCAGGATCAGGCCGCGCAGCGCGTCGTAGTCCGCCGGGAGGGCGGACGGCTCGGGCAGGGTCATTTCGGTCGCCTTCCGCCGCAGGACATCTCGCCAAGTGATGGAACAGATGTTTTACTTCTGTCCAGCCCGGAACGCTCCCTTTCGCACGGACGGACCGACCTCCGGCGAGCACCCGGCGACAGCGGGAGGAAAGTCATGCGCGGCATCGGCGTCGGCCTGATCGGAACCGGCTATATGGGCAAATGCCATGCGCTGGCGTGGAATGCCGTCGCCGCCACCTTCGGCGACGTCGCGCGCCCGCGTCTCGTGGTGCTGGCCGAGACGGACCAGACGCTGGCCGCGGCCCGGGCGGCTGCCTTCGGCTTCGACCGGGCGACGGATGACTGGCAACAGTTGTTGGCCGATCCGGAAGTGGAGATCGTTTCGATCGCCGCACCCAATCCCTGGCACCGCGACATGGCGGTCGCTGCTCTCGAGGCCGGCAAGCACGTCTGGTGCGAAAAGCCGATGGCGACTTCGCTCGCCGATGCCGAGGCGATGCGGGACGCGGCGCGTGCGAGCGGCAAGGTCGCGGTGCTCGGCTACAACTACATCCAGAACCCGGCGATCCGGCTGATCGGGAAACTGATTGGGGAAGGGCGCCTCGGCCGGCTGCAGCATGTCCGCGTCGAAATGGACGAGGATTTCATGGCCGATCCCGAAATGCCCTTCGGCTTCCGCGACCAGAGCCTGTCCGGCATCGGCGCCCTCGACGATTTCGGCGTGCATGCCCTGTCCCTGCTCGCCGTGCTGGCGCCCCCGGTCGAGGCCGTGGTCTGCGACATGAGCCGACCTGTCGCACAGCGCACGAGCGAGGGCGGGATGCGCGCGGTCGAGACGCACGACAGCGCCACGGCTCTCCTGCGCTTTGCCGGCGGCGCCACCGGCACGCTGGCGCTGAACCGCGCCGCCTGGGGCCGAAAGGGGCGGATCGCCGTGCAGGTTTTTGGCGACGCCGGCGCGGCAAGCTTCGATCAGGAGCGACTGAACGACGTCCAGTTCTTCGACGCGCGCGATCCGCCGGACCGCCAGGGCTTTCGCACCATCCTCGCCGGGCCGGCCCATGCGCCTTTTGGAAAATTCGTCCCGGCGCCGGGCCATGGGCTCGGGTTCAACGATCTGAAGGTGATCGAGGCGCGCGAACTGCTGCATGCGGTGGCGGGCGAGCCGGCGCGGGTGATCGATTTCGACGCGGGCCTGGCGATCGAGCGCGGGGTCGCGGCCCTGGCACGCTCGCACGCCAGTGCCGCCTGGGTCGTCATCCCGCGATAAGGCGCCGCGATCGAGGCGGCGCCCCGGCCGGGCTAGACCCCCGGCGTGATCCGGTCGAAGGCGCGGTCGGGCAGGTCGTCGCCGGCGGGATCGGGGCGCTGCAGCGCCTCCTCTTCGAGCCGCTCGACGTCGCGCTGCTCCTCTGCCTCGATATCCTCGGCCTCTTCGGGAATGGTCACGGGAACGTCGGCGCCGTCGTCGTGGATGCGCGCGGGCGAAAGCGGGTCGGGCGTGTCGGACATGCTGTGATCCTCCAGAGGGTTCCGGAGGGAAAGTCGCAAGGCAGGGCGCAGGTTCCGCTGGCTCCGCCGCCGGCACGGCAGACCCAGTCCCCTGTTCTCGTCTGAGGCCCCGCTGCGGACACTCGCAGAGGCATGGCCGCTCCAGCCTTCTGTTCCAGCGCGCCCCCTGCGAGGCCAGATCAGCCCTTGGCGGTGCGCTTCAGCTTTTTGGGATCGTCGAAGGGCAGAGCCTGCGCCGTCGCCTTGATCGGCCCCGCGGCGTTGCGCACTTCCAGCGGCGTGCCCGCGACGGCACAGTCGACGTCGAGCCGCGCGATCGCCATCGAGCGCTTGGCGAGCACCGAATACAGGCCGCAGGTGGCGATGCCGACCTGTTTGCCATCCTTGAAGATCGGCGCGCCTTCGTCGGCGGGCGCCTCGCCCTCCAGAAGCACGCCAAAAATCTTGAAGCGCTCGCGGCCCTTCAGCCGGTAGTGCTCCTCGGCGCCGCGAAAGCCTGTCTTGCCCGGGCTGACGGTGAAATCGAGGCCGAGTTCCCACAGCGTGTCGCCCGGGCCTTCGTCGGCGAAGGGGTATTTCTGCGAGTTGTCGTAGGGATAGAAGAGGAGATAGCTCTCGACCCTGAGCATATCGAGCGTCGTGAAGCGGCAGGGGATGATGCCGAGAGACGCGCCTTCGTCGAGGATCCGGTCCCAGATCGCAGGCGCATCCTGGCCGCGGCAGAAAATCTCGTAGCCGCGCTCGCCAGTATAGCCGGTGCGCGAGATCATCACCGGCAGGCCGAACAGCCGCGTCTGCATGTGGTGGAAATAGGGGAGGTCGCGGATTCCCGGCACGCGGTCCGCCAGAAAGTCGACGGCGAGGGGGCCCTGCAGGGAGAGATCGTGCAGGTCGTCGTCGAAGCGGAGGGAGACGTCGCGGCCCATCGCCGCCTTCGTCAGTTCCTCATGGCCCGTGCCCGAGCCATGCACCACCATCCAGCTGTTCGGCCCGGTGCGGTAGAGGATGCAGTCGTCGGTGAACTTTCCCGCCTCGTTCAGCATGCAGGCATAGGCCGACTTGCCGGGGTAGATCTTCTCCACGTCGCGGGTGGTGGCGAGGTCGATGAGATGGGAGGCGTGCGGACCGGTGACATGCACCTTCTTCAGCCCCGACACGTCCATCAGCCCGGCCTTGGTGCGGATCGCCACATATTCGGCGTCCGCATCCCCGTCATAGCTCCAGGCGGTGCCCATGCCGCTCCAGTCCTCGAGCTTCGAGCCGAGCGCGCGGTGCCGATCGGTGAGGGCGGAAAATCTCCAGGATGCAGTCATCGGTCGGGCTCCGTCGTGGGCGTTGAGGGGGAGGGGCGGAAGGGCCGGGCGACGCGCCGACATCGCCCCTCGCGCTGCCCCGCGGCGGCAGCCGGATGCGCATCTCGGCAGGCTGTCAGGCGAGGTGACGAGGCGTGAATGTTTCCTCTTAGGAGAATTTCATAATCGATAGGAATATGCGCCGGGGGCGAGACGGTCAACGCCCCGGCGCGAAATCGCGGGGGCTTCGGGGCATGACGACCGGAGCGTTGCTCCTCGCACAGGCGGCGGGCCTTTCGCCTTAGGAAAGAAAATTGACAAGCAATGCGCCGTCTGGTCTGCTTTCCCTTGCGTCGGCTGGCCGGCTCCATCGGGTCCTCCTGGGCCGCTTGGCGGCCCTGCAGCTCGCGTGTTCCATTCCAGTCCGGGAGGCTTCCGCATGCACAAACGTGTCGCCGTCATCGGGGCCGGTCCGAGCGGTCTCGCCGCCCTGCGCGCCTTCGAGACCGCCAAGCGCGCCGGCGCCGACGTGCCGGAAGTCGTCTGCTTCGAGAAGCAGGCGAACTGGGGCGGGTTGTGGAACTACACCTGGCGCACCGGGCTCGACGAGTTCGGCGAGCCGGTGCACGGCTCGATGTACCGCTATCTCTGGTCCAACGGCCCGAAGGAATGCCTGGAGTTCGCCGACTACTCCTTCGAGCAACATTTCGGCCGGCCGATCCCCTCCTATCCGCCACGCGCCGTGCTGCACGACTACATCGCCGGCCGCGTCGAGAAGAGCGGCGTGCGACCCTATATCCGCTTCTGCACGCCCGTCCGCTCGGTCGAGTGGAAGCCGGAGACGAAAACTTTCTCGGTGACGGTGAAGGACCTCGTGAACGACCGGCACGAGACCTCGGAGTTCGACCATGTCATCGTCGCCAACGGCCATTTCTCGGTGCCGAACGTGCCTGACTTCGAGGGCATCGAAGCCTTTCCGGGGCGGGTGATGCACGCGCATGATTTCCGCGCCGCCGACGAGTTCGCCGGCAAGAACGTGCTCCTCGTCGGTGCCAGCTATTCGGCCGAGGACATCGGCATCCAGTGCTACAAATACGGCGCCCAAACCATCACCTTCAGCTACCGCACCAAGCCGATGGGTTTTGACTGGCCGGAAGGGTTCGAGGAAAAGCCGCTCCTGCAAAAGCTCGTCGGCAAGACCGCTTACTTCAAGGACGGCACCTCCAGGGAAGTCGACGCCATCGTGCTGTGCACCGGCTACCAGCACTGCTTTCCCTTCCTGCCCGACGATCTCAGGCTGAAGACGAACAACCGGCTGTATCCGCTCGGGCTCTACAAGGGCGTGATCTGGCAGGACAATCCGCAGCTGATGTATATCGGCATGCAGGACCAGTACTACACCTTCAACATGTTCGACGCGCAGGCTTGGTTCGCGCGCGACGTCATCCTCGGCCGGATCGCGCTGCCCAGCGCGGAAGAGCAGGAGGCCGACATCCGGCAATGGCGGGCGCGCGAGGAGGAACTGACGAACCCCTTCGAAGCCATCGACTTCCAGACCGACTATGTCCGCGACCTCTTGTCGGCGACGGACTATCCCTTCCTCGACGTCGACCGCGTCGCCGCGCTGTTCAAGGAATGGGAGCACCACAAGGAGGCCGGCATCCTCACCTACCGCGACCGCTCCTACCCCTCGACGCTGACGGGGAATATGGCCCCGGTGCACCACACGCCCTGGATCCAGGCACTCGACGACTCGCTGGCGACGTTCCTGGCGGTGAAGGAGGCGGCGGAGTAGGGTTCGGTTTAGGACGGACAGGCCGGCTCGTGCTCCCTGGCGCCGAGGTCAATGTTAGGCAGCACCGCCAAAACTTCGTCATCCCGGACTTGATCCGGACACAGTGGTGAACCGGCATGTGATGCGGTGGGGGAAGAACGAGGCGATACCTCAACGCTTCGTCATCCCGGCCTTGAGCCGGGATCCATGCCAAAGCGTTGTCGCTGCCAAATCGGATCAGGATGAGCCAAGTTGGTCCCCGTGCTCGATCGTGTCGAGGGTTTGGAGTGGATCCCGGATCAAGTCCGGGATGACGAAGCTCAGGGGCAGGCGTTTCTTCTCCCCGGCGGGGAGAAGGTGGCCCGAAGGGCCGGATGAGGGGATGGCGAAGCCGTTGCGGCGGCTGGAGATGCGGCGTGCGCCCGTGGCGCTCCCCTCATCCCGCTGCCGCGACCTTCTCCTCGCAGGGGAGAAGAAAGCAGCTTGACCGCTGCAGCTGAAAGGACAGACCGATGATGAATGTCTGGGCGGGCGAAGTGGGGGTGGGTCTGCCGTCTCAGGCACTCAGGGCGACGTCCACGGTCGTGCGCGGTGGGCAGGCACGCCTGTTCCAGCTGGTCGAGGGCGACCGGATGAGTATCAGCGATCCGGAAGGGCGTCAGCCGGCCTATCTCTACGTGCTGCAGCCGGAAAGTCCGTTGCGCGGCCTGCCGGAGCGGCCGGCGCCGGGCCTCGTCGCTGCGCTGGCCGACTGTCCCGGCGCCGAGCCTGCGCTCGCCGCGCGCTATGCCTCGGTCGCCCGGGGCGTGAGCCTGTTCCCCGCCCACGCCCCCGCCGGGATTTCGTTGACTCTCGAAGCCCTGGCGCCCGTCCTTTGCCTTCTCGCCGCGCCGGGCGCGGCCATGGCCCCGGAGGCGCAGGACACGCCGACCGACATTCTCGTTTGCGTCGCCCCGGCCGAACCGCGCGACGGCGAGGTGCCGCCGCCGCTCGCGCCGGACATGGTTCTCGACCACCGCATCAAGGCCGCCACCGCCTCGGCCTACACCGTGAAGGCCGGCGACTACATCCAGATCATCGACGTCGATGGCCGCCAGTGCTCCGATTTCCTCGCCTTCGACGCGAACGCGCTGGCGCGGGGCGAGGAATACGATCTCGACCCGACGACGACGCGAACCCTGATGGGGTCGAGCTTCTCCGGCCCGGGCCTGCATTCCAAATATTTCGATTCCCGCATGCAGCCGCTGGTCGAGGTGATCCAGGACACGGTCGGCCGGCACGACACGTTTCTCCTCGCCTGCACCGCGAAATACTACGAGGACATGGGCTATCCCGGCCATTCCAACTGCACCGAGAATTTCAACCGCGTGCTGGCGAAGCATGGCGTCGCCGAGCGCAAGGGCTGGCCGGCGATCAACTTCTTCTACAACACCATCGTCGGCGCGGACGACCGGATCTCGATGGACGAGCCCTGGTCGCGCCCCGGCGACTACGTGCTGCTGCGGGCGCTGACCGATCTGGTCTGCGCCTCGTCCTCCTGCGCCGACGACATCGACCCGGCCAATGCCTGGGACCCGACCGACATCCATGTCCGCGTCTATGACGGCGCCCTGTGCCACTTCGCAAAAGGAAACGCCCACCGCATGACCAGGGATGCCGAACCGCGCCTCAGCCGCGAGAGCGGCTTCCACCCGCGCACCGCCGCGCTGACCCGCAAATTCACCGACTATCGCGGCTTCTGGCTGGCCGACTGCTATGCCGGCTCTGGCCCGATCGAGGAATACTGGGCCTGCCGCGAGCGCGCCGTCGTCATCGATCTCTCGGCCTTGCGAAAATTCGAGGTCACCGGCCCCGATGTCGAGGATCTCCTGCAGCTGGCCGTGCCGCGCAATGTCCGCAAACTCGCCCAGGGGCAGGTCGTCTACACCGCCTTCTGCTACGAGCACGGCGGCATGCTCGACGACGGCACGATCTTTCGGCTGGGCTCGCACAATTTCCGCGTCGTCTGCGGCGACGACGCGACTGGCGTCTGGCTGCGCGAGCTCGCCGAGACGCATGGGCTGAAGGCTTGGGTAAGAAACTCCAGCGACCAGCTGCACAATCTCGCCGTCCAGGGACCGAAGTCGCGTGACATACTGGCGAGTATCGTCGTGACATCGCCGGCCCATGCGACGCTCGCCGAGCTGAGATGGTTCCGCTTCACCATCGGCCGCATCGCCGGCCTGCCCGTTGTCGTCTCGCGCACCGGCTATACCGGCGAGCTCGGCTACGAGGTCTGGTGCCACCCCAACGACGCACCAGCGGTCTGGGACGCGATCATGGCGGCCGGCGCGCCTGATGGCCTGACGCCAATGGGCCTTCTCGCCCTCGACATGGTCCGCATCGAGGCCGGGCTCGTCTTCGCCGGCTTCGACTTCTCCGACGACACCGACCCGTTCGAGGCCGGCATCGGCTTCACCGTTCCGAAGGAGAAGCCCGACCCTTACGTCGGCGACGCCGCGATCGCACGGCGACGCGCCCATCCCCACCGCCAGCTCGTCGGCCTCGACATCGCCGGCAACGAGCCGATCGGCCATGGCGACGGCATCTTTGTCGGCCGGGCGCAGGTCGGCGTGGTCACCTCGGCGACGCGGTCGCCGATCCTCGGCAAGACCATCGCCCTGGCGCGGCTCGACGTCTCCTTGGCCGCGCCCGGCACGCGCGTCGAGATCGGCAAGCTCGACGGCCAGCAGAAGCGCATCACCGCGACCGTCGTGCGGTTCCCGCATTACGATCCGGACAAGACGCGGGTTCGGGCGGAGGCGCCAGCGGCGTTGGCAGAGGCGGGCATGGCTGCTGCAACCGAAGCTGCATCCGTCCTGGCGGACGATCCGCGCGGTGCGGCAAACCGCTCTGGCTGATGCGCCCGGGCTGCATGAGCCGGCATCTTCACAAGGCATGAGAAATCGCCGACGTCAGTCTCGCTGAAGACAGGGTTCTCTCCGGAACCTGCCGGGGGCGAAGCGGGATCAGTCGCCGATGTCGAAGCGCGCGACCTTGCCCTGCTCGAAACGGAAGATATGGGCGACTGTCCGGTCCGTCAGCCCGTGGAACTGGCCTTCCAGCGGATTGCCGTCGAGGTCGCGGATGGACTGAAGGACATCGACCACGATTGTGCCATCGTCGGCCCTGGCGATTTTCTGTGGCTCGACATGCGGGCTGACGAGTGCCCACTGCCGCGTCCAGTAGTCCCTGAGTGCCGCGTGGCCGTGGACATGGCCGCCGTCCATGCCGTTGGCCCAGGCGACGTCGTCACCGAGGACGGCAAGAACAGCGTCGATGTCCCGGGCATTGAAGCGCTCGTAGATGTGTCGAACGAGCGCGAGGGCGGTCTCCATTTTCATCGTCCTTCTGCACCTTGTCTGAACCTCGGACGCCGGCATTGCCGCAGTCCCGCATCCCTTGTATTGTCACCTATGTATCAATATAGGAACCTATGCAAGAGGTTTGGATGGATCGCGACGTATTGTCGACACCTGGGCACCTGATTAGCCTTGCCGCCCGCAGTTTCGCGCGGCTCAGCGAGATGAGGCTGAAGCCGCTCGGCTTCGGCATCGGCTATCTGCCAGCGCTGATGGCACTGAGGGATGGCCGGGCGACGTCGCAGCGCGACCTTGCCCGGATCGTCCGGATCGAGCAGCCGTCGATGGCGCAGATGATGGTGCGCATGGAGAGGGACGGGCTGATCCGCCGCGACCCCGATCCCGCCGACGGCCGCAGCAGCCGCATCGCCCTGACGCAGACGGCGATCGCCCGGCTGCCCGAGGCTTGCGACGCCCTCTTTCAGGGCAACAGCGAGGCCCTGCAGGGATTTTCGGACGACGAAGCCGAACACTTCATCGCCATGCTGAACCGCGTGATCGCCAATCTCGACGGCTTGGGTGCGGGCGCGGCAGGGGTGCGAGAGCCTCGATAGACCTGCAGCGTCGGCCCGGAGCGCCCCTCAATCCGGCCCGAACCCCGGCGACGTTTCCGCTCCGTCATCGTGCCGCGCCAGCCAGTCGATCGTCGTCTGGCGGAAGCGCGACAAACCCTTGTAGCCGGCGATCGCTTCGGGCAGGTCGCGCAGCACGCGGTGGAAGCGGCGGGCCCATTTCTTCTGCGTCACCAGCTCGTCCATCTTGATGAGGTAGCAGCGGATGGAGAAGACGATGGCGTTGGAGCGCGGCAGCCGCCAGAGCGCCTGCAGCTCGACGCGCAGATGCACCTTGTCGCCGACGTTCTCGGGCGTCACGCCTGCCTTGTCGATGCCCCAGACGTGATAGTTTTCGGGGCTGGTGTCGAGGCGGGGATTGATCGTCATCGTCCAGTTGAGGCGGCGCACCGGGCGGCCCTGCTGCAGGTTCATCAGAAATTTGAGGGCCCGGTCGAAGACGCCGAGATCGTGCGCCAGCGGCACGGGCCCGTGCCATTCGATGAAGTTCATGCCGAGGTCGAAGTCGAGCGACCAGTCGGCCTGGGTGGTGACGATGCCGGCATCCATCCAGAGATTGTCGTCGCGCTGGTCGAGCAGGCAGAAATCCCCCTGACACTGGCGGGTGACGTATTCCATTGGCGGCAGCGGCAGGGTGGCGGCCTCGCCGAAGGTGAAATGCTCGTCGATCCCGAGCGGCCGGTTGATCCAGTGCCAGCGGTCGCCGTCGCGCGTCAGCGTGAAATGATCGGGGTAATGCTGCGCCATCGAGGTCATCAGTAGCTCGAGCAGGTCCCATTCCGCCGTGATCATGTGTGGCAGGGACTGGCAGCGCAGCGGGTCGGCTTTGAGCACCAGGGCCCGGTCCGCCATCTCCGCCACATAGTGCTCGTCGATGTCGATCGGGAACTCGGTCGTCGTCTGCACCGGGCCCGGCACGTGCTGCTCGATGTTGACCAAATACATGTAGGCGTCGCGGTCGAAGGGGAACGGAAACCGCCGGATCGCCGCGGGGCTGTTGGAAAAGGTGAAGTCGTCGCGGAACGTCTCGGTCTTGAACGGGATGGTCATCGCGCGCTCCTTGGATTTCCAGAGGGCCAACCTCGACCAGGGGTCAGAGGTCGAGGACGAGTTCGCGGCCGGCCAGGCGCGAGACGCAGGTCATGATCTTTCGGCCCGACGCCTTCTCGGCCTCGGAGAGGAAATGGTCGTGGTGCAGCAGCGGGCCGTTGGCCGAGACGACGGCGGTCTCGCACTGGCCGCAGGCGCCACCGCGGCAGAGGTAGGGCGCGTCGACGCCGGCCGCCTCGATCGCCTCGAGCAGGCTCTGGTGCTCCCCGACGGTCGCCACCAGCCCCGAGCGCGCCAGCCGCACGGCGAAAGGCTCGCCCCCGGCCGGCGCCAGAAATCGCTCGGCATGCAGGCTGTCCTCAGGCCAGCCGGCGGTACGTGCGTCCGCCAGCACCGCCTCGATCATCCGCTCGGGGCCGCAGACATAGAGATGCGTGCCGAGCGGCTGGTGTCTGAGTATCTCGTGCACCGCCAGGCGCTCCTGGCGGCGGCTGACATAGAGCCTGACCTTCGAGCCGTGATGGGCGGCCAGATCCCTGGCGAAGGCGCCGAGCGCCTCGTCGCGGACGGCGTAGTGCAGCTCGAACGGGGCGTTGATCGCCGAGAGCTCGGCCGCCATGGCGGCGATCGGCGTGATGCCGATGCCGCCGGCGACGAGGACATGGCGGCGCGCCAGGTGATGCACGGGAAAGAGGTTCACCGGCATCGACAGGGTCAGCTCCGCCCCGACACCGACCGCGGCGTGGATGAAGGCCGAGCCGCCGCGCGACTGAGGTGTCCTGAGGACCGCGATCTCGTAAGCGCCGCCGGACAGCGTCGAAGCCAGCAGCGAATAGGGATTGCGCCGCTTTCCCTCGGGGGTCTCGAGCGTCAGCACGGTGTGGGCGCCGGCGGCATAGGGCGGCAGGGCCTCGCCGTCGCAGCGCACGAGCCGCAGCCTCTTGATGGTCGGCGTGACGTTCTCGGCCGCCACCACCCGGACGCGAAAATCCCTGCCGCCGCTCATGCCGTCCACCGCGTCATGCCGGATCCTCGTCTCATGCCGTGAACGGCTCGGGGGGCGGAATGTCGCCCGGCGCCTCGGCATCGATGCACACGCCCATGAAGGCCCCGAGGCGTCGCGAATAGTGGTCGCGCACAAGCAGCATCAGGCCGCAATGGCTGCAGGGGACGGGGCTCGCCGTGACCGCGGCGGTAAACCCCTTGCAGTGGACGCACTGCACGCGCCGGGCCGGCGAGCCGCTGAACTCGGTGGCGATGCTGCCCGGGCCGATGCCGTGCGCCATGCCGGTGGCGACGGCCTGGCCGATGAAATTCTCGCTGCCGGCGATGGACAGGTGGGTGCCCATCGTCGCCGTGGCCAGCAGGCCGGAAAGGCGGATCAGCAGTGTCTCCGTCGTCGGGGCCTGGTGCAGCGCATCGGCGCCGAGCCGTTCCAGCCTGTCCGGCGTATCGGCCGGCATGTCGGCCGAAGGCGTGAAGACGATGGTCATGCGGGCCGCGAGCGCCGGCCGCCCGCCAAACGCCGCCTCGACCGCCCCGATGCCAGCACCCTCGACCGCGACGATGTGGCGGGCGGCGAGGGGGGAGGGGTTCAGCGTGCCGTAGGTCGGCCGGCTCTTGATGTCGGAAAGAAGCATGGTGTCTCAGCCAGATCCTGATGCCTGCCGCGGCGCCGTGCCCGCGTGAAACCCAAAGCCGCCCGTCGTCCGCCGGCAGGCCGCGCGAACCAGCAAGCGACGGTGTCGCCTGCTCTCGTCGACCGTTCGATCGGTGCTCTTCTATTCGCCGCGCTCCGCTCGTCTTCAAGGCATGTTACTTCGCAAGAAGAAGCGCGATGGAGCCTAAATTATAGTCACTACCAGGAGGCTTTGTTGGTGCTGGATTGGAACGAAAGCCATCAATGCTTGTCGACGTCGATCATGGACCGCCGCAAAGCCGTTGTCAAAAAAAATTCTTGGCAGGAAACATCGCGTCTGGGCCAGCCGTCGGTCGAGGAGGGAGGGGAGGGCATCCGCTTCCCTGGGCTCCTGCGACAGCGCGAACTTACCCGGCGCCGGGCTGGACGCCCCGGCGGCCGCCGTCAGCCTTCCAGCGTCTCGACGCTGACGCCGAAATGCCGGGCGAGGGCGCGGACGGCCCGGTGGGCGGAGGAGATGCGGCCGCTTTCGAGGCCGGCGATGACGGTCGCGGGGAGGCGGGTGGCGCTGGCGACCTGCTCGATCGTCTGGCCGTCGGTGATGCGCAGCCGCACGAGGTTTTCGGCAAGGCTCATAAAGGCCCTTTCACTTGTCGGTTCCGCCTGCCGGCGGGTCTCGCCTTCCGGCCCGTCGCTTCAAGATCGCCGACCTCGGCGGACGTCCGGGTCGCCACGACATCGGGCATTCGCCGAAAGAGCGCAAGCGCGGCGGCTGGCCGCGCCCGGATCAGATGAGCTCCGGGTATCCGGCGGCGACGGCTTCGCGTTCCATGGCGGGAATGACGTCATAGGCGGCCAGCGGCAGGACCTCGAAGCTGGAAAGCCGCATGCCGGCGCGAGCAGAGGCAAGGGCCGGATCGGCCGAAGCCGCTGCCACAGCCTGCCGCAGCCGCGCCACGGCTTCCGGCGCGGTGTCCGCCGCGGTGACGAGCGGCAGGCCGGGTGCGCGTTCGGAAAAGGTGAGAATGCGCAGGCCGTCGGTCAGGCCGGCATCGGTGGCCAGCGCATAGGTGACGGCGTCGACGGCGGCGATGTCGGCGACGCCGTCCTTTACGAGGCGCATCGAGCGCCGATGGGCGCCGCTCTCGATCGCCGTGCCGAAGAATCGCCCGCCCTCTGCCAAAGGCGCGACGGCGTGCCGCAGGCAGTTGGTGCCCGATTGCGAATCGCGGCTGTTGAAGGCGACGCGCCGGCCGCGGAAATCGGCGAGCCGCTCCGCCGGGTCATCGGCGCGCACGACGAAGACGCTGGAATAGAGCGCTCCCTCGCAGCCCGGCGCCTCGTAGCCAAGCGTGCCGACCAGCTGCACGCGCCCGGCCAAAGCGTGCGTCAGCGGATAGCCGCAGGTCTGGCTGAGGAGGAGATCGGGCCGCGTCCAGTGCGCCATCAGGTCGTCCGGCTGGCTCAACCCTTCCTCGACATCCGCAAAACCCGCCTCGCGGAGATGCCGGCGCAGGCCCTGCCAGAATCCGTCGATCGCGCCCGGCGCGGCGGCATACATCGGGTAGGAGACGAGTGTCTGGGGCAAGATGCGGGCTTTCCCGGCAGGGGATGTTGGCGCCCGCCTTACGGCCCTTTGGCGCCCGACGCCAGAGCCGGGTCCTCGAAAGGCGGCGTCCGGTCTGGGGAGAAGATCATGCGACAATGAAGGACGGAAGCGGCATGGCGATTCGACGAAGAGCCATTGCGGAGAGCGATCACGCGGTCCCGCGCATGCGCCGTTCGCCGCGGTCCTAGCCCAAGCGCGACGTCGCAGAGACGGCCCGAGGGCGATGCAGCGCGCAAAGAAAAAGGGCCCGACGATCGCTCGTCGAGCCCTTTGAACTGGATGGTGGGCGTGACAGGGATTGAACCTGTGACCCCTTCGATGTCAACGTCTTTCCCCTCATGGAAACCCTTGCGCTCTGGGGCGCAGGGCACTTCGCTCGGCGTCGTTTCGGGCATCATCGACACTGTTTGTTCTCCTGCGCAGGTTCATTGAACCGAAGGGCACTTCGCAATTTCAAAATTCCAGGGACGACGCGAGGGAACGAAGGTGATCCGGCGAGTATCTGGCGTAGACCTTGGCCGTCATGCGCCCGTCGCCGTGGCCGAGGAACTGTGCGATTTCATCCATTGAGTGGCCGTCCTCTGCCAGCCAGACCGCCGACGAATGACGCAGCATGTGGGCGGACACGTCAGGCCGCCCTATCGCGGTTGCCGCCGCCCTCAACCCGCGCTTGATCGACTTCACTGGACGGCCCGACCACTCTACCACAAAGGGGGTTTGAGCTCCAGGTTTTGCGGCACTCAGGGCCGCGCGAAGCTTGCCATTCATGGGTACAGACGACCGGCCTTTCCGGCGGGTCTTGTCGAATGGATTGCGCAAATGGACCATGCCGCGGTCGAAGTCGATGCGGTCCCAGGTGAGCTCCAGCGCCGCGGTGACGCGAGCTCCCGTCCCGATCAGTAGCCTGATAGCGAGCTCGATGTGAGGTGTGTTGGCCGCGGCGGACATAGCCTCGACTTCCGCTCTCGTCAGATAGGCCGACTTCGGCTCTGGCTTTGGCGGTCGCTCAATGGTTGGAGCTCGGCCGATCAGCTTGTGCGCCTCGGCCCATTTCAGCACCATGCGCAGGTGACCGAGCTCGGTGTGGATGGTGCCGTCCGATCTGCCGGCCTTCCGCCTGGCGGCGATGTGAGCCCGGCAATCGGCGATCGACACGAGCTCGCCTTCCGTCCTGCCGAACCGTGCCTCTAGGGCCTTCCATGTGTGCTGCATGGTCTCCAGCACGGCGCGCCCTTCGCGGTCGCGGGTGTACCCCTGCCAGAGCTCGGCTACCGTTGTCCCACCAGGGCGAGTGATTGCCGCATACGCAGACGGCGCTCTGCGCTCTGCTTCCGCTCGATCGTCTGTTTCGAGGTTGAAGCGTCGCCGCTTGGACGTTCCATCTGGCTGGGGCTCGTCAAAGGTGAGGGCGAACTTGCCGCGGAATCGGGTGATGCGCCATTCTGGCATTCGAAACTCTCCACGTCGTCTGATCTGATGCGGAGCAATTTGCCCCCGACCCGGAACGACGGCAATTCGCCCGACCGGCACATGTTGCGGATATGGCGGGGGCTACATTCCCACTTCGCCGCCAGCGTCTCAGGTGTATAGGCTGTCTTCATCGCTCTAGCCTTCCTTCTCGGAAGGGATGGCTCGGATGGCCGCGGCGACTTGCATACCGTCAACGCTTTGAAGGATGCGCGTTCCCATGCCATCGCCACCCGGCGCCGGCTGTGAGCCGAACCGCTCCGCCACCTTCGCCGCTTCCTCCAGAGCTTCCCGCCGGGCCTCTGCCTTTACGGCTTCGAGGGAGGGAGGGGCGGCGAGGCTATTGGCAGCTCGGTTCGCTGCCTCTTGGATCATGTCGGCATAGGACGTGTTTGTCCCGTGAAGGGGCGTCGTCCAGTCTTCGGTGTGGTGGTAGCCTTTCCCCGCCTGCGCTACCGCGGACAGTATCTCGTCAACTGGACGGCAGCCGGTCTCGTTAAAGCCAAAGTAGTACGCATTCATGAAGAGCTTCGGCGCTTCGGTGTTGTCGCTCATGCCGTCGGCTCCTGTTTGGCGAGGGCGCGGAGGGCGGCGCGGACGTACTGTATTTCTGCGCCTTGCCCAGCAAGCCACCCAGCCACATCCACCGCCCCGGGGATATGTTGACGCACTCGGGCAACAGCTAGCGAATACAGCCGGTCCCGCTCATCCTCGGCCGCAGCATCCCTATCCGCCTGCATGGCGGCAAGCTCGCTTTGGAGGCGGGCGTTGTCGGCGGTGAGGAGCGATATGGCGTGGGTGGCGCCTCGTAGGGCCGAAGCCGCGGAAAGATCGGTCGCGGCATACCCGGGGCCGTACATGATCAGATTTCCGCCCATCTGCCTAAGAGAGGCCGCCCTGCTCTCCAGCAGAAACGCGAGACGGTCGTATCCGAGCGCCGCCACGACCGCGTCCGTTGTCTCTGCCATCTCAGCTCTCCTTGGTGGGGTTGAGGGCTGCGAGCGCCGCGAGATGCGCTGTGATCGCGCCGGACAGGCCCGCCATTGCAGACCCTCCGAATGTCCGGTCCGAAGATGATGCCGCAAAAAGACGACTGGCCGCGTCTCGGAGCAGTTCGACGGATTTAGCCTGCCCCTCGCGTAGCTTCGCCTCTCGCGCCTCTGCGGCTTCAGCGCGGGCGTCGGAATGCGCCTGAAATTCCGCGTTGATCTTGGCGTCGGTCTCGGCGTTGACCGCTCGGCGGCGCAACGCGATTGCCTCGGCTTGCAACCGCTCTATCTCGTCGGCTGCGCGGTGCATCAGAGCCGCATCCGAGGCGCTGATGAAGCCTAGAAAAGCATCCGGTCGGTAATTTCGAGCCCGCAGCTCCCCCACGATCTCCGCCCGCATTTCGGCATGCACGTCGATGCTGCTGCGCAGGGGTGCGATCCCATCTGACGGAGAGGCGGCGGCGAAGGCGGCGCGAATGTCGGATGCTGAGAACTGCTTGCTGCCGATGTGTATGATGGGAAACCCGCCAGTCTCAGCCTCAAAACCCTCTCCGCGTACCGCCGCGAGCTTCACAGCTTTCTGTTCAATGCTCATCCTCGCTCTCCATCTCTCAGCCGCTTCACGGCCTGTTCACCTCGGTATTCCTGGAGTGCCGCTTGATAGGCGTCACATGCTGCTTGGATCTCGGGAGTGATGGGGATGGCGTTCATGACGGCACCGGAGGGCTTGGGATATTTCGGACATGCCAATGGCAATCGACGCCTGTCCCGTCGTTGTTGAACATCCAGACGCCATCGCCCATTCTGAGCCACTTGCAGTCCCCGTCGTCGGCATAAACCGTGACCGGCACCTTGAGCCCGCGAGACACTTCGAGCGGCTGCAGCCAATCGATCTCGTCGATGATTTCTGCACTCATGCTGCAATCCTCCGTGCGTTGGCGATGATCTTGCGGCCTTCCTCGACGTCACCAGAGACGGCATAGAGGAGGCTTGCGATGGTGAGCGGGTCGATGCCCTGGCGCTGCCACCATGCGAATTCGTTGGTGGAGTGCTGGTCACGATGCTCGTCGGGATGAAGCGGAACAGTCCAGAAATCGTCTGGCTTTATGCCGGTCCCGCCTCGTTTCTTTTTCCGCGTGGCATCCCCGTAGCGGATGTGGCAGGCCTCGCATGGCATCCGGCCGCTGATGACGCTCGGCAGCTTGCGGATGAAGGCTAGATGCGGGGCTCGCGACGGGTGGAGCGGTCCACCGAGAACGCGGTCGGCTCCTTGCGGATCTCAAAGGCCATCACGGAAATCCTTCTCGATCGCCTTCGGGAACGCCGCCTCATGAAGCCCGGCCAGGGTCATCATCCAGAGAACGTCGTTCAGCTCGTTCCACCTGTCGGAGCGAGGCCGCATCGTTTTCATCTCGGCGATGATCTGCTCTCGTGACTGTGGTTCGGTGCGGGAGATCAGGGTCATGCTGCTTGCGCCCTTTCCAGCGTCTTGGGGTCGGTTCCGAGCAGATCGGCGACCACTTCCATGATCGCCGTCTTGCTGCGCTGAAACTCGTCAGCCTTCATCGTGCGGCGGGATTGGCTCTTGGCCGTCCTGACGATCACCAGAGGGCCGCGGACGACGCAGACGGAGAATTCCTCACGCGAGCCGATGAACCGCGCCATGCGGATCGCAGCGGCATTGCTGCCGGCATCGGCGATCTGCTCGTCATAGAAGCCGGCATCGATCAGGGCGCGCTTACGCAGGTGTTCCGGCGACGGGAAGTCATTTGCATAGCGCTCCGGCAGGTTCTCCCAGGCTTCCTTGAGCCAAGCGAATTCGTGCGAGTGTGACTTCGCGCTGCGCTCCTGCTCTTCGGCCAGCCGATACCGCTCGCCGATGACGAACTGCCGATCAGCCTGCTTAGCGAGGAACGGGGAGATGGGGCGCATGGCCTCGCCGTCCCACTGGTAGACGAGGGGCATGGTCATGCTGCCACCTTCGGGGTGCGCGCCCGCTCAATTACCTTCTTCAGTTCCAAAGCGTCAGCCGGCGCCTTCGCCCAAAACTGCTGAAGCCCGACACGGTTGGCATCAGCCCAGCGGGCCGCCTTGTCCGGCGTCGTGTCGCGAAGGAACTCGATTGCCCTGTCTGCGAACTCGCCGATCGGAACGTTCTCCAGAGCCCAGTTGTCGCCCCACGTGACGGTGAGAGAGTTTGACGCTCCGATAGCCAGAAGGCGGCGTTCCTCGGCCTCATGCGCCACGATCTCAGAGGCGGTCAGGTCGAGCGTCTTGGCGCGATCCATTTCCTCTTCGACGTAGACGCCGCTGAACTGGTCGGGCCAGCCGGCGCGAAGGGCTTGGGCCTCGGCGCATTTCGTAATCATGACGATAGGCATCCGAGCCCAGTTGCCGCTATCGTCCAGCTTCGGAGCGACGACGCCTCTGGCAACCTTCTTCTTCTTTGGCTTGCCGGTGTCTGGCCACGTCTCGCCGGTATCAACCCAGTCGTAGTCTTCAGCCTCGTTCTTGACCGGTGCGAATTCGTCCCAGTAGGCTTCGCCGACGACAGGGAACCAGTCCCCTCGGTTATCCTGCTGCCAAAGTTTCACGCGAGCGCAGACGATGCCCTTCGGGTTTGTTGGGCCTTTCAGGGTTTCGTCGTACTGGATCTCCGCAGGTTCTGAGGCGGGCCGGTAATTCTTGCACCTCTGCGCGATGACCCGTAGCCCATCACGGGACACCACGATCGACATCCGCCGCTTGTTGGCGTCGGCTTTGCTGAAGACAAGCGGGATAATCTGCTTACGGAATGGGTCCAGCCCGTAGGACTTCGCCGCTTCCATAAACAAATCGAACTCAGAGTTATCGCAGTCCTTCGCCACGGTGTTCTTGACGAGGGAAATCTGCCGGCTGGTCATTTCGTAGTTGGTCAGGGACATGGCTATTTCCTCATGGAAAGGCTGACAGAGCCGTTGTCGAGCTTGGCGCCTGGGATGACTTCCTTCGCCTTCAGCGCGGCCTTGAGAGCGTTGCGGTCCAGCCTCGGGGCAGGGGCTTCGGGCTGCACCCAAAACCGGGATGGGATCTCCGCTTCGTTCTCGACGACGACGTTCGGGCCGCGCTCGGACAGGAAGACGGTCTTGGTCGGCAGCTTGACGTTCCGCTGTTCTGCCTCGACCATTGAAGCCTCGATCGCGGCGCGGAGCATTTCAGAGCGCTTGGTCACGGCGGCGAGACGGTTGCCGAAGTCCTCGATCTTCGCCTTGAGGCCGATCTGTAGAACCTCGCACTCGTCAATCTCGGCGACGACGGACGCAACCGCCTCGACAAAGTTGGTCTCGCCTTCGATCGCGGTCTCTACGATCTCTGCATCATCGGCCTCGCCGGCATCGCGTAGATGCGACATGAGCCGGATGGCGGCGACCTTCTCGCGCTGGAGCTTGCGGACTGGATCATCCATTGCCATCCTCCTTCGCCAGCCGATCCAGAGTGGCGTATGCATCCCGAAGGATGGGCAGGCGGGTCTCTGTGAGGTTCGCCTGCTCGGTCTTTCCGGCCTGGCGCTGTGATGCGGCTTGATGGGCGATCTCGCGGCCGGTGAGCGCGACATAGTCGGCCTGCTGGCGTAGGGTGCTGGTCAAAGCCCCGCTCCCAAACGCTCGACCGCAGCCGCGGCGATCGCATGATCAAAAACAGGGAAGAGCACCGGCCCGAGCAGGGCTAGGCCGGCGATGAGCAGCGAGCTGACGACAATGGCGGTCGTCATCCACAGGGGGAGGGCTTGCCAATATGTTCTGTGGGGCATGGGTCAGCCCCCCTTGCCGGAGGCGCGCAATGCTATGGCGTGCATTATCTCTTTGATGGTCGTCCACTGCACGGGGCGGCGAACCTGCAAAGTCTCTTCGCTGTCCTCGTCATCCTCGTCGTATTCAGGGTTTATCAGCTCTATTTCTTCATAGAACTCTCCCGAATATGCTGCCTTGGTATCGCCGCTCGGCGTCAGTGCCTCTCTCAGCTTCGCCTCTCGTGCCTCTGCGGCTTCGGCGCGAGCAGTGAGGGTGGCAATGGTGGCCGCATATCGTTCGACTTCGCCAAATACATCGCCATCTCCCTCAGAAATTGGGATGCCCGTGATGTCCATCTCGGCGAGTAGTTGGGCCGCTCTGTCGGGAAGCTTGCTGGCAATGTACCTCCGCGCTTCGCGCATCACGATTTGATAGCGCAGCGTTTCGTCGTCTTTGCGCTCTTCCATCACAATCCTCCCACGATCATGGTGGCCGTCCTGGCGGCTACGATCTGGCTGCCAATCTCCCAGGAGCCGAACGCGATCAGCATCAGCCAAGGAGCGAGGGCGATGAGCGTGGTCACGTCCTTGGCAAGGAGGGAGCAGGCATGGCGGGCGAAGCGGCCAGCCTCGCGGAGTTCTGCGCGGAGGGCGGTCATTCGCTCGGCTCCTGGGTGCGAGCGGCGAGCATCGCGTCGGCGATGTCGTAGGATGCGCCAGCGATTCCGGAGAGCATTTCAGAGATAGTCTTATCGCCGACCTCTTTCCCGTGGATCAGAGCCCGCTCGGCTACAGCCGGAAGAGCCTGCCCGGCGAACCAGTCGCGAAGGCTCATGCCGCCCATTCCGGGGTAGACGTCTCCAGAAGGGCCTACGGCAACAGCTTCTGGGAATGCTGGGCCGCCGTCATTGATGCTCATGCTGGTTCTCCCTGTTGGGTGTTGGCGATCAGGCGGCTGTGGCTTTTGCGATTGCGGCGCGACATTGCTCGGCGCACTTCAAGCCGTAGCCATCACGCCACTCGGCCATGACGGACTGCAGGGCTTCGAGAAGCTCTGGGCTGGCGGCGATCAGGCGAGCGTTGGCCTTCGCTTCCTCGGAGCTTGTCGGGCCGTACCCGATCTGAAACACCGATGAGATTTGGGCGACATGCTCAGTAGCGGCACCTCGAACAGCGAGAACGCCTTTGCGGTGCGCGATACACCAAGGCCCTGGCGTGTAATCCGCGCTCATGCCGCTACCCGCCCGCGCTTGCGTAGCGACAGCACTTCGGCTTCAAGATCGGCGGCGTGGCACTCGGCGATGGTGGCGCGGTCCTTCCAGAAATCCCGCTCGGCGGCTCTGACGGCGATATCCGCCAAGCTCTGTTTGCCAGCGTCGAACATCGCGGCGTCCATCTTCTGGATCGCCAGCTCACCGCTGAACGGCTTGGCCCGGCTGAACACGAACCCGAGCACATGCCCGATCCGAACCAGCTTCTCGCCGGCTCGTGCGATGAAGTATTCCCGGTTCTTCTCCTCGCAGTAGGCGAACATGAGATCCTGCCCCAGATCGTGGGCCAGTGTGCCGGCTGAGGGGAACTGCTGTGTCTCGATGATGGGAGTGGGTGTGTGGGGCATGGGTGCTGCTCCTATTCGGAGAGGGGGAGGGGTTCAGGCGTGATTGATGCGCGGCTGCGCAAGCGCGGCGGCAATGGCGGCTTCTTGGCTGTCGCCCTCGCCCTCGCAGAGGACTTTCCCGCTCCCCCATATGGCCTGGAACCCGTACATGGGCTCCAACTCCGTTGCCCTCCCCTTCGCCAGCAGCCAGAACGACCCGGGCCAAATCTGCTCGACCTCTGCGAGTAGAACGTCGACACTCTTTTCTTTGACCTGGCTCACTGCGTGTTCTCCATCTTTGGCGTGATTGGCTTGTTCGGAAGGGTGGAGGGCCGGAGCCCTTGAGATGTCAGGCCACTTCGACGGGCTTGCCGCCCTTGAGGCGGTAGAAAGTGTCGGGCTTGATGCCTTCCGTGACGCCGGCAATGGCAGCGAAGACGGCGATGATCTTGAGGCGGTCGTCGCGCTCGCAGAGGAAGATCGCGGAGCCTGCGGAAGCCTTTGCTTTGCCGGAGTAGCCCGAGGCGGTGGCCGCGCCGGAGTAGCCCGAGGCGGTGGCCGCGCCGTAGTAGCCCGAGGCGGTGGCCGCGCCGGAGTAGCCCGAGGCGGTGGCCGCGCCGTAGTTGCCCGAGGCGGTGGCCGCGCCGTAGTTGCCCGAGGCGGTGGCCGCGCCGGAGTTGCCCGAGGCGGTGGCCGCGCCGTAGTTGCCCGAGGCGGTGGCCGCGCCGGAGTTGCCCGAGGCGGTGGCCGCGCCGGAGTTGCCCGAGGCGGTGGCCGCGCCGGAGTTGCCCGAGGCGGTGGCCGCGC
>NZ_BMJJ01000003.1 GCF_014643375.1 Aureimonas glaciei
AGGTCGACCCATCCGATGCTGGCCTCCCACCCAGCCAGCATCTTGAATCACAGAATCAAAGCTTAGGGAATCCGGACCGATTCAAGCTGACGCTGAACCGCTCTAATACGAATCTCGGTGTGGAAACCTTGGGTGACAGCATAGTCGTCACGACCCTCAATCGGGCCGAAAGGAAGTTGGACGGCACTGTTTGGCTCGTCCAACGATACCGAAAATGCGACGACCGAGTAGTGATAGCGAGTGTCATGGTGATGAGAACGCACGACGGCAATCTTATCAGTAACCGTCAGCGTTGGAACGGAGGCCCCACCGATGTCATCGAAGTCCGGAAGGCGCGACGGGGTTACCTGAAGTTCGTCCCGGACGGCATGGACTGGAGCGGACCCGACGTGCTGCGTAACCCGGATCCGGAATACAGGGATCTTACGGGAGCCACGTTCTCGCACATCTTGCGCGTCTACCCGGAAGGAACCGTGCTCCTCTCCTACGTCCAGGGGGCTACTGAAGTCGTCGTCATGGGGAAGCGGTTGTCCGACGGGCGGTGGCTGATCGCGCCGAAGGACGCAATGACGGACGCACATCGGAACGCCGAGGCCGAGATTATTAGCGATGGCATCTACACGAAGGACGAGGACTTCGAAGGGTTCTCTATGTGACCGTTGGCCATCGCATCCGCGCTCTTCGCCTCGCCGCCGGCCAGACGCTCGACGACGTCGCACGGGGCACCCGCATGCATGTCGCGCTGCTCAGGTGCCTGGAGGCGGGCCGGCCGGCGTCGATCGATCAGCTGAGGGCGATCGCCAGGCATTTCGGGGTGGCGGATATATCAGTCACGACCGGCGGCAGTGACTGACATAGCTGTCGGCGGCATTTCGACCCAAGGAATGCCGAACTTGCCCAGGGAAATCGAAGGATTTGGGTCGAAATCATTGGGCAATCCGATCCGCTGGCGACGAAGGTGCGACATCACAAGCGGTGGAAACAGCCGATATCGGCTTGATAGAAAGGCCGCTCCGGATAAGGTCGCGGCAGCAGTGTAGTAGAGTGATCCGTGGGGTCCGGAGTATCAAGATGCCCAAACCAACGGCTGTAGATCTCTTCTGCGGCGCCGGCGGACTGAGTGTCGGCCTCGCAGACGCAGGCTTCGAGACCGTCTTCGCCAGCGATATCGACGTCGCCAGCGGCATGACGTACCGCCGGAATCACCCGGAAGCAGAATTCCACGTCGGCGACGTCCATCAGCTCTCCGGCGATGCGATCATGAAGGCGACAGGCCTTGTTCGCGGCGAGCTGGATCTTCTGGCTGGCGGGCCGCCATGCCAAGGATTCTCGATCATTGGTGCCAGGTCGCTCGACGACCCGAGGAACGACCTGTTCCGGCAGTTCATCCGTATCGCTTCAGAACTGCGCCCCCGCTCGATCCTGATCGAGAACGTTCCCGGACTGATGACGTTCAAGAACGGCGACGCGATGCGCCAGATTTCGGAAGCGTTCGCGGAGGCCGGCTACAGCTGCAGCTTCGCGGAACTGCTCGCCGCTCAATACGGCGCTCCCCAGATGCGGTGGAGAATGGTGTTCGTAGGTTTCCGGAACGACTTGGGGATTCCGAGAGATCACGGCATCCCAGAGCCGACGCACGGACGCAGAGGCATCGGCGAGCTGATAGCCAACTGCAAGATCTCGGAGGAGGACCAGACCGGCTTCCTCCGTGCCATCGACGCAATCGGCGATCTGCCACCGGTCGCTTCGGGAGAAGAGAACCCGATCTACGTCGGTAAGCCGAAACGGCCGTATCAGGTTTGGGCGAGAGCCGGGGCGCCTGCGAAGCTGTCGAACCACTACGCGCCGCGACTTTCTCCCCAGAACCTGAAGCGGATCGGCAGTCTGAAAGCGGGGCAGGATTGGCGCGATCTTCCCTTCGATCTCCTTCCGGCGGGCATGCAGCAGGCGAAGAGGAAGGATCATACTCGGCGCTACAGCCGCATGACGTGGGACGGCGTGCCTCGCGCGATCATCACCCGCTTCCGGGACCCGAAGAGCGGCGAGTACAGCCATCCCGAACAGACAAGGACGATCAGTATCCGCGAGGCGGCGCGCATCCAGTCGTTCAGGGACTCGTTCGTTTTCGAAGGGTCGCTGTCCGAACAGTACGACCAGGTTGGAAACGCCGTACCGCCTCTGCTGGGCAAGGCGATCGGCCTCGAGATCGCGGCATGCCTTTCGGGTACGGCGACCTTCCGATTGAAGGATCCGTTCTCGCGCCGGAAAGGCCTCAGGCAGATACAGCTACCGTTCGAGATGCTTTAGACGCTACCTTCTCGAGGAAGCCGGCGCGCTGGTCGGCAGTGGCCCGGTGGTCGGACGACAGGGCCACCGTGTAGTTCTCCAGGGTGGTGCACACCGTCTGGACGTGACCGAAATTCAGGCGTCCGTCTGCATCGACCGAACCACTGTAGTCGAACGTCATGAAGACGATGTCCGGATTGTCGTCCGGCTCGACAGGCACGAACTTCACGCGGTTCTTCAGATACCGGAACGGCCTGTCCTGCATGACGACGTAGAGCTTGACGCCGATCGCCTTCAGATAGGTGCCCTTCGTCGCGACCTGCAGACCCAGCCTCTTGTAGATGTTCGCCATGTTGACACCGTAGGCGACGGTATCCCTACGGTTCTTGGTCGAAGCTTCTTCCGTGAAGTACGCCCGCCATTCATCCTGGCGACCGTCCTGCCAGGCTCGCCATGCCGGCCCCACGCCGCCACCGCGGATGTCTACCGCCTGGGTCTCGATTGCGATCGCGTCGTCGATACCTTCGGGGGAGCGGGTGAAGGCAACATAGTCGAACGAAGTCCTGGGATCGGTCAGCACCACCTCTGGGACAAGCTCGACGACCTTGTTCCCGAAATGGTGCGCGACAGCCTGAAGCAGGGGCGTTCCGTCGACCCTGTGATCACAGACGGCATAGGTGTGCCGGCGCCCGGCGTCGTCGGCCGCGGCATACGTCACGGAGCAGTAGCCGAACCCGTACTGTCGGTATTTCTCGCAGGTGTTTTCGGCGAATGGGCAGAGGTGCTCCGTCTGCGATCTGAGCGCCTCGGGAGTCGAGGATCCGACAGGAAATCCGAAGGCTTCGATGATTGGGAAAGGCTGAGCTTCTCGAGGTACAGTCTTGCTCAATGCCGTTCCGATCGATGGATGCTACACGGGGTAGTCCACTACCTTGACGAGAAGCCTTACCTCACGCTGACTTGTCCGGCTCCGGCGCCCCCGGCTTCGGCGGCGGCTCGTCCGACAGCGTTTTCGAGAACTCCCTCATCCTCATCCTGATGAGGTTCTCGGGAATCCCCAGGCGTTTGTAGTCCTCGACCAGGTCGTGAAGGTCGTCGAGCATCTCGCTGCACAGCGGCGCCAAGACCTGCATCTTTTCGATGACGGCCGGCGGATATGTGCTGCTGCCGTCGAGCCAGCGATCCGCGTTTCGACGAGATACACCGAGCCACGACACGAAGCGATCCGGGATCGGGGCTCCGAGTACTCGCAGGACGAGGGACTCGATCTCGGCGAGCGGGAGGATGTTTTCGCGGCGGGGGCGGTCTGTGGGGTCCATCGTGGGCTTCCTTCGCCGGGTTGGATCCAGAGTAGCATCGCGATTTACGGTTAATTAGCCATGAATCGCAGCGGGGGCATTCCGCAACACGGTTGCCCCCACAATGCCCCCGCGCTTTGCTAGGCGCTGTAGCTTGATATAGCGGCAGGAGCTGGAAGTACTGCGTAATAGGGCTTTGGATATGGTAGCGGGAGAGGGACTTGAACCCCCGACACGCGGATTATGATTCCCTAATCTTCCTTTGAAATCATTGGGCTTTTTCTCCAACGGAGGAGAAAACGACCCATGCGTTATCAATACGATACGCGCGTCTTCCCAACTGCCGATCCTCCCTTTGGTGAAATGAAAACGCCGCCCGGAAGCCAATCCGAGCGGCGCAATCTGCCATTGAAACAGTAGGGCCGAGGAACCCCAATGTCCGCGCATTTTAACCACAAATCAGATAACTCTGCAATGATCGACTGGAGCGATCCAGACACCCGGCTACTCGTCGGCGGCGACGAGGTCACCTTCCGTATCGCACAAGGCCAAGACTCCCTCGGTCGCGTCAAGAACAAGACATTCACACTGCCGGAACTGTCAAAGCGACTGACGACGCCGCATCATACTCCAGAACAGTTTGCCGACTTCCTCGCACTGGAGAAGCCGGACCAAGATCGCCTGAAGAATGCCACCGGGTTTTGGATGGGCGGGCATTGCAAGGCCGGCCGGCGAAACAGGGAGGGGATGTCGGAGCGCGATGTTCTGACCCTTGATGCGGACACCCTCACTCCAGCGCAGTTCGCCACGCTGAAGGACAGGAACGGGCCGCTGATGGATGTTTTGCACATCCTGCACACGACCCGGAAACACACGCCAGAAGCTCCGCGCGTCCGTATCGTCATCCCTCTTAAGCGCCCCGTCCAATCTGAGAAGTATGGTCCCCTCGGGAGGATCGTCGCCGAGATGATCGACCCGACAATGGACTCCATTGACGATGTCAGCTTCCGAACGACGCAGATGATGTTCTGGCCGACCGCGTCGGCCGATGCCGAGTTTGTCGGGGAATATCGTCCCGGTCCGATGCTCGATCCCGACGAGGTCTTCGCCAGCTTCAGGGCGTCGGGCCGCGACCCGACGAACCATGCCGATCTGCCGTTTTCGGCAAAGCAGGGCAAGAAACGCCAGTCCGCCGAGAAGGCTTCGGACCCTCGGGAGAAGGAAGGTATCGTTGGCGAGGTGTGCCGAGCGATGTCGATCGAGGAAGTATTCGCTGAGCACCTGTTCGACACCTATACGCCGGGCAAGGATGGCCGGTGGAGCTTCATCGGCGGATCGACGGCGAACGGGGTCGTTTTCTATGATGAGGTTTTCGCCTTTTCGCACCATTCGACGGACCCGCTCTCGGATCGGCTCGTAAACGCCTTCGAGGCTATCCGGCTCGTCAAATTCAGCTATTTGGACGCGGACACACCGGAGGACACGCCTCCGGGGGCGATGCCATCCTTTCATGCCATGGCCGACTTCGCGCGCTCGCTTCCTGCCGTACGTGCGATTCAGCGCGAGGAGATGTTCGAGGTCTTGCCGGACGACGAGGAGGACGTTCCCGGGGAAGTGCCGGCGGGGCTCCGCTTCTACAGTCCTGACGATTGTTTCGACATGCCGTCGCGCGGTTACGTCTGGAAAGGGATGCTTGCGCCGGGCGATCTCGCCTGCGTCTTCGGCGAGCCCGGAGCCGGCAAGTCACTTCTCGCACCACATATCGGATATGCCATTGCCCAAGGACGGCCGTGTTTCGGCAAGCGAACCAAACAGGGCGGCGTGTTCTATGTCGCCGCTGAGGACGAGCACGGAATGCGGGGACGTGTTGCCGCCTTGCGTAAGCGGCACGGCCCCGCCGACCAGTTCTTCGTCGTCGGCGGGCTGTCGAGTATTTTCGCCGCAGAGTCGCCTGACCTGACGGCACTGCGAAAGGCGGTCAAAGCTAGCCGGCCGGCCGTCATCATCATCGACACGCTGGCGATGGCCTTCCCCGGTCTGGAAGAGAACGAGGCCGCGCCGATGATGCGTGTCGTGGCGATCGGACGAAAGCTCACTGAGTTCGGTGCGGCTGTGATCTTCGTCCATCACCCCGCCAAGGGGGGAGAGACGCCAAGAGGCTTCGGCGGGTTCGATGGCGCGATGGATATGACGATGTTCTTGAAGCGCGACGACAAGCTCGTCAGAGGGCATCTAAAGAAAAACCGGAACGGGTCACCGGACGCCGACATCGCCTTCACCATCGGCACGATTGATCTTGGCGAAGATGAAGACGGGGACCCCCGCTCCATCGCCTATGCCAAGGAATTGCCGGCCGGCAGTGAGCCGAAGGAACAACGCTTGCCGCCAAGCGCGGGCGCGGCACTCACCGAGCTTGTCCGCCTCACGACGAACGAAGGCGTACCCCTGCCCAATGACGAGTTCGGCATTCCCGAGGATCGTTGGCGACAAGAGTGCATCGACGGACGGACGGTGTCCACGTCCGACACCGAAGACAGCCGTCGCCGTGCATTTGGACGGGCTGCCGGCGAGTTAGTCGCAAAGGGCCGCATCGGCTTCCTCGACGGCTGCTATTTCACCAAGAGCATTCACCCGCCGATGTTCGACCGATTGGATGATGAGCATGGGCTTGTTTGACCCGGACAACGTCGGACATGTCCGGACAGTCTCCGCAATGTCCTACACCGCAAAGCGTCGGCAGGCCGGACGGACACGGACAACACCCTTTAGGGGTTGTCCGTCTGTCCGGGCGACGATGCACACAACGATGACAGCCGATCGCCTTGTCAACGAACCGATGACAACGGGTCCCTCTCCCCGGGTGGCCGTCGCGGGGAGCGCTGAGCCCCAGTCTTTCACTCCCGCAAGGATTTTCAAAAATGCAGCGGTATGACGACCCGGATATTCGTAGGCTTGTAGGAGACGGGCCGGACGAACTGGTTTCGACAGACGAACTTGGCTCATGGTTAGGGATCGACGCGCGGCGCATCGGCGTGTTGGTCCGGGCTGGCGATATTCCGCAGGCGGCAAGGGGTCGCTTCCATCTGCGAGAGTCGGTCGCCGCCTATTGCCGTCGTCTTCGCGCTGGAGCCGGACGCGGCTCGACATCACCGGAATGGACCGCCGCGAAAACCCGTGCTGCCGAAGCTGGAGCCGAGAAGGCCGAACTTGCCAATGCCGTCGCACGCCGTGACCTTCTCCCCGCCGCCGAGGTCGCCGCGCAATGGTCGGGTATCGCCCATGACGTTCGCGCCGCGCTCCTCGCCGTGCCGTCGCGGCTTGCCGGCCTCGATCCCGAAGCCGTCCGCCGGGTCGACTCTGAAATCCGTGCCGCGCTGGAGGGCCTTTCCGATGAGTGAGGCTTTCGCCGTCCTTCGCCGCGACACCTTCCGCGCCTTCCGACCGCCGGCCAAGATCGCCCTGTCGAAGTGGTGCGAAGAGTCGATCGTCCTGCCGTCGTCGCTGTCGTCGCAGCCGGGCCGAATGCGCCTCTGGCCTCATCAGCGGGCCATCGCCGACTCGATCGGCGATCCGACCGTAGAACGGGTGTCGGTGCTGAAGAGCGTCCGTGTCGGCTATTCCCAGCTTCTTGTCGCGGCCATCGGCCACTACGTCACGAACGATCCGAGCCCCGTCCTTGTGGTCCTGCCGGCCGACGCCGACTGTCGGACGTTCATGACCGGTTCAATCGAGCCGACCTTCGCGGAGTCGCCGTCCTTGCGGGCCGCACTCGCAGCCAACGGCGACCGGAACGTGATGCTGGAGAAGCGCTTTCCCGGCGGCAGCCTGAAGCTCGTGTCAGCGAGAGCGCCGCGCAACCTTCGCGGCCACACCGCCCGCATTCTGTTCCTAGATGAGGTGGACGCTTTCGAGCACGACGCGCGCGGCGAAGGTGATCCTGTGGTCCTCGCCGAGCGTCGGACGCTGTCCTATGCCGATCGGAAAATCGTCATGGGCTCGACACCCGTCGATGAACTGACATCGCCGATCGTGCGCGCCTATGACGCCAGCGACCGGCGCGTCTACGAATGCCCGTGCCCGTGCTGCGGCACGTTCACCGAGCTGAAATGGTCGATGATCGAGTGGCCGGCCGATCGGCCTGACGAGGCCGCCTATCGGTGTCCCGATTGCGAGGAGCTTGTCGGCGAGGATCGCAAGCCGTGGATGATCGAGCATGGCCGCTGGCGTGCGACCGCGCCGCATGTCGTCGGTCATCACGGTTACCGCATGAATGCGCTCATCTCGCTTCTGTCGAACGCACGATGGGGGCGGCTCGCCGCCGAGTTCCTTGTCGCCAAGCGTAGTCCCGAGACGCTGAAGGCGTTCACGACGACCTTGCTTGCCGAGCCGTGGCGCGATGCCGGCGAGGAGCTGGACGAAACCGCACTCGCCGCACGCGCCGAGCCGATCGGCCTCGACCGCATTCCGGCCGAAGTGTTGGTCCTGTCGTGCGGCTGCGATGTCCAAGATGACCGGATCGAGCTTTCGACGGTCGGATGGACGGCTGATGGCGCCGCGCTGATCCTCGCGCATGATGTCGTTTGGGGAAGCCCTCGGCAGGGTGATACCTGGAGGGAAGTGGACGACCTTCTGAAGCGCACCTTCATCCATGTGAATGGCGGCTTGCTGCGGATCGACTCCGCGATCGTGGACTCCGGCTCGGGAGGTCACACAGATGCCGTCTATGCCTTCTGCAAACCGCGAACGGGCCGCCGCGTGTTCGCCGGCAAGGGCGTTCCGGGCTTCTCTCGAAAGGCGGTAGAGGTCTCGAAAGCCCGCGACATCCGTCTGATGCTCGTCGGCGTAGACGCCGTGAAGTCGGAACTCATGACACGGCTGCAATCTGGCCGGACGATCCGCTTCTCGCATAGCCTCTCGCCATCATGGTTTGAACAGCTCACGGGCGAGCGCAGGATCGTGCGCTACTCGCGGGGGCAGCCTGTCCGCGCATTCGAGCGCATCTCCGGCCGGCGGGTCGAAGCGCTCGATTGCGTGGTCTACGCCTTCGCAGCGCGGCGGCTCGTGTTGCTGGATATGGGAAGGCGAGCCGAGGAAGTGGCGACATCCGCCATGCCGACCGCAAGGCCGGCTGTGACGCGTTCGAAGTGGCTGGAGGGGCGATGATGTCGCAAATACAGCCTTACCGCTGACGGCCTTAAAGGAATTTATCTGCTATTTTTCGCCCACCTCTTCTCCGAACGAAAGGACATATTTTTTTGTAAAGACATATGGGTTGGAGACATACTTAGCAGCGACCTCAGTAGGATCGTCTACCCACGAATGGTGTGACCAGCTCCATTTTTTTGTGCCCTCATATTCATTGAAGGTTCCCCAGCCTGAGCGAAGTTCCTTTGAATTACACGTTAGTATCAGACATTCTGTCAACCGGGGAAGGAACACAATTTCTGAATAAACTCGGCTTAGCGCCATAAATTTTGGCTCGAAATATATGCCAACATGCACAGATTCTAATTTGCAATGATTATAAATACTGTATGTCTCATCATATTCATCAGGAGTTCCAAATATAGAAATCGTGTTGATTCCGAAGTTACCAAAAGGCTGACGGCGCTTTATTTTCTGAACATCACTCTCAACAAACGAATCTGAGCCACCGCGGCGGTCAATTAGGCTTATAATCGATTTCTTATTTTGAACATTGTCGAAATCATCGTATTTCACTGTGCGAACATCGAAAAAATCCGACACCTCTGGAGTATCGCTTGAGTTTTTTAACGTTGAAGCAAATATGCGATCAATGAAATTCTGAGCGTTTTCCTTGCTCGGAACTCGCGCCTCAATTCCCTGGATGGCGGCTTTTGCCAAAGCAAACGGCGACATTAGGGGTAAGGCGACTTCCTGCGTGCTACTACCTTCAGCTGGCGTAAAATACACTATTCGAAAGTCATCGAGACGGCCGGCGTCGTCGCAAAACTTTTCCTGCGAGGTCCCTTGGTGTATGAAATGCGGTGTTTGACTGTTGTGTCCCAGGAACGCATCGCGTAAGGCGCTCTCGACATCCGAGTAATAGACTGGACCTTGCTTTTTTTGCAGGCAAGCTTTTATGAATTCATCCGTAAAAAGGCTTAATTGGTCTCCTGCCAGCGAGTATTGGCTTTCTATGCAAGACGAATACTGGATAAAATTCGAAAATCCCGATTTTAAGGTCCGAGTAAGTGGTGAGTTGTCACTCTTTATGAGGTTTCTACCAGCTTCACACGCGTCTATTACGATTACAGATGTTTCAGACTTGAAATTCCTGATTAAATCTAATGCGTCGTTCCGAGAAAATCCGGTAGTGTTCGGAGAGGATTCCTTGAAATGCTCAAAGCACATATAGAAATCGTCTTCGTTTGACAGCCCATGGCCTGTAAAGTAGAAGAATACTTCGTCAAAGCCACCCTCTGCAGTCGACAGACCCCGAATCTCATCCTTAACAAGTGAAATCGGCTCGTCTATGAACTCGAAAATTTGACTGAACTTCTTCGTTTCCGAAATAAGGCGCCGTGTTTGCTCGACGTCATTTCTACAGCAATCTAATGTAGACAATTCACTGTATTTCGAATTACCGATCAAAAATGCAATGCTTTGCCCCATATATTCCTCGGCTCTTAGACGGCAATCGGATTTCCGATCGCCGTCCAGTGTAGCTTCCCACCGAAGCGTTGGCTAGGTGACGCAGGCGTTGATCAGGCGCAGGGTATGGATGCCTGTATTCGACATATCCGACTGACTATGTCGGCAGATTTCACAGGTCTTTGCTACCAGTTTGATTGGTGCCAGTCGCGGACCTGAGCATCATGAAGCTTTCCGCCGCTTGTAAAGGCCAACACATCATCGGGTGCTGGCAGCCCCTTTTTCGCCATCATGCAAAGGATCGCGATCTTGATCAACGCAAGGGGATAACCTCGCCTTCGGCCATCGGCAAGAAGATACTCGGCGAATTCTCGCGCGTCGGCCAACCGGCCAAGATTTTGGTCGAGCATATCTATTCCTATTGTGAGGAGGGTGCACGGCGGCGGTGAACCTGGAGAAACCCGCCGCCGTGTTTCGCTAAACGGCCGTCGATGGAACGAGACGCCGCCTACTATCGGCGAGGCTACGACGACCCCCCGACAATCCAACCTCACAAAAATTGAGTTGCGCGTCAACTCATTTTGCGGCAATGTTGGGCTTCATCTTGGAGAGCCCCATGGAACCCGCATTCAAACTTCGTCAAGTATCCGACCTCTTTTGCGACCTCGATGGCATCGCCGTGCCTGAAGATCGCAATCGACGGTATAGCCAAATGCGACTTCTCGCTCAGAGCGGCCTTATCACCCCGCTGAACAACGACATCTCTCGCGGGAAGGTCGCGTATTATTCGCGGGAGGAAGTCGCGAAAGCTCGGCTTCTTCTGCAGCTGTACGAGATTACCTCCACCACACGCACATTGCGCGACCTCGAATTCGCATTCTTCGGGCTGGATATCGGGATGCGCCCCCGGCCAGACTGGAATGGAGCGGAACTCGCACGTCATCTTAAAGTCGTTCTGGAGAAGATCGCAGCGGGGGAAGAGTGGGTATTCGACGTCACCCTCAAGGCCGACGCGTCGGGCCGGCTCGTGAGTGCAAGCTACTTCCGGCTTGCGCAAGAACCGCGTGTTCGCGACACCCATCGAGCTGATATCGTGGCATTCGAAGCTGCTCAGGGCCAGCGCTTGCTCGCGCAGATCGAGCTTCCGGCCACAGATCTCTTGAAGCCCCTTCTCGACAAGATCGCGGGCTGACTCCCTTGGCCGGCTTCGCCCAAACCCTCCTCAACCGTCTCCGAGGGAAGCCGACGCACGTCCGCCGGCTGGACGCGGCAGGCGGCGGCCGGCGTGCAGTCGGCATGGCGAGCTTCGGGAACATCAACGCCGAGATGAGCGCAGCTGGTATGGTGGCACAACGGGCCGCCCATCAATATGCCAACGAGCCCAATGTCGCGAACGGCGTCAACAACAAGGTCGTCGCCACCATCGGCACCGGGCCGCGCGCCACGCCGAAGCATCCCGATAAGGCCATTCGCGACCAGCTCACGGCCGACTTCGACCGGTGGTCTGAAGACTGCGACGCGGAAGGCCGGACGAACTTGGCGGGCATCCTCACGACCGCAGTGCGCGAGCAGCAGGTGGCAGGCGAAGCCTTTATCCTGATCGAGGACGAAGGCTTAAGGGTGCTGCCGGCCGATCAATGCGACCGTTCCATGACGCGCAACTTGGACAACGGCGAGACGGACGTTCAGGGCGTCCGCTTCGACGCGGCCGGTGGCCGTCTCGGCTACTCAATTCATCCGACCAAAGACCAGTTCGGCGCATGGGCTGCCCCGGTCTTCGTCCCTGCCGACCAAGTGCTTCACCTCGCAGAAACGATCGCACCCGGTCAGGTTCGTGGCTTGTCCGCGCTCGCATCCATCGTCCTCTCGGCCGGCGAGTTCGCCAAGCTGAAGGACGCCCTTCTGATGCAGGCCAGCGTGGCCGCCATGTTCGCCGGCTTCATCACCGACGAGAACGACATTTCCGGCGGTGATGACCCGTGGATCGGAGAGGAGCATCCGTCGCTGGAGCCCGGCACGCTGGTCCGACTTCGCGGCGGGCAAAAGGTTGTCTTCGCCAATCCGCAGGCGGCCAACGACACCGGCACCTTCATGAAGGCCAATCTTCATGCGTTGGCATCCGGCCTCGGCGTCCCGACGCACCTCCTCGACAACGACCTCTCCGGCGCGAACTACAGCTCATTGCGGGCGGGCTTGATCCCCTTCCGAGCGCGGATCGAAGCGTACCAGTATTCGGTGCTGGTCCCGCAGGTGCTTCGGCCGATCTGGCAGCACTTCGTCCGTTTGCAGGTGCTCAATGGCAACCTCGCGCCCGAAGAGTTCGCCCCCGCGTGCGCCGTCGAATGGATCATGCCGCGTCACGCGCAAGTCGATCCGGCCAAGGATGTCGAAGCCGTGCGCGAGATGATCGCGGCCGGGCTGATGTCGCGCCGGCAGGCCGTTGCCGAGCTTGGCTGGTCCGTCGAAGACCTCGACACCGAGATCGCCGCCGACCGCGAACGGGAAGCCGGGCTCGGACTCAGCTTTTCCGCACCGGAGGTCAAATGACCGAACTGCTTCACCGCGACATGCCCGTTCACGGTCCGTTCGAGGCAATGACGATTCAAGCCGTCGTCGCCACGGACCATCCCGTCGCGCGTACCGACGCACGGGGATCGTTTGACGAAGTGCTGGACCCGGCCGGTCTTCGCCTGACGGACGACATGGACGTCCCGCTTCTGGATTCCCACGATCGAAGGCGCGTTTCGGCGACGATCGGCCGGGCTTCCCGCTTCTCGCGAGACGGAAGCGCCATCGTTGCAAGCCTCCGTTTTTCCACCGCTCCTGACGTTGCTGGCATCGTCCACCGTGTTCAAGACGGCACCCTTTTTAGCTTCAGCGCCGGCTATCGCGTCGCGCGTTGGGCCGAGTCCAGCGTCAACGGCCGACGCACCCGGACTGCCTTGGATTGGCAGATTGAAGAGGTGTCGATCGTCGCGATCGGTGCCGATCCGAAAGCAAAAAGAAGGAGTAGCGACGTGGACGAACTCGATACCATCGACACGATGCCCGAAGCCGACCAGCATCAAATCCGCACGCTCGCCGCTGCGGTGGGGATGACGCGCGGATGGGCAGAGGACGCGATCGACGAAGGCCTGACGATCGAAGAAGCCCGGGACCGTGCCCGTGAGGCCATCAGCCCACGCCCTTTGCGCATCCGAGCTCATGCTGGGCCGTCGCAGGATGATCCGGCCGCGATCCGGGTTCGTATGGAAGAGGCGCTGTACTGCCGGACTTCCGGCGACACACCGTCTGACGCGGCACGCGGCTACATGGACACGTCTCTGATCGATATGGGACGGTCGATGCTGGAGGCTCGTGGCACGACGACGCGCAACATGGACCGCGATACCATCATCCGGTCCGCGCATACCACGGGCGACTTCCCGCTGCTTCTGACGGGCGTAGGCAACCGCACTGTGATGGCGGCATACGAGACCGCTTCTAGCCCGCTGCGCACGACCCTGTCTCGTCGCACGACCATGGTAGACTTTCGCACCGGCACACGTCTGAAGGTGTCTGGCATCGGCGCTTTGGAGAAAGTCGCCGAGAACGGCGAAATCCGTAGCGCCACGCGCGGCGAGGCGGCCGAGTCCTTCAAGCTCGACACCCATGCGTCCATCTTCTCGTTGACGCGTCAGGCGTTCATCAACGACGACCTCGGCGTCTTCCGCGATTGGAATGTCTTGGCGGGACGCGCCGCAGCTGAGACGGAAGCGAACCTCCTCGTTGCACTCCTCGCGTCGAACCCTGTCATGGGCGAGGATGGCAAGCGGCTCTTCAGCGCCGATCACGGCAACCTTGGCGCGGCGGCGGCGCTCGACCTTGGCGCGCTTGCCGATGCTCGTCTGGCGATGCGGAAGACAAAGGGCCTCGACCGGAAGACACCGATCGGCGTTACCCCGGCCTTCCTTCTCGTCGGTCCCGAGAACGAATTTGCCGCCGAACAGGTGTTGGCCGAAATCAACCCGGCCACGGTCGGCGACGCGAACCCGTTCACCCGGCGGCTTCAGTTGCTTGTCGAGCCCCGGATCACGGGCAAGGAATGGTACGTGATGGCCTCGCCGGCATCCTACCCCGTGCTGGAACACGCCTACCTGTCGAGCGCTCCCGGGCCGCAGATGTCCAGCCGTGATGGATGGGACGTGCTGGCAACCGAGTTCCGCGTTGTCCTCGACTTCGGTGCGGGCGTCGTGGACTGGCGTGGCGCGTACAAGAACCCCGGCCTCTGACGATGGCGAGCCTGCCTGACCTCATCAAATGGAGAGACGAGCTTTTTCAGGCTCGGCTCTCTGCCGTCCGCGAAGTCCGCGACTCGAGCGGCGAGACAGTCCGCTTCGGCTCCGACCGCGAAATGGCGAACGCAATCGCCGCAGCAGACCGGGCGATAGCCGAGGGGCAGGCGGGACGGGCGTCTCGGATCATCCGCTTTTCAACCTCAAAAGGAATCTAACATGAAGAACTTCAAACAGCACGGCGTGAATCTGACGGTAGACGCGCCCTATTCCGTCGTCAGTGGCGGGGGCGTCCTCGTCGGAACGAAGCTCTTCGGCGTTGCCTCTGATGGTGCTGCCGAGGGCGAAACCGTCGTCATCGTGACCGAGGGCGTGTTCGCCGTGGTGAAGCCACTCACCGATGTCTTCGCGATCGGCTCGCCGGTCTACTGGAACAACGCGACCAAGGTGTTCACCGCCACGGCGACCGGCAACGCCTATGTCGGCGTGGCCTATACCGCCGCCCCGAATCCGAGCGACACTGTCGAAGTGCGCTTGAACGGCTTCATCGCCTGAGGATCTGGCTGTGGCGCGCTCCCCAAGTAATTTTAGGCAGGCCGATATGGTGAGGGCGATAAAGGCCGCCCTCGCATTGGGCTTGTCTATTCGACGGACGGAGATTGCGCCTGACGGTCGGATCATCATCGTGCATGATGAAGGGCAGGTCGAAGAGCGCCAAAACGCTTTGGACATTTGGAAGGCCAAACGCGATGCGCGTTAGACTCAAGGGGATCAACTCTATCCGCAAAAAACTCGCGGATGGGACCGGCATTACATACTGGTATGCTTGGAAAGGGGGGCCGCGTCTCCCGGGTAAGCCCGGCTCGCCTGAGTTCGTCGTTGCATATAACGAAGCCGTAGCGAAGAAACTGCGCTTGCCCGAGGGCACATTGCTATCGATCATTCATGACTATCAGGCGACCACAAACTTTGCCGATCTCGCCGTTCGCACACGGTCCGACTACGTCCGCCACATCAAACGGATCGAAAAGGATTTCGGCGACTTTCCGCTTTCGGCCCTGACCGATGTCAGGACGCGCGGCGTATTCTTGGCATGGCGCGACAGCCTTGCCGCGACTTCACGCCGTCAGGCGGACTATACCTATTCGGTCCTCGCGCTCATGCTCGCATGGGCCGTGGATCGGGGCAAAATCGCCGCGAACCCCTGCCAGCGTCCGGGCAAGACGTATCGGTCGAAGCGGATCGACAGCATCTGGTCCGCTGCCGACGAGGCTGCCTTCATGGCAAAGGCGCCTGATCATCTTCGCCTTGCCTTCATGCTTGCCCTTTGGACCGGCCAGCGACAAGGCGATCTGTTGAAGCTTCCGTGGTCCGCTTATACCGGCGGGGCCATCCGACTGAAGCAGAGCAAGACTGGTGTCGCGGTAACCATTCCGGTCGGTGCACCCCTGAAACTCATCCTCGACCAAACGCAAAAACGGGCCATTACTATTCTCGCGACCGAGGCGGGGACATCATGGACGGAGTCCGGTTTCCGCGCCTCGTGGCGTACGGCGTGCAAACGAGCGGGCGTTTCAGGTGTCACATTTCACGATTTGCGTGGAACGGCAGTGACGCGCCTCGCCGTCGCTCAATGTAGCGTCCCTGAAATCGCGACGATTACCGGACACAGCACAAAGGACGTCTCAGCGATATTGGATTCGGTCTATCTCAGCCGCGATCCCGCACTTGGAATCTCAGCAATCCGTAAGCGAGAAGAGCACGAAGCTGGAACAAAGAATCCCAACTAGGCTCCCAACTGACGTCTGAGAGTTCAGAGAAAATCAGAAATAGCTCAATGAAAACAATGGTAGCGGGAGAGGGACTTGAACCCCCGACACGCGGATTATGATTCCGCTGCTCTAACCAACTGAGCTACCCCGCCCCGTGACGGCAAATCAATCCGTCGAAGCCCGGCGGATATAGAAGTCGGCGGATGGGGCTGTCAAGCCGGTTGGGGATGGGATCGGCAAGGTCGGGTGAGTTGGCATCCCGGGGAGGCAGGCGGTCGGACGTCTGGACCGGCGCGGCGCTGTTGCCGGGGTGTCACGGCCGCGGGGAAGAATGCGATTTCGGCGGGCCGCCGAGGGTCGCCGGCTTGCGAGGAGGGCCGTCGGTGGCAGATGGTGGCGGCATGCGCCGCGCCGGCGTCTGACCTTTTGCCGACACGCGGCCGATGCGCCGTCTGGCCGATCCTGACGGCGGCTGAGGGGGTTGCACCAGCGCCGGCCCAAAATCCGAGGATTGCCGTGAACCGATCTGCCCCGAAGCGCCGACTGTCCGCGGCCGCGATCCTCTGCCTGACCGCTCTCCTCGCGCCGGGGGCGGCCGGTGCGGCACCGCTGCTGCTCGTCGATGCCGAGACCGGTGCGGTGCTCTATGAGCAGGACGCCAGCCAGTCCTGGCATCCGGCCTCGCTGACCAAGCTGATGACGGCGCATCTGGCGCTCCGGGCCGTGGCGGCGGGGCGCGCGAGCTTCTCGACGCCCGTGGTGATGACGGCGCATGCCGCGGCGCAGCCGCCGTCCAAGCTCGGCCTGCCCGTCGGCGACACGTTGACGCTCGGCGACGCGCTGCGCGTCATGCTGGTGCGCTCGACCAACGACGTCGCCGTCGCCATCGCCGAGACGCTCGGCGGCGGCTCGGAGGCGGTGTTCGTCCAGGCGATGAACGCGGAAGCCGTGCGCCTCAACATGGACGCCACCTATTTCGTCAATGCCAACGGCCTGCACGACGAGCGCCAGGTCACCACCGCGCGCGACATGGCTCTGCTCGGCATGGCGATCCGGAAGGCGCATCCCCGCCATCTCGATCTGTTCGCCACGCCCAGCGTCACCGTCTCCGGCCGGAAGATGAAGAACACCAATCCGCTGATGGGAAAATATCCCGGCATCGACGGCATGAAGACCGGCTATGTCTGCGCTTCCGGCTTCAACCTGGTCGCCACCGCCCATCGCGGCGGTCGCGAGCTGATGGCCGTGGTGCTCGGCGCGCCCTCGGGTAAGGCGCGCGGCGAGAACGCCGCGGCGCTCTTGGAGAGCGGCTTCTCCGGCGCCTCGCGCGCCTCCGGCGACCTGAAGGCGCTGTTCCGGCCGTTCCCGGTGCGGGCGATGGATCTCAGGAAATTCGCCTGCGGCAAGAGCCTCGGCTGACAGGCTCGCCATCGCCGCGCCAGGGGAGGTCGGACTTTCGGCGACGCGAGCGGGCGCCCTTGTCGGCCCCGCGCGTCCGCCGCGACCTGGGCGCCCTTGCCGCGGCCATGATGTCAGCGGGCGCGCGCCCGAGGACGCGCGCCCTGTTCGCAACGTCCGGCCCCGGGGGTGGCCGGACGTTGCGAATTCGTGAGGGCATTGGGGGCGATGACCTAAATCGCCCGACGCCTTGATCCGTCGTTCGGCGCGCCGGGCGGTGCGCGGACGTTTTTCGCGCGTTTCGCCCGGTGCTCTACTCGGCCGGCTGCGGCGGGGCGGCCGGCGCATCGAGGAGGTGGCCCGGCGCGTGGTCGCCCGAGCCCGCCATCTGCAGCGAGCGGTTGCCGGCCAGAGCGCGCATCAGCACGTAGAACACCGGCGTCAGGAACAGGCCGAAAGCGGTGACGCCGATCATGCCGGAGAAGACCGCGACGCCCATGGCATGGCGCATTTCGGCGCCGGCGCCGGTGGAGGTGACGAGCGGCACGACGCCCATGATGAAGGCGAACGACGTCATCAGGATCGGCCGGAGGCGAAGGCGGCTTGCCTCGATCGCCGCCTTGATCGGCGTCATGCCTTCCAGCTCCAGTTCGCGCGCGAATTCCACGATCAGGATGGCGTTCTTTGCCGACAGGCCGACCAGGACGATGAGGCCGATCTGGGTGAAGACGTTGTTGTCCCCCGCCGTCCAGTAGACGCCGGTGAGGGCAGCCAGGAGCCCGAGCGGCACGATCATGACGATGGCGAGCGGCAGCGTCAGGCTCTCGTACTGCGCGGCGAGGACGAGGAAGACCAGGAGGATCGACAGCGGGAAGATCAAGAAGGCGGAATTGCCGGCGATGATCTGCTGATAGGTGAGCTCGGTCCATTCGAAGTCGATGCCGGGCGGCAGGGTCTCGGCGGCGATGCGCGTCACCGCCTCCTGCGCCTGGCCGGAGGAATAGCCCGGCGCGGCATTGCCGTTGACGTCGGCGGAGAGGAAGCCGTTGTAGCGCATCGCGCGCTCCGGCCCGGCCGAGGAGGTGACGTTCAGCAGCGCCGACAGCGGCACCATCTCGCCGGCGGACGAACGGACCTCGAGCTTGCCGATGTCCTCGGCATGGGCACGGTAGGCGGCGTCGGCCTGCACGCGCACCGAATAGGTGCGGCCGAACTTGTTGAAGTCGTTGACGTAGACCGAGCCGAGATAAATCTGCAGCGTCTCGAAGATCGAGGGCAGGGGCACGCCCAGCTGGCGCGCCTTGGTGCGGTCGACGTCGGCGTAGAGCTGCGGCACGTTCACCTGGTAGGAGGAGAACAGGCCGACGAGTTCGGGCGCCTCCTGCGCCTTGGCGAGAAAAGCCTTCACCGCGCCGTCGAGGGCGTCGTAGCCGAGGCCGGCGCGGTCCTCGAGCTGGAACTTGAAGCCGCCGATGGCGCCGAGGCCCTGCACGGGCGGCGGCGGGAAGACGGCGCTGAAGCTTTCCTGGATCGATCCCATGGCCTGGTTCAGCTGGCCGGCGATGGCACCGGCGGACAGCTCCGGCGTCGTGCGCTCCTCGAAGGGTTTCAGGTTGAGGAAGACGATGCCGGAATTCGACGAATTGGTGAAGCCGTTGATCGACAGGCCGGGAAAGGCGATGGCATTGCTGACGCCGGGGATGGCTAGGGCCATGTCGCTGATCCGGCGGATCACCTCTTCCGTGCGGTCGAGCGAGGCGCCGTCCGGGAGCTGGGTGAAGCCGACGAGATACTGCTTGTCCTGCGGCGGCACGAAGCCGCCGGGGACCAGCCGGAACATCACCACGGTCGCGCCGACGAGGACGAGGTAGAGGCCCATCATCAGGGTCTTGCGGGTGACGACGCCGCCGACGCCGCGGCCATAGGCGTTGGACGAGCGCGTGAAGACGGCATTGAAGCCGCGGAACAGCCAGCCGAGCCAGAAATCCATGATCCGCGTCAGCCGGTCTTTCGGCGCGTCGTGGCTGCGCAGGAGGAGGGCGGCCAGCGCCGGCGAGAGCGTCAGCGAGTTGAAGGCCGAGATCACCGTCGAGATGGCGATGGTCAGGGCGAACTGGCGGTAGAACTGGCCGGTGAGGCCGGTGATGAAGGCGAGCGGCACGAAGACCGCGACGAGGACGAGGGCGATGGCGATGATCGGCCCGGACACCTCGCGCATCGCCTGGATGGTGGCGTCGCGGGGGCTGAGCCCCTTCTCGATGTTGCGCTCGACGTTTTCCACCACGACGATGGCGTCGTCGACGACGATGCCGATGGCCAGCACCAGGCCGAAGAGGCTGAGCGCGTTGATCGAGAAGCCGAAGAGATGCATCACCGCGAAGGTGCCGACGATCGACACCGGCACGGCGACGAGCGGGATGATCGAGGCGCGCCAGGTCTGCAGGAAGAGAATGACGACGAGGACGACGAGGGCGATGGCCTCGAGCAGCGTGTGGATGACGGCCTCGATCGAGGCCCGGACGAACTGCGTGGTATCGTAGACGATCTCGTAGTCGACATCCTCCGGCATCGACTTCTTGACCTCCTCCATCGTCGCGCGGACCGCGTCGGCAATGGCGATGGCATTGGAGCCGGGCGCCTGGAAGACGGGCACGGCGACGGCTTGGCGGTTGTCGAGGAGCGAGCGCAGCGCGTAGTCGGCGGCGCCGAGCTCGATGCGGGCGACGTCACGCAGGCGCGTCACCGCGCCGCCGGGGCTCGTCTTGACGATGATCTCGCCGAACTCTTCTTCGGTAGCGAGGCGCCCCTGCGCGTTCACCGACAGCTGCAGGTCGACCTCGGCGAGGCCCGGCGAGGAGCCGACGACGCCGGCGGCGGCCTGGACGTTCTGCGCCCGGATCTCGGCGACGACGTCGCTGGCGGACAGGCCGAGCTCGGCGGTCTTCTGCGGGTCGAGCCAGATGCGCATGGAATAGTCGCCGGCGCCGAACAGCAGCACGTCGCCGACGCCGTCGATGCGCGCCAGCCGATCCTTGACGTTGAGAAGCGCGTAGTTGCGGAGATAAGTGACGTCGTAGCGGCCGTTCGGGGACGTCAGGTGGACCAGGAGCATCAGGTCGGGCGAGCTCTTGATCGTGGTGACGCCGAGGCGGCGCACCTCCTCGGGCAGGCGCGGCTCGGCCTGGGCGACGCGGTTCTGCACCAGCTGCTGCGCCTGGTCGGGATCGGTGCCGAGCTTGAAGGTCACCGTCAGGGTCATCAGGCCGTCGGTGGTCGCCTGGCTGCCCATGTAGAGCATGCCCTCGACGCCGTTGATCGCCTCCTCGATGGGCGTCGCCACCGTTTCGGCGATCACTTTCGGGTTGGCGCCGGGATAGTTGGCGCGCACGACGACGGAGGGCGGCACGACGTCGGGATATTCCGAGATCGGCAGCGCTGACAGCGACAACAGGCCGCCGAGAAAGATCAGGAAGGACAGGACGGCGGCGAAGACCGGCCGGTCGATGAAGAAGCGGGAGATGTTCATGACGGGGTCCGTCTGGCAGCCGGCCGCCTTTTCCGAACCGACGGAAGGCGGGGAAGGCGACGTGGATGCAAAGAACGGTCGCGCCGGGCGGCCAGTTGGCGCCCGGCGCGAAATCCGGCCTATTTCTGGGGTTCGGCGGCGGAGACCTGGACGGCACCGCCCTCCACGGACTCCATCGCGACTTCCTCCGGTGCCACGGTGGCGCCTGGACGCACGCGCTGCAGGCCGTTGACGACGACGCGCTCCTGCGGCTTCAGGCCTTCGCGGACGATGCGCAGGCCCTCGGCGCGGCCGCCGAGGGCGATCTCGCGGTATTCGGCCTTGTTGTCGGCGCCGACGACGAAGACGTATTTCTTGTCCTGGTCGGTGCCGACGGCGCGCTCGGAGACGAGGAGGGCGTCCTGCGCCTTCGCCTCGCCGAGCGACAGCCGGGCGAACTGGCCGGGCATCAGCTGGCCGTCCTTGTTGGCGAATTCGGCCCGCACGCGCACCGTGCCGCTGACCGGGTCGACGGTGTTGTCGATGAGCTGCAGCTTGCCGTCGATGCCTTTGCTGCCGCCGGCGTCCATGCGCACCGGGATGCTGGCGAGCGCCTCACGCGGGTCGTCGCCCTGGGGCAGCGAGGCGAGCGCCTTTGCGACGACGTCCTCGCCGGCCTCGAAGCTGGCATAGATCGGGCTGACAGAAACGAGGGTCGTGAGGGCCGGGGCGGTGGCGCCGGCCTCGATCAAATTGCCGACGGTGACTTCGATGCGGCCGACGCGGCCGGCGATGGGGGCGCGGATCTCGGTATAGCTGAGGTTCAGCGCCGCCGTGCGCAGCCCCGCTTCGGCCGCCTGCACCTCGGCGATGGCGCCGCTCTCGGCATTGATGCGCTGGTCGTAGTCGCTCTGCGACACCGTGCGCGACTGCACCAGCTTCTTGCCGCGGTCGAGCTCGGTGCGGGCGAGGGCAAGCCGCGACTCGGCCGCCGCGACATTCGCCTCGGCGCGCGCGACCTCGGCCTGATAGGGGCGGGGATCGATGGTGACGAGGAGATCGCCCGCGGCAACCAGCGAGCCCTCCTGGAAATGCACCGCCTCGACGGCGCCTGCGACGCGAGAGCGCAGTTCGACGCGTCCCACCGCCTCGAGACGGCCGGAAAATTCCTGCCACCGGGTGACGGGCCGGGCCGCGACGACGGCGACCGAAACGGGCATGGCCGGGGGCGGGGCGGCGGCCGCGGCGGGGCTGTCCTGCCGGTCGGAATCGCTGCCCAGGAAGAGGAATTGCGGGCCGACGAGCGTGGCCGCCACGACGATTCCGCCCAAGAGCGCATTGCGTGTCAGAGAACGACGGGTCATGTGATTGTCCTGTTCTGGCGAACACGCGCCGCCGACGGGGACCGGTGACAAAACGTTAAGTTGACGTTTCATACCGGTCGGTATAGCGGAGAGATAGGGGCGGCTGGCAGTCCGAGTCAACCGTAATTATGTACTGATCGGTAATTATTTTGCTGGAGACCAAGAAAATGGGGCGGCCCCGGGAATTCGATGTCGACGAAGCTCTGCAGGCGGCGATGGAGCTTTTCTGGCGCAAGGGCTACGAAGGCACCTCGCTGACCGACCTGACCGACGGCATGGGCATCACGAGGCCCAGCCTCTACGGCACCTTCGGCAACAAGGAAGAGCTGTTTCGCAAGGCGCTGGAGCGCTACGAGCAGGGCTATATGGGTTTCTTCCGCGAGGCGATGAAGGAGCCGACCTCGCGCGCCGTCGTCGAGAAGATGATGAACGGCTATGTCGAGGCACTGACCGCCTCGTGCAATCCCGGCGGCTGTTTCGGCATCAACGCGGCGATGGCCTGCAGCGACGCGGCGACCGCCATCCAGAAGGCCGTGATCGAAAAGCGCAAGTTCGGCGAGCAGACCCTGGCCGAGCGCATGCAGCAGGCCAAGGACGAGGGTGACCTGCCGGCCGACTGCGATCCGGTCGATCTCGCCCGCTACATCATGACCGTCTCGCAGGGCATGGCCGTCCAGGCCGTCGCCGGCGCCGGCCGCGAATCGCTGATGAAGGTGGTCGAAATGACGCTCAGGACCTGGCCCGGCTGAGAGGCAAGGCTGCGGCCGATCGACGCTCGGGGCCCTGCCTCCTCGAAGTTGCGCAGGCCGCGCTTTACCGGCGCCGCCCACACACGATTTCCCATTGACAGAGACCGACCCATCGTCGATATGTACCGAACGGTATGTATCTGGAGGAGGCAGACGGCCGAGGCATCGGCGGCGCTCGCGAGCGACGCGCTGTCCTCGGCGAAACGGCGGCACTGGAAGCGGCAGGGAGCGGCGATGGCCGTCCGACGTCGTCGACGGTCCGCACCCTTCTCGGTTTTTCGTTCGCACCGCCCGCGTTTCCGACCGGGCGGGTGCCCGTGGGTCGCCAGCCTCCAGCGGCGATCCACGGTTTCTCATCGTGCCGTCCTCGCGCCTGCCGCCGGGGCGGACGTGACGTCGTCTGTCGCCCGACGGACGGCTTCGACTTGACCCTGTTTCAGGAGCTTCCCATGCCACTCTCGATCCACGCCAACTCGGTCGGCGCCATGACGCGCATGCTCGGCAATCTCTCCGCGCTGCTCGATGCCGCCGTCGCTTATGCCGAAGCCGAGGGCATCGACCCGGCGACCCTCGTCGCCGCGCGGCTCGCGCCCGACATGCACCCGCTTTCCTCCCAGATCCAGCTGGTCAGCGACACCGCCAAGGGCGCCGGCGCCCGGCTTTCCGGCATCGAGGCGCCGAGCTTCGCCGATACCGAGACGACCTTTCCCGAGCTTCAGGAACGCATCGCCAAGACGGTCGCCTTCCTCGCCACCGTCGACGCCGCCGCCGTGGATGCCAGCGCGGACCGCATGGTCACGCTGAAGACGCGCTCGAGCACCATGACCTTCACCGGCCGCGAATACCTCACGAACTTCGCGCTGCCGAACTTCTACTTCCACGTCTCGATCGCCTACGCGATCCTGCGCGCCAACGGCGTCCCGCTCGGCAAAATGGACTATCTCGGCAACCGCCCGGCCCCGGCCCAGCCGGCCGAGAAGACGCTGCAGTTCGGCTGAGGCCGGGTGGGGCGGAGGGCGGTAGTCGCACTCCGCCCGACGCTCAACCTGTCACCCTCATCCTGAGCCTGTCGAAGGAAGAGGGTCGGCACGGCGTCTGAGCTGCCGGCGTGCCCTCTCTCACGCTGAAGTCCCGGATCATTGCGTGTGTGAGAAACGCGGTGCCGAGCCTCGTCCTTCGACAGGCTCAGGATGAGGGTTTGGGGGATGGCGCGGTGAGCGATCTGACCCGCGGCGGCCTGTGATTGGCAGCGGTCGGATGGCCGCCTGCCACTCACCCATCACCCTCATCCTGAGCCTGTCGAAGGACGAGGGTCGGCACCCGCTCCCCCCTGCCGGTTTTGCGACAGTTCCGGCAAAGCGTGATAGCGCAGCCTGATCAGCGCTTCCTTCTTGGCCCGCGACCAACCCTTGATCTGGCGTTCGCGCGCGATGGCATCGAGAAGACGGTCGTAGGTTTCGGTGAAGACCAGTTCGGTGGGGCGGCGGGGTTTTGTGTAGCCGTCGCAGATGCCGGCATTGTGCTCCCAGACCCGAGCCTCGATCGGCTGCTTGGTCAGGCCGGTATAGTATGAACCGTCGGCACAGCGCAGGATGTAGACGGTGGCTTCCATCGCGGCGTCGGAGCTGTTGAGGGTGCTATCCATGATAGCACGCATAGGCGGGAAAGCGCAGCGGTGGCGTGGTGCCGACCCTCGTCCTTCGACAGGCTCAGGATGAGGGTGATGGATGGGCTGAGCGCCACACGCTTCAACGGACATCAGCCGCATCGCAACCGACAGGCGCGATCCGAAACCCCAAAACCCTCATCCTGAGCCTGTCGAAGGACGAGGGTCGGCACCCCCGTCTCCGCCACCCGACAACAGCCAACGCCCGGCGGCTGCCGCCCGCCCTCACACCCCGCCCGGCACGTCCTGCGGCCAGCGGAGCAGGGCGGCGTGGCCGGCGTTGGTGAGGGCGTAGATGCCGCGCTCCTGGCGGACGAACCAGCCATAGACGTCGCGCTGCAGGATTTTGGGCGCGTCGGGAGTGATGGATTTGAGGTCGCGGGGCCGCAAGGGGCCGGCGACCAGAGCGGCGGCCATGGCCAAAGCGGCCTGGCGGTAGGCGGTCATGATCGGCGCGCGTGATCCGCCGCCGGCCGTCGGATCACCGCGCCGCCTCTGGTGCTCGCGCACGAGCCGCGAGCGCTTCTTGCCGTCGCGGCGCGGGGCCGGGGCTTCCGGGCTGAGAAGGATCTCGACCGTGCCGCGCTCGCTGACGCCGAGCAGGCCGAAGCCGAGCCGCCGGCAGAGATTGCGGAAGCGCGCATCGCTTTCGCGCCCCTTGCCCTTCTTCGAGAGTTTGGCCGCCAGCCAGATCTCGTCGGCCGCCGCGGCGCGCTCGACGCCCTGCAGCACGAGTTCCAGGTTGAAACTCAGCTTCAGCTCGCAGATCACCACGATCGGCGGCTCGCTTTCGCTGAGCCCGAGCAGGTCGCAGCCGCCGACCTCGCCCTTGACGGTGAAGCCGAGGGTCTCGAGGAAGGCCTTGACCGGGGCGTAGAGCGTGGTTTCCAGAGATCTCTCCCGTTGGCGAGCCGGACCGGGTGCTGGTTCGGCCGGATGCGGCCCCTCGCCGAAGTTTTTGAAGCGGCCGGCTGCAGGACGACGCCCATCGGGCGACGACCATTGGACGAAGGCCGCCGGACGGGGCCCTTGTCCACCAGCCCGGCCGCTTCGTAAAGTCCGGCGTGGCACCCCCCGCCCGACATTCTCCGCCCGGGGGGCGACGGGTGCCGATCCGGCCCTAGCTGATGTCGGACGATCCGCCGCGCCTTGCGGGGCGCTTCGGCGCGGGCGACCCTGCCCGCGCGCTCCCCCTGATGCCCGCCCCCGCCGGGGGCGGCGCCCTCCCAATTCTCACCGCCGACAGCCAAAGGATTTTCGCCATGAACGGAGCCGACAGTCTCGCCGACACGCTTCTCCACAACGGGATCGACGTCTGCTTCGCCAATCCCGGAACCTCGGAGATGCATTTCGTCGCCGCGCTCGACCGCAAGCCCGAGATGCGCTGCATCCTCGGCCTGTTCGAGGGCGTGGTCACGGGCGCGGCCGACGGCTATGCGCGCATGGCCGACAAGCCCGCCGCGACGCTGCTGCATCTCGGCCCCGGCCTCGCCAACGGCCTGGCCAACCTGCACAATGCCCGCCGCGCTGGCACGCCGCTGGTCAACATCGTCGGCGACCACGCGACCTATCACAAACAGTACGACGCCCCGCTGCAGAGCGACATCGAGGAGCTGGCGCGGCCGATGTCGCATTGGGTGCACACGAGCGCCAACGCCGGAGCCGTGTCGCGCGATGCGGCCGCGGCGATCGAGGCGGCGCGGACGGCGCCCGGCCAGGTCGCGACGCTGATCCTGCCGGCCGACGCTGCCTGGAGCGAGACGAACGCCGACATCGCCACCGCGCGCCGGCCCGAAGTGCCTGTCGTGGCAGACGCGGCGATCGCGGCCGCGGTGGCGGCGCTGCGCAACGGCCGGCGCACGCTCCTTCTCGTCGGCGGCATGGCGCTGCGCGCCGGGCCGCTCGAGACCGCCAGCCGCATCGCCCAGGCGACCGGCGCGCGGCTTCTCGCGCCGCAGGCCAATGGCCGGATGGAGCGCGGCGCCGGCCGGGTGGCGCTGGAGCGGGTGATCTACCGGATCGACTCGGCGCTGGCCGATCTTCAGGACGTCGAGCAGGTGATCCTCGTCAGTGCCAAGGCACCGGTCGGCTTCTTCGCCTATCCCGGCAAGCCGGGGTCGATGCTGCCTGGGGACTGCGCGGTGCTGACCCTGTCCGAACTCGGCGAGGACGGGCCGGACGCGCTGGCGCGGCTCGCCGAGGCGCTGTCGATCGGCAGGGATGTTCGGGCTCTCCTGAATGCCCCCGGCGCACCGTCGACACCGACGGGCGCGCTGACGCCCGCCGCCATTGCGCAAGCGGTCGGTGCGCTGATGCCGGAAGGGGCGATCGTCGTCGACGAATCCGTCACCTCCGGCTTCGGCTTCTTCACCCACACGCACCAGGCCGCCCCGCACGATTTCCTGCAGCTCACCGGTGGCGCGATCGGCATGGGCCTGCCGGCCACGGCGGGGGCGGCGATCGCCTGCCCCGGCCGTAAGGTGATCGGCCTCCAGGCCGACGGCAGCGGCATGTACACGCTGCAGGCGCTGTGGACGCACGCGCGCGAGAAGCTCGACATCGTCACCATCATCTACGCCAACCGCTCCTACGCCATCCTGCGCGACGAACTGAAGAATGTCGGCGCGGGCGAACCCGGCGAGAACGCCCGCGCCATGCTCGACCTCGACCGGCCGAATCTCGACTGGGTGCGCCTGGCGCAGGGGATGGGCGTCGAGGCGGGGCGGGCGACGGATGCGGACGGCTTCGTCACGCTGCTGAAAGCGGCCCTGCGCGGCCAGGGACCGTTCCTCATCGAAGCCGTGATCTGACGCCGGCCGTCACGGCCGCCCCGCCCGCCGGCGTCCCCGGACGCGGCGCGCCGGCGCCCGGATTTTTCCAGGTGCCGGTGCGGCGACGCTAACCTGCCATCGGGAGTTGATTTGAGGAATCAACGGGATAGTCACGTTAACAAAGCTTTGGGCAATTTTATCTATAGTTGAAGCTCGGCATTCAGCATTCGGGCACACTATGCAAGGCATTGAGATTTACAGGACTCAGGGTGCGGCGCGATCTTGTTGCGTCGGATTCTCGAAGTCCGCTAAAGACTGTCGAGCAGGGTGGCGCGCGGAAGCGAAACAGGCTTCCTGATGTCGATAAAGCTGAAGATCCTGCTGGGCTGCCTGGCGCTGACGCTGGTGACGATGGTTGTCGGGATCGTCGCCCAGCATTCGCAGCGCGCGATCGGGACCCTGGCGGCCAGCATCTACGACGATGCCCTGGTCTCGACCAATTCGCTGCGTTCGGCTCAGAACGCGATGCTTCAGCTCGACGCGACCTTCCAGCGGGACAAAGCAGGGGAGGCCGCGCCGACGGCCCTGACGCCGCCGCAGCGCGAATATCTGGGAGCGGAGCTGACGGCCCTGATCGCCGACCTGTCGGTGGCGGCGCAAGGCTCGATCTCGGCCGAGGGGCGCAGCGCCACCGAATCCATCGGGCGGCGCCTGGCGCGCCTGCAGGCATCGAGCGGCGCTTTGACCGGGCGCCTCTTGCTGAAGGAGCTCGGCCTTGCCGGCGAGGAGGTGGAGGCCGCGGTCCGGGTGTTCGCGGCCGATGCCTACGGCGTGCGCCGCAGCGTCGGCAACATGGTCGACGCCTCGATCGACCGCAACTATCTGGCGATGGCCATGGCGTTGCTGGCGGCCCTCGCCATCTGCCTGGCGCTCAGTCGCACCATCGTTCCGGCGCTGACGCATGCGGTGTCGATCGCCCAGTCGATCGCCGCCGGGAATTTCAACAACGCCATCCGGCCGCGCGGCAGTCGCGAGATCGCCGAACTGATGTCGGCCCTGGCCGTGATGCAGAACAGCATCGCCCGGCATTTCGGCGAGATCGAGGACGATGCGGCGACCCAGGCGGACGCCTATGACAGCCGCATCGCCGTGCAGAACGCCCGCTTCGAGGCCGCGTTGAACAACATGACGCAAGGCTTGTGCATGTTCGACGGCCGTGGCCGGCTGGCGGTCGTGAACCGCCGCTTCGTGGAACTCTTCGGCACGGTGACGCTGGGGACGCCGGTCTCGGAATTGGCGCGAAAGCCGGCGCTGGCCGGCATCTTCGCGACGGGCGCCGGGAGCTTCTTCACCCAGCAGATGGACGACGGCAAGATGCTCGCCGTCTCCCGCCAGGGCATTGCCGCCGGCGGTCACGTCTACACCTTCGAGGACATCACCGAGCGCCACAACGCCTCGCTGCGCCTCAACTATCTCGCCAACCACTGCTCGCTGACCGATCTGCCCAACCGCACCCGCCTGGCCGAGCGGCTGCAGGAGATCGGCGCCGATCCTGCCCTGATCAGTCAGACCGCCGTGCTCTGTCTCGACCTCGACGGCTTCAAGACCGTCAACGACACGCTCGGCCATCTCGTCGGCGACATGCTGCTGCAGGCCGCCGGCCGCCGCATCCGCGCCTGCGCCGGCAGCGAGGATCTGGTGGCGCGGACCGGGGGCGACGAATTCGCCGTCGTCCAGATGGGCGAGCAGCCGGCTTCCGCCGAGCGCATGGCCGCGGCGATCATCGCGGCCATGGCCGAACCCTTCGTCATCGATCATCACCGCATCGCCATCGGCGTGTCGATCGGCGTCGCCATCGGCGAAAGCACGGTGGCGGACAATCCCGCCAGCGGGAGCTATGTGCTCCTGAAGAGCGCCGATCTCGCTCTGCACGCGGCCAAGGCCCTCGGCCGCAACAGCTACAGCTTCTTCGAGCCGGCGATGGACGAGCGGCTGCAGTCGCGCCGGCGCACCGAGACCGACCTCGCTTCGGCCCTCGAGGACGGCGAGTTCGAACTGTTCTACCAGCCCTTCGTCAACGTCATCCAGCAGACCATCTCCGGCTTCGAGGCGCTGATCCGCTGGCGCCATCCCCAGCGCGGGCAGATCTCGCCGGCGGAGTTCATCCCGATCGCCGAGGAGGTCGGGCAGATCGCGCCGATCGGCCTCTGGGTCCTGGAGACCGCCTGCCGCCAGGCCATGCATTGGCCCTCGCCGCTGTCCGTCTCCGTCAATCTGTCGCCGGTGCAGTTTCGCGAGGCGACCCTGTTCGCCGATGTCCGCCGCATCCTGAAGGAAACCGGCCTGCCGCCCGGCCGGCTGCAGCTCGAGATCACTGAAAGCGTGCTCCTGCACGATACCGAGAGCGTGCTGGCCGTGCTGCGCGGCTTCCGCAAGCTCGGCATCCGCATCTCCATGGACGATTTCGGCACCGGCTATTCCTCACTCGGCTATCTCAGCCGTTTCCCCTTCGACAAGGTGAAGATCGACCAGTCCTTCGTTCGCGACCTCGCCAAGCGGGAAAACCTCGCGGTCGTCCGGGCGGTCATCGGCCTCTCCAAGGCGATGGGCATCGGCGTCATCGCGGAAGGGGTGGAGACCGCCGAACAGCGCGACCTGCTGCTGGCCGAATCCTGCGACGAGATGCAGGGCTACTACTTCAGCAAGCCGCGGCCGGTCACCGAAGTGGCGGCCTTTCTCGAGGCCTTCAACGCCGCCGCCGACATGCCGCGCCGCCGGGCGGCCGCCGATCTGGTTCCCACGCGGAGCGAGGCGTCTTCGGGCGATCCCAGAACCGCATGGTCTTCCGTCTCCGAGACCGCCGCCCTGGGCTGAAGGTCTGCAAAACGAACGATTGAAGGCCGCGCCGATTCCTCTGGAAAGCCGGACGGAAGAAGAATAACTTCCGCCGAACATGGGGAGTGCTTTGGGGGAAGCGATGCGGAATGTATTTCGGATGCGTCGTGGCGCTGTCCTTGCGACAGTTCTGCTGGCCGCGCTGGCAGACCAGACGGCCTTCGCCCAGCCGGCCGCCGAACGGCGTATCGTCTCTTCTCCCCATGCCGACTATTTCGGCGGCGACTACGACATCCTGAAGGACGTCGACGCCAATATCTGCGAGACCGCCTGCCTCGCCGATGCGAAGTGCCAGGCCTTCACGCTCAACACCGCGACGAAGTGGTGCTTTCTCAAGTCCGAGATCGGCGAGCTGCGCTATGCCGACAAGGCGACCTCCGGGCGTGTGGTGACGGCTGCGGCGCTCAGCGAGAACCAGATCGCCGAGCGCGAGGCGGAACTCGCCTTCCTGCCGAAGGATCAGCGCGATGCCGCCGCTCAGCTGCGTCTCGCCGTCGCGGACGAGGAGCGCGACGCGGGGCTCGACGACGGGGCCATTGCCGCCAGTGCCGAGACGGCGCTGGAGAGGCGCGATTTCGGCGAGGCGGCGCGGCTCTACCGCGAGGCGCTGAAGCGCGATCCCGCCGACTACGACGCCTGGAGAGGCATGGCCCTGGCGACGCTCGCCTTCACCTCCGACGACTACGAGCAGAAGCAGGCGAACGATGCCCTGCGCGCGCCGGCCGCGATCAATGCCTATGTGACGGCGCCCGATGCCGTCGGCATGGCACGGGCGCTCGACCTGCTGGCGCAGACCATGGCCGCCTCCGAGGACTGGGCGAGGGCCATCAAGACCTGGCGCGCCAGCATCGCCGTGCTCGATCTCGCCGAGACGCGCACGCGCCTCGACGCGGCGGTGGCCAGCCACGGCTTCCGCATCACCGACAACACCGTCGACAACAACGCCGCCAATCCGCGCCTCTGCGTGAACTTCTCCGAGGCGCTGGCGCCCTCGCTGATCGATTCCGAGACCATCGGCAACTACGTCTCGGTCGACGGCGGCGAAAACCTGCCGGTCTCGGCCAGCGGCTCGCAGGTCTGTGTCGAGGGCGTCGCCCATGGCGCGCGCTACCGTCTGGTGGTCCGGCCGGGCATCCTCAGCGCCAGCGGCGAGAAGACGACGCGGCCGAGCGACCTCTCCGTCTATGTCCGCGACCGCGATCCCTCGGCCCACTTCGCCTCCAACGCCTATGTCCTGCCCGCCGGCGGCGAGGCGACGATCCCGATCACCACCGTCAACACCGACACGGTGCAGGCGCGGCTCGTGCGCATCGGCGACCGGCAGCTCGCCCGCACCATCGCCGAGAGCCGCTTCCTCGGCCAGTTCGCCAGTTATGAGGTCGACGACATCGCCGACAACCAGGGTGAACAGGTGTGGAAGGGGTTCGTCGACGTTGCCCGCAAGACCAATGAGGAGGTGGTGACCGCGATCCCCGTCTCGGCCCTCGTCCAGGATCTCCAGCCCGGCGTCTACCTGCTCTCGGCCACGGCGACGAACGCCAAGAACGACTACGAGGCGCTGGCGACGCAGTGGTTTGTGCTGACCGATATCGGCCTGTCGACCTTTGCGGCCGAGGACGGCTTCCACGTGCTCGCCCGCTCGCTGGGCACGGCCTCGCCGCTCTCCGGCATCAAGCTCGATCTCGTCGCCGCCAACAACGAGGTGCTCGGCAGCGTCGTGACCGACGACAAGGGTTATGCGCGCCTGTCCGCCGGCCTGATGCGCGGGACCGGCGGCGACCGGCCGGCGGTGCTGATGGCCGCTGCGGCGAAGGCGCCCGGCAGCGAGGGGCAAGAGGATTTCGTCTTCCTCGACCTGACGGCGACGCCTTTCGATCTGACCGACCGCGGCGTCGAGGGACGCCAGCCGGCCGGCGCGCTCGACGTCTTCCTGACGCCCGAGCGCGGCATCTACCGCACCGGCGACACCGCCCACTTCACCGGCCTGATGCGCGACGGCCGCGGCGAGGCGGTGGAGGGACTGACGCTGACCGGCATCGTCACCCGCCCCGACGGCGTCGAGTTCGCCCGCCAGCCGATCGCCGGCGAGACCGCGGGCGGCTTCGCCTGGGACACGACCTTTCCCGCCAACGCCATGCGCGGCGCCTGGACCTTTGCCCTGTTCACCGACCCGAAGCGGCCGGCGCTGGCGCAACAGAGCGTCCTCGTCGACGATTTCGAGCCGCAGAAGATCGACTTCGACCTCAGCGTCGACGGCGATGTCCTCGACCCTGCCGCGCCGCCCGCCGCCTCGGTCGATGTCCGCTACCTCTTCGGTGCTGCCGCAACCGGCCTGGAGGTCGCGGGCGAGACGATCCTGCAGGTCGCCGACGGGATCGACGGCTTTCCCGGCTACCGTTTCGGTCTCGCCGACGACGCGCCGACCGCGATGCGCATTCCCTTCTCGGGCGACGTGACCGACGAGGCGGGCACTTCGGCCATCGCCATCGAAGCGTTCGAGCCGCCGGTGACGACGAAGCCCCTGAAGGCCGAGGTCCGGGTGCAGGTGACGGATGCCGGCGGACGGCCGGTGGAGAAGACGGTGGAGCTGCCGCTCGCCGGCGCCAAGCCGCGCCTCGGCATCAAGCCTTTGTTCGACGGTGCGGTCGGGCAGGGGAGCGAGGCGCTCTTCGACGTGGTCGCTCTCGGTCCCGACGCCGCGCAGACCGACCTTTCCGGGGTCGAGTGGGTCGTCAACAAGGTGACGATGAATTTCCAGTGGTACCAGTCGAACGGCCGCTGGAACTATGAGCCGACCCGCTCGGTCGCGCGCGTCGCCAGCGGCACGCTGGATCTTAGCGCGGATGCCGCCGGCAAGATCGCGATCCCCGTCGAATGGGGCGGCTACGAGCTGGTGCTGAAGGACCCCGCCGGCGAAGCGCTGCCGGCAAGCTTTGCCTTCGACGCCGGCTGGTACGTGGCGGCGACCTCGGCCGAGACGCCGGACATTTTGAAGGTTTCGCTCGACAAGCCGCGCTATGCCATCGGCGACAAGGCCACCGTCCATATCGAGCCGCGCTTTGCCGGCAAGGTCGAGGTGCTGGTCATGGACGAGCGCGTCATCGCGCGGGAGAGCGCCGACATCCCCGCCGAGGGCGGCGACGTCACGCTCGACGTCACCCGCGACTGGGGCCCGGGCGTCTACGTCACGGCCGTCCTCTACCGGCCGATGGATCTGACGGAGAAGCGCATGCCGGGCCGGGCGATCGGCCTCGTCCATGCCGCTGTCGATCCCGGCAGCCGGGCGCTCCAGGTCAGCCTCGACGCGCCGGAGCGGATCGAGCCGCGCCGCACCGTCGATGTCGGCCTCACCGTCGCCGGCATCGCCGAGGGCGAGACGGCCTATGTGACGCTCGCCGCCGTCGACGTCGGCATTCTCAACATCACCGATTTCACCGCACCCTCGCCGCAGGACTTCTACTTCGGCCAGCGGCTGCTCGGCGTCGAGATCCGCGACCTCTACTCCCGCCTCATCGACCGCATGCAGGGCGCGCCGGGCGCGGTGCGCTCGGGCGGCGACGCCGGGGCGTCGATGGTCTCGCCGCCGCCGATGGACGAGCTCGTCGCGCTGTTTTCCGGCGTCGTCACCGTCGGCGCCGACGGCAAGGTCTCGATCCCCGTAGCGGTGCCGGACTTCAACGGCACGCTGAAGCTGATGGCCGTCGCCTGGTCGAAGACCGGCGTCGGCGAGGCCAGCGCCGACCTCCTGGTGCGCGACCCGATCGTTCTCCAGGTCAGCCAGCCGCGTTTCCTGGCGCCCGGCGACACCTCGCGCATCGCCATCGACGTCAACCATGTCGAGGGCCCGACCGGCAACGTCCAGCTGGCGCTCACCGGCGGAGAGGGCGTCGTTCGCCTCGAAGCGAATGCCGAGGCCTCGTTCGAGCTGGCCGCCAACGGTCGCCAGCGCGTGATGGTGCCGGTGACGGCCGAAGCCGTCGGCGATGCCGCCTTCGAGCTGGCCATGATCACGCCGGACGGCACGGTGCTGACGAAGAGTTTCCGCCTGCCCGTGCGCTCGATCGCGCCGGAGACGGTGACCAAGAGCGCCTTCGAGCTGGCGGCGAATGGCGGCCGGCTGACGCTCGATGCCGACATCTTCGAGGGCTACGTGCCGGAGACGGTGCGCGCGACCGTGTCGATCACCGGCCTCGGCGGCTTCGACGTCGCCGGCGTCGTCCGGGCGCTCGACCGCTACCCCTATGGCTGCACCGAGCAGCTGACGAGCCGCGCCATGCCGCTCGTCTATCTCGACCAGACCATCCTCTCGGCCGGCCTTTCCGGCAGCGAGGACGTCGCCGAGCGCATCAATACGGCGATCACCGGGGTTCTGGCCAACCAGTCGTCGAACGGCAGTTTCGGCCTGTGGCGTCCCGATGCCGGCGATCTCTGGCTCGACGCCTATGTCGCCGACTTCCTGACGCGGGCGCGGGAGGCGGGCTACAAGGTGCCGCAGGAGGGCTTCACCCTCGCCCTCGACAATCTGAAGAATAGCATCAACTACCTGCCGGAACAGCCGGACTGGGGCCCGGTCGCCTACGCCTACTATGTGCTCGCCCGCAACGGCCGGGCGGCGATCGGCGACCTCCGATACTACGCCGACAACGAGGCGGAAAAGTTCAAGACGCCGCTCGCCCAGGCGCACCTGGCCGCCGCTCTGGCGCTCTATGGCGACCGGGTCCGTTCGGAGACCGTGTTCCGCATGGCCGTGAACGGCGCCGAGGCCGACCAGAACGGCGCTCTCGCCGGCCGCAGCGACTACGGCACGCCGCTGCGCGACGGCGCCGCGGTGCTGACGCTCGGGCTCGAGGCCAAGATCGACGGCGTCGATTGGGACGGTCTCGTCCAGCGCGTCGGCATCGAGCGGTCGCAGAAGCAGTACACCTCGACGCAGGAGGATGCCTGGTCGCTGCTCGCCGCCCACGCGCTCCTGAACAGCCGCCCGCCGAGCCTCACCATCGACGGCGACGACCGCGAGGGCGCCTTCGCCGCCTCCTACGATGCGGCGGCGCTGGCGACGCCGGTCGGATTCGCCAACCGCGGGGCGGCGCCCGTCTCGGCCGAGATGACGCTGGCCGGCGTTCCGCGCGAGGCGCCGCCGGCGGAAAGCGCCGGCTATGCCATCACCCGCAGCTACTACACGCTGGACGGCGAGACGGCCGATCCCTCGACGGTCGGCCAGGGCGACCGCCTCGTCGCCGTGCTCGACGTGCAGCCGGGCGACACGGAGGCGGCGCGCCTCATCATCGACGACCCGCTGCCGGCCGGCTTCGAGATCGACAACCCGTCGATCCTGCGCAGCGGCGACGTGGCGAGCCTTGGCTTCCTCGAGCTGACCAGCGAAGCCGCCCACACCGAGTTCCGCGCCGACCGCTTCGTCGTCGCGGTCAACCAGGAAGCCGGCAGCAATGCCTCGATGCGCTTCGCCTACATCGTGCGCGCCGTGTCGCCCGGCGAATTTGTGCACCCGGCGGCCGTCGTCGAGGACATGTACCGCCCCGAACGCCGCGGCCGCACCGACGAGGGCCGGGTCACGGTCGTCGGCGCGCTGAAGTAGGCGGCGGGCGGGCGAGCGAGGCGGCATCGGTTTGCGCGGGGTACCCCCCTCTGTCCTGCCGGACATCTCCCCCTCAAGGGGGGAGATCGGACAATCGCAACCCTTCGCGCGCCTGATCTCCCCCCTTGAGGGGGAGATGCCGGCAGGCAGAGGGGGGTGCGCTGCCGCAACGGCTCGGCTAGGGCCGGCGACCACGGCCCTGCCGCACGCGACAATTGCCATGCCCCTCATCCTGAGCCTGTCGAAGGGCGAGGGGCACGCACCACCGTCGTGCCGGCCCCTCGTGGTTCGACAGGCTCACCATGAGGGGCTTGGGCGCTGCCGGGGCGTCGTTGGACCGGTGCTTGCAGCATACGATGACGGTCGTCATCCCGGCCTTGAGCCGGGATCCATGCCAAATCGCCTGAGATCCTCGAGGACGGCGGACCGGCGCCTGTCCTGCGCCCGAGCGTCTTCCTCGCTGCTTCAGCATGGATCCCGGCTCAAGGCCGGGATGACGAGCCGGAGAGGGGAGTGCCTCTCGACTTTCAAGCCGATGCGGCCGCGTCATGCGTAGACCCCTCCTCGTCGCCACCCTCCTCGTCGTGCTCGCCGCCGCGGCGACCCTCGCCGGAGCCCGCTGGTTCGACCGTGCCATCGAGGCCCGCATCGCCGCCATGACCGAGCCGGAGACCGGCGTCACGGTGACGGCGCGTGGCGGCGAATTGCTCCGGGCTTTTGCCGACCGCGACGGGCGATGGCGGCTGGATATCGGGACGGGGGATGTCGACCAGCGCTTCGTGAAAATGCTGACCGCCTGGGAGGATCGGCGCTTCGAAAGCCATGGCGGCGTCGACTTGTGGGCGGTGCTGCGGGCGGTGTGGCAGTCGGTGCGGCATGGTCGCATCGTCTCCGGCGGCTCGACGCTGACCATGCAGGTGGCGCGCATGCAGGAGAACCTGCCGACCGGCAGTTTCGTCTCCAAGGGCGAGCAGGTGCTCGGCGCCTACGCGCTGGAGCGGTCGCGGACGAAGGACGAGATCCTCGGCCTCTACCTCAAGCTCGCGCCCTATGGCGGCAATATCGAAGGCATCCGTGCGGCGAGCCTCGCCTGGCTCGGCAAGGAGCCGCGGCGGCTGACGGTGGCGGAGGCGGCGCTGCTGGTGGCGCTGCCGCAGGCGCCCGAACGCCTGCGGCCGGACCTCCACGCCGATCGTGCCCAGCGCGCCCGCGACCGGGTGATTTTGCGCATGCGCGATCTTGGCATTCTCTCGGAAGACGAGGCGCGGCGCGGCCAGGCCGAACCGATCCCGCGAAAGCGCCGCGACCTGCCGATGCTGGCGCCGCACGCGACCGAGCGGCTGCACCGGGAGAACCCCACCGCCCAAAAACTCATGCTCACTCTCGACGCCTCGCTGCAGCAGCGGCTGGAAGACTATGCCAAGGCGCGTGTGACAGCGATGGCAGCGCCCCTGAGCCTCGCCATTCTCGTCGCCGACCACCGCACGGGCGAAATCCTCGCCTCGGTCGGCTCGCCCGACATCTTCGACGCCAAACGGCAGGGCTATGTCGACCTGACGCGCGCGCAGCGCTCGCCCGGCTCGACGCTGAAGCCGCTGATCTATGGCCTCGCCTTCGAGCGGGGCGTCGCCCATCCCGAAAGCCTCGTCGACGACCGGCCGACGGCCTTTGCCGGCTATACCCCGCAGAATTTCGACCATGTCTTCGAGGGGCTGATTACCGCGCGCCGCGCGCTGCAGCTCTCGCGCAACCTGCCGGCGGTGGAGCTGCTCGCCGCCGTCGGCCCGTCGCGGCTGGTGCAGCGCATGCGCCGCGCCGGGGCCTCGCCCGAGCTCGGTAGCCGGACGATCCCGGGCCTGGCCATCGGCCTCGGCGGCCTCGGCCTGTCGCTGGAGGATCTCGTCAGGATCTATGCCGGCATCGCCCATGGCGGCATGGCGAAGCCCTTGAGGATCGATGCGAGTTCCGCGGCGATCCTCGGCGCGAAGCCGGCGGCGCGCGTGCTGTCGGAACAGGCGGCCTGGTATGTCACCTCGATCCTTGCCGGCGCGACGACGACGGTGAAGGGCTCGCCCGGGACCATCGCGCACAAGACCGGCACCTCCTTCGGCTACCGCGACGCCTGGTCGATCGGCTATGACGGCGAGCATGTCGTCGGCATCTGGCTCGGCCGGCCGGACGGCGCGCCGGTCGCCGGCCTCGTCGGACAGGACTCGGCGGTTCCCGTGATGCGCGACGTCTTCGCCCGCATCGGCCCGCCCGTGCGCCTGCCGGGGCCGCCGCCGGGCATCCTCGCCGCCGCCGGCCGCAACCTGCCGCCGCCGCTGCGCCTCGTCGGCAGTTCGGCGACGCGGCCGGGCAGCGCCGGACCGGCGCCGGAGATCGTCTTCCCGCCGGATGCCGCCCATGTGGAGCTCGGCCTCGCCGAGGGCGCCGCCGCCGACCTCTCCCTGAAGGTGCGCAACGGCGCGCCACCCTTCACCTGGTATGTCGACGGCGCGCCGGTGGTGCGCGGCCAGTTCGACCGCCAGGCCTCCTGGGCTGCGAAGGAGCCGGGCTTCGTCGACATCTCCGTGGTGGACTCGGCAGGCGCCGCCGCATCCAGCCGGGTCTTTGTGGACTGACTGCCGGTCAGCCGAGCTCGTGGGCCGCCTGAAAACGCTCCGTGAACAGCGGCGCAGCTTCAGCGACGGCGGCCAGCGAATAGCCGCCTTCTTGGACGATGACGGTCGGCAGGCCGAGGCCGCCGAGGATGGTGCCGATGCGGCCGTAAGCCTCGGTGGTCACGGCGAGCTTCGACAGCGGATCGTCGCGGTGCGCGTCCCAGCCGGCCGAGATCACCAGCGCCTCTGCACCGAAACTGGAGACTTTTTCCGCCAGCCTCTCGACGGCGGCGACGAAGGCCTCGTCGTCCGCCCCAAAGGGCAGTGGCAGGTTGAGGTTAAATCCCTCGCCGTCGCCGGCGCCGGTCTCCTCGGCATAGCCGGCGAAATGCGGGTAGTAGGCGCTGGGATCGGTGTGGGTGGAGGCGACGAGGACGTCGCTGCGGCGGTAGAAGATGGCCTGCGTACCGTCGCCGTGATGGGTGTCGATGTCGAGGATCGCCACGCGCGAATAGGTCTTGCGCAAGATCTCGGCTGATATCGAGGCGTTGTTGAAGAAGCAGAAGCCGTTGGCGCGGTCGGCATAGGCGTGGTGGCCGGGCGGGCGGCAGAGCGCGAAGCTGGCACGCTCGCCCGAACGCACCGCCTCGGCCGCGGCGATGGCGGTTTGCGCCGAGGCGTAGGCGGCGCGAAAGGTGCCATCCATCATGGCGCAGGAGAGATCGCCGATATACCAGCCGGTGCGGCCGAGAATGCCGGTGGTCCGCGGCTTTCCGCGCGGCGCGAAATCGGCGCCCGAGGAGACGTAGGGGTGGATGTTCGGCAGCACTTCCGGTCCGGCATTCGGCAGTTTCTGGAACAGGTCGTAGGCCTCCGTGAGGAAGGCGACGTAGTGGTCGGCGTGGACGGCGTGGATCGGCGCCAGGCCATGATCAGCGGGCGCCTCCTGTTGCAAGCCGAGGGCGGAGAGTTTGGCGATCAGCGTCTCGGCCCGCGCCGGGTTCTCCAGCGGGGTAATCAGGCGGCCATGGACGCCGTACTGCGTCGGCCGGTGGGCGGTCTGGGCGGGATCGAAGAACAGGCGCATGGAAATCCGGGGCTGGGCGCAGGGCGCGGGCGGGTGCCGCGAGGCTATGCCAGCGCGGCGGCGCCGTCACTAGGGCGGCGAGGGGCGTCGGGCTTTTGGATGAGAAGAAAAGGGGCGACGGGTGAGACGGGGTGGCTCGGCAGCGTTTAAATCCGCGCTGTATCCCTCAGGCGCCAACCTCTCCGAATAGTCATTGTCGGGCTTGACCCGACAACCCACGCCGAGGCGTTACGACCGCCGCTTGGGGTCAGGGTATCGCTTTCGAGCACGCCGTTTCCTGCTGCGGGAGTGCCGGTTTCGGGTGCTTCGGCATGGGTCGTCGGGTCAAGCCCGACGATGACTATCTGAGAGGGAGGCGGCCTGCGATGTCGCCCGACGGGGGCCACTATGGGGTCGCGCGCTTGTTCGACAGGCGCAAACCCCTGATTTCGTCATTGTCGGGCTTGACCCGACAACCCATGCCGAAGCGTTTGAGCCGCCGCTTCGGGTCAGGATGCTGTGTTGAGCGGAGCATTTCCTGCTGCCGGAATGCCGGTTTCGGGTGCTTCGGCATGGGTCGTCGGGTCAAGCCCGACGATGACTATCTGAGAGGGAAACGCCGGGCATGTCGCGCCCCGAAAGGGCGCGACATGCCCATGATCCCGCGCATCTCTCTGCTGCTCCCGTCCGCCGCAACCGCAGTGGCGACGGGGGTTACCCCTCGCGCTTGATCCCGTTCAGTTCGGCGACGACGTCGGTGAGCATGGGCACGAAATCGTCGCCACGGCCGATCGATTCCGCCGTGGCGTAGGAGTTCTTCACGGCGCTGGCGATGTGCGTGGCGATGCCGGATTCGTTGGCCATGGAGACGAGGTAGCGGGTGTCCTTGTGGGCGTTCTTCAGGGTGAACTTGTGGGCGTCGCGGTCGCGACCGACGACGTATTGCATGAAGGTCTGGTAGAAGCCGCAGTCCATCCGGCCGCCGGAGAGGACGCTGTGGAAGATTTCGGGCGAGACGCCGGATTTCTGGCCGATGGCGAGCGCCTCGGCATAGAGCGCGCCATAGCCGAGCGAGAGGAAATTGTTGAGGAGCTTCATCGTGTGGCCGGAGCCGATCTCGCCGGTGTGGACGATCTTGCCGGCCCAGGTGTCGATCAGCGGGCGGACCTTCTCCATCAGGTCAGGTGTGGCGCCGACCATGCAGTCGAGCGTGCCGGTCCAGGCCTCCTTCGGTGTGCGCGACAGCGGCGCGTCGACGAGCGTGACGCCCTTGGCCGCGCAGAGATCGAAGAGCTGACGCGTGGAGACGGGGTTGGAGGTCGAGCTGTCGAGGATGATCAGGCCGGGCCTGGCGGTGGAGAGGAGACCCTCGGGGCCGGCGATCACGGCCTCGACCTCGGGCGAGCCGGGCAGGCAGAGGACGATCATGTCGCAGGAAGCGCCGAGCTCGGCCACCGAGCCGGCCTCGGTCGCGCCGCGCGTCACCAGGTCCTCGATCGCCTCGCGCTTGCGGTTGGGCAGCGCGCGGAGGGCATAGCCCTTTTCGACGATGTTCTTGGCCATGCCGTGGCCCATGTAGCCGAGGCCGATAAAGCCAATGGTGTCGGTCATGAAATTCTCCCTTGGGCGGCCGAAGATGTCAGATCAGCCTATTTTCAGTTCGATTCCGCCGACGGCGCGAAGCGGTTGCCGGCGGCTCAAAGAGCCGCGTCGGCGCCCCTGGCGCGACGTCCTCCCTGACGGCAAAGAAAGGCCGCTGGCAGAGCGCCAGTGGCCTCGTTGAAGATGGCGCAGCTGGGGCAAAAGTCCCGCCGCTGGGTTTCGCTACCGCGGTTCAGACGTCAGCGCAGCATCCTATGATCCTGAATCCGGATCCTCGCAGATTGAATCGCGACGTTGCGTCATCGCTTGAGGGTCCCGCAAGAGGTTTGAGGTGAAGCAGGAGGGGCGGCCCCGTTTCGGTCGGCGGATGGCTTCTCTCTGCTGTCGTATCCTTGGTCCGGCTAGCGGCGATTATACTTCCGAAAAGGTCACGCTGACATATTTCCATCCAGAATCCGGCGACGCCGGCAAGCGCTTGTTCGGAGACTCGAATTCTGCTTTGGCAAGGTCCTATTTCTTCAGGAGCCGGATGGCCTCGCCGACGATTCCCCTGCGGAACAGCAGCACGCAGAGGACGAAGATGATGCCGATGAGGACGGTGACGGGGAAGCCGACGGCGGCGAGATAGTTCTGCAGGAGGATCACGAGGCCGGCGCCGACGACGGGGCCGAGCATGGTGCCCATGCCGCCGAGCAGCGTCATCAGGATGACCTCGCCCGACATCTGCCATTGCACGTCGGTGAGCGTGGCGATCTGGGTGACCAGCGCCTTGGTCGATCCCGCCGTGCCGGCGAGCGCCGCCGACATGACGAAGGCGCCGAGCTTGTAGCGGTCGACGCGGTAGCCGAGCGAGACGGCGCGGTTCTCGTTCTCGCGGATGGCCTGCAGGATGTGGCCATAGGGCGAATGGACGATGCGCCACACGGCGAGGAAGCCGAGGACGAAGATGGCGAGGACGAAGAAGTACATCGCCAGCGGCTCGTTCAGGTCGATGACGCCGAGGAGGTGGCCGCGCGGCACGTTCTGGATGCCGTCCTCGCCATGGGTGAAGGGCGTCTGCAGGAAGATGAAGGCGACCATCTGCGACAGAGCGAGCGTGATCATGGCGAAATAGATGCCCTGGCGGCGGATCGCCAGCAGCCCGATGAGGAGCCCGAGGAAGGCCGCGCCCGCCGTGCCGAGGAGGATCGCCGAGAGCGGCTCCCAGCCCCATTCCTTCACCGCATGCGCGGTGACGTAGGCGGCGCCGCCGAAGAACGCGGCGTGGCCGAAGGAGAGAAGGCCGGCATAGCCAAGGAGGAGGTTGAAGGCGCAGGCGAAGAGCGCGAAGCACAGAACACTCATCAGGAAGACGGGGTAGACGAAGAAGGGCGCGGCGACGAGGCCGACGAGCCCAAGGAGCGCTGCGGCGAGGCCGATGCGGCCGAGCGGATCGCGTTGCTGGCGTGTGCCGGCGGTTGCGGCCTTGGGGGCGACGAGGGTGCTCATGGGGTCAGGCCTCCCGGCCGAAGAGGCCGGCGGGCCGGGCGAGGAGGACGACGGCCATGACGGCGAAGATCACGATGTTGGACGCCTCGGGGTAGAAGACTTTCGTCAGCCCCTCGAGCAGGCCGAGCATGTAGCCGGTGACGATGGCGCCCATGATCGAGCCCATGCCGCCGACGACGACGACGGCGAAGACGACGATGATGAGGTTCGATCCCATCAGCGGGCTGACCTGGTAGATCGGCGCCGCGAGTACGCCGGCAATGGCGGCAAGGCCCGCCCCGAGGGCGTAGGTGAGCGTCAGCAGCAGCGGAACGTTGACGCCAAAGGCCTGGACGAGCGGCGCGTTTTCGGTGGCGGCCCTCAGATACGCGCCGAGCCGGGTCTTCTCGATCAGGAACCAGGTGGCGAGGCAGATCGCGAGCGAGGCGACGATGACGAAGCCGCGATAGATCGGCATGAACATGAAGCCGAGATTGACGCCGCCCGCGAGCTGCGCCGGTGGCGCATAGGGCTGTCCGGCGGCGCCGAATTGCCACCGGAACACGCCTTCGAGGATCAGCGCCAGGCCGAAGGTGAAGAGCAGGCCATAGAGCGGATCGAGGCCGTAGAGTTTTGACAGCATGGTCCGCTCGATCAGCGCCGAGACCACGGCGACGATGATCGGCGCGACGATCAGCGCCGGCCAGAAGCCGATGCCGCCGTGCTGCAGCAGGAGATAGGCGGTGAAGGCGCCCAGCATGTACTGCGCGCCATGGGCGAAGTTGATGACCCGGAGGAGGCCGAAAATGACGGCGAGGCCGAGGCTGAGGAGGGCGTAGAACGAGCCGTTGATGAGCCCGATCAGCAGCTGGCCGGCGAGGGCGGGAAGCGGGATGCCAAGGATCATGGTCATAGTCTGGCTTCCCCCGTCAGAACTGGGTGCCCTGTCGATGAAACTGGGTGAGCCGGGCCGACAAGCTGGCGCCATTCTTCTCCCCCGGGGGGAGAAGGTGGACGGCGCGAAGCGACGGCCGGAAGAGGGGAATGCGCGGACGGGAACGGAGACGCAGAAGCGCTGGTCCGTTCTTTCAGGGTGCCCGCCTGCGGCGGCCCCTCATCCCGCTGCCGCGACCTTCTCCCCGGAGGGGAGAAGAATGCAGCGTTGCTGCCGCGACCGTTCTTCAAGGTCGCATTGCTCCGGCGCCTCATCAGCCCCCCATGGTCTGGCGCAGGCTCGTCATCGTGAGAGCGGCAGACGACCTGGTGCCATTCTTCTCCCCTGGGGGGAGAAGGTGGACGGCGCGAAGCGACGGCCGGAAGAGGGGGATGCGCGGACGGGAACGGAGATGCAGAAGCGCTGTTCAGCGTCGTGACTGATCCTTTGAGGGTGTCCGCCTGCGGCGGCCCCTCATCCCGCTGCCGCGACCTTCTCCCCGGAGGGGAGAAGAAGCTGTGTCGGCCGTTGCTGCCTTGCTCGACAAAAATCCTGAGCATCTCAGACCCCCACGACCTGGCGCAGGCGCGCCATCTTGGAATCGAGGTCGGCGGTCGGAAAGTTTTCGAGCATGTGGCCGTCCTCCATCAGGAAGAAGCGGTCGGCGACCTTGCGGGCGAAGCGGAAATTCTGCTCGACGAGGAGGAGGGTCATGCCCTTTTTCTTCAGCTCCAGGAGGACGTCGCCGATGCGCTGGACGATGACCGGGGCGAGGCCTTCGGTCGGCTCGTCCAGAAGGATGATGCGGGCGCCGGTTCTGAGGATGCGGGCGAGGGCCAGCATCTGCTGCTCGCCGCCGGACAGTTTCGTGCCGGGCGAGTTTCGGCGTTCGGCCAGATTCGGGAAGAGGTGGTAGATCTCCTCGACGCTGATGCCGCCCTCGGCGACCTTCGGCGGCAGCATCAGGTTTTCCTCGACCGACAGGGTCGCGAAGATGCCGCGCTCCTCCGGCACGTAGCCGATGCCGGCATGCGCGGTCTTGTGCACGGGGACCTTGATCATGTCGCGGCCCGAGATCTTGATCGTGCCCTCGCGGCGCGAAAGCAGGCCCATGATGGCGCGCAGCGTCGTGGTCTTGCCGGCGCCGTTGCGGCCGACGAGGGTGATCGTCTCGCCCTCGTAGAGATCCAGCGAGACGCCGTGCAGGACATGGCTCTCGCCATACCAGCCGTTGAGATCGCGCACCTCGAGAAGCGGCCGGTCAGTCCGGGGTTTTGGCGCGGCGCTATTCATGCTCGGACCCCAGATAGGCTTCCTTGACGCGGGGATCGGCGCTGACCGTGGCGTAGCTGCCCTGCGACAGGATCTCGCCGCGGGCGAGCACCGTCACCTCGTCGCAGAGGTCGGCGACGACGGAGAGATTGTGCTCGACCATCAGGATCGTGCGTCCTTCTCCGATGCGCCGGATGAGGGCGGAGATGCGGCCGATGTCCTCGGCGCCCATGCCGGCCATGGGCTCGTCGAACAGCATCACCGGCGGGTCGAGGGCGAGGGTCGTGGCGATCTCCAGCGCGCGCTTGCGGCCATAGGAGAGCTCGACCGCCTGGAGATGGGCGCTGTCGGCAAGATTCACCGCCTCGATCAGCTCCATCGCACGGGCATCGAGCCGGTCGAGCAGCCGGTTGGAGCGCCAGAACTGGGTGGCGAGGTTCGCCGGGCGCTGCAGCGCGACACGGACATTGTCGAGGACGGTGAGGTGCGGAAACACCGCCGAGATCTGGAACGAGCGCACGAGGCCGAGCCGGGCGACTTCCGCCGGCCCGGTGCGGGTGATGTCGCGGCCGTCGAAGGTGATGGTCCCCGCCGTCGGCGCGAAGAACTTGGTGAGGAGGTTGAAGACCGTCGTCTTGCCGGCGCCGTTCGGGCCGATGAGGGCGTGGATGGTGCCGCTGCGGACGTCGAGATCGACATTGCTGACGGCCTTGAAGCCGAAGAATTCCTTGGTGAGGCCGCGGGCGGAGAGGATGACCTCGCCGCGGGCCGCAGCGGGCGACGCGGCAGCAGCGCTCATCGCCCGGCCTCGGCATCCGCGGCGATGGCGCGGGCGGGCCGCAGCTCGTCGCCCGTGTGGCTCGGCACCATGGCCGTCAGAGCGGCGGGCGTTACAGGCATTGAAGTCGTGGCGGTATGGTGCAAGGGCGCCATGCTGCTCTCCCGGTCGTCGTCAGGCGCCGCCGGCAAGGCCGGATCGGCTGGGAAAGAGACCCGCGGCGCAGCAGCCGCGGGCCTTCCGGTCAGTCGAAGATCGCGCCCGCCGGCGGGCGAAAGGCCGGAGCCTATTTCGGGAAGGCCGAGACGTCGCAGCCGCTGTCCTCGACCGAGAGATAGGCGTCGGCCGCCGGCACGGTCGCGATCTCCTTGAAGTAGTCGAAGGGCTTGGTCGACTCCGCCGGGGTCTTCACCTGGAAGAGGTACATGTCGTAGGCCATGCGGCCATTGGCCTGGACCTTGCCGGTCTTGGTGAAGGCATCGGAAACCGGCATTTCGTGCAGCTTGGCGGCAACCGCCTTGGTCTCGTCGGTCTTGGCGGCATCGATCGCCTTCAGATACTGCAAGACGGCGGAATAGGTGCCGACCTGGATGGTGTTCGGCATGCGCTGCGTGCGGGCGAAGAATTTTTCGCCGAAGGCGCGGTTCTCGTCGTTCTGGTCCCAGTACCAGCCCTCGGTGAGGTTGATGCCGTTGGCCGCCTCGAGGCCGAGGCCGTGCACTTCCGCCAGGGTGAAGAGGAGGGCGGCGAGCTGCTGGCCGCCGGCGACGATGCCGAATTCGGCCGCCTGCTTGATGGCGTTGGCGGTGTCGAGGCCGGCATTGGCGAAGCCGACGACCTTGGCGCCGGAGGCCTGCGCCTGGAGGAGGAAGGACGAGTAGTCGGTGGTGGCGAGCGGATGGCGCACGGCGCCGAGGACGAAGCCGCCATTGGCCTTGACGAAATCGCCGGTCTGCTGCTCGAGCGAATAGCCGAAGGCGTAGTCGGCGGTGAGGAAGAACCACGAGTCGCCGCCGGCCTTCACCAGCGCGCCGCCGGTGCCGACGGCGAGCGCGTGCGTGTCATAGGCCCAGTGAAAGCCGTAGGGGCTGCACTGCTTGCCGGTGAGCTCGGTCGAGGCCGCGCCGGTGACGATGTCGATCTTGCCCTTTTCCTTCGACAGGCCCTGCACGGCGAGGGCGACGGAGGAGGTGGTGAGCTCCATGATCGCGTCGACCTTCTGCACATCGTACCATTCGCGGGCGATGTTGGAGGCGATGTCGGCCTTGTTCTGGTGGTCGGCGTCGACGATCTCGATCGGCTTGCCGAGCACGGTGCCACCGAAATCCTCGACCGCCATCTTCGCTGCCTCGACCGACCACTTGCCGCCGAAATCGGCGTAGACGCCGGACTGGTCGTTGAGGATGCCGATCTTGACGACGTCGTCGGAGATTTCCTGCGCCATGGCGGCGAAAGGCGTCAGCGCGATGGCCGCGGCGGAGGCGGCGAGAATGAGGGCGTGGTGGCGCATAAGGTGAATCCTCCCAGATTCGAAACGACGCTCGGAAAACACGAGCACTTCCCTCCCAGAAAGCACCCCGGCGACTTGTTCGGACGAAGTTGTGCGGCACGGCAACAAAGACTGTCAAGCAGGGAGCCTGAGGAGTCCGGCGCGCTCCGCCGAAAGGATGAGAGCGCCGCACGGCCGCCGGTGCGATCTCGGAAATGGCGGGTCAGGAAGCTGCGTGCTCGCCTGGACCGGAACGCGGAGTCCGGCGCCGCGGGCGGCCCGGGCGGCGGAATTGGGCGTTGACCGCGCGGCCGGGCTGGCGATCGTCGCCCGGCCGGTCGTGGCGTTGCGGCGGCCGGCCCTGGAGCCAGCCGAGACTGCGGTGCACGGCGATGTGCCGGTTGAGGTCGTAGCGGGCGCTGCCGGCCCGGGCGAGGCGCAGGAGGCGCTCCGCCTCGGTTGTGAGCCTTTGTTCGATGCGGCGCCGGAGCTCCGGCGGAAGGGCGGCGGCCGCCGGGACGGCTGCCGCGGCATCGAGGTCACAGGGCGGGAAGCCGAGGCGGGCGAGTAGAAAACGCCGCTCGAAAGCCTCGGTTCGTTGGTCGGCCTCGCGTTGCAGCTGCCGCCTGTGCCGCGCGACCGCCGCGCGCAGGGCAGCCTCCAGCGCATCCGATCCGGTTTCATCCATGGCGTCATTCTCCCCGGGGATTTCCCCGAAGATGGGCCGCGGGAGTTGGTAGAGGAAAAAAATCCTTTGCGGCTTGCGGTGGGACTGGCCCTCTGGGCCTCATATCGCGGCTTCAGCGACCGGGTCAGGATCTCTTGGGGGAGGAAAGATTTCCTATCATGCTCCTCATGCGGTAAGGCTTGGGGCAGAGGCTGGGCACCGAGGAGAGGCAATATGTCGGAAGTGGTCTTGTTCACGCAGCACAGGGTGCGCAACGGCACGCGGCCGCGAGAGGGCGGCGGCAGAAAGGCGCCTCCCGAAGCGCTCGCCGCGCCGCAGCCGCGCGATCCCGCGGCGCTGTCGCCCGAGCGGGAGGGCTGCCTGCTGTCGCGCCAGATCGCCAGCGCCGTCCTCGCCATTCCGCTCGAGGAAATCGGCCGGGCGAACCGCGGCGAGGCGGAGATCTGCACCGCGCGGCATGTGGCGATGTATCTCGCCCATGTCATCTTCCAGGTGCCGCTGACCGCCATCGGCGCCGATTTCGGCCGCGACCGCACCAGCGTCGCGCATGCCATCAGGCGGGTCGAGGACCAGCGCGACCGGCCCGACTTCGACGCGCAGCTGACCCGGCTGGAGGTCCTGGCCGGCCAATGCCGCACGCTGCTCGATCAACGCCGCGGCCTCGCCTGATGGCGGGCGCGCGCAAGGCTGCGGGCTCAAGGCCCGACCTGCCGGGCTTCAATGCAGACGAATCGCCGCTCGGCCGGCTGGCGACGCGCGGCGGCCGGGACGGAGAGGCCTATCTCGGCGTGGCCGAGACCCTGGCCGGCGAGCGGCTGCGGGCCGACTTCACGCGGGCCGGCATGGCGCCGACCCTGACGCAGCGCTGGGATGCGGCCCCGCGCGGCGGCGGCACCGGCCGCGGCGGCTTCGACCTCAGCGACAGCGCGCTCGATGCGCGCCGGCGGGTCGACGCGGCGCTGGCGGCGGTCGGCCCCGAGCTGTCCGGCGTGCTCCTCGACGTCTGCTGCTTCCTGAAGGGGCTGGAGCAGGTGGAACGCGAGCGGCAGTGGCCGGTGCGCTCGGCCAAGCTGATGCTAAAGACGGGGCTCGCCGCGCTCGGCCGGCACTACGGTTTTGGCGCCGAGGCCGTCGGCGGCGCGGCACGCCTGCGGCGCTGGGGGACGCCGGACTATCGGCCGACGATCGGCGGCGGCTGAAGCGCGGTTTGGGTTGGGCTGAGAGGGCGAGGCCGGATCGCAATCGGCGCCCGGCGCCTCGGGTTTCCGCCTGATTTTCAGGCCTCAGGCCTCAAGCCTCAGGCCTCAAGCCTCAAGCCTCAAGCCTCGGCCATCGCCCGGCGCGCGTCTTCCTTGATCCGGCCGACCATGGAGCGCAGACCGTTGGAGCGCTGCGGCGTCAGGTGTTCCTGGAGGCCGAGGCGGCCAAAAGTCGCCTCCGCGTCGATGGCGAGGATTTCCGGGGCGGTGCGGCCGGAAAACAGCGACAGCGCGATGGCGACGAGGCCACGAACGATATGGGCGTCGGAATCGCCGGCGAAGGTCAGGCGCGGGGGCGCGCCTGGGAGGATGTCGCTGACCAGCCACACCTGGCTGACGCAGCCGGGAACCTTGGTCGTGTCGTTCTGCGTGCCCTCGGGCAGCGGCGGCAGCTCCCGGCCGAGCTCGATCAGGTAGCGATAGCGATCGTCCCAGTCGTCGAGCAGCTCGAAATTGGTCTCGATGTCGTCGATCGTCGTCATTGCCGTCCCGCCATGGCCTTTCGGCGGGCATGGCGCCCGCCGGCTTTCGGAACGGATATAGGGGCGCCGGCCGGACTTGTCAGGTCGCGCGTCGCGCCGTGCGCCTCCGCGTGACTCAGAACCGCGGCGCCGGGGTCGGGACCGCCAGAGCGGGACGGTGGGCGGTCGCGACGGGCAGCGGCGCGGGATCGGCCGGCACCGCGGACGCGGTTTCGACGGCGCGCTGCGGCGGGCGATAGGCGGCTGGGCCGCGCAGCACGGGCGGGGCGGCATCGACGGCGCCGGTCATCACGGGATCGGTCGGGGTGGGGAGCGCGGCGATGGCGGTGGCCGTGGCCGGGGCCGGGGCGGCGGCGGGGGGCGGGGAGGCGGGCGCGACGCGGTCCTGGACGAGGCTGTAGGCCATGGCGACGCCGTCGCCGATGCGCTCGCCGGCGAAGACGGCGAACTCGCGGCCGGTATCGCAGGCCTGCGGGGCCCGCGTGCAGAAGCCGCTGAGATCGGCGATCGCCTCCTGCGCGCCGACGAAGGCGCCGACGACGCTGAGATGGGCCGAGGTCTCCTTCGGCGTGCCGCCGAAGGGCATGAAGAAGGCGATGAGACCGAGCCAGAAGGCGGCCTTCAGGATGAAACGCATGCTGCCTGCTCCTGCGACGTGGCGCGGCTGTTGCTGTGGCACGGTGTCCCGTGCCGGGTGAGGCCTGGAGCGCCGGGCGCTTCCCTTCACTCCTTGCCTGATCCGCACCATGCCCGAAAGGCACGAAGACCCGGTTCAAACTTGTCGTCGAATTTGACTCAAATGCAATCGATCGGCCGACGGGTCGATGCCGGGCGGAAAAAATACCCTGGGATACAGACGAAAGACCCTGCCTTCTCCGTACGGCAGTCGGCAGTCTCTCCGAGAGATGCGGCCGGCGCGGTGGCGCGATTCCCGTCGAAGCCGGTGCCGACGGCGCGCCTCCGGCTGTGGTGTCGCCCGCGGACCGGCCGGACGAGCCGCCGTTTATGCCTTCCTTAAAGGGTTAAGGCGATGATGGAGACCAAGCCAGAGAGGGCCGCCCGGACAGATTCGGTCGGCCGCGCCTGGCATCGACGGTAGATGCGGGTTGTGGATGACGCATATCAGCGAGGCAGACGGAAGCGCATCGGGGCTGGATTCCAGCACCTTCGCGACGGCGCTGTCCGGCACGTTCGAGCGACTGGTCTCGCCCAGGATCGACGAGCCCGACGAGCGCGCGCGCCAGCGTCGCGCGCTCGCCGGGCTGGTTTCGATGGGCCTTGCCGCGGCGCTCGTCCTGCCCTTCGCCAGCCTCGGTGATATCGGCATGCGCGGCGTGGCGCTGCCGGCGGTGGTCGCCGGCGCGTGTCTCGCGCTGGCCGGCCTTCTCGCCTCGAGCGGGCGCCTGACGCTCGTACTCCTCCTCGCCATTGCCGGCGCCACCGCGCTCGTCGGGGCCGTCGCCCTGGCCGGCGGCGGATTGTCCTCGCCCGTCCTGTTTCTGCTTCTCCTGGCGCCGATCGAAGCGGCGCTGACCGGGCGGCGGCAGCTCGCCGCCTCGGCCACCGGTATTGCCTGCCTCGCGCTCGGCGCGGTGGCGCTGGCGCAGTGGCTGGGCCTGGCGTCGGCGCAGAGCTTTGCCTTCGATGGCGCCCTGACGGCGGGCCTCTGCCTGCTCTACGGCGCCTGGCAGGCGCTGCGGCTGTGGCGCAGCCGGGAAAAGACGGTGATCGCCCGGGGGCTTCAGGAAACGGAAGCGCTGCTGATCGAGAACGGCCTCTGCGAGGCGGTGCTGCGCTTCTCGCCGGAAGGCGGGCTGCTCTCGGCCTCGGCCGCCGCCGCCGGCCTGTTCGAGACCTCCGTGCCGCCGCTCAGCGACAAGGCGATCTTCCACGCCATCCACGTCACCGACCGCGTCCGCTATCTCAAGGCCTTCGGCGATCTGAGGGGCGGCGCCGATGCCGTCGTCGTCGAGGTCAAGGTCCAGTCGGCCGCCAGCCAGGCGCAGCACTTCCGCGACGTGGCGTTCAAGTTCATGTCGGTACGCGATGGTGCCGGGCAGCTGCACGCCATTCTCGCCATCGCCCGCGACGTCTCCGCCGAGCGCGCGCTGACCGCCGAGCTGACGCGCGCTCTGGCCGCGGCGGAACAGGGCTCGGACGCCAAGAGCCATTTCCTGGCTGCCGTCAGCCACGAGCTGCGCACGCCGCTGAACGCCATCATCGGCTTTTCCGACGTGCTCCACCAGGAGCTCTTCGGTGGTTTCGACGATCCCCGGCAGAAGGAATATGTCGGGCTGATCCGCCAGTCGGGCGAGCACCTGCTCTCGGTCGTCAACGGCCTGCTCGACATCTCCAAGATCGAGGCCGGCCGCTACGAGATCGAGGTCGAGCGCTTCGACGTCCCGAGAGCCCTGCGCGCGGCGACCGACGTCATCCGTCCGCAGGCCGAGCGCAAGGGACTGACGCTCGACGCGGTGGTGGCCCCGAACCTGCCCGAAGTGATCGCCGATCGCCGGGCCTGCCACCAGATCCTGCTCAATCTTCTGGCCAATGCGGTGAAGTTCACCGATGCCGGCACCGTGACATTGCGCGCCGACGCCCGGGGCGGCATGCTGGTCCTCGCCGTGACCGACACCGGAATCGGCATCGCCCAGAAGGACCTGCCGCGCCTCGGCCAGCCCTTCACCCAGCTCTCCCAGGGGATTGCGCGGCGCTACCAGGGAACCGGGCTCGGCCTTTCGCTGGTCAAGGGCCTCGCCGCGCTCCACCGCGGGACGATGGAGATCGCCAGCGAACTCGGCCGGGGAACCACGGTCACCGTTCGCCTTCCTCTCGACAGCATGGCCGCAATCGCCGAAGCAGAGTCCTCCAGAAATAAGATCGTGGCGCTGACCGATGCCTGCAAAGAGACAGAAACCCATCCCGAGAAAGACCGGTCGGGCCGTCGCACGGCCTAGCGCCGCGCGGGCGGTGCTGAACGGCTCGGCCGCCATGCTCGGCGCGATCGGCCGTCCGGTCGTGGCCCGGCCGGTTCTGTCGGGCAGCATCGCCGGCGTCGCGGTGCTGTTCGCCGTCGTTTCCACCAATGCGATCTATGCCCAGCCGGGCCGCCATCCCCGGCCGATGATGACGACGCGCGCGCTGTCGGCCGAGGATGCGGCTATCCAGTCCGCCGCGGCCGAGCCGACCCTGCAGCCGGTGCCGCTGGTGCTCGAGGTGCAGGAGGCGCTGGCCGCCGCCGGTCACTATGCCGGCCGTCCGGACGGTCGCCCGGGACAGGCGACGGCGGCCGCGATCCGGGCCTTCCAGACCGAGAACGCCTTGCGCGTCGACGGCGAGCCCTCGCCGCTGCTGCTGTCGCAGATCCGTCAGATCGCCGCGGCGGCGCCCAACCCGTCGGCCCGGCCCGAGATTTCCGAACGCATGGCCAGTTTCGAGCCGGCGGCGGAGCCGGGCGCCGGTCGCGCCGCGGCCGACCCCTCGGCGACCGGCTCGACCGGCTCGACCGGGAAGGCAGTGCCGGCGGCGACCGAGGCCCTGTCGGAGAGGGAGCTGGTGCGGCGGATCCAGAGCGGGCTGGCCAATGCCGACGTCGCCGAACTCAAGGCCGATGGCCTCGTCGGCGAGCAGACGCGGGCGGCGATCCGCACCTTCGAGGCGCTCGAGGGCATGGACGTCACCGGCCAGCCCGACCAGCGCCTGCTCGACCACCTCATCGCCATCGGTGCGGTGAAGTGACAGGGGCGCGGTGAAGTGACGGGGCGCGGTGACGTGACGGGGGCGAGCGCGCCATGCGGGTGACCAGCGACCTCTTCGTCTCCCAGCTCCTGCGCCGGGTGTTTGCCGATGGCGGCTTTGCCGCCGTCGAACGCCATGGCGCCGAGGCGGCGGGGGCGATCTTCGTGCTGGTGCGCGCCCGCGACGGAGAGGTGACGCTGTTCAGCCCGGCGAGCCAGACCCATTCTGCCGACGATGGCGGCCGGCGCTTCATGCGCGAGGCGCTCGCCGATGCCGACGCGCTGGAGCGGCGCCTTGCCCGCGAGGCCCGCTTCGATCCCGATTTCTGGGTGGTGGAGATCGAGACCGCGGCGCCGGAAACCTATCTCGACATCGTCGACGGCTGAGCCGGCCGGGCCGGCCCGTCTTCACGCCGCGCCGGCCGGGTGACACTTCCTTCGCTCGCCGTCGATGCGCGAGGGAACCCTCGTCGGTGCTGAATGGACCGGAGCGGTGCCTGGAGAGCGGGGCGAGGGCCAAGCCCCGCGGGCTGCGCTGCCTGGGGACGCACCGGCGTCGCCGGCGATCCGCCGGGCCTCAGCCCGAGCGAAAACCCTTCTGCTCGCCGAACGGCCGCTGGACGCGGCGACCGAAATCGGCCGGCGGCGCCGTTCGCGGCAGCGGCTGCAGGTCTTCGTATTGCGGCTCCAGCCGCGGCGCGGCGACGGTCCGGCGGGCCCGCGGCCCACGGGCGAGCGCCGCGCAGTCCTCCGCCTTCAGGGCGCGGTAGAAGCGCGTCATCAGGCTGAATTTCGCCACGTCGAGGCCGATGTCGGGCTTCAGCATCATCAGAATGGTCAGCGCGTCGGCGGGGGTCGCGCCCAGCGCCTTGATCGCCACGGCCAAGCGCTCGCCGCTCTCGTCGTCGGCGATCTTCTGCAGAACTTCGTCGGCGAGATCGAGCGCCTGGCGCAGGCCCTCGTAGAAGCGCGCGCCGTCCTGCTGGACGGCGAGGGCGACGAGCTCGTGCAGCGTCGGCGCGACCCGGTCGCGGCCGCCGGGCAGAGCCAGCCGCCGAAGGGTCTCGCGGATCAGGTCGGCGGCGCCGGTCGGCGCGGGCAGAGGCGCCGGAACGTCGTCCTCCGGCGGGCTGACGCTGGCGGGGCTCGTCTCCGACGGGCGGGCCGCGACCGGCTGCTCCGGCGCGACGCGCCCGGCCGGGACGGCTGGCGTCGCGGGTGCGGCGGCTGCGGGCGCCGGCGGGGCGGCGGCTGCCGGCACGGCGGCGACCGGCTCCGCCGTCGCGGACGGTGCCTGGGGCGAGGGGGCATCGGGCGCGGGAGCATCTGCAGAGGCGGTCGCGCCCGAGGCCGCTCGACCGGCGATGATCTTGCGCAGGCGGCGGTCACGGCTGGTCCGCAGCGCCAGGAGGTCGGTGGCGCCGAGCGCGGGGCTGGACATCAGGAAGGGCGCCGAAATCTCCAGCGGCTCGGCGATCAAGAGCTCGACGATCGGCCGCGGCACGCGCGGGCTGTGCGACAGCGCGGCGGCCAGCGCCCGGCGGGTCTCCGGCTGGATCTTGTCCCAGAGCGGAACGACGAGGCGGCCGAAATCGCGCGCCTGGTTGTCGCCGGGAGAGCGAAGAGAGCCGTAGCTGGCGACGGCGGCGCTGACGATGGTATCGAATCCGTCGCGGCCAGCGGTCTTTTCTAGGGCTCTAAAGAGGCGCGGGCTGTCGTCCTTCATGGGGCTCCGGGAGTTCGATCGTCATTGCCGACGATCGAAAGAATTAGCTAAGATGTCTTAGCAAGCGATTAACCCTGATCGGCTTTTCTAGCTTCGCGAAAGGTGCGCTCGGCATAGTCCGCCGGACAGACCGACGCTGATAGGGCTTTGCCATGGCAGTCATGCTCCGCTTTCCCCCCCGATCGAGGGCCGATCCGCAGGTGGACCGGCGCGTCGGCGACGACGCACCGACGGCGACGATCGTGATCCTGCCCTGCATCCGGCGCGAGGCCATGGTCCCGGCGGACGAGGCCCGGCAGGACGCGCCGGTGCTGCTCAAGGCGTAAAGCTGGAACTGGTACAGGTCCGACGGAGGGCCTTCAGCCGGCGGGGCGGGGATCCGCGGGCCGGCGATCGGTGTCATCGGCAAGGCCCGCCGCGTCCACCTTCTGGCAGCGCAAGGACTGCACGAAGGCATCCACCGCCGGGCGCTGGGTCTCGTCGTCCACCAGGACGCGCAGCGTCACATAGCCCTCGGCGATGTCGAGCCCGACCGGAATCGCCGTCTCGTCCTGCGAGACGCTGTTGGCCTCGGCATCGACGAGCTGCTCCGGCGTGCCGAGCAGGAGGTCGAAGCGGCCGTTCACCGCCGAGCGATCGTTGATCGAATAGAGATTGTCGCCCTGGCGGGAATAGATCGAGGCCGACCAGAAATCCGTCGCCGCGGGCGTCGACACCCGCACCAGGCCGTCCTCCAGGGAAAAGCGGCAGGCGGCGGTGACGAAGGCCGGATCGATGAAGGCGAAGTCGTGCGCGCCAGGGCCGTCGCGCCGCAGCGTCGCCTCGCCGGGCGCCTGGCGCTGCGAGTCGATGCGCACCACCGTCTCCATGCCGGCGATGCGGCTGAGACGCCCCCAGGCATTGTTGTCGGCCAGAGGCGGGATCGCGAAGATGACGGCGATGTGGACGATCACCGCGCCGACGAGCCCGGTCCCCACGGCGAGGAGAAACCTACCCATCGGCACAGGCTCCGCGCGTGAGGCTCGGCAGAGCGAGGCGGCCGAGGCCGCTGGAGGTGCTGGCCGGCGTGTCGTAGAGCGTCAGCGCCAGGATGTAGCTGCCGCGGCCGGTGACGGAGAGCCAGTTGCCGGGCGCCGCGGCAGGGCCGACGGTGATCTGGGTGGCGTTGTCCTCGGCCCGGAGCAGACTGCGCGACACCAGCCAGCCCGGCCGGCCCTCGCCCGGATCGATCAGGCGACCGTCCGGCAAATAGGCGGCCAGCGTCCACACCCGCGCCGGCGGCGTCTGGCCGGCCAGAACGTAGGTGCATTGCCGCTCGAGCGGGCGCCCGGTGCTGTCCTCGATGGCCCTGAAGCTGATTCCCTCGCCGCCGCCGAGCGTCAGATTGCCGATGCGGGCGAGCACCGCGCGGGAATAGGGATCGGCATCCGGCGAGCCGCCGAGCGGGTTGGCGCGCCAGGGACCGACCTCGACCGTCCCGAGATCGGCCGACATCTCCAGCGCCCGATCGGCGGTCCAGGCGCCGAGGCCGAGCGCCAGGAGCAGCGAGAGGACGAGGAGGATCATGAAACGCATGCGCTCTGGGCTCTGGTGCAGGGGCACTGGCTCATTCCATGCGGCGGCGCCGGATGCAAGGCGGGTCCGCGCCGAACGGCGCGTCGGCGGGTGGGCCGGCGGCGCTACTGCGCCCCGGCGGCCGCGCGGGACGAGCGGTTGGCCGCGACCTTTTCCGGGCCCAGCGGCGGCGCGTCGTCGAACAGCGTGGCGATGCCGACCAGGAGCTTCTGCGTGGCCGAATTCAGCGAGAGCTGGCGCACCGGCCGCGGGCTGCCGCCCTCTTCCCCGGCACTGGCGACCTTGGGCTCCTCGAGCGGAGGCAGGGGATCGTCGATATAGGGGATGGGCTTCAGCTCGATGCCCTGATGGGCGCTCTCCATGAAGCGGTGCCAGGTCATCGCCGGCAGGCCGCCGCCGGTCAGCTTGTTGGTCGGCGCGTAGCTGTCATTGCCGTACCAGACGGCGGCGGTGAAGTTGCCGGTGTAGCCGACGAACCAGGCGTCGCGGTAGGCCTGGGTGGTGCCGGTCTTGCCGGCGGCCCGCGTCATCGACAGGGCTGCCTTGCGCGCCGTGCCGCGGATCGGCACCTGCACCAGCATCTCGTTCATCGACTGGGCGGCCTGCTCGGAGAGCACGCGATGGCGCGGCGGCATGTCGCGTCGCGCGTCCCACAGCACGTCGCCGTCGGTGTCGGTCATCGACAGAATGGCGTGGCGGTGCGAATCCATGCCGCCGGCGGGGAACACCGCATAGCCCGTCGCCTGGTCTAGCACGGTCACCTCGGAGGTGCCGAGCGCCATGGTCTTGTCGCCGCGCAGCGGGCTTTCGACGCCCATCGCCTTGGCGATGGCGACGACCTTGTCGACGCCGATCTTCTGGCTGAGGCGCACGGGCACCGTGTTGATCGACTTGGCGATGGCGTCCGTCAGGGTGACCGTACCGGCATAGGAGCGGCCGTAATTCTTCGGCGACCATTTGCCGATGGTGATCGGCCCGTCGGAGATCTTGTCGTTCGGCTTGTAGCCGGCCTCCATTGCCGCGGCATAGACATAGCCCTTGAAGGACGAGCCCGGCTGGCGCAGCGCCTTGGTGGCGCGGTTGAACTGCGACAGGCCGTAGTCGCGCCCGCCGACCATGGCGCGCACGCCGCCCTCGTCGTCGAGCACGACCATCGCCGCCTCCTTGACGTTGTAGGGCTTGCCGAACTGCTGCAGGTGATAGTCGACCGATTCCTCGGCCAGCTTCTGAAGGCCGGTGTCGAGGCTCGTGCGGGCGATGAAGTTGCGGTGCGGGATCTTTTCGGCGAGGCGCTGCACCTCGGCGAAGGCGAAGTCGAGAAAATAGTCGGGCGAGGTGGTGGACGAGCGGTCGACGGCGGTGGCCGGCTGGCGGCGGGCGGCCACGACCTGGCCCTCGGTCATGAAGCCGGCCTGCACCATGTTGGACAGGACCTCGTTGGCGCGGGCACGGGCGGCGGGCAGGTTGATGTGCGGGGCGTACTTCGCCGGCGCCTTGAACAAGCCGGCGAGCATCGCCGCCTCGGCGAGGGAGACCTCGCGCACGTCCTTGTTGAAATAGAACTCCGCCGCGCCCGCCGCGCCGAAGGTGCCGCCGCCCATATAGGCGCGGTCGAGATACATGCCGAGGATCTCGCGCTTGGTGAGATTGGATTCCAGCCAGAGCGACAGGAAGGCCTCGTTGATCTTGCGGTCGATGGTGCGCTCGTTCGACAGAAAGACGTTCTTGGCGAGCTGCTGCGTCAGCGTCGAGCCGCCCTGAACGACGCCGCCGGCGCGCGCGTTCTCGCTCATGGCGCGGGCAAGGCCGAAGAAATCGATGCCCCAGTGCTCGAAGAATCGCCGGTCTTCCGTCGCCAGAACCGCCTTGATGAAGGGGTCGGGCATTTCGTCGATCGGGATGGCGTCCGAGCGCAGCACGCCGCGGCGACCGATCTCGTTGCCGTGCCGGTCGAGGAACAGCACGGAATAGTCGCTCTGCAGCGGCAGGCCGTTGGCGGTGAGCTGCATCGCCGGCTGGGCGAGCACGAGCAGGAGCACGAAGCCGACGAGGCCGAGCGTCAGCCCCTCGCAGGAGAGTTCGACGAGGACGCGCTTGAAGCCGCGGGCGCGAAATCGCCGCGAGAAGATGGTAAGGCTCTCCCAGGCCGCGGAAAACGCATGCGAAAGGCGCCACAGGCTGCTGTCGATCCAGGCGTCGACTTCGATCAGACGCGTGGGGACCCAGCGTTTTGGCTGATGGGGCTGAGATGGGCGCAAGTTCAGACCTGTTTCCTCGGGCGAGCGGGAGCCATTTTTGCTATAGCGCGTCGTCTTACCATCCCAGTCCCTTCGACCAGCTTAAGTGGTCGAGCCGTGTGGCGACAACAAGAAAAGACACTGAGCACATGGACGATCTTTCACCGCTGCGTGATTCCGGCAACAGGCCGTTCTGGCAGGAAAAGACCCTGGCCGAGATGACTCCGTCGGAGTGGGAGAGCCTGTGCGACGGCTGCGGCCGCTGCTGCCTGAACAAGCTCGAGGATTGGGACACCGGCGAGATCGCCTGGACGCATGTCGCCTGCCGGCTGCTCGACGGCGACACCTGCCGCTGCAAGGATTATCCCAACCGCCAGGCCACCGTCCCCGACTGCATCGGCCTGACGCTCGCCGAGGTGAATTCGATCACCTGGCTGCCGCCGACCTGCGCCTACCGCCTGATCCGCGACGGCGAGGACCTCTACTGGTGGCACCATCTCCTGTCCGGCGACCCCGAGACGGTGCACGCGGCCGGCATCTCCGTGCGCGGCCGGACGATTTCCGAGGAGGGGATGGAGACGGACGATCTGGAGGAGCATTTGGCGGATTGGCCGGGGGAGGATCCGGGGGCGGGGGTGCGGTAGGAGCGCCAGTGCGGCGCTCGGCAAGCCGGAGCGGGGCTCAGGGCAGCGTCACGCCGCGCGTTTCCTGAATGTGCCGTTTCCATCTTTTCCGAAGCTCCCCGGGCCGGGAGCCGTGGCGCTCGTCCAGAAACTCTGCCGCCACCATGCGCTCGGTGCGAAAGCTGCGAAAATCCTGGCGCAGCTCGCACCATGCTGCCAGCATGCGCATGGTATCGAAATAGCCGACAATGACCGGCCAGATGACGCGCCGCGTCGTTTCGCCCCGCTCGTCGCGGTAGGTGATGGCGATCTTCCGGCCGGCGTGAATCCAGGCCCTGACCTTTGTGATGTCGACCCCGTCGGCCGCAGCGCCGCGTCCCGGCGACGTGCCGATGGCCGGCTCGAGGATGAAGGGGCGCAGCTTTTCCGGCACGGCCGTGGCGATCTTGGCGATCAGATCGCGCGCGGCGGACGCCAGCACCGGGTCGCCACGGCCGGCCACCCATTGCGCGCCGAGGACGGCCGCCTCAATCTCGTCGGGCGTCAGCATCAGCGGCGGCATGTCGAAAGCGCCATCGAGGACGTAGCCGATGCCGGCTTCGCCGCGCAGCGGAACGCGCTGGCCGAGAAGGTCGGCGATGTCGCGATAAATGGTGCGCTTCGAGGTCTCCAGTTCCTGCGCCATGGCGTCGGCGGTAACAGGCCGGTGCGAGCGCCTGAGGATCTGGATGATCTGAAAAAGTCGATCGGCCCGGCGCATCGGCGTGGTCTCCCTGCTGACATCATGCTGTCAGCAGGGTGTCGATACAAGCCGCCTCCGGAAAGCGGGACGTTTCCCGCTACACGACGGAGACAACCATGATCACGCTGTACCATGCCGCGCAGTCCCGCTCCTCCCGCATCGTCTGGCTGCTGGAGGAACTGGCCGTCCCTTACGAGATCGTCCCGGTGTCGATCTTCCGGCCGATGACCGGTCTCGGCGTGCCGGACGCCATCAATCCCCATCCCGACAAGCAGGTGCCGGCGATCGTCCACGACGGCGCGCTGGTGGCGGAGTCCGTCGCCATCATCCTCTACCTGACCGACGCGTTGCCGCAGGCGCAGCTCGGGCCGCGCGCCGGCGACCCCCGCCGCGGCAGCTACCTGACGTGGCTCGCCTGGTACGCCGCGGCGATGGAGCCCGCGATCTTTGCCGCCATGGGAGGAGAGCTCGAAGCCGCGCCGATGAAGCGACGCAGCCATGAGGCGGTGACGCGGCGGCTGCTCCGGGCGCTGGAACAGGGCCCCTACCTCATGGGCGACGCCTTCAGCGGAGCTGACATCCTCGTCGGCAGCGCGCTTTCGTTCGCACGGGGTGCTTTCCCCGAGAGCGCTGTCCTCGACGACTATGCCGCGCGCTGCAAGGCGCGTCCGGCGGCCGTGCGCGCGGCCGCACGGGACGACGCTGCGGGGGTGCAGGTGCCGGCGCGAGAAGCGACGATTGCATAATAGGAAAATAGTCCTTGACAGCGTGACGGTGGGCGCGTAGTCTCCAGCTACAGTCGGAAAAGTGCGGGCGGCGGGAGAGATCCCTTCGCCTTTTTTCTTGGTCGGAGAGGTTTCATGGCAGAGGCAGACCGGGAGGAGGCGCCGTTATCGGCGCGGCTGCTGGTGCTGCTGACGCGCGAGCTCGCGGCGCTGGAGCGGGTCTGTGAGGAAAATAGTCCTGAAGACGTTCCCGGGGACAAACGAGAGGCGGGGGCGAAGGGACGGGTCGAGGCGGTGGCGCTGGTGACGCGCACGCTGGAAAAGCTCCTGGAACTGAAGCGGCTGGAGGCGCTGTCGGCGCGCGGCGACACGGACGAGGATGCCGAGGCGGCGCGGCTCGCGGCGGAGATGCTGCGGCGGCTGCGGGCGCTGGATGCAAGGCGCCGCGGCGGGGCGGTGCTGTTCGAGGCGGACGGGCGGTTTCGCGAGGCCGGCGCGGTCGATGGCGCGCCGCTGGCGGCCCCGGGAGGCGCATGAAGCGGCGGCGGCGGTTCTGGCCGGCGACGACGCTTCGTCCGGAGGTTTTGGCGGCCCGGCCCGCGGAGTCGGGGATCTCCCAGGCGGGAATTATCCAGTCGGGAATGGTGCCGCCGGGTCTTACCCAGCCGGGGATCGTCCAGCCGGGAGTCGTCCCGCCGGACATCGACGAGGCGGAATTCTGGGAGCTGGCCGGGAAGGAAGTTGAAAGCGCCCGCGCTTCGGTGCTGGGGCGGGCGATGCCGGGCTGGGCGCTGGTGGCGCGGCCTTCGCAGCTGCCGCCGCCCGGCGACTGGCGGCAATGGCTGATCCTCGGCGGGCGCGGCTCGGGCAAGACGCGGGCCGGGGCGGAATGGGTGCGGGCGATGGTCGAGGGCGTTTTTCCCGCCGCCACGCGCGTGCACGGCCGCATCGCGCTGGTGGCGGAAACGCTCGCCGATGCGCGCGAGGTGATGGTCGAGGGCGAAAGCGGGCTCCGGGCGAATGTCGCGGGGCCGCGGCCGGTCTACGAGGCGACGCGGCGGCGGCTGGTGTTCGGCAATGGCGCCGTGGCGCAGATCTTTTCGTCGGAAGACCCGGAATCGCTGCGGGGCTATCAGTTCGATGCCGCCTGGGGCGACGAGCTGGCGAAATGGAAGCATGCCGACGCCTGTTTCGACAATCTGCAGCTGGGGCTGCGGCTGGGGGAACGGCCGCGGGCGCTGTTCACGACGACGCCGCGGCCGGTGCCGTTGTTGCAGCGGATGCTGGCGGAGGCGGGCGGGATCGCGGGTGCGGGGGCCGCGGCGGCGGAGGCCAGCGGCGGCGGGTTTTTGGGCGGTGAGCCCCTCTCTGGCCTGCCGGCCATCTCCCCCCCGAGGGGGGAGAAAGGCTTGCCGTCTGGGTCTGGTGGGACGGTGGTGACGCATATGCGCACCGACGAGAATGCGGACAATCTCGGGGCGGGATTCGTCGAGGCGATGGCGGCGCGCTATGGCGGGTCGCGGCTGGGGCGGCAGGAGCTTTTCGGCGAGATGATCGCCGACCGCGAGGACGCGCTGTTCGACCGCGCCGGGATCGACCGGATGCGGGTGCGCGCGGCGCCGGCGCTGCGGCGCATCGTCGTGGCGGTGGATCCGCCGGCGACGGCGACGAAACGGTCGGACGCCTGCGGCATCGTCGCGGCGGGGATTTCGGCGGACGGGACGATCTACGTGCTGGCCGATCACAGCCGGCAGGGGCTGAAGCCGCACGAATGGGCGCGGGCGGCGGTCGGCCTCTACACGCTTCTGGAGGCCGACCGCATCGTCGCCGAGGTCAACCAGGGCGGCGACATGGTCGAGGCGGTGATCCGCACCGTGGCGCCGTCCGCGCCGGTGCGCGCCGTGAGGGCCAGCCGCGGCAAGTGGGTGCGGGCCGAGCCGGTGGCGGCGCTCTACGAACAGGGCCGGGTCCGCCATGCCGGCAGCTTTCCCGCGCTGGAGGACGAGATGGCCGATTTCGGCCCGGATGGTCTTTCATCCGGCCGCTCGCCCGACCGGCTCGACGCGCTGGTCTGGGCCGTGACGGCGCTCGCGGGACCGTCGGCCGAGCCGCGGGTGCGGGGGCTGTAAGCCGCTCCAGGGAGCGGGAGGCCGCCGCTGCTTCTTCTCCCCTCCGGGGAGAAGTGGCCGGCAGGCCGATGAGGGGCGCCGAAGGCGGCGGCTCATCGCAACGGGCGCTCCCCCTCATCCCGCTGCCGCGACCTTCTCCCCGGAGGGGAGAAGAAGCAGCGTGTGCGCTGTGGTCGTCCTTGGGCCGCGCCAGGCGCCGTCGTCATCGCCCTAGAGACATCACGGAGACACCCATGGGACTGCGAAGCTTTCTCGCGGCGCGGCTGACGCCTGTGCCCACGGCGCCGGCGGAGGTGAAGAGCGTGCCGGCGGCGGGGACGCTGGTGTTCACCGGGGCGGTGCCGGATGTCGAGGGCGAGCGGCCGTACCGGGCGCTGGCGCAAGCGGGGTTCATGCACAATCCGGTGGTCTATCGCTCGGTGCGGCTGATCGCGGAGAACGCCGCGGCGATCCCGCTGCTGCTTTATGACGGCCCGCGCGAGGTCGAGACGCATCCGCTGCTGCAGCTCCTGCGCCGGCCGAATGGCGGGCAGGACGGGGCAGGGCTCGTCGAGGCGCTCTGCGGCCATCTCCTCCTGGCGGGCGACGCGTTTCTCGAACTCGTCGCGGTGGACGGCGTGCCGCGCGCGCTGTTTGCACTCCGGCCCGACCGGATGCGGGTGATCGAGGGGCGGGACGGCTGGCCGGAGGCTTACGAATACCGTGTCGGCGGCAGCGTCCGGCGCATCGCGGCCGAGGGCGGCGCGGGCGCCGGCGAGGACGGGGCCGACGGTCACGGGCCCGGCGGTGCCGCGACGCGGGACGGGCCGGGACGGTTGCTGCATGTCCGCCTGTTCCATCCGCTGGCTGATAGCCAAGGTTTTGCGCCGCTGTCGGCGGCGCGGGCGGCGCTCGATTTGCACAATGCCGCGGCGCGCTGGAACAAGGCGCTGCTCGACAATTCCGCGAGGCCCTCGGGCGCGCTGGTCTACCAGCCGGGCGAGGCCGGCAATCTCTCGCCCGACCAGTTCGACCGGCTGAAGATCGAACTCGAGACGGGCTATACGGGCGCCGCCCGGGCGGGGCGGCCGATGCTGCTCGAAGGCGGGCTCGACTGGAAGGCGATGGGCCTGTCGCCGAAGGACATGGATTTCATCGAGGCGAAGAACCAGGCGGCGCGCGACATCGCTCTGGCTTTCGGGGTGCCGCCGATGCTGCTCGGCATTCCCGGCGACAACACCTATGCCAACTATGCCGAGGCCAACCGCGCCTTCTACCGCTTCACCGTGCTGCCGCTGATCTCCAGGCTCACCGGCGCGATCGGCGACTTTCTCGCGGGCCATTTCGGCGCGCCGTCGCTCCGCCTCGGCTACGACGCCGACCGCATCGACGGCCTCAGCGCCGAGCGCGAGGCGCTCTGGGCGAGGATCGGCGCGGCGGGGTTCTTGTCGGACGACGAGAAGCGCGAGGCGGTGGGGTATGGGGTGCGGGCGTGAGGAAAGTCAGGCGCGGAGGGCATGCTCGATGGCGGCCTCGGCATGGAGCGCGGTGGTGTCGACGAGCGGCACCGCGCTGTCCTCCGGGCCGACCAGCAGCATGATCTCGGTGCAGCCGAGAATGATCGCTTCGGCGCCCGCCGCGACGAGGCGGGCGATGACGTCGCGATAGGCTTGCCGCGACTCCGGCAGGACCTGCCCGGCCACCAGTTCCTCGTAGATGATGCGGTGAACGGTGGCGCGGTCGGCTTCGTCGGGGACGATCACGTCGAGGCCGTGGGTGGCCGACAGCCGGCCCTTGTAGAAATCCTGCTCCATCGTGAAGGCAGTTCCGAGCAGGCCGATCCGGCCGAAGCCGGCCGCCTTGATGCGCCGGGCGGTGGGATCGGCGATGTGGAGGAGCGGGATGCCGACCGCGGCCTGAACCTCCGGGGCCATGCGGTGCATGGTGTTGGTGCAGATCACGAGGACGTCGGCGCCGCCCGTCTCGAGCCGCCTGGCGGCGTCGACCATGCGCGCGGTGAGGCCGGCCCAGTCGCCCTGGCGCTGCAGCGCCTCGATCTCCGAAAAGTCGAAGGACCAGAGCAGGCAGCGGGCCGAGGCCGTGGGTCCGAGGCGATCGCGGACGCCCTGGTTGAGGATCCGGTAGTACTCGGCCGAGCTCTCCCAGCTCATGCCGCCGATGAGGCCGATCATCTTCATAGCGGGTCTCCGTTCCCGGGGTCCGATAGCCCATCGCGCCGCGGCGCGAAATGGCGCGAGGCCTCTTTCGATCAGCGAACCGGCGCTGTGTGCTTGCGGGCGCCGATGCCTTCCGCCGGCGCCCCGCAGTCCGCCCCATCATTGCCAAGGAGAATGCCATGTCCGCAGAACCGATGTCGGGCGTCGTCTGGGGCGCGAAACTCGTGGGCGCAGCGGCGGGGTCGGCGATCTCGGTCGCCTATCTCCTGCCGCAGGGTCGGCGCGAGGCGGCGGCGCGGTTTTTGATCGGGATCGTCACCGGGCTCGCCTTCGGCGTCCCCGCCGGGCTGACGCTCGCCAAATATCTCGGCATCGACGATGCGCTCTCGCCCGGCGAACGGGCGATGATGGGCTCGGCGGCGGCGAGCCTGTGCGCCTGGTGGGCGCTCGGCGTGCTCCAGCGTTTCGCCGACGCGCTGTTCCGGGGGCCCGGCAGATCCGGTCCGCCGGCCGGGGAGGACCGGCGATGACGGCACGGACGACCGCGCTGCTGGTCGCCGGCGAAGCCGGTGCGCCCGCGGGCATGATCCGGGGCTATGCGAGCCTCTTCGGCGTCGCCGACCTCGCCGGCGACCGGATCGAGCCGGGCGCCTTCCGGGCCTCGTTGGCTCGGCGCGGGGCGCCGCGCGTGCGCATGCTCTGGCAGCACGATCCGGCCCGGCCGATCGGGGTGTGGACGTCGATCGGGGAGGATCGCCGCGGGCTGTTTGCCGAAGGGCGTCTGGCGCTCGATACGCAGGCCGGGCGCGAGGCCTTCGCGCTGATCGAAGCCGGCGCCATCGACGGGCTGTCGATCGGGTTCCGCACCCGTCGCGCCCTGCGCGAGCGCGGCCGGCCGGGGCGGCGACTGGCCGAGATCGATCTCTGGGAAATCTCGGTGGTGACCTTTCCAATGCAGGACGGGGCGCGGCTGGATGTTCGGGCAGCTGAGGAGAGGCTCCTCGCCCGGCTGCGGGACGGCGCCGATCGTTTTGCGGTGAAGCCGGCGAACGCTTTGGCGCGCCGATAGGCCGGCGCCCCCTACGTCAGCCGATGGCGCGAGACACCCCCCTCTGGGCTGCCGCCCATCTCCCCCTCAAGGGGGGAGATCGAGCGCGTCCCTGCGCGCGCTCCTTCTGCAACCTTTGCCGGACTGCCGACCCTTCAGGCCCGTCCGATCTCCCCCCCTTGAGGGGGAGATGGCCGGCAGGCCAGAGGGGGGGTGAGGCAGGCCGCACCGGCGGCAAGCGGCGCGACCGAGCGCGGCGGCCAGAGCGCCCCCGACAGCAGAGCAACCGTCCATCCCGTTTCAACCAAAGGAGACGACATGCCCGAGATCACCCTGAGCGCGCCGGAGACGAGGGCGCAGACCGGTGCCGAGAGCGGCGAGATCGCTGCGGCCTTCGGCGAGTTCATGCAGGCCTTCGAAGGGTTTCGCGGCGCCAACGACCAGCGGTTGGCCGAGATCGAGAAGCGGATGACGGCCGACGTCGTCACCGAGGAGAAGGTCGACCGCATCGGCCGCGCGCTCGACGAACAGGAGAAGCGGCTGGAGCGGCTGGTGCTGAAGGAGTTGAGGCCGCGGCTGTCCGGCGGCGGCGACGTGTTCGTCAGCGAGCACCGTCAGGCGTTTGATGCCTATGTCCGCGGCGGCGACGAGAACAAGCTGCGGCGGCTGGAGGAGAAGGCGATGTCGGGCCTCACCGGCGCCGATGGCGGCTTTCTCGTGCCGGAGGAGACCGAGACGGAAATCGGCCGGCGCCTGGCCGCGATCTCGCCGATACGCTCCATCGCCTCGGTGCGCACGGTGTCGTCGGCGGTGCTGAAGAAGCCGTTTGCGATCACCGGGGCGCAAACCGGCTGGGTCGCCGAGACGGCGGCGCGGCCGGGCACGACGGCGCCGCAGCTGGCCGAGCTCTCCTTTCCGACCATGGAGCTCTACGCCATGCCGGCGGCGACGAGTGCGCTGCTCGACGACGCCGCCGTCGACATCGACCGCTGGATCGGCGACGAGGTCGAGCAGGCTTTCGCGGCGCAGGAATCTACCGCCTTCGTCACCGGCGACGGCGTCGCCAAGCCGAAGGGTTTTATGACCTATCCGGTTTCCGCCGAAAGCGCCTGGAGCTGGGGTACGGTCGGGACGGTCGCGACCGGCGCCGATGGCGGCTTTCTCCCCGGCACCGGCACGGACGCGCTGATCGATCTCGTCTACGCGCTGAAGGCCGGCTACCGGCAGAACGCCAGTTTCGTCATGAACCGGCGCACGCAAGCAGCGGTGCGCAAGCTGAAGGACGCCGACGGCAACTATCTCTGGCAGCCGCCGGCGAGCGCCGGCGCGCGGGCGACGCTGATGGGCTTCGAGACCGTCGAGGCCGAGGACATGCCGGACATTGCGGCGGACGCGCCGGCCATCGCCTTCGGCGATTTCAAGCGCTTCTACCTGATCGTCGACCGCCAGGGCGTGCGCGTGCTGCGCGATCCCTATTCGGCGAAACCCTACGTCCTCTTCTACACCACCAAGCGCGTCGGCGGCGGGGTGCAGGATTTCGACGCGGCGAAGTTTCTCGTCTTCGCCGGCTGATCGGCACCAAGTAACCGAGTGATCGAGCGGCCGGGCGGCGACGGCCGGCCGCTTTCCTTTGAAGGGACCAACGGAGAGCGGCGATGACGCTGATCGATCTGGGCGGCATCGCCGCCGAGCCGGTGACGCTGGCCGAGGCGAAGGCCTGGTGCCGGATCGAGCGGGACGACGAGGACGCGCTGATCGCCCGCCTCGTCGCCGCGGCGCGCGAGACGGTGGAGCGCGAGACGCGGCTGGTTCTCGTGCGCCGGAGCTTCCGGCTCGTGCTCGATCCCGTGCCGGGCGACGGCTGGATCGACATCACGCGGCACCCGCTGCATCAGGTCACCTCGGTCGTCGCCTATGACGGGGCGGGCGTGCCGACCGAATTCGGGCCGGGCGCCTCGGTGATCGAGCGGGCGCTGGGGATCGAGGCGATCCGGGTTTCGCAGGCCGTTGTAAGGGCGGCGGTGAATGGGGCCGAGATCGAATTCACGTCGGGCTTTGCCGTCGGCGAGGTGCCTGTGAATCTCGTTCTGGCGATGCAGCGCATCGTCGCTACGGCCTATGAGCTGCGCGGCGCGGTGTCTGCCGGCCTGCAGCCGGCCGTGGTGCCGGATGCGGCGCGGGCGCTGATCGCGCCGTTCCGGTGGGTTCGGCTGTAATGGCGCCGCTGTTCATCGATCCCGGCCTCCTGCGGCGGCGGTCGATTCTCGAAGCGGCCGTCCCCGTGCCGGACGAGAGCGGCGGCGCGGCCCTGCTCTGGCAGGAGGTCGCGGAAATGTCGGTGCATGTCGAGCCGCTGTCGGTAGCGACGGCGGAGCGTTTTGGTCAGCGCGAGGCGGTGGTGACGCACCGCGTGATCTGTCGCGCCCGGCCGGAGGTCGACCGCGGCATGGCCTTCGTCGTCGGCACGCGGCGGCTGGTGATCCTCTCCGTGCACGACCCGGACGACAGCGGCCGCTATCTCGTCTGCCGCTGCGAGGAAGCGCGGTGAGACTGGTCGCGGCCATTCGGCTGGCGGGAAGGCTCGGCCGGCGGGCGCGGGCGCTGGGGCTCGAGGCCGCGCAGCGGCGGGCGCGCGACGCGGCCGGAGAGTCTCTCGGCCATCTCCCCTCCACCTCGCTGCTGGGCTTACTGCCGACCGATGTTTTTGAGGTGGCAGCTGGTGAGGATCCGGTGAGCGGGACCAGAAAGATTGACGTAAATTAAGCTTTGATTCACTCGACAGGCCGGAACCATCACGCCATATTTCACGATATGAAGGCGTGAGAGGCAAGCTGAAGAGGATTTGGCCATGGCCTATGCGAGCAGCGAATTGCAGTCGAGCATTTTTCGGACCCTGACCGGCGACCCGGCGCTCCTGTCGATGCTGGGCGGACCCAAAGTTTTCGACCGGGTGCCGGAGCGCGCCAGCTTCCCCTATGTGACGCTTGGGCGCACGACGGTCGTCGACTGGTCGACCGGCACCGAGGACGGCGCCGAGCACATTCTGACACTGCATGTCTGGGCCAAGGGCGGCGGCAAGGCCGAGACCTACCAGATCATGGACCAGGTGACGAACCAGCTGCACGACGCGCATTTGCCGCTCACCGGCCACAGCCTCGTCAATCTGCAGCTGCAGTTCGCCGAGGCGCGGCAGGAGCCGGAATCGGCGACCTATCACGGGATTTTGCGGTTCCGGGCGGTGACGGAGCCGGTGGCGTAGGCAGAGCTTCAGGCGCCACCGGGGCTTTCTCGGTCGGAAGTGACCCAATAGTCGAGCTCGGGCGCGTCCTTCATTTCAGGCAGAGTTAAAAGGGCGGTCCGGCGGGCTGCCCTTTTTCGTGGGCGAAACGGAAAGGGGAGGCCGGAATGGCGGCGCAGCGGGGCAAGGATCTCCTGTTGAAGGTGGATCCGGCGGGCGGCACGAATTTCCAGACGGTGGCGGGGCTGCGCACGCGGCGGATCGCCTTCAATGCCGAGACGGTCGACGTCACCGATGCCGAGAGCGCCGGGCGCTGGCGCGAGTTGCTCGGCGGCGCCGGCGTGCAGCGGGCGGCGCTGTCGGGCGCCGGCATCTTCAAGGACGCCGCTTCCGACGCCGCGCTGCGGCAACTCTTCTTCGCCGGGACAGTGGCGCCCTTCCAGGCGATCATCCCCGATTTCGGCTCGGTCACCGGACCCTTCCAGGTAACGGCGCTCGAATATGGCGGCGAGCACAATGGCGAGGTCAGCTTCGAGATGACGCTGGAATCGGCCGGCGCGCTCGCCTTCGCCGCGCTGTGAGCGGGGCGGTGTCGATGACTCCCGCCGCGGCAAGGCCGGCGATGCGCCGCGCCGTCAACCGGCGGCGTGGCGAGGTGGCGGGGCTGATCGACGGCGAGGACCGCGTCCTCTGCCTGACGCTCGGCGCCCTGGCCGAGCTGGAGGACGCCTTCGCCGCCGAGGACGTCGCCGCCCTGCTGGCGCGCTTCAGCGCCGGCCGGCTGGCCGCGCGCGATCTCATCCGCATTCTCGGCGCCGGCCTGCGCGGTGGCGGGATGGACGTCGACGACGCCGCGGTCGCGCAAATGCGCATCGACGGCGGCACGGCGGGGGCGGCGCGGCTCGTCGCCGCGCTTCTGGCCGCGGCGTTCGGCGAGGCGGAGGAGGCGCCAGCGAAGGCGGAAGGGGCCGCCGCAGCGTCGGTCGGCGATGCATCGGTCGGCGATGCGGCTGAGGCCGCGGCCAAGACGGCGAAGCGCGCGATAACTGTCTCGACCGGGGTGGAGCCTTTTCCCGCAAACCCTTGATCGCCGTGTCTTCGCCGGCGGGCGGGGGCACGGCCTTTCCCTGGGATGCCGCGATGTCTGTCGGGCTCGGCCTGCTCCGGCTCAGACCGCGCGATTTCTGGCGCATGACGCCGCGCGAGCTGGCGCAGGCGCTGGCGCCGCGGACGCCGAGCCCGCTAGCGGTGATCACGCGACCCGGCCTCGCCGACCTGATGCGGCGGTTTCCCGATCGGGGAAGCGGGTGATTGGGCGCAGGGCACGGCCCCCCTCTGCCCTGCCGGGCATCTCCCCCTCAAGGGGGGAGATCGGTGTGCTGGATCGCCGTTCGAGCTGATCGCCGCGCTTGCCCATGTGCGGCGTTCGGGCGATGGAAGCGAGGTGCCAACCTCTGATCTTAGTCATCTTCGGGCTTGACCCGAAGACCCATGCCGCGACGCCGGCGGCGCCACCCCTTCGGCACGAAAGGGCGCTTTCGAGCGGGCATCCTGAGCCGGAAGTGCGGCTGTCGCCGTCGCGGCATAGGTTCTCGGGTCAAGCCCGAGAATGACTATTGGAGGGGTGGCGGTCGGTTGTTTCGTTCCGATGCGAGCCGCTGTTCGAAAGCCATGGCAACGGCCTTCGACGGTCTGTGGGCGACCAGCGACCCGCTGAGGGACAGGCACCCCCTTGGGCCACGAGCACCGCCTTCCGATTGCCGGCCCAGCCCGAAACCTGATCAACCACGAGGTGACGCATGGCGGACGAGACGCTGACGGTGGCGGTCGAGGCCGACCTGTCGGGCTTCGACAGGGCGATGGTCGATCTGACGGCGAAGGCGAGCGGTTTTGGTGCTGCCTTCTCGGCGGCGCTGAGGGGCGCGGTGTCGGGCGGGCGGACGCTCGACGGCGTGCTGCAGCAGCTGGCGCAGCGGATTTCCACGCTGGCGCTGAACGCCGCGCTGAAGCCGCTGGAAAACGCCCTCGGCGGCGTGCTGCAGGGTCTGACCGGCAGCCTCGGCAGCCTCTTCGGGGGCGGCGCGGCGGCGAGCGTGACGCCCTTCGCCAAGGGCGGCGTCGTCGCCGCGCCCAGCTATTTTCCGAACGGCGGCGGGCTGGGGCTGATGGGCGAGGCCGGGGCGGAGGCGATTCTGCCGTTGAAGCGGGGGGCCGACGGTTCGCTCGGCGTTTCGCTCGGGGAGGGAAGCGGGCGGGGTGCACCAACCATCGTCTTCAACGTCACCGCCACGGACGCGGCGAGTTTCCGCCGCTCCGAGGCGCAGATCCAAGCGATGCTGGCGCGCGCCACGCAACGCGGCAGGCGGGGGCTCTGACATGGCGATCGCCGCTTTCAGCGAAGAGCGCTTTCCACTGCGCATCGCCTTCGGCACCTCGGGCGGACCGGAGCGGCGCACCGAGATCGTGCGCCTCTCCACCGGTTTCGAGAGCCGCAACCAGCGCCATGCCCATGCCTTCCGCCGCTACGACGCGGGTTCTGGCATCCGGAGCCGCGAGGATCTCTTCGCCGTGCTCGACTTCTTCGAGGCGCGGCGCGGCAAGCTTGTCGGCTTCCGCTTTCGCGATCCGCTCGATCATGCCTCGGCGCCGCCCGGCCAACCGGTCGGGGCTTTCGACCAGGAGATCGGCGCCGGCGACGGCGTGACCCGAACGTTTGCCCTGGTGAAGCGTTACGGGCTCGGCGCCGACGCCTATGTCAGACCGATCGCCAAGCCCGTCGCGGGATCGGTGGTCGTCGCCGTCGACGGGGCGGCGCTCGCCCCCTCCGGCTTTGCCGTCGATGCCGCGACGGGCGTGGTGATGCTGGCCGAAGCGCCGTCGGCCGGGCTGACCGTCACCGCGGGTTTCCAGTTCGACGTACCCGTGCGCTTCGATCTCGATCAGCTGGTGGTGAATCTCGCCGCCTTCGACGCCGGTGACATTCCGGCGATCCCCCTGGTGGAGATCCGGCCATGAGGAGGGTTCCGGAGGCGCTCGGCGCCCATCTCGCTGGCCAGGCCACGACGCTCGCCAGCTGCTGGAAGCTGACGCGGCGGGATGGCCCGGTGCTCGGCTTCACCGACCATGACGAGCCGATCGCCTTCGACGGCGTCGTGTTCGAGGCCGCGACGGGCCTGACCGCCGGCGAGGCGGAGGCGTCGCTCGGCCTCGCCGCGGCCAGCCAGGAAGTCGAGGGCGCCTTGTCCTCGCTCGCCATCGACGAGGCCGACATCGCGGCGGGGCGCTACGACGGCGCGCGCATCGAGATCTTTCTCGTCAACTGGCAGGCGCCGGGCCAGCGCCTTCTCCTCGACGTCGCCGATCTCGGCGAGGTGAAGCGTGGCGGCCCGGCCTTCACGGCGGAACTGCGCGGCATCGCCAGCCGGCTCGACCGGCGGCGCGGCCGGATCTACCGGCGCCGCTGCGACGCGGTGCTGGGCGACGGCCGCTGCGGCGTCGACATTGCCGCGCCCGCTTTCTGGGCGGACGCGACGCTCGCGGCGATCGTGAGCGGCGCGCTGATCGTCGGCGGGATCGGCAGCCTCGACCTGTCGCTCTACGCGGCGGGTCATGTCGTCTGGCACAGCGGCGGGGTCGCCGGGCAGAGGATGGAGATCGCGGGGCTCCAGGCGGCCGGTGGCGGCCTCGTGCGGATCGCGCTGGTCGGCTCGGACGGGGAGGGTGCCGTGCCAGGGGATCTTCTCCGGCTCCACGCCGGCTGCGACAAGAGCTTTGCCACCTGCCGCACGCGCTTCGGCAATCATCTGAACTTTCGCGGCTTTCCGCATCTGCCGGGCAATGATGCGGCGCTGGGATTTGCCCGGCAGGACGGGCTCAACGACGGCTCGCCGGTGGTGCCGTGAGCGCGGTGACGGACGTTGGCGCGGTGACGGACGTGCGCGCGGGAGGCACCCCGACGGGACCGCAGACGGCGCCGCAGACCGGGGCGGAGACGGGACCCAGCGATGTCGAGGCGGGCGATGCCGCAGCCGGCTCTTCGCTCGAAGCACGCGCGCGCGCTCTGGCGGCGGCGCGCGGTTTTCTCGGCACGCCCTACCGTCACCAGGGCTCGCGCCAAGGCGTCGGCTGCGACTGCCTCGGCCTCGTGCGCGGTGTCTGGCGCACGCTCTATGGAACCGAGCCGGAGGCCCCCGGCCCCTACACGCCGGACTGGGCCGAGCGGGCCGACGGCGAGCCCCTGCTGGAGGCCGCCGCCCGGCACATGCCGGCGATCGCCGTAGACGACGCCTTGCCCGGCGATCTCCTGCTGTTTCGCTGGCGGCCCCAGGCGGCGGCAAAACATTGCGGCATTCTCGATGCGGGCGGGCGGGTGATCCACGCCTATGAGGGCCATTGCGTCGTCTCCTCACCGCTCGGCCCGGCCTGGCGGCGGCGGATCGCGGCGGCCTTCCGCTTTCCGGAGTAGACCATGGCGACGATCCTTCTGCAGGCGGCCGGCGGATTCGTCGGCGGGCTGATCGGCGGCCCTTTCGGCGCCATTGCCGGGCGGGCGCTCGGGGCGCTGGGCGGCTATGCCATCGACAGCGCGCTGTTCGGCCAGACGCGGCGCAGCGAGGGCGCGCGTCTCGGCGCCTCGCGTATCCTCGAGGCCGACGAAGGCGCCGGCATCGCCCGCCTCTACGGCACCGCGCGGATCGCCGGCCAGGTGATCTGGACGACGCGCTTCGAGGAGACGCGCGAGACGAGCCGGCAGGGCGGCAAGGGCGGCGCGCCAAAATCCGAGACGACGACCTATTCCTATGCCGGCAATGTCGCGATCGGCCTTTGCGAGGGACCGATCGCCGGCATCCGCCGGGTCTGGGCCGATGGCGAGGAACTCGACCTCACCGGCGTGACCTTCCGCCTCCACCGCGGCGACGAGGGCCAGATGCCCGACCCGCTGATCGAGGCCAAGCAGGGCGCCGGCCATGCCCCGGCCTATCGGGGCCTCGCCTATATCGTTTTCGAGCGCCTGCCCCTCGAGGCCTATGGCAACCGCATTCCGCAGATTGCCTGCGAGGTGATCCGCCCGGTCGGCGCGCTGGAGGGGCAGATCCGCGCGGTAACGCTGATCCCCGGTGCCAGCGAGCACGGGCTCGACCCCGTGCCGGTGCGCGAGACCCGCTTCGCCGGCGAGGACATCGTGCGCAACCGCAACGCTTTGTTCGGCGCCAGCGACATCGTGGCCTCGCTGGACGAGCTGCAGGCGCTGTGCCCGCTACTTGAGCGGGTGGCGCTGGTGGTGTCCTGGTTCGGCGACGACCTGCGCGCCGGACGGTGTTCCATCCGGCCGAAGGTCGAGGTGCCCGAGCGGGAGGAGACCCGCTCCTGGCGCGTCGGCGAGACCGACCGGGGCGACGCCCTTCTCGTCAGCCGGAGCGGCGGCGGCCCGGCCTATGGCGGCACGCCGAGCGACCAGGGCGTCGTTGCGGCGATCGGCGCCTTGAACGAGCGCGGGCTGAAGGTCAGCTACTATCCCTTCCTGATGATGGACTTGGCCGTCGGCAACGGCCTGCCCGACCCCTATGGCGCGGCGGAACAGGCCGCCTATCCCTGGCGCGGGCGCATCAGCCTCGACGTCGCGCCCGGCCTGCCCGGCTCGGCCGACGGCACCGCCGCCGCGGCGCTGGACGTCGCCGCCTTCGTCGGCACCGCCACGGCGGCGCATTTTGCGATCGAGGGCGGGCGGGTGCGCTATCGAGGGCCGGCGGAGTGGTCCTACCGCCGCATGGTGCTGCACCAGGCGCATCTGGCAAAACTCGCCGGCGGCGTCGACGCCTTCATCATCGGCTCGGAGCTGCGCGGGCTGACGCGGTTGCGCGGCGCCTCGGGCGATTTCCCCTTCGTCGCCGCGCTGATGGCGCTCGCCGCCGAGGTGGCCCTCGTCCTGCCCGCGGCAAAACTCACCTATGCCGCCGACTGGAGCGAATATTTTGGCTACCAGCCGGCGGATGGGTCGGGCGACGTCTTCTTCAACCTCGATCCGCTCTGGGCCCATCCGGCGATCGCGATGATCGGCGTCGACAACTATCTGCCGCTCGCCGACTGGCGCGATGGCGACGAGGGCGGCGCCGGACCCGACGCGGCCGTCTCCGCCCATGACGCGGCGGCGCTCGGCCGGGGCATTGCCGGCGGCGAGTATGGCGACTGGTACTATCGGTCCGACGCCGAGCGGGCGGCGCGGCAGCGCACCGCGATCACCGACGGGCTCGGCAGGCCCTGGGTGTTCCGGCCCAAGGATCTCGTCGGCTGGTGGTCGAACCCCCATGTCGAGCGGCGCGGCGGCGTGGAGGTCGGCGGCCCCACCGCTTTCGTGCCACGGGGCAAGCCGATCTGGTTCACCGAACTCGGCTGCCCCGCGGTCGACAAGGGCGCCAACCAGCCGAACGTTTTTGTCGACCCGAAATCCTCGGAGAGCTTTCTGCCGTACTTCTCCAGCGGCGCGCGCGACGACCTGATGCAGCGGCGGTTCCTGGAGGCGCATCTGCGACACTGGGATCCGGCGGTGGCGGGCTTCGACGCCGCCGCCAACCCGGTGTCGCCCGTCTATGGCGGGCGCATGGTCGATCCCGCCGCCATCCATCTCTGGACCTTCGACGCCCGGCCCTTTCCCGCCTTTCCCGGGCGCTCCGACGTGTGGAGCGACGGCGACAACTGGCGGTGCGGGCACTGGCTTACCGGCCGGCTCGGCCGCGCGCCGGTCAACGCGCTGATTTCCCGGCTGCTCGCCGACCACGGTTTTCACGATGTCGACACGACGGGCGTCGACGCGCTGGTCGGCGGCTATGTCCTCGGCGGCCCCGGCTCTGCCCGAGCCGAGCTCGAGGACCTGTTGCGGCTCTGCGGCATCGTCGCTTCGGCCGAAGCCGGGGTTCTCGTCTTTCGCTCGCTGCGGGCCTTGCCGGCAGCGACGGCGATCGAGGTGCTGGCCGAGGAAGAGGAGGGGCCGCTGGTCGAGATCCGGCGGATGGAATCCAGCGAAATCCCCGAGGAGATCGTCGTCGGCTACAGCGATCCGGCGCGCGCCTACCAGTCGGCCGCCGCCGAGGCGCTGTCGGCGCTCGCCGCCGACCCACGCCAGGAGACGGTGGAACTGCCGGTGATCCTGGAAGAGAGCGAGGCGCGTATCCTTGCCGCGGCGCTCCTGTCGGACCGCACCGGCGCACGGGAAACAGTGCGCTTCTCGCTCTCGCCGGCGGCGATCGGGCTCGACGTGGGCGACGTCGTCACCCTGCCCGGGACCGCGGGACGCTGGCTGGTGTCGCGGATCGAGACGGGGCTGACGCGGCGGGCGGAGGCGCGGCGGCTGGCGGGCGGGGGCAGCTGGCGGGGCGACGGGGCGGCGTTGCCGGCGCCGCTTCCCCGCGGACCCGTCATCGCCTCGACGCCCCGCGTGCATTTCCTCGATTTGCCGACCGGCCCTTCGGGCGAAGCCACGCGGATCGCCGTCCATGCCAAACCCTTTCTTCCCTATGCGGTGCAGGCGGCATCGGCCGGCGGCGCGTTCGAGACCCGGCTCGTCCAGGCGGCGCCCGCCACCATCGGAACGCTTCTGTCGGGATTGGAGGCCGGGCCGGAGGGGCTCGTCGACCGGGCGAATATCGTCGACGTCGCGCTGGCGCGCGGCGCGCTGTTTTCGATCACCCCGGCGCAGCTCCTGGCTGGCGGCAACCTCGCGGCGATTCGGTCGGTCACCGGCGAATGGGAGGTGCTGCAGTTCCAGGATGCGGAGGAAGTGGCGCCGATGCGCTTTCGCCTCGGCGGGCTGCTCCGCGCCCAGGGCGGCACGGAGGACGCGATGCGGACGGGCGCGGCGTCGGGGGCCGCCTTCGTGCTTCTCGATGCCGCCTGTTCGGCAATCGGGCTCACGACGGACGAGATCGGGCGGCCGCTGGACTGGCGGCTGCTGCCGGTCGGCCGGCCCCTCGACGATCCGGCCGTGCTCCGCGTCACCGAGACGCTCGGACTTCGCGGCGTCCGGCCGCTTTCCCCCGTGCATCTCAGCGGCCGCTACCAGGCGGACGGCGCGCTGGGTCTCACCTGGGTCCGGCGCACGCGCATCGGCGGCGATTCCTGGGAGGGGCTCGACGTGCCGCTCGGCGAGGACATCGAGCGCTACCGCGTGGCCATCACCGACGCGGCGGGGGCGCAGCTGGCGGTGGAGACGGCGGTGCCGTCCGCGACGATTTCCGCCGAAGCGCAGGCCGCCGCCTTTGGCGCGCTGCCGCCGCAGCTGACCGTCAGGGTGGCGCAGCTCAGCCTCGGCTTCGGCGCGGGGACCGAGCGGCAGGCGGTGTTCGCACGGCCGGCCTGACAGAAACATCCAACCGGAGAAGGGAGCTGACATGAACGAGGCGAAGGACTGGTACCGGTCGAAGACGATCTGGGGCGGGCTGGTGGCGCTCGGTGCGGCGCTGGCGGGGCTGTTCGGCATCGAGGTCGACGGGGCGTCGAGCGAGGCGCTGACCTCGGCGCTGACCGACGCGGCGGCGGCCGTGGGTGCGGTCATGGCGATCTGGGGAAGGCTTGACGCCCGCCAGACGATCGCGTGACATGCGCCGAGGCCGGGCGCGGATGTGCGCGCCCGGCCATTCATTCGTCATTCAGCGGCCCTCGGCTACAAGGGAGCTGCCCCAATCTCGGACACGCTATGACGGATCTCCGCCTTCTCCTGCTCACCGGCCGCGCCCTGGCCCTGGCCGTGCTCTGCCTTGCCTCGGCGGCCGAAGCGCGCGAGCCGGCGGCGGGCGGGCCGATGCACCTGGCGCAACTGGCGCGGCCGAGCGCCGCCGCGGGCCTGCTGCCGGCCGTGACCTTGCCGGAAGCGCAGCCTTTGCGGATGGCGGGCGGCGACTGTTCCGGCGCCGCGGCGCAGGCGGCGGCGGACAGCGGCGGCCAGGTGCTCTCGGTCTCCTCGAGCGAGCAGGGCGGCCGCACGGTCTGCATCGTCACCGTCCTCATCCCTGGCGAGGACGGCGGACGGCCGCGCAAGAAGACCATCACCATTCCGCAATAGCCGCCATCTCTTGGGGCGATGTGCCCGCCCGCCCGGTGCTGGGCGCCGGCCCGCCAGCGACGGACTGATATCATGCGCATTCTCATCGTCGAGGACGATCCGAACCTCAACCGCCAGCTGCACGAGGCGCTGATCGGTGCCGGCTATGTCGTCGACCGCGCCTTCGACGGCGACGAGGGGCATTTCCTCGGCGATACCGAGCCCTACGACGCCATCGTCCTCGATGTCGGCCTGCCCAAGCTCGACGGCATCAGCGTGCTGGAGCGCTGGCGCCGCGACGGCCGCCTGATGCCGGTGCTCATCCTCACCGCGCGCGATCGCTGGAGCGACAAGGTCGCCGGTATCGACGCCGGCGCCGACGACTACGTCACCAAGCCGTTCCACATCGAGGAAGTGCTGGCGCGGGTGCGGGCGCTGATCCGCCGCGCCGCCGGCCACGCCTCCTCCGACATCAATTGCGGCCCGCTGAGGCTCGACACCAAGGCGTCGAAGGCCACCGTCAACGGCACGGCGCTGAAGCTGACCTCGCACGAATACCGGCTGCTGGCCTATCTCATGCACCACAAGGACGAGATCGTCTCGCGCACCGAACTGATCGAGCATCTCTACGACCAGGATTTCGACCGCGATTCCAATACGATCGAAGTCTTCGTCGGGCGCCTCCGGCGCAAGATCGGCGTCGACCTCATCGAGACCGTGCGCGGCCTCGGCTACAGGATGCGCGATGAGACTGCGGGGACCTGACTCCCTCACTTTCCGCGTCATCGCGCTGTCCAGCCTCTGGGCCATCGCGGCGTTCAGCGTCATCGGCGGACTGATCTCCTCGCTCTACGGCCAGACGGCCTCGCGCGGCTTCGAGGAACTGCTCGTCGCCCAGCTCTACAACCTCGTCAATTCGGTGAGCGTCACGCCAGAGGGCCTCCTGACCGGAACGCCGGATCTCGGCGACCTGCGCTACGCCCAGCCGCTGTCGGGCTGGTACTGGGAAGTGCTGCCGGCCGCCGCCAACACCAAGGGCCGGCTCGCTTCGGTCTCGCTCGGCGGCGCCGAGATCGTCTCTCCCAATGCCAAGGTCGCACCCTTCGACCTCTATTACCGCCGCGACTACGAGGCCCCGGGCCTTGACGGCGAGGAGCTGAAGGTGGTCGAGACCGAGATCGTGCTCGACCAGGAGAATCGCGTCGCGCGGTTCCGGGTGATGGGCAATGCGAGCCTGCTCAACGCCGACACCGCGCAGTTCGACTGGCGGCTCGGCCTCTATCTCGGCTGCTTCGGGCTCGGCTCGATCCTCATCAACGCCATCGCCATTCTCTATGGCCTGCGGCCGCTCGTGGCCGTGCGGCGGGCCCTCGGCGAGGTCCGGGCGGGCAGGGCGGAAGGGCTGAAGGGCGACTTTCCCGCCGAAATCCGGCCGCTGACGCAGGAGATGAACGGGCTCATCGACAATAACCGCCGCATCGTCGAACGCGCCCGCACCCAGGTCGGCAATCTCGCCCATTCGCTGAAGACGCCGATCGCGGTCCTCACCAACGAGGCAACGGCGATCGGCGGCGAGAAGGGGCGCCTCGTCGCCGAACAGACCGAGAGCATGCGCTTCCAGGTGCAGCATTATCTCGACCGGGCGCGGGTGGCGGCGCAGAGCGAGGGCGTCGTCTTCCGCGCCCCCGTCGGACCGGCGCTGGAGCGCCTGGCGCGGGTGATGGTGAAGCTCCATCCCGGCATCCGATTCGAAGGGCCGCTCCTCTCGGGCGCGGCGCTGGTCTTCGCCGGCGAGAGCCAGGATTACGAGGAAATGGTCGGTAATCTCCTCGAGAATGCCGCCAAGTGGACGAAGGGCGTGATCCGGCTGTCGGCGCGCGCGGAGGACGGCGGTACCTTCCGCACCGTGATCGAGGATGACGGGCCGGGCCTGGACGAAGCGGAGATCGTCGAGGCGCTGAAGCGCGGGCGGCGGCTCGACGAGAACAAGCCCGGCAGCGGCCTCGGCCTGTCGATCGTTGCCGAAACCGTGCGCGAGTACCGGGGAACGCTGACCTTGACGCGATCCGAGCTCGGCGGTCTCAAGGCGGAAATCGTGCTGCCGCTGGTGCTCGGCCCGCAGACCCCGTAGATATCTCGGGTTATCGGAACCTCCGGCTGCCCAGGCGGTTGCCGAGCCGACGACGGTCGCCAGAGTTGGAACATCCTATGCCTGCAATCTTCAAAACGCTGCCCGTTTTCGCCGTCGCCGTCCTGCTGAGCGCCTGCGCCGGATCGTCGATGAACACGCCGACTTCGACCGGCGTACTCGCCCTCGGCGAGGGCCTGGTCGGCCAGGTGCCCGGCGCGGGCCTGTCGGGCGAGGCGCGCGAGAAAGCGCTGGAGGCGGAATTCCAGGCGCTGCAGTTCGCCCAGGCGGGACAAGAAGTCGCATGGAGCGCCGGCCGATATCAGGGCCTGGTCGTGCCGACGCAGCTCTACCGCATCGGCTCGCAGGACTGCCGCGGCTACTCGCAGACGGTGATCGCCAGGGGCAAGACGATGAAGCAGGTCGGCACCGCGTGCCGCGGCGAAGACGGATTGTGGAAGACCGTCGTCTGATCCGGGCGAAGCCGGGGGCCTGGCGGGGCACAAGCGGCGCGCGCCGAAGTGGCACGCGGGCGTCGGACTTGCTATGTCCGGGGTCGGCGCCGCATCGACGTGCCGGCATCCGGCGGCATTCCGGGACCTGAGGCGAGGAGAGGGCGCGCGCACGCGTGATGCCCGCAAGGAATGGACGAAAGCTTGTTCTGGATCATCGCGGTCTTTTTGACCGCCGTCGTGACGCTGACCGTGCTCTGGCCCCTCTTGCGCCGGCGGCCTGAGGCCTTGCCGGTGCGGGCGCAGTACGACGTCGAGGTCTATGGCGCCCAGCTGAACGAGTTGAAGGCCGACCTCGCCCGCGGCACGATCGCCGAGGAGGACGCCGTCGTCGCCCGCGCCGAGATCGGGCGAAGGCTTCTGAAGGCAGCGGGCGAGGCGAATGCCAGCCAGGCGAAGGCGCGCCCGCCGCGCCGCACGGCTTTGGCGATCGGCCTCGTCGCTCTGGCCCTGCCGCTCGGCGGGCTCGGCTTCTACGCGGTCCTCGGATCGCCGGCCCAGCCGGACATGCCGCTGCTGTCGCGTCTTGCCGTCGATCCCGCCAGGGCCGACCTGCCGACGCTGGTCGCGCAGGCCGAGGCGCGGCTGCGGTCCAATCCCGAGGACGGCGCGGGCTGGGACCTGCTCGGGCCGATCTATCTGCGCTCGGGCCGGCCGGATGACGCGGTGACGGCGCTGGCCAACGCCATCCGCATTCTGGGGTCGACGCCGGAGCGCGAGACCGATCTCGGCGAGGCGCTGACGCAGGCCGCCGAAGGCGAGGTCACCGATGTCGCCCGGGCCAGCTTCGAGCGCGCTCTGGCGCTGAACGCAGACTATCTGCCGGCGAAATTCTTCCTCGCCCTCGACCTGTCGCAGGAGAACCGCTTCGCCGAGGCGGCGCCCGCCTGGCAGGGCCTGATCGCCGCCAGTCCCGAGGGCGCGCCCTGGCTGACCCTCGCCAATTCCGCGCTCGCCGACGCGCAGCAGAAGATCGCCGCGGCGTCCGGCACACCGCCGACAGCGGCGACGGCTGTCCAGCCCCCTGCAGGGGCCCCGGCTCCCTTGGCCGGAACGCCGGCACCCCCGGCCGAGGCCTCGGCGCCCACGCTTCCCGGGCCGACCGGCGAGGACGTCGCGGCGGCCGCACAGCTCTCCGGCGACGACCGGCGCGCGATGATCGAAGGCATGGTCGGCCAGCTCGCCGAGCGCCTGAAAACCGCCCCGAACGACGTCGAAGGTTGGAAACGCCTGCTGCGATCCTATAGCGTTCTCGGCGACACCGGAAAGGCGCAGGGCGCGCTCACCGAGGCCCGCGCCGTCTTTGCCGAGGGCAGCACGGAGCGCGGGGCGATCGAGGAGTTCGCGGCGGCACTCGGCCTGTCCGCCACGGGAGCAACGCCATGACACGCAAGCAGAAGCGGCTCTCTTCCATCGGCGCCATTCTCGTCGTCATCGCCGCCGCCGTCGGCCTGATGCTGAGCGCCATGTCCGACAGCGTCGCCTTCTTCGCCTCGCCGACCGACGTCATGGCGCAGGTGCCCGGCAACGCCCAGCGCATCCGCCTCGGCGGGCTCGTCGAGGCCGGCTCGATCGACCACGAGGCCGGCGAGGTCGTGCGCTTCCGCGTCACCGACTCGGTCGAGAGCGTTTCCGTCGTCTACACCGGCCTCCTGCCGGATCTCTTTCGCGAGGGGCAGGGCGTCGTCACCGAGGGCACGCTCGGGCCCGACCGCGTCTTCCTCGCCGACACCGTGCTCGCCAAGCACGACGAATCCTACATGCCAAAGGAGGTCGTCGACGACATGAAGAAGCGCGGCCTGTGGCAGGAGGGCAAGGGCATGCCGACGGTGAGCGGCACCGCCGCGCCGCAGGCGCCGAGCGCCGGGGGAGCTGGAACATGATCGTCGAAGTCGGCCATTTCGCCCTCGTCCTGGCGCTGGTCACGGCCATCGTGCAGTTCGGGCTGCCGCTGATCGGCGCGCGCATCGGCGACGACCGGCTGATGGAGACGGGCGAGGTCACCGCGGTGGCGAGCTTCGCGCTGATCGCGCTCGCCTTCACGGCGCTGACGGCGGCCTATGTCGGCTCCGACTTCTCGGTGATGAACGTCTTCCAGAATTCGCATTCGGCCAAGCCGATGCTCTACAAGATCACCGGCGTCTGGGGCAATCACGAGGGCTCGATGCTGCTCTGGGTGCTGATCCTTGCCTTCTTCAGCGCCCTTGTCGCTCTGTTCGGCCGCGACATCCCGGCCTCGCTGAAGGCCAATGTGCTGTCGGTGCAGGCGCTGATCACCGTCGCCTTCCTGCTCTTCATCCTCCTGACGTCGAACCCCTTCGAGCGTCTGCTGCCGGCGCCCCTCGAGGGCCAGGACCTCAACCCGATCCTGCAGGATGTCGGCCTCGCGGTGCATCCGCCGCTCCTCTATCTCGGCTATGTCGGCTTCTCCGTCGCCTTCTCCTTTGCCGTCGCCGCCCTGATCGACGGGCGGATCGACGCGGCCTGGGCGCGCTGGGTGCGGCCGTGGACGCTGGTCGCCTGGATCTTCCTGACGCTCGGCATCGCGATGGGGTCCTACTGGGCCTATTACGAGCTCGGCTGGGGCGGCTGGTGGTTCTGGGATCCGGTCGAGAACGCGTCCTTCATGCCCTGGCTCTCGGGCACGGCGCTGTTGCATTCGGCCCTGGTGATGGAAAAGCGCGCGGCCTTGAAGATCTGGACGGTGCTGCTCGCCATCCTGACCTTCTCGCTGTCGCTGCTCGGCACCTTCCTCGTGCGCTCGGGCGTGCTGACCTCCGTGCATGCCTTCGCGACCGACCCCTCGCGCGGCGTGTTCATTCTCGCCATCCTGACGCTCTTCATCGGCGGCTCGCTGGCGCTCTTCGCCTTCCGGGCGCAGACGCTGGAATCGGGCGGCCTGTTCGCGCCGATCTCGCGCGAGGGCGCGCTGGTCTTCAACAACCTGTTCCTGACCACGGCCTGCGCCACCGTCCTCATCGGCACGCTCTATCCCCTGGTGCTCGAAGTGCTGACGGGATCCAAGATTTCGGTCGGCGCGCCCTTCTTCGACCTGACCTTCGGCCCGCTGATGATTCCGCTTCTGCTCGCCGTGCCCTTCGGCCCGCTGCTCGCCTGGAAACGCGGCGATCTCCTGGCGGCGGCGCAGCGGCTGTATTTCGCCGTCGGCACCGCCATGGCCGCCATCATCCTGACGCTCGCCTTCACCGAGGGCATGCGCATCCTCGCCGCCCTCGGCTTCGGCCTCGCCGTCTGGCTGCTGGCCGGCGCCGTGACCGATCTCGCGCTGCGCACCGGCTATCCCCGCGTCACCGCGCGCGTCGCGCTGCGCCGCTTCACCGGCCTGCCGCGCTCGGCCTTCGGCACCGCGCTGGCGCATGCCGGGCTCGGCCTGACCGTGCTCGGGGTGATCGCCACCTCCGCCTTCCAGACCGAACTGGTGACGGCGATGAAGCCCGGTGACATCCGCGAGGCCGGCGGCTACCAGATCCGCTTCGAGGGCCTGGCGGCCCGAGAGGGGCCGAACTACCGCGAGGAGGTCGGCGGCTTCACGCTGAGCCGTGGCGGCGTCGCCGTGACGCAGATGGAAAGCGCCAAGCGCTTCTATCCCGCGCGCCAGATGCCGACGACCGAGGCCGGCATCCACACCCACTGGCTAAGCCAGACCTACATCGCGCTGGGCGAGACGACGAACGGCGCCACCGTCGTGCGCCTCTGGTATAAGCCGCTGATCACGCTGATCTGGATCGGCGCCGTGGTGATGGCGCTCGGCGGCACACTGTCGCTTCTCGACCGGCGCCTGAGGGTCGGCGCCCCGGCCCGCGCCCGCCGGCGCAAGTCTGAGACGGGAGCCGTGGCGGCATGAGGCGTCTCCTGGAGATCGCCGTCGTCGCCTTCGGGCTTCTTGTCGGGCCGGTGATGGTGCCGGCGCCCGGCCTGCCCTCGCCCTTCGTCGACATCTTCTCCGGCACCGCCCGCGCGGTGCAGCCCGACGAGGTGCTGGACGACCCGGCGCTGGAGCGCCGCGCCCGCGCGCTCTCGGTCGGCCTGCGCTGCCTCGTCTGCCAGAACCAGTCGATCGACGACAGCGACGCCGCGCTCGCCAAGGACCTGCGGGTACTGGTGCGCGAGCGCCTGGAGGCGGGCGACAGCGACGAGGCGGTCATCGACTACGTCGTCGCCCGCTACGGCGAGTTCGTGCTCCTGAAGCCGCGCCTGTCATTCGGGACGATCGTGCTGTGGACGGCGCCCGCCGCCCTCATCCTCGCCGGTGCCGCCTTCGCCCTGTACTCCGCCCGCCGCCACAAGCGCGAGCCGGCGAGCATCGGACTGACGGCGGACGAGGAAAGCGCGGTGGAGCGGACGCTGGCCGAGCGCGGGCTCTAGCCTCCGTTCGGGATTGCGAATTGAGCTGATTCTTACTGCTCGAACCGCTTCTTACACTCTGACGTGACCTCCTCCCGGAGTCGCCGTTGCGCAGAGTCTGTGGTCCAAGAAGGGTGCGTTCGCTACTGGAGATACCCCAGACCTCTTGACCAGGCTTCACCGCGATGTATCTATTTAGTAGATACATTTTATCCGAGGGGGGCAGGGACATGCTCGGAACAGTGACCAAATGGGGCAATAGCCTAGCGGTGCGTCTGCCGAGCGCCTTTGCCCGTGAGGCCGGGATTCATGATGGTAAGTCTGTGAACATTAGCATTCATGAGGGTTCAGTCGTGATCACGCCGGTCGACGAAGTTGTCGAATACGACCTTGCGAAGCTTCTCGCAGGCATCACGCCGGACAACCTGCATGATGAGACTTCGACCGGTGCCTTCGTCGGCAACGAGTTCTGAGCCTTGGCTCCGTACACGCCGCGGCGTTTCGATATCATTCAGCTATCATTCGATCCTCAGGCAGGGCGAGAACAGGCAGGGCGGCGACCTGCCTACGTCCTGTCAGACGATCGCTACAACGCTTTGACCCGTCTTTGCGTGGTTTGTCCCATCACGACGCGGGTCAAGGGGTTCCCATTCGAGGTTGCTTTGCCCCAAGGTTTTCGCACCCGGGGCGTTGTCCTGTGCGATCATGTTAAAAGCATTTCATGGGACCAGCGCGGCTCCGAGTTCATCGAGAACTGCCCCGACATTGCGCCGAGGGTCTTGGGAATGCTCAAGGCGCTGATTGGCCTCTAAGGCCGCGCGCTGGTCGAGCGGTATGGATCTTCCTTGTGTCAGGGCTCTGATACCGACCGACGTGATCGCATGCCTCCGCCACCATCGCCAACATTACCAACCTTTCACCCCGCTGAAGGGGTCCCGTAACCCGAGACATCCTATCTCTCCATGCGAAGCGGGCGATGGCGTCGACGATGCCCCCGCAGCAGAGCTCCCGGGAAGCGGCGACGCGGCAGACGCCTCGCTCTTTCCCCGAGAATCCAGGGAAAAGGATGATTTCGATGCCAGACGTGATCCAGAAGTCCAAGCGCAACCGTATTCTCGTCGCCGCGCTGGCGGCCGGCGTCGCGGGTTCCGCCTTCGCCGGCGGCGTGATGACCAACATGACCGAGAGCCTTGCCGCGCCCGTCACCGTGACCTCGCCGGTACAAAGTTTCGGCTTTGCCGACGTGGTCGAGAAAGTCAGCCCGGCGGTGGTGTCCGTTCGGGTCAAGGAAAAGATGGTCGCCGCCACCGCCGACGACGGCCAGGACCAGGCCAACCCCTTCGACACCCTTCCGGAAGATCACCCGCTGCGCCGCTTCTTCGAGTTCGGCAATCCCGGCGCGCCGGGTGCCGAAGGCCTGCCCGGCCAGCGCGGACCGCGGGGCATGCAGCCGCGCCGCGAGAACCGCCAGGCGACGGCGCAGGGCTCGGGCTTCTTCGTCTCCGAGGACGGCTACCTCGTCACCAACAACCACGTCGTCGACGGCGGCGAGAACTTTACCGTGGTGATGGACGACGGCAAGGAATACGACGCCAAGCTGATCGGCACCGACAAGCGCACCGATCTGGCCGTTCTGAAGGTCGATGCCGAGAACCAGAAGTTCACCTATGTCGAATTCGGCGATGACACCAGCGTGCGCACCGGCGACTGGGTGGTCGCCGTCGGCAATCCGTTCGGCCTCGGCGGCTCGGTGACCGCCGGCATCGTCTCGGCCCGCGGCCGCGACATCGGTGCCGGCCCCTATGACGACTTCCTGCAGATCGACGCGGCGGTGAACCGCGGCAATTCCGGCGGCCCGGCCTTCAACCTCGAAGGCAAGGTGATCGGCGTCAACACCGCGATCTTCTCGCCGTCCGGCGGCAATGTCGGCATCGCCTTTGCCATTCCCGCCTCGACCGCCAAAAACGTCGTCCAGTCGCTGCGCGACAAGGGCAATGTCCAGCGCGGCTGGCTCGGCGTGCAGATCGCGCCGGTGACCGAAGGCATTTCCGAGGCGGTGGGTCTTGCCGGTTCGGACGGCGCCATCGTGACCTTGCCGGAGACCAGCACCCCGGCGTCCGAAGCCGGAATCCTGACCGGCGACGTCATCACCGCGGTGAACGGCGAGACCATTCCGGGACCGAAGGAACTGGCGCGCAAGGTCGCCGAGTTTGCGCCGGGCACCTCGATCGACGTCACGGTCTGGCGCGACAATGCGGCCAAGACGATCTCGGTCAAGCTCGGCAACCTGAACTCGCTCGACGAAGCCGCCTCGGCCGATGGTACCGCGCCGACGGCGCCGGTCGATCCGTCCTCGCTGTCGGGCTATGGCCTGACGCTGACGCCGTCCGAGGACGGCAGCGGCGTCGTCGTCACCGAGGTCGATCCGTCCTCGCCGGCGTCCGAAAAGGGCGTCCAGGCCGGTGACGTCATCGTCTCGGTCAATGGCAAGTCGGTGAAGTCGCAGGCCGACGTCAGGAAGGCGCTCGGCGATGCCGACAAGAGCGGCCGCAAGGCGGCGCTGTTCCAGCTGAAGAACGGCGACCAGAACCGCTTCGTGGCCCTGCCGATCGCCAAGGGCTGACGCCGCTCCGGTCCGGGCCCGTCCCGGACCGGCCGAACACGACGAGCGGCGGGCCGATGGGTTCCGCCGTCGCCGCCCCCGAGGTTTTCGAGGGCGGCGCGATCCAAGGGAGCGAAACGCCATGGCGCTGGCCGCTGAATCCGCTACATCCAGGTCCATGCGCATTCTGATCATCGAAGACGATCGCGAGGCAGCCGCCTATCTCGTGAAGGCTCTGAAGGAAGCGGGCCACGTGCCCGACCACGCCGGCGACGGCGCCTCGGGCTTCCACATGGCGGACACGCGCGACTACGACGTCATGGTGGTCGACCGCATGCTGCCCGAGCGCGACGGGCTGTCGGTGATCTCCGGCCTGCGCGAGAAGGGCAACGACACGCCGGCGCTGATCCTCTCGGCGCTCGGCCAGGTCGACGACCGCGTCACCGGTCTGCGCGCCGGCGGCGACGACTATCTCGCCAAACCCTTCGCCTTTGCCGAGCTTCTGGCGCGCGTGGAAGTGCTGGGACGGCGGCGCGGCAGCCGCGACGTCGAGACGTCCTACAAGGTCGGCGATCTCGAGCTCGACCGCCTCTCCCACGAGGTCCGGCGCGCCGGCAAGCCGATCGTCCTGCAGCCGCGCGAATTCCGCCTGCTCGAATACATGATGAAGAACGCCGGCCAGGTGGTAACGCGCACCATGCTCCTGGAGAATGTCTGGGACTATCATTTCGACCCACAGACCAACGTCATCGACGTCCACGTCTCGCGCCTGCGCGCCAAGATCGAGCGCGAATTCGGCTCGCCCCTCCTGCACACGGTGCGGGGCGCCGGCTACATCATGCGGGCGGATTAGCGCCGGCGCTCAGGAATCGGGGCGCTGGTCGAACTCTCTCTGCGCGGCCTCGAGGTCGGAAACATGGTCGAGCGTCCAGAGGTAGAGGGCCGCCATGGGCTCCTTCAGCGAATGGCCGAGCGGCGTGATGGAGTATTCCACGGCGACGGGCGAGGACGTGATCACCCGCCGCGACACCAGCCCATTTCGCTCCAGCCGCCGCAGCGCCTGCGTCAGCGCCTTCTGCGTCACCCCCTCCAGCCTTCGCCGCAGCATGTTGAAACGGGTCGGCTGGTTGCACAGCACGGAGAGGATCATGATCGACCATTTGTTGGCGATCTCGTCGAGAATGGGCCTTGTGGCGCAAGCCTCGGCGAAAGTCGGGTCGCACATGTCATCCATGTCGGTTTCCTCCGCTATACCTAGGCGACATCAAGTGCCTAATTGACCCTAGATATACAGGATATACTTGGGAGCTCCACCTCAATGGAGCACGGACATGTCGAAACTGAACGGAAAGATCGCGGTCGTCACCGGCGGCGGCAGCGGGATTGGCCTGGCCACCGCGAAGCGGCTCGCGGCCGAGGGCGCCACGGTCCTGGTGACCGGGCGGCGGCAGGCGGAACTGGACCGTGCGGTCGCCGAGATCGGCGGGGCGGCCGTGGCCGTGCAGGGCGATCTGACGAAGGCCGCCGATCTCGCCCGGCTGCATGCCGCCATCGCGGCCCGTGGCGAGGGTCTGGACATCCTCGTCTACTCCTCCGGCGTCGCCGATGTCGCTCCGCTCGCCGAAATCACCGCGGCGCACTTCGACAAGATCTTCGACATCAATGTGCGCGCGATGGTGTTGACCGTGCAGACGCTCGTTCCGCTGATGCGGGAGGGCAGTGCGATCGTCCTGGTCGGCTCGATCGCCGGTGTGATCGGCACGCCGGGCTACGGTGTCTACAATGCCAGCAAGGCGGCGGTGCGATCCTGGGCGCGGACGTGGACGACGGAGCTCTCCGGCCGGGGCATCCGGGTCAACACCCTGAGCCCGGGGCCGATCGACACGGCGATGATGGCCGCCGCCACCGAGGAGGTCAGGGCCGGCCTGGCGGCGCAAATTCCGCTCGGCCGCATGGGGCGGCCGGAGGAAGTGGCGGCGGCGGCCCTGTTTCTCGCCTCGGATGAAAGCAGCTATATCGCCGGTGCGGAACTGTGCATCGACGGTGGAATGACGCAGGTGTGAGGCTTGGGCAGGCGCCCGCCCGCACGAAGACGGAAGGGCCCGGCCATGTTCGACGTTCTGGACGCAGTCGGCTCCGTGCCAGTCGCAAGGGCTGGCACGGAGACCATCGCCCGATGAACCGCCTGCGTTCCCTCATGCGGATGACCGCCGTCCGGCTGTCGGCGATCTATCTGGCGCTGTTCGCCATCTTCGCCGTCACGCTCGTCGTCTACGTCACCGCGACGGCGGCGGGGATTCTGCAGAGCCAAGCGCGCGCCACGATCGGCGAGGAGATCTCCGAGCTCGGCCGGATCTACTACAATGCCGGCATCGTCGGCCTCGTGCGCTCGATCGAGCGGCGCTCGCGCCAGCCCGGCGCTTCGCTCTACCTCGTCACCGACTCCACCGGCCGCATCCTCGCCGGCAATGTCGCCAGCCTCCAGGCCGGCATCCTCGACAAAAGCGGCTTCACCGAAAAAGCCTTCGGCTACGAGCGCTATGCCGAGAACGTCGTCGACCGCTACCATCTGGCGCTGGCCGAGATCGTCGCGCTGCCGAACGGCATGCGGGTTCTGGTCGGCCGCGACCAGAGCGAGCAGGAGCGGTTCCGCGTCATCGTCCAGCGGGCGCTGATCCTGGCGCTCGGCCTGATGACCGCGGGCGCGCTGTTCGCCTGGCTGATCGTCGGGCGGCGGGCGCTGAAGCGGCTCGACCAGATGTCGGCGTCGAGCGCCCGGATTCTCGCCGGCGATCTCGGCGAGCGCTTGCCGGTGACCGGCGCCGGCGACGAGTTCGACCGCCTCTCGGCCAATCTCAACACCCTGCTCGCCCGCATCGCCCTCCTGCAGGAGGGCCTGCGCCAGGTTTCCGACAACATCGCGCATGACCTGAAGACGCCGCTGACGCGCCTGCGCAACCGCGCCGAAGCCGCGCTCGCCGACGCCTCGGAAGGCGGCGATCCGCGCGCGGCGCTGGAGAACAACATCGCCGAGGCGGATCAGATGATCCGCACCTTCGATGCGCTGCTGATGATCAGCCGCGTCGAGGCCGGCTTCCACCCGGCGGAAAAGGGGGTGAGCGATGTCGCCCAAATCGTCGCCGACGTCGCCGAGCTCTACGAGCCGCTGGCGGAGGATGCCGGCGCAAAGCTGGTCACGGCCGTCTCCGGGCCGGTCGAAGCGCATGTCAGCCGCGAGCTGATCAGCCAGGCGCTGTCCAACCTCATCGACAATGCCCTGAAATACGCCGCGCGCGAGGACCGGGAAACGACGGTGACCGTCGGCCTCGAACAGCGCGGCGACCGCTGCCGTCTGTCGGTCGCCGACGACGGGCCGGGCATTCCCGAAGACAAGCGCGACCGGGTGCTGGAGCGCTTCTACCGGCTCGACGAAAGCCGCACCAAGCCGGGATCGGGCCTCGGCCTGTCGCTGGTGCAGGCGATCGCGCAGCTGCATGGCGGCCGTCTTGCCCTTGAGGATGCCGCCCCCGGCCTTAGAGTGGTCCTCGACTTCCCCCTCGACGGAAAGGTCGTAACCCCTCATGAACCGCTCAGGATCGCCGCCCCCGCCAGGGACTGATGCGGCGGCTGACGCCGCCGCGCTGAAGATCGGCGGCACCGCCCGCCTCGTGCCGCTCGACGCTGGCAAGGCCGAGGCCTGGCTCGCCGACCTCGCGCGCCGCGCCGAGGCCGAGGACTGCCCGCGCCTCCTCGCGCTGCTGGCCCGGACGGGCGACGCGGACCGGGCGCGGCTCGGCGCCGTCCTCGACCTCTCCAGCCATCTCAATGCGGTGATGCTGTCGAGCCCGGATTTTCTGGAACGCCTGTTCGACACCGAACCGCGCGCCCGCATAGCCGAGATCATCGCCAGCCTCGGCACGCTACCGGTGGCGGGGGCGAGCGAGTCCGAGACCATGGCGCTGCTGCGCCAGGCCAAGCGCGAGGTGGCGCTGCTGGTGGCCTTGCGCGAGCTGTTCGGCGCCGCCGACGGGCGCGAGACCACGGCCGACCTGTCGGATCTCGCCGAAGGCGCCGTCGGCGCGGCGGTGCGCTTTGCCCTGCTCGACCTGCACAATCGCGAAAAACTCGCGCTGCCCGATCCCGCCCACCCGGAAAAAGGCTGCGGCCTCTTCGTCCTCGGCATGGGCAAGCTCGGCGGGCGTGAGCTGAACTATTCCAGCGACATCGACCTCATCGTCTTCTTCGACCCGGACGTCGCGGCGATCCCGGACCCGGACGAGGCGGTCGAGATGTTCTCGAAACTGGTGCGGCGGCTGATCCGGATGATCGGCGAGCGCACCGGCGACGGCTATGTCTTCCGCACCGACCTACGCCTGCGCCCCGATCCCGGCGCCATGCCGCTGGCGATTCCCGTGCCGGCGGCGATCACCTATTACGAGGCGTCCGGGCGCAACTGGGAGCGCGCGGCGATGATCAAGGCGCGCGTCGTCGCCGGCGACGCCCAGGCGGGCGCGGCCTTCCTCGATGAGATCACCCCCTTCGTCTGGCGCAAATATCTGGATTTCGCCGCCATCGCCGAGATCCAGTCGATGAAGGACCGGATCGACCGGCACCGCGGTTTCGACGGCATCGGCGTTGCCGGCCACAATGTGAAGCTCGGGCCGGGCGGCATCCGCGAAGTGGAGTTCTTTGCCCAGACGCAGCAGCTGATCGCCGGGGGGCGGGCGCCCGAGCTGCGCCTGCGCCGGACCGAGGAGACGCTGTCGGCGCTGGCCGGGGGCGGCTGGATCACGCCCGGGGTGGCCACCGAGCTGACCGGGTCCTACTGGTTCCTGCGCCGGGTGGAACACGCCATCCAGATGGTCGCCGACGAGCAGACCCACACGCTTCCCGAAGATGCCGAAGGGCTGGAACGGGTGGCGCGCCTGTCCGGCTTTGCCGACCTCGCCGGCTTTTCCGAAAGCCTGCTGCCGACGCTGACGCGGGTGGAGGCGCTGTTTTCCAGCCTGTTCGCCCAGCGCACCGAGCCCGACGACGCGCTGCCGAAAGTCGGCGGCTTTCTCGGCGGCGAGGACGAGGCGGGCGTCGCCGCCTATCTCGCCGGCCTCGGCTTCCAGAGACCGGGCGACATCGCCCGCATCCTGCGCGGCTGGGGCGCGGGGCGCGTGCGCGCGACGCGGGCCGAGGCGACGCGCCGCCAGCTCGCTATCGTCCTGCCGGCGCTGCTGGAGGCTTTTGCCAAGGCCGAAGATCCCGATGCGGCCATGGCCGCCTTCGACGGCTTCGTCTCGCGCCTGCCGGCCGGGCTGCAGTTCTTTTCGCTGCTGGCCTCCAATCCGCGCCTGCTCGATCTCCTGGCGCTGGTGATCTCGGCCGCGCCGCGCCTCGCCGAGACGATCTCGCACCGGCCGCATGTCTTCGACGCCCTGCTCGATCCCGCCTTCTACCGCGAGGTGCCGACGGCGGATCTCATGGCCGAGCGCCTCTCCGCTTTCCTCGCCGATTCCGACGGCTATGAGGAGCGCCTGGTGCGCTTGCGCCTGTTTGCCTCCGAGCAGAAATTTCTCGTCGGCGCGCGGCTGCTCTCCGGCGCGATCGAGGGAGAGGTCGCGGGGGCGGTCTATTCCGCCATCGCCGACGTCGTCCTCGCCGCCGCCTTCGACGCGGTGGAGAAGGAATTTGCCCGCGTGCACGGCACGGTGCCCGGCGGACGCGCGGCGCTCCTCGGCATGGGGCGCCTCGGCAGCCACGAGCTGACGGAGGGCTCGGACGTCGACCTGCTCCTCCTCTACGACCACGACGAGGGGGCGGAGGAATCGGTCGGGGCCCGGCCGCTCGCCACCACCACCTATTACAGCCGGCTCACCCAGCGCCTGATCGCGGCGCTGACCGCGCCGATGGGGGAGGGGATCCTGTACGAGGTCGACTTCCGCCTCCGGCCCTCGGGCAACAAGGGGCCGCTCGCCACCCATCTCGGGGCCTTCCGGCGCTACCAGGAAAACGAGGCCTGGACCTGGGAGCGGATGGCGCTGACGCGCTCGCGCCCGATCGCCGGCGATGCCTCGATGCAGACGCAAGCCGAAGCGACGGTGCGGGAAATCCTCGCCTTGCCGCGCGATCCCGTGGCGATGCGCCAGGACGTTGCGGCAATGCGGGCGCGGATCGCGCGGGACAAGCCGGCGCGCGGCGCGCTCGACCTGAAGCTGATCGCCGGCGGGCTGATCGATCTGGAGTTCATCGCGCAATGGGCGATCCTCGCGGGCCATGTGCCACCCGCTCTGATCGGCCGCCCGACGGCCGAAGTGCTGCGGGCGCTGGAAGTCGCGGGCGTGTTACCGAATGGTAATTTCCCGCTCATTTTGGGTTCATCCGCTGACGCCTACACCAGGATCATTCAACTGACCCGGCTGGGTCCCGGCCATGCCCACACCGTCGAAGCCCTTCCCCGGGGCCTGTCGGAGCGGGTGGCCGAGGCCCTCGGTCTCGCCTCTCCCGAGGCGATCGAGCCGACAGTTGCGACAACGGCTGCCGCCGTCAACGAAACGTTCACGCGGCTGCTACCCATGGATCGCGAGGACGGCGTCTGACGCCGCGCCTCGCAGGCGCCCCGGCGCAACAGGAGCTTCGGATGAACAGAATCAAGCAGCTTGCCCTTTCCAGCGTCGTGATGACGCTTGCGGTTTCGGGCTTCGCCTATGCCCAGACCACCACGACCCCGACGCCGCCCGCTGCCGCCACCACCACCGGGCAGGCGCCTGCCACGATGCAGGACGACGACGCCATGATGGACCAGGCCGACGACCTCGGCGATCTCGACGACGGCGACGACATGGACGCGCCCGACATGGACGCGGGCACGGGCGCTGACACGGGTGCCGAGATAGACGACGACGCGCCGGCCGCCGAGACGGCCGCGATGCCGGCGCCGCCGCGCCCGGGCAAGGACGGTCCGGGCCGTCGCGGCGGCCGGATGGGCTGGCTCGACACCAACAAGGACGGCACCATCAGCAAGGAAGAGTTCCAGGGCCGCCGCGTCGAGCGCCTGAAGACGGCCGACACCGACGGCGATGGCACGATCAGCCAGCAGGAGATGGAAGACATGGTGCTGAAGCAGATCGTCGAACGCCGCGCCCGCCAGATGACCAAGCGCCTCGACATCAACGGCGACGGCAAGGTCACCCTCGCCGAGGTCCAGGGCATGCGCGACAAGCGCTTCGCCGTCATGGACCGCAACGACGACGGCACGATCGACCGCCGCGAACTCGCCGAGGCGCATCGCGGCATGGGCCCGAAGCACGGCATGGAGCGCGGCGGCCGCCAGGGCATGCACGGCAAGCACCACGGCCGCCACGGCGAACGCCACGGCCGCCACGGCGGCGAGGGCCGCCACCACGGCCACGACGGCCAGCGCATGATGCCGGGCGGCGAGCGCGACCGCTACTGATCTCAGGCTGATCGGTGAAATGACAGGCGGCCCCGGAGAGATCCGGGGCCGTTCGTCGTTTCGAATTGCGCCAGAACAGGCAATGCAGGCCCTCACCGGGCGAACTTTTTGGCGGCGAACACGCATGCGATGACGAGTCCCGTCACCAGGATCATCGACCACGCCACGGGTTCTCCCAGCAGAAGTCCGGCCAGCGCGAGCCCGAAGAAGGGCTGGAGAAGCTGGAGCTGGCCGACGCCGGCAATGCCGCCGAGCGCCAGACCGCGGTACCAGAACACGAAGCCGACCAGCATCGAAAACACCGACACATAGGCGAGCCCGAGCCATTCGGGGGCGGTGATCCCGGCCCAGTCCCCCGGCAGGGTGACGAGCGCGATGAGACCGGCGAACGGCAGCGACCCCAGAAGAGCCCACGAGATGACCTGCCAGCCGCCGAGACGACGCGCCAGCGTCGCCCCTTCCGCGTAGCCCAGGCCACACAGGACGATCGCCGCCAGCATCAACAGGTCGCCGGTCAACGAGGCCGAACCGCTCTGGGCGAGGGCGAAGCCGGCCACAGCCGCAGCACCCGTGACAGAGAAGAGCCAGAAGGCCGGCTTCGGTCGTTCGCCGCCCCGGACCACGCCGAAAATCGCGGTCGACAGCGGCAGGAGGCCGATCAGGACGATCGAATGGGCCGAGGTGATGTGCTGGAGCGCCAGCGCGGTGAGGAGCGGGAAGCCCAGCACCACACCGAGCGAGACCACCGCCAGCGGCGCGAGGTCCACGGCCTGCGGGCGCTTCTGCCGCAGAGCCATGAGCAGCAGCGCGCCGAGCGCGGCGGCGATCACCGCACGCGCCGAGGTCAGGAACAGGGGCGAGAAGCCACCGACGGCGACGCGCGTCGCGGGCAGCGAGCCGCTGAAGATGATGACGCCGAGGAGGCCGCTGCCCCATCCGGCCGTTGATCTGTCCATGACGCTCTCCTGGTTTCGCCTCCGGGATAGCGCGGGCGAGGCTGGATCGGACAGCGACAGTGGCCTACGGTGACGCCGAACTGTATGGGTAGCGGGAGCAGAACGCTTGCAGCTTTCGATCGAACGTCATCCCGAAGCGGCGACCCGCACGGCAACCGTCATGAACGCGATCCGGCGCCGGATCGCCGCCCGCACGCTGACGTCGGGCGAGAAGCTTCCCTCCATCCGCGGGCTTGCCAACGCGATGAGCGTCTCGCCGTCGACCGTGGTGGAGGCCTACGATCGCCTCGCTGCCGAAGGTCTGATCCGGTCCCGCCCGGGGTCTGGCTTCTTTGTCGCCGGCAGCCTGCCGCTCGTCCTTGCCGATGTCGAACCCCGAACGGATCGGGCGGTCGATCCGCTGTGGGTATCGCGGCAGTCGCTTGACGGGGGAGCGGACATGCTTCGTCCCGGATGCGGCTGGCTTCCGGCCGACTGGATGCCGACCGCGGCGATCCGGCGGGCCTTGCGGGCGGCTGCCAAAGCCGAAGATGCGATGCTTACCGACTACGGCGCCACGCGCGGCTCGCGGGCGCTGCGGGGTGTGCTGGCGCGTCAGTTCGCAGCGGAAGGCATCGACGCTGGGGCCGACCAGATCCTGCTCACCGCATCCGGCACGCAGGCGATCGACCTCGTCTGCCGCTTCCTGCTGCAACCCGGCGACACGGTGCTTCTGGACGATCCCTGCTACTTCAACTTCCAGGCCCTGCTCCGCGTTCACCGGGTGAAGGTCGTCGGCGTGCCGATGACGCCGACCGGGCCGGACATGGCATCGTTTGCGGAAGCCTTGGAGACGCATCGGCCACGCCTCTACATCCGGAATTCGGCCATCCACAATCCGACCGGCGCCTCCCTTTCCCCGCAGGCGGCGCATCGCATCCTGACCTTGGCAGCCGCGCAGGATGTCACGATCGTCGAGGACGATATCTTCGCCGATCTCGAACCCGAACCGTCGCCGCGGCTTGCCGTTTTGGACGGCCTTGCGACGGTGGTCCGGATCGGCAGTTTCTCGAAGACGCTGTCGGCTTCCGTCCGCTGCGGCTACATCGCGGCGCGGGCGGACTGGATCGACGGTCTGATCGACCTGCAAGTCGCCACGAATTTTGGCGGCCCGAGCCCGATCGCCACGGAAATCGTGTCCGGCGCCCTGTCGGACGGAAGCTACCGCAAGTACCTCGCGGCCCTTCGGTCTCGGTTGGCGAAGCGACGGCGGGAGGTGGCAGCCACGCTGGAGACCCTCGGCATCCGTCCCTGGCTCGAACCGCGCGGCGGGTTCTACCTCTGGTGTCGCCTGCCGGATGGGCAAGATGCGGCCGACGTCGCGCGCCGCGCCTTGAGGGAGAATGTCGTTCTCGCGCCGGGAAACGTCTTCAGCGTCGCACAGACCGCTCGAGACTGGATGCGCTTCAACGTGGCCCAGATGGACGACCCGCGATTGCCGGCCCTGCTGAAGCGGGTTCTGGACGGCTAGGCCTCGATTGCCCGCGTCGTGACCGATCTGGAGCTCACCGGCACGAAGCCCGCCTCCTGGTAGAGCCTTCGGGCGGCGGGGTGGTCGAGGGTGTTGGTTTCCAGGGTCATCACGGGATTGCCGACGGCGAAGCCGGCGTGGATCGCTTCCGACAGGAGATAGCGGGCAAGGCCCAGGCCGCGGAAATCCGGCAGGAGGCCGAAATGGACGAGGCGCGTCTCGCCGGGCTTGCGGGCCCAGTCGAGCTCGAACCAGCCGGCCGGGGCGCCGTCGACCGAGAGCACGTGCACGGCGATGCCGTCGATGTGGATCTCGCGGGCGAGCTGCTTTCCCGGCAGGAGACGCGAGGTCCAGTGATGCGCCCGGCCGACCACCTGGTAGAGATAGGCGTAGTAGGACAGGGGGATATGAGGCACTTCCTGCATCAGGAGCTTGCGCCGGATTTCCGGCGGATGCAGGCGGCGGCCGGGCGGCGTGCGCAGTTCGAACTGCGTGACCGTCGTTTCCAGCAATTGCACGCGGATCACCCCTTCGCGTCCGGGCGCCCGGTCTCGACCGGCGTGTCCGGGGCCGAGCCCCATTCCGTCCACGAGCCGTCGTAGAGTTTCGACGAGCGGTTGCCGACCGCCTCCAGCGCCAGGCTGATGACGGCGGCGGTGACGCCCGAGCCGCAGGTGGTGATGACGGGCTGGCCGGGATCGACGCCGGCCGCGGCGAAGACGTCGCGCAGCGCTTCCGGCGATTTCAGCCGGCCGTTCTCGGCCAGGAGCCCAATCGGCAGGGAACGGGCGCCCGGCATGTGGCCGGCGCGAACGCCAGCGCGCGGCTCGGGCACCTCGGCGGCGAACCGATCGAGCGGACGGGCGTCGGCGATCTGCGTGTCGCGCGCGGCGACATGACCGCGAACCTCGTCCATCGTGGCGACGGCGGAGGCGTCGAAGGCGGCGGTGAAGGTCGCCGCGGCGGGCATTGCTGCGCCCGTCTCGACCGGAAATCCGCCGGCCGTCCAGGCGGGGAAGCCGCCGTCGAGCAGCAGCACCTTGCGGGCGCCGAACGTGCGGAACATCCACCAGACGCGGGGAGCGGAGAACAGGCCGAGACCGTCATAGACGACGATCGTATCGGTCTCGACGATGCCGAGCGCGCCGGCGGCCGCGGCGAAGACCTCGGCGGGCGGAAGCGTGTGCGGCAGCGGCGAGCCGGGTGCGACGACGGCGTCCTGGTCGAAGAACACGGCGCCCGGCACATGCCCGGCCTCGAACTCGGCCCGCGCCGCGCGGTTCTGCGCCGGCAGGTACCAGGAAGCGTCGACGATGCGAAGGCCGGGCTCGCCGAGGCGGGCGGCGAGGTCGTCGGGCGAGATCAGGAGAGGGGACTGGATCATGCGATCTTCTCTGAACGAAGGGGAAACCGGGCCGCCGGCACTGTCATGACGGCAAGGGATAAACGCAGGATCGCGCCAAACCGGTGCATGATCTGCAAAAGGCGGCCACCTTCTTTCCAGATCATGCGGAAACACCGGGGGCGGGGCCAAAGGGCAATTCGGCCAACTGCCTGTTCCCGGCAGTGGTGATAGGCCCGCGGACGGGCCGGCGGCAAGCCTATCTCGGGACCATCAGGCGGGAAGCGGGCCGAAGCGCAGGCGCAGGCGGCGGTTGGCCTTGCCCTTCTTCTCGATCTTGCCGATGTGGACCGCACCGATCTCCTGCGTCTCCAGCACATGCGTACCGCCGCAGGGCTGGGTATCGACGCTGGCGTCCTCGCCGATGCAGACGAGCCGGATGCGCCCGGTGCCGCGCGGCGGGCGGACATTGGCGGATTTGACGAGGCCCGGATCGGCGTCGAGCTCGGCATCGGTGATCCAGCGGGTGAAGACCGGGTGATTGGCCTCGACCAGCGCCATCAGCGCGGCGGTGACGCCCGCCTTGTCGAGATCGGCATCGGGAATGTCGAAGTCGATACGGCTCTCCTCCGGCCCGACGGCCGCGCCGGTCACCGGAAAAGGGCAGACGACGGTGAGGAGATGCAGCGCCGTGTGCATGCGCATCATCCTGTAGCGCTTCTGCCAGTCGACATGCAGCACCAGCGTCTCGCCGGGCGCAGGCAGGGCGGCCCCCGGCTCGGCGCGCATGACGATGGCGGCGCGGTCGGCGGCATAGACGGTATCGAGGATCGGGATCTGCCGGCCGTCCGCCGTCTCGACGAAACCGGTGTCGCCGGGCTGGCCGCCGCCCGAGGCGTAGAAATTGGTGGCGTCAAAGACGAGCCCGTCCTCGCCGTCGAGGCGCAGGAGTGTCGCCTCCATGGTCGAGAGATAGGCGTCGTCCTGGTAGGCCTGGACCGTGTCCATCACGGCACCGGTTCGAAGGGGATGTCGAAGGCGGGCGGCCCCTTCGCCTCCAGCCATGCCGGCGTCGGCAGGCCCTTGGAGCGCAGGAATTCCGGGTTGAACAGTTTCGACTGGTAGCGGTTGCCGTAGTCGCAGAGGATGGTCACGATGGTGTGCCCGGGGCCCATCTCCCGCGCCATGCGGATCGCGCCGGCGATGTTGACGCCCGAGGAGCCGCCGAGGCACAGGCCTTCCTCGCCGACGAGGTCGAAGACAATTCTAACCGCTTCCTCGTCCGGCACCTGGTAGGCGAAATCGGGCGCAAAGCCTTCGAGATTGGCGGTGATGCGGCCCTGGCCGATGCCCTCGGTGATCGACGAGCCCTCCGACTTCAGCTCGCCCGTCGTGTAATAGCTGTAGAGCGCCGCGCCCATCGGATCGGCGAGGCCGATCTTGATATGGCCGGAGCGGCGCTTCAGGCCCATGGCGGTGCCGGCCAGCGTGCCGCCGGTGCCGACCGCGCAGATGAAGCCGTCGATCTCGCCGCCGGTGGCGTGCCAGATCTCCTCGGCGGTGGTCACGACATGGCCGTCGCGGTTGGCGGTGTTGTCGAACTGGTTGGCCCAGATCGCGCCCTGCGGATGCGAGGAGGCCAGCTGCGCGGCGAGGCGCCCGGACAGCTTCACGTAGTTGTTGGGGTTCTTGTAGGGGACGGCCGGCACTTCGATCAGCTCGGCGCCCATCAGCCGCAGCGCGTCCTTCTTTTCCTCGCTCTGCGTCTCCGGGATGACGATGACGGTGCGATAGCCGAGCGTGTTGGCGACGAGGGCGAGGCCGATGCCGGTATTGCCGGCGGTGCCCTCGACGATCAGCCCGCCCGGCTGGATCAGGCCCTTCTCCTCGGCGTCGCGGATGATGAAGAGACCGGCCCGGTCCTTCACCGACTGGCCGGGATTGAGGAACTCCGCTTTGCCGTAGATCTCGCAGCCGGTCTCCTCGGAGGCCCGCTTCAGGCGGATCAGCGGGGTGTTGCCGATGGCGTCGAGAACATTGGTATGTCGGGACATAAGGCGCCTGTTCGCATGAGGGTTGGGCGGAACCTATGGCCCGGACGGGGGCATGGCAAGGATCAGACGACCGGTCGCACGGCCTTGCGAGGATGGTTTTTGCGTGCGCAGCGTCAGACGGCGTCCGCGTGCGCCTCTCCCTGCATCGTCTTGAAGGCGTCGAGCGCGCGGGCCCTCGCCGCGGCGTGGTCGACGATCGGCCGGGGGTAGGTCGTGCCGAGCCTCACGCCGGCCCTCGTCAGCGTCGCCGTGTCCTCCTCCCAGGGCGCGTGGATCGCCTTGTCGGAGAGGTCGGCGAGTTCCGGCACGAAGCGGCGGATATAGGCGCCGGCGGGGTCGAATTTCCGGCTCTGGGTCATCGGGTTGAAGATGCGGAAGAAAGGCTGGGCGTCGGCGCCCGAGCCCGCCACCCACTGCCACTGCGAGGCATTGCTGGCGGGGTCGCCGTCGACCAGCGTGTCCCAGAACCACTTCTCGCCCAGGCGCCAGTCGATGAGGAGATGCTTGGCCAGGAAGGAGGCGGTGACCATGCGCATGCGATTGTGCATCCAGCCTGTCTGCCAGAGCTGGCGCATCGCCGCATCGACGAGCGGATAGCCCGTGCGCCCTTGCTGCCACGCCTTCAGCTCCTCCGGCGCCTCGCGCCAGGGGAAGGCGTCGAAGCGGGGATCGAAGTTGCGCTCGGCGAGCGGGCCGAAATGCGTGAGCAGGTGATAATTGAAGTCGCGCCAGACCAGCTCCTTCTCGTAGCGCTCGAGGTCGCCCGCGGGCACCTTGCGGTGGCCGGCGGCGGTCTGCGCCATGTGCCAGAGCCGGAAGGGCGAGATCTCGCCAAAACGCAGATGCGGCGACATGCGCGAGGTCGCGTCCTCGGCGGGGAGGTCGCGGCCCTCGTCATAGCCCTTCAGCCGCGCCTCGCAGAACGCCTCGAAGCTTTTCCGGGCCGCCGCCTCGCCGGGCGTCCAGGCCTGGCCAAGGCCCCCCGACCAGTCGGGCCGCGTCGGCAAGAGCTTCCATGCCGCCAGCGTGTCCGAGCTCGGCCCCTTGCCGGCGGGCGGCACGATGCGTTTCGGCGGATCCAAAGGCTCGCGCGGCTCGCCGCTCGCCGACAGCGTCTTCCAGAACGGCGTGTAGACGCGGTAGCTGTTGCCCGTCTTGGTCTTCACCGCCGAGGGGTCGTGCAGGATGTGGGCGCGAAAGCGCTGGACGTCGATGTCCTCCAGCCCGGCGGCGATGTCGTCGTCGCGCGCCACCGCGTCTTCCTCGTAGCGGCGGTTGAACCAGAGCGCCGTCGCGCTCGCCTCCTCCAGCACCGCGGGAACGATTTGCGCGGCCGAGCCCCGGCGCAGGATCAGCCGGCCGCCGAGTTTTTCGATCGCCTCGGAAAAGGCGGTCAGCGAATGGTGGAGCCACCACAAATGGGCGCCGCCGAGCGGCCGCGGGCCCTCATCCTCGAGGATGAACAGCACCACGACCGGCCGGCCCGTCTGGCAGGCTTCGGCGAGGGCGGGATTGTCGTCTAGTCTCAGATCGTCGCGCAGCCAGACGAGGATGGGGGAGGTGTCTTCAGCGGATTTCATGAGTCTCGCTTGTCGGCGGCCGGAGGTCGTCAGCAAGCTAAGGCTCGCATCGGCCCCTGACAGGGGCAAAGGGCGGCGCGCGGCCCCCGCCGCGATCACGCCCCCGTCATCCGGCCGGCACGGGCGCGCGCCGAGCGGGCCGCAGCCGGTGTCGTCCGGGACCCGCGGTCGTCGCGATGGAGTGGGTTAGGCGGCCCTGGCGCGGACGCTCTCGGGGCCGGCGGCGCGGGCGCGGCCGTCGAGCGGCATGCGCACCGAGACCACGGTGCCGACGCCGACGGTCGAGGCGATGCGCATGCGGCCGCCGTGCAGCTCGACGAGCGAGCGGGCGATGGCGAGGCCGAGGCCGGTGCCCTTGTTGGTGCGCGTCAGCTCGTTCTCGACCTGCTCGAAGGGACGTCCGAGGCTCTTCAGCGACTCCTTCGGGATGCCGATGCCGGTATCGGAAATGGTAATGAGCGCGGCACCCTGCACCTGACGCGCGCGCATTTCGATGCGGCCGCCGGGATCGGTGAACTTGATGGCATTGGCGAGGAGGTTGAGCAGGATCTGCTTGGTGGCGCGCCGGTCGGCTGCGAGCGAGAGGCGCTCGGGCAAAGCGGTGACGAGCGTCAGCGCCTTCCGCTCGGCCTGGACCTCGACGATCTTTGTCGCCTCGCCGATGATGTCGGCCAGGTTGATCGGTTCGCGCGACAGAAGCAGGCGGCCGGCCTCGATCTTCGACATGTCGAGAATGTCGTTGATCAGCTTCAGGAGATAGTGGCCGCTGTCGTGGATGTCGGAGGCGTATTCGGTGTATTTCGGGCAGCCGATCGGGCCGAAGGAGCCCTCGCGCATGATCTCGGAAAAACCGATGATGGCGTTCAGCGGCGTGCGCAGCTCGTGGCTCATATTGGCGAGGAAGGTGGTCTTGGCGCGGTTGGCGGCCTCGGCCCGCTCCTTCTCGACGATGTAGGAGGCGTTCACCAGGGACAACTGGCGCGCCTTGGCCTCGGCGTCGCGGCGGGCGACGGAGAGGTCGTCGATCGTCGCCATCAGCCGGCGCTCGGAATCGTAGAGGCGCTCCTGGTTCATCTTGATCTGGGTGATGTCGGTGCCGATGGAGACGAAGCCGCCGTCCGAGGTCTGGCGTTCGGAAACCTGCAGCCAGCGGCCGTCGGCCAGCATGACCTCGGTGACGCGCTCGCCGGCGACGAAGGTGGGGCTGGTGATGCTGCGCGTCTCGATCGGCTTGCGGGCGCGGGCATTGACCTCCTCGAAGGGGGCGCCCGGCACGACGGCGGCGTCCGGCAGGCCGTAGACTTCCTGGTACTGGTCGTTGCACAGGACGAGCCGGCCGCGGCTGTCCCACAGGACGAAGCTCTCGGAAATGTTCTCGACGGCGTTGTGGAGGCGGGTGTTGGCTTCGTCGGTGCGGCGCGCCAGCGCCTGCTGCTCGGTGACATCCACGGCGACGCCGATGACGTGGATCTCGTTGTCGGCATTGCGGGTGATTTCGGCGCGGGCCCGGAGCCAGATATAGGCGCCGTCGCTGCGGCGCATGCGGAAGGAGCGGTCGAGGTTGACGATCTTGCCCGAGGCGATGGCGCGGGCGATGGTGAACAGGCTGCCGTCCTCGGGATGCATCAAATGGGCGACGTCGCCGAAGGACAGGACGCCGTCCTGGGCCGGCATTTCCAGGATTTCGTACATCGATCGCGACCAGTACATGCGGCCGCGCGACAGGTCCCAGTCCCACAGGCCGCAGCGGCCGCGCGAGAGCGCCGTGTCGACGCGCTGATGCGTGGTGAGATAGAGCTCGTCCGCCTCTCTCGTGCGCATCGACTGGCGGAAATAGGCGTAGAGGATGACCAGCATGATGAGGCTGGTGAGGGCGAAGAAGGTGACGTTGACCGAGACCGTGCTGCGCCACTCGGCGAAGAGGTCGCTCTCCTTCTGGATGAAGGTCACCGAACCCAGCGGCTCGGCCAGCGTGGCATTGGCCACCAGCGCGCTGTCGCCGTCGAGGCGGGTGCGCAGCAGGCCGGCGCGCTCGCCGAACATCAGCAGCGGCTGGATGCCGCCGAACAGGTTGGACAGGTTCTGTCCGACATAGCGCTCGTAGCCGGGGAGGGTGGCGACGATCTCGCCCGAGGGGTCGGCGATGACGACGAAGCGGCCGTCCTCGGCCAGTTCCCGCGGCACGGCGCTGGTGAGAAGCTCGACGGCCTCGTTCGCGGCGATGGCGGCATGATCGGGGTTCGACGGCGTGCCGGGCGCCTGCTGTTCGGCCCGGACCAGGCTGGCGCCGAGCCGCAGCGTCTGGCTGGCGGCGGTTTCGATGACCTGGCGCTCTTCCATGAGGGAGATGAAGCGGGCGACGGCCAGGATCGCCAGGAAGCCGACGATCATGATCGGGATGGCCCGGCGCAGCGTCGGCTCGGCGTCGCCGAGCGTCTGGAAGCGCCGTACGGCCTTGGATCTCAGGCCTCTCGCCATTCCGCTCTTCGCTTTCAGCAGGCCATCGATTCGAGACAAGCGTCCCCCTGCCGGCACGCGTGACGCGTCCGCACCCATCGCTTCAGACATGTGTATTACCCCTCGGCGATTCGTATGCCGCACATCCGAATCAGTGCCACTTGATCAGACACGAATCACCTTGTCCATAACTTAATGGATCGTGAATCTCCGTTGCTGACCGAGAGTCAATTAGCGCAGGGATCTTTCAACAATATCCTTAACGTCAGTCGAAAGACCTTTCATCTCAGAGAGTTGAGCCAAAGCAGCGCGGGCCTTCTCGCGCCGTCCGCTGTCGAAACAGCGCCAGGACCGGAAGGCCGTGGCGATGCGCGCGGCGACCTGCGGATTGAGTTCGTCGAGGGCCTGAATCATTTCCGCCACGAAAGCGTAACCGGCCCCGTCCGCGCGGTTGAAGCCGATCTGGTTGCCGGCGGCAAAAGCACCGATGAGCGCGCGCGCGCGGTTCGGATTGGCGAGGCGGAAGGCGGGATGGGCGGTCAGCGCCCGCACCGTTGCGAGCGCCGAAGGCGAGGGCACGGTCGCCTGCAGCGAGAACCATTTGTCGATGACGAGGGCGTTGGTCTCGAAACGGCTGTAGAAGGCGGCGAGCGCGTCGCGCGTCGCGTCGTCCTCGGGGAAGCGGTGGCAGAGCATCGTCAGCGCCGCGAACTGCTCGGTCATGTTGTCGGCCGTCCGGAACTGCTGCACCGCGCGATCCGGCGTGCCGCTGGCGGCCAGGAGAAAGTCGAGCAGCACCGAGGCCAGCGCCCGGCGGCCGGCGCTATCGGCATCCGGCGAAAACGCGCCTTGGCGCGCGAGGCCGGCAAAGAGCGGCGCGAAGCGCTTTTCGCCCTGCCGCCCGATCGCCGTGACCACGGCATCGCGGGCGATGTGGATGGCGTCCGGATCGACGTTCTCCCCTAGCAGCCGGGCGATGTCCGCCTCGCTCGGCAGCGACAGCGCCTGCGCCCGCAGCGCCGGCTCCAGCGTCTCGTCCAGCGCCGTGGCGATCAGCGCCTCGGCGATGGCGGGGTTGAGGCGCACCGGGTTGCCGCCGCGGGCGTCGATGGTGGCGGCCTGCAGCGCCTCGCCGACGAGGTCGGAGAGGGCGCGCCAGCGGTTGAACGGATTGCCGTCGAGGCGGGCGAGCGCCAGCCGGTCGCGCTCGCGCTGGCTGGTGCGCAGCGCTACCGCGGCGGAGAAGTCGCGCAGGATCGACAGATAGGGACGCTCGCCCAAGCCCTCGAAGACGATGGTCGTCTCCGCGTCGCGCAGATGGATGACGTCGCCCTCGACCGGCGCGCCGTCGCGCGGCGCCGGCACGAGGTCCTGGCCATTGGCGCCGACGAGGCCGAAGCGCACGGGAATGTGCATCGGCAGCGTGCCGGTGCCGGCCGGTCCCTGCGCCAGATGCTGGCCGAGCGTCAGCGTCAGCTCGCCCCGGTCCGCGTCGAAACGCTCTTCCACCTTGAGCACGGGGGTGCCGGCCTGGCTGTACCAGAGCGCGAACTGGGTGAGATCGGCGCCGGTGGCTTCGACGAAGCAGGCGAGGAAATCCTCGATCGTCGCGGCATCCCCATCATGACGCGCAAAATAGAGGTCCATGCCGGCGCGAAAGCCTGCCTGGCCGACGATGGTGGCGATCATCCGCACCAGTTCCGCGCCCTTGTCGTAGATCGTCGCGGTGTAGAAGTTGGAGATCTCGCGGTACTCGCTCGGTCGCACCGGATGCTGCAGCGGGCCCTGGTCTTCCGGAAACTGGTGCGCCGTGAGCCCGCGCACCGACGCGATGCGCTTGACCGCGGCGGAGCGCTCGTCCGCCGAGAATTCCTGGTCGCGGTAAACGGTCAGGCCTTCCTTCAGGCAGAGCTGGAACCAGTCGCGGCAGGTGATGCGGTTGCCGGTCCAGTTGTGGAAGTATTCGTGCGCGATCACGGTCTCGACGCCGGCATAGTCGCCGTCGGTGGCGGTCTCGGAGTCCAGAAGCACGTATTTGTGGTTGAAGACGTTGAGGCCCTTGTTCTCCATCGCCCCCATGTTGAAGTCGGAGATGGCGACGATGGAGAAGACGTCGAGATCGTATTCGCGGCCGAAACGCTGCTCGTCCCAGACCATCGAACGCTTCAGCGCGTCCATGGCGTAGAGCGCCTCATGGGCGCGGCCCTTCTCCGTGTAGATGTCGAGCGCGACGCGCCGGCCGCTCATGGTGGTGAAGTGGTCGCCGAGCCGGTCGAGGTCGCCGGCGACGAGGGCGAAGAGATAGGACGGCTTCGGGAAGGGATCGTCCCAGACGGCGAAGTGGCGGCCGCCGTCGAGAAGGCCGTGCTCGGCCGGATTGCCGTTGGACAGGAGCACCGGCGCCTCGGCCTTGTCGGCCTCGACGCGCACGCGGTAGGTCGCCAGCACGTCGGGCCGGTCGAGGAAATAGGTGATGCGGCGAAAGCCCTCGGCCTCGCACTGCGTGCACCAGACGCCGCCGGAGCGGTAGAGCCCCATCAGCTGGGTGTTCAGCTGCGGCTGCAGCCGGGTCTCGATGGCCAAGGTGAAGCTGCCGCTTTCCGGCAGGCCGCGGATCGTCAGGCCCTGCGGCGTCGCGTCATACTGCGACGGGTCGACGGGCGTTCCGTCGAGGGCGAGAGAGACGAGGGCGAGCTCGTCGCCGTCGAGCACGAGGTCGGCGGTCGCCGGCGCGCCGGCGCGGCGCTCCAGCTGGAGCACCGTCAGAACATCGGCGTGTTCGGCAAACAGCTGCACCCGCATGTCGACCGTGGCGAGCTGGAAGTCTGTCGGGCGATAGTCCGTCAGGCGGATGACCTGGTCCTGATCGGGTCGAAGCATGAGGGAAGTCCTTCGGAAATCATCGGGTTTTTCCCGGGGATAGACGCTGGCAACAGATTTGCCAATCGGCGCGGCCGCCGCGATCATTCGCAGGCGGAAGCATTCGGTCTCGACGCGAAGCGATTTGCACCATACCTATTGTCGTCTCGTCTTCGCCCGTTTCGGGCCTGCCGCCGGTCGCGCTTCCCGACAGCGTACCGCGGCGCGTTCAAGGAGCCTCCCGCATGACCATCATGACGCCGAAATTCGGTCTCGGCGCTTCCGTGCTGCGCAAGGAAGACGACGCCTTCATCCGCGGCAACGGCCAGTATACGGACGACGAGACGCGCGAAGGGCTGCTGCACGCCGTCGTGGTGCGCTCGCCCTATGCGCATGCCACCTTCGTCGTCGGCGATCTCGCTGCCGTGCGCGAGGCGCCCGGCGTGCGGCTCGTCCTCACCCATGCCGACATCGCCGATCTCGGCGAGCTGCCCTGCCAGGCGCTGGTCGGTCAGGCCGACGGGTCGAAGTTCGACCCGCGCGACACGCCGATGCTGTGCCGGGATACGGTCCGCCACGTCGGCGACGCCGTCGCCTTCGTCGTCGCCGAGACGGCGATGCAGGCGCGCGACGCGGCCGAGCTGTTCGAGATCGAGTACACGCCGCTGCCGGCCGTGTCCGACATCGCCGCGGCGCGCCGCGAGGGTGCGCCGAAGGTCTGGGAGAACAAGCCGAGCAACGTCGCCGGCGTGATGCACGAGGGCGACAAGGCGAAGGTGCAGGCCGCCTTCGTCGAGGCCGCCCATGTCACCGCCATCGAGCTCGTGCAGAACCGCCTGGTCTGCAACTACATGGAAGTGCGTTCCGCCGTCGGCGAATACGATGCCGCCAGCGGCAAGTATCTGCTGACCACCGGCAGCCAGGGCGTCCACGGCATGCGCGACACGCTGGCCGAGGACGTGCTGAAGGTCGGCAAGGACAAGATCCGCGTCGTCACCCGCGATGTCGGCGGCGGTTTTGGCACCAAGGCCTTCCTCTACCGCGAGCACGCGCTGGTCCTGGTCGCGGCCGAGCGCCTCGGCGCGCCGGTGAAGTGCACCGCCGACCGCTCCGAGCATTTCGTCTCCGACACGCATGGCCGCGACAACGTCGTGTCGGCGCGCATGGCGATGGACAAGGACGGAAAATTCCTCGGCCTGCAGATCGATCTGCACGCCAATCTCGGCGCCTATTCCTCGCAATACGGCCCGATGATTCCCTGGTTCGGCATGTCGATGGCGACCGGCCTCTACGACATCCCCGTCGTCGACGTCGACTGCCACTCCTACTACACCAATACCGTGCCGATCGACGCCTATCGCGGCGCCGGGCGTCCGGAAGCGGCCTATCTGATCGAGCGCCTGGTCGATTCCTGCGCCATCGAGATGGGCCTCGGCCGCGACGAGATCCGCCGCCGCAACTTCATCCGGCCGGACCAGCTGCCCTACACCACCCCGCTCGGCCGCATGTACGACACCGGCGACTTTTCCGGCCACCTGACAGAGGCGATGCGCCAGGCCGATTGGGAGAGCTTCGAGTCCCGCCGCGTGGCCGCCAAGGCCGAGGGGAAACTGCTCGGCATCGGCCTTGCCACCTATGTCGAGGCCTGCGCCTTCCCCGGCTCCGAGCCGGCCTATGTCGAGCTGATGCCGTCCGGACGGGTTGAGCTGAAGATCGGCACGCAGTCGAACGGCCAGGGGCACGCCACGGCCTATGCGCAGTTCGTCGGCGAGGCTTTGAAGCTCGACTACGACATGATCGACGTGCGCCAGGGCGACACCGACGACACGCCGACCGGCGGCGGCACCGGCGGCTCGCGCTCGATCCCGCTCGGCGCCGTATCGGTGCGCCGCGCGTCGGAGAGCCTCGCCGACAAGCTGCGGAAACTCGCCGCGGACGAGCTGGAATCGGCCGCCGGCGACATCGAGCTCGAGGGCGGCGAAGCCCGCATCGTCGGCACCGACCGCGCTATCGGCTTCGCCGCGCTGGCCGCGCTCGCCAAATCGGCCGACGACCTGAAGGCAGTCGGCGAGTTCAAGCAGACGGAAGCGACCTACCCGAACGGCACGCATGTCGCCGAGGTCGAGATCGAGGAAGAGACCGGCGCGGTGAAGCTTTCCCGCTACACCATCGTCGACGATTTCGGCGTGACGGTGAACCCGATCCTCCTCGCCGGCCAGATCCACGGCGGCGTGGCGCAGGGTATCGGCCAGGCGCTGGTCGAGAACGCCGTCTACGATGCGGAAGGACAGCTCGTCACCGCCAGCTTCATGGACTACGCCATGCCGCGCGCCGGCGACTTTCCCTTCTTCGACTTCAAGACCCGCAACGTGCCGTCGACCACCAACGCCCTCGGCATCAAGGGCGCGGGCGAGGCCGGCACGATCGGCGCGGCCCCGGCGGTGATGAATGCCGTCCAGGACGCACTGCGCCATGCCGGGGCCGGCCATCTCGACATGCCGGCGACGCCCCTGCGGGTCTGGGAAGCGTTGAACGCCGCGGGCTGACGCGCCCGCCGGACAGGTCAGCTTCGGGCGAGGGCCGCGTGCCATCACAGGCGCGCGACTTCGATCGAAGCTCCTGGCGCGGTTTCGCATCCACCGCTTCGCCATCCCGGACCTGTCCGGGTTCGTCATCCCGGGCTTGACCCGGGATCCATTCCAAACCGCCGGACGGGACATGCGTTCGTGCGACCTCGGCCTCTTCTCTGCGGCATTCCGGACACGTCTCGGAATGGATCCCAAGCCCGGGATGACGAGCCGGAGAAGCCGCTGACGAAGGACATTCCCTATCGGGGCGTCCGGAAGGCATGACGTCCCATGGACAGAGCGATCGCGACGGCCCCCAATCCGACGCGCGGAATCCTCCTCAAGATCATCTCCGTGGTCGTCTTCGTCGGCATGCAGACGTCCATCAAGTTGGCGGGTGAGGGCATTCCCGCCGGCCAGATCGTCTTCTTCCGCTCGTTCTTCGCGCTGATTCCGGTCGTCGCCTATCTCGCCTGGCTCGGCGACCTCAGGACGGCGCTGAAGACCGACGATCTCCCCGGCCATCTCGGCCGCGGCCTCATCGGCGTCACCTCGATGTCGCTCGGCTTCTTCGCGCTGACCAAGCTGCCCTATCCCGAATGGATCTCGATCACCTATGCCGCGCCGCTGTTGACGGTGGTCTTCGCGGCGGTCTTCCTCAAGGAGGTGGTGCGGCTGTACCGCTGGACGGCGGTGATCGTCGGGCTGGTCGGCATCATGGTCGTGTCGCTGCCGAAACTGACGCTGATGGGCGCGGGCCTGGAGACGGGTGAAACCATCGGCATCCTCGCCGCGCTCGCCTCCTCGGTCGTCGCCGCCGTCGCGATGATCCAGATCCGTCGCCTGGTGCGGCGCGAGAAGACCGCGACCATCGTCATCTACTTCTCGCTGACCTCGAGCGGCATCGCGCTTCTGTCCATCCCCTTCGGCTGGGTAATGCCGACGGGCGAGCAGACGCTGTTCCTCGTCCTGTCCGGATTGTGCGGCGGCGTCGGCCAGCTGCTTCTGACCGCCTGCTACCGCCAGGCCGACGCCTCGACCATCGCGCCCTTCGAATACACTTCGCTGATCCTCGCCATCGCGATCGGCTGGTTCCTGTTCGGCGAGGAGGTCTCGGCGACGACGCTGCTCGGCGGCCTGATCGTCGTCGGCGCGGGGATCTACATCATCTACCGCGAACGCCGCCTCGGCATCGAACGCGGCAAGGCGCGCAAGGTCTCGCCGCCGCCGGGCTAGCAAAGGGCGCTTCGAACGCCGCGCAAGAGCGCCACTGAGCTGGTAGAATCCGCGGCAAGCTGGTGAAAAGACAGGTTTTTTGCCGATGGCGTGGATTGCCGGGCTGCCGTTCAGCAGGTGTTAACGAAGGCAAGGCAAACGGGTCCCGTCGTAGCGGGAAGGTGTCCTTATGAAATTTCGGAACAACGATGAATTCACGCTGGCCGGCAAGCTGGCGGTGGGCTTCGCCATGCTCGCCGGCGTCGGACTGCTCGGCAGCGTCATTGCCTTCGCGCCCCCCTCGGAAATCGAGAAGGCGCGCGAGGTCCATGACCTGAACAAGGCGGAGAAGGAGCGGGCGAACCAGGAAGCGATGGCGCGGGAATACAGCCGCCGCCTGAACGGCGGCTGAGCTCCAGCCGCCGCTCGAGACCCGGTCCCGCCCGAGACCGGCCCCGCATGAGACCGGCAAGCATCCGCCGTTCCGGCGGCTTCCTCTCCCGTCAGTCGAGCTGGCGCACCGCGCCGCGGGCGGCGCTGGTGGCGAACTTCGCGTAGGCCTTCAGCGCCGTCGTCACCTTGCGCTTGCGGATCTCGGCCGGGTGGAAACCCTTCTCGGCCTGCGCCTGGCGGCGTTCGGCGAGCACGGCGTCCTCGACCGCGAGATGGATCTTGCGGTTCGGGATGTCGATCTCGATGATGTCGCCCTCTTCGACCAGCCCGATCGTGCCGCCCTCGGCCGCTTCCGGCGAGACATGGCCGATGGAGAGGCCCGAGGAGCCGCCGGAAAAACGCCCGTCGGTGACGAGGGCGCAGGCCTTCCCCAGGCCCTTCGACTTCAGATAGCTCGTGGGATAGAGCATTTCCTGCATGCCCGGGCCGCCGCGCGGGCCTTCATAGCGGATCAGCACCACGTCGCCGGGATTGATCTTGTTGGTCAGGATCGCCTGGACGGAGGAATCCTGGCTCTCGAAGATGCGCGCCGGGCCGGAGAAGGTGAGGACCGAGGCGTCGACGCCGGCCGTCTTCACGATGCAGCCGTCCTCGGCGAGATTGCCGTAGAGCACGGCAAGGCCCCCATCGGTGGAATAGGCGTGCTCGAGATTGCGGATGACGCCGGTCTCGCGGTCCGAGTCGACCGTGTCGAAGCGGCGCTCCTGGCTGAAGGCGACCTGCGTCGGCACGCCGCCGGGCGCCGCGCGGTAGAAATCGTGGACCATGCGGCTGTCGGTGCGCATCACGTCCCAGCGGTCGAGCGCCGCGCCGAGATTCTCGGCGTGGATCGAGCCGGCCTCGGTGTGGATCAGGCCGGCGCGGTCGAGTTCGCCGAGAATGGCGAGCATGCCGCCGGCCCGGTGGACATCCTCCATGTGGACATTGGCGACGGCGGGCGCGACCTTGCACAGCACCGGCACGCGGCGCGACAGCCGGTCGATGTCGGCCATGGTGAAGTCGACCTCGCCCTCGTGCGCGGCGGCCAGGAGATGCAGGACGGTGTTCGTCGATCCGCCCATGGCGATGTCGAGCGTCATGGCGTTTTCGAAGGCCTGAAAGCTCGCGATCGCGCGCGGCAGGACGCTGAAATCGTCCTGCTCGTAATGGCGCTTGGCGAGATCGACGATGAGATGACCGGCCTCGACGAAGAGGCGGCGGCGGTCGGCATGGGTGGCGAGCGTCGAGCCGTTGCCGGGCAGCGACAGGCCGAGCGCCTCGGTCAGGCAGTTCATCGAATTGGCGGTGAACATGCCCGAACACGAGCCGCAGGTGGGGCAGGCTGAGCGCTCGATGGTGGCGACGTCCTCGTCGGAGATGCGCTCATCGGCGGCCGCGACCATGGCATCGACGAGATCGAGCTTCTTCTCGGTGTTGTCAGGCCAGATCACCTTGCCGGCCTCCATCGGCCCGCCCGAGACGAAGACGACGGGGATGTTGAGCCGCAGCGCCGCCATCAGCATGCCCGGCGTGATCTTGTCGCAGTTGGAGATGCAGACCATGGCATCGGCGCAGTGGGCGTTGACCATGTACTCGACCGAGTCGGCGATCAGCTCGCGCGAGGGCAGCGAGTAGAGCATGCCGTCGTGACCCATCGCGATGCCGTCGTCGACGGCGATGGTGTTGAACTCCTTGGCGACGCCGCCGGCCGCCTCGATTTCGCGCGCGACGAGCTGGCCGAGGTCCTTCAGGTGGACGTGGCCCGGCACGAACTGCGTGAACGAGTTCACCACCGCGATGATCGGCTTGCCGAAATCGGCATCCTTCATGCCCGTGGCGCGCCACAGGCCGCGGGCGCCGGCCATGTTGCGGCCGTGCGTGGTGGTGCGGGAACGGTAGGCGGGCATGACGCATCCTGTCTGCTGCTGCGAGGTGTACCGGGGATTACACCTGATTGCGCTGGGTGCCAATCTTGCAGTGCAGCAAAAAGGGTGGGCGACGGAGAAGAGTGGCGGCGAAGGTAAGGTTGGGGATGATATCTTCTTCTCGGAAAAGCGCTTTTCTGATCCGGATCGGTTATTTCAACGCTTCGGCATGGGTCCTCGGGTCAAGCCCGAGGATGACTACCATCAGGGGTTTGCGTCCTTCGAATTAAACCGCAATCCCGCCCGACCCCGGGAAATCGTCGAGCGCTCCCTCGCGACATAGTCATCCTCGGGCTTGACCCGAGGACCCACGCCGAGACGCCGAAGCCGCCGATCCGGATCAGGATTTGAACCAATCCGCTCGCTGGCGAAAACGCCGCGCCTACTCCGCCGGTTTCTGCTCCGCCAGATCCGCGCGCGGATCCAGCGCAAAGCTTGCCGGCGTCTGTGTCCGGGCGAGCGGCGTCGTCCGGAAGTCGCCGCGTTCCTCGACCGGCGGGGCGTTGCGGCGGAAGGTGCGGTAGTAGGCGTAGCCGGCGAAGATGGCGTGCGCCGTGCCGGTCGCGGCGAAGATGCCGGAGGGGCCAAAAGTTTCCATCAGCCAGGCGGCGAGCAGCGGGCCGCCCATGGTGCCAAAGCCGTAGAGGATGAGGAGGCCGCCCGAGACCTTCACGAAATCCTCCGGCTTGGCGTAGTCGTTGGCATGCGCGACGGTCAGCGAATAGGCGGGATAGATCACCCCGCCGAGGCCGAAGGCGATGGCGAACAGCACCAGCGGATCGTGGCTGCGCAAGGCGAGGCCGACGACGGCGATGGCCACGCCGACGAGGCCGGCGACGGTCATGACATAGCGCCGGTCCATGCGGTCGGAGATCCGGCCGAGTGGGTACTGGAAGGCGATGCCGCCGGCCATGGTGGCGGCCAAGAGCGTGGCGATCTCGGTGTTCGAGAAGCCAAAACGCTGGCCGAGCACCGGCGACATGTTGTTCCAGGCGCCCGACAGGACTCCCGCGAGGAACACGCCGACGGCGGCGGCCGGCGAGTTGCGGTAGATCATCGCAAGGTCCAGCGAGGTCGTCGTCAGCGGTTTCGGCGAGGGCGCCTTCGACAGCGCCGTCGGGATGACGGCGAGCGCGAAGAGGATGGCGCAGAGCATGAAGGGCGTCGTCAGCTGGGGGCTCGTCGCCGCCATGATGTACTGGCCGCCGATCATCGCCGACATCGAGACGATCATGTAGAAGGAAAAGACCCGGCCGCGCGTCTCGTTGGTGACGCGCTCGTTCAGCCAGCTCTCGATGATCATGTAGCTGCCGGCCAGCGCGAAGCCGGCAATGCCGCGGATCAGGATCCAGGCGACGGGGTGGACGATCATCGCCAGCATCAGGACGCCGATGGCGAGCAGCGCGCAGAGGCTGGAGAAGGTCCTGACATGCCCGGCCTGGCGCACGATCAGCGGCACGACGAGACAGCCGACGGTGAAGGCGATGGCGTAGCCCGTGCCCATGAAGCCGATCTCGTAGCTCGACCAGCCCTCGATCGAACCGCGCACCGGCAGGAGAATGCCCTGCAGGCCGGCGCCCGCCATCACGAAGAAGGTGGAGATGAGCAGCGAGACGATCGGCAGCAGCGCGGACATGAAGAGGGCCTTGGGGCAGGAAGGATTGCCGGGGGGCGGCAGAAGGGCGGCCGGCCTCAGACTAGGACCGATGCGGCGCGCGGTACGTCGGGTTTGCGACTTTGCCGTGACCGCTATCCGACATTGCCGCCCGGCGCCAGTCCGCGACCGATGCGCCGGCGTCATAGGGGCCTTGCGGAAGCGGTGGACGCCGCCCAGGCCGCAGATGAATACACGCCGGCGCGCTCGCGATGGAACCTGGGGCGGGCTCGGGCTCGCTTTGGCACCTCGGGCAAGCAGCCGGCTGCGCGGCCATGACGCGGCGCCGGCGCTCTCGGCCGCCTTCGGCATTGCCGGCCTGCGCCGGGGCGCCCGATCTCAGTTGGAATCGCGGACGGCGGCGTTCCGGCCGGCGGAATCGTCACGCCCCGACGACGGACGGGAGCGGGTCGGCGATTCGGACAGAGGCCGTCCCTGATCGGCTCAGCCGAGTTCGGAAAGCCGTGCCTTCAACGCCAGGAGATCGCGCCAGGCGAGCTTCTTCTGCGCCGGCTGGCGCAGGAGATAGGCCGGGTGCAGCATTGGCAGGGTCGGGATGGTCTCTTCCGGCAGCAGGCCGAAGGCATAGGAATGCCAGGTGCCGCGCAGCCGCAAAATACCCTCGTCGGTCTTCAGGATCACCTTGGCGGCCGGCGATCCCAAGCAGACGAGGATTTTGGGCCTCACCAGCTCGATCTGGCGGGCGATGAAGGGCAGGCACATCTCGGTCTCGATCGGCGTCGGCGGCCGGTTGCCGGGCGGCCGCCACGGCACGGCATTGGTGACGCGCACCGCCTCGCGCTCCAGCCCGATCGAGGCGAGCATGCGGTTGAGCAGCTGCCCGGACTTGCCGACGAAAGGCTCGCCCGCAATGTCCTCCTCGCGGCCGGGCGCCTCGCCGACGAACATCACATCGGCGTCCGGATTGCCATCGCCGAAGACGAGCTGCGTCGCCGTCAGCCGGAGATTGCAGCCGGTGAAGCCGGCGAGCGCCTCGCGCAATTCGTCGAGCGTCGCGGCCGACGCCGCGCGGCTGTGCGCCTCCGCCACGGCGATCTCGTCCGGCACCGCGACGGCGAGGGCGGGAAAGCCGTCGACCGTCGGCGGCGGCGCGGGGGGCGCCTCGCGTCGGGGTGTCGAGGGGGCAGACAGGGACCGCCCGGGCTCGCGCCCGTCCCGTGAAGGTGCCGCGCTTTCGGGCGCCCGCCGCGCCGCCCGGCTCTCGATCTCGGCCGCCGTCTCGGCGAAACGGTCGCGCGGCGCGTCGAGGACGATCGTGTCGATCCCGGCCTCGCCATACCATTCGAGCAGCGCCAGCGCGGCGTCTCGGGGGCTGGCGGGGGGAAGGTGCGGGGTCATGCGGCTCTCTTAGCGTATGGCGGGGCGGCGGGCAAAGCGGGGGGGGGGGGAAGGACTTGCAATGCATACATTGCTTTGGATGCAGGCTTGGGCATGATGCCGAAGCCTGAGCCTGAAAGCTCGTCATCCCGGGCTTGACCCGGGATCCATTCCAAACCCTGGGAGCATGATCGCCAGGCAGGCCTGCACCGGAATAGTGGATCCAGCGCCTCGGCATGGATCCCGGCTCAAGGCCGGGATGACGAGTGGAGAGGCGTTTAGCCCGCACTTTCACATCGCCTCTTGGTCATGATGGGGACGGCGGTGTCCGTCCAAAGCAGTTCTTCCATTGGGGATGAATTTTTGGATCACGCTCCGCACATCTGCAGGGGAGGCGAAGCGGCCGGCATCGGCGTCCCTCAACCCTGTCTTGATCTTCTCCATCTGCCAGGCTGTCACCCCCGCCGTCGCCTCGCCGGGCAGCGGCGTGACGGCATCGGGTGTGGTGATGCGGACGTCGGTCTGGTTCATCAGGCGATGATGCCACGAAACCGCCGGGCCCTGTATGGTCCGGAAATTCCATTTGGCGTCACCGGCCGACTGGCAGCGTCATCCGGCCCGACGATCCTGATCGCACCAGGGATTGCCGCTGTTCGGCCAGGCCTGGGACAGGCCCTCGTCGATGAGGACCTGTCCCGCATCGCGCCCGTCCCCGAGCGTGATGGTGACCAGCGCCCTCCCGTGATTGTCGCTTCCCTGCCGATCGAGGGCGTAGCCGGCCGACATGAGCTGGCGCAGCCGGTCGCGCGCGCGGGTGCCGATCTGCCGTTCTCGGGGGCAGGCGGCATGGTCGATCTCGGGCGTGTCGATCCCGGCGGTTCGCCACTTCATGCCATCGTGCCAGCCCGTGTCGCCATCGACCAGACAGGTCACCTTGCGCTTGGCGCGGTCGCCCCCCGAACAGACGGGAACCGACCGAGCGATCACGGAGGGCGCAGGCCGGCTGGGAAGACCGGTGGCGACGAGGTCGGGAGACGCGTCGCTCGTAGCGCTGAAAGCGGTCGTGGCGTAGGCATGGAGGGAGTGAAGAATTTCGGGTCCGCGTGCCCAGGCGAAGGGAGCCGCGAAGGACAGAAGCGATAGGGCGCCGAGCACCAACCAGAAGGTTGTCCCTGCACCGCGCGGTTTCCCTTGCGGATGCTTGGGCGGCGGTGGGAGCCGGTCGCTTATCCGAAAAGAGCCGAAAGGCCTTGCCCCGGGTGGCTGTGGCCGCATCGATTCCAGGTTGGTTTGCCGTCGGTCGTACATTCGGATAGGTTGCATCCTGTCCGACGAAGAAATGGTAAAGGCGGCAGATCAAATGCCGCACAGCCGGACCTTTCGGTCAGCGGTCGGGGCCGATGGCGCAGCCGCGGGCAGCGAGACCTTGGCCTTGTGCATGCGGTGGGAGCGGCCATCCCGGCTCTGACACCCTTCACCCCAGTGCCAGCACCGCCGCCGCAAACGCCGCCGGTGCCTCCTGCGGCACGTTGTGGCCGACGCCGAAGAGGATTTTTCGCTCGTAAGGGCCGGTGAAGTGCGGCGCGTCTTCGTCCGTCTCTCCCGGCGGGTCGACGCCGTCGTCGGCGCCCTGCAGCCCGACCGTCGGCACGGTGACGGTGGGCTGGGCGGCGAGGCGGCGTTCGATCGCGTCATAGGCCGGGTCGGCGGCGACGAGGCCAAACCGGTGGCGGTAGGAGTGGACGACGACGTCGACGAAGTCGGGATTGGCAAAGCTCTTCGCCGAGCGCGCGAACGTGTCTTCGTCAAATTCCCAGGTCGGGGACCAGAGCATCCACAACAGCCGGCAGAAGGCGTCGCGGTTTTCGGCGAGCCCGGCGCGGCCGCGCTCGCCGTGGAGATAATACTGGTACCAGAAGCGGCGTTCGGCTTCCGGATCGGCCGGCACGCCCGCGGCGGCGATGTTCTGGATGTTGTAGCCCGTGCCGCAGCTGACGAGGCCTTTCGCCCGCTCCGGCCACAGGGCCGAGACGACGCAGGCGGCTCGGCCGCCCCAGTCGTAGCCGGCGAGGACGGCGCTCGGGATGTCGAGCGCATCCATCAGCGCCAGGAGGTCGGCGCCGAGAGCGGCCTGCTCGCCGGAGCGGGGCGTTGCGGGGTCGCGAAAGCGCGTGCCGCCATAGCCGCGCAGGAAGGGCACGATGCAGCGCTTCCCCTCCGCCGAAAGCAGCGCGGCGACCGCGTCGCAGGCATGGGCGTCGTAGGGAAAGCCGTGCAGGAGGATCACCGGCGGCCCGTCGGCCGGGCCGGATTCGAAATAGGCGACGTTTAGCACGCCGGCGTCGATATGCTTCATGAAGGGCCGCTCCGACTCACGCCGCTCTTTGTAACCAATGCTTTGCATTCGGGGGAGACGCGGCCGGCGAGAATTGCGGAAAGCCATCGAGCCGGAGGGCGGTCCCTGAGCCCGGATCGCCGGCGGCGCAAAGCGGCGGCCGGCCGGCGCGAAAAGGCCGCGCTTGCCCGCGCCTTCGACCTATTCTAAGCCGGGAAGGCCGATGCGCTTCGCCCGCGGCGCCAAAAAGGCTCTTCCCCGCCTTCAAACCGGCCCGAAGGCCTGTTCTGGGCAGACGGCTGCGCGCGCGCGGCGGACCACCGACGGAGACTGGCTGAGATGAGTGAGACCGAACGCGAGAGCATGGAATTCGACGTCGTCATCGTCGGCGCGGGACCCGCCGGCCTGTCGGCAGCGATCCGGCTGAAGCAGCGCGATCCCGAACTCTCCGTCGTCGTCCTGGAGAAGGCCGCCGAAGTCGGCATCCACATCCTGTCCGGCTGCGTGCTCGACCCGAGCGCGCTCGACGAACTGCTGCCGGAATGGCGGCAGGAGGAGACGCCGATCCGCCAGAAGGTCACCGAGGACCGGTTCTACTTCTACGGCGCGCAGGGCGGCGTGCGGCTGCCCAACCGCCTTATGCCGAAGCTGATGGACAATCACGGCAATTTCGTCGTCTCGCTCGGCCTCGTTGCCAAATGGATGGCGGAGAAGGCGGAGGCGCTCGGCGTCGAGATCTATCCGGGATTTGCCGCCTCGGAGATTCTCTATGACGAATCCAATGTCGTCATCGGCGTCGCCACCGGCGACATGGGGATTCTCAAGGACGGCACGCCCGGCCCGATGTACCAGCGCGGCATGGCGCTGATGGGCAAGTATGTCTTCATTTCCGAGGGCGTGCGCGGCTCACTCGCTAAGGAGCTGATCCGCACCTATGGCCTCGACGAGGGCCGCGAGCCGCCGAAATATGGCCTCGGGATCAAGGAGCTCTGGGAGATCGACCCGGCCAAGGCGAAGCCCGGCCTCGTGCAGCATTCCTTCGGCTGGCCGCTCGACATGGCGACCGGCGGCGGCTCGTTCCTGTATCACCTGGAAAACAACCAGGTCTATGTCGGCTTCGTCGTCCACCTCAACTACAAGAACCCCTATCTCTCGCCCTTCGAGGAATTCCAGCGCTTCAAGACGCATCCCGACATCGCCGAGCTGCTCGCCGGCGGCAAGCGCATCGCCTATGGCGCGCGGGCGATCTCGGAGGGCGGCTACCAGTCGGTGCCGAAACTGGTCTTCCCCGGCGGCGCGCTGCTCGGCTGCTCGGCCGGCTTCGTCAACGTGCCGCGCATCAAGGGCGTGCACAACGCCATGGCGTCCGGCATGCAAGCAGCGGACGCCGCGGTCGACGCGATCCGGGACGGCCGCGCGCACGACCGGCTGAAGGCCTATGAGGACGGTTGGCGCGCCTCCTCGATTGGCCGCGACCTGAAGCGGGTGCGCAACGTCAAGCCGCTGTGGTCGAAATTCGGCACGGCGCTCGGCGTCGCGCTCGGCGGCATCGACATGTGGACGAACCAGCTTCTCGGCTTCTCCTTCTTCGGCACGCTCGGCCATGGCAAGCCGGACCATCTGTCGACCGAGCCCGCGGCACAGCACACGCCGATCGCCTATCCCCGGCCCGACAACACGCTCACCTTCGACCGCCTGACCTCGGTGTTCCTGTCGAACACCAACCACGAGGAAGACCAGCCGGTGCACCTGAAGGTTAGGGACATGGAATTGCAGAAGCGCTCGGAGCACGACGTCTATGCCGGCCTGTCGCAGTACTACTGCCCGGCCGGCGTCTACGAATGGGTCGAGGGTGCCGACCCGACCTTCGTGATCAACGCGCAGAACTGCGTGCACTGCAAGACCTGCGACATCAAGGACCCCAACCAGAACATCACCTGGGTCCCGCCCCAGGGCGGCGAGGGGCCGGTGTATCAGACGATGTAGGAGAGGCGGCGGGGCGATCGGGCGGGGCGACGAGAGTGATCGATGCCCCAGAGCAGCATCCGCTCCGGCGACGAAAAGGCGCTCCGCCCGAACATAGTCATCCCGGACTTGATCCGGGACCCATGCCAAACCGCCGAACGCGACCGAGGACGGTGGACCTTCCCATCCTGAACCGATTTGGCAGCCGTTAGGTCTCGGCATGGGTTCTCGGGTCAAGCCCGAGAATGACTATTCTGAAGGGTATGGACCTCGATAGGCTTGCAGCATCGGCAGCCCTGGCGCGAGGCCGCGTCGTCACGGATCCTACGGTGCGATCGGGCCCAGCGGGTCGAAAGCGCCGCCTCGTGTATTGCGGCCGTCAGCCTGGTCGCCGATGGTGACGGGATAAATGCCGGGGGCGGGGACGACATAGGGCGCGCAGCGTCGGATATCCCGTGCCGCGGCCTGAATCGCAAATCGCCGGGACAAGGCCACCGGCGGCTCGCCGACCGTCCCGATATCGAGAACGGCGCCGGCGGCATCGACCCTGATCTCCAGGGGGGGAATACTGTTCTTGGTGCCTTGCGGCATGGTCAGGCAGCGCTGGATCTGTGTGTTCAAGTCATCCGCTGCCAGGGCGGCACCGGGCGCTGACACGAGCAAAACAAACACCCACGCTAATAAAGATCTCAATCGACATGTCTCCTGCGCCAAATGGTTTGAGCGCTCTGGTTAAGCTCTTAACATATATAAGCCTGATGCCGCGGCTCACCACGTCCGGAGCTGCAGGATGAGCCGGCAGACATGCTGGCTCCCGGCCCCGGGGCCGGGATCATAAATCTGTCAGCGTCGCGGAAGGATCGAGAGTCTTACCGCGCCACCGTCTGCACCGCCGGCTCCTGCGGACGGGCGAAGCGCGGCGTGAAGGTGACGAGCACCGGCAGGTGTTCCGACGTGGTCGCCTCGGTGCGTTCGACGGAGAGGATCTCGATGCCGTCGGAGGCCAGCACGTTGTCGATGGGCAGGCCGACGCTGCGCGCCAGGAAGGACGGCAGGACGCTGAACAGCCAGGTCGGGCCGATGCCGGGGATGATCCGGGTATTGCTGGCTGCCGCCATCGCCCGGACGGAAGCGGTCCAGGGCGCCGAGTTGAAGTCGCCGGCGATGATCAGAGGATCGCCGAGGCCGGCCAGTTTCGGCGCGAGCGCCGCCACCTGGCGCCACTGCCGCCCGGGCCAGGGCCAGCGCAGGTGCTGCGAGCCGATGACGACCTGCGTGCCGTTGAAGTCGATGCGCTTGGCGGCGAAGGCGCCGAACGGGTCGCAGACGCCGGCATCGCCCTCGGCGAAGGGGCGGCGCGAGAGGATGCCGGCATCGCCGTCATGGTCGGGATAGGCGCAGAAATACTGGTAGGGATAGCGGTCGATGAGGGTCGCGAAAGCCTGCTCCCACTCCCCGGTGATCTCCTGCACGGTGACGACGTCGGGCAGGCGGCTGCCGATCAGGCGCAGCGCTGCGGCCTTGTCGGGCGCGTCGAAGCGCAGGTTCATCTGCAGCAACGTGTAGCGTGGCGCGCCGGGCAGCGCGGTCCCGCCCTGCGGCAAAGGCAGGATGAAGGGCAGGACGGTGACGATCCCGAGCGCCGCCGCGGACGTCGCCGCCAGCGCCGCCGCATAAAGCCTCGCCCAGACGAGGACCACCGTCACCAGCACCAGCGCCACGGCGGCATGGGCGCGGAACTGCGCCAGGGTATCGAAGAGGTAGACGCGGTCGCCGAAGAAGCCGGCGACGATGCCGAAGCCGAAAGCGAAGGCGAGGAAGAGCGCCAGCGCGCCGATCGTCTCGCGGCGCCGCGCGCGATCGAAGCCGAGGCCCCGGGGAAATCTCATGCCGGGCCTACTGGAACGCGGTTTCGAAGAAGGAGCGCAGCTTGCGCGAGTGCAGCCGCTCCGGCGGCATCTCCGACAGTTTTTCCATCGCCCTTATGCCGATCCGCAGATGCTGCGCCACCTGCCGCTTGTAGAAGTCGGTCGCCATGCCCGGCAGCTTCAGCTCGCCATGCAGCGGCTTGTCGGAGACGCACAGCAGCGTGCCGTAGGGCACGCGGAAGCGGAACCCGTTGGCGGCGATCGTCGCCGATTCCATGTCGAGCGCGATCGCCCGCGAGCGCGACAGGCGCTCGACCGGCTCCTTCTGGTCCCTGAGTTCCCAGTTGCGGTTGTCGATCGTCGCCACCGTGCCGGTGCGCATGATCTTCTTCAACTCGTAGCCCTCGAGCCCGGTGATCTCCTCCACCGCCTCCTCCAGCGCCACCTGCACCTCGGCGAGTGGCGGGATCGGCACCCAGACCGGCAGGTCGGCGTCGAGCACGTGGTCCTCGCGGACATAGGCATGCGCCAGCACGTAGTCGCCGAGCGCCTGGGAATTGCGCAGGCCGGCGCAATGGCCGAGCATCAGCCAGGCATGCGGCCTGAGCACCGCGATATGGTCGGTGATCGTCTTGGCGTTCGACGGGCCGACGCCGATGTTGACCATGGTGATGCCCGCGCCGCCCTCGCGGATCAGGTGATAGGCCGGCATCTGCGGCAGCCGGAGCGGCGCCATGCCCTCCGGCGGCTCGCGGTGGCCGGCCGGCGTCACCACATTGCCGGGCTCGACGAAGGCGCTGTAGCCCTTGCCGCCCTCGGCCATCCATTCGCGCGCGAGCATGCAGAACTCGTCGATGTAGAACTGGTAGTTGGTGAACAGCACGTAGTTCTGGAAATGCCAGGGGCTCGTCGCCGTGTAGTGCGAGAGGCGATGCAGCGAATAGTCGACGCGCTGGGCGGTGAAGGGCGAGAGCGGCATGGCCTCGCCCGGCTGCGGCTCGAAATTGCCGTTGACGATGCGGTCGTCGGTGGAGGCGAGGTCCGGCACGTCGAAAATGTCGCGCAGTGGCTTGCCGAGCTTCTCCGCCGCGGCGCCGTCGACATAGGAACCCTCGGGGAAGGCGAAGTGCAGCGGCATGGGCGTCGAGGAATCCCCGACCGAGACGGGCTGGCCGTGATTGCGGATGAGCAACGCGATCTGTTCGGTCAGATAATGCTTGAACAGGTCGGGCCGGGTGACGCCGCTGGCATAGCTGCCGGGGCCCGGCACATGGCCGAACGACAGGCGGCTGTCGACGCGGGCATGGCTCTGGGTGACCAGCGCCACCTCCGGGTAGAAAGCGCGGAAGCGGCGCGAGGTGTCGCCGCTGGCCAGCACCGCCTCGAAGTTTTCGCACAGGAAGGCCACCGAGCGCTCGTAGAGGCGCGTCAGTTCGGCGACCGCCGCGGCGGCATCGCCGAACTGACGGGCAGGGGCCGGGGCCGGCGAGGCGAGGATGGGGGTGGTCTTGGAAGCGGTGATCATTCCCCTTTCTAGCCGCAGGGCAGGGATGGCGGAAGGCGGTGCGGGGATTTTTGGCGGGGGCGTCGGCCCGACCAGGGCACCTCGCTCTCCCTGTCGCTCGATGATCGGGCGGCGTGCGAGATCGGACGGCCATAACGGATGAACCGAGTGGCTTGTCGCCGATGGATGCCGACCGGACAGCCACGGGAGGAATTGCGCCTCGCCGCGGCTCAGGCGCCGACGAACCAGTCGGCGATCCGCCCGAGCAGCGCCCTCAACGGCGCGTCCTCTCCGTTTCGGATATCCCGGACGCCATGGGTCACGTCCTCGATCAGATCGAGGACGGGGCGCGGCGTCTTGTGCATCAGTTCCAGAAACAGAAGGGTGCTGGAGAGGGAGGAGACCTTCTCATCGGAAATGCCGTGGGCGATGTAGAGATGGGGCATTCGCTCCATGAGACAGCTCAAGGGCGACGTCTGCAGGAAGGAGCGCCACCTCCCATAGGTGTGGCCGTGGAGCAGTTCGAAACGACGGTCTTCCTGTTCGCCCGGGGTTCCGCCGTAGATCTGGTCGACCAGGCGCTGGACGGCCCGGGTGGCATCGGGGATATGGACCGAGTGGGACCGGATGAGGTCCGAGATGGCCAGCTCCAGGATCTGGTTGGTCCCCGGCGCTCCGATCAGCGCGACATGTGTGACCCAAGGATGGCGGGCGCAGAGATAGGGCGCGACCTGCCCCCCCTCGGAATGCCCCACCAGCAAGGTCTTCGCGAAGCGCTGCCCCGCACGGTCCTGGAAGTCCTCCACCGATGCGCGGATGGCCTCCCCCCAACGGTCCAGGGTGAAGGTTTGCAGGAAGGCCGGCGAGCAGCCGAAGCTCGTCCCCGGCTGCTCGCTTTCGTCGAAGAGCGAAACCCCTGGCTTCTCGACGACGAGGGTCCGGTAGCGACCCCGGCCGGCGTCGCGCAACCGCCCCTGGTGACCCGAGCCGATGCCCTGCGGTGTCCGCCTGAAGACGGAGTCGCAGCCGGAGCCTTGGATCGAGACCGCCAGCAGAGGCGGTTGGTCCTTCGCATCCGCTTCTGGCGCCCCGTCGGCATAATAGGTGATGGAGCGGCCGGCCTGGTCGAGCGCTTCGAACCGGGAGAAACCCTCGATCGGCCGGTCGTCTTTCATCGCGGTGCCTCCGGTGATGCCGATGCCTGCCATGCCCACCGATCCTCCGGTTCTGATTGGGAGATCCTCGCGGCCGTCGACCCCCACCGTCCACGGAACCTCTCAGGCCATGAACGTTGAGACCGCCGGTGGCCTTAGGACACAGTGTGCCCCTCCTCATCCCAAGGCAAAAGCCCCGGGGCCGGCGCGTCACCCCGGCCTCTCCGGGCGGCTCGCGGGATCGCCGGGTCGCAGGGCGGGAGGGGCCGAACGCCCGCGATGAGCTTTCGCACCGCAACATTCCGTTGCGGTAGATAATGCTGATAGAGCGTATATCCTGTTTTTCGTCTTGACTTATTCTAATGTAAGAGTTATCCCATCAGTGTCTCTTGGGAGAGATCATGTTCAATATTGTGTGATTGTATCAACCCCTGCAGTGGAGGATGTGATGGCGCGCGCGATTAAGACATTTGCATTGGTGGGACCAAAATCGGCGGAGAAGGCTGCCTCGGCCGGTTCCGCGATCAAGATCGATCTCGGTGGACTGAAACTCTCGACCGACCAGATCGAAAGCATCCGGCAGAGTGCGGTGAAGGCTGCGCTGTCGGACGTTCAGAGCATGGTGGATGCGGCGGCTCTGGACTCGTTTTCCACCTTTTCGACCTTTTCCACCTTCGGATCGGGATCGATGGGCATGCTTCGGGCGGACGTCGGCGGCGAACTCGTCGGCAGGGTGCTGGGCCGCTAGGGCCGGGCCATCGGCCAGCAAAGGGGCTCCAGCGTCGGATGATGGCGAGGCTGGGCTCTCTTCGGTCGATCCGTTGCCGGAGGAGTCGTCGAGATGTCAAGCAACCTCCCGCACCCTTGCAAGACTTTCGTGGTCAAAGTTGTCAGTCGCTGCAATCTCAACTGCAGTTACTGTTACATGTACAATCTGAAAGATCGGACCTGGCGCGATCAGCCCGGGATCATGTCGGCCGGGGTCAGAGACCATTTCGCGGCGAAGGTCGACGCGCACGCCGCCCGCCATGGCTTATCGGGCGTTCATATCATCCTGCACGGCGGTGAGCCGCTCCTCATGGGGCGCGTCCGCCTGATCGACTGGATCGAAAGGGTTCGATCGATCATTCGGCCCGCGGTGGACATCCGTTTCAGCATCCAGTCGAACGGCATTCTGATCGACGAGGACTGGATCGATGCCTTGGCGGCGCAGGGTGTCCGCATCGGACTGAGCCTGGATGGCCCCCGGCGCTTTCACGATGCCCATCGCCTCGATCACAAGGGTCTCGGATCCTTCGATCGGGTCATGGACGCGATCGGCTTGTTGCGCTCCCATCCCAGGGGGCCGGAGATCTTCTCCACCGTCATGGCCGTCGTCGACCCGTCCGTCGATCCCTCGGAGATGTTTGACTTCTGGCAGGAGATCGACGTGCCGGGGTTCGATCTGAGCCTGCCCCACGCCAACTGGAGCTCGCCGCCTCCGGTCAAAGGCGATCGGAGCTACGGCGCGTGGATGGTCGAATTCTTCGATCTTTGGTTCGACCAGAACAGGCCGGACCGGTCCGTGCGCTATTTCGAGAACATTCTGCGCATGATCTTCGGTTTTCCCATCAGCACGGACAATATCGGCGGGCGACCCGTCGATGTGATCGTCGTCGAAACCGATGGAAGCATCGAGCCGACCGACGCGTTCAAAAGTTGCTTCGACGGCATCACCAAGCTCGGCCTGTCCGTCCAGAACAACGCCTTCGACGATGTCTCGGCCAATCCTTTCGTGCGCGATTTTCAGGTCGGCGCCAAGGCACTGTGCCGGCGATGCAAGCGATGCGACATCGTCAACGAGTGCGGGGGCGGATACATGCCGCATCGCTATGACGAGGCGACCGGGTTCGCCAACCCGTCCGTCTACTGTTCCGACCTGATGCTTCTGATCAATCACATTCGCGGCCGCGTATGCCGTGTTCTGCAACACGAAGGGCTGATGGTGGAGGCCTAGACCATGGATCTGATCCGATTGACGTCCAAGTCGTTTGATCCCGAGGCGACTCTCGATCTCCATTTGACTGTGGTGAGCCTCGTCGAACAGCAGATGAAGGCGGTTCTGGAAAAGGCCGGCGCGCTGTACGGCCCCGGCCTGGCCGAGTCTCTCTGCTGGGAGGCCATCGAGGGCTTGTCCGAGACCGAACGGCGCCAGTTCTTCCTCGCGCCGCCGGTCCGCTACTGGATCAAGGCGATGAAGCGGGCGACCAGCTTGGGTCTGACGGAATGGGTCGAGCGCTTCGCCGGCGAGTTTGCCAGTCTCGTCTGGACATACGGGCTGCCCGCGGCGTCGAGCGGAGTGGTGAGGCTGGACGGCAGCGGTGGTCTGCGCATCGTCGAAAACGGACGCTACATCGAGTTCGGCGCGCCCTATGCCAACGATCTGATCACCATCCAGAGCGCCGGGGACGGTTTCGAAGCGCGGCTGACGGACGGGGTCGGCGTCGCCATCCCCCGCGAGGACGTCTGGGATGCGCCGGAAGAGCCGCTGCCGACCCTGGAGGCGAACGGATACCGTCTCTACCTGCCAGAGGCGGCACCGGGCTTCGGCCTTCCCATCACGCCGCGCGATCCCTGGCTGCGGTCACAGCTGACGGGGACCAGTCAGCGCCGCGACGGCATGCAGTTCTTCCCGGAAGATCGGCCCTTTTCGGAGGTGCCCGCGACCCCGCTTTCCCAGCTGGGGGAAGTCTACCAGCTGCTGAACGTCGTCTGGCCCGATCATGTCGACGAGATCTGCACCTATGTCCACCGCATCGTGCCGCTGGAGCCCGAAGAGGGATTTCACCGGGCCTACACGGTCAGTTCCCGGCAGGGGGTCGTCTACATGGCGCCGGCGCCCACCCTGGCCCTGGCGGAAATGCTTGTTCACGAGGTCGCCCACATCAAGATGCGGGACATCCAGGTCGTTGATATCCTGATGAACGACTTCGATACCGAGACGGTGCGGATCAAGGTCCCGTGGCGCGAGGATCCCCGGCCGATCTCGGGAATTCTCGAGGGGCTTTTCGTCTTCACCCATGTCGCCGAGATGGAGAAGCGGATCCTGATGGTGGCTGACGATGCGGGCCTGGCCGCACAGTTTTCCCGGCGGCTGGAAGCCTTGGATGTCGCCGACAACGCCGTGCGTCAGCACGCCGACATGACTGGTGCCGGCAAGATCTTCCTCGGCGAACTCGCTGCCTGGCGCTCCGAACTGCAACGGGCGCGCGTCGCCGCCTGAGCCAATCCCCACGGGGAGGGCCGACGGCCGACCGATCGTCGGTCGCCGACGCGGTAGCGTTATGGAGCCAAAGGGACGTCGACCAGAAGGACATCGACCAGCGGTGACGTTGGGCGGAGAAGGCAGGGCAGAAACCGCAGCAGGCTCAATCGGGAACGGCGAGATTAGCCATGGCGTGATCAGCCAAGGGCGGGATCGGAGGAGGGCGGAAGCGGGCCTGTCAGGCGCGGTGTCGACCGATGCGATGAGCCGCGAAATCCGCGATGGGCTGGGGAAGCGGGCGGCCGGCTGATGCCGGCCGCCCGCTCGTGTCTACTGACCGGCAGTGCCGGCGCCGGCCGGAAATTCGGCCGGCGCGACCTCCATCGGTGCCGGCGATGGCGCGTTTCCGGCAGCCGGTGCGGTCGGTGCCGCCGGGTCAGCCGGTGCTGCCGGGGCAGGCGGTGCCGCAGGTGCGGCAGGTGCGGCCGGGGCTGCTGGTGCTGCCGGGGCAGGCGAGGCTGCCGGGTCTGCCGGTGCCGCGGGGTCAGCCGGCGAACCCGCCGGGGCGGCGGTGGCGGGGGCTGCCGTGGCGGCTGCTGCATCCGGCGCGGGCGCGGCCTGGGCATCCACAGAAGGGGCAGCAGGCGTCGACGTCGCGGCGGCGCTCGGCTGGTCCGTAGCGACCGGCTGCGGCGTCACCGAACCGTCGGCATTGGCGACGCGCCAGACCGTGTTGCCGGCGTCGTCGGCGACCAGCAGCGCGCCGGTGCCGTCGATGCCGACGCCGACCGGGCGGCCGCGAACACTGTCGCCGTCGAGGAAGCCGGTGACGACGTCCTGCACCTTGCCGACGGGCTTGCCCGCCTCGAAGGCGATGAAGCCGACCTTGTAGCCGTTGAAGGCGTCGCGGTTCCAGCTGCCGTGCTCGCCGACGAAGGCGCCCGCCGTGTAGGGCGCGGGCAAAGCGGAGCCGGCTGCGAACGTCATGCCCAAGGCGGCGACGTGGCTGGACAGCGCGTAGTCCGGCGCGATCGCCTTCTCCACCATATCAGGCCGGGGCGGGTGAACGCGCACGTCGACATGGTCGCCGTAATAGCTCCACGGCCAGCCATAGAAGGCGCCCTCCTGCACCGACGTCATGTAGTCCGGCACGAGGTTCGGCCCGAGCTCGTCGCGCTCGTTGATGACGGCCCAGAGCGCACCGGTCTCCGGGTTGAAGGTCAAGCCGTTCGGATTGCGCAGGCCCGAGGCGTAGACGCGCGCGGCACCGGTCGCCCGGTCGACCTGCCAGATCGCGGCGCGGCCCTTTTCCGCCTCCAGGCCGTTCTCGACGATGTTGGAGTTGGAGCCGACGGAAGCGTAGAGGAAGCGCCCGTCGGGGCTCAGCGCCAGGTCCTTCGTCCAGTGATGGTTGATCGGCCCGCCCGGCAGCGGCGTCAGCACGCGCGGCGGCTCGGTGATCTCGGTCTGCCCCGGCGTGTAGGGAAAAGCGAGGATCGCGTCGGCGGCGGCGACGTAGAGCGTGTTGTCGGCGAAGGCGAGGCCGAAGGGCGAGGCGAGGCCGGTCAGGAGATCGTGGCGCTCGTCGACAACGCCGTCGCGGTTGGTGTCGCGCAGGAGCGTGATGAGGTTGCTCTCCTTCTGCGGACCGGTCTCGCCGTGCGAGATCGCCATGATCCAGCCGCGGATGATGTCCTTCGGCCGCGACGGCGCCTTGCCTTCCGGCCCGCGCGACTGGACGACGAGGACGTCGCCGTTCGGAAGGGTGTGAACGGTGCGCGGATTGGCGAGATCGGTGGCGTAGGCGGTGATCGTCAGTCCCTCGGCGACGGTGGGCGTCTGCCCCTCCTGCCAGCCGACGACGGGCGCGACCTTGAGGTCCGGGATGAGGCTGTCCTGCGGCTCGGGCAGAACGGGATCGGGGCCGACCTGCGTCGAGACGTCGAAATTCTCGCCGCCCTGGTCGCTGCAGCCGGCGAGGGCGAGAAGGGCGAGGCAGGTGCCGGCGAGGGCCGACGAACGGATCGAGGGCTTAGTCATCGTAACGCACTCCAGTCATGCCGCGGGTCAGCGCACGGCGCCCGAGCCAGAGAGTGACGATCATCGCCACCACGGTGACCGCCGAGAGAATGATTCCGTTCGGCACCACCGCCGTCCAACCGTCGCCGGAATGGACGAGGCTGTTGAAGAGCGCGAGGACGAGCACGACGAGGAAGCCGACGATCTGAGCCGCGCCCGGCCCGTTCTCGCGGGTCGCCTGCCGCGCGAGGTCCACAAGGCCGGCGACCAGGGCGAGGCCGCCGGCGACGAGGCCGGCGAAGAGCAGCCAGGAGGAAAAGTTCTGCCACATCAGATCCGACGTCCGCCAGAACGCGATGTCGGTGAGAAGGGTGAAGGCGAAGCTGACGAAGGCGAAGGGCGCAACGAGCGAACTGAGCCTCAGGGCGTCGCGCGCGGGATCGTAGGGATAGCGGGTGGACATGGCGGCATTCCGGATTGATCGTGTCTTGGATACGATCGGCCGCCCGACTTGTTCCGCCGGACCTGGGGCGAGACCGTTAGCCGACGGGCCTTCCGACCCCTCGCGCTTCGCCCGGCGCCGCGCCCGGCAGGACGTTGCGGCCGCGCAGCGCAGCCGGGCCGCCCCACGCGGCAAATGCGCGCGCCGTGGGCATGCGACGGGAAGCGCCTTTGCGAACACCGCGTCACCCCGTGGCGCGTTTGCACCGGCGCGCCGGCGCGCTAGCTTCCGCCGCAGCCATCCCTTCCCGAGGAGCACGCCGATGTCCGCGATCGAACTCTACTACTGGCCGACCCCGAACGGCTGGAAGGTCTCCATCATGCTGGAGGAGCTCGGCCTCCCCTTCCCCTACGACGTCAAATATATCAATATCGGCAAGGGCGAGCAGTTCGAGCCGTCCTTCCTGAAGATCGCGCCGAACAACCGCATGCCCGCCATCGTTGATCCGGGCGGCCCCGGCGGCACGCCGATCTCGGTGTTCGAATCCGGCGCCATCCTGCAATATCTCGGCCGCAAGAGCGGACAGTTCTATCCGCAGGAGGAGCGCGCGCGCGTCGCCGTCGAGGAATGGCTGTTCTGGCAGGTCGGCGGCCTCGGCCCCATGGCCGGCCAGGCCCACCATTTCCGTCAATACGCCCCGGAAAAGATCGCCTACGGCATCGACCGCTACACCAACGAGGTCCACCGCCTCTACGGCGTCATGAACAAGCGCCTCGGCGAGGTGGAATTCCTCGGCGGCGCCTACTCCATCGCCGACATGGCCTCCATCGGCTGGATCGTCCCCCACGCCAATCAGGGCCAGGACCTCGCGGAGTTCCCGAACCTGAAGCGCTGGTTCGAGACGCTGAAGGCACGGCCGGCGGTGGAGCGGGGGCTCGCGCTCGGCGCGGAGCACCGCAAGAACATCGCGCAGGACGAGGAGGCGAAGAAGGTGCTGTTCGGGCAAAGGTGAGGGGGCTTCCGGGGGGCGGTGCGAGTTACGTTTGGAACGGGCCCTCACGCTTCCCCTGGCCCCTCACCCTGAGCCTGTCGAAGGGCGGGGGGCCACGCACAGGGTGGCGGCGCGCGACCGTGGTGCCGACCCCTCGTGCTTCGACAAGCTCAGCATGAGGGGTGAGGGGGCCGAGGGCGCTTCCTGGTCCTCCGCGTTTCCGCGTCCCTCACCTTTTCCTTGGTCCCTCACCCTGAGCTTGTCGAAGGGCGAGGGGCCACGCACGGGGTGGCGGCGGCGCGAGAACGAAAGACGCCCGCAACCCTCTCAGATTCATCATCCCGGCCTTGAGCCGGGATCCATGCCGAGACGGCGTCACTGCCAAACCGGTTCAGGACGGCCCTCCACCGCCCTCGGTCGCGTTCAGCGGTTTGGAATGGATCCCGGATCAAGTCCGGGATGACGAAGCGGGTGTGTTGGCGCACGACCGTGGTGCCGACCCCTCGTGCTTCGACAGGCTCAGCATGAGGGGTGAGGGGGCCGAGCCCGCACCCCGCTCCCTGGTCCCTCGTTTCCGTGTCCCCCACCCTGTCTTTGGCCCCTTGCCCTGAGCCTGTCGAAGGGCGAGGGCTACGCACGGGGCGGCGGCGGCGCCCCTCGTCACACCTCCTGCCGCCGCCTGAGCGCCCCGACCGCTCCCACCAGCACGCCCTCCAACCGCGCCCGCTCCGCCGCGCTCAGCCGCTCGATATCCAGAAAGATCCGCGCCCCGTCGCTGAATTCGTCAATGACGCCCGAGGGCGCCGTTTCCGTCGCCTCGTGGATGTCGTCGACGGCGTAGGGGATGACGGGGCGGCTGATGCCTTTGAGGGTGATCGAGGGGAGGGCGTGGGCGCGTACGCCGTCCTCGACGAGGGCAAAGGTTTCGTAGCTCATGACGATACCGCCGGGCTCGGCGATCTGTTCGAGCCGGGCGGCGAGGTTCGCCTCGGCGCCGATGATGGTGTAGTCCATGCGGTCGGCGCTGCCGAAATTGCCGACATTGCAGTAGCCGGTGTTGATCCCCATCCGCGCCTGGAACGGCTTTTCGATGCCGCGGCGGCGCCATTCGGTGTTGAGCTGCACCATGCGGCGCTGCATGGCGATGGCCATGGCGACGCAGGCTTTCGCGTCCTCGCGCGGGCCCTTCGTCTCGGGATCGCCGAAGAAGGCGAGGATGGCGTCGCCGATGAACTTGTCGACCGTGGCGCCATGCTCGTGCGCGATCTTGGACATCTCGGTGAAATACTCGTTGAGCAGCCGCGTCAGCTCCTCCGGCTGCAGCCGCTCCGAGGTGACGGTGAAATCCTTGATGTCGGAGAAGAAGATGGTGAGCTTCTTCCTCTCGGTGGAGATGACGACGTCGCGCTCGCCCGAGAAGATCGACTTGTAGACCTGGGGCGAAAGGTATTTCGAGATCTTCATCGACACGGTGGCGAGGAAGGAATTGCTCTCCTCCAGCTCGCTGTTCAGCCGCCGGAAGGCGCGCGCCTGGCGCCATTGCAGCGTGGCGAAGGCGATGCCGACGATCGCGGCGCCGGTGAAATAGGCGAAGAGGTATTTGAACGAGAAGAGATTGGCGGCGATCGGCTGTTGCAGCGTCACCTCCTGGATGGCCCTGACGTCGCCGACCTTCCAGTCGCGCTTGGGGCTTTCCGGGTGGGTGTTGTGGCAGGCGACGCAGGCCTCGGCCATGACGACGGGCGCGGCGAGGCGGATCTGGCGGTCGAAGATCGAGCCGCCGACCTCGGTGATGAGCGTGCGCTTTTCGGCGGGCTCGGTGCGAAACCTGTTCAGCGCCGCGACCTCGAAGGCGTCGAGATCGTGCGGCTCGCGGCTCTTGAACACCATGTCGGAGACGAAGCGGTAGCCGACGGTCTCGCCGCGCTGGCCGATGAGGTCGCCGAGCTCCAGCGACATGCGGGCGGGAATCGGGATGGCGCCGGGAATGTCGGCATAGTTGTGGGTGATCACGGTCTTGGTGTCCGGCGCGGCGAGGATGCGGCCGACGACGTTCTTGGCGTAGTAGCCGCGGATGTCGGTGATGACAGTGTTGAGGCTCGTCGCCTGCGATTTCAGCGAGACGTCGGAGAGGTGGCTGAGATCGAGCCAGACAGCGACCGGCAGGAGCACCAGCGCCAGGAGAACGAGCGCGGCGAACCAGATCGGACGCGCCATGAAGAACCGAGCTGCAGACATGCCATCACCCGCACCTGTGAAAAGTGACGGAAGCTAGCCTCTTTCCTTCCCCTTCGTCAGCCGGAAATGCTCCGGCCGCCGAACTATTTTGGACAAGGCCGCCAGGCCTGCCGCCGCCTGGATGGGCGCGCCGCAGAGGGCGTCGCCGGGCGCCCGGACGGCCAGCGGCTTTGACCGTCCGGGGGCGGCGCGCCCTAGCGCTTTCGGGCGGCTGTCTACTGCCGCGACCAGGTCTGCGACTTGCAGAAAATCTTCAGCGCGCAGCCGGTGAGCTTCATCGAGGCGCCGGTGACGGTGGCGCTGCCTGCATAGGTCTTGTCGGCCTTGGGGTCGGTGATCTCGCCCGAATACTTCTCGCCCGAACCGCTCATCTTGCCGATCTGGCGGCCCTTGGATTCGCCGGTGAGAAGGGTGATGCAATAGGCCCCGCCGCAGGCGGCGATGCTGGCGGTCTCGCCGCTGGCGGTCTTCCACTTGCCGACGACCGGCTCGGCGGCCTGGGCGCCGGCGACGGCGAGGAGGAGGGCGGCGAAGGTGAGGGCGGTGGTTTTCATGCAAGGTCTCCCGAGACGGAGAAGCCGGCGACCGCGTCGCTCTTGTCGCTTCCCTTGACGTAAGCGTAATTCAAGAGAGCCCGCGGCACCAAGCAAATTCTGCACCCCGGCCCGGAGCCCGCCGCCACTTAGGGGCAACGGTTTTTCCCGTGCTTCGTCGTCTGCATGGTTATGGAAGTGTTCACGCCCGGATGCATGAACATCTGTCCATGTTGTCGCAAGCGACTGCAATACAAGGCGTTGAGGCAGAGCAGCGCGAAGTGTTAGCAGAAGATGACCAGAGCATTTAACTCAAATTAGCCACGCCTTTTAGCGGAGTGTTCAAGCGAAGGCGGCATTCTCCAGGCATCGAAACAGGGCGGACGCAACCGCCGGACACCGACAGGGGAATATTCATGGCCCGCTTCGACTTCACCGACCACTCCACCGGCACCATCGGCGCCAGCTTCACCCCGAGCGCCGACGTGCTCTTCCAGATGGGCATCCTCTGCGCCTCGGGCCGCGACGGCGCCGTCGACCTCGTCGCCGCGCACATGTACCTGAACCTCGCCGACCGCGGCGGCGCCGAGGACGCGGCCTACCACCGCCAGCAGGTCGCCGCGCAGATGACCAAGCTGGAAATCGCCAAGGCCCTGCGCGCCGCGCGCGAATGGATCGCCTTCCACTGAGTTGACGCTTCGATGAAGTCCGGTCCCGCCGCTCCCGGCGACGCCGAGCTCAGTCCACTTTCTGCAAGGCGACGGCCAGCGCCGCCTCGAACAAGGCCATGTCGGCCTCGCGCCCGACGCTGACGCGGATCATCCGGTCGAGCGGGGCGACGCCCGGCATGCGGATGAAGACGCCCTCCTTCAGCACCTCGGTCAGGATCGCGCGGGCATAGGCCGCGTCGCGGCCGCAGTCGATGGCGACGAAATTCGTCGCCGAGGCGAGAGGTGTGAGCCCCGCCGCCAGGGCGATGCCCGTCAGCCGTTCGCGCGCCGACGCGATGCGCTCCACCGTCTGGCGCAGAAACTCCTGGTCGCCGAGCGCCGCCACCGCGCCGGCCTGCGCCATGCGCGATACGCCGAAATGATTGCGCACCTTATCGAACTGCCGGATCGAGCCGGGATCGCCGAAGGCATAGCCGACCCGCACGCCCGCCATGCCATAGGCCTTGGAAAAGGTCCGGAACCGCACGAGGTTCGGCCGGATGAGATCCTCCGGCGGCATCACGCCCGCGGGCGCCATGTCGCCATAGGCCTCGTCGAGGACGAGGATGGTCTCTTCGGGCACCTCCCGGATCAGCCGCTCGACCGCTTCGGCGGGGTGGAAGGAGCCGGTCGGATTGTCGGGATTGGCGAAGTAGACGAGCTTTGGCCGCGTCGCGCGCGCCCGCTCGAGCAGCGCGTCGATGTCCTCGAACAGAGCCGGCCGTTCGTCACGGTAGGGCACCATGTCGAGCACCGCGCCACGGCCGGCGACATGGTAGTTGAAGGTCGGGTAGGCGCCGCGCGAGGTCAGAACGCCGTCGCCGGCCTCTGTCGCCAGATGCACGAGATGGCCGAGCAGCCCGTCGATGCCCTCGCCGACGGTGATATTCTCCGGCTTCAGCCGGTGATGAGCGGCGAGCGCCGCCTTCAGCTCGGCCTGCTCGGGATCCCCATAGGCCCAGCTCTCCGCTGCTGCCGCCGCCATGGCCGCCACGACCTTGGGCGATGGTCCGAACACGCTCTCGTTCGCGCCCAGCCGCGCCTTGAAGGCGACCCCCGTCTGGCGCTCCAGCGCCTCCGGCCCCACGAAGGGGATCGTCGCCGGCAGAGAGCGGGCGAGGGGGGAGAAGAGCGGAGCGGTCATGGCGTTCTCGGCGGCAGGGGAAGACGGTGCCCGTTCTGCCGCGTTTCGGCGGCCGTGGCCAGTCGCCCAGGTGCGGCGGGACCTTTCGCCGACAGGCTCAGCCGTCGAGGCGCTGCAGCCCTGCGGCGAAGCGGCGGGCATTGTCGCGGTAGTGTATGGCCGAGGCACGGAGCGCGTCAGCCGCGGCGGCATCGAGATCGCGCACGGCTTTGGCCGGCGAGCCGACGATCAGCGAATGGTCGGGAAACTGCTTGCCCTCGGTGACGAGGGCGTTGGCGCCGACGATGGAGTTGGCGCCGATGACGGCGCCGTTGAGGATGGTCGCGCCCATGCCGATCAGCGTGTTCTCGCCGATCGTACAGCCATGCACGATGGCGCCGTGGCCGATGGTGCAGCTGGCGCCGATGGTGAGGGGAGAGCCGATGTCGCTGTGCAGCGTGGCATTGTCCTGGATGTTGGTGCCGGCGCCGATCTCCATCCACTCGTTGTCGCCGCGCAGCACCGCGCCGAACCAGATGCCGACGTTGTCGCCGAGCCGCACGCGACCAATCACCCGGGCCCCTTCCGCGACGAAGACGTCCGCCGCGATCTCGGGCGCCTGCCCGTCCAACGCATAGATTGCCATGAAACCCTCTCCGATTGGCCCACGAGCCTGCGGCAGCGACGCGGCCCGGTCAAGGCAGGGGGCCATGGCCGTCGTCGCGTCGGGCACGTCACGGGACGCGTCGGGTTCTAGCGGATCTCGTAGTGGATCGGCTTGAACGTTCCGCCGTTGCTGGCCGGGGCCGAGCAGGCGGTCAGCCCGACGATGAGGTCCATCTCGGCCCGGAAGACGATCCGGTCGCCGGCCTTGCTCAGCGGCGGCAGGACCTTGAACGTGCCGGTGACGCCGTCGACCGGCACGTTCATGAAGCAGTTGAAGGCGACGGGGATGGCGTCGTCCTCGATGCCGTAGGGTGCGAGAGCGGCGGCGAGGTTGCCGTGGCAACCGCGATGCGGCGGCTCGTTGTCATAGCACAGGCGAAACGTCGCCTCGCTGCATGGGGTGAGCAGAAAATCGTGGCGACCGACCGTGTCCTCGACGATCTCCAGCATGACGTTTGAGCGGTTGGAATAGAGCTTGTCGCCAGTGGTGAGGTAGATGCGCTCGGCATAATCAAGCGTGCGGCCGGAGGAGAGCATCTCGCGGATGTCGGCCTTGGCGATCGTCAGAAGGTCGGCCACCTGGCCGCCGAGTGGATCGATGACGGTCAGCATCTGCCCGGCCTTCACTTCGAAGGCGGCCCCGCTGCGCGGCGCGATTTCGGAGGGATGGTCGTGGGCGTGGCTCAACGGGAGACTTTCTGCTTGGCGGCTTCGGGGCCAGCCTGCTTCGGGCTGGAGAAGGGGCAGGCCCATTCCTCCGTGACGGCCCTCCCACTGTACTGGCGGGCTTCGGAGATCGTGCCGTGGCGCGCCAGCATCGGATTGATGTCGCCGGCGAGCTTGATGTCGCGGTCGAGGATGGCGGTGCGCAGCTTCTCGTAGCGGTTCTGCTCGCGCAGCATCTCGAACTGGGCGTGCAGGTTGAACACCATGGTCGGGTGGCGGAAGCGGCGCGCCGGGCGGCTGGCATGGGGGTGCAGGCCGACGACGAAGAACGCCTCGCCGCCAAAGCTCAGCGAAAAATGCGGATCGTCGGGGTCGTGGCTGACGCGCGGATCGTGCTCCTGCCCGCGCCAGGCATCCTTGTCGGCGAGCGACTGCACGCGCGCCCAGAGGTGGCGCTCGAATTCAGTCTCCGACAGATCGTCCGGCCCCTCGAAGACGACCGCGAAGCTGGTGAACAGCGTCGGCTCCTTGGCGTAGTCCCAGGCAAAGCGCATCAGCCTGTCCTGGATCTCGACGTCGTTCCAGGCGCTTTCGATCGAGCGGGCGGTGTAGACCGTCATGCGGCCCTTCTGCACGGCGGACTTCGCGCCGACGCAGGGAAAGTCCTGATCGAGGATAAAAGCCCGCAGATCGTCTTCCGCGCGAAAATCGGTCGTGGTGTCGGATTGCATCGTGACCCCAGGTCTAGCTCGTGGAGTCCGTGAACCCGGTCGGCCTGGGGTTGTTCCGTAGCTGCGACACGATGGTCAGTAGCCGGGACGGGACCGAGGCCGGTTCTGAGGGGCATCCGCGCGGCGTGTCAGACTTCCATCGGCATATTCGAGGTTGCCGGTCCGCACCAGCTCTGCGCAACTTCAGTGGCGGCGGACGGTCGCGCCCCTCCGCCCTCCGCTCGACGCCCAACCTGTCACCCTCATCCTGAGCCTGTCTAAGGACGAGGGTCGGCAATGCGCCTGAACGGCCGGCCTGCCCTTCGTCCCGCCGAATCTCTCCGAACATTGTGGTGAAAAATCCGCGGTGCCGACCCTCGTCCTTCGACAGGCTCAGGATGAGGGTGGTCGGGAAGCGCCCGGCAGCTTCAGCACATACTGAACACGTCGCATCCGACAGTCACCGTGCAGGCCCCATGCCGGCAGCTTTCGCCCCAGCAAGATAGGAGGGCGTTCGATGACCCTCTGCATGTCTTCGAAGACGCACTGGAGGTTTACCTGGCAACGCCTCCGACAAGCTCGGCCGTTTCGGCGGGACTGACGGCTTCGCGGCCGATCGTGCTCTCCGCCAACAAACCGGTTGAAATCTCCGCCCCATTCCCCGCCCGCCTTGCCTTCGCCGCGGGCTTTGCGCAGCAAGGAGCCCCGGCATGGCATGAAGGCGTCCTGGTGATCCGATTCCTGCACACCGCCGACTGGCAGATCGGCAAGCCGTTCGGCGCGTTCGACGCGGAAAAGCGCGGCGAGCTGAAGGCCGAGCGGTTCAAGACGGTCGAGCGGTTGGCGCGTCTGGCCGCCGAGCGGGCCTGCGACGCCGTGCTCGTCGCCGGCGACGCGTTCGACGACAACACCATCAGCGACCGCGAGATCCGCCGCACGCTCGACGCGATGGCGCATTTTGCCGGGCCTTGGGTGATGCTGCCGGGCAATCACGACGCCGCGCTCAGCGTTTCGGTCTGGACGCGGCTGCGCCGGCTCGGCCTGCCCGCGAACGTCATCCTCGCCGATGCGCCCGAACCGGTCGTGCTGCTGGACGGCCGGCTCGTCGTCCTCCCCGCGCCGCTGGTGCGCCGGCACGAGGGCGCGGACCTCACGGCCTGGTTCGACCGGGCGGAGACGCCGGCGTCCGCCATTCGCGTCGGCCTCGCCCATGGCTCGGTCGCCAACCGGCTGCCGGAAAAGGCCGAGAGCGGCAATCCCATCGCCGACGACCGCGCTGATAGGGCGCGGCTCGATTATCTCGCCCTCGGCGACTGGCACGGTCTTCTCGAAATCGCCCCGCGCACCTTCTACAGCGGCACGCCCGAGCCCGACCGCTACCCTGCCAACCGGCCGGGCCATGTCGCCCTCGTCGAGATCGATGCGCCCGGCGCTTCGCCCCGAGTCGAAGCCGTAGCCGTCTCGGGCTTTTTCTGGACGGCGCGGACGGTCTCGCTGCTCGGCGATACCGATGCGCTGGACGACGTGCTGGGCGCGATCGACATGCCCGGCCGCACGCTGGTCGATCTCCGCCTGTCGGGCAGCCTGCCGCTGCGCGGCCGGGTGGCGCTGGACGAGCGGCTGGAATTCTGGGGCGCGCGCTTCTTCGATCTCAGGGTCGACGACGCCGGCCTCGTCGACGAGCCGGACGCCGAAGACCTCGACCGCATCGATGTCGCCGGCTTCGTGCGCACCGCCATCGACCGGCTGCGCGAGCGGGCGGCGGACCCGGCCGACCCCGAGCGCGAGGCGGCCGCTCTGGCGCTGCGCATCGCCTATGTCGAGCATGTCCGGCTGGCGCCGGCGGCGGCGCCGCGCCCGGCACCGGGCGCGGCTGGACTGGCAGGTGCGCGGGCGGCAGGTGAGGTGACAGGCGAACCGGCAGAGGCTGGAATGTCGGATGCCGCGACGTCGTCGGGCATCAGCGAGACGACGACGGCCGACGACAGCGATCCGGCGGAGCCCTCGGCGCCTGCGTCAGCGGTTGCCGTCCCAGACGGAGGAGCCGTCTGATGTATCTGACTGCGCTGTCCCTGAAGGATTTCGCCGGCCTCGGCGCCGTTTCGCTCGAGGATTTCGAGCCGGGGCTGAACGTCATCGTCGGCGACAACGAGGCGGGCAAGTCGACGCTTCTGGTGGCGCTGCGCGCCGCCTTCTTCCAAAAACACCGCGCCGGCGGCGAGGCCGTGAAGGCGCTCGCGCCCTATGGCCGCACGGTGCGGCCGGAGATCAGCGTCGGCTTCACCACCGGCGGAACGGAGTACAGCCTGTCCAAGGGATTTCTGCAGCGGCCGGAGGCGGCGCTGTCCTGGCCCGGCGGGGCGCTGTCGGGCGATGCGGTCGAGGACAAGCTCGCCGAGCTCCTCGGTTTCGCCCATTCCAGCGGCGCCCGGCTGAAGCGCGACGAGCACCAGGGTGCCTTCGGCCTGCTCTGGGTCGAGCAGGGACGCTCGCACGAGCACGACCTCGACCTCGGCGTCGGCCGCAATGCCGTCACCGCCTCGCTCGAAGGCGAGATCGGCCAGATCCTCGGCGGCGAACGCGGGCGCTCGCTCTTGGCGGCCGCGGAGGCGCGGCAGGCGGTCTTCTTCACCGCGACAGGCCGGCCGAGCGGAACAAGCCCGCTGGTCGAAGCGGAAAAGCGCCTGCAGGCGCTGCGGGCGGAACTGGCCGAGCGGCTGTCGGCGCGCGACGCCTATGAGGAAAAGATCGAGCGCCTGCGTCGCCGCCGCGAGGTGTTGAAGACCTATCTCGACGACGATGCCGTGGCCAAGGCGGAAGCGGCGGTGGATGCGGCCGAGGCCGAGTCGCGCGCCGTCGAGGGCTTTGCCGCCGCCCACGACGGCGCCCGGCGCGATCTTGAAGCCGCGGAAGCGCGCCGGGCCGCCGCGGCCGAGCGGCTGGCGGCACGCGAGCGGCTCGCCAAGGCGCTCGCCGAGGCGACGGCGCGGCGCGATGCGGCGGCGGTGGGGCTGGAGGATCTGCGCCGGTCGCAGGCGGCCGAGCGCGCCGAACTCGTCCGGCTGGAGGCCGCGCGAACGGCGGCCCGCGCCGATTTCGCCGAAGCCGAGGCGGCGCACGAGGCCGGCCTGGCGCGCGCGGATTTTCAGCGCGTGTCGGCCGAGATCACCCGGCTCGAGGCCCGCATCGCCGAGGCCGCCGCGCTGGAGAAGCGTCTCGCCGAGCTCGGCGCCGCGCCCGCCCAGCGCCTCGACCGCGCCGCCCTGAAGGGGCTGGAAGCGGCCGAGCAGGCGCGCCGCGAGGCCGAAATCCGCATGGCGGCGACGGCGCCGACGGTCACCTTCGCACCCGATGCCGGGGCCAGCGTCCGCACCGCCGACGGCTCCCCTCTGGCCGGAGGCACGGCGCTGCCGGTGCTCGCCCGCAGCGCCTACGATCTCTCGGGTTTTGGCCGCGTGACCATCGAGCCGGGCGGCGATGCGGCCCAACTGCGCCGCGCCTTCGACGAAGCGGCGGCGGCGCTGCAGGCGCTGCTCGCGCGCCACCGCGTGTCCAGCCTCGACGATTTCCGCCAGAAACTGCGCGCGGCGGAAGAGCAGGCGAACGCGACGGCGCTCCTGAAGACGCAGCTCGCCACCCTGCTGCCGGAAGGCATGGCCGCGGCAGCCGCCGCATTGGCGGCGCAGAAAGCGGCGCTGGCGCTTCTGCCGGCCGGCGACGAAGCAACGGGCCCAGCCAGTGCGACCGGCGCGACTGGCGCGACCAACGAGGTCGAAGCGAAGGGTGCTGCCCTCCCGGCAGTTGGCGCGGCGGCTGCCGGCATGCCCGGCCTGTCGACGGACGACGCGACGGCGGCGCGCGCCCGGCGGCGCGAGGCCGAAACGTGCCGGGCGGCGGCGGACGCGGCGGTGGAGGCGGCGCGCAAGCTGGGTGCAGCCCTCGACCAGCGTCTGGCCCGGACCGAGGCCGAGGCCGAGCATCTCGCACGCACCGCCAGTGATCTTGCGGCGCAGCGGGCCGCGGCCGAAGAAGGGCGCACGGCCGCGGCGCTGGCCGAAGACCTCGCCGCCGCCGATGTCGACCGCAGCGCCAAGGCGGCCGTCGTCGCTTTGCGCCGGCGCGCCCTCGATGCCGCCGATCCCGAGACCGTCGCCCGCTCGCTTCTGGCCCGGCGCCGCGCGCTCGATGAAATCCGCCGCACCGTCGCCGGCCTGCGCGAAGAGACTTCGGCGCTGGAAGGCGAGCTTCGGGCGGAAGGCCTCTCCTCGCTCGGCGAGGATATCGCGCGGCTGGAGGGCGAGAGCGAGGCGCTGGCGGGGCGCGTGCGACGTCTGACTCTGGAGGCCGCGGCCTCGAAACTTCTCCACACCGAACTCTGCGCCGCCCAGCGCGCCGCGCGCGAGCACTGGCTCGGGCCGATCAAGGCGCAGGTCGCGCCCTTCCTGCGGCTGATCCATCCGGAAAGCGAGATCGCCTTCGACGACGCCTCGCTCGCTATCACCGGGCTGAACCGGCGGGGCGTCGCCGAGGAGTTCAAGCGCCTGTCGGCCGGCGCCCGCGAGCAGGTCGCCGTGGTGACCCGGCTGGCGCTGGCGACGGTGCTGAAGCGCGGCGGCCATCCGGCGCTGGTGATCCTGGACGATGCCCTCGTCAACACCGACGAGGAGCGCCTGAAACGCATGCACCTTGTGTTGCAGAAGGCGGCCGAGGCGATGCAGATCGTCGTCCTCACCTGCCGCGAGCGCGATTTCCGCGATCTCGGCGGCAAGATGTTCCGGCTGTAGGCTTCGCGAAAAGAGCTCGGCTGTCGCAACAGGCCATCCCGTCAGGAGCGGGCTGCCGGCCGCTTCGCGCGCCTCGACCGGCTCGCCCAAAACTCCTCGCCATTCCCGACTTCTGTTGTCCCGCCAATGCCCTAGGTCTGTCGCAGGCGTCACTGACATTAGGCGGGACTTTCCATGCTGACCTTTCTCGGGCGGATCTTTTTCCTCCTCGCCGCCGGCCTGGGGCTCGGCGCCCTCTGCGGTCGGTCCTCCCGCCACCGCCGGCCCCTGGCCGCGCCGCCACCGGTCAGGCGCCCCGAGGCCGGGGGTGATGCATCGGCCGCGGCGCTTCAAGCAGGGTCGGTCGCCGGCGAGACGGGCCCGGAGACGGGCGGTCTTGCCGCGGAAAAGGCCGAACCCGTCGCTGCCCAGGCGGAAAGCACGCCGTCCGACCCGGTCGCCGACGGCCGCGCGGAGGCGGGAGCGAAGGACGCGCCTCTCGAGGGATCGTCGATCCCGGCCGTCTTCGGAAGCTTTGGCGGCAGTGCTGTCTCGGCGGCCGTTGCTGGGAGGGCGCCGGTGGACGGTGTTTTGGGCGTCGATGCGGACATCGAACCCGTGGCAGATGCCGCCGAGACCGGATCGGATACGCCTGAGGCACCGGACCTCGCCGAACCCCACCCGCATGGCCCGACGCCCCCGGCATCGCAGAGGGCGGGGCTCAAGGTCGATGCCCTGGCGAAGAAGCACGGCTCCGCGGCTTTCGACCGCGACGTGAAAAGCGTCGATTTTGCGCGTCCGGCAGGGCCCGCCTGGCCGCACAGCAGCGCCGATGCGCCCGATGACGGTTGGACCGTGCCGGACGCGGCGACGGACCATCGCGTGGCCGTGGCGACGGACAGTCCGGCCGCCTTTAAGGGCAGCGGGGGTGCCGCGCCCCTGCGGGGCGCGCCGGAAGGAGAGGACGACGCCACCGCGCCACAAGTGGATGCGGAAGCGGCGGATGACGCGACCGCGCCCCGTCGGGATGCGGCGGAAGAGGGCGGCACCGCCCGTCCCGAGCCGTCGGTCGACAGGCGGGGGACCGGCGCCGACGGCGTCGATGACGGGCGGGACATGCCGCTCTCCACCGACGGCACCGGGCGGGTCCTGGCCCAGGCACCTGCTCCTCCCGAGCCCTCGCCGATCGACGCGGCGGCTCTGGCGGCCGCCCCCGGAAGCCTCGATGCGCCCCGCGACGGCTTGCCCGACGACCTCACCCGGATCGCCGGCATCGGCCCCTCGATCGAGCGCCTGCTGTTTTCCCAGGGCATCTTTCATTTCGGCCAGATCGCCGCCTGGAATGCGGACGATGTCCGCTGGGCCGACAGGCTCACCGGCTTCGACGGCCGCGCGGACCGCGAGAAATGGGTCGAGCAGGCGAAGCGGCTCGAGGCCGAGGCGGGGGAGTAGGGAGCGGAGCGGGGAAGGGCTGGCCGGTGACGGCGGGGGCGGAGCGGGGAGGGCGAACCGGGCGCCGACCGTGGGGCGCTGCGCCGACGCTGCTTCTTCTCCCCAACGGGGAGAAGGTCGCGGCAGCGGGATGAGGGGCGACGAAGCCGGCGGCCTTTTCAGAGATAGCCGATGCCGTCGCCGCCTTCGGCGCCCCTCATCGGCCTGCCGGCCACTTCTCCCCGGAGGGGAGAAGAAGCAGCGTCGATGCTGCTTCTTCGTCTCTGGCCCTTACCCCTGATCTTGTCGAAGGCGGCGGCCATGAGCGGCTGCTTCGGCGATGTGCCGACCCTCGTGGTTCGACAGGCTCACCATGAGGGTGATGCGGGGGTGACGGGGAGGGAGTGACGGGTAGAGCGGGGCCGTGATCGCATCAGGACGTGATCCCGAAAGGTGGCTTGCGGCTTTCGGAGATCATGCAAGGACTAACGCCGGCTTACTCCGCCATGGCGCCGTCGTGTTCCTCGGAGCGGGCGAGCCATTCCTCCTCGATGGCGCCGAGGCTCTTCACGGCGTCGGCGCGCTTCTTGGCGTAGTCGCTCGCCGTCGCGGGATCGCGCGTGTAGAGCGCGACGTCGGCGAGCTTTTCGTCGAGATCGCCGATCGCCGTCTGGAGCTTCTGCATCTTCGCCTCCAGCGCCTTGATTTCGCGGCGCAGCGGCGCCAGCGTCTCGCGCTTGGCAGCCGCGTCGCGGCGCTGGTCGACCTTGGTGGTCTTGCTGTCGTCGGCTGCGCCCTTGCCCTCGCCGCCGCGGTGGGCGGCGAGGATCAGCTGCTTGTACTCGTCGAGATCGCCCTCGTAGCGCTTCACCGTGCCTTCGCCGACGATCCAGAGACGGTCGACCGTCGCCTCGACCATGTGGCGGTCATGGCTGATCAGGATCACGGCGCCCGGAAAATCGTTCAGCGCCCGCACCAGGGCCTCGCGCGAGTCGATGTCGAGATGGTTCGTCGGCTCGTCGAGGATGAGGAGGTTCGGCGCGTCGAAGGTGGCGAGACCCATCAAGAGGCGCGCCTTCTCGCCGCCGGAGAGGTCGTCGGCGGGCGTGTCCATCTTCTGCGTGGCGAGCCCCATCTTGGCGACGCGGCCGCGGACCTTCGCCTCCGGCGCGTCGGGCATCAGCCGGCGGACGTGCTGGACGGCGCTCTCGGCGGGCCGGAGGTCGTCGATCTGGTGCTGGGCGAAGAAGGCGATCTTCAGCCCCGGCGCCCGCGTCACCTCGCCCGACTGCGCGGTCAGCCGTTCGGCGAGCAGCTTGGCGAAGGTCGACTTGCCGTTGCCGTTGGCGCCGAGCAAAGCGATTCGGTCGTCGGTGTCGATCCTGAGCGTCAGGTTGGAAAGGATCGGCTTGGCGTCGCCATAGCCGACCGACACCTTTTCCATCTTGATGATCGGCGAGGCCGGGCGCTTTTCCGGCGGCTCGAAGGAGAAGGGCACGACGCCTTCCTCGATCACCGAGGCCAGCGGCTTCATCCGCTCCAGCGCCTTCAGCCGGCTCTGCGCCTGCTTGGCCTTGGTCGCCTTGGCGCGAAAACGCTCGACGAAGGCCTCCATGTGCTTGCGCTCGGCGTCCTGCTTCACCTTGGCCTTCTGGAGGTGCTCCATCTTCTCGGCGCGCTGGCGCTCGAACTGGTCGTAGGAGCCGCGGTAGAAGACGAGCTTCTTCTGGTCGAGATGGACGATGGCGTTGACCGCGTTGTTGAGGACGTCGCGGTCATGGCTGATGATGATGACGGTGTAGGGATAGCGCGCGACGAAGTTCTCCAGCCACAGCGTGCCTTCGAGGTCGAGATAGTTCGTCGGCTCGTCGAGGAGGAGGAGGTCGGGGCGCGAGAACAGCACGGCGCCGAGCGCGACGCGCATGCGCCAGCCGCCGGAAAAGCTGGAGGCCGGGCGCGCCTGCGCCGCAGCATTGAAGCCGAGGCCGGACAGGATCGCCGCCGCCCGCGCCTCGGCCGAATGCGCCTCGATGTCGGTGAGGCGGATCTGGATGTCGGCGATGCGCGAGGGATCGCTCGCCGTCTCGGCCTCGGCCATGAGCGCCAACCGCTCCTCGTCCGCCTTCAGCACGATTTCGAGCAGCGACTCTTCCGTCCCCGGCGCTTCCTGCGCGACCTGGCCGATGCGGGTGTTCTTCGGGAACGACACGGACCCGCTCTCGGAGGCGAGATCCCCCGTGATCACCCGGAACAGCGTCGACTTGCCCGCGCCATTGCGCCCGACGAGGCCTGCCTTGGTGCCGGCCGGCAGCGTCAGCGTCGCATGGTCGATGAGGAGGCGTCCGGCGACGCGCGCGGAAAGGTCTGTGATCTGCAGCATGACAGGCTTTTGCCACGCCGGCGGGCGGCGGGGAAGGGCGTTGTTGGGGGACGGAGGAATGTGTATAATATTCGATAATCTACACATAGAGGGGTGTTGACCCATGCGAACCAATATCGAAATCGATGACGCCCTGATGCAGGCCGCGATGACGGCCGGGGGATTCTCCACCAAGCGGGAAACCGTCTCCGCTGCCCTCGACCTGTTCGTGCGAACCAGAAAGGTCGAGGCAGGCTATGCGAAGGCACAGCGCGATCTGCTGGCTCTGAGGGGGCAGATCGAGTGGGAGGGCGATCTTGATGCGCTGAGACGTGACGGATGATCCTTTGCGATACCTCGGCGTGGATCGAGCATTTCCGTGGTGCCGACTCCGCCCTTGCTGACGAGGTCGCAGACGGTTTGCGCCATGGCCTCCTCATCGTCGGCGACCTCATCCTCGTGGAAGTTCTCCAGGGCATCCGTATCGATGCTCAGCGTCGGCGCGTTGCTCAGATCATGGCGGATTGCCGAAACGAACCGCTCTGCGGAACAGACATGGCCCACCTCGCAGCAGCCAATTATCGTGCTTTGCGACAACGGGGGATCACGGTTCGCGGGACGATCGACGTCATCATCGCCAGCTGGTGCATCCGGTATGAGGTGAAGCTTTTGCACAACGACCGCGAGTTTTGGGCCATGGAAGCAGCGCTGGGGCTCAATCGATACTGAGCCATCGGTCTGCGCCTGGCGGAACCCGGTCCGGTTGGAGCGGCGGCCCGCTGGCGGGCAGCCGGCCATTCCCTCGGAGAAGTCCGCCCCGCCCGAGCGTTCAGCCCTTTGCGGGAATACGCGCGACGACCTTGATCTCGAAATCGAAGCCGGAAAGCCAGGTGACGCCGATCGCCGTCCAGGCCGGGTAGGGCGCCTGCGGGAAGGCGCCACCCTTGGCCGCCATGACGGTGGGGAACTGGTTCTCCGGGTCGGTATGGAACGTCGTCACGTCGACGACGTCGTCGAAGCTGCCGCCGGCGGCCACCAGGATGGCTTCCAGGCTGGCGAAGGCCAGCTGGACCTGCTGGGCAAAATCGGGCTCCGGCGAGCCGTCCGGACGGCTGCCGACCTGGCCGGAGACGAACAGTAAATCACCCGAGCGGATCGCGGGGGAGTAGCCATGGGCCTCGTAGAGGGCGTGGCGGTTCGGCGGGAAAACGGCGTCGCGTGTCGACATGGGACGATCCTTTGCGCTGCGTGTTGGGCCGGGCCCTCTGGCGCTTTCGGGCCGGCGGGGGCTTCGTGGCGTTCCGCGATGTGATATACGGAATGCATGTGAAACTACAGAATACGGAGCGTATGTCAAATGACATGCGGCGTGTATGTGAAAGGGAGAGGGCGTTTGGCACCACGACGGCGCAGCGAGACAAGGGAGGAAAACCGCGGGCGATTGCTCTCGGCGGCACGCCGCGCCTTCGCCGCCAAGGGCTTTGCCGCGGCGTCGATGGACGAGCTGACGGCGGAGGCCGGGCTGACGCGCGGCGCGCTCTACCACAATTTCGGTGACAAGACGGGCCTGCTGGCCGCCGTGGTCGCAGAGGTCGACGGCGAGATGGCGGCGCGGGCGCACGAGGCCGGTGCGGCCGCGCCGAGCGCCTGGGAGGGCCTTCTGGCCGAGGGCGCGGCCTATATCGGCATGGCGCTCGAGCCGGAAGTGCGCCGGATCGTGCTGCTCGACGGGCCGGCCTTTCTCGGCGACCCCTCGACGTGGCCGAGCCAGAACGCCTGCCTGGAGATGACGCGCGAAGCGGTCGCGGGCCTGATCGCCGACGGCGTCGTCAGGCCGGTGGACGTCGAGGCGGCCGCGCGGCTTCTCAGCGGCGCGGCGATGAACGCGGCGCTCTGGGTGGCCGCCAGCGACGCGCCGCACGCGGCCCTGCCGAGGGCGATCGAGGTCTTCCGGCTCATGGCAGCAGGCCTTCTGGCGGAGCGGCCGAACGCCTGAGGCGCCGTTCCCGTCACGCCTGCCGCGCGGGCCGCGCCCCTTACTCCAGCCCCACCCCCGTCTCGCGCTGAAACAGCACCAGGTCGAGGCTCGGCGCGTCGCGGTGGAAGCCGGTGAGGATCGCGTGCGCCTGGCCGCGGTGGTGGGTCTGGTGGTTGAAGAGGTGGCTGAGCGTCGGGCCGAGTTTCTGGGTGATGATGCGCGGCGTGGTGATCGGCTGGTAGCTGAAGGTCTTCACCAGCGCGGCTTCGCTCAGCCCGTCGACATAGGCGAGAAGCCGCGCGTCCTCCTTCGCGCGCTCGGCGCGCAGGGTGGGAAGATCCTTGTGCAGGATGACGTCCAGCGCCGTCGGGGAGGGGCCTTCGCCGGTGAAGCGGCGCAGCCAGATGCGGTCGGTGACGAGGAGGTGGTTCAGCGTGCCCATCATCGAGCCGAAGAAGACGCCGCGATCCTCCGTGAATTTGTGCGGCGAGAGTTCCGCCGCGGCGGCGTAGACCCGGTCGTTGGCCCAGCCGTTGTAGCGGGCGAACATGCGGCAGATGTCGTGGAACATGGGTTCGGGTCCTGTGGGAAAAGGGCGGCCACCGCGGTATGACGGCGTGATTTCGGGCATATTCGTGGCCGGAATTCAACCGGGCCCCAATGCCATCAAGGGCCGACGTCAACCAAGGGATCGAGCCATGAGCATCCTTCTTTACGAACTCGTCGGCGCCGACGCCGCCCGGCCGTTCTCGCCGCACTGCTGGAAGGCGCGCATGGCGCTCGCGCACAAGGGCCTCGGCTTCGCCACGGTGCCGGTTCCCTTCACCGAGGTGCCGACGGTCGAGGACGGTTTCGCCACCATCGTGCCGGTGATCCGCGACGGCGACCACCGCGTCGCCGACTCCTTCGCCATCGCCGAATATCTCGACGCCGCCTATCCCGACCGGCCGACGCTGTTCGGCGGCGAGGGCGGCCGGGCGCTGTCGCGCTTCGTCGAGAGCTGGACGCAGCGCACCATCCACCCCTTCGTCTCGACCTCGCGCGCCCTCGTCTCCATCCACGACAGCCTGGCCGAGCCGGACCGGGTCTATTTCCGCCAGACCCGCGAAAAGGTCTTCGGCAAGCCCCTCGAGGAGGTCGTCGTCGGCGACGAGGCGCGGCTCGAGGAGTTCGGCAAGAAGCTGAACCCCTTGCGCTCGCTCCTGGAGAAGCAGGCCTTTCTCGGCGGCGACACGCCGTTGTTTGCCGACTACATCGTCTTCGGCGCCTTCCAGTGGCTGCGCGTCGTTACGCCTTGGCAGGTTCTGGAGGCCAAGGATCCCGTCGCCGCCTGGTTCGAGCGCTGTCTCGATCTCCACGGCGGCGAGGGCCGCAAGGTCTCGGCGGCAGCCTGACGCCGGGCGCCCGGTCCCGCCGCCGCGCGGCGGCGTGATCGCGGCGGCTTGCCGCCCGGGGCGGGCGCGGCTATAGGAGCGCCAACCCCTTCCGATCCAAACCCAAGGACCACACGCATGGCCGTCGAACGCACTTTCTCCATGATCAAGCCCGACGCGACGCGTCGCAACCTCACCGGCGCGATCACCAAGATCCTCGAAGAAGGCGGCCTGCGCGTCGTCGCTTCCAAGCGCGTCTGGATGAGCCAGCGCCAGGCCGAAGGCTTCTACGCCGTCCACAAGGAGCGTCCCTTCTTCGGCGAGCTGGTCGAGTCGATGTCGGCCGGCCCGACCATCGTCCAGGTGCTGGAAGGCGAGAACGCCATCGCCCGCAACCGCGAGCTGATGGGCGCGACCAACCCCAAGGACGCCGCCGAAGGCACGATCCGCAAGGCGCACGCGCTGTCGATCGGCGAGAACTCGGTGCACGGCTCCGACGCCGCCGAGACCGCCAAGGAAGAGATCGCCTACTGGTTCTCGCAGACCGAAATCGTCGGCTGAATCCTTCTATTTCAAGATGATGCAAGGGCCCGGCGGTCATCCCGCCGGGCCCTTTTTCGTTGCCGTCGGCGGCCGTTTCCGGCCCGGCCGCAAGCCTCGTTCCATCTTCCGCTTCCATAGTCGGCGCACACCACGTTCGGATCGCATCCGGCATCGCTGTCGAACCGTCCTGACGGCCCCTGCGGTCGACACCGGCGGCGCGTCGCGGCAGCCGGTGTGCGTAGAGGATGACCCATGGCCCGCCTGCCTTCGCCACCGCTCCTTCCGACAAGCGAATTCCTGTGCCCGGGAGAGGGGAACATGTCTGTTATATCAATCGGTTCCGTGAAGAGCGCCGGCTGCTCGACGCTGGCCCTGACGCTGGCGAGCGTGGCCGCGGCCGCCGACATGCCGGTGCTGCTCATCGACGCCGCCAAGGACTGGGATCTCGTCACCTGGGCCAAGAAGGCGGGAAGGCCGGCCGGCATCGAGGTCGTACGCTGCGAGGCGGCGGACCAGCTCGACGACGTGGTGCGCAACGGCCGCGACCGCCATGCATTGGTGCTGATCGACGCGGGCTCCAATCCCGAAATGCTGCGCAAGGGCGCGCGCCTGGCCGAAACCGTGCTGGTGCCGCTGCGCCTCTCGCCGCTATCCTCGTACGCGGCCGCCGCCACCGACATCTTCCTCGCCGCGCAGACCGCGAAATTTCCCGGCAAGCGGCAGGCCTTCGTCGCCACCGCCGTCGCGCAGATCCCGAGCCGCATCGCCCGTGCCGTGGAGGAGAAGCTGGCGCGGCGGACCACCGAGCGCCTGCCGACGGGCCTCGCCCAGCGCGCCGCCTTCGAGGCGCCCTTCCTATACGGCGGCACCATCTTCACCCTGACCGACGCGCAGGCGCCGGGCCTTGCTCGCGCACAGGAAGATGCCGCCGCGATGGCCGTGGAACTCGGCATCCTGCGCTACCAGACGCCGGAATTCGCCCGCAACTGGACCGAGGAGCTGAACGCCTTCCGGGCGATCCTCGCGCCCGATCCGAGGCTTCAGGAAGCTTCCCAGCGCGCCGCGGCCTGATCGTCGCTGGCTTTTGCCTCGACCCACCCGCCGATAGTGCCGTCGACGAGATGCTCGCGCTTCCAGAACGGCGCGCGGGTCTTCAGGAAATCCATGAGAAACGACGCGGCCTCGAAGGCGGCGGTGCGGTGCGCCGAGGCGCAGCCGACGAAGACGATCTCCTCGCCGGGCAGGATCAGCCCGTGCCGGTGGACGGCACGGCAGGCGAGCAGCGGCCAGCGTTCGGCGGCGAGCCCCGCCACCTTGGCCAGTTCCCGCTCGGCCATGCCGGGATAGTGCTCGAGCTCCAGCGCCTTCAGCCGGCCGCCCTCGTCGCGGCAGTAGCCGGAAAAGGTGACGAGCCCGCCCATCGCGCCGAAAGCGCCCTCGGTCTCGATCGCGGCGATCTCGGCCGCGAGGTCGATGCGCCCCGCCTGGATGGCGACGGAAGGGTCGATGCTCATGCTCAGCCGCCGGTCATCGGCGGGAACAGCGCGATCTCGCTCGCCCCGGCGATCGGCTCGGAATGGCTGACATGTTCCTGGTCGATGGCGACGCGGATCACTTCGGGCGCTTGCAGCGCGTGGGCATAGTTCTCGCCGCGGCCCTTCAGCCAGTGCAGGAGATCGCTGACCGTGACGACGCCGGTGGGCAACTCGACCTCTTCGTGATCGGTGCCGATGCGCTCGCGCACCCAGGCGAAATAGACCAGTTTCATCGGCGTAACCCTTCGGATTCCCTTGGGAAAGAGATGGCGATTGCCGCTCGCCCATCCAGTGCCACCGAGGCACGGCGTGACGGGGCCGACGGCGATCGTCCTTCAGTCCGGGATATGCCGCAGCCCGGCGCGAAAATAATCGTAGCCGGTATAGAGCGTGATGACGGCAGAAATCCACAGCAGCCCGATGCCGGCTTCGGTCGTGTAGGGCAGGATCTTGTCGCCGGCGGGCCCGGCCAGGAGAAAGCCCACCGCCACCATCTGCAGGGTCGTCTTCCACTTGGCGAGCTGCGTCACGGGAACGCTGACCTTCAACTCGGCGAGGTATTCCCGCAAGCCCGAGACCAGGATCTCCCGGCACAGGATGACGATCGCCGCCCACAGCGACCAGCCTGCGATCGTGCTGGACGCGGCCAGCAGGAGAAGGCAGGCGGCGACCAGCAGCTTGTCGGCGATCGGATCGAGCATGCGGCCGATGGTCGAGGTCTGCTGCCAGGCCCGCGCGAGATAGCCGTCGAAGAAGTCGGTGACGCTGGCCACGACGAAAATGCCGAGCGCCCACCAGCGGGCATTGTCGCTCGCGACGAAACCGTCGCCCCAGAAAAAGCAGACCACGACGAGCGGCACCGCGACGATGCGGGCATAGGTCAGGAGATTGGGAAGGCTGAGCGCCTTGGAGGCCATGGAAAATCCGGTCCGATACTGGGGGCGGCTGGCCCTCTTGAACAGGGGCCGGCCTTCCGCGTCAACCGATGAATCGGGTTGTGCGGGGGTGACGAGGGGTCAACCGCGCTCGTGGAAATGGTCGTAGACGAGCTTGGCGATGCCCTCCGAAATGCCGTCGACCTTCAGGAGATCGCCGAGGGCAGCGCGCGACACCTGCTTGGCCGTGCCGAAATGGTGCAGCAGCGCGCGCTTGCGCGCGGTGCCGATGCCGGCGATCTCGTCGAGCGGGTTGCGCACCAGCTCCTTCTTGCGCTTCGCCCGATGCGTGCCGATGGCAAACCGGTGCGCCTCGTCGCGCAGCCGCTGCACGAAGTAGAGCACGGGGTCGCGCGGCGGCAGCGAAAAACTGCCGCGGCCCTCGACGATGAAGCGCTCGCGCCCGGCATCGCGGTCGACGCCCTTGGCGATGCCGATCGTCGTCACCTTGTCGGCGATGCCAAGGTCTTCCAGGATGGCCCGCACCGCCGAGATCTGGCCCTTGCCGCCGTCGACGAGGACGAGATCGGGCCAGGCCGGCATGTCGGCCGCGTCCGCCCCGGCATCCGCTGCATCCATATCGGGATCGACGGCCGCCGCCTGCGGTCCCTCCGCATGCTCCTTCTTCAGCCGGGAGAAGCGCCGCGTCATCACCTCGCGCATCATGCCGAAATCGTCGCCCGGCGTGATGTCGGTGCCCTTGATGTTGAACTTGCGGTACTGGTTTTTGACAAAACCCTGCGGCCCGGCGACGACCATGGCGCCGACCGCGGCCGTGCCCATGATGTGCGAATTGTCGTAGATCTCGATCCTCCTCGGGGGATGCGGCAGGCCGAAGGTCTCCGCGAGGCCCTTCAGGAGCCGGCCCTGCGACGAGGTTTCCGCCAGCTGCCGGCCGAGCGCCTCGCGCGCATTGGCGGCGGCGTGGTCGACGAGGTCCTTCTTCTCGCCGCGCGCCGGCACCAGGATGCGCACGCGGCGCGCCGACTTGATCGTCAGCGCCTCGCCGAGAAGCGCCTGGTCTTCCAGCGCGATCGGCAGGAGGATCAGTCGCGGCGCCGGCTTGTCGTCATAGAACTGCGCGAGGAACGCCCCGAGCACTTCCTGCGGTTCCAGCGTGGAATCGGCGCGCGGGAAATAGGCGCGGTTGCCCCAGTTCTGCCGCGTGCGGAAGAAGAACACCTGGATGCAGGTCAGCCCGCCCTCCTGGTGGATGGCGAAGACGTCCGCTTCTTCCGTGTTCTGCGGATTGATGCCCTGATGGCTCTGGATGGCGCTCAGCGCCGCCAGCCGGTCGCGGTAGATCGCGGCGCGCTCGAAATCGAGATCGTCGGAGGCCTCCTGCATGGCCCGCGACATGCCCTGCTTGATCTGGCTCGACTTGCCCGAGAGAAAGCCCGTCGCCTCGGAGACGAGCCCCTCATAGTCCGGGATCGAGATCTCGCCGGTGCAGGGCGCCGAGCAGCGCTTGATCTGGTGCAGGAGGCACGGCCGCGTCCGGCTCTCATAGACGGAATCGGTGCAGGTGCGCAGGAGGAAGGCGCGCTGCAGCGCGTTGATCGTCCGCCCGACCGCGCCGGCCGAGGCGAAGGGGCCGAAATACTGCCCCTTTCGCGACCGCGCGCCGCGGTGCTTCATGATCGCCGGCGCTTCGTGATCGCCGCTGACGACGATATAGGGAAACGACTTGTCGTCGCGCATCAAGACGTTGAAGCGCGGGCGCAGGCGCTTGATGAGGTTCGCCTCGAGCAGCAGCGCCTCGGTCTCCGTGCGCGTCGTCACGAATTCCATGTGCCGCGTCTTGGCGATCATCCGCGCGATGCGGTTGGTGTGGCCGCCGAGCCTCGTGTAGCTCGTCACCCGCTTTTTCAGCGAGCGCGCCTTGCCGACATAGAGGACCTCCTCGTCCTTGCCGAACATGCGGTAGACGCCGGGCCCGTTCGGCAGGCGCTTGACGAAGGCGGCGATGAGCTCCGCGCCGACGAGCCCGACATGCTCGGCCGAGGTTCCCGCGTCGTCCCAGCGGATCGCGGCGATCAGGGCGGCGGTCGTCGCCGGCAGGAGCGGGACGTCGTCGGACGCGCCCTCGAAATCGTCGTCGAGGAGGGCGTCGTCGAGGGAGTCGTCTGTCTCGGTCGGGTCGATGCTGGCGGTCATCACGTCCTCGCCGGCCCTGGCGCCGGCATCATGCTCGCTGTTTGTCGGTTCGGCCACGGCGACGCCGAACGGCCGGCCCCGGCGAAACGCCCCTCGGGCGCAATCGGCGGGAGAATCGCTCGCCGATCCCTATATGCATCTTCGGCGGCGAATTTGCAGCAAGGGCGGTCGACGGGCTCGACCTCCCCGCCGGTCTCGGCCGCTACGGCCCTTCCTGCCGCATGACGGCCTGCAACGACGGCGCCTAAGCCAATCTCGAGACGATCGAAGACGTCTTCACCGTCGGCCTCAACCGTTCCAAGGACAGGCGGACGACGACGCGACGACGCGACGGCGCGATCCCAATTTTTCGGCGGCCATGGCGAAGGCGCGGGAACGTCGCCATATCGAGGGAAGTTGACGAGGAACCGGCAACGGTTTCGTGCTAGCGTCATGACAGCGGCGGGTCGTCCCGCGCCGCCTTGCCTTTGGGCGAGGGCGGACGGCGACAGGCGGCAAGCGGGTGAAGGGATCGAGCATGCGGTCGTTTCGACAGTTCCTGGCGGTGTCCACGCTGATGGCCGGCATGGCTTTCGCTGCCGCCGGCCCGGCGCTCTCGGCCGACATCGCCGCGCCCGACACGCTGCCGGCCGCCAGTGCGCCGATCCACATCTGGTCCGGCCCCTATGCCGGCGGTTTCGTCGGCTATTCCGCCTCCGAGTTCGACCAGTCGAACGGCGCCGATTTCGACGGCGAGGGCGTCGTCGGCGGCATCTATGGCGGCTTCAACCTGCAGAGCGGCCAGGTCGTCTACGGTGTCGAAGCCGATCTCGGCGCTTCCGGCCTCGATGCCGGCGGTTTCGACGCTTCGACGGGCGCCTCGATCTCGGCCGATTCCAACGCCTTCGGCTCGCTGCGCGGACGCGTCGGCGTCGCCTACGACCCTTTCCTGTTCTTCGCCACCGGCGGCGTCGCTCTGGCCAACAAGGAACTCACGTCGAACGGCGCCAGCGACGACAACACCCATGTCGGCTATACCCTCGGCGCCGGCGTCGAGGCGCAGGTGACGCCGAATGTCACTTCGCGGCTCGAATACCGCTATTCCGACTTCGGCGCCGAAACCTACGATCTCGGCACCACCACGACCTCGTCCGGCTTCGACGAGCATTCCGTCCGCGCGGGCCTGGCGCTGAAGTTCTAGATCACGCTCTGGATGAAGCATATCGGGTGCCCTCGGGGCGACATTCCAGGGCGCTCTCCCTTGGATCATCGTCATTCTCGGGCTTGACCCGAGAACTCATGCCGAGACGCTCAAACCAGCACTCTGGTGGCAGGGACCGCTTCGTGCACAACGGTATCCTGACCCGAAGCGGCGGTGGCAACGCTTCGGCATGGGTTGTCGGGTCAAGCCCGACAATGACTAAGCGCAGGGGTTTGCGCCTGACGAACAGCGCGCGGCCCCGTCACTTTCGTCATCCCCGCGTTATTCCAGGGCGCCCCCTCTTTGAAATAGTCATTCTCGGGCTTGACCCGAGAATCCATGCCGAGAGGTCCAAAACCAGCACTCCGGTGGCAGGAACCGCTTCGCGCACATCGGTATCCTGACCCGAAGCGGCGGCGGCAACGCCTCGGCATGGGTTGTCGGGTCAAGCCCGACAATGACTAAGCTCAGGGGTTTGCGCCTAGCGAACAAGCCCGCGGCCCCGTCACTTTCGTCATCCCCGCGTTATTCCAGGGCGCCCCCCTCTTTGAAATAGTCATTCTCGGGCTTGACCCGAGAATTCATGCCGAGAGGTCCAAAACCAGCACTCCGGCGGCAGGAACCGCTTTGCTCACAGCGGCATCCTGACCCGAAGCGGCGGCGGCAACGCTTCGGCATGGGTTGTCGGGTCAAGCCCGACAATGACAAATTTCAGGGGTTTGCGCCTGGCGAACAAGCGCGCGGCACACCAGCTTCGTCATCCTCGCGCGCACCCACGCCCGCCAGCGTCGTCATCCCGGCCTTGAGCCGGATCCATGCCTCGGCGAGTCGGGAGCAGTCCGGGTCAGGACGGCAAAGGGCGGTTCGCTCTAAGTTTTTCAACGATTTGGAATGGATCCCGGCTCAGGGCCGGGATGACGAGGGGACGAAGGGCGGCGCAGGGTCGACGTTGCCCAGCCAGGCACCCGCCTGGAGCCGATGAGACCGAAGACCCTCAGGCCCGCGGCTTCAGCTCGCGATAGGCCGGAAACGCGTCGGCGAAGCGCTCGACCCAGGCGACGAGGCGCGGGCGGCCGGTTTCCCACTGGCCCTTGAAGCGGAGGTCCAGCCAGCCGAGCACGCCGGCGACGGCGAAATGCGCGGTGGTGAGGTCGGGCCCGAGCGTGTCGATCTCCGCCTCGAGGACGTCGAGGCCGCGAAAGGCCTTGCGCATCTGCTTGTCGACCCAGGGCTGGTGGCGCTTCTCCTCCGGCCGGTAGCGGCCCTCGTAGAGCGTTAAAATCATCGCATCGCCGACGCCGTCGGCCGTCACCTCCATGCGCTTGGTGCGTAGCCAGCCGGCCTCGTCCTGCGGCACCAGCTTGTGGCCGCTGCGGCGGTCGAGGAGATCGCAGATCACCTTGCTGTCGAAGACGACGGCGCCGTCGTCGAGGATGAGCGCCGGGATCTTGCCGAGCGGGTTGGCCGCGAGAAGCTCGGCCGGCTCGGCGCCGGCATCGGTCGCCACCGTCTCGAGCGGGATGCCGACGTGCTGCGCGGCCATCCGGACCTTCGCGACGAAGGGCGAGGCGGGCGAGGAAAAGAGCCGCATGCTGCTGCTTTCGCTGGAGGCGGGGAGGGGGCGGCGCAAGCGCGCCGACCGGGAGGGATCAGAAGCGGCGCAGCGACTGGCAGTTGGCGCCGTAGATCAGCCACTTGTCGAGGCCGAGCACGCAGCCCTCGGCCTTCCAGCCGAGCGAGGCGAAGCCGAGGGGATGGGAGACGGTGTAGTAGAGCGTGCGGCGGTGGCCGTCGGAGATCAGCGCCTCGCCCTGGCAGTAGCGCCGCTCGATCGGGCTGTCCTCGGTCTGGGGAAAGAACGCCTTCTCCATCAGGCCGCTGAACTCGTCGATGACGACGCCGGTCTTCAGCATGTTGACGGCGCCGTATTCGAACTGGTCCTCGACCTCGGCCAGAACTTTCGGATCGTTGCAGGCGGGAACGAGCGCGCTGGCGGACATGGGGGCCTGCGGCTCGGCGCCGTAGAAGTCGGCGGCCGTGGCCGCCGAGACCGCGGCGCCGGAAAGGCCGAGGGCGATGGCGAAGCTGAGGAGGCGATGGCGCATGGCTGGTGTCCTTCACGCAAGGCGGCGCGGAGCCGCTCGGCTTGCTTTACACCGGTTTACGGGCGCTCGCCGGAGATCGCAACCACCTCCGAGAAAGCCCCGCTCCCTTTGCCGAGGACCTGTTTCAGAATTGCCATGACCCGCGTCGCCTCGGCCTCGAAGGTGAAGGGCGGGTTGATCACCACGAGGCCCGAGCCGACCAGCCGGTCCTCGGCGGCAAAAGGCTCGCGAAACAGCTCGGCGGCGACGATTTTGGGGATGCCGCTCGCCTTCAGCCCGGTAAAGAGGCGCGCCCGCTCGGCCCGCCGCTTGATCGGATACCAGATGGCGTAGGTGCCGCCGGCCCAGCGCCGGTGCGCGGCCGTGACGCCCTCGACGATGCGGTCGATCTCGTCCGGCTGCTCGAAGGGCGGGTCGATGAGCACGAGGCCGCGCTTTTCCTTCGGCGGCAGATGCGCGCCGAGCGCCAGCCAGCCGTCGAGCGCGATCGCCTTCACCTGCACGTCGCCGGCAAAGAGGGCCGACAGCGCCTTGGCGTCTTCGGGATGGAGCTCGTAGGCGGACAGCCGGTCCTGCTTGCGCAGGAGGCGCCGGACGATCAGCGGCGAGCCGGGGTAGACCGATTTTCCCTCCGCGGTGACGACGCCGAGATAGGTCTGCAGCTCCGGCGCCATCGCCGCGGGCGAGCCGAGCAGCTGCAAAAGGCCCTCCGCCGCCTCGCCGGTGCGCCGCGCCTCCTCGGCGCCGAGATCGTAGCGGCCGCGGCCGGCATGGGTGTCGAACACCCTAAACGCCTTGTCCTTGCCCTTGAGGTGCTCGACGATCATCACCAGGAGCACGTGCTTGACGACATCGGCGAAATTGCCGGCGTGGAAGGCGTGGCGGTAGTTCAAGCAAATCTCCTGGGTCGGACGGCCCGTCGGCCGGATTGCCGGTCGGCCGCGGTAGGGGTTGGACGCAATGCCGGCCGGCCTCGATACGGGTTGGACGCCATGCGCTTAGCCGAAAGGCGGGGCGCTCGTGAGGCGTCGAGGCGCCGAAAATTCCGGCACGCCCGCCCCGGTCCGCGGGTCCGGCGCAGCGATGGTCCCGCGTTACGATATCACGAACACTGCGTCCACGCCCTTGACCTTTGTGCGGTGCAACCCGAGTTGTCGCTCACCCTGACAGACCGGCGGCCCCGTGCTGCCAACCATCTCTAGAGGACTTCCCCATGGCGACGCCGAAACTCTTCGAGCCCTTCACGCTCGGCCCCATCACGCTCTCCAACCGCATCGTCATGGCGCCGCTGACGCGCAGCCGCGCCACCTCCGAGGGCAACCTCCTCGACCGCCACGTCGAATATTACCGCCAGCGCGCCAGCGCCGGCCTCATCATCACCGAGGCGACGAACATTTCGCCCGAGGGCCGCGGCTATGCCTGGACGCCCGGCATCTTCACCGACGAGCAGGTCGCCGGCTGGAAGAAGGTGACCGACGCCGTGCACGAAGAAGGCGGCAAGATCGTCATCCAGCTCTGGCATGTCGGCCGCATCTCGCATCCCGACCTCCAGCCCGGCGGCGCGCTGCCCGTCGCCCCCTCCGCCATCCTGCCGAAGGGCAAGGCGTTCACGGAAGCCGGCTTCAAGGACAACGTCACCCCCCGCGCGCTCGAAAAATCCGAGCTGCCGCGCGTCGTCGCCGACTACGTCCATGCCGCCGAATGCGCCAAGCGCGCGGGCTTTGACGGCGTCGAGATCCATTCGGCCAATGGCTACCTGCTCGACCAGTTCCTCTCCGACCACACCAACACCCGCACCGACGAGTATGGCGGCTCGGTCGAGAACCGCATGCGCTTTCCGCTGGAAGTCGTCGACGCCGTCGTCGCGGTCTGGGGGGCCGATCGCACTGGCATCCGCATCTCGCCGGTCTCGGCCGCCAACGACATCGTCGACAGCCACCCGAAGGAGACGTTCACCGCCTACACCAAGGAACTCTCGAAGCGCGGCCTGATGTATCTCCACGCCATCGAGGGCGCCACGCGCGGCGACCGCGACCCCAACGCCTTCAAGGTCTGGACGCTGAAGGACGTGTTCGGCGGCGTCTACATGGGCAACAACAACTACACCCGCGAGCTCGCCATCGAGCGCGTCGAGCAGAACCTCGTCGACCTCGTCTGCATCGGCCGCCCCTTCATCTCGAACCCCGACCTCGTGGCCCGCCTCGAACTCGGCGCACCGCTCGCCGAGGGCGACGAGGCGACGTATTACGGCGGGGACGAGAAGGGGTACACGGACTATCCGGCGCTGACGCCGGAGGAGAGGTTGCGCTACGCGGCGGCGTAAGCGTTTCGAAGAGGTGTCAGGAGGGTCGGAGCGGAGTGCTCCGGCCCTTTTTGTTTTTGGAAGAGCCTGTGTCAGCAAAGCGGTTCAGGTCGCCTCGGTTGGGGGTCTTCATTCATGGGGATGATCTTCGCCAAATGGCATCTCCGCGCCCATCACAGCCCTTGGACAGCTTTCTGGGCTATTTCTGAAGCTGCGATTCAGCCGAGCAGGAGGACCGATAAAATGGTCCAAACGCGCGCGTCCATTGTGAGCTGACGACGCTAATTACGCTCTAAGTTCGTGCATTGATCAGTTCGAACATAATGTAGGGGTGGACCTATCCGGCCAACTCTATTGGCTGCCCCGTTTTGTCGCGAACTATGACGAATGGCTTCGCGACTCGTGCCCGCGCACCGGCTATGCCGGTAGCACGGTCGGGATAAGCCTTAGTTCCTCTACTTCCCACCGAGGGACGCTCCAGCCACGAGCTGTTCTGCTGCTCGTCGAGGAAGCGCATGGCGCGGGCATATGCCGCGACATCGGTCTCAAGGTTCTTTTTGTGTCGACATATTCGAATGGCAGAGCCCGCGTTCTTCGCCATCACGTCACAACAAATACCTATCACAATGGCAGAACGGATGTTGGATTGAAGATCGGCAACTGGGATACTCGATATTGGATCATGAGCCGCCTTGTGCCGTGCGCTTGCCAAGTTCTTGTAGTTTTCTTCTAGGCTGAGGGCGGCCCCGCCCAAAGCCGCGGCGAGAGTATTCATCTTACCCCAGGCATCAATGACGCCGAACGTTCTGAAAGCCTTTTTGATGTCTTCGTGACTGACGTTTGAGCCCTTCGGGCTGAAACCAAGGGCGGTGTAGAACGGCGAGGCGTCCTTGTATTTCACCACCAGTTCGAGTTTGCCCGCAACGTAATTGAGTCTATCAGATGAACCCCTGAGAAACGAAAGGCGGTTATTCATGCCGATCGTCGCATCCACTAAGATGAAATCCCGGATGGTATCCGGCATCGCAGAAAAGCTAAGGAGGGCGGCGCTTACATCCTCCTCCACGAGATGATCAAACACTGCTGCGACGTACTTCTCGAGCATCGCGAACGCCGACACCGCAAGTCCGAGTCGAAGCACGCGCACTTAGGTTGGCAGGATCCGTCAGCGGAAGCCGGTCCTGTAAAAGGGGCTCCGCGCTCACTTTTAACATCTGCTCTAATGTACGGAAAAACTCCTGCCGGAATTGCGCCATGGCTAAATAGCCTCAAGCATCTCTTTCATACGGTTCACGCGATAGCGAATGCGTGCCGGTGTGTTGGTGCCAGTACGAACCGATTTGTCAAACTCCGCGTCGTTGAATAGCGCGCGGGTTTCGTTCTGAACATCTGCCTGGCGGTTGATAGCTCTGTCGGCTACCTGCTGTGTTATTTGAGACGAAGCAATCATTTGCGCGTCGTACAAGCCCGCGAGAGTTTGATCCCGCCAGCCTTGGCCCTCTGGCCGGTGAAAAGCGTTTTCCCCCCAAATTGCCTGACACCGATCTAATGCCTTATTGAAAGATATCGCGAGATTCTCGACCGCTTGTCCGCTATCAAGCTGATGACGCCGCATGTATTCATCCATTTCCCGCACAAGGCTTCCACTAAATGTGGCAATTTTCTCGGAGAGAGTTAAAAAACGAAGAACGTACTCTGCATCGCTCATCTCGCGATATGCGGCGGATCTGTCGTTCTCAATTTTTAGTTGCTGACGCAAGAAAGCATTTTCCGAAAGTACATAAATTTTATCATTGACGGGGCCTCTAAATGCAACATTACGAATTTCCTGGGCATTAAGAGACTCCCCTCCACGGTTAAGCCGCAGAAATACCTCATACTTTAGTAAGGGATCCGTCTGCTTAAGTAGTGTGACTACCCGGAGATACGGACGAAGCCGAAGCGAGTTCGCAATTTCTGAAGGCAAGTCGTCGAATTTCAAGCCTTGAGCTTCAGTAAGCCGATCCAGATTGCGAAGCGCTAATCGACCGAACACGAAATCGGAAATCGCACGAAGACGTTGTTTTCCATCAATGGCGGTATACGTTCCGGACATGTCTTCGGCCAGATAGACCGGCGGGACCGGAACGTTCAGTAGGAATGACTCGATCAACGCCGACTGCTTGTCTGGCGACCATCGCTCACGCCGTTGGAAACCTGGTTGCAGATCGATTGCATTGTCTTCAACCATCTGCGCGAGCGTAGCTAAGGGCAAGTCGGCAGTTTGTACAACCAGCTTCGATTGCGCTTCACGGAAACTCGAAATCAACATTTCGGCTGGCAGCACGCGGCGTCATCCCTCTTTTTACCCACTAGCGGTTGACGCGTTTTACCTTTCTTTGGGTGATCATGCATCACCTAGGATCACCTATTATGGGAGGGAGACGGTGGAGCTTGAACACGTACTGTGTGCGCACTGCCAGGACCGGCACATTATTGGAGAGCCGACAGGCAGCTTCAGCGGACTAATGCTTCGGAGCCGCTAGTCCGCTTCCGGCCCGTAGCCGCGTCTTTTGCATTGTCTCCGCCACCGCCTCACCCCTCATGCTGAGCCTGTCGAAGCACGAGGGGTCGGCACCACGGTCGCGCGCCGTGCGTGGCCCCGCGCCCTTCGACAGGCTCAGGGTGAGGGGCCAGGCCAACGTCGCGGTCCCTCTTGCCGGACTGCGGCTCTCGCCCGGCTCGAAGTGCTTTGCAAAGCGGACTTGCTCCATGGAATGCTGGGATCGAAATGCGCACTTCGGTGCGCTGCCTGCTTCCTCCTATCCCCCACTCCACTCTGATCCCTCGCATCGCAAAAATGAATGCCACCCCTTTCGCATCCCCGCTATACTCGCTGAATGAACGAGCTCACCCCCCTCCGCACCGGCTTCTCAGCCTGTCCCCATGACTGTCCGTCGACCTGCGCGCTCGATGTCGAGATTTCCGGCAACAGCGTCGGGCGGGTGCGCGGCGCGCCGGGGAACAGTTATACGGCGGGCGTCATCTGCGCCAAGGTCGCGCGCTATGGCGAGCGGATCAACCATCCGGATCGGCTGTTGAAGCCGCTGAGCCGTGTCGGCGGCAAGGGCGGGGGCGGCTGGCGGGAGATTTCCTGGGAGGATGCGCTGGACCGCGTCGCCGAGGAGTTTTCGAAGGCCGAAGCGCGGTTTGGGGCGGAGAGCGTCTGGCCGTATTTCTATGCGGGCACGATGGGGCAGGTGCAGCGCGACGGCATCCACCGCCTGCGCCATGCCAAACGCTATTCCGGCCAGTTCGACACGATCTGCACCAACATGGCCTGGACCGGCTGGCATGCCGGCGCCGGAAAACTCACCGGCGTCGATCCGCGCGAGATGGGGGTGAGCGACTGCGTCGTGATCTGGGGCACCAATGCCGTGGCGACGCAGGTGAACGTGATGACGCACGCGATCCGGGCGCGGAAGGAGCGCGGGGCCAAAATCGTCGTCATCGACATCTACGACAATGCCACGATGAAGCAGGCCGATCTGGCGCTGAAGCTTTTGCCGGGCAGCGACGGCGCGCTGGCGGCGGCGCTGATGCATATCGGCTTTCGCGACGGGACGGCCGACCGCGCCTACATGGCGCGCTTCGCCGACGATCCGGCCGGGCTGGAGGCGCATCTTTCCACCCGCACGCCGGAATGGGCGGCCGGGATCACCGGCCTCTCCGTCGCCGAGATCGAGGCGTTTGGGGCGCTGATCGGGGGGGCGCCAAGGACGTTCTTCCGGCTCGGCTACGGCTTCACAAGGCAGCGCAACGGCGCGCCGGCGATGCATGCGGCGCTGTCGGTGCCGACGGTGTTCGGCCACTGGCAGCACGAGGGCGGCGGCGCCTTCCACTCCAACTCGGACATCTTCAAGCTCGACAAGAGCCTGATCATGGGCTCGGCGATGCGCGACCCCTCGGTGCGCTTTCTCGACCAGTCGCGCATCGGCGCGGTGCTGGTCGGCGATCCCGGCGCGCTGCAGCACGGCCCGCCCGTGACGGCGATGCTGGTGCAAAGCACCAACCCCGCCAATGTCGCGCCGGAGCAGCGGCTGGTGCGCCAGGGGTTGATGCGCGAGGACCTCTTCGTCTGCGTGCACGAGCAGTTCATGACCGATACGGCTGTTCTTGCCGATCTGGTGCTGCCGGCGACCATGTTCCTCGAGCATGACGACGTCTACCGCGGCGGCGGGCAGAGCCATTTGTTGCTCGGGCCGAAAGTGGTCGAGCCGCCGGCGGGCGTGCGCTCGAACCATTTTGTCATCGAGGAACTGGCCAAGCGCCTCGGCGTCGCCGACCGCCCCGGCTTCGGCCTCACCGAGCGCGACCTTATCGACGACCTCCTGCAGCGCAGCGGCCACGGCACGCTGAAAACGCTGGAGGAAGGGCGCTGGGCCGACCTGCAGCCGGATTTCGAGGCGGCGCATTTCCTGAACGGCTTCGGCTGGCCGGACGGCAAATTCCGGTTCCGCCCGGACTGGTCGGCCGCGGGGCCGAACACGCCGCCGGCCTCGGTCGGGCCGCAAGGCCCGGTCGCGCGCCTGCCGGAATGGCCCGATCATGCCGGGCTCGACGAGGCGGCGGATGCCGAGCACCCGTTCAAGCTGGCGACCTCGCCGGCGCGGCAGTTCCTGAATTCGAGCTTTGCCGAGACGGATGGCTCGCGATCGCGCGAGCGCCGGCCGGAACTGCTGATGCATCCGGACGACGCGGCAAGGCTCGGGCTCGCGGCCGACGACATCGTCAGCATTGGCAACCGCCGCGGCGCGCTGCAGCTTCCGGTGGCGGTGTCGGACAGCGTGCGCCCCGGCGTCCTCGTGCACGAGGGCCTCTGGCGCAATTCGGATTTCGCCGGCGGGGAGGGGATCAACCTCCTGGTCGGGTCGGATCCCGTGGCGCCGAGCGGCGGCGCGGCCTTCCACGACACGCATGTCTGGGTCCGGCCCGTCGCGGCCTCCTCAGGAATGGCCGTCGAAGGTTGATGGTGCAGGACGGCCGGGCGTCGCGCGCCGCGGCGCCCGATGCCGTCATGCCGTGATGCCGGAGTGGCTTTGACGCGGAAGCCTTGGGCATCCCACGGCGGGCGGCGCGCCCTGGCGCCGTCAGGCGGTCTGGGCCGGGGCCGACAGCGGCGCGCGGAAGCTGACGCGGTTGCGCCCGTCGGACTTCGCCGCATAGAGGGCGACGTCGGCTCGGTGGATGACGTCCTCGATGTCGCGGTCGTCGCGGGTGACGAGCGTGGTGCCGACGCTGACGGTCACTTTCAGCGCCTGTCCCTCCCAGAAGGTCGGCGATTCCTCGATGCGCCGCCGGATGCGCTCGCCCCAGACGGCGACGCCGGTCTCGTCGACGTCGAGCAGGAAGACGACGAACTCCTCGCCGCCGAAGCGGGCGATGCGGTCGCCGGCGCGCAGCGATTTCGAGACGATCGTCGCCAGCTCGGTGATCACCGCGTCGCCGGCGGCATGGCCGAACGTGTCGTTGATCGCCTTGAAGTGGTCGATGTCGATCATCATCACGCCGAACCTGCGCTCGTGGCGCTGCGAGGCGGCATGCGCCTCGGCGGCGAAGCCGCGAAAGCCGCGGCGGTTGAGCAGACCCGTCATCGGGTCGGTCTCGGCCAGCCGGCGCAGCTGGGTGATGGCCTGTTCCGAGCGTCCCGCCTTTGCCAGCGCCTCGCTGAGATGGCTCTCGGCGAAGTCGATGCGCCGCACGAGCGAGCGCAGTGAGTTGGACAGGCGGATGATGTCGAGCGAGCCCGACTGGCGGTCGATCAGCGCCATCGTCGGATCGCGGCCGATCCGGTCGGCATTGTCGGCCAGGAGCGACAGCGGGCGCATCACCCGCCCGGCGATCAGCGCCGCGGCGAGCGAGCTGGCGACGGCCGCGGCGAGGCCGATCAGGAAGATCGTCAGGATGGTCTCGTTGGCGTCGACGAGGGCGATCGTCATCGGCCGGCGGGCGACGACACGCCAGCCGAGGCCCTCATAGGTGTCGAAGCCGCGCGTGCCGACGGCGGCGACGAGAGCCTGCCCGTCGGAAATGTCCAGGCCCTCGTCGGCGGCCCCGCCGCCGGCGGTCGCCATCAGCTGCTCGGGCGTCAGGACGGGGGCCGTCTCCGCGGGGCCGAGGACGATGGTCCCGTCTGCCGACGTCACCCAGAGGTCGGTCTGCAGCGCCGGATCGAGGCGCGCGAGCAATTGCCGGCGGATATCCCGGGCCCAGGCCCAGCTGAGATGGGCGCCGACCACGCCCATCACCCTGCCGCTCCGATCGCGCACCGGCGCGGCGACGTCGACGAGGCGGAAGGGATCGTCTCCCTCAGCCTGCGGCACCAGCTTGGCCAGGAGCTTCGCCTCGTGCACGTCCTGCACGGTGGGCCCCTTGAGTCCCTCGATGAACCAGGGGCGCGCCGCGACCGAAGCGCCCTCCAGCATCCGCCGCGTCGCCGCCCGCACCGTTCCGTCCGCGTCGGCGTAGCCGATCCAGGCATAGCTCGGCAGCGAATCCTGCATCTGGTCCAGGAAGGTGCCGATCTCGCCGGGACGGTCCCGCCAGACATCGGTCAGCGGCGCCAGATTGGCGAGGTTGACGATTTCGCGATGGCGTTCGAACATCTGCCGGTCGAGGCGCGAGGCCATGGTCTGCGCCAGCAGGCGGAGCTCGCCATTGGCCGCGTCGAGGGCGTGGTGGCGCACCACCGTGGCGGTCCCCAGGGTCATCACCGCCACGGTCGCCAGCGACAAGAGCACGGTCAGCGCGGCCGACTGCTGCCGGATGCTGAGGCGATCGCGCAGGCGCCGGACCGACGACGGTAGTTTCATTCGGCAGGCATCCTTCCAATCCCGGCGGAGTATCGCCGGGACTTGCTAACATCACCTTTCCGCAGCGTCGGCGAAAACCGCCTTCTCGCCCGACATCCGCACTGCGCCGCGCAGCACCATGGCCAAGGCCCGGGGATAGAGCGCGTGCTCGGCCTGGAGCACCCGGGCCGACAGGCTGTCCGGCGTGTCGCCGGTCTCCACCGGCACCGCGGCCTGGGCGATGATCGGGCCGCCATCCATCTCGAAGGTGACGAAATGCACCGTCGCGCCGTGGATCCGGACGCCCGCCTCGATCGCCCGGCGGTGGGTCTCGAGCCCGGGAAACAGCGGCAGCAGCGAGGGATGGATGTTGATCATCCGGCCCTTGAAGCGGTCGACGAAATCGGCCGAGAGGAGCCGCATGTAGCCGGCGAGGCAGACGATGTCGGCCCCCGAGGCCTCGATGGCGGCGATCACCGCCGCCTCGTGCGCGGCCTTGTCCGGATAGCCCTTGCGCGGCACGGCGACGGCATCGATGCCCTCCGCCCGGGCCGTCTCCAGCCCGGCGGCATCGGCGCGGTCGGCGATGACGGCGACGATCGCGCCGGGATAGCCCGGCGCCTTGGCCGCCTCGACCAGGGCCGCCATGTTCGAGCCGCGCCCGGAGATCAGCACGGCGACGCGCTGGACGGCCGTCATCGGCCGGCCCCGGCCGGCAATGCTCTCACAGCGCCAGCTCGCCGTTGAAGGTGACCGCGGCACCTTCGCGGTGCAGGATGCGGCCGAGCGGCACGACGGTCTCGCCCTCGCTCTGCAGGATCGCGGAAACGGTCGCGGCCTCGGCGGCGGAGACGACGACGATCATGCCGATGCCGCAGTTGAAGGTGCGCAGCATCTCCTCCGCTGCGACGCCGCCGGCCTTGGCCAGCCAGCGGAAGACCGGCGGGGTGTCGACGGCGAAGAGATCGATGTCGGCCGAGAGGTGGTCGGGCAGGACGCGCGGAATGTTCTCGACAAAGCCGCCGCCGGTGATGTGGGCGAGCGCCTTGATGCCGTCATTGGACTGGCGGATCGCGGCGAGCAGCGGCTTCACGTAGATGCGCGTCGGCGCGATCAGCGCCGCCGCCAGGCTTGGGGCATCCGTCTCGAAAGGGGCGGGGGCATCGTAGGCGACGCCCGACAGAGCGACGATGCGGCGGACCAGCGAATAGCCGTTGGAATGCACGCCCGAGGAGGCGAGGCCGAGGATCATGTCGCCCTCGGCAAGATCGGCGCTCGGCAAGAGCTTTCCGCGTTCGGCGGCGCCCACGGCGAAGCCTGCGAGGTCATAGTCCTTCTCGGCGTAGAGGCCGGGCATTTCCGCCGTCTCCCCACCGATGAGGGCGCAGCCGGCCTGCCGGCAGCCCTCGGCGATGCCGGAGACGATCGCCTCGCCCTGCGCCGGATCGAGCTTGCCGGTGGCGAAATAGTCGAGGAAGAACAAGGGCTCGGCGCCCTGCACGACGAGGTCGTTGACGCACATGGCGACGAGGTCGATGCCGATCGTGTCGTGGATGCCGGTGTCGATGGCGATCTTCAGCTTGGTGCCGACGCCGTCGTTCGCCGCCACCAGCACCGGATCGGTGAAGCCGGCCGCCTTCAGGTCGAACAGGCCGCCGAAGCCGCCGATCTCGCCGTCCGCCCCGGGCCGCCGCGTCGAGCGCACCAGCGGCTTGATCCGCCGCACCAGCTCGTTGCCGGCATCGATGTCGACACCCGCGTCGCGATAGGTGAGGTTGTTCGTGGTCTTGTCGGTCATCGTCTCGCGCCCCGTTTTGCCGCGAAGTGACACGGATCGACCATTTGGGGCAAGACCTTGGGCGCTCGCGCTGGCGATATCGTGGGGGGTTGCGAGGCTTCCGACCGGCATCGGGGCAATGCCCGCCGCCGCTCTCTTGACCTTGCCCCGGGAGGCTGCCTATCTCCCCCGGAGTGCCGGATTGCGGCGGGGACGACTGCCGGGGGCATCGACATGTCGGACATCACAACCAATCGCGGCCGGCTGTTTCGCCGCCAGCTGATGTTCTGGGGCATCGGCGCGCTGCTGACGGTGGCGATGCTCTATGTCTTCTCCGGCGTTCTCCTGCCCTTCGTCTTCGGCATGTGCCTCGCCTATTTCCTCGATCCCGTCGCCGACTGGATGGAAAAGCGAGGGCTGTCGCGGCTGATGGCGAGCATCGTCATCCTGCTCCTGTTCATCGTCGTCATCGCCGCCGTGCTGTTGATCCTCGTGCCGGTGATCGGCGGCCAGGTCGGTTCCTTCGTGCAGCGCCTGCCGGACTATCTCGGCAGGCTCCAGGCGCTGGCGGACAGCGCCCGAACCGGCCCGCTGGCCTGGCTGTTCGAGGGCAGCGAGCCGCTGCAGCAGGACTACAGCAAGATCGTCGCCGACAGTTCGGGCGTCGTCACCACGGTCCTCGGCTCGCTCTGGACCTCGAGCATGGCGGTGGTGAATTTTCTGTCGCTGTTCGTGGTGACGCCCGTCGTCGCCTTCTACCTCCTGCTCGATTGGGACCGGATGGTCGCCAAGATCGATTCCTGGACACCGCGCCAGCATGTCGACACCGTCAGGCGCCTCGCCCGCGAGATCGACGCGGCCGTCGCCGGCTTCATCCGCGGGCAGGGCAGCCTCTGCCTCATCCTCGGCAGTTTCTACGCCATCGGCCTGACGATGATCGGCCTGAATTTCGGGCTCCTGATCGGCATGTTCGCGGGGCTGATCTCCTTCATCCCCTATGTCGGCTCCTTCGTCGGGCTGATCCTGGCGGTCGGCGTGGCCCTGGTGCAGTTCTGGCCCGACTACATCTGGATCATCGCGACGATGGTGATCTTCTTCGCCGGCCAGTTTCTGGAGGGCAACATCCTGCAGCCGAAGCTCGTCGGCGCCTCGGTCGGGCTGCATCCGGTCTGGCTGATGTTCGCGCTCTTCGCCTTCGGCGCGCTCTTCGGCTTCGTCGGGCTGTTGATCGCGGTGCCGGCCTCGGCGGCGATCGGCGTGCTGGTGCGCTTTGCCATCACCAAATACCTGCAGAGCGAGATGTATTTCGGCCGGACCATTGGGCAGGCCGGGACGCGGATCGAGACGCTGGAGGGGCATTCCATGCAGGTCATGGTCGAGAACGGCTTCAAGCCGGACAGACCAAAGCCTTGAATAGCGGGCATATCCGCCAATCGGGCTTGCGTCGCGGCCGGCGTAAACTAGCCTGACAGGTGAAAAAGGCGCACTATTTGCGCATTCTGCGATCGACCTGTCCGACCCGTGACAGGACCACCGCCAGGAGAGGGCCGACGAACCGTGACCGCGTCCAGACCTGCCCAGCTTCCCTTCGACCTGCCGCATCGGCCGTCGCTGGCGCGTGACGACCTGATCGTCACCGACGCCAACCGCCTGGCCGTCTCGGCGATCGACAGCTGGCCGGACTGGGGACATCCGGTGCTCCTCATCGTCGGGCCGCCCGGCTCCGGCAAGTCGCACCTCGCCGCCGCCTGGGCGGAAATGTCGGGCGCCACGGGTTTTTCGGGCGGTGTCGCGGCGTCCCCCTTCCGGCTGGTGATCGACGACATCGATCGCGCGCCGGCCGACGAGACGGCGATCTTCGGGGCGGTCAACGCCGCCCGCCTCGGCGGCGGCTTCGTCCTCGCCACCGCCCGCGTCCGTCCCTCCGAGATGGCGCTCGGCCTGGCGGACCTGCGCTCGCGCCTGCAGGCGGCGACGCTGGTCGAACTGGGGCGGCCGGACGATGCCCTGCTCGTCGGCGTGCTGTCGAAACTCTTCGCCGATCGCCAGATCGCCATCGACCCCAAGCTGGTGCACTATCTGTCCGTGAGGATGGAGCGTTCGCTGGAGCAGGCGAGCCGCCTCGTCGCCGCCGTCGACCGCGAGGCGCTGGCCTCGAAGGAGAAGGTTTCGCGGGCGCTGCTGCAGCGCGTGCTGGAGCGCACCGGCCTCTCGCCGGCGACCGACGAGGCATCCGGCTCGACGCCACCCGCGGCCGCGACGCGGCACGATGACATCGCCCGCGGCCCGGTGCCGCCAAAGGAGGATTGACGCTTGGACGATCAGGAAGGCAGCCAGCCAGCCCCTTCGCACGCCGACCTGACGCGCGCGGGCGCGACCAGCCCGAAGCCGCCCGCGGCCGCGCCCACCGCCAGGACGCCCGCCGACGCCTCGACCGTGGCGGCGACCCCGACGGGTGCGAAGCCGGCGGCCAAGCGCGTGACGCGGGCAAGACCTGCCGCCCGGCCGCGCAAGCCGGCGGTCGGCAAGAACGGCAAGGACGCCGGGGCGCCGGCCCCGTCGCCGCGGGCGAAGCGGGCGCCGGCGGCTGCGGCTGCGCGCGGCACTGCCGCCGGCACCAAGCCGTCCTCGCCGAAGGCCGCGGGCGAGGGGGCCATGCCGACCGGACCCGCGGCGGAGGCGACGGCCGCCGACACCTCGGTGGCCAGCATCGCCGAACGCCTGGAGGCCAATTCGACGAGCGACCTGCCGCTGGTCGAGACGGTGATCACGCCGCAGAACGAGGAACTGCCGGCCGACCGCTTCATCAACCGTGAGATCTCCTGGCTGCAGTTCAACCGCCGGGTGCTCGAGGAATCGCAGAACGCCGCCCAGCCGCTGCTGGAGCGCGTCCGCTTCCTGTCGATCTCGGCCGGCAATCTCGACGAGTTCTTCATGGTCCGCGTCGCCGCCATCGCCGCGCAGGTGCGCGAGAAGATCACCGCGCGCAGCGACGACGGGCTGACGCCGCAGGAACAGCTCGACAAGATTCTCGAGGATGTCGGCCGGCTGCAGGAGGAGCAACAGGCCTCGCTCGCCGATCTCGTCAAGGAGCTCCGGGCCGAGAACATCCTGATCGTCGGCGCCGGCGAATTGAAGAAGGACGAGCGCGCCTGGCTGGAGCAGCATTTCGACGACGCGATCTTCCCGGTGCTGACGCCCTTGTCGATCGACCCGGCGCACCCGTTCCCGTTCATTCCCAATCTCGGCTTCTCGATCGCGCTGGCGCTCGCCCGCGACCGCGACAAGCAGAAGATGAATGCGCTCCTGCGCCTGCCGGTGGCGCTGCCGCGCTTCGTCGAGATGCCGAAGAGCGAGAGCGGACAGCTGCGCTTCGTGCCGCTGGAAAGCGTCGTCGCTTTGTTCATCGGGCGGCTCTTCCCCGGCTACCGCGTGCGCGGCGCCGGCACCTTCCGCATCATCCGCGACAGTGACATCGAGGTCGAGGAGGAGGCCGAGGACCTGGTGCGCCTGTTCGAATCGGCGCTGAAGCGGCGGCGCCGTGGCCAGGTGATCCGCATCGAGTTCGATTCGGTGATGCCCGAGGACCTACGCGGCTTCGTCGCCGGCCAGCTCGAAGTGCCGGAAAACCGGGTGTCGGTGATGGACGGCATGCTGGCGCTGGAATCGGTGTCGCAGATCGTCAAGGCGCCGCGCGACGACCTGAAGTTCACCCCCTACATCCCGCGCTTTCCCGAGCGCATCCGCGAGCACAACGGCGACTGCTTCGCCGCCATTCGCGAGAAGGACATCGTCGTCCACCACCCCTACGAATCCTTCGACGTGGTGGCGCAGTTCGTCCGCCAGGCCTCGGTCGATCCGCACGTCATCGCCATCAAGCAGACGCTCTACCGCACTTCGAACGACTCGCCGATCGTTCGCGCGCTGATCGACGCGGCCGAGGCCGGCAAGTCGGTGACGGCGCTGATCGAGATCAAGGCGCGCTTCGACGAAGAAGCCAACATCAAGTGGGCGAGGGATCTAGAGCGCGCCGGCGTGCAGGTCGTCTTCGGCTTCATCGAGAAGAAGACGCATGCGAAACTCTCGCTGGTCGTCCGGCGCGAGGAGGGCAAGCTCGTCAACTTCGTGCACATCGGCACCGGCAACTACCATCCGATCACCGCGAAGATCTACACGGACCTGTCCTACTTCACGACCGATCCGGACATCGCGCACGACGTCCTCCTCGTCTTCAACTACATCACCGGCTATGCCGAGCCGGCGGATCTGCGCAAGCTGGCGGTGTCGCCGCTGAACATGCGCAAGCGCATCCTCGACGACATCGCCGCGGAGGTCGCGCATGTGAACGCGGGCCGGACCGGCCAGATCTGGATGAAGATGAACTCGCTGGTCGATGCCAAGATCATCGATGCGCTCTACCGGGCGAGCCAGGCGGGCGTCGAGATCGATCTCATCGTGCGCGGCATCTGCTGCCTGAGGCCCCGCGTGCCGGGCCTTTCCGACAATATCCGCGTGAAATCCATCGTCGGGAGGTTCCTCGAACACAGCCGCATCTTCTGCTTCGGCAACGGCTACGGCTTGCCTTCCGATCACGCCACCGTGTACATGGGCTCGGCCGACATGATGCCGCGCAACCTGGATCGGCGGGTCGAGACCATGGTGCCGATCACCAACCCGACCGTGCACAGCCAGATCCTGTCGCAGATCATGCTGGGCAACATCCTGGACAACCAGCAGAGCTGGTCGGTCCTTTCCGACGGCACCTCGCGCCGCATCGTCGTCGCCGAGGGCGAGCAACCCTTCAACACCCAGCGTTATTTCATGACCAATCCCAGCCTCTCCGGCCGCGGCAAAGCCCTGAAATCGGACGCCCCGAGATTGATTGCCAGACAACGTGCCGAACATTCCCGTTTTGACTGACGTTTCCGTGCAGGGCCGGCTGCCGGGGAGAACCCCGGTCGCCGTCGTCGACATCGGCTCGAACTCGGTGCGTCTCGTCATCTACGAGGGCAACAGCCGCTCGCTGACGGTGCTGTTCAACGAAAAGGTGCTGTCGGGCCTCGGCAAGGGCCTGACCCAGACCAAGCGGCTCGACGAGCGTTCGGTCGCCAGCGCGCTGGCCGCGCTCGCGCGCTTCCGGGCACTGGCCGCCCAGGCCGGCGTTTCCGAGGTCTATCCGATCGCCACCGCCGCCGCCCGCGAGGCGACGAACGGTCCGGACTTCATCGCCGCCGCCGAGGCCGCCATCGGTTGCAAGATCCACATCCTGTCGGGCGCCGACGAGGCACGCTACGCCGCCGAGGGCGTCGTCGCCGGCTTCCATGCGCCGGACGGCATCGCCGGCGATCTCGGCGGCGGCAGTCTCGAACTCGTCGACGTCGCCCGCGGCGAGATCCGCGAGGGCCTGACCCTGCCGCTCGGCGGCCTCCGGCTACAGGACATGTCGGGCAACGACATCGCCAAGGCCCGCAAGATCGCCGACAAGGAGATCGCCGGCTGCGCTTTGGCAGGCGCCGGCGAGGGCAGGCCGTTCTTCGCCGTCGGCGGCACCTGGCGGAACCTGGCCAAGCTGCACATGGAACAGGCCCGTTATCCCCTGCACGTGATGCACGGCTACGAGATCCCGATCGAGGGCGCGCTGGAATTCCTGGAGGCGGTCGCCAAGGGCGATCCCGACACGCTGCCGGGCATCGCCGCCGTCTCGCGCAGCCGCCGCGCGCTGCTCGCCTATGGCGCGGTGACGCTGCAGAGCGTCATCCGCTACGTCAAGCCGTCGAGCATCGTCCTCTCCGCCCTCGGCGTGCGCGAGGGGTTCTTGCATTCGCTCCTCAGCGAGGAGGAAAAGGCCAAGGACCCGCTGATCGAGGCGGCGTCCGAACTGTCGGTCCTGCGCTCGCGCTCGCCGCGCCATTCCACCGAGCTGGTCGACTGGAGCCGCCGCAGTTTTGAGATCCTCGGCATCGAGGAGACGCCCTATGAGGAGCGCCTGCGCGAGGCGGCCTGCCTTCTCGCCGACATCGGCTGGCGCGCCCATCCCGACTATCGCGGCAAGCAGAGCCTGTCGATCATCGCGCATGCCGCCTTCCCGGCGATCGACCATCAGGGCCGGGCCTTCCTCGGTCTCGCCAACTACTACCGGCACGAGGGCAATTTCGAGCAGGTGGCGGTGCCCGACATCGAAAACCTCCTGACCCCGCGCCTCCTGCAGCGCGCCCGCATCCTCGCCGCTTTGTTCCGCGCGACCTATCTGATGACGGCCTCGATGCCCGGCATCCTGCCGACGTTCAAATGGGCGCAGGATCCGCGCGGCGGCTTCGCGCTGGTGATCCCGCCCGAACTTGGCGGCCTCGTCGGCGAGCGCCCGATCGGCCGGCTGGAGCAGTTCGGCAAGGTCGTCGAGCGCACGCTGCGCTTCGAGGTGCGGTGAAAGGCGTGCCGATTACTGGCGAGCCGTCCGCGGCCTCGCGGAGACATCCATGCTGAAATTTCTGTCCATCCTCCTCGCCGCCCTCATCGGCGGCGGGATCTTCGCGGTCGGCCGCTGGTACGTCTACGCCGAGTACAGCGCGACGCCCTACGACGAGGTCGGCATCGCCCTCAACGGCACCATGCCCGCCCCCCTGAACGCCTGGGCCTGCGCCCGCCTGCACGCGCGTTTCCCCGGCGCGCTGCCGCCGCTCGGTTGCGCGGCGGAAGGCGGCGGCTGGCGATAGGGATAGAGAGTGGTCGGGACCCGGCCGCTCATGCATCCAGCCGCCGACCCCTCAACTTCGTCATCCCGGCCTTGAGCCGGGATCCATGCCGTGACGTCGAACGTGCCCGTTTCGGCACCGAATGACCTGCGTCATCGTCTGGGCATGGATCCCCGCGCTTCGCGCGAGGATGACGACGCCAGGGAGGTCCGCGTCTCTCACAGGGCCGCGGTTGCGCTATGGTGCCGGGCGGCGGCGGGCGCGGCCACCAGGGCGGCTTAGCCCAGCTCCACCACCGCCACCTTGCGGTCGCGAAAACACAGCGCCGCCTTGCCTTCCAGCAGTTCCAGCGCGCGGTCGCCAAAAATCTGGCGGCGCCAGCCGGACATGGCGGGAATCTCGGCGTTGGCGCCGAAGGCGGCGAGCTGTTCCAGGTCGTCGCCGGAGGCGATCATCTTGCCGGCGACGCCCTCCTCGTCGACGACGATCTTCAGGAGAACCTTCAGGAACTCCACTGCCGCGGCGGTGCCTTCGGGGAGGTTCGGGAGCTTCGGCAGCGCTGGCAGCTCGCTCTTGGGGATCGCCATGGCGCGCTCGATGGCGGCGAGGATCTCCTTGCCGTTGTGCGAGCGCTCGAAACCCTTGGGGATCGTGCGCAGGCGCGACAGGGTCTGCTCGTCTCGCGGCTGCTGCTGCGCGATCTCGTAGATCGTGTCGTCCTTCATGATCCGGCCGCGGGGCTGGTCGCGGGTGCGCGCCTCGCGCTCGCGCCAGGCGGCGACCTCTTTCAGGATGGCGAGCTCGATCGGCTTGCGCACCCGGAGCTTCAGCCGCTTCCACACGTCGTCGGGGTGGACGTCGTAGGTCTCGGGATTGGCGAGCACGGCCATCTCGTCGTCCAGCCAGTCGTCGCGCCCCTCGGCGGCGATGCGCGCCTTCAGCACCTTGTAGACGTCGCGCAGGAAGGTGACGTCGGCCAGCGCATAGACCAGCTGCTGTTCCGACAGCGGCCGGCGGCGCCAGTCGGTGAAGCGCGAGGTCTTGTCGATCCGGCCCTCCGTCGTCTTGGCGACGAGCTGGTCGTAGGCGATCGATTCGCCGAAGCCGCAGACCATGGCGGCGATCTGGGTGTCGAACATCGGCGCCGGCAGCATGCCGCCGAGCTTGTAGACGATTTCCAGATCCTGCCGCGCGGCATGGAAGACCTTGATGACGTTCTCGTCGGCCATCAGCGCGAAGAAGGGGGCGAGATCGATGCCGGGGGCCAGCGGATCGACGATCACCGCGAGATCGTCCGAGGCCATCTGGATGAGGCAGAGCTCCGGCCAGAAGGTCGTCTCCCGGATGAACTCGGTGTCGACGGTGACGAAGGGCGCCTTGGCGAAGACGCGGCAGGCCTCAGCGAGGCCGTCGGTGGTGGTGATAGGCTCCATGATCTTTTCATAGCCGATGTCGCGGCACCTGCGAACCCCGCCTGACGGCCATTCCGCAATGCGAAGATCGGGGCGATGAAAGGGGCGCAAATCTTGACAGCGCGGGGGTCCCGTGCGCTTTTCCGCCGATATCGAACCGGCCGCCTCGGCGCACCGGATCAGAGCGCCTGCCCGCCATGCGCAGGGACGAAAAGCCAGGAAGAACCGCCATGCACCGCTACCGCAGCCACACCTGCGCCGCCCTCCGCGACACGAACGTCGGCGAGACGGTCCGGCTTTCCGGCTGGGCCCACCGCGTCCGCGACCATGGCGGCCTGCTCTTTATCGATCTGCGCGACCATTACGGCCTGACGCAAATCGTCGTCGATCCCGATTCGCCCGCCTTCAAGACGGCCGAGACGATTCGCTCGGAATGGGTGGTGAAGATCACCGGCACGGTGAAGGCGCGCAGCCCCGAGACGGTGAACCCGAAACTGCCGACCGGCGCGGTCGAGCTCTTCGCCGAGGACATCGAGATCCTGTCGGCGTCGAAGGAACTGCCGCTGCCGGTGTTCGGCGAGCTCGACTATCCCGAGGACGTGCGTCTCACCTACCGCTTCCTCGACCTGCGTCGCGAGACCCTGCACCGCAACATCATGCGCCGCACCCAGATCATCGCGGCGATGCGCCGGCGGATGACGGAATCCGCCTTCACCGAGTTCTCGACGCCGATCCTGACCGCCTCCTCGCCGGAAGGCGCGCGCGACTTCCTGGTGCCCTCCCGCATCCACCAGGGCAAGTTCTACGCCCTGCCGCAGGCGCCGCAGCAGTACAAGCAGCTGATCATGATGTCCGGCTTCGACCGCTACTTCCAGATCGCGCCCTGCTTCCGCGACGAGGATCCGCGCGCCGACCGCCTTCCGGGCGAGTTCTACCAGCTCGACGTCGAGATGAGCTTCGTCGAGCAGGAGGACATCTTTCAGACCATGGAACCGGTGATCCGCGGCGTGTTCGAGGATTTCGCCGACGGCAAGCCGGTCAGCCAGACGTTCGAGCGCATCCCGCACGCGGAAGCCATGCGCAAATACGGCTCCGACAAGCCGGACCTGCGCAACCCGATCGAGATGTCTGCCGTCACCGACGCCTTCGCCGGCTCGGGCTTCAAGGTGTTTGCCGGCATGATCGCCGCCGATCCCGAGGTCGAGGTCTGGGCGATCCCGGCCAAGCGCAAGGACGGCCAGGACGCGATCGGCCGCGCCTTCTGCGACCGGATGAATTCCTGGGCGCAGGGCCAGGGCCAGCCCGGCCTCGGCTACATCTTCTGGCGCGAGGAGGAGGGTGCCGTCGCCGGCGCCGGTCCGCTCGCCAAGAACATCGGCCCCGAGCGCACGGAAGGCTTGCGCGAAAAGCTCGGCCTCGGCACGGGCGACGCCTGCTTCTTCGTGGCCGGCAAGCCGAAGACCTTCGTCTCCTTCGCGGGTGCGGCGCGCACGCAGGTCGGTGAGGAGCTCGATCTCGTCGACCGCGACCAGTTCAAGCTCGCCTGGATCATCGACTTTCCCTTCTACGAATGGGACGAGGAGCTGAAGAAGGTCGATTTCGCGCACAACCCCTTCTCGATGCCGCAGGGCGGGATGGAGGCGCTGCAGACGCAGGATCCGCTGTCGCTGAAGGCTTTCCAGTACGACATCGTCTGCAACGGCTTCGAGATCGCGTCGGGCGGCATCCGCAACCAGCAGCCGGAGACCATGGTCAAGGCCTTCGAGATCGCCGGCTACTCGCGCGAAGAGGTCGAGCAGCGTTTCGGCGGCCTCTACCGCGCCTTCCAGTACGGCGCGCCGCCGCATGGCGGCATGGCGGCCGGTGTCGACCGCATCGTCATGCTGCTCTGCGGCGTCAAGAACCTGCGCGAGATCACCATGTTCCCGATGAATCAGCAGGCCTACGACCTGCTGATGGCCGCGCCGAACGAGGCCTCGCCGGTGCAGCTGAAGGAACTCGGCATCCGTGTGGCCGCGGCGGCGAAGATCACCTAGGGATGGCATCGCGACAGCAGGGCGGCGTTATTCTCCACCTGCCTCACAGTAAGTTAACCCGCATAAGAGATTTGTTGCTAAGGGTGAGCCACTAGACAACTTGCGCAGCAGCGCTTGCATCATGAGACGGACGGGGACGGGATGAACCAGGGACACACCATGGAAAGCCTCACCCCGTCCCCTTTGCCCACGGAAGAGCCCGCCTTCGATTTCGACATGGCGCCGGTGCCGCTGTGGTTGGAAGATTTTTCCGGGATCAAGGCGAAGTTCGATGCCTGGCGCGCGGCGGGCGTCACCGATCTCCAGGCCTTTCTGGCCGAGGATCGCGGGCGGGTGCGTGAATGCACCGCGCTGATCCGCGTCCTCGGTGTCAACAAGCGGACGTTGACGCTGTTCGAGGCGGCGGACCTGCCGGATCTCATCGCCAATCTCGGCACGGTGTTCAGCGACGAGATGCTGGACAGCCATGTCGATGAACTGGTCCAGCTCTGGAACGGGTCGCCGGAATTCACCAGCCAGGCGGTGAACCACACGCTGACCGGGCGCCGGCTGGACATCCAGCTGAAGGCCCAGATGCTGCCGGGCCACGAGCGCGACTGGACGCGCATCCTCATCGCCACCGAGGACGTGACCGCGCGCGAGGACGCACGGCGCCGCGCCCATCTCAGCGAAAGCTATGCGCGGGGCCTCTTCGAGCACTCGCCGGTCTCGCTCTGGGTCGAGGATTTTTCCGCCGTCAAGAATCTCATCGACGGCGTGCGCGACCGCGGCGTCGACGATTTCCGCACCTTCCTCGACGTCCATCCGGAATTCGTCACGCGCTGCATGACCGAGATCCGCGTCATCGACGTCAACCGGCATACGCTCGACCTCTTCCGCGCTGCCGACAAGGCGACGCTGCTGCGCCGGCTCGGCGAGGTGTTCCGCGATGCCATGCAACAGCATTTCAAGGAACAGCTGATCGACCTGTGGAACGGCAAGCTGTTCCAGCAGCGCGAGGTGGTGAACTACTCGCTCGACGGCGACACGCTGCATGTCCACATGCAGTTCTCGGTTCTGCCCGGGCGCGAGCGCGACTGGACGCTGGTGCAGGTCGCGCTGACCGACATCACCGCGCGCAAGAAGGCCGAGGCCTATCTGGAATATCTCGGCAAGCACGAGGTGCTGACGAAGCTCTACAACCGCTCCTTCTACGCCGACGAGCTGAACCGGCTGGAACGCATGGGCCCCTATCCCGTCAGCGTCATCATCGCCGACATGAACGGCCTGAAGCCGATCAACGACGAGCTCGGCCATGCCGCCGGCGACGCCATGCTGCGGCGGGCCGGCGAGGTGCTGAGCGGTGCGGTGTCGAAGCCGCACCACGCCGCGCGGATCGGCGGCGACGAGTTCTGCGTGCTGATGCCGGCGACCTCGGACGAGGAGGCCAAGGCGATGGTCGAGAGCATCGAGAAGCTGGTCGAGATCAACAACCAGTTCTACGCGGGCAACGCCCTCAGCTTCTCCATCGGCCGCGCCACCGGCGTCAGCGGCGAAAGGCTGGAGGAAGTGGTCAAGCGCGCCGACGCGGCCATGTACGAGAAGAAGAAGGAATACTACTCCGCCGAGTCGGTCGATCGCCGCCGGCGCGAGGCGACATCTCCCGCCATCACGCCGTGACTGCAACCGCCGCGTGAGCGCGGGCAGGCCGCCCCCGGAGGGCAGCCTGCCCGTCTCCTTTTCACCTGCGAAGAGGAGAGCCGGCATGCCGAGGCCCCGATGGGGAAGTTCGGGCGTGTCGCCGCCGATACCGAGCCACGCGACGGACAAAGCCCGTTCGGCTGCACAGGGACGTGAGGGGGACGACCTCGTCGCCTGAAAAGGATGATGATCGCCGGTGGTGGACTGCGGAAACGCCAAGCGGCGCGCCCCGGCGTCTCAAATTTCAGTTGTAGGGATTGAGTGTCATGTTACCATAGGTTGTTTTTCAACCTGTGGAGGAAGACATGGCCTTTAACCCAAACCAGTCCACTCTGGCCGCTTGCCTGGAGAATATCCGGTCCATCCAGAAGGCCGGCGGCATCGAACCCGGCCGCATCATGACGTCCAAATCCAAGTCGGTGCGGTCCGTCGCCGATCGCCTCGCGGTCAAGAACATCCCGGACGGCTTCACCAAGGAGATGCTGCCGCTCTACTTCGACGGGCCGACGACGCTCTACATCTCGTCGGGCGCGCCGCACGCGGTCGTTCCCAGCCACAGCCATGACGAGGGCCCGGGCATCCGGATCATGATCTCGGGATCCATCCACTACAAGGACATGGAGCTGACGGCGGGCGACTGGATGTATGTGCCGGCCGGCGAGAAGTACGAGTTCACCGTCGGCGCGCGCGGGGCGACGATGTGCTACTGCTATGCCTGCTGCTGCGCCTGATCGGAAGGCGATGGCACGGCTCGAAACCCCAGCGTTGCATGCCTCCCGACGCCCGGCGCGAGAACCGGCTCGCGATCGCTGGGGCTGACGACGCGGGCGACCGCCGCCGCCGGAGATCGGCGGCGACGGTCGATGGAGACTACTGCTCGTTGGCGGTGACTTCGAGCTGCAGGACCTGCGGCAGCGTCTGCGGCGCGCCCATGGCGGCGCCGATGATCTGCGTGGCGGCAACCGGCGCGTCCGGATCGACCGAGATCGTCAGCGACTGCGGATCCTTCAGGAAGGTCGATACAGCCGTCGTCACCGTGCCCTGGAAGTCCGGGTTCTGCAGCATGGCCAGCATCGGCGGCAGCGTGCCGATGAGCTGGTCGATCAGCTGCTCACGGGTCTGGCCGTTCTTCTTGGCGTAATAGTCGAGCAGCTTGTTGGTGAGCGAGGAGTCGGTGAAGCCGATTTCCAGCGAGGCGAGGCTGAGCTGCGAGACGAGGCCGATGATAGCCATGCCGGAATTCGACGCCCCCGCGGGATCGGCCGCCATCTGCGCCTGGATCTGCTGCAGTGACTGCACGAAGGACGGGGTGTAGCCGTTGATCTGGTAGCTGAACGAGAAATCGCCGGCGTCCTTCACCGACAGGTCGAAGGGCGAGAGGCTGAGTTCGCCCTTCTTCGGATCCCAGTTCATCTCGACCGAGCCGTTGCCGGCGATCTGGGGATAGCCGACGTCCTGCATCGCCTTGGTGGTCTCGTCCGCCGGCATGGCGGCGAAATCGAGGGTGAAGTCGCCGAGGTTGAAGCTGGACGTGATGGTGCCGCTGCCGCTCTCGACCGCATTGGTCCACTGGGTGCCGCTGAGGCTGAACAGCTGCTTGCCCTGGTCGCTGATGGCGACGGAGTCGACGCTGGCTTCGTCGAAGAAGATCGGCGTCCCGCCCGGCAGCGTGGATTCGCCCTCGGAACCGGCGAGCTGCAGGCCGCTGATCGCCATGCCGCTGACGGTCGCCTCCTTGCCGTCCTCGATCTTCTTGAAATCCTCGAACGGGATCGCCTCGACCTGCCAGCCCGCCGCCGTCGAACCCGTGACGTTCTGGAACGTGACGTCGCCGACCGCGCCGGCCTCCGGGCCGGCGCCGAGGGTGACGCCCTTCAGGATGACGTTGTCGCCGTCCGATTCGGCGGCGGTAAAGTTGATCGGCATGTCGCTCTCGGCCGACAGCTGCTTCAGCCGGTCGCCGAAGGCCTGGGCGTCGGCGGCCAGGGCAGACGTGCTGCCCAGAAGCAGGAAGGCGATGCCGGCGAGGGCGTGGCTGGACGGATGTGTCATGAAATGTCCTCTCACGGAACGATGGGCGGAACGGCGGCGGAGCAGTCTCTCGGCAAAGGGGTGCGACGCAGATGGGTTGGAAGTCCGCCAGGGCAAGGGCCTGGCGCAAACTTCACCGTCCCGGCGAGGGCCCGAATGCCCGGTTTGAGAGGGCTTGCCTGCGGCTGACCCGCCGGGTCAAGAGGGAGTTCGCGACAAGCTTTACGGCGCCAGCATGTCCGCGGTGAAAAATGCCTTGGGAAAAGCCGTGTTCCGTTCTTGTTCTTGCCCGCCGCCTGCTCTAAACGCGAGGCATGGGCAAGGCAGCGGATCCGCCACCAGGCGGCGGCGATATCGAACCGGTCGACCTGAAGGACGCGCTCGAGGAGCGCTACCTCGCCTATGCGCTGTCGACGATCATGGGCCGTGCGCTGCCGGACGTGCGCGACGGCCTGAAGCCGGTGCATCGGCGCATCGTCCACGCCATGCGCGTGCTGCGCCTCGATCCCGGCCAGGGCTACAAGAAGTCGGCGCGCATCGTCGGCGACGTCATGGGCAAGTTCCACCCGCATGGCGACGCCTCGATCTACGACGCGCTGGTGCGTCTCAGCCAGGATTTCGCGATCCGCTATCCGCTGATCGACGGCCAGGGCAATTTCGGCAATATCGACGGCGATAGTGCCGCGGCCATGCGCTACACCGAGGCGCGGATGACCGACGTCGCGATGCTGCTCCTGCGCGGCATCGACGAGAACGCCGTCGACTTCCGCCCGACCTACAACGAGGAGGACCAGGAGCCGATCGTGCTTCCCGGCGCCTTCCCGAACCTCCTCGCCAACGGTGCCTCGGGCATCGCCGTCGGCATGGCCACGGCCATTCCGCCGCACAATGCCGCTGAGCTCTGCGAAGCGGCGCTGATGCTGATCGACGACCCCGAGACCGGTCTCGACAAGCTTCTGAAGGCCGTCCAGGGCCCGGATTTCCCGACCGGGGGCATCGTCGTCGACACCCAGGAGCAGATCCGCGAAGCCTATGCCACCGGGCGCGGCTCGTTCCGGGTGCGGGCGCGCTGGGAGCGGGAGGAGCAGGGGAGGGGCGGCTACGTCGTCGTCGTCACCGAGATCCCCTACCAGGTGCAGAAATCGCGGCTGATCGAGAAGATCGCCGATCTCCTGATGGCCAAGCGCCTGCCGCTGCTCGCCGACGTGCGCGACGAGTCGGCCGAGGACGTGCGCGTGGTGTTCGAGCCGAAGAGCCGCACGGTCGATCCCGCTCTGATGATGGAATCGCTGTTCCGCCTCACCGATCTCGAGGCGCGCATTCCGCTCAACATGAACGTCCTGTCGCAGGGCAAGATTCCGCGGGTGATGAACCTCAAGGAAGTGCTGCAGGAATGGCTGGCGCACCAGCGCGAGGTGCTCGTGCGCCGCGCGCGTTTCCGGCTCGACCAGATCGAGCGGCGGCTGGAGATCCTCTCCGGCTACCTCATCGCCTTCCTCAACCTCGATGAGGTGATCCGCATCATCCGCAGCGAGGACGAGCCGAAGCCCGTCCTGATCGCGGCCTTCGCGCTGACCGACGTGCAGGCCGAGGCGATCCTCAACATGCGCCTGCGCTCGCTGCGCAAACTCGAGGAATTCGAGCTGAAGCGTGAATACGACACGCTGGCCGAGGAGAAGGCCGAGAAGGAGGCGCTGCTCGGCTCGGGCGAACTGCAGTGGTCGGCGATCTCGGCGGAAGTGCGCGCCGTCGGCAAGACCTTCTCCAAGAAGACCAAGCTCGGCAAGCGGCGCACCGATTTCGCCGATGCGCCGAACCACAATCTCGACGACCTCAACGTCGCCTTCATCGAGCGCGAGCCGATCACCGTCGTCCTGTCGCAGAAGGGATTCCTGCGCTCGCTCAGGGGACACGTCGCCGATCTCTCGACACTCGCCTTCAAGGAAGGCGACTCGCTGAAGCTCGGTTTTCCCGCGCAGACGACGGACAAGCTGGTGTTTCTCTCGACCGACGGCCGCGCCTATACGCTGGGCGCCGATAAGCTGGCCGGCGGGCGCGGGCAGGGGGAGCCGATCCGTCTCGCCTTCGAGCTGGAGGACGCCGCCGATATCGTCCTCGGCTTCGTCGCCGTGCCGACGCGCCAGCGCCTGCTCGCCTCCTCGGACGGCAACGGCTTCCGCATCACCGAGGCCGAGATGCTGTCCTCGACGCGCAAGGGCAAACAGCTCCTGAACCTCTCCGGCACGACGCGGCTGCGCCTTGCCGCCGTGGTCGAGGGCGACACCGTCGCGGTCGTCGGCGAGAACCGCAAGATGGTCGTCTTCCCGCTGATCCAGGTGCCGGAGATGACCCGCGGCAAGGGCGTGCGCCTGCAGCGCTACAAGGATGGCGGCCTCTCCGACCTCAAGATCTTTTCGATCGACGGCGGCCTCACCTGGCAGGGCGCCGGCGGGCGCTCGTTCCACCGCTCGGCGGAAGAGCTGTTCGAGTGGCGCACCGATCGAGGCCTCGCCGGCCGGCTGGTGCCGAACGGCTTCCCGAAGTCGAACAAGTTCGGCTGAGCCCGTCCGGAGGGGTGCGGCAGTCTCCGATCGGGTCAGGCATCTGGTCTCGGAAGCGACGATATGTTCCGCCAGCTCTCGACCCGATGTCGCGGCAGCGCGTCGCAGCATGCTGACCCGAGCGCGGACGCCGCCAACCGTTGAGCGCGCTGCCACTCCATCAGGCCCTCTCGCCTCGGCCCAGTCCGGCCTCCTGCACGTGGAGCAAGAGGCGGGAGTTGCCCTGTTACGCCTCCGGGGCACGCCAGGAAGCCGTCGACCAAGTGCCGATCGGCGAATTTCCGTTGGCCCCCGACGTTTTCTGCGTCAGCGCAATCCCCAAATCGCGTGTCTCGACCCATCAATCCAGCTTCGCGCCAGCATTTGGTTGGACAACTGCACACAAGTAGTGGCCGCAAAGGGGTAATTCATGTCCGCGACAGTTTTCGAAGAAAACCGCACTGACGACACTGAGAAAGAACGTTTGGCGACGTCGATGATCGAGGTCGCCAAACTCACGCGTGACCTGCTCGCGATGCACCTGGCAACGATCGCGCTGTCGCCCGGCGAGGACGACTACATGCTCGCACTGAACCCGCGCGAGCCAACCGACCTCGGCGAGGCGGCTGAGGAACTGGGTGTTCACCCGACCGCGCTTGCCGTCTCGTACGATCGGTTGCGTGTCCGAAATCTCGTCGAGATCAGGGGTAACATGGTCCTGCTGACACAATCCGGCATGGATACCCGATCGCATATTTCCACGGTCTACAGGATGGTGGGCGAAGACATCGCCGACCGGCTCAGCGTCGATCGGATCGAGGTTGTCAGAAGTGCGTTCGACGACGTCAAAAGGAATATGAAGCAGGCGCTCCGGAAGGCGCGCTAACCCTTCGTCGATCGAAGCTTCGAGGCCGCCCTTTTGCGCCGCCAAGTAGGGCCGCGGCCCAGCCACTGAACGGGGTGGACTGCCCAGAGGGCGTCGAGCCGCCGTCCGGTTTTGAACGACGCACTCCGACAAGCTGACAGGCAGCTCACCCCCGGCCGAGCCGTTCGGCGTCGAAGCGGAAGCCCCCGACGCTGCCGGACCGCTATCGACCCTTTGCGGACATTGGCGACCCTAAGCCAAGTGCGGCTTTGCGCCTCCGCCTCGGTCGCTCACTCTGTCGCAAGAATTCCTTCACAGGGGCCGCTTGGTCAACTTGGGCTGAATGCCCCGTTTGGTGTGGCTTGCCGCTCGATGGCGTCTAGGCCAGAATGCTGAAAGGCTTTCGTTCTTCGAGTGGTAGGGGCAAGGGCGCATGTTAGAGGTTAGGGACTCTGATCCCCACAACCACTACATCATGAAAAGTGTCGAGCGTGCCGTAGACAGCGAAAACATCCGTACTGGGCGCTGTTTCGTTTGCGGAGGCGCGCCGACGACCGGAGTTGGCGAGCACGTGCTGCCAAAGTGGCTTCAAAGAAAGTGTGGGCTGTTCAACAAACGGCTAACGCTGTTGAATGGCAGTTCGATACCCTATCGTATCCTAACTGTTCCCTGCTGTGTTGAATGCAATACGGGCTTTCTTTCCAAAATCGAGACCGAAGTGCAGGAGGTATTTCAACGCGGATGTATTGAAACCAGCGAACACAGGCTTTCCGTGGCGCGTTGGTTGGCCAAGATTCTTGTCGGAATTTTGGTCAAGGAGACTGCTCTCCTTCTGGATCGAAAGAATCCGGTGTCAGGCAAGATTGTGCCGGCTGATTTCATCGATCAGTTTGCCCACTGTCAGCTAATGCTGCAAAGTTCCCGTAAGCAAACGCGGTTCCGTGCTCTGCACAGCACTTTTCCCTTTACCCTTTATTGGTATCGTATTGACGGTTCCGACAACGCTTTTGATCTGTCGACGGACATTCTGGGCCAATCAATTGCGGTGCATATGGGCAAGTTAGGGGTCGCCTTTGTAAACGATGGCGGGCTTCAGATGATTCACGGTCAAAAGGGGCCCTATGAATTAGAGGGGGCGACAGTTCTACCCCACCAGTTCGGCGAACTCGCAGCTCGCGTGCATACCAAAGCATCGCTGCGTGATGCTACTCATTTTTACCTTAGCTCAGAGACGCAAACTCATCTAACTATCGAGCAGCAATATGTACGGCCATTCACAAATTCTGCACTAGAGAACGGAGAATCTCAGGTCTTTCGACCTTGGGATTCTATGTTGTTCGCGATGCGTGCGGCCCGAATTACAGGTCTGGAGAAGAGCGTGTTCTTAGACACCGCGACAGGCATTGAAATGACTACGCTGGCGAACCTCTTTCCCGGAGCCGATATCAACATCGTTACGAAAGATGAAGCTATATCCCCCACGCATTTCTGATTTTGAGGGTCGGAAGCGGGCATGAGGGCCGCCGCACTAATGGTACCCATCTAATGCTCGAACTCCAGGATCTGACGGCCTGCGAGCCGGCACCTTATAGCATCCAATCTGAAAGCAATTAATGCCCGCTCTTGGCGCGTAGCTGCCGTTCGTCCGCCGCTACGCGAATGGCCGGTTTCCACCCATGCCGGCCATTTGCTGACAGCTCAGCACCATCCATCCGGCGGGTTTGATGAAGCTGCTACATGCCTGATGGGTGAGCAGACCGCAGAAGTTGGAAAGGCGGCGAATGGGGCGGGTAAGCTGAAGTCAACCGGCCGGGCGCGCGGCCGCGTTGGCGCGACATCGGCCGAAGCGCTTTCATCTCCGTTATCGTTCTAGCTGCGCCGGCCGTTGAGCAGGTCCTGTTCGATGCTGCCGGGGGCGCCGAGGCGGATCTTGTAGATCTGGTAGTTTTCCATCACCCGCTGGACGTAGTTGCGCGTCTCGGTGAAGGGGATGCGCTCGACCCAGTCGACGACCTCGTCGATCGACTTGCCGCGCGGGTCGCCGAACCGCTCGATCCATTCGCGGGCGCGCCGCGGTCCGGCATTGTAGGCGACGAAGGTCAGGATGTAGGAGCCGTTGAAATTGGCGATCTGGTCGCCGAGGAAGCGCGCGCCGAGGGTGGCGTTGTAGCCGGGGTCGGAGGTGAGGCGGGCGAGCGAATAGCTGACGCCGACCTTGGCGGCCACCGCCTTGGCCGTCCCCGGCATCAGCTGAAGGAGGCCGAGCGCGCCGGCGCCGGATTTCGCCGCCGGGTTGAACTCGCTCTCCTGCCGCGCGATGGCGTAGGCCAGCGCCTTGCCGGAGGCGGAGATGTTGGCGGAGGCGGGGATGACGCCGACCGGGAAGGCGAGGGCGGCCGCGTCGATGCCGCGGTAATTCGCCTGCTTGCCGACCTTCAGCGCGAGATAGTGGTTGTTCTGGCTCTCGGCCATGACGGCGAGAAGGGCGAGCTCGCCGGGGCTGGTCAGCTCGTCCGCGAGGCTCCGGTAGATCGTGGCGGCGCGGCTGTCCATGTCGAGCTGCTGCAGCCGCTTGATGGCGCGCACTGGCTCGCGGCTCTCGAAGCGCTGGCGTTCGGCGGCCGTCGGCCGGGGGTAGTCGACCGCCGGGGGACGCGTGCCGAGCCGGGCCGCGGCGAGCAGGCCGTAATAGGTGGTGGGATGGGCGGCGGCGCGACCGTAGTAGCGGGCGGCATTGCCCGAGCCCGAGGCCTCGGCGGTCCGCCCCAGCCAGTAATAGGCGCGCGACTGCGACAGCGGCCGGCTCGAGGCCTCGGCGATCTTGGCGAAATGCTGGCCCGCGGTGCGCGGGTCCTTGAGGAAGCGCAGGGCGATCCAGCCGGCATGGAATTCCGCTTCCGCCGCGTCCGCCGGGCTCTCGGCCGAGATCGCGCTGGCGACGCGGTAGGCGTCCTTGTAGCGGCCGACGTCGAGGAGGTCGCGGGCGACGATGCGCCGCTCGTTCCACCAGGCGTCGAGATCGACCAGCGAGGCGGCGTCGCGCGGCGCCTTCAAAAGCGTGGCGGCGGCCTGGTCGACCTTGCCGGCCTTGCGCTGCACCTCGACCATGGCGAAGAGGTAGCCGGGGTCCGAGCGCTGCGAGGCGGGAACCGCGGCGAGCAGCTTGGCGGCATTGCTCTCGCCGCGCACGGCGGCGGCGCGGGCGGCATAGAGGCTTTCGGCGCCGGCGAGCTTCTTCATCCGGCCGGCATCGGTGACGCGCTCGGCATAGAGCTGCATGTCCATGCGGCGCTTGTGGTCGGCGCGCGTGAGCAGCGTGCCGAACTGCTTCAGGATCCGCTGCTCCAGGGCCGCGTCGAGACGCTCCTTGTGCCAGACATTGGCGATCAGGCGCTTGGCCTCGGCGGCATGGCCGAGTTCGAGCAGAGCGCGGGCGAGCGACATCGCCCCCTCCGGCGTCTCTGGCTTCGTCCCGGCGAAGGCGTTGACGACGGCGCTGGCCGACGGCTCCTCGCGCAGGAGCGCCCGTTCCAGATTGGCGCGCAGCTTGGCAAGGCCCGGCCAGCCCTGCAGCGCCGCCGAGGCCTCGGCGATCTCGTGGGCGGGCACGTCGCGGCCGCCGTTGAGGGCGATCGCCCAGGTCAGGATGTTGCGGTCGAGCGAGCGGCCGGGCATGCCCTGGCGGATGGCGCGGGCCTTGATCAGATTGCCGGACGAGATCGCCTTCAGCCCGTCGTTCAGGCTGCCGGCGACCGCGTTGAGATTGGCCGGCCGGGCAGTGATGGCGGTGATCGAGGCGGTGAAGGCGCTGGCGCTCGAATCGACGCGGGCCGGAGCGGGGGCCCGTGTCGCCACGGGATTGCGCGATGGCGCCGGCGGCGTGCCGAAACGCGAGGGGTCGAGATCGACGCCGGTGCTCCGGGCCATCGGCCGCAGCGACGGCATCGGGCCGACCGGCGGCAGCAGCTGCTGCGCGCTCGCCGACTGTCCGAGGAGCACCAGCAGCATTCCCTGGACGATCAGGCTCTTGGCAATTCCCGGCGCAGTCATGGCAACCTTTCGAAAGGCGATCCCCGTGGGATGGCCCGTTCCCCGCGTGAGTGACGACATGGTCACCAAATCTCTCACGGACGGCATGAAGACATCGTAAACCCATCCCCGATGCGACACCCCGCCACGGACTTTCGCCCCCGCCATGTCGGCTTGTCTCGCCAGCGGCCCTTCACTATGGTGCCGGCCTTCATGCCGGACGATGCCGCCGGTTTTATGTCCCGCAATGCCGAAGGTCCCAGGGCCGGGCGCGACCGGGGCAGTCACCACAGATGAGAAGTCCGGTGCCGGCCGACAAGAGCTTGCAGACGGCGGGAGCGAGACGGGAATGTTCAAGGGTTCGATGCCGGCGCTGGTGACGCCATTTGCCGAGAGCGGCGCGCTCGACGAGGCGGCCTTCCAGGCCTTCGTCGAATGGCAGATCGCCGAGGGCTCGCACGGCCTGGTGCCGGTCGGCACGACGGGCGAGAGCCCGACGCTCAGCCATGCCGAGCACAAGCGCGTGGTCGAGCTCTGCGTCGGGGTCGCCGGCGGCCGCGTGCCGGTCATCGCCGGGGCCGGGTCGAACAACACCGCCGAGGCGATCGACCTGGCGCTGTTTGCCGAAAATGCTGGCGCGGACGGCCTCCTCGTCGTCACGCCCTACTACAACAAGCCGAACCAGCGCGGCCTCTACGCGCATTATTCCGCCATCGCCAAGGCGGTGAAGCTGCCGATCATCATCTACAACATCCCGCCGCGCTCGGTGATCGACATGACCGTCGAGACCATGGCCAAACTCGCCGCCGATTTCGACAACATCGTCGGCGTCAAGGATGCGACCGCCAAGCTCGACCGCGTCTCCGACCAGCGTCTGCAATGCGGCCCGGATTTCCTGCAGCTGTCGGGAGAGGATGCCACGGCGCTCGGCTTCAACGCCCATGGCGGGCGCGGCTGCATCTCGGTGACGGCCAATGTCGCGCCACGGCTCTGCGCCGAGTTCCAGACCGCGACGCTCGCCGGCGACTTCGCGGCGGCCCTCGCCATTCAGGACAAGCTGATGCCGCTGCACAAGGCGCTGTTCATCGAGCCCAATCCCGGCGGCCCGAAATACGCCCTGTCGCGCCTCGGCAAGATGGGCAACACGCTGCGTTCGCCGCTCGTCACCATCGAGAAATCGACCGAGGCGGCGATCGACGCGGCGCTGCGGCACGCCGGCCTCCTGAACTGAGCCGGCCGAGCCGGGCGCAGCCGGCGCGCCTTGCGGCGGGCCGCGCGGCGCGCGGCTCACCGGCCCTCGCATCGGCGGCGCTTGAAACGGCGCCCTCGATCCTCATCTGACGGGGTTCACGACCTCGGCCGCGCCTTCCTGCAAGGAGCGCCCGCAACAGGCACTGTCGACACAGCAATGGCAAAGAAACCCAAGGCCAAGACCGGCATCGTCGCGGAGAACCGCAAGGCGCGTCACAACTATTCGATCATCGATACGATCGAGGCCGGCATGGTGCTGACCGGCACCGAGGTGAAGTCGCTGCGCCTCGGCCGCTCGACCATCGCCGAATCCTATGCCGCCGAAGAGGGCGGCGAGCTCTGGCTGATCAATTCCTACGTGCCGGAATATCTGCAGGCCAACCGCAACAACCACGAGCCGAAACGCCGGCGAAAACTCCTCGTCCACCGGGCGCAGCTGAACCGGCTGGCGAGCGCGGTCAACCGCGACGGCATGACCATCGTGCCCTTGAAGATCTTCTTCACCGACCGCGGCATGGCCAAGATCGAGATCGCCGTGGCCAAGGGCAAGAACGCGCCGGACAAGCGCGAGGCCGAGAAGCAGAAGGACTGGAACCGCCAGAAGGAGCGGCTCCTGAAGGACAACCGCTGACCCGCCAGGCTTTGATGCGGCGGGGCTTCCGGCTCCGTGGCCTCCCCGCCGACGATCGCATACTTGCCTTACGCTGCCTTTCGCAGGACCATGGCGATTCGGCAGAAACGCGGAGGCCTGGGATGACGGACCTGACGAGATTGCCCGAGGGGCTGGTGGCTCCCTTGGACGACGGCGGCGGCAGCCATCTCTTCGGCATGCGGCTGCCGGCGGTGCGACTGGCCTCGACCGCCGGGGGAGAGGTCGACCTGTCGCAGCTGGCCGGCCTTGCCGTGCTCTACGCCTATCCGATGACGGGCCGGCCCGGCGCCCCCTTGCCCGGCGGCTGGGACGAGATTCCGGGAGCCCGCGGCTGCACCCCGCAGACCTGCGGTTTTCGCGACCATTTCGCGGATCTGAAGGCGCTGGGGGTTTCCCATGTCTTCGGCATCTCGACTCAGACCACGGCCTATCAGCGCGAGGCGGCCGAGCGCCTGCACCTGCCGTTTCCGCTCCTGTCCGACAGCCATGGCGAACTGGCCGAGATGCTGGAGCTTCCGACCTTTGACGTGGACGGCGATACGCTATTGAAGCGGCTGACCCTGGTGGCACGCGACGGCGAGATCGAGAAGGTGTTCTATCCCGTCTTCCCGCCTGACCGGAACGCCGCGGACGTCGTCGACTATCTCGAAGGCCTGGCGCGGCCCTAGGCCCGCCCATCTAGGCGAGCATGCCGCGGCTGTAGGCCCCCCCGTTCAGACGGGCGGGCCGCGTCCGTAGCTCCCGCTATTTTAGGCGAGTGTGCCGCGGCGGTCGGCCCGCCGCGGGGAAGGGTCGCTGCCCTGTCAGGCCGCCCGGCCCCAGGACGCCGCCCTTGCCGGGTGGCGGGACGTCGGCGCGCCGTCGATCGAAAACCGCTCGACGATCTCGCCGAGGCGCCTTGCGTCGTCGGCCAGCGCCTGGACGGCGGCCGAGGTCTCGCCGACCAGGGCCGCATTGTGCTGCGTCGCCTTGTCCATCTGGGCGGCGGCGGACGAGACGCTCTTCAGGCTGCTGGCCTGTTCCTTGGCGGATTCGGCGATCCGGGCGATCACGTTCGTCATGGTCGAGACCTCCTCGACGATCTCCTCGAGGCTCTGGCCGGAGGCCGTCACCAGATCGACGCCGGTGCGGACCTCGTTGCCCGAGGTCGAGATCAGGCTCTTGATCTGCTTGGCCGCCTCGGCCGAGCGCTGGGCGAGGCCACGGACCTCCTGCGCCACCACGGCGAAGCCGCGGCCCGCCTCGCCCGCCCGCGCCGCTTCGACGCCGGCATTCAGCGCCAGGAGATTGGTCTGGAAGGCGATCTCGTCGATGACGCCGATGATGTTGCCGATCTCATGCGACGAGCTCTCGATGCGGCTCATCGCCTCGACGGCCTGGGCGACGATCTGGCCGCCCTTCTCGGCCTTCAGCCGGGCGGAGGTCGCGACCTTCTGGGCGTGGCTGGAACTGTCGGCCGTCTGGTTCACCGCGCCGGTGACCTCGCCGAGCGCGGCGACCGTTTCCTCCAGCGAGGCGGCCTGCTGCTCGGTGCGGCGGGCGAGATCGTCGGAGGAGGCGGCGATGCCGTTGGTGGCCGCCTCGACGTTGACGACCGTCGAGGCGACGTCGGCCATGGCCTCGGCCAACGCGCCGATGGCGGTGTCGAAATCCGTCCCGATCTTGGTGAAGCCCGAAGGCAGCGTGCCCGAGAGCCGCGCCCGCAGGTCGCCCTTGGCGACGCGGCTCAGCGCCTGTGCCAGCGTGTCGATCGCCTGGTTCTGCTCGGCCGCGGCCTTTTCCTCGGCGGCCCTGGCCTTGGCGCCTTCCTCGCGCATGGCGACCATGACGCTGAGGTCGACGAGAAAGGTGACGAAGGCCGGCTTGCCGTCGATTTCGGTCGCCATGATGGTCACGAAGCCGGGGAAGGTCGAGCCGTCGAGCCGCTGGGTCGTCCACTCGAAGCGGGCGCAGCCGTTCTTCGCCGCCTCCGCCAGAACCTCGAGCGTGCGCGCGTCGCTGCGGCTGCCGCAGGACTGGACATCGGGCGAGATCGCATTCGGGGTGAGGCCGACGATCTGCTCGCGGCTGCCGCGCAGCATGGCTTCCGTCGCCGGATTGCAGTCCCGGATCACGCCGTCCTGGAGCACGTAGTATCCGTCGGGCGATATCTGGATGACCGCATCGGCGAACTGCTCGCGATAGGTCCTGGTTTTCTTGAACATCCCGAGCATGTGCTATTCCCCCCCGTATTTTATGCCGGGAGGTTGGCCGATTATGTTGAATAAAGGGTTAGGGAGCGCAAGGGCACCCGGTGGTTCGCGGCGGCGTCAGCTTGCCCGGGAAGGACAGGGCCCGTTTCAGCCGGCCAGATGCTCGGCCGCCGCGGCGAAGACGTTGCGGAACATTTCCTCGGTCAGTCGCCCGGTGTTCGTGTTGTAGCGCGAGCAGTGATAGCTCGAGATGATCCTTATGCCGCCCACGTCGTGGCCGCCGCCATGCGAGAACGGGGCGGCCTTGAGCGGGGTCGCGAGGGCCCGCAGCGTCGACTCGTGCGCGATGCGGCCGAGCGTGACGATCACGGCGAGTTTCGGGAAGCCGAGGATCGTCGGCGTCAGGAACTGCCGGCAGGTGTGGATCTCGGCCGGCACGGGCTTGTTCTCCGGCGGCACGCAGCGCACCGCGTTGACGATGGCCGTGCCGAAGAGCTCCAGCCCGTCGTCCGTCCGCGCGTCGAAGCGGTCGTTGGCGAAGCCGAAGTCCGAAAGCGTGCGATAGAGCAGCATGCCCGCATAGTCGCCGGTGAACGGCCGCCCGGTGCGATTGGCGCCGCGCACGCCGGGCGCGAGGCCGACGATCGCCAGCCGCACCGCATCGGCGCCGGCTGAAGGCAGGAAAGCGGGGACCGGCGCGTTGTGCCAGGACGGCTCCTTCGCCCGCCAGGCCTCACGGAAGGCGGCAAGGCGGGGGCAGAGCGGGCAGTCGCGCGACGGCTCAGTAATCGTCGTCGGCATCCGGGCCCGGTTCGGAATCGGCTTCGGCGCGGCGGGCGAGTCGCGCCTCGCGCTCGGCAGGGCTGCGGCCGATCTCGGTCCTCAGGCTGACGAGGTCGATGAAATGATCGGCCTGGCGGCGCAGATCGTCGGCGATCATCGGCGGATTGGTCGTCAGCGTCGACACCACGGAGACCTTGCGGCCCTTGCGCTGCAGCGCCTCGACCAGCGAGCGGAAATCGCCGTCGCCGGAAAACAGGACGAAATGGTCGACCGTGTCGGACAATTCCATGGCGTCGACGGCGAGCTCGATGTCCATATTGCCCTTGACCTTGCGGCGCCCGCTGGCATCGGTGAACTCTTTCGCCGGCTTGGTCACCAGGCTGTAGCCGTTATAGTCGAGCCAGTCGATCAGCGGTCGGATCGAGGAGTATTCCTGATCTTCGAGCAGCGCCGTGTAATAGTAGGCGCGCAGGAGATAGCCGCGCTTCTGAAAAGCAAGCAGCAGCTTCTTGTAGTCGATATCAAAACCGAGGCTGCGGGAGGCGGCATAAAGATTGGCCCCGTCGATGAACAGGGCAATCTTTTCTCGTGAGTCGAACATCAGGGTCTTTCAAAGGAAATGAATGGAGCTGAAATGCAGTTGCGCTCTGTCTAAACAAGTCATAGCTACGGAATATCGTATTCGGCAGAATCTCGCAACTGGTCAGTTCTGCATGCGGTGACTGGCCATCGTCATGCGTCGATCTACGGCGGCGATCATAAGCATGGATGGCCAATATGCCAATCGCGTTGTTTCCGTAGCCGGGCAAGGCCGCAACGCCGAAATCCGCCCGCTGGGACGGCGCGGCGCGGCGAGGGCGGTGCGGCAAACTTGCCGCCGGTGCCTTGTGCCCCGCCGGCGAAACCGCTATGGCACGAGCTTCATTGCTCAAAATTGTCGTTGAGGAGACAGGCATGGCCCGCGTCACCGTAGAAGATTGCGTCGATAAGATCGAGAACCGGTTCGAGCTCGTCCTGCTCGCCAGTCATCGCGCCCGCCAGATCGCCCAGGGCCAGCAGATCACCATCGATCGCGACAACGACAAGAACCCCGTCGTCGCGCTGCGCGAGATCGCCGACGAGACGCTGTCGCCGGGCGACCTGAAGGAAGACCTGATCCATTCGCTGCAGAAGCATGTCGAGGTCGACGAGCCGGAGCCGCAGGCCCCGACCTCGGCCGAACGCGCCGATGACAGCCGCGCCGCGATCGCCGCGGACGATGGCGACGACAACATCGCCTTCGACCGCATGAGCGAGGACGAGCTTCTTTCGGGCATCGAAGGCCTGATCGCGCCGGAGAAAAGCGACGATTTCTAAAGCGCATCCGCAGTTCAGCCTTTCGGCTGACGGGGTTTAGCACCTATATTGAAAGGGCGTTTCGCAGTTGCGAAGCGCCCTTTTGCCATTCCATGGCCCGGCATGCCCCAAAGGACCCGTTCCTGAAACCATGATGCGTCAATATGAACTCGTCGAGCGGGTGGCGAGCTACAAGCCCGATGTCGACGAAGCGCTCCTCAACCGCGCCTATGTCTATGCCATGCAGAAGCATGGTGCCCAGAAGCGTGCCTCGGGCGATCCGTATTTCTCGCATCCCCTGGAAGTGGCGGCGATCCTCACCTCGATGCGGCTCGACGAGGCGACTATCGCCGTCGCTCTGCTGCACGACACGATCGAGGACACCGACGCCACCCGCAAGGAGATCGAACAGCTCTTCGGCGCCAAGATCGGCCAGCTCGTCGAGGGCCTGACCAAGCTGAAGCGCCTCGACCTCGTCTCCAAGAAGGCCGAGCAGGCCGAGAACCTGCGCAAGCTGCTGCTCGCCATCGCCGACGACATCCGCGTCCTCCTCGTCAAGCTCGCCGACCGCCTGCACAACATGCGCACGCTCGGCCACATGCGCTCCGACAAGCAGGAGCGCATCGCGCAGGAGACCATGGACATCTATGCCCCGCTCGCCGGGCGCATGGGCATGCAGGACATGCGCGAGGAACTGGAGGACCTGTCCTTCCGCTATGTGAATTTCGAGGCCTACGAGACGATCACGGCGCGCCTCGCCGACCTTCGCGACAAGCATGCCGACACCATCGCCCGGATCGAGAAGGACCTCGCCGAGCGCCTGGCCGAGAAGGGCATCGCCGCGACCGTGAAGGGCCGGCAGAAGAAGCCCTATTCGGTGTTCAACAAGATGCAGCGCAAGGCGCTGTCCTTGGAGCAGCTCTCCGACATCTTCGGTTTTCGCGTGCTGGTGGCCACTGAAGACGACTGCTACCGCACGCTCGGCATCGTCCACCGCACTTGGCCGCTCGTGCCCGGCCGGTTCAAGGACTACATCTCGATCCCCAAGCAGAACGACTACCGCTCGATCCACACGACCATCGTCGGGCCGTCGCGCCAGCGCGTCGAGCTGCAGATCCGCACCCACGAGATGCACCAGATCGCCGAGCAGGGCGTGGCGGCGCACGCGCTCTACAAGGACGGCGCCTTCGAGGAGACGGAGGGCGCGGACGGCCGCGTCGTCCTGTCGACCGAAAGCAACGCCTATGCCTGGCTCAGGCGCACCATCGATCTCCTCGCCGAGGGCGACAATCCGGAGGAATTCCTCGAGCACACCAAGCTCGAACTGTTCCAGGACCAGGTCTTCTGCTTCACGCCGAAGGGCCGGCTGATCGCGCTGCCGCGCGGCGCGACGCCGATCGATTTCGCCTATGCCGTCCATACCGACGTCGGCGACACCTGTGTCGGCGTCAAGATCGACGGCCGCATCATGCCGGTGGTGACCGAACTCGCCAATGGCGACGAGGTCGAGATCATCCGCTCCAAGGGGGCGACGCCCCCGGCGGCCTGGGAGACCGTCGCCGTCACCGGCAAGGCGCGCTCGGCCATCCGGCGGGCGACGCGCCTGGCGATCCGCCGGCAGTATTCTGGCCTCGGCCAGCAGATGCTGACGCGCAGCTTCACCCGCTCCGGCAAGACCTTCACCCGCGAGGCGCTAAAACCCTATCTCGGCAAGCTCGGGCACAAGGATGTCGACGATGCCATGGCGGCGGTCGGGCGCGGGGAGCTGGCCGCCGGCGATGTCCTGAAGGCGGTCTATCCCGATTTTCAGGACAGCCGCGTCACGCGGCTGCCCCCGCGCGGCGAGGAGGACGGCTGGTTCAACCTGCGCTCGGGCGTCGGCATGATGTTCCGCATCCCGAGTGTCGCCGAGGCGGAAAAGCGCGGGCTCGCCATACCGATCCGCGGCGGCGGTACCGACACCCCCGTGCATTTCGGCCCCGAAGGCGCCGTGCCCGGCGACCGGATCGTCGGCATTCTGGACCCCGGCAAGGGCATCACCATTTACCCCATCCACGCCCCGGCGCTGACCCTGTTCGACGACGAGCCGGAGCGCTGGGTCGACGTGCGCTGGGATCTCGATGCCGAGATGAACATCCGCTTTCCCGCCCGCATCCAGGTCTCCGTCTCGAACGAGCCCGGCACGCTCGCCGAGATCGCCGAGACGATCGCCGCCAACGACGCCAATATCCACAGCCTTTCCACCGTCAAGACGGCGCCGGACTTCACGACCATGGTGATCGATCTCGAGGTGTGGGACCTGCAGCACCTGACGCGCACGCTGAACCAGCTGCGCGCCAAGGCCTGCGTCTCGCAGGCCGTGCGGATGAACGACTGAGGCTCCGGCCGACCCTGCGCCGAAAGCCGACCTGGCCCGAAAGCCCGACCTGCCCCGAAAGGAAGACGCGTGACCGCCATCCCCCCGACCAGCGCCCCGATGAGCAGCGCCCCGACCGGCAGCCCGATGACCAGCGCCGAGGTGCTCGACATCTTCCGCCAGGCCGGCGCCTATCTGGAGGGGCATTTCATCCTGAGCTCCGGCCGCCGCAGCCCGGTCTTCCTGCAGAAGGCGCGGGTCTTCATGCATGCCGACCTGACGGAGACGCTCTGCCGGGCGCTGGCGGCGCGCATCCGGGCCGAGATCCCCGGCGAGATCGACTATGTCGTCGGCCCGGCCGTCGGCGGTCTCATCCCGGCCTACGAGACCTCGCGCCACCTGAAGGTCCCGGCGATCTGGGTCGAGCGCGAGAACGGCGTCTTCCAGCTGCGCCGCTTCGAGGTGCCCAAGGGCGCGCGCGTGGTGATCGTCGAGGACATCGTCACGACAGGCCTGTCGATCCGCGAGACGATCACCTGCATGAAGGCGCTGGGCACCGAGGTCCTGGCCGCCGCCTGCATCATCGACCGCTCGGCCGGCGTCGCCGATGTCGGCGTGCCGCTGATCGCGCTCGCCGAACATGCCGTGCCGTCCTATGCGCCGGACGACCTGCCGCCCGAACTCGCCGCAATTTCGCCGATCAAGCCGGGTAGCCGCTCGCTCTGACGGGCAACGGAAGCGGCGCCGTGCGTCGGCGCGTTTGCGGCTCCCCCGCGCTCGCCTATACAGGATACGGACGGTGGACGGAGGGAAGCGTGATGCGCCAGACGACGTTGAACCTTCCCGAAGAATTGGTCTCGAAGGCAGAGGCCTACGCCGCCTCGCATGGAACGACGATGACCGCGCTCGTGCGCTCTCATCTCGAGGCGGTCACGAGCGGCGGCACCTCCCCGCCGGACGATGACCCCTTGCTCGCCTATTCCATGAGAAGGCTGTCGAGAAGGGATGCGATCAAACTCCTGGGGCTGCGCGACTACACAGGATTGCTCATCCTGCTCGGCGATGCCGATCTCCCGATTCCGCGTCCTTCCGCGCAGGAGATCGAGGATCAGGCCGCGCTGTTCGAGAAGCTCTGGAGACAGGGGTGAAGCGTTGCACGATCGTCATGGCGGATGCCGGGCCGTTCAACAGTCTCTGGGTCGCGGGCCGGCTCGACCTCCTGCTCCGCCTCGACATGCGCATCGTCGTGGTGGATGCGGTCTATGACGAGATGACCAGTGATCCGGCCTATTTGAAGGACCGCGAGGTGAAGGCCTTCATCGACACCAACCAGCCCCCCTTTATCGTCGAGACGACCGACATCGGCACGATGGAGCGGACCAAGCGCGCCGAAGGCGCGAAGCTGAAGAAAAACGCAGGGGAACTGGCGATCGTCGATTTCATGTCCTCCGAGGACGGACTGTCGGCCTATGTCGCCGCGGGCGACCCTGTGGCGATCCTGTTCAAGGATTCGGGGTTCCGCGTGATCAACAGGCCGCCCAATCTTCATCTGATCTCGACCATCGGCATGCTCCATGGCCTGGAGAGGGTCGGCGTGATCGAGTCGGCGGAAGAGATCGTTCGGGCGATGACCCATCCGACGCTGCCGGGCCGGACGGCGTCCGATGCCCGCAAGTTCACGGATCTTCCCGGTGGCATCGATGAGCCTGCCCAGATCGGAAGCGCCTTTGGCCCGTCGTCGCCACTATAAGATGGCTGGTCGGCGGCGGGACGCGATCGCGGGAGGCGGCCGCGGGCTTTCGCGACGGATCGCGCGCGCTGCAATTGGGAAAGGGGACGGGTGCTTTGGCAGCGCCGTCCCGCGATAGGAACCGCCATGCTGTTTCGACGACGGGAAAAGCTCGGCTTCTGGGCCAAGACACGCGCAATGTTCTGGCCGAAGCGCTCGTTTGCGCGCTCGCTGCGCTACCTGCAGAAGCGCGTCCTCAGGCTGCAGGCGACGCCGCATGCGATCGCCGCCGGGTTCGCCGCCGGCGCCTTCGCCTCGTTCACGCCGCTGATCGGCTTCCACTTCCTTTTGTCCTTCGCGGTCGCCTATGTCATCGCCGGCAACATGGCGGCGGCCGCGCTCGGCTGCATCGTCGGCAATCCGCTGACCTTTCCGGCGATCTGGGCCAGCACCTACGAGGTCGGGCGCTATCTCCTGAAGGCCGAGACGATCGACGGGACGGCGCCGGTCGGTCTCGGCCATGCGCTGACGCATGGCGACTTCTGGGCGGTCTGGGATCCCTTCATCAAGCCGATGCTCGTCGGCTCGGTGCCGCTCGGCCTGTTCTTCGGCGTCGTCAGCTACGCCATCATCTATGTCGCCGCCAAGAGCTTCCAGGAACGGCGCACGCGCAACCTCCTGGCCCGCGCCGAACTGCGGCGCCGGGACCGTGCGCCGGCTGCCGCGGCCGCGCGCGAGCCGTCGTGATGTCAGGCCGTGGCGGCGCCCGCGCGGGGCTGGCCGACACTCCCCGCCGGTTTCCATTGCCCCGACTGGGCTGAGCCGCTAGTACAGCGCCAAAAGCGGCCCCGCCGCCCGTTACATCGAAGGAAAGTCCATGGTCGATCAGGCCGAAACGAAGACGAGCGGCGGCTTCGGCGAGACGGTGAAGGTCATCGTCCAGGCGCTGCTGCTGGCGCTGGTCATCCGCACCGTGCTGTTCCAGCCCTTCTCGATTCCCTCGGGCTCGATGATGCCGACCCTGGTGCAGGGCGACTACCTCTTCGTCTCGAAGTGGAGCTACGGCTACAGCAAATATTCCTTTCCCTCGCTGAAGCCGTGGATCGGCTATCTGCCCTTCGAGGGCCGGATCATCGCCATGGCGCCGACGCGCGGCGACGTCATCGTCTTCCGCAAGCCGGGCGACGAGGAGACCGACTACATCAAGCGGCTGATCGGCCTGCCCGGCGATCGCATCCAGGTGCGGGACGGCATTCTTTTCCTCAACGACGTCGCGGTGCCGCGCGAGGCCGCCGGCGAGTTCACCGCCGAGGATGGCTCCAAGGTCCAGCAGTTCACCGAGACCCTGCCGAACGGCGTCTCCTATCTCACCCTCGACCTCAGCCCCAATTCGACCGGTGACAACACGCGCGAATTCGTCGTCCCGCCGGACCACTATTTCATGATGGGCGACAACCGCGACAACTCGCTCGACAGCCGTTTCGACGTCGGCTACGTGCCCGCCGAAAATCTCGTCGGCAAGGCGCAGGTCATCTTCTTCTCCATCGGCGGCAATTCCTCGCCGCTGAAGATCTGGGACTGGCCGACCGAGCTGCGCCCGAGCCGCTTCTTCTCATGGCTAAGCTGAAGCAGAGGCCGGGGCTCGACGAACTCGAGCGGCGCCTCGGCGTCGAGCCGCTGGACCGCCCCCGGCTGGAGCGTGCCCTGACGCATGCCAGCATGCGCCAGGGCGGCGCCGCCTCGAGCTACGAGCGGCTCGAATTCCTGGGCGACCGCGTCCTCGGCCTCGTCATCGCCGAAAAGCTGTTCGAGATGTTTCCGCAAGCGAGCGAGGGCGAGATGTCGCTCCGGCTCAACTCGCTGGTCTCGGCCGAGGCCTGCGCCGAGGTCGCCGACGAGATCGGCCTCGGCGACTTCATCCGGCATGGCGGCGACGTCAAGAAGGTGAAGGGCGAGAAGAGCCGCAACATCCGCGCCGACGTGGTAGAGTCGCTGATCGCGGCGATCTATCTCGGCAACGGCCTGGAGGATGCCCGTGCGGTGATCCACCGGCTCTGGGGGCCAAGGCTCGCCGCCGCGGTATCGGCCCGGCGCGACGCCAAGACGGCGCTGCAGGAATGGGTGCACACGCGCACCACCGTGGTGCCGCGCTACGAGATCACGGCGCGCACCGGCCCCGACCATGATCCGTTGTTCACCGTCAAGGCGGTGATCGAGAATGTCGACCCCGCCGAGGGAACTGGCCGCTCCAAGCGGCTGGCGGAGCAGGAGGCCGCGACCGCGGTCTTGATCCGCGAAGGTGTCTGGAAGGACGAGACGTGAGCGAAGAACCAGACATCAGCGAAACGGCAAAACCCGCCGAAACCGCCGCGGAAGCCGCGACCGCCGCCGCCGTCGAGGCCGGCACGCGCTCGGGCTTCGTCGCCCTCCTCGGCGCGCCGAACGCCGGCAAGTCGACGCTGGTCAACCAGCTGGTCGGCACGAAGGTCTCGATCGTCACCCACAAGGTGCAGACGACGCGCGCGCTGGTGCGCGGCATCGCCATCGAGGACCGCACCCAGATCGTCTTCGTCGACACGCCCGGCGTCTTCCAGCCCAAGCGCCGGCTTGACCGCGCCATGGTGAAGACCGCCTGGAGCGGCGCCAAGGACGCCGACGTCGTGATGGCGATCATCGACGCCGAGCGCGGCATTTCCGGCGACGTCGAATCCATCCTCGACCGGCTGAAGGAATCCAAGCGCCCGGTCGTCCTCCTCCTCAACAAGATCGACGCCGTTCCCCGCGAAAAGCTGCTGGCGCTGACCAAGGATCTCACCGAGCGCGGCGTCGAGTTCGAAAAAGTGTTCATGATCTCGGCGCTGAAGGCCTTTGGCTGCGCCGACCTGATGGCCTGGCTCGCCACCCGCCTGCCTCCCGGTCCCTGGTACTATCCGGAAGACCAGATCACCGATCTGCCGATCCGCCAGCTCGCCGCCGAGATCACTAGGGAAAAGCTGTTCCTGCGCCTGCACCAGGAACTTCCCTATGCGAGCCATGTCGAAACCGAGCTCTGGGAAAAGCGCGAAGACGGCTCGATCCGCATCGAGCAGACCATTTTCGTCGAGCGCGAGAGCCAGAAGAAGATCGTCATCGGCCACAAGGGCGAGACCATCAAGGCCATCGGCTCGGCGGCACGGCGCGAAATCGGCGAAGTCGCGGAGGAAAAGGTCCACCTCTTCCTCTTCGTCAAGGTGCGCGAGAACTGGGGTGATGACCCCGAGCGCTACCGCGAAATGGGCCTCGACTTCTCGACCTGAGAAAGGCCTTCCATGGAATGGCGTGAGCAGGGGATCGTCCTCGGCGTTCGCAAGCTCGGCGAGACCAGCGTCGTCGTGGAGCTGATGACGCGCGATCGCGGCCGCCATCTCGGCCTCGTGCGCGGCGGCCGCTCGCGCAAGCAGCAGCCGGTGCTGCAGCCCGGCAACCAGGTCGAGGCGACCTGGCACGCCCGGCTCGACGAGCACATGGGCACGATGACCATCGAGCCGATCGAGCTGCGCGCCGCCCGCCTGATGGAGACGCCCGTCGGCCTGCACGGCATCCAGCTGCTGGCCGCGCATCTCCGCCTGCTGCCCGAGCGCGACGCCCATCCCCGGCTCTATGATGGGCTGAAGATCATCGTCGACCATCTCGACGATCCCGTGCAGGCGGGCGAACTCGTGCTGCGCTTCGAGATCGCGCTTTTGGAGGAGCTCGGCTTCGGCCTCGACCTCGAGACCTGTGCGGCGACGGGCACGCGGGACAATCTCGTCTACGTCTCGCCGAAATCCGGCCGTGCCGTCTCGGCCGAGGCGGGCCTGCCCTGGCACGACAAGCTGCTGGCGCTGCCGGGTTTTCTCGGTGCGACGGGCGGCCGGGCCGATGCCGCGGCGCTCGCCGACGGCTTTGCCATGACGCGCTATTTTCTCGCCCGCCACGTCTGGTCGGCCCGCGCCATCGCCGAGCCGCCCTCGCGCGAGCCGCTGATCGCCGCCATCGCGCGGCAGAACGGCGCGGCGCGGCTGCCGCGGGACGATGAGGTTTTGGCCGACCTGCCGGGCTGAGGGTTTTGGCCCTTCGGGCCGCGACGTCGCAGGTGCCCCGTGACCCGCCGACGCTCTCCGGCCTGTGTTCAGCTCGGCGGAAGCTATGCCGCGCGCGGCGGGCGGGGCAGGGGATGGACCGCCCCGGGTGAACCTCGCCCTCAGGCCGGCCCGAGCGCGCGCTGGACCGGCACCTCGCGGATCGGCCAGTGCACGAGCGCCGCAAAAATCCCCATGCCGACGCCGAGCCACCAGACGACGTCGTAGCTGCCCGTCTGCGCATAGAGTTTTCCCCCCAGCCAGACGCCGAGGAACGAGCCGATCTGGTGCGAGAAGAACACCAACCCGCCGAGCAGGCCGAGATATTTCGTGCCGAACATGATCGCGACGAGGGCGTTCGTCGGCGGCACGGTGGAGAGCCAGAGCAGGCCCATGACAATCGAGAACACCACCACCGTCGCCGGCGAGGCCGGCACCAGCAGGAAGATCGTCACCACCACCGAGCGGCCGAGATAGATCAGCGCGAGGAAGATCGGCTTGGAATAGCGCTGGCCGATCATGCCGGACGCGATCGAGCCGATGACGTTGAAGAAGCCGATCAGCGCCAGCGCCGTCACCGCCCAGACCGGGGCGATGCCGAGATCGGCGATGTAGGCGGGAAAATGCGCGGTGATGAAGGCGACCTGGAAACCGCAGACGAAGAAGCCCGAGGTGAGGAGAAGATAGCTTTTCGTCGCGAACGCCTCGCGCAGCGCCGCGCCCATGGTCTGCTCGATCTCGGCCTTTCCGAGCTTCGGCCGGGAACCGTTGCCGCGCAGGCCGATGGCGAGCACCGGCACGAGCAGCATCATCGCCGAGAGCACGAGCAGCGAATCGGCCCAGCCGAAAGTGTCGATCAGGCCCTGGCTCAGCGGCGCGAAGACGAACATGCCGAGCGAGCCGGCGGCGGTGCCGAGCCCGAAGACGAAGGAGCGCTGCTCCGGCGCCACCCGTCGGGCGAAGGCCGCGAGCACGATGCCGAAGGAGCCGGCGGCGACGGCCAGGCCGACGAGCACGCCGGAGCCGATCGTCAGCCACAGCGGCGAGGGCGCAAAGGCCGTGACGGCAAGGCCCGTCGCATAGAGAAGGCCCGACAGGACCAGCACTTTCGCGGTCCCGAACTTGTCGGCGACCGCCCCGAACAAAGGCTGCCCGGCGCCCCAGAACAGGTTCTGGAGGGCGATGGCGATGGCGAAATCCTCGCGGCTCCAGCCCCTGTCGGCCAGCATCGGCAGCTGGAAGAAGCCGATCGCCGAGCGCGGCCCGAAGGTCAGCATGGCGATCAGGCAGCCGGCGCCGATGGCCAGCCACGGCACGGTCGCAGGGGCACGCTGGGTGGCGGAAAGCGTCATGGGCGGGCTCCAGCAAGGCGACGACCGATGTTGAGCCGCCGGCGGCGGCGGGGCAAGCGCGTTTGGGTGATGGGAGGGATCAATTGCGGTGATGGGGTGCGTTCGAGCGCGCGGCCGATGGGGGCGAGGGTCGATATGACGAGAGCCGGCGGCTCTCGTCAGAAGGACCCGAGGGCCGGAACCCGGCCGCTCGCAGCTTGCGCGAACGGCCGGGCCCGTCGTCAGCCGACACGCACCACGAAGCGACGAAGAAGCATCGTGGTGAGGGCAATGAGCGCCGAACCCGCCAGCCAGAAACCGCTGACGGCTCGCTCGTCAGTCCAAGCGATGGCGGCATAGATCGCGAGCGCAGAGACGGTCCAGATGACGAACAAGGCCGCACCGATCCAGGAAACCACGGCGACCGACATTGCCGTCCGGTGATGCCGTTCGTGGAGAATCGTCACGCCGATGACGGGGCGACGGGCACGCGGAACGACCGGCGGCTCACGACCGGGATCTTTCGTATGGTGCCGCTGCGGCTGCGGTGCTCGAGAAACTCGATGCGTTCGCGAAGATACAGCCTCAGCTTCTTCAAGCTCCGGAGCCGAAGGCTATCGGGAGCCGGGCGCGCATGCTCCTCGTCGATCTTGTCCTGAAGGGCATCGCGGTGTTTTTGTAGCGAAACCAGGAACGTGTCCATGGGAACCTCCATGTTGAAGACACGGTTGATGTCGGCATCGCGCCTCGATAGTTCTAATTCATTGTCCCAATGACTGCGTTAGTCCGAAGCTATCGCCAATGCCTTTCCGTCCGACGTTCCGGCAATTGGAGTACATCGTCGCTGTGGCCGAGTGCGGCCATTTCGGCAAGGCGGCACGACGCTGCAACGTGTCCCAGCCGACGCTCTCCGTTCAGATCGCCAGCGTCGAGGACGGGCTCGATGTTCAGCTCTTCGAGCGGACCCCCTCGGCGATCCTGCTCACGCCGACCGGAGAACGTTTCGTCCGCGGCGCACGCCTGACGCTGGCCGCGTTGACAGACCTTGTGGATGCCGCAGGGAAGGACCGCCGCAACCTCGGCGGACTGGTGAGGATCGGCACACCCCCCAGCTTCGGGCCCTATTTCCTTCCCACCTTCCTGCCGCCGATCCACCGTGCTTATCCCGCCCTCCGGATCCATATTCAGGAGGACCGTCCGGCCGCCATTGAGTCCGCGGTTTTTGAAGGCACGCTCGACTGCGGCATAGGCCCGGCCTGCGACATGCCGGGCCTCAGCGAGATCGCAATCGGCGTCGAGCGCCTGTATCTCGGCGTTCCGGCCGACCATCGCCTGGCGTCCGCAAGCCGTGTCGGCATCGGGGACTTAAGGGGTGAACAGCTTCTGGCCTTGGGAAGCGGCAATCGCCTGCTGGAGAATGTCCAGCATCTGGCGGAGGCTTCCGGCGCTGTCATCGTCGACGATTACCAGGGAACAAGCCTCGACGCGATCCGGCAGATGATCGCCATCGGAATGGGGTGCTCGCTTTTTCCGGAACTCTATGCCCGTGCCGAGTTCCGGCCCACCGATGACGTGCGGCTGATCACCATCGAGGACTGGCGGGAGACACGCCCCATCGGCCTGTATTTTCGCGAGAACAGTGGCCGACGGCATCACTTCGAGACGCTGGCCGAGGAAGCGCGAAGATCGGCATCCAGCCTGGGTTTGAGGAACGAGAATTCTTCGGAGCGAACGGCCGACGTTCCATAGCCTTTCCGGCAAGGCAGCCCTGCATCATGCGATGGCGCCAAGGTCTGGTTCACAGAAAGCGTCAGGAAAGCCGTCAGTCCCCCTCCATCGGGGAGCGCCTTCGCGGCCGGGTAGCGCCCCCGCCGCCATTGCCGCGTGACGAACGCCTGCAAAAATGGCAAAGCGTGCCGAAAGCTTTGGCACCCTACGGCAGCATGATGAAACCGATCCTGATTTCCCGCATCGCCGATCTGCGCGCGGCCCTGTCTGCGCCCCGCCGCGAGGGGCAGTCGATCGGGCTGGTGCCGACCATGGGCTATCTCCACCGCGGGCACATGGCGCTGGTCGACCAGGCGAGGGGCGAGAACGGCCTCGTCGTCGTCTCGATCTTCGTCAATCCGACGCAGTTCGGCCCGAACGAGGATCTCGACACCTATCCGCGCGATCTCGAAGGGGACCTCAAACTCTGCGCCGAGCATGGGGTCGACATCGTCTTCGCGCCGGATGTCGCCGACATGTATCCCGAATCCATGGCGACCACGATCGACGTGGCGCCGCTCTCGACGATCCTCATCGGGGCGCAGCGGCCCGGGCATTTTCAGGGCGTGGCGACGGTCGTCGCCAAACTCTTCAACATCGTCCAGCCCTCCCGCGCCTATTTCGGCGAGAAGGATTTTCAGCAGCTGACGGTGGTGCGCCGGATGGTGCGCGACCTCTCCTTCGATATCGCGATCGTCGGCGTGCCGACGGTGCGCGAGGCCGACGGGCTCGCCGCCTCCTCGCGCAATGTCCGGCTGTCGCCGGAAGACCGCTCCGCCGCCGCCGTGGTGTCGCGGGCGCTGGATCTCGCCGAGGCGATGGTCGCCGGCGGCGAGCGCGATCCAGCCGCAGTGGCACAGGCCGTGCGGCAGACGATTGCCGGGGAATCCCGGGCCGGCACGCCCGCGGTCGACGTGCGGCTGGCGGCGACGCTGGGCGAACTCGACGTCATCGGCGCGGCGCCGGTCGTCGTCCTCGTCACCGTGCCCTTCGGCAGCGTCCTCCTGCTCGACCAGCGGGAGATGGCCGGCGCTGCCGGCGCAAACCAGAAGAGGAAAACGGCATGAGCGCCGAGATCATCACCAAGCGCCAGAGCGCGCCCTCGATCCGGGCCCGCAAGGGCGGCGAGAAGATCGTCGCGCTGACCAGCTACAGCGCCGGTACCGCCCGTCTCGTCGATCCCTTCTGCGACCTGCTGCTGGTCGGCGACAGCCTCGCCATGGTCGAGCACGGCCTCGGCTCGACCCTCTCGGCGACGCTGGAGATGATGATCCTGCACGGCGCCAGCGTGGTGCGCGGCTCGGCCCGGTCGCTCGTCGTCGTCGATCTGCCCTTCGGCAGCTACGAGGCGAGCCCCGAGACGGCCTTCCGCCACGCGGCGCGGCTCATGGCCGAGACCGGCTGCGGCGCGGTGAAGCTCGAGGGCGGCGCGCACATGGCCGAGACCATTCGGTTCCTGACGACCCGCGGCATTCCCGTGATGGCGCATGTCGGGCTCACCCCGCAGGCCGTGAACACCTTTGGCGGCTTCAAGACGCAAGGGCGCGAACGCGAGCAATGGGCGGCGATCGAGGCGGACGCCGCCGCCGTCGCCGAGGCCGGCGCCTTTGCCGTGGTGCTGGAGGGCGTCGTCGAGCCGCTGGCGGCGAAGATCACGCAAAACCTCGACATCCCGACCATCGGCATCGGCGCCTCGGCCGAGTGCGACGGGCAGATCCTGGTGCTGGAGGATATGCTGGGCCTCTCGCCGCGCGTGCCCCGCTTCGTCCACCGCTTCGGCGCCATCGGCGAGGCCGTCACTGCGGCCGTCGAAGCCTATGCCGAGGCTGTGCGCACGAAGGCGTTTCCAGGCGAGGCGAACGTCTACCAGCCGAAGGCCGGCTGAGGCCTGACGGCAGGCTCCGACGCGCCGGCGCGCGGCTGCGGCCACGGAGGGCGGGGCGGCAGGGACGTCCATCGATGTCGCGAGGCACGCCGATCTCGTCGAGCGGCTGCGCTCTACATCGTTCCCCGAGCCGCAGACTTCTCAGTTTCGTCATCCTCGGGCCCCGGCCCCGGGGAACCATGCCGGGGCTTCAACGCGCCAATCCGGTACCAAAATGCCGCGTCATCGCTGGGGCATGGGTACTGGGTGAAGCCTGCAATGACGAATTTTGTAGGGTGGCAGACGATGTCACCGCCTGCCGAACGAAGAGCACGTCCTCTCCGAATCGTCATCCCGGACTTGATCCGGGACCCATTCCAAATCGCTGAACATGATCGAGGACGGCGGACATTCCCGATCCTGACCCGATTGGGCAGGGACAGCGCCTCGGCATGGGTTTCGGGTCAAGCCCGGGATAACTAATCTGAGAGGGTGGCACCTTGGCTGGGCGCGACACGCGCAACGGCACAAAGCCCGGCATCAACCCAGGCCTGCCCTACAGCGTCAGCGGCAGGATGAAAGGCGTGCCGCTGTAGGCGTCGGCGCCGCGGCCGATGGCGGCGATGGCGCGGGTCATGCGGCCGTCGCGCGCCAGCTTCGCGTCGGCGAGCGCCACGAGGCGGGCGTTCGGCGTCGCCGAGGGGGCGCGGCGGCGCAGCTCCTTCGCCAGCGCTTCCTCGTCGAGATCGGGATTGATCGCCAGCGCCAGGATGTAGGCGGCGGCCGTCGAGCGGCTGATCCCGGCCCAGCAGTGGACGGCGAGCGGCGTCGCGCGGTCCCAGCGATGGCCGAAAGCGAGGAGCTGATCGAGATGGTCTTCGGCCGGCGCGGTCATGCCGTCGATCGGGGCGACGATGTCGTTCATGCCGAGAAACAGGTGACGCTCGGCGGTGATGGTCACGGGCCGTTCGACGGGGGTGTCGATGTTGATCAGCGTCACCACGTCGAGCGCGCCGTGCTCAGCGACGGTGGCCGGCAGGTCCGCGAGGGAAGAGACGACGAGATAGGTCATGGGAGGCTCCGGCGGCCCGATCTCGGCCCGGGAAAGCCGGCGCGCGTGGAGATCGGGCGAATGCAAGTATCTGGGTCAGCGGCACGACCGCGGAAAGGTCATCGCGACCTTCGGGCGGCGGCAGTGGCGGGATGAAGCAGGCGGTCCAGTTCCTCGAAGCGGGCGACGAAGGCCCGGCCGACCTCGCCGGCGGGGCGGGCGGCGAAATCGCTTTCCGGCAGCGCGGCGCCGTCCGGTGCGCCGAAGAAGGCCGAGGCCTCGTCGGCGCGGAAGCCGGCGATCAGCGTCGCCTCGAAATAGGCCGACAGCCGGTCGGCGGCCTTGATCGCCTTGGCGATCGCTGGCGGCAACGTCGTCGGCAGGCCGAAACGCCGGTGCACGGCGACGTGCAAGCGCTCCTCGACCAGCTTGTAGTCGCCGCCCATGACGCTCTTGAAGGGCGAGATCATGTCGCCGATGACGTATTCGGGCGCGTCGTGCAGCAGCGCCGCCAGCCGCCAGCGCGGGTCGCTCTCCTTTTCCGCCACCAGCGCCTCGACGATCAGCGAGTGCTGGGCGACCGAGAAGGCATGCTCGCCGGCGGTCTGGCCGTTCCAGCGGGCGACGCGGGCGAGGCCATGCGCGATGTCCTCGATCTCGACGTCGAGCGGCGAGGGGTCGAGGAGGTCGAGCCGCCGGCCGGACAGCATGCGCTGCCAGACGCGCGGCGGGGCTTTCGTCCGGCTCACGCCTCGTCCCCGTCGAGCAAGGCGGCGGCCGGCATCGGCAGGTCGTAGCCGGCCCAGGCGGGGATCGAAATATCCACCGGGACGCCATCGGCCGAAAGAACGAGATCGTTCGCCAGCGCCGCCGCGAGCTTGTCGATGCGCAGGAGGCCGATGCCCTCGCCGCCATCGCCGCCCTCGCCGGCGACCGCCGAGAGCACGGTGCCGATCGGCCTCTCCGCGGCCAGGATCACGGCGCCGGGCGTCAGATGCCCCTCGGCCTGGACGAGCATCAGGCGCCGGCGCGCGGTGCCCCGGTGCTGCATGCGCGACACCACTTCCTGGCCGATATAGCAGCCCTTCTTGAACGACACGCCGCCGTTCTGGTCGAGTAGAACGTCGTGCGGGAACATCTCCGAACCGGGAAATTCGCTCTCCGCCTCGGCGACGCCGGCGCGCAGCCTGAGCGCCTCGAAATGTGTGGGCGCGACCTCCTCCAGCCCGGCGGGGGCCTCGCCATAGGTGCGGCCGACCGTGCCGGAGGCAAAGCGTCGGTCGACCGAGACGCCGACAGCGGGCGCGTCCCAGACGGCGAAGACCGGAAGGTCCGCGGCCTCGAAGGCGACCTTCGCCCGGAGACGATAGAGCGTCAGCCGCTTCACCAGCGCGTCGCGCGCGGCGGCGGCGACGTCGAGCCTCAGCCCGCCTTCGATCCGGCCGACCAGGAAGTCGAACAGGATCTTGCCCTGCGGCGTCAAAAGCGCCGACGGGCGGACTTCGCCGGGCCCGAGGAGGTCGAGATCGGACGTGACGAGGTTCTGCAGAAAAGGCTCGGCCGCCTCGCCGGTGAGGTCGAGGACCGTGCGGTCCTGCAGTCGGGCGTAGGGCATGAAACTCGCTTTCGCCGTTGTCGCGCGTGGCTTGTCAGGGGCTCCTGGCTTAACTAAGCCGCAAGCACCCGAGGAACAAGCAAGGATCACGCTCTTGGCCACTCCGACCTTCGACCGCGTGCTGCGCGGCGGCACCGTCGTCAACCAGGACGGCGAGGGCCTGCGCGACATCGGCATCCTTGCCGGCCGCATCGCCCATATCGGCACGATCGCGCCGGAAGCGGCCGGCGAGGTGATCGATTGCACGGGCCTGCACATCCTGCCCGGCGTCATCGACAGCCAGGTGCATTTTCGCGAGCCCGGCCCGACCCACAAGGAAGACCTGGAATCGGGGTCGCGCGCGGCCGTGCTCGGCGGCGTCACCGCCGTGTTCGAGATGCCGAACACCGATCCGCTGACGACCAGCGAGGCGGCGCTCGCCGACAAGGTTGCGCGAGCCCACCACCGCATGCATGGCGACTTCGCCTTCTGGGTCGGCGGCACGCGCGAGAACGCGGCCGACGTCGCCGAACTCGAATGTCTGCCGGGCGCCGCCGGCATCAAGGTGTTCATGGGCTCGTCGACCGGCAGCCTGCTCGTCGAGGACGATTTTGGCGTGCGCGAGATCCTGAAGAGGACGCGGCGGCGGGCCGCCTTCCACTCCGAGGACGAATTTCGCCTCCGCGACCGGCTGGACAAGCGAGTCCCCGGCGATCCGTCGTCTCACCCGGTCTGGCGCGACGAAATCGCCGCGCTGATGTGCACGCAGCGTCTGGTCTCGATCGCCGAAGAGGTCGGCGCGCGCATCCACGTCCTGCACATCTCGACGGCGGAGGAGATCGACTATCTGGCTCTGCACAAGGACGTCGCCACCGCCGAGGCGACGCCGCATCACCTGACGATGTCGTCGGGCGACTATGCCCGGCTCGGCACGCTCCTGCAGATGAACCCGCCGGTGCGCGACGCCCGCCACCGCGACGGCCTCTGGCAGGGCATCGCGCAAGGGGTGATCGACGTGCTCGGCTCCGACCACGCGCCGCACACGCTGGAAGAGAAGCAGAAGGAATACCCGGCCTCGCCCTCGGGCATGACCGGCGTGCAGACTCTGGTGCCGATCATGCTCGACCATGTCGCCAACGGCCGCCTGTCGCTGCAGCGCTTCGTCGACCTGACCTCCGCCGGCCCGCAGCGCATCTTCGGCATTGCCGGCAAGGGCCGGATCGCCGCCGGCTACGACGCCGACTTCACCGTCGTCGACCTCAAGCGCCGCGAGACCATCCGCAATGCCTGGATCGGCTCGAAATCGCAGTGGACGCCCTATGACGGCAAGTCCGTCACCGGCTGGCCGGTCGGCACCATCGTCCGCGGGCGGCGGGTGATGTGGGAAGGCGAGATCGTCGAGGCCGCGCAGGGCGAGGCGCTGCGGTTCGGCGAGGCGCTGCCGCGGGAGTGAGGGCGCGCTGGGCGGCGCCGATACCAAGATGGTTCAGCGTCGCCCCCTGCTCGGCGGAGCATGCAGAGAGACGTTGGAGTTGGAAAGCGGGGTCAGCGAGCCGGGCGCCATTCCTCGCCCCGCAGGGGAGAGGGTGGCTGCGAGCGGGAGCGAGCAGACGGGAGAGGGGAGGCGCCGGCGCCAGACAGGTTCGGCGTCGCCCCCTCATCCGGCGCTTCGCGCCACCTTCTCCCCGGCGGGGAGAAGAAAATTGGCATTGGCGTCTGCACGTCATCGTCGATGGAGTCGCCTGCTCGTGCGCGCATGCAGAGAGACGGTCGCGTTCTGAAGAGACGTCACCGAGCATGGCGCAATTGCCCGCTCCGGCGAAGAGAAAAAGATCATGATCATTCAACCGATCGGTTGACTATCCATCCGCCATGGGACTATATTCAACCCCATGGTTGAATATAGCGCCCCCGAACTCGATACCCTGTTCCAGGCCCTCGGCGACCCGACCCGCCGGCGCATGATCGCCGCGTTGGCCGCCGGCGAGCGGACGGTGGGGGAACTGGCCGAGCCGTTTGCGATCTCGCTCGCCGCCGCCTCGAAACACATCAAGACTTTGGAAAACGCCGGGCTGATCCGCCGCGAGGTGCGGGGGCGCGTGCATCTCTGCCGGCTCGAACCCGGGCCGCTCGCCAGCGCGCATCACTGGCTGAGCTTCTACGAAATCTTCTGGACAGAGCGTCTGGATGAACTGGAGCGGCGCCTTTGCGAGGAAGACGCCCGCAAATCCCAACCTGTGAAAGGAGAAGACCCATGAACGAGCTTGCCCCCCTCGATGCCTATGGCGTTCTCACCGAGCCTGCCACGTTGACGATCCAGCGCATTCTGCCCGGCCCCATCGAACGGGTCTGGGATTATCTCGTAAAGAGCGAGCTTCGCCGTCAGTGGCTGGCCTCGGGCGACATGCCGATGGAGGTCGGCGCGCCCTTCGAGCTCGTCTGGCGCAACGACGAACTGACCGACCCGCCCGGCCAGCGGCCGGCCTGGGCGACCGACGAACACCGGCTGGAATCCCGCATCACCGAACTGGACCCGCCCCGCACCCTCGCCATCAGCTGGGGGAGCACCGGCGGCGTCTCCTTCACCCTGGAGCCGCGGGGCGACAAGGTGCTCCTGACGCTGGTCCACCACCGCCTGTGCGACCGCCCGACGCTCCTCAACGTCAGCGCCGGCTGGCACGCCCATCTCGACATCCTCGTCGCCCGCATGACGGGCCGAGAACCCGGGCCGTTCTGGGACGGGTGGACCCGGCTGAAGGCGGACTACGACCAGCGCCTGCCGGCGTAAGGAGCGGCGCCGGCTGGTGCGGCGCCGACCCTCATCCGGCGCTTCGCGCCACCTTCTCCCCCCAAGGGGAGAAGAAAATCGGCATTGACGTTGGAGCATATCCTTCAAAGCGCGTGGATCGCTCAGTGAAGCGAGGGCGCCGCAGTCTGTCAGTGAGTGGACGGCAGTCGGCCTGGCGCCATTCCTCGCCCCGGAGGGGAGAGGGTGGATGCGAGCGGAGCGAGCAGACGGGAGAGGGGCGGCGCCGACACCAGGCTGGTCTGGCGCCGGCCCCTCATCCGGCGCTTCGCGCCACCTTCTCCCCCAAGGGGAGAAGAAAATCGGCGTTGGCGTTAGCGCTTCACCTCCCAGGTGGTGATGCGCTCGCCGGTCGTCGGGTCCTTGCCGTCCTTCAGCTGGATGCCTTCGGCGAGGAGGGCGTCGCGGATGGCGTCGGCCTGCGCGAAATCCTTCACCCTGAACAATTCCAGTCGCTCCGCGATTCGGGCCGCGATAGTGTCGGCGGAGACCGTCGGGGCGACGGCCGCGACGGGCGCGAGGGTGAAGCCGATCAGGGCGGCTGAGGCCTTCAGGGCGGAGGGATCGCTCTTGCGCAGGGCGTGCAGCTCGGCGATGGCGGCCGAGCCGCCGAGATCGTCGGCAAGGGCGTCGAGGAAACGCTGCGAGGGTTCGGACGGCATGACGCCCTCGGCCGCGCGGCTCCAGGCGGCGAGCGCCTCGTCGGCCTCCTCCAGCCGCTTCACCGAAAAGTCGATCGGCTCGCGGTAATGCGTCATCAGCATGGCCAGCCGCAGCACCTCGCCCGGCCATTTCCGGCCGCCGAACTTTTCCGTCTCCAAGAGCTCGGAAATGGTGATGAAATTGCCGTCGGACTTCGACATCTTCTTCCCCTCGAGCTGCAGGAAGCCGTTGTGCATCCAGATCTGCGCCATCGCGGCGGTGCCGTGGGCGCAGCGCGACTGGGCGATCTCGTTCTCGTGGTGCGGGAAGATGAGGTCGAGCCCGCCGCCATGGATGTCGAAGGTCTGGCCGAGATAGGCTTCCGACATGACCGAGCATTCGATGTGCCAGCCCGGCCGGCCGCGGCCCCAGGGGCTGTCCCAGCCGGGCTCGTCGGCGTCCGAGAGCTTCCATAAGACGAAGTCCGCGGGGTTCTTTTTGTGCGCGTCGACGGCAACGCGCGCGCCGGCCTGCTGCTCGTCCAGCTTGCGGTTGGACAGGCGGCCATAGTCCGGCATCGAGCCGACGTCGAACAGCACCTCGCCGCCGGCGGCATAGGCATGGCCGCGCTCGATCAGCGCCGAAATCATCGACACCATGTCCGGCAGCCCGTCGCCGCGCGCGGCGACGAAATCGGTCGCCCGCGGCTGGTGCGTCGGGGCGAGATTGCCGAGCGCCGTGGCATCCTTCTGGAACTGCGCGGCGGTCGCCTCGGTAACGCGGCGGATCGCCTCGTTCAGCGGCAGCCCGGGAAAATCGCGGGCGGCGCGGGCGTTGATCTTGTCGTCGACGTCCGTGATGTTGCGGACATAGGTGACGGCCGCTTCGCCATAGAGATGGCGCAGCAGCCGAAACAGCACGTCGAACACGATCACCGGGCGCGCATTGCCGATATGGGCGAAATCATAGACGGTCGGGCCGCAGACATAGAGGCGCACGCGTCTGTCCGCCGCCGGGATGCTCTCGTCCTGCCAGTCGAGCGGCCGGAACTCCTCCTTCACCCGGGTCATCGTGTTCGTCAGCCGCAGGCCGCGAAATCCGTCGTCCATCGCCTCAATTCCTTCTCGTGCCCCCGGCCACCCGCCTTCGGGCGATCGGCCATGCGGGTCGGTCGCTGCAGCCGCTACCCTGAATTCTCGGCATTGACAATTCGGCGCTGTCGGGCAGGTCCGCCCTCGTTCAGGCTTCGTTCACCATGAATACAGACAATTGTCGCTTTTCGGCAACTTGACGGAATCAATACTGACTGTAAAAAATCGTGCGCGAGTTTTAGTTGGCTTCCGCCGCTAATCTGTCTCAATTGCCGTCTTATCTGGTCAGTGCCTTAAGTTGAATGGAAAGCAACATGTCCGAGACCTCCACCCAATTCCGCTCCAAGCGCGACCGCGCCGGGGAAGTCGATCTCCTGGCGAAATACAGCGCGATCGGGATCGCGGCCATCGCGGCCGCCAACCAGTCCTTCCGTGGCACGGCCGCGAAGAAGACCGAGGTCCGCCGCCCGGCCGTCGAGGCCTATGCCGACTGAGCCGCTAGGCGTCTGATTCTGCCGTTGTTCCGGGCGCGCCTCACAGGAGGCTGGCCAGCAGCGACAGTGCCAGGAGCGCCATCACGGCGGCGATGACGGCATCGAGAATGCGCCAGGCGGACGGTCTGGCGAACAGCGGGGCGAGCAGTCGCGCCCCGTAGCCGAGCGCGAAGAACCACAGGAAGGACGCCGCCATGGCGCCGCTTCCATAAGCAACGCGTAGTATTTCTTCCGGGTAGCGCGCCGACAGGCTGCCGAGCAGCACCACCGTGTCGAGATAGACATGCGGGTTGAGGAAGGTCAGCGCCAGCACCGTGGCGAGCGCCGTCTTCAGCGACATGGCGCGGCCACCGCGCACGACCATGGCGTCCGGCCTGAGCGCCCGGCGCAGCGCGATCGCGGCATAGGCCGCCAGAAACAGCGCCCCGCCGATCGTCACCGCGAAAATCAGTCCCGGCCTCGCCGCGATCAGCGTGCCGAGTCCGGCGACGCCGGCGGCAATCAGCAGCGCATCGGCCAGCGCGCAGACGAGGCACAGCACGAAGACGTGGCTGCGCACCAGCCCCCGCTCCAGGATGAAGGCATTCTGCGCGCCGATCGCGACGATCAGGCTGAGACCCAGCGCAAAGCCGCGCAGACCCGCTTCCAACACGATGCTTGGTCTCCTTCAGGGCGCAACCCGGGGAGACGAACCCGTTCCCGACGAAGGCCGCTCTAGGGGCCGTGCGACCTGCGGTCAAGACGCATCGGGCGACGAAAGCTACCGGATAGGATCCGGTGACGGGCCAGGCCGGGACGCCCGATGGCAGGGGCGGCCCGGCAGGTCGGAGAGCTTTAGATGCCCTGGCCGCCGGAGACTTCGATGCGCTGTGCGTTGATCCAACGGTTGTCCTCGGAGAGGAGGCTGGCGATCATCGGGCCGATGTCGTCCGGCAGGCCGACGCGGCCAAGCGCCGTCATGCCGGCGAAGAACTTGTTGAAGTCCGGCGTGTCGCGGACGGCGCCGCCGAAGAAGTCGGTCTCGATCGCGCCCGGCGCGACCGTGTTGACCGCAATGCCGCGGCTGCCGAATTCCTTTGCCATGTAGACGCTGAGAACTTCGATCGCGCCCTTCACCGCCGAGTAGGCCGACCAGCCCGGGGCGGAAACGCGCGTCAGGCCCGATGACAGGTTGACGATGCGCCCGCCATCTTCGAGCAGGGGCAGCAGCGCCTGCGTCAGGAAGAACACGCCCTTGAAATGCACGTCGACGAGCCTGTCGAATTGCGCCTCGGTGGTCTCGGAGATCAGGGCATAGTCGCCATGGCCAGCATTGTTCACGAGGCCGTCGAAGGTGTCGCGCTGCCAGGTGTCGCGCAAAACCTGTTTCAGGTGTTCAGTGAAGGCGGCGAAGGTCGAAACCTTGCCGGCGTCGAGCTGCAGGGCGACGGCGTTGCGGCCGAGCGCGCGGATGTCCGCGACGACGGCCTCGGCATCCTCCGCCCGGCTCTGGTAGGTGACGACGACATCGCCGCCATGGCGGGCGATGCTGAGCGCGGTGCTGCGACCAAGGCCGCGGCTGCCGCCGGTGACGAGAGTGATCTTGGACATGGTGCAAATTCCTGGGTGCGATGGCGGGATCGCCACGTCTCCGTGGCATGGCGCCGTTATCGCGCCGGACCGCCGGCCGTTGTTGCCTGAAGGTCGCCGACTCTTGCCTGAAACTCCAAGGGGGATAGGCGCCGGCACGCGACGCGCCTATCGTCATCGCCATGAACCCGCTTCTCGACGTCATTCGCCATCATGCCGACGCGCATGGCTCCAAGACCGGAATAGCGCCGACGCCCATCGACGGCCTGTCGACGGTCCGCGCCACGACACCCAGCGGCCTGTTGCATGATTGTGCCCGCCCGCTGGTCTGTCTCGTCGTGCAAGGCAGCAAGACGGTGACCATGGGGACGCGGCAATTCGCCTTCTCGGCAGGCGAGTCGCTGTTGATTACCGCGGATGTCGCGACTGTCAGCCAGATCACGCGGGCTAGCCTGGCCGTGCCCTACTACGCGCTGGTGATGGAACTCGACCGGACGGTCATTGCGGAGCTGGCGCTCGAGATGACGGCGGTTGCGGTGTCCGAGGCCGCGCCGGTGCATGTTTATCCGACCGATGCCGAGGTGGCCGACGCGGCCCTTCGACTGATGCGGCTGTTCGAGCGACCGCATTCCGTCCCGATCCTCCAGGCCTCCCTGATGCGCGAGATGCACTACTGGCTTCTCGCCGGCCGGCACGGACAGGCCATTCGTCAGCTCGGACTCCCGGACAGCCATGTCGCCCGAATCGCGCGCGCCGTCGCGCTGATCCGCACCGAATTCGCACGACCGCTGTCGATCCAGCGGCTCGCAGCGGAGGCCGGAATGGGGGAATCCTCCTTCCACCACCATTTTCGCACAGTGACCTCGCTGTCGCCGCTTCAGTTCCAGAAGCAGCTTCGGTTGATCGAGGCCCGGCGATTGATGGTGTCCGAAGCAGCCTCCGCCAGCACGGCGGCCTATGCCGTCGGATACGAGAGCGTGCCTCAGTTCACGCGAGAGTATGGGCGGCTGTTCGGCCTGCCGCCCGTCCGGGATGCCCGAGCCAAGGACCTGGATCGCCGGCCGGCGCGGACATCGGTGTAGCCGCCGTCAAAGGGCCGATGCCCGGCTTGCGCCGCTTCTTCAATGCGCCGCGATGAACGCCGTCAAAATGTCGCGCGCCGCCTTCAGGTCGGTGCGATCGACCATCTCCGTCACGGTGTGGATGTAGCGGGTGCCGACGACGATGCCGATGGCGCGGGCGCCGCTCGCCGCCTGCTGCAGGGCCGCGCCATCCTGGCCGCCGCTCGCCAGCACGGTACGCTGGAAGGGGATGTCCTTCTGCTTGGCCAGCGTCTCGAACTCGGCGACGAGCCTTGTGTCGGCGATGAAGGAGCCGTCCTTGATGTGGAGGCCGAAGCCGGCGCCGCTGACCGTGGTGCGGTCCTTCTCCGGCACGCCGGGCGTGTCGCAGCAGAGCGTAGTGTCGACGCCGATGCCGATGTCGGGCTTCACCTGGAAGGCGACGGTGCGCGCGCCGCGAAGGCCGACTTCCTCCTGCACGGTGAAGGCGACGGTGAGTTCGCAATCATGGCTGCGGCCCTTGGCGACGAGCCGGCGCACGGCTTCCAGCCCGAGCCAGCAGGCGACGCGGTTGTCGAGCGCCTTCGACACCAGCTTGTCGCCCATCTCGATGAAGGGCTCGTCCATCACCACGGTATCGCCGACGCGAAAAATGTCCTTGGCCGAAGCGCCATGGCCGGTGTCGATGATGAAGTCGCCGGGCTCGGGCACCTTCTTGCGGTCCTCGGCGGCCTGGATGTGGATCGGCTTGCCCTCGGGATTCATGACGCCGCGATGATCGCCCTTGTCGGTGACGACGAGGACGCGGCGCGAGAACAGGTTGCGCGGGTCGAAGCCGCCGAGCGGCTGGACGTGCAGGAATCCCTTGTCGGTGACATGGCTGACGATGAAGCCGATCTCGTCCATATGACAGGCGAGCATGATCTTTTCCGGGTTCTTGCCCTTGCCCTTCCGGGTGCAGACGAGCGAGCCCATCGCATCGGTGCGGATTTCGTCGAACAGCGATTTCGCCTCCGACTCGATCAGGTCGCGCACGCGCTCCTCGCGGCCGGCGACGCCGGGGGTCTCACACAGGCGCTTGAGCAGATCGATGTTCACGGGGCGGCTCCACGAAGTGAGGGGGGGGCGGATCAGAAGAGGCTCGGCTGATCCGGCGGGTCCCTCGTCTTATCGCCGCCGGACGGCGTCTCGGCAAGCTTGATGGGAGCCTGGATCTCGGGGCTGGTATCGGCGATGCGGTTCACCCGGTCGGAGATCGGCACGGCTTCGACCAGCGCGTCCGGCGCGGGGCGCAGGAGATCTGCGACATCCGCCCCATCATGGCTGCGGCAATCCAACCAGCGCTGAAAATCGGCCTCTTCGAGCACCACGGGCGTGCGGTCGCGGATTGGCCGGAGCGTGCGGTTGGCGGTGGTGGTGAGGATGGCGGCCGTGTCGAGTTCCGAGCCGTCGGGCGAAAGCCAGGTCTCCATCAGGCCGGCGAAGGCGATCGGTCCGGCCGTTCGCGGCCGGATGAAGAAAGCCTGGTGCTTGCGGCCGCGATCGTCCCGGCGCCATTCGTACCAGCCGCTCGCCGGCACGAGGCAGCGGCGATAACGCAGCGCGGCGCGGAAGGCGTTCTTTTCGCCCGCGGTCTCGGCCGCAGCGTTGAACAGCAGCGGAAAGCCTTTGAGATCCCTGACCCAGGCCGGGATGAAGCCCCAGCGCACCAGCAGCCCGGCCCGGCCGGGGCGGCCGGCATCGGGCCGGTCCTCCGCGCCGCCGAGGGCGACCAGGATCGGCTGCGCCGGCGCGATGTTGTAGCGCGGCGGAAAGCCGTCGAGCGCAGCAAGGCCGAGAAGATCCGCGGTCTCGCGGGGCGTGGCGGTGAGGCAGAAGCGCGGACACATGGCTCCGATCAGCCCGCGGGAGCCCACCATGTCAAGCCGTCGCAGACCGGTCCGGACATCGTCCCGGGCCGGCCGGAACGCCCGGTGAGGCCATTCGGCGCAAGGCGCGCCCTTGCCAATCCCTGCCGCCGTGTTACCTCGATCCTCATGACCGACACGCACCCCATCCTCGGCGTTTCCGCCTGCCTGTTCCGCGCCGGCAAGGTGCTGCTCGTCGAGCGGCGCGCGGCGCCCTATGCGGGCCTCCTCAGCCTTCCCGGCGGAAGCCTGAACTTCGGCGAGCGGCTGGAGGCGGCGGTGCGGCGCGAGGTCTTGGAAGAGACCGGACTCGACCTGCCGCATTATCCCTTCTTCTGCCTGCACGAGGTGGTGGAGCCCGACTTCCACGCCGTCATCGCCGTGCACCGCGGCGCCCGGGAGATCCCGGTCGGGCAGGATCCCGTCGCCGGGGACGATGCGCTCGCCTGCCGGTTCGTCGAGGTGGCCGAGCTGGAGGCCCTGGCCGAACAGCAGAAGCTGACGCCCGGACTTCGCGCCATCGTCGAAAGCGCCCACCGTTCCCATCTCCTGGGACTCTAGGCCCGCCCGCCGTTTCGGCCGGATGTTGCGGGAATGGCGCACCTTTTGGCCAATGCGCGGCCGCCACTCCCGCCAATCTTGCAATTTCGTTAACGAGGCGAGACTGTTCACCGTGATGATGGCCTCTCGATCCGTACTGACTTCGCTGCTGACGATCGTGGCGTTGGCACTGCAGCCCGGTGTCGGGATGGCGGAAAGATCCCCGCAAGCGCCGGCATTGGGCGCGAGGGGGACGCAGACGCCCTGGGCGGCAACGTCGTGGGCGGAGACGTCCAAGGCGGAAACAAAGGCAGAAGCGGAGGCAGACGCGAAGACGGTGGTCTTGCGGGTCGCGGTGGCCGAGGGCGAAGGCGAGGCAGAGGATCCTGCGGCGGCAACCGAGCCGCCGTCCGGCGCGCCGTACATGCCGACGCTGGCGCGCCTCTCCTCGATCCTGGGGTCGGTGCACTTTCTCCGGAGGCTGTGCGGCGACGGCGAGGCCGAGATATGGCGCGACAAGATGAACGAGATTCTGGTGACGCTCTCACCGAACGCGGCGGACCGCCAGATCCTCGTCGCCGCCTTCAACGACGGGTTTCGCGCCTTCGAATCGACCTACCGCAATTGTACGCCGGCGGCCCGCGTGGCCCTGGCGCGATACCAGGGCGAGGGGGCGTCTCTCAGCCGCGAGATCAGCGCAAGGTACGGGAATTAACCATTCGGTAACGGTTTCGGAATTTCGAACGAAATGCCGAGTCCGGATCGTGTTAGGACCTTAACGACACGTGAAGCCGAAAGGCTAAATGAGAGGAAATACGGATGGTCGATTTGCAGAATGCCGAGCTCGACGCCATGATCGAAGCCGAGAAGAAGCAGGTCGCTTTCGAGTATCACAACGAGGCCTGGGCCGACGGCATCTCCGACGGCATCGAGGCTGAGATCCTGGCCGAGACGGCGATTTCCACCGCGCTGACCGAGCTCGTGCGCCTGCACGGCGAGGACGAGGTGCTGGAACTTCTGGACGGGCTGCGCCAGCGAATCGAGTTCGGTGAATTCCGGTCCGAGCGAGGCCTGCATTAGGGCGCCCTTCCGCCGGGCGCCCGGGCCGGATGCGACGAGGAATCGCTTGATGTCTTCCAGGTTGACCCTCGCTTTGCTGCCGCTGGCCGCCTCGTTCTGGCTGCTCGCCGCCGCCGATGGCGCCGTTGCCTTTTCCCAAATCGGTTCCGAGGACGGCGAATCGGACCAGAAGCAGGGCATCGTCTCCGTTCCCCTGCCGCCTATTCCCTCCGTCACGGGCGCCGGCACGCCGGACCGGGCGCCGGCTGGCGAAACCGCACCGACTCCAGCCACGCCGGCAACGGCCCCGCAGCCCGTGACCGACGCCCCGGCCGGCGCGGTCGACCCGGCGGCACCCGCCACCCCTCGGCCGGTGACTCCCGCTGCCGGACAGGCCCCAGCCCCGGCGACCGGGGAGGCGCCCTTCGCTCCGCCCGCAGCGAGCGATTCTTCCGATGACGCGACCGAGTCCGACACGTCCGGCGACGAGGCCGCGCCCGCTGCGGCGATTCCCCCGGCGGAGATCTTCTATGGCGACGCCGACCTCCCGAAGCCCGTTCGCGATCTGCGGGAGCGTCTGATCGAGATCTGCCGCGGCGGCGACATCGAGGCGCTCCGGCCCTATCTCGACATCGGCGAGGACGGCACGATGGTGAGCTTCGGCGGTGGCCAGGAGGATCCGATCGCCTTTCTGAAGTCCGCCTCCGGCGACGGCGAGGGCATCGAGACCCTAGCGATCCTGCTCGAGGTCCTGCAGGCCGGCCATGTCCGCAACGACGTCGGCAGCGACGAAGAGATCTACGTCTGGCCCTATTTCACCGGCGTGCCGCTCGACAGGCTGACCCCGCCGCAGAAGGTCGAGCTCTTCGAACTCGTCACGGCCGGCGACTATCAGGAAATGCTGGGCTTCGGCGCCTACAATTTCTACCGCGCCGGCATCTCGCCGGACGGCAAGCTGCAGTTCTTCGTCGCCGGCGACTGACCGCACGGTCGCGCATCGCCCATGCGGCGAAGCGGGATGCCTTCGCGCCGCCGGTCCTTGTCGCCTGGAGCCGGTCGCGCCGCCCTTGGCGTGGCCCGTTGTGGCCTGTCAGGCCCGGCGTGTCTTGTCAGGAAAGCTGCGATCCGCGATGACGGAGGGATGACACCCATCGCCCCCACCGCCGCGCCGCCCGCCGTCTTGCTCCCGAGACCGGCATGAGCGAGGCGCCAAAGCCCTTTCCGCCGATCGAACCCTATGACAGCGGGCGGCTCGACGTCGGCGACGGCCACTCGCTCTACTGGGAGCTCTGCGGCAACCCGCAGGGGCGGCCGGCCGTCTTCCTGCATGGCGGTCCCGGCAGCGGCGCCGGCGCCCATCATCGCCGCCTGTTCGATCCCGAGCGCTACAACGTGCTCCTGTTCGACCAGCGCGGCAGCGGCCGCTCGACGCCGGTCGGATCGCTCGAAGCCAACACCACCTGGCATCTCGTCGCCGATCTGGAGCGGCTGCGGCGGATGATCGGCGTTGAGTCCTGGCTCCTCTTCGGCGGCTCCTGGGGCGCCACGCTGGCGCTGGCCTATGCCGAGACCCATCCTGAACGCGTGTCGGCGATGATCCTGCGCGGCGTCTTCACCGGCCGCCGCCAAGAGCTCGACTGGTTCTATGGCAGCGGCGCCAGCCTGCTCTTTCCCGACCGCTGGGCCGATTTCATAGAGCAGATTCCCGAGGCCGAGCGCGGCGACCTGATCACTGCCTTCCGCGCCCGCCTGACCGATCCCGACCGCGCGGTGCAGGCCCGCGCCGCTGCCGCCTGGGCGGGTTGGGAAGGGCGTACGGTGACGCTGAAGAGCGGCATGGGCGCGCCCGGCACCACTGCCGGCGACGGCACGATCGCGTTTGCCCGGATCGAGAATCACTATTTCCTGCACGATCTCTGGCTGGAGGAGGGTCAGCTCCTGCGCGACGCCTCCCGGCTTGCCGGCATTCCCGGCACAATCGTCCAGGGCCGCTACGACGTCGTCACCCCCGCAGCGACCAGCTGGGCGCTGCACCGCGCCTGGTCGGAGGCCGACTACCGCCTCGTCGAGGGAGCCGGCCATGCTTTTTCCGAGCCCGGCGTCCTTGCCGAGTTGATGGCCGCGACGCATCGTTTCTCCGGCGCCGATGAGGCGGCGCTGGCCCGGAAGGAGGAAGACGCATGACGCTCGACAACAAGCCCGTCTATACCGGCGGCTGCCAGTGCGGCGCGGTACGCTTTCGCATCGAGGGCGCGCTCGGCAACGCCTCGATCTGCCATTGCCGCATGTGCCAGAAGGCGTTCGGCAGTTTTTACGCGCCGCTGGTCTCCTTCGACTGGGCGGCGCACGCCTGGACGCGCGGCGCGCCGGCCTATTTCCAGTCGTCCAATCACGTCCGCCGCGGCTTCTGCGCCGCCTGCGGCACGCCGCTGACCTACGAGTCGCCGTCCGGGCCGGCGCTGGCCATCGGCGCCTTCGACGATCCAGGCGCGATCGCTCCGGAGATCCAGTTCGGCACCGAGGCGAAACTCGCTTTCGTCGACCGTCTGGCGGCGCTGCCGACCCGGGAGACGATGGAGGATGCCGCGGATGTCGGATTCCTCGCCGATCTCGTCTCCTACCAGCATCCCGACCATGACACCGACGATACCGACTTCCGGAAGGGGCCTGCCGCGTGAGCGATCTCCGCCAGCTCTATCCCGAGATCGAGCCCTATGAGTCGGGCATGCTCGATGTCGGCGACGGCCACAGCCTGTATTGGGAGCGCGTCGGCACGCCGGGGGCGAAGCCCGCGGTCTTCCTGCATGGCGGGCCGGGCGGCGGCTGCAGCCCGAGCCACCGCCGCCTGTTCGACCCCGCGCGCTATGACGTCCTCCTGTTCGACCAGCGCGGCTGCGGCCGCTCCACGCCGCATGCGAGCCTCGAGGCGAACACCACCTGGCACCTCGTCGCCGACATCGAGCGTCTGCGCGAGATGGCCGGCGTGGAGTCGTGGCTCGTCTTCGGCGGCTCATGGGGCTCCACCCTGGCGTTGGCCTATGCCGAGACGCATCCCGAGCGTACGAGCGAGATCGTCCTGCGCGGCATCTTCACGCTGCGCCGCTTCGAGCTCGAATGGTACTACCAGTATGGCGCCTCGCTGCTCTTCCCCGAGAAGTGGGAGCGTTTCCAGGCGCCGATCCCCGAGGCCGAGCGCGGCGACATGATCGCCGCCTACCGCCGCCGCCTCGTCGGCGAGGACCGCGCGGCACAGATCGAGGCCGCCCTTGCCTGGAGCCGCTGGGAGGGCGAGACGCTGACGCTGCTGCCCGATCCCGCCACCAGCGAGGCCTTCTACGACGACGACTTCGCCATCGCCTTCGCCCGCATCGAGAACCACTATTTCGTGCATGCCGGCTGGATGGAGGAGGGGCAGCTGATCCGCGACGCCCGCCGCATCCGGCACATTCCCGGCGTCATTATCCAGGGCCGCTACGACATGGCGACGCCGCCGGTCACCGCCTGGGACCTGCACAAAGCCTGGCCCGAGGCCGAATTCCACCTCGTCGAGGCGGCCGGCCACGTCTATTCCGAACCCGGCATCCTCGACCGCCTGATCGCCGCCACCGACGGCTTTGCCGACCGGCGGTAGCGCCCCCGCGAGAATGCGGCCGGGACGGTCAGGCTTGCATTCGATTTGGGCAGGCCCTATCCGGGCGGAAGGGGTGCCGGCGGCGGCGCGCCGCATTCCCGGGACGGCATTTCATGGCGGCAGAATCTTCCGAGCAGTCGCGCGGCTTCGTCTTCGCGACGTCGGCCTACCTGATCTGGGGGCTGATCCTGCCGGCCTTCATGAAGCTCCTCGGCAGCGTTCCGCCGCTGGAGATCGTGGCGCACCGGATCGTCTGGGCCGTGCCCTTTGCCGCCGCGATCCTCTGGTGGCTCGGGGGCCTCAGCAATCTCGGACCGATCTTCCGCTCGCCGCGCACGCTGCTGCTGGCGTCCGTCACCGCCTGCATCATCTCGCTGAACTGGGGCGTCTACGTCTACGCGATCGTCACCGACCGCACCCTGCACGCGGCGCTCGGCTACTACATCAACCCGCTGGTCAACGTGATGATGGGGGCGATCTTCCTCGGCGAGCGGCCGACGCGCTGGCAAAGCGTGGCGATCGCGCTGGCGGCGCTGGCGGTCGCCGTCTTGACCGTGCAGGCCGGCGGCCTGCCCTGGATATCGCTCGTCCTCGCCTTTTCCTTCGGCACTTACGGCTTGCTTCGCAAGATCCTGCCGATCGGCCCGACGGAAGGCTTTTTCGTCGAGGTCGTGCTCCTGTCGGTGCCGTGCCTCGCCTTCATCGCCTGGACGCTCGCCGAGGGCACCAGCCACTTCGCCGGCAATGCCGCCGAGGCCTGGCTTCTGGTCTGTGCCGGTCCGCTGACGGCGATCCCGCTGATCCTGTTTGCCGCCGGCGCCAAGCGGCTGGACTATTCGACCATCGGCATCCTGCAGTACATCGCGCCGACGGCGCTGTTCTTCACCGCCGTCTTCGCCTTCGGCGAGCCCTTCTCGCTCTGGCAGGGCGTCGCCTTCGGCCTGATCTGGGTGGCGGTCGCGATCTATGTCTGGTCGCTCGTCTCTGGCGCCCGGGCCCGCCGCCGGCAGCGCGCCATGACGGCGGCCGCGGAGACGTGCCCGAGCTGACGGCTCGCGGGACGGCGCTTCGTCAAAACACCGTCCCGCTTCAGCACGAGACTCCTACCAGGCGATGCCGATCTTGCCGAAATGGCTGGCGCCTTCCTCGTAGCGGAAGGCTTCCGCGAGCTCTTCGAGGCCGAAGCGGCGGTCGATGACGGGGCGGATGCCGGTCGCTTCCAGCGCGCGGACGAAATCCTGCTGCTCGCGCCGGCTGCCGACGATCAGGCCCTGCAGGCGCGCCTGCTTGCCCATCAGCGCCGCCGTCGGCACCTCGCCGGCACCGCCGGTGAGAACGCCGATCAGCGAGATGTGCCCGCCGACGCGCACCGCCTCGATCGACTGCGGCAAGGTGCCGGGGCCGCCGACCTCGACGACGTGGTCGACGCCGCGCCCGCCCGTCCACTCGACGATCGCTTTGCCCCAGGCCGGCTGCGTCCGGTAGTTCAGCGTGAAATCGGCGCCGAGCGTCTTGGCCCGCGCCAGCTTCTCGTCAGACGAGGAGGTGATGGCGACCGTGGCGCCAAAGGCCTTGGCGATCTGCAGCGCCCAGATCGAGACGCCGCCGGTGCCGAGCAGGAGCACGGTGTCGCCGGCTTTCAGCTTTCCGTCGGTCACGAGCGCCCGCCAGGCCGTCAGTCCAGCCGTGGTGATCGTCGCCGCCTCGACCGCGTCGTAGCCCTTCGGCGCATGGGTGAAGGCGGTGGCGGGCAGCACGACGGCTTCCTGCGCGAAACCGTCGATGCCGTCGCCGGGAGTCCGGGAAAAGTCGCCGATGGTCGGCGTGCCGTCCTGCCAGTCCGGGAAGAAGCAGGAGACGACGCTGTCGCCCGCCTTGAACTCGGTCACACCGTCGCCGACGCTTTCGACGACGCCGGCGCCGTCGGCCAGCAGCACGCGGCCATCGTCGGCCTTCATCCTTCCGGTGGCGACGCCGAGGTCATGGAAGTTCAAGGACGCGCCGTGCAGCGCGACGCGGATCTCGCCGGCGCCGGGCTGGCCGGGATCGGCGCGATCCTCGAGCACGATGTTGTCGAGTCCGGCGGGGGAGCGCAGGGCCATGGCTTTCATGGGGGATGCCTTTGATGTTGCGCGTCACGGGGGACGCATAGGGCGTCACATAGGGTCCCGGCCCCGCGATACGAGCGGCACGGGCCCTCGTGCGCGCCTTCGCCACGGTGACGCTGTGTCGTCAAAAACGGGCTCTATCCTTGGCGGGGGCTGTGCGGTGGTGGGCTCGCTGGCCTGAACGGCGGCCTTGCCGGCCGGGCGTAGGCTGGGGCAGGGCGCCATCCCGGCCCGAGGTCGGGATGGCTAGCCCTATGGCGTCGCGCGGGCTCGTTCCGCGAAGCGCAGCATCCTGACCCGAATCGACTTCTCAATCGCTTCGGCATGGGTTGTCGGGTCAAGCCCGACAATGACGACGGGAGGGAGGGCGGTGCACGCCCGACGAGGGCATGCCCACATGCCACGTCATCGCCGAGGCCTTGGCCTGGGGATCTCTCGTGTTCGCCGTCGTGCGCCTTGACCTTTCCAGGGCTCGTCGTCTCTGGCGATGGTGTTTAGGGTGACGCGCATTCTGGCAGGCACAAGCGCCTCGGCATGGGGACTGGGTCAAGCCTGGAATGACCAATGTCGTAGGGTGGCAGAAGATGTCACCGCCTGCCGAACGCAAAGCACTGTCCTTTCCGAGTAGTCATCCCGGACTTGATCCGGGACCCATGCCAAATCGCTGAACGTAGTCGAGGACGGGGGACATTCCCGATCCTGCCCAATGGGGCAGTGGTCGCGCCTCGGCATGGGTCCCGGGTCAAGCCCGGGATGACTAATCTTAGATGGGGCAGGAAGCTACAATGCCTGCTGAGCAAGAAGCACTGTCCCTTCCGCATCGTCATCCTCGGGGCCTTGGCCCCGGGGATCCATGCCAAGACGCTCGAAACGTCAGCCTATTCGATGGCGTAGGTCCAGGCCGCCGGCTCGAAGTCGTAGCCCTCGCCCTCGGCGAGCTTGCGCACATGGCCGATGCCGGGGAAGCTGATGTGCATGCCGGCGATGCGGGTGCGGTCGCGGGCGACCTCTTCGAGGATGCGCTTTCGGGTCGCGATGGCCAGGGGGCCGTCGACGTCGAAGGCGATGCCGACATCGGGCTTGGCCATCTGGACGGGGCCGACATGGACGATGTCGCCCCAGATGAACAGCGCGTCCTCGCCCTCGCCGACGACGAAGCCGCAATGGCCCGGCGTGTGGCCGAAGAGCTCGCGCGAGCGAATGCCGGGCACCACCTCGGCCTCGCCCGAAAACGTCTTCACCCGGTCGCCATAGGCGGCGAGCGCCGCCTGCGCCATGTCGAAGCCCGACTTGAACGCGTCGGGCGCCGCCGCCTTCTTCTCGGCGCTGGTGAAGTGGGCGACGTCCTCGGCGTGCACGTGGAGCTCGGCCTTGGCAAAGGCCGCCTTGCCGTCCGAGAGGAGGCCGCCGATGTGGTCGACATGCAGATGCGTCAGGAGGATCGCGTCGATGTCGTCAGGGGAAACACCCGCCGCGTCGAGGCCCGCGGACAGCCTTCCGAGGTCGGGCGTGTAGCCGGCGCCGCCGGTGTCGACGAGGATGTTCCGCCCGTCCACGGAGACGAGGTAGGTGTTGACCCCCGTCGTCACCGGCGAGGCTTCGATAAATTCCTGCGCGAGGATGGTGTTGGCGGCCTCCGGCGTGATGTTCGAGAGATAGGCGACGTCGATCTGGAGAAACCCGTCGGAGATGGCGGTCACGACCGCCTTGCCGGCGGTCGTGCGCTGCAGGGCGACGACCTGGGCGGGACTGCCGGCGGTCGCCTGGGCGGAGGCCGGCAGGACCGACAGCTTCAGGGCGATCGGGGCGATGGCCGCGCCGATGAGCAGGTGGCGACGAGTGGTCATGGATGGGGTGCTCCTGTGTGGCGGGGCCGGCTCTTGCCGTCCCGTGATGGATGTCGGCGGGAAGGGCAGACGGCGGACGGTGGGGCAGGACGATCCGGCCTCGCCGGTCTCGCCGGCCCGGGGTGCCGAGGCAGCCAACGATGCTCCGGGTACGAGATCATGCTACGTCTCCCTCTGTCCGATCCAGTCCTGACCTAGGCGGTTTCGGCCGCTGGCATAAGGAGGCACAATCTTGTCCGATACGCACATGGATGTTCGTCCGGTGGCCGCGCTGCGCCCCTGCGGCGCCGCCGATCACCAGGATTGCGGCCTTCGCCTCGTGCTCGGCCGCCTGGGCGAACGCTGGACGGTCACCGCGCTGGCGGAGCTCTCACCCGGCCCCCGCCGCTATTCGGAGCTCGAACGCGCTTTGGAGGGCATTTCGCAGCGCATGATGACGCTCACTTTGCGCCGCCTGGAGCGGGACGGCCACGTCCTGCGCCATGTCGAAGCGAGTGTTCCGCCGAGCGTGACCTACGAACTGACCGACCTCGGCCACGCCTTCGCCGCCCAGGTCGCCGCGCTGGTGGCCTGGAGCCGGCAGCATGGCCCGCAGGTCGAGGCGGCGCAGAAGCGTTTTGACGGGCGGACGGCGGGATGATGGTGGCGGGGGGAGATTGCCAGCCTGAACCCATGGGTCGATTTTAGCCATCCCGGCATGAATCCCCGCGTTTCGCGCAAGGAGGATGACACCAAAGAGAGCTGTTCGCAGGGACAAGCGCCACGGGATGAATCCTGCGTCAGCTTGGCAATGACGAATGCTAAGGGGTGGCAGAAGATGTCACCGCTTGCCGAACGCAAAGCACTGTCCTTGCCGAATCGTCATCCCGGACTTGATCCGGGACCCATTCCAAATCGCTGAACAGGCTCGAGGACGGTGGACCTTCCCGTCCTGACCCGGTCTGGCGGTGGCAGCGCCTCGGCATGGGTCCCGGGTCAAGCCCGGGATGACTAAACTTAAAGGGTCGCAGAAGGCTTCATTGCCTGCAAAGCGCGAAGCACTGTTCCTTCCGAATAGTCATCCCGGACTTGATCCGGGATCCATGCCGGGACGTCAGGCAAAGGCAGGTCGGTTGACCGGCGTATATCGAAACGGAGACGTCATTGCGTAGGGCATGGCCGTCTGTCGTGCCCGCGAGGGGCACGGAACCGAGGCAATCCGGGCCCGCTACAGTCTCTCGATCACCGCCGCCTCGCCCTCGGCATTCACGGGCGCCTTGCGCATCAGGGTCGGGATGACGTCCTCGGCGCGGTCGATGACGAGCGGGCGGACCTGGTGGGCGGTGTGGATGTAGCCCTCGTCGCGCATGTGGTCGAGCAGGCTGGAGAGCGGGTCCCAGAAGCCGCCGACATTGGCGATGGCGATCGGCTTCTTGTGCCGGCCGAGCTGGCTCCAGGTCATGATCTCGATCAGCTCCTCCAGCGTGCCGATGCCGCCGGGGAGAGCCACGAAGGCGTCGGAGCGCTCGAACATGATGTGCTTGCGCTCGTGCATGTCCTCGGTGACGATCAGCTCGTCGAGCCGCTGCAACTCGCTCTCGGTCGCCTCCATGTCGATCAGGAAGCGCGGGATGACGCCGGTGACCTTGCCGCCGGCGGCGATCACCGCGTCGGACACGGCGCCCATGATGCCGCGCGTGCCGCCGCCATAGATGAGGCGCAGGCCGGCGCGGCCGATGGCGGTGCCGAGCACCTCGGCGGCCTGGAGATGGGCGGGATCGCGGCCGGGTGAGGAACCGCAATAGACACAGATGGATCGAATCAAGCTCATTTTGCCAAAGTCGGATGCGGCGGTGTCTGGGTCAAGGGACATCCTGCGCGGCAGCCATGCGTCGGCGCGGTGGAACCTCTTTCAGATGACCCCGGGATAGAGCGCGCCGACTTCCGCCACCGTCCGCTCCTGCCAGAACGCATCGCGCTCCGCGCGGGGTGTCGGCAGATCGTAGACGCCGCGCAGCCGCGCCGGGCGCTCGGTGAGGAAGACGATGCGGTCGGCGAGCTCCACCGCTTCGCGCAGGTTGTGGGTGACCATCACCGCCGTCGTCGGGCGGGCGGACCAGACGTCGAGGAGGAGGGCGCGCAGCCGCGCCGCCGTCTCCTCGTCAAGCGAGACGAAGGGCTCGTCGAGGAGGAGGAGGGCGGGGCGGATCGCGACGGCGCGGGCGAGCGCGACGCGGCGGGCAAGGCCGAGCGACAGCTCGCCGGGAAAACGCCTGGTCATATCGGCGAGGCCAAGCGTCTCGAACAGCGGGCCGAGATCGTCGGCGCGGCGCTCGGGCGGCAAAGCAAGGCGCACATTCGTCTCCACGTCGCGCCAGGGCAGAAGCCGCGGTTCCTGGAACACGGCGGCGATCCGCCCCTCGGGATCGGCGCGCCGGATATGGCCGGAGAAGTCGCTGTCGAGGCCGAGGATGATGCGCAGCGCCGTCGTCTTGCCGCAGCCGGACGGGCCGATGAGGGCGGTGAAGCTGCCTGCCGCAGCGGTGAAAGCGAGGTCGGCGATGGCCAGCACGTCCGTCCCGTCGGCCGAGACGAAGCGTTTTTCCGCGATGTGGACGTCGAGGCTGGCGGGCGGGGCCGGTGAAGACGGCATCGGCGGGGCTGATCCCCTTTCGGAAAGTGGATCGGCGTTCGGCCCGGTGCCCGTCGTCGCGGCGGAGGACGGCGGGACGGTGGCGGAAAAATCGGTCATCTCAACTCTTTCCGCGCCAGCGTGTCGCGCGCGCTTCCAGCGGCTGCACGATGAGGAGCTCGACGAGCAGCATCACCGCGACGAAGGCGAGCGTGTAGGCGAGGATGGCGGCGACGTTGGAGAGGGAGAAATAGGTGGCGATCTGGAAACCGACGCCGCTCGACAGGCCGAACAGTTCGACGACGAGGGCGATCTTCCAGATCAGCGACAGGCCGGAGCGCGTCGCGGCGGCGACATAGGGTTGCAGCTGCGGCAGGATGACGTGGACGAGACGGTCGCGGCGGGAGAAGCGATAGACTTTCGCCATCTCGGCCAGTTGCCGGTCCAGCGCCTGCGCGCCCTCGCGGATGGTGACGACGACGTTCGGGATCTTGTTGATGGCGATGGCGAGGATCGCCGCCGTCTCGTTGGTGCCGATCCAGATGAACAGGAGAAAGATCACCACCAGCGCCGGCAGGTTGAGGAAGAGGATCACCCAGGGATTGAAGAAGCGGTTGGCGGTGCGGCTGAGGCCGAGCGCCAGACCGATCGCAGAGCCGATCGTCATGGCGACGACGAAGGAGGCGGCGACGCGCATCAGCGTCATCGCCAGATGGAAGGGCAGCTCGCCGGTGCGGGCGTCGCGCCAGAAGGCGGCCGCCACGGCGGCGGGCGTCGGCAGCAGGCGCGACTGGGCGAGGCCGGCCGCGACCCACCAGAGCGCCAGCAGCGCCAGCATCGAGGCGGTGGTCACCGCCGCGGGGCTGATGCGTCGGGACGGAGCGCGTTGCACGTCGCACCCGGCCCGGCGGGGCATCGCGGGCGTCTCTCGCTCGATCGACGATGGCAGGGAGGGTCTCACGACGCCGTCAGGAGCCATTCTTCAGCCCGGACCAGTAGGTGCCGGGATCCAGCGTCTTGCCGGGGCCGACCAGCTTCTCGCCGGCAAGCCCTTCCAGCACCTGGTAGAGTTTTGCCGCGTCCTTCTCCTCCTCGACCACGTCACGGGCCGGAATGCCCTCGCGATAGCGGTCGCGCATCACTGCCAGCGTCGCCGCATCGCCGGCATTCACCAGCGGCTCCAGCGCGTCCCATTCGGCGTCCGAGGCCTTTAGAAGCTGCTTGGTCTCCTTAGACGCCGCGATGAAGCCGCTGGCCGCATCGGCGTGCTCTTTCGCCCAGGCTTCGTCGAAGACATAGCCGATGGTCGCCACCGGCCCGCTTGCGCCAAAAGCTTTGGCCGCCTCTTCGCCCGAGACGAGGCGACGAAAGCCTTCGGCTTCGAGGCGGGCGGCGTAGTTCCAGAAGATCAGCACGGCGTCGAGCTCGCCGCTGCGCGCCTTTTCCGCCAGAAGCGGCGGCGCGCCGTAGATGATCCGGGCGTCGTTCGAGAGATCGGTTTGGGCGTCGCGCAGGGCCAGCGCCTGGATCAGCAGCCAGTTCTTGTCGAGCGGGCCGCCGGCGACGCCGAGCGTCTTGCCGCTCAGATCGGCGAACGACTGGATCGGGCTGTCGCCGGGCACCATGATCGCGCCGACCGAGGTGGAATAGGGCGCGAAGACGTAAGAGCCGCCCTCGGCGCGCTGGCGCGAGACCCAGAGCCAATCGGTGACGATCATGTCGACGCTGCCGCCCTGGAGCGCGATGCCGGTGGCGTCCTCGCCGGCGAAGGGGATGATCTCGACGTCGACGCCGTGTTTCGCGTCGATGCCGTGACGCTTCATCGCGTCGAGTTCCCAGTTCACCGTGCCGAATTTCAGCACGCCGACGCGGACGGTCTCGGCGGCGAGCGCCGGAGCACTCCACAGCACTGCGGTGGCGACCAGCGCCTTCAATACCGATCTCATGGCGTCCTCCCGATCAGCGCGACGGAGATCCCCATCGCTCTGTTCTTCATTCCCGCGCGATCCGGCGGCCTCGGCGGCCTCTCGGTATCGCGCGCACTGACGGCGCCCGAAAAAAGCATAGCACCATCCGCTTTGCCGCCGCGATCCTGTTTCGGGCAAAACTTCCCGTCGGCCGGCTCTCGGTTGGCGACGCAGGGTCACGACCTGGCGTCGATCGCCTCGGCCACCTCGTCGGCGAGCTTCAGCGTGCGCACCACCACCGGCACGGCGAGGGCAAACAGGCTGACGCCGCGCCCACGCGCCGCCTGCGCCTCGCGGACCTCGGAAAGCACGGTCTGGATCACCGGCACGAAGCGGATGACGAGGGAGATCGCGAGGCTGCACTTGGCCGCATCGACCCCGGCGAAGGCGAAAAGCGAGAAGCCTTTCTCCAGCGCGGCGATCATGTCGGCGCTGCGCGTCGTCAGCGTCACCAGAGCGGCAGCGAGGATGAGGGCGAGGAAACGCAGCACGGCGAGCACCGCCAGCGGCAGGCCGGCGATCCAGAGCTGGGCCAGGAAGATGAAGACGAGCACGAAGGCGACGGGCCGGAGCTGCCGGAGCATAACGGCGGGCGGGATTTTGGCGACGGCGTAGAGGGCGAGGACCAGCGCCAGGCCGAGAGCGCTGGGGACGAGCCCGGGGAGGGTGAAGAGCAGCGTGCCGAGGATCGGCAGCGCTAGGAGTTTCACCCCCGGCCGCAGCCGGTGCAGGGGGCTGTCGCGGTCGACATAGAGCGCGGCGATCATCGGCAGAGGTCGAGATACGAGGCGATGGCCTCGGCGGGCGGAGCATCGCAGTGCAGGCGGCCGGCCTCGAAGACCAGCACCCGGTCGAAACCGGCGAGGAGGCTAAGATCGTGCGTCACCATCAGCACCTGGCCGTCGAAGGCTTCGATCGCCGTGGCGATGCGGCGCGTGTTGCTGAGGTCGAGCAGCGTCGTCGGCTCGTCGAGGACGAGGACGTCCGGCTGCATCACCATGACGCCGGCCAGCGCCACCAGCTGCCGCTCGCCGCCCGAAAGCTCGTGGATCAGCTGGTTCTCGCTGCCGGCGAGGCCCTGGCGCTCCAGCACCTCGGCGATCCGCCCCGCAATCTCGGGTTTTGACAGGCCCCGGCCCTTGAGCCCGAAGGCCAGGTCCTCGCCGACGCTGGGATAGACGATCTGGCTGTCGGGATTCTGGAAGACGAAGCCGACTTTGCGCCGCACCGCCTTTCCGTCCTTCGCGGTATCGAGGCCGTCGACGGCGACCGTTCCCGTGGTCGGCAGAAGCAGGCCGTTGAGGAGGCGCGCGAACGTGCTCTTGCCCGAGCCATTGGCGCCGATGACACCGATGCGGCGCTCGGCGAGCCGAAGGTCGATGTCCGAGAGCACGGGACGGCCATTGCGGGAGACGCCGACGCCGGAAAGCGTGATCATGGCGGCGACGGAGGCCGGCTCAGGCGTTCCGGGCGCGGGTGATCAGCGGATAGGCCTGGCGCACGGTGACCATCACGAGCGCCGCCATGCCGGCCTTGATGAGATCGCCGGGGACGAAGGCGACGGCGGAGGCGAGGAAGGCGGCGCCGAGATCCATGCCGGACATCGCCGCGAACCAGGGAACGCCGATGCCGTAGACGACGCCGATGCCGCCGACGAGCGCGAAGGCGAAGGCCGTTACGAAGGAGAGGCGGTGCCAGAAGCGCTCGGTCAAAAAGCCGATGACGACGGCGGACACCACCCAGCCGTAGATGAAGCCCGACCACGGCCCGACCAGCGCGCCGATGCCGCCGCGCCCGCCCGACAGAAGCGGCAGGCCGACGGCGACGAGAAGGACGAAGAGCAGCATCGACAGCCCGCCGCGCCGGGCGCCGAGAATGCCGCCGGCCAGCATCGGCCCCATCGACTGCGCCGTAATCGGCACGCCGATCGCCGGAATCATCAGCGGCGGAAACACGCCGAGCACCGCCATCAGGGCCGCAAACAGCGCGATGTGGACGATATCCCTGGTGCTCATGGTCTGGTCTCCCGGCGTCCCGGCAACCTCGACGGAGGCGCTGCGACAATGCCGGCATCGTGAACCGCATTGCGCGGCAAAGGTCAATCGGGCTGCCAATCCCGCCTTGCGCGCCAAGGGCGAAGGACAGCCAGCGAAGGCCGGCGATGGGATCGAAGGCGGCAGCCCATCGCCTGCTACGCGGCCTCGATGTCCGTGCGCGCAAAATCCCCGCCCTTGAATAGCAGCGGCAGGCGAAAATGCCGGGCGCAGGCATAGGCGAAACAGTCGCCAAAATTCAGCGCCGCGGGATGCCGTCCCTTGCCGAAGCGCTCGAAGGCTTCGATCGCGAAGCCTGCGGCCTAGGGCGGGATGGCGATGACCTCGATGCCGAGCTTCGCCGCGACATCGCCGACCGACATTGCCGCCTCGGTGGGGTTTATCCTCAAAATGGGCGAGATCGCGACCGCTGTTTCCCAGACCGCCATGGCGGACGTGATGGATTTCGAGGTTCGTTCGATCCGAGTCGCCAGCGGAACCGCATCAGGCTCCGCTGCCATGATGGCGCAGAGAGCGGATGCATCAACGAACATCAGTCGTCTTCATAGAGACTGTCGATCCAAGCCTTGTCGGCGACCTGCCCCGTGGGAGGATGCTTTGCATGAAGGGCGCGGACCACCTCGAGCGCCTCCCGCACGCGCCGCGACATCTCATCCGGAGCCTGGATGCTATCCAGCTCTTTCTGCAGTGCCTGCCGCACGGCTTCGGTCGTGCTGACGCCTTTAATTGCTGCGAGACGGTCGGCCAACGCGCCGACCTGTGGATCCTCGACGTGGAGTGCCATGCTCCTATCCCCTCAAGGGTGGAATATCCGAGAGTAAGGGAGGGGCAATCCCGCCGTCAATGACGGCCGGTAATCTCCCTCGGCGCTCTGACGGGCTAGTTCCGCGTCAGCGTCCGCTTCACCGCATCGCTCCAGCCGCTGAGCTTGCGGCCGCGCGTGACCGCGTCCATGGCCGGCTCGAAGCGCTTTTCCAGGCGCCAGCGGTCGGAGAAGCCATCCATGCCGGGCCAGACGCCGGCCTTGTGGCCGGCGAGCCAGGCGGCGCCGAGGGCGGTGGTTTCCAGCACCACGGGACGGTCGACCGGGGCGGCGAGGAGATCGGCGAGGCGCTGCAGGGTCCAGTCCGAGGCGACCATGCCGCCATCGACGCGCAGCACCGTGTCGCCATTGGCCGTCCAGTCCCGGCGCATGGCGTCGAGGAGGTCCGCGGTCTGGTAGCAGACGGCTTCGAGCGCGGCGCGGGCGATCTCGTTCGGGCCGGTGCTGCGGGTGAGGCCGAACATCGCGCCGCGCGCCTCGGCATCCCACCAGGGCGCGCCAAGGCCGGTGAAGGCGGGAACGAGATAGACGTCCTGCGCATCGTCCGCCTCCGCCGCCATCGGCCCCGAACGGTCGGCGCGGTCCATCAGCTTCAGCCCGTCGCGCAGCCATTGCACGCTGGCGCCGGCCATGAAGATCGAGCCTTCCAGTGCGTAGGTGGTGACTCCGTCGAGGCGGTAGGCGATGGTCGTCAGCAGCCGGTTCGTCGAGGCGACCTTTTCGGTGCCGGTGTTCAAGACGGCAAAGCAGCCGGTGCCATAGGTGGATTTCAGCATGCCCGGGCGAAAGCAGGCCTGGCCGACGGTGGCGGCATGCTGGTCGCCGGCCATGCCGAGGATCGGGATGGAAACGCCGAACAGGCCGGGATCGGTCATGCCGAAATCGGCGGCGCAGTCGCGCACGTCCGGCAGCACGGCCGAGGGAATGCCGAGGAGTTTCAGGAGATCCTCGTCCCAGCAATTGGCGGAGATGTCGAACAGCATGGTGCGGCTGGCGTTCGTCGCATCCGTCGCGTGCACCTTGCCGCCGGTGAGGCGCCAGAGCAGAAACGTGTCGACGGTGCCGAAGGCGAGCTTTCCGGCCTCTGCCCGGGCGCGCGCGCCCTCGACGTTGTCGAGCAGCCAGCGCAGCTTGGTGCCGGAAAAATAGGGGTCGATGATGAGGCCGGTCTTGTCGGTGACCATCGCCTCGGCCCCGTCGGCGACGAGGTTCCGGCAGAATTCGGCGGTTCGCCGGTCCTGCCAGACGATGGCGTTGTGCACGGCCTTGCCGGTGCCGCGGTCCCAGAGCAGCGTCGTCTCGCGCTGGTTGGTGATGCCGATGGCGGCGATGTCGGCGGCCGAGAGCGAGGCATCGGCGAGCGCCGTGCGGATCGTCGCCAGCACCGAGGCCCAGATGTCCTCCGGATCGTGCTCCACCCAGCCGGAGCGCGGAAAGTGCTGGACGAACTCCTGCTGGCCGACACCGACGATGCGGAAGGCGTCGTCGAAGACGATGGCGCGGGTCGAGGTGGTGCCCTGGTCGATGGCGAGGACGTAGCCGGACATGGGGGAATCCTTGCAGGACATGAGAATGACGCGGCGGATGGGGGCGTGGCACCCAAAGCTGTTGCCGTTGCAACGAAATGGCGGCTTTGGCCGCTTTCAATGCGAGTGCCGACCTCCGATCATAGTCATTCTCGGGCTTGACCCGAGAACCCATGCCGAAGCGCTGAACGTGGTCCATTCGGTGCAGAAAGGGTCATTCTGACCTGGATTGGCGGCTGACAGGTTACGGCATGGGTTCTCGGGTCAAGCCCGAGAATGACTATTCGGAGACGTTGGTACGGATGTTTTTGAGTGAAAGAGGCCGGGGCTCTCGCCTCGGCCTCTAGCAGCGCTTTGCCTTACTTCGCCGGAGCGGCGTCGGCCCAGCTCTTGACCAGCTCGTCATAGTTGACGGTGATCGGCTTTTCCTTTTCGTTCTCGACCTTGGGCTGCGGAGCGAGGGTGCCGTTCGCCTTGGCCTGCTCGACCCAGTATTCCATGTCCTTTTCTTCGTTCATCTTCGGGCCGATGTCGCCCTGGATGCCGGCGCGCTCGAGACGCTCCATGACCTTCTCCTGCTCGGCGCAGAGGGAGTCCATGGCTTCCTGCGGGGTCTTCTCGCCCGAGGCCGCGTCACCGATCGCCTGCCACCAGAGCTGGGCGAGCTTCGGATAGTCCGGAACGTTGGTGCCGGTCGGCGACCACTGCACGCGGGCCGGCGAGCGGTAGAACTCGACGAGGCCGCCGAGCTTCGGCGCGCGCTCGGTGAAGCTCTTGTCGCGGATCGAGGATTCGCGCACGAAGGTGAGGCCGACATGGCTCTTCTTCACGTCGACGGTCTTCGACGAGACGAACTGGGCGTAGAGCCAGGCCGCCTGGGCGCGGTCGACCGGGGTCGACTTCATCAGCGTCCAGGAACCGACGTCCTGGTAGCCGAGCTTCATGCCGTCCTTCCAGTAGACGCCGTGCGGCGAGGGGGCCATGCGCCATTTCGGGTTGCCCTCGGCATCGACGACCGGCAGGCCTTCCTTGACCATGTCGGCGGTGAAGGCGGTGTACCAGAAGATCTGCTGGGCGATCTCGCCCTGCGCCGGGACGGGGCCGGATTCCGAGAAGGTCATGCCCTGGGCGGCCGGTGGCGCGTAGGCCTTCATCCAGTCGAGATATTTCTGGATGGAGTAGACCGCGGCCGGTCCGTTGGTGTCGCCGCCGCGGGCGACGCAGGAGCCGACGGGCTGGCTCTGCTCGTTGACGCGGATGCCCCATTCGTCGACCGGCACGCCGTTCGGAATGCCCTTGTCGCCATTGCCGGCCATCGACAGCCAGGCATCGGTGAAGCGCCAGCCGAGCGACGGGTCCTTCTTGCCGTAGTCCATGTGGCCGAAGACCTTCTTGCCGTCGATCTCGCGGCCGGTGAAGAATTCGGCGATGTCCTCATAGGCCGACCAGTTGACGGGAACGCCGAGGTCGTAGCCGTACTTGGCCTTGAAATCGGCCTTGTTCTTCTCGTCGTTGAACCAGTCGTAGCGGAACCAATAGAGGTTGGCGAACTGCTGGTCGGGCAGCTGGTAGAGCTGCTTGTCCGGGGCGGTGGTGAAGGAGGTGCCGATATAGTCGGCGAGGTCGAGGTCCGGATTGGTGACGGCCTTGCCTTCCCCGGCCATCCATTCGGTCAGGTTGCGCGCCTGCTGGTAGCGCCAGTGCGTACCGATCAGATCGGAATCGTTGATGTAGGCGTCGTAGATGTTCTCGCCCGACTGCATCTGCGTCTGCAGCTTCTCGACGACGTCGCCTTCGCCGATCAGGTCGTGCGTGATCTTGATGCCGGTGATGGCGGTGAAGGCGGGCGCGAGCACCTTGGACTCGTATTCATGCGTGGCGATCGTCTCTGAGACGACCTTGATGTCCATGCCGGCGAAGGGCTTGGCGGCATCGATGAACCACTGCAGCTCCTTCTCCTGAGCGGCGCGGTCGAGCGTCGAAAGATCCTTGATCTCGGTGTCGAGGAACGACTTGGCGGCGTCCATGTCGGCAAAGGCGGGGCCGGCGCCGAGCGTCAGCGCCAGCGCGGCGGCCGAGAGCATCCATTGCTTCTTCATCAAAATCTCCTCCCAGAGAGACGGATGGCCGGTCGATGAGTGAGGCGCGCTGGCGTCGACCGGCCGAGGTCGCGCGCGCCGTATCCCGCCTCCGTCGGGAGGCGAAAGAGAAGCGCCTCTAGACGAGGCGGAAAACCAGAACGGCATAGCCGAAGCAGACGACGAGCGCCCACCACAACGAGATCTCGCTGAGGCCGAGGAAGCCGAGGCAGATGAAGGCGGAACCCAAGAGCGACAGGAACAGCCGGTCGCCGCGCGTCGTCTCGAAGCGCAATATCCCGTAGCGCGGGTTGCCGCCGGGCGAGGCGTATTCCCAGACGCCCATCAAGGCGATCAGCGCGAAGATGGCGATGAAGAAGATCGCGGTTGGCCAGGTCCAGGCCATCCAGGTGAGGTCGATCATCTGGTGCTCCTTGCACGGATATCCGCTTTGAGGTATTTTATTCTAGCGCTAAAGCGGATTTTATGATGCAGCTCATTATTCATCCGAATGCCGAAAAGGTTCTGAGTCGGCTGCCTGTGCGAGATAGTGAGGCCATCAAGGCAAAGCTGCAGATCTACGCGGACACAGGGCATGGTGACGTCAAAAAGCTGTCCGGCCGCGATGAATATCGAATGAGAATAGGTGTCTGGCGCGCGCTGTTCGTCGTGCAGGGAAACATGATCGTCCTTCGCGTCGCCCACCGACGCGAAGTCTATCGGTGAGGTGTCAAAATGAACGAAGCGGTAAACCTCAAAGGCGAGAGCATGATCGTCATGACTCGTGCGGAGTATGAAGACCTGATTGAGGATTCCGGCGATATCGCTCTCATTCGTCAGGCCGAAATTGATTACCCTGACGCCCCGTGCATGCTGAGCGACCTGGCGAGCGCGGTCTGGGCGGGCGAACTTCACCCGCTCGCCGCCTGGCGCAAGTCCGTCGGCCTGACGCAGGCGGAACTCGCCGCCGCGGCGGGCCTTCGTCCGGCGACGGTCAGCGACATCGAGAGCCGCAAGATCGACCCGCGGCTGTCGACGCTGAAGGCGCTGGCGAAGGCCCTGAAGCTCGGCATCGAGGACATCGTCGACTGAGGTCATGAGGGCTGGCATCACACCCTCCCCAGGGCGAAGCCCTTGGCGATGTAGTTGCGCACGAACCAGATGACGATGGCGCCGGGGATGATGGTCAGGACGCCCGCGGCGGCGAGGACGCCCCAGTCCATGCCCGAGGCCGAGACCGTGCGCGTCATGATCGCGGCGATCGGCTTAGCGTCGGTCACCGTCAGGGTGCGGGCGATCAGGAGCTCGACCCAGGAGAACATGAAGCAGAAGAAGGCGGCGACGCCGATGCCCGACGCGATCAGCGGCGTGAAGATCTTGAAGAAGAAGCGCGGGAAGGAATAGCCATCGATATAGGCGGTCTCGTCGATCTCCTTCGGCACGCCCGACATGAAGCCTTCGAGAATCCAGACCGCCAGCGGCACGTTGAACAGGCAGTGGGCGAGCGCCACCGCGATGTGCGTGTCGATCAGCCCGAAGGCCGAATAGAGCTGGAAGAAGGGCAGGGCGAAGACCGCCGGCGGCGCCATGCGGTTGGTCAGGAGCCAGAAGAACAGGTGCTTGTCGCCGAGAAAGCGGTAGCGCGAGAAGGCGTAGGCGGCGGGCAGGGCGACCGCCACCGAGATCACCATGTTCATCACGACGTAGATGATCGAGTTGATGTAACCGTTGTACCAGGACGGATCGGTGAAGATCACGCGATAGTTGGCGAGCGTCGGCTCGGCCGGGAACAGCGTGAACTGGTTGACGATCTCCGTGTTGGTCTTGAAGCTCATGTTGACCAGCCAGTAGATCGGCAACAACAGGAACAGGATGTAGACGATCGGGATCAGCGCCTTCGGCTTGAAGTGGCCGGACTTCATCCGGCTGCGCATGGCGATGGCGGTCTCGGAATGGGCGGCCGGCGGAATGCCGTCGGCGGCCTGGCGCGGGAGGGTCGGGGCGGTGTGGCTCATTCGACCGGCTCCTTCACGGCGCGGTCGCGGCCGGCGTTTTCCATCACGGTGTAGAAGACCCAGGACATCAGGAGGATGATCAGGAAGTAGATCAGGCTCATGGCCGCCGCCGGACCGAGGTCGAACTGGCCGACGGCCATTTTGACGAGATCGATCGACAGGAAGGTCGTCGAGTTGCCGGGGCCGCCGCCGGTGACGACGAAGGGTTCGGTGTAGATCATGAAGGAGTCCATGAAGCGCAGCAGCACGGCGATCAGGAGCACGCGGCCCATCTTCGGCAGCTGGATGTAGCGGAACACGGCCCAGCGCGAGGCGCCGTCGATCTTGGCGGCCTGGTAGTAGGCGTCGGGGATCGAGACGAGGCCGGCATAGCAGAGGAGGACGACGAGGCTCGTCCAGTGCCAGACGTCCATGACGATCAGCGTCACCCAGGCGTCGAAACTGTTCTGGACGTAGTTGTAGGGAATGCCGAGCCAGGCGACGAAGTGGCCGAGCAGGCCGATGTCGGTGCGCCCGAACACCTGCCAGATCGTGCCGACGACGTTCCACGGGATGAGCAGCGGCAGCGCCATCAGGACGAGGCAGACCGGCACCCAGATGCCCTTCTTCGGCATGGCCAGGGCGACGAGGATACCCAGCGGTATCTCGATGGCGAGGATGATGGCCGAGAAGATCAGGTTGCGACCGAGCGCGGCGTGGAAGCGCGGCGACTGCAGCGTGTCGACGAACCAGCTGGTGCCGTTCCAGAAGAACTCGTTGCGCCCGAACGTGTCCTGGACGGAGTAGTTGACCACGGTCATCAGTGGGATGACGGCGGAGAAGGCGACGAGGACCAGCACCGGCAGGACGAAGAACCAGGCCTTGTTGTCGAAGGTCTTGTTCATGCCGCTCTCCCCCCGGTCGAACTGCCGGCTCGATCGCCGGCGCGGTTGCTGGTCGGCGTCGGTCCGGATCGGTCGACCAGCCAGGAATCAGCGTAGAGATTCAGCGCCGAGGGGTCGAAGACGACGTCGGCCTCCGCCGGCAGTCCCTCACCTTCTCCCACGATCGCAACCAGTTTCTGGCCGTTGAAGTCGGCGCGCACGATGCGCTCCGAGCCGATGTCCTCGACCCGCGTGACGGTGACGGGCATGCCCTGGCCGCGCGGCACGAGGCGGACGAATTCGGGGCGAATGCCGAGCTCGGTCTTGGCCGCCCCCTTCGTCGGACGGGCGCCGCCCGGGATGGCGATGCGCGTGCCGGAGACGAGGGCGTCCGTGCCCTCGACGGCGCAGGTGAGGACGTTCATGCCGGGCGAGCCGATGAAATAGCCGACGAAGGTGTGCTTCGGCCGCTCGAACAGCTCTTCCGGCGTGCCGATCTGGACGACCTCGCCGTCATACATCACCACCACCTTGTCGGCGAAGGTCAGTGCCTCGGTCTGGTCGTGCGTGACATAGACCATGGTCATGCGGAACTGCCGGTGCAGTTCCTTCAGCTGCGAGCGCAGCTGCCACTTCATGTGCGGGTCGATGACGGTCAGCGGCTCGTCGAAGAGGATGGCGTTGACGTCCGAGCGCACGAGCCCGCGGCCGAGCGAGATTTTCTGCTTCTCGTCGGCGGTCAGCCCTTGCGCACGCCGGTCCGCCTTTTCGGCGAGGCCGATGCGCTGGAGCATGTCAGTGACGCGGCGGTCGATCTCGCTCTTCGGCACTTTGCGGTTCTTCAGGGGGAAGGCGAGGTTTTCGCGCACCGTCATGGTGTCGTAGACGACGGGGAACTGGAACACCTGGGCGATGTTGCGCGCCTCGGGCGACAGCAGCGTCACGTCCCGGTCGCCGAAGCGCACATGGCCTTCGGACGGGGTCAGGAGGCCGGAGATGATGTTGAGGAGGGTGGTCTTGCCGCAGCCGGAGGGGCCGAGCAGCGCATAGGCGCCGCCGTCCTCGAATTCGTGGTCGACCTCGCGCAGGGCGTAGTTGCCCGAGCGGGCGAGATCGGCGGAATAGGCGTGGCGGATATGGTCGAGGCGGATGCGGGCCATGGCTCTCTCCTCAGGCCGCAAGGGCGGTGGGGGCGGCAACGGCGCGCCCGGCAGCATCGAAGAGCATCATGTCATCCGGCCGGAAATCGAGCGCGATCGGATCGCCCGTCGCGACGCGGTGGATGCCGGGCAACACGGCGACGAGGCGGGTGCCCTGCCAGTCCGCATGCACGTAGGTCACCGAGCCCGTCACTTCCGACAGCTCCACCCGGGCCGAAAGCCGCGCCCCTTCGGAAAAGGCGCCGCCGACCGAGAGATGATGCGGGCGCAGGCCCACCTGGTAGGAACCGTCGGCCAGGAAGGCGTAGCGCGCGGGTACGGTCACGCCGAGTTGGCCGCTGCCGGAAAACACCGCGCCGCGCTTGGTCAAGGTGAGGATGTTCAGCGGCGGGTCGGAGAAGGTCCTGGCCGTCACGAGATCGGCCGGCCGGCGATAGACCTCGGGCGTCGCGCCGAACTGCGTCACCCGGCCTTCCGACAGCGTCGCGGTGTTGCCGCCCAGAAGCAGCGCCTCGGTCGGCTCGGTCGTGGCGTAGACGAAGACCGCGCCGGTCTCGGCGAAGAGCCGCGGCAGTTCCTCGCGCAGTTCTTCGCGCAGCTTGTAGTCGAGATTGGCGAGTGGCTCGTCGAGGAGCACGAGCTCGGCGTTCTTGACCAGCGCACGGGCGAGTGCGGTGCGCTGCTGCTGGCCGCCGGAAAGCGTCAGCGGCGTGCGCTGGAGATAGGGGCCGAGCTTCATCAGCGCCGCCGCCTTGGCGACCGCCGCCTCGATCTCGGCCTTCGACTTGCCGGCGACGCGCAGCGGCGAGGCGATGTTCTCGTAGACGGTCATGGCGGGGTAGTTGATGAACTGCTGGTAGACCATGGCGACGTTGCGGCGGCGCACGGGCACGCCCGTCACGTCCTTGCCGTCCATCAGGATGCGCCCCGAGGTCGGACGGTCGAGCCCGGCCATCAGCCGCATCAAGGTGGTCTTGCCGGCGAGCGTCGGGCCGAGCAGAACGTTCAGGGAGCCGCGCTCGAGGCGCAGCGAAATCCCCGACAGTTGCGTCTCGGCTCCGACCTTGCGGCCGACATCGATCAGTTCCAGCATGCACCCTCCCAGGTCGCGGCCCTGCGTTCGGGGAAGCCCCCCGGTCGCGGTATCAGGCGGCCGCCGTCCTTTGCGTCAGTCTATAAGTTTCCATGTAGCCCGCCAGATCTTCCGCTGCGGCAGGCGAAAAACGCAGGCCGAGCTTCGAGCGGCGCCACAGCACGTCCTCGGCCGTGACCGCCCATTCCCGGGACATCATCCAGTCGACCTCGGCGGCGAACAGGCCATGGCCGAAATCGCGGCCGAGCCCCTGCCGTCCCGCTCTCGGCTGCACGATCTCCAGCGCCTCGAGCCCGTAGGAGCGGACCAGCCGGCGCACGCTGCGCGCATCGAGCGCACCGGCAGCCGTGCGCACTTGGCGCTCCAGCGCGTCGACGCCGTCGAGGGGAAAACCGCCGCCGGGCAAAGGCTGCGTGCCCGTCCACGGCTGGCCGCGCGGACCCAGCCGGTCGGCGATCTTCTCCAGCACTTCCTCCGCCAGTTTGCGGTAGGTGGTGATCTTGCCGCCGAAGGCGTTGAGGACGGGCGCCTCGCCCGTCTCGCCCTCGACCTTGAGAACGTAGTCGCGCGTCGCTTCCTGCGCCTTGGAGGCGCCGTCGTCATAGAGCGGCCGCACGCCGGAGAAGCTCCAGACGATGTCGGTCGCCGTCACCGGCTTTTCGAAATACTCGCTCGCCGCCTTCAGGAGGTAGTCGGTCTCGGCCGGGGTGATCCTGGCCTCGCCGGGCTCGCCGTCGAAGTCGCGGTCGGTCGTGCCGATCAGCGTGTAGTCGTCCTCGTAGGGGATGGCGAAGATGATGCGGTTGTCGGCGTTCTGGAAGATGTAGGCGCGGTCGTGCTCGTAGAGTTTTCGCGTGACGATGTGCGAGCCCTGGACGAGGCGGATGTGGTGCGCCTCGTTGCGGCCCATGGCCTGCTGGAGGATGCGGTCGACCCAGGGGCCGGCGACGTTGACGAGGAAGTCGGCGGTGACGGTTTCCGCCGCGCCGCCATCCCTCGCGCTGAGCGTCACGTGCCACTTGTCGCCCTCGCGCCGGGCGCCGGTGACCTTGGTGCGCACCTTGATCTCGGCGCCGCGGAGGGCGGCGTCGCGGGCGTTCAGCACCACCAGGCGGGCGTCGTCGACGCGGGCGTCGGAATATTCGAAGCCCTTGGAAAAGCCAGTCTTCAGCGGCGCGCCGAGCGGCCCGCTGGAGAGATCGACCGTGGTCGTCGCCTTCAGCGCCTTGCGGCCGCCGAGATGGTCGTAGAGGAACAGGCCGAGGCGCAGCAGCCAGGCCGGGCGCAGGCCCTTGTGGTGCGGCAGCACGAAGCGCAGCGGCCGGATGATGTGCGGCGCGATGCGCCAGAGCACCTCTCGCTCCATCAAGGACTCGCGCACGAGCCGGAACTCGTAATGCTCGAGATAGCGCAGGCCGCCATGGACAAGCTTCGTCGACCAGGACGAGGTGCCGGACGCCAGGTCGTTCATCTCGGCCAGCCCGACCGAATAGCCGCGGCCGACCGCGTCGCGGGCGATGCCGCAGCCATTGATGCCGCCGCCGATGATGAAGATGTCGAAATGCTTCATGTTCCACCCTTTTCGCATTGCAGCATCTAACGTGCGCTTGCGAAACTCCGGGCAGGATCAGCGAAAGGGAAACGAAAGTCAATCGAAAATACGGGTGAAGGGTCGGTGCTTCTTCGATGCTACCTCTGTGAATTTCGACGCAGGCGCTTTGGTGTGGCGCTCCGGTTTGGTGCAATGGTGAGGTCCGCTCCCTCTCAGGATTAGTCATCCCGGCCTTGAGCCGGGACCCATGCCAAATCGCCGAACGAAATCGAGAGCGGCGGACCTTCCCACCTGAACCGATTTGGCAGCGACGAGCGCCTCGGCATGGGTCCCGGGTCAAGCCCGGGATGACTAGTTCTGGAAACCTGGTTCGGTGCCGACCGATAATGCTGCCGATGCCAACCCGCCGGCGAAATCGCCTAAATAAGACGGAATTATTCGGCGTCTGCCGCGCTTTCCCGCCGCGCCTCGACCTTCTCCCCCAGCGCCTCGACCAGCGCCACGTTCGCCTCGGCGCAGATTCGCGCGATGCCCGGTAGGGGGCAGACGTCGGTGACGAAGGACGAGATCTGGCTGAGATGGCCGATGCGCACCGGCGCGCTGCGCTCGAACTTGGTGGCGTCGGCGGCGAGGATCACCTGGCGGGCATTGGCCATGATCGCCTGGGCGACGCGCACCTCGCGGTAGTCGTAGTCGAGGAGCGAGCCGTCGGGATCGATGGCGGAGACGCCGATGACGGCGAAGTCGACGCGGAACTGGCGGATGAAGTCGACCGCCGCCTCGCCGACGATGCCGCCGTCCGAGCGCCGCACGACACCGCCGGCGATGATCACCTCGATCTCGGGATAGGGCCGCAGGATGGTGGCGACGTTGATGTTGTTGGTGATCACCATCAGCCCGGCATGGCGCAAGAGCGCCTGCGCCACGGCCTCGGTGGTGGTGCCGATGTTGATGAACAGCGAGGCGCGGTCGGGGATGAGGTCGGCGACGGCGCGGCCGATCGCCGCCTTCTCCGTCGCCGCGATCGACCGCCGCGCGTCGTAGCCGACATTCTCGACGCCGGACGAGATTACCGCCCCGCCATGGACGCGGGCGAGAAGCCGCTGGTCGCAGAGCTCGTTCAGGTCCTTGCGGATGGTCTGGACCGAGACGTCGTAGCGCTGCGACAGCTCCTCGACCTGCACGCGGCCGAGCCGCTTGGCGACTTCGAGAATCTGCAGCTGGCGATCGGAGAGCATGGGGAGGCCTGGATGCGAGGAAGTCGCCCTGTCTAAAGCGAAACCTGGAAAAGGGAAAGCGAAAGCGCACTGCAGCAGTTTCGCCCGCAATGCGAAAGTGCCCTAAAGGGTCGGGAGCACCGCGCGGATGTGCGCGCCAAGGGCATGCGCCGCGGCCGACTGCGGCGCGCTGGCGAAGGCCAGCGCGATGCCGATCTCGGGCAGGGGCGGGAGATCCCGGGTGAGGATGTGGAGGTCGCCCGGGACGGCCGCGCGCGTGGTGACGCTGATGGCATGGCCGGAGCGGGTGATCGCGATGAGGCCGGCGAGGCTGTTGCTGGCATAGGCCAGCCGGTAGCGCCGGCCGGTCGACTGCATCGCGTCGCAGGCCGCGCGGTGGTCGAGCGTGGTCGGGGCCGACAGCGCCAGCGGCAGGACGTCCTGGGCGAGCAGGGCAGGCTCCGGCTGATTTCCGACCCAGACGAAACCGTCCGACCGGATGGTCTCGCCGCCAGCCGCATCCGGCGTCGAGACCAGCGCCATTTCCAGCTGCCGGCGGTGCAACAGGCCGCGCAGGTCGATTGTCGGTGCGCAGACCATGCGCAGCTCCACGTCCGGATGATCCGCGCAGAACCCCTTCAGGAGGCCCGGCACGAAGGCGATCGAATATTCCTCGGGACAGCCGAAGCTGATCGAGCCCCGGAGGCCCGTTCCCGCCATGTCCGACACTGCCTCGTCATGTCGTCCGAGCAGCGCTTCGGCGTGGATCAGGAGCCGCTCGCCGGTGACGGTCAGACCGACGCCCGAGCCCGTCCGGTGCAGCAGTTTCTGGCCGACGGTCGCCTCCAGCCGGCGCATCTGCATGCTCAGCGCCGATTGCGTGCGGCCGATCTGCGCCGAGGCGGCGCTGATCGAACCGGTGCGGGCGACGATGGCGAAACTGCGGAGCAGCTGGAAATCGAGCATATCAAATCCGTTCATATCGGATTGCAGTATTATCAATTCGATTTGCCGCCGCAATCGCGCCATTCCTAGCCATCGCCAATGCCGAAGGTTGACCCCATGTCGCTGAATGCCGAGCCCGCCTTCTGGGACGCTGCCCACAAGAACCTGACGCGCTACGGCCCGGCCTTCGAACCGGTGATCATCGAGCGCGCCGAGGGCAGCTTCGTCTTCGACGCGGACGGCCGAAAAATCCTCGACTTTACCTCCGGCCAGATGAGCGCGGTGCTCGGGCACGGGCATCCCGACATCGTCGCCGCCGTCGCCGAGCAGATGGGCAAGGTGGCGCATCTCTTCAGCGGCATGCTGAGCCGTCCGGTGGTCTCGCTCGCCGCGCGCCTGGCCGGCCTCGCCCCGGGACTGGAGCGGGTGCAGCTGTTGACGACGGGCGCGGAGGCCAACGAGGCGGCGCTGCGCATGGCCAAGCTCGTGACCGGAAAATTCGAGGTCGTCGCCTTCGCGCAGAGCTGGCACGGCATGACGGGCGCGGCCGCCTCGGCGACCTACAGCGCCGGCCGGAAGGGGTATGGTCCGGCGACGGCGGGCTCTTTCGCCATTCCCGCGCCGAACGCCTATCGCCCCCGCTTCAAGCATGCCGACGGCACGCTGGACTGGCAGAGCGAGCTCGACGACGCGTTCACCCTCGTCGACCAGCAGTCGACCGGCAATCTCGCCGCCTTCATCGCCGAGCCGATCCTGTCGAGCGGCGGCATCCTGGAACTGCCGGAGGGCTACCTCGCCGCGCTGAAGCGGAAATGCGAGGAGCGCGGCATGCTGCTGATCCTCGACGAGGCGCAGACCGGCGTCGGGCGGACCGGCACCATATTCGCCTTCCAGAAGGACGGCGTCACGCCCGATATTCTCACTTTGTCGAAGACGCTCGGCGCCGGCCTGCCGCTGGCGGCTGTCATGACGACGGCGGCGATCGAGCAACAGGCCTTCGAGCGCGGCTATCTGTTCTACACCACCCACGCCTCCGACCCGCTGCCCGCCGCCGTCGGCCTCCGGGTGCTCGAAGTGGTGGAGCGGGACGGGCTGGTCGATCAGGCGGTCCGGCGGGGCGCGCGCCTCAAGCAGGGCCTCTCGTCGCTGCAGCAGAAATTCGAATGCATCGGCGACGTGCGCGGACGCGGGCTGCTTCTGGGCCTGGAGATCGTCACGGACCGCCACTCGAAATCGCCCGGCTTCAAACTCGGCGCCCGGATCATGGACGAGGCCATGCTTCGCGGCCTCAGCATGAACATCGTCAAGCTGCCCGGCATGGGCGGCGTCTTCCGCATCGCGCCGCCGCTGACGGTGTCCGAGGACGAGATCGACCTCGGCCTTTCCATCCTGTCGGACGCGATCGAGGCGTCGCTGGCGTCGCCCGCGGCCTGACCGGTCGACGCGCGCCACCGGCACGCCGTACGGTCGTGCCGGATCGCGGCTCGGCGGCACCGCGGGCCCGGCCTGCGCACCGGGTCCGGCTTCGCCATCGTTCAGATGGCGGTGGCGAGGCTTTCCGCGATGTAGATTTCGCGCATCCGCTTCGTCGTCTCGCCGGGAGTGCCGTCGCCGATCCGCTGCCCGTCGATCGACACCACGGGGGTGACGAAGGCCGAGGCCGAGGTGATGAAGGCTTCGCGCGCGTCCTTCGCCTCGTCCAGCGTGAAACTGCGCTCCTCGACCGTCAGGCCGGTCTCGCGGGCGAGGCGCAGCACCGCGAGGCGGGTGATGCCGTGCAGGATGGCATGGGAGAGGGCGCGGGTGACGAGCGTGCCCGCCTTGGTGATGATGTAGGCATTGTTCGACGAGCCCTCGGTCACTGTGCCGTCGCTTTCCACCATCCAGGCATCGTCGGCGCCCTTCGACTTGGCTTCCATCTTGGCCATGGAGGGGTAGAGGAGCTGCACCGTCTTGATGTCGCGCAGGCCCCAGCGCAGGTCCGGCACCGAGGCGACCTTGATGCCGCTCCGCACGCTCTCGCGCTCCAGCACCGCGACCTTCTGCGTGAACAGGACGAGGGTGGGGGGCGTCCCCTCCGGCGGGAAGGAGAAGTCGCGGTCGGCGCTGCCGCGCGACACCTGCAGATAGATCAGCCCCTCGTCGAGACCGTTCCGGACGACCAGTTCGCGGTGGATCGCCAGGAGCGCCTCGGTATCGGCGGGCGGCGTCATCTTCAGCGCGGCGAGCGAGCGGCCGAGCCGCGCCATGTGGCCGGCGAAGTCGATCAGCTTTCCGCCGACCACCGTCGTCACCTCGTAGATGCCGTCGGCCATCAGGAAGGCGCGGTCGAAGACCGAGACCTTCGCCTCTTCCTCGGGGACGTAACTGCCGTTGACATAGACGATGCGGCTCATGGGGATCCTGCCAGTTGGTCTTGCGCGAGCCCGACAGCTAACGGAAACCGCCCGGCGAGGATAGGGTGTTGCGGGCGCCGTGCCGCGCTGCCGCACGGTCGTGGCATGCACTGCGATCCATCGCCGGCACGCGGCCGGGGAGGGGCGACGGCGATGGGATGCTGGCCCTTGTGCCGGAAGGCGCGCTGGGCGTCACCGCGCCGTCACACTGCGACTTTGGTCGATTGCTGCAGTGCCGTTATCCCCTGTTCAAAGGCCTTGGTCCGGGCTAGCTTGAAGTGACAATTGCGGGGGGTGACCGACATGCTGGTGTTCAACGAGCCGACAGCCAAGCCCAATGTCGCCGCGCCGGCCCCGTCCGACAAGGAACCCTGCCGCTGCTTCGCCTGCAGCCACCGCCGCGCCAGCGCCGCGACGCCCCGCCAGGCCGCCCTGGTCTCCTGGCGCCGGCTGGCGGAGACGCTTCGCCCCAGCGCGGGGCGCTGAAGGGGCGGGGGGCTCGCTCCGAAACCCGCGCTGGCCGCTGGGAGAATCCTCATTGGCGTCACGCCGGCGGCGAGACGTCGCTGTGTTCGCGCAGCGTTGTAGGTCTGCGAGAGCACGGAGACGGGAAACGTGACAACGGCGTGATTGAGTCTCACGACGATGCGCCGCCCCTCTCCCGTCTGCTTGCTGTCGCTCGCATCCTCCAGGGCGAGACACTGGTCTCGCCCGTCCTTCGGACCCCTCTCCCCTCCGGGGCGAGGAATGGCGCCAGCCCTTGCACGGTCTGTAGTAGGGCGTAATCGCCGACGCTGCTTTCTTCTCCCCGTGGGGGAGAAGGTCGCGGCAGCGGGAAGAGGGGACTTCCGTCAGACGATGTGCCGCATCGGGTTGCCGCCTACACGAGCTTCTCCGCAGCCCATAGGTCAGAATTCGTCACCGCCTGCGTTCATCAGCGGCCGGCGGCATTCGAATGCTGCTGGCCTGTCCTACCCGCCTGACAGTTTCTTCGGCCGTCCGCCTTTCCGGCCGTTTTCCCGCGCGGCTGCCGCCTTTGCCGGCGACTTCGCTTGTCCGGCCCGGCGCGCCATGTGGGAAGCGGTGCCGAAAATGCCGGTCACGATGCCCGGGACGGTGAAATCGACATCGAGCTTGTCCCAGCGCAAAGCATAGCCGAATTCCAGTTCGACCTCGGCAAGGTCGTCATCTCCCGCGTTTTCCAGGTCTTGCAGAAGTCGGGCGGGTACCATGAAAGTCGCCCCGTTCTGGAAATCGATGACGAGCCGGCCGGACGGCGCATCGTAGCGCGCGGCGATGGCGTGGAGAGGCGAGTTCTCCATCGCCTTGCCAAGGTCTCTGGCCGCTGCCAGTTCGCTTTCGCTGATCTCAGGCACCATGGATTTCTTCCCATCGGGCGAGCAGATAGGGGCGGTTCTCGGCGACATAGTCGAGGACGTGGCGCGCATCGGCCGAATTCAGTCCCCGCGTCCAGACCAGGATGGGAAGGTTCTCGGGGCCGGCAAGGTCGATCTTGGCCATCCCGCCGCCGTATCGGACGTGGACATGAGCGGGCGGGTGATCGTCCTTGTAGATCCGGACCGACAGCCCGAGAGCCCTGAGAACCGTGACCACGCGGACACCTCACCAATCCTCCCCGAGGATAACCGATCGCGATGGGTTATCAAGAGGTCTAGCTTGATGATGCGGGTCACGCTCGCGGTCCTGGGCCAAGGCACCCCGCCAAACATGCCGCGTGGATCGCGGGCGACCTTCTTCGGTCCGCTCCGCGCGGGCGAACTACCCCACGCTCGCCCCGGGCCCCGGCACCGCGCCGGGCGGGCATTTGCCGAGGATGATCATGCCGAGGACCTCGTCCTTGGTGACGTCGGACGTCGCGGCGCCGCCGACGACCTTGCCGTTCTTCATGACGACGACGCGGTCGGCGAGGTCGAAGACGTCGTGGATGTCGTGGCTGATCAGGAAGATGCCGATGCCTTCCTTCTTCAGCTGCTTGATCAGTTCGCCCACCTGCGCCGTCTCCTGGGGGCCGAGGGCGGCCGTCGGCTCGTCCATGATCAGGATGCGGGCGTTGAAGAGGATGGCGCGGGCGATGGCGACGGACTGCCGCTGGCCGCCGGAGAGCGCCTTCACCGGCTCCTTGAAGCGGCGGAAGTTGGGGTTGAGGCGGCCCATCACTTTTCGCGCCTCCGCCTCCATCGCCGCGTCGTCGAGCGTGCCCCAGGGGGTCAGCTTCTCCCGGCCGAGGAAGAGGTTGGCGGCGGCGTCGACATTGTCGGCCAGCGCCAGCGTCTGGTAGATCGTCTCGATCCCGAAAGCCTTGGCGTCGCGCGGATTGGTGATCGCGACCTTCTTTCCCTCGACAAAGATCTCGCCCTCGCCGGCCTGGTAGGCGCCGGAGAGGATCTTGATCAGCGTCGACTTGCCCGCGCCATTGTGGCCGAGGAGGGCCACGACCTCGCCGGGATAGAGGTCGATCGAGGCGCCGTCGACGGCGTGGATGCCGCCGAAGGCGATGGAGATGCCGCGCATCTCGACGAGCGGCGGGCCGGAGCGGTCGACCGGGGCGGAATGGCCTGGGCCGTGGTCGGTGATCTCGGCCATGCTGGACGCGGTCATGCGGCCCTCCTGCGGTAGACGGTGTCGATCCAGACGGCGATGACGAGGACGATGCCGACGACGATGGACTGCAGCGGCGAGTCGACGCCGAGCAGCACCATGCCCGACTGCAGCGACTGCATCACCAGCGCGCCGAGCAGCGCCCCGGCGATGGTGCCGGCGCCGCCGGCGAGCGAGGTGCCGCCGATGACGGCGGCGGCGATGACGTAGAGCTCGTCCAGCGTCCCCTGCGCGTTCGTCGCGGCATTGAGGCGGGCGGTGGAGATGGCGGCGGAAATGCCGGCGAGCCCGCCCATCAGCATGAACACCTTCATCAGCACCCAGCGGGTGTTGATGCCGGCCAGCTCCGCCGCTTCCGGATTGCCGCCGATGGCGAAGACGTAGCGGCCAAAGCGCGTGCGCTTGGTGACGAAGGTCATGACGATGCCGGTGACGATGGCGATGAGGACCGGAATGGCGACGCCGTAGCCGATCAGCAAGCCGCCCTCCGGCCAGGCGATGCCGTTCGCCTCGGCATAGCGCCGGGCGATCGCCGTCGGCCAGGTATAGGCGTTGAGAACCGCGGCCGCGCCGAGGATGGCGACGAAGGCGCAGGCCGCCAGCACGGCTTCCGCCCAGACCGGGCGCAGCGGGAAGCCGAAGCGCGTGCGCTTCTGGCGGGCGAGGACGAGCGAGGCGGCGACGGCGAGGCAGGCGAGGGCGGCCAGCACCCAGGTCGCGGTCACCCCGATCGAGCCCTCGGCGCCGCCGCCCATCAGCCGGAAGGTCGAGTCCATCGGCGCGATGGTCTTGCCGGAGGCGACCCACCAGGCGGCGCCGCGCCAGACCAGGAGGCCGCCGAGCGAGACGATGAAGGATGGAACGCCGCGATAGGCGATGATCCAGCCCTGGAAGCCGCCGATGACGGCGCCGGCGGCCACGCCGCAGACAAGCGAGAGCACCCAGGTGAACGGGCTCTCGAAGCCGAGCAGCTGCGGCAGGGTGGCGGTCTGCATCAGCGCCATGATCATGCCGGTAAAGCCGAGGATCGAGCCGACGGAGAGGTCGATGTTGCGCGTGACGATGACCAGCACCATGCCGGTCGCCATCACCGCGACGGAGGAGGTCTGGACGGTGAGGTTCCAGAGATTGCGCGGAGTGAGGAAGATACCGCCGGAGAGGAAGTGGAAGACCACCCAGATCACCGCCAGCGCAGCCAGCATGCCGAGCATGCGGGTATCGATCTCGGTCGCTTTCAGCAGCCGTTTGACGGCGCCGTCCTGCGACGTGCGCCCGGCTGGGGCCTGCGATGGTGCCTGCGACATCGTCGCCTCCTGCTGTTGGATCGACCGCTTCTGGCGGCGGCTTTCGGCTTGTCCTGCCGGGCAGCGTTGGCCCCACGGCTTGTTGTCCGGTCCACCGGCGAACCGCCGGGGTGCGCCGGCCGCGACGGGCGAGACCGCCGCAGATGCCGTGCGCCTGCCGGCCCCATGGCGCGAGGGGGCAAAGCTGGCATGCCTGCGACGGCGCTGGGGTTGCGGCCTCGGCGGGGTCGCCTAAAGGCACGCCGTCGGTCAGAGACGGCCGCGCATCCCCGGGGGAGGCGCGGCCGACTGGCTTACTGGCAGGCGGCGACCGTGGTGTCGGTCACGCCCTGGCAGACGACGTCCTTCGCCACCCAGCCGGCATCGATGATGGTGCCGAGGTTTTCCTTGGTGATGGCGATGGGGGTCAGAAAGATGGATTCCATCTCGATGCCCTTGGCGCCGCCGTTGAAGGCGGTGACGCCGGCGATGTCGCCCATCGCCTTGCCGTCGGCGAGCTCGATCGCGATTTCGGCGGCGCGCTTGCCGAGTTCGCGCGAGTCCTTCCAGACCGACACGGTCTGGGTTCCCCGGGCGATGCGGTTCAGTGCGGCGAAGTCGGCGTCCTGGCCGGAGACCGGCACGGAGCCGGCGAGACCCTGCGCTTCCAGCGCCGCGATGGCGCCGCCGGCGGTGCCGTCATTGGAGGCGACCACGGCCGCGACCTCGTTGTTGTTGGCCGTCAGGATCTGCTCCATGTTGGCCTGGGCGTTCTCGGGCAGCCAGCCGTCGGTATAGGCCTCGCCGACATTCTTGATCTTGCCGGCGTCCATCGCCTCCTTCAGCACTTCGACCTGGCCGGCGAAGAGGAAGTCGGCGTTCGGATCGGCGGACGAGCCCTTGATGAAGGCGTAGTTGCCCTCGGGGGCGACCTTCATGACCTCGCGCGCCTGGATGCGCCCGACTTCCTTGTTGTCGAAGGTGATGTAGAAGGCGTCCTTGTTCTCGATCAGCCGGTCATAGCCGACGACCGGGATGCCCTCGTTGACGGCCTTCTCGACCGCCGGGCCGATCGCATCGGAATCCTGGGCGAGGATGATGAGGGCGTTGGCGCCCTGCGAGATCAGGCTCTCGACGTCGGTGAGCTGCTTGGCGGCGGACGACTGCGCGTCGGCCGAGATATACTTTCCGCCGGCGGCCTCGATGGCGGCCTTGATCGCGGCTTCGTCGGTCTTCCAACGCTCTTCCTGGAAATTCGACCAGGACACGCCGATGGTCTTGCCGGCCTGCGCGAACGCCGTTCCCGTCAGCAGGCACGAAAACGCTGCGCCCGCGAGGGCGAGGGTCAATCTCTTCATGGTGTTCCTCCCAGAGGCGCGTGGCGCCCGTCAAAAACCCGGGACTCTCCCATCCCGTCGAGTGCCTGGAAAAGCATCGAACTGACTTTTTCCAAGCCTCGGAAAAAATCGTGACAGACAAAATTATCCGTGTCAACATGGCGACAATCACCGGCGACGCCTCGGCAACGGGGCCGCAAGCCGGGGCGGGAGGAGCCGGAAACAGCATGCTTTCGAAGGCGGACGCCGATGCCGTCCGGTCGCAGAACCGTCGCATCATCCTCGACCATTTTCGCCGCTTCAAGGTGTCGACGCGCCGCCGCATGAGCGAGGCGACGGGCCTGTCCCTGTCCTCCACCTCGGCGATCGGCAGCGACATGGTGCGGAGCGCCATCCTCAGCGAGATCGGCTCCGCCGAGCCCCCGAAAGGGCGCGGCCGGCCAGAGGTGAGCCTCGAACTCTGCGGCGCGGTCGCGCGCGTCGCCGCCGTCAACATCACCGTCGGCGAGATCGCCGTGACGGTCTGCGATTATGCCGGCGCGACCCTGGCCACCGGGAGGCGGGAACTCGGGCTCTCCCAGCTTTCGCCGGGTGAGCTGGTCGAGGCCGTGCTGACGCTGCTTTCCCAGACGACGGCCGGCGGCGTGATGGGCGAGGGCGCCCTGCGCCAGATCGTCGTCTGCGTGCAGGGCGTGACCGACGCGGCCGAGCGGCGCATCGCCTGGTCGCCGGTTCTGCAGATGCGCGACGTCGACATCGCGACGCCGATCGAGGCGGCGACGGGGGCGGCGACGCGCATCCTCAACGATTGCGGCGCCATGCCGGAGCGGTTTCGCTGGGGCAACGAGGTCGAGGCCGCCGATTTCGCCACGCTGTTCATCGGCTTCGGCGTCGGCATGGGGCTGAAACTCGGCGGCCGCACGTTTCGCGGCTCGCACACCTCGGCGGTCGAATTCGGCCATCTCAACCACATTCCGCGCGGCGACCTCTGCCGCTGCGGCAACCGCGGCTGCATCGAGGCCTATGCCGGCGACTACGCAATCTGGCGCGCCGCCCGTGGCGCACCCTCGGCGGTCGAGCGCCGGGTGCCGGACGCCGACATGCGGGGCCTGGCGGCCGCCGCGCGCGGCGGCGAGGGCGCGGCGAAAGAGGCTTTCGCGCGCGCCGGCGAGGCCATCGGCTACGGTCTCGGGCGCCTGTTCGCGCTGATCGACCCGCTGCCGATCGTCTTCGTCGGCTCGGGCGCGGCGGCGATGGACCTGCTCGAACCCTCGATCCGGCGCGGCATCGCCGAAAGCGCCATCGCCGGGGCCGGCGCCGACATTCCCTTCCACGTCCTGCCCGATGTCGACCGCGTCACCATGGAGGCCGCTACGACGCTGGCGCTGGCGGCCGTCGACGAGGAGTTTTCGCGGGCGCCCAGCGCCGGCGCGCGAATGGAGACGGTGGCGCCGATCCTGGCGGCGGAAGCCATGCCGTGACGGCGCCCCGCTTGGAGGCCCCGCCGGACGCCCCGTCCGGACGCCCGGTCGACCGCTCCGCCGGACAGACGGGCGACCGGCCGCCCCGCTTGCCTCGTCCCGTCGATGTGAGATACGCAACCCCGGTTCCAGCCCCTGGCCGGACCGCCGCACTGCTCGGAGGAGCCCCATGACCACCTCGTTCTTTACGCGCACCGAACCCGTCGCCTTCGCCGGCGAGGCCTCGACCGATCCGCTCGCCTTCCGCTTCTACGACAAGGACCGGATGGTGATGGGCAAGCGCATGGAGGAGCATCTGCGCTTTTCCGTTGCCTATTGGCACTCCTTCACCTGGCCGGGCGGCGACCCCTTCGGCGGCGAGACTTTTCTGCGCCCCTGGATGCACGGCGGCGACGAGCTGAGCCAGGCGAAGGCCAAGGCCGAGGTGGCCTTCGAGATGTTCCGCCTGCTCGACGTGCCCTTCTTCGCCTTCCACGACGTCGACGTCGCGCCGGAAGGGGCGTCGCTGACCGAATCCAACAGCAACCTCGCCGTCATCACCGACATCTTCGCCGAGAAGATGCAGAGCGCGAAGGTAAAGCTGCTCTGGGGCACCGCCAACCTCTTCTCCAACCGCCGCTACATGGCGGGCGCGGCGACCAATCCGGACCCGGACGTCTTCGCTTATGCCTGCGGCCAGGTGAAGGCCGCGATCGATGCCACCCATAAGCTGAACGGCGCGAACTTCGTCTGCTGGGGCGGGCGCGAGGGCTACGAGACGCTGCTGAACACCGACATGAAGAAGGAGCTCGACCAGCTCGGCCGCTTCCTCTCCATGCTCGTCGACTACAAGCACAAGATCGGTTTCTCCGGCCCGATCCTGATCGAGCCGAAGCCGAAGGAGCCGACAAAGCACCAGTACGATTACGACACGGCGACGGTCTACGGCTTCCTTGAGCGCTACGGCCTGACCAAGGACGTGAAGCTGAACCTCGAGCAGAACCATGCGATCCTCGCCGGCCATTCCTTCGAGCACGAGGTGAAGCTCGCTTATGCGCTCGGCATCTTCGGCTCGCTCGACGTCAACCGCGGCGACGACCTGCTCGGCTGGGACACCGACCAGTTCGCCATGGACGCCAAGGAAATGGCGCTGGTCTTCCACGAAATGCTCAAACATGGCGGCTTCTCCACCGGCGGCCTGAACTTCGACGCCAAGATCCGCCGCCAGTCGATCGAGCCGGACGACCTTTTGATCGCCCATGTCGCCTCGATGGACACCTGCGCGCGCGGGCTTCTGGCCGCCGAGAAGATGCTCGCCGACGGTGCGCTGACGGGGCCGCTCGCCGAGCGCTATGCCGGCTGGTCGGGCGAGGAAGGCCAGGCCATGGCCTCGGGCGGGCGCACGCTCGAAGCAATCGCCGCGCGTGCCGAGGGGCTCGACCCGCAGCCGCGGTCGGGCCGCCAGGAGCTGCTCGAAGGCATCGTCAACCGCTACGTCTGACCGCGCTTCGCGCCCTGTACCCCGCGGGCCGCCCTGCAGTTGACGCAGGGCGGCCCGCCGTTTTTGATCCGACTCCCGGCCTCGTGGCCGGACCTCATCGAGAAGGCCGATCACATGCCGAACTATCTGGGTTTCGACCTCGGGACCTCCTCGCTGAAGGTCCTCATCATCGGCGAGGACCAGGCGCCGATCGCCACCGCCAGCGTGCCACTGACGGTCGAGCGGCCCGATTTCGGCTGGTCCGAGCAGGACCCGGCCTCCTGGATCGCCGCCTGCCAGACGGCGATGGGGATGCTGAAGGCGAGCCATGCCGAGGCGCTGGCCCGGGTCGAGGGAATCGGCCTCTCCGGCCACATGCACGGCGCCACGCTGGTCGGCCCCGACGACAGGGTGCTGCGCCCCTGCATCCTGTGGAACGACACCCGCTCGCATGAGGAGGCGCACGAGCTCGACGACGCCCAGTCGCGGGCGATCACCGGCAACATCGTCTTCCCAGGCTTCACCGCGCCGAAACTGCTGTGGGTGCAGCGGCACGAGCCCGAGATCTTCGCCAAGATTCGCCGCGTCCTGCTGCCGAAGGATTTTCTGCGCCTCTGGCTGACCGGCGAGGCGGTCTCGGAAATGTCCGACGCCGCGGGCACGGCCTGGCTCGACACCGGCGCGCGCGAATGGTCGCCGGAAATGCTGGCGCGCACGGGCCTGACGCTCGATCACATGCCGCTTCTGGTCGAAGGCACCGAAGTCAGCGGCACGCTGCGGCCGGATCTCGCGGCGGAATGGGGCCTCGGTCTCGGCATCGTCGTCGCCGGCGGTGGCGGCGACAATGCAGCTTCGGCCTGCGGCGTCGGCATCGTCCGACCGGGCTCGGGCTTTCTGTCGCTCGGCACGTCGGGCGTGCTGTTCACCACAGCGGCGAGCTATGCGCCGCGGCCGGAAACGGCCGTGCACACGTTCTGCCATGCGCTGCCGAACACCTGGCACCAGATGGGCGTGACGCTCTCCGCCGCCGGTTCGCTCGAATGGCTGAGCAAGCTCCTGCGCGAGACGCCGGGCGAGCTGACCCAAGCGCTCGGGACGGACGTTCAGGCGCCCGGCCGGCTCCTCTTCCTGCCCTATCTCTCGGGCGAGCGCACGCCGCACAACGATGCCGCCATCCGCGGCGTCTTCGCCGGCCTCGAGGCCGACACCGACCGGCCGGACATGACGCGGACTGTGCTCGAGGGCGTCGCTTTCTCGATGCGCGACTGCCTCGTCGCCGGCGGCGGCACGGTCGACCGGCTGGTCGCCGTCGGCGCCGGCTCGCGCTCGGCCTACTGGCTGGAGCTGATGGCGACGGTGCTGGACTGCGAGATCGTGCTGCCGGCGGCGGGCGATTTCGGCGCGGCGCTGGGCGCAGCAAGGCTGGGCCTGTGCGCAGCCACCGGTGCCGATCCCCTGGAGATCATGAGTGAGCCGCCGATCGCGCGCGCCTTCGCGCCGCGCCGGGACCTCGCCGCCGCCGTCGACGAGGCCTATGGCCGCTACCGCGCGCTCTATCCCGCCCTGCGCCATGCCTGACGGCGGGCCAACGCGGCAATGATCTTGGTTACCAAGGTCTTGCGGTCGCGAGGTAGCCAACAAACTTGTGCGGCGGGCCGTTCCCCGGGGGCAAGCCGGCTCTAGCCATTGACGCGGGTCATCATATACGCACAGGGATGCCTGGGGTTTTTCGCCCCTTCGTGCCGCCTTGCCGGCCGGGGATGGCGCCCATGTCGCGACAGGAACCTGCACACCGATGAAGATGCCCGACCGCCTGTCCAACCGCTTCATCCTGATCTCGCTGGTCTCCGGTTTCTTTTCCCTCATCGTCGCTGTCGGCGCTGCGATGTGGGGACTGTCGCAGTCGCAGGAGATCGGTCGGCTGGTGTCGCACACCTATGAGGTGGAGCAGGCGATCCTGCAGTTCCGCGGTCTGACGGAGCGCGTCGAGTCGGCACGGCGGGGCTATCTGCTGGACCCGGCCGACGACCTGCTCGCGACCCTCGACGACGCGGTGACCAGCCGGACGGCGGTCATGGACAGGATCGGATCGCTGACCAGCGACAACCCGGTGCAGATCGATGCGCTGGCGACGTTGAGGACGCGGAGCGCCGCCCATCTCGACCAGATCACGCGCTCGATCGCGCTTCGCCGCACCGAGGGACCGGAGGCGGCGCAGGCGGCGTTCGCGGCGGCAGGGCGCGACATCCTGAACGAGCTGCGCGAGACGGCGCGGCGGATGTCGGAGGAGGAGCAGCGCCTCCTCCTCACCCGCCGCGAAAGCCAGGAAGAGGGCATCGCTCTTTCCTACATCCTGCTGGCCGTCTCCGGCATTCTCCTGCTTCTGGTGGCGGCGGTGACGAGCGTCTCGCTGCGGCAGAATTTCCGCGACGTGAAGCGCTCGCGCGACACGCTGCGCGACCTCAACGACAATCTCGAGACCGCCGTGCTGATGCGCACCGCCGACCTGCAGCGGGCGAACGACGAGATCCAGCGCTTCGCCTATATCGTCTCGCACGATCTGCGCTCGCCGCTGGTCAACGTGATGGGCTTCACCAGCGAGCTCGACGCCGTGGTCAAGCCGCTGGCGGAGCTGATCGAGAAGGTCGATGTCGAGGCGCCGGCGCTGGTCACCGAGGAAGTGCGCCTGGCGGTCCGGGAGGATCTGCCCGAGGCGATCGGTTTCATCCGCTCCTCGACGCAGAAGATGGACCGGCTGATCAACGCCATCCTGCGCCTGTCGCGCGAAGGCAGGCGCGTCATCACGCCCGAGCCGCTCGACGTCGGCACCATGCTCGACGGCATCGTCGACAGCATGCAGCATCGCCTCACCGAGGTCGGCGCCGAAGTCGAGATCGAGAAGCCATTGCCGAAGATCGTCAGCGACCGCGTCGCCGTCGAGCAGATCCTGTCCAACCTCGTCGAGAACGCGGTGAAATATCTCAAGCCCGGGCGTCCGGGAAGGGTCGTCGTCCGCGCCAAGCGCGCCGCCGGACGGGTCGTCTTCGAGGTCGAGGACAACGGCCGAGGCATCGATCCGAAGGACCATGAGCGGATCTTCGATCTTTTCCGCCGCTCGGGCGCGCAGGACCAGCCCGGCGAGGGCATCGGACTCGCCCATGTCCGGGCGCTGGCCTATCGTCTCGGCGGCACGATCAGCTGCGAATCCAGCCTCGGCGAGGGCGCGACGTTCCGCCTGTCCATGCCGCCGCAGTTTCAACTCAACAAGGAAGGTGCCAAGTGACCGGCCATCAGACCGTGAATATCGTGATGATCGAGGATGACGAGGGCCATGCCCGCCTCATCGAAAAGAACATCCGCCGCGCCGGCGTCACCAACGCCATCCGCCACTTCACCGACGGCACCTCGGCGATGGAATACCTCTTCCACGCGCCCGACGGCCCGGCGATGAACGGACCGGCGCTGGTGCTGCTCGACCTCAACCTGCCGGACATGAGCGGCACCGACATCCTGCAGCGGATGAAGGCGGAAGGCAGCGCGCTCCGGCGCACGCCGGTGGTCGTCCTGACCACCACGGACGACAAGGTCGAGATCCAGCGCTGCTACGATCTCGGCGCCAATGTCTACATCACCAAGCCGGTGAACTACGAATCCTTCGCCCAGGCGATCCGCCAGCTCGGCCTGTTCCTGACGGTCATCCAGGTGCCGGAAGTCGAGGCCGACGCGGGATGACTGCGGCCGAGCGCATTCTGTATATCGACGACGACGAGGGACTGCGCAAAATCACCGCGCGGGCGCTGACGCGTCGGGGATACACGGTGGTGACGGCCGGCTCGGGCCAGGAGGGAGTGGCGCTGGCCGGCGCGGAGATGTTCGACGTCATCGCCGTCGACCACTACATGCCCGGACAGGACGGGCTGGCGACGCTGGCGGGGCTGCGGGAACTGCCGTACCAGCCGCCGGTCGTCTACGTCACCGGCTCGGAGGAGAGCAGCATTGCGGTCGCGGCAATGAAGGCCGGTGCCTCCGACTATGTGGTCAAGACGATCGGCGACGACTTCTTCGACCTCCTGTCGACGACGCTGCAGCAGGCCTTCGATCACCGCCAGCTGCGCCTCGGCAAGGAGAATGCCGAGCGTTCCCTGCTCGCCACCAATGCGCGGCTGGAAGCGCTGCTGAAGGAAGTGAACCACCGCGTCGCCAACAGCCTGCAGATGGTCTCGAGCTTCGTGCAGATGCAGGCGAGCGCCGTCGAGGAGGAGAGCGCCCGCTCGGCCCTGCGCGATACCCAGCGCCGCATCCTCGCCATCGCCCAGGTCCACCGCCGGCTCTACACCTCGGACGAGGTCAGCCTCGTCGACATGGTCGACTATCTCACCGCGCTGCTCGCCGAGCTGGAAGAGACCTGGTCGAGCGCCACGGCGCCGCGGCATCTCCGGCTGCATGTCGAGGCGCTCCGGCTGAAGACCGACCAGGCCGTGTCGATCGGCGTCATCGTCAACGAGCTGGTCAGCAATGCGTGCAAATACGCCTACGATCCCGGCCATTCCGGCGAGGTGCGGATCTCGCTGATGAAGCAGGGCGAGGACCGCTTCGAGCTCCGCGTCGAAGACGACGGTCGCGGGCTGGCGCCGTCGGATGCGCCGCGCGGCACCGGCCTCGGCCGCCGGCTGATGGGCGCCATGGCGCACAGTCTGAAGGCCGAGCTCGTCTACGAGCCGGCGCCGGTCGGCGTGCACGCCGTTCTGCGCGCCGCCATCTGACACCTGCACCGGCGGAAGCGGCGAGGCCCGCGGGCTGCCGTTTCCGGTCGACTGCGGGCCGGCTCAGGCCAGCGCGGCCATCGCCGCATCTGCCCGCGCCAGGCCCCAGGCCAGCAGGCTCTCGGCACGCTGCGCATCGGCGGCCTGGATGTAGCAGCGCAGTTCCGGCGCATTGCCCGAGGCGCGAAAATGGATGACGCTGCCGTCGGCCAGCGTCATGTGCACGCCGTCCAGCCGGTCGACCGCGACCACGGCGCCGACATCGCCCATGAAATCGCCCCGATAGGCCGCATCGTCCCCGAGGCGGCGGAGGAGCTCGCCGCTGCGCGCTGCGGGCACGTCCTGCAGGCGGTAGGCGGCGGTATGGCCGGCGTCGAGGCCTGCCACAACCTGGCTGAGCGACTGGCCCTTTGCCGCGACCGTGGCGAGGACGGCGATGATCGGCAGCAGCGCGTCTCGCGTCGGCAGGGCCGCGAGGCGTCGCCCGGCTCTTTCGATGGGGGTGCCGAGAAGCACGCCGCCATTGGCCTCGAAGCCGAGGACGGTGCCGTCGCCCGCCGCCAGCATGCCGGCGATGACATAGGGGGAGCCGACGCGGGTGCGCAGGACCCGCGCGGCGATGCCGGAGGTCTCGATCGCCGAAGTCGACGTGATCGGCGTGACGATGGTGCCGATGCCGAGATGACCGGCCGTCAGGAGACCCAAAATGTCGCCGCGCAGGATGCTGCCGGTCTCGTCGGCGACGAGCGGCCGGTCGGCATCGCCGTCGGTCGAGACGATGGCGTCGAAGCGCCCGTCGGCGGCCCAGCCGGCGATCAGCGCCTTGTCTTCGGGCCGGTGCGCCTCGGTATCGACGGGAATGAACCGGTCCGAGCGCGCCAGGCCCTCGACCCGAGCGCCGAGCGCCGACAGCACCTCCGACAGAACGTCGCGCGCCACGGAGCTCTGCTCGTAGACGCCGATGGTGAGGCCGGCCAGCACGTCGCGCGGGAAGAAATCGAGATAACGCGTGATGTAGGCCGCGAGCGCCGGGTAGGGCGCCGCGACGGCGGCCTCGGGCGGCGTGCCGACGGTCCTGAGCGCGGCGAAGGCCGAGACGATGCCGGCCTCGTCGTCCTTGTCGATCTCGCCGTCCGGTCGGTAGAATTTCAGGCCGTTGCGGTCGTCGGGAATGTGGCTGCCCGTGACCATCACCCCGGCAGCGCCATGCGCCATGGCGGCCAGGGCCAGCGCCGGCGTCGGCAGGGCACCGCAGTCGAGCGGGGTGTAGCCGGCAGCTTCGGCCGCGGCCAGGCAGGAGCGTGCGATCGCCGGGCTCGAGGCGCGCAGGTCCTGCCCGACGAGCAGGACGCGGTCACGGGCGGAGGCCGGTGCGACGGCCTCGAGGTGCCGCAGGAAGGCGAGCGTGTAGGCGAAGCTCGGGGCGCCGACGAGGTCGCCGACGAGGCCGCGCAGGCCGCTAGTGCCGAATTTGAGACTGCTCATGATGCGTTTCCGACGACGGACGGGACGGGCAAGACATACAGGCGCGGGGGCGCGCACGCATCCGCAAAAGCGCTCGATGCGCAGGCCTTGAGGAGGGTTTTCTTCTCCCCTTCGGGGAGAAGGTCCCGGCAGGGGGATGAGGGGGCACGGCCAGGAGGATGTTCTGAGCCGTCGCCCCCTCATCCGTCCGCCGCTTTGCGGCGGCCACCTTCTCCCCCGGCGGGGAGAAGAATGGCGCCATGCTGGGAAAGGTGGGCAGCTGGCACCTTGCCGCCCTGCGGCTTGCGCGGCCACAAAAAAAAAGGTCCGGCGCATCGCTGCACCGGACCCTTCATCCGACCCGGCGGGCCGAAAAGTACCTTCCGTCCTTACTGGGCGGCGGCGAGGTAGTCGTACTTGCCGGCCTTCCACTCGTACATGACGTAGCCCGGCAGCTTGACGTCACCCTTGTCGTCGAAGGTGATGTCGCCGATGACGGTCTGGTAGCCGCCCTCGTTCAGGGCCGCGGTGACGGCCTCGTACTCGGTCGATCCGGCCTTCTTGGCAGCCTCGGCCCAGGCCTGGATCGCGGCATAGGTGTAGAGGACGTAGCCCTCGGCCGACTTGCCGGCCTTGTCGAGTTCGGCGACGACCGGAGCGGCCGCCTCGTTCTTGCGCGGATCCGGGGAGAAGGTCATCAGCGTGCCTTCGCCGGCGTCGCCGGTGATCGCCCAGTATTCGTCGGTGACGAGCGCGTCGCCCGACATGATGGTCGCGGTGACGCCCTGGTCCTTCATCTGGCGGGCGATGAGGCCGGCCTCGGTGTGGTAGCCGCCGATGTAGACGAGCGTGACGCCGGCCTGCTTCAGCTTGGTGATGAGCGAGGAATAGTCCTTCTCGCCGGCCGTGTAGGACTCGACCAGCACCGGCTCCTTGCCGGCTTCCTTCATGTACTTCTCGGTCTCGTCGGCCAGACCCTTGCCGTAGGCGGACTTGTCGTTCAGCACGGCGACGACGCCATCCTTGAACTTCTCGGCGATGAAGGCGCCGGCGACCTGGCCCTGCTGGTCGTCACGACCGCAGACGCGGAAGATGCCGTCGCCCGGGCGCTTGTCGGTGAAGTCGGGATTGGTCGAGGCGGGCGAGATCTGGATGATGCCTTCCTCGGCATAGACCTGGCTGGCCGGGATCGAGGAGCCCGAGCAGAAATGACCGGCGACGAAGGGGACCTTCTGGCCGGCGAAGGAGTTCGCGACCGCCACGGCCTGCTTCGGATCGCAGGCATCGTCGCCGACCGAGAGGACCAGCTTCTCGCCGTTGACGCCACCCGCGGCGTTGATATCGGCCACCGCCTGCTCGGCGCCGGTCTTCAGCTGCTCGCCGAAAGCCGCGTACTGGCCGGTCATCGGACCGGCGACGCCGATCGTGATGTCAGCGAACGCCATGCCGGCGAAAACCATGTTGAGCGCGGCGCCGGCCAAAAGAGCTTTTTTCATGACAACCTTCCTGTGTGTACGGACTGGGGTGGACGGGGGGTGGAAAGCCAGCACGGGCAAAACGCGCTGCCTGACGAGAGTAAAGACTAGGAAAGGCGGTGACGGAATAGCGGCATGCTACTTATCGGTGCCTTTGGTGAAAGATTCCCGGTCCTAAGAGAGGTTCGGTGCAGCCGGCCGAAGGAAGCCGTACTGCCGCGCCATCTGGCGGCGGCGGACGAACTGGCGCCCGGCCGCCGCGATCGCCATCAGCAGGACGAAATCGACGACGGCGTAGTGCAGGGCGGTCGCCATCGTCGAGGCCGGCAGGAAGAAGCTGCCGCCGAACAGGCTGAAATGGATGAAGCGGGCCGCGATGGTGAGGAGCAGGACGTAGAAGACGAGAACGCCCCAGCCGCTCCAGGTGAGCGCCGTCGAGCGCCCGACCATCCAGGCGCCGCCGCCGCCGAGCGCCAGCGTGACGACCAGGAATTCGACCCAGCTGACTTCCCACAAGAGGCTCATGTCCGGCGCCATCAATGCGCTCCTCCTTCGAGATAGGCCTGGCGCACCTCCGGACGGGCCAGCAGCTCGCGCCCCGTGCCGGTCATGGTGATCCGGCCATTGACCATGACGTAGCCGCGATGGGCGAGGCGCAGCGCGTGGAAGGCGTTCTGCTCGACCAGGAACACGGTCAGGCCTTCGTTGCGGTTCAATTCGCGGATCACCTCGAAGATCTGCTTGACGATCAGCGGCGCGAGGCCGAGCGAAGGCTCGTCGAGGAGAAGCAGTTTCGGCCGCCCCATCAGCGCCCGGCCGATCGCCAGCATCTGCTGCTCGCCGCCCGACAGCGTGCCGCCGCGCTGGCCGGCCCGCTCCTTCAGGCGCGGGAAGAGGGTGAAGACCCGCTTCAGGTCGTCATCATAGTGTTTTTCGTCCTGCAGCGTCGCGCCCATCTGCAGGTTTTCCGTCACCGTCATGCGGCCGAAGATCCGCCGCCCCTCGGGGGACTGGGCGATGTCCTTGGTCATGATGGTGTGGGTCGGCAGCTGCGTGATGTCCTCGCCGCGATAGACGATCGACCCCTCGCGCGCCCGGGGATTGCCGCAGATCGTCATCATCAGCGTCGACTTGCCGGCGCCATTGGCGCCGATGATGGTGACGATCTCGCCCTGGTTGACGTCGAGATCGACGCCGCGCAGCGCCTGGATCTTGCCGTAGAAGGTCTCGAGGCCGCGGATCGTCAGCATCGGCACAACGGGCGCCGCCGTCTCGGTCTGTTCCAGAGCGCTCACGAAGCTCTCCCTTGCGCATCGGTGGTGCCGTCGACATGGGCGACCTCGATGGCCGCGTCGACGTCGCCGACGTCCAGTTTCTCCTCCACCGCCTCGACCTCCTCGTCGTCGACGCCGAGATAGGCGGCGATGACCCGGGGGTCATTGCGCACGTCGAGCGCCGAGCCGTCGGCGATCTTCTTGCCGTAGTCGAGGACGATGATGTGGTCGGAGATTTCCATGACCACGCCCATGTCGTGCTCGATCAGGAGCAGCGACACGTCGTGCTCGTCGCGGATGAGGCGCAGCAGCTTGTTCAGCTCGGCGGATTCGCGCGGGTTGAGGCCGGCGGCCGGCTCGTCGAGGCAGAGCAGAGCAGGGCCCGTGCACATCGCCCGGGCGATCTCCAGCCGGCGCTGCGCCCCGTAGGACAGGTCGGCCGCCGGATCGTCGGCGCGGTCGAGCAGATCGGCATAGCCGAGCCAGGCGATCGCCTTCTCCATCGCCGCCTTGCGCGCCCTGGTATAGGCTGGCAGGCCGAACAGCCCGGCGATGGTGAAGCCGGAGGCGCGCATCAGCGTGTTGTGCTGGGCGACGAGCAGGTTTTCCAGGCACGTCATGCCGCCGAACAGGCGGATGTTCTGGAAGGTGCGGGCGACGCCGGCCTTTTCGGTGATCTTGAAGTCGGCCATGCGCTCGAGCAGGTACACCGAGCCGTCGGCATGCTCGCGGTGCTGGTCGCCGCTGGCGGTGAGCTGGTCGACGACCGAATCGGCGATGTTGCGGCCGCGCTTCAGCGCGATGCGGCCCTCCGTCGGCTTGTAGAAGCCGGTCACGCAGTTGAAGACCGTGGTCTTGCCGGCACCGTTCGGCCCGATCAGCGCGGTGATGTCGCCGCGGCCGACGTCGAAGGACAGCCGGTCGATGGCGGTCAGGCCGCCGAAGCGCATGGTGAGGTTCTCGACCCTCAGGATCGGATCGGTCAGCCAGCGCTGCGGCGCCTCGGCCACGGGGACGGCGGGGGAGTTCATGGCGACGGCCATCAGTGACCCTCTCCTTGCGAGACCATGTCGGCGCCGATCTTCTTCTTCTCCTTGTAGATCGCGGACGGCGTTCGGGACGAGATCAGGCCGCGCGGTTTCCAGACCATGATGGCGATCATGGCGAGGCCGAAGATCAGCATGCGGTACTGCGTCGGGTCGAAGCCTTCGCCGAAGACCGATTTGAGGATGGTGAGGTTTCGAAGCAGTTCGATGCCGCCGATCATCACCACCGAGGCGATGACGACGCCGAGCTGCGAGCCGAGGCCGCCGAGGACGACGATGGCCAGGATGATCGCCGACTCGATGAAGGTGAAGCTCTCCGGCGAGATGAAGCCCTGGCGCGTGGCGAAGAACGAGCCGGCGAAGCCGCCGAACATCGCGCCGGTGGCGAAGGCCGTGAGCTTGACGTTGGTGGTGTTGATGCCGAGCGAGCGGCAGGCGATCTCGTCCTCGCGCAGCGCTTCCCAGGCCCGGCCAATCGGCATCTTGCGCATGCGCATGGTGACGAAGTTGGTAAACAGGGCCAGTGCCAGGATGATGTAGTAGAGGAAGATGAAGCGGTGGATCGAGGAGTATTCGAGGCCGAAATAGTCGGCGAAGCCGCCTTCACCGCGGTTGAATTCGAGACCGAACAGCGTCGGCTTCGGGATGCCGAGCAGGCCGTTCGGACCGCCGGTGATCGGCGCCCAGTTGATGAGGACCACGCGGATGATTTCGCCGAAGGCGAGCGTCACGATGGCGAGATAGTCGCCGCGCAGGCGCAGCACGGGAAAGCCCAGCATCACGCCCCAGGCCGCGGCGAACAGGCCGGCCATCGGCAGGCAGACCCAGAAGCCGAGGTCGAAGTTGATGGCGAGCAGCGCGAAGGAATAGGCGCCGACGGCATAGAAGGCGACATAGCCGAGGTCGAGGAGGCCCGCGAGGCCGACGACGATGTTGAGGCCCCAGCCCAGCATCACATAAGTGACGATGAGGATGGCGAGGTCGAGCAGATAGCGGTTCTGGTTCGGCAGCACGGCGTCGATGAGGAAGGGCAGGCCCAGCGCGATCAGCAGCATGGCGATGCCGAAGGCCTTGTCGAGGACGCTCAGCGTGTTGGCCCGCGAGGCCGAGGCAGGCGCCTTCGCCCGTGTGTCGACCGGGCGCTCGGCACGGAAGATGAAGTAGGACACGAGGAAGCGGACGACGAAGACGAGGCCGATGGCGATGACCCAGAGATCGGGACGGATCGACAGGACGAGGCCGCCGACGGCGATGTCGCTGCGCAGGAGGAAGAAAAAGACGGTGAGGAGGGCGGCGATCGCCGCGGCGATGCAGGCATCCTTCACCGACCGGACGAGCCGGGTGTCACGCACCGGCTCGGCGGTGGCGGTGGGGTCGAGACTCGTCATGATCAGACCTTCTCCACTTCCGGACGGCCGAGCAGGCCGGAGGGCATGAAGATCAGCACGATGGCCAGGATCGAGAAGGCGGCGACATCCTTGTATTCGGCGGCGAAGTAGCCGGCGAAGAAGGTCTCGATCAGCCCGATCAGGAGGCCGCCGAGCATGGCGCCGGGCAGCGACCCGATGCCGCCGAGCACCGCCGCGGTGAAGGCTTTCACGCCGGCGAGGAAGCCGATGTAGAAGTCGATGACGCCGTAGTAGAGGAGGTACATGGTGCCCGCGACCGCAGCGAGGCTGGCGCCGAGGACGAAGGTCAGCGAGATCGTGCGGTCGACATTGACGCCGAGCAGCGAGGCCATCTTGGCGTCCTGCTCGCAGGCGCGCTGCTGGCGGCCGAGCGGGGTCTTGGCGATGACGAGGGTGAAGATCGTCATCAAGACGACGGTCGTCACCATGATCAGGATCTGCATGTAGGAGACCTGCACGTCGATGTTGCCCTCGCCGGCATAGAGCACGATATTGCCCGAGAGCTGCGGCGCCAGCGGCTTGGCGCGGGCGCCCTGCGTCACCTGGACAAAATTCTGGATGAAGATCGACATGCCGATGGCGGTGATCAGCGGCGCCAGGCGGAAGGAGCCGCGCAGCGGCCGGTAGGCGACGCGCTCGATCGTCCAGCCCCAGAGCGCCGTGAAGGCCATGGCCACGACCAGCATGATGATGAGGACGATCGGGAAGAAGGTGACGCCGATCATCGCCAGTGCCAGGATGGTCGTCAGGGCGACGAACGACCCGACCATGAAGACCTCGCCATGGGCGAAGTTGATCATGCCGATAATGCCGTAGACCATGGTGTAGCCGATGGCGATCAGCCCGTAGATCGAGCCGAGCGTCAGCCCGTTGATCAATTGCTGCAGAAAATATTCCATGAACCGCCTTTGCGTGCCGTCCGCGTGGTGCCCACGATCGACCGCCGCCTTTCGGCCACACGCTGTCGATCACCTGAGCATGATCAGTTTCATAGCAGCGATGCCGACGCAACCCGACATTTCGCCGGAGAATGGCCCGGATCACAAAATTTGATGGGTTCAGGCGACCTTTCCACAGCCCGCCGCGCGCAGCCTGTCGCGGACTCGACGCAAACGGTCGGGATCGGCCTCGCCTGCGCTGCGCTGCAGCGCTAGAGAGGATCAGCGCCGCGCCGGAACGCCGCCTTTGCGGCGGTCCGCGCATCCATCCACCCCCGGAGTTCCCGCATGGCCGAAGCCCCCATCGCCACCTATGTGCTCACCCTGTCCTGCGTCGACCGGCCTGGCATCGTCGCCGCGGTCACGACGGAACTGGCGGAGCTCGGTGCCAACATCGCCGAATCGAACCAGTTCTGGGATCGCGGCACCGGGCGCTTCTTCATGCGCATCGCCTTCACCGCGCCCGTCGGCGTGACCCGCGAGGGCGTCGAAAGGGCGATCGAGCCGGTCATCTCGCGCTTCGACGTTAAGACGCGGGTCATCGACGCCGCGGTGCGGCCGAAGATCGTGGTGATGGTCTCGAAGTTCGACCATGCGCTGCGCCACCTGCTCTACCAGATCCATGTCGGCTGGATGGATGCCGAGGTCGTCGCCGTGGTCTCCAACCACGAGGAGGCCCGCCGCATCGCCGAGATCGAGGGCATCCCCTTCCACCATCTGCCGGTCGGCAAGGACACCAAGGCCGAACAGGAGGAGAAGCTGTTGGCGATCGTGCGCGACACCGGCGCCGACCTCGTCGTCCTCGCCCGCTACATGCAGGTCCTGTCGGACTCCCTGTCGAAGCGGCTGTTCGGCAAGGTGATCAACATCCACCACTCCTTCCTGCCGAGCTTCAAGGGCGCCAAACCCTACCACCAGGCACACGAGCGCGGCGTCAAGCTGATCGGCGCGACGGCCCATTACGTCACGCCCGATCTCGACGAGGGGCCGATCATCGAGCAGGAGACCGAGCGCGTCACCCACGCCATGACCGCCGACGACCTCGTCGCCGCCGGCCGCGACATCGAAAGCCGGGTGCTCGCGCGGGCGGTAAAGCTGCATGTCGAAAGCCGCGTCATGCTGAATGGGCACAAGACGGTGGTGTTCGCCTGAAGCATCAGCGCAGGACGGGGGCGCGGGCGGCGAGAGCCCGCGTCTGTCAGTTCGGCAGGGCCGGCAGCAGAGCCTAAAAGTCGGCGCCCATTCTCGGCCCGGAGTTCTCCGCCGGCGCGTCTTCTTGTCCGCCACCCATCAGACGATAGGCACCGACGTTTAGAGGGGTGGTTCTCCCCTGACCTTATAGATCAAAGCGGCACCACCAGCAGCCTTGTCCTCGATCGCTGTCGGTGGCCCGAAGCGGCCACTTTCCTCGATCAGCCTGATCGTCAGTGCCCGCACGTCCGGCGATGCGCTGGGAAGATGGTCGAAGACCATCGTATACTCGGGCGTGAAGGCTAAGATGGCATCGGATCTCGAAATGGCATCCCGAATCTCGTTCTCTTCCGTAGCCATTGCGATAGAGGCGGGTCTCAAAGGCTTTTGACCTTCCTCATAGGCTTTCAGCGCGATATTATTGTAGTTCAAATATACTGACGAAGTTGTCTCCAACATCACTTTACTGCTGTCCAGAGCCTGGATGGCAGAGAAGGCTTGGTCGAGAATCTCGGTCCGCGACGCCATGAACTTATGGTCAGGTTGTCCGCCACGAAGCTGGAAGGGCCACACAAAGGTGGTGATGCCGAAGAGAAGTGCGGCGACGGGAATGACCCAAGCAACGGGTTTCGGCAACACTGCCGTTAGGTAAACCGACCCAAGGGCAGCGGTCGAGATGAGCAAGGCCGCGAAAACAAACCCATGGGGTCCCTTGAAGCTCGGAATCGTGACGAGCAGATAGGTCGCCAACAACAGCAGGGCGGGCGCCGCGCCCCGGGACCACAAAAGTGGCTCAGAACGCAACCATCGCGCGACAACAGCGACCAGACCGACAAAAAGCGTCGGGATATACCAGTATCCGAGCACGGGCCAGCCATAATTGGGATCGACGAAATAGAACTTTGCCGACTGCCAGAACGGAACGGGACGTGTCCAGATCTCGGCTTGAGCGCCGAACACCACGTCCCAGATATAGGTCAATATACTGGTGGCCGCGATGTAATAATGTGGCAGGGCCACTAAGACGCCGAGGAGGCCGGTCACAAGCCAGGCTTCACAGAGTAAGCGCCATTCTTTTCTGACCACATGGGGTACGCTGGCGAGCAGAAATGCGACGCCAAACACCGCAAAGGTCAGATGGAATACAGTTGGTTTCGCCAGCAGTGCCAGTCCGAAGAAGACACCACTGAGAAGCTGCGTTCTCCGGCGAACGACCCAGTCACCGCTGACAACGATCAGAAGAGAGCCGGCCGCCATCAGGAGACCCACGATCATATCCGGCCGAAACCACATGACGGTCTGACCGAAATAGGGAGCTGTCAGCAGTCCGATCACGAGCAGGATCGCGTAGCCTAACGGTATCGACGAAGAGGCGCCAAGAAACAAACGGACGAAACAAGCCAGCACAAGCCCGCCGACCGCGTATCCAGACCATTTTGTGATGCCGAAGACGAGGAAGCCGACGAAAGCCATTCCCGTCGAGAGCGGTGAATGCGGTGGGGCCGGTAAATACTCTGACCTGATGCCGCTTACCCCGCGATCGTAAAGGGCCGCTATAAAACGCGCGCCATCGAGATAATACGATGAATCATCGAATGTCATCGGGAGAGCAAGTGAGCCTTGATACAGCGAATTCTGGATCAATACTGCGGTGTAGATTCCGACAATAGCTAGCGCGACTATCCAAAGAATTATACTCGACCGCCCGATGCGCATCATGCCCTAGCCTCTCGTTGATGTAGGGCTGTTATCATTGGCGTGGCCGAAAGCCAATCGACTTTGTAGCGGGCGTGCCCATGGACGCAGAAGCGTGCTGGGCTTGCAACGCACCGGCAATCTCCTTATGCCATAGCAGTTAAACGACGGGAGCAGCTGGCGTGGCTGTAAACGAAACGATTTCATCATCGGAAACGATGATGGACGGTGACCTGGCCCGATATCTGGATGTCGGCCGTTCGGCCATGAAGGCAATGGCGCTGGCGGGAGTGCCTCAGTCGCCGAAGGCCATTCTTGATCTGCCCTGCGGGCATGGGCGCGTCGCGCGTCATCTGCGTGCCACCTATCCAAATTCCACCGTGTACGTCGCAGATCTTGATGAGGAAGGCGCTGATTTTTGCGCCAGCGTCCTCGGATGCACGAAGCTGACGTCCAACGAGAAGTTCGATGGCATCAATTTCGGAATTCAGTTCGATCTGATCTGGGTTGGATCGCTCGTCACCCACTTGCGAGACCAGGACACGAAGTCTTTCCTCGCATTCATCGCTCGACATCTTTCGCCGGAGGGTGTTGCCGTTGTCAGCGTTCACGGTGCCTTCGTTGCGGGTCGCCTCCTCGAGGCGAGCTTTCGGGCCGACGGCATCTACGGGTTAGACGCCGATTCAACCCGGCAAGTGTTGAGCGGCTATCTGAACAGTGGTTACGGCTACGCTCCCTATCCGCACAACGCGCAGTATGGGATCTCGGCAGCAAAGCGAGAGTGGGTCACAGCGGCTGTGACCGAGGCCGGGCTTCGCGTCAACCGGCAGGTTGATCATGCGTGGGACAACCACCAAGACGTCTTCGCGATCGGCAAAATGTCGAACTTACACCCCATGTGAGCGGCCAGCAGCTTGTCTCAGAACGATGGTTGTTCTGCGTTCTGACCGAGCCCTTCAGTGCTCGGCGTCTCGCCAACGCCGCCCCAGTGCAAAGCCCGGGATGGGCGCGATCGGTTGGATCGACCCTGTTCGGTCCCGATTTCACATCCAGCCAATTGTGGTCTTGGCAGCCGCGGCTTGAGGCGGCCGCCGAAACGGGTTGGAATGACCCAGGTGGTCAGTCCCAGAATGTCGCGGCGTATCGTTGACGTCGTCCGATAGGGATGCGCTACGGGCCAATTTCGACACGGGAGTGCCGAGACCCGATACGCCGTTCGAGCAGAGCTGCAGCGATCAAAGGCTTCGGTCGCAGAACAGGGCACTGCGGGTTCCTAGGACGAGCGGGGAGGCCGCTTGCTGGCGCTCGGCAGGATCCGGCGCAGTCCTTGCTGAAGGCGGGGCGGAATGCGCCGGTATGTCCAGGCGAGAAACGGGACGTATCGCTGTGCGATCAACAGGGGACGCGACGGCAGCCAGCTATGTTCGCTGGGCGGGCGTTCCGCGGCGATCCGGTGCGCGTCCTCCTTCGTCTTGACGGACGAGGCTTGAGCCAAAGCATCAGCCGGTAGCGCAACGAAGCCCCGGTGTTCGGCGGCGATCACGAAGAGCCGCTCCAACGCATGGGCACCGGTCGAGTCAAGCTGGCCGCGTTCCGGAGGGAACTCGCCAATAAGGCGCGAGGCCGACAGATCCTGCAGTGCGCCCCGGCGAAACCAGAACATGGAGCCGGCAGCAAACCAGCCCTGCTTCAGCACCGCACGCCCATGGCCGCCACAGATTTCGGCAGCGAGGCGCTCAGCCTGTCGACGATTGTCGTTCAGCCGATCACGCAGCGGCAGCAACAACCCCTCTGGCGCCAGAAGGCCGAGTTTCGGCGTGTCGCGCAAAGCGGAGATGATTTCGTCGACGCCAGGCGGGGGCGGCAGCAGTGAAGCAAGGATCGACTGGCGCCAGAGGTGGCCGTCCGCGCGATGCGGCGACCGCTTGGTGTGCAACTTCAGCCCGATCTCGAACGGTTCCTCCGCTTCGAGCGCCAACAGAAACGGCAGGATGTCACGCCCGCGATTCTCGCTGGTGCGCGTTACCTGGCTGATGAGGAACGGGGAGGCGAGGGGGACTATCTCGCTCGGATCGAGCGGCGTCGTGATCACGAGCCGGAATGGCGTTGCAACATGAGCAGCGATGACTCTGGCCATCTCGCTCCAGACGTCCGGGTAGAAGACGTGGACGAAGATGACGACGGATGGATGGGGAGGAGCTTGGGTCAAGTCATGGGTCATATACAAAGATTCGGCCGAAGTCCCGCATCGGACGCCTTCATTGCGCCCCTTCCGCGCCCTGTCGACCAAACCGAAGGGGGCCGTTCGCAGCGACATCCTGAACGATCGGCCCGGCCGCGGACGGCAGCCCGCGTCCAGTCGATTTCCTTTGCTTCGACCAGTCCGACGGCAGAAGAGACTGCAACGGTGAGGCACGCATTCTGTCGCAAGACGGGCTGCGTTCTGCAGTCGCGATGCAGATCCCCAGCCCTCGCGATGGGCATAGGATTGCTTTACGACCGGTTGTTGCGCACGAGCTCGGCGAGATATTGGCCGTAATTGCTCTTGCCGAGCTCCTGCGCGAGATGGGCCAGCTGCTCGACGTCGATGAAGCCCATGGCAAACGCGATCTCCTCGGGGCAACAGATTTTGTAGCCCTGGCGTTTTTCCAGCGTTCGGACGAATTCGGCCGCCTCGAGGAGAGAGTCCGGCGTGCCGGTGTCGAGCCAGGCGAAGCCTCTGCCGAGCGTTTCCACCCGCAGCGTCGCCTCCTCCAGGTAAAGGCGGTTGAGATCGGTGATCTCCAGTTCTCCGCGCGGCGACGGCTTGAGCGATCCAGCCAGCTCAGCCGCTCGACCGTCGTAGAAGTAGAGGCCGGTCACCGCCCATTTCGATCGCGGATTCGCCGGCTTTTCCTCGATGCTTTCGGCGCGGCCGTCCGCGTCGAACGCGACCACACCATACCGTTCGGGATCCGAGACGTGATAAGCAAAGACCGACGCGCCGGGCTCGCCGCGGTCGAGCCGCTCTGCGGCCCGCACCAGCAGGTCGGGAAGGCCGTGGCCATAGAAGAGATTGTCGCCGAGGATCAGGGCCGAGGGTTCGCCCGCCACGAATTCCTCGCCGATGAGGTACGCCTGCGCGAGCCCTTCGGGCTTGGCTTGTTCCGCATAGCTGAGGGAGATGCCCCAGCGCTCGCCCGTCCCCAGAAGGGCTTGAAAACGCGGCAAGTCGTGCGGAGTCGAGATGATCAGGATGTCACCGATGCCGGCCAGCATCAGGGTCGCGAGCGGATAATAGATCATCGGCTTGTCGTAGATCGGCAGCAACTGCTTGGAGGCCGTCAACGTCATGGGGTGGAGTCGGGTGCCGCTGCCGCCGGCGAGAATGATTCCCTTCATCGTTGTCTTCCTTTCGCCAGCCTTGATTTCGATAGCTCCTACTTAGCTGCCCGGCATTGCACAAGGGCCGCGCATCGGCTTTATAGCCCACTTTCGAGCACTCGGTATGGACCCCCTCAACCATGAGAGCCACATGATCGACATCCGTCCCCTGGCCATTTCGGACGTCCTTGAGGTGCGCATGCCGAAGTTCGGGGACGAACGGGGCTACTTCTCCGAGACGTATAACCGTCAGCGCTTCGTTGAGGCCGGCATTGCCGACGACTGGTGCCAGGACAACCATTCCCTGTCGGTGCCGATGCACACCCTGCGCGGACTTCACTTCCAGGTGCCGCCTTTCGCCCAGGCCAAGCTGGTGCGGGTGATCCGGGGACGCGCGCTCGATGTGGCGGTGGATCTTCGCGAGGGCTCGGCCAGTTTCGGCCAATACGTCACGCTGGAGCTGTCGCCCGACCGCTTCAACCAGATCTACATTCCGGTCGGCTTCGCCCATGGCTTCCTGACCCTCGAGCCGAATACCGAGGTGCTCTACAAGGTCTCGTCGCCCTATTCGAAAGATCATGATCGTTCGCTGCGCTGGGACGACCCCGACATCGGAATCGACTGGGCCCTGAACGGCGCAACCCCCATCCTATCCGACAAGGATCGCGATGCGCCTGGCTTGGCCGGTGCCCGGTTCTCGTCGCTTACTGGACTCGACAAGGAGAAGGACGCTTGAAGATTCTCGTTACCGGCGGCGCCGGCTTCATCGGATCGGCGGTCTGCCGCCATCTTGTTCGGGACGGCCGGCACCAGTTGGTCAACCTGGATGCGCTGACCTATGCCGCCAGCCTCTCGTCGCTCGACTCGATCGCCGACGATCCCAACTATCGGCTCGTGGAAGGTGACATCTGCGATCGCGCGCTGGTCTCCGAGCTGCTGGCCAGCGAAGGCGTCGATGCCATCATGCACCTGGCGGCGGAAAGCCATGTCGACCGTTCGATCGACGGACCCGGCGCTTTCATTCGCACCAATATCAATGGGACCTTCGAACTGCTGGAGGCGGCGCGGGGTTACTGGGACTCGCTGCCTGCGGAACGGCGCGAGGCCTTCCGCTTCCACCACATCTCGACCGACGAGGTCTACGGCGATCTGCCGCTGGACGGCGGGCTGTTTACCGAGGAAACGCCTTACAACCCCTCCTCGCCCTACTCTGCCTCCAAGGCCGCGTCCGACCATCTGGTCATGGCGTGGCATCATACCTACGGGCTGCCGGTGGTGCTTTCCAACTGCTCCAACAACTACGGACCGTACCACTTCCCGGAAAAGCTGATCCCGCTGATGATCCTCAATGCGCTGCATGACGAGCCGCTGCCGGTGTACGGACGCGGCGAGAACGTGCGCGACTGGCTCCATGTCGAGGATCATGCGCGGGCGCTCGCCCTCGTCGTCACCGAGGGACGACCCGGCCGCTCCTACAATATCGGCGGCAACAACGAACGCTCCAACCTCGACGTGGTCAAAGCCATCTGCGACACGGTCGACAGGCTCGCGCCGCGGGCCGGCGGCGGCTCGCGACGCGACCTCATCACCTATGTGACCGACCGTCCGGGGCACGACCTGCGCTACGCCATCGATGCGACCCGCATCGAGACCGAACTGGGGTGGAAGGCGCAGGATACGTTCGAAAGCGGACTGGAACGGACGGTGAGATGGTATCTCGACAACGAGGCCTGGTGGCGGCCGATCCGTGACCGGCGGTATGCCGGCGAACGCCTTGGCACGAAGCGGCAGGCGTGATGCGCCTGCTCGTCATCGGTCGCACCGGCCAGGTCGCCCGCGCCTTGATCGATGAGGCGGCGAAGAGCGGCGTCGCGCTGGTCGCCGTCGGGCGGCCGGATCTCGACTTGGCCCAGCCGGCGAGCCTTGTCCGGGCGATCGACGACGCACGGCCGGACGTGGTGGTCAATGCAGGGGCCTATACAGCGGTCGACAAGGCCGAGGCCGAGCCGGAGAGCGCGTTCGCCGTCAACGCGACGGGGGCCGGCGCCATCGCAGCCGCGGCGGCGGCGGCCGGCCTGCCCCTGATCCACCTGTCGACCGACTACGTCTTTTCCGGCGACAAGATGACGCCCTACACCGAGGACGATCGACCCGACCCGCAAAGCGTCTATGGGCGCTCCAAGCTGCAGGGGGAGGGCGCCGTCGCTTTGGCCAATCCTGCCCATGTGATCCTGCGCACGGCTTGGATCCATGCGCCGCAGGGGGCGAACTTCGTGCGCACGATGCTGCGCCTGGCCGGCGAGCGCGACGCGGTTTCGGTCGTCGGCGATCAGCGCGGCACGCCGACCTATGCGCCCGACATTGCCGAGGCGATCTTTGCCGTCGCACGCCGCCTCGCGGCGCCTGGCGATCGGCGCGCCTGGTACGGCGTGTTCCACATGGTCGCGACGGGCGAGACGAGCTGGGCCGGCTTCGCCGAGGCGGTCTTCGCCGCATCCGCGGCGCGCGGGGGACCCAGCGCCCGGGTTGTCCCGATCACCACCGCCGACTATCCGACGCCGGCCCGGCGCCCGGCCAACTCGCGTCTCGACGCCAGCCGTTTCAACGCCGTGTTCGATCACGTCCTGCCGAGCTGGCAGAGTGGCGTTGAGCGGTGCGTGCAAGCCTGCCTCGGCGGTCCGGTCGGCGCGCGAACCGGCGCGGACGCGCTGCCGAGGCCGTCGTGAGCGCGGGTCTCGTCGCGGCTCTCAGCCCGCGCGTGCGCGCCGTCGGCCGCGGCCTGTTCGCCCGTTACCCGGCCTTGCGGCCGCTTGCTCTTCGCGCGATCTCGCTGTCCTCGCTCGTGCGCATCCGTCGCCAGGCGGGGCAGCAGGTCTTCGACGCTGCCCGCCCGACGATCCTGCTCTGCGTGCACGAGGCCAGCCGGACAGGGGCCCCGATCCTCGGCCTCAATCTCGCCCGTGAGCTGTCGCGCAAGGTTAACGTGGTCTGCGTTCTTCTGAACGGCGGAGAGATCCGGGAAGATTTCGCCAAGTTCGCCGTGGCGCTGGTATCGCCGGCTTTCGGCTCGATCATCGATGCCGATCCGGCAGCCTTCGCGCAGCGCGTGCTGCGTCCCTTGCAGCGGGATTTCCCCATCGGCGCGATCCTGGCCAACAGCACGGAGACGGCGGTCGTCGCCGCTGCCGGAAAGCAGGCCGGCATCCCCGTCCTGTGTCTGGTGCACGAGTTTGCCGGCTACATGTCGCCGCCGCGCCTCGCCACCGTCATCGACCATGCCGATCTCCTGGTTTTCTCGTCGGAAGTGCAGCGGCATTCCTTCCGGGACGCGGGCGAGATGCCGCCATCGATCGTTCTGCCGCAGGGCAAGTCCGAGATACCCGAAAGGGCGGGCGGCGATCCGGCCCGGGACGCCGACGCGATCGAGCCCGTCATCGCCGCGCACGCGCGCGGCGGGCAGTTCCTGTGCATCGGCTGCGGCTATGTGCAGCCGCGCAAGGGCGTCGACCTCTTCATCGCGGCCGCGGCAAGGCTCCGGCGGCAGGGCGTCGAGGCTCAATTCGTGTGGGTTGGCGACGGTTACATGCCCGACCGCGATTTTCTGCTCTCCGTCTGGCTGAAGGACCAGGTCGAGCGCAGCGGTCTGGCCGACCGTTTCACCTTCCTGCCGGCGCTCGGCAAGCAATCGCTCGAGCGCCTCTACGCGACGGCCGATGCCATGTTCCTTTCTTCCCGGCTCGACCCGTTGCCGAACGTGGCGATCGATGCCGTTGCGGCCGGGCTTCCCGTCGTCTGCTTCGACCAGGCCAGCGGCCTGCCGGAGATCCTGGAGTCCGATCCGGACCTGCGCAGCCTCGTCGTCCCCTATTTCGGCATCGAGGAGGCGGCCGCCGTCCTGTCGCGCCTTGCGGTGGATCCTTCATGGCGCAGCGACTTGCGGGCGAAGTTGCTGATCCTGGCGCGCGAGCGCTTCGGAATGTCGCTCTATGCCGACACGCTCGAGACGCTCCTGGGCTCGCTCGCCACGGGCAAGCGGAAAGAGGAGATCTGAGATGGCGACCTATGTGGTGACCGGCGCGACCGGCTTCCTGGGCTCCGCGGTCATCGAGGCGTTCCGCAAGCGGGGCGATCAGCTGATCGTCGCCTCACGCCAGCGGCCGCCGGAGCACGAACTGGATTGGCTGCACTTCGACCTGCGCGATCATGGAACCTTCGCCGCCCTGATCGAGGCGCGCCCGAAGGGGATCGTCCACCTTGCCTGGTCCAGCACGCCCGCGATCGCCGACCGGGACGTCACGGCCGACCTCGCCACGAACGTCGGCGGAACGGTCGCGCTGCTCCAGCACCTGGCGGACATTCCAGAAACCGTTGTCGTGTTCGCGTCCTCGGGCGGTACCGTCTATGGACCGGCCGACACGCTGCCGATCCCGGAATCCCATGCTCTCAGGCCCATCAGCTTCTACGGCCGGGGCAAGGCGAGCGCGGAACATTACGGCAGCCTCTTCCGGGCCCGGGACGGACTGGATTTCCGCGTCGCGCGCATCAGCAATCCCTACGGCGCCAGCCAGTCGCAGGCCAAGCTGCAGGGGGCCGTCCCGATCTTCGCGCGCAAAATCATCGCCGGCGAGGAGATCGTCATCTGGGGCGATGGCGGCATCGTCCGCGACTACCTCCATGTCGAGGATGCCGCCGCCGGTCTCCTGTCCGTGCTCGATTTGCAACGGCAGCCCGCAGAACACGTGCCCGTATACAATCTCGGTTCCAGGATCGGAACGACACTGTTAGAGCTTATTGAGCTACTTGGCGACATTGTCGGCAGGAAGCCAAAAGTCGTGTTCCAAACAGAGCGCAGCTTCGACGTGCGCGCCAATATCTTAGACACTTCCAAAGTACTCCGCGACACTGGTTGGGGACCAAATATATCCCTCAAGGCAGGCCTTACACAGACCGTGAAGAGGCTATATGAGGAATTGGACCGAGCACGTTAGCGGATTGTTCCAAGTATCTTCTCTTGATTTCTCAGACCCACAGGAGCTGCCACGTGAAGCTTTTCGAGCAGTTGAAGGATTTGGGCCGACGGGTCATAAGGCGCTATCCGATCCTGCGACCGTATACGGCGAGAGCTCTAGGACAATTCCAGTCGATACGGATCAACGAGGTTCCGCCTCTGCCCGCTCCTGCTTCTCTCAGCGACGGCGAGATGGCGGCAAAGGTGTTGGTTAGCCCGTTTTTCGACCTGCATTACTATCGAGAGGTCGCTGGCTTGCCAGAAGCTAGCGATGAAGAGGCGGCGCGGCACTACATAATTTCAGGTGAGAATCAGGGCCACAACCCAAGTAAATTCTTTGATCCAATTTTCTATCGTGAGCGCTATGCAGACTTGCAGCACTTTCAAGGGAATTTGCTTGTCCACTATACTGAATATGGGCGCAATGAAGGGAGATCAGCGCGCTTCGATGCCTCACAGAATTTAACTATTGGTAGGCAGAAAATATCGTCTAATAGAGAGACAATTCTGCTTGTTATCCACGAGTCGTCGATGACTGGCGCCCCTATCCTGGGGTTAAATATTCTCCGGCATCTATCTGGAAAATACAACGTTTTGACTGTCTCGCTGAGAAGCGGAAAGCTCCATGAGCGACTTTTAGAGTATTCAGCCGTCGTAATAACGGCGACGGATAATTCTCTTGTAACGATGCCGCCGTCACTCTTGCGACGCCTGTTCCTGACGCACCTCTGTGAGGAATACCGCATTTCGGGCGTAATCTCGAACAGTGCGGAGACGGAGAATGTTATTGTAGCCTGTTCGGAGATGGGGCTTCCTGTTGTCTCGCTGATCCATGAATTTTCTGAGTATGTCGTTCCGTTTTCCCGGATGAAGAATGTTCTCGACTATTCGACAGTCGTCGTCTTCTCGTCGCAGTTGACGATGGATTCTGCATTGCAGGCCGGTAAATATCAGGAGCTACCGCACGCGGTCGTCCTGCCGCAGGGCAAAAGTGTCATCCCGGCGACTGCAGGTAAGGTTCAAGCATCGACGGAACTGCCAAAGGCGATAAAGATCGCAAAGGATAATGGGAAGTTTCTTTGCATAGGCTGTGGTTACGTTCAAATTCGAAAGGGTGTGGACCTATTTGCTATAATCGCTGAAAAGGTTTTAAAGAAATTAGGTAGGGATCATGTTCATTTTATTTGGGTTGGTGATGGCTTCCAACCCGACCAAGATCCGCACTATTCGCTATGGCTGAAGGACCAAATTAGTCGGAGCGGATTGGCAGAAAATTTCTCAATGGTTCCGGCAGTCGACGCGTCGGAGCTCGAAGAGCTCTACCTCGCTGCGGATATGATGATATTGAGTTCCCGCTTGGACCCGTTCCCGAACGTCGCCATCGACGCGTTTCACGCCGGATTGCCGCTGCTGTGTTTTGAGCAGACAACTGGAATCGCGGAGTACCTTTCAAGAGATCCGGACTTGAAGGAGCTCGCTGTTCCCTATTTGGACGTTGAGGCTGCAGCAAACGTCGTTGTCAAATTGGCGAAGGACCCCGCGAGGCGAGAATGTATTGCTGCTCGTTTTCAGCAACTGGCTAGCGAACAGTTCGAGATGCATACCTACGTGGAACAGTTGACAGCTTTCCTGGCCCAGGCAGCAAAGATCGTCGACCAGGCTAAACAGGATGAGGCCACTCTCCGTGAGCAGGATGAACTGAGTCTGGAAAGCCTTCCCGATACACTCGGTAACGGCTTGGCTGGCACCGACGCAGTAAAGCGTTATGTTCGGCTGACCGCGGCCGGAGCGAGTTTCCATGGTGGAATGTTTCGTCGCCCCAAGCCAGGCTTTTCACCTCACATCTACCGCGAGCGACATCCAGACCTGTCAGCGCCGCCATTCCAGAACCCGTTGGCACACTGGATACGCAGTGGGCGTCCCGAAGGACCTTGGCTCCGTAACGTGATGTCCCTAGAGACAAGCGGTCGGTTGGACGTAAGTCGAAAGGCGACGGTTGGTCTACATATTCACCTGCACTACGCGGTGGTGCTGGACGAAATATTGTCGCGTCTAGAGGTAAATGAGACGAAGCCGGATCTGTTTGTGAGCACTACTTCGGAGAAGGCTGCCTCCTACATAGTGAAGCGACTTAAGAGTTACCGTCGTGGGAAGGTCGAGGTGCGGCTTACGCCAAACCGAGGTCGAGATATCGGTCCAATGCTTACCGAGTTCGGATCAGAGCTTCTTGGCTACGACATAATCGGTCACATACACGGAAAGAAAAGCGAGGCGTGGAACCAGATGGCGGGCGGCGCTTCCGCAAGCGACATATGGCGTGAGTTTCTTTTTCAGAATCTGCTCGGCGACCGTTTCAGAGCGCTAGACTTGATTGTTCAGTCGTTCAACAACGATAAGAACCTTGGTCTAGTATTTCCCGAAGACCCAACCGTTGTGGGTTGGACGGAAAACTATAAGTTTGCCCAGGCAGTCGCGGCGCGTATCGGTATGTCGCCCGACTTGCCCAAGGCGATTGAATTTCCAACAGGAAACATGTTTTTCGCGCGTCCAGCGGCAATCAAACCTCTTTTCGACGGGCAGTTCGATTGGTCAGACTACCCGGAGGAGCCCATCCCCTACGACGGCACGATCTTACACGCAATCGAGCGTATGACTCCGCTCGTCTGTGAAAGCCAGGGGTTTAGCTGGCTGACAACGACTTCCCCTGGTTATACGCGCTAAGAAGCAGTTTTAGGTTCAAGATGGCGATCGGTGCCGGTGTTCGACTTTAGCGGCGACGTAGTCGGCCGCTAAGTCATCCGACCAGCATTGCGCCGAAGGCGGAATGACTACTCCAGAAGGTAAAATAGTTTCCGCTGTCGTGATCCATATTACCGGTGGCCAATTCGATTGTGTCCCCCAATTCGAGCATCACTATCCGAGAGAGGACGCAAGGAACGACCGACGAAAAGGTGATCTGATATGTGAGGTCAGGGTTGTTGTTCCGTGAAAGGCATAGCCTGCCGCTACCGATTATTCCGATCAGAAATATCCCGGCGTAGATGTAATACCGCCCGCTCACGGGTGCCGTGAAGCGGCCGGTGGCCGGGTCGAATGCGTTGCCGACCTGGTGCTGGATGACATCGAAGGTGCCGGGAAAGTTGGGGGCGCCGATGGTCTGGTAGTCGGCCGACGTCGTGTGGGCCTGTCCGCTGCCGGTGGCTTCGAAGCTGACGCAGTGGGGCTTCAGGACGGCGCCGGTGGCCGCGTCCAGACGCATCGCCTCGCGCCACGCCATCCCGTCCGTGCTGACCTTTACCGACAGCGCGTCCGAGCCCGCGAGACCGATTTCCGCCTTGCCGGCGTAGGCGTTCTGGAAGACCAGGCTGGCCGTGTCGGCCGTCTCTGCCTTGTTGATCAACAGGCGATGGTCGTCGCCCTGATGGTCAAGAAGCGTTGCGGGGGCCGAGACGGCAAGCCGGTTGACGGCCGTCGGCGTGGCATTGATGCCGAGCCTCGACACCGTGCCGAGTGCGTCGCGCCATGTCAGCCCGTCGTGGACCAGCAAGCGACCCTCGTCCTCGACGAAGAGGCGCATGCCGGGCTTCAGTGCGTAGAAGACCCAGGCTCCGCCCTGAAACGCGGCCATGGTGCCCTCTCTGCCGGCCCAGGCGCCGACGGCTTCGGCCGCCACCAGGTGCCGGTCGCCGTCCGCCGGTTGCTCGGGCGGCGCAGAGCGGCCCCTGTCGCGGACGGCCGCGCCCACGAACGCGTCAAGCGCCAGCAGCGCCTCGTTGTGCGTCACATGCTTCTGGGCCTGCGCGGCGGCGAGGAGGGGGAGGGAGAGATGCGGCGTGACGGCCATGGTGATCTCCTGACGAACAGGAGATCATTCTAGGAGACGACGGTGGAGGGAGGATAAGTCTGAAGGGCACGCGTCTTCGTTGTCGACGCGTGCCAAGTTTTACCGGTCAGCCCAGCGCTGCCGGTCCGCCTTGCGGTAGTGCGACGTCGGGCGCAGCGGGGCGCGCGAGCCGTCCTTCGAACCGTCCCCACGTGAGGTAGTGAAGCAGCGGGCTCAGTCCGGCAGAAGCGACGTCGCGATAGGTCGTGGAGTAATACGCAGGGTCGAACTTTTCGCTCGGGGCAATTCCCTGCGGCTCACCACAGAGAAGATAGTGCCAAACGACCTGATCGACGTCGTCAAGCGGCAGGTCGAATTCGGCGGCATAGCGCTGCACGTCGAGCATCTGGCTCGACACGATGAGCTGCACCTTGCTCACCGCCTGTACGAGCCGCTTGAACTCGGCGTCCATGACGTCACCGTTGAGCGCGCGCTCCTCTGCCTCCCGCTCGAACGCTGCCAACTTCTCAGCGTTGGAATAGAACTGCGTACGCCAGTAGGACACCTCGTTCTGGAGGCTCAGGACAGAATTCGCTTGCTTGTAGGAGTGTTGCCGGTACTGCAGGACAGTGTGCGCGCAGCGCATAGGCTTCCACCCGGCGACAACCATCCGGTGGAAGAGATGATGGTCTTCGGGAAGTTCGCTGGCTCGATAGCCGCCGACCTGATCATAGGCGCATCTGCGGTACATCGAGGAACCATGGATGAAGTTCCTGATCGCAAGTCCCGCGACGGCTTCCGGCGTGGGATCGGGAAAACGCCAGGCATAAAGCGGCCACCGCTCCGCCTTGCTGTCCCCGATGAGTTCCGCGCCGACGGTTTCTGCCAGGGCTGCGGCACGCTCGCCGAAGATCAGCATGTCGGTGTAGACGACGCCAGCTTCAGGATTTGCGTCCAGGATTGCCTTGCAGCGCTCGATGTAGTCCGGCCGCATCCGGTTGTCGGCACCGAGAAACACAATGTAGTCGCTGTTGGCCAGCGAAACGCCCTTCCGGAAGTTCTCGACAATGCCGAGGTTCTTCTCGTTCAGGACGACCCTCGCTTTATCCGCGTAACGCCGCGCGATCTTCTGAGACCCATCGCTCGAACAATCGTCAAGGATGATAATCTCGTCCGGCTGCCTGGTCTGTGCCAGTACCGAAGCGACGGCTTCTGGCATGAATGGACCATAGTTGTAGTTTGCAATGATCACCGTCACGCTGCTGGACGAAAGTTTCGTGGACTCCTCCACGGTGATCCGGTTCAGCTGATAACGATCTCCATCGCTGCCGGCGATGCAGGAGAGGGCGCCGACATAGTGCTCCTTGACCCGCTCGACGGCGCGATCGTCATGGTCGCCGTGGGGGTAGGCGAACCAGTCGAAATGGGGGGCGGAAAACATCTCTCTGAGACCCGGCGGAACCAGAAGTTCGTCGTCGAGGGTCTCGTCGGAGGCGTTCTTCAAGCGTTGATGAGAGCGCGTGTGCCACTGGATCCGCGCGCCGCCCTCGGCCATTTCGAGCAGCTGCTCCAAGGTGCAGAAGGGCGTCAGGGGCTCGACCGTGTCAAACGCGTTGTCGCCGCCAATATGATCGCCGATCACAAAGAGTTCGAACGGGTAACCCCACTTCTTCAGGATCGGAAAGGCGTACTGATAGACGTTTTCGTAGATGCCGTCGAAAGTGATGCAGGCATGCCTCCGGTTGCTCGGATCATACTCGCTCAATGGCACCACGTCGTAAGCCTGCAAATCCGCCATCTGGCGGTCGAATGCATCCGAGCTTACCCACCACATCGTCGGGGTATCTGGAGCAACCTTATGGTACATTAAGAGCATTTTTTCAGGACCTCTAGGACATGGGTGAAGTCCCGATAGGGGTAATGGATTTCGTCGAGGGGATCGTAGGCAAAGCGCACCGGTTGCCAGGCCGCGATGTGGCAACTTGCAAGAATGCCGCCAGGCTCCAGTAGATCGTCGATGATCAGACGGACGTTTGCGGCGCCCTTGGCAATATACTGCGAGTACAGGACGCCGGTGATGATGATAAGATCGAACTGCCCGAGTTTTTTGGCGCTCAGATCGAACAGGGAGAGGCATTCAAACGCAATTCGAGAAGGATCCGGCTGCGAGGCATTCCTGAGCCGGGCGAATTCGATCGCACGGGCGGAAATGTCGACGCCGAGGATTTGCTCCCCCGGCAAAGCGAAGGTGATGAAGCCATCGCCGCAACCGATATCCAAAACTCGCTGGAAGGGCTTATTAGGGAGAACCGAGAGCAATTCGCTCTTTCGACGGTCGTCATCGACGTTTCCCTCATAGTTCCAAGGGTCTGCGACACTGTAGTGTGCCTCTATTTCTTCCACGGGCTGGCGGGCGGACATGGTCGTTCCTACTCTGCTATCGGGTCGTGGCGGAGTGTCATTTCAGGATTAAATAGTGCCCAGCGTTGATTCTCCGGAGAAGGCAGGCATGTCAGGCGACGAGCGATCGTGATGTAGTCCTCGTACTCGGTCGGTCCCTTCGGATCGAAAGTGGAGAGAATGACGGTGACGCCATATTCCGCCGAGAGAAGACGATTTTCGAAGGCGAAGGAGATGCGGTGTTGACCGTGCTGTGACAAGGCATCTGGCGGCAGACCCTCGTATCGACTGTTTGTTCCAATAATCATTTGGCCCGCGGCATCAATGATGTAAACCGAGATCGTCGCGTCGGCCATAGACTTGCTGACCGTGGCATAGACTTCAACGACAACCTGATCGCCGAAATCGACGTGGGCGAGTTCCTGCTGGTTGCCGTTGACCGAGACGTAGTCGATATGGCCCTTGGTCCGCGGTCCCGTGCGGAAGGGATGAACACTGTCGGCGAACTCAGCCAGCATGTCCGGTCCTATGGGGTGAGCCTCAGAGCGCGGAGACACGGTCCCGGAATCAAGCGGCTCGACGATCCTGCGAACAGGCGCCTCGGCGGCCATGAGTCCTGACGAATCCTCAAAGTAGCGGTCGCACACCTCCCGGACGGGGCCGAAGGCCGCGAGACGGCCATCCTTCATGTAGATCGCTCTGTCGCAGATCTTGCGAACCTGCGAAATATCATGGCTGACAAAAAGGACCGTCGCCCCGGCAGCCCGCCGCTCCTCCAGCTTCGCCAAGCACTTGCTCTGGAAAGAAAAGTCACCCACCGACAGAATTTCATCGACGATGAAGATGTCGGCATCCACATGCGCGGCGACTGCGAAAGCAAGGCGAGCGTACATGCCGGAGGAGTAGGTCTTCACCGGCTGTTCGATGAAGTCGCCGATGCCGGCGAAGGCAAGGATAGCTTCCAAGCGCGCGCTCACCTCGTCCCTCGAGAGCCCCAGGATCGTTCCGGCCAGGCGGACATTTTCGCGGCCGGTAAATTCCGGGTTGAAACCGGCCCCGAGCTCCAGCAGCGGCGCGACGCGCCCGCGAACGGAGCAGGTGCCGGTTGTGGGTTCCAGAGTCCCGGCGATGACCTGCAACAGGGTCGACTTACCCGAACCATTGCGGCCGATAATTCCCACGGTCTCGCCGGTTTGGATGTCGAGATCGATACCCTGGAAGGCCCAATACTCCTCGAAGAAACGCCGGCGCTTGAAGATCATCTGCTTGAGGCGATCTTCTGGCTTGGAAAAGATCAGGTAGGCCTTTCCGAGCCCTCGGGCATGGATTGCAGGTCCGGAGTCATCGCGATCCTCCATCTCATACGACGGCTGAACCGGAGCAGTCATCTCAGAGGACATCGGCAAAGGCCTTCTTCGTGCGCATGAACCAGAGATACCCCAGTACCGCCGCAGACAAGCAGAGAAGAGCGTAGAGGGCCCATTCGCCGAGCGGCGGCACGGTGCCCCAGAAAATGACATCGCGTATGTGGCCGACGGCCAGTGTCAGAGGATTGAGGTACATCAGCGGCCGGTAAGCCTCCGGGATCGCCTCGAGGGGGAAGAAGACCGGGGAAAGGAACAGGAAGGCCGTGGTGAGGAGCGGTACGATCTGCCGGATGTCGCGCAGGAAGACGCCGATCGAGGAGAGAAAGAAAAGCGCGGCGAGCGAAATCAGGGCGATGGGCAGCACGGCGAAGGGCAGGAGCAGAATCGTGACGCTCGGCAGGCCGTAAAGGACGATGAACAAGCCGATGAAGACCAGGAAGGCGACCGCCGCGTTGAACAGGGCGCTGTAGAGCGTGACCCAGCAAAGAACCTCCAGCGGGAAGACGACCTTCTTCACATAAGGCGTGTTGTCCAGGATCAGCGTGGGCGCCCGACCGATCGACTCGGCGAAGATGGTGTAGGCAATGAAGGGGCCGAACAGCAGCATGGCGAAGGAGTAGTCGCCGGGGGCGCTGCTCGGCACCTGCCACCGCGCTTGGACAAGCGTGCCGAACACGAAGGAATAGATGCCGATGGACATCAGCGGCAGCAGGACCGACCAACCGAAACCGAGAAACGATCCGCGATAGCGCGCCTCCACTTCGCGACGCGTCAGACTGCCGATCAGCCCGCGCTGTCGCCACGGGAGAAGGAAGAAGTCGAGAATCAAGGTGTGCCCCTGGCTGAAGTTGAGTACCGCGTGAGCGCGATACGGCGTGTACGACATCGCAACTGCCGCTGCTAGGATTGATTCGTGACCTTTTCGCAGCGGCCAATCCCGTCAGGGCCTGGCCGTCGGGGTGCTGGCCTCTGCGGGCAAGCGTCGCGTTTTTCGGCGCCGGGCAGAGCGACGCTCCTCGCTCGCTGGGCATCTGCGCGGCTTACACAGGTCTTGTCGAAGCCGATAGAGGGGAGCCTGCTCCCGGTCCCGCCTTCCCTTTTTCGATCGAAGAACTCCCCACTGGATGGAGCGGAGGGGCAACGTACCTGAGCCAGCCCATTGTCGCTCGCCCCGGCTGCAACGCCGCCGTGGACCGTCAGGCCAGTTCGCCTTCTCCTGCGACGGTCGGGTTTGTCCTGTCTGCTTCGCTGCGAACAGCCCTCAACGCGACGAACGGGCTGCGGAGGGAAGGGCTTACCGGGCCTTCCCGGGTATCGTATCGGCGACGCTTCTCAGGATCGCAAACTGCAGAGGGATGGCCGTCAGGACCACGACGAGCATGGCCACGGACGGCGGCACATCCAGAGCGTCCACGAGGATCGACAGCGCGAGCAGCCCGTATAAATACTGGATGGAGTAGGAAACCAGAACGGCCAGGCCTAGACGCACCGTATACTGTTTGCGGAAAACGAAACGCGAGTTCAGAAAATAGGCGATCAGTATCCCACAAGCGTATGTAATCGAATATGCCAGTCGGTAACTGAAGAATTGTAGCAGGGCCAGAAAAATAAGATATGTCGTCCCGGTGTTAAGAACGCCGGATATCAAAAATCGCGTGAGCTGACGGGCGACGTCCTTCTGCCGCAACTGCCGAATTCGATCAATCACGAGTCGTCGCTCGCTTGAAGTCTTCGTAGGACCGAATGTAGTCGTTGGAATCGTAATTTTCTGAGGCAAAGACGAGAAGGACGGCATCGTCCGTATAGCGGTATTGGGTTCCCCAGACCATAGCGGGCATGTGGACCCCGCGGCTGGGGCGATCGAGGAGGACCTCCGTCCGGTTCTTGCCGTCATCGAGCAGAACGGTAACGGATCCGCGCAGGCAGATCAGAAACTGCTGACAGACCTTGTGCGCATGTTCTCCCCGAACCTCGCGCGAAGGAACGTCGTAGACGACGAAATAACGCTTGGCCTGAAAAGGAAGATCCTTCTCGAACTCGCCGACGGAGAGGCTCCCGCGCATGTCGGAGACGACTTTCAGGCGATGCAGCGTCGCGCCGCCGACGCCGAGCTCGGTCACGGCCTCATCGAGGTCCGTTTCGCCGCTGGCCGCTACCGGCGAGTCTGCCTGCAGCTTGGTGTTGGAATAACCGACAATCCGCGCGGGATTGCCGACGACGATGGCGTTCGGGGGCACGTCTCTCGTGACGACGGCGCCGGCGCCGATCATGGCGCCGCGCGAGATCCGCAGGCCCGGCAAGATCGTGGCATTGGCGCCGATGGAGGCATCGTCCTCGACGACCGTCTTCTGGAACACCTCGGGATATTGCCGCGAGCGGGGAAAACGGTCGTTGGTGAACGTTGCGTTCGGACCGATGAAGACGCGATCGCCGATGGTGATGCCGTCCCAGACCTGGACGCCGCATTTGACTGTCACGCCGTCGCCCAGCTGGACGTCGTTCTCGATGAAGACGTTGTCGCAGATATTGCAGTCCTGCCCGATCTGCGCTCCGGGAAGCACGTGCGCGAACGCCCAGATTCGGGTTCTATCGCCGATGTTTTCGCTCTCGCAGATCCCGGAAGGATGGACGAAGAAGGCTCTTTCGTGAGTGGTCATGGCAGTCTCTCTGCTGGCGCCGCTGTGCCCGGCAATGGCGGGTCGTTTCTGACGATCTGCTGGATGACGCGCAGCGGGCGTCGCTTTGTATTCTCAAACGTGCGCCAGAGATAGGATCCGATCACGCCCTGAACGGCCAGGGTGGAAGAGCCCATAAACACGATGAGCAACGCCAGAGCGGTATAGCCGGGCTCGGTGATCAGGCCGAACAGGCGCCCCATGAGAACGACCACGGCGAAGATCAGGCTCAGCACGCATCCCAGGATTCCGATCCATAAGACGGCCAGGATCGGCAGATCGGAGAACGAGAAAATGCTGTCCATCATGTAGCGCAGCCGCCGCGAAAAATTCCAGGCGCTCGTCCCCTTCAGCCGCGGCCGCCGCTCGTAGGGGACGAAGACACGACGATATCCGACCCAGAATAGTTGCGCGACGAGCGAACTGTTCGGCTCATGGATCTCCAGCACAGAGTCGGCGACGGCCCGGTTGCAAGCGAAAATATCAACGCCGCCTTTGGGAATGTCGCGGATGACCATCTTCCGGTAGAGCCACCAGAAACTGTTGGACAAGACGTTCTGGAGCACGGAATCGTGCCGCCCCGAGCGCTGACCAAAGGCGATGTCGCCCTCGTCGCTCTCCAGCAAGCCGAAAAACGTGCGTATGAGCTCAGGTGGCTCCTGCAGATCGGCGGCCATCACCGCGATCATCTCACCGCGGGCCAGTTCCAGTCCGGTCCGGATCGCCGTGAAGGAGCCGAAATTCCGGCTGTGGTAGATGACCGTGGCAGGACAACCGAGTTCGGCCAGGCGGCCCTCGATCATCTTGCCCGACCGGTCGGGTGATCCGTCGATCACGAAGATGATTTCGATATCTCCGGGGTCCCGCGAAAACCCCGAGAGGACTTCGATCAGGTCGTCGATGTTCTCCTCGTTCCGATAGATCGGAATAATCAGGGAGCGCCGCGGCGCAAGGTTGATCAAGGGCACGGCCAGGCCAAGGTCCGCCGGTTTCAACGACGCCACGCGGACAGCCCCTCGCTGACCCGCTCGATCTCCTGCTCCGTCATGCCCGGAAAACAGGGAATGGTCAGAAGACGACCGATACTCCGGCGAGAAACCGGCAGGCCGCCGGCAGCTTCGCGCTTTGGCATGTCGGCCCAGCCGGGCTGATCACAGTCGAGGATCGGATAATGGATGTCGGTCCCGATCCGTCGTTCGCTCAGATGACGGCGAAGCTCATCGCGATCGTCAGCCAGGAGGATCGCCAGATGGCCGACGCTTCCGTGCGAACTCTGAACGAGACGAACGCCCTCGGGCAATGCCTCTGCATAGCGCGCCAGTATCTGGACACGCCGATCGTTCGCCTGACCGAGATGGGGGAGAAGCACCGAAAGGATCGCCGCCTGGATCTCGTCGATGCGAGAGTTCCTGCCCCCCGGTCGGGCGATTGTATATTTGTCAGACCAACCGTACTGGCGCAGGGCATTGCAGGCCTGAGCCAGTTCGTCGTCCGATGTCACGATGCCGCCCGCATCGCCGAAGGCGCCGAGATTCTTGGTCGGATAGAAGCTGAAGGTGGCGATGTCGCCCAGGCTGCCGACGCGCTTGCCGTGAAGCTCGGCCCCATGGGCCTGTGCGCAATCTTCGAGGATGGGAACCGACTGGTGGCCGGCCTGATCCATCTTTTCCCGGAGAGTGGATACGTCGACCACCCCACCATACAGGTGCGTCACGACGACCAGGGCTGTCTCGTCGCTCAGTGCGCGAAGGATGGAGTCGATGTCGGCCAGCTGAGAGGCTTCTTCGATATCGACATAGACCGGCGTCAGGCCGACCGAACGGGCGGCAATGGTCGAATAGCCGCCTGCATTGGCCACGGTGATGATGTCGCGGCCCTTTGGTTTGCGGACGGAGAGGAGCGCGCGGAAGGCGATTTCCAAGGCGTCGGTGCCGTTGGCAACGCCGACGCAGTGTTCGACACCCACATAGCGGGCGAAATCGGCGCAGAAACGCGCGGCCCTGTCCCCGTTGAGCCACCAGCCCGATGCGAGCACCGCGTTCACCGCCTCCGTGATCGGTTCCGAGCTGTCCTGGTAGATTCGCTTCAGATCGTTCAGGGGGATGGGGCTGACGGCGGAAAACTGATTCATGGTTGTCTCAACTCCCTAATGCCGCCGGTTCGACACGGCGGCTCGATCGACCTGAAGGGGTCGCTGGCGAATGCGGGCCCCATCGGAGACAGCATGAGAATACGCTACTAATCCATCCGGCAGTTCTTCCGCAACAAAACCTGCGGTCTTAGGGACGGGTTTTAACGCCGCGTTGGCCCGTTCAGGCGGCCGGGAACCAGCCGATCGATAGCGACGCGTCCGAGCCCGGAGATGGACCTCACTTTGCTGCCGCGATCGATCGGCCGCGCGCACTCCGTTCTGGTCGGCCGGGCGGCATGGCCGGCACAGGCCTCCGCCCAGGTGTACGGCCATTTGAATGCTCCTGATGACCCGTTTTCGCGGGTCGACGTGATCACCTCCGTGCAGCGCCGGTAGCGACGGTCGACGACCGAGAAGGCGGCCTCGTCGAGGAGGCACGCAGGCGGGATTGAGAGTGTCCTTCGTGCCGCGGCAGGCGGGTGTCTCGCCGTCACAGCTCTATGCCCGGAAGGACCGAATGCTGGAGGGCGTCCGTGCCGCCATCCGGGCAGGCGAAGACCTCGTCGGCACATCCAGCATGGGCGATCTGGAGAGGCAGGTCCGCGACCTCGGGCGCCTGCTCGGCCCAAGACGGTGGAGAGCGAGATTCTCAAGGGCGAAACGGCTGGCGACGGCGGTTACAATCCCTGAGTCACAGGGATGGCTTGTCGGTAAAGCTTTGAAGATCGTCTGGCGGAGAAGAAGGGATTCGAACCCTCGAAACGGTTCCCCGTTTACGCCCTTAGCAGGGGCGCGCCTTCGACCACTCGGCCACCTCTCCAACTCCGTGCACTAAAGGAAGCGTCCCGGCTTTTCAAGGCGCGGCGCGCACTATTCGACCGCCGCCCCGCAATGGCGGCGGACCAGGGGTTTCTTTCGTCGAAAATCGCCCGGTGGCGGCTTTGGGGGCGTCGGCCTCAACGAAAGAAAGGCCCGCGGACCGCCCGGAACGGGCACTGCGATTCGGCGACGCGAGATCTGCCGGGCGCGCCGCAGGACGCCGGAATCCGTGCCGCGTGGCCACCGCGGAACGGCGTTCTGGTCAGAGGCGCCGATCGCCGCGGTTGGCCAGCTCGGCCGGCCGGTCACGAAAACTCCCCCTTTCGCGACAATATGTGACCGGGCGCCGCCCTGCTGCGGCGTTTGCTTCCGTGCCCAAACAGTTTAGCCACCGGGCGGAAGTGCTGCGCGGGGACGCTGCGGCGCACCACGCAGTCAGTGCGGCACGGATGCTCCGGGTTTTCCGGAAAGGCCGATCGCAGCCAAGAGGAAGAGCATGGACAGACCGATCCCCTTCATCGACCTCGGCGCGCAGCGCGACCGGATTCGCGACCGCATCGACGCGGCCATCGCCCGCGTCGTCGACAGTGCCGCCTTCATCATGGGGCCGGAGATCGCCACCCTCGAACGCCAGCTGTCGGCGTTTTCCGGGGCCGCGCATACCCTGTCCTGCGGATCCGGCACCGATGCGCTGGTGCTGCCGCTGATGGCCTGGGGCGTCGGGCCGGGGGACGCGGTGTTCTGCCCGAGCTTCACCTTCGCCGCCACCGCCGAGGTCGTCGCGCTGGTTGGGGCGACGGCCGTATTCGTCGATGTCGACGAAGAAACCTTCAACCTCGATACCGCCAATCTGCGCCGGGCGATCGAGGAGACGCTCGCCGCCGGCCAGCTGGTGCCGCGCGCGGTGATTGCCGTCGACCTGTTCGGCCAGGCGGCGGACTATCCCGCGATCCGTGCGCTGTGCGACGAGTTCGGCCTGAAGCTGATCTCGGACGCCGCGCAAGGCTTCGGCGGAACGCTCGACGGAAAGATGGCCAATGAATGGGCCGACGTCGTCTCCACCAGCTTCTTCCCGGCCAAGCCGCTCGGCTGCTATGGCGACGGCGGCGCGGTGCAGACGGACGATGCCGAACTCCATGCCGTGATGCAGTCGCTGCGCGTCCATGGCCAGGGCGAGGACCGCTACGACAATGTCCGCATCGGCATGAACGGCCGCATGGACACGATCCAGGCCGCCGTGCTGATCGAGAAGCTCGCCATCTTCCCCGGCGAGATCGAGGCCCGCAACCGCATCGCCGAGCGCTACAACGCGGCCTTCGCCGGCCTCGTCACGCCGCAGACCGTCGTCGCGAACGCGGTCTCGACCTGGGCGCAGTATACCATCCGCGTGCCCGCGGGCCTGCGCGACGGCCTTGCCGCGGCGCTAAAGACGCGCGGCGTGCCGACGGCGATCTATTATCCCAAACCCCTGCATCGGCAGACCGCCTACCGGCATTTCCCCGTGGCCGGCAACGGCCTGCCGGTCTCGGACCGGCTCGCCGGCGAAGTGATCAGCCTGCCGATGCATCCCTATCTCGATGCCGCGACACAGGACCGGATCATCGGCGCGGTCACCGAGACGCTGGCCGAACTGCGCGCCGAGGCGGCCTGAGACGTCCGGGCGGGGAGGGCGCTTGTGGCGCTGCCCGCCCGGCCCATCCATCGCCGGACGGCCATGTCCGTCCGCTGCGAATTTTCCCGGTCCACGCCGGCGGCCGACAGGGGCCGCGCGGATCGGCCCCAGCATGAAGAGGCATTGCAGTGACGGATAGACTGAGGATCGGCGTCATCGGCTGCGGCGTGATGGGGGCGCACCACGTCCGCACCGTCGCGGCCAGCCCGGCCGCCCGTCTCGTCGGCGTCGTCGACCCCGACGAGGCCCGCCGGACGGCGGTCGCCGCCGCCAACGCCGTGCCCGGCCATGCGGACGTCGCCGCGCTTCTGGCCGCCGGCATCGACGGGGCCGTCATCGCCGCGCCGACCGCCCGTCACCATGCGATGGCTGCAGAGCTTCTGTCGGCCGGCGTGCATGTGCTGGTGGAAAAGCCGATCGCCGCGACGGCGGACGAGGCCCGCGATCTCGTGGCGCTGGCGCAGGCCCGAGACCTCAGGCTGATGGTCGGCCATGTCGAGCGCTTCAACCCGGCGCTCGCGGCGCTGAAGGCGGCGCTGGCCGGCGAGGACGTGCGCTCGATCGTCATCACCCGGGCCAGCCCCTATCCCGCCCGCATCGGCGATGTCGGCATCGTGCTGGACCTGGCGGTGCACGACATCGACCTCATCCGCTGGATCGCCGCGTCCGAGATCGCCGAGCACCAGGCGCTGGTCTCCCAGACGCTCGGGGCGCACGAGGACAGCGCGCTCCTGCAGTTCCGCACCTCCGGCGGCGCGATCGCCAGCATCAACACGAACTGGCTGACTCCCTTCCGCCAGCGGCGGATGGAGGTGGCGACACGCGACCACTTCTTCGTCTGCGACATGCTGCAGCGGACCGTCACCGTGTTCCGCGACTACGGCAAGGACGGCAGTTTTCGCCAGCGCGCGCTCTTCGTGCCGGCGAGCGATCCGCTGGCGGCCGAACATGCGGCCTTCTATGCCGCCATTCGCGGCGAGGCCGAGGTGCCGGTTTCCGGCCATGACGGGCTGCGCAGCCTGGAGATCGCGCTCGCCTGCCTGAGCCAGCGATGATGCCGGAGGCCGGCCTTCCCGCTTCGGAAAAAGATCCTGCGAAGACAGGCGCCTAAGCGGGCGCCGATCCGAAAGGGAGCCGGCGTTCCCCAGGTCCGCTGGCCCACGGCTTTTGCAGGCGAGACCAGCGCGTGTACTGTCCTCTCCCCCCGCGGTCGGCCGGATTGGCGACCGCGGATCGGCACCGGGAAACTCGATGGCGGCGGGGCTTTAACCAGAAGTCCGGTTAAGCGGCCGGCCGTCTTGTGACCGGTCCCCGGCTTGGTTAAACCTCGATGAACAAAGCGTGTTCTTGACAGCTTTTTCTCGGGAGCGACGGCGTCCTCACATGAAGCGTAAAATCATCGGTGCCGGCCTGTTCTGCGTCCTCCTGTTCGCCGCCATTCTGGCCGGCTACTGGGACATGCTGAGCACCGAAAAATTGCGCATCGTCCGCGACGAGGCCTCGCAGGCCGTGGGCGAGATCGCCGATGTCGTGCGCCCCGGCGCGCCTTCCGTAGACTCGTCCGCCGCCGATCCGGCCCCGACCCCCGCGCCGTCCTCGGGCAGCGAAGGGACGCCGTCGCCGGAGGGGGCTCCCGCCGCAACGCCTGGCGAGGCCCCGGGCTCGGACGCCCCGTCCACGACGGTGACATCCGAGGCGCCATCCGCGCCGCCCGCACCCTCGGCTGCGCCGGCAAATCCGCCAGCCTCGAAGGCGGAAGCAATGGCCGCACCCGGTTCTGCGCCGAACGAGGCGACACCGGGTTCAGTTACGGCGCCGTCGGATGCGCCGGCGTCTCCCGCGCCAACGGAAGCACCCGCGGCCGGTGACGCCGCGTCCGGTCCGGCCCCGGCGAAGACGGCGCCGCAGGAACCCGCATCCACCGTGGCCGAACCGGTCACGGCAAACGCCCCTCTGGCCTTGCCGACCTTCGACATCGTGCGGGTCGAGCCCGACGGTTCGACGGTTCTCGCCGGGCGCGCCCCGGCCGGCAGCGCCATCCTGCTTCGCGACGGCCAGACGACGGTCGGCGAGGACAAAGCCAGCGCGAGCGGCGACTTCGTCGTCGCTCTCGACGAGAGGCTCGCGGTGGGCGAGCACCAGTTGACGCTCGAGGCGACGGCACCGGACGGGAGGGTCGCGACCTCGGCGGAGACGGTGATCGTCAGCATCCCGCAAAAGGGGCGCGAGAACGAATTGCTGGCCATGGTGGAGTCGCCGGACCAGCCGTCGCGCCTGATCAGCATTCCCGCCGCCGCGCCCGCCGGCCGCGAGCCCGCGGCTCCTTCTGCCGCGTCACCAGCCGACAGTGCCGCGGTCGCGGCGCCGCTGCTGCCGTCGAGCGCGCCGGAGGCGCAGGGCGACCTGACGCTGCCGCTGACGCCCGGCGAGACGTCCGCGCCGTCGCAGCCGGCGACGCCCCTTGCCGTCGAGGCGGTCGAGATCGACGGCGACCAGATCTACATCGCCGGCCGGGCCGCGGGAGCGGCTTCGGTGCGCGTGTACATCGACAATGAATTCCTCTCCGCGGCGCCGAAGCTTTTGGCCGACCGCTTCCTGGTGACGGCCAAGGCGCCGGTGCTGCCGGGCGAGCATCTGGTGCGCGCCGATGCCCTGAACGCCGCCGGAGCGGTGATCGCCCGGGTCGAAGTGCCGTTCAACCGGCCGGAAGGCCGCGCCATGTCGGCCATATCCGCGCCCACGGCCCCGGTGACGGCCAGTCCGCCGGCCCCGGCCGCCAAGGCTGCGCCGACTGACGCGGCCGCGTCGGCGGCCGGTGATGGCGCGCCGGCCGAGCCCGCGCCCGCGGCGCAGGTCGCCACCGCGCCGGCCGGGCCTTCCGCCGTGTCCCAGTCCCCGACCCCGCCGCCGGCCGCCCCAGTGCCGGCCGCCCCCGTGCTGGCCGAGCCTGCGCCGGCCGACGCGGTCGACCCGTCCGTCGCCGTGGCGCCGCTGGCGTCCTCTCCGCCCGCGGAGACCCTCGCCGCTGCGCCCGCCGCCACCACCACGCCCGCCGGGAGCGAAAGCCCGGCCGTCGCGGCGACGGCGCCCGGCGAGGACGTCGCCGTCCTGCGCCAGCCGGCGCTGGAAGCCGTGGAGGCGCGCGTCATCATCCGCCGCGGCGACACGCTCTGGCGCATCTCGCGCGACACCTACGGGCGCGGCGCCCGCTACACCGTGATTTATCTGGCCAATGGCGACCAGATCCGCGACCCCAACCGCATCTATCCCGGCCAGGTGTTCCGGACGCCGAAGGACGAATAGCAGGCGGCGCCGCCACCGGATCGTCGGTCGGCGGGCTGCGAAGGATCGGGGCATGACCGCTTTTGCCCGCTGGGCGCTTCCTCCCTCGCGCGTTTCACTTTAGAACCCATCGAAAGACGCCGAGCCGCGTCGCACGATGGATCTGCCTTTGTCCGAAATGCCGAAACCAATGGTCGACAGCCAGTCGACCTTCGCGACCCTCCGCAATCTCACGCCCTATATGTGGCCGGCGGGTCGGCCGGACCTGAAGGCGCGCGTGGTCTGGGCGACGCTCTTTCTCGTCATCGCCAAGCTCCTGACCGTCGGCGTGCCGTATTTCTACAAATGGGCGACCGACGCGCTGGACGGCGCCAACACGGCCCATTCCTGGCTGCCGCTCGCTGTCACCGGCGCGGTGACGCTCGTCGTCGCCTACAATGTCGCCCGCGTCGTCTCCGTCGGCTTCAACCAGCTGCGCGACGCGCTGTTTGCCAGCGTCGGGCAGTATGCCGTGCGCCAGCTCGCCTTCCGCACCTTCAACCACATGCACAAACTGTCGCTGCGCTTCCATCTGGAGCGGCGCACCGGCGGCCTGTCGCGGATCATCGAGCGCGGCACCAAGGGCATCGAGACGATCGTCCGATTCACCATCCTCAACACCGCGCCGACCATCCTCGAATTCGGCCTGACCGCGGCGATCTTCGGCGTCAGCTACGGGATTTCCTATCTCCTCGTGATCGCGGCGACGGTCTGGCTCTATTCCTGGTTCACCATCAAGGCGAGCGACTGGCGCATCACCATTCGCCGCGAGATGAACGACAGCGACAACGAGGCCAATACCAAGGCGATCGACTCGCTCTTGAACTTCGAGACGGTGAAGTATTTCGGCAACGAGACGATGGAGGCCGAGCGCTTCGACCGCTCGATGGCGCGCTACGAGAAGGCCGCGACCCAGACCTGGACCTCGCTCGGCTGGCTGAATTTCGGCCAGGGCGTGATTTTTGCCGTCGGCATGGGCGTGACCATGGTGATGTCGGCGCTGGAGGTGCAGGCCGGCACGCAGACGCTCGGCGATTTCGTCTTCATCAACGCCATGCTGATGCAGCTGTCGATCCCGCTGAACTTCATCGGCTTCATCTACCGCGAGATCCGCCAGGGCCTCACCGACATCGAGCAGATGTTCGCGCTGCTCGAGGTCGAGGAAGAGGTCAAGGACCGGCCGGGCGCCGTGGCGCTGAAGGTCACCGACGGCGCCATCCGCTTCGAGAACGTGCGCTTCAACTACGATCCGGCGCGCGAGATCTTAAAGGGCATTTCCTTCGAGGTGCCGCCCGGCAAGTCGGTCGCCATCGTCGGCCCCTCCGGGGCCGGCAAGTCGACGATCTCGCGCCTGCTGTTCCGCTTCTACGACCTCACCTCCGGCCGCATTACCATCGACGGCCAGGACATCTCGGAGGTCACGCAGGCCAGCGTGCGGGCGGCGATCGGCATCGTTCCGCAGGACACCGTGCTGTTCAACGACACCATCGCCTACAATGTCCGCTACGGCCGGATGGACGCCACCGATGCCGACGTGCGCCGCGCCGCCGAGCTCGCCCAGGTCGCCGGCTTCATCGACGTCCTGCCGGAAGGATTCGACACCATGGTCGGCGAGCGCGGGCTGAAGCTCTCCGGCGGCGAGAAGCAGCGCGTCGCCATCGCCCGGACGATCCTCAAGGCGCCGCCGATCCTCATCCTCGACGAGGCGACCTCGGCGCTCGACACGCACACCGAGCAGGAAATCCAGTCGGCGCTCGACCTCGTCTCGCAGGAACGCACGACGCTGACCATCGCGCACCGGCTGTCGACGATCATCAATGCCGACGAGATCATCGTCCTGAAGGCGGGCACGATCGTCGAGCGCGGCACGCACAAGTCGCTGCTCGACGCTGACGGGCTCTATGCCGAGATGTGGCGCATGCAGCGCGAGGCGACCGAGGCGGAGGAGACGCTGCGCCGGGCCCGCGAGGCCGACGCGCAGGGCATCATCGAGCGCAAGCGGCCGATCGAGGCCGGGTGAGGCGATCGGCCGCCGGCATCTTTTCGCCCGTCCGATCTTGCGAAGGCCGTCAAAACTTGCCCTAACGCAGCCATGAGGCGCTTGCCGTCGTTATCGCGCCAAAAGGAGTGCCCGCATGCACATGATCGCCTCGATCCGGAACGCGCTCGTCCCGATCCACCGCGCCGGCTATCCGTTCATCGCGATCTTCTTCGCCATCGCCGTGGTCCTCGGCCTCTTCTGGGAGCCGCTGTTCTGGGTCGGCGTCGTGCTGACGCTCTGGTGCGCCTACTTCTTCCGCGATCCCGAGCGCGTGACGCCCTTGTCCGACACGCTCGCCGTCAGCCCGGCCGACGGCACGGTGTCGCTGGTCGGCCATGTCGTGCCGCCCGAGGAACTCGGCCTCGGCTCGGAGCCGATGCTGCGCGTCTCGGTGTTCATGAACGTCTTCAACTGCCATGTGAACCGCGCGCCGATGCGCGGCCGCATCAGCCGCATCGCCTATCGCGAGGGCGAGTTCAAGAATGCCGAGCTCGACAAGGCGAGCGACGTCAACGAGCGCAACTCGCTGGTCATCGAGGGACCGCAGGGTGATCTCGGTGTCGTCCAGATTGCCGGCTTTCTCGCCCGCCGCATCATCTGCTGGCGTGGCGTCGGCGACCGCGTCGAGGCGGGCGAGCGTTTTGGCCTGATCCGCTTCGGCTCGCGCCTCGACATCTACCTGCCCGACGGGGCGAAGGCGCGGGTTTCCGAGGGCCAGACGGCGATCGCCGGCGAGACGGTGATCGCCGAGTTCGGCGCGGGCCTCCAGACCTATTCGGCACGGCGGGACTAGTCATGCAGTCACCCTTCCAGCCCTTCGACAAGGACGTTCCCGAGACCGATATGGTCGACCCGCCGGAGACCCCGGCCGTGCGGCGGCGCATCCCGTTCCGCCACATCGTGCCCAATCTCATCACCATCATCGCCATCTGCGCCGGCATGACGGGCATGCGCCTCGCCTTCGAGGGCCGCTTTGAACTCGCCGTCGGCATGGTGATCGGCGCGGCGCTGCTGGACGGCGTCGACGGGCGCATCGCGCGTCTCCTGAAGGGGCAGAGCCGGTTCGGCGCGGAAATGGATTCGCTCGCCGACATCGTCAATTTCGGCGTCGTGCCCGGCATGGTGCTCTACGCTTATACGCTGAGCGGGGCCGGCTCGGCCGGCTGGATCGCCGCGCTCCTCTACTCGGCGACCTGCGCCCTTCGCCTGGCGCGCTTCAACACCATGCTCGACGGCCCGAAACAGCCGGAATGGAAGTCCGCCTTCTTCACAGGCGTGCCGGCCCCGGCGGGCGCGGGCCTCGCCATGTTCCCGATGTACCTCTCCTTCAGCGGCGTCGATCTCGGCGAGCCGAGGTTCACCGCCTTCCTGTCGGCGGCCTACCTCCTTCTTGTCGGCTTCCTGATGGCCAGCCGCATCCCGACCTGGTCGGGCAAGACCGTCTCCATGCCGGTACGGCGCGACATGGTCATCCCGGTGATCCTGGGTCTTGTCCTCTACATCGTCCTCCTCACCAGCTATCTCTGGGAGACGCTGTCGGCCACCGTCGTCGCCTACTACATCGCCATGGGCTTTTCCGTCAGGGCGTATCGGCGACGCGCGCGCCTCGACGCTGCCTCCGACCCCTCCGCCGGCTGAGAGAGACGCCATGGGCAAGCAGTTCACCGCCATCGACGACCGGCACCGCGATTTCGTCGCCCGGCAGAAGATCTTCTTCACCGGCTCGGCCGCCGCCGGCACCCGCATCAACATCTCGCCGCGCGGCACCGACGCCTTTCGCGTCCTGGGTGCCAACACCGTCGCCTATCGCGACCTCACCGGCAGCGGCAACGAGACGGCGGCGCACATGCGGGCCGACGGCCGGATCACCATCATGTTCTGTGCCGTCGACGGGCCGCCGATGATCCTGCGCTTCTACGGCCACGGCCGGATCGTGCTGAAGGACACGCCGGAATTCGATGCGATGATCGCCAGCCACTTCGATGGAGAGGCGCCGCTCGGGACGCGGCAGATCGTCGTCGTCGACGTGGACTTCGTCCACACCTCCTGTGGCTACGGCGTGCCGCTGTTCGAGCATGTCGGCGAGCGCGCCTCGATGCAGAACTTCGCCGAGGCCAAGGGCGAGGAAGGGCTCGAAGCCTATCGCCGCGAAAAGAACGCCGTCAGCCTCGACGGACTGCCCACCGGCATGTTCGACGCCTGACCCCTGCCTGCCATCTTCTGACGAGGACCTGCCCGTGACAAAGACCCAAGCCGACCGGGATTTCGACGTCGGGGCGATCCGCTTCGGCAACAGCCTGCCCTTCGTGCTGATCTCCGGCCCGTGCCAGATCGAGTCGCGGCAACATGCCTTCTTCATGGCCGAGAGCCTCGACCGCATCGCCACCGAGGCCGGCATTCCCTTCGTCTTCAAGGCCTCCTACGACAAGGCCAACCGCACCTCGCTGTCGGGCACGCGCGGCATCGGCATCGACGAGGGCCTGCGCATCCTCTCCGACATCCGCGACGCCTTCGGCTGCCCGGTTCTCACCGACATCCATGACATCCCGCAGGCGATCGCCGCGGCCGAGGCGGTCGACATCCTGCAGATCCCGGCCTTCCTGTCGCGGCAGACCGACCTGCTCGTCGCCGCCGCTAAGACCGGTCGGGCGATCAACGTCAAGAAGGGGCAGTTCCTCGCGCCCTGGGACATGGCCAATGTCGCGGCGAAGATCGCCGGCTCCGGCAATGAGCGGATCATGCTGTGCGAGCGCGGCGCCTCCTTCGGCTACAACACCCTCGTCACCGACTTCCGCGCGCTGCCGATCATGGCCGAGACCGGCTATCCCGTGGTCTTCGACGCCACCCATTCCGTCCAGCAGCCGGGCGGGCAGGGCACGTCGTCGGGTGGCGACCGGCGCTTCGCCCCGCCGCTGGCCAAGGCCGCCGCCGCCGTCGGCATCGCCGCTCTCTTCGTCGAATCGCACGAGGCGCCCGATACCGCGCCGAGCGACGGCCCGAACATGCTGCCGCTGGACTGGATGCCGGGCTTCCTCGCCACGATGAAGCGCATCGACGAGATCACCAAGGGCTGAAGCTGATCCCGAAAGGGGCCTTCCGGCTTTCGGGGAAAGATCATGCGACGACAAGACGCCCGAGCGGGTTGGCGATTCGAAGAAAAGCCATCCGCCGGGCCGCGACACCCTTGCCGCGCCGCGATAGGATGGATCAAACCCGGCGTCGGCCGAAAGGGATGATCCGCTTGGCCTCGCTGAAGCTCTATCTGATTCTTGCGGCCGCGATCACAGCCGAAGTCGTCGCGACGACCGCGCTGGCACGCTCGGAAAGTTTTACGCGGGTGGGGCCGAGCCTCGTCGCCATCCTCGGCTACGCCGTCGCCTTCTGGCTCCTGTCCTTCCCGCTGCGCAGCATGCCGACCGGCGTCGTCTACGCCGTCTGGTCCGGCCTCGGCATCGTCCTGATCACGCTCGTCGCCTGGCTCTGGAGCAAGCAGCCGCTCGACCTGCCGGCTATCGTCGGCCTCGGCCTCATCATGGCCGGCGTGATCGTCGTCAACGTGTTTTCCCGGACGGTGGGCCACTGAGACGTCGCTTCGGGCGAGGGGAGGTCGCAGGAGCCGTCGCGCAAGGCGGACGGGAGGGCAGTGCCGATCGTGTCACAACCCGCCCTGCGGCGGCATGAGGATGCTCGGGGCCGAGCCGGTCAGACGATCCCGAGCGAGAGCAGCCCCTTGAGGTCGACGAGCCCGACGATCTCGCCGTCGGCTTCGACGAACAGCGCGCCGAGTCGTTCGGCCTCGCACAGCGCCAGCGCATCCACCGCGAGCTTGTCGGCACCGATCTGGCGCGGGTCGACGGTCATCATGTCCGCGGCGGTCCGGTCGAAGACGCTGCGGTCGGTCATGGCGCGGCGAAGGTCGCCGTCGGTGACGATGCCGGCGAGCCGCCCGTCGGCCTCCATCACCGCCGTCGCGCCGCGCCGCCCGTTGGAGATCGCGGCGATCACCGCGGGCAGCAGCGCATCGCGCGGAACGCTCGGGACTTCCTTCAGATGAGGCAGGCGCTCCAGCACTTCGTGCATGCGCAGCAGCTGCGCACCGAGCTTGCCGGCCGGATGGAACTTGGCAAAATCGTCGCGCTGGAAATTGCGGGCGCGGATCAGCGCGGCGGCCAGCGCGTCGCCGATGGCGAGCGACATCGTCGTCGACGTCATCGGCGCGAGCGCCAGCGGACAGGCTTCCACGGCGTCCGGCAGGGCCAGCAGCGCGTCGGCATGGCGTCCGAGGGCCGAGGCCGGCCGCGCGGTCATGGCGACGAGCGTCACGCGAAAGCGCCGGCAATATTCGATGATCGCCTGGAGCTCGGTGCTTTCGCCGGAATTGGAGATGGCGATGACCACGTCGTCGTCACCGACCATGCCGAGATCCCCGTGCGCCGCCTCGGCCGCATGCAGGAAGAAGGCGGGCGTGCCGGTGGAGGCGAGCGTCGCCGCGATCTTCTGGCCGATGTGCCCGGACTTGCCGACGCCGGTGACAATGACGCGGCCGCGGCAGGCCTTGACCAGATCGACGACGGCGACGAAGCGCTCATCGATCGAGGCCGCCAGCGCCTCCAGCCCGGCAATCTCCAGCGCGATCGTCTCGCGCGCCGTGCGCATCGCGTCGATGCCTTCGTGCACGGACGCGGTGGTGGCGGCTTCCGGTCCCACCACCGGGCCTTCACGGCGCGGAAGATCGGGCCGCATCAGAGCGGCGCGCGATAGGCGAGGAAGCGGTTCTCGCGAATGTCGAACAGCTGGCCGGTCTCGGTCAGCTCGGGCAACGCCAGCGGCAGGATCCGCGCGGCGACGTCGGCGGCCTTCGGCAGCGTGTCCGGATCCTCACCAGGCATCGCCAGCGCGCGCATGGCCGTGCGCGTGGCGCCGGGATTGACCGAATTCACCCTCAGCGGCAGGTTCTCGGTCTCGGCCGCCCAGGACCGCACCATGGCCTCGGTGGCCGCCTTGGTGGCGGCATAGAGGCCCCAGAAGGCACGGCAGGAATGGGCGGCCCCCGACGACATGACGATGGCGCGGCCGGCCGGCGACAGCCGCAGCAGGGGATCGACCGAGCGGATCAGCCGCCAGGTGGCGGTGACGTTGAGCGCCATGGTCTTCTCGAAGACCTTCGCCTCGATATGGCCGATCGGCGACAGCACGCCGAGCGCGCCGGCATTGGCGACGAGCACGTCGAGCCGGCCCCAGCGTTTGTGGATCGCTTCGCCCAGACGGTCGACGCCGCCGGCATCGGTCAGATCGAGGGGCACGAGCGTCGCCGAATTGCCGCCGCGGCGGATGGCATCGTCGAGCTCTTCCAGGCCGCCGACGGTGCGGGCGACGGCCACGACATGCGCGCCCTCGGCCGCCATCTGCTTGGCGATCTGGTAGCCGATGCCGCGCGAGGCGCCGGTCACCAGTACGATCTTGTCCTGAAGTCTTGCGCTCATCCGTCGTTCCGATCCTTGCTCGTGGCCCACCGTCCTCGGCGACCGCTCGGGTGACAGCCGAAGGCCCTGTCGGGCGCCGTTGCCGTGCTTCCCATGCTGCCCGAAGCGTCGGCGTCCGCGCGCCACGGCAGAGCCGTCGCGCAGGGCGCCGATGCGGGGATTTAATGCGGGAGGTGCGGGGCCCGGGTCAAGTCCGGGTGACGGGGCAAGGGATGCCCGAAGGCCGGAAGGCGTGCCGCCCGGCAGGCGGCAAGCCTCTGGACGTCAGCTGACGCCGCCCAAGAGCGAGAGCTGGCGGACATTGTCGGCGCCCTCGACGTCGGTCAGCGATGTCGGATAGTCGCTGGTGAAACAGGCATCGCAGAACTGCGGCGCATGGGCATTTCGCGAGGGCTCCCCGACGGCGCGGTAGAGGCCGTCGATCGTCAGGAAGGCGAGAGAGTCGACATTGATGAAGTCGGCCATCTCCTCGACCGACATGCGCGAGGCCAGGAGCTTGGCCTTTTCAGGCGTATCGACGCCGTAGAAGCAGCTCGAACGCGTCGGCGGGCTGGCAATGCGCATGTGCACTTCGCTGGCGCCGGCGTCACGCACCATCTGCACGATCTTCTGCGAGGTGGTGCCGCGGACGATCGAATCGTCGACGAGGATCACCCGCTTGCCCTCGAGCACCGCGCGGTTGGCATTGTGCTTCAGCTTGACGCCCATGTGGCGGATCGCGTCGGTCGGCTGGATGAAGGTCCGGCCGACATAATGGTTGCGGATGATGCCGAGCTCGAACGGGATGCCCGACTCCTGCGCATAACCGATCGCCGCCGGCACGCCGGAATCGGGCACGGGCACGATGACGTCCGCCGCCGCATGGCTCTCGCGGGCGAGCTCCGCCCCGATTTTCTTGCGGATGTCGTAGACGTTGCGCCCTTCGATGTTGGAATCGGGGCGGGCGAAATAGACATATTCGAAGATGCAGAAGCGCGGGCGCCGCGCCTGGAAGGGGAAGATGCTCTCGATGCCGTCCTCGGTGATGATCACCATCTCGCCGGGCTCGATGTCGCGCACGAAGGTGGCGCCGATGATGTCGAGGGCGCAGGTTTCAGAGGCGAGGATCGGCGAGCCCTCGAAATCGCCGAGGACGAGAGGGCGGATGCCGAGGGCATCGCGTACGCCGACCATCTTTTCCGGCGCGAGGCCGACCAGCGAGAAGGCGCCTTCCAGCCGCGACAGGGCGTCGATCAGCTTGTCGGTGAACAGCCGCGCCGCACTGGTGGCGACGAGATGCAGGATCGTCTCGGTGTCGGACGTGGACGAGAAGATCGAGCCGCGGCGCTGCAGCTCGCGCTGCACGGTCATGGCATTGGTGATGTTGCCGTTGTGGGCGACCGCGAACCCGCCGGCGGAAAGCTCGGCGAAGAAGGGCTGGACATTGCGCAGGCCGCCGCCGCCGGAGGTGGAGTAGCGGGTATGGCCGATCGCGGCATGGCCGGGCAGGCGCTCCAGCACCGCCTGCTTGGTGAAGGTGTCGCCGATCAGGCCGGCATGGCGCTCGATGTGGAACTGCGTGCCGTCGAAGGCGACGATGCCGGCTGCCTCCTGGCCCCGGTGCTGCAAGGCATGCAGCCCGAGCGTGACGAAGGGCGCCGCGTCCGTGCGGTTGAAAATGCCGAACACGCCGCACTCTTCGTGCAGGCTGTCGTCGTCCGCATCGCCGAAGGGAGTTTCATCCATCTGATCGCTCATCCCGGATCGTGGTTGGCCGATCCGCCTCTGCTCGCCACCGCGGGGAGGCGCGGTCCAAAAATGACGAAAGCCGCACCGACGGCCCTGTCTCCAGGGGCCGGCCGTACGGTTGTCAGTCCTTGCTGTCGCCCGTCATATAGGCCCTCTCGCCCGATTGCGCGAGACGCAACATGGCAAATGGCACCGAAAAGACGGCGATGGCGACAATTCGATGACAGGAATCGATCAGTTCGCCGGGGCCTCGGTGGCGCCGCCGATGGCGTCCTCGATGGAGCTGGGCTCGGCAGGATCGACCGTTTCGGACGGCTCGGCCGGCGCGGCGTCGCTCGGCGTGGCCGGCTCGCCCGCGACCGGTTCTCCCGCGACCGGCTCGCCGCTCACCGACGGCTCCAGCTTGTCGCGCAGCTGCTCGGGCAGCAGCTCCACCGGCTTTTCCGGCACGGCGGCGAGGAGACGCGCGCCGAGATCGTCGAGCATGGGCTTGGAGCGGGCATTGACGATCCAGCCGGGCTGCGATTCCGCCGGGCTCAACCAGTTGAAGAAAAGCATGGCGACGACGACGAGCAAGAGCCCGCGCGCGGCGCCGAAGAGGAAGCCGAGCGCCCGGTCCAGCGCACCGATCCGGCTGTCGATGATGAAGTCGGCGATGCGCAGCGTGATGAAGGAGACGATGATCAGCGTGACGATGAAAATCGCCAGCGCGGAGGCCGCCATGGCGACGTCCTCGTTGGCGATGTATTCCTGCGCATAGGGCGTCAGCTGCTCGTAGAAGAAGAAGGCCGCCGCCGCCGCCGCGAGCCAGGAGACCACGGAGAGGACCTCGCGGGAAAACCCCCGGACCATCGCCAGCAGAGCGGAGACGAGCATGATCCCGACAAGGATCGCGTCGAGCAGCGTGATGGTCATTGCGTTCCAGCCCTGTCGTAGATGGTCGTCAAACTTCGGTCGGTGTCGGTCGTCTGCGAGGCCGGTTTCAACGACCGGCGAGCGCGCGGCCACTTTGGCGATCAAATCGTGTTTGGCAAGGTCAATTCAGGCATTTCACGGCTCGGCTTCCTGACTCACCGCCGCGCCGGCGACCCGGGCGACGAGATGGGGAAGCGTTTCGACCTCGTGCGTGGAGACATCGCGGCCCTTCGGCAGATCGGCGCTGAGGGAGGGCAGGACCGCTTGGCCGAAGCCGAGCTTTTCCGCCTCCTTCAGCCGCTGCGCGGAATGGGCCACCGGCCGCACCGCGCCCGACAGGCTGATTTCGCCGAAATAGACACAATCGGCGGGCAGAGCAAGCCCGGACAGCGAGGAGACCAGCGCCGCCGCGACGGCGAGATCGGCCGCCGGCTCGCTGATCCGGAAGCCGCCGGCGACGTTGAGATAGACGTCGTGCTGGCCGAGCCGGACGCCGCAATGGGCCTCCAGAACGGCGAGCACCATGGCGAGCCGCGGCTGGTCCCAGCCGACGACGGCGCGGCGCGGCGTACCGAGCGCCGAGGCGACGACCAGTGCCTGGATCTCGACAAGAACGGGGCGCGTCCCCTCCATGCCGGCGAAGACGGCGGAGCCCGGCGATTTCGTGTTGCGCTCGCCGAGGAAGAGTTCGGACGGGTTCTGCACCTCGCGCAGGCCGAGATCCGACATCTCGAACACGCCGATCTCGTCGGTCGGGCCAAAACGGTTCTTCACCGTGCGCAGGATGCGGAAATGGTGGCCGCCTTCGCCTTCGAAATAGAGCACGGCGTCGACCATGTGCTCGACCACGCGCGGGCCGGCGATCTGGCCGTCCTTGGTGACGTGGCCGACGAGGATCACCGCCGCGCCGCTCGCCTTGGCGTATTTCACCATGGCCTGAACACCGGTGCGTACCTGCGTCACCGTTCCCGGCGCCGATTCGGCGAGATCCGACCAGAGGGTCTGGATCGAATCGATGATCACGAGGTCGGGCCGCTTGTCGTCGCCGAGGGTGGCGAGGATGTCCTCGACATTCGTCTCGGCCATCAGCATCACGTCGGTGTCGTCGGCCTTCAGCCGCTGCGCCCTCAGGCGCACCTGCGCCACCGCCTCCTCGCCGGAGACGTAGACGACGCGGTTGCCGCCGCGCGACAGGCCGGCGGCGGCCTGCATCAGCAGCGTCGACTTGCCGATGCCGGGATCGCCGCCGATGAGGATGGCCGAGCCGCGCACGATGCCGCCGCCGCAGGCGCGGTCGAGCTCGGCGATCCCCGTCGAGATGCGCGGCGCCTCCTCCATCTCGCCCGACAGCGGCAGGAGGGCGGTGACGCGGCCGCGCCGGGCGCCGCGCTGCGGCCCGCCGCCGATGCCGCCGCCGGCGCTCTCCTCGACGATGGTGTTCCACTCGCCGCAGGCCTCGCAGCGTCCCTGCCAGCGGGCGGTGACGGTGCCGCAGTTCTGGCAGATGAAGGAGGCTTTCAGCTTGGCCATGGGGTCTTTCGAAGGGTGGCGGGGATGGATGATCCATGCCATGAGAACAAAGCGGAAACAAGACGGCGCGGCGCGGTCGCTTCACCGGACTTGCGCGCGGGGAGGGCTCGACACGCCGACGCGCCGGTGCTGACTGGCGCTCCTGTCAGGAGAGCCCGATGATACTGCCGTTGATCGCCTATCTCGTCCTTATCAACGCCGCAGCCTATGCGGCCTTCGCCTGGGACAAGAGCCTCGCGCGCGCCGGCCGCCGCCGGATCCCCGAGCGCACCTTGCTCGGCCTGGCGCTGGCGGGCGGCAGCGTGGGCGCGGTGACGGCGCAGCGGACCCTGCGCCACAAGACCCAGAAGGAGCCGTTCCGCTCGCGCCTCCTGGCGATCGTCGTTCTGCATGGCGCGCTGGTGCTCGCTTGGCTGTTCCTCGGCGAGGCGTGGCTGCTCGAGGGGTTGGAAGCGCTGGCGGCGGAGCTCGGCCGGTAGGTCTCGTCCGCCGTCGCCGTGGCTCTTGGCCGTCGAAGTGTACTGCACGGTGGCCTTTCCCAGGGGGGATGGCCTGCGTGACGCGCAGGTCCGCGCGGTTTCGGCATCGAATGGGGCGGGTTCGGTGCTTCGGCATGAATTCCCGCTCAAGGCCGGGTGACGATCCGGAGGGAACAGTGCTTCTCGCTTTGCAGGCCATAAAGCTTCCTGCCACCCCCTCAGATTAGTCATTCCGGGCTTGACCCGGAACCCATGCCGAGGCGCCGTCACTGCCAAATCGGATCAGGACCGGGAATGTCCACCGCCCTCGATCATGTTCAGCGATTTGGAATGGGTCCCGGATCAAGTCCGGGATGACTATTCGGCGAGGACGGCGCTTGGCGTTCGGCAGGCAAAGAAGCTTCCTGCGACCTTCTCAGTTTAGTCATTCCGGGCTTGACCCGGAACCCATGCCGAGGCGTCGTCACTGCCAAATCGGATCAGGACCGGGAATGTCCACCGCCCTCGATCATGGTCAGCGATTTGGAATGGGTCCCGGATCAAGTCCGGGATGACTATCCGGAAAGGACGGCGCTTTGCGTTCGGCAGCCGGTGACATCTTCTGCCACCCGCGACAATCCGCCCTTCATCACCCCCACTCGCGTGCGACCCTCGGGCCGAGGCCCGTCAGTAGCTCGTAGGGAATCGTGCCGGCTGCCGCCGCGACCTGCTCGATCGGAACGTTCCGGCCATAGAACTCGGCCCTGTCGCCGGGGCCAACCGCGTCCTCGGCCAGATCGGTGATGTCGAGCAGGGTGAGGTCCATCGACACACGGCCGAGAATCGGCACGGCCCGGTTGGCGAGAAAGGCCGTCGGCGCCGGCCGGCCTGGCCAGGTAGCGACGCCCGCGCCCGAGCCCGCGCGCAAAAAGCCGTCGGCGTAGCCGAGGCCGACGGTGGCGATGCGGGTGTCGCGGCGCAGCGGCGCGGCCGCGCCGTAGCCGGCCGCTTCGCCGCGGCGGGCGGTGCGGACCTGCAGGACGGAAGCGGTCAGCGTTGCGACGGGACGCAGGCCCTCCAAGGCATCGCACGTGCCGCCATAGAGGGCGATGCCCGGCCGCGTCAGATCGTAGTGAAAGTCCGGGCCGAGAAGCACGCCGGCGGAATTGGCGAGGGAGCGCGGCACACCGGGAAACAGAGTCGACAGGCGCTCAAACACGGCGCGCTGGTCGCGGCTCTGTTCGCTCGCCTCGTCGGCCGAGGCGAGGTGGCTCATGACGCAGGAGACGGAGAGGGCGCCGGCCCTGACGAGGTCCGCGGCGGCCCGCGCGTCAGCCTCGTCGAGGCCGAGTCGGTTCATGCCGGTTTCGAGCTGTAGAAAGGCGGGCGCCGGTGGGGATCCGAGGCCGGCCTCGCGCCAGATCGCGATGTCGTCCGGGGTCGACAGCACGGGCAAGAGCGTCGCCTCGCGGCAGAGCGCGGCGGCGTCGGTGTCGAGACCCTGCAGGACCATGATGCGGGCGTCCGGCGCGGTGAGGGCCTGGCGCACCAGGGCTCCCTCTTCGGCCCAGGCGACGAAGAAATCGCGGCATCCCGCCTCGTACAGCGTGCGCGCGACTTCTGGCGCCCCGAGTCCGTAGCCATTGGCCTTGACGGCGGCGCCGGTGCGCGCGCCGGGCGCGAGCGCCGCGAGGCGCTGCCAGTTGCCGGCGAGCGCCGTGCGGTCGATCTCGACGCTCGGCAGGCGCGCCGAGCGGGGCGCGGCAAGACTTCGGATGTCGGACATGCCTACTCGAACCGCTCGGGCAGATAGCTCTCGTCGGCGAGATCGGTGAAGCGGGTGAACTCGGCCTGGAAGGCGAGCGGCACCGTGCCGGTCGGTCCGTGACGCTGCTTGGCGATGATCACCTCGGCCTTGCCGCGCGCCTCGTTCATCTCGGTCTGCCAGGTGAAATGTTCCTGCGTGCCGGGCTTCGGCTCCTTGTTCGAGAGGTAGTATTCCTCGCGGTACACGAACATCACGACGTCGGCGTCCTGCTCGATCGAGCCGGATTCGCGAAGGTCGGAGAGCTGCGGGTGCTTGTCCTCGCGGTTCTCGACCTGGCGCGAGAGCTGCGACAGGCCGATGATCGGGACGTTCAGCTCCTTGGCCAGCGCCTTCAGGCCGGTGGTGATCTCGGTCATTTCCTGGACGCGGTTCTGCGAGTTCTTCGACGAGCCCTGCATCAGCTGGAGATAGTCGATGACCATGACGTCGAGCCCGCGCTGGCGCTTCAGCCGCCGGGCCCGGGCGGCCAACTGGGCGATGGAGATGCCGCCGGTCTGGTCGATATAGAGCGGCAGGCGCTGCATGGTCTCGGAGCAGGCGATGAGCTTCACGAGCTCGGTCTCGTTGATCATGCCGCGGCGGATTTTCGAGGACGAAATCTCGGTCTGCTCCGAGATGATACGCGTCGCCAGCTGTTCGGCCGACATCTCGAGGCTGAAGAAGCCGACGACGCCGCCGTTCTTGGCGGCAAAGGTGCCGTCCGACTGATCGGCCGGCTCGAAGGCGGCGGCGATGTTGAAGGCGATGTTGGTGGCGAGCGACGTCTTGCCCATGGCCGGGCGGCCGGCGAGCACGATCAGATCGGAGCGCTGCAGGCCGCCGAGCCGGCGGTCGAGGGCGGTGATGCCGGTGGAGACGCCCGACAGGCCGCCGTCGCGGTCCTTGGCGGCCGACGCCATCTCGACGGCGAGCGTCACGGCATCGGTGAAGGACTGGAAGCCGCCGTCGTAGCGGCCGGTTTCGGCCAGCTCGAACAGCCGGCGCTCGGCATCCTCGATCTGCGCCTTCGGCTCGACGTCGAGCGGCGCGTCGAAGGCGATATTGACCATGTCCTCGCCGATCCGGATCAGGTTGCGCCGGAGCGCCAGATCGTAGATCGCGCGGCCATAGTCGGCCGCGTTGATGATGGTCGTGGCTTCGGCCGCGAGTCGCGCCAGATACTGCGCGACGGTCATGTCGCCGACCTTGTCGTTGGCGGCCAGGAAGGTCTTGATCGTCACCGGATTGGCGATCTTGCCCATCCGGATCATTTCCGACGTCTTGGTGAAGATCTCGCGGTGCAGCGGCTCGAAGAAATGGTCGGGCTTCAGAAAGTCGTGGACGACGTAATAGGCGTCGTTGTTGACGAGAATGGCGCCGAGCAGGGCCTGTTCGGCCTCGATATTGTTCGGGGCTTCGCGATAGAGGGCTGCTTCTTCCTCGAATTTGCGCGCTGCCTCGGCCATTGCCGTGTCCTTCATCCGTCCGCCGATCGCGGTGTTTTAGCGAAACGGTCGGCGAGATGACAGCGTTTTAGCGATGCGGCGACCAAGCCGCGCTCTGTGCACAGGGTGCGCACAGACCCTGTGGGAAAGCTGTGGAACGGCTTGACCGCGGGAGTGAATCGACTCCGGCCTATTCGGCCGCCTGCTGGCTCCCGGACGTGGCGTTATCGGCCTCGCGCGCGCGCAGCGCCGCTTCTGCCTCGGCGATGTAGCCGCGCGTGATCGGCACGACGCCGTGGCGATGGGCGAGTTGCAGCTGGAAGACCACGAGGTCCTGCCAGCGAAAAGTGCATTCGGAGGCGGCGAGGTAGAATTCCCACATGCGGCAGAAGCGCTCGTCGTAGATCGCCTTGGCTTCGTCGCGTCGTGCCGCAAAGCGCAGCCGCCAGTGCTTCAGCGTCTCGGCATAGTGCAGGCGCAGCACCTCGACGTCGGTGACGATCAGCCCGGCACGCTCGACCGCGGGCATGATTTCCGACAGCGCCGGGATATAGCCGCCGGGGAAAATGTATTTGGAGATGAAGGCGTTGGTGTTGGCCGGCGGCTCGTAGCGCCCGATCGTGTGCAGCAGCATGACGCCGTCGTCCCGGAGCAGCCGGGAGGACTGGTGGAAGAAATCGTCGTAGAAGTCGCGGCCGACATGTTCGAACATGCCGACCGAGACGATGCGGTCGAAGCCGCCGGTGACGGCGCGGTAGTCCTCGATCTCGAAGTGCGCGTGGTCCTCGAGCCCGGCGGCGCGGGCACGCTCGTTGGCCAGAGCGTGCTGCTCGGTGGACAGGGTGATTCCCTTGACCTCGGCCCCGCAGTTCTCGGCGAGATAGAGGCCCATGCCGCCCCAGCCGCAGCCGATGTCGAGCACGTCGAGGCCGGGATGATCAAACAAGAGCTTCGCGGCGATATGGCGCTTCTTGGCCAGCTGCGCTTCCTCCAGCGTCGAGTCCGGCGTCTCGAAATAGGCGCAGGAATATTGTCGGTCGCTGTCGAGGAACAGGCCGTAGAACTCGGCCGAAAGGTCGTAGTGATGGTGCACGTTGCGCCGGGCGCGCGTCGGCGTGTTGTCCTGGACAATGCGGCGATAGGAGAGGCGGACCCTGTCGATCGCCTTCATCCAGGGCTCGGCGGCACCCGCGCTGCCGGCATTCTCCGAGATCAGCTTGAGAAGGTCGAAGATGGTGCCTTCGATCAGGTCGATCCGCCCTTCCATGTAGGCTTCGCCGAAGCGCAGCCCGGGATTGATGGCGACCGCTCGCTCGGTGGCCGGATCGCGAAAGCGCACGTGGATCGGATCGCCGGTCCCGTCGCCGATGCGATGGTCACCGCCGCCGGCGTCGGTGATGCGCAGGTTTCCCTGCCTGAACAGGCGGTGGAGGTAGAACGACAAGAGGGGGTTCATTGCACCGCCATCCATTTTGACTGATCGGTCTAGAACTTCAGTTTGGACCCCTTAGCGAAATCGTCAATCGCAAGATTCGTCGTCGGCTGTGCATTGCGGCAGGGCGGGCAAGCGGGGTATCGGACCACAAAAAAAGGCCCCGGCGCGATGCCGGGGCCTTCTGTTCTTCTGCGAAAGATCCGCTGGGATCAGGCGGCGGTCTCGTCGGTCGTCTCGGTCGCCTCGGCGTCTTCGCCGGCGTCGTACTCGTCCTCGAGATCGTCGATGTCCATCATCGCGTCGACCGAGGTGAGGTTCTCGCCCTGCGCCTGGCGCTGGCCTTCCTCATGCGAGCGGGCGATGTTGATCTCGATCGAGATCTCGACTTCCGAATGCAGCGAGATCTGAACCTTGTGCAGGCCGATGACCTTGATCGGCTGGTTCAGGAGGATCTGGTTGCGGCCGATGCGGAAGCCGGCTTCCTTCAGGATGTCGGAGACGTCGCGGGCCGAGACCGAGCCGTACATCTGGCCGGTTTCGCCGGCCGAACGGATGGTGGTGAAGCTCTTGCCGGCCAGCGTCTCGGCGATCTCGCCCGCCTCGCGCTTGCGCTCCTCGTTGCGGGCGATGTGCTCGCTCTTCTGCGATTCGAACTTGGCGCGGTTGGCCTCGTTGGCGCGCAGCGCCTTGCCGGTGGGCAGGAGGAAGTTGCGGGCAAAGCCGTCCTTGACGCGGACGGTGTCGCCCATCTGGCCGAGGCGGGCGACGCGCTCCAGAAGAATGACGTCCATGGGGGTATTCCTTTTCGTTGAGGGTGTTGAGGGGAATGCGAACTAACGCGGCGCCCGGTCCCTGGCAGCGGAACGGGCGGTTTCGAAGATGCCGATCGCCGTGGCGGCCAGCAGCGGAAAGGTCAGGAGCACGATCGCGCCATAGGCGCCGATGAGCAGGAGAGCGCGCTGTTTGGCGCCGCGCGTGCGGCGATGCAGCGAGGCGAGGCCGACCAGGGTGAAGGCGGTGCCGAAAGCGCCGGCGACGACGGACGCGATCACCGACAGCGTGCCGGGCACGAAGCAGCCGGCGACGGCGAGGGCGAAGATCGACACGGCGAAGCCGGGCAGCGTAGCCGAAGAGGGAATATCGTCGCGCGGGCGGTCCAGGCGGCCGGACAGGCGGGTCAGAATCGCCGCGAGGTGCAGGCCGGCGACGAGCGTGATGACGAGCAGCGCCGGCTGGATGAACGGCACCATCTGCACGATCAGCCGCGCCAAGGTCTGTACCTGCTGCTGCATGGCCGGATCGACCGTGGCGCCCATCTGTTCGCCGAGCGCCGTCGCCAGCTCCGGGCCGATCTCGGCCGCGTCGTAGCCGAACATCCAGCCGATGAAGAGGCAGGCGAGGGAGGCGATCCCGGCAATGGCGAAGAGGATGCGGTCGAGCGGATACCAGTCGTAGGCGAGGGGGCCCTCGACGCCGGGCTCCGGGTTCTCTTTCGGACGCGCGAGGCCCGCCAGATGACCGACGATGGCGCTCGGCAGGGCCATGGTGGCGAAGAGGATCAGGCCGCTGCCGGCAAATCCGGTGACGCCGGCGAGCGCGATGGAGGCGGTGAGCGCGGCGATGAAGCCGATGCGGCTGCCCCAACCGAGGCTGGCGATCAGAATCGGAATCGGCGCGGCCAGCGACAGGCCGACAGCCGTGGGCGACTGCAGGATCAGGCCGGCGAACAGCAGCGCCGAGGCGAGGCCGGCAGCCAGTCCGATGAGGATCGCGGAAAATTTCATGAAAGTCGCTGTCCTGCTCGTCGCAGTTAGGGGCGGAAAAGCCACCCCAGCTCGGCTCGGCCACATTGGCCTGTTGTCAGTCTCGCCGATTGCCGGCGGCGAGGACTGCGCGACCCCGAAAGGGCCGCGCAGCCGGATGTCGAAAGCTTACTTCAGGACGTAGGGAAGCAGGCCGAGGAAGCGCGCGCGCTTGATCGCCTGGGCCAGCGCCCGCTGGTTCTTCTGCGAGACGGCGGTGATGCGCGAGGGCACGATCTTGCCGCGCTCGGAGATGTAGCGCAGCAGCAGACGGACGTCCTTGTAGTCGATCTTCGGCGAATCGCTCGCCGCGAAGGGATCGGACTTGCGACGGCGGTGGAACGGCCGACGGACGGTGCTGGAAGAAGAGTCGCTCATGGTGCCTTACTCCGCATCAGGACGAGGGCGGCGCGGACGATCGTCGTCGTCGCGGCGCGGCGGACGGTCGTCGCGGTCACGACGCGGACGGTCGCCGCCCGGGCGGTCGTCACGGTCGCCACGGCGCGGACGGTCGTCGCGCTTCTGCATCATCACCGACTGGCCTTCATCATGCGCATCGACCTTGATGGTGATGTAGCGCAGGATGTCCTCGTTGAAGCGCATCTGGCGCTCCATTTCCTGCACCGCCGCGGAAGGGGCGTCGATGTTCATCAGGATGTAGTAGGCCTTCCGGTTCTTCTTGATCCGATAGGTCAGGGTCTTCAGACCCCAGCTCTCGACCTTGCCGACCTTGCCGCCATTGGCTTCGATCACACCGCGATAGGTATCGACGATCTGATCGACCTGCTGGCCGCTAATGTCCTGCCGGGCGAGAAATACGTGCTCATACAGAGCCATCGCTTTCGCCTTTCCGTTCTTTCGTTTTCCTGTCCCTTGCCCGGATACAGCGGCTAAGCCTCTGCGACTCTCCAGAAGGCCCGAGGGCCGGCGGCGGAAAGGCGCGTCTTTGGGACGGTCGAGAGCGGGGACACGGGAAGCGGACAGCGCGTCCTCATACCGGCGAGCCGGCATCTTCCGTTCAGCCCCCGGCTTGTGACCGGGCAGTGACGGACTGGCGTTTAGCGGTTTCTGCGGGAAATGACAAGGCCGGGTGCCGCAGGTGCGGGGACACTGCGATGGCTTCGCGCCGTCCCTGAACGCCTGCTCATCCTATCTGCGCCCTTGCAATAAGGATTATCGCGCGTTCGTTTGGTCTCACCTCGATCCGCTCTTGATGGGGCAAGGCAGGATGCACCCTAAAAGCGTAGTCATTCTCGGGCTTGACCCGAGAACCCATGCCGAGACGGGGACGCTCTATCCCGCTGCCAAGAGGATGGTTTTGACCCGATTTGGCAAATGCCCCGCTGCGGCATGGGTTCTCGGGTCAAGCCCGAGAATGACTATCCGGAGAGAGATGCGGCCTTGAGAGAAAGGCGGCCTTGAGAGAAATGCGGCCTTGAGAGAGATGCGGCCTTGAGAGAAATGCGGCGTTGAGAGAGATGCGGCGTTGAGGGGGATGCGGCCGTGAGACCTGCGCGGGCCGCCGCTCCATGCTGCCCGATTCTGCGAGAGGGTCGCGCGGTGCGACGGGATGCCGACGGGCCCCTCGGCCGCCGCGATGCCGCCTTGCTGGCGTGGAAGGAGAAGAAGTCGATGCAGCTCTTTCTTTGCGGCTGAAACGGAGGGCCCGGCGGGGCCGCCTTGACAGGCTGCGCCGCATTCGCCTTCAACGGCGCGACACATCCGATCAACCACTTTGGAACCACCATGGCGCTTGCATTGATCTTTCCCGGCCAGGGCAGCCAGAGCGTCGGCATGGGCCGGGCCCTCCATGATGCCTTTCCCGAGAGCCGCCGCGTCTTCGAGGAAGTCGACGAGGCGCTCGGGCAGAAACTGTCGGCGATCATCTTCGAGGGTCCCGAGGCGGAGCTGACGCTGACTGCCAATGCCCAGCCGGCGCTGATGGCCGTGTCGATGGCGGCGCTCGCCGCCATGCGGGCGCGGGGCTTCGACCTCGCCGCCTCGGTGCGCTACGTCGCCGGCCACTCGCTCGGCGAATATTCGGCGCTGGCCGCGGCCGGGGCCTTCACCCTCGCGGACACGGCGCGGCTGCTGCGCATTCGCGGCGATTCGATGCAGCGGGCGGTGCCGGCCGGCGAGGGCGCCATGGCCGCCATCCTCGGCCTCGACCATGCCGGGGTCGGTGCGGTCTGCGCCGCCGCCAGCGCCGCCGGCGAGCCCTGCGAACTGGCCAACGACAATGGCGGCGGGCAGATCGTCGTCTCGGGCGCCGCGAAGGCGGTGGAGCGGGCGATGGCGCTGGCGCTGGAGAAGGGCGCCAAGCGGGCGATCGCGCTGCCGGTCTCGGCCCCCTTCCACTGCAGCCTGATGCAGCCGGCGGCCGAGCGCATGCGCGAGGCGCTGGAAGGGGTCGCCATGCAGCGGCCGGTCGTGCCGGTCGTCGCCAATGTCCTCGCCGCCCCGATCGACGATCCCGCCGAGATCCGCCAGCGCCTGGTCGAACAGGTGACGGGTCAGGTGCGCTGGCGCGAATGCGTGGAGTTCATGGCCCGAGAGGGCGTCGACACCATGATCGAGATCGGCAACGGCAAGGTGCTGGCCGGCCTCGGCAAGCGAATCGACGAGGCCGTCGGCACGATCAGCATCGGCGCCCCCGCCGATCTCGACCTGCTGCCGCCCGCCTGAAACGACGATAATACGCGCCGAGGCGCGACCCGCCGTCTCCGGCACAGCGCCGGGGGAGGGCCCCGATCCAAGGAGTGAAGCCATGTTCGATCTCACCGGCCGCAAGGCTCTCGTCACCGGCGCCAGCGGTGGCATCGGCGAAGCCATCGCCCGCGCGCTGCACGGCGCCGGCGCCACCGTCGGCCTGCACGGCACCCGCCGCGAAAAGCTCGAGGAGCTGGCGACCTCGCTCGGCGACCGGGTCCACGTCTTTCCCGCCGACCTGTCCGACCGCGACGCGCAGAAGGCGCTGGCCGAGACCGCCGACAAGGCGATGGACGGCGTCGACATCCTTGTCAACAACGCCGGCATCACCAAGGACGGCCTGTTCGTGCGCATGTCCGACGACGACTGGGACAAGGTCATCGAGGTCGACCTGACGGCGGCCTTCCGCCTGACCCGCGGCTTGACCCACCAGATGATGCGCCGGCGCTATGGCCGCATCGTCAACATCACCTCCATCGTCGGCGTCACCGGCAATCCCGGCCAGGCGAACTATTGCGCCGCCAAAGCCGGCATGATCGGCTTTTCCAAGTCGTTGGCACAGGAAATCGCCTCCCGCAATGTGACGGTGAACTGCATCGCCCCCGGCTTCATCGCCAGCGCCATGACCGAGAAGCTGAACGACAAGCAGAAGGACGCCATCATGGGCGCGATCCCGATGCGGCGCATGGGCGAGTCGGCCGAGATCGCCGCCGCCGCCCTGTTCCTGGCCTCCAGCGAGGCCGCCTACGTCACCGGACAGACCATCCACGTGAACGGCGGCATGGCGATGATCTGACACGCTCGGGCGCCCCGGCCGGTTCGGTCGGGGCCGGTCCGGGGCCGGGGGCGCTTGGCCGCCGCCGGTCCGCATGCTAAGCGCATCGGGACAGTGCGTCGCGCCGACAGACTGGCCAGCGACGACGATTGATGCCGCCGGCGCTTGATTCATAGACCCGGCGCGTCTAACGAAAACAACGAAACCATCTCAACAGAGGAAGAAACATGAGCGACACCGCTGAACGGGTTAAGAAGATCGTGGTCGAACATCTCGGCGTCGAGCAGGACAAGGTCACCGACAACGCCAGCTTCATCGACGATCTGGGTGCCGACAGCCTCGATACGGTCGAGCTCGTGATGGCGTTCGAAGAAGAGTTCGGCGTCGAGATTCCCGATGATGCCGCCGAGACCATTCTGACGGTCGGCGACGCCGTGAAGTTCATCGAAAAGAATCAGTCCTGACTCGTGCGGCGGGCATGTCCCGCCGCCGCGAATTGAGTGTTGCATGAGACGAGTGGTCATCACTGGCGTTGGAATGATCAGTCCCTTGGGGACGGGCGCCGGCATCACCTGGAAACGGTTGCTGAACGGCGAAAGCGCCGCTCGGCGCGTCGACAGTTTCGAGGTTTCCGACCTTCCCTGTCAGATCGCCTGCGAAATCCCCAAGGGGGACGGCACCGACGGAAGCTTCAATCCCGACCAGTGGATGGAGCCCAAGGAGCAGCGCAAGGTCGATGATTTCATCATCTACGCCGTCGCCGCTGCCGCCGAGGCGCTGGACGATGCCAATTGGCACCCCGAGACCTACGAGGACCAGATAGCCTCCGGCGTTCTGATCGGCTCGGGCATCGGCGGCCTGCAGGCGATCGAGCGGACGTCGCTCACCCTCGACGAAAAGGGTCCGCGACGGATCAGCCCCTTCTTCATCCCCGGCAGCCTGATCAATCTGGCGGCCGGCCAGGTGTCGATTCGCAACGGCCTGAAAGGGCCGAATTCCTCCATCGTCACCGCCTGCTCCACCGGCGCGCACGCGATCGGCGACGCGGCCCGGCTGATCGCCTTCGGCGACGCCGACGTGATGGTCGCCGGCGGCACCGAATCGCCGGTCTCGCGCCTGTCGCTGGCCGGCTTTGCCGCCTGCAAGGCGCTGTCGACCAGTTTCAACGACGACCCGACCAAGGCCTCCCGCCCCTATGACCGCGACCGCGACGGTTTCGTCATGGGCGAGGGCGCCGGCATCGTCGTGCTCGAGGAACTCGAGCATGCCAGGGCCCGCGGCGCCAAGATCTATGCCGAGGTCATCGGCTACGGCATGTCGGGCGACGCCTACCACATCACCGCGCCGGCTCCCGACGGCGACGGCGCCTATCGCTGCATGTCGGCCGCGCTGAAGCGGGCCGGCATCACGGCCGCCGACATCGACTACATTAACGCCCACGGCACCTCGACGCCGATGGGCGACGAGATCGAGCTGCGGGCGATCGAGCGCCTGCTCGGCGATGCGGCCGACGGCATGCTGATGTCGTCCACCAAGTCGGCCATCGGCCATCTCCTGGGCGCCGCCGGTTCGGTCGAGGCGATCTTCTGCGTCCTCGCCATCCGCGACAACATCGCCCCGCCGACGCTCAATCTCGACAATCCCTCGGTCGCGACCAAGATCGATCTCGTCCCGCACACCAAGCGCGAGCACCGGATCGACGTGGCCCTGTCCAATTCCTTCGGCTTCGGCGGGACGAATGCCTCGCTGGTGTTCCGGCGTCTCGCCGACTGACATCCCGTCTTTCGCCACATTCCGGTGGTGGTTCCAGCCTTTGTCGACCGACCCTTGAAGGATGACTTCGTGACCGAAGAATCTGGCGACCGTCGTGACCAGCGCTTGGTTCCGCAGTCCGCAGCCGAGGCTTTGCGGCCGCGGCCCGCTCCCAAGCCGCCGCGCCGCTCGCGCGGGGCCCGCAACCAGGTCGTGGTCTTCTTCAACCTGATCTTCTCCGTCGCTTTGCTCGTCGCACTCGTCGCCGTCGGCGTCGTCGCCTGGGGCCGGGCGGAGTTCTATGGCGCGGGCCCGCTGACGACGCAGGCAAGCTACGTCATCCCGCGCAATTCGGGCCTGGAAACCATCGCCCGTGGCCTGGAGCGCGAGGGCATCATCTCCAATTCCAGTGTGTTCGAGTACGGCGTGCGGCTGTCCTCGGCCGACGGCGACCTGAAGGCGGGCGAATACGGCTTCGAGCCGGGCGCCAGCATGCGCGACGTGATGGACAAGATCCGCAGCGGCCAGTCGATCCTGCATTCCGTCGCGGTGCCCGAGGGCTGGACGGTCCGCCAGGTCTACGACCGGCTGCAGGCCGAACCGGTGCTGACCGGCGATCTCCCGCCGCTGGTCCCGGAAGGGACGCTGCGCACCGACACCTACCGCGTCCAGCGCGGCATGACCCGGGCTGAACTGGTCGCCAAGATGCAGGCCTCGCAGACGGCCCTCGTCGAGGAAGTCTGGGCCCGCCGCGACAAGGACATCGACATCAAGGATATCGGCGAGTTCGTAACGCTCGCCTCGATCGTCGAGAAGGAGACCGGGCGCGCCGACGAGCGCTCGCGCGTCGCCGCCGTCTTCCTCAACCGGCTGAAGAAGGGCATGCGCCTCCAGTCCGACCCGACGATCATCTACGGCATCTGGGGTGGCAGCGGAAAGCCGCCGAGCGAGCCGATCCGCCAGTCCCACATCAAGGACGCCAACCCCTACAACACCTACGTCATCAACGGCCTGCCGCCCGGTCCGATCGCCAATCCGGGACGAGCCGCGCTGGAAGCCGTCGCCAATCCGTCGGAGACCCAGGACGTCTACTTCGTCGCCGACGGAACGGGCGGGCATATCTTTGCCAAGACGCTCGACGAGCACAATGCCAATGTCCGGCGCTACCGCGCCATCGAGCGGGCGCAGAACGCGGCCGCGGCCGCCGGCGGAGCCCCGGCCGACGCCGAGCCGGACGACCCCGTCGCCCAATAATGCCCCAGGCCTCGCCAATCGGTGCGGAATCGGCGAATGACATCGGGTCGCAGGGCCGATGGGCCAGGGCCGAGAGCCCGTCGGCGGGCGGTGAACCGATCCGAGAGTGAAGAGGAGCGCGGCATGCCGGTTGCCAGCATGACAGGCTTTGCCCGTTTCGAGGGCGACATCGGCGACACCGCCTTCGTCTGGGAACTGCGCTCGGTCAACGGCAAGGGCCTGGAACTGCGGCTGCGCCTGCCGCAAGGCATGGAAAGTCTGGAGGTCGACATCCGGCGCATGGCCGGCGCGCGCCTGTCGCGCGGCAATGTCCAGATCAACCTGGCGCTCCGGCGCACCGACGACGCGCCGGTCTTCACCGTGAACGAAGCCATGCTGAGCCAGGTGCTGGAACTGTCCGACCGGCTGATCACCGGCGGCCACGCCGTGGCGCCGACAGCCGACGGCATTCTCGGCGTCAAGGGCATTATCGACGTCGCCGAAACCTTGGTCGATCCCGTGCACCAGCGCGAGCGGCGCGAGGCGGTGCTGGAAGGCTTCGCCGTCGCACTGTCGCGCCTGTGCGCCATGCGCGAGGAAGAAGGCGCCATCCTGCGCGGGCTGCTCGACGAGCGTCTGGAGGAGGTCGCCGCGCTGGCCGCCGCCGCGGAGCGCGATCCGGCCCGCACGCTGGAGGCCATTCGACGCCGGCTGTCGGACCAGGTCGCGTTGCTCCTGGAGGCCAGCCCGCGCCTGGACGAACAGCGGCTGCACCAGGAGGCCGCGATCCTCGCCGCCAAGGCCGACATCCGCGAGGAACTGGACAGGCTCTCCGCCCATGTCGTCGCCGCGCGCGAACTTCTGGCCGCCGGCGGGCCGGTCGGCCGTCGCCTCGATTTTCTTTCGCAGGAATTTAACCGCGAATCGAATACGCTGTGCGCCAAGTCGAACGCGTCCTCGCTGACCGCCGTCGGTCTCGAACTGAAAGTCGTGGTCGATCAATTCCGGGAACAGGTACAGAACGTCGAATGACCGAAATCGCTGAGCCGCCCCTCGACATCAAGCGACGGGGGCTGATGCTCGTCCTGTCCTCGCCTTCGGGCGCCGGCAAGTCGACGATCGCCCACCACCTCTTGGAAAGCGACCCGCGCTTCTCGCTGTCGGTCAGCGTCACCACGCGCCAGCGCCGCGGCAGCGAGATCGAGGGCCGGCACTACCGCTTCATCGGCCGCGACGAGTTCGAGCGCCTGCGCGACGGCGATGCTCTGTTGGAATGGGCCGAGGTCCACGGCAATTTCTACGGCACGCCTCGTGCCGCGGCTGAAAAGGCGATGCAGGAGGGCCGCGACATGCTCTTCGACATCGACTGGCAGGGCGCGCGGCAGCTGCAGGAACAGGCCCGCGGCGACATCGTCTCGATCTTCATCCTGCCGCCGTCGATGGCCGAGCTGAAGCGGCGCCTCTTGCGCCGCAACGAGGACTCCGCCGACACCATCGCCATGCGCCTGAAGAACTCGCGCGTCGAGATCGAGCGCTGGCGCGATTACGACTATGTCGTCGTCAACACCGACCTGAACCAGGCGTTCAGCGAGGTCAGGGCGATCATCGATGCCGAGCGCCTGCGCCGCGACCGGCGTCCCGGCCTGTTCGACTTCACCGCTGCGCTTCTGAGCGAAGACGTCTGAGGCGTTTCGACGCGCCTGGCCGACGTCCCTGCCGGGCCCAAAGGCCCGGCCGGCGGGGGCCGTGAGCCGGCCGGGGCGTTCGAATGCCCGACGCGCTGATCGTCGCCGGGGACGAATTCCGTGACTTTCTGACGGCCTGCCCCAATTAGCGGCGTCTCAGCAAGGATGGATATCATGATCAAAACCGCGCTCGTCGTCGGTGCCAGCGGCATTGCAGGTAGTGCCACGGCCAGGCTTCTCGGCGAACAGGGCTCCCAGGTCTTTGGCCTGGCGCGCAAGCCGCAGCCGCAGGACGGCGTCACGCCCGTGGCCGCCGACCTCCAGGACCCCGCCTCCCTCGACCAGGCGCTCTCCGAGGTCCGCCCCGACACCGTCTTCCTGACCACCTGGGCGCGGCAGGCGACCGAGGCCGAGAACATCCGCGTCAACGCCGCGATGGTCCGCAATCTCCTCGACGCCCTGCGGCCCGGCGGCAGTGTCCGCCACGTCGCCCTCGTCACCGGCTTGAAACACTATCTCGGGCCCTTCGAGGCCTATGGAAAGGGCGTGCTGCCGCAGACGCCGTTCCGCGAGGAGCAGGGCCGGCTCGACGTCGACAACTTCTACTATGCGCAGGAGGACGAGGTCTTCGCCGCCGCCGCCCGCGACGGCTTCACCTGGAGCGTTCACCGCCCGCACACGGTCATCGGCCAGGCCGTCGGCAATACGATGAACATGGGCACGACGCTGGCCGCCTATGCCGTGCTCTGCCGCGAGACCGGCCGTCCCTTCCGCTTCCCCGGCTCGGCCGCGCAGTGGAACGGGCTCACCGACATGACCGATGCGCGCATGTTGGCGCAGCAGCTGGTCTGGGCGTCCACGACCCCTGCGGCCGCCAACGAGGCCTTCAACATCGTCAATGGCGACGTTTTTCGCTGGTCGTGGATGTGGGGCCGGATCGCCGACTGGTTCGGCCCGACGGCGGCGCCCTTCGATGGGGAACCGGCGCCACTGGAGATCCAGATGGCGGACGATGCGCCGGTCTGGCGGGTGATCGCCGAACGCGAGGACCTGGCCGAGCCCGACCTCGGCCGGCTCGCCTCGCCGTGGCACACCGATGCCGATCTCGGCCGTCCGATCGAGGTGGTGACCGACATGTCGAAGAGCCGGCGGCTGGGCTTTACGGCCTACCAGCCGACCGACGACGCCTTCTTCGACCTGTTTGCCCAGCTTCGCCGGGATCGCCTGATCCCCTGAGCCGCGAACGCGGCGGGCGGGTGGCAAGCCGCTTCGCCCGCCGCTGTCCTGAAGGCCATCGCCCTACAGCAGGGCGGCCAAGCGGCAGAATTCCTCGACGCTCAGCGTCTCTGCGCGGCGCTGGGGCGAGATGTCCGCGCGCAAGAGCAGCGCTTCGCCGCCGAGCGGCTTCAGGCTCTGGCGCAGCATCTTGCGGCGCTGGCCGAAGCCGGCAGCGGTGACCGCCTCGAGCGCCTCCAGCGGGACGTCGATCGGCTCGGCAAGGGGATGCAGCTGCACCACCGACGAGGTCACCTTCGGCGGCGGCGTGAACGCCTCCGGGCCGACGTCGAAGAGGATCGAGGCCTTCGTGCGCCAGCCGCAGAGGACGGCGAGGCGGCCGTAATGCGAGGTGCCCGGCTTGGCGACGATGCGCTCGGCCACCTCGCGCTGGAACATCAGCGTCGCCTCGCTCCAGACCGGCGGCCAGGACGGCACGGCGACCCAGTCGAGCAGCAGCTGCGTCCCGATATTGTAGGGCAGGTTGGCGACGATCTTCAGCGGCCGTCCCTCGGCGAACGCTGCGACGTCAGTCTTCAGCGCGTCGCCCTCGATAGCCGTCAGCCGGCCGGGATAATGCGCTGCGATGGCGGCGAGCGCGCCGAGGCAGCGGCTGTCCTTCTCGATGACGGTCAGATGCTCGGCGCCGTTAGCCAGGAGCGCCCGCGTCAGTCCGCCTGGACCGGGGCCGATCTCGACGACGCTGCAACCCGCGAGCGGAAGCGCCTGGCGAGCGATGCGGCCGGTGAGGTTGAGGTCGAGGAGAAAATTCTGCCCAAGCGCCTTTTTGGGATCGAGTCCGTATTCGGCCAGCACGGCGCGCAGCGGCGGCAGCCCGTCGGGGGCGCTCACGCGGCGGCCGCGGCGTCGCCGAGGGCGGCGTGCCCGGCCATGCGGGCGGCCAGCTCGAGGGCGGCAATAAAGCTGTCCGGCCGCGCCGTGCCGGTCCCGGCGATACCCGATGCCGTGCCGTGATCGGGCGAGGTGCGGATGATCGGCAGGCCGAGCGTGCAGTTGACGGTCTCGTCGAAGGCCAGCGTCTTTGCCGGGATCAGCGCCTGGTCGTGATACATGCACAGCGCCACGTCGTAGCGGGCGCGGGCCTCGGGATGGAACATGGTATCGGCGGGCAGGGGGCCGACCGCGTCGATCCCCTCGGCCCGTAGCTGCTCGACCGCCGGACGGATGATCGTCTCGTCCTCTTGGCCGATTGCGCCGCGTTCGCCCGCATGTGGGTTCAGGCCGGCAAAGGCGAGGCGCGGGGCAGGTATCCCGAGGCGCGTGCGCATTTCGCGCGCGACGATCCGGCCCGTGTCGATGATGAGCGCGGTCGTCAGCACCGAGGGCACGTCGGCGATGGGAATGTGGATCGTCACGGGAACGCAGGACAACGCCGGACCGGTCAGCAGCATCACCGGCATGAAATCCCGGCCGAGCGCCGTCGCGCAGAGATCGGCGAGATATTCGGTGTGGCCGGGGTGCCGGAAGCCGGCGTCGTAGAGCGCCTTCTTGTCGATCGGGTTGGTGACGACGGCACTCGCCGCGCCCGCCAGCGCCAGCTGCGTCGCTCGGTCGATGGCCTCGATCGTCGCCGGCGCATTGCGCGCGTCGATGAGGCCCGGCGCCTCATGGTGCCGGTTCGCCAGGGGCAGGACCGGCAGGTGGCTGGCAAAGCACGAGGACGCCTCCTCGATCGATGCGACCTCGCGCACGGCAAGCGTCAGGCCGAGACGCGCCATGCGCGCGGCCAGCATCGCCGGATCGGCCAAAAAGGCAAAGACGGGAAGAGGACGGTGCGCCCGCCCTGCATAGGCGGCGAGCGTGATGTCGGCGCCGACGCCGGAAGGCTCGCCGACGGTGACGGCGAGCGGCCTTGGCTCGGGACCCGTCATCGTCTGATGATCGACGCCTTGTCGCGGAGATCCTTCAGGAGCTTGGCGTCGGGCTCGGAATTGCCGATCTTTTCGAGGTCCTGGGTCTGGAACACCATGGCCGCGATCTTGTCGTCGGAGACGGTGCGCGCGGCGCAGACGGCAATGTATTCGACGCCGCGTTCGGTCTCCTGCGCCGGCGTCGTCCCCGACGAGCCGGCCTTGACGACGCCGTCCTTCCAGCGCTCGGGGAGGGCCGGCTGCGGCACGCGGCCGAGTTCGCGCACGGTGACGTCACGCAGGCCCTTGGCGAATTCGTAGTTCGCCGGGCAGGAGGTGAAGCGGGCGCGCATAGCGTTCGCCTCGCGCAGGCGCTCGGCCTTCATGGCGCCGCGCTTGGCCTCGGGAATGACGAAAATCACCTGCTGCAGCGTGTATTCGGTCGTCGAGGGCTTGGTACCGCCCTGCGCCAGCATGCGCTGCACGGCTTCCTGCTCGGTCACGCGACCGCCCGTGCCGCCACCGCTGCGCACGCTGGACTGCACGGCCTGGCCCCAGCCCATCTGCACCCGGATGTATTCCTTGAAGGCCTTCTCGGAGAAGCCGACCTGGCCGAAAATCTGGTTGAGCTGCGCCGCGGTCAGCTTGTTGTCGGCGGCGAATTTCTGGAAGGATTGCTCCACCGCGCTGTCGGGAACGCTGATGTTGCGCCGGCGCGTCTCCTGCTTCTTCAGCGCCTCGTCGATGAGTTCCTCGGTCGCCGCCTTGGTCAGGTCGCCCTTGACCCGGCGCAGCTTGAGAAAGGCAGCGCGCTGCCGGATGGCGAAGGTCGTCACCGGCTCCTTGTTGACGATGATCTTGATCTCGGAGGCGGCCGAGGCGGGTTCCGTCGCCAGGCCGGCGACCACGCCGACGGTGAGCGTCAGAGCCAGCAGGGCTCGCCGGAGAAGGACTGCGGTCGCCAATGAATATCTCCCAGAATTGATCCGTTTCCGGCGGTCCGGGAACGGTTTGGTGAGGACGGAGGCGACGATGTCCCCGCGTCGCGGGCGCCACGTCCTGTTGTCCGCCGCCGCACGGGTGTCGCCAGCATTCCCTGTTCGCCAGGGCGGTTAACCCACCGCTTTGGCGAAACCATGGTCAGGCTTACTCTTTGTCGCTCAGATCGTACTCGAATTCCGTATCGGCGATCGTCCGCAGCCCGATCTTGAACAGCACGGTGTTCTGGGCGTCGGTCTGCCGGTAGGCGTCCTCGGTGCTGGTATAGGTCGCCATCGCGCTGAAGCATTCGTCGAGATAGCCGAGGCCGAAGGACCGGCTGATCAGCGTCGAATTTTCCAGATCGTAGCCGAGAGACGCCGAGGCCGTCCACTCCGAGGTCAGCTTCAAGCTGGCGGAGGTGGTGACCTGCCGGCGGTCGAGCGGGAAGCCGTAGATCTCCTGCGCGCCGATGAAGGAATAGGCGACGCTGACGGAGCCCCGGCTGTTGCCGTAGGCGGCGGACACGTCGGTGCGGCGGTTCTCGAAGGTCTCCTCGTCGAAGCGCGCCTGGGTGCCGAGCGACAGGCCGACCGGCGTGCTGAGCGTCAGCGAGGTGACATAATCCGAACGGTCGGTCTCCAGGCCGGAATCATAGCCGACCAGAGCGAGATCGGCCTGATCGAAGGGGTTGGCCCCGGCCAGGTGATAGGACTGGCCGACCATGGCGTCCAGCGTGTAGCCGGTGGTGAAAGTGCCGGCATAGCGCAGGCCGACATTGGCGCGCGTGCCGCCCTCGATCCGGTCGTAGCCGGAGAACCTGTCCTCGGAGAAGAGGTTGGCGGTCGAGAAGACGAGGCTCTGGGCGTCCTCGTTCGGCAACCGGCCCGCCTTCATCTCGTCGGGCCGCACGATCAGCTGGCCGATCGGCTCGATGACATGGGACGAGCTGGCCGTCTCGAACACCACGGGATAGCGCACCATCACGGCGGCGTTGGCCATGCCGCGAAAGCCGGACTCGTCGACGTCGACGCCATCAAGGTAGTTGGCATAACTATCGCCGATGCGCTCGTCGAGTGACATGTCGGCCCGGTAAACGTCTCCCCTGACGCCGGCGGACGGCGTGATAACCAGGCCGCCGTCCGTCGTCATGGTCCGCCGCCAGGTGGCGTCCGTCGAGGCGCGCGTATAGTCACCCTCCAGCACGCTGCGATCGAAAAAGTCGTCTCGGAACGGCGTAGACACTCCTGCCGCCAACGCTGCCGCGCTGTTGCATCCACCGTTGACGATGAACTGCGAGTAGCACAGCAGCTGCTCGGTGTTTCTGGCATCGTCGCGGCTGAGGCTCGCGACGTTGACGTTCACCTCGACCTCGCCGCCGCCGATCGAAGACGGGTCGATCCGCTGGTAGTCGAAGATCGGCAGGGCGTCGGCCTGGTTCTCGGACGTGAACTCGTCATCCGACTGCACGTCGAAGCGCTGTGCCCTGAGGTTGAAGAAGCTCTGGTCGCCAAGACCCGTCAGATACACTTCCGACGTATGGTAGAGCGAGGTAAAGTTCTCGATGCCGTAGACGTTCGAGAAGGTCCGGTCGCTCTGGGCGAGGATGTCCCAGCCGAAAGTCCAGCGGTCGCTAAGGTCGAAGCGCCCCGTGCTGGCCAGCATGCCGCGATCGACATTGTCGAAACTCGGCGTGTCCCGCGTAAAGGCATCCGGATCGTTCTGCGAGATCCCGGCCGCCTGAAGCGTGAAGAAGCCGTTCTCCATCGCCTGCCGGTATTCGACCTCGCCGAGGAATCCCTGTTTGCTGTAATAGGTGCCGGCGACCGTCGCGTCGTAGCTGTCGGAGAGCGCGAAGAAGTACGGCACGCGCAGGCCGTAGCCGAGCGAGTCCGACGACTTGAACTCCGGCGGCAGGAAGCCGCTTTTGCGCTTTACCGTCGGGTCGGCCTGCTGGAAATAGGGGAAATAGGCGATCGGCTGCCCAAAAATCTCGAACTTGGCGCCGTAGTAGTAGATGAGCTTCTTCTTCTGGTCCCAGACGATCTTGCGGGCCTTGACCTGCCACAGCGGGGCGCGGTCAGGATGCTCCGCGCACGCCTCGCAGGCGGTGTAGACGCCCTGTTCGAAGGTCGTGACGCTGCCTTCCTCGCGCACCGCGCCGGTCGCGGCAAAGCGGGTATTGTCCGGGGTCTCCAGGCGCATGGCCTTGATGAAGCCGTCGGCAAAGTCGTCGGTGATGTCGGCGCCGTCGGCATAGATCTTGTTGCCGTCGGGCTGCTGCAACTCGACATCGCCGACAGCCAGCAAACGCTTGGTCTTCTGGTTGTAGACGACCTTCCGGGCGACGAGCTTGTAGCCGCCATAGTCGATCTGCACGCCGCCGTCGGCGGTGACGACCGCGGCGTCGCGATCATAGGTGACGGTGTCGGCTTCCAGGAAGAGCTGTGCATCGCTCGGCACGTCCACGCCGGCGCCGAGGGCGCCGAGCGGCTCCTGCGCCTGCGCGGCGGTGATGCCGGCCGAAAGCGCGCACAGCGCCACACCCGCAAAAAATGCGAGGCGCTGAACTCGGCGATCGATCCGGCGCGAGTTTCCCCTCGCTGTCATACTAACCATCCTCTTGGTGCAGCAGGATCGTCACCCCGAACAATCCCGCCGCCACGACCGGGAACCACGCGGCGATGACCGGCGGTACCACAGCATTGCTTCCCAGCGCCTGAGCCAGGAACGTTACGACGTAAAGCACGAAGCCGGCAGCGATGCCACCGACTATCGTGCGTGTCGACTGCCCGGTACGGGCAAACTGCATCGCGACTGTGGCCGCCAGGAGCGTCATCGCCACGAACAGCGCCGGCTTGGCGATCAAAGTGTTGTAATGCATCGAAAAAGCATCGGAGTTGTAGCCGAGACTCCGGGCCACTTCGATCTTGGCATGAAGGTCCCAGATCGGGATCGCCTGCGGATCGGCCAGTTTCTGCTCGACATATTCCGGCCTGAGCGTCGTCGGCAGGCGGTAGCTGTCGAGCTTGCGCGGCGCATAGCCGACTCGGCTGAGAACGGGGGAGGACAGTTCCCAGGCGCCGTTCTCGAGCACGGCATTGGGGGCGTCGATGCGCTCGCGCACCGCGCCGTCGGTTCCCAGGATGAAGGCGGTCACGCCCCCCAGTTGCAGTCCGCCCCGCGCCACAGACTTGGCGCCGATGATGGAATCGACGCCTTCGCCGGTCTGACGGAGCCAGGGCGGCGAATCGTCGTCCGAGGTGGTGTCGCCGCGGGCGAGCGATGTCTCGATGAGGGCGGACTGCGCCTGGGCGAGGGCGGCGAGCGGATTGTAGGCCAGCGTCGCCGCGACGCCGAGAAGGACGGAGCCGAGGACGAAAGGCGTCAGAATCTGCCAGACCGAGACCCCGGCCGCCCGGGCGACGACCAGTTCCAGCCGCTTGTTCAGCGACAGCAGCGTGAAGATCGACGAGAACAGGACGATGAAGGGAAAGGCCTGTTCGACGAAGGAGGGCACCCGCAGCGCCGAAACCAGCGCGATCGTGGTGAATCCGACATCGGCGAAGCGGCCCCGCCGCGACACCTCGATCATATCGATGAGGTAGATCAGCGCGAAGACGACGACGATCGACGAGAAGAAACTGACGATGTAGCGCCGGAAAAAGTACTGGTTCAGCGTCGCTCTCATCGCCGGCCCGCCTTTCCGCCCGCCGGGCTCGCGCCCGGCCAGAGCGCGGCGCCGCTCTGGGCGATCGCCCGCACGGCGTCGCCCGTCCGGCGCACGAGGCTGAGATCCGAGACGTTCACATTGGCGTAGAGCAACAGGATGCTGAAGGCGATCGAGGCCAGCGGTACCAGATAGACCACCAGCTGCAACTGAACATTGCGGTCGACGAGGGACAGCGAGACGAAACCGAGCGCCTTCAGCACGAGGGCGCCGGAAAGGCCGAGCACCATCGCCGGGCCAGCGCCCTGGCGATTGGTTCGCGGGTGGCCGGCGACCACGAGGGCCCAGAGCGCGAAGGCGATCGGGTAGAGCCAGTCGCTAAACCGCTGCGCCAGTTCCTTGGTGAAACTCGCCGGCTTGCTCTGGTAGTCGGGATCGTTCAGATCGGGAAACAGAAGCTCGCCCGTCGGCCGCTCCGACGTGCGGACCCAGTCGTCGCTTCCTTCCGGCTTCAGGCTGGCGAGATCGAAGGCGTAGGTCTGGAACTGGATGATCGACGTGGCGCCGTCCGCCACGGTCTTGCGGTGCAGCTGGCCGTCGATCAGCAGGAGATAGGAGGCCTGGTCGCGCTGCAGGATCTGCGCCTGCTTGGCGAAGTAGGTCAGATCGGCGGTCGGATCGCGCAGGTCGGACAGGAACAGGCTGTCGACGGTCGAGCCGTTCACGGCGCCGATGCTGATGATCAGGCCGTCCTGGATCTCGACGAAGCGGCCCGGCTGCAGAAACAGCGTGATGGCGTCGGCGTTGATGGTCCGGAGACCATTGTAGAAGCCGCGTTGCGCCGCGGGGCCGACGACATGCGACAGGACCAGCAGAAGCAGGGCGGCCACCATGCCGAGTGCCAGTATCGGCTTGACCACCACGGCGCTGGAGGCGCCGCTGGCGGCGATCACGGCGCGCTCGCTGTCGGCGTTCAGGGCGTTGAGCGCCTGGATGGCGCCGATGATGATGGCGAAGGGCACGACGCCGGCGGCCAGGTCCGGGACCAGCATCAGGGCGATCCAGAAGATGTTGCCCGCGGCCGAGGCGCTGGTGCGCACGATATCGATGCGCTGCAGCGCCTGCACGACCCACACGATCAGCACCAGCGACATCAGCGACGCCAGGCTGAAGCCCAGGGCCCGCTTGAAGATATAGCGCTCGAGAAGGCTCATGGCGTCATCGGTTCAAGGGTACTTCTCGGCTGGTGGGACGGTGAGACGGGCGAACACCCCGATGGTGACGATCATTCACTGCTCGCCGGCAGACTGCAGCAGCTTGGCTAAAGAAGGGCCAACGAACACGGTTAACAAATTCTTACCCCCCGCCGCGTCCCTTGCAAAGCGGGTGCATGTTTCCATGATAGAGGCTGTGGCCAACGCATCACGCTTGTCCTAAGCCATCCCAGGCCAGGCGCCGAAGTCGCCGGCCCCCGCGAACGCTTCCCGATCGGAGTCTCCATGTCGATACGCCCGTCCGTCCACTTTGCCACGATGGAATTGACCGGGAAGGGCGTGCTGGCCCTGTTCGCCGGCGAGGGCGCGGCGCTTTCGGCCTCGGTGCCGGCGGCGATCGCCGAGACCGTCGCGCGGGCCGCCGCCTCGCAGAAGTTCACGGGCAAGCGCCTGTCGACGCTGGACATCGTCGCGCCGGCCGGGGTCGCCTTCGAGCGCCTGCTCGTCGTCGGCACCAAGGGCGACACTGCGGCCGGCGAGGAAGATTGGCTGAAGCTCGGCGGCACTGTGGCCTCCAAGACCAAGAAGGCCGAGGCGGTCACGATCTGGTGCGATGGCTCGGACGGCGCGCTCCCGCCCGAGGCCGCCGCCGGAATCGCCGCCGGCGTGCTGCTGCGCGCCTATGATTTCGATCGCTACAAGTCGAAGAAGCCGAAGAAGAACGGCGAGGAGGACGACGCCGACGTCGCCACCGCCGTGACGCTCGCCGTCGGCGACGTCGCCGCCACGAGCGCCGCGTTCGAGATCGAGGCGGCCATCGTCGAGGGCGTCATCCTCGCCCGCGATCTCGTCAACGAGCCCGCCAACGTTCTTGGGCCTGTGGAGTATGCCGAGCAGATCAAGGGGCTTGCGGCGCAGGGGATCGACGTCGAGATCCTCGGCGAGGCCGAGATGACCAAGCTGAAGATGTTCGCGCTGCTCGGCGTCGCCCAGGGTTCGGAGCGCGGCGCGCGCCTCGCCGTCATGCGCTGGTGGGGCGGGCCGGAGGGCGAGGCGCCGATCGCCTTCGTCGGCAAGGGCGTCGTCTTCGACACCGGCGGCATCTCGATCAAGCCGGCCGGCGGCATGGAGGACATGAAGGGCGACATGGGCGGCTCGGCCGCCGTCGTCGGGCTGATGCGCGCGCTCGCCGGGCGCAAGGCGAAGGTCAACGTCATCGGCATCGTCGGCCTCGTCGAGAATGCCGTCGACGGCAAGGCGCAGCGCCCGGGCGACATCGTCACGGCGATGTCGGGCACCACGATCGAGGTGATCAACACGGATGCGGAAGGCCGGCTCGTCCTCGCCGACGCGCTCTGGTACTGCCAGGACCGCTTTCAGCCGAAATTCATGATCGACCTGGCGACGCTGACCGGCGCCGTCATCGTGGCGCTCGGCAACCATCAGGCGGGCCTCTTCTCCAACAATGACGAGCTGTCCGAGCGCCTGCACGCGGCGGGCAAGGTGACGGGCGAGAAGGTCTGGCGGCTACCGCTGGGGCCGGAATACGACAAGCTCATCGAGGGCAAGTTCGCTGACATCAAGAATGTCGGCAGCGGCCGGGCCGCCGGCTCGATCACCGCGGCGCAGTTCCTGCAGCGCTTCGTCAACGACGTGCCCTGGGCCCATCTCGACATCGCCGGCACCGCCATGGGCTCGCCGGCGAACGAGTACAACCAGTCCTGGGCCTCGGGCTTTGGCGTGCGCCTCCTGAACCGGCTGGTCGAGACGCATTACGAGGCGAAATAGCCCGGAAGGGCGGAAGCGGAGGCGGGGGTGGCCGAAGTCCTCTTCTATCATCTCACCGAAAGCCGGCTCGAGGAGGCGCTGCCCGACCTCCTCGAGAAGAGCCTCGCGCGGGGCTGGCGCGTCGTCGTCCAGGCGGTGACGCCTGAGCGCCGCGATGCGCTCGACCACCATCTCTGGACGTTTCGCGAGGAATCCTTCCTGCCGCACGGCACCGACGCCGATTCCAGCGGCGCGCTGCAGCCGATCCTCCTCACCATCGACCCGGCGCAGGCCGGCAACGATCCGCAAGTCCGCTTCATGGTCGAGGGGGCGGTGCCGGCCTCGCTGGAACCCTATGTGCGCGGCGTCTACCTCTTCGACGGCCACGACACCGAGCAGCTGGCCGGGGCCAGAGCCCGCTGGACCAGCGAGAAGGCAGCCGGACACGCGGTCACCTACTGGCAGCAGAGCGAGGATCGGCGCTGGGTGAAGAAGGCCTGAGCCAGCATTGGTACGGGGTCAAGCCCGGGATGACGGATGTTGGAGGATGGCAGACGGTGTCACCGCCTGCCGAACGCGAGGCACCGTCCTCAACGAATCGTCATCCCGGACTTGATCCGGGACCCATTTCAAATCGCTGAACAAAATCGAGGACGGCGGACATTCCCGATCCTGACCCGATGGGGCCGCGACACCGTTTCGGCATGGGTCCCGGGTCAAGCCCGGGATGACTAGACTGAGAAGGTCGCAGGAAGCTTCATGGCCTGCAAAGCGCGAAGCACTGTTTCTTCCGAACAGTCATCCCGACCTTGATCCGGGATCCATGCCCGGACATTGAGGCCATGGCTGCGGCTCAGGAACGACCGCAATGCTGGACGCAAAGTCTGATCAGTCCGGGCATGGATCCCTGCGCTGCGCGCGAGGATGACGATGAGAGCAGAGCCATCCGGATGGCCACCATCGAGACGGCAGCGTCGTCCTCGAACAGTCCTTCGGCCCTGGGCTGCCTACAATCCGGCGGGGGCAATTCTCGAGCCGTCAGCGGGGCCGGTCTCCGCGTCGCGGCGGTCCGGCTGTGCCGCGCCGCCCGGCTTGTAACGCTCCCAGCCCTTCGACTGCAGGTGCTCCTGCGGCTGATAGCGGACCTTGTAGTCCATCTTGCGCGAACCCTTCACCCAGTAGCCGAGATAGAGATAGGGCAGGCCGAGCCTTTTCGTGCGCTCGATATGGTCGAGGATCATGAAGGTGCCGAGACTGCGCTCGTGTTCCCCCGGCTCGAAGAAGGAATAGACCATCGACATGCCGTCGCCCATCACGTCGCTGAGCGCGGCGCCGATCAGCGCGCCGTCCGAGGCGCGGGTAAAACTCGAATCCGGGCCGCGCACCCGGTACTGGATGAGGCGCGTGTCGACCTGGCTGTCCTCCACCATCATGGCATAGTCGAGCACCGACATTTCCGACATGCCGCCCTTGGCGTGGCGGTCGTCGAGATAGCGGCGGAACAGGGAATACTGCTCGCTGGAAGGAACGGCGGCGTCCATCCGACCGACGATGTCGCGGTTGCGGGCCATGACGCGGCGCATCGATTTCGTCGGCTCGAACTCGTCGACGACGATCCGCACCGACATGCAGGCACGGCAACGCTCGCAGGCGGGACGGTAGGCGATGTTCTGGCTGCGGCGAAAGCCCCCCTGCGTCAAGAGGTCCAGGAGTTCGGGCGCCTTCTCCCCGACGAGGTGGGTGAAGACTTTGCGCTCGAGCTGGCCGGGTAGATAGGGGCAGGGGGTCGGAGAGGTCAGGAAGAACTGCGGTGTCTGAGGATGCGCCGTCATCAGCACGCCAGTCTCCTTCCCTGCAACCGCTCACTGATCCGGTCTGTCGAAATACTAATCACACCGCAGCCCCGAAGGAAACATCCATCGACGCCGCCCGAATGGCCTAAACGGCTCCTGGCGACCGGGGCGACGATACGACGCTGCGAGAGCGAGGACGGCATCGGCGCCCGCGGCCGCCTGCCGGTTATCGATCGCGGACGACGACCGTCCCGAGCAACAGGTCCTGCAGCAGCTGCTTGCGGGGGGTGAACAAGCCGACGAGGAGGATGAAGGGCGTCAGCACGGCGTTCGACGCCCAAAACACCACGCCGTGCAGGATCGCCAGGATCGGATCGACCAGAACGCCATCGAGCCGCACCAGCCGCAGCCCCGCCATCCGCATGCCGAGCGTCGCCTGCGATCGGCCGCCCATGGTCGTGCCGATATAGACGATGGCGATCACCGGCAGGAGGATGCCGTAGAGCAGCCAGCCGAGGCCGAGGGTGACGATGCCGAACAGGAAGACGATCAGCGCCGTCGGCACCGACAGGAGAAGGACGATGGCGTAGTCGAGGACGAACGCCGCCATGCGGCGCCGGCGCACGCCGTCATAGAGACGGTCGGCGGTGTAGGCGTCGCGTTCCTGGAACTGCGCACTGTGCTCGCTCATCTCTGTCTCGATCTCCTGATCCGTTCCGGCCGCCGCCCTGCGCGCTGCAGAGGCGGGAGAGCAAAAGCTCTCACCGTTCTGTCTTCAAGTGGGATCGCAGCGACAAATCTGCAATATTGGCGCGCGGGTTTCAGCCCTCGCGCAGCTTGCGGGCGACGCGCGGCGAGAAATAGCTGAGGACGCCGGCGGCGCCCGCCCGCTTGAAGCCGGTGATGCTCTCCATCATCGCGCGCTCGCCGTCGATCCAGCCATTGCCGGCAGCCGCCATGATCATCGAATACTCGCCCGAGGTCTGGTAGGCGAAGGTCGGCATCTCGAACTCCCGGGCGAGGCGCGAGACGATGTCGAGATAGGGCATGCCGGGCTTGACCATGATCATGTCGGCGCCCTCGGCGATGTCGAGCTCGGCCTCGCGGATCGCCTCGTCGCCATTGTGGTAGTCCATCTGGTAGGTGCGCTTGTCGCCCTTCAGCATGCCGCCCGAGCCGACCGCGTCGCGGAAGGGCCCGTAGAATGCGGACGCGTATTTCGCCGCATAGGACATGATCAGCGTGTCGCGCAGGCCCGCGCCGTCGAGCGCCGAGCGGATGCAGGCGACGCGCCCGTCCATCATGTCGGAGGGGCCGATGATGTCGCAGCCCGCCTGCGCCTGGACGAGCGCCTGCTGGCACAGCACCTCCACCGACTCGTCGTTGTCGATGCAGTCGCCGCGCAGGATGCCGTCATGGCCGTGGCTGGTGTAGGGGTCGAGCGCCACGTCGCAGAGAATGCCGACTTCCGGCACCGCCGCCTTCATCGCGCGGACGGCGGTGCAGACGAGGTTGCCCTCGTTCAGCGCCTCGGTGCCGCGCTCGTCGCGCTGCGCCTGCTCGGTGTAGGGAAACAGCGCGATCACCGGAATGCCGAGGTCGCGCGCCTCCTTCGCCGCATCGACGCAGCGGGCGACGGACAGGCGGAAGACGCCCGGCATCGAGTCCACTTTCTGGTCCTCGCCGTCGCCGTCGCGCACGAAGATCGGCCAGATGAGATCGTCGACCGAGACCTTCGTCTCGCGCACCAGCCGGCGCGTCCAGTCGTTCTGGCGCAGCCGCCGCAGCCGCAGCCCGCCGGTCGCGCTGTCGATCTTCTCGGAGATGTCGCTGCGCTTGGCCATGGGGTGGGTCCTTGTTCTCGCGTGGCCTTCCGGCCCGCGAAGTCTTCACAGGAAATGTCGCTCCGCCTGTCTTCTAGGCGATAGCGGGGGGGCGCTTCAACCGCCGCGCGGTCGAAGCCGGTCGCGGCGGCGGTCCGCGAGGGGGGCTCGATTGACGGGACGGGCGGGCACCCTTAGCGTCTGGCCTCCCGCCCAAGGCGCACTCGGCGCTGCGGTTTGATCGACCCGGCCGAGCCACGCGGCCCCGGCGCCCCAGCTTTGCCAGGAGAGGCGTCCGATGCCGCACCCCGTTCGAAAGGCCGCATGACACTGGAATCCTCGGCGCCGGACAGGGCGGAACGGCGCAACCGCGTGCTGTCGATCTGGCTGGTGCGCCTCTCGGCCATCGTGCTGTTCGTGATCGGCGTCTTCTACTGGATCCGGCTGGTCGGCATCTATGACGGCCCGCTCTGGCGATTCGACCTGATGCCGATCTGGTGGAAGGCGGCGGCAACGATGCTCGCCGTGCTGGCGCCGGTGGCCGGCGTCGGCCTGTGGATGACGGTTTCCTGGGGCGTCGTGATCTGGGTGATCGTGGCCCTGGTCGAGGCCTTCATGCATCTCGGCTTTCCCGCTTTGTTCGGGCCCCCGACGCCCTGGCTGCTGTTTCACCTCGTCGGCCTGTCGCTCTACGTCGTTCTCAGGACCATCGCCTGGTGGGAGCGCTGGCGCCGCCTGCGCCGCCCTTGATCCCCGGCCTTTGCAATAAAACGGTAAGGAATCGAACTGATTTCATTAAGCAAGTCGCGTGATGCTGCCAGGTAAGACTGCATTAAGCCTGGGTTTTAAGTCGAATTTTAGATGCGCCCCGTAATGTTGGTCTCAAGATGAAGCCGAGTTAAGAGCACTCATCAAAAGAAAACAGCGGAGAATACACATGAAGACGCAGATCAGGCATGATGCCTCAGCGCCTGCCGCCCCGAAGCTGGAACTGAAGTCGCTCTATCTCGAGACCCTGCAGTTGGTCGAGCGGCTGCACCGCCGCCTGCTCGACGTGGTCAAGGACGAGTTCGACCGCGCCGGCCGGACCGACATCAACGCGGTGCAGGCCCTGCTGCTCTTCAACATCGGCGACAGCGTCCTCACCGCCGGCGAGCTGCGCTCCCGCGGTTTCTATCTCGGCTCGAACGTCTCCTACAATCTGAAGAAGCTGGTCGACCTCGGCTTCATCGACCACCAGCGCTCCCGCGTCGACCGCCGCGCCGTCCGCGTCCAGCTGACCAAGGCCGGCGCCGAGGTCGCGACCATGGTCGCCGAGCTCTACGACCGCCACATCGGCTCGATCGACAAGGTCGGCGGCCTCGACGAGCAGGAATTCCAGAAGATGAACAAGTCGCTGCAGCTGCTCGACCGGTTCTGGAACGACCAGATCCTCTACCGCCTGTAGGACGAAGACTCTCTCCGCGCGCGGCGCTTCGACGAGGAACGGCTTCTGCCGGTCCTCGTCGGGCGCCGCGTTTTTGCGTTCGAAGGCCGCGTTTTTTGCGTTCGAAGAAGGCGTCGGTGCGCGTTGCCGGAAGGCTCGGCAGCGTCTTCACGAAGAGGTGCCAGCGCCTTTCGCCGCGATTCACGCTTTGGCCATATTGCCGTGACTTTTCACGGGTCAACGGCGCGGGATGCGCGAAAGACGGGCCTCTCGGCGGCGTTGTCTTTCCGTTTACCACGTCGGCGCGATAGTGCGTGCCGACACGCGACCGACCAGGGCCGCAGCATTGACGAGGTAGATATGACGAAAGCCACCAAGGGCATGGGCACGCGAGGCATGTCGCGCCGCACCTTCTTCACCGGCGCGGCGGCGGCCGGTGCCGCGATGCTGCCGGTTGCCGGTCACGCGCAGTCCGCTCTCGATGGCCTCCTGGCCGCGCCGCGCCGCGGCAACTGGAAAGATCAGTTCGACACCGGCGGATCGACCACGGTCAGGGTCGCCTCGAACCAGCCGGTCTTCTCGCCCAATACCGTCGGCTCGATGCAGCAGGCGCTCGAGACCTATCGCGGCATCGTCTCGGCCGGTGGCTGGCCGATGGTGCCCGACCAGGCGAAGCTGCAGCTCGGCGTGGTCGATCCCTCGGTCGCCACGCTTCGCCAGCGCCTGATGGTCTCCGGCGACCTCGCGCAGTCGGCTGGCATGTCGCCTGCCTTCGACAGCTATGTCGATGCCGCCGCCAAGCGCTTCCAGGCGCGTCACGGCCTGCCCGACGACGGCGTCGTCTCGACCTATACCTTCAAGGCGCTGAACGTGCCGGCCGACATTCGCCTCGGCCAGCTGCAGACCAACATCGTCCGCCTGCAGTCCATGTCCGGCCCGCTCGGCGACCGCTTCGTCATGGTCAACGTCCCGGCCGCGGCGATCGAGGCGGTCGAGAACGGCCGCGTCGTGCAGCGCCACACCGCTGTCGTCGGCAAGATCGACCGTCAGACGCCAATCCTGAATTCCAAGATCACCAACCTCAACCTCAATCCCTACTGGCATGCGCCGGTCTCGATCGTCCGCAAGGACATCATTCCGCTGATGCAGAAGGATCCGACGTATCTGGCGAAGAACGACATCCACATCTTCGCCCCCGACGGCAGCGAGATCCCGCCGGAGACGATCAACTGGAATTCGGAGGATGCGACGCGCTATCTGTTCCGCCAGAACCCCGGCAAGAACAACGCGATGTCCTCGGTGAAGATCAACTTCCCGAACGAGCATGCTGTCTACATGCACGACACGCCGCAGCAGAGCCTGTTCTCAAAGCTGATGCGCTTCGAATCGTCGGGCTGCGTGCGCGTCCAGAACGTGCGCGACCTCGTCGTTTGGCTGGCGCGCGACGTGCCGGGCTGGGATCGCCAGCGCATCGAGCAGGTGATCGCGACGCGCGAGCGCCAGGACATCGACCTGTCGAACCCGGTGCCGGTCTACTTCACCTACATCTCCGCCTGGGCGACCGATCCGTCGGTGGTGCAGTTCCGCGACGACATCTATCGCCGCGACGGCTCCGAGCTCCTGGCGATGAACGATCAGACGGCGCCTGCCGGCATGGCGGTGGCGGAAGAGATTCCCTACTGACCTGCTGACACGGGTCTGCCGAGCCGTCACCGGCACCTGAACCCACGGCCGGGGACGGAAACGTCTCCGGCCGTTCCGTTTGCGGCCCGCCCCCGTCGCGACGGGACGAGTGGCGAGCATCCGGGACATGTGTTATCCGCCTCAATGCATCCGGCGGGCCGACTTGCGATCCCGCCCCGAACTCGGAGTGACCGGAATGTCCGCGGCAATCGACACCTCGACCGTCCTCGACGGCTTCTTCACCGATGGCATCGCGACCAGCGATCCGGCCCTGTTCAAAGCGATGCGCGGCGAATTGAACCGCCAGCGCCACGAGGTCGAGCTGATCGCTTCAGAGAACATCGTCTCGCGCGCCGTGCTGGAGGCGCAGGGCTCCGTTCTCACCAACAAGTATGCCGAGGGCTATCCGGGCCGCCGCTACTACGGCGGCTGCGAATATGTCGACGTCGTCGAGGAATTGGCGATCGAGCGCGCCAAGGCCATGTTCGGCTGCGCCTATGCCAACGTCCAGCCGAATTCCGGCAGCCAGGCCAACCAGGCGGTGCTCTTGGCGCTGTCGAAGCCCGGCGAGACGCTGCTCGGCATGAGCCTCGACGCCGGCGGCCATCTGACGCACGGCGCCAAGCCCAACATGTCCGGCCGCTGGTTCAATGCCGTGCAGTACGGCCTGGATCTGGCCACCGGCCTCATCGACTATGACGAGGTCGAGCGCCTCGCGCAGGAGTCCAAGCCCGCCATCATCGTCGCCGGCGGCTCGGCCTATTCCCGCCAGATCGACTTTGCCCGCTTCCGCGCCATCGCCGACGCGGTCGGCGCGATTCTCTGGGTCGACATGGCGCATTTCGCCGGCCTCGTCGCCGGCGGCCAGCATCCGAGCCCGTTCCCGCATGCCCATGTGGCGACCTCGACGACGCACAAGACCCTGCGCGGCCCGCGCGGCGGCCTGGTGCTGACCAATGACGAGGCGATCGCCAAGAAGATCAACTCGGCGATCTTTCCCGGCCTGCAGGGCGGCCCGCTGATGCACGTCATCGCCGGCAAGGCGGTCGCCTTCGGCGAGGCGCTGACGCCGGGCTTCCGCACCTACATCAAGGCGGTCGCCGAGAACGCCAAGGTGCTCGCCGAGACGCTGGTCGAGGGCGGCCTCGGCATCGTCTCCGGCGGCACCGACACGCATCTGATGCTGGTCGACCTCCGGCCGAAGAACCTCACCGGCAAGGCCTCGGAGATCGCGCTCGGCCGCGCCGGAATCACCTGCAACAAGAACGCCGTGCCGAACGATCCGGAAAAGCCGGCGGTCACGTCCGGCATCCGCCTCGGCACCCCCGCCGCCACCACGCGCGGCTTCGGCACCGAGGAGTTCCGCGAGGTCGGCAAGCTCATCGTCGAGGTGCTGGACGGGCTGAAGGCCGCCAATTCCGACGAGGGCAATGCCGCCGTCGAGGCGCAGGTGAAGGAAAAGATCCTGGCGATGACGGCCCGTTTCCCGATCTACGACGGCCTCGGCTAAGCCGGCATGCGATGCCCCTATTGCGGCTCTCTCGACAGCCAGGTGAAGGATTCGCGCCCGGCCGAGGATGGCGGCGCGATCCGCCGCCGCAGGGTCTGCCCGGACTGCGGGGGCCGCTTCACCACCTTCGAGCGCGTGCAGCTGCGCGAGCTGGTGGTGGTGAAGAAATCCGGCCGGCGCGTCGCCTTCGACCGCGACAAGCTGGCGCGGTCGGTGCAGGTCGCGCTGCGCAAGCGCGCGGTCGATCCCGACCGGATCGAGCGGATGATTTCGGGCATCGTCCGCCAGCTGGAATCGACGGGTGAGTCGGACATCCAGTCCGACCACATCGGTCTCCTCGTGATGGAGGCGCTGCGCGGGCTCGACGACGTCGCCTATGTCCGCTTCGCCTCGGTCTACCGCGATTTCCGCGAGGCGAAGGATTTCGCCGCCGTGATCGGCGAACTGGCCGGGTCGGTGCCGGCGCCGGATGCCGAGGTGTCGCTGCCGCCCTTGGCCGGGACCGCGCTGGCCGACAGTGGCGCGGCCGAGACGGCCGGAGCCGGGGATCCGGGTCTTGCGAAGCGGGAACCCGATGACGCCGGCTGACGGGACCGATGGCGCCGGTCCGTCCGCCGAGCCTGGTTTTGAGGAGAGCGGCCGCGCGTCGCCCGTCACCGATCTCGACCGCCGCTTCATGGCCGCGACCATCCGCCTGTCGGAACGCCATGTCGGTCTGACCGGCACCAACCCCTCCGTCGGCACGCTGATCGTGCGCGACGACGGCGACGGGCCTGTGATCGTCGGGCGCGGCATCACCGCGCCGGGCGGGCGGCCGCATGCAGAGACCATCGCGCTGACGGAGGCCGGGGACCTGGCCATCGGCGCCACCGCCTATGTCACGCTCGAGCCCTGCGCCCATCACGGCCGCACGCCGCCCTGCGCGGAAGCTCTGGTGCGGGCGGGAATCGCCCGCGTCGTCGCGGCGGCCGGCGATCCCGATCCGCGCGTCAGCGGCCGCGGCCACGCCATTCTGCGGGCCGGGGGCATTTCGGTCGTTCCCCATCTCCTGGCCGACGAAGCCCGCCAGCCGATGTCCGGCTACCTCGCCCGACTGACGCGCAAGCGCCCGGAAGTGACGCTGAAGCTCGCCGTCTCGCGCGACGGCATGATCGGACGCCGCGGCGGCGGCCAGGTGGCGATCACCGGCCCTGTCGCCAATGCGCAGACGCATCTCTTGCGGGCCCGCCACGACGCGATCCTCGTCGGCGCCGGCACCATCCACGAGGACGATCCGGCGCTGACCTGCCGGCTGCCGGGCCTCGAAAGCCGTTCGCCGCTGCGCATCGTGCTCGACGCCGGCCTGCGCACGGCGCTGTCGTCGCGGCTCGTCCGCACCGCGAGCGAGACGCCGACCGCCTTCGCCGTGCTCGGCGATCCCGCCGCCGCGGCTGCCTTTCGCGCCGCCGGCTGCGAGCTCATCGCCTGCGAGGCCGAGCCCGGCACCGACCGGATCGCGCTCGAGGAACTGCTCGACGATCTCGCCGCACGCGGGATATCGAGCCTTCTCGTGGAGGGCGGGGCGCAGACGGCGCGCTCCTTCCTCGAGCAGAACCTCGTCGACCGCATTGTGCTCGTCACGGGCGACACTCTGGTCGGCGCCGGCGGCATTGCATCGCCGCTCGTCCCGTCCGATATGCCGGCAGACTTCCGGGCAGGCCGCCAGCTGCAGCTCGGCCCCGACCTCTGGCGCGAATACGAGCGCCGAACCTTTTAGGAAGTGCCATGTTCACCGGCATCGTCACCGACATCGGCCGCATCGCATCCGTCACGCCGCTGGCCGAAGGCAAGCGTCTGCGCGTCGAGACCGCCTACGAGCCTGCGGGCATCGCCATCGGCGCCTCGATCGCCTGCAGCGGCGTCTGCCTCACCGTCACCGCGCTGCCCGACCATGGCAGCAACGAGCGCTGGTTCGAGGTCGAGGCCTGGGAAGAGGCGTTGCGGCTGACGACGGCGGGCAACTGGGGCGAGGGGACACGCATCAACCTCGAGCGCGCTTTGAAGCTCGGCGACGAGCTCGGCGGCCACCTCGTCTCCGGCCATGTCGACGCCATGGCCGACATCGTGAAGCGCGAGGAAGAAGGGGAAGCGACCCGCTTCACCCTCCGCGCCGACCCCGCGCACAAGCGCTACATCGCGAAAAAGGGCTCGGTCTGCCTCGACGGCACGTCGCTGACCGTCAACGGCGTCGACGACGACCTCTTCGACGTCCTCCTCATCCGTCACTCGCTCGCGGTGACCACCTGGGGCGATCGGCAGGCGGGCGACCGCGTCAATCTCGAGATCGACCAGATCGCCCGCTATGCCGAGCGGCTGTTTGCCGCGCGCGAAGCCGGCTGAGGCGCCGGACGCGGTCTGAGCCGGTCCGAACGACAAGCGCTCTTCGGCCAGAGGGTTAGGCATCGGCCTGCAATTGCGCTCGTCATTTCCAGCGTGACGGCGCCACGGTCGCAGCCGCTGGGGAGAAACAAACGTCCCCCCTTTGGCCTTTCGACGACAATTCATGCCTTGAGAATGGGCAGCGAAATGCCGAGTTTCCGGGCAACGCGCTTGATGCGCCTCTGGATTCAGGAATCACCGACATGACCCGCATTCTCGCTACCGCCTTCGCCCTGCTCGCGCTCGGCACCGCCGCCTCGGCTGGCAGCCTCGACGACGTCAAGGCCGCCGGCGCGCTGCGCATCGGCACCGAGGGCACCTATGCGCCCTTCACTTTCCACGACGCCTCGGGCGCGCTGGTCGGCTTCGACGTCGAGATCGGCCAGGCCGTGGCGAAGGAGCTCGGCGTCAAGGCCGAGTTCGTTGAGGGCAAGTGGGACGGCCTGATTGCCGGCCTGGCCTCCGACCGCTACGACGCCGTCATCAACCAGGTTGGCATCACCGAGGAGCGCCAGGCGCGCTTCGACTTCTCGAAGCCCTACATCGTCTCCAAGGCCGTGCTGATCGTGAAGGCGGACAATGACGCGATCAAGGATTTCGCCGATCTCAAGGGCCTGCGCGCGGCGCAGTCGCTGACGTCCAACTACGGCAAGATCGCCGAGACGGCGGGCGCAAGCCTCGTCGGCACCGACGGCTTCGACCAGTCGATCCAGCTCGTCCTGACGGGACGCGCGGATGCGACGATCAACGACAACCTCTCCTTCCTCGACTTCAAGAAGCAGAAGCCGGACGCGCCGGTGAAGATCGTGGCGACGCAGGACGAGGCCGCAGCCTCGGGCATCATCGTGCAGAAGGGCAATCCCGAGCTCGTCGCCGCGATCGACGCGGCGCTCGACGCGATCCGCGCCGACGGCACCTACAAGACGATCTCCGACAAGTATTTTGGCACCGACGTTTCGCAGTAAGGCCGCGCATTTCCTGCTCGGCCGCGGCGGAGGGTGACCTCTGCCGCGGCCGCCCTAGTTTGAGAACACGAACGAAGACGGCGGGGTGAGGGGCGGAGCGCCGACCCTTGCGACGAGCCGTCATCGCGGGCCGAGTGCCCGGTGCGACAGGAACGGACCGCTTTGCCCCCCGCCTTGCAACTGATGCTCGATTCGCTGCTGCCGTTGGTGCAAGCCGCGATCACCTTCACCGTGCCGCTGGCGATTCTCTCCTTCGCCTTCGGCCTGACGCTCGGTTTCCTCATCGCGATCGCCCGCCTGTTCGGGCCGAAGCCGATCGCTCTCATGGCCAGATTTTACGTCTGGTTCATCCGCGGCACGCCGCTGCTCGTCCAGCTCTTCGTCATCTTCTACGGCCTGCCGAGCCTCGGCATCCTGATCGACGCCTTTCCGGCGGCGCTGATCGGCTTCAGCCTCAGCGTCGGCGCCTATACGTCGGAGATCATCCGGGCGGCGCTGTCGTCGATCACCAAGGGGCAGTGGGAGGCGGCTTATGCCGTCGGGATGACGCAGAGCCAGGCGCTGCGGCGCACGATCGTGCCGCAGGCGGTGCGCGTCGCCGTGCCGCCGCTGTCGAACTCCTTCATCTCGTTGGTCAAGGACACCTCGCTCGCCGCCGCGATCACCGTGCCGGAGCTGTTCCAGCAGGCGCAGCGCATCGTCGCCGTCACCTACGAACCGCTGATCCTCTATGTCGAGGCGGCGCTGCTCTATCTCATCCTGTCCTCCGTCCTCTCCGCGCTGCAGGGGCGGCTGGAAAAACGGTTCGGGCGACAGGGCGGCTTTTTGGAGCAGGGCGCATGATCCGCCTCACCGGCATCGTCAAGCGTTTTGGCGAGAACACAGTCCTGAATGGCGTCGACCTCGACATCCCGGAGGGAGAGGTGACGGCGCTGATCGGCCCGTCCGGCAGCGGCAAGAGCACGCTGCTGCGCACGGCGAACCTTCTCGAGATTCCCGAAGCCGGGACGCTCGAGATCGGCGACGCCCGCATCGTCTTCGCGCCGGACCGAAAGCCGCCGCAGGCGGAAATCCTCGCCATGCGCCGCCGGACCGGCATGATCTTCCAGAATTTCCAGCTCTTTCCCCATCGCAGCGTCGCCGACAATGTGACGGAGGGGCTCGTGACCGTCTGGAAGTGGTCGGCGGACAAGGCCCGGGCGCATGCCATGGACCTCCTCGACAAGGTCGGCATGGCCCACAAGGCGGACGCCTGGCCGGCGACCCTCTCCGGTGGTCAGCAGCAGCGTGTCGCCATCGCCCGCGCCATCGCCGCCTCGCCAAAACTTCTCCTGTGCGACGAGCCGACCTCGGCGCTCGATCCGGAACTCGCCGCTGAGGTGGTCGAGGTTCTCGGCAAGCTGGCCGGGGAGGGAATGACCATGCTGATGGCGACGCACGACCTGCGCCTCGCCGACCAGATCGCCCACCGCGTCGCCTTTCTCGACGGCGGCACGATCGTCGAACACGGCCCCCCGGAGGAAATCTTCCGCCACCCGACTGATCCGCGCACCATTCGTTTCGTCCGCACGCTGCTGGGAACGCCGCAGGCGGTCTGATGGCCTGGCGCAGGGCGGCGGCGGGGGCAGAGCGGGGTCCCGGGCCGGGGCTCCCCGCGCGGCAACTGAGGCTCGCTCGGACAATATCCCTCGACGTCTCGATATCCCTTCCGCCCGACTTGAGGTAAGGACTGCGCTTCGGCCGCCGGGCAATGCCCCGCCGCCGCCAGCATCGACGCCAAAGGGTCACCCATGTCCGCTCCGCATCTCCTCGTCATCGAGGCCCGCTTCTACGACCACATCGCCGATGCCCAGCTGGCCGGCGCCAAGGCGGCGCTCGGCGCGGCCGGCGCGACCTACGACGTCGTGACGGTGCCCGGCGCGCTGGAGATTCCCGCCGCCATCAGCTTCGCCCTCGTCGGCGGCGAGGAGGGCGGCGCCGCCTATGACGGCTTCGTCGCGCTCGGCTGCGTCATCCGCGGCGAGACCTATCATTTCGAGATCGTCTCGAACGAATCCTCGCGCGCTTTGATGGACCTGACGTTCCAGGAAGGTCTCGCCATCGGCAACGGCATCCTGACCGTCGAGAACGAGGCGCAGGCGCTGGAGCGCGCGCTGCCGGAGCGGCTGAACAAGGGCGGCGCCGCGGCGCAAGCGGCCCTGACGATGATCGCCCTGCGCGAAAAACTGGGAGGCTGAGATGTCCGACGCCGACGCCAAACCCGTCAAGCCCGCCAACAAGCGCGGCGCCGCGCGCCTCGCCGCGGTGCAGGCGCTCTACCAGATGGATGTCGGCGGCACGCCGCTGCTGGAGATCGTCGCCGAATACGAATCCTTCCGCCTCGGGCAGGAGGTCGATGGCGAGACCTATCGCGAGGCGGACGCAGCCTGGTTCCGCGATGTCGTTTCGGGGGTCGTGCGCGGCCAGACCGAGATCGACCCGCTGATCCACACCTCGCTGACGCCGGACTGGCCGCTGGCCCGCCTCGACACGACGCTTCGGGCGATCCTGCGCGCCGGCACCTACGAAGTGATGAACCGCAAGGACGTGCCGGTCGCCGTCATCGTCACCGAATATGTCGACGTCGCCAAGGCCTTCTACTCAGAGGACGAGCCGCGCCTCGTCAATGCCGTGCTCGACCGCATCGCCCGCCGCTCGCGGGGCGAAGGCCGCGGCACGAGCTGACGATGACGGCCGCGGCGCTTCCTGGCGGCCAGGCTCTGGCGCGGCGCAACGCCTTCGTGCTGGCGGCGGCGCAGGCGCTGGTCGGGGCGGCAGCGCCCATCACCATCGCCAGCGGCGGTCTGGCCGGCTTCTGGCTGCTCGGCCTCGACAAGTCCCTGGCGACGCTGCCCGTCACCGGCTTCAACATCGGCATCGCCCTCGGCGCCCTGCCGGCCGCTGCTTTGATGCGGATCGTCGGGCGCAAGCACGGATTTGTCGCCGGCGCCTGCTTGACCGCCACCGGTGGGCTAGCGGCCGCAACGGCGCTGTTCCGGCAGGAGTTCTGGTTCTTCGCGCTGGCCCTGGCGATGATCGGCATCGGCGGCGCCTTCGTCCAGCAATACCGCTTCGCCGCCACCGACGGCGCGCCGAAAGCCTTCCAGCCGCGCGCCATCGCCACCGTCCTCGTCGGCGGCATCTTCGCCGCGGTGATCGGGCCGCAGGCGCTGCGCTTCACCACCGGCCTGTTCGCGCCGATCGAGTTCGCCGGCGCCTTCGTCGCCGTCACCGGCCTCGCCCTCGCCGGCGCCCTGGTGCTCCATGCCCTGCGCGATGTCGCGCCGGCCGGGCCCTTACTGCCGGCGGACGACCTGCCGGCCCGCCCCCTCGGCGAGATCGCGCGACAGCCGGCCTTCATCGTCGCTCTGCTCTGCGGCGTCGGCACCTATGCGATGATGAGCTTCGTCATGACCGGCGCGCCGCTTGCCATCGTCGGCTGCGGCTTCTCCCAGGATATCGGCGTCCTCGGCATCCAGTGGCACGTGCTCGCCATGTTCGCCCCGAGCTTTTTCACCGGGCGCATCATCGCCCGTTTCGGCAGGGAAACGGTGGTGGCGACCGGCCTTCTTCTGACCGCCGCCGCTGCAGGCGTCGCGATCGAGGGCGAGGAGATCTGGAATTTCTGGCTCTCCCTGGTGCTGCTCGGCCTCGGCTGGAATTTCGGTTTCATCGGCGCCACCGCCATGGTCGCCGAGACCTACCGGCCGTCCGAGAAGAACAAGACGCAAGGCCTGCACGACTTCGTCCTGTTCTCTTGCGTCGCGCTCTCGTCCTTCCTCTCCGGCCGCGTGCTGGTGGCGGAGGGGTGGCATACGATGAATTTCGTCGTCTTCCCCGTCGTCGGCGTCTGCCTCCTCGCTCTGCTCCTGCAAAAGCGGTTGTTCTCCAAGGCGATTGCCCCCGTCTGAAGCGGGGCGCGACGCCTTGACGCAACGCAACCCTCCTATAACCTCCCCCCGCCGGGAGGAGGGGGGACGCGTTCCCCGCCGGTAACGTGTGCAAGGCAGCCGCGGGGTCGCCCGTCGGCGGGAGCGAGGGAACAGCATGCCAGCCATTCTACCGATCGTATTACTCTGCGGCCTCGTGTCGCTCGTCTATGCGGCCTGGGCGACGCGCTCGGTGCTGTCCGCCGACCAGGGCAATGCCCGCATGCAGGAGATCGCCGGCGCCATCCGCGAGGGTGCGCAGGCCTATCTCGCCCGCCAGTACACGACCATCGCGATGGTCGGCGTCGTCGTTCTCGCGCTCACCTGGTGGCTCCTGTCGGTCCACGCCGCCATCGGCTTCCTCATCGGCTCGGTCCTGTCGGGTCTTGCCGGCTTCATCGGCATGAACGTCTCCGTCCGCGCCAATGTGCGCACGGCGCAGGCGGCCTCCCGCTCGCTCTCGGCCGGTCTCGACATCGCCTTCAAGTCGGGCGCGATCACCGGCATGCTCGTCGCCGGCCTCGCGCTGCTGGGCGTCGCCGGCTACTTCTATGTCCTCACCGGCCATCAGGGCTACGCGCCGTCGGACCGCGTCGTCATCGATTCGCTGGTCTCGCTCGGCTTCGGCGCCTCGCTGATCTCGATCTTCGCCCGTCTGGGCGGCGGCATCTTCACCAAGGGCGCCGATGTCGGCGGCGATCTCGTCGGCAAGGTCGAGGCGGGCATTCCCGAAGACGACCCACGCAACCCCGCCACCATCGCCGACAATGTCGGCGACAATGTCGGCGACTGCGCCGGCATGGCGGCGGATCTCTTCGAGACCTATGCCGTCACCGTCGTCGCCACCATGGTGCTCGGCGCCATCCTCTTCGTCGGCCAGCCCGTGCTGGAGAGCGTGATGCTCTATCCCCTGGCGATCTGCGGCGCCTGCATCCTGACCTCGATCGTCGGCACCTTCTTCGTCCGCCTCGGCCGCAATGGCTCGATCATGGGCGCGCTGTACAAGGGCCTGTGGGTGACGACGATCCTGTCGATCGCCGGCCTCGCGCTCGCCACCTGGGCCACCGTCGGCTTCGGCGAGGTCGCCACCGCCTCCAACGGCCTCGCCATCAACGGCCTCAACCTCTTCGCCTGCGGCGTCGTCGGTCTCGTCGTCACCGGCCTGATCGTCTGGATCACCGAATACTATACCGGCATCGGCTTCCGGCCGGTCCGGTCGATCAGCCAGGCCTCGGTCTCCGGCCATGGCACGAACGTCATCCAGGGCCTCGCCGTCTCGCTGGAATCCACTGCGCTGCCGACCATCGTCATCGTCGCCGGCATCATCTCGACGTTCCAGCTCGCCGGCCTCTACGGCACCGGCATCGCCGTCACCGCCATGCTCGGCGTTGCCGGCATGATCGTCGCTCTCGACGCCTTCGGCCCGGTCACCGACAATGCCGGCGGCATTGCCGAGATGGCCGGCCTGCCCGCCGACGTGCGCAAGTCGACGGACGCGCTCGACGCCGTCGGCAACACCACCAAGGCGGTCACCAAGGGCTATGCCATCGGTTCGGCCGGCCTCGGCGCGCTCGTCCTCTTCGCGGCCTACAGCTACGATCTCCAGTACTTCGTCGGCGAGGCGAATGCCGGACGCGGCTTCAGCTATTTCCAGGGCGTCCAGCCGGACTTCGCGCTGACCAATCCCTATGTCGTCGTCGGTCTGCTTCTCGGCGGCCTCATCCCCTTCCTCTTCGGCGGCATCGCGATGACCGCCGTCGGGCGCGCCGCGAGTTCGGTGGTCGAGGAAGTGCGCCGGCAGTTCCGCGAAAAGCCGGGCATCATGGCCGGCACGGAACGGCCGGACTATGCCCGCGCGGTGGACCTCCTGACCAAGGCGGCGATCAAGGAAATGGTCGTGCCCTCGCTGCTGCCGGTGCTGGCGCCGCTCGCCGTCTACTTCGGCGTGCTGCTGATCGCCGACAAGAGCCAGGCCTTCTCGGCGCTCGGCGCCATGCTGCTCGGCGTCATCGTCACCGGCATCTTCGTCGCCATCTCGATGACCTCGGGCGGCGGCGCCTGGGACAATGCCAAGAAGAGTTTCGAGGACGGGTTTGTGGATTCGGCCGGCACCCGCCACATGAAGGGCTCCGAAGCGCACAAGTCCTCGGTGACGGGCGATACGGTCGGCGATCCCTACAAGGACACCGCCGGTCCCGCCGTCAATCCGGCGATCAAGATCACCAACATCGTGGCGCTCCTGTTGCTGGCCGTGCTCTCGCACAGCTGAGCGGCCGAAAGCTGCAACCGGAAACGAAAGAACCCGCGGGACGCCTGTCCCGCGGGTTCTTTTTTGCGTTCTGCTGTCGCCGGGTGCGGGAGCGGCCGCGCGGCCTACTGCCCCGCGGCGCGGTTGGTGTCGACGGGATTGTTGTCGCCGGCGCCGGGCAGCCCGATGCTCGGCGGTGCGCCCGGCTCGAGGATCTGGCCGAGGAAGCTGACGTCGCGGCCGCCGGTCGGCGTGGTGCGGGAGATGAAGTCGAAGAGCTGACCGTTCTGCAGGCCGTAATTGGCGAGACGATCGACCGTGCCCGTGCCGTTGAAGTAGACGGCCAGCACGCGCTGGTCGACGATGCGCGGCTGCATGAAGGCCACCGGCCGCACCCGCTTCTGCGAGATGTAGTAGAACACCTCGTTGTCGAAGGTCGCGGTCGTCGAGGGCGAGCCCAGCGCCAGCAGCACCTGTTCGCGGCTCGATCCGACCGGGACCAGAGCGACCGTCTGCTCGTCGACGATATAGCCCTGGTTCAGGACCTCGCTGGTGTTGCATGCGCTGAGAAGAAGAGCGGCGCCGAGCGCCATGGAGGCGAGAGCCGGGCGAAGGATTGGGTGGCTACGGTTCACGCGTGTCATCTCCCGTGGGGCAGGGCCCGGCATCAAGCTGCCCGGAACTCATAGGGGCCGGTCAAGGCGACATCGCGGCGTGCCCCTGGGCAATCCGGATGGGTCGGCTTAGGTAAAGCACCTTTCGAGGCGTTGCAATCGGCTCCGGTCCATGCGACCGCGTCCCGGAATGGCCAGGGGAGCCCCATGCTCGAACGTTTCAGGAAGCTCCGGCGCAATCGGCAGGTTGTCGATACGCTCTATGCCGCGATCGTCGTCGACGCCCGGCAACCCGACCTCTACCTGAATCTCGGTCTGCCCGACACGGTGATGGGCCGGTTCGAGTCGTTGTCGATCCATGTCTTCCTGTTTCTGGCGCGCTGCCGCGACGACGCCGGTCTGAAGGCGCTGGCGCAGGATCTGGTCGACCGCTTCATCGCCGACGTCGAGGATTCGCTGCGCGAGATCGGCATCGGCGACCCTTCCGTGCCCAAGCGCATGCGCAAGCTGGCGGGCATGTTCTATGAGCGGGTGGCGGCCTATGATCCGCCGCTGCAGGCCAAGGACGCCGCCGGCCTCGGCGCGGCCCTGTCGCGCCATGCTCTGCCCGCGACGGCGACCGCCGAGGCAGGCGTCGCCCTCGCCACCTATATGTTGGCCAGGAAGGCCGCCCTCGATGCCGTCCCCACCGAGGCCATCACCGGCGGCCGGCTCGTGAAGGAGGAGTGAACAGCATGACGGAGACAGGCAAGGCCGCCGGCGGTCCCCCGATTTCTTACCCGATCATCGTCTCCAAGCTTCCCAAGGACGGGATGCCGGTTCGCTTCACCGCGTCGGCGCCCGAGCGGGCGGCGCTCGCCCTGCATCTCGCCATTCCCAGCGTCGACCGGCTGGAGGCGGACGTGACGGTGAAGAGCTGGCGGAGCGAGGGCGTGAAGATCACCGGCCGTCTCACCGCCGACGTCGTGCAGTCCGACGTGGTGACGCTCGAGCCGCTCAGCCAGACGATCGACGAGGACATCGACCTTGTCTTCCTGCCGGAGCACTCGAGGCTCGCCCGCATGGTCCAGCCGCAGGACGGCGAGCTGCATCTCGATCCTGAGGGCGACGATATTCCCGAGACCTATGTCGGCGATCGCATCGACTTCGGCACGGTTCTGGCCGAAGCCCTGGCGCTCGGCCTCGATCCCTATCCCCGCGCCGAGGGGGCCAGCTTCGACGCCTTCGACACCGATCCGGAGCCCGAGGGCGGCAAGATTTCGCCCTTCGCGACGCTGCGCAAACTGAAGCCCGACGCGCCCTAGCGGCCCAAGCCTGTTGTCACTCGGCGGGAATTGGCTATGTTCGCGCCGCCTTGGGGCATTCTTCGAAGGAAAGCGAGACAGCGTTGGATCTGAAATCCGGAGTCACGATCTCCCTCGACGTCATGGGCGGAGATCACGGCCCATCCGTCGTGCTGCCCGGGGCCAATATCGCCCTGCAGCGCCATCCCGGCCTGCGCTTTGTCCTCTACGGCCAGGAGGACGAGGTCCGCCCAGTTCTCGACACGCTGCCCCAGCTGAAGGCCGCCTCGAGCTTCCACCATTGCGAGATGTCGATCCGCATGGATGAGAAGCCGTCGCAGGCGCTACGCCAGGGCCGCTACAAATCGTCCATGTGGCGGGCCATCGAAGCGGTCAAGACCGGCGAATCGGACGTCGCGGTCTCCGCCGGCAACACCGGCGCCCTGATGGCCATGGCCAAGTTCTGCCTGCGCACCATGGCCAATATCGAGCGCCCGGCGATCGCCGCGATCTGGCCGACGATCCGCGGCGAGAGCGTCGTGCTCGACGTCGGCGCGACGATCGGCGCCGACGCCCAGCAGCTGATCGACTTCTCGATGATGGGCGCCGCCATGGCCCGCGCTTTGCACGGCATTGAGCGGCCGACCGTCGGCCTCCTCAACATCGGCGTCGAGGAGGTCAAGGGACAGGACGACGTGCGCGAGGCCGGCCGCCTCCTGAAGGAGACGGAGCTGCCCGGGCTGATCTATCACGGCTTCGTGGAAGGCGACGATCTGGGCAAGGGCACCGTGGACGTCGTCGTCACAGAGGGCTATACCGGCAACATCGCGCTGAAGACCGCGGAAGGCACGGCCAAGCAGATCGCCGGCTACCTCCGCGCCGCGATGACGCGGACCTGGATGGCGCGGGCCGGCTACTTCCTGGCCAAGGGCGCCTTCGATCGCCTGCGCGACAAGATGGACCCGCGCAAGGTCAATGGCGGCGTGTTCCTCGGGCTCAACGGCATCGTTATTAAGAGCCATGGCGGCACCGATGCCGAGGGCATGGCCGCCGCGATCGACCTCGCCTATGCCATGGCGGTGAACGGTCTCAGGGAGAAGATCGAGCAGGATCTTCGCATTTTCTACCTTCGCGTCTCCGAAGAGGCCGCAGCGGGCATGCCGGAGAGCAAGTGAAATGACCATTATCCGATCGATCGTTCGCGGCACCGGCTCGATGCTGCCCGAAAGGATCATGACGAACCAGGATTTCGCCGGCGTCGTCGAGACCTCCGACGAATGGATCGTCCAGCGCACCGGCATCCGCAACCGGCACGTCGCCGGCGAGGGGGAGACCACGGTGTCGCTGGCCGAAGGCGCCGCCCGCCGGGCGCTCGACGCCGCCGGTCTGACGATCGCCGACATCGACCTCATCGTGCTGGCGACGACCACGCCGAACAACACCTTTCCCGCCTCGAGCGTGCAGCTGCAGCAGCGCCTCGGCATGCGCCACGGCTTCGCCTTCGACGTCCAGGCCGTGTGTTCGGGCTTCGTCTTTGCGCTCACGACCGCCGATCTCTACATCCGCTCCGGCATGGTGAAGCGCGCGATCGTCATCGGCGCCGAGACCTTCTCGCGGATCCTCGATTGGGAGGACCGCTCGACCTGCGTGCTCTTCGGTGACGGGGCCGGCGCCGTGGTGATCGAGGCGGCCGAGGGCGAGGGCACGCTCGCCGACCGCGGCGTTCTCGTTTCGCGGCTTCGTTCCGACGGCGAGCACGAGAAGAAGCTCTATGTCGACGGCGGGCCGTCCACCACCGGCACGGTCGGCAAGCTGCGCATGGAGGGCCGCGAGGTCTTCAAGCACGCGGTCGGGATGATCACCGACGTCATCGAGGATTCCTTTTCCGCCCTCGACATCGGCCCTGATGACATCGACTGGTTCGTGCCGCACCAGGCCAACCGCCGGATCATCGACGCTTCCGCCAAGAAGCTCGGCATCGCGCCGGAGAAGGTGGTCATCACCGTGCAGCATCACGGCAACACCTCGGCCGCCTCGATTCCGCTGGCGCTCGACCGGGCGGTCCGCGACGGCCGGATCCAGAAGGGCCAGCTGGTCCTGCTCGAGGCGATGGGCGGCGGCTTCACCTGGGGCGCCGTCGTCGTGCGCTGGTGACCGATCGAATCTTGATTAACAAGCGAATATCGGTATTTTAGATTTAGCCGGGTGACTGATCGTCGACGTTGGGGAGCGGGCGACAGAAATCCAGGCAGAACAAGGGGATCGCAATGGGTGACAGAACGGTGACGAGGGCCGACCTCGCCGAGGCGGTGTTTCGAAAGATTGGTCTGTCTCGCACCGAGTCGGCCTATCTTGTCGAGATGGTTCTCGAGGAGATCTGCTCGACCATCGCTCGCGGCGAATCCGTCAAGATCTCGTCCTTTGGCTCCTTCCTCGTGCGCGACAAGAACGAGCGCGTCGGCCGCAATCCGAAGACGGGCGAGGAAGTTCCGATCTCGCCGCGCCGGGTCGCCGTGTTCAAGCCGTCCAACGTCATGAAGGACTGCATCCTGGAATCCCACGGCAAGCGCCGCGCGGCCAGCGAGCCCGTCGGCGACATGCTGAAGGCCGCAGAGTAGACCCCTGACCGAAATTCCCACGACATCCACCGCCGACAAGAGCATCGACGCCTTCCGCACGATCAGCGAAGTGGCCGAGGATCTCAACCTGCCGCAGCACGTCCTGCGCTTCTGGGAGACGCGCTTCTCGCAGATCAAGCCGATGAAGCGCGGCGGCGGCCGCCGCTATTACCGGCCCGAAGATGTCGAGCTGCTGAAGGGGATTCGCTTCCTCCTCTACGTCAAGGGCTTCACCATCAAGGGCGTGCAGCGCATCCTGAAGGAGAGCGGCAACCGCTTCGTCATGGCGCTGGGCTCGGGCGACATGTCGGGCCTCGACTCGCTGGAGGTCGGCCGGGCCGACCAGGCCGACGGCGACGACATGGAGGCGATCGTCGCCGAGCCCGAGGCGGACGAGGAGGATGTCCTGATGCATCCGGCCAGGCCCGAACCCGCGCGCCCGCGTCTTGGCCTCTCCGGCCTCCTGCGCCGCGATCCCGAGCCCCGTCTCGGCATGCCCGCCGAAAGCGCGCAGACCCTGCAGGACGTGCTGATGGAACTCCTGGAATGCAAGCGCTTGCTCGACCAGGTCCGTTGATCCGGCTGACCGCGCGAACGGGTTTTTGACCTGCTTCTTCGCCGCTCGCATGAAAGGCCCTTGCGCGGCGCGCTGAGAAACACTACCAACGCCTCAGTCGGAGCGTAGCGCAGCCTGGTAGCGCACTTGGATGGGGTCCAAGGGGTCGGAGGTTCGAATCCTCTCGCTCCGACCAATTTCCCCGAATTTTCTCGTTACTGTCGGTATCGCGGCTGCCCCGATCAACGGGTCACCGCGCTTCTTTGCGATTGCGGCGCGACAGCAAAGCGGTCCGCCAGCACGGCGCGCGCGGTCGGCCGCCAAGGCGGCTGCGTAACGGTCCGCGTTCCGCTCGATAAAGTGAGGCCTGGGACGCCGGCGGAATGCCGCCCGCCGATCGCGCCCCGGTTTGGCGCCGCTCTTCCCGCACAAACATCCGCCGGAATCGGCACGCCAGCGCTGGACGCTTACGCGCCGCTGGCCTATTCCACTTCCTGAGTTCTGGCGCCGCCGTGATCTCGCATCGTCCGTGGCCCTGCCCGGACCGGCGAGCGCTCTCGTCCCCGGGGCCGTCGACCGCCCGACGATCGACGGCCATCGTCCTTTTCGCTGCGTGGAAATCCTGATGGCCAATCTTGCAAGCACTCCCTTCGCCGGTCTCTTCCCGGTGGCGCCGACGCCCTTCATGGAGAACGGCGACCTCGACCTCGACGGCATGCGCCGGGTCCTCGACTGTATGGTCGACCAGGGCGTCGACGGCATCTGCATCCTCGCCAACTATTCCGAGCAGTTCCTCGTCTCCGACGACGAGCGCGAGACGCTGACGAAGCTCAGCCTCGAGCATGTCGCCGGCCGCGTGCCGGTGATGGTTACCTGCAGCCATTTCGCCACCGCCATCGCCGCCGACCGCGCCCGCCGCGCCGCCGAGCAGGGCGCGGCCATGCTGATGCTGATGCCCCCCTATCACGGCGTCGGCATGCGCATCGACGAGACCTCGATGATCGAGCATTTCGCCCGCGTCGCCGATGCCAGCGGCCTGCCGATCATGATCCAGGACGCGCCACTGTCCGGCGTCACGCTCTCCGTCCCGGCGCTGCTGAAGATCGCCGAGGCTGTGCCGCTGGTGCGCTATTTCAAGATCGAGGTACCGCAGACCGCCGCCAAGCTGCGCGGCCTCATCGCGGCCGGCGGCGACCTGGTGCAGGGCCCCTTCGACGGCGAGGAAGCCATCACGCTGATGGCCGATCTCGACGCCGGTGCCACCGGCACCATGTCGAGCGCGCTCCTGCCCGACCTCATCCGCCCCGTCGTCGAGCACCACAAGGCCGGCGACCGCAAGGCCGCCGCCAAGGCCTATGAGCGCATCCTGCCGCTGATCAACTACGAGAACCGCCAGTGCGGCCTGCGCGCCGCCAAGACGGCCATGGCGGCCGGCGGCGTAATCCGCAGCGACGTCGTCCGCCACCCGCTCGACCAGATCCATCCGGAGACGAAGGCCGGCCTCCTCGAACTCGCCCGCGAGCTCGATCCGCTGGTCATGCACTGGGGCAAATAGCCGGATCTCCTGCCGCGGACACCCCGGATAGCCGGGTGAGTCTGCGGCGGGACCTTGGGAATCGGACTCTCCCGCCCTATCTCTCAACTGCCATCCAGACGATCCTGCCGCGCGAAAAGCTGCGGCCAGACATTCCGTTCAGGAGACGAAACCCATGACCATTCTCGGCGAACAGATCATCGGCCATGCCGTCCGCAAGGGCACCAATGGCGAGATTTTCGGCCTCGACGCGGCGACCGGCGAGAAGCTGCAGCCCGGCTTCGGCGGCGCCACCCTCGACGACCTCGAAGCGGCCTGCGCGCTGGCCGACAAGGCTTTCGACACCTACAGCGAGACCAGCCTCGAGGCCCGCGCGGTTTTCCTCGAGACCATCGCCGACAACATCCTCGCCATCGGCGACGAACTGATCGAGCGCTGCATGGCCGAGAGCGGCCTGCCGCGCGGCCGCATCGAGGGCGAGCGCGGCCGCACCATGGGCCAGCTGAAGCTCTTCGCCGGCGTGCTGCGCGATGGCGGCTTCCTCGACGCCCGCATCGACAAGGCGCTGCCCGACCGCAAGCCGCTGCCGCGCGTCGACCTGCGCCTGCGCAACGTGCCGGTCGGGCCCGTCGCCGTGTTCGGCGCCTCGAATTTTCCGCTCGCCTTCTCCGTCGCCGGCGGCGACACGGCCTCGGCGCTGGCCGCCGGCTGCCCGGTGATCGTCAAGGCGCATTCGGCCCATCCCGGCACGTCCGAGCTGGTCGGCCGCGCCGTGCAGAAGGCCGTCAAGGATTGCGGCCTGGCGGAGGGCGTCTTCTCGCTCCTGTTCGATTCGGGTCGTGACGTCGGCCAGGGCCTCGTCGCCGATCGCCGCATTCACGCCGTCGGCTTCACCGGCTCGCGCGGCGGCGGCACGGCGCTGATGAAGATCGCGGCCTCGCGCGCCGAGCCGATCCCGGTCTATGCCGAGATGAGCAGCATCAACCCGGTCCTGCTCTTCCCCGCCGCACTCGCCGCCCGCGGCGCCGCCATCGGCACCGCCTTCGTCGGCTCGCTGACGCTCGGCGCCGGCCAGTTCTGCACCAATCCCGGCCTGATCCTGGCCGTCGACGGCGAAGGCCTCGACGCCTTCGTCGCGGCGGCGTCGACCGCGCTCGCCAATGCCGCCGCCGCCGTGATGCTGACGCCCGGGATCCACAAGTCCTACTGCGAGGGCACCGCCCGCCTTGCGGCGCATAAGAGCGTCAAGACCGTCGGCCAGGGCCTGCCGGCCGAGACGCTGCGCGGCCAGGCCATGCTGTTCTCGACGACGGCCGAGGAATTCCTCGCCCATCCCGAGCTGCAGGACGAGGTCTTCGGTTCGTCCTCGCTCGTCGTCCGCTGCCCGGACGAGGCGGCGCTGCGCCGCGTCGTCGAGGCGCTCGAAGGCCAGCTGACCATCGCCCTGCACATCGACGCCGGCGACCACGCGGCCGCCGCCAAGCTCCTGCCGCTTCTCCAGCGCAAGGCCGGACGCCTGCTGGTCAACGGCTTTGGCACGGGCGTCGAGGTGGCGCACGCCATGGTGCACGGCGGTCCGTTCCCGGCGACCTCCGACGGCCGCTCGACCTCGGTCGGCAGCCTCGCCATCGCCCGCTTCCTGCGCCCGGTCTGCTACCAGGACCTGCCGGCCGAGCTTCTGCCGGACGCGCTGAAGGACGAGAACCCGCTCGGCCTCTGGCGCCGCCACGACGGCAAGCTCGAAAACGCCTGAGCCTCAAGGCCTCTATCGCAATGAAAACCCGGCGGATCCGATGGATCCGCCGGGTTTTTCGTTTTCGGGAAAGGATGGCGTGAGCCGCCCGCCCGTTCAGGCGGCGCTGAAATCCTCAAGCCGCCGAAGGCGCTCCGATGTCGACAACCGTGACGGCCGAGTCGGCACGGCGGCCGCCAGCGCGTCCATCCGGCCCGGCGAAGCCACGGTCGGCACGGCTGCCTCGTCGGCTCGCATCGACAGGGCAAGGCGCCCGCAGCGTGCCTTGTTCGACGCCTGCTGCGTCCCGTTCCGGTCCTCGTTCATCGTGCACCTCCGTGATTGCATACCGTTCGATATGAAACGACATGCCAAACGAAAGGCCGCGGGTCAACCGTTAATCATATCGATCAGTATAAAAAGCGCGACGCTGGGTAGAAGCGTGGTGCCCCGGCGCTTGCTGGGCAGGGGACAGGTTCAGAGGGCAGGCCGCCCTGCCATCCGATCTGCGATGGCCATGCCGTCCTGGGGGCACCGGTCACTCGGCGCCCCATCCGCCGGAATGAGCGGACTGCATGGCTTGCATGCAGTTTTGTGCGTTGCAGCATAAACAGGCGGCAACTACCTTCAGGTCAGCAAAGGAGCTTTCCATGAACATCTTTTCCCGCACCCTTCGCGGTGCCTTCCGCCAGCGCAGCCCCCGTGACCGCGCGCTCGACTACCTCAACGAGGCCGTCTCGATCGACGATCTGGAGCGCCGCCAGCACGAGATCGACCAGGGCCTCTTCAACCGCCGCCCCTATTCGTTCTGAGACGTCCATCCAATTGAGACATCGGTGGTCGGCAGTTCGGGCGCCGTGCCGACCCTCGTCCTTCGACAGGCTCAGGATGAGGGTTTGGGGTTTCGGGGCGGGCGTTCTGACGTTGGTCGCGTTGCCGGCTCAACCGCTGCCGGTTCCAGCACCGCCTGCTTAGGCGCTGCCCGCTCAAGCACCTTCGGCTCTGGCCCTGCCGGCACAAGCACTGCCAGCTCGAGCTCTGGCGGCTCAAGCACTGCCGGCTTAGGCGCCGCCGCCTCATGTACTGCCGGCTCAAGCAGCGCCGGCTGAGCTGCTCCGGTACCCACCCATCACCCTCATCCTGAGCCTGTCGAAGGACGAGGGTCGGCACCACCGTCCTCGCCCTCTCCGCGGCCCCACCCGATTGCCGCTTTTCAGCCGCAATTCTTTATGGTTCACTCATCGTGTTGCCCCGCGGGAGGTGCCGATGTTCGTGGTCAAGGTCGAAACCGACGAAGCCCTGATGTTCCGGGTCTTCTCGCGCCTCTCCGTCGCCAAGGCCTGGGCCTTGCAGTGCCAGCGCCGCGAGGGTGAGTGCCTCGTCCACGTCTACGGAACGCCAGGGGTTTCCGAGGAGCTGGCGGCGATCGCGGCGGTCCGCGCCGGAGAGGGGCGCCTGGTCGTGCGCGGCGGCACGCAGCCGGCCGCCGATTTCAAGAAAAATTCCGCCTTCCTCGCCTGCATGGGACTGGGAACCGGCGCCGGCTTCTGACGCCGTCCGCAGCTGTCGTCGCTTTTCACTTTCCCCTCGCGATGGCCACAACCGGCTGGCCAGTGGCCGGCAGTGGGAGGACGCCGCCCCCTCTCAAAAGGGCGGCAACAGGACGGCGGTGGGCATTTCGACTGCGTTTCGCGCCCGGTGCCCCGTGCCCCGACCCTCCGCGCCCCGCGTCCGTCTGGAAGCCGCTCCTCCCGCGCGCCCTATCCACGCCCGCCGGGGCTTGCCGCCGCAGCGTCGATCGAGCATGGAACGGCGGTCCGCAACGACGCGCCACAGGAGATTTCCGCATGACCGACATCTGGTTCAAGACCGGCGAAGCCACCGTGCTCGCCGCCGAGGGGCAATACACTGACGCCATGCCCGAAGTGCTGATCGGCTCGGTGCGCGGCCCCGTCGGCACCGCCTTCGCCTCGATGATGGGCCAGACCGCCGGCCACACCCGCATGTTCGTCGTGCGCGATCTGAACCAGCTGGTCCGCCCGGCGACGATGATGACGACGAAGGCGACGATCCACGATCTGGCCTATGTCGAACTCCTCGGCGGCGTCGTGCAGGGCGCGACCGGGGACGCCATCGTCGACTGCCTGATCGAGGGAATCCTGCCGAAGGACGAGGCGGACGAGCTCTGCATGATCATCATGATCTGGCTCGACCCGCGCTGCGCCGATCACGCCGAGCTCGACCTCAAGGACCTCTACCGCACCAATTACGAGGCGACGAAGCTGGCGATCTCGCGCGCCATGACGGGGTCGCCCTCGGTCGACGAACTGATCGCCAACCGCCGATCGGTCAAGCACTACGCGCTCGAGGGCGTCGTCGACTACTGACCGGGGAGGGGGATCGGGCTGAAGCAAGCTCCGCTTACGAAAATGCCGTCCACTGCGCGGCCGGGCGCGGATCGCGCCCGGCATCCCGGGACAGGCAAAGGGTTGCGATGAACGACCGGAAACTGGCCGTCTATACCTTCGAGGTGTTTCGCGAAGCGGCGGATGCACCGGTCAACCAGGGCTTCTACGACCGCAACGAGCGGAATTTTCGCGCTGCCGAGATGAGCGAGGGCTTTGTCGCGCGCTCGGGCTATGCCGACGTGCCCGGGCCGGAAAGCTGGGGCGTCCCAGTCTATCCGCGCTTCTATGTCGAGCGCGGCGATGGCTGGTCGCCCTCGACGCTGTCGCTCTGGCGCGATCTTCCCGAGGCCATGGCCTATTCCTACGGGCCGATCCATGCCGAGGCGATGCGCCATGCCCGCGAGTGGTTCGTGCCGGCGACGTGGCCGCCCTACGCCCTGTGGTGGAGCGAGCCCGGCGTCCGGCCCGACTGGACCGAGGCGGTGGCGCGTCATGCCCTGCTGCACGAGCGCGGTCCGACGGCCGCGGCCTTCGATTTCAAGACGCCCTTCGACGCCGGCGGCAGGCCGACGAGCATCGACCGCGCCGCGCTGAAACGTCTCATTCAGGCCAATGCCGAGCGCCAGCGCGGCATGGCAGCGGCCGCGCTGCCGCTCCCGGCCCTGTGACACTTTGCCGGCATGTGCGACGTGCCGGACTGGAAGGGCGGTGGTCGCGGCGTATATGGCGGGGATCACACCGAAAGCCGGAGACCCAGGCATGACACGACAGCATCTTCTCGCAACGCTCTTCTCGGCCCTGCTCCTCGGTCCCGCGGTGGCGCAGGACAAGGCCGCCACGGGGGACATGGCCGGCATGCATCATGGGGCGCCGGCGTCGGAAGTCGTGCTGCCGGCGGCCTGTCTGGCGGCCAGCGAGGACACGGCGATGGCGCCGATGGCGCATGGCGCCGATCTCGATCCCGTGCAGGCGGCCAATCACGCGGCGATGCAGGTGATGGACGGACCGATGATGCGCGCCGCGACCATCAAGGATGCCGATCTCGCCTTCAACTGCGGAATGGTCGCCCACCATGCCGGAGCCATCGCCATGGCGAAGGTGGAACTGGAGATGGGCAAGGACGAGGCGTCCAAGGCGCTCGCCAGCCGCATCATCGCGGCGCAGGAGGAGGAAATCGCCGAGATGACCGCCTGGGTCGAAGCCTGGGGAAAGTAGCGGCAAAGAGCCGGGCGCTCTCGGCCGGCCACGTTTTGCGGCCGACGGAGGGCAATCGCGGCGCCGCAGCCGCGGCACGCGACACGGCCGCCGCGGTTCAGGCGGCGGTCATCGCCCGCCCGTTCGGCGCGGGCTCTACTGGCATCGGTCCTCGCCGCTGCCAGCGCCGCTCCAGCGCGATGCAGCCCCAGATGATGCCGAAGATGAGATAATGGTGCCGCCAGTGATCGGTGTCGATGACGTTGCCGATGGCGACGTGGCCGACATAGACGCTGTAGGCGGCCATCAGAAAAGGCTGCCAGGGCCGCTCGCGCAACAGGATTTTCAGTCCCATGCCGAGCGTCAGGAAGGTGAAGACGATCCAGGCGGCAAAGCCGAGCCAGGAATAGTCGAGCAGCGCCTTCAGCCAGATATTGTGCGTGTCCTCGCCGTAGATCGGACCGAACACCAGCGGCCCGATGCCGAGCGGATGCTCCATCGCCATCTGGAAGCCGAGAAGATGCCGGGCGAAGCGCCCGAGCCGGGCGGAATCGTAGGACTGCACCAGTTCGGCGCGCTCGAAGAACAGGCTGGAGACCTTCTCGGACTGCAGCGCCACGAGGACGACGAGGATCATCATGACCACGCCGACCGCGGCGATGGCGGCGATCTTCAGCCGGAAGGCGGACGAGCGCTCCTTGAGGAGCATGAAGCCGACCGAGAGGAGGATCGAGAAGGCGTAGAGGCCCCAGGCGGCGCGCGAGAAGGACAGGAAGACGGCGAGCGTCAGCACCGCGAGCGGAACGAGCTTCAGCGGTGCGGTCACCAGGCGTTCGGTGACGATGCGCTGGACGAGGAAGACCGCCGGCAGCGTCAAAAAAGGCCCGAAGACGTTGGGATCCTGGAAGGCGCCCTTGGCCCGGTCGTAGAGGGTGAACATCTCGGCGCCCGGAAAGGCGTTGAAATAGCCGAGGATGCCGATCGTCCCGGTGGCCAGCGCCGCCAACGTATAGGCGTTGTAGATCAGCTTCAGGCGCCGCCAGTCGGCCTCGATCACCGCGGCGAAGAACACCGCCGACAAAGCGAGGAAGGTCGACACGGCGATGTACATCGGTCCGCCGGCCAATGTCGCCATCTGGGTCAGGGCGACGAGGCCGCCGGCATTGAACAGCAGCAGCAGAACCAGCAGCGGCGCCGTGCCGGCGCTGATCTTCAGCGCGCCCGTCAGCGCGAAGAGGCCGATCAGCCCGGCCATGAACAGCTCGTAGGGCGCGGGTTCCGAAATGACGAAACCCGACAGGAACACGCCGAAGCCGATCGATCCGCTGGCCAGCATGGCGAACTGCCGTCGGCCGAGCTCGGCCCGGGTCAGAGCGCGCTCGGCCGGCCAGAACGGGGGAGCGGCGACACTCATGTCAGTAGGCGTGTTCGGTCTTGAGCAGGCTGATCGGCGTCATCGCCAGGATCGCGATGTCGAGCAGGATCGACCAGTTCTCGATATAGTAGAGATCGTGTTCGATCCGGCCCTTCAGCTTGTCCTGCTGGTCGATCTCGCCGCGGAAACCGTGGATCTGGGCCCAGCCGGTGATGCCCGGCTTCACCTTGTGGCGGCCGAAATAACCGTCGACGATCTCGACGAAGGCCTCGTTCTGGCTCGAGACGGCGTTGATCGCGTGCGGGCGCGGACCGACCAGCGACAGCGATCCGAGGATGACGTTCCACAGCTGCGGCAGCTCGTCGATCGAGCTCTTGCGGATGAAGCGGCCGACGCGGGTGACGCGCGGATCGCCCTTGGTGACGACGCGCCGGGCGGTGGGGTCCGACATGTCGTGATACATGGAGCGGAACTTGTAGACCTCGACGACGCGGTTGTTGAAGCCGTGGCGCTTCTGCTTGAAGAAAACGGGTCCCTTGGAATCCAGCTTGATGGCGATGGCGGTGGCGAGGAAGACCGGCGACAGCAGCAGCAGCGCGAGGCTGGCGATGCCGAGGTCGAACATCCGCTTGGCGATCACGTCCCAGTCGGCCAGCGGCCGGTCGAAAACGTCGATGAGCGGGATCTGGCCGACATAGGAGTAGGCCCTCGGCCGGAAGCGCAGCTGGGCGGCATGGGCCGACAGACGGATGTCGAGCGGCAGCACCCAGAGCTCCTTCAGGAGCGACAGCACGCGCTTCTCGGCAGACAGGGGCAGCGTCACGATCAGCATGTCGATGCGCGCGAGGCGCGCGAACTCGACCAGTTCCTGGATATTGCCGAGCTTGGGATAGCCCGCGACGATCGGCGGCGAGCGCCGGTCGTTGCGGTCGTCGAAGATGCCGCAGATGCGGATGTCGTTGTCGTCCTGGCGCTCGAGACCCCGGATCAGCGACTCCGCTCCTTCGCCGCCGCCGACGATGACGGCGCGGCGCTCCATGACGCCGTTGCGCGCCCAGCGCCGGATGTTCATGCCGAGAACGAGCCGCGCCGCGATCAGCGTCGACAGGCCCGTCAGGTACCAGGCGCCCATCCACACGCGCGAATAGTCGGACTGCGCCTTCAGGAAGAACAGGATGACGGCGACGACCGCGATGGTCGCCGACCAGGCCATCGTCACCCGCGCGACCTGCTTCAGGCGCGAGCGCATGGTCGCGATCTCGTAGCCATGGCCGAGCTGGATGCCGAGGACGCCGATCACGGCGCCGAGGAGCGACACCAGGAAATACTGCGGGAACGAGCCGTGGCTGGGGCCGACATAGGCGACATAAATGAGCTGCGCCGTGGCCAGCAGAAGCGCGAACTCTACCAGCCGCCAGATGCCGCTGAGAAGGCTCGGCGACATCACCTGCTTTTCGAACTGGGCGGCGGTCCGGGCGGCGAAGCTGTTCAGCGGCGGGACGACACCCGGCACGGTTTCCGCCGGCAGCGCCTGGATGGCGCCGCGCGAGAAAGGATGGCTTGCGTCATGTTTCATGCTGACCCCTCCCGCACCGGCGCGCCGGTCCGCCATCCCCCGACGTCTCGGCGACCCGCGCGGCCCCACAAGCGGAGCGGGCGCAGAGGCCGGCGTCGCGGCGCGAGCGTAAGGCAATCATGCTAAGATTTCTTTGCGTGCGGGGCCGGGACCGTCGGCACCCGTTCCTCGAGGCGAACCGCGGCGACGACCGGTCGGCTGCGGACGACCGGCCTGCGGCAATGCTCGACCGCCCTCGCATAGGCTGCCATCGTGTCCGCCGCCATTTTGGTTATGGCAAAGCGCTGCCGCAGGTGTTGCATCAGCGGTTCGGGATTGCCGAGAGGTTGATGGAGGCGTTCGGCCATCGCCGCGGCCAGCGCCGGGGCGTCGCCGGGCCTGACCAGCGGTTGCAGCGCCGGCGGAATGATCTCCCGGACGCCGCCGACATCGACGGCGACCACGGCCCGGTCGGCGGCCACGGCCTCGAGCACGACATAGGGCAGGGAATCCGCCCGCGACGGCAGCACCATGACCTTGGCCAGCGGAAGCGCCTGGCGGATCGGCATCGGCTCGTGGAAGACGACGCGGCCGGGAAGGAGGGCCTCGGCGCGGCGGACCAGCTCCGCCTTCTGCTCGCCTGCACCGACGACGACGGCCGTGGGAAGGGTGCCGGTCGACCGGGCCATGTCGGCGAGCGCCTCGATGAAGATGTCCGGGCCCTTCAGCGGGCGCAGCATGCCGATGTAGAGGAAGTCGGCGGCATTGGGGTCGATCGGCGCAGCGGCAAACTCCGGCTCCGACAGGCCGTTGTAGATCACGCAGGAGTCGACGGCCGGCCGGCCGACCTTGGTGAAATAGGCTGTTTTCTCGTATTCCGAGACGAACAGGAGATGGTCCGTCATCCGCTCGAGAAGGCGCTCCAGCGTGAAGAAGAGGCGGCCGCCCAGCGTGTGGGGATCGTAGTGCATGCTGCCGCCGTGTGGCGTGTAAAGGCGGGCGGCGCGGCCGCCACCGACCCGGATTGCCGTGCCGACCAGCCGGGCATAGGCCCCGCCCTTGGCGCCGTGCCCGTGCAGCACGTCGGGTGCGATGTCGCGGATTAGCCGATAGGTCTTGAACAGGTCGACGAGATCGGACGGAGCGATCGACCGCCGCATGGTGACCCGGTGGACGCCGAGGGACAGGCGGGGGGCGAGGGCCGCGATCTGCTCTTCCTCGAAGGCGCCGCCGGTGATCGAATCGCAGAGAATGCCGACCGCGTGGCCTTCGGCGATCTGGGCGTCGATAAGGTCTCGCACATGCCGAAAGATTCCGCCGACGGGCGAGCGGAAACAATGGACGATACGGAGCTGCTTCATGGGACCAGTCGCTCGGCATGGAGTGTCGGGACAACCGCATGTGCGATTTGGCGCCAAGGCTGGCACCGTCCCTCAAGTCCTACGCCGAACTCGTTTAAAGTCCGCGTCCGAGACCGGTTAAAAGAGTCTTTCGCGGATGAAGAGGGTATCGCCCGGCAGGATCGGGTCGGACGTCAGCACCCGGCCGGTGACCACATTGCCGTTGACCTGACGGGTGACGTCGACCGTCTTCTGTTCGGCGCGGGGCGAATAGCCCCCGGCGATGGCGACGGCGTTCTGCACCGTCATGCCGGGGACATAGGTATACTGGCCGCCCGTGCCAACCTCGCCCATGATGAAGAAGGGGCGGTACTGGTCGACTTCCACGGTGATGTCGGGATCGCGCAGGAAGCCGTCGCGCAGCTTCTGCGACAGCAGCGTCTCGAGCTGCTTCGTCGTCTTGCCGCGGGCCGGAACGGTGCCGACCAGCGGCATCGAGAAATAGCCGCCCTTGTCCACCGCATAGGTGTTGGTCAGCCCGTCCTGCTCGAACACCGTGACGCGGACCCGGTCACCGCTGTCGAGATGGTAGGGCTCGTTGAGCACGTCGTGGAAGGCCGGGGGTGTCGGCTGATAGCTGGCGCAGCCGCCGAGCATCGACCCGATCAGGCACAGAAGTCCCATGCTTCGAATACCCATACCGGTCAACCTCGTCCTCTCCGCCCAGGCCGCAGCCGGCCGCCAGCCGTTATAGCTTCGTTAGGGTTAATCGATCGTAAACCACACCGAAAATGATCAGTGACTAGGGCCGTTAACCACTCAGTTACCTTAATGGAGGATTTTCTTGGCCTAGAGCGAGCCGGAGAGAAGCGATGTCGAGGGTTGGACCAGATCAGAACGATGTCGACATCGATATCGCCCGCCTGGCGTCCGCCCTGTGGGCCCGCAAGCTGGCGGTGCTCCTGTCCACGGTCGCCTTCGCCGGGGCGGGCTTCGCCATCGCGACGCTCGTTCCGCCGGTCTACAAGGCCGAGACCCAGATCGTCATCGAGACGCGCGAATCCGCCTTCACCCGAAGCGATACATCGACCAACGCCGCCGAGGGCACGCTCAGCCCCGAAAGCGTCGAGAGCCAGGTCTCCCTGATGACCTCGTCGGAAATCCTCGGCGACGTCGCCGAGAAGTTCCAGCTCGCCGGGCGCGAGGAGTTTGCGCCCGAGACCTCGCTGATCGACCGCATCGTCACGCGCGTCCGCCCCGAGACGGACTCGGCCCCCGGCGAGATCGTCGAGAAGATGCGCGAAAAGCTCCAGGTCTATCGCAAGGAGAACCAGCGGGTTCTCGTCATCGAGTTCTCCTCGCAGGACCCGGCGCTCGCCCGCGACATCCCCAACGCCATCGCGAACGAATATCTCAGCCGGCAGAAGGGGGCGCTCCTGACCTCCAACACCAATGCCACCGGCTGGCTGGAGCAGGAGATCGCCGATCTCCAGGTCTCGGTGAAGGATGCCGAAAGCAAGGTCGCGGCCTACCGGGCCAACTCCGACCTTCTCGTCGGCCAGAACCAGAACGTCCTGGCGACGCAGCAATTGTCGGAAATCGCGACCGAGCTCTCGCGGACCCGGGCCGCCCGCGCGGCCGCGGAGAGCCGCGCGAGCAGCGTGCAGGACGCGATCGAGCGGGGGCTTGCCCTCGACACCGTCGCCGAGGTCCTGGCGTCGCCGACGGTGCAGGCGCTGCGCGAGCGCGAGGTGGCGCTGAAGGCCGAGATCGCCGACCTTTCGACGACGCTTCTGGAAAACCATCCCCGGATCCGCTCGCTGCGTTCGCAGCGGCGCGATCTCGACACCGAGATCGCCCGGGAGGCCGCGAAGGTGCGCGCCTCGCTGGAAACCGAAGCCGAGTCCGCCCGCCAGCGCGAAATCGCCCTGACGGCCGAGATGGAGCGCCTAAAGGCCGATTCCGCCAAGGCCGGCAGCGAGGAAGTGGAACTGCGCTCGCTGGAGCGCGAGGCCGATTCCCAGAGCCAGCTGCTGGCGACCTACATGACGCGCTACCGCGAGGCCATCGCCCGCGGCTCGCGCGACTATCTGCCGGTCGACGCGCGGGTCTTCTCGCAGGCCCAGCTGCCCGCCGAACCCTATTTTCCGAAGGTCGTGCCGATCACCGCGGCGGCCGGCGTCGCCGGCTTCCTGTTCGCCTCGATCGCGCTCCTGCTGCGCGAGCTGTTCTCCGGCCGTGCTCTGAGGCCGAGCCCGCTGTCGGTCCGCGACCGGCTGGAGCCGGCCCACGAGTCGGCCGACACGGCAAAAGCGGCCCCGCTTCCGCTGGCGTCTCCCGCCTCGGCGCCCGACAGCGAGCTGACGAATGCCGCAGAGCTCGGCGAGGCCCTGCTCAACAGCGCGGTGCCGCGCGTCCTGGTGGTGTCCGCGCATGCGGAAGGCCGGCCCGCCGGCGTCGTCCTGGCACGGGAATTGGCCGCGCACGATCGCGCGACGATCCTCGTCGATCTCACGCCGACGAGCGCGGCGGCGCGCGCCATGGGCGTTCCGGACGACGCGCTCGCCACTGGCGACGTGGTCGACGGCACGGCTTCCTTCGCCGACCTCATCCACCGCGACCTCAGGACTTCGGCCCATGTCATGTCCTCGGCCGGCCTTTCCCTCACCGACGAAGCCGCCTTCGAGGAGGTCGGCGTGGTGCTGGAGGCGCTCGGCAAGGTCTACGACTGCACCATGGTCGACTGCGGCTACCTGCCGGTCGACACGCTCCTGCGCCTGATGGACGGCAATGCCGCCCTGATCGTCGCGGTCGAGCCGGGCGCGCAGGAAGAAGGCGAGGCGATGATGCAGAAACTCGCCGACGCCGGCCTCGACGACGTGGTGCTGATGAATCTCGGCGCCCCCGACGATATCGCCGAGCGCCGCCGCGCCGCGTGACGGCGAGGGCTGGCCGGCTTTGCTGGCCTTAGCAAGCTCAGTCGCCGCGCCAGATCCGGCGAAGGCGCTGGACCGCGCCTTTCAGCCGGGCATCGGACTTGATCCGCGCGACCAGCCGGCCGCGCAGCCGGGCGGCCGCGACATAGGCACGGCCGGCGGTCGTCAGGGCCAGCACGGCATCGTATTGCGGCACCACCCGGTCGCACCATGACCGCTTGTAGCGCTCTTCCCCCGGTCCGAGGTCGAGCAGCGCCAGGCCCTCGGCCGACAGCTGCTCGACGAGGTGCCAGAGCAGCAGCTCGCCCGGGCTGACATCGGCGTCGGCATCGTCAGCGAAGGACGAGAACATGCCCCAGAACACGCCATCCGCGACGACCCCGCCCATCATCGCCTTGATGCTGCCGGCGCTGACGATGGTGTAGAGCCGCGTGTCGATCCCGGCGGCGCCGAACAGGTCGGCGAGAAACGCTTCGATTCCGCGATCGGCAAAGGGGTTCGGCAGCGAGAGATCGGCAAAGCGCGCGCGCTTCTGCGCAAAGAAGGTCGCGAGCGCCGCCGCCCGGCCCACGGCCGGCGTGTCGCCGAAGACGTAGCCGCCCTGCGCCTCAAAGAAACGTTGCTGCGAGCGGAATTTCTTGCGCTTGCGCTTGGCATTGCCCCGCGCCAGGACGGTCTCGATGCCGCCCGCCAGCGAGATGGCGAAACGTTCCTCCGGCGCCGGGCGAATGGCGAAGCCCGGGCCGAGGCTGGAAGTGTCCGGCATGCGGTGCAGGTCGAGCGCGTCTATGCGAATCCCGGCGGCGTCGCACGCCGCGGCGATCGAGGCGCCGTCGAGCACCGGCGCGCCGGCGCCGGGGCGCAGGCACCAGCCATTGGCATTGGCGTGGGTCTCCGCGGGAAAGCGGACGACGCGAAAGGGGCCGCGGCGGTCGATCTCCAGCGGCAGGGCGGCGGCAAGGCCGTCCGCGTCTTCCGCCAGAAGCAGCAGCGGTGCCCGCCGCATGGCGGCGCCCCGCGTCCTCTGCCACGCGGCGACGAAGCCGGGCGACTGGAACGGCGTGCCGGCGAGGGGGGCCGTCGGCCAGCTTTCGCTGGGCCCGGCGGCCTGAAAGCGCAGTCTGGGCGGCGAGGGGAAGGCGGGCGGCATGTCCTGCAAGGAAGTGATGGCCTGCCTCCCGAGGTTGCGCTGCCGACGACACTTCTCTTGCCATAGAAATTTTAACAATCGCCTTCTAGGGTCTCAGGGTGCGATCGGCCGACGAGCGAAGCCACAACGGCCCGTCGGCTTGCCGGAACGACGTTGAAGAGCGAAAGGCGCGGGAGAATCGCATGTCGCGATCGCTTGCCTCGGAAGGCGACATGGCCGACTGGAAGACACGGGGCGGACGGGGCGTCTTGAACGCCCTCTGGCGGTCGGGCGCGGCGGGACTCGCCCGTCGGCGCACGCGGCCCTTCGGCGCGATCTTCACGCTGCACCATGTGACGCCGGAGCCGAACGGCAATTTCCCGCCGAACGGGCATCTGCGCGTCGTGCCGGCCTTTCTCCAGGCTGTGATCGGGCATCTCCGCGACCGCGGCGTCGAGTTCGTCGACCTTGCCGAAGTTTCCCAGCGCGTTGCGGCGAAGGCCGAAGGACGGGACACCGGCCGCTTCTTCGCCGCCTTCACGCTCGACGACGGCTATTGCGACAACGACGAGCACGCCGCGCCGGTTTTCCGCCGGGAGGCTGTCCCCTACGCGATCTTCGTCGCCCCCGGCCTCTCGGACGGCTCGATCCTGCCCTGGTGGGAAATGATCGAGAAGGTCGTGCGCGACAACCCGGCGGTGGTGGTGCCGTTTTCCGCCCAGCCGCTTCCCGCCCGCACCGCGCCGGAGAAGTGTGGCGTCTTCGACCAGCTGAGCATCTATCTGAGGAGCCGCTGCGCCGAGCGCGACATCGACGTCGAGGTGCGCCGGATCGCCGCCGCCAATGGCATTGCCGAGCTCGACCCGGGCGCGCGGGTGATGGACTGGGACAGGCTGAGGGCGCTCTCGCAGGATCCGCTCTGCACGATCGGCGCCCATTCCATGACGCATCCGCGGCTCGCCCGCCTGTCGGAGCCGGACCTCGCGGAGGAAATGGGAAAATCCCGCGAGGTCATCGGCCAGGAGCTCGGGCGCCGTCCCGATTTCTTCGCCTACCCCTACGGCTTCCGCGATGCCTGCGGGCCGCGCGAGTTCGACATGGCCGCGCGCCTCGGCTACCGCGCCGCCTTCACCACACGGCTGCATGCGCTGACGGCGCGGTCCGCCGTCAACATGCACGCGCTGCCGCGCCTGTCGCTCAACGGCTACTATCAGGACCCGCGCTATGTCGACGTGCTGATGTCCGGTCTGCCCGGCCTGTGGAAGGAACGCGGCACCGACCCTCATTTGCCCGGCTGACGGCGCCGATACGCCGCGGCTGCGGCCGTGCCCGGAAGGGGCCGGCGTCCCGCTTCAGGGGCGCGGCTTGCCGCGATAGCCTTCCATCCACCGGATGAGAAGCATGGCCGGCACCACCCAGAGCAGCCCGGAAATCGAGAAGAAGGCCAGGTGCGTTAGGCCGCTGGAATCGGCCAGATAGAGCGAGGCGTAGGCGGTCGCGAAGATCGCGTACAGGCAGACGAGGATGATCATCACCACCGTGCCGATGAGCTTCTTCATTCGGATGGACATGGGCTCTTTCCCCCTGTGACGCTATCTGAGGCTTAGTCAGGTCGGTTGGAAAACACCAGCCTTGCGCCTGCGACGCTTGTGTCGCTTGAATCATCCGGCCGTTCGGGTCACATCACCCGGACTTCCGCGGCCGGGACCGAGGCCGGCTGCCACGGCGAGCGATAGAGCGAGGATCTCATGGCGACTGCATCCGAGAGCGTATCGGCCGATTCCGCGGCCATGTCCGCACAGGCGCGCCGGGATCGCCGCGCGATCCGGATCTGGCTCTATGTCGTGGCGGCGATCGTCTTCGCGCTCGTCGTCGTCGGCGGCGCGACGCGGCTCACCGAATCCGGACTGTCGATCACCGAATGGAAGCCGATCCACGGCATCGTGCCGCCGCTGTCGGACGCCGAGTGGCAGGAGGAGTTCGAGCTCTACCGTCAGATCCCGCAATATCAGGAGATCAACCGGGGCATGGAGCTGTCGGCCTTCAAGACGATCTATTGGTGGGAATGGGCGCACCGCTTCCTCGCCCGCTTCGTCGGCCTCGTCTTCGCGCTGCCGCTCGCCTATTTCTGGATCCGCGGCCGCATTCCCGCCGGGCTAAAGCCGAAACTCGTCGGTATCCTGGCGCTCGGGGGCCTGCAGGGGGCGATCGGCTGGTGGATGGTCGCCTCCGGCCTCGTCCTGCGCACCGATGTCAGCCAGTACCGCCTCGCCGTGCATCTCACGACCGCCTGCCTGATCTTTTCCGCGACCCTCTGGGTGGCGCGCGGCCTTGCGCAGCATTCGCCCGATGCGCCGCCATCGGCGAAGTCGGCGCGGGCGTCGCTGCTGATCCTGTTCCTGGCGCTGCTGCAGATCTATCTCGGCGGCCTCGTCGCCGGTCTGAACGCCGGGCTTTCGTTCAACACCTGGCCGCTGATGGACGGTGCCGTCGTGCCCGAGGGTCTGCTCATCATGCAGCCGGCCTGGCGCAACTTCTTCGAAAACGTCATGACGGTGCAGTTCATGCACCGCATGGGCGCCTATCTGCTCCTGGCCGTCGTCCTCATGCATGTCTTCGCCAGTTTCCGGCAGGCGCCGAAGAGCACCCATGCCCGTCGCTCGGCGGTGCTGCTGGCGCTGGTGCTGGTGCAGGCCGGCATCGGCATCACCACGCTCCTGCTGGCGGAAGGCGCGATCCCGATCGGCTGGGGCCTGATGCACCAGGCCGGCGGGCTGGTCGTGCTCGGCTTCGCCGTCGCCCATGCCCGCGCCTTGAAGGGGCCTTACGCCGTTGACACGAGGCCCTCGGGCCGGGTGCGACCGAAGGTGACCGAGGGGCGCCGGGCGCCGATCGAGAACGCCGCCGGCATGACGCCGTAGACCGGCCCGCCGGGCCCCGACTCGACCGGCGTGCCGGGGCCATGGGACCCGGCACGCCGCGAGGTCTCAGGGGAACAGCGGCAGCTGCTCGATGCCGGTCGTCTCGGTCAGGCCGTAGGCGACGTTGAAATTCTGGATCGCCTGGCCGGCCGAGCCCTTCACCAGATTGTCGAGCGTCGAGATGACGATGGCGCGGCCGGGGATGCGGTCGGGCACGACGTTGACGACGACATAGTTCGAGCCGCGCACCATCTGCGTCTGCGGCAGCACGCCCTCGTCGGCGACGGTGACGAAGGGCTCGTCCGCATAGGCCTCGACGAGCGTGTTGCGCAGGTCCGCCGCGGTGGCACCGCCGACGAGCTTGACATAGCTGGTGCACAGCTCGCCGCGGCTCATCGGGATGAGGTGCGGCGTGAAATTGACGCGCAGATCCTGAATGCCGCCGACCTTGCCGATCTCCTGCTCGATCTCGGCCATGTGCCGGTGCTTGCCGACGGCGTAGGGCGACATTCCTTCGCCCGCCTCGCAGAACAGGACGTTCTCCTTCAGGCTGCGGCCGGCGCCGGAGACGCCCGACTTGGCGTCGATGACGAGATCGGTGAAGTCGATCTGACCGGCGCCCGCCAGCGGCAGCAGCGCCAAGAGCACGGCGGTCGGATAGCAGCCGGGGCAGGCGATCAGCCGCGCCTTCGCGATGTCGGCGCGGTAGTGTTCGGTGAGGCCGTAGACGGCTTCCGGCTGGATGTCGGTGGCGACATGGTCGAGCCCGTACCATTCCTTGTAGGTCGCGGGGTCGCGCAGGCGGAAATCGGCGGACATGTCGATGATCTTCACTTGCGGATAGGTCTCGAAGATCTTCTTGGTGATCGCCTGCGTGGTGCCGTGCGGCAGGCCGCAGAACACCGCGTCGACGGAACCCCAGTCGGCGTCCTCGATCTTCACCAGGTCGGGCAGGGGGACGTGGGCGAGGTGCCGGAACACCTGCCGCATCGGCTTGCCGGCATGGCTGTTGGCGGTGAGCGCGACGATTTCCATGTTGGGATGGCGGACGGCGAGGCGCACGAGATCGGCCCCGGTATAGCCGCTGGCGCCGAGCACGCCGATCCTGATCTTGTCCGCCATCGCCTTACTCCGTCTTGCTGATCAATGGGTTGCGGGATTTTCCTGACTCAGGACGGTCAGCCCGTTGAATCAGTTTCTGAACAGGGTGAATCGGCCTGTCAGTTCGGTCCCGCAAGGGCCTGCGTGGATTCGTCATCCCGCCTTGCGTTCGGCCAGGATGCCGAGGACATAGAGGGCGACCGTCGCGCCCGCAATGGCCGTCATGTCGGCATGGTCGTAGGGCGGCGACACCTCGACCACGTCGGCGCCGACAATGCCGAGGTCCTTCAGCCGGTGCAGGACGCCGAGCATCTTCGCGCTCGATGGGCCGCCGGCGACGGGCGTGCCGGTGCCGGGCGCGAAGGCGACGTCGAGGCAGTCGATGTCGAAGGAGAGATAGACAGGCCTTCCCTTCGTCCGCTCGTGGATGCGCCGGGCGATCTCGCTGGCCGTGAGATCCTCGACGGCGTTGCCGTGGATGATCTCCAGCCCGAGCGTCTCGGGCGCATGGGTGCGGATGCCGATCTGGATCGAGGTCGCGGGATCGACGAGGCCGTGCTTCACCGCCGCCGTCAGGAAGGAGCCGTGGTCGACGCGCTCGCCGGCGGCCGATTGCGCCAGCGGCCAGGTGTCCTGGTGCGCGTCGAAATGCACCAGCGACATCACGCCGTGCCGGTCGGCATGCGCCTGCAGAAGCGGGAAGGTGATCGAGTGGTCGCCGCCGAGCGTCAGGAGGAAGCCGGTCTGGTCGAGGATCGCCTGCGCCTCGGCCCGGATCAGCGCATGCGCGGTCTCGGGCGTGCGGTAGTCGATGAGGCAGTCGCCATAGTCGACGACGCTCATCGCCTCGAACAGGTCGCGGTGGAAGGGATATTGCGGATCGTTGTCGAAGATCTGCGAGGCCCGCCGGAGCGCCGCGGGGCCGAAGCGCGCGCCCGGCCGGTTCGATACCGAAGCGTCGAAGGGAATGCCCCAGACCGTCACGTCGGCGCCTGCAGGCGTCTTGCTGAGCTTGCGCCGCATGAAGGAGGCGATGCCGGCATAGGTCGGGTCGCTGGCGCCGCCGAGAATATCGGTGGCGGTAAAGGCGTTGTCGATCGATTTCGAGGCCATGGGCTGCGCTCCGCTGCTGGTGCCCCGCGCTGTAGCCGAAAGCGGGCGGAGAATGAAGCCGGGCGATGGCTTCCGTTCGCGCCGTCGTCGGGGACCAGACGGTGCGGCTGATCATCGGCCCGTCAGCGCGGTAGCACGCCGTCGGCTCGAGCGCGCAGGACCATTGCGTCGACGATGGCGCCGCGGTCGATGCGCGCGCTGAGGTCCAGGAGATTGCGGTCGAGGGGCGATATCCCGGCGGAGGCGAAGAACAACTCCCGCCGCTCCACCGTGGAGATCGGAAAGCTCGGTCCGAACATCGCAATTCCTTCACGGATGACTGCGGCCTGTTGTGCCAGTCTGAGGTCTTCCAACGCCTGCGCGATTTCGGGCGCGAGCGCGCCGTCGCCGCCGGCAAACATACCCTGCAGGCCGCTGGCGTGAGTCATCGTGGGCCTGCTCGCCAGGTAAAGCGTGCGGAATTCCAGCGGAAGGCTCAGCACCGCTTCGCGATAGGCCGGCGTACTCGCATCGACATCGATATCCCGGGACAGCCAGTCAATCAGGCGCAAGAGTCGCTGGTGATCCCGCAGCATGGCGCGAAGCGCCGCAACGGCAGCCGATAAACAGCGGTCGCGGGCGATCGCCTCTTCCAGTTCCTGGTCGTACGCGTCGAGCGAGCCGGAGGCTTGCGATTGGAACCGCAGGGCGATGTCGAAAGGCGAGGGGATGCCAGCCGGGCTTGTCATGAAGGCGTTGCGGCGGCTGCGCTCCTGGCTGTCTCGGGGAAAGGGGTTTCCGAACAGCCGCATGGCGGCCTGCAGGGCCGCCCGCTGGCGCTGAAGACCGGCTCGGCCCATGGCAAGGGCGATCTCGGGGGCGTCGTCCGCGGCGGGGAAGAGGAAAAAACCGTAGAGCCCATCCCACCGCCAGAGAATTTCATCGAGGCTCAGCAAATCGAGATTCTCAAGCGCCCAAGCGTCAACGCCGAGTTCGGCGGCCACGATATCGGCGGGGTAAAACGGATTGCCGAGAGCGAGGGGCGAGCTTCTCAAGACATCTGCCGCGGAGATACGCCGGAGGCTCCGGTTGCTCGAGTCCGCCGCGCTGGAGGATACTTCATCGAAGCCTGCGGGCGGATCGGCTGCTCTGCAGCGTCGCGCCCCACCAGCATCGCCGGCGAGCGTCGCGGCGGGGGCGAAGGCCCGACCCGTCGACGGCAGGGCGAAGAGGGAGATCAGGATGAGGACGATCAGTCGAACGGCAGGCGTCATCGCTGGCTCCCTGGAGAGACATTCGAAGTACCGCAGGCGCACCTATATGTTCATGTTTTGTTCGGAAATTCAAGAGGGCTTATAGACCGTCTGAAGGGACTTCTCATCAACAAAAAAGAGGCCGGCGTTGCCGCCGGCCTCTCCAAAACTCGAACCCCGAAAGCTTAGCGCTTGGAGAACTGGAACGAACGACGGGCCTTGGCCTTGCCGTACTTCTTGCGCTCGACGACGCGGCTGTCGCGGGTCAGGAAGCCGCCCTTCTTGAGGACGCCGCGCAGGCCCGGCTCGTAATAGGTGAGGGCCTTGGAGATGCCGTGGCGAACCGCGCCGGCCTGGCCGGACAGACCGCCGCCGGCGACGGTGGCGATGATGTCGAACTGGCCGTCACGGGCCGCGGCGACGATCGGCTGGCGCAGCACCATCTGCAGCACGGGACGGGCGAAATAGGCCGCGAATTCCTTGCCGTTGACGATGATCTTGCCCGAGCCGGGCTTGACCCAGACGCGGGCGACCGCGTCCTTGCGCTTGCCGGTCGCATAGGCGCGGCCGAGCGAGTCGATCTTCTGGACGTGGACCGGGGCTTCGACGAGGGTCTCGACGCTGCCGAGGCTCTGGAGCGAATTCAGATCGGCCATTATGCAGCCCTCCGGTTCTTGGTGTTCATCGCGCCGACGTCGAGGGTGTCGGGCGTCTGCGCGGTGTGCGGATGCTCCGAACCGGCATAGACGCGCAGGTTCTTCAGCTGCTGGCGGCCGAGCGGGCCCTCTGGCAGCATGCGCTGGACGGCCTTCTCGACGACGCGCTCGGGAAAGCGGCCTTCGAGGATCTGCCGCGCCTTGCGCTGCTTGATGCCGCCGGCATAGCCGGTGTGCCAGTAATAGGTCTTGTCGGTGAACTTCTTGCCGGTGAACACCACCTTGTCGGCATTGATGACGATGATGTTGTCACCGTCGTCGATGTGCGGGGTGAAGGTCGGCTTGTGCTTGCCACGGAGGCGAAGCGCGATGATGGAGGCGAGGCGGCCGACGACGAGCCCTTCGGCGTCGATCAGGACCCACTTCTTCACCACCGTCTCGTTCTTCTGCGAGAAGGTTTTCATAAGGTCTACCCTTGGATGAGCGTCAATGCGGCGCTCTTTACGGGCGCCAAACGAAAAGCGCGGCACTTGCCGCTCTCTGGGACGGTCTGTAGCGGGGGTTGTGGCATTCGTCAAGACGGCTTTAAGCGTTGAAGAAGAGGTTATAGCAGTAAAAACAACGGGATAACCATAGTGGTATCATAATACCGCAATTTAGTCGGCGGCTTTCGCGGCGTCCACGGGTGGTGTTTGACCGACAAATTTCGCGTGTGTATGATCATGTGCGGGGTGGCGATGACGAAGGCGCTTTCGAGCCGGGAGCTGATCCGGATGCTGGAGGCGGAGGGATGGACCTACCGCAAGTCCACCGGCGATCATCGCCATTACGTCCCCCCCGACAAGCCGGGCAAGGTCACGGTCACTCACCCGGTCGACACGATCCCGATCGGCACGCTGCGCTCGATCTATCGCCAGGCCGGCTGGGATTGGGGCCAGAGGAGATAGCATGCGCGTGATCGCGGTCATCCACGCGGCCGAGGGCGGCGGCTTCGGCATCTCTTTTCCCGATTTTCCCGGCTGCGTCAGCGGCGGCGATACGCTGGATGACGTGCTTGCGCGCGGCACCGACGCCCTCAACGGTCACATCGCGCTGATGCTGGAAGACGGCGATACGGTGCCGGCTGCGCGAAGCCTCGATGCGCTGCGCGGCGATCCCGAATTCGCCGTCGATTTCGAGGGGGCCATCGTGGCATCCGTTCCAGCCTTCGTTCCCGGCCGCAAGACACAGCGGGTGAACATCACACTGGACGGCGACCTGCTCGAGGCGATCGACGTCGCTGCCAAAACCTTTCCAGGAGGGCGCAGCGGCTTTCTCGCGCAGGCGGCACGGGAGAAGATCGTCAACGCGCGTTGATCGCCGCGCGTCGGTTAGGATCAACCGCGGCGAACGACTTTTTGGCGCGGGTTGGCTACAGATGTCCGCGACGCGACCGACTGGCTGCCACGACGCGCCGGTGAGCCCAGAGGAGAACGACATGGCCGATATCGTCACACTGCCGGATGCCGGCCTTGCCCATCCGGTTTCCGTCGAGCGGGCGCGGGGCCTGCACCGCATCCGCCTGTCCAGCCCGCCGACGAACGCGCTGTCGATGGCGATGATAGACGCGCTGATGGAAGCGCTCGCCGAGGCGGCGAAAGATCCCGATTGCCGCGTGGTGGTGATCGCCGCCGCCGGCCGGGTGTTTTCGGCCGGGCACGACCTCAAGGAAATGACCGCCCACCGTGCCGACGAGGATGCCGGCCGCGCCTTCTTCGAGGCGACGATGCGCAAATGCGCCGACCTGATGCAGGCGATCGTGCGCCATCCCGTTCCGGTGATCGCCGAGGTGGCGGGGCTCGCCACCGCTGCCGGCTGCCAGCTCGTCGCCTCCTGTGACCTCGCCATCGCCTCGGAGGAAGCGGCCTTCTGCACGCCGGGCGTCAATATCGGCCTGTTCTGCTCGACGCCGATGGTGGCGCTGTCGCGTAATATGAGCCCGAAGCACGCGATGGAGATGCTGCTCACCGGCGAGACCATCGACGCGCGCTCGGCCCGCGATTTCGGCCTCGTCAACCGCGTCGTGCCGCCGGAATATCTCGCCACCGTCGTCGACAAATACGCCGACACCATCGCCTCGAAGTCGGCGCTGACGGTGAAGACCGGCAAGGAGGCCTTCTACCGCCAGGCCGAGATGGGCCTTGCCGACGCCTATGACTACGCCGCCGGGGTGATGGTCGAGAACATGCTGGCGAAGGATGCCGGCGAGGGCATCGCCGCCTTCCTCGGCAAGCGCAAGCCGGTGTGGACCGGGCAGTGACGCCGCTCGTCTATGACGACGAGATGATCCGGGGCGTTCTGTCGAGCGTCAAGACCATCGCCATGGTCGGGGCCAGCCCAAAGGAGCAGCGGCCGTCCTACTTCGTCATGCGCTATCTCCTCGGCAAGGGATTCCGGGTAATCCCGGTTAATCCCGGCCAGGCCGGCGGCAGCATTCTCGGCCAGGCCTGCTACGCGGACCTTGCCGCTATCCCGGAGCCGGTCGACATGATCGACATCTTTCGCAGCCCGGACGCCGTCCCCGGCATCGTCGACGCGGCCCTGGCCCTCGACCCCTTGCCGAAGGTTGTCTGGATGCAGCTCGGCGTGCGCCATGAGGCGGCCGCGTCGAAGGCGGAGGCGGCGGGGCTTGCCGTCGTCATGGATCGCTGCCCGAAGATCGAATATGCCCGGCTCTCCGGCGAGATCGGCTGGAACGGGGTGAATTCGCGCATCCTCTCCTCGAAGAAGCCGACCCTGCGCAGCGGCTTCCAGAGCTTTGGCATCCGTCCGCCGAAAGGCTGAGAACACTCCTCGGCAAATGACCTCGGACAGTACCGGCCGGCGGGGTGACGGGGGCGGCGGCAGGCCGGGCGCGCAAAGATATTCCCCGTCGCCCTTTCCTTTTGGACGCTGGTCCGCTTCATCTGGGAAAAGCCCGCGTCCAAGATCGACGGGCGCCACCAATGATCAGGGAGGATCAAGAGCCATGACGACGACGCCCGGTTTCGAGACTTTGGCCATCCATGCCGGCGCGCAGCCGGATCCGTCGACGGGGGCGCGCACGACGCCGATCTACCAGACGACGTCCTTCGTCTTCGACAATGTCGACCATGCCGCCGCTCTGTTCGGCCTGCAGCAGTTCGGCAATATCTACACCCGCATCATGAACCCGACCCAGGCCGTGCTGGAGGAGCGCGTCGCCGCGCTGGAGGGCGGCACGGCGGCGCTGGCGGTAGCCTCCGGCCACGCCGCCCAGCTCCTGGTCTTCCAGACATTGATGCAGCCAGGCGACGAGTTCGTCGCCTCCCGTCGCCTCTACGGCGGGTCGATCAACCAGTTCACCAACGCCTTCAAGTCGTTCGACTGGCGCGTCAAGTGGGGCGATCCCGACGATCTCCAGAGCTTCGAGGCGGCGATCACCGACAAGACGCGGGCGATCTTCATCGAATCCATCGCCAATCCCGGCGGCATCGTCTGCGACATCGCCGGAATCGCCGAGATCGCGCACCGGCACGGCCTGCCGCTGATCGTCGACAACACCATGGCCAGTCCCTATCTCTGCCGGCCGATCGAGCACGGCGCCGACATCGTCGTGCATTCGCTGACCAAGTTCATGGGCGGACACGGCAATTCGATGGGCGGGGCAATCGTCGACGCCGGCACCTTCGACTGGTCGGCGACCGATCACTATCCCATGCTCTCGGCGCCGCGGCCGGAATACAATGGCGTCGTGCTGCACGAGACCTTTGGCAATTTCGCCTTCGCCATCGCCTGCCGGGTGCTCGGCCTGCGCGATCTCGGGCCGGCGATCTCGCCGTTCAACGCCTTCATGATCCTGACCGGCATCGAAACCCTGCCGCTGCGCATGCAGCGCCATTGCGACAACGCGCTGAAAGTGGCCGACTATCTCAAGGGTCACGACAAGGTCGGCTGGGTGTCCTATGCGGGCCTGCCCGGCGACCGCTATCATCAGGCGATGCAGACCTATGCGCCGAAGGGGGCGGGCGCAGTGCTGACCTTTGGCCTCAAGGACGGCTACGACGCCGGCGTCACCTTCGTCGAGGCGCTGGAACTGTTCTCGCATCTCGCCAATATCGGCGATACCAGGTCGCTGGTCATCCACCCGGCGTCCACCACCCATAAGCAGCTGACGGACGCTCAGAAGGTGGCGGCAGGCGCCGGGCCCGACGTGGTGCGTCTCTCGGTCGGCATCGAGAACGTCGCCGACATCATCGCCGATCTCGATCAGGCGCTGGCCAAGGTCTGACGGGCGTCAGTACTCCTCGTCGACCCGTTGGCTCAATCGCCAGGCGATGAGGCCACGGTCGACGAGGCAGCCGAGACAGCTGGCGACCCCGGTCATGGCGACGAAGAAACCGACGAACTGTGCAAAGTCTCCTGCAGTCATGGACGTCTCCTCCGATTGGTCGCCCATGATGGCTTCACAAGCTTGCGCTGAGTTGACCAGGCGCCCCACTGCAGGACAAACGCGGCCTCGCCGAACTTGTTCACTACCCTGCGCGAGGATTTTTCCATGGCCCGTCTCCTGATGAGCTTCGACCTTGCCGGCATCGCGCCGGAACCCGGCGCGCCCGACCCGTCCAAGGTGACGGAGGGCGCCCCCCGCCACCGCACCTGGAACCTCGAGGAGACCGCCGACGGCCTCTTCGCCGGCATCTGGGAATCGACGCCCGGCGAGTGGCGGATCGAGTACACCGAATGGGAGTTCTGCCACATCGTGGCCGGTGTGTCGGTCCTCATCGGGGAAGACGGCGAGGCCACGACCTATCGCGCCGGCGACAGTTTTGTCATCCGCCCCGGCTTCAGGGGACGATGGCGCGTCGTCGAAACGACGGTGAAGCACTACGTCGTCAAGGTATGATCGTCCGGAGCGGCAGGGCGCTGGTCCGCCCGGCGTTGCTCCTTCAATCTAAAACGGGGCGACCTCGAGCCGTTCGAGACCGCGAAAATGCCAGCTGTCGTTGGTGCGTGGCGGGGCGGCGAGCCGCATCCGCGGCAGGCTTCTGAACAGCCGTTCGAGGGCCACGACCAGTTCCAGGCGCGCGAGCGGCGCGCCGAGGCAGAAGTGGATGCCGGCGCCGAAGGACACATGGCCGCCATCCCGGCGCGCGGGATCGAAGCGGTCCGGATGGGCGAAGCGCCGCGGGTCGCGGTTGCCGGCGCCGAGGAGAAGCGCCACCGCCTCGCCGCGCCGCACCTGCACGCCGCCGGACAGTTCGACATCGGCCAGCGCGATCCGCCGGAACAGGTGGAGCGGCGTGTCGAAGCGCAGGATCTCCTCGACCGTCCGGACGCTGTCGGCCCGTGCGGAAAACAGGGCGGGGCCGTCCAGCCCCGATTCCAGCACCGCCTTCACCCCGTTGCCGATCTGGTGCACCGTCGCCTCGTGCCCGGCATTCATCAGGAGGATGAGCGTCGCGACCATCTCGTCTTCGCTGAGGCGTCCCTCTTCCGTCTCGGCCGCGATCAGGGACGAGATCAGGTCGTCGCCGGGATGGCGGCGCCGTTCGGCGACCGCCGAATGCATGAAGTCGCGAAAGTTCGCCGCTGCCTTCTCTGCCGCGGCTTCCACGCTGGCCGTGCGACCAAACTGGTACATCGCAACCATGCTGTGCGACCAGGCGAGCATATCGGCATGCGCCGTCGCGCCGAGGCCGACGAGCCGGGCGATCACGGCGACCGCCAGCGGCGTGGCGAAGCGCGCGACGAGGTCCACCGCGGGCTCGCCGGCAAAGCCGTCGATCAGCGCGTCGGCCAAGGCCGCGATGGAAGCTTCCAGGGGGTCGATGCGGCGGGAGACGAAGCCCTTGCTCACCAGGCTGCGCAGCCTCGTATGCGTCGGCGGCTCCAGCTCCATCAACGAGTTGAGTTCCAGGGCGAAGAAGTTGCGGCCGTTCTCAGAGACCGCCGGGCTTTCGGGCCGACCGGTTTCGTCGGGAAGAATGCGGCCGAAGCGCCGATCGCGCAGGAGCGCCGAGATCAGCCGGTGCTCGGCAATGGCTAGGCAGCCGAGCTCCTCCCAGAAGACGGGAGCGCCGGCGCGGTGCAGCGCCGCATAGGCGGGATAGGGATCCTGGAAGAAACCGGCATCGCGCGGGTCGAGGCGCAGGCGCCGCGAGGCCGGATCGAGAGCGAAGCTGTCGGGAAGGGTATGGGTCATGCCGCCAATCTGCTGGGGCGGACGTGTCGGCACAAGCCGCCAGCCGATCGTGAGCGCGCCGTCCCCAACGCAAAAGGCGCACCGCGACACTGCGATGCGCCTTCCGATGGCGTGGGGAGCCCGTCAGCGACGGACGAAGGTGCTTAAAGCCTCAGCGCTCGACCTCGATGAGGATCTCGTTGCGCTTCATGAAGCCCGGCGTCCAGGGCGGGTTGTAGAAGGCGTATTCCGGATCGCCCTTCTGCTTCATGTTCTCGTCGGCGATGTAGTTGTAGAGCACCATCAGCTTCTTCGACGCGAGGCTCGCCGTGAAATTGCCGTTGAAGCGGATCGCGACGACGCGCTTGGACGGCAGCTCGCGGATTGTCACATCGTCTGAAGCCGGCGCGGGCAGGGTGGCCTTGGTGAACTTCTTCGGCATGACGAAGCGGATCGCCCAGCCCTTGGTCTTGCCCTCGTTCTCGGACAGCTGCTGGAGGACGGGCGCCGTCATCGCGATCTTCTTGCCCGAACGGTTGCCGGCGAAGATGTATTCGGCCAGCGTCTCGAAGCCGATGCGGCGGGCCTTCTCGTGATAGCCGCTCTTGATCGTCTCGGCGACGATCATCGCGTCGTAGTCGCGGACCTCGATGTCGCCGTCGGTGCGCACGGTCTCGTAGTCGGGCTCCTCGGTGTGCTCGGCGACCTTCTTGCTGACATAGAAGGCGGCGCCGACCACGGCGACGACACCGCCGGTGACGAGCAGCGTGGTAAGGGCCGGGCGACCGCGCAGGAAGTCGATTCCCTGCTGGGCCTGCATGCCGCGCCTGAAGCTCGGCGCGCGCGGCAGCCGCGGATCCGGCAGACGGGCGGCGACGCTGCCCAGGCGCCAGGACGGGAGATGCGAGCGCAGATCGCTCAACGAACCGCGCAGGTCGGGCAGGGCGTCGACGACACTCCGGTAAGAGGCCCGCGCATCGGCCGTCGTCGGCATCGAGAGGTGCCGAAGACCATCGGGCAGGTATGAATGCGAGCGCGACGGAAAGCCGACGGAGCGCCGGACGCGCTCGCTCATCGACGGCGTCGGGCTGAGGCGTTCGGAGACCTGGCCTTCCAGTTCGGCGATGCGATCGCCGATGTCGCTGATCGACTCGGCGATGCGATCATAGGCGCTGGGCGTGTCTCGAAACATTCTGGTCTCCTGAATGGGGGGCATTGGCCGGCTCGGGGAGGGAGGGAGCCGGCAGGGCTGCAAGAACTATACGGTCGCATAACGATACCGCTTGCCGCCACAACGATCGACCGCAGTGATGGTTGCGCGGGCGCCGCGATGCCACGCGGGGGCGGGGCCGCAGCGGTGAATGCCGAGAGGCCGCCGCGGCCGGCATCAGAAATTTGCCGCGACAATGCAACTATCTGGCGCCACGACGGTTCTTGGTGCATCGGGTTTCCAACCTGACACTCCAGATATTTTTTAGGACGGCCTCTGTGCCGTCCTTTTTTTTTGTCCGCTCGCTTGGCAGTCCTCCCTCCCTCGGAACAGGGGACCACTTCCCGGCGCCTTCCGGTCGACTAGCTTCTTCGGCGGGGGCACCCGGGAGGAAAGACATGACGACAAGAACGATCCTGATCGCGGCCGGACTGTTGGCGCTGGCGACGCCGGCCCTGGCGATCGACGTGGAACGCAGTGCCGAGGTGACGGCGGCACCGGCAAAGGTCTGGGCCATGATCGGCGAATTCTGCGGCATCGGCGATTGGCACCCGGCCGTCGAAAAGTGCAGCCTCAGCGAGGCGGACGGCATACGGACGCGTACCCTCTCGCTCGCCGGTGGCGGTACGCTGGTCGAAACGGAGACCAGCCGGGACGACAGCCTGAGGTCCTACGGCTACAAAATCGTGGACGGTCCCCTGCCGGTCGCCAACTACATGTCGATGATCGCCGTGCGGGAGGGCGACGAGGCAGGTGAGAGCGAGATCATCTGGACCGGCCGTTTCGACGCCAAGGGAGCCACCGAGGAAAAGGCGACCGAGGCCATCGTCGGCATCTACGAGTCCGGAATCGCCGCGCTGGTCGAGAAACTGCAGCAGTAGAACCGCGCCGAAAACCGGCGGGCCGCGTGCCGCGGCTCGCCGGCCTACCTTTCGCCACCGCAGGGCGCCGTCGCGCGGGTGACCTTCGGTCCGCTATGGCCGGATTTGGCCTCTTTTGCTCATCCCAATTGCAGGAAAACACCGCCGCAGCCGCGATGTCGGCATATTTCCGCAACGGAAGGCATCTGCTTAATCAGACGGAAATAGTTCGTCCCCTATTTTCCATGCCAGCAAACGCCGTCGAAGAATTCACCCTCCTTGTCCTGACCGCAGGTAACGTGACGGCGCCGGGCGTCGTGGCGAGGCATGGCGGAAGGGCGAGACTGCCAGATGGGACCGATGATGCCGAGCAGTGCCGTGACGGATGCCTTGCGGCAGCGAAAGGTGGAACTCAGCTATGCCGCCGCGGGAGCGGGTCTCGGCCTGATGTTCTCGGTGACAGGCCTTCTCGTCGACATGCAGGTGCGGGCCTGGAGCGGGCTCGGCGGCGGCCTTGTCGAAACCTTTTCCACCACGGCCATGCACAGCCTGGCTCTGCTCTCGCCGGTGGTGATCGGCCGCATCTTCCTGTCCATCGGCCGTTCGCAGCGGCTCCTGCGCGAGAAGCTCGGCCAGCTGAACCAGACCGAAGGTCTGCTTCGCCGGCAGGCCCATCTCGATCCCGTCACCGGGCTGTACAACCGGGCGCACCTCACCACGCGGCTTGAGGAGGGGCTGGCGACCCGCATCTGGCAGCACCGCGGCGCGCTGCTCTACATGCTCGATCTCGACGATTTCAAGCACGTGAACGACACGTTCGGCCATCGCGCCGGCGACCTCGTGCTGGAAGAAGTCGCGCGCCGGCTGGTCGCCGCGGCAGGGCCGGAGGACATTGCGGTGCGGCTGGGCGGCGACGAGTTCGTCGTCGTGCATTTTCCGAGCGCCGACGAGACCATGCCGGAGCTCTTCGCCGAAAAGCTGCTGGCCGTGGTGACGCAGGAAATGCGGCTGGACGACACGCGGATCAGCCCCAACACGTCGATCGGCATCGCCCGCGTCGGCATCGACGGCGCGACCTGGTCGGACGTGATGCGCTCCGTCGACGTCGCCCTCTACCAGGCCAAGCTGGAGCCGCAGAGCAGCTACCGCGTCTTCCTGCCGGAAATGAAGGCGGAGAAGGACGATCAGCTGCAGCTCGAGGCGGAGATGCGGGCGGGAATGGAGCGCGGCGAGTTCGAGCTGTACTATCAGCCGATCTACGGCACGGCGAGCGGCGCGATCCGCAGCTTCGAGGCGCTGGTGCGGTGGAACCACCCGACCCGCGGCCTGGTGCCGCCGCTCGATTTCATCCCGCTGGCCGAAAGCTCGGGCCTGATCGTCCGGCTCGGCCGCATGATCCTCTCAGAGGCCTGCAAGGTCGCGGCGACCTGGCCAAAGCCCATCGGCATCGCCGTCAACCTGTCGCCGGTGCAGTTCAAGGATGCCCATCTCGTCGACTATGTCGAGCAGGCGCTGGCCGAAAGCGGCCTGGCGCCGGGCCGGCTCGATCTCGAAATCACCGAATCCCTGCTCCTGGAAGCGTCGCACCGCGTCCAGAGCGCGATGACGCGGCTGCGGGCGCTGGGCGTTCGCATCACCATGGACGATTTCGGCACCGGCTTTTCCAGCCTGTCGAACCTGCGCAATTTCTCGTTCGATCGGCTGAAGATCGACCGTTCCTTCACCCGCGACGTCGCCGCGAGCCTGGAGGACGCCGAGATCGTGCGCACGATCGTCCGGCTGTCACGAGCCTTGCGGATGGAGACCATTCTGGAAGGCGTGGAGACCGAGAGCCAGCTGACCTTCGCCCGACTGGAAGGGCTGACCGAGGTGCAGGGCTACTACTATGCCAAGGCGATGCGGGCCGACGCGGTGGCCGCGCTGATCGCCGAGAGCAGCCAGTTCGTGGAACTTTCCGTCACCGCCTCGGCGGCCTGAGCGCGGCGCCGCAGCACGCGCCTGGCCAAAGAAAAGGGCCCCGGAGGGCCCTCGTCTGACGCTTCATGATGGCGACGGCGTCTCAGTTCAGCGAGGCGCGAACCATCAGCGGCTGCGGGTTGCCGACGCTGAGGGTCTCGCCGGTGCGGCGGATTTCGATCTCGCGGGCTTCCTCGCCGACAGCGGTCGGGATCGACAGCGTCATCGCCTGGCCGTCCGACAGCGTCGAGACGATGCGCACGGGAGCGGCGCCTTCGTTGGCGTTCATGGTGGCGACGACGCGGAAGCCCTCGGCCTCGCGGGTGTAGTAGACGTTGCCGGAAGCGGCTTCGAGCGCGAAGCTCTTGCCGGCCATCGGACGGATGTCGTCAGCCTGGGCGGCGCCGACGGCGAGAAGGGTGGACAGAGCGAGGAGAAGCGAACGGGTCATGGCGGACGGTCCTAAGAAAGATTGAGTGTGCCTTGACCGATGCTAATACGGTTTTACGCTGCGACGCACAATATCACAGCCGCATAGCTGCCCTGCAGTTCTCGAATACCTAGGAGAATCAGAAAGTTAGGAGTAAGTTTCCCTGTTGCGACGCAACAGAGAAACTTATCGCCCTCAGGCGACCATCACCCGCGCATCGTGGCGGCCCCGCACCGCCAGGTCGAGCAGCAGCGTGCGCCCGGCGTCCGGCTCTGCGCCAACCTTGACACCCTGGCGTGCGGAGGTGACGAGCAGCCGGTCGGCGCTGGCACCGATGAAAAGCGGGCAGGTCGGCTGGCTGACGGGCAGGGCGATCGACCGAAGCTGGCCGCCGTCCGGTCCGTAGACGTCGATCCTCCCGCCGCCCCAGCGGGCGTTCCACAGGCATCCCTCGGCATCGACCACGGCGCCGTCCGGCCCGCCATTGGCCGCGTGTGAATCATGGAAGATCGTCGGATCGCCCTGGGGCAGGCCGGTCGCCGGGTCAGTCGGCACGCGCATCAGCCTGCCGGTCGGCGTGTCGGTGAAGTAGGCCGTGGCGCCATCGGGAGAAAAGCAGATGGCGTTGGGGATCGAAATGCCGCGGTAGAGCTGCCGGACTTCACCGCGGTGGAACCAGTAGAGGGCGCCGAGACCCTCCTCGCCCTCCTTGCCCATCGTGCCCATCCACAGCGCGCCGGAGGGATGCACCCGCCCGTCGTTGCAGCGTGTGGCGGCGTCGGATTCCTCGATGACGGTGTGGAGCGTCAGCCGGCCCGTGCCGATTTCGCGGACGTAGAGGCCGGACTCGGCGAAGATCAGCTGCCGCGTGTCGTCGATGACGGAGAGCTGGCTCGCCATGAAGGGCAGGGCATGCGCGCGGGTCGCGCCGGTCGAAAACGCATGCTCGAACAGCGTCCGGCCGAGGATGTCGAACCACCAGGCGGTGTCGGTGGCCGCGTCATAGGCCGGTCCCTCGCCGAGAAGGCAGGCCGGGCCGTCGAGGGCGGTCGTTGCCATCGGTTCGGGGATCATGCGCCCGCTCCCGCAAAGGCAGCGTCATAGCCGGCGATCGCCGCCCGGCCGCGGTCCACGACCTCGGCGGCCGGCATGCCGGCCTTATAGAGGCTCGAGCCGAGCCCGAAGGCCTTGACGCCGATCCGGGCGAAGGCCTCGAAATCCTTGTCGGACACGCCGCCGACGACGCCGATCGGGATATCCTTCGGCAGCACCGCCATCATCGCCTGGATGCCGGAGACGCCGAGGACGCCGGCGGGAAAGAACTTCAGCGCCGAGGCGCCCGCGTCGATCGCGGTGAAGGCCTCGGTCGGCGTGAAGACGCCCGGCATGGTCACCATGCCGTGCGCGGCGGCACGCCGGATCACCGCCGGATTGACGTTGGGGCTGACGAGAAGGCGGCCGCCGGCATCGTTCAGCCGGTCGACGGCCTCGGTCGATAGCACCGTGCCGGCCCCTATCAGGACGCCAGCCGGCGCCATTTTCGCGGCGGTCTCGATCGAGCGGAAGGGCTCGGGCGAATTCAGCGGGATTTCGATCGCCTCGAAGCCGAGCTCGATCAGGCCGCCGACCACCGCCTCGGTCTCTTCCGGCCTCAGGCCGCGCAGGATCGCGACCAGCGAGCGCCGGAGCGTCGGCCAGGCGACCCGGGCGACGAGGGAGGCGTCGTCGGGAGCGGCGGAGGAAATGTGGCTCATACTGGGACCTTTATGCGGAGGCGAAACATTGCAGGGCGCCGGCCAACAACCCCTTGCGGACGGCCGCGTCGGCATCGGCGACGTCGACCGTCCAGCCGGCGGCGCCGAGCGCCGTGCGGTAGAGGTCGAACAGCGGCCCGGAGGCGGCGAGGACGACGCTGCGCTCGGGGTGGAGCATGGCGGCGCCGGCGATCTCGACGCCGAGCAGCATGCCGGACAGGCGGGCGAGCGCCTTGGCCGGGCTGCGGCTGCCGAACAGGCCGTCGGCGCGCAGCGAGAACAGCCGGTTGAGGATGAGGGCGGGCGCGGCGTGGCCCGCCTCGACGCCGGCGACGAAGCTGGCGCTCTCGGCCATCACGTCGGCGTCCGGGTCGAGGGTGTGGCGCAGGATCGACTGCGTCGACAGGAGCTGGAACAGCTCGCCCGTCATGAAGGTCGAGAAGCCGTCGATGCGGCGGTCGCCGACGCTGATCCACTTGGAATGCGTGCCGGGGAGACAGAGGAGGGTACCGGCGGCAAGACCGAGGCCCATGACCTGGGTCTCCTCGCCGCGGATGACGTCGGGGCCAAGGCTCGGTCCGTCGGCGCCCGTCGCCTTTTGGGCGACACCTGGCCGCTGCGCGACGCCCGGCAGGATACGCACGTCGCGGGTGATGTCGGGCACGCGGATGGCGCCGCCGGCGATGGCGTCGAAACTCGCCGGCGCGTCGACATAGGGCGCCTCGACCCAGCCCTGGCGCGACCCGGCCATGCCGCAGACGATGACCGGCAGGTCGTCCGCCGCCTTCAGCGCCAGGAGATGTTGCTCCAGCACCGCGTGAAATCCGGGCTTGGCGGCGGACTGCATGCCCTCGCGGCTGCGGCGCTCGCCGAGCACCGTGCCGTCGCGGCCGAGCAGCCAGAGACGGAAGCTCGTGGTCCCCCAGTCGGCGGCGGCGCAGAACGGCCGTGTGTCAGATGTCGTCATCGTTTCTCCCGGCGTCGGTCGAGGCAGGCCATCACGGAGGGGCATGGTCGGGACAGTCCGGGACGGCGCGCAACGGCGCCGTCCCGGAAACCCTTCGGCGTCAGTGGTTGTCGCGCGGCAGGCCCTTGGTCTGGGCGATGCGCTGGTAGGCGATCGCCGGCTCCAGAACGGCGCCGGTCGACAGCTGGCCGACATAGGCGCGCTGGATCTCCTGCCACGGCGTCTGGTGAGCCGGATACTGATAGCCACCATCGTCGGCGAGCGACTGGCGACGCGTGGCCAGTTCCTCGTCCGAGATCAGGATGTCGGCGGTGCCGCGGCCGATGTCGATGCGGACCTTGTCACCCGTCTGCAGCAGCGCGAGGCCACCGCCGGCGGCCGCTTCCGGCGAGGCGTTGAGGATCGAGGGCGAGCCGGAGGTGCCGGACTGGCGGCCGTCGCCGATGCAGGCGAGCGAGGAAATGCCGCGCTTGATCAGGTAGTCGGGCGCCCGCATGTTCACGACCTCGGCCGCGCCGGGATAGCCGATCGGGCCGGCGCCGCGCATGAACAACACGCAGTGCTCGTCGATCGCCAGTTCCGGATCGTCGATGCGGTGATGGTAGTCCTCCGGGCCGTCGAAGACGATGGCGCGGCCCTCGAAGGCCTCGGGATCGGCGGCATTGGCAAGGTAGCGCTGGCGGAACTCCGGCGAGATCACCGAGAGCTTCATGATGGCCGAATCGAACAGGTTGCCGCGCAGCACGCGGAAGCCGGCATGCGTCTTGATCGGCTTGTCGAAGGTACGGATGACGTTCTCGTCCTCGATCCGCGCGCCGCGGCAGTTGTCGCCGATCGACTTGCCGTTGACGGTCGGCGCGTCCTCGTGGATCAGCCCCTGTGTCATCAGCTGGTTGACCACCGCCGGCACGCCGCCGGCATGGTAGTAATCCTCGCCGAGATATTCGCCAGCCGGCTGCAGGTTCACCAGCAGCGGAATCTCCTCGCCATAGGTCTGCCAGTCGTCGATCGAGAGCTCGACGCCGACATGGCGGGCCAGCGCGTTGAGGTGGATCGGCGCATTGGTCGAACCGCCGATCGCCGAGTTGACGCGGATGGCGTTCTCGAAGGCCTCGCGCGTCAGGATGTCGGAGGGCTTCAGGTCCTCATGCACCATCTCCACGATGCGCTTGCCGGTGAGGTAGCTCATTTCCTGGCGGTCGCGGTAGGGCGCGGGAATGGCGGCCGAGCCCGGCAGTTGCATGCCGAGCGCTTCGGCCAGCGAGTTCATCGTCGTCGCCGTGCCCATGGTGTTGCAGTAGCCGGTCGAGGGGGCCGAGGACGCCACGAGCTTGATGAAGCCCTGGTAGTCGATCTCGCCCTTGGCCATCAGCTCGCGCGCCTTCCAGACGATCGTGCCCGAGCCGGTGCGCTCGCCGCGGAACCAGCCGTTCAGCATCGGGCCGACGGAGAGCGCGATCGCCGGAATGTTCACCGTCGCCGCCGCCATCAGGCAGGCGGGCGTGGTCTTGTCGCAGCCGATGGTGAGGACGACGCCGTCGAGCGGATAGCCGTAGAGCACCTCGACGAGGGCGAGATAGGCAAGGTTCCGGTCGAGACCCGCGGTCGGGCGCTTGCCCGTCTCCTGGATCGGATGCACCGGAAATTCCAGCGGAATGCCGCCCATCTCGCGGATGCCGTCGCGCACGCGCTTGGCGAGCTCGAGGTGGTGGCGGTTGCAGGGGCTGAGGTCGGAGCCCGTCTGCGCGATGCCGATGATCGGCATGCCCGACTGCAGCTCTTCCAGGCTGAGGCCGAAATTGAGGTAGCGCTCGAGATAGAGCGCCGTCATGTCGGGATTGCTCGGATTGTCGAACCAGGCGCGCGAACGCAGTTTCGGCCGGCCCGTCGTATCGTTGTTTTTCAGCATGGTCTTCAGCTTCTTGTCTGTCTTGAGGATCAATAGGTCGCGAAGGATTGGCTAGTCGAAGGTTTCGACCGTCTGGCGGCGGCCGAGCATGAAGGCATCCGCGACATGGCGCAGCGGCGCGACATCGACGTCCGACTGGCCGGCCGTGACGAGCTCGGCGAAGCGGGCGTAGATCCCGTCATATTCCGCTTCCGGGCCGATGCCCACAGCCGCGCCGGCAATGGCGAGCCTGGCGCCGCCGGAGGACAGCGTCAGCCGCCCCTTGTCGGTATCGACATGGATGTCCCAGGTCTGCGGTCCGGTCTGCCGCCAGTCGAAGACGGCGGTGACCGAAAGCCCGTCGCCGTCGGTGAAGGCGAGGTCGGCGGCGATCGGCGTGGCGCGGTTGGACGGAAATTCGAGTGTCGCGCCGGTGAGGAAGATCGGCCGCGGCAGGATCGCCGTGACGATCGAGAGGGCGTTGATGCCGGGATCGAAGACGCCGAGCCCGCCGGGCTCCCAGATCCATTCCTGGCCGGGATGCCAGTGGCGCACGTCTTCCTTCCACTCGACCGAAACGCCCGTGATCGCGGCATCGCGGAGAAAATCGCGGGCCGGCGCGACGCCCGGCGCAAAGCGCGAGTGCCAGGTGGCGAACAGGGTCAGGCCCTTGGCATCGGCCGCCGCGATCAGCGGCTCGATTTCCGACAGGGTCGCGCCGGGGGGCTTTTCCAGGAGGACGTGCTTGCCGGCGGCCAGCGCCTCGGCGGCCAGCGCATGGCGGACATGCGGCGGCGTGCAGAGCGCCACGGCGTCGAGGTCGGGCAGGGCCGCCAGCATCTCGGTCAGGGTGGCGAAGTTCTGGACGCCCTCGACGGCCGCATTGCGGCTGCAGGCGGCGACGAGTTCGATTCCGGGCGTGCGGGCGAGCGAGGGGATGTGCTGGTCCCGCGCGATCTTGCCGACCCCGACGAGGCCGACCGTGATGGTCTTCATTTCCAAGCTACCTGTGAAACGGCAGGAGGCGGAGCCGCGCTGCCGTTGGCTGAGAAGGGATGCGGCGGCGCTGCTGCCGCCGCAGGTTCGTTGTAGAGCGCGGCGACGACGTCCTGGAAGGCGCTTTCGATCAGGCGCCGCATGAACAGGCTCGCCGCCTCGCCGTCCCCCTGCACGATCGCGTCGTGGACGCGGGCATGCTGGCGGACCGTCTCGTCCTGCGGATTCTGCCGCCAGGACAGGGAGAAGGAGATCGACAGGCTGCGCTCGATCATGGTCCCGAGCGAGCGCAGAATCGGATTGCCGGTGGCCTCGAGGATGATCCGGTGGAAGTCGAGATCGGCGATGATCAGCTTTTCCGAGCCGCGCGGGTGCACGGCCATCGCCGCCAGCGCGTCGGCGAGACGATCCGACTGCTCCGGCGTGATTCGCGATGCGGCCAGACGCGCCGCCTCCGGCTCGTTGATCAGCCGCATCTCGTACAGCGCCTCGACGAAGCGCCGTCGTTCGCCCGCCATCAGGTGCCAGCGCATCACCTCGGCGTCGAGGATGTTCCAGTCGTTGTTGTGGCGCACCCGCGTGCCGACCTTCGGTCCGACGGTGACGAGGCCCTTGGCGGCGATGTGGCGGATGGCTTCGCGCACCACGGTGCGCGACACGCCGTAGCGCGTCTGGATCTCCGCTTCCGTCGGCAGCAGGGATCCCGCCGCCAGTGCCCCCGAGGTGATCTTGCAGCCGAGTTCGGCCGCCAGCGTCATGGTGCGGTTGATCTTCTCTCCCCTCACACCGCCTCCCCAGTGCTCGGGCTGCCTTGCCGCTTCGTCCATTTCATCCCGCCTGTGCCCGCAATCATCCTATCATTGGACGTCTCAGAAGCAATGCTAACCATGCAGGTCGTCAGGACCGGGGATTGATATGATGAATGGCGATATCGGCCTTGACAGCCGCGTCAAACAAAATCAAGTTCGCCAAACCATCCAGGCGCCCTTTCGCTCGGGCAGCCGCTGGCCGGACGATCGACGATCGACTGTCGGGGATGGCGTGGAGGAGCGACCGATATTTGCGACGTGGCGGTGGCCCCGAAAGCGCGAGCTTTCCGGCTGGGATGCGTCGCGACACACCGTCATTTTGGGAGACACCTGTGAAATCATTGAAACTGCTTCTGGCCGGCGCCGTCTTCGGCTTGGCCGCCCTCACGCCTGCCGCCTTTGCGCAGGACAAGGGCACCGTCGGCGTATCGATGCCGACGAAGTCCTCTGCGCGCTGGATCGCGGACGGCGACAACATGGTCAAGACGCTGACGGAGAAGGGCTACACTGCCGATCTCCAGTACGCCGAGGACGACATCCCGACCCAGCTCTCGCAGATCGAGAACATGGTCACCAAGGGCGCCAAGGTTCTCGTCATCGCCTCGATCGACGGCACGACGCTGACCGACGTGCTGCAGCAGGCGCACGACGCCGGCATCAAGGTCATCGCCTATGACCGCCTGATCAAGAACTCGCCGAACGTCGACTATTACGCGACCTTCGACAACTTCCAGGTCGGCGTGCTGCAGGCCCAGTCGATCGTCGACAAGCTCGGCCTTCCCGACGCGGCCGGCCCGTTCAACATTGAGCTGTTCGGCGGCTCCCCGGACGACAACAACGCCTTCTTCTTCTACGATGGCGCGATGAGCGTCCTGCAGCCGCTGATCGACTCCGGCAAGCTCGTCGTCCAGTCCGGCCAGACCGGCATGGACAAGGTCGGCACGCTGCGCTGGGATCCGGCGACGGCCCAGGCCCGCATGGACAACCTCCTGTCCGCCAACTACGCCGACAAGAAGGTCGACGCCGTGCTGTCGCCCTATGACGGCCTGTCGATCGGCATCATCTCGTCGCTGAAGGGCGTCGGCTACGGCTCGGGCGACATGCCGATGCCGGTCGTCTCCGGCCAGGACGCGGAAGTCCAGTCGGTCAAGTCGATCATCGCCGGCGAGCAGTTCTCGACCATCTTCAAGGACACCCGCGAGCTCGCCAAGGTCACCGTCGACATGGTCGACGCCATGGCCGCTGGCACCGAGGTTCCGGTCAACGACACCAAGACCTACGACAACGGCGTCAAGGTCGTGCCGTCCTACCTCCTGAAGCCGGTCCCGGTCGACAAGTCGAACTGGGAAGAGATCCTCGTCGGCAGCGGCTACTACACCGCCGACCAGGTCAAGTAAGGCCGAACCACACAGGTCGCGGCCCGGGACAGCGTCATGCTTCCCGGGCCGCTTTTGCATACGGGCGGCAACCCGGCTATCTCCCACATCGCGGCAGGGCCGCGGGCGGACGGGCCGGTGGAGGAACAATGGCTCCCATTCTCGAGATGCGCGGCATCACCAAGACATTTCCGGGCGTTCGGGCGCTCGACAACGTCAATCTGACGGTCCGGCCGGGCGAGATCCACGCGATCTGCGGCGAGAACGGCGCCGGCAAGTCGACCCTGATGAAGGTGCTGTCGGGCGTCTACCCGCATGGCAGCTACGAGGGTGAGATCCGCTACGAGGGCGAAGCGCGCGAGTTCGCCGGCATTTCCGATTCCGAGCATCTCGGCATCATCATCATCCACCAGGAACTGGCGCTGGTGCCGCTGCTGTCGATCGCCGAGAACATGTTCCTCGGCAACGAGGTGGCGCGCTACGGCATCATCGACTGGAACCTCGCCAATGCGAAGACGGCCGAGCTGCTCGCCAAGGTCGGGCTGAAGGAGTCGCCGACGACGCTGATCAAGGATCTGGGCGTCGGCAAGCAGCAGCTGGTCGAGATCGCCAAGGCGCTGGCCAAGGACGTGAAGCTCCTCATCCTCGACGAGCCGACGGCGAGCCTCAACGAGAGCGACAGCCAGGCCCTCCTCGACCTCCTCCTGGAGTTCAAGGCGCAGGGCATGGCCGCGATCCTGATCTCGCACAAGCTGAACGAGATCTCCCGCGTCGCCGACCAGATCACCGTGCTGCGCGACGGCTCGACCGTCTCGACGCTCGACTGCAAGAAGGAGGCGATCTCGGAAGATCGCATCATCCGCGACATGGTCGGCCGGAGCCTCGCGGACCGCTATCCCGCGCGCACCCCGAAGATCGGCGAGATGCTGTTCGAGGTGCGCAACTGGAACGCCTTCCACCACCTCAGCTCCAAGCGGCAGGTCCTCAACGACATCGCCATCAACGTTCGCAAGGGCGAGGTCGTCGGCATCGCCGGACTGATGGGCGCCGGGCGCACCGAACTCGCTATGAGCGTCTTCGGAAAGTCCTACGGCCGCAACGTCTCCGGCGAGGTGCTGATGCACGGCAAGCCGGTCGACGTTTCGACCATCCCGCGCGCCATCGAGGCCGGCATCGCCTACGTCACCGAGGACCGCAAGCAGTTCGGCCTGATCCTCGACGACGACATCAAGCAGAACATCTCGCTCGCCAATCTCGGCGGGATCTCCAAGGGCGGGGTGATCGACAATCACCGCGAGCGCTCGGTCGCGGAGGAATTCCGCGACAAGCTGAAGATCCGCTGCTCCGGCATCTTCCAGAAGGCGCTGAACCTCTCCGGCGGCAATCAGCAGAAGGTGGTGCTGTCGAAATGGCTCTTCTCGGGGCCGGAGCTTCTGATCCTCGACGAGCCGACGCGCGGCATCGACGTCGGCGCCAAGTTCGAAATCTACACCATCATCAACCAGCTGGCGAACGAGGGCAAAGGCGTCCTCGTGATCTCCTCGGAAATGCCGGAACTCCTCGGCATCTGCGACCGCATCTATGTCATGAACGAAGGCCGGATCGTCGCCGAAATGCCGGCCGCCGAGGCGAGCCAGGAAAGCATCATGCGGGCGATCATCCGGTCAGGCCAGCAAGTCCAGGGTGACACGCTATGAGCATCAAGACGGCCGACGAGCCGACCACGCCGCAGAGCGGCTTCGATTTCGGCTTCCTGAAGTCGCACATCCGCGAATACGGCATGCTGCTGGCGCTGGTCGTGATCATGATCTTCTTCCAGGTCATGACCGACGGCGTGCTGATGAAGCCGCTGAACCTCACCAACCTGGTGCTGCAGAACAGCTACATCATCATCATGGCGATCGGCATGCTGCTGGTCATCATCACCGGGCACATCGATCTTTCCGTCGGCTCCGTCGCCGGCTTCATCGGCGGCCTCGGCGCGGTGCTGATGGTCAAGATGGGCCTCGACGGCTTCTCCTCGGCGCTGCTGTGCCTCGCCGTCGGCGCCATCGTCGGCGCGGCGCAGGGCTATCTCGTCGCCTATTTCAAGGTGCCGTCCTTCATCGTCACGCTGGCCGGCATGCTCGTCTTCCGCGGCCTGACGCTGAAGGTTCTGGGTTCGGCCTCGGTCGGCCCGTTCCCGGAGACCTTCCAGCTTCTGTCCAAGGGCTTCATCCCCGATTTCCTGTCGGCCGGCGGCGGCGTCCACATGACGACGATCGTGCTCGGCGCGCTGGCTGCGCTCGCGCTCGTCTACTTCAGCCACCGCGCCCGGCAGAAGCAGGCCCGCTTGGGCAAGGTCGACGAGCCTTTCGGTCTCTTCCTCGGCCGCAACATCTTCATCGCCGCGGCGATCATGCTGATCACCTATCTCATGGCGTCCTATCGCGGCTTCCCGAACGTGTTGATGGTCATGGCCGTCCTCATCGCCATCTACGGCTTCATGACGACGCGCACGACCATCGGTCGGCGCATCTACGCCGTCGGCGGCAACGAGAAGGCCGCGAAGCTCTCGGGCATCAACACCGAGCGACTGACCTTCCTCGCCTTCGTCAACATGGGCGTGCTCGCCGCGCTCGCCGGCCTCATCTTCGCCGCCCGCCTCAACTCGGCGACGCCGAAGGCCGGCGTCGGCTTCGAGCTCGACGTCATCGCCGCCTGCTTCATCGGCGGCGCCTCGGCCTATGGCGGCGTCGGCAAGGTCACCGGCGCGGTGATCGGCGCCTTCATCATGGGCGTGATGAACAACGGCATGTCGATCATGGGCATCGGCATCGACGACCAGCAGGTGATCAAGGGCCTCGTCCTTCTCGCCGCCGTCTGCTTCGACGTCTACAACCGCAACAAGGCGTAACCGGCGCCTTTAAGCGAACGGCTCGGAAACGGGGGCGCGCCATCGGCAGCGCCCCTTTTCGTGCCGGCCTCCTCCTGGCGGTTACTGTTCTATCGGCGTCGTCGTCACTTCCTTCTCGACGACGCCGCGCGTCTCCAGCCAGGAGGCGATCGTCCACCACATCAGCGCCCAGGCGGCGCCGGCCGACCAGCCGGCGATGACGTCGGTCGGCCAGTGGACGCCGAGATAGACGCGGCTGAAGCCGATCGTCACGGTCAGCAGACAGGCGACGGTCAGGAGATAGATCTTCATCAGCCGGGTTTCCTGGACGCGGGCGACGAGGGCGGCGAGCGTCAGGTAGACGATCGCCGACAGCATGGCATGGCCACTTGGAAAGCTGGCGGTGTAGGTGGTCGTCCCATGCGGCACGAGATCCGGGCGCGGCCGGGCGAAGCCGAGCTTCAACAGCGACGACAGCAGAAATCCTGACAGGATGGCCGCCAGCACCAGCACCATGGAGCGCCGCTTGCCCTGCATCCAGAGAAAGCCGGCGACGGCCAGCGTGATCAGCGTCAGCACGGCATGGCCGCCGAGCGCGGTGAAATCGCGCAGCACTTCCTGCATCCAGCGCGGCCCGAGCGGATTGGCCGGATCGGCGGCGCTGCGCAGCGCCAGCAGGATCTCGGCATCGAAGCCGTGCGTGTCGCCCTCCATGACCTCGCCGGCGATCGCGAAGAAGGCGTAGACGGCGGCGGCGGCGACGCCGAGCTTGATCAGGGTTGCGGCCTCCACATGCCGCCTTCCCCAGGCGATCCAGGCGCGGATGTCGAAAAGCGTGGCGGGTGCGGGCATGGGGATCCGATCGGCAGGAAGCGTAGAGAGAACTGCCATCATAGGGCGGCCAGGCAGTTTGTCCCTGTCGCTGGCGCAAAAGTCATGGCACCCGCTTTGACGCTGGCCTCGTCGCCCGAAATTTCGCATCGTCGCGGGGGCTTGCACCGAGGCGCGCCCCGCGAGGGAATTGAAGGACTGGAGAGTCAGCGGATGCGGCAGATTTCGGCAGGGGATGCGCTGGTCGTCGTCGACATGCAGAGGGATTTCTGTCCCGGCGGCGCGCTCGCCGTGCCGGGCGGGGACGCGGTCGTCCCGGTCGTCAACCGGCTCGGACGGGCCTTCGGCACCATCGTCCTGACACAGGACTGGCATCCCGCCGGCCACATCTCCTTCGCCTCCACCCACGCCCAGGCGCCCTTTGAGACGGTGGCGGCCGCCTACGGCACGCAGGTGCTCTGGCCGGACCACTGTGTCCAGGGTAGCGAGGGCGCCGCCTTCCACCCTGGCCTCGACCTGCCGTCGGCGCAGGCGATCGTGCGCAAGGGCACCCATCCGCATGTCGACAGCTATTCCGGCTTCCTCGAGGCCGACCGCGTGACGCCGACGGGCCTTGGCGGCTATCTCCGGGAACGCGGTGTCGAGCGGATTTTCGTCGCCGGCCTCGCGCTCGACTTCTGCGTCGCCTGGACCGCCCTCGACGGGCGCGGCAAGGGCTTCGAGGTCGTGCTGATCGAGGACGCCTGCCGGGCCATCGATCTCGGCGGCTCGCTGGCACGGGCGATGGCGGACATGGCCGCGGCGGGCGTGGCCGTCGAAACGAGCAGCGCTCTCGGCCTCTAGCTGCCGGATTGCGCGCTTTGCAACCAAACCTTCGCAAAACCCTTGTGCCTCAGCGCGCCGGTCATCATCCGCATCGGACAACAAGGGTTACCCAATGAGCGATCATCAGGCGGGCAGGCCCTATCAGTTTCAGTGGGGAGATCGGATCGAGCATCCCAGTTTTGGTCTGGGCACCGTCAATGGCGCGCCTGTCGCCGTCGTCGAGACGGAGTCTTCCCTCCGATTCGGCGTCGAGGATCGCGGCTGGCGCGTTCCCGTGGAATGGGACGATCCGGGGCGGACGTCCGGCTCGGTCGGGTGCGATTCGATCAAGCTGGTCGATCGGCCCGACGCCAAAGGCGGGGCCTATTGGAACCACGAATTCAAGAACCTCCTGGCACAGCTTTCGACCACGCGATCACAGACCGATGCCTATCTCGGCGAAGCGTTTCGGCATCCGCGCGGTTCGCGGATCGCTGCCGTCCAGGTGCTGATCGACGCCGAGCAGCAGATGCTGAACAGGGTGCTGCAGTTTCTCAGCGTCGACGAGACGGGGCATCACACCTAGAGGGCCCGCTTTCACCAGAATTGCGTGCCGGGCGGTCCCTTGAACGGGCCGGAGAGTGCGCGCGTGATCCAGCCGCCATAGAAATCGCCTTCCTGCGGCGTGACGGGCTCGTCGTCGACGAAGCAGGCGTCGACCCTGCCGGGATAGAAGGCGAAATAGCCGGCGATCGCCGCGAAGTCGGGCGTCGGACGGGGGTAGGACCAGGCGGCGTCGACGGCGCGACGGTCGCCAGCGACGAGGTCGTGATAGGCGGCGCCGCCTTTCCATTCGCACAGCGTCCGCCGCGAGGCCGGGACGAGCAGCGCCGTCTCCACGTCATCAGGTGGAAAATAGTAGGACGGCGGGTGGCTGGTCTCGATGGCGCGAAAGCCCCGGCGCGTCTCGGCGACGACCCGGCCGGCAAAGACGACGCGCAGGCAGGACGCGGTGCTCTCGACGCGGGCGGGACGCGGAAAATCCCAGACGCTTTCCTGTCCGGGGGCGGGGGGGTCTCGGCGGGGGCGAAGGTTCATCGGCGCTATCTGGGGCGCGGCTAGCAGCGTTCGAGGGGCGGTGCTGCGGCCGATCGTCCTGCCGCGACCCGGCGCCGGCTGAATCGATGCGACAGCTTCCGGAATCATCGCGTGAAGTGGCCGAATCGGTTTTTCAGGAAGGATCGCCAACCTGTTGATCAGACAACACGACCGTCAGTCGGCAGAGGGCATCGGCGGGCCTTCTGCCGTCCTCTGTCCGGCCGCCTCAGTCCGGCTCGGGCGGCTGCGGGCTGACGAGCGCGGTCATGGCGCTGTCGGCGTCGGCGAGATCGTCGATGACGTCGAAGTGGTGCCGGCCGGGGCTGACGACGGCACGGGTGGCCACGCCGACGCCGTACCAGAGGCTCGCCAGCAGCGCGTTCTGGCGCAGGAATTCCGGCAGTTCGTTGCCGCCGACCCAGCAGGTGACGGGCGCCGTGATGGCCGGATCGAGCAGCGCCGGGCTCTCCGCCCGCGCCTCTGCGGCGTCGAGGTGCAGGACCGTGTTCATCGAATTGCCGAGGAGGGGGCGCAGATCGTGGACGCCGCTGATCGGCACCACGGCGGCGATGCGGGCCCGCACGTCCTCGCCCAGCGGCGAGGGAGAGGCGGCCATGCGGGCGACGAGATGGCCGCCGGCGGAGTGGCCGGCGAGCGTGATCGGCCCGTCGACCTCGGCGGCGACATGCGCCAGGAAGGCTGCGATCTCCTGGACGATCCCGGCTATCCGGATGTCCGGGCAGAGTGTGTAGCTCGGGATGGCGACGGCAAAGCCGCGCGCCAGGGGGCCCGCCGCCAGATGCGAGAAGAAGCTCTTGTCCAGCCGCTGCCAGTAGCCGCCATGCACGAAGACGAAGAGGCCGCGTGGCGGATGCACCGGCAGGAAGAGGTCGTAGACCTGTCGGGCGCCGTCGCCATAGGGCTGGTCGAGGCTGCCGCGCCCGTCGGCCATCAGCGCGGCGCGAAACGTCTCGGCCTCCGCCGCCCAGCGCGGCGCGAACGCGTCCGCGCCCTTCACCGCGCCCGAATTGGAATAGGCGATGTCGTTGTCCTCGAGGCGCTTCGCCGCGTCGATCTTCATGGGTCTTCTCCTCGAGGCAGCGCCCGGTTGGGGGAGGGCGATGACGCGCGCCGCTGCGCGATGATGCACCGCCGGATACCGGCAGGACATTGCTCATCTGGGCTGACGGTGGCAACAGGGGAAGGGACGATCGCTCGAGAAGCGCGGGAGAAGCGGCGATGTTGATGGATGACGACACGGTCGGGGCGTTTCTTCCCTATCCCGCGGTTCCCGTGGCCTCGGCCGCCGAGGGGCCGCTGGCGGGCCTGCGGCTCGGGGTGAAGGACCTCTTCGACGTGAAGGGCTACCGCACCGGTTGCGGCAGCCCCTTCATCCTGGCGCAGAGCGAGGTCAAGGAGCGCACGGCGCCGGCGATCCAGGCGCTGCTCGATGCGGGCGCCGTCTTCACCGGCAAGACGCAGACCGACGAGATCGCCTGGTCGCTCTATGGCATGAACCCGCATTTCGGCACGCCGGTGAACAGCGCCGCGCCCGACCGCATCCCCGGCGGCTCTTCCTCGGGATCGGCCGCGGCCGTGGCGGCCGGCCTTGTCGACATTGGCATCGGCTCGGATACCGGCGGCTCGGTGCGCGCGCCGGCGAGTTTCTGCGGCCTCTGGGGTCTGCGCCCGACGCAGGACCGGATCTCGCTCGACGGCTGCATGACGCTGGCGGCGAGTTTCGACACGCTCGGCTTCTTCGCCCGCGACGGGGAGACGCTGGAGAAGACCGGCGCCGTCCTCCTCGGCGACGACACCTGTCCGCTGCCTGCCGCGCCGCGGCTGATGCGGGCAGACGACATGTTCGCGCGGATGGCCGGGGAGGCCGGCGCCGTGCTGGAAACGGTCTGCGAAGGCCTCGAGGCCGCGGGCGTCGAGGTCTATGCCGATCTGCCGGCCAACCAGGTCTACGACGCCTTCCGCATCCTGCAGTCGCGCGAGATCCTGGCCGAGTTCGGCCCCTGGATCGACAAGGTCCGTCCTGTCCTCAGCGCCCCGGTCGAGCAGCGCTTCGCCTATGCGCGGTCGCTGACGGCGGCGCAGGAAGAGGCGGCGGCGAAGGTCCGCGCCCGGTTTCGCGCCGGCATCGACGCCCTCCTCGGCACGGATGGCGTGCTGATCGCGCCGCCGGTGCACGATGCACCCTTCCGCCTCGATGCCGGCGCCGACATCCTCGACAGCTTTCGCCACCAGGCGATCACGCTGCTCGCCGTCGCCGGCCTCGCCGGCCTGCCGCAGGTGACCGTGCCGGCCGGCCGGACGACCGGCGGCCCGATCGGCATCTCGCTGATCGGACCCCGCGGCTCGGACGCCTCTCTCGTAGCCCTGGCTCGCCGGATGTGGCCGCGGTGAGGCTGCCGGCTCCTTCTGAGGCGGTTACGCTCCCCCGCCGACCGGCGCTTGCCGGCGGACGGTGACAGGCCGCGCCGGCCATTGCGACGATTTTCATCACCGCGATGAAACCATGGCACACCCCTTGCATTGCCTGTGTTGCGGGCGAAAGTCCGAGGTCCGGTCTGCTTGGTGGAGCTCCCATGAAAATTCGCGCTGGTTTCGATGTGGCTTACGAGTGCTGGCAGCCGACGCCCATGCTGCTGGTGCTCAACATCCATCCCTCGCGCCGCGTCGACCTCCTGACCGACCAGACCCTGACCTTCGACCGGGACATCGAGGCCTGGGACTATGTCGACGGCTTCGGCAATGCCTGCAGCCGCATCACCGCGCCGCCCGGGCTGACGACCATCTCGACCCGCTTCGACATCTACGATACCGGCCAGCCCGACATCACCGCGTGGGACGCCATCCAGCACGACATCAAGGACCTGCCGGACGAGGTGCTCGTCTTCCTCCTCGGCAGCCGCTACTGCGACACCGACCGCCTCGGCAACTTCGCCTGGGCGCAGTTCGCCAACACGCCGCTCGGCTGGGGGCGCGTGCAGGCGATCTGCGACTTCGTGCACAACCACATCCGCTTCGACTACCAACTCGCCGACGCCACGCGCAGCGCGCATGGCGGCTTCAGCGAGCGGGTGGGCGTGTGCCGCGATTTTGCGCATCTGGCGATCACGCTCTGCCGCTGCATGAACATTCCGGCGCGCTACTGCACCGGCTATCTCGGCGACATCGGCGTTCCCGCCGTGCCCTATCCCATGGATTTCAGCGCCTGGTTCGAGGTCTATCTCGGCGGCCACTGGTATACGTTCGATGCGCGGCACAACACGCCGCGGATCGGCCGCATCCTGATGGCCGTCGGCCGCGACGCCACCGACGTGGCGCTGACCACGCATTTCGGCCCGACCATGCTGTCGCGATTCGACGTCATCACCGACGAGATCCTGCCGGCCACCGCCGAATAGCCGGAGCTTTTTGGCGGGGGAAGAGGAACGCCATGCGCGTCCCTCTGCCCATCGCGCAGCATCCGACTGATGCCTGCGCCGGGCGAGAGCTTCCTTGCCCCTTCGAGGGTCCGTGTCCTTCGCCAACCGGGGGCTTTACGGCTGCCGCCGTCGCTGCGAAGGAAGACAGGTCCGGCATGCCGCCGGCCCCGGAGGACGGATCATCGTGGACTGGCTGGCGCTGAGCCCGGAAGAGTGGACGGCGGTGCGCCTCAGCATCCGCGTCGCACTCGTCGCCATGCTGGCCAGCCTGCCGATCGGGCTGTTTCTCGCCTTCGTCCTGGCGCGCGGGGAGTTTTGGGGCAAGGCGTTCCTGAACGGCCTCGTGCACCTGCCGCTGGTGCTGCCGCCGGTCGTCACCGGCTATCTCCTCCTCATCGGCTTCGGCCGCCGCGGACCGATCGGTGCCTTTCTCGAAACCCATTTCGGCATCGTCTTCGCCTTCCGCTGGACCGGCGCGGCGCTCGCCTGCGCAGTGATGGGCCTGCCTTTGATGGTGCGAGCGATGCGGCTGTCGCTCGAGGCGGTCGACCGCCGGCTGGAGGATGCCGCCGGCACGCTCGGGGCGTCGCCCGCCTGGGTCTTCCTCTCCGTGACCCTGCCGCTGATCCTGCCCGGCATCATCGCCGGCATGATCCTCTCCTTCGCCAAGGCGATGGGCGAGTTCGGCGCGACGATCACCTTCGTCTCCAACATCCCCGGCGAGACGCAGACCCTGCCGTCGGCGATCTACAGCTTCCTGCAGGTGCCGGGGGGCGATGCCGGCGCGATGCGGCTGACGCTGGTCTCGATAGCGATCTCGATGACCGCCCTGATGCTGTCGGAATTCCTGGCGCGGCGCGTCGGGCGGCGGATCGAGCGGGCATGACGGTCGCGATCGACCTGCGGCACCGGCTCGGCGACTTCTCCCTCGATGTCCGTTTCGAGAGCGAGGGCGGCCTCACCGCTTTGTTCGGACCCTCCGGCTCGGGCAAGACCTCGCTCGTCAACCTCGTCGGCGGCCTGATGCGGCCCGACGAAGGCCGCATTGCCGTCGAGGGCCGGGTATTGGTCGACACCGGCGCGAAGGTCTTCGTGCCAAAACACCGGCGCCGGCTCGGCTACGTCTTCCAGGACGCGCGGCTGTTTCCGCATCTCACCGTCCGGCAGAATCTCGTCTACGGCCGCTGGTTCACGCCGAAGGCCGAGCGCTACCAGTCCTTCGACAGGGTGGTCGATCTCCTCGGCATCGCGCCGCTGCTCTCTCGCCGGCCGAGCCTCCTGTCGGGCGGCGAGCGACAGCGCGTCGCCATCGGAAGGGCGCTGATCGCCAGTCCGCGCCTGATCCTGATGGACGAGCCGCTGGCCGCCCTCGACGACGCCCGCAAGGCGGAAATCCTCCCCTATATCCGTCGCCTGCGCGACGAGGCGGGGATCCCCATCCTTTATGTCAGCCATTCCGTCGCCGAGGTCGAGCAGCTGGCGACGACGGTGGTCGTGCTCGCGGCCGGACGGGTGGTGGCGAAGGGCGATCCGGCCACGACGCTGCGCCGTCTCGACCTCTATCCGATGACCGACGAGGTCGAAGCCGGCAGCGTCCTCGACACGCGGGTCGAAAGCCATGACAAGCGTTTCGGCCTGACCCTCCTGTTCTCGCCGGCGGGAACGCTGCACGTGCCGCGCCTCTCCGCCGCGATCGGCAGCCCGGTGCGGCTGCGGCTGCGAGCCCGCGACGTGATGATCGCGACGCGGCCGCCGGAGGGCCTCAGCGCGCTCAACGTCCTCTCCGGCGCCATCCTGGCCATCGAGGACAGCGGGCCGGCCTCGGCGGACGTCCGGCTCGACTGCCACGGCGCCGAGATTTCTGCCCGCATCACGCGCCTGTCGGTCGCCACCCTCGGGCTCGCCATCGGCATGCCGGTGCAGGCCGTCCTGAAGACCGTCTCCTTCGACCGCCACAGCGAGGCGCTCGCGTCAGCGGCGCCGGCCCCGGACGACGGTTGAAGCGCAGGCCGCTGGCGGCGGTGACGCCCGGTCCGACGACGGCGGCCCGGCTGATGGAACGGCCACCCAGTCGTTCTGGGAAAAATCCGCACCTTCGCAAATTCGTCATGTGCGCCGCCTAGAGGCTTGTGCGACAGAAGGAACGATATGACCGCCATTTCCGTGCGCGGGGTCGCCAAGCGCTTCGGCGCCACGCAGGCCCTTGCCGACATCTCCCTCGATTTCGCCTCCGGCTCCTTCACCGCACTCCTCGGCGCGTCGGGCTGCGGCAAGACCACGCTGCTGCGCCTCATCGCCGGCTTCGAGTCGCCCGACAGCGGCGAGATCCGGCTGGGGGACGACGTCGTCGCCGATGGCACGCGGCTGGTGGCGCCCGAGCACCGCGGCGTCGGCGTCGTCTTCCAGTCCTATGCGCTGTGGCCGCATATGAATGTCGGCGCGAACGTCGCCTATCCCCTGAAGACGCGCCGCGTCGGGCGCGCCGAGAGCGCGGAACGGGTCGAGGCGGTGCTGGCGACGGTGGGCCTCCATGGCTTTGCCGAACGCCGGATCGAGGAACTCTCCGGCGGCCAGCGGCAGCGCGTGGCGCTCGCGCGCTGCCTCGTCGCGGAATCGAAGATCATCCTGTTCGACGAGCCGTTGGCCAATCTCGACATGCATCTCCGCGCCTCGATGACGGTCGCCTTCCGCGAGATCCACGAGCGGACGGGCACCACCATGGTCTATGTCACGCACGACCAGTCCGAGGCGCTGGCGCTGGCCGACCGGGTGGTGGTGATGCAGGCGGGCCGCGTCCTGCAGGCGGACGCGCCGGGTACCGTCTATGCCGCACCCGCCGACCGCACCGTCGCCGGCTTCGTCGGCCGCGGCTTTCTCGTCGCCGGCGACGTCTCCTCCTGCGGCGAGGGCATGGCGCTCGTCACCGTCGCCGGCCATTCTTTCGGCGCGCGCCTCTCGGCGGGTCAGGGCGCCGTGCTCGGGCCGGCGACGGTGCTGCTGCGGCCGGAAACCATGCGCCTCGATACGGTGGGGATGGCCGCGACCGTGATCGGCGCGATCTATCGCGGGCCGGTGTTCGAGGTGCTCCTGCGCACGGGCTTCGGCGAGACGATCGCGGTCGACTGCGTGCTGCCGCCGGCGATCGGCGAGAGCGTGCACGTCGCCGTCTCCGACGCCTACATCGTGCCGGGCTGACGCGGGCCGCGGGGCCTCAGCGCCAGGGCAGGACGCCCGGCGGCAGGCGCCGCGCCAGCCGGTCGAGAATGGCGAGGAGCGCGACGACGACCACCACCGTCGTGACCGCGATCGCCGCCGCGGCGCTGGCGAGGCCCGCTTCTTCCAGGCTGAACAGGACGACGCCCAGCGTCTCGTTGCCGCCCGACCAGAGCAGGGCCGAGACGGTGAGTTCGTTGAAGGCGCTCATGAACACCAGGAGGGCGCCAGCGACCGCTGCGGGCAGGGCGAGCGGCGCGGTGATCGTGGCCATGCGCCGGAGCGGGCCCGCGCCGGAAACGGCGGCGGCCTCCGTCAGGTCGCCGGCGATCTGGCCGATCGCCGCCTCGACCGGCTGCAGCGCCAGCGTCGCAAAGCGCATGAGATAAGCGACGAGGATGATCGCGGCGGTGCCGTAGAGGCTGCCGATCAGGGGCAGCGGCCTCAGGAAGAGGAGGATGCAGGCGATGGCGAGGACGATGCCGGGCACGGCATAGGCAAGGGTCAGCGAGCCGAACAGCCAGCGCCGCGTCCGCGCTCCGAAACCTCTCCCGGCGACGACGAGCGGCACGGCGAGAACGGCGAGGATCAGCGCCGCGGCGCCGGAGAGCAGGAAGGAGTTGCGGAACGCCCTGAGCGTCGCGGCCTGCCGCATGAGCACCTCGGCAAAATTGTCGAGCGTGACGGTGGCGAGCGACAGGGGCACGCCGACGGTCGGCACCAGGGACGTCGCCAATAGCGCCAGGGCCGGCAGGACGAGGATCAGGCCGACGATGGCGAAGGCGGCCAGGCCGAGCGGCCAGCGCCAGGCGCCGAGCGCAAACCGCGCCGGCGTGCCGCTGCCGAGGCGGTGACCGGTGCCGCGCAAGGCCAGCGACTGGCAGGCGACGCCGGCGAGGGCGAGCAGCCCGATCAGCGTCGACAGCGCCGCCACCTCCGGCAGCACGGAAGGGCCGAAACTCGACAGTTTCTGATAGATCAGCGTCGCCAGCGTCAGATAGTTGACGGGCAGGCCGAGCAGCGCCGGGATGCCAAAATTGCCGACGCCGGAGACGAAGGCGAGCGCCGCGGCGGCGGCGAAATAGGGCGCGGCGATCGGCAGGATGATGGTGCGCAGCGTCTCCAGCGCCCCGGCGCCGCCAGCACGGGCAGCTTCCGTAAGGTCACGGGGAATCCGGGCGAAGCCGGCGCGCAGGGTGATGAAGACGATCGGCGCGTGCTGGATGCCGTAGAGCCAGATGATGCCGCTGCGGCCGTGCAGCGGGTTGGCGGTGCCGGGCGGCGGCGCGAGGCCGAGCGCGCCGAGGAGGGCGCTCGACGGGCCGAGCAGCTGCAGGAAGGCGAGCGCGGTGACCTGCGGCGCGATCATCAGCGGCAGCAGGAAGAGAAAGCCGATGGTGCGCTTGCCCGGCAGGTCGGTCATCGAGACGGCGACGGCGAAGGCGGTGCCAAGGGCAAGCGCGATCAGCGCCCCGCAAAAGGCGGTGTCGAGCGTGTTCCAGGTCGCCCGCAGAGCCGAAGCCTTGCCGAGACGCGCCGCGAAGGCCTGGAGATCGACCGCGCCGCCCGGCACCAGCGCCTCGACGACGATCCGCCCCATCGGCAGGACGCCGAGGCCAAGGATGACGACGAGCGCCAAAGCGGGGCCGAAGCCCAGGCGCGCAAACGGCCGCGGGACAAACCCGCGGCCGGAAAGGAGCGTCGAAGACATCGCGACTTTCGGTTCGCTGCTGATGGTTACTGGGCCATCGCTTCGGTGAACATTTCCTTGTTCGCCGTCTCGTCGGCGAGTGCCGCGGCGGCGTCGTAGGAGAGGACCTTGATCGCCGAGCGCTCGGGATAACCGGCGGGCAGAGCGACGCCGTCCCGCGCCGGGATGTAGCCCTGGCTGGAGGCCAGCGCCTGGCCCTTTTCCGACAGGACGAAGTCGACGAAGGCCTTGGCGGCTTCCGGGTTCTTGGCGGTGGACAGGATCGCCACCGGCTCGGTCACGGCCGAGACGCCTTCCGCGGGGAAGACGAACTCGACCGGCGCGCCCTTGGCCTTTTCGCGGATCGGCATGTAGTCGACGATCATGCCGTAGAGCTTTTCGCCGCCGGCGACTGCCTTCAGGACGTCGCCATTGCCGCCGGAGGCCTGCGCCCCATTGGCGGCGAGCTTTTCATAATAGCCCCAGCCGTCGCCGAGATTGCCGGTGAGGGTGACGGTGTGGATGAGCGCGGCACCCGAGGTCAGCGGGCTCGGCATGGCGACGAGGCCCTTGGCTTCCGGCTTTTCGAGATCGGCCCAGCTGGTCGGCACGAAGGGGGCCTTGGTGTTGTAGACGATGCCGGTGGTGATCAGCTTGGTCGAGAAGAAGGTCTTGTCGGGGTCGGACTGGGCATCGGCGAAGGCCGAGAGGTCGGCCTCGGGATAGGCCATCAGCCGTCCCTCCTGCTTCAGCCCCTGCATGGTCACGACGTCGGCGATGAGGAGGAGGTCGGGCTGCGGGGCGCCGGCCTCGATCTCGGCCCGGAGCTTGGCCATGATCTTCGGTGTGCCGTCGCGCACCCATTCGACCTTCACGCCCGGATTGTCGGCCATGAAGGCATCGACCGTCTGCTGCGCGTCGGTGTTCGGCTGGCTGGTGTAGAGCACCAGCGTGCCGTCCGCGGCGAAGGCCGGGCTGGCGGCGAGGAGGCAGGCGGCGAGAAGGGCGGAACGCATGGAAACCTCGAATCGTGAGCATTGATCGGGACATGCCGTAGGCCGCCGAGGTGACGGGCGGATGACACGATCGCTTGTCCTCGCATCGCATCGGCTGCGACGCCGCGCAAGGCCGCTTGTGCCCGGCGGGGCCGCCCGGCACCCGCGCTGGCCGCGCCGGACCGTGACCCTGCGGCACGCCGAGCCCTGCCAACGTCGTTAACAAAATGGTCACGGCTCCCGCCGATGGTGCGCCGGCACAGACTTCAAGGAGCAAGCATGAGTGACACGGTTGGTATCGCGGGCGGTCAGATCCTCGCCTTCATCGAGCGGATCGAGCAGATCGAGACGGAGATCGCCGAGCTGAACGAGGGCAAGAAGGAAACCTTCGCCGAGGCCAAGGGCGAGGGCTTCGACGTCAAAATCCTGAAAGAGATCATCAAGCTGCGCAAGCAGGACAAGGACGAGCGCGACGAGCACGACACCGTCCTCGACCTCTATGTTCGCGCCATGGAAGAGGCCGAGAAGGCCCCGTCCGCCAAGGCCGCCTGAAAAACCAAGGACGGGATCGGCCGCTCGGTCGGTTCCGTCTTTGCCGGCGCCCGCGCGCCTCTTCTGCCGGCGCGTCGCGCGGTGCCCGATCATGGCATTGATGCCGCGATCGCGTGGGATCGTCCTCTGCCGACGCCGCAAGCGGCGTGCATCGATTTCCGGCGCGCTCTGCGCGAAAGTTTCGCGTTCGTCGCCCCGGCTTGATCCGGATCAAGGCGTTGCCTGGCCGGTTCATTGATTCTTCGCCCGGCGGAGGCGCACTTGTCTCCCGGCCGTGAGGGAGGCGCACATGTCCGGTGCAACCGAGTTGAAGCCATCTTGCCAGGAAACGCGCGCGGCCATCGACGTCGCCCGCCATGGCCTGCATGCCGACCGCAGCTTTCGCGACATTCTCGTCCACCTCGACGGATCGGTCCGCGATGCCGCCGTCATCGCCCGGGCGGACGCCCTGGCGACGGCGTCCGGCGCCCATGTCTGCGGCTTCCTGACCAACGAGGTTCCCCTGGTCGGCCTGGGCGGCGGGGCCATTGCTGACGGCGTTCCCGACGTCTGGATACGCGAGGAGCATGAGCTCGACCGGATCGAGCGCCAGGCGCGCGCCGCCGTCGAATCCATGCAGGCGAGTGCCGATCTGAGGCGCCAGGATGGCAGCCGGCGCGAGCTGATGGCCGCCGCCATTCCGCTGGCCCGGGTGGTCGATCTCGTCGTCATGGCGCTGCCCTATGGCGGCGGCACGCTGCTGCCGGAAATGTTCGAGACGATCCTGTTCGAAGCCGGAGCGCCGGTCCTCGCGGTGCCGCCGTCGACCAACTTTCCCGCCTCCGCCGAGACCGTCGTGGTCGGCTGGCGCGACACGCGCGAGTCGGCGCATGCGGTCGCCGCCGCGCTGCCGCTGCTGCAGCGGGCCCGGCGGGTCTATCTGACCGTCGTCGCCGACAATGCCGGCGAGGAGCTCAGCGGCGCCCCGGCGACCGACATGGCGCGCCATCTGGTTCGCCACGGCGTTCCCGTGGAAATCCGGCACCTGCCGAAGCATCCCCGTCCTGCCGACGCGCTGATGGACGAGGTTGCCAATGTCGGCGCCGGGCTGCTCGTCGTCGGCGGCTACAGCCGGTCGCGGCTGCGCGAGAAAATCCTCGGCGGCGTTACGCTCGATCTTCTGCAGAAGAGCCGCGTTCCGCTGCTGATGGCGCACTGATCTTAACCGGAGGAGACAGTCGATGCATTCCACCGAGCTGACGTTCGAGATCGAGCCGCGGGGCGACGCCTGGACGGTATCCTTCTGCCACGAGCCCAACGGCACGTTCAGCCGGCGCGTCGATGCCATCAGGGCGGCGGTCGACGAGGCCGACCGGATCTTCCGCCTCGGCCATGCCGTGCACGTCCTGGTCGACCGCCCAGAGCCCTGTCGCGACAAGCTGCCGAAGCGCGTTCTGCACGCACGGCTCTCCTGAAACGGGAGGGCTTTCCGCATCGCCCCCCTGTTCGACCCCTTGGTTTTCGCACTTACTTTTCCGAAAGCCGGACGGTTGGACTTCGGGATCGTCTCCAAGGCCACGCAGGGCGGGAGCCCCGCGCGGCAGATCTCCCGAAGAGAAATGGCAGGCGCTCTTAGAGGACTATTAATCCCCTGTTGTTAACGTGTGGCAAGAATATCTCAAGCCATATAAGTACAATCTGTCGGTAAGCAAGTCTTACTGATCTAGGGGCGGTTTTCATGGACGCTATCGACACCAACGCACTGCGCGAACGTCTCGACTTTCTCGGTATGGACGCGAAGTCCCGGGGCGTGCTGCGGCAGATGCAGCCGACGATCAAGAGCAGTGTCGGCGAGGCGCTCGACGCGTTCTACACCAAGGTGCGCAGCAACCCCCATACCAAGAAGTATTTCTCCGACGAGAAGCACATCGCCGCCGCCAAGGGCCGGCAGGAAAATCACTGGGGCGTCATTGCCGGGGCCGAGTTCGACGCCACCTATGTGACGGGCGTCTCGACCGTCGGCAAGGTGCATGCGCGTCTCGGGCTGGAGCCGCGCTGGTATATCGGCGGCTATGCGCTGATCCTCGAAAGCCTGATCGGGTCGATCGTCGCCAAGCAATGGCCCTCCCGCTTCGGCCGCAGCAAGTCGCAAGGCCTGGCCGACCAGCTGAGCGTCGTGGTCAAGGCGGCGCTGCTCGACATGGACTATGCCGTCTCGGTCTATCTGGAGACGCTCGAAGCGGAGCGCCAGGTCGCCGAAGAAGCCAAGCAGCGGACCGAAACCGAGCAGAAGGCGGCTCTTCGCGCCTTCGGCGAAGCGTTCAAGCAGCTGAAGGCCGGTAACATGGCCTGGCGCGTCTCCTCCGACCTGCCGGGCGAGTTCCAGGCCATGGCCGAGGATTTCAACGACGCGGTCGCGGAAATGGATGGAACGCTCGGCGCCGTCGTCTCCTCGATCCATTCGCTGCGGACCGGTCTCGCCGAGATCTCGATCGCCTCCAACGACCTCGCGCAGCGTACCGAGCAGCAGGCGGCGAGCCTCGAGGAGACCGTCGCGGCGCTTTCCGAGGTCAGCGGAGCGGTGAAGAACACCGCCGACAGTGCCGGCCGCGCCCAGGAAACGGCGATGGTGACGCAGACCAACGCCCAGAAGGGCGGCGAGATCGTCGGCCGTGCGGTCCTCGCCATGGCCGAGATCGAGACCTCTTCCGACAAGATCGGCAAGATCATCGGCGTCATCGACGAGATCGCCTTCCAGACCAACCTCCTCGCCTTGAACGCCGGCGTCGAGGCGGCACGGGCGGGCGAGGCGGGCCGGGGATTCGCCGTGGTGGCGCAGGAAGTGCGCGGGCTCGCCCAGCGTTCGGCGGAAGCTGCCAAGGAGATCAAGGACCTGATTTCGGCCTCCTCCAAGCAGGTCGGCGAGGGCGTCGATCTGGTCACGGCCTCGGGCAAGTCGCTCGGCGAGATCGTCCAAAAGGTCGGCGAGATGTCCGGCGTCGTCGCCGAGATCGCCCGCAGCGCCAAGGAGCAGTCGGTCTCCCTGCGCGAGGTTTCGGGCGCTGCCGACCAGATGGACAAGGTCACGCAGCAGAACGCCGCCATGGTCGAGCAGACGACAGCCGCCGCGCAGACCCTGACGACCGATACCGAGGCGCTGTCCGACCTGATCGGCCGGTTCCAGACGTCGTCCGGCGGCATGGGGGCCGCAAAGCCTGCCCGCGCTGCGCCGCGGCCGACAGCCTCCCGCGCCGCGCCGCGCCCCGTCGCCCAGATGCGCACCACCGGCAGCGGCGGTGCCGCGCCGAAGGCAGCCCCGGCCGCATCCGAATGGGAAGAGTTCTGACCACTTCGCCTGTTCAAGGCGACAGAGAAGGCCGGCAGGAGACTGCCGGCCCTCTCTCGTTCTGCTAGTCTCCGGCCGCCGACGAGGAGCCGCCGATGACCGCCCGCAAGCCGACAGAGCCCGAGATCCTGCAGTTCCAGGCGATGTGCGACGGCTACTATCCCCCCAATGCCGTCGCCGCGTCGATCGCGCAGCAGCGGACCTGGTACGACGGGCTCTGCCGGGAGTTCGACGCGCCGCGCCCGGCGGGCCTGACCAGCCTCGATCGGTCGATCGGCGGCGTCGGCGTTCGCCACTACCGGCCGGCCCGCACCGAAGCGATGGCCACCATCCTCTATCTGCACGGCGGCGGTTTCGTCGTCGGCTCGCTGGAGAGCCATGACGCGATCTGCGCGGAACTGGCGGAGGCCGCCGCGGCGGAGCTCTTTGCCGTCGACTACCGGCTGGCGCCCGAGCATCTCCACCCCGCCGCCTCCGACGACGGCATGACGGTGCTGCGCGCGCTCCTGGCCGAGGGGCGGACCCTCGTCCTCTGCGGCGACAGCGCCGGCGGCAATCTCGCCGCGGGTCTGGCCTTGCGCGCCCGCGACGAGGGCCTGTCCGGAATTGGGGGGCAGGCGCTGATCTATCCCGGGCTCGGCGGCGACCTCGTCAGCGGCTCCTATGCCGAGATGGCGGAGGCGCCGGGTCTGACGACGGCCGACGTCGCCTACTACCGCAGACTCTACGCCGCCGCCGAGGACGACGCCGTGGCTCATCCGCTGCGGGCGGAAAACCTCCACGGCCTGCCGCCAGCCTACATCACGGTCGCCCGTTTCGATCCGCTGCGCGATGATGGCCGGCGCTATGCCGCCCGGCTCGCCGAAGCGGGGATCGACGTCGCTTTTCGCGAGGAGCCCGAGATGGTGCATGCCTGGCTGCGGGCCCGGCACATGAGCCCGGGCGCGCGCGCTGGTTTCGACGCGCTCGCGGCGGCCCTTGCCGCGATGGTGCGCCGCGCCGGCTGAGGGGAGCCAGGGGCGCGGCGGACATCGGGGCTCCGCCGCTCCGGCCGCTCACATGAAGTCGCGCGGAATGCGCTTTTCCCAGGTCTTGCGATGCACCTCGGCATCGCCCTCGCCTTCGGACGCGGTGGCTTCGGCCGAGATCAGCCATTCGCTCGCCGTGCAGGCGATGCGCGCGACCGTGTTCGTCCGCACCACCCAGCCGGGCCGGCGCATCTCCGTTGTCCAGCGCGACAAGCCCCGCATCGACAGGGGATCGCTCGGATCGATCGACCAGACCTCGTCGCGCACCTGCCGTGTCGACAGCCCGGTGCCGGGATGCTCGAACAGGCCGGTGTCCTCGAGGATATGGTAGTGCGTCAGCCCCGCCTGGAGATCATGCTCCACGCGCCGCTCGGTCTTCCCCGGAGCATGCTCGATATAGGTCGGCAGCGGATCGGGGGCGGCCGGCTCGGGCAGGGCGACCGTCGTGGCCTGGCCGAGGAGCGGCAGGCCGAGCGTCAGGTCGGCGGTGTCGATGGAAACGGCGCCGGCGTCGGGGGCGGGCAGCACGATCGGCCAGTAGGCGGTCGACAGCGACAGCCGCAGCCGGTGCCCCGGCCCGAAACGATAGCCGCAGGCATCGAGCACCACGGTCACTGTGACGCGCTCGCCCGGCACCAGCGCCGCGGGTTCGGCATGGCCGTCTCTGTGCGTGAGGTTCAGGACGCCGAAGCTGACGCGCGTCGCTGTGCCGTCGGGATGCACGTCGACGAGGCGGGCGATGAGGTTGCCCGAGGGCGCCTCCGGCACCAGCGACAGCGTCAGGCGCGGCTGGCCGAGGAGTTCGACCGGCGCTTCGAGGGGTGCGGTTTCGAAGGTGAGCGAACCCGCATCGTCGCGGCGCTGGTCGCCGGCCATCTCGGCATCGGGCTTCAGGGTGAAATATTCGCCGGCCATGATGCCGGTATCTCCCGGCGACTGCAGGAAGAACCGCGCTCCCGGATTGCCGCTTGTCGTGCCGCCATTATTCGTGCCGTTGGCCGTGGCCGTGGCCGTGCTCAGGCGCCGCTGCGCATCGGCATGGAGCATCATCATGTCCGGCGCCGACCAGGTGTCGACCGCCACCCAGCGGCCCGGGTCTTCCGCGCGTCGCCGGGCGGGGCGGGGGCCGTCGAGGATGTAGGCGCGCACCTGCGGCAGCGCCTCGGCACCGTTCGGCACGTCCTTCAGCCAGCGATCCCACCACAGGATCGCCTCGCCGAGAAAATCCATCCGCGGTTTCGGCCAGGCGAAATGGGGATATTTGTGCACCCAGGGACCGATCAGCGCCTTGGCCTTGGGTCCGAGACCCTCGACCGCCTTCAGCGGCGTGTTGCGGTAGCCGTCGGCCCAGCCGGCGATGACCAACGCCGGCACGGGAAAGCCGTCAAAATCTTCGCCGATCGAGCCGTGCTGCCAGAAGGCGTCGCGGCGCTGATGCTCAAGCCACTCCTCCAGCATGAAGGGCTCGCCCTCCAGCCGCTCCAGCCACATCGCCTTCCATGCATCGCCGACGAGGGCGGGATCGGGCGCGCGCGACTGGTAGGCCAGCATGTTCGACGCCCAGGCGAGATTGGCCGAGAGATGACAGCCGTTCTTGTAGTGGATGTCGTCATTGTAGCGGTCGGTGGTCGAGGCAAGCGAGATCACCGCCTTCAGCGCGGGATGCTTCAGCGCCGCCACCTGCAGACAGTTGAACCCGCCCCAGGAGATTCCCATCATGCCGACGGCGCCGGACGACCAGGGCTGCGCCACGATCCAGTCGATCACCTCCAGCGCGTCGGAGAGTTCACGCGGCGTGTACTCGCCGTCGATCACGCCCCCGGATTCGCCCGAGCCGCGAATGTCGACGCGCACGCCGGCATAGCCGGCCTCGGCGAAGGCGGGATAGGTGGATTCGTCCCGCGGGCTGGTGCCGTCGCGCTTGCGGTAGGGCAGGAATTCGAGGATCGCCGGGACGGGCTCGCGCGCCGCGCCGTCCGGCATCCAGAGACGGGCGGCGAGGCGCGTGCCGTCGGCAAGCGTGATCCAGGTGTTTTCGATAACGGTATGGGGCATAAGCAACTCGATTTTGGGAAATCTGTTGGGGCGGGGAGGGGCTTGCTCCACGCGCGGTGGCGTCCCCCGCTTGGTGGAGAGGACGAAGGGCTAGCGCACGAGCACGGGTCACGCAGCCCGGGCGGCCTCGCTGATGGCCTCGGCCACCCATTCGTTCAGGCTCTTGTCGGCAGCCGCAGCAGCAGCGACCGCCGCCTCGTGTGTCGCCGGATCGAGCCGGACGTTGAATTTTCCGGAGAATGCCTTGAACGGCTCGACGCCACGCTGGGCACATCCTTCCAGGTAGACTCTTAGCGAAATCGAGCCTTCCTCGGCCAGCTTGTCCGTATCCTTGGCATAGAAGTCGGCCCCGCCGGTGAGCCCGATAAATGCGCCGCGCAGCATGCCGATTTCCGGATCATAGGAAACGAGCGCCTTGCGGCCATCGATCTCGATGATGTTCCTCACGGTCTCACTCCGTTTGCCTCGAGCCATTGCCGGATCGCCGCGACCGCACCTTTATCAGTGTCCGGCGATGGGTGCGGGCGATGAAACACCCGGACCTCTCCGAACAGAAAGACCCGGACGCGCGAGCCCTGCGCTTCGTCGATCTCGGCGCCCAAGGCCAGGAACAGTGCTTCGATGTCCTGCCAGCGGAGCGTGCCGGCGACAGGTCGGGCAAAGATCGCCTGAATCGTGGCTCTATGCTTGCGCCTCATTCGTTTTCCGACGCATAATGGTACTATTATCCAGTACCGAAGTCAACGGAAGCGAGCTTTCATGCTCGTCATCCCGGTCAGGCGTGGCATGACGACATCTTCAACGTTGCGCCCCAGAAGCTCACGACGCGAGGATATCGAGAGCTCAATTCCCCGCCGCTGCCATCCGCCTCTGGTCTCGCACCTCTTCCAGCCAGCCCACCCGCATTTCCGGCACCGACTTCAGCAAGAGGTCCGTGTAATCGTCGAAGGGCGGCGAAAGCGCCTCGGATTTCGGGCCGAAGCGCACGAGGCGGCCGCGGTGCATGACGGCGACGCTATCGGCGATGGCGCGGACAGTGGCGATGTCGTGGGTGATGAAGAGGTAGGAAACCTCGGTTTCCTTCTGCAGGCGCATCAGGAGCTTCAAGATGCCGTCGGCAACGAGCGGATCGAGCGCCGAGGTCGGCTCGTCGCAGAGGATGAGTTCGGGCTCGGCGGCGAGCGCCCGGGCAATGGCGACGCGCTGCTTCTGCCCGCCGGAAAGCTCGGCGGGGTAGCGGTCAATGAAGCCCGCATCCATCTCGATCTCGGTCAGGAGCTCGCGGATGCGGGCCGCCTTCTTGGCGCCGCGCAGGCCGAAATAGAAGGTGAGGGGGCGGCCGATGATCTGCCCCACGGTGTGGCGCGGGTTCATCGCGGTGTCGGCCATCTGGTAGATCATCTGGATCTTGCGCAGGTCGTCGCGCGAGCGCTTCGCCAGCTCCGCCGGCAGTTCGCGTCCCTTGAAGAAGACGCGGCCGTTCTGCGCCGGAAGCAGGCCGGTGATGACGCGCGCCAGCGTCGATTTGCCCGAGCCGGATTCGCCGACGACGGCGAGCGTCTGGCCTTTCGGCAGGTGCATCGAGACGCCGTGGAGGACGCGCAGGCCCGAGGGGTAGCCGGCGTCAACATGGTCGATCGACAGGAGCTTGTCGGACTGGTCCACCGCCTCCGCCTTGCCGAGCTGGCGGATCGAGACGAGCTTTTTCGTATACTCCTCGCGCGGCGCCTCGAGGATCTGCCGCGTCGTGCCGTATTCGACGGTCTTGCCCTGCTGCAGGACCATGATGTCGTCGGCGATCTGGGCGACGACGGCGAGGTCGTGGGTGACGTAGATTGCGGCCGTGCCGGTGTCCTCGATCGCCCGCTTGATGGCGACGAGTACGTCGATCTGCGTCGTCACGTCGAGTGCCGTGGTCGGCTCGTCGAAGACGATGAGGTCGGGCGAGGGCAGGAGCGCCATCGCCGTCATCGCGCGCTGCAACTGGCCGCCGGAGACCTGGTGCGGATAGCGGCGGCCGAAGGTTTCGGGGTTCGGCAGGCCGAGGATCTTGAACAGGTGGTCGGCCTTTTTTCGGGCCTCTTCGCGCGTCATCAGGCCGTGCTTCAGCGCCGCCTCGATCATCTGGTCGCCGAGCCGGAAGGCCGGGTTGAAGGCCGCCGCCGCCGATTGCGCGACATAGCAGACTTTTGCGCCGCGCTGCTGGCGCAGTTCCGACGGGCCGCAGCTGACGAGATTTGTGCCGTTGAGGGTCACGGTCCCGCCGGAGATCGTGATGCCGCCGCGGCCGTATCCGAGCGCGGCGAGGCCGATGGTCGACTTGCCCGCGCCGGACTCGCCGATCAGGCCGAGGACCTTGCCCTTCTCAACGTCGAAGGAAACGCCGTGGACGATGGTGATGTTGCGCGCCGGCTCGCCCGGCGGATAGATGCGGGCCTCGATGACGAGGTCGCGGACGGAGAGGAGCTCGTTGGTCATCCGCGGCCGCCCTTCAGGCTGGAGGTCCGGTTGAGCAGCCAGTCGACGACGAGGTTCACCGACACAGCGAGCAGCGCGATCGCCGCCCCCGGGATCAGCGCGGCGCCGATGCCGAAGATGATGCCGTCCTTGTTGTCCTTGACCATGCCGCCCCAGTCGGCGGCCGGCGGCTGGATGCCGAGGCCGAGGAAGGAGAGCGTCGAGAGGAACAGCACGGCGAAGGCGAAGCGCAGGCCGAATTCGGCGAGCAGCGGCGACAGCGCGTTCGGCAGCAGCTCGCGAAAGATGATCCAGCCGGTGCCTTCGCCGCGCAGCCTTGCCGCCTCGACGAAGTCCATCACGACGATGTCGGTCGCCACCGCCCGGCCGAGCCGGAAGACGCGGGTGGAATCGAGGACGGCCATCACCAGGATCAGGATCCACAGTTTCTGCGGCAGGACGGCGAGGACGACGAGGGCGAAGATCAGCGTCGGGATCGCCATCATCAGGTCGTTCAGCCGCGACAATGCCTGGTCGGTCCAGCCGCGCAGGACGGCGGCGGTGAAGGACAGGAGGATGCCGAGCGAGAAGGACAGGAGCGTCGCGCAGGCGGCGACGAGGATCGTCGTCTGCGCCCCGAAGATCAGGCGCGACAAGAGGTCCCGGCCGAGATTGTCAGTGCCGAGGAGGAAGGTCGCTCCCATCGGCTCCCAGACGTCGCCGACCACTTCGGTCTCGCCATAGGGCGCGATATACGGGGCGAACAAAGCGCAGAACAGCGCCAGCGCGATGCCGGACATGCCGATCCAGGCACTCAAGGGGATGGTGCGCCATCTCATGTTGGGACCTTCACTTGGGATGCCTGAGGCGCGGATTGAAGACGATGCCGAGGATGTCGGCGATCATGTTGAGGATTATGTAGACGGCCGCGAACAGGAGGCCGCAGGCCTGCACCACCGGCATGTCGCGTACTGTCACCGCGTCGACCATGTACTGGCCGATGCCGGGATAGACGAAGACCACCTCGACCACGACGACGCCGACGACGAGATAGGCAAGGTTCAGCGCGATGACGTTGATGATCGGCGCGATGGCGTTCGGGCCGGCATGCTTGGCGATGATCCGCATCTTCGAGAGCCCCTTCAGCTCCGCCGTCTCGACATAGGGGCTGGCCATGACGTTGAGGATCGCGGCGCGGGTCATGCGCATCATGTGCGCCAGCACCACGAGGACGAGCGTGCCGGCCGGCAGGATGATCGCCTCAACGCGCTCCAGGAAGGGCATGCCGGCATAGACCGTCGAGGGAAACGAGACCCAGCCGAGATTGATGGCGAAGAGGAAGATGAAGAGGTAGCCGACGAAGAACTCCGGCAGCGAGATCGCCGCCAGCGAGAAGACGTTGATCACCCGGTCCGGCAGCCGGTCGCGATAGAGCACCGAGAGCATGCCGAGGCCGACGGCGAGCGGCACCGAAACGACGGCGGCGAAGGCGGCGAGGAAGAGCGTGTTGCCGAGCCGGTTCGACAGCTGCTCGGTGATCGAGTTGCGGCTCGCCCAGGAGGTGCCGAAATCACCCTGCAGGGCGCCGCCGAGCCAGGAGAGGTAGCGGGTGACGGCAGGCTGGTCGAGACCGAGCTCGCGGCGGATGTTCTCGACCGCTTGCGGTGTTGCGGACTGGCCGAGATAGGTCTGGGCGAAATCCCCCGGCAGCGCCTGGATGCCGAGGAAGAGAAGCAGCGAGACGGCCAGCAGCAAGAGGAAGCTGATCGCCAGCCGCTGCAGGATCATCATGGCCAGCGGATTGTCGCCGGCAAAGCGGCGAAAGGCCGGGAGTCCGGGCTCGTTCGACCGGGGCGTCGGCGGAAGGGAGACGAGCACTGCGCCCGCGGTGCCGGCCGTCGCCAGAGGGTCCCCCGCCGGCAGCGCGCTGGCCGGGTTGCCCGTCTCGGTGGTCCCGAGCCCGGAAGCCATCAGGCTTCGAGCCAGACGCGGGTGGCGACGAAGCCGTTGGACATGTCGTTGCCGATGTCGTGGACGTAGCCCTTCACCTTCTTGGTGGAGGCGTTCACGAAGTCGTTGAACATCGGCAGGATCAGGCCGCCTTCGTCGCGCACCATCGTCGCCATGGTGCGGTACATGTCCTTGCGCTTGGGCTCGTCGAGCTCGGCACGGGCTTCGAGCAGCAGCTTGTCGAAATCCGGACGCAGGAAGCGCGTGTCGTTCCAGTCGGCCTTGGAGCTGTAGGCCGTGGTGTACATCTGGTCCTGCGTCGGCCGGCCACCCCAATAGGAGGTGGAGAAGGGCTGGACGTTCCAGACATTCGTCCAGTAGCCGTCGCCGGGCTCGCGCTTCACCTCGATGTTGATGCCGGCCTTCTTGGCGCTCTCCTGGTAGAGAACGGCGGCGTCGACGGCACCGGGGAAGGCGACGTCGGAGGTGCGCAGGAGCACCGCGCCGTCATGACCGGACTTCTTGTAGTGGAAAGCCGCCTTGTCGGGATCGTAGGCGCGCTGCTCGATGCCTTCGGGGAAGAGCGCATAGGTCTCGTTGATCGGGAAATCGTTGCCGACCTTGCCGTAGCCGCCGAGAATGGTCTTCACCATGGTCTCGCGGTCCATGGCGTATTTCAGCGCCATGCGCAGGTCGATATTGTCGAAAGGCGCCGTGTTGCAGTGCATGATGAAGACGTAGTGGCCGCGGCCCGACGTGTTCAGGATCTCGACGTTCGGGCCGCGCTTCAGGAGGCCGACGGTCTTCGGGTCGACGCGGTTGATGAAGTGGACCTGGCCCGAGGACAGGGCGGCGACACGGGCGGTGGCGTCGTTGATGACGATGATCTCGATCGAGTCGACATAGCCGCGGTCCTGGCGCCAGTCGTTCGGATTCTTCTCGAAGGTGGCGCGCACGCCGGGCTCGAAACTTGCCATCTTGTAGGGGCCGGTGCCGATCGCCGCGTTGGGATCGTCGAAGCCGCCATTGGGCTGGATGATGAGATGGTAGTCGGAGAGAAGCAGCGGCAGGTCGGCATTGCCTTCGGCGAGGGTGATCACAAGATCGCCGCCCTCGACCTTGAAGTCGCTGATCGACTTCATGACGCCGAGCGCGCCGGATTCGGACTTCTCGTCGGTGTGACGCTTCAGTGTCTGGAGCACGTCCTCGACGGTCATTTCCTTGCCGTTGTGGAACTGCACGCCCTTGCGGATCTTGAACGTCCAGATCTTGGCGTCGGGCGAGGATTCCCAGGATTCGGCGAGCGCGGCGACGGGCTGGCCGGTCAGCGGATCGCTTTCGACGAGCATGTCGCCCCAGTTGCGGCCGACCACGAAGAGCACCTGCGACAGGTATTTGGCGGGATCGAGCACGTCCGTGGCGGCGCCGCCCTCGAGGCCGAGCTTCAGATGACCGCCCTTCACGGGCTCCGCCGCGGCAGCGCTGGTGGCAAACATCGAACCCGCGGCCGACAGGCTGACGCCCGCGGCAAGCGCGCGGCCCATGAAGTCACGCCGGTTCATGCCGCGGGTCACCTGGTTGCCCAGATATTTCAGATAATCGCTCATCGTCGTCTCCGTTTGTCGGCGGTTTTTGGAAAGGCCGCTGGAAGCGGCCGAGATGCCAGGATCCGCGGCTGACACCGTCAGGACCGCCAAGATACAAGCTATCGACGGTCAAGGGCAGCAAGTTGTCAAAGTGCGACATTGCTTGTCGTGTCTGTGCGGTATCTGTCTACATTGAATACCGGAAGCAAAGGAAAAGAATATCTGCCAAAATATTCATCGCGCTATGCAAATAATACGTTCACTTCGACGGGCGGTCTGCTTGGAGACTGCCGGCGCCGAAGGGCAACGCCACGATTTCTACAACCCGCGGTGAGCTTTGCGGGCTTGGCTCGGGCTTGTGCCGTAGCGGTGCCGAAAAGCTCTGGCGAAGGCCGAGGCGGACTGAAATCCGCAATTTGTCGCAACAGACGTCATATTGTCGCGACTTTCAAGCACCAATCGCCGCGCCGCCTCCAGCCGCATGCCGCGCACGAAATCCTGCGGCGACTGCCCGACATGGGAAACGAACAGCGTTTCCAGTGTCCTGCGGCTGATGCCAAGGCGCGCTGAAAGGGCTGAAATAGTCTGTGGTTCGTCAATCTGGCTTTCGATCAGGCGGATGGCCGCCGCCAGTCTCGGCTCGAACCAATCGAGCCGGCCGAGCGACAGGCTCGGCTGGGGATCCTCTCCGGCATGCGCCCGCTCGTAGATGAACACGCTGGCGACGCTGAGCGCCAGGCCGTAGCCCTGCCGCAGCCGGATCAGGTCCAGCATCATGTCGAGCGTCGGCGAGGCGCCGCCGCTGGTGAAGCGATCGCCGTCGACGACATAGCGGCTGGAAGACACGTCGATGTCGGGAAAGCTGTCGGAAAAGCTTGCCAGATCCTCCCAGTGCGTCGTGGCGCGGCGGCCGGCGAGAACGCCCGCCATGGCGAGGACGAAGGCGCCGGATTCGACGCCGCCCAGCGGCAGCCGCCGCCGCGCGCACTGCCGCAGCCCCTTCATGACGGAAGGTCCGGCGTGCCGGGCGACGTTGAAGGCCGCCACGACGACGAGGGTGTCGCTGGTGGTCTGGGGCTCGAACGCCCCGTCCACCGCGATCTGGAGCCCGCTCGAGGTCAGCACCATGGCGCCGTCGGACGACAGCACCCGCCAGCGGTAGAGGGTGCGGCCGGATACGCGGTTCGCCGCCCGCAGCGGCTCCACCGCCGAGGCGAAGGAGAGGAGCGAGAACTCGGGCAGGAGCAGGAAGTCGATCGACAGGACGTCGTCGCTGGCCGCGAAGATTTGAGAGCGCATGCGCATCCGGTATCATCTTCTGCGCAAAATGTATCGCAGAGCGGCGCGGCTTTGGCCATTCTTACGGTCTGGACCCAGCCTTGGAAGGACACGACATGGCGCTTGGCATGAACCGCGACGTCTTCATCACCTGCGCCGTCACCGGGGCGGGCGACACCGCCGGCCGCTCCGCCAAGGTGCCGGTGACGCCCGAAGAGATCGCCGCGGCCTCGATCGAGGCGGCCGAGGCGGGCGCCGCGGTCGCCCATATCCATGTCCGCGATCCCGTGACCAAACAGGGCTCGCGCGACCTCGCCCTCTACCGCGAGACGGTGCGCCTCATCCGCGCCTCGGGCGTCGACGTCATCCTCAACCTCACCGCCGGCATGGGCGGCGACCTGACGCTCGGCTCGGTCGAGGCGCCACTGCCGCCGTCCGCCGTCGGCACCGACATGGTCGGCGCGACTGAGCGGCTCGCCCATGTCGCCGAGCTCCTGCCGGAGATCTGCACGCTCGACTGCGGCACGATGAATTTCGGCGAGGGCGACTATGTCATGACCAATACGCCGGCCATGCTGAAGGCGATGGCGGCGCAGATAAAGGCGCTGGGCGTGCGGCCCGAAATCGAGATCTTCGACACCGGCCATCTCGTGCTGGCGCAGTGGCTGGAGAAACAGGGCCTGCTCGACGGCCCGGTGCTGGTGCAGCTGTGCATGGGCATTCCCTGGGGCGCGCCGGACGACATCGGCACGCTCATGGCCATGGTCAACAACCTGCCAAAAGACTGGATCTTCTCGGCCTTCTCGATCGGCCGCAACCAGCTGCCCTATGCAGCGCTCGCAGCGCTCGCCGGCGGCAATGTCCGCGTCGGGCTCGAGGACAATCTCTGGCTCGGCAAGGGCGTGCTGGCCTCGAACGGTGATCTCGTCGCCGCGGCGAAGACGACGCTGACTTCGATGGGCGCGAAGGTTCTCACTGCCGCGGAGACGCGGGAGAAGCTGCAACTCAAGAAGCGGGTCTAGGCTTATGACCGGAATCAGAAAAGTCGCCGTCATCGGCGGCGGCGTCATCGGCGGCGGCTGGGTGGCGCGCTTTGCCCAGAACGGGCTCGACGTCGCGGTCTACGACCCGGACCCGCAAGCCGAGCGCAAGCTCGCCGGCCTGATGGAAAATGCCGCGCACGCCTTCGCGGCGCTCATCCCGGGCGACAGGCCGGTCTTCGGTAAGGTCACCTTCGTTTCCTCCATGAGGGAAGCGGTCGAGGACGCGGATCTGATTCAGGAAAGCGCGCCCGAGCAGCTCGCTCTGAAGCAGAAGATCCTCGCCGAGATCGACGCGCATGCCCGCGCCGACGCGCTCGTCGCCTCTTCGACCTCGGGTCTTCTGCCGAGCGACCTGCAGCAGGCGATGCGGCGGCCGGAGCGATTGTTCGTCGCCCACCCGTTCAATCCGGTCTATCTCGTGCCGCTCGTCGAGCTCGTCGCGGGTAACGCCACGGCGCCCGAGACGATCGAGACCGCGAAAGCCTTCTACGCCGCGCTCGGGATGAAGCCCCTGCACGTGCGCAAGGAGATCGACGCCTTCATCGGCGACCGGCTGCTCGAAGCGCTCTGGCGCGAGGCGCTGTGGCTAGTCAACGACGATGTCGCCACCGCCGAGGAGATCGACGACGTCATCCGCTATTCCTTCGGCCTGCGCTGGGCGCAGATGGGGATTTTCCAGGTCTACCGCATCGCCGGCGGCGAGGCCGGCATGCGCCACTTCATGGCGCAGTTCGGCCCCTGCCTGAAATGGCCGTGGACGAAACTGATGGACGTGCCGGATCTCACCGACGCGCTCGTCGACAAGATCTCCGACCAGTCCGACGCGCAGGCGGACGGCCTTTCGATCCGCGACCTCGAGCGCATCCGCGACGACAATCTCGTCGCCATCATGCGCGCGCTCGCCGGCCAGGCCGGCGGCGCCGGCTGGGGCGCGGGCGAGCTGCTCAATACTTATGAGGCCAGCCTTGCCGTCACGCCGTTGCCGAAGGCGGCGCCGGACATCACCCGGCCGCTCGACCTGCACACGGCGACGGTCCTGCCGGAATGGGCCGACTACAACGGCCACATGACCGAATATCGCTACCTCCAGGTGCTGGGCGACGCCACCGACGCGCTGCTCGCTCTGATCGGCCTCGATGCAGAAATGCTCGCCTCGGGCCGCAGCTTCTACACCGTCGAGAGCCATCTGCGACATCTCGCCGAGGGCAAGGTCGGTGACAAGCTGACGGTGTCGACGCAGGTGCTCTCCAGCGACGGCAAGCGGCTGCGGATTTTCCACACGATCACGAACGACACCACCGGCGATGTGGTGGCAACGGGCGAGCACATGCTGCTGCATGTCGACACGACCAGCGGCAAGGCCGTGACCGCCGAGCCGGCGCTTGGCGAGACGATGGCGAAGCTGGCGGCGGCGCATGCGGGGCTCGCCGTGCCGGACGCGGCCGGACGGGCGGTCGGCCAGCCGCGCTGAGCCCCGATCCGTGAAGGGGGAGCGCAGCCGGAGGATGCGCAGGCGGCATCCTCCGCAGGGATCGCTCTCGGTCACGGCATGACCTGGACAATGCGCCGCAGCTCGCCGCTGTTGCCCTCAGCCATTCCAGGCGCAGGTCATGAAGGTCGCGCGGGATCACCCGCCGGTGTCGCACCCGAAAGGTGATCGCCTTGGCGCCTCGCTTCCCGCCGTCCGACGGCTCGTCCGTTCCCAGCCGCCGCCTGTCGCGCCTTGCGCGGCTGGGAGGCATGGCGGCCGGCGTCGCCGGTGGCATGCTTCTGGACGGCGCCAGCCGCTTTGCGCGCGGCGAACGGCCGCGTCTCGAAGACCTTCTGATGACGCCCGCCAATGTCCTGAAGTTGACGGGGCAACTGGCGCATCTGCGCGGCGCCGCCATGAAGATGGGCCAGTTGATCTCGATGGAGGCCGGCGAGTTCCTGCCGCCCGAGCTCAGCGCCATCATGGCGCGCCTGCGCGCCGACGCCGAGCCCATGCCGCGCCACCAGATCCAAAGCGTGCTCGATCGCGCCTGGGGGCCGGGCTGGGCGTCGCGGTTCGAGACTTTCTCCTTCCGGCCGATCGCCGCGGCATCCATCGGGCAGGTTCACCGCGTCCTCACGAAGGACGGGCGCGATCTCGCCGTCAAGATCCAGTATCCCGGCATCCGCCGCAGCATCGACAGCGACGTCGACAATGTCGCGACGCTGCTGCGCCTGTCGGGCCTGGTCCCACGGCACCTCGACATTGGCCCGCTTCTTGGCGAAGCCAAGCGGCAGCTGCACGAAGAGGCAGACTATGCGAGGGAGGCGGACTGGCTGGAGCGCTTCGCGGCGCTGCTCGGCGACAACCCGGATTTTCTCCTCCCGGACGTGCACCGCGACCTGTCCGGCGACACCATCCTGGCCATGACCTATATCGCGAGCGTGCCGATCGAGACGCTGGAGCGCGCCCCGCAGGAGGAACGCGATCGGGCAGCTAGGCTCCTCCTGGACCTCGCCTTTCGCGAGCTGTTCGACTTCCAGCTGATGCAGACCGATCCCAATCTCGCGAACTTCCGCTACCAGCCGGAGACGCGCCGGATCGTTCTGCTCGATTTCGGCGCCACGCGGGCCTTCAGCGCACCGTTCGCCGAGGCGTGTCGCGCGCTGGCCGCCGCTGGCCTCGCAGACGACCGGTCCGGCGTGCATGCGGCGCTGACCGCCATCGGCCTCATCGACGACACCGTTCCGCAGCGCCATCAGGACAAGGTCATGGCGATGTTCGACAGGGCGAAGGCGCCGCTGCTGCAATCCGACATCTTCGATTTCGGCGACACCCGGTTTCTGCATGATCTCCGCGAGCAGGGAATGGACTTCGCCAGCGATCGTGACGGCTGGCGCCTGCCGCCCAACGACGCGCTGTTTCTCCAGCGCAAGTTCGGCGGAACCTATCTCCTGGCCTCGCGCCTGAAAGCACGCCTCGACGTGAAGGCGCTGCTGTCACCCTATCTGCGCCCCTCGGAAATGACCGCCGGCAACGGGGCGACCATACGTTTTGGTGATGATTGTTGATAGGACGCAAGCGCTTGCTAGGTTTCATTTGCAACCGGCACTGCCGATCTGCCTGAATGGAAGCGAACCTGCGATTGTCCCATGCCTATCTGAACCGCGTTCGTTCGGCAGTCCCCGAGAACGAAGTGCATCGATACTTTCTCCGCTTCGCCGCCTCACAACTCTCCGAGGATCCCCGCCGCCAGACCGTGTTCAACCGGATGGCCGACAAGGGCGGGATCGAGCATCGCTATTCCTGCCTCGTGCCATCCGGCGATCCCGAAGGGGAGTGCCTGGATGCCGGCAATCTCTACCGGCGCGGGGCCTTTCCCGGCACGGCCCGGCGGATGGAGATTTTCGAGGACCAGGCGCATCGGCTGGCGACGCGGGCCGTCGAGGCGCTGGACCTGGGCGACGAACGCAGCCGCATCACGCATCTGATCGTCGCGACCTGCACCGGCTTCTCGGCGCCCGGCATCGACCTCGAAATCGTCGCCCGCTGCGGCCTCGATCCCACCGTCGAGCGCACGCTGATCGGCTTCATGGGCTGCTATGCCGCGATCAACGGGCTGAAGCTCGCCCGCCACATCGTCCGCTCGGAGCCGGAGGCGCGGGTGCTCGTCGTCAACATCGAGCTCTGTACGCTGCATCTGCGCGAAACCAAGGATCTGGAGAAGCTTCTCTCCTTCTGTCTCTGGGGCGATGGCTGCACGGCGGCGCTGGTCACTGCCGATCCCGTCGGCCTGCGACTCGACGGCTTCAAGGCGCTGCTCGCCGCCGACACGGCCGATCTGATGAGCTGGAGCGTGCGCGACGACGGGTTCGACATGGTGCTCTCCGGCCGCGTGCCCCGCGCCATCGAGGAGACGCTGGGCGCGCACCGCGACGTCTTCCTGCGCGGGGCGGCGGTCGCGGACATCGATCTGTGGGCCGTCCATCCGGGCGGGCGCTCCGTGCTCGATTCCGTGGAACGGGCGCTGGACCTGCCGGCGGACGCCCTCGCGCCCTCGCGAAACGTGCTGCGCGACAAGGGCAACATGTCGTCGGCGACGGTGATGTTCGTGCTGGAAGACATGCTAGCCTCCGCCGAGACCGGCATGCGCGGCTGCGGCATGGCCTTCGGCCCCGGCCTGACGGCCGAGACGATGCTGTTCGAGGCGGTCGGATGAGCTCGTCGCGCCTCGCCCGGCGCGAGGTTCTGCCGGAAATCCTCGACGACCTGGCCGAGGACGATCCGCGGGCGGTGGCCTCGCGCCGCGATCTGCGCCGGGTCAACGCGCTGATGTTCCAGACCAGCATCGCCCGCGGCCTGCTGACGCGGCATCTGCCCGCGCCGCCGCGGCGGATCCTGGAGATCGGGGCAGGGGACGGCAGCTTCATGCTGGCGATCGCGAAGCGCCTGCAGGCGCGCTGGCCGGCGGTCGACCTCTTCCTCCTCGATCGCCAGAGCCTGGTGACGCCGGGCCGAATCGCCGAATTCGCCGCGCTGGGCTGGACCGTCCATGTCGTCGAGGCCGACATTTTCGCCTTTGCCGAGACATCAGCAAACGAGCGTTTCGACGCGATCACCACCAACCTCTTCCTGCATCACTTCGAGGACGGGCCGCTCGGCGAGCTGCTCGCCTGCCTCGCGCCGATGGCGCCCGTCTTCCTCGCCACCGAGCCGCTTCGCGGTGCCTTTCCGCTGGTGGGCGCGCGTCTCCTCTGGGCGATCGGCGCCAATGACGTGACCCGGCACGATGCCGCCGTCAGCGTGCGCGCCGGCTTTGCCGGCACCGAGCTCTCCCGTCTCTGGCCGGCAGATTCGGGCCGCCGGCTGGAAGAGGGCCGCCGCGGGCTGTTCACCCACGCCTTCGCGGCGGTGACGGCGACCCAGCGGACCTGAGGGGAGGCGCAGCAGCGGCCGGCAGCCGCCGCTGCTGCTGATCGCTCCCACCGCAGAGCCGCCCGCCGCGCCGGAAAGTCGCGTCGGTGGCCGGCAAGCCGCCGTGAAACGGCCGGCCGGTTGGTGCCCGCATTCTGACACATCCTTGCCTTGATCCAGATCAAGGCACGCCTCCTTGCCCCGCGCTACCCGAAGTCCCCACGAGCCGGCCTTTCCGGCACGGGGAACGTCAGACGCGACAGGGGGTCCAGGATGAAATTCGGAACGGAGGCGACGGTAGTCGGCCTCGGGGCGCTGATGGCGCTTCTGGCGGCTCTGGCCGCGGCGGATGCCGCGTTCCAGAGCCATGCCTATGTCCTTCTCATCGTGCTCGGCACGGCGGCGATCGTGCTCTTGCGCAACGACACGCCCGTCGGCCAGTCCGCCGCGATCTTCGGCGTTCGGGACGACGGCGCCTATTGCGACGGCGTCGTGCGCGCCGGCGCCATCGCCACCGTGTTCTGGGGCGTCGTCGGCTTCCTCGTCGGCGTCGTCGTGGCCGGGCAGCTGGCCTATCCCGAGCTGAACATCGAGCCCTGGTTCAATTTCGGCCGGATGCGGCCGCTGCACACCTCGGCGGTGATCTTCGCCTTCTGCGGCAACGCGCTCCTGGCGACATCCTTCTACGTGGTGCAGCGCACCTGCCGGGCGCGCCTGTTCGGCGGCGACCTCGCCTGGTGGGTGTTCTGGGGCTACCAGCTGTTCATCGTCATGGCGGCGACCGGCTATCTCCTCGGCATCACGCAGAGCCGCGAATATGCCGAGCCGGAATGGTATGTCGACATCCTGCTGACGGTCGTCTGGGTCGCCTATCTCGTCGTCTTCCTGGGCACGCTGATGAAGCGGACGGAGCCGCACATCTACGTCGCCAACTGGTTCTACCTCTCCTTCATCGTCACCGTGGCGATGCTGCATGTGGTCAACAACCTCGCCATCCCCGTCTCCTTCCTCGGCACCAAGAGCTATTCCGCCTTCTCGGGCGTCCAGGATGCGCTGACGCAGTGGTGGTACGGCCATAACGCCGTCGGCTTCTTCCTCACCGCCGGCTTTCTCGGCATGATGTACTACTTCATCCCGAAGCAGGCGAACCGGCCTGTTTATTCCTACCGGCTGTCGATCATCCACTTCTGGTCGCTGATCTTCCTCTACATCTGGGCCGGCCCGCATCACCTGCACTACACGGCGCTGCCGGACTGGGCGCAGACGCTCGGCATGGTGTTTTCGATCATGCTCTGGATGCCCTCCTGGGGCGGCATGATCAACGGCCTGATGACGCTCTCGGGCGCCTGGGACAAGCTGCGCACCGACCCGATCCTGCGCATGATGGTGCTCGCCGTCGCCTTCTACGGCATGGCCACCTTCGAGGGCCCGATGATGTCGATCAAGTCGGTCAACTCGCTCAGCCACTACACCGACTGGACCATCGGCCACGTCCATTCCGGCGCCCTCGGCTGGAACGGCATGATCACCTTCGGCGCGCTCTACTATCTCGTCCCGCGCCTGTGGAACAAGGAAGCGCTCTACAGCCTGAAGCTCGTCAGCTGGCACTTCTGGCTCGCCACCATCGGCATCGTCATCTACGCGGCGTCGATGTGGGTGTCGGGCATCATGCAGGGCCTGATGTGGCGCGAATACGATCCGCAGGGCGGGCTCGTCTACTCCTTCGCCGAGACCGTGGCGGCGCTGCATCCCTACTACCTCATGCGTCTCAGCGGCGGCCTGCTCTTCCTCGCGGGAGCTCTGGTGATGACCTTCAATCTGGTGATGACGATCCGTGGACCGGAGGCGGTCGCGGTGGCGGCGACCCCGGTCGCGGCGGAATAGGAGCGGCCTCAATGAAACTTCCCACCGCCCGCAGCCTGGTCAAGAGCCACGGCAAGGTCGAGCGCAACGCCTCGCTGCTCCTCGTCCTCTCCCTCGTCGTCGTGATGATCGGCGGCATCGTCGAGATCGTGCCGCTCTTCTATCTCGAGAACACCATCGAGAAGGTCGAGGGCATGCGGCCCTACACGCCGCTGGAGCTGGCCGGACGCGACATCTACGTCCGCGAGGGCTGCTATGTCTGCCACAGCCAGATGATCCGGCCGTTCCGCGACGAGGTCGAACGCTACGGCCACTACTCGCTCGCTGCCGAATCCATGTACGACCACCCCTTCCAGTGGGGATCCAAGCGCACTGGACCGGACCTCGCCCGCGTCGGCGGCCGCTATTCCGACGAATGGCACGTCGCCCATCTGCAGGACCCGCGCTCGGTCGTGCCGGAATCGGTGATGCCGACCTATGCCTTCCTGTCCACGACTGAGGTCGACATCCACAACATCGGCGCGCACCTGGCCGCCAACCGGGCCGTCGGCGTGCCCTACACCGACGAGATGATCGCCTCGGCGCTCGCCGATGCCCGCACCCAGGGCAGCGCGACGGCCGATGCCACCGGCCTGCAGGGTCGCTACGCCAAGGCGGGCGCCCGCGACTTCGACGGCAACGCGGCCAAGCTCACCGAGATGGACGCGCTGGTCGCCTATCTGCAGATGCTTGGCACCCTCGTCGATGTGGAAGCCTACAAGCCGGCGCCGGCCGAGACGCTGGAGACGAGCCAGTGACCTACCACGCGCTGCGAGAATTCGCCGACTCCTGGGCGCTGCTCGGCATGACCGTCTTCTTCATCGGTGTCGTCATCTTCGTCCTGTTCCGGCCGAAAGCGCGCGACCATGCCCGCGATGCCAAAATGATCCCGTTCAGAGAGGATGAAAAAGATGGCCAATAACGACAGCGACAAGCGCGAGATCGACGCGGCCACCGGCACGCCCACCACCGGGCACGACTGGGACGGCATCAAGGAACTCGACACCCCAATGCCGCGCTGGTGGCTGTGGACCTTCTACGGCTGCATCGCCTTCGCCGCCGTCTATGTCGTCCTCTATCCGGCGATCCCGATGGTCAGCCGGGCGACCGACGGCCTTCTCGGCTGGTCGTCGCGCGGCGACCTGACGACGGAAATGGCCGGCGCCGTGACGGCGAAGGCCGGCTTTCGCGACCAGATCGCGGCGGCCTCGATGGACGAGATCATCGCCGACCCCGAACTGTTCCGCTTCGCCGCCGGCGCCGGGCGCTCGTCCTTCTCGGTCAACTGCGTGCAGTGCCACGGCTCGGGTGCCGCCGGCAGCGTCGGCTATCCCAACCTGCAGGATGACGACTGGGTCTGGGGCGGCGCCCCCGACGAGATCTATCAGACCATCGCGCACGGCATCCGCAGCGAGGATCCGGACGCCCGCGTCTCCGATATGCCCGGTTTCGGTCGCGACGGCATTCTGGAAAGGCCGGCCATCCTCGACGTCTCCGCCTATGTCATGACCCTTTCCGGAGCCAAGGTCGCCTTCGGCGATCCCACCAACGGCCAAACGGTCTTCGCCGAGAACTGCGCCGCCTGCCATGGCGAGAGCGGCGAGGGGATGAAGGAGTTGGGCGCGCCGGCGCTGAACGACCCGATCTGGCTACGCGTGACCGATCAGAACGGCGTCGTCGCCCAGGTCGTCAATCCCCGGCACGGCGTCATGCCGGCCTGGGAGCCGCGTCTCGGCCCGGTCGCGGTGAAGGAACTGGCCGCCTATGTCTACTCGCTCGGCGGCGGCGCGGCGCCCGTCAAGGCGGCATCGAACTGACGTCATCATCGGCAGCTTAGGCTGCCGCGACACCGCGCCACGGCCGGCCTCGCAAGGGCCGGCCGTGGCGTTTGCACGGGGCTTGATCTGCATCAAGGCGAAGCCGGCCGTCCTTCGGCATGACCCGTTGGGGCTCCCGAGACGGAGCGTCCCGCCGGAGACCCCCATGCTCGTTCACGACAGCGTCGATCGCCTCAATGCCCTGCCGGTCAACAGCGCCGACCGCCGCGGACCGCTGTTCGCCGCGCGCGAAAAAATCCATCCCAAGCGCGCCGAGGGCAGCTATCGCCGCCTGAAGTGGATCATCATGGCGGTGACGCTGTCGATCTACTACCTGACGCCCTGGCTGCGCTGGGACCGCGGCGTCGGCGCGCCGGACCAGGCGGTGCTGGTGGATCTCGCCAACCGGCGCTTCTACTTCTTTTTCGTCGAGATCTGGCCGCAGGAATTCTACTACGTCGCCGGCCTCCTGATCATGGCGGGCCTCGGCCTCTTCCTCGTCACCTCCGTCGCCGGCCGTGCCTGGTGCGGCTACGCCTGTCCGCAGACGGTCTGGGTCGATCTGTTTCTGGTCGTCGAGCGCTTCTTCGAGGGCGACCGCAACAAGCGCATCGCCCTGGACAAGTCGCCGATGTCGCTGGAAAAATTCGGCAAGCGCCTGGGCAAGCACGTGGTCTGGCTACTGATCGCGGTCCTGACCGGCGGCGCCTGGATCTTCTACTTCGCCGACGCGCCGACGCTGCTGCGCGACGTCGTGACGCTCAACGCCTCCTCGGTGGCCTACACCACGATCGCCCTTCTCACCGCGACGACCTACGTCTTCGGCGGCTTCATGCGCGAGCAGGTCTGCACCTATATGTGCCCCTGGCCGCGCATCCAGTCGGCGATGCTGGACGAGCAGTCGCTGACCGTCACCTACAACGACTGGCGCGGCGAGCCGCGCTCCCGCCACCAGAAGAAGGCGCTGGCCGAGGGCCAGCCGGTCGGCGACTGCGTCGACTGCAACGCCTGCGTCGCCGTCTGCCCGATGGGCATCGACATCCGCGAGGGCCAGCAGATGGAGTGCATCACCTGCGCTCTTTGCATCGACGCCTGTGACGCGGTGATGGACAAGACCGGGCGCGAGCACGGCCTGATCTCCTATGCGACGCTCGCCGACTACGACGCCAACATGGCGCTCGCGCGGGGCGACGGTGAGGCGATCGACCCGGCCAAGGTGCGCGATCCCGTCACCGGCAAGCTCGCCTCGGGCGTCGCGCATTTCCGGTGGCGCCACATGGCGCGGCCGCGCACCCTGGTCTACCTCGTCCTCTGGTCGGCGATCGGCGTCGCCATGGCTGTCTCGCTCGCCACGCGCGACCGCCTGACGACCTCGGTTCAGCATGACCGCAACCCGCTCTACGTCAGGCTCTCCGATGGCGGCGTGCGCAACGCCTACACGGTGAAGATCGCCAACATGACGAATGCGCCGCGGCTGGTCACGCTCGGCGTCGAGGGGCTTCCGGGCGCCGTCGTCGCGGCACCAGGCCGCGCGCTCGAGGCCGGCGGCGTGTCGGTCGAGGTGCCGCGCGACCGGGTCGAGATGGTCCGGCTTCTCGTCTCGCAGCCGCGCGGCAGCGGGACCGGCCAGCGGCGGGATTTCACGATCACCGTCACCGACGCCGCCCGCGGCGAGACCAGCCGCGCCGCCGCCGTCTTCGAATCTCCCGAGGAATAATCCGATGTTCAAGCTTCCCTGGCGCGAATTCACCGGCGGGCACATGCTGATGGCCATGCTCCTGTTCTTCGCCACCATCATCGGCGTGAACCTCATCATGGCCTATTCCGCCGTTTCCTCCTTCGCCGGCCTCGTCGTCGACAATTCCTATGTCGCCAGCCAGCACTTCAACGAGAAGCTCGCCTCCATGCGCCAGCAGCAGGCGCTGGGCTGGACGGTCGATCTCGAGGTGCTCGCCGATGCCGTCACCGTCGACGTGCGCGATGCTCAGGGCGCGCGGGTGGCGACCCAGGTCGACGTCGAGATGACGCGGCCGACGACCAACCGCGACGACCATTTCCTGCATGCCGACCAGAGCCTCGGCCCGGTGCATCTGCCGACGACCCTGAAGCCGGGCGCCTGGGACGCCACCGTCTCGCTGTCGACGGCCGACGGCGAGACCTTCCTCACCACCCGCCGCGTCGTCATCGGCGCGCCGGCAGAGGTGCCGCAATGACCTGCTGCGGCGACGGCACGGCGCTCGACGCCCGCCTGCTGGCCGATCCCGACGAGATGCGCGCCGAAGAGTTCCGCCGCTCGGGCCACCGCCACGAGGACGGCACGGTGCACTATCTGCTGGTCGCGCCCGGCATCCATTGCGGCGCCTGCATCGCCCGGATCGAGAAGGCGCTGGCCGCCTTGCCCGGCGTGCGCTCGGCACGCGTCAATTTCTCCACGCGCCGGGTGATGGTGACGGCGGACGCCACGCAGGCCGATCCCTTCGCGATCGTGCGCAGCGTCGAAGCGCTCGGCTATCCCGTGACGATCGGCGTCGAGGGGAAGGCGGCCGATCGCGATCCGGTCCTGGCCGAACTCATGCGGGCGCTGGTCGTCGCCGGCTTTGCCGCGGCCAATGTCATGCTCCTCTCTGTCTCGGTCTGGTCGGGCGCGGAAGGGGCGACGCGGACGCTGTTCCAGCTCATCTCCGGCGTCGTCGCCGTTCCCGCAGTGCTCTATGCCGGCCGCCCCTTCTACCGCTCGGCCCTAGGCGCGCTGCGCAATCGCCACGTCAACATGGACGTGCCGATCTCGCTCGGCGTTCTCCTGACGCTGGTCAAGAGCATCTACGAGGCGCTGTTCGGCAGTGGCGAGACCTGGTTCGACGCCTCGCTGACGCTGCTGTTCTTCCTGCTCATCGGCCGCGTCCTCGACCATGCGATGCGCGAGCGCGCCCGCAGCGGCATCGCCAGCCTCGGCCGCATGGCCGCGCGCGGCGCCATGCGCGTCGGCACGGACGGACGGCTCGACTATCTCGGCATCGAAGAGATCCGGCCCGGCATGCTCCTCCACGTCGCCGTCGGCGAGCGTTTTCCCGTCGACGGCGTCCTGTCCGGCAGCGCCACGACCGAGGCCGACCGGTCGCTCGCGACCGGCGAAAGCGTTCCCGCCCGGCTGGGACCGGGCGACCCCATCGAGGCCGGGGCGCTGAACCTTTCGGCGCCGGTGACGCTGAAGGCGACGGCCGATGCCGAGCACAGCCTGATCCAGGAAATGCTCCGGCTGATGGAAGCGGCCGAGCAGGGCAAGGCGACCTATGTCCGTCTCGCCGACCGGGCCGCCGCGCTCTACGCGCCGATGGTGCATCTGGCTTCCGCGCTCACCTTCGTCGGCTGGATAGTGGCGACGCGCGACTGGCACCAGGCGCTGACGGCGGCGATAGCCGTCCTGATTATCACCTGTCCCTGCGCCTTGGCACTGGCGGTGCCGGTCACCCAGGTCGTCGGCGCCGGCATTCTGATGCGGCGCGGCGTTCTCGTGCGCACCGGCTCGGCCTTCGAGCGCATGGCCGAAATTCGCGCGGCGGTCTTCGACAAGACCGGCACGCTGACGCTGCCGAGCCTGTCGGTCGACGGCGGAAAACTCGCCGACGAGGATCTGCGGCGGGCGGCGGCGCTCGCCCGGGAAAGCCGGCACCCGCTTTCCCTCGCCGTCTCGGCGCTGGCCCGGAGCCGAGCCCTGCCGGCCGCCGAGGCCGGGGACGTGGCGGAACGCCCCGGCGAGGGCCTCGAGGGAACCGTCGACGGCGTCCGCAGCCGTCTTGGCCGCTGGGATTTCGTCCGGGCGATCGCCGGCGGCGACGGTGCCACGGAAGAGGGCGGTCTCTGGTTCGCCCGCGATGGCGGGACGATGATCCGTCTGCCCGTCCAGTCCGTGCTGCGGCCGGACGCGCTGGCGACGATGGCCGTCTTCGACGCGGCGGGCATTTCGCGCCGGATCCTCTCCGGCGACAGCGCGGAAGCGGCGGGCGAGACCGGCGCGGCGCTGGGTTTTGCCCCCGCGCAGGTCTCGGCGCGGCTGTCGCCGGCCGACAAGGCGGCGCGCATCGCCGCGCTCGCCGCCACGGACGGACCGGTGCTGTTCGTCGGCGACGGCATCAACGACGCGCCGGCGCTCGGCACCGCGCATGTCTCGATCACGCCAGCGGACGCGGCCGAGGTCGGAAGGGCGAATGCCGATTTCGTCTTCACCGGCCAGTCGCTCCAGGGCGTCGGCGACGCCTTCGCCGTCTCGCGGGCGGTCATCACCTGTGTCCGGCAGAACTTTGGCCTCGCCATCGGCTACAACTTCATTGCCGTGCCGCTCGCCGTCCTCGGCTATGTCACACCGCTCCTTGCCGCCATCGCCATGTCGAGCTCCTCGCTCGTCGTCGTCGGCAATGCGCTGCGGCTGCAGTGGCAGTTCCGCCGTCCGCGACAGGGCCTTTCGGATCCGAAGCCGGTGGCCCCCGTCCTTCCCGCCAGCCAGTGGGTCGCGCAATGACCAGCCTGCTCATCCTTATTCCCGTCGCGCTCGGCCTCGGCCTCGTCGGCCTCTTCGGTTTCTTCTGGTCCTATCGCAGCGGCCAGTTCGACGATCCCGAAGGCGACGCCCTGCGCATTCTCGACGACGAGAACCCGCCCGAGCCGGTGGCCCGGAAGCGATCCGGCCCGGCCTGATCGGGACGGGCAGTTTCGGGAGGGCCTGGTCGAACAGGGCTGTCCGGCGCGGCGTCGCGCCGCATCGAGCCGCGGCCAACAAAAGTGTTTCCTTCCGCCGGCCCTGCTTTCAGGATGGCGCCGCGATTCGGGTGGGCGTCAGGCCGGCCGAAGGAGGGAGCGCCGATGCGCAGAGACAGGGGCGGGGAGTTTCACTGGCCCTATTCCGTGGCCGAACTCTGGGCCGACGGCGTCGTCCACGTTCTGGGCGTCGTGCTGGCGCTCGCCGGGGCCGTGGTCTTCTTCGTCGTCATGTCCGGACGGGCCAGCGCGGTCGAGCTGTCGACCTGCGGCGTCTATCTCGCCACCCTCGTCCTCTCGATCGCCGCCTCCGCCGCCTACAATGTCTGGCCGGTGTCGCGGACGAAATGGCTGCTGCGCCGGCTCGACCACTCGGCCATCTTCCTGCTCATCGCCGGCACCTACACGCCCTTCATCGCCAAGATGGGCCTGTGGTGGATGCTGGCCGGCGTCTGGACCGTCGCCGCGATCGGCGTGTTCCTCAAACTGTTCCGGCCCGGCCGCTACGACCGCCTGGCGATCCTGCTCTACCTCGCGCTCGGCTGGAGCGGCATCGTCACTTACGAGCACATGGTGGAATCGCTGCCGCCGAGCGTGCGCGAACTGATCCTCGCCGGTGGCGTCGTCTACTCGCTCGGCGTCGTCTTCCACGTCTGGGAGAAGCTGCGCTTCCAGAACGCCATCTGGCACGGCTTCGTGCTCGTCGCCGCGTCGATCCATTTTGTCGCGGTCTGGTTCTCGATTACCGTCTGACCCGGGCGGGCGACCCTGCCGTGTCGCGAGGGGCGCCGTACTGGGGCGCCGCTCGCGGGGCCGGCCGAGAGGGCCGGCTCGCCTATTCCGCCGCCTGCTGCATGCCGCTGGGGGACGGGCGGTCTGGACCTTCGCCCGAGGGGAACTCGGTCACGCGCTTCCACGTCGTGTCCTTGTCCGCCTCCTTCTCCGCTTTCGGCGGCGCCTCGGCGGCCACAGGCGCCGCCGCGGCATGCCCGGCCCCGGTAACGCCGTGTTCGTCCGAGGCGTTCGGGCTCAGCATCCAGCCGAACACCCGGCCGACGAGATGGCTGAGATCGTCCATCAGCGTGTAGACCGAGGGGATGAAGACCAGCGACAGCACGGTCGAGACGAGCAGGCCGCCGATCACCGCGATCGCCATCGGCGCGCGGAACTCGCCGCCTTCGCCGGATGCCATCGCCGCCGGCACCATGCCCGCCGCCATCGCCAGCGTCGTCATGATGATCGGCCGGGCGCGCTTGCGGCCGGCATCGATGATCGCGTCGTGCTGCGGCATGCCGTGCTTCTCCTGCTCCACGGCGAAGTCGACCAGCATGATCGAGTTCTTGGTGACGATGCCCATCAGCATCAGGATACCGATCACCACCGGCATGGAGACGGCCGTGTGGGTGAGGAGGAGGGCGCCGACGACGCCGCCGACCGAGAGCGGCAGCGACGCGAGGATGGTGATCGGCACGAAGACGCTGCCGAAGAGGAGGATCAGCACGACCAGCACCATCATGATGCCCGCGCCCATGGCCGAGGCAAAGCCGGTGAAGACTTCCGCCTGGATTTCGGCGTCGCCGACCTCCTGCATGCGCACGCCGGCCGGCATGTCGGTGACCGCCGGCAGGGTCTTGATCCGCTCGCTGCCCTGGCCGATCTCGTAGCCCGGCATCATCGAGGTGCCGACCTTCACGAGGCGCTCACGGTCGTAGCGGTCGATGGTCGAAGGGCCCTGGCCGAAGCCGATGTCGGCGACGCTTTCGAGCGGCACCGAGGCGCCGGTGCCGGTGAGGACGCGAAGGTTGCGGATCGTCGCCAGATCGTGCCGCGCGGCCTCGGCCAGCTCGACGCGGATCGGCACCTGGCGGGTGCCGACGTTGAACTTGGCAAGGTTCGCCCCGACGTCGCCGATCGTCGCCACGCGCACGGTCTCGGAAATGGCTTCCGGCGCGATGGCGAGATCGGCCGCCTGGTCGAGGCGCGGCCGGATGCGGATCTCCGGCCGGGCGAAGGAGGCCATGGCCGACGGGTTGGAGAACATCGGATCGCGCCGCATCTGGCTTTCGAGATCCGCGGCGACTTCCGCCACCGCCGGGCCGTCCGAGCCCAGAATGCCGATCGACAGTTCGCGCTCGCCGCGGTCGTTGACGTAGAAGGAGCGGATGTCGGGGATTTCCGCCAGCTTGGCGGCGACGACGGGTTCGAGATCGCCCTGGCTGCGCGTGCGCTCGAACTTGCGCACGAGATTGATGGTGATGCCGGCGCGGCGGATTTCCAGTGTGCCGGTCGGGCTCGCGCCACCGACCACGAGGACGCTGCGCACTTCCGGCAGTTCGCGGATGCTGGCGACGACCTGGTCCGTGACGGCCATCGTCCTGTCCAGCGTCGAGCCGGGCGGCAGTTCGAAGGAGACGACGATGCGCGAGGCATCCTCCTTCGGGATGAAGCCCGTCGGCAGGTATTTGATGCTGTCCATCGCCCAGAAGAACAGGCCGACGCCGACCGCCAGCGTCACCCAGCGCATGCCGAAGGGAACGCGCACGCGCGTCCGCTCGCCGTCCGGGCGCCGGCGCCTGAACGGCGTCCAGATCCAGAAGGTGTGCATCGTGCCGCGCAGGAAGCGCGTATAGGCGCGCATGACGAGGCCGTCATGGTGCTCGGCCGGGTGCGGCATGGCGATGTAGGCGAACAGCGCGGCGACGATCAGGGCGCCGCCGGCGATGGCCAGGGCATATTCCTTCGCCTGGTCCAGCGAGACCGGCGGCAGGGTTGCCGCGTAGCTCCGTAGGGTTTCCACCGCTGCCGCGCTGCCGAGATCGGCCTCCGGCAGTAGGGCGAGGCCGAACAGTGCCACGATCGCCAGCGCGGCGGGAATGCCGAACCAGACGAGCCTCTGTCCGAACAGCCGCCAGAAGCCGGGGCCGGTGGTGGCGTGCGGGCGGAAGAAATAGGCCGCCAGCATGGGCGTGATGAGGCGTGCCACGAGCAGCGAGAAGAACACCGCCACCGCGACCGTCAGGCCGAACTGCTTGAAATACTGGCCGGCGACGCCGGGCATGAAGGACACCGGCGCGAAGACGGCGATGATCGTCATGGTGATGGCGATGACGGCGAGGCCGATCTCGTCGGCCGCCTCCATCGAGGCGCGGTAGGGCGGCTTGCCCATCGCCATATGGCGTTCGATGTTCTCGATCTCGACGATGGCGTCGTCGACGAGAATGCCGGTGACGAGCGTCACGGCGAGAAGGCTGACGAGGTTCAGCGAGAAATCCATCATCGACATCGCCCAGAATGTCGGGATGGCCGCGAGCGGCAGGGTGATGGCGGCGACCGCCGTCGCCCGCCAGTCGCGCAGGAAGATCAGGACGACGATGACGGCGAGCAGCGCGCCCTCGACCAGCGTCTCCATGGCGGATTCGAAATTGCCGTAGGTGTAGGTGACGCTGTCGTCGATCTTGGAGAAGACGACGTCGGGATACTGCGCGGCGAGCTCGGCGACCTTCTCCGACGTCGCATCGGCCACGGTCGTGTCGCTGGCGCCCTTGGCGCGGTAGATCGAGAAAGCCACCACCGGCTCGCCGTCGAGGCGCGCGAAGGAGCGCGGCTCCTCCCAGGAATCGACAACCTCGCCAAGCTCCGACAGGCGAACCTCGCGGCCGCCGGCAAGGTAGATCCGCGTCGCGGCAAGGCCCGCCACGGTATCGGCGGCGGCGAGCGTCCGGATCGCCTGCTCCTGGCCGCCGAATTCGCCGCGGCCGCCGGACAGGTCGACATTCGTCGCCCGCAGCTGCGCGTTGATGCCGGCGGCGGTGACGCCGAGGGCCGCCAGCCGGTCCGGATCGAGCCGCACCTGGATCTCGCGTTCGACGCCGCCGACGCGCTCGACCCGGCCGACGCCCTTCAGCCCCTGCAGCGCGCGCACGACCGTGTCGTCGACGAACCAGGAGAGCTGCTCCGGCGTCTTTCCCGGCGAGGAGGCAGCATAGGTGACGATCGACTGGTTCTCGACCTCGATGCGCTGGATGATCGGCTCGTCGATCGTCCGCGGCAGGTCCATCCGGATCTTGGCGATGGCGTCCTTGACGTCGTTCAGCGCCCGGTCGGTGTCGATCTCCAGCCGGAATTCGGCCGCGCTCACCGATTGCCCGTCGGTGACCGTCGAGGTGATGTGCTTGATGCCGGAGACGCCGGCGATCGCGTCCTCGACCTTCTTGGTCACCTGCGTCTCGAGCTCGGACGGGGCCGAGCCGGACTGCGTCACGGTGACGGCGATGACCGGCACGTCGATATTGGGAAAGCGCGTGATCGGCAGCGTGAAGAAGCTGACGATGCCGAGCGCCACCAGCACGACGAAGAGCAGGATCGGCGGGACCGGATTGCGGATCGCCCAGGCGGAGAAGTTCCAGTTCATCCCTTCGCCTCCGGTTCCAGTTCGACGGCGGTGACGGCATCGCCGTTGCGCACGAAAGTACCGGCCAGCGCGACGACGCGCTCGCCCTCCTTGATGCCCTCGGTGATCTCGATGTCGCCGCCGCTGGCGATCCCCGTCTTCACCGTTCTCGTCTCGATCGTGCCATCGCGCACGACCTGGACCAGGGCCTTGTCGCCATCGACCACGACGGCGGTCTGCGGCACGGTGACGCCGCTGCTGCGGGCGGTCTCGACCGTGCCGCGGGCGAACATGCCGGTGCGCAGCATCGGCGAGGGATCCAACGCGATCAGGACGCGGCCGAGCCGCGTCGTCTCGTCGACCTTGGGCGAGACGAGACGGACATGGCCGACGACCGGCTCGGTGGAACCGGCGAGCGTGACGCTGACGGCCTGATCCTTGCGCAGGGAGGCCAGCACCGTCTCGCTCACCGCCGCGTCGAGCTCGATCAGCCCGTCGCGGGCGATCTCGAACAGGCCGCCGCCGGCGACGGAGGCGATCGCGCCGAGCCGGGCGGAGCGCGACAGGATCAGCCCATCGGTCGGCGCCTTGATCTCGGCCTTGTCCTTCTTCAGTTGGATCTGCTGGCGCGTCGCCGCGAGCATCGCCTTGTCGGCGACGGCGACGGCGACGCCCTGGCGGGCGCTGGCGAGTTGCGCCCGCGCGCTCGCGGCGGCCGAGACGCGCTGCTCCAGAACGTCCTGGCCGACGATGCCCTTCTCGGCGAGCGGGCGGGTGCGCGCCAAGGCGGCCTCGGCCTCGACCGCCGTCGCCTCGGCCTGGGCGATCTGGCTCTCCGCCTGGGCCTTGGCGGCATCGGCACGGATCAGCTGCGACTCGTTCTGGGTGAGGTCCGTCTCGATGAGGTCGGTCGACAGGCGCGCCAGGACATCGCCGGCCGAGACCGTGTCGCCTTCGTCGGCGAGCAGCGCCTCGATCCTCAACCCGTCGACGTCCGCGCCGACCATCACCGTCTCGCGCGGCACGAGCGTGCCCGTCACGCTGATCGTGGCAACGAGTTCGCGCACCGTGGCGGGGACGACCGAAACGCTCGGCGCCGGCGGGGCGGCATTCGTCGCGGCCGCCTCCTGCGCCATCGCCGGCGCGGCGCCGACCAGCACGAGCACCGTCAGGAGGGGCGCTGTCAGGAAGGGCAGGAGAATCCGAAAGGGACCGGACATGTTTTCCTCAACCGTCTGCGGATCGTTCCGCCATGCATGTTACATCGCCATCCCTGCGGAATGACGTCAGTTCGGCGCCCCGCGCCGAGGCTCGCCGAAAATGCCGGCAATGCTGCGGCGCAGATACCGCTCGATGGATTCCAGACTGATCTCGGGTTCGATCTGCAGGCGCATCAGCAGCCCGTCACCGAGGGCAAACAGCACGAAGAGCGCGTTCTCGAGGTCGATGTCGGCGTCGATCTCGCCGTCCGCCTGCGCGGTTCTGAGGCTGGCCATGAAGGCGGTCCGCACTTCCTTCTCGACCTCGTGGAAACGCTTGCCGACCGCCGTGTTGCGTATGCTCTCCGAGCAGATCTCGACCATCAGGCCGCCCGTCGCCGGATCGCGCGTCGTGCGCAGATAGTCCATGGCCACCGCGGTGATGCGGTCGACGATGCTGCCGCCGCCGGCCAGCGCCTGCATGCAGGCGGCCGCCTGGATCCGCTCCTCCTCAGCGATCGCCTCGATGATCGCATCCTTGGAGGGAAAATAGCGGTAGAGCGCGCCCGGGCTCATCTGCGCCTCGGCGCAGATCTGCTGCATCGATGCGCCGTGAAAGCCCGAGCGCGCAAAGCACGAACGGGCCGCGCCCAGGACATGGAGGCGGCGCTGGTCGTGGGCGGAGACCGGCTCGGAATCGATCAGCTGAAACACCACTTCTGGCCTCGCGGCGGGGTAGAGAGCGAATGATCGTTCTCATATACCCGCAGCGACCGACGGTCGAGTCCCCGCGGTCGCCCTCATCAGGCGAGACAAGGGTTCCCGTTTCAACGCCCGCACTGCCGGGTTGCCGATGATAGCGCGAGGATCGTCTGCTGCGATCTGCGGTATGGCGCCGGGGCGCGGTGGCGAGCCCGCGCGCTCAGCCGTGCCCTTGTCCGCCGCGAGGGCGGGCGGCTCCAGCAATCCGGTGTTATCGGAAGATGGAGGCGAAGCGATCGATCGGATTGTTCGACATGCGGGCGACGACCACGAGCTTCCGGATCTCTCCGCGGTCGTAGGCCGCGAGGAACCGCTTGTAGTCCTTGATCGAAACGCAGCCGTTGGAATCGCCGCCCTTACCCAGCATGTAGGTGTGGGCGAGCAGGCCGTTGCGGTTGTGGATCGCCTTCTGGCCGCCGACCGGATGCAGGCGGATCGCCCGCACGCCGTGGAAGAGGCTTTCGCGCAGAGCCAGGTTATAGGTATGCGGTGGGGTGGCGCCGCGCATCTTCTTGTGCACGAAGCTCGGATCGTCGCGCAGGGCGCCGAGGCCCGAATGCGCCTCCAGTTTTTCGCCGTTCGGCAGATAGACCATCTTGGCGCTGATGTCGTAGACCGCGACGCCCCGGCTGGGCCGCACGTTGGCGCTGCGGCCGATCGGGATGCCTTCATCCTCGTCGCCGGCGTCCGGGCGGGCATAGGCAAGAACGGGCGCCGCGCTTTCGCGTCTGGTCTGCGCGGACCGAACGGCGGCCGCGATCGGGTTCTTCATCCGGTGCCGCGGCCGGGCGCTCGGTACGGGAACCAAGGTTTCCAGCACCGCCTCCGGCGTGCCGGCCATGGCCGAGGATGGCGTAGACGGCTCCAGCATCGCCAGTTGCACGGGCACCTCTTCGGCCTTGGCGACTGGCACGGGTTCGGCGGTCGTCGTGTTTGCCACCAGCACTGCAGGCGCCGGGACGGGCAGAGCGAGTGCGATCGTCCGGCTTTCCGTCAAGGCGAGGCGGAAGGCGGCCGACGGGCGGAACGACGTGGCGCCGGGCGCAACCGGCACGAACAGCCGATGCGGCAGGCCGAGCGCCAGCTTCTGATGGCTGCCGCGCTCGGCAACCCGCGTTTCCCGCACGGGGCGGGGAATGGGCAGCGGCGCGGCCGCGACCGTCCGATGCGCCGGCTGCGCCAGCCGCGACGCTTTCGGGTTCGCTGCGGCGACGCGCGGAAGGGCAGGAGCCGGCGTGCCGCGTGACGCAAAGGCGGGATCCGTCTGCATCGGTCCGGGCGCGGCGAGGGCGACCGTCGGCAGGTGCTGGACAAAACCCGTTCCGAGCACAGCCGCGAAGGCGCAGCCGATAGCGAGCGCCAGCACCAGCGGAGCCCGGCCCCGCTTCAGGGGGCGCGCTCCCGCCCGGACGCTGCGGGGCGCCGTCGCCGGGGAGGGGGCAGTCGCGTCGGCGGGAGAAGTCATGGGATCAGCCAGGCTTGAGTCGGGAACAGGTCGCGCATCGGTCGGCAGGTCTGGTCGAGCCGGAACGCCGCCGCCGATTTCCAAAGTCGCAGCTTATGGTTACCAACCCGTTGCCCTCGCCGGCCGGCCCGTCGGCACGCGGGAACAGCGGGATTGGGCCGGCAGGCGAAGCCGACAGCGACGGCCGGCCTTCCTCACATTAAACTTGACGAACTGACTCCAAATATTGTTTCGAGCACTTCTGAGCGCGGCATGGAAGGATCATCGTGGACAGCAGGTCTTGAGCGCGTCCCCCTCGCGGGCTTTTCCGGTTCCCGCCCAAGGGACAAGCTGGGGCGAACGGCCCGATATGCCCGACCCTCGTCGGCGTGCTCTCGTCTCGGGTCTGCTGGCCGCCGCCATCCTGTCGCGGGCCGGGCCCGCACGAGCGGCCGCGCTCCGCGTCGCGACCCTCGACTACGCCCTGGCCCAGACGCTGATCGTGCTCGGCTGTCCGCCGATCGCGATCAGCGACCGGCGCGACTGGGCGAAGTGGGTGCTCGAGCCGGCGCTCGCGCCGGGCACGGTGGATCTCGGCGCCAGTCTCGATCCCAACATGGAACTGCTCGCCGCCCTTCGCCCCGATCTCATCCTGACCACGGACTATGTCGGCCCAACCGAGGCGCGGCTGTCGCGGATCGCGCCGGTCCGGCGCATCACGATCTATTCGGAAGGCGGCTCGCCGCTGCCCAAAGCCATCGCCGCGACCCGCGAAATCGGCGCGATCACCGGCCGGTCGGCGGAGGCCGAGCGCTATCTGGACGAGACCGAGCGCTTCTTCGATGCCTGCGCGACGCGCGCTCTGCCGTTTCGCGGCCGGCCGGTCGCGATCCTCTCCTTCATCGACGAGCGCCATGTCCGCGTCATGGGGCGGCCGGGCCTCTATCAGGATGTGCTCGACCGGCTCGGCCTTCGCAACGCCTGGGAGGCGCCGACGAACTTTTGGGGGTTCTCGACCATCGGCCTGGAGGGGCTGGCGGTGATCAGCGACGCCTTCGCGGTCGCCGACTATCTTCCCGCCGAGGCCGCCGCGACCCTGCCGGACAGTCCCCTCTGGCGTCAGCTGCCTTTCGTGCGGAACGGGACAGTACCCGTCCTGCCGTCCGTGCTGGTGTTCGGCGGCGTGCCGTCGGCGCGGCGCTTCGCCAGTCTGCTGCTCGACATGCTGGAGCAGGCCGCGTGACCCCGGCCGTGCCGGCCTTCGGCACTTTCGCCCGGATGAACGGGCCGGCGCTTTTGGCGCTGGCGTTGGCTCTTCCGGCCCTCGTTCTCGCCGTCGTCCTCGTCGGCCCCGATCTCCCGGCGCTCTGGCGCGACAGCACAGAGGGCTACGATCCGCAGCGCCTGGTGCTCCTGTATGCGACCCTGCCGCGTCTGGTGATGGCAGTGATGTGCGGCGGCGCGCTGGCGGCGGCCGGCGCGCTGCTGCAGCAGGCGCTGCGCAATCCCCTGGCCTCGTCGACCACGCTCGGCATCGACGCGGGCGCCCGTCTCACCCTGGCGCTCGCCACCCTGTTTGCCCCGGCCCTCTTCGGCTGGGGACGCGATCTCGTCGCCCTTCTCGGCTCGTCCCTGGCGGCGGCGCTGGTTTTCGCGCTCGCGCGCCGACAGAATTTCGCGCCCGTGCCGCTGGTGCTCTCCGGTCTCCTCGTCGGGCTCTATTGCGGGGCGCTCGCCTCCGTCCTGACGCTGATCGACAGTCGCTGGCTGGTCAGCCTGTTCATCTGGGGCAGCGGCTCGCTCAGCCAGCAGAGCTGGACGCCGGCGGCCGATCTCGCCCTGCGGCTGGCGATCGCCGCACCCTTCGTGCTTCTCCTGCTCCGTCCGCTGTCGCTGCTCGAACTCGGCGACGAGGCGGCGAGCGGGCTCGGCCTGCCGGTCGCCCGCCTGCGGCTGGGCGCCGTCGCGCTCGCCGTCGCCTTGTCGTCCGTCACCGTCAGTGCGGTGGGCGTGATCGGCTTCGTCGGCCTGGTGGCGCCGATCATGGCGCGGCTGGCCGGCGCGCGCGATTTTCCCGCGCGTCTCCTGTGGTCCGCCGTGATCGGGGCGTCGCTCCTGCTCCTCACCGATCTCCTGGTCCAGTTCGCTGCCGGCGCCTCTTCCGATCTCGTGCCGACCGGTGCCGTCACCGCGCTGCTCGGCTCGCCCATCCTCCTCTGGCTGCTGCCGCGGCTGCAGGCCGCGATGCAGCCCCCGGTTGCCCGGGCGGCCCGCCCGACGCTGAGCGGGCGCGGGAACCGATCGCGCGTCGCCGCCATCGCCGTGGCGCTGGGCCTCGTCCTCCTCTTCGCCGTCGCCCTGTTCCTCGGGCGGGCGCCGGATGGGGGATGGTCCTGGCTCGGCTCCTCGGACATGGCGTCGATCCTGCCCTGGCGATGGCCACGGACGCTCGCCGTCGCGGCGGCCGGCATGCTGCTGGCCACCGCCGGCTTCGTGCTTCAGCGGTTGACGGGGAACGAGATGGCCAGTCCCGAAATCCTCGGCGTTAGCGCCGGCGCGACCTTCGCCGTCGCCATCGCTTTGTTCGCCGCCGGCACCCTGTCGCCGGGCGGCACGCTGATCGCCGCCTTCGCCGGGGCCCTGGCGACGCTTCTCCTCATCCTGCTGCTGGGGCGCCGCTCGGGCTATGCGCCGGAGCGCATGCTCCTCGCCGGCATTGCGATTTCGGCGCTGCTCGATGCGGTGATCGGGGTTCTGTCGGCCACGGGCGATCCGCGCGCCGTGCAGCTCCTGTCCTGGATGGCGGGGGCCGCCGCGACGGTGGAGCCGTCCGGCGCGCTCACGGCCGCGGCTGCGGCGGCGCTCGTCCTGGCCTTGGCCGTTCCGACGGGGCGACCGCTGGCGCTTCTGGCGCTCGGATCGGCGCCGGCCGCGAGCCTCGGCCTCGACGTCAAAGCGAGCCGCCTGTTTCTCCTCGCCCTCGCGGCGCTGGCGACGGCGGCGGCGACGCCGGTGGTCGGTCCCCTGACCTTCGTCGGGCTCATCGCCCCCCATCTGGTGCGCCTCGTCGGCGTGCGGCAGGTGGGGTCGGCGCTACTGCTGAGCGCCGGCACGGGGGCTGCCATTCTCGTCGCCGCTGACTGGGTGGCGCGCGTCGTCGCCTTTCCGTTTCAGCTTCCCACCGGCCTCGTCGCCTCCCTGGTCGGGGCGCCCGTTCTCTTCTGGCTCTTGCAAAGGCGTCTGCCATGAACCTCGTCCTTCCCGTGCCGACGGGCGCGGACGCCGCACTGCCGGGTTTCGAACTCGATGCCGTGCGCTTCGATGCGGGCGGTCGCACGATCCTCTCGCCGCTGACGCTGTCCTTCCGCGCGGGCGAGATCACCGGACTCGTCGGCCAGAACGGCTCGGGCAAGTCGACGCTCCTCAAGCTGCTGGCCCGCCAGAACACGCCCACCAGCGGAGCGATCCGGTTCGAGGACCGCCCGCTCGGCCAGTGGGGCACGCGGGACCTCGCCCGCCGCGTCGCCTACCTGCCGCAGGATCCGCCCGTCGGGACCGGGCTGAGGGCCCGCGAACTGGTGCGCCTCGGCCGCTATCCCTGGCATGGCGCGCTCGGCCGCTTCACCGAGGCCGACGCCGCCAAGGCGGAAAGCGCGATGGACCTGACCGGCACGCTCCAATTCGCCGACAGGGACGTCGACACCTTGTCCGGGGGAGAACGCCAGCGGGTCTGGCTCGCCATGCTGGTGGCGCAGGACGCCGGCTGCCTTCTCCTCGACGAGCCGATCTCGGCCCTCGACGTGGCGCACCAGATCGAGGTGCTGGCGCTGATCCGGCGCCTCGGTCACGAACGCTCGCTCTGCGTCGTCGTGGTGCTGCACGACGTCAACATGGCCGCGCGCTTCTGCGACCGGATCGTGGCCCTGCGCCAGGGGCAGCTCGTCGCCAACGAACCGCCGGCCCGCTTCATGTCGGCTGCGGCCCTGGCGAGCGTCTACGACGTCGAGATGGAAGTCCTGCCGCGGCCGGGTTCGGCGATCGGCGTCGCGGTTCCGCTTCTCTCGCCCGCCGAAACCCTTCAGGGCGCGGAGGCGGCCCACCATGCCGGCACCGACGCGTCCGGCGGCTGACGGCCGAGGCGCGACGACGCCTTCCTCCCGGCTGCCTCAGGCCGAGATGCGGAAGGCGACACGGACGGCGCGCGAGACGGCGATCGGCAGCATCGTCATGTGGGTTTCGCCGGGATAGGTCTCGTAGGCCACGCGCGACCGCGGCAGGTCACCAAGCCGCGCCGCCATGGCCTGTGTGAGCGCCAGGGTCTGGATCGTCCGGGCGTGATCGAGACGCTTTTCGGTGTCCTCGCGGCCGTACTGGAACGGCGCCAGCGCCTCGCCCTCATGTTCTCCCGCGGACAGATGGACCTCGACGTCGCTGTCCCGGGCCGCGCCGGCGAACCGCTTCTCGCTCTCCAGGAGCAGGCCGTCCTCCCAGTAGACCGTAGGGCTGGCCGCGACGAAGCGCGAGAATACCTGAGAGCCCGAGAACAGGACATGCAGGGCGAAGAGCCCGCCGAAGGAGTGGCCGAACAGGGTGCGCCGGATGGGATCGACGGGCGCCAGGGCGCCGACGAAGGGCAGCGCGACTTCCTCGATGAAGCGGAGAAACCGATCAGCGCCGCCGGTGAGGACCGCCGGCCCGCCCTCGGCAAACGGTGGGTAGGACCGGCCGGGCGGCGGCGACAGGTCGAAGGAGCGGCGCAGGGGATCGTAGGCGTCCTCGCAGGGATAGCCGATGGCGACGATGATCCCCGGCTGCACGTCCGTGCCGAGGGGATAGGCGGACTGGACGCGGAGCGCGTCGACGGCCGTCGCGATCACGGCATTGCCGTCGGTCATGGCGAGAAGCGGCCACCCGCCGTCCGGCGCGTCGCCGGGCGGGATATGGACGAAGAGCCGCCAGACCGCGCCATCGGGGCCGTCGAGGTCGGCGATGCGCGTGTTCGGCAGGCACACAGCACTTCCGGTTGACCATTGTTGGAAAGGATCCAAATCCTGTGTCCTATTTATCTCAGTTTCGGGCTTTTGCTGCCACAACGCTGGCAGCGTGATTCCGCCCGCGAGGGCAGGTCTCTGTTTCCGCTTACCTTTGTCACGGGGAGGTCCGTCGTTCCCTCGTGGCCCTTCGGCAACAAATCTTGACTCGCCTTATCATGTTTTCCTAGGGCTGTCGGCAAGCTGCTTCATGCCGAATTCCCATAGGACCCGTTGCACCATGTCGCCATCCCTTCGCCTGACCCATTTCCTGAGTGCGACGCTTCTCAGCTGTTCCTGTCTCACCGCGGTCGGAACCCAATCGGCCTCGGCGCAGGACGCGATCGTGCTGGATGCCGTCACGCTAGAAGGCGGCAGCGGAGCTGAAACCGCGGGCGACGGAGAGGGCGGCGGGCTGCAGGCGGACGGCTTTGTCGCCAAGGCAGCGACGGTGGCGACGAAGACGGACACGCCGCTGAAGAAGGTGCCGCAGACGGTCAATGTCGTTTCGCGCCAGCAGCTGGAGAACCGCAAGGTCCAGACCCTGAAAGAAGCGCTGGGCTACACCCCAGGCGTCCGGGTCGGTGCGTTCGGCTTCGATCCGCGCTTCGACAGCTTCTACATCCGCGGCTTCGACGTGACCTACAACGGCGTCTATCGCGACGGCCTGCGCGAGATGACCGGCAACTTCTCGATCTTCAAGACCGAGCCCTATGGCCTGGAGGGGATCAGCGTCCTGAAGGGGCCGAGCTCCGTCATCTACGGCGGCGGCTCGCCGGGCGGCATCGTCAATCTCGTCTCCAAGCGCCCGACCGAAGCGCCGTTCCGGGAGGTCGAGACGCAGATCGGTTCCAACAACCGCTATCAGGCGAGCTTCGACGCCTCGGGCCCGCTCGGCGGCAGCGACAACGTCCTCTACCGCATTACCGGCCTTGCCCGCGACGCGGACACCGAGCTGCGCAGTGCCTCGGATGACCGCATCTTCATCGCGCCGGCCCTGACGATCCGCTCCGACGACCGGAACACTGTGCTCACCGTTCTCGGCGAGTACATGGACTTCAAGACCGGCGGCAACGCCTCCTATGTCAACGAGAACGGCAAGATCACCGGCCTGGAATCGGGCGATCCGGCTTTCGGCGACTTCGACGGGCAGCAGAGCCGCATCGGCTACGAGTTCGAGCATCGCTTCAACGAAACCCTGACGGTGCGCCAGAACCTGCGCATCGCCCATATCGATGCCGACGTGAAGTACACGCAGATCGGCGCCATCTCGGCCGACCGCCGGACGGCGTCCCGCACCGCCTGGCGGATCGTCGACGAGCTCGATTCCTTCGTCGTCGACAACCAGGCAGAGGTCCACGTCGACACCGGACCGGTGAAGCACACCCTGCTGGGCGGCCTCGATTATTCCTACGTCGACGTCGACGACAGCTACGGCTTCGGCCCGGCGCCGGATCTCGACCTCGTGAACCTGAACTATGGCGAGCAGGCCATCGCCACGCCGGGGCTGAATCTCGTTTCCACGACGACGCAGCAGAGCCAGACCGGGCTCTACCTGCAGGACCAGCTGGAATATGAGCGCTTCGTGCTGACGCTCGGCGGACGCTACGACTGGCTGACAGCCAAGAACTTCGACTATATGAGCGCGCTCAGCACCGAGCAGGACGACGAGAAGTTCTCCGGGCGGGCGGGCCTGGCCTATCTCTTCGACAACGGCATCTCGCCCTATGTCAGCTATTCCACCTCCTTCGCGCCGACCATCGGGCGCAGCGCCACCGGCGCGACGTTCCAGCCGACCGAGGGCGAGCAGGAGGAGATCGGCATCAAATACGCGCCGGACGACCTGAACCTCGCGGTCAACGCGGCCCTGTTCCGGATCGTTCAGACCAACGTCCTGGCGCAGGATCCGGACAATCTCCTCGGACAGATCCAGCGCGGCGAGGTCGAGTCCCGAGGCTTCGAGCTGGAGGCGACGACCAGCCTGATGACGGGGCTCAACCTCACCGCCGCCTACACCTATCTCGACATGGAGATCACCCGGGGTAACAACGAGGGCATGTTCCCCTCCGGCATTCCCGAGCATCAGGTCTCGATCTGGAGCGACTATACGGTGCAGGGCGGAAAGGCCGAAGGGCTCGGCTTCGGCGCCGGCCTGCGCTTTGTCGGCGAGAGTTTTGGCGACGACGCCAATACGTACAAGAACGACTCCCGCATCCTCGTCGACGCCTCGCTGTCCTACGACTTCGGCAAGGCGAACCCGAGGTTCGAGGGCGTCAGCGCGCAGATCAACGCCAAGAACCTCTTCGACAAGCGCGATGCGACCTGTTCTTCGGGCTATTGCTACCTCGACGAGGGCCGGAACGTCATCGGATCGATCCGCTACCGTTTCTGAGGCTGAAACGGAAAAGCCAGTCGCTCCCGCCGCTAGCTGCGGGCGGGGGCGGCGTGCCGGGCCGTGACGGCGGGAACGATCTCCTCGGCGACCAGGCGGTGCAGATCGTCCTTGTAGCCGGTGCGGGCGGACGGGCTGTTCTCGTTCGAGGTAATCGCCACGGTCAGAGCGAGATCGGGAATGACGTAGATCATCTGGCCGCCATAGCCCCAGCCGTAATGGCCGACATGGCCGCCAAAATCCCGTTGGAACCAGCCATAGCCATAGGGCTCGCCGGAGAAGCGAGAGCGCGTGCGCGGTTCCCAGGACTGGGCGATCCACGCCTGCGGGATCACCTGCGTGCCGTCCGGGCTGCGGCCGGCATTGCGGTAGAGCTCGCCGAAGGCCAGGAGCGCGGTCGGCGTCATCGCCATCTGGTTGCCGCCGAGATAGATCCCCTGCGGATCCCGCTCCCAGTCGGCGATCGTCACGCCTGCCGGCTTGCCCAGCCAGTCGCGGGCGAGGGCCAGCGTGCTCTTGCCGCTCGCGCGGGTGAGGATGGCGGAGAGAAGATGCGTCGAGCCGGTGGAATAGAGCATCGACCCGCCGGGCTCGTCGACGAAGGGCACGGCCAACGCGGCGCGCACCCAGTCGCGGCTGGAAATCCAGGCGCCGTAGTTCGGCCCCGACGTGCGCTCCAGGCCGGCCTGCATCGACAGGAGATTGCCGATCGTCACCTCGGCAAGCCGCGGGTCGGGATTGGCCGGGAGCTTGTCCTTCAAGAGCGGCGCGATCTTCTGCTCCGTCCCGGTCAGGACGCCCTTGTCGATGGCGATCCCGACGAGCGCCGAGACGATCGATTTGGAGGCCGACTTGATGTTCGTCGGCGCCGTGGTCCGGTGGCCGCGATATCCCTCGTCGAGCAGCACCTCGCCGCCCACCGACACCTGCAGGGTATTCAGCGGCTGCAGCGACCGCGCCGCTTGCGACGCACCTGACAGCAACGCGACCTTCTGGTCGACCGACTGCGCAAGGGCCGGCGCGGTCATCGGCCCGACAAGGGCCAGCCCCAGCGAGAGGCTCAAGAGCGACGCTGCGGCACGGAGGGGGTGAGGGCGGAGGGTTTTTGTCTGCATGCCTTACACATGGGGCCGCCGGCCCCGGGAAAAACCTCTGTCACCCCTTGGTGATGGGCGCCGGATTTCACGGTCCGACGGAAATCGGGCCGATATCGCCGCGAACCCCTTCGGCAGCGACGCGGACGGGCTTCTGTCCTACCGCGACGCGACGACCACGCGCTTTGCCGCCTTCGACGGCGAAGCCCTGGAAGGGGCGCTGTGATCCTCTAAGGGCCGATCGCGGTTTCGCGCAGCTGAGCGGCGGGCAAGCTCGTCGCGCCGCACGCTGTGTCGCGGCAGCGCATCCTCGCCGGACGCGGCGGTTCCGACGCAGCTCGGAGCAAGCGACGTGTTCGTGCCGCCGCTCGCCCTGCCGTCGTTTCAGCGCGCGATCTTGCAGGTGCTGGTGCCGAGGAGGCGGTAGGCCGGGCAGAAGCGGACGAGCGCCGTCAGGATGAGGACGGCCGCGACGACGTAGGCGACGATCGCCCAGGTGCCGATCAGGCTGGTATAGGCATAGACCGCCAGCGCGATGCCGGCGAGGAGGCGGAGGATGCGGTCGGTGGTGCCGACATTGGCGGACTTGAACATGGCATGTCTCCTGGAAGAGCTGCCGCTGGCGGGCTGCCAGACGGTCAGGCGGTGAAACTGTTGATGCTCTTGACGATCATGTAGACGGCGACGACGACGATGAGCCCGGCGAAGGCGACGTTGAGGGCACCCTTGCGGGCGGAGAGACGGCGCGCCGCGACGGCGCCGAGGAGCCCCCCCAGGATGCCGCCGGCGACGAAGACGAAGGCCAGCGGCCAGTCGACGAGGCCGGAGAGGGAGTAGTTGATCGAGGTCGTCAGGCCAAAGGCGGCGACCGCGACCAGCGAGGAGCCGATGGCGTTGAGGATCGGCATGCCCGTCGAGGCGACGAGCCCGGGGACGATCAGAAACCCGCCGCCGATGCCGAAGAAGCCGGAAAAGATCCCCGTCAGCGCGCCGAAGCCGAGCACTTTCGGCGCCTTCTCGCGGTTGCACTCGGCGCCGGGATTGCCGAGGTTTCCGCGTCCCCTGAACATCAGCGCGCCGACCACGAGCATCAAAAGGGCGAAGAGGAACAGCAGCTTCTCGCCGTCGACCGCCTTGCCGAGCGTCGAGCCGAGCACCGCGCCGACGATGCCGGCGACGCTGTAGAGCCCCGCACAGCGCCATTTGACGTTGCCGTGGCGGGCGTGGGTGACGAGGTTCGTCGCCGCGTTCGCGGCGACGGCGAAGGCGCTGGTTCCGATGGCCATGTGCGGGCTCGGAACGCCGACGAGATAGACCATCAGCGGCACCGCCAGGATCGAGCCGCCGCCGCCGAACAGGCCGAGCGTGAAGCCGACCAGCGATCCGGAAAAGCCGCCGAGGGCGTATTGGAGGGGAGCGAGGATCATCATGCTCTTCCGATGCGATGAGGGCAGGGCGGTACCGCCCCGAAACCGCCGCCCGCTCCGTGCGGGGTGCGGCCACTTCCAGTCGTCGGCGCAAGGTCAGCCGGTCGGCGCCTTCTCGCGCTGCGGCTTGGCCATGGGTTCGCGGCCCTTCAGCATGGCCTGCCAGTAGATCGGCGGCAGCAGGCGCTCCTTCAGAAGCCAGGCGGCCTTGGAGGGCTTGAGGTCGTCGATGAACCAGGCGGGAAAACTCGGCACGCGGCGGCCGCCATAGGCGAATTCCGCCAGGATCACCTTGCCACGCTCGACGGTGAGCGGGCAGGAGCCGTAGCCGTCATAGACCGCGCCCTCGGCCCCGCCGAGGCGGCCCATGTCGCGCAGAAGGTTCTCCGCCACCACCGGCGCCTGCTTGCGGGCGGCCGCCGCGGTCTTGGCGTTCGGCGCGCTGATCGCGTCGCCGAGGCCGTAGATGTCGGGGAAGCGGGTATGACGCAGCGTCGCCTGGTCGACCTCCAGCCAGCCGGCCGCATTGGCGAGCGGCGAGACCCTGAGGAAATCCGGGGCGGTCTGCGGCGGCACGGCATGCAGAATGTCGAAGGGGCGCTCGACGATTTCTGTCTCGCCGTCGGCGGTGGCGGTCTTGAAGAAGGCCCGCTTCGCCGGCCCGTCGACCCTCGTCAACGTGTGCCCGAAGGAGAGCTGGATGGCGTATTTCCGGATATACTCCATCAGCGGCGGGACGTAGTCGGCGACGCCGAACAGCACAGGGCCGGCGTTCAGGAACTCGACTTTCGTCTTGTCCAGCACGCCATGCCGCCGCCAGTGGTCGCAGGAGAGATACATCGCCTTCTGCGGCGCGCCGGCGCATTTGATCGGCATCGGCGGCTGGGTGAACAGCGCCGTGCCGCCCCGGAACTTCTGCACGAGTTCCCAGGTGTAGGGCGCGAGGTCATAGCGGTAGTTCGAGGTGACGCCGTTGCGGCCGAGCGTCTCCATCAGGCCCTCGACGCCGCCCAGTTCAGCTTCAGCCCGGGGGCGACGACGAGCTTGTTGTAGGTGACGACGCGGCAGCCTTCGAGAATGACAGCCTTCCGGTCCGGCTCGAAGGCGGCGACCGCGGCCTTGATCCAGCTGACCCCCTTGGGCATCAGGGCGCCCATGTCCTTGCGCGTCTCGGTCGGGGTGAACACGCCGGCGCCGACCAGCGTCCAGCCCGGCTGGTAGTAGTGCACGTCCGCCGGTTCGATGATCGCGATATCGAGCCCCGGCACGCGCGCCAGCATGCTGGCGGCGACGGCAAGGCCGCCCGCGCCGCCGCCGACGATGACGATGTCGTGGCCGCTGGCGCCGCTGTCGGTCACCACCTTGCCGCCATTGGCGATCCGCGCGACGACGCCGGCCATGTCGTAGCCCGCCGCCTTGGTGCGCTCCAGAATGTCCGGCAGCGGTCGCCGGCCGGCCTCCGACAGCGACCAGAGCGTCGCCGACCGCGTTCCCGACCGGCAGAAGGCGATGACGGGTTTCGGCAGCTCGTCCATGGCCCGGCCGAAGGCCGCTGCATCGTCGTCGCCGACCTTGCCCATGGTCACCGGGATGTAGCGGGCCTCCATGCCGGCGGCTTCGGCTGCCGCTGCGATCTCGGCGAAGGTCGGCTGATCCGCGCCTTCGCCGTCCGGCCGGTTGACGATGATCGAGCGGAAGCCGGCAGCCCTCGCCTGGCCCATCTCGTCCGGCATGATCTGCGGGCTGACCGAAAGCTGGTCGGTGATCTTCTTCGGCTGCATGCTTCTCTCCCAGAACTCTGTTTCCGGCGTCTCTTGGCGGACGCTGTCAGAAGGCGTTGATCGGAATTTTCAGGTAGCTGCGGCCGTTGTCCTCGGGCTCGGGCAGGGCGCCGGCCTTCATGTTCACCTGCAGCGAGGGCAGGATCAGCCGGGGCATGGCGAGGGTCGCGTCCCGCTCGGTGCGCAGGCGGACGAACTCGTCCTCGCTGATGCCGTCATGGACGTGGATATTGTGCGCCCGCTGTTCGGCGACCGTCGTCTCGTTGAGGATCTGCCGCCCGTTCGGGCCGTAGTCGTGGCACATGAACAGCCGAGTCTCGGGCGGCAGGTCGAGCACGCGCCGGGTCGAGCGGTAGAGGGTGCGCGCGTCGCCACCCGGAAAGTCCGCCCGGGCGGTGCCGCCGTCCGGCATGAACAGCGTGTCGCCGACGAAGGCGGCATCGCCGGCAACATGCGTCATGCAGGCCGGCGTGTGACCGGGCGTGTGCAGGACCGTGACGGGCAGGGTGCCGATGGCGTAGCTGTCATCGTCCTCGAAGAGCCGGTCGAACTGCGAGCCGTCGCGCTGGAACTCGGTGCCCTCGTTGAAGACCTTGCCAAACGTCTCCTGCACGATCCGGATGCCGGCGCCGATCCCGATCTTGCCGCCCAGGATCTTCTGGATGTAGGGGGCGGCCGAGAGATGATCGGCATGGACATGCGTCTCGATCAGCCATTCCAGCACCAGCTTGTTGTCGCGGATATACTGGATGATCCGGTCGGCCGAGGCATGGCTGATGGCGCCCGAGGCGTAGTCGAAGTCGAGCACGGAATCGACGACGGCGCAGGCCGCCGAGGCGGGGTCGCGGACGACGTAGGAAAACGTGTTGGTCGCCTCGTCGAAGAAAGTTTCGACATGGGGGTGGGCTGTCATGGTCATGTCCTCCCAAAGGATGTGAGCGGTGACGGTGTCTCGTTTTCGGCGTCTTGGGACGGGGGAGTGCTTCCTGGACCCACCCTGGCGAAGACGGCCGCGCCGAACGGCGTTGTCGGCGGTTTCGGCGCGCGTGCCGTCGGTACCGGGACGGGTGCGGGGACGTCGGCACTTGCGAACATCTGCTGCAGCAGCTCCACCAGCCGGCGGGCCTTGGTGTCTGCCAGCCGGTAGAAGACCGTCTTGGATTCACGCCGGGGTTCGATGATCCCGGCGCTGCGCAGCTCGGCCAGCTGCTGCGACAGCGAGGGCTGGCGCAGCCCGAGGGTGCTCTCCATCTCGGCCACCGACATCTCGCCCTCGACAAGACGGCACAGGATGGCGAGGCGCGCGGGATGGCCGAGCCGCTTCAAGAGGCTGGTCGCGGCCGCGATCGCCGCCTCGTCGCAGGGGAGCCCGCCGGCGGTCATGGCGCAGCCTGCCCGTCCCGCGCAGCGCCCCTCAGCGCGTCCATCGGGATCTTGAGATAGCGCCTGCCATTGTTCTCCGGCTCCGGTAGGCGGCCGCCGCGGATGTTGATCTGCAGCGCCGAGAGGATGAGTTTCGGCATGGCGAGCGTCCTGTCGCGCGCCGAGCGGATGGCGACGAATTCGGCCTCGCTCCTGGCCTTCGTCAGATGCGTATTGCCGGCCTTCTGCTCGGCCACCGTCGATTCCCACCGGGGTTCGCGGCCGCCCGGCTGGTAGTCGTGCCCGGTGAAGAGGCGCGTCGTATCCGGCAGAGCGAGGATCCGCTGGATCGAGCGCCAGAGATCCACGGCGCTCCCGCCGGGAAAATCGGCGCGGGCCGTGCCGCTGTCGGGCATGAACAGCGTGTCGTGGACGAAGGCGGCGTCGCCGAGGACGTAGGTCACCGAGGCGAGGGTATGGCCTGGCGAGAACAGCACGTGCCCCTCGACCTCGCCGACCCGGAGCGTCTCGCCGTCGGCAAAGAGCTTGTCCCATTGCGAGCCGTCGACGGGGAGGGAAGGCCAGTTGTAGATCCCGGCCCAGAGCTTTTGGACCTCGACGACCTTCTCGCCGATGGCAGTCGGAGCGCCGGTCTTTTCCTGGAGGTAGCGGGCGGCGGAGAAATGGTCGGCATGGGGATGGGTGTCGAGGATCCACTCGACCGTTAGCCCTTCGCGGGCGACGAAAGCGAGGATGGCGTCGGCATTCGCCGTTCCGGTCGAGCCGGACTTTTCGTCGAAGTCGAGGACGGGATCGATGATCGCGCAGCGTTTCGTCCGCGGGCAGGCGGCGACATATTGCAGCGAGAAGGTGCGCGGGTCGAAGAAGGCCGTGACAGCGGGGATGACGGGCGTCATTCTGCGGCCTCCAGCATGCGGGTCTGGTAGAACCAGTCGGAGACGTCACGGTCATCGTCCGCGGTGAAATCGGCGAGATCGATCACCGGCTCGCCCGGCACCCAGGCTTCCGGCGTGAGGACGCCCTCGGCGTCGGCGGTCTGCAGCGCCACGACGGTGCGCAGGATCTCGGCGACGCTCCGGCCGGTCGACATCGGGTACCAGCACGACATCCGCACCACGCCCTCGGGGTCGATGACGAAGCAGCCGCGAACCGTGCTGCTGCTGGACGCGCCGGGATGGATCATCCCGTAGGCCGCCGCGATCGCCATCGACGGATCCTCGACGACGGGGAAGGGGATGGCGACGCCGAAGCGTCGCTCGATCGTGCGCACCCAGGCGATGTGGGAGAAGAGACTGTCCACCGAGAGGGCGAGGAGATCGCAGCCAATGGCGGCGAATTCCGGCGCCGCTTTGGCGAAGGCGACGAACTCGGACGTGCAGACGGGTGTGAAGTCGGCGGGGTGAGAAAAGAAAACCAGCCACCGCCCAAGAAACGACGCGGAGTCCAGGTCGCCCCGGGTGCTGCGGCAGGCGAAAGCCGGCGCGATGTCCCCGATCAGGGGAGGGCCAAAGCGGGTGCCGCTGCCAAGTGGGTCTCCAGCCATTTTTTACATTCCCCCGCAATTGTCTCGATTTCAATTGCGATATTTGTATAATTTGGCGTGGATTGCAATGGGATTTCGCCAATATGGGCGCGGATGTGAATTGAAAGTTGCAAAAATTACCAACCGACGGGGGGTGCGACGCTGCCGCACCACGCAAATGCGCCGTGGGTCACGAGGCGGTCTGCCGGACGGTGAGCAGAATGTCTGCGGCAATCTTCGGCGGCATCCGCATTTTTGGTCACCCCAGGGCCTTCCAAGGCGCCTGCGTCCAGCCGGCCAGCGGGTGACGAATCGGGCAATCCGCAGATTTGAAGGTGCCGCCCTTTGGGCGACACCCTTTTTCACGATGGAGAGGACCGTTCAGGTGCTGCCAACGGTGACCGAATGCTCGTCCGGCAGCGAGCGGTAGGCCTCGGCGTCGAAATCCGCGAGTTCCTCGATCTGCTCTTCCGTAACATTGGGCGCCACGAAGTTGTCGCCCCGGACCGTCAGCGACGATAGCGCGATCGCCGTCTGGTCTTCGCCAAGGCCCAGGAACCCACCGGACGCGATGACGACGAAGAGACGGTCGTCGACATTGACGACGTCCTGGACATCACCCAGCGTCTCGTTGTTGGCCCCCACGATGTCGTAACCCTTGAGCTCGCCGACCGTCAGCGCGACTTCACCGCTCGACCGGGCATTGACCGCCTCGTTGGCGCTCTCGCGGGGCGCCGCCGGTGCATTGTCCGCCATGGCCTCGCGCTGCTGCGGCTGCTGACCTGCGGCCATGCGCTCGTAGCGGATTCCCGGCTCGCCTTCGCCCTGATTGACGCGAATCTCAGCCTCTTCCCGCTCGTAGCGGATGTTTGGGCGCTGTTCGGCCTGCCGGATCTGGACGTCGGCCCCTTCCGCCGAGCGTGTCAGCCGGACGTCCGCAGTATCGGCCTCGGCCTCGTCCACTTCCACCTGGGGCTCGTTCTGATCGGCCACGGAAACACGCGGGCTGGCCTGCTCCACATCCACCTCGGGCGGACGCTGCGAGACGCTGACATCGGGCTCGGGCATGCGGACGATGATCTGCGGCTGCGGAATGTCCACTGTGACCACCGGGGCGCCCTGGCGGACGATGATCTCGGGCTGGCCCTGGTCGACCTGGACCTGCGGCTGGCTCTGGCGCACCGTCACCTGCGGATCGGGCGTCGCGACCCGGATGGTCGGCGCCTGCGGCTGGACGGTAACGGTATCGACGCTTTCGCCATCCGGCTGGCCGGCCTGTGCGGCCTGCGTCTGTCCATCGCCCCAATCGGCGTTTTCGACATTGACCAACTGCTGGCGAGCGCCGGCCAGGTCCTGCTGCTGGTAGAGGCGCCAGGCAGCATCGACCTGCTGCTGGATGGCGGTCAGCGCAGTCCGCATCCGAGCGTCGGCGTCCTGGACCTCGGCGGCGAGCAATTGACGAGCCTGTTCCAGGGCGCGTTCGGCAGTGGCGGTGTTTGAGCGCGCCAACGACTGTTCGGCCTGTGTGACGAGCTGACGAACCTGATTGAGGTTCGTCCGGGTTTCGGTCTGGGCGATCTGGCCCGGCGTCTCGGTGGTCTGGCCGTAGGCGGGAAGTGCCATGGCCGTCCCGGCGATGAGCGTGGTGAGGATGCTGAGCTTGGTGTTCATGCTGTCCCTTTCCATAGATTGTGGCCGAGCCCAGGCGCCGAAAGTGGCGCGGGGCAGGCAAAAGGGCGTCCGCATTAAGGCGGCACCTGGAGGGCCAATCCCGCCTGGCGCCGCCTGTTCCGCGCCAATTGTTTAGGCAGGTAAATCCCTGCCGCCAAACCCAGGATAAGCAACGGCTGGAAGACATTACGAAAAAATCGCATGAACGAATGAATTATTTCAGGTCCTTGCTCTTAAAATCAAATGATGCAGAACAATACCCAGCTAATGGATTATGGAAGTCATTCATTGATCGCACAACTAATGATCAGTCTTATAAGAATAATTTCCTCTTTCCCAAAAAATGGCGAAATTATGCAACAAATGGGGCCAGTGACTGTTGGGCAGTCAGTGGGACAGCAAACGTCCCTCACGGCAAGAAAGGATCCATCATGAAGCGCCTCCTCCTCACGGCGACGACTGCCCTTCTCTTCACCGCGCCCGTTTTTGCGCAGACCACGGCCCCGGCGGATACGACGAAGCAGACGACCGCTCCTGCGAGCGCCACGACACAGACCCCGGCGGCCGCGACCGCCACAGGGGCGGATGGTGCCGCGGCTGGCGCCGCCGGCGGCATGACGCGCGGCACGACCTCGACGGTCGCGCTCCGCTTCGTGGAATATTCCTCGGCAGACGTCATGGCCTCCCGCCTCGACGACCTCGACGTCTACAACAACCAGAACGAGGAAATCGGCGAGATCGAAGACCTCGTCATCAGGGACGGCAAGACGATCACCGGCGTCGTCGTCAGCGTCGGCGGCTTCCTCGGCCTCGGCGACCGCTATGTTCTGCTGGATCCGTCCAGCATCGTCCTCGGCGATCAGGGCGGCGAGATGCGCGCCTATGTGAACACGTCGAAGGACGAACTCACCAACGCGCCGGAGTTCAGCTACGACCCCGAAGAGAACGACTGAGCAGACCGAACCTCGAAGCCGGCCGGCCGTGAAGGCCGGCCGGCCCCGCGTTGAACGCGAGGGAGACCAGCCCCTGACGACGGCGTCCCCGGGACAGGACCATGGCCCGGGCGCGGATGACGTTTCGCGGCCCGGGCGTCGTCGTCAGAAACGGTCGAATTGTCGTTCGACGCGTTCGCCTCCGGTGATGTCATCGAGGCAGAGCGACGAGATCCTCGACATCATCATGGAGACGCTCGGCACTGCGCCCGCGCGATCGGAACCAGGGCCAGCGTCATGCGCAGCGGACAACCGGAGGACGACGAATGAACTGGGAAAACATGCTGTTTCAGGACTGGCAGGGGATCGTGCGTACCATCTTTGTCGGCATCCTGGCTTACGTGGCGCTCGTCGCCTTCCTGCGCATCTCCGGCAAGCGCACGCTGGCCAAGCTGAACGCCTTCGATCTCGTCGTCACCGTCGCCCTCGGCTCGACCCTGTCGGCGATCCTCTTGCAGGAGTCCATCGCGCTCGTCGAGGGGGCCGTCGCGCTCGCTTTGTTGATCTCGATGCAGTTCCTCGTGGCCTTCCTGTCGGTCCGCTGGAAGGGATTTGCCAAAGTCGTTCGCTCGGAGCCGACCCTTCTGGTGCGCAAGGGTGAGTTCTGCGACGGCGCGCTTCGCTCGGAGCGGGTCACGCGCGACGAGGCGCTCGGCGCCGTGCGCGCCAGCGGTGGCCGGGCCGTGGAAGACGTCGAGTTTCTCATCCTCGAGAGCGACGGCACGATGAGCGTCGGTCTGATGGCGGGCAAGTGAGTCCTTCGTCTTGGCGCCGCTCCAGGGAACATGCGCGACCAGCGCCGGGCGGTTGTCGACGCCGAGAGGGAACCCGAAGGCGTCGTCGAGAGCTTTGTGACCATGGATCCGGAAGTGCGGGCTGCGCGGCAGGACCGGGCGGCCCGAAGAGCCGGCCGCCATCGGTCCGAAAGGGACGCTCTCTCCAGGACCTCGCCTGACTGCGCATGATCCCAAAATCTCAACCGAAAGGCCCGTCATGACCAAGTTCCTCTCCCTTCTGGCGATCGCGCTGGCAACGACGACGTCGCTGGCGCAGGCTCAGGACACAGCCCCCGCTTGCCAGGACGGTGTCGTGGTCGAGCGGGGCGACACGCTCAGCGCTATCGCCGAGCGCTGCGACCTTTCCGAAGCGCGGCTGCTGGCGGCCAATCGCGGTGTGGAGGGTTCGAGCGATCTGGTGATCGGGCAGAAGCTGGCGACCGAGACCACCGGCGAGCAGGTCGGCAGCCGCCTGTGGGGACAGTTCAAGGGAGCCGTCGGCGAGACGGGCAATACGCTGGAGGGCGTGGCCGAGGGCGTCCAGTCCTCGGCACAGGGCATCCTGGACCGGAACCCCGACCTTCGCTCCGGCATCGACAGCCTCCGCTCCAGGCTCGACGTCACGGGATCGTCCGGCAGGCTCGCCGTCACGCCCTTGCCGGCGACGCCGGAAGCCGATGTGGAGATCGCGGCGACGGCGCTCCCCGCCGACCAGGCTGTCCGCATCAATGTGGGCGTCGCCGGTGCGGCCTCCGAGACCGTCGCGGAGGGCCGCACCTCGGCGGAGGGAAGCCTGACGCAGACGACGAAGCTTCCGGCATGGCTTCCCGAGGGAAAACAGGTGGTCGTGACGATCACCGACGCCGAGCAGAACGTGCTGGCCCGCTCGGCCCGGTTCGATCCGAGCTGACAAGGGCGCCGCGGCGGCTGGCCCTGGCCATCGCACCCCGGAGCCGGCTTGGGCTGCCCGCCGCCGCTTTGGCCGGCTCCGCACGCTGCCGGGCGTTACGGTGACGCCTCGGTCACGTGCCAGAGGACGCCGGACGGGTCGTGAACGAAGCCGACGACAAGTCCCCAAGGTTGCAGAGCCGGCCGGGCAGGAGCCTTGCTTCCGAAGCGTTCCGCCACCTGCTCGGGGGCATGCTGCTGCCACCAAGCGGCGAGATCGCGGATCGACAGTTGGATCATGAGGTTCTCGGCCAGATCCTTCTGATAAAAGTTCTGGAGGAGAAAACCGTCGTCGCCATGGGCCATCACGGTCATCCGGTCGGTCGCGAAACCCGCGACAAAGCCCAGGGCCTCGTAGAACTGCCGTGACTGCTCATAGTCCCTTGCCGGCACGAACGGTCGAAGCATGCGATCCCCCATCGGCACGGCGCGGCAACCTGTCGATTTCTGAGATGCAGCGGCTCCGGAGTCAACGGCGGAGGGGCGAGCGCGGGGCTCTTTGGGGCAGGCGCAGGCAGTTCTTCGAACCGCGGCCTTCCTCCCCGACATTTCGCAAAGAGCCGGGCCGATGCGCGGACTACGGTGCGCCGTCCAACGCAAGAGAGATCTGGATTTGCGATGAAAACGGCCATCCTGGAAAAATACGGCGAGGCGCGGCTCCCGCGCTACACCAGCTACCCGACCGCGCCGCGCTTCTCGGAAGAGACGGATGCCGCAACCTATGCCGGATGGCTGCGGGCGACGCCGGCGGATGCCGCTGTCTCGCTCTACCTGCACATCCCTTTCTGCCGCTCGATGTGCTGGTATTGCGGCTGCCACACCCTGATCAGCCAGAAGGACCAGCCGATCCTCGATTATCTCGGCGTCCTCGGCGCCGAGATCAGCCTCGTCGCCGCCACCGTGGGCAAGGAGCTGGCCATCGACCACGTGCATTTCGGCGGCGGCACGCCGACGGTCATGACGCCGCAGGCGTTCGTCGCCCTGATGGCGCTTCTGCGCACGCATTTCGCCTTCTCGGGCGATTCCGAGATCGCCGTCGAGATCGATCCGCGCACGCTCACGGCGGAGATGGCAGCGGCGCTCGGCGACAGCGGCGTGCGGCGCGCCAGCCTCGGCGTGCAGAGTTTCGATCCCGTCGTGCAGGCGGCGATCAACCGGGTGCAGAGCGTCGAGCAGACGGCGGATGCCGTCGCCAACCTGCGCGCCGCCGGCACGCCCAACATCAACTTCGACCTGATCTACGGCCTGCCGCACCAGTCCGTCGCTTCCTGCGTCGAAACCGCCGAGCAGGCGATCGCGCTGAAGCCCGATCGTCTGGCCGTGTTCGGCTACGCCCACATTCCCTCCTTCAAGAAACACCAGCGGATGATCGACGAGGCGGCGCTGGCCGGCAGCCGAGAGCGCGACGAGCAGGCCGAGGCCATCGCCGCAACGCTTGCTGCCGCCGGCTACTGCCGCATCGGCCTCGACCATTATGCGCGGCCCCACGACGCCATGGTCGGCGCGCAGGCGGACGGCACGCTCAAGCGCAATTTTCAGGGCTATACGACGGATTCCTGCGAGACGCTGATCGGGCTCGGTGCCTCGGCGATCGGCCGCACCCACCACGGCTATGTGCAGAACGAGGTGCCGCCCGGCGGCTATGCCCGGCGGATCGGTGCCGGCACGCTCGCCACCGTCAAGGGCTACCGGTTGACCGACGAGGACAGGCTGCGCGCCGCGATCATCGAGCGGCTGATGTGCGATTTCGCCGTCGATGTCCCCGGCCTCTGCGACCGTCATGGGTTCGACCCCGGGCTGCTGCTGGACGGCCATGCGGGACTGTCGATGCTGCAAGAGGACGGCGTCATTGACATCGACGGTGGCGTCATTCGCGTGCGCCAGGAGCAGCGCTTCGTCATCCGCGCGGTCGCCGCCTGCTTCGACGCCTATCTCGACCAGTCCGGACGCACCCACAGCCGGGCGGCTTAGCCGCGGCCGGGCGCCGCCCGTCGAGGCGTTCAGGGCCTCGCGAACAGCACCGGACGGCGTCGCCCGTCGGCCGGCGCAGCAGGCGCCCTCGGGGCATCGACCACGTGCGGATTTCATGCGATGCAGCTTGCATGAGATTCTGGCGAGAGATCACGAACGACAGGTTTTCGGGGGGCGTGCTGTGCGCGCTGCTCGTGCTGTCCTTCGCGTTCCAGATCGCGGTCTCCGGGCGGGCCGCCGCGGCGATGATCGCGCCCGATCCCACGACGATCCTCTGCTCCGCCTCGATCGACGGCACCCACCGGCCGGCTGACGGGGAGCGTTCCAAGCCCTGTCCGTGCAGCGAACTCTGCGCGGCGGGCCTGCATTTCCAGGCCGGCCTCGCCCCTGCCGACGCGACCGGCATCCCGATCCGCTTTGCCGCCCGGATCGAAATCACCGTCGACCATTCGGCAGCACTCGCCGCCCGTCCGATCGACCGGCGCTACGAAGCCCGGGGACCGCCGCGCCCCTCGACCTGACGCGATCTTGCGGGGGGCCTTGCCCTCCATCGTTCAGTTGAGGAACGGCCGGTGCCGCCTGCATGGATCCCGAGGGAGCATGCCGCGCCGGACCGTGCCGTGCAAAAGGCTACCCGCCATGACCGACATCACCGCACCGGTGCCGGCGCGCAGTTCCGCGCTCGCCGTCGACACCTATCGCGCCATCTGGCGCTGGCATTTCTACGCCGGACTCATCGCCGTTCCCTTCATGATCCTGCTGGCCGTGACGGGGTCCCTCTATCTCTTCCGCGACGAGATCGACGGCACCGTCTTCGCCCATCGCAACGTCGTCGCGGCGCAGGCCGAGGCGCCACTCCCGCCGAGCCGGCTGGTCGAGGCGGCCGAGGCGACGCTTCCCGGATCGACGCTCTCCGCCTACCGCGAGCCATCGGGACCGACGGCATCCGCCCGGCTGTCCTTCGAGACCGAGGCGGGGACGGTCTACGCCTTCGTCGATCCCTATACGGGGGCGGTCCTCGGCAGCGTCGCCAAGGCCGACGAATTCAACGAGGTCGTCCGCAAGCTGCATAGCCTGGCCTATTTCGGCCCCTACGCGAACCGGGTGATCGAGGCGATGGCGGGCTTTGCCATTATCCTCGTGGTGTCGGGCCTCTATCTCTGGTGGCCGCGGCGGCAGTCCGGCGGCGTCGTCACCGTGCGCGGCACGCCGTCGAAGCGAATCTTCTGGCGCGACACGCATGCGGTGACCGGCGCCTTTGCCGGTGTCCTCATCGCCTTCCTCGCTCTGTCCGGGCTTCCCTGGTCGAGTTTCTGGGGCGGAAAACTGACCGAGATCGCCACCGCCACCGGCACCGGCTACCCCGCCGCCCTGTGGGACAACGTCCCGACGTCGGGCGAGCATGCCGAGCATGTCATGGAGACGGTGGGTTGGACGATGGAATCCAGCCCGATGCCGATGTCGCACGCGATGGCGATGGCGCCGATCGGGCTCGACCGGGCCGTCGGGATCGCCCGGGAGAGGGGCATGGCGCCCGGTTTCGAGGTGACGCCGCCGGCCGACGCCAAGGGCGTCTACAGCGCCGCCGTGTTTCCGGACGACCTCGCTGAGGCCCGGACGATCCACATCGATCAATATTCCGGGCAGCCGATCGTCGACATCAGCTATGCCGACTACGGCTCGCTCTCCCGGCTGACGGAGCTCGGCATCAACATCCACATGGGCCAGGAATTCGGCCTCGCAAACCAGCTCCTGATGCTGGCGACGTGCCTTGCCATTATCCTGTCTTCGGTGGCCGCACTCGTCATGTGGCTGAAGCGTCGGCCCTCCGGCCGCATGGGCGTCCCGCCTTATCCGACGAGCCGGCGGGTCTATGGGGCGCTCTGGGCGATGGCCGTGGTCTTCGGGGTGCTGTTTCCGCTGTCGGGACTGCTTATCGTCGCCATGATCGCGGTGGACGTTCTCGTCATCCGCCAGGTCGCCCCCCTGCGCCGGGTGTTCTCCTGAGAGCTTGGCCCTCACCCCTTGCGGCCCCGCTGTCGCGGGAAGGGTGAAAGCGATCGTCGCCTGGCCGCCCCGGAGAAAGGGGCGGCCGGGCGGAGAGCCTGGAGATTGGACGTCGCGAGAGCCGGGGTCGACCGGAGCCGATCCCGTCTTTTCCCGGCGGGCCGGTCAGGCGCTGCCGCGGTTCGGAACCAGCCGGAAGCCGAAGACGGGCTCCGGCGTGCTGCCTGTCGCAGCCCTGGCGAGGGCCATCGATCCCACCGCCGTCTCGGCGCGCTCGGCCAGGGTGGGCAGCGACATGCCGATGGCGCGGCAGAACGCCGGATCCTGCACACCTGCCACCTGCCGAAACAGCGAAGCCGCGCGTCCTGCGTGGCGCCGGGCCGGGGTGGGCTTTCCCTCGCGGATCTTGACGCCGGCGGCCGCCAGCAGGATCAGGCCCTTGAAGAACAGGAGATGGGGCGTGCTCTGCCGGGCCGCGAGCCAGAGCGGCTCCCACGCTTCGTGCGCCTCCCAATAGTAGCCGTGATTGAAGAGATCGACGCCCCATCGATAGGGCTCCGAGCCCAGGGCCGCCTCGATCGGGACGGTGAGAGGTGGCTCTTCGGCCTGATAGCTGTGGCCCCGGGGATCGCGCACCGGGTGCGGGTGCCGGCCGGGCAGATAGGCATAGCGCGGAAAATTTCTGTCCGGGATCAACCGGGAGGCGGAGGCGGGGCCAGGAATCATTCGCAAAAGCCGATCGAGAAGGATGGACGCCAGGACGACATCGACGATGGCAGGACCCTCGCCAGCGCCTGGCGATGAGCATCGGCGGCGAGGTGGAAGGGCGCAGACGACGCGGCAGACCCGGAAAAGGCGGGGCGCTTCCTGCGGCGCCGGGCGCATGATCGTCCCGATCCGAATGCCCGCGACTAAAGCATGTTCCTGGAACTCCGTCCGCCCTCCTGTATGCGAGCCGCGGGTCCCTGCCCAGCCGATATCGGCGTCCTCCTGGAAGACTGCGGCATTGGACCGGCCGTCGCCATGGCGCTGCTTCGTCTGCGCGCCCTCCTTCGCGCGTGGCGAGCCGAACCGAAACCCCAGGACGTCATGTGATTGAGATGCAGTCCCGCTAGCGGTAGATCGGTTGTCGATCGCGAGGTCCGAACGTGCCCGAGCGCAAGCGCCACCTCGCCGCCCCTTTGGACCGGCGGGCCGCCCGCGGCGCCTTCACCGGGCCACGCGTTGCACCGACGGGGCAGTGAAGCTGCCGAGAGAGAAAGCCGGGGAGCTGTTTTGTGAGGTCTGAGACGGCGGCAGAAGTTCCTGCGCTTCCGAGCATGCCCGGCCCCCGCGGCGGAGCATCCGAGGTTTTCCGGGCGTTCCTGAAGCTCGGTCTGACATCCTTCGGCGGGCCCATCGCCCATCTCGGCTATTTTCGCGACGAGCTGGTGACCCGCCGAAAGTGGATCGACGAAGCCGGCTATGCCGACCTCGTGGCGCTCTGCCAGTTCCTCCCCGGTCCGGCATCGAGCCAGGTGGGCTTCGCCCTCGGACTGCTGCGGGGCGGGCCGATCGGCGCCTTTGCCGCCTTTGCGGCTTTCACTCTCCCGTCGGCCTTGCTTCTCGTGCTGTTCGGCTACGGCGCGGCGGCCTTCTCCGGTCCGCTCGGCGTTGGCCTCTTGCATGGACTGAAGATCGTCGCGGTCGCCGTCGTCGCCCAGGCCGTCTGGGGCATGGCGCGATCGCTCGCGCCCGATCGGGAGCGGGCCAGCATCGCGCTGGGGGCGGTATTGCTCGTGGTGTTTCTCGCCGGGTCGGGCGGGCAGTTCGCTGCCATTGCCGCCGGCGCCCTGGCAGGGCTGTGGCTGTGCCGGAATGCGCCCGGCGCGACGGTCGGGCATCTGGCATTCCCCGTTTCCAGGCGCGCCGGGACGATCGCCCTCGCTTTATTCTTCCTGCTCTTGGTTTTTCTCCCCCTTCTTTCCGCCGCCGGCGCGTCGCAGGGCCTGGCGCTGTTCGACGCCTTCTATCGGGCGGGATCTCTCGTCTTCGGGGGCGGCCACGTCGTGTTGCCGCTGCTCGAGGCCGAAGTCGTCCGGCCCGGCTGGGTCGGGGCCGATGCCTTCCTGGCGGGATATGGCGCGGCGCAGGCCATGCCCGGGCCCCTGTTCACCTTCGCCGCCTATCTCGGCACCGTCATGGGACCGGAACCCGATGGCCTTGCGGGCGCCGTGATCTCTCTGGTCGCGGTGTTCCTGCCCGGCTTCCTGCTGTTGGTCGGCGTGCTGCCGTTCTGGGATGCGTTCCGAACCCGTCCGAAAGCGCAGGCCGCCATGCGGGGCGCCAATGCGGCCGTCGTCGGCATCCTGGCCGCGGCGCTCTACGATCCCGTCTGGACGAGCGCCATTCTCGGCCCCCGCGATTTTGCCTTGGCCCTGACGGGATTCATCCTTTTGACCGTCTGGAAGGCGCCGCCCTGGAGTGTGGTGCTGCTGATGGCGCTGGGCGGGATGGGCCTGAGCCTGACCACGGCGGCGGTCTGAATCTTTTCCGCCCGGATTCTTCCCTCGGCTTCAGCTCCTCCTTTGCACAGCGCCCGCGATGTACGCCGACGCGTCGCCTGGAGGTGACCCTCTCTATCCCTGGCGATACCTCCTTCGGTCCGCCCTCTCTTCAGAGGCAGGCCGAAAGGCCGAGGATGGGCGCGTAGTTCACGAAGGTGACGCAGAGGGCAACGACGGTCGCCCAGAAGGCGGCGCCGGCGAAAAAACCGTCCAGGGAGGCCCGACCCGGCTGCTCCTTCAACCGACGGTGGGTGAAGGCGAGGAGGGGGGCGATCGCGGCGAGATGCGCCAGCCACAGGCCGAGGAGCACGGCACGCTGGAGACTGAGGGGACCGAGGGCGATCGCCTCCCAGCCGAAGGCGCAGCCCACCGACAAGGCGCCGTAGAGCCAGACGAAGGCGGAGCTCCAGATCAGGAGGCCTGCGACGAGGAGGAGCAGATAGGCCAGCGAGCGGTTCGCGATCATGGGCGCGCAAGCTCCCGAAGAGGAACGAGCCAGGGCAGGGCCACGAGGAAGGCGAGGGCGCCGAGGGCCGTGACCGCGGTGTAGTCCTGCCACAGGATGCCGATGCGGATATCGGCCGTACGACCGGCGGAGACGTAGCCGGCGAGGCAGCGCCAGACATGGAGCCCGGACAGGATCGCGCCGATCCCGGCATGCAGCGCGATATAGGCGAGGAAACTCGCGGTCACGGCGAAATAGGCATGGCTCGTCGGCGCGGGGATATCGGCGAGGATGATCCAGACGGCGAGGGCGACCGCCGCCGCCTGCGCGACGACGGACGCGGTCAGCGCGAGCGTGGCGGGGCCGAGGCATCCGGAGGACGACTGGACGCCGCGGAGCGCCAGCCGGACGAGCACCGCTGCGGCCAGCGTGGCCACGGCGAGCGGCACCGCCTTGGCGAGGGGCAGGTCCACCACCGCGGGCGCTGGCCATCCCGGCGCCACCAGCCACAGGAAGAGCGCCCCGAAGATTAGCGACGCGAAGACGGTGCCGTCGGCGAACAGCAGGAAGAGCGTGCCCCACCAGGAGGCCGGGCGCTCGACCTCGGCATGGATCGGCAGGCGCAGGCCGAGGCCCGCATCGACCGGCCCGATGTCGGAGCGGCGCCCGGAATCCTTGCTCCAGAGCAGGAACAGGCCGACCACCAGAACCAGCAGGAACGGCGTGGCGAGATAGACCTTGAAGAGAAGCGAGAGGACCACGGCGCCGATGGCGAGCGCCGTCCAGAGCGGGAGGAAGGTCAGTCGCGGCAGGATCGCGATGTGGTCGGGCTCGCCGGTCGCCATGTCGACGACCATGGTTTCCTGCCAGTCGTGGCGGGGCGTGGCGAGATAGCCCTCGCCCCGGCTCATCGCCTCGACCAGCATCGGATCGTCGCGCAGCGGCGCCCGCGACGACACCGTCGGGATCGCGAGAAAGGCATAGGCGCGGGGTGGGATCGCGGTGGCCCATTCCAGCGTCTCGGCGCGCCAGGGATCGGGTTTCGACGGCTTGCCGAAGCGGAACTGGAAGAGCATGTCGACGGCAAAGAGCGCAAAGCCCGCCGCTGTCACGAAGCCGCCGATCGACGAGACGAGGTTGGGTATTTCCCAGCCGAAGCCGGCGGGAAAGCTCGCCCAGCGGCGCGGCATGCCCATCAGGCCGGTGACGTGCATGATGAAGAAGGTCGCGTTGAAGCCGATGAAGATCAGCCAGAAGGCGAGCTTGCCGACGCCGTAGAGCGGCTGACGCCCGGTGAAGTGAGGCAGGTAGTAGTAGGCGGCCGCGAGCATCGGGAAGATAAAGCCGCCGACCAGAACATAGTGCATGTGCGCCACGACGAAATGCGTGTCGTGCACCTGCCAGTCGAACGGCACCATGGCGAGCATGACGCCGGTCAGACCGCCGCAGACGAAGACGAAGAAGAAGCCGCAGAGATAGAGCATGGGCACGCTCATCTTCGGCCGGCCGGCCATCAGCGTGCCGATCCAGAGAAAAATCTGGACGCCGGTGGGAATGGCGACGAGACCGCTCGCGGCCGAGAAGAAGGCCTGCGCCAGATGCGGGATGCCGACCGTGAACATGTGGTGCACCCACAGGCCGAAAGAGAGGAAGCCCATGGCCATGATCGAGACGACGATCCAGGAATAGCCGAGGAGTTGCTTGCGGGCGAGGACGGGCAGGATCGTCGACACCATGCCGGCCGCGGGCAGGAAGATGATGTAGACCTCGGGGTGCCCGAACAGCCAGAAGAGATGCTGCCAAAGCAGCGAGTCGCCGCCGCGCGTCGGGTCGAAGAAGGGCAGGTCGAAGGCCCGCTCGAGCTCGAGCAGCACCGAGCCGAGGATCAGCGGCGGGAAGCCGATGAGCATCATCCCCGCCGTCACCAGAATGTACCAGGCGAAGATCGGCATGCGCTGCAGGCTCATGCCGGGGGCGCGGAATTTCAGGATCGAGACGGTGAGTTCGACCGCTGCCGCGATCGCGGAAATCTCGACGAAGGTGACGCCGAGGAGCCAGACGTCGGCGTTGATGCCGGGCGAATGGCGGCCGGAAGAGAGCGGCGTGTACATGAACCAGCCGCTGTCGGGCGCATAGCCCGCCAGGAGCGCGACGATGAGGATCGCTCCCCCGAAGACGTAGCACCAGAAGCCGAGTGCGGTCAGCCGGGGGAAGGCGAGGTCGCGGGCGCCCAGCATCTTCGGCAGGAAGTAGATGGCCAGCCCCTCGAACATCGGGATGGCGAAGAGGAACATCATCACCGTGCCATGCATGGTGAAGATCTGGTTGTAGAGCGCCGGGCCGACGAAGGCGCTGTCGGGCGACGCCAGCTGGGCGCGGATCAGCATGGCCAGGGCGCCGCCGATCGCGAAGAAGACGAAGGCCGCGATGATGAAGCGGCGGCCGAGCACCGTATGGTTCACCGAAGACAGCCGCCCCCAGCCGCGGGGCGTGTGCCAGATGCGTTCGAGCTCCCGCTCGGCCGAGCTCGCGCCTTTCGGCGCCTGGGTCAGCGCCGCGCCGACATCGGCGGGAAGGCCTTGGATGGGGGTGTCGCTCACGGGGTGGCCTCCTTGGCGGGGGCGCCGGCTTCTCGGCTCGCCGCGGCCAGCGCCGCTTCGAACGCCGCCGCCTCGTGCGCGATGGCCTTGAACGTCATCGTGGTGTGCCCGACGCCGCAGAACTCGGAGCAGACCCCGCCGAACGTGCCCGCACGGTCGGCCTCGAGCCGGATCGTGTTCACATGCCCCGGGATCGCGTCGATCTTGCCGCCGAGCCGCGGCACCCAGAAGGAATGGATCACGTCGGTCCCGATGACGCGGATGTCGACGGGACGGCCGACCGGAAGATGCAGGACATTCTCGGTTTCCGCGCCGCCTGGATAGCGGAAGGTCCAGGAAAACTGGCGCGGAACGGCCTCGACGACAGTGGCGCCGCTTCCAGGATGCGGCAGCAGGCGTTCGCCCGTCGTCAGCGCGAAGACGAGCAGCGCCGTCAGCACCACGCCCGGAAAGGCCAGGCCGCCCCAGACCAGCCAGCGCTGGGGCGGAATGGATGCGCCGCGCCCGGGACGCAGGAGCGAAAAGGCGACGAGCCCCATGACGAACAGGAAGATCGCCGTCGCGCCCGACAGCATCACCCACCAGAGCAGCGCCGTGGATTGGGCGGCCGGTCCTGCCGGATCGAGGGCCGACAGGTTGCCAGCGCAGCCGCCGAGCCCACATGCCAAGGGAACGACGAAAACCGGGCCGCGACGCGACAGGCCCGACCAGGAGCTGCCATGAGCAAGACGACGTCCCCCGCCAGCCCCGTGATGCGCAAGGTCGCCGAGAAGGATGTGAGTTCGGCGATGGCGATCGCCGGTCATCCCATCCATGCCATGGCCGTCCATTTTCCCATCGCCCTGGCGATCGCGACACTCGGCGTCGACGTCTTCTACTGGTGGACGGGCGATCCGTTCTGGCTGCGGGCGGGCCTGTGGTCGGCCGGCTTCGCCTTCGCCTTCGGCGTCGCGGCGGGCCTCGTCGGCACGGCCGAGCTTCTCTTCGTGCCGGGCATCCGCTCGCGCGCGGCCAGCTGGACGCATGCGATCGCGGCGATGATGTTCATCTCCATCTGCGGGATGAACTGGGTGGTGCGCCTCGCCGAACCGAGCTCTGTCCTGCCGCTGGGGCTTGGACTGTCTGTGCTCGGCGCGATCTTCACGGGGCTGGCTGGCTGGCATGGCGGAAAGCTGATCCTGCATCACGGGGTCGGCATCATGGTGTCAGACCAGGAATGATGTCGGCCGCGAAGCTGCGCAGGCCGCCCGGCTGAAAGACGAAGGCTGGAAGAGCGTCGAGGCTGATGTCGGGCTTGGCCAGCACCACCCAGAATATCGCGGTCATGATGCCCGACAGCGTTCCGACGCTGGCATAGACGCGCCAGCCGGCAAAACGACCGCCTTCGTCGAACACGGACAGGACGAGAAGTCCGACCCAGACGTGAAGAATGACGAGCAGGCCGACGAAGAAAAGCTTCAGCGCAAACCAGGGAACGAACAGTTCCTGCACGAGGATCAGCGCCGTCCCCGAGCCGATCGCGACGAAGGCCGCGGGCGAGATCACCGTGATGTAGGCAAACCTGGTGAACAGGTGCAGGCGGTGGAGCGAAGGGCCTTCGCCGGCCTTCCGCCTCTGGCCGAGAAGGATCGGCATCATGAGGATGCCGCCCGTCCAGACCGCCAGCGACACGACGTGCAGGAGCTTGAGCCAGACGACCGTCACCGGCTCGCCATCCCCAAGGCCCGCTCCCCCTCGACGAACTGCCGCAGGCGAATGAGCGCGGCGATGAGATTGGGCACGATGGCGGGGACCCACATGATCATCCCGGCCAGTTGCTGATCTTCGAGCGCCGTCAGGCCGAAGGCCTCCGTCGTCAGGAAGTGATGCGCGTAGAGCGGCACCGGGGCGAAGGTGATCAAGGCGCCCAGCAATCCCATCAGCGCGATGATCGCGAGATGGGCCAGTCCTCCCCGCAGCGCGGGCGTCTGCCGCGCCAGGAGGTCGCGCCAGACCAGGGCCGCCGTTCCGAGGAGGCTCGCTTCCATGATCCAGTAGAGGACATTGCTCGACAAGGCGGCCGCATAGGGCGCTGGTGCGTGCCAGACCCAGACGGTCGCGACATGGATCAGGACGAGCCAGGGCAGCCGAGCGCCTGAGGCCGCTCTCCCGGCGGGAAACGCCAGCGCGAGAAGCGGCGCGGCGACCGAGATGAGAAGCAGATGATGGACGACGCGGGCCGAGAACAGGGCCGACGAAAGCGCGCAGAGCGGCGAGACGAAGGCGACGAACAGCACGACGAGCGACAACGCATACCACCGCCGCCGGTCGGCTTGCCCCGCCATCGACGAACGCATCGACCAGAGCGGCAGGGTTGCCAGCGCGAAAACGCCGAGAAGCCACGGGTCGAGGTTCCAGGCGCTCGCAAGGTCCAAGGGCGTCGGCGGAGCACCGCAGTAGGGGACGGTGAGCATCGGCATCGTCGGGTTGGATCCTTGTTCGGGCAGCGTGGAACAGATCGGGTGCAGGAGCGCCTGGCGGAGTGTCGGGGCCTATCGGCCGCGCAGGTAGGCGTACCAGTAGGCAAGGCCGATCGACGCGCCGCCGACGACATTGCCAAGCGTCACCCAGAAGAGGTTGTAGGCAAAGCCGAGCACCGTGACGCTGGCAAAGGCCTCCGGCGCGCTGCCGGAGGCGGTCCAGAATTCCGGCCCGGCGAAGCTGGCGATGGCCAGCGCCATCGGCACGATCGACATGTTCGCGACCGAATGCTCAAAGCCCGCGGCGACGAAGACGGTGATCGGGCCCGCGAGCGCCACGATCTTGCCGGGCACCGTCCGCGCGGCCTGGGCGACCCAGACGGCGAGGCAGACGAGCATGTTGGCGAGGATGCCCGAGGCGATCAGCGCGACGATGCCTTTGTCGACTTTCGTCCGGGCAGTTTCGAGCGCCGCGATGCCGACCGCGCCGTCACCCTGCCCATGGCCGCCTGCGCCGACGAAGAGCGATGCGATCAGCAGCGCGCCGACGAGATTGCCCGCATAGACGAGCCCCCAGAAGCGCCACATCGTCGAAGCGTCGAGCGTTTCCCGCATCCGGTTGATCACCAGCATCGTATCGCCGGTGAAGAGTTCGGCTCCGGCGACGATGACAAGGACGAGGCCTACCGAAAAGACGAGGCCCCCCGCCACTTGCCGGAGGCCCGAAAACCCGTCGCCTCCCGAGACCGCGACGAGATAGGCGATGGCGCCGAAAGCGACATAGGCGCCGGCGAGAACGGCGAGGAGGAAGATGTCGCCGGACGGCTTCTTCACCTTGCCCGAGAGATAATCGAGCGCAATGCGGGCGGCTTCCGGGGGCGCGGCATCGACCGCCTTCACCTTCATCGCGTCCTCGGTCATGCAGGGCTCCGTCGATGCAACGGTCGGACAAATCCGTTTCGCTACGGGGTTGACCTGCCTAGATAGGCCGGTCCGCCGGATTGGACAGAGATCGAGAGGCGCCAAACTTTCGGGCCGGGCCGAAAGAGGACGCGTGGCCGCGGACGGGCCAAACAGAAAGCGTTTCTATTGCGACGACGCCATCGACTCGCATGACGGGCGGGATCAGGAGCGGTCACTTGCCGTTCGTTTCCCGACCTTCCGGGAAGGCCCGAATGCGACCGGTTGCCTCGGCGCTTGAAGGCCTCAGCGTTCTGCCCCGGCGGGGCCGTCGAGCACCGCGTCGGGCCGGCTGACCTGGACGGCCGTCATCGAGGTCATGCTGGCGAGTTCCTTGGTGCCGAGGCGCTTCAGCATGTCGCGGAAGCTCGGATGCATACCGCCGTCGACGTAGCTCATGGGCGTGCCGCCACGCCCTTCCGACAGGAGGACCTGGAGGGTCTTGGCGTCCTCGGCGCGCTTGGCCAAAACTTCGGGCGCGATGCTCGTCTCGAGTGGCGGACAGGCTGCGGCCGCCTCGATCGGCAGGCCGTCCTTGCGGCGGGAGTCGAACACGTAGCGACCACCGCAGGCTGCAACGTCGGGTTCCTTCCGCGTCACCTCGAAGATGTCGTAGCCGAGCTTCAGGTTGCGCCAGAAGGCGATGTTCGGATCCGCCCGGTGACGCGCCATCTGGGCCGTCGTCATCCGGAACGGGAAGGACTGGACCTGGAAGTCGCCCTGGCCGAGCGCAAAGGCCCTTTCGGCCTCGGAATAGACCTGGCCGACGCCCTCGTCGGTCATGGCGAAGCAGCCCGACGAGGAGCAGGCGCCGTGCACCATCAGCGAGTCGCCGGTATAGCCGAGGGACTTTTCCAGCGGGTTCGGATAGCCGAGATTGAAGGAGCGGTGGAATTTGGAGTTCGGGTTCAACTGCGCCTGGGAGACGCGGTAGAAGCCCTCCGGTGCCTGGCGATCGCCGTTCGTCTTCTTCGGCCCGAGCTTGCCGGACCAGCGGCAGAGCGGATGGGTCTTCTGGAGCGCGTAGCGGCCGTCGGCGCCGAGCTTCCAGACCTCGAGCTCGCTTTCCTCCTTGAAGATGCGAACGAGGATCGATCCGGCGGGCCGAACCTTCACGTCGGCATAGGCCGGAAAGAGGTCCTTGTAGCCCGACTCCGTCACGGACACGCATCCAGCCGCCGACATCAGACCGGCGAAGACGATCGCCAGGACTGCTGCGCGTGGAAAACCTCGTCCGACGCGTGCTCGATGTTCTGTGTGCATTTCCATCCGAAGCGCTGAGTGGGCGACATCCGCCCATCATCGAGGGCGGGGCTGACGCGGACGTGACCTCGGGGGCGAGGCTGGTCGCGTGCGCCCCCAAGAGACGGGCCGATCCGGCGGAAGTGAGGCGGCCGGCCCTCAGGGTGTCTGGTGACGGCACTCGCCATGGTCGCCGAGCCCCGACCACCCGGCGCCAGAGACGCACTCGTGAGAGCCCCGTGAACAGTGCGTCGCAGCATTCGGTGTTCACGACCGCATCTGCGCCGTCTAGGGTCCGGCCACGACCTTCCCATTGAAAGAGAGCCCGCATGAACCTCGTGAAATCCCTCATCATCGCCTCGACGGCCCTCGTCGGCGTGTCCGCTGCCTCGGCCCAGACCATCGGCGTTCCCGCGGGCAGCTATGTCAGCGACCCGACCCACACCAACGTCCTGTGGTCGGTCAGCCATTTCGGCGTCTCCAACTACATCGGCCGCTTCGACGGTATCTCCGCCACGCTCGAGATCGACCCGGCCGACCCGACACAGTCGAAGCTCACCGCCACGATCGACCCGGCGTCGGTCGACGTGAACTACCCCGCGGAAGACAAGGATTTCGCCGCCGAGATCGAAAGCGAAATGTTCCTCGACGCCGCGAAGTTCACCGAAATCACCTTCGTTTCGACCGAGATCAAGACCACCGGCGCCGACACCGGCACCGTCACCGGTGATCTCACCTTCCACGGCGTGACCAAGCCGGTGACGCTCGACGTCAAGATGAACGCCGCGCTGAACCCGCACCCGATGACGAAGAAGCCGGTCGTCGGCTTTTCCGCCACCGGCACGATCAAGCGCTCGGAATTCGGCGTCGCGACGCTGGTCGGGCCGATCGGCGACGACGTCACGTTGACGATCGAGACCGAGTTCGTCCCGAAGTAAGGCGATCTCCCGTGAGAAGGGCCCGGTCGAAGGACGGGGCCCTTTTTCGTGTCGGCGTGTTGGAGAAAACGATGCAGGGCACCGTGAAGGGCTATAATGCGGGGGCGATGATCCTGCACTGGGCGATCGCGGCGGCGATGCTGTTCCAGCTCGCCGTCGGGTTCTCGATGACCCGGCTCGACCTGTATTCCGACCCGGTGCGCTTCGCCCTGTTCCAGTGGCACAAGACCGTCGGCCTCTTGGTGCTGTCGCTGACCCTCGCGCGGATCGCGTGGCGGCTGTTCAACACGCCGCCGGCCCACGGTCCCATGCCGTTCGCGGAGAGGGCGCTCGCCGGGCTCGTGCATTTCCTGCTCTACGCGCTGATGCTGGCCGTGCCGCTGTCCGGCTGGCTGATGGTCTCGGCGTCGCCGACCGGCATTCCGACGCTGCTCTTCCTCTCGGAGCTCCTGCCGTGGCCGCACCTTCCCGTGCCGGCCAGCGCCGCCGTCGCGGCCACGGCCGAGACCGCGCACGTCTGGCTGGCCTATTCCACCGCAGGCCTGATCGTCCTCCATGTTGCGGGCGCCCTGAAACATTCGCTCGTCGACCGGGCGCCGTCCTTGGCGCGCATGCTGCCCCTCGGGCTTCTGCCGCGACAGTCGACGGCGCTGGTCGCGATCCCGGTGGCGGTCGCCGCCCTCGTCGTCTTCCTCGGCGGCGGATTGGCGGTCGGGCGCCATGGGGGCGAGGGGGCCGCGACGCAGGCTTCCGTTACCACCGCACCCGAGGGCCTGTCCGGCTGGACGATCGACAAGACAGCCTCGACGCTCACCTACACCGCCCGCTTCTCCGGCAAGGCGATCGGCGGCACCGTGGGCAACTGGAATGCCGCCGTCACCTTCGATCCGGAGAACCTCGCCGCAGCATCGGCCAGGATCGTCGTCGACAGCGCCTCGGTGACCATCGACGATGCCTTCGTCCGCTCCAACCTTCCGGGCCCCGATGGACTCGACGCCAAGACGCATCCCGAGGCCATCGTCGACCTGACCGAATTCGAGAAGACGGCGGGCGGATTTCGGGGCGAGGGGACCATGACGATCAAGGGCACGGCCCTGCCCATCTCGGTCCCCTTCACCTTCGATCGCCAGGCCGACGGAACCGCCCATGTCGTCGGGACCGCCAGCTTCGACCGCATGGCCTACGGGCTCGGCGCCCAGAACGACGCCTCGGGCGAATGGCTGGCCCTGCCGATCGAGGTCACCTTCGATCTCGTCGCCAGGCCCTCAGTCATCGAAACTTCGGCAAGTCGCGGTCTTCCCGGAAAAGCGTAGCGCAAGCTGCGAACGCGCGTCTATCGCCGCTTCGTGATGTCGGCGCCGGCGCCATGATGGTGCGGCGCGTCGACGGCACCGGTGCCCGCATCGGGAATCAGGACCAGTTCGCCATGGCGGACGCTGCGCTCGGCGATGACGTGTTCGGCGAAGTGGCGCACCTCGCGCGTCGGGCCTTTCAGGATCGACACCTCCATGCAGGTCTCGTGGTCGAGATGGACGTGCAGGCTCGAGACCGACAGGGCGTGATGGTCGTGATGGGTGTTGGTCAGGCGCCGCGACAGGTCGCGGGCGCTGTGATCATAGGTGTAGACCAGGGCCGCGACGCAGTTTCCGGCCGTGCCGGCCTCGACTTTCGCCCGCGTGAGACCCGCCCGCGTCAGGTCGCGAATGGCCTCTGAGCGGTTCTGGTAGCCGCGCTCGGCCATGATCGCATCCAGATCGGCCATCAGGTCGTCGTCGAGGGTGACGGTCACACGCTGCATTTCGGGCTCTCGCGCTGGCAAAGACGGCTCACACCTGCCCCGCCAGGGCGATGGGATGCAAGGGCAGGGGGAGAAGATGGCCGTCACGCTGCCGTCGGCTTGCCGCAAAAGTATGACGATCCGGTATAGACTGCTTACCTCGCCATGCCTATGGTCCGCCTCGATTCGGCCCTTTCGCGGTCTGGAATGCAGGAAATGTCGATGCCTCGAAGACGCTTGGGTCACACCACGATGAGGGGCGCCTTCCTGGCAGCGATGCTGGTCGGGCTCGGCAGCCCGATGGCGACGGCGGCCCCGAAGGCCGATCTCGTGCTGGCGATCGGCGGCGAGCCGGAAACCGGCTACGATCCGCTGCTCGGCTGGGGCAGCTACGGGCACCCGCTTTTCCAGTCGACGCTCCTGACCCGCGATGCCACGCTGGCGACGCAGCCCGATCTCGCCACGCGCTGGACCCTCTCCGAGGATCGCCTGACCTGGACGGTGACGATCCGCGGCGACGCGACCTTTTCCGACGGGACGAAGCTGACGGCGAAAGATGTCGCCTTCACCTTCGAAGAGGGCGCCAAGACCGCCGGTGCGCTGGACCTCTCGGTGCTGGAAAGCGCCACGGCCAGCGACGACGCCACCGTCGTCTTCCGCCTGAAGAAGCCCTGGATCACCTTCACCGAAAGTTTTCACACCCTCGGCATCGTGCCGGCTGCGGGCTACGGCCGCGACTATGCCCGCCATCCCGTCGGCTCCGGGCCCTATCGGATCGTCTCCTGGCGCGAGGGCGAACAGCTCATCGTCGAGCGCAATCCCGGCTATTACGGCAAGGTCCAGGCCTTTGAGCGCCTCACCTTTCTCTTCACCGGCGAGGATGCGGGGCTGGCGGCGGCCCAGGCCGGCGCCGTCGATCTCGTCTCGGTGCCGGGCGTCTCGGCCGATGCCGTGCCGGACGGGTTTCACGCGGTGACGGCGCGGACCGTCGACAACCGCGGCATCAGCTTCCCGATGCTCCCCGACGAGGGCAAGACGAATGCCGAGGGCGAGAAGCTCGGCAATGCCGTGACCTCCAACAGGGCGATCCGCCAGGCGATCAATCAAGGGCTGGACCGCAGCCAGATCGTCGAGGTCGCGCTGCACGGACATGGCACGCCCGCCTTCGGCCCCGCCGACGGCCTGCCCTGGGCGGGTGAGGGCGAGGCGATCGCTTTCGACCTCGGCGCTGCCAAGGCGATCCTCGACAAAGCCGGCTGGATCGTGGGCGATGACGGCGTGCGGGAGCGTCAGGGTGTTCGCGCCGCCTTCCCGATCCACTATCCGGCCGCCGACACCACGCGTCAGGCTCTGGCCGAGACGGTCGCCGAACTCCTGCGTCCCCTTGGCATCGAGGCGACGGCGAAGGGATCGTCCTGGGACGCGATCGAGCGCGTGATGCATGCCGAGCCGGTGGTTTTCGGCTTCGGCAGCCACTCGCCGCTCCAGCTCTTCAACCTCTACGACTCCTCCGTCGCCGGCGTGGAGTACCTCAACCCGACCTACTACGGGAACGCGGCGGTCGACGCGCATTTCGCGACGGCGCAGGCCGCCGGCAGCCTTGAGGAATCCTTTCCGGCCTGGCGGGCGGCCGCCTTCGACGGCACCACGGGCTACGGAGAGAAGGGCGATGCCGCTTGGGCCTGGCTCGTCAATCTCGATCACGTCTACTTCGCCAACCGATGCCTCGACGTCGGCAAGACGCAGATCGAGCCGCATGGTCATGGCTGGCCGATCACGGCGGCGATCCAGGACTGGCGCTGGACGTGCGACTGACCGGAGCGCTCGGCGGTTTCGTCGCACGGCGGCTGCTGCGCCTCGCGCTGATCCTCATCACCGTCTCCGCGGTCGCCTTCACGCTGGCGAAACTGTCGCCGATCGATCCGATCGACGCCTATCTCGGCCCGGCGATCGCCCGGGTCGGCGCGGAGCAGCGCGCGCTCATCGCCCAAGCCTGGGGCCTCGACCAGCCGGCGGCCATGCAGTTCGCGCGCTGGGCCGGCCGCATCCTCTCCGGCGATCTCGGCTGGAGCGTCACCTTCAACGCGCCGGTGTCCGACGTGCTGCGCGAGCGCCTCGGCGCGACGCTGGCGCTGACGGGCACGGCCTGGCTCCTGTCGGGCCTGCTCGGCTTCGCGCTCGGCGTCCTGGCCGGCGCCTTCGAGGGATCCTGGCTCGACCGCGTGATCCGGGTCTACGCCTATGTCCTGGCGTCGACGCCGACCTTCTGGCTGGCGATCCTCCTTCTCGTCGTCTTCTCCGTGCAGTTGCGCTGGACCCCGGTCTGCTGCGCTGGCCCGATCGGCGTCCTGCCCGGAGAGATCACGCTGCTCGACCGCCTGCGCCATCTCGCCCTGCCGCTGGCGACGCTTTCGCTCCTCGGCGTCTCGCAGATCGCCCTGCACACGCGGGCGAAGATGGCCGAGATCCTGCGCTCCGACTTCGCGCTCTTCGCCCTCGCGCAGGGGGCGTCGCGGATGGACATCGCGCTCCGCCACGGCGCCCGCAACGCAGCGCTTCCGGCCGTCACGGTGCTGTTCGCCTCGATCGGCGAGATCTTCGGCGGCTCGGTGCTCGCCGAGCAGGTGTTCGCTTTTCCCGGGCTCGGCCGCGCGACGGTCGAGGCCGGCCTGCGCGGCGACGTGCCGCTGCTGCTGGCGATCACCCTCCTGACCACGGCCATCGTCTCCAGCGGCAATACCGTCGCCGATCTCCTCTACCGCGTCCTCGACCCGAGGATCGGGACGGAGCGCGGCGTGACGGGGATCGACGTGGCATGACCGGCAAAGCCCTGACTGCAGACCTGCGCTCGCGCGGTGGAAGCACCGGACGCATCGCGACGATCGGCATCGCGCTGATCGGTCTGGCGACCGTCGTCGCCGTCCTCCTCGCGGCATGGTGGCTCGGCACTTCCGGAATCCGCGCCGATTTCGGCGCGCGGCTGCTGCCGCCCTCCCTGGCGCATCCCTTCGGCACCGACGCGATGGGGCGGGACATGCTGGCCCGCACGGTGAAGGGCCTCTCCGCCAGCCTCTGGGTCGGCATGCTGGCCGCCACGATCTCGTCCACCCTGGCGCTCGTCCTCGCGCTGGTCTCGCTCCTCGGGCGGGGCGCCGATGCCGTGGTCTCCTTCCTCGTCGACGCCGCCTTGGGTCTGCCCCATCTGGTCCTCCTGATCCTTCTCGCCTTCGCGCTGGGCGGCGGGACGACGGGCGTGATCCTCGCCGTCGCCCTCACGCATTGGCCGAGGCTGACCCGGATCCTGCGGGCCGAACTCATCCAGGTGCGTGCCTCCGGCTATGTCGAGGCATCGCGCGCTTTCGGAAAATCCTGGAGCCACATCGCCCGTCACCACGTCCTGCCGCATCTCGTGCCACAACTGATCGTCGGCCTCGTCCTCCTGTTCCCGCATGCGATCCTGCACGAGGCCGGGCTGACCTTTCTCGGCTTCGGCCTCGAACCCTCCAAGCCCGCCATCGGCATCATCCTGTCGGACGCTATGCGTTTTCTCAGCGCCGGCAAATGGTGGCTCGGCGTGTTTCCCGGCCTCTGCCTTCTCGCCGTCGTCCTCTGCTTCGACGCGATCGGCGCGGGCGCCCGGCTCTGGGCAGACCCGCGCGCCGGGCAGGACTGACGATGCTGGAAATCGAAAGCCTCACCATCCACTTCCGCCGCTACGACGGGCTGTGGCGGCGCCGCTCGGTCGCCGGCCTCACGGACGTCACCCTCGACGTCACCGCCGGCGAGGTGCTGGCGGTGGTTGGCTCTTCCGGCGCCGGCAAGAGCCTTCTGGCGCATGCGATCCTCGGCATCCTGCCGCGAAACGCCGTGATCGAGGGGCAGATCCGTTTCGAGGGGGTAGGGCTCGACGCCGCGTCCCTCAGGACCTTGCGCGGGCGGCGGATCGCGCTCGTTCCGCAATCGATCGCGCATCTCGATCCGCTCGCCCGGGTCGGGGACCAGGTGCGTTGGGCGGCCAGGCGCGCGGGCCTGCCGCGGGGCAGGGCCGCCGAGGCTTCCGCCGCCGCCCTGCATGAGCTCGGCCTTCACGAGGGCGTTGCCGAGGCCTATCCGCATGCCGTTTCGGGCGGCATGGCACGCCGCGTGCTGCTGGCGACCGCGATGGTGGGCCATGCCGACCTCGTCATCGCCGACGAACCGACGGACGGTCTGGATCCGGCCAACGCCGCCCTCGTCCTCCGGCATCTGCGCGGGCTCGCCGACAGCGGCAAGGCGGTGATCCTGGTGACGCACGATCTCGTCTCGGCCCTGCCTTTCGCCACCCGCGTCGCGGTGATGCGGCACGGTGCCCTTCTCGGCATCGAGCGCGCGGATGACTTTTCCGCCGACGGCGCAGGCCTTCGCTCGCCCTACGCCCGCGCCCTCTGGCGCGCACTGCCGCAGAACGAGTTTGCCGTGCCCGGGGAGCCGAGGGATGCTTGAGGCCCGCGACCTCGTCTTCGGCCATGCGCGCCGCGCCCCGCTCGTCCTCGACGGCGTCGGCCTGACGATCCGTCCCGGCGAAATCCTCGGCCTGTCCGGCCCCTCCGGCTGCGGCAAGACCACGCTCGGGCGGCTCCTCGCCGGCCATCTGCGTCCGCGTTCGGGGAGCGTGCACGCCGACGGATCGCCGCTTCCCGCATCGGGCTTTCGGCCCGTCCAGCTTCTGCCGCAGACGCCGCTGCTGGCCATGAACCCTCGCTGGCGGATCGGCCGCATCCTCACGGAAGCCTGGAAACTGTCGGAAGCGGATCGCGCTGGTTTCGGAATTTGCGCGGACTGGTTGGATCGCTATCCGCACGAACTGTCCGGCGGCCAGCTGCAGCGTGTCTCCATCCTCCGCTCGCTGGCGCCCGGCACCCGCTACCTCGTCGCCGACGAGATCACGGGCGCCCTCGACGCGATCGGGCAGGCGGAGATCTGGACCCTGCTGCAAGCCGTAACCCGGCAGCGCGCGATCGGCGTGTTGGCGATCAGCCATGACCGGGCGCTGCTGAGCCGGATCGCCGACGCTTGCCTGTGTCTGTCGGAGATGACGGTCGCCGTCGACCAGCGAAACGACCAGAGGATCAGCGCCTGACGGCGAAGGCCCGCCAGCGGAAGATGGACGATCGGTATAGTCCCGGCCATCGGCCGGAGTTGAGAGGTGGGTAGCTTGACGGACATTTTGTGTCCGAGAGTCCGCCATGCCGCCCCTTCTGTCTCGCCTCCGGCGGGTTGTCCTGACCACGCTCGTGGTCCTTTCCGTCCCGCTCGGCTATGCCGGCCTCCACTACGCCCGCGGCAACATCTTCGAAATCCAGCCGGGTGTCCTCTATCGTTCCGGCCAGCTCGACGGGACGACGCTCCAGCGGTTGATCGAGCAGAAGGGTATCCGCACCATCGTCAATCTGCGCGGCGCGCATCCGGGAGAACGCTGGTTCGAGGCCGAGGCCTCGATCGCGGAGGGCAACGGCATCCACTACACCGCGATCCCGCTGTCGGCCCGCTCCGTCCCGGCAATGGCCACGATGGACGCGCTCGCCCTGCTGCTCCGGGACTCGCCGGGGCCGGTCCTCGTGCATTGCCTCGGCGGGTCGGATCGCTCCGGTCTGGCCGCGGCGATCTACGAACTGGTGGTGCGCGGCAAGAGCGAAGCGGAGGCCGCGGGCCAGCTTTCCATTGTCTACGGGCATTTCCCGTGGCTAGGGTCAGCGACGGGAGCCATGGACGACGCCTTTGCGCAGTTTGCCGACCACTGGCACCGGGACAAGACCTTGGTCTCCGCTTCTGGCGACGTCGGGCAGGTACGGATGCAATGAAGATTCTGGTCATCGAGGACGATCGGCAGACGGCGAGCTACGTCGTCGGCGGGATGCGGGAGGAGGGACACGACCTCGATCACGCGAGCAACGGTCCGAACGGGCTGGAGCTGGCCGTCACGCGGGACTACGACGTGCTCGTCATCGATCGCATGCTACCAGGGCTCGACGGCCTGTCGATCGTCAGGGCCCTGCGATCCTCAGGCAAGGACACGCCAGTCCTCTTCCTCACTTCGATCGGCGGCGTCGACGACCGGGTCGAGGGGCTGGAGGCCGGCGGCGACGACTATCTCCTGAAACCCTTCGCCTTCTCCGAGCTGATGGCGCGCGTCAACGCCCTCGGGCGGCGGGCTCCCAGCAAGAAGGAGGAGACGGTTCTGAGGGTGGGGGGGCTTGAAATGAACCTCATCGCCCGCACGGTGACGCGCGACGGTCAGACGATCGAGCTTCAGCCGCGGGAGTTCCAGCTTCTGGAGTACCTCATGCGCAACCGCGGCCGCGTCCTGACCCGCACCATGCTGCTCGAGCGCGTGTGGGACTTCCATTTCGATCCCAAGACGAACGTCGTCGAGACGCATATCAGCCGGCTCCGATCGAAAGTCGACAAGCCGTTCGAAAAGGAAATGATCCGCACGGTGCGCGGCGCCGGATACGCGCTCCATGCGCCTTCCTGAACACTTCCGCTCGACCTCGTTTCGGCTGGGCAGCATCTACGGCGCGCTCTTCCTCGTCTCGATGATGGCCATCCTCGGCATCACCTATCTCGCCGCCACCGCCGAGGTCGAGGGCATCGTGCGGCTCTCGGTCGTCGAGGATATGAAGCGCTTCCAGGCGGCCGCCGCGCAATCGGGCGATGCGGGGCTGCTGGCGGCCGTTCGAGCGCGGTCCGACGCGGCGACGGACGATCATTTCTATCTCCTGACCGACCTTTCCGGAGTCTTTGTCGCGGGCAACCTTCCCGCGGAGGTTTGGCGCGAGGGGTGGTCCGAGCGCAAGCTCCGGGGATCCGTGATGGAGACCAGCGAAGCGCTGCGCGCCGCCGCGGCCATGAACTCCGACAACGAGGTTCGGCTGTTCTCGCAGGGCGTGACGATCGGCGGCTATCGCGTGCTGGTCGCCCGCAATTCGCATATCCTCGACGAGACGCAGGAGATCATTCTCGGCGCCCTTCTGTGGGGATGCGGCGTCACCATGCTGCTCGCCCTCGTCGGCGGCCTCGTCATCGGCATCGGCCCGACGCGGCGCGTCGATGCAATCGCCGCCGCGATGCGGTCGGTGGCGGCCGGACGGTTCGACCAGCGGCTTCCGGACTTCGGCCGCAAGGATGAGCTCGGCCGCCTGTCGAGCGACATCAATGTCATGCTGGCGCGCATCGAGATCCTGATGAGCAGCCTGAAGCAGGTGTCGACCGACATCGCCCACGATCTGCGCACGCCGCTGGCACGGCTGCGGCAGGGCCTCGAGGGGACACAGCGTCGCGGCGACGACGCCGCCGCGCTGAGGAATGCCGTCGATGCCGCCGTTGGCGAGGTGGATTCGATCATCGAGACCTTCAACGCGCTGCTGCGGATCGCGCAGATCGAGGCCGGCGCCCGCAAGGCGAAATTCCGCCAGCTCGATCTCTCCGCCCTCCTGTTCCAGATGCACGACGTCTTCGAAAGCGTCGCGGAGGAGTCGGGCAAACGTCTCGAACTCGCCGCGGATGAGGGGCTCCGGGTTCAGGGAGACCGCGACCTCTTGCAGCAGCTTTTCTCGAACCTCGTCGACAATGCGCTGACCCATGTCCCGGCGCCCGCCCGCATCGTTTTGTCCGCGCGGGCCGAGGGCGAGAGGATCATCGTTGACGTCGCCGACGATGGGCCGGGCGTGCCGGAAGCGGAACGCGAAAAGATCTTCCGGCGGCTCTACCGCCTCGACCGCAGCCGGACGACCCCGGGCAACGGCCTTGGCTTGGCTCTCGTCGCGGCCATCGCCGAACTTCACGACGCCCGGATCACGGCCCTCGACAACCGTCCGGGTCTTCGCATGCGGATCGATTTTCCCGCTTCCCGGGAAAATTGAAGCTTTGTCGGCAGGCGGTCCGTGGCCTGAAAAGCGCGGCGGCCGACAGCGAACGGACAGGTGGAAGCGGCGAGAAGGGGTGCGGCGGGCACGCGTGATGCCCCCGATGAACCCCGGAGACATTCGATGAGCAAGGCCCTCTACACCGTGATCGCCCTTCTCGCCCTCGTTCCCTTCGCCGCGCAGGCAGAGGAGGAGAAGGAGGATTGCACCACGGTCCCGCAGGCCCAGTGGATGAGCCAGGACGCCATCAAGGCCAAGGTCGCCGAGGCCGGCTACAAGGACATCCGATCGATGGAGCTGAAGGGCTCCTGCTACGAGGTCTACGGCTTCGACAAGGACGGCAAGCGCGCCGAGATCTATGTCGACCCGGCGACGGCGACGATCTTCAAGTCCACCGAAGAGGGCGAGTGATCCATGCGGCCCGAAGCGATCCGGGGAGGGGGCATCGTCCCCCTCCCGGCAGAGACGGCCACCGTCAGGGTCTGGGATCCGGTCGTCCGGATCTTTCACTGGGGCGTCGTCGCCGCCTGCATCCTCAACCTCTTCATTCTGGAGGAGGGCAAGATGGCGCATCGCTATGTCGGCTATACCGTGGCCGGCCTGCTGGCGGTCCGCCTCGTCTGGGGCCTGGTCGGATCGCGCCATGCCCGGTTCGCCGATTTCATGCCGACGCCCCGTAGGCTGGTGCCCTATGTTCGCGATCTCGTCGCCGGCCGCGAGAAGCGGCAGCTCGGCCACAACCCGCTCGCCGCCGTGATGATGATCGTCCTGATGCTTCTCCTCGCGCTGACGGCCGGAACGGGCTTCATGTCGACGCTGGACGCGTTCTGGGGCGTCAAATGGGTGAAGGAGCTGCACGAGGTCTTCGCCAATGGGATTCTCTGGCTGGCGGTCCTCCATGCGGTGGCGGCGATCGTCGAAAGTCGGCGGCACCGCGAAAACCTGATCTGGTCCATGGTCACGGGGCGCAAGAGGGCGATCGACTGAATGCGGCTGCTTCTCGTCGAGGACTCCCAGCGACTGCTCGAACTCCTGACGGACACGGTCCACGAGGCCGGCTGGCGGATCGACGGCGTCGGCACCCTGGCCGACGCCCGCAGCGCGCTCGCGGGCGCGGAACACGACATCCTGGTGCTCGATCTCGGGCTGCCCGACGGGCACGGGCTGGATCTCATCCGCGAGCTCCGCGCGGCCCGCTCGACCATCCCGATCCTCGTCATCACCGCCGCCAGCGACGTGGAGTCGCGCATTGCCGGCCTCGATGCGGGGGCCGACGACTACCTCGCCAAGCCGTTTCATCATCGGGAGCTCATGGCGCGCTGCCGGGCCTTGGCCCGGCGCGGCATGGCGGGTGGCGCACCCGTGCTCGTCGCCGGGCGGCTGCGCTACGATCCCTCGCTTGCTGAGCTGACCTGCGCGGGCGAGGCCGTTGCCCTCGCGCCGCGCGAGCGGCAGTTGGCGGAGCTGCTCGTGCGCGATGTCGACCGGGTCGTGCCGAAGCGAAAGCTCGAACATGCGCTTTCGGAATATGGCGACATGCTGAGCGCCAATGGGCTGGAGCTCGCCGTCTCGCGGCTTCGGCGCAAGCTCGAGCCCTTCGACAGCGGCATCGCCATCGAGACCGTGCGCGGCGTCGGCTATCTCCTGCGGACGCTGCCGGAATGACGGGCCGGGACGCCAGGACGGCGCCGCCGCTCATCATCGTCGTCGCCCGGCGCATCCTCGGTTTTGCCGCTCTCGCCATCACGCTGCAAATGGGGATCGTCTTCTTCGACTACTGGTTCGACGACGGCGAACTCGGCCGCTTGCTGATCGAGAACGAGACGGCGGTGATCGCCGAGGAGTACCGCCATCCGAGGCGGGCGACCGATCCCTTTCCCTCCGCCGCTCTCCAGGAACGCTACGGACTATCCGGGGCATCAAACCCGCAGGCCGGCTATTTCTACCGGATCCGTCTCGACGACGGCCGCGTTCTCGCCGGCAATTGCCCGGACGACTGCGCGGATCATTTTCTGCCGCTCACCGTTCATCCGCCGGCTTTCTGGGACCGTCCCATCCGCCCAGGCAAGCCGTTGACGGTGGCGGGCGGCAGGACGTTCGACTTCGGCGACAGGGCGCCGCTGGTGGTCGAGTTCGCCAGCGTCGGCGATCCCCGGCGGCTCGTGAACGGCGTCATCTTCCACGAAATGGTGGACCACATGATCGTGCCGATGGGCCTGATGCTCTTCGTGGTCATCGGTGCGACGATCCTGTCGATCCGCAAGACGCTCGTCCCGGTAGCGACGGCCGCGCGTGCCGCCGACCGGCTCGATCCGCGCCTGCCCCTCCGGCAGCTCTCGACCGAGGGCATGCCGGCGGAGGTCGCCGATCTCACGCGCGTGGTGAACCGGGCCTTCGACCGCGTCGCGGAGCTCGTCCGCTCGCAGAAACTCTTCTCCGCCGCGATCGCGCACGAGATCCGCACGCCCGTGGCGATCGTCAAGCTGGAGCTCGCGCGGATCGAGGATCCCCGCGCCCGCAAGGCCGAGCGCGACCTCGACCGTCTCACCCACACGCTGGAGCAACTGACCGCGCTGGCGCGTCTCGACGCGGTCGAGGGCGAGGCGTTCCATACCGCGTCGCTCTCCCGCATCGCCCGCGACGCGGTCGCCGAACTTGCTCCCCTCGTCTTTGCCAGTGGCCGGACGATCGCCTTGCAGGACGAAACGGATGCGACCGTTCTGGTCGTGCCGTCGCTGATCTCGACGCTTCTGCGAAATCTCGTCGAAAACGCCGTCAAGCATACGCGGACGGGCACGACCATCACGGTCGCAGTCGAGGCGCCGGGATCGCTGGTCGTGTCCGACGACGGCGACGGTTTCGCGGTGGCGCAGGGCCGGGTCGGCACGGAAGTCGGCATGGTCAACACGGCTGGCTCGCTCGGCATCGGGTTGAAGATCGCCGAACGGATCGCCGCCCTTCACGGCGCCCTTCTCCGCGTCGACAGCGCGCCCGGGCATGGCACCACGGTGCGCCTGGTGATGGAGCCTGCCTCCGCCGAATGGACCACGGCGGATTCAGTCCGGCATGCATCTTCGGAAAATCGCGACACTCCGGTTGCAAATGCCGACCCCTGAAAAGCGTGCCGCCGCAACCGTTGCCGGGACATGGCCATGAGGCAGAGAGGGTCGAGGGGGCGGTTACGCCCAACCGTGCCAGACGACGAAGAGGGCAAACCCGCCATTCGCGAGGACGAGGCAGAAGACGGCCAGCGAGCCGAGATCCTTGGCCTCCTGCGCGAAGCGCGCAAAACCGGGCGAGATCCTGTCGACCAGCACCTCGATCGCGGTGTTCAGCGCCTCCACCGCCATCAGCACGAGGAACAGGATCGCCTGGATCCCAAAACTCGCCAGCGGCGCGCCGACGACGGCGAACAGGCCGAAGACGGCGGCCGCGAGCGCCATTTCCTGACGGAAGGCCGCCTCACCGAGCAGCCGACGGAAGCCGGCCAGAGAATAGGCGGTCGCCGAGACCGCATGAACCCATCCACGGGTCCGCGGTGGCTTGCTGGCCGAAGCCAGAGGCTCGTCCGTCATGACCGCACCTCGCCGGCCGGCGCGGCCGCGACCGCACCGGGATCGTGCCGGCACGCTTGGAATGCGTCGAGCTCTGCGTCGTAGGCTGCCGTCTTCACGTCGGTCATTCCGAGCACGGTGTGGAAAAGATTGTCGTGCGAGAGCGGGCGGTCCGCCTCGCCCCGGAGGCAGGCAGAGTCGAGGTCGTTGGCCTTCAGATAGCCATCGGAGAGCCACGCCAGGAAGGGCACATGCGTCTGGGTGTCGGGCGCGATGAAATAGGGCGCGGCATGCAGGTAGAGACCGTTCTCGCCGAGCGACTCGCCGTGGTCGGACATGTAGACCATCGCCGTCGAGAGGGCGGGGCCCTTTGCTTTCAGGAGGTCGACGATCTCGGACAGGATGTGGTCGGTGTACAGGATCGTGTTGTCGTAGGCCGCGACGATCTCCGCCTGACTGCAGTCGCCGAACTGCGCCGTGGCGCAAGCCGGCTGGAAGCGGGCGAAGGCCGGGGGAATGCGCTGGTAGTAGGCCGGTCCGTGACTGCCTTCCAGATGCAGCACGACGACGGCATTGCCGACGGGTGCGCTCGACAGATACGACTTCAGCCGTTCGACGACGACCTGGTCCCAGCAGTCGCCCTCGCGGCAGTTGACGGGGTCCGGCCTGGCTTGAAGGGCTTCGTGGGCGACCCGGTCCGCGACGCCCTTGCTGCCCGTATTGTTGTCGAACCAGTCGACCCGGAGGCCGGCATGGGTCAGGACGTCGAGAAGGTTCTCCCGGGACAGTCCCTTCGCGTTGGAATAGTCGGTTCTGCGATAGCCGGAGAACATGCAGGGAAGCGAGACCGCAGTGGCCGTTCCGCAGCTCGAGACCTGACGGAAGTTCAGGGCTTCCTGTGCCTTCATCGCCGGGTTGGTCTCGCGGGCGTAGCCGTTCAGGCTGTAGTTCTGGGCCCGGGCCGTTTCGCCGACGACGATCACCGTCAAGGCGGGCCGCGAGGCGGCGAAGCGGCCGCCTTGCCGGGCATCCACGCCATAGGGCTGGACCACCACGTCGCGCTCCTCGATCAGGCTTCCCGCGTACTTCACCGCCCCGACGATGGGCGCTGCGGGATTGAGGCTCGCCATCAAGTCCCCGCGCTCCCGAAAGGTCGAGGAGAAGGTGGCGTAGTTCCAGGCGAGGATGGCGACCACGGCGATGAGACTAGGCATGATGACTGCGCAATTGCGCCAAAACTTCTGGCCGAATGGCCGATGGACGACCCTGACGAAGCCGATGGCGGCCGACGGAATCAGGCCGAACAGCAGGAGATGCAGGGCAAGATCAGGCGTCAGGAGCTGTCTCGCCTCGTTGCTCGTCGTCACGACCGCATTCCGGATCATGTCGCGATCGATCGTGATGCCGAAGGTATCGGTGAAGTAGGAGGCCACGGCAGAGATCAGCACGAGAAGGATGAAGGCCGGCTTGATCAGGTATTTGACGGAGATCGCGGTCAGTATCGCGACGGACAAAAGGAAGATGGCGAACCCGAGCGCCACCAATTGCGTCTCGTGACCGGCGAAGTAGGCCATGCCCTTTCGCCAGAATGCCGCGTTGGTGGTGAGAAGCAGGAAGGCCGATGTGACGATCGCGAGTGTCACACTGCCGATGGCGGGTCTGCGAAAAGGCATGAGGAGATGATCCGAACGCGCGTCGCCACTTCCCAGCACCGTGCGGGAAGGTCAGCCAACCTTGGTTCGCCTTGCCTAGCAGGGCCGCCGGTCATCGACGTGGCCGTCTCTATACGGATCGGTATAGGCGCAGATCGCGGGAAGATCGCTGGCAGGCGTCTCGGCGGGAACAAGGCCAAACTGGATCGATCACCGCGGGAACCGCTTCCGCAGATGCCGGAGCCCGGACAGAGAACCTCTCGTGAGCACTGGCGGCAAAGAGGTCCAACCCCGCGACCCGGACCCGCCCGCGTCGGGCGCGATGAGGGCCATGTTCTATGTGGCCGCATCCGACTCTGAGGATCCGCATGTCGTATCCGATGTCCGCATCGTGCAGGAGGCGGCGCGTGAATTCGCCGTTGCCGGCCTCAGCCGAACACCAGCGAGCGGTGGAGTGCCACGCCGGCGGTGATGCCGTCGCTGGCGGCCCAGGTCGCGCTGTGCGGGGCGCGGGCGATGTCGCCGGCGGCGTAGACACCGGGCACCGTCGTCATCTTGTCGGCGTCGGTCCGGATGATCGGCCCGAGCGGCCCGTCGTCGATGGCGCAGCCGAGTTTTTCCGCCAGAGCGCTGTTCAGCCGCGTCGGCGCGGCGATGTATAGGGCGTCGAGAGCCTGGTGCCGACCGTCCCCGAGGGTGAGGCGGACGGGCGCGCCGTCATCGCCCTCCAGAGCGAGCACGGGGGCCGGCTCGATCGAGACGCCCCGTCGCAGCAGTTCCTCCCGCGTCGCCTCGTCCGGAGATTCCTTGCTGTTCAGGAACAGGGTCGTCGGTCCCCATTCGGCGATCAGCATCGCCTGGTGCGCGGAATGCGGCGCGGTGTGCAGCACGCCCAAGCGCTGCCCGGAAAATTCATAGCCGTGGCAGTAGGGGCAGTGCAGCACGCTGCGGCCCCAGCGCTCGCGCAGGCCGGGAATCTCCGGCAGGACGTCGGAAAGGCCGAAAGCGAGCACGAGCTTTCGCGCCTCCAGGGTTTCGCCATCGGCGAGGACGACGGCGAAGCCGCCCTCGACCGCGCGAGCGTCGATCGCCGTCGCGTCGAGGAACGAGACTTCGGCATAGGCGCCGAGCTGCGCGCGGGCGGCGGACAGGATGGCGCGCGGCTCGGACCCGTCCTGCGCCAGAAATCCGTGGGAATGGGCGGCGAAACGGTTGCGCGGCGCGCCCGCATCGATCACCGCGACGGCTCTTCGGCCGCGGGCGATGTAGGTGGCGGCGGAGAGGCCCGCAAAGCTGCCGCCGACGACGATCGCGTCATACTGCATGGGTTTCGTCCTTGAAGTCGCAATGGCTGGTGCGCTGGGCCAGGCGCGCATGAAAGTCGGCACTGAGCGCGGCGAGCGTTACCGCCCCGAGACGCCGCAGAAGCAGGCTTTCCGCTTCGGCGAAGGCATCGTCCATGGCCGCGTTCACCGCTTCCTCGACGAGACAGCCCGGCGCCTCCGTGCGGTTGCCCATGGCGAAAATGCCGGGCGAGCCGATCGCCGCGTAGACGTCGCGCAGCGTCACGGTCGAGAGATCGCGCGCGATCGTCCAGCCGCCGCCGTGCCCCTTTTCCGAACGGACGAGTCCGTCGTCGCGAAGGCCCGCCAGGATCCGGCGGATGACCACCGGGTTGGTCTGCATCGCCGCGGCGAGCTGCTCGGAGGTGAGGGGGCCCTCCACCTCGGCCATGTGCAGGAGGACGTGCAGAACGCCCGACAATCGGCTGTCTCTTTTCATGAAACTTCATATGTTGCATGAAGGGGGCCGAGTCAAGGCGCGACATGATTTGTCGTCTCATTGATGTCGGCTCAGGAGCCGCCGGAACCTGACGACCCCTGGAGTTTCGGCGCTGAGGTCCCTGTCCGTCGGCATCAATTCACCGGCCTTCTTCGCGGGCGCCCCCAACGAAGAACGCCCGACCTCAGAGGCCGGGCGCTCGATTCAGGCGATGCTAAATCAGTGCGCCAGCATCTCGCTGACAATCTCTTTCGCGTTCAGCGACGACGGGTAGTAAGTCGGCCAGTTCGTGACCTCCTCCAGGAGAGCGGCACGGTCGTCGCCCCAATAGAGGTGGTAGTGGTCGGCCTTGGCCGGCGCGATCCCGTGATCGCTGAACTGGATGAACTGCGGTGCCTCGGCGTCGCCGTCCGTCTTCTTGAAGATGAAGCGGACGCCGCGATTGCCCTTCTTGTAGGTCAGGGTCTCGCGGCCGTCGTCGGCATAGGTCCCCTTCACCGGCTTGCCGTCCCGGTAGAAGGTCACGACGTCACCCTCGATCGTGATGCGCTCGACATCGGTGCGATAGCCGGTCTCATACTCCGCCTTGACCCCGTCGGCACTCATCGTGCCGCTCTCGGCCTTGTGCGCCCAGACCGGATCCAGCGTGCCGTCCTGGAGATAGGGATACAGCGACTGCCAGTCGCCGGCGTAGTCCGACAGCGGGCGGTCCTGGATCTGGCTGTCCTCGAAATAGCCCGCATAGATCTTCGGGTCGCCGTGGCTGTGAGCGTGAGCCGCATGATCGTGGCCGTCGCCCTCATGAACGACGCCGCTGCCCCCGGCGACGGCAATGTTGTAGGGCATGCCCTCGACGGGGATCGTCCCGGCTCCCTCCAGCGTGTCCTTGGCGATGCGGCGGACCATTCCTGCCTTCGGATCGCTCATGACCACCTCGTTCCCGGCCATGGCCAGCCGCGGCCGTGGGTCGTTCCAGTGGCCGTCCATGGAGTAGGGCTCGGTCACCCGGGCGCTCTGGGCGACCTTGCCGTGGAGGACGTCGATCTGGTGAAGCGTGCCGTCCTCGGTCAGCACGTAGCCGAAGCGGGCATTGGCCGGATCGAGGACGAAGTCGATGCGGCGGAAGGGCAGCTCGATGTGTTGGAAGTGGGGTTCGTCGGCGGGATCGACGACGACCAGGCCCTTGTCGCCGTAGTTGCCGAGAAATACCTGCAGGCTCTTGGAGCCGAGGAGGGTTCCCGTGGTCTCTCCCGCCGGCAGGTCCGCCGGGTAGGGCAGCATCTTGAACGACGGGCCGTCGGCGCCTGCGGCGACGGTGAGGATGCCCTCCTCGCAGCCGGTCGCGAGGTAAGCGCCGGAGAACGCCTCGCCGTGGATGCCGGTGCAGGTCGCGACCGCGCCAACGGGCGTGCCGTCCGCCTTCACCTGTTGCAGGCCGAGACGCTGGGGTGCTGCATCGCCGTCGACAGGCGCGTTGGAGGCGACGCTCGTCACCCAGGCTTTGCCGATCGGGGCAGCGTAGCCGTGATGGGCCCGCGCCTGGGGAAGGCGTTCGGCCTCGACCTTGCCCGCTGCGAGGTCGTGCGCGTCGACGATCTCGGCGTAGCCGCCCCGGTCGAAGTTGATCACCACCTTGCCGGCGTGATCGATCACGTGGAAGGGGCGCGGTCCCGTCAGCGGGTTTTCCAGCGCCACCGGATCGGCGATGGCGATGTCGGAATGGTCGCCATGGGAATCGAGGACGATGCCGCTCCGGAAGAAGTGCACCACATCATTGTCGGACTGCACGGCCACGACGGCGGCACCGTCATCGACGCCGTAGAGCTTGCTTTGCCCTGTCGTCTCGAACGTCCAACGCTTGTCCGGCGCGCTGAGGTCGAACGCGGTGATCTTGGGATCGGCGTGATCGCCGACGAACACGCGGTAAAGCGTGGCGTCGTCGCGGTCGGCCTCCTGTGCCATGGCGGTGGCCGCCAGGATGAGTGAGATGCCTGTCGCACAGGCCAGTGTTCGCCGCATTGTTTTCTCCATGAGTGGCTGGTGAAGGGGCGGGAGCTCGGACGCTCGGCGCCGGTGGGAAGATCAGGCGGCCTGGCGGGACCAGGTCGGGAAGGGATCGGGGAGTGCGCGCCAGGCACTCGGCGTGAAGGCGTCGGCATCGACGAGGCAGGCGTCGAGGCGGGCGCGCATCGCAGCCTCGTCCATCGGGTCGGTGCCGATGAAGACGATCTCCTGGCGCCGGTCGCCCCAGACGGGGTCGAGGACAGGCGCCATCAGCCGCTGCCAGTCCGGCGTGTCCGGCCATTGCGCTGAGGGAACCGAGGCCCACCAGAGGCCGCGCTTCTTCGTCTTCACCAGCGCTCCGGCCTGCGCGATCTCGCCGACATGGTCCGGCCGCGTCGCCAGCCAGAAGAAGCCCTTGGCGCGGATGACGCCGGGCCAGGACTGGGTGACGAAGGCCTGGAAGCGCGCGGGATCGAAAGGCGCCCGCGCCCGGTAGACGAAGGAGCGGATGCCGTATTCCTCGGCTTCCGGCACGTGATCGGCAAAGCCGTTCAGCTCGCGGACCCAGAGCGGGTGCTCGTGCGCGCGCTCGAAGTCGAAGAGGCCGGTGCCGAGGATGTCGCCGAGCGGCACGGCGCCGAAGTCGACTTCCACGATGCGGGCGTCGAGGTTGAGGGCGCGGATGATCTTTCGCGCCGCGTCCCTTTGGCCGGGGCTGGCCGAGGAGACCTTGTTGAGGACGACGACGTCGGCGAACTCGATCTGCTCGACCAGGAGATCGACCTGCCTGCGCGTGTCCCCGTCGCCCGCCGTCTCGCCGCGGTCGCGCAGGAAGTCGGCGGACGCATAGTCCTTGAGGAGATGGGCGGCGTCGACCACCGTCACCATGGTGTCCAGCCGGGCGACGTCCGACAGGCTCTCGCCCGCTTCGTCCCGGAATTCGAAGGTCGCCGCCACCGGCAGCGGCTCGGAGATTCCGGTGGACTCGATCAGGAGGTGGTCGAAGCGGTCCTCCTCGGCGAGGCGCCGGACCTCGGCGAGGAGATCGTCGCGCAGGGTGCAGCAGATGCAGCCATTGGTCATTTCGACCAGCCGCTCGTCGGTGCGCGACAGGTCCGCGCCGCCGTCCCGCACGAGCGTGGCGTCGATGTTCACCTCGCTCATGTCGTTGACGATGACGGCGACGCGCAGGCCGTCGCGGTTGGTCAAGACGTGGTTGAGAAGGGTGGTCTTCCCGGCTCCGAGGAAGCCGGACAGGACGGTGACGGGCAGCTTGCGCATGGGGGTCTCCGGGGCTCGACAAAGTCCTGAGTTTCGTAATGTTATTCTATAACAAGCACAAGCCCCGATCTTTCGAGTCGAGGGGCTTGCTTTCGGGTTTTGTTATTTTATAACATACGCCATGCCGTGGATCGCTGCACGGCGGAAAGCAAGGCGTCGTGAGGCGGCCCGATCCGCGCCCTGTCTCACGACCCCGCCAGCGATCGGAACCGGGATACCATCTTGATGTCACACCAGCTTCGGCCATCGGCGCTTCGGGGATCGGCTCTCCAGCGCCTGGGCTTCGTCGCCGCCCCCATCGCCGTGCTCTGGCTCTTCGTCGCCTTCGCGCTGGACGTCTTCGCGTGACGCTGTCCGCGACGCCCGCTGTCCGGCTGGAGGATCTGACGGTGGCCTATCGGCGCCATCCGGCCGTCCACCACGTCTCGGGCGCTTTCGCCCCGAATTCGCTGACGGCGATCGTCGGACCCAACGGCGCGGGCAAGTCGACGCTCCTGAAGGCGATCATGGGACTTCTGCCGGCGGCGGAAGGCCGGATCCATCTGGACGGCATCCGGCGCCGCGACATCGCCTATCTCCCCCAGGCGAGCGAACTCGACCGGACCTTTCCGGTGACCGTCGCCGATCTCGTCTCGCTCGGCGCCTGGCGCGAGGCGGGGGCTTTCGGCCGCATCGGAGGCCGGGCGCTGGCGCGCGTCTTCGAGGCGATCGAGAGCGTCGGGCTCGGCGGCTTCGAGAGCCGCACCATCGGCACGCTGTCGGGCGGTCAGCTCCAGCGCGCGCTCTTCGCCCGCGTCCTGGTCCAGGATTCGCGGCTGCTTCTCCTCGACGAGCCTTTCACCGCCATCGACACCCGTACGGTGATGGACCTTCTCGCCGTCGTCCGCCGCTGGCACGGGGAGGGGCGCACCGTCATCGCGGTCCTGCACGACATGGATCTGGTGCGCGAGCATTTTCCCGAGACGCTGCTGATCGCGCGCGAACTCGTTGGCTGGGGAGAGACGGGAGAGGTGCTCTCGCCCGAGCGGCTGCGCGAGGCCCGCAATCTCAGCGAGGCCTGGGCCGAGGATCCGCGCTTCGCGGCGCCGCGCGGCCGTGCGTTCGAGCGGAGCGCCGCATGACGCTTCTCCACTCCATCTACGACCTCACCGTCTCGCCCTTCGTGTCCTATGGCTTCATGCGCCGGGCGCTGGCCGGGTGCCTGTCGCTCGCCTTCGGCGCCTGTCCGCTCGGCGTTCTCCTGGTGCTGCGCCGGATGAGCCTCGTCGGCGACGCGATGAGCCATGCGATCCTGCCGGGCGCGGCGGTCGGCTTCCTGATGGCGGGTTTCTCGCTCTTCGCCATGACCGTCGGCGGCATGGCGACGGGCCTTGCCGTCGCCGTGCTGGCCGGCCTCGTCTCGCGCTTCACGCCGCTGCGCGAGGATGCGAGCTTTGCCGCCTTCTACCTGTCCTCGCTCGGGCTCGGCGTCCTCCTCGTCTCGGTGCACGGCTCGAACATCGACCTCCTCCACGTCCTCTTCGGCACCGTGCTCGCGCTGAACGATCCGGCCGTGCTGCTGATGGCGTCGATCTCCACCATCACCCTCGTCGCATTGGCGGTCCTTTACCGGCCGCTGATCGCCGAATGCCTCGATCCCGGCTTCCTTCGCTCGGTCGGCGGCGGCGGGGGCGTGATCCACATGCTGTTCGTGACGCTGGTCGTGCTCAATCTCGTCGGCGGCTTCCAGGCCTTGGGAACGCTGATGGTCGTCGGCATCATGATGCTGCCCGCGACCTCCTCGCGCTTCTGGGCCGAGACGGTTCCCGGGCAGATGCTAGTGTCCGCCACCATCGGGCTCGGCGCCTCGATCGCTGGACTGCTCGTCTCCTACCACCAGGACCTGCCGGCTTCGCCCGCGATCATCCTCTCGGCCAGCGCCGCCTATGCCGTCTCGGTCCTGTTCGGCCGCTTCGACAGCGTCGCGGCGCGCACCGTGCGCCGTCCGCACTTCCACCACTGACACCCCATGAAAGGAATAACCGATGCGTATCTCGAAGACGTTTCTGGCCCTCGCGCTCTCCAGCTCGATGCTCGCCAGCCTGTCGCCGGCGCAGGCCGAGGAGCCGATCAAGGTGGTCGCCTCGTTCTCGATCCTCGCCGACATGGTCAAGGAGATCGGCGGCGACCACGTGGCCCTGACGACGCTCGTCGGCCCGGACGGCGACGCCCATGTCTATGAGCCGACGCCCTCCGACGCGCGCGCCGTGGGCGACGCAAAGCTCCTCGTCGTCAACGGTTTCCAGTTCGAGGGCTGGCTGCCGCGTCTCGTCGACACCGCCGGCTTCAAGGGCACGGAGGTGGTCGCCACCACCGGGCTGGAGCCGATCCCCTTCGCCGAAGAGGGTCACGACCATGCCGCCGGCGAGAGCCACGAAGGCCACGCGCACGAGGCGTCCGCCGAGGAGCATCAGCACGAGGCGGCCGAGGTCGGGCACGAGGGTCACGACCACGGCGTCAACGACCCGCATGCCTGGCAGAACCTCTCCAACGGCGTCGTCTATGCCCAGAACATCGTGAAGGGCCTGTCCGAGGCCGATCCCGAGAACGCCGCCGACTACAAGGCCAAGGGCGACGCCTACATCGCGGAGATCAAGGCGATGGACGCGCGCGTGAAGTCGGAACTCGCCGCCGTTCCCGAGGATCACCGCAAGGTCGTCACCTCGCACGACGCCTTCGGCTACTTCGCCAGGGCCTATCACGTCGACTTCATCGCGCCCGAAGGCGTGTCGACGGAGAGCGAGGCGTCGGCGGCCGACGTCGCCAAGATCATCGACCAGATCAAGGCGGAGAAGATCACCGCCGTCTTCGTCGAGAACATCAGCGACCCGCGCCTGGTGGAGCGGATCGTCGCCGAGACCGACGCCAGGATCGGCGGCACCCTCTACTCCGACGCCCTGTCGGGACCGGACGGCCCGGCCGCGACCTATCTCGGCATGTTCCAGAACAACATCGAGCAGATCGTCAAGGCGCTGAAGACGAGCTGACCCATCCCGTCACGGGGCGGCTCAAAGCCGCTCCGCGACGCCACCCAGGCAGGAGGCAGGGACGATCATCATGCAGGGGCGTCGTGACTCCAGGACCTCCCGAACCGGTCGCCGTTGCGTCCGGAAGGGGGCGATGGCGACGCCGACGAGCCGCCGCTGGCGCCGTGCGTGAGCGAGACGATCCACGGGATGACCATGCACCGCCGATGAAGGCCCGCCTCCATCGGGGAAGCGGGCCTTCGGATTTCAACGCGGACGACGCTGTTTCAGGCGGTCTGGGGAGTCGCCTGCTCGCGGACGACAGACGGGCGCTCCACCAGCATCGAAACGACGGCACCGGCGACAAGCGCCCAGAACGGGGCGCTGATGCCGAGGATCGAGATGTTCGACATCGCGACGACCAGGGCCACGAAGGCGCCGATCTGGTAGCCGGCATTCCTCGTGAAGGCTGACTGGAAGGCCATCAAGAGGACGTTGATCATTGCCAGACCGGCGACGGCGCCGATGAGGGGCGCTGGCAGCATCAGGATCAGCGGGACCAGCAGGCCGGCGAAGATGCCGAAGGCCGCGAACAGCAGGCCGTTGACCACCGTCGCCGCGTAGCGGCCCTGCTTGTCCTCGCCCGCCTGGTCGGACGAGCAGATGGCCGTCATGGGACCTGCGATATTGGCGTTATGCCCCCCGAGAAGGCCCGCAAGAACGCCGCCGACGCCGGAGATGACCGTCATCGCATTGATCGGCGGCCGGTAGCTCTCGGCCTGCAACACGCCTATGGCCTGCGCGTTTTCGGCACCGACCACGAGGATCGCCAGGGGCAAGGCGATGGCGAGGAAGGCGTCGAGCGTAAACCGGGGAGCGGTGAATTCCGGCATGACGAAGCTGATGCCGGCCTCTGCCGTGCCGAAGGAGCCTGTCGCCCAAACCGCGATCAACCCGACGATCAGTGCCGAGAGCACCGGTGGCACGACCCGGGTCAGGCGCATCGACAGGAAGAAGGCCAGCACGGTGGCTCCCACCACGATCGGCAAGGTGCCGATCGCCGTGACGGCGCCGGTGCCGAAGCGGATCAGCGCCCCGGCGATCATGGCCATGACGATCGGCATCGGCAGCCATCGCATCACCCGGCCGATCAGCCCTGTGATGCCCAGCACGAAGACGATGACGCCAGCCATGATGAAGGCGCCGACCGCCTGGTCGAAGCTGAACACCGTGAGAGAACCGGCGACCAGCGCGGCCCCCGGGATCGAATAGGCGCCGGTGACGGGCATCTTGTAGTGAAGGGCCATGACCAGGCTGATCAGCCCGCCGAAGCCGTAGATGGCCAGCAGCCATGCCACGGTCTGGCCGTTGGTGAGGTTGCCCGCGCCCGCCGCGCCGATCACGATCAGGGCCGGGCCGGAGCAGCCGAAGATCGCCGCAACGAGGCCAGCGCTCGCCGTCTTGACGTTGATACTTTTCGGCAGGTCGCGCAGACCGGCGGCGATGCCGGGCCCAGGCTCGATCCAGTGTCTTTCCGTCTTTTCCATTGTTGTTCCTCCCAGAGTCGATGTCAGCGTCCGGCGAATGCCGGTTTGCGCTTTTCGTGGAAGGCCTCCACACCTTCCTTGAAGTCTTCCGATTGCCGCAGGCGGCTGTAGTTCAGCCCCTCCAGCTCGATGGCGGTGGTCAGCAGCGCGTCGTCGGTATCGTTGAGGAGCTTCTTAGCCGTGCGCTGGGCGAGCGGCGAGAAGCCGCGCAGTTCCTCGACGAGGGCACTGACGACGGTCTCGAGCTCGGCGTCGGCGACGCATTCCGTCGCAATGCCCCAGTCGGCCGCGGTCTGCCCCGAGATCCGCTGGGAGCGCATGACGATCTGCTTGGTGCGGGTGATGCCGACGATCTTCTGCAGCCGCGCCGAACCGCCGGAGCCCGGAATCTGGCCAAGCTTCTGCTCCGGCAAGGCGTACTCGCAGGTCTGCGAGGCGATGCGGAAGTCGCAGGCGAGCGAGATCTCGAAGCCGACACCGAACGTGTAGCCGCGGTTGGCGGCGATCACCGGCTTGGAGCAGCGGGCGGGCGCGGCGATGTTCCAGGCGAGCTTGGAAACGTGCTCGGGGCTCGCCTCCATGAATCCCTTGATGTTGCCGCCCGAGGAAAAATGCTTCCCCGCGCCGGACAGGACGATCACCCGGACGCGCGGATCCTCGTCGAGCGCCTCGAAGACCAGCCGCAACTGGTCGCGGGCGCCCATCGAGATGACATTGTAGGGCGGGCGGTCGAGCACGATGTCGGCGCGCTCGGCGGCGGCGTCGACCGTGACGGTGAAGCCGTCGAGATCGGCGAGACGGGGATCGGAAAAACTGGCGGTCTGGTTCATGATGTCCTCGATGTCAGATGGGGTTGAAGGCGCGCCGGGCAGCCGGCGCTACGTCTCGCCGTCGTATTCGCCGGCCACGAGCTTGCGGCGCAGGAGCTTTCCGACGGGGGATTTCGGGATGCTGTCGACGAAGACGTAGCCGCGCGGGCGGCGGAAATTCGCCAGGCCCGAGGTGCGGCAATGGTCGTCGAGGTCCTTCGCGGTGATCGCGCCGGCGCGCTTGACGAAGGCGGTGACCACCTTGCCCCAGCGCTCGTCGGGCAGGCCGACGACGGCGACTTCCAGGACCTTGTCGTGCAGCGACAGGCAGCTCTCGACCTCCACCGGGGAGACGTTCTCGCCGCCGGTGATGATCATGTCGTCGACGCGTCCGGTGACGAACAGATCGCCGTCGGCGTCGAAGAAGCCGGTGTCGCCGGTGAAGTACCAGCCGTCCCGAAGGGCCTTCTCGGTGGCTTCCGGCCGCTTCCAGTAGCCCTCGAAGCTCTCGTCGCCCTTCAGGAGCGCGATGATCTCGCCCTCGACGCCCGGCTCGGCGACCGTCTCGGTGCTGGCGGCACCGAGCGGAACGACGCGGATCATCTGGTTGATGCCGGCGCGGCCGGCGGATCCCGGCTTCAGCGGGGCCTTCTGGTCGATGGTGAAGGTGTAGACTTCGGACGAGCCGTAGTGGTTGACGAACAGCGCCGGCCGGAAGGCCTCGTCGAGCTTCTTCATCAGCCCGTCGGTCATCGAGGCGCCGGCAAAGCCGAGCTTGGTCACGCTCTTCACCCGGTCGGCGGCAAAGGATTCATGGTGGACGATGTCGTGGTAGAGTGTCGGGACGAGATAGAGGTTCGTCACGCCCTCGGCCTCGATGGCGTCGAGCGCCCCGGCGACATCGAAGCGCGGCAGGCAGACGAAGGTCCCGCCGATCAGCGACGTGGCCAGCAGCGAGCGCACGCCCATGGTGTGATAGAGCGGCATGACCCCGAGCGTGCGCTCGCCGTGGTGGTAGAGGTTCTGCGCGACATGGGCGACGGCGGCAGCCCGCTCGGCCCGGTGTCGGCGCGGCACGCCCTTCGGCCGCGACGTGGTGCCGGAGGTATAGAGCATCAGCGACCAGTCTTCGGGCGAAGCGCGGGGACGCGCATCCTCAGCCCTCGTCTCCAGCATCGCCGACAGCGAGGCCGCGCCCTCGGTCGCCTCGCCCGCCATGATGCGGGGGAGTGCCACTGCCTCCGGTGCGGCCATGACGGCCGGCGCCGCCACCGCTTCGTAGAACACGGCACGTGCCTCGCTGTCGGTCACCGCATGAGCGACTTCGTCCGCCTTGGCGCGCCAGTTGAGCGGCGTGACCACGAGGCCCGCCATCTGGCAGGCCCAATGAAGCGTGGCGTTCTCCCAGCGGTTCTGCATCAGGGTCAGGACGCGGTCGCCGCGCTGCAGCCCCATCGCGTCGAGCCCGGCGACGAGGCTGGAGATCCGCGTGTACCATTCGCGATAGGTGAAGCGCGTTGGCCCATCGACGATCGCCCAGGCGCGAGGGTCGCGCTCGACGCTGGCGATGAGGCTGGTTCCCAGATCAAGCATGGCTAAGGTTCTCCTTGAGGCTCGTTCTTGCCGCGAGCGCTGCCTTCACGATGGGGGCGTAGCCGGTACACCGGCACAGGTGCCCCGAGAGCTGGTCGCGGATGGCGTCTTCGTCGGCGTCGAGCTCACGCGCGAACAGGGCGTCCAGCGACATCAGGATCCCCGCCGTGCAGAAACCGCACTGCAGGGCGAAGTGCGTGCGGAAGGCTTCCTGAAGCACCGACAGGCGGCCCGGAGACGGGGCCAGCGCCTCGACGGTGCGGACGTCCGCCCCCTCGATCTGGCCGGCGAGCGTCAGACAGGCGCGAACCGGCTCGCCGTCGATCTGCACCGTGCAGGCGCCGCAGACGCCGTGCTCGCAGCCGACATGGGTTCCGGTGGCGCCGAGGACGTGCCGCAGGAGATCGGAGAGCAGCATGCGGCTCTCGGCCTGCGCGGTGACATCGCGGCCGTTCAGCCGGAAGCTGACGGGGTGAAGACTGCTGGCGTTCAGCCTCGGCATCGTATGGCCTCCTCGATGGTGGTGCGGCCGATCCGCCGCACCAGCTCGCGCCGGTAGCGGGCGGTGGCGTGGAGATCCTCCCGAGCGTTCAGGCTCCAGGCGAACTCGTTGATGGCATCGTCGAAATCGGGCGATACCGGATCGGGCAAGTCGACCAGTTGCGGCACGTCCGCGACGCCGCCGACGGCCAGACGATACCTGCCGTCCGGGCTGGCGAGGGCGGCGCAGGCGACGATCGCGAAGTCGCCATGCCGTCGTGCCACCTCGTTGAAGGCAGTGCCGGTGCCGGACGCATGGACTGGCAGCGAGACGGCCTCGATCATCTCGTCGGGCTCGACGGCGGTCGCCATCATGCCGAGGAAGAAATCGCGTGCCGCGACCGTGCGCTTCTTCTTGCGGCTGCGCAGGCGAACCTCGCCGCCGAGCACGAGCAGTGACAAAGGCAGCTCCGCGCTGGGGTCGGCATGGGCCAGCGACCCGCAGACCGTGCCGCGACTGCGCGTCTGGGCATGGCCGACCCAGGGCAGTGCCGCCGCGACGAGCGGCAGTTTCTCCTGGAGTTGCGGCCAGCGCCCGAGCGTCACCTGGCGGACGCCGGCGCCGATCTCGATCCGGCCCTTGGCTTCCCGGATGTGGTCGAGGTCGGCGAGACCCATGATGTCGACCAGCACCTTCGGCCGGGCGAGCCGCATGTTCAGCATCGGTACCAGCGACTGGCCGCCGGCGATGACCCGCCCCTCGTCGCCGGCTTCGGCCAGCGCAGACAGCGCCTCTTCCAGGGTTTCGGGTCTGACGAAATCGAATGGAGCGGGCTTCATGTGCGCCTCCCGATCAGCGAGCGAAGCCTGGACAGGAGACCGCCGGCCTCTGCGCCGCCGCCGGCATGGGCGGCGAGCGAGCGAAAGAATTGGCCGATGACCACACGTGCCGCCCCGTCGAGCAGACGCCCGCCGACGGACGCGACCTTGCCGCCGATCCCCGCCTCGTAGCTGTAGGCGACGACGGTGCGGCCCGGCCCGGCCTCGGTCAGCGTGATCCGGCCGCTGCCTTCGCCGAAGCCGAGCGCACCTTCGGTTCGACCGGAGAGCGTCACGGCGTTCGGCGCGTCGAGGTCGGAAAGGCGGATCTCGGCGCGGTAGCGGCCCTTGACCGGCCCGACGCCCAGCGTGACGTCGGCTCGGAAATGCGTGTCGGAGACCTTCTCGACCCCGTGCGCGCCAGGGATGACCGCTTCGAGCGTCTTCGGGTCGAGCAGCATCGCCCAGATGGTTTCCCGGCTTGCCGCTACTTCGGCACGGCCTTCGCCGGTGAGCCGCCGCTGCCCGCCGACAGGGACGGCGGCCGCGGGTTTCGCGGGCGCTTTCGACGGGGTTTCGTCGCCCTGCAGGCGATCGGCCAGGCGGGACGGGGTGAGGGGAAGGACGAGATCGGCAAGGCCGGTCGCGTCCGCGACGGCGTTGGCGATGCAGACCGGGGTGGACATGCAGTTGCCCTCGCCGACGCCCTTGGCGCCCAGCGGGGTGAAGGGCGACGGGCTCTCGTAATGGAGGATGACCGGCTCCGGGACCTCCATGACGGTCGGGATCAGATAGTCGGCGAGCGTGCCCGACAGGAAACTGCCGTCAGGGGCATAGGCATATTCCTCGTAGAGAGCGGCGCCCACGGCCTGCGCGAAGCCGCCGCGCACCTGGCCCTCGACCATGGCCGGATGCAGGATCCGGCCGCAATCGTGCATGGTGACGTAGCGGTCGATCCGCGTCGTGCCGGTATCGCGATCGATCTCGACGCCGCAGAAATCGAAGATGAAGCCGTGGCACAGCGAGGAATTGACCGCGTCGGCGTCGTCCGGGGCGGTCAGTTGGTCCGGCGTCCAGAAGACGGTTTCGCGGATCGTCTGGTCGACGCCGTCGGGGAGGGTGCCAGGCGCCCAATGCGTCGCGGCCGCGACGCGGGCGAAGGAGACGAAATTGTCCGGGTTCGACCGGGATGCGACGCGCCCTCCGGCAAAGACCACCTCGTCCGCGGACACGTTCAACTGTGCGGCGGCGACCGCCGTCAGCTTGTCCCGGATCCGGCGCGCGGCGATCTGGGTGGCGCCGGCCACGGCGGGAGCGAAGCGGCTGGCATAGTTGCCGGACGCGATCGACCAGGCATCGCGCGCCGTATCGACATCGGCGAGCACCTGCACCGCCGCCAGGTCGAGCCCGAGTTCGTCGGCGACGACCTGAGCGAGCACCGTGCGGTGCCCTTGGCCCTGTGGAACGGAGGCGACCTTGACCGTCACCGCGCCCAGCGGGTCGATGGCGATGGTTGCGGTTGCCTGAGCGCCGTTCTTGGGTCCCGCCTTGCGCCGTTCGCCGGGGGACAGGACGGCGGTGATGTAGCCCATGTTGGAGACACTCGGCTCGACCACACAGGCGAGCCCGATGCCGTAGAGCCGCCCTTCGGCGCGCATGGTGTCGCGCCGGCGCAGGAGGTCGGCGAAACCGCCATCCTCGACGGCGCGGGCGAGCGCCGCCGGATAATCGCCGGAATCCAGGAGGGCGCCCGTCGCGGTCCGGTAGGGAAAGGCACCGCTCGGCACCAGGTTTCGCCGGATGACGTCGAGCGGATCAAGGCCGAGTTCGAAGGCAATCCGCTGCATCAGCCGCTCGAGCGCGAAATAGACCTGGGGTCCGCCGAAGCCGCGGTTGAGGCCCGTCGGCGTCTTGTTGGTCAGGACGATGCGATTGCGGATGGCGACATTGGCGATCGCATAGGCGCCGGTCATGTTGCCATGCATGCGGTAGAGCGTGGCCGGCTCGGGGGCCCGCAGATGCGCGCCGCAATCCTCGAGCTGGTCCCAGCGGAGCGCCGTGATCTTGCCATCGGGCTCGACCGCCGCCTCGATCCGGGTGGCGCGGTTGGTGGCTGAGACCGAGGCCGCGAGGTGCTCCAGTCGGTCCTCGATCCATTTGACCGGCCGACCGGCGATGCGGGCGGCGACCGCCATCAGGATGATGTAGGGGAAGACGCCCTGCTTGATGCCAAAACTGCCGCCGGAATCGGGCGGCGTGCGCAGCCGCATGCGGTTGCCGGGCACGCCGAGCGCGCGCGCGATCACCGCATGGATCGAGAACGGGCCCTGAAAATTCGCCGTGACGTCGTAGGAATCCTCGCCGGGATCATAGTCGGCGATGACGCCGTAGGTCTCGATCGGCGTGCAGGAATTGCGGGGATAGGCGACGTCGATGCCGATGGTCCGCGCCGTCCCGGCAAAGGCCGCTTCCGGATTGCCATAGGAGAAGCGACGCTCGTTGATGAGGTTGCCGCCGAGCGAGGGATGCAGGATCGGCGCGTCATCGGCGAGCGCGGCGATCGGGTCGACGACGGCCGGAAGGATGTCATAGGACACCGCGACGAGGTCGGCGGCGTCCTCGGCGAGATAGCGGTCTTCGGCGATGACGAGGGCAACGGGTTCGCCGACATAGCGCACGCGGTCCCGTGCGATCGGCCAGCATTCGACATCGGCCTTCACGCCGACCGTCATGCTGCGGGAGTGCGCGGCGATGTCCTCACCCGTCAGCACCGCAACGACACCGCGGGCAGCACGGGCCTCGTCGATCTCAATGGCGCCAATCGTCGCGTGCGCATGCGGCGATCTGACAATGGCCGCATGCAGCGTGCCGATGCGCGTCGCCAGATCGTCGATGTATCGACCTCGCCCGGTCAAAAGGGCCGCGTCCTCGACGCGCGGCACCGATCGTCCGACCCAGCGGTCAGCCGGCGGATTCAGTGTCATGCTTCCTCCCTGTGCCGTTGCGGCACTTGAGGAAAGCCTAGCGGCGCAGGGGAACCCGTAGCGACACCGTGCGGTCCGGCGACTTACCGAGGAGTCTCAAAATCGCGGCTTGTGAGTCCGGAGACCGCACGGAAGGCGGTGGGCGACGATCCGGCGTGGTCGTGAAAGAACCGGGAGAAATGGGCGGGGGTCGAAAAGCCAAGCCTGTCGGCGATCCGGAGAAAGGGCTCCTTGCCGTCGACGACGGAATGGACGGCCTGTTCCAGGCGCACGACGTTGAGATACACGCGCGGACTGACGTTGAGCGTCGTCTCGAACAGACGAAAGAAGTGGGCGCGCGACAGCCCCGCGTCCCGCGCGAGGCTGTCCATGTCGGTCACCTCGCCCGGCGCCGAACGGATCAGGTCCACGGCCCGCCGGATGCGTGGATCGACCCCGGAGGCGGCGGCGCGAAGGCGAAGCGACGGCACGATGTCCTGCCACGGCGTGAACCGCTCGATGACCGCGATCATCAGCTCGGCCAGCAGGAGTTCGTGCGCGGCGGCATTGCCCGGCTCCTGCACCATCGCTTCCGCGAGTTCGTGTGTCAGCCTGACGATATGGTGGGTGGTGCCGCCGACGCTATCGGTGAAGAAGTCGGGCGCCCCGCTGCCCCGCCAGTTGGGACGGAACGCCTGGAGCCATTTCGGCTCGATGTAGAGCGCCAGGATGATGGTCGCCGGCTGACCGGGGTGGTGTGCGTAAGCGTGCGGCTCCCAGGCATTGATCAGGACGGCGCTGTCGTCGCGCAGCGGGACGATCCGGTCCCGCACCGAAAACTGCGTATCCGCTCCCTCCACCTTCAGGAGGACGTGACAATGGGGATGGGCGTGGCGCACGAGCGGCCGATCCATGTCGAGAAGGGCGACACGGCCGAACGCTCCCTTTGCGACCCTCAGGGCGTTGGACATCGACATATAGTAGGCGGGAAAGGGGGGCTTTCCAAGCCAGGCAGTCGGCTCGCGAGTCAGGCCCGGTTCGTTCTACCATCAGCGTCTGATTTGAGGACTGGGCGAAACCGGAGGCGCCGTCTGGACCATTCATCTTTCGGCCCCAGTCCGACGCAGGCGGCGCCAACGCCTGTGAGCTCGTGGCGCGATTGCTGCCGGCGCCGTCGTCTTTCATGCGGAGACCGTCGACCACGCGATAAAGATGCTGCCGCGTTTGCCGCAAGTCGACTGCCTTCTGGTCGAGGCGGATACGATCGAAGCTCCGGCACCCACGTCGTCAGATCCCTCACCGAGCAGAAGGGCGATGTTGTCACCGTGGCGGGAACGACGCCTTCTTCCGCTGAACCTTTGCGGAACTCGCCGATGCTCGCGGCTCCGCAGGTGCCGATCCACTGGGAAGCAGAAAGTCTCCCGACTGTACGGTATCGTCTCTTGCAATCAGCGCAACTGGAGAGTGTGATTGTGAAATCATAAGCTTAGCGGGGTCGAGATGCTCAACTACGTGAATGACGGCAGCCATGTCCAAACGACAGACGCTCTGTTGGTCTTCCCGCAGATGTTGCCGGTGAAGCGGAGTTCGCGGAGATGGCGACGACAATGCCCACGCTGGCGAAGCCGATACGGGCGCTGTTCGGACTGACGTTGGCGGAGGCGGGTTTTCACAACGGACAGGACCAACGGCTGATGGGCCTGTTGGCCGACGAAGAGATGCCGGTTTCGGCGCTTGCTCATGCGTTGGATGTCAGACCGTCCGAGACTGGGATCAGGACGCAGGTCAGCGAGGCTCCCGGCGCTCGTCTCATGTGGCTGAGGGAGCTACGCCACCGGGGACCGCGATGTCGGAGGATAATGGCGACGAGAGTTTCTGGTTGGAACTGGAAGCAGCATCGAAGGCGCTCACATCGGTTTCGAGCAGGGATCACGCTGAGAGATTGAAGCAGCTGTTCGACGAACAGGTTGCTGAAGTCACGCTTGCCGCCTCGCTTGCCGCTCGCTGCTCACCCCCCGTTACCGTATCGGCGGACGCGAACGACCTGCCAGGCGTGGGCGCAGCTCCGAGGCCAGACGAAGGCAGCGCGGCTGGGCTGCCAAGGACTGCCGCGGCCCGCATCCGAGAGAAGGGGTGAGTGACGGGATGGCGATCTTCTACATTCGATTTCGCGATATGATGAACGACCAGCCCGATGTCGACAGGGCCGAGTTCTACACGATGGACGACGCGGTGGAAGAGGCGCTGCGGCAGGCAGCGAAGTTGATCAAGCTGCGACGCCAGCAGGGGATGGATTACGTTTACGACGGGGTGTTCGAAATCTGCGACCCGTCAGGCGCGGTCCTGAGGCGTTTGTCCGTGGCCGAAGGGCTTCCGAGGATCGCACAGGGAAATCCGATGCGGACCTTCACCACCGGCAAGATGGATCGTCAGGATGGTGGAGGCGGCGTCTACTGCAATTACCGCACCAATGGTCCCGTCTCGCCTCCGAAAAAGGAACCTCGCTGAAATGAGCAAAAACGCGGCGCGCCGCGCTCCATTCCCTTCGCATCGAACGAAGCAAGCTCCATGGTCACGACAGCCGGTACAGGAAGCACCCTCGAAAAGCTGGTGCCTTCTACTTCGAGGTGGGCATGACCTCGCCGATCCGCGTCAGGATCTCGTCCGTCCGCTTCTCCTCCTGAAGGGTCTCGTCGAGTAGCGTGACGGCCTCGTCATAGCCGAGCTTGGTAGCCCACGACTTCAACAGGCCGTAACGAGCGATCTCGTAGTGCTCGATGGCCTGTGCGCAGCCGATGAGGGCGTCGTCGGCAGCCGCGGTATCACCGAAGTCCTCGAGGTCTTCTTCCATTTCAGAGGTCAGGCCGACCATGGCTTCGCAGGTCTTGCCCCGGGCTGGCTTGCCGATGATCTCGAACACCTGCGTCAGCCGTTCCACCTGGTTCGCCGACTCCTCGGCATGCAGGCCGAACGCATCCCTGAGCTCCGGCGCCTTTGCTGCTTTGGCCGATTTCTTGAGCGCCTTCACGGACGCTTTTTCGGCGTAGTAGACGTCCTTGAGGGTTTCGTAGAAGGCGTCTTCGAGCGTCTTTTCCTTGGCCATGGTGATGCTCCTGGTAATGGCCGCGATCTGCGGTCGTCAAACTGCCAGAAGTCGGGGGCCAGCAAATCCGTTCCGTTGAAGTGCCCGGCAAAACAACAAGTGGCCGGGCAGTCATAAGGACATGTACGGCAAAGCAATTGTCCTGGAACGATGCGCCTGCCCAAGACTTGGAGGCTGAAAAGGAGGGCGATCCGATGAAACCCGAGCACGACATCGATACAGCACCCGGGGGCCTTACCGTCTGGCGTAATATCTTCGGCGGCTCCATCATTTGGGGACGCCTCAAGTTTTTCGTGTTTATCGGTGCCTTTTTGCTGATCGGCGGCCTTATCGTCGCCTTCGTGCCGATCTGAAGGGGGGGGCGGCATGGATTTCCAGAATGACGAGCGCGAGTTCCTGACGGCCAACCGCGCCATCAAGGTAGATGAGGACGGCATCGAACGCTATGTCGGCCTCACGGAAGACGAGAGTGTCGAGTACTTGATCCTTTCCCGGGCGAACGATAGCGGCGGACTCGCAGGTGCCGACCAAGTCCGCTACGCAACTCTGCATGACAAGCACGAGACTGCCCGGCAGGTGTATGCCCGCGGCGAGAAGTCTCTCCATCCCTCCCAAAAACCCTGACGCGCCGGCCAGAGATGCAGAGCGACTGTCTGATCGTTGGTGCTGGCCCCGCGGGGTTGACCGCTGCCGTCTATCTCGCCCGGTTCCACCGCTCCGTCATCGTCCTCGACGCCGGCGAGAGCCGCGCCGGGCGCATCCCGCTCAGCCACAACATTCCGGGAATGGCGGAGGGGCTGGGCGGTCGTGATTTGCTCGATCGCCACCGAGAACAGGCGGCCGTCTATGGCGTGACGCCTCGCAGGGGAACGGTTCGTTCCATGGTGCCCCTGATCGGCGGAGGCTTCCTCGCGACCGTCGCAGACGGTTCGGGTGACGACCTTCGCATCGAAGCGCGCACTGTCCTCGTCGCGACCGGGGTCCGCGATCGCGAACCGGCTCTGCCCGACGTGGAAAACGCCATCATGCGCGGCCTCGTCCGTCACTGCCCGGTCTGCGACGCCTTCGAGGTTACCGGCCAGAATATTGCCGTGCTGGGGCAGGGAGCAGGGGCAATCGGCGAGGCCGTCTTCATGCGCACCTACAGCCGGCGGGTAACCCTGCTGCTTCTCTCTGGCGTCGATGCGTTGAGCGACGAGGACCGGCAGCGGATCGCATATCACGATATCCTCCTCGTCGAGGAGCCGATCACCACCGTCTCGATCGAGGGCGACCGCATCGCCGCGCTGACAACGGGAAGCGGAACAGAACACCATTTCGACACGCTCTATTCGGCGCTCGGCGCCGACGCCCGCTCCGACATCGCCCTGTCGCTCGGAGCCGATCACGAGAAGAGCTGCAACGCGATCATCGTCGATGACCATCAGCGCACCTCCGTGCCCGGCATGTGGGCCGCGGGCGATGTCGTCAGCACCCTCAATCAGGTCGCCGTCGCCTGGGGCCAGGCGGCGGTCGCCGCCACCGACATCCACAACCGACTCCGCGAGCTCGACCAAAAGGCGGCTGTTGTGGATCCTGGGGGCTGAGCGGTCGTTCCCGTCCCCATCATGGAAGAACCAGTGGCGTGACAGGTTATGTCTGACACGAGTCGGGAGACTCGTGTTTCTCCGAGAGCTACGCGCTTCCAGCCGTGGTTGCCCGATGCGCGCTATGTGGCATTGAAGCACGCTGTGCAGGCGCTCACTGACACGCTGCCCATGGAACGTTAGCGGGAAGCGACGAACATCCCGGTGCCGCTGGTCAAGTCCTCTGCCATCGATACGCCGTGAATCCGCCTTGTCAGTCCAGCAGCATTGAAAGGCTCCCACGCTCGAGTCCTCGAACGAAAATGGGAGGGGCAAGCCCTCCCATTCCTAGTTTTTTTACCTCTGGGTACTCGACCCGGGCATCCTACCCTCTGAAGGGGACCTCGTCGGTGGGTGTCCCGGCGAGGCTATCCTTGGCGGCGCCGGCGACATTGCCGACCCGATCCTTGAAGTCGGCCGCGGCGCGGGTGGCATCGGCTTTCGTCAGTCCCTGCGCCTCGGCTTCGCGGGCGACCTCGTCCAGCGCCGTCGACGCCAGATCTTTTGCTTCGCCGAGCTTTTCGCCGACTACCGATCGCGCCTGCGCCTTCAACTCGTCGCTCGTCTCGCCCAAATACTCGCGCTCGACGTCCGTCATGGGGAGGAGCGACGCGACGCCAGCGCCGAGGACGAGTCCAAGCACGCCCAGCGCGAGCGGCTGATCCTCGAAAAACTCGCCCACCGTCTGCTGTACGTTGCCGGCTTGGCTCCGAATAGCCCGCGATCCGGCGCGACTGGCGTCGCTGGCCCTGGATCCGACGTAGGACGCGGCGTCGTCGGAATAGGAAACCGCCGCGCCGTAACCCTGCGATGCGGCATCGGCCACGGCGGACGCTCCCCCGGCAATGCCGGATGCGGCCTGCCTAGCGCCCGAGCCGACTGCGCCGGTCGTGTCGTCCACGGCGTTTTCGAACCGACCTGGGACGGCCCCGAAGCGATCAACTCCTCGTCCCGCGGAGCGCGGCGCCTCGAACCGCATCTCGTAATCGTCCCTTTCCCGAATCTGGCGGTCGTGATGCACGCGATCGCCGTGCTTCTTATGGCCGAACAGGGAGATCTTGCTGCCGCCGAAAAACAGCCAGGCGGCGCCCATGCCGATCAGGGCGGCGGAAGCCGGATTGTCACGTACGGCATTGGTGAGGCTTGTGCCGAAATCCTGTTTCACTTCCGGGCGGGCCGGGGCTGTGTCTGCTCCGACCTCGACGGTATGCGAAGAGTACTGGCGTACGGTTGTCTGGCTCATGACTGATTTCCTTTCGCCGCTTGGGCGTCCATCTGGACCTGATGCACCGTGCGTTCGGGCACCATCGTCTCGGACTTCAACTTCTGGATGCCCGTCCACGCCAGGATAGCCGCAATCGCACCGCCGACGACTGTCGCCAGCAGGAAGGCGACACCCCCGCCGAGCCCCGCCTGGATGAGGAAGGTGGCGATGGTGGTCAGCAGCATCACCAGCGTGGCGATGGCAAAGGCGAGGCCGCAGACCATTAGACCGATGGCCAGCCCAGCCTTGCTCGCCTTCTTGGCCATCTCCGCCTTCGCCAGCTGAATCTCGCTGCGAAAGAGGGCCGTGACCTGCTCGAGGCCGTTCGAAATCAGTTCCGAAAAACTTCTGTCGTCGGGAGGGGTGGTCATGTGACTTCCCCCTCAGCCCTGCGTCGTGCGGACGGGAAGCGGACGGGGCACGCCGGCATGTTCGCTGTCGCTCTTCCAATCACTGCTGCTCGCTTCGCGGGTCCGCTTCTGAGCCGAGGTCGACAGGAAACGCGCGACGACGAATCCGGCCAATGCCGTGGCGCCGAGGAAAATGACGGGCTGGCGGCGGGCATAGTCGTGAACGACGCCGACGAGGTCACCCAGGTCGCGATCCTTGACGCTGTCGGCGAGATGCTCAATCTCGCCCGCAGCCCTGCGGGCGAAGTTCGCCACGACAGGCAGTTCCTCGTCGAGGCTGTCGGCCGCACGGTTGATGGACCCCGCATAGCCCTTGAATCGTTCCGCTCCCGCAGCCTTCTGCTCCTCGGCGAGCCCGCGAACATGCTCGGCGGCGTCCAGAACGCCCTGCTTGGCCCGGTCGCCCAAATCGTTCACGGCAGACTTCGCCTCGGTCGCGAGCGACCCTGCTTCGGCACCGACGGTATCGGCGGCCGACTTCGCCCGGTCGGCGACACCCGGCTGGGCGGTCTGGTTCTGGTTAAAGGTCGTATTGCTCATCGTGGTCTCCATCGATCGGTCTGTTTGAATTTGTCGGCAAGCGGTCGAGCCGGTCAGTTGCCCAGCGGACGGTGAGGAACGGGATTTCGCCGGCCTTCGCCGGTCGGCCCTTCACTTTCGTCGCTCGGCCCGTCATCGGGCACGATGGCTTTCATGCCGGCCTCGACGACGGCAGTGGCCCGCTCTCCAAGATCGCGGATGGCCTCCTTGCCGGCTTCGGGTTCGAGGCCCTCGTCGCGGGCAGCCTCGACCGTGGAGGCCACGACGCGCTCGCCTGCGTCCATCGCCGCATGGAGACCTTCCTGCGCGGCCGACTTGGCACGTTCACGCACGCGTGCGCTGGAGTCTCCCAAGAGGCGGGACTCGGTGCGGCTGTGGGGGATCAGGGTCGCGAGTGCCGCACCGGCGAGCGCGGTCAGGGCGCCGACCAGGAGGGGGTTGCGCTGGACCGTATCGACCAGCGTGTCCCGTCCCTGGCGACCCAGGGCGGCAGCCCGCTCGGTGGCGTCGCCGACCGCATGGGTGGCGTCGTGGTAGGCCATGCGAGCTTGTTGCGCAGCCGCTCCGGCGGCATCCGAAATGCCCTGGGTCGCGTCGCTCACGGTGCCGGTCACCGAGGCCGAGGCGGCGGAGACCGCATCGGTGACGTCGTCGGTAACGGACTGGGCGCGGGACGTGACCGAGGCCGCAGCGGCAGACGCGGTATCGGATGCCTTTCCGGCAAGACCCGACGCCTTGTCGCTTCCGGCGGTAACCGCGCCCGCCACCTTGTCGCTCGAGAGCAATCCCGAAAAGATGTTGTTGCGGCCGGACAGCGCCACGCCGGCGCCCATCAAAAGGATAGGGGCGGGGATGCTGCGAAGGATGCCGATCACCGGATAGGCCAGGCCCGCGCCGATCGCCGCTGTCTGCAACGGGTTTTCCCGTGCGGAACGCTCGAGCTTGGCGAGCATGTCCTGACCCGACTGGACGATGCTGTCCTTCACATCCGCCTTGATGGTCTCGGGGGAGAGACGGCTTCGAAGCTCCCCGACGGTATCGGCCAGCCCGGACCGCAGGTGCTCTGAGCGAGCCTCCAATGCGTCCAAGCTGGGGTCGGCGCTTTCGGTCCTGTCGGTTGAACTCATCTTCTTCTCCAAAAAACGGCCAGCGTTTATAAGACGCGACTTTCACAATGCCGAAGAGGATGAGAAATGGATTTGTTCCGACTGAAATCTGTTCGTTGCTAGCGATCCGTCGATGTTTGACTTTCGATCAGCGCCGGCCGGCCCGGGTTCAGGGAGAGCCAAACGCTCACTGTATTATTGCAGTAGGCAAGCAGCGACGTTGCGACGATTGTGACGAACTGTCGTTCGTCAGAGTTGCCGGACATAGGACGCGTCTTCGAGGCGCATTTTGTTGGCCTGCCTCAGCCGGCTTCGTCGATCCATCTGCGTGCGGCGGCCTCGTCTGCCAGATCGAATGTCCGGGCGTCGACGGGAACCACGACATCGAACGCGTTGATCATGGCGTTCACCCAGGTTGGCGCGCCTACCACGGCATACTTGCGGACCTTTGCCAGGGAACGGAACTGGACCTTGAGGACCTTTGCGTCCATCGCGGCGCCGACTTCGGCACCATCGAACCGACGCATCACGAGAAGCATGTCGATCTCGTCAAAGTGCTCGAAGGCGCGATCGACCTCCGTTGCCATCCAGTCGAGATCTTCGGCCGAGATCTTCCCGAAGATGTCGAATGCCAAGAGATCGGCACGAGGACTCGGCACTCGCGTGATCGTCCCATGAGGTGCAGCGTTCATGTGTCCTCCAAGAGCGTTGGATAAGGGGGCTCTGCGCTATGGATTTCCTTTGCCGCCGTGAGCGCCGACGACCGTCCGGTGCTGAAGCTCGCCGTGTCCGACGCCAGAGCCGACCCTCGGGGTCCTTGGGCCTTGATTGCGCCGCCAAGGCTCCGGAACACGAAGGCCGTCCTTACGGACGGCCTTTGCTGTGATGTGTCTGGCTCAGTTCGCGGGGGCCGCGGTGGACGTTCCAGATCCCGTGCCCTGGCCGCCCGAGGCGCTGGAGTCGACGCCGGCGGCGTTGTCGTTCATGCCGCTCTGGCCGGACGAGACCGAAGTCCCCGCACCCGTCACGGCGCTCGCGCTCTTCTCGTTCAGCATCTTGATGTGTTCGAGATGCATCTTCAGCACCGGCGTGGTCGCGTCCGCATAGGCTTTCAGATTGGGATCGGTTCCCGCCGAGCCATAGCTCTGATGAAGCGCGACCGCCTCCTCATGAGCATCGAGCTGCTGCTTCTTGTAGACCGACACCTTGTCGCTGGCTGTGCTGAGATCGCTGACCATCGCAGCATGCTTGGCATCGGGTGCCGCCGGAACGCTCAGCCCGGACTTGGTCGCCGCCGCCTTCAGGTCGCCGGCCGCTTTGGTGTGGTCTTCAATCATCTTCTGCGCGAAGGCCTGAACGTTTGCATCGGCATTGGCGTCGGTCAGAACGATCTCGCTCGACTGGATCTCGTACATGCCGCTTGACGCAGCCTTGTCGACAAACTCCTGAGGCGCGGTCTGGGCCATGGCAGAACTGGCCATCAGCGAAAGACTTGCAGCAATAAGGAAACTTCTCATCGTATTCTCCCGGTTGAACCGCGTTTGCGGCTGTGGCGGAATAACTGATGGAGATTCAAGCAGTTCCCACACTTGTATGGGTGCTGGCTAAGCACCCTGCGATCGGAGCGGCGGCTGATCTGCGCGCCAGAAATGCCTGGGTCAATGCTTTGGCGGCCAAGTAAAGGCGCCGGAACGGGGATGCTGCAGCGTCATTTGGAAGAAGGACGCAGCGACCTTTCAGGCCCTGCTGTGTGTATCCTTTCAGATGCGAGGCGACCCGATGAAAGCACTGGTATGGCACAAGCCCAATGACATTCGCTGTGAACAGGTCCCCGATCCCAAGATCGAAGACAGCCGGGACGCCATCGTCAAGGTAACGGCCTGCGCGATCTGCGGCTCGGACCTGCATCTCCTCGACGGTTTCATGCCCGGCATGAAGAGCGGCGACATCATGGGCCACGAGTTCATGGGCGAGGTCATGGAAGTCGGTGCCGGTGCGCGGGCCGACCTGAAGGTCGGCGACCGCATCGTCGTGCCCTTCACCATCAACTGCGGCGAGTGCATCCAGTGCCTGCGCGGCAATTTCTCCGTCTGCGAGCGCTCCAACCGCAATGCCGACCTGGCATCCAAGGCTTTCGGCCGCACCACCGCAGGCCTCTTCGGCTACACGCATCTGACGGGCGGATATCCGGGCGGGCAGGCGGAATACGTCCGGGTCCCCTTCGCCGACAAGACCCAGATCAAGATCCCGAAGGGTTCGCTGACGGACGAGCAGGTGCTCTTCCTCGGCGACATTTTTCCGACCGGCTGGCAGGCTGCCGTGCAGTGCGACATCCAGCCAACCGATACGGTGGCGATCTGGGGCGCGGGTCCAGTAGGCCAGATGGCAATCCGAAGCGCCGTGCTGCTCGGCGCCCGGCAGGTCATCTGCATCGACAGGGTTCCCGAACGCCTGGCCATGGCGGAGGCCGGCGGCGCCATTCCGATCAACTTCGAGAAGGAGAGCGTGATCGAGCGGCTCGACGAACTAACCGCCGGCCGCGGTCCGGAGAAGTGTATCGACAGCGTCGGCATGGAGGCCCACGCCACCGGCACCATCGACGCGCTCTACGACCGGGCGAAGCAGGCCGTGATGCTGGAAAGTGATCGCCCGCATGTGCTTCGCGAGATGGCCTATCTCTGCCAGGCGGCGGGGACGCTGTCGGTGCCGGGTGTCTATGGCGGCCTGATCGACAAGTTTCCGATCGGCATGATCATGAACAAGGGCCTCACCATCCGCACCGGTCAGACGCATGTGAAGCGCTGGACCGACGATCTGCTCAGGCGGATCGAGGAGGGCCAGATCGACCCGTCCTTCGTCATCACCCACACGGCCTCGCTCGAGGAAGGTCCCGGACTCTACAAGACCTTCCGCGACAAGGAGGACGGGTGCATCAAAGTGGTTTTGAAGCCATGAGGAACACAGCCATGACCGTGCAGGAAATCATGGACCGCGAGGGACTGGCGCCCGAACGGACGCGAAAAGTCGCTAACGGCCTTGGCTGGTTCAGCATTGGCCTCGGACTGGCGGAGGTTCTGGCGCCGCGGGCGATCGCCCGGTTCCTCGGCATGAAGGGCAGCGAGCCGGTCTTGATGGCCTATGGCGTCCGCGAGATCGTCACGGGCATCGGTATCTTGACGGCGAAGGACCAGGAGCCCTGGATTTTGGGGCGGGTCGCGGGCGACGGCCTTGATATCCTTAGCCTCCTCAAGGGCGTGTCTGAGAACAATCCGAAGCAGGCCAACGTCGTCGGCGCACTGGCCATGGTCGGCGGCATCACCGCGGTGGATCTTCTGACCGCCCAAGCCCTTTCGGAGCAGAAGCAGAAGTCCGGGTCAGGCGCGCGCCGGAGGTTGGCCTCCTATCGCCAGCGGCGCGGAATGCCGCGATCGCCGGAGGAGATGCGGGGGGCGGCCAGCGACTTCCGCGCGTCCGAAGAGTTCCGAGGACCCGCGGCGATGCGTCCATGGATCTGATCCCCTGCCGTCTGACGGAATTGACCTCGTAGAGCCGCCGCGGCCAGGGAGGGGCTCATCTGGTCCAAGCCCGGATGAGCCCCTCTGCCGTTGGCGTTTCGACCTTCCCCCGAAGCGCTTGCGATAGACTTCGATTTGCGCTTTGCGGACGTTGATGCCGAACGGTTCGAAGGCATCCGCTGGTGGAAGTCCTTGCTCCACGCTGCGACTGGCGCGCGCCGTCGGACGGCCGGGCAGACTCGTGGCTGAGGAATCTCGGCGACAGCGTCAAGAACCGCTAAGCCTCGGGTGCAGTCGTCGGCGCCGGGGACTACTCTGCCGGTCCGCCGCCCTCTGCCGCCGATTGCGGCGTCGCCTCAGGACCTCCGTTTTCGGCCTTGATGAAACTGATCCGTCCCTGCGGCTCGAGAATGGCCCAGGCGACGTCGCGCATCCGGCCAATGCCGGCCAGGCGCATTTCCGACTCCACTTCCGCGCGGGTGATCCGATCACGGCGCAGATTGGCTTCGATGAGCTCGCCATTGCGGATGATGACGCGCGGCTCGCCTTCCAGCAGCCGCTCGGCCCGCGGCGACAGGTAGCTCGACCAGGACATGACGAGGGCCCAGAAGGCGAAGGTGACGATGGCGAGCACGGCTCCGGTCACGCTGAAGTCGTTGTGGGTGACGCCCTGCTGCACGAGGTCGCCCATCACCACCAGAACCACCAGCTCGAACGGCGTCATCTGGCTGAGTTCGCGCTTGCCCAGGAGGCGAAGAAGCAGATAGAGCGCCGCAAACATCGCCGAGGCACGAAAGACGATATCCATCAGGGACGAACCTGGATCGCCACGGGCATGCCCGCCATCTCGGTCTCGCCATCCATGACGGCGATCCGCCCTCGCACGCCGCCGACGAGATCGGGATTGATCTGGAAATCCTGCTTCACCAGCATCGTCTCGCCCGCCTGTTTCGGCCCGTAGGAAAACCGGAACGACTGGCCGTCGAAGGTCTCGTCCGATGCGGCGGGAAGCATCGAATTCTGGGTCAGCCTCTCCAGAAGGCCGGGCTCGATGGAGAGGACGAGATCATCGATGGCGCGGCGGGCCGTCACGCGAACGGTCATCTCGAAGAACTCGCCGTTGCGCAGGATGGTGGGCGCCTCGACCTCGAGCAAGGCTCCAGGGCTGCCGGCCCTCAGAACCGAAACGCCGCCGCCGCCGAGGAGGCCGGTCATCGCCACCGCCAGAAGGCCGCCGAGCAGCAGCAGAGAGAGGGGGCTGGCATGGCGGCGCACAGCCGGAGGGCTGGTGACATGACCGGGATCGATACCATCGGGAAAGCTTGTGACGCTGCTCACCGCGCACTCCTCGTGCTCTGGCCCGTTCCAGCAAGCCGGGCTTACGACCATCGTTCGAACGGGTTGGGCGCATTTCGTCCCGGCGGCTATGGAAATGTCATTAGCCGACTGCTTTACCGGAGGGGCCGCCGCAGGCGTTGGCGACCGGTGGAATGGCGAAGGGCGGGCTTCGGCGTCGAGGCAAGTTCGGCGTGCGGGATCTATCTTTGTCGTCGCAGCCAGCCGCAGTCCGCCGTCGAGACGAGACCGACGCTGTCGTGAGATCTGCTCGTCTGCGCTGCGCTCCGATGTCTCTTGGATACGTGCCGTCCCTCCGGGGGCAACTCAGCAAATCCGGAGGTTCGCTGGCTCGCGGAGACAATTGGCGCCATTGCTGCTCGCGGCCCTGCGGGGTCAAAGGCGCTCGGCAAAGGACGCCTGCAGCACAGCTAGCTGCTTAGGTGCCTCGCGAGTGCGAGCCGCTGGCCCCTTGTCTTCCTCACGCGGGCGCCATGTTTATCAGAATGATTCCAATCAGTTTCAGCAGGTTGGCAGCGAGGGTGAGATGATAGAGCTTTCCATCAACGGGCAGCGCCAAAGTGTCGACGCGCCGGACGACATGCCGCTTCTCTGGGTCCTGCGCGACATCCTCGGGATGACCGGGACGAAGTTCGGCTGCGGTGTCGCCCAGTGCGGCGCCTGCACCGTGCATGTGGACGGAGAGGCCGTCCGCTCCTGTGTGACCCCCGTCTCGGCCGTCGGCGGTTCCGACGTCACGACGATCGAGGCAGTTGGCGGGACGGACGCAGGCCGCAAGATTCAGGAAGCCTGGCTCGAGCATCAGGTCGTCCAGTGCGGCTACTGTCAGAGCGGCCAGATCATGTCGGCGACGGCCCTTCTGGCTGCGAATCCGAGCCCGGACGACGCCGCGATCGACGACGCCATGTCCGGCAATATCTGTCGCTGCGGGACCTATCCGCGCATCCGGCAGGCCATCAAAACCGCCGCCGAGGCTTGAGGAGAAATCCATGGGTGCATCTCTCGCTGCTGCCTTCCGCAAGCCCCCGAAGTCCGCCGGCCTTAGCGTCACCCGGCGCGCCATGCTGGGCGGAGGCCTGACGATTGCCTTCGGCCTCTCGCCGCTCGGACGCAAGGTCTGGGCGCAGGGCGGCGAACAGCCGAGCCTGCGCGCGATCGAGGGCCAGGTGGAGGGCGGTGATACCGGTGACGCCTTCCAGGGGTTTGCCCCTGGCGGCTTCGTGCGGATCGCCCCGGATGGGCGCATCACGCTGCTGATCCCCAACATCGAAATGGGGCAGGGCATCCACACCGCCGAAGCGATGCTGATCGCCGAGGAGCTGGAGGTCGGGCTCGACCAGGTCGAAGTCCTGCCGGCCCCGCCGAACGAGGAGCTCTACAAGCAGCCGCTGCTCCAGTCCCAGACCACCGGCGGCTCCACCTCCATCCGCGCCACCTGGACGCCCCTGCGCCAGGCGGGCGCCATGGCCCGCACCCTTCTGATCGGTGCCGCTGCCGCTCGTTGGAACGTCGATGCTGCCGGGTGCATCGCGGCGCGCGGCGTCGTGACCCATGCCGGCGGAAACCATTCGGCCACCTATGCCGAGCTCGTCGAGGATGCTGCAAAGCTTCCCCTGCCGACCGATGTCGTCCTGAAGGATCCGTCGAAGTTCACGCTCGTCGGCACCGCGGCCGCGCGCGTCGAGGGGCCCTCGAAGACCGACGGGACGGCTGTCTTCGGCATCGACGTGAAGGTCGAGGGCATGAAGATCGCGACCGTCGTCGCCTGTCCGATCTTCGGCGGCACGCTGGGCGCGGTGGACGAGACGGCCGCCCGGGCGGTTCCCGGCGTTCGCGACGTCGTCAAGCTGGAAAGGGCGGTTGCGGTCACCGGCGACCACTACTGGGCTGCCCGGCAGGGCGTCGACGCGCTCGACATTAAATGGGGCGAGGGCCAGAACGCAGGACTGACGACCGATCTCATCTTCCAGGACCTGAAAAAGGCTTCGGAGACGGGCAAGCCCGTTCTGGCGCGAACCGAGGGCGATCCCGCGGGCGCCTTTGCCTCGGCCGCGAAGAAGGTGGAGGCGGTGTACCAGCTACCCTTCCTCGCCCATGCGACCATGGAGCCCGTCAACTGCCTCGTCCACGTTCGCGAGGGCGAGTGCGAGATCTGGTGCGGCACGCAGGTTCCGACCGCGGCGCAGGCGCTGGCGGCGAAGATCCTCAACCTCCCTATCGACAAGGTGACCCTCCACAACCAGGTCATCGGCGGTGGTTTTGGGCGTCGCCTCGAGGCGGACTATGTCGGCCAGGCCGTTGAGATCGCGAAGAACCTATCCTATCCGGTCAAGGTTATCTGGTCGCGCGAGGAGGATTTTCAGCACGACCTCTACCGGCCGGCCTATTACGACCGCGTTGCCGCTGGCCTTGGCGAAGACGGCAAGCCTGTCGCCTGGATCGACCACGTCACCGGCGGCTCGGTCCTCGGCAGCTATCTTCCAACCGGTCTTCCCGACGGCACCCTCGATTCCGACGCCGTCGAAGGCGCGGCAGAGCCGCCCTACGCCTTTCCCAATCTTCTCGTCGACTGGGTCCGCAAGGACCCGCCGGTACCGGTCAGCTGGTGGCGGGGCGTCGGTCCGACCCACAACATCTTCGTGGTCGAGAGTTTCATGGACGAGCTCGCCACGGCGGCGGGACAGGATCCCGTCGCCTACCGCATGTCCCTGCTCGGCAACAACCCGCGGGCTGCGGGCGTGCTGAAGCTCGCGGCGGACAAGGCCGGATGGGGAACCACCACGGCCGCTCCCGGCGAGGGTCGCGGCATCGCCCTGCATATGTCGTTCGGCAGCTACATCGCCGTCGTTCTGGACATCTCGGTGGGCACGGACGGCGCCATCGTCCTGAAGCGGGCCGTCGCAGCGGTGGATTGCGGCCATGTCGTCAATCCCGGCATCGTCACCGCGCAGGTCGAGGGCGGCTTGCTGTTCGGCCTATCAGCCGCCCTCTACAACGGCATCACGATCGATGCCGGGCGCGTGCAGCAAACGACGTTCGACGACTACGGACAGCTGCGGATGAACGAGAGCATTCCGGTCGAGGTGCATATCGTTCCGAGCACCGAAGACCCTGGTGGGATGGGCGAGACGGCGACGGTCTCGGCCGCGCCGGTCCTCGGCAACGCCATCTTCGCGGCGACCGGCAAGCGTCTGCGCAGCCTTCCGTTCGTGCCTGCCCTGACTTCGGGCAGCTGACGCGAGCGAGAGCCGGCGGCGACGAAAGCGCGGGCGGCTTCCTTCCGAGGGAAGCCGCCAGCCTAGAGGCGGGTCGGTCCGCGACGATAAGAAGTTGATGGCCGTGGAGACGCTCAGGGCCGGGAGATCGTGAGGATCCGACATGCGCAGGAACCTCGTCGCCCTCGGCGTCGGTCTCACCGCCTTGACCGCAGGAGCGGTTATCCTCCGAACAGCACAAGCGAGGCGGCAGATCGGGCCGATCGGTCGCTTCCTCGCGGTCGACGGCGTCCGGCTTCATTATACCGAGTTCGGATCGGGCGAACCGATCGTATTGCTGCATGGAAACGGCAGCCTGATCCAGGAATTCCTGGCCAGCGGTCTTGTCGACCGGTTGGCCCGGGATCACCGCGTCATCCTCTTCGACCGTCCGGGCTACGGGTTCAGCCAGAGGCCACGCGGGCGAGCCTGGTCGCCGGCGGCGCAGGCCAATCTCTTCCGGCAGGCGGTGCGGCAGCTTGGCGTGGACGAGGTGCACCTGCTCGGCCACTCCTGGGGGACGCTGGTGGCGATGGAATGGGCCCTGCGGCATCCCGCGAGCGTGGTCAGCGTCAGCGCGCTCTCGGGCTATTTCTTCCCGACGTTTCGCCCTGACGTGGCTCTCGCCTCGATCCCCGCCGTGCCGATCATCGGCGATCTGATGCGCCACACAATCGTGCCTCTGCTCGCCCGGCTGGTATGGCCAAAATTGCTGCGAGATCTCTTCGGCCCAGCGGCGACGCCGCCGCGCTTCCACGAGGTGCCGCGGGCGCTGATGCTGGCGCCGCGGGCTCTCGGGGCTTCTGCGGAGGAGTCGGCGCTGATGATTCCGGCGGCGCAGGCATTGCAAGGCCGATATGCCGGGCTGAGGGCACGGCTTCTGATCATGGCAGGGGAGGGCGACCGTATTGTCGATCCCGCGCAGCAGTCCCGGCGCCTCCACGAACGCCTTCCGGGAAGCCAGCTTGTCGTCATCGAGGGCGCAGGACACCTTTTCCACCATACGGAGCTCGCGAAGACGGCCGCAGCCATTGTGGCCTTCACCCGATCTGGAACGTGACGGTAGGCGGAGGCGGGCGGGCACAGGTGATGCCGATCTCGCTACCGCCTGAACAGCTGTTGGGATCGCTGTGCGTGGATCCGAAACTCGGCGCGATTTGGTTCAGCCGCCGAGGAAATCGAGGATCTCTGCGTTCACCACTCCCGGCATTTCGCGGTGAAGCCAGTGGGTGGCCTCGGGAAGAAACACCACGCGCGCATCCGTGCAGCGGCGCGCCGAGGCGTCCGCCAGCCCCGGCTCCAGCGCCGTATCCTTCCTGCCCCAGAGCACCAGCGTCGGCGTCTTGATCATTTCGGGATAGGACGGGCGGTACCGCAGGGCGCGATACCAGTTCAGCATCGAGGTCAAGGCACGGGGCTGCCGCCATGCCTGGCGGTAGAGCGCCAGATCCTCGGCGGAAAAAGCGCCCGGTCGCGCCATGCCGACAACCGCCCTTTCCAGGACCTTCGATCCTCTGGCGGCCAGCAGCGCCTCGGGAAGCCAGGGAAACTGGAAGAAGCCGACATAGGCGCTGCGCAGGAACTGCGTCGGCGAGCGCAGCGCGTAGCCGAAAAGGGCATCGGGATGCGGAGCATTCAGGATGACGAGCTTCTTGACCTGCGCGGGTCGCTCTGCCGCGAGGGCCCAGGCGACGATGCCACCCCAGTCGTGCCCGATCAGGTGAAAACGCTCGATTTCCATAGCCCTGGCGAGGAGAGAGATGTCCTCGACCAGCCGGCCGAGGGCATAGGCGCGCACGCCCGCCGGCTTGTCGCTCGTGTTGTAGCCGCGTTGGTCCGGAATGATCAGCCGGTAGCCGGCCGCTGCCAACGCCGGGATCTGGTGCTTCCAGCCGATCCAATGGTCGGGAAAGCCGTGCAGGAGGATGATCGGCTGGCCGTCAGGTGGGCCGACGCAGGCGACGTGAAGTTTCACGAGGCCCGTATCGACGAAGCGATGCTCGACCGCCGGCGCGGAAAGCGCATCGCCGGACGGGATCAGCCCATTGGCGTCTTCGAGCATCGAATTACCTCATGGCTTGCGGTAGGCCGTTCCATCCTCCGCGCGCGCCGGGCTGGACAGGTACTGCCCCTTCGCCGGCACGGCGATGGTGTCGAACTCCGCCGCCAGCCGATCGAGCGCCTTTTGCATCTCCGGGCCCTGCATCGCCCGGCCGTGTCCGGTGACGACGATTTTCGGCCGCAGCGCGGCGAGGCGCTGGACGGACTGGCGCGCTTTGTCCCATTCCACTGTGTAGTACATGGGCGGACCATGCATCACCGGTTCCTGGACGGCGACAGCATAGGCCGATTCCTGCTCTGTGGTGACGAAGGCGTCGCCGGCGATGAGGGCGCCATCCTCCTCGCGCCAGAGGGACACGTGGCCGACGCTGTGACCCGGCGAGTGGATCCACCGCCATCCCGGCAGGCCTGGAACGCCGCCGTCCTCCGGCAGTGTCTGGAGCCGCTCCGACACGTCCACCGGCCCCCGCGGATAGAACCGCGCCATCGCCGCCATCATGCCACCGCCCACCGACGGGTCGCCCGGCGGGTAGGCGGCGGTGCCGTCGAGATACGGGCGCTCCAGCGCATGGGCGTAGACGGGCACTTCCCACTTCCGTGCCAGTTCCTCGAGCGCGCCGATGTGGTCGAAATGGCCGTGTGTCATGACGATCGCCGAGGGGCGGGCGTCGAGGCCGAAACGTTCGGAAGCGGCTTCCTCGATCAGCCCCCGCGTTCCCGGCAGGCCGGTGTCGACGAGCACCCAGTTGCGGTCGCCGCAACCGGCCGACCCGACGAACATTACGTTGACGATGCCGAGACGGCGATAGGCGAGATCCCTCGCAATCTCGTGTGTGTGGTCGTGCCTGGCTGCATCGAGCACGGGATCGATGGCGACGGCTTCTTCGGGAAGGGAGAGTTGCTTGCTCATTCTGGCTCCAAAAGACGATGGCGCCGGCCCACTGAATTGCGCGAACCTGCAAATATCACTCTGGGCCGTTCGGCTCGGAGCGAGCTGATTGCCGACGAAGGCTCAGCCGACGGTGATGTTGAACGGGTCGGGGTCGAAGCCGAAATGGCCGGTGAGAGACTCCAGATCTCCTGTGGGATCTTCCAGCATCCACACGGCCTTCTCTACGCCGCCACCCGACGCGGTCACGGACCAGAAACGCGCCCGCCCTGTTCCGATCGGCGCGGGTCCTGCTTCAGTCTCAACCAGATGCTCCTCATAAACGTCCGCGCGGGGCACGTAATAGACGGGCACCTCGCCAGCATGAACGAGAACCGCGGCTTTCGTGGCCGCGATTACCGCGTCATGTCGCCTGATGATGACCGGTTCGGACTGTGCCTCGGTCTTGAAGGTTAGATCTGACGGCAACGACATGGTTATCTCCTTTTGAAGCATTTTTTCGGGCGTTTATGAAAGCTCAAACGGGCGCGGGGTTCCGTAAGGCTCTCGTGACCTTGGCGCAGGTCGTGGCCATCAACTGGAAAGAAGGGTCACGCCGGCCTGCCGGCGGACTTGATCAAGCTCCAGCCGGCCAGCAGCATCAGTGCTCCCCAGATCAGAAAGCCGATGTCCCAGTAGATCCAGGTATCGCGCGACACCGTTTCGTTGACGTGATGGATCCCCAGCAGGTGATGATTGACCAAGCCCTCGACGAGATTGAAGCTTCCGAAGCCTGCGAGAAGAGAACCGACAAGGTGCCGTGTCCGCCACTGCGAGGTTCCCCGGCGCCCGGCCCGCCAGAGAATGACGATGCCAATGGCGACGAGGACGTAGGTTCCGGCATGGAAAAGGCCGTCCAGTAGAGTGTTGATCCGGAGGTTTTCGAGGCTGTCGGCGGGATAGCCGGCGCTGGTCGCCATATGGTGCCACTGCAGGACCTGGTGCAGAACGATCCCATCGAAGAAGCCCCCGAGACCCATGCCGAGGAATATTCCCGCCGAAACCGGAAATGGCTTCATTCCAAGGGGGGGCATCTCAAGGCGGGTCATCGTTGCTCCTTTCGGTGCCGCGGCGTTCGGCCGGGTAAAGAGGTTGTGTCCGGATCCCGCCTTCCAGGGCATGCCCTGCATGCTCTACCAAGCGCGCAGACCAACCCTTTGTTCCCGCTTAACTCTTAGCCGAGACCTGGGTAGATCGGGGGTTTGCTCGCCCGAGCCGAGACCGGATCCACGGACAAGTCTCCACTTCGCACGGAACGGCGTCGCACTCCGTCGATCGACGACATGCCCCCTGCGAGGAGGCCTGACGCAGTCTGGAAAGAGCCCAGCACGACCGAAGTTCGCGAGCTGCGCCTGGCCCGACCCCAAGAAACCGCACAGGGCGAAATATTGCGAGAACGGCGCCAGGGCCGTGGCTTGGAAAGCCAAGGCAAAGCGAACCACCGCGGCCTTCTTGGTGAACACGAGCTCGCCAAGCCGACGAAAATGCTTGCGGCCCTGCGCGACCATCTGGGCATCGGCGCCGAGGTCGATGAGAAGATCGAGCCAACCTTGAACGACATGGCGCCTGAGGCCGTGCTCGAGGCCCTCACGACGCAGGGAGAAAGTGCCCTGGGGCCGTCCTGATTCCTAATCCGCTTCCTTGCCAGTGACTTGCCCGACAGCTACCGATGCGAGTAGTACCGCCACATTACAGTCAGCTACTACGGAGCTCGACGTGAACACTGTATCTGCCAAAGCCGAGACGGGTGTTGCCGGTCTGGATGACGTCCTCGGCGGCGGCCTTGCCCCGGGTCATGTCTTCCTGATGGAGGGCAGCCCTGGCACCGGCAAGACGACGATCGCTCTCAGCTTTCTGATGTCGGGCGCACAGCTCGGCGAGAAGGGCCTCTACATCACGCTCTCGGAGACGGAGAGGGAGCTTCGGACCGGCGCGCGATCGCATGGCTGGGAGCTCAGCGGCGCGATCGAGGTCAGCGAATTGGTCCCGCCCGAGAGCTTGCTCGATCCCGATTCAGAGCAGAGCCTTCTCTACTCCTCCGACCTCGAGCTCGGGGAGACGACGAAAGCCATCTTCGATGCATTTCATCGCGTCCAGCCGTCCCGGGTCGTCCTCGACAGCCTCTCGGAAATCCGCCTCTTGGCGCAGAGCTCGCTTCGCTATCGCCGGCAGATCCTCGCGCTGAAGCATTTCTTCGCGACGAAAAACGTCACTGTCCTGCTGCTCGACGATCTGACGACGGACACCACGGACAAGACCGTTCACTCCATCGCCCACGGTGTGATCAAACTGGAGGAGTTGGCGCCGGAATACGGCTCGGAGCGCCGGCGGCTGCGTATCATGAAATACCGCGGTCAGGCGTTCAGGGGCGGCTATCATGACATGGTGATCAAGAACGGCGGCGTCTCTGTCTTCCCTCGGCTCGTTGCGTCGGAGCACCGTGTTCCGTTCGCCCGCACGCAGAGGACGAGCGGGATTGCGGAGCTGGATGCTCTGGTCGGTGGTGGCCTGGAGCAGGGATCCAGCACGCTGGTTCTCGGGCCGGCCGGCACGGGAAAGTCGATGTTCTGCTTCCAGTTCGCCGTGGCCGCGATAGAGAGGGGCGAGAAAGCGGCGATGTTCATCTTCGACGAGGAGCTCGGTCTGCTGTTCGACCGGACGAGGTCCCTGGGCATGGATCTCGAATCGATGAGAGACTCCGGGCTGCTTCATATCGAACAAGTCGATGCCGCCGAGATGTCACCTGGCGAGTTCGCCCACCGCGTCCGTGACCGTGTTGACAGCTCCGGCGCGAAGACGGTCGTCATCGACAGCCTGAATGGCTACCAATCCTCCATGCCAGCCGAGAGCGCGCTGACGCTGCACATTCACGAGTTGATACAGTTCTTGAATCGCCGGGGCGCCACGACCTTCCTGACCGTCGCCCAACACGGCCTTGTCGGTAGCATGAAGAGCCCGGTCGACCTGACCTACATTGCGGACACGGTGATCTTGCTTCGCTATTTCGAGGCTCTTGGGAAAGTCAGGCGGGCGGTCTCCGTCATCAAGAAGCGCACGGGCCGACACGAAGACACGATCAGGGAGTTCAAGATCGGCGCATCGGGGCTCATCCTGGGACCACCGCTCAAGGAGTTCCAAGGCGTGCTGCAGGGTGTGCCGCAGTTCATTGGCAGCGGCGAAGGTGGCTCGAGATCCGTTCCGGAAGGTATGCTCTGACATGCCGACGTTGACCGCGTTGGTCTTGGCGCCCGGCGGTCGGGACGCTGCCATAGCGGCCCGGCTCCTGGGGGATGGCGGCATGCGCCCGCTCGTCTGCGAGACCGGCGATGATCTGATCGCACGGATCGGCGAGGACAGCGGCTTCGCTGTCGTTACGGAGGAAGCACTCCGCGGCGTCGATCCAGCGGCGTTGCATGTTCGGCTTGCGAGGCAGGAGCCCTGGTCCGACTTCCCGTTCATCGTGCTGACGAGGCGTTCGCCAAGCCCTCAGCGAAATCCGGTGGCCGCGAAGCTGGCGGGAATCCTCCAGAACGTGACCTTCCTGGAGCGGCCTTTTCACCCTGCGACCTTCATCAGTCTCGCCAAGACGGCCTCCCGCAGTCGAGAGCGCCAGTTCGAGGCCAGAGCCCGGATCATCGCTTTGCATGAGAGCGATGAGCGCCTTCGGCAGGCGAACGAAAATCTGGAGGTCCGTGTCGCCGAACGGACGGCAGAGCTTCAGGCGGCGCACGCAAAGATGGTAGCCGAGGTCGAGCAGCGGGAGCGGGCGGAGATCCTGCTGCGGCAGTCGCAAAAGATGGAAATGATCGGCCAGCTCACCGGCGGGATCGCCCACGACTTCAACAATCTGCTGGCCGCGGTCCTGGGGAATCTCGAACTGCTTCAGCGGATCATTCCGTCGGATCCGAAGGCTGCACGGCTGATGGAGGGCGCGGTGAAAGGTGCGCAGCGCGGCGCCGCCCTGACGCAGCGGCTGCTGGCATTTGCCCGTCGTCAGGAACTAACGCTGGTCCCGACCGACCTGGCGGACCTTGTCCGGGGAATGGCCGATCTCTTGGACCGGTCGCTCGGATCGACCATCGAGCAGTACGTCATCCTGCCAGAAGGCATGCCACTCGCCTTGGTCGACGGCAATCAGCTGGAATTGGCGCTGTTGAACCTTGCCGTAAATGCCCGGGACGCGATGCCGAACGGGGGCAGCCTGACGATCGAGGTCGACGTGCCCAGGACGCTCGAAGGCATGTCATTGCCTTCCGGCACCTATGTGCGCCTCTCGGTGTCCGATACCGGGGCCGGCATGTCCGCGGAAATCCTCGAGCGCGCGACAGAGCCATTCTATTCGACGAAGGGCGTCGGAAAAGGGACGGGCCTCGGCCTCTCCATGATCCAGGGCCTGGCCGAACAGCTTGGCGGATCGCTGCGGCTGACGAGCACCGTCGGCAAGGGAACGAGGGCGGAGCTCTGGCTGCCGGTCGCCTTTGGTGAGAGTGCCGTCGCGGCCGTCGAAGAGGAGCCCGGGCTTTCCTCGCCTGTCGGCAAAGCCAGGATCCTGATGGTGGACGACGATCCCCTCATCTCGATGAGCACGGTCGATATGCTCGAGGATCTCGGTCACGAGGTGGTGGAGGCCCACTCGGGCGCAAAGGCGCTGGAGATTTTGAGCGGCGGCGGTGAATTCGATCTCATGATCACGGACTTCTCGATGCCGAAGATGAACGGCGCGCAACTGGCCTTGGCCGTCCAGGAGCTTCGACCGAAACTGCCTATCCTGCTGGCGACGGGTTATGCCGAAATGCCGGCGGGGTCGGAGATCGCGCTGCCGCGGCTGGGGAAGCCGTATACGCAGGCTCAACTGGCGTCCGAAATCGGCAAACTGCTGCGGTAGGCGACGGAAAAAGCATTGGCACGTGCTGGTTGTTGCCGGAATTCATAGGAAACCAACTTGATCGTCGGCGGTGCGCCTTGCCGTCGCCCATCTGCTTGGCATTTTCTGCAGTGTGACGAAGGAAACTGCGATCGGGAGGTGACGGGTTGTCGATATTCTACTTGCATATCCGGGATGGCGAATTGCTCCTCGCGGACGTCGAGGGACAGGAGTTTCCTGATGTCGAGGCTGCACATGCGGAAGCCGTCAGGTCGGCGCGGGAAATGTTGGCCGAGAAGATCAAGTTGGGTGAGATCGTCGATGGGCAGAAGATCGAAATCGTCGACGAGGCAGGAGACGTCGTCGGTGTGGTGGCGCTGAAGGAAACTTTCCGGGCGGCGTGACGACTTCCAGAAGCCCTGGGCCGGGTCGCAAGACGCGTTCGCACGCGGCGGTGTTATGGGGCTCGGCGGAACTGTCGCATCGAGCCGACTGGCAAGCCGGGCTCATCTCGCAGTGGACATCAATGAGCTTACGCCAGCCGGAACTGATGCCAGGCGCTGCACCTTAACCTTTGATGGATGTGAGGAGGCGGAAATGGCGGAAGAAACTGACGACGGGATGGGCCGCTTCGGCGGTGAAAAGCTACGGCAGCACCAGATCCAGACGAACGCTCTGCCGGACAAGCACGCGAACAGCACCGGCCACGAGACCCGCGACGACAAGATCGTCTCGGCCGAATTCAGCGGTTTGGACAACGATCTGGTCGATATGTCGCGCTTCGGGGCGCACGATACCGACGACGATGGGCTCGGCCCGACAAACGAGGGCGAAGACAGACACGGGGCTCGCGTCGACAAGAGTATGAACTCGGTCGAGCAGTCGGTGACGCAGTACGATCAGTCGTCCGGACAGGTTGCGGCCGACCCATCAAGCGAGACGTCTGACGACGAGGTCGATGAGACATCCGCCGGTGGCCTGCAGTATCCCGACGATGAAGCTGAAGGAGCCTCGCGGTGAATGCGGAGAGCATGTCGAACATCATCCGAGAAGCCATCATCGACGAGTTGAAGCGCCAGGCGGAGATCAGCAACGGGGCGCTCACGGTACAGACGACAGACGATCTGGTGACAATCAACGGTCCGGTCGATCTGGATGATCTCGTGATGGTGGTTATCGGGTCTGTTGCCGGCGGGCCGTGAGTCGCCCTTTCTGGCCTCTCCTTGGATCCGCACCTGTCCGCGCAGGAGGGTCCACCTCGCATGCGCCCGGTCTCCCTTGTGCCAGAGGGACTCCCGCCGCGCCGCTCCACTTCGCGGTCCTTCTGGTGCTTCAAGAGGGGGCCGAGAACGTCCGGTCGCGAACAGAAGCGGTCCAGAAACGCCGCCAAGTTTGGATGCAGGCGCGGTGCCATGGGGCGTCGGGGACGCCGTCGAGGTCCTCGTCAATCCCTTGACCCCGCTGTGTTTCTAATTGAATTCCTGCGCGCCGGGCTGCGCGCAGGACTGGTTCGGCAGGAAGGCATCTGCCCTCTACAAACTGCGGCACACCTGGCGTGCCACGATGGGCTCATTTCAGCGCCCTGAGGCTAGAGCGTTTCAGGTTTTGCTGGAAGCATAGCCGGCGCTTGCGAAATAGTTGCTGCATTCGTCTGGGCCGATGGTGGTGACGAGGTTGCCGAGATGGCGCCAG
>NZ_BMJJ01000004.1 GCF_014643375.1 Aureimonas glaciei
GGTCGACCCATCCGATGCTGGCCTCCCACCCAGCCAGCATCTTGAATCACAGAATCAAAGCTTAGGGAATCCGGACCGATTCAAGCTGACGCTGAACCGCTCTAGCACAGACGGGACGCCGTCGAGAGGGCTCGCTGAGACGTCGCGCGATGGCTTGCGTCCCGCCCCGAAGCGAATGCTATGGAAAGCAAACGGCGTGCCCCCTCGCGTCGCGGCTGCACTTTCGCCCGGCCGGTTTGTCCGGCCGCGTCCAAGGATCGCCCCATGACCGCTTTTGCGCTCGGCCAGAGCCGCGTCGACCTCTCCAGCCTGATGCGCCTCGCGGCGCCGGGCGCGCAATTGTCGATGCCGGCGGCGACACGTGCCAGGCTCCAAGCCTCCCGCCGCGTCGTCGAGCGCTATGCCGAGGGCGACGAGCCGATCTACGGCCTCAACACCGGCCTCGGCGGCAATATCGGCTTTCGCCTGTCGCGAGAGGAGCTCGACGCCTTCCAGATCCAGATGGTGCGCGGGCGCTGCATCGGCATCGGCGCGCCGTTCGATCCGGCGACGGCGCGGCTGATGTTCCTCTGCCGGATCATCGGGCTGGCGGAAGGCGGCGCGGGCATCACGCCGGCGGTGCTGGACGCCATGGTCGCCCAGTACAATGCCGGGCTGACGCCGGTCGTCCCCGGCCGCGGCTCGATCGGCGCCGGCGATCTCGGCCTCTGTGCCCACATGGCCTCGGCCGTAATCGGCCTCGGCAGCTTCTTCGTCGGCGAGACCGTGGTGCCGGCGGCCGAGGCGCTGGCGGCCGCCGGCCTCCAGCCCGCCGTGCTCGGCCCGAAGGATGGCCTCGGCCTGCTCAACAGCAGCGCGCCGGCCAGCGGCTATGCCGCGAAAGTGCTGTCGGACCTTGCCGGCCTCCTCGTCCTCGCGACGGCCACGGCGGCCCTCTCCTTCGAGGGCTACGGCGCCAACATCGCCATCTTCGACGCCCGCCTGGCCGCCGCCCGGCCGGCGCGGGGGCAGGAACGGGCGGCGGCGCTGTTCCGCCAAATGCTCGGCGGCAGCGCGCTGGCCGAACCCGGTGCCGCCCGCTCGATCCAGGACGCGCTGAGCTTTCGGGTCCTGTCGCAGCTCATGGGCCCGATGCTGTCGAGCCTTGCCACGGCCGTCGGCGACGTCGAGACCGAGATCTTTGCTGCCTCCGACAACCCGCTGGTGCTCGCCGAAGACGGGCTGATCCTGTCGACGGCGAATTTCCACACGCCCGCGATCGCTTTGTCCTTCGACACCCTGGCCATTGCCGTGACGCACCTTTCCACGGCCGCGGCCTACCGCACGATCAAGATGATGAGCCCGACGCTGTCGGGCCTGCCGAAGTATCTGTCGCCGGTCGGCGGTGGTTCGGTCGGCCTCAACGCGCTGCAGAAGACCGTCGCGGGGCTGCATGCCGAGATCCGGCTGAAGGCGGCGCCGGCCAGCCTCGACGCGCTGGCGGTGTCCGACACGGTCGAGGACCATGCGCCGCAGACGCATCTCACCATCCGCAAGCTGGCCGAGCAGATGGACCTCTGGCGCATGCTGACCGCCATCGAGGCGCTGACGGCGGCGCAGGCCGTCGATCTGCGCGGCCGGCCGGTGCTCGCGCCGGCGACTCAGGTCCTGTTCGATGCCGTCCGGGCCGCCGTGCCGATGATGCAGGAGGATCGCGAGACCGGCTGGGACGCCGAAAAGGTGATCGAGCGTTTCGGGCGGCCCGATCTGGTCGCCGCGCTGTGCGCCGCGCTCCGCCCGTCGGCCGGCAGCGCTCTCGCCTGGCTGATCGGCGCCGGCGGAGCCTCGGAATAGCAGCCGAACGGCGAGGGGCGCGGCTGATGACCGTCCGGGATGTGCGCCCGGCGACGGCGGAAGCCAAACGGCCTGTGCGCTGCGGCAATTCGGAGGTTCCAACGCCCGCCGGCTTCCGCTAGCGTCCCGCGCGATCCAGGGAGAGAAGTGCGATGAGTTTCACCGATGTTTTCGCGCGCGTCGTCGCGCAGGTGGGCGCTGCCGCCATCGTCTTGCGGCGGCAGGACGGGCGCGGCGAGAAGCAGGCCGTGGGCACCCAGCCGGTCATTCCGAAAGCCAAGCCGCAAGGCAGCCTTCCGACGCTGAAGATGCCGACCGCCAAGGGCTGGACCGGCAACCATACACCGGTCGCCGCGCCGGGCCTGAAAGTGAACGCCTTCGCCCGGGACCTGAAGCATCCGCGCTGGATCCATACCCTGCCGACCGGCGAGGTGCTGGTCGCCGAGGCGATGGGCGAGGATGGCTCGGTGAAGACGATCTTCGACTTCGCCATGCAGGCGACGATGAAGCGCGCCGCTGCCATCGGCGTCAGCATGAACCGCATCACCCTCTTCAGCGACGACGACGGCGACGGCGTGGCGGAGGTACGCGGGACGTTTCTGGAGGGGCTGAACCGTCCCTTCGGCATGGCGCTGGTCGGCGAGACTTTTTACGTCGGCAACACCGACGGCGTCTTCGCCTTCCCCTATGCGCCCGGCGCCACGAGCATCACCGCGCCCGGACGCCGGCTGACCACGTTCAAGCCCGGCGGCCACTGGACGCGCAGCCTGCTCGCCAGCGCGGATGGCCAAAAACTCTATGCCGGCGTCGGGTCGCTCAGTAATATCGGCGACAGCGGCATGGAGGCCGAGGAGGGGCGGGCGGCGATCTATGAGCTGGACCTCGCCACCGGTTCCAGCCGCATCTTCGCCGGCGGCCTGCGCAACCCCGTCGGCCTTGCCATCGAGCCGTCGACCGGCTCGCTCTGGACGGTGGTGAACGAGCGCGACGGCATCGGCGACGAGACGCCGCCGGACTATCTGACCTCGGTGCGCGACGGCGGCTTCTATGGCTGGCCCTATTGCTACTGGGGTCAGACGGTGGACGACCGCGTCAAGCAGGATCCGGCGCTGGTCGCCACCGCGATCCGCCCGGACTATGCGCTCGGCGGCCACACCGCCTCGCTCGGCCTCTGCTGGCTGCCGGCCGGCACGCTGCCAGGCTTTCCCGAGGGCATGGTCATCGGCCAGCACGGCTCGTGGAACCGCTCGACGCTGTCGGGCTACAAGGTGGTCTTCGTGCCCTTCGAAAACGGCAAGCCTTCGGGCCCGCCGCGCGACATCCTCTCCGGCTTCCTCGCGCCCGACGAAAAGGTCTCCTACGGCCGTCCCGTCGGGGTGACGCTCGGGCCGGACGGCGCGCTGCTCGTCGCCGACGATGTCGGCGACGTCATCTGGCGGGTGACCGGCGCCTAAGGGCGCGGTCTGCCGCACATTGCCACCTCGCCCATCCAGAGGAATCCCATGCAGGTCTTCGACGGTCACAACGATGCGCTGCTGCGCCTCTACCAGGATTCCACGGGCAAGGCGTTCGACGCTTTCCTGAACGGGGGGTCGGACGCGCACATCGATCTGCCGAAAGCGCGGCAGGGCGGCCTCGTCGGCGGCCTGTTCGCGATCTTTCCGCCGTCGGTGCGCAGCGACGACCTGTCGGCGCGGATGGCACTGGCGGGCTACGACCTGCCACTGCCCGATCCGCTGGTCCACCCTTTCGGGCTGGACTCCACGATCGCCATGGCCTCGATCCTGTTCCGGCTGGAGGAGGCTTCCGCGGGACAGCTGACGGTCTGCCGCAGCGTCGCCGACATCGAGGCGGCGATCGCCCGGAAAAGCCTTGCCGCCGTCCTCCACATCGAGGGCGCCGAGGCGATCGACGCGGACCTGCAAATGCTCGACGTTCTCTATGCCGCGGGCCTGCGCTCGATCGGCATGGTGTGGAGCCGGCCGAACCACTTTGGCCATGGCGTGCCGATGCGCTTTCCCTCCAGCCCCGATACCGGGCCGGGCCTGACCGACGCCGGGCGGCGCCTCGTCGCGCGCTGCAACCAGCTCGGCGTCCTCCTCGACCTCTCGCATCTGAACGAAGCAGGATTCTGGGAGGTCGCCGAGCTCTCCGACGCGCCGCTGGTCGCCACGCACTCCAATGTTCACGCGCTGTCAGGCGTCAGCCGCAACCTGACGGACAGGCAGCTCAAGGCGGTGGCCGCGTCGAAGGGCGTCGTCGGCTTGAACTTCGCCACCGGCTTTCTGCGCGCGGATGGAAGGATGGATGCCGACACGCCGCTGGAGACGATGCGGGCACATCTCGATGCGATGCTGGACATCCTCGGCGAAGACGGCGTCGCGCTGGGCTCCGATTTCGACGGCGCGCTGATCCCGGCCGTCATCGGCTCGGCGGCGGGCCTGCCGCTTCTGTTCGAGCATCTCTCGCAGGCCGGCTACAGCGAGGCGCTCCTGGAAAAGATCGCCTGGCGCAACTGGCTGAAGGTCCTCGGGCGCACCTGGAAGGCGTGAGCCCACGGCCGGTCCGGGGAAGCCGCCCAAGCCGCCTCCTGCCGCCGGCAAGGCGCCACCCTACATGAAAACGGCCGCCCCTCAGAAAGGGGCGGCCGTTGGCATTTTCGACGAGTCAAATCGGAGCGGTGGCGAAAGCCTAGTTGCCTTCCAGCGAAATGCCGCTGTCGTCGATCTTGAGTTCCACGCCCTGCGGCTTGGTCTCCTCGCGATAGACATAGAAGCCGAGGCCGATGACGACGACCAGGAGGGCGCCGAGGAGAAGGTAGAGCGTGTTCTGTTTCATGCCGCCTCGTAGCGGCGCCGCCGGAACAAGTCCAGCGGCGTCGCTCCGTCAGCTATTAGTAGCGGCGACCGTCATTGTAGCCACGGCACTCGCGGGCACGCGGGTCGCGTCGGCAGAGCTCGGCCAGGCGGCCGTCGCGGCGGTCGTCGCGCTGGTAGCGGTCGTCGCGACGATCCGGACCGCGCCGGTCGACGTGAGGTCCGCGGCGGTCGTCGCGCCGATCGTATCGGTCCGTCCGGTCGACACGCTCGACCACGACAGGCCCGGGGGTGCGATAGCCGTCGCCGTAGCGGGGACCGCCGTCGACGCAACCTGTGAGGGTTGCGAGCCCGAGCGTCGCGGCGATGATGAGGGTGGATTTGACCGACATGATAATTCTCTCCAATGGTCGTCAGCACTTAGCGCCGAAACGGTGATCGGCAAGCATGCCGGCGACTTCAAGGGAAAGTCAGTCGGAATAGCGCTCCTCGTTCCAGGGATCACCACGATTGTGGTAGCCGCGCACCTCCCAGAATCCGGGCGCACCGGTGGTCCTGAATTCGATGCGCTTCAGCCATTTGGCGCTCTTCCAGAAGTAGAGATGCGGCACGACGACCCGCAGCGGCCCACCATGCTCGGCGGCGAGCGGCCGGCCCTCCCAGGCATGGGCGAGCATGGCGCCGGGAGCGGCGAAATCGGCAAGCGTGAGATTGGTGGTGTAGCCGTCGTCGCTGTGAAGGACGACGAAGGCCGCGCCGGATTTCGGCCGGACGATGTCGAGGAGATCCGTGATGGCGACGCCCGACCAGCGGTTGTCGTAGCGCGACCAGGTGGTGACGCAGTGGATGTCCGAGACGGCCTCCGTCTGCTTCAGCGCCATCACCTGCGAAAAGTCCCAGAGCGCCGGGGCGTCGACGGCGCCGTCGATGCGCAGTTTGAAGGTCGCGGGCGTCGTGTCCGGGCGCAGGCCGAGGTCGAGGATCGGCCAGTTCTGAACCAGGTGCTGGCCGGGCGGCAGGCGATCGGCCTCCGGTCCTGACGAGCGCCCGGTCAGGAATTTTCCCTGTTCGGCCCATTCCTGCTTGGTGCGGGTCAGCTTGCTGTCGGGATGTTCCGGCTCGTCGGCCATGTGCTCTCCTCTGGGGTCAAGATCACCCTTCAGCGACGCAGATGGGGCGGCCGGCGGGCGGCGGCAACGGCGGGGCGCGCCGCGGTCAGGACCCCGCCTGCGACAGCAGCAGCTCCCGCGCGCCCGACTTGCCGGGGACGAGGTTCACGACGCTGTAGCCGCGTGCCTCGAGCTCGTCGAGAAAACCGGGCAGCATGGCGACGGTGCGGGAATGGATGTCGTGGAAGAGGATGATGCCCGAGCCGCGGGCGTCGAGCCGTTCCAGGCCGCGCTTCTTCAAGTCGTCGGGCGAGGAGACGAAGTAGTCCTTGGAATCGACGTCGACGTCGATGACGACGGTGCCGCGGGCGGCGAGCGTGCGGCGCAGGGCCGGCGTGTCGGCGAGATAGGGAAAGCGGAAGAACGGCGCCGGCCGCGCCTGCATCGGCACGAGGGCGGCGGCGACGCTCTGGCGGCCCTTGTCGATGTCGGCCAGCGCGGTCTCCAGGCCGACCGTGGTGAGATTGGCATGATCCTGCGTATGCGTTCCGATCGTATGGCCGCGGGCGGCGACCTGTCGGACGATGGCCGGGTAGGCGCTCGCCATCCGGCCGACCATCAGGAAGGTCGCCTTGACCCCCTTGGCATCCAGTGCGTCGAGAACTTTCGGCGTCTTGCCGGGCATGGGGCCGTCGTCGAAGGTGAGCACCACCTCGTGGTCCTCGAGGACGATGTCGTGAATGGAGTCGACGACGATGGTGCGGCCGGTCAGGCGGCTGCGACGGTCACCGAGATAGGGCCCTGCGATCGGCAGGCCCCGGTGCAACGGCCCCATCTCGGCGAAGGAGAGGACCGGCGTCGCCGACGGGGTGACGGTCTTCGGCGGCGTGGCGCATCCGGCCAGCGACAACAGGAGTGCCGCGAGGCTGGCAACCGTTAAATAAGCTTTCATCGGAACTCTCTGGCGTTGCCTGACCCGCCAGAGATATTGCAGACGTGGTTAACGAATTGGCCTGATCGGCCGAGGGGTCGCGGGCTTTCGTCCTGCCGCTCCGGACCTGCCGCGCCATGGCGCCCCGGCGATCCAGCCGGCTGGCGGCGTTAGTCCGCGCGGGGATGGGCCAGGAAGAACCGCAGCATCTCGCGGCTGGCATCCGGGCCATTCGGCTCGGTGTAGGAGCCGTCGGCACTCCCGCCCGACCAGGCATGGGCCAGGCCATGCACCTGCCAATGTTCCAGGACGGGCCGCCCGTGCGGGTCGTTGTGGACGGTGCAGGTGTAGTCCATGCCGCCGGGCGACCGCGCGTGCGTCTCGCGCTGCGCGGTCGTGCCGCCCGGTGCCGACTGGGCGATGACGTGGTCGCCGTTCACGGGGTGGACCGTCGCGTCGCTGTCGCCGTGGAAGACGATGGTCGGCACCACCCGCCGGTCGCGGGCTGGCGCCGCGCCCCGGCCGCCCTTCTTCATCGCGGCAAAGGCCGACGGCATGTCGCGGGCGGCGCCGCAGGCCAGGCCGGAATGCACGCCCACCGCGGCGAACAGGTCGGGATGGGTGCTCGCCATGATAGCCGCCGCCGCGCCGCCCGCGGAAAGGCCGGCGACATAGACCCGGGCAGGGTCGACCGCCCCTTCCGCGATGATCGCCTGGGCGATGCCGGCGATGAGGGCCGGCTCACCCGTCTCCCGCTGCTGGTCGGCGACGTTGAACCAGTTCCAGCATTTCTGCGCATTGGCGGCGCGCGACTGGGCCGGATAGGCCACCAGAACACCTTCCTTTTCCGCCAGTTCGTTCATCCGCGTGCCGGCGGCGAAATCGTCGGGAGACTGGGTGCAGCCGTGCAGCATCACGACCAGCGGCCGCGGTCCGGGGGGCAGGGTCGCCGGGATGTAGAGTTTGTACTCGCGCGAGCCGCCAGCGCCGGCGAAGGAACGCGTCTCGAACCGTCCGGGCGCGGCAGCCGACGGGGTCGGGGCGCTGGACGGGCGCTTCGTCCGCCCGGCCGGCTCCAACCCCTTCTCGAAGCCTTTCGCCATGGTCTGTGCCATGCGGGCGAGGCCGGAAAGGCGGCCGGCAAAGGGGGACGATGCGGGGGATGGGGGCCTCGCAGTGCCGGCGGGCTCGCCTCTGAGGATGGCCATCGCCTCGGCGAGGCGTCCCTCGCGGGTCAGGCGGCTCGCTTCCTTCATGTCGGTTCTGGACGGGAAATTCATGGTGTCATCCTGTGCGGGAAAAGGGGCATGCAGGCTGTCAGCTGAGGCGGTCGCCGAGCGCCGCCTTGACGGCCGGGCTCGCCTGAAGGGCGCCGAGGACCTCGATCGAGGCGATGGTCGCGCGCGCGAGGTCGGCCGTCACGTCCGGAGCGATCACGGCGAGGCCGAGGACGCGGATGGCCAGGGTCTGGCCGGCCTCGCGCAGGGCTTCCAGTTCGTGCCGGCCGATGTGCTGGAGACCGAGGTCGAGCCGGCGCCGCGCCACGGTCTGGCGGACCGTGTCGCCATGCCGGTCGAGCTGGTTGCGAATGGCGGTCCGGATGAAGTCCGAGCGGTTGGAATAAAAGCCTTCGGCGACCAAGAGGTCGACATGGCCGAGGTCGACGAAGCCGAGATTGAGCGTGATCTTCTCGCTGTCTGCCGCCTTCGTCCGAAGCGTCGTCTGCATCGATTCCATCCTTACACCATCCGTGTGGATGTCATATGGATGGTAGATGCTGCGGCGCAAGAGGCAGGAGGGTGTATCGCACACGCTCGCCGGTTCTGCCGGCCGGGCACCCATGCGCTGCGCGCCCCGGCCGGACGGCGGTCACAGCCGGGCAGCTCGGCTCGGCAGTCGCGCTCGGGGCCATGGTATCCCGCTTCGGACGGGTCTAGTGTGGAGAGCCGCCTTTGTGCGCGGCGGCCGGCCGGGGCTTCGGCTCACGGGCTCGGCACCCTGCCGCGAAAGGCGCGAATGAACAGCATCGGCAAGGTGGCCGCGAGACGGGCGGCCGCAGGGATGGCCTTCGGTGCGATCGGTTTCGGACTGTTTCTCGGCGCGGCTGCCGCACGCGAGCCGGTCGGCTTCGACAGCGCGGGCGCGTTGCCGGGGACAATCGTCATCCGCACGACGGAGCGTCGGCTGTATCTGGTGCTCGGCGAGGGGAGGGCGCTCAGCTATCCCGTGGGGGTCGGGCGGGCCGACCGGCAGTGGACCGGTCTCTCTGCCATCACCGGAAAATACGTGCGGCCGAACTGGGCGCCGCCGGCCGCGGTCAAGCGGGACAGGCCGAGCCTTCCGGACATGATCCCCGGCGGGGCGCCCAATAACCCGATGGGCGTCGCGGCGATGACGCTGGCGGGAGGCGAATACGCCATCCATGGCACCAATTCCCCGAAGTCGATCGGCGGTTTCGTTTCCTACGGCTGCATCAGGATGTTCAACGAGGACATCATCCATCTCTACGACCGCGTGCGGGTGGGGACGCCGGTCCTCGTCACGCGATAGCGCCGTCGCCGTTCCGGGCAGGGCTGCCCGGCCATATCCGCTCATCCTTGCGTGTCGCCGAAGCGAGGCATCCTGCCTGACCGCCTCGGCCGGGGCTACAGCACCGTCATGAGGAGCGCGGGATAGATTTCCAGCGACGTGCCATAGCGGATGAAGCCGTGGCGGCGGAACTTGTTCATGAAAAAGCTGACCCGGGAGCGCGTCGTGCCGATCATTTCGGCCAGCGTTTCCTGGCTGATCCTGGCGGTGATGGGCACCGGGCCCTCTTCGTTGGCGGCATTGGCCAGCAGCAGCAATGCGCGGGCGAGACGCTTCTCGCTCGGATTGAACAGATGATCGATCAGGTCTTCCTCGCTGCGGATGGCGCGCCTCAGCATGTGGGCCAGGAAGATGTCGGAAAAGCCGGGTTCCGTGGCCAGAAGCTGCGCAAAGGCGGACCGTTCGACCGAGACCAGTTCGCAATCGGTCATGGCGGTGGCAGAGGTGGCGCGAAAGCCCTGACCCACCAGGCAGGCCTCTCCGAAAAAACCGCCGGCGACGATCACCGCGACCACGGCATCCCTTCCCTCCGCGGATGCGGCGACGATCTTCACATGGCCGCGGGTCACGTAAAAGACCGCGTCCGCGGTGTCGCCCTGTTTGAAGATGGAGGCGTTTTTCCGGTAGGCGGCGGCCATACGGCTCTTCATGGGATCGCCCGACGATGGCTTCACGCCTGACGCTCTCCCAACCATGTCCGGTCTCACAGTATCAGTCTAATCGGTCTCTGACGGCTGAAACTTTTTTTCTACAGTGATCAATTTGGATCATATCCCTTGAAGAAAATATAATAAACGAACCGGGATACAATGAATCGAGGAAGTTATGAGCGCTTTTCTTTTTTCCCAAAAAATCATTTTCTCTACCTTAGCAATGGTCGTTGCTTCCGGCGGGGCCGCGCTCGGCGAGGATCTCAAGAGTTTTGCGATCCTCGCCGGATCGACGGTGACCAACACGGGCCCCAGCGTGATCAACGGCAATATCGGTCTCAGTCCGGGAACGGCGGTGGTCGGTTTCTTCTCCCCCGGGATCGTCACGGCGCCCTACACCATCCACGCCAATGACGGCGTCGCCATCCAGGCCCAGATCGATTTGACGAGCCAATACAACGCGCTCGCCAATCGTCCGGCGACCGTCAACCTGACCGGCCAGGATCTCGCGGGCCTGACCCTGGCGCCCGGCGTCTACAATTACGACACCGCTGCCCAGCTCTCCGGGACGCTGACGCTCGACGCGCAGAACAATCCCAACGCGGTCTTCGTCGTCAACATCGGCAGCACGCTGATCACCGGCAGCGCCTCAGCCGTGGCGCTCGTCAACGGCGCCCAGGGCGCCAATGTCTACTTCGTCGTCGGCAGTTCGGCGACGCTGGGAACGGCGACGACGCTGGCCGGCAATATTCTGGCTCTGACCAGCATCACCTTGAACACCGGTGCCACCATCAACTGCGGTGCCGCGCTGGCGCGCAACGGGGCGGTCACCCTGGACACCAATACGATTTCCGTCTGCACCGTGGCGACCACGCCGATCTCGGCCATCGTGGCGCCGGTCGGGACCGTTCCCGGCACGCCTGTGACGGGCGGCACGCCTGTGACAGGGGGCACACCGGTGACGGGCGGCACGCCGGTGACGGGCGGCACGCCGGTGACAGGGGGCACGCCTGTGACAGGGGGCACGCCTGGACCAGCCGTGACCGTGACCCGACCCGCGACGAGCAACGAACTCGCCGTCGCCGGCGGCATCGACGCCGCCGTCGTGGCCGGCAGCCGCGCACCGCTCGTCTTCGGCCTGCTGACCGCCTCGCAGGTGCTCGATGTCCTGAGCCAGTTGACCGGCGAGGTCGGCACCGCAGTCGGACCGGCCGGCCGCCAGGCGATGTCGGGCTTTCTGAACGAGGTCTTCAACCGGGTGAGCGGCGACCAGGGACCGTTTGCGGACAATCGCGGACCGGTCGCGCCCGTGCCGAACGACCAGATGATTCCCGCCAGCGAGCGTTTCGGCGCCGATCGGCCGGCCGGCCCGAGCGCGACGATCAGAGCCCTCGGCTACGGTCCAGAAGACGCCGCGCCGCTGCGGGCCATGGCCAGCATGGGGCCGAGCGAGGCGATGCCGTCGATCGTCCAGCCCGTCGACCGCCCGTGGAATGCCTGGGTCTCGGGCTATGGTTCGCAGACTCGGACCGACGGGAACAGTCGTATCGGCGCCAATGATCGCCAAGTCGATACGGCCGGCTTTGCCGGCGGCGTCGACTATCTCGTCGATCCGGACCTGATGATCGGCGTCGCCCTCGGTGCCGGCCAAGCCAATTTCGGCCTTGCGGGCGGCAACGGCTATGGCAGCATCGATACGGTGCAGGCATCGGTCTACGGCCGGGCGAACTTCGATGCGGCCTATGTCGCGGCGGTCGTCGGCGTTGGCTATGGCGACGTGTCGACCGACCGCAGCCTGACGATCGGCACCACGGACCGCTACACGGCCGACTTCTCGACCTATGACATCGCCGGACAGATCGAGGCCGGCTATCGCATCGACGTGCCCGACCTTCTTCCTTTGCCCGGCGCCGGCTGGGTGACGCCCTATGCCTCGCTGCAGGTGCAGACCTTCTTCATTCCCTCCTACAGCGAAGACTCCGCTCCCGCGGCCGCGCTGTTTGCCCTGGACTACGACTCGAGCACGACGACCTCGACCCGGACGGAGCTCGGCGCACGGTTCGGCCGCAGCATCCCGCTCGACAGCGACGCCGTCCTGACCTTGCGCAGCCGTCTGGCCTGGGCCCATGACGAGGGCAACGATGCCACCGCGGATGTCAGCTTCCGAACGCTGCCGGGATCGAATTTCCGGGTCGATGGTACCGATGCGAATGGCGACTACCTCCTCGCCTCGGCCGGCGCCGAGGTGCGTTTCGCCAGCGGCTTTGCCGTCGGCGGCTTCTTCGACAGCGCGATTTCGCAGAACTCCCAGACCTTTTCCGGAACAGGGCGCCTGAGTTTCGCCTGGTAGGATCAATCTGCCGACTGGCGAGGAGGCGTTCCCAGCGACGCCTCCGCACCACAGCCGACGCCGCGCCGTCGCGGGGAGGAGGGTTCCGGTCGTCGGACCCGCCTTGCTCCGGGCGCGTCGGCGGCCCGTTAGCGGGGCCGGCCAACGCCGGTTATGGGCGAGCCGGATCGCCATTTCGGGCTGTCGACAGGCAAGTTTGCCGGCCCGCCCTGTTCCGCTGCCGACGCCGCCGGTCTATCACCGCTCCATTCGGGGCGGCCGGGCCGGGCTCGCGCCTCACTCGGGGGAGGGCAGTGATGATCGACGATACCAAGCTTCAGGCCACCGATGCGCCGCCCGGCGCGCTGTCGGGCCTGCGCGTTCTCGACATGTCGCGGGTTCTGGCCGGGCCCTGGGTCGGGCAGACGCTCGGCGATCTCGGTGCCGAGGTGGTCAAGGTTGAGCGCCCCGAAGCTGGCGACGACACGCGCGGCTGGGGACCGCCCTATCTGCGCGATGCCGAGGGCCGCGAGACCGACGTCGCCGCCTATTTCCTCTGCGCCAACCGCAACAAGAAGTCGGTGACGATCGACATCGCCCGGCCGGAGGGCCAGGCGCTGATCCGCCGCCTCGCCGCCATGTCGGACATCCTCATCGAAAACTACAAGGTCGGTGGCCTCCAGAAGTACGGCCTCGACTATGCGAGCCTGAGTGCGCTGAACCCGCGGCTGATCTACTGTTCGATCACCGGCTTCGGCCAGACCGGCCCCTATGCCGGGCGGGCGGGCTACGATTTCCTGATCCAGGCGATGGGCGGCCTGATGAGCATTACCGGCGCGCCGGACGGCGCCCCCGGCGGCGGGCCGCAGAAGGTCGGCGTCGCCATCACCGACGTCGTCACCGGCCTCTATGCGACGATCGGCATCCTCGCCGCGGTCAATGCCCGGCACGCCACCGGGAAGGGGCAGCATCTCGACATCGCGCTTCTCGATGCGCAGGTGGCGAGCCTCGCCAACCAGACCTCGAGCTATCTGGCGGGCGGCGTCACGCCCGGGCGGCTCGGCAACGCCCATCCCAGCATCGTGCCCTATCAGAGTTTTGCCACGCAGGATGGCGCGATGATCGTCGCCGTCGGCAATGACGGGCAGTTCGCCCGGCTCGCCGAGGCTTTCGGCCATCCCGAGTGGAGCCTCGACAAGCGCTTCGCGACCAACCGCGCACGAGTGGAAAACCGGGCCGTGCTCGTGCCGCTGCTCGAGGCGGTGACGGTCTTGCGCGAGACGGGCGCCTGGGTCGCGGCGCTGGAGGCGGTGGGCGTGCCCTGCGGCCCGGTCAACACGATCGCCGAGGTGTTCGCCGATCCGCAGGTTCAGGCGCGCGGCCTCAAGGTGGAGGTCCCGCATCCGGACGCCGGGACGGTGTCGCTCGTCGCCAGTCCCTTGCGCCTTTCCGCGACGCCGGTTCGCTACGACCACGCGCCGCCGGCGCTCGGTGCCGACACCGGTGGCGTTCTGGAGGGCTGGCTGGGCCTCAGTGAAGCGGAGATCGCCGAGCTCAGGGACGCGAAGATCGTCTGACGACGCGCCAAAAGGGTCGCGCGGCGCGGCGTGTCGGCCTGCCGGGCAACAGGCGGCGGGCCTGAAAATCAAGCGAAGGTAATGATCATCTAACCATAGCGTGCATTTCGGGCTCCGCGATGCCTCAACGTCAGCTGGATTCACCGGGACGAAAGACCCTTTCGTCTACGGTGCGACCATGGAGCCGGGTCTGCCTCGGCTTGCGGCGCAGGAGCAGTCCGATGGACGTGCGGGTGGAGAACCATCGACCTCTCTATGTCGATCTCGATGGGACCCTGATCAAGACCGATCTTCTTTGGGAGTCGCTGTTCCTGCTGGCACGCCAGGCGCCCGGCGCGCTGTGGCGGGTGCCGTTCTGGCTCGCGCGCGGCAAGGCCTGCCTGAAGGCCGAAATCGCCAAGCGGATCGTCCTCGACGCTTCTTTGCTGCCCTATCGCGAAGGCGTCGTCGAGCAGATGCAGGCCGCCAGCGCTGCCGGGCGTCGCGTCGTCCTGGCGACGGCCGCCAATGAACGCCTGGCCGGCGCGATCGCCGATCATCTCGGCGTCTTCGACGCGGTGATGGCCAGCGACGACACCGTCAATCTCTCCGCCGAGCGCAAGCTGGAGCGGATCGTCGCCGAGGAGGACGTCGGCGGCTTCGACTACATCGGCAATTCCCGCCACGATGTGTGCCTGTTCGACGCCGCCGCCGAGGCGACCGTGGTGGCGCCCGACCGAGCCGCCGCACAATGGGGCCGGGCCGCGGGCGCCACGACGATCGACGCGGGCGGCCGCGATCTCGTCCGCAACTGTCTGAAGGCGATGCGCCCGCACCAGTGGACGAAGAACGTTCTGGTCGTGGTGCCGCTCGTCCTGTCGCACGAGTATTTCGAGATGCAGCGGCTGGTCGCCGCGATCATCGCCTTCCTCTGCTTCTCCTTCGCGGCTTCCTCCGTCTACATCTTCAACGACCTCCTGGATCTCGCCTCGGACCGCCGTCACCGGACCAAGCGGCTGAGGCCCTTCGCCTGCGGCTCGGTGCCGATCCCGGTGGGCCTGGCGCTCGCCGGCGGGCTGCTCCTAGTCGCCACACTCCTGTCCTTCACCCTCGATCCGCTGTTCCAGCTCGTGCTGTTCGGCTACTTCCTCATGACGACGCTCTATTCCTTCTCGCTGAAGCGCATGCTGCTCCTCGACGTTCTGACGCTGGCGGCTCTCTATACGGTGCGCATCATCGCCGGATCGGTGGCGGCCGACATCGAGGCGTCGTTCTGGCTGATGGCGTTTTCGATCTTCTTCTTTCTGTCGCTGGCGCTGGTCAAGCGCTTCACCGAGTTGCTGGAATTCGGCGCCGGGGCGGACCGGGCGACGACCGGACGCGGCTATCGCGACGTCGATCTCGACACGCTGGGTCAGGCCGGCATGAGCGCGGGCTTCGCCGCCGTCCTGGTGCTGGCGCTCTACATCGACTCGGTGGAGATCCGGGACCTCTACGACCTGCCGTGGATGCTGTGGCCGCTCTGCCCGCTGGTGCTCTACATCATCGTCCGTATCTGGATCCTCGCCCGTCGCAACGAGATGCACGAGGATCCCGTGGTGTTCATCCTGCGCGACTGGCGCAGCCAGATCATGATCGCAGCCGGCGCTCTCATGTTCATCGCGGCGGCCTATGTCTGAGCGCGGCCTGTCGAGTTGGGGGCGGACCTTTCCCGATCGCGGCCGGCGCGCGGTGCCGGCGTCCCGCTTCGATTGGTCTGAAAAGACCGCGACTGACGCCTTCCTGCCCTATGGCAACGGCCGGTCCTATGGCGACAGCTGTCTCAACCACGCGGGAACGCTGATCGACAGCCGCCGTGCCGACGCTGTTCTGGCGTTCGACGCCAAGACGGGGCTCCTCACCGCCGAGGCCGGCATCCTGCTCTCGGCGATCACGCGCCTCGTTGCGCCGCAGGGCTGGTTCCTGCCGGTCACGCCCGGCACGCAGTTCGTCACGCTCGGCGGGGCGATCGCCAACGACGTGCACGGCAAGAACCATCACCGCCGCGGGAGCTTTGGCTGCTGGGTGCGGAGCGTCGATCTGGAACGCTCGGACCGCGGCGTGAGTCTCTGCACGCCCTCGCAGAATGCCGAGCTCTTCAAGGCCACGATCGGCGGCATGGGTCTCACCGGCCTCGTGCGCAGCGCCACGATCCAGCTCCTGAAGGTGCCGTCGCTGACCATCGACGAGACGACGACCCGCTTCGACCGGCTGGCCGACTATTTCGACCTCGCCGAGGAAGCCGACGAGCGGCACGAATATGCCGTCGCCTGGATCGACTCGCTGAGCCGCGGGACCTCGTTCGGCCGCGGCCATCTGATTGCCGGCGATCATGCGGCCACGGGCGACAGCGAGGGCATCGCGCGGCCGCCGCTGCTGCGCGTGCCGTTCACGCCGCCGGTCAGTCCGCTCCGCGGCTGGCCGCTGCGCGCCTTCAACGAGGCCTATTTTCACAAGGCACCTTCGGGGACAAGCCGGCGGCAGGTCGGCTTCGACGGCTTCTTCTATCCGCTCGACCGGATCGGCCAGTGGAACCGGCTCTATGGCCCGAAAGGGCTGCACCAGCACCAGAGCCTCGTTCCCTTCGCCGATGCCAAGGCGGTCATCGGCGAACTGCTCGCCTGCGCCGGGGCACACGGGCAGGGGTCCTTCCTGACGGTGCTGAAGCGCTTCGGTGCGGTGGAAAGCCCCGGTCTGCTGTCCTTCCCGCGCCCCGGCTACACGCTCACCCTCGACTTTCCGCATCGGGGCAAGAAAACACTCGAGATGCTGGCGGCGCTCGATGCGATCACGCTCGCCGCCGGCGGCCGGATCAATCCCTACAAGGACTCGCGCATGACGGCCGAAACCTTCGCGGCGGGCTTTCCTGGCTGGCGGGCGCTGGAAAGGCTGCGCGATCCGGCGATCCTGTCCGACTTCTGGCGCCGGACCGCGCTCGTTCTGCCGCCCGAAGCCGTGGCCGCGTGGCCGGCAGACGATGGGTTCCGCAAGGGCCGATCGAGCCTGCCGGCCTGATAAACACCGTTTACCTTGAATCGCCAAAGCGGGTTCACAGGCCCGTGATATCCCGGCCGATTAACAAATTTCGACGCTTGATCTGCTATTTCCACCGGATCAATGCTCCCATCGACGAGAAGTGGACGCATGGCCAAATATATCCCGTTCATTCTGTTTACGGTGCTGACCAATGCAGCGGCCCAGTTGCTGCTGAAGCACGGCATGATGCAGCTCGGCGAGCTCGGCGTCGCGGGAACCCACCCGATCCTCCGGCTGCTGCAGATCGTCTTCAGCCCCTTCGTGTTCCTCGGGCTGTGCACCTTCGTCATCTCGATGGCGTCGCATCTGTTCGTCCTGTCGAAGGTCGAGCTCTCCTACGCCTATCCGTTCCTGTCGCTGGCCTATGTCGTGGTCGCGGTCGCGGCGTATTTCCTCTTCCGCGAGGATCTCAACGCCTACCGCGTCGGCGGCATCGCGCTGATCTGCATCGGCACCGTGTTCATCGCCCAGGGCGGTTCGCACCTGGCCGACGAGAGCGCCGCCGTTTCCCCACCCCCTGCCGAGGTTTCCCGATGAAACATGTCCTGTTCGGTGGCGACGGTTTCGTCGGCCGCCATCTCGCCGCCGCCCTGGTCGCCGAGGGTGAAGAGGTCGTCGTCGCCGATATCGCCAAGAGCGACCTGCCGCATTACGGCGCCGCCCGGCACATGGCGATCGACGTGACCGACGCGGCCGCCGTGCGCTCCGTGCCGATCGCGGCGGGCGACCAAGTCTACAACCTGTCGGCCAAGATGCTGTCGCCGATCATGCCGCGGGCGAAGCGCCACGAGTTCTTCTTTCCGGTGAATTATTTCGGCACCCGCAACATCATCGAGGCGATGGATGCCGCCGGCGCCGACCGGCTCGTCCACTTCACCACCGACATGATCTACGGCCACACCAAGGTCTTCCCGATGACCGAGGAGCACCCGGTGGCGCCGCTCGGCGAATACGGATTGTCGAAGTGGAAGACCGAGGAACTGGCCGCCGACTGGCGCCAGCGCGGCATGGCCATCACGCTGTTCCGGCCGCGCCTCATCATCGGGCCCGGCCGGCTCGGCATTTTGGAAAAACTGTTCAAGCTAATCGACGCCAACCTGCCGGTGCCGATGATCGGGTCGGGCAAGAATCCCTACCAGTTCATCTCGGTCTTCGACTGCGCCGAAGCCGCCCGCCTCGCCTGGAAGGCCGGCACGCCCAATGAGGCCTACAATCTCGGCTCGCTGAACCCGCCGCCGGTGCGCAAGCTCCTCGGCGACCTCGTCAAGCATGCCGGCTCGAAATCCATCCTGCTGCCGACGCCGGCCTGGGCGGTCAAGCGCACGCTCGACTTCCTCGACCTTCTCAACATGCCGCTGATGGACCCCGAACAGTATCTGATCGCCGACGAGAACTGCGTCCTCGACGTCGGCAAGGGCGAGCGCCAGCTCGGCTGGGTGCCAAAGTACCGCGACGAGGACATGCTGATCGCCGCCTATCGCGAATACCGCGCCACGAAGGACGGTGCCCCCGCCTTCGCCGAAGCCGCCGAATGAGGAGAGAGACCATGCTGGATCGTCCGTCCGTCACAGCGCCCGCGCTCGAGGCTCCCGTCCGCCACGGCCCGGAGAAGCCGAAGATGCTCTCCGTCGCCGACGCCAAGGCGATGGACGTCGGCACCATGGCCGACCTGTTCAAGGACCACATCAACCCCGGCCAGTTCCATTTCATGAAGCTGCTCGGCTTTCACAAGGTGAAGGTCGAGCGCGCCGAGGGCATGTTCTACATCGACCAGAACGGCCGAAAGATCCTCGACTTCTTCGGCGGCTTCGGCTCGCTCGCCTTCGGCCACAATCACCCGCGCATCCTGGCGGCGCGGCAGGAATTCCAGAACGAGAAGCGGCACGAGATCGCCATCGCCTTCCTGTCGCAATATGCCGCGGCGCTCGCCAAGAATCTGGCCGCCGTCAGCCCGGGCGACCTCGACATGGTCTTCCTCGGCTCCTCCGGCTCGGAGGCGATGGAAGCCGCGATCAAGGTCGCCGAGCGCGCCTCAGGCCGCAAGAACTGCAAGATCGTCCATGCCGAGAACTCGTTTCACGGCAAGACCAAGGGCGTCCTGTCGATCACCGATTCCACCCTCTACCAGGGCGAATTCAAGCTGGTCGAGAACCGCTACAAGGTGCCGTTCGGCGATCTCGAGGCGCTGACCGCCTGCGTCGAGAGCGATCCCGACATCGGCGTCGTGGTGCTCGAGACGGTGCAGGGCGGCGGCGGCATCATCCAGGCCTCGACCTATTACTGGCAGGGCGTGCGCGCGCTCTGCGACAAGCACAAGGTGATGTGGGTCGCCGACGAGGTGCAGTGCGGCTACGGCCGGACGGGGCGCTTCTACGCCTTCGAGCATCACGGCGTGGTCCCCGACGTCACGGCCCTCGCGAAGAGCTTTGGCGGTGGCAAGGCGGCGATGGGCGCGATGATCGCCCGGCGCGAGGTCTACATGAAGGCCTATGGCACGCCGAAGACGGCGATGATCCACGCTGCCGCCACCTTTGGCGGCATCGGCGAGGGCTGCGTGACCGCCATCGAGGCGCTGAACACGCTCTACGACGAGGACCTGATCGGCAATGCCCAGGTGGTCGGCGACTACCTGCTGCAGCGGCTGAAGGTGATCCAGCAGCGCTATCCCTCGCTGATCAAGGAAGTGCGCGGCCAGGGCCTAATGGTCGGCCTCGAATTCCACGATTTCTCCCGCACCCTGCCGCTGGCGCTGCGCCCCGTCATCGCCATTCTCGACGAAAAGCTGAAGGGCTCGCTGTCCGGTTTCGTCGGCGCGCTGCTCCTGCGCGATTACGACGTGCTCGTCGCCTTCACCGAGTACAACCGCAACGTCATCCGTCTGGAGCCGCCGTTGATCTGCTCGGAGGACAATGTCGACCAGTTCTGCGACGCGCTCGATGATCTCCTTGATCGCGGCATCGTCGGCATCGTGAAGGATTTCATCAAGGCGCAGATGGGATAGCGGCACCGTCAGTCACGGCGACAGCATCGAAACGGCGCGTCCCCAGGGCGCGCCGTTTTTCGTATGCGCGGATGGTGGCCCGGCAAGGAGGTTTTCCGCGGATGCCGACCCGCCTGGAATTCGGGCGCGAGGGCCAGAAGCCAGGTAGGGGGCGGCCGGGGCAGGGGGCGTTGCAGGGCCGTGCGGACCGATGGCCGCCAGTTCACTTCACATAGGCGTCCCAGCACGGGGACAGGCTGACGAGGCGATGGCCGGCGAGACCCGGCGCATAGAGGTCGCGCAGCGCCATGTTCGCGTTGGTGATCGGGCATTTCGGATAGAGGACGAGATCGGCACCACCCACTGCCCGCAGCACCGAGGCCCCCGGATCGGGCACCGCCCGATAGGGATCGGCGCCGATGGCGATGTAGCGCGGCGCATGGCGGTCGAGCAGCCAGGGGAACGGATTGACGAAGTTGAGGCTCATGATCGTTTCGAAGCGGACGCCGTTGGCCCGTTCATACGCCTTGATCGCCTCGACGGCCTCCTCTGCCGCCAGCAGCCAGGTGATCTGGAAGTCGGGGTCGGTATAGAGGGTGAAATCCGACAGTTCGTCCCGGTCGGCGAAGAACTGCCAGGTGTCCGGAAATCTTCTATAGGCCTCCAGCATGGTTGCCGCGTGCTGGACGATCGCCTCGCGCTGCGAGACGGCAGCCAGGTTCTTGAGGCCGTCGGCCTTGACGACGGTATAGTTCATCTGGCCGACGAAGGCACGGGCGGCGCGGTGCATGACCCCCACCATGGTCGGCAGCGAACTGGCGGCCACGAGGGTCAGGACCAGGCCGAGGCTGCGCCCGTTCCACCGCCCGCAGCGGGTCAAAAGCTGCAGGAGCACCGGCCAGACGAAAATGAAGCCGAGGCCGCCGGTGTTCTGGGTTTCGACGAAAAGCGCCGCCGTCAGCGCGACGCCGAGCCACAGCGCATCGTGGTCGAACAGGGCGGGCACCCGGGAGAGGGCAGGCTGGCGCGCGAAATCGCGGGCATGCCCGATAAAGGCCCGGGCATTCAGCACCATCAGCACGCCCGTCAGCGCGACAAGCGACGCGAACACCCCGAAATGCAGGGAGGCCGCCTGCAGGAAACGCGGCAGGAGACTATCCTCGTTCTTCTCCAGGAGCAGCAGGATGTCGGCGGCATAGGCGCTGACGAGGCCGAGCCAGAGCTCGAGCCCGGCCAGCACCAGGGCAAAGACCAAGGCTGCGGCGATGGCCGTCCGTACGGCCAGGCGCCCCGCCGCCACGGCAAGGACGCACAGGACCGCACCGGCGATGAGGCCGGTGATCTTGGTAAACAGCAGCGCCAGCATGCATCCCGCGACGAGGACGAGCAGCGTCCGACGCGACTCGGCAAAGACGAGGCCCGCCATCAGCACGTAGAGCAGGAGGGAGACCTGCCGGTTGTAGATGCCGAAGCCGTCCACGCCGGGATAGGCGTAATATTCCTCGACGTTGAACGGCAGGATCGAGAAGACAAGGAAGGGAATAAGCAGAGACAGCGCGACGAAGCGTGAGCGGCGGTCGATATCGGTCAGCACCACGCCAAAGAGCGGCGCGCTGACGAGGAGCAGCGACCATTGCACGACAAGCAGGGGCTGGCCCGCGGGGAAGATCCACACGAACAGCGAAAACAGGTAATAGCCAAGCGCTCCGACCGGGGTGAAGAAGTCGACGCCTGGCACCTGGCCGTCGAAGATCCGGTTCGCCGCATCGAAATAGATATAGAGGTCCCAGTAGAAGGGACCGATCGGCAGCGTCGTCCTCACCGTCAGCAGGAGAGCAAGGATCAGACAGGTTGCCGCCAACAGGACAACCGGCGCGAACAGGGCGCGCCCCCTTCGCACCGAGCGCCGTTCTAGGGCCATTTGCGACAACCGGGCCTCCCGCCATGCCAGATTCGACTGGCGATAGAATGCCGCAGCAAGGTTAACCTAAAGCTGACGTAGCGTCCGGCGAGGCAGGAACTGCGAGATCCGGGCGCGGTGCATCAGGTCTGCGCCATGCCTCCCATCGGCCTCCTGCGGAAAGCGACTCGCCGAGCCCTGCCTCAGGCCGGCCCGATGTTCGCTTCCGTCGACAGGTCATGTCGCAAAGAGACTGCGACGGGTGGGAGCGCTCGACTAATCTCGCGTCACGTTGAGGGCGCCGACGCCCGACAAGGAGTTGCCATGCAGACCCATGCCCGTGCTGTCGTCATCGGAGGCGGCGTCGTCGGCGTTTCGACGCTCTATCACCTGGCCAAGAAGGGCTGGACGGACAGCGTCCTGATCGAGCGCAAGGAGCTGACCTCCGGCTCCACCTGGCATGCCGCAGGCCTCCTGCCGCTGTTCAACATGAGCTATTCGGTCGGCCAGCTGCACCGCTACAGCGTCAAATTCTATCACGAGCTGCAGGAGGAGACCGGCATGAATGTCGGCTTCTCCGTCGTTTCCAACATCCGCCTCGCCCGCACCAAGGACCGTTGGGACGAATTCCAGTACTATGCGGGCATCGCCGAGACGATCGGCGTCAAGGTGAAGATGCTGACGCCCGCCGAGCTGAAGGAAATCTGGCCGCTCTGCGAGACGGACGGCATCCTCGGCGCGATCCAGCATCCCGAGGACGGCTACATCCAGCCCGCCGACCTGACGCAGGCGCTGGCCAAGGGTGCCCGCGACAGGGGCGCGAAAATCCACCGCAACACCACGGTCACGGGAATCGAGCAGCTGCCGTCGGGCGAATGGAAGGTCTCGACCGACCAGGGCGACATCATCGCCGAGCACGTCGTCTCCGCCACCGGCAATTTCGCCCGCCGCACCGGCCGCATGGTCGGGCTCGACATCCCGGTCATCCCGGTCGAGCACCAGTACATCGTCACCGAGGCGCATCCGGCGATTATGGAGCGCAAGCGCCAGGGACTGCCGGAAATGGCCGTGCTGCGCGAGAGCGACTCCGCCTGGTACATGCGCGAGGAGGCCGGCGGACTTCTGCTCGGCCCCTACGAGAAGGGCGCGCCCTGCTGCTATCTCGACGGTCCCGACGACAACTCCGAATACGAGCTGTTCCAGGAAGAGCTCGACCGGCTGATGCCGCATATCGAGACGGCGATCGCCCGCGTTCCCGCCTTCGGCGAGGTCGGCATCAAGAAGGTCTACAACGGCGCCATCGCCTACACGCCGGACGGCTCGCCGATCGTCGGCCCGGCGCCGGGGCTCACCAATTTCTGGCTGAACGAGGGCCATTCCTTCGGCATCACCGCCGCCGGTGGCGCCGGCTGGCAGCTGGCCGAATGGATGGCGGGCGGCGCGCCGACGGTCGACATGGTCGGCGTCGACCCCCGCCGCTTCGGCCCCTATGCGACCGAGGGCTACCTCATCCAGAAGAACGAGGAAGCCTATGCCAACGTCTTCACCACGCACTATCCCGACGAGGAGCGCGCCGCCGCGCGGCCGCTGAAGACCTCGCCCTCCTACGATCGGCAGAAGGCACTCGGCGCCGTGTTCGGCTCGGTCTACGGTTGGGAGCGGGCCAACTGGTTCGCCCCCGATGGGCTTTCCGTCTCCAAGGAAGAGCTCGACCTCGGCGCCGACGTTCTGACCAACGAGAACCACGCGCCGGCGGATGCCGACGGCGTCATCCGGGAAAAATGGTCGTTCCGCCGCTCGAACTACTTCGAGCACGTCGGCAACGAGGTGAAGAACGTCACGGAAAAAGTCGGCCTGCTCGACCTCACCGCCTTCGCCAAGATGGAGGTTTCGGGCCCGGGCGCGCGCTCCTTCCTCGATGGCATCCTCGCCAACCGCATTCCGAAGGCGCGCGGCCGCGTCGCGCTCTGCCATCTCCTCACCGAGACGGGCGGCGTCCGGGCCGAATTCACCGTCTACGAATGGGCGCCGGGCCGCTTCTACCTCGTCTCGGCCGGTGGCTACGAGCGGATCGACCACGACAATCTCGCCCGTCTCGCGCCGAAGGACGGCTCCGTCACGCTGCGGCCGCTGACCGAGGCGATGGGCGTCCTCGTCATCGCCGGCCCGCGCTCGCGTGAGCTCTTGGCAAAACTCACCCGCGCCGACCTCTCCAACGCCGCCTTCCCCTGGCTGACCGGCAAGGCGATCGACGTGGCGGAAGTCGGCGTGCATGCGCTGCGCGTCAACTTCGTCGGCGAGCTCGGCTGGGAACTGCACCATCCGATCGGCATGCAGAACCGCCTCTACGACGCGCTGCTCGCCGCCGGCGAAGAGTTCGGCATCAAGCCTTTCGGCATCCGGGCGATGAACACCATGGCGCTGGAGAAATCCTACCGCCAGCTGCCGCGCGAAATGTCGATCGAATACAACGCGCTGGAATCGGGGCTCGACCGCTTCGTGCAGCCGAAGAAGGGCCCGTTCATCGGCCGCGAGGGCGTGTTGAAGGCGGAGGCCGAGGGCCTGCGCTGGCGCTTTGCGACGCTGGAGGTCGAGGGCGTCACCGATGCCGACGCGCGCGGCTCCGAGCCGATCTACCACGACGGCGAGATGATCGGCCGCGCGACGAACGGCGGCTTCGGTTGGCGCGTCGGCAAGAGCCTCGCTCTGGCGATGCTGCGCCCGGACCTGGCGGTGGAGGGCACGCGGCTGACGATCAAGATCCTCGGCACGCTGCACGAGGCCGTCGTCGTCGGCGAGAGCCCCTTCGATCCGGAGAACGATCGCCTGCGGGGCTGACGCGCGCGCCTCGATCGCCAAGGTCTAGACGAATGACGGATTCGTGAATTGCCGCGCCGGGCGATCGGGGCGAGCTTTTCCGGATGCGCGCTCGTTGGACCCCGACTTTCGCCTTCCTGCTTGCCGGTTGCTGTCTCGCAGCATCGGGGAGTGAGCCGGCTGCGGCCGACGAGATGGAGGTGGATGTCGAGCTGGTGCTGGCCGTTGACGTGTCCTGGTCGATGGATTCGGGCGAGCAGCGCCTTCAGCGCGACGGCTATGTCGCGGCCTTCCGCAGCCCGGAAGTCCAGCAGGCGATCCTCGAGGGCGGCAACCAGCGCGTCGCCGTCACCTATGTCGAATGGGCCGGGACCTTCTCGCAATCGGTCGTCGTGCCCTGGACGCTGATCGCCTCCAAGGCCGATGCCGACGGATTTGCCTACCGGCTCGCCGAAGAGGAGCCGGAGCGCGAGCGCCGCACCTCCATCGCCGCGGCGATCGACTTCACCGCTGGCCTCTTCGACGGCAATGGCTTCTCCGGTCTGCGCAAGGTGATCGACGTTTCCGGCGACGGGCCGAACAACCAGGGTCGGGGCGTGACCGAGGCGCGCGACGCGGCGGTCAAGCGCGGCATCACCATCAACGGCCTGCCGCTGATGACGTCGGGCGACTCCGGCGGCTATCTCTCCTGGGGTTCGATCCCCGATCTCGACAAATACTATGCGGACTGCGTCATTGGCGGGCCCGGCGCCTTCATGATCCCGGTCAACGACTGGGCGCAGTTTCCCGACGCCGTCCGCCGCAAGCTGGTGCTGGAACTGGCCGGCCTCTGGCCGGCACCGAAAGCGCCCGAGGCCGCCATCATCCCCGTCGCGTCCGGCCCCGCGCCGGACTGCCTCATCGGCGAGCGCCAGTGGCAGCAGCGCCAGGGGCTGTGGATCGACGATACGCGGTAGGCGAAAGCAGGCTTGGCCGGAGCGGCAAGAAGCATGGGATGACGAATATTGAAGGGTGGTAGAAGTTGTCACCGCCTGCCGAACGCCAAGCACCGTCGTCTCCGAATAGTCATCTCGGACTTGATCCGGGACCCATGCCAAATCGCTGAACATGATCGAGGACGGCGGACATCCCCGATCCTGACCCAATGAGGCGGGGACAGCGCCTCGGCATGGGTCCCGGGTCAAGCCCGGGATGACTACTCTCAGAGAGGGGCAGGAAGCTATATTGCCAGTCGAACGCACAGCACCGTCCTCTCCGATTAGTCATCCCGGACTTGATCCGGGACCCATTCCAAATCGCTGAACATGATCGAGGACGGCGGACATTCCCGATCCTGAACCAATGAGGCAGTGGTAGCGCCTCGGCATGGGTCCCGGGTCAAGCCCGGGATGACTACTCCCATAGGGGGGCGGGGAGCTTCATAGCCTGCCGAACGAACAGCACCGTCCTCTCCGATTAGTCATCCCGGACTTGATCCGGGACCCATGCCAAATCGCTGAACATGATCGAGGACGGTGGACATTCCCGATCCTGACCCGATGGGGCAGTGACAGCGCCTCGGCATGGGTTCCGAGTCAAGCCCGGAATGACTACTCTCAGAGGGGGGCAGGAAGCTTCATTGCCTGGAGAGCACGAAGCATTGTCCCTCGCGTTCGTCATCCGGACTCGGTGATCCGGCCCCGCCGCTGAACAAGACGAGCCGGTGGGGCCGTCCTGAATGGCATCGTCGGGAGACTGGCTGCCGCATGAATCCCCGCGCTGCGCACGAGGATGACGAGACGGAGAGTGGTTTCGGCGCAGACGGGGCCAATCCGCCGATCGACGGCCTCGGCCAGGCCCCACCCGGCCCGCAGCAAAGCCTCAGCCGTATTTCGCCACCGCCACCGGCGGCGCGTTGACGGCTGCCCTCGCGGCGCGTTCCTGCTGCGGCGAGCGGCCGTAGAGTTCGCGGTAGCATTTGGAGAAGTGCGAGGCGGAGACGAAGCCGGAGGCGACGGCGATCTCGACGATCGGCAGGGCCGACTGCAGCAGAAGGTGGCGGGCGCGGTCGAGGCGGATTTCGAGGTAGTAGCGCGCCGGCGAGCGGTTCATCTCCTTGTCGAACAGGCGCTCGACCTGGCGGCGGGAGAGGAAGACGCGGCGCGAGATCTCGACCAGCGACAGCGGCTCGCCGAGATTGGCCTCCATGATCTCGATGATGGCCAGCACCTTGGCGTGCTGGACGCCGAGGCGGGCGCGCAGCGGCAGGCGCTGCCGGTCGTGGCTGGCGCGCACGCGGTCGGTGAGTGCCTGCTCGCAAACCCGGTTGACGAGGTCGTCGGTGTGATCCTCGCCGATCAGGGCCAGCATCATGTCGAGCGCGGCGGTGCCGCCGGCGCAGGTGAAGATGTTGTGGTCGATCTCGAACAGGTCGGCATGCACGTCGGCGCGCGGAAAGGCCTCGGCAAAACCCGGCAGGTTCTCCCAGTGGATGGCGCAGCGGCGGTCGGCGAGGAGGCCGGCGCGGGCGAGGATCCAGGCGCCGGTGCACAGGCCGCCGACGGAGACGCCGCGCTGGTGCGTCTCGCGCAGGTAGGAGAAACTGGCGCGGTCGTTGAAATCCTCGACGAAGACGCCGGAGCAGACGAAGACCATCGACGGCTTGCCCTCGCCCATCAGCGCCCGCCGCTCGGTCTCGACCGATCCGCCGACGGTGATCTCGACATTGTTGGAGGCGAAGACGGGGGCGCCGGTGGGGGAGGCGAGGCGCCAGCGATAGGCTTCGTAGCCCAGGAGCCGGTTGGCGATCCGCAGCGGCTCGATCGCCGTGGCGAAGGCGATCATCGAAAAATTGGGCACCAGCAGAAACACGATGCTGCGCTTCAGCGTCTTCGACGGTTCGGGCCGTGACGGGACGGGAACGGGCAACTGGAGCATGGCCACTCGGTCGGTTCGGCTTGTTTGCCGTCGTTCCAAAGTGCGCGTAAATCACATGTGGTTCAAGCGCCTGCAGCCAAATTTGCGACAATTCCAGAAAGCGACTGCCAATTGTGCAGCGCCGTCCTTAACGGCGCCAGACGCTCGGCACCGGAGCCGCGCTTCTGCCGCATCGATCCGGATTTCGGACCAGGGTTTTTGCAGCGCTGGGAGAAGTCAGGCGGGTCGCCGGCTGCTCCTGCGAACGACTGCACGCCGCGCGCTCCCTAGCGAGAAAGCCGCTTGCCGTTGGCTGTGACGCGCCTGGAATAGGGATGCAGCGCCGCCGAAAGTACGTCGTCGGCATCGTTGTGTGCACTGCGCATGACGCCGGTCATGGCACTCATCGTCGTCTCCATCGCCACCTTGACCATGGCCATGTTCATCGCCACCGCGCTCTCGCCCATGGCCTGCAATTTCTCGGTGACCATCTGTGAGGCCTCGCGCTTGGAACTCGCGGTGGGCGCTGCCGCGGTGATCCAGAATTCCGTCATTCGGCTTGCGATGACGAAGGGGGCTTCCATGGCGAGGGTCGCCATGGCCGTGGCGGCTTTATGCGTCGGGAGTGTCATCACAGGGGATACCTTGGTCGGGCTGCTCATCTCGCAGCGCTCTCATCAACGCGCGAGGCATCAGAGCGTTCATTCGTCACAGACTATTGGCGAGGTGCGAACGTTTTGCTTCCCGGTTCCGAAAGAAAATCGCCGGCCCGGCGGGACGGCCGCGTCGCCGCGCTCTTGCTGTGGCCTCAGTCGCGGCCGGTGCCGCAGAAATCGATGACCTGGATGGCGAAGTCGGGCTTCTGCCGATGCACGAAGCGCTCGTCCTCAATCGTCCGCCGCACGTCCGCCCGCCCGTCGGCCCAGCGCTCGGTGGCGGTGTGGCGCGAGAATTCGTAGTCCTTGGAATCGCGGCTCCAGGACCGACGGCGGTTGATCAGATGCACGATGGTCACCGAGGCGTCGTTGCTGACCTCCCGCAGCATGCCGGCGTCGACGTCGTCGTCGAACTCGGCAGGGAGCTTGGCCAGAAGACGGTGCAGGGCCCGCCGCAGCTTCTGCCGCTCCCTGGCCATGTCGGTGTTGAGCCGCGTGCGGCTGGAAAAACGGATGTCCTTCTCGCGCTCGGACAGGTCGAGAAGGGTCTGCGGCAGCGGGCCCCTGGCGCTGAAGAGATCGACCTGGAAAATTAGGAGATCCTGTCGGCTCTCCTCGTCGAGCACGTATTGCAGCGGCGTGTTGGAGACGAGGCCGCCGTCCCAGTAGTGTTCACCCTCGATTTCGACGGGGGAGAAGCCGGGGGGCAGGGCGCCGCTGGCCATTACGTGCTCCGGGCCGATCGTCATGTGCCGGCTGTCGAAGTAGCGAAAATTGCCGGTGGCAACATTGACCGCGCCGAGGCTGAGGCGCATCCGGCCCTCGTTCAGATAGTCGAAGTCGACCAGGCGCTCCAGCGTGGCTTTCAGCGGCGTGGTGTCGTAGATGCCGAGCGCGCCCTGCGTGCCGGGCGGATGCAGCACGGCCGGCAGGATCCGCGGCTTGAAAAAGCCGGGGACGCCGAAGAGGGCGGTCGTTGCCGCGCTGGCGTGGTTGAAGCTGGTTCGCGAGATCTCGTCGGCGAGAAGCGGCGAGGCTGTCAGGCCGGAAGAGACCTCCTCCCAGAAGCTGCGCAGAGCGGCGACGCGTCGGGCCGGAGGATTCCCGGCGACGAGGGCCGCGTTGATGGCGCCGATGGAAATGCCGGCGACCCAGGAGGGCTCCGCCCCGTGCGCGGCCAGTTCCTCGAAAACGCCAGCCTGATAGGCTCCGAGCGCGCCGCCCCCCTGGAAGACGACGACGAGGGATTCGTCCTTCTGGACGATGGGCGGATGGGAGAAGGTTGGCTTGTCCGCGGTCATGCGGCGCAATATAGCCCGGTCGCCCGGTCCGCAGAAGACGGCAGACCAGGCGCCACACCCCGTCGTGAAAAAATAGCCGGGAGCGGAACGGATTCACCTTTCGGCCGTTTTACCGCCACATAATGTTATTTGGAGACTGAACCATGTCGAACCGTATTGCCGCCGTCTCTTTCTGTCTCGCCGCCATCCTGACGCTCTCGGCCTGCGCCAATACGGTTCGTGGCGTCGGACGGGATGTCGGCAACACCGTCGATGCGACGGGCGCTGCGGTGAACGACGTCGCGCAGTAAGCATTCCAACTCGTCCGACATTCCTGTCGGATCGGAAAGGGGAGCCGCCAGTCGGCTCCCTTTTTTCGTTTGGGGTGCAGTGGAAGAGGGTGGTGTGTCGCCTGGCTCTTTAACCCCTCCTTAATGGCGCTCGGACACAGTCGCCTCACGATCCTGAGGAGACGCGCCGTCGTGAAGCAGACCCCGGAAAAGCCAGAAATTGCGAAGGCGGACGTCGTCTCGACCGTCGCGGCCCTGGTGCAGATGCTGGCCGATGCGGGCATCCAGCCCGGCAAGATCAAAGCCTCCCTCACGAAAGCTGCCAAGCCCGGCAATCTAATTGCGCTGGAAGCGTGTCTGGTGACCCTGCCGCGCGCCTACGCGGCGTCCCGACGCGCCTGACGCAGCTCATCGACGCGACCATACCGGCGCCCGCAGCCCGCGCCACTTCAGGCCGCGCTCGCGGCCCCGCCGGCAGAGTCGGTCGGAGATCCGATATTCGGTCTTTTGACGTGCCCCGCGCCCTAGGCGGCTGGGCGATCCGGCGGATTGACCATGGCGGTCATGATGCCCTGCAACGTCAGATGACCGATCGCGACGCCCGACCCGTTCACGACATGGGCTGACTGGCTGCAACAGTCGGTCATGGTGCGGGCCGCTTCCTCGATGATGGTGCCCCTGGCCACGGCCGGTCCGCGCGGGCCCTCCTGCGACGTCGTCGGCTCCATGATCGTCTGGACCTGGATCACGCGGCCGCGGTTCACCTCGCGCACAAAGGAGGCGATATAGCCGTCGGCGGGCCTCAGCACGATCTCCTCGCCGGTTCCCTGCTGGACGATCTCGCCGTCGCGCAGGATGGCGATGCGGTTGCCGATGCGCAGGGCCTCGTCCAGATCATGCGTGATGAAGACGATGGTCTTGTGCAGCTCTTCCTGCAGGCCGAGCAGCACGGACTGCATGTCGCTGCGGATCAGCGGGTCGAGGGCGGAAAAGGCTTCGTCCATCAAAAGGATGTCGGCATCGGTGGCGAGCGCGCGGGCAAGGCCGACGCGCTGCTGCATGCCGCCGGACAAAGCGGTGGGATAGCGGTCCTCGTAGCCGGACAGGCCGACGCGGTCGATCCAGCGCTTGGCGGCGGCGCGCTTTTCCGCCTCGCCCTTGCCCTGGATGGTGAGGCCGTAGGTGACGTTGTCGATGATGGTCTTGTGCGGCAGAAGCGCAAAGCGCTGGAAGACCATGGAGATCTTGTTTCGCCGGAAATCCCGCAGGCGAAGGGCCGACATCGCCAGCACGTCCTCGCCGCCGATGAGGATCTCGCCGGAGGTCGGCTCGATCAGGCGGTTGATGTGGCGGATCAGGGTCGACTTGCCCGAGCCCGACAGGCCCATCACCACCTGGATGCCCCCCTTCGGCATGTCGATGTTGATGTCCTTCAGGCCGAGGACGTGCTGATGCTTCTCCATCAGCTCGGCCTTGGTCATGCCGGCCTTGACCTCTTCGACGAGGCGGCGATCCTCCGACCCGAAGATCTTGTAGAGCGAGCGGATGCGGATCGCGACGTCATCCATGGGCGGCCTCCCGGTGGCGCTGGAGCCGATGGCCATAGGCCTGACTGGTGCGGTCGAAGATGATGGCTATGGCGACGATGGCGAGGCCATTCATCACCCCTTGCGCGAAATACTGGTTGGTGATGGCCTGCAGCACCGGCTGGCCGAGGCCGCGCACGCCGATCAGCGAGGCGACGACGACCATGGCGAGGGCCATCATGATGGTCTGGTTGATGCCGGCCATGATGGTCGGCAGCGCCAGCGGCAGCTGGACGCCGGTCAACCGCTGCCAGGTCGACGCGCCGAAGGCGTCGGCCGCTTCCAGCACTTCCTTGTCGACCAGCCTGATGCCGAGATTGGTCAGCCGGATGATCGGCGGCATGGCGTAGATGACGACGACGAGGAGGCCGGGAATGAGGCCGATGCCGAGCAGCATGACGATGGGGATGAGGTAGACGAAGGACGGCATGGTCTGCATCACGTCGAGGATCGGCGAGACGATCGCCTGGACCCGGTCAGACCGTGACATCAGGATGCCGATGGGCAGGCCGATGACGATCGACAAGAGCGTGCAGACCACGATGATCGACAGCGTGCGCATCGTATCTTCCCACATGCCGAAGATGCCGATGAGGAGCAGGGCCACCACCGTGCCGATCGTGATCTTCCGGGAGTGGCTGGAAAACCAGACGATGGCGGTGGCGACCAAAAGCACGATCCACCAGGGCGTGGTCAAAAGCAGGCTCTCGAACCACAGCAGGAAATCCAGCAGTGGTCGGAAGATCGCCTCGATGGTGTCGCCCCAGGCGCGCGAGAACGCCTTATAGGCCTGGTCGACAGCACGGGTTCCCTCCCGCAGGAGGCTGCCGTTCATTTCGGGAAACTCGTAAAACCAATCCGGCACGGTTTTCAACCAATCCAACACGTTGTCCTGTGCCGCGTCGCTTCGGCGGTGAGGTCATCCCGGGCGCGCATGAGTGACGCGTCCGGCCTCGGCAGGCTGGGAGCCTCGGCAGGCCCCGGAGCCTGGGTCGGCATGGAGCCTGAGAAGGCATGGGGGACAGTCACTCACGCGCATGGCGACCGGCCGGGCTTGCGGAAGTCCCGTCGGTCGCCGTCGCTTGCCAACGGGGGAAATGGCCCGCTTGCGCGCCATGCCCTGCCGAGGCTTGGGGCGGGAGCCGCGAGAGCGGCTCCTGCCGGAATGGCCTAGAGGGCCGCCTTGACCTTCTCGGCGACATCGGCCGGGACCCACTTCGTCCAGACGTCCGGCTGGCTCTCGAGGAAGTGCATGGCGGTGTCCTCGCCGTTCGCCTGCTTGTCTTCCTTCCAGGCGAGAAGCTTGTTGACGATATCGTTGCTCCAGCCGCGGGTCTTCAGGTATTCGGCCGCGCCGCTCGACGATTCGGCGACCTTGGGCGTCACCATGGTGAAGACCTCGCTCTTGGTCCAGGCGTTGATCTTCGGATCCGGGCAGTCGGCGACCGAGGTGCAGCGCTTCCATTCGGCTTCGTCGAACGTGGTGTCGAAGCCGAGCTTGGTCATGTCGTACTTGCCGAGCACGGCGGTCGGTGCCCAGTAGTAGCCGAGCCAGGGCTGCTTGTTCTCGTAGGCCTTGGCGATCGAGCCGTCGAGGCCGGCGCCCGAGCCGGTGTCGACCAGCACGAAGCCCTTCTTCTCACCCTCATAGGCCTTGAAGAACTGCGTCGTGGTGATCTGGCAGCCCCAGCCCGACGGGCAGTTGTAGACGGCGCCCTTGGATGGGTCCTCGCTCGACGGGAAAAGCTCGGGATGGTCCATGGCGTCCTGGATCGTCTTGATCTCGGGATGGGCCTCGGCAAAATAGGTCGGGATCCACCAGCCTTCCTCGCCGCCGTCGGTCAGCGACTCGGCGCCGTAGACCACCCGGCCGTCCTTGACCGCCGCATCGATCTGGTCGCGGAACTGGTTGACCCACATTTCCGGCGCCACGTCCGGCTGACCCTTTTCGGTCATGGAGGCGAAGGTCGGCATGGTGTCGCCCGGCACCAGGGACGCGTCGCAACCGTAGCCCTTGTCCAGTATGAACTCGTCGATCGAGGCGAGGACTTCAGCGGAGGCCCAGTTCATCGCAGAAATCGTCATCGTCCCGCAGTCTTCCGCAGCGGATGCGCTGCCGGCGAAGCCGAAGATCGAGGCAGTCAGGATTGTCGATGCGAGTAGCTTCTTCATGTCCGGCCTTTCAAGAGAGTAAAGTAATCAACTGGAAGTCACAACGAAACGCAAGCGCCTCAAGTAGACGTAGAGATCTACATCAGTCGAATGCGTTGCAGGAGAGGGTCGCAGTTGTGTTAGAGCGAAGGCTAGCGGGTTGGCGCCGCGAATCCAACCGTTTTCTGATTTATTCTGGCAGCGATCACGCAGGTGTTGAGAAAGATCAGGCTGACGGGCAAAGGCGGTCGGGATTGTCGACGCGCCTTGCGCCGCGTTTGCACCCTTCGACCTTACACCAGACTAAGAGAGTGACAGCGGTGCGCATGCCCGAACGCGACGGCGGCAGTTGTCTTAGCGGCATGGCGTCGCGCCAGGCGTCGATTGCGTGGCGGCCCGGCGCATCATTTCCGCATCCCGTTCCGGACGACGCGCAAACGTTAGAGGATGAGTAACACCTGCCTGCGATAACAGGGAGCGACGAAAGACGCCCCGCTCCGGACAAGGTATTGCGTACCGGATCGTGGCGCCCAGACCCTCCAGTCACGTTGTGGAGAAAACCGCGCTGCGTCTTCGGACGGCGCGGTTTTTTCGCGTCTGCATGGAGGAACGGCCACGGGCGTGCCGACTGCTCGGCCCTGGCGCCGCAAGTCCGGCCCGCGGCGCTCCGGCGCCCGTCCCATCGCCAGCGTCGACCCGGGCCGGGGAGGGGCCGTCCGACCGCTCCCGCTTCCAGCATCAAGTTTCGATCGGCCTCGCACCGTGCATGGGGAAATGGCGACGCTTCGCGCCAGACGTCAGACCGCCGTGATGACGCGGCCCAGGGCGGGTCTGGGCAAAGCTTCCGTCGAGCCGCCCGACCGCGTCTGGTATCGCGACAGAATTTCACCGGCGATCCGGTCGGCGGGCATCGGCTTGCCGAAGAAGTAGCCCTGCTGCTGGTCGCAGCCGAGCGAATGCAGCAGATCGGCCTGCTCCTTCGTCTCCACGCCCTCGGCGGTCACCTTCATGCGCATGTGATGGGCGAGCGAGACGATGGTGCCGAGAATCTCCCGCACGTTTTGTTCGCCGGAATCGAAGGCGACCATGAAGGACTGGTCGATCTTCAGCTTGTCGAAGGGGAAGCGCCAGAGATAGCCGAGCGAGGAATAGCCGGTGCCGAAATCGTCCATGTCGATGGAGATGCCGAGCGCCTTCAGCTCGTTCAGCTGTCCCAGTATGTCGTCCGAGCGTTCCAGCAGAAGCGATTCCACCACCTCGATCTCGAGCCGCCGGCCGGGAATGCCGGCCTTGTCCAGCGCCTGCTTGACGATCGCGACCAGATCGCCGTCCCTGAACTGCACCGCCGACAGGTTGACCGAAACGAACAGGTGCTCGGGCCAGAGCGCGATCTGCTCGGCCGCCTTGCGGATCACCCAGGTGCCGATTTCCTTGATGTAGCCGCGCGTCTCGGCGATCGGCACGAAGAGCACCGGCGAGATGTAGCCGCCGGCGGGATCAGGCAGCCGCAGCAGGGCTTCGAAGCCGAGAAGCTGGGTGCCCGAGCCGTCTACGATGGGCTGGTAGAACAGTTCGAACCCGTCATTGGCCAAAGCGTCGCGCACCGTCGCTTCGATCTGGCGGCGGCGGTGCACCTCCTCGTCCATATGCGGCTCGAAAACGACGAAGTGCCCGGTCTTGGAGGTCTTGTGCTGGAACAGGGCCAGTTCCGAGTGCTTGACCAGCTCGCCATAGGTGCGACCGTCGCGCGGCATCATGGCGACGCCGATGGAGACGTTGGGCCGGATGGTCTGGCCCTTCAGCTCCACCGGTTCGGCGATGGCGCGTTTGATGCTGAGGGCGACGGCGGCCAGATCGTCCGGACCGGTGACGCGCCGTCGAAGCAGGACGAAGTCGTCGGCGCCGATGCGGGCCAGAAGATCGCTGCGATCGACCGTCGCGGTCAGGCGATTGGCGACGATCCGCAGGAGCTCGTCGCCAAAGCCCTGGCCGAGGCTGTCGTTGATATCCGACAGTCCGTCGATGTCGATGAAGCAGAAGGCCATCTCCTCGCGCGTCGCCCGGGACGTGGCGAGGATCCGCTGGGTCTCCTCCTGCATCCGCGTCCGGTTGAACAAGTGCGTCAGCGGATCGTGATTGGCGAGAAACTGGATGCGATCGTCCGCCTCCGCGATCTTGCGGTGGCGGCGGACGTAGATCAGCAGCGGAACGCCGGTGGCCGTGAAAAGGAGCAGCAGGATCGAGAGCGCGGCATCGCGCAGCGTCACCGTGTAGGCGGTTCGGTCGTCGATCATGTCGGCGACGACGGAGAGGTAGCCGATCGTCTGGCCGTCCTGGACGAGCGGCGAGACGACGGAGGGATTGGTGCGGCCATCGTCGTGGACGACCTGCCACTTGCCCGGCTTTCCCATGGTCTGGTCCGAGAGGCGGTCCTTGGAGCTGATGCCGCCCGGGCGGTCGCGCAGGAGCCACTCGTAGCGATCGGAGCGCGAGCGGAAGACTTCCTCGCCGTTCCGATTGAAGACCGCGAAGCTGTCGATATCGGCGAGCGCTGCGAGCTGACGAATCGTCGTCTCGGCATCCGCCTTGCGCGAGACGCCGGTGAGGAAGGCGTTCACATTGCCCTCGTCGGACAGCAGCAGATCGGAGAACTTCTCGGCCTTCGTCCGCAGCGTTGTCTCGATGAGGCCCCCGATCGTGGTCGCCGCAATGTGAAGCATGCCGAACGTCACGAGGCTCGCGAGGATCGCCGCACCGAGGATGGTCGCCCAGTATCTTTTCAGTCCGTTCAGCATCGGGTGTGTCGATGATTCCTCAGTCTTCCCATGCATAACGTCAGAAAGTAAAAATTTGGTCTGGAGCGACTTTCGCGGTTTCTTCGCTGGGCGTCGTCCGGGTCCAGCGCCGTCACTCACCTTCCGTTGCGTGACTGTCACAGGCGTTCGGAAATAAACTATGAATCCGCGTGGGTAATTGACGCTGCCGCCGGCAATTTCTTACGATTAGTTCCAGCTCAGCCAGTCGTTCGGCAGGGGCAGGGGAGTTCATTTCATGAAAGTGTTGAATTGTCTGGCGTTGGTCGCCGCGCTCGTCTTTTGCCTTTTGCCCGACGCCGCATCGGCCAAGCCCGTCCTGGTTGCGACTGTCGATATTTCCTCGCAAACGATGACGGTGACGCGCAATGGCGCCGTGGTCGATCGCTGGAAGGTGTCGACCGCCGGGGCCGGCTATCGCACGCCGACGGGGCGATACAGGCCGACCCGGATGCACCGCATGTGGTACTCAAAAAAGTACCATAACTCGCCGATGCCCCACTCGATCTTCTTCCGCGGGGGCTATGCCATCCATGGGACCGGCGCGGTGTCGCGCCTCGGTCGTCCGGCTTCCCACGGCTGCATCCGGCTGCATCCCAGCCATGCCGCCCAGCTGTATGCGATGGTCCGCAAGGTCGGCCCGGCCGGGACGTCGATCGTCATCACGCGGTAACGGATGATCTCCGGTCCTGAGACCGGCAACGGACACTTCCCCGCGGCGGGCGGGGCGCGTTCTCTCAAGGGCGTGAGGGCATGGAGTCAGGGCGGCCTAGGGTTCGCGGGCCTGGGCGCCTCAGGCGGAGCGGCTCATTCCTGCCAGCGGCGATGGAACCACATCCACTGTTCCGGATGATCGCGCACCCAGGATTCGACGACGTCGTTGAGCGTCTGGCAGCTGGCGGCGATATCGATGGCACCGTCGGCCGTCCGCGGCAGCGCGAGCTTGGGCTTCAGCTCCAGGCGGTAGCGGCCGCCCGGCAGGCGGATGGAGCGGACGGGATAGACCTCGCAGTCGAACTGCCGTGCTAGCTTGGGGACGAGCGGGTTCGTCCGGCACTCCCGGCCGAAGAAGGTGGTCTTGACGCCCTTCTTGAACTTCTGGTCGACGAGCATGCCGACGGCGCCACCGCGATCCAGCGTTCCGGCCAGCGCCCAGGCGGCGCCGGCCTTCGACGGCACCATGTGGCCGCCGCTGGTGCGGCGCGTCGCCAGGATCTCGCGCGCGATGTAGCGGTTGTTCGGTTTGCGGAAGAGGGCGGTGACTTCGAGGTCGAAGGCCGCGGCGCAGATCGGCAGCAGCTCGAAGCAGCCGAGATGCCCGGTGAAGAAGATGAAGGGGCCCTTGCGGTTGCGCAGTTCCTCGAAGATCTCGCGTCCCTCGACTTCGATGAGGCCCTCGCCGGGGCGATCGGGGTCGAAGTCGAAGATGTCGTCGAGAAACACGAACTCGGCCGCCAGGCGCGCCATCTGCTCCCAGTTGGCGCGCGCGGTCGCCTCGATCCAGGCGGCGTCCTTCTCGGGATAGGCCAGTCGCAGGTTTTCCGTCGCCACGCGGTGGCGGGGCGTCAGCGGGCCGATCCACCGGCCGAGGGCCGCGGCGGTCCGAAGCCCCGCCTGCGGCGGCATCAGGCGGATGAGGCGCAGGAGGCCGAACACAGCCTGCGCCGCCGTCCAGTCGGAGACGATGCGCCAGCGCTTCCACGCCTGCTTGAGAAGCGGGCTCATGCGGTCGGCCGGCCCTCGATGTGGAGGATAATCTTGCCGAAGACGTCGCGCCCGGCCATGCGCTGCAGCGCGACGTCGATCTCGTCGAAGCCGATCGCCGTGTCGATCACCGGCTTCACCAGCCCGCGGGCCATCTTCTGCATGGCGTCGGCCATGTTCTCCATCCGGCAGCCGAACGAGCCGATAAGGCGCAGCTGCTGCTGGAACAGCATCATCAGATTGGTCGGGGCCGAGACGCCGGAGGTTGAGCCGCAGGTGACGAGCCGCCCGCCGCGCTTGAGACACAGCATCGAGCCGGCCCAGGTGTCGACGCCGACATGCTCGAACACGACGTCGACGCCCTTCTTCTTGGTCAGCTTGCGCACCACGCCCTCGAACCGGTCGGAGCGGTAGTTGATGACGTGGTCGGCGCCGAGCGCCTTGGCGCCCTCGATCTTGGCGTCCGAGCCGACAGTGGTGATCACGGTCGCGCCCTGCCGCTTGGCGAGCTGGATCGCCGCCGAGCCGATGCCCGATCCGCCGGCATGGACGAGAATCGTTTCGCCGGCCTCCAGCTTGGCATTGTCGAACAGCATGTGCTCGACCGTGCCGAAGGTCACCGGCGCCAGGGCCGCGCCGACGGCGTCGCAGCCGGGCGGGGCGGGGACCAGCAGGCGGACCGGCAGGTTCACGTACTCGCAGGCAAATCCGTCGAGGTGAAAACCGTGCACGCCGCCGACATGTTCGCACAGGTTGTCGCGGCCCTCGCGGCAGGCCTTGCACAGGCCGCAGGTGCGCGCGCCGTAGATCGAGACCAGCTGTCCCGGCAGGACGCCGCTCGCGCCCGGGCCGAGGGCTTCGACGATGCCCGACGCCTCGGCGCCGATCACCAGTGGCAGCTTGCGCTTGGCAAAGGCCATGCCGCGCCAGCCCCAGACGTCGAGATGGTTCAGCGCCACGACCTGGATGCGCACCCGCGCTTCGCCCGGCCCCGGCGCCGGCGGTTCGTCGATCTCCGTCTGGCGCAGATCCTTGTCGCCGATGAGTTGCAGTGCGCGCATGAGATTACCTTAAAAGCGGTCTGTCGAATCAGCCGGGTTCGCGGCCGAGGACGAGGCTGACATTCTGTCCGCCGAAGCCGAAGGAATTGGAGAGCACGGCGGCGACATCGGCGGAACGCTTCACGTTCGCCACCATGTCGAGAACGATCGCCGGGTCCGGGACATCATAGTTGATCGTCGGCGGCAGGACGCCCTCGCGCATGGTCAAAAGCGAAAACACCGCCTCGATCGCGCCGGCGGCGGTCAGCGTATGGCCGATCATCGACTTGTTCGACGAGATCGGCACATCGCGGATGCGCTCGCCGAAGACCGCGGTCAGGCCGCCGGCCTCCATGCGGTCGTTCTCCGGCGTCGAGGTGCCGTGCGCATTGATGTAGCCGATATCGTCCGGCTCGAGGCCGGCATCGGCCAGGCCGTGTCGGATGGTGGCCATGATCGGCGAACCGTCGGGCTTAGACCTGGTGCGGTGAAAATCGTCGGCCTTCTCGCCGCAGCCCATGACGACGCCAAGGATGGTGGCGCCGCGGGCCTTGGCCGATTCCAGCGATTCGAGCACCAGGGCGGCGGCCCCTTCCGCGATGACGAAACCGTCGCGGTCCTTGGAAAAGGGTTTTGAAGCCTTTTCCGGCCGCTCGTTCTGGGTGGACAGGGCCGAGAGCAGCGAGAAGCGGATCAGCGCTTCGGCGCCGACCGAGCCGTCGGTGCCGATCGAGATGGCGCGGTCGGTATCGCCGCGGCGGATCGCCTCGACGCCGAGCTGGATGGCACTGGCGCCCGAAGCGCAGGCGGTCGACAGCGTCACCGGCAGGCCCCGCGTGCCGAGACGGTCGGCGAGGCGCTCGGAAATGCCGCCGAACAGCGTCTGGCGGTACATCGCCGGGTCGCGGTTCTGGCGCACGAGTTCCAGCAGGCGGTCGTAGCCGGCTTCCTCGCGGGCCTCGCCCGGCAGCGCGTCGAGCTTGAAGCGGTGCTGCCACTCCAGTTCGATCGGCGGCGCCGCCAGGAACAGCGGCCCGGGAAAGTCCTTGTCATAGCCGGCCATGCGGACGGCCTCGAGACCGGCCGATTCGGCCAGCGCGAAGGACAGGTCGATGCCGGTCACCGGCGAGACGTCCATGAAGTCGACGGTGCCGGCGATCTTGGTACGCAGGTTGTCGGTGGCGAAGCGGGTGATGGCGTGGATGCCCGAGCGCCCCGCGGTCAGCGCCGCCCAATTGTCCTCGACGCCTTGGCCGAGCGAGGAGACGAGGCCGATCCCGGTGACGACGACGATTGGTCGGCCCTGGAAGTCCCTGTGGGAAGAAGTCATGGCGAAAACTCCGTCAGCGGCCGTCGAGGGCATGGAGGACACAGACGCCTTCGCCCTGGGCGTGGCCGATGGTTGTGACGAGCGCGCTCGACGGGGTGAAGCCGACGGCGTTCTCGACCCGGCCGTCGAAGGGCGGCAGGCCCTGGCGGCGGGCGAGCGCGGCGGCGGCGAGGGCGATGCCGGCGGAGAACTGCGCCTCGAAGGACTGGCCGAGCAAGGAGCCGAAGCTGCGCAGCGCGGCATCGGGAAAGCGGGACCTAAGGACGTCCCTCTCGGTCTCGGACAGCGCCGCGATCCCGGTCGCGCCCGACAGGATCAGGAGATCGTCATCGGTGGCGCCGCTTCTTGAGAGGAGGGCATCGAATCGCTCGGCGAGAGACGCCTGGTCCCGGGGACCGCGGTCGCCGACGACATGCTCGAGCCGGGCGTAGCCGGCACCGCCGCGGGCGGCGGCGTGCTCGGCCGATTCGAGCACCAGGAAGGCGCCGACGCTGCCGATGGTGAAGCCGTCATGGCCGGGCGTGCGCGCGAAGACCGGGCGCCATTCGCCGGTGAGGAGATAGCCGCCCATCTCGTAATTGGTCAGAAGATCCTTGCGCTCGGCCGAAAACGCGCCGCCGACGAGGCAGATGTCGCTCTGCCCGGCGGCGATCCGCGCTGCGGCGGTCGCGATTGCCGAAATGCCTGCGCCCTCCTCGCCCATGAAGGTGCGCGAGGAGCCCGTGACCTTATGGACGATCGAAATGTTGCCGGCCAGAAGGTTCGACAGCTGCGCCAGGAACAGGGTCGGCCGCAGTTCGGAGGAGAGCGTCTCATTGACCATCGCCTGGGGATCGGCAAGGCCGCGGGCCCGCTGCATGACCAGTGCGTCGACCGCGGCGTCGCGCTCGCCGCCGCCGGCTGCCACGATCATGTCGATCTTCGAGCGGGTCTCCTCGCCCTCCTCGATACCGGCGTCGCCCAGCGCCAGGCCGGCGGCGTAGGTTCCGAGCTTCTGCCAGGTCTCCATCTGGCGCTGGTCGCCCTTTTTCGGGATCTGCTGCGACCAGTCGATGGCCGGCAGCGGATGGACGAAATGGGGGGCGTAGCCTTCGGCATCGATCTCGGGCTGTGGCACGCTGTCGACGCCGAGGCGGTCGAGATGGGCCTCGATGCCCTCGCCGAGCGAGGAAACCAGGCCGATGCCGGTGATGAGCACGTCCCGCGCAGGATTGTTCATGGCGCTTCCAACTCGTTCAGGTCCGAGACAACCGAAAGGCGCCAGCGGGCCTGTGTCGCGCCGGGCGCAAGGCCCGGCAGCGGGGGCGGCCGCCGACCGCCGTTCCGGTCCGGGGTATCGCCGCTCAGGCGGTCTTGGCGGCGCGCAGTTCGTCGATCTTGGCGCAGAGGTTCTTCAGGACGAAGTACTCCTCCGTCGCCGCCTCTCCCTCGTTGACGCGCTGCGTCCACTGCTCGAGCGGGATCTTGATGCCAAATTCCTTGTCGATGGCAAAGACGATGTCGAGAAAGTCGAGCGAGTCGATGCCCAGATCGTCGATCGTATGGCTTTCGGGCGTGATCTGGTCGCGATCGATCTCGCTGGTCTCGGCGATGATGTCCGCCACCTTGTCGAACGTTGATGACAAAGGCCTGTCCTCGTGTCTGGTGGCGATGCGGGACCGCCGTTTGATGTGCAGTGCGAATTCGCGAAGCTATAGGGGGTCGGCGCGCAAAAGCAAAGTTGGATGCGGGGACGCACGGATCGGCGGGCGAGGCGGGGTCGCCGACGGACCGTCCAACCCCGCATATAAAGAGATCGCGTCCCGGTCGGCATTCTGACGGGCGCCGGTGGAAAGGCCACCCGGCCCCGACCGCGCGCTTCAGAGGGGGAGCGTTCGCTCCCGCTCGAAGCGCACAAGGCGCCGCGAGACTCGCCGCGGCATGGCATTCATCTGGCGTGTCGGGCGCATGCCTGCGCCGACTGTCACGCATCCAAGGCATTGGCCATTAACCCGATCTTAACAAAGGCCAATTGGCGGGCCTTTTTGTGGCTTTGTCGCAACAGGACTGTGGCCAAGATGCTTCCGAACCGCTTCCGCGATTGCATCCGGCGGGCGAGTGGGAGATGTTCAAATTCGAAAGAATGAAGCTTTTGCTTGGCACTTTCGACACGAGGACGGGGCAGAGAAGGCTTGACCTTCACAACAAGGCCCAGCCCACTTTGTTAACTTGACTGGAGGTCAGGACATGAACATCAAGAGCATCCTGCTCGGATCCGCTGCGGCCCTCGTCGCCGTTTCCGGTGCCCGCGCTGCCGACGCCGTTGTGATGGTTGAGCCGGAGCCGGTCGAATACGTTCGCGTTTGCGACGTGTACGGCACGGGCTTCTTCTACATCCCCGGCACCGAGACCTGCCTGAAGATCGGCGGCTACGTCCGCATGCGCTTCGAGGCTGCCGACGAAGTTGAAGAGGGCGATTTCTTCGATGCCCAGAACCTCGACGGCGACGAAGACTACTCCTTCCAGACCCGCGTCCGCGCCCGTCTGAACTTCGACGTTCGCGAAGAGACCGAGCTCGGCACCCTGCGCGCCTATGCCCGCGTCCAGGCCACGAACCGCAGCACCGCCAACACCAATGGCTACGGCGTCGGCAACAGCCAGTACGAAATGGACCAGGGCTTCATCCAGCTGGGCGGCCTCACCATGGGCAAGCTCGACTCGCTCTGGGCCGAGCGTGACGGCCTCCTGACCGACAATGACTGGTCGGTCGGCGATATCAGCCAGAACCGCGTTTCCTACACCTACGCTGCCAACGGCTTCAGCGGCGCCCTGTCGCTCGAAGACGACGGCGACGGCGACTTCACGCCGGACGTGGTCGGCCAGCTCGCCTACGAAGGCGCCTGGGGTTCGGCCTACATCTCGGGTGTCTACGACGAAGACGCCTACAGCGGCTCCTTCTACACCACCGATGCCGGCCTGGCGTCGTTCTACTTCCTCGATGACTACAACATCAACGACGCTTCGGACGGCGCTTTCGCTCTGAAGGCCGGCGTCGAGCTCAAGGACCTGCTCGCTGCTGGTTCGATCTTCAAGGTCGAGGGTCACTATGCCTTCGATCCGACCGAATACGCCTCGCTCGAGCCAGGCGGCTACCTCGGCAACGCGAACCGTCTCGCGATCCCGAGCGAGTGGCAGGTTGGTGCCGCCTATCAGCAGACCTTCGGCAAGCTGACCGGCACCGTCTCCGGCGTCTACGGCGAGCTCTTCGACACCGACCTCTACCTCGACTCGCTGGACAGCGGCCTTCCGGCCGACGTGATCCTCGGCTTCGACGGTGGCGAGTACTGGGGCGTTGCCGCCAACGTCGGCTACCAGCTGACCTCGAACTTCGCCGTCAGCGGTGAAGTCTCGTACCGCGACATCGACAGCAGCGGCCTGGACGACACCGACCAGACCTCGGGCTACGTCGAGTTCATTCGCACGTTCTAATCCAATCATCTGATTGGACGATCGAGGGGCCCGGCGGCAACGCCGGGCCCCTTCTTGTTTGGGGCTGGGCGGGCCTGGTCGCTCGCGGGCGGAACCCTGTTCATGTCGGCCCATCTTTTCCCGCCCCCGGTCATCTGCCCGCAGGGACCCCTATCTGTGTGCAGGTTTCGTCCGTGCCGATGAAGCCGGAACCGCTGTGCTGATGGTAACGGCCTTACGCCGCGGGCCGAGGGAGACATCATGGACGCGAACGGCTGGCCACGATCCGGTCGCACGTCCTGGCGAGGCAGATTCGACAGCAGCAACCCGGCGCAACCCTGTTTGCCCCAGGGTCAATCTCCTTGGCTCTGCCGAGGCAGGGCTGCAGGCGGCGCGGACGCAAAGGCCAACCTTGAGGCCTCATGGCGGTCACGGTTTGGCGGTCGCCGAACCAGAATCCCCGTAAACTACTGTTTTGACGACATTTCAGAACAAGTGTTACCAATTCATGAAAAATATTGTGCCATTCTCGCCACAGGGTGTGCTCTGCGCGCATCAAATCCAAGCTTCAGGCATTTGAGCGATTGCGTATGACGGACCATTCCTCAATAGTCCCCCTCGAGAGAACGGGGCAGATGCTACGGTCTTTCAAAGCAGGGAAAGAGGCAGGAAGGTTTACCTTCGAAGTAATGCCCTCCCACCTTTTTAACTTGACTGGAGGTCAGGACATGAACATCAAGAGCATCCTGCTCGGAACCGCTGCGGCCCTCGTCGCAGTTTCCGGCGCCCGCGCTGCCGACGCCATCGTGATGGTCGAGCCGGAGCCGGTTGAATACGTTCGCGTTTGCGACGTTTACGGCACGGGCTTCTTCTACATCCCCGGCACCGAGACCTGCCTGAAGATCGGCGGCTACGTCCGCATGCGCCTGCAGGCCAACGACGCCATCGACGGCTTCGAGTACAGCAACGGCCGTAACCTCGACGGCAACGAAGACTACAGCTTCTCGACCCGCATCCGTACCCGCCTGAACTTCGACGTTCGCGAAGAGACCGAGCTCGGCACCCTGCGCGCCTATGCCCGCGTCCAGGCCACCAACAGCAGCACCGCACAGACCAATGGTTACGGCGTCGGCAACAGCCAGTACGAGATGGACCAGGCCTTCATCCAGCTGGGCGGCCTCACCATGGGCAAGCTCGACTCGCTCTGGGCCGAGCGCGACGGCCTCCTGACCGATGCTGACTGGTCGGTCGGCGACATCAGCCAGAACCGCATTTCCTACACCTATGCCGCCAACGGCCTGAGCGCCGCTCTGTCGCTCGAAGACGATGGCGATGGCGACTTCACGCCGGACGTCGTCGGCCAGCTCGCCTACGAAGGCGCCTGGGGTTCGGCCTACCTCTCGGGCATCTACGACGAAGACGCCTACAGCACGAACAACTATTCCGTCATCGTCGACGGCGTCGTCTACACGATCGACGACTACGATCTCGACAATGCTTCCGACGGCGCGTTCGCTCTGAAGGCCGGCGTTTCCCTGAAGGACATGATCGCTGCTGGTTCCGTCTTCAAGGTTGAAGGCCACTACGCCTTCGATGCGACGGAATACGCCTCGCTCGCACCTGGCGGCTACCTCGGCGACACGAACCTCGGCATCCCGTCCGAGTACCAGATCGGCGCCGCCTATCAGCAGAGCTTCGGCAAGCTGACGGCGATCCTGTCGGGCATCTACGGCCAGACCTTCGACTTCAACGTCGGTGGCGTTCAGATCGATGGTGCCGATTACTTCGGCGTCGCCGGCAACGTCGGCTACCAGCTGACCTCGAACTTCTCCGTCCTCGGCGAAGTGTCCTACCGCAGCCTCGACGTTCCGGCCGCCGTTGGCGACCTGGACCAGACCCGCGGCTTCATCGAGTTCAAGCGCTCGTTCTAATCGGATCATCTGATCCACTGATGGGAGGCCCGGCGGCAACGCCGGGCCTTTCTTCGTTCGGCGGCCGGCCCGGCGCGCGGCCGTTGCCGGGCGACGGCGCGGGCCGGGGTGGCCGAGCTCGCAGGGATGTCGAGTCGCCCTTCGCCCTCCCTCTCCGCAGCGGCAAGGTTTCGGTCGTGTTGCGCCGGAGCGGCTCAGGTCCTATGGAAAACCTCGATCCCCCGATGGCCAGCCCTGGACAGCGACCCGAACCGATGATTCGAGAGCATCAGCCGACAATCGCCTTGGGCGCGCATTTCCCGTCGTTCGCCGTGGCGCCGATGATCGACTGGACGGACAGGCATTGTCGGTTCTTCCATCGGCAGCTGACGGGCCGGGCGCTGCTCTACACCGAGATGGTCGTGGCCGACGCGGTGATTCACGGCGATCGCGAGCGTCTGCTCGGCTTCGATGCCGCGGAGCATCCCGTCGCGCTCCAGCTCGGCGGCTCGGATCCGGAAAAACTGTCTCGCGCCACGGCGCTGGCCGCGTCCTTCGGCTATGACGAGATCAATCTCAATGTCGGCTGCCCTTCCGATCGCGTGCAGTCCGGGGCCTTCGGCGCCTGCCTGATGCGCCAGCCCGGTCTCGTCGGCGAATGCCTGCAGGCGATGCGCGAGGCGTCGGCCGTGTCGGTGACGGTGAAATGTCGCCTCGGCGTCGACGATCAGGACCCCGAAACGGCGCTCGACGCCCTAGCCGATGCGGCCGTCGAAGCCGGCGTCTCGGGCATTTGGGTGCATGCGCGCAAGGCCTGGCTCCAGGGGCTGAGCCCGAAGGAAAACCGCGACATCCCGCCGCTCGACTACGGCCGCGTGCACCGGCTGAAGGCGCGCCTGCCGACCCTGTTCGTCGGCCTGAACGGCGGGCTGCGGACGGTCGAGGAAGCCGCGGAACAGCTGGCCTTCGTCGACGGCGTGATGATGGGACGGGGAGCCTACCAGACGCCGGACCAGCTCGCCGCGGTGGATCGGCTCTTCTATGGCGCCGAGGCGTCCGCGCTGGATTACCCCCGAATCGTCGCGACCATGGCCGACTATGCCGGCCGTCACATCGCCGCCGGCGGCCGCCTTGTGCATGTCACCCGCCACATGACCGGGCTGTTTACCGGGCTGCCCGGCGCGCGGCGCTGGCGCCAGACCCTGTCGGACGCCGGCAGCCGGCGCGATGCCGGGCCGGAGCTGTTCTTCGAAGCGCTGGCGCATGTCGATCTGGCGGCGACGCCGCGGCAGGCTGCCTGAACGTTCGGCCTCCCGCGAGTCCTCAGTCGGTCAGGACCAGACGCTCGCCGCGGAACTCGAAGGACGACAGCGTTCCCAGAAAGCTCATGCCGAGCAGGCTGAGGCCGTCATCGTCGCGGTCCATCACCACGGCCTGGACATTGGCGCGCTCGATGTCGCCGATCCGGACGGTCCCGAGGGTCAAGGGCGCGGCGCGGGCGGTGCCATTGGCCGTCATCACCCTGCCGCTGTAGTCGAGGCCGGCGATGTCGACGCCGATGGCGGCCGCGGCCCGGCGGTCGAGCGCGACGACGCTGGCGCCGGTGTCGACGAGAAACTCGACCGTGCGCCCGTCGACTTCTGCCGAGACGTGAAAATGGTCGTCATCGGCGCGCATGACCATGAACTGGTTTCCATCGCCGCCGGCGACCGCGATGACATGGCCGGGCAGGAGCTCGGCCATGATCCGGTCGCCGACCTCCCGCAACTCGCCGCGATAGCCGTAAAGTCCGATCAGGACGACGAAGCCGAGGGCGTAGATCGCGATGCCCTTCAAGGCGCCGGTCAGATTGCCGCGAAACACGAAGAAGACGCTGGAGGCGAGAACGAGTCCCCAGACCGACATGTAGGCCGCATCGGCAAACTGCCCCTCTGGCAGGCCGCCGACCATGCCGTCGTCGTTGAGGACGAGAACGGCGAGGACGACGCCGATGATGGCGAGGAGGAGAATCAGCAGGCGGCTATCGCGCACCGGATCAGGCCTTGGCCGCAAGAGCGATCGGCCGCGGCGTCGCGGGTTCGCCCAGCGCCGCGATTCGTGCCGGCAGAAGCGCCATGATGTCCCGGCGCTGTTGCGGGGAATAGGCGATCCAGCCACCGATCTCCTCGCCGCTGCGCCCGCAGCCGCGGCAATGACCGCTGCGGGGCTCGATGACGCAGATCTTGGTGCAGGGGGACTCGATCGACATGGGGCTCCGGTTGGCGGGGGCGCGTTCTGGGGGCGTGCCGCATGTAAGGATCATCCGGCCCGGGGCAAGGGCAGGGGGCTGCGTCAGGACATGTCCTGGAACGCCGGCATCACTTCCAGCACGCGGGCATGCGGGAAGATGGCGATGGTCTCGGTGCCTTCGCGCAGGCGCGACTTCAGCACGAACTCGCCGTCGTGCATGTGGACGAGCGCCTGGACGATCGGCAGGCCGAGCCCGGTTCCCTGCTCGGCGCTCTTGATGGCGATCGAGCCCTGGCCGAAGGACGAGAGCACGATCGGGATCTCCTCCTCGGGGATGCCGGGGCCGGTATCGCGGATCGAGACATACTGCCCGCCGCCCGCCGTCCAGCCGACGCGAATGGTAATCGTGCCGCCGCGGGGCGTGAACTTCACCGCATTGGACAGGAGGTTCAGGATGATCTGGCGGATCGAGCGTTCGTCGGCCCAGAGCTGCGGCAGGTTCGGCTCGAACTGAATCTGCAGCGCAATCCCCTTGGCCTCGGTCTTCAGCTGCACATAGGCCAGACAGTCGCGGGCGATCCGCGACAGGTCGACCGCCTCCTCGTCGAGCGCGTAGCGCCCGGCCTCGACGCGCGAGAGGTCGAGGATCTCGTTGATCAGGTCGAGCAGGTGCTGGCCGGAAGCGTTGATGTCCTCGACATAGTCCTTGTAGGTCGAATTGCCGATGGGGCCGAGGATCTCCTTGGCGATCACCTCGGAGAAGCCGAGAATGGCGTTAAGCGGCGTGCGCAGCTCGTGGCTCATGGTCGCGAGGAATCGCGACTTCGCCAAGTTGGCTTCCTCGGCCCGCCGCCGTGCCTCGTCGGAAATGATGCGCGCCGTGTCGAGCTCGGCGATCAGCTCGTCCTTTTCCGCCTGATGCCGCATCCGTTCGACACTGATGCGCCGGAGATGCTCGGCGACCACGGTGAAGAAGGGGACGGCGCCGATGACGACGGCGCGCATGACGATCGAGATCGGCTCGGCGCCGTCCGACATCCGGAAGGCGAGGACGGCCATCAGCGGCACGAACGCGGCGATGACGCCGCCGCGCAGCGTCGAGGACACCATGGCGGTCAACGCCACGGCGATCAGCAGCACGACCAGCTGGAAGATTTCGAAGCGCAGCGGCCCGCAGTTCTGGCAGTCCACGGCGGCGAAATAGGCCCAGCCTGTGCCGGCGACGAGATGGCCGAACAGAAAGCGTCGGCTCCAGACCGCGACGTCGACTGGCCGATCGCCCAGTGCGCGGAACTGATGGGTGATCAGGTAGAGAACGAAATAGCCGACCACGGCGATCGCCGCCCACACGGCCGCGACGTTCAAGCCGATGAAGCTCATGAGGCCGAAGCCGATCAGGAGGATCGGCAGGGGCATCACGACGACGAAGGACTTCAGCGCCTGGGCATGCTGCAGCAGAATTTCGCGGTCGAATCGCGGCTCGACGCCATGGCTGGACGTCAGCCGCCCGCGCGCCAGCCGCAGCGTGCGCGTCAGGTCCGCATTGCGCGGGACCCTGCGGCGCTCGACAATGTTCTTGTCGTAACTGGGGGGGGCTGCGACGGACATGATGGGGGAGGGAGGCTTCCACGGACTGGCTTCGACCGGCCCATCATCTTTCCGAAAGCTTAAAAAAATGCCTTAAGCAATCACGAAAATACGCTGCATTGGAGCAGTGAACGCTTGTGAAAATCAGCCACAGGGGAAGACCATGAAGCTCTTCGACGGGGGCCTGGCGCCCAATCCACGCCGCGTGCGCATCTTCTTGGCCGAAAAGGGCATTGCCGTGCCGTTGCACCCGGTCGACATGGGCGCGATGGAGCATCGCGGCGACGCCGTTACCGCCCGCAATCCCCTGCAGCGCCTGCCGGTTCTGGAGCTCGACGACGGCACGATCCTCACTGAATCGGTGGCTATCTCTCGATATTTCGAGGAGCTGCATCCCGACCCGCCGCTGTTCGGCATCGGGGCCCTCGGGCGGGCGCGGGTGGAGGAGTGGAACCGGCGGCTCGAACTCCAGCTCCTCGCCAGCGTCGCCGCCGCCTTTCGCCACCTGCATCCTGCCATGCGCGAATGGGAAGTGCCGCAGATCGCCGACTGGGGCGAGGCGAACAAGCCGCGGGCCCAGGCTTTTCTGCGCCTTCTCGACGCGCATCTGGCCGAGAATCGCTTCGTCGCCGGCGAGGCGCTGTCGATCGCCGATATCACCGGCCTCGTCGCCATCGATTTCATGAAGCCGGCGCGGATCGTCCTGCCGGACGGGCTCGACCACGTCCGCCGCTGGCACGCCGAGATGGCGGCTCGGCCGAGCGCCCGCGCCTAAGCCCGTCGCTCCGAGGCTCGCTCCGGCGTGCAGACGGGCCTGACGCCGCGGGATGACCTGCTATAAGGGCGTCGGACACGGCACAGAAGGCAGCATCATGGACCGGCTCGACAAGAAGATTCTGCGGCTCCTGCAGGAAGACGCGACGCTCGCCGTGGCCGAGATCGCCAAGCGCGTCGGCCTGTCGACGACGCCGTGCTGGCGGCGCATCCAGAAGCTCGAGGAAGAGGGCGTCATCCGCCGCAGGGTTGCCGTCGTCGATCCGGCGAAGGTCAATCTGCGCGTCACCGTCTTCGTCTCGATCCGCACCAATTCGCATTCGAACGAATGGCTGAAGCGGTTTTCCGAAGTCGTCGGCGATTTTCCCGAAGTGGTCGAGTTCTACCGCATGAGCGGCGACGTCGACTATCTCCTGCGCGTCGTGGTGCCCGACATCGCTGCCTACGACGCCTTCTACAAGCGGCTGATCGCCCGCATCGAAATCCGCGACGTGTCGTCGTCCTTCGCCATGGAGCAGATCAAGTACACGACGGAAATGCCGCTGGACTACATCCAGTTGGAGAAGGAGCCGAAGGAGGTGTGAGCGGGCGCTAACGCGCCTCGCCGTTGCATGGGATTCGGCTCGATCCGCGGGGAAGGTTGTCCGAGGGAGTCCCAACGCCCTGTCCGACTTGGGGCACAGCCTCTCAGCTTCGTCATCCCGGCCTTGAGCCGGGATCCATTCCGAAGCCGTGTCACGGTCAATTCGGGTCAGAAGTGGCCCTGTCCCTGACTTGTCCAGCGATTTGGATTGGATCCCGGGTCAAGCCCGGGATGACGACCGTCGGGGGAGTGAGGGGCGGAATTTCTGAATCCCCCGAATCCCTTGAGGCTGACAGTTCGCACAGCGAATCATCTTCCTCACGTGGTGATTCAAGCACCTGCCCCAGTGCGCAAACACCCTCGCGCCGCGTCAGCGGTTGAGGCGCGCCAGGAGCGAGGACGTGTCCCAGCGCTTGCCGCCCATGCCCTCGACCTCGGCGTAGAACTGGTCGATCAGCGCCGTGGCCGGCAGCGCCGCGCCGTTGCGGCGGGCTTCGGCGAGGCAGATGCCGAGATCCTTGCGCATCCACTCGACGGCGAAGCCGAACTCGTACTGGCCTGCCGCCATCGTCTTGTGGCGGTTCTCCATCTGCCAGGAGCCGGCGGCCCCCTTGGAGATGACGTCGACGACCTTGGCGATGTCGAGGCCCGCCTTCTGGCCGAAGCCGATCGCTTCCGACAGGCCCTGGACGAGGCCGGCGATGCAGATCTGGTTCATCATCTTGGTGAGCTGGCCGGCGCCGGCGGGACCCATCAGCCCGACCATCTTGGCATAGGCCGAGATGATCGGCTGCGCCGCGTCGAAATCGGCCTGGTCACCGCCGACCATGACGGTCAGCGCGCCGTTCTCGGCACCGGCCTGGCCGCCGGAGACGGGCGCGTCGAGGAATTTCAGACCCTTTTCGCGGGCGGCGGCGTCGAGCTCGCGGGCGAGTTCGGCCGAGGCGGTGGTGTTGTCGATCAACGTCGCGCCGGACTTCATGCCGGCCATGGCGCCGTCGTCGCCGAGGAGGACCTGGCGCACGTCGTCGTCATTGCCAACGCAGGAGAAGACGAAGTCGGCGCCCGTCGCCGCTTCGCACGGAGTCCTCGCCGCCGTGCCGCCGAACTCGGCCGCCCATTTCTCGGCCTTGGCGTGGGTGCGGTTGAAGACGGCGACGTCGTGGCCGCCCTTGTTCCTGAGATGCCCGGCCATGGGATAGCCCATGACGCCCAATCCGATGAATGCGACCTTCGCCATGCCCGTCTCCCTGTTTCGGGCGCTTTTCGCGCCCCTTAGCAGTCAGGGGTTAGACGAAGGAGGCCCTCGGTCAAAGCAAAAAATCCTGGGGGCATCGGGCGAGACGGCGCTTCGATCGGCGGCCGGAAGTTCCCGGCCGCCCCCTCTATCGCTTCAGATGCCGGATCAGGCGCTTCTCCGCGACGGCGGTGAGATTGCGCAGGACCTCGACGATGGCAAGGTAGAACATCGCCGCCCAGATATAGGTCTGGAAGTCGAAGGTGCGGGAGTAGGCGCGGCGCGTCTCGCCGAAGAGATCATAGACGGTGATGATGGCGACGATGGCCGAGGCCTTGATCATCAGGATGATCTCGTTGGCATAGGGCCGGAGCGCCACGATCATCGCCTGCGGCAGGATGATCTTCCAGAAGATGACGAGGCGCGACAGGCCGAGCGAGCGGGCGCCCTCCCACTGGCCGCGGCCGACGCTCTCGATCGCGCCGCGCAGGATTTCCGCCTGATAGGCCGCGGTGTTGAGGGACAGGGCGAAGATGGCGCAGTACCAGGCCTCGCGGAAGAACCACCAGAGACCGATGCTCTCGAACGCGCCGCGGAACTGGCCGAAACCATAGTAGACGAGAAAAATCTGCGCGATCAGCGGGGTGCCGCGGAAGAAGTAGACGAAGACGAAGGACAGGCCGCGGGCGATGCGGTTTTGCGATCGCCGGCCGAGCGCGACGGGAATCGAGATCAGCGCGCCGACGACGAAGGAGATGAGGACGAGCGAGATCGTCGTCCACAGGCCCTTGAGATACAGCGGTCCGTAGCGGGCGATCAGCTCGGGATTGTAGGCCGAGACCAGATAATAGACGAGGCCGACGCCGGTGAGCAGCCAGAAGCCGAGCGTGATCAGGCCGGCCTTGCCATAGGGGCGGCGGACGACGGGAGGCGCTGCCTCGCTCAACGCATCACGCCGCTGCGCCGCGTCCAGGTGTCGATCCGGCCGATGACGATCGAGGACAGCATGGTCAGCACCAGGAAGATTGCGCAGGCGACGCCGAAGAACAGGAAGGGCTCGCGCGTGACGCGCGAGGCGATGCCGGACTGGCGGAGCGTATCGGCGAGGCCGACGACGGAGACGAGCGCGGTATCCTTCAACAGGTTCATCCAGAGATTGGCGAGGCCCGGCAGCGCGATCTTGATCAACTGCGGGATGAGGATGAGCAGCATGATCCGCCACCGCGACAGGCCGAGCGCCATGGCGCCTTCGGTCTGGCCCTTGGGAATGGCGCGGAACGCCGCCAGGAACACCTCGCTGGCGAAGGCCGAGAAGACGAGGCCGAGCGCGATCATGCCGGCGATGAAGGAGGAGACGGTGAGCTCCGGCAGGCCGACGGCGCCGGTCAGCGCGTTGATCGCGCTCTGGCCGCCGAAATAGACCAGGAACAGCGTCAGGAGTTCGGGCAGGCCGCGGAAAATGGTGGTGTAGATGTCGGCGGAAAGGCGCAGCGCCTTGTCCTCCGACTGCTTGGCGAGCGCCAGGAGAAAGCCGGAGGCAAGGCCCAGCGGCAGGGTTGCCAAGGCCAGCGAGACCGTCACGAGCACGCCGGCGAGAATGTCGTCGCCCCAGCCGTTCGGCCCGAAGCCGATCAGGGCCCAGTTACTCTCCATGCACGCCCCGCAGTGTCATGTCTTCGATCTGTCCATCCGGATGGCCCGGGCCGGCGCCCGAGGACCGGCAGCTTGCGGGAGTGGCGACCGGCCGAAGGCCGAAGCGAAGGGCGCGGCGGTCAGGCCGCCGCGCCGTCGGTCTTACTCGGCGCCGTAGACGTCGAACTTGAAGTACTTGTCCTGGATGGTCTTGTAGGTGCCGTCCTTGCGGATGGCGACGATCGCGTCGTTGAACATTTTCTTCAGCTTCTCGTCGCCCTTGCGCAGGCCGATGCCGGCGCCGACGCCGTAGATCTTCGGGTCGGCGGGCAGGGTGCCGAGAACCTTGCAGCAGGCGCCATCCGGGCTGTCGATCCACTGCGACAGGACGACGACGTCGTCCATCACGCCGTCGAGGCGGCCGTTGCCGATGTCGAGCTTGTACTCTTCGGAGGTCGGGTAGACCTTGATCTCGCTGTCGGGGAAGAGGATTTCGGCCGCCTGCGAATGGGTGGTCGAGCCCTGCGCGCCGATGGTCTTGCCGGCGAGGGCTTCAGCGGTCGTCTCGGTGATCGGGCTGTCCTTGGGGACGGCGATCGCCGGCGGCGTGTTGTAGTATTTGTTGGTGAAGTCGATCTGCTGCTGGCGCTCGGGCGTGATCGACATCGAGGCGATGATGGCGTCGAACTTGTTGTTCTGCAGCGCCGGAATCATGCCGTCCCAGTCCTGCGCCACGAAGGTGCAGGTGACCTTCATGTTGTCGCAGAGGGCCTTGGCGATATCGATGTCGAAGCCGGTGAGCTCGCCGCCGGCGGTCAGAAAGTTGAAGGGCGGGTAGGCGCCCTCGGTGCCGATCTTGATCGTCGACCAGTCCTTGGCGGAATCGTCGGCGCGGGCGGGGGCGAAGCTGCTCGCCATCGCGAGGGCCGCCACGGCAAGGGTGAGGCTACGGGCAAAACGCATGAAGTTCTCCGGAAGATCGAGGTGCAGGCGAACCCTGAGCCTTTGCAATGGGCATGCCTGTAATCCGGGCGATACTCCCACTGTTTTTGCGCGAAGTGCAACAGCCGAGATCACGCCTGCCGAGTTTTCACCGCGTTTGCACGAAGGTCCGGCCAGCCGCAAGACGGCCGGGCGTGTGGACGCTGCAGAAGGGATACGGCCAGGGCGTCCGCGGCGTCGGGAAAGTCGGCGGACGGGAAACCGACGGCTTCGCGGAAGCCCTCGGATCGGGCCGGTCGGCGCAGCGTCTTACTCCGCCTCGACCTTGTCACCGATCTTCTTGACCACCGCCATCGCCCCGGCCCGTCCCGGCAGGGACGTCGTCGCCGGGAGGCTGCCGCCGCGAACCCGCTCGCGGTAGAGGGTATAGATGCCGCTGCCGACGATGATCAGCGAGCCGAGCAGCACGAAGCCGTCCGGCCGCTCGCCGAAGACGAGGACACCGATCAACAGGGCGAAGACGAGGACGGAATAGCGAAACGGTGCGACGAAGCTGATATCGCCGGCGCGCATGGCCTCGACGATGAAGACGTAGCCGATGGTGATCAGCACCGCCGCGCAGCCGAGGGTCAGCACCTGCGGCGCGGCCATGGGCTGCCAGCCTTCGAAGGGCAGCATGGCCCATCCCGTGAGCGACACGGCGAGCGCGGTCGTCATCGAAATGAACAGCGAGGGAATGCCGGCCGGAAGACGCCGCGTCGCCAGGTCGCGGGTGGCGGCGCAGACGACGGACAGAAGAACGTAGATCGAGGCGGTGGTGAAGCCTTCGAGGCCGGGGCGGACGATGATGACCACGCCGAGAAAGCCGACCGCGATCGCCGTCCAGCGCCGCCAGCCGACGCGCTCGCCGAAGAACAAAGCGGCGCCGAGCGTGACCGCCAGCGGCAGCGCCTGGAAGATCGCCGTCGTGTTGGCGAGCGGCAGGGCCCTGAGGGCCGAGACATAGGTCAGCGTCGCCAGAATGTCGGCGAGGGTGCGCAGGAGAAGCATCGGCTGCAGCACGGTGCGCAGCGGCCTGAAGGCGCCCAGCCAGAAGGCGAAGGCGGCCAGGATGGCGGTCGCCATCAGGCCGCGCACCGCCAGGATCTGCCCCACGCCCATGTCCTCGGAAGCGAGCTTGACGAGGCCGTCATTGACCACGAAGGCCGCCATGGCGGCCAGCATGCAGAGGCCGGCGCGGACATTGGCCGACAGCGGCGGACGAACGGGAAGGGGCATGCTGATTCCAGGGTGGTCGCGGAGGGTCACCCTCCCTTAGCCGCTCGCGGCCGGCAGCGCGACCGTTGCCGCCGATCGCCTCTTGGCGGGTGGCGCTTCCCCAGACTTCCCGCCCTTGCGGAACGATCCCGGCAGAAACCTGCGAATCGGGCAAATCCTAATGATTGGTGTAGCGTTCCCTCGATTGTTTCCTGCGAAATTCCCGTCAGGAAACTGTCAAGAAGGACACCGCCATGGGGGCATTCGACGCCATCCAGCCGCTTTCGCCCCTGCGCCTCGAAACCCGAACGGATCTCGCCGCTCTCCAGCCGGTGCCGATTCCCATCGCCGAGATCGTCCGCGAGAGCCGTACCGACGCTGTCGACACCGGTCCGGTTCAGGCCACCCCGTCCGTGCATCCGCTAACAGCGACCGGCCTCTCGCAGTCGCCGACGCCGCCGACGGCCTCGTCGCTCGACATCGCCATTCAGGAGGCAGAGCCGGCGCTCTCCGTCCCCTGGCTGGCAACGCCGCTTGTCGCTGCCGCGACGACGAGCGTTGAGGCCAGCGGGGCGACCGAAACGGCGGCGGCGCCTCAAAAGCCGGCCGACGCCGCGCCGCTGCCCTACGGCCCGGATCCCGAGCGGGTCCGGCACCTCATCGACTGGTTCGTCAGCCGGAACGAGTTCCTGCCGGTCACCTTCGCCTATCGCCAGGCCGGGGACTTGAGGGAAACCGTGCCGGCCCGTTCGGCGGGCAGGGCCGTTGCCGCAGCCCGGGCGGTCAGCGCGCTATATCAGACCGACTAGCGGCAGAGATCGCCGTTACCGCGGCGCGACCGGCGCTTGACCAGACTTCCGGCGGGCGAAGCGCACCGCCGGTCGGCGCGTTGGATCAGGAGCGGGGCGGTTCGGCGCTCAGCGAGAGCGTGATCGGACCGACCAGAGGGTCGTAGCGGGTGCGCGCGCGCTCGGGATAGCGGATGGCGACGGAGTGAACGAGGTCGCCCCGGAAGATGTAGCGCTCGTAGAAGATCTTGCCGTCGCGATAGCCGGAGACGACGACCCAGCGTTTTCCGCCCTTTTTGTAGGTGACGGTGTCGTCCGCCGCCCGGTCGGCGATGATCGTGGACGGCGTCTCGCCGCCCCGATTGGCGCGGGCGTAGATGAAGAGCTCCGCGCCGTTCGGCCCCGTCCAGGCGCGCCCGTCGCGATTGACGGGCTCGGGCTGCGCTTCGGGAAAGGCCTCGCGCGGAAACGTCGCGACGGTGCCGAAGCGCTCGTTGCGGTAGGTCATGTCCTCCGCCAAGGCCGGGCCAAAGCCGAGGACGAAGGCCGCGGCCGCGCTGAAGACGATCCGGTATCCCGCTCTCATCCTATCCTCCCGTGACGCTCATATGGCGCGAGACGGCGGGCCGCCGCGTGGCGCGATCGATGATGAAGTCGTGCCCCTTGGGCTTGCGCCCGATCGCCTCGTCGATCGCCTGCGACAGGAGCTCGTCGCCTTCGGAGGCGCGCAGGGGCGCCCTCAGATCGGCCGCATCCTCCTGTCCGAGACACATGTAGAGCGTGCCGGTGCAGGTCACGCGCACGCGGTTGCAGCTCTCGCAGAAATTGTGCGTCATCGGCGTGATGAAGCCGAGGCGACCGCCGGTCTCGGCGATGGTGACGTAGCGGGCCGGGCCGCCGGTCTTGTAGTCGTTGTCGCTGAGCGTGAAACGCTGCTCTAGATCGCTGCGGACCTGGCTCAGCGGCAGATACTGGTCGGTCCGGTCCTCGTCAATTTCGCCCATCGGCATGGTCTCGATCAGCGTCAGGTCCATGCCCTCGCCATGCGCCCAACGGATCATCTCGGGGATTTCAAGGTCGTTGAAGCCCTTCAGCGCGACGGCGTTGAGCTTGACCTTGATGCCGGCGGACTGCGCGGCGCGGATGCCCTGGAGCACCCGGTCCAGCTCGCCCCAGCGCGTGATGGCCCTGAACTTGTCGGGATCGAGCGTGTCGAGTGAGACGTTCAGCCGCTTCACGCCGTGCCCGGCGAGTTCCGCGGCATAGCGCTGCAGCTGCGAGCCGTTGGTCGTCAGCGTCAGCTCGTCGAGCGCGCCGCTCTGGAGATGGCGCGACAGGCTGGCGATGAGATGCATGATGTTCTTGCGCACCAGCGGCTCGCCACCGGTCAGGCGCAGGCGCCGCACGCCCTTGTCGACGAAGGCGCTGGCCAGCCGGTCGAGTTCCTCGAGCGTCAGGAGATCGCGCTTCGGCAGGAACGTCATGTCTTCCGCCATGCAGTACACGCAACGGAAGTCGCAGCGATCGGTCACCGAGACGCGGAGATAGGTGATGGCTCGCCCGAAAGGGTCGATCATCTCCGGCGGCGTGCGGGGCAGGGCAATGTCGCTCGTCACCCCGAGGAGATTGCGGCCGCCGTGAGCTTCGTTCATAGCATCGGTCATCAGTAACAGATGGAAGGTCGCGGACCTCCGGTCAAGCCGATCGACGGGAGCGACCGTTTGCCGGGCGCCGGTCTCGGCGGTCAGTAGGGAAGATGACATGGTCCAGGCCGCCGCCGCACCGCAGGAAATCCGCGTGTCCAAGGACCGTCGCACGCTGACGGTCCGGCTGGCGGACGGGGCTACCGATATGTTCTCGGCGGAAATGCTGCGCGTCCTGTCGCCGTCGGCCGAGGTCCAGGGGCATTCGCCCGAGCAGCGCGTGACGGTCGGGGGCAAGAAGGATGTCGGCATCGCCAACATCGTGCCCATCGGGCACTACGCCATCCGCATCGTCTTCGACGACGGCCACGATACCGGCCTGTTCACCTGGACCTATCTGGCGGAACTCGGGCGGAACGGGGAAGCGCTCTTTGCCGCCTATCTCGACGAGCTGAAAGCCAAGGGGCTCCGACGCGAAGGCTGACGGCGTGGCCGATAGGCGCCGCGCAGACGGACTTGCCTGTGCTGACGGCGACGGTCAGGCCCGGGGGAGCCGTAGCTCGGCAATGCCCACCGGCCGGTATTCCTCGATCTCGACGCGGTTTCGGCCATTCGCCTTGGCCTGATAGAGCTGGCGGTCGGCCCGCTGAAACAGCGTCTCATAGCTGATCGCGTTGCGGAAGAAGACGCCGCCGACGCTGACGGTGAGCAGGATCGGCTCGCCGTTCGGCGTCGTGATCTCGGCCGCGGCGACGACGGCCCGCAGGCGCTCCGCCGTCGCCTCAGCCGACAGGAGGCCGGCGCCGGGCAGGAAGATGCCGAATTCCTCGCCGCCGAGCCGACCCAGCACGTCGCCGGCGCGCGTCACCTCGACGAGGAGAGCGGCGATCTGGCGCAGCGCCACGTCGCCAGCGGCGTGGCCCCAGCGGTCGTTGATCAACTTGAAAAAGTCGGCATCGACGAGAAGCAGAGCGCCGCGACCACCTTCCGCCCGGTCGATCTCGTCCAGCCTGTCGGCGACAATCTGCGTAAAGGCGCTGCGGTTGAGGATGGCCGTCAGGCCGTCATGGGTCGCGGCATAGCGCAGCTCCCGGTTCAGCTCGGCCGCCTGGTGCAGTTTCAGCGAGATGACGACGAAAAGCGGGCCGGCCAACAGGGTCGGCAGGAAGACGGAACAGACCATGCTCTTGAAGAAGGCGTCAGGATCCGAGTGCCAGAAGAGCCATAGGTTGAAGGTTACGGAGACGCTGACGCAGACGGCGACGCCGCCCAGTGGCAGGCGGCCCAGCCTGTAAAGGTCCTGCCATGACAGCGAACCCGCTAAGGTATAAAACGTCATCGACCCCTCTGGTCTCGGCCAAGCCAGACCAGCATTGAGCAAAACCGTTAACGCAATCGCCCTGCAGTTGCGCTGCACCGCAGCAAGGATATCCCTATCTGCCCCGCTCGACGTGCCAGGTCTTGGCCTGAGGGGGGCTCAGGCCTCGACGTCGGCCGTCCGCTCGAAGGCCGGCAGCTGGTCGAAGGCCGCCTTCAGCGAGTCCGACCAGCCCTCGGAGATCAGCTGGTAGTAGGGATCGCGCTGGTCGAAGCGGTGCCGGTAGCCCGGCATGAAGCTGTCGGCCTCGTAGAACTGGAGGTCGATCGGCAGGCCGACCGAGAGGTTCGAGCGGATGGTGGAATCGAAGGAGACCAGCAGCAGCTTGGCGACCTCCTCCAGCGCCATGCCGGCGTCGTAGGTGCGGATGATGATCGGCCGGCCGTATTTGTGCTCGCCGATCTGGAAGAAGGGGTTGTCGGCCCCGGCCTCGATGAAATTGCCCTCGGGATAGATCATGAACAGCCGGGGACGGCCGCCCTTGATCTGGCCTCCGAGCACAAAGGAGGCGGAGAAGCGGCCGTCGGCCTTCTGCCCGGAGGGGCTGGTATAGGAGATGACCTCGCGCAGCGTGTCGCCGATCAGCTTGGCCGTCTGGAACATCGAGGGCTGGTTCAGGATCGCCGGCTCGCGGTCGGCGGGCGCCACGCTCCGCTCCTCGAGCAGCGACACGGTCGACTGCGTCGTCGCCAGATTGCCGGCGCTGAGCAGGCAGAGAAAACGCTCGCCGGGCACCGACCAGGTCTTCATCTTGGAAACGACCGAGATGTTGTCGATCCCGGCATTGGTCCGTGTGTCCGACATGAACACCAGGCCGCGATCGACGAGCAGTCCGACGCAATAGGTCATGGATACGAAATCCCCCAAGGACGGCCGGGGCCGCGCGGCGTCTGAGGCCGCATCCGAAACTTTGCGTCCCCGCCGGGGGCCCGGTCTACGATCGAAGCACTGCCACCGCAAGCGCTGCCGGGCTTTGTCCCCAGAGCCCGGGCAGGGCGGAGCGCTACGGTTCTACGTCAAATGGCTTGCCGCAAGCCGACCGGCGTCACGAATAGAAGCGGTAGCTCTGGGCAATTTCGACCGCAAGCCGGTTGTGATCGACCATGAAGGCGGTGAGGAACTCGTGCAAGCCGCCCTCGATGATCGTGCCGACGTCCGACCCCGTGAACCCGTCGCACAGCTGGTCCGCCGTCGCCCGGCAAACATGCTCGGTGCCGTAGGTCCGGGCGAGGAAGCCGAGGCTTTCGCGGATGTTCTTGTAGCAGTAGGCGAGCGAGCGCGGCATCCGCTCGTTGAAGATCAGGAAGTCGATGATGTCGACCGCGCGATACTCGGCGTCGTACTCCCAGATGTAGGAGCGATGCGCGGAGACGGACCTGAGGATCGAACCCCACTGGAAATTGTCGAGCGAGGAGCCGACGGAGGAGTGCGTCGGCAGGAGCACCCAATATTTGACGTCAAGAATGCGCGCGGTGTTGTCGGCGCGCTCGACGAAGGTGCCGAGATTGCAGAAGTCGAAGATCTCGTTGCGCAGCATGGTGCCGTAGAAGGCGCCGCGCATGTAGGCGGTCTGCTTCTTCACCATGTCGAGCACGGCCGGCAGCTGACCGTCGCGCAGCGGCATCTGCAGGCGCCGCTTCAGGAGGATCCAGCTTTCGTTCAGCGCCTCCCAGGTCTCGCGGGTGAGGGCGGTGCGGACCATTCGCCCGTTCGTGCGGGCCGATTCGATCGAGGACAGGACGCTCGACGGGTTGTCGACGTCGCTCAGGAGGTAGTCGATCATCTGCCGCGGTTCGAAGTCGGCATATTTCGCCTTGTAGCCCGCCTCCACGCCGGCGGTGACCAGCACCGATTGCCACTCATCCTGCTCGGAGGAGAGATTGGTCAGGGACAGACGCAAACCAGCGTCGATCAGGCGCGCCATGTTTTCTGCCCGCTCGATGTAGCGGTGCATCCAAAAAAGGCCCTGGGCCGTGCGTCCGAGTAGAGCCATGCGAAATCAGTCCTCCAGAACCCAGGTGTCTTTGGTGCCGCCGCCCTGGCTCGAATTGACCACGAGCGAGCCCTCCTTGAGGGCGACGCGGGTGAGCCCTCCCGGAATGATCTTGATCTTGTCGGAGACCAGGACGAAGGGCCGGAGATCGACATGCCGCGGCGACAGGCCCTTTTCGCCGAGGATCGGCACGGTCGAGAGCGCCAGGGTCGGTTGCGCGATATAGTTGCCCGGCCTGCCGCGCAGCTTGTGCGCGAAAGCCTCGCGCTCCTCCGCCGTCGACGTCGGCCCGACCAGCATGCCGTAGCCGCCCGAGCCGTGCACTTCCTTGACGACGAGTTCGGCGAGATGGTCGAGGACGTAGGCGAGGCTGTCGGCGTCGGCGCAGCGCCAAGTCGGCACGTTCTCCAGAAGCGCCGGCTGACCGGTGTAGAATTCGACGATCTCCGGCATGTAGGAGTAGATCGCCTTGTCGTCGGAAATGCCGGTGCCCGGCGCATTGGCGATGGTGATGCCGCCGGCCTTGTAGACTTCCATGATGCCGGCGACGCCGAGCACGGAATCCGGATTGAACACGTCGGGGTCAAGGTAGTCGTCGTCGACGCGACGATAGAGAATGTCGATCGTCTTGTAGCCTTGCGTGGTGCGCATCTTGATGCGGCCGTCGACCATTTTCAGGTCGGCGCCCTCGACGAGCTCGACGCCCATCTGGTCGGCGAGGAAGGCGTGCTCGTAATAGGCGGAGTTGTGGATGCCGGGGGTCAGCACCGCGATCGTCGGGACACCCTCGCACAGCGGCGGGGCGACGGCGGCGAGCGAGCGCCGCAGGTGGTTTGGATAGGTTTCGACCGGCCGCACGCGGTTCTGCGCGAACAGCTCGGGAAACATCTGCATCATCGTCTCGCGGTTCTCGATCATGTACGAGACGCCGGAAGGCGTGCGGGCATTGTCCTCGAGCACGTAGAACCGGTCTTCGCCGACGCGCACGATGTCGGTGCCGATGATGTGGGTGTAGACCCCGCCGGGCGGGGTGAAGCCGATCATCTCGGGCAGGAAGGCGGCATTGCCGTCGATGAGGCTGGCGGGGACGATGCCGGCCTTCACGATCTTCTGCTCGTGATAAATGTCGTGCAGGAACATGTTCAGCGCGCGCACGCGCTGCTCGATGCCCTCGGCGAGCTTCTGCCATTCGCGGTTGTTGATGATGCGCGGCACCAGGTCGAACGGGATCAGGCGCTCCGCCGCCTCGGCCTCGCCATAGACGGCGAAGGTGATTCCCGTTCGACGGAAGAAGCTCTCGGCCTCGCCGGCCTTCTCGACGAGGGATTCGGGATCCTGCTGGCCGAACCAGGCGTGAAAACGCTCGTATGGCTGTCGGACCTGTCCTGCCTCTCCCGTCAGCATCTCGTCAAACGGCTTCACGGCAACCCTCCTTGCGACTCTGGCCCTAGAAGAGAAGCCAATAGCCAAGAAATCAAGGACCCGCTGAGCGAATAGGGGACAGGCCGAAATTTTGGGCGGGACGCGTGGCAGGGGCGGTGTCTCCTCCGGCACGGCGAAGCTTGCGCAAACCCCGGCGCCCGCCCTACACAATGACGCGAGCAGGAGGCGGCTTTGGCAAAGACACGGGGAGAGGATCTGTTGCGCCTCGACGAGGCGGCGCGTGCCGGCTGGCTGTACTACGTCGCCGGCAATACGCAGGAAGAGATCGCGGCCAAGCTCGGCACGTCGCGCCAGTCGGCGCAGCGCCTGGTGTCGCTGTCGGTCTCGGCCGGCCTCGTCAAGGTGCGGATCGACCACCCGATCGCCTCCTGTCTGGAACAGGCGCGGTCGCTGCAGCAGGCCTTCGGCCTGTCGTTCTGCGAGGTGGTGCCCTCCGATCCCAGTTCCTTGTCGACCACGATCGGTATCGCCGAGGCCTGTGCGGCCGAGATGGAGCGCCGGCTGATGCGGGCCGAGCCGGTGATCATGGCGCTCGGCACGGGCCGTACTCTCAAGGCCTCGGTGGAGCGCCTGCCGAAGATGACCTGCAGCCAGCACCGGATCGTCTCGCTGACTGGCAACATCGCCCTCGACGGCTCGGCCTCGGTCTACAACGTCATCTTCACCATGGCCGACGCCATCCAGGCGCGGCACTATCCGATGCCGCTGCCGGTCGTCGTCTCCACGCCCGAGGAACGCGCGCTTCTGCACGAGCAGAAAGTCGTCCAGAGTACGCTGGCGCTTGCCGCCAAGGCCGACGTCACCTTCGTCGGCGTCGGCGAACTCGGGGCCAAGGCACCGCTTGTCGTCGACGGATTCATCACCGGCGAGGACCGCGATCTCCTCAACAGCGTCGGCGGCATCGGCGAGATCGTCGGCTGGGTCTTCGACGAGGCCGGCCACATCATCGACTGTCCCTTCAACGACCGCGTCGCCAGTGCGCGCATCCCCTCGACGGAAACCAGCGAGGTCATCCTCGTCGCCATGGGCGCGGCCAAGGCGCCGGCGATTCGTGCCGCGATGGCCGGCCGCATGGTCAACGGCCTGATCACCGACGAAGCCACGGCACGGTTGCTCGACGCCGGCTGATCCGGAGCGCCCTTTTCCTGTCGTAACTGTGGATGGCTGACGATCGGCTGGGGACGACGTGCCGAACGGCGCCGAATTGCTGCGTCGCCGCACGGGATTCATTTGACACTGGCGCGGGTCGGTGGGATTTTGCCCGGACACTGGTCAAATGCTCAAAATTGCTGGGAGGCACCGAATGTCCCTATTGAAAACCCTTGGCTGCGCCGCGTCGCTGCTGGCTTTCACCGCGGTCGCGCAGGCCGAGACGACGCTGACCATCGGCACCGTCAACAACAGCGACATGATCCGCATGCAGGGTCTGACGGACGCCTTCACTGAGGCCCATCCCGACATCAAGCTGAACTGGGTGACGCTTGAGGAGAACATTCTCCGCCAGCGCGTGACCACCGACATCGCCACCAAGGGCGGCCAGTTCGACGTCATGACCATCGGCACCTACGAGGTCCCGATCTGGTCGAAGCAGCAGTGGCTGGCGCCGCTCGACAAGCTCGGCGACGACTATGACGTCGACGACCTGATCCCGGCCATCCGCAACGCGCTGTCGACCGACGGCACGCTCTACGCCGCGCCCTTCTATGCCGAGAGCACGCTGACGCTCTACCGCAAGGACCTCCTGGAGGCCGCCGGCCTCACCATGCCGGAGAAGCCGACCTGGGACTTCATCGCGGAAGCCGCGGAGAAGATGACCAACAAGGAAACCGGCGTTTACGGCATCTGCCTGCGCGGCAAGCCGGGCTGGGGCGAGAACATGGCCTTCCTCGGCAACATGGCCCGCGATTTCGGGGCCAACTACTTCGATGCCAACTGGCAGCCGCAGTTCGAGAGCGAAGGCTGGAAGAAGGCCGTCACCCTCTATGTCGAGCTGATGACGAAGTATGGTCCTCCCGGCGCTGCCGCCAACGGCTTCAACGAGAACCTCTCGCTGTTCGGCCAGGGCAAGTGCGGCATGTGGATGGATGCGAGCGTCGCGGCGTCCTTCGTGACCGATCCCAAGCAGAGCCAGGTCGCCGACAAGGTCGGCTTCGCGCCGGGTCCCTGCGGCATCGAGAACTGCCCGAACGACGGCGCGAACTGGCTCTGGGCCTGGTCGCTCGCCATTCCGGCCTCGTCCGCCAAGCAGGAAGCCGCGCAGACCTTCATCTCCTGGGCGACGTCCAAGGCCTATCTGGAGCTCGTCGCTTCCAAGGAAGGCTGGGCGAACGTGCCTCCCGGCACGCGCACCTCGCTCTACGAGAACCCGGAATATGTGAAGGCGGCGCCGTTCGCCGAAGCGACGCTGGCCGCGATCAACAAGGCTGACCCGTCGATGGGCGAGGGCAAGCCCTATGTCGGCCTGCAGTTCGCCGCGGTTCCTGAGTTCCAGGGCCTCGGCACCGCCGTCGGCCAGCAGATGGCCGCCGCCCTGTCGGGCTCGACCACGGTCGAAGCCGCGCTCGCCGCGGCCCAGGCCCAGGCCGTCCGCGAAATGACCCGCGGCGGCTACATCAAGTAAGCCTCTGACGGCATGCATCGAAGGGCCGGCCTCCACCGGCCCTTCGATCTTTCGCGTGGCGCCAAGCGCCGCCGCGTGACACGCTCCCCGTCGACTACCTCACGAAGTCGGGCCGTCTGCCGCCCGAAGACTGGTTTCGGCCGCCCCAGCCTCTGCGCGCGGCCCCTTGTCGGAACAGGACCATGGCGACAACCCAAACCAAGTCCGTCGCGCGCCTGATGATGGCGCCGTCCGTGATCGTCCTCTTCATCTGGATGATCGTTCCGCTCCTTCTCACGCTCTATTTCTCGACGCTGCGCTACGGATTCTACAATCCGGAGACGCCTTTCGTCGGGATCGAGAACTACTCCTATTTCCTGACCGACCCGCGCTTCCTGAGCGCCTTTCAGACGACGCTGCTTCTCGTCTTCGGCGTGTTGTGCATCACCATCATCGGCGGCATTTTGATCGCGCTGCTCCTCGACCAGGAGTTCTACGGCCAGACGATCGTCCGCCTGCTCGTGATCGCACCCTTCTTCGTCATGCCGACGGTGGCCGCGCTGGTCTGGAAGAACATGATGATGAACCCGGTCTACGGCGTCATCGGGCAGATGCTGAACGCCGTGGGGATCGGCTCGGTCGACTGGCTGACCAACCTGCCGCTGACCTCGATCATCATCATCGTCGCGTGGCAGTGGCTGCCGTTCTCGGTCCTCATCCTCCTCACCGCCTTGCAGTCGCTGTCGCAGGACCAGAAGGAAGCCGCCGAGATGGACGGCGCCGGCGTGATGTCGATCTTCTTCTACATCACGCTGCCGCACATGAAGCGGGCGATCACCGTCGTGATCCTGATCCAGACGATCTTCCTGCTCTCGGTCTATGCTGAGATCGCGGTCACCACTGGCGGCGGCGCGGCCTCCTCCAACCTGCCCTTCCTGATCGCCTCGATCATCTCGCTGGAAGGCGATGTCGGAACGGCCTCGGCCGGCGGTATCGTCGCCGTCGTCGTCGCCAACGTCGTCGCGTTCTTCCTCGTCCGCATCGTCGGCAAGAACCTGGAGGGCTGAGCCATGGCGCGCGCCATCACGACACGTCGCAAGCTGGGCATGACGGTTCTGGCCTGGGTCGTCGGTCTCCTGATCTTCTTCCCGATCCTCTGGACGATCCTGACCTCGTTCAAGAGCGAACTCGACGCGATCTCGATCCCGCCGAAATTCCTGTTCTTCGACTGGACGACCGAGAACTACGTGGCGATCCAGGAGCAGAGGAACTATTTCGCCTTCCTGATGAACTCGATCTACCTCGCCCTCGGCTCCACCTTCGTCGGACTCTGCTTCGCCATTCCCGCCGCCTGGGCCATGGCCTTCTCGCCGACCAAGCGCACCAAGGGCGTGCTGCTCTGGATGCTGTCCACGAAGATGATGCCGGCGGTCGGCGCTCTCGTGCCGGTCACCATCCTCTTCCGTAGTTTCGGCCTGCTCGACACACGGTTCGGCCTGATCATGATCCTCTTCCTGATCAACCTGCCGATCATCGTCTGGATGCTCTACACCTATTTCAAGGAGATCCCGGTCGACATCCTGGAGGCGGCGCGCATGGACGGCGCCAACCTTCGCAAGGAGCTGACGCAGGTGCTGGCGCCGATGGCGATCCCCGGCATCGCCTCGACGATTCTTCTCAACGTGATCCTCGCCTGGAACGAGGCGTTCTGGACGCTGCTGCTGACCACCACCGACGCCGCGCCGCTCAGCGCCTTCATCGCCTCCTTCTCCAGCCCGCAGGGCAATTTCTACGCCAAGCTTTCCGCCGCCTCGACGCTCGCGATCGCCCCGATCCTCATCATCGGTTGGTTCTCGCAGAAGCAGCTGGTGCGCGGTCTGACTTTCGGCGCCGTCAAGTAAGAAAGGGATCGCCATGGCTTCCATCAATCTCAGGCAGGTCTCGAAGCGCTTCGGCGATGCGGTGATCATTCCCGGCATCGACCTCGACATCCAGCACGGCGAGTTCGTCGTCTTCGTCGGGCCGTCGGGCTGCGGCAAGTCCACGCTGCTGCGGCTCATCGCCGGCCTCGAGGACGTGTCCAGCGGCGCCATCTCGATCGACGACAAGGACGTCACCGGCGTCTCCCCGGCGGCCCGTGGCCTCGCCATGGTGTTCCAGTCCTACGCGCTCTATCCGCATATGACCGTCGGCCAGAACATCGGCTTCCCGCTGAAGATGGCCGGCGAGAGCAAGGACGCGATCCAGCAGAAGGTGCGGGCGGCCGCCGCCACGCTGAACCTCACCGAATATCTCGACCGCAAGCCGAAGGACCTGTCGGGCGGCCAGCGCCAGCGCGTCGCCATCGGCCGCGCCATCGTGCGTTCGCCCAAGGGCTTCCTGTTCGACGAGCCGCTGTCGAACCTCGATGCGGCGCTGCGCGTCAACATGCGTCTCGAGATCTCCGAACTGCACGAGCAGCTGAAGACGACGATGATCTACGTCACGCACGACCAGGTCGAGGCGATGACCATGGCCGACAAGATCGTCGTTCTCAACCGCGGCAATGTCGAGCAGGTCGGCTCGCCGCTGGAACTCTACGAGAACCCCAAGAACCTCTTCGTCGCCGGCTTCATCGGTTCGCCGAAGATGAACTTCTTCACCGGCGCCTATGCCGAGTCCCGCGGCGCCAAGACGCTCGGCGCCCGGCCCGAGCACCTGACCATCTCGAAGGACGACGGCGCGCTGCGCGGCATCGCCGGCGTCTCCGAGCATCTGGGCTCCGACACCTTCATCCACATCAAGATGGACAATGGCGAGCAGGTGACCGCCCGCGGCCTCGGCGACTATCGGATCAAGCACGGCGATCCCGTCTGGCTGACCCCGCAACCGGGCCACATGCATCTCTTCGACGCCAAGGGCCTCGCCAGCGGCAAGGCCTGACGGTCACGCCGATCGTCCGGCCGGCCTGAGGACGGCCTGACGATCGGCCAGGCGGCGTCCCGGTTAAAACACATGCACAGCGATGGGCCGACCAGCAGGTCGCCCGTCCTCGACCCCTTACAGGAACCGAAACCATGAGCGTCAGGCTGTCTTCAGCGACCCTTTCCGCGGCGGCCGAAACCGTTGCCGTCCCCGCCTATGACCGGTCGACCCTGACTGCCGGCATCCTGCATTTCGGCATCGGCAACTTTCACCGGGCGCATCAGGCTGTTTATCTCGACGACCTGTTCAATCTGGGCGAAGGGCATGACTTCGCCATCGTCGGCGCCGGCATGCTGCCGTTCGAGACCGCCATGCGCGACAAGCTCTCCGCGCAGGATTACCTCACCACCGTCGTCGAGCAGGACAACAACCGCACCGCCGCCCGCGTTACCGGCGCCATGATCGACTATCTGCCGATCGGCGACGGCAAGGCGATCATCGAAAAACTCGTCGATCCCGCGATCCGCATCGTCTCGATGACCATCACCGAGGGCGGCTATTTCGTCGACGCATCGGGTCATTTCGACCCGACGCAGAAGGCGATCGTCGACGACGGCCACAATCCCGAGAACCCGAAGACCGTCTTCGGCCTCATCGCCGCCGGCCTGAAGGCGCGCCGCGAGAGGGGCATCGCGCCCTTCACCGTGATGTCCTGCGACAACATTCCGCACAATGGCGTCGTCGCGCGCGATGCCGTCGCCGGCACCGCCGCTTTGTCCGACCCGGCGCTGGCCGAGTGGATCCGCGAGAACGTCGCCTTCCCGAACTCGATGGTCGACCGCATCACGCCGGCGACGAGCCCGCGCGAGATCGACAAGCTCGTGGCGGAGTTCGGGATCGCCGACAACTGGCCGGTCTATTGCGAGGAATTCAAGCAGTGGGTGATGGAGGACACGTTCCCCTCCGGCCGCCCGGCGCTGGAAAAGGTCGGCGTCACCTTCGTCGACAATGTCGCGCCCTGGGAGCTGATGAAGATCCGCATCCTGAACGGCGGCCACGCGGCGATCGCCTATCCCGGCATCCTCCTCGACATCCAGTACGTCCACGAGGCGATGGAGCATCCGCTGATCGCCGCCTTCCTGGAGAAGCTGACGAAGGACGAGATCATCCCCGTGGTGCCGCCCGTGCCGGGCACCTCGCTGGAAGACTACCGGAAACTGATCGAGCACCGCTTCCTCAACCCGAAGATCGCCGACACCGTCGCGCGGCTCGCCCTCGACGGTTCGAACCGGCAGCCGAAATTCATCGTGCCGACGATCCGCGACCGGCTGGCGGCGGGGCAGGGGATCGACGGCCTGGCGCTGGTCTCGGCCCTCTGGTGCCGGGCCCTCGGCGGCGCATCGGAAAGCTGCAAGGACATGCCGCTGGTCGATCCCAATCTCGACCGCATTCGCACCGCGGCCGAGGCTGCCAAGACCGATCCCGACGCCTTCCTGGCGCTGAAGGACGTCTATGGCGATCTCGCCGGTAATGCCGTCTTCCGCGAACGCTTCGCCACGATGCTGAAGGCGCTGTGGCAGGACGGCGTCGAGGCGACGCTGAAGGCCTATCTGGCTTAGGCGCCCAACCACTGGCGTAGCTTCGGCCCAATCGAACTCTGCGCAGACACCAATGTTTCGTCATCCCGGACTTGATCCGGGATCCATTCCCCGGCGAAGGGGTCGCAGTTCGAGTCAGAACAAGCGGAAGGTCCCACGGTTAGGACGCTTGTTCAACGACTTGGAATGGATCTTGGATCAAGTCCGGGATGACGAAGCGGCGAGGGCAGTGTGAATGGAGTGCCGCCGCCGTCGCGAACCCACGTCAGCCCCGCTTCCGATTCGTCGCCCGATGTTCTAGGTGCTTCCCGAACGGTATCGGGAGTGACCATGGACAAGCTCTTCATCGGCGTCGATGTCGGCACCGGCAGCGCGCGGGCCGGGGTGTTCGATGGCCTGGGCCGCCTGCGCGGCGCGGCGCGGCGCCCGATCCGCACCTGGCACGAAGAGGGCGGCCTGGTCGAACAGTCGTCCGCCGACATCTGGGCGGCGGTGGTCGCTTCGATGCGCGAGGCCATGACGAAGGCCGGCGGCGCCCCCGAAGCCGTGGGCGGCATCGGTTTCGATGCCACCTGTTCGCTGGTCGTCCTCGACGCCGCGGGCGGGTCGCTGCCCGTCGGTCCGTCCGAGGATCCGCAGCGCGACGTGATCGTCTGGATGGACCACCGCGCCATGGACCAGACCCGGCGCATCAACGCCACCCATCATGCCGTCCTGACCTATGTCGGCGGCGTCATCTCGCCGGAGATGGAGACGCCGAAACTGCTGTGGCTGAAGGAACATCGGCCGGACATCTTCCGCCGCGCTGGCCACTTCTTCGACCTCGCCGATTTCCTGTCCTACCGCGCCACAGGCAGCCTCGCCCGCTCGGTCTGCACGGTGACCTGCAAGTGGACCTATCTGGCGCACGAGCGCCGCTGGGATGCCGACTACTTTCACACCATCGGCCTAGGGGAACTTGCCGACGAGGGTTTTGCCCGCATCGGCACCGAGATCGTCGACATCGCCTCGCCGCTCGGCACGGGGCTGACGGCCGCTGCCGCCGCCGAGTTGGGCCTTTGCGCGGGCACGCCGGTTGGGGCGTCGCTGATCGACGCGCACGCCGGCGGCGTCGGCACGCTGGGTGGCCGCAATGCCGCCGGCGAGGCGCCGGCCGATCCGGCGGCGCAGCTGGCGATGATCATGGGTACGTCGTCCTGCGCCATGGCGCTGACGCCCCAGGCGGCCTTCGTCGATGGGGTTTGGGGTCCGTATTTCGGCGCCTTGCTGCCGGATTACTGGCTGCTCGAGGGCGGCCAGTCCGCCTACGGGGCCGGCCTCGACTACCTCGTCGGTCTGCACCCGGCCGCGGCCGCGGCACGCGAGGCGGCGGCGGCCAAAGATCTCGGCCTGCTCGACTTCCTGGAACAGCGCGCCGTCGCGATGGCCGGCTCGCTGGAAGCCGCGGCCCGGCTGGCGCGGGATCTCCACATCGTGCCGGAATTTCTCGGCAACCGGTCGCCGGAGGCCGATCCGAAGGCCAAGGCGGCGATCGCGGGCCTGGGTCTCGACACCAGTCTCGACAGCCTCGTCCGGCTGTTCGTCGCCGGCCTTTGCGGCCTCTGCTACGGCACACGGCAGATCGTCGAGGCGATGCGCCGGCGCGGCGTCGTCATCGGCACCATCGTCGTCAGCGGCGGCGCCGCCCGCAGTCCACTGCTGCGGCGTATCCTCGCCGATGCCGCCGATCTCTATGTCGCGCTGCCGGAAACGGTGGAGCCGGTTCTCCTCGGCTCGGCCATGCTTGGCGCCGTTGCTGGCGGCCATTATCCGGATCTTAGGAGCGCGGCGGCGGCGATGTGCCGGACGGGCGAGGAAATCGTGCCGGCCACGGGGGCGACGGCCGCCTATCACGCCGCCAAATATGCCGCCTATGGCGCCTTGCAGCAGAGCGAACGGACTGTCCGCCGGATCATGCAGGACGTCTGACCCCACCATCCCGGTTTCGGTCGGGCATCTGCCCGAAGCGCCGCGCTTTCAGCCCGCCGCCATGATCGACTTCGACAGGCCGGCGACGCGCTCGATGCGCTGCTCGGCCCGCGGGAACAATTGCCGCATCTGGCGGGCGTTCAGGAGGCGGATCTCGGCGACGTTGGACATCGCCTCGGCATCGGTCTTCGCGCGGGGGAAGAAGCCGAGGTTGAAGCGCCGCATCAGCCATGCCCGGAGCGCGATCGGCAGCCATTGGAAGCCGATGACCCGGAAATGGGGCTCGAGCGGAAACCAGTAATTGGGCGTCTGGACGTAGTAGCGGCGGCCGAGCCGCTGGATGTTTTCCGAAAAGGCCGCCATCCGGGCCGCGTCGCCGACATGCTCGATGACCGAGTTGGAGTGGACGAGATCGTAATGGTCGCCGGCCAGGAAATCCGGCTCGCAGGCATCGGCGCAGAGCGTCCTGAACAGGCCGGTGTCGGCGACGTTCTGCATTTCCGTGTTGACCAGCGTGATCGAGATCCGGTCGCGATAGCGGGCGAGGAGTTCCCGGGCGATCCGCCAGTAGTCTTCCGTTCCGCCGACGTCCAGAATGCGGATGGACGTGCGGGTTTCAAGCAATTCTTCGATGATCGACGCGATGTAGGCAAATCGTCGGGCGCGAAACCTGAATTCGACACTGCGATCCGACGCCATCGGATCCGGCTTCGACCATGTATTGGAGCGGATGATGCTAAAAGCGCGCATGGTCGGTTCCTTAACGATCAGTTAAGGCATAACGACAGGAACGAAAAAAGTCCCCTGTTAAATGCTCAGTGCTTTTATCGTGGTTAATGCCGCTTGATCCGCCTTCGAGCCTGCTGCGGGATGGGTCTATTGCCCATTCGCCGAGGTCTGGAGCGAGGTTGCTGCCTGAATTGCCCGGCGGAGCCGGTCAGCCGTCCAGCATGTCCTGGTAGAGCGCGCCGACGGCGCCCGTTACCTGTGCCTGCGTGTAGCCGTCGAGGACATGCTGGCGGGCGGCTCGCCCCATGGCCTCGACCAGTGAGGGCTCGGCGGCAAGGCGTCGGAAGGCCGCGGCGAGGGCGCCCGGGTCTCCGGGCGGAACGATCAGGCCGTCGATCCCGTCCCGCACGAAACTGCGGCAGCCCGGCACGTCGGTCGTCACCAGCGCCCGTCCGCAGGCCGCTGATTCGAGCAACGTCAACGGCAGGCCCTCGCCGCCGCGTGAGGGCAGGCAGGCGACGTGATGGTCGCGCCAGACGGCGGAAATGTCCTCGGCCCGGCCGTGCCAGGTGATCCCGTCGAGGGCGGACCAGGCCGTCAGCCGGTCGGCGGGGATCGCCTTGGGGTTGGACGGATCGGGGGCGCCGAACAGCGACAGGGTGATGTCGGCGCCCTGCTGCCGCGCCAGCTGCGTCGCCTCCACCGCGACGTCGACGCCCTTCGACCAGAGCATCCGGGCGACCACGGCGATCCGGAGCGGCGGCAGAGCCGGCGGCGGGCTCGGAGACAGTCGGTCGGGATCGATGCCGGCGCCGCCGACGATGGTGACGTTGTCGCCGGCGGGATCGAGCCCCAGCAGCCGAGGATCATCGGCATTCTCGAAGAGGTAGCGCGTCCGAGGCGTCTCCAGGGCGCCGCGCAGGACGAGCCGCAGGCCAGCCCGCGCCAGGCGCCCGACGCGGTCGCGCTTGGCGCCGATGAGGCCGAGGCCGGTGAGGGCGTAGACGCGGCGGTCGATGCCGGCGCGCCGCGCCGCCGCGCCGCCGACGACAATCGATTTCAGCGCGATGCAGTGCACGATGTCCGGCTGCTCGCGCGCCAGGATGGCGGCCAGACGCCGCGCCGTCGAAAGGGCCGCCAAGGGATTGAGGCTGCGGCGCTCGGCTTCCAGCGGCACGACGCGCGCGCCGGTCGCCTCGATCGCGCCGGCGTGGGCGCGCACCCGCGTGACCACGACGACGGAAAGGCCGAGCCCCTGGGCGGCGCGCACCATCGGCAGGAAATGCGAGACGAAGAACCAGTCCTCGGTGACGACGAAGACGATTTTTCGCCGGGGTTGCTCGGCAGGCATGGGCAGGTCCGGGAGGGCAAAGCGGGTGGTCCCTGCCATAGCTCCTTTGTCCGCGGCAGGCAAAGCGCTGGGGACCGCGTGCCGCACTTTCGCTCGGGCGGCGCCGCACTATCTTGATCCATGCGCCCGAACTCTCCCGGATAGGCCGATGACCCTCTCTTCCGCCCTTGCTCTGTTCGCCTTTCTGGTGGTGTCCTTTGCGGTGGCATCCAGCGGGGCCGTGTTCAAGCCCGGCGAGTGGTATCGCGGCCTCGACAAGCCGTCCTGGACGCCCCCGAACTGGGCCTTTCCGGTCGTCTGGTCCGTGCTGTTCCTGATGATCGCCGTGTCCGGCTGGTTGGTCTGGCGGGAGGTCGGCCTGGCCCCATCGGCCTTCGCCTTCTACGCGCTGCAACTGGTTCTGAACGGCCTGTGGTCCTACCTCTTCTTCGGCCGGCGGCGACCTGATATTGCCTTCTTCGACCTCGTGGCGCTCTGGCTCGCGATCGTCGCGACCATCTTCGCCTTCGCGCCGATCAGCGCCCTGGCCGCCTGGATGCTCGTTCCCTACGCCGCCTGGGTCACCATTGCAGGCTTGCTGAACTATTCGGTTTGGCGTCTCAATCCCGGCCGCTTCGCCACCTCCTGAACAGGCGTCCCACCCGCTTGACCTGCCGGATCAGGAATGATGCAAGCGGTTCACGGCGCGCCCGCTCACCGGGCCATGCGCGACACGGGAGCCCAACATGCAGTTCGCCAGCTATCCCAGCCTGAAAGACGTCGCCGTCGTCGTCACCGGCGGCGCCTCGGGCATCGGGGCGGAGATCGTTCGCGCCTTCGCGGCGCAGGATGCCAGGGTCGGCTTCGTCGACATCGACGCCGTGCGGGGCACGGCATTGGCGGCGGAACTCTCGGCAACGGGGCAGCGCGTCGCCTTCGAGGCCTGCGACCTCAAGGACATCGACGCGCTGAAGGCGGCCTTCGCGGCTCTCGAAGCGACCAACGGTCCGGCCGGGGTTCTGGTGAACAACGCCGCCCGCGACGACCGCCATGGCTGGGAGGACGTCACGCCCGACTATTACGACGAGCGCATCGCCACAAACCTGCGCCACATGTTCTTCGCCATCCAGGCGGTGGCGCCGGGCATGATCGCGGCGCGCAAGGGCTCGATCGTCAATCTCGGCTCGAACTCCTGGTGGCAGGCGGTCGGCAACATGCCGGTCTACACGACGGCGAAGTCGGCCGTGCATGGCATGACCCGCTCGTTTGCCCGCGATCTCGGCAAGCACCTCATCCGGGTGAACACCGTCGTGCCCGGCTGGGTGATGACCGAGCGCCAGAAGGAACTCTGGGTGACGCCGGAGGCGCTCGAGGCCAGTCTCCAGCGCCAGTGCCTGCCGGTGGAGATCGAGCCGGTCTATCTCGCGCGCATGGTGCTGTTTCTCGCCTCCGACGACGCGGCGATGTGCACGGCGAACAATTTCATGGTCGAAGCCGGCTCGATCTGAGCCGGAAGGGCCGGGCGCGCCGCGACGGCGGCCGCTCAGCCGGTCGGGCGGCGGCCTGCGGCCGCCGCACCGATGTCCATCTCGTAGACCACGTGGCGCTCCTGGAAGCCGGCCAGCGCGTAGAGGGAGCGCATCGCCGCATTGCTCGTCGCCGTGCGCCCCACGATGCGAGTGAAACCCTTGGCCTCGCAATGCGCCAGCACCGCGCGCAGCAGCATGATCGCGGCGGAAGGCCCGGCCTTCGCGCCGTCGACGTAGAGGCTGCGGAAATCGGCATAGGTTTCGCCGGTGATGAAATTCTGGCGCGGCGCCACCCAGGCCCAGCCGACGACGGTGTCGGGGCCGCCCTCGGTCGGCACGACCAGCACCTTCGTCCAGTCGTCGCCGTATTTCAGCAGCTTGCCGAGCTTCTTGCGGTAGTGGTCGAGATCGGTGACCGCCTCGTCGGCGAAGGAGCGCACGGCGATCTCCGCCTCGAACCCGGCGACGGCGTCGATGTCGGCCGGCTTGAAGTTGCGGATTGTCGGCACCGGGCGCGGCGCGGCGCCGGGCGAGGCGTCGGCAGCGGCGGGCGCGGTTTCGCGGGACATGGCAGACTTTCTTCCGGAGCGTGCTTGTGTCGTACCAAGCCGTCGCCGCCTTCCGCAAGCCTTGCCGCTCCGGCGGGCAATGACTATAGGGAGCCAGCGGCGGGCTTCCCGCCAGACGAAGCAGGGCGCGGCCGATGACGGCGGCAAACCCCGGGACGGGCGACGATCCTTGCAAAGGGGACGAACCTCCCAAGCGATGGTGACGCCATGAAAATTCGGCAGGTCCTGGCGGACATGCGCAACTGCGGTCCGCAGATCGAGGACGAGGTCGTGCTGCGCGACGCGGCGCTGGCCGCGGCGACGGCGGCTGGCGCGACCATCATCGGCGAGCACGCCCAGCGCTACGTGCCGCACGGCATCACGCTGGTGGTGTTCCTGGCCGAGAGCCACATCATGCTGACCACCTGGCCGGAATACCGCATGGTGCTCGTCGATATTCTCCTGTGCAATCCCGACATGTCCGAGGATGCGGCGGTCGACGAGGTCGCGCGCTGGCTCTGTCCCGACGGTCTCGTCGAGCGCAGCTACGTCACCCGCTCGATCGAATCCCTCGAAGTCGCCTGATGACGGACGGCTGGTGGCGTTTTGTCCCGGCCGAGGGAGTGCTGCCCTCGGCGGGATCGATCACTGCCGCCGCCGCCGAGGGTCGGGGCGCCTTGACGCGGGAACTGCGGCAGGCGCGCGCCGCGCTCGGCACGGCGCGGGCCGCCAGCCTGCTACGCTCCGCCGAAGCGGCCGCGCCCGCCCGGTTCGGCGAGCCCGTCCGCCTCTTGCTGGTGACGGCGCAGCAGCCCCGGCCGATCGAGGACGCGCTCCGCCTCGCTTTCGCCATAGCAGGCCTCGCCGTGGACATCCGCGCCATCGAGGGCGTTCTGGACCTGCGCACCGCCCTGGCTGACCCGGCGACAAAGCTCTTCGCGGACCTCGACCTCGTCCTGATGTGCCTGCCGGACGAGGCCGGTGGCCGCGGGGACATGGTGTCCGATGCCGCCACGGCGGTCGCCGCCCGCGCGCTCGCCCCGGTCGCCATCGCGGATTTCGCGCCGGCATCCCCCAACTCGCCGGCCGAAGGCGGCGGGGTGATCGTGCTGCCGCTGCCGGCGGACGGGACGCCGGTCTTCGACGCCCGCTTTGCCGCGACTTTCGGAGCGATCCTGTCTCCGGCGGCTGCCGACCGCCTGGCCGACGCGGCGGCGGGGCTCGCCGCCCGCCTGAAGGGCACGGCGCCAAAACTTCTGGTGACCGACCTCGACGGAACGCTGTGGCGCGGCGTGCTGGGCGAGGCCAGCGAGGGCGCCGCTCCGCCGGAGCTCGATCGCGCCTATGCCGAGACGCTCGCAGCGCTGCGGCAGCGCGGCTTCGTCCTTGCCCTCGCCAGTCGTAACGATCCCGCCGACGTCGAGCGACATTTCGAAACGCTGGGGGACGCGCCGCTCTCCCTCGGCGATTTCTCCGCCCGGGCCGTCGGCTGGTCCGACAAACCTGGCCTTGTCGCCGAAGTCCTGGATCGGCTTGGCCTTTCTTCGGCGCACGCGGTCTTCGTCGACGACGATCCGGTGAACTGCGCCAAGGTCGCCGCTCGCTTTCCGGAAATGGACGTGCGCCGCTTCACCGGCGACGGCTTTGCGGCAACGCTGCTCGGGGATCCGCTGCTGGCGGGAGGCTCGGTGTCCAATTCCGCGGCGCGGGCCGAGCAGTACCAACGCAAGGCTGCGGTCGACCATCTCAGGGCCGGCGCGCCCGACGCGGCGGCCTTCCTGCAGAGCCTGAAAACCGAGGTGACGATCCGGCCGCTGGAGCCCGATCTCCTGCCGCGCGCGGCCGAGCTCGCTTCCCGCGTCAACCAGTTCCGCTTTACCGCGCTGCGCCCCAACGTGCTCGAACTGGGCGCTCGCCCGGGCGGGCTGGACTTCATGGCGCAGCTCGACGACGCCTTCGGCGCGCATGGGCTGGTCGGACTGGTGCTGGCCTCGATCCGCGGCGACGATGCCGTGATCGACGCCTTCTGCCTCAGCTGCCGGGCGCTCGAGCGCGGCGTCGAAGGCGCCATGCTGCACGCACTGGCGGGCCGCGCCCGGGCACTCGGCCTGTCGCGCCTCACCGGCCGGATCGCGATTCTGGCGCGCAACGAGCCGGCGCGCGACTGCCTCGCCCGCCATGGCTTCGTCGAGCGGGAAGGCGAATGGCAGCTGGCGCTCGCGGCGGCAGGCCTCCAAAAGCCCGATGGCCTTGTTCTGATCGATCCACTGACCGGGAGTGACAGGTGAACGACGTAACCCTCGACGCCATCATCCAGCTCGTCGCCGACGTGCTGGAAATCCCGGCAGGCGATCTCGGACCGGACACCCAAGGGGTGGATCTCGCGGCCTGGGACAGTTTTGGCCAGGTGCGCATCGTGCTGGCGGCCGAGGCGCAGTTCGGCGTGTCGCTGACCATGGGCGAGATCGAGACCGCCGGCAGCATTCAGGGCCTTTTCGCCGCGGTGCAGGCCGCGGCCTCGCGCCAGGGCCGTCAGTAGGCCGTCTTGGCGTGCAGACGCTTGAAGACCGTGCCGCCGCAGGACGGGCAGCCCTTTTCCTTCAGCGCCTCGATCGTCGCAAAGGCCTCGGCAAGGCCGACTTCGGTGATCGCGGCGCAGGCGCGGCACTGGTAGCGGCGCTCGCGCGGACGCACCTCGCCGGTGTAGATCGGCGCGGCGAAGGTTTCCGCCCCCGTCACGGATTTCGTCCGACGGGTGGTCTTCAGGTCGATCAGCTGGCCAACCGAGCCGAGAATCGAGGCGCCCTGGTAGTGGTTGAAGGAGGGCCGGATGCGCGTCGCGACCAGCCCCATCTCGGTCAGCCGCGCCTGCAGGTCGAGAAGATCGTCGGGGGCGAGGTCGCCGTAGGACAGGAAGCCCGGCAGTCCCGGCTCGCTGCGTAACGCCTCCAGACCGCGCGAGACGAAGAGGCTCATGCCATCGACGGTGTAGGGCGGGTCGGTCTCGAACACGTCGAAGCGCCCGGCAAGATCGGCCGGCAGCGGCTCGCGCAGATCGTGGGCGACGAGATCGAAGGCGAGGTCATGCCGCTGCCGCGCACCGTCGAGGTGCGCGATGCGGCCGGGATCGAGTTCGAGCACGGTCAGCCGCCGCGGCCTGGCGCCGATCGCCTGTGCCAGGAGCATCAAGGCCACCGACATCGAATCGTCGTCGCCGAGGATGATGATCGAGCGTCCGTCGAGAGCCCCGGCCTCGTGCATGGCGAGTGCCCGGCGCAGCGCCGTCTCGGGCGTGCAGGGCGCCTGGTCGAGCGTGACGTCGACCGGGGGCCCGAGGGCCGCGTGTTCTTCCAGGAGGCGCAGCACCCGCTCCAGATCCGGCGCGACGACGACGCCGTGGCCGTGACAGCAGGAACAGCGCGAATCGTGGCGGGCGGAGACGCCGAGGACGTCGCGGCAGAAATCCTGCCCGGCGAGGCTCAGCTCGACGCCATGGCCGCGGTCGAGGAGGCCGGCCAGCTCCAGCTCGCGCCGAACCGCGCCAACGACCGGCAGCGGCATGCGCACGGCTTTCGCCAGATCGCGCAGCAGCAGCGGGCCGTCGCGAAACGCGGTGCGCAGGATCAGCGCCACGCCCTCGGCGCCCTCGCGCAGGTCGGTCGCGGCGGCGATGGCGGTCAGGCGGGAGGGCGCCGCGGCGCCGGTTGTTTCTCGATCGGTCATGGACGAGCTAGAGCGTGAAGCGTCGGCGATGTCCACCAGGGCCCACCGGTTTGCCGCGGTCTTCCCCGCTCGGTCTGCCGGCATGCTCCCCTCGTGGCGCCTCAGACGAAGTTCTGAAACAGCCGGAACGTGTTCCGCCCGGCGGCTTTTGCGGCATAGAGCGCATTGTCGGCGTGGCGAAACAGGTCCGAAGGCGCGCTGTCCTTTACCAGGGCGATCCCCACCGAGGCGCTCAGCGTCAGAGTGAGATCGGTGCATTCGACCGGCTGGCTCAGCGCGGTCACGATGCGGGCCGCCTGGTCCAGAACCTCGGTTTCCGCCAGGTCGGCACCCAGCAGAATCGCAAACTCGTCGCCGCCGATCCGCGCCACCAGTTCCGCGCCGTGGCAGCTCTGGCCAAGACGCCGGGCCATCTCGACGAGGCATTCGTCGCCGAGCGCGTGCCCGAAAGTGTCGTTGATCTGCTTGAAGCCGTCGAGGTCCACCAGGAGCAGCGACCCAATGGCGCTGGTGGCATGGGCGCCGATGCTCGCCAGACGATCCTCGAAACGGTGGCGGTTGGCCAGGCCCGTCATCGAATCGAATTCCGCGAGGTAGCGGGTCCGGTCGGAGAGGATTTTCTCGTCGGTAATGTCCTGCTTCATGCCGAAGATGCGCACGGCGACGCCATTCTCGCATTGCACGGTCGCGGTCAGCCGGATCCAGCGATGCCGACCCTGAGGCGTGACGATTTCCGCGTCGAGCGTGAAGCCCGAACGCTCGGCGATCGCCTGGCTGCGCAGGGTGTGCAGCGCTTCCCGCGACTGCGGCGTATAGCATTCCACGGTGCTGGCCCGGTCGAGGACCGATCCGCGGGGGGCGTCGAAAAGGTCGTAGACGACATCGGACCAGGTCAGCGAGTCGTCCGACAGGTCGCATTGCCAGACCCCGATCCGCGCCGCGGCCGAGGCGCGTTCGAAGAGTTGGTGGCTCTGCGCGAGGGCTTCGGCCTGGCTGCGGATGACGGCGTCCTGCTCCCGGATCAGCGCCTGAAGGCGCCCGATGGTCGCCACCGCATCCTCGGGCAGGGAGGGCATCCGCGTGTCTGCGCAGGCGGGCCATGGCGGCGTCTGGCGGGGATCGCCCCGCTGCCATGGATCGGTCTGAACCCCGGCTCTCTCGGCCGGCTCCGGGTCTGTCTGACGAAGGGGCGGCAATGCCAGGGCCGGGTCGGGGGCAGTCATATGGCTCTGTCGCTTTTGCTAAGAATCATCTGTGTGTTGTAGCGCTTACGTATGAATTTATTCTCTAGGCATCTACTGACATTGGTCACGTCCGCGTGATGCTCGGTCTCCGCCGCGCGGGCAACCTTGGCATCGAGGGCTCTGAGGACGGCCTGAGCGGCGGAGGCGGGTGTCAGCTTGACAGGTCGGCCGAACGGGTTACCCTTTGCAGCGTACCAAGGGGAGTTCCGGCAGGGAACTGAGAGGCCAACGGCGATAAGCGCGTGGCGACCCTAAGAACCTGATCCAGTTCATACTGGCGTAGGGATGGGGAGAGTCGCCGCGGCTGATGGCCGGATTGCCGGACGACTCGTTCGATCACCGAAAGCAGAGCTGGGTCTCCAACGCGTCGTCGAAGGAGAATCCCTCATGAATGTCCATATCCCGCCCGTGGTGTCCGTCACCTCCGGTCCGCTTCCCGCCTCCACCAAGGTCTACCGGGCCGGAACGGTGCACCCGGAAATTCGGGTGCCGATGCGCCAGATCGCTGTCCATCCCACCGCGGGAGAGCCGCCGGTCACCGTCTACGACTCCTCCGGCCCCTTTACCGATGCGGCCTTCACCGTCGACATCGCCAAGGGCCTGCCGCGCTTGCGCCAGGCCTGGTCGCAAGCGCATGTCGAGGCCTATGACGGACGCGCGCTGAAGCCCGAGGACAACGGCAACCTGCCGGAAGCCAAGCTCACGCCCGCCTTTCCCGTCCAGCACCGCCCATTGCGTGCCGTCGGCGGCAAGGCGGTGACGCAGCTCGCCTTCGCCCGCGCCGGTATCGTCACGCCCGAGATGGAGTTCGTCGCCATCCGCGAGAATCTCGGCCGCGAGCGTGCCACTGCTGCCCTGAAACGCGACGGCGAACCGTTCTCGGCGGTGACGCCCGATTTCATCACGCCGGAATGGGTGCGCGACGAAGTCGCCTCGGGCCGGGCGATCATCCCCGCCAACATCAACCATCCCGAGCTCGAGCCGATGGCGATCGGCCGCAACTTCCTGGTCAAGATCAACGCCAATATCGGCAATTCCGCCGTGACCTCGTCGATGGCCGAGGAGGTGGAGAAAATGGTCTGGGCGATCCGCTGGGGCGCCGACACCGTCATGGATCTCTCCACGGGCCGCAACATTCACAACATCCGCGACTGGATCATCCGCAACGCGCCGGTGCCGATCGGCACGGTGCCGCTCTACCAGGCGCTGGAGAAGGTCGACGGCATCGCCGAGAATCTCACCTGGGAGGTCTATCGCGATACGCTGATCGAGCAGGCCGAGCAGGGCGTCGACTATTTCACCGTGCATGCCGGGCTTCGCCTGCGCCACATCCCGCTGACGGTCGAGCGCGTCACCGGCATCGTGTCGCGCGGCGGCTCGATCATGGCAAAATGGTGCCTGCACCATCACCGCGAGAGTTTTCTCTACGAGCATTTCGAGGAGATCTGCGACATCTGCCGGATGTACGACGTCTCCTTCTCGCTCGGCGACGGCCTGCGCCCCGGCTCCATCGCCGACGCCAACGACGCCGCGCAGTTCGCCGAACTGGATACGCTGGGCGAACTGACGCAGATCGCCTGGGCGAAAGACTGCCAGGTGATGATCGAGGGCCCCGGCCATGTGCCGATGCACAAGATCAAGGAGAACGTCGAGCGCCAGGTGAAGGTCTGCGGCGACGCGCCCTTCTATACGCTCGGACCCTTGGTCACTGACATCGCGCCCGGCTACGACCACATCACCTCGGGGATCGGCGCGGCGATGATCGGCTGGTTCGGCACGGCCATGCTCTGCTACGTCACGCCGAAGGAGCATCTGGGGCTTCCCGACCGCGACGACGTGAAGGTCGGCGTCATCACCTACAAGATCGCCGCGCATGCCGCCGATCTCGCCAAGGGTCATCCGGCGGCGCAGCTGCGCGACGACGCGCTGTCCCGTGCCCGCTTCGAGTTCCGCTGGGAGGACCAGTTCAACCTTTCGCTCGACCCCGAGACGGCGCGCCTCTTCCATGATGCGACTCTCCCCAAGGAAGCGCACAAGACGGCGCATTTCTGCTCGATGTGCGGCCCGAAATTCTGCTCGATGAAGATCAGCCACGACATCCGCGCCGAGGCCCAGAAGGAGGGGATGGAAGCCATGGCGCAGAAGTATCGCGACGGCGGGGATCTTTATATGCCGGCGGGGGAGTAGGGTGGGCATGCCAGCCTCGGTGGCCCACCCCCCCCTGGGCCTGCAACCCGCGTCACCGCCGTGCCGGTCCCCCGTGCTTCGACAGGCTCAGCATGAGGGACTTGGGGCTTGGGCGCCAGGATTGCAGAACCACCTCGACGGTCTCCAGCCCCAGCCGCTCCGACGCGAACCCCAAGATCCTCACCCTGAGCCTGTCGAAGGGCGGGGATCCGGCACGACGCGGGATGACGGCGAACTCACCCCCTCCCGTTGGAGCAGGGAGCGCCCCGTCACCATCATCGGCGCCGGCGTCGCCGGCCTGACCCTGGCGGTGACGCTCGCCGAGCGCGGTGTCCCCGTTACGCTCCACGACCGCGCCGCAACGCTCGGCGCCGGCGCCGCGTCCTGGCTCGCCGGCGGCATGCTGGCACCGCATTGCGAGGCGGAAAAGGCGGATGCGGCGATCGTGGCGCCGGGCCTGGCCGCCATCGACTGGTGGGCGGCGCGCGTGCCGGGCGTCGAGCGGCGCGGCACGCTCGTCGTCGCGCTATCGCGCGATGCCGGGGAAGTCGCGCGGTTTGCTCGACGGACGAGCGGCGGCCAACGTCTCGATGCGACCGGTGTCGCCGCGCTCGAGCCGGACCTGGCCGGGCGCTTTCCCGCCGGCCTCTACTTCGCCGACGAGGCTCATCTCGATCCGCGCCGCGCCCTCGAAGCGCTCGCCGAACGGTTCGTCGGCCTCGGCGGCACCCTGGCTCTGAACACCGAGGTCGGTCCGGAGCAGCTGGCGGCCGAGACCGGCGGACGTGTGATCGACTGCCGCGGTGCCGCGGCGGACGATCCAAACCTCCGGCGCGTGCGCGGCGAGATGCTGATCCTCCATGCGCCCGGCGTCTCGCTGTCGCGGCCGGTGCGGCTCCTGCATCCGCGCCATCCGCTCTATGTCGTCCCGCGTGGCCATGGTCTGTTCATGCTGGGGGCGACCGAGATCGAGAGCGCCGCGACGGGCCGCATCACCACCCGATCGATCATGGATCTCCTCAACGCCGCCGTGGCGCTGCATCCGGGCTTTGGCGAGGCCGAGATCGTCGAGACCGGCGCAGGGCTCCGCCCGGCCTTCCCCGACAATCTGCCGCGCATTGGCGAGGGACCCGCCGGCCTCTCGATCAACGGCTTCTACCGGCACGGATTTCTGCTGGCGCCTGCCTTTGCCGGGGCCGCGGCGGACCGGCTGATGGCCGATGCCACGCGGAGGGTCGCATGAGGATCATCGTCAACGGCGAAGGGCGCGAGGTGCAGGCCGCGACGCTGAGGGATGCGCTGGCCGAACTCGGCCTGGCCGACGCGATCGTCGCCACCGCCCTCAACCGCGACTTCGTGCCGGCCACGGCGCGCGGCCAGACGACGCTGGCCGAGGGCGACGCGATCGAAATCGTCGCGCCGATGCAGGGAGGCTGAGATGGACATCTACGGACAAAGCTTTTCCTCGCGACTGATGCTCGGGACCGCGCAATATCCTTCGCCCGCAATCCTCGCGGCGGCGTTCAAGGCCGCGGGGCCGGCGCTGGTCACCGTGTCGCTGCGCCGCGAGACGCTGGGCGGCCAGAGCGGCGTCGGGCAGGGCGGCTTCGGGCAGGCAGGCCAAAATTTCTGGCAGCTGGTCCGCGATCTCAGCGTCGCCATCCTGCCGAACACCGCCGGATGCCATTCGGTGAAGGAGGCCGTGGCGACCGCGCAAATGGCGCGCGAGGTCTTTGGCACGACGCTGATCAAGCTCGAGGTCATCGGCGAGGCCGATACGCTGCAGCCCGATCTCTTCGGTCTCGTCGAGGCGGCGGGCATTCTCGCCGCAGAAGGCTTCGAGGTCCTGCCCTACACGACGGAGGATCTCGTCGCGGCCGAGCGCCTGCTGCGGGCCGGCTGCCGCGTGCTGATGCCCTGGGGCGCGCCGATCGGCTCCGCCCGCGGCCTGAACAATGTCTACGGCCTGCGCTCGCTTCGCGCGCATTTTCCGGAGGTGACGATGATCGTCGATGCCGGACTCGGCGCGCCCTCGCATGCGGCAGCGGCCATGGAGCTCGGCTTCGACGGAGTTCTCCTCAATACGGCGGTGGCCGGCGCGGACGATCCCGCCGCCATGGCCCGCGCCTTTGCCCTCGCAGTCGAGGCGGGTCGCCTCGGCTTCGAGGCCGGGCTGATGGCGGCACGCGACATGGCGGCGCCCTCGACGCCGGTGTTCGGCCAGGCGGTGCTGGCGTGAGCGCGCCGCTCGACCCGTTCTACCTCATCGTCGACACGGCCGCCTGGATCGAGCGGCTGGTGCCGCTCGGCGTCAAACTGGTGCAGCTCAGGGCCAAGGATCTGCCGCGGGCGGAACTTCGGACCGAGATCCGCGCCGCCCGCGACATCTGCGCGGGGCAGGGCTGCCAACTCGTCGTCAACGATCACTGGAAGATGGCGATCGAGGAAGGCTGCGACTTCGTCCATCTCGGCCAGGAGGATCTGGCCGCGGCCGATCGCGGCGCGATCGAGCGGGCCGGGCTAAAACTCGGCCTGTCCACGCACGACGCGGCGGAATTGCAGACGGCGCTGGCCGCCCGGCCGGACTATGTCGCCCTCGGGCCGATCTGGCGGACCATCCTGAAGCAGATGCCCTGGGCGCCGCAGACGCCCGGGCGCCTCTGCGTTTGGCGGGCGCGGATCGGCGCGCTGCCGCTCGTCGCCATCGGTGGCGTGACGGTCGAGCGGCTGCCCGAGGTTTTTGCCGCGGGCGCCGACAGCGCCGCCGTCGTCACCGACATCACCCGGCATGCCGATCCCGAGGCGCGCTGCCGGCAGTGGCTGGCGGCGACGGCGGATCGCCGTGCCGCCCTCGGCGAAGGCCGGCCCGCGACCGCGGCGATGCCGGCGTGATGCCGGGCCGCTCGTCGACCATCCTCGCCATTGCCGGCTCCGATTCCAGCGGCGGCGCGGGCCTCGCCGCCGATCTCCTCGCCGCCGAGGCGCTCGGGGCAAAGCTCCGCTGGGCGGTCACCGCGGTGACGGCCCAGACCGACCAGTCCGTCGGCGCGGTGCACGATCTGCCCCCGGCGCTGGTGCGCCGGCAGATCGACATGGCGCTCGCCGACGGGGCCGTCCGCAGCGCCAAGCTCGGCATGCTCGGCAATGCCGCCTGCGTCGCGACCGTCGCCGACGCCCTGCGCGATTTCGCCGAGCGGCGTCCCGTCGTCATCGATCCCGTCCTGATGGCGAGCTCCGGCGCCGCGCTTCTCGACGAGGCCGGCGTCACCGCGCTGATCGAAAAGCTCCTGCCGATGGCGGCGCTGTTGACGCCGAACCTGCCCGAGCTCGAGCATCTGGCGCTGTGCCTCGGCGCCTCGCCGGGGGACTCGGTCGCCCGCCAGGCCGCCTTCGTCATGCGCGCCGGGGCCCGGGCCGTTCTCGTCAAGGGTGGTCACGCCGCCGGGCCTGAAGCGGCCGACCTTCTGTTCGAACGCCACCACCGCGCGCCGACGCGCTTTTCCTCCCCGCGCGTCGACGCCCGCCTGCGCGGCACCGGATGCCGCCTCGCCACGGCCATTGCGGTCCGTCTGGCGAAGGGAGATGACCTCGCGGCGGCCTGCGCTTTTGCCAAATCCTATCTTTTCCGCCTGCTGACGGCCGAAGCTGCGGAGCGCCCGGTCGAAGCGCTCCCCTGAGGCGCGTCCGTCGGGGAGGGCAACAGGCGGAAGATCCGTGGACGGCGGCGGAAAATCTGCGAACGAAAGACGCCATCGGCGGCGCAGCGCTTGTGCCTTGCCGTCCGATCGGGTTCACTCCGCGCCGGTCGACGGGGGGCGACTGCCGCTGAAGGTGCTGCCTCCGTTCTTGTCGAAAAACACGGGAGGAGAAGCCGATGGATCGGCGTACATTCATCACCAAGGCGGGCGTTGCCGCCGGCGGCGCGGCCGCGGCCAGCGTCTCGCTCGCGGCTCCAGCCCTGGCGCAGTCCAATCCAAAAATCCGCTGGCGCCTGACCTCGAGCTTCCCCAACACGCTCGACACCATCTATGGCGGCGCGCAGGTGCTGTCGAAGGCGGTCTCGGCGATGACCGACGGCCAGTTCACCGTCGACGTCTTCCCGGCCGGCGAGCTGGTCCCCGGCCTGCAGGCGCTCGACGCGGTGCAGAACGGCACGGTCGAGGCGGCGCACACGGTCGCCTACTACTATGTCGGCAAGGATCCGACCTTCGCCATTCCCTCGTCCATCCCCTTCGGCCTCAACGCCCGCCAGCAGAACGCCTGGCTCTACCACGGCGGCGGCAACGAGCTCGTCAACGAATTCCTCGGCAAGTACAACATCGTGGCCATGCCCGGCGGCAATACCGGTACCCAGATGGGCGGCTGGTTCCGCAAGGAGGTCAACAGCCTCGCCGATCTGAACGGCCTGAAGATGCGCATCGCCGGCCTGGCCGGCCGCGTCATGCAGCCGCTCGGCCTGGTGCCGCAGCAGCTCGCCGGCGGCGACATCTACCCCGCTCTGGAGCGCGGCACGATCGACGCGACCGAGTGGGTTGGCCCCTATGACGACGAGAAGCTCGGCTTCTACCAGGTGGCGAAGTTCTACTATTATCCCGCCTTCTGGGAAGCCGGTCCGAGCGTCCACTTCATGTTCGGCAAGGACAAGTACGAAGCGCTGCCGGAGGCCTACAAGGCGGTGCTCGATGCCGCCGCCAAGGCCGCCAACGTCAACATGCTGGCGCAGTACGACGTGAACAACATGCGCGCCATCCGCAGCCTCGTCGGCAAGGGCGTGCAACTCCGCTCGCTGCCGCGCGACGTCCTCGATGCGGCCTATGGCGAGGCGATGAAGCTCTATGCCAGCCTCTCGGCGGAAAATGCCGAGTGGAAGAAGATGTACGAGCCCTGGAACACCTTCCGCAGCCAGAGCTACGAGTGGTTCCGCGTGGCGGAATACACCAACGACTCCTACGCCTACGCCCAGCAGGCCGCCGGCAAGTAAGGTCATGCCGCTCCCCTTGCCCGGCTTCGGGTGAGGGGGACGGCTTCAGTGCATCCTCCCCGGCGCCGCGATCAGCTGCCGCTCGGGCTCGATCCTGCTCCGTGGCGGCGAAACCCGCACTGGAGGTCCCGACACCGGCATGCCACAAGGGGCGGTCGAGCATGAGGATCGGACCCTGGATGACGCAACGCATGCAGGATCTCGCCAGCGAGATCGTCCGCCTCCAGGGTGAACTCGACCGCGAGATCGAGGCCCGCCGCAAGTTCCTGGGTGTCCGGATCAGGGCCCGTCTAGTCGATTTCGAGCACGGCATCACGATGGAGCACCGACGCCTGCGGCGGGGCGTTGCCGGCTTCCTCGCCCGGTCCTCGATCGGCACCGTGCTCTCTGCGCCGGTCATCTATTCGCTGATCGTGCCGATGGTCCTGGTCGACCTCTGGGCCAACCTCTACCAGCAGGTCTGTTTCAGGGTCTACGGCATCCCCCGGGTCCAGCGCTCGGCCTATATCCTCCTGGACCGTCGGCACCTCGCCTATCTCAACGGGATCGAGAAGCTGAACTGTCTCTACTGCGGTTATTGCAATGGCGTGATCGGCTATGTCCGTGAGATTGGCAGCCGCACCGAGCAGTATTGGTGTCCGATCAAGCACGCTCTGCGCCTCGAGGATCCGCATCGGCGCTACTACGAATTCCTGGAATTCGGCGATGCCGGCGGCTACCGGGCACGGCTCGGGGAGTTCCGGGCGCGGCTGCAGGAGGCCGACAGCGCCGACGAGCCGCCTTTGCGGCCCTAGCCGGACGGGCAGGAGCCGGTTCGCGGACCCACGGCGGGACCCCGGCCTCTCCCGCATCCCGCCGGCTCTAGCCGGCGGAGCTTTTCACCCCTGATGGAAATCCGGCGCCGAGCGCCGAACGGTTCAACCCGGCGTCTGCCCGAAATTCGGCTGCGGGCTGGGCGCGCCGAAGTTGGGCGCAGGGGCGCCGAGGCTGGGCGCGGCCGGTGCTGCGGGGGCCGGCGCCGCCGGTGCGGGCGCAGGCGTGGTCGCGGGTGCGCCGAAGGTCGGTGCGGCCGGCGTCACGTCGGGCGCCGGCGCGGGTACGCCGAAGCTCGGTGCAGCCGGCGCCACGTCGGGGGCAGGCGCGCCGAAGCTCGGCGCGGGCGCTGCGGGGGCGGGTGCAGCCGGGGTACCGAAACTCGGCGCAGCCGGCGCCCCAAAACTCGGCGCTGGCGGCGCGCCGAAGCTCGGTGCGGGCGGTGCCCCGAAACTGGGAGCCGGCGTTGCACCGAAGCTCGGCGCCGCGCCCTGGCTCGGGGCTGCGCCATAGGGGTTCTGGCCCAGGCCCGGCATCGGCACGTTGAGCTGGATCGTCGAGGGATCGACCACCGCTTCCTTCTTCAGGAAATGCGTCACCGTGCCGGGGAAGGCGATGACGATCACGACCAGCACGAGCTGCAGGCAGACCCAGGGAATGGCGCCCCAGTAGATGTCCGAGCTCTTCACCGCGGCCGGCGCGATGCCGCGCAGGTAGAACAGCGCGAAGCCGAAGGGCGGGTGCATGAAGGAAGTCTGCATGTTCACGCAGATCAGCACGCCGAACCAGACGAGATCGATGCCGAGCGCATTGGCGACGGGCACCAGCAGCGGAATGATGATGAAGGCGATCTCGAAGAAGTCGAGGAAGAACGCCAGCAGGAAGATGAACACGTTGACGAAGATCAGGAAGCCGAGCACGCCGCCCGGCAGGTTCGTCAGCAGATGTTCGATCCACTTGCCGCCGTCCATGCCCTGGAAGACGAAGGAGAAGACGGTCGAGCCGACGAGGATGAAGATGATCATCGCCGTCAGCCGCGCGGTCGTCGCCATCGCCTGGCGCAGCAGCGTCCAGGACAGGCGGCCGTGCAGGGCGGCCAGCAGCATGGCGCCGCAGGCGCCCATGGCGCCGGCGACGGTCGGCGTGGTGATGCCTAGGATCATCGTGCCGAGGACGAGGAAGATCAGGAACAGCGAGGGCACCATGCCCTTGGCGACCTTCGCCGCCAGCGCCCAGCCGTGCACGGTGCGGGCCTCGGGCGGCAGAGGCGGCATCAGTTTCGGCCGGAAGATCGACAGCGCGAAGATGAACAGCAGGAACAGGAAGACCTGCAGCATGGCCGGGCCGATGGCGCCGGCATACATGTCGCCGACCGAGCGGCCGAGCTGGTCGGAAATGATGATCAGCACCAGCGAGGGCGGGATGACCTGGCTGATCGTGCCGGAGGCGGCGATGACGCCGGTAGCCACGCGCATGTTGTAGCCGTAGCGCATCATCACCGGCAGCGAGACGACGCCCATGGCGATGACGGAGGCGGCGACCGTGCCGGTGATGGCGCCGAGAATGGCGCCGACGATGACCACGGCATAGGCGAGGCCGCCGGGCAGGGGGCCGAACAGCTGACCGGAGCCCTCCAGCAGATCCTCGGCGAGGCCGCAGCGCTCGAGAATGGCGCCCATGAAGGTGAAGAAGGGAATGGCGAGCAAAAGCTCGTTCGACAGGATGCCGAAGAAGCGGGCCGGCAGGCCGTTCATGAAGACGAAGTCGAACTGGTCGATCGCCACGCCGATCAGGGCGAAGAAGATCCCGACGGCGCCGAGCGAGAAGGCAACGGGAAATCCGACCAGGAGAAACACGATCAGCCCGCCGAACATCAGCGGCGGCATTATTCCATATTCGAACATCGGTCTTCGCGTTCCGCCCAGGGCTTCAGTGGCTGGAGACCTGTTCGCGCCGCCTTCGCCAGGCGCCGCGCTCCAGCATTCTCGTTGGTCTCGTTATTGCGTCGGCTTGTCGTACTTCGTCTCGAGCTGGATCAGGCCCATCATGGCGGCGAAGCGCTTGATCAGCTCAGAAAGGCCCTGCAGCCACAGCAGCGAAAAGCCGAGCGGCAGCATGAGCTTGGCCGGCCAGAGGATGAGCCCGCCGGCATTGTTCGACATCTCGCCGGAGACGTAGGACTGCCAGAAGAACGGCCAGGACAGCCACAGGAAGAAGGTCAGCACCGGCATCATGAACACCAGGATGCCGAAGATATCGACCTTCAGGCGCGACCGGTCGCTGAGGGAGGAATAGATGATGTCGACCCGAACATGCCCGTTGAGCTTCAGCGTGTAGGACGCGCCGAGCATGACCACGGCCGCGAAGAGATACCACTGGATCTCGAGAAAACTGTTGGAGAAGTTGTTGATGATGCCGTCGGGGATCGGGTTCAGCCAGGTCGGAATACGGCTGACCAGCCAGAGGACGCCGGCATTCGCGGCGCTGATCAACACGGCGAACAGCACGCAGTAGTCGGCGATGACGGCAAAGCCGGCATTCATGCGGTCGATGGCGCGGCTGAGAAGAAGCAGAGGCTGCATGGGCGGCGGGACAGTTCGCTGGAAGGGGCCAGTCCGGCGGTCGCCGGCCAAGGCCAACGCTTTAGCCGTGCCGGACCCGCTTGACCAGCCTTGTCGCCGCCGTCCTGCCGCCGACCGTGGGCGGGCCCCCTGACAGGAAGAGCACCCGCCAGGATGGCGTGCCGGGTCCTAGGACAGGGCCGGGCGCCATCCCGCCGGCGTCAAAGCCGCGAGAACGCCGCCGGCACCGCCCGTGTCCGCCTCGGCCGGGCTCGCCGCCTCTTCCGTGGCGGGATCGGCGGGTGTCACCTCGACCTTGGCCCAGGTGTCGATCTGCGCCACGGCTTCGGCCAGAGTCGTCGCCGACATGTCCGCCCGCGTCGTCTTGACGAGGTCGAGCCGGTCGGCATCGACGAGCGGCAACGACCAGAAGCCGACGAGGATCGGCACGCTGGTGCGGCGCCGCAGCCGGCGGACGAGATAGCGGGCATGGACCAGGGATTCGGCGTTCATGAACGACAGGCAGATCATCTGCACGCCGTCCAGGTCGAGATGCGCGTAGTTCTCCGCCGAAAGATTTTCGAAGGAGACCGTCCGCGTCCCGATGGCGTCGTTCTCAAGCAGTTGCGCCAGCATTTCGGAGGCGACGTCGTCGAGATTGCCCCGTCCGCCGGCGCAGAGGATGGCGCCCTCTTCCCAGCCGGGGCGGGTGACGACGACCAGGGGCGCGACCGTCTCGGTCTCCTCCGCGACGATGCCGGCTTCGGCCGGCTCGCCATCGGGCTCTTCCTCGACCACCACGACGTCCTGATGGTCCGAGAGATTGTCGACAAGGGTTCGCGCCCCCGCGGCGACACGGGCCCGCCGCACCTCGTCGAGCACCCCGCGCGCCCGGTCCTGCTCGACCAGCGCCAGGGCCGGAAGCGCGACGACATCGTAGAAGTCCCGCAGGGAGTGTTCCTGTAAATAGTCCTCCGCCTTTTCCGTCGCCTCATAGGGATCGCCGGCCAGAAGCCGCTGGTAGATCTGCTCCTGCGGCGACAGCACCGGTTGGCTGCCCAGGAGCACGTGCAGGAATGAGAATTGCGGAACGTGCTCGCCGAGAACGACGAGACAGACCGTCAGCGGGGTGGACAGGAGCAGGCCGATCGGTCCCCAGAGCCAGGTCCAGAAGATCGCCGCGACGATGATCGCGACCGACGAAAGCCCCGTGCTGGCGCCATAGAGCCAGGGCTCGATGACGTTGTTGCTGATCAGCTCGATGCCGAGAAAGAGCGCGCCGGTCCACAGCAGCATGCTCCAGCCGGGATCGACAGCGACCGCGAGCGCCAGCGGAAACAGGGCAGCGATGAATGGCCCGATATAGGGAATGAAGCGCAGCACGATCGCCAGCATCCCCCAGAGCAGGGGATTGGGCACGCCGATGAGCCAGAGGCCGACGCCGATCGGAATGCCGTAGGTGGTGTTCACCACGAGCTGCATCAGCAGATAGCGCGCGACGCGCTTGCCGGCATCGCTCAGCGCCTGGGTGGTGCGGTGCAGGTCGCCGCCGCCGGCCAGTCGGATGAAGCGGTCGCGCAGGTCTTCCCGCTGCAGGAGGATGAAGATGACGAAGACGATCACCACGCCGCCGGTGGCCAAGGGCGAGATCAGCGGACCGACGATCGTCTGCAGCATCTCGAAGGGCGCGGGATCGGGTTGCTGGATCTGGACCGGGATGGGGCGGGGCGCCGCGGGCTCGTCTGCGTCGGGCGTTATCGCCTCTGTGCCAGCCGGCGTCTCGTCGGGTTCGTCCATTTCCTGGCTGAGCTTTTGCAGCATCTCCGAGGCGTGCTGGATAAGACCCCCGCCGGTGGCGTTGGCGCGCAGATCCCGGATCTTGGTCTGGATGTTGTACTGGTATTTCGGCAAGTTGCTGCCGAGCTGGGAAACCTGGCCGGCGACCACCGCGCCGAAACCCAGAATGGCGATGAAGGCCATGATGACGACGAAGATGACCGCCGGCGTGCGCGGCACGTGCATGCGCCGCAGGCGCGAGATGATCGGCGTCAGGGCAAAGCTCAGCAGGGTCGCCAGGGCCAGCGGCACAAAGATGTCGCGGCCGAAATAGAGCGCGGCGATGACCACGACGGTCACGGCCAGGCTCTGCAGTCCGGCGCCCTGCGGCAGGTCGGGAATGTCGTTGCGCGGCACTTCCGGCAGACGAGAAGGTGTTGGCATGGAAGTCCCCGTCGCAGCGAAATGCGCAGTGCTGCCAAAGCATTTTCGGTAGCTTTGTCTAACGACCCATGCGGGTGGAGGTTGCGCTTTCTCACGCAATCGGTTCGCGCACAGCAAACGAAAGCCGTCCTGTGGTATTTCCGCCCCAGCCCGCTTCACCGCCGCCGGTGAGGCGCCGTTATCGCAGCGTCAGCCAGACCGGCGCATGGTCGCTCGCGCCATCCTCGCCGCGGACGGATCGGTCGACACCGGCCTCTTTCAAGCGCGGCGCAAGGGCACGGCTAAGCAGCAGATGGTCGAGGCGCATTCCGTGGTCGTTCTCCCAACGTCGGCGCTGGTAGTCCCAGAAAGTGTACATCGGACGATCCGGGTGAAGCGTTCGCACGGCATCCGTCCATCCGTCGGCCAGGAGCCGCGCGAAGGCCTCCCGGCTCTCCGGCTGGATCAGCGCGTTTCCGATAAGGGACTTGGTGGCATAGATGTCGTGGTCTGTGGGCACGACATTGTAGTCGCCGGCCAGAATGACCGGCAGGCCGGCCGCCTGCAGCGTCGCGGCATGGTCGATCAGCCGCTCGAACCAGGCCAGCTTGTAGTCTAATTTCGGTCCCGGTTGCGGGTTGCCGTTCGGCAGGTAGAGCGAGGCCACCAGCACGCCCTGATAGGCAACCTCGATGTAGCGGCTCTGCTTGTCCTTGGGGTCGCCGGGAAGCGTGTCGTTGGTCACGATCGGCGGGGCATCGCGGCCGAGGATGGCGACGCCGTTCCACTGCCGCTCGCCCCGCCATGCCGCGTGATAGCCGGCCGCCGCCAGTTCGTCCTCGGGAAAGCGGTCCTGGACGGCCTTCAGTTCCTGCAGGCAGACGAGGTCGGGCTTGGCCGCCTCGAGCCAGGACAGGAGGTTCGGCAGACGCCGCACGACATTGTTGATGTTGTAGCTGGCGATCTTCACGCAGAATTGCTCCCTGAGTTCTTCAGGCGGGATGACGACTTCGTCGGGCGCCAGGTCACCGCTACCTAGGGCGGTGAACGGCCAGGGAAAAACGGTGCCGAGGCGAGCGGGCCTGTCAGACAGGGCTTCGAGGGCCGGTAGCGGATCGCCTCGGCTGATCAACCTTGCGTCGGTCGGCAGCAAGGGGGCAGCGCGGGCCTGGAGTGTGGCTTTACCCGGGCGCTCGGTGTCGCACGCGGGGCTTTGCGTTTCCTCTACCTATGGCGGTAGGTGAAAAGGCAAAGCCGGCCTTGAAGGGTGATTCGCCTTGGAGTTTTCCGACCAGTTCGAGCCGCCGCATCTGATGGAAAGCCGCTACCGCCTCCTCGTCGAGGCCGTGACGGACTACGCCATCTACATGCTCAATCCGGACGGCATCATCGCCAGCTGGAATGCTGGCGCTCAGCGCTTCAAGGGTTATGCCGACTACGAGATTCTCGGCGAGCACTTCTCGCGCTTCTATCTGCCGGAGGAAAGGGCGGCGGGCGTGCCCGAACGCTCGATGGAGACGGCCGCGGCCGTCGGCCGCTTCGAAGCCGAGGGTTGGCGCGTGCGAAAGGACGGCGGGCGCTTCTGGGCCCATGTCGTCATTGATGCGATCCGTTCGCCCTCCGGAGAACTCCTGGGCTTTGCCAAGATCACGCGCGATCTCTCCGAGCGCAAGGTCGCCGAGGAGGCGCTGAAACGCAGCGAGCAGCAGTTTCGCCTGCTGGTGCAGGGTGTCGTCGACTACGGCATCTACATGCTCGATCCCTTCGGCCGCGTGACCAGCTGGAACGTTGGGGCCGAGCGCATCGAGGGCTATGCGCCGGAAGAGATCATCGGCGAGCATTTCTCCCGTTTCTACACGGCCGAGGACCGCGCGGCCGGGCTCCCTACAAGGTCGTTGCAGATCGCGACGCGCGAGGGGCGCTACGAAGGCGAGGGTTGGCGCCAGCGCAAGGATGCGACCTGTTTCTGGTCGAGTGTCGTGATCGACGTGATCCGCAGCGAGCGCGGGGATCTCATCGGTTTCGCCAAGGTGACGCGGGACATCACCGCGCAGCGCGATTCCGCCAATGCGCTGGCCAATGCCCGCGAGGTCGCTTTCCAGGCCCAGAAGATGGAACTGATCGGCCAATTGACGGGCGGGATCGCGCACGACTTCAACAATCTCCTGACCGCCATCCTGGGCAGCCTGGAACTCCTGAAACTGCGGCTGCCGCTCGATCCGCGCAGCCGGCCGCTCATCGACAACGCCATTCTGGGAGCGGAGCGCGGTGCGATGCTGACGCAACGGATGCTGGCCTTTGCCCGAAAACAGCCTCTCGAACCCAAGCCGGTCGAGCTGTCGGTGCTCGTGACCGAGATGGCCGACCTCCTGACCCGCTCGCTGGGTCCGTCGGACGTTCTGGAATACGACATGGCCGAGGGGCTCGACCCGATCTTCGCCGATCCCAACCAGATCGAGCTGGCGCTGCTCAACCTCACCATGAACGCCGCCGATGCCAGCCAGGGGCGGGCACCCATCACCGTCGCCGCGCGGGCCGAAGAAGTGGGGCCGGGCCACGTCACCGCGCTGCCGCCGGGATCCTATGTCTGCCTCTCGGTGACAGACAGGGGAGAGGGCATGGACGCGGAGACGCTGGGCCGCGTCCGAGAACCCTTCTTCACCACCAAGCAGGTCGGCAAGGGAACCGGGCTCGGACTGTCGATGGTCGACGGGCTGACGGAGCAATCGGGCGGCCGGCTGGTCATCAGGAGCGTCAAGGGAGAGGGAACGACGGCCGAGATCTGGCTGCCAACCCTTCCGCGTTCGGCGGCGGTGCCCGCGGAGCCACCGCCTTCGCCGCCGCTTCCTGCGGGAGGACGCCGGCTCGTCGTCCTCGCCGTCGACGACGACGCCTTGGTGCTGATGAACACCGTCGCTTTGCTCGAGGAGCTCGGTCACACGGTCTTCGAGGCCTATTCCGGTCAGCAGGCGCTGGAGATCCTGCGGCGGGAGAGTCAGATCGAGCTCCTGATCACCGATCATGCCATGCCGCAAATGACCGGTTCCGAGCTCGCCGAAAAGGTCATGGCCGAGCGCCCAAGCCTCCCCATCGTGCTGGCGACCGGCTACATCGAGCTTCCGCCGGGCGCCAATCAGGCCCTGCCGCTTCTCTCCAAGCCCTTCCGCCAGAAGGACCTCGCGCGTCTGATCGACCAGGTGATGTCGGCCTGACGCGGCGGCTCTTTCCGAGGGGTTGTGCTGCGGGTCGCCTGCGCGGAAGGGGGCAGGGAAATATCCGAATATGAGGCAAGACCGGCCGTCGCATCAGACACCTGGCGCCAGCGCGAAAGCGAAGGGCTGGGCAGGGTGGAATGCAGAACGAGCTTTGGGGTCCCACGTTCGAGAATGCTGACCACAAAGCCCGCCTAGGCCTTCAATCCGAACCTAGCTTGCCAGCGCAAGCCTTCCGTATCGGCTGATCTCTTCCTGCATGCTGGAGATCAGGCTCTCCAATGCCGGGTTCCGCGCCTTCTTCGCACGCCGCACGACGTAGGCGAGCGGGGGCGGCTCGGGCAGGCGAACTTCGACGATTTCCATATCCGGACGCAGATGGCGTTCGTTCAACAGAGCAATGCCCAATCCCGCTTCAACCGCGGCGACGATGCCCGCAGCACTCGTGCATTCGAAGACGGTCTCGAGATTCGTGTCTCCATCCTGTCCGACGTCGAGCGCCCAGTGTCGATAGAAGCAGTCCTCGTCGAACGACAGGAACGGGATCGGCCCGGATGGACCGAGCGCCAGGCTGCGTGACTTGACCCAATGCAGGCTCTCGCGGAACAGCACCACGTCAGTCGGCCGAACCTCGTGCGCGAACACCTGAACGATGGCGACGTCCAACTCGCCATGCTCCAGCATTGTTCGAAGGGCCAAGCTCATTCGGACCTTCGTGCGCACGGCCACGCCAGGGTGAAGTCGACGGAAGCGTCCAAGGATGCGCGCCAGGTCCGAGCAGGTCGTGTCCTCCGTCAGGCCGAGCATGATGCGCCCCTCCAGCTCCGATTTGGCCAAGCTGGCGAGAGCCTCGTCGTGCAGTCCAAGGATTCTCTCGGCGTAGTCCAGAAGGGAACATCCGTCGGCGGTGAACATCGCACCGCCCGGCCTTCGGTTTAGCAGCTCGCACCCCAGGCTGGCCTCCATCCTCTTCAGCTTGTGGCTCACTGCCGACTGAGTGAGCCCGAGGGCGTCTGCCGCCCGCGTCACCCCGCCATGCAGCCTGATCGCCCGGAGCGCGCGCAGTGCATCGATATCCAACCGCCTGCTGGTGATCTCCATCTCGCTGCTCCCAGCTGTAACCAATGCGGGCACTTTGCCCAATCCAACCCTGAAGACCAGACTTTCATGACAGATTTTCAAGGTTTGTCATAGCACGATCGATTTTTGTCATGTGCTCAGCGGCGGCGTTTTGCCTACGAGACGGGGATATTCGTAACCGGGCATCCCATGACCACGTCTTTTCCCGCCACAGTGAACACCACGCGGCATCGCTTCCTGTTTCCCGCCTTGGCGACCCTGCTGATCATCGGTTGGAGTTCCGGCTTCGTCGGGATCCGCTACGCCAGCGAAGAAGCCAGTGTTGCGGTCCTGCTGTTCTGGAGAACCCTGCTGTCAGGGATCATCCTCCTTCCGTTCGCGCTCGCTTTCGGGCCGAAGATGCAACTGCGCGCCGTCGTTTCCCAGATGGGGTTCGGCGTCATGGCCGTGTTCATCTACCTCGGTGGGTTCGCGCTGGCGATCGAGCAGCACGTCCCGACCGGGCTGGTCGCGCTGATGTCCGATCTCGTCCCGCTGGTCATCGCAGCCATGTCCCAACCCCTTCTGGGGGAGCGCCTGACGGGTCGGCAATGGGTGGGAACCGCCGTCGCGGTTGGGGGCGTGCTGATCGTTTCTTTCGACAGCCTCAGCTTCGGCACCGCTCCTTTGTGGGCGTATGGGGTGACCATCGGCTCCATGATCGTGTTCGCCCTCGCCTCGGTCCTCCGCAGCGGACGCGGGTCCCTGAACATGCCCGTGCATCAGAGCCTGTGCATTCACAGTCTGACGGGCGCCGCGCTGTTCGGAATCTGGGGGTTGGCCGCAGGCGGGCTGGAACCGCCGATCACCCGGGAGTTCGCAATCGGCATGGCATGGCTCGTGCTCATCGCCACGTTCGCCGCCTACTCGGTCTACTACACTATGCTGCGCCTGTTTCCCGTGGCGAAGGTCAGTGCCGCCATCTATCTCAGCCCGCCCGTCACCATGCTCTGGGCTTGGATGCTGTTCTCCGAGCCGTTGACTCCGGCGATGTTCCTGGGGCTCGCCGTCACCCTTGCAGGAGTCTGGTTAACCTCGAAGAGCTGAATTCTCGGTTGAGCGATCGTGGGACAATGTCTGCTTCGAGCAGGCCATTCGCAGCGTGTGAACGGCGTGGTTGGGTCGAAAGCCGTCTCACCGTCGTCGGCCTCTGCTAGGTGACGCCGGCGATGTCGACCAGGACGAGGCAGCCCGTGCCGCTGATGTCGACCATGTCCTCGCCCTCGACCGCGATCAGGTCCGCCGGGCCGACGGAGATGCCCTTGCAGTCGAACGTGCCGGAGACGACGTAGCCGTAGGTGAGATCGGCGCACTGGTGGCGGACGCCGTTGCGGTGAACCGACAGGTGCGCCGAGGCGAGGCCGCGGCCGGTCATCACGTTGAAATCGCGCGAGGGACCGCGGACCGCGATGGCCGCCACCGCGGCATCACCGGAAAAAGCGACCGGCACCAGGGGCAGGACGGTGGCGGATTGGCCGTCGAGCGACAGGTCGAAGCCGGCCCCCTCGATCAGCAGCAGTTGCCGGTCGACACCCGGCAGGGCCGAGAACGGTCCGGGCTCGACGACGTCCGCCACCGACAGTCGGTAGACGAGGCGGCCGTCGGCGTGGTCGCGGCGCGCCAGCTCCACCGTCGTGCCGCGGCCGTTGGCCCAGGGCATGCGCCTGTGCTCGGCCGGTCCGGTGACGGTGATCGCCATGGTCAGTCGCCCCCGAGCATCGGCAGGTTCAGGCCTTTTTCGCGGGCGCAGTCGATGGCGATGTCGTAGCCGGCATCGGCATGGCGCATCACGCCGGTCGCCGGATCGTTGTGCAGGACGCGGGCGAGACGCCGGTCGGCATCCTCGGAGCCGTCGCAGACGATGACCATGCCGGAATGCTGCGAAAAACCCATGCCGACGCCGCCGCCATGATGCAGCGACACCCAGGTCGCACCCGAGGCGGTGTTGAGGAGGGCGTTCAGGAGCGGCCAGTCGGAGACGGCGTCCGAGCCGTCGCGCATGGATTCCGTTTCGCGGTTGGGCGAGGCGACCGAGCCGGAGTCGAGGTGATCGCGGCCGATGACGATCGGCGCCTTCAGCTCGCCCTTGCGCACCATCTCGTTGAAGGCGAGGCCGAGCTTGGCGCGGTCGCCGAGGCCCACCCAGCAGATGCGCGCCGGCAGGCCCTGGAAGGCAATGCGCTCGCGCGCCATGTCGAGCCAGCGGTGGAGGTGGTGGTTGTCGGCCAGGATCTCCTTCACCTTGGCGTCGGTCTTGTAGATGTCCTCCGGATCGCCCGACAGCGCCACCCAGCGGAAAGGGCCGACGCCGCGGCAGAACAGCGGCCGGATATAGGCCGGGACGAAGCCGGGGAAGTCGAAGGCGTCGAGGACGCCCATTTCCTTCGCCATCTGGCGGATGTTGTTGCCGTAGTCGAGCGTCGGGACGCCTTGCGCGTGGAATTCCAGCATGGCGCGCACATGCACGGCCATGGATTCCTTCGCCGCCTTCACCACGGCCTCCGGTTCGGTGCGCGAGCGCTCGCGGTATTCGGCCCAGGTCCAGCCGATCGGCAGGTAGCCGTTCAGCGGATCGTGCGCCGAGGTCTGGTCGGTGACCATGTCGGGCCTCACGCCGCGCCGCACGAGCTCGGGCAGGATTTCCGCGGCATTGCCGAGGAGGGCGACGGACAGCGCCTTCTTCTCGGCGCAGGCCTCGGTGACGAGGCGCAGGGCGTCGTCGAGATCTTTTGCCTGCACGTCCACGTATTTCGTGCGCAGGCGGAAATCGATGCCCTCCTGGCGGCATTCGATGGTGAGCGACGCCGCGCCGGCAAAGCTCGCCGCCAGCGGCTGGGCGCCACCCATGCCGCCGAGGCCGGCGGTGAGGATCCAGCGGCCGGCGAGCGAGCCGCCATAATGCTGGCGGCCGGCCTCGACAAAGGTTTCGTAGGTGCCCTGCACGATGCCCTGGCTGCCGATGTAGATCCAGGATCCCGCGGTCATCTGGCCGTACATCATCAGCCCCTCTCGATCGAGGGCGTTGAAATGCTCCCAGGTCGCCCAGTGCGGCACGAGGTTGGAATTGGCGATGAGGACGCGCGGCGCGTCGGCATGGGTGCGGAAGATCCCGACCGGCTTGCCGGACTGGACGAGCAGCGTCTCGTCGGCCTCCAGCGACTTCAGCGAGGCGACGATGCGGTCGAAACTCTCCCAGTCGCGTGCGGCCCGGCCGATGCCACCGTAAACGACGAGTTCCTTCGGGTTCTCGGCAACATCGGGATCGAGATTGTTCATCAGCATGCGCAGGGGCGCTTCGGTCAGCCAGCTCTTGGCGGAGATCTCGGTGCCGCGCGGGGCCCGGATCTCGACGTCGCGGTAGCGGGTATTGCTCTTCATGGGGGCTATCCTGTCTAGCTTGTATAGACAAGCTAGGATCAATCTTCCCGCTCTGTCAATCTATCGCACGCGGGGTCGACGCCTGTGCTCCGCGGCCATCGCCGTTCACTGCGGCTGGTGGCGTCCTTGCAGCTTGTACCGTCCGCCGGGGATGAGCAAGCGCACCGAGGTGACGACGCGGTCGAAGGCCAGCGTCCGCCGGCGCATCAGAAGGCAAGGGTCGGCGCGGCCGATCGACAGGAGGCGCGCTTCCCAGCTGGCGGGCAGCGTCGCCTCGATCTCGTGCTCGGCCTCGGTCCAGGCGACGAGGGCGGTGAGAAAGCCGTTCGGCGTCACCTTGGTAAAATCCTGGTCGATATAGGTCGGCGCGATCGCCGCATTGACGTGGCGGTCCTCGAGCTGCACCGGAATGTCGTTCTCGTGGTGGACGATGATCGAGTGGAAGGCCGGGTCGCCAACGGCGATGCCGAGCTCCTCGGCCACCTCCGGCGAGGCTTTGACGGCGTCGAGCAAGGTCACCACCGCCCGGTGGACATGCCCCCGCGCGGCGATTTCCTCGGCGATGTTCTTTACCTCGAACATGCTCGACTGGCCCTTGCCCTCGGCGACGAAGGTGCCGAGGCCCTGGATGCGCACCAGCACGCCCTCGGCCGCCAGCTCCCGCAGTGCCCGGTTCACCGTCATCCGGCTGACGCCGAGGGCGGCGACCAGCTCGTTCTCCGAGGCGATGCGGTCGCGCGGCTGCCACTCGCCCGAGCGGATGCGGGCGGTGATCGCCTGCTTGACCTCGGCATAGAGCGGCGCCTGGCCGGTGCGGGCGAGACGGGGGCGGTCCTGGCTCATGCCTCAATTCCGGTCAATGTTGCACTGCGCCAAACAATCGAGCAAAATTCGCTTGCGCCGGACGGCGGGCCGGATAGACTGCTTGTATATGTAAGCTGATGGTCTTCGCATGTCTCCTGTCTACCCTGCTTCGCTGTTTGCCGAAAGAGCGCTCCTCGCGGAGGGCTGGGCCACCCACGTGCGCCTCGACATCGGCGCCGACGGGCGGATCGCCGCCATCACGGCCGGCGCCAGCCCCGCGGGTGCCGAAAAGGTAGCCGGGCCGCTCGTCCCGGCCATGCCGAACCTGCACAGCCATGCCTTCCAGTATGCCATGGCCGGACAGGCCGAGGTGGCCGGCAGTACGGCCGACAGTTTCTGGACCTGGCGCGACACCATGTATCGCATCGCCGGCCGGCTCTCGCCGGAGGATGCCGGCGCCGTCGCGGCAAAGCTCTATGTCGAGATGCTGAAGGGCGGCTACGGCGCGGTCGGCGAGTTCCACTATCTCCACCACGCGCCGAGCGGCGTCGCCTATGACGATCCGGCCGAGATGTCGCTGCGCATCGCCGATGCGGCGCGCCGCGCCGGCATCGGGCTGACGCTGCTGCCGGTCTTCTACGCCCATGCCGATTTCGGCGGCGCGCCGCCGCATGCAGGCCAGGCGCGGTTCATCCATTCGCCGGACGCTTTCCTGGCCCTGCTCGAGCGCTTGCGCGCCGAACTGGGTGGGGCGGCGACGCTGGGTCTCGCCTTCCACTCGCTGCGCGCCGCGACGCCGGACGAGATCCGCGCGATCCTGGGTTCTGGCCTGGCTGCGGGGCCGATTCACATCCACGTCGCCGAGCAGACCGCCGAGGTCGAGGCCTGCCTCGCCTGGAGCGGAAAGCGCCCGGTGCGCTTTCTGCTCGACGAGATGGGGGCGGGCGAGGGCTGGTGCCTGATCCATGCGACGCACATGGATGCCGGCGAGGTCCAAGACCTCGCCACCTCGGGTGCCGTCGTCGGCCTCTGCCCGGAGACCGAGGCCAATCTCGGCGACGGCATTTTCCCCGCCGAGGCCTATCTCGGCCAGGGCGGCGCCTTCGGCATCGGCTCGGACAGCCAGGTTTCCACCTCCGTCGCCGAGGAGCTGCGCATGCTCGAAGTCGGCCAGCGGCTGCAGGCGCGGCGGCGCAACGTGCTTGCCGGCGGCGCCGACCGCTCGACCGGCCGGCGGCTGTTCGACGCGGCGCTGGACGGCGGCGTCGCGGCGCTCGGGCCCGCGTCCGGCGGGCGCATCGCGGTCGGCGCTCCCGCCAGCTTCACCGTGCTCGACGGCGACGACGCCTTCATCGCCACCTCGAAAGGCGACCTTGTGCTCGATCGCTGGATCTTCGCCCGCGGCACCAACGTCGTGCGCGACGTCATGGTCGGCGGGCGCTGGGTGATCCGCGACCGGCACCACGCCGACGAAGAGGCGATCGACCGCGCCTTCCGCGCCGCCCTCGGCCGGCTCGCCGCCGCATGACACAGCGCCTTTCCCTTCATCCCCGCCTGCAACTCCCAAGGAGACTGCCGATGTCCAGCCTTTCCCGCCTCCGGGCTTCCGTCCTCGCCAGCCTTGCCGCCGTCTCCTTCCTCGCCGGCCCCGCCGCCGCCAAGGAGTGGAAGACGGTGACGATCACCCTCGAGGGCGCCTATGCCCCGTGGAACCTGACCAATCCCGACGGCACGCTCGGCGGCTTCGAGCCGGAGCTCGCCGCCTATCTCTGCGAGCACATGAAGGTCGAGTGCAAGCTCGTCGCCAGCGACTGGGATTCGATGATCACCAGCCTCAACGCCGGCAAGTTCGACGTCATCATGGACGCCATGTCGATCACCGAGGAACGCCAGAAGATCATCGACTTCTCGGTCCCCTACGCCCACACCCACGCCGCCTTCGCGACGCTGAACGACAGCGACCTCGCCGGCGTCGAAGGCACCGGCACGGTGGTGAAGATGCTGCCGGACTATTCTGGCGCCGACGCCCAGATCGAGGCCATGCGCAAGGCCTTCGAGGGCAAGACCATCGGCATCCAGGCGGCGACCGTCTATGCCAAGTTTATCTATGACAAGTTCGGCGACATCGCCACGGTGCGCGAGTTCAAGACCGGCGCCAAGCGCGATCTCGACCTCGAGAGCGGCCGCATCGATCTCGCCTTCGACGACGCGGTCTATCTCAAGGCCGCCTTCGAAAAGGCCGGCGCTCCGATGGGCTTCACCGGTCCCGAGATCGGCGGCACCATTTTCGGCATCGGCGAGGGCCTCGGCCTGCGCAAGGCGGACACCGACCTGAAGGCCATGTTCGACAAGGCGATCGAGGCGGCGCTCGCCGACGGCACCGTGGCGACGCTGAGCCAGAAGTGGTTCAAGACCGACGTCACGCCGTAAGCGTCTGACAGGGCAGGGTGGCTGGGCCTTCGGCGCGGCCGCCCGTTTCCATTCTTCCCGCAACCGGCTTTCGGCAGGAGAGGGCGCGGCGTGTCGATCCTCACGATTCTAGGCTTCGGGCCGACCGGCTGGGGCGGGCTGCTTCTCGTCGCGCTGTTGACGACGCTGGCGGTGACGCTCGTCTCGCTCGTGATCGGCGCCGTCATCGGCACCGCGCTGGCGGCGGCGAAACTGTCGGGCTCGCGCCTCCTGCGCCTTCTCGGCGGCACCTATTCCACGGTGTTCCGCGGCGTGCCGGAGCTTCTCGTCATCTATCTCGTCTATTTCGGCGGCTCTTCTGCCGTCACCGCCATCGGCGGGGCCTTCGGCTATGAGGGCTTTCTCGGCCTGCCCTCGTTCCTGGCCGGCGCGCTCGCCGTCGGGCTGATCTCGGGCGCCTATCAGGGCGAGGTCTATCGCGGCGCCTTCCTCGCCATCGTGCCGGGCGAGATCGAGGCTGCCAGGGCGATCGGCATGAACAAGGCGATGCGCCTGCGCCGCATCCTGGTGCCGCAGGTGCTGCGCTTCGCGCTGCCGGGCCTTGGCAATGTCTGGCAGCTCTCCCTCAAGGATTCTGCCCTCGTCTCGGTCACCGGCCTTGCCGAGATCATGCGTACCAGCCAGGTCGCGGCCGGCTCGACGCGGCAGTATTTCCTGTTCTACATCGTCGGCGGCGTGCTGTTTCTCCTCCTCACCAGCGTCTCCGGCCAGATTTTTGAGGCGGCCGAGAAGCGCACCGGGCGCAGCCTCGCCGCCGGCATCGGCCGGAACTAGAGATGGACATTCCCTTCCTCCTCTCGACCCTGCAGACGCTTCTCGCGGCGCTGCCGACGACCCTGGCGCTGTTCTTCTCCTCGATCTCCCTCGGCTTTCTTCTCGCCCTCGGCCTCGTCTGGATGCGCGTCGGGCAGAACCGCTTCCTGCGCGGCTTTGCCCGCTCCTACATCTTCGTCTTCCGCGGCTCGCCGCTCCTGATCCAGATGTTCCTCGTCTATTACGGCCTCGGCCAGTTCGGCGTGATGCGGCAGAGTTTCGTCTGGCCTGTGCTGCGCGAGCCCTTCGCCTGCGCCGTGCTGTCGCTGGCGCTGTGCACGGCCGGCTACACCGCCGAGATCTTTCGCTCGGGGCTGCGCGCGGTGTCGCCGCGCGAAGTGGAAGCGGCGAGGGCGATCGGGATGTCCGGGCAGCTTTTGGTCCGCCGGATCATCGCGCCGATCGCGTTCCGTCATGCGCTGCCGGCCTATTCGACCGAGATCGTGCTGATGGTGAAGTCGACGGCGCTGGCGAGCCTCGTCACCGTTTCGGAAGTCACCGGCGTCGCGCAGCGGCTGATCTCGCAGACCTACCGGACGATGGAAGTGTTCCTCTGCGCCGCGCTGATCTACCTCGCGCTGAATTTTATCCTGCTGCAGCTCGTCGCGCTCCTGGAGCGCCGGCTTTCGGCGCACCGCCGCGGCCCGCCCTCACCGGGGCTTCCGTCTCTGCCCGTCCCGGAGGCCGGCCCCGCATGATCGTTCCGCCCCTCGTTTCCAGCGCTCTTTCCAGGGAGCCGACATGACCCGTCCGCTGCGCCTCTCCGTCCAGGGCATCCGCAAATCCTTCGGCGGCCTCGAAGTGCTGAAGGGCATCTCGCTCGACGCCAGGGATGGCGACGTCATCTCCATCCTCGGCGCCAGTGGCTCGGGCAAGTCGACCTTCCTGCGCTGCATCAACTTGCTCGAGACGCCCGACGCCGGCACCGTCACCGTCGACGGCGAGACGATCGAGATGACGGTGAAACGCGGTCACGCCGTGGCGCGCAGCCAGGCCCAGGTCGATCGCATCCGCTCCGAGCTCGGCATGGTCTTCCAGTCCTTCAATCTCTGGTCTCATATGACCATCCTCGACAATGTCATCGAAGGCCCGATGCGCGTCTTGAAGCGGCCGCGGGCGGAATGCGTCGCCGAGGCCGAGGCGCTGCTGGAAAAGGTCGGTATATCCGACAAGCGCGGTCATTTTCCCGCCCATCTCTCCGGCGGCCAGCAGCAGCGCGCGGCGATCGCCCGGGCGCTGGCGATGCGGCCGAAGGTGATGCTCTTCGACGAGCCGACCTCGGCGCTCGATCCCGAACTCGTCGGTGAGGTGCTGCGCGTCATGCGCGCGCTGGCCGAGGAGGGCATGACCATGCTGGTGGTGACGCACGAGATGAGCTTTGCCCGCGACGTCTCCAACCGCGTCGTCTTCCTCGACAAGGGCCTCGTGGCGCAGGAGGGCGTGCCGGCCGAGATGTTCGGCGCCGGCGCCGAGCCGCGCTTCCGGCAGTTCATCGGGCATTTCGGCGCATGACCAGCAGGCGGGCAGGAACATGGTGACCATCGACACCACGCTGGACTGGCGGGAGATCGCCCGCGTCGCGGCCGGCGCGGCGCTGGCACTCTCCCCTTCGGCCTGGGAGCGGGTCGGCGCCGCACGCGGCATCGTCGAGGCGATCCTCGATCGTGGCATCCGCGCCTATGGCATCAACACCGGCGTCGGCGCTTTGTCCGACACCGTCGTCGATCGGGAATCGCAGCGCCGCTTCGCCCGCAATCTCCTGATGAGCCATGCCTGCGGCGTCGGCGCGCCTTTGCCGGCCGAAGAAGTGCGGGCGGTGATCGCCGTCCAGGTCAACAATTTCGCGCATGGGCGCTCGGGCGTGCGTCCCGTTACCGTCGACGCCATGCTGGGACTTCTCGCCCACGGCGTCGTGCCGGAAGTGCCGGGCCGCGGCTCGGTCGGCTATCTCACCCATATGGCGCATATCGGCCTCGTTCTCATCGGCGAAGGGTTCGCGCGGATCGGCGACGAGCGGATGACCGGCGCCGAGGCGCTGGCGCGGATCGGCCAGGCGCCTTTGGTGCTGGAGGCGAAGGAAGGCCTCAGCCTTGTCAACGGCAGCCCTTGCGCCACCGGGCTTGCGGCCCTCGCTCTGGCGCGGGCCGAGCGCGTTCTCGGCTGGGCCGATGCCATCGCCGCGCTGTCGCTGGAAGCGCTCGGCGGCCAGATGGCCGCCTTCGACGAGGACGTTCTCGCCGCCCGCGCCTCGCCCGGCCTCGTCGAGGTCGGCCAAAACCTCAGGGCGCGCCTTGCCGGCAGCGACCTGATCGCGCGGGCGCTCGGCGTACGCACACAGGATGCGCTCAGCCTGCGCGCCATCCCGCATGTCCACGGCGCCGCCCGCGACGTGCTCGCCGTCACCGCCGCGGTGGTCGACCGGGAGCTCGCGGCGGTGACCGACAACCCCATGGTTTCCGGCACGGCCGAGGCGCCGCGCGTGCACTCGGAAGCGCATGCGGTCGCGCCGGCCTTGGGACAGGCGCTGGATTCGCTCGGCGTCGCCGTGGCGCAGGTCGCGTCGATGGCCGAACGGCGTCTCGACCGGCTGATCAATCCGCTCGTCAATTCGGGAGCTTTTGGCCTGCCACCCTTCCTCGCGCTCGATCCCGGCTCGAATTCCGGCTTCATGATCGCGCAATACACGGCGCTCGGCCTCGTCTCCGAGAACCGCCGGCTGGCGGCGCCCGCCAGTCTCGACGGCGGCGTGACCTCCGGCCTGCAGGAGGATTTTCTGGCGCACGCCACGGCGGCCTCGACGAAATGCCTCGGGATCGCCGACAATGCCGCGATGATTCTCGGCATCGAATATCTCGCGGCGGGCGACGCCCATGACGCGCTGGCCGGCACGGCGTCCCGCGCTGCCGGAACGGAGACGGTCCATGCGCATCTTCGCGCCGCGATCGCCCGCTATGGCGACGACCGGCCGCTATCGGGGCTGATGGCCCGCGCCCACGGTCTGATCGTCGCCTCGGCGGCGCCCGATGCCGGGCCGCAGGAGGAGAGAGCACCATGAGCCAACAGCCGACCCCCACTCCCACCATTGCCAGCAGCACCGTCGACCTGTCCGCGCCGGCCGACACGCTCTGGACGAATGCGCGCCTCGCCACGCTCGATCCTGCTTTGCCGGATCTCGGCATCATCGAGGACGGCGTCGTCGCCGCCCGGGGCGGCCGCATCATTTTCGTCGGCGCACGCGCCGACCTACCGGCCGATCTCGCGGCGGAGAAGACCGTCGATCTCGGCGGCCGCTGGGTGACGCCGGGCCTGATCGACTGCCACACCCATCTCGTCCATGGCGGCGACCGGGCGCTGGAATTCGAGATGCGGCTGGAGGGCGCCAGCTATGAGGCGATCGCGGCGGCCGGCGGTGGCATCCTGTCGAGCGTGCGCGCCACCCGCGCCGCCAGCCGCGAGGACCTCGTCGCCTCGGCGCTGAAGCGGCTCGACGCGCTCCTCGCCGAGGGCGTGACGACGGTCGAGATCAAGTCCGGCTACGGCCTCGACGCCAGGGGCGAGCGCACCATGCTGGAAGCCGCGCGCGACCTCGGCACGCACCGGGCCGTCCGTGTCGCCACGACCTATCTCGGCGCGCACGCGCTGCCGCCGGAATATGCCGCCGACCGCGCCGGCTATCTCGATCTCGTCTGCGACACGGTGCTGCCGGCACTCGCCAAAGCCGGGCTCGTCGATGCGGTCGACGCCTTCTGCGAGGGCATCGCCTTCTCGACCGATGAAGTGGCGCGGGTCTTTGCCGCTGCCGAGGTGCTCGGCCTGCCCGTCAAACTGCATGCCGACCAGCTCTCCGATCTCGGTGGCGCCGGTCTTGCCGCCGAATTCGGCGCGCTCTCGGCCGATCATCTCGAATACACCAGCGACACCGGCGCCGCGGCGATGGCCGCCGCCGGCACCGTCGCGGTGATCCTGCCCGGCGCCTTCTACGTGCTGCGCGAGACGCAGAAGCCGCCGATCGATGCCTTCCGCCGCTTCGGCGTGAAGATGGCAGTGGCGACGGACTGCAATCCCGGCACGGCGCCGATCACCTCGCTGCTCACCACGATGAACATGGCCGCCACCTTCTTCCGCATGACGGTCGAGGAATGCCTCGCCGGCGTCACGCGCGAAGCCGCGCGGGCACTGGGAAGGCTCGCCGACATCGGCACGCTCGAAGCCGGCAAGTCCTGCGACCTCGCCATCTGGGACATCGAGCGTCCCGCCGAACTCGTCTACCGCATCGGCTACAACCCGCTGCACCAAAGGATCTTTCAAGGCCAATGACCGACCTCATCCTCACCCCCGGCGTGGTCAGCCTCGCTGACTGGCGCGCGGTCTATGTCGGCGCGTCCGTGCGCCTCGATCCCGCCTGCCGCGAGGGCGTCCTCGCCAGTGCCGCCACTGTCGAGGCGATCGTCGCCAAGGGCGAGCCCGTCTACGGAATCAACACCGGCTTCGGCAAGCTGGCGACCGTGCGCATTCCCGATTCCGACTTGGCGCAACTGCAGGAAAACATCGTCCTGTCGCATGCCGCCGGCGTCGGCGAACCGCTGGAAGTGCCCGTCGTCCGGCTGATCCTGGCGATGAAGCTGGCCAGCCTTGCCCGCGGCGCCTCGGGCGTGCGCTGGGAGACGCTGCAGGCGCTGCAGGCCTGTCTCGACCACCACCTCATCCCGGTCATTCCCGGCCAGGGCTCGGTCGGCGCCTCCGGCGATCTCGCGCCGCTCGCGCACATGGCCGCCGTGCTGATGGGCGTCGGCGAGGCGATGCTGAAGGGCGAGCGGATGCCCGCCGCCGAGGCACTGCGACGCGCCGGCCTGACGCCCGCCGCCTTCGGCCCAAAGGAGGGTCTCGCCCTCCTCAACGGCACGCAGGTCTCGACCGCTCTGGCGCTCGCCGGCCTGTTTGCAGCCGAGCGCGTGTTCCAGTCGGCGCTCGTCACCGGCGCGCTCGCGACCGACGCCGCGCGCGGCTCCGACGGACCCTTCGATCCGCGCATCCATGCGCTGCGCGGCCATCGCGGCCAGATCGAGGTGGCGGACGCCCTGCGCGGGCTGATGGCCGGCAGCCCGATCCGGCAGTCGCATCTCGTCGGCGACACGCGGGTGCAGGATCCCTATTGCCTGCGCTGCCAGCCGCAGGTGATGGGCGCCTGCCTCGACCTGTTGCGCCAGGCGGCGACGACGCTCGCCATCGAGGCGAACGGCGTGTCGGACAATCCGCTGGTCTTCGCCGAGACCGGCGAGGTGATTTCCGGCGGCAATTTCCACGCCGAGCCGGTGGCCTTTGCCGCCGACATGATCGCCATTGCCCTCTGCGAAATCGGCTCGATCACCGAGCGGCGCATCGCCATGCTCGTCGACCCGGTGCTCTCGGGCCTGCCGGCCTTCCTGACGGCAAAACCCGGTCTCAACTCCGGCTTCATGCTGCCGCAGGTCACGGCCGCGGCGCTCGTCTCAGAGAACAAGAGCCGGGCCTATCCGGCGAGCGTCGATTCCATTCCGACCTCTGCCAACCAGGAAGACCATGTCTCGATGGCGACGCACGGCGCGCGGCGGCTCGGGCCGATGGCGATGAACGTCGCCCATGTCGTCGGCATCGAGCTCCTGGCCGCGGCGCAGGGCTGCGACTTCCACGCGCCGCTCGTCTCCAGCCCCCTGTTGGAAGCGGCGCGCGCGGTGATCCGGGCGAAGGTGCCGATGCTCGGCGAAGACCGCTATTTCTCCCCCGACATGGAGCAGGCGACAGCGCTCATCGTCAGCGGCGCGCTCGCCGCCGCCGGCGGCGCGCTGCCCGGCGTCGTGGAGGGGGTGCTTTGAGCGATTTCGACGTCGCCGTCATCGGCCTCGGCGCCATGGGCAGCGCCGCGATCGCGCATCTGGCCGAGCGTGGGATCCGCGCCATCGGCTTCGAGGCGAAGTTTCCGGCGCATGGTCTCGGCTCCTCGCATGGCGACACCAGGCTGATCCGCCTCGGCTATTTCGAGGACCCGGCCTATGTGCCGCTGCTGCACCGCGCCTATGCCAACTGGCGGGCGCTGGAGGCGGCGAGCGGCGCCGAACTTCTGACCGTCTCGGGCATCCTGCAGATCGGCCGACCGGACAGCGGCATCGTCGCCGGCACGATCGCCTCCTGCGAGCTTCACGGCCTGCCGCACGAAGTGCTCGACGCCGCCGCCATGGCGCGGCGCTTTCCGGCGATGCGCCTCGAGCCGGACGAGGTGGCGGTGCTGGAGCCGCAGGGTGGGTTCCTCCGGCCCGAGGCGGCCGTGACCGCGCATTTGAAGGTCGCGGTTGGGGCAGGGGCCGTGCTGCGGCTCGGCGAAAAAGTCACGGCGATCGAGCCGGACGATGCGGGCGTCACCATCGAGACCGAGCATTCGCGGGTCCGGGCGCGCAAGGTGATCGTCGCCACCGGTCCCTGGATCGCCGACCTCGTGCCGGCGCTGGTGGGCATCGCGCAGCCGATCCGGCAGGTCGTCGCCTGGTATACGCCTGATGACGCCATCACGACGCTTGGGCCGATGCTGCCCTTCCTGCTCGACGAGGCCGAAGGCGGCTCCTTCTTCGGCGTGCCGGCGCTCGGACCGGACGGGCTGAAGGTCGGCAAGCACGCCCATTTCATGGAGCCGATCGACCCAGACCAGCCCAATCCGCAGGTCAACGACGCCGATCTCGCCATGCTCGACGATTTCGTCACGCGGCGTATCCCGGTGGCGACAGGGCACCGCCGGGCGGCGATCACCTGCCGCTACACCATGCTGCCGGGCGAGGATTTTCTCCTCGACCATCTGCCCGGCGAGCCGCGGATCGTCGTCGCCTCACCCTGTTCGGGCCACGGCTTCAAGTTCGCCAGCGTCGTCGGCGAGATTCTGGCCGATTTGGCGACGGAGGGCGGGACGGCCCTGCCGATCGGCGCATTTTCCTTTGCCGCCCTCGACGCCAAACGAGGCTGAGGCAGGGCAGGCCTTGCGCTGCTGCCACCGCCGAGGAATGGCGGCGCGCGACCCTGTGTCTCTTTCCGGCAACCGGTCGTACTGCAGGGCGGCCAGACGCAGGAGGCGGGGCTCAATCCATCGTGACGGCGGCCGCCTTGCCGGCGACCGCAAAGCTCGCCATCCTCCGCCGCAACGGGACGCGCGTCTTGTCCCCGGGCGAGCCCCGGCGACGCGAATGGCGACAGTCCCGACGCCATGGGAGGCATCATGACGGGTTTACGCATCGTCGCGCTGGCGCTCGTGCTGATGGGCGCGCCGGTCTCATTGACCTCCGCCCAGATGGCGGGGCTCGACATGGGCTCGCCCAAGATGACGCAGGCGACGATGACGCGGGCCGAGGTCGAGGCGCGGCTGTCACAGGCGACGCCGGACGGGCCGGCCGACTTCACGCTCGTCTCGCTGAACGGCCTCGACCTCTCCGGCCTCGACTTTTCCAAAGCCGTCATGCGCTCGGCCTATCTCAACGGTGCCGATCTCAGCGGTGCCCGGCTCGACGGGGCCGTGCTCGACCAGGCCTGGGCGCTGAAAGCCGACTTTTCCGGCGCCAGCCTCAAGGGTGCGAGCCTGTTCCAGGCGCAGATGATGGACACGAAGTTCGATGGGGCCGATCTGTCCGGCGCGCGGCTGACCGCCGACTTTTCCCGTGCCTCGATGCTGGGCGCCAATTTTGCCGGCGCGAACTTCTCCGCCGACATGCGCAACCAGTCGATGGGCATGATGCGCGGCGTGCTCAATTCCGCCAAGCTCCAGGGCGCCCGCTTCGACGGCGCCGACCTGTCGCGGGCGCAGGCAAAATTCGCCGATTTCCGCGGCGCCAGCCTCGTCGGCGGCAATCTGGCGAAGATGGAGGCGCAAGGCGCGAATTTCACCGGCGCCGACGTTTCCGGCGCCGATTTCGACGGGATGATGATCCAGTCTGCGGTGCTGGCCGACCTCAAGGGCGATCCGAAGAACCGCGACAAGGCGAAACTGCGCTGAACCCTTTCGCCGTCCGCAACGCTGAGCCCTTCAGGCGCGATGGGCCATCGTCACGGGATGCAGCGCTTCGCCGGTCTCCTCGAAGGCGGTGATGTTGGCCATGGTCGTCTCGGCGATGGCGGAAAGCGCCTCGGCGGTGAAGAAGCCCTGGTGGCCGGTGATCAGAACGTTCGGAAAGGTCTGGAGGCGCGCGAACACGTCGTCGCGGATCACATGATCGGACAGGTCCTCGAAGAAGAGGTCCGCTTCCTCCTCGTAGACGTCGAGGCCGAGATGGCCGATGGCGCCATCCTTCAGGCCGTCGACCACGGCCCTCGTGTCGACGATGCCGCCGCGGCTGGTGTTGATCAGCATGACGCCGCGCTTCATCGTGGCGATCGCCCCGGCATCGACGAGGTGATGCGTCTCGGGCGTCAGCGGACAGTGCAGGCTGACGATCTCGGCCGCCGCCAGGAGTTCGGCGAGCGGCACGTAGGTCGCGCCGAGGGCCGCTGTCTCGGGATTCGGAAACGGGTCGAAGGCCAGCACTCGGCAGCCGAAGCCCATCAGGATGCGGATGACGCCGACGCCGATCCGCCCGGTGCCGACGACGCCGACGGTGCGGCCGTGAAGGTTGAAGCCCATCAGGCCCTCGAGGGCGAAATTGCCTTCCCGCACCCGGGCGTAGGCCCGGTGGATGTTGCGGTTGAGCGCCAGGATCAGCGCCACCGTGTGCTCCGCCACCGCCTCGGGCGAATAGGCGGGCACGCGTGCGACGGCGATGCCGGCACCCTTTGCGGCAGCGAGGTCGACATTGTTGAACCCGGCCGAGCGCAGAGCGACGAGGCCGACGCCGAGACGCTGGAACTCGGCGAGAACCGCGGCGTCGACCGTGTCGTTCACGAAGGCGCAGACGGCCCCGGCGCCCTTGGCGAGAACGGCGGTGGCGGGAGAAAGGCGGGCCTCGAGATGGTGCAGCCGGTGGCGCGTCCCGGCTGCCGCGTCGAGAAAAGCGCGGTCGTAGGGTTTGGTGCTGAAGACGGTGACGTCCATCGGTGATCCCTCCGCATGGAGCAAGGCACGCGGCCCGTCGCGTCGGCCACTGCCGCACTGCACAATGACCAGCATGTTGCACGCTTGCCGCCCGCGGGGAAGCTTTGCGCGGCCGAAGGGCGGCGCCGGAGGAAGGATGAGGCGGGAGAAGAGTGGCCGGACGGTTGTCGAGCCAACTGCACGCAAAGAGTGCATTCTCGACATCTTATCACTGGGCGGTGAAGCCAGTGTGACAGCGCCTCTCCGGGGCCGCGGCGCTGGTCCACGCCCTTCCGCGGGACGTCGCGGCTCAGCGTATGCGCTGCCTCCACCTAGACGCAGACCGGGGCCGAGAAGACGAAAATCTCTTCAAGACAATAGGTTAGTGGATCGATTGGTTCGCGCTGGGCGCTCTTTATTCCACCGTCCCAGAAGAAGTCGCCTGACGGAAGCAATCTGGGGTCGAACGGGTGGCCGGCTGTCATCCAATGTTCATTGTACTTCAGCCTGACGATCTCCTAGTTCGGCGCCAGCCAGATCCCGTGCGGCGGGACGGCGCCTCTTTCAACCCTAGGAAGGTGTTCCATGCTGACGAAGACCCTTTGCGCGGTCAGCGCTCTCGCGCTTTCGGCCACACTCGCAACCGCCGCCCTGGCGGCCCCCGTGAAGATCGATTTCTGGTACGGCAACAGCGGCGACATCTCCAAGCGCGTGCAGGAGCAGTGCGACCGGTTCAACCAGAGCCAGGCCGACTACGAAGTCGTCTGCACCAGCCAGGGCTCCTACGACGCCTCGCTGCAGAACACGATCGCCGCCTTCCGCGCCGGCCAGCAGCCGGCCATCGCCCAGGTCTCCGATGCCGGCACGCTCGACATCATGCTCTCCGGCGCCTTCTACCCCGTCAACAAGCTGATGGCCGACAACGGCTACACGGTCGACTGGAACGACTATTTCTCCGGCATTTCGAGCTACTTCGCCACGTCGAAGGGCGAGATGTACTCGATGCCCTTCAACAACTCGACGGCTTTGCTCTACTGGAACAAGGACGCCTACGCCAAGATCGGCAAGGATCACGGCCCGGCGACCTGGGAAGAGGCTGCCGCCGATTTCAAGGCGCTGAAGGAAGCGGGCTACGAATGCCCGCTCGGCTTCAACATCTCGCGCGACGAAGTCTGGCAGTTCGAAGAGCAGTTCCTCGCCGTTCATGGCGAGCCGAACGCCACCAAGGGCAACGGTTTTGGCGGCCTCGACGCCGAGATGGCCTTCAACAAGGGCAAGTGGGTCCAGTTCGTCCGCGACTGGAAGTCCTGGTACGACGCCGGCTACGCCGTGCTGAAGTCGAAGGAAACCGGCCAGACCTTCGTCGACGCCTTCGCCGCCGGCGACTGCCAGACGATCCTGTCCTCCGTCGGCGACCACGGCGGCATCGGCCGCAGCGCCAAGGAAGGCCTGAACTGGGACGTCGCCATGCTGCCCGTCTACGAGGGCACCGAGCGCAAGAACTCGCTCGTCGGTGGCGCCTCGCTCTGGGTCATCGCCGGCAAGAAGGACGAGGAATACAAGGCCGCGGCCGCTTTCCTGAACTTCCTCGCCAAGCCTGAAGAGGCGCTCACCTGGTCGACCGTCACCGGCTACATCCCGGTCCGTCAGTCCGGCTTCGACTACCTCCAGTCGCAGAAGTTCTATGACAAGGCGCCGTACAAGGGCCGCGAGCTGGCGATCAAGAGCCTGACCGCGACGCCGCCGACCGAGGTCACCCGTGGCCAGCGTCTCGGTGGTCTCCTCCAGATCCGCCAGGAAATCTCCAACGGCCTGCAGGCGATCTTCATCAACAATGCCGACGTCCAGGCCTCGCTCGACGAAGCCGCGACGCGCAGCAACGCGATCCTGCGCCGCTTCGAGCAGACCTACGAAGGCAAGCAGCTGCCGTAAGCCGTCCCCGACGACATGACGCTCCGGAGCCTCGGCTCCGGAGCGAATTCACTGGCATCCGGCGGGACGAGACCATGGAAAAGCGGGCGACATTTTCGGCGACCGGCACCGGGCTGCTCTTCGCCCTGCCGATGATCCTTTTGATCTTCGTGTTCTTCTACTGGCCGACGGGGCAGGCGCTCTACTGGGCCTTCACCCTCGAACAGCCCTGGGGCGGCGGCAACACTTTTGTCGGCTTCCAGAATTTCCAGCAGCTTTTGAGCGACTCCGTCTACTGGAACTCGATCGGCAAGAGCATGGTGTTCAGCTTCGGCTCGACCATGCTGGCCATGGGCATTGCCCTCACGCTGGCTCTGATGGCCGACCGGGAACTGACGGGGCACCGGCTCTACAAGTCGGTGCTGATCTGGCCATACGCCATCGCCGCGCCGGCGCTCGGCCTTGCCTTCAGCTTCATCCTTGCGCCGCAGGCCGGCCTCCTGTCCTCGATCAACCAGATCTGGCCGGGCCTCTGGAATCCGGCGCTCGACGGCAAGGATGCCATGATCGCCATCATCGTCGCCTTCGCCTGGAAATACATCGGCTACAACTTCATCTTCATGATGGCCGCGCTGCAGGGCATTCCGCGCTCGCTGACGGAAGCCGCCGCCATGGACGGCTCGGGCCCCTTCCGGCGCATGCGCGACATCCAGCTGCCGCTGCTGACGCCGACCCTGTTCTTCCTGCTGGTGATCAACATCACCGAAAGTTTCCAGGATTCCTTCGGCATCGTCGACATCATGACCGGCGGCGGGCCGGCGCGGGCGACCGAGCTGATGGTCTACAAGATCTATTTCGACGGCTTCAAGGGCCTCGACTACTCCGGCGCCGCCGCCCAGAGCATCATCCTGATGATCCTCGTGATGGGCCTCACGGTCGTCCAGTTCCGCTTCATCGAGCGGCGCATCCACTACAAGTGAGGCCGAGATGATCGAACGCTCCCCCATCTTCGACATGGTCTGCCAGGTCATCCTGTTCGTAGGCCTGGTCATCGCGGTGACGCCCTTCTTGATCGTCCTGATCGCGGCGACGCACGACATCCGCGCGGTCAACCAGGTGCCGATGCCGATGATGCCCGGCACGCATTTTCTCGACAACATGGCCGTCGCCTGGGTCCGCGCCGACCTCGGCACGAAGCTCTTCAACAGCTTCGTCTTCGCCGCCACCGTCGCCTTCGGCAAGGTCGCGCTGGCCTCGATGGCGGCCTTCGCCATCGTCTATTTCCGCTTCCCCGGCCGCATGCTGATCTTCTGGGCGATCTTCGTCACGCTGATGCTGCCGCTCGAAGTGCGCATCGTGCCGACCTATGCGGTGGCGGCGAACGCGCTGCAGCCCTTCCAGGCGATCCTCGACATCACCGGCCTGACCTGGCTGATCGCGACCGTCTCCGGCATCACCGTCGACCTGCACTGGGGCCTGCTGAATTCCTACACTGGCCTTGCGCTGCCGCTGGTCGCCACCGCGACCGGCACCTTCCTCTACCGCCAGTTCTTCCTGACCCTGCCGGACGAGCTCGCCGAGGCGGCGAAGATGGACGGGGCGGGGCCGGTGCGCTTCTTCTTCCAGATCCTCCTGCCGCTGTCGAAGGCCAACATGGCGGCGCTGGCGACGATCATGTTCGTCTGGGCCTGGAACCAGTATCTCTGGCCGCTGCTCGTCACCACCGATCCGAGCTTCGGCACCGCCGCCACCGAGCTGAAGGAGCTGATCCCGGCCAAGGAGGGCGTGCCGGAATGGCAGATCGCCATGGCCGGAACGCTTCTGGTGATGCTGCCGCCGCTCGTCGTGATGATCGCCATGCAGCGCTTCTTCGTCCGCGGCCTCGTCGCCACCGACAAGTAGTCCGTCCGGCACGCCCCATTCGACCGACACAGGAGGCCCCATGGCCGATATCGCGATCCGCAACGTCAAGAAGGACTATGGCAAGACCGCCGTGGTCCACGGCGTCGACCTCGACATCAAGACCGGCGAATTCATCGTGATCCTCGGGCCGTCCGGCTGCGGCAAGTCCACGCTGCTGCGCATGGTTGCCGGCCTCGAAAGCATCACCGCTGGCGAGGTCGCCATGGACGGCGTGGTGGTCAACAAGCTCGAGCCGCGCGAGCGCGGCTGCGCCATGGTGTTCCAGAACTACGCGCTCTATCCGCATATGAGCGTAGCCGACAATATCGGCTACGCCCTGAAGGTTTCCGGCGTCCCGAAGGCGGAGCGGCGCGCGCGCATCCTCGCCGTCGCCACGACGGTGGGGCTCGAGGATTTTCTCGACCGCAAGCCGATGCAGCTCTCCGGCGGCCAGCGCCAGCGCGTCGCCATGGGCCGGGCGATGATCCGCGAGCCGAAGGTGTTCCTGTTCGACGAGCCCTTGTCCAATCTCGACGCCAAGCTGCGCGTGACCATGCGCGCCGAAATCCGCCGGCTGCACAAGCGCCTCGGTGCGACGTCGATCTTCGTCACCCATGACCAGGTCGAGGCGATGACGCTGGCCGACCGGCTGGTGGTGATGAATGCCGGCAAGGTCGAGCAGGTGGGCACGCCCGCCGAGGTCTATGGCCGACCGGCGAGCCGCTTCGTCGCCGGCTTCATCGGCGCCCCGCCGATGAACCTCGTCGATGGCCAGGTCGTCGACGCCGGCCGCTTCCAGATCGACGAGCACCGCTCGCTCTTTATCGGCGCAGGATCCGGAATGCCCGCCGCCGGCCGGAAGGTCGCGATCGGCATCCGGCCCGAGCACGCCCGGCTGGTGCCGCCGGAAACCCCGCACTGCCTCGTCGCGACCGTTGATTTCGTCGAAGAGCTCGGCGCCTCGCGCGTCGTCCATGCCGACCTCGGGGGGATCGCCTTCGCCGTCCTGTTCTCCGAGCCGACGCCGCTCGTCGCCGGCGACAGGGTGGGCGTCGAGCTGCCGAGCGAACATCTGCATTTCTTCGCCCGCGAGAGCGGTCGGCGCATCGATCGCCACGCGCCCTTCGTCGTCACCCCCCAGCTGCAGGAGGCCTGAATGGCCGTGATCACCCATGTCGGATTCAGCGTCACCGCCGGCGACGGCGATCTGACCCGCCTCGAAAATTCGCTGGCGCAGATCGCCGATCTCGGCGCCGATGTCGCCGAGCTGTCCCTGTTCGGGCACGACCTCATCGCCGGCGGGCGGGTGATCGAAAGCCGGGCGAAGGCGCTGGCCGAGATCTGCGCGAAATTTCCGCTGCGCTACACCGCGCACGGCCAGATCGTTTCGAACTTCATGGATCCGGTGAATCTCGACCGCCAGAAGGCGGTGGTGCGCGCCATGCTGGAGCTCTGCGAGCGGGTGGGGGCCGACGTGCTGGTCCAGCATTGCGGCCGCTCGACAATCGGAACCGCGCCCTATCGCGCTGCGGTCGACCGGATGGAGCGTGAGGCGCTGGCCGAGATGGCCGAGGTCGCCAGGGGACGCGGCGTCCGCATCGCCTTCGAGAACATTTTTGGCGTCGAGGTCGGGGAATACCGCCAGTCGCCGTCCGAGATCGCCGAGACCGTGCGCGCCGTCGGCCACCCGAACGTCGTCGGCCTGATCGACTTCGGCCATGCCTATATCGAGGGAACCCGGCTCGGCCTCGACTGGCGCGAAGAGGTGCGCTCGATGGCGCCTGTCACCGGGCATCTGCACCTGCACGACAATTTCGGCCTGCCCTACACGATGACCGAGTTCTTCCACCCGAGCGAATCCGTCGCGCTGGGGATCGGCGACCTGCATCTGCCGCTTGGCTGGGGCGCTCTTCCCTTCGAGGCGATCTTCGCCGAGATCGACATTCTGCCGGGGACCGCCATGATCATGGAGATCGGCGAGCGCTTCGCGACCGAGCGGGCCGAAAGCCTCGCCGTCGCCCGGCACCTGGCCGGAATCATCAACGATCGCGGCGCCCGCGCCGCCGCCTGAAAGAAACCGCCATGCCCCATCGCCAGCTGATCCGGCACGCCGTCGCCAAACTCGCCGTTCCCTCGCCCTCGGTGCTGTCCGAGGCCGGGATCGTCGACAACACAGTCGCCGAGCATCACCGGCTCGCCGCGCGGGTTTCCGCCTTCGGCGCCATCGAGCAGATGCCGGCGCCGGGGGGACTGGCACCTTCCGGCTTCCGCGCCGCCGCCTGGAATGCCGAGCGGCTGAAATTCCACGACGCTTCCGTCGCGATGCTCAATGGTGTCGATGCTGACGTGCTCTTCCTGACCGAGGCCGATCTCGGCATGGCCCGCTCCGGCAACCGCCACACGACGGCCGATCTCGCGGCGTCGCTCGGCATGGGCTATGCCTATGGCGTCGAGTTCCTGGAGCTCGGGCTCGGCGATACGCGCGAGGAGGCCGAGTGCGCCGGCCAGACGAACGCCGTCGGCTTCCACGGCAATGCCCTCCTGAGCCGCACGACGCTCGCCGATCCCTTCCTCGTCCGGCTCGACGACGGCGCTGTCTGGTTCCTCGACGCCGAAAAGGGGCAGCGGCGGCTCGGCTGGCGCATGGCGATCGGCGGCCGCGTCGAGACATCGGACGGCCCGGTCGTCGTCATCTCGGTGCATCTGGAGAGCAAGACCGATCCGGCCGACCGCGCCGCGCAGGTGAAGCGCCTGCTCGGCCATGTCGAGACGCTGGCGGCCGGCCTGCCGGTGGTCATCGGCGGCGACTTCAACACCAAGCCGCTGTTTTGCGACGATACCGCCTGGTTCGACGATCCCTCCGACCTGGAGCCGCTGTTCCAGCTGATGCGCGAGGCCGGCTTCGACTGGCGCGCCGCCAACCGGCCGGAAATCACCACGCGCACCCGGCCCGACGGTGAGCCAAAGCCGCCGCACAAGCGGCTCGACTGGCTGTTCGTGCGCGGCCTTGTCGCCTCGAATCCGGCCACGGTCGCGGCAGTCGACGCCGGGGGGCGCGCGATTTCGGACCATGACCTGGTGGTCGCCGACTTCGCCTTCGGAGGCTGAGGCGAGGGAACATGGGCCTTGCGGGAGTCGCGGAACCATGTCGCGCACCCGCTGGTTTCCCGGGCAAGGCCGAGGCATGGCGGGACCGCAGCGGCGCCCGGTGCCTCCCAGCCAAGGGATGCAGAAGATGTCACGCACTCCCCCACCCAATGACGGCATGACGCGCAAGGAACTCGATATCGGCGACAGCGACCTGTCGCTAGATCCCGGCGGCCTCCTCGACGATCCCGACGGCGAGGCGGAGGAGATCGAGGTCCTGCCGGAGGATCCCGCCGAGATGCTCGATCGCTGCCTCGATCCGAAACCCGATACCGGGGATATGCCTGGGGCGGATCTTCCAGATGTTACCCCGAAAGATCGGCCGTCCTAAAGCACCTGGAACCCGTGCGCGAACGGGTCGCGGTCGTCGATGAAGATCGTGTTGTAGCCGGTGGTGCGAGCCCAGCCGGCGATCGAGGGGACGAAGGCGGGCCTGCCGCCAACGATCGCCTCGGCTTCGACACGGCCCTTGAACAGCGAACCGATGATGCTTTCGTGGATGAAGTCGTCGCCGACGGCGAGCTTGCCCTTCGCGGCCCATTGCGCGATGCGGGCCGAGGTGCCGGTGCCGCAGGGCGAGCGGTCGATGGCCTTATCGCCGTAGAACACGGCATTGCGGGCCGTGGCGCCCGCGACGGTCGGGGCGCCGGTCCACAGGATATGGCTGAGGCCCTGAATCTCCGGCTTCTCCGGATGAACGAAGCTGTAGCGCTCGTTCAGCGCCCGGCGCAGCGGCCCCGACAGCTGGACGAGCTGGCCGGCGGAGAAATCCGCCATGTCGCGAAAATTGTCCTGGGCATCGACGATGGCGTAGAAATTGCCGCCATAGGCGACGTCGACCGTCAGGGACCCGAGGCCCGGGCAGTCGATCTCCAGAGCTTCGGAATGCAGGAAGGCCGGCACATTGGTCAGCCGGACCTCCTCGACGAACTGCCCCTCCTGCCGGTAGGTCGCCACCACGAGGCCGGCCGGCGTGTCGAGCCGGAGCACGCCCGGCTCCTTCGGCGTCACCAGCCCGTGTTCGAGCGCCATGGTGACGGTGCCGATGGTGCCGTGGCCGCACATCGGCAGGCAGCCGGAGGTCTCGATGAACAGGATGGCGACGTCGCAGTCCGGCCGCGTCGGCGGGTAGAGGATGGAGCCCGACATCATGTCGTGGCCGCGCGGCTCGAACATCAGTCCGGTGCGGATCCAGTCGAACTCGGCGAGAAAATGCGCCCGCTTCTCGATCATCGTGGCGCCGTTAAGGTTCGGGCCGCCGCCGGAGACGAGGCGGACCGGATTGCCGCAGGTGTGGCCGTCGATGCAGAAGAAGCTGTGCCGCGCCATGGTCTGGCCTTTCGCGATGATCAGGAGAACCGGCCGGGCCGGAAGGGTTCGAGCGGGATGGCGGGCATGCGCCGTTCCAGGAGGTCGGCGACGAGGCGTCCGGTGCCGGCCGACTGCGTCAGGCCGAGATGGCCGTGGCCGAAGGCGTAGGCGATGCGGGCGCTGACCTTCGAACGGCCGATCACCGGCAGCGAATCCGGCATGGAGGGACGAAAGCCCATCCATTCCTGGCCGCCCGTGGTGTCGAGGCCGGGCAGGAAGGCCTTGGCCTTGTCCAGCATCGCCTTGGAGCGCTTGAAGTTCGGCGGCAGGTCGAGCCCGCCGAGCTCGACCGCGCCGCCGACGCGGATGCCGGTGGACAGCGCCGAAACGACGAAGCCGTGGCCGCCGAAGACGATCTGCCGCTTCAGGTCGAAGGCGCCGGGCGGCAAAGTGGTGTTGTAGCCGCGCTCGGTTTCCAGCGGCACGTCGTCGCCGAGCTTTTCGGCCAGCGGTTTCGACCAGGCGCCGGCGGCGATGATCGCCTGCTTGGCATGAAGCGTCGTGCCGTCGGCAAAACGCACGACGACGGTCTCGCCTTCCGGCTCGACGGTCTCGACCAGGCCGCGCTGAAAAGTGGCGCCGCGCTCCGCCACCCGGGCGTAGAGCGCGAGGGCGAAATCCCGGGGGTCGCTAACGTTCTGCCATTCCGGCACGAAGGTGCCGTGCGTGAAGCGCGGCGATAGTCCCTTCTGCAGCGCGTCGATGCCGTCGCGCTCGACATGCCGGAAGACGATGCCCTCGCGCTGCCGGGCCTGCCAGCCGGGCAGGGAGGCCTGCCATTGCGCCGCCCCCTCGTAGACTTCCAGGCAGCCGTCGGAGCGGACCATGTGTGCGAGGCCCGCGCTGTCGACCAGCTGCGTCATCTCGTTGCGCGAGATCCGCATCAGCGCCACCTGCGCGCGGGTCGACGCCGCGTAGGCCGCAGGCCGGCTCGCCTCCCAGAAGCGTCTCAGCCAGGGCGCGATCTTCAGCGCATAGGCGGGCGGGATGGAGAGCGGCCCGAGCGGGTCGAGCAGCCAGAAGGGCGCCTTGCGCATGATGCCGGGAGAGGCGAGCGGCAGCACGTCGGTGAAGGCAAGCGCACCGGCATTGCCGGCGCTCGTCGCCTCCGCCGGCCCGGCCCTGTCGACGAGCACGACCGACTTCTTCTCGTCCTGGAGAAAATAGGCGGCGGTGATGCCGATGATGCCGGCGCCGATCACGGCGACGTCGACGGGGTTGTCCTTTGTGCCGCTCACCGTCGCCCGCCCTCCTGCGAGGGCGCATCGGGCAGGCCTCCCGGCACCCGTGACGGATCGGCGATGTCGAGGCGAAGGCGCGCCTCCACCGACTGCGCGCAAGCCCCTATCCGCAAGGGTGTGGCGCCCTCGTCGACGGGGGAGACGGGGGACATTTTGTTCGTCTGTCGGCTCATCTTCGCTGGTTACACCACGCTTTTGAAAATACAAAGAGCCGACGGAGCCGGGCGCTGGCCGACGCTGTTGCGAGCGCTTCTTTCGGCACGGCGGCAATGTCTTTTGCCGCGACCACGATGAGGCGAGCCGGCCGGCCAGCGACAGGCTATCAATCCGTCTGACACGGGAGGCCCGGGTCCACACCGCGATTTCGGTGCGACGCGTGTCCTCCGCCATGACGAAGAACGGCATGAACGGGCAGCAGGGCGTGCCACGATGCCATCCATCGAGGCATTCGAGCAGTGAATCATCCCACTTCTTCCGACCCTCAGTGGCCGATCGGCGGCGGCGAGACCGGGGTCCTGGTCCGGGCCTTCGACTGGTCGACAACGTCGCTCGGGCCGATCGAGGCCTGGCCGGCGCACCTGCGCATGAGCGTCGACATGATCGTCAACTCGCCGGTGCCCAAGGTGCTGATGTGGGGCCCAGATCACGTGATGATCTACAACGACGGCTATATCGCGATTGCCGGCGGCAATCATCCCAGGGCGCTCGGCGCTACAGTCCCGGCGATCTGGCCGGAGATCTGGGACTGGAACGCGCGCATTCTGGAGGCGGGGTTCCGCGGCGAGATCCACGCTTTTCGCGACCAGACGATGGTGCTCCATCGCCACCACACGCCCGAGGAAGTCACCTTCGACCTCTTCTACACCCCGATGCATGCGGACGACGGCAGCGTCGGCGGGGTTCTGTGCACCGTCATCGAGAACACCGAGAAGGTGCGAGCGCAGCGCGAACTCCTGCGCCGGACCGAAGAGCTGCGGACGGTGACGGACGCGCTGCCGGTGCTGATCTCCTTCATCGACCGTGATCACGTCTATCGATTCGCCAACCGCTTCTACGAGGACTGGTTCGGCCTCGATCTCGGTGAGGTCATCGGCCGGCACGCCAGCGAGGTGGTCGGTGCCGAAGCCTATGCGACGCGCCGGCCGCTGATGGACCGTGCCCTCGCGGGCGAGATCATCGCCTCGGACGGCTGGATGCCCCATCGGGACGGCAGCCGGCGGGCGGCCGAGATCCGCTATATTCCGCGGCGGGACGCGCAAGGGGCGGTCGATGGCTTTCACGTCCTCGTCTTCGACGTCGAGGAGCGCAAGCGCAGCGAGGAAGCCTTGCGCCGACAGGCGTCCGAACTGGAACGGCAGGTGCGGCACCGGCTTCGCGCCGAGGAGCAGCTGAAGGCCCTCAATGAGAGCCTGGAGAACCGTGTCCTGACGGTGCTGGCCGAGCGGCAGCAGGCGGAAAGGGCGCTGGCGCAATCGCAGAAGCTCGAGACCATCGGCAAGCTGACCGGCGGCGTGGCGCACGACTTCAACAATCTGCTGCAGGTCGTCTCCGGCAATCTGCAGCTGCTCGCCAAGGATGTCGCTGGCAAGCCGCGGGCCGAACAGCGGGTCGAGAACGCTCTGGCCGGCGTCTCGCGCGGCGCCAGGCTCGCCAGCCAGCTGCTCTCCTTCGGACGTCGCCAGGCCCTGGAGCCCAAGGTCGTCAACGTCACGCGCTTCGTCCGCGCGATGGACGACATGCTGCGCCGGGCGATCGGCGAGGCGATCGAGATCGAGACGGTCGTGGGCGGTGGGCTGTGGAACACCTTCATCGATCCGACCCAGATCGAGAACGCGCTTCTCAACCTCGCCATCAACGCCCGCGACGCCATGGGCGGCCAGGGCCGGCTGACCATCGAACTCGGCAATGTCAGTCTCGACGACGCCTATGCGCGCCTTCACCCCGATGTCACCGCAGGCCAGTATGTCATGCTGGCGGTGAGCGACACAGGCTCCGGCATCCCGCCGGAAATCCTCGACAAGGTTTTCGAGCCGTTCTTTTCGACCAAGCCCGAGGGCCGGGGCTCAGGGCTCGGCCTGTCCATGGTCTACGGCTTCGTGAAGCAGTCCGGCGGGCATGTGAAGATCTATTCGGAACCGGGCCACGGCACGACGGTCCGCCTCTATCTGCCGCGCTCGGCGGAGGCCGAGGACTCCGAGGTCAAGCTCTCCTTCGCGCCGGTGGCGGGCGGTAGCGAGACCATCCTGGTGGTCGAGGACGACGAAGGGGTGCGCGACATCGTCGTCGAAATGCTCGCCGATCTCGGCTACCGCGTGCTCAAGGCCGTCGATGCGCAGTCGGGCCTAGCGGTGGTGGAGAGCGGCGTGCCGATCGACCTCCTGTTCACCGACGTGGTCATGCCGGGTACCCTGAAAAGTCCCGAATTGGCGCGCAAGGCGCGGGCGAGGCTGCCGAACATTGCGGTCCTGTTCACCTCGGGCTACACCGAAAACTCGATCGTTCATGGCGGACGGCTTGATCCGGGGGTCGAACTCCTGTCCAAGCCGTACAGCCGAGAAACGCTGGCCCGCAAGGTTCGCGACGTTCTGTCGAACGCCGCACCGCCGGGCCGCCCATCCTTGCCCCTGGGGACGCTTGCATCCCCATCGCCAGACGAAGAGGCCAGCCCCATGTCGCCGCACTCCCTGACGGTGCTGCTTGTCGAGGACGAAGCGCTGATCCGCATGCATTGCGCCGACATGCTCGGGGATGCCGGCCATGTCGTCATCGAGGCTGGCAGCGCGGAGCAGGCGCTCGGACTCTTGCCAACAGGGTCGATCGACGTGCTGTTGACCGACGTCAACCTGCCCGGCATGTCCGGCCCGGAGCTGGCGCAGGAGGCCCGGCGGCTGAGGCCGGGGATCGGCGTCGTCTTTGCGACGGGCGATTCGCACGTGGAGGGTGCAGGCGACGCGGTGATCCTGCCCAAGCCCTACGACATGGACGCGCTGGAAGCCGCCGTGCGCAAAGCCGGTGCCGCGTCGCTCGGCCGCGCGCCGGCCTGAAGACGGGGCCGTCCTGCGTGACGGCCCTCTTCACGGCCCCTGGCGGGCAGGCTCGCCGCACCATGCCACGCTGTCCGGCAAAGATCCGGCCGGCACAGTTTCGCGCCTGCCTAAATCTTTCACCTCTGGCATCGCGGATCGGGTAATATCGGCCACGCTATGGGAGTGTGCGATGTCGCGTTATTTTCTTCATATCCGCGACGGTGACCGGTTCATCGAGGATTTTGAGGGGCAGGATTATTCAAGCCTGGACGCGGCAAGGGACGACGCGGTCGTGTCGGCGCGCCAGATGATGGCGGAAAAGGTGAGGCAGGGCGAGGCCCTCGACGGCCAGGTCATCGAGATCTGGAATGAGGCGGGCTCGTGTGTCGCCACCGTGGTGTTCCGAGACCAGCTGGTGGCGCACAAACCCTCGTCCTAAAGCGGAATGGCTTTCTTCGACTAGCCGGCCCGCTTTAGCCTTTTGTCGCCGCGCGATCTTCCGAGGGAGGGCCTCCTTCGGGATCGTGCTCTTGGGTCTGCCGAAGAATGACTGGGCGGCCGCTTGGATGACGCGTTTCTGCTGTTCCGGGACTTGGGACTGCGCTGCATTCCCCCGTCGTCTGCTCAGACACCTGGTTGCGCGCGTCTCTACCGCAGGCGCATCAGCTTCGACCCGATGATCCCATCGATCGTGCCGAGCGCGCCGATCACGGAGTCCCTGCCGGCCGGGGGCATCTTGCCCGCCAGTTCGCCATCGATCATGTCCCAGAGCTGCCGGACCCGCGTCTTGGCCTCATTGCCCTTTTCCGTCAGCCGCACCAGCGTGAGCCGGGCATCGCGTGCGGTGGGGACGCGGTCGACCAGGCCCTTGGCACACAGCCGGTCGAGCATTTTCGAGACGGTCGACGGCCGCACGAACAGCTTTTCCGAGAGGGCCGAAACGGACAGCGGTTCGCCCATGTCGAGCGCAATCAACAATTCGTCCTGGCCCTGATGCAGGCCCAGTTCCGTCAGCCGGATGCCCATCAGCGCGCGCGTCGTCTTCGAAAGCGACAGCAAAGTCGGCACCAGGGGATTGGCCAAACCGTCCGGGACCAGCTGTTCCGACGGCAGCGCCGAGATCTTTTGGGATTTCAAAGTCATCAGGATATCCTCGACCGCTCGCCAATTGCTGGGGTATCGGTATAGTCAATTGGCTGGCAAACGGTTGCTGTACGCAACCGTACAAATTTGTCTTGAGACAACGTCGGACTGTCAAGCTCAGTGGGTCGTCACTATCGCCCGCGGCGCAGAGCCGGCGGGCCTTGGCGTAACCTGTCGACACTCGAATTGTTCCCGCGAGCCGAACGCCTGGCGGGTCATGCAATTCCGCCAGCGGCGAGGTTGCTGCCGCGGCCTGGCTGGCGAGGCATTGCCAGCCTGCGGCGATGCGCCGAGCGCGCCAGGGCGGGCGTGGCGACGGCGGAACAGTCGGCGCACTGGTGCTCTAAGGCCGGAATGGGGGCCGAGGGCGGGGCGTCAGGCCTCCTCGTCTTCGGCAATGCCGAAGCGATGGAGCTTCAGATAGAGGGCCTGGCGGCTGAGGCCGAGGACCCGGGCCGCCGAGGCGCGGTTGTTGCCGGTCAGCTTCAGCGCCGCCTCGATGCACATGCGCTCGATCACGTCGGTCGTATCGCGCACCATGTCCTTCATCGGCACGCGGCCGATCATCTCGATCAGGCTTTCCGCCGTGCGGGTGAGGTCGCTGTTGCCGCGGCCGAGGCGACCCTCCTCGGGACTGCGCGTGCGCATGACGAAGGCGAATCCCGGCTGCGGGCCGTCGGCGCGCCACACCGCCGAGAGTTCGACTTCCGTCGACTGGCCGTGAGCCCCTTTCACCCGTCCAGGAAACAGGGGGATGCGCCCGTTGCGGCGGATCTTCGCAAACAAAACGTCCTGCTCGATGCCGCTCCATTGGAGGAAGTCCTCCACGCCCCTGCCGCTGGCGTGATCCGCCAGGGACAGGCCCGCCAGCACCAGGAAGGATTCGTTCGCCCAGACCACCTTGCCGGCCTCGTCCACCAGCAGCACCGCCTCGGCCGCGTGGCGGACGAGATCGCCGAGATGGGCATCGGGCGCTGCGCTGCCGCTCTCCTCCGCCGTCGCCAGGCTCAACTGCACGAGCTTCAGCTCGCCCGCCCGGAACAGCTGCGCCGTCAGCGTCAGCAAGAGCCCGTGACGGGAGGCGATCGTGAGCGACACCGGCGTCCCCGAGGCCAGGGCATGCGCCAGCAGCGCCTGGATATCGGCCTGCCGAGACTTGTCGAACAGCGCCGGGAGCTTCTTGCCGGCGATATCGGGCGAGGCGAGGCCGAGCAGTGAGGCGGCGCGGGGATTGGCCTCGCGCACCCGGCCCTTGTCGACATCCACGATCAGGAGCGCTTCCGACGCCGTCTCGAACAACTGCCGGTAGTGGGCTTCCGCCTGCCGCTGGCGCTGGCTGTTTTCTTCCAGCGACTGGCGGTTCGCCAGGAGCCGGGCCTGCAGCTCCGCGACGGGCCTGAGGTCGCGCCCCACCATGACGACCTGGCCGTCGGCGCCGATCTTCATGGCCGAATACTGCATCGCCAGGTCCCGGCCCTTGCCGAGGGGATGATTGAGGTCGAAGCGCCGGGCAGGCTTTCCTTCCCGCGCCGAGACAAGCATTGTCTGCAGGGCGGCGTGGTTGTCATGGCGCACGACGGCGCCGATCGTCTGTCCGCGCCAGCCCGCGATGGCGGAGGCCTGCAGATCGCGCATGTTCAGCGACAGATCGTCGATGACGTCGTCGCTGCCGACGACGAGGGCGAGATCGGCGGAGGCCGAGACCAGATGGGCCAGCGTTCGCGCGTCGATCGCAGGCAGCTGCAGATCGGGGAGAGGGGGACTGGAGGCCATGAGGGAGGAGCCTGGCGGTTCGAAGGGGCTGGGAAGGCGACGCGGAAGCGATGCCGTGCGGGCTGGAATGAAGCGAATGCCGGTCGGGGCGCTTGTCTCTTGTCCGTCCGCTTTTGTCCAGCGGCACATTGCGCGATCTGTCATGGTGGCGTTACACTGTATCGTGTCGTTCGATCCGAACACCCTTGAAGTGGGACGTGGAATGAGGCTGCCAAGGCTGCGCGCAAAATTTGCCGCAGCAGGGAGCCCGATGCGGCGGGCCAGATGCACACCGGGATGCCTGGCGCCATGCTGACGAGCGCGGTCGATCTCGACGCCTGCGACCGCGAGCCGATCCACATCATCGGCGCCATCCAGCCGAACGGCGCCCTCATCGCCGCCGACGTGGCGCGGGCCCGGATCGAATTTGCCAGCGAGAATGTCGACGCCTATCTCGGTCGCTCCGCCGACCAGCTGCTCGGCCTGCCCCTGGTCGCGCTCCTCGGCGAGAGCCAGTGCGCCGGTCTCTTCGCCCGCTCGCTCGAACCGACCCAGCCCGACCTTCTCCGCCCGCATTTCCTGAGCCTTGCCTGGCCCGACGGCCGCGAGGCGGCGCTCGAATGTTTCTGCCATGTGCATGACGGCCGCCTGATCCTCGAATTCGTCCACCGGCAGGAAGGGCCGGCCGCGGTCTGGGAAGAGGATCTGGTGCGGCAGCGCATCATTTCGGACCTGATCCAGCCGGACACGCTGACCGGCCTCGCCCGGATCGGCGCCGAGATCATCCGCGACGTCACCGGCTTCGACCGCGTGATGATCTACCGCTTCGCGCCCGACCGGCACGGCGAGGTGATCGCCGAGAGCACCGTGCGCGCCGACACCTTCCTCGGCCTGCACTATCCCGCCTCCGACATTCCGGAGCCGGCCCGCCGTCATTTCGTCCTCAACGTCATCCGCAGCATTCCCGACATCACCGCGCCGCCCGTGCCGATCAGGGCGCTTGCCACCGGGGCGGGGCAGGGGCGGCCGCTCGATCTCACCTTCTCCAAGCTGCGGGCCGTGGCGCCGGTCCATATCGAATATCTCGGCAATATGGGCGTCGGGGCCAGCTGCTCGATCTCGCTGATCGCCAACGGCCAGCTCTGGGGGCTCGTCGCCTGCCATCACTACGGGCCGCTGCATCTTTCCTGGAGCCGGCTGCGGTTCTGCGAGCTCCTCGGCGGCACCATGTCGGCGCTGCTGCAGAGCCTGGAAAACCGCATCCAGCTCGCCCACGGCATCCGGGCGGAGAAGACCGCCTTCGCGATCGAACGCCAGGCCCGGCAGGGCAGGCCCCTGCGGGCCGTCGTCACCGATGAGGCCGACGCCCTGATGGAACAGGGCGCCGCCGAGGGGATGATGCTCCGGCTCGGCGGGCAGGTCGTCGCGCGCGGCCGCGTGCCGGAAAGGCAGGTCGTCCCCGCCTCCCTCAGCGCGGCCCTCTTCGACGGCATCGCCACCTCGAACCATCTGGCCGGCCTGTCGCCGCACGATGCTTCCGGCAGCAACGGCATTGCCGGCGCCGCGATGATGGAACTGTCGGACGACGGCGAGGACTGGCTGATCCTGTTTCGCCAGGAGTTCGAGCACACGATCACCTGGGCCGGGAAGCCGGGCAAGCGCGAGACGGTGGGAAGCGACGGCACGCTGCGGCTGTCGCCCCGCGGCTCCTTTGCCCTGTGGCGCGAGGAGCGGCGCGGGCGCAGCCAGCCATTCACGGCCATCGACGCGGAGTTCCTGCGCATCGTGCGCCGAGCCCTATTCGCCATGAACAGCCTCGACCGCGAGCGGGCCGCGGTGGCGGCCCGCTCGGCGGCGGAGGCCGAGGAGGCGCGGCTGCGGCTGGCGCTGATGGATGCCGTGCGGTCGCGATCGATGGGCGAGCTCGCCTCCGCCCTGGCGCACGAGCTGAACCAGCCGCTCTTTGCCGTCACCAACTATGTCAACGCCTGCCGCCAGGAGCTGAAGAACCACGGCGTCGCCGTCCCCGGGGACGTTCATGCGCTGATGGACGGGGCGGTGGCCGAATCCTCCCGCGCCGCCGACCTGGTGCGCCGCCTGCGCAACCTGATCGGCCAGGGCGAGATTTCGGTCGAGCCGTCCGATCTCAATGCCGTCATCCGGCGCGGCACCGATCTGGCGCTGGCGGCATCGCGCCGCGATCCGCCGACCGTCGTCTACCAGCTCCTGCCGGATCTGCCGCTGCTCAGCGTCGATCCGGTGCAGGTGGCGCAGGTCGTCCTCAACCTCGTGCGCAACAGCCTGGCGGCCATGGAGGATCGGGCCGACCCCGTCCTCACCCTGTCGACCCGGCGTTTCGGACGGTTCGTCGAGGTGGCGGTGCGCGATACCGGCGCCGGGATCGATGCCGCGCTGCAGGACCGCCTGTTCGAGCCCTTCCATCCGTCGACCACCAGCGGCATGGGCATCGGGCTGTCGCTCTGCCGCTCGATCGTCGAAGCGCATGGCGGCCGCATCCGTGTCCGGCCGGTCACCGATGGCGCCGAGGTCAGCTTCACCCTCAAGATCGCCGATGGTGAGACCGATGGATGATCCCGCCCGCTCCCGCATCCATGTGGTCGACGACGATCCCTCGGCCCGCCACTCGCTGTGTGCCTTCCTCACCGCGCACGGTTTCCAGGCCATCGCCCATGCCAGCGCCGAGGCGTTTCTGACCGATCTCGGCTCCGAGGCCGGCCTCTGTGCCTTCGTCGATCTGCGCATGCCCGGTCTGGGCGGGATCGAGCTGCAAAGGCTGATGATCGACAGCGGGCGGACGCTGCCGGTGATCATCCTCACCGCCTATGGCGACATTCCCCAGGCGGTCGAGGCGGTCAAACGCGGCGCCGTGGACTTCATCGAAAAGCCGGGCAGTCAGGCGCAGATCCTCGCCGCGATCGATGCCGCTGGCGCCCGGGCGTCGCAACGCCCGCCGACGGCGGTGCCCGATCGCGTCGTCTCCGAAAGGCTGGCGCGCCTCACCGGCCGCGAAAAGGAGGTGCTCGATCACCTCGTTCTCGGCATGACGAGCAAGCACATCGCTGATCGACTCGGCATCAGCCAGCGCACGGTCGAGATCCACCGGGCGCGGATCCGCGAAAAGATGGAGGCCCGCGGCCTAGCCGATCTCATCAAGATGATGCGCTAGGCATTGTCGCGGGCGCGGGGCGTCCGCCGCAGCCATAGGTAGTTTCTACGTAGCGGTATTTCCGAGATAGAAAGCAGCGACAATGTTTTTGTAAGCTGACGCAGAGGAAACAGATGCGGACAGGGCGCCAAAGAACGCCCGGCGCAGAAACAGAGGTGGTGTGCCTTGCCCATTGGCCACTCATCCACCGACCGGGGAGGCGCCGGCATCAGCTTTGCCGCACGCCGCCCGATCGAAGTCACGCTCAACGACGAGGTGATGGCGGCCGTCGAAGGCTGGCGGCAGGCGCACGGGCTTTCCAATCAATCGGAGGCGCTGGGCGAGCTCGTCCGGCTCGGCCTGATGAGCGAGATCGGCCGCATCTATCGCATGGCCACGAGCGCGCGCGACGCGGCCCTGTCGGGACTTTTTGCATCGCCCGGTGACGCCGACGATGCGGAAGCGGCATCGCGTTTCGGCCCGCTCCAGCCTCGGCTCTAGACCCGGCTGCGGCAGAGCACCAGGCGCCGGCAAGGGCCTGCGCCAGCCTGAGCCCCGATCCAGATGCCTGGCCTGCCTGCCCCCCCCCCCCCCCCCAGGCAGGGCNGGGCATTTGCCTCGAGCGCCTCCGCGCGACGGAACTGGACATCGGCGCTCGATCTGGCACCCGTCGAAGCGGGAAAGAATGTTGATCGTGCCCAAGAGCCGTACAGGCGATCCGGCCCAGGCGAAACGCTGGGTGCGCTGCGGCCTTGCCGGCAGGCCTGCCCTCTTCGACCTCCCGTTGTCGCCTGATCTCTGCCGAAGGCCGGAAGGCCGGCTTTCGGCACTCTGCTTCAGGCGATCGCGGAAGCGAGCCCGAGCGGCAGGATTTCGCGGCGGCGGTGCATGCCCAGCGCGGCGTGCACCGCCGAGACGATGGCGGCGGCATCGAGACCCGCCTCGGCATACATCGCCGCTGGCGTATCGTGGTCGATGAAGCGGTCGGGCAGGCAGAGCGTGCGGATCGTCAGGCCGCGGTCGAGGACGCCTTCAGCCGACAGGAGATGCAGCACATGCGCGCCGAAGCCGCCGGCGGCGCCTTCCTCGATCGTGACGACCACCTCGTGGTGGCGGGCGAGCTGCAGGATCAGATACCGGTCGAGCGGCTTGGCGAAGCGGGCGTCGGCGACGGTGGTGGGAAGGCCGCGGGCATCGAGCTCGTCGGCCGCCTTCAGACACTCCGTCAGCCGGCCGCCGAGGGACAGCAGCGCGATCTTGCCGCCCTGCCGCACCACGCGGCCGCGGCCGGGCTCGAGAGGAACGCCGCGCTGCGGCAGCAGGGCGCCCGTCCCCTCGCCACGCGGATAGCGGAAGGCGGAAGGAGTGTCGTCGAGGGCGGCGGCGGTCGCGATCATGTGGACGAGCTCCGCCTCGTCGGCCGCCGCCATGACCACGAAGCCCGGCAGATTGGTGAGAAAGCCGATGTCGAAGGCGCCGGCATGGGTGGCGCCGTCCTCGCCGACGAGGCCGGCCCGGTCGATGGCGAAGCGCACCGGCAGCTTTTGCAGGGCGACGTCGTGGACGATCTGGTCGTAGCCGCGCTGCAGGAAGGTGGAATAGATCGCGCAGAAGGGCCGCATGCCGGCCGCGGCCAGGCCGGCGCAAAAGGTGACGGCGTGCTGCTCGGCGATGCCGACGTCGAAGCAGCGATCGGGGAAGCGCTGCTGGAACTTGTCGAGTCCGGTGCCCGAGGCCATTGCCGCCGTCACGGCGACGATGCGCGGATCACGCTCGGCCTCGCGCATCAGGCCGTCGGCGAACACCGCCGTGTAGCTCGGGGCCTGCGGCGCCGCCTTGTGCTGGCGGCCGGAGACGATGTCGAAGCGCGAGACGCCGTGATACTTGTCGGCGGCCTTCTCGGCCGGGCCATAGCCCTTGCCCTTCTCCGTCAGGACGTGGATCAGCACTGGGCCGTCGGCCCGGTCCTTCACCGTGCGCAGCACCGCGAGCAGCTGCCGCGTGTCGTGGCCGTCGACCGGGCCGACATAGGAAAAGCCGAGATCCTCGAACAGCGAGCCGCCGATGACGAGGTCCTTCACGAGGCCGCGGGCGCGCGCCGCGCCCTTCTGCAGCGGCGGCGGCAGGAGCGCCACTGCGCCGCGGGCGAGGGCCCTGAAATCCTGGAACTTTCGTTCGGTGTAGAGCTGCATCAGATGCTTCGACAGGGCGCCGACCGGCGGCGAGATCGACATTTCGTTGTCGTTGAGGATGACGATCAGCCGCTTGCCGAGATGACCGGCATTGTTCATGGCCTCGTAGGCCATGCCCGCCGAGAGCGCGCCGTCGCCGATCACGCAGACGACGTCGCCGCCGTCGCCGAGGAGATCGCGCGCCACGGCGAAGCCCAGGCCGGCCGAGATCGAAGTCGAGGCATGCGCGGCGCCGAAAGGATCGTATTCGCTTTCCGAGCGCTTGGTGAAGCCGGACAGCCCGCCGCCCTGGCGCAAGGTGCGCATTCGGTCGCGCCGTCCGGTGAGGATCTTGTGCGGATAGCACTGGTGACCGACGTCGAAGATCAGCGTGTCGCGCGGCGTGTCGAAGACCGCGTGCAGCGCCACCGTCAGCTCGACGACGCCGAGGCTCGCGCCCAGATGCCCGCCGGTGACCGAGACCGCTGACACCGTCTCCCGGCGCAGTTCGTCGCCGAGGCGGACGAGTTCGCGCACCGTCAGGCGCTTCAAGTCGGCGGGAGAGGCGATCGTGTCGAGGATGCTGCCCGTGCGTTTCATCGTCCCTCTCCCAGCCAAATCGGCGTGCACTCGCTTTCCGCGCCGAACGCCCGCTTTCTGATGCCCCGCCTTTTCCCGACGCCCCGCTGGCCGCGATCGTCGCCTTTGTCTCACCCGGACCGGCGCCCTTGCCCTGGCGCCTCCCTGCGTTCGTTACGGCGAAAAGCTCTTCACGTAGGCGACGACGTCGGCGATCTCCTGCTCCTTCTTGAGGCCGGGAAACACCATCTTCGTGCCCGGAACCTTCTTCTTCGGGTCGGCCACCCAGGCCGCGAGCTCGGCCTCGCTCCAGACGAGTCCGGCGGCGCCGGCAGCGACCATCGGCTTGGAATATTTCGACTTGTAGTCCTCCAGCGTCCCCGCCGTGCGGCCGACGACGCCGTTGAGGCTCGGCCCGACCGCTCCCTTCTTGTCGCCGATGCCGTGGCAGGTGGCGCATTTGTTGAAGACCTTCTTGCCCGCCTCGGCATTGCCCTCGGCGCCGCTGGCGCTGCCTGCGGCCAAAAGGGCCAATGCTCCCAGGACGGTGGCTCCGGTCAGAAATCTCATGCGGGTCTCCTCAGGACTTTGTCGATTGCCGGTCGAAGCTACGACGATGGCTCGAAGTGTCAACATGAAAAACGTAAAATCTATTTGACACTTTGCTGGCATTGCGCGCACCAATGATGCCGCGGGACGATGGCGGATCGTCTTTGCGCCGAGCCCATTCAGGCTCGCGCGGAGGACGGAACGGAAGGGTTGGGCATGGGGCAGACCTATCCATTTTCGGCCATTGTCGGCCAGGCGGAAATGAAGCGCGCTCTGATCCTGGCTGCCATCGATCCGAGGATCGGCGGCATTCTGGTCTTCGGCGATCGCGGCACGGGCAAGACGACGGCCGTCCGCGGCCTTGCCGGCCTGCTGCCGCCGATGCGCGTGGCGAGCGACTGCCGCTTCAACTGCGCGCCGGGCGAGCCGGCCGAGCCCTGCACCCGCTGCCGCGCCGAAATCGCCGTCGGAAGGCTCCGCGGCAAGGCGGCGCCGGTGCCGGTGATCGACCTGCCGCTCGGAGCGAGCGAGGACCGCGTCGCGGGGGCGCTGGATTTGGAAAAGGCCCTGGTCTCGGGCGAAAAGGCTTTCGAGCCGGGGCTCTTGGCCAGCGCGCATCGCGGCTTTCTCTATATCGACGAGGTCAATCTCCTCGAGGACCACCTCGTCGATCTTCTGCTCGACGTCGCCGCCTCCGGCATCAACGTCGTCGAGCGCGAGGGGCTGAGCATCCGCCATCCCGCGCGCTTCGTGCTCGTCGGCAGCGGCAATCCGGAGGAGGGGGACCTTCGTCCGCAGCTGCTCGACCGTTTCGGTCTTTCCGTCGAGGTGGCTTCGCCACGCGACGTCGCGTCGAGGGTCGAGGTGGTCAAGCGCCGCGATGCCTTCGACCGCGACCCCAAGGGCTTTGCTCAGGCCTGGAAGCGGCACGATGCGGCGATGCGTCGGCAGATCGGCGCGGCGCGCCAGCGTCTGGGCGAGATCCGCGTTCCCGACGCGGTGCTGGAGCACGCGGCCAGCCTTTGCCTGTCGCTCGGCGTCGACGGCCTGCGCGGAGAACTCACCCTCATGCGCGCGGCGCGCGCCGAAACCGCGCTGGCGGCCGGCACCACGGTGACGATCGAGGCGATCGACGCCGTGGCGGTCTCGGCGCTGCGCCACCGGCTGCGCCGCGATCCGCTGGACGAGACCGGCAGCGGCGCCCGGATCGAGCGCGCCCTCGGTGCGCTGCAGGCGGCGTGAGAGAGCCCATGTCCGTCCACGATGCCACCCGCTTCGACCGGGCCCGGCCGGGCTCGCCGCGCGAGCCTCCTCCTGCCTGGAAGGACGCCTGCCTTGCCGCGGCGATGCTGGCGATCGATCCCAAGGGGTTCGGCGGGATCCAGGTCCGGGCCCGGGCGGGACCGGTGCGCGACCGCTTTCTGCGCCTGCTCGCCGCCCCTTTCGGACCGGACCTGCCGACGCGCCGCATCGGTGCCGGCATTGCCGAGGCGCGCCTGACGGGCGGGCTCGACATCGGCGCGACGCTGGCCGTCGGCCGCAAGGTGGTGGAGACGGGCGTGCTGGCCGCGGCCGACGGCGGTCTCGTGGTGCTCGCCATGGCGGAGCGGCTGCCGGTGCCGACCGCTGCGGTGATCGCGGCGGCGCTGGACGAGGGCCAGGTGCGGATCGAGCGCGACGGCCTTTCCGTCTGCCAGCCGGCGGCCTTCGCGCTGATCGCCCTCGACGAGGGCGTCGAGGCGGACGAAAGGCTGACGCCGCTGCTCGCCGACAGGCTCGGCCTGCGTGTCGATCTCGGCGCCGTCGGCTGCCGCGATTGCGAACCCGCCGGACCGGACATGGCGCTCGACGAGGCCCGCGCGCTTCTGCCCTCGGTGACGGTCGCGGATGCGATGGTCGAGGCGCTGTGCGCCCTGGCCGCGGCTTCAGGCCATGCCTCGCTGCGCGCCAGCCTGCATCTCCTGCGCGCCGCGCGCGCCGCGGCGGCGCTCGGCGGCCGCACGGCGGTCTCGGTCGATGATGCCGCGCTCGCCGCGCGCCTGGTGCTGGGTCTGCAGGCGGCACCTTCCCATGCTGAAGCCCCCCAGGAGCGGCCAGCCGAAGCCCCCGCCGAGGACGCGCCGTCGCCGGCCGATCCGCCCGCGGAGGCGGCCCCGGAAATCTCGGGTGCTGCCGAAGGACGCGATGACGATCAGGGCGAGGGCGAGCCGGAGGCGCCGGACTTGCCGACCAGCCAATCGCTTCAGGAGATGGTGATCGCCGCCGTGTCGGCATCGGTGCCGGGCTGGCTTCTCGCCGGTCTGGGGCCGCCGGCCCGGATGCGGGGGCAGGGCGATGCCGGCAAGGCCGGCGCCGAGCGCGGCGGCGCGGCGCGCGGCCGGGTTTTTGGCATCGCCGACCGGCCGCCGCAGAGCCGTGCCCGCATCGACGTGCTGGCGACGCTGCGCGAGGCCGCGCCCTGGCAGCGGCTGCGCGGCGGCGAGAACAGCAAGGCTGGTAAGGAAGGCGAGGGGGCCGAGGCAGGCCGGCTGCAGGTGCGTGCGCGCGACTTCCGCTATCTGCGCCGGCGCGAGCGGACCGGCACCACCGCGATCTTCGCCGTCGATGCCTCTGGCTCGACGGCGCTCGAACGGCTGGCGGAGACGAAGGGGGCGATCGAGCTCTTGCTCGGGCAGTGCTATATCCGGCGCGACAGCGTCGCGCTCGTCGCCTTCCGGGGCCGGCAGGCGGAGACGCTGCTCGAGCCGACGCGCTCGCTGGTGCGCGCCAAGCGCAGCCTCTCGGCGCTGCCCGGCGGCGGCGGCACGCCCCTGCCGGGCGGCATCGTCCTGTCGCTGCGCCTCGCTCTCGCCGCGACCCGCCGGGGACAGAGCGTCATCTCCGTCTTCCTCACCGACGGTCGCGGCAATGTCGCCCTCGACGGCAGCACGCTCCGGGCGCGGGTCGAGGAGGATACCGGCCGGGCCGCGCGGCAGTTCCGGGGGGCCGGCCTGCGCGCGCTGCTCATCGACACCGCGCAGCGGCCGCAGCCGCGGGCAGCAGAACTCGCCCGTGCGCTCGGCGCCGAATATCTGCCATTGCCGCGCGCCGGGTCCGACGCCGTGGCGCGGGCCGTCGGCGCCCGGATGGAGGGCTAGCGGCATGCTCGGCGAGCCGCAGGCGCCCCTCTGGTCGATCGACGGCCGCGACTGGCCGAACCGGGAACACAGCCGCTTCCTGACCTCGGGCGGACTGACCTGGCATGTGCAGGAGATGGGGCAAGGGCCGGCGCTGCTGCTCCTGCACGGCACCGGCGCCGCGACGCATTCCTTCCGCGATCTCGCCCCGATGCTCGCCAGGCATTTTCGCGTTCTGATGCTCGACCTGCCGGGCCATGGCTTCACCGGACGGCCCGCGCGCGCGGGCCTCTCGCTCGACGGCATGGCGCGGCTGGTCGCCGGCGTGCTCGCCCGGATCGACTGCGAGCCCAAACTCGTCGTCGGCCATTCGGCGGGGGCGGCGATCCTGGCGACCATGGCGCTGCAGGGCACGATTCAGCCCGCGGCGGTGATCGCCATCAACGGGGCGCTGCGCCCCATTCCCGGCGCCGCTTTGTTCTCGCCGCTGGCAAAGCTCCTGTTCCTCAATCCGCTGGCGCCGCGCTTCTTCGCTCATCGCGCGCGGTCGCGGGCGGCGACCGCTAAGCTTCTTGCCGATACCGGGTCGCGCCTCGATGCGCGCGGCATCGACCTCTATGCCCGCCTGTTCCGGCGTCCCGGGCATGTGGCGGGAACGCTCGGCATGATGGCGCAATGGGACCTCTCGGGGCTCGAACGGCGGCTCGCCCGCCTCAGCCTGCCGCTCGTCCTGATCACCGCCGCCGGCGACCGCGCGGTTCCGCCGGCGGATGCCGAGATCCTCGCTCAGCAGGGGCCGATGGTCCGTGCCATCGCGCTCGCCCAAGGGGGCCATCTCGCGCATGAGGAGGACCCGGCAGGCATGGCGACGCTTCTGCTGCAGCTGGCCGGCGAGTTCGGAATCCTGGCGGGAAACGAACCCGCCAGCACCCCGCAAGGCGACGCCGGGGACGCCCTGCCGGCCGGCAAGCGGGCGGCCGCCAACGCCGCGTCCGCCTGAGGCGGGGCGGCTTTTCCCAACACGCGGTCCGCCTTTGCTCGGAATGTCGCGTGATCGTCCCGAAAGCCGGAAAGCCGGAAAGCCGGGATCGGGCTACCCTGTTTCAGCGGCCGCTTCCCCCTGCCGATCCTCGTGTCCAGCGCGGCATCCGGAAGGGCAGCAGCATCTGCACCCAGCGCGCCGAAAATCGGTCGAGATCCACCGTCTCGTGGATCGCCCGCCTTTCGGCGCCGGCGCCGGCGCAGCCGAGCATGGAGCGGCTGTAGAAGGGCGTGTCCTCGAGCGTGCGCAGGACGCGGGGCGGCGCTGCGCCGCCCGCCTCGCGCGCGACGCGCCAGCCGGTGCGCGCCAGCCTGTGCATCGGCGCCGGCTCGATCGCCTGCATGCGGCCATCGCACCCGTATTCGAAGGCGAGGCGGCGGCGGTCGCCGCTGCGGCCGACGAGATCGTAGCGGATGCGGGTGGTCCCGGCGTCGTCCTCGCGCGCCCAGCCCCAGCGCCGAAATCCCGCCTCCAGCGGCTCGGCCCCTACGTTCATGTCGACATAGGCGCCGCCCTGCCACGCCAAGCCGGGCCGGTCGAAGGCGACGTCGACGCGGCCGCAGGGCGCGATCGGGCGCCAGCGGTGGCGGCCGGCCTCGTCGAGACGATGGGTTTCGGCGAACACCGGCCCCGGCTCGACGGTGATGCGGCCGCGGAGGCGCCGCGGCAGCGGAACGGTCCACTCGTCGATGTCGATGACGAGCCGCCCGCCCGTCCAGGTCAGGCTGCTCGGCCCGATGGCGAGGCGGTCGGCGCGCCGATCGAGCTGTCCCTTTCCCCGCTCGGTGAGGGACCAGTACTTGCCGCGTGGCGTGTAGAGGATGGCATTGATGCTGACATGGTCGAGCGGGTCGGCCGGGCCCCGGCGGCGCGCGGCCGCGTAATAGGGCGAGAAGACGCTGCCGACGAAGGCGATGACGGTCAGGGCGTTACGTCCGTCGTCGCTGATCGCATCGAGATACCACCAGAGGTAGCCGCCTTGCGGGACGGCGCGGTCGAAGCCAAATCCGCCATCAGCGACACGGCGGCGTGCCGGCCCGACAGCGCCGCCATCGGAATCCCCGGCCCCGGATGGACCCCGCCACCCGCGAGATAGAGGCCCTTCAGCTTCGTCCGCGCGCTCGGGCGCTGGAAGGACGAGGCCCAGCCGCGCGAGGCCCGCCCGTAGAGGGCGCCCCCCGTCGCCGGAAACATCGCCGCAAAGTCCGCCGGCGCCGTCGTCACCGGCGCCGCCATCCCATCCGACAAGGTCAGGCCGGCGCGCGCCAGCCGCTGCATCACCCGTGTCTCGCATGACGCGATCTCCGCTGGACTGAAGGGACTGCTGTCGCCGGTGGCCGGCGCATTGACGAGGAGAAACAGCCGCTCCGGCCCCTGCGGCGCCGGTCCGTCGCCGGCGTCGCGGTCCTGGGCGCAAACGTAGATCGTCGGATCCTCGGGCAGGCGCTGGCGGACGAGCAGGTCGTCGAACTCGCGCGCGTAGTCGGCCGAGAAGAACACCGTGTGGCGCGACAGCGGAAAGCCATGGGTTCGTGCGCGCATCGAGAAGGTGAGGGCCGACAGGGAGCGATCGCACTTCGGCCAGGATGGCAAAGCGGGCCGCGCCGCGGTGCCGAGAAGGCCGGTCGCCAGCGCCATGGGATCGCCGTTGAAGACGACCGCATCGGCCTGCAGGAGCTCGCCCGAGCGCAGCCGCACGCCGGTCGTCCGGCCTTGGCCGACCGCGATTTCCGAAGCTTCGGTGCCATAGCGGAACACGGCGCCGCGCTCCGACGCCAGCCGCTCCAGCGCCCCGGCCAGGCGCGCCATGCCGCCGTCCACCAGCCAGACGCCGAGGCGCTCGACATGCGCGATCAGCATCAGGGGGCCCGGCGCGTGGAAGGGCGAGGCGCCGCAATAAGTCGCGTAGCGCCCAAACAGCTGGCGCAGCCGCGGGTCGCGAAAATAGCGGGCGATGACGGCCGACAGCGGCGTGAAGGGCTGGATGCGCGACAGCGCGGCGAGCCCGCCCAGGCCGGAGGCTCGGGCGAGCCCCAGAGGGCTCGGCGCCGGGTGCTCCATGAAGCTGCCGTTCAAGGTGTGGAACACCTCTTCGGTGCGCGCTGAGAAGGCGCGGTAGCCCTTGGCCTCCGCCGCGCCCGCCAGCCTTTCCACGGCCTCGACGGTTTTTTCCAGATCGTCGTGGAGATCGAAGACCGAGCCGTCGTCGAAGGAGTGGCGGGCGAGGATGCCCGCCTTGGCGAGGGAGAGATGATCCTCGAGCCGCGCGCCGGCGGCGGCAAAAATCGCCTCGAACACCCAGCGCATGGTGAAGATGGTCGGGCCGGAATCGATGCCCTGGCCGGCGACGTCGATCTCCCGCAGCTTGCCTCCGGCGCGGGCGGCCCGCTCGACGACAGTCACCTCGAGCCCCGAGGCGCTGAGCAGAAGAGCGCTGACCAGCCCGCCGACCCCGGCGCCAACGACGACGACGCGCCGGGACGGTGTGTTGCGGGAGGCGGTGTCCGGGATGCCGCGCACAGACTTGTGTCCAAAATGATTTACATGCATCCTAGTCTACACAAATTGACACCGGGAGGAAGCGGCAATGCCGGGAGAGGATGTTTCAACCAGGATCGAGGACAGTCTCCTCCGGTCGCTGGCCCGGGTGACCGGTTCGGCGGCACCGCCGCGTCTGGCCGCGGCGCTGACGCATGCGGTGTTTCCCGGCGGCCAGCGCATCCGGCCGCGGCTCTGCCTTTCCGTCGCGCTCGCCTGCGGCGACGACCAGCCCCTGGTTTCCGGCGCGGCGGCCGCGGCGGTCGAGTTTCTGCACTGCGCCTCGCTGGTGCACGACGACATGCCCTGCTTCGACAACGCGATGATGCGGCGGGGGCGGCCATCCGTGCATGCCGCCCATGGCGAGGCGCTGGCACTGCTCGCCGGCGATGGCCTGATCACGCTCGCCTTCGAGACGGTGGCGATGGCGGCCGTCGCTGACCCTGTCCGGTCCGCCAGCCTGTCGCTGATCATCGCGCGGTCCGTCGGCATGCCGCACGGCATCGTCGCCGGACAGGGCTGGGAAAGCGAGGCGGCGCCCGATCTCGGGCTCTACCAGCGGGCCAAGACCGGCGCGCTGTTTGCCGGGGCGGCGATGGCCGGCGCGGCGGCGGCGGGATGCGCGGCGGAGCCCTGGGGGGCGACGGGCCATCTTCTGGGCGAAGCGTACCAGGTCGCCGACGACATCGCCGACGTCGTCGGCGAGGCGCGGGCCCTCGGCAAGCCGGTGGGGCAGGACGTCTTCCACGGACGGCCGAGCGCCGTGCAGGAATTCGGCATCGGCGGCGCCGCGCGGCGGCTGATGGCGCTGGTCGAAGAGGCGGCCGAGCGTGTGCCGGACTGCGCCGGGGCGGACGCCCTGCGCGCCCAGATCCGGGCGCAGGCGAGCCGCTTCCTGCCGAAGGAAGCCGCGCAGCACGCGGCCTGACGGCGATGACGGCCGAGCCGCTCCCGCATCCCGTTCCGGCGGCGTCGATGCTGGCCGTCTGGCTCGACCGTCTGCGCGACCTGCGCAATCGCAAGGTCGCCGATCCGGGCTTTCGCCGCTTTGCCGCGCGTTTCTTCCTGACGCGGCCCTTCGCTCGCCGGCAGGCCGCCGCGCTGTTCGACCTGGCCGCCGGCTTCGTCTATGCGCAGATCCTGCGCGCCTGCGTGCGCGCCGAGCTCTTCGATCTCCTGGCGCCGGGCCCGCTGGCGCCGGCAGCGATCGCCGGCCGCACCGGCCTGCCGCTGGACGGGGCGCTGCGCCTCGTGCGCGCGGCAGCCTCCTTGGATCTTTTGGAGGAGCGGCGCGACGGCCGCTTCGCGCTCGGCCCGCTCGGCGCCGCGATGGTGGGCAATCCGGGCGTCACGGCGATGATCGCGCATCACGACATGCTCTACCGCGATCTGGAGGATCCCATCGCCCTTCTCTCGGGGCGCCGCCGGGCCGAGCTGAACCGCTTCTGGAGCTATGCCGACCGGGGCGCCCCCGAAAACGACGGGCCCGGCGGCCATGACGATCCGCCAAGCGTTGCCGGCTACACCGCGCTGATGGGGGCGTCGCAGGCGATGGTCGCGGCCGAAATCCTCGACGCCTATCCGCTCGACCGGCATCGGCGGCTGCTCGATGTCGGCGGCGGCGACGCCTCCTTTCTCGTCGCCGCCGGCGCGCGGGCGCCGCATCTCGCCCTGTCCCTTTTCGAACTGCCGGCGGTCGCCCGAATCGCGCAAGGCCGGCTGGCGGCCGCGGGCCTCGCCGCCCGCGCGACGGTGACCGCGGGCAGCTTTCTCGCCGATCCCCTGCCGACGGGCGCCGATCTCGTCACCCTCAACCGCATCCTGCACGATCACGATGACGCCGAGGTTCTGCGCCTGCTGAGGGCGGTGCGCCGGGCGATCGCGCCGGACGGCGTGCTGCTCGTCGCCGAGCCGATGGCGGGGACGCCCGGCGCGCGGGCCAGCGGCGACGCCTATTTCGGCTTCTATCTCCTCGCCATGGGCCAGGGTCGCCCGCGCACCCTGCCGGAGATCGTCGCCCTTTTGACGCAGGCCGGCTTCGACGGCGCGACGGTTCATCCGACCCACACGCCGATGATCGCCCGCCTTGTTTCCGCGCGTCCAACGACGGCGCGCTGAGCGCCCGCCCTGGACTGCGTGGGCACGATCCCTGGACAAAGTGTACAATCTATTTGACAACTCTGACCGTCAATATAATCTGACATTCACCACCGGCAGACATCAAGATCACGCCGGACATCTGGAAAAGACGAAGCGGGGAGGGCGAGCGAGATGGATGCCTGGGCGATCATTCTCGAAGGCCCGCGCCGACTGGCCCTGTCGCAGCTCGGACTGAACGATCCCGGTCCCGAGGACGTCGTCGTCGAGATGGAATGGACGGGAATTTCGACCGGCACCGAAAAGCTGTTGTGGTCGGGTTCCATGCCGCCCTTTCCCGGCTTCGGCTATCCGCTGGTCCCGGGCTACGAGTCGATCGGCCGGATCGTCGAGGCGGGACGGGAGAGCGGCCGCCGGACCGGCGAGCGGGTCTTCGTGCCCGGCGCCAACTGCTACCGCGAGGCGCGCGGCCTGTTCGGCGGCGCCGCCTCGCGCGTCGTCGTCGCCGGCGCCAAGGTCATGCCGGTGGACGAGAGCCTCGGCGAACGGGCCGTCCTCCTGGCACTCGCGGCGACCGCCCATCACGCGGTCTGCCCGGATACCCGCAAGGCGCCCGAACTCATCGTCGGCCATGGCGTGCTCGGCCGGCTGATCGCCCGCATCGTGGTCGCCGGCGGCCATGCCCCGACGGTCTGGGAGACCAATCCGGCCCGAAGGGCGGGTGGCGAGGACTACCGAGTCGTCGCGCCGGAAGAAGACGCGCGCCGCGACTACCGCCGCATCTGCGACGTCAGCGGCGATGGCGCGATCCTCGACAGCCTGGTGCAGCGCCTGGCCCCCGGCGGCGAAATCGTCCTCGCCGGCTTCTACGACCGCCTGTCCTTCGCCTTTCCGCCCGCCTTCATGCGCGAAGCCTCCATCCGCGTCGCGGCCGAGTTCCGCCGCAACGACCTCGTGGCGGTGGGCGAGATGCTCTCCGCCGGCCGGCTGTCGCTCGACGGCTTCATCACCCACACCCATTCGCCCGATCAATTCGAGGCCGCCTACACCACGGCCTTCACCGATCCGGCCTGCCTGAAAATGGTGCTCGACTGGAGGAAGGCGGCATGAACGCGCTGACACCGCAAAGCGGGCTGCAGGCCCTCGTCGACAGCGTCCGGGCGGAGGCGGCTTTCGAGCCGGATGCCGTGCCGACGGGCGAAGCCAAGAAGGAAACGCAGATCATCGCCATCTACGGCAAGGGCGGCATCGGCAAGAGCTTCACCCTCGCCAACCTCTCGCACATGATGGCGCAGCAGGGAAAACGCGTGCTCCTCATCGGCTGCGATCCGAAGAGCGACACCACCTCGCTGCTGTTCGGCGGCCGCGCCTGCCCGACCATCATCGAGACCTCGTCACGCAAGAAGGCGGCCGGCGAGGAGGTCGAGATCGGCGACGTCTGCTTCAAGAAGGGCGGCGTCTTCGCCATGGAGCTCGGCGGGCCCGAGGTCGGGCGCGGCTGCGGCGGCCGCGGCATCATCCACGGCTTCGAGCTCCTGGAAAAGCTCGGCTTCCACGACTGGGGTTTCGACTACGTCCTCCTCGACTTTCTCGGCGACGTCGTCTGCGGCGGCTTCGGCCTGCCGATCGCCCGTGACATGTGCCAGAAGGTCATCGTCGTCGGCTCCAACGACCTGCAGTCGCTTTACGTCGCCAATAATGTCTGCTCGGCGGTCGATTATTTCCGCAAGCTCGGCGGCAATGTCGGCGTCGCCGGCATGGTCATCAACAAGGACGACGGCACCGGCGAGGCCGCGGCCTTTGCCGAAGCGGCTGGCATCCCGGTTCTCGCGGCCATTCCCGCCGACGACGACATCCGCAAGAAGAGCGCCAACTACCAGATCATCGGCGAGCCCGGCACGCGCTGGGGGCCTTTGTTCGAGGAACTGGCGGCCAATGTCGCGACCTCCCTGCCGCAGCGCCCGGTGCCGCTGACGCAGGACCAGCTGCTCGGCCTTTTCTCCTGCGACCAGACCGGCGGCAACGTCGTGCTGGAGCCGGCGAGCCAGGCCGACATGCGCGGCGGGATTGTCGTTACCCGGCCGTCCCTCGAAGTCGTCTACGACGCGGTCTGAGGCGATGAACGAGCGCCCCACCATCCCCCACCGAGATCCGCCCCCGCAGGAGGTCGTCTACGACCGCGCCGGGCTGGCCGTGCTCGACGGCGCGGCCGCCGAGAGCGTGAGAGCGGCATCGGGCCTGGACGCTGGCGGCGCACCGCAAGCTGCGGTCGCGCCGGCGCTGGCGGAGGGGGCAGGCTGCCACGGTGGCAAGGCGGAGCTCACGCGGGCGGCCGAGGCCGCGGGCAATGGCGAACTGCTGGAGGCGCTGCGCACCGATTATCCGCTCGGGCCTCACGACCAGCCGCAGTCGATGTGCCCGGCCTTCGGCTCGCTCCGGGTCGGGCTGCGGATGCGGCGCACGGCAACGGTGCTGTCGGGCTCGGCCTGTTGCGTCTACGGCCTCACCTTCACCTCGCATTTCTACGGCGCCAAGCGCACCGTCGGCTATGTCCCGTTCAATTCGGAGACGCTCGTCACCGGCAAGCTCTACGAGGACATCCGCGACGCGGTGCACCTCCTCGCCGACCCCGCGCTCTACGACACGATCATCGTCACCAATCTCTGTGTGCCGACGGCGTCCGGCGTGCCGCTCAGGGCGCTGCCGAAGGAGATCAACGGCGTGCGCGTCATCGGCATCGACGTGCCGGGTTTCGGCGTGCCGACGCATGCCGAGGCCAAGGACGTCCTGGCCGCCGCGATGCTCGCCTATGCCCGCCACGAAGTGGCCGCCGGCCCGGTGCCGGAGCCGCGCGGCGGCCGCTCCAGCCTGCCGACGGTGACGCTGCTCGGCGAGATCTTTCCGGCCGATCCCGTCGCCATTGGCCGCATGCTGGAGCCGATGGGTCTCGCCGCCGGCCCGGTCGTGCCGACGCGCGAATGGCGCGAGCTCTACGCGGCGCTCGACTGCGCCGTCGTTGCGGCCCTCCATCCCTTCTACACGGCCAGCGTGCGCGAGTTCGGGGCGGCCGGCCGCGGCGTCGTCGGCTCGGCGCCGGTCGGCGTCGCCGGCACCGCCGCCTGGCTCGACGCCATTGGCGCCGCCTGTGGCATCCCCGCCGCCAAGGTCGACGCCGCCAAGGCCCCGATCCTCGCCGCGACGCGCGCGGCACTCGACTCGGCGCCGATCACCGCGCGCATCACGCTGTCGGGCTACGAGGGATCGGAGCTGATCGTGGGGCGGCTCCTGAAGGAGTCGGGCGCGGACCTGCGCTATGTCGGCACCGCCTGCCCGAAGACGCGGTGGAACGCGGAGGATGCCGACTGGCTCGCCGCGCAGGGCGTGCATGTCGAATTCCGGGCGTCGCTCGAAAAGGACATCGCGGCGGTCGACAGCTTTGCCCCGCAACTCGCCATCGGCACGACGCCGGTCGTTCAGCACGCCAAGCAGAAGAGCATTCCGGCGCTCTACTTCACCAATCTGATCTCGGCCCGCCCGCTGATGGGCCCGGCCGGCGCCGGCTCGCTTGCCGCCGTCGTCAATGCCGCGGTCGGCAATCAGCAGCGGTTCGACACCATGACGGCCTTCTTCGAAGGCGTCGGCACCGGCCATACCACGGGGGTCTGGCCGGACGCGATGCGCCTTCCCAGCGCGCCATCGGCCCTGGCCCCGACGGCGCCGCTGGTGGCGGCCAAGACCTCCGTCGCGATGGAGGACTTTTGATGCTCGTCCTCGATCACGATCGCGCCGGCGGCTATTGGGGGGCGGTCTACGTCTTCACCGCGGTGAAGGGGCTGCAGGTGATCATAGACGGTCCCGTCGGCTGCGAGAACCTGCCGGTGACCTCGGTGCTGCACTACACCGACGCGCTGCCGCCGCACGAACTGCCGATCGTCGTCACCGGGCTCGGCGAGGAGGAACTGGGGCAGAAGGGCACGGAAGGGGCGATGAAGCGGGCGCATGCGGTGCTGGATCCGCAGAAGCCCAGCGTCGTCGTCACCGGCTCGATCGCCGAAATGATCGGCGGCGGGGTGACGCCCGAGGGCACGCGCATCATGCGCTTCCTGCCGCGCACCATCGACGAGGACCAGTGGCAGACCGCCGACCGGGCGCTGTCCTGGCTGTGGAAGGAATTTGGCCAGAAGAAGCCGAAGCGGCCCGTTATCAAGACGCCGAAAACCCAGGGACAGGCAAGCGAAGCGCCGGCCAGAAAGCCGCGCGTGAACATCATCGGCGCGATCTACGGCATCTTCAACATGCCGTCGGACCTCGCCGAGATCAAACGGCTCGTCGAAGGCATCGGCTGCGAGGTGAATCTCGTCTTCCCGCTCGGCACCGATATCGCCGATGTCGGCCGGCTGGCCGACGCCGAAGTCAATGTCTGCCTCTACCGCGAATTCGGGCGAAAGCTCTGCGAGGCGCTGGGAAAACCCTATCTGCAGGCGCCGATCGGGCTGCATTCGACGACCGCCTTCCTGCGCCGGCTGGGCGAACTGACGGGCGTCGATACCGAGCCCTTCATCGCCCGGGAGAAAATGACGACGATCAAGCCGCTCTGGGACCTCTGGCGCTCGGTGACGCAGGACTTTTTCGCCACCGCCAGTTTCGGCATCGTCGCCAATGAGACTTACGCGCGGGGCGTCCGGCATTTCCTCGAGACGGACATGGGTTTTCCCTGCGCCTTCGCCATCGCCCGGCGCGCCGGCGAGAAGACCGACAACGACGCGGTCCGCAAGGCCGTCCAGAGCAAGGCGCCGCTGGTGCTCTTCGGCTCGTTCAACGAGCGCATGTATGCCTCCGAGGCGGGAGGGCGCTCGTCCTACATCCCGGCGTCGTTTCCCGGCGCCATCATCCGGCGCCACACCGGCACGCCGTTCATGGGCTATTCCGGCGCCACCTACATCGTCCAGGAGGTCTGCAACGCGCTGTTCGACGCGCTGTTCAGGATCCTGCCGCTGGCGGCCGAGCTCGACAAGGTCGAGCCGACGGCGAGCCGTCTGCACCGCGAGCTGCCGTGGGACGCCGACGCGCTGGCGATGATGGACGACGAGATCGCCGCACAGCCGGTGCTGGTCCGGATCTCCGCCGCCAAGCGGCTGCGCGACCGAGTGGAGGAACAGGCGCGACGGTCCGGCGAAAGCCGGGTGAGCGTCATGCGCGTGGCAGCAACATTGGAACGTTCGCCCGAGCCGGCCTGACGCGGAGACCCGCGCCGGCTACTGGGGATCTGAGGGGAGAAAAGTCGATGGCCGTTACCCAGACCCACAAGCATTCCGATTATCTCAGCCGCCGGCGCGCCGAAAGCCGGGAATACTGGCTCATCTTCTGTGTCGCCTACCTGCCCATGCTGATGACGACGATCGTGGAGCGCATCGCGGGGGGAAGCCGCCCGTCCCTTGGCGACGCGCCCCGGCGCTCGGTCTTCGCCGAGGCGAAGGCGGCGACGGCGGCCTGCATCCCGTTCGCCTTCATGTGAACGGTAGGATTTCCGGCCGGCGACGTCCGGAAAGCGCCACGGCCCGGAAGGGCGGTGGCAAGCCGGCCGCATGGTTCGTGCGGCAGCTGGCCGAAAGGCCTGGAGAAGGAGGTAGACATGTCAATGCACGATGGTCCCGTTTCCGGCATGACCGAAGCGGAAGCCAAGGAATTCCACAGCATCTTCGTGACCAGTTTCCTGGTCTTCGTCGGTGTTGCCGTGGTCGCCCATATCCTTGCCTGGATGTGGCGCCCCTGGCTGCCCGGTCCCAATGGCTACGCCATGCTCGAAGACGGAGTCCGGAACGCTGCCGGCACCGTCCTCACCATGCTGAGCTAGGAGGGAACCGACATGTGGAAAGTTTGGCTTCTCTTCGATCCCCGCCGGACGCTGATCTCCCTGTTCCTGTTCCTGTTCATCCTGGCGCTGGTGATTCACTTCATCCTGCTCAGCACCAACCGGTTCAACTGGCTGGAAGGCCCGCAGGCGCCCGCGCCGGCGGCTTCGCTGACGATCGAACAGACGGTGGACGTGGCCTGACCGGGCGACCGGCCCGACCAGACGAAAGATGTGCGGGCGGCCGGCAAGCCCCGTCGCCCGCGCCCCCGGCGCCGGGGGGGCCGACGCCGTGCAAAAGCTGTTTCAGGGAAGGATAGGCCCATGGCCATGCTCAGCTTTGAACGGAAATACCGGGTGCGGGGCGGCACCCTGATCGGCGGCGACCTCTTCGATTTCTGGATCGGCCCGTTCTGGGTGGGCTTCTTCGGGGTCACCACCATCTTCTTCGCCACGCTCGGCACGCTGCTCATCGTCTACGGCGCGGCGCTGGGTCCGACCTGGAACCTCTGGCAGATCAGCATCAACCCGCCCGCCCCGGAGGTGGGCCTCGGCTTCGCCCCGCTGAAGGAGGGCGGCCTGTGGCAGGTGATCACCATCTGCGCCATCGGCGCCTTCGGATCCTGGGCCATGCGCCAGGCGGAGATCGCCCGCAAGCTCGGCATGGGGATGCACATTCCCTGGGCCTACAGCTTCGCCATCCTCGCCTATGTGACGTTGGTCGTGATCCGGCCGGTGCTGATGGGCGCCTGGGCCAACGGCTTTCCCTACGGCATCATCACGCATTTGGACTGGGTGTCCAACACCGGCTACCAGTACGGCAATTTCCACTACAACCCGGTCCACATGGTGGCCATCACCTTCTTCTTCACCAACTGCCTGGCGCTGGCGCTGCATGGCGGGTTGATCCTGTCGGCGACGAACCCCGGCAAGGGCGGCTTTGTGAAGACGGCCGAGCACGAGAACGCCTATTTCCGCGACACGATCGGCTATTCCATCGGCACGCTCGGCATCCACCGTCTCGGCCTCTTCCTCGCCGTCTCCGCCTCCTTCTTCAGCGCCGTCTGCATCGTCATCTCCGGTCCGCTGTGGGCCGAGGGCTGGCCGGAATGGTGGGACTGGTGGCAGCGCATTCCGATCTGGAGCTGAGCGCTTCCGATCGGCCCGGGGCCGGCCGGCGGTCCCGATCATGAAGTTCGAGCTTTAACGGAAGGCGCCCGGCGCTTTCCCTGATGGGGCGAGGAGGCCTCCATGGCCGAATATCAGAACATTTTCACGCGGGTGCAGCTGCGCGGCGAGGTCGATCAAGGCGTACCGATCCGAACGACCGTCTGGCAGAGAGAAGGAAAAGTCCGCTATTCCTATTGGCTCGGCAAGATCGGCGACGCGCAGATCGGGCCGTTCTACCTCGGCATTCTCGGGCTGGCGTCGCTGATGTGCGGCTTCGTCGCGATCGAGATCATCGGTCTCAACATGCTGGCCAAGGTGAACTGGAGCCCGCAGGAATTCATCAAACAGTTCTTCTGGCTGTCGCTCGATCCGCCGCTGCCCGAGCACGGGCTGAAAATCTTCCCGCCGCTGAAGGAAGGCGGCTGGTGGTTGATGGCTGGCTTCTTCCTGACCACGGCGATCCTCCTGTGGTGGGCGCGGATGTACCGGCGGGCGCGGGCACTGGGGCTCGGCACCCATATTCCCTGGGCCTTCGCCGCGGCGATCTTCCTCTATCTCAGCCTCGGCTTCATCCGGCCGATCCTGATGGGCTCGTGGAGCGAGGCGGTGCCGTTCGGCATCTTCCCGCATCTCGACTGGACCAACAATTTCTCGCTGAACCACGGCAATCTCTTCTACAATCCCTTCCACATGCTCTCGATCGTCTTCCTCTACGGATCGGCCGTGCTGTTCGCCATGCACGGCGCGACGATCCTCGCCGTCAGCCGCCTCGGTGGCGAGCGCGAGATCGAGCAGATCGTCGACCGCGGCACGGCGGCCGAGCGCGCCGCTTTGTTCTGGCGCTGGACCATGGGCTTCAACGCTACGTTCGAATCCATCCATCGCTGGGCCTGGTGGTTCGCGGTCCTCTGCCCCCTGACCGGCGCCATCGGCATCCTCCTCAGCGGCACCGTCGTCGACAACTGGTTCGAATGGGGCCAGAAACACGGCCTCGCGCCGCTGTAGGCCGCCAGCGAGGAGAGTTTCCGGGTAATCTTGACGGCCGGCCCGCATGAGCGGAGCCGGTCGTCCCCGTTTCAGGGGCGGGACGATTTCGGGCTGAAAACGCCGTCTGTGCGCCGCGTAGGCACTCCTGAGCTATATGATCCGCGCGCGGCGTCAGATAGCGGCGTCTGAAAGATGCGCTCTATGATGCCGGCGACCGTCCGCCGTTGTCTCGGCAGCGGCTCTTCAGAATTAGTCATCCTCGGACTTGATCCGAGGACCCATGCCATGTCGGAGCCGGACTTCAGCGGGATCAAAATGAGGCGTTCGGACCCCGATTGGGCTTGTCCGGCGTTTCGGCATCGGTTCTCCAGTCAAGCCCGGGAATGACTATTCTGAGGGGCCGCGGACTCGGGGCCGGGTCCTGAAGGGCGGCGGATTGCCCCCGGCAGGCGGTATGGCCGGCGGTACGGGCAGTGGGGGAGACACGTCGATGAAGATCCTCAAGGGCCAGTGCCGATGCCGGGCGGTTACCTACGCGGTGGAGGACGCCTTTGCCTACGCCGTGAACTGCCACTGCTCGAACTGCCGGCGGGCGACAGGGTCCGCCTTCAAGCCGCTAGCGGGGATCGAGATCGGGAAGATCGCGATCGTCGAGGGGGAGGAGAGCACCGTCCGCTATGGTGACGAGGCGCAATACCGCCACTGCGGCAAGTGTGGCTCGCTGCTCTACGCCACCGTCCGGGAGGGGACCTTCGTCCATGTTCCCATGGGCACGCTCGTCGACGCGCCGAGCATCCGGCCGACGCACCACATCTTCGTCGGATCGAAGGCGCCCTGGTACGACATCACCGACGATCTTCCGCAGCATGACGGATTCGATTGATGGCCTCTCTCGGGGCTGCACCTGAACGACAAGCAGGACACCTGCAGTGACAGATTCCAGTCTTTCGGCGATCTATCGCCGCTACATCGATTGTCTCAACGCAAGGGATTGGCCGCAGCTCGGGCGTTTCGTCGATGAGGCGGTGTCACACAACGGTCGGTCCGTCGGCCTGTCGGGCTATCGTGACATGCTGGAGCGGGATTTTCGGGAGATTCCCGACCTGCGTTTCGAGGTCGAGCTTCTCGCATGCGATCCGCCTCTGATCGCCAGCCGCCTGATTTTCGACTGCACGCCGGTCGGCCGATTTCTCGGCCTCGACATCGGCGGCCGGCGCGTATCCCTCACGGAGAACGTGTTCTACGAATTTGCCGGCGACCGGATCAAGGCGGTGTGGTCGGTCATCGACAAGGCTGCCATCGAGGCTCAGCTTTCGTGAAGCGGCGCATCCGGAGCGGCGCACGTATTCCCTTCGCAAGCCAGAGCTGCCGTCTTGCCCGTCCCGTCCCGCGATGTGGGGTGTACCCCGCTTCACGCCACCGCCCGCGCCATGGCGCATTGCGACCAGAGGCCGGAGAGGGCGTCGACGAGATGGTCGATGTCTTCGTCCGAGTGCAGCGGCGAGGGGGTGATGCGCAGGCGCTCGGTCTTGCGCGGCACGGTCGGGTAGTTGATCGGCTGGATGTAGATCCCGTGCTGGTCGAGCAGCTGGTCGCTGATCCATTTGCACTTCACGGGATCGCCCACCATGACTGGCACGATGTGACTGGGGTTGTCGAGCATCGGAATGCCCAGACCCTGCAGCCGGCTGCGCACCCGGGCGACGCGGTCGCGGTGGCGGGCGCGCTCGAACGGGCTCTGCTTCAAATGCATCACCGAGGCCCTGGCGCCGGCGGCGACGGCGGGCGGCAGCGCGGTGGTGAAGATGAAGCCGGAGGCGAAGCTGCGGATGAAATCGCAGAGTTTTGCCGACGCCGCGACATAGCCGCCGACGACGCCAAAGGCCTTGCCGAGCGTGCCCTCGATGAGGGTCAGGCGGTGCATGACGCCGTCGCGCTCGGCGATGCCGCCGCCGCGCGGGCCGTAGAGGCCGACGGCATGGACCTCGTCGAGATAGGTCATCGCGCCGTGCTTTTCCGCGACGTCGCAGATCGCGGCGATCGGCGCGATGTCACCGTCCATGGAGTAGACGGATTCGAAGGCGACGAGCTTTGGCACCTCGGGCCCGTATTCTGACAGGAGCCGGTCGAGATCGGCCGGGTCATTGTGCTTCCACAACCGCTTTTCGGCGCGGGAATGGCGGATACCCTCGATCATCGAGGCATGGTTGCCCTCGTCGGAAAAGATCACGCAGCCCGGGATTTCGGATCCCAGCGTCGACAGCGCGGCCCAGTTCGAGACATAGCCCGAGGTGAAGAGGAGGGCGGCCTGCTTGCCGTGCAGGTCGGCGAGTTCGCGCTCGAGCAGCACGTGCTCGTGCGCCGAGCCGGAAATGTTGCGCGTGCCGCCGGCGCCGGCGCCGCAGCTGTCGAGCGCGGCATGCATGGCGGCGATGACCTTGGGATGCTGGCCCATGCCGAGATAGTCGTTGGAGCACCAGATGGTGACGTCGCTGGTGCCGCCGCCATGATGGCGCCGGGCTCTTGGAAAATCGCCCGCCCGGCGTTCCAGCTCGGCGAAGACGCGGTAGCGGCCCTCGCGGTGGAGGTCGTCGATCCGCGTCGCGAAGATCGCTTCGAAGTCCATGTGTTTCCTCCTGGCGTGGGCGGCGCTTTTGTTTCGGCCGCGCTGGCATTTCGGCAGGCATCGAGATGGTGGGCCGCCGGCGGCTTGTCCTCGGCGTTCAGTCCGGGTTGGCGGCCACCGCGACCGGCCGCGGCGCCCGGAGGGCGTCCGACCGATGCGCGCAGGTCGGGCGCGGTGCGGGGAGGCCCGGCCGCTCGCGCGATTTCATGCTCCAGTTCCACATCGCCTCGGCCGGGATCGGCAGGACGAGGAACCAGTGCTCGAGCACGGCGACGGTCATGATCGTGGCGAGGAAGGTGTAGCCGGTCTGCTCGAACTCGGTCGGAGCGGTGGCCGCGGCCGAGATGAGCATGAAAGCAATCACCGTGGAGACCGTCACCGAGACCGGGAACAGGAGGTTCATCGGCGCTTCCCGCAGAAAGCTCCGGAGATAGGCGAGGTGCGGCGGCAGGAAGTGGGCGTTGAGATTGCGCACGCCGAGAAAGACGTTGAGCCGGGCGCTCTCGTGCATCCCCCACAGGATCAGGAAGGTCCACAGGCCGATCTCGTTGGCGCCGTCAAAAGTGAGGGCGGCGATGACGGCGAAGGAGATGAGGATCGCGAGCTCGTGCCAGAGGCTGACCTGCAGCGCGTGGCCAAAATGCTTCCAGCCGCGGCAGCCTTCCGCGCATTCATGCTGCCGCGGGCCGGTGACATAGCCCATGTAGAAGCTGATCTCGTGCCAGCCCCAGGCGACCAGCGCCGCGGCGAAGGCGAGATGGGCGCCGCGCACGCTGTCGTCGTCGCCGGTCTCCCACAACCCGTAGAGCGAGACGCCGAAAGCGCCCGTCGCCGCCAGCATGCTCCATTTGAAGGTCCGGCGCGGCAGGCCGTCGAGATAGATGATCGCGCCGGTCGAGAACCACCAGACGAAGAGGGCGAAGAAGATCGGCGAGAGATAGCCCGTCACGCGCCCCGCCCCCTACCAGACTGGTTGGAGCCGGCTGGTGTCCGGCAGCGCGTTGGATTTCGGGCGGACGAGGTAGAGCCTGGAGAAGGCGAGGGCCGCCGACGCGCCGAGGCCGACGCGGCGCAGCCGCGTCCCGAGCTTCTGGTCTTTGGGAAGGGCCGAAGCCTTGTCGTTGATGCGGCGGAGCCGTTCGAGGCCGGCGCGGAATTTCGGATGCTCGATGTCGAGAACGAGCGGAAAGACCTGGCGGGTGATCTCGTTGGTGAGGTGGAAGACCTTGTAGTCGTAGTCGGTCGGGTCGATGCCGAGCGCTTTGTGAAATTCCGGCCGCGCATGGTCGCGGACATACATGGTGGCGTAGACGGCGACGAGGAAGAACCGCACCCAGAGCCGGTTCAGCCCTTTCAGATAGTCCGGATTGGCGCGCATCAGCAGCGCGAAGGCCTCGCCGTGGCGGAACTCGTCGTTGCACCACTTCTCGAACCATTTGAAGATCGGGTGGAAGCGGCGGTCAGGGTGCCGTTCGAGCTGCCGGAAGATCGTGATGTAGCGGGAATAGCCGATCTTTTCCGAGAGATAGGTGGCGTAGAAGATGAATTTCGGCCGGAAGTAGGTGTACTTCTTCGCCTTGGTCAGGAAGCCGAGATTGACGCCGATGCCGAACTCCTTCAGCGCGTCGTTGATGAAGCCGGCGTGCCGCGCCTCGTCGCGGCTCATATAGGAGAAGAGGCGCACGATCTCGGGATTGGTGCCGCGCTTTTTCATCTCCTTGTAGAGCACGCAGCCGGAGAATTCGGCGGTGAGCGAGGAGACGAGAAAGTCGGTGAACTCGTCGCGCAGCCCCGGGGGCAGACCCTCGAAGTCGATGTGGTCCCAGCGCTCGTCCTGCTTGAAGTGGCCGCGGTTGGGGTCGGATTCCATCTCGGCGAGGAGCTCGTCCCATTCCCGCTGCACGCCGGAGACGTCCATCTTGTCGAGGGCGTCGAAATCGGTGGTGTAGAAGCGCGGCGACAGCAGGGTGCTTTCGCGCGCCATGCCGTCGGTGTCGCGGGCGCGCAGCGACATTGTGTCGATGGTCATAGCCGTTCTCCCGATGAGAAGCTGAATTCCAGGAGTTCCATGAATTCGAAATCGCCGGTCATCTTCACCCAGAGCCGCTCCGGCGCGCTGGCCTTGGTGACGGTCGCCGTGCGGTGCAGGAGGCGCGTTTCGCCATAGGGCACGACGATCGGCTCGCCATGCACATGCACCTCGTCGCCCGGCTCCACGGCAATGCCCTCGAGATCGACATGGGCGTGCAGGCTCTCCCAAGTGTTCTCGATCTCGATCGTGCAGGGAACCTCGATGCGGCGTCGCCCGAGGTCCGACAGTCCGAGTTTCACCGTCATCGCGTCGCCCTCCCATGGTCGAGGATCGCCCGGAAGGCGCCGACATTGGCGGGCCCGAAGGCGTTGAGATGCATGGTCCGCCCGGTCAGCCTGTCCTGCAGGAACACGGTGCCGTCGGTCATTTCGGCGAGATGGAAGGGCGTGGCGTCGGACAGGCCCCGCTGCATCCGCTCCCGGGCGTAGCTGCGCATGGTCACGCGCACGAAGCCGCCGCCGCCCGGCGCGATGATCTGGATGTCCTGGCCGGTGGTCGCGTCGACGACCATGACGCTGCCGTCCGGCAGATCGCGGAAGGCGAGGTCGAGGGAGCGGCTGACGGCGGTGGGGTCGATCGTCACGACCGTCGGCGGGTGCCGGCCGAAGAAGGCCAGCGCGAGGGCGACGGCGATCATGCCGCCGCAGGCCAGCGCCGGCTTGGCATGCGGGTCTTTCGTTCGGGTTGTTCCCGCCTGTCGCGGCGGGGTGTCGAGCGCCTGGCTCATCCGTGCGCCTCCCCGAACGGACTCGCCCGGCCGGCCGGCACCGACGCCGGCGGCGCGGCGATGGAGCCGCGCCGGGGCGCGCGGACGGGCGCCGTGCCCATCCCCGCCCTCAGGGTCTCGGCGAGCAGCCGGGCCACTGCATCGACGTGGGGGATGCAGCGCAGCATGGGCTGGGGGCGGTTGACGTGCCAGGGGCGTGCGTTGGGCCACAGGACCAGGAAGGCGACGCGGTTGGGCGGCGTCACGGCCAGCGCGATGCTGCCGACGGAGCCGCGGGCCCGCGTCACCTCGGCGCTTTCCACGAGCGCCAGAGGCAGGTTGAACGTCACCGGCAGAGCCAGCCCCGAGCGGATGACGATGCGCCGGCTGGTCAGCGTGTAGATCGTGCCGCGGGCGTAGAGGAAAGCCAGGCTGCAGAGGATGGCGACGGAAGCGCCGGCCGCGGCGAGGATCCAGCCGCTGGAAAACAGCTGCTCCGTCAGCGTCGTCTCGCCGGCCGTGGCGATGCGCCAGAGAAGGACGAGGCCGAAATAGACCGCGACCTTGCGGACGTGAAAGGCCGAGAGCGCCAGGGACCGCCAGTCCGAATTGCCCTGCCAGAGCAGCGTCTCGCCCGGCGGCAGGTGGTCTGGCAGGCCGGGGATCGGCTCGAAGGCGAAATCGTCGTGGTCCTCCATCACAGCTGCGCCTCCGTCCGGCCGGCGGTGGCGTAGAGATGGCCGCCGGTGAAGTAGGCGCTGGCCTTGTCCTCCTCGAGCAGCGTCACGCTGTCGGCGCTCTTGGTGCGCGGCGCCTGGGCGAAGTGCGCGGCGAGGACCGACTTCACCTTGACGTCGTCCCGCCCGACCTTTGCCAGCGTCATCGGCACCAGCAGCGCGCCGACGCCGAGCCCGGAATTGACTTCGAGATAGCGTACGACGTGTTCGGCGCGGTCGACCCAGATGTCGGTGACGGTGCCGGCCAGCCGGCCGTCGGCGGCGATCACCGGGAGCCCGCGCGGGTCGGGATCGCCGGACGCGACGGAATAATGCGGCTCGACCCGCGACGGAACGATCCGGGGACGGCCGTCCCAGGTGATATCAGGCCGGTCGGCCCGTTCCGCCCAGGCCGCCGGCCCGACGCCGTCGACGAGGGGATTTCCGGTCGGCGTCATCGGTGCGCCCGGCCATTTCGCGACACGGCGGGCGGCGATCGGGCGGGTGTCGCGCTGGCCATCGGGAGCCTGGCGGGTCGAGCCGTCGCGCAGCCGAAAGATCTTTGGCTTCGGCATCAAGAGATAGTGGTTCGTCCGGAAACGTCCGCCGGGATCGGTCTCGAGCGGATAGCCCTCGCGCCGGTCCTCCTTGCGCAGCCAGAAGATGAGCCCGAAGAAGAAGGCCCAGAAGGCGTAGAGGGTGACCTGCGCGACGTCGAGATAGCTGGTCAGATAGTTGCTTTCCATGTCCGTCTCCCTTTGGGGCCCTATCCGGGAAGGCTGGCGAGGCCGAAATGGCGCCCCTCGCCGGGCGCGCGGATGTAGCGGGCGAGCGGCCCGATCGCCGCCAGCGCGGCGAGCAGCAGGCCGATCTCAATGGCGTAGACGATGCCGTAGGCCATCTCCTGCTGCCCGAGCGCGGTGCCGGTGAAGAGGCCGCGCTGCGACAGGGCGACGACGAGGTCGCGGATGGCGCCGCCGCCGGCGATGGCAAGGCCCATCGCGCTCGCCTGCACTGCGCCCCAGGCGCCCAGCGCAAGGCCCGTGTCGCTGCCGTCGGCGAGGTCCATGGCGCAGGTCAGCATGCCGACGGAAAACAGGCCGCCGCCGAAGCCGATCAGCGTCGCGCCCAGCCGAAACAGCGCGACCGATTCGAGCGGCCCGGAGAAGATCACGAAGGCAAAGGCCGGCAGTCCGGCGAGGACGCCGAAGGCGGCAAGCTTTGCGGGATCGACGCCGGCCGTCAGCGCGCGGGCCGCGAGCGCCAGACCTCCGAGGGTTCCGGCGGCCAGCATCGCGGTCAGAAGCGTCGTCGCGCCGACGCCGAGGTTGAGGATCTGCCCGCCATAGGGCTCGAGGAGCACGTCCTGCATGGCGAAGCCGGCCGTGCCGAGCGCGACGGCGAGGAGCGTGCGGCGGTTGCGCGCCGGGGCGGCGAAGGCGGCCATCGCCTGCCGGAAGGGCGGGCGCGGAAGCGCGGGATCGGTGCGGCGCGGACTGCGGCTTTCCTGCTTCCACAAGGCGACGAGGTTCAGCGCCATGGTGATCACGGCGGCGCCCTGGACCACCTGAATCAGCTTCAGATGGGTGAAGTCGGCAAGGACCGCGGAAAAGGCCAGCGCGCTGATCAGCATGCCGACGAGCAGCATGAAATAGAGCAGCGCCACGACGCGCGGCCGCGTCTCCTCCGGCGCCAGATCGCAGGCGAGCGCCAGCCCGGCCGTCTGCACGGTGTGCATGCCGGCGCCCACGAGGAGGAAGGCCAAAGCCGCGCCGATCTCGCCGGCATAGGGCGCCTGCACCGCGCCTTCCCCGGTCAGCACCAGCAGCGCGAAGGGCATGACGGCGAAGCCGCCGAACTGCAGCAGCGTGCCCATCCAGATGTAGGGCACCCGGCGCCAGCCGAGATAGGAGCGGTGGTGGTCCGAGCGGTGCCCGATGAGGGCCCGGACCGGGGCGAAGACGATCGGCAGCGCCACCATGAAGGCGACGACCGAGGCGGGGACGCCGAGTTCGACGATCATCACCCGGTTCAGCGTGCCGGTGAGCAGCACCATGGCCATGCCGACGGAGACCTGGAACAGCGACAGGCGGACGAGGCGCGACAGCGGCAGGCCTTCGCTCGCCGCATCGGCGAAGGGCAGGAAACGCGTCCCCACCTTCGTCCAGGCCTTGGCCAGTCTGGCGCCTCCGATGCTCATGGCCGGCAGAGCTCCTGACACTGCGAGGTGTAGAAGCCGTGCGCGACGCGGGCCGTGCGCCCTGCCGTCCAGCCGGCCGCTGCGGGGTTGGTGGCAAATCGGCCGAGCAAATTTTGTGGCGTCGTCGGGACGATCCGCGGCGAACGGTTGGCGCGGGGAAGCAGCTTGCCCATGGCGTGCATGACGGTGAGCGCCGGAGTGCGCGGCGCGTGGGTGAAAACGATGCGGCGCTCGGTGCGCGCCGCGAGGGTGGCAAGGGCGGCCGCCGCGTCGGCGGCGCTGTAGTGGATCAGCGAATCCATCGCCGTCACCGCGTCGAAGCGGCCGTGGCCCGCGTCCAGCATGTCGCCGGCGCGAAAGGTGATGCGGCCGGGGCCGAGATCGGCCGGCACGGTTTCCGTCGCAAAGCGGATGATTTCCGGCGCGATGTCGACGCCGAGGACGTCGGCGCCGCGCCGGGCGAGTTCCACCGCGAGAGCCCCGGTGCCGCAGCCGGCGTCGAGAATGCGCCAGCCCCGGAGATCCCCGGGCAGGCAGGCCAGCATTTCCGCCCGCATCAAGGCGCGGCCGGCACGCACGCTGGCGCGGATGCGCCCGAGCGGCGCCTCGCTGGCAAAGCGCTTCCAGGCCTCGACGGCGGTTTCGTCGAAATAGGTGCGGATCTCGCCGCGGCGGCGCTGGTAGGTGGTCCCGTCCATCAGTCGAACCCCAGAAAATCGAAGATTTCGCGATCCTTCATCGGCACGGCGTCGAGCGGATCGGTGCCGGCCCACAGCGTTTCGGCGAGCTGCATGTATTCGGCGCAGACGGCGAGCACCTCGGGCGACTCCTCCATCTCGAACAGCACCGCCTTCTTCAGCCGCGAACGCCGGACGGCGTCGACATCGCCGAAATGGGCGAGGCGCTTCAGTCCGATGGCGTCGTTGAAGCGGTCGATCTGGTCGGTCTCGCGCGAGCGGTTGGCGATGACGCCGGCGAGGCGGACATTGTAGTTCTTCGCCTTCGCCTTGATCGCGGCGACGATGCGGTTCATCGCGAAGATCGAGTCGAAGTCGTTGGCGGCCACCACCAGTGCCCGCTCGGCATGCTGCAGGGGCGAAGCGAAGCCGCCGCAGACGACGTCGCCGAGGACGTCGAAGATGACGACGTCGGTGTCTTCCAGGAGATGGTGCTCCTTCAGGAGCTTCACCGTCTGGCCGACGACATAGCCGCCGCAGCCGGTGCCGGCCGGCGGCCCGCCCGCCTCGATGCAGCGCACGCCGTTGTAGCCCTCGAAGACGAAATCCTCGGCCCTGAGCTCCTCGGTGTGGAAGTCGACGCCTTCCAGAATGTCGATGACGGTGGGGATCAGCGACTTGGTGAGGGTGAAGGTCGAATCGTGCTTGGGGTCGCAGCCGATCTGCAGGACGCGCTTGCCGAGCCTGGAAAAGGCGACCGAGAGGTTGGACGAGGTCGTCGACTTGCCGATGCCGCCCTTGCCATAGATGGCGAAGACCTTTGCCGTGCCGATCTCGACCTTGGGGTCCAGCATGACCTGGACGCTGCCCTCGCCGTCGAGCCGGGCGGCCTCGGCCCGCTCGGCATCCTTGGCGACCCTTGGATGGGTGAACACGTTCATGCGGCAGCCTCCACGGTGATGCCCTCGACACGGTCTTCGAGTTCGTCGCTGGCGGCGCGCAGGGCATCCAGCATGGCGGGGTCGGGGGTCCAGTAGTGGCGCTCGTGCGCCTCGATCAGCCGGTTCGCCATCTTGGCGGAGGCGGTCGGGTTCAGCGCGGCGAGGCGCTCGCGCATGGCGGGGTCGAGCAGGAAGGTCTCCGTCACCTGCCGGTAGACCCAGGGCTCCACCTCGCCGGTGGTCGCCGACCAGCCCATGGTGTTGCGCACATGCTCCTCGATCTGGCGCACGCCCTCGTAGCCGTGGCTCAGCATGCCCTCGTACCATTTGGGGTTGAGCATGCGGGTGCGCGTCTCGATCGCCACCTGCTCCGAGAGCGAGCGCACCACGCCTTCGCCGCGGGTCTGGTCGCCGATATAGACGGGCGCGGCGCGTCCGCGGGCGCGGGTGACGGCCCGGCTGATGCCGCCCAGCGTGTCGAAATAGTGGTCGATGCTGGTGACGCCGAGCTCGACGGAATCGAGGTTCTGGTAGGCGAGGTCGACGCCGGAGAGAATGTCCTGCAGGAGCGCGCCCTGCGCGGCCGGCTGGCCGGCGCGGCCGTAGGCAAAGCTCTTGCGGCGGCTGTAGGTCTCGGCGAGTTCGTCCTCCTCCTCCCAGCCGCTGTTCTCGATCAGGTGGTTGACGTTCGAGCCGTAGGCGCCCTCGGCATTGCCGAAGACGCGCAGTGCCGCCGTCTCGAGGTCGCAGCCGGTCGCGGCCTGGTGGGCGAGGGCGTGCTTGCGAATGAAGTTCTGGTCCTCCGGCTCGTCGGCCGACGCCGCCATGAAGGCCGCCTCGGCGAGAAGCTTGATCTGCAGGGGCAGGAGATCGCGAAAGATGCCGGACAACGTCGCGATGACGTCGATGCGCGGCCGGCCGAGTTCCTTGAGGGGAACGAGCGTCGTGCCGGCGAGGCGTCCGTAGCTGTCGAAGCGCGGCCGCGCGCCGATCAGCGCCAGCGCCTGGGCGATCGGGCCGCCCTCGCTCTTCAGATTGTCCGTGCCCCAGAGGACGATGGCGACCGTCTCCGGATAGGCGCCGGCATCGGCACGATGGCGGGCGACGAGCCGTTCCGCCTGGCGGGCGCCGTCGGCGACGGCGAAGGCGCTGGGGATGCGGAAGGGATCGAAGCCGTGCAGGTTGCGCCCGGTCGGCAGGATCGCCGGATTGCGCAGGACGTCGCCGCCCGGCGCCGGGCGGATGAAGCCGCCATCGAGGGCCTTGAGAATCGCCGCGATCTCGGTGTCCTCGGCGAGCAGCCTGTCAATGGCGGCAAGATCGGCGAGCGTCGCCCGCAGCGCGGCGTCGCTGGCAAGGCCCGCCTGCATCAGCGCCTCGGCCGGCTCGGCGCCGGCGACGATCGCCTCGGCGAGGCGGCGGTCGAGCCGGAGCGCGTGGCCGGAGTCGGCGATCGCCTGCAGCATGTCGGCGCGTTCGGCCGCGTCGGGCGCATGGCCGACGATGTGGAGCCCGTGCGGGATCAGCGTGTATTCCAGCTCGAGGATCTTTTCCGCCAGGCTCTGCACCCGCGCCTCGATCGCGTCCTCCCAGGCGGGCGCCACCTCGGCGAGATCGACGGCCGCCGCCTGCGCCTGCAGCAGCACCGCGAGGTCCGCGCGCTCCGACCCGGCGTTGGGGCCAAGGCCGCGCCAGCGTTCGATCGAGGCCTTGAGGTCGAGCAGGCCACGGTAGAGGCCGGCATGGGCGATCGGCGGCGTGAGGTAGCTGATCAGCGTCGCGGCCGAGCGGCGCTTGGCGATGGCGCCCTCGGAGGGATTGTTGGCGGCGTAGAGGTAGAGGTTCGGCAGGTCGCCGATCAGCCGGTCCGGCCAGTCGCGCGCCGACAGGCCGGACTGTTTTCCCGGCATGAGTTCGAGCGCGCCATGCGTGCCGAAATGCAGCACCGCGGCCGCGCCGAAATCCTCGCGGAGATAGCGGTAGAAGGCGGAGAAGGCGTGTGTCGGCGCAAAGCCCTTCTCGAACAAGAGCCGCATCGGGTCGCCCTCGTAGCCGAAGGCCGGCTGGATGCCGACAAAGACATTGCCGAACTCAGCGCCGAGGACGAAGATCGAGGAACCGTCGCTCTGCTGGCGCCCGGGCGCCGGCCCCCATTGCGCCTCGATCTCCTTCAGCCAGCGCTCGCGCCGGACATGAGTGTCGGCGGGGATGCGGGCATGGACATTGGCGTGCGCGCCAAAACACTCACGATTGCCCTCGATCAGCTGTTGTCGCAACGCGTCGACGGTCGCCGGGACGTCGACGCGGTAGCCCGCGCGCTTCATCGCGGTCAGGGTCGCGTGCAGCGAGGCGAAGACCGAGAGGAAGGCGGCGGTGCCAGAATTGCCGGCATTGGGCGGGAAGTTGAAGAGGACGATGGCGATCTTGCGCTCCGCCCGCGCCGTGCGCCGGAGCTGCACCAGACGGTCGATGCGGGCCGCCAGCATCTCCGCCCGCTCCGGGCAGGCGTGCATGTCGCGGCTCTGCGGGCCCGGGGCGAAGGTGCAGCCGCGCTCGCAGCCGGCGCAGGGTTTGCCGGCATGGTCGGAGCGGCCGCCGAAGACGATCGGGCCGGTGGCGCCGTCGAGCTCGGGGATCGCCACCATGATAGTCGATTCCACCGGCAGCAGGCCGCGATCCGAGGCGCCCCACTGTTCCAGCGTCTGCAGCTCGGCCGGGTGACCGGCGATGTAGGGCACGCCGAGCTTCGCCAGCATGTCCTCGGCGGCGCGGGAATCGTTGTAGGCGGGACCGCCGACGAGCGAGAAGCCGGTGAGCGAGACCAGGGCATCGACCGTGGCATGGCCGTCCCGCATGAAGAAGGCCTCGATCGCCGGGCGCGAGTCGAGCCCGCTGGCGAAGGCCGGGACGACGTTGATTCCCCGCGCCTCGAGCGCGCGGATGACGCCATCATAGTGCTCGGCATTGCCGGCCAGCATGTAGGACCTCAGGCCAAGCAGGCCGACGGTGCCGCGGCGGCCATGGGCCGGCAGGAGGGCGGCGCGTTCGGCGATGCGGCCCGGCATGTCCGGATGGTAGACGCCGACCTCGGGATAGGCGACGGGGGCCGCGGGCTTCAATGCGCCGCGCAGCGACCGCCGCTCGCCGTCGGCATAGCGGTCGACGAGGGCGCGGATCATGTTGGCGATGTTCTCGTCCGATCCCGCCAGCCAGTATTGCAGCGTCAGGAAATAGGCCCGCACGTCCTGCGCCGTGCCGGGGATGAAGCGCAGGATCTGCGGGATCCGCTTCAGCATCTTCATCTGCTGCGCGCCGACGCTGGCCTTGCGGTCCTTGCCGCTGCCGCGCAGGCGCTTCAGGAAGCCCAGCGCCCCGCCCTGGGGCGAGTCCATGCGGAAGCGGCCGAGACGGGTGAGCTTCATCACCGCGCCGTCCGACAGCATGCTGGCCATGGCGTCGCAGTGTTCCGCCCGGGCCTTCAGGTCGGGCAGGATGTCGGTGAAGTGGCTTTCCAGGAACAGCATGGCGCAGACGAGAATGTCGGCGCTAGCGATGTCCCGGCGGCAGTGGTCGAGGCGCTCGGCATCGCCGGCCCATTCGGTCGCCGCGTGCAGGACGATCGACAGGCCCGGCAGCTCGCGCTGAAGCAGGCGCGCCGCGCGCTCGGTGGCGCTGGCCAGATGCGTGTCCATCGTCACGATGACGACCCTGAGCGGCACGACCTGGCGTGGCGCTCCGGAAAGGGGCCCTCGCGAGGGGCCGGCGTCAGCGACTGAAATGGGCTTTGGCATCGTACAGCGTCTCGACGGTGATGTTGACCAGTCCCTGTTCGGCAGCGAATTTCTCGGTGTTGCGGCGCGCCTTGCCGCGCACGAGGAAGGGGATTTTTCTCAGCTCGCTTTCCGCCTCCTCCGCCCAGCGGAGCGACGCCTCGACCGGGGCGAGCGGGGGTGTCGCTTCCTCGGCGAGCGGCAGGGAGGGCGCCTTGGGCGCCGCGTTGCCCATGGCGGACTGCGGCAGGTGCGAGGGCTCGGCGGCGTCGTTGAACTCGAAATCGTCGCGGAACATCTGCAGGAGGTGCTCTTCCAGCCCCATCATCAGCGGGTGGACCCAGCTGTCGAAGATCACGTTCGCGCCTTCCGCACCCATCTGCGGCGAATAACGGGCTGGGAAATCCTGGACATGCGTCGGCGCCGAGATCACCGCGCAGGGGATGCGCAGCCGTTTGGCGACATGGCGCTCCATCTGGGTGCCGAGCACCAGTTCCGGCTGGGCCGCGACGATCGCGTCCTCGACGGCGAGGTGATCGTCCGAGATCAGCGCTTCGATGCCATGAAGGGCGGCGGCGGCGCGGACCTCGCGGGCGAATTCCCGGCTGTAGCTGCCGAGCCCGCAGACGGTGAAGCCGAGCTCGTCGGCGGCGATGCGGGCGGCGGCGATGGCATGCGTGGCATCGCCGAAGATGAAGACGCGCTTGCCGGTGAGGTAGGTCGAGTCGATCGAGCGCGAGTACCAGGGCAGGCGCGAACGCAATTCCTGGAGCGACTCGCTATCGAGCCCCGCGGCAGCCGCGACCGCCGCGACGAAGTCGCCGCATGCCAGCACTCCGATCGGCGGCACCGTGACGGAAGGCTGGCCATGGTGGCGCATCAGCCAGTCGGCCGCGGTGCCGGCGATCTCGGGATAGAGGACGATGTTGAAGGCGGCCTGCGGCAGTCGGGCGAGATCGGCGATGCCGGCGCCGAGCGGCGCCACGACATTGACGGTGATGCCGAGGCTCTCGACGAGTCTGCGCACCTCGACGGTGTCGTCGCGGTGGCGGAAACCCAGCGAGGTCGGGCCGAGGATGTTGCAGACGGGGGCCGGCGCGCGAGGCTCGGCCCGTCCGGCCGGCGCCGGCGCGAAGGTTCGCACCAGCCGGTAGAAGGTCTCGGCCGCGCCCCAGTTCTCCTTCTTCTGGTAGGACGGCAGTTCCAGCGTCACCACCGGGATGGCGAGGCCGAGGGCATCGGCGAGGCCGCCGGGATTGTCCTGGAGAAGCTCGGCGGTGCAGGAGGCGCCGACGAGCACGGCATCGGGCTGGAAACGGTCCACCGCCTCGCGGCAGGCGGTCTTGAAGATCTCCGCGGTATCGCTGCCGAGATCGCGCGCCTGGAAGGTGGTGTAGGTGACCGGCGGGCGGCTGGCGCGCCGCTCGATCATGGTGAACAGGAGATCGGCATAGGTGTCGCCCTGCGGCGCGTGCAGCACGAGATGGACGCCGCGCATCGAGGCGGCGATCCGCATCGCGCCGACATGGGGTGGTCCCTCATAGGTCCAGACCGTGAGCTGCATCAGATCCCCACCTTCAACCGTTCGGCCCGCTGCAAGGGGCGGGCGAAGAGTCCGGCGAGGTCGCCGGCCTGGTCGAACCCCTGGACGGGGGTGAAGACGAGCTCGATCGACCATTTCGTCGCCAGGCCCTCGGCCTCCAGCGGATTGGCGAGCCCCATGCCACAGACGGTGAGGTCGGGACGCTCGGCGCGGCAGCGGTCGAGCTGGCGGTCGACGTCCTGCCCCTCGCTGATCGGGATCGTGTCCGGCAGCAGCGCGAACTCCGGCGCCAGATGCGTGCGGTGCAGGAAGGGCGAGCCGATCTCGGCGATTTCGCAGCCGAGCTCGCGGTGCAGGAACCGCGCCATCGACGGCTCCAGCTGCGAGTCGGGAAAGAAGAACAGGCGCTTGCCTTCCAGCATCGGCCGGTAGCGGGCGACGGCGGTCCGGGCCCGGGCGCGGCCGGGATCGGTGACCGCGGCGAAACGCTCGCGGGTCACGCCGAAGGCGTCGGCGGCGGCGAGGAGCCAGGCGGTCGTGCCTTGCTCGCCGAGCGGGAAGGGGGCGGCGAGGAGCTGCGCGCCGCGGCCCTGCAGGGCCCGCGCCGTCTCCGCAAGATAGGGTTGCGCCAGGAGGAGCCGCGTTTGCGGACCGACGCTCGGCAGCGCGCCCGCGGACCGCGGCGGCAGGAAAGCGACCGGGCCGATCCCCAGCGCCTCGAAAATCCGCCGGAACTGGTCCTCGACGACGTCCGCAAGGCACCCCGCGACGATCAGCGAGGGCGGCGCGTCCTGCGCCTCGGCCGGCATCTGCGGGACGAGGGCGGCGAGGAACCGGTCCTCGCCCTCGGTGAAGGTCGTCTCGATACCGCTGCCGGAATAGGAGAGCATGCGAACGGCCGGCGCGTGGCGCGCGCCCAGCCGTTCCGCCGCCTTGCCCAGATCCAGCTTGATCACTTCCGACGGGCAGGAGCCGACGAGGACCAGCATCCGGATCTCCGGACGGCGGGCGAGCAGCCTTTCGACCACGCGGTCGAGTTCCTCGTGCAGGTCGGCCATGCCGGCCAGGTCCCGCTCGTCGATGACGGCGGTGGCAAAGCGCGGCTCGGCGAAGATCATGACGCCGGCGGCCGACTGCATCAGATGGGCGCAGGTGCGCGAGCCGACGATCAGGAAGAAGGCGTCCGGCATCTTGCGGTGCAGCCAGATGATCGAGGTCAGCCCGCAGAAGACCTCGCGCTGGCCGCGCTGGCGCAGCGGCTGCCGGGTGCCCGCGGGGTCCGGCGTGACCGGGACGGTCGCGGTCGAGCGCGGGAAGAGGGGCGCGTTCACCGCGAAGCCTCCAGCCCCGCCGGCGATCCGGCCAGGCGCTTCGGTTGCGGCGGCGCGGCGAGCCGCGCGGCGCGCAGCTTCAGGACGAACTGCGCAGCGTTGACGACGTAGCTGGCATAGGCGGCCAGCGCCAGAAGCATCAGACCGCGGTGATCGAGGAGGCCACCGAACAGGCAGGCGAGATAGGCCGTGTGCAGGGCCAGCACCAGCATGCTGACCATGTCCTCCCAGAAGAAGGGCCGGGCGAAGAGATACTGGCCGAACACCACCTTCTCCCAGATCGAGCCGGTGATCATGATGGTGTAGAGGACGAGCGTCTTGACCACGATCGAGGCATTGGCGGCGCCAAGCCCTTCGCCGGTCACGAGATAGCGCAGGATGAGGGCGAGGCTGATGGCGAAGACGAGAAACTGAAGCGGTGCGAGGATGCCCTGGACAAGCGTCCAGGGCGAGGAATCGCGGCGCTGCCGCTCTTCCGGCGTATAGAGCGACCCCGCTTTGGGAGCGCCGGGCCGGTCTGCCATTCTCGCCATCGTCCTCCCCCTTTCGCGCCCGCTGGCCGCTTCGCCATCACCGCGATCTAAATCCCGAAAAGGAAAAGTGTCAATCAAAGATGACGTCTATTGTTGTTTACAAATCACCGTCCCTGGCTTTACTCGCCGCTGGTGAAGTGGCAGCATGACCGTTGATTGTCGCGACCGGCGGATGCCGGCGTTTCGCGCAATGGTTGGACGCCAAGGTTGGACGCACGAGGGGAAGCGCCGCGCCCTGCACGGCAGGGCGAGGGCGACCGGATGGCCGTAGGAAGGCGGGAATCCGGAAGGGCGATGCCGCCGCGGTCGAGGCGGCGGGGAAGGGCAGACAGGATCGGCGGCAATGGGGAGGGCGCGCTCATGGTTTCAATCCGCAGCAGTCATGCCGGCCAAAGGGAGTCGGCTCCGACATCCCCGCCACCCCCCTGTTTCACCGACGGTCATTATCCCCGACGGGGCGACAGGGCCGCAGGGCCGCCAGGGGTGTGCGGGGAGGCCGGCTTTGCTCCCCCTGCCGCCCGGGCTGTTTCGGCGGTCGCGCCGACCGTCGCGGCCCCCAACGATGCGGCCCGCAGTGATGGGGAAAGCGCCGGCCGTCCGGGGCCGGACCGGCAGCCCACCCCGGCGCTCTCGGCCTTCGTCGAGGCGCTGCTCGACAGCCGGGTGGACCGATTTGCGGCCCTGGCTGCGACGGGGCTGGCCGAGGCCGGCGATCTCCATCGCTTCGAGGACGCCTATCTCGCCCCGGCAGCCAGGCTTCTGGGCGAGCTATGGCTCTCGGACGAGTGCGATTTCCTGGCGGTGACGATCGCCGTCGCGCGGCTGGAGCGGCTGTTCATGGGACTGGCGATGATGCAGCACGCGGTCGCCGTCCCGGCCGGTGCGCGCCGTGTCCTGCTCGCGCCCGCCCCCGGGAACCAGCACAGTTTCGGTCTCGCGCTGGTGGAGGAGCGGTTTCGCCACGCCGGCTGGGCCGTCGATTGCTGTGGTGCCGGCGACGGCCAAGAGATGCTGCGCCTCGTCGCCGCCAGCCCCTACGACGTCATCGGCCTGTCGGTCCATTCCGAGGCGCTCCTTCCCGATCTGACGGCGATGATCGCCAGGCTGCGCAAGACCTCGTCCAACCGCGCCGTCGTCATCCTGGGCGGCGGCAGCCTCGCTCTGGAGAATGCCCGCCTCCTCCTCGACGCCGGGTTCGATCGTCTTGCCGAGGATGCCGCATCCGCCGTGCGACAGGCAGAGGCGAGCGTCGTCGCGCGGATGGGGTCCCGGTATCGTGCAGCGGCGGAGTGACGAGGGTCTGTTCATCAACGAGGGCAAGCTGGTTTCCTGTGAGGTGGCACGTTCCTTCAACTCCCCCCGCGATCTGTTTTCGGGATTGGGCGCCGAGTCTCTCGCGGCGTTGATGACCGCGAACAGCTTCCTCTCCGTCGTCCTGTCTCCGGCGGGCGAGGTCGTCGATGTCGCCTATGCCGATCCCGGCCTGAAGGCATGGGGCGTCGACGGCTGGATCGGGCGGAAGTGGAACACGACGGTCGCGGCCGACAGTCGCGCCAAGATCGACGCCCTCCTGGCCGAGGCGGAACGAGCCTCGCCGACGCGCGCGCGCCAGGTCAACCACCCCGGCGCCACGGGCGAGGATCTGCCGGTCAGCTACCACGTCCTTTCCCTCGATGGCGCGCGCTCGCGCATCGCCTTCGGCACCGATCTCCGGCCAATATCGGCGATGCAGCAGCGGCTGGTCTCGGCGCAGGTCGAGATGGAAAAGGACTATCGCAAGCTGCGCGATATCGAATCCCGCTACCGCATGCTCTTCAACTTTTCCGTCGAGCCTCTCCTCGTCGTCGATGGCCGGTCGCTGAAGATCCTCGAGGCCAACCAGGGGGCCGCCGAGCTTCTGGCCCGTCCGATCGACAAGCTGACGGGCCTGTCGGTGGGCGCCGTCTTCGCCCGCGACGACCAGTCCCTGGCGCTGGACGCGCTCCGCGCCGTGGAGACGCGGGCGCGTCCTGCCACCTTCGCGGCGCGTCCCCTAGGCTCCGAACAGCGCCTTTCCGTTCGCGCCACCCCCTTCCGCGAATTCGGGCGGACGAACCTTCTGCTTCGCCTGGCCGACGGGGCGGCGTCCGAGCCTTTTCCGGGGGCGGACAGCCACATGGCGGCGGCGGCGCAGAGCCTTCCCGACGGTGTCGTCGTCGTCAATGGCGAGGCGACGATCCTGGAAGCCAACCCGGCCTTTCTCGAGCTGATCAGGGTGATGGCGCTCGACCTCGTCGAGGACAGGCAACTCGACAATTGGCTCGGCGGCTCGGGCGTCGACGTGCAGGTGCTGATGGCCAATCTGCGCGAGCACGGCACGATGCGCCGCTTCTCCTCGGTCATCCGCGACGAGCTCGGCGGTCGCGGCACCGTCGAGATTTCGGCGGCGAAATTCTCCGGCCGCGGCGGGCCGCTGTTCGGCCTCGCCATCCGCGAGGTGCCGCTGGCCGAAGCCATGCAGGCCGGGCTCGCGGGCCAGGGCCCGAACGCGGCGGCGCAGCTGATCGAGCTCGTCGGTCGGGTGCCGCTGAAGAACCTCGTTCGCGACACCGCCGACATCATCGAAAAGCTCTGCATCGAGGCCGCGCTGCGGCTGACCGACAACAACCGCGCCTCCGCCGCCGACATGCTCGGCCTCAGTCGCCAGAGCCTGTACATGAAGCTGCGCCGCTATGGCATCGAGCAGGACGAGGCGTCCGAGTAAGGCTGCGTCGGCGTACATGTCAATTTAAATTGACACATTTTGGCGTCAACGTTAGGTTTTGGCATGACCGATCAGATCGTCCTCAGCCACCGTCCGCCGATGCCGAGCCTTTCGGCGGTGGTGGAACTGTTGAAGCCGATCACCTGGTTCGCGCCGATGTGGGCCTTCGGATGCGGCGTGGTTTCGTCGGGGGCATCCGTCGGCGATCGCTGGCCCTACGTCCTCGGCGGCATCCTTCTGGCCGGGCCGCTGGTCTGCGGCACCAGCCAGGCGGTGAACGACTGGTACGACCGCGACGTCGACGCGATCAACGAGCCCGGCCGCGTCATTCCCTCCGGCCGCATGCCGGGCCGTTGGGGGCTTGGGATCGCCATCGGCAACACGGCGCTTTCCCTTCTCGTCGCGCTGTGGCTCGGCCCGTGGGTCTTCGGCGCGGCGATCGTCGGGCTGGCGCTGGCCTGGGCCTACAGCGCGCCACCGCCGCGGCTGAAGCGCAGCGGCTGGTGGGGCCCGGGGGCAGTGGGCCTGTGCTACGAGGGCCTGCCCTGGTTCACCGCGGCGGCGGCGACCGTCGGCGGCTTTCCCGGCTGGCCCGTTGTCTGGCTGGCGCTGCTCTACAGCCTCGGCGCGCACGGCATCATGACGCTCAACGATTTCAAGGCGGTCGAGGGCGACCGGCAGATGGCCTCGCCAGCCTGCCGGTGCAGCTCGGAACCGATCGCGCCGCGCGCCTCGCCTGTCTGGTGATGGCGCTGCCGCAGGTGGCGGTGGTGGTGCTTCTCCTGGCCTGGGGATTTCCGCTGCATGCCAGCGTCGTCGTTCTTCTGCTCACCGGACAGACGGTCTGCATGCCGCGCCTCCTCAGCGATCCCCAGCGCTTTGCCGCCTGGTACAATGCGACGGGGACGACGCTCTACGTGCTCGGCATGCTGGCCAGCGCCTTTGCCGTCGCGGCCCTGGCGGGGGGCGCCGCGTGAACGCCGTTTGTCCGCCCCGGTCAGTCTCCGCCTCCTTTGCGGGACGCGGCGCGCCTGCCGTGTTTCCGCGGGCCGAGCCGTTTCAATCGGGCATCCCTCCGGGATGTCGCCGATGACGCGGCGGGATGACGACGAGACGGCGAGGGATGCCTACGATGTCGTCGTGGTCGGCGGCGGTCCGGCCGGCGCGACGGCGGCGCGCGAGATCGCTTTGGCCGGCCACTCGGTCCTGTTGCTCGACCGGGAGGGGCGGACGAAGCCCTGCGGCGGGGCGATCCCGACCCGGCTGATCGAGGATTTCGACATTCCCACCCATCTCCTGCGCGCCCGCATCGCCTCGGCCCGCATGGTCGCGCCCTCCGAGGCGAGCGTCGACATGGCGATCACCGGCGGCTTCGTCGGCATGGTCGATCGCGACAGCTTCGACCCCTTCCTGCGCGAGCGGGCGGCCGGGAGCGGTGCCGCGGTGGTCGCCGCGACCTTTCTCCAGGTCCGCCAGACCGAGCCCGGCAATCTCGCCGTCACGTTCCGGCGCAAGCAGCCTTCCGCCCGGGAGGAGACCGTTCACGCGCGCCTCGTGATCGGCGCCGACGGCGCCAATTCGCTGGTTCGTCGGCAGCTCTTCGGGCGGGAAAAACGGCCGCCCTTCGTCTTCGCCTATCACGAGATCGTCCGCTCGCCGCCGGCGACGGACTGCTCCGGCGTCGATCCGGCACGCTGCGACGTCTACTATCAGGGACGCATCTCGCCCGATTTCTACGGCTGGGTGTTTCCGCATGGCGAGACGACGAGCGTCGGGGTCGGCAGCGCGCTGAAGGGCTTCGATTTCCGTGAGGCGACGCGGCTGCTGCGCGAGGCGGCCGGGCTCGGAGCCGCCGAAACGCTGCGCGAGGAGGGGGCGGCGCTGCCGCTGAAGCCGCTGAAGCGCTGGGACAACGGCCGCGATGCCCTTCTCGTCGGCGATGCCGCCGGCGTCGTCGCGCCCTCCTCGGGGGAGGGCATCTACTACGCCATGCTGTGCGGGCAACTGGCGGCGGGCGCGGCGGCGGCGTTTCTGGCCAGCGGCGACGCCCGCGCGCTGACCGGGGTGCGGCGGCGCTTCATGCGGGCGCACGGGCGCATCTTCCTCGTTCTCGGCTTTCTGCAATCCTTCTGGTACCGCAGCGACCGGCGGCGCGAGCGTTTCGTCGCGCTCTGCGCCGACAGGGACATCCAGCGTCTCGTCTGGGACTCCTACCTGCACAAGCGGCTCGGCCGCGCCGATCCGATGGCCTATGTCAGGGTCTTCTTCAAGGATCTCGGCGACATGGCGCGGCTGGCCTGGCCCGGGCGCTGGCGATGGCGCTGATCGAGGGCCTGGTTCGCGACGGGACCGTGGCGCTTCTGGCGCTGGTGATCCTCGGCCTGGAGGGCCTCGCCATCCTCTTTGCGGCGAAGCGGCAGGCCCGTCTGCCGCTCCTGGCCAACGCCGCCTCGGGCGTGGCGCTGATCCTGGCTCTGCGGGCTGCGCTGCTCGGCCAGGCGCCGCACTGGATCGCGCTCTGGCTGGGGCTCGGCTTCGCCGCCCATCTCCTCGATGTGTTCGGCCGTTTGCGGCGCTGACCGCGGCGGCGAGAATTTTGGCGGCTACTGCGCCGCAAATTCCGGATCGAGCGTCTTCAGGATCGCATGCGCCGCCTCGATGCGGGCCGGGTTCGGCCAGAAGCGGTTGGCGAGGATTACGATTCCCGTGCCGCGCGCGGGCTGGAACAGCGCATAGGCGCCGAAACCGCCGGTCGAGCCGGTCTTGGACACGGTGCCGACTTCCGCGCCCGTCACCGGCGCATCGGGACGCTCGACGCGGTTGGGTTTGAGAACGAAGTCGGCGTCGGCGCCCTGGCGAAGATCGTCGAGCCGGGCCGGCGCGCCATAGAGCTCCCAGCCGAGGCCCTGGTGCATCGCGCCGACCTTGTAGACGCCGGCGCGCGCCTGGCGCAGGGCGGCCTGCATCGTGTCGTCGAGCCCCTTCGGGTCCATGGACGCCTCGACGAAGCGGAGGAAATCGCTCGCCGTGGTCTTCACGCCGTAGGCTTCCTCGTCGAAGAGGCCCGGATTGACGCGCACGGGCGCGTTGTCGCGGGTGTAACCCTGGGCATAGTCGCCCTTGCGATTCGCCGGGACGTCCAGAAACGTGTCGGCGAGACCCATCGGCTGCAGGATCTTTTCCGTCATCAGCGATGAAAAGGACGCGCCGGCGCTGGCGGCAGCCAAGTAGCCGGACAGCCCGATCGAGGCGTTGGAATAGAGGCGGCTCGCGCCGATCGCGTCGGTCGGGGAAAACTTCTTGAAATAGTTTTCGAAATTCGTCTCGTCGACGCCGTCCGGGAACTGCAAGGGCAGTCCGCCGGCGACATAGGTGTGGAGATCGAGGAGGGTCGCCCCACCGATCGGGCTTCCCGCCAGCGCCGGCATGAGCGTCTCGGCCTTGGCTGAGAGATCGACGGCGCCCTCCGCTTCGAGCCGCGCCAGAAGCGTGCCGGTGAACGGCTTCGACAAGGATCCGATCTCGAACAGGGTCTCGTCGTCCACCTTGGCGTCGGTCTGGCGGGAGGCGACGCCGTAGTGGAAGACCTGGCGCTTGCCCTGGTGGACAATCGCGACGGACATGCCGGGCACATCGTGTTCGGCCATCAGCGGCTCGATGACGGCATCCACGGTGGCGCGGGTCTCGTCCGCGATGGCGGGGGCACCCAGCAGGGTCGTCATGACGGCAAAAGCCAAGGTGCGCGGGATCGCCAGGTTCATTTTCGCCTCGGATGTTTCGGAGCAGGGCACCGGTCGGGCCGGCGCATGCGGGCTGCCTCTGTAGCGACCTGCCGAAGGCCGCGCAAGAAACCTAAGCTTGCCTGCGGGCTTGTTCAGCTCGCCAGAACGATGGCCGGCGCCCGCTGGACGAGGGCTATCGCGTCGCCGGGTTGGGCGGGACAGGCCGGGGGCGCATCGACATTGACCTGGAGGCCGCCCAGCATCACGCCGAGACTCAGGCGGGCGCCGCGAAATGAGCGCGTCGCCACCGTGCCGTGGAGCGGCCCCTCCGCCGCAACGGCGAGGCTTTCCGGCCGCAAAGCCAGAGTGAGGTGTCCGTGTCCCCCGGGGGTGATGGCGAGCCGTCCCGCGGCGGTATCGGCCATTTCGCCGTCCGCTCTGCCCGCCAGAATGGTCACGGGACCGAGGAAGCCGGCCACGAAGGCGTCGATCGGGCGATCATAGACGAGGGTCGGCGTGCCGGTCTGGCGTATCCGCCCGTCCTTCATCACGCTGATGCGGTCGCAGAAGGTCAGCGCTTCCTCGCGGTCGTGGGTGACCAGGAGGATCGACAGGCCGGTCGCCTTCAGAACGCCCCGAATTTCGTCTCGGGCCGTCTCGCGCAGCTCGGCGTCGAGATTGGAGAAGGGTTCGTCCAGCAGCACCAGACGGGGTGCGGCGGCAAAGGTCCGGGCGAGCGCGACGCGCTGCTGCTGCCCCCCGGACAGCTGGTCGGGAAAGCGCTGCTCCAGACCTTCGAGCTTCACCATGGCCAACAGGCTGGCAAGCCTTGCGGGGCGCTCGCTGCGCGGCGTCGCCTTCATGGCGAACTGCAGATTGCCGGCGACGGTCATGTGCGGGAACAGCGCATAGTCCTGGAAGACGATGCCGATCCCGCGACGCTCCGGCGCGATGCCGTCGATGCGCTCATCCGACAGTCGGATCTCGCCGGCATCGAGGTTCTCGAAGCCGGCGATCATCCGCAGCAGGGTCGACTTGCCGCAGCCGGAAGGGCCGATCAGCCCGTGGATCTCGCCGGCGGCGATGTCGAGCGAGACATCGTCGACGGCCAGGGTCCCGCCGAAGCGACGGCTGAGACGGCGGAGGGACAGGATGGGCGTCATGCGGGTCTCAACTTCGCGGGGCGCCTTCGTAGCGCAGGATCAGCCCGACGACGAGGCCGGAAAACAGGATGGTCAGTGCGGCATAGGGCGCGGCGTCGTACAGCGCGCCTTCGCTGGTGCGCGAGAAGATGCTCATCGCCATCGTCCGCGTGCCGATCGGCGACAGCAGCAGCGTCAATGGCAGCTCCTTGGCCGCGGCCATAAAGACCAACACGCCCCCGGCGACGAGGCTGCGCGCGACGAGCGGCAGGGTGATAAAGGCGAAGGCGGCGGCGCTGCTGCGGCCGAGCGCGCGTGCGGCCTCCTCCGTCCGGGGGCCGATCTGCACGAGCCGGCTCCTGATCGGCCCGAGCGCCACCGCCGCCAGGTGAACGGCCAGTGCGGCCACCAGCAGGGGCAGGCTCTGGTAGAGGCCGGGCAAGGCGGCGAGCGACAGGAAGGCCACCGACAGCGCGAAAGGCAGAGGCGGCATGGCGTAGCCGAACCAGGTCAGGCGCTCGACGGCGAAGGAGGTTCTCCCGGGATGGCGGAGGTGAAACAGGGCCACCGGCAAAGCGATGGCGACCGCGACGAGCGCCACCGGTCCGGCTATCGCCAGCGTCTGCCAGGCGGCCGAGGGTATCGCCGCCCAGTCGATCTCGGTCGGGGCGCGCGTCAGCCAGAACAGGATCACCAGCGCCGGCACGCCGAGCGAGGCTAAGGCCACCGCGGCGACGAAGAGCACCGCCAGCGGCTTCCACCGGCCCAGCTTCATCGGCGCCAGAAGGCGACGGGCGCCTTGGCCGCTGCGCACGACGCGCGTGCCGCGGGAAAGCCGCGTCTCCACGAGCAGAATGGCGCCGGCGATGCCGATGAGCATCAGCGACAGCCAGGCGGCGTAGTGCACCTCGAAGGCATTGGCATACTGGCTGTAGATCGCCGCGGAGAAGACCTCGAAGCGCATCAGCGCGATCGCGCCGAAATCGCCGATGGTGTAGAGCGCGATGATCAGCCAGCCGGACAGGAGGGCCGGTTTCAGGTGCGGCAGCGTGACCCGCCAGAACACCGCCAGCGGCGCGCGGCCGAGCGAGCGGGCACTCTCGACCAATGCCGGGTCCATGCCGACGAGGGCCGACCGCAGCGTCAGGAACAGATAGGGAAAGGTGTAGAGGCCGAGCGCCAGCGTCGCGCCGAACAGGCCTTCAGGTCGCGGCAGCCTGAGGCCGAAGAACACCGACAGAGGCCCGTAATAGCCGGACAGGCCGATCAGTGCATAGGCCATGACATAGCCCGGGATCGCCAGCGGCAGCACTGCCAAGAGGGTGAGAAGCCTGGAGAAGCCGAGGTCCGAGCGCACGACGATCAGCGCCAGCGGCAGCGCGATCAGCGTCGTCAGCGCCAGGACGCAGCCGACGAGCGAGAGCGTGTTGCCGAGATAGACGAGCGTCTTCGGCCTGAGCACCAGGGCCGCGAGCTCGCCGGGGTCGACGCCGCCGGCCCGGATGACGAGATACAGCAGCGGCAACAGCATTGCGCTCCCGGCGAGGACCGCCGGGAGCGCAAGCAGAAGAGGCGCCCTGCGGGCGTCGTAGGCCATGCGGACGGCTTAGATCAGGCCGAGTTCAGTCAGCATCTTCTTGGTGCCGTCGGTATCGGCCAGCGCCTCGATCTCGACCTTCGGGGCGAAGGCGGCGGGATCGGCGACGGCGCCGAGCGTGTCATTGGGGATCACGCCGCCGGTCACCGGATATTCGCCGATGCTGGCCGAAAAATACTGCTGCGCGGCTGGCGACAGCAGGAAGCCGATGAGCTTGTGCGCGGCCTCCTGGTTGTCCGAGGCGGCGGGGACGCCGGCGCCCGAGGTGAACATCAGATTGCCGATGTCGCCCTTCTCGAAGAAGGTCTGGGCGACCGGAAACTTGGCGTCGCGCAGCTTGAAACGGGTCAGATAATAGTTGTTGACCAGCGCCACGTCGACTTCGCCGTCGGCGATCGCCTGCAACTGGTCGGTGTTGTTCTTGTAGGTCTTGGCCTCGTTGGCGACGAGTCCTTCGACGAACTGCTTGGCCTTCTCCTCGCCATCGACGACACGCACCGCCGTCAGGAAGGCCTGGAACGAGGCGTTGCCCGGGGCGAAGCCGACCTTGCCCTTCCACTCCGGCGCGGTCAGGTCGTAGACGCTCTTCGGGAACTCGGCCTCTGTCACCCGCTCGACCGAGTAGACCATGGTGCGCGCGCGGCCCGAGGTGCCGATCCACTTGTCGCTTTCCGGCTTGAAGCCGGGGAGCACGTTGGCGGAGAGTTCGGAGGGCAGCGGCGCGAAGATGGCTTCGTTGGAAACCAGCGAGGCGGCATCCTGCGCCAGGAACAGATCGGCCGGTGACTTGTCGCCCTCCTCGCGCAGCAAGGCCGACAATTCGGCCGTGCTGCCGTAGCGCGCATTCACCTTGATGCCGGTCTGCTCCTCGAACAGCTTGAACATCGGTGCCGTGAAGCTTTCGCCGCGGCCGGAATAGACGGTGATTTCGGCGGCCGAAGCGGCGAACGGCATCAAACTCGTGGCGGCGATCGCCATGGCGGCGAGGAGCAGCTTCATCTTCCGGGTCTCCCTACGACGGACATTGACAATTCTCCGTCTACGAAAAGTCTACCCGATCAGTCAACAAATATGCCGTGCCTCTGCATGTGTATCCATAAACTTATTGTGTATTGAAAGCCGCGACGTTCTTTGCCGCGCAAACGATATCAAGATTTCTGCTGTGCAAGTTTAGACTGTTTCTAGATTTAGTTCTATATCATTGATCTCGTGCGATTTTTGTATTTCTCCTGGGGCGCCGGCATGGCGGCCCTCGTGCGCCCTCTCGATGCCGCAGACGCGGCCGTCCTGCGAAAGCCGGGCCCGTATTATCGAGCCCGTCGTTCGGGGGAGCTTGCCCAGCGCACGGTTGTTTCCCATGCCATCCGCCGGGGTTTCAGCCGGCCTTGCGGCTGTCGCCGAGGAGATCGGCAAATCGGTCGCGCAAAAGATTCTTCTGCACCTTGCCCATGGTGTTGCGCGGCAGCTCGTCGACGAAGACGATGCGTTTGGGCTGCTTGAAGCGGGCGAGGCGGTCTCCGAGAGCCGTGATGATCTCGGCTTCGCTGGTCTCGCCGCTCGTCACCACCACGCCGACGACGCCCTCGCCGAAGTCCGCATGCGGCACGCCGATGACGGCGCTCTCGGCGACGCCCGGCAGCTCGTCGATCGCCAGTTCGATTTCCTTCGGGTAGATGTTGAAGCCGCCGGAAATGATCAGGTCCTTGCCGCGGCCGACGATGGCGACATAGCCGTCCGCGTCGATCTGCCCGAGATCGCCTGTGATGAACCAGCCGTCGCGAAATTCCGACGCGGTCTTTTCCGGCATCTGCCAATAGCCGGCGAAGACGTTCGGCCCCTTTACCTCGATCACCCCGATCTCGCCCTGCGGCAGCGGCGCGCCGGTCTCGGGATCGGCGATCTGCAGGTCGACGCCCGGCAGCGGCATGCCGACCGTTCCGGGCCGGCGCTCGCCGTCATAGGGATTCGAGGTGTTCATGTTGGTCTCGGTCATGCCGTAGCGCTCGAGGATGCGCTGGCCCGTGCGCGCCTCGAAGGCGCGGTGGGTTTCGGCCAACAGCGGCGCCGAGCCCGAGGTGAACAGGCGGATGTGCCCGGTCGTCTCGGGCGTCAGCCGGGGATCGGCGAGAAGGCGGGTGTAGAAGGTCGGCACGCCCATCATCGTGGTGGCCTCGGGCAGATGCGCGAACACGACCTCCGGATCGAATTTCGGCAGGAAGATCATCGCGCCGCCCGCGATGGTCACGGTGTTGGAAGCGACGAAGAGGCCATGGGTGTGGAAGATTGGCAAAGCGTGCAGCAGCACGTCGTCCGCCGTGAAGCGCCAGGTGTCGCGCAGCACCTCGGCATTGGAAAGAAGATTGGCGTGGGTCAGCATGGCGCCCTTCGAGCGCCCAGTCGTGCCCGAGGTGTAGAGGATGGAGGCGAGATCGCCCGGCGCGCGGGCGACATTGGTGAAGCGCGCAGGCTGGGTTTCGGCCGCGCTGGCGAGGGAGCCGGATCCGTCGGCCGCCAGCGTCTCGATCCTGGCGCCGACCTTTTCCGCCACGGGGGTGAGTTCAGAGACCTTGCGGGGATCGCAGACGAAGATCCGTGGCGTGGCGTCGGACAGGAAGTAGTCGATCTCGGTGGCGGTATAGGCGGTGTTGAGCGGCAGGAAGACGCCGCCGGCCCGGACGGTGGCGAGATACAGCATCAGCGCCTCGAGACTCTTCTCGGCCTGCACCGCGACCCGGTCGCCCGGCTGGAGGCCGGCGGCGAGAAGCGCATGGGCGAGGCGCGCCGAGACGGTGCCGACTTCGCCATAGGTGAAGTGCCGCCCCCCCGGCAGGAGCGCGAAGGTCTTGTCGGGGGTCGTCGCGCCGACGGCGAGGAGGCCGTCGTAGAGATGGTTGGTCATGCCGGTTCCCTGTTGGGATTGTCGTTGAAGCGACTGGACAGAAGCGCGGTGACGGCGCGGCTCGCGGCCACCTGCCGCTCCGCCGCATAGGCCTCGTGATGCTGCTCCAGTCTGGGAAGGTCGTAGAGGTAGTTCACCATCAGCCCCGCCGACTGCGCCAGGCCCCGCGCAGATGGGTCGGCCAGATGCATGATGCGGTTCAACAGGGCGCCGTTGCCGAGATGGAACCGCGCCACGGGATCGCGCGGCTGGCCGTCGGGGCGCTTAGCCTTGAGGAGATAACGCGCCCCCAGCGCCAGCAGGCCAGGCCGTGCCGCCTCGACCCTGGCCGGGTCCGCCGCCCAGCCGGTTTCCGCGACGATCGCCAGCGCCTTGGCTTCCGCCGCGTCGAGCGCCGGGACGGGCTTGGCGCCGAGGCTCTGCAGCCAGGACTGGAAGCCGGGAACCGGCGACAGGGTGACGAAGGTCTTCAGGCCCGGCAGGTCCGCCTTCAGGTCCTCGGCCACCTGCTTGATCAGGAACGAGCCGAAGGAAATGCCGGCTAGACCGCGGTGGCAGTTGGAGATGGAATAGAACACCGCCGTCGTCATGCCCGCCGCCGGGCGGACCAGGCGGTCGGCGTCGAGCACTTCGGTGATCGACGCGGGCGTTTCGCCGGTCAGCGCGACCTCGACGAAGATCAGGGGATCGTCGGGAATCGAGGGGTGGAAGAAGGCGAAGCAGCGCCGGTCGCCGGGCGCCAGGCGCTGTCGCAACTCGTCCCAGTTGCCGATGGTGTGCACCGCTTCGTAGCGGATGATCTTCTCCAAGACGCTCGCCGGTGTATCCCAGTCGATGCGCTTCAGGACGAGAAAGCCGCGGTTGAACCAGGACTGGAAGAGGTGGCGGAGGTCCTCGTCCACGGCCTCCAGGCGGGCCGGGTCCCGTTTCAGGCGCGGCAGCAGGCGCTCGCGCAGGCGCACCAGTTCCGCCGTCCCGCCGGCCGCCAGATTGAGGCGGCGGAAGAGTTCCTGCCGCGGCGGCTCGGCGGCGTGCTGCAAGGCCGACAGCGTCTCCGCCGTCGGCGTCGCGGCATAGGCCTCGGCCGCCTTGCGCAGGCGCCCGGCCGGCGGGCCGAACTCGTCCGCCAGGAGGGCGAAGAAGCCATCGGCCTCGTCCTCGTCCATCTGCCGGAAGCTCACAAGGATCTGCGTGGCGATCCGAACGCCCGACGGCTCGCCCCTTGCCGAGACGAGGTCGTGGCAGAGTTTCGCCGTCTCGGCGAGCGTCAGGCGCCTGCTGCGCGGATCGGACAAAAAGCCGGTGCGCGAAGCGATCGACGACAACAGGTCCTGAAGCAAGGAGGTCCGGCTCATGTCGACGGGCCCATGACGAGATCGGGGAGGAACAGGGCGATCTGCGGGAAGAGGCACAGGAGCACGATTCCGAGCACCATGCACAGCACATAGGGCAGGGAGCCCCTGAGGATCTGGGCGAGCGAGATGTCCGGGGCGATGCCGTTGATGACGTAGAGGTTGAGGCCGACCGGCGGCGTGATCAGCCCGATCTCCATGTTGATCGTCAGGATCACCGCGAACCAGTAGGGATCGAAGCCGGCGCCGATGATGATCGGCAGCAGGATGGGCGCGGTCATCAGGATGACGCCGACCGGCGGCAGGAAGAAGCCGGCAAACAGCAGGAAGAGGTTGATGACGCCCATCAGCGCCCAGCGGTTGATGTCGAGATCGCCGATATACTGGGCGATCGACTGGGTGATGTAGAGCGAAGACAGCGCGAAGGCGAAGAGCTCCGAGGCGCCGATGATCAGCATGATCATCACGCTTTCCTTCAGCGTGTCGCGGAAGATCGTCCGCATCTGCCGGAACTTCCAGGTCTTGGAGAAGATGCCGTAGATGACCGCGACGAGGATGAGGCAGAACAGCGCGCCGACGCCTGCCGCCTCCGAAGGCGTCGCGACACCGCCATAGAGGACGAAGAGCACGGCGACGATGATGGCGAGGAAGGGCAGCACCCGCGGCAGGGCCTCGAACCGCTCCTTCATGGAAAAGCGCTGGCTGAGTTCCGACAGGCCGAGGCCCCGCCGTTTGCAGGCGATGATCGTCCAGCCCATGAACAGAATGGTCAGCATCAGGCCCGGCAGCACGCCGGCGAGGAACAGCCGGCCGATCGAGGTCTCCGTCGCGATGCCGTAGACGATCATCGTCACCGAGGGCGGGATCAGGATGCCGAGCGTGCCGCCGGCGGCGATCGAGCCCGCGGCGATCTCGGCGGGGTAGCCGCGCTGGCGCATCTCGGGAATGCCCATCTTGCCGATCGCCGCGCAGGTGGCGGGCGAGGAGCCCGACAGGGCGGCGAAGATCGAACAGGCGCCGAGATTGGAGAGGACGAGGCCGCCGGGAATCCGGTTCAGCCAGCGGTCGAGCGCCTCGTAGAGGTCCTTACCCGCCGGAGAGGAGGCCACGGCCGCGCCCATCAGGATGAACATCGGCACCGAGACGAGGCTGAAGGAGGAGAGGGCGCTGAAGAACTGTTCGCCCAGAGTCTCGAGGAAGAAGGCGCCATAGACCGAGAACAGCGCCCCCATGGCGACGAGGCCGAGCGAGAAGGCGATCGGCGTGCCGATGGCCAGGAGGCCGAGAAGGGCCGCCAGCATGGAAAGACCGCTGAACAGGGGGCTCATGGCCGGGCCGCCTTCGTGGTGTCGGCAAAGGGCGCCTGGCGCGTCGCTCGTTCGCTCGGCGTCTCGCTGAACAGACGCATCAGTTCGGCGATGTATTGCAGAGCGAGGACGCCGGTGCCGACGGGCATCGGCAGAAGCGGGATCCACAGGGGCGTCGCCGTCACCGTGTCGCTCGTCCAGCCGTTCGACAGCGCCTCGTGGAAATGCAGCCAGCCGGCATAGGCGAGGAGCGCCACGAACAGAAGCGAGGCCAGCCCCGCGGAGGCCTCCAGCACGACGCGAAGACGTGGCCGCACCGAGATCTGCAGCAGGTCGACATTGACGTGGCCGCGCTCGATCAGCACCCAGGGGGCGCCGAGAAAGGTCGCGGCGACGATGGCATAGGTGGTGAATTCGGTCTGCCAGGCGGTCGAGCGTCCGAGCGCATAGCGCTCGAACACCATGTCACTGACCACCAGGACCGCGGCCAGCAGCGCGAACATGGCGATCACGGCGAGGATGCGGGAAAGGGCCGATACGATGGCGATATAGAGCCGCATGCGCGTCCCCTGCTGAGGCACGGTCCCGCGGCGCCGCGAAGGCGGGCGAAGAGGATCATGCAAAACGAATGGCCCGAAGAGCCGTTCGCGCGTCGGAACAACGCGCTGCGGCGATCGAAGAGGGCGGCGGCGGTGCGCCGCCGCCCGGGCGCGGCTACTCGACCGCGAGCGCCTCGTCGATCAGCTTCTGGCCGTTCGGCACCTTGGCGGCGAACTCCTTGTAGGAGGTCTCCTTGGCGATGGTCAGCCAGGCGTCGTAGTCGGCCTTCGACATCTCGGCGACTTCCACGCCGCTCTTCTTGAAGACTTCGATCATCTCGTCGTCGAGCTTCTTGGCTTCGGTGGCGAAATAGGTCTCGGCCTTCTCGCCGGCGGCGATGAGAGCGTCCTGCTGTTCCTTGGAAAGGCGGTCGAAGGAGCGCTTGGACATCAGGATCGGCTCGTACATAAACCAGAGCGCGTTCTCGCCGGGCGCGGTAAGGCACTTCGAGACTTCGAACACCCGGTAGGAGACGAGCGAACCGGACGAGGTGTTGGCGCCGTCCAGGACGTTCTGCTGCATGCCGGTGTAGATTTCCGAGGACGGCATGGACGAGATCGAGGCGCCGGCGCCGACCAGCATCTGCTCGAAGGCCGGCCCCGCCGCGCGCAGCGTCTGGCCCTTGGCGCTTTCCGGCGAGGTGATGCAGCCCTTGGACGAGACGAAGCCGCCGGCGAGCCATGCGTCCGAGAGGACGATCGCGCCGGCCTTGTCGATCGAGGCCTTGATGTCGTCCATGAAGGGCGAGTCGTTCAGCCGCGCGGCGCGCTCGTGATTGCCGACGAGACCCGGCATCAGCGTGGCGGAGAACTCGGGGTGGCGGCCGGAGGCGTAGTCCAGCGGAAAGGCGGTGATGTCCACCTGCCCCTTGGTGACGGCGCCCCACTGGTCCTTCGCCTTGAACAGCGACTCGCCGGGGAAGACCTGCATCGACAGCCCGACATTGGCTGCCGCGACGTCCTTGCCGATCATCTGCACCATCTCGTCGCGCACGTCGCCCTTGCCGCCCGGCCACTGATGCGAGGCGCGCAGCACCACGTCGGCAGCAAGCGACGAGGTCGTCAGGGTCAGCCCACAGGCCAGCGCGGTCAAAATCGTCTTCATGGTTCCCTCCCAGGATTGGCGCTCGTTGGCGCATTGCCGTCAGGGAACAGTCCATTGCATGCATTGTCAATGATGTTGTATACGATTTGCCATGACAGAAAGCACAACCCTCGATCCGGAACAGTCCGGGACTTCTGTCGCCGCAAGGCGTCCCGGCACGGCTGCGCAGGCGAAAGCGGCGGACGTTCGCGACCATCTCGAGCAGGAGATCGCCATGGGGCAGCGGGCCGCCGGCGAGCGGCTCGACGAGAGCGAGATCGCTAGCCGTTTCGGCGTGTCCCGGACGCCCGTCCGCGAGGCGATCAACCAGCTCGCCTCTATCGGCATGGTCGAGCAGATCCGCCACCGCGGCGCCTTCGTCCGCCGGGTCGGCATCGGCGAGCTGGTCGAGATGTTCGAGGTGATGGCGGAGCTCGAAGGGCTGGCCGGACGGCTGGCGGCCCGGCGCATCGGCGCCGCGGCGCTCGCGACGCTGCAGCTGCGGCTTGAGGACTGTCGGCAGGCGGCGGCACGCAACGATCCGGACGGCTACTATTACGAGAACGAGCGCTTCCACGCGGCCATCTATGCCGCCAGCGGCAACAGTTTCCTGCAAGGCGAGGCGGCTCGCCTGCATCAGAGGCTGAAACCCTTCCGCCGGCTACAGCTGCGCGTCGCCCACCGCATGCGGCAGTCGCTGCGGGAACACGAGGCGATCGTCGCCGCCATCGCCGCCGGCGACGGCGCCGCGGCGGAGGACGCCCTTCGCGCGCATATCGTCGTGCAGGGGGAGCGGTTCGGCGACCTCAATGCCCAGCTCGGGATTCGCTGAGCGCGTCTCCACGCCAGCGGTGCGGGCAACGACGGCGTGATCGACATCGAGCGTCATCCGGCGCCGGCAGCTGGATCGTTTGCCGATCCGAGGGGTCGCCGGTCCTTTGATCCTCGGTTTATCGCCCGGCGCCGATCCCCCACATCCGACCGGAAATCTCGACCGTCGATCGCGCCGGCGGCTACGGCACCTCCGTCGCGACCACCGCGAGGCAGTCGCCTGACTTGACGAGGCCCGGGAAATGCCGGGCGGCGAGGATGCCGTCGAGCTTGGCGCGAAATTCCGTCGGCGCGGTCCCGGTGCGCTCGACCGAATGGATCCGCGCCAGGACGTCGCCCTGCCGCACGCGGTCGCCGAGGTCGACCAGCGGCTCGATCAGCCCGTCATGCTGCGAGAAGGTGAAGCAGTCGCTGGAGGGCATGTCGAGCCAGCGCGTCTCCTGCACGTCTACCGCGCCCGCCAGGATGCCGGCATGGCGCAGCAGGTTCGCGACGCCGCGCTTGGCGATGCCGGCGGTCCTGGCCGTCGCTGTGCCGCCGCCCCCGAGCTCGGTGGTGACGAAGGTCTTGCCCATTTCCTCAGCCGCCGAGTCGAACATACCGACGGAATCGATCTCCAGCATCTTCATCGACCAGGGCGCGCCGAAGGCCGAGACGGCGGCAAAGCAGGCCGCCTCCTGACGCTTGTCCGGCAGGATGTGGGCGGCCGCAAACGGCAGGAAATCGAGCGTGCGACCGCCGGAGTGATAGTCGAGTACGATGTCGGCGAGCGGCAGCAGCGTGCGCTGAAAATAGTCGGCGATCTTTTCCGTCGGCTGACCGTAGGGCCGGCCGGGAAAGGAGCGGTTGAGGTTGCCCTTGTCGATCGGCGAGGTGCGGGTGCCCGCGCGAAAGGCCGGATAGTTCATCGCCGGGACGATGATCACCCGGCCGCTGACCTCCTCGGCGATCAACCGCCGCGCCAGGTCGAACAGCGCGATCGGCCCCTCATATTCGTCGCCGTGATTGCCGCCGGTGAGGAGGGCCGTCGGGCCCTCGCCATTCTTCACCACGGTCAGCGGGATCATCACCGAGCCCCAAGCGGAATCGTCGCGGCTGTAGGGCAGCCTGAGGAATCCGTGCTGGACGCCGTCGGCCTCGAAATCGACCGTCGGCTCGACGGGCGAGGGCGTCCCTTGTGTCAGGTCGAGCACGGCTCAGCCCTTCACGACGAGCTGGCGCGGCACGTCCGCGAGGAGCTCGACGCCGGTCTCGGTAATCAGGATGGATTCGGTGATCTCCAGGCCCATGTCCTCGAGCCAGAGGCCGGTCATGAAGTGGAAGGTCATGCCGGGCTTCAATTCGGTCTTGTCGCCGGGACGCAGGCTCATGGTGCGCTCGCCCCAATCCGGCGGATACGAAATGCCGATGGGGTAGCCGGTGCGGTTGTCCTTGGTGATGCCGTACTTTTTCAGGACCGCGAAGAAGGCGTTGGCGATGTCTTCGCAGGCATTGCCCGGCTTGGCGGCGGCGAGCCCGGCCTCCATGCCTTCCAGCGTCGCCTTCTCGGCGTCGAGAAAGGCCTGTGTCGGCTTTCCCAGGAAGACGGTGCGTGACAGCGGGCAGTGGTAGCGCTTGTAGCAGCCGGCGATCTCGAAGAACGTGCCTTCCCCGAGCTTCATGGGCTTGTCGTCCCAGGTGAGATGCGGCGCCGAGGCGTCGGCGCCCGACGGCAGCAGCGGCACGATCGCTGGATAGTCGCCGCCGAAGTGGCCGTCCGGGCCGGAAACGCCACGCGTTCCGGCATCGTAGATCTCGGCGACGAGGTCGTTCTTGCGCATGCCCGGCTCGATCTTGTCGACGATGCGCTGGTGCATGGCGCCGACGATGCGGCCGGCGATGCGCATGTAGTCGAGCTCGCGCGGGCTCTTCACCGCCCGCTGCCAGTTGACGAGCGCCGTGGCGTCGACGAAGCGGGCATTCGGCAAATGGCGCTGCAGCGAGCCGAAGGCGGCGGCCGAGAACCAGTAATTGTCCATCTCGACGCCGATGGTGAGTTTTTCCCAGCCGCGGTCGGCGATGACGCCGGACAGGAAGTCCATCGGGTGCCGCTCGGTCGACTGCACGTAATGGTCGGGATAGCCGACGATGTTGCCGTGACCGAGGTAGCTGGTGCGCTTGGCGCCGTTGCCGTCCTGGCCGCGGCCGTACCAGACCGGCTCTCCCTCCGGCGGCACGATTACGCCCTGGTGGACGTAGAAGGACCAGCCGTCATAGCCGGTCAGCCAGGCCATGTTGGACGGGTCGGAGACGTAGAGAAGGTCGATCCCCTTCGCCGCCATCGCCGTCCGCGTCTTGGCGAGCCGCTCGGCATATTCGTCGCGGGAAAAATTCAGGCTGGGTTCTGTCATGTCGGGCACCTGTTGGCGGGATCGGTTTGGGGATCAGCTGTGGAAGACGGTTCCGGCGCCCGCGGCGACGGCGCGGGCGAAGGCGAGGGTGGCGATCGCCGTGTCCTGGACGCCCGTGCCGGTGAGATCGGCGATTGTCAGCGCCTCGGGCGAGGGCCGTCCCGGCGCCCGGCCGGCGATGATGGCGCCGAGCTCGGGGAAATCGGCGTCCGCCGCCACGAGGCCGGCGGCGATGGCGTGGTGCAGTTCGCCGAGCAGGCGCGTCTGGGCGAGCCGGTCGGCGACGTAGAGGGTTGCGCGGCCGAGGACGGCGGGGTCGAGCTCGTTCTTGTGCTCGGCATCCGATCCCATGGCGGTGACGTGCTGGCCGGGCCGCAGCCAGTCCGCCATGAGGATCGGCACCTCCGACGGCGTCGTCGTCACCACGATGTCGGCGTCGCGAACGGCCTGTTCCGGGTCGGCCACGGCGGCGACGGAAATGCTGAGTTCGGCCGAGAGGTCGGCGGCGGCGGCCGACGCCTTGGTCGCATCGCGCGCCCAGATCCGCGCCTCGGTGATCGGCCGCACCAGCGTCAGCGCCTTCAGCTGCAGCCGCGCCTGCACGCCGGCGCCGAAGATGGCGGCGACCGAGGCGTCCTCCCGCGACAGGTGCTTTGCGGCGACGGCACCGGCGGCCGCGGTGCGCACGTCGGTGAGGTAACCGTTGTCGAGGAGCAGGGCCTCGACGAGGCCCGTCGTCGCCGACAGGAGCACCATCATGCCGTTGACGCTGGGCAGGCCGAGTTTCGGATTGTCGAAGAAGCCGGGGCTGATCTTGATGGCGAAGTTGGCGAGGCCCGGCACGTAGGCCGTCTTCACGTCGACCTCGCCGCGGTGCTCGGAAATGTCGAGACGGAGGATCGGCGGCATGGCCACCGGCTTCGTCGCCAGCGCCGCGAAGGCGTCCTCGACGGCGGCGATGGCGTCGCGGTCGAGCGGCACGAGGGTGCGCAACTCGCGCTCGGTCAAAATCTTCATCTCGGGCATCAGGTGGCCTCCAGCCCGTCGGCGCCGCTGATGATGCGGCGGTGCAGGTCCATGGCGATGTTGCGGCCGGAGAGGAGGGCGACCGTCGGCCCCGAGGGCCGGACCTTGCCGGCGAGAAGCGCGGCGATGCCGACGGCGCCGCCGCCCTCGACGATCTCGCGCTCCTCGGCATAGGCGTGGCGGATGCCGGCGGCGATCTCGGCCTCGCTGAGGAGCACGACCTCGTCGACGAAGGCGCGCACCATGTCGAAGGTCCAGCGATTGGAAAGGCCGATGCCGCCGCCGAGCGAATCGGCGAGGGTCGGCAGTTCCTCGACCGCCACCGGCCGGCCGGCGGCCAGGCTCGCCTGCATCGCGGCGCCGCGCGCCATCGAGACACCGACGACGCGCACCGACGGGTTCTTCGCCTTGATCGCCGCGGCGATGCCGGCGATCAGGCCGCCGCCGGAGAGCGGGATGAGGACGCATTGGCTGTCCGGCACGTCGGCGAGGATCTCCAGTCCGAGCGTGCCCTGGCCGGCGATGACGGCGGGATGGTCGAAGGGCGGAATGCCGGCCAGACCCTCATCGGCGACGAGCCGGTCGACCTCGACCTGCGCGTCGTCCTGCGAGCGGCCGACAATGCGCGTCTCGGCGCCGAGCGCGCGGATGGCGGCGAGCTTGTTCTCCGGCACGAGCGCCGACATGCAGACGACGCAGCGGATGCCGGCGGCCGCGGCGGCATAAGCGAGGGCGCGGCCGTGATTGCCGGTCGAGGCGGCGACGACGCCGCGCGCCTTCTCCGCCGCCGAGAGGGACAGGATGGCATTGGTGGCGCCGCGCAGCTTGAAGGCGCCGGTGATCTGCTGGTGTTCGAGCTTCAGGTGGATGGGCACGCCGGCCAGCGCCGAGAGGCTCGCCGAGCGTTCGACAGGCGTCCGGCGGACGGCGCCGGCGATGCGTGCCCCGGCGGCCTCGATGGCATGGATCTCGACCCTCGCCACGGTCAGGCTCCGCCGGTCAGGAGCGAGGGGGCCGGCATCGGCAGCGCCATCAGCCGGCCGGTGCCGGCAAGGCTCGGCGCGATGCCGCAATGATGCAGGCAGGCCCAGGCGCTCGACTGATTGCTGGTCACCACCGGGCGGCCGATGCGCGCCTCGAGCTCCGCGGCGACGCTCGCCGAGCGCAGCGCGGTGCAGGAGATGAACAGCGCCTCGGAACCCTCATGCATCGCGGCGACGGCGGCCTCGATCAGCGCGGCGCGGGAAATCCGCGCCATCTCGCGGTCGTCGTCGAGGCCGAGGCAGATGAAGCGGTCGATCTGAAAACCCGCGGCCTCGAAATAGCCCGCCATCGGCGCGCTGGTCTCAGGCGTGTACGGCGTCAGCACGCTGATGCACCGCGCGCCGAAGGCCTTCAGGCCGAGGACGCCGGCGGCGGCCGGGGTCACCACGGGGACGCCCGGCTTGGCCGCCTGGATCGCCGCGGCGACGGCCGCGTCGCCGATCACCACCGAGGCCGAGGTGCAGCCGAAGCAGACGACGTCGAGATCCTCGCCCGGCAGGATCAGCGCCGCGGCTTCCGTCAGCCGCGGCTGCATTGCGCGCAAGTTTTCCGGGGTCGTCGGATTGGCGTATTCGACCCGCGTCGCGAAGGTGCCGACGCGGTCCGAGACGACGAGCCGATGGAAATCCGACTCCGTCGTGTGGTCGGTCGCCAGCAGGATCAGGCCGACGCGCTTTTCGATGGCGCGGGCGTCGAACCCGATCGGCGCCGTCGCCTGTTCGATCCGGACGGTCATGCCGCGCGCCTGCCGTTGATGGCGCCGAACTGGCGCTGCAGCAGGCGGATGATCACCACCGCGACGAGGCTGATGACGAGGAAGAAGGCGCCGACGAGGGTGATCGGCTCGATGTAGCGGTAGTTGTAGTTGGCGATCGAGCGGGCCTGGTTCATCAGTTCGAGCACGGTGATGGCCGAGAGCAGCGGCGTCTCCTTGAACATGGCGATCAGATAGTTGGCGAGCGCCGGCACCATCGGCGCGATCGCCTGCGGCAGGATGATGTGCCGCCAGGTCTGGCCGCTGGAGAGGTTGCAGGCCTTGGCCGCCTCCCACTGGCCGCGCGCGACGTTCTCGATGCCCGCGCGGTACACCTCGGCCGTGTAGGTGCCGTAGTGGATGCCGAGGCCGATGACACCGGCCGTCAGTGGCGACAGTGTGAGACCCAGATCGGGCAGGATGTAGAAGAGGAAATAGAGCTGCACGAGCAGCGGCGTGCCGCGGATGAACTCGGCGAAGGACGCCGTGGTCCAGGAGATCGCCTTGCTCGGCGATCGGCGCAGCAGCGCGAGCCCCAGGCCGAAGACGGCGGCGAAGGCGAAGCCCAGAAGCGTCGCCAGGATGGTGATCTTGGCGCCTTCCGCCAGCGTCGGCAGGATCTCGACGACGAAATTCCAGTCCCATTCCATCGGCTCAGCTCCTCACGCCGTCGAGCCCGTGGGCGAGGCGCTTTTCGAGACGGCGGACGCCAAAGGAGATGACCGAGGCGATGGCGAAGTAGAGGACGAGGATGGTGAGGAAGGGGAAGGCGGTGCTGCCGGTCTGCGAGCGCACGACCTGGGCCTGGAAGGTCATGTCGGAGAGCGAGATCAGCGAGACGATGGCGGTCGCCTTCAAGAGCTCGATCGCGTTGTTGCCGAAGGTCGGCAGCATCACCACCACCGCCTGCGGCAGGATGACGTGGCGCAGCGCCTGCATCTTCGAGAGATTGAGCGCGATGCAGGCCTCGCGCTGCTCGCGGCCGATGGCCATCACGGCGCCGCGCACCACTTCCGCGCCGTAGGCGCCGACATTGAGCCCCAGCGCCAGCACGCCCGCCTGCATCGGCGTCATCGTCAGGCCGAAGAGCGGCAGCACGTAATAGGCCCAGAACAGCTGGACGAAGATCGAGGTGCCGCGGAAGAATTCGATGAAGGCGACCGAAAACCAGCGGACTGGCCCAATCGAGGAGATCCGCCCGAGGCCGGCGAGGAAGGCGACCACCAGCGCGAAGGCACAGCCGTAGATCGTCAGCTGCACGGTGATGACCGCGCCCTGCAGGATCAGGTTGAGGTAGCCGAGCCACATGTCCATCGGGGTCAGGGTTCTCGCCGGATTGGTCGGAAGGGAAGGGGCCGGCTGGCCGCCGCATTCAGCGACGGCCAGGCGGTCCTCGGTGTCTCGACCTGCCTGCGATCGGTCCGAGCGGAGCGCAGGCAGGCCGGCATCATTTCGCTGCGACGGCGCAGAGCTTTTCGCGCGAAGTGGAGATCGCCGCCTTGGCCGAGAAGCCGTAGGGCTCGATGATCTTGGCGAACTCGCCCGATTCCTTCAGCTTGGCGAGCTCGACGTCGAAGGCGTCGCGGAGCGCCGTCTGGTCCTTGCGGAAGGCGGCGCCGTCGCAATAGACCGGTGCGCCCTCGACCGGGGCGACGACCTCGATGGTCGGGTCCGCGGCCTTGGAGACCAGCGCGTTGATCGACAGGACCGGCAGCGAGTAGACGTCGATGCGGCCCTGCTGCAGCATGGTCAGGCCGCTCTGAGCGTCCGGCACGACGATGACGCGCTCGCGCGGTACGCCGGCCTCCAGCGCCAGGCGCTCCTCGGTGCCGCCGCCGGGCGCGCCGATCTTGGCGTCCTTGTTGTCGGCGATGTCCTTGTAGCTCTTGAGGCCGAGCGGATTGCCGGCTTTCAGCGCAAAAGCCTCTGCGTCGCAGAGGACCGGCTCGGAATAGGCGACGGCATTGCAGCGCTCGGGCTTCATGAACAGGCCCGCGGTGACGGCATCGAAGCGCTTGGCCTGCAGGCCGGGGATCATCGCGCCATATTCGGAGATCGAGGCCACGACGTCGTCGACGCCGAGGTTCTTGAACACCGCCCGGGCGACGTCTGGCGCGGCGCCGGAGACGCTGCCATCGGCATTGACCGCGGTGAAGGGCGGCTCGTTGGCGATGGCGATGCGGGCAAAGCCCTGTTCCTTCAGCGCGTCCAGTGCCTCGTCGGCGGTCGCGGCATTGATGCCGGCCAGCGCCGTGGCGGTGAACAGGGCGCCGAGGGCGGCGCGGCGAAGCAGGTTGCGGTTCATCATCACGTTCTCTCCGGTTGCGTTGGGATGTTCAGACCCGCTGACCTGCAGCGACGACCTTCTTCAGGAACGCCTTGGTGCGCTCCTCCTGGGGATTGACGAAGATTTCCGACGGCGGCCCGGACTCGACGATCTTGCCGCGGTCGAAGAACAGGATGCGGTCGGCGAAATCATGCGCGAAGCTCATCTCGTGGGTGACGAGCAGCATGGTCATGTCGGTCTCGCGCGCCAGGAGGTGCATGACGGCGAGCACTTCCTCGACGAGTTCGGGATCGAGCGCCGAGGTGACCTCGTCGAACAGCATGATCTTCGGCTGCAGAGCGAGCGCCCGGGCGATGGCCACCCGCTGCTTCTGGCCGCCGGAGAGCTGCGAGGGCATGGCCGTGGCCTTCTCCGCCATGCCGACCATGTCGAGCAGCTCCATCGCCCGCTTGTTCGCCGCGTCGGGTGTCACGCCCTGCGTCAGGATCGGCGCGAGGGTGACATTGTCGAGCACGCATTTGTGCGGAAACAGGTTGAAGTGCTGGAACACCATGCCGATCTTGGCGCGCATCCGGTGCAGGTGCTTTTCGTCCGCCGGCACCAGCGTCTCGCCGCGCGGCATGTGGAAGAGCTGCTCGCCGTCGACGAGGATGTGCCCGCCCGAGAGATCGTCGAGCGTCATCAGGATGCGCAGGATCGTGGTCTTGCCGGAACCGGACGGGCCGATCAGCGCCAGCTTCTCGCCGGCCCCGACCTCGAAGTTCAGATCGTCGAGGACCGTCAGGTCGCCGAAACGCTTGGTGACGTGTTCGAGCTGGATAAGGGGCTGTGCCACGTCGCCTCCCTCTGGGTGGGCCTCTGGTGACGCAACGATGTCGATCGGATCAAATCATGTCAATTGGCAAAATAATACCATGACAATATAGGCGGAAGTGCCGTGATTCTGACCGTCCTGCCTAGATGGCAAGCAGCAGGGGTTCGGGATTGGAATGGTAGAGATTGGCGATGACCGCCAGTCCCGTCTCCAGCTCTGTTTCGCTGGTCGAGCCGATCGAGAGGCGCACCGCCGGCTGGGATGCGGCGCCGGTCTGGAAGGAATGGCCGGGGGCGACGGCGACGCCGCGCAGCCGGGCCTGCGCCACGAACAGATCCTCGGCGGCGCGGCTGGCGAGCGGCAGCCAGACATGCAGGCCCTCGCGGTGGGCGCGGAAGGGCGTGCCCTGAAGGATCCGGGCGGCGATCGCCTGCCGCTTGCGCAGGGCCGCGCGCTGCCAGCGCACCAGGTCGGACGCGGTGCCGTCGACGACCCAGCGGGTAGCGAGCTCCGCGATCATCGGCGTCGCCACCCAGTTGGTGACGAGGTGGCGGTTGGTGACCGCCGAGAGGAGGCGGTCCGGCACGGCGAGATAGCCGGTGCGCAGCCCCGGCAGGACCGTCTTGGTGAAGCTCGTGACGTAGAGGGTGCGCTCCGGCGCGAAGGCGGCGATCGGCGGCGGGCGGTCCTCGATCAAGGCTCCGAGCGGGTCGTTTTCGATGATGGCGATATCGTGCCGCCGAGCGACCTCGACCAGCGCCTCGCGCCGCGCCGCGCTCATCAGCGTCGCCATCGGGTTGATCACCGAGGGCTGGACGAAGACGCCGCGCACCACCTCGTTGCGGCAGGCGGCATCGAGCGCGGCGGGCAGGATGCCTTCCTCGTCGATCTCCAGACCCGCCAGCTTGAGGCCGAGATAGGAAGCGAGCGGCACCAGCGTGTGGTGGCCGATGGCTTCTGTGGCGATGGTCGAGCCGGGGGTGGCGATGCTCATCAAGGCGATGGTCATGCCGGCGGTGGCGCCGTTGGTCAGGCAGATGTGGCTGGGCGCGACGGAAAGCCCGTTGCCCCGCAGCCAGTCGGCCGCGACCGCGCGGTGGCGGGGAAAGATCATGTTCGGCCGGAAGGACAGCACGGCGCTGGCCGGCAGGTCGACGGCCAGCGTGGCCAGCGCCGCCTTCATCCGGTCGATGTGCATGGCCTCGCAGACCGGTTTCAGGATCGACAGGTCGATGACCTCGCCGAGGCGCTCGGGAATGTAGGGGAGCGATCCGTCGGGCTCCTCCTTGCGCACGAAGGTGCCGCGGCCGGTCTCGCCCGACAGCATGCCGCGCCGGATGAGCTCGTCATAGGCGCGGCTCACCGTCTGCACGGAGAGGCCGAGACTGTCCGCCAGCACCCGGTGCGGCGGCAGGCGCACGCCGTTGGCCAGACGCCCGTCGACGATCGCCCGGCTGATCTGGTCGGCCAGCGACAGGTAGATGGGCCGCTTCAGCGCGGCCTGGTCGATAAACCACATTGTCATGATGGTACTTTTCCTGAAATCATGACAATGCACAAGTTCGATTTGGGTCGTTGGCCCCGGCCGAGGTGATAGGGCCGCCTTGGCCACGGCGCACCGACATGAAGAGGGGTGATCAGCATGCCGGCTACGAGCACCCAACGAGGCCTCCCATTCCCGTCCCCATGCGGGTTCGCGCGCCCCTCTCCCCCCGCACCTCGTCATCCCGGCCTTGAGCCGGGATCCATGCCGAGGCGCCAGTCGCGCCGCTCCGATTCAGGATGGCGACCGCCGATCGAGGGGGCATTTTTCAGCGATTTGGAATGGATCCCGGGTCAAGCCCGGGATGACGAAGCGGAGAGGGCGAGCGCTTTTGGACAGGTGAGCAGCGTCGCCCGACCTGTTTTTCCATTCGCTGCCCTATGCTGGTTCGCGCGCCCCTCTCCCCCCGCACCTCGTCATCCCGGGCTTGACCCGGGATCCATGCCGAGGCGCCTGTCGCGCCGCTTCGGTTCAGGATGGCGACCGCCGATCACAGAGATATTCTTCAGCGATTTGGCATGGATCCCGGCTCGAGGCCGGGATGACGAAGCTCCGAGGTCGGGGATTGCTGGAAAGGGAGAGCGCCGTGCCGGGATGGCGCGCGACCGCGGCTCCAGCCTGCCGGGCACGGGCTCGCCTGCCGCGCCGCACTTGGTCATAGCCTGCGCGGCGACGGGCATGGGACCGCCGCGATGACCCAGCGCCTCGACGCCATCGACCTGAAAATCCTCGCCGAGATCCAGCGCGAGGGCCGCGTCACCAAGCTGGCGCTGGCCGACCGCGTGGGGCTTTCGGCGACGCCGTGCTGGATGCGGCTGAAGCGGCTGGAGAAGGCCGGGATCGTCGTGGGCTATCGCGCCCGGATCGACTGGCGGCTGGTCGCGCCGATCACCACGGTGCTCGTCGAGGTGACGCTCGGCCAGCACCGGCAGGCGGATTTCGACCGGTTCGAACGCGTCGTGCGCGAGGCGCCGGAAGTGCTGGCCTGCTGGTCCACGGGCGGCGGCGTCGACTACGTCCTCAAGATCGTCGCGCGCGACGTCGACGCCTACCAGCGGCTGATCGACGCCTGGCTGTCGCGGGAGATCGGCATCGCCCGCTACTTCACCTACATCGTCACCCGCACCGTGAAGGAAGAGCCGGACGCGCCGGCGGCCCTGTTTGCGGACGTCTGAGGCGGTCAGACAGGCTGCCCGCCGGGCTCGCCCTTCCATCGGGATCGACGCAGGGCTGACGGAAACGAGGCGCGCATGCAGCCGGGTGATGCGGGAGCGGATGGCCGGCGCTCCCGAGAGAGACTCTCTCTTCCAGACCGGCATTCGAGACACATCCTCTCTCCTGGCCCCGCAGAACAGCCCATTCCTCGGCGCAGTGACCGCTAGTCTTCAGCCAGTCCGAACCGCTGGAGGCACACGATGAGCGCGCATTTCGCCAGGCCCGACATCCATCCCGCCCTTGCCCGCCTCGCCGACCGGCGGCTTCTGCGCGATTTCGCCTATGTCGGTGGCCGCTGGACGGCCGGGCAGGAGAGCTTTGCCGTCACCGATCCGGCCGATGGATCCACCGTCGGCTTCGTCGCCTCCCTCTCGGCCGAGGATACGGAGCGCGCGATCGACGCCGCGGCCGCCGCCTTCGCCGCGTGGAAGGCGCTGCTGCCGCAGGCGCGTGGCGCCATTCTCGCCCGCTGGAACGACCTCATCCTCGCGGCCAAGGAGGACCTGGCGCTCCTGATGGTGCTGGAGCAGGGCAAGCCGCTCGGCGAGGCCCGGGGCGAGATCGACTATGCCGCATCCTTCGTCGCCTTCTATGCCGAGGAGGCCAAGCGCGTGTCGGTCGAGAGCGTCGCCAGCCATCTGCCTAACGCCGCGATGAGCGTTTCGCGCGTGCCGCTTGGCGTCGTCGGCCTCGTCACGCCGTGGAATTTTCCGGCGGCGATGCTGACACGCAAGGCCGCCGCGGCGCTCGCCGCGGGCTGCACCGTGGTCGCCCATCCCTCGTCCGAGACGCCGCTCTCGGCGCTGGCGCTGGCGGAACTCGCCGAGCGCGCCGGCATGCCCGCGGGCGTCTTCAACGTCGTCACCGGCGATGCCGCGACGATCGTCGGCCGGCTCTGCGCGGACGCCCGCGTGCGCGCCCTCAGCTTCACCGGATCGACGGAGATCGGCCGGCTGATCGCGGCGCAGTGCGCGCCGACGGTCAAGCGCCTGATCCTCGAACTCGGCGGCCACGCGCCGCTGATCATTTTCGCCGATGCCGATCTCGACCGGGCCATCGACATCGCCGTCGACGCGAAATTCGCCACCTCCGGCCAGGACTGCCTCGCCGCCAACCGCATCTTTGTCGAGCGGCCGCTGCACGACCGCTTTGTCGCGGCTTTTGCGCGGAAGGTCGCGGCGTTGAACGTCGGTCCTGGCCTTACGGACGGCAGCGAGATCGGTCCGCTGATGCACGCGCGCGCCGTCGCCAAGGTCGACGCGCAGGTGCAGGACGCCGTGGCCAAGGGCGCCCGGCTCGTCATGGGGGGGCACCGCCACGCGGCCGGCCCGCTCTTCTACGCGCCGACCATTCTCGCCGAGGTGCCGGCCGAGGCGCTGATCATGCACGAGGAGACGTTCGGCCCGGTCGCGGCCGTCGTCGCCTTCGACAGCGAGGCCGAGGTGATCGCTCGGGCGAACGATACCGAATATGGCCTCGCCGCCTATCTCGTCACCCGCGACGGCGCCCGCATCGCCCGCATGAGCGCAGCGCTCGACTACGGCATGGTCGCGGTGAACCGGGTGAAGATCACCGGCGCGCCCGTGCCCTTCGGCGGCGTCAAGCAGTCCGGCCTTGGCCGCGAGGGCTCCCGCCACGGGCTCGAGGCGTTCACCGACCTCAAATATGTCTGCCTCGACCTCGGCTGACCGCCGCCTCGTCTCCGCCGGCGATCGCCGGCCGCATCCTCGACCGATCCCTCCGAAAGGATTTCCCATGCTCGACCAGACCAACGAACTCACCGCCTACGACCGCGACCATTTCATGCATCCCTCGACCCATGCTGGCACCCATGCCCGCGGCGAATCGCCGGTGCGGGTGATCGCCGGGGGCAAGGGCTGCACCATCGTCGACCGCGACGGGCGCGAGAGCCTCGACGCCTTCGCCGGGCTCTATTGCGTCAATGTCGGCTACGGCCGCACCGAGATCGCCGATGCCATCGCGGCGCAGGCGCACAAGCTCGCCTACTACCATTCCTATGCCGGCCACGGCTCCGAGCCTTCGATCCGCCTCGCCAAGATGATCATCGACCGGGCGCCGGCGAACATGAGCCGGGTCTATTTCGGCCTGTCCGGCTCGGACGCCAACGAGACCAACATCAAGCTGATCTGGTACTACAACAACGTGGTCGGCCGGCCGGAGAAGAAGAAGATCATCTCGCGCTGGCGCGGCTATCACGGCTCGGGGGTGATGACGGGATCGCTGACCGGCCTAAAACTCTTCCATAACGCCTTCGACCTGCCGCGGGCGCCGGTGCTGCATACCGAGGCGCCGTGTTTCTACCGCCGAGCCGACCGTTCGCAGACCGAGGAGCAGTTCTCCACCTTCTGCGCGGAAAAGCTGGAGGCGATGATCCTCGCCGAAGGTCCGGAGACCGTCGCCGCCTTCATCGGCGAGCCGATCCTCGGCACCGGCGGCATCGTCCCGCCACCGGCCGGCTACTGGGAGAAGATCCAGGCGGTGCTGACGAAATACGACGTCATGCTCGTCGCCGACGAGGTCGTTACGGGCTTCGGCCGCCTCGGCACCATGTTCGGCTCCGACCACTACGGCATGCAGCCCGATCTCATCACCATCGCCAAGGGCCTGACCTCGGCCTATCTGCCGCTGTCGGGCACGATCGTCTCGAACAAGGTCTGGGACGTGATCGTGCAGGGGGCGGACGAGATGGGCGCCATGGGCCATGGCTGGACCTATTCGGCCCATCCGCTCTGCGCAGCGGCAGGCGTCGCCAATCTCGAGCTCATCGACAGCCTCGGCCTGGTCGAGAACGCCGGCACGGTGGGCGCGCATTTCCGCGCCGGTCTCGCCGATGCGATGGCGGGGCTGAAGCATGTCGGCGAGGTCCGCGGCGATGGCCTGATCGCCGCCGTTGAATTCGTCGCCGACCGCGACGACCGCGTTTTCTTCGACCCGGCGCAGAAGGTCGGCCCGCAGATCGCCGCCGCGCTGCTGGAACGCGGCGTCATCGCCCGTGCCATGCCCGAGGGCGATATTCTCGGCTTCGCGCCGCCGCTCTGCCTGACGCGCGAAGAGGCCGATACGATCGTCGCGAAAACCCGGGACGCCGTGGTCGCGGTGTCGAAAACCCTCGCGGGCTGACCGACGCTCCCTGCCGGCCGATCGAATGGATCGGCCGGCATCCGGAAGAGGGGGGACAAGCCTTGCCTTCAGACCTGCCACCGATCGCTTTCTCCGCGACGCTCCCGCCCGAGCGACACCCCGGGTGGGAACACGACCGATCCTCTTGGCATAACCCGAAACAGGGAGCCTCGTAACGACCACCAGCCGCTTCGAACTGGTGCGCCATACCGCCAGGGACGGCAATTTGGGCCAGGAACGAGCGAGATGAGCCACTGACATTTAAATGGCTTGATCCTTGGAACCATTGCGCGGTAGCCGCCCGTCCGCGCGGCCGCCGTTCCGTGACCGTGCTCGCCCGCGATCAGCCCTTGCGGGCCTGGACGATGGCGGCTTCGAGGACGGCCGTTTCCATGACGCCGGGAAAGAGGACGGTGCCGACGATGTAGGCGGGCGTTCCCATCAGGCCGAAATTCTCGGCCTGGACGCCGTTGCGCTGGAGAATGCCGTCGATGCGCTTGCGGTCCGCCTCATAGGCGGTCTTCAGCTTTCGCGGATCGAAGCCGGCATTCGCCAGCGCCGTGTCGACGTCCTCGATCGTCAGCCGCGCCTTGGTCGCCATCAGCGCGGCCTGCGCCTTGGCGTGCCCCCGGCCGGCGGCGAGCGTCAGACGGGAGGCGTATTCCGAGGGCGCGCCGAAGATCGGCCAGTCCTTCATCACGTGCCGGATTTTTCCGTCCCTGGCGACGAGCCGGGCGATGCCGGGATGGGCGCTTTTGCAGTAGGGGCACTGGTAGTCGAAGAATTCTACGAGGGTGACGTCGCCCTTCGGATTGCCGAGCACCGGCACCTCCGGGTCGAAAAGGACGGCCTCCTTCGACATCGGATCGACGGCCGCCGATGCCATCGCCGGAGAGAGGGCGGCGGCCGACAGGGACAACAGTCCCAGCCGGATCACGTCGCGACGGTTGGCGGTCGGGAAGCTCATGCGGTGGCTCCTGGCTGCACCGGCGCGCCGAGGACGACGACGCGCGTTTTAGGGGGCACGCGGGTGTTGAGGTCGATCACGTCCTGGTTGAGCATGCGGATGCAGCCGGACGAGACGGCCTTGCCGATTGACCATTCCTGATTGGTGCCGTGGATGCGAAACAGCGTGTCCTGGCCGTTCTTGAAGAGGTAGAGGGCGCGGGCGCCAAGCGGGTTCTCGATCCCCCCGTCCATCCCCTGCCTCAAGGGGCCGTATTTCTCGGGCTCGCGGGCGATCATGTCGGGCGTCGGCGTCCAGCGCGGCCAGGCCGCCTTGCGCTGGATGATGCCCTCGCCGGTGAATTCGAGCCCGGCCTTGCCGACGCCGACGCCGTAGCGCATCGCCTTGCCGCCTTCCATCACGAGGTAGAGGAAACGCTCGTGCGGATCGACGACGACGGTGCCGACCGGCTCCGGGGTCGGAAAATCGACGACCTGGCGCACATTGCGCGGGTCCATCTTCACCGGGTCGACCGCCGGAATGGCCCAGCCATCGTCGAGGACCGCGCCGTACATGCGCGCGGCATTGGCATCGATGCGGGGCTCCGGCGCGAAGGCCACGGGGGCGGGGGCGCTGGTGGTCGTGCAGGCGGCGGCGGAAAGGCCGGCGATCACGACCGCGCCGGCGCGAAGGGTGGAGAGGGTGAAGGAATGCATGGGGGACTTTCGGTCTCGGGATGAAAAGAGGCATGCCGACGGCATGGAGGAAAGGCGCGTCACGGCGTGGCCCCGGCCTTGGCGAGCTTGGCGTCGAGCGTCTCGCGCGAGATTTCGCCGAAATGGATGTCCTGCAGCACGCCGTCGGCGTCGAGGAAGAGCGTCGCGGGATAGCCCTGGACCGAGTAATGGCGGGCGAGTGCAAAACCCTGGTCGAGGACGAGGGTCGGGATGACGAGCCCGGACCGCTGGAGATACTGGATGATCGCGCCCGGGCCTTCGCCCTGGTTGGCGAAGACGAAGGCGGTGTCGGGGCGCTCGGCGGCGGCCTTGACCAACATCGGCATTTCGCGCCGGCAGGGCGGACACCAGGTGGCCCAGAGATTGACGACGACCGGTCCGCCGCGAAAGGCCGACAGGGTGGTCGTCTCCCCGTCGAGGAGGGCAAGCGACGTTTCCGGCGCCGCGAGCGCTTCGGTCGTGGCGACGAGCTGCCAGGCCACCGTCCAGACGAAGGCCGTCGCCGCGAGCGCCCCGAGCGACCAGGTCCGCAGCCGCCAGGCCCTGAAGGCGTAGAGCGTGTAGGCGACCGCGGCGGCGAGCGCCGCCGGAAGCCAGAATCCGCCATCGCTGATCGCCAGGATGCGCAGCGGCTCCTCGATGAAGCCCGCGGGCTGGACGAGGACATGGCCGAGCCGCCCCGCGACGAGCCCGAGCGGCACGAGGGTCATCGCCCAGCTTCCCAAGCGCGCGTCGACGCGCCAGGCCAGGATGGCGCCGGCGACGAGCAGGAAGAGGATGGTGGCGAGCAAAGCGAGCCGATCGCCGGCAAAGGCGAGGGGGCCGATCACGAGGGTGGTCATCGCGTGCCCCCGTGACCGAGCCGTGCGGCGGCGAGAAAGGAATCGGCGGTGATGTCGCCGACGAGGCGCGAGCCGGGAACCTCCTTGGCCGCGGCATCGACGAACAGCATCGTCGGCGGGCCGACGACGCCGAGGTCGCGCATCATCGCCCGGCCGCCGGCCTGATCCTCGGTCAGGTCGACCTTCAGCCGCTGGAAGCCGCCGAGACGGGCCTGGACGCTGGAGTCGCCGAAGACCGCGCGCTCGATGACGTCGCAGGTCACGCACCAGTCGGCGGTGAAGTAGAGGAGCGTCGGGCGTCGGGCAGCGGCGATCGTCGAGGCGAGTTCGGCCGGATCCTGAACGGTCCGGAAGCCGATGTCGGCTGCCGCGACAGGCGCGCTCCCCGGCGACAGGAGTGCCAGGGGGCGGAGCGGATCGCCGGCACCGGCCGAGGCACCGACGGCCAGGATCGCGCCATAGAGGATCGCCAGAAGGCCGCTGGCCTTGGCGGCGCGGGGGAGCGGCCCCGACGCGGAAGTCAGGTGGTCGAAGGCGCCGAGGAAGACACCGGCGCCGATGAGCAGGGCCGACCAGAGGCCGAGGATCAGCGCCGGCGGCAGGATTCGCGACAGCATCCACACGGCGAGCCCGAGGAAGGCGAAGCCGAAGAGGCGGGTGACGACCGCCATCCAGCGGCCGGGTTTCGGCATCGCCCGGGCGCCGACGGTGCCGAAGACGATGAGCGGGATGCCCTGTCCAAGCCCCAGCGCGAAGAGCGCCGAAGCGCCGAGAACGACGCTGCCGGACTGGGCGATGTAGATAAGACCGCCGGCAAGCGGCGCGGTCACGCAGGGCCCGACGATCAGCGCCGAGGTGAAGCCGAGCGTCGCGCTGGAGGCGAGGCTGCCGCGCGCCCCGGCCGTCCGGCGCGTCATGGCGTTCGTAAAGGCCGCGGGCAGGCGCAGCTCGAAGGCCCCGAACATGGACAGAGCGAGGACGACGAAGACGGCCGAGACGATCAGGATGGCGGTGCGCGACTGCAGGGCCAGCTGCAGGTTCTGCCCGGACCAGGCGGCGAAGACGCCGAGAAGGCCGAAAGCGGCGGCCATGGCCAGCACATAGACGGCCGACAGGGCAAAGCCCCGTCCGGTCGACAGCCGCTCGCCGGTCCGGCTGAGCTGTCCGGCCAGGATCGGGTACATCGGGAAGACGCAAGGGGTGAAGGCGAGGCCGAGGCCGAGGGCAAAGAAGGTTGCGATCACCCACAACGCCCCGCCATCGGCCAGGAGCGTGGTGACCAGGCCGCCGGCCGCGGCATCGACGCGGATGCCCGAGGCCGGTTCGGCAGCCCCTTCCGCCCCGGCCGGGGCGGCGGGAAGGTTGCTTACCAAGGCCTGCGGCTGCGACGGGTCCTGGCGATCGGAAGCGCCGGGTGTGGTTGATGCCACCGACATCGGCGCCGATGGCGGCCTGGACCAAAGATCTTTCGGGCCTGCGGCACGCGACAGGAGACCGCGGGCGGGCGACGTCGACGCCAGATCGACGGTCGTCGTTACCGGCCGGTAGCAGATCCCGCCTTCCTGGCAGCCCTGGTACGACACCGCGATCTGACTCTCGCCGCCGGCCAGTGCCGGCAGCGGCGCCGTGACCGCGTGATGGAAGACCTGCATGGGCCCGAAGGTCGGATCGTCCTTGCGCTCGCCCTCGGGCAGATCGAGCGGCAGGGCGGCGCCGGTGGGCGTGGCCGCCGAGATCTTGTCGCGATAGAGATAATAGCCGTCGGCGATCGCGAAGGTCAGCTGCCGGCCGCCATCCTCGGCAGCGCTGACGCTGAGGGCGAAGGCACGCTCGACCGGCAGCGGTGCCGTCTGGGCCCGCGACGGTGCCGACAGCGTCAGGGCCGCCAGAAGGCCGGCCGCGGCCAGGGGCAGAAAACGTGCGAACGGCATGGCGCCCCTTCAAGGTACAGTCTCAGGGGTCGGATCGGCGTCCCAGCTTAAGGCAGGCTTAAGCTGCGTGGCCGAACGGACACGGGTGGCGCGGCGAGAGCGGAGGCGGACATGCGGATCCTGATCGTGGAAGACGACGACATTCTCGGCGATGGCCTGAAGGTCGGGCTGGAAATGCACGGCTTCACCGCCGATCTCGCCCGCACCTGCGGCGACGGCGAGGCGGCGCTGAGGGCGGGAGGCTTCGACGCCGTCGTCCTCGACGTCATGCTGCCCGACGGCTCGGGGCGCGATCTTCTGTCGCGCTATCGCGCGGGCGGCGGCGTCACGCCCGTCCTGCTCCTCACCGCCCTCGATTCCGTCGCCGACCGCGTCGGCGGTCTCGACGACGGCGCCGACGACCATCTCGGAAAACCCTTCGACCTCGACGAGGTCGCCGCCCGGCTGCGCGCGCTCCTGCGGCGGGCCGTCAACCGGTCCGCGGCGTGCCTCTCCTGGGACGGCATCACGCTCGATCCGGCCAGCCTTGCCGCCGCGCGCGGACCGGAGAAGATCCATCTGTCGCGCCGCGAATTCCGCGTCCTGCATGCGCTGATGGAACGGCCGCGGACGATCCTGTCGAAGGCCCAGATCGAGGAAAAGCTTTACGGCTTCCAGGAGGGCGTCGAGAGCAATGCGGTCGAGGTCCATGTCCACAATATCAGGGCCAAGCTTGGGGCCTCGTTCGTCGAGACGGTCCGTGGCGTCGGCTATCGTCTCAGGGATGCCGCGTCGTGACGCGGGCCGCGGGCTCGCTGAAGGGGCGGCTGTTCGCCATCCTCGTCCTGTCGACCGGCCTCGTCTGGGCCTCGGCCACGGTCTGGATCTTTCTCAGCACGCGCGCGGAGGTGGAGCATGTGCTCGACGCCCGGCTGATGGAGGCGGCGCGGATGGTCTCCTCGCTCGTCGACAGCCAGGAGATCGACGTCGCCGTGGCCTCGCTCGATCGCCCGGAGCTGCCGGCCCGGACGCACGATCCCTACGAGCGGCAGCTGTCCTGCCAGATCTGGTCGCTGACCGGGTCCCTGATCGGCAAGTCCGACGGCGCGCCGGACGTCCGGCTCTCGGAACAGGCCAACGGCTTTTCCGAACGCACCATCGACGGCGCGGTCTGGCGCGTCTACGCCATCCAGGACGCCACCCTCGGCATCCAGGTTCTGATCGGCGACAATCTGGCAGTCCGGGCCCGCCTCGTCCGCGACGTCGTCAAGGGCCTGCTCCTACCGATAATTCTGATCGTTCCGGCCTTGGGGGCATTGATCTGGTTCGGCGTGGGGCGCGGCATGCGCCCGCTCGACGATCTGGCAGCAGGCCTTGGCCGGCGCGACGCCCAGGATCTGGCGCCGCTGGCGGCCGATGGCGTTGCATCGGAGATCAAGCCGGTGGTGGCCGCTCTCAACGGCCTGTTCGGCAGGGTGCGGGAAACGCGCGAACGCGAGCGGCATTTCCTCGCTTATGCCGCGCACGAACTCCGCACGCCGCTCGCCGGACTGAGGACACAGGCCGAGATCGTCGCCCGCACCGACAGCGAAGAGGTGCGCAAGGCGGCTCTTGCCCGCATCGTCACGGCTGTCGACCGAACCTCGCGTCTCGTCCGCCAGCTCCTCGATACCGCCGAAGCCGAGTCTGAATCCTTTCGCGTTTCCGGAGACGGACCGCCGATCGATCTCAAGAAATTCCTGGTCGAAAACGCCGCTGACCTCGCCGCCAGCGCCAGAAGCCGCGGCGTCACCATCGTGTTTTCGGCGGCAGGAAAGGATGCCAGACTTTGCGTCAACGAAACGCTTCTGGCGCTGGCCTATCGCAATCTCCTGGAGAACGCCGTGAACCATTCCCCGCCGGGCGGCAGCGTGCGCGTCGGATGGTCCTCCGATCACCTGTTCGTCGACGACGAAGGGGAGGGAATGCCGGAAGAGGAGCAGGAGCGCGCCGCCGAACGCTTCTTCCGGGGAGCGAACAAGTCGGCTGTCGGTAGCGGGCTCGGGCTGACGATCGTGTCGATCTGTGCGGCGAGGCTGGGGGCGGCGCTCGCGATCGAAAATCTGGTACCCCGCGGCTTCAGGGCATCCCTCAAATTTCCCGGCCCGTGTCAGCCGTCCTGACCGCCGCTTCTGGACAAGACCGGTCGGCGCCCTCCGTCTTCCTCAAGCTTTGTCCGACGATCCCTCATTCGGCGTGGCCGACGCATGACGGAGCTGGGCCCGGCACAGCGGCGCGTTTTAGGAGCGGACGCGCGATGCGAACGAGGTGTCCAAGAAGGTCGAGGCCCTAAAGCCTCTGATGTCGATACTAGAGAGGGATACGCCGATCCTCGCGCCCCGCTTCGGCTCGAAGGCTCAGTCCCTCGTCACGAGGATGCGGCAGCGCGCTCCTTGTCGTCGAAGACGTACTATGCGCTCAAGATGTCCTGGACCGCCTCATCAACCCCCGATCGCAAACCACTCCCCAGCGATGAGCCGATCCTGGAAGCGGTTCTTGAACGTGAGGCCCGGGTGAGCCGCGTCAACACCTGCTCTGACGTTTCATGAGTCTGCGGAAAATCGGTAGAAGATAGACAGCTCTCGGAAGAGCTTTCCTCAAGCGTCGAATTCGAGTTCCTCTCGCGGCACCAGTCCGACACGGGCCAGTTCCGGATGGAAATCAATAGTCGAAAGGCATCTGGCCTCGCGCACCTGGCAAGATCGGCATCGCACTGGCCACGAGGCGGTAGAACTGGTGCTCACTTCACTTGGGGTTGTCACGACGCTACCGGCTTCGCCGGTCCTGACTGTCGCATTGTCCAGCGACCGTCCCTGGCTACGAACTGATCCTTGTCCCTTTCAGTGTGCTCCGCCTGGGCGAGCGCCCAGTTGCAAAAGGCGCCGAGCTGCCCGTCGCGAGGACGGTCGTCGGGTGTGGTCAGCCAGTAGCAGTTTCGGCTGGGATAGCCGAGGCGCATCGGATTGATCAGGTCGCCTCTGGCCAGTTCCTCCGAGATCAGGCTGCGCGGCACGAGGGCGAGCCCTTGTCCGCCGAGCGCCGCCCGGATCACCAGCGAGTAGTAGCCGAGCCGCAAGGTCGGTGGCAGCACCAGCCTCGCGCCATCTGGACCTTGCGCCTGCATGAAGTCGGCCCAGCTCAGCGGTGTCTGCGGATGCTCCAGCAGCGAATAGCGCAGGACGTCGGCCGTGCCATGGATTCCGCCACCTGAGGCGAGCGCCTGCGGCGAACCGACGAGAACGACGTCGCGTCCGAGAAAATAGTCGGCCCGCCAGCCTGGCCAGTGGCCGTCGCCGAAGCGGAAAACGACGTCGGCCTCGCTGAAGGTCTCGCTGGAGGCAAAGGTCATGAACTCCACGTCGATCTCGGGGTGCTCGGCCCGGAACGCGGAAAGCCGGGAGATGAACCAGCGGTCGCCGAGGATCGGCAGAACATGCATCCTAAGGCTGGCGGATGAGTTGCGCAGGCTCGAGACCCGTAGCGCCGCCGTTTCCATCGCGCCGAGCGCGATCCGCGATTGTTCGATGTAGATCATTCCCGCCGGCGTCGGCTCGAGCCCATGTGTGGTGCGCCGGAACAAGGGCATGCCCACAAGGATTTCCAGCCCCTTGAGCTGCTTGCTCACCGCGCTCTGCGTCAGGTGCAAGGCGACGGCCGCCGATGACACCGTGCCGTGCTGTGCCAAGGCCGCGACGACCCTCAGTGCCATGGTTGTGGGCAGTGCCGGCATCTGCCGCCTCGTACTATTCCAATTTGGAATAGATGCTTGAATTCAAATCATTTGTCCAATCAGCCGTTGCGATGACAAGTCTATAGGCAACTGGAGTGGATGCATATGAATACGTCAGATCGTCTTTGGGGTGCTCGTTTCCGCAGCGGACCTTCCGCCGCTCTTGCGGCCCTGTCACGCGCGCCGGAGGCCTATTTCCGCCTTGCACCGGAGGATCTGCGCGCCTCGGCAGCGCATGCCCGCGAGCTGGTGCGTGCTGGCATCCTCACCGCCGCGGAAGGTGAAACTGCCGAAGCGGCCTTGGCGCAGCTGAGCATCGACGTCACGTCCGGCAGCGTCGTCCCGTCGCCATCCGACGAGGACGTCCACACCTTCCTCGAGCGGGTGCTGAAAGATCGCCTCGGCGATCTCGGCGGCAAGATGCGCGCCGGCCGCTCGCGCAACGACCAGGCGGCCAACGACCTGAAAATGCATCTACGCGTCAAGGCCCGCAGCATCGCCGCCAGCATTGCCCTCCTTCAGGACGCGCTGATCGCCCAAGCGCTCGATCACCAGACGACGCTGGCGCCCGGCTTCACCCATCTCCAACCGGCGCAGCCAGTCACCTTCGCCCATCAACTGCTGGCGCACGCGCAGGGTTTTGCCCGCGACATCGACCGGCTCCAGGATTTCGATCGTCGCGCTGCCCGCTCGCCGCTCGGTGCTGCAGCGCTGGCCGGCTCGGCGATCTGCGTGCATCCCGAGCTCTCTGCGGTGGAACTGGGATACGACGCCCCGTGCGAGAACTCGATTGACGCCGTCGGCAGCCGTGACCACGTCGCCGAATTTTTGTTCGTCACCGCCATGCACGGCGCGAATCTCTCGCGCCTGGCGGAAGAGATCTTTCTCTGGTCATCGAAACAGTTCCGCTGGGTGGTGCTCGACGATGGCTACGCCACCGGCTCGTCGATCATGCCACAGAAGAAGAATGCCGATATTGCCGAGCTCACCCGGGGCCGCGCTTCGAGGCTGATCGCCGTTCAGAACGGCATGCTGGTGGCGCTGAAGGGCTTGCCCTTCGCCTACAACCGCGATCTGTCGGAAGACAAGTGGGCGGCCTTCGAAGCCATCGACACGCTGGCGCTGGTGCTGCCGGCGATGTCCGGCATGATCGCGACCATGGCGGTCGACCGCGACCGGCTGAAGGCGCAGTCGACCGAAGGCTTCACGCTGGCAACCGAGGTCGCCGACTGGCTCTCGCGCCAGGGCGTTCCGTTCAGCGAAGCGCATGAAGTGACCGGGGCGCTGGTGCGCTTTTGCGAGGAACGCGGCATCGAGCTTGCCGAGCTCTCACCGGAAGATCTTGCCTCCGTCGATCCCCGCCTGACCGCCGACGTCCTCCCCTGCCTGACGCCCGAGGCTGCGGTCGCGGCGCGCTCGGGCTATGGCGGCACCGCACCGGCCCGCGTCGCCGAGCAGATCGAGCGGCTCCAGAATCTGCTCGCCCGCCAGCGTGCCTGGGCGACAACATGATGCTTCCGCCAGGGGGCAGACGGACGGCAACCGATCGTCCCAACAGAGAGGCATGACCTTGAGCGCCACGACCGACCAGTATCAGCTCAGCCATCTCAAGTTGGTCCCACGCCGGCACTACGGCCGCATCGGCTCGGCCATCCTCGTCTGCCTCTTGATGGCGGCGTTGGTACGCGCCTTCGTCAATGGCGCGATCGAATGGGACTATGTCGGCACCTTCCTGTTCGCACCGGCCATCATGAATGGTCTCGTCAACACCATCCTGATGACCATCGCGGCCATGACGCTCGGCATTGTCCTCGGCGTCGTTTTCGCCATCATGCGCGTCTCGGACAATCCGGTGCTGTCGAGCATATCGATCGGCTATGTCTGGATCTTTCGCGGCGCGCCGGCACTGCTGCAGCTTCTGCTCTGGTTCAATCTGGCGCTGATCTTCCCGACGCTCGGCATTCCCGGACTGTTCGAATACCGCACCGTCGACATCATGACGCCCTTCGTCGCCACCATGCTGGCGCTTGGCATCCAGCAGGGAGCCTACACATCGGAAGTGGTGCGCAGCGGCCTTCTCTCGGTCGACACCGGCCAGTACGAGGCGGCCAGGGCGATCGGCATGACGCAGATGAAGATGCTGCGCCGCATCGTCCTGCCGCAGGCGATGCGCGTCATGGTGCCCCCGATCGGCAACGAGGTGATCGGCATGGTCAAGCTCACCTCGCTCGCCAGCGTCATCCAGTATTCCGAAATACTGCACAACGCCCAGATCATCTACTATGCCAACACCCGCGTGCTTGAGCTCCTGCTCGTCGCAAGCTTCTGGTACCTGTTCGTCGTCTCCGTCCTGTCGGTCGGCCAGATCTACATCGAGCGCTATTTCGGCCGCGGCGCCAAGTCGATCAAGTCGACGGCGTGAGGGAGACAGATATGTCCGACATTCTCGTGAAGGCAATCGACGTCAGCAAGCATTTTGGGCCTTTCAAGGCGCTCGACGAGGTCAGTCTCGACGTGCGCCGGGGTGAGGTCTGCTGTATCATCGGGCCATCGGGCTCGGGCAAGAGCACCTTCCTGCGCTGCATCAACCTGCTCGAACGGATCGACAGCGGCAGCATATGGATCGAGGGCGAACTCCTCGGTTATCGCCGCGACGGCAACAGCCTGCACGAGATCAGCGACCGCGAGATCGCCCGCCAGCGCCGCCGCACCGGCATGGTGTTCCAGCGCTTCAACCTGTTCCCTCACATGACGGCGCTGCAAAACATCATCGAAGGTCCGGTCCAGGTTCTCGGCGAGCCGGTCAAGGAAGCGCGCGAGCGTGGCCGCGATCTGCTTGCCCGCGTCGGCCTAAGCGACAAGATGGAGAGCTACCCGTCCGAACTCTCCGGCGGTCAGCAGCAGCGCGTGGCGATCGCCCGCGCCATGGGCATGCGGCCGGACATCATCCTCTTCGACGAGCCGACCTCGGCGCTCGATCCCGAACTCGTCTCCGAAGTCCTCGACGTGATGAAGGATCTGGCCGAAACCGGCATGACGATGATCGTCGTCACTCACGAACTCGGTTTTGCGCGCAACGTCGCCGACACCGTCGCCTTCATGGAGACGGGGCGGATCGAGGAAGTCGGCCCGGCCGCCAAGGTTCTGACCCAGCCGGACAGCCTCCGCGCCTCAGAGTTCATCAAGGCCGTGCAGAAGTAGTTCCCACCGCAACCCCAGGAGACTCCATGATCACCAAGCTCGCACTCCTCGCGACGGGCTGTGCCCTCGCCCTCACCGCCCAAGCGCAGGCGCAGGAACTGCCGGCCCGCGTCAAAGACGCCGGGAAGGTGACGATCGCCAACCAGCCGAACTATCCGCCGATGGAATACAAGGACCCGGCGACCAACGAGCTGAAAGGTCTCGATATCGACCTCGCTATGGCGCTGGCCAAGCAGCTCGGCGTCACCGTGGCGTGGGCCGATATCGGCTTCGAGCAGATGGTCTCCTCGCTCGCCACCGGCCGTGTTGACCTCATCCACAGCGGCATGAGCGACCTGCCCAAGCGCCGCGACAACCTCGACTTCGTCGACTACATGAAGTCGGGCGCGCAGTTCTACACGACGGAAGCCAACAAGGACCTCTACAAGAGCCCGATCGACTTCTGCGGCAAGACCGTCGGCATGAGCCGCCGCACCTCCTTCCCGGATGAAGCCGCCAAATGGAGCGCCAAGAATTGCGAGGGTGCCGGCAAGCCGGCCCTCGTCGTCGTCGGCACCGAAGGCTCGGCCGACGCGCGCACCCAGCTGAAGCAGGGCCGCCTCGACGGTGCCGTCCAAGGTTCCGAGACACTGCCCTATCTCGTCGCCCTTGAGACAGGCAGCTACCAGGTCGTTGGCGAGCCCTTCACCGCCGTCTTCCAGGGCATGGGCTTTGCCAAGAAGGATACCGAGCTGCGCGATGCCTATGCCGGCGCCCTGAAGGCGCTGATGGCATCGGGCGAGTACAAGACGATCTTCGCCAAATACGGGCTCGAAGGCGCCATGCTGGACGGCATCATGATCAACGGCGAAGCGGTCAAGTAGGCTTTCTCGTCGCCAAGACAGGATCGCGGGGCGCTCCGGCCCGCGATCCCCTCCGCAATTTTGCAACGGTGCCGCATGTCCCCCGTCAAAGACGCCGCTTCGGCACCGTCCGATGCCAATCCGGCGACTCCCCTGGAGAGCCTTGCGACCTTCTGTGCTGAGCTTCGTTTTGCCGACCTGCCGCAAGCCCTCGTCGCCAAGACCAAGGTGCATATCCTCGACACCTTCGGTGCGGCCTTGGCCGGCACGCGGTCGCGGGAGTTTGCCGTGGCAATGGGGGCGGTCTCGACCAGCGCCGACAATGGCACGCGGATCTGGGGCACCGCTCGGTACGCCGATCCGCGCGACGCCGCGCTTGTCAACGGCGTCGCCGCCCATGCTTTCGAACTGGACGATACCGGTGGATGCGACCATTCGGGCGCCGTCGTCCTGCCAGCGGTCATGGCCGCGCTCGCCTCGGTGACGGTGCCGACCGATGGCCGCCGGCTGATCAGTGCCGTCGTCGTCGGCTACGAGGTCGGCCGCCGTGTGCTGGAGGCGGCTGGCGGATACGACGGCCACAATGGTGCCGGCTGGCACTCGACCGGAACCTGCGGCACGATCGGCGCGGCCGCCGCCGTCGCCCATCTCTGGCGCCTGTCGCCGGCCGCGACGCGTGATGCGATGTCGCTCGCGACAAGCTTTTCCTCCGGCCTCTGGGCCTTCATCCACGACGGCTCGCAAGCCAAGAAGATCCATGCCGGCCGAGCTGCTGAGGGCGGGCTCCTGGCCGCCCGTCTCGCCCGCGGCGGACTCAGTGGTCCGAGCCAGGTCTTCGACGACGTCTGGGGTGGATTCTTCCGCAGTTTCGGTCAGATCCCCGGTGATCTCGCCTGCTTCACCGAGGGCCTCGGCACCGTCTGGAAGCTGAACCGCGTCTCGCTGAAGCCCTATGCTTCCTGCCGGGGAACGCATTCGGCCGTCGACGCTCTCAGCGACATTCTCCTGGATTCCGGCCGGTCCGCCGCCGACATAGCCCGGATCAATGTCCGGCTCAGCGCGATGCTGTTGGGAATGTGCGGGACAAAGGAGGCCGGCACGCTGGCAGGTACGCAGATGAGCCTCGGCTATGCCTTGGCTGCGCGCTGCGTTTTCGGGGATGTCGGTCTCGCCAGCTATGCCGCGAACCGCCGCCACGATCCGCGCACCGCCGCCGTATTCGAGATGATCAGTTTCGAGGTCGACCCCGCGATGCTGCCGATGGACGAGCCGGTGCTGACCGTCGACTTTGCCGACGGCGCCCGGGCTTCGCTCATGGTCCCGAGGCCGACCGGCTCGCCCGAGCGGCCGATGTCGGCAGCAGCCATCACCGCGAAATTCCGTGGCCTGGCCGAAATGGCGATGCCGCCGGAAGGCCTCGCCGCGCTGCAGGCGGCCGTGGCGGACCTGGAAAACATGTCGGACTGCCGAAGCCTCGAAGACGTTCTGGGCGGTGGCACGGCCAGCCGCGAAGCATTTATCTGAGCCAGCCTCGATCGAAGGACCTCGCATGACCCCCGACTTTCCCCCCGTGCCCTTCAACCGCGCTGCCCCCGCTCCGGATTTTCCCTGGCCGAACGGCGCCAAGAGCGCGCTGTTCATCGGCTTCGACGTGGATGCCGAAACCGCCTGGATCGGCAATACCCCGGCCAATGCCGACCGGCTCGTCACTGTTTCGCATGGCGGCTATGACGGGCGCGTCGGCATCGCCCGCATTCTCATGCTGCTCGACGAACTGGCGCTGCCGGCGACCTTCTTCATCCCCGGCTGGACGGCGCTGGCCCATCTTGCCGCCTGCGAGCCGATCCTTGCCGCCGGCCACGAGATCGGCCATCACGGCTATCTGCACCGGCGCCCCGACCGCGGCGACATCGATGCGGCGCGCGAGGAGATCGATCGGGGTTTTGAGGCGTTGGGCCAAGCGCTCGGCGTAAGGCCGATCGGCTACCGCGCGCCCTCCGGCGAGAATTTTCCCGAACTGATGAGTCATCTCGCGGCATCGGGCATCCGCTATTCCAGCTCCTTCCGGGACGACATCCGCCCCTACCGGCACATCCTGGCAGACGGCGGCCCGGGACCGGTGGAGATCCCGGTCAATTTCGCCTTCGACGACTGGAATTTCGGCATGTCGAGCCGGGTCGACCCGCGGCCGCTGTTTGGCCGCGATGCCATCCTCCCGCTTTGGATCGACGAGTTCGAGGCGACGCATGCCTGGGGCGGCGTGACGACGATGGTCCTGCATCCGCAGGTCTCGGGCAGACCGATGCGCTGGCACCTGCTGCGCGATTTTCTGCGATACGTTCAGGCTAAAGGCGATGTCTGGATTGCGAGCGGCGCCGAGATTACGCAGCACTTCGAACGCATGGAGCGCATGGCCGAATAGGACGGTAACGGGCTCGCCCTGTTTTCGACGCGTCGGCATGAACAGGCGCACGCGGCTCCGTTGCAACACAGCGAGGATAGTCGAAGTGACGAGACCTGTGCGCGAGCGAGACGACCTGTCGCTGATCTACCGCTTCGCGACGACTGAGAAGGCCGGGCTGGCGCGGACGGGGAGTTCATTGTCGGTGCCAGAGACGACTCCATTTCCCGTCAGATAGAGCTTCGCTGGCCACTCGCCCGGTCGTCAGGCCTCTATTGGACGGTGCGGTCCGCACACTCTGACTTGCTTGAAGGGGCGGATTGGATGACCGGCCGGACCTTGCGCTCTTGACAGAACAGACCGGGTTCACGAGACCGGGCGGATCAGCATCTGTTCGCTGATCAAGAAAGGGGAGGGAAGAACATGCGCGTTTTCCAACAGAGGGCGAGCGTAGCCGTCGCAGCACTGCTCGTGACGGCGATCGCCGTCGGCGCGCCATCCGCATCCGCCGAGGAGCGGATCGCCTACAAGTCGGCCAAGAGCGGGACGTCCTATTACCAGATGGGCGTCGAGCTGGCGAACGCGCTGAAGGCGGGAACCGATGGCGGCGTGATCCTGACGGTGGAGGAAAGCCAGGGGTCGGTGCAGAACGTGATGGAGGCAGCGGCGCGTCCCGGCAACTATGTCTTTACCGCGCCCCCCTCGCTGGTCTCAGCGGCAGCGGCTGGCAAGGGCGCCTTCGAGAAGCGACCCAATCCGCGCTTTGCCGATATCCGGACCCTCTTTCCGATCCCGTCGTTGACGATGCACTTCGTCATGGCCGGCGACGGTGGCGACCAGTCGCTCGAGGCCATGGTCGGCAAAACGATCCTGCTGGGAAAAGGAAGTTTCGGCGCGACCGAAGGCGAAAAATATCTCGGACTGTTCGGCCTGACCGATAAGGTCACCATTGCCGATGCCGAACTCGGCAATGCGGCGGATGCGCTGACGAATGGCCAGATCGACGGCTTCGTCACCGCAGGCTCCTTCCCGGCGCCCAACGTCATCGAGGCCTCGGCGACAACCAAGATCAAGCTTCTCACGATGAGCGATGCCGAAGTCGAAAAGACCGGGCAGACTCGCCAGGTGATCCCGGCCGGGAGCTATGCTGGGGTCGATGCCGACACGGTCACGACCTCTCTTCCGGTTCTCGCTTTCGCCACCACCGAGATGAGCGACGATACGGCCTATCTCCTGACCAAGACCTTCTGGGAGGCCAAGGCTCAGCTCGCCGCCGCTTCGCCGTGGTGGAAGGCGGTGGCGCCCGAGCTTCTGGCCAACGGCGCGGTCAAGCTTCATCCGGGCGCTGCGCGCTACTATAAGGAAGCCGGTCTTCCCGTTCCGGACGGTCTGCTCTGATCCAGAGTTTTTGAACAGACGGTTCCCGGTCGCGCCTCAGCCTCGACAAGAGGCCTGAAGCGTCGACCGGACGCCGGCACGCGCCTCCAAGTCCTTGGGGGCAGGACGCCACTCAACAAGCCCCGGCACATCCCAGACCTCCGGCGGCAGGGCCGTCGGGCTCTCGGCGACCCGTTTTCGGGGGAGATTCATGCGATGACAGTGAGCACTATGGCAACCGGAGCCCCAGCGCGGCCCACCATGCTTCTGGGCTGGCAGGTGCTCGGACTGATCTCGATCGCCTTTCATCTCGGTTTGATTTTCAGCGGCCTCGTCCCGGCGCTGGTGGCGCGCCCCATTCACATGGCGCTGGCGCTTCCCTGGATCTTCGTGTTCCAGGCACGGGGGGCGTTCCAGCGAGTCTCCGGCTGGATCTTTCTGCTCGTCGGCGAGGCCGGCTGCCTCTACATCGCGCTCAACGCCGATGCGCTGTCCGACCAATACGGCTTTCTCGACAGTGGGCTCCAGATAGCGGTGGCGGCGGCACTGATCGTCGTGACGCTGGAAATGGCGCGTCGTGCCATTGGCTGGCCGCTGCCGCTGGTCGCCCTCGTGTGTCTCCTCTATGGCCTGTTCGGCCAATACGTCCCCGGAGAATACGGACACCCAGCCTTTCCTCTGGAGAGTTTTCTCGGCACGATGACGATCACCGAAGGCGGCATCTGGGGTTCGCTCACCGGCGTCTCCGTTGGCATCGTCGCCATCTTCGTCATTCTCGGCGCCGTTTTGAACGCCGGCGAGGCGGGGCAGGGCTTCATGAACCTCGCGGCGCTGGCCGCCGGGAGACTGCGCGGCGGTGCCGGCAAGATCGCCGTGTTGTCCTCGGCAATGTTCGGATCGATCTCGGGTTCGGCCTCGGCCAATGTCGCCTCGACCGGCGCGGTGACGATTCCGGCGATGAAGCGGCTCGGTTATCCCCCGGCGCTGGCCGGCGCGGTCGAGGCCGTGGCCTCCTCGGGCGGGCAGATCATGCCGCCACTGATGGGGGCGGGCGCCTTCGTCATGGTCGAGCTCACAGGCATTCCCTACAGCTCGATCATGGCGGCAGCGTTGCCGCCGGCGATCCTCTACTTCCTGACCACCTGGATCGGCATCGACCTCTTCGCCCGTCGGCTTGGCCTTGGCGCCATCGATGCCGCCGACCGGCCGAAAATCCGCGACGTCGTGGTCACCACCATGTTTTTTGCCGTCCCGTTCACGGTCCTGCTCTGGGGGATGTTCGTCACAAAGACGACGCCACAATATGCCGCCTGCTTGGCGATCCTGTCGGCCGTGCTGCTGCTTTTCGTCGACATCCGTCTGTCGATCTCGCCGCGCCTTTTCGCTAGGCGGGTTAGCATCGCGGCGATCGAGGCCGGCAGGCAGATCGCCATGATCGCGGCGATCATCATCTGTGCCTCGATCGTTGTCGGCGTGCTCGGCATGACTGGCCTTGGCATCAAGGTCACCTCCGCCATTCTTGCCGTGGCCGGAGAGTCGCTCTGGCCCGCGTTGATCCTCACGGCGCTGGCCTGCATCCTGCTCGGCATGGAAGTGCCGACGACAGCGGCCTACGTCATCTGCGTGACGGTGGCGGGCCCGGCGCTGCAGCGTCTCGGCATCGAACCAATGCTTGCCCATCTCTTCGTCTTCTGGTTCGCGCTGTTGTCGACGATCACGCCACCGGTCTGCGGTGCCGTGTTCATCGCGGCCGGCATGGCCGGCGAAAACTGGTTGAAGGTCGCGGGCTCGGCCATGCGGCTCGGCATTGGCCTCTACATCATCCCGCTGGCGATGATTGCCAATCCGGCGATCGTTCACATGGCTGATCAACCGCTTGCGGCCGCCTTTGCCTTCGTCCGGATCGCGCTGGCGCTCTGGGCCATTTCCTTCGCGCTCATCTCGAACGGCAAGGCGGGGCCGCGCCTTGCTGCCGCCGTCGCAGGCGCCGCCATCTGCTTCTGGCCCGTCTGATCCTGCGGCATTTGTGGTCTCGGGCCGCGGTCAGCCCAGACGGAGCGCCCGAGGACGCACATGATCCACTAGTCGCTCCGCCTGCTGATGGACCTGATCGTGCGTGCAATTGTGCCGGGTCCGCGTCACGTCGCCTTTCCGCCGGCATCTGTGCTCGGCGAAAGGCGCCTGAAGCTGCAAACCGTCTCCAGGTGTGATGGCGGCAAGCGCTCATTGCCCGGAGTCGGCGTGACACAGCCGGCCGAATGTCCAACCCGGCGACTCACTCTGCGGGCGTGAGGCGTTCGCGTCGACAGACGACATCGGGGACGTCCTGGTAGGGGCCGCCTCGCTACGCGCCTTCCAGCAACCGAAGGCGAGCCCCCTCGAAGACACCCTGCAGTGCTCCCACCATCTCGTGGTGCTGTCCGGGCTGCCCTGAAATGACTGAGATGCGATCAAGGCTCTTGAGCAGGGGCGCGGCTTCGAGCCCTGCGACGAAGCGATTGAAAATCTCGAAGTTCATCGCGGTGGGAGCGGCATACATCCGCCCACCTATCCTTCAGACAACTGCGCTTTGGATCTCTGTAGGCGGCATCCTGTAATGCCCGCAAATGTCCGTTTCGGACGGATTTCGGCCTCGCGCTGAGGTCGCCAGGTCGCGTAGGACATCCACGGCCTGGGCGCAAAAAACGTCGCTTGATTTTGTCCGGCTCAAGAGGCCGGCGCCGATCTCCATCCAACAATTGCACGCCTGATGATGCCGTCCGGCCGTCATGTGAGACACGACTGACTTGTTCAGAGGCCTAAAGCACGGGGAAGAGTCGTGGCGATGGATGGCACGAAGAGAACTATGAGGCTGGCGAGCAAAAGCGGGATGATGAAGCGGACCAGATAGCGGTTGGCTTCGACCGGCTTGGCCCCGATCACCCTTGCGGCGGTGTAGATGCCCACTGCCAGCGGAGGAGTCATGGAGCCAACGATCAGGTTCATGATGAGGACGACGCCGTAGACCAGCGGATCGAAGCCGAGGGCGATCGCCACGGGGAGAAAAATCGGCGTGGTGATGATGATGATGGCCATCGTCTCCATGAACACGCCCAAGATCAGGAAGAAGGCCTGGATGAGCAGGATCGAAACCACTGGTGAGTCGGTGATGCCCTGCATCCAGGCGGCGACCATCGACGGGACCTGATTGATCGTGATGACCCAAGCGAGAGCGGAGGATGTCGCAATGATGATAAGGATGACGGAGCTCGTCAGCACGGTCCTCACCAGAATGTCCTGCATCTTTGCGACGGTCACCTCGCGATAGAGAAGTCCGGCAAGAAGAAGAGCGTAGACGGCGCCGACCGCGGCGGCCTCGGTGGACGTGAAATAGCCTCCCAAAATGCCGCCCAGGATCACCACTGGCAGCAAAAGAGGCGGAATGGCCGAAGTAAAGGAGACAGCGATTTCCCGGAAGTCGAGCGTGCCACCTCCGCCATAGCCTTCCTGTCTCGCGACAATCATGGCCGTTGCGGAAAGAAGAACGGCAACGAGAATGCCGGGGACCAGGCTGGCCAGGAAGAGGGCGCCAATGGAAACTCCGCCTATGAGGCCGAAGATGATTAGCGGAACGCTGGGTGGTATCAAGATACCAAGCCCGCCCGAAGCCGCCATGACTGCGGTCGCATATCCTTTGGAATAACCGTTCCGGACCATTTCGGGTCCCATCACCCCGCCAACGGCGGCGATGGTTGCCACGCCTGATCCGGACACGGCACCGAAAAACGCCGACGCGCCGACGTTGGCGACGGCGAGGCCGCCGGGAAGCGGACGAAGAAAGGAGTTGGCAAAGCGCATCAGCCTGGGCGTGCTGCCGAGCTCCATCAGGTAGCCGACCAGAATGAACAGGGGAAGCGCCAGCATGGGGAACGAATTTACGCCGGCAATGGAGCGCTGAATCAGAATGTCCGCGGCGAAGCGCCCATCGTAGACCAGATAAGAGAGTATCGCCATGGCGATGGCGAAGGCCACCGGCACAGCCAGCAGCAGAAACAGGACGAAGCTCATGCTGAGAACGACAAGGGGCATCTCAGACCTCCCGAACCGGAACAGTTGGTTGCGCGAGGTCTCGATCTCCTCGGATGAGGAAGACGATCGTCTGGACGGCCATGATCGCGAATGCGATGGGCGCGCAAGCATAGGCGTATCCATTGGGCACGCCCAGCGAGATCGAAATCCTGGACATGGATGCCGAAGCGTATACCCATCCGGCGTAAACCGCCCAGATGAAGAAGCCGAGCAGCAGGAGATCGACCATCACGATCATCGCTTTTCGGATCCTGCCGCCAACGACGTCGAGCACGAAGTCGATGGCGATATGGTCCCGGCGACCCCAGGCGAGGGCGCTACCCAGAAATGTCAGGTAGACCAGGAGGAAACGGCATAGTTCCTCCACCCAGAAGAGAGGCGCGTCCCACGCGTATCTCAGCGCGACCTGTCCAGCCAGAAGGCAGGCAAAGGCCACGACGATGAGTGTGCATGCGATGCACAGCACTCTGTCCAGGGCCAGTATGATCCAGTCCAGATTTTTCATTGCATTCCTCCCGGTTCGATCAGAGAGCGCGCTGCCCACCGCTCGCGGACAGCAGGCCTCGGCGTCGCGACTATTGCGTCTTTCCGCCCCGGATTTGCCTTGCGAGTGCCATTAGATCTGCGCCGATCGTTTCCTCAGATCTTGCCCATACCGTTTCGGTGGCCGTCTGGAATGCCTGCTTGTCGACTTCGTTGACCTCCATTCCCGCAGCCTTGAGTTCTTCGACGAGCTGCTCGTCGCCTTGCGCGATCAGTTGGCGCTCCCGCATCTTGGCTTCGTCGAAGGCTGTCTGGACAGCGCTCTGGGTGGGCTGGTCCAGACCGTCCCACCAGACTTTCGACACGACGATCGGAGCGGCGTTCCAGATGTGGCCGGAGGTGCTGAGATACTTCTGCACGTTGGCCAGGCTGGCCTTGGAGATCAAGGCCAACGGATTTTCCTGGCCGTCGACCACGCCCTGCTGAAGAGCTGCGTAGAGCTCGGTGAAGGGCAGCGCCACCGCACTGGCCCCGAGAGAGGCGAACATCGCGAGCCGGATCTGCGACTCTGCCGTGCGGAAACGCAGTCCGCTCATGTCGGACGGGACGACGATGGCACGCTTGCTGTTGGTGAAGTGGCGAAAGCCGTTCTCCCAGAACGCTAAAATCTTGAATCCATGCTCTTCCGCCTTGGCCGCGATCAGCTGGCCGAACTCTCCGTCGACGGCGGCATAGGCGGCTTCCCGTGTCGGGAAGAGAAAGGGCAATTCCTCGACACCGAACTGGGGAGAGTAGGGCTGGAAAATCGATATTCCCTGCGCAACCTGTCCCTCCAGCACTCCCGAGTTGATCTGGTCCAGGGTCTCCATCTCGCTCCCGAGGACGCCGTCGTTGAAGACCTGGACGTCGAGATTGATGTCATCCCTGGCATTCAGGGCATCGGCGATTTCCTGGAGAACGATGCCGCTGGGATGCGACGCTGGGGCCACGTTTGCGATCTTCATCGTCGTCTGTGCCGCAGCAGCCCCCGTGCCCATCAGGAATGCGAGTGTCACGACGAGTGCTTTGTTCTTCGAAAAATGCTTCATCACATGCTTCTCCCAGAAAGTGTTTTTTTCAGTTGGATCGCACCGCTCCCACGATGCCTTTCATTCCGGACGACAGCAGGAAGCGGTCGCTGCTGATGGCGACCACGTCGACACCCTTCAAGATCCAACGGTCGAAGTCGTTTCGAACCCCCGCGCCGTCGCTGGCGAACGACACCGCCATCACGCCTACATCCTTGGCGAGGGCGCGGGCGGCAAGGTCCTCCAGGCAGGCCTGCACGTCCGGATGGGCGAAATTTCCCTCGTGACCAAGGGCCTGCGCCAGGTCAAAGGGGCCGAGGGTGACGTAATCGATGCCCGGAACAGCGATGATCGCGTCAAAGTTCTCGACCCCTTCAGGCGTCTCTATGAGAGCCGCCACGAAGACATTGTCGCGCGTCCAGTCGAGATAGGCGCTCCAGTCTTCGACGCCGTGTCCCGTGCCTCGTGTGCAGGGGCACGCACCCCGTTTCCCCTTGGGGCCATAGGTGGCTGCCTCGACGATGGCCCTGGCTTCCGCCGCGTTGGAGACGCTCGGCACCAGCACGCCCATGGCCCCCGCGTCGAGAACCTTGAAGATATTGGTTCGCGTGTGGTCGGGAACCCGAACGACGGGGACCGAGCCGGCGGCCTCTACGGCCCTGATCATCTCTACAGCACCTTCGATGCCAAACGATCCGTGTTCCATGTCGATTATGACGAAATCGAATCCCGCCCGGCCCGCGATCTCGCAGAACTCCGGGCTTTTCGTCTGCGCCCAGGTTCCGATGAGCGGCTGGCGTTTGCCCTTGCCCGAAAGCAGTGGATTTCCTCTTTGCATTCTGTCTCTCCTCCCAACACGTCAACTCTGCGGCAATTGACATTGCAGCGACATTGCACTGACATTGCAGTTGAGCAAGGCCTACTGTCAAGTTGACTTCGCCGGGCGCCCCTGGCCCTGGCGAGAGAGGAGTGCATCGATGACCACGATCGAAGAGCCGGTAGCAGGGCGGACGCTCTCGAAGGAAGAGGCCTACACCCGTATCAAATCCGCCCTGTTCGAAAGCACGGATCCGGAAGAAGTCTATTCGGAGAGGTCGCTTTCCAAGCGTCTGGAGTTGGGTCTTGCCCCGATCCGCTCAGCAATCGGCCGCTTGCAGAACGAAGGCCTGATCGTGGTGCTTCCGAATGCCGGGTTCATGCTGAAGCCGATGACCCACAGGGCGATCGCCGACTTCTACGAGGTGCGTATGGTCGTCGAGGCCCACGTTGTCACCAGTCTGACAGGACGGGTCGGGCCTGCCCAGAAGCAGCAGATCGAGGCGATCCTCGTGCAGCAGGCCGACTGCCTGCTCGACAACGACGCCCGGACGTTTCACCGTCTGGACATGGGCTTCCACATAGCCTTGGCGCGTCTGCACGGAAACGAGGAGATGATCAGGATCCTCGAACGACTGGAAGATCGGATGCACCGTATCTCGGTGGAACTGCACGGGCGCCATCCAGAGCGACTGCGTCCCCTCGTCGAACAACACCATGGTATTCTAGACGAAATCGTCTCCGGAGATCCCGTGGTCGCGGGCGTCAAGTTGCGCGATCACTTGGCTTGGGGGCGGTCGATGATCGTCAATCGCGGACAGCATTTCTAAGACTGGGTCAGCCGGCCTGCTGCAAGACTTGTGGACGGGAGGTTGAACCGTCCGCACCGGTTTCCTGCGATGGCAACAGCCAAGGCGGAGGGTCTGGGCGCCGAAACATGAAGAAGCAGGACGTCGCCGAACAGGTCGGCCTTTCCCTGACCGCGCCTTCGGCAAGCCCGGTTTGGAAGCCGCCGGCGAAGCACCGGGCGCTTCGCGAATACACGATACCGGCCATATCCATCTATGCGCCTCGAGGCGCCTCGATGGCACCGAACATCCGCTCGGGTTCCTGGCAAAATAAGCCCCGGCTTTTCGGAATGTCGCGGCCGCCTTCATCCCGCAGGGACGCCGCCTCCATCAATCGGGCTGCTCGATCTGCATGACGGGCATGATGCTGCACAGGTGTTTGATGAATTCCCGCTCCATGCGCGAGGGAGGTCTGCGCTGCGACTGCAGGAGTGAAATGGGCATCGACACGAAGGGGCGGAAGGGACGCCAGACGACGGCCGGGCCCTGGCAGCAATGATAGGTTTCGGCGTCGACCAGCCCGATGCCCGCTCCCTCGGCCACGAGATTGCAGAGCGTGCTGCCGAGCGACACCTCGATGCGCCGGAGCAGATTGATCCCCGCATCGGCCGACAGTCCGTCCACCTGCCGGCTGATCACGTCCGCCCGGGAAAGGCTGATGAGCGTCTGCGACGCAAGATCCTCCAGCCCGATCTGTGTCTTGGCCGCAAGCCTGTTGCCTACCGGCAGCACGGCGCCGACCTCGATATCGAACAGGGGAGTTCTGACGACGGCCGGGTCGTTCGTCGACGTCTGGCACAGGCCGATGTCGATCCTCCCCTGGCCCACGAGTTGCGCCATGTGTGGTGAGGAAAAGGCCTCGAACGTCAGATTCGCCTCGGGGAACCGGTCGATGAAGCGCACGACGACAGAGGGCAGCCAGCGCACCGAGAGGGCCGGAATCACGCCGACGACAAGCCGCCCGTGCTTCAGCGCCATGAGATCCCCGGCAACGCTGGAGAGATAGCGGAGCCCGCTGAAGCTGCGCTCGACCTCTGTATAGAAGGCGCGGGCCTCGACCGTGGGAACAAGCCCGTTCTGCGTCCGCTGGAACAGGGGAAACCCGATCTCGCCCTCCAGCGCGCTCAGCGCCTTGCTGACGGCCGGCTGAGATATTCGCAGCGAGGCTGCGGCCCCGGTGATCGTGCCTTGCTCCATCACGGCCTTGAAGAACTCGACCTGCCTGTGTGTCAGCTTCATCCATAACCCCTCGTTATGACGCTCCGAACATTATGAATTTGACACGGTTCTGTTACGCGTACAAGCTCAACCCACTCAAGCAAAGATGAATCCTGGTCAATACTGACCCAGGTAGCAGTAAAAATCGATCAATAATGCATAATTCATAACCAATATCACCCCTGTTTCAAACATCTCGGAGCTCTCGCCATGAAAATAATGGCCCGCGGCGTAATGGCTGTACTGTTCGCTTCTCTCGTATCGACGACGGCGATGGCCGAGTCGGCGCCCGCGGGCGTGCTGAGAATTGCGGTCGGCGCCGATCCCGAGACGTTCGATCCGCATTTCAACGACCTGCCGACCGGCAACACCGTCGATATGCACGTCCTCGAAGGGCTCTTCCGTCTGGACAGCGAAAACAACGTCGTCAACGAATTGGCGACCGAGCACGCCTTTTCCGCCGATGGGAAGGTCTTCACCGTCAAGATCGACGAGGGACATGTCTTCTCGAACGGCAATCCAGTGAATGCCGAGGCCGTCGCCGCATCCTTCAACCGTCTGCTCGATCCGGCGGTCGGCTCGATCTACCGCGGCCTCTATGCGTCGATCGAGCGGGTCAGCGCGCCGGACGCGAAGACGGTGGAGTTCCATCTGGCAGAGCCGAACGGCCACATTCTCCTGCTTCTGGCGTCGACGACCGCGACGATTATCGATGTGAAGGCATTGGCCGAGATGGGGGCGGAATACAGCCGCCGACCCGTCGGGAGCGGCCCCTACGTGGTCGATAGCTTCGTGGGCGGCGAGCGCTACCGCCTGGTGCCCAGCCCGACCTACAAGGGAGCCTATCCGGCTAAACTGGAAGCCATCGACTTTCTGGTCGTTCCCGAGGACGGCTCCCGGATGGCGATGATGGAAACGGCCGAGGTCGACATTGCCGAGCGGGTTCCGCCGGAGTCGATCGAGACGATTCGCGCTGTCGACGGGGTCGACGTGATCACGCCGCCGAGCATGTTCTCGATCAACATGGAAATGGTGCTGAAGGGACCGCTGGAAGACCCCAGGGTCCGGGAGGCGCTGAATCTGTCGGTGGACCGTGAGGGGATGATCCAGGGCATCCTGGGCGGACTCGGCACATCGTCCGTCACCATGCCCGGACCGGGCACGCAGAACGAGCTGCGCGTCACCTTCGACCCGATCCCCTTCGACGTCGAACGGGCCAAGGCGCTGATGCAGGAGGCAGGTTATGCGCCGGGCGAACTGTCCCTGACGATGGTCTGCCCGAATGGGCGGTACATCAAGGACGCGCAGATCTGCCAGGCGCTGCAGGGCTCCTTCCAGGCGATCGGCATCAATGCGACGGCACAGGTCGTCGACCGGGGGACCTGGACGGAGATCGTCAGCCAGCCGCCCGCGCAGCGCCAGGACAACATGGGCATGCTCGGCCGCGCGACCGCCGGCATGGATTTCACGCTCTACCGGCTGTTCAAGTCCGGCGTCGGCGCCAACACGACCGGCTATTCCAGCCCCGAGGTCGACGCGATGCTGGCAGAGGGGCGCGCCGAAACCGACCTCGCCAAACAGAAGGACATATACGCCAAGATCCAGAAGAAGATCTGGGAGGATCGCCCCTTCATCTTCCTCTGGTATCAAACGCAGGCCATTGGCGTGTCCGATCGGGTCCAGGGGCTGGAAGTCCAGCCGAACGAGACCATGCACTTCGACCAGGTTTCATTGTCGAAGTCTTGAGAGGGGCAGAACGCCATGTTCGTGCTGAAGCGTATCCTCGCTGCCGTTCCCACGCTTCTGATCGTTTCGTTCCTGGTGTTCTGGTTCGTCGACCTGATCCCTGGCGACCCCGCCCGAATCCAGGCGGGGCCGATGGCCACGGCCGAGGAGGTCGAGGTGATCCGGGACAAGATGGGGCTGAACGAGCCCGCTTGGGAACGCTATCAGCAGTTCCTTATCGGCGTCGTCAACCCCGACGTGGCGGTGTCGCTGCGGACCGGGCGGCCGATTTCGACGGAGATCGGCGAGCGGTTGCCCAACACGCTGATCGTGGCGATCGGCGGGCTCGTCGTCGGACTGATCCTGGGTGCGATCGGCGGCGTCGCCAGTGCGCTGAAGCAGGGCGGCTGGGCAGATACGGCGATATCATTGTTCACCCTGGCCGGCATCTCTATGCCGATCTACTGGCTCGGCCTGCTGTGCATCTGGTTGTTTGCGGTTCGGCTCGGCTGGCTGCCGGCGGCAGGGGCATCGACACCGTCGCATTTCGTCCTGCCGATCCTGGCGGTTGCGACCCGGCCCGCCGCCATGTTCAGCCGGCTGGTGACGGCCAGCCTGCTCGAGGTCATGGGCAAGGACTATCTCGACACCGCCCGCTCGAAGGGTCTGAGCGAGATGAGCGTCATCCTGCATCACGCCCTGCGCAATTCGCTGATCGCGGCGATCTCGGTGGCGGGGGTGCAGTTCGGGGCCATGCTGGGCGGGTCGGTGATCACCGAAACCGTCTTCGGCATTCCCGGTGTCGGCCGCCTCTTGGTGGATGCCGTCTCGCGGGCCGACTACCCGGTGATCCAGTATTCGATCCTGATGTTCGCGTTCTTTTTCGTGCTCATCAACCTGATGACCGACCTGCTCACCCAGTGGCTCGACCCACGGGCACGCACCGCATGAGAAAGGGGATCAGGCCGATGACCGTCACGACAGCAACCGCTCTTCCCGACACCGCGGCGCACGACGCCCGGCCAAAGCGCCCATCCCGCGGGGCGAGCATCCTGCTCGCGCTGGCCCGTCAGCCGAAGGGGCTGGTCGGCCTGTCGCTGGTGATTATGTTCGTCGCAATGGCACTGTTCGGCGCCTCTGTCGCGCCGTACGATCCCTATGCGCAAAGCTTTGCCAACACCCTCAAGGCCCCGTCCGCTGACCATTGGTTCGGCACCGATCAGCTCGGCCGCGATGTATTCAGTCGCGTTCTGACCGGGGCTCGCACTTCGCTGGGCATCGGCATCGGTGGCGTCGCGATCGCTTTTCTCATCGGCGTGCCGGTCGGCATGGTCGCGGCTCTGCGGCAGGGGCGCATCGACTTTCTGATCATGCGCTGCGTCGACATCATGATGAGCTTTCCTGACATCGTCTTCGCGCTCGCCATCGTCGCCATCCTCGGCGCCAACACGCAGAACGTCATCATTGCGGTGGGCGTCGTGTCGATCCCGGTCTTTGCGCGAACCGCCCGCGCCGTCACCAGCAGCATCCTGTCCGAACCCTATATCGAGGGAAGCCGTTCGCTCGGCTGTTCGCCGTCCCGCATCGTCCTGCGCCACGTCCTGCCCAATATTTCGGGGATCCTCCTGACGCTGTCCAGCCTGCTGTTTGCGACCACCCTGCTGTCGGCCTCAGGTCTGTCGTTTCTGGGACTTGGCACGCAGCCGCCGGAGCCCGAATGGGGAACCATGCTGGGGGAAAGCCGGTCCTACCTCAGGTCCCACCCCCATCTGGCGACGTTCCCCGGCCTGTGCCTGGCCTTGGCAGCCCTTGGCTTCAACCTGCTCGGCGAAGCGCTTCGCAACATCTTCGACCCCACCTCCGCACGCCGTTCGCCTGCCGCCTCGATTTTCGCGTCCCTCATGGGCGTCCGGGTCGACCGCAACAAGCCGGCCAGCGCCGAGCCTGCCGGCGGCTCGGCCGACGAACCGGTCAGGGCACAGAGAGTTCGCGTCGCCTTCTTCCCCGGCATCAATGCCGTCGAAGTTCTGCGCGGCGTCGACTTTACGGCGGCGCGAGGGCGCACTACCGCGATCGTCGGCGAATCCGGCTCGGGCAAGAGCACCTTCCTGCGCGTGATCGCAACGCTCCTGCCCGCACAGGCGCAGGTCACCTCCGGAACCGTGCAGGTTGCCGGCGCCGAGATCACCCGCTGTACGCCGGGCCAGATCAGGGAGCTGCGCCGCAGGCGCATCGGCATCATCTTCCAGGACGCGGCGAGCGCGCTCAATCCGGTGATCACCGTCGGCGCGCAGCTCGTCGAAGCGATTAGGCAGGGTGGCGGCCCGTCGCAACAGGAGGCCTGGCAGCAGGCGGCCATGCTTCTGACCGATGTCGGCATCGGTGATGCGCACAGCCGCCTCGACATGTACCCGCATCAGTTCTCGGGCGGCATGAAGCAACGCATCGTCATCGCCATGGCCCTGGCGCAGAAGCCCGAAATCCTGCTGGCCGACGAACCGACCAGCGCGCTCGACGTGACGATCCAGCAGCAGATTCTGCTCCTGCTGCGCACGATCCAGACCCAGCGGCGGATGACACTGATCCTCGTCACCCATGATCTCGGCCTGGTGGCGCGCTACGCGGACGACGTGGCTGTCATGTATGCGGGTGACGTGGTCGAGTTCGGCAGTGTCGACGACGTGCTGACCCAGCCAGCCCACCCCTACACACGGGCGCTCAAGGATTCCGCGCCCACCGAGGCCGTCGATGGCCTGCGCAGGCGCCTGCCGAGCATCGCCGGCGAGCCGCCCTTCCTCGGCAGGCTACCGGAGGGGTGTGCCTTCCACCCCCGCTGCGGGCTGGGCACCGACAGGACGCGCTGCCGGACGGTCGCGCCCGAGCGGCGCCAGATTGCCGGACAATGGGCCGCCTGCCATTTCGCCGAGGAGCAGTTCGATGGCAAATCCTGACGCGCCGACGACCGCGGCCGTTGTCTCGGCCGACGCGCTGCATATGCACTTTTCCCAGCGCAGCCGCTTTCTCGGTCGGGTCACCGGAAACCCGGTCCGGGCCGTGGATGGTGTCTCGTTCTCGGTCGCCAAGGGAAAGTGTTTTGCCATCGTCGGCGAGTCGGGATCGGGCAAGAGCACTCTTGCCCGCCTGTTGGTCGGGCTTTTGAAGCCCACCGAGGGCGACGTCACCATTGCCGGTCATGTCTTGTCGGGCGTCAGTGAGTCGGCCATGCGCGGCATGCGGCGCCGGGTGCAACTGGTGCTGCAGGACCCACGCGCATCGCTCGATCCACGGATGCGCGTCGAGGCCGTCCTCGAAGAGGCGCTGATTGTTCACGGCCTCGGCCGCACGGCCGATGAACGACGTCAGCGGATCATGCGTGTCGTCCGCCAGGTCGGGCTCGATGCCCAGCATCTCGACCGGTTCGCGAATGAATTGTCCGGCGGCCAGCGCCAGCGGGTTGCGATCGCCCGGGCCATCATCGTCGAACCCGAAATCCTCGTCCTCGACGAGCCGGTCAGCGCGCTGGACGTCTCGGTTCAGGCGCAGGTCGTCAACCTGTTGATGGACCTGCAGGAGCAGCTCGGCCTGACCTATGTGGTCATCACCCACGACCTCGCCCTTGTCGGACACATGGCCGATGCCGTGGGCGTCATGTATCTCGGCGCCTTCGTCGAAAACGGCCCCGTCTCGGCGGTGGTTGCCGACCCGCGCCATCCCTACACGGCGAGCCTTCTCTCGGTGGTCGCGACCTCGGACCCGAAGGTCGAGCGGCAGCGGGCCATCACGATCCTGGAAGGCCAGATCCCCAGCCCGCGCGACATGCCCGCCGGCTGCACATTCCACACGCGCTGTCCCCTGGCAAAGCGCATCGCAGCGGAATCGGACGGCGGGGTGCTGCCCCACCGTTGCCTGACCGAAAAGCCGGCCCCCCGCCCGTTCGCCGGACGCACCATCACCTGCCATTTCGCGGAACGGCTTCACGAGCCGCAGCCCGCCACCGTGGCATCGACCATCCCCCTGTAACATTCGAACTATGGAGTCTTTGATGAGCAAGGTCACGAGCACCCACGAGATCGTCATTGTCGGCGGCGGAATTTACGGGACCAGCCTGGCATACGAACTCGCCAGCCGCGGACGTGACGTGCTGCTCTTGGAGGGCGGGGAAATCGCGGGGGGCGCCTCAGGCGGGCCTGGCGAGCGCGGCGTGCGCGCCAACAACCGCGACATCCGTGAACTGCCGGTCGTATCGCTGTCGATCGACCGCTGGCAGGTCTTTCAGGAGCAGTTCGAGGGGGGCGTGGGATATCGCCGGGTCGGCGGACTCCAAGTCTTCGATCTGCCCTACGGCCACCGCGAGCATGAAATCCGCGGGCGTATGGAAGCCAAGGCCGCCATCCAGAGTGCGCTCGGCACCCCCAGCAAAATCCTGTCGCGTGACGAAGTCTTCGCGCTCGAGCCCGAAATGAGCCGATCCATCGTCGGCGCCATGTACTGTCCTAATGACGGTGTCGGCGACCACACCTTCGCCACACGCCAGTTCGCCAAGGCGGCCGAGGCGGCCGGCGCGACGATCCGCACCATGGCCAAAGTGTCGGCCCTTCTGGCCGACCGTGGCCGGATCCGCGCCGTCCGCCTGGTCGATGGCGAGGAGATCGGTGTCGGCGACAAGCTCTTCGTCTTGAGCAATGTCGGTGCGCCGAAGCTCCTTGCGGAGCATGTCGGACAGGGGGCATTGCCCCCGACATGGAACCTGATGCCGCAGATGATGTATGTGACCAATCCTGAAAACCACGTGATCAAGCACCTCGTCTCCCACGCGCATCGGCGGCTGGCGATCAAGCAGTTGCCGGACGGGACGATCATGCTGTCGGGCGGCGTCAGCGTTTCCCACAAGGACGGGCGGGTGGACACCGGCTCGCTCAGTGCGACCGCCATCAACCTGACCGACTCGATCATGACGTTCCCCTTCCTGGACCGGTCGGAATTCGTCCAGGTCGACGCGACACGGGTCGATACCAATGCGCTCGACGACATTCCGATCATCGACCGGCCGCAGCACCTGCCGAACCTCTATTACGGCTATGCCTGGTCCGGGCATGGCTTCGCGATTTCGCTCGGCTTCACCAAACTGTTCGCCGATTGGGCGGAAACGGGCGACAAACCGGCCGATCTCGAGCCCTTCTCTCCCAGCCGTTTCACGCTGTCGCCAAGGGTTTCCGTCCAGCCATCGCGCCTTGCGCTGACCGCCTGAGCCCAGCCGAAAGTGACCACACCCATGACTCCGATACTCACAACGGCCGCCGGTCGTTCGACCCGCGACCTCAACGACGTCATCGCCGAGGGCAACCGTTTTTTGCCGGACAGAATGACAGTCATCGACAATGGAGACGGTCCGACCATCCTCGTCTGTGGCGGCATCCATGGCGATGAGTACGAGCCGCAGGTTGTCCTTCGCCGCCTGGCCAGGGAGATCGACCCGGGCACCGTCACGGGCCGGCTGATCATCATCCCTTCCATCAATTTTCCCGGGTCGCAGAAGGGCTCACGCCTATCCACCATCGATGACGCCAATATGAATCGGACCTTTCCTGGGGATGCGGACGGCACCGCAACGCAGAGGTTGTCAAAGTTTCTTTCCGATGAGCTGTTCCCCCTCTGCGATCTCCTCATCGATCTTCATGCCGGCGGAACCGAGTACACGGTCGTGCCCCTGATCTTTGGCTTTACCAACCCTCGCTGCGCAGTCTCGGAAAACCAACTCGAAGGGCTGATGGAGGGCTGGGGCACCCGGTTCATCCAATACATCGACAGCGTGCCCTCGACCGCAGTCGGCTGCGCCCTCGCGCAGAACCTGGCCTCTATCGAGACGGAAGGGGGCAGCGGCGGCGCCCTTGATGCCGCCGAGCTGGATGAACTGCATGACGCGCTGATGCGGGGTCTCGCCAAAGTCGGTGTCATCCGCTCGACCATTGCCGCCTCAACGGTTGAGCCGATCCGCGTGCGTGTCGGTCAAGAAAACCAGAACCCGGCCCCGCGTGACGGCATCGTGCAGCATGTCGTCGCCCTGGGCGAGTTTGTCCGCAGGGGCGCACTTCTGGCGCTGCTTCACCCGGTGTCTGATGGCGACGGCGAGTGCTTGCAGATCCGCTCCAACGTCGACGGCTATGTCCTGCGCCTCAATGCGAATGCCTTCGTCAAGGCCGGTGCGCTGATCAGCAATACCGGCTCTCTCATGAACTAAGACCTATCCGGAGGCCTTGCGGCAGCCAGAGGTAAGGCGCAGCCGAGCCATCGCCCAGCGGGCAGAAGCGTGGCCAGGAGCCGAAAATAGAAGCGGCCTTTACCCCGCTGCTGGGCCAGCTCGGAACCCCGCCCTCTGTCTCACCACACCTCTGTACCGTGGCCCTGAGGAATTTGACGGTGTCGCAGAAAGGCCAAGGCTGCTGCGACGCAGTCCGCTCGGCAGCATGACCGCAGCTCCCAATCTTTGCGCGACCGGTAGGTCGGTGACGGGGCAGGGGCTGGAACGTTCAGGCTCCGCAGACCGGCTGCGACATGCTCGTAGTCGGTGTTCGCCTGCGCGGATTGGGCTTGGAAACAGTCATCGCGTCGGCCGCGTTGTCGCTAGAGGCTGCAGCGGCGCATTCGCTCAGCGTCGGCATGGATGCCATCATCCTGTCAGACTCAATCGAGGGAGAGGCCCGCGACGTCGGGCAGGTTCACGCCGCCATCGCGCGCGAGATCGCCCTCAGAGACCGGCCGTTCACGAAGCCTATCCTGCTACTGTCCGGAGGAGAGACGACCGTAACATTTGGATCCGCCCCTTACGGGCGAGGGGGGCGAAATAGCACCTTCCTGCTGTCTTTTGCACTCGGCATTCAAGGATTCCATTCGATCCATGCTTTGGCCGCGGACACCGACGGAATCGATGGCTCGCAAGCCAACGCCGGTGCCTTTGCTGACGGTGCATCGGTTATGAGAATGCGGGCGGCTGGGATCGATGCGAAGAAAAAGCTGCTTGGCCATGATAGCTGGGCGGCATTTGAGGCGATAGGCGATCTTCTTACGACCGGGCCCACTGGAACGAACGTCAATGACTTTCGAGCGGTTATGCTCAGATAGTCTGGGGCGTCGAGGCATACCTCGATTAGGTTGGAATGCGTCCGCGGCGCAAACAGTATTTTCGATGGCATCGCGGCTTGCTTTGCCCCACTCGTAGATATCCTTGAGTTCGATCAGGACGCGCTCCAGGCCACGGACTGACCGTGCAGCGGCGCGTGGTAGCAAGTGAGTGCCGAAGCCAGGGCGATACTCTGCGTGTTCGACTTTCGGATTTTTCAGCAACTCGCCGTGCTCGACGAGCGCATCGATGAAATAGGGGCGAGGCCGGGCATAGGGCCGAATTCGGCTTTCAGACGCTTTGCAGCATGCACCTCGCCTATCATCGCCGACCAGAAATCGCAGCGGCTGAGGTGATCAGCAGACGCGTCTCGGGCAGCGAGCCGCGGACGAGAGACAGTCGATCTAGGTTCAAGGTTGTAGGCCAGGTCGCCGATAAGACCTCCATCGGCAATAAGATGTCCAGGATGCTGCCCGTCGAGCGCCGACTGCGAGAGAACCATCTCGACCTTGACCGAATTGCAGGCAGGCCAGCGGTGAGCCGTGCAGCAGGGTCTGCAGAGGCATAGCCGTCTCGCCGACGAGTCCTTTGGCAAGGTCGTCGCGGCTGTGGGGATGGATCGATAGCAAGAGCTGCCAGAACGACATGTCGGCGACCTGGACATTGTCGGCGCGTAGAAAGGGAGTCGGCTTTTGGCGCCGGGCGGGGCTTCTTGGATGCCATAGGGGAAGCTCATGCCCGCGCCGCTCGCCTACCGACAGGTGCACGGTTCTCTTCGCGGGTAATGATGAGCTGCTAGCGACCCTCTACGGCTGTAGCAATCACATGACGTCGAATCGAACCGTGAAACGACGGGAGCGGTTCACGGAATGACAACGCCGTAAGAGACGTTTCTGTCGGAATATCTATCGAAAGAAAAAGGTGCCGAAATTTCAAGCTTGAGAGTATGCTAATGAAATTAAGGACTTACGGTGGTGGGCGCGACAGGGATTGAACCTGTGACCCCCTCGGTGTGAACGAGGTGCTCTCCCACTGAGCTACGCGCCCGCCGGCGGCTGCGAACAGTCGCCACGGTGCGCGGATATAGAGCCACCGGGGCGCGCAGGTCAATATCGCGATGGGCCGAAGACGAAGGAATCGCCGGAGCCGGGCGGAACTGTCGCCGAAGGCGGCAAGAACCCTCGCCGGGGGCCGTTCGCGGGAGAGGCCGGCACCGGCTGCCGGTGGCACCGTTCGGCCGTTTGGCGGTTCGGCCGGAGACGGGGATACCGGTGCTGAGGCAACCGAGAGCGGGGCCGGGGCCGGGGGCCATCGGTGACGCGGTCAGTCGCGGCGGCGGGTCAGCCGGTCGGCGAGATCCACCGTGAGGTGGTCGAAGTGGGCGATGACGACATCGGCGTCGGCCTTCGCCCGCGCGTCCGGCGCATAGCCGAAGTCGAGGAGGACGCAAGGGACGGTCGCGGCGATGGCGGCGTCCGTGTCTGTCGCGGTATCGCCGATCATCAGCGCCCGTTCCGCCCTGCCGCGGGCGCGGTCGATCGTGCCGAGAAGATGCCGGGGATCGGGCTTGCGGGCCGGAAAAGTATCGGCGCCGCAGATCGCGGCGAAGCGCTGGTCGAGACCGAGCGCTTCCAGAAGCAGCCGGGCCAGCGCCTCGGTCTTGTTGGTGCAGACGGCAAGGCGGTAGCCGGCCGCGGCGAGACGGTCGAGGGCCTCGACGGCCCCGGGGAACGGCCGCGAGCGATCGGCGATGTGGCCCGCATAGTGGCCGAGGAAACGTTCCAGTTGCCGAAGGGTGTCGGCCTCCGACAGGGCCACACCGGCCTGGCCATAGGCATGCCGCAGCATCGCCCGGGCGCCATGACCGGCATGCGGGCGGATCGCCGCGAGGGTCGCGGGCGCCAGTCCCTCCGCCTCCAGGCAGACATTGAGGCTCGCCGTCAGATCCGGCGCGGTATCGACGAGGGTCCCGTCGAGATCGAAGACGGCAATCGGCTGCACTGTTTTTCTCCCAGGCTGGATCGGCCGGCGATGGCCGGATCCGGCCGTCCGGACTGGCCCTCCGGCCCCGCCGGAAACGGCGCGCCGACGCCGGACGTGATGCGGCCTCGCCCGGCGCCCGTCAAGCGCCGCTTCATTCGACACCCCCGGCCTTTCGCGCTAGAGCAGGGCCAGGAATTCGATGCGGACGGGGAGACGGGGATGGCGAATGTCGCGGCGCTGAAGGACAGGGCGGCCCAGGCGGCGCTGGCGCATGTCGAGGACGGCATGCGACTCGGCATCGGCACGGGGTCGACGGCCGAAGCCTTCATCCGCGCGCTCGGCGAGAAGGTGGCGGGCGGCCTGCGCGTCACCGGCGTCGCCACCTCGGAGCGCACCGCGGCGCTGTGCGCCTCCCTGTCCATCCCGATCGTGACGCTGGAGGACATGCCGGCGCTGGACCTGACCATCGACGGCGCCGACGAGATCGATCCGGCGTTGCGGCTGATCAAGGGCGGCGGTGGCGCCCTCCTGCGCGAGAAGATCGTCGCGGCCGCCTCCGAACGGATGATCGTGATCGCGGACGCGACCAAACAGGTCGAGACGCTCGGCGCCTTTCCGCTGCCGATCGAGATCAACGGTTTCGGCATGATGTCGACCTATCTCGCCATCCGCAAGGCGGCCGCGGGGCTCGGTCTTTCCGGCGATATCGTGCTCCGCAAGGCGGGCGAGGGGCCCGCGATCACCGACAGCGGCCACCTCATCCTCGACGCATCATTTGGCCGTATTCCCGATTCAGAAGCGCTCTCGGCGGCGCTTCACGCGGTGCCGGGCGTCGTCGAGCACGGTCTCTTCCTCGGCCTGGCGACTTTTGCCGTGATCGCCAGCGACGAGGGCGTCACCGTGCTGCAGCGGGCATGAACGGCGCGGTTTCGGCCGTGCCGGCGACGGGCTTCACGTCGGGAGGTTGGCGCCCAGGCCCTGCCCGAAACCTTCAGGGCTTGCTAGACAGCATGCTGATTGGGTAGGTACCACCCAGCGGTTTCGGGACCGACAACGGATGGAGACGGAACTTTCATGGTTCTCAACGAGATGATGCGCCGCGGTCTGCTGGCCCTGACAGCTGCCGGTCTCATGGCGATCGCGCCGGCGAAGGCCCAGGACGCGACGCCCGAGCATCTGTCGGCGGCGCGCGCGGCCGTTGCGGCGATCGACAGCACCGACCAGTTCGACAATATCCTGATGAACGCGGCGACCCAGATCAAGGCCGATCTGATCGGCAACAATCCCAATATCCAGTCGGAGATTTCCGACATGGTCGACGACCGGGCCCTGGCCCTGGCGCCGCGTCGTGCCGACCTCGAAAACGAGGTGGCCCGCATCTACGCTCGCCTGTTCACCGAGCAGGAACTGAAGGACATCGCGGCCTTCTACGAGTCCGCCGCCGGCAAGAAGCTGATCGCCCAAGGGCCCGTCGCTTCGCGCGAGGTGATGGCGGCCGCCGACGTCTGGTCGAACGGCATCGTGCGCGATCTCAGGTCCAGCGCTGCCGAAGGCATGGCCTCGCTCGCCGCGTCGATGAACACTGCGGCAGTGCCGCTGACCGATCCCGCGGCCCCGGCGACCCCGACGGTGCCGGCTATTGCCGGCGATGCGGGCGCCGCCGGCACGACGACGGCCCAGTAAGCACCCTCTGTCGGCGTCCTGACCGAGATCCCGCCGGTCGCGACCGACGGGCGGAGCCGGGCGATCTTTCTCGGCGGATCTGCGAGAACCGCATGTCGGCCGATTCCTCGGTTCCGGGAACCCTGCCTTGAGCGAGACCTACGACTACGACCTCTTCGTCATCGGTGGCGGTTCCGGCGGTGTCCGCGCTGCCCGGCGGGCGGCGGCGCTGGGCAAGCGCGTCGCCATCACCGAGGAATACCGGTATGGCGGCACCTGCGTCATCCGCGGCTGCGTGCCGAAGAAGCTCTTCGTCTATGCCTCGAAGTTCTCCGAGGATTTCGAAGACGCGCGCGGCTATGGCTGGACGGTCGGCGAGACGCGCTTCGACTGGCCGACGCTGATCGCCAACAAGGACCGCGAGATCGACCGGCTGGAGCAGGCCTACCGGACCAATCTGGAAAAGTCCGGCGCCGAGATTCTGGTCGGGCGCGCTGTGCTCGAGGGCCCACACACGGTCCGCATGACCGATGACGACCGCCGGTTTACCGCCCGGCATATCCTTATCGCCGTCGGCGGCCGCGCCAATCCGCATCCGGGCCTGCCCGGCGCCGAACACTGCATCACCTCCAACGAGGCCTTCCACCTCGCCGAACTGCCGAAGGCGATCGTCATCGTCGGCGGCGGCTACATCGCGGTGGAATTTGCCAATATCTTCCACGGCCTCGGCGTGGCGACGACGCTGATCTACCGCGGCAAGGAGATCCTGCAGGGCTTCGACGACGAGATCCGGCACGAGTTGCACCAGGCGATGGTGCGCAAGGGCATCGACCTGCGCTGCGAGGAGCTCGTGACCGAGGTCGAGCAGCGCGAGGGCGGACGGCTGGCTGCGCATCTGGCCGGCGGCGAGGTGCTGGAGGTCGACCAGGTCATGCTCGCCATCGGCCGCAAGGCAAACACGGAAAATCTCGGCTGCGAGACCGCCGGCGTCGCGCTCGACGCGGTCGGAGCGGTGGTCGTCGACCACTATTCCCGCACCACCACTCCCAGCATCTACGCCATCGGCGATGTGACGCACCGGCTGCAGCTCACGCCCGTCGCCATCCACGAGGCTATGTGCTTCATCGAGACCGTCTACCGCGACCGCCCGACCAGGCCGGACTACGAGAGCGTGGCGACAGCCGTCTTCTCGCAGCCGGAGATCGGCACGGTCGGGCTGACCGAGGCGCAGGCCGGCAAGGCGTTTCCCGAGGTCGAGATCTACCGCGCCCGCTTCAGGCCGATGCGCCACACGCTCGCCGGCCGCGACGAGCCGATGCTGATGAAGCTCGTCGTCGACGGTGCGACGCGCCGCGTCGTCGGTGCCCATGTGCTGGGTCCCGATGCCGGCGAGATGAGCCAGCTCCTCGGCATTGCGGTAAAGGCGGGCGTTACCAAGGACGATTTCGACCGGACCATGGCCGTGCACCCGACCATGGCCGAGGAGTTCGTCACCATGTACGAGCCGACCTACCGGCTGAAGGACGGCGAAAAGGTCTAGCGCCCCCACGTCTCCCTTGTGCCCTCGACCCGGGAGGGCCGGGCGCGGGCGGGCCGGTGCGAAAAAAAGCGACGGGAGCGGCGCCATGGACATCCACGAGGACCATCCGGACTTTCACCAGCTGGCCGAGGCGGGGCAGGTCGTCGCCTATTTCGGCTACGGCTCGCTGGTCAACCGGGCGACGCTGCGCACCAAGTTTCTCGCCATCCGCCGCGCCGAGGTTTCCGGCTGGCGCCGGTTCTGGCTGCCGCGCAGCGAGACGGGGATCGCGCTCCTGTCGGCGCGGCCCGATCCCGGCCATGCGACGCAGGGCGTCGTTGTCTACGATCATGCCGATCATCTGGCCGCGGTCGACGAGCGCGAGGCGGGCTATATCCGGCGCGATGTCGACGGCGCCGGTCTCGTTGTCGATGCCGCGCCCGCCGCGGCGCCCGTCCACATCTACGAGGCGATCTCGCCCGGCGCGACGGCGGCGGAGACCGGCGCGCTGATCCTCCAGTCCTATCTCGACGCCGTGCTGCAGGGTTTCCTGTCGCTCTATGGCCGCGCCGGTGTCGAGCGCTTCGTGGCGGAAACCCAAGGCTTCGAGACCGGGATCGTGCAAGACCGGATGACGCCGCGCTATCCGCGTTCGGTCAAACTGGGTGCCGGCGAGGCGGAGTTCTTCGACCGCTTGGTGATCGCCCGCGGCGCGCACTTCCGTCCGGCGGACTGAAGGCCTTCCTTCGCCACGCTGCGCGGATGACAATCGCCCCGTTTCCATCCTATATGCGCAGTGTCGAGGGCCGCATCGGAAAGCCGGCCTCGATCAATGATCCGCCAGACCATCGCCCGCGCCTCTGGCGCCGGCGACCGGCAGCGTGACGTGACGTCGAAAGAGAGAGACATGGCCAAGGACTGGACGCCGACGAGCTGGCGCAACAAGCCGATCGAGCAGATGCCGGAATTTCCGGATGCCGTCGCGCTCGCCGAGACCGAAAAGCGCCTGGCGAGCTTTCCGCCGCTGGTTTTTGCGGGTGAGGCCCGCAAGCTCACCAAGGCATTGGGTGAGGTGGCCGAAGGCCGTTCGTTCCTGCTTCAGGGCGGCGACTGCGCCGAGAGCTTCGCCGAGCACGGCGCCGACAACATCCGCGATTTCTTCCGCGCCTTCCTGCAGATGGCCGTGGTGCTGACCTTCGGCGCCTCCTCGCCTGTGGTGAAGGTCGGGCGCATCGCCGGCCAGTTCGCCAAGCCCCGCTCTTCGGGCACGGAGACCGTGGACGGCGTATCGCTGCCGTCCTACCGCGGCGACATCGTCAACGGCATCGAGTTCGACGAGGCCTCGCGCATCCCGAACCCCGAGCGCCAGATCGAGGCCTACCGGCAGTCGGCGGCGACGCTGAACCTGTTGCGCGCCTTCGCGCAGGGCGGCTACGCCAATCTCGACAATGTTCACCAATGGATGCTGGGTTTCCTGTCCGGCAGCCCGCAGGCCGAACGCTATGGGCATCTCGCCGATCGCATCTCGGAGACGATGAACTTCATGCGGGCGATCGGCATCACCGCCGAGACCCACCCGGCGCTGCGCGAGACGGACTTCTTCACCAGCCACGAGGCGCTGCTGCTCGGCTACGAGCAGGCGATGACGCGCGTCGATTCGACCTCGGGCGACTGGTACGCGACCTCCGGCCACATGATCTGGATCGGCGACCGCACGCGCCAGCTCGGCAACGCCCATGTCGAGTTCTGCCGCGGCATCAAGAACCCGATCGGCCTGAAATGCGGCCCGTCGATGGATGCCGAGGGGCTGATCCGGCTGATCGACGTCCTCAACCCGGAGAACAAGGCGGGACGGCTGACGCTGATCACGCGCTTCGGCCACGACAAGGTCGAAGCGCATCTGCCGCGGCTGATCCGGGCGGTCGAGAAGGAAGGCCGGAAAGTGGTCTGGTCGTGCGATCCGATGCACGGCAACACGATCACCCTCAACCACTACAAGACGCGGCCCTTCGACCGCATCCTGTCCGAGGTCCAGGGCTTCTTCGACGTGCACCGCGCCGAGGGCACGCATGCCGGCGGCATCCACATCGAGATGACCGGCAAGGACGTGACCGAATGCACCGGCGGCTCGCGCCCGGTCCTCGCCGAGGACCTCAGCGACCGCTACCACACGCATTGCGACCCGCGCCTCAACGCGACGCAGGCGCTGGAACTGGCCTTCCTCGTCGCCGAGCTCCTGAAGAAGGATCTCGAGGCGATGGCGCCGAAGCGCGTCGCCAGCATCTGAGCCATTGATCGGCCGGCGGGACTTGTCCCGCCGGCCCGTCGCGCAAGGCACGGCCCATCGGTTCGATGAACGCTGCGTCTTGGCCCCGGCGGCTAATCGCTGCGGCGGCAATCGGCTATCTCAGGGAAAAGGAGCGCGTTGATGCTGCCGACCCTGTTTCTCTCCCATGGTTCTCCCGACATTGCGCTCGCGCAGACGAAGGCTACCGCCTTCCTGCGCGAACTGGCGGCCGGTCTGCCGAGGCCCAAGGCCATCGTCGTCGCCTCGGCGCATTTCGAGAGCGACAAGGTGCTCGTCAGCGGCGACGCGGCGCCGGAGACGGTCTACGATTTCGGCGGTTTCGACGAAAAGCTCTACCAGATCCGCTATCCCGCGCCCGGCCATCCCTCGCTCGCCGCCGAGATCGCCGGCGATCTGCGCAAGGCCGGATTCGACGCCTTTGTGGCGACCGGGAGAGGCTACGACCACGGGACCTGGGTGCCGCTGTCGCTGATCTACCCGGAGGCCGACATTCCCGTGGTGCAGGTGTCGATCGACCCGGCACTGGACGCGCGCCATCATCTGGCGCTCGGCCGGGCGCTCGCGGGGTTGCGGGCGCAGGATATCCTCGTCGTCGGCTCGGGCTCCTTCACCCACAATCTGCGCGAGGCTTTTGCGCGCTTGCGCGTCGGCGATCGCACGGCGGAGACGCCGGCATGGGTCTCGGCTTTCTCGGCCTGGATGAGCGACAGGATTCTGGCGGGCGATACTGCGGCGCTGGTCGACTACCGCCGCCAGGCACCGTATGCCGCCGAGAACCACCCGACCGACGAACACCTGATGCCGCTGTATGTCGCGCTCGGGGCCGCGGGCGTGGGCGCGACGGCGCGCCGGCTCCACACCAGCCAGGATTTCGGGGTTCTGGCCATGGATGCCTTCGCCTTCGCCTGAGCCTGCCCTCATGGAAAGCATTCTTCCGATGCAGACCGTCGATCTCGACGCCCGCCCCGGTCTCCCACCGGACCTCAGGGCGCTGCTAACACGCTATCCGCGCGACGTCTGGATGGGGCACGCCAATCTCGGTGCGACCGCGCGCTTCTGGCTGGAGCGGCACGACATGTTCCGCGAGCTCGGCAGCGCCCTGTCGGCGGGCCTTGCCGACCACCGCGAGGGGCGGGTGGATATTCCCGCCTTCCGCCGCTGGTTCGCGCCGCGACTCGGCTTCTTCCTGCAGAACCTCGAAGGCCATCACCAGATCGAGGACCAGCACTACTTTCCGGCCTTCCAGGCGGCGGAGCGGTCGCTGGCGCACGGCTTCGACCTTCTGGAAAACGACCACGGCGTCATCCACGACGACCTTCTCGCCACGGCCGAGACCGCCAATCGGTTCCTCGCCGCGGAAGAGGATGCGGCGGGCAGTCCGAGAGACGGCGTGCGATGGGCGGCGGACGCCTATGCCGATGCGAGCGAGCGGCTGCTGCGCCGGCTGATCCGGCACCTTGCGGACGAGGAGGACCTGATCATTCCTCTGATCCTCGATCGCGGGGAAGCGGCGATCGGGATCTGACCGGCGCGAGGTCGGCATTCTCGATGTCGCTCGTCCCCTGGCGGCGTTCGCGCCAGCGATCGGCGAGGATCGGGCCCCACTGTCTCCAGGCGAACCACGCTGCGAGCGCGACCGCGATGACGACCAGCGTGATGCCGACGCCGCGCTCCATCATTTCCAGCCGCGCAAAGACCGATCCGATGGAGTAGCCGAAGGCATAGCCGATGGTCGTGAACAGCCCGGCCCAGAGCGCCGCGCCGATCAAGTTGAGGACGAGAAACCGCGGAATGCTGATGGAGGAGAGGCCAAGCGCGATCAGGCCCGGCATGCGCAGGCCATAGATGTAGCGGTTCACGATGACGAAGAAGGCCTGGTAGCGATCGACGAGCCTTAAGGCCTTGGCGAATTTCGGCCGCGCCTTCCAGCGCGCCACCCAGCGGTGGCCGGACCAGAAGCGGGAGAACAGGAAGACCGAGAGATCGCCGGTGAACGAGCCGATGAAGGCCAGGGCCGCGATGAGCTCGAGCGGATAGGAGCCGCGATAGGCGAGGAAGCCGCCGATGATCGCGAAGACCTCGCCTTCGAAGAAGGTGCCGACAAGCACGATCACGAGGCCGTAATGGCTGATCAGGTTGAGGATTTCGTACACGTCAACTCCACTCGCATCGCCGCGGGGCGGTGCTGTCTGACAGCCCTAAGGTCGCGCCGGTGACCCGTCCGATCACCGGCGGTAAGTGGCCGGCCGCGCGGCGAACCGCAAGGCCGCCGCGGGCCTGTGTCGCGCAGTGATGCGTTCTATTTCGGGCAACGCGCCGTGGCTAGAGCATGATCCCGAAAGGTGGCCTTCCGGCTTTCGGGAATGATCATGCGACTTGAGCGGCACGCATGCGATGCCGAGGCAGATCTGGCCATCCGCTCGTGCCGAGATCGGCGGCGTCAGTGGTTTTCGCGCTGCGAAGCGCCGTCGGTGAGGCGTGACTCCACCACGGCCAGCCGTTCGCCGATCCGCACCAGAAGGTCCTCGATCCGCCGCTGGTCCTCGTGCCGCATCGCGTCGAGCTTTTCATGCAAGGCCAGGATCTCGATCTCGGCCTTGAGGTTGATCTCGTAGTCATGGCTGGCATCGAGCCGGTCGCGCGTCGCCGCCCGGTTCTGCGACATCATGATGATCGGCGCCTGCACCGCGGCGATCATCGACAGAACGAGGTTCAGGAAGATGAAGGGATAGGGGTCGAAAGGCCGGGCCATGAGGATCACCGTGTTCGTCACCACCCAGAAGGCGAGGAAGGCAAAGAACCCGATGATGAAGCCCCAGGATCCGCCCACCCGCGCGATGGCATCGGCCAGCCGGTCGCCGAACGAGGCCTGTGCCGAGACCGCGGCATTCACGTCGTGGGCGAGGATTTCGCCGGACAGCGCGCTGTGCAGGACGCGCTGCTCGCCCGGCTCCAGCATGTCGTGCGGCCGTCCGAGCCAGCGCAAAACGGTCTCGGCGGCAGGGCGATGGGTCACGGGTCGTCTCCGGTCTGTCGGTGCTGGGCGCCCATGGGGCGGATGGATCGATAGCATGGCCTCGCGCCGCGGGGTCGGTGTTGATATGAGGCGGTGGCAGGATTGTGGAACGCGCATTCCGGCCGACACTCTCGAGCCATCTGACAAGGAGCGGCAGGCGTGAATTCACTGAAACTGGCAATCGCCCAGCTCAACCCGGTGCTGGGCGACATCGCCGGCAATCTGGCGCTGGCGCGCAAGGGCCGGGAAGAAGCGGCCCGCAAGGGCGCCGAGCTGGTGCTGTTCACCGAACTGTTCATCTCCGGCTACCCGCCGGAAGATCTGGTTCTGAAGCCGGCCTTCGTCGCCGCCTGCATGGCTGCCGTCGAGGAGCTGGCCGCCGACACGGCGGACGGCGGCCCGGGCGTCATCATCGGCTGCCCGCTGCGCAGCGAGTCCGGCCTGTTCAACGCCGTCGCCATCGCCGACGGCGGCAAGATCCTCGGCTGGCGCTCGAAGGTCGACCTGCCGAACTATGGCGAGTTCGACGAAAAGCGGGTTTTCCAGGCCGGCGAGATGCCGGGCCCGGTGAACTTTCGCGGCCTGCGCCTCGGCATCCCGGTCTGCGAGGACATCTGGGGCGATCTCGGCGTTTGCGAGACGCTGGCCGAATCGGGGGCGGAAATCCTGCTCGTGCCGAACGGCTCGCCCTTCTACAAGGAGAAGCTCGACGTCCGGCACCAGGTCGCGCTGCGCCAGGTGATCGAGACCGGCCTGCCGCTCGTCTATGCCAACATGATCGGCGGCCAGGACGAGCTTCTGTTCGATGGCGCTTCCTTTGCCTTCCAGGCCGATCGCACGCTCGCCTTCCAGCTGCCGGAGTTCGATGCGGTGGTCGCCGTCATCGAATGGCGGCGCGGCGCGGAGGGCTGGGTCTGCGAGAACGGACCGACGGCGAGAATTCCGGAGGCCGATGAGGCGCTCTGGCGCGCCTGCGTTCTCGGCTTCAAGGACTATGTCGAGAAGAACGGCTTCAAGGGCGTCGTGCTCGGCCTGTCCGGCGGCATCGATTCGGCCGTCGTGGCGGCGATGGCGGTCGACGCGCTGGGGCGCGAGCAGGTGCACTGCGTGATGATGCCCTACCGCTACACCGCCGCCACCAGCCTCGAGGACGCCGAGGCCTGCGCCCGCGCGCTCGGCGTGCGCTACGACATCGTCGAGATCGAAAAGCCGGTGGAAGGCTTCACGGCCTCGCTGGCCGGGCTGTTCGAGGGGCTCAAGCCCGACGTCACCGAGGAGAACATCCAGAGCCGCACGCGCGGCGTCATCCTGATGGCGATCTCCAACAAGACCGGGGCGATGGTCGCCACCACCGGCAACAAGAGCGAGATGAGCGTCGGCTACGCCACGCTCTACGGCGACATGAACGGCGGCTTCAACCCGATCAAGGACCTCTACAAGACCGAGGTTTTTCGCCTCGCGCACTGGCGCAACGCCAATGTGCCCGAAGGCTCGCGCGGTACCGGCGGCATGGTCATCCCCGAGCGGATCATCACCAAGCCGCCCTCGGCGGAGCTGCGCCCGGACCAGAAGGACGAGGATTCGCTGCCGCCCTACGCCGTTCTCGACGCCATTCTGGAGCATCTCGTCGAGCATGACGGCGGCGTCGAGAATCTCGTCGCCCGAGGGTTCGACCGCGACACGGTGCGGCACATCGAGCGCCTCCTGTATCTCGCCGAATACAAGCGCCGGCAGTCGGCGCCGGGGGTGAAGGTAACGAGCAAGAATTTCGGCCGCGACCGCCGCTATCCCATTACCAACCGCTATCGCGAGGGAAGCTGATGGAAACGATGACGGCGGGATCGATCGCCTACATCCTCCTCGTCTTCGGCGTGCTGTTCGCCGTCCGCTATCTCCTCGCCATGCGCCGCATCTTTCAGGAAGTGGGTAAGCCGGCCGGCTTCGTCGCCGCCGACTATCTCAAGGCGCCCAAGGCGGAGGCCTATGGCGGCGAGATGGAGCCGAGCCGGCGCTATGCGGCGCGGCAGTATTTCCAGGCGGCGATCTGTTTCGGCACGGGCGCGGTGCTGTTGATCTGGCTGCTGGTGACGGGCGCGCCGGTCGGCATGGCCGGGTGAGTTTCTCGGCGAGGCTTTCGGCGGGAGGCGGGTCGCACACCCCCCTCTGCCTGCCGGCATCTCCCCCTCAAGGGGGGAGATCGATCGTTCTTACGGTTTTCTCCGGCCTTTTCGATGCCGTTTCAAAATCTGACCGATCTCCCCCCTTGAGGGGGAGATGTCCGGCAGGACAGAGGGGGGCAGGCCATCCGCCACGCTTCTCAGCTGCCACCTCGACCATGAAAGCATTCCGATGAGCCCGACCGTCCGCTTCGCCCCGTCGCCCACGGGCTACATCCACATCGGCAATCTGCGCACCGCGCTGCTGAACTGGCTGTTCGCCCAAAGCGAGGGCGGGACCTTCATCCTGCGCTTCGACGATACCGATACGCTGCGCTCGCGCGCCGAATATGCCGAGTCGATCCTGGAGGATCTTGCCTGGATCGGCATCGTGCCGGACGCGGTGCACCGCCAGTCGGAGCGTCTTTCCGCCTATGACGCGGCCATGGCGTCGCTGAAGGCGAAGGGGCTGCTCTATCCCTGCTACGAGACCTCCGACGAGCTCGATCGCCAGCGCAAGCGGCTGATGGCGCGCGGCCTGCCGCCGGTCTACGCCCGCACCGCGCTGACGCTGGGCGACGCCGAGCGGGCGGCCCTGGAGGCCGAGGGGCGGACGCCGCACTGGCGCTTCCTCCTGCCGAACTTCGCCGGTGATCCGCAGAAGCCGGTGCGCACCGAGGTTACCTGGGACGACCTTGTGCGCGGCCCGCAAGCCGTCGATCTCGCCTCGCTGTCGGATCCGGTGCTGGTGCGCGAGGACGGCAGCTATCTCTACACGCCCTGCTCGGTCGTCGACGACGCCGAGATGGCCGTCACCCACATCATCCGCGGCGACGACCACGTCACCAATACCGGCGTGCAGATCGCGCTGTTCGAGGCGCTCGGCCATCAGGCGCCGGCTTTCGGCCACCACAACCTCCTGACGACTCTGGACGGCGAGGGGCTGTCGAAGCGCTCCGGCGCGCTGTCGCTGCGCTCGCTGCGCGCCGACGGCATCGAGCCGATGGCGGTCGCCTCGCTGGCGACCCTCGTCGGCCTGTCCGGCTCGATCGAGGCGGTGGAGAGCCTCGAGGCGCTGGGCGAGCGGGTGAAGCTTTCCGACATCTCGGCGTCGGCCTCGAAATTCGATCCGGCCGAGGTCGAGCGGCTGAATGCGGAACTCGTGCACGGCTTCGACTATGCCGCCGTGGCCGACCGGCTGGCCGCGATGGACGTGCCGGGAGAGCAGGCAGAAGCGTTCTGGCTGGCGGTCCGGGCCAATTGCGCCCGCGTCGGCGACGCGGCGGCCTGGCGCGACGTCGTCTTCGGCGCGCTGCCGGCGCCGGCCGTCTTCGCCGAGGAGGATCACGGTTTCCTCGACACCGCCTTCGACCTCCTGCCGCCCGAGCCCTGGTCGCGCGACACCTGGAAGGAATGGACCGGCGCGATGAAGGCCGCCACCGGGCGCAAGGGCAAGGCGCTGTTCATGCCGCTGCGGCTGGCCCTCACCGGCCTCGAGCATGGGCCGGAACTGGCCGACCTGCTGCCGCTGATCGGCCGTGAGCGGGCCATGGCGCGCCGCCCCGCCGACTGACGCTCAGCCGCCGCCGATGAGGATGCCGGCGGCGAGCACCAGCGCGCCGCCGACCACGACCTGCACGGTGGCCCGGGCGATCGGGGTCTCCATGAAGCGGTGCTGGATCCAGACGATCGCCCAGAGCTCGACGAAGACCACGGCGAAGGCGATCATCGTCGCCGTCCAGAAATCGGGGATGAGATAGGGCAGGGCGTGGCCGAGGCCGCCCGCCGCCGTCATGATGCCGGAGGCAAAGCCGCGCTTCACCGGCGAGCCGCGCCCCGACAGCACGCCATCGTCGTGCGCCGCCTCGGTGAACCCCATGGAAATGCCGGCGCCGACCGAGGCCGCGATGCCGACGAGAAACGTCGTCCACGGATCCTGCGTGGCGAAGGCGGTGGCGAAGATCGGTGCGAGCGTCGACACCGAGCCGTCCATTAGGCCGGCGAGGCCGGGCTGGACGAGCGTCAAGATCATCTGCCGCCGCGCCGTCTTGTCCTCGCCCTCGCGCGATTGCGGGTCTAGCAGGGTCTCGGTCAGGTCGTGCGCCTTGCCCTTGTGCTGGCGCTCGGCCTCGGCGAGATCGCCGAACAGCCGCCGCGTCGACGGGTCGGTCGCCCGCTTGACCGCCGCGTCGTAGAACCGGCAGGCGGCCTCTTCCATCCGCTCGGCTTCCTCCCGGATGCGGTCGAGGCCGAGATTGGCGACGAGCCAGACCGGGCTGCGGGAGAAATACTCGGCCACATGCTCGCGCCGGATCAGCGGGATCGCGCCGCCAAATCGCCGCTCGTGCTCGGCGATCAGCGCCCGCCGGTGCTCGTTCTCCTCCGCCTCCATCGCCCGGAAGACCGCGGCCGAGGCCGGGAATTCGCCGAGCCGCTCGGCATAGCTGGCATAGATGCGGGCGTCGTCCTCCTCGGAGGAGATGGCCAGCGCCAGCACCTGCTGCTCCGTCAGCTCGGAGAAGCGCTTGCGACCATTGGAGAACCAGATCATGACGTTCGTGTCCTTCATACCAGTTTAGAAGAGTTCTAAACTAAGTGGGCCGGTCTGTCATTGAAATCCGTGGCGGGTCGCGGAGGCGGCTCCCGCCCGACGCGGCGCGGCGGCACCGACGCGCCTGGCGGACACCCGGCTCTCTCACGAAAGCGAGATCATTCTCTTTGAAGATTGCATCCTATCTAGTAGCATCCTATCTAGTTTGTCATGACAAGGGATGACGACCTCCGCTTCAACCTGACGACGGCGATCCACCGGGTCGGGCGCCACTGGCGCCGACTGGTGCGCGACATCGCCGTGCAGCACGGGATCTCCGAAGCCTGCGCCCACCCACTGGCGACCATCGGCCGGCTCGGCGACGGCCTGCGTCAGGGCGCGCTGGCCGAGGAGGTCGGCATGGAGGGACCCTCGCTCGTGCGCCTTCTCGACCAGCTCTGCAGCTGCGGCCTGGTCGAGCGCCGCGACGATCCTGTCGACCGGCGGGCGAAAACGCTGTGGCTGACCGACAAGGGCAGGGCCGCCGTCGAGCGCATCGGCCAGGATCTCATCGGCCTGCGGGCCGAGGTCTTGAACGGGATCTCGCGGGAGGATCTCGAGGCGACGCTGCGGGTCTTCTCCGCCTTCGAAACCTTCGACGGCCGTGCCGCGACCCCGGTCGCCGGGAAAAGGGAGCCGGGCGCGTGATCTTCGGCATCGCTCCGCCGACCGCACGCGAATGGCTGTTCTCGGCGAAAACCTTCGCCGCCTCGATGCTCGCCCTCTATATCGCGCTCGCCGCTGGCCTGCCGCGGCCCTACTGGGCGATGGCGACCGTGTTCATCGTCGCCCATCCGCTGTCGGGCGCCACCCGCTCGAAGGCAGTCTACCGTCTTGCCGGCACGCTGGCCGGCGCTGCCGCTGCCGTGTTCTTCGTGCCCCTCTTCGTCAATGCGCCGCTCGTCCTCAGCGCCGTCGTGGCGATGTGGACCGGCGGGCTGCTGTTTCTCTCCTTCCTCGACCGGACGCCGCGCGCTTATGCCTTCATGCTGGCGGGCTACAGTCTGCCGCTGATCGCGCTGCCCGCCGTCGGCGATCCCGCGACCGTCTTCGACATCGCTCTCGCCCGGTCGCAGGAGATCGGGCTCGGCATCGTCTGCGCCAGTCTCGTCAACGCGCTCGTCTTGCCGGGCAAGATCGGGCCGCTGATCGGCACCATGGTCAGCGGCTGGCAGAAGGATGCCGGCGGCTGGATCGCCGCCGTGCTCGCCGCCACCGACGATGCGAAGCGGCTGCAGGAAAGCGCCCGCCTCGCCACCGACGTCCGCGCCCTCGACGCCCTGATCAGCCAGCTCCAGTACGATCCGGAGATGCGGGCGGTGGTGCGCCACGCCCGCGACCTTCGCGCCCGGCTGGCCGTGCTGCCGCCGTTGTTGTCGTCGCTGGCCGACCGGCTCCGCACCGTCCGCCGCCTCGGCCTGATGACGGACGAGCGCAAGACCCTGCTCGCCGACATCGCCGCCTGGGTCGGCGCGACGCCTGCCGGGAACCGCGCCTCGGAGGATGCCGCTCTGGCCGAAGTGCTGCGCGGCCGGCTCGTGCCTCTGTTCGGTGACCAGGGGGAGCGGAGCGACTGGCAGGCGCTGATCCTGGCCAGTGCGGGCGCGCGGCTCCGGGAGATCGTCGATCTCTGGCAGGACGCCAACGTCTTGCGCGCCCAGATCCTCGCCGGCCGCGATGCCGGCCGTCGCCAGCCCCTGCGGCTGTCGACGGTGGCCTCGCCCGTGCCGCATTTCGATCTCGGCCTGATGGCGTTCTCGGCCGGGTCTGCGGTGCTCGCGACCTTCGTCGCCTGCGTGGTGTGGATCACCTCCGCCTGGGACCAGGGGGCAGGCTTCGTCATCATCGCCGCGGTGTCCTGCTCCTTCTTCGCCACCTCCGACAATCCCGTGCCCCAGATCCGGATGCTGACCATCCTCACCGCGGTCAGCGCCGGCGTCGCCGGCATCTACCTCTTCGCGATCCTGCCGAACGTCCACACTTACCTCGGCCTCGTCCTGGCCTTCGCCCCGACCTTCCTCGTTCTCGGGACGCTGATCACGCGCCCGCAATTCTTCTTCATCGCCATGCTTCTGGCGGTGAACACGGCCTCGCTGGTGTCGCTTCAGGAGATCTACGCGGCCGACTTCACCAGCTTCGTCAACTCGTCCATCGCCTCTGTCGGCGGCGGCCTGTTCGCTTTGGTCTGGATGACCGCGACGCGTCCCTTCGGCGCCGCCTATGCCGCGCGGCGTCTCGTGCGCGCCGGCTGGGCCGAGATCGCGGCGATCGCCGGGGGACGACGCGGCGCCGCGCCGGAGGCCTATGCCGGCCGCGTCTTCGACCGGCTGGGCCAGCTGCTGCCGCGCCTGGCGCAAGGCGCCGGCGGCGAGGTCACCGCGGCGGACGTGCTCGTGGAAATGCGCGTCGGGCTGAATGTCGTCGACCTCAGGCGGCTCCTGCCCGAGGCGCCGCGTTCCCTGCAGGCGGCGCTGGGCACGGTACTCGCCGGCGTCGCGGAGAATTTCGGCGCGCAGGCGCTCGCCGGTCGCCGTCAGCCCGCGGCGACCGAGCTCCTGCCCCGGATCGACGCGGCGCTGGCGGAAGGCCTTGCCGCCCCCGCCGGCGACGTCAGAACCGGCGTGCTGCAGGCGCTGGTCGGCCTGCGCCTGGCCCTGTTCGCCGAGGCACCGGATCCCGCTCCGCTGGCGCTGCCGGCCTCGTCCTTTCCTCTCGCCGCCGAATAAGGAGACGCCGATGACCGGAGACTTCAGTCTTTTCGGGGTGTTCGTGCCCAAGATCCTGGTTCTGGCGCTCGTCGCCTATGGCCTCAATCTCGTCCTCAAACGCGTCCTCGCCAGCACCGGCTTCTACCGCCTCGTCTGGCATCCCGCGCTGTTCGATCTCGCTCTTTTCGTCCTGGTCCTGTCGGGCCTCGCCATCGCCGCTCAACAGGTCTCGCCATGAAAGCCTTCCTTCTCCGCACCCTCCGTCTTGCCGTCACCCTCGTCGTCGTCGCGATCGCCGCGGGCGTCGGCTGGAACGTCTGGCACGACTACATGAACACGCCCTGGACGCGCGACGGGCATGTGCGCGCCGACGTCATCGGCATCACCCCGGACGTTTCCGGCCCGGTCGGCGCGGTTCTCGTTCGGGACAATCAGACGGTCGCCAAGGGCGATGTCCTGATCGAGATCGACGGGGCCCGGTTCCAGCTCGCCCTCGACCTCGCCAAGGCGGCGCTGGCCGACAAGCAAGCGGCGCTGCAGCAGGCCGAACGCAATGCCGGGCGCTACCGCAAGCTCGGCAAGGGGGCCGCCGTGTCGCAGCAGACGATCGAGGAGGCGCAACTGGCCGCCGTGCAGGCCGAGGCCGCCTATCAGGAGGCGCTGAGCAATCGCGGCGTCGCCGAGCTCAACCTCGAGCGCGCTGTGGTGCGCGCGCCCTCGGCCGGGATCGTCAGCAATCTGTCGCTCAATCCCGGCGACTACGTCACGGCCGGCAAGGCCGTGATGGCGCTGGTGGACACCGAGACGCTGCGCGTCGAAGGCTATTTCGAGGAGAGCCAGCTGACCGGGATCGCCGTCGGCGATCCCGTCGAGATCGACCTGATGGCCGGCACGGCCAAACTCACCGGGCGTGTCGAGAGCATTGCCGCGGGCATCGAGGACCGCGAGCGCAGCGACGGCTCGAACCTTTTGGCCAATGTCACGCCGACCTTTTCCTGGGTTCGCCTCGCGCAGCGCATTCCCGTGCGCGTGGCGCTGGACGCCGTGCCGGAGGGCATCCGCCTCGTCGCCGGGCTGACCGCGACCGTCACGGTGCGGCCGAGGGGCGATGCCGATGGCGGCTCGCTGCCGGCCGTGGCCGCCGCCGAGTAGTCGGCGAACACGCGGGACGCGCTCTGGCGACCGCCGTCTCTCCGGTGGGCGGGCGGCGCCCGGTCCTGACGGGCCGGGCGTCGGCGGTCGCTGGCGTGCCTCCCGTCAGCCGCGCTGCACTGCTTCGGCCACAGCGATGGCGGCGATGTTGACGACACCGCGCGAGGTCACAGACGGGGTCAGCACATGCGCCGGGACGGCGGCACCCAGCAGAATGGGGCCGACATGCAGCGATTCGGTCATCGCCTTGACGACGTTCATGGTGATGTTGGCGGCGTCGAGATTGGGGAAGATCAGAAGGTTCGCCTCGCCCGACAGCGTCGAGGTCGGCATCACGCGGCGGCGGATCGCCTCGTTCAGCGCGCTGTCGCCATGCATCTCGCCGTCGATCTCGAAGTCGGGCGCCTGCGCCCGCACGAGGGCCAGCGCCTGGCGCAGCTTCTTGGTCTGCGGCGTCTCGTCGGTGCCGAAGTTGGAGTGCGAGACGAAGGCGCCCTTCGGCTCGATGCCGAAGCGGCGGATCTCGGTCGCCGCCAGCATTACCATCTCGGCGAGATCCTCGGCGCTCGGATCGCGCTGGACATAAGTGTCGAGGAAGAACTTCGTGCCCTGCTGGCCGATGAGGAGGCTCATCGCCGCCATCTTCGTCGTGCCCTCGGCGACGCCGATGATCTGCCTGATGTCGCGCAGATGCCGGACGAAATTGCCCTCGAGGCCGCAGATCAGGATGTCGGCATCGCCGCGCGACACGGCGACGCCGGCGATGACGGTGGTGTTGGTGCGCACCACGGTGCGCGCCGTGTCGGGATTGACGCCCTTGCGGCCGACCTTGCCGAAGTAGTGGTCGACATAATCGCGGTAGCGCGGATCGTCCTCGGGATTGACGACCTCGAAGTCCTTGCCGGGCCGAATGCGCAGCCCGTAGCGCTCGAGCCGCGAGACGATGACGGCCGGACGGCCGACGAGGATCGGCACGCCGACCTTGTCCTCCAGCATGACCTGCGCGGCGCGCAGCACGCGCTCGTCCTCGCCGTCGGCGAAGATCACGCGCTTGCCTGAATCCCGGGCGATCTGGAAGATCGGCTTCATGATCAGCCCGGTGCGGAACACGAAGCGGTTGAGCAGGTCGAGATAGGCGCCGAAATCCTCGATCGGCCGCGAGGCGACGCCGGTGGCTTCCGCCGCGCGGGCGACGGCCGGGGCGATCTTCAGGATCAGCCGCGGGTCGAAGGGCGAGGGGATGAGGTATTCCGGCCCGAACACCGGCGTGTCCGCGCCATAGGCCTTGGCGGCGACCTCGGAGACTTCCTCCCGCGCGAGCGCCGCGATGGCGTCGACGGCGGCGATCTTCATTTCCTCGTTGATCGAGGTGGCGCCGCAATCGAGCGCGCCGCGGAAGATGTAGGGGAAGCAGAGAACGTTGTTGACCTGATTCGGAAAATCCGAGCGGCCGGTGCAGATCATCGCGTCCGGGCGAACGGCGCGGGCGAGGTCCGGCATGATCTCCGGCGTCGGGTTGGCGAGCGCCATGATCAGCGGCCGCTCGGCCATCTTCTCCAGGAGATGCGGTTTCAGAACGCCGCCGGCGGAGAGGCCGAGGAAGACGTCGGCGCCCTCGATCGCCTCCGACAGTGTGCGCAGCTCGGTCTTCTTGGCATAGACCGCCATCCAGCGGTCCATCCGCGCCTCGCGGCCCTCGTAGACGACGCCGTCGATGTCGGTGCAGGTGATGTTCTCGACCTTGGCGCCGAGCGAGACGAGGAGGTTCAGGCAGGCGAGCGCCGCCGCGCCCGCGCCCGAGGAGACGATGCGGATGTCCTCGATCTTCTTGCCGTTCAGCGCCAGCGCATTGCGCACGGCGGCGGCGACGATGATGGCGGTGCCGTGCTGGTCGTCGTGGAAGACCGGGATCTTCATCCGCGCCCGCAGGCGCTCCTCGACCTCGAAGCACTCGGGCGCCTTGATGTCTTCGAGGTTGATGCCGCCGAAGGTCGGCTCGAGCGCCGCGACGACCTCGACGATGTGGTCGATCTCGCGCGCCTCGATCTCGATGTCGAAGACGTCGATGTCGGCGAATTTCTTGAACAGGACCGCCTTGCCTTCCATCACCGGCTTGGAGGCGAGGGGGCCGATGTCGCCGAGGCCGAGCACCGCGGTGCCGTTCGACAGGACGGCGACGAGGTTGGCGCGGCTGGTGTAGACGGCGGCGAGCGACGGGTCGGCGGCGATGGCGCGGCAGGGGGCCGCGACGCCCGGCGTGTAGGCGAGCGCGAGGTCGCGCTGGTTGCCCAGCGGCTTCGTCGGCTGGATCGCGACCTTACCCGGCCGGGGGTAGCGGTGGTAGAACAGCGCCTGCTCGTCGAGATCCCCCGTCGTCGGGCGTTCCGGTCCCTTGTGGTCTTCGGACATGCCACATCCCTTTCATGCTCTTGCCGTCGCGACCGGTGCATAACCGATAAAGCCGCGATCGGGAAATGACCGTCGATATTTTGCCGCTAAAGATTGGCCGATCGCACTGGTCTTTGCCGTCCTCCCTGCGCGGGCTCACCTCGGACACGTCACACGCGTGCAATGAGAATCAGCCATTGCCAGTGGAAAGGGGCGATGAGGACGGTGACGATGCAGCAGCTGAAGACCACCCGGCACTTGCGGACGCTCTTTATCTCCGACGTGCATCTCGGCTCGAAGGCGGCGCAGGCGGAACTTTTGATCGAATTCCTGCGGCTGCACGATGCCGAGAAGATCTACCTCGTCGGCGACATCGTCGACGGCTGGCGCCTGAAGCGCAGCTGGCACTGGCCGCAAAGCCATAACGACGTGGTGCAGAAGCTCCTGCGCAAGGCCCGCAAGGGCACAGAGATCGTCTACATCCCCGGCAATCACGACGAGTTCCTGCGCAGCTTCCCCGGCCAGCATTTCGGCGGCATCGAGGTCAAGCAGAACGACGTCCACGTCACGGCCGATGGGCGGCGTTTTCTGGTCATGCATGGCGACGAGTTCGACGTCGTGGTGCGCAATGCCCGTCTCATCGCCTATCTCGGCGACTGGGCCTACGATACGGCGATCGCGATCAACGTCGTGTTCAACAAGGTCCGCCGCGTTCTCGGCTTTCCCTACTGGTCGCTCTCGTCCTGGGCCAAGCTCAAGGTCAAGAACGCCGTCAGCTTCATCGGCACCTTCGAGGCGGCGCTCGCCGAGGAGGCGGCACGGCATGGCTGCGACGGCGTCATCTGCGGCCATATCCACCACGCGCAGATCGCCCACCGCGCCGGCATCGAATACGTCAACACCGGCGACTGGGTGGAGAGCTGCACGGCCGTGGCCGAGCGGCACGACGGCTCGCTCGAACTCATCCACTGGACGGCCCTGCCGCAGGAAGGCCGCGCGACCGGCTCCGCCGCGGCGGAAGAGCGCGCCGAGACGCCGGCGGTGGAGGCCGCCTGATGCGCATCCTCATCGCGACCGACGCCTGGATGCCGCAGGTCAACGGCGTGGTCCGGACCCTGTCGAGCCTGGCGACGGAACTGCGCCGGCGTGGTCACGAGGTGCTGATCGTCTCGCCGCAGGATTTTCGCACAGTGCCGATGCCGACCTATCCGGAAATCCGGCTGGCCCTGGCCGGTCCGCGGCAGCTCGGCCGGATCATCGCCGGTTTCGATCCGCACTCGATCCACATTGCCACGGAAGGTCCCGTCGGCATGGCGACGCGTCGCGCGGCACTGCGGGCCGGGCGCAGTTTCACCACGAGCTTCCACACCCGTTTCCCGGAATATCTGCGCCAACGCCTGCCCGTTCCAGAGAGGCTGAGCTACGCCTTCCTGCGCTGGTTCCACGCGCCCGCCACGACCTGCCTCGTCCCGACGGAAGCGGTCCGGCGCGAGCTTTCCGGCCGCGGCTTCGGTCATCTCGCCACCTGGACGCGCGGCGTCGACCGGGCGGTCTTCAAGCCCTCGGCGCCGATCGATTTCGGCCTGCCGGGACCGATCTTCCTCACCGTGTCGCGGATCGCGCCGGAAAAGAACATCGAGGCGTTTCTCGACCTCGACCTGCCCGGCTCGAAGGTGGTCGTCGGCGACGGGCCGGGGCTGGCCGAGATGCGGCGGCGCTATCCGGCCGTCCACTTCACCGGCGCGCAGAGCGGCGAGGCGCTGGCACGGCACTATTCCAGCGCCGACGTCTTCGTCTTTCCGTCCAAGACCGACACGTTCGGCATCGTGCTCATTGAGGCCCTGGCCTGTGGCGCGCCGGTCGCGTCGTACCGCGAGCCGGGTCCCCTCGACGTCATCGCCGGTACCGCGGCGGGCTGCATGGCGGACGATCTGCGCGCGGCTTGCCTCTCGGCGTTGACGCTCGACCGGCAGGCGGCGCTCGCGCGGTCGAGGGCCTTCTCTTGGTCGGCCTGCGCCGACATCTTTCTCGGCGCCATCGACAGCCGCGCGCCGAGCGGCGCCCTGGCCTTCGCCAGCTGAGCCGGTCCCAGCCTCACACGGGGGCGGGCCGCGCCCCGAACGGAAAACACCCAGGCGGAGAGACGGAAGCGGTCAGCCGCCCCAGAGCGCGGCCGTCGGCGCGGAAACCGTCGACCCGGCATAGACGAGCCCGGCGGGCCGGTCGGCCTTCATCAGAAGCGGGCCATCGAGATCGATGATATCGGCGTGCTGGCCGAGCAGCACGGCGGGCGCCATGGCCAGCGACGAGGCGACCATGCAGCCGACCATGACGCCGAAGCCGAGGTTTCGCGCCTCCTCGACCAGAGCCAGCGCCTCGGTCAGGCCGCCGGTCTTGTCGAGCTTGACGTTGACGAAGTCGTAGCGGCCGGCGAGCCCGGCGAGATCGCCGGTCTGGTGCAGGGATTCGTCGGCGCAGACGGGGACCGGATGCGGGACCGCGGCCAGAAGCGCGTCCCGGCCGACCGGCAGCGGCTGCTCGACGAGAATGGCGCCGGCCGCCGCGGCCGCCAGCATGTTCTGGCGAAAGTTCGTCTCGTTCCAGCCCTCGTTGGCATCGAGGATCAGCCGGGCCCCGCCGGCGGCCGCATGCACGGCGCGGATGCGCTCGACGTCGCCGTCGCCGCCCCCGACCTTGATCTTCAGAAGCGTCCGTCCGGCCGCCGCGCGCGTCGCCGCCGCCATCGCCTCCGGCGTGCCGAGCGAGATCGTGTAAGCGGTCTCCAGCGGGCGTGGCGCCGTGATGCCGATCCTCGATGCGACGCTCGTTCCGGACAGCTTGGCCTCGAGATCCCACAGCGCGCAATCGAGCGCATTGCGCGCCGCGCCGGCGGGAAGCAGGGCCTGCAGCGCTTCGCGTGAAGCGCCAGCCTCGATCGCCGCGCGCGCCGTCTCGATCGCCCGAGAGACGCTGTCGACGCTTTCGTCGTAGCGCGCATAGGGCACGCATTCGCCCCGGCCGGCGGCCGAACCGTCCTCGATCGTGGCGACGACGACGATCGCTTCGCGCTTCGACCCGCGGGCGATGGTGAAGGCCGCGGCAAGCTCGAAACACTCGACTGTTACTGAAAGACGACGCGCCATCAAAAAACCCTTTCATTGCCCGCAAGCGTCGCGGATAGCGGTTACAAAGCGTGTAAGGACCGTTAACGCTGGCAGAAGCGGGCCGGCCGCCCCCGATCGGGGAAGTGGCAGGCTCGCACAGGGAAATTTTGGCGCGCGAGCGCCGACGCTGCAAGTCAGCGAGGGAAAGTCGAGCGGCGCGTATGGTGGAGAGTTCGGACGCGGCATCGCGCGTCGTGGCAGACGGGCGCAAGACGATCGCGCCAGCCCTCGTCGCCGACAAGGCCGATGGCGGCGTGGTCCTTGCCTTGTCCGGCGACTGGCTGGCCCGTACCATCGGATCGATCGAGAAGACCGTCGCCGAAACCGGCGCGGCTGACCTCGGGCGTGCCGTGACGCTGGATTGCGGCGGCGTCGGCCGGATCGACACCGCCGGCGCCTTCCTCGTCGAGCAGCTGTCGCGGCATCTGGGTGACCGAGGCGCCGCGGTCGAAGTGTCCGGCATCAGCGACAAGGACAATGCGCTGTTCGACGCGGTCCGGTCGTCGATGGACCGCGAACGGCCGGCGCCGTCGCGGCCCGAAGGCTCCGCCGTCACCCGGGCTCTGGCCACGGTCGGTGCCGGTGTCTTCGCGATGCGCGACGAGGTCGTGATCGGCCTCAACATCATCGGCGCGTCGATCATCGGCGCGAGCCGGCGGGCGACCGGCAAGACGCGCGTGCGCCTGCCGGCGATCATCACCCAGATGGACCGCATGGGCGTGCGGGCCGTGCCCATCATCGCCCTGATGAGTTTCCTGATCGGCGCGATCATCGCCCAGCAGGGCGCTTTCCAGCTGCGCAATTTCGGCGCCGAGATCTTCGTCGTCGATCTCGTCGGCATCCTGCAGCTGCGCGAGATCGGCGTGCTGCTCACCGCCATCATGATCGCCGGCCGCTCCGGCAGCGCCATCACCGCCGAGATCGGCTCGATGAAGATGCGCGAGGAGGTCGACGCGCTGCAGGTGATCGGCCTCAACCCGATCGGCGTCCTGGTGTTTCCGCGCCTCGTGGCGCTGACCCTGGTGCTGCCGCTGCTCGCCTTCATCGCCGACATCATGGGTCTGGCCGGCGCGATCACCGTGACCTGGCTCTATTCCGGCATCCCGCCGGCCGCCTTCCTGCAGCGCCTGCGCGAGGCCGTCGATTTCGGCACCATCGCCGCCGGCCTGATCAAGGCGCCTTTCATGGCGATCATCATCGGCGTCGTCGCCTCGGCGGAAGGCATGAAGGTCGGCGGCAGCGCCGAGAGCCTCGGCCTGCACGTCACCGCCTCGGTCGTCAAATCCATCTTCCTCGTCATTCTCGTCGACGGCTTTTTTGCGATTTTCTATGCCTCCATCAACTTCTGACACGATCCTCCCAGGCGACATCGACGGCCCCGCCGCGGCGGGCGGGCCTGCGGCCGGCGCTGCCCTGGACGACGCCGGGCACGACATCATCATCAAGGTTCGCGACGTCACGGTCTCCTTCGGCACCAAGACCGTGCTCGACAAGCTCGACCTCGACGTGCGCCGCGGCGAGATCCTCGGCTTCGTCGGCGGTTCGGGAATGGGGAAGTCGGTGCTCCTGCGCACCGTGCTCGGCCTCAACCAGAAGCAGGGCGGCACGATCGAGATCTTCGGCACCGACTACGAGAAGGCCAATGACGAGGAGCGCCTCGCGGTGGAGCAGCGCTGGGGCGTTCTGTTCCAGCACGGCGCGCTGTTCTCCTCGCTGTCGGTCCTGGAGAACATCCAGGTGCCGATGCGCGAATATCTCGACCTCTCGCCGGGGCTGATGAACGAGCTCGCCCGGCTGAAGATCGATCTCGTCGGCCTGGCGCCGGACGCGGCCGACAAGTTCCCCTCCGAACTGTCGGGCGGCATGATCAAGCGCGCTGCCCTGGCGCGGGCGCTCGCGCTCGACCCCGACATCGTCTTCCTCGACGAGCCGACCTCGGGTCTCGACCCGATCGGCGCGGCCGAGTTCGACGAACTCATCATGACGCTGCGCGATACGCTGGGCCTGACCGTCTACATGGTCACCCACGATCTCGACAGCCTGTACCAGGCCTGCGACCGGATCGCCGTGCTCGGCAACAAGAAGGTCCTCATCGAGGGGACCGTCGAGACCATGCTCGCTTCCGATGAGCCCTGGGTGAAATCCTATTTCCACGGCAAGCGCGCCCGCACGATCACGCCGCGGGCAGCATCTGCCGCAGCCAGCAAAGAGGCCAAGTGATGGAAACCAGAGCGAATTATGTGCTCGTCGGCATCTTCAGCGTCCTCGTCCTGGTACTCGGCTTCGGCTTCGTCTGGTGGTCGGCCAACGTCTCCAGCCAGGACACCCAGGTGCCCATGCTGGTGCGCATCGAAGGCTCGGTCACCGGCCTCAGCGTCGGCAGCCAGGTGCTGTTCAACGGCCTGAAGGTCGGCGACGTGCGCAATCTCCGGATCGACCCGAACAATCCGCGCGTGGTGATCGCGACCACCCAGGTCGAGGCGACGACGCCGATCACCACCTCGACGCGGGCGACGATCGGCTTCGCCGGCCTGACTGGCCAGGCCTTCATCGAGCTCAAGGGCGGCGATGTGACGGAACGCAACATCATCACCTACGCCCGCGAACAGGGTGCCGTGCCGGTGATCAAGGCCGACCCGTCCGATGTGACGGACATCCTCGCCACCGCCAAGGACATCGCCGAGCGCGCCGACAACATCCTCTCGCAGTTCGAGGGCATGGTGAAGGATGTCGGACCGGCCGTGCACACGACGGCGGGCAACATCGCGGCGACATCTGAGAACGTCAAGGTCTTCACCGATAGCCTTGCCGCCAATTCAGGCCAGATCGACGACTTCCTGAAGAGCGTCGGCCGCCTCGCCAGTTCTGCCAATACCGTTGCGGAAGCGCTGCCGGGCGCGATCAAGTCCGCCCAGGACGTCATCGAGGCGGTCGATCCGAAGGCGGTCTCGCAGGTCGTCGACAATGTCGCGGCGATGTCGGCCACGCTGCGCACCCAGTCGGAGAACATCGGCGGCATCGTCGATTCCGTGAAGTCGGCGGCGGCGAGCGTCGGTGCCTTCGGCGAGACGCTGCAGCGCAACACGCCCAGCATCGACAAGCTTCTGACCAATCTCGGGCCGATCTCGGACACGGCACAGAGCGTCGCCACCAAGCTCGATTCGACCCTCAGCTCGGCCGACCAGATTCTGGCGGCCGTCGACCCGGCGCAGGTCTCCAGCGCGATCACCGACATTTCCGGCGCGGCGAAGAACATCTCCAGCGTCGCCACGATGGTGGGCGAGCAGGGCGAGGCGATCAAGGAGACTGTCGCCAACGTCACCGGCATCAGCCGCAACATCAAGGGCGTCACCGACTCGCTCGGGACCAACAAGGAAGCCATCGATCGCTTCATCGCCAATCTCGGCCCGATCGGCGACAATGCCGCGACCGCCAGCGCGACGTTCAACGACACGATGAACAAGGCCGACTCCCTCATCTCCGGCATCGACCAGCGGCGGATCACCGAGACCGTCGACAATGTCGCGGATATCGTGGCTGGCATCCGTTCCAAGACGACGGTCATCCAGTCCGTCATCGACGGGGTCGACAAGACCATCCGCACTGTCGACACCACCCTGACCGGCTTCGACGGCACGCGTCAGCGCGTCGACGCGATCCTTGAAGGCGTCGACCCGGCGACCGTCAACCGGGCGATGACGAACGTCTCCTCGGCGACCGACAACGTCGCCAAGGCGGCCGACTCGATCGCCAGGGTCGCCAACGACATCGGCGCTCGCAAGGACGACATCAACTCGATCATCACCAATGCCCAGCAGACCAGCGCCAAGGTCAACACGGCCTCGACGCGCCTCGACACGGTGCTGGCCTCCCTCGACCGGCTGCTGAACGCCGACTCGACGGAAGGGCTGGCGGCCGAGGCGAGCGCGACGCTGGCCGCCATCCGCCAGACCGCGGCCAGCATCAACGCCCGGATCGGTCCGATCGCCGACAATATCCAGGCCTTCTCGGGCAATGGCCTGTCGGAAGTGCGGACGCTGGTGCGCGACGTCACCCGCTCGGTCAACCGGATCGAGGGCGCGGTGACCGATTTCCAGGCCAATCCGAGCCGGATCATCTTCGGCGGCGACGAGGTCAAGCAATTCGACGGACGGACGCGGCGATGAACCGCCGCGTCACGGGCCCGCACAGCGGACAAAAAGTAATGCGTAGAGGATCCACGACCATGCACGCCTTCCCCCGCACGGCCATGATGGCGATCCTGGTGGTCGGTCTCGGCGGCTGCGCCTCGATCGGCGCCGCGACGCCGCCCGACACCTACGAGATCGCGCCGCCGAAGGTCGTGAAAATGGCGGGCGCGACACGGGCGCAGCTCCTGATCCCGGAGCCGACGGCGATCAAGACTCTCGACAGCAACCAGATCGTCGTCAAGCCGACGCCCTATACGGTCGAATATCTCGCCCAGAGCCAGTGGAGCGACCGCCTGCCGCACATGCTGCAGCTGCGTTTTGTCCAGGCCTTCGAGAACACCGGCCGCGTCGCCGCCGTCGGCGTGCCGGGGCAGGGCCTCGCCATCGACTACCAGGTCGTGATGGAAATCCGGAAGTTCGAGATCGATGCCAGCGGCGGCAACGCCGCCGTCGTCGAGATCGCCGTGAAGGCGCTGAACGACCGCAACGGCACGGTCCGGGCCACCCGCGTCTTCTCCGAGACCATCCCCGTGACGGGGGCTGGCAATCCCGGCTATGTCGCCGCGCTGAACGTCGCCTTCGACCGGGTGACCGCCGACATCGTCAAGTGGACGCTCGGCCTGGTCTGAGCGCAAACACCGCCGGGGCCGGTCGCCGAGACCGGCCTCCGCGACTCACTATGGCCGGCGGCTCGCAAAGTCCGGCCAAGCCCTGTCTTGGCCGGCGGAAGTAGTCGGGCGTCTCCACCCGGCATCAGTTTCGCAGCCGCCTTCGGGCGACGGCCGGGCGCAGTCCGGCGCGGCTGCACTCTCGGCGGCGGCGGCCTGGCTGAAGAGGCCACGACACGCAGACCCCGCATGAACGGCGCTGATCCCCAGGCTTACGGGGCCGACTGGAAATCCAGGGCGCGGTCTGCCGTCAGCTGGAGCAGGCAGCTCGAGGCGATATTGGTCCGGATCGTGCCGTCCTTGTAGAGCTCGAAGCGGCGATCGCACTCGGCATCGCGGAAGGCCACCCAGGCGCGCTGCGCTTTGACGAGCCCTGCCGCCGCGCCGGGCTCGATCGCCTGTTCGGCATAGGAGGCGTCCTGCTCCTTGGCGGCGGCGGTGGCCGACTTGTAGTTCTCGTTGAGGATCGTGTCCCAGGCGGCCGCTTCGCGGCCGAGGCATTCGTCGACGCCCTGGGTGGTCTGACCCTCCGGCTGGCCCTGGCACTCGTCCGAAATCTGTCCGACGCAGCTCTGCGGGTCGGACCCGGCGCTGGCGATGCAGGCCTTGATCGCGGCGACGTCGGCCGAACCCGGCTCCGCGGCGGCTGCTGGGAAGGGGTCCAGCACGAGAAACGGCAGTATCAGCCATAGACGGGGCATGCGGTTCGGCTCCGGTTTCGATCGTCGAAAGCTGTCACGCACGGACCCTTCCGGCAACAGCCCCCACGAACTCTCCTTTTCGCCTACTAAAAAAAAGGCGACCCGAAGGCCGCCTTTTTGCGATGTCTGGCTGTACCGGTCAGCTGTCGAAGCGGCCCGAGGCATGGGCCAGCATGGTGTAGACCTTGCCGGTGTCGGACATCAGATAGGTCCGGGTCATGGCATTGTCCGTGTCCGGCCGGGTGACGTCGCCGAGCAGCGTCTCGAAGTCGGCGATGTAGCGATCGACGGCCGAGCGGAATTCCGCATCGCGCTGATACTTCCGTCGGATCTCGTCGAAGGTCTGCTGACCCTTCATGGTGTAGAGGCGGCGCGTGAAGACGTTGCGCTCCCCCTTGCGATAGCGCTCCCACAGATCGACCGAGGCGTTGTGGTCGATCGCCCGGGCGATATCGACCGAGAGCGAGTTCAAGGATTCCACGACATGCTCTGCCGACCGTGCCGCCACGGGCTCGGCAGACTCGGCTGTGGCCTCGTCCTCTTCTTCCTCTCGCGAGGCGCGGCGCAGAAGGTCGGAGACCCAGCCCCCGGCCTTGGCGGTCTCTTCCCGCGCCGGCACGGCGCTCGGCGTCAGCACCGGGGCGGGCGGCGGCGTCACGGGCGCCGAGCGCTCGACGTCGAGCGTGCCGCGGAGGACGCGGGCGAGATTGCCGTCGGTGGACGGCATGACGTTCAGCCGCGCCTCGGGCGCCCGTGCCTCGACGGGGGCTTCCTCGACGATGCGCTCGGCTGTGGCGGGCCGCGCGACGCGGCGCTCCGGCTCGGGCGCGGGCTCGGCGGCGCGGGCCACCGGCTGACTCACCTGCGATGCCGGCCGCAGTTCGGTGCGCACCGCGGGCGAAGCCGGCTGACGGCGGACGCCGACGTCGAAGGCGCGGCCCGACTGCGACACGACCTCGCCGAGATCGCGCAGGGCGCGGATCTGGTCTGCGACGGCGCGGCGCATGGCTTCGGCGTTTTCCCGCGTCTCTTCGGGAAGCTCGAACACGCCACGCTTGATCTCCTCGCGGGCGGCGGCGAGTTCCTCGCGGATCTGAGCCGCGGAGCGGCGCATTTCCTCCGTCGCGCCGGCAAAGCGGGTGGTGGCGTCCTCGACGACCGACTGGACCGCATTGCGGATTTCCGCCGCGGCCGCCCGCGAGCGGCTCTCGGTCGCGTCGATCTTCTGGCCGGCCTCGTCCAGCGACGTTCCGACCTCGCTGGTCAGGCGCGTCGACAGAAGGCGCGACCGCTGTTCGGTGCGGTCGAACAGGCCGTCGACGACCTCCTCGAAGGACCGCATCAGCTGGCCGATCTCTTCCGACCGGGCGACCAGACCGGTGGACAGTTCCTCCAGCCCTTCGCGGCGGTCCTCGAGGGTCGTGCGCAGGTTCCCCTGCGCGGAGTCGAGCAGGCCGGCCGCGTCCTGCAGGATCCGGCCGTGATCCTCGAACTGCTCGGCGATGGCGGCGACCTTGGCGTAGGTCGACGTCGACAGCTTGTCGAGGCGCGCGATGTTGCCGTCGAGGACCTGCGAGGAGGAGGCGATCTGACCCGCCGCCTTGTCGGCACCGTCGCTGAACCGGTCGCCGGCTTCCTGCAGGGCAGTGTCGATCGCCCCGAGATTGGCGGCCGCCTCGTTGACGAGACCGCGCAGGGAGCCGTTCGTCTGCGACAGGCGGCCGATGAGCGCGCCGATGTCGTTGGAGAGCTGGTCGCGCATGTCGGCGACCGCTGCGACGGCCTCGTTGGTTCGGCTGTCGAAGCCGGCGAGGATCTCGGACGAGGACTGGTTGAGCGACTCGACCGTCTCCCGGGCGCGGCGGCTCAGGGCGCCGATCAGCGCGGCATTTTCCTTCTGCAGCCGATCGGAAGCCTGCTGCGAAGATTCGTCGATCAGACGGACCGTTTCGGCACCGCTCTCGGCGAAGCGCTCGATCATCGGGCGCGCCTCCTCGTCGATCAGACGGGCGATCTCGGTGCCGCGTCCGGCAAGCATCTCGCTCAGCGACCGCGTCTTCTCCTCAAGGTCCGCGGTGATCATCCGGGCCCTGGTGCTGAGCGAGCGCTCGGAGGTGGCGAGGCGGTTGCTCAGCTCTTCGCTGAAGGCGCTGGCGCTTTCGATCAGCTGCTCGCGGGCGCCGTCGGCCTCGGTGCGGATGGCGATCGAGGCGCCGGCGAGCTGCGCGGCGATCTCCGCGCTCTGGGTGATGATCGTCTCGCGGGCCTGGTCCGCATCGCGCAACAGCACGGTCGACACGCCGGAGACGTTATCGCGCAGGCGGTTGGCGATGGAGAGCATCTCGGACACGAGCGTGCCCGACGCGCCTTCGATCTCGCTGCGGATCATGCCGGTCGCGGTATCGAGATCGCCGCGCATGGCAGCGGACGACCCGCCGAGGCTCTCGGCCAGCTGGCGCGAGAAGCCCTCGAGGTCGGCGACGAACGCACGGCGGCGCTCGTCGAGGGACCCTGCCATCTCGTCGGCTTCCGCCCGGATGCTCTGCGAGACGCCGCCGATCCGGCTGGCGAACAGTTCCGCATTGTCGGCCAGAGCGCGACGGGCCTCTTCCGCCCGCTCGTAGATGAGGTTCGCTGCGGCATGCACGGCGTCGGTGATCGCCGCGGCATCCTGCTGGAAGAAGCCGCGGGTTTCTTCGCCCGCGGACCGCACCTGCTGCGAGGCGCCCAGCATCTCGCCGGCCAGCCGCGTAGCGTGCTCGCCGATCTCGCGACGGGCCTGATCGGCACTGGAGCGGATTGTCGTGGCGACCGATCCGACGTCCTCGGCGACGATCGCCGCGTCCTGGCGCAGCAGGGCGCGCGACTCGCTGCCGACCTCGCGCAGGCGTTCGGCCGCCAGCGCCAAATCGCCCGTCAGGCCACCCGCATGGGCCTCGATATCGCGGCGCGCCTGTTCGGCGCGGTCGCCGATGACGGCGGCGGCCGCCGTCACGGCCTCGGCGATAGTGCCGGCATCGCTGCGCAGCACATGGCCCGTCTCGGCGCCGGCAGCGCGCAGCTGCTCGGCGGCATCGGCGAACTGTCCGGCAAACCGCGCGGCGTGCTCGGCGATCTCGCGCCGGGCTTCCTCGCTGCCGCTGCGGACAGCGGCGGCGACCGCGGCGACGTCGTCGGCGACCAGCGCCGCGTCCTGACGCAGCTGGTCGCGCGACTGGTCACTGACCTCGCGCAGCCGCAGGGTCGCCTGGCCGAGGTCGGTCGTCAGCGCGCCGGCCTGGATCTCGATATCGCGGCGAGCCTGTTCGGCACGGTCCCCGATGACGGCGGCGGCATTCTCGACGGCCTCGGCGATCGCGGCGGCATCGCCGCGCAGGATCTGGCCGGTCTCCGCGCCGACGGCGCGCAGGCGCTCGGTGGCGTCGGCAAAGCGCAGGGCGAAGCTGGCGGCGTTCTCGGCGATGTCGCGACGGGCTTCCTCGCTGCCGGTGCGGACCACGGCCGCAACCGCGGCGACGTCCTCGGCGACGAGCGCTGCATCCTGGCGCAGCAGATCGCGCGACTGGGTGCCGACCTGGCGCAGACGCTCCGCTGCCCCAGCCAGATCGTCCGACAGTGCCGCGGCATGGGCGCCGATGTCCTGACGGACCTGCTCGGCCCGGTCGTCGATGACGGCCGCACCGCTGCGGACGGCTTCGGCGATCGAGGTCGCGTCGCTGCGCAGCTGCTCGCTCGTCTGCGCCCCGACGGCGCGCAGTTCCTCGGTCGCGCCGCCGAACTGTCCGGCAATGCTGGCGGCGTTCTCGGCAATGTCGCGCCGGGCCGTGTCGCTGTGCTCGCGAATGATCGCGGCCGCGGCGGCGATCTCGTCGGCGATCTGCGCGGCGTCCTGCTTGAAGAGAAGGCGCGACTCGTCGCCGGCATGGCGCAGGCGCTGTGAGGCGCCGACGAACTCGCCGGCCAAGAGCTCGGACTGGCGTGCGACATCGCGGCGCGCAGCCGCGGCATCGCCCTGCAGCCGCTCGGTCATGTCGGACAGGCCGCCGACGAATTCTTCGGACACGGCGGCAAGACGCTCACGCGCTGCCTGTGCCTCGGCGCGCATGGCGAGCGTGGCGCCGCCGATCTGCGCGGCGAACATGGCGCCCTGGTCCGACAGTGTGGCGCGCACGTCCATGGCATCGATGCGCATGCGCTCGGAGACGGTGGCAACGGAGCCGGCCAGCGTCTCGGCCTCGCTGGCGAAGCGCTTGCTGGCCTCTTCCGAGAGCCGGCGAACGATCTCCGCGGCGCCGCCGATGGTCTCGGCAATGCGTCCGCCTTCCTCGGCGAGCTCGCCGCGGGCCGCCTCGGCCTTGATGCGCAGGTCGTCGGCAACCGATGCCAGGCGTTGCGCCATCCGGTCGGCCTCGGCGGCGATGTTGCCGCGGGCTTCCTCGGCGGAGGCCTGGAAGGCGTTCTCGACGCCGGAGAAGGTCGCCGTCAGCGCCTGTGTGCCGTCTTCCAGCCCGGCGCGGGCGCGCTCGGCCTCGTCCGTCATGGCGGCCGTGGCGCCGGCAATGGCGGTCCGCAGCGAATCGGCGATGAGGGTCGTGCGGTTGTTCAGCGTCCGCTCGACATTGCCGAGGCCGCGCTCGAGCGCGGTGGAGATCGCGTCGGTGCGCTGCTCCAGGGCGCCCGTCATGGTGACGGTGCCGTTGTCGAGGGCGGCGATCAGGTCGTCGCGGCGCAGTTCGAGCGAGCGGGCGATGTCGCCGACGCTGAGGTCGATGGCGCGCCGGACATCCTCGGCCCGTTCGCCGAGGACGGCGGCCGCCGACTGGGCGACGTCGTCGAGGATGCTGCGAAGCCCCTCGCGCTTGTCTTCGAGCGCGCTGTTGAGGCGGGTCCCGGCCTCGGCCAGCGCCTCGGTGAGGATGCGGCTGTGCAGGTCGATCTTGCCGGTGAGGGACTCGCCGCTGCGCTCCAGCTCGCCGGACAGGCGTTCGGCGCGCGCGTCGAGGCCGGCGAGCAGGGAGCCCTCCGAGCCGTCGACGAGCTGGTGGATGACCTGCATCCGCTCGTCGAGGCCATCGAGCAGCATGCCGCGGGCCGATTCGACGATGTCGCGCAGATTGGCGGCGCGGGCGTCGAGACCTTCGGTCAGGAAACGGGTGCGCTCTTCGAGATCGCTCGACAGGCGCATCGAGCGATCGTCGAGGCCCAGATTGATCTCTTTGCCCGAGCCTTCGACCGTCGTGCGCAGAACCTCGACCCGGCGGGCCAGTTCATCGGCGACACGGTCGACGACGGCATCGAAGGAGTCGCGAATGACTTGGACGCGGTCTTCGAGGGCGGCGACGAGGCCGGCCTGCATGTCACTGCCGATGGCGCGCAACACTTCGCTGCGTTCGCCCAGGGCGTTGCGCAGGTTGCTGTGGCGCTCGTCCAGCGAGGAGAGCAATTCGGTCTGGGTATTGCGCAGCGCCGCATCCGCGCCGTCGAGGCGTTCGGCGAGGTGGTCGCGGAAGGTCTCGGCGCGGGTGTCGAACTCGCCGATGAAGCGGCTCTGGCGTTCGTCGAGGGCGCCGACGAGAATGTCGCTCTTCTCGCGCAGCAGCGTCTCGATCGCCTGGCGACGCGTCTCCAGGGCTTCCTGCAAGGCGCGGGTGCGATCCTCGCCGCCGGCGGCCAGAGCGGCTTCGCCGTCGCGCAGGACGGTCTGCAGCCGGTCGACATTGCTGCCGAGGGCGGCGGTGATGTCGCCGGTGCGCTCTTCGAGATTGCCGACGAGGTTCTGGTGGGCGAAGGCGAGGCTGGTCTCGATGTCGTCGGCCCGGCCCTGCAGGGCTGCCTGGAGATCGGCGATCTTCGCGCCGATCGACTCGTCGAGGCCATGGGCGCCCTGGCTCATGACGTTGCTGAGCACCTGCAGGCGGTCGTCGAGCAAAGCGCGGATCTCGGTCGTGCGGCCGTCGAGCGTCGTGCCGGCGCGCGCCAGGGCGTCGCCGGTGGTCGCGGCCAGTTCGCTCTGTCCGGCGGCGAAGGCGGCGCTGATCTCGCGGCTGCGCTCGGCGAGCGCCCGGGCAAACTCCGTCGAGCGGTGCTGCAGCGCCTCGGCGATGCGCTCGCTGGTGTCGACGATGGTCGACGTGCGCGTCTCGATGGCGCCGAGCAGCGCCCCGCCGCGCTCGGTCAGCGTGGCTTCCAGCCGGTCCAGCCGCTCGTCGATGCCGCCGATGGTCTCGCCGTTCTTGTCGGTGATCAGCTGCGCCGCGCGCTCGGCCCGCTCTTCGAGGCCCCGGGTCAGGAGGTCGAGGAAGCGGGCGCTGTCGTCGTTGAGGCTGCGCGAACGCTGGTCAAGCGTCTCGCTCAGCGCATCCATGAAGGTGCGGCCGTCGCTGTCGAGGCGCTCGGTGCGGGAGGTCAGCAGTCCGGCGACCGCGTCGCCCGAGGTCTGCAGGCGCAGGCCGAGTTCCTCGCCCATCTGGCCGATCCGGCTGACGAGCTCGGCGGAGCGCGACTGCAGCTCGGTCGACCGGGCCTCGATCAGCTGGGTGACGGTCTCGCCGGTGACCTGCAGCCGCTCGGTCGCGGCCTCGGCGCTTTCGTTGATACGCGCGACGAAGCCGTCGCTGCTGGCGGTCAGCCGCTCGCTCACGATGCGGCTCTTGTCATCGAACAGCGCGACGAGGTCCTGGCTGCGATCGGCATAGCTCTTCGACAGCTCGTCGCCGCGCTCGCTGAGAAGCGTCTCGAAACGGGTCGAGGCCTGCTCGATCCGGCGCAGCATTTCGTGCGAGGCCGTGTCGACGTCCTCGACGAGGCGCTGGTGTGAACCGACGACGGAGGAGCGCAGCTTTTCGGCATGCGACAGCATGGCTTCGCGCTCGGCCGCCAGGTCCTGGACGAGCGAGCGGATGCGCACTTCGTTGTCGGCATAGGAGCGCTCGAGCGCGGTGACTTCGGAGTGAACGAGGGTCTCGAGCTCCGAGGTGCGCGCCAGCGCCCGCTCGACGCCCTCACCAAGCGCCGTCACTTCGCGGCGGATCGCCTGGCCGACGCTCATCACGCGTTCGGTCGCGACGCTCTCGGGCTCGGACAGCTTCAGCGCGACCTCGGCCATCGAGCGGCTCATCATCCGCAGTTCCTGCGAGCGGCGCACCATCACGGCGAAGGCGAAGATCAGCAGCACCGGCACGAAAGCCACGGCTGCGACGGTCAGAGTGCCGGTCGCCCGCGTGACCGCGGCGGCGGAATCGGGGAGGGCCAGCAACTGGGGCCCATAGATGCCGTAACCGAAGAACAGCGTCGCACCGACCCATAGCGCGGAGACGGCGGCGGCGATCCACAGCGGGGCGGTCGAGGCGCGGCGGCTCAGAAGCGCCTGCGCGATCACCGACGTCCGGCGCTCTTCGTCGTTGGCAGGGACCTTGCGGGCGGTGCGCTGGGGCTCGGGGCCGAAGGACGGGGCCGGCTCCGGGCTGCGCGGCACGGGAGACGCCGCGGCGGCAGCGTTTGCGGCAGCAGCGCCAGCGGCCATGCCGGCACCGGTGCCGGCCGAGGGGGACAGGCTGCGCGGCCATCCGGATGCGGGGCCGGCGGGAGCGGCCGACGCCGAGGCGACCAGCCGCTCTGCGGGGCGCGTCGCCGCGGCGGCGGAAACCCCGGCCTGAGCGACGAGGGCCGGCACCTCCTCATCAAGGGCGCCGGTCGCCTCCTGGATCTGGCGATCGAATTCGCTGAAGGCGAAGTCGATGTCGACCGTGTTGGGCGTCAGCGTCTCCGCCTCGACATGGCCCTCCGCCGACCCGGCGGTGCCAGCCGCCTGTTCTTCCAGCATATCGGCGTTGAGCGCAGCCTCCAGTTCGTCGAGGGCTGCTTCGGGGAGCGAGTCGGATGTCTTGATGTTTGCCATGTGCCGTCGCGCCTCACTACTCGTTACGCAGGGCCCGTGGAACACAGCGGGCCGCTTCCCCAAAAGCCGCCCGGCAAGCCGGGGCATGTCTCGGGAACGATCGCCCGTCAGCCGGACGGCTTTCGGGCGTTGGTCTCTTCAGCTGTATCGTAGTTATGGCCCTTTTCGAAAGAAACCGTAAATCCGGGTGATCCCTACAACTTTAAACATAGGGTTAACGATACGGGCGGATTTGCAAAAATTCGGGCGCGGGAGACACGCTCCGTTCGTCATCCTGACGATACGCGAGGGCGAGCGCGCCCCGTGGCATTGCCGTCGCCGTGCCGGCCCGCGAGGGCAGCTTCGCTGCCGCTCGGGCGGCCGGCTGACTTAACCGATCCTACACCGAAAGCGCAGAGTTTAGGGAGACGTTCGACCCCGCCATCCAGCTGTCCCGGGAAAAAATCGCGCATGGCCGCCATCGCACCGCACGTCCTCGACGCCACCCCCGCGAAAGAGGGCGCCGCTCACTTATGCCCGTCGCGCGGTCGCCCGATCGACCTCGTCCATCTGACGCGCCAGACGCTCGGCGATCTGGCGCTCGAACGCGAGGTGCTCGGCCTGATGCAACGGCAGATCCTGGCCGTTGCCGACCGGCTGGATCTGGCGACGGAGGCCGAGCGGCGCCAGATTGCCCACGCGCTGAAGGGCACCGCCCGCAATGTCGGCGCCTTCGCCCTGTCGGCCGCGGCCGAAGCGCTGGAGACCGTGCCCGGCAGCCTGCCGGCCTGTGGTGCGCTGAAGGCGGAGATGCGGCGGGCCTCGGTGTTCATCCGCTCCCTCGGCGGCTGACGGCACCACCGGTCGCCGCACCGGCCCCGGTTGACTTGGCCGAAGGCGAACCGCTAACCAAAAGACCCTCGCGGAATTCCGCGCGAACCATCACAGCCGAGCGTTCTTCATGACCCAGATCACCTTCGTCACCCATGACGGCGCCCGTTACGTCGTCGAGGCAGCGAACGGCAGTTCGGCGATGGAAAGCGCGATCCGCAACTCGGTGCCCGGCATCGACGCGGAATGCGGCGGCGCCTGCGCCTGCGCCACCTGCCACGTCTATGTCGACGAGGCCTGGCGGGCGGTCGTCGGCGAGCCCGAGTCGATGGAGGAGGACATGCTCGATTTCGCCGTCGACATGCGGCCCAACTCGCGGCTTTCCTGCCAGATCAGGGTCCGGGACGAACTCGACGGTCTGGTTCTGACGGTGCCAGAGCGGCAGTCCTGAGACCGGCGCCGATCGGAAGAAGCCTGCCGGCGGCGCGTGCCGGCTCAGCGTTCCAGCGCGGCGTCCGCGACATTGGCCTTCAACAGCCGGCGCAACCGCATGTTCATCTCGCGGCCCTCCATGACGTCGAACTGCGCCTGCGCCTGCTGGTGCCAGGCCAGATAGCGCGCGCTGACGGCATCGACGCGGGCCTGCATGGCGTCGCAGTCGGGCTCCGGCGCGAGATTGCGCAGGGCCGATTCCATCTTTTTCACATAGCCGCGGGCGATATTGGCATGCTGCGCCTCGTGCCGGGCGATGTCGTCCGACAGCGTCTTCCAGATGATCGCCGTGGTCGCCGTGGCCGCCTTCGGCCGCGCCCATTTCGGCACGGTCTCGGTCACGTGCAAGGTGAGCGCCGTCGAGTCGACATGGCACGAACCGTCCTCGGGCTTGTACGTCACCTTGCCGCCGAACTTCACCGTGGTGGCGCCGGGATGGCGGGATCCGGTCGCGGACATCAACGGGCCCTTGCGGTCGAGATCCCGGTCCAGCTCCTCGAGCGTCGCGCCGCGGACGGTGAAATAGGTCGTCTTCTGCCGGATGTCGGCGGCGCTCGCCGGAAGGACGACCGCCAGGATCAGCACGAAGATCGGCAGGGGGCGCAGCATCGAGGCCTCCGGGGCGGGCAGAGCGGGCGAAATCCCACGCTAACGGAAAGCGCTTCTGATACAAGCGCCTCCGTCGATCACCATGGCAGGAGCGCGCGGTTTTCGCGCCAGATGGCAAAGAGGTCACAATGCAGCCGATAGCACCGCGCGGCGGAACCTGGAGCGTCGGGCAGGGGCGCCGTCTCGTCCTCGGGCCGAGGGCAACCATCATGGGCATCCTCAACGTCACGCCGGACAGCTTTTCCGACGGCGGGCGCTATGCCGGCGTGGAGGCGGCGGTCGCCGCGGCCCTCGCCATGGTCGCCGAAGGGGCCGAGATCATCGACATCGGCGGCGAGTCGACGAGGCCCGGTGCGACGCCGGTCGCCCCGCTGGAGGAGCAGCGCCGCGTCCTGCCGGTGATTGAGGCGCTGGCAGTGCAGTCGGACTGCCTGATCTCAGTCGACACCTACCGCGAAGAGACCGCGCGGCTGGCGGTGGAAGCCGGCGCGCACATCGTCAACGATGTCTGGGGCGCCCAGAAGGAGCCGGGCATCGCGCGTGTCGCGGCGGAAACCGGCGCCGGCATCTGCCTCATGCATACCGGCCGCGAGCGCGCCAAGCTGCCGGACGTGATCGACGACCAGCGGCTGTTTCTGACGGAGTCCCTCAGGATCGCCGCCGCCGCGGGCATCGCGCCGGAGGCGATCGTGCTCGACCCCGGTTTCGGCTTCGAGAAGGACGGACCGGAAAACATGCTGCTGCTCGCGCGCTTCGGCGAGATCATGGATCTCGGCTTCCCGCTGCTCGTCGGCACCTCGCGCAAGCGCTTCGTGCGCGGCATTATCGGCCGCAACGATCCCGAGCCGGACGTCGCGACCGCGGCGACGAGCGTCTTGATGCGCGAGCGCGGCGCCGACATTTTTCGCGTGCACAACGTTGCGGTCAACCGCGACGCCCTGGCGATCGCCGATGCCATGCGGGCCGCCGCGCAGGGAGCACGCTGGTGAGCGCGCGTGCGCTTTTGGGCATCGGCGGCAATATCGGCGACGTCGAGGCCAATATGCGCCGGGCGCTGACGACGATCGACGGGACGCCGGGGACACGCGTCGTCGCCGTCTCCCGGCTCTACCGGACGCCGCCCTGGGGCGTCACCGACCAGCCCTTTTTCTTCAACGCCTGCGCCGCCGTCGAGACGACGTTGTCGCCGCGCGACCTTCTGGAGCTCTGCCTGGCGACGGAGCGCGGGCTGAAGCGCGAGCGGCGCGAGCGCTGGGGGCCGCGCACCATCGATCTCGATGTTCTCGACTATGCCGGCCAGACCTACGAAGACGAGGCCCTGACGCTGCCGCATCCGCGGATCGGGGCACGGGCTTTCGTCCTGGTGCCGCTCGCCGACATCGCGCCCGAGACGGTCGTCGACGGCATGACCGTCACGGAACGGCTGGTCGGGCTCGACCGCGCCGGCATCGAGCCGGCGAACGCGGACGGCGCCTGGTGGCGCGAGCCGGACGAAGCGGCCCCTACTGCTCCAGCGCCGTCTGCTTGATCGTCGCTTCGCCGCGGGCGAGCCTCATGCCGAGCACCGGGACGAGGTCGTCGGCGACGCGCACCGAGATCGAGATGTTCATCTTGTCGCGGCCGTCGAGCTTGGCGATCATCGCGCCCTTCAGCTGCTTGCGGTCGAGGCCGACGACCATCTGGTTGCCGTCGACATTGCCGGAGATGATGTCGAGACCCTTGCCCTTGGCGCCATCGAGAAAGGCGCCCTTGTAGGTCACGCCCTGCTTGGTGACGTCGGCGCGCATCTTCTGCGAGAAGATGCCGACGCGGCAGGTGCCTTCGAGCGCCATGCCGACTTCGTTGCCGTGGGGCTCGCCGGTCAAGGTGCAGTTGAACTTCGTGCCCTTGTACTTGCCCGCGACGATCTCGCCCGGACCCGACCACTGGCCGACGACCCGGTCGAAGAAGGCGGTGTCGCCGCCGGCGCTGGCGGGCGCGACGACCAGCATCGACAGGGCGGCGGCAAGGGCGAGGCCGATGGTGGATGCAGGGGACATGGACAATCTTTCCAGGCGAAACGGGACGTCGCTTTGACCGTCCCTTTATCGCTCGGAACGGTTAACGACATGTTTCGATGGGGCTTTGTTCACGGTAACGTTGTCGTCGTCGCGGGGCGCTGCGCCGGTTTTGCATCACCGCCCAAGGTCGCCAGATCGCTGGCGAAATCGCCGATCCTCGGCCGCCTGGCCTGCAGGAACGGCAGCGGGCGGCAGAGGTCCATGGCGGCGAGGCCGATGCGGGCGGTCAGCAAGCCGTTCACCACGCCTTCGCCGAGACGCGCCGACAGGCGGGCGGCCAGGCCGTGGCCGACGACCTGGCCGAGGATGTTGTCGCCGATCGAGATCGACCCGGTGACCGCCAGGTGCCCGACGACGTTGCGCGTCAGCTTGATCAGGCCGAGCGTGCCCGGCCGGGCGCCGTAGAGTTCCGACATCTGGCGGATCAGCCGGACCGTCTGGAAAAGCACGAAGGCGACGTCGACGATCGCTTTCGGGCTGACCGCCGTAACCACCGAGACACGCTTGGCGGCGTCCAGAACCAGAGCGCGGGCCTTCACGTCGAGGGGCCCCAGCAGTTCGCGTTCGGCCACCGCGATCATGTCGCGGCCGTCGATCACGTCGTCGGCGAGGGCCGCCAGCCGGCGGCGTCCCTCGGCGGTCTCGGCCCGGCCGGACAGGAGCGAGACGAGGCCGGTGACGACGGTCTTCGCCTCGGCGGTGGAGTCCGCCTCGTAGGCGGCGAGCGCCGCGCGGCGTTCGCGGTCGACCGCGGCGAGGCGCAGCATGCCGATGGTTTCGCGCGCGGCGATGCCGAGGGCGCCCAAGGCCAGCAGCGCGGCCAGCGCCACGCCGAGCCATCCGAGCCAGTCGTCGCGCGCGAAGAGGTCGCGGACCAGCGCGTCGACCGCAAGGCCGACGGCCAGAGAGAGGAGGGCGCCCAGCGCGGCGATGAACAGCTTGGCGAAGGAGAAGCGCCGCGCCGGCTTTTGCTCCAGCCCGGCCGCTGCGAGCGCCGTATCCTGCTCGATCGCCTCGTCCGGCTCGAGCGTCAGCTGGCTGAGGTCGGACAGCGCGCGCGGCGTGCGCACCGCCTCCGCCTCGACGGTCTGCCGCCGCTCCGGCGTCTGCCCGTCCAGGCGGACGGCGGTGGGACGGCGGCCGGGCGGATCCTTCCTGTCGCTCATGCCAGTTTGTCCCCGATGAGATACTGCAAGGCGCGGTCGAGCCGGATATGCGGCAGCGACAGCGTGAAGCCTTCGGCCGTCTGTTCCAGCCGCGGCGGCTTGAAGCGCACGAAGGTGACGGGATCGAGGGCGGCATTGTTCCAAGGCCCGCCCGTCTCGAAGAGGCGCGCCGGATTGGCCGGCAGGTCACCGGGAAAGATCGCGGTCTCGCTCGAACCGTCGAAGGTCTGGCCGTCGATGGTCTCGCCGGCCATGGGCGTGCCGACGATCATCGGCAGGCGCTGGCCGTCCTGGGTGACGTTGGCCTCGTGCGTGGCGCGGATCGAGGCGAGCGCCAGCACCTCGGTCGTCGCGCCCGAAAATTTCGCCCGCGCGATGGCGTCGTCGACCAGGCGGCGGACGATGGATTCGAGCCGCGGATGGCTTTCGCGGTGCAGATGGTCGGCTTTCGTCGCGGCGATCAGGATGCGATCGATGCGCCGCGTCATGAAGGAGGAAAGCCAGCTCGTCTTGCCCGGCCGGAAGCAGACGAGGATATCCGTCAGCGCCGTCTCCAGGTCCCGGATCGCCTCCGGCCCGGCATTGATGGCCTGCATCACGTCGATGAGCAGGATCTGCCGGTCGAGCCTCGCGAAATGCTCACGGAAGAACGGCTTCACCACCACCGACTTGTAGGCGGCGTAGCGCCGCGCGAAGAGGGCGGCGATCGAGCCCTTGGGATAGGTGACGCTCCTGTCCACGGGCAGCGGCGCGAAGGTGAGCGCCGGCGATCCTTCCAGGTCGCCCGGCATCAGGAAACGTCCGGGCGGCAAGGTCGACAGGGCGGTCGTGTCGGCGCGGCATTCCCGCAGATAGCGGGTGAAGGCGGCGGCGAGACGCGAGGCCGTGGCCTCATCCGAGGGAGCGGACAGATCGGTCTCGGCCAGCAGCGCCAGGTATTCGCCCGCCATGGCGGCCCGCGCCGGCAGCTGCGCCCGCGCGATCGCCTCGGTGGAGAAAGTGGCAAAATCCTTGTCGAGCAGCGGCAGGTCGAGCAGCCATTCGCCGGGATAGTCGACGATGTCGAGCGACAGTTTTCCGGCCGAGAACATGCGCGACCAGCCGGACGCGGATTCGTATTCGATCGTCAGCCGCAGCTCGGAGATGGCGCGCGTCGACTGCGGCCATTGCCGCTCTTCCAGGATGGTGCGGATGTGGTCTTCATACTGGAAGCGCGGGATCGCCGCGTCCGGCTGCTCTTCGAGGAAGCTGCGGGCGATGCGTCCGCCGGACTGTGCCGTGAACAGCGGCAGCCTGCCGCCGTGCAGGAGATTGTGGACGAGCGAGGTGATGAAGACCGTCTTGCCGGCGCGCGACAGGCCGGCGACGCCGAGGCGCAGGGTCGGATGAAACAGCGACGCGGTCCGGTCGCCCAGATTGTCGAGAACGATGCGGGCTTCGTCGGTCAGGGATGTCATGGAGACGGGGCACTCGGTCTGGAGGCGGGTCCCGGCGATATAGGCAGGGCGAGGCGCCGGGGGTAGGGCAGGCCGCGCTCGCCAGGCCGGTACGGCAGGCGGGCTTACGCTTCCAGGTCGCGCGGGCGCAGCAGCCGGTGCAGGAAAGCGGAACCGGGCTTGATCGCATCGAGGCCGGTCGCGAAGGACAGCGTCGCGAGCGCCGCCGTCGGCATGCCTTCGCGCAGAAGCGCCAGGGATGCCGGATCGCCGTCGCCGGCAAGGTCCAGCGCGAACTCCTCGATCGACGGGTTGTGCCCGATGACGAGCGCCACGCGCGCCGCGCCGCAGTTTATGACCTCCTGGCGATAGGCCTCCGCGCCCTGTTCGTAGAGGGAGTCGCAAAAGACGATCCGGGCATGCGCGCCGAGATGCGGCTGGAGAGCGTCGAGCGTCTGCCGCGTGCGGGCGGAGGTGGAGCAGAGAACGACGTCGACGGCGGCGGCCTCGGCGGCGATCACCGCGGCGATCCGCGGCGCATCGCGCAGCCCGCGCGGATCCAGCGGACGCTGATGATCGCGCTGTCCCGGCAGGGCAACGGCGGCATGCGCATGCCGCAGGAGGTGGAGCGTGGTGAGGAGTTCAGTCGCCATGCCATCAGCTAGGCCGAAACCGGGCGGACAGGCAAACGAAACCGCCAGGGACCCAGGGTCGGACAATGCTTATGCAAGCTCGACACCAGTTTCTCAGCCTATCGTAGGAGTGACAACTCACAGCGATGTTCGCGGCTTCTGCCCGAATCGAAAAGCCAAATGAAACCCTCGCGTTAAAGCATAGGGATCATCATAAGGACTTAGGCAAAAGCGCTTGTCCCTCGCTTGAACCCTCGTTATAAGCACCGCCGTGGCGGCTTGAAGGAGACGGTATGAGCGAAACTCTATCTTTCGATGCAGGTCTCTCCGAAGAGGGCCCGTTCATGAACGAGCGGCAGCGGGACTATTTCCGCAAGAAGTTGCTGGCCTGGAAGGCCGATATCCTCCGCGAGTCGCGCGAGACGCTGGAAACCCTCGCCAACGAAAACGCCAACCTTGCCGACGTCGCCGACAGGGCTTCCTCGGAAACCGATCGCGCCATCGAACTGAGGGCCCGCGACCGCCAGCGCAAGCTGATCTCCAAGATCGACTCGGCGCTCGAACGCCTCGACGAGGGTACCTACGGCTATTGCGAGGAGACCGGCGAGCCCATCAGCCTGAAGCGGCTCGATGCCCGCCCGATCGCGACGATGTCGCTGGAAGCGCAGGAGCGCCACGAGCGCCGCGAGAAAGTCTACCGCGACGAATGACGGGCCGACACGCGTGCCCTGCGTGTTCCACCCGGTGAATACCCATGCCCGTTTCGACCCTCGGCGACGCCGTCTTGCCAAACGGCAGCCGACGATGGATCCGCCGGAGACCGCCTCTCTTTCACGAGACGGCACATCGCTAGGCCCGACCGCGGCCAGCAGCAGCCCTCACGCGGCATCGACCCGAGGGCATGATCCTCAAAGCGAGGCCAGCCTCGCCCCTCTCCCAATTTCCCAGATCGTGATCGGCTTCTCAGGGCGTTGATGCCCCCGGGCCGGCGGTCGGCCGTCCGCGGCCAACGTCAGGTTCATCGACCAGACAGGCCGGCCTCGCTCAGGATGCTCAGTGGCGGGCGCCCAGGCGATGACCCGGCTATGCCGCTCCGGCTTTATCCGCGTCCGCCGGCATTCCGACGGACGGGCCGGGCGACGCCGCGCTAGGGCGGGGCGCGGCCGGCGGCCGTGCTCAGCGCCGACTGCGGTCCGAGGTCTCGAAGTTAAAGTCGCCGAGCAGGCGTTCCATCTCTTCCTCCAGAGACAGGACACGGGGCGCCTTGTCCGGTGCCGGTGCCGGTGCCGGTGCCGGCTCCGCCGCCTTGGGCTCGTCGACCCGCACTTCCGGGGCCGCGTTGGCGGGCTCGTCGTTCCAGTGGACGTCGTCGAGGCCGAAATCGAGTTCGGCCGACAGGAAGTCGTCGAGACCGGCAAAGGCGTCCTCGGCCGGGGCGGCCGCCTTCTCGGGTTCCTGCACCGTCATCGGAGCCATCGGAGCGATCGGGGCGATGACGGTCGCGCGGTTGGGCTCGACCGGGCTGGGCGGGGCAGGCGCCTTCGCGGACCGGTCGGGGGACGGCGCCGGCATCGCGCGCGGGCCTGCCTGAATGGCGGCGGCGAAGCTTCGCACTTCCAGCGGCTTCCTATCCGGGGACGCTTCGGCCGGGGCCGGGGGGCGCTCGCCGACCGCGGCCGGCGCGTCGGTGGGCTCCGGCCGCCGGGACTCGGTCTTCGCCCTTTCAGCGCTGTCCGCTCCGGGTGTCGGCGACTCGGCGGGCGGCCTGGGCGTCATCGTGGGGGTCGGGCGGGCCCGAATGAGCTCGCGCTGGCGCTCCGCGGCCGCGATGACGGCCGACGACGGTTCGCCGGCGCGCGGGGCCATTTCCCGCATCGTGGGGGCGCGCTCGCCGCGCGGTTCGACGCTGTCCTGCGCTCCGCCGCGCCCTTCCGCCGACGGTCCGCCCCGATCGGCGACCGGCTCTGGCGCAGCTGTGGGAGAAGCGGGGACAGACTCGGCTGTCTGATTGGAATCCTGGCGGAACATCTGAGGTGACAGGTTGGAATAGGTGGGCGTCACCATCGACCGCGCCGGGGCCGCGGCGACCGTCACCGGACGACGGACCGGCTCGGCGGTGCTCGTCGCCGGCTCGCCCGCGCCCGTGATGGCGACGCGGGGCACACCGTTCTGCGCGGGGGTGGCAGGGCTGGTCGCCACGGGCGTCCGCGCCAGGGGCCGTGCGGAAAAGCCGGGATCGATCGCCGGGGGGCGGGGCTGCACCGGCCGCTCCGGCTCGGTCGGCCGTGCCGCCGACCGGCCTTCGGACGCGGGCGCGGCATCGCGTGCCCGTTCGCCGGCAAGAGGCGCCATATCGGCGGCCGGACGCGACGCCACGACCTGCGGCGCCGCTTCGCCCTGGACCCGCGACGAAGCGTCGGACCGTCCTGGGGCGGCGACGGGTGGCGCGGACTTTTCCGCCGCGGGCGTGGCTTCCGGTGTCGGCGCCGGTCCGCCCCGGTCGGCGACCGGCGCCACCGGCGGCGCTACCGGGATCGCGGCGGAAAAGGAGGGCTCCCGGCGCTCGGCCTCGACAGACTTGGCTTCGGGGGCGACCGGCGGTGCCACGGGAGCCGGCGGCTCGGCCCGCAGGACGGGCTCGACGCCGGTATCGACCGATGCGGCGGGGCCGTTGACCACGGGACCGCCGTCGTCGGCCGCGGCTGGCGGGCGCGGGACGGCGCGGGCCAGCGGACTTCCAGCTGCCGGCACGCCATTGCCAGCTGCCGGCACGCCATTGCCAGCTGCCGGCACGCCGTTGCGCGCCGGCCCGTTCGCGGGCTGCCGGGCTGGATGCGGCGCGGCGGCGGCGGCGGGCGCCAGTCGCTGCGGGGCCGCGGCGGGACGGCGCTCGCCCGCCGGGATATCGTCGGGACGGAAGGAGGGTTCGGTGCGCTGTGTCCTCGTGCCCGCGGCGACCCTGAGGATGTTGGCCTCGATCACCACGTCATTCTGGCCGCCGATCAGAATCAGGTGCTCGACCTCGTCCCGGCGCACCAGAACCAGCTTTCGCTTGGGATCGATGGGGGTGACGTCCATGACGGCGAGGCGGGGGCCCCGGCCTTTGGCGCGGTTGCCGATCTGGCCCCCCAGGGCGCGCATGGCGACCCAGATGACGACAAAGACGAGGATGACGACGATCGCAGCCGCCAGCACGAAGGAGGCGACCGGAGCCATGCCTTCGCCAACGAGATCGACGAGCCATTCACGCATACTGAACTCCCAGGGTAGAACAAGTTCATGGTAGACCGGAAATAAATCGTCAGGACAAGGGTATTTGCCGGCTCGAGCGGTGGAAAGCATGCGGTTAACAGCGTTGTTGCGCGCTTTGTTGGCCCCCGACGCCGTCGATCGGCGCGCCACACCCGGGCCGGTGCGCACGCCTTGCGGCCGGCACCGCCGCCTGTCTCCTGCGAAGCAGCGACGGCATCTTTCAGTCGACCTTTGCCTCGGATAGAGACACTATTGCAGGAGAGACGCGCGAAGCGGCGGATTCGTGCCGGGTCGGACAGTGGGTCCGCCCGCAATGCCGGGCGTTTGCAGCAGGGATTCGACATGCCATCGAAACGGATTGCGCGATGAACGGCGCCGCAACTGGCGCGACAGACAAGCCGCTCGTCGATCGCAGCACCAGCGCGGGCGCCGTCCGACGGCTGCTGCTGCTCGGCGGCGCGCTGCTGTTCTTTGCCGCGGGGCTGGCGCTGGTCGGCCATAGCTATGGCGCTTTGGCGCTTCTGGCGATCTTCGCGGTCCTGGCGATGGTCGGCATCGCCACGATCTTCGCGGTGGCCCTCGGGCTGATCGCCGTGGCTGGCAAGAGCGGCGACGGCAGCATCGCCAAGGATTTTCTCGATACGCTCGACGTCGGCACGCTGATCGTCGACGGCAAGGGCCGCATCGTCTACGCCAACCGTGCCTATGGCCGGACGACGGGCGCGGGATCGGCCACCGACGTCAAGACGCTGGAGCGCCTCCTTTCGCGCGAGCGCGACGCCTCGGAGGCGATCTACCGCCTCGCCAATCTCGCCCGCGAGAATGCCAGCGGACAGGAGGAGTTTCGCCTGTCGCGCAGCCTTTCCGGCGACGGCGAGGCCGGGCCGCGCTGGTATCGCACCTCCGTCCGGCCGATGGGCGGGCCTGCGGGCGCCGTCCAGGCCTGGCAGATCGCCGACATCACCGCCGAACGCGACGAGCAGGAGAATTTCTTCCAGGACCTGCAGCATGCGATCGACTATCTCGATCATGCCCCGGCCGGGTTCTTCGCCTCCGACCGCACCGGCCGCATCGCCTATATCAACGCCACGCTCGCCGACTGGCTCGGCGTCGACCTCGTCTCGTTCCGCCCCTATTCCCGCTCGATCGAGGATTTCGTGGCGCAGGAAGGCCTGGCCCTGCTCGACGTCGGGGCCGAGGAGGAGGATCCGAACGCCATCAGCGCCATCGATCTCGATCTGCTCGGCGCCAGCGGCAAGCGCCTGCCGGCCCGGCTGCTGCGCCGCGGCGGGCGCGGCCCGGACGGGGCGTTGGGACTGACGCGCACGATCGTCCTCAACCGCAGCCTCGACGGCGACGGCGCGAATGCGCTGGAGGCGGCGGAAGTCCGCTTCACCCGCTTCTTCAACTCCTCGCCCATGGCCATCGCCGCGCTCAGCGAAAGCGGCGAGGTGGTGCGCGCCAACCCCGCCTTCGCCAAGATGTTCGGGCAGACGGTGGCGACGGGATCGGGCCGGATCGGCGACGGCCTCAGGGCGGAAAGCTGGGAGGCCCTGCGCCAGTCGCTGACGCTGGCTGCCCGCCACCAGGCGGGCATCCCGTCGGTCGACGCGGAACTGGCCGGCGACAACCCCCGCTCGGTCCGGCTCTATGTGAGTGCCGTCTCCGACGTCAACGACGGCTCCGGCGAGGCGGTCATCCTCTACGGCGTCGACATCACCGACCAGCGGGCGCTGGAAGACCAGTTCGCCAAGAGCCAGAAGATGCAGGCCATCGGCAATCTGGCTGGCGGCATCGCGCACGACTTCAACAACGTCCTGACCATCATCACCGCCTCGGTCGACTTCCTGCTGCTCAACCATCGCGCCGGCGACCCGTCCTTCCAGGATCTCCTGTTGATCAAGCAGAGCGCTAACCGGGCGGCGTCGCTCGTCCGGCAGCTCTTGGCCTATTCGCGGCGCCAGACCATGCGCCCGAAGATGCTGAACCTCACCGACGTCATCGCCGACATGCATCTGCTCCTGAAGCGGATCTCGGGCGACCTGGTGAAGCTCGAGCGCCATCATGCGCGGGACCTCTGGCCCGTGATGGCCGATATCGGCCAGTTCGAGCAGGTGATCACCAACCTCGTGCAGAACGCCCGCGACGCCATGCCCGAAGGCGGCACCATCACCATCTCGACCCGCAACGTGCCGGAGGCCGAGATCAAGCGCCTCGGCTATGTCGAGATGACCGAGGGCGACTTCGCCCTTGTCGAGGTGGCCGATACCGGCGGCGGCATGCCCGACAAGGTGGCCGAGCGCATCTTCGAGCCGTTCTTCACCACCAAGGAGATCGGCAAGGGAACCGGGCTTGGCCTTTCCATGGTCTATGGAATCGTCAAGCAGTCCGGTGGCTTCATCTTCGTCGACTCGGTGGTCGGCAAGGGCACCAGCTTCCGCATCTTCCTGCCCCGGCATTTCCCGTCGGAAGCGGCGCTCGCCAAGGTGGAGGCGGGGCCGGCCGTACTGTCGGCCAAGGCCGACTTGTCGGGAACGGCCTCGATCCTTCTCGTTGAGGACGAGGACCATGTGCGCGCCGGCAATGTGCGGGCCTTGAAGATGCGCGGCTACGAGGTGCACGAGGCGGCCTCCGGCGTCGAGGCGCTGGAGGTGATGGAGGAACTCGGCGGCCGGATCGACCTCGTCGTCTCCGACGTCGTGATGCCGGAGATGGACGGGCCGACGCTGCTGCGCGAGATGCGTAAGGCGCGGCCGGACCTGAAGTTCATCTTCGTCTCCGGCTATGCCGAGGATGCGTTTGCCAAGAACCTGCCGGAGGGCGAGAAGTTTGGCTTCCTGGCCAAACCCTTCTCGCTGCGCGATCTCGCCATCGCGGTGAAGGAAATGCTGGACCAGTAGGGCGCCCGCCTCAGGCGCCTCGATCCCGAAGGCGCCCGCCTCAGTTGGGCACGGCCAGCGCCACGGCGATGCGGGCCGCCAGGCGCGCATTGGAGCCGACGAGGGCGATGTTCGTCTTCAGCGACTGCCCCTGGCTCAGCGCGAACATCCGCCCGAGCAGGAAGGGCGTCACCGCCTTGCCGGTGATGCCCGCGGCATGCGCCTCGGCGAGCGCGGTCGCGACATAGGCCTCGATGGTCGCGGTGAGGATCTCGTCCTCCGCCGTCACCGGATTGCCGATCAGCATGCCGCCCTCGATGCCGAGCGCCTGCCGCATCTTCTGGAAGGCGGCGATCGCTTCGGGCGTGTCGAGCCGGAGCGGCGCGGCTAGGCCTGACGAGCGCGACCAGAAGGCTGGAAACATGTCGCAGCCATAGCCGACGACCGGCACGCCCTTGGTCTCCAGCACTTCCAGCGTCTTCGGCAGGTCGAGGATCGCCTTGGCACCGGCGGAGACGACGATGACCGCCGTGCGCGCCAGTTCCTCCAGATCGGCGGAGACGTCGAAGCTCTCCGAAGCGCCCTGGTGGACGCCGCCGATGCCGCCGGTGGCGAAGACGGCAATGCCGGCGCGCTCGGCGGCGATCATCGTCGCCGCGACGGTGGTCGAGCCCGTCCGCCCCGTGGCGAGGGCGAAGGCGAGATCGGCGCGGGAAAGCTTCATCGCGTCCCCGGCGCGCGCCAGCGTGTCGAGTTCGCCGGCCTCCAGGCCGATGTGCAGCACTCCGTCCAGCACGGCGATGGTGGCCGGCTCTGCCCCCTCGGCCCGCACGATCGCCTCGACGCCCTGCGCCGTCTCGCCGTTCTGCGGGAAAGGCATGCCGTGGGTGATGATCGTCGATTCCAGCGCGACCACCGGGCGACCGGCGGCCAGCGCGGCGCCGACGGCGTCGGAGAAGCGGAAGAGGGCGGATTTCGACATCAACTGAATCCTTCAGGCGAGGGGGCTGGGCCGGGGCGCCGTCATGGCCGCGGCGATGGCGTGAATGGCGGCGACGCAATCCCTGGAGCCGTCGCTGTCGCTGGCGATGCGCCGGCTGGCTGCCGCCATGCCGAGCCTGACAGCCTCGACCAGCGGCCAGCCGTCGACGAAAGCGAGGGTGACGACCGCCGCCAGGGTGTCGCCCGCGCCGGTGACGTCCTGCAGCCGGGCGACCGGCGGCGGGGCCTGCAGTGTCACCGCGCCGTGGTCGAGGATGGCGACATCGGACGCACCGTCGGTGATGATGACGCGGCCGGCGCCCTTCTCGGCGAGGAGTTCGGCCAGGAGTGCGATGCCGGTGGACGTCGAGGCTTCGACGAGGCTGGCTGCCTCGGCCCGCGAGAGGAACAGAAGGGTCAGACCGGCGAGATGCTCGCCGAGCCGAACCGCCTTGGCCGGCGACACGCCGATCGCGGCGACCGGCCTGCCGGCGAAGGCGCCGAGGAGATGGTCGATCGCGGCGATCGGGAGATTGGCGTCGAGGATCAGCGCCTCGGCTCCGTCCATGAGAGCGCGCACGTGCCGTCGCGTGAAGCTGCGGCCGGACAGGAGGTCGTAGATCTTCATGTCGGCGATGCCGGCGACGAGATCGCCGCGGTCGTCGAGAATCGCGGTGTAGGTCGCGGTGCGGCGGTCGAGCCAGATCAGGCTGTGGTCAGTCATGCCGGCGGCCGCCACCGCCGCCTCGACGAGGCCGGCTTCGAGGTCGCCGCCGCGGGCCGACATCATCGACACCTCGGCCGAGAACATCCGCAAAGCGAGGCCCGCATTGAAGACGGCGCCCCCGACCGATTCGACCATGCTGCCGGGATTGGACGCCCGCGGCCGGAAAGTGCCGGCAGGGCGGGCGCGGCGATCGACATGGGCGGCGCCCGCGAGGAAGAATCTGTGCGGGCGAAGGGGCATGTCGATCCTTTTAGGAAAATCTTAACGAATGCCGGGCGACCGCCGGGACCGACTCATCAACGAAATTGAAGAACAAAGCGAGATCGGACTTGCCAATCCAGAACAAAACATGTACGAAGACTGCAGTGACGGCGCGATTGCGCCGCTGTACCCCGCGTGGAATAAGGTGGCTCTCCCATGGCACAGAAAAACCTACGGCTTGTCGAGGACCCATCGTTGGACAAGAATAAAGCACTCGACGCCGCCCTGTCGCAGATCGAACGCGCCTTCGGCAAGGGCTCGATCATGCGCCTCGGTGCCAATGAGAAGCTCGTCGAGATCGAGACCATCTCGACCGGCTCGCTCGGCCTCGACATGGCGCTCGGCATCGGCGGCCTGCCCAAGGGCCGGATCGTCGAGGTCTACGGGCCCGAGAGCTCGGGCAAGACCACGCTGGCGCTGCACACCATTGCCGAAGCTCAGAAGAAGGGCGGCATCTGCGCCTTCGTCGATGCCGAGCACGCGCTCGATCCGGTCTATGCCCGCAAGCTTGGCGTGGATCTGGAAAACCTCCTGATCTCGCAGCCGGACACCGGCGAGCAGGCGCTGGAGATCGTCGACACGCTGGTGCGTTCCGGCGCGATCGACGTGCTCGTGGTCGATTCGGTCGCGGCGCTGACGCCGCGAGCCGAAATCGAGGGCGAGATGGGTGATTCCCTGCCGGGCATGCAGGCGCGGCTGATGAGCCAGGCGCTGCGCAAGCTCACCGGCTCGATCTCGCGGTCGAAGTGCATGGTGATCTTCATCAACCAGATCCGCATGAAGATCGGCGTCATGTACGGCTCGCCGGAGACGACGACGGGCGGCAACGCGCTGAAGTTCTACGCCTCGGTCCGCCTCGACATCCGCCGCATCGGCGCGATCAAGGACCGCGAAGAGGTCACGGGCAACCAGACGCGGGTGAAGGTGGTCAAGAACAAGCTGGCGCCGCCCTTCAAGCAGGTCGAGTTCGACATCATGTACGGCGAGGGCGTCTCCAAGCTCGGCGAGCTCATCGATCTCGGCGTCAAGGCCGGCATCGTCGAGAAGTCCGGCGCCTGGTTCTCCTGCAACAGCCAGCGGCTCGGCCAGGGTCGCGAGAACGCCAAGCAGTTCCTGCGCGACAATCCCGACATGGCCGCCGATATCGAACTGGCGATCCGCCAGAATGCCGGACTCATCGCCGAGCAGCTGCTCGATGACGGCAAGGCCAGCGACGACGACGCCGACGCGTGATCGGTTGCGCCGCCTCCTCTCGAAGGAGGGGCGGCGGCGACGCAGGTGACCGTGAGGCCGGCGTCGACAGCAGAGGGTTGGGGAAGGGCGGGGCGCCAAGCGTTCCGCCCTTCGTCGTTTTCTGTTCCGGCGCGAAGCGCCGATGGACAGATATTGGAGCCGACGCTACAAAGCGCGGGCGCATGGCCTTTCGCCGGCGTCTCATCCCGGAGCTTCGCTTCGCGGCGCGGGTTCCGCGGCCGCGGGGGCCGATTGCTCCGCTCGTTCATCGCATCGCAACGGCGCGCGGGACCGTCCCGCGAAAGCCGTCGGTGCGCCTGGCATCTGAAGGTCTTGCATGAGTGGCGTGAACGAAATCCGGTCGACGTTTCTCGACTATTTTGCCGAGAACGGCCACGCGAAGGTCGCCTCGTCGCCGCTGGTGCCGCGCAACGATCCGACCTTGATGTTCACCAATGCCGGCATGGTGCAGTTCAAGAACGTCTTCACCGGCGTCGAGAGCCGGCCCTACAACCGCGCCGTGACCTCGCAGAAATGCGTGCGCGCCGGCGGCAAGCACAACGATCTCGACAATGTCGGCTACACCGCGCGGCACCACACCTTCTTCGAAATGCTCGGCAATTTCTCCTTCGGTGACTATTTCAAGGAGAACGCCATCGAGTTCGCCTGGACGCTTTTGACGAAGGAGTTCGCGCTCGCCAAGGATAAGCTGCTCGTCACCGTCTACCATGACGACGAGGAGGCGGCCTCGCTGTGGAAGCGCATCGCCGGCCTTTCCGACGACCGCATCATTCGCATCGCGACCTCCGACAATTTCTGGTCGATGGGCGAGACCGGCCCCTGCGGCCCGTGCTCGGAAATCTTCTACGACCATGGTCCCAAGATCTGGGGCGGGCCGCCCGGCAGCGCCGACGAGGACGGCGACCGCTTCATCGAGATCTGGAATCTCGTCTTCATGCAGTACGAGCAGATCTCGGTCGAGGAGCGGGTCAGCCTGCCCAGGCCGTCGATCGACACCGGCATGGGGCTGGAGCGGCTCGCCGCGGTGCTGCAGGGCGTCCACGACAATTACGATATCGACCTGTTCAAGGCGCTGATCGGTGCCTCGGTCGAGCTGACCGGCGTTCCGGCGGAGGGCGACAACCGCGCCAGCCACCGCGTCATCGCCGACCATCTGCGCTCCTCCGCCTTCCTCATTGCCGATGGCGTCCTGCCGTCGAACGAGGGCCGCGGCTACGTCCTGCGCCGCATCATGCGCCGCGCCATGCGTCACGCCAAGATGCTGGGCGCGCGCGAGCCGATCCTCTACCGTCTGTTGCCGGTGCTGGTCGCCGAGATGGGCCGTGCCTATCCCGAGTTGGTGCGCGCCGAAGCGCTGATCGCCGAGACCTTCAAACTGGAGGAGAAGCGCTTTCTCGTCACCCTCGACCGCGGCCTGTCGCTTTTGACCGACGCCACGGAAGGCATGGGCACGGGCGCCAAACTGTCCGGCGAGACCGCCTTCAAGCTCTACGACACCTACGGTTTTCCGCTCGATCTGACGCAGGACGCGCTGCGCCAGCGCGGGATCGAGGTCGATGTCGACGCCTTCAAGACCGCAATGGAGCGGCAGAAGGCCGAGGCGCGCAAGAGCTGGACCGGTTCGGGCGAGACGGCGTCGGAAACCGTCTGGTTCTCGATCCGCGACCGCGTCGGGGCGACGGAGTTCCTCGGCTACGACACCGAGACGGCCGAGGGTGTCGTCACCGCGCTCGTCGTCGACGGCAAGGAAGTGGCTTCCGCGAATGTCGGCGACGAGGTCTCGATCGTGGTCAACCAGACGCCCTTCTACGGCGAATCCGGTGGCCAGCAGGGCGATGCGGGCGTAATGCGCGGCGAAGGCGTCAAGGTCGAGATCGCGACCACGCAGAAGCTCGTCGGCGGTAGCCTCTTCGTCCACCGCGGGAGGATCGTCGAGGGCACACTGAAACAGGGCGCGGCGCTCGAACTCGTCGTCGACCATGCAAGGCGTTCGAAGATCCGCGCCAACCATTCGGCGACGCACCTTCTTCACGAAGGCCTCCGCGAGATCCTCGGCACGCATGTGGCGCAGAAGGGCTCGCTCGTCGCGCCGGAGCGGCTGCGCTTCGACTTCTCGCACCCGAAACCCATCGAGGCGGCGGAGCTCGCCGAAGTCGAGCGCCTCGCCAACCGCATCATCCTGCAGAATACACCGGTGACGACGCGGCTGATGACGGTCGACGACGCGATCGCCGAGGGCGCCATGGCGCTGTTCGGCGAGAAATACGGCGACGAGGTCCGCGTCGTCTCCATGGGCGTCGCCGAAGAGGGCGAGAAGGCCGGCCGGACCTATTCGGCCGAGCTCTGCGGCGGGACGCATGTGCGCGCCACCGGCGACATCGGTCTCGTCCACGTCGTCGCCGAGACGGCGGTCGGCGCTGGGGTGCGCCGCATCGAGGCGCTGACCGGGGACGCCGCGCGCGCCTATTTCATCGAGCAGGACGAGCGCGTCCGCCGCATGGCCGCGGCGCTGAAATCCTCGCCGGCCGAGGCCGCGGAGCGGCTCGAGGCGCTGGTCGAGGAGCGCAAGCGCCTCGAGCGCGAGGTCACCGAGATGCGCAAGAGACTGGCGCTGGCCGGCGACGGCGGCGGTTCCGCCGGCGCGACGGCCGCCAAGACCGTGGCAGGCGTCGGCTTTCTCGGCCGGGTGCTGCAGGGCGTCGGCGCCAAGGACCTGAAGGGCCTCGTCGACGAGGCCAAGACGGGCCTCGGCTCCGGTGTCGTAGTCTTCGTCGGCGTGGCCGAGGGCAAGGCCAGCGTCGTCGTCGGCGTCACCGCCGATCTCGTCGACCGGCTCGACGCGGTGACGCTGGTACGAGCGGCGAGCGAGGCGATCGGCGGCAAGGGCGGCGGCGGCCGCGCCGACATGGCCCAGGCCGGCGGCCCGGAGGCCGACAAGGCCGATGCCGCGGTGGCGGCGGTCGAGGCGGCGCTGGCGGGCTGAGGATCAGGAGGGGAGAGCCTTTTCCGTTTAGGCGGCCGGTCGCGCCGAACGCCCAAACCCTCATGCTGAGCCTCTCGAAGCACGAGGGTCGGCACCCCGCTGAAGCGCTGTGCCGCAGTCCTCGTCCTTCGACAGGCTCAGGATGAGGACTGGAGCCGGTCGCGCTGACCTCCTCACCCTCATGGTGAGCCTGTCGAACCACGAGGGTCGGCACTCCGCTGAAGTGCGGTGCCGCAGTCCTCGTCCTTCGACAGGCTCAGGATGAGGAGTGGAGCCGGTTGCGCTGACCTCCTCACCCTCATGGTGAGCCTGTCGAACCATGAGGGTCGGCACTCCGCTGAAGTGCGGTGCCGCAGTCTTCGTCCTTCGACAAGCTCTGGATGAGGGCGGGAGCCGGTTGCGCTGAGCGCCCAAACCCTCATGCTGAGCTTGTCGAAGCACGAGGGTCGGCACCACGCTGAAGCGCCCTGCGCAGTCCTCCTCCTTCGACGGGCTCAGGATGAGGACTGAAAACGGTTTGCGCCACGCTGCCGGTGCTGCCGAATCCCGTTGGCTTCTTTTGAACAGCTTACGACGAAAAAGCCCGGCATCGCTGCCGGGCTTTGATCGTTCGACAAAGAGGCGATCAGGGCGCTCGCGCCCTAGACGCCTGGATCAGTCATCGTAGACCGTCAGCTGCGTGATCGCGGCGGCGTCGAGCGCGAGCACGACGCGCTGGCCGTCCATGGTCAGGCTCTCCAGCGGCACGACGCGGTCGTCGTCGCCCTGGACGAGGTCGTCCTCGAAGTCGACGCTGACCGAGGTCGGGGCCTGCGCAGTGGTGCCGAGCACCTCCTCGATGTCGCCGATCTTCGTGCCGGCGGCGTCGTAGACGTCCATGTCGTCCAGCGCGTCCGCGGTGACGTTCAGCGCCGGGATCATGACGGCGTCGTCGATCTCGACGTAAGCGGCCTGGGCGAAGGCGGCGGTGGTGGACAGAAGTCCGGCGAGCAGGAAGGCGGCTGGCTTGGCGAAAGTCATTCTCGGCTGTTCTCCATTAACGGTGTGGAAGCCCAATGCGGCAGCGGCCGGGAGGTTTCATGCCGTGGCCGTCATTCACGCGCGCCGGCCCCTTCTCTGGCTCCAGCCGACGAAAAAAAAGGGGCGCCCGGTCCGTGACCGAGCGCCCCTTCTAATTTCGTGCGGCGCGCGGCGCCGAGAATGGACCTTAAGCGGCCATCGCCTTCTTCAGGTTCTCGTCGATCTTGTCGAGGAAGCCGGTGGTCGAGAGCCAGGGCTGGTCGGGACCGATGAGGAGGGCGAGGTCCTTGGTCATGTGGCCGGCCTCGACGGTGTCGACGCAGACCTTCTCCAGCGTGTCGGCAAAGCGGGCAAGCTCGGCGTTGTCGTCGAGCTTGGCGCGGTGGGCGAGGCCCCGCGTCCAGGCGAAGATCGAGGCGATCGAGTTGGTCGAGGTCTCCTCGCCGCGCTGGTGCTGGCGGTAGTGGCGGGTGACGGTGCCGTGCGCGGCTTCCGCCTCGCAGGTCTTGCCGTCCGGGGTCATCAAGACGGAGGTCATCAGGCCGAGCGAGCCAAAACCCTGCGCCACCGTGTCGGACTGGACGTCGCCGTCGTAGTTCTTGCAGGCCCAGACATAGCCGCCCGACCACTTCATCGCCGAGGCGACCATGTCGTCGATCAGGCGGTGCTCGTAGGTGATCTTCGCTTCCTTGAACCGGGCGGCGAATTCGGCCTGGTAGACCTCCTCGAAGATATCCTTGAAGCGGCCGTCATAGGCTTTCAGGATGGTGTTCTTGGTCGAGAGGTAGACGGGATAGCCGCGCAGGAGGCCGTAGTTCAGCGAGGCACGGGCGAAGTCGCGGATCGATTCGTCCTGGTTGTACATCGCCATGGCCACGCCGGCGGCGGGCGCGTCGTAGACTTCGTGCTCGATCACCGCGCCGTCCTCGCCGACGAACTTGATCGACAGCTTGCCCTTGCCGGGGAAGCGGAAATCGGTGGCCTTGTACTGGTCGCCGAAGGCATGGCGGCCGACGATGATGGGCTTCGTCCAGCCGGGGACGAGGCGCGGCACGTTCTTGGCGATGATCGGTTCGCGGAAGATGACGCCGCCGAGGATGTTGCGGATGGTGCCGTTCGGCGACTTCCACATCTTCTTCAGCGAGAATTCCTTCACCCGGTCCTCGTCCGGGGTGATGGTCGCGCACTTCACGCCGACGCCGTGCTTCTGGATCGCGTGGGCAGCATCGATGGTGACCTGGTCCGAGGTCTCGTCGCGGTGCTCGACGCTGAGGTCGTAATAGTCGAGCTCGATGTCGAGATAAGGATGGATCAGCTTGTCCTTGATGAACTGCCAGATGATCCGTGTCATCTCGTCGCCGTCGAGCTCCACGACCGGATTTGCGACCTTGATCTTCGCCATCGATATCTTCCTCGGGGTTGTCTGCGGCTTCCTGACGGGCCGCCATGAATGAGCGGGCGGCAGCCCTGGCGTGCTGGCTGCGGCTATATCATCGCCGTTCGCAGACGCAAAGCAGAGCGCGCCGAAGTTCGCCGGCGGCCGCAGGGCAGGGCGACCGGTGCGACGCCCTAGCCCCATGAGGCCGGCGCGGCGAGAAAACCCATACGAGGGCAAAAGACGAGGGTAGGCTTCGGCTTGCCATCCCCTGCTTGCCATACCGATTCAAAAGCTTGCGATATCGATTCCGTTTGCCCCGGTAAGGCTCTGTTATCCATGGCACAGCATACTCGCCGCCGCGGTGGTGCCGGGGGCGGGACGCTGCAGGCGGTGAATCGACAGGTTTCGATATCGATTCCGCGACGGGCGGAAAGCTGTTGATCCGCCGGGACCCCGTCACCTCTTGGCCGGAGGGCGCGGTCGCTGTATCAGCGGCAGGAATTCAAGGAGAACCGCGTGGCAGGAACAAATCGCAGGGAGCGGCTGATTGCCGACGGGCTGACAAAACCCGCGTCGCCGGCGATCGTGCTGGTCGAACCGCAGCTCGGCGAGAACATCGGCATGGTGGCGCGCGCGATGGCCAATTTCGGCCTCGGGGACCTCCGCCTCGTCGCGCCGCGCGACGGCTGGCCGAACGAGCGCGCCAGCGCCGCCGCCTCCGGGGCGGTGCATGTGATCGAGGCGGCGCGCGTCTTCGAGACGGTGGAGGAGGCCGTCGCCGACCTCACTTATCTCTTCGCCACCACCGCTAGGCCGCGCGACAGCCTGAAACCGGTGCGCGGACCCGATTCCGCCGGTGCCGAGCTCAGGGCGCGCATTTCCGCCGGCCAACGCGCCGGCCTGCTGTTCGGGCGGGAGCGCTTCGGCCTGAACAATGAGGAGGTCGGAATGGCCGACGAGATCGTGACCTTCCCGGTCGATCCGGCCTTCGCCTCGCTCAACATCGCCCAGGCCGTTCTTCTCATGAGCTATGAGTGGATGCGCTCCGGCCAGCAGGAAGCCGCAGGTCCCCGCTTCGCCGCGCCCGAGGTGCCGCCGGCGGAGAAGGAGGACCTCTTCCGCTTCCTCGGCCATCTCGAGGCGACGCTGGACAAGGCGAACTATTTCCACCCGGAAGAGAAACGGGCGGCGATGTCGCAGAAGGTGCGCACGATCCTGACGCGCGCGAATTTCTCGGAGCAGGAGGTGCGCACGCTGCGCGGCATGCTGCGCCATATCGAGCGTCGCATGGGCCGGAGCCCGCGCGGATGAGCGAGGCGGGCCTGTCGGCCCTTCCGCTCCAGACGGTGGCGGCCGATGCCGCGGGCTCGGCGCTGCGCCCGATCCTCGTCTTCGACAGCGGCATCGGCGGCCTCACCGTGCTGCGCGAACTGCGCACCATCATGCCCGACCGTTCCTTCGTCTATGTCGCTGACGATGCCGGCTTTCCCTATGGCGACTGGGAGGAGGCCGCGCTGATCCGGCACATTTCCGACCTGTTCGCTCGGCTGATCGAGGATCTCGATCCGTCGATGGCGGTGATCGCCTGCAACACCGCGTCGACGCTGGTCATGGCCGAGCTGCGGCGCCGCTTCGCCATTCCCTTCGTCGGCACCGTCCCGGCGATCAAGCCGGCGGCCGAACGCACGCGATCGGGCCTCGTCAGCGTGCTCGCGACCCCCGGCACCGTGAAGCGCGACTACACGCGCGGCCTGATCGCCGACTTCGCCCAGAAGTGCACGGTGAACCTCGTCGGCTCGCGCCATCTCGCCGCCATGGCCGAGACGCATCTGCGCGGCGGCAAGGTCGATACGGCGGCGGTGGCGGACGAGATCGCCGCCTGCTTCGTCGAGGAGGGGGGGCGCAAGACCGACATCGTCGTGCTCGCCTGCACGCATTATCCGTTTCTGGCCAACGTCTTCCGCAAGCTCGCGCCCTGGCCTGTGGACTGGCTCGACCCGGCCGAGGCGATTGCCCGGCAGGCGCTGACGCTTCTGCCGCAGGCTGCGGCGCGCCTGCCCGACGGTTTCGACCGCGCCGTCTTCACCGCCGGGCCCGTGGACCGTGCGACGGCCCGGTTGATCCACGGGTTCGGCCTGGCCGGCTGAGGCCGGGAGCGCCGCCGCCGGCACGCGTGCCGCCGATCTCCGGCGGTGCCGACCAAGCGGGCAAAACCGCTCACTGAATATTTCTTCGCCCAGCTGTTCCCGTAACGGCAGTTCGGCTAATTCTGTCGCGCCGCAGCGCCGTCTTCGAGCCGATCCGGGCCGGTCTGGACCGCGCCGGGCGGACGCGCGCGGGTCAGGAGGGGCAATGCAATGAGCAACTCCACAGATTCGGTTACGGAAGTTACCTCCGTCTCCTGGTTCCGGCGGATTTTTCAATCTGTCGCCGGGGTCCTGGTCGGTATCGTCCTGGTGCTCATCGTCATCGGGGTGCTGTTCTGGAACGAGGGCAGGGCGGTGGTCACCGCGCAGTCGCTCAGCGAGGGACAGAGCACGGTCGTCAGCATCGATCCCGCCACGGTGCAAGCCGCCAACGAGGGCAAGCTCGTCTATGCGCAGGGCGATGCCGTGGTGGCCGATCCGCTTGTCGATCCGCTGCTGGGCGTGGAGGCCGCCGGCATCCGCCTGCAGCGCCAGGTCGAGATGTTCCAGTGGAAGGAGTCGTCGAAATCTGAAACGCGGACCAAGCTCGGCGGCGGCGAGGAGACGGTGACCACCTACACCTATGCCCGCGACTGGGCGGAAGGTCCGATCGACTCGTCAGAATTCCATGCGCCGGCCGGGCATGAAAATCCGGAAATGCCTCTCGGGAGCGACAGCATCCAGGCGCCGGCGGCCGCCTTCGGCGGCTTTACGCTGGGCGACGAGGTTCTGTCGCAAGTTTCGGGCGACGAACCGGTGGCGCTGTCGGCCGATGCAGGGGAACAGATCGAGGCGGCCTTGGCGGAGACCGGGCGGCCGGTAACGGTGGCGCTCGGCCGAATCTTCGTCGGCGAGAACGCCAATGCGCCAGCGCTCGGCGACCTGCGCATCAGCTATACCAAAGTGCCGGCGGGGCCGTTGAGCCTGATCGCCCAGCAGAGCGGCGACAGCTTCACCGCCTATCAGACGCAGGCCGGCGATCGGCTGCTCCTGGTCGACAGTGGCGCCGTGTCACTGGACAAGATGTTTGCGGATGCGCAGAGCGCCAATGTGGTGATCACCTGGATCGTCCGCCTCGTCGGGCTCGTCCTGCTCTTCATCGGTTTCGCGCTGGTGACCAAGCCGATCTCGGTCGTGGCCAGTGTCGTCCCCTTGCTCGGCGACCTCGTGGGCCTGGGAACCGGGCTGATCGCCTTCGTTGCCGCCACGGTCACCGGCGGGGTGACGATCGCGATCGCTTGGTTCTTCTACCGGCCGCTGCTTGCGCTTCTCATCCTGGCGGTGACCGCCGCCATCGTCTTCGGCATCGTCGCCCTGCGCCGGCGACGTCTGGCTGCCGGCGCTTTGCCCTCCGGGGCCCGCCCAGCCTGACAACGCGCGCTGACGACGCACGACGGCTGGGGCGTCTCCACCGATCTGCGGATCGTTCAGCGGCTCTGGAACGAGAAATTCGACGTCTGCTTGTCGGCCCCGTCGACCTTGTCGGTGACCACCATGGAAAAGCCGTTCGCGCCCCGGCTGGCAATGGTCATGACCGCCTTGCGGTCGCCGTAGATCGGCTGGGGATAGGTGATGTCGAGCACCAGCCGGTCGCCTCTCAGCCGCCCGGAAAGCTGGGCCGGCCCCTTGGACGAACCGGTGTAGACGCCGCTGTAGCGATTGCTCGAAGGATCGAAGGTCAGGGTCGCGCCGATGCTGCGGCTGAAGACGACGAGGGCGCGGCACTGGCCGGCGAGGCTGATGCTGTTGGCGTCGCCGCGGGCGCCGTCGAGGCTGCAGGTGACCTTGCGGGGGGTCGAATCGACGTCGCGCTGGATGGTGCCGGAACCGCCCCAGCCTCCCTCGAAGCGGTCGAGAACGCCGGCGTCGGCTTTCGCCGGGGCTGCGGCGCCGACGCTCATGAGGAGGGAGAGGCAAGCGATGCCGGGAGTCAGCGAGAAGGCCATGATCGTTCCTTTGTCGCGAATGCATCAAGCGATGCGAACAATGTGGGGCGCGCCCGCGGGAGGCAGGGTGTTTTGCGCCGGAGCCGGAACGCCCGTGCGGCCGGAACGTTCGACCTGCAACGCAATCGTGAGCAGGACGGACTTCCCGTGGACATCATTCGCATCATCATCGCCATCTTCATTCCGCCGCTGGCCGTCTTCACCCAGGTCGGGCTCGGCAAGCATTTCTGGATCAACCTTCTGCTCACCCTCTGCGGCTGGCTGCCGGGCGTCATCCACGCCTTCTGGGTGATCGGAAAGTACTGATCGGCCGCTTCGGCTTGACATAATTCATTCATCTCACTACCCAGACGCCAACCGGTCGCGCCTTTCGGGTGCGATCGGTTTTTAACGTGTCCCGTGAGCTTGCCGACCCCCGCGTCGACAGCTCTGTCGGTTCATCCCCCGGGATGGGCAGAGGAGGGCGCGTTTCCTCACCCGGCCGGAATCGTCCGACCGGGGTTTTTCGTTTGAAGGAAATGCGATGACCAAGCGCGCAGAATCCAAGTACAAAATCGATCGCCGCATGGGCGAGAACATCTGGGGACGCCCGAAGTCCCCGGTGAACCGCCGCCAGTACGGCCCGGGCCAGCACGGCCAGCGCCGCAAGGGCAAGGTCTCCGATTTCGGCACGCAGCTGCGCGCCAAGCAGAAGCTGAAGGGCTATTACGGCGACGTAGCCGAGAAGCAGTTCCGCAAGATCTACGAGGAAGCCGCCCGTCGCAAGGGTGACACGTCCGAGAACCTGATCGGCCTGCTCGAGAGCCGCCTCGACGCCGTCGTCTACCGCGCCAAGTTCGTTCCGACCGTGTTCGCGGCCCGCCAGTTCGTCAACCACGGCCATGTCAACGTCAACGGCGTGCGCACCAACATCGGCTCGTACCGCTGCAAGGCCGGCGACGTGATCGAGGTTCGCGAGAAGTCGAAGCAGCTGACGATCCTGATCGAAGCGACGCAGCTCGCCGAGCGCGACGTTCCCGACTACATCCAGGCCGACCACAACAAGATGGTCGCGACCTTCCAGCGCGTCCCGACCCTCTCCGACGTGCCCTACGCCGTCGTGATGGAGCCGAACCTGGTCGTCGAGTTCTACTCGCGCTAACCGGCTTCGACGGCAGAGTTTGGAAAAGGCCGTCCTTCGGGGCGGCCTTTTTCGTTTGGGGGGAAGGCAGAGATGGCGGCCCCGTACGCTCCGTACGCCGCTCCAGCCACTGCCCGCATCTTGAGGCTCGTCATCCCGGGCTTGACCCGGGATCCATTCCAAATCGCCGCAGGACATGACGCCAGCTGCCTCTCCGCCAGGCCCACGGCCAAGTCGCCTCAAACCCGCCAATGGTTTGGAATGGATCCCGGATCAAGTCCGGGATGACGAGCGGATAAGGAACGACGTGTTCTGAACCGCTGGGCCGGCTCGCAGGCGTTTAGAGACTTTGCCGAGAAGGAGTGCGCCTCTCCTCAGCCTCTGCCTTCCCCGGCTTTGTCTTTCCCTCCTCCCTCCTGTAAGCCTCGGCCAAACGAGGACGCCGGACATGCTCGACGACATCGCCGAAACCCTTCATCCCGCCGCGGACGACGACGTCTCCGATGGCGCGCATCCTCTGCTCGCCACCGCTCCCGATACCGTCGGCTTCAAGAAGCTGCGCAAGCGGCTGCTCAGGCAGGTGCGCGAGACGATCGCGGTCAATGGCATGGTCCAGCCGGGCGCGCGCTGGCTGGTTGGCCTGTCCGGCGGCAAGGATTCCTACGCGCTGCTGGCGCTTCTCTGCGATCTCAAATGGCGCGGCATGCTGCCGGTCGAGCTGCTCGCCTGCAATCTCGACCAGGGCCAGCCGAATTTTCCAAAACACATCCTGCCGGAATTCCTGAAGCGGCACGGCATTCCGCACCGCATCGAGTACCGCGACACCTATTCGGTGGTGACGGACAAGCTGCCGGCGGGGGCCACCTACTGCTCGCTCTGCTCGCGCCTGCGCCGCGGCCATCTCTACCGGGTGGCCCGCGAGGAGGGATGCTCCGCGCTTGTCCTCGGCCATCACCGCGAGGACTGTCTCGAGACTTTCTTCATGAACCTCTTCCACGGCGGCCGCCTGTCGGCGATGCCGGCGAAATTTCTCAACGACGAGGGCGACGTCATGGTGCTCCGGCCGCTGATCGCCTCGGCCGAAGAGGATCTCGGCAGATTCACCGAGGCGCTCGGCTTCCCGATCATTCCCTGCGACCTCTGCGGCAGCCAGGACGGGCTGCAGCGCAACTCCACCAAGGCGATGCTGGCGGAGATGGAACAGCGCTTTCCCGGCCGCAAGGAGACGATGCTGCGGGCGTTGTCTCATGTCAGCCCCAGCCACCTGCTCGATCCGAAACTCTTCGACTTCGCCTCTCTCCTGACACGCTCGGATACGCCATGACCCAGACCTTCGACATCGACCGCCTCGGCGCCATTCTGCGCGCCGCCGCCCTTGCCGAAATCATGCCGCGCTTCCGGCGGCTCGGCGCCGGCGACATCCGGCAGAAGTCCTCGGCGATCGATCTGGTCACCGAAGCCGACGAGGCGGCGGAGCGTTTCATCATGGCGGAATGCGCCAAGGCTTTTCCGGAAGCCACCTTCGTGGGCGAAGAATCGGTTGCCGCCGACTACGGCCTCATCGAGAAGGTCGGGACGGACGATCTCGTCATCGTCGTCGACCCGATCGACGGCACGGCGAACTTTGCCGCCGGCGCGCCGGTCTTCGCCGTCATGGCGGCGGTCGTCTCGAAGGGTGAGACCATCGCCGGGCTGATCTACGACCCGATGGGCGACGATTTCGTCCAGGCGGCGAGGGGCGAGGGGGCGGTGATGAAGCAGGCGGACGGCACGGTCACCAGCCTCCGCGTTGCCGCTCCCGTGCCGCTCGGCGACATGGTCGGCGTCGGATCGCATTCGTCCCTCCCGGCTTCCGAGAAGCGGGAGTTCATGGCGCGCCTGTCGGCGGTGAAGGTGCTCGGCAATTATCGCTGCGCAGGCCAGGAGTATCGCTTGGCGGCGACCGGCAACCTGCACTTCAATCTCTACCAGAACCTGATGCCCTGGGATCATCTCGGCGGCGCACTGATCCTCAGCGAGGCGGGCGGCTATGTGCGCCGGCTCGACGGCTCGGCCTACCGTCCCGGTCACACGACCGGTGGTCTGCTCTGCGCGGCGGACGAAGCGAGCTGGCAAGCCCTGCACGGTGCCGTATACGGCGGCTGATGCCACAGCGCGTCGCCTGCCCCTCGAGGGCGGGCGAGGCGCGCCGGTGACGGCGACGGCTCAGCGCGTCTGCGCGGCGACTTCGGCGGCGTGCTCGTGCTTCTCGCGGGGGCGGTCGAAGAGCCGGCCACCTTCCGCATAGTAAACGCAGGCGAGCGAACCCAGCGAGAGCACGGTGAAGCCTGCATAGAGCGGCAGCAGCGTGCCGTCGTAGAACGACCCGATCAGTGCGCCGAGAAGGCCGCCGCCGAGCGTCTGCATGAAGCCGAGGACGGAGGACGCGGTGCCCGCGACGTGGCCGAGCGGATCGAGCGCCAGCGCGTTGAAGTTCGTGCCGATGAAGCCGAACATGCAGAAGGTCAGCGTCATCATCACGAGGAACAGCCAGAACGGCATGATCCCGCCGAGCGCCGTCGAGATCACCAGCTGCAGTACGCTGAGCACGGTGAACGCGACCAGGGCACCGTGCGACAGGCGGCGCATGCCGAGCCGCTCCACCAGCTTGGAATTGGTGAACGACGCCGCCGCCATGAAGATCGCGACCATCGAGAAATACAGCGTAAAGGCGGGCCCGATGTCGTAGATCCCGGTGTAGATCTGCTCGGCCTGGTTGATGAACGAAAACAGGACGCCGAAGATCAGTGCCGTCGCCAGCGTGTAGCCGAAGGCGCGGCGGTTGGTGAGAACGATGCGGAAGGCCTCGGCCGTGCGCTTCACCGTCAGGGGGCGGCGATCCTCCGGATGCAGGGTCTCCGGCAAGCGAAGCGCGCTCCAAACAAGAGCAGCGGCCCCGACGATGCCGGTGACGACGAAAATCTCCTGCCAGCTGCCGAAGGCCATGATGATCTGGCCGAGATTGGGCGCGAGCACCGGAATGGTCATGAACACCATCATCACCAGCGACATGACGCTGGCCATGCGGGCGCCGCCGAAGCAGTCGCGCACGATCGACACCGCAATGACCCGCGTCGCCGCCGCGCCGACGCCCTGCAGGGCGCGGAAGGCGAGAAGCACGCCGAAGGTCGGCGAGAAGATCGCGGCAAAGGAGGCGAGAACGTAGATGGCGAGGCCCGCAAACAGAACCGGGCGCCGACCGAAACGGTCCGACAGGGTGCCGTAGATGATCTGCGCGGCACCGAAGCCGACAACATAAGCGGTGATGACCAGCTGGCGGGTGTTCTCGTCGGTGACGCCGAGCGTCGAGCCGATTTCCTGCAGCGCCGGAATGAAAATGTCGATCGCCGCGGCGTTCAGCGCCATCAGCAGCGCCACCATGGTGACGAGTTCCCAATAGGGGAGTCCGTGCGTTGCGCTAGGGCTCGACGCTTTCGACATGTCTGATCCTTCCTTGGATGGGCGCAGACATATCGGTCCATGCCGAAATGGCAAGTAAGACTTGGTAAACGCGCCGTCGCCCGACGCGCCCTAACAGGAGGATGGCAGGTTATCGTTTTGGCCTGCCGGAGCGAAAGCAAGGGCTTGGCTTCAAGCCGGCCGACAGGGCGCCGCACGCATGGCTATCATGCATCACGTCAATGTCAGCCGCTTACGCCGAGGCTTCGTCCTATCGGCCGACGGGACGAAGAGCGGCGTCTTTGGCGCCGACCCGTGTTCTACAGATCACCGCACGCTGTTCTCGCCGGTGCTCCTCGAAGCGCCGGCCTTCACAGCTCGTTGCGAGGGTGGTCGGCCTCTCAGGCCTGCGCGGTGGCCGGCACCGTGGTCGAGATGCCCTTCTCCTCGAAGAAGTCCTTGAGCTCGCCGGCCTGGAACATCTCGCGCAGGATATCGGAGCCGCCAACGAACTCGCCCTTGACGTAGATCTGCGGAATGGTCGGCCAGCCGCCATAGGTCTTGATGCCCTGACGCAGCTCGTCGGAAGCCAGGACGTTGACGCCCTTGTAGCCGACGCCGAGGTAATCGAGGATCTGCACCACCTGGCCGGAGAAACCGCACTGCGGGAAGGCCGGGGTGCCCTTCATGAAGACCACGATGTCGTTGGTCTTCACCTCGTTGTCGATCCAGTCGTTGATGCCGGTCATGTCAGGTTCCTTCAGTGATAAATCGTGTCTCGCCAGAGATACGATCTCCTGCCGCCGATTTCCAGCACGAGGGGTAGCGAATGCTCGTGAAGTTCAGGGAGCAGGTCCGAAGCGTTCGGCTTCCAGTGTCACCAGTCGATCCTCGTGTTCGTTGAGGCGTCGCGATGTTTCGTAGTGTTCGCCGATCCGTTTCAGAATGTTGTTCTCGGCGATGACGAGATCGGATTTGACCTCACGCAGGTCCCGGTCCGTCCGCGACAGGCCTTCGCGCAACTCCCGTTCGAGCGACGAAAAGCCCTCGCCGATGTTCCTGTCCAGCCGGGCAATCAATTCCTGCTGCCGGACCAGAATCTGCAGCAGCTGTTCGTGACGCTGTTCCAGTCGTCTGAGATAGGCGAGCGTGTGATTGTTGCCGGGAGAGGGCGTTTCTGCTTCCTGCATTCCGCATCTCCCTGCTGGTACACACTGCCTGCGATCGTCCGCCTGAGCGATGAAACGGATGCTACTTCGGCGCGCTGGTTTGAAGGGCTAGCGCGTGCAAAACGCCGCCCATATTGCCCTGCAGTGCCTGGTAGACCATCTGGTGCTGCTGCACCCGCGACTTGCCGCGAAAGCTCTCGGCGACGACTTCGGCCGCGTAGTGGTCGCCGTCACCGGCGAGATCGCGGATCGTGACTTCGGCATCGGGGATACCGTCCTTGATCATCTTTTCGATGTCATGGGCGTTCATCGCCATGAGGCGCGTCTCCTGTTGTGGCATCGGGCTCGCCCGCTTCGGGCCGAGAATAGGCGCTTCGCCGGGGACGATCAATCGATCCCGGCAAAGCGAAACGTCACTCGGCGGCGACGGCGATGTCGGGGGCCCCGGACATGTAGGCCGGGAACCAGCTCTCATGCGCGACGGTGAGGTCCATCACCGGCACCGACAGGCGGTTGCGGATGTCCAGGCGGTCACCGCCGACAGTGCCGAGCCGGCGTAGGGCGACGCCCAAATGCGCGGCTTCCGCTGCGAGCCTGTCGGCGTCGCCAGCGGCAAGGGCAACGACGTAGCGCGCCTGATCCTCTCCGAACAGCAGCGCATGCGCCGCGCCGGTGCCGGCGTCGACCATGACGCCCTTGCCCGAGGCGATGCACATTTCGGCCAGCGCAATGGCGAGACCGCCGTCGGAGAGATCGTGGCAGGCGGCGACGCGGCCGGCGCGGATCAGGCCGCGGACGAAATCACCGTGGCGCTTTTCCTCGGCAAGGTCGACCGGCGGCGGGGCGCCGTCCTCGCTGTCGGCAATCTCGCGCAGATAGATGGTAGCGCCGAGATGGCTTCCATCCCGACCGACGAGGAAGAGCACGTCGCCATCGGCCATGGCGCCGATGCTGGCGGTTTTCGTGCGGTCGTCGATCAGGCCGACGCCGCCGATAGTCGGGGTCGGCAGGATGCCCTGGCCGTGCGTCTCGTTGTAGAGCGAGACATTGCCGGAGACGATGGGGAAGGCCAGCGCCGTGCAGGCGGCGCCGATGCCCTCGATCGCCTTGACCAGCTGGCCCATGATCTCCGGCTTCTCGGGATTGCCGAAGTTGAGGTTGTCGGTTGCCGCGATCGGCTCGGCGCCGACGGCGGTGAGGTTGCGCCAGCATTCGGCGACGGCCTGCATGCCGCCCTGGAAGGGGTCGGCCTCGCAATAGCGCGGTGTGACGTCGCTGGTGAAGGCGAGCGCCTTGGTCGGATGGCCGTCGACGCGCACGACGCCGGCATCGCCGCCCGGGCGCTGCAGCGAATTGCCCTGGATCAGCGTATCGTACTGCTCAAACACCCAGCGGCGCGAGGCGATGTCGGGCGAACCGAGGATTTTCAAGAGCGTCGCGCCGAGGTCGGCGGGCTCGGCGATATCGGCGGCGTGGATCAGCTTGGCGGGCTTCGGCTCGATCCAGGGGCGGTCGTATTCCGGCGCCTCGTCGCCGAGCTCGCGGATCGGCAGGTTGGCGACCTCATGACCTTGGAAGAGCACGCGGAAGCGCAGATCGTCGGTGGTCTTGCCGACGACGGCGAAATCGAGGCCCCACTTCAGGAAGATCGCCTCGGCGACGGCCTGCTTCGACGGCTCCAGAACCATGAGCATGCGCTCCTGGCTCTCCGACAGCATCATCTCGTAGGCGCTCATATGCGTCTCGCGCACCGGCACCTTGTCGAGGTCGAGCTCGATGCCGAGGCCGCCCTTGGCCCCCATCTCGACAGCCGAGCAGGTGAGGCCGGCGGCGCCCATGTCCTGGATGGCGATGACGGCGCCGGTCTGCATGAGTTCGAGGCAGGCTTCGAGCAGGCATTTCTCGGTGAAGGGGTCGCCGACCTGCACGGTCGGGCGCTTCTCCTCGATGTTCTCGTCGAATTCGGCCGAGGCCATGGTGGCGCCGCCGACGCCGTCGCGACCGGTCTTGGCGCCGAGATAGACGACGGGCAGGCCGACGCCCTTGGCTTCCGACAGGAAGATCGCGTCCGACTTCGCAAGTCCCGCGGCGAAGGCGTTGACGAGGCAGTTGCCGTTGTAGCGCGGGTGGAAATTCACCTCGCCGCCGACGGTCGGCACGCCGAAGGCGTTGCCGTAGCCGCCGACGCCAGCGACGACGCCGGCAACGAGGTGGCGCGTCTTCGGATGGTCTGGCGCGCCGAAGCGCAGGGCGTTCATCGCCGCGATCGGCCGGGCGCCCATGGTGAAGACGTCGCGCAGGATGCCGCCAACGCCCGTCGCCGCGCCTTGATAGGGTTCGATGAAGGAGGGATGGTTGTGGCTCTCCATCTTGAAGACGACGCAGTCGCCGTCGCCGATGTCGACGACGCCGGCATTCTCGCCGGGACCCTGGAGGACGCGGACGCCCTTCGTCGGCAGCGTCTTCAGCCAGCGCTTCGACGACTTGTAGGAACAGTGCTCGTTCCACATCGCCGAGAAGATGCCGAGCTCGGTGATGAGGGGCACGCGCCCGATCAGGTTGAGGATGCGCTGGTATTCGTCCGGCTTCAGCCCGTGGGCGGCGACGATCTCGGGCGTGATGGTGATCTCGGTCATGGGGTCTCCGTGCGCCGGGGCGTCAGGGGTATGATGTCGATGCGGCCGCCCGAAGGATTGGCCGGCAGGGTCGGGGCCGCCGCACGGCCGCCCCGCGTCCTTAGGCTTTCGTCCACAACTCGACGGGACGACAGGCAGCGGTCTCGTCGGGGCGGTGCAGGATGACGGTATCGTCGGCGGCCTGCGAGATCTGGCTCTCGAAAATCCGCCGCTGGAAGATGATCAAAGCATAGCGCCCGGCCGAGCGGATGCACAGCGCGTAGCCATCGGGGTAGCCGGCAAGAAACTGCTGGCTTCGCTCCCCATCGCGGCGCCTGAAGACCGCGCGGACGGAATCGCGCGCATATTGGATCTCCGGTCCGCTGGGCTCGAGATCCGGCGTGCGCACAACCGGCGCGATCTCGGTTACGGGAACGGACTCGACGGAAAACGTCGTTACGCCCGCATTGGCGTAGACGCAGCCGGCGAGGGCCGTGCCGGCGGCCGCGACGAAACCCGCCCGCACGAGGCTGCCCACCAGGGTCGAAAGCCTACGCACGGCAGCTACCGTCGCCGGTGTTCCAGCGGCGGATGTCGCTGTCGACCCTGGCGCCGAGCGACGTGCCCATGACCGGGCCATAGGTGGACAGCGCCCGCGAGCCGGGCTGCGCCTCGACCACGAGCAACGGCTTCGCCTCGGCGCGCCCCTTCGGAACCAGGAGAAAGCGCGGCTTGCCGGAAAAGGAGGAGAGTTCCGGCGCCAGGCTATAGCGGGCGAAAGCCGGATCGTTCGACTTGAACCAGCAGCGGTTGGCGGCCAGCGTCACCCGCTCCATGCGGTCCAGGCCAGACTCGGCCTTGGTCGTCGCGGCGCGAGGCACCGTGGGAGCCGGGGTGCTGCAGGCCGACAAGGCGACGATGCCGGCGGCCGAGACCGAGATCAGCGCGGCGCGCAAACCGCTCGCCACGGTCATGCGGCCACACGTCCGACGAGGCCAAGGGCACTTTCGAACAGACCGCGGCCATCGGTTCCGCCATGCTCGGGCTCGACCAGATTCTCGGGGTGCGGCATCAGGCCGAGCACGTTGCCGGCCTCGTTGACGATGCCGGCGATGTCGCGCGTCGCGCCGTTCGGATTGGTGCCCTCGGCATAGCGGAAGACGACGCGGTTCTCGCCGTGCAGGCGCTCGATCGTGTCCTCGTCGGCGAAATAGTTGCCGTCGTGATGGGCGACCGGGCAGCGGATGATCTGGCCTTGGCGGTAGGCGGTGGTGAAGCGGGTAGAGGCGTTCACGACTTCGAGCTTCACCTCGCGGCAGACGAAGCGCAGCGTCGTGTTGCGCATCAGCGCGCCGGGCAGGAGGCCCGCCTCGCACAGGATCTGGAAGCCGTTGCAGACGCCGAGCACCGACACGCCCTGCGCGGCTTTATCCGCGACCGCGCGCATCACCGGCGAGCGCGCCGCGATGGCGCCGCAGCGCAAATAGTCGCCGAAGGAAAAGCCGCCGGGAACGACGATCAGGTCGACGTCGGGGATCTCGGTGTCGGTCTGCCAGACCGTCAGCGGCGGCGTGCCGGCAATCGACGTCAACGCCGCGATCATGTCGCGGTCGCGGTTGAGGCCGGGGAGGAGAACGACGGCAGTTTTCATGAGCGACGGCAACCGTTGGAGAGTCAGGCCGGGCCGGCTGGGCCCGGAAATGGAAACAGCGGCATCATCCGGAGGAGATGGTGCCGCTGGCATGAGCGCAATCTTCTGCGTCAGGGGTGTGGCTGGTAGGGTGTCGATGCCTCAGCCAGTTCACGTAGGTCGAGCCTGCGCTCGATGCGTTTGAGCCGATCGTCGTGACGACCGAGCATCCCGTAGATGTTGTGAATGTCGCTCTGCATCGCCACCATTGTGCCGCGGATCGAATTCAGCTCCGTCTTCACCTCGACGATATCGAGGCGAAGACCACCGATCTCCTGATGCATCCGCTTCATCAATTCGAACATCAGCTCGTTCGTGACTTCGACCATCGCACCCTCCGGTACAACCCCTAAGCGATCTCCACGGTATAGTTCTCGATGACGGTGTTCGCCAGAAGCTTGGCGCACATGTCCTTGAGCTGTGCCTCGGCGGAAGCCGGGTCGGCGGCGTCGACTTCGACGTCGAAGACCTTGCCCTGGCGAACGGAGCCGACGCCGGCGAAGCCGAGGCTGCCGAGGGCGCCCTCGATCGCCTTGCCTTGCGGGTCGAGGACGCCGTTCTTGAGGGTGACGACGATGCGGGCCTTGATCACTGGTTCTGCCTGTCGATTGTGATGTCGGTCACGGTATCTGCCGGTCCCGGGAATAGACGAGTTTGAGCGCCGATGCCGGCTGCGGCGCGGGGCTACCGCGCCGCCGCCTTACTTTACCAGCACCGGCCCGGAGGGGCGGGGCGGCTCGTTCTCGTTCATGATGCCGAGACGCCGTGCGACTTCCTGATAGGCCTCGACGAGGCCCCCCATGTCGCGGCGGAACCGGTCCTTGTCCATCTTCTCCTGCGTCTGCACGTCCCAGAGGCGGCAGGAGTCAGGCGAGATCTCGTCGGCGACGATGATGCGCATCATGTCGCCTTCGTAGAGGCGGCCGGTCTCGATCTTGAAGTCGACGAGCTGGATGCCGACGCCGAGGAAGAGGCCGGAGAGGAAGTCGTTGACGCGGATGGCGAGCGCCATGATGTCGTCGATTTCCTGCGGGGAGGCCCAGCCGAAAGCGGTGATGTGCTCTTCCGACACCATCGGGTCGTCGAGCGCGTCGGCCTTGTAGTAGAATTCGATGATCGAGCGCGGCAGGACCGTGCCTTCCTCAATGCCGAGGCGCTTGGCCAGCGAGCCGGCCGCGATGTTGCGCACCACCACTTCGAGCGGAATGATCTCGACTTCCTTGATCAGCTGCTCGCGCATGTTGAGCCGCTTAATGAAGTGCGTCGGGATGCCCATCTTGTTCAGGTGGGTGAAGATGTACTCGGAAATCCGGTTGTTGAGGACACCCTTGCCGTCGACGATCTCGTGCTTTTTCTTGTTGAAGGCGGTCGCGTCGTCCTTGAAGAACTGGACCAGCGTTCCCGGCTCAGGACCCTCGTAAAGGATCTTGCCCTTGCCTTCGTAGATACGGCGGCGACGTGTCATATGGGTACTCTATCGTGAATGAGGGCCCGCCCGGGCGGCGGTACGCGAAGCGGTCATGTCCGAGGGCGTGAATAGACCAAATGGGCCCTCTAAACAATGCTCGGCCGTGTCAAGGGATTTGTCCATCGGTAGAGTTGGGCATGCCGCGGGCGCAAACAAGATGCATTTCGGCGTGTCCTCGCGCCTTTGCCCTTCAAAAATAGGGCCCCAGGCCGTATGTCGGTGCTGCGGCGGGTGCTGGCCGCGTCTGAAATTCCCTGTGGAGCATGAACGGATGTCGATGATGGACCGCGAAAAGGACTTCGAGGCTCGCTATGCGCACGACCAGGAACTGCGGTTCCGAATCGAAGCGCGGCGCAACAGGCTCCTTGGCCTTTGGGCCGCGGAGAAGCTCGGCAAGACCGGTGATGACGCCGCGTCCTACGCCAAGGAAGTGGTGGCGTCCGATTTCGAGAAGGCCGGCGAAGAGGACGTGTTCGAGAAGGTCCGGCGCGATTTCGACGCTGCCGGCGTGACGCAGTCTGACCACCAGATCCGTCGCACCATGGCCGAGCTCCTGCTCGAAGCCGAAAAGCAGGTTCGCACGGAGTAGGGCCTTTCGGCCCGCCCCACCTGGTTCTCTGACGAAAGGCGCCGTCATGGCTCTTCCCGGACTGCGGCAACGTCTGGCCGACGGCAGCTTCGTGCTGTCCGCCTGGTCGAGCCTGACCGATCCCCACATTCACGAGGCCCTGCTGCGGGCGCCGTTCGACGCGCTGACCTTCGACCAGCAGCATGGCCTGCACGACCTGCGCTCGATCGAAGCCGGCATTGCGCGGGCGGCCTTCCTCGGCAAGCCGTCGCTGGTGCGGCTGCCGATCGAGGATCGGGCCGGCGCTGCACGGGTGCTGGATCTCGGCGCCTCCGGCGTCATCATGCCGATGATCGAGGGCGTCGAAGATGCCGGGGCCTTCGTCGCCGCGGTGAAATATGCCCCGCTCGGCGCGCGCTCCTTCGGGCCGACCCGGGCGGTCGAGCTGCACGGGTTTACCGGTGCCGTGGCCTATACCGCCGTGGCCAATGCCGAGACACTCGCCTTTGCGATGATCGAGACCGCCGCCGCGATGGAAAACCTCGAGGCGATCCTGGCGATTGACGGTCTCGACGGCGTCTTCGTCGGCCCCTCGGATCTCTCCATCGCGCTGTCGGACACCAGCGCCTGGGATCCGGAGGGTGCGGTGGCCGATGCCGCCGTGCGCAAGATAGCGTCGCTCGCGGCAGCGGCGGGAAAGTTTGCCGGGATCTACGCCGCGACCGCCGAGGACGCTCGGCGCTACCGCGGTTACGGCTATGGCTATGCCTGCGTCGCCTCCGACATCGGCCTGTTCAAGGCCGCGGCGGCGGCGCTTGCCGAAAGCGCCAAGGCCTGATCGTTCGACGTCGGCGGGGCGGCAGCGCTACCGCGCGGCCGCTCCGTCACGGCGGTGACACGATCACGCTTCTCCGCTGCGCTGTTCTTCCAGCTTCAGCCCGGAAATGAATTTGCCGAAGGTCAACAGGCCCTCCGGCCAGGGGCCGTGTCCGCTTTCGTGGTTGAGGTGCCCCGATTCCCCCGCATCGATGAACAGCGAGCCCCAGGCCCCGGCTGCTTCCTCGGCCGCCTCAAAGGTCGAGAACGGATCGTTGCGGCTGGCCACGACCACCGAGGGAAACGGCAGCGGATCGCGCGGATAGGGCCCAAAGGTCATCAGGTGCCGAGGGCGCAGCAGCGGATTGGCGACATCCGGCGGGGCGACGAAGAAGGCGCCCGCGACGCGCTTTTCGAACAGCGGAATGGCCTGAACCGCGGCCGCGACGCCCAGGGAATGGGCGACCAGCACGACGGGTTTGACGCTCTCGTTGACCGCCTCGGCGATCGCCTGCACCCAGTCCTCGCGCACGGGCTTGGTCCATTCGCGCTGGTGGACGCGGCGGGCGGTGGACATCCGGCCTTCCCAGCGGCTCTGCCAGTGAGTCGGCTCGGAGCCACGATAGCCCGGAATGACGAGGATGTCGGCTTCGGTGATACGCATCTGCCGCAGATGCGAACAACCGGGCGCGAAGTCAAGGACGCCGCGTCGGCGCCAGGGTACCGGCCTGCCATCGGCCCGGTGCCGAACGCTGTCGTGCCCCGCCGGGCGCCGCTCTCTCAGCCCGACGGGTTTCGCCGCTCGGCACTTTGACCTATGCCGTCTGAAAACCGTGCGGGGACACGGCGTCGCGCCTGCGCGGCCCGTCCGCTCCCTCGACAAAGGAATGGCATGCTCAGAGCTACCTACGACTGGACGATCCGGCTCGCCGCCCGTCCGCGCGCCGCCCACGCTCTGGCGGCAGTCTCCTTCGCCGAAAGCTCGTTTTTTCCCGTTCCCCCCGATGCGCTGCTGGTTCCCATGGTCCTGGCGAGGCGCCAGGCGGCCTGGCGACTGGCCTTCATCTGCACGGTGGCTTCGGTGCTGGGCGCCCTGGCCGGCTACGCCATCGGCGCCTTCCTGTTCGAGCAGGTGGCGCGCCCGATCCTCACCTTCTACGGCTATGGCGGCAAGTTCGAGGAATTCGCCGCGCGGTACAACGAGTGGGGCGCCTGGATCGTCCTGATTGCCGGCATCACGCCGTTTCCCTTCAAGATCATCACCATCGCCAGTGGCGCCACCGGACTGAATCTCGTGATTTTCGTCGCGGCCAGCATCGTGGCGCGTGGCGTGCGCTTCTACGCCGTCGCCGGCCTGCTCTACTGGTTTGGCCCGCCCATGCGCGACTTCATCGAGAGGCGGCTCGGATTGGTCTTCACTCTCGGCCTGACCTTGCTGCTCGGCGGATTCGCCCTGGTGCGCTTCGTCATCTGAAGCGCCGGGCAGGGCCTTCCTGCCCCGCGCAGCGATTACAGGAGAGGGCTGATCAGGCGGGTCGCATTCTCGGTCAGCTTGGTGAAGAAGCCGCGCTGGTCCCAGTCGTCCGGCATCAGTCGCGCGCTCTTGGCGCGGTAGTCGTTCTCGATCCGCCGCATCTGCTTGACCACGCCGGCATCGTAGGCGAGCAGCGTCACCTCGGAGTTCAGCTCGAAGGAGCGCCGGTCCATGTTGGCCGAGCCGATGACGGCGATGTCGTCGTCGATAGAGAGATGCTTGGCGTGCAGGAAACGCTCGCGGTAGAGCATGACCTCGACGCCCGATTCCAGCAGCTCGTCGTAATAGGACCGCTGCGCGTGGTCGATCAGGAAGCTGTTGGTCGTGGCGGTGACGAACAGCGTCACCTTCACGCCCTTCTGGACCGCCGATTGCAGGGCCAGCGACAGCGGCTCGTTCGGGATGAAATAGGGCGTAGTGAGGACGACGCGCTCGCGGGCGGAATGGATCAGGTCGGTGAACAGGGTGTCGAGCCGGCCGGCGGGATGATCCGGGCCGCTCGGCATGACCTGCGCCACGACGCCGCCCTCCGTCGTCGCCGGCATCGGCATCAGCTCCGGCGCGGAAATGTCCTCGTCGGTCTCCAGGAACCAGTCGCCGATGAAGATCGCCTGGAGTTCGAGCACCACCGGGCCGGTCACGCGCGCCATCACCTCGCGGTAGAAGGTGTTCGGTTCGTATTCGATCTGGTGCATGTTCTGCGAGCCGACCCAGCCGGTGCGCCCGTCCACCACGACGATCTTGCGGTGGTTGCGAAGGTCGGCGCGGGTGGCGCGCCGCCAGAAGCGCAGCGGCAGAATCAGCCGGATCTCCACGCCGCTGCCGTCGAGCCGCCGGGCGATGGCGTCGCGGTGATAGGAGGAGCCGACGGCGTCGATCAGAAGGCGGCACTTGACGCCCCGGCGCGCGGCCCGCTCCAGGGCGCTCAGCACCTTGTTGCCGGCCTCGTCGTCGTGGAGGATGTAGAACATCGCATGGGCGTGGTGGGTCGCGGAATCGATGTCGGCGGTGATGCGGTCGACCACGCGGTTGTAATTCGGGTCGAGATCGATGCTGTTGCCCGAGAGGCACGGCAATTGCCCGAGCGTCTGCACGAGATGCGCGGCGGTACGGCTGCGGGGGCCGAGCGTCAGCGCCGCCTCGGCGGCCGAGGGGATCTCGCCGATCGCCTTGAGCACGACCGAGGGCACGTCCTTGATGCGCTCGCGCCGCCATTTGGGATGGCGCGCGTCGCCGATGAAGAAATACAGGATCGTGGCCGCGAAGGGCTGGAAGAAGAACAAGAGCAGCCAGCCCTGCGCCGCCGCCGGCGACCGCCGGAACGGAATGACGACCAACGCGCCGATGATGATCCCCCAGTTCAGGAGAAACAGGATGGTGGACCAGAGACTGAAGTGAGAGGTCATCGTCCTGCCATGTCGATCGTTCTGTCGTTACCCATCCTGGCGGCGATCCACCGGCGATGCGGCCGGGCAAGGCTGCCGACGGCCGGTTTTCCCGCCTGGAGCGTAAAATGAACCCGGGCCGATCGCCGCCTCACACCGCGGTGAGGCAACTTGCATCCCGTCAAGGTGTTGTTGATATGGTGCTGGCGGAGCGGACTACCGCATGAAGGAATGTTTTCGATGACAGCCATGACGCCGCGTAGCACGAAGCGCGCCCGAACCGAACCGGAAGCAGGCATCGCCTCCTGATGGTTCGAATCGTCTACGCCAATCTCGGCTATAGCCGGGACATCAACGGCTCGCTCGGCCATCACCTCTCCCGGCTTCACCATCATGTCTACACGCCGCGGGCCGCGCAGATGCGCAGCCTCGAATTCGTGCGGGACACGATGCGGCGGCTGAAGCCCGACCTCAGCTGCTTCGTCGAAATCGACCAGGGCTCCATCACCAACGGCTATTTCAACCAGTTTCCGGTGCTGCGCGAGGACCACCACACCTTTGCGACCATCGACAACAAATACAGCGGCACGACGAAATTCCACCGCTCGCCGATTTCGCGCGGCAAGTCCAATGCCTTCATGGCGACCCAGAAGGTCGACTTCACCAAGCGCTATCTCGACCACGGCAAGAAGCGGCTCGTCTACGATATCGACATCGCCGGCCTGCGGGTGCTGGTCGTGCACTGTTCGTTGATGAAGAGCGTGCGCGCCCATCAGTTCGCCCAGATCGCCACCTGGATCGAGGAACGCGACGTGCCGACGGTCTTGATCGGCGACTTCAACATGTTTTCCGGCGAACGCGAACTGGCGCCATTGATGAAGAGCGAAAAACTCTTCCACGCCAACCGCCTGTCGGGCCCGACCTTCCGCTTCGGCCCCTATCACGCCACGCTCGACACCTGCCTGATTTCGCAGGGGTTGGAGCAGTGCTGCTCGATCGAGATCATCGACCAGCCGTTCTCGGACCACCAGATGTTCAAGATCGACATTGCGCTCGAGGACACTTCCAAACTCGCCGCCAACGGCTGAGGCACCGCAAGAGGGGGCTGCCGCCGCTTCAGGCCGACAGAAAGGCGCGAAGGGCTCGACCCAGCTCTTCCGGTGCTTCCTCGGCCATGTGGTGACCGCAGTCGATGCCGTGGCCCGAGAGCGTCGTCGTCCAAGGGCGCCACACGGCCAGGACGTCGCCGTAGAGCATTTCGAGATCGTCGCGCAGCGACCAGAGGCAGAGCGTCGGGCACTGGATGCGCCGGCCGAGGCGGCGGTCCTCGGCGTCATGGGCGCGGTCGATGCCGAGCCCGGCACGATAATCCTCGATCATGCCATGGACGGTTGCGGGATCGCGCGTGGCGACGCGGAAATTCTCGTAGTTGGCCGGCCCCATCATTTCGGGCGACCCCGTGTACCAGGCATCAGGATCGGCGAGGATGGCGCGCTCGGGCTTTTCGGGCTGGGCGAAGAAGAACCAGTGCCACCAGGCCCTGGCAAACGTTTCGCCGCAGCGCTCCAGCGCCTCGATGATCGGGACACCGTCGAGCACCGCGAGATGGGTAACGTTTTGCGGATGGTCCATGGCCATGCGGAAGGCGGTGTAGGAGCCGCGGTCGTGGCCGACGACCGCAAAGCGCTCGAAAGATGGCGCATCAGCGCGATGCCATCGCGTGCCTTGGCCCGTTTCGACGAGCCGGCATGGTCCGGCGTGTCGGCCGGCTTCGAAGACTGGCCGAAGCCGCGCAGGTCCGGGCAGACGACCGTGTGGTGGCGGGCGAGGATCGGCGCGACGCGGTGCCAGGTCGTGTGGGTACGCGGGTGGCCGTGCAGCAGCAGCACCGGCGGCCCGGAGCCGCCATGGCGCACGCGCAGTGTCGCTTCCGGCAGCGCGATGGTCTCGAGGGTGAACTGTTCGAACATAAGCGCCCCGTCTAGCTTCGTCGGGCCGCAACCGGAACGGGGCCGCGCCGGTTCCGGCACGGCCCCGCGGGATACTCAGCTCTCGCCGAAGACCCGGGCAAAAATCGTGTCGACATGCTTGGTGTGGTAGCCGAGATCGAATTTCTCGCGCAGTTCGGCTTCCGGGATGGCGGCCATCACCTCGGGATCGGCGAGCAGCTCGGTCAGGAAGTCCTTGCCCTCTTCCCAAACCCGCATCGCGTTGCGCTGGACCAGACGGTAGGAATCCTCGCGGTTGACGCCGGCCTGGGTCAGCGCCAGCAGAACCCGCTGCGAGTGGACGAGGCCCTTGAACTGGTTGAGGTTCTTCATCATCCGGTCGGGATAGATCAGAAGCTTGTCGATGAGGCCGGTGAGGCGGCCGAGTGCGAAGTCGAGGGTGATCGTGGCGTCCGGGCCGATATAGCGCTCGACCGAGGAGTGCGAGATGTCGCGCTCGTGCCAGAGCGCGACATTCTCCATCGCCGGCAGGGCGAAGGAGCGCACCATGCGCGACAGGCCGGTGAGGTTTTCCGACAGGACCGGATTGCGCTTGTGCGGCATGGCCGAGGAGCCCTTCTGGCCCGGCGCGAAATACTCTTCCGCCTCCAGCACCTCGGTGCGCTGCAGGTGCCGGACCTCGATGGACAGGCGCTCGATCGACGAGGCGATGACGGCGAGGGTGGCAAAGTACATCGCATGGCGGTCGCGCGGGATGACCTGGGTCGACACCGGCTCGGCCTTCAGGCCCATGGCCTTGGCGACATGCTCCTCGACGCGCGGGTCGATGTTGGCAAAGGTGCCGACGGCGCCGGAGATGGCGCAGGTGGCGATCTCCTCGCGCGCGGCGATGAGGCGGGCCTTGGCGCGGCTGAACTCGGCATAGGCCTCGGCAAGCTTCAGGCCAAACGTCACCGGCTCGGCATGGATGCCGTGCGAGCGGCCGATAGTCACCGTGTCCTTGTGCTCGAAGGCGCGGCGCTTCAGCGCGGCGAGCAGCGCGTCGAGATCGGCGAGGAGGATGTCGGAGGCGCGCACCAGCTGGACGTTGAAGCAGGTGTCGAGGACGTCGGACGAGGTCATGCCCTGGTGCACGAAGCGCGCCTCGGGGCCGACGATCTCCGACAGATGCGTCAGGAAGGCGATGACGTCATGGCGGGTCTCGGCCTCGATCTCGTCGATGCGGGCGACGTCGAAGGTGGCCGCGCCGCCCTTTTCCCAGATGGTGGCGGCGGCGCTCTTCGGGATGACGCCGAGCTCGGCCAGCGCGTCGCAGGCATGCGCCTCGATCTCGAACCAGATCCGGTACTTCGTCTCCTGCGACCAGATCGCCACCATGTCGGGGCGGGAATAGCGGGGAATCATGGGCGCAGTCCTTCGGGTCGCGGAAATGGGGCTCGCCGCGACATAACAGAGCCGGCCGGGCGCCTCAACGTTGCTGGACCGCAGCGCTCAGTCGAGCGGGACGGGGTAGGCGACGAAGTCGATGTTCGGCCCCTCGAAGCCGATGCTTTTCACCGCGATGAGCACCACCGCGCGTGTCGCCGCCTCGCCACCGGGAAAGACGATGACGCGCGACAGCCGGTAGTCGAGCGCGCAGCCGCGGCTCTTGGGGATCGCCTTGTCCTCGTGCAGGACCTTCGTCCCCTTGCCCGGGCCCGTCTGGGTCAGCCTGAAGCCGGCGAAATCCTCGCCGGTCACGCCGGCACAGCCGGGCGCCGTCGCGAAGGGGAGCCGCTTCAACCGGAGTTCGATCGGCCGGTCCGGCGAGGGTTCGATCGGTCGCGGCAGGAAGGCGAGACGGGCGGGGTCGGCGGAGAGCTCGGTCACCGGATTGTCGGCGACGACGGCGCCGGCGCTCGGCTTCGCCCCGAGCTTCTGCAACATCGGCGCCGCCGCGACGCGCGCCTTTTTGCGGATGGCGGCGAGGTCCTGCTGCTCGTCGGTGCCCTCAATGCTGACGGGCGTCGGCTTGACGAAGCTGTCGGTGACGAGATCGAGGCCGATGATTTTGGCGTAGGGGAAGCCCGAGCCGTCGTGGATGCCGTACTGCTCGAAAGCATAGATCCGGCCATCGGCGGAAAAGCCGATCGGCTCCAGAGTCGCGATATCCCCGGCGACGGCCGCGGGCGGCATCGCGGCGCCGAGGCAGATGGCGAGAAAGGCATGGCGTGGGCGCATGGTCTGTCCTTTCTGGGTTGATGGGTGTTCCTGACTCCGTCTATGGGCGCCAGGCCGGCCGGCGGTCGCCGGGGCGCGGCGTGGCGGCATAAATCGCCCGGGCGATGGCGCGGGCCATGACGGCGGCGGCCGCGGCGGCCAGCTCGATTGCCTCCAGTGGCGAGGGCGTCACGTCGCTGCCGCCGGTGGCGAGCGCGAAGACGAGGTCGCCGTCATAGTCGGTATGGGCCGGCCAGAGTGCCCGGGCGAAGCCGTCATGGGCTGCGATGGCGAGGCGCTTGGCGCGCGGGGTGTCGAGCACGGCGTTGGTGGCGATGACGCCGATCGTGGTGTTGGCGCCGGCGGCCGGGCCGAATTTCGTCACGGGATCGGCGGCATCGGCCGGCCACGGCGAGGGCAGGCCGAGGCCGCCGAACTCCTCGCCGTGCTCGAAGGGCGCCGCCCAGAAATTCCGGGTGTGGCCGATGGTCGGCGAGCCCAGCGCGTTGACCGCGACGAGGGCGGCGACGGTGACGCCGTTGGCGAGCACCGCAGAGGCCGAGCCGAGTCCGCCCTTGAAGCGGGCGGTGATGGCGCCGGTGCCGGCGCCTTCGCTGCCGAGCGCGAAGTCGGCGCCCGCCGCCGTCGCCGCGGCGTGGCCGAGCTCGCGATAGGGCGGATAGCGCCCCCAGCGCGTCTCGCCCGCGGCGCCGAGATCGAAGAGGATGGCGGCAGGGACGATCGGCACGCGGTGGTCGCCGACGGCAAAGCCGCGCCCCTGCTCGCGCAGGAAGGCCTGGACGCCGGAGGCCGCGTCCAGGCCGAAAGCCGAGCCACCCGACAACACGAGCGCGTCGACGGCAGCGACGGTGTTCTCCGGTGCCAGGAGGTCCGTCTCGCGCGTTCCCGGCGCGCCGCCCTGGACATGCACGGCGGCGATCGTCGGCGCGGCGCAGACGATCGCCGTGACCCCGCTCTGCAGGCCCTCGTCATGGGCATTGCCGACGCTGAGGCCGGCGATGTCGGTGATGAGATTGCGGGGGCCGGGCGTCCAGAAGCTCAAGCGTTCAGCCTCCGGCTTCTGGCACGAAATCCTCGCCGTCGAAGCGGAAGACCTGGAAGAGATCGAGGCTGGAATCGCCGACGGCATCGAAGCGCACCGGTCCGAGCGCGGTGGCAAAAGTCTGCTCGTTCAGAATCTCGGCGACCTCGCGCGATTCCTTGCTGGCGAAGCGGGTGGCGGCGGCGGCGATCTCGGCCGCCGCGAAGGCGGGGCCGAAATAGCCCTGTCGCGCTTCCGGCGCGGCGCCGGAAGCGGCGGTGATCGTCTCGAAGCGGTTGCTGAGCGCGATGGCGTGGACGCCGCGCTGCAGCGGCACGTCCGGCGTCGCCTCGTCGAGCAGGGTCTCGCCGCCGACGATGTCGAGCTCGAGATCGAGCGAGGCCGCGTCGCGGGCGATGATGGCGATATCGGGCCGGTCGCCGGCGATGAACAGATGGGTGACGCCGGATGCGAGGATGCGGCGAACGAGGCCGAACTGCTTCTCCTCGGCCGGGCGATAGTTCTCGATGCTGGCGGCTCGCAGGCCGTCGGCCTCGAGACGGCTGCGCACCGCGTCGGAGAGTCCGCGGCCATAGATCGACCCGTCGTCGACGAGGCCGAAAGGCACGTCATGCCAGCGTGCGGCGAGATCTTTGGCCACGGCATCGGCTTCGGCGCCGGCGCGCGGGGCGAGTCGCCAGACCAGGGCGCCGGTCTTTTCCCGCGTGTCGGTGAAGCGGTTGGCGCGCACGCCGACGGTGATCACCGGGATCTTCGCCGCCGTCAGGATCGGCAGCGCCGCCTCCAGGGCTTCGGTGCAGAGAAAGCCGACGACGGCGTCGACCTTCGCGGCGACGAGCGCGCGGGCTCCCTCGGCGGCGGCACCGGCAGCGCATTCGGTGTCGGCTTCGACGGGAGGGGCGCCCCCGGTCGCTTCCATGCCCGCTCTCACCCCGGCGCGCACCTGCTCGCCGAGAATCGCCGCGGAGCCCGAGAGCGGCGCGGCGATGCCGATGCGGACATCGCCCGTCGCCGAGGCCTCCTGGGCGCGGCCCGCGCTGGGCGCCGCGAGGAGCGTGGCAGCGGCGAGAGCCGCGAGGAGAGGGCGCGATGCGTTCATTGCGGCAGTCTAGCCGGCTTCGCGGGCGATATCGAGATGCGCCGCGGCGGTGTGCTGCCGGCCGGCCGGCCTTTTCGCGCGGCCCGAGACATGCAAGGGAGGGCGCGCGCGTGTCAAAGGCGGCGCGAGACCCTATGTTCAGGCTCCGGTGGCCATAGGCCGCGACCGACAGGGACGAGGACGGTGTACTTGCTGATGAGTTCGACGATCGAGGCCGGCGCGTTCCGCGAGGCGATGAGCCGGTTTGCCGCGGCGGTCCACATCGTGACGACGGACGGCGCGGCCGGGCGGCGGGGCGTGACCGTGACCTCCGTGGCCTCGGTCTCCGACGACCCGGCGACCCTCCTCGTCTGCCTCAACACATCCAACGAGGCCAACCAGCGGTTCGAGGCGAACGGCTGCTTCGCCGTCAATCTCCTGGCGGCCGATTCGGAAGGGCTCGCCCGTGCTTTTGCCGGCGAGGGTGGCCTGACGCCGGAGGAACGGTTCGCGCTGGGACACTGGGGCGAACGCGTCACCGGCGCACCCGTCCTCGAGGATGCGCTCGTCTCCTTCGACTGCCGGCTGATCGATTCGCGCATCGTCGCCACGCACCGGGTGATGATCGGCGAGGTCCAGGCCATGCATCTCGGCCCGGACCGGCCCGCGCTCGTCTATCACGGCCGGGCCTATCACCGGATCTGACGTCCGGCGGGTCGCCCGTCGAGGCGAGCCTTGCGAAGCGGCGCCAGCAGGGCATATCTGGGGAGCCGAGTTCGCAGATGTCCGGGGAAACCGATCGTGACCGACCACCACAAGATTCCGTCGTCGATCGACGCGACCCAGTCGCTGCTCGACGGCCAGAACTATGTTGCCGACCGGGCGCTCTCGACCGTGCTCTTCCTGTCCCTGAAGATGGGCCGCCCGCTCTTCCTCGAAGGCGAGGCGGGCGTCGGCAAGACGGAGGTCGCCAAAGTCATCGCTACGGCGCTCGACCGGCCGCTGATCCGCCTGCAGTGCTATGAGGGGCTCGATGTCGCCTCGGCGCTGTACGAGTGGAACTACGCCGCGCAGATGATCGAGATCCGCATGCGCGAGGCCTCCGGCGACGTCTCGCGCGACGCCATGCGCTCGGAGATTTTTTCCGAGCGGTTCCTCATTCGCCGGCCGATCCTGCAGGCGCTGGAGGGCGAGCCCGGCCGCGCGCCGGTGCTTTTGATCGACGAACTCGACCGCACCGACGAGGCCTTCGAGGCCTTTCTGCTCGAAATCCTGTCGGACAACCAGGTGACCATTCCCGAGCTCGGCACGATCCGGGCCGCCGAGCCGCCGATCGTCATCATCACCACCAACCGCACCCGCGAGATCCACGACGCGCTGAAGCGGCGCTGCTTCTACCACTGGGTCGACTATCCCGCCGCCGAGCGCGAGCTGGAGATCGTCCGTCGCAAGGCGCCGGGCGCCAATGCCGCGCTCGCCGCCGAACTCGTTGCCTTCGTGCAGAAGCTGCGCGGCATGGACCTGTTCAAGGCGCCGGGCGTCGCCGAGACGATCGACTGGGCGAATGCCTTGACCGAGCTCGACGCCGTGGCGCTGGACCCGGCGCATGTCTCCGACACGCTGGGCGTGCTCCTGAAGTACCAGGACGACATCGCGCGGATCGAGCAGGGCGAGGGCCGCACGATCCTCACCGAGGTGAAGCGCAGTCTCGCTGCGGGGGGAGCGGCCGCGCCATGACGGCGGTCGCGCCCGCGGTCGCCGTCGCCGGGGGCAAGCTCGCCGACAACATCGCTTTTTTCGCACGCACTCTGCGCAAGGCCGGGCTGAAGCTCGGCCCAGCGGCGACGCTCGACGCCATCGCCGCGGTCGAGGCGGCGGGGCTGACGACCCGCGAGGATTTTTACTGGACGCTGCACTGCGTGCTGGTGACGCGGCGCGAGGACGACGCCGTCTTCGACGAGGCGTTCCGGCTGTTCTGGCGCTCGCGCGAGCTCCTGGAAAAGATGATCGCGATGTTCTCGCCCACGGCGCCGCCGCGCGAGGCGAAGGCGGAGAAGAAGCGCGCCGGCGAAAGCCGCGTCGCCGATGCGCTGTTCGAAGGCGCCAAGCGCAACGAGAAGACGCGCGAGAAACCCGAGATCGAGGTCGACGCGCGGCTCACCGTCTCCGGCAACGAGGTCTTGCGGGCGAAGGATTTCGCGCAGATGTCGGTGGCCGAGATCGAGGCGGCAAAGACGGCGATCGCCGCACTCCGGCTGCCGGCGGACTATCGCAAGACGCGGCGCTACCGCAGCGATCCGCGCGGCGAGCGCATCGATCCGCGCAAGATGATGCAGGCGTCGATGCGCACCGGCGGCGAGCTGATCCTGCCGAAATTCCGGTCGCGCCGCGAGGTGCACCCGCCGCTCGTCGTCATCGCCGACATTTCCGGCTCGATGAGCCAGTACACCCGCATTTTCCTGCATTTCCTGCATGCTCTCACCGAGAACCGGCGCAACGTCCACACTTTCCTGTTCGGCACGCGGCTGACGAATGTGACGCGGCAAATGCGCCACCGCGATCCCGACGCGGCACTGGAGGAATGTGCCGGCGCCGTGCGCGACTGGTCGGGCGGCACGCGCATCGCCGAGGCGCTGCACGTCTTCAACCATGTCTGGTCGCGCCGGGTGCTGACGCAGGGCGCCGTCGGGCTGATCATTACCGACGGGCTGGAGCGCGATTCCATCGACGCGCTGGACGCCGAGATGGGGCGGCTGCACAAATCCTGCAAGCGGCTGATCTGGCTGAACCCGCTCCTGCGTTTTGACGGCTTTTCGGCGCGGGCGCGCGGGGTGAGGGCGATGCTGCCGCATGTCGACGAGTTCCGCTCGGTGCATTCGCTGGATGCCATGGCCGACCTCTGCGCGGCGCTGTCGGGCACCGGCGGGGCGGACACCGATCCGCGGCGATGGCTGGCCGCGGCCGATGCGGCGATGGCGGCCTGATCCTATCTATGTCGAGAGGCCGGTTTGCGGCCTGATCTGACCGGGCTCTGGGCCTGGCCGCTGCCGAAGGAGAACGCGCCATGGCCGATCATTCCCCCCTCGTCGATCTCGACGTGCTGAAGACCGCGGAAGCCTGGGCCGGCGAGGGACGGCGCCTGGCGCTCGCCACCGTCGTCGAGACCTGGGGCTCGGCCCCGCGCCCGACCGGCAGCCATCTCGTCATCGATGCCGACGGCAATTTCGAGGGCTCGGTCTCCGGCGGCTGCGTCGAGGGCGCTGTCGTCACCGAGGCGGTCGAGGTGATCGACTCGGGCACGCCGCGGCTCCTGGAATTCGGCGTCGCCGACGAGACCGCCTGGCGGGTGGGTCTCTCCTGCGGCGGGCGGATCCGCGTCATGGTCGAGCCGATCGCGGCCGGGACGGCGGTCTGATGCGCCTCTCGCTTCTGCAGGACCTCAACGCCGAGCGCGCGGCGCGGCGCGCCGCCATCGTCGTCACCGAGATCGCCACCGGGGCGCAGCGGCTGGTGCGCGAGAGCGATGCACCGGGCGACCCGCTGGCCGAAGCGCTCGGCGCCGCGTTCCGCTCCGGAAAATCCGGCATGGTGAAGACCGAGAGCGGCGAGGTGTTCCTCAACGTCCACGTCCCGCCGGCCCGCATCGTGGTGATCGGCGCGGTGCACATCAGCCAGGCGCTGGCGCCGATGGCGCGGCTGGCCGGCTTCGACGTCGAGATCGTCGATCCGCGCACCGCCTTCGCCACGCCCGAGCGCTTTCCCGACGTGGCCCTGACCGCCGAATGGCCGGAGGACGTGCTGAAGGCCCGGCCGCTCGACGCCTATACCGCGCTCGTCGCCGTCACCCACGATCCCAAGATCGACGACCTGCCCCTGCGCGCGGCGCTGTCGGCCGGTTGCTTCTATGTCGGCGCGCTCGGCAGCCGGAAGACGCATGCGTCCCGGATGACGCGCCTATCGGAGTCCGGCGTCGACGGCGCGCCGATCGAGGCGCCCATCGGCCTCGACATCGGCGCGGCGACGCCGGCGGAGATCGCCGTCGCGGTGCTCGGCTCGATCATCCGGGCTCTGCGCCGTCGCGGCATGACGGCGGATCAGGCGAGGGCGGCGTGAAGTTTGGGCCGGTTGCCGTTGGGGATGCCGAGGGCGCGATCCTGGCGCATGGCCAGAAGCTCGCCGGCGGGCGGCTGGCCAAGGGCACGCGCCTCTCGGCGGCGGACATCGAGGCGCTTCGCGCTGCGGGCATCGGCGATGTCGTGGTCGCCCGGCTGGCGCCCGGCGACCTCACCGAGGACGAGGCCGCCTCGCGCCTCGGCGGCGTGGTGGCCGGCGCCCAGGTCTCGGTGGGAGCGGCCGGCACCGGGCGGGTGAATTTCTTCGCCGCGGCGGACGGCCTGTTCCTGCCCGACCGCGGGCTCGTCGACAGAATCAACGCGGTCGATCCCGGCATCACCCTGGCGACGCTCGGCGAGTACGAACCCGTCGAGGCCGGGCGCATGGTGGCGACCGTGAAGATCATTCCGCTGGCAGTCGCCGGCAGCGCCGTCGAGCGGGCCGCGGCGATCGTCGCGGGCCGGCCGGCTTTCCGGGTCGCGCCCTACCGGCCACAGCGGGTGGCGCTGATCCAGACCGAACTGCCGGCGCTGAAGAAAAGCGCCCTCGACAAGACCGCCGCCGTGCTGGCGGCGCGGCTGGCGCGGGCGGGAGCGACGCTTTGCGGCGAGCAGCGCTGCGCGCACGAGACCGGCGCATTGGCGGGGGCGATCGCCGCGGTCGCCGATGCCGATCTCGTCGTCGTCTTCGGCGCCTCGGCGGTAATCGACGAAGCCGATGTCATCCCCGCCGCCGTGGTGGCGGCCGGGGGGCACGTCCGCCATCTCGGCATGCCGGTGGATCCGGGCAATCTCCTCCTTCTCGGCGAGGTCGCCGGCCGACCGCTGATCGGCGCGCCGGGCTGCGCCCGCAGTCCGAAGGAGAATGGATTCGACTGGATTCTGAATCGCTTGCTGGCTGATCTTCAGGTGAGTCCTGAGGATATCCGCGGCATGGGCGTCGGGGGCCTCTTGATGGAGATCGCCACGCGTCCCCTGCCGCGCGAGCGCGCCGCGCCGCCGGCCGCCCCTGCCGTCGGCATCGCGCCACAGGCGGGCCCCCCGCCGGTGGTCGACGTCGCGCTGCTGGCCGCCGGGCGGTCGAGCCGCATGGGCGGACCGAACAAGCTCCTGGCGACCTTCGGCGGCGTGCCGCTGGTCCGTCGCTCGGCCGAGGTGGCGCTGGCGAGCGGCGCACGGCGCGTGCGCGTGGTGGTCGGGAACCGGCGCGAAGAGATCGTGGCGGCGCTGAGCGGTCTCGACGTCGAGATCGTCGAGAACCCGGACTTTGCCGAGGGACTGTCGACCTCGGTCATCGCCGGTAGCCGCGCGGCCTTCGCCGCGGCCCCATCGGCCGACGGCGTGCTGGTAATGCTGGCCGACCAGCCGCTCGTCACCGCTGTTGACCTCGACCGGCTGATCGCGGCCTTCGTCGCCGAGGGCGAGGGCTCGATCGTGGTGGCGACCGACGCCGGGAAACGCCGCAATCCGGTGATCCTCGGTGCCTGCCACATCAGGGAGATCGAGGCGCTGCGCGGCGATGTCGGCGCCCGCGACCTCATGAACGCGCATCCCGCCGAGATCCGCGGCGTCGACCTGGGCCGCGCCGCCAGCCTCGATGTCGACACGCCGGAAGCGCTGCAGGAGGCGGGCGGCGTTCTGGCCGGTTAGCCTCGCTGCCTTTCCCGGATTTCCCCTTCCCCTGCAATGGCGTCCCCGCCGTGATCCGGTGGGAGAAGACGTGATGCGGCTAGGCTTTTCTCGAAGGTCTGGCCGACGAGGTCCTGGCCAAAACTGTGGTGCGGCTCCTCTGCTACGAGTGTGAAGCCGGCCGCTTCGTAGAGCCGGCGTGCCGATACCAGCACGGAATTGGTCCACAGAGTCATCGTCTGGTATCCGGCGGCGGTGGCAAAGCGCACCGCTTCGTCAACGAGGCGTGCGCCGAGGCCCTGTCCGCGGGCGGCAGGCTCGACATAGAGCAGCCGGAGCTTGGCGACTGTCTCGCTCTGGCGGACGACGAAGACAGAGCCGGCGATGGTGCCCGCGCTGTCGGCGATCCAGCAGCCCTCGCGGCCGGGAATGAAATTCTGGACGAAGTCCGAGACGATGCGGGCGACGAGCGCCTCGTAGCCCGCGTCGAAACCGTATTCCTCTGCGTAGAGCAGGGACTGGCGATGGGTGACGAGAGCGAGATCGCCGACGGCCGGCGCCCGCAGGACGATCTCCGCCGGTCGGCGCTCGATGAGGCGGCGCAGTTCCGCCATGGCGGCGACCATGCGCTGGCATTCCTCGTCCGACTGCGCCGACAGCCATGCCGCGATCGACTGCACGGAGGCGGCATCCAGCTCTGCGAAGGCGGCGTGCCCCTTCTCGGTCAGCCACAGTTCGGCGCGGCGCTGGTCGGCGTCCGAGACGAGCCGCTCGACGATCCCCTCGGCGACCAGCGTCTTCAGCATCCGGCTGAGAAGGCCCGGGTCCATGCCGAGATCGGCCGAAAGGTCACTGGCGGCCAGTCCCTCCCGCGTCGCGATCTCGTAGATCAGCCGCGCCTGGACGAGCGTGAAGGGCGAATGCAGGAGGCCTTCCTCGAGGAGACCAATCTGGCGGGTGTAGAAGCGGTTAAAGGCGCGGATGACGGCAATGTGTTCGGCGTTCGGCATGGCGCAAATCCGGTGAAAACCCACCGCCATCTCCTCCCCATTAGTTGACAATGTCAACCGATACACCCGGACAGGCCGTCTTTTTCGCTTTGCTGTCGTCTTCCAGCCTCTTCGCGCCGTGACGGCCGGCCCGGCCTGAGCGCGACCGCTGGCCGCGAACCCGTGCGCGCGCTTTGTCACGGTTGAAGACGCCGGCATTCGGTGCATTTGAGGCGCGAAGCGGAGGGATGAGCATGGCACGGTATCTGATCGTCGGGGCACACGGGGGAATCGGCGAGGCACTGGCCCGACGGCTGGCGCGCGAGGGGCACGATCTCGTCCTGACCGGGCGCCAGGCGGACGCGATCGAGGCCTGGCCGGCGAACTCGGGGCTACGGCGGTCGTCGGCGATGCGCTGACGGATGCCGAGGCGTTTTCGGCCGCAACCGGGCCGGCTCTCGCTGGCCTCGTCTACGCCGTCGGCACGATCACGTTGAAGCCGTTCGACCGCCTGACGGAGGCGGATTTTCTACACGATTTCCAGGTGAACGCGCTGGGTGCTGCGAAAGTGATTCAGGCCTGCCTGCCGGCGCTGAAGGCTGCCGAAGAAGGCGCCAGCATCGTCCTGTTCTCGTCCGTGGCGGTCGACCAGGGATTTGCCGCCCATGCCTCGATCGCGATGGCCAAGGGGGCGGTGGTCGGCCTCGTGCGTTCGCTGGCGGCCGAACTCGCCCCGTCGATCCGGGTCAACGCCATCGCGCCGTCGCTGACCAACACGCCCCTCGGCGCCAAGATCGCCGCATCGGAAAAGATGGCCGAGGCGGTGGCGAAGATGCATCCGATTCCGCGGCTCGGGCGCGCCGATGACATGGCGGCGATGGCCGCCCTCCTTCTGTCGCCGGAGGGCGGGTGGATTTCCGGCCAGGTCATCGGCATCGATGGCGGCCGCTCGACCCTGCGGGTGAAAGGCTGACGCTCTTCCTGCCGTAGAAGGCCTGAACTGACAGTAATCCAGGCGAACGGAGCGCTTGCCTAATCGGGTGGCAGCGTTATGATTTCGTTAACCAAACAGGCGCAGCCTTTTGTTGCCCGGCCTCCCTGCCGGCGTCGCAAAGGAGAATGTCGATGCAGTCGCGTGTCGCAGACCCCGATTTCCAGAAGATGCTGGACGGCTACGGGATCACCACCGCCGAAGTCCTCTACAGGATGCCCGACCACCCGGCCTTGCTGCAGACCTTCCACTGGCAGTTCGCCGATCTCGCGCCGGACTATCCGCGCCTCAAACGGTTTCTCGATCACTGGGAACGCGAGATCGAGGCGGTGATCCATTCGGTGCGCGTGATGCATGCCGGGCTGATCGCGCCGCGCGAGGTCCGCCTGGTGCGCGACCTCGGCCATCTGCACTGAGCGGGGACGCCTTTCCTGCGACCCTGCCTGCGGCTTCACGCAGCTGATTCCGCACGATCACGGCAGAAAGCCCGAAGCCAACCGCGAATCCTGGCGCTCAGTCGCCGGGCTCGGGCGGTTTCGCCACTTCCTGCTTGAGCGGCGCATGGCGGAACGTCGCGCGGATGATGCCGTGGTCGTTGGTGCCGAGAGCGCGGTGGTCCTTGAAGTTCAGATGGTCGTTCTGCACGACCAGCTCCACGAACTTCCACACCCGGTCCCGGCTGTTGTCGTAGAATTCCTCGCTGACCAAAATCTGGTCGAGGGACTCGCGCTCGTTGTTGAAGACGTGCGTGTAGTAGACATCGCGCGTGCTGCGATACTGCTGCAGGGTTTGCGCCGTATAGAGGTCGGCGTCGCCGCCGCCCGTGGAAAATCCCATGAGGTAGCGGGGCTGGCCGGTCAGGATGTTCAGCGTATTGCTGAGCAGGCCGTCATTGACGTCGCCGAGCACGACGACGGGCTCGTGCGTCCCTTTCATCAGGTCGGTCAGGATCATGCGCAGCGCCGTCGCCTCTGCCGTGCGGCGGATCGTCGACAGGCCGCCGCCGATGGCCTCGGCGTGCCTGGAATAGACGTCGTTGTCGTACCAGGGCTCGCGAAAGATCTGGGTCGGCCCCTTCGACTTGAAGTGACAGACGAAGACGTGGATCGGCAGCTCATCGGCCTGGGGCTTGATCGTGAAATGCAGCACCGGCCGCGAGAACGTGTCGAGGCTGACGGCGATGTGGCTGGTCTGTTTGTCGTCGCCGCTGCTACTCAGCCGAAAGCTCTCCGGAAACTTTTCGATCCACTCGGGCTCGCCGACCAGCAGGCTGGAGCGGACAGCGCCGGCACAGACGATCTTGCCGCCGGCATGGCCCTCGGGCGCCAGCAGGGTAAATTCCTCGCTGAGACCGGCCGCGGCGAGAATGTCGGCCAGCGCGCCGGCATGCCAGAGTTCCTGGAACCCATAGACGTCCGCAGCAAGGAGTTTCAGCATCCGGGCACTGAAATCGATCTTGGCCGCGTATTCGCCCTCGGTCCACGGCCGGGAATTTTTGTAGAGCTTCAGGCCAGGACGGTTGAGATTGTAGAGATTGAAATTCGTAAAGCTGACATCCGCCATGACCGGCGCTCCCTCCTGCCATCACGGTTTTCGTTGCCGGACAACCTGGACGGGTGGAAATGTAAGGCTGGAAGCCTCGCGCTGTAAAGCGCATTCCGTGACGGAAGTCAGCCTGTTCGGGGCGATGGGCGGGGCGGACGCTTGGGCGGCACCGGCCGCCGCCTCGGGTCAGATCAGCTTCAGCCCCTTCAGGCTGGCATGGCCGGAGCGGCCGACGATGATGTGGTCGTGGACGGCGATGCCGAGGGGTTTGGCCGTGTCGATGATCGTGCGCGTCATCTCGATATCGGCCCGCGACGGGGTCGGGTCGCCGGAGGGGTGGTTATGGACTAGGATGATTGCGGTCGAGGCCAGTTCGAGGGCGCGCCGGACCACTTCGCGCGGGTAGACCGGCGTGTGGTCGACGGTGCCGGTCTGCTGTACCTCGTCGGCGATGAGGGCGTTCTTCTTGTCGAGGAAAAGAATGCGGAACTGCTCGCGCGTCTCGTAGGCCATCGCCGCTTTGCAATAGTCGAGCACCTGCGCCCAAGACGACAGGATTTCGCGCGACTTCAGCGCCGAGCGCATGGCGCGCTCGTTGACCGCGGCGATCAGCTTCAGGTCGAGCGCCGTCGTCGGGCCGATGCCGCCGACCTCGCCGAGGCGGCGCAGCGGCGCGTTCAAAACTTCCGACAGGGTGCCGAAGCGCGCGATCAGCGCTTTCGCCAGCGGCTTGACGTCGCGCCGGGGAATGGTGCGGAAGAGGACGAGTTCCAGGAGTTCGTAGTCGGCCAAGGCGGCCGCGCCGGCCTCGGAGAAGCGCTCTCGCAGCCGGTCGCGATGGCCGTCATGGTGCTTGGCGGGCTTGCCGGCGGTGGCCTTATCGGCGGCGACGGCGTTCGGCGTCCCGGCGGCGAGCGCGGACTTGCTCTCGTCGAGGCCCGGGATCCAGTCGTCGTCGGCCTCGCCGCCCCCCATCGGCTCAGGCGATCGGCGCGAGAGCGTCCGCGAGGGCAAGGCCCGGCGCTTCGAGCCCGCCCGGCGACCGCGTGAACACCTCGCAGCCCGTCTCGGTGACGCCGACGGTGTGCTCGTACTGGGCCGAGAGCGTGCGGTCGCGCGTCACGGCGGTCCAGCCGTCGGGCAGCACCTTCACATGCGGCTTGCCGAGATTGATCATCGGCTCGATCGTGAAGATCATGCCGGGGCGGATCTCGGCGCCTTCGCCGCGGCGCCCGTAGTGTAGGACGTTGGGCGCGTCGTGGAACAGGCGGCCGACGCCGTGGCCGCAGAAATCGCGCACCACCGAGCAGCGCTCGGCCTCGGCATAGACCTGGATCGCCGCGCCGATGTCGCCCATGTGGTTGCCCGGCTTCACCTCGGCGATCGCCAGCTCGAGCGAGCGGTAGGTCACTTCGCAGAGCCGTTCGGCGGCGCGCTTGACGTTGCCGACGAGATACATGCGCGAGGCGTCGCCATGATAACCATCGAGGATGAAGGTGACGTCGATGTTGACGATGTCGCCTTCGCGCAGCGGCTTGTCGTTGGGAATGCCGTGGCAGACGACGTGGTTGATCGAGGTGCAGACGCTCTTCATGTAGCCGCGGTAGTTCAGCGTCGCCGGCAGCGCTCCCGCCTCCATCCCGAAGCGGAAGACGTGCGCGTCGATCTCTTCCGTCGTCGTGCCGGGCTTGACCAGCGCGGCCAGGCTGTCGAGGCAGCGGGCAGTGAGCTGGCAGGCCCGCCGCATGCGCGCAAAGGCCTCCGCGTCGTAGAGGCGGATGGCGCCGGTGTTGCGCGCGGGCGAGAGTTCGGCTTCGAGATAGCTGGTCATGGGGTCTTGGGTTCGTCCTGTGGCTGCGGGCCGGTGTTCACACTGTTAGCCTGATGTCGCATCCAAGCGGCCGATCTTCAAGCCGCCGGCACTGTCCGGGCGCTCGGCACCCCATCGCGTGTCCACCGGCGGCCGCTGCCGAGGCCGTCAGGCGGGCCCTCAGGCCCTGACCTTGACGTAGGAACCCGGCGCATCCTCGATCGGCTTCAGCCGGCGGCCGCCCGGCTTGCGCGCTTTCACCCGCTCGCCGGAGAGGGGTTTAATCCAGGCCTGCCAGTGCGGCCACCAGGACCCCTTCGTCTCCGTGGCCTGCTCGAGCCAACCCTCATAAGGTATCTCCTTCGAGGGCGCCGGGCCGGTCCAGTACTGGTACTTGCCGCGGTCCGGCGGATTGACCACGCCCGAGATGTGGCCGGAGCCGGTGAGGACGAAGGTCACGTTCGGGCCGAGATACCGGCTGCCGACATAGACGCTGAGCGCCGGCGCGATGTGATCTTCCTTGGTCGCCAGATTGTAGATCGGCACGTCGATGCTGGCGAGGTCGATGGCCTGGCCGCCGATCTCCATGCGGCCGCTGGACAGCCGGTTCTCCAGATAGCAGTTGCGCAGGTAGAACAGATGGTTGGCGCGCGGCATGCGCGTCGAATCGGCGTTCCAGTACAGAAGGTCGAAGGGCAGGGGATCCTTGCCCTTGAGATAGTTGTCGACGAAATAGGGCCAGATCAGCTCGCCAGAGCGCAGCATGTTGAAGGCCGTCGCCATGCGCGAGCCGTCGAGATAGCCCTTGGTCTCCATGCTGCTGGCGAGCGACGCCAGCTGTTCCTCGTCGACGAAGACCTTGAGGTCGCCGGCATGGGTGAAATCGACCTGCGTGGTCAGGAAGGTCGCCGAGCGGATGCGCTCGTCGCCCAGTCCCTTGAGATAGGCGAGAGCGGCCGCGAGCAGCGTGCCGCCGACGCAGTAGCCGACGGCGTTGACCTCGCGCTCGCCGGTCGCCTTTTCCACGGTCGACAGCGCGAACAGGATGCCCTCGTGGATGTAGTCCCGCCAGTCCTTGGCGGCGTGCTGCTCGTCCGGATTGACCCAGGAGATGACGAAGACCGTGTGGCCCTCGGCCACCGCCCAGCGGATGAAGGACTTTTCCGGGTTGAGGTCGAGGATGTAGAACTTGTTGATCCAGGGCGGCACGATGACCAGCGGGCGCTTCAGCACCGTCTCCGTCGTCGGCGTGTATTGCAGGATCTGGCAGATGCCGTTCTGCGCCACCACCTTGCCCGGCGTCACCGCCATGTTGCGGCCGACCTCGAAGCGGGTCGGATCGGCCTGGCGCAGTTTCAGGTTGCCGTGGCCGGCGGCCATGTCCTCTGCGAACATCTGCATGCCGCGCACGAGATTGGCGCCGTTGGTGCGAACCGTCTCGCGATAGACCTCCGGATTGGTCATGATGAAGTTCGAGGGCGACAGCGCGTTCGACAGCTGCGTGACGTAGAAGGCGGCCTTGTCGCGGGTGTGCGGATCGAGACCCTCGGTGCGCGCGACGAGGCCCTCGGCCCAGTGCGACGTCGTCAGATAGACCTGCTTCATCAGGTCGAAAAACAGGTTGCGGCTCCACTCCTCGTCGCGAAAGCGCTTGTCGGTGGTGGCCGAGGAGGTGCTGGCGGGCGCGGCCGGCGGCATGGCCGGCGTCTCCGGTAGTGCCGCCGCGCTCGCCATCCGGCGCATCATATTGCCCCAGATGCCGAAATAGCCGGCGAAGAGCTGCGTCTGGGCCTCCAGCGTGCGGGCGGGATCGCCCAGCCAGAACTGCGACACCTTGGACAGCGTGGTGATCATGTCGGGAATGCCGACAGGACCCTCGTCGACGATCTCGCCCTTCTCCCGCGGCTCGACCCAGGCCGAGGCCGCCTTTCCAAGCTGCTCGATCACGCGTGCCATGTTGCGCGCGAAGGCTTCCGGGTCCTTCACCACATAGGAATCGTCCGGCTGAATACCGGAAAGATCGGGGCCGTTCGGCTCGTTGGCTGCCATGGCATGTTCCTCCGCCGACAGGAAAGCACAAACCGGCGGCCTTGGTCAGCCTCGGCGACGGACCCGGACGGCTTTTGGTCGGAAATCTTCCCGCACCGACGATCGCCTTTGCGCCGCCCCTGCTTTGGGCTATGACGAGGGTTCGACAGGACAGGACGACGGGAAGACCATGATCAACGCATTGCGCGGGGCGAGCCTCCTGGCGATTTTCGTCGTCCTACCGCTTGTCGGCTGTGCACCGCTGATGCGTCCGGAAGGCCCCTCGAAGGTGGCGCAAAGGGCGCCGATCGACTCCGGGCCCTCGACGCAGCGGCGCGGCCCCGATGGCTATCCCCTGCTCGGGGCCTTTCCGAGTTCCGCCGCGCCGCAGCTTGCCGATGCCGAGGTCAACGCCGAGCGCTCGGGTCTCCAGGGCGCGCAGGCGGGCCAGGGCACGGAGGGTGCCACCGCGGATGCCGACTATGCGCGCCAGCTTGCCGAAGCGAATGCGCTGCGGTTGAAGACCCGGCAGGACGTCGACGCAGCCGTTGCCACGGGCGGACCCGACGGCGATACCGGCACCAACTAGCGGCGGCCGCGACCCCGCCGAAATTTCGCTGCGCGGCCCAAAGGCGGGCGAGCGTGCGGCATCAGACCCTTCGCATCCTTCCGGCCGTCAGCGACGCCGGACGAGCTGGCCAGGACAGGACATGACGGAAGAGTTTCACAAGATCCGCAGGCTGCCGCCCTACGTTTTCGAGGAGGTGAACCGGCTGAAGGCCGGGGCCCGCGCCAAGGGCGCCGACATCGTCGATCTCGGCATGGGCAATCCCGACCTGCCGACGCCGTCCTTCGTCGTCGACAAGCTCTGCGAGGCGATCCGCGACCCGCGCACCCACCGCTACTCCGCCTCCAAGGGCATTGCCGGGCTGCGCAAGGCCCAGGCCGCCTACTACGAGCGCCGCTTCGGCGTGAAGCTCGACCCGAACACCCAGGTGGTTGCGACCCTCGGCTCGAAGGAGGGATTCGCCAACATGGCGCAGGCGATCACGGCGCCGGGCGACGTGGTGCTGTGCCCGAATCCGACCTATCCGATCCACGCCTTCGGCTTCCTGATGGCCGGCGGCACCATCCGCTCGATTCCGGCCAAGCCCGACCACGAGCAGCTCGCCGCCATAGACCGCGCCGTGCGGCACTCGATCCCGAAACCGCTGGCGATTATTCTGAACTACCCGTCCAACCCGACGGCCTACGAGGCGGACCTCGATTTCTACGCGGAGGTCGTCGCCTTCGCCAAGAAGCACGAGATCATCATCCTGTCGGATCTGGCCTATGCCGAGATCTTCTTCGACGGGGCGCCGCCGCCGTCGATCCTGCAGGTGCCGGGAGCGATCGATGTCGCGGTGGAATTCACCTCGATGTCGAAGACCTTCTCGATGCCGGGCTGGCGCATGGGCTTTGCCGTCGGTAACGAGCGCCTCATCGCCGCCCTGGCGCGGGTAAAATCCTATCTCGACTACGGCGCCTTCACGCCGATCCAGGTGGCGGCGACGGCGGCGCTGAACGCCGGCGACGCGGCGGTGCAGGATGTCCGGGCGATCTACAAGCATCGGCGCGACGTGCTGGTTGATTCCTTCGGCCGGGCCGGCTTCCCGATTCCGGCGCCGTCCTCGACCATGTTTGCCTGGGCGCCGATCCCGCCCGCCTTCAAGGCGATGGGCTCGCTGGAATTCTCCAAGCTTCTGATCGAAAAGGCGGATGTCGCCGTGGCGCCGGGCATCGGCTTCGGCGAGCACGGCGACGACTTCGTGCGCATCGCCCTCGTCGAAAACGAGCACCGCATCCGCCAGGCCGCGCGCAACATCAAGCGCTTCCTTGCCCCGGGGGCGGAAGCCGGGCAGAACGGCGCTCCTCTCGTCGCGACCGCCTGAGCGGTCCGATCGTCGAATTCCGGCGGCGGCCTCCTGTCGCCCCGGCATGGTCTGTGAACAGCATAGGGTCCCGCCGCGCGCCGTCGCGGCAAGGGGCCCGCGAACAAACGAAGCAAGGAACATCATGGCTCGCCCGTTGAGGCTCGGCATCGCCGGGCTCGGAACGGTCGGCGCGTCGCTGGCGCGACTGATCGTCGACAGAACCGACATCTATGCCAAGCGCTCCGGCCGCGCGGTCGAGATCGCCGCCGTCTCGGCCCGCGACCGCTCGAAGGACCGCGGCGTCGATATTTCGGGCTTTGCCTGGTTCGACGATCCGGTCGAGCTCGCCGCCAAGGCGGACATCGACGTCTTCGTCGAACTCGTCGGCGGTTCCGAGGGCGCCGCCCCCGACGCGGTGAAGGCCGCCCTCAACCGCGGCCTGCCGGTGGTCACGGCCAACAAGGCGCTGCTCGCCCATCACGGCGTGTCGCTGGCCAAGCTCGCCCAGCGCAAGAACACGACCATCCTCTTCGAGGCGGCCGTCGCCGGCGGCATCCCGATCATCAAGACCCTGCGCGAGGCCCTGCGCGGCAACGCGGTCAGCCGCGTCTACGGCATCCTCAACGGCACCTGCAACTACATGCTGACGCGCATGGAGAAGGAGGGCATCGCCTTCGAGGACTGCCTGAAGGACGCCCAGCGCCTCGGCTATGCCGAGGCCGATCCGACCTTCGACATCGGTGGCTTCGATGCCGCGCACAAGCTGGCGATCCTCACCTCGCTCGCTTTCGGCTGCGAGATCGACCTCGAATCAGTGTTCATCGAGGGCATCTCCGCCGTCTCCAACGACGACATCGCCGCGGCTGCCGAACTCGGCTACCGCATCAAGCTGCTCGCCGTCGCGCAGCGCACCGAGAGCGGCATCGAGCAGCGCGTCCACCCCGCGATGATCCCGATCGCCTCGGCCCTGGCGCAGATCGACGGCGTCACCAATGCTGTGGCGGTCGACAGCGACCTGCTCGGCTCGATCCTCCTGGCCGGCCCCGGCGCCGGCGGCAAGGCAACGGCCTCCGCCGTCCTCTCCGATATCCTGGACCTCGCTGCCGGCACCTCGATCCCGACCCTCGGCGTCGCGCCGGCGAGCCTCCAGCCCTACAAGCGGGCGCGGATGCGGGCGCATGAGGGCGGCTACTACATCCGCCTCACCGTGTTCGACCGGGTCGGCGCCTTCGCCTCGATCGCCCGGCGCATGGCCGAGAGCGCCATCTCGCTCGATTCGATCGTGCAGCGCCGGCGGACCGGACAGGGCGACGGCGAGACGACGCCGGTGGTGCTGATCACCCACGAGACGACGGAGGCGGCCGTCCGCAAGGCGCTCGAGGCGGTGTCGCGTGACGGGCACCTGGCGGGCGAGCCGCGGATGATCCGCATCGAGACGCTCGACTGACCCTTGGCCACCTCGGCACAATCGGTCGGCGTGACACAGCCGCTTCATGTACTGTCGGCATGAACACTCAGCATATCCGCCTCCAGCGGGAGGGAGAGCTTCCATGAACGACACCACGATCAGGCTGGACGGCCTGGACCGGGTCCTGACCATCGAGATCGCCCGCGTCACGGAGCGGGCCGCCGTCGCCGCGGCCATGTTACGCGGGCGCGGCGACGAGAAGGCGGCGGATCAGGCGGCGGTCGACGCCATGCGGTCGGAGCTGAACTGCCTCGACATCGACGGCCGCATCGTCATCGGCGAGGGCGAGCGCGATGCCGCGCCCATGCTGTTCATCGGCGAGGAGGTCGGCACAAGGCGGGGCGTGAAGGTCGACATCGCCCTCGACCCGCTCGAGGGCACGACGATCTGCGCTAAGAACCTGCCGAACTCACTCTCGGTGATCGCGGTCGCCGCGCGCGGCAGTCTCCTCAACGCGCCCGACGTCTACATGGAAAAGATCGCCATCGGCCCTGGCTATCCCGACGGGACGGTCCAGCTCGGCCGTCCGGCGGAGGCCAATGTCGCCGCGCTCGCCAAGGCCAAGGGCGTGCCGGTCGGCGAGATCACCGTCTGCATCCTCGACCGGCCGCGCCATGCCCGGCTGATCGAGGAGGTGCGCGCGACCGGTGCCGCGATCCGGCTGATCGGCGACGGCGACGTCGCCGGCGTCATCCACGTCACCGATCCCGAGGAGACCGGCATCGATCTCTACATCGGCACCGGCGGCGCGCCCGAGGGCGTTCTGGCCGCGGCGGCGCTCCTGTGCACCGGCGGCCAGATGCAGGGCCGCCTGCAGCTCAACACCCACGAGAAGCGAGCGCGCGCCGAGAAGATGGGCATCACCGATCCCACCCGGATCTACACCCTCGACGACATGGCGCGCGGCGACGTGATCTTCGCCGCCACCGGCGTCACCGACGGCAACATGCTGGACGGCGTGCGTTTCTACCGCGACCGCATCGAAACCCACACCGTCGTCATGCGCTCCGTCTCGCGCACGGTGCGCGAGATCCGCGCCAAGCATTTTGACCGGACCAAGCTCGGCCTTTGACCATGCCCGTCGCGATGCCGTGCGCCAGAGACCGCCGATCCGCCCCGCCCAACCGCTTGCCGCCGCCGTCGGCGATCGCCTTCGCGCGGTGAGCAGCCACAGGACGTTCCTCGCCGTCGAAAGCTCGATCGGCGGCCGGCGCTGGGTGCATGCGCTGGATCCCCGGGCAGAGGCGGTGGCGCTCCGGATCGCGCAGGACCACGGCTTGCCCGAGATCGTCGGGCGGGTCCTGGCGGCGCGCGGCGTTTCGGCCGACGCTGCGCTCGGCTTTCTCTCGCCGTCGATCCGCGACCTGATGCCCGATCCCTCGACGCTGACCGACATGGACAAGGCCGCCAGCCGCATCGCCGACGCGGTGGAGCGGCGCGAGCGGGTCGCCGTGTTCGGCGACTACGACGTCGACGGCGCCTGCTCGGCGGCGCTCCTGGTGCGCTATCTCGCCCATTTCGGCATCGAGGCCGACGTCCACATTCCCGACCGCATCACCGAGGGCTACGGACCCAATGCGCCGGCGATCGCCGGATTGATCGCGGCCGGAGCGAGCCTCATCGTCACCGTCGACTGCGGCACCACCAGCCACGAGGCGTTGGACGTGGCGCGGGTCGCCGGCTGCGACGTCGTCGTACTCGACCACCACCAGACCGGACCGCTGCTGCCGCCGGCGCTCGCCATCGTCAACCCGAACCGCCAGGACGACATGTCGGGGCAGGGGCATCTGGCCGCCGTCGGCGTGGTCTTCCTGACGCTCGTCGCCGTCTCGCGCGAGCTGCGCCGGCGTGGCCGCAAGGGCGCCGACCTGCCGGACGTGCTGGCGCTGCTCGATCTCGCCGCGCTGGCCACCGTTTGTGACGTGGTGCCGCTCGCCGGCTTCAACCGGGCGCTGGTGGTCAAGGGACTGGCCATGCTGCGCCAGCAGAAGAACGTCGGCCTCAGCGCGCTCGCGCGCATCGCCCGCATTTCCGGGCCGATCGACACCTATCATCTCGGCTTCATCCTCGGTCCCCGGATCAATGCCGGCGGGCGCATCGGCGAGGCGCATCTCGGCGTCAAGCTGCTCACCATCGCCGACGAGAACGATGCCACGCTGCTCGCCGAACAGCTGCATGCCCTCAACGAGGAGCGGCAGGCGATAGAGCGGGTCATGCTGCAGCAGGCCGAGAACGAGATCGCCGCCGAGATCGGCGGCGGCGAGGGGCCGCCGATCCTCGTCAGCGCCCGCGACCACTGGCATCCCGGCATCGTCGGACTGATTGCGGCGCGGCTGAAGGAGCGCCACCGACGCCCGGCCTTCGCCATCGCCTTCGACGGCAGTGGCCGGGGCACCGGTTCCGGCCGCTCGATCGCCGGCTTCGACCTCGGGCGCTTGGTGCGCGAGGCGGTGGACGAGGGCATCTTGGTCAAGGGCGGCGGCCACGCCATGGCCGCCGGCATTACCATCCCGCGCGATCGCCTCGGTGACTTCCGCGCCTTCGCCGAGGCGCATGCTGGCTCCGTCGTCGACCAGCTGCGGCAGGCCGACACGCTGAAGATCGACGGCGCGGTCAGCGCCATGGGCTTGACCACTGCGCTGGTGGAGCGGCTGGAGAGTGCCGGGCCGTACGGTGCCGGCCATGCGCAGCCGCTGCTGGCGCTGCCGCGGCACCGGATCGAGTCGGCCGGCGTCGTCGGCAATGGTCATGTCCGGGTGACGCTGAAGGCGATGGACGGCGCCAGCATTTCGGCCATCGCTTTCCGCGCCGAGGAGACCGACATCGGGCGGCGGCTGCTCTCGCGCGGGCAGGGGCCGGTGCATGTCGCCGGCTGCGTGACTCTCGACCGCTACCGCGGCCGGGAAACCGTCGGCTTCCGCATCACCGACGTCGCCGAGGCCTTTGATTGACGCGCTGCCAGAGCCGGCGGGTGCAGCGCCATAACCCTTCGTCACCTGCGGATCGACGTCGTCAACGCTTGAAAACCGACCGATAACGCCTACTTATCAAGGTCACTTCAAGAGGATTTTTGACATATGAGCGTCGCCTTCGTCCGCGAACCCAACGACACGCAAGCAGTGGAAACCCTGCCCGACCGCGAGGTCAGTGCCGAGCCGAATTTCGTCACGGCGCGCGGGCTGCAGCTGATCGAAGCGGAGATCGATCAGCTGAACGGCGCCCTGTCCAAGGCGAAGGCCGAGGACGACAAGACGGCGGTGGCCACGATCAATCGCGATCTGCGCTACTGGAATGCCAGGCGCGCCTCTGCCGAGGTGATCGACACGATTCCCGGCGCCGAGGAGGTGCATTTCGGCAGCCGGGTGACGATCGAGCGCGACGACGGGCGTCGTCAGGTTTTTCAGATCGTCGGGCAGGACGAGGCGGATCCCACGAAGGGACTTCTCTCCTATGTCTCCCCGCTGGCTCGGAGCCTGGCACGTAAGCATGTCGGCGACGTCGTGGTCGCTGGTCCGGGCGAGGCCGAGGTGGTCGCGATCGAGACGGCGGACGGCTAGCTTCCGCCAGACTCGGGAGGCCGCGCTAAGCGGTCCGATGCCGAGCGATGATCCATCATCGAGTACCAACGGACGGGATTCTCCCGTCCCTTTCGTTTCAGGCGCTTTGAGATCTAGCCGGGGCGGCCGCTTTTGGCCCTGTGCCGCGCCTACCGGCTGCTGATCGCTGCCGGTGGCAGCCGCGTGTGGGGGCCGGTGGCGCGCACCGGGGCCTGGCGGTCTTCCGTCGGCGAGAAGGGCGCGAGCACGGCCATCATCTCGCGGGGCGGTCCGGCCGGTCTCTGGATGAAGGTTTGCGGGGAGGCGGACGTCTCGCCGGCCAGATAGGTGCCGTCGACCCAGCCCTCGCCGCTGCGGCTGGTGACGTAGCGCCAGGGCCCCTCGGCGCGCAGCACGCGAACCTCGGTGCCGCTGTCGATGCTTGCCAGGACGCGCGCTTTCTCCTCGGGCGCTGCCCGCATCGGCAGGCGACGGGTGGCGTGGTGTTCGCTGCCGGCGGGCGCCATGCCCGGCGTCGCCCGTGCCGCGACTGCTGGTAACGCCGTTTGCAATGCAGCAGCCTGCAGGGGCGCGGCAGGCTTCGGCGGGGCAGGCCTGGCGGCACGGACCGACGGAGCGCTGTCGCCCGGCATCTCCAGGGGACCGAGGCGCGGTGCCGGCCGCGGGGTGGCCGCGGTCGAGGCGGGCAGGGCGGCGACGCGCACACGGTCCGGCGCGCCGGGACGCGGCGCCGGTTTCACCGCAGGCGGCGCGGCCTGAACGGTCTCGCGGCGGATCTCGGGGCGTACTGGTGCGGCGGCACGCTCCGGCCGAGCCGCCAGCCGCGTCGAGGCCGGCGTCGGCGACAGGAGGGCGCTGGCATAGGTCAGCGGCCGGCCGTCCGACACCATCCAGCCCAGCCCGAGCGCCGCCGCCGCCATCCAGCCGAAGGCGGCGAAGGAGCGCTTCGGCTTGCCTCTGCCCTTGGCCGGAGCGCGGCGCCGAGGAGCCGGTTTTCTGGTGCTTGTCTTGCGAGCCAAGGGCCTGTCCCGAATCCTGACGACGATGGCGGGATCGTCGCGGATCGGGGTTAATTTTTGGTCTTCTGCGCCGGCGTAGCGCCCGGTGCTGCGAAGGCAGGGCCAGGGCCGTCTCGGTACGCGGCCCCGAGGTTCTCCAGCTTTCCCCAGCGACCGGACACGCGCGGTGCCCGCTTGCGCCGAAAACGAAAACGCCCGCCCTCGAAAGGGCGGGCGCTCGTAGGCCGTCACTGCAATCTTGGTACGCCCAAGGGGAGTCGAACCCCTCTCTCCACCGTGAAAGGGTGGCGTCCTAACCGATAGACGATGGGCGCAGCGAAGGGGTGTATAGGGGGCTTCGGCGGGGATCGCAAGACCAAGCGCCTCGGCTTGTGGATAAAACTCGGCAGGTTGGCAATTGCCGTTTGATCGCAAGATGTTGCGCCTGCGCCAGGGGCGCGCACCAGACCTTTTATGCGATCTGTCGGTCACTTTGGCTGCGGTTCGCAGCCCCCGTCATGGATGCGGCGTCGTCACGCAAGAAGGTTGATTCTCTCTTCGGCCGTCCATCGGTGGCAGCCGATTCCGTCACCCGGATGCGGTTGACGCGTTGCTTCCTGGCGGAAACCAAGGGTCAGGCGATTGCGTTCAGGTGCGCCGGCGCCGGCAGGTCCAGCTCCAGTCGCGCTCGCGGCCGGTGTCGACGTGAATGGCGCTCGTGTGGCAATAGGTGCCGACGCCGCCGCGTCCCGGGAGGGAACGGACGAAGTTGGCGACCTGCAGCTTGTCGGCGCCGGGCACCAGGATGTCGGCTGCCTTGCAGGACATGTGCATCGACGCCTTGGCGCCTCTGACGGCGCGGTTGTGCGTCGGGCTGCGATAGCCTGAGGTGACCACGACCTTGGTGTTGAACCGGGTCTCGACGGCGCGGAGCATGGCGACGAGCTTGGAATCGAAACAATTGGTCTGGACGTCGGGCCGTTGCACCATGAGACCGCTGGGTGCCAGACGCGCCATGCCGCCGAGCGAAGCGAGCTGATAGGAATCCTGGTCGCCGCTGGCCTCGTCGAGAATGTCGGCGTCGTAGTCGGCCGAGGCGCGCTGACCGATCTCGAACAGCGAGGCGCGAGACTTCACGCCGGGGAGGGAGGCGAGGGTGGTGACGTCGCCGGCGACCGGCGCGGGCGCACCTTCCGGCTTGAGAATCACCCGCCGGCTCTTGCCGCTGTCGGCATTGCGCACCGGGGTCTTCGCTTCGGACTGGGCAAACAGGGAGGCAAAGAGGGTCGTATTGGCCTTGGGCGCGCCGGCCTTCGCGACGCTTCCGCCTTCCGAGACGGCGCCGACGCTGGCCCCGGCATAGGCCGCGACCGGCGCGCGGTCGGCGTTGATCAGCGGTCCGGACGTTGAAGGCGCATCTGCGGCGGCGAGAGCCGGGCCGGCCGAGGCTGCCGAGGTCGTGGCGGAGGAGGGCGGGGCACTGACGGATGCGTCCGCGACCTTGTCCGCGCCTGCGGCCGGATCGGCGGCATTCTGTGCTTCGGCGGTGTCGGTCGCCTCCGCCGCATCGCCTTCGGTTCCCGCCGGCTTTTCAGTGCCGGGAGCGGCCGCCGTCTCGGTCGGGGCGGTCCCGTTGAAGCCGAAGGCGGTGGATTCGTCGACGGCGGAAACGCATCCGCTCCACAGGGGCGCAAGGGAGACGACGACGGCGAGCGCCGTGCTGCGACGCGTTGAGGGTACCCGGAACCTGATGGTCGAAGTCGTCAAGCCAAGTCCACCCTTTCGACCGCGCGTCGCGTCGCCGTGACGTTCGCGCCGTCCTATGCCTGTCTCGGACCGAAAGGCCCCCTCTGGAGGTATGCCCGCTTGATCCCCAGTGAGGGATGCCCGCGCATACAAAAGAAGTGCGGGATCCCCATCCCGCTCTCCGAAATCGATCGGAGACGCGTTTTCGTTAACGCCATTTTCGCACTATGGCTAGATTGCGGCGCTAGAATGTCACGTTCACCATTTGCCGGTATTGGCCATCGAGAGCCAAGGTTCGACCGGCGTCTTGGCGGGGCCCTTCTGCAGCAATTCGATGGAAATGTTGTCCGGTGAGCGGATGAAGGCCATGTTGCCGTCGCGGGGCGGGCGGTTGATGACGACCCCGGCATCCATCAGGCTCTGGCAGGTGGCGTAGATATCGTCGACCTCGTAAGCGAGATGACCGAAATTGCGGCCTTCGCCGTAGGTCTCCGGATCCCAGTTGTAGGTCAGCTCGAGCAGCGGCGCCTTGTGCTCGCGCCCGGCATCGACGTCCTCCGATGCGGCGAGGAAAATCAGGGTGAACCGTCCGGCTTCGCTCTCGGTCCGCCGGACTTCGACCATTCCGAGCTTGTTGCAGTAGAAGTCGAGCGAGCGACCGATGTCGCTGACGCGGGCCATGGTGTGCAGGTAGCGCATGAAATCTCCATTCCTGGGGGGAACCCAAGTCTAGCGCGCGCTGCCTTCCCGCCAACACCGTGGACGAAAAAAGAGGGCCCGGAAGCCCTCCGCTTATCAGACGAGCCTGTTTCGGCCCTGGCGTCAGGGCGCTCCCGCCGCCTTCTGCACGGCGCTGAGACAGGCCGCCTCGTCCCCTGCGTCCAGCGCCGCCTGGGCCTCGGCGAGATGCGTCGCGGCCGTCCCGGCGCCGACGCCTGCCGTCTGGCCGGCGCTGCCCGTGCCGTTGCCGCCCGGCTCGTCGGAACCGGCAGGCGATCTGGCATTGGGCGAGGACGGGGCCGTATCGCCCGGCGAACCGGCGCTGGCGGCCGTCGATCCGACGGAGGCGGTTCCCGCGCCATCCACGCTCCCGGCCTCGGTGGACGCGGCCCTGTCGCCGCGCAGCCCTGCAAGCTCTGTCGCGCAATCGGCCTGCGCCGCCTCGAAGGTGATTCCAGTCGCGGCAAAAGCCAGGGCCGCGATCATGGTGACATGTCTGCGCATGGTTTCCTCCCGGATAGGTCTCTGCATCGTCTCCGAGGAAGCGATGCGCGCAGTCGATGGTTCCCGTCGACCGACCCGTAACCTCCTGTAACGACGCGGAAATGTCGGCCGGGGGCGAGGTCGGACACGCTACGCCGGCTGGGGCATGACAAGACGGGACAGGCGCTCCTCATGGCGGCCCCGCCGGGCGCTTTCTGGTGCGTCCCGCTTGCGCTTCGCGGCCATCGCCATCACCGCAGAATTGACCGAGAAGGCTGACAAACCGCCATTAGCTGCTATCTTGACTGCCATGACGATTCGATCGGGCGTCAGAGGCGGGACCCCCGTATGCCGAACATGTTTCCAGCTCTGATGCCAGCCACCGACGGAACCGCCGCAGGCGCCGACCCTGAAGTGATGGCCGGAACGGTCAAGTGGTTCGACGTGGCCAAGGGTTTCGGCTTCGTCATCCCCGACGATCGCAGCGACGATATCCTTCTGCATGTGACCTGCGTCCGGCGCAGCGGTTTCACCACGGTGCAGGAGGGCGCCCGCATCGTTTGCGAGGTGACCCGCGGCGATCGGGGATTTCAGGCCCTGCGCGTCCTCTCCCTCGATTCGTCAACAGCCGTGCATCCGGCGCAACTGCCGTCGCGCACTTTGATCGACGTCGTCGCCACGAGCGGACTGGAGGCCGTGGTGGTGAAATGGTTCAACCGCAGCAAGGGCTACGGGTTTCTTTCGCGCGGCGAGGGGACGGAGGACATCTTCGTGCACATGGAGACGCTGAGGCGCTTCGGCCTCACCGAGTTGAAGCCGGGGCAGACCGTGCTGGTCCGTTTCGGCGCCGGTTCCAAGGGATTGATGGCGGCCGAAGTGCATCCCGCCGACGCGCCGCCCGTGGGGCCACACTGATGGCCGGGATGATGGCGCGCCTGCCGCGGTACTGGCCCGGCATTCTCGTGCTCTGCGCGCTGGCCCTGGCCGCGATGACGCTCTTGTCGATGGGCGCCTCATCCGCCGGGACGCTGGTGACGGCGACGGGGAAGCACAGCATCGCCCTGGAGGTCGCCGACACCCCGCAGACCCGCGAGATCGGCCTGATGAATCGCGCCTCCATGCCGGACGATACCGGCATGCTGTTCGACTTCAAGGAGACGCGGCCCGTCACCATGTGGATGAAGAACACGTACCTGTCGCTCGACATGCTCTTCCTCGACGAGGCGGGGATGGTCACCCATGTGGCCACGAACGCGCAGCCCCTGTCCCTGGCGCTGATCTCCTCGCAGGGACCGGTGCGTTACGTCGTCGAGCTCAACGGGGGCGCCGCCGCCGCCTACGGCGTCAAGGTCGGGGATCGGCTCGAGCACCGGTCGATCCCGGCGGGAGAATAGCCGACGCCGCCGCCCGCCGGAGGCAGGCAGCGGCGGTCAACGCGGGCGTGGCTGTCAGAAGGTGATCTTGCGGGGCACGTAGCCGCCGCGACGCAGGATCGAGGCGATGGCGATCTGCTCGTGCAGCGGCTTGCTGAGCACGGGCAGCACCGCCTGCTCCCAGACCCGGCGGCCGTCGGCGTCGAGCGACCCAAAGCCCCTGGCGGCGACCTGGCGCGCCACGGCGAGGCCCCGGGACTCCTCGGCAAGCAGTCCGGCATCGATCACGTCCTGAATGAGGGCGCGCAGTTCCTCGTCGACCTTTTCAACCCTACCCATCGTTCTGCTCCGCATGCTTCTCGACCGAGCAGGTAAGCGATGACGGGCGCCGGTCCAAGCGGGCAAAAAACATAAAAATTCAGACGAGACTCTAACGGATGCCGCTCTAAGAAGAGGCGGGCGAACCGTCAGCTGGAAACGCCGCCCATCGTCTCGTCCTCCGGGTCGGGGAGCGAACCGGTGCCGGGCGTCGCGTCCGGGTTGGTCAGTTCCGGCGTGGCATGCGGCCCGGCGGCCGGCATCTTGCGATCGGGTGCCTTCGTCGGCGCCTCGGAAGCGGGAGCGCTGGAAGGGTCGGCCTTGTTGTCGTCGGTCATCGAATTCGTCCCTTGCTGTGGTGCCCGGCCCTGAAGAGCCGGGCATGGGGCGTAGGTCGGCGCATCACGGGCGCCGGCTCATGCGGGGCAAGTCGTCCCGCACGGCAGCCCGAGATGACGATCAGGCGGCGGCGTCGGCACGCCGCGGCAGAACCCAGTTCGGCCGGACGAAATGGCAGGTATAGCCGTTCGGGATCCGCTGCAGATAGTCCTGGTGCTCGGGCTCGGCTTCCCAGAAATCCCCGAGCGGCGAGACCTCCGTGACCACTTTGCCGGGCCACAGGCCGGATGCGTCGACGTCGGCGATGGTGTTCTCCGCCTCCGCCTTCTGCGCCGCGTCGGCGTAGAAAATCGCCGAGCGGTAGCCCGGACCGCGGTCGTTGCCCTGGCGGTCCTTCGTGGTCGGGTCGTGGATCTGGAAGAAGAACTCCAGCAGCCGGCGATAGGACATGACCTCGGGATCGAAGCTGATCTCGATCGCCTCGGCATGCCGGCCATGGTTGCGGTAGGTGGCGTTCGGCACCTCGCCACCGCTATAGCCGACCCGCGTCGCGACGACGCCCGGCATCTTGCGGATCAGATCCTGCATGCCCCAGAAACAGCCTCCCGCCAGAACGGCGCGCTCGGTCGTCATGCGACTTCTCCTTGTGAGTGGGAACGTTGGACCCCGGAGATAGGAATTCCTCGCCGCGATTCCACCCGCGCCCCGCCAAGGTCCGCATTCTGTGATGCCGCCGTTGGAAGGGCGTGCCAGCCCGGCTGCGCTGTCCGGACCGCCCGATTTGCTGGCGATCCGAGGCCAAGCGGCGCCCGCCGCGCGATGACGGGCACCCCATTGCGCCTAGATGTCGCCGCCCGGCGGCTGCGGCGGCCGCTAATTTGCGTTTTCGAACAAGTTCGACGCGGTAAGGCTTGCTTCCACGCCCTTGAGTCTCTAGGGCTTCGGTCAGTCGGAGCGTAGCGCAGCCTGGTAGCGCATCTGGTTTGGGACCAGAGGGTCGCAGGTTCGAATCCTGCCGCTCCGACCAGACCGTGCAGGATGCCGCGACGCGGCGACGCGATGGAGCCAGGCCCGATGGTAGCGCGCATTTATCGTCCCGCCCGAACCGCCATGCAGTCCGGAAAGGCGCAGTCCCGCGAATGGCTGCTGGTCTACGAGCCCGAGGTCGCCAAGCGCGTCGAGCCGCTGATGGGCTACACCTCCTCGAGCGACATGAATTCACAGATCCGGCTCAGCTTCGACACCCGCGACCTGGCGATCGACTATGCCGAGCGCAACCAGATTCCCTACCGCGTCGAGGAAGCCCAGGAGGCCACCCGCCGCAAGATGTCCTATTCCGAGAACTTCAAATACGATCGCCGCCAGCCCTGGACGCATTAGTCCCGGCCGTCGACGTCATGTCGCCGGCGACAGGCAGATAAGGGATGAGGGCGCCGACAATCGCTTGGCAGGGACCCTCAACCAAGTTCGCCGCAGGCGGGCGATCCGGCCGGACCACTTCGGCCCCGTAGCTCAGAGGATAGAGCACCGGCCTTCTAAGCCGATGGTCGCTGGTTCGAATCCAGCCGGGGTCACCAACAATCTCAATTACATGGCATGGTTCTAAATGAGCCGTGTTTGGCAGTTCCGATTCTCATTCGCTCCCGGTTCCAACTTTCGTCCTATTAATGTTTCCCCGTTTCCTTGCCACGCGGTGCTGGTGGCTGCAGGCTCCAACCCCTACGAAAATATTGCTTTGGGTATCATGTGATAATCCAGCCTCACCGTCGCAATCCAACAGGTGCGACCTTCAATCGTCCTATCGCTTGGATCGAGCGCGCTTTACGATGCAATCGTGAAGTGAGTCTATTGCTGGAACAAGCGAGGCTTACTCCAGCTTTTGATCGTAGACCGTTGTGCACAAACGGTGATACGTTCCTATTTTGTTCTAATCGGAGGCGGCTAATGCGCATCAAATTCACGACAATCGCAGATGGTCCCGGCCCGTCAGAGGAAGTGATCGGAATCAGGACGGCAGATGGCAGCCAAGAGGAAGTGGTCCTGTCGAAGCGCCTTCTTTCCGGCAGGGGGGTCGACATCGGGATGCCGCTGCTGCATGAGGATGATAAACTTTTAATTGAGCTCCCTCGCGAGTCTGCATCCGGGAGGTGGCGAATTTGGATACCTCAGACAGAGGTAATTGATTCGCCGGCGATGCAGGCTGCTGAGTAACCAAATGGGTGAGAGATGATCTTAACTGATCGTGAAATTGAAATTGCTCTCACCAAGCGGCAAATAATAATAGAGCCAATGCCGAACCTCAAAACGGCATTGAGTTCTACTACCCTCGATCTTACGCTCTCTGATATATTTGTTGAATGGAAGCCTATTGGAGGATCAACCCTTCGGCCCGGGTCTGCGGAATACTCATATAAAAATCTTCTACCACTCCAGACAAAGCTAAAGCAGCAATCATACACATTAAATCCCAACAGCTTTGTTTTAGCGTGGACTTCAGAGGAGGTAGAGCTTCCTGAGGAATCGCGTATAGCGGCGCGAGTGGAGGGGAAAAGCAGCCTTGCGAGGCTTGGTGTTGGGATACATGTAACTGCCCCGACCATACATTGCGGATTTTCTGGCAATATTCAGCTTGAAATGTTCAATTTTGGTCCACATTGTATCGAGCTTGACGCGGGAATGCGGGTCTGTCAGCTCATCTTCGAGCAGACATATGGAACGCCTATAAAGGGCTATTCCGGAATATTCGCTGGACAGACAAATGAAGGCCTAAATAGGCCTTTTCTGTACGCGGATATTTTCTCGCCTATAGTGGTTTGTGTTTTTAATCTTCTTGCGCCTCGCTTCTCTTGCCATGGCCGCCTCTCTGGCTGAGGTCAGATCGACCGGCTGGTAGGCTCTGTGCAGGCGGTCGACGCAGCGATGCTGTTCGTCATTTTCGCCCAAAAAATCGCGGCGTCGCAATTCCGCCGGCACCGTCACCCGCCTGCGGCTGCAGGACGGGCAGGCGCGGTCGGCGCTCCGTTTGCCCGCGAACATCGCGCATCACGCCGAAGGCAGGCGCTCTTCCTCGAGGCGAACGCGCAGGCTGTCGGCGAAGCGGCGGACGGCGCCCTGGACGTCGGCCAGATGGCGTTCCTCGCCTTCATAGCCGGTTCGGGGCGCGCGCTCGATGGCGGTCGCGAGGGCCAGCACCTCTTCCTCGGCTTCGACCGGAAAGGTGCCGCGCTGCAAAGCGCGCTCGGCATAGAGCGCCTGCAGGAGCATGTCCTGCGCCTCCGCCTGGGCCTGCAGTTTCATGATCGCGCCGGCCATGAATTTCAGCGCCGTTTCGTTCGATGACATCGCCATTCTCCGTGACAGCAGGATCTCCCGACGGCGGACCGCGGCAGATCGTGCCAAAAACCGTTCACGAGAATCGGGAAGCAGAATGACGCTCGCGCGACCGCCGTCCCGCATAGGTGCCGCGCAGGCCCGGAAAGGCAAGGGGGCCCCTGGGGCATCGGCCGCGATCCGCCGCCGGCTGCCGCGGGCGCCGGCTCGCGGCGGGACGCGGCGGCGCGTCGCGCCCGGCCGTTTTCCGGCTATTTCCCGCACCAGCGATTGCCGGTGTTCGGCACGGCCTGGACGAGGCCCGCGCTCAGGAGCTCGATTCCCGCATTGCGACCGTCGGGGAGCATGAGGTGGACCAGCCGCACCTGTTCCTTGTCGCGGCGCGCGGTGTCGGTGATCGTATAGCCGCGGGCCATCAGGGCACGCAGCCGATCGCGCGCCTTCATGCCCTGGATCTGTTCGGCATGGCAGCCGGCGGATCCCGCGTCGATGCGCGGCGACTCGAACCCCGCCAACCGCCATTGCAGGCCGCCTTCCCAGCCCGTCGCGCCGTCATAGATGCAGCTCGTCCAAGCCGTGCGGTCGAAGAGGTGGCAGGCCGGCATGGCCGCGCGGGCCGGCGCCGGCAGGAAGGTGCAGAGGGCCGCGAGCAGCAGCCAGGCCGTTTTCCCGTGTTGGTCGAGCGGCGAAGGTCTCCCCCGGACGATCCCGCCCCAGGCCGCCCGCGGCGGTACGACGTGTCCAAGCCGCTGTCGCCCGCCCTGACGGCGCGCGTCGGACCTGTCCCGATTCTCCATGACATTCTCCAAACTGGTAGAGCCAGCCTGCCTGGCGCCGGGCCGCGGCCGTTCCACCCGTGTCAGCATTGCGACCGCCGAGGATAGGCAGGGATGCTGGCGTGAAGGTTACTTGCGGGGGCCGCGGGGCGTCGGCGAAGAGAAGCCCCCGGAGTCGGGGCGCCGACGCGGCAGGTCGCCTGCGCCACCGGCGGCAAGGGCAGTCAGGCCGTCTGGCGCCACCCGGTTCTCGCCCTCACCGGGCGGCGAGCGGCTCGCTGCGGACCTTACCCAGCAGGCGCTCATAGATCATCTCGGGATAGCCGTAGCAGCCACCGGCGATCTCCTCGAGCCGCGGTCGGTCGAGGATGCGGATGTTGCCGCGGGTCGCGCGGATCAGCGACATGCCTTCCAGAATGTGCAGTTCGCCCGTCACACCCGCGCGCCGCACGCCCAGCATCAGGGACAGGAATTCGTGGGTGAGGGAGAGATCGTCGCCTTCGCCGCGGTCGTGGCTCATCAGCAGCCAGCGGGCCAGACGCTCCTTGATGCTGTAGCGGGCATTGGCCAGGGCGGAATGGGCGACCTGGACTTCCTGGGTGTAGACATATTGCAGCAGGCGCTCGCGGATTTCCGGGCGCTCGACAAACGCCGCCTCGAGATCGCGGACCGCCATCCGCCACCCGCTTCCGGCCACCTGCATGAAGGTCCGGGTGCTGCCGATCATGACGCCGAGGGCCGCCGAGCTTCCCGACATCCCTTCCCATCCGACGTGCCCGACCTCGATCCGCTCGTCGTCCTGACTGGTCGCCACGACTGAGGCGATGCCGCTCTCGATGAAGTAGACATCCTCGATCGCCGCCTCCTTCTCGACGAGGACGGTTCGCATCTTCAGCTCGACTTTTTCGATGCGCGGCCTCACAGCAGCAAAATCCGCAGGCTCCATCCCCGACAGGAGGCGGTTGCGAATTTCCGATTGTGAGACGGGCATAACATTCTCCCCAGGCCGGGAGGATGCCGTGTCCTATCGGATGCGCCCCAGTATCCAAGCATCCAACGTCCACCTTATGGACGATGCAATAAAAGCGCGCCAGAATGTCGCCTGAACTGTACGTTTCTTACAATTGATATCGCTGGCTGGCGCAGGGCGGCGAATCGTCGGCGCCGACTTGAACTTCATCCACGAGCGGAGGGCATCGTTTTGTACAGTGGATAGATAGGGATACCATTCGCAGCGAACGGTAGTCTAAAAGCCGATGGAAAAAGACGGCGGACGTAGAATGACCTACTGGGATGTTGCCTATCCCAGGCAGTCCGCGAGGCCGGAGGCGCGTCAATTCGTCCACCCGGCCGCGCCCGCGGCGGGCGGCCGGAGGGCGACTAGCGCAGGCGCATGAGCTTGGATGCCAGATGACGATCGAGCTTGCCCAGTTGCTCCGTCAGGACGTCGGTCTCCTCGCCGAGCGACTGCGTCAGGTCCGCTGCGATCGCATCCCACACTGTCTGAATGCGGCGCTGGGCCTCGACGCCCGCCGGCGTGATGCGGACCAGGGTCTTTCGCGCATCGCGCGTATCGGCGAACCGCGCCAGAAAACCTTTCTCGATCAGACGATCGAGCATTTTCGATACCGTCGAGGGCCGTACGCCGAGCGTGTCCGCCAGATGGGAGACGGTGGTCGGGCAGTCCGGTTGCAAGGCCAGCAGCATCTGGTCCTGCCCGTTGTGAAAACCCGCGGCGCTTAATTTCAAGCCGAAGATCGCGCGGGTCTGCTTGGCGACCGACAACAGCGTCGGCACGAAGTCGGCGGCGAGGGCTGCTGACGGCGCCGGGTTGATTCGAAGGCGGACGAGGGATCCAGGAGACGCTTCCATGCCATTGTCCCTTCACAGCTAATATTTAAGCACCTAACTTAAGCCCTGCGATCAACCAGAGATACTGTCGAAACCGTACGGTCTGCTTCCGGAAAAGACGGGCCAAGGGCTTGTTCGAAATAGGTTTAGCCGGTTTTCCGGATGGTCCTCGATCGCGCTGGACGGGTGCAACCAATCGGCTTTTCGGGAGTTCATCGGCGGGAGGCGCCTAGCCAGCGCCGGATTCCGGTCTTTCCCAGAATGTGGCCGTCGCGTTATCGCCGCTTCGGCCGGCAGTCGTGGACGAAGTCCGGATCGCGTCGAAGCGATGGGAGAGGGACAATGCACAGGATCGACAACGCCGAGAGAATGCGCATTCGCGCGCACCAGATATGGGAGCGCGAGGGCCGGCCCCATGGCCGCGAGCACGAGCACTGGGCCGAGGCTGCGCGGGAACTGGCCGCGGAGGTGGCCAACGAGCCGAGGCTCAAGCCGGTGATGGCGGACCTGCCGCGCGATTCGGAAACCGAGCGGCTGCGCCGCGCTCTTTACGAGCCAGCCGATTTCTCCACCGAGCTCTTTGGCCACGAAGCCCCGGCGGTCTCTTCGCGCGCCAGACCTCTGGGGTCTCGGGCGACGGTCTTCGCCTCGTCCCGTCTTTCCCCGGCTGGCGCCGCCGAGCCGAGCCCGTCCTAGGCCGGGTGTTTTACTACGTATCCGGGACGGACGGGCCAGGGGCCGGGCCGTCCCGTAGCCGTGGCGGGGCAGCTTCGTCGAATTACCTACGCCTTCTTGAGGAACTCGGTCCTCAGCACGATTCCTTTGACCTTGTCGGCATTGCACTCGATCGTCTCGGGATCGCCCGTCAGGCGGATGTTGCGGATGAGCGTGCCACGCTTCAGGGTCACCGAGCTTCCCTTCACCTTGAGATCCTTGACCAGGGTGACCTGATCGCCGTTGGCGAGAAGGTTGCCGTTCATGTCTTTGACGTCGCTCATGGGTCTGCCGCTTTCCTTGATTTGAAGTCCGCTCTCTACACCGATCGGCGCCGACGTACATGCTCTACCAGTAGCATCGGCTCGCCGACCGCGTGGCCGCCCCATGCGCCGCCCGCGGCATCGGCGTAGCGCCGAGGACCGCGGGGCAGGGCGACGCTCCCCAAGCCGCTTGGCGGCCGAGATTTTAGCGGCGGCGCTCGGAATAGGCCCGCAGGCCATTTTCGAGGTCGGCCCTGAGATCGGCGACGTCCTCCAGGCCGATCTGCAGGCGGATCACCGGCCCTTCCGTCGGCGCCAGGGCGACGACCCGGTCGGAAAGGTCCGCGGCGACGGCCAGACTCTCGAACCCGCCCCAGGAGTAGCCGAGACCGAAAAGCTTCAAAGCGTCGAGAAAGGCTGCCGCCTCGTCCTCGCCGCCCCCGTCGAGGACGATGGAAAACAGCCCGGTCGCCCCCGTGAACTGCCGCTTCCAGAGATCGTGCCCGGCGAAGGAGGGCAGGGCAGGGTGCAGCACCCGGGCGACCTCGTCGCAGCCCTCCAGCCACTGCGCCAGGTGAAGCGCCGCTTCCTGGTGCCGCTCCAGCCGGATGCCCATCGTCTTCAGCCCGCGCAGGACGAGGTACGTGTCGTCGGGGGCGGCATTGATCCCCAGCGCCATCTGGGTGTCGCGCAGGCGCGCATAGGTCGCCGCATTGGCGGAGACGCTGCCCATCATCAGGTCGGAATGGCCGGCAGGATATTTCGTTAGGGCGTGGATCGACAGGTCGATGCCGTGGTCGAGCGGCCGGAAGTACAGCGGCGTCGCCCAAGTATTGTCGATCATCGACACGGCACCGCCGGCGCGGGCAATCTCGGCGGCGGCCCGGATGTCCATCATCTCGAACGTGTTCGAACCGGGCGCCTCCAGGAAGACGGCGCGCGTCTCGGGGCGCATGAGCGCCCGAAGTCCCGGGCCGATGGCCGGATCGAAATACTCGACGGCGACCCCCATCCGCACCAGCACGGTATCGGTGAAACGGCGCGTCGGGTGGTAGACGGAGTCGACGATCAGCACGTGGTCGCCGGCCGAGAGGAAGGCGAGCAGCGGCGTGGTGACGGCGGCAAGGCCGGACGGCAGGAGGATCGTCCCGGCCGAACCCTCGAGACCGTCGAGCGCCTCCTCCAGCGCGTCGGTCGTCGGCGTGCCGCGCAGGGCATAGGTGTATTTCTGGCCGCGCGTGCGCATCGTGTGCGTATTGGGGAAAAGCACCGTCGAGCCGTGGTAGACGGGCGGGTTGACGAAGCCGTGCGAATCGCTGGGATCGCCGCTGCCATGGACGAGACGAGTATTCGGCCCGGCTGTTGCCGGACGATCATTTGGCTGAGACACGGGAAATGCTTTCTGTGAGACGAGACGGAGGTGCGGTTAACCCAACGCCGAAGCGGGAAGGAATGCTTATGAAATAAAAACCGCCACAAGCTTGACCTGCCAATTTTTATGGCATGAGATTGGATCGGTGACAAAGCGTTGCCGAGCGGCACTTTCAGCTGATCCTCTGTCCTTTCCGAGCATGGCCGTCTGGCTGGCCGATGGGGTGGTTGATGGCACCGGGAATCGAGATCCGCAACTCCAATAGGAAGGTCTACTTATGAAACTGAAGCTCCTGACAGCCGCACTCGGACTCACCGTGGCATGCATCGCCGTCGGCGGCGCCTCGGCGGCGACGCTCGACGACGTGAAGGCTCGCGGTACGCTTCGCTGCGGCGTGAACACCGGACTGCCGGGCTTCGCCTCGCAGAACGATACGGGCCAGTGGCAGGGTCTCGACATCGACTACTGCAAGGCCGTCGCCGCCGCCGTCTTCGGCGACGTCAGCAAGGTCCAGTACGTGCCGCTCTCGGCCGTCCAGCGTTTCCCGGCCCTGCAGAACAACGAAATCGACATGCTGGCCCGCAACACCACCTGGACGATGAACCGCGACACGGCCCTCGGCCTCGATTTCGCGGGCATCAACTACTATGACGGCCAGGGCTTCATGGTGAAGAAGGAGCTCAACATCAATTCGGCGCTGCAGCTTTCGGGCGCGACCGTCTGCGTGCAGAGCGGCACCACGACCGAACTGAACCTCGCCGACTACTTCTCCGCCAACAACATGGAATTCAACCCGGTCGTCATCGAGGCCCAGAACGACGTCAACGCCGCCTACGACAGCGGCCGCTGCGACGTGCTGACGACGGACCAGTCCGGCCTCTATGCTTCGCGTCTCGAGCTCGCCAAGCCGGACGACAACATCGTCCTGCCGGAGATCATCTCCAAGGAGCCGCTCGGACCGGCCGTTCGCCAGGGCGATTCGCAGTGGGCCGACGTCGTCCGCTGGACGCATTTCGGCCTGCTGGACGCTGAGGAACTCGGCATCACCCAGGCCAATGTCGAGGAGATGAAGAATTCTCCGAACCCGGAGATCAAGCGCATGCTGGGCGTCGATTCGACCTTCGGCGCCGATGCCGGCCTGTCGAACGACTGGCTGGTCAACGTCATCAAGGGCGTCGGCAACTATGGCGAGGTCTTCGAGCGCAACATCGGCGCGTCGACCCCGCTCGGCATCGCCCGCGGGCAGAACGCCCTGTGGACCAAGGGCGGCCTGCAGTACGCCCCGCCGATCCGCTGATCGCGAAGTGACAACGGTCCGTGCCCCAAGGGGCACGGACCGCCCACCGGCCGCCGCATCCGGTGCAGCGCCATCCCCCTGACCCGCGAGGAGGCTAGCCCCGCTTCATGACCGTCGAGACCCACCCTCTGCCCGAGGGCGCCACGCGCGACTCCTTCCTGACAAATCCCAAGGTCCGCAGCGTCGTCATCCAGGTCATCCTGATCGCGGCCGTCGTCGCCTTCGCCTGGTGGATCATCGACAACACCGCCCGCAACATGGCGCAGGCCAAGATGGCCTCCGGTTTCGGCTTCCTCTCGACCCGGTCGAGCTTCGAGATCGGCCAGACGCCGCTCGCCTATTCCAGCAATTCCTCCTACGGCCGCGCCATCATCATCGGGCTGTTGAACACCCTGATCATCGCGGTCTCCGGCATCATCCTCGCCACGATCCTCGGCTTCATCGTCGGGATCGCGCGCCTTTCGCGCAATTTCCTGGTCCGCGCTTTGGCCACGGTCTACGTCGAAACCTTCCGCAACATCCCGCCGCTCCTGGTGATCCTGTTCTGGTATTTCGGCGTGCTGTCGCTCCTGCAGGCGCCGCGCAACCTGCCGGAATCGGTGATTGGGGTGTATCTCACCAATCGCGGGCTGCAGATGCCGGCCGTCCTGTTCGAGCCACTGGCCTGGCTGACCTTCCTGGCGATGGCCGCCGGCATCGTCGCGGCGCTCTGGCTTTCCCGGCGCAACAAGGCACACCAGCTGGCGACGGGCGAGCGGCGCAACACGCTGGGTCCGGCGCTGGCGCTGATCGTCGGACTGCCGCTCGTCGTCTTCCTGGTGACAGGCATTCCCGCCACGATGGAAGTGCCCACCGCGACGCGCTTCAACCTCGTCGGCGGCATCCAGATCCGGCCGGAATTCATCGCGCTCTTCCTCGCTCTGGCGATCTACACCGGTGCGTTCATCGCCGAGATCGTGCGGGCCGGCATTCTGTCGGTGTCCAAGGGTCAGACGGAGGCGGCCATGGCCGTCGGCCTGAAGCGTGGCCAGCTCCTGCGCCTCGTGGTCGTGCCGCAGGCCTTCCGCGTGATCATCCCGCCCCTGACCAGCCAGTATCTGAACCTCACCAAGAACTCGTCGCTGGGCTTTGCCATCGGCTATCCCGAGCTCTATTCGATCGGCTCGACCGTCGCCAACCAGGCCGGCCAGACCGTGGAGATCGTCGCCATCTGGATCTGCTGCTATCTCGGTCTGAGTCTGGCCGCATCCTTCCTGATGAACATGTTCAACGCCCGCATGGCGCTGGTCGAACGCTGAAGACGGGAACGATCCGATGGAAGAACAAGTCGCCCGCTTCATCTCTACCGAGCAGAAACTGCCCTTGCCGCCGCCGCCCGGCGAGTTCGGCTGGCCGGCGCGCGTTCGCCGCAGCCTCTTCGCCACGCCCGTGGATACGCTGCTGACGCTGCTCGCCGGCGCGCTGATCGTCTACGTCGTCAGCAAGCTTCTGGAATGGGGCGTGTTCAACGCCACCTTCGTCGGCGCCGACCGCACGGCCTGCCTGCCGGCCGACGGCGGCCATTCCGGCGCCTGCTGGGCCTTCGTCAGCGCGAAGTTCGAGCTCTTCATGTACGGTATCTATCCCGATGCCGAGCGCTGGCGGATCGATCTACTGTTGATCGGGCTCGTCGTGCTGGTCGCCGGCATGGCGATCCCGAGCATTCCCTTCAAGCGGCTCAATGCCATCCTCTTGCTCGGCGTCTATCCCTTCGTCGCCCTGGTGCTGCTCACCGGCGGCCGGTTCGAGATGGACGGCGGCGGTGTCGCCTTCGTCATGGCCGTTGCCGCGGCCGCAACCCTCTATCTCGCCACCGGGCGGAGCGAGTTCCACTGGGGCGATCCGCTGCTGAAGGGGGCGGCCGGCCTCCTCGTCGCCAGCCTGTTGGCGCTGCTGCTAGCCGCGGTCGTGTCCTTCGACCGGGTGCTGTTCCTGAACCTGCGCTTCACCTCGGTTTCCATTGCCGCCTTCCTGTTGGCGCTGGGATCGGTGGCCGTCACGGCCGTGGCCGCCTTCCGCCACTCCGAGACGAAGGGGCGGGCGGCGACGCTGCTGATCCCGTTTGCGGCGATCGTCGCCGTGCTGGTCTTCGTCACCGCCGATCTCGGCCTGACGCCGGTGCGCACGAACTCCTGGGGCGGCCTGCTCCTGACCCTCGTCGTTGCGATCTCCGGCATCGTGGCCTCGCTGCCGCTCGGCATCCTCCTGGCCCTGGGCCGTCGTTCCGAGATGCCGATCGTGAAGCTTTTCTGCGTCGCCTTCATCGAGTTCTGGCGCGGCATTCCGCTGATCACGGTTCTGTTCATGGCGAACTTCATGCTGCCGCTGTTCCTGCCGGCAGGCGTCAACTTCGACCAGCTGCTGCGCGTTCTCGTCGGCGTGTCGCTGTTCTCGGCCGCCTACATGGCGGAAGTGGTCCGCGGCGGCCTGCAGGCGATCCCGAAAGGTCAGTACGAGGGCGCCGACGCCATGGCGCTGACCTATTGGCAGAAGATGCGGATGGTCATCCTGCCGCAGGCGCTGAAGCTGGTCATCCCCGGCATCGTCAACACCTTCATCGGCCTGTTCAAGGACACCAGCCTCGTGGCCGCGGTCGGCCTCGCCGACTTCCTCGGCCAGGTCCGCCGGGGCTTCAGCGATCCCGGCTGGAGCACGGAGCAGACGCCGGCCACAGGCCTCGTCTTCGCCGCGTTCGTCTACTGGCTCTTCTGCTTTTCGATGTCGCGCTACTCCGTCTACATGGAACGCCGCCTCGACACCGGGCACAAACGATAGGAATTGTGAGCATGTCAAACCAGACGGCCAGCACCAAGACACCCACCGCCATGAAGATCTCGGACGAGGTGGCGGTCGAACTCATCAACGTGAACAAGTGGTACGGCGAGTTCCACGTGCTGCGCGACATCAACCTGAAGGTGCGGCGGGGCGAGCGCATCGTCGTCTGCGGTCCCTCGGGTTCGGGCAAGTCAACGATGATCCGCTGCATCAACCGGCTGGAAGAGCACCAGAAGGGCCAGATCGTCGTCGACGGCACCGAGCTCACCAACGATCTAAAGAAGATCGACGAGGTCCGGCGCGAGGTCGGCATGGTGTTCCAGCACTTCAACCTGTTTCCGCACCTGACCATTCTCGAGAACTGCACGCTGGCGCCGATCTGGGTGCGCAAGATGCCGAAGGCCAAGGCCGAGGAAGTGGCGATGCACTATCTCAAGCGGGTCAAGATCCCCGAGCAGGCGAACAAGTATCCCGGCCAGTTGTCCGGCGGCCAGCAGCAGCGCGTGGCGATCGCGCGCTCGCTGTGCATGAGCCCGAAGGTCATGCTGTTCGACGAGCCGACCTCGGCACTCGATCCGGAAATGATCAAGGAAGTGCTCGACGTCATGGTGGGCCTGGCCGAGGAGGGGATGACCATGGTCTGCGTCACCCACGAGATGGGCTTTGCTCGGCAGGTGGCGAACCGGGTGATCTTCATGGATGCCGGCCAAATCGTCGAGCAGAACGAGCCGACGGCCTTCTTCACCAATCCCCAGCACGAGCGCACCAAGCTCTTCCTGTCGCAGATCCTGCACTAGGCAGCGACGGGTTCCTCACCGCGCTATCCGACGCCGCCGGTCGCCAGACCGGCGGCGTTTGCCGTTTGCCTGCAAAGCTTTGCGGGAGGGGCGCAACGCCGGAAAGCTTGTTTCGCCGCGCCGGAGCCGCCATAGCAGGGGCTTATGGGGCAGGCGGACGGAGAATGGTGATGGCGAACACTTCCTTGGCGGCAACCGGGACGGCGGACGCCGCGTCCGCGCCCGTCGACGCCACGGTCCCGGCGCCCGCACCAGGGGGCCCGCGCTGGGCGATCGTCGGCATCTTCCTGATCCTGCTCTTCGGCGCGCTCTACCTCACCTCGAGTTTTCTGTTGCCGGTGGTGATCGCTCTCCTGTTCGCGCTGGTGCTCAGCCCGATCGTGCGGCTGATGCGGCGGCGGCTGAAGATGCCCGAGCCGGTCTCGGCGATCATCCTCGTCGTCGGCGCGCTGATGACCCTGACGTTCGGCTTCTACATGCTGAGCAACCCGATCACCGATCTGGTCAACAATGCCCCGCGCTACGTGTCGGCGGTCGAGGGGCAGATCAAATCCGTCCGCGACCGCCTCGACCGCCTGCAGGAGATCGGGCCCGAAGCCGAAGCCGCGGCGCCGCAGGCGGATGCGGATCCCGCGCGCGCGGCGGACCAGCCGGCCGAGGTCGTGGTGCAGAGCCCCGGCCTTCTCGACAACGCCGCGCATGTGGTGCCGCAGATCCTCGCCAGCATCATGTTCTCGCTGGTCTTCCTGTTTTTCCTGCTGGCCTCGGGCGACCTCTTCTACACCAAGCTGGTCAAGGCCATGCCGACGCTGTCGGACAAGAAGCTCGCGCTGCACATCGCGCACGACATCGAGCGCGAGCTCTCGCACTACCTGCTGACGATCACCGTGATCAATATCGGCCTCGGCACGGTGGTCGGCACGCTGTTCTGGTGGGTCGGCATGCCGACGCCGCTGATCTTCGGCGCGCTGGCGGCGCTTCTGAACTTCATTCCCTATCTCGGCGCGCTGACCGGGATGGCGCTCGTCGGTGTGGTCGCCCTCACCGAATTCGGCGATCTCTGGCACGCGCTCTTGCCGGTCGCGCTGTATTTTGCCTGCTCGACGCTGGAGGGACAGTTCATCCAGCCGACCGTCGTCGGCCGCCGCCTGGAGATGAACGCGGTCGCCATCTTCCTGTCCGTCGCCTTCTGGGGATGGATCTGGGGCGTGGTCGGCATGTTCGTCGCGGTGCCGATGATGGTCGGCTTGAAGATCTTCGCCAGCTATATCGGACCGCTGAATCCCCTGGCGGATTTCCTGTCGGCCGAAAAGGTCAGCGTGGAGGAGGGCTGAGGCCCGAAACCCGCGCCCGGCGTGTGGTGGAGACCGGAATCATAAGAGAGGCTTGGATGACTTTTTTCACAATCGGATTCCGCGAAGCGAACGACCTCATCCATCGCCTCAACAAAAAGCCGGCGACCTCGCGGTCGCCGGCTTCTCTTGCATCTGAGCGGTAAGTTTTACCGCGCGGCTGACGTCACCGGTTTCACCAGCGCGGTAATGCGCCTCAGTGTGACGCGCCGGTTCTCGGCGTTCGCCTCCTGGGTGTCGACCTTCAGGTCTTCCTCACCGTAGCCCTGCGTCACCAGGTTCTCGGCCGGCACGTCGAAATACTGCGACAGTGCCGCCGCCACCGATTCCGCGCGCTGGTCCGACAGGGCGAGGTTGGCGACGTTCGAGCCGACCGCATCCGTGTGACCCTCGATCAGGAAGGTCTCGCCGGGATTGTCCTTGATCACCCGGCCGACCGCATCGGCCAAAGCCTGCAGGTTCTTCACCTGGGCCTGCGGGATCGTGGCGGAGCCGAAGTCGAACTGCACCGTATTCAGATCGATTCGACGGACCTTGTCGCGGATGCGCGAGGAGCGCCGCACTTCGTTGACCGAGTAGATGCGCTCGACGGTCTCGACCGGCGGGGCGACGATCGTGTCGAAGTAGAGCTCCTCGTCGGGCTCGTCGATGTCGACGATGTAGCGATCGCGCGGGATGCTGAGTTCCAGCGGCGGCAGGTCCTCACCGGCATCGGAGTAGTAGTCGGGACGCTCGTCCTCCTCCGAATAGGGGTCGTAGAACAGCACCACCTCGCGCCCGTCGGGCGTGATGCGCGAACGCTGCACGACGTCGCCATAGCGGTTCGTGATGGTGATGATCTGAGAACCGTTGGCCCGTTCGATGGTCTCGCGGGTACGGCCGCGCGGCAAGCGTTCGGTGTAGCTGTCACGCGAATCGACGGACAGTCGTTCGTCGTCGTTCGAGCGGATGAAGTAGCCCGCGGCAGCGCCTGCGGCGGCACCCGCCAGCGCGGCAGCACCCAGCGAGATGATGTCACGGTTGCCGACACGCTCGACCACCTTGGCCTCCGGCGGCAGCTCGGGCGCCGGCGCCCGCTCCACGCGTTCACCGCGCTGGGCGGCAATGGGCTGCTCGACGACGGGAGTCGCCAGCGTCTGCACGCGGGCATCGCTCTGGTCGATGGCGCCCTGTTCGACTGGGGCGGTCTGGACATCGGCCGGCACCGGACGCGGTGCCTCGCCGCCGCGCGAACGGCGTTCGCCGGTCCGGGCCGGCGCGGCCGCATCGGTGCCGGGCTGCGGGACTGCCGCCGGGGCGGTCGTGTCGGTCGCAGGCGCTGCCGGGACCTCGCCGGTGGTCGCCGGCGGAACGGCAGCCGGGGCCGTCTCGGAAGCCGGGGCGACAGGGGCCGGCGGGGGCGCGTCGGCGCCTGGCGCCGGGGTGTCGGCCGCAGCCGGCGCGGTTTCCGATGCTGCGGGCGGTGCGGCAGCGGGCGCCTCGGCCGGGGCAGCAGCGGGTTCAGCCGGTGTTTCGGCGGCAGGGGCCGGCGTGGCTTCCGCCGGGGCTGGTTCCGGCGCGGCGGCGGGTTCCGTCGGCGCGCTCTCGGCGGCGGGCGCTTCTGCTGGCGGGGCTTCTACCGGTGCCGGCTCGGCGGGTGCTGCCTCAGCAGGCGCTGGCTCGGCAGGCGCTGGCTCAGCGGCCGGCTCGGGCTCTGGCGCGGGTGCTTCGGCGGCAGGCGCCTCGGCGGGAGCCGCTTCCGGCGCCGCCTCTGCCGGCGCAGCTTCAGCTGGCGCGGCCTCAGCGGGCGCGTCGGCCGGGGCTTCCGCCGGGGCCTCGGCGGCAGGCGCGGCCTCCTCGGCCGGCGCGGCGTCGGCCGGCGGAACTTCGTCGGTCGCCGCCTGCGCTAAGCGCTGCGGCTGCTGCTGCGCCAGGGCCAGCAGCGGGCTGCTGAGCGCGGTGGACGCGGCGAGAGCCGCAACCGTCAGCATCCTGGCGGTCTTGTTCATTGTCGGCATGGGTAGTCCTTTTGTTGCAATCGTCCCTTGCAGAACCGTTCGGCGCCGGCGGGTAAGGCCGCACACGGTCTGGCCCTCGACGGAGAGGCTGGACCCGGGTCGTCAGAGAAAGGCCGCGGGGGACCGGAGCGTTCCATAAAATCGTCGCGACGTTCAGCGTTCGGGCGGAGTCCAGTCGTAGAGCCAGCCGAGATCGCGGGCGACGGACTCAGCCGATCGCAGGCGAAGCGTCAGGTCGCGCGCCGCGGCCGGCAGCGCCGGCAGGTGGTAGACCCTGCGGTGAAAGGCGACGCGCTGGCGCACCCGCTTCAGCCGCGCCGTCCGCACGTCGGCATAATGGCGGGCTGCCTCCTGCGGCGTGGAGGCTCGTGTCACTGCCCAGGCCGCGGTCCAGCCATCCTCGATGGCCATCGCCGCGCCCTGGGCCGCATAGGGCAGCATGGCGTGCGCGGCATCGCCGATGACGATCACGCCGTCCATGCCGGGGGCGGACCGGTCGGGATCGACGGTCGACAGCGGCCAGGGCGTCGCCGGCCCGGCGGCCTCGATGAGGCCGCGAAGGCGTGGATCCCAGCGCCGGAAACGCTGCATCAACGCCGTCTTCGTCGCCGACTCCGCCATCCCGGCCGCGGCGTCGCTGTCCGGGCCGATGAGGACGAGGTTGGTCGTCCGGCCCGCCTGGACGGGATAGGCGACGGCGTGGCGCCGGGGGCCGAGCCAGGCCTGGATCCCAGGGGAGGAGGCCTGCGCCGCAGCGTCGATGGTCATGCGCCAGGCAACATCGCCGGAGGGCACCGCCGCCGGTAGGCCAAGCGCGGCGCACAGCGCCGAATGCACGCCATCGGCGGCGATGACGATGGTGGCGGTCCGCTCGGCCACCGAGCCGTCGGTGCGGGTGAAGGACAGCGTCGTCCCGTCCGCCGACTGCGCCAGGGCGGTGCAGCGCTCGCCGAGGGTCAACGTGATCAGGGGGTCGGCAGCGACGGCGGCGAGGAGGGCAGACTGCAGGTCGGCACGGTACAGCGAGAGATAGGCGGTCCCGTCGGCGGAGACGACCGGGATTTCGGCGATCGTCCGCCCCGATCGGCCGGAGCGCAGCGTCACGGTGGTGGCGGCGACACCGTTCAGGCGCTCCCTGTCCAGGCCGAGCCGGGCCAGCACGCGCAGCGCATTGGGTGAGAGCTGCAGCCCGGCGCCGACCGCTTCCAGCCGCTCGCTCCGTTCGACGATGTCGACGGCAAAGCCGGCCTGCGCGAAGGACAGAGCCGCCGTCAGCCCGGCAATGCCGGCGCCGACAACGAGGATGGAAGTGGACGGAGGCACGCGATCGTCAGGCGGCGTTGAGCTCTTCGAAGACGCAGCCGGCCGGAATGGTCTCGGTGCCATGCAGGGACGCGTTGCGGCGATAGAGGGTCGAGCAGTAGCCACAGACCTTTTCGCCCTCGTCGCCGAGGTCGAGATAGACATGCGGGTGGTCGAAGGGCGGGTGGGCGCCGACGCACATGAATTCGGTGACGCCGATCTCGATCACCTCGTGTCCGGCGCTGTTCTGGAAATGCGGAATGATATGGCCGGCCATCGCGGTCGTCTCCGTGGTCTGGTAATCGGCGCGGACGATAGTCGCGTGCGGCGCGAAAGGCCAGAGGCGGAACCGGCGCACGACAGGCCGGCCTCTGCCTTGCCAGGCGGGCGACGACGCGCCAGAACCGCGGATGCAATGCGCCGGCAGCAGAGGAACGACATGGCATTTTTCGAGCACGAAGGGCTGAGCCTCGCTTTTCTCGACGAGGGCGAGACGGCCGCACCGGTGGTGCTTCTGACCCACGGCTTTGCCTCCAATATGAGCGTCAACTGGGTCGATCCCGGCTGGGTGGCGACGCTGACCGGCGCCGGCTACCGGGTGCTGGCTTTCGACCATCGCGGCCACGGCCAGAGCGACAAGCCGCACGATCCGGCGGCCTATACGCCGCAGAAGATGGCCGGCGATGCCGTGGCGCTGCTCGATCACCTCGACGTGCCGACGGCAGTGCTTTTCGGCTATTCCATGGGCGCGCGCGTCACCGCCTTCGCCGCGCTCGCCGCGCCCGAGCGCTTTTCGCGCCTCGTCTTCGGCGGGCTCGGGCTCGGGCTCGTCGAGGGCGTCGGCGACTGGGACCCGATCGTCGCCGCGCTCCTGGCCGATTCCCTCGACGCGGTGACGCATCCCCAAGGCCGGATGTTCCGCAGCTTCGCCGACCGCACCGGCAGCGACCGCAAGGCCCTGGCCGCCTGCATCACCACGTCGCGGACAGAATTGACGGCGGACGATGTCGCCCGGATCGCCCAGCCGACCCTGATCGGCGTCGGCACCCGCGACGACATCGCCGGATCGGCCGAAGCGCTGGCGGCCCTGATGCCGCAGGCGGAGGCTTTCGCCATCGAGGGGCGCGACCATATGCTCGCCGTCGGCGACCGGCGTTTCAAGGCCGCGGTGCTGCGCTTCCTGGAAGGCAAAGCCGCGAACGAATGAGCGAGCCCTGCCGGACTTTGCCGGGCCTCTCTGGCCCGCGCCGGGAGCGGCACGACCGTCTTGTCGCGATCGCGGCGAGGTTCCATGTTAAGAGCGTCGAGGCCGGCGCCGGATTGATTTCCAGAGCCGGGCAAGTATTATACCAGTCGGTAATGATGTGGCCGCAGCGGCCCCGGGAAGGAACGTGACCATGACCGTCAGTGGTCTGCAGGCGCAGGGGCTGGTCCAAGCCGTCGATCCGATCTGGACAAAGGTCCGCCAGGAAGCCGCCGAGGCGGCGGCACGAGAGCCGGTGCTGTCCGGCTTCCTCTATGCCACCATTCTCAACCACCGCAGTCTCGAGGCGGCGGTGATCCACCGCGTGTCGCAGCGTCTCGATCATCCCGACGTGCCGGCGGTGTTGATCAGCCAAGCCTTCGACGGGCTCCTCGGCGAGAATTCGCAGTGGAGCGAGACCTTGCGCACCGATATCCAGGCCGTGTTCGATCGCGACCCGGCCTGCGAGCGCTACATCGAGCCGCTGCTCTACTTCAAGGGATTTCACGCCATCCAGACCCACCGTCTGGCGCACTGGCTGTGGAACGAAGGACGGCGGGATTTCGCGCTGTATCTCCAGGCGCGCTCTTCCGCGGTGTTCCAGACCGACATCCATCCCCATTCCAAGATGGGCCGCGGCATCTTTCTCGACCATGCCACCGGCCTCGTCGTCGGCTTCACCGCGGAAATCGGAGACAATGTCTCAATTCTTCAGGACGTCACGCTCGGCGGCACTGGCAAGGAATTCGGCGACCGCCACCCCAAGATCGGCAACGGCGTCCTGATCGGTGCCGGGGCGAAGATTCTCGGCAATATCCGGATCGGGGAATGCTCCAAGATCGCCTCCGGCTCGGTGGTGCTGAAGCCGGTGCCACCGCATTCGACCGTCGCCGGCATTCCCGGCCGCATCGTCGGCAGCGTCGGCGATTGTGGCGGCGAGCCGGCCCGGGCCATGGATCACATGTTCGGCAAGGACGACTGACCAACCCGTCAGGCGACGGGGTTCCAGCCGGTCCAGGCGGTGGCAAACGCCGCCGTCCGGACGGATTTGGCAGCGGCACGCGTCGATGTTCGCCGTCCACCTGTTGAAACGCGGTGGGAGGTGCTAGTTCCCTCCGCAGCGATTCAAGCAGGAGAGACATGTGAAGCCCGACGAAATCCGCAAGCTCGAGACCTATCTCAAAGGTCTGCTCGGTAGCGCGAACATTCGCATCAAGGCGCTGCCGCGCAAGGCCGACTCGGCCGAGGTCTACATCAACGACGAGTTCATCGGCATCATCTCCAAGGATACCGACGAGGGCGAACTATCCTACCACGTCACCATGACGATCCTGGAAATGGACCTCGAGGCCTGATCGCGCGACACGTCGAGGCCTTGGGGCCGCGGCGCTGCGATTGCGGAGAGCGGGTCGCTTCGAGCGCTCGCGCCGTCGCCGCGAGGAAACCGGGTGTGCGGCATCCGCGCTTCGGCGCGGGGGCCAGTCGCCAGCCGGCATGACACACCAGACGCCTGTCGATGCGACGCCGCATCCCGGCGTATTCAGGGCGGCGCGCTCCGCCCGCTCCACACACACCAAAAAGCCGACCCCATGACAGGATCGGCTCTGCGGTTGGTCCGTCGCGAGACGGGGAGATCGACGGCGGATCAACCGATCCCGGGGGAGCGTCAGTTGACGCTGCCGACCAGAATGTTGCGATCGTCGCTGATGCTGACCCAGTCGCCCGAATTCTTTTCCGACTGACGCTTGAGATAGCGATACTCGGTTTCCTTCCAGTCGCGCACGGTGTCGACCAGGTTGTCGAGGATGAAGTCGCCGCGGTCGGTGCGCACGGTCAAGACGGCATGTCCCTCGCCATTGGGCTGACGCACGACCGTCAGGAGCAGGGCGGAGCGGGCGAAGCCGGCGCGCTCCAGCATATACTGCTTGAGAAGCGCGAAATCCTCGCAGTCGCCCTCGGTGCTCGGATAGGCCCAATACTCGGCCACGCCGAAGATATCCTTGTCCGTGCGGGGGAAGATGCCGACGTTGACGGCATTGTTGACCTCGACGATCTTGTCCCAGACGGCGCGGCTGAGCTTGACGATGCCCGGCGCTTTGTTCTTGCCGCACTGGTCGGCATAACGCTGGCAGAAGTCGTAATGCCCGACCGGCTGGGACGTGCCGCCCATGACCGGCATGGCGAGGTTCCTGGCCTGCACGGCCCCCAGGCTCATGAGGATGAAAGCTGCGGCGATGGAAGCGGTCAGTAGATTTTTCATGGCGGGTCTCTCCGTCTGTTGAGAGGACACTCGCACACTCGTTTTACTTCGGCGGCAAAGTCAGTCAGGCAAATTGATTCAAATGATAGGCGTTCCTGCCGAGTTATACTTGCAGAGTTGTTAGGGTTGGAGCGCAAACTTTCTCGATCCGGCAGATGATACGTTAACCCTATGGTCCGGCGTCGGACGAGGCCGGTGCCTGTCGTCACCGTGGCCGGCTTGGGCGGCAATGCCCAGCGCAGGACGAGCCGTCCGCCGGCCTATCCCCAGCTTTCGGCACGAAGTTAAGACATTCTTCAGGAAGGTGTGGGGGGCTTGGGTTCCCGGGCGCGCCGCGGCGCTATGCTCGCAGTGGCCTGAGGCTTATCGAAATCGGGTCGCGCGGGGAGGGCAGCCCTTTGCCGAAGCTCAGGCAGCGGGCAGCCGTCGGCCGAGCCTTGCGGCCCGGGGAGATGACAAACCGGCAGGGGGATCCGGGCGGCGGGACCCGGCGCTAGAGCAGGGTCCGGCAGAGCGGCGTTCTGGCTCTCGGAAGTGCGTCTGCGGCGACGGAAGCGATCGCAGGCGGGCGCTTCGGGACGGCGCGAGGCGGCCTCAGAGGTTTTCGAGCGTCTCGCGCAGCTGGACGGAGGCGAACTCGATCGCCAGGCCCTCTTCGAGATGGCGCACGACGCGCCCCTGCATCTTGCCGATGATGATGCGCGACCCGATCGTCGGGCGGACGGCCGACTGCACGGCGACGCCCGAGAGCGAGAGATCGATGATCCGCACCTTGTACTTGCGTCCGTCGTCGAGGGTGATGTCGATGAAGGGATTGCGCGGCTGGATGCGCTCGTGGCGCCGGTCTTCCGGCAGATCGAGCTCGTGGCGGTTGGCAAGCCAGGTGAGCTGTGCCGCCAGCTTCTCGCGCTTGCGCTCGGTGCCGCGCACCGTCATGGCAAACCCGCCGGCAAAGACCCGCGACACTTCCCCTTCGAGCCGTCCGACATGGTCTGCGTAGAGAATGACGCGCTCTGCCGGTTTTGGCGTGATCGGCGTCACCACGGAAACGTCGCCCGGCGACATCGTGTCGACCCGGCAGGGATATTCGCTCTGGTTTTCCAGCATGAAGCGGCCGAGGAGATCGACGGAGACACGGTGGAAACGACGGCGTTCGTCATGGGCCGCGGGCAGGGCTGTGGCAGATGGCTGCATGGCGGGACCACTGGAATTTGAGACCCGCGACGCGCGGAATCCGGCCCGTTCAAATTACCGCCGGAAAGGTTAATGCAGCGTGCACGGCAGGGATGTATGGCCGCGTCCGGCGCTGGCCGGCGGGCCGCAGCGCGATGTTGTGCGGTCCGCTAAAGCTGCTATGTCTCGTCGCGAAAAATCGGGCCTGGCTGACGTCACCGTCGCGCGCGCCGGCGCCCGGCCCCCCTTGTCCGAGCGCGCCGTGCGACAGCGGCAAGACCGGCCGTGTCGCGCCAGTGAGGATGCTCGCATGTCCATCGACGAGACGCCGAGGGTTCGGGCCAACCCGCCGATCTTCAATGTTCCCGGCGTGGTGCTGGCGGCGCTGGTCGTCTTCATCGCCATCCAGGCGATCCGCAGCTTCGTCCTCTCCGTGGAGACGGACGACTGGCTGATCACGGAGTTTTCCTTCGTCGCCGGCTGTTATGCCGAGAACTGCACCGCCCAGTTCGGCCGCGATGCCGGAGCGCAGCTCTGGTCGCCGCTGACCTACGCCTTCCTGCATGGCGACTGGATGCATGTGGGGCTGAACGCCATCTGGATGCTGGCCTTCGGCACGCCGGTGGCGCGGCGCTTGGGAACCGTGCGGGTTCTCGCCTTCGCGGCGCTCGGCGCCATCGCCGGGGCCCTGACCTTCTACGTCTTCAACCCCGACCTGATCGTGCCGGTGATCGGCGCCTCGGGGATCGTCTCGGCGCTCATGGGCGGGGCCTGCCGCTTCGCCTTCGGCTCGATGGGGCACCACCGCTCGGCCCGCAGCCTACCGCTCCTGTCGATCCGGCAGGCGCTGTCCGACCGGACGGTGATCTTCTTCGTCGTGATCTTCTTCGCCACCAATCTCCTGACCGCGTCCGGTCTCGGCGGCTTCATCGACGGCGGGGCCTCCGTCGCCTGGCAGGCGCATCTCGGCGGCTTCGTCTTCGGCTTTCTCGGCCTGGCGCTTTTCGAACCGAACCGCCGTCAGCCCATGCCGGCCGACGAAGACGACTTGCGGTCCGCGGCCGACTGACGCACGATCCGTGTCCACGACTGGACGGGAGGATGGTCATGACGGTCAGAAAAATTCTGGAGGAAAAGGGTCGGGACGTCTTTTCCATGCATCCGAACGCGACGCTCGTCGAGGCGGCGCAGGAAATGGCGCAGAGGCGCATCGGCGCGGTGGTTCTCATCAGCGATGGCGGCGACATCGCCGGCGTCCTGTCCGAGCGCGATATCGTGCGCATGGTCGGCACGCGCGGGCCGGATTGCCTCAGCGATTCCATCGGCTCGGTCATGACGGTGGAGGTCGTCACCTGCAGCGAGGAGACCACCGTCAACGAGGTGATGGAGACCATGACGCGGAAGCGGTTTCGCCACCTGCCGGTCATCCAGGGCGGCAAGCTGGTCGGGATGGTGTCGATCGGCGACATCGTCAAGCGCCGCATCGAGGATGCCGAGCGCGAGGCGGAGGAAATGCGCAGCTACATTTCCGCTTCCGTCTAAGGGGCGCTCGATAGGCTTCGGGGGAAGGGCGGGCCGGGCGACCGGTCCCGCCTCTCCCGTCAGTTGGCGACATAGCCCTCGGTGACGCGGACGATCTCCGGCAGGCGCCGCATCGTCTCTTCGTAGCCGTGCGCAATGGCCTCGTCGGCCCGGAAGAACTCGGACATGCCGATGTCGCGGACCCTCGGGTGCAGCGACAAGTCCGGCGGATCGCCGGCAAGGCGCGAGCGGGAAATCCGGTCCTGCACGATGTTGAAGGCATCCGCCATCGAGCGGGTGATGCCGAACTTGTCGCGGCGCTGCGCCGCCTCCTGGCCGGCCAGCCCCAGCGTCTCGACGGTGATCGCCCTGTCCTGCTGGATCGACGTGGTGGCGGGCGAGGCGCGCATGCGCACCACGGCGGCCCGGCCGAACAGGTCGTAGTTGAGATTGACGGCGACGACGAGCTGCGCCTCGTAGGCGCGGCAGACCGAGACCGGAACGGGATTGACCAGCGCCCCGTCGACCAGCCGCCGGTCGCCGCAGATCACCGGCTCGAAGACGCCCGGCAGCGCATAGGAAGCGCGCATGGCCAGGATCAGCGAGCCCGAATCCAGCCAGACCTCGTGGCCGCTGCGCGCCTCCGTCGCGACGCACACCAGCGGCCGGTCGAGGTCCTCGATCAGGAGATCCTCCAGGGATTCGACGAGACGGCGGTTGAGCCGCATACCGGCGAGCAGGCCCGAGCCGCCGAAGCGCACGTCGAGGAAGCGGATGAGGCCGCGGCGGGTGAGCGAGCGCGCGAATTCCTCGATCTCGCCGAGCCGCCCCGCGAGATAGCAGCCGCCGACGAGGGCGCCGATCGAGGTGCCGGCGATCATCGAGACATGGATGCCGGCCTCGTCCAGCGCCTTGAGCACGCCGATATGGGCCCAGCCGCGCGCCGCGCCGCCGCCCAGCGCCAGCGCGATCTTGAACTTTGGCTTCGGTTTCGTGGTGGCCTGATCACGCGCCGGCTCGTTTGCCGGGATCGTCTGGGGCTGATTGTCCGCCCGCCTGAAAACTCGTTCCAACATGCCTGACCGTCCTGGTCCGCCGTGATCGACGCTTCAACCGAGATTACGCGCGATAGTTTGCTGCAAACTTAAGCAGTCAGGGAACTTTTTGTTCGCCTTGTTCCTGTCCGGCGACGAGAACGAGCGCGCGGCCGTCGCCCCCTTCCGGCATCCGCCTGTAGAAACAGCTGTCGCGGTGCGTGTGGCACGTCTCCTCCGGCCGGGCGACATCGACCCGCAGCCAGACGGCATCCTGGTCGCAATCCACCCGGATTTCCCGGATGATCTGCAGCGCCCCCGAGGTCTCGCCCTTCTTCCACAGGCTCTGGCGCGAGCGGCTGAAATAGTGCGCCGTGCGCGTCGCGATGCTGAGGTCGAGGGCCTCGCGGTCCATATGGGCGACCATCAGCAGCATGCCGGAGGTGAAATCGGTGACGACGGCGGTGACGAGGCCCTTGTCGTCGAAGCGCGGGGCGAGGACCGTCCCTTCCTCCTGCTCGGCGGCAGAAGGGAAGGGCGGGGCGAAGACCGGGGCGGTCATCCCTTGCTGCGGACCATGTCGAGGAAGCGGGCGCGCTCCATCTTGTCGTCGGCGAAGATGCCGTGGAACGACGTCGTCACGGTGGTCGAGCCCTTGGTCTTGATGCCGCGCATGGACATGCACAGGTGCTCGGCGTCGATCATCACGGCGACGCCCTTCGGCTTCAACACGTCCTCGATCGCCGCGGCGACCTGCGCCGTCATCGTCTCCTGCGTCTGTAGGCGGCGGGCAAAAATGTCGACGACGCGGGCGATCTTCGACAGGCCGAGGACGCGGCCGCTCGGGAGATAGGCGACATGCGCCTTTCCGATGATCGGCACCATGTGGTGTTCGCAATGGGAGTGGAAGTCGATGTCGCGCACCAGGACGATGTCGTCATAGCCCGCGACTTCGCCAAAGGTCCGGCCGAGGACATCGGCGGGATCGAGCGCATAGCCGCCAAACAGCTCCTCGTAGGATTTGACGACGCGGGCAGGGGTTTCGATCAGGCCCTCACGGGTCGGATCGTCGCCGCCCCAGCGGATGAGCGTGGCGACGGCGGCCTGCGCCTCTTCCCGGGTCGGACGCCGCAGGCGACCGTCTGCAAAGCCCTCGGCCATCTTTCTGACGATCGCGTCCATGGTACTCTCACTACAACGCGTCGATCCGCCCGATGCCAGAAACCGTCTTCCCGGTTGCTGGCCACGGCGGCGGGACGCTGAACCCAGAGGCTTGCGGGGCGGCGCCAAAGAGCTGCCCGCAAGGATTCATCGCCGCCTTTCGAAGGCGGGCCGTCCCTCCTATATACGTATCGTCGGTGGCTTTGTAGAGCGCCGACCGGCAATTCGGCATGAGGACGCGACCCGTGATCGACGACATCTACAACGCCCGGATTCTCGACTATGCCGGCAACATCTCCCGCATCGGCCGCCTAGCCGAACCTGATGCGACCGCCACGGCGCATTCCAAGCTGTGCGGCTCGACGGTGACCGTCGACGTGGTGGTGCGCGACGGCGTCGTCGCCGATTTCGCCCACGACGTGAAGGCCTGTGCCCTCGGCCAGGCCTCTTCGGCGATCATGGCCAAGGCCATCGTCGGATCGACGCCGGACGAGCTGCGCGCCGTGCGCGAGGACATGCGCCGGATGCTGAAGGAAAACGGCACGCCGCCGACCGGCCGCTTCGAGGACCTGAAATATCTGGAGCCGGTTCGCGACTACAAGGCGCGGCACGCCTCGACCATGCTGACCTTTGACGCCGTCGTCGATGCGCTCCAGCAGATCGAGGCCAAGCAGGGCGGGGCGGTTGTCGCGGCCTGAGCGACTGAGAGCGCATCGCCACTCGCGCAATTTCGACGGCCCTTGGCGCAAGACGCCGGGACGGCTCGTCGGCACTGGGCTGGTACGTCTCTACCAGCTGACCTTCTCCGGCTTCGTCGGCGGCCACTGCCGGCACATTCCGACATGTTCAGAATACGGCTACGAGGCGATCGCGCGGCATGGTCTCATCCCTGGCGGCTGGCTGACGCTGAAGCGGATCGCGCGGTGTGGACCCTTTGGCGGCGCCGGTCTCGACCCTGTGCCCACACCGAAGAACGAGCGCACGCTGCCGCGATAAGGCGGCGGTCGGTCTGCACGACGAATGGCCGCGCGGCGTTGACCGGAGCTTGCCGATCCCCCGGCTTTCTCCCGGCCTCCGCTTGTCTGCCCGGGAGGGAATGGTAAAGACGCGCATCGTGCCGCGCGACCGCGGCCCAGCGATCAGAAAATGCTTTCCCGCGTGGTAGGCGGGGCTGAGCAGAAAGGAACAGCGATGATCGACGTCACCTTCCCCGATGGATCCGTCCGGCAGTTCGAGGCCTCCGCCACCGGCGCCACCATTGCCGGCGGCATTTCCAAGTCGCTTCTGAAGAAGTCCGTCGCCTATGCGCTGGACGGCGAGCTGCGCGATCTGTCCGATCCCGTCGGCCGCTCCGGCGCGCTCGAGATCGTCACCCGCGACGACCCGCGCGCGCTCGGCCTCATCCGCCACGACGCGGCGCATGTCATGGCCGAGGCCGTGCAGGAGATCTGGCCGGGAACGCAGGTGACCATCGGGCCGGTGATCGAGAACGGCTTCTACTACGATTTCGCCAAGGAGACGCCCTTCACGCCCGAGGACCTGCCGGTCATCGAGAAGAAGATGGCCGAGATCATCCGCCGCAACGCGCCCTTCAAGAAGGAAGTGTGGACGCGGCACAAGGCGAAGGAAGTGTTCGCCGCCAAGGGCGAGACCTACAAGCTCGAGCTCATCGACATGATCCCCGAGGAACAGGAGCTGAAGATCTACAGCCAGGGCGACTGGTTCGATCTCTGCCGCGGGCCGCACATGGCCTCGACCGGCCAGATCGGCGAGGCGTTCAAGCTGATGAAGGTGGCCGGCGCCTATTGGCGCGGCGACAGCGACAACGCCATGCTGACGCGCATCTACGGCACGGCCTGGCGCACGCGCGAGGAGCTCGACGCCTACACGACCATGCTGGAGGAGGCCGAGAAGCGCGACCACCGCCGCCTCGGCCGCGAGATGGACCTGTTCCACTTCCAGGAGGAAGGGCCGGGCGTCGTCTTCTGGCACCCCAAGGGCTGGTCGCTGTTCCAGGACCTCACCGCCTACATGCGCCGGCGCCTGCTCGGCACCTATGCCGAGGTCAATGCGCCGCAGGTGCTCGACAAGTCGCTGTGGGAGACTTCCGGCCACTGGGGCTGGTACCGCGAAAACATGTTCCAGGTGACGTCGGCCGGCGACGAGACCGAGGACAAGCGCGTCTTCGCGCTGAAGCCGATGAATTGCCCCGGCCATGTGATGATCTTCAAGCACGGGCTGAAATCCTACCGGGAACTGCCGATTCGCTATGCCGAATTCGGCATGGTGCACCGCTACGAGCCGTCCGGCGCCATGCACGGGCTGATGCGCGTGCGCGGCTTCACGCAGGACGACGCGCACGTCTTCTGCACCGACGAGCAGCTGGCGGCCGAGTGCCTCGCCATCAACGACCTGATCCTCTCGGTCTATCGCGACTTCGGCTTCGAGGAAGTGGTGGTGAAGCTCTCCACCCGGCCGGAGAAGCGCGTCGGTTCGGACGAACTCTGGCACCGCGCCGAAAGCGTGATGACCGACGTGTTGAAGCAGATCGAGGACCAGTCCGGCGGACGGATCAAGACCGACATCAATCCGGGCGAGGGCGCCTTCTACGGTCCGAAGTTCGAGTACACGCTGCGCGACGCCATCGGTCGCGAATGGCAGTGCGGCACCACGCAGGTCGACTTCAACCTGCCCGATCGTTTCGGCGCCTTCTACATCGATGCCGAATCGAACAAGACGGTGCCGGTGATGATCCACCGCGCCATCTGCGGCTCGATGGAGCGCTTCCTCGGCATCCTGATCGAGAATTTCGCCGGGCATTTCCCGCTGTGGATGTCGCCGGTGCAGGTGGTCGTCGCGACCATCACGTCCGAGGCCGACGACTATGCCCGCGAGGTCGCGGCGGAACTGACGGCGCTCGGCCTGCGGGTCGAGACCGACATCCGCAACGAGAAGATCAACTACAAGGTTCGCGAGCACAGCCTGGCAAAAATCCCGGTGCTGCTCGTCTGCGGCAAGCGCGAGGCCGAGGAGCGGACGGTCAACATCCGCCGTCTCGGCTCGCGCGATCAGACCGCGGCGAGCCTCGCCGAGGCGACGGCGATGCTGCTCGAAGAGGCGATCCCGCCGGACATCAAGCGCCAGCGCGATGCGCGGGCGGCCAGCCAGAAGACACTTCAGTTGCAGTGATGTGACGCCCCTCGGCGCGGCGGCGAAAGGCGAAGGCCCTTTGCCGCCGCGTCATACCGATGTCATCGCCCGGCTGGTATAGGCCGGCATCTCTCGGCGGCTGGGTTGGGCTCGATGACCAAGCGATACACGGAACTGACCTATGCCCGGCCCGACGATCGCCTGTTCCGGCGCTGGGCCATCCGCTCGATCGAGGAACTGTCCGGGCGGCGCAAGCTCGCCAGGCTCTACGGCGAATGGCGCCGCGATCTCGTCGCCGGGCGCGGCGACGCCTTCAATGCCATGCTGGACCTGATGAAGATCCGGCTCGACATCGGCGGGCGCCTGCCGGCGATGGCACAGTTGCCGGAGCGTCTGGTGATGGTCGCCAACCATCCCTTCGGCATCGGCGACGGCATCGCCATTCTGGCGCTGGCCGAGCGTCTCGGCCGCCCGTTCCGCATTCTCATCAACAACGACCTGATGAAGATCCCGGAAATGTCGGCCTATGGCCTTCCGGTCTCCTTCGAGGAGACGAAGGCGGCCCTTTCGATGAACATGGAGACGCGCCGCGAAGCGCTGCGGCTTCTGGCCGAGGGCACGACGATCATCGTCTTTCCCGCCGGCGGCGTGGCCACGGCGCCGACCATGTTCGGTGCTGCCGACGACCTGCCGTGGAAGCAGTTCACCGCGCGCCTCGTGCAGACGGGCAGGGCGGCGGTGCTGCCGATCCACTTCGAGGGCCAGAACGGACCGCTGTTCCATCTCGCCAGCCGGCTGTCGCTGACGCTCCGGATCGGCCTCCTGATCGGCGAGTTCCGGCGCCAGTACGGCCGCGCCATCCGCGTCACCGTCGGCGACGTCCTCGGCTTCGAGGAGCTTTCGACGATCGGCTGCCGCAAGCTCCTGACCGAAAGGCTGCGCGAGTCGGTTTTCGCCCTGGGCGGCGTGGCCGTGCCGGCGATCAGCCCCACCGTGGTCGCCTGACGAAAGCGAAAGCCGGTCTTCCCCAGGCGCCGTCATCCCCAGGGGGATCGTAATCGGCCATTGGCCTCCCGACGGAAATGCGCGCCCTGAAACGTCGCGCCGCGACGCATTAGTCGCCTGAGCCCTGGCTTGCATCGGGCGCGGCGACGATGTCCGAGGTCAGGACCTCGACATCGGTGTTCACGCCCGCCTGGACCATGAAATCGCGCTGGTACATGCGATCCTTGTTCTTGGCGACGATCAGGTACTCACCCTCTTCCAGCACCATCGAGGGGAAGGCGCCGACGCTTTCGCGGATGACGTCGCCCGAGCCGTTGGTGATCGACCAGGCGGTGTCGGCGATCGCCTCGCCGCCCTTTTCGCGCACCAGCTTCATGGTCAACTGCGCGGCGTGATGCTGCAGCGTCACGTCGGTGACCTTGCCCGGCTCGACCTTGACGTCGGCGCGCACGACGGCATTGACGGAGCCGAAAGTCGACTCGACGTGGTAGGTGCCGGCGTTCAGCTGCACCGTGCGCCCCGGGGGAATTCCCTCGGCGACGAGAACGCGGTCACGCTCGTTCGGGGCATCGCTGTAGATGTCGAAGCTGAGTGCTTCGGCAGGGATCGGCACGTCGCCGACGGCGATGGCATGCAGCTTCAGGCCGCCGGCATTGAGGACGACGATCTCCCGCGTCTGCTCGCCGGTAAAGTCGATGCGCTTGGTGACGCCGGCACGGCCGAAGCCGACATGCAGAAGATAGTTGCCCGGGGGAATGTCGAAGGTGGCCGTTCCCCCGGCGGCCGAGGCGATCAGCGGCAGTTTCCCGTCGAGCGCGACCAGGGGCGCAAACAGGCGCCAGACGAGCCCCGTCGGCACAGGCTCGCCATCCCCGGCGAGCTTCGCCTCGAGCACCAGGGCCTTGCGCGACCGGATGCTGTCCAGCGTCGGGCGGTCCGGCAGGGGGGCAAAGCCCGGTATGGTCGGCAGGACCAGCTTGGGACTGCCGCCGATTTCGGGCAGGGCGATGGGATTGAGCCGGTCCAGCGTGCGCGGTCCGTCCAGTCCGATGATTCCGGGGCCGGTGGCGCGCGGAATGGCATCCGGCGAGGCATAGGCGCCGCTGGGCTCGCCGTCAGACCCGAGAAAGTTTCTGAATCCGCCCAGAAGTCCGCCGCCCTGCGCCTCCTGCGCATGGGCGGGATGCAGAACGCCGTTGCCGACGCCCAGAAGCAGAACCAGCCGGAACGCGAAACGCCGGCGGAAGGGGATGAGGGGGAATGGTCGCGTCATCGGCACCGTTTGAACGCCAGATCGTGGCTGAATTCAAGCCGACCGGGCGGAGATGGCCGCATTGCCCGGTGTTCGCACCGAAATCGTACGGCGGGGGTTTGCATTCCCGCTGGCGGCAGCTAGCTCAGGGGCAGGCACAGAAGGATTCAAGCTCTTGTCCGACACCCTCCATTCCCTGCAGACCCGCCGCTCCGTCGCCATCCCGGCGCTGCAGGCCCCTGGCCCCGACGCCGACCAGCTCGCCGCCATTTTCACCATCGCGGCGCGCGTGCCCGATCACGGCAAGCTCGCGCCCTGGCGCTTCGTGCTCTATCGCGGCGATGTCGCCGTCCGGATCGGCGAGGCGCTGGCGGCTCTGGCCGAGTCGCGCGAGGGGCCGCTCTCGGAGCTTCGGCGCGATGTCGAGGCGAAACGGTTCTCACGCTCGCCGCTGGTCGTCGGCGTCGTCTCGACCGCCAGGCCGCATGTGAAGATTTCCGAATGGGAGCAGGTCCTCTCGGCCGGCGCGGCGGCGATGAACCTGATCCATGCCGCCCACGCGCTCGGCTTTGCCGCCAACTGGGTGACCGAATGGGTCGCCTATGACGAGGAAGCCAAGGCCATCCTCGGCATCGGCGCCGACGAGAAGACCGTCGGCTTCATCCACATCGGCACGCCGGGAGAGCCGCCGCAGGATCGGCCGCGGCCGCTTCTATCCGACATCGTCACCGAGGCTGTCGCGCCGACCGGGAGACCGTGATGTTCTATCGCACCGACGAGAACCGCCACGGCCTGCCGCACGACCCGTTCAAGGCCATCGTCTCGCCGCGGCCCATCGGCTGGATCTCGACGCGCGCCGCGAACGGCGACGTGAACCTGTCGCCCTACAGCTTCTTCAACGCGGTCTCCGACCGGCCGAAACTCGTCATGTTCTCGTCCGCGGGGATGAAGGACAGCGCCAGCTTCGCCATCGAAAGCGGCGAGTTCGTCGTGAACCTCGCGACGCGCGCGCTGGCTTCGGCGGTCAATCGCAGTTCCGCGCCGGCACCGCGCGGCACGAGCGAGTTCGCCATCGCGGGCCTCACCGAAACGCCCTGCGAGATCGTCGCCGCGCCGCGGGTCGGGGAGAGCCCCGCCGCGCTGGAATGCAAGGTGACGGAATGGTTCTGGCCGAAGGGCCTGGACGGAACGCCCTCGGAAAACGTCATGATCATCGGCCAGGTCGTCGGCATCCACATCGACGAGCGGATCCTCGTCGACGGCATGATCGACATGTCGCTGGCGCAGCCGCTCTCGCGCCTCGGCTATCTCGATTACGCCGCCACCGACACCGTCTTCCAGATGGCGCGGCCGCGCCGGCCGGACGGCACGGACGCCTGAGGAACAGGGTAAACGCGGCCATAATAAACAGGGTGAACGAAGTCTAAACCTTTGACCGGCATCCTCCTCGCAAGAGTGGGAGCCGTCCAAGGAAATCGTGCGCATGATCACGCAGCAGTTCGCCCAGTGGTGCGAGACCGCCAGCAGCCGCCGGCGTGCCGAGGTGATCTCGTATCTGGCGCTGTCGCTGATCGAGGGCGACCTGCCGAAGGACCAGCGCGACAAGGCCCTGGCGATCCTGACCTTTGCGCTCGACGATCCCTCGCCCCTGGTGCGGATGGCGATGGCGGAGGCGCTGTCCAGCTCCGACAGGGCGCCACGCCACCTCGTCCGGTCGCTGGCCGACGATATCGAGGAGATCGCCGTCCTGGTCGCCTCCCTCTCGCCCGTTCTCACCGATGCCGACCTCATCGACATCGTCGTCGAAGGCGGTGCCGGTCCGCAGGCGGCGGTGGCCGGCCGGCCGCTTCTGTCGGGACCCGTGTCCGCCGCCCTCGCCGAGACGGCCGGCGGCGACGCCTGCTCGGTCCTCTTGGCGAACGAGGGCGCCCGCATCGGTCCGGACAGCCACCGCCGCCTCGCCGAGCGGCACGGCATGGACGGCGCGGTGCGCGCCCTGCATCTTCAGCGCAGCGACCTGCCGTCCGACGTGCGGCAGACGCTCCTCCTGCACCTTGGCCAGGCCCTCGGCGCCACGCCGCTCGTCCGCAACTGCCTGGGCGAGAAGCGGACCCAGGGCGTCGTGCTGGCGGCCTGCGAGCGCTCGACGGCGCTTCTCGCCGATGCCGTGGAGCCCGGCGAGATGGCCGGCCTCGTCGACCATCTGCGTCAGAGCGGCCAGCTCACCACAGCCTTCCTCATCCGCATCGTCTGCAACGGAAATATCGACCTGTTCGCTGCTTCTCTGTCGGCGCTGTCAGGCCTGCCAGGGCGCCGGGTGCGCGCCATCGTCGTAGACGGGCGAGAGGCCGCCTTCGACGCGCTGATGGCGCGGTCCGGACTTTCTGCAGCGGCCGGAATCTTCCTGCGCACCGCCGTGCAGATCTGGAAGCAGGCGGTCACGCAGCGGGCGGCGTTCGACCTCGACGCCATCGCCGCCGAGGTCATGGCCCGGCTCGTCCAGATTTTTGGCGACCGCCGTGACGAGGCTGGTTTTGCCGCCGTCATCGCCCTGCTGGGCCGCCTGGAGCGGGAGCAGATGCGCGGCCCGGCGCGCCAGCCGGCGGAAAACCGGGCCGCCGCCTGATCAGTAGCGGAACTGCTCGGCGAGGATTCTTTCGTCCCACGAATGATCCTGGTCGAAGAGGACGAGGCTGCGCGCCGTCCGCGATTCGTGGATCGACACCTTGAGGACCGACTTGACCTCGGTGTGGTCCGCCACGGCGTTCACCGGGCGCTTTTCCGGCTCCAGCGTCTCGATCACAACGGTCCGCTGATTGGGGATGAGCGCGCCGCGCCAGCGCCGGGGGCGGAAGGCGCTGACCGGCGTCAAAGCGAGCAGCGGCGCGTCCATCGGAATGATCGGGCCCTGGGCCGAGAGATTGTAGGCGGTCGAGCCGGTCGGCGTCGCCACCATCACGCCGTCGCAGATCAGCTCCTCCATCCGGACCTTGCCGTCGATCAGGATTCTCAGGCGCGCCGCCTGGTAGGATTGGCGGAAGATCGAGACCTCGTTGATGGCCAGCGCCCTGTGCTCCTCGCCATCGCTGTCGGTGGCGATCATCTCGAGCGGGCGGATCTCGTTCTCCACGGCCGCGGCCAGCCGCGCGTGCAGGTCCGTCTCGCGGAACTCGTTCATCAGGAAGCCGATCGTGCCCTGGTTCATGCCGTAGATCGGGATGCCGGTGCCCATGAAACGGTGCAGCGTCTGCAGCATGAAGCCGTCGCCGCCGAGCGCGACGACCACGTCGGCCCGGTCGGGCGGGTGATTACCGTAGAGCGCCACCAGCCGGGCGGCGGCACTGCGCGCCATGGGCGTATCGCCGGCGAGAAAGCAGATGGAGTCGGCGGCACGCGGCATGGGGTCGTTCCTTCACGCAGCCGAGGCCGCCATCGCGCGCAACTTAGTGGCTGGGACCGGAAACGAACAGCACCGTTCGGCATCAGTGTCGCGCCGTCGGGCCTGTCGCGGAATCCGCGGCCCCGGCGCTCAGGCGACGGGGCTGACGAGCGGATCGCCGCGCATGTGGGCGCGAAGATTGGCGACCACCGTCGCGCCCATGGCGGCGCGGGTCTTGTGCGTGGCGCTGCCCTGGTGCGGCGACAGAACGACGTTGGGAAGCGCCCGCAGGGCCGCCGGCACCTCGGGCTCGTTCGCGAAGACGTCGAGGGCGGCGCCGCCCAGCGCACCCGAAGTGAGCAGCTCGATCATCGCCGGCTCGTCGACGAGCGAGCCGCGCGCCATGTTGACCAGCGTTCCCTCCGGCCCGAGCGCTTGCATCACCGCGCGGCTGACGATGCCGCTCGTCGAGGCCGAGCCGGGCGCGATGACGACCAGCCAGTCGACGTCCCGCGCCATCTCAGCGAGGTCGGCGTAGTAGGGGAAGGGTTCGTGCTCCTGGCGGTGGCGGCCGTGATAGACGACCTGCATCTTGAATACCTGCAGCCGCCGGGCGATCTCCTTGCCGATCCGGCCGAGCCCGAGAATGCCGACCGTGCGGCCGGTGAGCTCCGGCGTCAGCGGGAAGTTGGCGCTGGGCCAGAGCCCGTCGCGGACATAGCGGTCGGCCTGCGGGATGCGGTGGCAGGCGGCGAGCATCAGCGCCAGCGTCATCTCCGCTACGCAGTCGTTGAGGACATCGGGCGTATTGGTGACGCGGATGCCGTGGCGCCGGGCGGCGGCGACGTCGACGGCATCGTAGCCGACGCCGAAGGAGGCAATCAGCTCGAGCTTCGGCAGTGCCTCCATGATGTCGGCCGAGCAGCCGTGGTGTCCGCTGGTCGCCACCAGCGTCACGCGATCGGCGATGCTGGCGAGAAGCGCCGGCTTGTCCGCTGCCTCCCAGTAGCGGTGGACGATGACGTCCTTTTCGATCTCGGCGGCGGCCGCGGCCGCCAGCGGCCCGACCATCAGGAGTTCGCGGCGATCCATGGCATTGTCCTCAAGTGTTCTGGGTGGCCGGTGCGCGGCCGCCGGGGCCGCGGGGCCGCGACGGCGCGCGTCAGGCGGAGATCCGGCCGCTGCGGCGGCGCAGGAAGGCGAGCAGCAAGGGCGTGCACCAGATCAGGATGGTGAAGATGCCGAGGCCCGCGGCGATCGGCCGTTCGAAGAAGGCGAGGAAGCTGCCGTCCGCCTTGATCATCGAGGTGATGAAGTTCTGCTCCAGCATGGGACCAAGAACGAGGCCGAGGATCGCCGGGGCGATCGGAATGTCGTTCTCCTCCATCAGGAAGCCGATGACACCGAAGACCAGCAACAGGATGACGCCGAAGATCGAGTTGTTGATCGAGAACGAGCCGACGATGCAGAACATCAGGATGATCGGCATCAGGACGCGGGTGGGGATCGACAGGATCGTTCCGGCCGCCTTGATCGCCACCCAGCCGAGCGGCAGCATGATGATGTTGGCGAGGAAGAAGACGATGAAGATGGCGTAGATCAACTCCGGCGAGTTGATGAAGACCATCGGCCCGGGATTGATGCCCTTGATGTAGAGAACGCCGATGACGATGGCGGTGATCGAGTCGCCGGGAATGCCGAAGACGAGGGCGGGAATCCAGGCGCCGCTGACGGCGCCGTTGTTGGCCGCGCCGGACTCGACCAGTCCCTCGACATGGCCGGTGCCGAACTTTTCCTTCTCCTTGGAGAAGCGCTTGGAGATCGCATAGGAGATCCAGGCGGCGATGTCGGCGCCGGCGCCGGGGAGGGCGCCGATGGCGGTGCCGATGGCGCTGCCGCGAATGATCTGGACGGGATAGCGGCGGATGTTGATCCACTGGCTGCGGAAGATGCCGCCCTTGACGTCCTTGGCGATGGGCGGACGGTCCTCGCGCCGGACCATGGCGCGAAACACTTCCGAGATCGCGAACAGGCCGATCATCGCTGAAATGAATTCCACGCCACTCAGGAGATTGATGTTGCCGAAGGTGTAGCGCGGCTCGCCGGCCGGATTGTCGATGCCGACGGTGGCGGCGAACAGGCCGATGACCAGCGCGATGAGACCGCGGGGCACGGAGCCCGGGGAAATGAAGATGGCGCAGGAAAGCCCGAGGACGACCAGCCAAAAATACTCGAAGGACGAGAATTTCAGCGCGACTTCGGCCAGCGCTGGAGAGGCGGTGACGAGGATGATGGTGCCGAAGATGCCGCCGATGGCGGAGAAGACCAGCGAGGCGCCGAGCGCCTCCTCCGACCGGCCGCTGCGCGTCATGCGGTAGGCGTCCTCGACATAGGCGGCGCTGGCGGGGGTGCCCGGCATGCGCAGGAGCGCGCCAGGAATGTCGCCGGCGAAGATCGCCATGGCGGTCGCCGTGACGATCGCGGCGATGGCCGGCACCGGCTCCATGAAGAAGGTGATCGGTACCAGGAGCGCCGTCGCCATGGTGGCGGTCAGGCCCGGAATCGCCCCGACGAACATGCCGAAACAGGCCGAGCCGAAAATGACGAGGAGAACGTAGGGCTGGAAGACCAGCCCGAAAGCGTCGGCGAGAATGGACATGAACGCCTACCAGAGAAAGCCGAGAAAGGCGTTGCGGGGGAGCGGGACGAGCAGCAGGCGGCCGAAGGCCTGCTGGATGACGACCGCGGCGAGGAGCGAGACGAGGATCGCCGTGACCGGCTTCACCCGCAGCGTCAGCATCAGGGCCAGCATGACGCCAAAGGCCATGGGAACGAAGCCGACGGCGTTCGAGAACAGGATGTAGACGAGGATCAGGAGGATCGCCGTCGCCAGGCCGCCGAGCGAGGCGGGCGAGCGCGTCCAGTTGTCCAGCGCGATACCGGGCCTGGTCATGCCGACGGCGAGGCTCCGCCCGATCATGAACAGGCCGAGGCCGAGGCTGAGGAAGGCGATCGTCTTCGGCATCGTCTCGGCGCCGTAGGCTTGACCCGGGATCGGCGAGAACTGCAGCGCTGACAGGTAGATCGCGATGCCCGCCAGGAAGACGAGAATCCCGAGGGCCAGGTCGTTGAGTTTCATGGCGGACACTCTTTGAAGGGGAGAGGCATCCGCGCCGGACAGAGCCGGCGCGGATGCTGGGGCGAACCGCCTGACGGCGGACGCGCGTTCCCTTACTTCTTCGCCAGACCGGCCTTGGTCATGACTTCGCCGAGGCTGACATCATCGTCGGCGACGATCTTCGTCGCTTCCTCGCCGCGGGCCCAGCGCATGCCGAAGCCGCGCTCCTTCATGAACTTCTGGTATTCCGGGCTGTTGTAGGCCTTCTCGATCGCATCGCCGAGCTTCTGCTCGACGTCGTCGGGGAGCCCCTTCGGGCCGACGATGCTGCGCCAGACGGCCCAGTTGAAGTCGGTGCCGACGGCTTCCTTCAGGGTCGGCGCATCCGGGAAGAGTTCCTGGCGCTCGGCCGACATCGAGGCCAGCGGCAGGACGCGCTTGGCGTCGATCATTGCGCGGCCTTCGGCCAGCGAGGAGGGCACGATGTCGACGCCGCCGGCGACCATGTCGGTGATGCCGGGCGCGGCGCCCTGGCTCGGCACCCAGGTGACCTGGTCAGCCGGCAGGCCCTCGGCCAGCATCCAGCCGGCGAGGCCGAGATGCCAGATGCCGCCCTGGCCGGTGCCCGAGCCCTTGAAGGTGCCCTTCGGCTCGCTCTTGATCGCCGCCAGCAGGTCCTTGGCGGTCTGGTACTTCGAATCGGCCGAGACCATGACGCCGCCCGGATCGGAATTGACCACGGCGAGGACGTCGAAATCCTTGTAGGTCAGCTCGGTCAGGCCCTGCCAGTGCATCATGTCGATCTCGATCGTCATGATGCCGATGGTGTAGCCGTCGGGTTCCGACGTGGCGATGGCGCTGTGGCCGACGACGCCCGAACCGCCGGTGCGGTTGACGACGTTGACTGGCTGGCCGAGTTCCTGCTGCAGAAGCGAGGCGAAGACGCGGCCCACCGCATCGGTACCGCCGCCGGCGCCCCAGGGGACGATCATGGTGATCGGCCGATCGGGAAAAGTCGTTTGCGCATGGGCGCTGCCGAGCAGGGTGGTGCTCAGGAGGGTGGCGGTGACCGCCATAACGGTGAATGTACGCATGGATCCTCCCAGATCGCTTCAATAGAGCCGGCCGCTATGGCCAGGGGTCCCGGCCGAACTCTTGCTGGTTCGTGCGCCGTGTTCGTCCGCGATGGCCGCGTCCGTTGGGCCCGACTATTGTGGCAGCGCTGCCAGCTGTCAACGCATCGACGACGGTTTCTTCAGCTTGGCATACAGTGGACGCTTCTAGGCGGCGCGCGCCGGAGCTCATTCGAGCGTCGATCTCCACCCGCCCGCTGACCCATTCGCCGCGCGAAAGGGCGAAAGACGACGAGGGAGGCGAGGGGGCGAGGCAACGGCAGACAGGCGGGCTCACTGTCCTGGGATGCCGTGCCAGCGCGATTGCCGACTCGGCCGCTGCGGCTCGGCGGCCGCGCTCAGTCGCGGGCGGCGAGGGGGGACGGGGCCGCCGGCGTGGCGGCGGCCGACCGTCGCACGGCGAACAGATGCCAGGCGATGAAGGCGGCGCAGATCGCAAAGCCCAGCTCGTCCGTCACCGGCAGGGCCGCCACCAGCATGAAGGCGCCCGCGGCCGCGACGGCCCGCTCCCACCAACGCAGAGGCGCCAGGAGATAGCCGATGGCGGCGGCGCCCCACAGGCCGATGGCGAGGCACGCCTTGACGACGATATAGGCCACGGCCGGCCAGTAGCCGATCTCGGCGGCCAGCGGACCGCCGTCCTGCAGCATCAGCGCCGGGGTGTAGACCGCCATGAACGGCACGACGAAGCCGGCCGTGGCGACCTTGATCGCCTGGAAGGAGATTTTCAGGCCGGACGTCTTGGCGATCGGTGCCGCCGCGAAACAGGCGAGGGCGACGGGCGGCGTCAGGTCGGCGAGGATGCCGAAGTAGAAGACGAACATGTGTCCGACGATCAGCGGCACGCCGAGCGCGAGCAGCGCCGGGCCGGCGATGGAGGCGGTGATGATGTAGTTCGGGATGGTCGGGATGCCCATGCCGAGGATGAGGCAGGTCACCATGGTCAGGACCAGCGACAGGAACAGCGAGGTGTCGCCGACCGAGACGATGAACTGGCCGAAAGTGGTGGCGACGCCGGTCAGCGTCATCGTGCCGACGATGATGCCGACGATGGCGCAGGCGATGCCGACGGTCAGCGCCGTCTTAGCGCCTTCCGACAGGGCATCGCGGGTCAGCGCCAGGGTCGCGCGACCGCCGCGGAAGATGGCGCAGACGGCCACCAGGACGACGAGCGCGGCGACCACCGGCAGGATGCCGTATTGGAAGAAGGCCGCGGCGGCGAGGCCGAGCGCGATCCAGAAGACGTAGCGCAGAGCCTTCACCGGGATATGCGCCGACAGCGGCGAGCCGAGGATCAGGAGACCCGTCAGCGCCAGCGCGATCGTGCCGGCATAGAGCGGCGTGTAGCCGGTGAACAGCAGCCAGACGAGGACGCCGAGCGGCAGCAGCAGGTACCAGCCGCGCTTCAGGGCCGCGAGCGGCGAGGGCAGTTCGGCCTTGGACAGGCCGACGAGGTTCCGCTTGCCGGCTTCCAGATGCACCATCCAGAAGACCGAGCCAAAATACAGGAGCGCCGGGATCAGGGCGGCCTGGACGACGGCGGCATAGGGCACGTCCAGCGTCTCGGCCATGATGAAGGCGACGGCGCCCATCACCGGCGGCATGATCTGCCCGCCCATCGAGGCCGTCGCCTCCACACCGCCGGCAAAGGCGGCGCGATAGCCGAAACGCTTCATCAGGGGGATGGTAAACTGGCCGGTGGTCACGACATTGGCGACGCCGGAGCCCGAGATCGTGCCCATCAGTGCCGATGAGATCACCGCGACTTTCGCCGCGCCGCCCTTGGCGCTGCCGACGAGGCCGAGCGAGATGTCGGTGAAGAGCTGGATCATGCCGGCGCGTTCGAGGAAGGAGCCGAACAGGATGAACAGGAAGATGTAGCTCGACGAGACATAGATCGGCGTGCCGTAGATGCCCTCGGTGCCGAAGGCCATATGGTCGATCACCTGGTCGAGCCCGTAGCCGCGGGTGACGAAGGGGGCGGGCAGGTATTCGCCGAATAGACAGTAGGCGAGGAAGAGGCCCGCGATGATCGGCAGCGCCGCGCCCATGATCCGCCAAGTGGCGATGAAGATGACGGCGAGGGCGACGATGCCGACGACCGTATCCTGCGGCAGCGGGCTGCCGGCGCGGAAGATCAGCGCCTTGTACTCCCACCACTGATAGGCGGCGACCGCCGCCCCGATGAGGCCGAGCAGCCAGAACAGCGTGCGCACCGGCCGGCTCTCGTTCTTGATGACGGCGACCAGCGGCAGGCCGAGCAGGCAGAGGAAGCCGACGTGGACAGCGCGCACGATCTGGCTCGGAAGGTCCCAGAGATGGGCGGCGGTGGCGATCTGGAAGACGGAAAAGACGAAGGCGATCCAGAACAGCAGCCGGCCTTCCACTGTCGCGGGAAAACCGGAGGACAGGGGATCGTGCAGTTCGGTCTCGGTGTCGCGCATGGCGCCCGGGCGAGGCTCGGAAGAGACAGTCATCGGTTCGGCTCCTGGCCGCACGCCGGGGGCCGGCACGCATCACGGGCGGTGTCGCCCCTTGGCAGACCGCCGGCCTCGCCCCTGGGGAAAGCCGGCGGTCGGTCCGTTTTCAAGCTTGGTCGCGGCCTACAGCAGGCCGGCTTCCTTGTAGTAGCGCTCGGCGCCGGGATGCAGCGGCACGGGGAGGTTCTTGGCGGCGGTCTTCGGATCGATGGCCTTGGCCGCGTTATGGGCCGCCACCAGGGCTGGCAGGTTGTCGAACAGCTGCTTGGTCATCTGGTAGACGAGTTCCTCGTCGACTTCGCTCGAGGTCACCAGCATATTGGTGATGGCGATGGTCGGCACAGCTTCCATCTGGCCGTCATAGGTGCCGGCCGGAATTTCCGCGGCCTGGAACGGGGCGCCGAGCTTTTCCGGGATATCGGCCGGAACGGCGACGAAATTGATCGGCACGGAGGCGGCGAGATCCCGGATCGAGGCGACGCCGAGGCCGGCAGACTGCAGGGTGGCGTCGAGCTGGCGGTTCTTGATCAGCTCGACCGACTCGGCGAAGGGCAGGTATTCGGTCTTGCCGAGGTCGTCGTAGGTGATGTCGGCGGCGCCGAGGATGGCGCGGGCGTTGAGCTCGGTGCCGGAGGCCGGCGCGCCGACCGACAGGGCCTTACCCTTCAGCCCGGCGAGATCGGTGATCCCCGATTCCTTGGCGGCGACGATCTGGATGTAGTTCGGGTAGATCGCGGCGATGGCGCGCAGCGTCTCGACCGGGGCCGGGAAGCCGGCATCGTTGTCGCCTTCGACGGCGGCCTTCACAGAATCGCCGAGCGCGAAGCCGATTTCGCCACGGCCCTGCTGGATGAGCTTGATGTTCTCGACCGAGGCCTTGGTCGCCTGGACCTGCGTCTTCACGCCGGGAATGTTGTCGCTGTAGACCTTGGCGAGCGCCACGCCCAGCGGATAGTAGACGCCTGAGGTGCCGCCGGTCAGGACGTTGATGAACTGCTGCGCCGAGGCCTGTACCGGCGCCATGGCGGCGGCGGCGACGAGCGCTGCAGCGATGTTTGCGGCCGCAAACTTCTTGATGAACATCAGGTCTTCTCCCAGAGAATCGGTGGCCGGCTTCGGCGGGAAGCCGGCGGTTGAACCCGCCGCGTCATCCGGCGCGGACCGCATCACGACAGGCATGAGGCATGCCGGCCCTCCCGAGCCGACCCTTGCAGTGTGCGCGAAGCCTATGCGGCGGGCATTGTTTTTCCAAGTAGGAAGTGAGTCTCGCTATTCCGCCTAGCGATTTGGCGGCAGGATGGCCAGTCAGCGATTCGCTGTCCGGGCCGCGCCCTCCATCGCGGCCTTCATCGCCCGTGCCGCCATCGCATAGCCGCCGGCAGCGCCGTCGACGAAATGCACGTGGTCGCTGCGCGTCGGCGAGGGCACGAAGCAGGTCATCAGGGCTGCCTCCTGCCGGTGCAGGCCGTAGACGACAGCTCCGGCCGCTCTCGCCCTTTGCAGGCGGGCCTCGATCCGGTCGGCAGCTTCCGCCGTGCAGTCCAGCGTCATGCGAAGGCCGTCGTCGAACTTGCGGAAATCGGAATTGCGCACGAGCTGGGCAAGATAGCGCGCCGGATCGAACGATCCGACCCGCCGCCCGGTGAGGAAGATGACGTGGGCGAAGAGCATCCGCAGCCCGACGCGCAGGGCCGACAGCGGCAGGGCCAGACCCGTGCGGGCGCCGGCGGTCTTGGCTTCCGAGACGAGGTTCGCGAGCGTCAGGACGGGCGGTGGCCCCCCCTCGGGGACCGGACGGCTGCCGCCGAGCTCCTCGTCGGCAATGGCGAGGAGGTCGGCGACCACGGCGGCGTAGCCGTCCGGATCCTTTCCGGTCGGCACCACGATCAGCGACAGGATGACGCCGTGCGTGGCCGCGATCTCGGAGAAGCGGCAGGAGAGGCCGGTCAGATCGGGACCGGTTCCGTCCGCGGCAGGGGGAACGGCGAAGTCGCCCGCCTTCATCCGCGCCTCGCCCCAGGCGAGGCCGCCCCCGGAGAACATGGCGTAGGAGACATCCGGCGTGATGGCGAACCGGGCCAGGCGGATGTCGAAGCCGGCCCGACGGATCTCCTCCACCGACATCATCGCGGTGCGCATGGTCAGGCCGAAATTCTGGAGGATCCATGGGGCGGTTCGGGCCAGCGACTCCCTGCCCACCGCCGCGTCCTCGGGGGCCAGCGCGAAGCTCGCGCCGTCACCGCCGAAGACGAAGGGCACCAGCTTTCCCGGCAGGGCATTCGAAAGGGCCGCGATCACCGCCGCGGCGGCCGTGTTGACTTCCTTGTAGCGTCCGGCCGCGATGGCTTCGGTCGACTGGACGATGTCGGCGAGCCCGATGACCCAGCCCGCCGGCACAGGGACGTAGGTCGCGGGATCGGCAAGACGGACGAAACTGTCGAAGCTCTGAAGCCGGGCATAGAAGCCCGGGTCGTCGGCGATTGCGGGGCCACCGTCCGTCGACATCGTCATTTACTGTTCCTGTCCCGCAGCGGCGCCCCCAGGGAAAGCGCCGGCGGCGGGCTGACGTTCCCGCGGCCATGCTTGGCTTCCCGTAGCACGATTTCGGCGGGTTTTTCGTCGCTCCCGCGCCGTCCGGCCCAATCGGCGATGCAGGATGTCAGCTTGGGTGAGCCGAAAGCCGAGCGGAATACGGGGAGCACGAGCCTGGGACGCGAACGGGCCCCCATGCCGGTCGCCCGAGTGCGCCGGAAACGGCGACCGCCGCGGCCCACGTCAAATCCGCAGGCGTGGCGCCGCTGGCGGGGTTCAGCGCCCGAGATTGCGGCCGTCGCCCGGAAACTTTTCCGACGACTTCGTCTCGCCCTCGATCTCGCGCGCTGCCTGGGCCCAGAACTCGTGTTCGCGGCCGACAGGGCGACCGGCCAGTTCCCAGAGATGATAGGCGCGGTCCCGCACGGCAGCGTCATTGTCGACTGTTGGCATCGGGGGCCTCCTCATACGCGCGGGTCAGACTGAAATGCTATGTTACTTCGTGCGCTGGAAGGAGCAATTAGCTCTGTAGGGCCATCAGGCAATCCTTCTTCCCGGTGACGGGCCCCGCCGCTCGTCATTTCGTGCGGCGGTGCAGGGCAGGATCCGGGGTTGGCGCTTCGCTCCCCCACCATCGCCGGCGGCCGGGCACCGACGACGTCGCGCGCGGCGAGACGGTGCATAGTCTTTGCAGGACGGCGCGAGGCAGGGTAGGCCGTTTGGGGAAGGGTGGCGCGGCGGCGCTTGCCGGATGGACGCGGGGTTTTCCCGGCACGTCCACGGCCGCGCTCTTCCGGCGATTGGAAAAAAGTGGAGCGACCGTGCAGACTTCGATCGACATTCTCGACCGGCTCATTGCCTTTCCGACCCTCTCGCGGCAGCCCAACATGCCGCTGCTCGACTATGTCGCCGAGCTGCTGGCGCCGACGGGCGCCGAGATCCAGATCATCCCCCATTCCAGCGGCAGCCGCGCCAATCTCTATGCCAGCCTCGGGCCTAAAGGCGTCTCCGGCGTCATGCTGTCCGGCCATACAGACGTGGTGCCGGTGGAGGGACAGGACTGGACGGTCGATCCCTTCCGCCTGACCCGCCGCGACGGGCGGCTGTACGGGCGAGGAACCGCCGACATGAAGGGGTTCGTCGCCTGCGCCGTCGCCGCCGCGCTGAAGGCCGCGACGCGCGATCTGGCGACGCCGCTGCATCTGGCGCTGTCCTATGACGAGGAGATCGGCTGCATCGGCGTCGCCGACCTCGTCGAGATCCTGGCGGCGGCGCCGGTCAAGCCGCGGATGTGCATCGTCGGCGAGCCGACCGAGATGACGGTTGCCACCGGCCACAAGGGCAAGGGTTTCTACCGCGCCTGCTGCCACGGGCGGGAAGGCCACTCGGCGCTGGCGCCGCACGCGCTGAACGCGCTGCATCTGGCCACCGACCTCGTCGGCGCCGTGCGGCGGCTGCAGGCCGAGGTCGTTGCCACCGGCACGCAGGATCCCGATTACGACATTCCCTATACGACGCTACACGTCGCGCGCATCAGCGGCGGCACCAGCCCGAACATCGTGCCGAACTATGCCGAGGTGGATTTCGAGATCCGGCATCTGGCGTCCGACGATCCGAAGACGCTGATCGCGCGGCTGCAGAGCGAGGCCGAGCGCATCGTGCGGGAGACCGGCGACCGGGACGCCCGCATCGAGATCCTGACCACCGGCGGCTATCCCGGCCTCGACACGGCGCGCGACTCCGACGTCGTCGCCTTCGTGAAATCGCTGACCGGCGGCAATGCCACGATCAAGGTCGCCTTCGGCACCGAAGGCGGCCTGTTCTCGGCCGCCGCCGGCATCCCGACGGTCGTCTGCGGCCCGGGCTCGATGGCGCAGGGACACAGGCCGGACGAGTTCGTCAGCGAGGCGCAGCTCGGTCACTGCGATGCGATGATGGACAGGCTGGTCGACCGGCTTGCCGTCGGCCTCTGAACAAATCTCCATCATCGCCGTCAGGCTGTCGATGGGCGACCCGGGCTGCATCCGTCACCGCATCACGGCTCGCCGCGCCGGGTCTGGCGAAGGCCGGATGCCCCTTTCCGCAACGCTTGAAACGATCCTACCATTGGTTCCGTCTCCCGTGCGGGACCGCCGTGTGACATATGGCGCCGAGGCGAAACGTTAGCCGGGCGCGGAGAGGTGAAGCCCCTGACCACCGGGGGCGTGGCTCGCGCCATCAGCTGAAAAGCCTGTCTTTCCATGATTTTAGCCGGGCAAGCATCGTCGCCGCAGGGGCATGCGGCGCTAGCTTGGTTTCCAATCGATTAACGGAAAGGCACGACCATGAAAGCACTGACCTGGCACGGCAAGGGCGACATCCGTTGCGACACGGTTCCCGATCCCCGCATCGAGGATGACCGCGACGTCGTCATCAAGGTCACGGCCTGCGCCATCTGCGGCTCGGACCTCCACCTGATGGGCGGCTTCATGCCGACCATGGAGCACGGCGACATCCTCGGCCACGAGACCATGGGCGAAGTGATGGAAGTCGGTCGCGGGGCTGCCTCGAAGCTCAAGGTCGGCGACCGTGTGGTCGTGCCCTTCACCATGTCCTGCGGCGAATGCCGGCAGTGCAAGTGGGGTAACTGGAGCGTCTGCGAGCGCACCAATCCGAATGGCAAGCTGCAGGCTGAAACCTTTGGCTATCCGCTGTCGGGCCTGTTCGGCTTCTCGCACATCACCGGCGGCTATGCCGGCGGTCAGGCGGAATATCTGCGTGTTCCCTTCGCCGATGTCGGCCCGCTAGTCATCCCGAATGGGCTTGAGGACGAGCAGGTGCTCTTCCTCTCCGACATTTTTCCGACGGCCTACCAGGCGGCCGAGAACTGCAACATCCAGCCGGGCGATACCGTCGCGATCTGGGGCTGCGGTCCGGTCGGCGTGCTGGCGATCAAGTCCTGCTTCCTGCTCGGCGCCGAGCGCGTCATCGCCATCGACACCGTGCCGGAGCGCCTGGCGCTCGCGCGTCAGGCCGGGGCCGAGACTATCGACTTCGGCGACGAGGAGATCCAGGAGCGGATCATGGAGATGACGGGCGGCAAGGGTCCGGACAGCGTCATCGAGGCCGTCGGCATGGAGTCGCACGGCGCCGACACGATCGCACAAAAAGTGTCCTCGGCGGTGATGTCGGCGACCGTGTCGATGGAGCGGCCCTTCGCCATCAACCAGGCCATCCTCGCCTGTCGCCCGGGCGGCACGGTCTCGATGCCCGGCGTCTATGCCGGTCCGGTCGGTCCCTTCGCCCTCGGCATTCTGATGAACAAGGGCCTGACGCTGAAGACCGGGCAGACGCACATGCTGCGCTACATGAAGCCGCTCTTGGACCGCATCGAAAAGGGCGAGATCGACCCGTCCTTCATCATCAGCCATCGCTCGGTGTCGCTGGAAGATGGTCCGGCGCTGTACGAGACGTTCCGCGACAAGGCGGACGCGTGCACCAAGGTGGTCTTCAAGCCGCACGGCTGAGCCCGGCGGGCCGGTTCGACCGGCTCAGCGCTCGATCTGACGAAAAACGCCGCCGGAGGTTCAGCACCTCCGGCGGCGTTTCCATGTCTAGAAGGTCCAGACTATGTCCGCAGGGAAAGGTCCGGCCGGGCTTCAGGTAGCTGCGACGGGGGTCCCGGGTGCAAACCCGCTCAGGCCGCCGTGCTCGACGCGGCCGCCGCCTGCTGTGCAGAAGGAAGCGCCCTTCGTGAACCAGGGTCCTCGCATCGCCGTCTGCTACTTGCGCGGATCGGCCGACTTGAGCTGTGGGCTCAGGATGAACATGTCGATGAAGGCGAGAAGCACCGTCGCGCCGATGACGAGGCCGAGATCGAGGCGCGGGACCCAGATCAGCAGGATGGCGAGAAAGCCGACGAGCATGGCGAAGGCGAGGGCGGCGAGAATCTTGTCGGACATGCTTATTCCTCCCGTTGCGGATGGGCGAGAAAATGCTCGATCCAGTGCGCGTTGCGCAGAAGCCGCGCGTCGTCGCCGCGCCGGGCGACCAGTTGCAGGCCGATGGGGTTGCCGTCCCGATCCTCGAAGGCGGGCAGGGTGATCGACGGCATGGCGCACAGCGACCACAGGCTGTCGAAACCGCCGCCATCGGGTGACGGGCCGTCGTCTCGGCGACCGGGCGCCACCGGCGCGATGATGGCGTCGCAGCGCGCGAGGAGGGCTTCCAGCCCCGCGCGGAGCACCGCCGGCCAGTCGAGCGCGGCGAGGTAGTCGCGGGCGAGGATCGCATCGACCGCGACAACTGTCGCCCTCAGCCCATCGGAAAGACCGCCGCGGCGGGCGTAGGGGGCGAGCGTCTTGGACAGTTCGGCCAGCCGGATCGTCTCGGCGATCGCGGCGGCATCGGCGAAGGGCGGCGGCAGTTCCGCGGCAAATCCGCGATCGCCCAGCAGCGCCGCCAGTTCCTCGAAAGCGCCCTGCCGATCGCCGGCGGCCTCGTTCCAGACCGGCGGGAGGACAAGGGCAAAGATCGGCGGCGCCGGCGGTGCGGACAGGGCAGTGGCGCGAAGGCGCGGCGGCGGCGCCGGTTCCCGCTCGGGGTCGTCATGGCCATGCAGCGCATCGCCCAGCAAGGCGACGTCGGCGACGCTGTGGCCCATTAGCGCGATGCCGGAAAGGGTGGGAGAGGGGGCGAAGCAACCCCGCCGCGACAGGGTGCCGCAACTGGGGATGTAGCCGACCACCCCGGCCGCTTCCGCAGCCTGGATCATGAGGCCGCCCGTGTCCGCCTCGATCGCGAGCGGAACGAGGCCGGCGGCGACGGCGGCTGCCGCGCCGGAGCGGATCGGGCGACCCTCCGGGCCGGTGCCGCGGCCTGTGTGAACCGCAGGCGCGGTGCCGAGTTCGGCCACGACCGTCTTGCCCACGAGCACCGCGCCGGCCGCGCGCAGGCGCTCGACGACGAAGGCATCGCGCTCTGGAACTCGGCCGGTCTCGAGCGTCGTGCCGAGGCCGGTCGGAATGCCGCGCGTGTCGACGAGATCGCCGACGGCGACGGGCAGGCCGTGCAGGGGGCCGATCGCGCGGCCGGTGCTGCGGTAGCGGTCGAGCACCTCGCCTTGCCGCAGGACATAGGCGGCGTCGTGCCAGGCGAACCACCCCGCCGCATCCCCGCACGCGGCCACCCGCTTGACGACGCTGGCCGCCAGCTCGGCGCTGCGCAGCGCGCCGTCGGCGATGCGCTCGCCGAGGAGGCCGGCCCCGAGGCCGGCCAGCCTGTCACTGGCCATAGAAGGCATTCGGCAGGAAGTAGACGATGGCCGGGAAGACATAGACGATGGCCATGGCGACGAAGACCATGCCGAGGAAGGGCATAACCCCCTTGAAGATCTGCGTCAGCTGCACCTCCGGCGGGGCGATGCCCTTCAGGTAGTAGGCCGACATCGCCATCGGCGGCGTCAGGAACGAGGTCTGCAGGTTGAGCGCTACCAGGATGCCGAAGAACAGCGGATCGATGTCGAAGATGGCGAGCAGCGGCAGGAAGATCGGCACGAAGATGATGATGATCTCCGACCATTCGAGCGGCCATCCCAGGAGGAAGATGATCACCTGGGCGAGGATCAGGAACTGCAGCGGCGTCAGGTCGAGGCTCATCACGAACTCGCCGATCACCTGCTCGCCGCCGAGATAGGAGAAGACGGAGGAGAAGGTGTAGGAGCCGACGAACAGCCAGCACACCATCGCGGTCGTGCGCATGGTCAGATAGACCGACTCTCGCAGCCGCTGGAAGCTCAGGGCCCTGTAGGCGACGGCAAGGATCAGGCCGCCCAGCGCGCCGATGGCGGCTGCCTCCGTCGGCGTCGCCAGGCCGAACAGGATCGAGCCCAGCACCGAGAGGATGAGGACGGCGAGCGGGAAGAAGGAGGTGAAGATCATCACCAGGAGCGGGCCGATCGGCACGTCGGGCACTTCTTCGCGCGTCGGCTTCGGCGCGACCGAGGGCTGCAGGATCGAGCGGGTGACGATGTAGACGAGATAGAGGCCGACCAGGAGAAAGCCCGGCAGCAGCGCGCCGGCATAGAGCCTGACGATCGAGACGCCCGAGGAGGCGGCATAGACGATCAGCATGATCGAGGGCGGGATGAGAATGCCGAGCGTGCCGCCGGCGCAGATGATGCCGGCCGCGAAGGAATTGTCGTAGCGCGCCTTCAGCATGGCGGGCAGGGCGAGAAGGCCCATCAGCGTCACCACCGCGCCGACGATGCCGGTGGCGGTGGCAAACAGCGCGCAGGTGATGAGCGCCGCGACGCCCATCGAACCCGGCACGTTCTTCGAGGCGATGTTCAGCGTCGTGAACAGGCGGTCGACGATGTTGGCGCGCTCGACGACATAGCCCATGAACAGGAACAGCGGCACCGCCGTCAGCACCTCGTTCGACATCACCGTGAAGGTCTGGTTGATGAACAGGTCGAAGATGCGGTTGTTGAAAAAGCCCTCGACGGACAGCGAGATCGTGTCCCAGGTGCTGGCCGTCTCGTCGAGGCGGAACAGCGAACGCCACATCCGGCCGGCGTCGAAATAGGCGTAGTAGCCGAAGCCGATGCCCATGGCCATCAGCGTGAAGGCGATGGGGAAGCCGAGAAAGACCAGGAAGATGAAGAGGCCAAGCATCATCAGCGCGAGTTGTGGGTCGGTCACGCGTGGGCTCCGGTCTCGGCCTCGTTGGCCTTCTGAATCAAGAGGTCTTCGGTCTCCTGGACATCCTCCTCCGGTCGCGGCCATTCGCCCGTCCGGATGCAGACGAGGCAGCGGCAGATCTCGGCGATGCCCTGGATGAACAGGAGGATTCCGGCCGCCACGACGATCATCTTGAACTGGAAGATCGGAATGCCGGCCGGCGAGTTTATGCTGACTTCCTGATAGGCCCAGGACCGCGCTGCGTATTTCCAGCCGGAGAAGATCAGCGCGGTGACGCCCGGAAAGAAGAAGATCAGGTAGAGGACAAGATCGACCGTCGCCTGCGTCTTCGGCCGCCACAGCCGGTAGATGAAGTCGCCGCGCACATGCCCGCCGCGCGACAGCGTATAGGCGCCGCCCATCATGAACAGCGTGCCGTACATGATGAAGGAGACGTCCAGCGCCCAGGGCGTCGGACTGTTCAGGGCGTAGCGGACGAACACCTCGTAGGCGGTGCCGAAGGTCATCAGGATGATGAGCCAGGCAAAGGCCTTGCCGAACCAGGCGGACAGCGAGTCGGCGAAATGGATGATGGCAAGCATTGCCGGCAGGGCTCCAGAAACATGGACATAGGAAACCCGGCGGCTCGCACCGCCGGGATCTGCGCCGGGCGCCGGCGCGGTCGCTACATCTTCAGCTTGCCCGGGAAGAAGTGCTCGTAGGCGAGGGCATAGTCCGGGGCGTTCATCAGCTCGTAGTAGGTGACGCGCTCGACCCATGTCCGCTGGCTGTCGAGGACCTTCTTGATGAAGGGATCCTTCTCCAGCTCGACGATCATCGTGCTCCAGGCCTCGAGTTCGGCCGCCAGGATGTCCTGCGGCGTGCGGCGGATGTTCACGCCGTCCTCGTTCTGCAGCTTCTGCAGGTCAGCCGAGTACTGGTCGAGGCCGAGCGCCGTGTTGGCCGTCGACGCCGCCTCGACGGCGGTCTCGACGATGGCGCGCAGATCGGGATCCAGATCCTCCAGGAAATCGCTGTTGAACAGGAACTCGAAGGCCTCGCTCGCCTGGTGGTAGGAGCCGAGATAGTAGTTCTTGGCGACGTCCTGCGCGCCGAAGCGGCGATCGGAGGAGGGATTGTTGAACTCGAAGGCGTCGATGACGCCGCGTTCCATCGCCGGGACGATTTCGCCGCCGGGAAGCTGGGCGACCGACATGCCCATCGACTGCATTAGGTCGGCGGCGAGGCCCACCGTCCGGTACTTCAGGCCCTGCATGTCGGAGACCTGCTTCACCTCGTTCTTGAACCAGCCGAGCGGCTGGGCGGGCATCGGGAAGCCGAGCAGGCCGACGACCTTCAGGCCCATCATGTCCTGCGTCAGCTCGCGGTAGAGCTCGCGGCCGCCGCCCTGGTAGAACCAGGAAAGCATGGTGGTGGGGTTGCCGCCGAAGACCGGGCCCGTGCCGAACAGCGAGGCGGCCTTGTTCTTGCCGTACCAGTAGGCGGAGACCGAATGGGCGGCGTCGAGAACGCCGTCATTGACGGCATCCATGACCTGGAAGGCGCCGACCACGGCGCCGGCCGGCAGGAGATCGATCTTGAGGCGCCCGCCCGACATCTTCTCGACGCGCTCGGTATACTGCCGCGCCATGTCCATCCAGACATCCGAGGCGGGCCACGACGTCTGCATCTTCATCACCAGCGGCGCCTGCGCCAGCACGGCCGGTGCGTAAAGACCCGCCCCTGCGGTCACTCCGCCCGCCAGCGCAGTGTTCTTCAGAAACGATCGACGTGAGAACCCCTTGTCAGTCACAGCAGTTTCCTCCCCAGCATCCGGATATTGATCACCAGATTTTGGAGGATCATTCAGCATAACGTTCCCTTGCGCAAGTCCGATATCCGTCGTTGGTCATCGCCTTAGACTTATGTATCGGTGGAGCGCATTTTTGACTGTCCAGAACAGCAGGATGTTGTCGACCGTGAGGGCAAAAGACTCAGTCTAGGTCGTGATTGGAGCAGCGGTCAATGATCGAGATGAGCGCCGGAGCAGTCTTTATTGTGCGTCGCAGCACAATGGCGCCATATCGCTAGGTGAGGTGCGCATTTCTCTGCGGTAGAGAGATGGAAACGCTGGGGAAGAGGCGCTGCGTCGACGCTTCGCGGACGCGAGATCGCTTCGGAACGCCGGGGCCAGGGGCTGCCATGGGCAAGATTGATGCGTCGATCGGATTATCAGCCTGAATTAGTACTTGTGCACGACGGTAGTTTTGCGGGTGAAGCGCATAATTCGGGTGCCGCCCTCACAATTTTGTTCAGACTTTTGCGTCTTGATAGGACGAGGCGACGCCGGACAGATCCGGCATCGCCCATCGCTCCGCATTCCAGACGGTATGGGCAACCATCGACCGTTCGGGCGGCCGACCGTGCCAACATGTCTGGAGTTCAATACATGCGGTGGCCGCCGGCATCCTCACGCGCCCAGTTCCAGACTGTCGCAGCCTTTGACATGCTCGGGGATGTGCTGCCGGGAAACCGCTCGCTCTCGATGATGTCGGTGGCGCAGGCGGCCATCCTCCGTCCGTCCGAGACCCCGGGAGTGCCGATCCGTGGATGACTCCCATCTCGCCGGGGACGCCTCCTTGCGCCCTGCCGCGCTCGCCACCCCCGACGGCGAAGGCCGCATCTTTGCGGTGATTGGCCGACTGGGCCTGCGCGCTAGGCTGGTGATGCTGATTGCCGTGGCCATCCTGCCGCTGGTGGCGCTGGCGGCGACGGCCATCTGGTTCGATTACAGCGAGTCGCTGGCGAAGGCGCGGGGAACCGTGTTGTCGAGCGCCCAGATGGCGTCGCTCCAGCAATCACAGATTTTTTCCAATTCCCGCGTCTTTCTCGACACGCTCCGCCACACCCCCGGCATCCAGGCCGGAGGCGGCACCGACTGCCGCGCCGTCGTCGTGCGGCTGAAGCAGGCCAATCCGCAGATCAACACGATCGGCGTGGTGGATGCGGCCGGCATGCTCACCTGCCACAGCCAGATCGAAACGAGGCAGCCCTACAGGAACAAGGCCCTGCTCGAGAAAATGCGGACCGCGCCGGCCGGAGCCTTCGTGGTCAGCGACTTCATGGTCGGCCATTTCAGCGGCCTGCCGACCTTGATCGCGGCCATGCCGCTGCCCAGCACCAGCGGTGCCTTTGAAGGCCTGGTGTTTACCGGCATCAATCTCGACGCGCTGCTGGCGATGAACGAGCGCGTCGCCTCCGAGGGCCAGTCGCTGGTCATGCTGGATACCGGCACCGGCCATTTCGCGGCGCGCGACACCCTTTTGCCGGGCGGCTACACCCGGCTCCTGCCAGGTCATCCGCTGCTGGCGGCGGCGCTGACGACCGGCGGAGACGGCGTCGCCGAAGCGCGTGGACCCGACGGCGAGGTGCGGATCTACGGCTTTGCGCCGGTGGTCGACGCCAGGAGTGCCGGGATCGTCCTGGCCGTGGGTGTGGCGCGCGACGACGTCATCTCGCCGGTGGTTCGCCGGGCGCAGCTGGCCATCGGCATCTCCACCGTCCTGATGGTGGTGATCGTCGGTGCGACCTGGTGGTTCGGCTATTTCATGCAGCTGCTGCCGATGCGCCAATTGACGGCTGCCGCGGATCGGATTGGCGCCGGCGACCTGGAGACGGGAAGCCGCATCGACCCCTGGCAGGCGCCGGAATTCCGGGAACTGGGCGCCGTTCTCGACGGCATGGCGCTCAAGCTGGGCGCGGCGCGCCGGGCGGAAGCGGCGTTGGCGGCGCGCGAGGCGCAGTACCGGTTGCTGGCCGAAAACAGCTTCGACCTCGTGACCTGTCTGGATGCCGAGGGCACCCGCGTCTTCGCCTCGCCCGCCAGCCGAGAGCTGCTCGGCATGGAGCCGCACGAGCTCCTGGGCGGCCGTCCCGACGAGATCGCCTGCGTGGAAGACAGGCCGCAGGTCAAGGCGATGATGCAGGCCCTGGCGTCCGGCGCCACCGTCTCCGGCGTGCAGTACCGGGTCCGCCACCGCGCCGGACACATGGTCTGGGTCGAGGTGACCGGCAGGCCGTTGGACTCGGGTAGCGGCACCGTGCTGGTCATTCGCGACGTCTCGCGGCGCAAGACCATCGAAGCCAATCTCGAGGACGCCAACAAGCGGCTGAAGCTGCTGGCATCCACCGACGGACTGACCGGCCTGTTGAACCGGCGGGCCTTCGACGAAGCCTTCGCCCGCGAATTCCGGCGGTCCGTCCGCGAGGGCAGCGACCTCAGTCTCGTCCTCATCGACGTCGACCATTTCAAGGACTTCAACGACGCCTACGGGCATCAGGCGGGCGACGAATGTCTGCGCGAGATCAGCCTCGCCTTCGCCGGGAAGCTGCGACGCCCGGCCGATATCGGGGCGAGGTACGGCGGCGAGGAACTGGTGGCGCTCCTGCCCGGCACGCCGCTGTCGGGCGCCCTGGAGATCGCCGACGCCATGCGCCGCGGCGTGCGCGCCCTGGAGATCGTCCATGCCGGCAGTGCCTCCGGCACCGTGACGATCAGCCTCGGCATCGCCACCCTGCACGCCGGAAAGGGCTTTGCCGACGGCGCGGAAATGCTGCGGGCGGCGGACATCGCGCTCTACCGGGCCAAGGCGGAGGGTCGCGACATGGTCTGCGCCCAGTCCGCCCAGCGGGAAGGCGGACCCGCCGTCACCTGGGTCGCGGCCTGACGACGCCGGCGGGTTTTGCGCCCGCCGCCGATCGGCTGCCGGCCATGCGGACCGGCCAGGTCGTAGCGAGGCCGTCGATCGCCCCCGGGCGAGGCGCCTCGGGTCCCGTCGATTCCCCGTGTCGCCGAACGATCCCGCCCATCGAGCGCCAGGCGTGAACCGCCGGGAGACCAGAGCGTTGTTCGGCAGTGAGGCCGTGCGAGCCTGCCCTTCACCAAAGCGAGGACAACCGTCGATGGATATCAAGCGCAACGGATCGCAGCCCTCCGCCCCGGGCCCGTCGGATTACTTCACCGGCACGGTTCGGCTCGACGCGCCGTTCTCGGCCAGCGCTCCTGCACGGATCAGTGGTGCCACCGTGACCTTCGAGCCCGGCGCCCGCACGGCCTGGCATACGCATCCGCTCGGCCAGACGCTGATCGTGACCGCCGGCCTCGGCTGGGCGCAGCGAGAGGGCGGGGTGGTGGAGGAGATCGGGGCGGGCGACATCGTCTGGTTCGAACCGGGCGAGAAACACTGGCATGGCGCCTCGCCGGCCACCGCGATGACCCATGTCGCGATCGCCGAGTCACTCGACGGCCGGGCGGTGGACTGGCTGGAGAAGGTGACCGACGCCCAATACAGGCGCTGACCCGAAGCGTCCCGGCATGCGCAGGATGACGGGGGACGAAGGCTTGTCGCCTTCGCAGCCTGCACCCAGAGCCGGGTGAGACCCGGCAGCCGCCTGAGTCAGGGCGGTTGCAGCGCATGGGGCATGCCCATCGACTGACAAGGCTCGGGCGCCGGGCCGCGGCCCCGGCATGGGCTCGGCGCGCGCGCCGCGCCGGCGTGATCGACAACCGGCAGGGGTTAAAGAGACCGGCCGAGATCTTCCCGTCTGTCGCCGTGCCGGCCCCCGGGAGTCCGGAGGCACGGCGCGGGCGATCACTCTTCGGGCTGAGGCGCCTCGCTCGTCCCGCTCTCCTCGTCCTTCTTCACGTTTTTCGCTTCCGCCTTGGCTGCCTTCTTGGCGGCCTTGGCCTTGTCGCGCTCCTGGCGCTCGAAATCGAAATTGGGCTTTCTCGCCATCGGATCTCCTTTCGGTGAGTTCTTCGGTGTGCGTCACGGTCGGCACGTCGAGTATCGGACACGTCGCGCGATGGCCCGTCATGCGCCACGCCATGCCCCGGCGTCCAGCCCGGACGCGAATCCCTCCACCGATCGTCGATGGCTCTTTTGCCGGACCCGGGCATATGTCGGACGGCGCAAGGCGCCGCCCGGCCCCGTCTCACGTCGCCTCTGGCGATCGATCGGGGACCCGTATCCGGTCGCGTCTCTTTCGCGGCCCGGACTCGTTCTGCCGCTCATGATGCCAGAGCCGGATCATTGCGTCTGCGGGCGTTTTCCTCGATAGCGGGTTCTGAGCGCGGGCGCTACGCCCTCAGCCGGCGGCGGCTTCGAGCGCAGCCGTGCGCCGGCTGTCGGAATCCGCTCATCGCGCAGGGATATGCCTGCGCCTGCGGAAAGGCGTTCGCCGCCGGCCGCTGGGGTGCTGGTTTAATCTCGGCGGGGGAGGCGATCCGTGCGCCGAGGTGCCCGGCAGGAGACGGCAAGTCCAGGAGAAGCGGCATGGCCAAGGTCGGCACGAAATTGAAGGAGCTGCGGCGCCGAAGGGACCTCAGCGGCCGCGAGCTGGCGCTGCGCTCGGGCATTTCCCACTCGGCCATTTCGCTGATCGAGCGCGACCGGATCAGCCCCTCCGTCGACACGCTGAACGCCATCCTCGACGCGCTCGGCAGCACGCTGACCGGCTTCTTCTCCGACCTGCAGGAAAGCGCGGCCTATACGCCCTTCTACAGAGCGAGCGAGCTCGTCGAGATCGGCAAGGCCGATGCCATCTCCTACAAGATGATCGGGATGAACCACCCCAACCGGCAGCTTCTGATGCTGCACGAAACCTATGCGGTCGGGGCCGACACCGGCGAGGCCTTTGCCCACGCCTCGCAGGAGGCGGGCATGGTGCTGCGCGGCGCGGTAGAGCTGACGGTGGGGGACGAGACGACGGTGCTCGAGCCGGGCGACGCCTACTATTTCGACAGCCGGCTGCCGCACCGCTTCCGGAACGTGGCCGGCGAGAAGAGCGAGATCCTCAGCGCCATCACGCCGCCGACATACTGAGCTTTCCGGACACTATTCTCGCCACCGCGCATGTCCTCAAACGCGGCGGGGGCTGCCGAGGCGGCCGTGCTTGACCGGCGATCCCCATGCGGCCCCGCTGCTGGCTTGGGCGGACAAGCGGCTCAGACCTGCGGACATGGAGGCCGCAGGTCTGCTCCGTTCAGGCTCAGGTCGCGGACTGCTGCCGGGCCGGCCGCAGGGCTGCCGCGCGGCGGTGGCCTTCGAGTCCCTCGCTGGCGCTCTGGCGGACCGCGGCCGGGGCGACGGCGGCAACGCCCGCCGGCTCCAGCCACTGATGCGTGCAGATCTTCACATAGGAGCCGACCCAGAGGCCGCCGGTATAGCGGCCGGCGCCCATGGTCGGCAGCGTGTGGTTGGTGCCGCAGCATTTGTCGGAATAGACGACGCTGGCATTGGTGCCGATGAACAGCGAGCCGTAATTGCTGAGGCGCGGCGCGAAGGCGCGCGGGTCGAGCGTGTGGACCTGCAGGTGCTCGGCGGCGATGTGGTCGGAATAGGCGATCATGCCCGCCTCGCTGTCGCAGACGACGACTTCGCCCATGCGCCGCCATGCCTCGCCCGCGACCGCTGCCGTGGAGAGACCCGCGAGCTGGCGCTCGACTTCGGCGATGACGGCCTCGCCGAGGGCCAGATCGGTGGTGATGAGGCCGACGCGGGTGCGCACGTCGTGCTCGGCCTGGGCCAGAAGATCCGTCGCGATCATTTCCGCATCGCCCGTGGCGTCCGCGACGATGTAGATCTCGCTGGGGCCCGCCAGCTGGTCGATCCCGACCGGGCCGAAAACCTGGCGCTTGGCCTCGTTGACGAAGGCATTGCCGGGGCCGACGATCTTGTCGACGGCAGGAATGCTCTCGGTGCCGTAGGCCATGGCGGCGATCGCCTGGGCGCCGCCGATGCGGAAGATGCGGTCGGCGCCGGCGAGGTGGCAGCCGGCGATCATCGCAGGATGAGCACCCGGCGGCAGGCAGGCGATCACCTCGGCGCAGCCCGCGACCTTGGCCGGAACTATGGTCATCACCGGGGCGGACAAGAGCGGATAGCGCCCGCCGGGAACGTAGCAGCCGACGCGCCGGATCGGAATGACGCGGTGGCCGAGATGGAGGCCCGGCAGTAGCTCGACTTCCAGCGGCAGGATCGTCGCCAACTGCGCCTCGGCAAACGCGCGGACATTGGCGATGGCGAACTCTGTGTCGGCCCGGGTTTGGGGATCGAGGTCGGCGACGGCCTGAGCCCGTTCCTCGGCCGTCACCTCGAAGCTGGCGACGTCGATCTTGTCGAATTCGAGCGAGTATCGCGTGAGCGCCGCATCGCCTTCCGCCCGGACCGCCGCAATGATCGCCTTGACCGTCGTCTCCACCGCCTGGTTGTCGGCGCTGGCCGATTCCGGCGTCTTGAGCGACCGAAGGCGCGCGGTGAGATCGTTCTGGTGCGGCATGGCGGGTCCCTCGGAATGGCGATGCCGGAAGCTCTCAAACCGTACCCCGTTGCACAAGCGCCCCGGCCCAGCCGTTCAATAAAATAGACAGGGCCGGGAAAGAGGCTGCCCGATTGGCGGCAGGTGGACGCAAAAGCCCGGTTTCGGAAGTTTCGGACACGTGATGGCCCCCACGACGCGCTGCCGAAGGCAGCGTGGCCCTTTGCGCAAGGGGCAAGCGCTTCGGCAATCCATTGTCCGCATCGTTTCGGCTTGGATCTGCTTCGCGTCTTGCCCGACGAGCGCCAAGCCCTGTCAGGCGAGCTGTCGTGCAATTACGGGCAGTGGGTCGAGGAGCCGGCATGCCCGACGCTTCGGTAAGGGAAGGTGAGTATTAAGCGGCATCAATATCAGCGCATCGGGGCGCCGGGCGCCGCTTTCTTTCTCAGTCTGCTTCGGAAATGATCGGGCAATCTGTTAAGAATTTTCACCGAGCCGGATTGGGCTGTCGACTCTGCCGGTTTTTGTGCTTCACTTGCCGCATCGGGGAATTTCCAAGGGGGAGTACGCAGTGCGCAAGACCAACATCATCGGGACACTCGGCAGCGTTCTGGTCGGCAGCCTCCTGGCGCTTAGTCCGGCCGCGGCCCGCGACCTCACCGTGGTCTCCTGGGGCGGCAACTATCAGGACGCGCAGCGCGAGATCTACTTCAAGCCCTTCGCGGAAAAGTCCGGCAAGCCGGTGCTCGACGAGTCCTGGGACGGCGGCTACGGCGTGCTCGCCGCCAAGCTGCAGGCCGGCACCCCCAACTGGGACGTCGTCCAGGTCGAGACCGAGGAACTGGAGCTCGGCTGCGCCGACGGCATCTACGAGACGGTCGACTGGGAGAAGCTCGGCGGCAAGGACAAGTTCATCGATTCCGCCGTCAATGATTGCGGCGTCGGCGCCATCGTCTGGTCGACCGGCCTCAGCTACGACGCCGACAAGCTGACCACCGCCCCCACCAGCTGGGCCGACTTCTTCGACACCACGAAATTCCCGGGCAAGCGCGGCCTGCGCAAGGGCCCGAAATACTCGCTGGAATTCGCGCTCATCGCCGACGGCGTCGCGCCGGCCGAGGTCTACGAGGTCCTGGCGACCCCCGAGGGCGTCGACCGCGCCTTCGCCAAGCTCGACACCATCAAGGGCGACATCACCTGGTGGGAATCCGGCGCGCAGCCGATCCAGCTCCTGGCCTCCGGCGAGGTGGTCATGACCTCGGCCTATAACGGCCGTCTGACCGGCATCAACAAGTCCGAGGGCAAGAATTTTCAGATCGTCTGGCCCGGCAGCATCTATGCCGTCGACAGCTGGGTGGTGCTGAAGGGCTCGCCCAACAAGGACGCCGCCTTCGACTTCGTCGCCTTCGCCAGCGCGCCGGAAAACCAGTCGAAGCTGCCCGAGTTCATCGCCTATGGCCTGCCGAACAAGGAAGCCGGTGCGTCGCTGAAGCCGGAAGTCGCCGCCACCCTGCCGACCGCTCCCGCCAATCTCGACGTCGCCATTCCGCTCGATGGCGATTTCTGGGTCGACAACATCGAGGCGATGACCACGCGCTTCAATGCCTGGGTCGCTCAGTAAAGCAGGCCTGACTTGGCACCACGAATCCTGCCGCCGCCGGCTCCTGCCGGCGGCGGCATTGCAAGCGAGAGACCGCGGGTGGGCAAAGATTGACGAATTCCTTCATACACTTCCACGGCGTCTCGAAGGACTACGGCCCGATCCGGGTGATCGAGCAGCTGAACCTCGAAGTGTCCAAGGGCGAGTTTCTCTCCCTGCTGGGACCGTCCGGCTCCGGCAAGACCACCATCCTGATGATGCTTGCCGGCTTTGAGGCCCCGACCGCCGGCACCATCTGGCTCGACGGCCAGCGCATTCACGAACTGCCGCCGCACCAGCGCGGCATGGGCGTCGTGTTCCAGAACTATGCGCTCTTTCCCCATATGACGGTCGCCGAGAATGTCGCCTTTCCCCTGCAGATGCGGGGACTTCCGCGCGCCGAGATCGCCGACCGCGTCGCCAAGGCGCTCGACCGCGTGCAGCTCGCTCATCTCGGCAGCCGCAAGCCGGACCAGCTTTCCGGCGGCCAGCAGCAGCGCGTCGCGCTGACCCGCGCGCTCGTCTTCGAGCCGAAGGTGGTGCTGATGGACGAGCCGCTCGGCGCTCTCGACAAGCAGCTGCGCGAGCAGATGCAGCTGGAGATCCGGGCGCTGCACCGCCGGCTCGGACTCTCCATCGTCTTCGTCACGCACGACCAGAGCGAGGCGCTGACCATGTCGGACCGCGTCGCGATCTTCGATAAGGGCCGCATCGCGCAGATCGGCACGGCCTCCGAGGTCTACGACCGCCCCGCCAGCCAGTTCGTCTCGCAGTTCATCGGCGAGACGAACCTCGTCGCCGGCACCGTGACCGGACGCAGCGGCGGCGAGCTGTCGGTCGATCTCGGCGAGGGCATGCAGATCACCGCCGTACCGCCGGTCGCGCCGCCCGCGGAGGCCAAGGCCGTCGTCGTCTCGATCCGGCCGGAGCGGCTGGCGCTGGGTGAGGCCGCCGCCGGCCACGCCAACCGCCTCACCGCCACCGTCGACGACGTCGTCTACCAGGGCGACCATTTGCGCCTGCATCTTTCCGCCGGCCCGCTGAAGCTCGTTGCGCGCTCGGAACGCGCCGCGTCTGCGCCAACGGTCGGCAGCACCACCGCGGTCGGCTTTGCCGCGGCCGACTGCTCGGTGTTTGCCGGATGAGCCGGGAGTCTGCCGGCCGCCTTCGCGCCGCGGCGCTGGTGGCGCCGATGTTCCTTTTCCTGGCGATCTTCTTCTTCTGGCCGCTGTGGACCATGGTGTCCGTCTCGGTGCGCGACGACGCGATTTCCAGTGCGCTGCCGCTGACGGCGACGGCGATCGATGAATGGGACGGCGAGGGGGCGCCGGGCCGCGATGTCGAGATCGCGCTTCTAACCGACCTCAAGGATGCCGAGGCCAGCGTTCTCGGCCCCGCGCTCCGCCGCCTGAACAGCGAGATCGCCGGCTTCCGTTCGCTGCTCGGCAAGACCGCCAGCGCCGCCCGGGATGCCGACGACCCGGCGACCGTCGATTTCGGCGCCATCGACCCGCGCTGGGAGGATCCACGCTTCTGGGCGGCGATCGCCAACGGCACCTCGGCCTATACCGACCGCAATATCCTCGCCTCGCTCGACCTCACCCGCAATGCCGAAGGCGCGATCGAATCCCTGCCGGAGGGGAGCTCCGCCAATCGGCTGATCATCTGGCGCACTTTTGGCATCGCCGGCCTGATCACGCTCTGCACCCTGGCGATCGGCCTGCCCTATGCGATGCTCGCCGCCGCGACGACGGGCTGGAAGCGCAATGCGCTGCTCCTGGCCGTCCTGCTGCCGCTGTGGACCTCGCTCCTGGTGCGCACCGCCGCCTGGTTCATCCTGTTGCAGGACCAGGGCGTCATCAACCGCTGGCTGATCGACCTCGGCCTGATCGACGGACCGCTGCCGCTGATCTTCAACCGCGCCGGCGTGATCATCGCCATGACGCATGTGCTGCTGCCCTTCATGGTGCTGCCGATCTACAGCGTCATCTCGACCATTCCGAAATCGCTGATGCCGGCCGCCGCCTCGATGGGCGCCAGCCCCTTGCGCGCCTTCTGGCGCATCCTGTTGCCGCTCAGCGTTCCCGGCATCCTCGCCGGCTCGCTTCTCGTCTTCATGGTGGCGCTCGGCTACTACATCACCCCGGCGCTGGTCGGCGGGCCGAACGACCAGATGATCTCCTCGATCATCGCCTTCTACGCCCTGCAGACCGCCAACTGGGGCATGGCCGGGGCGCTCGGCCTGATCCTCCTGGTGGTCACCACCGTGCTCTACCTCCTCTACGGACGGCTTTCCCGCTCCGGCGCGCCGACGGTGACCTGATGCTGCGCAGCTTCCAGACCGTGTTCGGCCTCCTCGCCATGGCCTTCCTGCTGCTGCCGCTGGTGGCGATCCTGCCGCTGGCCTTCACCGACAGCATCTTTCTCAACTATCCGATCCCGGCTCTGTCGATGCGCTGGTTCGAGGAACTGGCGACGGCCGACGTCTGGCGGCTGTCGATCATCAACAGCCTCGTCATCGGCCTGTCTGCCACGCTCCTGTCGGTGGTGATCGGAACGATGGCGGCACTCGGCCTCAATGGCGCCCGGCTGCCGTTTCCGGACCTGCTGCGCACCATCTTCCTCCTGCCGATGGTGGTCCCGGCGGTGGTGCTCGGCGTCGGCCTGCAGATCTCGCTGGTGAAACTCGGTCTCGCCAACTCCTATCTCGGCGTCATCCTCGCCCACAGCGTGCTCTGCGTGCCCTTCGTCGTCGTCAGCGTCTCCACGGCGCTGCAGGGGATCGACCCGCGCATCGGGCGCGCCGCCGCCAGCCTCGGGGCTTCGCCCGCGACGGTGTTCCGCCGGGTGACGCTGCCGCTCGCCATGCCGGGCGTCGTCACGGGCGCGGTCTTCTCCTTCGCCACCTCGCTCGACGAGGTGGTGCTCACCCTCTTCGTCGCCGGCCCGAACCAGCGCACGCTGGCGCGGCAGATGTTCTCCTCGATCCGCGAGAACATCAGCCCGGCGGTGGCGGCCGCGGCCTTCCTGCTGATCATCGGCACGCTGCTCCTCGCTGGCCTCTCCGCGCTTCTGAACCGCAAGAAGCCGAAGAGCGCCGCCGCAGGCGCGCCGGAATAGGGGGCGGTCGAGGAAGAGCCGGCCGGCCGAGAGGCGCCGAGTATGGTGGCTGCCGCGGCGCGGGCACATCGCGAACGAACGGAAGGTCAAAAGCCGGGATCGTCAGGATTCAGGGCGTGGGTGGCCCCGGGGCGCTCGATCTGCTGCCGCCGAGATTTTTCATCGAGGCGGGGTCGCTACGCCCTCCGCTCGCCCCTTCCATCCGTGCTAGACAGGGGATGGTGCGAGGCTCCGGTTCGCTGGTTGGGGATGGGTGACAGAAGCATGAGCCTTGCGACGACGACGCTTCCGGACGGCCGGGATGTGCACTGCGTGAACGCCTACGAGGTCGGCTTCGGCTGGCACGAAATCGTTTCCGACGACCTCACCCAGCATGGGCTCTCCCTGCCGGGCGATGGGACCTATGTCGACGTCGGCGCCAATATCGGCCTGTTCTGCCTGCGGCTGCGGGACCTGTGTCCCGACGCGCGCATCCTGGCCTTCGAACCCATGCCTGCCGCCTTCGCCGCCCTTCGCGCCAACGCCACCGCCATGGGCGGGCCGGTAGAGGTGTTCCAGATGGCGCTCGGGGCCGAGCCCGGTCGGCTGGTCTTCGATCACTATCCGGCCATCTCCGCCCTTTCGACCGGTGATCCCGCCGTCGGCAAGACGCTGGCCGGCGGCCTGCGCGACCTCCTCTTCGGCGAGGGGGCCAGCGCCGAGATCCGTGCCATCATCGATCGCACCGGGGCGCATGACCGGCTCGACGACGCCGCCTTCATCGAGCGCCTGTTCCGCACCGAGGCCGTGACGGCGGAGGTCGACACGCTCGACAATGTCGTGGCGCGCCATGCCGTCGCAGAAATCGATCTCCTGAAGATCGACACGGAGGGGCAGGAGCGGGCCGTGCTGGACGGCATCGGGTCCGGTCTCTGGCCAAAGATCCGGCAATTGCTGGTCGAGGTGCATCGCGGACCGGAGGAGCTCGAGAGTTTTCTCGCCGAGCTCGAGGGACATGGCTACCGCTCGGTCGTCGAGAGCCATCCGATGGCGCAGGGCGGCGCGCCGGTCTTCCACATCTACGCCCATCGCTCCTGACGATCTCCTCGCCGCCCGGCGGGTTCGGTCGCTCGGCGACGGGTGCCCGGTTCGGAAACAGCGTCCGATGGGGGCATGACGGCGATCGAATTCGCCGTCAGGTTGCTCGCCAGGGGCGAACAGCGTCTGGCGAGAAGACGAATTTCGGTGTTCTATTCGTCCCATCACGCTCCGGAGTATGCGTCATGTCAGCCAGTCCAGAAATCACGGCGTCACGCGGTGTTGTCGACGCCTCGGCAGCGCTTTCCTTCGGGATCGACTGGTGGACCATGCTGTCCGATCCGGACTATCTCACCGACCCCTATCCCGAGCTGAAGCGGATCCGTGAGCTCGCGCCGATCCATTTCGACGCGGTTTCCGGCATCTACTTCGTCACGCAGTTCCGCGAATTCGGCCTGATGGCGAAGACGCCGCTGATGGGCCGCGACACCCTGTTCTGGGCCAATGGCTGGAGCAGCCCGGAGAACAAGGAGCGCGATCCGCAGACCTACGCCCTGTTCACCGAGTTCCAGCCGCAGATGATCAACGCCAATGCGCCCGATCACCGGCGGATGCGGGGCGTCTACGAAAAAGCCTTTCGGCCGGGCGACATGGCGCGCTACCTGCCGATGATCCAGGCCGAGTGCCAGCGCCTCCTGGACGCGCTTCCTTCGGACAGCCCGGTCGACTTCATGACGGCCTTCGCCAATGCCTTGCCGCATCGCATCTCGCTGCAGCTGTTCGGCATACCGATGGAGATGGACGAGCCGATCGCCCGCTGGATCGCCGCACTGAGCTGGCTCGGCAACATCGTCATGACGCCGGAGCAGAAGCGCGAAGCGCAGAAGGCCCAGAGCGAGTTCAAGGCGTTCGTCCGCGGGCACCTCGCGACGCTGAAGGACGCGCCGGGAGACGGCTTCATCGGCCTGGCCCTGGCGGCCGCAGAAGACGGCACGATGGACGAGGAGGAGACCCTCAACAACGTCGTCATGCTGATCTCGGGAAGCCGGACTACCCTGACCCTTCTCGGCAACGGGCTGCTGACGCTGCTGAAGCATCCCGCCCAGCTCGAGAAGCTGAAGGCCAGCCCCGGCCTGATGCGGTCGGCGATCGAGGAGATGCTGCGCTTCGAGCCCGGCAGCAGCATCATTCCGCGCGCCGGCATCAAGGATTTTCAGTGCGGCGGCGTGACGATTCCCGCCGGCTCGCTCGCCATCGGCCTGGTCGGCGCCATCAACCGCGATCCCCAGCTCTTCGACAATCCCGACGTCTTCGACATCACCCGGCGGCCCAATCCGCAGGCCGCCTTCGGCGGCGGTCCGCATGTCTGCATCGGCAAGGCGCTGGCCCGGATGACGGCGCAGGTCGCCTTCACCGCCCTCCTGAACCAGTTCAGCCGCATCGAGCTCGACGGGGACGCCGTCTGGTGGACCGACCGGAGCGACCAGCGCGGGCTGCAGTCCCTGCCGCTGCGACTGAAGAGAGCGTGATCGAGCTGCGCACGATCACCGGCCACACGGGAACATTCCTCGCCCCCCAGGATGAAGCCGGGAGAAGACTGCTGTGCATGAGGTGCCCGCCACCGCCGCGACCGATCCCGTTCCTCCGGCCGCCACGGTCGACTGAACTGCGGGTCTTTCATCTGCGCACGGATTACTGAAGAGATCGCCCGCCGAATCGGCTTGGATAAACGAGCCTCATTGAAAGAGAACAGCCTAGTGCGCAACATTTTAAGACGTCTATATCGACGCTCTGCACCTAATATCGTCTCGGCATCAGAAGAAATCAGCGAAAACGCTGAAGTTCGATCAGAAAGAGACAGGCTGATCGACAGCGCCAAAAGCATCGCGGAACTTGTGCGATCGGCGGGCCTGGTCGGGGGCGCATTTGTTGATGCCAGTGTTCTGAAAGCATTCCAAGCGGAAGGGTTGAGTCTCAGCTACAACCACTATTACAGCGTGATACCCGATCTCAATCACCTGCCGCAAAACCTTTGGGACGGCCAGGGATACAGCCGCGCTTGGAGCGAAATTAAAGCGGACGACTATCGTCCTCTATTGAACAGAATTCTCAACTACGTCGCAGAGATTGCGGAGACTCCATCGCGGGCCGAAACGGGTTTCTTTTGGGACAACCCGATGTTCCCTCCACTAGATGCAATCGCGTATTACGGAATTATACGGGATATCAAGCCATCCAAAGTGCTGGAAATTGGATCGGGCTATTCGACGCACCTCGCTGTCCGAGCGCTGGAGCAGAATGGACAAGGAACTGTTACTTGCGTCGAGCCTTTTCCTGAGCCATTTTTACTTGAGTTAAAGAGAGATATTTTATCGATTGATTCCAGCACGGTGCAAGATGCGCCGCTTAGTATATTCGAGAGCCTTCGATCAGGCGATATTTTGTTTATCGATACAAGTCATACAATTAAGACTGGCTCTGATGTAAATTACATTCTTTTCGAGGTGCTCCCGCGCTTAGCGAGCGGCGTATGGATCCATATCCATGATTTTTTTGCGCCGTTCGAATACCCCAAGCATTGGTTCGATGATATCGGGATCATCTGGAACGAGCAGTACGCTATTCTCGCGTTTTTGATGAACAACGATCGGTATAAGGTCGTGCTCCCGAATTATTTGGCCTCGGTCGAGAGCGAAACGGTCCTGGCCGAGCGTTTGGCCGGTTTGGACATCTGGGATATAAAGATGAACCTTGGAGGGGCTCGAGGGGCAAGTCTGTGGCTCACGAAGCTCTAGGAGCACTGTCGACGGTTGGTGGGTCTGGCGACACTGAGTTTTAAGTTGGAGCTAGATGATAAAGGTCTCGCCGCCGGCCGAGGGCGACGGGACTCGGACAGATGACCGGTACCAGGCTGTCAGAGGTAAAACTCGGACATCGTCCATAATAGGTGGCGCCGGTGGTAGACTTGCACGAAGATCTTCGCCGGACGTCCCGCGCCGGGATCGTCACCCGCCAAGGTCCTGCACGCTGGTCTCCAGTTGCCTGATGAGAAGCAGACGTATCGTTAGGGTTTCGGATTAGAACCATTAAGACCGCTTCGCGCGTATCGACCTCGCCGGCGACCCGGTCTGGTGGACGCACCGCAGCGACCAGCACGGTCTCCACAGCTTGCCGATCAGGTTGGAACACGGATGATGAACCCTGCCGCTCCCCCCGCCATCGACTGGTGGACCCTTCTCACCGATCCCGCCTACCTCGCCGACCCGCATCCGCACCTGAAGCGGATCCGCGACCTCGCCCCGGTCCATCACGATGCCGCCTCGGGCGTCTATTTCGTGCTCGGCCACGCGGCGTTCCAGGCCATGGCCCGCTCGCCGGCGATGGGACGCGACACGCGGCTGTGGACGAGCGGCTGGAGCCGGCCGGGAAGCGAGGAGCGCGATCCGCTGAGCTACGCGCTGTTCAGCGAATTCCAGCGCCAGATGGTCAACGCCAATCCGCCGGATCATCGCCGGATGCGCGACGTCTACGAAAAGGCTTTTCAGCCGACGCGGATGGCGGCGCTGCGGCCGATGATCGAGGCGGAGACCCGAGCGCTGATCGACAGCCTGCCGACGGGGGAGGTGGTCGACTTCATGACCGCCTTCGCCAATCACCTGCCGCTGCGGGTATCGCGCACCCTCTTCGAGATCCCGCCCGAGATGGACCCGCAGCTGGCGCTGTGGAACGGCGCCCTGATCAAGATCGGCGACATCCTGATGGGACCGGACCAGAAGCGCGAGGCCCTCGCAGCGCTGCGCGCCTACAAGGACTATCTGAGCGGCCACCTCAAGTCCCGCGGGGACGATGCCGGCGAGGGGTTCATCGGCCTGACACGGCAGGCTCTGGCTTCCGGCACGCTGGACGAGGAGGAGGCGCTGAACAATCTCCTCGGCCTCGTCTCCGGCAACGAGACCACGGTCAACCTCCTCGGCAACGGCCTGCTCTCGCTCCTGCGCCATCCCGCCCAGATGGAGGCGCTGCGGTCCGACCGCGGGCTGATGCGCACGGCGATCGAGGAAATGCTGCGCTTCGAGCCCAGCATCAACTTCATCCTGCGGGTGGCGATCCAGGACTATGATTGCGCCGGAACGCGCATTCCCGCCGGGGAGCTGGCGATCGGTCTGGTCGGCGCCATCAACCGGGATCCCGCGCGCTTCGAGGATCCCGGCGGGTTCGACGTGGCGCGGCAGCCCAACGCCCAGTTGATCTTCGGCGGTGGCCCGCATGTGTGCATCGGCGCCGCGCTCGCGCGGCTGGAGGCTCAGACCGCGTTCAACGCCCTGTTCGATCGCTTTCCCCGCATCGAACTCGCCGGCGATCCCGTCTGGTGGGACGATCGAACCAATCAGCGCGGCCTTCGCCATCTGCCGGTCCGGCTTGGCTGAAGACGGTTGGACGGTGGGTGGCCGCCCGACCTGCTGGAGACGGGCGGCGGGCGAACGAAGGTTGGCCTTCCGTCAGCCGCGCGTCCGGCGGATCTCCTCCAGGCGCTTCAGATTGCCGCCGAAGGGCGAGAGGAGGGCCGAAATGCGCGAGGGGGAATCACCGGCGAGCGCCTGACGCAGCACCGCGGCGAGGCTGCCGGTCGGGCTGAGGTCGAGATAATGCGCGCCGCCCGCGGCCTCGAGCGCCGCGATGGTCTGCCCGAGGCGGATGGGGTCGCGGACGATGCGCCAGTTCGCTTCCGCGTCTGCGACCGCCAGCGGCCGCGCGAAGCAGGCCGACCAGACGGGCCAGAAGGGCTGCTCGAAGGTCAGATCCGAGACAGAGGCGAGGTAGCGCTCCCGCGCCGGTTCGATCCAGCGCGAATGGAAGGCGAAGGGAACCGGCAGCGGCTGGAACGCCACGTCCAGCCGCCGCAGTTCGGCCAGAACGCGGGCCGTATCGACGGCCGGGCAGGCGAGCACGCAGTGCCTCTCGGCGTTGAAACTCGCCACTTCGGTGAGGTCCGTCAGGATCGCGGACTGGACGCGCAGGTCGGGCGGCCCGAGCACGGCGACGAGGGCACCGGCGGGTGACGTGTCGGCAAAGATCGCCGGCTGGCGCGCCACGGCCCGCAGCGCCGTCTCGAACGGGACCATGCCCGACAGGCTCATGGCGACGAATTCGCCGAGGCTGACGCCGAGGATCAGGTCCGGCCGGACGCCCATGTCCTGCAGCATCTTGGCGGTGGCGAACTGCGTCATGAACAAAGCGGGATGGCTATGCTCGAGCCGATCGAAGGGATCGCTGAGGGTCCGGCCGGCGGCATAGATCTGCGCAAGCGGCGAGAATCCGTGGGAAAGCCGCAGAATCTTGTCGCCGATCTCCATCCAGCGGCGGAAGACCGGCTGGGTCTCCATGAAGTCCGCCGCCATATGATGATACTGTGCGCCTTGCCCGGCGAAGCAGAAGGCCAGGGGCAGGGACGAGGGAAGGGATGCCATGGAGGAGACCTTGGTCGGCAGACAGGCCGGAGCGCCCGACTTGTCGCACGGGCCGGGCCCCCGCGGGAAGACGGGGATCGACCGGGACCGGGTATCGGCCTGGTGGTTGCCGCTGACGGCGATCGGCGCTGACGACTGGCCGCTGCTCGACGCGCTGCTGATCCCGGAGGAGCGCGAAAGGGCCGCACGCTTTCACTTCGAGCGCGATCGCCAGGTCTACGTCGCCGCCCACGCGCTCGCCCGCGGCCTCCTCTGCCATCACACCGGACGCCCCGCGCAGGACTGGCGGTTTTCGGTCGGTGAGCACGGCAAGCCGGAAGTCATCTGTCCGCCCGGGCTGCCGAGGCTGCGGCTCAACCTGTCGCACACGCGCGGCATGGCCGTCGCCGCGGTCACGGTCGACAACGATGTCGGTGTCGACGTGGAGTGGCTGGAGCGGACCGTCGACGCCGACCTGATGGCCGAGCGGGTGTTCGCGGCGAAGGAACGCCTCGTCCTCGCCGCGGTCCCCGCCGCCGCCAAGGCCGAGATCTTCCTGTCCTTCTGGACGCTGAAGGAGGCCTATGTGAAGGCCATCGGCAAGGGCCTGTCGCAGCCGCTCGCCGCCTTCTCCTTCGACCTCGAGACGCTCGGCATCCATTTCGACGACGCCACCGCCGACGATCCGGCGCAATGGCGCTTCGAGCGGCACCAGCCGGGGCCGGAGCATCTGATCGCGCTCGCCGTTCGCCACAGCGAGCCGGCACGCCTGGAGATCCAGACGGGCCCCGCGCCGCTCGCCTATCTTCGCCAGCTGGCGAGCATCTGACTGGGCGGCCCTTCCGGCAGGATGTCGCGGAGATAAGGCGCCATGCCCCGGCTCTGGTCCCATTGCCGGGGATAGCCGAGCGAGACCTCCTCGAATCGCGTGCCGTCGCGCCGGTCGGTGCGGCGGACATGGAGATGGCCGGAGACCACCACCCGGGCATTGAACCGGCGGTGCCAGTCCTCCGTCCGCTTCGTGCCGCACCAGGGCGTGAAGCGGGGCGCCCGCGGGATGTGGATGAGGTCTTTACGCAAAGGGTAATGGTTGACGAGGATGGTCTCCATGCCGGCGGGAATCGCCGACAGGCGCCGCTCGGCCTCCTCGATGCGTCCGGCGCACCACGCATCTCGGCTCGGCCAGGGCGCGGGGCTGAGGAACATCTCGTCGGCGCACACCGCCCCTTCCTCCCGCGCCCAAGCCACGACCTCGTCGCGCCCGACATGGTCGGGGCGAAAGCTGTAGTCGTAGAGCAGGAAAAGCGGCGCGATCACGCAGGGGCCGCCGGCCCCGGTCCAGGTCTCGTAGGGATCCTCGGGCGTGACGATGCCATGCGCGCGGGCGAGGTCGACGAGGGCGCGGTAGCGCTCCTCGCCGACCAGGGCCGGGCCGTCCCCGTCGCCCCCGACCGTCCAGAGGTCATGGTTCCCCGGCACCCAGAAGACCTTCGCGAAGCGCTGGGTCAGCGTCTCGAAGGCGAGTTTCATGTGGTCGAAGCGCTCGGCGACGTCGCCGGCGACGATCAGCCAGTCGTCGCCGAAGGAGGGCAGGGCGGCCAGGGCATCGCGGTTGGCCTGGCTTGCCAGATGGAGATCGCTGATGGCTTTGATGGTCATAAAAGAATTCCGGGCCTTTCGAATGCAGCCAGTGCCTCTCCTTACCAGCGTTCGCCGCCGCAAAATGCGCTAGTGTCGCGGGAGCGACGCCGAGCGGCCGGATTTTTGGCCGACGTGACGAGGATCAGACGATGAGCGAAGCCCCGGTTGAACGAGCGGCGGTGGTCGACTGGTGGTCGACCCTGTCTGACCCGGCCTTCCTCGCCAACCCGTATCCCGAGCTTCGCCGGCTGCAGGAGAGCGGCCCCGTCCACCACGACGCCGCCAGCGGGCTCTATTTCGTCCTCGGCCACAGGGCGTTCTCCCGGGTCGCGAAATCCTCAGGGATGGGGCGCGACACGCGCCGCTGGGTCGGCGGCTGGTGCTCGCCGGAATACCGCGAGAACGACCCGGTCGGCTTCCAGCTGTTCAGCGCCTTCCAGCCGCAGATGATCAACAGCGACGGCGACGAGCATGCGCGCATGCGCAAGGTCTACGAGCCGGCCTTCCGCAACCAGGCCATGGCGTCGATGGCGACGCTGATCGAGAACGAGACAAAACTCCTTCTCGATGCCATGCCGGACAGCGGCACGGTCGATTTCATTGAGGCCTTCGCCGCGCCGCTGCCGCTGCGGGTGCTGTGCAAGCTGTTCGACATCCCGGCCAGCATGGACGAGACGATCGCGCGCTGGAGCGCCTCGCTGATCCGCATCGGCGACGTCTTGATGCTGCCGGCGCAGAAGCAGGAAGCGCTGGATGCCCTGGGTGCGTTCAAGGCCTTCCTGCGCGAGGAGATCGCTGCCCGCCGCCATGCCGGCGAGGACAACCTGATGGGTCTGGCGATCCGGGCGCATGACGCGGGGACGCTCGACGAGGAGGAGACGCTGACCAACCTCGTCTCCATGCTGGTCGCCGGGCACGAGACGACGGTGACGCTGATCGGCAACGGCATGCTCCTGCTCCTGCGCCACCCGGACGAGATGGAGCGGCTGCGGGCCGACCGCCTGCTGATGCGCACGGCCATCGAGGAGTTCCTGCGGATGGAGCCCGGCGGCAACATGATCCTGCGTGTCGCGCTCGAGGATTTCGAGGTCGAGGGCATCGTCATTCCGAAGGGCGCGCCGGTGATCGGCCTCGTCGGCGCGATCAACCGCGACCCCGCCCGCTTCGAGCGCCCGGATACGCTCGACATCGGCCGGGCCGCGAACGCGCAGTTCACCTTTGGCGCCGGGGCGCATTTCTGCATCGGCGCGCCGCTCGCGCGCCTCGAGGCGCAGATTGCGTTCACCGCCATCCTCGACCGCTATGCCCGCATCGACCTGGCCGGCACGCCGGAATGGCGTCTCGACCGGATGAACGCGCGCGGGCTCGGCAGCCTGCCGGTTTGCGTGGAGCGCGCGGCATGAGCCGGCCGGTCGGCATCGAGGCCCTCAACGTCTTCGGCGGCATGGCCTGTCTCGACGTGCGCGAACTCTGCGACCATCGCGGCCTCGACATGCCCCGGTTCGAGAACCTGATGGTCGAGGAAAAGTCGGTCGCGCTGCCCTACGAGGATCCGGTCACCTTCGCGGTGAATGCAGCCAAGCCCTTGCTCGACCGGATGACGCCGGCGGAGCGCGGCCGGATCGAGATGGTCGTCACCTGCACCGAATCCGGCATCGATTTCGGCAAGTCGATCAGCACCTATCTGCACCGGTATCTCGAGCTGTCCGCCAACTGCCGGCTCTTCGAGATCAAGCAGGCCTGCTATTCCGGCACCGCGGGACTGCAGATGGCGGTGAATTTTATCCTGTCCCAGACCTCGCCCGGCGCCAAGGCGCTGGTGGTGGCGACGGACATTTCGCGCTTTGCGCTGGGCGACGCCGGCGCCGTCGAGGAATGGGCCTATTCCGAGCCGACCTCGGGCGCCGGGGCCGTGGCGATGATCGTCTCGGAGACGCCGCACCTCCTGCAGATCGATCCCGGCGCCTACGGCAACCACGCCTTCGAGGTGATGGACACCTGCCGACCCGGTCCCGATACCGAGGCGGGCGACGCCGATCTCTCGCTGATGGCCTATCTCGACTGCTGCACGGGGGCCTTCGAGGACTATGCCCGCCGCGTCGAAGGGGCCGACTTCCGCGAGAGCTTTGCCCAGCTGTGCTTCCACACGCCTTTCGGAGGCATGGTGAAGGGCGCGCATCGGCACCTCATGCGCCGGCTCTATAAGGCGCCCCCCGCCGAGATCGCCGCCGACTTCGCCGAGCGTCTCGGCCCCAGCCTCGCGCACGGGAAACGGATGGGAAACACCGCCGGCGCTTCGGTCTTCGTGGCCCTCGCCGGGACCATCGATTCGCTGGCGATCGATGCGCCCCTGCGCCTCGGCCTGTTTTCCTATGGCTCCGGCTGCTGTTCGGAATTCTTCAGCGGCGTCGTCAGCCCCGAGGGCGCCGCGCAGCTGGCGTCGATGAACGTCTCCGGTACGCTGGACCGGCGCTATCGCCTGACGATGGCCGAGTACCAGACGCTGCTCTCGGGCACCGACACCGTCCGCTTCGGAACACGGGACGTCGAGATCGATCACGCCATCATCCCGAGCGCCCTGTCGGCGCGGGGCGCGGGCGATCGCCTTGTCCTCGATCGGCTTGTCGGCTACCACCGCCATTATAGCTGGGTGTGACCCGGCCATCGCGGGCCGATAGGCTCCGACAGGGGGATGCGTTGGACAGCAACCAGGTCGCCGACGTCGTCATCGCCGAAATCTGCGCCACCGTGCCCGAGCTCTCGCAGCGGGAGATAACCCGCGCGCACTCCATGGCCGAGCTCGGCGTCGACTCGATCGAGCGCAGCGAGATCATCCTCGCTTCGATGGAGCGGCTCGGGCTGAAGATCCCGATGGTCCAGCTGCACGGCCCGCGCACCATCGGCGAGCTGGCCGACCTTCTGCATGCCAAACTTGGCGGCTGACGCCATTCTGGTCACGGGGCTCGGCGTGGCCTCGGGGCTCGGCCAGGGCCGGGACCTTTTTCGCGCGCGCCTGTTCGAGGCGCCGGACATCTTCTCCGTCCTGAAACGCGAAGGGCGCGAGGGTCCCGGAGGCGAGGCCGTCCACATCGGCATCGAAATGCCCGAGCCGCCCGCCATCCTGCCGCCGCGCATCGCCCGCACCGCCACGTTCAGCGCCCGGGTGGCGGTCGCCGTGCTCGGCGAGGCTTGGCGCGATGCCGGGCTGGAGGACGTCGATCCCGCGCGCATCGGGCTCGTCGTCGGCGGCACGAACCTTGCCTCGCGCGAACAGGCGCTGGCCGTCGCCCGCTATGCCGGCGGTCTCGATCATGTCCCGCCGCGGCATGGCCACATGTTCTTCGATTCCGACATCGTCGGCGTCTGTGCCGCGGCCTACCCGATCCGGGGCTTTGCCTATAGCGTCGGAGCGGCGTCCGCGAGCGGGTTGGCGGCGATCATCCAGGCCATGGACGCCCTGCGCGCCGGCCGCGTCGACGTCTGCATCGCGCTCGGCGCCCTCCAGGATCTCTCCGGCCACGAACTGCAGGCCTTGCGGGCGATGGGCGCGATGGGATCCAGCCGCTTTGCCGACCGGCCGGGAGAGGCGTGCCGGCCGATGGACGCCGACCATGACGGCTTCATCTATGGCGAGGCCTCAGCCGCGCTCGTCCTCACCCGCGCGAACGCTTCGCCGGGCGGCCGGATCTACGGCCGGGTGCTCGGAAGCGGGCTGGTCGCGGATGGCACGCGCGGGCCGGAGCCCTGTACCGCGGGCCAGGTTCGCGCAGCGCGGAACGCGCTGGCAGAGGCCGGGCTGACGGCGGCGGACATCGATTATGTCAACGGCCATGCCACGGGAACGCCCGCGGGCGACTGGGCCGAGCTCGAAACCTATCGCACCCTCGGCCTGACCCGTGCGCGGATCAATGCGACGAAATCGATCCTCGGCCACGGGCTGAGCGCGGCCGGCACGATCGAGGTGGCGGCGGTGCTCATGCAGATGCAAGAAGGGCGGCTGCATCCCACCCGAAACCTCGTCAGGCCGATCGATCCCGGCTTCGACTGGGTCGGCCCGGAGGCTGTCGATCACCGGATCGGACACGCGCTGAAGTTGTCTTTCGGCTTCGGCGGCGCGAACGCCGCTGTGGTGATCGGCGCTCCCGATGGCGGCGGGGAGGGGCGATGAGCTTCGAGACGCTGAAGGTCGCGACATCGGGTCCCATCTGCCGCATCGCCTTCGATCGCCCCGACGCCGGCAACGCGATCAACGCGGTCCTGGTCGCCGAGTTCACGGCGGTGCTGCGATCCTTGGCGGCGGAGAATGGGCCGGACGGCGTGCCGGTGACGGTGATCGTGCTCGAAGGCGGCCGCGACGTGTTTTGCGCCGGCGGCGATTTCGAGGTGGTGGCGGCAGAAGGCGATGCCGGCGACCCCGAGCCGCTCTATGCGCTGTGGCAGGCGCTGGCGGAGGGACCGTTCGTCACCATCGCTCTGGTGCGGGGACGCGCCAATGCCGGCGGCGTCGGCTTCGTCGCGGCCTGCGACATCGTCATCGCCGAGCCGAGCGCGCGCTTCGGCCTGTCGGAGCTCCTGTTCGGCCTGTTCCCGGCCTGCGTCCTGCCCTTCCTCATCCGGCGGATCGGCCATCAGCGGGCGCACTTCATGACGCTGATGACCCGCCAGATCGGCGCATCCGATGCGCTGGCCAGCGGTCTCGTCGACATCCTCTGCGACGACGCCGAGATCGAACTGGTCCGGAACTTGGCGCGCCTGACGAATCTCGGCAAGCCGGCCATCGCCCGCTACAAGACCTATATGGCGACCTGCCGCGGCGATCCCGGGGCGGACAAGGCGGCGGCGCTCGCCGCCAACCGGCAGGTCTTCGCCGATCCGGACGTGGTGGCCGGCATCCGCCGCTATGTGACCGAGATGAAATTTCCCTGGGAGGAGTGAGCCGCCTCGCGAAGGTCCACCACCTTTTCGAGCGGCGGCAACACACCGTCCCGGCGGTCCTCGCGGCTGACGAACGCCCGGTGAAGAAGGCAGATCGACAGGAGGAACAGAAAGGTCTGGTTCTCCTTGGTGCTGATCTCGCCAGCGGGCTTCGTCAGCACCTTCGTCGCCAGCCGCTGCGCGAAGCGGGCGTCGAGGAAGGGAATCTTGCCGAGCTCCGCCGGGCTCAGCACCAGATCGAGATAGTCCGGCCGGACGGCCGCGAAGGCGGCCCCATCCGGGGCGCGGTAGGGAAACTTTCGCTTGTCGATGATCGCCTCCGGCAGGCGGTCGCGGAACGCCTCGCGCAGCAGGCGCTTTTCGCGAAAACCGTCGTCGAATTTGAGGTTGATCGACGTCGCCAGGGCGAACACGTCCGGGTCGAGGAAGGGGCAGCGGTTCTCGACACCGTGTGCGAGACTCATGCGCTCGCCTTGGGTGGAGAGGAGATAGCCGGGCAGCAGCGTCTGGTATTCCAGCCACTGCGCCCGCTCGACTGGCGACATCTGCGGAAAGGCCTCGCATTGCGCAACGAGCGCGGCGATCGACGCGAAGGGCGTGCCGGCGTCCTTCAGGAGGCGGGCCGAGAACAGGCCGTTCTGGAAGCGGAGCTCATGCGAGAAGAGGCCGGGCAGGCGTTCGCTGGAGAACTGGTCGTAGAGACCGGTGATCGCCGTGATGTCGGCCGGGCCGTAGTGACTGAGATGGGGATAGAGCTGGGCCAGGCGCTCGCGCCGCGTCGCCTCCGGCATGTCGCGCCAGCTGCCGCGCAGAAGCGTTTCCTTGAACAGGTCGTAGCCGAGAAACGCCTCGTCGGCGCCTTCGCCGCTGAGGATGACCTTGATGCCTTCCTGCCTTGTGCGCTTTGACAGGATGAACATCGGGACGAAGGCGCTGCGGAAGGCCGGGATCTCGGCATGGTAGACGGCGTCCGGAAGGCTGCCGGCGATGTCGGCATGGCCGATGCGCTGGGCGTGGTGCCGTGTGCCGAGATGGGCGGAGACCAGCCGCTGGTCGGCAGACTCGTCGAATTCGGCGTCGTCGAACTCGACGGAGAAGGTCGAGAGCTTCTGGCTCGAATGCTCTGATGCTAGCAAGGCGACGATCGCGGAATCGACGCCGCCGCTGAGATAGACGCCGACCTCGACATCGCTGCGCAGACGCAGCTCGACGCTGCGCGAGACGCGCTCCCGGATCAGCGCCAGCGCCTCGGCCTCGCTCGCCACCACCGGTCCCGCGTCGAACCGCAGGTCGGCATAGGTATGCGTTTCCATCCTGCCGTCCCGCAAACGCAGCCACTGCCCCAAGGGCAGGCTCTCGATCCCGCGAAAGCCGGACTGGTCCGGCAGCGGCGTCGTCTGGCCGAGAATGGCGGAGAGCTGTCCGGGATCCTGCTCGAAATGGAAGCCGGGGACGGCGAGGAAAGCCTTCATCTCCGAGGCGAAGACGAAGCTGTCGCCGCGCCGCGCGTAAAACAGCGGCCGCTTGCCGAACCGGTCGCGCGCGAGGAAGAGATCGCCCGTCTGGCTGTCGTAGAGGGCAAAGGCGAAGCCGCCGTTGAAGCGGGCGAGGCAGTCCGGTCCCCAGGTGATCCAGGCGTTCAGCACGACCTCGGTGTCGCAGTCGGTCAGAAAGACGCAGCCCAGCCCCCGCAAGGTCGCGCGAAGCTCCCGGTAATTGTAGATCTCGCCGTTGTAAGAGAGCCAGTAGCGTCCGGACCGGTCGCCGAAAGGCTGCATGCCGGCGGCTGGGTCGAGGATCGCCAGTCGGACGGTACCCATCGCGAAGCCGTCGTCGACGAGAGTGCCGGACCCGTCCGGCCCGCGATGGCCGATCCGTGCCAGCATGCCCAAAATGTCAGCCGAGAGCGCCTCGGCGGGGCGCGAAGGGTCGAAGAAACCGGCGATGCCGCACATCGGGAATTCGCCTGTTCAAGATCGATCGGCGGGGCGGTTCGCGGCTTTCAGCGCCACGGCCGCCTCGATCTGGGCCAGGCTCACCATGACGCCACCGGTCATTTCCTGTTCGGTGAACTTGATGGCGAATTCCTTTTCCAGAAAGCGGATGAGTTGGATGTAGCCGAACGAGTCCATGACGCCCTCCTTGAACAGATCGGACGTCTCGGGAAACGTGTCGTCGAATTCAATCAGAAATTGCTCTTCGATAAACTGGCGAACTTTGCTCATGGTCTCCGGTCGCCTCGAATGAGTCGCTGGACCGAGGCGAACTCGCGCTGGGTCGAAAGATCGCTCGGACGAGGCAGACATTAGACAATCGCCCGCGCCAGGGACAGCCCGGACGGCCAGATTCCGCCCCGTAAGGTGGCAGGACGGCCATCCTGTCGCCAGGCGGTTTCCACCGTGCCGCGGGGAAGGGCGCGGTCGTCGACAGATTGCCGGGCCGATGAAAGCTTTCGTTGATCTATTGGCCCGAGCGGCGGTGCGCTGGCTTGCGTGCAGACGGCGCGCCGCATAGCATGCAAGGCAGGGATGTCGAACGGTTCGCGCGTCATCATCCTTCCTCCGCGCGGACAACGGGTCGGCCTCTCCGAGGGCGGCTTCGAGGCTGCCGACCGGGACCTTTTTGAAGACGGCGGGGCAGTCCGGAAGGCCCCGCTCGGGGGGAAATGCCACGATGGCCGGTCAGACATGAACATCCTGCGCCTGCTCCGGGGCGGGTCGCCGGAAAGCCGTTGCTTCATCTTCATCGTCACCAGCCTGTCGGGTCTTGGCAATGCCGGGCTCGTGGCGCTGATCAACCACGCGGCCGAGCGGGCGCTTCTCGGACAGGTCGTGGGGACGCAACTTCTCGTCGTCTATCTCCTGACGCTGGTCTTCTTCCTCCTGGCCAACCGCGCCTCCCTGCAGCAGACCAACCGCTTCGTGCAGTCGCGGCTGGAAGCCACGCGCCGACGCCTGGTCGCCAAGATCCGGCGCGCCGATCTCCGGACGCTCGAAACCCTCGGCCAGAGCGAGATCTACGTCACGGTCGCGCAGGAGACCGATCACCTGTCGCAGACCCTGCCGCTGATGGTCGGTGCCGTCCAGAGCGGCTTCCTGCTGGCCTTTCTCCTGGTCTACATCGCGACCCTGTCGCCCATCTCGTTTGTCATCGTCGGCGGGTTCATCGCCTTGGGGATCTTCGTCTTCATCCGCTGGCAGCGCTCGCTGAGCGAGGCCCTGGCGGAGGTGCATCACCGTGAGACGGCAATGCTGGAGAACCTCTCGCACTTCACCCTCGGCTTTCAGGAAATTCGCCTTAATGCGGACAAAAACGATGCGCTGTTCCGGCACTTCGCCGAGGTCACCGGCCAGCTGAAGGACGTGGTGGTCGGCCTCGGCGGACGCTGGGTGACGTTGCTGCAGTTCAGCAATGCCTTCGTCTTCCTGCTCGTCGGCCTGGTCGTGTTCGTGCTGCCGATGTTCTTCACCGGCTATACCGACACGATCTTCAAGATCGTCGCGGCCTCTGTCTTCGCGATCGGTCCGATGGCGGCGATCACCTCCGTCGTCCGCTTGGTCGGCCGGGCCGAGGCCGGTCTCGGGCACATCTACGGGCTGGAGCGCCGGCTCGATGCGGGCGCGCCGGCGGCGGTCGAGCCCTTGCCGCGCGAGCGCTCGCCGTTCAAGGCCTTCTCCACCATTGATCTCGCCCAGACGACGTTCGCCTATGCGAACGCCGAAGGCGAGACGAGCTTCGTCGCCGGTCCGCTCGACCTGTCCCTGCGGCGGGGGGAGATCGTCTTCATGACCGGCGGCAACGGCAGCGGCAAGTCGACGGCGCTGAAGCTTCTGTGCGGCCTCTACAAGCCCGGCGGCGGGCGCATCCTGTGCGACGGGGTGGAGATCACCGAGGCGAACCGGCAGGAATACCGCGAGATCTTTTCCGGCATCTTCACCGACTTTCACCTCTTCGACCGGCCCTACGGGGTGGAGGACGCCGCCCCGCAGGATGTCGAGCGGCTGATCGCGCGCATGGAACTCGCCGACAAGGTCGGTTTCATCAAAGGGAGGTTCACCACCCGCGACCTCTCGACCGGCCAGCGCAAGCGCCTCGCCTTGATCGTCAGCCTGCTCGAGGACCGGGAGGTCTATCTCTTCGACGAATGGGCGGCGGACCAGGACGCCCATTTCCGGGAGATCTTCTACACCGAGATGCTTCCCGACTTCAAAGCGCGCGGCAAGACGGTCGTCGCCGTCACCCACGACGATCGCTATTGGGACCGGTGCGACCGCCGGGTGGCGCTCGATCTCGGCATGATGATCCCGGGCGGGGCGGTGTAGGCATGGCGCTCCTCGCCTTCATCGACGGCGCCGATCGTCGCCAGCGCACGATCATGCTGCTGATGACGCTGCTGGCCGGCCTCGCCAACGCGATCCTGATCGTCATCATCACCGACGTCGCCGCGACCGTGGCCGGGGCCCAGCGGCCGGGCCTATGGGCCTGGGGCGGCTTCGTCGGCGCCTTCTGCGTCTACTATGGCGCCAACCAGTTCGCGCTGGTCCGCTCGATCGCGATCATCGAGGAACTCCTGAACCGCAAGCGGCTGGAGATCGCCGACAGGCTGCGCCGGACGGAGCTTCTGGTGGCCGACCGCCTGGGTCGCGGGCGGCTCTACAATCTCGTCGCCAAGGAGACCAACCATCTCTCCATCACGTTTCCGCTGATCGTCGACGCGGTTCAGCAGGCGGTGCTCCTCGCCGTCGCGCTTCTCTATCTCCTCTATCTGTCGCCCGCCGCCTTCGTCGTGTTCCTTTTGACCGTGCTTGGCGGATTTGTCGGCTACCGCCTGATCAACCGCCGCTTCGTCGAGGTGCTCAGGCTGGTAGAGCGCATGCAGGCGGAAATGCTGGATGCGATCGTCGACATTATCGACGGTTCGAAGGAGCTGCGTCTCAACACGCGGCGCAGCGACGCCGTCGCCAAGGCCTATCGCCGGCGCTCGACCGTTCTCGAGCGGCTGGTGGTGCGATCGGTCGAGCACTGGGTGTCGCTGACGCTGCTGGTCAACCTGATCACCTTCCTGATGCTCGGAGTCGTCGCCTTCGCCTTTCCGAGCTTCGTCCCCGGCAACAGCATCGTCGTCTTCCAGATCGTGCCGGTGCTCTTGTTCTGCATGGGCACGCTGTCGAAGACGGTGGTCCAGTCGCCGATGTTCCTGCGCGCTGAGATCGGGCTGCAGTCGATCCTGGCGATCGACGAGGAACTCGCCGCCGCCTCCAGCGTGTCGCCCGAGGAGGCGCGCCACGCCGCGATGGCCTTCCTGGATTTCGAAGAAATCTCCTTCAATGCCCTCCGCTTCAGCTACGACAGCAGCGATCCCAAGGCCTATGCGGTCGGGCCGATCAACTTGACGCTGTCGCGCGGCGAGGTGATCTTCCTGGTCGGCGGCAATGGCAGCGGCAAGTCGACCGCCTTGCGCATGATGACCGGCCTGTTCCCGGCGCAATCGGGATGGATCGGGGTCGACGGGGTGCCGGTGTCCGGCGCTTCCGTCGCCGGATATCGGGAGCTGTTTTCTGCCGTCTTCGTCGACTTCCACCTGTTCGATCGGCTCTACGGCCTCGAAGACGTCGATCCCGAGCGCGTCAACCGGCTGATCGCCGAGATGGGCCTGGCCGACAAGGTCAGCTACAGGAACGGGCGCTTCGACCGGCTGCACCTGTCGACCGGCCAGCGCAAACGCCTCGCCCTCATCGCGGCGGTGCTCGAGGATCGACCGGTCTACGTCTTCGACGAATGGTCGGCCGAGCAGGACGTGCATTTTCGCGACTATTTCTACCATTCCTTCCTCCCGAGCCTCAGGGCGCGCGGAAAACTCGTCATCGCGACGACGCACGACGAAAAATACTGGCCTGTCGCCGATCGTGTCGTCAAAATGGATCTCGGCCGTGTCGAATGGGTCAGGAACCGGTCCGATGGGGAGCAGGCATGAGGGCCTTCCTGTTTCCAGGACAGGGCGCGCAGCGGCTCGGGATGGGCGAGGCGTCGTTCGCCGCCTTCCCCGATCTGACCCGGCAGGCCGACGCGATCCTCGGCTATGACATCGCGCTTCTCTGCCGCGACGGTCCCCTGGAGACGCTCGGCCAGACGCAGTTCACCCAGCCGGCGCTCTATGTCGTCAATGCGCTGAACCATCTGCGGCACGTTGAGGACACCGGCGAGCGACCGGATTTCCTTTTGGGGCACAGCGTCTCCGAATATGTCGCCCTGTTTGCCGCGGGCGTCCTCGATTTCGCCACGGGCCTCAGCCTCGTCGCGCGCCGCGGGGCGCTGATGGCGGAGGCGCGCGGCGGCGGCATGGCCGCCGTCATCGGCCTCGAGGCGGAGGCGATCGAGGACCTCATTCGCCGCGAAGGGCTCGCCGACATCCATCCCGCGAACTTCAACACACCGCGACAGGTCGTCGTCTCCGGCCGCAGGGACGCCATCGTCGCGGCCGAGGGGATGTTCCTGGCGGCGGGCGCCAGCCACTATGTGGTGCTGCCCGTCAGCGGCGCGTTCCACACCCCGTTCATGGCCGAGGCCCAGCGGCAGTTTATGGTCGACATCGCCGCGGCGACCTTCGCACCCCAGCGCGTGCCGGTGATTTCGAACGTCACCGCGCGTCCGCATGTCGATGCCGACATCCGCGCGCGCATGGTGGAACAGATCACGGCCCCGGTCCGATGGAGCGAGAGCCTGCGCTATCTCCTCGCAAAGGGCGTCGCCTTCGCCGATACCGTCGAGATCGGGCCGGAAGGACCGCCCGTGGTCCGCCCGATGTTCCGGCGCACCGAGAGCGAGGCCGGCTCTCTCAACGCGGCCGAACTGGCGCGCGACATTCCCGCAGCGCTCGTGCTGCCGAAAATCGTGCCGACGGTGCCGCCCATCCTGGAGCCGCGGGCAGGGTATGGCTGCGCCGACCACGTCGCGGAACCTACGTCCGTTGCGCCCCGAACGGCACCTGGCGCCGGGGACGGCACCGCCGGTCCTGACCTCGTGGCGAACGGAAGCGGCCGGATCTCGATCGAAACCCTCGGCTCCCGCGCCTTCTGCGACGCTTTCGGGCTGCGCTATCCCTATGCCAGCGGCGCCATGTACCAGGGCATCGCCTCGACCGATCTGGTGGTGCGCATGGCCGGCGCCGGCCTTCTCTCCTTCTTCGGTGCCGCGGGCCTGCCGACAGCGAAGATCCAGGCCGCGATCCGCCGCATCCGCGGCAGTATCCCGTCTGGCGCGACCTTCGGGGTCAACTTCATTGCCCACGTCAACCGTCCCCATCTCGAGGACGAGCTGACCGACGTGCTCATCGAGGAGGGCGTCGGGCTCATCGAGGCCTCGGCCTTCATGCAAATCACTCCCGCGCTCGTCTGGTACCGGGCCAGGGGGCTGCGACGCGACGGCGGCACCATCCGGGCCGGCAACCGGATCATCGCCAAGGTGTCGCGGCCGGACGTCGCGGCGCAGTTCCTGGACAAGGCCCCGGCGGTGCTGGTCGAGCGCCTGCTCCAGGCCGGCTCGATCAGCGTCGAGGAGGCCGATCTCCTCGGCCGCGTGCCGATGGCCGATGCCATCACGGTCGAATCGGATTCCGGCGGGCACACCGACCAGGGCATGCCCTTTGCGCTGATCCCGCCGATCCTAAAACTGCGCGATGCGGCCGAGCGGCGCTTTGCCGATTTCGGGCCGCTGTTCGTCGGGGCCGGCGGCGGCATCGGCACGCCGGAGGCCGCCGCCGCGGTGCTGGTGCTCGGCGCCGATTTCCTCGTCACCGGATCGATCAACCAGTGTACCATCGAGGCGGGGACCAGCGACGCGGTCAAGGACCTGCTGGAGGGGATCGACGTCCACGACACCGCCTATGCCCCATCCGGCGAGATGTTCGAACTCGGCTCGAAGGTCCAGGTCCTGAAGAAGGGCCTGTTTTTCCCCGCCCGCGCCGAACGGCTCGTCGCACTGTACCGCCAGCACGACGGTCTGGACGCGATCGAGCCGAAAGTGCGCCGGCAGATCGAGGAGCGCTATTTCGGGCGCAGCCTCGACGACGTCTTCGCCGATGTGGCGGCGACCTATCCGGCATCGGAGATCGAGCGCGCCGGTCGGCTGCCCAAGCACCGCATGGCCCTCGTCTTCCGGCGCTATTTCAAGGACAGCTCGGCCTGGGCCCTGGCCGGGGATCTCGGTCACAAGGTGGATTTCCAGGTGCATTGCGGCCCGGCCCAGGGGGCCTTCAACCAGTGGGTTGCGGGAACGGCGCTGGCCTCCTGGCGGGCCCGGCACGTCGATGGCATCGCCCTCGCGCTGCTCGGCGAGACCGCCGATCTCCTGAACCGCCGCTTCGCCGCGATGGCGGGTTAGGGGCCCCGTGATGGCGAAGCGCGCCCCCCGCGAACCCGTTGCCATCATCGGCCTCGGCCTGCGCCTGCCCGGCGCCGACAGCCTCGACGGATTCTGGGATCATCTCGCCGCCGGACGGTCGCTGATCTCGGAAGTCCCGGCCGATCGCTGGGACGCCGCGGCGCTGAAGGGCGACCCGGCCAAGGGGCATCACACCAGCAGCATCTGGGGCGGCTTCGTCGAGGACGCCGACGGTTTCGACGCCGCTCTGTTCGGGATCTCGCCGCGCGAGGCGGCGTGGATGGACCCGCAGCAGCGCTTTGCCCTCGAAATGGCCTGGCATGCCATCGAGGATGCCGGCTATCGCCCGGCCGATCTCGCCGGCAGCCGGACCGGCGTCTACATGGGCGTCTGCCACTTCGACTATGCCGAGCTCCTGGAGAAGCATCTCGCCCGGGTCGACGCCTATATGCCGACCGGCATCGCCCTGTCGATCATCGCCAACCGCGTCTCGCACTTCTTCGATTTCACCGGCCCGAGCATCGCCAACGACACCGCCTGCGCCGCCTCGATGACCGCGCTCTACGAGGCCGTCCGGGCCTTGCAGGACGGCGAATGCGAGATGGCGCTGGCCGGCGGGGTGAACCTTATCTGGTCGCCCAATCACTTCGTCGCCTTCTCCAAGGCGGGCATGCTGTCGAAGGACGGGCAGGGCAAAGCCTTCGACGACGGCGCCGACGGCTATGTCCGCGGCGAGGGCGGCGCCGTGCTGCTGCTGAAGCCGCTGGCGAAGGCGCTGGCGGACGGCGATCCTGTCCATGCGGTGGTGCGCGGCATCGGCATCAACCACGGCGGCCGCACGAATTCGTTGACGGTGACCAGTCCGGCTGCGCAGGCCGAGCTGATCGCCCGGGTGCACCGCGAGGCCGGGGTCAGCCCCGACACCGTCGGCTATGTCGAGGCGCACGGTCCGGGAACGCCGCTCGGCGATCCCATCGAAATATCCGGGCTGAAGCAGGCGTTCGCTGAGCTTGCCGCGGAAAACGGCGTGACGCTCGACGCGGCCAGCTGCGGCGTCGGCTCGGTGAAGACGAATATCGGCCATCTCGAAGGCGCGGCCGGTGTCGCCGGCATCGCCAAGGTGCTGGCCGCGATGAAGCATGGCCGCCTGCCGGCCAATGTCGGCTTCACCCGGCTCAACCGGCTGATCGATCTCTCGGGCACGCCGTTCCGGATCCAGAGCGAGGCGACAGACTGGCCGCGGCAGGCGGGGCGGCCGCGCCGGGCCTGCGTCAGCTCCTTCGGCTTCGGCGGCAGCAACGGCCACGTCCTCCTCGAGGAGCCGCCCGCGCCGGAACCCGTGCAAGCGGCTGAGGCGGCGGAAGCGTGGCAGGTCGTGCCGATTTCCGGTGCGACGGCCGATCGCCTGCCGCTCATTGCCGCGCGCCTCCTTGCCTTCGTCGAGCGTGGCGAGGGCGTGGACCTCGCCGACCTCGCCCATACCCTTCAGACGGCCCGCCTGGCGATGCCGGCGCGTCACGCCTTCGTCGCGCAGAGCCGCGGCGACCTGGCCGTCAAGCTGCGCGCCTACCTCGCCGGTGCGGATGGTGCCTCCACGGGCCCCGCCCCCTGTGCCGCGACTGCCGGCGAGGGGACCTCGTCCGACGAAGCGCCGTCGTCTGGTCATGCGCTGGCTGCTGCCGATCTTGCTCATCGGTGGATGGCCGGCGACGACGTCGACTGGGCGCCGGGCCGGGCGGCCGCCAGCCGGCGGATCCACGCCCCCCTCTACCCGTTCGAGCGGACGCGGCACTGGATGGACCTGTCGCTCGGCCAAAAGGACCAGGCGGGCGTCCCGCATCCCCTCCTGCACCGCAATGTGTCTGGGCTCGACGGCGCGCGCTTCGAGACGCGCTTCTCCGGCGACGAGTTCGTCCTGGCGGATCACCGCGTCGGCGGCGTCGCCGTCCTGCCGGGCATGGCGTCGCTCGAAATGGCGCGGGCGGCGGCGATGCGGACCGGCGAACTCGGCGGGGGCGCCTATGCCATCGACAACGTCGTCTGGCGGCGGCCCGTCCGCCCGACCGATGGCCGGGGCCTTCTGGCCGAGACCCGCCTGGGGCGCGAGGCGGCCGGCACGCTGGCTTTTGCGATCGCGGTGCCGGACAAGGCCGCTCCCGCCGCAGCCGGACGCTCGTCCGCCGGTCCTGATGTGCAAGGCACGATCCGGACGCTGGACGATCCGGCACCTGCCGGTGCCGATCTGGCGGCCCTGAAAGCCCGGATGGCCGATCCCGTCGAGCCGGAGACCTGTTATGCAAGGCTGCGCGCCAGCGGCGTCGATCACGGTCCCGCCTTTCGCGCCCTGGCCGCCGCCAGCCGCGGCGAGAACGAGGCGCTGGCGCTCCTGAAGCTGCCGCGCCGACTGCTGGCCACGCTCGGCGCCATGCCGCTGCACCCGGTTCTCCTCGACGCCGCGATCCAGGCCTGGGTGGCCATCGGCGATACGTCGCCTCCGGGCGCCGCGGTGCCGTTCGCCTGCGGTCGCATCGAGGTGTGGGGGCCCTGCGAGGCCAGCCTGTGGGCGCATGTGCGCCTTCGGCCGGGGCCGGACGCCGCGACACGCCATCTCGACATCGATCTGTTCGACAAGACCGGCGCGCGCAGGGTCTCTTTCCACGATCTGACTCTGCGGATCATCAAGGTCGGAGCCGAGGTCGGCAGCGCGGCCGTCGTCGCTCCGCGCCCGGATTTTTCGGCGTCCATGGTCCTTGCGGGCGGCGTCTGGCGGGATGCACCCCTCGAGATCGTCGAGGCGGACACGGCCGCTGCGACGCGCGTTCTCCTGGCCGGCTGGGATGCGGGCCTCGCGAATGCCCTGTCGCGCCGGACCGGATGGCCGGTGGAGGCGCTTCCCGATGTCGCCGATGTCAGCATGGCGACCGCGGCAGAGACGCTGTTTGCCGCCGTCCATGGCCTGATCGGCGAAGTCATCCGATCGCGCCCGCCGCGGCCCGTCGACATCCTTGTCCTCGCCCGCGACACGCTCCCGGCACCCGTCACCGCACCGCTGGCGGCCCTGCTGAAGACCGCGGCGATCGAAAATCCCAAAATCGGCGGGCGCCTGGTCTCGCTGGCCGGAGATGGGTCCCTCGAACGGCTGGCTGCGGTCGTTTTGACCGAGGGGCGCGGCGGTCCTTCGCCGACGGAACTGCGCTATGACGCCGACGGCAGGCGCAAGGCCTGGGTGCCAATCGCGGGCGACGGACTGGAGGGGGACGGCGCCTACGCTGCCGATCCCGAAGGCGTCTACTGGATCACCGGGGGGCTCGGCGGCCTCGGCCTGATCTTCGCCGACTGGCTCGTCTCCCGCGGTGCGCGGACCCTGATCCTCAGCGGTCGACGCGCGGCGCCGGGACCGGAAAGCGAAGCGCCGCTCCAGCGTCTTCGCGACCAGGGGGCAAGGGTCGACTATGCCGAATGCGACATGGCGTCGGAGGCGGCGACCGCGCGCTTTGCCGCGGCGGTCCAGCGGGACTACGGACCGCTGAAGGGCATCATCCACGCCGCCGGCGTCCTCGATGACGGCTATATTCTGACCCAGGACGCGGGCACCGCGGCGCGGGTCTTCGCGCCGAAGGTGGCGGGAACCGTGAACCTCGACCGCGCGACGCGCGCCGCGCCGCTGGATTTCTTCGTCCTGTGTTCGTCCATGGCCTCCGTCTTCGGCAATGTCGGACAGGCCGTCTACGCCGCCGCCAACGCCTTCATGGATGGTTTTGCCGAGGCGCGTGCCGCCGAGGTCGCGGCCGGTCTGTGCCGCGGAAAGACGGTCGCCATCGCCTGGCCCCTGTGGAGCGCGGGCGGCATGGCGGTCGACGCCGGGACCCTGGCGTCGATGAAGCGCCGCCTCGGGCTGACGCCGATGCCGACGGTCGCAGGGCTTCTGGCGCTCGACGCCATTCTGGTCGGCAACGCATTCGCGCGGACGACGGTCCTGCATGGCGACGTCGAAAAGATCAGGGCGGCGCTCGACGATCTCCGGGCCCCCCGCGCCATCGGCTCGCCGGCAACGGCCGCGGGGGCCGCAACAGGGCCGGCTGCCGAGCCCGCTGCGCCGGCTGGCGACGACGAGGCGCTGGTGGAGCGTACGGCTGACCATGTCCGAGCCATCCTGGCGGAGGTGCTGGAGATCGATGCCGCGCGCATCCGCGTGAACCAGGCGCTGTCCGACTACGGGCTGGACTCGATCGCGATCATCGAGACCACCGAGCGCCTGGAAGAGGACCTGGGGCCTTTGTCGAAGACGCTTCTGTTCGAATACGTCGATCTCGGCAGCATCGCCGAGCATCTGGCGCGCGAGCACGCCCCGGCGCTTCGCCGCCTCTTCGCCAGCGAGACAGCGGCATCGCCGGTTGTGTCTGTCTCGGCTGCACCAGGATCGACCGCGCCGAAAACATCTCCGCCGAGAACCGCCGCTGCGGCCGCATCCTTCGAGCAAATTGCTTCACCGCCGCTCGCGGTGCCGGAGAGCGATTCCGACCACGAGTCTGCGGGACCCGCGGCTTCCGATCGGTCCGACGTCGCCCATCCTGCTGTCGGTCGCAAAACCCCCGACGACAGCCACGACATCGCGATCATCGGCCTGTCCCTGCATGTGTCCGGCGCGAGCGACCAGGACAGCTTCTGGAAAATGCTCTCCGAGGGCCGGCACGGCTTCGAGCCGGTCCCCACCGAGCGCTGGGACAACGGCGCGCTGTACCATGGCGAGCGGGACGTGCTGGGCAAGACGGTGGTCGGCACCGGCGCCTTCCTGCCGGATATCGACAGGTTCGACCCGCGCTACTTCCGCATCTCGCAGGCCGAGGCCGAGCTGATGTCGCCGGAGGTGCGGCTGTTCCTGCAGGCCAGCGTCGAGGCCTTCGAGGATGCCGGCTATTCGCGCCAGACCATGGCCCGGCGCTACGGGGGCGACGTCGCGGTCATCGCCGGGTCGATGACCAACGAATACGACCTCTACGGTTTTCAAAACATGCTGATGCGCGGGGCGCTGGCCAGCGGCAGCTATACCGGCACCGTGCCGAACATGGTGTCCTATTTTTACGGCTTCACCGGCCCGTCCTATTTCCTCGACACCATGTGCTCGGCCTCGTCGACCTGCGTGCACGAGGCGGTGCACATGCTCAGGGCCGGGCGCTGCCAGATGGCGCTGGCCGGCGGCGTCAGCCTGCTGCTGCACCCGCAGAAACTGATCGCGACGTCGCAGGAGCATTTCACGTCGAAGTCCGCCGACGTCATCCGCGGCTACGGCCTCGGCGCGGAAGGCACGATCCTCGGCGAGGGCGTCGGCGCTGTGGTCTTGAAGCGGCTCGCCGATGCGCGGCGCGACGGCGACCACATCTACGGCGTCATCATCGGCTCGGGCATCAGCAATGCCGGGACGCGCAACGGCTTTACCGTGCCGAGCCCCGGCCAGCAGGCGGTCGCCATCGAAAAGGCGCTGGACGATGCCGGCGTCAGTGCGGCGATCATCGGCTATGTCGAGGGTCACGGGTCCGGGACGGCGCTCGGCGACCCCATCGAGATCCGGGCGCTGACGCAGGTGTTTCGCAAGGCGACCGATGCCGTCCAGGCCTGCCCGATCGGCACCGTGAAGAGCAATGTCGCCCATCTTCTCGCCGCCTCGGGCCTGGCCGGCATCGCGAAAGTGCTGGCGCAGCTGAAGCACGGGCAGATCGCGCCCTCGCTGCATGCCGAGACGCTCAACCCCGACATTCCGTTCGAGACCTCGCCCTTCTACGTGCAGCGCGAACTGGCAGACTGGACGCGCCGCCGGGACGAGGCCGGCCGGGAATTGCCGCGTCGGGCCGGCGTGACGTCGATCGGCGCCGGCGGCATGAACTCGCATATCGTCATCGAGGAATTTTCAGCGCCTGCCTCTCTTCCGGCGGAGGAGGGCCCCGAGCTCCTCGTCTTCTCGGCGCTGGATCCGGCCCGCCTGCGCGCCGTGCTGCAGCGGTTTTGCGCGCATCTCCGGCAAAAGCCGGACGAGCGGCTGGCTGACCTGGCCTATACGCTGCAGGTCGGCCGGAACGAGCTTTCCTGCCGCCTGGCCCTCGTCGCGCCCTACCGGGACGGCGCCCTTGCGGCCATCGAAGCCTTCCTCGCCAGCGGCGCGGCCGGGCCGGGAATGGTCTATGTGCCGAGCATTCTCGACGCCGACCCGCCGCGCGATCGCGCGGCGCTGGAAGCCGGCTGCCGGGCGCGCGATCTCGGCCCGGTGGCCGCCGCCTGGTGTGCCGGCGCCACGGTCGACTGGGACCTCTTGGCCGGAGGCCGCGTGGTGCGCCGGCTGTCTCTGCCGGCCTATCCCTTCGAGAAGATCCGCTGTTGGTATCAGTCGGAGCCGGACGCCCCCTCCGTCGTCAACCCGATCGGGGCGCGCTCGAAGCTGCATCCCTTCATCGGTATCAATCGCTCCGATGCGCACGGTTTGCGCTACGAGACGGCGACCCACCTGAAGGAGCTGCGCGACTATTTTTTCACCGATCACGGCCGCCAGACGCTGCTGCCGACGGTCGTGCCGGAGATCCTCGCGGCAGCCCTGCGCCTTGCGGGCCTCGGCGAGCGCTTCGTCTTGGCGCTGGAAGTCGAGGCGATCGGCGACTGGTCGGGCATAAGCGAGATCCTGATCGGCGTCGACCACGCCGCGGACGGGACGGGGCACACCGTCCGCATCGAGACGGTGGATGCGGGTGGGGCCGCCCGCCCCTGGGTGCGGGCGACATGCACCGCCACCGGCGCCCAGGCTGCAGATCTCGGCCCCGCGCTCGATCTCGCCGGCCTGCGGGCTTCCGCCACCGCGATCCTGTCTTCCGCCGAGATCGACGCGGCGCTGAAGGCGGGCCGCCTGAGCTTCGGGCCCTATCTCGAGATCCTGGATCAGGCGTGGCGCCTGCCCGGTGGCGGAACGCTCTGCCGCCTGCGGACCGATACGCCGCAGCAGGACCCTTTCAAGAAGAACACCTTTTGCACAGCGCCCGCATGGGGCGCAGCCTTCCAGGCGCTGCTTCTCGCCGACTCCGGCTTCGCCGACGCCGCGCCCTGGTCGATCGCCGCCGCGCGTGTCGGGGAAGGCGCGGTGGCCGACATCCTGTGCATGCCCGAGGCGGACGGACGATACGGCGTGAAATTGCTCGACGCATCGGGCCGTGTCGTGGCGGACCTTTCCGGTATCGCCGCCGGCAACCGTGCGGTCGCGGACCGCGCGCCGGGCCGGTCCGATCCGCAAGCGACTGCCCCGGTCGAGGGATCGCTCGCGCGGCTCGGCGGGGAATTGCGCGGGATGGCCGCGGCGATCCTCAAATTCGCGGCGGGCGATCTCGGCCTGCGCGAGAGTTTTCACGATCTCGGCTTCGATTCGATCTCGCTCACCCGTTACGCCGGCGACATCGGCGATGCCTACGGCATCGCGCTGTCGCCGGCGATCTTCTTCGAGTGCGCGCACATCGAGGCGCTGGCGACTCATCTCGCCGCCCGGCATGGCCTGACTGCCCGGCCCGAGCCGGTCCCTCCCGCGATGCCGGCAAGCGCCTCTTCGCCCCGAATGGCCTCGCCGCGACTGTCTGAGACCCAGGGGGCCGCTCTCGACGCCGGGCGGCCCCAGGGCGAGCCGATCGCCGTCATCGGTATGGCTGGCCGCTTTCCCGGCAGTCCCGACGTCGAGACTTTCTTCGACAACCTGCTGGCCGGCTGCGACCTGACGTCCGACTGGCCCGCCGACCGCCTTACCCCGGCCGCCGCGGCCGCGACGCGCGACCTCGGCTTTCCCCTGCGCGGCGGTTTTCTCGGGGATGTCGATCGCTTTGACGCCGCGCTCTTCAGGATTTCGCCGGTCGAGGCCGAGCGCATGGATCCGCAGCAGCGACTGCTGCTGGAGACGGCCTGGCGGGCGCTGGAGGATGCGGGCCTCGCGCCGGCCGACCTTCCGCGCGACACGGGCGTCTTCGTCGGCATCACCGCGCTCGACTACGGCAAGCTCTGGCGGGGCGAGGGCCTCGAGGTCGACGGCTATGTCGCAACCGGCAATTCGCTGGCGATGGCGGCGAACCGGCTGTCGCACCAGTTCGATCTCTCGGGCCCGAGCCAGGCCATCGACACCGCCTGTTCGAGCTCGCTGATCGCGCTGCTGCGCGCCCGCGATGCCTTGAACCTGCGCCAGTGCTCGGCCGCCATCGTCGCGGGCGTCAATCTCTGCCTGTCGGCGGACGGTTTCGAGGGACCCGCTCTGGTCGACATGCTGTCGCAGACTGGCCGCTGCAGCACGTTCGGCGCGGCCGCGGACGGCTATGCCCGCGGCGAGGGCGTGGCGGCGCTGCTCGTAAAGCGGCTCAGGGATGCCGAGCGCGACGGCGACCGGATCCTCGGCACGATCATCGGCGGCGCGGAAAACCACGGCGGACGGTCGGGGGCGCTGACGGCGCCGAATGCCAGAGCGCAGGCGGATTTGATCGTCGCGGCCATGGCGGGGATCGATCCGGACAGCGTCTCCTACATCGAGGCGCACGGCACCGGCACTGCGCTCGGCGATCCCGTCGAGATCAACGCCCTTATCCGGGCCTTCGAGACGCTCGGCGCCGGCCGGCCCGCCCGCGCCGGGTCGATCGGCCTCGGCGCGGTGAAATCGGCCATCGGGCATCTGGAAGCGGCGGCGGGCCTTGCCGGCGTGATCAAGATCCTCATGGCCATGCGGCGGAACGAACTGCCGCCGACGCTTCACGCTTCGCCGATCAACCCGCATATCGCGCTGGACGGCAGCCCCTTCCGGCTGGTCACGGCGCGCGAGCCCTGGCCGGCCCATGCGCCGGGCGGCGGCAGTGCGGGACCGCGCCGCGCCGGGGTCAGCAGCTTCGGTTTCGGCGGCGCCAATGCGCATGTGGTGCTCGAAAGCCATGACCGACCGGAGCAGGCCGGCCGCCCGCCGCTGCCGCCGCATCCCTTCGCCGCCACGCGCTTCTGGATACCCGGAGCGCGAGCGACCGGCACCAAGGTGGACAGGCTGTTGTTCGTCCCGGTCTGGGTGGACCGTGACCTTCCGGGGGAACGCTTCACAGGCCGGCGGATCGCAGTCGGCTGTGGTGTGGCGGTGGCGGCGGGGCAGGGCGCGGACGTCCAGAATCTTGCTCCCGGCGACGCCGATATCGGGCAGCGCTATGCTGCCGCCGCCACACAGCTTCTCGCTTTGCTGCGCCGGGAGATCGAACGCCCCGGGCACGACCCGGTTCTCATCCAGCTGGCCGTCCCCGCGGAGGGCGACGGCCTCGTCTTCGCCGGTCTCGGGGCCCTTCTTCGCTCGGCCTCGCAGGAGGAGCCGCGGGTGAGGACGCAGCTCCTCGAAGTCGCCCCGGATGCGTCTGCCGAACAGGTTGCGGAATGGCTGGCGGAGGAGGCCCGGGGCCCGTACGACGGCTACAGTCGTCGCTCGGGGAGCCGGCGGCAGGTCCGCGTCTGGCAGGAACAGGTTGCTACGGCGCCGGTTCATCGCTGGCGCGAGGGCGGCGTCTTTCTCGTCACCGGCGGCCTGGGCGGGCTCGGCCGGCTGGTCGCCGAGGACATGGCGCGCACGGCCAAATCGGCGGTAATCGTGCTCGCCGGCTCTTCGCCACTCGACGACGACCGGGCCGCCTTCCTGCAGACGCTGCGCGGGCAGGGCGCCGTCACCGCCTATCGCCAGGTCGACATGGCCGATGCCGAGGCGGTCGAGGCACTCGTGGCGCACATCGTCGAGGTTCACGGCGGGCTCCATGGCGTCGTCCATTGCGCCGGGACCCTCCGCGACGGATTCCTCGCCAACAAGACCGACGCGGATCTTCGGGCGGTGCTGGCGCCGAAGGTGACGGGCGCGCTGGCGTTGCGTGCGGCCTGCCAGGGGCTCGATCTCGACGATTTCGTGCTGTTCTCGTCCCTGGCCGGCGTTTTCGGCAATCCGGGCCAGGCCGACTATGCCGCCGCCAACGGGTTTCTGGATGGCCTCGCCCGTGCTTCCAGCAGCAGGATGCGGGCGATCGACTGGCCGCTGTGGCAGGACGGCGGAATGACGGTCGATCCGGCCACGGCGGAGGCGCTGCATCGCCGGATGGGTCAGCGCCCCCTCGGCACGGCGGCCGGCCTCGAGGCGCTGCATCTCTGCCTGGGCGGAGATGCGCCGCAGGTCGCGGTGATCGCCGGCGACGGACAGCGCATCAGGGGCTTCTTCGCCGGCGACGGGCCGGCGCCGGCGGAGGCTGCGGCGGTCGCGCTCTCCATCGAACGGGCGGTGCCCACCCCGTTCTCTCTCGTTGCGTCATCCTCCACCGTGCCCCCGGCACTGCTGCCGGCAACGCGCGCGAATCTCGGCGTGCTGTTTGCCGAGATCAGCGGCCTTTCGCGCGAGGCCATTCGCCCCGATGCGCCGCTGGAAGACTACGGCATCGATTCCCTGATGATCACCCGGCTCAACACCGCCCTCGGGGACATTTTCGCGCAGCTGCCGAAGACGCTGTTCTTCCGGCACCGTACGCTGGCGGCGGTGGCGGACTATCTCGTCGACGCGCAGCCCGTCGCCTGCGGTCTCTGGACCGGCGTGGCGGGCGATTTCGGCGCGGACCCGCTGCTCCCGGCCGCCGGGCGGGAGGCGCGGCAATTGACGCCTTCTGGACAGGGCGCGGCAGGCGCCGGCGCCGCCCCTGCCGCGGCGGGCGCGACGCCCGCCGCCGCTCCGCAGGAGCCGATCGCCATCGTCGGCATGAGCGGCAGCTATCCCGATGCGCCCGATCTCGACCGCTTCTGGGACAACCTCGTCGCCGGGCACGACGCCGTCCGCGACATTTCCGGAGAACGCTGGCCGCGCGACGGCTTCTTCGAGCCGGATCCGGACGAAGCCATCGCCGCGGGCAAGAGCTATTCCCGCTGGGGCGCCTTCCTCGAAAACTTTGCCGATTTCGATCCGCTCTTCTTCAAAATCTCGCCGCGCGATGCGGCGGCGATGGATCCGCAGGAGCGTCTGTTCCTGACGAGCGCCTGGCAGGCCTGCGAGGATGCCGGCTACACGCCCGCCCGGCTGAAGTCGGTCTGCGGCGGGGAGGACGGGGCGCGCGTCGGCGTTTTCGTCGGGGTGACCAAGACCGGCTTTGCCCTGCATGGGCCTTTCCGCACGGAAGGCGGCGCCACCGTCCGGCCGTCCACCTCTTTTGCCGGCATGGCCAACCGGGTGTCGCATCTCCTCGACCTGTCCGGCCCGAGCCTGCCGATCGACACCATGTGCTCGTCGTCGCTGACCGCGATCCACGAGGCCTGCGAGCATCTGAGGGCCGGAAGCTGCGGCATGGCGATCGCCGGCGGCGTGAACCTCTATCTGCACCCGTCGACCTATGGGGAGCTGAGCGCCGCGCGGATGCTCAGCCCCTCCGGCCGCTGCCGCAGCTTTGGCGCCGGTGCCGACGGTTTCGTGCCGGGCGAGGGCGTCGGCTGCCTCCTCCTGAAGCCCCTGTCGCGGGCGATCGCCGATGGCGACCGGATCCACGCGCTCATTCTCGGCAGCGTCGTGAACCATGGCGGGCGCACCAACGGCTACACGGTTCCGAACCCTTCGGCTCAGCGCGACGTGGTGCGGGCGGCGCTCGACCGTGCCGGCGTGAGCGCGGCGGACGTCGGCACCGTCGAGGCGCATGGCACGGGGACGGACCTCGGCGATCCCATCGAGATCGACGGCCTCGTCCAGGCTTTCGCGGCGGACGGAGCGGCGGCAGGCTCCTGTGCGCTGGGATCGGTGAAGTCCGGGATCGGCCATCTCGAGGCGGCAGCGGGGATCGCGGGGCTGACCAAGATCGTGCTGCAGCTGAAGAACCGGGTCCTGGTGCCAACGCTGCATGCGGATCAGACCAATCCGAACATCGACCTATCGCGGTCGCCCTTCGTCCTGCAGCGCCAGGCTGCAACCTGGACATCCGAGAAGCCGCGGATCGCCGGTGTCTCGTCCTTCGGGGCCGGCGGCGCCAATGCCCATGCCGTCCTGCAGGAATGGGTGGAGCCGGCGGCGGTGATCGCGGCCCCGCCGGCATCGGGACTTCAGGCGGTCTTGCTTTCCGCGCGCAATCCCGAACGCCTACGGGCCGCCGCGGAACGCCTTCTGGCCTTCGTCGGCAAGGCCGGCGCGCTTCCCGCGGGCATGCCCGAAACGGGCGCGATCCTCCCGGCGCTGTCGGCGGCGCTCGCGTCATGGCTCAACGTCGAGCCGCGGGACATCGATCCGGCGGAAGACCTCGCCGCGCTCGGGCTGGAGGCCGCGCATCTGTCGGCGCTGACGCAATGGGCAAAGACCCGCTTCGGCGTGGCGCTCGACCGGTCGGATCTCGACCTTGCTGGCACGGTCGAACGGCTGGCGACGCTCATCGGCGCGAAGGCGGAGGCGCCGTCCGTCGCATCGGACGCGCCACGGCTTGCCGACATCGCCTACACGCTGCAGGTTGGCCGCGAGGCGATGGAAAGCCGGTTGATGATCCTTGCCGGCAGCACCCGGCAGCTTGCCGAGCGACTGGCGTCCTGGCTGTCGGGGAGTGCTGCCGATCCTTCCGTCCTCTCCAATGAAGGGCCGGCATCGCGCAATGTCCTTGCCGCGCTCGGCGATGACGCAGTGGTCGACGCGATCGTCGCCGGAGCCTGGAAAGACGGACGCATCGAGTCCGTGGCGCGGCTCTGGGTGGAAGGGGTCGCGATCCCCTGGGAGGATCTGCGCCGGGGAGATCGGGCGCGCATCGTCTCCCTGCCGACCTACCCCTTCGAGGCCCAGCGCTATTGGCTGCCGGCCCGACCCGAGGCGAAAACGTCCACGTCACCGGAAAGGGCGGAGGATGCGTTCGAACGGATCGTGACGACCGGCCGAGGCGATGCCGTGCTGTCGGCGGAGATCGAGGCTCTGGAACACGCGATCACCGGCGTTCTCGGGCCGATCCTCGCGGCCATCCCGCCAACGGACATCCTTGCCGCATACCGGCCCTGGGCCGAGGCGGCGCGCCTGCATCTCCGGGCGCGGACGGGAACGGCCCCCGCGGCGGAAGCCTGGGCCCTCTGGGATGCCTTCCGGCAGACCGGCACGGGCAGGGCGCAGGCGGACCTCGCTGAAGCGGCGCTGCAGGCGCTGCCCGATATTCTCACCGGCCGGCGGCCGGCGACGGAAATCCTGTTCCCCGAAGGCCGCCAGACGCTCGTCGAGGCCGTTTACAAGGAAAATGCCGTCGCGGCCCGCTTCAGCCGCACCCTCGCCGCGGCGGCGGCGGGCGTCGTCGCCGCCTTCCCGGACGACGGTCGAAAACTGCGCATCCTGGAAATCGGCGCGGGCACCGGCGGCACGAGCGAGCCGGTCTTCGAGGCCCTGCGGCCGCATAGGGAGCGGATCGGCGCATATGCCTACACCGACGTGTCGCGGGCCTTCCTCATCCACGCCGAACGCCATTATGCCGACCGCATCCCCGGCCTGACGACGGCACTGTTCGACGTCGAGCGGCCGCTGGCTGGGCAGAGCATCGCGGCCGGCTCCTGCGACCTCGTCATCGCCGCCAACGTGCTGCACGCGACGGCGGATATCGCTCGCACGCTGGCACGGGTGCACGAGACGCTGGCGCCGGGCGGCGTCCTGCTCCTGAACGAAACCGCGATGCCGACGCTCTTCACCCATGTGACCTTCGGGCTGCTGGACGGCTGGTGGCGGTTCACGGATCCGGAGCGGCGGATCGCCGGCACGCCGTCGCTGACGGCGTCCATGTGGCGAAAGGTGCTGGAGGAAACCGGCTTTGCCTGGCTCACCGGATCCTCGCCCGAGGAGCAGGCGCTGGGCCAGCAGGTGATCGCCGCGCGGGCGACCGGCGTTCAGCGCGGGGGCGTCGACTCGGCGGCTGCCACGGTCGCACCGGCGAGCAGCCTGCACGCGCTGCCGGGCAGCGGCGTCGCGGAGGACCTGGAAGACCGCCATGGCCAGGCCGCGACGTCCTTGCGCGAGACCTTGCTCGCGACCCTCGGGCAGACGCTGAACGTCGCGCCTTCCAGCATCGACCGCGACCGCAGCTTCGCCGACTACGGCCTCGATTCGATCCTCGGTGCCGAATTCGTCCACCGCCTGCGCAAGGCTCTCGATATCCGGCTGGATCAGGCCAGCTTGTTCGATTTCGCCAGCGCCGCGAGGCTGGAGACCTTCCTGCTGGGGCAGTATCCGGCCCTTGCCGACCGTGCGTCACCGAGGGTGCCGGAGACGGCGGTCGCGCAGACGGCGTCCGCGCCGACCCAGATTCATGGCACGCCGCAGGCCCGCTTGGCCGATGCCGCCGGCCGCGAGCCGATCGCCATCGTCGGCGCCAGCGGCCGCTTTGCCGGCTCGGACACGATCGACGCGCTGTGGGCGCACCTCGTTGCCGGCGACGATCTGGTGGAGCCGGCGACGCGGTTCGACCTCGAGCCCCTCTACCGCGACGCCGAGCCCGGCAGTTTCGGCCGCCACGGCAGCTTCATCGAGGGCGTCGACCGGTTCGACCCGGTCTTCTTCGGCATTTCCGGGCTGGAAGCGACCTATATGGACCCGCAGCAGCGGCTGTTCCTGGAGGAGGCCTGGAAGACGCTGGAGAATGCCGGCCATGCCGGCGCGGACATGGTGGGAAGGCGGTGCGGCGTCTTCGTCGGCTGCGCGCATGGCGACTATCAGGACCTGTTCGCCGAGCAGCCGCCCGGCCAGGCCTTCTGGGGCAACACCACCTCGCTCATTCCCGCGCGGATATCCTATTGGCTCGACCTCAAGGGTCCCGCCGTCGCCATCGACACGGCCTGTTCCAGCTCGCTCGTCGCCCTCCACATGGCGTGCCAGAGCCTCTGGAACGGCGACAGCGAGATGGCGCTGGCCGGTGGGGTCTTCATCCAGAGCTCGCCGCGGTTCTTCCGCTCCGCCAATGCCGCGCGCATGCTCTCGCCCTCCGGGCGATGCGCCGCCTTCGGCGCCGGGGCCGACGGCATCGTTCCCGGCGAGGCGGTCGGCGCCATGCTGCTGCGGCCGCTGTCCGAGGCGCTCGCCGATGGCGACACGGTGCTCGGCGTCGTCATCGGCTCCGGCACCAACCAGGACGGCACGACGAACGGCATCACCGCGCCGAGCGCCGCCTCGCAGGAGCGGCTGATCCGCGAGCTCTACGCCAAATTCGGCATCGACCCGGCGACGATCGATCTCGTCGAGGCGCACGGCACGGGCACCGTGCTCGGCGATCCGATCGAGCACGCGGCCCTCGCTCGGGCTTTTTCCGACGCCGGTCTCCGCCGCGAGCCGACATGGCTCGGCTCGGTCAAGTCGAACATCGGCCACGCCACGACGGCGGCGGGGTTCGCCGGGCTCGCCAAGGTGTTGTGGAGCCTGAAGCACGCCAGCATTCCGCCGACGCTGCATTTTGCCGGCGGCAATCCCGCGATCGATTTCGCCGCGAGCCGCTTCCAGGTGAACGAGGCGCCGGTCGCCTGGCCCGTCCGGGCGGACGGCCAGCGCCGGGCGGCGATCAGCTCCTTCGGCTTCGGCGGCACCAATGCCCATCTCGTGGTCGAGGAGGCGAGGCAGGCGCCCTCGGCGCCCGAGCCGCAGCGGCATCAGCTGTTCGTCCTGTCGGCCCGCACGACGGAGCAGTTGCGGGCGCAGGCCGCCCGTCTCCGGCAGCATCTCCAGGCGCAACCCGGCCTGCTGCCGGAGGACGTCGCCTTCACGCTCCTCGCCGGCCGGCGGCATTTTCAGCATCGGCTGGCGCTGGTCGCCGACAGTTTTGACGCCCTGATCGGCGGCCTGAGTGCCTGGCTGGACAATGGGTCGTCCGCGGTGGCTAGAGAAACAAGCGGGCCCGAACGCGCCGGCGGAAACCGCGTCGGGAGCCTGCGAACCAGCGAGCCCGATGAAAGCACGCGCGTCGCCGATCTCGAGCTTCTCGGCCGGCGTTTCGTCGAAGGCAGGACGCTGGATGTCCACACGCTGTTTTCCGCGGCCCGCCGCCGCGTGCCGCTGCCGACCTATCCGTTTGGGGGAAAGAGCTATTGGGTGGGACCGATCGGCCCTGTCGCTGCCTTGGAGCCGGAGCGTCGGCTCGCATCGATGCCATTTGCCGAGGCAACACCAACGGCCTCTTCCCTGCCTCGGCCAGGAGGTGATGATCCCGCGCCTGCGCCGGCGGCGCGGGTCCGGCTCGGGCGGCCGGAAGCCATGGCGGCCTCGGTCTCGGCGTCCGGCGTTGTCTGCTCCGCCAGGGTGGCCCTCGCGCCCGTGACGCCGCGCGTGCCTCAGTCGCCCGCCGGCACTGTGGAACGCTCGGCCGACAGGGAGGGCGTTCGCGTCCTTACTCTGAGCGGCGGCTGGGGGCCGGCGCTGGCGGCAAGGCTGACCGAGGAACTTATCGCCGCGGGCGACGACCTGGCTGTCCGCGCCGTGATCCTCGCAGGCAGGCTAGAGGGGCAGGGGCAGAAGGCGCCGACCTGGAATGCCGAGAGCCTCGTCACCTGCGCCGTGCCCGTCGTCGCGGCCTTTCAGGGCCGTCCCTCCGGTGCTTCGGCGCAGATGGCGCTCGTCGCCGATTTCCTGGTCCTTGGCGAGCGCAGCGGTCTCGACGACATCCCTGCCGCCGAGACGGAACTGGTTCACAGGCTCTACGCGCTTCGGCTGGGAACGGTCGGTCGTCTCCAGGCGACTGACCGCACCGGCCGTGACGGCGACGCGCTGCGCGAATGGGGCATCGTCCTCGCGCCAGAGGGGACGCAGGACCAGACCGCGCTGACGCTGGCCCGCCAGATCGCGCGGGCGCCGCGCCTGCCGCTCGTTCTGCTGAAGCGCCACATGTGGACGCGCCTGCCGCTGACGCCCGTCGCGGCCGCCATGCCGTTTTCAGCCGAAATGCCGGTGGCGGACCTGGCCCGAGAGGCCGCGCCGGGTTTCGCCTCGCGCAAAATTCCGCTTGCCTCGCCAGTCGTCGAACTCGACCTCTTCGACGACGGCGTGCTTCTCCTGCGCATGCTGGAGCGGGACGGGCGCAACATGTTCACCCCGGCCCTGATGGACGGCCTGGAGGAAGCCTTCGCGACGATCGCGCAATTGGCGGCGGCGAGGGTCGTCGTCCTGACCGGGCACGAGACCTTCTTCGCCTGCGGCGGCACGGCGGAGGGGCTGCGCGATCTGCAGAGCGGCGGCAGCCGGTTTACCGACCGCCGGATCTACGCGCTGCCGCTCGCCTGCAATCTCCCGGTCATCGCCGCCCTGCAGGGCCACGGCATCGGCGCGGGCTGGGCGCTCGGCCTTACCTGCGACTGGGCGATCCACGCCGAGGAGGCGGTCTATCACAGCAACTATCTCTGGTACGGCTTTACGCCGGGAGCCGGCGTGACCCTGGTGCTGCCGCACCGCCTCGGCGACGACCTTGGCCGCGAGATCCTGTTCACCGCGCGGGAATACCGGGGCCGTGAACTGTCGCAGCGGTCGAAGCAGGCGACGGTCGTCCCGGCCTGCGACGTCCTCTCCCTGGCGCTGGCGCGGGCGCACGAACTGGCGCGTCTCTCCCGCGACAGCCTCTTGGCGAGGAAGCGGACGGCGGCCCAGCCCTTGCGCGATGCCCTCGAAACCGTTCTGCAGCAGGAGCTGGCGATGCACGCCGAGACCTTCATCGGCAATGAGGACGTGCGCGCGCGCATCGCGGAAAAATTCGGTGCGGCGGAGCCGGCGATCGCGCCCAACCGAGCTCCGCCATCGGGAGACGATGCGGGCATCGTCGGCGCGGTCATGTCCTCGCTGGCCGAGGAGCTGATGATCGACGTCGCCGAGATCGGGGCAAACGCCAGTTTCATCGATCTCGGCCTCGATTCCATCCTGGCGGTGACGTGGATCCGCCGGCTGAACGAGCGCTTCGGCATCGCGCTGCCGGCGACGGCGGTCTATGCGCATCCGACCGTTGGTTTGCTGGCAGGCGAAGTCGCGCGGCTGGTGGGCGACCATCGACCTGACGGGCGTGGGCCAAATGCGTCGGCGCCGGTCGCTCCCCTGGCCGAGCGGGCCGCCAATGCCGCGGAAACGCCTGCAATGCGCCGGCCGACCGACGCCTTGCGGGAGGACATCGTCGCCTCGCTGGCCGGCGAGCTGATGATCGATCCCCAGGAGATCGAGGACCGCTCCGGCTTCCTCGATCTGGGCCTCGACTCGATCCTCGCCGTCACCTGGATCCGCCTCCTCAACGCCCGCTATTCCATCGCCCTGCCGGCGACGGCGGTCTATGCCCACCCTTCCGTCGGGGCGCTGGTGGATCATGTCGCCACGCTCCTGCCGCCGCCGGGGCGGGTGGCAGAGGCGCCGGCGAGGGGGCACGGCGCGGGCGCGCCGGTGCCGCCGGCCGCCTTGCCGCATTCTGCCGCCCTGGCCGCGACCGATCCCGAGCCGCGGCCGGCCGCTCCGCCGGTCGTCGCCCGCGCCGACGCTGACGCCCGCTCGGATGGCATCGCCATCATCGGCGCCTCCGGCATGTTCCCCAAGGCAGCGGACCTCGACGCCTTCTGGCGCAATATCCGCGACGGGGTGGACTGCATCGGCGAAATTCCGGCCTCGCGCTGGGACATCGCCCGCTTCTACGACCCCGATCCGCAGGCGCCGGGAAAGACCTATTGCAAGTGGATGGGCGCGCTCGACGCCGTCGACGCGTTCGACGCGCGCTTCTTCGGCATCACGCCGCGCGAGGCCGAGCTGATGGACCCGCAGCAGCGCCTGTTCCTGCAGACGGCCTGGCACGCGATCGAGGATGCCGCGATCGACCCGGCCCGGCTCGCCGGCTCGCGCTGCGGCATCTACGTCTCATCCGGGCCGAGCGGCTACGAGGACCTGATCGAAGAGCGCAACAGTTACAGCCTGCTCGGCAGCGCCGGCTCGATCCTCGCTTCCCGCATCGCCTATCTCCTCGACCTGCGCGGCCCCTGCCTGTCGATCGACACCGCCTGCTCCAGCTCGCTCGTCGCGCTGGCCGAGGCCTGCGAAAGCCTCGTCGCCGGCGTCTGTGACCTGGCGATTACGGGGGGCGCCTGCGTTCTCGTCGGGCCCAAGATGTTCGTCGACACGGCCAAGGTCAGCATGCTCTCGGCCGACGGCCGCTGCTTCACCTTCGACGAAAGGGCCAACGGCTTCGTTCCAGGCGAAGGCGTCGGGGCGGTGCTGCTCAAGCGGCTGGCCGATGCGCAGCGCGACGGCGATCCCATCCATGCGGTGATCCGCGGCTGGGGCGTCAACCAGGACGGCCGCACGAACGGCATCACGGCGCCCAATCCGAAGGCCCAGACGGCGCTGATCCGCGCCGTCCATGCCCGTTTCGGCATCGACCCCGCCACCATCGGCCTCGTCGAATGCCATGGCACCGGGACGCCGCTCGGCGATCCGATCGAGGTGGAGGGGCTGACCGGAGCCTTCGACCTGCCAGCCGGCGACGCCTGTGCGCTCGGGTCGGTGAAGAGCAATGTCGGCCATCTCCTCGCCAGCGCCGGGATCGCCGGGCTGTTGAAGGCCATGCTGGCGCTGGAGAACCGGCAGATTCCGCCCTCGATCAACATCGACACCCCGAACGGCCACATCGCGTTCGAGAAGACGCCCTTCTTCGTCAGCCGGACCTTGAGCGAGTGGCCCGCGCCGGTCGGCGCGCCGCGGCGGGCGGGCGTCAGCGCCTTCGGCTTCAGCGGCACCAATGCGCATGTGGTTCTCGAACAGAGTTCGGACGCGCCGAACGCCGTGTCGCCGAGTACGGGACCCTGGATCTTTGTTTTGTCCGCCCGCGACCGGGACCGGCTGATCGCCTATGCCGGCGCGCTGGAGCGCTTCGTGGCATCACGGCCCGGCCTCGACCTCGGCAGTCTCGCCTGTACCTTGCAGACAGGTCGCGCGGTTCATTCGGAGCGGCTTGCCGTCGTCTGCAGCGGACGCGACGAACTGCTGCGGGCGCTCGCCTCGGTCGCCGCGGGCCGGCCGATCGCCGGCGTGCATCTGTCTGCGGCGGATGGCGGCATGGCGACGATCTTCGGCGCCGACGAGGAGGCGAAGGCGCTCGTCGCCCGCTGGCTGGCGTCTCCCGATCCGGAGCAGCTCGGCAGGGCCGCGAAACTGTGGGCCGGCGGCATGAACCTCGCATGGCCGGCCATCGCCGGCGCCAGGCGCATCCATATTCCGGCCTATCCTTTTGCTGCGACGCGCCACTGGGTCGATACCCCCCAGGCACCGCCGCGGCCGGCGGGTCTGCCGATCGCCTCGCCCGACGCCTCCGCGCTTCTCGGCAAGGCTCCGGCGGAGGGCGAGCTCGGCCGCCGCGTCATTCGTCTCGACGGCACCGAGGCCTACCTGACGACGCATATGAGCGGCGAAGAGCGGCTGTCGCTCGGCCTGTTCCTGCCGGAAATCGCCCGCGCCACGCTGGAACGGCTTTCGGGCACGCCCGTCCGGCGCCTGCAGCACCTTCTGTGGGGCGGCCCCGTCGCGATCAACGGGCATCCGCGCGACATGACGGTCGTCGTCCTGTCGGACGCCGAGGGCCTGCTCTACCGGGTCGAGGCCGATGGCGAGGGGGCCTGCCATTTCGGCTCGGCCGCGCCGGATGAGCCAGGCCTGCCGGCGCGGACCATCCTGCCGCCGGGCGAACGGGAGCGCGGGTCCGATGCGGGTGCCGCCTACAGGCTCTTTGCCGACGGTTGCGCCATCGCCTCCGGCCCGCCGTCGCCGGAAATGGCCGGCATCGGCTCCGTTCGACGCGACGGGGGGACGCTCATCGCCGATCTCCAACTGCCGCGCGGGGCAGAGTCCGCGGGGCACTGGTTCAACCCCTTCTTCCTGGATGCCGTCTGGCGCCTTCTCACCTTCCGGGCGCGTGCCGGTGCGGGCGCGCGTCCGGATCGGTCGGACCTGATGTTTCCCTTCAGCATCGAGGCGATGACGGGGTTCGCGCCGCTCGCAGACACGGCCGTCGTCCGCATCCACAGCGCGGACGGTGACGACGCGGGTGCCTGCCAAGTCCAACTATTCGACGCCGAGGGCGAAGAATGCCTGCGGCTCGACGGCGTAAAGCTGGTATCGCTGGAGAGCAGCTGGGACATCCATCTGGATGAGGAGGTTGCTCAATGAACGGCAGTCCGGCGCGTGTGGCGATCATCGGCGGCGGTCCGACCGGCATCGGCGTCGCTCGCGAGCTCCTGGCCGGCGGGATCGACGTGGACCTCTTCGAGGCCGAAGGCGATTTCGGCGGGGTGTGGAACGGCGAGGCGGCCTGCGGCCGAACCTACCGGTCGCTCCACCTCATCTCGCCGAAATTCAATACGCAGCTGCCCGACTTCCCGATGCCGGAGAGCTATCCGCCCTATCCCGACCACCGGCAGATGCTCGCCTATCTGCGCGCCTGCGCCCGGGAGGCCGGCCTCTATCCGCGGACCCGCTTCAACGCCGCCATCAAGACCCTGGTGCCGGAAGGCGAGGGCTGGCGCCTGAAGAGCGCGGCCGGCCATGACGCGCATTATCGGCTGGTGATCGTCTGCAACGGGCTGCAGCGGGTGCCGCGCTTTCCCGAGCCCGCCTACGCCGGAAACTTCGAGGGCGAGGTGCTGCATGCCGCCGACTACAAAACGGCCGACCAGCTGCGTGGAAAGCGCGTCCTCGTCGTCGGCGGGGGCAATTCCGGCTGCGACATCGCGGTCGATGCCATCCGCACCGCGGAGACCGTGCATCACAGCACCCGGCGCGGCTATTATTACCAGCCGAAATTCATCGGGGGCAAACCGACGCCGCAGTGGATGATGGAGCTCGGCAGCAAGTTCTCCAGCAAGGAGGAGACGCTCGCCTATATCGAGGAAGTGTTCCGCCTTGCCGGCTATGACGGCGCCGACTATGGGCTGCCCCGGCCGGACTACCCGCTCGACGGCGCCCATCCCGTGATGAACTCGCTGCTGCTCTACCATATCGGCCACGGCGACGTGGCGCCGAAGGGCGACGTCGAGAGCTTTCGCGGCAAGACGGCGCGCTTTGCCGACGGCAGCGAGGCGGACTTCGACCTCGTGCTGTATGCGACGGGATACCGGCGGGACTTTCCGTTCCTCGACCCGGCACTGCTGGAGTGGAAGGGCGGGATTCCCGACCTCTTCCTCCACTCCACGCCGCGCAACCTCGACACAATCCTGTTCATGGGCTTCATCAATGCGGCCGGCGGGCTCGGCGACGGCCTGAAGACGCAGGGGCTCTTCGTCCTCAACTACGCCCGCGCCCTGTTCGGCCGCACCAGCGGGCTGGAGCGGTTTCTGGCGGCCAAGCGCACCGACACGCCCGATCTCGGCCAGAGCTACTTCATCCAGTCCTACCGCCACCAGTGGGAAGCAGACCTCTGGAAGCTGCTCGGCCACATGCGCCGCTACCGCGACATGCTCGCGGAGGGCGCTTCCGCCAAGGCGGAGGCGGCCGAATGAGTTTCGGCGGTCGCGACACGCTGCGGGCCCGGATGGCCGAGAGGCTCGACGCGGAACTGATCGGGCGGGCCCGCGCGCGCCTCGCTGCGAAAGCGGCCGCCGGCGCCGCCGAACCGCCGCCGGGTGCGCCGCCGGAGAACCCCGCCGCCCAACTTGCCCACGATGTTTGGCAGCTGGCCGCCGCGGCCCTGCGCATGCCGCCGGCGGAACTGAGCCCACGCGAAAACCTTGCCAATCTCGGGATCGATTCGATCGCGATCACCGAGATCATGGCGCAGATCTCCCGGCATTTCGGGATTTCCGTCGCGCCGACGGTGTTCTTCGAGGCCAAGCATCTCGACGATCTCGGCGCCATCCTCTTCGAGCGCTACGGCAAGACGATCGCCGCCCGCTCGGCTGACAGGCCGCCTGCGGGGTCCGAGGCAACCCCTGCCTCGGATCCATCACCTCCTTCGTCACCAATATTGCCCGCGTCGGGCCGGAGAACGTCTGAGGCCTGGATTGCCCGGCAGCGGAAGGCCGCCGGCAGCGGGAGAGGGCTGCCCGTCGTGGCCGCCCTTGCGGCGGTTTCGGCGCCAGCGTTCGCGCTTGGGGGCTCCGGCAAGGATGTGCCGATCGCGATCCTGTCGATGGAAGGGAAATTTCCCCGGAGCCCCGACCTCGACGCCTTCGAGGCGCATCTGCGGGCCGGTGACGATTGCATCGAGGAGATCCCGCCGGAGCGCTGGGACTGGCGCGCCGTGCATGGCGATCCGAAGAAGGGGGCCTTCACCGACGTGCGGTTCGGCGGCTTCGTGCCGGATGCGGACATGTTCGATGCCGGCTTCTTCAACATCTCGCCGCGCGAGGCCGAGCTGATCGACCCGCAGCACCGGCTGTTCATGGAATGCGTCTGGAGCCTCGTCGAAAAGGGCGGCTACGCGCCCGGCGCGCTGTCGGGCCGCAAGGTCGGCATGTTCCTCGGCATCAACCTTCTCGACTATACCGACATGGCGAACCGGGCCGGGATCATGGAGGCGCAGCAGCTGACCGGGCTCGGCCACGCCTTCTGCCCGAACCGGCTGTCCTTCCTTCTCGACATTCACGGACCCAGCGAAGTCGTTGATACCGCTTGCTCGAGCTCGCTCGTCGCCATCCACCGCGCGGTGATGAGCATCCGGCACGAGGGCTGCGAGATGGCGATCGCTGGCGGCTCCAACCTGATGCTGTCGCCGACCCAGCACATCATGTTCTCCAAGGTCGGGATGATCACCCCGGACGGACGCTGCAAGAGCTTCTCCCGCGATGCCAACGGCTATGCGCGCGCCGACGGCGTCGGCGCCGTGCTGTTGAAGCGGCTGGACCTGGCGGAACGCGACGGCGACCCGATCCTCGGCGTCATCCGCGGCTCGGTCGCCCATCATGGCGGCGGCGCGACCTCGCTGACGGCGCCCAATCCGAAGTCGCAGGCGCGGCTCATCGTCGAGGCGCATCGCCAGGCCGGCGTCGACCCCCGCAGCATCGGCATGGTCGAGTGCCACGGCACCGGCACGCCGCTCGGCGACCCGATCGAGATCGACGGCCTGAAGCGTGCCTTTGCCGAGCTCTATCGCGACAGGGACCTCGTGCCGGCTGCCGAGCCGACGATCGGCCTCGGCTCGGTCAAGTCCAATATCGGTCACGCGGAGACCGCGGCCGGCATGGCCGGGCTGATCAAGGTGTTGCTGGCGATGCGCAGCGAGACGCTCTACCCGACGCTGCATTGCGCGGCGCCGAACCCGCTCCTGGAGCTCGCCGGCTCGCCCTTCTTCCTCGTCACCGAGGCGCGGCCCTGGAAGCGGGCGGTCATCGAGGGCCGGGAGCAGCCGCTGCGGGCGGGGCTCAGCTCCTTCGGCGCCGGCGGCACGAACGTCCACATGGTGATCGAGGAATACCGCAGGCCCGCCGAGGCGCCGCCGGTACCGCGGGAAGGTCCGTTTCTCTTTCCGGTCTCGGCGAAGAGCGAGGCGGCGCTGCGGGCGGTGGTCGCGCGCCTCCGGGAGGCGGCGGCGACGGCCGATCTCGCCGACATGGCGGCGACGCTGCAGGTCGGGCGCGATGCCATGCGCTGGCGGCTGTGCTTCGTGGCGGCGGAGAGGCCGGCGCTCATCCGGGCCATGGATGCCTTCCTGGCGCAGGCGCCGGGCGCCGCGGCCATCGGAACCGCGCCCGCCGGCCAGCAAGTCGCGGCCCTCGATCCCCGGGCGGAGCCTCCTGCCACCATCGCCGCCCACTGGACGGCCGGCGGCGCGGTCGACTGGTCGGCCCTGTATCCGGGCCGGCGCCCTCGCCGGATCGCCCTGCCGAGCTACGCCTTCCAGCGCCAGCGCTACTGGCTGCCGCTGCCCGAGCTTCCGATCCCACGACCCGCGCCGGCGACGCTGATGCCCCAGCCGCTGGGCGGTGACCGCTTCGAACTTCGGTTGACCGGCGAGGAGACGTTTCTCGCCGATCACCGCGTGGCCGGAACGCCTGTTCTTCCCGGCGTCGCCTATCTCGAGCTGGCGCGGGCCGCGGCCGAACAGGCCGGCTTTTCCGCGCCGACGCTCCGCCAGGTCGTCTGGATGACGCCGCTGAGGGTGGAGCGCCCGGTCACGGTGATCTGCGAGATCGTGCGCCTTTCCGAGGGCGCGCGGGCGGAGATCGTCAGCATCTCCGAGAGCGGCGAGCGCAGCGTGCATGCGCAGATGCGCATCGCGGCGTCAGGCATTCGCCCCCCACAGGTGGACCTGCAGGTTCTTCGGCAGGCTTCCGCCCGCCCCCGTCCGGCAGCCGAAATCTATGCCGCCTTTGACGCTCTCGACCTCGGCTATGGCGAAGGCCACCGCGTCATCCGCGACCTGGCGATCGGCAGGGATGCCGAAGGCCGCACGCAGGTTCTCGCCGAGCTCGAACTGCCGGCGGCGCTGCACGCGGGCATGTCCGGCTTCGTGCTTCATCCCAGTCTTCTCGACGGCGCCCTCCAGTCGGCCATCGGCCTCGCCGAACCGGGGGATGGCGCCACCGCCCTGCCGTTCTCGATCGACGCGGTCGAGATGTTCGGGCCCTGCGAGCCGCACATGTGGGCGCTTGTCCGCGCCGTGGACGAGACCCGGCCGGGCGTGCGGGCGATGGATATCGATCTCCTCGCCGACGATGGCAGCACCCGCGTGGCCATCAGGGGTTTTGTCACGCGCCGGCTGGTCGTCGCGGCTTCGGCTCCGGCCGGAGACGCTGCCGGCGACGTTCTCCTCTGCTTCGAGCCCTGCTGGCGTCCGCTCGTCCCCGGTTCGACGTCTCCAGCGTTCGAGCGTCGCGTCGTGCTCCTGGCGGGCGTCCGCGGCAACGAGGGCGCTTGGAGAGGCGCCATCCCGGACCGCGAGGCGATCGTGGTCGACGATCCCGCGTCGTCGCCACCGGGGGAGACGTTCGAGCGGATGGCGCTGCACGTCGTCGAGGCCGTCCAGGCGCTCCTCGGCGAGCCGGGCACGGGGCCGATCCTGGTGCAGATGGTTTGCGTCGGCGAAGCGAGCCCGCCGCACCTCGCGGGTCTGGCGGGGATGATGCGAAGCCTTGGTCGGGAGCACCGGCGGGTGCACGGCCAGGTCGTCGCCATCGCCGGCAGCGACCCATCTGCGTTGGCCGCCGCACTGCAACGGGCCGAGCGGGCCCCCGCGGGCGCGCTGCTGCGGGCCGAGGGCCCGGGGCTTGCCATGGAAGGCTGGGAGGAAAAGTCGGCGGCTGAGGATGCGCCGCCCCCTTGGCGCGACGGCGGCGTCTATCTCGTCACCGGCGGCGCCGGCAAGCTCGGCCTGATCCTGGCGTCGGAGATCCTGCGCACCGCACCGCAAGCGAGGGTGATCCTCGCCAGCCGGCACGAACCGTCCGCCGAACTCGCGATGCGGCTGCGGGAAGGCCACGGCCTGCATCACCTTGTCGCCGACGTCGCGGACGCGGCCTCGGTCGCGGCGCTGGTCGAGGGGATCCGGCGGGATCATGGCGGTTTCGACGGCGTCATCCATGCCGCGGGCGTCCTTCGCGACGAGAACTTTCTCCGTCAGACGCCGGCGCAGCTGCGAGATGTGCTGGCGCCGAAGGTGCGGGGCGTGATCACCCTCGACGACGCGCTCGGCGACGCGCCGCTCGACTTCTTCCTCCTCTTCTCCTCGATCGCCGCCGTCACCGGCAATGTCGGCCAGGCCGCCTATGCCGCGGCAAACGGCTTTCTCGACGGCTTCGCCGCGTCGCGGGAGGCGCGCCGGCAGCGCGGCGAGCGCCACGGCCGGACGCTGTCGATCGCCTGGCCGCTCTGGCAGGAGGGCGGCATGCGCCTCGATCCGGCCGAGGCGCAGCTCATGCGGCGGGTGACGGGCCTTGTGCCGATGGACAGTGCTACCGGCCTCGCCATGATTTCCGCCGGCCTGGCCGGAGCCTCCGCGCGGCTGCTGGTAGCCTGGGGCGACGCGGAGAAGATCCGCCGCTTCGTCGCCGTGTCGCCTGACCGACTGGACCCCGTCGAGACCGGGGAGGCCGGTGAGCTTGCTGAAACCGGCGATCGAGGCGCGCCCGCCCAGAACGGCATTTTTCCTGACGCGCGAACGCTTTACCGGCCGATCCTCGACGCACTTCTCACGGAAGCCAGCGTGCAGCTGAAGGTGACGGCGAGCGATCTCGAGACGGATGTCGAACTGACCGAATACGGCTTTGATTCCATCGGCTTCACACAGTTTGCCAATCGCTTGAACGAGCGCTTTGGACTGGAACTGACGCCGACTCTGTTCTTCGAGCATCCGACGCTGGAGGGGATCGGCCGGCATCTCGCCGGAGAGGCGGGAGAGGCCATGGCGAAGGCCCTCGGCATCGTGGCGGCTGTCGCGCCAGCGGTGGCGCCCGCCGCCGAGCCTCAGAGTGGCGGCCAGGCTGAGGCGACCGCATCGGTGGTGGCCGCGAACGACGCGGCCGTATCGAGAAAGCCTGATCGCGCCAGCGCTGGTGCTCCCGGGGCCATCGCCATCATCGGCATGAGCGGCCAGTTTCCCGGCGCCCCCGACGTCGATGACTTCTGGGAGGTTCTGGCGGAAGGCCGGGACTGCATCGGCGAGGTGCCGGCGGAGCGCTGGGACTGGCGCGACTATTTCGGCGATCCCCTGTCCGAGCCCGGCCGCGGCAACGTCCGATGGGGCGGGTTCATCGACGGCATGGCCGCCTTCGACGCGCCCTTCTTCGGCATTTCCGCGCCCGAGGCGCGGATGATGGATCCGCAGCAGCGCCTGCTCCTCACCGAGGCTTTTCGCGTGATGGAGGACGCCGGCTATGCGCCATCGGCGCTGGCGGGCTCGCGCACCGGGGTGTTCGTCGGCACGGCGGATACCGGCTACAGCCGGCTGCTCTCGCAGGCGGAGGTCGCCATCGAGGGCTATTCGATGACGGGCCTCGCGCCGTCGCTCGGGCCGAACCGGATCAGCTATTTCTACGATTTTCACGGCCCGAGTGTCGCCGTCGAAACCGCCTGCTCCAGCGCGCTCGTCGCCGTGCACCGGGCCGTCGAGGCGATCCGCTCCGGCCACTGCACGGCGGCCATCGCCGGTGCCATCAATGCGCTGCTCCTGCCGGAAGCCTTCGTCGGCTTCTCCAAGGCCGGCATGCTGTCGCCGGGCGGGCGCTGCAAGCCCTTCTCCGCCGCGGCCGATGGCTATGCCCGCGGCGAGGGCGTCGGCCTCGTCTTCCTGAAGCCGCTGGCTGCGGCCGAGGCGGATGGCGACCGGATCCTCGCCGTCATCCGCGGCAGCGCCGAGAACCACGGCGGCCGGGCCGCCTCGCTGACCGCGCCCAATCCCCGCGCCCAGGCCGATCTGCTGCGGACCGCCTATGCCGCCGCCGGGTTCGACCCGCGCACCGTCGGCTATATCGAGGCGCACGGGACCGGCACGCCGCTCGGCGACCCGATCGAGGTCGAGGCCCTGACCTCGGCCTTCGCCGATCTGACGCGTGATGCAGAAGCGCAATTCGGACGGGCGCCCGCACAGAGCTGCGCCATCGGCTCGGTGAAATCGAACATCGGCCATCTGGAACTGGCAGCGGGAATCGCGGGCCTGATCAAGGTGCTGCTGCAGTTCCGGCACGGGACGATCGCCCCGACCCTCCACTGCGACGTGCTCAACCCCTATCTGAAGCTCGGCGCCGGCCCGTTCCATGTCGCCCGGCAGCTAACGGACTGGTCCGCGCCCGTGGACGCGGCGGGCGAGGAACTGCCGCGCCGCGCCGGGGTCAGCAGTTTCGGCTTCGGCGGTTCGAACGCGCATCTGGTGCTCGAGGAATACCTGCCGCCGGCACCGCCGCCGGCAGGGGACGCGCGCGCTGCGGGGCCGAGCCTCGTCGTCCTCTCGGCGCGCTCAGAGCCGCAGTTGCGGGAAATGGCCGAGCGGCTCCTGGCCTTTCTCGCGGAGCCAGGGCGGCGTGTCTCGCTGACCGACCTCGCCCACACACTGCAGATCGCGCGCGACGCGATGGAGTTTCGTCTCGGTTTCGTGGCGTCGAGCCTGGCCGAGCTGTCCGACCGGCTTTCCGCCTGTCTCGGCGCGGGCGCTCGTGAAGGTCTCCATATCGGCCGGGCGAAGGCCGGGCGCCGCACGATGGCGCTGCTCGAATCCGACGATGCCCTGCGCCTGGCCGCTGCCGGTCTGGTCGACCGGGGGCGGCCCGATGATCTTCTCGCCCTCTGGGCCGATGGCTTCAATATCGACTGGGCCTCGGTCTCCCGGAACCGCGGCGCCCGGCGGATCTCCCTGCCGGGCTATCCCTTCGCGAAGACGCGTTACTGGGTGACGCCGACGGTGGCACGGGCGGCCGGCGGCGGGGAAGCCCGGAAGGTCGGCGCCGAGGGGGCGGTTGCCGCCGCCGCCATCAGTTTCGACGGCTCGGAGAGCTTCCTGCGCGATCATCGCGTGCAGGGGGCCAAAGTCCTGCCGGGCGTGATGAGCCTGGAAATGCTGCGCGTCGCGGTCGGCGGCTCGGGCGGCTCGGCGGAGGGATTCGAACTCCTCGGACACCGCTGGATCGAACCGGTCTCGGTCGGCTCCGGACCGGTGCGCCTGTCCGTGGTCCTGGAAGGCGAGACCCCGGACATCTCGCGCTATCTCGTCTTCGCCGAGCGCGATGCCGGCGGGCGGCGGCTTCATGCCGAGGGAAAGTTGCGGCGGTTGCCGCCGGGAGACGCGCCGCGGATCGACCTCGACCGGGCGAAGGCCGCAGCCTCGCGTGAGATGGACGTCGCGGCGATCTACAGCCGCTTCGACGCGATGGGGCTGAGCTACGGCCCGGCCCAGCGCGCCATCCGCCGGCTGTGGCAGGGACCGGGTGTCGTCGTCGCGCGGCTGGAGGTGCCCGCCGAGGCGGATGGCGGTTTCGGTCTCGACCCGTCGCTTCTCGACGGGGCGCTGCAGGCGATGCTGGGATTCGACCGGCCGGTGGGGGACGGGCTGGCCCTCCCGTCTTCGGTCCGGCGCATCGCCGTGTACGGCACGACGGCCCCCGGCATGTGGGCCGTTCTGCGCGGGGCCGATGCCGGCCCGAGCATCGACGTCTGTGACGACGACGGCACTGTCGCGGTGCGATTCGAGGACTTTGTCGTCGCCCGTCCGGCCGGTCGGACGCGGCTCGCTGCGGCGGACGACGCTGGCCAAGCCCCTTCGCAGCCCGGCGGCACTGGTGCCGTGCTCCTGGAGAGCGACGAAGACCCGGCAGCGCGCGCGCTCCGTCTCCTGACCGGGATTGCCGCCCGGACGCTGGAAGTGGACGCCTCGGCCCTCGATCCCGAAACGGAACTCGGCGACTACGGCTTCGATTCCGTGACGATGACGGCCTTCGCCGCGCGCATCAACGCCGAGCTCGGCCTGTCGCTGGCCACGCCGGATTTCTTCGAATTCGCCACGCTCGCCCGGCTCGCCGGCCATGTCGCCGCGGATCTGAAGCCGGATCGGCCGGGCCACGATGCGCCACGGACGGCAGACCTGGCGGACCGCTCGGAGCGGAAGGCCGAAGGCGGCCGCGCCGTCGGCGCCGGCGCCGATCGCCGGGATGCCTTCCGTTCGGAACTCCAGGCGCCCGTCGCGCCGGCGGACGATCCGATCGTCATCACCGGGCAAAGCTGCTGCTTCCCCATGGCCGGGGATGCGGACGCGTTCTGGTCCAACCTGATCGCCGGGCGCGACTGCATCGGCCCTGTTCCCGCCGACCGCTGGTCCTGGCAGGCGATCGACGGCGACCCGAAGCGCGAGCCGGGAAAGACGAATATCCACCGGGGCGGCTTCATCGACGGGGTGTTCGCCTTCGACCCCTTGTTCTTCGGCATCTCGCCGCGCGAAGCCCGGCTGATGGATCCGCAGCAGCGCCTGATGCTGATGCATGCCTGGAAGGCGATCGAGGATGCCGGCCATTCGCCGCGCAGCCTCGCCGGGCACAAGGTCGGCGTCTTCGTCGGCACCGCCTCCAGCGGGTACCAGGAGGGTCAGGGGGCGGATCTGGAAGGCGAGGGTTACCTTGCCACCGGCTCGGTCGCCTCGATCGGGCCGAACCGGATCAGCTATTTCCTCGACCTGCATGGCCCGAGCGAGCCCGTCGAGACTGCCTGTTCGAGCTCGCTCGTCGCCCTCCACCGCGCCGTCCAGGCGATCCGCGCGGGCGACTGCGACATGGCGCTCGTCGGCGGCGTCAACAGCATCGTCACGCCGGCGGCGCACATCACCTTCGCCAAGGCCGGCATGCTGGCGCCGGACGGGCGCTGCAAGACCTTCTCGGCCGCCGCCGACGGCTACGGGCGCGGCGAGGGCGTCGGCATGATCCTCGTGCGGCGGCAGTCGGACGCCGAGCGCGACGGCGACCCGATCCTCGCCGTCGTCCGCGCCAGCGGCATCAACCATGGCGGACGCGCCCAATCGCTGACGGCGCCGAACACCGCGGCGCAGGCCGACCTCCTGCGCGATGTCTATCGCAAGGCGGGAATCGACCCGCGCACGATCGGCTACATCGAGGCGCACGGCACCGGCACGCCGCTCGGCGATCCGGTCGAGATCAACGCGCTGAAATCGGCCTTCCGCACGCTGCCCGAGACCTCGGACGCGATCGTCCCGGCGGTCTGCGGGCTCGGCTCGGTGAAGACCGCTATCGGCCATCTCGAGCTCGCCGCCGGCATCGCCGGCGTCATCAAGGTGCTGAAGCAGATCGAGCACCGGCAGCTGGCCCCGAGCCTCCACTGCGAAGCGATCAACCCGCTGATCGACCTGACGGGGAGCCCGTTCGAGATCGTCCGCAGCGCGAAGACCTGGGCTCCCGTGCGGGACGGGGCGGGGCATGCGCTCCCCCTGCGGGCGGGCATCAGCAGTTTCGGCTTCGGCGGCGTCAATGCGCATGTCGTGCTGGAGGAATATCGCGCGCCGGCAGGCGTCGATCCGGTGACGGTGGTGCCCGACAGGCCGGCGATCGTCGTCTTGTCCGCGCGCGATGGCGACCGCCTGCAGGAGAGCGCCTGCCATCTCCTGGCGGCGCTGGACAAGGGAGAGCTCGGCGACGCGCATCTCGGCGATCTCGCCTACACGCTGCAGATCGGCCGCGCCGCCCTGCCGCAGCGGCTCGCCATCGTCGCTTCGACGATCGCGGAATTGCGCGACCGGCTTGGCGGGTTCGTGGCGGGCGAGGGGGGCGCCGAGGTGTTTTCCGGGCGCGCTGCCGCCCGGACGGATGCGATGGCCGATGGCTTGGACCCCCGTGCCGTCGCCCAGCACTGGGTCGGGGGCGGCACCGTGGATTGGAGCGCCCTCGACCCGGGGCCGCATCGTCGCCTGCGGCTGCCGACCTATCCCTTCGCGCGCGACGTCTACCGGCTCGACGGCGTCACCCCCGCGAGGCACCAGGACGCGGAGCCGTCGGCGACACCGGCCCTGCCGGCGGGCGGCCGCGAACCGGCCGTCTTCCTCCTGCAGGCGGACGCCTTCTACCTTCGCGACCACGTCGTGCGCGGCGAAAAAATCCTGCCGGGCTCGATGAGTCTGGAACTCGCCTGCCGCGCCGCCGCCGCCGGGCGTGCCGTTGCCGACGGGGATGATCGAAACGATACCGTCGCCGAGGGCGTGACGCTCGCCGACGTCGTCTGGCGCCGGCCGCTCCGGCTGAACCTCGGCGAACGATCGGTGCGTGTCGACATCGGCGATGCCGGCAGCGACGGTCGGCCCTTCCGCCTGGTCGCGACCGATGATGCGCAAGAAGCCTTCGTCACCGGAATCATCGCTGCGACCCTGCCGGGCCACCCGCCGCGCATGGATATTGAGGCCGTGCAAGGTCGGTGCCGCGTCATTCACGATCCGGACTGGCTCTACGCCTCCTACGCCGCCCTCGGCATCGACTACGGCCCGACGTTCCGAGCGGTGGCGGACCTGACATCGGGCGTCGGCGAGGTTCTGGCGCGGCTGCGTCTGCCGCGGGCGGCAGAGGCCGACCGTGCCGGCTTTCGCCTGCATCCCGCCATGCTCGACGCCGCCTTCCACGCCGCCATGGTCGCCTTCGCGCACGAGGGCGTCTCCGAACTCGCTCTGCCCTTCGGCATCGCCCGGCTGATGGTCTTCGGGCCGACGACGGGCGCGATGTGGGCGCATATCCGGACCGTCCCGTCGGGCGAGGGGATCCGCAAGCTGGACATCGACCTCGCTGACGACGCCGGCACCGTCCTCGTCCGCATCGAGGGGTTCTCCCTGCGCCGGCTGGCGGGCCGGCCTCCCGCCGAGTCGGCCGAACGCCTGGATGCAGCGCCGGCAACCGGCGAGGAAGCGGCCAGAAGCGCGGCGGAACGCTATTTCGTCGGGCTGGTGGCGCACGAGTCCGGTGTCGATCCTGCCGCGGTCTCGCTCTCGGCGCCGCTCGAGGACTACGGCATCGATTCCGTCATGATCACCCGCCTGACCGACCGGCTGGAGATGGATTTCGGCCCGTTGTCGCGAACGCTGTTCTTCGAATACCAGACGCTGTCGGCGCTCGTCGGCCATTTCCAGGAGCGGCACGGCGAGAGACTGGCCGCTGTTCTCGGCCCGTCTGCCACGCCGGCGGCGGCGCGGCCGCTTACGGCGCAAGCCGCCGCGACTGGTTCGGCCGTCCGGACGGAGCCCCTTGCTGCGGGCGCCGACGAGCCGATCGCCATCATCGGCGTCGCCGGTCGCTATCCCGGCGCGAACACCCTGCCGGCGTTCTGGGAAAATCTCGCGGCCGGCCGCGACAGCATCACCGAGGTCCCTGGTGACCGATGGGACCATGGCCGCTACTTCGATCCGGTGCGTCAGCCCGGCAAGACCACGAGCCGCTGGGGCGGGTTCGTCGAGGGACACAACCGTTTCGACCCGCTGTTCTTCAACATCGCCCCGCGCGAGGCGGCGTTCATCGATCCGCAGGAGCGGCTTTTCCTGCAATGCGCGTGGGAGACGCTGGAGGACGCCGGCTATACCCGCGCGAACGTCGCGCCCGGGAGCGGCGACATGCCCGGCGGGGACGTCGGGGTCTTCGTCGGCGTCATGTACGAGGAGTACCAGCTCTACGGTCCCGAGCGGACGGCGCAGGGCCAGCCCCTGGCGATGACCGGGAGCGCGGCGTCGATCGCCAACCGGGTTTCCTATTTCTGCGATTTCCACGGGCCGAGCCTAGCCGTCGACAGCATGTGCTCGTCGTCGCTGACGGCCGTTCATCTCGCCTGCGACGCGCTTCGTTCGGGGAGCTGCCGGGTGGCGCTCGCCGGCGGCGTCAACCTGACGCTGCACCCCAACAAATACATCGCGCTGTCGCAGGGCCGCTTCCTGTCCAGCAAGGGGCGCTGCGAGAGCTTTGGCGAAGGCGGCGACGGCTATGTCCCGGCCGAAGGCGTCGGCGCCGTGCTGCTGAAGCCCCTGCGGCAGGCCGAGGCGGATGGCGACCGGATCCATGCCGTCATCCTCGGCTCGGCCCTCAATCATGGCGGCAAGACCAATGGCTACACTGTGCCCAACCCGTCCGCCCAGGCTGCGGTGGTCGGCAGGGCGATGGAAAAGGCGGGGGTCTCGCCCGACGCGATAAGCTATGTCGAGGCACACGGGACCGGCACCAGCCTCGGCGACCCGATCGAGATCGCTGCCCTCGCCAGGGCCTATGGCCGCGGTGGCGAGGCGGGACCGTCCTGCGCCATCGGCTCGGTGAAGTCCAATATCGGCCACGCGGAAAGCGCGGCCGGCATGGCCGGGCTGACGAAGGTGCTGCTGCAGCTGAAGCACGGGCAGTTGGTGCCATCGCTGCACGCCGCGGTCGGCAATCCCCATATCGCCTGGGACGCGGCATCCTTCCGTGTGCAGCAGCGGCTGCAGCCCTGGGAACGGCGCGAGCGGGAGGGCGTGACCCTGCCGCGGATGGCCGGTCTGTCCTCCTTCGGGGCCGGCGGCTCCAACGCTCATTTTATCGTTAGCGAGTATCGGCCGGCCGAGGAACGGCCAGTGCATGCTGGACCCGACATCTATCCCTTCTCCGCCCGCGATCCCGAACGGCTGATGGCGCTGCTCGCGAATTTCCGCTCGGCGCTGGAAGACCTGAAGGACCCGGATCTGCCGTCTCTCGCCTTCGTCTTGCAGGAGGGGCGGGAGGCTTTCGAGGAGCGGCTGGCGATCGTCGCTGCCGACCGGAATGAACTCATGGCGAGGCTGGATCTGTTTCTGGCGGGACGGGCGGCGGGGCCTGGCGTCTATCGCGCCTGCGCGGTTCGCCCGCGGCCCCCCGCCATCGTCGGCGACGGCCTTGGCGATGTCGCGTCCGGATGGGTGCAGGGCGCGGTGGTCGACTGGACGGCGCGTCGGAACGGACCGAGGCCGCGGGCGATCAGCCTGCCGACCTATCCCTTTGCGAGGGATCGGTGCTGGCTTCCCGACCTCGGCGAAGCGCGCCGCCCAGCCCCTGCCGACACGGCGCCCGCCTTTCCGCTTCTGTTTGCACCGGCCTGGCTGGAATCCGCGGCTCGGCAGGTCGGCGCGCCGACGAGCGCGACCCGGTTGATCGTTCTGTGCGGGCTTGCCGCTGAGGCCAAGCGGCTGAGCGGTGCGAGCGATGCGGCCGTCGACCTGGTCGTGCTGGAGGCGCCGGTTGGGACACTCGACGAGCGATACGGCTTCTATGCCGCTCGGCTGATGGACTGCCTGCAGGGCCTGATCCGGCAGGGGCCGGCCGCCGCGATCGTGCAGGTCGTGGTCCCTGCAACGGGCGCGGACGCCTGTCTGGAAGGCCTCGGCGGCATGCTGCGCTGTGCGGCAATGGAGCATCGGGCGGTGTCCTGCCAGATCATCGCGGTGGATGCCGGGCTTGGCGATCTCCCCGCCCTTCTGGCGGCCGATGCGGCCCAGTCCGGATCGGACCGGGATATCCGCTATAGCGGGGGGCGGCGTCTCGTCAGGTCCTGGCAGGAAATCGAAGCAGGGGACGGTGCCGTTGCGTCTCCCTGGAGGGACGGGGGACGCTATCTCCTGACCGGCGGTGCCGGCGGCATCGGCCTGCTGGTGGCGGAGTCCATCGCCGCTGCGGGCGGCCGTCCCTCGCTCTGGCTGACCGGACGGTCGGCGCTCGACCCGCTCGCCCGCCAGCGGATCGTGCGGATGGAAGAGGCGGGGGCGACGGTCCGCCATCGCCGCGTCGACGTCACCGACCGGGCGGCCGTCGCTGCCCTGGTCCGCGAGATCGACGCTGAAGATGGTGGCCTCGATGGGCTTTTCCACGGCGCGGGGCTCGCCTGCGACGGACGGCTCCTGACGAAGGACGAGGCAACCCTTCACGCCGTGCTCGCTCCCAAGGTCGCCGGCATTCGGATCCTCGACGAGGTTCTCGGCGACCGGGCGCTCGACTTCATGGCGCTGTTCGCCTCCGCCGCCGGCGCCGTCGGCAATCCCGGCCAGTCCGACTATGCGGCGGCCAATGCTTTCCTCGACCGCTTCGCGCTCGATCGGAATGCCCGCGTCGCCGAGGGTAGTCGCCGCGGCCGCACCGTCGCGATCGACTGGCCCTATTGGCGCGACGGCGGCATGCACATGGCGGGCGCCACCATCGCCGCCCTTGAGCGCGATACCGGTGTGGCACCCCTCGACACCGCGGCCGCGCTCGCGGCCCTTGCGGCCATCCTGACATCGGTCTCAGCGCCTCAGGTGCTGGTGCTCGGCGGTGACCACGACCGGCTGCGCCGCATGATGAGGCCCGCGGAGCCCGACGCGGGCGATCGCCGCGCGGCGCCCGCCGCCGCTGCGACAGCCAGCTTGGTTCCGCATGGCGAAACGATGCGGGCGGACGAGGGTCGCGCGGCGATCGTGGCGACTATCCGCGCCTGTTTTTCGTCCATCCTGGGCATCCCGGTCGATCGCCTGGCGCCAGACGCGACGATCGATCGCTTCGGGGTCGATTCCGTCTCCGCTCTGGACATCACGGCGGCCCTGTCCGCCGCGTTCGGCGCCTTGCCGTCGACCTTGCTCTTCGAGTTTCCGACCATCGACCGGCTGGCCGACGAAGTGCTGGCCCGGCAGGGTGCCGCCGTCTGCGACGGGCCGGCGGTTCCCGTTCCGACGGCATCGCAACCCGGCCCATCATCGGCCGCTGCCGCATCAAACGGGCCTGCCGCGCTGGACGCAGGCCGGGATATCGCCGTGATCGCCGTCGCCGGCCGCTATCCCGGGGCGGACACGATCGAGGCTTTCGCCGAGGTGCTACGGGAGGGGCGGGACTGCGTCACCGAGATCCCGCCCGACCGCGCCGATCTCGTGGCGCGCTTTTCCGAGCGGAAGGGCGAGCCCGGCGCCAGCATCTGCCGGTGGGGCGGCTTCTTGTCCGACGTCGACCGCTTCGACGCCGGCTTCTTCGGCTACAGCCCCCGCGCCGCGGACCTCGCCGATCCGCAGGAGCGCCTGTTTCTGGAGACCGCCTGGCACCTGTTCGAGCGCGCGGGGCACACCCGTGCGCATCTTGCGGAACGCTACGCATCGCGGGTCGGCGTCTTCGTTGGCGCCATGTACCAGCAGTATCCAGGCCTCGCCGCGGATGCCGAGAGCCGTGCGCTGCTCGCACTGTCCTCCTATTCCGGCATCGCCAACCGGGTCTCCTTCTTCTTCGACCTGCAGGGGCCGAGCGTCGCGGTCGACAGCATGTGCTCCTCCGGCCTGCAGGCGGTGCATCAAGGGTGCCAGAGCCTGCGCACCGGCGAGTGCCGGCTGGCGGTCGCGGGCGGCGTCAACCTGTCCATCCATCCGGCCAAATACGAGGCGCTGAGCCGGGCCGGCCTCGTCGGCAGCCATGCGGGAAGCCGGGCCTTTTCGGACGGCGACGGCTACTTGCCGGCCGAAGGCGTCGGCGCGGTGCTCCTGAAGCCGCTGCGCGATGCCCTTCGCGATGGCGACCGCGTGCTCGCCGTGATCAAGGGCAGTCTCGCCAGCCATTCCGGCCACTCGGCCGGCTACGCCGTCCCGAGCGTCGACGCGCAGCTGCGCCTCCTCGGCGACGGCTTTTCAGCCGCGGGGATCGATCCCGCCAGCATCGGCTATGTCGAGGCAGCGGCCAATGGCTCGAAGCTCGGCGACGCCATCGAGCTGCGCGCGCTGTCGTCCTTCTTCTCCGGCTTGCCGCCCGGCTCGCCCCCGATCGCCATCGGATCGGTCAAGACGAATATCGGCCATGCGGAAGCGGCCTCGGGCCTGGCTCAACTGACCAAGGTTCTGCTGCAGTTCGAGCAGCGGAGCCTGTTTCCGTGCCCTAGCCTCGCGTCGCCGGAAGCCACGAGTGCCTTCAGCGGAACGCCCTTTAAGCCGCAGACGATGCTGGCCGCCTGGGAGGCGCCGATCGCGGACGGCGCGACGGGGAAGCTTCGGGCGACCGTCAGCGCCTTCGGGGCGGGCGGGTCGAACGTGCACCTGATCCTGGAAGAGCCGCCGACGGCCGAAGCCCCGCCGAAGGCGGTGCGCGCGCGCCGCCTCTTCCCGCTCTCGGCGACAACCCCGGTTCAGCTCGCCGCGCTTCGCCGGCTCCTTGCCGACCACCTCCGGGCGACGCCGGGCCTGTGCATGGCGGCCCTGTCGAACACGCTGCGGAACGGCCGAGAGTCCTTCGCCTTTGGCATCGACTTCGTCGCGTCCGACCAGGAGGAATTGGTCGCAAAGCTGGACGAGGCGGACCATCGCGAGTCTGCGGTAGCGCTGGCTGGCGTCGTCGCGGGCGACGAGCCTGACCCTGGAATGCTGGTCCTTCCCGGCTATCCCTTCGCCCGCGAACGGCACTGGCTGTCTCCCGCCAGGGCCGACCCGCCCAGCCCACGGGCAGCCGAGACGGCAGCGGCGTCAGAGAGCCTGGCGCAGGCGGATCCGGACCTGCCGCGCGGCCGCGAGACGGCGCTGCAGCTCATCCAGCGAACCCTCGCGGCGGAGCTCGGCTGCGCGCCCAGCGACGTCGATCCGCAATCCGGTTTTTCCGCCCTCGGCATCGACTCGATGATCCGCATGCGACTGATCTATGCGGTGGAGGAGCGCTGCGGCGTGATCCTCGACCAGGGAACGCTCGAGGCGCTTCGGACGCCCCAGGCGCTGGCCGATCACCTCGACGCCGACGGTCCGGGCGCTGCGGTGGCGGCAAGGCCTGCCGTCTCCCATCCAACGGTCGCGGCCGACGACGACACCGTTCCGCTCGGGGAGAACCAGAAGGGCCTCTGGGTCCTGCAGAAGCTTTTCACCGAGCGCGGGGATTACAACGTCCCTCTGGCCTTCCGGTGCCGGTCCGTCGACGGGAACGTGCTGGACAAGGCGCTCGGCTGGCTGCTGGCGGAGCACAGGCTGCTCGGCACGCGGATTGTCGACGGCGATCGGATGGTCCTTTCCGCCCGGCCGATCCCGCCGGCGATCCGGTCGCTCGCCCTGCCCAAGGACGCCGACACCGACGCTTTCCTGCGCCAGCGCGCGCTCGTGCCGTTCGATCTCGGCGAGGGCGTCCTGCGGGCCGAGCATCTGTCCGGCGGCACGCTGGCGGCGGGCGAAAGCATCCTTCTCCTCGTCGTCCATCACCTCGTCACCGACGGCGTATCCTCGGCCGTCATCACGCGCCGTTTCTGGGCGGCCTACGATCACTTCGCCACGGGGGCGCCGCTTCCGCAGACCGACCGCGACGCCGCGGACCACGCGGCGTTCGTCGCCTGGGAAGAGGAATTCGCGGGCTCCCAGCGGGGACAGGCGCAGAAGGCCTACTGGCTGGAGAAACTTGCCGGACCCCTGCCGCAGCTGAACCTGCCGTCCGAGAATCCCGCCTTTGAATCCAATTCCGTCGCCGTCCCGTCGCGGGAACTTCGCCTGTCGGCGGCCTTGACCGCGGCGCTGCGCACGGTGGCGGCGCGGCGTGGATGCGGGGCCATGTCGCTCTATCTCGGCGCTTTCGCGGCGCTCCTCTATCGCCATACCGGCGAGAGGGACATCGTCATCGGCGTGCCGACGCTCCGGCGTCCGCAGCGGCGATTTGCCGAAACCGTCGGCTATTGCGCCAACATGATCGCGCTGCGGCTCACGGTCGATCCCGGCCGTTCCTTCGGCGACTTCGCCGACAGCGTGCAGGCCGCGTTGAGCGAGGGGCTCGACAATGGCGACTTCCCCTTTGCCGCCATCGCGCGCGAACGCGGCGGGACGGCGACCGGCGAGCCGCCCTATCAGGTGACCTTCGCCTATCAGAATTTCGGCTTTGCGCCTGCCGATCTCGCGCCCTTCGCCCGGGGGGAGGTGTCCCATCTCCGGCAGATCCGGCAGGGTGGCGACGCCGCTCTTGGCTTCGAGGTCCAGGACGATGCGGCGGGCGCGCTGATCGTGGCGACCTATGACGGGAGTCGTTCTTCTGCCGCCCGCATCGACCGCCTGCTGGCGCACTTTCGCCAGTTGCTGGAGGCCACCTCGGCCGACGAGACGACGCCGCTGTCCGGCCTGGTGATGCTGACGCCGCCCGAGGTGGAGCGGGCGCTGCACCACTGGAGCCGAAGCGGACGCCTGCCGGATTTCACCTTGCCCGTGCACGAGCAGATCTTCGCCCGCGCCCGCCAGAGACCCTCCGCCCCCGCGGTGGTCTGCGGATCCGAAAGCCTCAGCTACGGGGACCTGATGGTCCGGGTCCGCCTCGTCGCCGGCGCGCTGCGACGGCGCAAGGTGGCATCGGGCGATGCCGTCGGCGTCCTCCTGGGGCACGAGCCCGATGCCATCGCGGCCCTGCTCGGCGTGATGAGCGTCGGCGCCGTCTGGGTGCCGCTCGATCCGGCCCATCCGGACGAGCGGCTGCGGTTCATGCTGGGGGATGCCGGCGTTTCGGTCGTGGTGAGCCGAGGAGCGCTGGCGGAACGGTTGCGGGGCTGCGGGGGCGCGTCGATCGTCGACCTCGACCGGGAGCGGCCGGCCTGGCGCGACCGCTTTGCCAAACCTCCGGTCGTCGCGATCGACCCGGCGAGCCCGGCCTACATCATCTATACCTCGGGCTCGACCGGGGTGCCGAAGGGTGTGGTCGTGTCCCACGCCGCGATCGCCGACCATTGCCGGGCGATCGTGCCGGAATACCGCCTCGTCCCGAGCGACGCGGTGCTGCAATTTGCGCCCTGCGCGGTGGATACGGCAATCGAGCAGATCCTGCCGACGCTGGTTGTGGGCGCGCGGCTGGTGCTGCGGCCGGGGTCGCTGCTGACGCCGGGCGCCTGCCTCGCCTTCCTGGCCGAGACCAAGGTCACCGTGGCCGACCTGCCGCCGGTGTATCTCCACGAACTACTGCTTTCCTGGGAGCGCGCCAGAGCCGATCTCGGCGGGCTCGCCTTGCGCCTCGTCCTTGTCGGCGGCGAGGCGCTGGCGCCGGAGGTCGTGGGAGCCTGGGGCCGGAGCGGGCTCGCCACGGTTCGGCTCGTCAACGCGTACGGCCCGACGGAAGCGACGGTCACCGCGCTCGTCCATACCGTGCGCCTCGACGGCCGGGAGGGGAGCACGCCGGTCGGGCGACCGCTGCCGGGTACCGAGATCTACATCCTGGACGGCGACGGCCATTTGGTGCCCGATGGCGTGGTCGGCGAACTGCATATCGGCGGGGAGCGCCTCGCCATCGGCTATCATCGCCGGCCCGATCTCACGGCGGAAAAATTTCGCCTGCACCGGCTGGGCGACAGGACCGTCCGGCTCTACGCCACGGGCGACCGCGCTTCGTTCCGGCCGAAAAGCGGCGGCGTGGTCGAGTTTCATGGCCGCGCCGATGCGCAGGTGAAGATCCGCGGCCACCGCATCGAGCTGGGCGAGATCGAGGCCGCCATCCTGGCCTGCGGCGTCGAGGAAGCGGCCGTGCTGGCCGAAACATCCGGCGCCGGCGATCCGGCGCTGACCGCCTATGTCGCCTTCGACCGCGCCAGCTACGATCGGGTCTCGCTGCAGCGATCGCTGGCGGCGAAGCTGCCCGCGGCCATGGTCCCGGCGCGATGGGTGCGCCTCGACCGCCTGCCGACGACCAGCAGCGGCAAGATCGACCGTCGCGCTCTGAAGGCCTGCGGGGACGCCAAGGCCCGCGTAACCGTCGCGGCGGATGCCGTCCCCGGGGTCGGCGATGGATTGCATGATGGGATGGAAGCACGGCTCCTGGAGATCTGGCGCGAGACGCTTGGTCTCGCCCTGTCGCCGGAAGCGATTGGCATGGACGACGATTTCGCTGATGTCGGCGGCAACAGCCTGCTCGCGGTTCGCCTGCTCGGCCGCATCCAGGAGGGCTTCGGCGCTGCGCTCTCCGTGGCCGATCTCGGACGGGCGACGACGATCGCCTCCCAGGCCCGGCTGCTGCGCCATCGCGGGTGTCGCGCTGGCCGGGACGCGGGGGACCGGGTCGGTGACGCGCACGCCGGTGATGACACCCGTCTGGTGCCGCTGTGGCGGCCGGACGCGTCGCCGGCGGGGGAGGCGGCGCGTCCGCTCTTCCTGGTCCATGCGATCATGGGAACCCTGACCTGCTACGACGCCCTGCTCGAGACGCTGAAGGCGACGCGGCCGGTCTATGGCCTCCAGGCCGCGGGCCTGGAGCCGGGCGAGGCGTCTAGCGCCCCGAGCGTCGAAGCGCTCGCGGCACGCTATTGCCGGCACGTGCGACGGGTGCAGCCGGAGGGGCCCTACAGTCTCGGCGGCTGGTCCTTTGGCGGCGTCGTCGCCTTCGAGATGGCGCGGCAGCTTGTCCGGGAAGGGGCGACGGTCGCCTTTCTCGGCCTGATCGACAGCTACCTGCCCGATGAGGCCGCCGTACCGGATGGCCTGGATCCCCCGTCGGAGGGCGAAGACGCTGCTGCGCGGCAACGCCGGGCCTTCTTCCGCGACCTCTTCGGGGCGACGGTCGCGGCCCCGGCGGAACAGGACATCGTCGAGGCGGTCCGCTCCCTGCCGCGGGCCACATCCGTGCTGCCGAACGCCGGGCCCGATCAGATCCGACGGCTCTTTTCGGTCTTCGCCGCCCATCACGCGGCATTCTCGGCCTATGAGTCGGGGCCCTGTCCGGCGCCCGTCACCCTGGTGAGGGCGGTCGGCGCCTCGTCCGACAGCGACTTCGCCGAGGGGTGGCGGCGCCTCGCCACCGGCGGACTGGCGGTCCATCGCGTCGCCAGCGATCACGACGGCATTCTTCGCCAGCCGGCGCTGGATGCGTGGATGCCGATCCTGCGCGCGGGGCTGGAAGAGGCAAGCGGGCCGTGACCGCCGAGATCGTTTTCGTGCTGCCGCCGTCGGCCCGCGCTCGCCCCCGGCGGCACGCGATCCGAGCGGTTGTGCGCTGGTGCGGGATCGTCGTGCCACCTATAGTGCGGCCAAGCGCCTGTTCCGCGAGAGTGAGTCCGCCGAATGACATCTGACGACGAGTTCGACGACTACGAACAGGTGCTGCGCCCCGATCGCAGCCGGCGGTGGCAGATCTACCTCCTGATCATCCTCGTGGCCCTCGGCGTCGGTTTCGCGCTTTTGTGGCACCGCATCGTGATCACGGTCGAGTCCGGCGAGGCAGGCGTCCTCTATCGCTGGCTGTCGGGCACCGAGATGAGCCGGATCTACGGCGAGGGACTGCATCTCATCTTCCCCTGGGACGAGATGTACATCTACAATGTGCGCCTGCAGACAAAGGAGCGCGGCTACACGATGCTGACCCAGGGCGGTCTTCCCGTCGACCTGGAAATCGCCGTCCGCTATCAGCCGGACGTGCGGCTGCTGCCGCTCCTGCACGTCACCGTCGGCCCGGAATATCTCGACAAGATCGTCTTCCCGGAAACCGAAGCCGTGCTGCGCCGCGCCGTCGGGCAATACACGCCGGAACAGGTCTATACGAGCAAGCGCGGCTTCCTGGAATCGATCGTCGTCAGCAGCCTGACCAGCGTCGAGGACCGGTACGTCATCGTCGACGACGTGCTGGTGCGCAGCGTCGAGCTGCCGCCGGCGGTGCGGCTGGCGGTGGAACGCAAGCTGACGCTGTCTGAGGAGGAGAAATCCTACGAGTACAGGCTGGGCATCGAGCGCAAGGAGGCCGAGCGCAAGGCCATCGAAGCCGAAGGCATCAGCCGCTACCAGACCGTGATCAAGCAGAGCCTGACCGAGGATCTGCTGCGCTGGCAGGGCATCCAGGCGACGCGGGACCTGGCGACGTCGCCCAATTCGAAGACGGTGGTGATCGGGTCAGGTCGGGACGGGCTCCCGCTGATCCTCGGCAGCGATCGATAGACGCGATGGCCGACATCGCTTCCCCGCTGCCGGATCAATTAAACGTCTTGCGGAGACGGTGGAGGGCCCTTCTCGCCCTCGTCGTTCTCGCCGCGCTCGTCATCGTCGCGGTTCTGGAACTCGCGGGCATCACGGCGCTGCTGATCCCGCGCAACGACAACCTCAAGGTCGTGGCCGTCTACGCGGCCGAAAGCGGCGACAGCAGCTTCATCCGCGGGGCCCAGATGGCCGTCGACCGGATCAACGCCAGGGATGGCGGAGTGCTCGGCCGCCAGCTCGACCTCGACCTCGTCATGGAGGCCGGCTCGACCGACGGCACGGCGCTCGAGGCCGTCGTGGCGAAGACGCTCGACCTGTCCGACTACATCGCCCGGACGCGCAATCTCCTGGCCGTCGTCGGCCACGAATGGTCCGATACCGCCATTGCCGCCAGCTCGATCTACAACCTCAACAACATCCTGTACCTCGCCTCGCACGCGACTGCCCAGTCGCTGACCAATCATGGCTTCGACACGGTGTTCGCCCTGCAGCCGGACAATTCGACGAACGCCCAGATGATCGCCAAATATGCGCTGGATCAGGGCCTGCATCGCTTCATCGTTCTGTCCGACAAGTCGGACTACGGCAAGGAGAGCGTGAACTTCTTCACCGCGGCCGTCGCGGGCGCCGGCGCCGATCTCGTCTTTCGCGGCTTCCTGTCGAATGGTGGTCCCCGTTCGACGGACGATCTCTTGATGTTCATTCTCGACAACAAGACCTTTCGCACCGCGGATTTCGACGCGATCTTCATTGCCTCGTCGTCGCTGGCCGGAACGGCCGATTTCATCAAGCGCGCCCGGGTCCTCGGCCTGGCCATGCCGATTTTGGGCATGGAGTACATCTTCTCATCGGCGATGGAATCCGCCGTCGGCATGAAGGGCATGAAGGACGTGGTCGGCGTGTCGCTCTATGATGCGGAAGGTCAGTCGGAAGGCGCGCGGGTGTTCGCCGCGGATTTCCGCCAGATTTTTGGCCAGCTGCCCGACCTCGACGCCGCGCTCGGCTATGACGCGATCACGCTTCTTGGGGACGTGAGCCGGCGCGCGGGGACGATCGATCCGACGGTCCTCGCCGATACGCTGAAGGTGGCGCGGTACAAGGATTCGCCCTTCGTCGGGGTCACCGGCCCGCTCCTGTTCGATCGCAATGGGCTGGTGACCGACACCGGGGTCTACGTCGTCCGGCACGATGGCACCGGATTCCATACCGTCGCGCAATATCAAATCCCCTCGACACTCGCCCAGGTCTCCGTCATCGACGACGACATGGACGGCGAGGCCGGGCCCCTCCCAGCCGAGGCGACTCCCGCCGGGACGAGCCTCGTCCCGGTGAGCCCGAGCCCCGCGAGCCCGACGCCGGCGAGCCCCGGCGGCGCGCTCCCCGCGGAGACAATGCCTTCGAACAACCCTTCAGGAACGGGGCCTTTGCGGCCGGAGAGGATTGATCCATGACCATGATCGCAACACCGTGGGGATTTCTCATTTGGGCCATCGCCAGCTGGATCGTCGGCATGCTCGGCCGCGATACGCGGTTTGGCTTTGCCGGCAATTTTCTCGTCGCCTTCCTGTTCAGCCCGCTGGTCGGGGTCATCGTCCTCCTGGCTGCGGACCGTTGGAAGCAGGTGCCGGACTCGCGTCGCCGGCCGAAGGCGTAAGGCAAAGCCTACTGATCCTGAACGGCTGATCTTGTCCGTCTGGGGCAAGGATCGTCAGCGGCTCCTGCCGGCGCGTTGGCTTTCGTTCCGGCGGAGGGGCGTAGGTTGGCGTGGCCGCCGGTTCATGCCCAACGCGCGCCCGGGCGCCAACGCAAGAAAGCCGCCCTCGATCGAACGAAGGCGGCTCCTGCATCTGTCACGGTATGCGCGTTGCCGCGGGCTGTCGGGCCCGCAGCGTCCGTCGGCTCAGGCGAGTTCCTCGTCGAGTTCCTTGACCTCGGCCTTGGCCCTTTCGCGCATGCGCCGGGCGAATTTCTTGCCGTTCTCGAACTGCTCGTCGTAAAAGGCCCGCCGCTTCTTGGCGCTGAAGTCGAGGAGGGTGCCCCCTTCCTCGTAGTGCTCGATGATGGACTGTCCCACAGCGTAGGTGGAAGCCCCGGCGACGACCGGCAGCGACACCATGCCGATCATCCAGCCGATGCCCGGGATCAGTTTGGTCGCGCTGGCGGCCACGACATAGCCGGCGCCGTAGCCGAGCACGCCCCCGGCGAGCGCGATGATCACCTTGCGTCCCTGGCTCTCGGAGAAGGGCTTGTCGTAGTGATCCGACAGCTTTTTGATCATGCGCAGCTGGATGACCACCACCGCGGCGATATCGAAGAACGCCACCGGCACGATGCTGGCGGCGATCGACGCCATCATATGGTCCTTGATGATGTTGTCGGTCGCCAGATCGCCGTCGACGTCGAGATCGTCGTCGTCCAGATCGATGGTGGCTCCACCAGTGCCGGCCGCCGTCGCCGGCGTCACGGTCTCCGGGGCGGTGCCCGTCGTCGCTGCCCTTGCCATTCTTCGTCTCCCCGAGTGTCTTCCGGGTCCGCGAAGACGCCGGCCCGCAGTAAGGTTCGCGCACACCACAACGACATGTCTTCCGAAACGGAAGCTACTCGCTCGAATGGTAAATGGAAAGGGATGGCAGCCGGCAAATCGTGTCGCCGCCCGACGCAGCAAAGGACTTTTCGCGCTCGATCAGGACGACGGGGACGGGCGCGCAGTCTCGACCGACGCGTCCGGCCCCACCGCTGGACGCGGATCTCGCTCGGCCCTCTCGGCCTTCAGGCGACGGTGGAAGGCCTCGCCGATGCTGCGGACGACGACGGTCGCCGAGAGCGAGCCGAGGGCCATGCCGATCAGCTGCGTGCCGGGGATCAGGCCGAGGAGGTTGGTGGCCGTCCAGCGGGCGATGCCAGGCGCCGCCACGCCGGCCAGCATCGAGGTGGCGAGCCGCGCGCTGCGATCACGCTGCAACCGCCTGCCATAGACCCGCGCCAGCTTGCGCAGCATGCGATCGACGACCGCCGCGATGGCCGCCATGTCGACCAGCGGCACCGGCACGAGTCCGGCCAGGACCGCCATGTTGGCATGGCGTTCGATGATCCGCTGGCCCGCCGCGTCGCGGGCCGCCGATTTCGGCCGCCGGACGGTTGCCGGCGGTGGCGCCGCCCGATGCGACGGGCCGGCCGCGACTTCCGCCGCGGCCCGGGGCTTTGCGCCGGCGGCCGCGCGCTTGGGGCCGCCTGCGGCGCTTGAGGAGGGCAGCGACGAAGCGTCGGTCGCGGTGCGGCGGGGCTGGCGTGCGGGAGCAGCGACAAGGGTGGTCGCGGGAATCGAGGCCGGGCCGTCCGGGATTTCGACATGCGCCGCACCGGCTGCCGCCCGTCGCAGGTCGTCCAAGGTGCTGTCGGAGGTTCGGGGCAGCCGCCGGCTCACGCGCACAGCGCCCGCGTCGCGGGAAACAAGGCCTCGACCTCGGCGGCGATCGCCGCGATATCGCGGCTGGCGAGGCCCTCCGGCATCATCAGGCTGGGCGTCGCGCCGAACAGGCCGGCTTCCGGAAAGGCCACCCGGTTCGGCATCTCGCTCGCCAGCAGCGGAAAGCCGCTGGCTTCCAGCTCTTCGCGCACGTGACGGGCGATGACGCTGCCCCGCATGGTCTGGGTCAGCACGCAGCGAAAGGTCGGCGTCCAGCCGCGCACGCCGCTCATCAGAATCCGGACCGTATCCATCATCCGATCGACGTCCAGGGGCGACGCCTTGACCGGAATGAGCACGAGATCGGCGGCCGCGAGCGCCGAGACCGTGATCTCGCTGTCGAAACCAGGCGTATCGACGAGGATCACGCCATAGCGGCTGCGGCTGTCCTCGACTGTCTTCCAGACATCGGCATCCGCCTGCTCCCTTAGGGCGACGCCGCCGAGGGCCCGTGGCCTTTCGGCCAGACGCATCGCGGAGCGCTGGGGGTCGGCGTCGATGAGCAGCGGGGCGCGGCCCTGCAGATGCCAATGGACCGCGAGGCAGCAGGCGAGGGTGGTCTTGCCACTCCCGCCCTTCAGCGATGCCACGGTCACCACCACTCCGCTCATCCGGTGCGTACCCCGCCAGTCCCCGCCATCATGGCTTGCGGCCCAAAATGGCGGGACGGGCCGCCGCCGTCCACCGGAAATTCGCCCCGGCGCGCGTGAAGGACAGGCTCGCACCAGACTGTCCGGTCCGGGCCCGTCTTCGTTCCAGTGCCGAGGGGATGATGCGCAGGGAAGGGCTTGCCAATTCCAGGACGTTCAGGCGTCGACGAGGAGCGGGCGGGGCGGTTCCACCAACAGGGCCATTTCGCTCCGGGGTTCGAGGTGGACGGGACGCCGCTCGCCCTTCAGGGGCGGTCGAGATGGGCCTGGATCCGCTGGGCGACATTGGCCCTCAGATTCTCGAAGAAGAGCGAATAGTCGAAGCTGTGATAGACGCCGGGCGGGAAGAAATCTTGCTTCAGCAGGCTCGGATCTTCGGCCACCACCGCCAGGCCGCCATCGACGATCTCGGCCGACGCAAAGCCCGGCAGGGTTTTGGACGTGCCGCCGAGATCGAAGAAGGTCGAGCCGAGATTGAGGCTCGCCGGCGCCGGTGCGGTGCCGCGCGTCCAGGTCAGCGGATTGACGAGCTGGGCACCGGGAAGGATCGTCGGCGCCTCCGCCTGCCTGCCCGGCGCGACGGAGTTGTAGGTGACGAAGCAGCCGGTCTGATGCGGCGCGAAGCAGAGGGTGACCGCCGGATTGCTCGCCAGGTCCCCTGTCGTGATCGACCAGCCCAGGAGATAGCCGGCGACGAGCTGGCGCTCCACGCCGATCTTGCCCCAGTGGTGCAGGACCAGCTCGGTCAGCGCCAGGGAGCCCTGGCTGTGCGCGGCCAGGATGAAGGGGCGGCCCTTGTTGTCGTGCTCGAAATAGTATTGCAGGGCGCGGCGGACGTCGTCCTCGCCATAGGCCACCAGTTTGTCGCGCTGCGTCTCGGTCAGGCCGAAGCCGGACAGGTTCATCTGGCGATAGAGCGGGGCGTAGACGTTCGCCTGGCCGGAAAATACCCGCGCTTCGGTCGACACGGACAGCTCCGCCCCGGCGACGAGATCCGGGCGGGTGATGTCCATCAGCCAGCCGCTCTTGTCGAAGAGCACGGTCGGGTAGACCCAGATGACGTCGACCGCGAAGCGATCGGGATCCTCGGGCCGGGCGAGCCAGCTGGTGGGCTCGGCATAGTCGGGCGCCGGGGGAATGACGGCCTGTTCGGGGGGCGGCAGGTCGGCGCTGTCGGCATCCTGGGCCGGACACCCCACCAGGACCAGCAGGCCGGCCAGCAGGATGCCCGCCAGAGCCGATGTCCGTCGGCGGCTCGAGCCGTGAACGCTGGGATGCTGCATGGCCGCCTCAAGATCAGATGCTGCGGGGATTGCAGAATGTCTGCCGGCCCAGGCCTGAGCGGCGCGGGAACGCCGGCCGAGCGTAGCGGGCCGCGCGCCGATGTCCAGTGCCGACAGGCGGGGCGGCTTCTGTCTTTCGCGGCGCGGCGTCGCCGGGCGACGTCGTGCCGATCCGATGGCGGTTGCCGCGCGACCGGGTCGACGGACCCGGCGCTTACGGCGAAGGACCGATCAGCCGATTTCGCGGCGGTGGGCCTCGACCATGTCAGTCATGGAATTGAAGCGGAAGTCGTAGGCCGGCATGTCCCCGGGGTGCATGGTGGCGCCGAATCCCTGCTTGTCGTGGCGCCGGTAGATCCAGGCGGAAGCCAGATCGAACGCCTTGGCCGGCTTGTGGTCGTGGAACATGCTTTCGGCGGTGTGCAGGATGTCGGCCTTGCCGATCCCGAGAGTCTCCAGCCGCGACAGCATGTAGGTGAAGTTGCGCGGGTCCGGCTTGTAGGAGCCGATGTCCTCGGCCGTGTAGACGGCGTCGAAGCCGATGCCGAGCCGCCGGTTGGAGCCGGCGAAGCTCGCCGCGTCGACATTGGACAGGATCACCAGCTTGAAGTGCTGCTTGAGGTAGGCCAGCGCCTCGACCGAGTCCGGGAAGGCCGGCCAGTCGCCGACGCTGTTGCCATAGGCGACGCACTCGTCCCAACCGACGGCAAGGCCCCATTCCTCGGCGATCCGGCGGTAGACCGTCGCCAGGAGCCGGGCGTAGGGCATGGCCGGCGTCTGCGCCTGTTGGGTGGATTCGTGGCGCGCATGGGTCTGCAGAACGAGGTCGCGCGAAGGGGTGTCGCGACAGCGGTCGATGAGGGGGGCGAGGCCGGCGATCATGCCGCTCTCCCAGTCGATCAGCGTGCCGTAGCAGTCGAAGGTCAGCGCCTTGAAGTTCGAGAGTTGCATCATGTTCTCCTGAAGTGTGGCGGTCGGCGCCGGGTCTGCGCCCATCGCCCTTTATCGCGGCGAGGCGGCCAGGGTCAGAAAGCCGGGGGCGAGGCGGGCGGCCAGTCGGTCCAGGCCTTCCAGATCGTTCTCGTCATAGGCTTCTGCCGGGCCGAGGGCCGAGACGGCGCCGAGCACGGCGCCGTTCCAGCGCACGGGTGCGTTGATGCAGGCCTCGCAGCCGAGCGAGAGGATCAGCTCGTGGTCGGGAAAAGCCCAGCGGATGTCGTCGGCGGTGCGGCCGATCCAGGTTCGGCCGCCCTTCAGCACGCGCTCCCCCCAGGCCGTCACGCCCATCGCCTTGCGCCGGCCCGGCGGATAGGAGTCCGGGCGGCTGGAATAGACGCGCTGCACGTCGTTGGTTTCGGGTGCCCAGGCGAGGAGGGTGAAGAGCTGGTGCCCGACCGCCTGTCGGCAGATGTCGTCGAAGGCCTTGAACAGGGCGTCGGGCTGACCGGAAAGCGCCTGGGCGCGGTCGAGCGCCAGACCCGCGGCGAGCAGGTCGAAGCGGCCGGTGGAAGTGGTGCGGGTCAAGCGAGGATCATCCGTACAGAAGGTTGGGAAGGACGAGAACGATCTGGGGGAACAGAGCGAGCAAGACGACGCCCAGCGCCATCAGGAAGAAGAACGGCAGGGAATACTGCGCGACCTTGCCGATCGGCGTTCCCGTCAGCCCCTGGATGACGAAGAGGTTGAACCCAACCGGCGGGGTGATCTGGCCCATCTCGACCATGATGACGAGATAGACGCCGAACCAGATCGGGTCGAAGCCCGCGGCGATCGCCAGGGGGAAGGTGATCGGCAGGCTCATCACCACGATCGAGACGCCGTCCAGGAAGAGGCCGAGCACGATGTAGAAGAGCGACAGCACGAACAGGAGAGCGAAAGGCGACAGGTCGAGCGCGCCGATCGCCGAGGCGACGTTGGCGGGGATGTGGAGGAAGCCCATCGCCGTGGACAGGAAGGCGGCGGCGATCAGGATGATGCAGACCATGCAGCTCGTCCGCACGGCGCCGAGGAGGGTCTCGACGAACAGCGCCACGGACATCTGGCGTGTCACCGCGGCAATGAGGATGGCCGCCGCGACGCCGACCGCCGCGGCTTCCGATGGCGTGGCGATGCCGGTGTAGATCGAGCCGAGGACGACCACCATGAGGATCAGGATGGGCGAGAGGTCGAGCATGGCGCGTGCGTAGTCGCCGGCCGTGTAGCGCTCGCCGCCGCCCGGCGCAATCGAGGGATCGAGGAGGGCGCGCACGGCAATGTATCCGGAGTAGAGGCTGGCGATCATCAGGCCGGGAAGGATGCCCGCCGCGAACAGGCGGCTGATCGAGACCTCGGCGAGGATGCCGTAGACGATCATGACGATCGAGGGCGGGATGAGGAGGCCGAGGCTGCCCGCGCCGGCGAGCGAGCCGAGCGCCAGCGAGCGGTCGTAGCCGCGGGCATCGAGTTCGGCGAGCGTGATCTTGCCGACCGTCGCGGCGGTAGCGGCGGAGGAGCCGCTGATCGCGGCGAACAGGGTGCAGCCGAGGATGTTGGTGTGCAGCAGGCGGCCGGGGATGCGGTTGGCGAAGGGGGCGAGGCCGCGGAAGAGACGGTTCGAGATGTCGGTCCGGAAGATGATCTCGCCCATCCAGATGAACATCGGAATGGCCGCCAGTTCCCAGGCCGAGCCGTAGCGATAGGCGATGCTGACGCCGATCGTCCCGATGCGGCTGAGATCCATCCCGAGCAGCAGGTAGAGCGACAGGCCGGCGACCAGGAGAATGCCGGCGAAGACCCAGAGGCCGAGACCGAGAAACGCAAAGATGAGCGCGAGCACGACGCCCGCTGAAAACAATGCTTCCATGTGCCTACCTTCTCTGCCGCCGAATGCTGCGCCGTGCCGTGTGGCGTCGTGCGGCGCGCATCAGATTTCCTGGGCCGTGTGGGATGAATCGACCGGCGGCGGGGTGTCGGTAAACTGGCGCAGCAGGTAGGCGAAGAGCTGCAGCGCGAAGACGCAAAGCCCGAGGAGAACGGCGCCCTGCGGGATCCACGTGGGCACTTCGGCAATCGAACTCGAGGTCGTGCCGCGCGCCCAGTCGCGGGAAACGCGAAGCCAGAAGAACCAGATGAAGACCAGGGTGGCGCCGAGCGCCAGCAGGGCGCAGAGGGATTCCAGGGCGCGGCGGGCGATGCCGCTCGTGCGCGACAGCAGGATGTTGACCCGGATGAGATTGCCGTTTTCCAGGGCGTAGCCCAGCGACAGGAAGGTGGTGGCCGCCACGCCATAGCCGACGAACTCGTCGAGGACGAAGGTCGACGAGGCGAAGACGGTCCGCAGGACGATCTCGTAGAGAATGTGGCAGACCATCGCGACCAGCGCGATGCACGCCAGCGCCGCGGAGGCTTTGGAGATGGCGTAGACCGTGCGCTGAAAGGCGATCATCAGGGGTTTTCCATCGTTGGGCGTCGGGAACGGTGAAGGCCACCACTCCCGACGCGATCGGCGAGGCTATTTCCGCTTTTCTTCATAGGCCGAGAGAAGGGCCTCGTTCTCGGGGAACTTCGACTTCCACTCGGCGATCGACGGTTCGGCCGCCTTGCCGAGGGCCGCGAGATAGTCGGGCGACACGCCGGTGACCACCGTCATGCCGTGTTCCTTCATCTGCGCATAGTTCTCCTGGACGCGGTTCTTCAACAATCCCCAGCCGAAGTCCTCGGCTTCCTTGGCGGCGGCGCGCACGGCTTCCTTCTCAGCGTCTGTCAGGGCCTCGAAGATGTCCTTGTTGATGTGGATGATCTGCAGCGGGCTGGCATAGTTCACCTCGGTGAAATGCGTCTGATGCTCCCACAGCTGGGCCGCAGCGCCGCCGTCGGCGGAGGTGAGGACGCCGTCGATGCCGTTGGTGGTCAGCTGCGGAACGGTGTCGGCCCAAGAGAGCTGGATCGGCGAAGCGCCGGCCTCGCGCAGCGTGACGGTGCCGTTGGCATCGTAGGTGCGGATGCGCACGCCCTTGATCGCCTCCATCGAGTCGAGCGGCTTGTCGCCCCAGAGGCCGCTCGGCGGCCAGGGCGTGGCCAGCAGGAACACCTGGTTGGCGTCGTCCAGCACCTTTTCATAGTAGGGGCGGCTCGCCTCGTAGAGCGCGCGGGTATCCTCGGTCGTCGGGGCGAGGAAGGGCAGGGAGGAGACGAGGAAGACGGGGTCGATGCCGGCCCAGCCACCGACGAAGGACGAGGCGAGCTGGATGGCACCGTCGCCGACGGCATCGAACTGGTCGACAGACTTGTAGCCGAGCGAAGCGCCATGATGCGCCGTCACGTCGATCTCGCCGTTCGAGGCCTTTTCCAGGGCGGCGACGAAGGTGTCGACGGTCTGGGCGTGGACGGAATTCGGCGGATACTCGTTGGCCAGATCCCATTTCGTCTGGGCGGAGGCGCTCTGCAGTCCGGTGCAGACGCTCAGCGCGAAGGCCAGCGCGGCGATCATTTTCTTCATGTCGAGGCATCTCCTGGGTTGGGGTGGATCGTAAGAACGTCAGACTGTCGGCGGACCGTGCGATTCACGCAACCGACTTGGGATAGTGGGTGTCCAGAAAAGCGGCCGAGAACTTCTGCGAGACCCGGTCGGCCTCGACATCTTCCGGGCTGCGCTCGGCGGGAGGACCGTAGCCGCCGCTGCCGGGTGTCTCGACGATGATCCACTCGTCGCTCTTGACGGCGACACCCGCCGGCTTGATGTCGAGCAGCCGCTCGGTCATCCCGGCGGCGCCGAGGGCAAACCGCCCGGGACGGCCGGCCTCGCCGCCGAACAGCCCCCAGGGCGCATTGGCGAAGCGTTCGCCGGCGCCGTTGAAGGAGCAGTCATGGTCGATCGGCTGGATGACGCGCCGAAGGCCGCCGCCGCCGCGATGCCGGCCGGCGCCGCCCGAATCCTCGATGAAGCCGTAGCTCACCACTCGCAGGGGATATTCCGTCTCGATCGCCTCGATCGGCAGGTTCGAGGTGTTGGTGATGTGCACCTGGACGCCGTCCTTGCCGTCGCGGTCGTTGCGCCCGCCGAAACCGCCGCCCAGCGTCTCGAAATAGAGGTAGTCGCGGCCGCTGCGGGGATCGACGCCGGAAAACACCGCGGTGGTGTTCGCCCCGTTCGAGGCCCCGACCGCCCGCTCGGGAATGGCCCGGGAGAAGGCGCCGATGATGATGTCGATGAGGCGCTGCGAGGTGTGGGCTCTCGCCGCGACCGGCGCCGGCGCGCGGCAATCGACGATCGAGCCGGCGTCGGTCACCAGTTCGCAGCAGTCGAGGATGCCCTGGTTGTTGGCGATCTCGGGGTCCAGCAAGGCGCGCAGGCTGAAGGCGACCGCCGCCTGGGTGGCATTGATCGGGACATTGATGTTGCCGCGCACCTGGGGCGAGGAGCCGCGCCAATCGAAGACCGCGCGGTCGCCGGCGACCGTGATCGTCAAGCGGATCGGAATGTCTGTTGTGCCGAGACCGTCGTCGTCCATCACGTCCTCGAACGAATAGGTGCCGTCCGGCACGGCCGCGATGGCCTGCCGCATGCGCAACCGCGTCCGCTCGACCAGTTCGTCGAAGACGTCGCGGATCAGCGCGAGCGGATAGCGCTCGCCGATCTCGGCGACGCGGCGCACGCCGAGCCGACAGGCGGCGATCTGGGCAAAATGGTCGCCGCGCCGTTCCTCCGGAATGCGGGCGTTGAGGAGGAAGATGTCCATCAGATCCTGCTGCATCTCGCCCCGGCGGAACAGCTTGACGAGGGGGATGCGCAGCCCCTCCTGATAGATCTCCGACATGCCGCCCGCCATCGAGCCTGGCACCATGCCGCCGATGTCGGCGTGGTGGGCGATATTGCAGATGAAGCCCATCAGCTCGCCCTCCAGGAAGAGCGGGGCGGCGTAGTTGATGTCGGGAAGATGGGTGCCGCCGGCGACATGGGGATCGTTGGCGACGAAGACGTCGCCTTCCTCGATGTCCTCAGGGCGATATTTTGAGAGGATCGTCGTCATCAGACCGGTCATCGAAGCGATGTGGATCGGCAGGGACATGTCCGCCTGGACGATCAGGCGGCCGGTCCTGTCACAGATCGCCGTCGAATGGTCGTGCCGTTCCTTGATGTTGGTCGAATAGGCGCTCTTCATCAGGGCGATGAAGGTCTCGTCGACCACCGAGCGAAAGGCACTGGCGACGATTTCGATGGTGATCGGGTCGATCCGCGGGCTCATCGAGCGCTCCCCTTGCGGGTGATGACGATGTTCATCGCGTCATCGACAATGGCGACATCGCCGGGAAACAGGAGACAGGTCGCGTCGAACTGGTCGATGACGGCCGGTCCCTGCAGCACCGTTCCCGGCGCGAAGGTGGCGCGGTCGTAGACGGGCGTCTCGACGGCCGCCACGGCATCGAACCATACCGGCCGGATGTCGCGCGGTTCCGGCGCCGACGTCGCATCGGCCGGCACCGGCGGTATGGCCGGCGAGGGAAGGCGGCCGAGGGCCGTGAGGCGGACGGCGACGACGTCGACCGGGTCCGTCTCGCTGTGGAAGCCGTAGGCCTGCTCATGCGCCTGGAAGAACAGTTGGCGCATTTCCTCGATGCTCGGAAGGTCGTCGAAGGGGACCTGGAGTTCGTAGTTCTGGCTGGCATAGCGCATGTCGACGGCGAGTTTTCGGCCGCGGGCCGGCTGCTCGACGGCTTCCGCCTTCCACCAGGCCTCGGCCTCTTCCATCATCGACGCGACGAGGCCGGAGAGCGCGGCTGCGTTGGCCTTGGTGAGGGCCAGACGCTGGCTGCGCACAAAACTTTCCGACCGGTCCGCGACCAGGAGGCCCTGGGCGCACAGAATGCCGGGTGAATAGGGAATGACGATCTCGGCGATGCCGAGCGCCTGCGCGCATCCCTCGGCATGCAGGGGACCCGCGCCACCGAAGGGCATCAGGACGAAGTCGCGCGGGTCGTGCCCGCGCTCCACGGAGATCGCCCGGATCGCGCGGACCATGTTTGCTGAGACGATGTCGAGCATGCCGATCGCCGCCCGCTCCAGCGTGAAGCCCAGCCGGTCGGCGATCTTTCCCACCGCTTGGCGGGAGGCTTCGACGTCGAGGGACATCGATCCGCCGAGCAGGCCATGCCCGGAGAGGCGGCCGAGAACGGCATTGGCGTCCGTCACCGTCGGCTCGGTGCCGCCGCGCCCGTAGCAGGCCGGGCCCGGCACGGCGCCGGCGCTGACCGGGCCGACCTTGACCAGGCCGTCGCGGTCGAACCAGCCGATGGAGCCGCCGCCGGCGCCGACGGTGTTGATGTCGATCATCGGCATCCGGACGGGGAAGCCGGCGACGTCGCGGTCGAAGGCCAGCTTGCTCTCGAGATTGCGGATCAGCGCCACGTCGGCGCTGGTGCCGCCCATGTCGAAGGTGATGATGTCGGCGCGCCCGGACAGCCGGGCGGTATGGATGGCGCCCATCGTGCCGGCGGCCGGGCCGGACATCGCCGTGCGGATGGGGAAGTCGCGCGCCTTGTCGACCGACATCAGCCCGCCGTTCGACTGGTTGATCCCGACGCGGGCCTCGGGCGAGGAGCGCTCCAGGGACTCCTTGAGGGTCGACATGTAGCGGGAGAAGGAGGGCTGCAGATAGGCGTTCAACAGGGTGGTCGAGCTGCGCTCGTATTCGCGGAACTCCGGCTGGACGTCGGAGGAGACCGAGATCGCGATGTCGGGCAGGGCTTCGGCGATGAGGGCCTTCATGGCCTGCTCGTGCGACGGGTTCAGATAGGAAAACAGGAAGGTGACGGCGACCGCGTCGGCGCCGCAGGCTTTGAGCGCCTCGATCACCGCGTCGGCGCTGTCGCGGTCGAGCGGCACGACGACCTTGCCGTCGGCACCGATCCGCTCGCGAACGCCGAAGCGCATGTCGCGCGGCGCCAGCGGCATGGGGTGATCGGCCTTCAGGTCGTAGAGTTTTGGCCGGATCTGGCGGCCGATCTCGACGAGGTCGCGGAAATTTTCCGTCGTCACCATCGCGACCCGCGCCCCGCGGCGCTGGATCAGGGCATTGGTCGCGACGGTCGTTCCGTGCGCGAGGGCACCGACGTCGGCAATCTCGAAGCCGGTCTTGGCGGCGAGTTCAGCGAGACCGGTCAGGATTGCTTCCGCCGGGTTGGCGGGAGTGCTGGAGGTCTTGTGCAGGGCCACCGACCCGGAATGGCGGTCGAAAGCATAGAAGTCGGTGAACGTGCCACCGACGTCCACGCCGATGGACCAGCTAGCTGCCTGCATTTTATGCCTGCCCCTTTGTTGTTCAGGCAAGGTATGCAGCTTGTATACGGGGTGTCAACCCGGCATGATGGGGACGAGACGATGAGATGGGGGGCAGGCATGAGCGAGGAGCCAGTGACGTCGGCCGGCAGCGAGCGGGTCTATCGAAGCCTGCGACGACAGATCCTGCGGCTCGACCTGAAACCCGGGGCAGAACTCGACGAAAGCCTCGTCTCGTCGCGCTACGACGTCTCCCGGACGCCGGTCCGGGAAGCACTGATCCGCCTGACCGCCGAGGGTCTGGTGACGTCGGTGCGGGGGCGCGGCGCCCGCGTGGCCTCGCTCGACCTGCAGGACCTCCGGGCCTTCTTCGAGGGGCTGGACATCCTGCAGCGCAGCGTCACCCGGCTGGCGGCGCTGCGGCGGGAGCAGGCCGATATCGATCGCCTCGAAGCCCATATGCTGGCCTTCGAGGCGGGCGCCGCGCTCGTCGACAGCGAGGTGATCAACGAAGTCAACTTCGCCTTCCATGCCGCCATCGCCGACGCGGCGCGCTCGAGCTTCCTATCTCACTCGTACCAGCGCAGCCTCGTCGAAGGCATGCGCATCGGCTATGTCAGCTTCTCCGAACACAGCGGCCTGGATCAGCGATTGGCGACCCATCTGGAATCGACCATCCATGATCATCGCGACATGTTTGCCGCCATCCGCGAGCGTGATGCCGATGCGGCCGAACAGCTCGCCGGCGCCCATGTCGAACTGTTCCGCAAGCGGGTCGCCACGGCGATCCTGTCCAGCGATGTCACGCAACGCATCTCCGCCGCCTCCCGGCACAGCGGATGAGACTCACAGACATCGAGCGAGGGTGAGACCGCACCGCGCCTCGGCTTTTGTTGTCGCTACCGGTAAAGGGGCATGGATTGGCCCGCCTCTTTGCCGGTAGGCTGGGCTCCGACAGGCCAGCCACTGAAAAAATGCGATGCCCGGCGCTGGCATCGACTCGACCAGGACAAACCCCAGAATGCCCGCCGGCGCCGGTTGCCGGGGGCCGCCAGGAAGCCTCCGCATGCGCAACATCCCCTCTCTGCGCTCGATCCAGGCCTTCGAGGCCGCCGCGCGGCTCGGCTCCTTCATGCGCGCCTCGGAGGAGCTGAAGGTGACGCCCTCGGCAATCAGCCACCAGGTGCGGGCCCTGGAAAAGGAAATCGGGGCGCAGCTCTTCCACCGCATCAGCCGCGCCATCGTGCTCACCGATACCGGCAAGAGCTACGCGGCGGAAATCGGCGAGGCTTTTGGCCAGATCGAGGCCGCGACGCGCGACCTGACCCGGCTCGGCAAGAGCGACATCCTGACCATCCACTCGGTGCCGAGCATCGCCGCGCAATGGCTGATGCCGCGCATCACGCGCTTCACTGCGCTGCATCCCGAACTCGACGTGCGGCTGAACGCCTCCGGCGAGGTGGCGGATCTCGGCCACGGCACGGTCGATTTCGACCTGCGCTACGGTGCGCCCGTGGCCATGGCGGGAATCTCCATCGAGCCGCTGCCGGAGGAGACGATCGTCGCTCTCTGCGCTCCCTCCCTCGTCGAGGGGCCGAATGCGCTCAGGACGCCCGCCGATCTCGTGCGCCATCCGCTGATCCATTCCGAGGTCAATCTCTACCGCTGGCGCGATTTCGCCAGGGATCACGGGGTCCGGCTCGATCTCGATCACGGTTCGCGTTTCGACCGGTCGTTCCTGGCGATCAGCGCGGCGATGGACGGGCTCGGCGTCTGCCTGGAAAGCCGGCTTCTCGTCGGGCGGGAGCTGGCCAGCGGACGGCTCGTGCTGCCCTTCGGCGAGACCGGCCACAAGATGCGCTGCCACAGCCTCGTCCACCTGCGCTCGCGCGCCCGCCTCGGCAAGATCGCCGCCTTCCGCAAATGGATCTTTGCCGAGCTCGCCGCCGGCTGACGGTTTTGTCCGGCGGTGGCCGGTCGGGCGCAAGAGCGCCGCCGCAGGCTGCTCGGCGCGGCGGGCCGGCCGGGCAGGGCGTCTATGCCAAGGCGGCACCGATGACCTGGAGCGAGCGGGTGATCGCCGCCTCGATCTCGCCGATCGGCAGAGGCTCGGGGCGGCGGATCGGCTGCGCGTCGGGGCCGCGATGGAGGCGCAGCGGCAGCTCCAGGCTGACCGGCAGGCCCGGATGGGCCCGCAGGCCCGCGAAAATCTTGCCGAAGTCGATGTCGCCGTCGCCGATGGGGGCGAAGAACCAGCCTTGGTCGGTGCGGCGGACGTCCTTGAGGTGCATATGGCCGCAGCCGGGGAGGGACAGGACCGCATCCTCGGCAGGGTCCACGTCCGGCCGGTGCGAGCAGGTGTTCGCCGCATCGTAGTTGAGGCGCAGATGCGGCGTGTCGAAGCGGGAAACGAGGGCGAGCCCTTCGGCGGCGGTGTTCATCAGGTTGTCGCGGCCGTCGCCGGGATTTTCGAGGGCGATGACGAGGCCGAGCTCTTCCGCGAAGCGTAGAAGCGCCTCGAGATTCCGCTCGAGCGGCGCCGCCTTGGCGACCACGGCGGCATTGGTCAGGATGATGTCCGCACCGATGCCGCGGGCAAAGCGCATGCGACCGGAAAACACCTCGACCGCGTCGGGGTTGCCGAGGTCGATATGCGAGGACACGGCGCGGCAGCCGAGCCCGCTCGCCGCGATCAGCTGGCGGTGGCGCTCCGTCTCTGCCGCGGTAAAGGCGCTTTCGTCGAAGGGCTCGGTATAGCCGACGATGTAGGCCGGCTCGACATGATCAGCCCCGCAGGCGGCGAGGCTCTCCAACACGGCTTCGAAGGGATGGCCGTCATAGGGCGCGGTCGAGACGGAGACGGTGCGGTCGGGGCGGTCGGATAGGGTGCGGTCTGGCAAGGCTCACCTCTGGCTGGCGGATGCGTCTTTGTCGGCCCGCCCGCGAGGACGTGCAAACGCGAAGCGCTGCAACTTGCATGAGCTGAGTTCACGGGTCCGCCGCCGGGCGACGGACCCGTGTGCTCAACGCTGGATGAAGGGATTGGCGGGAACGGCGTCCGAGGTGGAGATCCAGACGCTCTTGGTCTCCAGGAACTCCTTGACGGAGGACATGCCGCTTTCGCGCCCGATGCCGGAATCCTTAATGCCGCCGAAAGGCATCATATAGCTGACGGCCCGGTAGGTGTTGACCCAGACCATGCCGGCCTTCAGCGCCTTCGTCATCCTGAGGCCGCGGCCGATGTCCTTGGTCCAGACGCCGGCGGCCAGGCCATAGATCACATCGTTGCCGATGCGCACCGCGTCGGCCTCGGTGTCGAAGCCGATGACCGAGAGGACCGGGCCGAACACCTCTTCTTGGGCGATCCGCATGTCGTTGGTGACGTCGACGAAGATCGTCGGCTGGACGAACTGCCCGGACTCCAGGCCCACGCCCTCCGCCCGCCGGCCGCCGAGGACGCAGCGCGCGCCTTCGCCCTTGGCGATGTCGATATAGTCCATGATCTTCTGGAACTGCGGCGGGGTCGTCACCGGTCCGATGTTGACGTCGGCCTGCATGGGGTCGCCGATCTTGGCCGTCCGGCCCATGGCGACGAGCTTGTCGACAAAGGCGTCGCGGATGGAGTTCTGCACCAGAAGGCGCGATCCGGCGATGCACGTCTGCCCCGTCGCGGCAAAGATGCCGGAAACGACGCCGGCGACCGCCGCGTCGAGATCGGCATCCTCGAAGACGATGTTCGGCGACTTGCCGCCGAGTTCCAGCGAGACGCGCTTCAGCCCGCGCGCGGCGGCCTGGTAGACGGCCCTGCCGGTGGTGTCGGAGCCGGTGAAGGTGACCTTGGCGACGCCGGGATGCTCGACGAGCGCGGCGCCCGTCTCGGCACCGAAGCCGGTGACGACGTTGAACACGCCGTCGGGAAAGCCGGCCTCCTTCGTCAGCGCCATGAAGTTGAGCGTGCTGGCGGAGGTGAATTCCGAGGGCTTGATCACCACCGTGCAGCCCGCCGCGATGGCGGGCGCGCACTTCCAGGCGATGAACAGCAGCGGCGAGTTCCAGGCCGTCAGCGCGGCGACGACGCCGACCGGCTCGTGCGTCGTGAAGGTGAGGAGGTCGGGCTTGTCGATCGGCACGACCGCGCCCTCGATCTTGTCGGCGAGGCCGCCGAAATAGTACCACCATTCCGGATGGTAGCGGACCTGGCCGGCCATCTCGGCGAGAAGCTTGCCGTTGTCGCGGACCTCGGTCGCCGCGAGGCTCTCGGCATTGGCCGCGACGAGATCGCCGAGCCGGCGCATCAGCTTGCCGCGCGCGGTGGCCGTCATCGTCGCCCAGGGGCCCTCGGTCAGCGCCCGGCTGGCGGCGGCGACGGCGCGGTCGACATCCGCCTTGCCGCCGCGCGGGATCCTCGCCCAGGCCTTGCCGGTATAGGGGTTCACCGTGTCGAACCATTCGCCGCCGGCGGGGTCGCAATACTCTCCGTCGATAAAGAGCTGGTAGGTGTGCATCACACTTGTCCTTCCGGCGCCGCGGCGCCCGCTGTGCACGATACCGCTGCCGCGGCGGCGCGGCGCCAGGTGGCGCTGTCGAGCGGCCGGTCGCGCCAGGCCGCGAGATGCGCGGCTGCTTCGAGGAGCGCTGTTTCGTCGATCCCAGTCTGGATCCCCATGGCGGTCAGCATGGCGACGACGTCCTCGGTCGCGACATTGCCGGTGGCGCCGGGCGCATAGGGACAGCCGCCGAGACCGCCGACGGCGGAATCGAAGGCGGTGATCCCGGCCTGCAGCCCTGCGAGCGTGTTGGCCAACGCCTGGCCGCGCGTGTCGTGAAGATGAAGCTCGAAGTCGATATCGGGAAAGCGCTGGCGCAGCATCGCCGAGACGGCATGCACCTGCGCGGGATGGGCGATGCCGATCGTGTCGCAGAGGCCGATGCGGGTGGCGCCGGCCTCGGCGAAGCGGCCGACGATGCCGGCCAGGTGCTCGGGCGCCACCGGGCCGGAGAAGGGGCAGCCGAAGGCGACGGAGATCGAGATGCGGGTGGTTATGCCCGCCTGCCGCGCGTCACCGTCGAGCTGGAGCAGTTCGACGAGCGAGGCGGCGGTCGGCCGGTTGAGATTGGCCTGGTTGTGCGCGTCGCTCGCCGAGAGCACGAAGGTCGCGCCCGCGGTGCCGCAGGACAGTGCCCGGTCGAGGCCGCGCCGGTTGGGGATCAGCGCGAAGGCGGTGATCGGCAGGTCGGCCGTGCCGCGCACGACGTCCTCGGCATCGGCGAGGTTCGGGATCCACCGGGGATGCGTGAAGGAGGTGACCTCGATCTCCTTCAGGCCGGCGGCGGCGAGGCGCCGGACCAGCTCGATCTTGGCGTCGGTCGGCAGGTGCTGCTTTTCGTTCTGCAGCCCGTCGCGCGGGCCGACCTCGATGATCGACACGCTCTTCGGCAGGGAGAGGCTCATGGACGAAAAGCTCCTTCGAGGATCGACACCAGGCCCTCATAGGTGACGTTGCGCGGGTTCGGCCGGACCTGGCGCAGATTGGTCATGCCGTCCTTGGCCAGCGCCTCGATGGCCGAGCGCGGCACGCCGAGATCGTCGAGCGTGGCGGGAATGCCGACATCCCTGGCGAGCTGTTCGACGGCGGCGACGGCGCCTTCGGCGCCCTCGCGCAGGGACAGGTGATTGACGCGCACGCCCATGGCGCGGGCGATGTCGCGGTAGCGCGGCAAAGCGGCGACGAGGTTCCAGCGCATCACATGCGGCAGCAGCACCGAATTGGCGATGCCGTGCGGAACATCGAACTGGCCGCCGAGCGGCATGGCGAGGCCGTGCACCATGCCGGTGGCGGCGCTGCCGAAGGCAAGGCCGGCATAGAGGCTGGCGGTCAGCATGGTCTCGCGCGCGGCGATGTCGGCGCCGTTGTGGACCGCGGTCGGCAGCGCCGCGGCGATCATGGCGATGGCGTCGAGGGCGAAGCGATCGGTCAGCGGCTGGGCGAAGCGCGAGACATAGGCCTCGATCGCGTGGGTCAGCGCGTCCATGCCGGTCGCCGCCGTCACCGCCGGCGGCAGGCCGAGGGTCAGCTCGGGATCGAGGATCGCGGCATCGGCGAGGAGATGCCGGCTGACGATGCCCTTCTTTGTCTTCTCCGCCTTGAGGCTGAGAACGGCGACATTGGTGACCTCGCTGCCGGTGCCGGCCGTGGTCGGGATCATGATCTTGGCGACGGCCGCGTTCGGCAGCTTGTCGATGCCGAGATAGTCCCTGATGTCGCCGGGATTGTTGACGAAGGCCGCGGCGCATTTGGCGACGTCGAGCGCGCTGCCGCCGCCGAGCCCGACGACGAGGTCGCAGCCGGCGATGCGGGCGCGCGCGGCGCAGGCGATGACGGTCTCGATGCTGGGATCGGGCTCGACCTCGGCGAAGATCTCGACGTGGAAATCACCGAGGAGTGCCGTCACCCGGTGAGCGATCCCGGCTTTGACGATGCCGGGGTCGGTGACAAGGAGGATTTTCGTTCCGCGCAGCCGGGCGATCTCGGCCGGCAGCTGCGCCAGCATGCCCCGGCCATGCACGATGCGCTCGATGGCGCCGAAGACCGACGCGCTCGCCATTCCCATTACCGACATCCCTTGCTTGATTGTCTCGCGGTCGCCATCAGACGATCCCGCGCGCCCTGAGGCCCTCGACGGCTTCCGCGTCGAGGCCGAGCGCCTCGCGCAGCACTTCCTCGGTGTGTTCGCCGAGCCGCGGGCCGACCCAGCGCACCGCGCCGGGTGTCTCCGACAGCCGCGGCACGACGGCCTGCATGGTCAGGGCCCCGTAATCCTCGGTCTCGACCTCGACCAGGGCGCCGCGCGCCTGGAAATGCGGGTTGGCCGCTGCGTCATCGATGCCGGCGACGGGGCCGGCGGGAACGCCGGCGGCGTCCAGCCCTTCGAGCAGCGCGGTCAGCGGCAGGGTCGCCGTCCAGGCCGCGACGAGGGCGTCGAGCTCGGCCTGGCGCTCGCCGCGGGCGCGATGTGTGGCGTAGCGCGGATCGGTGGCGAGCGCCGGCTGGCCCATGAGCTCGGCGAGGCGACGAAAGATCGCGTCGCCATTGCCGGCGACGAGCACCCATTGGCCGTCGGCGGTCGGATAGAGATTGGACGGCGCGATTCCGGGAAGACCCGTGCCGGTGCGCCGCCGGACGGCGCCGGTGGCGCTGTGTTCGGCAAACACGCTCTCCATGACGCCGAGAACGGCGTCGGTGATGCCGACATCGATGACCTGGCCGCGGCCGCTGGCATGGCGGGCGTTGAGCGCCGAGAGCACGCCGATGGTGGTGAACATGCCGGCGAGGCTGTCGCCGATCGACAGGCCGGCGCGCGGCGGCGGCTGGTCGGGAAAGCCGCCGAGCGAGCGCATGCCGGCCATGGCCTCGGCGATGGCGCCAAAGCCGACGCGGGTCGAATAAGGGCCGGTCTGGCCGAAACCCGAGACTCGGGCGATGATCAGCCGCGGATTGGCGGCCTGCAGCACGTCCGGCGCCATGCCCCAGCGCTCGATCGTGCCGGGCCGAAAGTTCTCGATCAGCACGTCGGCTTCGGCGAGCAATGCGCGGGCGATCTCGGTGCCCTCGGGCTGGCGGAGGTCGAGCGTCAGCGAGCGCTTGTTGCGCGCGATGACCGGCCACCACAGCGCCTTGCCCTCGCGCTGCACGACGCCCCATTGCCGCATCGAGTCGCCGGTCCCCGGCGGTTCGATCTTGACGACATGGGCGCCTTGGTCGGCGAGGAGCTGGCCGCAGAAGGGGCCGGCGATGAACGAGCCCATCTCGACGACGCGCAGGCCGTCGAGGGCACCGGCGCCGCTCACTTGCGCGCTCCGACCACGACCAGCCCCGCGGCGCCGCGGGCATTGCCCATCAGCGCCTCGACATGGCGGGACTGGGTGCTCTGTGCGTGTTCGGTGACGGCGGCGACCGCGGTCGCCACGTCGCGGCGGCGGACGATGTCGAGGATGTTCATGTGCTCGGTGACGGTGCGCTGGCGCCCTTCCAGGCTGCGAATTTCCAGCCAGCGGGCGCGGGCGAGGCGGGTCATCACGTCCTCGACGGCGCGCACGAAAAACAGGTTGCCCGACAGCCGCGCCAGCTCGACGTGAAAGTCGCGGCCGGCGCGGTGCCATTCGTCGAGGGACATGTCCATGGTCACCGACACTACCATCTCGGCGATGCCGTCGATCTCCTCGGGTCTCGCCCGCTGGCAGGCCAGCGTCACCGCTTCGCGTTCCACGGCGGCGCGAAACTCCGACGCCGCCTCGATCTCCTGGAAGGACAAAGGCGTCACCGACCAGCCGCGGTCGTCGCGCTGGACGAGGCCGTCGACCTCGAGCCGCGACAGGGCGGCGCGGATCGGGGTGCGCGAGCCGCCATAGAGGGCCTCGAACTGGCGCTCGCTGAAAGCGTGGCCGGGGCTGAGGGTAAGGGACAGGATGTCCCCGCGGATCGTCTCGTAGAGGCGGTGCATCTGGGACAAGAAAGCACTCCGAAAGCGTGGTATCCCGCTCGGTATACCGAAATGATCGGCGGAAGAAAAGCCTCTGGCGCGACGTGGCCGCGCAATTTTCCGATCTGGTCTCTGTTGCTGAGACCCCGTCGTTCACGGGTCTCCTCGGCGTCTCGCCCGGCGCCGCGGTGACGGGAGGCCGCTAGCCGATGGCGTTGATGCGCCGATAGGCTGAGATCACCTGGCTGTCGTCGGCGGCGCCGTCGCCCGCGCCCGAAGCCGAGAGGAAGAGCTGGTGCGCCATGGCGGCCAAGGGCAGGGCGGCCTTGGCGTCGCGGCCGGCCTCCATGACGATGCCGAGATCCTTGACGAAGATGTCGACCGTGCTGGTGATGCCGGGCGCCTCCTCCAGCATGCGCGGCCCGCGGTCGCGCAGCATCCAGCTCGATGCCGCCGAACCGCCGACGATCTGCAGGAGGACGTCCATGTCGACGCCGACCTTCATGCCGAGCGACAGCGCCTCGGCCGCGGCGGCCAAATGCACGCCGCAGAGCAGCTGGTTGATCGACTTGACGACGGCCCCCTGGCCCGGCGTCTCGCCGACATGGAAGAGCTTGTCGCCCATGGCGGCGAGCACCGGCCGTACCTTTTCTAGGACGGGCGCCGGGCAGGCGGCCATGATGCTGAGGCTGGCCGCGATCGCCCCGGCGACGCCGCCCGAGACCGGGCAGTCGACGAAGGACCGGCCTTCGGCCTCGACCTTGGCGGCGAGCGCCTCGACCGCGCCGGGCGGGCAGGTGGACATCAGGCAGACCGTGCCGCCCGGTGTCATCGCTGCCAGCGCCCCGTCGTCGAAGAGGACGCTGCGGGCCTGGTCGATGTTGACGACCATCAGCACCAGCACCTCGGCGCCGGACGCCGCCGCCGCGACCGTCGCCGCGGCCTTTCCGCCGGCGGCCTCGAGGGCCGCGCCGGCGTCCGTACGGATGTCAGTGCCGGTGACGGCGAAGCCCGCCGCAACGAGGTTTTTCGCCATCGGCAGGCCCATGGAGCCGAGGCCGACGAAGCCGATCTGTGTCACGCGCGTATCCTTGCAGGAGGTCAATAGAGCGTCAGCGCGGGGACGTAGGAGATCAGGCCGAGCACCGTCAGCGCCACGAGATAGAAGGGCCAGAGTTCGCGCACAACGGCGAGGATCGGCACCCGGGCGATCGCCGCGCCGATGAACAGCGTGGTGCCGATCGGCGGGGTAAACAGGCCGATCGACAGGTTGATCGCCACCATGATGCCGAGCTGGATCGGGTCGATGCCGATCGCCTGGCCGATAGCGACGAAGGTCGGGCCGAGCAGCAGGATGGCGGCGGGCAGGTCGAGGAACATGCCGACGAAGAGCATGATCAGGTTCATCGCTAGGATGATCAGCCAGGGCTCCTGCAGTACCGTCATCGCCCAGTTGGCGACGATCGCCGGCACCCGCTCGGTGATGAGGACATGGCCGACGAGACTGGAGGCGGTGATCACCAGCATGACCACACCGGTGGTCACCGCTGTCGTCACCAGCGCGTCGCGTAGTCGCGCAAGCGTGAGATCCCGGTAGAGAAGCGTGCTGACGACGATGGCATAGGCCACGGCGATGACGCTGACCTCGGTGGGCGTGGCGATGCCAAGCCGCAGGAGCGCGATGATGAAGACCGGCATCAGCAAGGCCGGCGCCGCGGTCACGAGGGACGCGCCGAGCGCCCTGAGGCCGCCGCCGCCGCCCTCGAGCCGCGGAAAGCTGCGCATGCGGCCGCTGACATAGCAGACGACCATCATGCCGGCGGCGAGCAGCAGGCCGGGAAGCACCGCGGCGATGAACAGCGAGGCGATCGAGGCGTTGGAGACCGTCGCGTAGATGATCAGCGGAATTGAGGGGGGTATGAGGCCGGCGATCACCGAGGAGGAGGAGGTGACGGCGGCGGCGAAGGCGGCGGGGTATCCCTCGCGCTTTTGCCAGGGGATCAGCATCGAGCCGAGCGCCGAGGCTTCCGCCACGGCCGAGCCGGAGACGCCGCCGAAGACGGTCGAGCCGACGACGCTGACCTGCCCGAGGCCGCCGTGGAAGCGGCCGACCAGCGCCGCGGCGAAGGCGACGAGCTGCTTGCCGAGCGTGCCCGACATCATCAGCGAGCCCGAGAGGATGAAAAAGGGAATGGCCAGGAGCGGAAAGCTCTGGGTCGGCTGGAACAGCTTGACCACGGCGATAACGGCGGGAACGCCACCGAGGAACAGCACCGCGGAGCCCGCCGCGATGACCAGGGCATAGCCGACCGGAAAGGCGCAGACGAGCAGCAGCGCGAAGACCGAGACCATCATGACCGTCATAGCGTGTGCTCCGGTTCCTCGGCGAAGATGATGCGCGGATCCTCGGCATAGAGCACCCGGACGAGGTACACCGCACAGGTCAGGACGATGCCGACGAAGCCGAAGATCATCGCCGAATAGGCGTAGAACTGCGGAATGCCGGTCAGCGGAAACAGCTGGTGGCCGGTCACCTTGATCACGTCGATGGCGACGAAGGCGAGATAGGCGAAGGTGACGAGGATGAGCACCTGCATCGCCACCAGGAGGACGCGGGCGGCGGCGCGGCCCAGGGCGTCGAGGAGGAGCGAGACCGAAATGTGGGCGCCACGATGCGCCGCTAGGACGATGCCGCCCATGACGAGCCAGGGAAACAGGAGGTTCGGGACCTCGGCCGGCCAGCCGAGGCCGCGTGTGGTGAGATAGCGGACGATGACGTCCGCCATCAGGGCGAGGAAGATCGCCACGATCGAGAGCACGCCGATCGTCGAGGCGACGAGGCCGATGCCCTGGTCGATGAAGTTGGCAACGCGCAGGGCGACTGGCGCCGCCCTGCCGTCGCCGGGCATCTGCCCCGCGCGGTTCATTTCTTCGCCGCAGCCGCCGCAGCGACCATCTCGTCGACGAGCTCGGGATAGGTCTCGCGCCACTTGTCGTAGACGGACTTGGTCGCATCGACGAAGGCCTGCGATTCCACCTCATTGAAGACGACGCCGGCCTCTTCCAGCGTTGCGCGGAGCTTCGCTTCGTCGCTCTGCGAGCGTTCGCGGTTGAACTTGCCCGCTTCCAGCGCCGCCTCGCGGATCGCCGCCTGGTCCTCGGGGGTGAAGGTATCGAAGATGATCTTGCTGGCGACGAGCAGGGTCGCTTCGTACTTGTGGTTGGTCAGCGAAATGTACTTCTGCACCTCGTACAGCTTGGAGGAGTAGATGTTGATCAGCGGGTTTTCCTGGCCGTCGACGACGCCCTGCTGCAGAGCGATGTAGAGCTCGGAGAAGGCGAGCGGCGTCGGGTTGGCTCCGAGCGCGTTGAAGATGTCGATGGTGATCGGATCGGGCGGTGTGCGGATCTTCAGGCCGGCGAGGTCCGCGGGCTTGGTGATCGGCCGCGTGCTGTTGCTGGTCTGGCGGATGCCGTTGTCCCAGAAGGCGAGGATGACGAGGCCCTGCGCTTCGGCAGCGGCGGCGAGCTTCTCGCCGACCGGGCCGTCCATGACCTCCCAGGCCTGCGGCAGGTTCTCGAACAGGAAGGGCAGGCCGAGCACGGCGATCTCGGGCACGACGGCCGAGGTGGTGCCCTGCGAGTTGGCGCTGAAGGCCAGCGTTCCCAGGCGCATGTTGGTCAGCGCCTCGGCGTCCTCGCCGAACTGCGCGCTGCCGCCGACGTCGATCTTCACGCGGCCGGCGGTCTTTTCGGCGACGAGCTCGGAGAAGCGCAGCGAGGCGTCCGACTTCGGATTGCCGGGCGCCGCGTTGTGCGAGAGCTGGTACTGGGCCATCGCCGATGTCGAGTAGAGCGCGATCGCGGCAGCGATGGCGAGCAGGGACTTCTTCATGCATTCCTCCCGGGGGGTGTGGTGACAGCAGATTATTGGACGGCCGCTCTTGGGGCGGCTCGGGGCGGAGCCTTTGGCCCCGTGCTTCTTTTTGGCGAACAGACCCTGGTTTCGACGCGCCGACGATGCGGCGGATGCCCCGAAAGGCAGATTTCGGGACGGGTTGTGTTCAGCCCAACATTGGTATCCCAACTGGGATGCCAAATCAACTCCAGGCCTTGACCGATGCCACGATCTCCGACGTTGAGATCTTGTAGCGGTCGTGCAGGGTCGGCAGCGCGCCGGCGTCGAGAAAGGCGTCGGGCAAAGCGATCTGGTGGAAGGCGGGCGGGGTGATGCCGGCGCGCATCAAGGTTCCCGCCACCGCCTCGCCGAGGCCGCCGACGATCGAATGGTTTTCGGCCACCACCACCATGCGGCCGGTCCTGGCCGCCTCGCGCTTAATCGTCTCGACGTCGAGCGGCTTGATCGTGGCGACGTGCAGCACGGCGGCGTCGATGCTGTCGGCGGCGAGCGCCGCGGCGGCTTCCAGCGCCCGCATGGTCATGATGCCGGTGGAGATGAACAGGACGTCACGCCCGTCGCGCAGCATCTTGGCCTTGCCGAACTCGAAGCTGTAGCCGTATTCGTCGAGCACCATCGGCACGTGGCCGCGCAGGAGGCGCATGTAGACCGGACCCTGATGGGCGGCGATCACCGGCACCGCGGTCTCGACGTCGCGGGCGTCGCAGGGGTCGATGATCGCCATGTTCGGGAGCGCGCGGAAGATCGCCAGATCGTCTGTCGCCTGGTGGCTCGGGCCATAGCCCGTGGTGAGGCCGGGCAGGGCGCAGCAAATCTTGACGTTCAGCTTCTCCTCGGCGATCGCCATGCAGATGAAGTCGTAGGCGCGGCGCGAGGCGAAGACGGCATAGGTGGTGGCGAAGGGCATGAAGCCCTCGCGCGCCAGCCCTGCGGCAGCGCTCATCAGCAGCTGCTCGGCCATGCCCATCTGGTAGAAGCGGTCGGGATGAGCCTGCGCGAAGATGTGCAGGTCGGTGTATTTGGCGAGATCGGCGGTGAGGCCGACGAGGTCGGGCCGCTCCTCCGCGAGCTTCACCAGCGCGTGGCCGAAGGGGGCGGAGACGGTGCGCTGGCCATCGGCGGCGAGCGAGGCGATCATCGCCGAGGTCGTCAGCCGCTTCTTCGGCGCGGCGGCCACGGGAGCGTTCGTGCCTGCGGTCATTTCTGCCTCCCGGCGTCGAGCGCATCCAGCGCCAGCGTCCACTCGTCGGCGTCGACGCGGATGAAATGCGCGCTTTCGCGCGCCTCGAGGAAGGGCACGCCCTTGCCCATCTTGGTGTCGCAGATGACGATGCGTGGCTGGCGCCCGGGGGCCGCGCGTGCCTCGTCGAAGGCGCGGGCGACGCCCTCGAGGTCGTTGCCGTCGACGCGCCGGACGAACCAGCCGAAAGCCTCGAACTTGGCCGCGAGCGGCTCGAAGCCGAGCATCTTGGTCGACGGACCGTCGGCCTGCTGGTTGTTGACGTCGACGATGGCGATGAGGTTGTCGAGGCCGTGGTGGGGCGCCGACAGCGCCGCCTCCCAGGTCGAGCCCTCGTCGAGCTCGCCGTCCGACAGGAGGTTGTAGACGAAGGCCTTGGAGCCCTTGCGCTTCAGCCCGAGGCACATGCCGACGGCGATGCCGAGGCCCTGGCCGAGCGAGCCGCCGGTGATCTCCATGCCTGGCGTATAGGCCGCCATGCCCGACATCGGCAGCCGCGAGTCGTCGCTGCCGTAGGACTCGAGCTCCTCCTCGGGCAGGATGCCGGCCTCGATCAGAACGGCATAGAGGGCGATGGCATAGTGGCCGATGGACAGCAGGAAGCGGTCGCGCCCTTCCCATTCCGGGTCTTCCGGGCGGAAGGTCATGGCGTGGAAATAGGCCACGGCCAGAACGTCGGCGATGCCGAGCGCCTGGCCGACATAGCCCTGGCCCTGGACCTCGCCCATCCTCACCGCGTTGCGGCGGATGCGGTAGGCGCGTTCGGCCAGGCTGACATTGGTCAGGGGCGGCGAGGGCGGTGCCATGGGCTTCTCCTCCAGACGGGGCGATGGGGACGACCGCCCTGTGCGCCGCGATCCGGCGCGCCGGGATCGGGCGTGATCAGGGCGAGGCCAGCCGGCGTCGCCGGCTGACGCGGCTCAATGGATCAGCATGCCGCCATTGACGTCGATCGTCGCGCCGGTGACGTAGGCCGACAGGTCCGAGGCGAGGAAAAGATAGATCCCCGCCACATCGTCGGCGCTGCCCAGCCGGTCGAGCGGAATGTTCTTGCGGATGTCGAGACGCATCTCGTCGGTCAGCATGCCGCCGGTGATGTCGGTCTCGATCAGACCGGGGGTGACGCAGTTGACGCGGATCTTGTCCGGGCCGAACTCGCGTGCCATCGCCTTGGCAAGGCCGAGCACGCCGGCCTTGGCGGCGGAATAATGCGGGCCACCGAAAATGCCGCCGCCGCGCTGCGCCGAGACCGAGGACATGCAGGCGATTGAGCCGCCGCCTTGCGCCTGCATCGCGGGGATCACGGCCTGGCTGAGCAGCAGCACGCCGGTGAGGTTGACGTCCATGATGCGCGACCAGTCGGCGATGCCGATGTCGAGCAGTTTGATCTTCTGGGTGATGCCGGCATTGTTGATGAGGATGTCGATGCGGCCGAAGGCGGAAAGGACGGCCGCGACGGCGTCGCGGCAGGCGCCGGAATCGGTGACGTCGCAGCCGAGGCCGATATGGCCTTCGCCGAGCGAGGCCGCCGCCGTCTCGGCCGCCGCCGCATCGATATCGAGAATGGCAACGCGCGCGCCCTCGGCAGCAAAGCGCCGGGCAGTGGCCAGCCCGATGCCCCGCGCACTGGCGGCGCCTGAAATCACGGCGAATTTGCCCTGAAGAAGCATGTCGTCCCTCCCATACCGGATGTTACCGGATCGTTCTTGGGGGTAGTCGTAGCGAAGATGACGCGCGACGCACAAACGCAATCCAAGCGGCGATGGGTGAGCTGACCTCATCTATCAGGGGGTCCGGCGGGGGCTTCCAAGATCATAGTCAAGCGCCGGGCGCAGTCGCCTGATGGTCCGGACGGCCTGGGAAAGAGCGTTCGCCCTTGGCCGGAATCCCGAAAACCGGGGATTGCCTGCAGCCGCAGAGGAGCGCAGCCGGATGGGCGCCGGGGCGGTTCACCGGCCGACGGAAATCGCCCTCCCTGGCGCGCTGCCTATCTGCCGATCCCGGGTCGGCCCTCGGCAAAATCCGATCAGGCCTTCATCGTCCGTGCGAAGGTCTCTGCAATCACGAGGACGGCGGCGTGGATCGGCCCCGCGGTGAGACTGGGCATGATCGATGCGTCCACGACGAAAAGATTGTCGAGCGCTTTCAGCCGCAGATCGCCGTCGACGACGGCGTCCGCGTCCTTGCCCATTCGGCAGGTGCCGCAGGGATGATGGTGCGTGATGACCGCCTCAGCGATGAAGCTGTCGATCTTAGCTGTGCTGTTCAGCTTGGCCGGCAGGAGTTCGTGGCCGCGCCAGTCGGCGAGGCCGTCGTGATGGCCGATCGTTCGTGCCGCCTCAAGGGCCCGGCGAAACAGCGCGCGGTCGCGATCGGTTTGCAGATAGGCGGGGTCGATGATCAGGCGATCGCCGAGCTCGGGGCCGCTGATGCGCAGGCTGCCGCGGCTCGTGGGATGCGTGATCCCGAACAGCAGCGAATAGGCGGTGCCGGCGGCCGGCGCCTGGAAGCGCTCGGACACGATCGGAGCGACGCCGCAGCCGACGACGATGTCGGGCTGCCCGGTCGCCGTAAAGTCGCCCGCGCGCAGATAGGCCATCGACTCGGAATGCTGAAGGCGAGACGGGGGTACCGGCCGGCGGGCGGCATAGAGATTGCCGGCACCCAGCAAGTGGTCCTGAAGGTTGCGACCGATCTGCGGCATCTCGATCAGACAGCCGACGCCGGCGGCATCCAGCACATCGCGCGGGCCGATGCCCGAGCGCATCAGCAGGGCCGGACTTTCCAGCGCCCCCGCACAGAGAATGACCTGGTCCGCAAAGACCTCGACGGCGCTCTTGTGCCCGATCACCTCGATGCTGCGAGCCTGGCGGCCATCGAGGATCACCCGCCGCGCCTGCGACCCGGTCAGGATCGTCAGGTTGTCGCGGGCGCGGACGGCGGGCGTCAGCCAGGCATCCGCCGCCGTCACCCGCCGCCCGTTGCGGATGTTCAGCGAATTGGGTGTGACGCCGATCATCTGGCCGCCATTGTGCCCCTCGAGGCGCGGCAGGCCCAGAGCGGCGCCGGCCTCGATGAAGGCCCGCGCGACCGGACTGACTTCGTCCGACGGCAGATGGACGGGCATCGGGCCGCCCTTGCCGTGCCCGCCATCGCTGCCGGACGGAGGCTCCTCGATGGCCTCGAAGGCAGGCAGAAGGGCATCCCAACCCCATCGGGCATCGCCGGATGCGTCCACCCAGGCCTGGTAATCCGCGGGATGGCCGCGCATGTAGCCCATCGCATGCAGGCAGCTCGATCCGCCGACGACCTTTCCCCGTGCCCAATGGTGGATGCGTCCCGCGGTCCCTTGCTGCGGCTCGGTGCGATAGTCGCGGTCGTAGCTGCGACCCTGGAGCGCCGGCCAGGCGGCGGGCACCCAGATGTCGGGATCGGTGGGTTCCTCGCCGGCCTCGATCAACAGGACACGGCGCCCGGGCTCCTCGCTCAGGCGTGCTGCCAACAGGACCCCGGCGGAACCGCCACCGACGATGGCGACATCGCCCTTCCACCTGCGTTCACGGTCCGGCGCCCGGGTCATCACCTCTCCCTGTCTTCCTCGGCTCGTCACCGCCGAGGACGGCCGATGGCGATGGGCCTTGCAAACGTCGCCGGATGCCGGAACCGATCAGCCGGCCTGGAGGACGCTCAGATATTGCTGTCCATGGCGACCTTCGCCGCCGCCTTGGCCTTCAGAACATGCTTCTTCGCGGCCTTCCGGGCCGCTTTCGCATCGCGGGCCGCGATCGCCTCGAAGATCTCCCGCATCTCCAGAAAACTGTTCCACGCCCTGCCTTCCAGGGACATCGAGCGTCCGCGAAAGAAGCTGACCCTGGCCAGGAGGCCCCGATGCACCTCTTCCAGCACCGGGTTTCCGCAATTGGCGAGAATGATGGCGTAGAACTCGGCCGCGGTGGTGACCTGGGCCATGCCATCCTTGCTGGAAGCGGCCGCTTCGAAGGCGGTGAGGGAGTCCTCCAGCGCGCGCAGTTCGCTCTCCGTGATCCGCGCCGCACATTGGCCGGCGGCCTCGACTTCCAGGAGCTCTCGGACCTCGTAGATGGCCATCGCCTGCGCCCAGGACAGCGCGGGAACCGACGGCCCCTTGTTGGGCACGATCTCGATCAGCCTTTCTGCCTCCAGGCTGCGCAAGGCTTCCCGGAGCGAGGGGCGGCTCACGCCCAACTGCGCGCAGAGCTGGCTTTCCACCAGGCGGGTTCCCGGCTTGAACAGGCCGGAGAAGATGGCCAATCGAATCTTGTCGACGGTCCCCTGCTGAACCGTGCGGGTCGAAACGCGCAAATTCAAATCTGCCATCGGCTTCCACTCAATTGGCGCGAAAATCCAGGGCGACCCAGGACGTGTGACGCGTGACGCACCATGCCAGGCACCCGCGCTTAGATAGCGTGTCCCGGAGAGGTTGTCAGCTTCAAGATTGCGGCATTGCCAGATTGCCAGATTGCAAGATTGACAGACAATCCGGGTTGACGAGCCTCGGGATACCATGCTCCATTCTTGTCAGAGAGGCAGCAGCGGTGAGGGCGGGACATGCTGGCAGACACAGTTTCTGACCAACGACAGTCGCGGCGGGTGGACATCGGCCGCATCACGCTGAACGTGCGCGAGCAGGGCCAGGGGCCCCTGATGCTGTTCTTCCACGGCATCACATCCAACTCGGCCGTCTTCGCCCCGCTGGTGGACCGGTTGTCGAGCCGCTTCAGGACCGTTGCGGTCGACCAGAGAGGGCATGGGCTCAGCGACAAGCCCGACGCCGGCTACGCGGCGGCCGATTACGCGGCTGACATCGCCGGCCTGATCCGCTCGCTCGACGCCGGCCCGGCCATTCTCGTCGGGCATTCCTTGGGCGCCCGCAACTCGGTCACGGCGGCGGCGATCGACCCCGAACTGGTCCGGTCGGTCATCGCCATCGACTTCACCCCCTATATCGAGACGGACGTGTTCGATGCGCTCGACAGCCGGGTGAACGCGGGCGATCAGCTCTTCAAGGATGTCGCGGCGGTCAAGGCCTACCTTGCCGGGCGCTACGTGAACCTTCCCCCGGCCGCGATCGAAATTCGCGCCGCGAGCGGCTACCGCGCCGTCGAGGGCGGCTTGCGTCCGCTGGCCTCGCCATCGGCAATGGCACAGACCGCGACGGGCCTGCGGGCGGATCTGGTGCCGGTCTACCAAAAGGTGACGAAGCCCGTTCTCATCGTCCGCGGCGGGGACAGCAAGCTCGTCTCGGCGGATGCGCTGGCCAGGACCAGCCGGTTGCGGCCCGACCTGCCCGTGGTCGTGATCCCCGGCGCCGACCACTACGTCAACGAGGTCTCTCCAGAGATCACGCTCAGAGCCATCAGCAACTTCGTCGACGCCTGAGGGTAGGGCACCCGCACCTTTTTGTCCGCATCACGAGGATCCAGCAAAATGGCCAATACGACTTCAACATCCGGCAGAACGCGGCGTGCGGAAATCGCCGGCGGCGGCTTTGCCGGCCTGACGGCGGCGATCGCGCTCCGGCAGAGCGGCTGGGATGTCCGCCTGCACGAGAAGAGCCCGGAGCTCAGGGCCTTCGGCGCCGGCATCTACCTCTGGCACAACGGCCTGCGCGTTCTGGAAGGCGTCGGCGCGCTGGAGGATGTGCTGACGGGCTCCCATACGCCGCCGACCTACCAGACCTGGATGCACAACAAGTCCGTTTCCAGGGAGACCTTCAACGGACTGCCCTGGCGGGTCATGACGCGCAGTCACCTGCACGACGCCCTGGTCCGCCGCGTGCGCGAAGTCGGGGTCGATATCCGGGTCAACTCCGAGGCGGTCGCCGCCGATCCGCAGGGCCGCCTGACGCTGCAGACCGGCGAGGTCCTCGAGGCCGACCTGATCATCGGCGCGGACGGCGTCGGCTCCAAGGTCAGGGATTCCATCGGCTTCAAGCAAGAGCGCTGGAGCGCCACCGACGGCATCATCCGCCTGATCGTGCCCCGCAAGAAGGAAGAGCTCGGCGACGGCGAATGGGACAACACCATCGACATGTGGAACACCAGCCCCCGCGTCCAGCGCATTCTCTATTCGCCCTGCAACGACAAGGAACTCTATCTCGGCATGATGGCGCCGGCAGCCGATCCGCGCGGCTCGCGCGTGCCGATCGACCTGGAGGTCTGGGTCGAGATGTTCCCGTTCCTGGAACCCTGTCTCGTCGAGGCGGCGAAGCTGCAGTCGGCCCGATACGACAAATACGAGACGACCAAGCTCGACAGCTGGACTCGCGGCAAGGTCGCGCTGGTTGGCGATGCCGCGCATGCGATGTGCCCGGCGCTCGCCCAGGGAGCCGGCTGCTCAATGGTCAATGCCTTCAGCATCGCGCAGGACGTCGCGTCCGCTGCGTCCATCGAGGAGGCCCTGGTCGGGTGGGAAAAGCGGGTTCGCCCGATCACCGACCGCTGCCAGGCCATTTCCGCCGACTACGCGGCCCATCGCTCCCTGTCGAAAGGCAACATGTTCACGCCGGCGGCCCTGGAGGCTGCCTGCTACGACCCACTGCGCCAGGTCTCCTCATGGCCGCAGTAGGACCGGACCACCGTGACAGAATCTGGGTGCGCATCAGCGGCGTGCTTCTCGGGAGATAGGTATGGATTATTCGGTCGAAGTCGAAAGGCACTACGAGGTCCGGGGGTGGTACTCCTTGGTGCACGAGATCCGGCATGACGGCGGCACGCCCGGCGACACGCTGATCAAGGCGGCGGTCGGCGTCGTCATTCGCAATCCATTCGCTGGAAAGTTCGTCGCCGATCTCGGCGAGCTCACCAGACCGAGCCTGGCCATCGGCTATGCGCTGGGCGAACGCGCGGCCGCCTTGCTCCGCGGCCGCCCGGTCGAAAGCTACGGCAAAGGCGGCATCGCCGGCACGTCCGGAGAGCAGGAACATGTCGTCGCCTGCATCACCACGGCCTTTGGCAATCCGCTGCGCGAGGCGGTCGGCGGCGGCGAGGCCTGGATTTCGTCGGCCAGCAAGGTCGCGGTGGCGGGCACGGCCATCGACATCCCGCTCGCCCACAAGGACGAACTCTACATTCGCTCGCACTACGACGCGGTGACCTTCTCGGTGCCGGACGGACCGCGTCCGGACGAGTTGCTGATCTGCGTCGCCGTGGCCACGGGTCCGCGCGTGCACCAGCGCGTCGGCGGCAAGACCGTCGCGGACCTCAACGCGGCCAATTAGGCCCCACAGAACGGGAAGCACAGCCCATGCCTCTGAACATCCAGGACCTCACGATCACCTCGGCGGATTTCGAGCCGCTCGGAAAACTGCGCGACGAACATGCCGGCGACAAGGGCAACGTCCTGCCGCGGCTCACGGTCAGCGGCGTCCCCGCCGGCACAAAGGAACTCGCCGTGATCTGCCACGATCCCGACGCCCCCTTGGCCAACGGCTTCACCCATTGGACCGTCTACGGCATCGACCCCTCGGCAACCGATCTCTCGGACGCGCAGGACAAGTTTCGCGTCGGTCCGAACGGCGGCGGCGACAAGCAGTACTACGGACCCCAGCCGCCGGCCGGCCATGGCCTCCACCACTACTATTTCTGGGTCTACGCGCTCGACACGAAGGTCGAGGGAACGCCCACCCGGGAAGAATTCCTGGCGACCTACGCCGGCAACATCATCGAACAGAACCGTATCGTCGGTCTCTACGAGAACAAATGAACCGACACCGCCGGTCGGACGAAACCTGAAGTCGCTTGTGACGGGAGTGTGCGTTGATGCCAGAGGTGAATAGTACCCACGCAAAACTGTTCGAAGAACTGGTCGTCGCGACCAAGATCCTGCTGCACGAAGGCATCATGGACACGTTCGGGCACATCAGCGTCCGCGACCCGCACGATCCCGAAAGCTTCTTCCTGGCTGAAAAGCTGGCGCCGAGCTTGATCACGAAGGACGATATTCTTCGCTTCGATCTCGATGGGGAGACGACGGACAACCGCCCGTCCTATCTCGAGCGCTACATCCACAGCGAGATCTACAAGGCGCGACCGGACGTTCAGTGTGTGCTCCACACCCACTCGCCGGCCGTGCTGCCCTATTGCTTCGTCGACACGCCCCTGCGCCCGGTGACGCATATGGGCGCGTTCATGGGCGAGTCCGTGCCGGTCTACGAAATCCGCGACAAGCGGGGGGATGAGACGGACCTCTTCGGCGGCAGCCGCGACGTCTGTGCGGACATCGCCGAAAGCCTCGGCCAGCAGACCGTCGTGCTGATGGCCCGCCACGGCGTGGTGAATGTCGGCAACTCGGTGCGTGAAGTGGTGTTCCGGGCCTTCTACCTCGAGCAGGAGGCCGCGGCGCTCACGGCCGGCCTGCGGGTCGGCACGGTCAAGTATCTTTCACCGGGCGAGGTCACGACGGCCGGCAAGCTCGTCGGCGCGCAGATCGACCGCGGCTGGAACCACTGGTCGCAGCGCCTCCGGGAAGCCGGCCTCTTGTCGTGACGTCCTTGGAGAAAACCGCGCGGATATCGAGCCCGGCCGGCAGGCGGGACCTCCGGTCCCGATATCCTTCTGGCGCAGGCGCATAACGGGAAGGCAGCGAACGCACCATGTCGCACGCGGACAGCTACGACTACGTCATCGTTGGGGCCGGATCGGCCGGTTGCGTTCTGGCAAACCGGCTGAGTGCCGATCCGAAATGCTCGGTGTTGTTGCTGGAGGCCGGCGGCTGGGATCGTGATCCGATGATCCGGATCCCGCTCGGCTGGGGAAAGATCCTCACCGAGCGGCGCCATGACTGGATGTATTTCTGCGAGCCCGAGGCCAATGTCGGCGGCCGCAAGGTCGAGTGTGCGCGCGGCAAGGTCATCGGCGGTTCGTCGTCGACCAACGCCATGGCCTATGTCCGTGGCAATCGCGGAGACTACGACCGCTGGGCGGCGTCAGGGCTCAGCGACTGGTCGTACGAGAAGGTCCTGCCCTATTTCCGCAAGCAGGAAAGCTGGGAAGGGGGCGCCGACGAATACAGGGGCGGGACAGGTCCGCTCGGCACCCAGTTCTGCCGCTACAAGGACAAGCTGATCGACGCCTTTGCGCAGGCCAGCGTCGACGCCGGCTATCCGCAGACGGACGATTACAACGGCGGTCAGCAGGACGGTTTCGGCCGTCTCCAGATGACGATCGCCAAGGGCCGACGCTGCTCGACGGCCACCGCCTATCTGCGACCGGTCCTGAAACGCCCGAACCTGACGGTGCTGACCGGCGCGATGGCGACGCGGATCTTGCTCGACGGCGCGCGCGCCACCGGGATCACGCTCACCCATCAGGGCACCGAGAGAACGGTGCTCGCCCGCCGCGAGGTGCTGCTGTCGGGCGGCGTGATCAACACGCCGCAGCTGATGATGTTGTCCGGCATCGGCGCGAGGGAGGAACTGGACGCCCATGGCATCCAGACGCGGCTGAACCTTCCCGCGGTCGGCAAGAACCTGCAGGATCATGTGTCGGTCATCCTGATGTACCGGCGCCGCGAGCCCGGCCCGTTCCTGCGCATGATGCGCGCGGATCGCATCGGCCTGGATTTCGTGAAGACCTACCTGACGGGCAAGGGCTTTTCGGGCGACGTTCCCGGCGGCGTCGTCGCCTTCCTGAAGAGCGGGCCGGAACGGCCGCTGCCGGACGTGCAGATCCTCTTCACGGCGGCGCCGCTGGCCGCATGGCCCTATTTCGAGCCGTTCAAGGCGCCGTTTCCGGACGGATTCGCGACGCGGATCGTCGCGACGCAACCGGAAAGCCGGGGGTCGGTGAAGCTCGCCTCGTCCGATCCGGCGGCGGCACCGCTGATCTGCCAGAATTTTCTGGCGTCGCCCAAGGACTGGGAGTCGCTGCGCGCCGGCTTCCGCGTCGCCCGGGAGCTCGCGCGCCAGCCGTCCATGCAGGCCTTCATCCAGGCGGAGTTCTTTCCGGGCCCGGCCTGCGAGAGCGACGCGGAAATCGACGAGCACATCCGCAAGACCTCGATCACCGTGCACCACCCGGCGGGCACATGCCGCATGGGCGCCGACGAAGCCTCGGTGGTCGATCCGCACTTGCGCGTGCGCGGTCTCCAGGGCCTGCGCGTGGTCGATGCCTCGGTCATGCCCGACCTCGTCTGCGGCAACATCAACGCGGCGGTGATCATGATCGCCGAGAAGGCCGCCGATCTCATCACGACAGCGGGGAGAGCTTGATGCGCGAACTCGAAACGGGCGCGCCGGTCCGCTTTCCGGCCTCGGCGAAGGGATGGGTAACCGCGTCCCACCCCGGCGGGGTGGTCCGATGATCCGCCGCGTCGCCCTGATCGGCCTCGGTACGATGGGACCCGGCATGGCCGCTCGGCTCGCGAGGGGCGGTCTGGACGTCGTCGCCCACGACGTCGCGCCCGCCGCGATCGAGCGGGCGAAGTCGATGCTGGGCACCGCCGAAACCGTTCTCGACGCTCTCGGCATCGCGCCCCCGGCGGGCGGTGCCGGAACCGTCCATTTTGCCGACGACCTCGCGACCGCCGTCGCGGGCGCCGACCTCATCATCGAGAACGTGCCCGAAAACGAGCAGATCAAGGCCGACATCTATCGCCGGATCGACCCGCTGATCTCGCCCGACACGATCGTCGCCTCGGACACGTCAGGAATTCCGATCACCAAGCTCCAGGCGCATATCTCGCATCCCGCGCGCATGGTCGGCATGCACTGGTCCAACCCGCCGCACATCATCCCGATGATCGAGGTGATCGCGGGCGAGGAGACGGCGCCGCAGACCGTGCACATCATCCGCGACCTCATTCGCGCGCTCGGGCTTCTGCCCGTCGTGGTGAAGAAGGATGTGCCGGGCTTCGTCGAAAACCGGGTGCTGTACGCGCTTCTGCGCGAGGTGGTCGACCTGGTGGAAAACGGCGTGATCGAGCCCGAGGACATCGACACCTGCGTGTCCTGGGGCATCGGCTACAAGCTCGCGGTCGTCGGGCCGATGGCGCTGCTCGATATGGCAGGACTCGACATCTACAACTCGGTCTCGTCCTTCCTCAACGCCGAACTCTCCGATCGCAAGGATGTCGGGCCCTTGGTCGGCGCCAAGATCGCGGCAGGCACGCTCGGCATCAAGTCCGGCGAAGGCATCTACGCCTACACGCCCGAACAGATCGCCCAGCTGCAGCGCGACCGCGCGCGAAAATTCGTCGCCATCCGGCGCATCCTCGAGGGGAGCGACTAGGATCATGGCAGGGACCGATCGCGCCACCTTGACGGAGACTGAGCAGATCCCGGCACCGTCGCGTCTGGCGGGCTTGGCAATGAAGGTGCTGCACACCCTGCTGGGCCTGACGCTGTTGTCCGTCGTGGCGGTCAACTTCCTGAACGCGGCCAGCCGCTATCTGTTCGGCATCTCGCCCCTGGGGGCCGATGAACTGATGGTCTATGTCGTCATCTGGGCGGTCATGATTGCCTCGATCCTCTCGCTGTTCCTGCGGTCGCATATCAACGTCAACCTGCTGCCGCTCTGCGCGACGGGTCGGTTCCACCACCTGCTGCGCGTCATCCACGATCTGGCGGCGGTGGTTACCTGCGGCTACGCCACCTACGCCTCCTGGCTCTTCATCGGCCGCATCTCGACGCTGGGGGTGAAGAGCATGGGGCTCGGCGTGCCGATGACGATCCCGCATGCCGCGCTGCTGTTCGGCTTTGCCGGGCTGACCCTGGCGGGTGCGGTCATGCTCGTCCGCGACCTCTCGGCGCTGGTTCGCAATAATCCTTGCGAAGAGGTCGAGCCATGATCGTGTCGCTGGCCATCCTCCCGCTTCTGCTGCTGGCCGTCGGCACGCCCGTCTTCCTCGTGTTCCTGACCGCGGTCGCGGCCACCATGATGTTCGTCCTGCCGCTGCCGCCGGTCGCCCTGCAGCAGGTGATGTTCGGCGGTCTCGACAATTACGCGCTCCTGGCTATCCCCTTCTTCGTCTTCGCCGGCGAACTGATGAATACGAGCGGCATCGCCATCCGGCTGATCAACTGGGCGATGGCCATGGTGGGGCGCGTGCCGGGCAGTCTCGGCGTCGCCACGGTCGGCGCCTCCACCGCGATCGGCGCCATCAGCGGGTCGAGCGTCGCCGCCGTCGCAGCGCTGGGAAAGACGCTGTATCCAAAGCTGGTGGCCTCGGGCTACGGGCGCGAGCGCGCCGGCGGGCTGATCGCCGCGAGCGGCGCGATCGACATCGTCATTCCGCCAAGCATCGCCATGATCCTGTACGGGCTGGCGGCCGAACAGTCCATTCCGAAGCTGTTCATGGCCGGCGTTCTTCCCGCGCTGCTGATGGCCGCGATGATGGGCGGATACATCATCTTCGTCGGTTGGCGGGAGAGCATTCCCAGCGAGGCCAGTTTCGAGCCGCGCGTGGCGTGGCAGGCCACGAGGGACGCGTTCTGGGCGCTGCTGATGCCCGTCTTCGTGCTCGGCGGCATCTATCTCGGCCTGTTCTCCCCGACCGAGGCCGGCGGCTTCGCCTGCGTCTACGCCATCGTGGTGGCCATGTTCATCTACCGCACCATGACGCTCCGCGACATCATCCACGCCGCGGGCAATGCCGCGATGCTGTCCGGCCAGATCCTGATCATCGTGGCGGCCGCCAGCGTCATCACCTGGATCCTGACGACCCAGGGCGTGCCCCAGGCCATCATCGAGTGGATCAACGCGCTGCAGCTCGATGCGCTGACCTTCCTGCTCGTCGTCAACGTCGTCCTCCTGGTGATGGGCTGCTTCCTCGACCCGACCTCGGCGATCCTCGTCTTCGCGCCTTTGCTGGTGCCGATCGCGATTTCGCTGGGCATCGATCCGATCCACTTCGGCATCATCATGACGGTCAACCTGGCCATCGGCATGTTCACGCCGCCCTTCGGTCTGAACATCTTCGTCGCCCAGTCGGTCACCGGCCTGCCGGCTCACTCCCTCTATCGCGGCGTCATGCCCTTCACGATCGTGCTCGTGCTGGCGCTGCTCATCATCACCTACATGCCGGCGTTGTCGCTGACGCTCGGGTCGGGCCTCTAACAACGGAGATTTCCATGCTTGTCAGACTCCTCAGATCTGCCCTTCTCACCACCGCGATCGTGCTGGCACCCCTGGCCGCGACGCAGGCGCAGACCACGATGAAGCTCGCCTCGGCGACGATCAACGATGTGCAGCACGAATGGCAGAAGGTGTTCGCCAGCGAATTGCAGGCGCGCGTCGGCGACGCCGTGAAGACCGAGATCTATCCGGCCAGCCAGCTGGGCGCCATTCCGCGCATGGCCGAAGGCGTGCTGCTCGGCACGATCGAGGCCTTCACGACCCCGACCTCGTTCATGACCAATGTCGACCCGCGCTTCCAGGCGTTCGACGTTCCCGGCCTCTTCAAGACGCCGGAAGACGTCCATGCGGCGATCCACGACCCCGAGTATCGAGGCCACATGGAGGAGATGTTCCTCGACAAGGGCCTGCGCGTCATCGGCGCGATCTACAACAGCCCGACCGTGGTCTTCACGATGAAGGATGTGACGACGCTCGATGGCCTGCGCGGCCTGAAGATCCGCACCTTCGCGTCGCCGCTGCAGGTCAAGCCGATGGAGCTCCTGGGCGCGACACCGCTGCCGCTGGCCCTGACCGAGGTCATTCCGCAGCTCGAGTCCGGCGGCCTCGATGGCATGCTGGTCGGCATGCCGATCCTGACGGCCTTCAAATATTACGACGTGGGCAAGAACATCCTCGACCTGCGTTTTGCGCAGATCGTCTCCGTGACGGTCGTGAACGAGGACTGGTTCCAGTCCCAGACCGATGAGGTCAAGACGGCGATCATCGAGGCCGGCCGCGCCGCGGAAGAGCAAGTCTTCCCGTGGGGCGTCGAGAACGTCGAGAAAACCTACAAAATCTGGACGGACAACGGCGGCAAGCTCAACGCGCTGTCCAGCGAGGACCAGGCCAAGATGGAGGCGGATTTCTCAAAGCTGGCGGCGGAGGTGCTGGATGCGGAGCCGGCGGTGAAGGCCGAATATGATCGCCTGCGCGCCGCCGTCGACGCCAAGGCCAAGCCGTGAGCGCGCCGGCCGGCTGCTTTCAGCGGCAGGCAAGGCTCGGGCCTTCGGGCCGGCAGTCGAGCCGACGCGCCTGCGGCTGGTCGCGCCCGAGCGGAAGGTCCCAGCGCGTTTCGTAGGTGCTGCCTTTGACGCCGCACCAGGCGCGCTCGACCGGGAGAGCTTCGTCGCGGGCGTTCATCACCGCCCACACGCGGCTCAGCGTGTCGAAACGCAGGTCGAGGCTGGCATGGTCGTCGGGCGCGATGCTGGCGAGATCGGTGGCGAACCAATGGGCGATCTCGGCCTGGCAGACGATGGCGTCGGGCCCCGAATTGCGCACGTCGACCGGCAGCCGAACAAGGCCCTTCGGGTCCACGGTCTCGCCGCCCGCGGCAGGACAGGCAAGAACCGCCAAGGCGGCCACAGCGAGAAGGAGAGGTGAACGCGCCAAGCAGGCCTCCAGTCCAAGTGTCTCAGAAAAACTACCGGAATTCGGGATGTTATCGTGAACAGTCAAACAAATGGAGAGCGAAGTGACAAGTAATTGGATGAAGCAGAGCGTGCTTGCTGTGGTGGCCGCGGTCTTTCTGGCGGGAACGGCCCTCGCTGCCGAGGTGAAGTCGATCGCCATCATGACGCCGGAGGAGGGGACCGATTTCGGCTGGAACCAGCAGGGCGTCGACGCGGCCAAAGCCGCTGCCGAGGCGGCCGGCATCGAGGTGATCGTCGCCTCGGGTCTCGGCTACGGCGACGTCCGCCCGGCCCTGCGCGAAATCGCGGCGGATGGGGCGAGCCTGATCATCGCCCATGCCAGCGGCTACGCCACGTCGGCACCGGAGATCGCCGAGGAGACGGGAATTCCGGTGGCGATCGTGGACTCCCCCCAGGCGCTCAAGGCGGGCCTCGTCGCCGACTACACGCTGAGCGGCCATGAGGGCGCCTATCTCGCCGGTCGCATGGCCGCCAAGATGAGCCGGTCCAAGCATGTCGGCATCGTCGTCTCCGGCGAGCCGCCCTCATGGAACTCGCAGTCGGCCGGCTTCGCGCAGGGGGTGAAGGCGGAGAACCCCGAGGTGAAGATCACCTATGCGGTGATCGGACCGGCCGCCTACAGCGACGCCGCCGGCGGCCGCCGCGTGACCGAAAGCGTGATCGCGGCCGGTGCCGACATCATCTTCGGCCAGGGCAACGGCTCGAGCTTCGGCATGTTGCAGGCGGTGGAGACCGCCAAGGCCGGAGACGGCGGCAAGGTGCTGTTCATCGACGTGATCGGTGACAAGACTTCGGTCAGCAAGGGCTTCCTGCTCTCCTCGGTGGTCTGGAACATCACCCCGGTCTACGCGGCGATGATCAAGGACCTGCAGGACGAGACGTTCGGCACCAAGCGCTACGCGATCGGCCTCGCCGACGAATCGGTGGCGCTGCTGAAGACGGATCAGATTCCGGATGACGTGTGGACGGCGGTCCAGACAGTCCGCGATCAGGTGATCTCGGGGGAGATCAAGATCGAGCCGGTCTTCGAGGCGACGGCCGTGCGGGCTCTGATGACGGATGTCTCGGCGGCCGCCCAGTAGCGGGGTTCGGCGGGCGGGAGGGGCTGCGCGGCCCCTTCCGCCGGTTCCGGGCCCACGGGAACGGGGATAGGGGATCACATGACGCAGCCGCCGAATTCGCCATCGCCGATCATTGTCCTGGAAGGCATCACGAAGCGCTTCCCGGGGATCGTCGCCAATGACCGCATCGACCTCGAGATCCGTGCCGGCGAAGTCCATGTGCTGCTCGGCGAGAACGGCGCCGGCAAGTCCACGCTGATCGGCCTTCTCTCGGGCCTGCAGCAACCGGACGGGGGGCGCATTCTGGTCGGCGGCAGCGAAACGGCGATCCGCTCGCCGAGCCACGCGCTGTCGCTCGGCATCGGAACGGTTTTCCAGCACACCATGCTCGTGCCGACGCTGACCGTCGCCGAGAACCTCGCGCTCGGCGGCCGCTGGTGGCAGCGACCGAGGATCGCCGAACTGACCGCCCGTGTCGCGGAAATCGCCGGGCCGCTCGGCATCGAGATCAATCTCGGCGCGCGCGTTTCGGAATTGTCGCTCGGCGAACAGCAGCAGGTCGAGATCGTACGGGCGCTGCTGCGCGACAGCCGCATGCTGATCCTCGACGAGGCGACGTCGATGCTCACGCCGCAAGGCGCCGCCGAACTCGGCGCGCTGATGCGACGGCTGGTCGAACGCGGGCTTGCCGTCGTCTTCATCACCCACAAGCTCGGCGAAGCAGCCGATTTCGGCGACCGCGTTTCGGTGCTCAAGCTCGGCCGCAAGGTCGGCGAATTGCCACCGGAGCGGCTCCGCTCGCTCGACCGCGGCGCGCTGGTCGACGAGATCGTGGCGATGATGTTCGGCCGCCATGCCGGCGACGAGGCCGTCACCATTCCGCTGCGCGCTGCCGATAATGGCGTCCTGCTCGACGTGCGCGACCTCAGCGTCGCCGCGAGTTCGGAGGCGCCCGGCCTCGAGGCGATCTCCTTCAGCATCGGGCGTGGAGAGATCCTCGGCATTGCCGGCATCGACGGCAACGGCCAGAAGCAGCTCGCCGAAGCGCTGGCCGGCCAACGAGCGGCGAGCGGCGGCAGCGTCATCCTCGCCGGGGAGGAGCTCGATGCGCTGAACGTCGGCGAGCGGCGCCGCAAGGGGCTGCGCTACCTCACCGATGACCGGCTGGGGGAGGGGACGGTGGCGAGCTTCCCTGTCTCGATCAACTACTTCCTGAAGCAGGTCGGCGAATCTCCCTACTGGCGCTCGGGTGTGGTGCGCACCGGCGCGATAGACGTCCGGGCGCGGGAACTGACGCGTCACTACGATGTGCGCACGCCCGGCATCGCGACCCCGGTCGGCCGGCTCTCGGGCGGCAATATCCAGAAGGTGCTGATCGCCCGTGAGCTCGCCGAAAGCGCGCGCGCCGTAATTTTCAACAAGCCGACCTATGGGCTCGACCTCGCCAACACGCTGGCCACGCGGCAGCGCGTCCGCGACGTCGCCGAACAAGGCCTCGCGGTGCTCCTGATCTCCACGGACCTGGATGAGCTGCTGTGCATGTGCCACCGCATCGCCGTCATCTCGCAGGGTCGTCTTGTCGGCACCGTCGCGAATGGCGCCGGTGCCGGCGAACGGGTCGGCCGCCTGATGATCGGACTGGCAGCATGAGTGAAAAGGCCGCTTCCCTTGGCGATCGCGCCGTCGATGTCCCGGCAGGCCAGGCCGGTCGCGACATCGGCCGACGGCTTCTCATCACGCTCGGGCCCGTCGCCGTCTCGCTGGTGCTCGCCGGCGGCGTGCTGCTGGCCGTCGGCGTCGACCCGCTCGCCTATTACGGGCTGGTGGTGGAGCGAGGCCTCGTGTCGCCGCTCGGACTCCAGCAGACGCTCACGCGCATGGCGCCGCTGCTCTTCATCGCCGCCGGACTGATCGTCGCCTTCCGCGCCGGGATGTGGAATCTCGGCGGAGACGGCCAGTTTCTCCTGGGCGCCGTGACCGCGGCTGCCAGCGCGCCGCTGCTGCTCCAGACGCTGTCGGGCTGGCTCGCGCTGCTGGTGGCCTTTCTAATCGCAACGTCGGTCGCGATGGTCTGGTCGCTCGTGCCGGCGCTGCTGCGCGCCTATCAGGGGGTCAACGAGATCATCACCACGCTGATGATGTCCTTCCTCGGCGTTTCATTGGCCAATGTCCTGGTGAAGCTCGTCTTCCTCGACCCGGCCACGACCGTTCCGCAGACGCGCACGCTGCCGGTTGCGGACCGGCTGCCGCGCCTGTTCGAAACGACCATCACCAGCGGCCTCGTCTACGGGCTCGTGGCCATCGTCCTCGTCCACCTGGTGATGACGCGGACGGCTTTCGGTCTGAAGCTGAGGATCGTCGGTGCCAATCCGAGCGCGGCGGTGCATGCCGGTCTCAACGTGCCGCTCCTGACCATTGCCGTCTTCGCGATCTCGGCGGGGCTGATCGGCATGGGCGGCGCGATCGACATCATCGGCATCCAGGGCAACGTGCGGGCCGACTGGAACCCGGCCTATGGCCTCGCCGTGATCCCCGTCGTCTTCCTGGCCCGGATGAACGGCTTTGCGGCCATCGGTTTTGTCTTCCTTCTGTCGGTGCTGTCGATCGGCGGCGAGAGCGCGGCGCGGCGTCTCGGTGTCCCGCAGCATTTCACGCTGGTTTTGATCTCGATCGTCCTCATTACCCTGGCGATCGCCGAATATCTGGACAACCGGCAGAACCAGTCGCGGAGGGCTTGAGCGATGAGCGGATTTCTCAGCGAGACGTTCCTGGCGGCCCTGCTCTTCGGCGCGGTGACGGCGGCCATCCCGCTGCTGCTGGCCGGTCTCGGTGAACAGATGTCGGAAAAGGCCGGCGTGCTCAACATCGGCATCGAGGGCATGATGATCGCGGGCGCCTATCTCGGCTTCGTCGGCGCCTACTATTCCGGTTCACTTTGGCTGGGTTTCCTGACGGGCGCCGCGGGCGGCATCGCCGTGGCGTCGCTGATGGCGCTGCTCTGTGTGCGGATCGGCCTCAACCAGATCGTCATCGGCATCGCCCTGACGCTCGGCCTGGAAGGCCTGACCGCGATCCTGCACCACTTCCAGTTTTCCCGCTCCTATCCCCGGCTGCCGGCCGCGGAGGCGACCGTCATCCCGTTCCTGTCCGACATTCCGGTGCTGGGACCGGCGCTCTTCCGGCATCATCTGATCGTCTACCTCGCCGTGGCGATGGTTGCCGTGATCATATGGGTCTACCGGCGCACGCAACTGGGCCTGAACCTGCAGGCGGCAGGCGACAAGCCGGCCGCGCTGGATGTCGCCGGCATCGACGTGATCCGCACCCGCACGATGGCCGTGCTGTTTACCGGCGGCATGGCGGGGCTCGGGGGCGCCTATCTGGCCAATGTCGGCGCCGGGCTCTTCATTCCGTTCATCACCGGCGGGGCCGGGTTCCTCGGCATCGTCCTGGCGATGCTGGCGCGGGGCCGGCCGGGCTGGGTCCTGATCGGCGCGCTGATCTTCGGCGCCTGCCTGTCGATGACGACGGCGGCGCAGGTGGCCGGCGTCAACATCCCGACCGACCTGATCCAGATGCTGCCCTTCCTGGCCGTGATGGTCATGCTGGTCCTCTTCGGGCGCCGCGCCAGTCTGCCGGCGGCGCTTGGCATTGCCTACGAGCGCGGCGCGCGCTGACGCCTATCCGAGGACGCGGCGGGAACCCGCGCAACGAAGGAGAGTGAAACATGACGGATACCAAAGTCTATTTTCTCGACGGTGGCTCGCTCGTTCTCGACGGCTATCACATCTTCTGGAACCGCGGGCCCGGCGGCGAAGTGCGCTTCCCGAGCTATTCCATCCTGATCGAGCATGCCGAAGGCCGGTTCATGATCGACACCGGCTACGACTACGATCACGTCATGAAGGTCCTGCCCTTCGAGAAACCGATCCAGACGAAGGATCAGACCATGCCCGGGGCCCTCAAGCTGATCGGCCTCGAGCCCAATGACATCGACGTCGTCTTCAACACCCATTTCCACTTCGATCACTGCGGCGGCAACAAGTATTTTCCTTACGCGCGCAAGGTCTGCCACAGACTGGAAGTGCCGCAGGCCTGCAATCCTGCCCCCTTCGAGCATCTCGGCTATTCCGACCTGAGCTTCTCGGTCGAGGCGGCGGAGGCGCGGGGCCTCACCGACCAGCTGCTCCCGGACGCGACGGCGGCCAATACGGCCTTCGAGGGCGTCGAGGGCGACTTCGAGATCGCCAAGGGCGTGCACATGCTGTTCGCGCCCGGCCATGCCGTCGGCAACTACGCGGTGATGATCGAACTGGCCCACCGGCGCCCGATGATGCTGGTGCTCGACGCGGCCTATACCCGCCGCAGCCTGGAAACGCTGTGCCAGTCCTCGTTTCATATCGACCCGGTCAAGGGCATCGAGTCGATGCGCCGGATCAAGGCCTACGCCGAGGACCACGACGCGGAACTGTTCTTCTCGCACGACATGGAGAGCTTCGAGACGTATCGCACCGGCACCCAGTTCTACAGCTGAGGGGGGGCAAACCATGCGCTATCTCGACCACGAAAAACCAGTGATCACGCTGACCTCCGGACCGGTGAACGCCTATCCGGAAGTCCTGCAGGCGCTCGGCCGCACGGTGCTCTACGACTACGACCCGGCCTTCCAGCTGTTCTACGAGACCGTCGTGCTGAAGGCGAAGAAGGCCATGCGGTCGACCACCATGCCGGTCATCCTGCACGGCGAGCCGGTGCTGGGCCTCGAGGCTGCGGCGGCTTCGCTGATCACGCCGGATGACACGGTGCTCAACCTCGCCTCGGGCGTCTACGGCAAAGGCTTCGGCTTCTGGGCCCAGCGCTATTCACCCAAGCTCCTGGAAATCGAGACCGCCTACAACGAGGCGATCGACCCGCAGGCGGTGCGCGACATGCTGGCGCGTCATCCCGAGGTGTCGGTGGTGTCGGTCTGCCATCACGACACGCCGTCCGGCACCATCAACCCGATCGACGAGATCGGCGCGGTCGTCGCCGAACACGGCGCCTATCTGATCGTCGACGCCGTGTCGTCCTTTGCCGGCATGAAGACCCATCCGGAGGATTGCCGGGCCGACATCTATGTGACGGGACCCAACAAGTGCCTGGGGGCGCCGCCCGGCCTGACCATGATGGGGGTGAGCGCGCGCGCCTGGGAAAAGATGAAAGCCAATCCGGCGGCGCCGCGCGCTTCGATGCTGTCCATCCTCGACTGGGAGAACGCCTGGTCGCGCGCGGAGCCGTTTCCGTTCACGCCGTCGGTCGCCGAGATGAACGGCCTCGACATGGCGCTCGACCTCTATCTGGCGGAGGGGCCCGAGGCGGTGTGGGCGCGGCACGACCTGACGGCAAGAGCCACGCGCGCCGGCATCCGCGCCATGGGTCTCGGCCTGTGGGCGGCGCGTGAGGAAATCGCCTCGCCGACCACCACCGCGGTCCGGACACCGCCCGGCATCGACGAGGCGGTCCTTCGGCGCGAGGTGCGGTCGCGCTATGGCGTCGTCTTCTCCTCGGGCCGAGGCGAGACGCTCGGCAAGCTGACGCGCATCGGCCACATGGGGCCGACCGCCCAGCCGATCTACGCCCTTGCCGCGCTCGCCGCCCTCGGCGGCGCGCTCGAGGCGGTGGGCGTCAAGGCGGACACGGCAACCGGTGTCGCGGCCGCCATCGCCGAAATCAACGCAGATGAACCCGTCGGGTAACAGGAGATCCGGAATGAGCGGAAGACTTTCAGGACGTACGGCGCTGGTCACGGGCGCGGCTCAAGGGATCGGCAAGGCGATCGCCGCAAGGCTGGCGGCCGATGGCGCGACGGTCGTGGTCAGCGACATCAATGCCGAAGGCGCCGCCGCCGCGGCTGCTTCCATCGGCCATGGGGCGTTCGCGATCGCCGCGGACATTTCCGATCCCGATGCCGTCGCGGCCCTGTTCGCGCAGATCGACGACAGGACGGGGGGCGTCGATGTCCTCGTCAACAACGCCTCCATCGTGCCCTTCGTCCCATGGGACGACGTCGACCTTGCCCACTGGCGCAAGATCATCGACGTCAACCTCACCGGGACCTTCATCGTCACGCGCGCCGCGACGGACCAGATGCGCGCCAAGAAGAAGGCCGGGCGGGTGATCTCCATCGCCTCCAACACCTTCTTCGCCGGCACGCCCAACATGGCTGCCTATGTGGCGGCGAAGGGCGGCGTGATCGGTTTCACCCGCGCGCTGGCGACGGAACTCGGCCAGCACGGCATCACCGCCAATGCCGTGACGCCCGGCCTGATCGAGAGCCAAGGCGTCAAGACCAGCCCGCACAACGGCGCCTTCGAGTTCGTGGAGATGCTGCAGGCGGTTAAAGGCAAGGGTCAGCCGGAGCACATCGCCGACGTCGTGTCCTTTCTGGCCTCTGACGATGCGCGCTGGATGACCGGCCAGACCATCAATGTCGATGCGGGGATGGTGCGGCATTAGTCTGCGCGGCCGACAAGAAAGCCGCGAGTAAGCAGGCGCGGCGGCTGCCCCGGTTCCTGATGCCGCATCGGACGTCTTTCGATCGCGCGAAGATGTTCTGCGCAATTCGATCAAGGCGCGGGATCGGGGGCTGCAGGCCCCATGATCCCGCACCATCAGTCTGACCGTTGAGCGCCTGATGTTGGGATCGTCACCACCGTGGACGCAAGAAGCGTACGATGTCATCGATGGTGTCGGGTTGGCGATCCCTGCGCCTCCCGAGGCGTATGACGCAGGATTTCTCATGCGCGACCGCGCAAAATTCCCGGAAGCATCGAAGCTCGACAGGGATACGCCGCCGTCATCGTCAAGAGTTCACGAGCACCGCCTGCCTCAGCCTCGGCCAGTCATAACCGATCTCGACCGCAATTCCCTGTTCCAACCCTGCGTCACCTGCCAGTCGACAACCGGCGTCCAGAAGGCGCCAATCCTCGCCCATGCGCGTCGAGGCAACGCCTGAAGGCGGTCGGCATAATTCACGTTAAGTCGATCAGAACGACGTTTCTGGGGTGCGCCGCCGCATGTCATATCGGGATGGGACGCGCCGACCATGCTCCCATCGACGGTTGCCTGCCGGTCCCGCGGCATTGCAGACCACAACGCCGCCTGGAAATGTCGGTTTAATGCGTCAGCTCTGTCGATCGTCGGGCGCACAGCAAACGCTCCGAAGTCCGACAGGCCAGTCGCATCTAATCAGGTTGCCTCGCCAAAGATCTTCTTGCCTGCCCAAACGAATGTCGCCACAAGCTCCACCTAACAGCTCAGACCAAGTATCGCCAACAAGTGCATGGTTAATATCAGGCCAAAAACACTGCGTGTCAACGCAAAAGCAGCTCGCGCCCGTGCTTCAGCGCGGTGGCGACAAGGGACGCGGGCAGTGCGTTGCGGGCCTCGTGCGGCGTGAAGACGAGGACGTCGACCTTCACGGGAAATGCGGCGAAAGGGGCCTCGGCGATGCGCCGCCGGAGTGGCCGAGGTATGTCCGTCGGCGCGATCACGAGAATGTCGATATCCCGCGGTCGCGCCGCCCGCGGGTTTGCAGAGGAGCCGAAGAGGACGATCCGTTCCGGCATCCAGGCTTCTTGCAAAACCGCCACGACGCGCGCGATCAGCCGTTCGCGCATCAGCCGAGCTCGTAAGCGACGAGTATCAGGACGTCGGTCAGTTCGTCCTCCGACAGGCCGAGGAAGTCTGCCGCATCGTCACGCCGAAGAGCCAGTCGCCACGGGCCGATGCCATCGGGACGGGCGGGGAGGTCGCGCCGACCGTGTGGCACGTCGCCGAAGACAGCGTCGGCGATCACCGGCACATCCACCCCGGCCGCTTCGCCGGGAGCCGCGACGCGGGCGACGTAGTCGGCGCCGTCTTGCCCGATGACAAAGAGGTCGAGCGACAGCGCGACGACCGGGCGGTCGCGCACGGTGAACGGGAACCGCTGGCGAACGAGGTTGAGGACCAGCTCGTTTTCCGCCCCCGGGTTCGGATGGGCGAGACGGTAGAAGGCGTCGGGGAAGTCACGCCGGGCGCTGAAGAGGGCGGCGCCCGACTTGGGCAAGATGGCGTCGACGGCGTCCCGTGCCGCCGCCGCGAGCGTGGTGCTACCCTCGCGCGCCGTGTAGCGCAGGTGCATGACCACGTCGCTGACGCTCGAGAGGTCGAATCGATTGTTCTCCGGCGGCAGCGAGAGCCGCCACGTGCTGATCGCCCCCGCCCCCTCGAAAGGCAGGAGGCGCGGATCGTCGAACGACAGCTGGAACAGTCCTGCATCATCTTGACCGCGGCTCGTCGCGATGGACTGGACGAGCGCCGGCTCGGACGTGAAGCGCGTGTCGTTCGGCTGCATCTCGTACTGGCCGCCGACCTGCGTCGAGACGCGGATGCGGCTCGCGACGAGTGTCAGCATGCAGTTGACGGTCGCGTAGGGGCCGACGACGGCGGGGATCGTCAGCGAGACGGATTTCAGGCGCCGGAAGTAGTGTTGCGGGAAATCCATGTCGAAAAGCCACTCGGGCAGATCCACGGTGCACCCGCCGGTAAATCGCAACGCCAGCAGAGCCGCTGGCGCCACTTCGGCGAGAGAGACGTGCTTCGTCAGTTCGAACTCGCGCCGGTTGCGCTCATGGTAGGCCGCCTCCATGCGGTTGATCTCACCCATCAACCGCTCACCGGCACCCAGTCCCTTGCGCAGACTGTCCCAGTGGCCATAGCCAACAAAGGCGGCGGAAGGATCGCCGAGTTCCCGCCGGAAGGTTTTTTCCGCCTGCCGCGCGACGTCGCAGGCCAGCGCGTAGGCTTGGAAGTAGACGTCCGACACATCGCCGATCATCCATGAGTAGAGCGCGGCCTGGCTGTATTTGGTCTTGAGGTAGGTCTCCTCGAGGGCATAGGCCTCGAGCTCATCCTCCAGCTTGTCGCGCTCCCGCTCGGCCAAGGCCTTGGCGATTTCCGCCTGCACGATACGGGCGTCGATCGCCGTCGCCTCGAGGCCGGCGAGGGTGGCCTGGTTGTCCCAGTCCTCGGTGCGGCGCTGGAGCTCGGCCTTCACCTTCATCTGGCTCGCCGTCTTCTCCAGGGCGCGGGCGTAGGAGGAGAGCGTCTTGACGGCGTTCTCAGCCGAACTCGATACCTTCTGGCCGCTGAAGATGTTGGAGACGACATGCGGTGAGCCACCGAAACCGGAGCCGCCGAGGAGGAAGTCGGGGATCAGCGCCAGACCACCGGCGAGCGTGTAGCCGACGGCGATCGCCGCCTCGAAGCCGAGCGACGTCCAGCCGAGGTCGAGGGCGGCCGTCTCGCTGCCAAGCATCCGCTCGCGGTCGCGATAGAAGCGCTCGCGCTCGGCGGCGACGGCGCGACCGGCCTCGAGGGCGACGATCTCCTGCGCCGCCTCCTTCATGCGAAGATCCAGCACCTCGCGGCGAAGCGACTGGATGGTGACGACCGCCGTCGCGCGAATGACCGAGAGCTCCTCGGCGTCTCGCTTCTCCAGCGCTCCGAGAAGGCGCTCGCCGAGCCGCTGGACTTCCCCGGTCATCTGCCGGGCGAGGCGGACCATCGTGTCAAAGCGGTAGGGCGTTCCCGGCGCCGACCCGGCCCCGGCGACGGTGGAAATGTCGATTCCCGCCGCGGCCGCTTTCACAAGCAGGGCCGGGTCGATCGGCGGCGCAAACAGGGCGAGAACGCGCTCGACCCCGCCGATCGTGCGGCAATGGCGGATGTTGAACAACCTCTCGCCGATCGTCTCCCAATATTTCGTGAGCCGGTCGTTCGGCGGCAGGCAGAAATAGGGGAGAATGACGTCGCCGATGGGCGGCGGCTGGGCGACCGGCGGCAGCTGACCACCCGCCGCTGGACCGACCACGGCATCGACGCCGGCCAGGACGTCCTGATTGCCAAGAAGGTCGAGCGCGCCGTCTGCGGCCAGTTCGGCATAGCTCTTGTCGGTGCGCGGCAGCGCCGGGACCCGGATCGGCGGATCGCCCATGATCTCCGCCGCGAGGAGGTAGAGGAGCGCCGCCTCGTCGATCGCCTCGAACGTGTCCTGGCGGTAGCGCTGGTCCGCCTGCGCGATCAGCGTGTCGAGATAGCGCATCACCACGGCGCGCTGATAGGCGACCGGCCGGTAGCGCGCGACGAGATGCGGGTTGAAGGGCGAGTTCGCCCAGGCCGTGATGGCCTCGGAGAACTCGTCGACATGCTGGACCAGGTTCTCGACCCGCTGCTTGCGATAGTCTTCCGCCGTGTGGTCGAAGAACGGCTTGGTGATCCAGTAGCGCTGCGGCGAGGGCAAAGGATCGGTCGATCTCGGGTCGAAGATCTTGTGGAAGAAACGGAAGGCGTCGTCGAATTTCTGGTTCTCGGCAAGCCGGATCGCCAGATAGAAGGGAATGTGGAAAAACAACTCCCAGTTATAGATCGAATACGCGCCGGCAAACGAGAAGTCGACCACGTCGCGTGCCGCGGCTGGTGCCGGTCCGTGCGGAGCGATGGGAGCGTAGCTGCCGAAGTTGAAGGTGTTGGGCGGATAGAAAGTCTCGGGCCTGGTCTGAATCTCGCGGTTGAGAAAGCCGTCGATGCCAAGCCGGTTCAATTCGCGCACGAAGAGGTCGGCATAAGGGTGGGTGAAGGGATAGAATGTGTAGACTGGCTGCTGCGGATTGAGCGTGTAGCCGTCGTAGATGTCGCGCCACTCCGCCTTTACGAAGAACGAGCGGGCCTTGTCCTGGTAGATCATCGACGGGCGCGCGCCGGCCAGGATGGGCGCGACCACCTCGAATGGCGCTCGCGCAGCCTGCAGCAGCGAAAGCGTGTCGTAGTAGCTGGTGCTGATGTTCAGCGTCGCGGCGTTGGCCTCCTGCGCGTCGTTGTTGCCGAGGCGGTTGTAGACGTGATGCATGCCCAGCGGTCTCGGTGCGCTCGGCATCCTTTGGGCGGGACTGAGCGGTTGGATGGCGCGACCGTCTTCGCCGAAGTTGTCGCGCACATAGGCCCAGGACGAGGTAAGGCCGGTCGTGTCGGTGTCGGGATAGTAGTAACTGGCGTAGAGCGGCCGCAGGTGGACCGCTTTCACCGCTCCATCGAAGACGAAGGATGACGAATGCCAGGGCCGGAAGCTCTGGTTGAAACGCGTGCGGGTGCGGTAGCTGAAGGAATAGGCATCGCCGGCCTGCTCCAGGAAAGTCCGGTCGTTGAATTCGCGGGAGGTCGACAGGAAGACGTCGAGCCAGAGCGAGTTGTCGGCTGGCTTGTAGCGGGGGCGGAGATGATAGGACGAGTGCGGCCGCGTCCAGGGATGGATCAATGGCTGGCTCGAGGTCCGCCGGGCGCTCCAGCCATCCTTGGCCTTTGCCGTCCAGCACAGCTTCACCTCGAGCACCTTCGCCGGCTCGGGGTTGCGGGTGGACTTGGTGTTCATCTGTGCCGGCGGGTTCTTGACCACCCGTTCCGGTTTCTCGGCAATCTCCAGCCAGAAGATATGCAGGCGGCGGTTGTAGACGACCGGAATCGCATGCTGACCGACGATGTCGACATCGAGCCGCTCCCATGGCGACCAGTAATCATAGTCGAAATCGAAATAGCGATAGTAGTGCGTGTGCGGCGCCGACCGGTTGCGCGCGACGACGTGCAGCCGCGTGTAGGGCGAGGGGAGTTCGTAATAGACGCCCGTCACCTCGACGTCGGCGACGTCGCGCAGCTTTTCGAGATACTTGCGGACGGCGCCCTCGGCCTGCTCGGCCGTCAGGTCGTTCTGGAGGACGTCGCTTTCGAGCTCGCGGAAAAAGGGGGTCTTGTCGTCGCGAAGTTCCGGTTCGATCCAGTTCTCGGGATAGAACAGCACCTTTCGGTTCGCTTCCCAGATCCGGTAGGACTTGCGCCACTCCCACTGCGCCCAGTTGTTCTGGAGATCGGGGTCGACGTCGGGAATGCTGACGAACTGTTGCTCCCGATTGAGGAAGCAGCGCTGCACGAACATCTGCACGGCGCTGATTGCCTGGCGGATGCGAGAGGACGGCTGGCAGGCGCTCATTTCGACGTCGATGAGGTGGTAGCGCGTGACGTCGGCTGCGTTGCGGAAATAGCGGATGTTTGGAACCGTGGCGCCGAGGACGACCTCGGCGGGCGGTTCGGTCCGCTGCGAGCGGTCGATGAGAAAGGCGACGAGCACGTCGCGCCGCTTTTCGCGCAGGCTGTCCTCGACGCCGCGGAGCCGCTCCAGCCAAGCGCTCGGGTCGAAGCGGGCCTGCGCGGCGGCCTGGGCGCGACGGGAGAGCTCGGCTTCCTCCGCTTCCGTCTCGCGCCGGGCGAAGGCGGCAAGGATCTCGATCGGCATGCCGAGCCGCCGCAGGAGCGACAGGGCCGTGGCCAGACGCACCAGCATCGCCGGTTGGGCGTAGCCGCGGTCGGCGACGTTGGCGCCGTGGCTGATGCCGAGGAGAGGGCGAAGGGCGGCGATGTCGCCCCCCTCGCGCTGGGTGAGCAGCGCGATCAGCGCGTCGACGTCCATCGCGCTGGCCGCCGGGTCCCGGGTCCGCTCGAGAATGGCGAAGACGGAAACTCCTTCGGGCGCTGGAAAGGCATCGCGGAGCCCGATGAGCGCGGCGAAGGCGCGCCAGGCGGGCAGCAGTGGCGCGGCGGGGGCGGCGCCGACAGGCAGGTCCGCCGGCGAAAGAATCCCGTGCACCGCGCCGTGGTCGATCAGCCAGGCGACGGTGTCGGCCTCAAGGTCATGCGGCTTCAGGAAGAGGCCGATCTTGTGGAGCCGCTCCGACAGATGGAACGCCTCCGGCAGCGTCGCCGCCGAGATCGGGTCGGCTTCGCCGAGGGCGGGGTCGAGAAGCACCGCCATCGCCGTGCCGCCTCCGGCCGGCAAGCGCTCGAGGAGGAGGCGCGCGACCGCCGGAGCCAGCCCGAAACGCTCCGCCGTCCACTGCGTAACGGCGTCGTTGGCTTCCGCCGCGGCGAGCGCGGCGAGCACCGCGCGGCGGCGCGTGTCCACCGCTGCTTCCGCCGCCGCGTCGAGCTCGGCGGCGGGGTCGAAGGCAGTGGGAACGAGCAGAGCGACAAGCCCGGCGATCACCGCGAAAGGGGCAAACACCCGCTCCACCAACGCGGTCCGCTCCGCCTCCGTGCCGCTCCAGGCACCGTCGACGAGATCTAGCGTCAGCGTCCTGTCCGCCTCCGACAGGTCCGGCCGGCGGGCGAGACGAGCGGCCAAGACATCGCGCAGGGTGTCGCCGCCGCCCGGCGTCGAGGCGGCCCGGATCTCTGCGAGCCGGCCGATCAGGACCGTCAGACCGGCCGTTACGGTTTCCTCGCGCGGGGCAAGGTGCGACTGCGGCCGGTCCTCCAGGAGGTACTGGAGTTCGGTGGCCGGGCGTCCCAACGCGTCGAACGTGTCCAGCGCGGCCTCCAGCGCCGCCGGCGTGGCGAAGGCGGCCGGCCAGCCGGCAAGCGCACGGATCGTCATCGTGTCGCTCACCGTCGCGCCCCGCAGCCGGGCGAACCTCGCCCATCGATAGAGCGTGCCGAGCGAGGCCTCCGACAGCGTGCCGTCCGTCGCCTCCTCGAGCCGTAGAAGGTCTTCCTCGCCGACCTGGAGCGGAGCGAGAAGGTCCGGCCGTGCGGCGGCGAGAGCGCCCCCGGCGAACGGCGGCACCAGGCTGGCCGGCACCGGTCGCTTCACCAACGGGTTCAGGAAGACGCGTTCGTAAAGTGGCGGGACGGGTGTCCGGTCGCCGTTGGGGGTACGCCTGGACTCGGTATTGAGCGGGCCGAAGAAGGCGAGCACGTCCTCGACGCCGACGTTGAACCGGTCTTGCAGTCGGCGGATGCTGCTTAGTGCCGCCACCGCCGCCCGGTCGATCCGCCCCGCGCCGACGGCCGGATGGCGGACGAGGAGGTCGAGCTCCCAGGTTTGCCAGACGGTGTGCCGCTGGAGGCGAAGGAACCGGTGCATGAGGTCGAGTGTCGCCGGGCGGAGGTCGACGATGGTCTGCCGGTCAACGTCGCAGTCGTCAAACGGGCGGCTGATCCTCGCCCGCGGCTCGACGCCGTTGACGGCTGCGGCGTCCAGCAGTGCGAGAACGCCGCCATAGTCGAGCCCGGCCCGCTGCATGAACAGGCTGACGGGAACGCTGCCCGCCCCGGCATCGAATGCCCAGAGGGCGGTTTGAAGGGCGACGCTGTCAGCCGCGACCGCTGGCGCGATTCGGTCCAGGTCCCGAGCGGCGATGCCGAACTGTTCCGCGGCGATCTCGGCCTCCTGTGGCGCCTGGGCCGCCGTCCCGCGGCCGCTCGCCAGCGTCGCCATGATCTCGTGACGCGGCGCGCCGGCGAGTGCGAGGAACGCCCGCGTGCGCGCCTGCCAGAGGTTCAACGAGGCGTGGATCGGCGTCTGCGCCGCGCGCAGCACGTCGTAGGCCGCTTCGCGCGTGTGTTCTGGCGCGGCGGCGAGCTCCTCCGCGGGACGCGTGGTCTGAAGGTCGAACGCAAGGTCGACCGGCGGTACGGCGTGTTCGAGGATCTCGTTGATCAGATCGATCGTGGGGACCGGCACCTCCGTGTTCGGCTGGTTGAGCTTGATGTTGACGATCTCGGGCCGCCGCGACGTGAGGACGTCGAGCACGGTCGTTCCCGGCTGCCGCGCCGGCTTCGTCGACAGGAAGCGCAGGAGGTCGGCAAGGTAGGCGGCGGGACTGTAGAGCGACAGAGCCGCCGGACAGTCGCAATAGTCGAGCGTGCCGAACAACGTTTCGATGTCGGGCACTTCGGTGCGGAACTCCTCGATCTCCGCCTCGCTGTAGAGGAAGCTCGGGATCACGGCCGGATTGTTCTTCTGGAAGTCGAAGCGGAACTGGGCGATCTTGGCGACAATTCCGGCGTGCCGGCTCTCGGCGCGGCGCATCACATGCCGCGCGTCGGCGATCGCGACGCCGCGGGCGGACAGCGCGTTGACGACGTTGGTCTCGCCGGCCCGCACCACCTCCGTCGCGCCGAGCAGGCGCGCCTCGACGAGGGCCGCCCCCATCTCCGCGCTCGGCGCGATGCGGCGGACCCGCTGGAGCGCCCGCGCGGTGGCGAGGCCGTCGGCATCGAGGGGCTCCCCCACCTCGGCGTTGAAACGGGTGAGATTGTCGCTTGCAAGGTCGAGCGTCGGGTGGTCGTCGAGCACCTTGGCGACGGTGTCGATGGCGTTGACTGGCCCGCGACGGCGAATCTCGGCGACCAGCGCCACGTCCGGGAACAGCCGCTGCGCCTGCTCGTGCAGCGAGGCGGCGTACATGTCGGCGCGCTCGCTGTCGTCGGTCGCGTCAGCGAACGGAGGCGGTTCGATCCCTTCGGCATCGATCAGGGCGGACCAGTCGGCCCGGCTCATCTTGGCAAGTGCGCGTGGCGCGTCGATGGCATTGCGCCGGGTCAGGGCGTCCATCATGGGTGGATGGTTGCGCGCGATCGCAGCGACATCCACCGTGCGGCGGAGCCGCTCGGCGTCGGGCGCGGCGATGCCCTCGTCCGGCAGCGCCGACCAGAAAGCATCCGACAGTCCGCCCATGGTGGAGAACGTCCTTGCCACCCTCCGCGCCGCATCGCCGCCGATGGCGGCCCGGCCGAGCACTGCGCCGAGCGAGCCGTCACCGACGAGGAGGGGGGCGGATAGGGTGAGGTCCACCCTGCGCTCGGCCAGACGGGTTGCCAGCGCATCGATCTGAGGCAGCAGCGAACGCGGGACGATGTTGCGTTTGACGGCAATGCGGACCGCCTCGTCCCGCACCGCGTCCGGAAGCAGGCCGATGCCGAGCGCGAGGCGCGGGACGAGCACCGCGATCGTCTCGTCCCAGTCCTCCGGCTGGTCGGGGAACGGGTCGCCCGGCAGTTCGGTAGGCAGGTCGAGCAGGAAAAAGCCGAAGATGAGGTCGGCACCAATCGCGGGGTCGCCGATCGCCCGCGCCACGCGGTGTGCTGCGGCATACTTCCAAAGGACGTCCGCCGGCATCTTCGTGGAACGGGCGGCAAAGCTGAAGTCGCGCCGGCGCTGGCTCTCCTCCATCGCCTCCGGGTTGAGCTTCAACTCGGCGAGGACGGGCACCAGCGCCGCGCGGATCTGCTCAAAGGTCGAAGGGCCGGCGTAGCGGTCCTCTCCCTCGGTGAAATTGGTCCAGGCAACGTGACCGGCATTGTAGACGGTGCGGCTGTCGGCCACGGCACCCGCCGCATCGAGCCGCTCGAGCACCAGGTGGACGCCAGCGGCGCTGCGGGCCGCGACCGGGTCGTAGACGAGGTCGAAAAATCCGTCGCGAAAGGTTGTCCGCTCGGCCAGGAGCTTGCCGGTGCCGAGCGTGCGCAGCCTCAGGCGCACCCCGCCGACGCCCCGCCATGTCTCATCCCGGACGGAACCACGGACACGGGCCTGCTTGCCGGTGGCCACCTGCGGTGCGTCGATGGCCAGCCGAGCGTTGAGGGCGCGTGAGGTCGGCCCATCCACGGCGCCGGTGATCGGCAAACCGGCAGTCCGCTGAAAGGCTGCGACTGCGTCGCGTGTTGTGCGGCCGAAGCGACCGGCGCGGTGCTCTTCGGCGGTGATGGAATGGCCCAGCCATGCCAGCCCCTTCTGCAGCTCGCCAATGCGCACTCCGGTCATGTTGAGACGCAGATAGTTCACGACGCGCGCCAGGGTTTCCGGCCGACGAATCTTCAGCTGCGCCTTTGGCTGCGGCTTGCTGCCGATGATGGAAGTGGCGAGCGACAGCAGCTTCTCGTCTGTCGCCGGGTCCATCTCGCCGGTCGGCTTGAGGCGGTAGCGGCGCTGGAATTCGATCAGCGCCTCGCGCGATGTGGGGCCCAGCGTTCGGCGGGTGATCTCGTCTTTGGCAACCGAGGTCTTCAGAAAACCTTTCTTGGCGGCGAGGTCGAGCTTGGAGTGCACCGCGGCGACTTCTGCCGGCTGTTCGAGCCGCTTGCGCAGGACGAGCCGGTTGAGCGTTTCGGCCTCCTGCGCGCCGATGGTGGCCCGGTTTCTCGACCCGCCGAGCAGTTGGGCCACCGCCGCTGCCGTCTGGGGCCCGAGCGCCGCATCCGCGGTGTCGAGTTGCCGGTCGACGCCGAGATAGAGAAGCGCCTCGTGCAGCGCCTTCACATTGCGCCGGCTGGCGGGGTTGAACGTCGCGCTGATGGTTCGCATGTCGCCTCCACTTCGCTTTTCGTGCCGTCGTCGCTACCAGAACGAGCCGATGAAGCCCGCGGCCGCGCCGATCGCGCCGCCAATGAGGGCGCCGGGCGCTGCGCCGACGCCGAAAAAAACCGCACCGATCGCCGCCCCGGCGGCCGCCCCGACTCCGGCGCCGGTCGCCGTTCCGGCGGCGACGCCGGCGGTTCGGCCGTATTCGGGCGTGACCTTCGATTCCACCCAGTCCCCAGCGATGTTCGCCACCGCGACGCCGCCCGCGATTGCCGCCACCGGCGCCGACCCCGCCAGGACCGCACCGCTGCCGACGATCCCCGCCGCGTCGCCGAGCGTGACGCCGTACTCGCCGGTCTGGATGTGGTTGACGAGGGAATAGGTGCTCAGGATGAGGCCTGCGGCGCCGCCAGCGTAGCGCGCCACCCCGCCCCCGGCGGCCATCACGCGCAGACCCGCAAGGTTGCCCGCCGCGCCTCCGCCCATTGCGACGCGGCCGATGGCGTAGGCCGCAGCGCCGGCGCCTTCCAGCAGTGCAAGCGCTTGTCCGGTGCGGCGGACGGCGACGTTTTCCACATTGGACGCCCCCCAGAAGGTGAGTACCGGCCCTGCCGCCATCAGCCCATAGCCGACGCCGCGCACAGCGGCGCGGTAGCCCGGCTGGATGCGAGGGTTCGCCATGTCGCTTCCGCGCGCCACGGCCCCCGCGGGAACGTCCTCCGGGATGCCCTGGCGGAGGCGGCGGGCGTTGACCTTCTGTTGCGCGGAACCTTGCGCACTGTTGAGGCGGCTGTTCTGGGTACGGTGGTCCTGCGGACGGACCGTGTTGTTTTGCCGGCCGATGTCCTGCAGCTCGACCACGTGGTCGATATCAGTGCCGGCGGGCCGCTGGCCGCCCGGGAGACCGGCTTCGTAGGCGTCGCGCAGGTTCTGGTTGGCGGCGCGCAGATCGTTCGTTCGGCTAGTGCTGCCAGGCGCGCGCGAGCGCGTTGCAACCGCCCGGTCGGTCTTGATGCGCTCATCATAGGCGGCGATCTTGTCGTCGTCGAAGTTCTGGGCGACCTCGTGGATGTGCCCTTCGGGATGCGTCCGGACGACCTCCGCGCCGGTCCCAGTCGTCGAGCCCGCGCCAGGGACCGGCCGCCCCTCGTCTGCCGGCGGCGCCGGGCCGCCTTCACCCGGGGCAACCCGGCGGAACGAGTCGACCTTGAAAATGCCCGAGCTGACCTGCGTCGGGGTGCCGGCATACTCGATCCCGTGGCGGACCGCCCAGCGCTCGAATTCCTCGAGAGTGTCGATCGGCGTATTGGTGACGGGATCTTTTTCGCCAAAGCCGATGAAGTCTTCCTTGCGCTTGTCATCGAGCCCGTTCGGGTCGGCACGCATCACCGGATTGTTGCCGCAGTAGCGGAAGGCATTGAAGCCGGCGCCGATGCCGGACGGGTCGGCGCTCGTCCACCGGCCGAGCCAGGCAGCATAGTAGCGGGCGCCGAAGTAATAGAGTCCGGTCTCCTCGTCCCGCTCCTTGCCCGAGAAACGGAACCGCTTGAGGCTCAGGTCGACCCCCGGGCGCGCCGAGCGGTAGGCCGACGTGCCGAACGGGTGGAATTCCTCATAGGAGACGATGGCGCCCGTCTCGTCCGTCTCGAGCGCCATCGAGCCGAGTGCATTGGGGTGCTGGAAACGGACGGATGGCACGCCGATCGGGTTCGCGGCGTCGGCGCCGTCGGTGTCGACCGTCTTGATGTCGATCCGGGCCGAAACTCCTCCGTCGCCGACATGGGTCGACACCCGCTCGAAAAAGATCGCTCCGGTGTCACGCCGGCGGCGGCGGAACAGCATTACCGCCCCGAGATAGATCCACTCCAGGCGAAGATTGCCCGGCCTGTCCACAACCTTGCGCAGCCGCGCACCACCGACACCGTAGGACTGGAGCATCGTGCCGCCGCCGCCGAGGTCGATCGTGCGCAGCGTCTCTGCCTGGTCCCAGTCGAGCCGGGGCAGGTGCGGCATGCGCGTCATGCGGCCGCGGGCATCGTGCTCGTAGCGATCGGACGGAGGCGCCCCGTCGGGATCTCCGCCGCGCGTGGTGGCTACGAGGCGGTTCGTGCGATCGCCCGCAATCTCGTCGCGGCGGTAGCGGTAGGCGCGGCGCCACCCGTTGCCGGCGCCCGGCTGGGGGGCGTAGCGATGGTCGAGGAAAAGGATGTTGCCGGCGAGGTCGTAGCCGTAGGTCTCGGTATAGATGCGCACTGCGCTGTCGTCGTTGCCATGCGGCAACTCGGGCAAAGCGGCGAGATCGCTTGATCCCCGCGCGATGTTGTTGCCGGCGGCCGCGTGCTCGCGCCCCGTCGCGCGGACGAGTTGGTAGGTCGCGTCGTAGGCAAAGCGCCAGCGGGCGGCCACGACCTGATTGCGGAAGTAGGACACCTGCTCCGCCGCATCGGCGAGTTCGACAAGGTTGCCGGCCGCATCGTGCGTCGCCACGAGGTCCTGGAGGTCAGCGCCGCCGGGGCGGAATGTCCGCTGCCGGGTAAGCCTGAAGGTCAGCGGATCGTAGCCGAAATGCGACTCGATGGCATTGCCGAAGCGGACAAAGGTGCGCTGGCCCTTGGCGTCGTAGGCCTGCCCGTCGAGAACCGTGATCTCAGGCCCGACCCCGTGCGGCTCGACCGCGATGCGGACGAGGAGGCCGCCGACGTCGTAGGTGGGATGGACACGCGAGCCGTCGACGAGCGTCAAGAGGGTGGGCCGCAGCAAGGCGTCATAGCTGCCAGAGGAGGCGAAGGTCTCGCCTTCAAGCAACGGCGCCGCGGCTGCCTCGACTGCGGCAAGGTCGGCCGCCTCGAACACGGCACGCCAGTCGAGGGTTCCGCCGACGTCACGGGCGAGCACCCGCTCGGAACGCAAGGGAATGCCGCGAAAGTCGTTTCCGGGCACGCGGACGAGGCCGGCCTGGTCGAACAAGAGATGGGCGCCGCCGAGGAGGTTGCGCTGGCGGGCCTCCGGATGGCGGTCGCCATAGACGGCGGCGCCGACCACCACCTCCGGACCGCCCGCTTCGGAGACGAGGGTCGCCACCGGCCGGCGGAAGCCGTCATAGGCGATGCGGGTGGTGCGGCCATGCTCGTCGGCGGTCCAGAGAAGCGCGCCATCGGCGGCCATGAACGACCAGGAGCGCCCGCGCTCGGCGCTTTCGCCGGTGATGACGCGGCCGTCGACCCCGACGAAGGCGCTCGTGACCGCGCGGCCGAGCTGATCAAAGGTGGCGGTGCGTCGGCCGGTGAGATCGATCTCGGTGCGGACTGCGCCCACGACGCCGCCACCGTAGTCCGCGATCGCATAGACCGACCGGCCGAGATTGTCGGTGTGGACAACGGCCGGCGTACCGGCATGGCGCGCCGCAAGGAAGGCCGCGCGCGCATCGGGCCCGGCAGGCTCGGCACCGGCCGGCGGCGGACTGCCGCGGTCGGCGTACCAGCGACTCTCCAGGACCGTGTCGTTGGGATCGAACACGCGCTGCCGCCACGAATCCAGCTCTACCCGTGCAAAGGTGCCATCCGGCGAGTCGGAGCGGATCTGCCGGCCGAGCGGGTCATAGGCGTGGACCGCGGCAATGCCCGCCTGGCGCAGCAGGGCCTCGTCCTCATACGCGTCCGTCGCGGAGAAATACGGGGCGTATGCACGGATGACATTGCCTTTGTTGTCGAGGATCGCGCGACCGTTGCCGATGAAACGAGGGTCGGCGTCGACCTCCACGACCGCTCCGTCGACCACTGTCAGCGCCGGGCCTGGCGCCACGCGCGACTTGGTCATGGCGACCTCGCCACCACCGTCGAAGTAGGCGACGCTCTCGTGCCAGATTGTCGCCGGGTCCGCGTGGGTTTCACGCGCGAAGCTTCGCGCCGTGTTGGGTTGGCCGGTTTGCGCAAAGCGGAAGAGGTCATAGGTCATCCGCGTCGTCGGCTCGTCGAGCGTGTCGCCTTCGCCGTCCTTGCCGGCGGTGGCGGTCGCGACCACCATGCCGCGGGCGTCGAGGCGGACGGCGCTCCGGTTGCCATTGGCATCGGTCGCGGCGACCGGCCCGAGCACGCGGTAGTCGTTCTGCGCCTCGTGAACCGACCAGGGGATGCCGAGGATCTCGACCCGCACCGGGAGGAGGTCGTAGGCGTCGAAGGTAATCCGGCTCTCCAGCCCGAAAGGATTGCGCGCGCCGGACGAGATATAAAAGTGCCTTTCCGGATCGGCGGGAAAGAGCTGGGTTCCGGATGGCGTCCACCACCGACCGTCGCCGTCGAGGTCGCGATAGCCGGCGGCGGTAAGGTCCGCGGCCGTCACCCGCCCGCCGTACAGCGCCAAAGTTCCAGGCGTGAAGGCGAGGGCATAGCTCTCCGCTTTCAGGGCGAGCCCGTCCCAGGCGCCGAGCGGGAGAAGGGCCAGCGCGTCGTCGAGGAAGAGGGTACGCGCCTCGCCGAGTGCTCGGCGTTGCGGCACGGCGGCATCGGCATCCGCCTCGTAGGGGATCGGGGCGAGACCGGCGAGGCCGGCCGCGAGTTCGGCGCCGGTGAAGAGGAGGCCGGTGGGCGCGATGCCCGTCACCTCGAATGTCTGGACCCGGAAGGGGACGGGGAGACGATAGACCGGCCGCGGCGCCTGGCGGTCGATCGGCTCCGTCACGTCGGTCGTGGCGAGCGTGATGCGCAGCTGGGTCTGGGCGGCAGAGACCTCGGCGGGCAGCGACGCATCGACGACGCGCCGGCCATAGACGATCGAGACGCCGGTGAGGACATTGCCATAGCGGTCGATGTCGAGGTTCACGCCATGGCTCACCCGCGGATCTTCAACCTGTCTCTCATAGGCAAAGGCGACCGTCTCGCGCGCGACGACGTGAACCACGCCAGACAGTCCTGCCCCGCGGCGCTGGAGCAGACGCACTTCGTGGCTGGTCTCGGTCACGCTGTAGGGCAGGTCCGCTTTGTCCGAGCCGTCGCGGGCGTAGACCTCCTGCCGAAGAGTTGCCCCTTTCAGGGCGCGGACGCAGTCGGCGACCTCATCCGGCGCCAGGCCTTCGGGAAGGAGCGGCGGCGACAGGTGCGGGCCACCGAACCAATGCGCGCGGTGGCGTGCGAGCGCTGCCTCGCCCTCCGGCCAACTCCCGGTGTGAAACCAGGTGCGCGTGACCACCGGTGGCTGGAAACCAGCGGGGCCCGCCTCCTGCGCGTCGCCGGGTACGAAGGCGTCCTCGTCGGTGTCTTCAGACTCGACGAACGCGAAACCGCGGAACTCGCGCTCGCGTTCGTCCCAGTGCCCATCGTGGTAGGTGGTCCGGCTGACGAAGCGGGTCTTGCCGATGTGGTCGATCCGCTCCACCCGCGTCACCACCTGAACGGGGAAGGGGAGGCGCGTCGGCCAGGGCCGGCCGGCCGCGGCGTCTGCGAGCATGAAGCGTGTCGACGGCGCGTAGGCGATGCATGTCTCCGCGCCCATGCCGTTCTCAAGACGCGTCAGCAGGTAAGGCTTCTGCTCCATCAGGCGCACATAACGGATCGGTGCGCCGCCATCGGGGGGAAGCGGGGAGGAAAAGACGAGGCAGGCCGTCCCGTCACCGAGGAGGTCGAGGACGTCGACCTGTGCGATGTCGTCGACTGCGGGAAAGGTGAGCCGCTGCGCCCCGCTCCACCCGTTGCCGCAGGCATTCAGGTAGATGTTTGCGGCGACCGCCCCGTCGCCCTCGCCCTCCAGGTAGACAAGGTCGGCGACGCCGTTGCCGGTGACGTCGGCGAGGCGCAACCGCCGCGCATCGAAGGTCCCGTTGGCATCGAGCAACGGTGCCTCTGCCATGGTCACAGCCATGCCGAACCGGCCGTAGCCGAGGTTGGGGAGGTAGACCACGGAGCCATTTCCGACGCGCACCAGATCGGACAGGCCATCGCCGGTCATGTCGGCAAAGAAGATCGCGGTGCGCGCGTCGCGTCCCGAGAGCGGGGGGCGCGCCGGATCCGCGGGAAAGGGGACGCGTTGCGCCTGCCCGAAGCCTTCGCCAGAGCCGTGATGCCAGACAACCCCGTCTTCGCCGAGGAGGACGACATCCGGCAGGCCGTCGCCGGTGAGGTCGACGAAGCGGACGTCCGGGTCCTCGAAATCAAGCAGGGGCCGTTCGCGCAACGGTCGCAGCGCCTGCCAGCTCTCGCCGTCGCGCGCCCGCATTCCCGGCACGGCGCCGGCCAGCTCGATGACCGAAACGCGGCCGCGGCCGGCGAAGTCGCCGAGCAGGGCGCGGGAAAGAGGAGGGAGCGGCCGCGGGATGTGCGACAGCGCCAGCGGCGGTCCAAGCTCGGCGCGGGGCACGATGCCGGGCCACTGGCTGCGATTTCGGCGGTAGATCCAGGCGCCCGGCGCATCGGAAAGCAGTCCCGGGAGCCCCTCGCCGTCGAGGTCGACCCAGCGCGTCGCCGGCGGGTTGTGCGGCACGACGCCGGTCCCGCCTAGACGGTCGATCTCATTGCCGAAGCGCGCGAGGCTGTAGGTGAACGTGACTGTCGGCCAGGCGGCGGCGGCATAGGCGGCGCCGTCGCGCAGATAGCCGGAGCGGGTGAACGCGGTGAGGAGCGAGCCGAACGCGCCGCCGCGAAGATCCGGCGGTCCGGCGGCGCCGGGGTCGTCGGCATAAGCAAGCTCGGTCGCAGCGACCAGGGTGGCCCCGGCTCCCAGTTCGTCGAAATGGTGGAACATCAGGACGCGGGTGCAGCGGCGATGGCTGCGGATTTCGAAGCCCGAACGGTAGCGCGACCATGGATCCGGCCGGGCGTCCCACGGTTTGGCTGGCGTGGGTGAGGCCGTGACGCTGCCGTCCGGCGCCACCGCGAGGTGTCCTTCGCCGTAGTCGAAAACGAGCTCGAAGAGGAAGTCCTCGTCTCCCGCCGCCCCGACGAGGTGGGACGTGCGATTGCCGTAGAGGACCCGCTTCAGATAGCGCTCGGCAGACCGGCTGCCCGGCGGCCGGTGTGCCTCGGCGGGTGATGGCGCGATGCCAGCATCGTCCTCCGCGGCATATCGGTAGCGGACGAGGTTGCCCTTGTCATCGCGCGTCTCGTCGATGAGCCAGGCGAAGACATGTGAGGGGTGGGCGGGGTCGGCAATGCGGCTCGCGAGCGAAGTACCGTAGACGGACTGGACGTTCGTCGGCGAGACGGAGCGCCAGTGGATGTCTCCATCGGACAGGCGCGTCCAGCGTTCGATCCGGGCGAAGGCCCCTTCGATCCGCGGCCTGAAGCGGTGAATGCGGAACCCGCCGCGGTCCTGCGACCAGAGGGCGCCGGAATCGTCCCGCTCGGGCACGAGATCTTCCGCGCCCGCCAGCATGAAGGTGTCGCCGGCCGGGTCGTCGCGGTAGCGTGGCAGGCCGCGCTCGGTCTTGCGAATGATCTGCGGCAGCGCCAGCGACCAGCCAAGGCCGAAAGGGCCGTTGCCGCGGCCGCTATCGTAGGTGAGCGAGAGGGACGGGGTGAAGCCTGCACGGCTCGGCGACAGCGGCAGCGGGACCGACGCGCCCGCGGAGCCGTTTGACGGGTTGGCCGCGAAAGTCTCGCCTACGCCCCGCAGCGCACCGCCGCTGCGCGGCAGGTTGACGGATGGGCCGGCAGGCTTGCCTCCGTCATCCTGACCCGTGTCGAAGGCGGGCGCCGCCCGCTGGCGTGATCGATCGTCGCGCATGCCGCGATGTTCCCGCCCGCGGAACGGTCAACAGCCGTAAGACGCGTGCCGCCTCCCACTTTACGCGTGAGGCGAGTAGCCTCTGAACAGATAAAGGCGGAAATTTGACACGCCAACGTGATTCCGCGCGGGTGTGCACGGCGGTGACAAACCAGGCCACAGGAGCGCCGGCATAACGCCGAGTGCGGCGGAGTAAAATCCGGCCAGTGGTTAGGCTGTTCTCTTTTGCAGAGGG
>NZ_BMJJ01000005.1 GCF_014643375.1 Aureimonas glaciei
ACAGGAAAGGGCCCGATCGGGCCCTTTCCTGTGTCGTGCCCTCTCGGACGCGTGGCCTGGTTTTACTCCGCCACACTGGCCTGGAATTGCTCCGCCGTTGACACATCGTCATGCCCTTGGCAATGCGGCTGGTCTCGTAGCTGCGCAGGTTACGCCGATCGCGCACACCCTCGTTGATGGGCGCGCCGCGGGGCGTGGTCGGGATGAGCGCAAGGTGGTTGCCCTGGCGCTCGACCGACACATGTGTGGTGGCAATCGGGACATCCTCGAAAAGGTTCATCGACCCGATGAGGTCCGGCTTGAAGTCGAAGTCTTCCAGCGCGGTCGTCATGCTGACCGCGGAGAAGGCATCGTCGTTGAAGATGTCCATATGCATGGTGGTAGTTCCCCTGGCGCCGCGTCAGTAGCGAACGATGATGCCGACCGCCGCGAGCGCAGCGATTGCAGTAGCCTTGGCAGGCGCGCCGATGCCGGCAGGCCAGACGAGTTCGTAGCCGTTCGCTTCCATGTCGCGGACGGAGGCGACGCCGCGCTTGTCGGTCGCGGTGTCGTAATTGTCGTAGGCGATGGCGACAGCGCCGGTGCCATCGGTGCCGATTGGCACATACTTGCCGCCTGACACCTTGCAGACGGTGCCGGCGACAATCGCCGCAGCCGCCGCGAAAATGACGGCCTCGCGCGACCGCGAAGAGTCGGCGGCCTCGCTCCGGATGTACGCGCCAGTGCGACGACGTTCGTTCAAAACCTGCGACATGCGCCCGTCCCTCAGTTGCCGCTTAGCGGCGCTTCATTGCCTTCTTCCAAGCCGAGGCTGTGCCCTCGGCCGAAGAGCCGCCGCCGGACTTGCCGGCCGGAGCCACATGCGTGGTGGTCTCGGCTGCGTCCTTTTCCGACGCGGCCTTCATCACCGCCGAGCGCGCCGCATCGGGGCTGGTGCCCTTTTCGATGGCGGCGCCAACGTCGAACTTCACGCCCATGCGCGACGCCTGGACGCCAATGGCGTTGAGGTCGGCGCAACGCCTGCGCTCGGCGGCGCTGGCAACCGCGGCAGCGTCGGGTTCGGCGGCCTTTTCCTTGACCGGCTCGACCTTGCCCTCGTCGGCTTCGTCGTCCTTGCCTTCATCCTTCTCGGCCTTGCCGCCCTTCGGCGTGTTCTTGTCGAACTCGTCGTCGGTCTGCGCCTCGGTGGCGCCCGGCTTCGGGGCGGTTGCGGAACGTCCGGCCATAAGGCTTCTCCTGACAGTCGACGAACTGGCATTAACGCCGGTCGACGATTGCAATTCGTCAATGCTTGCCGCAAAGGCTTCCATCGCGTCGTCGAAGGTGCCGACATCATCGGCAAGTCCTGAATCGACGGCGCGACGCCCCCGGTAGATGTCAGCGTTGGTAGCACGGATTTTTTCGACGGTGATTCCACGATTCCGCGCTACGAGGTCGACGAACATTCCGTAGAGGTCTTCAACGTCCCGCTGGATCTCGGTAGCGGCGCGGTCCGTCAGCGGCTCATGCGAATTGCCGTCCACCTTGTGGTCACCTGAGAATATGTACGTCCACTTCACGCCAAGTTTGGCGTCGTAGGCACTCTGATCGATATGGGCGCCGACGACTCCGATCGACCCTACTTCGCCGGTGGTTGGCACCCAAATTCGAGATGCGGCCGATGCGATGGCATAGCCCGCCGAGGCCGCCAGTTCGTTGGCATGAGCCCACACAGGCTTGCCGGTTGCCTCGCTCGCCGTACGGATGAAGTCCGCCAGATCAAAGACGCCTCCGGCCTCGCCGCCAGGCGTGTCCATCTCAAGCATCATGCCGCGAACCTCAGGGCTCGACATGATGTCCGTGACGCCCTCGGTCAGCGCACCGTAGCTCGTCATACCGGACGCCGAGTCCAGCCAGGAGCCCCGGCGGATCAGCGTGCCGTAGATCGGCAGCACGGCAATGCCATCGTCGGCGAGGTAGCCACCCGCGGCGAACGACCGGCGTGCGCCGACAAACGCCGAGCGCTCACGCCGCTCATTGCGCAAGCTCTCAACCTCGGCCGTCTTCTCGACCTCAAGCCCGTTCAGCAGGCGCGGACCAATGGCGGACAGGATCGTGTCGAGCTTGCCCCGGTGCAACAAGAGCGGTGTGCCGAAGACGCGGGACGCGATGTGCGGGAGATCAATCGGCATCGGCTTCCTCTGTCGTCTTGGCCGGAGCCTCGTCGTCTTCCTCGTCGTCGGCACCCGGGGCCGGCACGGCGGCGGGCACCATCGAGCCGTTCGCCGACACGGCGCCGGCATCGGTATCGAAGACGAGGTCGTCGACATCCTGCCCACGTTCATCGGCGAACTCGGCGTCAACGTCCTCGCGGTCATAGCCGCGCTCGGCGACGACCTGCGTCCGCGTCTTGAAGCCGGCCCGGACGGCCTCGCGCTCAGCCTTCACGTCCTTGGCGGGATCAATCCATTCCATCCGCGGCGGCAACCAATCGACGGCCCAATACGGTGTTGGGTTGACGGCATAGTCGTCGATGTCGACGAAGCCGCCCATGACCGCCAGATCGACAAACCGCTTCCACACCGGGCGACACGCTTGGAAGATCATAACGTTGTTCTGCCACTGCGACACGCGGCGGCGGAACCGGATGATGTCCGTCCGGACGTTCGAGAAGTTTCCCTTCGCGACGTCGCCGGTGACGTAGGCATATGGCACGCCGAGTCCGGCGCAGATCTGGGTCAGGTTGCGATACTGGAAGGACTCGTAGCTTCCGCCGACTTCGGTTGGGGTCGAGAAGCGGACGTCTTTGTCGTCGCCAAGGTCGACAATGGCGCCTGGCTGCATTGGCGCAATCGGCTCAGGCTCGATCTCGACGCCGTCGCTATCAACATTCACCGGACCGAGCGGGTTCTCGCCGCGGCCGATAAGGAACGCGGTGAACAGTGCAGCCGAGCGCTTCCGCTCAAGCTCGGCATCGTCGTAGCTCTCGAGGACGAACAGCTTGACCAGCACGCGCGCGACGCGCGGCACACCTCGGATCTGTCCGCCCTGGCGCCCGTCATAGACGTGCATGACGTCGACCGCAGGCACGCGCACGCGGTCGCGCAGCGCCGAGCCGTTCAACGGGCGATCGTCGCCGGGGTGGTTCCGCCAGAAATGGTAAGCAGCGCGGCGGCCGATGGCGTCAAACTCGATGCCGGCGCGGATGTAGCTGCCGTTGGTCAGTACCGCATTGAATGTCGGGTCGAGCATTTCCGATGGCAGGAACTGCAGTTGGAACGGCACCGTCATCATGTCACCGGGACGGCGCGCGCGAATGCGGACGAAGCCCTCGCCGGCCAGATAGACCTCGCGGGCAATCTTCTCCTGCAAGCCGTAGAAGTCCGTCACGCCATCGGCGTCGGCTTCCTCGGTCCAGCGCCAGAACAGATCAATCAGCGCCGAACGCAGCGCCTTGTTCTTGATCTTTGGCCGGGGCTTGATGCCGTCACCGATCGCCGCCGACGTGAACTCGTCGACTGCGTTGCCGGCGTAGCCGTTGTTCTCGTAAAGCCAGCGCGCGCGGGCAATGAGGGTCGAGCCAGACCGCTGCAGTGCCGCGTTGACGTGGTTGCGCGATGGATTGAACCCGCGAAGGCGACGGCCCTGCCCGGCCGCCTCGAAGGACGACGCGCCGTTGCCTGGCGCTTTGAACGGATCGCCCATTGCGCCGGCCGTCCGGCTCGAACCAGCGGGAACGCGGAACCGGGGCTTCTCTACCATCAGAGCCCCCGGCTGTTGGAAAGGTAGAAGACGCGGCTGCGGCGAGTGCCGGCGGCAACTTCGATCTCAGCATCGAGGTCTGCGAGCGCCGCGCGCAACTCATTCATGCTGCGGTAGCGGACGCTCTTGTCGCCATGCTCAACCGAGAGGACGCCCGAGCGCATCGCCTTCTTGAGGGCTGCGCGCTGTGCCTGCAGTTCGGTCGTGTCGGCCATCCCCACTCCTTTGGCCTAGCCCATGAACGGGGAAACGGTGACGCGGCGCCGCGGCCGAGGCTTTGCCTTCGGCTGTTTAGCATCTGAGTTCGGCGCGGGGATTCCACGATTCCGCGCCAAGTCCTCGACCTCGCCTTCCAGCGGCGCCGGTTTGCCGTCCGCCGCGGCGCCCTCGCTCGCCCGCGCTTGGACCATGTTGGCCACCCTCCCCGCTTCCATATTGAGGTTAAGCCCCATGACGATGAGGCCCTGCAGAACGGAATAGGCGTAGACCCGGCAGTCGAGGCGCTCGTTTCTGGCGTCGTCCGGCTTCCACCATTCGACGATCGGGAAGCCCTTCGCATAGCGCGTCCGCTTCCGCTCGACGGTCAGCTGGTCGAAAGCGTCCTTGTCCCAAACGTCCTCAGAGAAATGGCAGGCGCCGGCACCGGAGGCGTCCGGACCAACCTTCGACAAGCGCGCGATGACGACCTCCTTCGCGCTGTCGACGCCGATGGGATAGAGGTTGATCTTGCCCTTATTGTTCCGCGACGGCTTGCGCGGCCACACCGCGCGCCGGCCCGCATACCCCTTGATGCCCCATATCCGTCGCCCTTCCCGCGGTCGGATAAACCGGTAAGCCGCTTGCGTGTTCGCACCGCCGGTGTCGATGGCGACAGCCGTGATGGGCATCCCATTCTCAAAGCCCGGATGCGGCCACCGCTTTGACAGGTAGTCGTCGAGGGCATCCCAGACCTCGAGGTCGTTCGGGTCGCCAGGGAATATCTGGTAGTCGACCGACCACGACTCCTCGTCCTTCCCCCATGCGACGACTTCCGCCTCAAGCCGATCTGGCTGCACGTCTACTCCGGCCGTAAGCAAAGCGGCACGCGCCGGCACGTCACTGTAGACTTCCCGCAACGCCATCAGCGAACCGGGGTCGATCCGCTCGCCGCCGATATCCTCCCATTCCTCGCCGAGGATGTTGTTGACGAACGGCTGCAGCCGTGACGGATCATCCTTGGCGCCGATGAACCGAAACGCGCACTCACCCCATGTGTACCAGGGCGAGTAGAGCGCGCTGAGGTGATAACTCCTCATCCGTGGCCGGGTCGATGTCGCGGTCGCCGTCCAGACGCCGCCAGCTAGCAAGGCAGTCTTGCGGTGCTCGGGATGGCGGTGCTCGCACAGCTCCCCGGTCTCGGGATCATGCGATGCGCAAACAAACGCCGCCGTCTCGGGCTTGCCCGGTTCCCATTTGATCCGGTCCCATGTGATGGGCTGCCGAGCGCCGCAGCCCTCGCAAGCCACCATGTAGCGGCGTTGATCGCCTTCGCGGTATGCCTTGCCGATGCGGCTCGTCTCTTTCAGCGTCGGCGTCGACAGCTTGAAGATTTTCTTTCGGCCTTTGAACGTGGAGGTTCGGTCGGTTGCCAGCGTCACCGGGTCGCCATCGTCGTCGGCGCTGACAGGGTAGCCATCGACCTCATCGAGCACGAGTTTGCCAACAGGCAGGCCGCGCAACCCGGAACCGGAATTCGCGCCAGTCAGGATAAGGACGCCGCCCTCGAAGCCTTTCTGTAGGACGGTGTTGTCGCTATCTCGCGCGCGGGCCGGCTTCACTCGCTCGCGCAATGCTGGACACGCCTCGATCATCGGATCGATACGCGTCTTGGAAAACTTCTTCATCATCCCTTCGGTCGGCATGACGTACATCATGGGACCGGGGTTGTGATGGATGGCATAGCCGACGAAATTGAACGCCGCCTCCGACATGCCGACCTGCACGCCCTTCATCACCGCCACCTCTTCGACGGGCGAATACGCCGAGAGGCAATCCATGATCTCGCGGAGATATGGCGTCCGGCTGGTTCGCCAGCGGCCCGGCTCGGCCGAGGATACGGACGCGAGCATGCGGTTCTTGTCAGCCCACTCCGACACCATTAGCGGCGGATCGGGCCGGAACGAACCCGCAAGACATTCGGACAAAAGGCCGATGGACGGGTCCATCGTCAGCATGACGTGCGCGTTCACTCGTCTTCCTCGGCCGGAACCACGACCTCAGCCACCTTCGGAAATGGGCGCGGATTGCTGGCGGCTTCATTGAGCGCGTGCCGCATGTGCGCCGATAGAGCGGCGATCAATGGCCCTTCCTCGCATCCGACCTCGGCCGCAATTGCCGGCCCATGCCGCACGGCGAACTGCAGGCAGATGTCACGGTAGAGACGCATGAATCCCGCTAGAGACTTGCGCGCCGAGGCGTACGGGATCGACGTCCGTTTCTGTTCCGCCAGGTCGAGGCGGGCTTTCTCTAGCTCGACCTCGAGTTTGTCGAATTTGACATCGTTGATCCCGCGCGCGCGGTCGGCATCACCGGCCAGCTTCGACCGCGGCGCCGGTGATTTCTGCCGCGACGTATTCGTCGTCTTGAGCCAGAGGACGCGAGCTGCAACCTCGTCGAGGCTACCATCGCCGAACACGGCATCGGCGAGCCGGCCATTCTGCACCGCCTGCCGGATGGCCGCCTCGTTGACGCCGACCGACTTGGCGAAGGCGCGCACGCTCATCCCCTGCCGTATCAAAGCCGCTCCCATTGATCTTTTCCTCTATGCGTCGCGCATATCGCTGTGTTACGCCTACGTTTGCAAAATGTCATCATCAATAGCTATTTGCAATCGAAGGAGGCTGGCGTGAAAGCGCATACGGTGAAGTCGAATGCCAAGAGGGCCGCCCGCAAGCTGGCGGATCGCATCCCCGGACTGACGCCGGCAGAACCATGGGAGGCCGAGGGTGGCGGATGGTGGCCGGCAGTCGACGCCGAGACAGCCGAGGCGGCCGACGCGGCGCGTGCCGAAGCGTACGTCCGCGCCGAGCCCGTCGTGGCTCTGCCCAAGCCGGCGCCCGTCGCGCCGACCAAGCCGAAACCAACCGACCTGCCGGCCAAGCCGAAACCCCTTGCCGGCGCCGACCTCATGTCGGCCGTCCGCGCGATCCCTCCGACGCGATCGAGCGCCGAGGAAATCGAAGCGCGCCGGGCCGAGCGTCGCGCCCGCGTCGAGGAAGAGAAGGCCACCGGGAAGAGGGACCGCTTCGGCAACAAAGTTGATCCTGAGAAGGTGGCGCGTGGCCCATCGCGAGCGGCCATCATCGTCGCCCTTGTGTCGCGGCCTGGCGGCGCGTTGGTCGATGACATCCTCACCGCGACGGGTTGGCAGCGGCACACGCTGCGCGGCTACATCGCCGGCACCCTTCGCAAGCGCGGTCACGACATCCGGTCCGTCAAGGGCAAGCCCGCCCGGTATATGATGGGAGCGGCGTGATGCCCTGCCCTCAATGCCGAAGTCATGTCCTATGGGACGACAATCTCGCGTGGGGCTGCAAGCCATGCGGATGGTTCACAACCGGCATGGTCCAGAACTCCGTAGACTCTCGCGACCGCTTCAACGAGGGGTCCAAGCCGGAGCCGAATGAAAAGCCACGGCCATGATGATGACAAAAGATCAACATTCGTTTCTCGCGTTGCTGGGCTCTCAACGTCCACCGGAATGGTTCGGGTGGATGCAGCACTCGGCGGCTGGCAAGCTGACGGTAGCGCACGGCCACCCTTCGCAGTGGACACACTTCCAAGCGATGCGAGGAGGCACGGAACCCGAACAGGCGACCATCACGAAGGCCGAACTGGCGTGGCTGACGGACGCCGGCTTCGTCGCATGCTGCCGCATCACCGACGCCGGCCGCGCCGCCCTCGCTCTGGTGTCGGCATGAGCCGCCGCCTGTGGTGGCCGAGCGCCACAACTGCCGCTCGCAGAGTCCAAGTGCGCGGCGCCATCGAGATCGGCCTTACCCGGAAGGAGACGGCGGTTCTTCTCGGCACCACTCGGCAGAACATCGCCGACTTCGCCAAGAAGAACGGCATCAGCTTCGACGAGCCCGCGGTCCGCCTGGCGCGTCCAGCCGGCTACGACGAGTTCGAACCCGGCAGCCATGGCGTCCAAGGCATCGACCGGCACTTCGCCCGCATGCGCTTCTGAGGATCAAGATCAATGACGCGCCGACTTTATAGAGGGTTCGCGAGCAAGGATGATTGGGCGGACGAGGTCTATCAGTCCGCCAGGGAAGAGGAGGCTATGGCCGAGGACGATCGCCGACGCGAAGCCGAGAAGCGTCAGGCCGACGAGGCCGCCACCGATGAGTTCGACGCCAACGGCCCACGCAAGGTATGCGGCGATTGATCTTCGACTTGGCGCGTAGTTTATCAGGATCAAGCCCGGCTGAAAACTGCATCACTTGGATTGATCGACGGCCATAAACTCTCGGCTATCGATGTAGATTGGAACGCACCGCCGCAGCAGTCATCGAAGCCATGTACATTAACGCGTATCGCATAGTATTGCGTAGCATTTGTATTGTTCTGTCACTAGCGAAAGCCTGCGCCAGTCTTGTCCCCCGCATACCCGCCACCCCAGGGGAGGACCCAAAGCGGGGTGGAGTCAGTGCCGAAATGCCACGCAATCGGCTGCATTGATGCCGAAATTTGACATATTTCGAACAATTTCCATCCTTTCTGGTTGAAATTGACCGATCCTGCCCTCGATCGGTCTCACCGCCTCGAAAAATCGAGCAGGAAACAGGGTTTGCCCTCATAACTTTTCTAATCTTGGTACTACTTGAAGCGACTATCAAGGCCTAGAACGCGCCTCGCGCCTTGCGCGTGTACCGGTCTAGCTGCCGCAGGACGTTCGCCGCCAGCATCTTGTCGGCATTGCGCTCGATGGCGACCGATACCGCCCCCTCGTTCATGGCCTCGCCAATGCTCGCACCCTTGGCCTTCTTGATGGGCAGACGAGGCGCGCCCTTCCGAACAAACACATGGCCACCCATGCCGATATCCACCCGCTTCTTGCCGAAGATGCCGCCCTTGATGAAGGCGTCGGGATGGAACTGCTTGGCACCCCATATCGTCGCCACCGTGCCGCCTGGCACCTCCTTGGCTCTGAAGACCTTGAGCGGGACCTCGGACGTAGATCCACGAATGGTGGCCGTCAGCGTCTTCGGTGTCGATGCTGGACGGATGTAGATGCCCTTGCGGACGCGCTTGGCCTCCAAGGACAGGCGAGAAGCGACGATGCGCTCGGCGACCTTCTCAACCTGCCTTGCCGTGTCATTCGTCGCCTTCGATAGCGCCTGATTGAGCCGCGGCGCCTTAAGGTGGTCGAGGTAGCGCCGCAGGTCTTTCGTGCGCCATTGGGCTTTGATGTCGAACATGATCGCTCCAAAGAAAAAGCCGCCGAGGCTGACCTCGACGGCTCGATATGCGCGGCAGTGCCTGGACGGTTACGCGGACGCAGCGTCCATCGCAGCGCGGACGTCGCTCTTGGTCCGTGCGCCTTCGATGTTGATGCCCTTGGACGCGGCGTGCGTTTCCAGCTCTTCGCGGGTCATGCCATCGAGGTCGACGACTTCGCCGGTGTTGCCAAGGGCGCCAATTTCGCCGCCGCCATCGGCTTCGGCAGCAGTTTCACGTTCGGTCTCGGTGGAACGGACGTCGGCATAGTCGCTGGATTCGCCGGAGACGAGGTCGGCAGTGACAGTCGAGGTGACGGGGTTGAGGCCGGACATCTCGAGAGTGCCAGCGCCGCCCTGCGATGCCATGGGCTTTTCGCCGAAGGCGCCAGCGCGACGAAGGCGCTCGACCACCTCGGACGACGTGCCTTCCGGAACGGGGCCGGGGCTGAACTGCTTGGGCTTGCCATCGACGGCGACGTTGACGCTGCGCTTGATCTCATCGGACATCTTGCGGACCCTTATTAGCGATGTGCGCTCGAATGCTTTCGTTGGCATTCGTGTGCGATGGTGTGTTTTCGATAGCAGACATCGCTCAGTGTTTGCAAAACGTCAATTGCAACATCCCGCTAAGCAGTCCGCCAAACGCGAGCACCGCGGACCTGTTCGCCGTCGACCTCTTCCGTCCGCTCCTGCCAGGTGAACCGCCGTCCGTCTTCCTGCGAGTTACGGTAGTAGCAACCGGCCTCAGCGGACTTGGCCTTCCGCATGAAGAAGCTTTCGCCCACCGCCATGGTGCGCCAAGGGCCGTTCGTGTCTCGACGAGGCCGCTCGTCGCCAGGAATGGGGATATCGTTGCGCAGCAGGTGCATGACCGCTCCTATGATTTGCTGGTTGCAAACTTATTGTGCCATAGAATGACGCTTCGCGTCAACATACACCGCAGTTGCAGGCCTTCAGGGCCGGGAAATACTAATTTCGGCCCGAGATACTCACCGGCATACACCTAAGTCATTGAAAGCATTCGACCTATATTATTATATTTATTTCATAAGGAAAATAATAATAATAGGTGTGCCTGTCTGCGCATGCCTGTCGTGTGCATGGCGCGCATGCATGTCTATCTCTCTCGGTCCGTCCGCATAGAAAGATACTGAAATACTGAACAGCGAAATCAGCGCGTTAGGTGTATTTTTTGCCGTATTTTTTACGTTCGTATTCTTTTAAGTTCCGAAAGCGGCCAGATGAGCCCGCGTAGGCACGGTGCCAAATCGACTGCCACAACGTTTGCAATTTGACAACGCTATGCGTGGCGCGTATATCGGATGACATCGGTCAGGAGGGCGCAAATGGAATTCACCCAGGTCATCGACGAGGATGGCGATCCTGTTTGCGTCTATTGCGATGGGCACGTCGACCTTCGTGAGCATGGACGCTCTTGTGCTCTCGCCGTCGCCAGCTTCGTCAGCGAGATGGCGAAGGATCGAGAAACGGATCTCGGCGAGACATTCGCTGTCGCCTCTGCAACGCTCTTGGGTCGTCACCTGCCAGAGGGCATCAAGGTCGAGCACTTCTGGATGTGCGACCTTCGCGGCGACCCTGAGTGGGAAGGCGACGAGGACTACTTCCTCGACATCTGCCCGGCGGATGCTGCCGGCGCTTTCCCCGTCACCGGGGCCATTTTCGCCAAATAGCCCGTCCCGAGCGTTTGCAAATCGTCATCACAAGGATCATTCACGTGGAAGCACAGACCCTATCCGACTTCATCGTCGCCGAAGTCGCCCGCCAGGGCAGCCAGGAAAACGTTCGCATCATCGTCGAGAAGAACATCGGCAAGGTGATTGAGGACGCCGTCAGCAGCGCCATGCGCAGCTATGGACACGTCGGAAAGCAGATCGAGGCCGCCGTCGCCAAGTCGCTCGAGCTGACCGCCCCGCTCGATGTTCCGGCCTACGGCACGATGGTCATGGCCGTCCTGCGCCAAAAGATGGATGCAATCCTGACACCGCTGGTCAATGAGCGGCTCGCGGCAGAGATGACCGAAATCCTGTCCACGGCGCCAGCCGAGGTCAAACTGTCCGATATCGTCGGCGCAATGAAGGAAGACGAAAACATCGAAGACCGCTTCGGCACCAGCGCAACTCTCATCATCGAAGAGAGCGACGCCGTCCCCGGCTACAAGACGGTGTATCTCGACCCCGAGGAAGAGCGGAAAGACCCCTTCGGCGCGAAACGATCGAAGTACGATTGCGCCCTGCGCTTCGGCCTGAACTCGGCTGGCGAGATCTACAGCCTCTTCGTCGACCGCAAGGACGCCAAGACGACGATCGTCATGGGCCATCTGCCGAAATATCAGCGCATGGTTTTCGTCGCCTATGCCTGCGGCGGCAAGGTTATCATCGACGGCGGCGAGGACGATTTCGACACGTCCTTCGGCGACTACTAGCGCCTCCCCGCATCCGCCTCTGCTCGGCCACTACGTTTGCAAATCGTCAACGGAACATCATCATGCGCTCTCACCTCGAATACTGGCCTTCGCCGCCGCGCCCGAACCGTGGCAGCCTCGTCAAAGATCTCTGCGCCCTCGCCGCCGTCTTCATGATGGTCGCAGGCATCGGCGCGGCCTCCCTGGCGGCCCTCGACCACGACCTGACTGTCGCAGCGCGCGGTGACCGGCTTTGAGCGCGACGCGGACAAGCCCGCTCTATTGCGCGGATAGAGCCGAGGTCGAGCGGTTGAAGCTCCTGCTCGGCGCGGTCGCGGTCGGCTTCGCTTGCGGAACGGCGTTCGGGATCATGGTTGCGGCGTTGAGGGGGATGGGCTGGTGACGGCGCACTTTCTCGACTTCGCCGCCACCGCCAAATCCCCCAAGGTCCGCCCGCTCATCGTAGACAGCTTCGCCGGTGGCGGCGGGGCTTCGACGGGGATTGAGATGGCGCTCGGCCGCTCGCCGGACATCGCCATCAACCACAACGCCGCGGCGCTCGCCATGCATGAGGCGAACCATCCTGAGACGCGGCATCTGTCCAAGAACATCTGGCAGGTCGACCCTCTACAGGAAATTGGCAACCGCGAGGTCGGGCTCGCCTGGTTCTCGCCGGACTGCAAACATTTCAGCAAGGCCAAGGGCGGCAAGCCGGTGAAGCGGAACGTCCGCGACCTCGCCTGGACGGTCGTACTATGGGCGAAGCGTGCGAGGCCCGGCGTCATCATCCTTGAGAACGTCGAAGAGTTTCAGGATTGGGGACCGCTCGTCGAGACCTTCCCCGGCTCGGACAAATGGATTCCCTGCCTCGAGCGCAAGGGCGAGACCTTCAAGAAGTGGGTCCGTGACCTCAAGCGCTGCGGCTACAAGCTCGAATATCGCCAGCTGATCGCCGCCAACTATGGGGCGCCGACGACGCGCAAGCGGCTGTTCCTCATCGCCAGGCGCGACGGCCTCCCGATTGTCTGGCCGGAGCCGACACATGGCAAGCCGACAGATCCGGATGTCATCACCGGTCGCAAGCTGCCGTGGTTGACTGCCGCGAGCATCATCGACTGGTCACTCCCCTGCCCGTCCATCTTCGAGACGAGCCAAGAGATCAAGGCGAAGCACGGCGTTCGTGCGGTGCGCCCGCTGGCGCCGGCCACCATGGCTCGGGTGCAGCGCGGAACGCAGCGCTACGTGTTGGACAGCGCTAAGCCGTTCATCGTCGGATGCGGCGGGCGCATGGGGCAATCCCGCGAGCGGTCCGTCGAGCGACCGGTGCAGACGATGACGGCGAAGGCGGATGCATGCATCGTCGCACCAAGCGTCATCAAATTCCAGACGGGCTCGACCGGCAGTCCGATGGACCCGCCGATGCCGACTGTCACCGCCAACAGCTTCATCAAGCGGCCAGGCGGGGCGGCGCCGCTCGGTATTATCGCGCCGCACTTAGTGCCGATCACGCATACCGGTGACGTCCGGACCTATAGCGCCGAAGATCCTATGCGGACTGTCACGACGGCGAACGGCGGAGAGGTGGCTCTTGTCGCCCCGACGCTGATCCAGAGTGGCTATGGCGAACGCGAGGGGCAAGAGCCGCGGTCGCTCGACATCGAGGCCCCGCTTGGCACAGTCGTCGCCGGTGGCGTCAAACACGCCCTCGTCGCCGCACATATTTCCCGTCAGTTCGGCGCCAGCGTGGGTCAGGGGGTCAATGCGCCGGCGCCGGCTGCGACAGAAGTCAACAAGTCGATGCTGATCGCCGCCTTCATGGCACAGCACAACAACGATAGCCGCCGCGCCGGGGGCGTCAATCCGGGCCAGCCAGCGGACCGGCCGATTTCGACCATTACCGCTTCTGGATCGCAGCAGGGAGTGGTCGCTGCGCATCTGTCGCAGCCCTACGGCTCAAACAAAACCGCCAGCGGAGGTGACCTCAGCAACCCTGCGCCGACGATCACTACTTCAGGCGAGAGGGGCGGCGGGCACGCGGCACTCGTCGCGGCCTTCATGGTGAAACACTACGGCACCGGCGACGGTCAGGTAGTCGACGACCCGTTCGGCACGGTGACTACGCGCGACCGCTTCGGGCTGGTGACGGTCCGCATCGAAGGCGTCACCTACGTCATCACCGACATCGGCTTGCGGATGCTGACGCCGCGCGAGCTGTTCAACGCGCAGGGCTTTCCGCGCGGCTACATCATCGACGGCATCAGCTTTTTCGACCCAGAGACTGGCAGGACAAAGTTCCTGTCGAAGGCCGATCAAATCTCATGCTGCGGCAACAGTGTTTGCCCGCCGCTGGCCGCTGCGCTCGCTGCCGCCAATGCCGGCCATCTCCGCGAAGACCGAATGGCCAAGGCCGCATAAGCGCCTCATCATAACAAGGAATTCAGCATGACCAGCAATAGTCCGTTCGGCACCTATGATCCGGCTTCGGCGCAGGTGAATGGCACGCCCTCGCTGCACAGGAGAAGTCCCATGGCTAACAAACCCGACGCGCTCCTGCCGTGCCCATACTGTGGCGGAGAGCCATGTCGACGCGGCCGGAAGTCGTGGCCGAAAACTCATTGGGTTCAGTGTCGATCCTGTAGGGCACGCGGCCCTGACGGCTTGCTGGTTGCAGATGACGCGGACCGAGGCTGGAACAGCCGCGCCCTCGTCCGTCTCGACAAGGATGGTTGAGGGGATGCAGTCGCAGAGCCGCCGGCCTGCCAAAAATGCCACCTTCGTCCCGCGCTTCACAGCCCGCCAGCAAGCCAGCTTCAACACCCTCGACGAATTCGCCGCTGCCTGTTTCTGGCGCAACCGTCGAGCGGGCCTGTCCCACACCCAGGCCATGACGATCGCTGTGGACGACATGCTCATCCGCGCAGAGGTCGCGCGGCGGCCGGCCCTACGATGCTCACGCGCGTCCTGATCGCCGACCGCTACTCATCGGCCTATGCGAACGAGACGAAATTCATTCAGTCGCTCATCGACGCGGTGAACATCGAGTGGCGCCAGTCCGGCCAGAAAGGCGCTGCCCTCGTCACGGCGAGCTATTAGGACGGCGTCGGCTTCCTTGAGACGACGGCCGGCAGATCACCACTACAGGTGGAGGAAGTGCGCACTCATATCCGACGAAAGAGGCAGCAACTGCCGTCAAGATTAGCGTAGCTCGGAGCGCCGCGACATTTTCCGCGCCAGCAGCTGCATATTCAGCAGCCACGTCGGGAACCACGGTTGAAGTCCCAAGTGATGCGGGCCACGCTCATATAGAGCGCAGGTTGCGCATGATTCTTCGATCCGAAGGGGGCGGCATGGCGGTTCGGCGATATGAGGATGTTCAAGCTGCGCTTGAAAAAATTTGGGCCGATGATCTTCTTGGGCGTAAGGAAGAGGCCGAATTCTTGCATCTATTTTTGGTCAACCGCGGTCTTACGCAGGCACTTGCTCGCCGGCCGGGTGCATACGTTCTGAACGTGGACGCCGATTGGGGCAGTGGCAAAAGTTTCTTCATGACACGCTTCCAGCAGCATCTCGAGGCGCACGGTAATCCCGCGGTCTATGTGGATGCGTGGCAAGACGACTTCACAAATGAGCCATTTACGGCGGTCATGAGCGCCATCGATAAATTCGTTAAGCCGCATCTGATGTCACAGAAATCTAAAGGGGCCAAAATCAAGAGCACCTATACCGCGGTGAAAAACAGTATGGGACGTATCGCTGTGACTGCGGCAAAAGGTGTGGGAACCAAGATAGCAGAAAAAGCCGTGGGCGCAGCCTTCACAGAGATCAATGAAATCATTAGAGAGCAGAATTTCTCAAAAACTTCGGACACAGAGGCTGCCGTTGGCGAAGTCGGCAACGCAGTCAACAAACAGATTGAAGTACTTATTGGCGGATATGCCGATGAGCAACTCAAGCAGTTTGACACCAACAAGAAAAGCTTGGTTAACTTCAGAGATAAATTGGCCGAATTTTTGATTTTGTTTGGCCAACAAAATGAGCAGTATGAACTGCCGTTTTTCGTTCTGGTCGATGAACTGGATCGCTGTCGTCCAACCTACGCGATAGAAATGCTTGAGCGTATCAAACACCTCTTTGACGTACCTAATCTGGTGTTTGTCTTGAGCACCAACACGGATCAGCTGGGCCAAGCAGTGCGCGCCGTCTATGGAGACGGCTTTGATGGACACCGCTATCTTGATCGATTTTTCACTAGAACATACAAATTGGCCAAACCGAGTGCTCACAATCTTGGTGAGATGCTTTGGAAACAGTACAGCCCCAACGAGGACAGAATTTATCTTCCTCTGCTGAACTATAGTACGCTGGATTGTGTCAACAGTGTTTGTGCCATGGCCGAACTGACACCGAGACAGATTGAACGATTTATGGAAGTGCTAACCGCACTCATCGCAGTATGGAACAAGCGGTTCCCGATCAACATCCTCGTAATGGCACCGCTGATTGCAATGATGGTTCGGGGCCACGATGTTATGAAGTCCTACGAGGAGGGTTCTCCGTTCCAATCATATTTGTTATCGATTGCCAGTTTTAAGCTTAAATATGAGTATTTAAATGAATATCGAGAGAAGCAAATAGTTGATTTCTCTGTCAGCAAGTACATTTCGGAGATGATAATTCGCTCGACTCGACCGTTAAATGACGAGGTTGAAGCATTTGCGCAGGCTAGAGATAGAAGCGGCAAGCGCAATGTTTTCGTTGTAGGCCGCAACACGGACGACGCCGCGGAGAGATTATGTGAGGCATCTATAATTGAGGAATATAATCTGTTGAGAACATCAGGGGTTTCCAGAACCGCTCGTTGCTTAGTTCAGGACTATCCGGGATACATCGCGCAGGCCGGAAGATTGGTGGATGAGGATCGGCCGAAGCCTGTACATGCACGCGCGTGAATGGATACCGGCGCCCCCCCTCCCTAGATACCAGCGACAGTTCGTGATCTGTCGCCCATTGTCAGCTTTTGCTACCTGATGCCCATGTTCGCGCCGCAGCAAGGAGGCGCCTGTGCACAAACTGTGGATCGGCTGGGGACGTAGCAATCAGCGACGTGGCAACCTCGGGATTAGAACACATCAGGAACATTCTTTTCAGGCTGCCGCTTCCGTCGTCCATTAAAATCTGCCACCTTAGGAAAATGGTCGCAGGATCGACCGCGGAATGGAGGAAAATATGCCTACCACCTCGACCTCGCCCGTCGCCTTGGTCCAAGTGCCGGCGACGACTTTCGCGAACGCCTACTCGACGTTCACGTTCTGCCGGTTCTCGATGGGCGTTGCGGAGGCCGACTACAACCGTGCTCCCGAAGGGCTCGACGCTCGCGACCGCCGCAGGCTAAGCCAGGCGATCGGCGACCTGTACCGGTCGGCGACAGCCATTCAGGCGATGCAGCCTGAGACGGACGTCGACATCATGCGGCGCGAGGTGGCGGTGCTGTACGCCGCCCTGCTACGTCATGAAAGCGCCTGCACCATCAATGCCCGCATCGCCGGGCGGATTTCAGCGGACGACCCCGGCGCTCACTGAATCAACGAAGGTTCGGCATGTGCCGACGTATCAAGGCAGCTTCCGTACTATAGCCTCGACGCTCAAGCTCCTTCACGAAAACGGGCCAAGGCGGAATGTTGCTGCGATAAACGTTTTCAGCTGAAGTGGAAAGTCCGCCTCCAACTGAACTAGAGAGCCCGCCACCAGCAGATGTTGAAAGCCCTCCGCCGGATGAGGTCGACAATCCGCCACCAGACGAAGTGGACAATCCACCTCCAGACGAAGTTGATAGACCGCCCCCAGAGGATGTTGACAATCCACCGCCTGACGACGTTGACAATCCACCTCCCGAGGATGTGGATGCGCCGCCACCGGATGACGTGCTCATGCCACCGCCGGACGAAGTCGACAGGCCGCCGCCGGATGCGGTGCTTTGGTTTCTTGGCCAAGTGTTTCGAGTCATCTTCCCCCTGACCATGTGGTCGCCGTCGCTTCAATGATGGTCGCATCGGGCGCGACGCTCGGCAAGTCCTCCCACTCGTCCTAAAGTAGCATTTGCCGCTTAATCGGCTGTCGCTACGCTGGTCGTATGTTCTCCAAATTGTTCGCATTCCTCATTATCCTGCAAGCCTTCATTCTTCCCGACATTGCCGCCGCCGCAGCCTCCATCGAAGGGCGAGCAACGGTCGTCGATGGAGACACCGTCGCCGTCGAAGGCACAAAGGCCCGCATCCGCCTATACGGCGTCGATACGCCGGAAGGTCAGCAGACCTGCGCCGACGCCGCGGGCAAGCGCTACCTATGCGGATCTAAAGCCGCCGACTTCCTCTCGACCCTCATTGGCCGGAATGGCCGCCTCGTGTGCACGGAGATTGACCGGGACCGTTACGGCCGGATCGTTGCGGAGTGCCGCCGCGGTGACGTTGTCGTCAACGCCGAGTTGGTCCGGGCCGGATGGGCGCTCGAATACAAGGCCTACAGCGACGGCCGGTACAGCGACGAAGAGCGCGAGGCGCGCGCCGCCAAGGTCGGGCTTTGGCAGGGCAGGTTCGTAGAGCCCGCGAAGTGGCGCCGAGGTGACCGGTTGTCCACTGAGGCTAAAGTGCCGACCGGTCCCGGCAACTGTCAGATCAAAGGCAACATCAGCGGAAGCGGACGGATATTCCACCTGCCCGGCAGCCGTGCCTATCCAAAGACAAAGATCGATGAATCCGCCGGAGAGCGGTGGTTTTGCAGCGAGGCCGAGGCCGTCGCAGCAGGGTGGCGGGCTGTCCGCGGATAGGGAGGAAACGAGATGCTGAGGACGATGATGATGGCGCTTGCCGTACTGGCGGCGTTGCCGGCGGCGGCTGAGGTGGGCGGCGCTGGACAGACCGGGTGGGAGCGGCTCGAGGGCCTTCAGTTCGCCCAGGCGCGCAGCTGCAAGGCCGTCAATTCGTGCGAAGAAGCGGTTCGCATGTGGTGCGGGGGCTATAAGCGCGCGGACGCCGACAAGGACGGTATTCCTTGCGAGAACGTCTGCAGTAGCAAGTCCGAGGTGGACGACATTAAAGCCCAGATTGGCTGCTGAGGCATTAAAGCGGGATTCCGGTTCATTCGCTCCGCTGGCATCCACCAAAGAAAGAGAACGTATTGCAAATGTTCAACTTGTTGATGTCCAGCGATGTGGCCACATGGGATCGACCGATTGGTCACCCTCACTCTTCGGTCTTCCCACTGTCAAGGTTTTTAGAGTACACCTCCACCGATATTGAGGCGCGTTTCAAGCCACTTTCTGCTGATGTTATTGGTAAAGTCGCCGATTTCGAAGCCGTCTTTATGAGCGAGGTACAATACAACGCTGACGGCCCAGAAGTTGTTGCCGTCCGGATTGGTCGTATTTTCAATGTTAGAATCGAAAGCGGGGACATTCATTACGATTTTATCATTGACGAAAGCTTCGGAATGCTCCCGCTTGTTGATCGAAAGCAATTCGAGGGTGCCTTCGGACTGGGGCGAATGGAAGTCTACCGTACTCATTGGGCCTTGAAAAACGGCTCCCTTGAGGACGCCATCCGAAGCGTCGGCTTAGTAAGGACCTTTCGCGGTCCGAACGTACCTTTGTCGCCTCCGCCACCACCGCCGCCACCACCGATGATCCCCGTTCCGGATATCGCTTTACCGGAACCTGTCGTGGTCGAAAATCTTCAGCAGTATTTAGAATTCATACTTGGCTTGGCAGTGGGTGAAGGCGACGATGTCTTTTATCGCGGTCATCCTAGCAAATATTATCGGTTGGAACCGTCTTTATTTCGAAAGACGCCAGCAGGAGAATACCGCTATCTTCAGAATGAATCTAAGATGGTGAGCGAAATACTAACGACACAATCCGCCTCTTTTGCGTCCGATCAGTACATGCTAGATCGGCTTGTTCGGATGCAACACTTCGGACTACCAACTCGCCTTCTAGATATATCCTACAATCCCTTGGTCGCCTTATATTTTTGCTGTGCAGAAATCGTCAAAGATCATGAAGGCAATGAGGTGGATGGTCAGGTAATCGTGCTGAATACGGACCGACACGAAGTTAAATTCTTTGATTCCGACCTTCTTAGCTGTATCGCAAATTTATCAATACTCGATGAGGCATCCAAGGAGCAGCTTGATTGCAATTTACCGTGGCAAGCATTCAACGGCTTACCCGCTTGCCAAAAGCTGATTCACTTTGTCTGCCGCGAGAAGCCGTACTTTGAATCACGTATTAATTCCCGCGACCTTGAGAAGATCGTATTTGCGAGAGGCAGAAATACGCACGAGCGCATGACGTCTCAGTCTGGGGCATTCCTCATATTTGGAAAAGATGCGGTTTTGCCGGAAACTGGACATAGCACTTTGCATATACGCAGAGTAACGGTTCGCAACAAAGTAAAAATCCTAGAGCAATTATCGAAAGTTAATATTAAATCCAGCACCATCTACCCCGGCTTGGAAAAATCAACAGCGGAGTTGGCGCGTAAGTATGATGTCCACTGAATCGAATTTTGTGAGGATCAGGCAAAAGTGGCGCTTTAGGTCTAGACTGCATCTACACATCATCCCCCGGCATTCTTTCCCCAACCAGCGCCTCTATCGGCAACTCGACGAAAGGCGTGTTGATCCCCGCCATAAAATAGTGGTTGCCCTTGTGGGCGACCGCGCCGTCGATGTTTTTCAAGATGGTCCGGATGTTCGTCCCGGCCCATTCCGTCCCCTTGAGGACGCGGCTCTTGAGCGCCTCTGCTGACGTCGAGACGTAGACTACCGCCGCCCCCTGGCGCATCTGCACCTTTATGCCGAGACGGACCAGCGCGGCAATCGCGGACTTACGCGCCTTGTTGTCCACCACTTGGTCATAGCCGTCCGCGCCGACGATCTTAACCCGGTCGGGATGCGTGCTAAGTTCGATCAGCTCGCCGACAGTCCGCTCCCATGTGCCTCCCTCTGGCGTCATGTGCTTGACGAGATGGCCGGACAGGTGCTGCACGAACCGGTCCTGATCCTTGACGGCGTTCTTCGCCGAGTGGTCGGCCCAATCGTTCGCCGAGATCCATTTGAGCGCTTCCTCGAGCGTCGCCTTGCGCTCGCTGTTCAGCAGGTAGGCGCCGGCCAGCAGCGGCCCAAGCTGGTCGCCAAGCCGCTGAACGCCGAGGTGCATAGCCGCGGCCTCGGTGAAGATGGCGACGTTATGCCGGAGCGTCGGCAAGTGGTGGATGGTGCGGGCGAGCATGCGGCGCGCGAAGGTGGCGTCGATCGTCGTCAGCATCCGCGAGACGAGGGTCGCATAGTGCTCCTTGTTCGCCCTCTCCTGTTCAGGCGTGTCGGCGTCGGGCTTGGCAAGGGTGAGCTGTGTGTACCGCGTCTCGTCGGCATAGCCCTCGATCTGAGTGTTGATCGACGCAAAGACGAACATGGACCTTGCCCGATAGCCCTTCGTGCCTTGGTTGGACGTGCCTTTCATGATGACGCCGTCCGACTCCGACGCGGCGACGCGTGCGAGGTCGAGAATGGCGCGGATGCGCGCCTGGCTGTGCATGTCGCGCGGTTCGGCCTCGTCGAAGATGACGGGCAATGCGTCCATGCCGAGCGCGCCGCGGATGCCAGCCTCGGTCGTGTTGCCGACGATGCTGATCGCGGTGGTGCCGAGGCCGCGCTTGACGATCTTGTCCATGACGGTCGACTTGCCGGCGCCGGCCGGGCCATTGATCCAGATGTGAGGCCGCCAGGTAAGAAAGCCGCACACAGGCGCGACGACGCAGAAGCCCGCCAGCAGGTAGCCGGACAGCGGCGCCGACCAGCGGAGCGACTTGCAGATGGACAGGAACTCGCGAGCAACCTCCTGCGTCGCCGGCCGGTCCATGTCGACGTCAAGGGGCTCGCCGGCATCGTAGACGTGGCGGCTGTGATGGTGCGAGATCCGGCGGGCCTCGTTGTTGATGACGAGTTGGTCCCCGGCATGGAAGATGGAGTCCTCGCCTTCGAACCAAGCCCCCCTGCCCCGCACGCGGTTGTGCGACACGAACTTGCCTCGGCTCTTGCATGAGCGGATGCAGGCGTTGACGGCGGCCTTCCAATCGACGCCGCCTTCCTTGCCCTTGCCGGGAAACTCGATCTCCCACCACTGCAGCGGCGCGAGGATCATCATGTTTTCGGCTTTGTGCGACGACGCCGACAGTTCGATAACCTCAGAGACGTCGGACGGCTGGTAGTAGCAAGTCGTCTTGCCGATTCCGAGGCAACGGAAATGCGGCTGGCCGAAGTCCGCCAGGGGATGCGGCGTGTCGTCCTCGCCGCCGGCAGGCCCATACTCACGGTCGGCGGGATCATAGTCGTCGGGCATTGCCGGCGGCGGCTCGTCGGAAGGCGCAGCTCGTTTTGCCTTCTCGGCTTCAAAGCTGACGACGTTCGGCGCCGCTGCTGCCGCGAGTGCAGCGCGGACGGGCTCTAGCCCGGACAGACGGAAGAGGTCGTCGAAGTCCGAGAAGTCGCGCGGCGCCGCGCCGCCGGCCTCGATGCTGGCGTCGTCGAAATGCGGCACGGCGACGAACACGCCGATTTCTTTCGCCGCCTCGCGCGCCATGGTGAGGCCGGGGTTGTCGACGGGCGTCTTCGTGAACCTGTCGTTGTCGGCGGCGATGATGATGTCCGCCTCGGGATATTTGGCCCGGATGGCTACGGCGACGCTCTTGAGGTTGCCGGAGTCGAACGCGACGATGACGAGCGCGCCGGTCGCACTGTGGATGCGGGCGCCGGTGGCGTAGCCTTCGGCGATGAAGATCCGGCCGCCGGGCTCGGGCGCCTTGCCGATGCTGTGATAATTGCCGGCCTTCGGCGTGCCTTTCAGGAAGAGCTTCTTCCCAGTGTCGTCGATCGTCTGCACGCCGACGATGGCGCCGGTAGGCGAGAACATGGGTACGATGAGGGTGCCGGCGCGGGCCGTGCGGTTCGGCTTCTCTTTGTCGTGGATCTGGTAGCGGACGTTCTCTTTCAGCTGCCGCAGGCCCGGAAAAACCGGCAGCGACTTGCGAGCGAGGTACGGATGTTCCGGGTTCGCCTTGGTCGATGCCGTCATGAGCGTGGTGGCGGCGGCGGCGGCCATCTCATACCCGATGCGGGTGTCCTCAGCGCGGTCGGCGCGCTCTCGGTCGATACGCTCGCGCAGGATCGACCGCTCGGCCGCTGTCATCGCTGTCGGGCGTTTCGCCGTCCATGTGTCCTCGATGCCGAGCTTGAAGTCGCCGAAGTGACCGGACGCGGGGTGGTCGAGGTGCAGGACGTAATAGATGTCCTTCTTTCCCTTCCGCTTCGGGTCGAGCGAGTTCGCGCGATGCAACTTGCCGTCTGCGATGGGATGGCCGCCGGCCGTGTCCATGCGGATGCCGGCCGACCGCATGGCGTCGAGGAAGTCCGCGACGTGATCGCCGTCGCCTTTCGTCACTGGCATGCACGTCCCCGAATGTCCTTGGCCGCATCCTCAACGAGGGCGACGGCATCAGCCTCCGACCGGACGACGTCGGCAATCCCGCCGCCGCGCCGCACATGGTCGAGGAAGTTCAATTGATCCTTGGTCGGGCGCCCGGTGCCGTCTTTGACCTCAGGCGCCAGGAATACAGCCACCTTCGCGCCGACCATCTCCGGCGTAACCTCGACCGTTAGGAAGCCGATGATGTCGGACGACCCGGTGGTGAGGCCGGCCTTGAGCGGGCGGGCGTCGAGGATGACGCGCTCGCCGCCATGGGCACGGTAGACCTGTCCGGCGGTGAGGCCGAACGACTTGCCGGCCCAGCCCTGCCCGGTGTTGTTCCTGAACACGGATGCCCCGGCGCGCGAGAGCGCCATCAGGCAGCGGTTCATGAGGGCGGTGCCGCTCATGCCTCGGCGTCCGCCTCGCGCGGGTCCGCCTGGCGCCCGACGACATCGGCATAGTGCCGCAACACAGCCGCCGCATCGTCCGGCCCGTACATCCGCACCAGCGCAGCCGCCAGATAGTCCAGCAGCCCGAATGCAGCGCTATCGGCCCGCTCCTGCGCAGTCGCCAGCACATGCCGGCCGGCCTCGCGTCCGGCTTCGCGCGCGAGCTTCATCGTCAGTGCCGTCGCGGCGTCGAGCTCGCCTGTCGCGACGTGGTCGAAATAGCTCTTCGTCATGCGTAGCGCCTTTGCGTGGTTTCGTTGCGAGCGTCCCAGACCTTCTGAGCCCAGGCAGCGGGGTTCTTCCGGCCGCGAAGCGTGCCGATGCGGATGAGGTCCTCGAGCGACTGCGCGGTCTCGTTTTCGCGCTTCTCTTCGCGACCCTTGAGGACGTGCTCGGCCCATTTGGCGGGGTTGCGGATGCCGCGCGCCCTGCCCTGTGCAACGAGATCATCGAGCGTCTTGGCTCGGCCCTGGTCCTTGCGGACGGCTGTCCGAGCGGCGGCAATCTCGACCTCGGCAAGTTCGCCAGCGAGTTCCTTCACCGTGCGACCGAGGGCGGGGTAGCTGTGGCCGCAATTCGGGCAGACGGGCGCTGGCGGATGGACGCGGTAGCAGGTCGGGCACTGGCGGGCCGGCGACGATGGTTCGTCACCATTGCCGCCGCGGCTGCGCTTCACGCGCCCATTGAGGGTCCAGTCGCGCTCCTGGCACGGCAGGCCGTGGCCACGTCCGCCCTCCTCTTTCGCTCGGCTGTTGCCAGCATGGTCGAGGATGATCGCCTCGCTCTTGCCTGGCGCGATGCGCAGCGCGCGGCCGACCTGTTGGATGAAGAGCGCGAGGGAGTCGGTCGGCCGAAGGAGGATTGCCACCTCGATCGCCGGAAGGTCGAAGCCTTCGGAAACGAGGTCCACCGACGACAGCACCTCGATGCGGCCGGCGGTGAAGTCGGCGATGAGCTTGTCGCGGTCCTGGCTTTCGCCGTCGATATGCGCCGCCCGATAGCCGGCCGCTTGAAACTGCTCAACGACCGCGAGGCTATGCTTGATGGAGACGCAGAACACCATCGCCCGCTTGCCGTGCGCCAGCTTGCGGTAGTGCTCCACGGCATTGCCAGTGACCGCCGTGGTGCCGACGCGCTCTTCCAGTTCCTTCTTGTTGAAGTCGCCGCCAATGCGCTTGATGCCGGATAGGTCCGGCGAGGACGGCGCGAACAGCCGGTACGGCGACAGGAAGCCGTTTTCGATGAGCCAAGCGGTCGACGGCCCCTTCACCATTGCGTTGAACCACTTGCCGAGCCCGGTGCCGTCGAGGCGCTCCGGGGTTGCCGACAAGCCGACGACGAATGATCCTTGCGCCTTGTAGGCGTCGATGACGTCGGCCCAAGTCTTCGCGCCGGCATGGTGCGCCTCGTCGACCACGTAAAGGTCGGGCGCCTTGTACTGGTCGAACCGGCTGTTGAGCGTCGGGATGCTGGCGATCTGGACCGGCTGGCGGCGGTCGCCGGTGATGCCCGCGGCGATAATGCCGTACGGAATGCCGACCTTGTCGAAGGTCTTCGCTGTCTGCAGGATCAGCTCTTTGCGATGGCAGGCGAAAGTCACGGTCTTGCCCCGCTTGGCCGCACTACCCGCCATGAAGCTGGCGACGATGGTCTTGCCGCCGCCGGTTGGCAGCTGGACAAGCACGGACCGGTGCTCGGCGAGCGCCTTACGAGCGTCGCCAATCAGCGCTTTCTGATGATCGTATAGCTGGACCGTCATGGCTGCGCCGCGCCCGATTGCGATTTGTCATTGGCGCGTGCACGCGCTTTCCGAGCCGTCGCAGCCTTGCCGCGCTCCTGCGCTGTCAGCGCGTCATCAGCGAAGCCGCCGAGAACGCCGCGAGCAAATGGTGCCGGCTCGGCCTCGACGCCGCCAAACAGCGGCAGGCCCTCGGCAGCGGCAAGCTTAGTCCGCGCCCGCTTCTTCTCATCCGGTCCGGCCAAGACGAGGCCCATGCGGATGGCGATGGCCGCCTGATACTCTTCCTCGCGCTCGACAAGGACGGCGTTGCAGCCCTCCCAATATGCGGCCTCGGCGGTCGTGCCAGTGCCGGCGAAGGGGTCGAGGATGGTGCCGCCCTTCCGGCATGTCAGGCGGGCGAGCCAGCGCATGAGGTCGACGGGCTTGATGGTCGGATGGTTGAGGCCGTGGCGATCGTCGCCGTCAGCCTTTGCCGAGTAGAAAAACCGGGAAGCGGAAACCTCGTCGACCATAGGGAAGCACGACGCGACCTCAGCAGATCCGTCGTGCACGATATTCGCGGGGTAGCGGCCGACCCGTGGGTCGCTGATCGTAGCCTCCAGGCCGCGTCGCGCGGCGCTTGTGGCCGGGTCACCAAAGGCACCCCCGTGGACGGCGGCCATGGACTGCAGACGTGTCGTGACAGAGTCCTGACCTACGCGGCAACCGCCAACGTTGAGGGCGCCCGTCCCCCACTTGAGGCAGTTCTCGGCGACCGTGCCCTCGACCGGCTTGCGCGCGAGGCAAATGGGCTCCCAGGCAGGCTTGAGCGCTGTCTGCCAACCCACCCATTCGGCGGCCTCATCTGTCGCCTCTCGGATCGTCCGGTCCCGGCTGCTGAAGCGGTGCTCGCCAAATCCTCCCGGCACTCCGTCATGCTCGGCGAGCACTTCCGCCGTCGTCCACGCGTCACCTGCGAGGCCCTTTCGATCGTTGAGCCGCCTGACCTCAGCATCAAGACTGCGATCAAGCGCCAGCAGTGCAGTCAGGGTTTCCCATTGCTGCCAGGTCGGCAAGGCGGGCTGGCTATCGGTGTCACGAGCGGCCCAATGATCGATGAGCCGCGGGTGGCAGCCACCGAAGTGTAAGACTAGATCCTTCGACTTGAGGTCGCGAGCGTCCATAGCGTCGCGCACCGCGCGGCATATAACACGAACGGCCGAAACGTCCTCGACCCGGCGGCGCTGTAGCGCCTTGCTGACGTTGTGCGACTTCGGAAACCCTGTTCCGTAGGCCCACGCCAGCTGGTCGCGGATGTCGAAGCCTGCATCCTCGATCGCCACCGCCATCCGGTGATAGGTCCGCGTACCGGAGAAGGCGACGAGATGCCCGCCAGGCTTGAGGACGCGAAGGCACTCCCGCCAGAACTCGACGGAGAAAGCTCGCTCGCCGGTATCCCACTTCTTGCCCATGAAGCCGCGCGACGCACGCGCGAAGGCCCCATCCGTTCCGAACTGCGCCGGTGCGGCCCCCTCCCCGCCAAACCGCTCGGTGATAGACGTCAGCGCATACGGCGGGTCGGTGTTGATGGCGTCGATGCTGTTGTCGGGCAGCCCGCGCAACACGTCGAGGCAGTCGCCAGCATGCAGGGCAACTCGGCCGCCAAGGAATAGGCGTGGCTCGTCCATTTTCAGGTGCTCCATTTGCAGAACGTCAACGTGCAGGGTGAAGAGAAGCCGGGTCTATCTCGACGCCCATGCCTTCGGCGAGGTTCAGCACCGCCGGGATGTACCGCGGCGGGATCGTACCGCAGAGCCCGTCAGGCCGGCGCTCGGCATTGTCCCAACCGGTGACCGTCGAGCGGTTGACGCCGAGCAATCGGGCAAGCCTTGCGCGGCAGCCGTTTGCCAACAGACGTACGGTCATATCGAGGGGCGTTTCGGTATTCATGATAATTCCTGATAACGGATGCGCTCTAGTGACAATTCATAAACACTCGGATATTACGATCGCGACTTGCAAACGAGGGGGCTTTGAGCATGAGCGACACGAATCAGCCGGATCGGCAAATCGACAGCCAGTGGTTTCGCGACCAGCTGGCCGACCGGAAGCTGACGCAGCGCGCGGCAGCCAAGCTGCTGAACCTCGACCCGTCGAGCCTGTCGCTTCTGCTTGATGGCCACCGGCGCATGCGGATCGATCAAGCCGGCGAGTTTGCGCGCATCCTCAAGCTGCCTATAAGCGAGATTGTGAGACGGGCCGGTGTTGAGACGACCGGCGGCATGCATGGCCGCCTCAAGGTCGTCGGCTACATCGAGGGCACCGGCCGCGCGGTAATTCGTGACGACGCCCCAGGCGCCGTCGTCCAATTCCAATGGGACCTGCCTGAGAAGGCGACGGGCTTGCAGTTTCGCACTGCGCAGTCGGCGGCTGACGTGTGGGACGGATTCATCGCTGCGTTCGGCGACAGCGAACCCGGCGGCGCTGGCGCCCTCGACCGAACTGGCCTCATCCGCATGCGGTCCGGCGAGGAGCTTTACGGAAAGGCCCGCCGCGGCTACGCGCCGAACCTCTACACCATCATTCCGCTGACGGGCGAGTTGATCCACGACGCGGACATCGAGTCCTTCAAGCCTCTGATTGGCCTTCGCCCTATCTGAACCCATAAAAACGTATCCTTAACCAAACCTGATTGACACATGCCATCTTCGTTGACATATTGCAAACGCAAATGACGAAAAGCAATGGAGGTTGCGAAGATGGGCCGCAGAGAATTCGATTTGACGGTCACGGTGCCGCCCCCGTTCGGCGAGGTGACCGCAGCGATGGACGGGCGTCTGCCGCCTGCGGGGCATGACCACCCGAACGATCCCGACAATGATGGCGAGGTGCACGTTCGCAGCGCGTCGCTGACGCTCGACGGCATTTCGCACGACATCGACGTTGACGAAATATCAACGCTGGCCGTGCGGTGCGGCGGCGGCTGGGTTGCCCTCGACGACGTGCTGCGGTCGCGGGCTGTTGAAGAGGCCCGGGCATGAGGGTGGAGGCTGGGCGGAGTTACGTGGACACCATCGGCGCGAAGGTCGGGCCGATGATGTCGCCTGATCCCAACGTGTTCATCGAAGTCGACGCTGATGGCCGAAGCTGGGATGAAGAAGGGCGAGGCTACGGGAGGGCCTCTGGCTTTGACCTCGTTGCCGAATGGACCCTGCCAGTCGCGAGCAAGTCGGAGGCATCGGAATGAGCCGCCGCATCATCTACTCTCGCTCGGCGTGGTTCTGGCCGCGCCTTGAGAAGTCCTGGCACTTCCTCCGCGCGCCTGACGTCACCGCCACAGCGGCGGCGGCCCTCTACGGCGTGTCGCCTTACATGACGCCCTTCGATCTCTACCACCGACTCGCCGGCAACGTGGAAGTCGTCTTCACCGAGAATGAGCGAATGCTTTGGGGTAAGCGTTTGCAAAATGCAATTGCTCAAGGGATTTGCGAGGACAACGGGTGGCGTATCGTCGATGCTCATCCGTTCCTCTACGCACGCTCGGCGAAGTTCCCGCACATGGGCGCCTCCCCTGACTACGTGATTGAGGACACGGTGGCGCCGGACCTCGGCTACGGGCTGCTTGAGATCAAGAACGTCGACAAGTTCATCGCGATGGACGGGTGGTCCGACGAAGAGGCTCCGACTCACATCGAGTTTCAGCTTCAACACCAGCTCGAAGCGTGTGACCTGAACTGGGGTGCCATCGGCGGCCTTATCGGCGGCAACGACATCCGCGTCTTCCGCCGTGACCGGGACGTCGCAGTTGGCGCAGATATCGGCGCTCGCATCGGTGAGATGTTCGACCGCATCGAGCGGAGCGACCCGCCGCCGGCGGACTATCTCGCCGACTACGAGACCATCCGCACGCTCTACCGCAACGCCAGTGTCGGCAAGCAGCTCGACCTCGACACGGCCGAGCCCGGCGTCGCCGCCCCCCTGCTGGCGCTCATCCAAGCCGACCACGCCGCCGGCCTCCGCTTCAAGGAGGCCGAGGAAGACAAGAAGCGCGCGCGCGCCGAACTCATCGAGAGCATCGGCGACCACGAACGCGTCATCGCGACCGGCTGGAAGGTCTCGGCCGGCACCACCCACCGCGCCGAGACCACCATCGTCCAACGGGCGTCGTCCTACCGGAACGTCCGCATCACCAAAGCAAAGGCTTCCAAATGAGCGACACGCCTACACGCGCCCTCGCGGTGCAGTCTCAGCAGCCGGACCGTGCCCTCTCGGTCTTCTCTTCCACCTCGTCGTTCGAGCAAGCCCAGCGCATCGCCAAGGCGCTGGTCTCGTCGGACCTTGTCCCTGCGAACTACCGCGGCAGCGACAACCTCGGCAACGCGCTCATCGCCATGGACACGGCCGGCCGCATGGGGCTGTCGCCGCTCGTCGTTATGCAGAACCTTCACATCATCGAAGGACGGCCATCGTGGGCATCGTCGTTCATCATCGGCGCCCTGAACAGCTGCGGCCTGTTCGTTCCTATCCGGTTTCGCATCGAGAAGCTCGGCAAGCGGACCGTGTCGTTCGACAGGTGGGAAGGCCCGAAAGGGAACCGCAGCAAGGTGACCGCCAAGATGGACGTCGAGGACATGACGTGCGTCGCCTGGACGGCCGAAAAGGGAACCGGCGAGATCCTTGAAGGCCCACCGGTCACGATCGCCATGGCGGTTGCCGAAGGCTGGTACACGAAGCCCGGTTCGAAGTGGGTCACCATGCCCGATCTGATGATCCGGTATCGCGCCGCGGCGTTCTTCGGCCGGCTGTATGCGCCGCACATCCTCAACGGCATGCCGACAGAAGATGAGGTCATCGACATCGAGGACTTCCGCGATGTGACACCCCGTCCGGCGGCCCCGGTTGCTGAGGAGGTTCCCGTTGAGGCGAAGCCGGAAGGGCGTCCGACCGGCGTGCACGCTGCCATGGCGCGCGGAAAGGCCGAAGAGGCGACCAAGGCTGAGAAGCCGCCGCGCAAGAAGACCGAGGCCGCGCCCGCCATCGAGCCCGAGCCGGAGAACGAGGAGCCGACAGGCGATGCCGGCGAGGTCGAGGACGCCGACTTCACGGACGAGACCGACGCCAACGACGATCATGTTCCCTTCGGCGATGCCGAAGACGACGACTATAGCCCGGCCTGAACATGGGCGAGCGCTACCTCACCACGGAAGAGGCCGCCGAGCATTTGCGCTCGTCGGTCTCGACCCTCGCCCGCTGGCGGACGCTCGGGACTGGACCCGAGTACGTCAAGCGCCAGGGGCGGGTCCTCTACTCCAACGACACCCTCGAGGCATTCCTTAAGGGGCAGACGCGGACGAGGACCCGCGACGAGGTCGGCCATGCCGGATAGCGTCGAAATCTACATCCGGCTTCTGGACGTCGGCGAACGCGCGGCCCGCGTGCAGAGCGTCGATACCGGCAAGACTGCGACCGTGTCTCTTGTCCATGCGGAGGTGACGGCAACCGGGGGCTACCATCGCCTCACGCTGCCCCGCCGCATGGCCGTCGAGGCGGGCCTCGTCTGATGGTGCGGGATCTGGAAGCCTTCAAGGTGTGGCTCGGCCGGCGCGGCGCCGAAGTCCTCGCCACGACGAATGCGTATGAGGTGCTCCGGGTCCGCACGTCGTCCGGCGTCCACGTCGTGCACAAGAACCGCAGGGGACGACAGACTTGGCCGTCGCTGCTGTCGGAAATCGTCGACCTCTATCTCGACGGCGGATCGCCAAGGCTGTCACCGACCGCCAGGACGCGCCGATCCTCGCGGCTGCGGCAGCGCTATTCCGTCCTCATCACTCGCGACGGCGAAGGGTGCTTCTTCTGCGGCCAGCCGGTGCCGAAGCCTGATGAGGAATGCCATCGGGACATGGCGCCGAGCGTCGAGCATCTGGTCGCAATCACGCACGGCGGCCCAAACCACCTGTCGAACGCCTACCTCGCGCACAGCCGGTGCAACAACATCGCTGGCGACATTTCCGCCGTCGAGAAGATCCGGCTGCGAGAGAAAATGCGGGGGTGGCAGTGAGCGCGGCCACGCCTCTGATGGAGGTCAATCTCCGGCGCCAGGCCGAGGCTATGGCGGCGATCGACGCCGAACGTAAGGCGCGCGGCATGTCCATGTCGCAGATGGCGCGAGAGGCCCGGCTGTCGTCGAACTCGTACAGCGAATGGCTCGCCCGCAAGCGTGATCCATCCCTGTCGAAGCTGGTTCAGCTTGCGCGCGTGTTCGGGTTCGACGTCGTCATGCGCCGCGCCGATTTCGAGACCGACATGCAAGACGTGCCGGCGGCGATCAACGTCATCGCCGCCGCAAGGAAGTCTCGGCAGTGGTCGCTTTCCGACATGGAAGAACGGTCGGGCATATCACTGAACAGCTTCTACGGGTGGCGCAAATGTCAGCGCGACCCGGCGCTGTCGAACTTCGTCGCCCTCGCCGAGACCTTTGGGTTTGAGGTCGTCATGCGCGGCAGACCGCCGTGACATTCGGCGAGGCTATGGCGGCGGTGTCATCCCGCCTAGCCGTCCGCCGAGACGGCTGGGGCGCGCGTCGGGCGATCCAGTTGCAGACCTGCCCATGGAACGGCGAGCGCGAGGCGCTGCTGCTGTTCGACCGAGCCGGCCGAGGCGACGTCCCGGCCTTCCCATACACGATGTCAGGCGACGACGTGCTCGCCACCGATTGGAGAATACTGGAATGACCACCAAGGCGAAAACCGAAAACAAGGAAGCCCACGTCCCACGTCCTACCGTCATCAAGGCCACGGTGCCGACGTCGGCGCTGCGCAAGGCTGTGGCGCTGGTAAAGAAGGCGCAAGGCAGCTGGAGCGGATGCATCCCGATCCTCAACTGCGTCACGATCTGCGCCAAGAAGGGCGAGAAGACGATCGACGTCGAGTTCCGCGGGGTCGATGAGCGCGTCATCGCCACCATCGAGGGCAGCGGCGACGGAGCGGTTGCGGTGTCAGTCCGGACGCTCGACGCGTTCCTGTCCGGCGTGATGGCTGAGACCGTCGAGATCAATAAGGATGCCGGCGACGCGGCGGTGACATTCTCGACGCCGACCTTCTCGCTGGCGATGGTGCCGAACCACGTCGAGGACACGCCGGAATTCAAATGGGACGATGATGCCGTCGTCGCCGAGTTCTCGCTTGCCGAGGGCGTTCTTGCGCATCTCCTGGCGCTGACGATGCCGTTTATCTCGCGGGAAGAGACACGCTACTATCTGAACGGCGTGATGATGACGGTGGCCGACGATACCCTCATCGCCGTTGCAACGGACGGGCACCGTCTCGGCCGCCGGCAAGCCAAACTGACGGCGCCGTGCGCGCCGCTTCTTCCATCGATCGTCCCGCGCGGCTTCATCACACTCGCCAACGCCGCCCTCGGCAAGGGCGAGGTGGCCGTCCGGTTTACGAACACGCAGGTCGAGATGAGGTCCGGTAGCGTGATGATGCGGTCGAAGCTGATCGACGGCGTCTTTCCCGATTATAACCGCGTCATCCCCGCTATTGCTCCGCACACGATCCGGTTCAAGGCCGCCGACACATTGCCGGTTCTGACGGCGGTCGGGCGCTCGCGAGCGGGGTCGTTCAGCGCGAACGCCATGAAGCTCACACCCGGCGGGGGCGGCATCTCTATCGAATGCCGCGTGCCTGATGGCGAGACAATGACGGCGAAGCTCGACGCCGCAGTCGAGGGTGAACCGCCCGTCATGGGGTTCAACGCGAGATACATTCTCGGCGCGTTCAAGGCGCTCGGTGGCAAGGAGATGCATCTCAACACCGCCGACAGCCACACGCCCGCTCGCCTCACGTCGCCAACCGGCGCAGAAGGCGATCTGGTCGTCATCATGCCGATGCGCGTCTAGACCGTTGACGATTTGCAACCAACAAGGATTACGACATGCCAGAAGGTGAAGAGGGCCGCCCGAACCCACTGCTTGAGATCGCCATGGAGCGCACCCGCCAGCGAGAAGGCGAAGGTCGCAGCGACGACCACGACAATTTCCACTTGGCCGGCGAGTTGGCGCTAGCCGCGTCGGCTTATGCGCACCGGGCATCCATTGCCGACCCGGTCGCTCGGAAGCGCCTCGGCGTCCCGATGGCGTGGCCTTGGCTGCCGAGCTGGTGGAAACCGACAGACCCGCGTCGGGATCTGGTCAAGGCGGGGGCGCTGATTGTCGCGGAGATCGAGCGGCTTGACCGGATTGCCGCCAGGAGAACGTCAGGGTGAGACGTTCTACCCAGCCAGATTCGGCTCTTGCAGCCCGACAAGTCGATACGTTCGCCGGTCCGCTCGATTGGGAACTCTCACGGTTTTCACAGATAGTTCAGCAAGCCACTGCCTACCAATAGCATCACCACGTACAGCACCGAATGCATCGATGAGTATGTCTCTGACTTCGGCCGTAAAAGTACCGCGTAAAGCCGGCAGATCTGGTCGATGTAGTTCAAAACGCTGAGCATCAGGAAGCACGAATAGTGTGCCCAAGACGGCCTCACGATCCTCCTCAGTGATGGTTAAGCTATCCGCTCGTTCGCGCGCTCTTGTTACGCCGTCTCTCATGAGGGAATACTCACGTGAGTCCTCCACTAGACGAATGGTGGCCCCAGCGTCATCCAAGTGACGAAAAAACGTCCTAAGCGACGTAAGTAGACGATTATCTATCTCGTCTATCCCCGCTTCGAACGCCTCTTCATCCGGAGCTCCAATCCGGTAGATCAAGTCAACAATTTCAGTGACCGCTTCTTTCAAAGGAGTGTCAAGAAATTGAGCGTCGCTATCCTCTTCCATGATGAAACCGAATGAGCCGCGAGCAACGTCGGTGACGAGTAGCTCCGACTTCTGGCGCTGCGGCAGCCGACCGCGTGCGCCGACTGCACCATTCATATCCGTGTATTTGGTCGAGACAAGAACTTGGAATTGTTCGACAGCTTTGCTGCCGAATGTTGCATCTATCCCGCGCGATCCAACGACCGGACGCCCGCCGAAAAACAGGCCCACCTGAGCGGTTGGTTCATACACATCCGCCAGTTGCCCGATCTCACGTTCAAGCTCACCCTGACGATAGCGATATTGCATTACCCCAATCGGATCTTCGACAGCGGTTCGGGTTGAAAGAAGGCCCTGCACTGACTGCAAATCCGCGCGCAGTGCCTCAAGTTCGATGCGCTTTAACATAAGACCATCCTACAACAGGACACGAGCAAAAACATCGTCTGCGACATCAAATGGAACCGATAACATTCCTTTCCAAAGGGACGTCTTTCGTTTGTGCGAGAACAAGCCGTACCAATAAACAATATCATTGACCAGAAGATGAGGCGGTTTTTCTAGATCCACAATATAACCATCAGTTCGGTATACGCGCTTGGTCAAACCAGGATCGAACAAATTTATATTTGTAGCTACCAAGGTTGCGAAGTCGTTAACTCCGATGGGGCGCCTTACGACTGTAAGTACGTCAATGTCATTAGGTGGGCGACCCTCAAGAGTTTCGACATCTTCGACGAAGCTTCCGTCCAACCACTGATATCCGTCATTGAACCCGATAGCATTCAGTGCATGCCGATAATCCAGCAAACCCTCAAGAATGGTCCGTCGCTCAGGGGTCGTCGCAAATCTCATGACCACCTGAGACATGCTGGTTGGATAAGGCGATATTGCGGACGGTTGAGCCGGATTGCTCCCGACAAACGGCGGGAGCACCCCTGAGATCGTAAAGCTTGGGATCATATGGTGTTCACATTGGTCCAGCGATAAAAAGCACCCACCAACATCTGTATCACGTATTAGCGATACGACGAGTGCCTTGGCGGCAAGCCGCGCTAGGAGCCGATGCCGGCATTCTCAATGAACTTGTCGGCGTTGCCCTAGCCGAGAGAGACGAAGCGAGCTTTCGGCCGCTACCGTGGCCGACGCGGTCGCGCGCGCCGGCTGCGGCGGAAAGTCGTCGAGGGCCGAAGCGATGAGGTCAAAGGTCGCTTCGCTAGGCCGACGCAGCATCGTCATATACCCGTCATCTCTAGCGTAGCTCGGACCGTTCAACAGCGGCACGCAGGAGAACACGTCGTCAGCCCCCATAGGGGTATAAATCATGACGTGGAAAGTCAGCTCAGGAAGGCGAGATTTGAGATGGGCAAGCAATTCGTCGACCGTCTCCTGCGACCAGTCTTCGCGTCGTGGCGGCGAGAGAACGAACGTGGTGGCTTCGGCGCCAGACCCCGGCATAATGGTATCGGACATGGGAACTCCTCTCTGTATGTTCCCTTTTTGTTCTATCTCTGACGGAGAGTCAAATCCGCTGTTCGCTACTGAGTGCCTCGCTCGATCATGGGAAGTCGTTCGCGCGTTTTGTCGGGCAACTGGATATAAGCCCGCATGAAGTTGACGGCGTAGAAGGGCGGCTCAATCGTATCGCCTCGCTCCCCGCGGACCCACCGGTTGACAGTGGTCGGCGCGATCCCGAGCAGGTCGGCAAGCCGCTTTTGCGACGTGCGCGTCGCTTTCATCAGCAGGGTCAGTTCTCGGCGCGCTTCGGACATTGGGCTTCCTCACGACGCGGTTGTATGCGCAGCGCGTGGGGGCAGCAATGCCGCATCCGGCGGCTAGTTGAACTCGACGACCGTCTCGTCGCTGCCGGGCTCGGCGCATGTCGCCTGGCCAAGAACCTTCCACTCGCCCCGCGCGCCCGCCGCTACGTCCATGACGCGGACAACGCGGGGTCGATCAGGGAAGTCGGAGGTCGCGAGGCAGACGTACTCGGCAAAGCCGTCTCTACGACTGCCATCATTAATGACGCCAACAAGCATCGCGTCGCTCGGGCTGGTGTTGCCGCCGACGTCCTTGATGACGGTCGGATTGTCCGCCTTGATGAACTCGGCAGCGGTCTCGGCGCTAGCCGGCGCGGCAGAGACCAACAGAGCGATGGCGGCAATGAACTTCCACATGAGAGCTACCCGCAGCTGTGACGACTAGCGGGCAGCTTTACTCAGCGGATCGAGATGCGCAACCTTGCCGCCGCCGGTCATGATGTTGCGCACGCTGGCGGACGCGGTCTCGGCCGCTTGCTGCGCGGCCCCGGTCAGCAGGAACGCGTACCGCTTGGTCGTCGATGCTTCCATATGACCGAGTAGCTCGCCGACCTGAGACAGGCTGATGCCGCTGGACAGGCCCGCGCTCGCGAAGAACCGCCGTAGATCATGGCGGCGAAGATTTTCAGTGATCTTCGCCGACGTCATCAGCCGCGTCCAAGGCTTCGACACGTTGACGAGTGGCCGGCCACGGCGACGACCGGCGATGATGTAGGGGTTGTTTTCAAGGACGGGGATGCCGGCAAGAACCTCGCGCGCGAGGGACGATAGGGCGACGATCTTTTCGCCGGTTTTCGAGTCCGGCAGATGCAGGCCGTCGTCGCGGACCCATTCCCACTTCGCCGACTTGATCTCGTCCAGCCGCGCGCCGGTGAAGCAGAGCAGCTCGACGAGCCCGACGAAGAACGGCTGATCCGGCCGCATCTTGTTCAGCGCCACGAGAAGCCGCACAGCCTCGTCAGCGTGGGGCTTCCGCTTCCGCTTCTTCTCGGTGAATCGCTGGACGGTCACCGGGTTGCTGTTCTTCGGGCGCATCGCCCACATCTCGGCCAGCGCGAACGCCTTGTGAAGCATCGCGAGCGTGCGGTTGGCCGCATACGGGGTCGAGCGCCGCGAGTGATGCAGTCGGGCTATGTCGGCGTCTGTAATGTCCGCGACAGCGGTGTCGGGCTTCAGGAAGGGCAGGACGACCTTGTCCCACATCGCTTCCTGATCCTTTCGCCACTTCGCCTTGTTCTTCTCGTTGGCGTGTTCGTCGAGGTGGCGGTCGCGGAGCATCTGCAGCGTCGCGCGGGCCGCCAGTTCGGCGCGCTCGTTGGCAGGATCTTCGCCACGGCTCACGCGCTCGAGGATTGTGCGGGCTCTCTCGCGGGCCGCGGTGAGCGTGAGGAAGCGCTCGTCGGCCAGCTTCATGTTGCGCTGAACGCCGGCCTTCGTTCGAAAAAACAGATACCAGACAGACTTCGTCGCGAGGTGGCGCAGGCGAAGGCCTGGCGTCTTAGGGTCGTTCCAGGCAGTGCCCGGCTCGCCGCGCGGTGTCGGTCGGTCTTTGGTGGATGGCGCCATAGGTGTCCCGCTGTCTCGCGCTAACCAGTGCCAGCGCTTGCCATCCAATATCGGATGAAACGGCGAGAAGGTCCACCAGGGGTATCACTGTAGTCATCGGCGCAGCGCTACCAGAGCGCTACCAAGATATCAGCGGAGGAAAAATCGTCCGGCCCGTAAGCCTTTGATTTTGATGGTGGGTGTGCACAGGTTCGAACTGTGGACCCGCTGATTAAGAGTCAGCTGCTCTACCAACTGAGCTACACACCCATCAGGCGCTCGGCGCCGCCGCCCGGTTAAGGCGACGGCTGCTACATAGCGAGGCCAGACCGGGATGTCCACCCGGCAATGTGCCGTGCTGCAACATTTCTGCCAAGCATAACGGAAGGACGCGCGCGGCACGCCCGATGCCTCAGGAACGCGCGGCGGACCAAGGGAAATTGCGGGTGATCGCGCGCGGCAGAATCTCGGCGACGATGCGCTGGACATGGCCGAGGCTCTCGCTGGGCATGTCCGGGCTGAGCGTCGAGGTGGCGGCGGCCGGCGTCAGCGGGAAATGGGCCGCCTGCTCCTCATCCTCCGACACGACGTCGAGGAAACGGATGCCGGCGAGCATGCCGCGGCGATAGACCAGGCGCGCCGGGCGCTCCATCTTCTCGTCGCCGATGGAAATGTCGAAGACCTTCGGCAGATGCGCCGCCTCGTCGATCGTCAGCAGCGCGCCGGTCGAGGAGATGTTGCGCACGATGCAGTCGAAGGTCGAATAGCGGTTGTTGAACAGGATTTTGGCGCGCTTCAGCGTCCTGACGCGCGGCGCGACGCGGCGTTCGGATCCATCGGGTTCGGCTTCCGGCAGCGCGGTCATCAACTGCCTCCATCATGGTTGCTTTGGCCGATCATCGCAGCCAAGGCTTAAGCGCTTGTTAATCGACTTCGGCAGGTTCGAGGCCGTATGTCGCGGGGGGAGGATTCCCGAGACCTGCAACGAAAGAGGCCGGCGGATCACCGCCGGCCTCCGGCCGTCTTCGCTTCGGTCAGGCTGGGATCAGTTGCGGTCCTTGTCGACCAGCGCGTTCGACTTGATCCAAGGCATCATGCCGCGCAGCTTGGCGCCGACTTCCTCGATCTGGTGGCTGTCGTTCATCCGGCGGATGCCCTTGAAGCGCGACTGGCCGGCCTTGTTCTCCATCATCCAGTCCGAGGTGAACTTGCCGGTCTGGATGTCGTGCAGCACGCGCTTCATCTCGGCCTTGGTCTCGGCGGTGATGATGCGCGGGCCGGTCACGTACTCGCCCCACTCGGCGGTGTTGGAGATCGAGTAGTTCATGTTGGCGATGCCGCCTTCATAGATCAGGTCGACGATCAGCTTGACCTCGTGCAGGCACTCGAAATAGGCCATTTCCGGGGCGTAGCCGCCCTCGACCAGGGTCTCGAAGCCGGCGCGGATGAGTTCGACGAGGCCGCCGCAGAGCACGACCTGCTCGCCGAAGAGATCGGTCTCGCACTCTTCCTTGAAGGTCGTCTCGATGACGCCCGAACGGCCGCCGCCGACGCCGCAGGCGTAGGACAGGGCCAGATCCAGCGCGTTGCCGGAGGCGTCATGATCGATGGCGACGAGGCAGGGCACGCCGCCGCCCTTCTGGAACTCGCTGCGCACGGTGTGACCCGGGCCCTTCGGTGCGATCATCACGACGTCGATGGTCTTCTTCGGCTCGATCAGGTTGAAGTGCACGTTCAGGCCGTGGGCGAAGGCGATGGCGGCGCCGTCGCGGATGTTGGCCTCGATCTCGTTCTTCCAGATCTCGGCCTGGAGCTCGTCCGGGGTCGCCATCATCATCAGGTCGGCCCATTTGGCCGCCTCGGCGACCGACATGACCTTGAGGCCGTCGGCCTCGACCTTCTTGGCCGTGGCCGAGCCCGGGCGGAGGGCGACGACGAGGTCGGTGACGCCGGAATCCTTGAGGTTCAGCGCATGGGCGCGGCCCTGGCTGCCATAGCCGATGATCGCGACCTTCTTGGCCTTGATGAGGTTCAGATCGGCGTCGCGATCGTAATAGACACGCATGGTGGTTTCCTTCCCTGGGGTGAATCGGGCCGCGGGCTTCCTGCCCGGTACCCGGTGAGAGAGACGCGGCAAGCCGCGCCGGTTTAGGGCGAGCGGCCCGGGGCCGCCGTCCCGTAGAGGACGAAGAACTGCGCCGTGGCGCGGGCCGCGTCGGCGTCGATGTCGGCGGCGCTGAGCGTCAGATGCTCGCCGAGCAGGAGCCGGATCTGGATATCGCGGACGACGAGGCCGAAGAAGCTCTCATAGGCCGTGTCGACGGCGTCAAAGGCGAGGAGGCCGGCGGCGCGGCCCGCCTCGAGCGCGACCGACAGACGCCGGCGCATCGCAAAGGGTCCGTTCTCCAGGACGATGGCGCCGAGATCGCGCTTCTCCGAACCGGCCTGCCCGACCGCCAAGCGGTTCAGCGCCACCGAGGTCTCGCCGGTCAGGACGGTCAGCCAGTCGCGGGCGAAGGACTGCAGGCTCGCCGCCAGCGTCTCGCGGTCGAGACCCTTGCGCGGCAGCGGCGCCGCCCTCACCTTCGCCGCCTGCCACTGCACCGTCGCCGTCAGCAGCCCGTCGCGGCCGCCGAACCACTTGTACAAGGTTTCCTTCGAGCAGCTGGCGCGCTGCGCCACGGCGCCCATGGTCAAGGTCTCGCCCGCATCGACGAGCAGGGCCAGCGCCGCGTCCAGCACCTCGCGCTGTCGCTCGGTCGGCGGCAGGCTTTCGCCCGCAGCATGGGGGAGAGGATGTTCGGCCAAGGCTTTCCCGGAGATCTTATACAGTACCGTACGTTACGGTACTGTATAAGACAGGCGCCGAGCATTTGCAAGCGCTGCCGTCACGCCTTGGCACGCCGGGCCGATTGCGTCGGCGTGATGATCCGTGCCCCGCTGTGGCCGCAGCGCCGTCGATGCCGCCTTCCGCGCGGGGATCAGGCGCGCCGTTCGATGTTCACCGTCAGCGTCCGGCGCAGGATGCTGCGGTCGCCGCTGGTCATCGGCGACACCGAGTGCCAGGAATTATAGGTCTTGATGAACAGAACGCAGTTGTTCGGCTTGAATTCGAGCGTGCGGATGCGATCGACCGCGTCGAATTCGAGATAGCGATTCTTGATGTTGAAGGAGAGCGTCTTGTCCTTCGGCCAGACGACGTCGGTGCCGCCGCCCCAGGCGGGGTTCCATTCGCCGGGCGCGACCATCGGCAGGACGAGGGTGATCAGCTTGTCCTTCTGGTCGGTGTGCGGAAGGATATGCCCGCCCTCGCCGTTCATCATCGAGAATTCGAACCGCGCGTTGAGCTCGGTCTCGCGGCGCAGTCGCCCGGCGATCGACGTCGTCTTGCGCAGCTTCTGCCGGGAGACCGTGCGCCGACGCCCCAGATTGAGGTCGATGTTGTGCGCTTCGAGGAAGCCGAGGATCTGCTCGATGAAGCCGTCGCTCTTGATGTAATCGTAGAAGGCGCGCCAGTCCGGATGGGCCTCGAGATAGGCCATGAAGCCCGACGGGTCGCTGTGGTGGGAGAAGGCGTATTTTTCGCCGAGATCCGGCCGATACTGGAATTTCTCCAGCGGCGGGTAGCTCGTGATCAGCCTGGAATAGAGATCGGCATCGAAAACCCCGGCGATCTCCGCCGTCGGATAGGGCTCGTAGACGAAGTCCGCATCGGCAAATCGGAGCATGGGAGCCTCAAGATCGGGATCTCTCGCGGAGATGAACCGCTCGGGCGATAAGGTCAACTGGCGCTAGTGCCCGTCGGCGACGATATCGGGAGCCGGCGATGCATTCGTCCCGCTGCGGCAGGCTTCGACGAACCGGCGAACCGTCGCCGCCATGCCGAATTCCAGCGCGTCGGCGGTCAGGCCGTGACCGATCGACACCTCGGCCAAAGACGGGATGTGCCGGACGAGGCGCGGAAGATTGGCGACGGTGAGGTCGTGCCCGGCATTGACGCCCAGACCGAGATCGAGCGCGGCCCGCGCCGTCGCGCCGAGGCGCGCGGCCTCCGCCTCGGCGGCGTCCGCGTCGCCATAGGTCGCGCCGTAGGGGCCGGTATAGAGCTCGATGCGGTCGCAGCCGGTCGCGGCGGCGGCGGCCATGGCGCCGGGCTCGGCATCGGCGAAGAGCGAGACGCGGGCGCCCTGCCCTTTCAGCCGGGCAACGACGTCCTTCAGCAGCGCGGCGTCGGCGACGAAATCCCAGCCGTGGTCGGAGGTTGGCTGCGAAGGATCGTCAGGCACCAGGGTCACCTGCTCGGGCCGGTGCGCGGCGACGAGGGCCAGAAACTCTTCGGTCGGATAGCCCTCGATGTTGAATTCGGCGTCCGGAAACTCGGCGTCGATCAGGCTCCTGATATCGGGCAGGTCGGAGAAGCGGATGTGGCGCTCGTCCGGCCGCGGATGCACCGTCAGCCCGTGGGCGCCGCTCGCCAGCGCGATCCGGCCGAAATGAACGACGCTCGGCCAGGGCAGGTCGCGGCGGTTGCGCAACATGGCGATGGCGTTGAGATTCACGGAGAGTTCGGTCGGCATGGCGTGTCCCACTGAGAGACCCGATCCATAGCCCCAGCGACGGCCGAGTTCCAGTGCCGGACGGCGGCTTCCCATCGACGCCCGAGAGAGACCGAAGGGCGACGTCTGGCGCAAGCGTGACCACCGAACCGGCCGATCGGGGCGGCCTGCGGTTGACACGCGCGCCCGTTCGCCGTTCCCTCTCCCCCATCGGCGAGGACCGATACGGGAGAGGAATTCATGGGAAGCTCAAGGTTTTTGCCGCTGGTGATCGCCGGCCTGATCGGATTGTTCGTCGGCTGGCTGTTCGCGCCGGATGTCGACGACGTTACGGAAGCGGCCAATGGCCGCTTCGACCAGATCGACGCGCGCCTGGCCGCCATCGAGGCGCCGCTGGCCGCGATCCAGACCAGCCTGGCGGCTGTCGACCAGCGCACCAGCGCGACCGAGGCTGCGATTCAGGCGATCGGCAATCCGGCGGAGGCATCCGCGGCGCTCTCGACCAAGCTCGACGCCGTGGCAGCGTCGGCCGGCGAAGGCAAGGCGGCGACCGATGGCGTCGCGGCGGCGCTGGCCGCCCTGCAGGCCAAGCTGGATGCGGCGGCGGCAGCCCCGCCGCCCGCGCCGGCAGCCCCCGAGCCCGATGCCGGCACCGCGCTCGCCGGCCAGATCGGCAATACCGGCGCCATCCTGCTGCCCGGCCAGACCGCTATCTTCGGCGCCAAGCGCGTGACGCTCGCCGCCCTGGCCGAGGGCACCGCGTCCATGGGGCCTGAGGGCGCCGCCCCCGCCGACGTCGCCTCCGGCGCGTCCGTCGACCTCGGTGACGGCTGCTCGGTGACGCTCGTCGGCGTGACGGCGACCGCCGCCTACCTCGCCCCGACCGGCTGCGCGGCAGCCGACGGCGCACCGGCCGCGCCGGCCGCAGCACCGGCTCCGGCGGCAGAACCCGCAGCCCCCGCGGCCGCCGCACCCGCCGAGGCGCCCGCCGCCGCTGCGCCACCCGCCGCTGCAGAAGCACCGGCACCGGCTGCCGCAGAAGCCCCGGCCGCCGCCGCCCCTGCGGCCCCTGCGGCCCCTGCCGCCGAAGCCGCGGCGCCAGCCGCGACAGCCGACGGCACGCCCTTGTCGACCGGCCAGACCGGGACTTTCGGCGACAAGCGGGCCTTTGTCTCGCGGATCTCCGCCCCCGACAACCGGGTCTTCCTGTTCGTGCCCGGCATGGGTCAGGTCCCGGTCGCCAGCGGCGAGGCAGCCGATCTCGGCGATGGCTGCATGGTGACGCTCACCGGCATCGACGGCACCACCGCCACTTTCAGCACGGAAGGGTGCGGCGGCGATGCCGCGGCACCGGCAGATGCCGCCGCCGCACCGGCGGATGCCGCTGCAGCTCCGGCAGCGGCCCCGGCGGCTCCCGCCGCTGCGGCTCAGGCAGCGCCTGCTCCGGCCGCCCCTGCCCCCGCCGAGGCGCCCGCTGCGCCCGCGGCTCCGGCAGCGGCCGCCGCCCCTGAAGCACCCGCCGCCGCTCCGGCAGCGCCGGCTACAGCAGCGCCGGCCGAAGCGGCCGCTCCTGCTGCGGCTGGCGGCGAAGCCCCGGCACCGACCCAGGCCGCCGCGGGCGGCCCGGCCCAGCTGACCATCGGCCAGACCGCCACTTTCAGCGACAAGCGGGTCTTCCTCTCCCGCGTCACGCCGGAACAGGCCTTCGTGGTCGTCGTCGGTCAGGGCAACCAGGAAGTCGCCAAGGGCGCCGCGCTGGATCTCGGCGACGGCTGCAGCGCGACCTATGACGGGCTGACCGACAAGACGGCGAGCTTCACGCCCTCCGGCTGCTGACCGCCCGGACGTCCCCGGTCGGCGCGACGACGCAAGTCGCGCCGATCTTCGCCTGCGGGCCGCAGGGATTCCTGCCGGCCCGCAGCTCCGGGGCTCGCACTTTGAGTCGCCGGGAGGCCGCAAGTCTTTGATCGCGGCCATGATCGCGGAAAGCCCAAGCGATCCGCCGGATCGCTCCGCCGGCGAGAGCCCGGCGGCCGTTGTGGCAGCGGTGAATACCGGCGCCAGCAGCGCTGGAGATGTCAGGCCAACATCCTATCAAAGTGATTCAACTCAGCGCCATCACTGGGGGCAGGACCCAGTCGTCCTTATTGGTCACGCCAACATCTTTTCAGATCGATTCAGGCCGCGGCGCGCAAAACAGCAAAATGGGCCGCGGCTTGCTGCCCGGCCGAGGCCGCTTGACGGCCACCCGACCGCCCTCGCCGCCCGCTCGGCGGCGCGCAGGGAGCCGAAGAGGTCAGGCGAGCCTATTTCCGATCCGATTCCGCCAATGCCCGCAAGGGATTGGCGGCGGAGTCGGTTCGCGGCCAGGAACTTCGCCGCCCGATGCGGGAGGCCTCGCCGACAATCGCTATTTCACGATGGTCAGTCGCTCGGCGGCGCGGGTGATCGCGGTATACAGCCAGCGCTCGCGCGAATCCTTGAAGGCCCAGCTTTCGTCGAACAGCATGACGTCGTTCCACTGCGAACCCTGCGCCTTGTGCACGGTCAGGGCATAGCCATAGTCGAAATCGTCGTAGCGCTTCTTCGTCGCCCAGGGTATCTCCTCGTCGGGCGCCTCGAAGGCCGATTTCAGGAGCTTGATCTTCGCCGCGCCCTGGTCGACGTCGTCGTCGTCGGGCCGCACGAGCAGGCTGATGCCGGGCTTCACCGTTTCGGGCGAGGCCGTCATCACCTGCCAGAGCGAGCCGTTGAGGAGACCCTTGGCGGGGTCGTTGCGAAGGCAGACGAGCTTGTCGCCGGCATAGGGCAGCGATCCCTGGAATCCCTTCAGCTCGCGCAGCCGGGCATTGTAGCGCCGCCGCGTGCGGTTGGTGCCGACGAGCACCTGATCGGCGGCCAGCACCCTGTCGCGGTCGACGTCGTTCTTGGTGATGATCTGCGCCGCGCCGTAGTCGCCGAGCATCAGCGGCCGACCCTCGCGCACGTCCATCGCGAGCTTGATGATCGGATTGTCGCGGGCCTGGCGGTGGATCTCGGTCAGAAGGAAATCCGGTTCCGCCTCGGTGAAGAAGCCGCCGCCCGAGACCGGCGGCAGCTGCCCGGGATCGCCGAGGACGAGGACGGGCGTGCCGAAGGACAGGAGATCGCGGCCGAGCGCCTCGTCGACCATCGAGCATTCGTCGACGACGATGAGTTTCGCCTTGGCGACCGGGCTCTGGCGATTGAGCGAAAAGGTCGGCGCGATGCGCGACGTGCCGACGGTATCGCCCTCCACCGATTCCTCGCCGCGCGGGCGGTAGATCAGCGAATGCAGGGTGCGGGCGTTCTTCGCCCCCTTGGAGCGCAGCACCTGCGCCGCCTTGCCGGTGAAGGCGGCGAACTGCACCTGGCCGTCGATGCCTTCGGCAAAATGCTTGGCGAGCGTCGTCTTGCCCGTTCCGGCATAGCCGAACAGGCGGAAGATCGGCTGGCGACCATCGGCGAGCCATTCGGCCACGGCCTGCAGCGCCTGGTCCTGCTGGGGCGAGAATTTCATGTCTGCCGACAGACAGGATTCAGACGATCAGGGCAAGCGGGGGACGGTGGTTTATCGGCGTGAGTTATGGGCTGGGGCAGGCGGTGGCGTGCCGGAGGCGCCCCTGTCGCCGGTGGGATGACGATGCAGGCGATACCGTGCATGACGCGGTGCAGGACAGCAGGATGTCCGGTGCTCCGTCCACGCTCGTCATCCCGGGCTTGACCCGGGATCCACTCCAAGTCGCCGAACTCGATCGACGGCGGCGGACGTTAGATTCTGATCCGATTTGGCAGTGATGCCGTCTCGGAATGGATCCCGGCTCAAGGCCGGGATGACGAAGCGGATATGGCGTGCCTTCAGGACGGCCGTTGATACACTCCTCAGCCACGCAGACCATCCCTTGAAACGCCCGGATCATTCTCCAAAACGATCGCCTGCCCGTGCGGCGTCGCCAGGGCGGCGCGGTGCCAGGCGTCGGTGGTCAGGGCGATCGCCTCGGGGGTGGCGACGCCCTTGGCCACCAGCATCGCCTCCAGCGTCCGGAGCCAGCCGGCATAGTATTGGCTGCCGTCGGACGCCTCCGGCCGAAGACGCGCGAGTTCGGTCGAGAGGGTCGCCGCCCATTCCGGCCAGGTGAACAGGCCGGAAGCGTGGAGGCTGACCACCATGGCAAACGCCTCGGCCTGCCAGGGCGCGGCGAAGACCGGGGCGTCACCTGCGCCGAAGGACGTGTCAGGCCGGTTCAAGATAGCTCTCCCAGGCATCGATGCTGACGCTGAGCGTCGGGTCGCCGTCCCTCCCCCAGAGTTCGGCCGCGGTGAAGACGACGGTGTAGACGCATTGCGGATTCTCGCCCGCGCCGTGCGCATTGCTGTCGGGAAAGACGAAGCCGCCGCGCACCGCTTCGATAGTGCCGGCCTTGCCGACGGCATAGCGCGGCAGCCGCGTATGGCCCTGGGGATGGGCGACGATGGTGCGCACCGCCTGTCCCTCGGCAAAGCGCGGCGGCGAGACCAGCGGCCGGTTGCAGGGCCCGCCCCGCGCCAGCATCGCCGGCACCGCATCAGCGCCCACGACCCGCTTCGGCGCCGTGCCGTCTTGCAGCGCCTGGCCGACCGCCAGCTCTTCGTCGGTGACGAAACCATGGCGCGCGAGCAGGGTTTCCAGCGCCTTGATCCAGATCTCGTAATAGCTGGAGCCATAGTAATCCGCCGGATGCAGGCTCTCGCGCGCATGCCGGCTCTCGTCGATCGTCCAGTGCCCCATGGCGCCGGAGAGAAGCGTCAGGCCGAGTGCGTGCTTTTCCCAGGCGCCGTGGAAGAGCGGTTCGTCCACCTCGGGGGCGACCGGCCCGAAACCCATCTGGCCGCCGAGATCCTGCGGCCCGTTCATGGCTGCCCTGCCCCGGCAAGCCCCGTGCCGATCATCGAATCACGGGTGACGAGCGCGGCCAGTTCGTCTTCGCCGAGGCCCTCGGTATCGGCAGGGCGTTGCGGCACGACGAGATAGCGCAGTTCCGCCGTCGAATCCCAGACCCGGATCATCGTCTCCGCCGGCAGGTCCAGACCGAACTCGCGGAGCACGCCGCGCGGGTCGATCACCGCGCGCGAGCGATAAGCCGGCGCCTTGTACCAGACCGGCGGCAGGCCGAGCACCGACCAGGGGTAGCAGGAGCACAGCGTGCAGACGACGAGATTGTGCGTCTCGGGCGTGTTGAACACCGCCTGCATGTGCTCGCCCTGCCGGCCGGTAAAGCCGAGCGAGGCGATGGCCGTCGTCGCATCCTGCCGCAGCCAGTCGGCGAACTCCGGATCGCTCCAGGCCTTGGCGACCACGGCGGCGCCGTTGCGCGGGCCGACCTTGGTCTCGTAGGTGTCGACGATGACGCCGATCGCCTGGGGATCGATCAGCCCCTTGGCGACGAGGATCGTCTCCAGCGCCCGCACGCGCGCCGCCATGGGATCGAGCTCGTTGTCATGGGCGTGATCGCGGCCATGGTGGTGTCCGTGCGTCATCGCGCCGTCCTCCAGAAGTGTGTCGGCCACCCCTCCGGCTGGCCATTGCAAATCGGCGGCGGGCTGTCAGGCAACGCCGTCGCCTTTGGAGTCCGAGAAAAGATACGTGACATCCTCGAACCGGTCGACCGGGAAGACGTAGAGAACGCGCACGCGGGCGCCAGAGACATTGCGCGATCCGTGCTCGGCCATGCCGGGAATGAACAGGCAGTCGCCCTGGGCGATCTCGCGCTCCATCCCGTCGATCGTCACCAGCGCCCTGCCTTCGAGGACGAAATAGATCTCGTCCGGCGCGTGGCGGTGCGGCGCCAGGAAGCCGCCGGGTTCCAGTGTCGCGATGCCAGCGGTCAGACCCTTGGACGGCGTCAGGCCGGCCGAGATCAGCGTCTGCCAACCGATGACGCCGCGCCCCTCCGGCTCGTTCCACCCTTCCGGGCACAGGCCGCTGTCGGCGACGACGCAGGGCTCGACGCCCGTGATGGCATGGCTCATGTCCGCTTCCCCTGATCCGCCCTCGCATGATCGATCTAGCCACAGATCGGGCCCGGAAGCGACGTCTGTCGAGGCCTTAGCCGGACGGCTCCGCTGGCGCTTAAAGCAGGATCGGGACGACAGTCAGGGCGAGCAGCACGCCCATCAGGATGTTGAACCATTTCAGTCGCGTGGGGTCCGAGAGAAAGCCGCGCAGCGCCACGCCAAAGCCGGCCCAGACCGAGACGCTCGGAAAGTTCACGAGGCCGAAGGCGAAGCCGACGATCAGGACCGAGGTCACAGGACGCTCGGCGCTCGTGTAGGCGCCCATGGCGACCAGTGCCATCGCCCAGGCCTTCGGGTTGACCCACTGGAAAGCGGCGGCCTGCAGAAAAGTCATCGGCACCGCGCCGGCGCGCCCCTCGCCCATGCCGCGCGATGAGCCGATCTTCCAGGCGAGCCAGAGGAGATAGGCCGCGCTGATCCATTTGAGCCCGGTCTCGATGACCGGAAAGCTCAACAGCAACGCGCCGAGGCCAAAGCCGACGCCGAGCAGCAGCGCGACGAAGCCGACCGCGATGCCGAGCATATGCGGGATCGTCCTGACAAAGCCGAAATTCACCCCTGAAGCCAGAAGCATCATGTTGTTGGGCCCCGGCGTCACCGAGGAGACGAAGGCAAAAGTCAGGAGGGCGAGAAAGACGTCGAGCGACATGCGGATTCATCCTGAAAGCCACGGAAATGCGGCGCTGTCGTCGACGCTGCGACGGGGAGGAGCATCCTTGCAGCCTCGCCCGCCTGGTCGCCCCTGACCCGCCCTCCGGGACGACGTATCCCGCGGCCGGCGCAGGCGGGAGGAGCTAAGCCTTAAGGCTACATGCCGTCCTTGCCGCGCGACAGCGCCGCGACGCCGGTGCGGCAGACCTCGACGAGGCCGAGCGGCGCCATCAGGCCGATGAACTGGTCAACCTCCCAGACCCGGCCGGTGATCTCGAAGACGAAATGGCCGACCGAGGCGTCGACGATCGTCGCCCGCAGCGCGTCGGCGAGGCGCAGCGCCTCGGCGCGCTCGTCGCCGGAACAGGCGACCTTGACGATGGCGAGCTCTCGCTCGATCGGGCTGTCCAGCTGGCCGTTGCGGCCGAGCAGCGTGAGGTCGACGACGCGGTGAACCGGCACGATGCGGTCGAGCTGGCTCTTCAGCTGCTCGATGACATGCGGCGCGCCTCTCGTGACGACGGTGATGCGCGACAGGTGCTTGTCGTGCTCGGTCTCCGAAACGGTGAGGCTCTCGATATTGTAGCCGCGGCCGGAGAAAAGGCCGATGACGCGGGCGAGCACGCCCGGCTCGTTGTCGACGAGGAGCGCCAGCGTGCGGGCCTCGGACTTTTCCTTTTCCTCGGTGATGAAATAGGCCGAAGCCGGCGGCTGGACGGGTTTGTTCATGAGGGTCTCGCTTCGGGAAGAGGCCGTTCGGCCTGCGCCGCGGCATGGAGGATCGGCAGGTCAGACGGCGCCGACGCCGCCTCCCTTGCCATCTGCGCATTGAGTCGGGGCGCGGCTCGGGCCAAGATGGCGCTCGAAATACCGCACCGACGTACATCTGAGGAGCCGGTCGACATGGCCAAGACGATGAAACTCACACTGGCGACGTCTTTCGCTCTGCTGCTGTTGTCTTCTGCCGCCAGCGCGGCAATGGCCTGCGGCAGCGCGGAAGAGGGCCTGGTGTTCAGCGAGGTCGTCACCGTCGACGGCAGCGAGGGCGCCTTCCGGCTGATTTGCCGAGAGGGCCGCCTGACCGCAATCCCCGTCGGGACCGACGGCGCGGCCGCCAGCATCGACGGCGGCGGGCCGCCGGTCTCGGTCGAAGGGACGACGCCGCAGCCCGTGGCCCCCGCCGAGAATGCCGGGACGACCGATGCGGAACCGGGCAATGCCAGCGATCCGCACGACACGGGCCTGTATGCCGCCGGCGTCGCCGGCCAGTCACCCGCGGCGACGATGACGCAGTCGGCGGCCGAGGCGCCGACATCGCCCTCCACTCTGCCGCCGCTCGACCAGCGCGGCGACGAGGCGGCCGACAAGCCCGGCGTCTCCGCCGAGGCGGCGGCCGCCGGCCGGGAGGGCGCTACCAAGAGCGAGGAGCGCATCGCGGCGGAAGCGCCGGAAGCTGCGGCTGACGCGCCTTCCCCGGCGGCTTCGCCGGAAATGGTGCGGGTACCCGCCGCCATCGCCGGCGCCGCGCGCAGCGTGCTTCCCGGTATCACCTTCAAGAACGTCGTCCTCTCTCGGGATGGCGCATCGACCATTTATGGCCTCGCCGGTGAAAATCAGGCCGGCCGCGGCGTTGCGGTCGACGTCGATCAGGCTGGCGCCGTGCGGCAGGTCGACCGGCAGATCGGCCTTACCGAAGTGCCGCCGGAAATCCTGAAGCTGGCGCAGGCGGTGCTGCCGGAAGCCACGATCGACAAGGCCGTCATGTCGATCCGGCCGAATTTCCAGAGCTTCTTCGTCCTGTCGGGTCGAGACGCCAGGGCCGAGGATTTCGCCCTCGACATCCGCACCGACGGCCGCAGCCTCGCCTTCATCGACCCGCGCTAGGCGCTCGCCGCCGCCTCCCGGCTAAAGGGAGGCGGCGGCAGGGCCCGGGTCAGACGAGGGCCGCGCCCTTGGCGTCGATCGCCTTGGAGACGGCGTCGTCCGTCGCCTCGTCCGGCAGCATCATCTCGTTGTGTGCCTTGCCCGAGGGGATCATCGGGAAGCAATTGGCGAGATTGGCGACGCGGCAGTCGAAGATCACCGGGCCGGGCGTGTCGATCATCTGCAGGATCGCAGCGTCCAGATCCTCCGGGTGCTCGCAGCGCAGGCCGGTGCCGCCATAGGCCTCGGCGAGCTTGACGAAGTCCGGCAGCGCCTCGGAATAGGAGTTGGACAGCCGGTTGCCGTGCAGCAGCTGCTGCCACTGTCTGACCATCCCCATGTACTGGTTGTTGAGGATGAAGATCTTGATCGGCGCGCCGTGCTGGATGGCGGTCGACATCTCCTGCATCATCATCTGGATCGAGGCGTCGCCGGCGATGTCGATGACCAGCGAATTCGGATGGGCGATCTGGACGCCCAGCGCCGCCGGCAGGCCGTAGCCCATGGTGCCGAGGCCGCCGGACGTCATCCAGCGGTTCGGCTCCTCGAAGCGGTAGAACTGCGCCGCCCACATCTGGTGCTGGCCGACCTCGGTGGTGATGTAGGTGTCGCGGTCCTTGGTCAGCTCGTAGAGCCGCTGGATCGCGTATTGCGGCATGATCACCTTGTCGCCCTGCGCATAGGCCAGGCAGTCGCGGCCGCGCCAGGCGTCGATCTGCTCCCACCAGGCCCGCAGCGGCTCGGCATTGGGCTTGCGCCCCTCCGCCTTCCACAGCCGGATCATGTCCGAGAGGACATGGGCGACGTCGCCGACGATCGGCAGCTGGACATGCACCGTCTTGTTGATCGAGGAGCGGTCGATGTCGATGTGGATCTTCGTCGAGTTCGGCGAGAAGGCATCGAGGCGGCCGGTGATGCGGTCGTCGAAGCGCGCGCCGATGCACAGCATGACGTCGCAGTCGTGCATCGCGAGGTTGGCCTCGTAGGTGCCGTGCATGCCGAGCATGCCGAGCCAGTTGTCGCCTGAGGCGGGATAGGCGCCGAGGCCGAGCAGCGTCGAGGTGATCGGCGCATTGGTGAGCGCGACGAGCTCGCGCAGCAGCCGGCTCGCCTCGGGGCCGGAATTGATGACGCCGCCGCCGGAATAGATGACCGGGCGCTTGGCATTGGCCATCAGTTCGATGGCGGCACGAACCCGGCCCTCGTCGGCATCGAGCTGCGGGCGATAGCTCTCATGGCTCTGGATCGCCGCCGGCGGCGTGTAGGTGCCGGTGGCGAACTGGACGTCCTTAGGAACGTCGACAACGACCGGCCCCGGGCGTCCCGTCGTGGCGACATGGAAAGCCTCGTGCAGGACCCGCGAAAGGTCCTCGACGTCCTTCACCAGCCAGTTGTGCTTGGTGCAGGGCCGGGTGATGCCGACGGTGTCGCATTCCTGGAAGGCATCGGAGCCGATCAGCATGGTCGGGGCCTGGCCGGTGATGCAGACCAGCGGAACGGAGTCGGAGAGCGCGTCCTGCAGCGGCGTGACCATGTTGGTCGCGCCCGGTCCCGAGGTGACGAGGACGACGCCGGGCTTGCCGGTGGAGCGGGCATAGCCTTCCGCCGCATGGCCGGCGCCCTGCTCGTGCCGGACGAGGATGTGCTTGACCGCGTCCTGCTGGAACAGGACGTCGTAGATCGGCAGCACGGCGCCGCCGGGATAGCCGAACAGGTGTTCGACGCCATGGTCTTTCATCGCCTGGACGACCATCTGGGCGCCCGTCATCTTGCGTGGTCCGGCAGTCATCGTCTTCGTCCGTTTCCTAGGAAAGGCTCGCCTCGATCCCGTTCATCCCGGGAAATCCTTGGTGGCGAAGCCATTATGCTGAAAGGGGCTGGAAATCAGGGCAATAAAAAAGGCCCCTGAAGGGCCTTGAGCAGCGTACACGTGGCTTTCGCCGGCCGGTCCTCAGACCGTCTCGCGTGTACGCCGTCCTACTACAATAAGAATCTTGCTCATGATGCGAAGGCTAGTCCGACTTCGCCAAGGCGTCAACGCGAAAAGCGGAAAACCTGTGCTGCACTGCGTCATCCCGTCAGATCGGTGTTGATGCGGCGGTAGCGCGCCTGCGCCAGGGCATAGAGGCCGAAGGCGGCGAGCCCGAGCCCCGTGGCGGCCAGAAACGCCCAGCCATAGCTCCAGCCGGCCATGGCATCCAGCGCCGTCGCGAGCCCCGGCCGGTCGCCCGATGCGTAGGAAGCGGCACCGGTGACGAGCAGGAAGGCGAGCAGGACGAAGGTCAGGCCGCGGGCGACGAGGCCGGCCTGGAAGACGCGCTTCATCCACTGCCGTCCCTCGGGAAGCCGCATGTATTTCTCGAAGCCGGCCTTCACGCCCTTGGCAATATGCGCGGCACCGACGACGGCCATCAGCGCGGCGATGGCGTAGGTGACGATCTGGCCATAGCCGGCGGCGAAGGCCTTTTCCAAAGCCTGGTCGAGGATGCTGTCGCCCTCGGACCGCGCGCCGAGAACGAGCAAGGCGGCAAAAACCGCAAGCGCCCCGTGGGAGAACGCGCTGCCAAGGAGCCCTGCCCTCACCGCCAACCCCTTGGCGTCCGTGCCATGATGGTCGAGGTCGAGACCCGCCTGCAGGAGACGCCAGACGACGAAGGCCGCCAAAGCGAGGACGAGGACGATCATCAGAACGACGCCGCCGGTGCTGCCGAAGACCGTGCGGACGGCATCCTTCGAGTCCATGGTCTGACCCGCCGAATAGGCGGCCTTGAAGGAGAAATAGCCGATCACGAGATAGACGACGCCGCGGGCGACGTAGCCGATGCGGGCGACCCATTCGAGGGCGCCGCTATAACGGTCGATCGTTTCCTTGGCCGCCATCGTCATCCCTGCTCTGCCGCAGACCCCGGAACGGGCCCCGTACCCTCAGAGGAATAGGGCGCCGGCGCGGTTTGGACAGCCCGGCCCCCTGGATCAGGCGGAAATCCGGTTCCGGCCGGCCTGCTTGGCGTTGTAGAGATTGACGTCGGCGCGCTTGACCAGGGTCGCCGGATCCGCGCTGCCGGCGCCCTCCGCGACAGCCAGTCCGACCGACATGGTGATGCGCAGCCGGACATTGCCGACGTCCAGCGCCAGCCGCTCGACCGCCAGGCGCAACCGCTCGGCGAACATCGCCAGCGCCTCGTGGCCCATATTGGGGACGATCACCGCAAACTCCTCGCCACCCAGCCGCGCGACGAAATCGTGATGGCGCGCATGCTCCATCAGGCAGCGCGCGACCGCGCGCAGCACCTCGTCGCCGGCATCGTGGCCATGGGTGTCGTTGATCCCCTTGAAGTGGTCGAGGTCGAGAACCAGCAGGCCGACGGGGCGGCCGATCCGGGTGAACTCCTCCAGATACTGCGCCAGCGCCTCGTCGAAATAGCGGCGGTTGTTGAGACCCGTCAGGCCGTCGGTGAGCGCGGCCAGCTCCATTTCCGAGGTGCGGCGCCTGAGATCGTCGGTGAGGCTGTGCAGCTTGCCATGCTCGCGCGATTGCGCCCGGATCGTCGGCAGGACCGACAGGAGACAAATGGAAAAGGCGGCGACCAGCAGCAACTCGGCGCCCAGGAACAGGATCTGGACATGGGACATCGAAGCGCTGGCGGCATCGGCCGCGACCGAAAGCTGCCGCCCCATCAGGAAAACCATGACGCCGGCGCCGAGGATGGCCAGCAGCAGCAGCACGACAGAAATTTCCGCCCTTCTTGAAGTCATCTGGCCGTCTTTTCCCTGCGCTGCGGCTCAGGGGATAGCGCAGACGATACTTAACCGACCTTAACGGCCGCGATCAAATCGCTGCGATGGATGGGCGAGACCGCTTCGAGCCTCTGCCACTGCGCGTCAAACTGGTGGCGAAACCAGGTATCCTGCCGCTTGGCGTACTGCCGGCTGCGGATGACCGCGCGCTCACGGGCTTCGTCCAGCGAACACTGCCCCGCCAGGTACCGGCCGAGTTCGGCGACCCCGATCGCCTTTCCGGCGGTGCCGGCAAGGGCGCCGGGGATGGCCGCGAAGACTCTTGCCTCTTCCAGCGCGCCCTCCGCCAGCATCATGTCGAATCGCTGCGCGATGTTGGCCCGCAGCACCGCGCGCGGCGGCGTCAGGAGGATCTGCAGCGAGCGGGCCGCGTCGAGGAGCGGCAGGCCGCGCCCCCGCTGCAGCGCCGCCAGGGGCCCGCCGGACGTCTCGACGATCTCCAGCGCTCTGAGAACCCGCTGCGAGTCCCCCGGCCGGATCCGCCCGGCCGCTTCCGGGTCACGCTGCAGGAGTTGCGCGTGCAGGTCTTCGGGCCCCGTGTCGAGCAGTCGCTGGCGCCAGGCGGCACGGATCGCCGGCGGGATCTCCGGCATGTCGTCGATTCCCCCGAGAAGGGCGCGAAAGTAGAGCCCGGTGCCGCCGCAGACGATGGCGATCCGGCCGGCCCGGCGGAGATCGGCCAGCACCTCTCCGGCATCCCGCGCCCAGGCACCGACATTGTAGTTGGTGGCCGGATCGACATGACCGTAGAGCCGGTGCTCGGCCGCAGCCCGATCGGCCTCCGTCGGCTGCGCGCTGAGAATCGCGAGCCCGGCATAGACCTGCATGGAATCGGCGTTCACGACGACGCCGTCGCAGGCCTCTGCCAGCTCGAGCGCCAGCCGCGACTTGCCGCTCGCGGTGGGTCCGGCTATCAGGACCGACTGTATTTTTCCGCTTGCCCGAGACATTGCCCGCCATGGTTGTCGTTACGCTCATCTCCGCCCGCCGGGAAGCCGGCCTCGGCGAAGGCTTCGCCCGTCAGACGGCCACCCGTCTCGGCGGCGAGCTGGTCTGGCTCGAACGCGGCGTCGCCTGCGACATCCACCTCGCCGTCGCGCCGGGCGAATTCGCCCGCCGCGACCTCGAGGAGAGTGCCGCCGAGGCGCGGATCGACTGCGTGGTGCAGGACGCCGCCCGGCGGCGCAAGAAGTTTCTGATCGCCGACATGGATTCGACCATGATCGGCGAGGAGTGCATCGACGAACTGGCCGATGCCGTCGGACTCAAGGACACAGTGGCGGCGATCACCGCGCGGGCGATGAACGGCGAGATCGCCTTCGAGCCGGCCTTGCGCGAACGCGTCGCGCTGCTCGCCGGCCTGCCGGAGCGGATCATCGCCGAGGTCATCGACAGCCGCATCACGCTGGCCGAGGGCGGCCGCGAGCTGGTCGCGACGATGAAGGCGAACGGTGCTCACACCGCCCTCGTCTCCGGCGGCTTCACCGCCTTCACCGCCATCGTCGCCGCCCGTCTCGGCTTCGACGAGACGCGCGCCAATCTCCTCTTGATCGAAGACGGCCACCTGACCGGCAAGGTCGCCGAGCCGATCCTCGGCCGCGAAGCCAAGGTCGATGCGCTGCGGCAGATCGCGGCGGCGCGCGGACTTCAGCCCGGCGACGCGCTGGCGGTCGGCGACGGGGCCAACGATCTCGGTATGATCGGTGTCGCCGGCACCGGCGTCGCCATCCACGCCAAGCCGACCGTCGCGGCCGCGGCGCCCTTCCGTATCGACCACGGCGACCTCACCGCGCTCTTGTTCATGCAAGGCTACGGCGCCGCCGACATCGTCGGATGATCCCGTTCGAGACCGAGAGGCTTCGGGTCCGCCGCTGGGAAGAGCGCGACCGGCCGGCCTTTCACCGTCTCAACAGCGACCCCGAGGTCATGCGTTTCTTTCCGTTTCGCCGTGACCGGGCAGAGTCCGACGCCATGCTCGACCGGCTCAACGCCAGGCTGGACCGTGACGGCATGACTTTCTTTGCGCTGGAAACGAAGGCTGACGGGGCGCTGGTGGGGATGACCGGCCTTGCCCGGCTCGGCCCTGACCTCCCGTTCGCGCCGGGAGTCGAAATCGGCTGGCGGCTTTTTCCGGAAGTCTGGGGCAAGGGCTATGCGACGGAGGCCGCGCGCGCCTGCCTCGATCGGGCCTTCTCCACCGTCGCACCCGATGCGGTCGTCAGCTTCTGCGTTGCCGGCAACCACGCGTCCGAAGCGGTGATGCAGCGCCTGGGTTTCATGCCGGACGGCGAATTCGATCACCCGGCCGTCGACCCGGTCACCCACCCGCACCTCGTTCGCCACAAGCTCTACCGCTTGGCGAGACCCGCCGGCAGATAGACGAGAGCCCCCGGCGGCGCTGTTCCGGCAGGCGATAAGCGGCCGTCGGGGCCCTCGCCGGCAGGTGTCAGTCGATCGGCACGACGACGAAGCGCAGCTCGCCGCTGGCCGAGGCGAGCAGGAGCAGCGCGTTCTTGCGCCCCGACGATTTCAGCTCGGCGATCTTCTTTTCCACGTCGCTGGCCTTGCCGACCTTTTCCTGCGCGACTTCCCGGATTACGGCGCCCGGCTCGATCCCCTTCTCGGCCGCGCTCGACGCCGGATGGACCGCGGTGATCACGACGCCGGCGACGTCCTCGCCGAGCGAATACTTGGTGCGGGCGTCGGCGTCGATATCGCCGATGGTCATGCCAAGGGTCTCGATCTCAGCGGTCTTGGGCGCTCCCGGCGCCTCGGGCGTCGTCGGCGCGGCTTCCGACTCGGTCATCAGCTTCTCGCCGTCCTCGAGCCGGCCGAGCGTGATCTCGACCTGGAGCTCCTGGGTCGGATCGGCGGTGGTCGCCTCCTTGCGCAGGAGTTCGACCTGAACCTTCTTGCCGACCGGGGTTTCGGCGACGATGCGCGGCAGATCGCGCGAGGTCTCGATGTCCTGGCCGTCGAAGGCGACGATCACGTCGCCGACGCGCAGGAGGCCGTTGTCGGAGGGACCGCCGGGGACCACGCCCATGACCAGGGCGCCTCGGGCGGCGGGCAGGCCGAGCCCGGTGGCGATGTCCTCGCTGACTTCCTGGAGTCGGATGCCGAGCCAGCCGCGGCGCGTCTCGCCGAACTCGCGCAGCTGACCGATGACATTGGTGGCGATTTCGGAGGGAATGGAGAAGCCGATGCCGATCGAGCCGCCGGTCGGCGAGATGATCGCGGTGTTGATGCCGACGACGTCGCCGTTCATGTCGAACAGCGGGCCGCCGGAATTGCCGCGGTTGATGGCGGCATCGGTCTGGATGAAGTTGTCGTAGGGCCCGGCATTGATGTTGCGGCCGCGTGCCGAGACGATGCCGACCGTGACCGAGCCGCCGAGGCCGAACGGATTGCCGACAGCCATGACCCAGTCGCCGATCCGCAGCTGCTCGGACTGCCCGAACTTGACCGCCTTCAGCGGCGTGGTCGGCTCGACCTTCAGGACGGCAATGTCGGTCTTGGTGTCGACGCCGACGAGCGTCGCCGTCAGCTTCGAGCCGTCGGCGAAATTCGCGGTGATCTCGTCGGCATCGGCGATGACATGGTTGTTGGTGATGATGATGCCCGAGGGGTCGATGACGAAGCCCGAACCCAGCGACTGCACCTTGCGCGATCCCGAGCCGTTGTCGTCCTTCAGGAGATCGTCGAAGAAATCCTGCAGGGGCGACCCCTCCGGCGCCTCCAGCGGCGGAATGCCGCGGCCGGCGGCCTCGACCGTCTGCGACGTCGAGATGTTGACGACGGCGTCGAGCAGGCCCTCGGCGACGTCGGCGACCGAGGCGGGGCCATGCGACATCGCCCGGGGCGTCGCCGGAATGCCTGTCGCATCGAGCTCGATGGTCGTGGCCGGCGGCACCTGGGGCGCGATGACCTGCCCTTCCGGTGGCGGCTCGATGACCCCCTGAGCGCCGGCGGACAGCATTCCCATCATGACCGTTCCGCCGGCGATGGCAGCGAACGAGATTCGGCGGCGCTGAACGGACATGGCTTTTCCCGTGAATGGACGACTGCAGGGCTGGTGCGGGCAAGACGCCGTCGATCGCGCCCCGTGTCTTCCCGGAGGCAAACGTAAAAAAGAGGCGGAATCAAGCGTATTGCGCGGCGCTGATGCGAAGGTGATGGCGGCGCACAATAAAAGGGGGGCGCCGATCAGATCGGCGCCCCCTTCGTTTGGCCGGCGTAGCGACGCCGCCCGTACCGCTTTACTGAGTCGGTGTAGGCGTTGCGGCAGGAGCCTCTGCCGGCGCGTCGGCCGGTGTCCCTGCCGGTGCGGGTTCCGCGGCAGCCGGTGCGGCGTTAGGCGCCGCGGGCGCGGCGTCGGGCGCCGCCGGGGCGGGCGTCGCCGCCTCCCCCGCGCCCTGAACCGGTGCCGCCGGCGCCGTTCCGGCGACGGAGGATGTGGCGCCGCCGATGCCGTCGTTCTTGAAGTACCGGAAGAAGTCCGAGTTCGGGCTCAGCACCATCGACGGCCCGTCGGTTCCCAGAGCGTTCTGGTAGGCCTGCATCGAGCGGTAGAACTCGAAGAACTCCTGGTTCCGGCCGTAGACGCCAGCCAGGGTCGCATTGCGCAGCGCCTGGCCCTCGCCCTGCAGGACCGCGGCGTCGCGACGCGCGCCGGCCACCAGTTCGGAAGCCTCGCGCTCGGTCGTCGCCCGGATCTGCCGGGCCTGAACCTGGCCCTCGGCGCGCAGCCGCTCGGCTTCCGTCAGACGCTCGGCAGCCATGCGGCTATAGGTGTTTTCCGACACTTCCGACGTCAGATCGGTCCGGCTGATGCGGATGTCTTCCAGGCTGATGCCGAGAGCGGCGGCTTCGGGGCGCACCTGATCGCGGATTTCCACCATCATTTCCGCCCGCGCCGCCGACAGCGCGGCGTCGAAGCTGCGCTGACCGTAGGTGGCGCGAATGGCCGAGTTGAAGCGGGTCAGAAGCCGCTGCTCGGCGACCTCGAGGCTACCGCCCTGGACGCCGTTGCGGAATTTCCGGGCGTCCTCGATCCGGTAGACCATGAAGGCGTCGACGACGTAACGGGCGCCACCGGAGACCTGGACTTCCAGATCGATGATGTCCGAGCGCAGGAGGCGGTCGGGGAGCATCTGCACCGAGTCGGCGTTGGCGAAGGTAAAGGGCAGCTTCACATAAAGGCCGGGCTCGGTGACGACGCGCTGGATCTGACCGAAACGGAGGACGACCGCCTGTTCGCGTTCGTTGACGACGAAAAGCGAGTTCCAGATGAAGAAAAGGGCGGCGACGGCGACGATCAGCACCGCATAGAAACGCTGGCTCATCAGTTGGTCCCCTGGATGGTCGCGGGCGAAGCCGGAATGGTGTTGCCGGTCTGGCCGGCCGGCCGAGCGGGCGTGGCGGCGTTCGGCGCCGCCGGCGTCTGCAGGCTGCCCAGCGGCAGATAGGGAACGACACCCTGCTGGCCGACGCTGCCGTCGACGAGCACCTTCTTGGAATCGCCGTAGACGCTTTCCATGGTCTCGAGGAACAGCCGCTTGCGGGTCACCTCCGGGGCTTTCTCATATTCGTCGAGAATGTCGGTGAAGCGCTGCGACTCGCCGTTGGCGTCCTGGATCAGCCGGTTCTTCTCGGCCGCCGCGTCTTCGCGGATCTGCAGCGCCTCGCCGCGGGCGCGGCCGAGCTGCTGGTTGCGATAGAGGCTGGCCTCCTCGACGAACCGGATCTGGTCCTGTCCGGCGCGCTGCACTTCCTCGAAGGCGGTCGCGACCTGCTGCGGCGGGGCCGCATCCTCGATCGAGACGCCGGAAATGCGGATGCCCGAACCATAGCGGTCGAGGGCGTCCTGGATGATGGCACGCACCGATTCGGCGATGCCGGCGCGGTTGTCGCGGAACACCTCGTCCACCGGACGACGGCCGACGACTTCGCGCATGGCGCTCTCCGACACTTGGCGCAGCATGCCCTGGGGGTCGTCGACGTTGAAGAGATAATCCTGGGGCTTGTCGATGCGGTAGAGCACCGAGAACTGCACGTTGACGATGTTCTGGTCGCCCGAGAGCATCAGGCCGGGGGAGTTCCCGCCCGCGGAGTCGGTCCCGGTGCGGCCGATGGCCAGCTGGTTCTCGACCGCGGGCACGGTGGCGAAGGTCTCGAGCGGCCAGAGGGTGAAGTTCAGTCCCTCATTGGCCAGCTGCTCGCGCGGCTTGCCGAGAAACACCTTCACGCCGTACTCGCCGGGCTGCACCATGTGGATGGCATTGAATGCCCAGATCACGGCGAAAAGCACCAGGAGCAGACCGCCGAGGGCCAGGCCGCCGCCGCTGCCGCCGGCACCCGCACCGGGTCCGCCGCGACCGCCGCCGCCGCCACCGGGAATGGCACGCCGCAGCCGGTCCTGGCCGCGTTTCAGGATCTCTTCCAGATCGGGTGACTTGTTACCGGGGCGCTGGCCCTGTGGTCCCTGCCCCCAAGGTCCGCCACCATTGCCGCCGCCGCTTTTCCAGCCTCCGCCGCCACCCGTCTGATTACTCCAGGGCATGCATGTCCTCTCGCCTGATATGAATTACGCGGGAAAAGGCCACGCGTCGCGCTCGCTCCCGGACCTTTTATAAGAATTGGGTGGCCGGCTTTCAACGCGCCCGCGCCATTTAGGCGCGGCGTCGCGGCGATCGGGGCTAATTTGAGGCGTTATGGGTAACGCCGGCCGCGCCGATCGGTTCATCGCCGCTCGTCGGCATCGATCTCATCGCCTGTCGTAGGTCACGAAGCGGCTGGCGGCGCTGTCCCGCTCGCCGGCCGCCACCGTTTCCTCCGCCACGATCCGCCAGGCCTGCGGATCGATGACGGGAAACCGCGCGTCCCCCTCCGGCTCCGCCTCGACATGCGTCACGTAGAGCCGCTCGATCTGCGGCAGGAACAGGGCGTAGATCTCGGCGCCGCCGGCGATCACGATCTCCTCGGCGCCGCGGCCCTCTGCCAATTTGCCAGCGATGGCCAGCGCGTCCTCCGGCGAGGGCGCCAGCACGGCGCCGGGCAGCGGCAGCACGGCTGCCCGGGTCAGGACGACGGAGTCCCGCCCGTCGAGCACGCGGCCGATCGCTTCCAGCGTCTTGCGGCCCATGATCATCGGCTTGCCCATGGTCAGCCGGCGGTAGCGCCGGAGGTCCGTCGACAGCGACCAGGGCATGGTGCCGTCCCGGCCGATCACCCGGTTCGCGGCCATGGCGACGACGGCGACCAGCCGGGTCATGCGTCGTCCCGCGCCATGGCGCGCGCCAGCGCGGGCCGGGCCTGCATGCGGTCGAGATGCGCCCTCAGAACATCGAGATCGGGCATGGCCGATGCCGCCCACTGCATGACGCTGGCCAGGAGGATGTCGGCGGCCGAGACCGTCGGCCCCAGGAGGTAGTCCTGCTGCGACAGGGTCGTGCTGAGCCGATCGACCATCTCCTCGTAGAGCCGGCCGAAAGGCGTGCCGGGCTTGGCGGCATCGAGGAAATGCGCGGTCACGGCCGGTTCGATCACGCCGGCATAATAGGCGAGCCAGGTCAGATAGGCCGCCCTTTCGGGATGGCCGATCGCCCGCCCCATCTCCGAGCCCGGAAAGAGATCGGTGAGATACAGCACCACGGCGCTGGATTCGGAGACCACGGCGCCGTCGTGGAGGATCGCCGGCACCTGGCCGGCCGGATGCGGATTGCCCGGATCGCGCTCGCCCGACCCGTCCATGCGCCGGATCGACACGCGGCGAACCTCGCAGTCCGCCCCCAGCTCCTCCAGCAGCCACAGAATGCGGCTGGATCGGGACCGCGGCGCGTGAAAAAGTGTCAGCATATTCCCTCCCGAGAAGGGCTCAGCCCCCTTCTTGTCATGGCGTCGCGCCGTCCGGCCTCGTCACACGGCGATCGGCGCCCGGATATGGTCGTGCGCCGCATAGTCCTCCACCGCGATGTCCTCGAAGCGGAAGGCGAAGAGATCGGTGACGACCGGGTTGAGACGAAGCGTCGGCAGCGGCAGCGGCTCGCGCGACAGCTGCAGGCGCGCCTGTTCGATATGATTGGCGTAGAGATGGGCGTCGCCGAGGGTGTGCACGAAATCGCCGGCCTCAAGCCCCGTCGCCTGCGCCACCATCGCCGTCAGCAGCGCATAGGAGGCGATGTTGAAGGGCACGCCGAGAAAGATGTCGGCCGAGCGTTGGTAGAGCTGGCAGGACAGGCGGCCATCGGCGACGTAGAACTGGAACAGGCAGTGGCAGGGCGGCAGCGCCATCTCGTCGACCAGCGCCGGATTCCAGGCCGAGACGATCAGCCGGCGCGAGTTCGGATTCTTCCGGATCTCCCGCACCACCTCGGCGATCTGGTCGATGTGGCCGCCCTGATAGTCCGGCCAGGAGCGCCACTGCGCCCCGTAGACCGGCCCGAGCTCGCCCTTCTCGTCGGCCCAGTCGTCCCAGATCCTGACGCCATTGGCGTTGAGATAGGCGATGTTGGTATCGCCCTTCAGGAACCACAAAAGCTCGTGCACGATCGAGCGGATGTGCAGCTTCTTGGTGGTGACGAGCGGGAACCCCTTCGACAGGTCGAAGCGCATCTGGTGGCCGAAGACCGAGCGTGTCCCGGTCCCGGTCCGGTCGCCCTTGTCGACGCCCTCGCTGAGGACGCGATCGATGAGATCCAGATAGGCGCGCATCAAAACCTCGAAAGTTCGTGCCGGCTCCCCGCCTGGCGGCAGCGCCGCCTTTGGCATCGAAAGCCGATCGTCAGTCTAGCGCTTTATGCGATTCGGTTCGCCAGCGCATCCGATGCGGCGACAAAGGATTGTCCCCGCGCGCTGCGCAGGCGGGAGGGCGAAAGAAGCCGCCTCGCCCTCCCACCGCCTAAAGCTTGCGCGACCTGTCCGGATCGGCGGGCGGATCCGAGCCTATTGGTCTTCAACGAGCCAGCGCCGCCTCAGAGTTCCTGGACGCGCTTGATCTGATAGGTGTGCATGGCGCCGCCGTGGCTGACCGAGACATATTCCCCCGGCACGAAGCGTTCGGCCCCGAGACGAAAGCCGATCTCGTCGTCGTCGCGCCCTTCGGCATAGTCGAAGTACCAGGTGCCGCCCGGCTTGCGGCGCAGGCGGCCGATCTGGTCGGTGACGCCGTCGTGGAATCGCCGGACGCGGCAGGCGCCCTGATGCGCCTTCCATTCCACGGGATCCAGATGACCCTCGGCGTCGAGCGGCACCAGAAGGTCGTAGCCCTGATCGGCGTCGCCTTCCGGATGGCCCGGCTCGCGCGCCAGTTCCAGCCGGACATGGCGGAAGGCGGGGGTGAGGTCGGCTTCGGGGTGGGCGGTCATGGTCATTTTCTCTCTTTCTGCTCGTTCCGGCTGATCCTAGGCCGGCGGCCCGGCCCTGCCCTTGACACCGATCAAGCCCATGCGGTCGCGCCGGGCCCGTCGACGCAGCGAGACCGATGGCGGGGGCGTTGCATCGTCCTTCGATCAGGCCCTTGTCGCGGCATGGCTGTTTTCGAAACGACGGTCCCGTCTCAGGGGCACACGGTTTGGGCCGCCCTGTCCCGGCTCAGCGTCCGGACGCTCGCGCGCATCCGCGCGGCGGATTCGGCGGCGACGAGGGCGTGCGCCTCGGCGCAGCGGGCGAGTTCATCGACATAGTCGACGACGACCGCCTCGACGTAATCCTGGCCGATCGCCAGTGCCTCGCCGGCCGGACAGCGTTCCGCCAGGGCCAAGGGCAGGCGACTGGCGGCTTCGCATCGCCGTGTCAGGAAGGAGGCGCGCTGCGTCTGCGCCTTCGCCGCGGCGCTCCACCAGAGCAGCTGGAGCGAGACGATCAGGTCCATCGCATCCCCCAGCCCACCTGCAAACGGCATGGCCGGAAGCGTCGAGGCGGGACGGGTCTCAGGGGGCTGGATCGACATCGTGGTTCTCCTTTGCAAGGGGATGGATCTGTCGCACCGCGGTCCGAAAGACCGCGCGGTCACCGGCCTTGGCGACGGGGATCGCCGGCCCCGGGCTTGGCGCCTTCCGGCGCCGCGCGCCTCGGCAAAGACGCGCCGGCTTACCGCGCCAGGAGCACCGGCACCGGGCTTTCCTGGAGGAGATCCCTCGTCGCGCCGCCAAAGATCCGCTCCCTGAAACGCGAATGGCCATAGGCGCCCGCCACGATCAGATCGGCGCCGAGAATGACGGCCTCGTTGATCAGCCCCTCGCCGGGCCGGCGCCATTTCGGCAGATGGCGGATCTCGACGGTCACGCCGTGCCGGGCCAGATGCCGGGCCATGGCCGCCGCCGGCTCGCGGTGTTGCTCCTCCTCGGAGCCATCCTCCAGAACCGAGACGAGGTGAACGATATCGGCCGCCGCCAGGAAGGGGCGCGCGGCGGCGATCGCCCGCGCGCACTCGGCGGAATCGCGCCAGCCGATGAGGATCGTCTTGGGCGCGCCGGCGGCAGCCGCTTCGGGCGGCGCCACGAGAACCGTGCTGCTCGCATTGAAGAGCACCGCTTCCAGATATTGCAGGGCGAGCCCGCCCTCGTCGAAGGGCCGGCCGTAGACGAAGACGTCGCTCGTCCGAGCCAGGCCCGCCGCCGCCCGCATCAGTCCGGCCAGCATGTCGTCGCAGCGCTGAATCTCCCAGGGCACCGCCAGAAGGTCCAGCCGTGTACGCAGGCGCTGCTCGATTTCGGCGCCGATCCGGCGGCCATCCTCGAACAGTTCGCTGACGATCCAGGCACTCCCCGCCTCCGCCGTGATCGGCGGATCGGGGATGTAGTTGGTCTGGAAGGCGGTCAGATGCGCGCCGGCGGCGACGGCGAGCGCCTCGGCATAGGCGATCCGCGACTCGTCGCCGGCCGATCCGTCGACATGGACGGCGACGTCGGCGATGCCGGCGAGGCGCCGCTCGGCGAGGCTTCGCTCCGACGTTCCCGGCGGAGTGGCAAGCGGGGTGGCAGGCGGGCTGCCGGCGGATGCAAGGGGTGCGTCCAGATTCATCTTGGCCTCCGATGGGTGTCCTTCATCCGCCAAGGCTAGACCCGTCGATGCCAGGCCTGCCTTGATGCAGGTCAAGCCATCGGACAGCGCGCGGCCAGGACGCACCGGGCAGTCGGGCGATCCCCCTCACCCGCTCGCCGGCGCGGCATAGCGCCGCCAGACGGCCTTGCGGATGCGGCGCCGGCTCTCCTGCGGCGGCAGTGCCGCGTCCGTCTCCACCCCTTCCACCTCCGAAGCCAGATCCTCGTCCCGGATCACATGCCGAAACCAGGCCGAATAGTCGCCGGCCTTCAGGTGATGCTCCCAGACCCGGTCGTCGACGTCGGCGGCGATCTCCAGGAAGCGATAGAGATTGTGGGCCGGGCGGTTCATCGTCTTGTGCGGGCCGCGAAAATAGAAGCTGTGGACGGTGCCGACGTCGCCGATCGCATATTTCCCGCGATGGCGGCGATGGATTTGCAGCGGCCCGGCAATCCGGACGCAGACGGGAGGCTCGTCCGCGCGCGGTCGCCAATAGAGCGCCTCCTCCGGGCCGGGCTCGACCAAAACCTTCGGCGGCGCGACGCCGATCGTCGCCGCGAGGGCCGCCAGCGCCGCGGTGGCGTCGGCCCCCAGCGCCACGACGACGCCGACCTGGCGCAGCACGTCGCGCGAGACCGCATGCGGATAGGCGGTGACGAGAATGGTGCCGGTCGCCGCGGCCAGTTCCACTCTGCTTCCGCCGGGCGCGGCGAACGGCAGCACCTCGTGCGCCTCATCGATCACCAGCCAATGCGGCCGGCCGGTGCGGGCCCGCAGCCTGTCGATCTGCGTCAGCATGGTCGCGGCCAGCATCCGCCGCTCGTGCACGGGCAGAGCCTGGCTGTTGACGACGAGGTTGACGGCATCGTCGTGCAGCAGCTTCAGGGCTTCGGCCGCCGGCGGCGGCGCGCGCAACGTGCCGATGAAGACCGCATGGTCGAGATCGACGTAGTCGCCCTCGGGGTCGATCACGCAGAACTCGAAACGCCCTTCCGCCATGCGCTCGGTCAGCGCGGTCGCCAGCCACGACTTGCCGCTGCACGAGCCGCCGATGATCAGCACATTGCCGCCGAAAGGGGTCAGGCGCACCGCCTCGCCCTGCCCGTCGGCTCCCAGGACGATGCCGTGCCGGGTCGTGGGCGCCAGTCCCGCATCCTCGCGGATCAGCCGATCGATCAATTCGGCGACGCCGGCGCCATGGTCGCCGGTCAGGCGAAGGTCGGCGCCATCCCGGATCGCGGTCACGGCATTGGCGACGGCGGCACCGCAGCCGCTCGCCGACAGCAGCGCGTGATCGTTCTCCGCGTCGCCGACCGCGACGACGTTGTGGGCCGACAATTCGAGATCGCGCAGCACGGCATGAAGGCCCGAGGCCTTGTTGACGCCGGGCGGCAGAATCATGATGGCGCCCTTGTTGAAGACGATCTGCAGTTCGAGCCCGGACTCGCGGATCGCCTCGAGGACCGCGCCCTGGTGCGGCTCCCAGGTGGCGACGATGCCGCGGCCGACGGAGATCGGCCCGACGCCCCTGTCGCGCAGCCTCTGCACGAAGTCCGGCGGGGGCGGCGGCGCCAGAAGCTGCTCGAGACCGCTGCCCGGATCGAAGAGAAGCGCGCCGTTCTCGGCGACGATGCGGTCGAACATCTTCGCCTGAGGGAAGATCGCGAGGAGATCGGGCAGTTCCCGCCCGGTGACCAGGATCGCCCGCCGCCCGCTCGCCTTCAGCCGCTGCAGCGCCTCCAGCGTCTGGGCGGCAACGATGCCGTCATGCGCCAGCGTTCCGTCGAAATCGGTGGCCAACGCCAGGAAATACATGGAGTGCCTTGAATCGAATGCCGGGCTTTGTTCCGCAGCTTGGCCCGGATCAGATGGCGCCGCCTTGATCTGGAGCAAGGCGCATCAGCGCCATATCCTGTAAACAGTGCTGAGACAGGCACTTGCCGTCGGGCTCGCGTTGCGAATGGCGTCGCCACGGCCCGGGCTCCGATCATATTTTCCCAGCGAGGCCACCGATGCATCGATCCCTCGTTTTCTGTCTCGGGATGACGGTCGCCCTCCTGGCCAGCCAACCGGCCCGTTCGCAGGGCGGCGCGCCGGACGAACGCGTCGCGCGGGGCAAGGCGCTCGTCGTCCTGAACTGCACCGGCTGCCATGCCGTTGCGGACGAGCCGCGCAGCCCCAATCCGCAGGCGCCCCCCTTTCGCACGCTGTCGGAGCGCTTTCCGATCGACGCGCTGGAGGAAACCTTCATCGGCACGATCGATACCGGCCATCCCGGCATGCCGGTCTTTGAGGCATCGCAGGACGAGATCGACGACATCGTCGCCTATATCGGATCGGTCATGGGCGATTCCGGTTCGGACTAGCGCCCGGCGCCGGAGCCAGGAAGAGCGGTCGCTTGCCCGCGCCCGCCCGTGCCCAGCGTGGATCCTGCGAGATCGTCTGGCGCGTTTGCCCCGGTGCCGAACCCGTCAGGCCGAACGTCGGGCCCTGATCCTCGGGCGGTGCAGCCTTCCCTTCAGGCGCCGGAGAAGGCCGCGCTTGCTCGGCAGCTCGAACATCTCGCTTGGCCCCTCGGGATCGAGGACCTCGTTGTCGGCGAGCCATTTTTCGACGTCGCTGAGTTCGGGCGTCTCGTAGGGACGCAACGACCGTCCCGTGCCGCGCAGGGTTTCGATCGTCTGGACGAGCGACCCCGTCTCCGTGACGAGGCGAGCGACACGGTCGACGTCGGTGCCCAGGTGCTCGGCGAGCAGGTTGTTTCGGAGCGCGATGATCGTCTCGCGCATGCTCTCATTGCCGGGCATTTCGACGTCGATGGTGACGTCGCATTCGGTGTCCAGGCGCAGCGAGCGGTTGTTCATGTTGGAGGAGCCGATCCGCAGGATCATATCGTCGATGATCAGGATCTTGGCATGCACGTAGATCGGCGCGCCGCCGTCCGTATAGGGATGGTAGATCCGGAAGCGGCCGCGCGGATCGCGGCGGCGCAAGGCCTCGTGCAGGCGCGCCCGCGCGGTGTCCATGGCGATCGGCTCGAGCCATCCCTGGGCCGTCAGCGGATTGATGACGACGATCTCGGGGCCGTCCTCCTCCTCCAGCCGTTTGGCGATCGCCTCGGCGATCCGCCGAGAAGCGAAATACTGGCTCTCGGCATAGATGAGGCGCTTCGCTCGGGCGATCTGGTCGAGATACAGGCGCTCGACCTCCAGAACCTCGTCCTGGCCGGTCATCGCCGGCAGCGAGCGAGAGGCGGCCATGGTGACATTCTCGAACTGCGCGGCAAGGCCCTCGGGCCAGCACGAAGCCGAATCCTCCAGCGCCGCCATGGGCTTGCCGCCTGCCCGGTGCCAGCGGTCGCGGGCGATCGTCGCCAGCACCTGCGCCATCGGCCCCTCGACGGCCGTCGTGGCATCGTGCCAGGGGCCGTAGAGACTGCCATTGGGACGGCGGCGACGCTCGTCGCCGTGGCGGTGCTCGCGCGTGTCCCAGCGATCCTCGGTCATGTCGATGCCGCCGCAGAAGGCAAAGCCATCGTCGACGACGACGATCTTCTGGTGGTGCGACGCCCCGGTGGGGTGAAAGCTGTCGAGCTTGGTGTGGATGCGCGGATGCGCCATCCACTTGAACACGGTGAAGATGGTGGAGCCCCGCGTCAGCGTCTTCAGCGCGCCGAGATCCCAGCGCAGGAGATAGACGTCGAGATGGGGATTGTTCTCGACCAGCCAGTAGATGAAGTCGCCGACCCGCTCGGGCGCCGCGTCGTCGCCGGTCCCCGCCCGCCCCAGCGTGATGCGGGCATCGAAATCCCAGCCGACGAGGACGATCCGGCGCCGGGCCTTGAGCATGGCGGCGCGGGCCCAGTGAAAATAGTCGTCGGCATCGATGATCACCGAGGCTCTGGTCGCCTCGGCCACGCGGAAACAGTTGTCGAGCGGGCGCAAAGGGCTCAGGCGGGTCAGGTCGTCCATGCGCTGCACATCGCTCCGAAGTTCTGCACGGCCCGGCCGGCATCCGGCAGGCTCGGCCCTTGCCCCCCGACATAAGCCGCACCCTGGCCCGGAACCAGTCCCGGCGCAGGTGCTTCGCTGCCGTCAGCGGTCGTGGGCGCGGCGGCAGACGCAAAAAGGGGCGGGCCCCACCGGGACCCGCCCCTCTCCTGCCGTCAGATCAGAGGTTGCGGTGGGCAGCGTCCGACACGTTGTCGGCGCCCTTCTTGACGGCGGCCTTGGCATCGCCGACCGCCTGCTGGGCTTCGCCCTTGATTTCCTGCGCCTTGCCGTCCGCCTGCAGCCGCTCGTTGCCGACCGCCTTGCCGGCCGCCTGCTTGACGTTGCCGGTGGCTTCGTTGGCGAGGCCCGAGATCTTGTCGGAAGTGCTACCCATCGTTCTTCTCCATCGGATACGGACATCAATGTCCTCGGCTTCCCAACGCGCCACCCGGCGGTTTGTTCAGCCGGACACATAATTGTTCGTCCGAACTTTCGTGCCTTGGGAAAGGCGAAGGCAGATCGGGAGGTGACGATGCATGGGCCCGCCGGCGCTCACGGCAGGGCGACACCAGGGCCGACGATGGGGTCCGCGGGAGATCCTCGAGCCGCGCTCTTCCGGCCGGAACCGGGGCCACGGACACAGCCCTTGCGGGAAACTGCCGGCGCCCGAAGGGGAAGACCGCTTTCGGCCTTTTCAGACGCAAGGTACTTGCCTATATTCCTTTTCGCTGGCGCAAGCCGGCTATGGCGATAAACCGCCGATGAAATAAGCCATTCGGACCCGGGGGCGGTACCCGGCGCCTCCACCTGAGTTCTTCCCCGAAGGATCGCTTCCTTCCCGCGAAGAGCTGAGGCGGGGGCGAAATAGGATCGACGAGGGTGTAAAGATCGGAACTTTGCTCGGCATTGTACCACCGTTATCGGGCTGTATCAGTAGTTGCCAATGACAACTATGCGGAAGCCCGTCTCGCAGCCTAAGGCTGTGCGATAGCTTCAAATCAAGTCCTGGGGGTTCGCACTCTCGGGCGGGGTCCGGAGGCACCTGGCAACAGAAGCCTCCACTCAATCTTCCCCGACCGGCGTGTCGGACCCAATGCGGAAAGCAGTCAGAGACCTCACGATGGGCCAAGATTTAATCCGCTACGATATTCTCGCCCAGGACGCCTTGCGCGGCGTCATCCGCAAGGTCTTGAACGAAGTCATCAAGACCGGCCTGCCGGGCGAGCACCACTTTTTCATCACCTTCCTCACCTCGGCACCCGGCGTGCGGATCTCGTCGCGGCTGCGGGAAAAGTATCCTGAGCTGATGACGATCGTCATCCAGCACCAGTACTGGGATCTCGCGGTCACCGACACGACCTTCGAAGTCGGCCTGTCCTTCTCCGACATTCCCGAGCGCCTGCTGATCCCCTTCGCGGCGATCCGCGGCTTCTATGATCCGGCGGTGAATTTCGAGCTGGAATTCGACGTTCGCGACGTCGAGGCGGCCAATGGCTCGACCGACGACGGTTCCGTGCCGCTTCCCGCTCCCGCCCTTCAGCAGGTGCCGAAGCCGCAGCGCGCTGCCGCGCCCTCCAAACTGCCGGCCAAGCCGCGCAAGGAGGACGCCGCCGAGAAGACCGACAATCCGGCCGCGACCGACAAGAAGCCGGCGGATGTCGTCTCGCTGGACGCGTTCCGCAAGAAGACCTGAGTCTTGGCGGAGATCGTCAATCTTCGCCTGGCCCGCAAGCGCGCTTTGCGGCGTGACGACGCTGAGAAGGCCGACGCCAACCGGATAGCCTTCGGCATGCCGAAGGCTCTGCGCGACAAGGCGGAGCGGGAGAACCGGCAGGCCGCGCGGGCGCTCGACGGGGTGCGCCGCGGCAATGTGGCGGATCCGGCCGGGGATGCTGGCAGCCGCGCATCGCCGCCGGCGGACGAACCTTCCTGAACCTCGCGCCTGCGGAGAGGCCGCCGGTATGATCACGGCGGACGTTAGATGATCGTCAAGCGATCCATCACCATCCGCGGCCACCGCACCTCGATCAGCATCGAGGACGCGTTCTGGATAAGGCTGCAGGCGATCGCCGGAGCCAGAGCCCAGCCGATCGCTGCCCTCGTCGCGGCAATCGATGCCGGCCGCGAGCCCGGCTCCAACCTTTCGTCCGCCGTCCGCCTCTTCGTGCTCGACGAGGCGCTCGGCCGGCACGCCTGAGCGGCCTGACCGTCGCGGGCGTCGGTGGCGCAGCACGACAGCTGGCGCAGCACGACAGGGGCGTTGATGCCGTGATGGCCGACCGCTGTCTGCGTGTCGGTGATCCCGTGAGTTCGATCAGCCTTCGCCGGTCTTCGAGACTGGGCCCGAAACGGGGCCGCAAAGTTCCGGGACAGATCCTGCGAAGCCGACGAGTGAATGCGGGATGGCGGATTCCAGAATCGCCGTCCCGCCTCAGAAATCGAGCGGATTGCTGACGCCGGGCAAGGACGGGAAGTCCTGGGAGGGCGTCTGCGGGCTCGCAGGGGCAGGCGCCGGCTCCAGGCGAAACGGCGGCAAGGCCGGCGATGGGGAACCGGAAGGCGTTTCAGCGGCGCGGCGCGCCTCCTCGGCCTGTCGGGACGCCGCCGCGGCGGCGCCAGCCGCTTCGCGGGCCTGCCGGGCCCGCTCGGCCTCCCTTGCCCGTGTAGCTTCCGCAGCACGCGCTGCCTCCGCCGCACGCGCCGCCTCCGCCGCGCGGGCCGCTTCTGCCGCCCGGGCCGCGGCCGCCGCTTCCGCCTCGCGCGCCGCCCGTTGGCGTTGCGCCTCCTCCGCCTCCCGAGCTTCGCGCGCGAGCGTCGCCGCGGCTTCCGCGGCAGCAGCGGCCTCGGCCGCCGCCCGCTCGGCCTCCACCCGCTGCCGTTGCAGGCGCAGCTCTTCGGCGGCGTCCGTCGCCGCCTTCGCCGTCTCGGCCGCCAGACGCTCGGTCTCCCGCCAGCGATAGTAGCGGGCCTCGCGGCGAAGCCGCAGCCGCTCCTGCAGCGCTTCCTGCATGGCCTCCACCCGTGCCTGCTCGCGCTCGAAGGCGCGCACCGAGAGATAGCTCGCCAGCGGCTGGACGTCGGCCGTCAGGGTGGGGCCGGACAGCGGACCGGACAGGCGATAGAGAATCGCCGGCTCGGCACCCTCGATCGCCTCGTCGCCGGGATCGAGCGCCAGCCGCAGGCTGGCATCGATGCCGAGCGTCTTCAGGTCGATCGATCCGTCGCCGCCGAGGGTCTCGCCGGTTCCGGCCAGGCGCGTGTTGGCGAAGCGCGCCACGCCGCCAGCGACGGAGAACTCCGCCCGGAGATTCGGCACGGGGTAGCGCGACCCCGTCCGAAGATCCGCGACGAGGCCGGCCGTCGTCTCCGTTCCCGGCGCAAATCCCTCGGCGTCGGCGGCGGTCAGCAGCGGGCCGAACATCCCAGGCCGAATCCCGGCAAAACTGCCGTCCTGGATGCGGACCGATCCGGCCCCGGTCAGCGCAGAGACCAGACCCGCATAGGACTGGCCCGTGCCATCCAGCGACAGGCTGGCATCCAGAGTCCCGTCAATGCCCGGCAGGCCGGCGTCACCCGCCTCGTCGTCGCCGCTGCGGCCCTGCGCCAGGGTGCCGAGGTCGATGCCGTTGAACTCGGCCGCCAGCGCAAAACCGCCGACGCCATTGGCATTGCGCAGCGTCGCCGATCCCGAGACGTAGCCGCCGGAGAACGCGCCCTTCATCGAGGTCAGCTGCAGATTGCCGTCGGTCGCGTCGAGAGCCGCGCCGAAATCGCCGAGGTCGCGGCCGTTGCCAAGACGCAGCGTGTCCGCGCTGACCTGCAGGGCCAGATCGACCGGCGGCAGCAGCGCAGCCGTGAAGCTTTCGTCTGACCAGGCCTCGCCGCGCGCGGGCGGCCGGCCGTAGACGAGCGAGGCCAGCCAAGGCAGCGACAGGTCCGAGACATAGACCTCGCCCGTCAGGGGCTCACCGGCCAGCCGCTGCAGCTCGGCGCTGACATCGGTGCCGGCGATCTTTCCCGACACATTGCGCAGGTCGAGCGTGTCGCCGGCAAACGCGACCTGGCCGCCGAGATCGACCGGCAGGACCTCCAGCGCCGATTGGCCCAAGGCGATGCCGGTCGTCATCAGGAGCGGCGACAGGTCGTCGCTGCGGGCGTTGACGCCGAAGTCGGCGGCCGTGATCCCGGTGGCGGCGACCTCGAACGTGCCCTCGGCCGTAAAGGCGGTGCCGGGCGCGCGCAGGGCGGCGCTGGCCGCCACGGGGCCGGTCTCGCCGGCCGAGAGCGCCACCGTCAATGCCAGAGGCGAAGGGGACGGCACCGGCAGGGACTCCAGCCCGAGCTGCGACAGGAGAACGGAGGGCGTGGGGCTGGTGAGGCCGAGATCGAGCCCGAAGCGGCCGCTGCTGCCCTCGGCATAGATCCCGTTGCCGAGCGCCAGCTGCAGGGTGATGGCGGTATCGGCGGCGGTGCCGTCCAGCGCGATGTCGAGCGTCGGCTTTTCGCCCGGCTTTTCCACCTGCGTCTTCACGCTCCCGGCCAGCGCCAGCGGTCCGAGCGTCGGCGCGCGAACCACCAGCGCGTCCAGCGCCGGGCTCGCCGGCAGCTGCGCCGCCAGAAATGCCATCGCCTCCGCCGGACGGGCGGAGGCCAGCTTGAAGGCCAGGCTTCCTTCCACGCCGGCCACGCCGCCCCCGAAGCCGCCGAGCGTGCCGGACAGCTCGACATCGGTCCCCGCGAGATCGCCGAGATCGAACCGCGCGACGCGCACGCCGTCGCCGTCATAGGCGAGATCGGCATCGATTCGGCCGGCGGCGACGCCGCGATAGGTCACCGGCCCGGCCGAGATCCGGACGGCCATCTTGCCGGCTTCGGCGAGCGAATCGTCCTCGCCGGTGAACAGCCGCGACAGCGCCAGCAGCGCGTCGAGATCGACCCGGCCGGCATCGAGCGAGGCGCTGAGCGCGCGCGCGTCGCGCGGCCCCGAGCGCTGCAGTCGGCCCTTCAGCGTGTCGCCGGCCAGGTTGATCTCGAGATCGCTGAACAGCTGCACGTCCGGCGTCAGGTCCACCGTCGCCGAAAAGCCCGCTTGCGGCAGCGCGCGGATCGCCGGATCGACCGATCCCGTCAGCCAGCCGGCAAAGCCAGAAGGCTGGCGCGAGGCGACGAGGAGATCGCCCTTGAAGCCGATCGACGACGCGAGGGTGACGACGCCGGTCGCCTCCATGCTGGTGCGCCCCGGCAGTTCCGCCACGAAGCGTGCCAGCGACCATCCGGTGTCCGTCGGCGAGGCGGTCAAGGCGACGTCGCGGATCGTCGTGTCGCCGGCCACGACCACGGGCAGCGCCAGCGTCACGCTTCCCGGCATCTGGGGTTTGGGCACCGCGGCGAGCACGGCCTGCGCCGCCGCCAGCCGCCGCTCGAAGGTGAGCGGCTCCGCCGAGGGCGTCGCCGCGTCGCTGGCGAGGCTGTCCACATCGACCTGCTCGCCTTCGAGATCCAGGGTGAAATGCGGCAGGCGGGCGAGGCTGACCAATCCGGACCCGGTCAGGATGTAGGGCGTCTCGCCGGCACCGGCGGCGACACGGATCTCGCTGAGATCAATCTTCGCCGGCGTCGCCACCAGCTTGGCGGCGGCATCGAGCGGCGGCAGCAGGCGCGCCCTCTCGGGCGTGGGCGCGACAGGCACGCCGTCGGCCGGCGGCTCGCTCGTCACCGGCTTCGGCAGCGGGCTGACGACCCGCATCGCGCCGGTGAAGGTCGGCAGGTTCTCCGTTACTGCCGCGGCGCCATCGAAGACGAGGCTGGCGTCCAGAACCGGCGAGTCGACGGTCAGCCGGAAAGGCAGGCCCGTTGTCTCCTGCACCGGGCCGCTGGCCAGGGAGAAGGTCAGCGTCTGACCGTTGGCCGCGAGCGTGCCGGATCCGGCAAAGGGCCCCTGCAGCGAGCGGGCGGACATCCGGGCGTCGACGTCGGTCAGATTGTGCACGCGGCCGGTGATGCCGTTTTCGAGCGAGATCGATCCATCGCGGATCTCGACATCGTCGAGAACGATCCGGGCATCGATCGGCAAGGCCGCCGTTGCGCCGACAAGCGACAAGCCGCCGTCCTGAGTCAGCGGGACGCGGATGTGCGGCCGGTCCAGTTGCATGGAGAAGATCTGGATGACGCCGGAAAGGTAGGGCGCCAGTTCCGCGTCCATGCGAAAGCCGGCGACGGTCATCAGCGGCTTGGCCGGATTGGCCGCATCCTCCACGACGACATCGGTGAAGGTCACCGAGGGGAAGGGAAGAATCCGCGCCGAGGCGGCGCCGCGCACGACGACCTTGTGCCCGACGATGGCCGAAGCCTCGCGCTCGAAATCCGCCCGGTAGGCGCTCCAGTCGATGAAATAGGGGGCGATCAGCACGCCGAGCAGCGCGAGGACTAACAGTCCGCCGATGGCGACGAAGCCTCTGACCAGGACACTCTCCTTCTCGTCCGTCCGCTTTGGCACGATCCGCCGCCCATCCGCAGCGGCAAGGCTGGCGCGTCTCGCACCGTCATTCCCTGCATGGAGCAAACGCCCAGCAAATCCTAGCGCACGACTCTACGGAATGGCCAGAAAGTGGCGATTTTGTCGATGCCGGCGGGAACTGCCGAACACAGCTCTATCAGGCCGGCATGAAGATCTTGCCGGGATTGAGGATATTGTTGGGGTCGAGCACCTGCTTGATCTGGCGCATGACGCCGAGCGCCTCGCCCAGCTCGTCCTGGAGATAGCCGCGCTTGCCCTGGCCGACGCCGTGCTCGCCGGTGCAGGTGCCGTCGTAGCGCAAGGCCCGCAGCGACAGTCGGGCGATGAAGGCCTCGGCGCGCTCGACCTCTTCCTCGTTCTCCTGGTCGAGCAGCAGCGTGACATGAAAATTGCCGTCGCCGACATGGCCGACGATCGGGCCGATGAGGCCGTGCTCGGCAATGTCGGCCTGCGTCTCGGCGATGCAGTCGGACAGCGACGAGACGGGCACGCAGACATCCGTCGCGATCGCCTGCGCGCCCGGGCGCAAGGTCAGGCTCGCCCAGTAGAAGTCGTGCCGCGCCTTCCAGAGTTTGGCCCGCTCCTCCGTGCGCGTCGAGCCGGCGAAGGGGCCGCCGCCGTTTTCCCCCGCGATCGCGGCAAAGAATTCGGCCTGCTCGGCGACCGAGGCTGCCGAGCCGTGCAGCTCGACGAAGAGACAGGGCGAGCGCGGCAGATCGATCTTGGAATAGGCGATCGAGGCCTCGATCGCCTCCGCGTCGAGGAGTTCGATCCGCGCCACAGGGATGCCTGACTGCACCGTCTGGATCACCGCATCGCAGGCTTGGCGCACGCTCGGAAACGGACAGACGCCGGAGAGGATGGTGTCGGGGATGCCGTAGAGCTTCAGGTTCAGCTTGGTGATGATGCCGAGCGTTCCTTCCGAGCCGACGAGGAGGCGCGTCAGGTCGTAGCCGGCCGATGTCTTCTTCGCCCGGCGCGCGGTGCGGATAATGCGGCCATCCGCCATGACGGCGGTGACGCCGATGACGTTGTCGCGCATGGTGCCGTAGCGCACGGCGCTGGTGCCGCTCGCCCGCGTCGCCGCCATGCCGCCGAGGCTGGCATTGGCACCGGGATCGATCGGGAAGAACAGGCCGGTGTCGCGCAGCTGCGCGTTCAGCGCCTCGCGGGTGATGCCGGGCTCGACGGTGACGTCGAAATCCTCCGGGTTCAGCTGCAGGATCTTGTCCATCCGCGACAGGTCGAGCGAGATGCCGCCGAAAGGCGCGTTGACGTGGCCCTCCAGCGAGGAGCCGATGCCGAAGGCGATGATCGGGCAGGCATGCGCGTGGCAGACGAGGACGACGTCGCGCACCTCTTCCTCGGTCTCGGCGAAGAAGACGGCATCGGGCAGCTGGTTCGGGATATAGGTGCGGGTGTGGCCATGCGCGCGGCGCACATCCTCGCCCGTCACGAGACGTTCGCCGAACCGCTGTTTCAGGAGCGCGACCGCGGTCGCCGTGCCGTGTCGCGGCGGGGAAATCTCGCGCCTGATGTCCGCCAGAGTCATCGCCCGTCCCCTCGTAACTTTTCCCTTCGCCCGCAATGCCATAGACCGGCGGGGTTCCGCCAGTGCCAACCATAAGGGTAGAGATGACCGAGACTGTTCCCCACCGCTCCTCGCCGCTCCGCATCCGGCCGGAATGGATCGACTACAACGGCCACCTGAACCTGGCCTATTATCACGTGCTGTTCGACCAGGGCGCCGACGAGGAACTCGCGGCACTCGGACTCGGCCCCGACTATGCAAGCAGCCGGGGCATGACGACCTATGTGGCGGAAAACCACGTCTGCTATATCAGGGAGGTGTTCGAGCGCGACAGCGTCTACGTGACTGGCCAGATCGTCGACTTCGACGAAAAGCGCCTGCACATCTATCAGGAGCTCCGCCATGCCGACGGATGGCTCGCCGCCACGCTCGAAGGCCTGGTGCTGTCGATCGACATGTCGGGCCCGAAGGTCGCGCCCTGGCCGGCGGACATTCTCGCGGCCATCACCGAGGCCGCGGGCAAGGACGCCCTGCTGCCGCGCCCGGAGCGGCTCGGACGCTCGGTCGGCATCCCCCGCAAGCCCGGCTGAGCCGGCAGCCCCCGATCGAGGCGACCATCGAGGCGACCCTGGCCTCAGCGTTCCGGCCACCAGGCCGCCAGCAGTCCCGGCCGGGCGCCGCTCAAGGGGTCGACGTCCGGTACCTCCAGCGCGTCGATCGCCCGCCGCGCCGCCTCCAGCGTCATCGCGCCGGCCCGCACGATCGTCCCGTCCTGGCCCGGCGGATAGGCGCCGACGACCTGGAAATCCGGCGAACCGGAGAGCCTGCGATGGCCCACCCCCGCGGGGATGAAGACGGCGTCGCCGGGCTCGAGGGTCACCGCCGTGCCGCGATCCCCGCCGAAGCCGATACTGGCCTTTCCGGCCACGCACACGAGCACCTCGAAGCCGGTGACGTGGAAATGCCAGTAGTCGTAGATCGTGTAGGTCCACGTCCCCTGCCAGCCGTTCTGCCGCAGCTGCGCGTGCAAGGCCGCCGGCGGCAGGGGCGGATCGATCGCGCCGGTCGCGACGATCAGCGGCAGCTCGCTGTTTGGAATTCCGTCCGCCACATCGGGCTGGAGATGGACCCGCCGGGAAGAAAGCTTCGTCATCCGAGCTTCGCCTTCAGGAAGTCGACCGTCCGCGTCCAGGCGAGGTCGGCGGCCGCCTTGTCGTAGCGGGCGGCGGAGGTGTCGTTGTTGAAGGCGTGGTTGACGCCCTCGTAGACATGGATCTCGTGCTCGACGCCCTCCTTCTCGAGCGCCGCCTTGTAGGCGTCGATGCCGGCATTGATGCGGGTGTCGAGCCCGGCATAGTGCAGCATCATCGCCGCCTTGATCTGGCCGACCTCGGCCGCATCGGGCTGCCTTCCATAGTAGGCGACGCCGGCCTTGAGATCGGGATCAGCGATGGCGAGGTCGCTGACGAGGCCGCCGCCCCAGCAGAAGCCGATCGCCCCGACCTTGCCGTTCACCCCGTCCGCCTGGCGCAGCCAGGCCTCGCTGCCGACGGCGAGCGCCTTCGTCTGCTCGGGATCGAGGGCGCCGATCAGTTCGCGCGCCTTGTCCTCGTCGGGCGGCGTGCCGCCGGCGGTGGACAGGAAGTCCGGCGCCAGCGCCACGAAACCTTCCTTGGCGAGCCGCCGGGTGACGTCCTGGATATGGCCGTTGAGGCCGCGGTTCTCGTGGATGACGATGACGCCGGGAAACGGCCCCTCCCCTTCGGCGGGCCTGGCCAGATAGGATTTCATCTCGGTGCCGGCAGCCTCGTATGTCGCCCAGACTGCCGTCACCGCGGGATCGTCGGGCGCGACGACCGCCGCCTTCGCGCTGGAGGCCGCCAGAAGCGGCGCCACGGCCGCGGCCGCGGCGGCCGAGCCCGCAAGACCCGTCAGCTTCTGCATGAAGCCGCGGCGGTCGAGCGTCAGATGCGTGTATTCGTCGTAGGCGTCGATCATCGCCTGGGTGATCCTCGTCCGGCTCATTCCTGTTCCTCCCCGTCTGTTGGCGGTCCTGCCACCGGCTCCGCTGCATCAGCGGGAACAACGGCAAGTCGGCGCGTTCGTTGCCCGACGATGTGCTGCCGGGCGATGCCCCTCGCTACCGCCGTCCCGCTTGTCCCGGGTTCCGGCAGGCGGCAAGTCGATCGCCGCGTTCCCCTAGTGTTCCCCGCGGGATCGATTAGATAGGAAGTCATGAGCGATTCCAACGATCCGACCCGGCGCGAGCCGAAAGAAGCGGCGGCACGCGGCGGCGGCATTGCCGCCCGCGCCCTGGCAGCGCGCGGCCAGCGCACGCCCGACTATCTCGAAGGCCTGAACGCCGAGCAGCGCGCTGCCGTCGAGGCGACGGAGGGCCCGGTCCTGGTGCTGGCCGGCGCCGGCACCGGCAAGACGCGCGTGCTGACGACGCGCATCGCCCACATCCTGTCGACCGGACGGGCCTATCCCAGCCAGATTCTGGCCGTCACCTTCACCAACCGCGCTGCGCGCGAGATGAAGACGCGCATCGCGCTCCTCGTCGGCGAGCAGGTCGAGGGCATGCCCTGGCTCGGCACCTTCCACTCCATCGGCGTCAAGATCCTGCGCCGGCATGCCGAGCTCGTCGGGCTGAAATCGAACTTCACCATCCTCGACACCGACGACCAGATCCGCCTGATCAAGCAGCTGATCCAGGCCGCCAATCTCGACGACAAGCGCTGGCCCGCCCGCGCCTTCGCCGGCCTCGTCGACGGCTGGAAGAACAAGGGTCTGACGCCGAAGGACATTCCGGAGGGCGATGCGCGCGCTTTTGCCGACGGCAAGGGGCGGATGCTCTACCAGGCCTATCAGGACCGGCTGGTCAGCCTCAACGCCACCGATTTCGGCGATCTCCTGATGCACCCGATCGCCATTTTCCGCGCCCACCCGGACGTGCTCGCCGAATACCACCGCCGCTTCCGCTACATCCTCGTCGACGAGTACCAGGACACCAACGTCGCGCAATATCTCTGGCTGCGGCTTTTGGCGCAGCGGCCGAAGGCGCGGGGCGATGCGGCGGGCAAAGCGCCAGCGGCGGCGGCCCGTTCCCCCGTCCTTCGACAGGCTCAGGATGAGGGGGCTGCGTTTGCGCCTCGGGATGCGGAAATAGACTTCGCTGAGCGTCCGGATGGGTATGAGGATTTTGAGGACGAGCAGGAGCATCTGACCGGCGCGCCCCTCTCCGCAGACGAAAGAGATTTTGCGCCACCGTCAGGGTTCCCTCATCCTGAGCCTGTCGAAGGACGAGGGGACCCGGAACCAGGCTTCTATCCTTCCCTTGGCGACGACGAGAACATTCCCCCGCCCTGGGGCGAAGCCTCCGGCACTGGGCCCATGATCGCGCCCGCGCGCGTCCCGCAGGAGACGGCACCGCAGCAGAAGTCGCCCCCGCGCGAACCCGCCACCGACACTGTCAACATCTGCTGCGTCGGCGACGACGACCAGTCGATCTATGGCTGGCGCGGCGCCGAGGTCGACAACATCCTGCGCTTCGACAAGGATTTCCCCGGCGCGACCGTCATCCGGCTGGAGCGCAACTACCGCTCGACCGCCCACATCCTCGGCGCGGCGTCGCAGCTGATCGCGCACAACGAGGACCGGCTCGGCAAGACGCTGTTCACCGACCATGTCGACCCCGAGCACGACAAGGTGGAGGTGAACGCCGGCTGGGATTCGGAGGAGGAGGCGCGCGGCGTCGGCGAGGAGATCGAGCAGCTCCAGCGCAAGGGCCATCTCCTCAACGACATGGCGATCCTGGTCCGCGCCTCGTTCCAGATGCGCGAGTTCGAAGACCGTTTCGTCACCATGGGCCTGAACTACCGCGTCATCGGCGGCCCGCGCTTCTACGAGCGGCAGGAGATCCGCGACGCGCTCGCCTATTTCCGCTGCGTCGTGCAGCCGGCCGACGACCTCGCCTTCGAGCGCATCGTCAATACGCCGAAGCGCGGCCTCGGCGACGCGGCGCTGCGGCTCCTGCACGACTACGCCCGCGCCAAGGGCATCCCACTGATGGCCGCGGCCGAAGCGATCAGCGCCACCGAGGAGCTGAAGCCGAAGCCGCGGGCGGCGCTGCGGACGGTCGTCGCCAATTTCCAGCGCTGGGCCGGCCTCGTCGCCACGATGAAGCACACCGATCTCGGCGAGATGATTTTGGAGGAATCCGGCTACACCGAGATGTGGCAGAACGACCGCTCGGCCGAGGCGCCGGGCCGGCTCGACAACCTCAAGGAGCTGATCCGCTCCATGGACCTCTACGACAATCTCGGCGGCTTTCTCGAGCATGTGTCGCTGGTCATGGATGTCGATCAGAACGCGGCCATGGATGCCGTTTCGATCATGACGCTGCATTCGGCCAAGGGCCTGGAATTCGAGACGGTGTTTCTGCCCGGCTGGGAGGAAGGCTTGTTTCCGCACCAGCGCTCCCTCGACGAAGGTGGCCGCTCCGGGCTCGAGGAGGAGCGGCGCCTGGCCTATGTCGGCATCACCCGCGGCAAGAAACGGGTCAAAATCTGGTTCGTCTCCAATAGGCGCATTCACGGCCTCTGGCAGTCGACCATTCCCTCGCGCTTTCTCGACGAACTGCCGGAGGCGCATGTCGAGGTAAAGGAGCCGTCGACCTCCTATGGCGGCTATGGCGGCGGATCGCGCGGCTACGGCGCCTCGCGCTGGGACGCCGACGCCTTCTCGACCACCTCCTACCAGACGCCCGGCTGGAAGCGCGCCCAGGCCGCCCGCGCCGGCGAGACCGGCGGTGGGGGCCGCGACACCGCCTGGGGCTCGCGCTCCGGGCCAAAGGACCACGGCATGAGCTATGGCGAGGGCGGCGTCAGCGGGCCAAACCCGCGCGCGCGCTCCGATGTCTCCGCCAAGGCCGACCGCTATGCCGCCGAAAGCGCCCGCAAGGCCGGCATGGACGAGTATTCGCAAATCCCGCCCGACGAGGACGCCTACGACACTCCGGCCCGCGACAATCCGCGCGAAGGTTTTGGCGGCCGCATGGACCGCAGCCACAACCAGGCCCCGCGGCGGGGCGCCGGCCTCTATTCCTCCGCGAAATCAGGCGGCCCGCGCGAGATCCAGGGCGAGCTCGTCGCGAAATCGGTGATGACGGAGGAAAGCCGCTTTTCCGTCGGCGACCGCGTCTTCCACCTCAAATTCGGCCCCGGCTCCGTCGTCGCCGTCGAGGGCAACAAGCTGACGGTGGATTTCGACAAGGCTGGGCAGAAAAGGGTGCTGGAGGGGTTTTTGCAGGCGGCGTGAGGCGGTGGTGCCGGGCCGGCTGCGTTTCAGCCGGAGCTGCGAAACGGAAAGCTCACCTGGGCACGAAAAATCCCGTATCGAGGGCTCTCAAGGTTTCCCGAGCGTCGGCGTCATAAGGTGGGTATCCCCAGTCTCGCAACTGCTCCAAAACACGTCGCGCTTGAAGCGGAGCCACAGCCAAGGTCGCCCTCGCGGCATTCAGCCGAACCCTCAGATTTTGGTGCTCGTAGAGACCCGTCAGCAAATTTCGATGATCGCCCGGTCTGCTGCGCAGTTCGTCGACGATGGCGACTTTCTGCGTGAACAGACGATTGAAGGCTCTGGTATTGCCTTTGAGCTCGGCATCGTCCTGCTTCAAGGCTATTTTGACGAACTCATCCAACAGATCGGCATCGTCCCATGTCGGAACAGCACGGACTGTCATCGCCACATGACTCCTGGGTAGTGGGCCGGTTGACGACACTGAAGCTTGAACGCTGCGTCGCAGCAATAGCGCCTGGCGGCAGCCCCCTGTTGCGCTAAGTCAGGCTGACGAAGCGCCGCCCCCATACCGGCGCCCATCCCCGATTCTGCGAGCAGGCCATGCCCAACATTCCCGCCGCCGCCCCGCGGCTCCGCCACGCCGTCGACGGCGCGGGTCTCGGGGCCGGGCTGACCGTGCTCTTCGCCTTCGCCTGCGGGGCGCTGGCGGCCAATCTCTATTATGCGCAGCCGCTGGTCGGGCTGATCGGCGACAGCGTCGGGCTGGATTCCTCGGCCGAGAGCTGGATCGTCACGGCGTCGCAGATCGGCTATGGCGCCGGCCTGATCGCGCTGGTGCCGCTCGGCGATATCTTCGTCAGCCGCAAGGTGATCCTCGCCACCATGGCGGCGAATGTCGCGAGCCTCCTCGGCCTGGCGCTCGCGCCCGGCCTCTTCGCGCTGTTCGCGCTGACGCTCGTCGTCGGCGTGACCTCGGCGGCGGCGCAGTTGCTGGTGCCGCTCGCCGCCTCGATGGCGCCGCCCGAGCGCCGCGGATCGGTGGTCGGCAATGTCATGAGCGGCCTCCTCGGCGGCATCCTCCTGGCGCGGCCGCTGTCGAGCTTTCTCGCCGAATACATCGGCTGGCGCGGCGTCTTCGGCGCCTCGGCCGCGGTAATTGCGGCGCTGCTCGTCGCCGCCTTCTTCCTCCTGCCGTCCCGCCAGCCCACGGCGACCAAAACCTATGGCGCGCTGATCGGCTCGCTCGGGCGCCTCTTCGTCGACCAGCCCCTGCTGCGGCGCCGGGCGCTTTATCATGCCGCCATGTTCGCCAGCTTCTCGCTGTTCTGGACCGGCGCGCCGCTGATTCTCCTGGCCGAACCCTATGGCTTCAGCCCGAGCGGCGTCGCGTTGTTCGCTTTGTCGGGCGTCCTCGGCGTCTTCGCCGCGCCCATCGCCGGGCGGCTGGCCGACCGCGGCCACAGCCGCACCGGCACGATCGGGGCGATGCTGGCGGCGGTCGTCGGCTTCGGCCTCGCTCTGTTCGGCGAGACCTCGCTCGCCGCGCTCGTCGTGGCCGGCATTCTCGTCGACCTCGGCGTCCAGGCCAATCTGGTCATCGGCCAACGCGAGATCTTCGCGCTCGACGAAAGCATTCGCAGCCGGCTGAACGCCGTCTACATGGCGACCTTCTTCGCCGGCGGGGCGATCGGCTCGGCGCTGACGAGCCCGGTGTTGCACGCTTTCGGCTGGAAGGGCGTCTGCATCCTCGGGCTCGGCTTTCCCGCCGTGGCGCTCGGCTATTTCCTTCTCGGCGAGCGCCGCCCCGGCTGAGGCGGCGACTGGCGCAAGGCGTCGCCGGTGACTATGATCGACCCATGTCGCGGCCCAACACCCATCGCCTGTCGCCTCTTCCTCTCATTGGCGTCCTCGTCGCGCTTTGCGCCGTGGTGGCCCTGGCCGTCGCCGGCTGGGCGGCGCAGGGCGAGGCGATCTTCATCTCGATGCTCGAGGCCGGCTGGGGCAACTGCTTCTGACACCGATCGCCGCAGGCGAGGCTCCGGCCGGCATCAGGCTTTGCGCCGTGCGGGCGGCTGTTGTATCGCCTGTCGCAACCACGCGCGTCGGCCCTTCCGGCCGCGGACGGGCAGGAGAACAGACGATGCGCGGCATGACGATATTCCGGATCGGCCTCTGGGCGGTGATCGCGCTCTGCGCGGGCGCCGCCATCTCGCTCTATCTCGGGCAGGGCCTCGGCCCCGACGGCGAGCAGGCGGCCTATGGCACGCCGTTTAAGCTGACCGACCAGAACGGTGCCGAGATCACCGAGGCGGCCTTCCTCGGCAAGCCCTCGGCGGTGTTCTTCGGCTACACCCACTGCCCCGACGTCTGCCCGACAACCATGGCCGAGCTCGGCGGCTTCCAGAGCCAGCTGGCGGCCGAGGGCAAGGCGCTGAACGTCGTCTTCGTCACCGTCGATCCCGAGCGCGACACAGCCCCCCTCCTGAAGGACTACGTCTCGGCGGTCTCGCCCGATGTCACCGCCATCACCGGCGACCCCGCCGGCATCGCGGCCATGCTGAAAGGCTGGGGCGTCTACGCCAAGCGCATCGGCGAGGGCCCGGACTATCTGATGGACCACACCGCGACGACCTTCCTCCTGGATTCCAAGGGCCGCTTCTCCGGCACCATCGCCTATGGCGAGGACCCCAAGACCGCCAAAGAGAAGCTCGACCGCCTCGCCACCCTCTGACACCGGAAGCCCCTTGACCCAGACCCGCTACCACCTGCGCACGACCAAGGCCGAGGCGAGCCGCATCTTCGCCGCCTGGGACCAGGCTTTTGAGGACGAGGACGCCCCCGTCGGCGTCGCCGAGATCGACGAGGCCGCCGACATTCACGAGGTCTCGGTCTATTTCGACGACGAGACCGGCGGCGCCGCGCGCCTGGCCGACGTAGAGGCGGCGCTGGACGGCATCCAGCATCCGGCGATCGCGGTGGAAGCCATTCCCGACACCGACTGGATGAAGGAGGTGTTGGCCGCGCTGAAGCCGGTGCGCGCCGGCCGCTTCATCGTCCATGGCGCGCATGACCGCGGCATCATCCGCGCCAACGACCTGTCGATCGAGATCGAGGCCGGCCAGGCCTTTGGCACCGGCCATCACGGGACCACGGCGGGCTGCCTGTCGATGATCGATATCCTCGTCCGGCGCCGGCGCCCGCTGAATGCGCTGGACCTGGGAACCGGCAGCGCGGTGCTCGCCATCGGCATTGCCAAGCTCGCCCGCATTCCGGTGCTGGCGACCGACATCGATCCCGTCGCGGTCGAGGTCGCGCAGGAAAACGTCGTGAAGAACGGGGTGTCGAACCTGGTGAAGACGGCCGTTGCCGTCGGCATGCAGTCGCCGGCGATCCGGCTTGCCGGCCCCTACGAGCTCATCGTCGCCAACATTTTGGCGCGGCCGCTGATGGATCTTGCGCCCGCCGTCGAGGGCCAGTTGGCGGCAGGCGGCGACATCGTGCTGTCGGGCATTCTTGAGCGGCAGCGGCAGGCGGTGCTGTCGGCCTATCGCACCCAGGGCCTGTACCATCGCCAAACGCTGCGGCGCGGCGAATGGGTCACGCTGCATCTGACACGATAGATGGCGGGTCAGCAGTCGGCCGCCGCCTTGTCGATGCGCGGGGAGAAAGGTCGGGCTTCGCGTCTGCGCCCGAGCGGCAGAGCCGGTCGGCTGGCGCTTTTAGCCGACTAGCCGCCGACGCAGGCGCGCGATCGCTCATGACGAGTCACTGCGACGCGTCTGACAATGTCATCTGGAAAAGTCTGAAGAGGGCGCCGCTGCCATGACGGCGCGGCGACCGGCTCAGCTGCGCTCGGGCGCGCCGGCTTCGAACAGCGAACGGCGGTCCATGTCGGCGAGATCGAAACGATCGTGGCCCTGGACGGACAGGTTCGAGATATAACGGCGGGCCTGCAGGTGGCGGGCCTCGATCAGACGGTCGAAAGCGCTGCGCAGAACGCCCTTGGCGTTGGAGCGCGACAGGCTGGGCTGGCTGATGGAAAGGGTCGTCATGGTTTGAACTCCTGGATTGGCTTCGAATCGAACCTCCTGAGGCCAATATGATCACTCTGCGGACTCTCCGGTATCCCGGCTGCCGCATAGGTCCCCCGCGCATGCTGCAATGCAATAAGTCGGGGGTGGTCATACTTCGTTCATCATTACCGATTTCCCATGAGAGGGCCGCCGAGCGGCTCGCCGCAGCCGCTGGCCATCCCGACCCGGAATATGGTCTATGCAGCCGTTCGGCCCGCCTCTTCCGCGGCGACCGGCAGGACGGACGGGAGGCCCCATGTTCCAGAATTTCGACGACGCCATCGACTTCAGCCAGAGCGCCGGACGCGTCGAGCGGCTGCGGCGCATCCTCGCCGACCAGGGTCTCGACGGCTTCGTGGTGCCGCGCGCCGACGAGCACCAGGGCGAATACATTCCCGATTGCGCTGCCCGCCTCGCCTGGCTGACCGGCTTCACCGGCTCGGCCGGCTCGGCGCTGGTCCTGGCCGACACGGCTTATGTCTTCGTCGACGGCCGCTACACGCTGCAGGTCCGCGACCAGGTCGATCTCGCCGTGTTCGAGCCGGTCTCCTCCGTCGAGACACCGCTCCCGGCCTTCCTCGAAAGCCAGCCGCGGGCCTTGCGGATCGGCATCGACCCCTGGCTGCACACGATCGGCGAGGTGAAGAAGCTGCGCGAAATCCTGGAAGCCAAAGGCGGGGCCCTAGTGGAACTCGCCGGCAATCCGATCGACCGCATCTGGAACGACCGGCCTCTAGCGCCGAAGGGTGAAGTCTCCCGCCATCCCGATGGCCTGGCGGGACAGACGGCCGAGGAAAAGCTCGCCACCATCGCGGCGGTCCTCGCCAAGGAAGGCGCCGACGCGGTGGTGCTGACCGATCCCGCGTCCGTCGCCTGGACCTTCAACATCCGCGGCGCGGACGTGCCGCACACCCCCCTGCCCCTGTCCTTCGCCATCCTGCATCGCAGCGCCCGTCCGCAGCTGTTCATCGACCCGGACAAGCTGTCGGCGGCCACGGGTCCCTATCTCGGCGGGCTCGCCGATCTCCGGGCGCCCGAAGATTTCGATGCAATCCTTTCGACGCTCGGCGGAAGGGTCGTCATGCTCGATCCAACGCTGGCCGCCGCACGCATCGCGACGCTGATCGAGGAAGCCGGCGGCACGGTCCGGCCGCGGCCCGACCCGGCCCGCTTGCCCCGGGCGATCAAGAATGCCGCAGAAATCGCCGGCAGCCGGGCCGCCCACCGGCGGGACGGCGCGGCGATCGTCGCCTTCCTGGCCTGGCTGGATTCTTGCGCGCCCGGCACCGTCACCGAGATCGCCGCCGCCGAAAGGCTCGCCGCGTTCAGGGCCGCCTTCGGCGAGGCGGACGGCATGGCGCTGCGCGACATCTCCTTCGACACCATCGCCGGCTCCGGCCCGAATGGCGCGATCGTCCACTACCGCGTCAACCGCGAGAGCGACCGTCTGCTCGGCGAGGGCGAGCTGTTCCTCCTGGATTCCGGCGCGCAGTACCAGGACGGCACCACCGACATCACCCGCACCGTGCCGGTCGGCACGCCGACCGAGGAGATGCGGCAGAAATTCACTTTGGTGCTGAAGGGGATGATCGCGATCTCCACCGCGCGCTTTCCCAAGGGCACGCGCGGCATCGACCTCGACCCGCTGGCTCGGATCGCACTGTGGAAGGCGGGATCGGACTACGCGCACGGCACCGGCCATGGCGTCGGGTCCTATCTGGCGGTGCATGAGGGTCCACAGTCGATCTCACGGCGTGGCATGGCCGTGCTGGAACCGGGGATGATCCTGTCGAACGAGCCAGGCTACTACCGCGAGGGCGCATTCGGCATCCGCATCGAAAACCTCGTGCTGACCGAACCGGCGACGGACATTAGTGGCGGCGACATGCCGATGCTGTCCTTCGAGACGCTGACCTTCGCGCCGATCGACCGGCGGCTCATCGTCCCCGCTTTGCTCGTGCCGGAGGAGATCGCCTGGATCGACGCCTATCACGCGGCGACGCGGGCACTTCTGTCGCCGCTCCTCGACGACACGGCGGCCGAATGGCTCGCGCAGGCGACGGCGCCGCTGCCGGCCTGACAGCCCGCCGTTCGCCTTACCAAGGGCGCATTCCACGCCCCCTGGGATGACAACGCGGAGGCGAGACGGTCCGTCTCGCCTCCGCTCATGTCACCGGCGCCTTAGCGGCAGAGTCGCCGCGGGCCGTGATAGGGCTGGAAGGTGCCGCTGCGCGGATCGAACGAACGATAGCGGGCGGCGCAATAGCGGTACCATTCCGGGCTTCGGACCGCGTGGCCATAGGCGGGCTCGCGATAGTACCGAGGCCCCGAATTGGCGATAGCCGCGCCGACGCCGAGGCCGATGATGGCCGCACCGATTCCGACCCCGTCATTGTAGCGCCGGTGATGGCGATAGTGACGCCCGCCATAATGGCGGCGGCCGTGATAGCGGCTGCCGTAAGCGGGTCTGCCGTAGTGGCGGCCGCCGCGGTAGAAGCCGCGGTGGTGAGAGCGCGCGCCATGACGGTAGTAGCGATGGCCGAAGTCGCGGGCCTCCGCCTTGGAAACGCCGACGATCGGTACGTTTGATGGAATGGCGGCGGGTACCACGGCCATGGCGACGGCGATTGCCAGCACGCGGCTGTGCAGGAAATTCGGAATGCGCATCCTTGCCTCCTCTGGGACTGTCTTCGTGCCAGAGAACATAGGTCAGCCTGAACCTTTGCTGAATGGGCAATGGCCGCCGGGGGCGGTCACGGCTTCGCGACGGCCCGATCGGCGGCGGAAATCCTACTTCGTGCACATCTCGAAGACTTCCGGCATCGGCGTGTCGATGGAGCAGAGGATGCCGCCCCACTGGTAGCCGGTCCTGCCCTCGCCGAAGGAGATCTTCATCCAGGGAAAGCCGTTCTCCATCACCGAACTGTTCTCGAGGAGAGTGACCCGCGCGCCTTCCGGCAAAGCGTCGAGACGCTTGTACTGCTGGCCCGGGCCGCTGCGCACGATACCGCCCCAGGAGCCGGCATTGCGCGGCAGGCCGGTCTCAGCGCCTGTCGCCGGCTCGGCCCTCTCGACGCCCTGGCAGGCGGTCTCGGCGGCGAATGATTCCTGCATCCAGGCCTCGCCCTCGGGATATTCGTGGATGAAGGTGGTGAGATCGTCGCTGTAAGTCCTGGCGAAGAAGTCCAGCGCGTCACGCTTCAGGCCGCGCTGCGCGAATTCCTCGGACAGGCATGCGCAATAGGACACGGCCTCCGCCGCCGGCACCTCGGCGAGATTGCCTTGCCCGACATAGGCGGTGCAGCTGCGGTCGAAAGCGCCGCTGTCCGAGACGAGGATGAAGCCCGCCGATGTCGGGACGGTCCCGGCGATGCGAGATCCGGCGGCGGCCGGATCGAGAACTAGGGTCATTGCGACCAGCAGTGCGCCCAGGCGAAGACTCATCTTGAAACTCCTCATTCGGCTCCAGTGAGCACGAGCAAAGGCCGGTGTCGATGGGCAACCAGCTGCGGCCCACCGCATGGGAGCGCTGTCGCCGCAAGGCCCCTGCCCTTGCCCTCTTCGTGCGAGCCTCTATCCTGCCGGCACTCAACGAAAGGACGAAGGCATGCGGTTTTCCGGAACCCCGGACTATGTCGCGGGCAAGGACCTGATGGTGGCGGTGAACGCCGCCATCGCGCTGGAGCGCCCACTCCTCGTCAAGGGCGAGCCCGGCACCGGCAAGACCGAGCTCGCCTTCCAGATCTCCGGGGCGCTCGGCCTGCGGCTGATCCAATGGAACATCAAGTCGACAACCCGCGCCGCGCAGGGCCTCTACGAATACGACGCGGTCTCGCGCCTACGCGACAGCCAGCTCGGCGATCCCCGCGTCAACGACATCGCCAACTACATCCGCCGCGGCAAGCTCTGGGAGGCTTTTGCCGCCGACGAGAAGGTCGTCCTCCTCATCGACGAGATCGACAAGGCCGACATCGAATTCCCGAACGACCTCCTGCAGGAGCTCGATAAGATGGAATTCTACGTCTACGAGACCGACGAGACGGTCCGCGCCAGGCATCGCCCGATCGTCATCATCACCTCCAACAACGAGAAGGAACTGCCGGACGCCTTTCTGCGCCGCTGCTTCTTCCACTACATCCGCTTTCCCGAACCCGAGACGCTGGCGGCGATCGTCGAGGTCCACCATCCCGGCATCAAGCAGGACCTCCTGCGCGCCGCGCTGACGCAGTTCTACGAGATCCGCGAACAGCCCGGTGTGAAGAAGAAGCCCTCGACCTCCGAGGCGCTCGACTGGATCCGGTTGCTGCTGGCCGAGGACGTCGAGGCGAAAGACCTGCGCGACAGCCCGTCCAAAATCCTGCCGAGACTTCACGGCGCGCTGCTCAAGAACGAGCAGGACGTGCACCTGTTTGAGCGCCTGGCCTTCATGGCGCGGGGACGCGGATGACCTCCGTCCTCATCCGCCCCCTCGCCGCCGCCGACGAAGCCGAATGGCGCCGGCTGTGGACCGGCTATCTCCGGTTCTACGAGACGACGGTCCCCGAGGAGGTCTATGCCACGACCTTCGCCCGCCTCCTCTCCGGCGCGGACAACGAATATCGCGGCCTGATCGCGGAAGCGGACGGCCAGCCTATCGGGCTCGTGCATTTCCTCTTCCACCGCCATTGCTGGCGGGTCGAGAACGTCTGCTATCTCCAGGATCTCTATGCCGATCCCGACGTGCGAGGCACCGGCGTCGGGCGAAAGCTGATCGAGGCGGTCTATGCCGAGGCCGATGCGGCGGGCTGCCCGACCGTCTACTGGATGACGCAGGAATTCAACGCCACGGCAAGGACGCTCTACGACCGCATCGCGGCGGTGACGCCCTTCATCAAATACCAGCGAAAGCCCTGACATGACTACGCTTGCGATCTACCAGATCGACGCCTTCACCCAATCCGTCTTCGCCGGCAATCCGGCCGCCGTCGTGCCGATGGACGCCTTCCTCTCCGACGACCTGCTGCAGAAGATCGCTCTGGAGAACAACCTGTCGGAAACGGCCTATCTCGTGCCGGCCGGCGCCGACCGCTGGGAACTGCGCTGGTTCACGCCGACGATCGAGGTGCCGCTCTGCGGCCATGCGACGCTCGCCAGCGCCTTTCTCCTCGCCGAGGTACTCGGACAGGCCGGCGAGACGATGACGTTTGCGACGCGACAGGCCGGCGACCTCGTCGTGACGCGGGAGAAGGGCGGCGGCTTCGCCATGCGCCTGCCCCGCCGCAATGTCGATGGCTCGGGCGACGTCGACGCCGTCGCGGCGGTTCTCGGCGCCCGGCCGCAGGAAGTGCTCATCATTCCCGCCACGGACGACGTGACGCTGATGGCGGTGTTCGCGACCGAGGCCGAGGTCGCCGCGCTCACGCCCGACTTCGCCGCCATGGCAGGCCTTGCCGCCCGCAACGTGATTGCCACGGCGCCTGGCGACAGCGCCGACTTTGTCTCGCGCATGTTCGCGCCGAAGGCCGGCATCGACGAGGATCCGGTCACCGGCTCGGCCCATTGCAGCCTCGCACCTTACTGGGCCGGCCGCCTCGGCAAGACGGAATTTTCCGCCCGCCAGATTTCCGCGCGCGGTGGCGACTTAACCTGCCGGCTGGAGAATGACGCGGTGACCGTCGCCGGCCATGCCGTGCTGTATCTCAAGGGCGAGATTTCAGTGCCGGGCTGAAAGGCAGAGCCAAGCCTTCAGGGGACCATTTCGGGCACGGCAACGGGAACGCTGGCCTCGATGACCGACATCACCAGATCGGGATGCTTCTCCAGCACGTTGAGAAGGACGCGCGCCGAACCGGTCGGATAGCGGCGCCCCTGCTCCCAGTTGCGCAAGGTCGAAACCGGCACGCCGATCTTGAGGGCGAAGTCGGCCTGCGTGAGCTTCAGCCTGCGGCGCAGCGTGGCGACATCGGGAACTGTGATCGTGTAACGATGGACGGTGACATAGCTGTCATCTCCTTCGAACCATTTCAGCGCCTGCTCCAAGGATTCCGCCAGATGTTCGGCTTCCTCCTCGGGCGTCTTCTTCGACTTCATTGCCATGCCTCTCAAACTCCAAACAGTCGCTTGATCGCGTTGATCCGATCAATCGCGGAGAACATGCGCTCGATCGTCGAGCCTGGATTTTCGACATGCGGTCGCAATTCCAAAAGTACCAGCTTCGAAAAATCGCCACTGATGGCGTAGATCAGATCGAATTCCCCGAACTGCCAAGACCACAAGGCGACGTTATCGATGTAGGGGCGGCCGACCACAGGGTTGTGTACCAGGATCTGACAAGCCCGCAGGAGGCTGTCGTCACCAAATCCATAGAGTGCGCAGTCGAGACTGAATCGCTGCGTCTTCGCGATCTCGAGCGTCAGCGTCGGCACCATCCGACCAACCCCATATACGCCATTGGCGCATTTGCATCAACAGTCTGCTACCCCTCGGCATAGACTATTGTGCCTACGACAGGGCTGACAAGCCTGATGGATCGGCTATCCTCCCCCGCATGTTTCTCTCCTTCTTCCTTCAGTTGAAAGCCGCCGGCGTTCCCGTCACATTGCGCGAGCATCTCGGTTTCCTCGATGCCGTGGCGGCCGATCTCGTCACCTTCGACGTCGAGGCCTTCTACTTCCTGGCGCGGGCGAGTCTGGTGAAGGACGAGCGCTTCATCGACCGCTTCGACCAGGTCTTCGCCAGGGTGTTCAAGGGCGTCGAGGCAGTGTCGGGCGAGACCGGCGTCGAGGCGCGGGCGCTGCCGGAGGAGTGGCTGCGACGGCTGGCCGAAAAGCACCTGACGGAGGAGGAAAAGCGCCTCGTCGAGAGCCTCGGCGGCTTCGAGAAACTGATGGAAACGCTGAAAAAACGGCTGGAAGAGCAGAAGGGGCGCCACCAGGGCGGCTCGAAATGGATCGGCACCGGCGGCACCTCCCCTTTCGGCGCCTATGGCTACAATCCCGAGGGCGTGCGGATCGGCCAGGCGGAGAGCCGCCACCGCCGTGCGACGAAGGTCTGGGACAAGCGGGAGTTCCAGAATTTCGACGACGGCGTCGAGCTCGGCACCCGCACCATCAAGATCGCCCTGAAACGCCTGAGGCGGTGGGTGCGCGAGGGGGCGGAGGAAGAATTCGACCTGTCCGGCACGATCCGCTCGACGGCCGAACACGGCTATCTCGACGTCAAGACGCGGCCCGAGCGGCGCAATGCCGTGAAGCTCCTGCTCTTCCTCGACAGCGGCGGCTCGATGGACGACCATGTGCGCGACGTCGAGGAACTGTTCTCGGCGGCCCGCGCGGAATTCCGCCATCTCGAGATCTTCTATTTCCACAACTGTCCCTATGAGCGGCTGTGGCGCGACAACCGCCGCCGGCACCAGGAGACGGTGCCGACCCTCGACGTCCTCAACACTTTCGGCTCGGACTACAAGGCGATCTTCGTCGGCGACGCCTCGATGAGCCCCTACGAGATCGCCATGCCCGGCGGCTCGGTCGAGCACTGGAACGCCGAGCCCGGCAGCGTCTGGCTGCAGCGGCTGATGGCGAAATGGCCGAAATCGGCCTGGCTCAATCCGGTGCCGCGGCGCGACTGGGATTTCGTCCAGTCGATCGGCATGGTGCGCCAGGCTGTTGACGACCGGATGTACGGGCTGACGCTGCAGGGCATCGGCGACGCCACGCGGGCGCTCGCACGATAGGTTCACGCCTCGGACGATAAAAATTATCCGGCGGCGCTGACATCTTTCCCTTTCGTCCCCACATGCCGTTCAAAGACTTCGCAGCGAGGAAACAGAAAACATGCCCTTCAACCGAAAATTCCGGCTGGCCAGCCTCTTCACCGTCGCCGTGATGGGCTTCTCCATGCTCGCCGTCGACTATGCCGATGCGCGCCGTGCCGGTGGTGGCGGCGGCTTCGGCAGCCGTGGCGCCCGGACCTACCAGTCCGCGCCGGCGACCACGACGGCCCCGACTCCCGCAGCGCCGGTGCAGCGCTCGATGACGCCCAATTCGCCCTCCGCCAATTCGACGACGGGCGCAGCTTCGCAGCGCGGCGGCGGCATGTTCGGCGGTTTCGGCCGGTCCATGCTGGGCGGCCTCGCCCTCGGCGGCCTGTTCGGTCTGATGATGGGCAGCGGCTTCGGCGGCATGGGCGGCATTCTCAGCCTGCTCTTCCAGGTCCTGTTGATTGGCGGCGCCATCATGCTCGCCATGCGCTTCTTCCGCCGCTCGTCGCCGGCCGGCGCGACCGCGGGTGCCGCGCCGCGCATGGGCAACGCGCCGGGAATGAACGGCGCGAACGCCAACAGCACGGCTTATGAGGCACAGAAGCCAAACCTGCGCTCGGTGCCTGGCATCGGTGCCGCGCTCGGCGGCGGCAACGCGGCGCGTGCGGGCGGTGCCCGTCGCACCGGCAATCCCGACGAGCTCGGCATCACCGGCGACGACCTCTCCACCTTCGAGCGCATGCTCGCCGAGATCCAGGGCGCCTATGGCCGCGAGGACTATGCCGCGCTGCGCCGGCTGACGACGCCGGAGATGGTTTCCTACTTCTCCGAGGAACTCGGCCAGAACGCCTCCAACGGCCTGAAGAACGAGGTCTCGGACGTCAAGCTGCTGCAGGGCGACGTCGCCGAGAGCTGGCGAGAAGGCAACCGCGAATACGCCACCGTCGACATGCGCTACTCCTCGATCGACGCCACGGTCGAGCGGGCCACCGGCAAGGTGGTCGAGGGCGACAACACACAGGCGAGCGAGAGCACGGAGACCTGGACCTTTACGCGCGAGCGCGGCGGCACCTGGCTGCTCTCGGCGATCCAGGAAGCCTGATCGCTTCCATCGACCGGATTTGATGCTGCGGGCGCCGAAAGGCGCCCGTTTTCGTTCGCGCCTGCGTGAAGCCTCACGTGCCTCGCGTCAGAGCCCCAGGGCGCGGGCGGCGGCGACCAGGACGACGCCGATGGTGACCGTGGCGATCACCGGGAGCTTCAGACAGAGAAAGGCGCAGAGCAGAATGACCACCCGCTCCGGCCAGTCGCCGGTGACGAGGACGGGCGCGACGATGGTTGCCAGAACCGCCGCCGGCACCGCGTCGAGCGCCGCCTCGACACGCGGCGGAAGGCGCTCGATGCGGGTCAGGAGGACATGGCCCGCAAAGCGCGTGACATAGGTCAAGACGGCGCCGAGGAGGATGATCTGCCAGATGTCGTTCACGGGCAGGCCCTCACGCCGGCTTGTCGGCGGTGTCGCGCGGCGGTGCCGGCTTGGCGAAGACCGCATAGAGGATGCCGCCGAGCGCGCCGACGGTGACGTTCCAAGGCGGACCGACGGTCACCAGCAGGACCAGCGAGACGATGCCGCTCGCCAGCGCGACGGGGAGGAAATTATACCGGCGCCGAAAATCCATCATCAGCGTCAGGAAATAGACCGGCAGAATGAAGTCGAGCGCCAGCGTCGCGGGATCACCGATCAGGCTGCCGAACAGCGCCCCGGCCAGCGAGGACAGCATCCAGCAGAAATACATCACCACCGCGTAGACGAAGTAGAAGCGCTTGGTGATCGGCCCCCTCGCTGCCCGCACCTCCGCCTCGCCGAAGACCGGGTCGACGAGGAAGAAGAAGGCCATCGCCTTCTGCAGCGGCGAGAAGCGCGTGAGGTTGCGGCCGACGGAGGCCGAATAGAGGACGTGGCGAAAGTTCAGCGCGAAGATGGTGACCGCCACCGCCATGACCGGTGATCCCAGACCGATCATCTCCAGCGCCACGAACTGGCTGGCGCCGGCATAAACGAGGGCCGAAAAGCCGAGGATTTCGGCCGTCGTCAGCCCGGCATCCTGCGCCACGGCGCCGTAGACCAGCCCGAAGGGCGCAATGGCGACAATGAGGGGGAGGACGCGGCGCAGGGCGTCGCGGACTTCACTGGCTGGGGACAATCGGGACTCACGGCGGGAGCATTCGGCCCCCTGTTCTAGACCGAGGCGACCGGCCGGGTCGAGCCGGCGAATGCAAGCCAAGCGTACGAAACATCGACCGCCCCGCGCCGCGCCGCCGCACGGTATGGCACGCTGCCGCCCGGCGATCAGGTCAGAATTTGCTGTCGCCGGTTGACCGCTTGCCGAGAGGCGATGGCCGATCCGGCCTATTTCGGTGCCTTGTCGAGGACATCGGCCTTGAAGCCGGTCATCAGCGTCTGCCACCAGTCGAGATTGTCCTCGAAATTGGCGGTGGTGACGCCGCCCTGGAGATTGACGTCCATGCTGATCGCCGGCTGTCCCGACTTGTCGAGATAGGCCTTGGCAAAGCGCTTGTTGAGATTCCAGTCGGCGATTTGCTCCGGCGTGACCGTGTTCATGTCCCAGCCCGCATAGAAGCTGATCGACTGGCAGGCCTTGTTGTCCGTGCAGCCGAAGAAGAAGATCACGTAGCCGACGCCGTTGATCCGCCCCTTGATCATCGGGTCGCCGCCGTCGTCCTTGTCGAGCGTGCCCGAGCCGAACCCCTTGACGAGGTTCAGGAGGGCCGCCGGGTCGGTGGCGTCCACAGTGGCGGCATGGCCGGTGGTCGCGGCAAGAGACATGAGCCCGGCGAGAAGCCAGGACCGGAGGGCGACTGCAGGCATCGAAGACCTCGGATGATGGGAACGAAGGGAAGGGGCACGGAAGGCTGCAGTCGGCGCCAGGAGACACGCGCAGGTCCGTCAGGCATCCCCAGAATGGCATGACAGCCAGGGCCCCGGCAAGGTCGGCAGAACGGCGCCAGCAGGGTTCGTGGCCGTCAGTACTATCCGATCACGCACCCCGTGCGGATCCGGACGAAAGCCATGGCGGCGCCGTCCAAGACTGCTCTCTGACCCAGGCTCAGGCGGCGAACAGCGCCGCGATCCTGCCGGCATCCTTGCGGTTGTCGGACAGGAGATCGGCGAGATTGCCGGCCTTCAGCAGCTTCACATGCCGGCAGTCGGCCCGGAAGCGTGCGCCGATGCAGGAGCACAGGAGCTCCGGCGCCCTGCCCGGCTTCATGCGCAGGCGGATCTCGTAGGGCGTGCCGCGCGAACCCTTGACGACGAAGAGCGAGGCATCGGCCGGCTGCGGCGTGCGCACGACGTTCAGCGCCGCCAGCGCCCGCGCCGCGACGCCGTCGCGGACGAGCCCGGGAAGCGCCGGATGGGTCTTCAGGAGCTCCATGCGGCGCGTCAGGGCCAGCACGTCCTTGGCCTTGGCCGCCCGCACCGCCTCGAGCGCGATATGGGCGCAGGCAAAGGCGTCGTCGCCCGCGTGATGGTGCCGGAAGCGCAGGCCGAAACGGTCGGCCAGCGAGGACAGCTTGTGGTTCGGCTCGCTCGGCCACAGCCGCCGCGCCAGAGCCAGCGTGCAGCCCGACTGCAAAGCGGGACGCGGCATGCCGTAGGACTGCAGGCAGGCATTCAGGACGGAGATGTCGAAACTGGCATTGTGCGCCAGGATCAGCGCGCCATCGAGCCCGTCGGCGAACTCGCGAAAGACGGCGGGAAAGGTCGGCGCGTCGCGCACGTCATGGGCGGTGATGCCGTGCACCCGGACATTGCCGGGGTGGAAATCGAGATCGCGCGGCCGGATCAAGCGGTATTCCCGGCGCGTCACCTCACCCTTCTCGATCCAGGCGAGTCCGATGGCGCAGGCGCTGTCGCGCCGCGACGTCGCCGTCTCGAAGTCGATGGCGATGACGGTCATGCCGGGTCTTCCGCTTCGGCTTGCGCCGCCGCATCGGGCGTCAGCCCGACCGCGTCAGCGCCCTCGGCCGCCTCCGGCGCCGCGTCGCGGCCGATGCGCACGAACCAGCCGGCCTCGTCGATCACCTCGATGCCGAGGGTGGTCGCCTGTTTCAGCTTGGAGCCGGCGCCGGGGCCGGCGACGACGAGGTCGGTCTTCTTCGACACCGAACCCGACACTTTTGCGCCGAGCGCCTCGGCCATCGCCTTCGCCTCGTCGCGCGTCATCTGCTCGAGCGTCCCAGTGAACACCACCGTCTTGCCGGCGACCGGCGAGGACATATCGACGACGGCAACCTCGTCCATCACCGTCACCTGATCGAGGAGAGCCGCAAGCGCCTCGCGATTGTGCGCCTCGGCGAAGAACTCGACGACGGCCTCGGCGACGACGGCGCCAATCCCGTCGATGTCGTTCATCGCCTGCCAGGCTTCGTTGCCCTTGTCCTTCTTGTCCACCGGCAGGATGGCGCTCGCGGCATCAGTGGCGAAGGCGGAAAGGCTGCCATAGTGCCGGGCAAAACGCTTGGCGTTGGTCTCGCCGACATGCCGGATGCCGAGCGCGTAGAGGAAGCGCGACAGCGAAATGTTTCGCCGCTCGTCGATCGCCGCGAACAGCTTTCCGACCGAGACCGGACCGAAACCGTCGATGTTTTCCAGCTTCTTCAAGGTCGAGCGCGATTGGCGCTCCTTCAGGGTAAAAATATCGGCGGGGGTGCGCACGCGCAGCGCCTCGTCTTCGGCCTTGAAGAAGAATTCCACCTGCTTCTCGCCGAGACCCTCGATGTCGAAGGCGTTGCGCGAGACGAAATGGCGGATGCGCTCGACCGCCTGCGCCGGGCAGATCAGTCCGCCGGTGCAGCGGGTGACGACGCCGTCGTCCTCGCGCACCGCATGGCTGTCGCAGATCGGGCAGCGGCTCGGAAAGACGTAGGGCGCGGCATCGGCCGGGCGCTTGTCCAAGAGAACGTCCACCACCTGCGGGATCACGTCGCCGGCGCGCTGGACGATCACGGTGTCGCCGATGCGGATGTCCCGCCCTTCCCGCAAAACCGCGCCGCCCTGGCCGACGCCCTTGATGTAATCGGCATTGTGCAGCGTGGCGTTGGAGACGACGACGCCGCCGACCGTCACCGGCTGGAGCTTGGCGACGGGGGTCAGTGCCCCGGTGCGCCCGACCTGGATCTCGATGTCGCGCAGGACCGTCGTCGCCTGCTCCGCCGCGAACTTGTGAGCGATGGCCCAGCGGGGCGAGCGCGAGACGAAGCCGAGGCGCTTCTGCAAAGCGAGGTCGTCGACCTTGTAGACGACGCCGTCGATGTCGTAGCCGAGCGCCGACCGCTGTTCCTCGATGGCGTGGTAGTGGGAGACGAGGCCCGCGACGTCGGTGAAGCGCTGCATCAGCGCGTTGACCTTGAAGCCGAAGCCGGCGATGGCGGCGACAACCTCGGTCTGCGTCTCGCCCGGCACGGCGCTCGCCTCGCCCCAGGCATAGGCAAAGAAATGCAGCGGCCGCGCTTTCGTGATGCGCGAATCCAGCTGCCGCAGCGACCCGGCGGCGGCGTTGCGCGGATTGGCGAAGACCGGCTTGCCGGCCTCCGTCTGTCGCTCGTTCAGCGCAGCGAAATCGGCATGGGTCATGTAGACCTCGCCCCGCACCTCGAAGACATCCGGTGCCTCGCCCTTCAGCGTCACCGGGATGTCCTTGATCGTGCGAGCGTTGAGGGTCACGTCCTCGCCGGTCGTGCCGTCGCCGCGCGTCGCCGCCGAGACGAGCTTGCCGCCCTCGTAGCGCAGCGACAGCGACAGGCCGTCGATCTTCGGCTCGGCGGTGATGGCGAGCGGGGCATCCTCCGAAAGCTTCAGGAAACGGCGCACCCTCACGGAAAAGTCCGCAACGTCCTCGTCGGAAAAGGCGTTGTCGAGTGAGAGCATCGGCAGCGCATGGGTGATCTTGGCGAATTTCTCCGAGACCTCGGTGCCGACCCTGAGGGACGGCGAGTCCGGCCGGACGAGGTCGGGAAAGCGCTGCTCGATCGCCAGATTGCGCTGGCGCAGGGCGTCGTAGTCCGCGTCGGAAATGGTCGGTGCGTCGTCCTGGTAGTAACGCCGGTCGTGCTCGGCCATCTCCTTCGCCAGCCGTTCCAGCTCGGCGGCGGCTTCTTCGAGCGTGAGGTCTTCGATCTCGGTCATGGAATGCGCCATTGCGATGGGAGGTCGAAAAAGGACAGTGCGTCTCGACGGGACGGCGCACGAAGGTTTGGGACTTGGCTCGCCCTTCCCGCTTCGTCATCCCGGACTTGATCCGGGATCCATTCCAAATCGTCGGCTGGGTCAAGTGCAGCCCTGTCCCTGCGCTCTTCCTCCACCGGTTTTGCAAGGGAACTGTTGTGGCATGGATCCCGGGTCAAGCCCGGGATGACGAGCATCAGGGGGCCAGCGCCCTGCGAACGAAAGCTGCCAGCGCCACTACCATAGCCCTCTCGCTTGCATGGCCCCGCCGCCTCCATGGCCCTCATCCTGAGCCTGTCGAAGGACGAGGGCCACGCACCCCTGCGCTCCCCCCTTGTGCCGACCCCTCGTGCTTCGACAGGCTCAGCATGAGGGGTGGAGCGGCAGCAACGTGCCCTGAACGATTGCGCGCCCTACACCGCCCCGATCAGCTTCGCCGCAGCCGCCCGCGCTTCCGCGGTGATACTCTCGCCGGCGAGCATGCGGGCGATCTCCTCGGTGCGGCCGTCGCCCTCGATGGGCACGACGCGGGTCGCGAGGCGCTCGTCGTCGGGCCGGCTCTGCGCCTTGGAGATGAGGAGATGCGTCGTCGCCCGCGCGGCGACCTGCGGCGCGTGCGTGACCGACAGCACCTGGACCCGCCCGGCGAGGCGCGCCAGCCGGCGGCCGATGGCGTCGGCGACGGCGCCGCCGACGCCGGTGTCGATCTCGTCGAAGACCAGCGTCGGCGCCGACCCCTTGTCGGCAAGCGCCACCTTCAGCGCCAGGAGGAAGCGGGACAGCTCGCCGCCGGAGGCGACCTTCATCATCGGGCCGGCGCGCGTGCCGGGATTGGTACGAACCCAGAACTCGACCGTGTCGATGCCGGCGGCGCTCGGGTTCGCCGCATCCTGCGCCATCTCCGCCAGGAAGGCGGCGCGTTCGAGCTTCATGTCCGGCAGTTCCGCCATGACGGCGGCTTCGAGGAGCTTGGCCGTGGCGATGCGCTTGACGGACAGGTCGGCGGCGAGCGCGTCGAGATGGGCGCGCTTCTCCCGCACCTCGACCTCGAGCCGCGCCAGGCGCTCCTCGCCGGCATCGACGTCGGCGAGATCACCGATCATCGACGCCATGAGATCGGGCAGCGCGTCGACGGGCCGCGAGAATTTTCGACCGGCGGCGCGCAGCGCGAACAGGCGCTCCTCGGCCTCCTCCAGCGCGCGCGGATCGAATTCGAGGCCGCGCAGCGCCGCCTGCAGGCTCATCTGTGCGTCGGACAGCGCGTCGAGCGCCGAATCCAGCCGCTCCAGCGTATCGTCGAGGAGGCCCGGCACCTCGTCCTTGCGCCGGTCGAGCCGCTTCAGCAGGCCGGCAAGGCCGGGGATGGGCGACGAATGGCCGGAAAGCTCGTCATGCGCCTCGGCGACGTCGCTGGCGATCTTCTCGGACTTCATCATCAACTGGCGGCGCGCGGCGAGTTCCTCCTCCTCGCCGACGACGGGCGCAAGCTCCGACAGCTCGGCGACGGCGGCGCGCAGATAGTCGGCCTCGCGCGCCGCGGCCTCGATCTTGGCGCGGTGGCGCAGGAGATCGCCCTCCGCCTTCTTCCAGTCGGCATGGGCGCGGGCCGTCGCCTCCGCCTCGGTGCGAAGGCCGCCGTAGTCGTCGAGGAGCCGCCGGTGCGCTTCCGGATCGACCAGCGCCCGATCGTCGTGCTGGCCGTGGATCTCGACGAGACCGGCACCGATCTCGCGCATCAGGGCGACGCTGGAGGGCCGGTCGTTGATGAAGACGCGGGTGCGGCCATCGGCGCTCTGGATACGCCGCAGGATCAGGTCGCCATCGTCCTCGAAGCCGTTCTCCGTCAGGGCGCGGCGGGCGGGATGGCCCGAGGGCAGATCGAAGACCGCGGTGATCTCGCCCTGCTTGGCGCCATGGCGCACCAGCGATCCGTCGCCGCGCCCGCCGAGCGCCAGCGCCAGGGCATCGAGCAGGATCGACTTGCCGGCACCCGTCTCGCCGGTGAGCACGGAGAGGCCGTCACCCAGCGCAAGGTCGAGACGTTCGATGAGGACGATGTCGCGGATCGAAAGGTGAACAAGCATGCCGTCAGTCGCTAATCGCTGTCCGGCAAAATGGCAACCGGCGAAGGCCAAGATAGGCCTTCTGCGCCGCCATCCAAGGTCCTCGGCACCGAAACACGAAAAAGCCGGAGCGCTTGCGCTCCGGCCCTGTCGTCGTCTCGAAGGTCGCTGCTGGGTTCAGGACGGCGCGCCGGTAATGGCCCGGGTCGCCTTGCCGAACCAGGAGTCGCCGGAGCCTGCCCGCGGCTCCAGTCCCTTGGACTGCAGCAGCGCGTAGGAATCCTTGTACCACTGCGAATCCGGGAAGTTCTGCCCGAGCACCGAGGCCGAGGCCTGCGCCTCCTGGACGAGACCCATGGCGTAGTAGGCTTCAGTCAGGCGGGCGAGCGCTTCCTCGACATGACGGGTCTGCGGGAAGGCGTCGACGACGCGCTTGAAGCGGTTGATGGCGGCGATGTATTCGCGGCGCTCGAGGTAGTAGCGGCCGACCTGCATCTCCTTGCCGGCGAGCTGGTCGCGCGAGAAGCGGATCTTGGTGCGGGCATCCTCGGCATATTCCGATTCCGGATAGCGGTCGATCACCTCCTGCATCGCGGCGGCGGCGCGGGCCGAGGCCTTCTGGTCGCGCGTCACGTCCGGGATCTGGCGGTAGTAGGCAAGGCCAATGATGTACTGGGCGTAGGCCGCCTCGCTGGTGCCGGGATAGGTATTGAGATAACGCCGCGCCGAGGTGACGGCTTCCTCGTATTCGCCGCTGCGGTAGCTGGTGAAGGCACGCATCACCAGCGCCTTACGGGCCCATTCGGAATAGGGGTACTGCCGGTCGATGGCATTGAACTTGGCCGCCGCCTCCTTGAGGCGTCCGCCTTCGAGATTGGCCAGGCCCTGATTGTACAGAACGTCCGCCGGCTCGGTCTCGGCCGCCAGGGCCAGCACGTCGATGTCGTCGTCCTTGCCGGACATGCAGCCCGACAGCGCGAGGGCGGATGTGGCCAGGACGAGGCAGACCGAAATCCGCGCCAGCGTGGATGTCGCTGTCGTCGTGCGCGATGGCGTCATGTGGCGCATCTCCCGAATTCCCCTGGATTGTCCCGAAGCCCCGCGTTGTCTAGATCAGACAGGGGCCGCCAGCAACGTTTGAAGGCGATCCATCCCGCCTTTTTTAAGGCGTGGACCGCAAGGACACGCCAAGCGGGGGGCATGACGCGCCGGCACGCCGACCGCCGCCGATGCCTTTGCGCCGCCCCGGAGAGGCGCGGCGTTGCCGGGACTTGCGTCCCGGGAAAACCAGCGGGTGCGGCGGGCGATGTCAGAGCGTCTGCGGCCCGTAGGCCGGCGCCGCGACGGCCGCGGCGATCAGCGGCGAATGCCGCACGATGTCGCGACGACGCTCCGGCATCTCGACGATCTCATGGGCGCTCTCGTCGGCGAGCAGCGCCTGCAGCGCCATCGCGTTGAGCTTGTGGCCGCCGCGATAGGAGCGATAGCAGCCGAGGATGCGCCCACCGGCAAGCGCCTGATCGCCGACGGCGTCCAGCGCCTTGTGGCGCACGAACTCGTCGACGAAGCGCAGGCCGTCCGGGTTGATGATGCGGTCGTCGTCGCCGATCACCACCGAATTGTCGAGCGACGAGCCCAGCGCATGGCCCGAGGCCCACAGGCGCTCGACATCCTTCATGAAACCGAAGGTGCGGGCCCGGGAGAGTTCATCCCGAAACAGGCCGGGCGACAGTTCGCCCGCAAAGGTCTGGCGGCCGATCGCCGGGGTCGGGAAATCGATCTCGATCTCGAAGCGCGTGCCGGCATGCGGCAGGTATTCGGCGACACAGGCGCCCATCTGGACGCGCACCGGCTTCAGCACGCGGATGTAGCGGCGACGCGCTACCTGGCTGCGCAGCCCGACGGCCTCGATCGCCGCGACGAAGGCCGACGAGCAGCCGTCCATGATCGGAATCTCGTTGCCGTGGATCTCGATCGCGACATTGTCGACGCCCATGGCATAGAGCGCCGCCATCAGGTGCTCGATGGTGGCGACATGCTGGCCCGACGGGTCGCCGACGATGGTCGACAGATCGGTGGCGGGAACGTTCGACGACAGCGCCTTGATGCTCCGCACAATGGCGCCTTCGGCATCCATCAGGTGGAAGACGATGCCGCTGTGTGCCTGCGCGGGGAGAAGCGTCAGTCGGACCGAGGTCCCAGCATGAACGCCGACGCCGTCAAAATCGATGCGCGCGTCGATCGTGTGCTGATGAATGATCACGTAAGAAAGTCCTTTCAACACCACGGCGAGGAGAGAGCAACACTACTGTCGGCCCCGACGGTGAAACCTTCGCTTCGGGCGCCGGTCTTCCTCCCCAGAAAGACGGCCGCGTTGAAAGTCCCCTAAATTCCAAGCTCAACGTAGTTGCCGGCGACGTTCCAGCCAAATCACGGATTCTTACCCTTTGTTACCATCAACCCGATGTTAACGCATAAAACTTCAATCAAATCAGATAGATACGAAAAGGGCCCGCCTCTTGTGAAGGCGGACCCTGTGGTTTCAGCGCAACGCTTGGCCGATCAGTTCGACTGGCGGCGCAGGAAGGCCGGGATTTCGAGCTGCTCGTCGTCGCTGATCGGACGCTGGGCGGCGACCGGACGGGCCGCAGTCTCGGCTGCCTGGCGACGCGGGGCGTAGGGGTTGGGCTCGGCCGCACGGCGCGGCTCGACCCGGGCCTGGCGCGAGGCCTCGGCGGCAGCGGCTTCCTCGTCGCTGTGGCGCGACAGGCCGGTGGTCAGGCGACGCAGCAGGCCCATCGGGCCCTTGTCGTCGGCGGCCTCGGCGGCGGTCTTGTTCGAATACTCGGCCTGCACCATCGGCGGGAAGTCTTCGACGCGCGGCATGCGCAGGGCGGCCATCGGCGCCTCGCGACGATGATCGGCGGCGGCGGGCGCATGGACGGCGACTTCGGCGATCTCGGCCTGCAGCGCGGCGGTGAAGTCGTCCTCGATGTCGAGGCTCTCCATCATCGGCTCTTCCTGGTAGACCGGCGCCGGGGCGCGGGTCTCGGCAACCATCGGCATCGCCGGAGCGGGTGCCGGCTGGTGCATCTGCGGAGCCGGCGCGGGCGCCGCAGCGACGGGGCGCTGCATCATCGGCGCGTGGCGGATCTCGATCGGACGGTCGTAGGCTTCCTGCGCCGTCTTATCGATGCCGGTGGCGACGACCGAGACGCGGATGACGCCTTCCAGGCTCTCGTCGAAGGTGGCGCCGAGGATGATGTTGGCGTCGGAGTCGACTTCCTCGCGGATGCGGGTCGCCGCTTCGTCGACTTCGAACAGGGTCAGGTCGCGGCCGCCGGTGATCGAGATCAAGAGGCCCTTGGCGCCCTTCATCGAGGTCTCGTCGAGCAAGGGGTTTGCGATCGCGGCCTCGGCGGCGGCCATGGCGCGGCCCTCGCCGGAAGCTTCGCCGGTGCCCATCATCGCCTTGCCCATCTCGCGCATCACCGAACGGACGTCGGCGAAGTCGAGGTTGATCAGGCCTTCCTTGACCATCAGGTCGGTGATGCAGGCGACGCCGGAGTAGAGCACCTGGTCGGCCATGCCGAAGGCATCGGCGAAGGTGGTCTTGTCGTTGGCGATGCGGAACAGGTTCTGGTTCGGAATGACGATCAGCGTGTCGACGTTCTTCTGCAGATCCTCGATGCCCTGCTCGGCGATACGCAGGCGACGCTGGCCCTCGAAGTGGAACGGCTTGGTGACGACGCCGACGGTCAGGATGCCCTTTTCGCGCGCGGCGCGGGCAACGACCGGGGCAGCACCGGTGCCGGTGCCGCCGCCCATGCCGGCGGTGACGAAGCACATGTGCGAGCCGAGAAGGTGATCGCAGATCTCGTCCAGCGACTCTTCGGCGGCGGCGCGGCCGACTTCCGGCTGCGAACCGGCGCCGAGACCCTCGGTGACGGCGACGCCCATCTGGATGACGCGCTCGGCGCGGGAGGAACGCAGTGCCTGCGCATCGGTGTTGGCGATGACGAACTCGACGCCTTCGAGGCCGGCATTGATCATGTTGTTGACCGCGTTGCAGCCGCCGCCGCCGACACCGAACACGGTGATCCGGGGCTTCAGTTCGGTGATGTCGGGCTTGGCGAGGTTGATAGACATGTCCTGGTTCCTCTTTCGCGATGGTGGCCGTGTCGCCGCGTCGGCCTGAAGGTCTGGTTGGTCTCGAAGGCGCGCGGCGCGCGACGTTCGTCTGCCGGCGGGACCCCCGCCGGAATGCTTAGAAACTTTGTCTCAGCCAGGAGCCGAGGCGCCCGACGCGGGTCGTCTCGTCGAAGGCGAAGCTCCCCGCCGCGCTTTCCGGGAAATGCTCCATGGTCGACACCTGCGGGTAGATCAGGAGGCCCACCGCCGTGGCGAAGGCCGGGCTCTTGTTGGCGGCGGTCAGTCCGGCGACGCCGACGGGGCGTCCGAGCCGGACATTGCGCTGCATGATGAGGCGCGCGGTGTCGCTGAGGCCGGCGAGCTGGCTGGCGCCGCCCGTCAGCACGACGCGCTTGCCGATGACATGGCCGAGACCCGAGGCGGCGAGCCGGTCGCGGATCAGTTCCAGCGTCTCCTCGACGCGCGGGCGGATGATCCGCGCCACCAGCGAACGGGCGACGTTGATCGGCGCCTCGAAACCGTCCTCGCCGAGCGGGGCGACTTCCACCGTATCGGAATCGGCCATCAGCTCGCTCATCGCGGAGCCGTGCATGACCTTCAGGCGCTCGGCGTCGTCGGGCCGGATCGACAGGCCGCGGGCGAGATCCATGGTGATGTGCTGGCCACCCAGTGCCACCGAATCGGCATAGACGAAGCGGCCGTTCTGGAAGATGGCGATGGTCGTCGCGCCGCCGCCCATGTCGATGCAGGCCGAGCCCATCTCCGCTTCGTCGTCGACGAGCGAGGCCAGACCCGAGGCGAAGGGCGTGGCGACGAAGGCCTCGACGACGAGACGGGCGCGGTTGATCGCCGCCTCGAGATTGCGCAGCGGCGTCTCCTCGGCGGTGAGGATGTGCATGTCGGCGCCGAGCCGCTGGCCGATCATGCCCTGCGGGTTCTCCAGCCCGGTCTCGCCGTCGAGCGAGATGTCGAAGGGAACCGAGTGCAGGGCCAGGCGCCCCGCGTCGACCGGCGCCCGGGCGGCGAGGTTGAGCACGCGCTTGAGGTCGGCTGCCGAGACTTCGGCGCCGTGGATCGGTATCTCGGCCGATCCGCGGACGCTCGTCAGCCGGCCCGCGGTGAGCGAGACGATGAGGGAATCGATGGTGAGGCCGGCCATGCGTTCGGCCGCGTCGACGCAATAGCGGATCGCCTTCTCCGCCGCGTCGAGATCGACGACGACGCCGGACTTGATGCCGTGCGAGCGCTGGTGGCCGATGCCGATGACCTCGATCTCGTGGGTACGGCCAGGCAGGATCTCGCTCGCCTCGCGCGGCTTCAGCCGGGCGATCAGGCAGGTCACCTTGGTGGTGCCGACGTCGAGGATCGAAATGATGCGGGTACGACGGCCCGGCAAAGCGCGCATGCGCGGCAGATCGCGGGAGTTCCGGGACAGAAACGTCATACCGGCTTCTCCTTCTGCATGCGTTTGATGTTCTTCATGCGCTCCTTGACGGCCGCATCGCGGCGCACGAGCGCGTCGGGCGTCAGGCGAACGACCACCCGATCCTCGATGCGCATGTCGACCACGAGAATGTCACGCGACAGCAAGCCCAGTTCCCTATCCATGCGGCTGACGTCGGCCGCGGCCTCGATGGCGCCTTCTTCGGGCAGGCGAACGGTCATGCCGTTCTCCAGGCGAAGGTCCCAACGCCTGTCTCCGACCCGAATGTACGCCTTCACCCTTGCGCGAAGCTCGGGAAGCACTTCCATCGCCTCAAGAAATTCCGCCGAGTGCTTGGCCGCACCGGCGCCGACGACGAAGGGCAGGCCGGAGAAGCGGCCGACGACATAGGGCACGATCTCGCGGCCATCGCGGTCGATGACGAAGAGCTCGCGCCCCTTCTGCCAGAGCGCGAAGGGTTTGCGCTCGGTCAGCGTGATGGCCACGCGGTCGGGATAGGTCTTGGCGACCGAAGCCGTCTCGATCCAGGGCTCGGCCTCCAGCGCCTGGCGGGCCGCTTCCGGGTCGAGCGCGGGCAGGCTCTGCGCGCCGGTCTGCCAGAGCGCCTGGAGAACGTCGATCTCGGAGGTCTCGCTGTTGCCGGACACGTCGATCTTGTCGATCGAGAAGCCGAGCGGCTGCGAGACCGCATCGATGACGGTGCCGGTATGGCCGCCGAGCGTCATCCCGTAGAGACCCGTCGAGGCGAGCAGCACCGTGGCGATCGTGCCGAAGCGCGGCGCCGAAATGTGCGACAGCCGCTCGCCCAGCGCCGCCAGCCGACGGCCGGCAACCGACAGACGAAAGCCGAGGCGGGAGCGCGGGGCTGCCGCGGGACGCCGATCCGCGTTCAGCGACCGCATGATGCATCTCCCACCAGCCAGCTCAGGAGCTCGCCGAACGAGTGTCCCGCGGCGCGGCCGATATCAGGCACCAGCGAGGTCGGCGTCATGCCGGGCTGGGTGTTGATCTCGAGCCAGATCAGTTCGCCGCCCTCGCCAAAACGGTCGTCGTAGCGAAAGTCCGAACGGCTGACGCCGCGGCAGCCGACGGCGGCGTGCGCGGCCAGCGAATATTCCTGAACGCGCCGGGTGACGCTGGCCGGAATGGCGGCCGGGATCACGTGCTGGGAGCCACCCGGCAGATATTTCGAGTTGTAGTCGTAGAAGGCGTGGCCTTCCGTCGTGATTTCGCAGACGCCGAGGGCGACGTCGCCCATGACGGCGCAGGTCAGTTCGCGGCCGTGCACGAAGCGCTCGACCATCACCATGTCGCCGAACGCCCATTCGGCGCCGAACAGCTGCTGCGGCGGGTGCGCCTGGTCCTCGCGCACGATCAGGACGCCGAAGCTCGAGCCCTCGGCGATCGGCTTGACGACATAGGGCGTCGCCATCACGTGCTTCTCGGCAACGAGGCGGCGGTCCATGACCTTGGCGTCGGCCACGGGAATGCCCGCCGCCTTGGCGAGGATCTTGGCCTTCACCTTGTCCATGGCGAGCGCCGAGGCGAGCACGCCGGAATGGGTGTAGGGAATCTGCAGATATTCCAGGACGCCCTGGATCTTGCCGTCTTCACCGAAGGGGCCGTGCAGGGCGTTGAAGGCGACGTCCGGCTGCAGGTCGGCGAGAACTGTCATGATGTCGCGACCGACATCGACGCGCGTCACGCGAAAGCCTTCCGCCTCCAGAGCGTCGGCGCAGGCATTTCCCGAGGAAAGGCTGACGGGCCTCTCGCTCGAAAACCCGCCCATCAACACCGCCACATGCTTCGTCATCGTCATCCGACCCTCGCGCCGAAACGGCGTCTGGATCATTCATCGCCTGCCGATGGTTAAGCAGGCGTTAAGGCGGGCTGACCACTGCAACAAAATCGTAACGGCGTTGAAAAGAACGCAAAACCCGGGACTTGAGTGATGCAGCCTTGCATCGCTTCGGCCGTGTTGCCGCGGCGGGACGTCGGGAACGGGTCAAGGAAAGGGCGCCGAGGGCGAAACCTGATGGGCGCCAGCAACCGCCGGCGTGCCCTGCCCGCGGTGTGTTTTGCGCCTTCGACACGGTCGCCGGGCTCGCTGCTCGGACGGAACGCGCGGCGCCGGAGCGGCTGTCTGGAGGCCAGAGAGACGAAGCTCGCCCCGGTTCGCCCCTTTGCCCGGCGCGGCCATCGAGACCAGAGGTTTCGGGCGCGGTCGAGCCGTGGCCGGAAACGCTAGCCGGCGAAGGGCACGACCTCGCGGCCGGGCGCGAACGCGCCGATCCGCTTGATCTCCCAGTGCAGGTCGATGCCGGATGTGCCGAAGACCCGCTCCCGGACAGTCTCGCCCAGCGTCTCCAGGTCGAAGCCGGTGGCCGCGCCGGTGTTGATCATGAAATTGCAGTGCAGTTCCGACATCTGCGCCCCGCCGATCATGAGGCCGCGGCAGCCGGCGCGGTCGATCTCCTTCCAGGCGGAGGTGCCGTCCGGATTCTTGAAGGTCGAGCCGCCGGTCTTCTCGCGCACCGGCTGCACCGTCTCGCGGTGGTGCTGGACCTCGTCCATGCGGGCGCGGATGTCCGCGCGGTCCGCCGGCTCGCCCTCGAGGTCGACACTGGTGAAGATGAGGCCCGCGGCGGCGCCGGAATGACGATAGGCATAGCCCATCTCGGCATTGGAGAGGACATGCAGGCGCCCCTGCCGGTCGATGGCGCGCACCGAGCGAACCCGCTCGCGGGTTTCGGTGCCGTTAGCGCCGGCGTTCATGCGCAGCGCGCCGCCGATCGAACCGGGAATGCCGTGGTAGAAATGGAAGCCGCCGATCCCCGCCTCCAGCGCCACCGCCGCGACCCGCTTGTCGGGCGCGGCAGCGCCGGCGCGGATCGTCGTGGCGTCTATGGCCGTGGCCTCGCCGAAACCCTTGGCCGAGAGGCGAATGACGACGCCGGTAATGCCGCCATCGCGCACCAGGAGATTGGAGCCGATGCCGACGATGGTCACCGGGATCTCCGCGGGCAGCGCCTGGAGGAAGGCGGCGAGATCGGCCTCGTCGGCGGGCTGGAACAGAAGCTCGGCCGGTCCTCCGGCGCGGAACCAGGTGATCTTGTCCATGCCGGCATCGGGCGTGATCCGCCCGCGAATGCCGGCGAGCCGGTCGCCGAGGCGGGCGAGCAGCGCCGCGCCGTCGATCGCTGCCGCCGGCGACATCAGGCCCGCTTGCCCTGCAGCGCCGTCAGTTCCTTCGGCAGGGCGTAGGCCCATTGCGTGATCGAGCCGGCGCCGAGGAAGACGACCATATCGCCCGGCTGCGCCAGCTGGTCGATCAGCGGCGCGATCTCTTCCGGCCCATCGACGAGGCGGGCATCCCGGTGGCCGCCGAGCTTCATGCGCTCGACCAGCATTTCCGAGTTCACGAACTCGATCGGCTCCTCGCCGGCGGCATAGACCGGGGCGAGGACGACGGTGTCGGCGTCGTTGAAGCAGGCGGCGAAATCGGCGAACAGGCTCTGCAGCCGGGTGAAGCGGTGCGGCTGGACGATCGCGATGACGCGGCCCTTGGCGGACGAGCGGGCGGCGGCGAGCACCGCACGGATCTCGACGGGGTGGTGACCGTAATCGTCGTAGATGTCGACGCCGCCGACCGTGCCGGTATGGGTGAAGCGCCGCTTGACGCCGCCGAAGGCGGCGAGGCCCGTCTTGATCGCCTCTGCCGGAATGCCGATGCGGTAAGCCACGGCGATGGCCGCGGTGGCATTGGAGACGTTGTGGCGACCCGGCATGGGCAGAACGAGGTCGCGGATCACCATGGTCGTGCCGGTGACACGGTCGCGCAGCGTCACGTCAAAGACCGACCGCGGCCCCTCGACGCGCAGGTTCTCGAAGCGCACGTCGGCCTGCGGGGTCTCACCATAGGTGATGATCCGCCGGTCCTCGATCTGCGCGACCAGGGCCTGCACTTCCGGGTGGTCGAGGCACATCACGGCAAAGCCGTAGAAGGGCACGTTCTCGACGAAGGCGCGGAACGCCTCGCGCACCTTGTCGAAGGTGCCGTAGTGGTCGAGGTGTTCGGGATCGATGTTGGTGACGACGGCGATGTCGGCCGGCAGACGCAGGAAGGTGCCGTCGGACTCGTCCGCCTCGACGACCATCCACGGCCCCTCGCCCATGCGCGCATTCGTGCCATAGGCGTTGATGATGCCGCCATTGACGACCGTCGGATCGAGGCCGCCGGCGTCGAGCAGGGTCGCCACCATCGAGGTCGTCGTCGTCTTGCCATGCGTGCCGCCGATGGCGATGGCGTGGCGGAAGCGCATCAGCTCGGCGAGCATCTCCGCGCGGCGCACGACCGGCAGAAGGCGTTCGCGCGCGGCGGCCAGTTCCGGATTGCTGCGGCGGATCGCGGTCGACACCACGACGACTTCGGCGAGGCCGAGATTGTCGGCGTTGTGGCCGATGTGAACGGTGACGCCCTTTTCGCGCAGCCGCTGGACGTTGGCGTTCTCGCTCTGGTCGGAGCCCTGGACGGTGTAGCCGAGCGTGACGAGCACTTCGGCGATGCCCGACATGCCGATGCCGCCGATGCCGATGAAATGCACCGGGCCGATATTGGGCGGCATCTTCATGAGGGTCTCCGTTCGGATGGTCAGTTGGTGTTGGCTTTGCCGGACATAGACTCCACGACATCGGCAAGCAACCGCGCCGCATCGGGAATCCCCGTCGAACGTGCGGCGGCAGCCATCGTCGCGGCCCGCTCGGGATCGTTCGCCAAATCGGCGATCAGGCCGGCGAGGCGCTCCGGCGACAGCTCGGCCTGCGGCACGACCATCGCGCCCCCGGCGGCCTCGATCAGCGCGGCGTTGGCGGCCTGGTCATGGTCGAGGGCATAGGGATAGGGCACCAGGATCGCCGGGCGACCGATGACGGCGATCTCCGACACGGTCGAGGCGCCGGAGCGGCTGACGACGAGCTGCGCCCGGCCGATCCGCTTGGCCATGTCGGTGAAGAAGGGCGAGACGTCGGCCTCGATGCCCTCGGCTGCATAGAAGGCGCGCACCCGCTCCTCCTGCTCGGGCCGGGCCTGCTGGGTGACGTGCAGCTGGCGCCGCAACTCCGCCGGCAGCGCCATGATCGTCTCGGGCATGACATCGGCAAAGAACTGCGCGCCCTGGCTGCCGCCGAAGACGACGAGCCGGAAGCGGCCGGCGGAGTCGCGCGGCTTGTAGGGGAAGCTCGCGGCCTCCAGCACCGCCGGGCGCACGGGGTTGCCAGTGACGGTGATCTTGCCGGCAGTGGCCTTGTCGGCATGATCCTGCGGGATGCCGGCGGCGATCCGCGTCACCCGGGATGCCAGGAACTTGTTGGCCCGGCCCATCACGGCGTTCTGCTCGTGGATCAGCGTCGGCCGTCCGGCGCGCGCCGCCGCCATCATCGGCGGCACGGTCGGATAGCCGCCGAAGCCGACGACCACGGACGGCCGGATCGAGCGGACCACCTGGCTGGCGATGCGGAAGCCTTTCCACAGCTTGGCCAGCGACTTGGCCACCTGCAGCGGATTCTTCGAGCCAAAGGTCGCCGAGGGCACGACATGGATGTGCTCCACCGGAAAGCGCTCGGCATAACGCCCTGCCCGCTCGTCCGTCGCCAGATGCACGGTAAAGCCGCGGGCGACGAGCTCGTGCGCCAGCGCCTCGGCGGGAAACAAGTGGCCGCCAGTGCCGCCGGCGGAGAGGAGGATAGGTCCGTTCATGCGTATTGCCCCGTCGGCCGATGCTGATGCGTCGGGTCTATTAGCATGAGACGGCGATCGTCAGTCACCCCGACAGGCGACCAGGCGCAAGATCCTAGCAAGGCCCTCGGCTTCAGCGGCTGTCGTCCAACCTTTGGCGCCTCTCCTACATCGCCCCAAGTGCCATCGTCCGGTCCATCAGCCGGTCGGTCTGCGAGGCATTTTCCGGCTTGCGGCGGGTCAGAGCGAGGACGAAGCCGGCGGCGATCGCCACCGCCATCATCGACGAACCGCCATAGGAGATGAAGGGCAGCGTCATACCCTTGGCCGGCATCAGCTGGAGGTTCACCGCCATGTTGATGATCGACTGCAGGCCGAAGAGGAAGACGAGGCCGGAGATCGCCATCCGCGTGAACGGGTCGCGCTGCGCCAGCGCCACCGAGAGGCCGCGGATGACGATGAAGCAGAACAGCGAGGCGAGCAGCATGCAGGCGATGATGCCGAACTCCTCGGCGATGACCGAGAAGGCGAAATCGGTATGGCTGTCGGGCAGCATGCGCTTGACCGTGCCCTCGCCCGGTCCCCGGCCGAGCCAGCCGCCGTGCAGGATCGCCTCCCGCGCCGTGTCGATCTGGAAGGTGTCGCCCTCGCCGGTGACGAAGCGGTCTATGCGGCTCGCCACGTGCGGGAAGAAGGTATAGGCGGCGAAGAAGCCGCCTGCGGCGAGGCCCCCGAGGCCGACGATCCACATCCAGGGCATGCCGGCCATGAAGAACAGGCCGCCCCAGGCGCCCGCCGTCAGTATGGTCTGGCCGAGATCGGGCTGCGCAACGAGCAGCGCGCAGACGATGAACAGGAGGATGATCGCGAAGAGATTGCCGGGAATGTCGGCCCGCCGGGCCTTCTCGGCGAAGAGCCAGGCGCAGATGACGACGAAGGCCGGTTTCATGAATTCCGACGGCTGCAGCGACAAGGGGCCGATGTCGACCCAGCGCCGCGCGCCCTTGACCTCGGTGCCAAAAAACAAAGCGAGGATCATCAGCGCGATCGAGGCGGCGAGCATCACCAGCGCCGTCCGCCGGATGCCGCGCGGCGTCAGCATCGAGGTGAAGAGCATGACCAGGATCGACGGCACCAGGAAGACCGCGTGCCGCTTGACGAAGTGGAAGGGCTCGAGGCCGATCTTCTCGGCCACCGGCGGACTGGCGGCGAAGGAGAGGACGAGGCCGCCGACCATGAGGATCAGGAAGGCGGCGAGGAACCAGCGGTCGACGCCCCACCACCAGTCCGTCATCACACCCCGCTTGACGCGATTGGACATGGATCAGCCCTTTCCCAACAGCTGGATGCCCGGCAACCGCCGCACAACCTCGCGAAACGTATCGCCACGGACTTCGAAATTGCGGAACTGGTCGAAGCTGGCGCAGGCGGGCGAAAGCAGCACCACTTCCGGCTGGCCCGTCGCGGCGGCGTCGCGCGCGGCATGGGCGACGGCGGTCTCGAGCGTGCCGGAGATCTCGTACGGAACGCCCTCGCCCAGCGTCGCCGCAAACACCGGAGCCGCCTCGCCGATCAGATAGGCCTTGGCGATGCGCGGAAAGAACGGCGCGAGCGTCGAGATGCCGCCATCCTTCGGCAGGCCGCCGGCGATCCAGTGGATCCGCTCGAAGGCGGCGAGCGCGGGCGCTGCCGCCTCGGCATTGGTGGCCTTGGAATCGTTGACGAACAGGACGGCCCCGTCCCGCCCGATCTCTTCCATCCGGTGCGCGAGACCGGGGAAGCTCTTGAGCCCCTCGGCGATCTCGGCGGCGTCGAGCCCGCTCGCCGAAAGGGCGGCGACGGCAGCGGCGGCATTCTGGCCATTGTGCCGCCCGCGCAGCGAGCCGATCGCGCTGATGTCGAACCGCGCCACTTCCTGGCCGCGGCGCATCTGGATGACGCTGCCGCCGTCGAAATAGGCCCCGTGCGAGACAGGTTCGTGATGCGAGATTCGCTGCAGCCCGCCGTTCGTCGCCAGGGCATCGGCGATGCTGCGGCCGTCCCAGTCGTCGATCCCGACGATCGGCGTTTGCGCCTCGGCCAGGAGCCGCGCCTTCACTTCGGCATAGTGCTGCATGGTGCCGTGGCGATCGAGATGATCGGGCGTCAGGTTGAGAAAAATGCCGACCGAGGGCGCGATGCCGGGTGCCAGATCGATCTGGTAGGACGAGCACTCGACGACGTAGAAGCGCTCCGGCGCCGGCGGGTCGAGCGTCAAAACGGCGACGCCGATATTGCCGCCGAGCTGGGTGTCGCGTCCGGCCGAGGCGAGGCAATGGGCGATCAGGGCGGTCGTCGTCGACTTGCCGTTGGTGCCGGTGATGGCGATGAACGGCGCCGTCGGCGCGTGCCGGGCGCGTTCGCGGGAGAAGATCTCGATGTCGCCGATGACCTCGATGCCGGCGGTGCGCGCCAGCTCGACCGTCCAATGGGGCTTGGGATGCGTCAGCGGCACGCCGGGCGACAGAACCAGGGCCGAAAACCGGCTCCAGTCGGCAGACCTGAGGTCGGCGCAGGTGATGCCGTCCTTCTCGGCCGCCGAAACGCTCGCCGGATTGTCGTCGAAGGCCAGGACCTCGGCGCCACCCGCCAGCAGCGACAGCGCCGTCGCCCGGCCGGAACCGCCGAGGCCGAACAGCGCGACATGCTTGCCCTCGAAGGTGGTGGCCGGGATCATCCTCGCCCTCCTAGCGCAGCTTCAGGGTGGACAGGCCGACGAAGGCCAGCATGAAGGCGATGATCCAGAAACGCACGACGACCTGGCTCTCGGTCCAGCCGAGCTTCTCGAAATGGTGGTGGATCGGCGCCATCAGGAAAACCCGCTTGCCGGTCAGCTTGAAACTCGCCACCTGGATGATGACGCTCATCGCCTCGATGACGAAGAGGCCGCCGATGATCGCCAGCACCAGCTCGTGCTTGGTGGCGACCGCGATGGTGCCGACCATGCCGCCCAGCGCCAGCGAACCGGTGTCGCCCATGAAGATCGCCGCCGGCGGCGCATTGAACCAGAGGAAGCCGAGACCGGCGCCGATCACCGCGCCGCAGACGACGGCGAGTTCGCCGGTGCCGAAGACGTAGTGGATCTGCAGGTAGTTGGCGAAGTTCACATTGCCCGAGAGATAGGCGATGAGGCCGAAGGCGCCGCAGGCGATCATGATCGGCACGATGGCGAGGCCGTCGAGCCCGTCCGTCAGATTCACGGCATTGCCGGCGCCGACCACCACGAAGGCCGCGAAGACGACGTAGAACCAACCGAGATCGATCAGCAGCGACTTGACGAAGGGGAAGGCGAGCGAGGTGGCGAAGCTGCCGGTGCCGGCATAGGCGATGAGCGTACAGGCGATGCCGGCGATCAGGAATTCCAGCCCGAGGCGCGCCTTGCCGGAGAAGCCCTTGTGCGACTGCTTCGTCACCTTCAGGTAGTCGTCGTAGAAGCCGATGGCGCCAAAGCCGACGGTGACCATGAGCACCGTCCAGACGTAGATGTTGGACAGGTCGGCCCAGAGCAGCGTCGAGCCGATGATGCCCGACAGGATCATCAGGCCGCCCATGGTCGGCGTTCCCGCCTTCTTGAAATGCGTCTGCGGGCCGTCGGCCCGGATCGGCTGCCCCCGTCCCTGGCGGATCCTGAGGGCGGCGATGATCGCCGGCCCGAACAGGAAGACCATGATGAACGAGGTGATCATCGCGCTTCCCGTGCGGAAGGTGATGTAGCGAAAGACGTTGAAGGCGGCGATGTCCTGGGAAAAGTGACCGAGATATTCGAGCATCGATCAGATTTCCTGCGTGGTCGCTGCGTCGGTGCCATCTGGCACCGTCGTGGGAGAATGGCTGGCCAGGAGGCCGGAGACGACCTTGGACAGGCCAATGCTGTTCGACGCCTTCACCATGACCACGTCGCCGGAGCGAAGTTGCCGCATCAGGCTTGTCCGAAGCTCTTCAACGCCTTGATGCCATTCGCATTCCAGCGACTGGTCGAGCGCCTCGTCGAGGGCCTTCATGGCCTCGCCGACGAGGAAGACCCTGTCGACGGCGGCGGCGAGCAGTTCCGCGGCCAGGGCTGCGTGCAGATCGGCCGCGCGCGTGCCGAGTTCCAGCATGTCGCCGAGAACGGCGATCCGCCGCCCTTCGGCGCCAGGGGGCGTCGCCGCCAGGACGGCGATCGCGGCGCGCATCGAGGCCGGATTGGCATTGTAGCTTTCGTCGATGAGGACGATGTCTCCGGCGCCCTCGACGTTCAGGACATGACGCTCGCCGCGTCCCTTGCCGGCTCGCCAGCTGGCGAGCGCCGCCGCGCAGGCAGAAACATCGGCGCCGACCAGGGAGACCGCTCCGAGCACGGCCACGAGATTTTCGGCGATGTGGCGGCCGGCGGCGGCCAGCGCCAGGTCGACCTCGATGCCGTCGATCCGCGCCTGCACCCGCGCGCCTTCCGGCGTCGCCGCATAATCGAGCAGGCGGAAGTCGCAGTCCGGGCCGGTGCCGAAGGTCTTGATGGTCGAGACCCCGGCGGCGCGCGCCATGCCGGCGAGCGGGCCGCATTGCGGATCGTCGCCGTTCAGCACGGCAACGCCGCCCGAAACGAGCCCCTCGAAGATCTCCGCCTTGGCGACGGCGATCTCGTCGAGATCGCGGAAATGGCCGAGATGGGCGGGCGCGATCAGCGTGACGATGGCGACATGCGGGCGCACGAGCTTGACCAGGGGCCGGATCTCGCCGGGATGGTTCATGCCGATCTCGAAGATGCCGTAGCGCGTCTCGGCCGGCATGCGGGCGAGACTGAGCGGCACGCCCCAGTGATTGTTGAACGAGGCCGCAGAGGCATGCACCGAGCCGCAGGACGCCAGCGCATGGCGCAACGCTTCCTTCGTCGTGGTCTTGCCGACGCTGCCGGTGACGGCGACGATCTGCGCCTTCGAGCGCGCCCGCGAGGCCGCGGCCAGGCGCTCCAGCGCCTTCAGAACGTCGTCGACGACGATGATCTGGGCCTGCACGCGCCCCAGCGCCGGCAGCTTGTGCTTGGCCACGACGAGCACGCCCGCCCCCGCCGCTACGGCGGCGGTCAGGAAGGCGTGGCCGTCGAAATTCTCGCCCTTGATGGCGAAGAAGGCCTCGCCCGGCTGCAGCGTCCGCGTGTCGATCGAGATGCCGGTGATCCCTGCCGGCATGGCGCCGATCGGTCGGCCGCCGGTCGCGGCGACGAGGGCATCGATCTCCCAGAGAAAGCCGGTCATTGGCCTGCCTCCCGGATCGCGGCGCGCACTTCCTGGTGGTCGCTGAACGGATGGACCGTCGTGCCGACCGTCTGTCCGGTCTCGTGCCCCTTGCCGGCGATCACCACGGTGTCGCCCGCGCCGGCCGACGCCACGGCTGCCCGGATGGCGGCATGGCGGTCGCCGATTTCCTCGGCGCCGGGCGCGGCCGCCATAATCTCGGCGCGGATGCTGGCCGGCACTTCCGAGCGCGGATTGTCGTCGGTGACGATGGCGATGTCGGCGAGACGGCTGGCGATCTCGCCCATGATCGGCCGCTTGCCGCGGTCGCGGTCGCCGCCGCAGCCGAACACGACGATGACGCGCCCGGTGGTGAAGGGCCGAACGGCGGAGAGGACGTTTTCCAGGGCCTCTGGCTTGTGGGCGTAGTCGACGAAAACCGGTGCCCCGCTGGCCGTGGTGCCAGCCAGCTCGAGGCGCCCGGGTGCCCCCTTCAGGCCTTCCAGGCTGTGCAGCGCCTGTCCCGGCTCGACGCCGGTAGCGATGGCAAGGCCCGCCGCGACGAGCGCATTGGCCATCTGGAACTCGCCGGCGAGCGGCAGCACGACGCGGTGGATGCGCCCCTCCGCCTCGATCTCGGCGATCTGGCGGTGACGCTCATGCTCCAGGCGCTTGAGGGCGAGAAACGTCCCCTTGCGGCCGACCGTCAGGACGTCGGCACCGGACTGCAGGGCGATCGCCATGGCGCGGTCGGACCAGGTGTCGTCGGCGAAGATCACCGCCGGCGCGCCGGTCGGCAGGAGCGTGTCGAACAGGCGCATCTTGGCGGCGAAATAGTCCTCGACCGTCGGATGATAGTCGAGGTGGTCGCGCCCGAGATTGATGAAGGCGGCGGCGGACAGGTGCACGCCGTCGAGCCGGCGCTGGTCGAGGCCGTGGCTGGAAGCCTCCATCGCGGCATGGGTGACTCCCTCGGCGGCGAGCTCGGCCATCAGCCGGGCCAGTTCGATCGGGTCGGGCGTGGTCAGCGAGCCGTATTCGTCGCGGCCAGGCGCCACGACGCCGGTCGTCCCGATCGAGGCGGCCGGGTGCCCGGCGGCGCTCCAGATCTGCCGGACGAAGGCGGCGATCGAGGTCTTTCCGCTGGTGCCGGTGACCGCGACGATGGTCTTCGGCTGCGGACCGGAAAAGCGCGCCGCCATCAGCGCCAGCGCCCGCCGGGGATCGGCGGCCCGGAGAACCGGCAGGTCGGTCGGAAGGTCCGCCCCCTCGGCCGCCAGGATCGCGACGGCACCCTTGGCCTCAGCCTCGCGCACGAAGCTCGCGCCGTCGGCCTTCACGCCGGACAGCGCGGCAAACAGCGCGCCGGGCTGGACGGCGCGCGAGTCGGAGAAGAGACCGGTCACCGGGATTTCCCGACCGTCGCCACCCCCGGCAATCCCCTGCGCAAGCTCGGACAAATTCATTAAGCATATTCCGCTTTGTACCGGAAAGCCGGCGGTTGCCCGCCGGCCCGGAAATCTCGAAAGCCCGTTCTAGCCGTTAGTAGGAGACGAGCAAGGATTTTCCCCGGTCGCCGAAATCGGGCTTCACGCCGAGGAGGGCCGCCGAGCGCCGGATGATCGCGCCGGCCGTCGGGGCCGCGTTCGAGGCCGCCGTCGCGCCCTGGCCGGAACCGGGAACCGGCTGCGGCTCGTCGACGACGACGAGCGTGACATAGCGCGGCGCATCCATCGGGAAGGCGGCGAGATAGCCGTTGAAGCGCTTGTTGCCGACGTAGCGGCCGTTGACGACCTTCTCGGCCGTTCCGGTCTTGCCGCCGACCCGGTAGCCGGGGGCGAGCGCCTGCCGGCCTGAGCCGTGCTCGCCGTTCAGCTCGTACATGTAGCGCATCTCGTCGCTGGTCTTTTTGCTGATCACCTGGACCGCCAGCTTCTGCGCCTCTTCGGCCGTGCGCGGCAGGAAGGTCGGCGGGATGAGATAGCCGCCGTTCATCAGCGCCGCGGCGGCGACCGCCGTCTGCAGCGGCGTCGTCGAGATGCCGTGACCGTAGGAAATCGTCATCGAGTTGATCTTCTTCCACTGCTTCGGCTGCGTCGGCGTCGCCACTTCCGGCAGTTCCGTCTGGATCCGAGACAGGAGGCCCAGCTTGGTCAGGAAGGCCTTGTGGCCTTCGATGCCGACGATGTCCGCCTCGCGCGCCGAGCCGACATTGGACGAGTACTGGAAGATTTCCGGCACGGAGAGCGGCCGGTGCTTGCTGTGGAATTCCTTGATCGTGAAGCCGGAGACGCGGAAGGGCTCGGTGCTGAACATGTCGGTGATCTTCACCAGGCCCGAATCGAGCGCCATCGCCGTGGTGAAGCTCTTGAAGGTCGAGCCCATCTCGAACAGGCCGGCCGACATGCGGTTGAGATTTTCCTTCTTTAGCGCCTCGACCGGGTTGTTCGGATCGAAGTCCGGCATCGACACCATGGCGACCACCTCGCCGGTGGTCACGTCGAGGATGATGCCGGCGGCGGCGATCGCCCGGTAGCGCACGATGGCCGCGGCGAGCTCGTCGCGCATGATGTGCTGGACGCGCAGGTCGATCGACAGCTTGACCGGCTCGAGCTCGTTGTTCGCCGCCAGACCCAGATTCTGGATGTCACGCAGGCCCTGATCGTCGACATATTTTTCCATGCCGGCAATGCCCTGATTGTCGACATTGACGGACCCGACGATATGCGAGGCCGTGTTGCCGCCGGGATAGAAGCGGCGCTTCTCGGTGCGGAATCCGATGCCGGGGATGCCGAGAGCGAAGATCTCCTGCTGCTGGCGGGGCGTCAGCTCGCGCCGCAGCCAGACGAAGCCGGCATCGCTCGCCAGCCGCGTGTGCAGGTATTTGGCGTCGAGATCGGGCAGAACGGTGCGCAGGAGCTCGCCGGCCTCGTCCGGATCGACGATGCGGCGCGGCTCGGCGAACAGCGAGGCGGTCTTGATGTCGGTGGCCAGAACCTGGCCGTTGCGGTCGACGAGATCGGGCCGGGCCGCGACGACCTGCGCCCTCGCCTGGTAGCCGCCGCCATCGGTCGGCAGGCTTCCCCACATCACCAGCCGTCCGCCGATGACCGCATAGACACAGCAGAACAGGCCGATGGCGATGAAGAAGCGCTGACGGTTGCGCGGCGCCTCGACGGGCCGGCGCCGGGAGAAGGCACGCGTGGGTGCAGAGGCAGGTCCGCCCTCCGCTGCCGCGGGGGCCTGACGACGGGGGAGCTTGGGAAGCTTGATCATCACCGTACGAGGCTCTTGGAGTTGTCGGCGTAGCCGCCGAGTGTGTCGGTCCCGTTCGGGACGAGATTGATCGGCTCGGCGGGCAGTTCGTCCGGCTCGACGATCTGCTCGGGCCGCAGCGGCTCCAGCGCCAGATCCGCCTTGAAGGCCTCGGCGAGGCGCTGCAGGCGATCGGGCTGGTTGAGAAGGCTCCAGTCCGCCTCGAGCAGCGCAATCGTCTCGCGCTCGAGGGCGGCCTTGCGCTCCACGACATGCACCTGGTCCTCGATCAGCTCGGCCTCGTGCTTGATCTTGAAGGTCCAGGCGGCGGCCGAGACCATGACGGCGATGAGAACGATGTCGATCGTCTTCAGCATCTCTCAGGCTCCTGCATCGGGAAGGTCGACCAGCGACGGCAAGTCGGCGAACAGGCCGGCGAGCCGCGCCTCGCGGGGGGCGGCGTCGGTTCGCGTGCCCACCCGCAGCTTGGCCGAACGCGACCGGGGATTGGTCTCGATCTCGGCGTCGTCCGCCGTGATCGGCTTGTTGCGGGCGACAAAGGTCAGCGGCTTCAAGGCCATGTCGGGAAGATGCCGGGAGCCGGAATCCTGCTCGGAGCGCTCGCGGAAGAAGCGCTTGACCAGCCGGTCCTCGAGCGAATGGAAGGTCACGACGGCGAGGCGCCCGCCGGGCTTCAGGACGTTCTCGGCGGCGATCAGCGCCCGCACCAGTTCGCCGAGCTCGTCGTTGACGAAGATCCGCAGGGCTTGGAAGGTCCGTGTCGCCGGATCGATGCGGTCCTTCGGCGCCCGGCCGATCACCTTCAGCACCAGGCCGGCAAGATCGAGCGTCCGCTCGAACGGCCGCTCGGCGCGCCGCGCCTCGATCGCCCGGGCGATGCGTCCCGCCTGCCGCTCCTCGCCGAGGAAGTTCAGCACCCGCGCGAGGTCCCCGACCTTCAGGCGGTTGACGACGTCGGCAGCGCTCGGGCCCGAACGGCTCATGCGCATGTCGAGCGGGCCGTCCTTCTGAAAGGAGAAGCCTCGGTCGGCCTCGTCGATCTGCATCGAGGAGACGCCGATATCGAGAACTACGCCGTCGACGCGGCCGCCGAGCTGCTCCTGCGCGATGGCCTCGAGATCGCCGAAGCGGCCGTGTACCGGCTTCAGGAGACCGCCCGCCGTCGCGGCCATGGCGGTGGCGGTCTCGATCGCACCGGGATCGCGGTCGATGCCGATGACGCCCGCGCCCCGGGCGAGCAAAGCGCGAGAATAGCCGCCGGCGCCGAAGGTGCCGTCGATGATCCACTGGCCTTGCGCCGGCTGGAGCGCGGCGACGACCGCGTCGAGGAGCACCGGAACATGGCGCGAGGGTCCGCCCTCGGCGGGCGCCTCGATCCCGCCAGGTCCCGCCATCATTCCTGCACTCCCTTCGACGCGGAAGCGCCGCGCATGGCCAGCAGCCGTGCACGCGCCTCGGCCCGGTGCGCCTCGAACTGCGAGGGTTCCCAGAGCTGGAAGAAGGTATTGCGGCCGACGAAGGTGACCTTGTCGGTGATGCCGGTGTGGGTGCGCACGAAATCGCTCACGGTGATCCGGCCCTCCTGGTCGAATTTCAGGAAGGCGCCGTCCCCGTAGGTGAACAGCGACATGTCGGCATAGGCTTCGCTGAACGGGTCTTCCGCTTCCAGCCGCTGTTCGTAGCGTTGCAAGAGGTCCATGCCACCGACGTCGATCGCCGGCGTGCCGAGCGACTGCATGGCATAGAGTTCCTTGAATCCGCGCTGGGCGAGGATCTGGCGAAAGGCGGCGGGTACCGACACCCTGCCCTTGGCGTCGATATTGTTGACGCTGTTGGACAGGAACCTGTCCATCACGCCCCTCGCCAACCAGATCGACCAGTACCCATGTCATTTCGGTCCCCGCCAATCCGGCCAAGCGCCGACAATAAGAAGCCTGCTCCCGCGGATGGAGCCGCGGGTGGCGCTGCCTCCGATCCCCTCGGAGTTGCATCGAAAAGGTTTTGAAAAGGGCGCCTTCAGGCGCTGTTCTGACGGGGTGAGGGATAACATGGGACCCTATGGGCGTCAATGGGATTTGCCCACACCGATCCCGGAACGGACAGTCCCATGATCATCCCGCGATAACCTTAACGACTTATGAATATTCAGTTTTTCGAAGCGTTCGGGCGAGTCCGAGCCGCCATGGCGAGAGCGAGTGCACTGCAATCCAGAGCTCACTAGGCAGCTAACCGCCCGAAACGGATTCATGCCGAAAAAACAATGCGGTGCTGCTGATCGTCATCAAGAGTGACGGAGCCAAAAAACAACTAGAAATTGACAATTCGCCTATCGGGCGATGAAAATTAGTTTGCCGCCCAATGGCTCCCCGCGGGGAGTCAGGACCTCGCACCGCGCGTCGAAAGGAGATGCCAGTCGGCCTGTAAGCCGGGTTCTGTCGGCAGCGAACTGCCGGGCGACCATTCCTCTGGGACGGCGCTTGCGCGCCGCCTCGAGCAACCCACCCGGACGACCGGCCCGGAGAAAGGCTGGCGGTTACCCGCCGCGTCGTCCCTATTCGGTCTTGCTCCCGGTGGGGTTTGCCCTGCCACCGCTGTTGCCAGCGGTGCGGTGGGCTCTTACCCCACCGTTTCACCCTTACCCCGCCAGCGCCTCGGTCCCATGCCCGCCCATGGACGAACCAGGACGGCGGACCGAGCCGCAGGCGGGGCGGTTTATTTTCTGTGGCACTTTCCCTGGGGTCGCCCCCGCCGGGCGTTACCCGGCACCGTTTCTCCGTGGAGCCCGGACTTTCCTCCCCCGTCGTCTTTCGACATATGACGGCAGCGGTCGCCCAGCCGACTGGCGGCCGTTACCTGGGCGGCAGCGGCGGCGAAGTCAAGCGAAACGGGCGGGGTCGGCCCTCTCCTCCCGCGCCGCGAAGGGCGAGGACGAGAGTGTGGAGAGGAGCCGGTGCAGGGTGGTGATGGTCGACATGTCGGCGACGCCGTCGACCTTGGCCGGCCTGAAATGCTGCTGGAAGGCGATGGTCACCGCCCGCGTCCGCTCGTCGAACCGACCGGTCGGCTCGATGCCGTAGCCATAGGCGGCCAGCAAGGACTGGTAGGCGGTCACCGGCTCTCCCGAATCGCCGAGGCCGAAGAAGCGCCCACCGGTGATCGCCTCCGGCCGGGTGAAATGGCCGACGCCCCCGGCGGCCAGCGCCGCCCACGGGAACAGCTCGCCCGGATCCTGCTTGCGGCCCGGCGCGACATCGGAATGGCCGAGGACGCCCTCGGGCGCGATCTGCCAGCGGCCGACGATCTCCTGGCAGAGCGGCAGGAGGGCGGCGATCTGCTCTGACGGAAACGGGCGGTAGCCATGCTCGTGGCCGGGATTGACGATCTCGATGCCGATCGAACGGGAATTGATGTCGTCGCCGCCGCGCCAGCTGCCGGCGCCCGCATGCCAGGCGCGATCGACCTCGCGCACCAGTTGAACGATTCGGCCGTCCTCGTGCACGAGATAGTGGCTCGAGACCTGGCTGCGCTCCATGCACATCCAGCGCAGCGCGACGTCGCCATCGGCCATGCCGGTATAGTGGAGCAGGAGCATGTCGGGCCGAAGCGGGCCGCGCCGCGGGCCGAAGTTCGGCGATGGCTGGCATTCGGCCGCGAGCGGAGTGTCGGGGCTCACAGGGCGGCGCCCTTGGCGACGCTCGCATAGGCCGCGTTGATCGCCTTCATCCGCTCGATGCCGATCGCCATGAACTCGTCGGGAACGCCGCGCGCGGCCAGCCGGTCGGGATGGTTTTCCTTGACCAGTTCGAGATAGCGCGCGCGCACCCGCTCGGCCCCCTCGCCCGGATCGAGGCCGAGCACGGCATAGGGCCCGTCCTTGCCGACGGCGACGTGACGATAGCGGATGGCGGCGAACTGCTCGTCGGCGAGACCAAAGATGCCGGCGATCTGGCGCAGGAAGTCGAGCTCGCGCGGATGAACCATGCCGTCGGCCTTGGCGATGTGAAACAGCCCGTCCAGCACGTCGGCCAGGAGCTCGCAGCTCTGACCGTCATCGTCGCACAGCGCGGCCATCTTGGCGGCATAGGCCTCGTATCCGGCGACATCCTGGCGCGCCAGGTCGTAGAGGCGAAAGACGTTGCGCATTTCGTCGGGGGGAATCGAGAAGATCTGCTGGAAGGCGGCGATCTCGGCCTGGCTGACGACACCGTCGGCCTTGGCCATTTTCGCCGACAGGGCGATCATGGCGACGGAAAACGCCACCTGCTGTCGCTTCTGCCTGTCGGAATCGAACAAAGCGTGGATGCGGTCGAGCAGCGCTTCCAGCGTCTGCATGCCCTGCGCCGGCAAGGCCCGCACCAGGGCACCGAGACTCCATACGATCTGCATTGCGTCTTCCACGGCGCTCCCTGCCCTCTCGTGCCGATAGCGTTCGATGTCGGCCGAAAAGTGATGTTTAGCACTTTCATCGCGCCGGTGCCCGTTCTTGCAAAACGGGAGGCCTTCCCTGGCGCGAATCCGGAAGGGAGGGGAAAGAGTCGCTCGTCGGGCGGCGACGCGCGGGATCGGTCAGGCGAGCCCGCGCGCCGTCGGTCCGGTGTTAGTTCGCGGGAGCGGGGGTCGCCGGCGCAGGCGTCGCGGGGGCCATGGTGTCGGTGCTCGCGGGCGGCGTCGCCGCGGGAGGCGTCGTCTCTGTGGTATCGTCCGAGCCGGAGCACGCCGACAGCGCAAGCGTCACGCCGGCGAAACTGGCAAGCCAAAGATTCTTCATGAAACACCTCAATCAGGAACCGATTCTGCCGCAGCGACCCATTTCGACACGGCGCCCCGGAGATATAGGGGACTCATTCTCGGGTTCTGCGGCCAGGATCGATGACAATTTATTGCACATAAGCAAGAATCGAGAGCAGCTGGCAGGCCAAGGCCTGGCGCGGCTCTGAGCAGTGAAACGACGTTAACCATAGCGTGCGAGGCTCTGGCCATGACAGACAAACCTCGTTTTCCCAAGGGCCGGCCTTCATGACATTATCTCGCTCCTGCCGCCGCTCGCCCCGGGCCGGCCGTGATAGACGGACTGGCGCAGGCAGGCTGGCGATGCTGGCGCTCCTCGTCGGCGTCGCCCTGACGGGCTGCACCTCGGCCACCATCGACGCGCGCGACCTCGGCCTCACCGATCCCAAGGATCCGGACCCGCGTCGATATCCCGTGCACGGCATCGACGTCTCGAAGTACCAGGGCGAGATCGACTGGGATGCCGCATACCGGGGCGGCGTCGCCTTCGCCTATCTGAAGGCGACCGAGGGCGGCGACCGCGTCGACGCGAAGTTCGCGACGAACTGGCGCGCGGCCAAGGCCGCCGGCATGCCGCGCGGCGCCTACCACTTCTTCTACCACTGCCGCAGCGGCGCCGAGCAGGCGCGCTGGTTCATCGACAATGTCCCGCGCGACCCCGAAGCCCTGCCCCCGGTGCTCGACGTCGAATGGACGCCCGATTCGCCCACCTGCACCAAGCGGCCGCCGCGCGAGGATCTGGTGGCCGAGATGAACGGCTTTCTCGACGCGGTCGAGGCGCATTACGGCGTGCGGCCGATTGTCTACGCCCCGATCGACGTGCACCGCGACCGACTCGTCGGCACCTTCCCCGGCCACGAGTTCTGGCTCCGCGCCGTCGCCGACTTTCCCCACAATGTCTACACCGACCGTTCCTTCCGCTTCTGGCAGTACACCGCGACGGGCACCGTCCCCGGCGTGAAGGGCGAAGTCGACCGCAATGCCTTCTCCGGATCGCGGGCGGACTGGGTCAAATGGCTGAAGGCGCGCCGACCCCAGAAGAGGTGAACGATAACCGCGGTCGCGTTCTTCAAACGGCCATCTTGTCCCTGATAAGGTCGCGCCATTCCACCGACAGCCGATCCCGAAGGACCGACCGCCCATGCCGTTTTTTCGCCGCGCCGCCGCGACCCTCGCTTTGACCCTCGCCATCCCGTCCCTCGCCTCGGCCCAGTCCGCCGCCTGCGGTGGCGATTTCGGCAGCTTTCTCGCCGGCGTCCAGCAGGAGGCCCTGTCGGCCGGGATCTCCGAGGATGCCGTGCGGCGCTCGATGGTTCGCATCGGCAATGCGCCGGATGCCAAGGTGCTCAGCCGCGATCGGTCGCAGGGCGTGTTCAGCCAGACCTGGGGCGAGTTCTCCACCCGCATGGCCAATGCCTCGCGCCTGAAAGCTGGCAAGGCCAATCTGCAGAAATATGCCTCGACCTTCGATCGGATTGAGGCCGAGACGGGCGTTCCCGGCCCGGCGATCGCCGCCTTCTGGGGCCTCGAGACGGATTACGGGGCGGTTCTCGGCGATTTCAACACGCTATCGGCGCTGGCGACGCTCGCCCATGACTGCCGCCGGCCGGAGCTGTTCCGGCCGCATCTCATCGCCGCGATGCGCGTCGTCGACGCGGGCTACCTTGCCCCGGAGCAGATGAAGGGCGCCTGGGCCGGCGAGCTCGGCCAGACCCAGATCCTGCCGGAAGAATACCTGAAGTTCGGCACCGATGCCGACAACAACGGCACCGTCGACCTCCTGTCCGATACCCCGGACGTGCTGGCGACCACGGCGAAATTCATGCAGTCGCTCGGCTGGCGCGCCGGCGAGCCCTGGCTCGAGGCGGTGAAGGTGCCGGAGAACTTTCCCTGGGAGCGGGCCGCGCTCGTCAACAAGGAGCCGCGCAGCGAATTCGCCGCGCTCGGCGTGACCAAGGCGGATGGCAGCGCGCTCGAGACCGACGCCCTGCCCGCCTCGCTGATCCTGCCGATGGGACGCGGCGGCCCGGCCTTCCTCGCCTTCCCGAACTTCGACGTCTATCTCGAGTGGAACAACTCGCTGGTCTACTCGCTGACCGCCGGCTACTTCTCGACCCGGCTCGCCGGCGCCCCGCCGATCGACATGGGTTCGCCGCAGCCGGGCCTCTCCGTCGACGAGATGAAGGCCCTGCAGTCCAAGCTCGCCGGTCGCGGCTACGAGGTCGGCAAGGTCGACGGCATCCTCGGCGGCAATACGCGCGAGGCCGTCCGGCGCGAACAGATCCGGCTCGGCATGCCCGCCGACGGCTGGCCGACCGCCGAGCTCCTGTCCGCCAACTAGGCGGACCGGCTTCAGATAAGGGCAGAAGCGGCACGATCCGCCTCTGCCAACGGTCTGGAAGGCGCTCGGATCCTCGGATCCGGCGCACAATGGCCAGGCCGCCGGTGACGGGTCTGGCCGCGTGGCCAGATCCTCCAACCTCCCCGCAAGGAACCCTGCGATGCGTCTGATTTTGGCAAGTTTGCTCGGCACTCTCGGATGGGCCGGCGCGGCGACAGCCGCCGATCTGGCGCTGACCATCGCCGGTGCCCGCAGCACCGACGGCGTGGTGTCGATCTGCCTCTGGTCGGACGGCCAGAATTTTCCTGACTGCGGCAAGTCGAAGACGGCCGAGCGGCGAACGGTGGCAGCCAGCGCGCTCGGGAAGCCGATCGTCTTTTCCGGCCTCAAGCCCGGCACCTTCGCCATCTCCGCCCTGCACGACGAAAACGACAACGGCAAACTCGACACCAATCTGATCGGCATCCCGAAGGAAGGCATCGCCGTCTCCAACGACGCGATGCCGAAATTCTCCGCGCCGCGCTTTGCCGAAACGGCCTTCGCCCTGACGGGCGACGCCGACCAGCGGATCACCCTCGTCTATCGCTGAGCGACGGCCGGCCTCCCGGCCCGCGCGGGGCGGCCATCGGGCGCTCCGCTCTGCCGACAGCACGTTCCGTTTTGCAGGCGTCTCGGCAGGGCGGAAAGCGCTAGAGAGTGGGCGCTCTATGACCAGTCGAAGCCGAGCGGCGCCTCCTTGAAGGCGAAGCGGTCGAGATGCGTGGAGACGACGGTCTTCATCCGCTCCAGCACCGCCGGATCGTCCGCCGTGATGGCGACCACCAGGGCCTCGGGCTCCGCCCGCATCGTCGCGACGGCGGCGTCGAAGCGCACGGTGCCCTCCGCCGGCGTGAACACGACCTCGAGCTTGTGCGACCAGTGCTTGCAGAGCTGCTGCAGATAGCGGCTGCCATGGGCGGTCGGGACACGGGCCAGGGATTGCGCCATCGTCAAAGCCGCTCGATCTTGCGGGCGACCTCGTCGAGCATTTCAGCGATGTCGAAGGCGGTGTCCTTGTCGGCGCTGGCGGCGGAAAGGCGCTGCTGCAGGGCCATTTTCAGGTTCTGCATCGAGCGGCGGATCGGCGCCGAGTCGGTCTTTTCGCTAAACTGCGCCAGCGCCGCGAGCCGCGCCATGGCGACCTCGACCGCCTCGCGGTTCTCGGCCAGATGCTGACGCCCCTCTTCGGTGATGCCGAGCAGCTTGCGCGCGCCCTCCGACTTCTGTTCCTCGACGAGACCCATGTCGCCGAGCAGCGTCAGCGTCGGATAGACCACGCCGGGGCTCGGCGCGTAGACCTTGCCGCTCAGCGCCTCGATCTCGCGGATGAGATCGTAGCCGTGGCGCGGCTGTTCCTCGATCAGCTTCAGGAGAACGAGCTTCAGCTCGCCGCCGTCGAAGACGCGCTGGCGTCGGCCCTCGCGCCCGAAGCCGCGCGGCGCCTCGCCGCCGTCCCGCCCCATGCCCCGACCGTGCGGGCCGGCATGACGCTCGCCGCGGCAGCCATGGCCGAAGGGCGAGCGGAAATAGTGTTGATGTCCAAACATGCTTCAGTGCTCCATCTGTATCTTGTACGCTTAAGATACATCTTAGAGCATCGAATACAAGAGGGGTCGCTGGGTTTTCCGGTGGGTCTCCGGCGCAGTCAGGACAGGAGATCCGGCGTCCGGCCCGATCGTTCGCCGACATGCCGCGGCCATGTCTCGCCTGCCCGCGGCTCTCCATAGTCCGTGGGCACGGGTTCGACGTCGGCGAAGGGGTCGGCGGGACCCTCGGCGTGCCGCGCCCGATGGCGTCGTCGCGCCCGCAGCATCGCGCGCAGCCGCAGCCGCAGCCAGAGCCAGACGTCCTCCGCGGCATCGCGCCCGCGGCCCATGTCGGCGCGGCGGTCGGCATAGACCTCGGCCAAAGCGGCACGAAACTCGCCGATGCCGAAACGCGCCTCGCCCTCGAGCCGCCGCATGACGAACATCCAGGCCGGCGAGACCAGCAGCGTGACCGCCGTCACCGCGATGGCGAGGCGATAGACGTCGTCGCCGATGCCCCCGGAGGCGAAGGCGGCGGCGGCGAGGATGAAGGAGAACTCGCCGATCTGCGCCATCGACAGGCCCGACTCCATCGCGGTCTTGTGCGGCAGGCCGGCCAGGCGCAGCAGGAGGATGTTGAAGACCGTCTTGGCGACGATGACGAACAGCGAGGCGACGAGCACGAGGGGCCAGTTCTCGGCGATGAAGGTGAGGTCGATCAGCAGGCCGATCGACAGGAAGAAGACGACGAGGAGCACGCTCTGGATCGGCTCGATCACCGGGATGACCCGGCCGCGCAGCGTCGACGAGCCGATGACGAGGCCCGCGATGAAGGCGCCATAGGCCGGGGACAGGCCGAGCACGCCGGAGATCGAGGCGGCGGCGAAGCAGAAGGCGATCGAACCGAGCGCCAGGATCTCGACATTGTTCTCGACCGCTGCGGCGAAGGACCAGCGCAGCTTCGGCCGGCGTCCGAGATACCAGAGCAGCGCCGCCAGCACGCCGACCGCCACGGCGATCTTGATCGCGATGCCGAGCCAGTTCGTCTCGCCGTCGCCCCCGAGGGCTGTGGCCAGGATCAGCATGGGAACGACGGCGATGTCCTGCGCGATCAGCACGCCGACGGTGATCCGGCCGACATCGGTGCGCAGCTCGCCGATCTCCTCCAGCACCTTCATGGCGACGACGGTCGAGGACAGCGCGATGATGAAGCCGAGGATGATCGCTTCGGACATCGTCGCGGAGGAGACCGCCTTCAGCCCGAAGGAGATCGCCATCGCCGCCACAAGCTGGCCGCCGGCGACCTGCATGGCCGGCTTGAGGGTCTGGACGAAAGCCTTCAGCGACAGCTCCATGCCGATGAAGAAGAGCAGCATCAGTACGCCCATTTCGGCGAGCGCGGAAACATTGGCGGAATCGTCGATGACGCCGAGACCGGTCGGACCGAGCGCCACGCCGGCCAGGATGAAGCCGACCATCGGCGGCTGCTTCAGGCGCATGAGAAGGAGACCGGCCGTCACCGCCACGACGATGACGAAGGCGACCTGGACGAGGCCCGTACCGTGCGCAGCCGCTTCTTCCAAAACGCTCTCTCCTGCGGCCCGATGGACGTGATGCCTGCCGGGGGCATTGACCGCAAGACTGCGGCTCCATCATGGTCCGGTCGCAACAATTCGCCCCGTCCGCGACGCCGCGAAATGAACCTTCATTCGCCCCGGGAGTTGCGCGGTGAGGATGGGAGACCACGAGACATGAGCGACCGCACCATGGAGTTCGACACGACGACCGACAGCGACCTGGCGGAACGGCTGCGCCGGCTTCGGCGCATCACCCGCATCGCCCGGATGATGGACACGGCGGTCGCCATTCCCTTCACCGGAATGCGCTTCGGCATGGACTCGGTCATCGGCCTAGTCCCCGGCATCGGCGACGCGGCGGGCGGGCTCGTCGGCCTCTATATGGTCAACGAGGCGCGCCGGCTCGGCGTGCCCAAGCACAAGCTCGTGGCGATGATCGGCAATATCGGTCTCGACACGGCGGTCGGCTCGGTGCCGCTCCTTGGCGACGTCTTCGATCTCTACTTCAAGTCGCACCGCCGCAACGCCAAGCTCATCCTCGACCATTTCCAGATGAGCCACGACGATCTGGATCCGCGGGAGATGAAGGACATCACGCCGAAGCGGTGACGCTCGTCCGGCGCCGCGGCGTCATTCCCCGCGCTTGCCGCCCTCACGCAGCCGACTGCGCCACCGGGTGATGATCGCCGAGGGCCGCGTCGACCGGCCCCGCCTCGAGCCGGTCGATGGCGCGGGTCAGGGCGACGAAACAGCGGGGATCGAGCCCCGTGCCGATCTCCTGCGCCATGATGGCCAGTGCTTTCGACGCCGGCATGGCGGCACGGTAGGGGCGGTCGGCGGTCAGTGCATCGAAGATGTCGGCGGCGGTGACGATGCGCGTATCGAACGAGATTTCGTCTCCCTGAAGCCCTCGCGGATAGCCACCGCCGTTCAGCTTCTCGTGGTGGTCGCCGGCGATCGAGGCCATGCCCGCGAAGACGGAGATCCGCGACAGGATCGATTTGCCGAGGGCGGCATGCCCCCGCATCAGCACCCATTCCTCGTCGTCGAGCTTGGCCGGCTTGTCGAGGATCTCGTTGGCGACACCGAGCTTGCCGACGTCGTGCAGCAGCGCCGCCCGCACCAACCAGCGCCGCCGCGCCTCGGGCATGTCCAGTTCGCGGGCGATGAGGTCGGTGAACAGCGCCACGCGCTTGCTGTGGCCGCTGGTATAGGGGCTCTTGGCATCGATGACCTGGGCGAAGCCATCGGCGATGTCGTCGAGAAGATCCTCGTCGACCGCCCGCATCTCGCTACGTGGCTCGAGGTCGATGACGTGCGTCTCGACCTCTGTCCCGCCCAGCACGGTCCAGAAGGACGGCGCCTCCGCGACCGTCTTGAACACGCCCACCAGTTCCGGGTCGAACCATTTTCCCGACCGCCGGCCGACCTCGCGCAGCGCCGCCTTGGCGCCGGCGGCCGTGTGGAAGACGTCGACGACCTGGGCCAGAAGCGCGATCCGCGCCAGGAGCGAGATCTTCTCGCCGGCCAGGCCGACCGGGTGGCCGCCGCCGTTCCAGTGCTCGTCGAGATCGAGGATCTCCCGCGACACGGCGGGGGAAAATCCCATCTGCCGGGCGATGTCGGCGCCGCGATGGCAGCGCGTCTCGATCAGGTCGCGCTCGATATTGCCCCCGTTCATCGCCAGATTGAGGATCGTCTTCAAGCGGGCCGCTAGGCCCGACTTCACGGCGGTGTTGGCGATGACGAAGCGCAGCACCTGCGGCAGGCTGTCGTCGAGCAGCTTGGCGTTGCGCTTGAAGTCGTGATCGTTGGTGACGTAGAGCTGGCAGATCCGCGCGGCATTGCTGCTGCAGCCGAGATCTTTCAAGAGCAGCGTGTAGTAGAGGTCGGAGAGCTCCGTCACGGTCAGGCCGAGCATCTCGCCGATATGCATGCCGATCCAGCAGCAGCGCACGCTGTGACCGACGGGCTGGCCGTCGGTCATGTCCAGCGCGTGGCTGAGCGCGCCGATGATCTCGGCGAGCCGCAGGGTCGATGCGTCAGGGCTGGTCTCGCGAAGTGTCATCGGGGTCTTCGCCTCGTGCGATGGAGGCTTCGACCTTAGCCGTTCAGGCTGAAAGCAAGACTAAGACGGTTCGGCAAATCCGCGGGTCATCCTATGGCGGCCCGCATCCGCACCAGCCCCGCTGCGGCCCGTGCCGGCCCCCGGTTCGACGGAGCACGAAGCGCTCGACGAAGGGCCCTATTCGCCCATGGTTTCGAGGCTGGCATAGCCTTCGGGCTTGCCGCCGGCGTCGAAGGGCGTCGTCACCTCGACGAAGGTGTCGGGGTAGAAGCCGTTGAAGCGGGTGCGCAGCGACATCGAATAGGCGCCGATATGGCCGATCTCGATCCAGTCGCCGGTATCGACCGTCTCCGGCAGCCAGAACGGCCGCGACAGGATGTCGACGGAATCGCAGGTGGCGCCGCAGACGCGGAACGGCGCGATCACCTTGGCGTCGCCGTTGCGGCGAGTGCGGGCGGGATCGGGAATGAAGCGCGCCGGCAGCGTGATCTTGCCCGTCCAGGAATCCGACAGCGAGGCCCAGATGCCGTCGTTGATGTAGAGCCGCCGGCCCTTGCGCAGGAGCACGCGGACGATCAGCGAGAAGGCCCGGGCGACGACGACGCGCCCCGGCTCGGCGACCAGCGGCGTCTCGGAGAATCCCCAGCCGTCGATGTCGCCGCGCAGGCGCGACATGATCTGCCCGATGCCGGGCATATCCGGCTTCTTCGACTTCGGATCGCGCCCGTATTCGGCGGGAAAGCCGCCGCCGACGTCGAGGCCGGCAAGCGGCACGCCGGCGCGCGACCGCACCCAATGAGCCGAGCCGAGCGCCCGCTCGTAGGTCTCGGGGTCCTGGATCTGCGAGCCCACATGGAAGCAGATGCCGACCTTGAAGCCGATCCGGTGGCAGCGCTGCAGAAGCTCGACCGCATGGGCGGGCGCCGCGCCGAACTTCTTCGACAGCTCGTAGGCGGCGCTGCCTTTGGTCTGGATGCGGATGAACAGGGTGATCGTCGCGGGATCGAGATCCAACGCATGGACGATGCGCAAGATTTTGGCGACCTCGTCCTCGTGGTCGAGCGCCATCACCCGGATGCCGTAGGTCTCGAGCGCCAGGCGAATGTCCGACTGCGCCTTCACCGGGTGCATGTAGAGCATCTCGGCATCGGGCGCGACGTCGCGCACGGCGGCGAATTCGCCCGGCGAGGCGACGTCAAAAATCTTCACGCCGGCCTTGGCGAGGGTCTCCAGCACCATCGGCTCGCCATTGGTCTTCACCGCATAGGCGGTGTCGCCGGGGAAGGCTGCCATGAAGCCGGTGACGTCTTCGACCAGCACGTCGGGCCGGAAGCAGTAGACCGGGACGTCCGGGCGCATCGACAGCGCCGCCGCCTTGGCGGTCTCGAATTTCTGCATCGCCGATCTCCTTGGTGGCCCTGGCATGACCGGAATCGCCGAGTCGCGCCGCCGGCCGTTTTCCGTGCGCGAAAACGGGTGGCATGTGAGGCCGTCATCTGCAACACCTCCGCCGACGCCAGGAAAGGCAGAGCCGTGCCGAGACAGCCCATGATTCCAGCCTCTTCGCTGAGCCCCTCGGCCGGTGTGCCGGCCCTGTCGATGACCGGTCGGCTGTGGGCGCTGCTCGCCCTCCTCGGCCTTTTATGGGGTGGCTCCTTCTTCTTCACCCAGCTCGTCGTCCACGAGATCGCGCCGCTGTCGCTGGTGGCCCTGAGGGTCGGGATCGCCGCCGTGGCGCTTCTCGCCTTCCTCGCTTTGCGCCGCATGCCGCTCGCGCCCCTGCGGCAGCGGGCCGGCGCCTTCCTGCTGCTCGGCCTCCTCAACAACGCCATTCCCTTCCTACTCCTCGCCATCGGCCAGAAGGCGATGGGCGCGGGCCTCGCCTCCATCCTCAATGCGACGACGCCGCTGTGGACGATCCTCGTGGCGGCGCTCGCCACCAGCGACGAGCGGCTGAGCGGGCCCAAACTTGTCGGCATCGGGCTCGGCATTGCCGGCGTCGCGGTCCTCGTCGGCCCGGAAGCTTTCGGCGCCGGTCATCTCGCCCCGCTTCCGGCCCTGGCGGCGGTGCTCGGCGCGACCTTCTCCTATGCGCTGGCCGCCGTCTTCGCCCGGCGCTTTCGCGGCGTGCCGCCGACGGTGGTGGCCACCGGACAGCTCTGCGGCTCGAGCCTCATCGTCATTCCGCTTGCCCTCCTCCTCGGCACCGGTCCGGGCCTCGGCGCGATGACGCCCGCCGGCATCATGTCCATGCTGGCGCTGGCGCTCGTATCCACCGCCTTCGCCTACATCCTCTTCTTCGAAATCGTGGCACGGGCCGGCGCGACCAATGCCTCGCTGGTGACTTTTCTGGTGCCGGCCTCGGCGATCCTGCTCGGCATCCTCTTCCTCGGCGAAACCCTCAGCCTGCGCGAGGTGCTGGGCTTTGGCGCGATCCTCGCCGGCCTCGCCGCCATCGACGGGCGCCTCGCGCGGGGCGTCGCCAAGGCCTGGGGATCGCGCTAGACAAGGGCATGAAACCCATCCGCCTGACCGCCCTCCTCGCCGATATCGACAGCGGCGCCGTGACGCCCCAAGCCTCGATCGCCGCCGCCCGCGAAGCGATCGACGCCTCTGACGAAGCCCTCGGCGCCTTCGTGCGCCTTGCCCCCGAAACGAGCCTCGCCGCGGCCCTGGCCGCCACCGGACCGCTCCGCGGCGTGCCGTTCGGCGTCAAGGACATCTTCGACACTGCCGACATGGCGACGGAATACGGCTCGCCGCTCTATGCCGGGCATCGACCCTGGGCCGACGCGGCGCTGGTGGCGATGGCCCGTCGCCAGGGCGCCACCATCCTCGGCAAGACGGCGACGACGGAATTCGCCCACATGCGCCCGGCGGCGACGCGCAATCCGCACGACCTAGCGCACACGCCCGGCGGTTCGTCCTCCGGCTCGGCCGCTGCCGTCGCCGCCGGGATGGTGGCGGGTGCCTTCGGCTCGCAGACCGCCGGCTCGGTGATCCGCCCGGCAGCCTTCTGCGGCGTCGCGGGCTACAAGCCGAGCTTTCGCCTGCTGCCGACCGTGGGCATGAAGACCTACGCCTGGTCGCTGGACACCGCGGGGCTTTTCGCGGTCGGCGTCGCCGACGTCGCGCTCCTGACCGCGCTCCTGACCGGGCGCAACCTCGCCGTTGCCGCCGTGCCGCTCGGCAGCCTGCGCATCGGCCTCTATCGCTCGGCGGTGGACGCGGCACTGACGCCCGAGATGCGCGAGGCCTTGGCGACGGCAGCCCGCCTTCTGGAATCGGCCGGCGCCGTCCTGACCGATCTCGCCGAGCCCGCAGCCCTCGCCGAAGCGCGCGAGGCCCAGCGCGTCGTGCAGGATTTCGAAGGCGCGCTGGCGCTCGGCCACGAGCACAGGACGCACCGCGACGGGCTCAGCCCCGCGCTCGGCGCCGCGCTGGATGCCGGCGCGGCGACCACGCCCGACGCCTATGATGCCGCCCGGCGCAGGGCACGCCACGGCCGCAAGGCGGCGACCGCCTTGTTCGATACCGTCGACGCCTTGCTCGTCCCCTCCGCCCTCGGCGCCGCCCCGCGCTCGCTGGAGACGACGGGCGACCCGGTGATGAACCGGTTGTGGACGCTGACCGGCAATCCGTGCGTTAACGTTCCCGGCCTCACCACCGCGGCCGGAATGCCGCTCGGCGTGACGATCGTGACGCGTTTCGGGCGTGATCGGGAGGCTCTTGCGATCGCTGCCCATCTGGAGGCGCTGCTGGACAATTCGCCCATTGCTAAGGCGACCGGGCCGGTTTGAGGCAAATTCTTCCCACTAGGATGCGGAATGGGCGGGCCCAAAGAATATTTTTCGCCCAGCCGTGCCGGCCGGAAAGCCTTGCCGCCAGACACTTTTTGCGACGCGACGATAAAAAAGGGTGCGCTGCCGCATCGAAAGGGTCTTTACCCCTGTGCCAACAGGGTTAATCCTATCCTTCAGTGGCAATGGAGGGACGTCGAATGAACATGTCGCGTTCGCTTAATTTCCTGATGATCTCGGCTGCCTTTGTTTTCGTCGGCGCCATGGTCTTCGGGGTAATGCCGTAAGCCCTCGGGCGTGACGGCGCCTCCGGCAGGTCCGGGAAGGCCTCTCAACATTCAGGAAGCCGGGGCGCTCTGCTCCGGCTTCCTGCGTTTTAGGGACAAGCGTGGGTCCCGCGGATCAGGCCGCGACCGGTGCCGTGGGAAGGTCCTGGCCGGCCGCGGGCGCGCCGCGCAGGCCGAGGATATGGCAGATTGAATAGACGAGGTCGGCCCGATTCATCGTGTAGAAATGGAAGTCGGACAGGCCGCGCTGGACGAGGTCGAGCACCTGCTCGGCACAGACGGCAGCGGCGACATGGCTGCGGGTCTGCGGGTCCTCCTCGAGGCCCTCGAAGCGTTCGGCCAGCCAGGCCGGAATCGTCGCGCCGGTGGCGGCGGAGAAGCGGGCGACCTTGACGAAGTCGTGGATCGGCACGATGCCGGGCACGATCGGGATGTAGATGCCCGCCCGGCGCACGCGCTCGACGTAGCGCTCGAACACGTCGTTGTCGAAGAAGAACTGGGTGATCGCCCGCGTCGCGCCGTTGTCGACCTTGCGTTTCAACAGGTCGATGTCGGTGGCGAAATCCGGGCTTTCCGGGTGCTTCTCGGGATAGGCGGAAACGGAAATCTCGAAGTCGTCGATCCGCTTCAGGCCCTCGACGAGTTCCGCACCGTTGCGGTAGCCGCCCGGTGTCGGTTCGTAGTGGCCGCCGACGCCGGCCTGGCTGTCGCCGCGCAGCGCCACGAAATGCTTGACGCCGGTATCGCGGTATTGCCGGATGACCTCGTCGACTTCCGCCTTCGTGGCGTCGACGCAGGTCAGGTGCGCGGCAGGCGCGAGATTGGTCTCGTTCAGCAGCCGCTTGACCGTGTGATGGGTGCGCTCGCGGGTCGAGCCGCCGGCGCCGTAGGTGACGGAGACGAAGCTCGGCGAGAGCGGCGCCAGCCGCGTCACCGCCGCCCAGAGGGACTCCTCCATCTTGTCGGATTTCGGCGGAAAGAACTCGAACGAGACGCTGATCTTGTGTGATGGCGCAGCGGGGTTCGTCATGGGATGTGTCTCCAGAAGGTCATCGACGCCTGCAGTCTCTCGCCTGTTTCCATGCAGGCAATGCCGAAGCGGTTTGCGGGGCTGCGCGGCCGCGGCCGGGTCTCGCGCAGAGTCTACAGGGCCGTCATGGCCGGCACCGCCGCCGGCGCCAGCCCGGCGCGCGCGCCGCGCCGGTCCCGCGCCAGCCAGATCGAGACGGTGAGTTGGTCCGCCCGGCTGCCGTCGGGATCGAGAATGTCGATGCCCGTCACCTCGAGCCCGGAATCGGCAAGGTACCCCGCCACGGTCTCGCGCGCGAAGCCGAGCCGCAGATGTGCCTGCTCCTGGCGCAGGAATTCCAGCCGGTGCGGGGCAAAGTCCACCACGACGAGCCGGCCGCCGGGCTGCAGGGTCGCGGCGGCCTCGCGGATGGCGGCCGCGGGATCGTCGAGGAAATGCAGCACCTGATGCAGCATCACCAGATCGAAGGAATCGCGCGGCACCGGGAGATGATAGCAGTCGCCATGCCGCACCTGCGCGTTGGACAGGCCCGCCGCGTCCAGCTTGGCCCGGGCCACCTGCAGCATCTCGCGCGAGGCGTCGACGCCGACGGCCCGATCGGCCTGCCGGGCAAAGAGCTCGATCATCCGCCCCGTGCCGGTGCCGATGTCGAGAAAACTGCCCAGCGGGGCCGTGCCCACCGCCGACAGCAGAGCCCGCTCCACATCCGCGTCCGGAACATGGAGCGAGCGGATCCGGTCCCAGCGGCCGGCATTCTCGGCAAAATAGCCGGCGGCCCTTTCGGCCCGCGCCACCCTCACCGCTTCCAGGCGCTCGTCGTCGCGGGACAGCGCCGGCTCGCCGCCATCGATCGTGGCGAGCACGGAGCGGACGAAGCGGGCGATGGTGGCGTTCTCCGTCAGCCGGAAATAGGCCCAGGCGCCCTCCTGGTAGCGGGTCAGGATCTGCGATTCGACGAGGAGCTTCAGGTGGCGCGAAATCCGCGGCTGCGACTGGCCGAGAATCGTGGTCATGTCGGTCACCGTCAGGTCGTTGCGCGACAGGAGGCGAACGAGGCGCAGGCGGGTCGGCTCGCCGAGCGCCTTCAGGGCGTCGATCGAGGTTTCGAAGGTGAGGGCTGCCGTGGGCGGCCTGAGGCGTTCATTTCCAGACATAAAGATATGCTTATGTGGTTTTTTCGCTGATCGCAAGCGTCCCCATCCCGTCGTCGCGCGTTGACGCCGGCGCCGACCTGCGGGCTAATCCCCTCATGGAAGAGCCCGACCCGATTCGCCCGCAGGAAGAAACTTTCGCCCTGGACCCGGCCAGCCTGGCGGATGCGCAACTGGCCTTCATCGGGCGGATCGTTTCGCCCTGGTCGCGGCGCGAGGACTGTCCGAAAAACATGGGAGAGGCGCGGCGCCGGGCGTGCCCGGCCGTCATCTTGATCGCACCGGCCTTCCGGCCGGCCCTGGCGGGGCTCGTCGCCGGCCAGTGGCTGCACGTTCTCACCTGGCTCGGCCGCGCGCGGCGGGATCTCGCGATCCAGATGCCGCGCCATGCGAGCGCTCCGCGCGGCACGTTTTCCCTGCGCTCGCCGGTCCGGCCCAACCCGATCGGGCTTCATCTGGTGCAGATCGTCGCGCTGGACGTGGCGAGCGGCCGGATCGACATCGACGGCATCGATGTCCTCGATGCCACGGCCGTGCTCGACCTGAAACCCTATCTCGGCAGCGTCGACATGCCGCCGGCCCCGTCGCCCACGGAGCCGTCTATCCGAGGCGAGACGGCCTAGTGGCGACGGAGCGGCAGAAGGCCATCGCCCGGGCGCTGACGCTGACCATCCCCGGCGCGCCCTTTCTCGATGCCGAGGCGATCCGCGAGGCCGCCCGCGCCCGCCACCTGCGCCAGCTCGGCCCGAAGACGGCGCTGTGGCTCGCCGCCGTCGCCCATATCCGCCATGTCCATACCGACTACGACGCACTCCTCGACGAAGGCTACGGCCGCGATGCCGCCCGCTTTTTCGTCCTCGACGCCATCAATGAAGTGCTCGATCGCTGGGGGGCCACACGGCTGCTCGATCCCCATGCAATCGACGACGAGATTTTGCCGACGGAGGGGGACCTGCGGACCGGGTCGGCGGACGATCCCGACTGAGGCATGCCAGGCTGGTCGTCGTAGAGGGGCCGCCCTGCCCCGAAACCGGCGACGAAATCCGCTGGCATGGCCGCGAACAGGGCGCCACCGTCGTTTCTGCTGCCCATCGGGGCTTGCGTTCGAGCCTCCGAAGCATACCTGCGCTTCCACGGCCGGAACGGAGCCGCATCGGGAACGGATGACGACATGAGCGAGCTCGGCCGGGAGACCGGATCCACCAGACGGGCGCTGCTGCTCCTCAACACCAAGGCCCGAAGCGGCAGTGCGTCCATCGACACGACGCTGGACGTCCTGCGCCGCGGCGGCGTGACCCTGGTGGAACCGCAGGCCGGCGACCGGCCCTTTGCCGAGATCATCCGCGAGCACGCGTCGGCGGTCGATCTCGTCATTCTCGGCGGCGGCGACGGCACGTTGAACGCCGCCGCCTCGGCCCTGGTCGAAGCGAAGCTGCCGCTCGGCATCCTCCCGCTCGGCACCGCCAACGATCTGGCCCGCACGCTCGGCATCCCGCCGGTGCCGGAGGAAGCGGCCCGGATCATCGTCGACGGGCATGTGCGCAGCCTCGACCTCGGCGACGTCAACGGCCGCCTCTTCTTCAACGTCGCCAGCATCGGCTTCTCCGCCAAGCTCGCCAAGCACCTGACCGCCGAGGCCAAGAAGCGCTTCGGCAAGCTCGGCTACGCCATCGCGGCCTTCAATCTCCTGCGCCAGAGCCGGCCCTTCTCGGTCGACATCGATCATGACGGCGTCGTCGAGCGCGTCAGGACGGTCCAGATCGCCGTGGGCAATGGACGCTTCTATGGCGGCGGCATGGCCGTCTCCGCCGATGCCGAGCCCGACGACGGCATGCTCGACATCTACAGCCTGGAGGTCGAGCACTGGTGGGAACTGCTGGCTCTGGTTCCCGCTCTCCGGCAGGGCACCCAAGGACGCTGGAAGAAGGTCCGCACCTTCCGCGCCACCAATCTGTCGCTGACGACGCGGCGCCGGCATGACGTCAACACGGATGGCGACCTGTCGACGCAGACGCCCGCGCACTTCCAGATTCACAGGGCAGCCCTCGGCGTGTTCGCGCCGGCCTCGGGCCGGGCCGACCAGCCGAACGGCCCGGCGGCCCGAGCTTAAGCGTGATCCCGAGGCGGCAATTTGGACGCTCGGCGGAGCTCCGAGGCCGATGCAGTCGGCCGTCCTGAGCCACGCGTCATATTTACGGAGATATAGCGCCTTCCCGCCGGAGTGATAGCGTTGTATTCAACAGGGAATAGCGCTCACAGGCCATAGGGAACGGGTCCATGTCGACACGCAGAGCAATCCTCGGCCGCATCGCTGCCCTCGTCGCCTTTGCGGGACTTGCCACGGCTCCCCTCGCCCCCGCTCTTGCTCAGGAGGGCGGGCCCGTCGTCTTCGCCGCGGCGAGCCTCAAGAACGCACTCGATGCGGTCAATGCCGCGTGGAAGGCCGAAAGCGGAAAATCCGCGACGATCTCCTACGCCGGCAGTTCCGCCCTCGCCAAGCAGATCGAAAGCGGCGCCCCTGCCGACGTCTTCATCTCCGCCGATCTCGACTGGATGGACTATCTCGCCGGCAAGAAGCTGATCCGCGACGACACCCGCACCGATCTGCTCGGCAACACCATCGTCCTCGTCGCGCCGAAGGAGTCGACGGCGTCCACCACGATCGAAAAGGGTTTTGGCCTGGCCGATCTCCTCGGCGACGGGCGCCTGTCGATGGCGAGCGTCGATTCCGTCCCCGCCGGAAAATACGGCAAGGCCGCGCTGGAATGGCTGGGCGTCTGGGACAGCGTGAAGGACCGGCTCGCCCAGGCCGAGAACGTGCGCTCCGCGCTCCTGCTCGTTTCGCGGGGCGAAACGCAGCTCGGCATCGTCTATGCGACGGACGCGGCCGCCGATCCCGGCGTCAAGGTGATCGCGACCTTCCCGGACGAGTCGCACGACCCGATCGTCTATCCCCTCGCCGTCACGGCATCGAGCCAAAGCGCCGACGCAGCGGCCTTTGCCGACTACCTCCAGACCGACGCCGCCAGGGCGCTCTTCGAGCAACAGGGATTTACCGTTCTCGCTGCCCCGTGACGGCTTGACGGCAACCGTCCTCGGCGCACTGCGGCAGCCTTGGCACCGGTCGACTTCAGGCTGCCCGCGGGGGGTGCCAGCGGACGCCTTGACCTCGCCCGTCGCCCCTCTGAAGGTCCGACGGAACGATATCGCGAAGGGGAAGTGACGAATGCCTGCGCAAGTGACCCTCCGCCTCGACTTCGAGGGGCCGCGCCGGCTGGGGCATGGCAAGATCTCGTTGCTGGAATCCATTCGCAGGAACGGCTCGATCTCCGCCGCCGGCCGTGAGCACGGCATGTCCTATCGAAGGGCCTGGCTTCTCGTCGACGAACTCAACCGCATGTTCCGCGAGCCGATCGTCGCCACCAAGGGCGGCGGCAGGAACGGCGGCGGGGCAGCGCTGACCGAGATGGGCGAGCGCGTCGTCACGCTCTATCGCAGTGCCGAGCGGAAGATGGCGCGCAGCGCCAAAGCCGAGATCGAGAAGATCGAACAGTCATTGGCGCCGGCCGCGGGCGAACCGGTCTGAAAAGGCATTGTGCCGGGCCGCCCGTTCAGGCCCGCCCCTTCACAGGGGTGACAGCCGTGCATCAGTAGAGCCATTGCTCCGGCAGCCGCGCCTCGAAGGACTCGCCGACCGAGATGCGGCCGGGCTTCTCGACCCAGGCGACGAGCCCGCGACGGTGACGGGCCGCCGCGACGAAACCGAACTCGATGTCACCGCGGCCCTCGATCTGCCGTGCGATGCTGCGGCCGGCCGCGCGGCAGGGGACGTTGTCGCCGTCGATCTTCAGCGTCACGCCGCCCTGAAAGAACAGGAGCGTGCGGGCCGGCAGCCAGGACAGATCGTCGAGGCCCTCGACCAGAAGATTGCCGCCGATCCATTCCGGCCGGACCTCGGCGATCCCGAGGCTTTCGGCCACGGCCCGAAGCTCGTCGGCCGCCAGCAGCGACAGCTGGCGCTCGTTGCGCATCTCGGTGCGGCGGGGATACCAGGGCTCGCGCCCGCTTGACCGTCTCGTCGTTCCACCGTGACGATCGCCGTCGATGCCCCCGAAGCCGAGGTCCAACGCCTCCACCGCCGTCGTTACGAAGCCGGTCTGAAGCGTTCGGTAGAGGCCGGCGACCCGCGCCTTCATCCGCCGTCCCGGCAGACGCTGCCGCTTCGGCGCCAGCGCGTCAGTCATGGAGATGCGGCGCCTCGTTGGACTTGAGGTCGACCGGCGGCCCTGCCGGCCGGCGGTGGAAGGTGACGACGCGGTACAGGTAGATGAGCACGGCGAGCACCACCACGCCGGTGGAGACCGGGCCGATGAAGCGGTCGATCGAATCGAAGTTGCGGCCGAGGATGTAGCCGGCCAGCGCCAGGCCCGCGGTCCAGGCGACGGTGCCGACGGCGGAGACGGCGAGGAACAGCCAGAACGGCATGCGCGACAGGCCGGCCGGAACCGAGATCAGCGTCCGCACGGTCGGCACCAGGCGCCCGAGCGACACCGCCCAATAGCCATAGCGGCGAAACCAGCGATCGGCCGCCAAGACGTCCTCAGGCGTCATGGTGATCCACCGGCCGTAGCGCTCGGCGAGCCAGACGACGCGCTTCTCGCCGAAGAGATAGCCGAGATAGTACCAGGGCACGATGCCGAGCAGCGATCCGATCGACCCGGCGACGATGACCGTCACGATCGACATGTCGCCGCTGGCGGCCCGGTAGCCGGCGAGCGGCATGATCACTTCCGATGGGATCGGCGGGAAGATGTTCTCGAGAAACATCAACAGGGCGATGCCGAAGGGGCCGAATTGCTCCATCAGGCTTTGAACAAAGGTATCCATCGGTGCGTCCGTCCGCTCGGCGAGAATAGGAAGTGCTTGCGCGAACACACCCATGCTGGCTTCCGCGCCGGCGATCAAGCCTTGATGCGTCACCGTCGATGCATTGCCGTGGCGCGGCGCCGGTGGCAACCTGCCGGCATGGCGACCGGACTTCCAACCTTCGACGCGTTTTCCTGGGCCAGCCTCCTCGCCGGCCGGCAGGCCCTCGTCATCGACCGGCAGCGCTCGCGCGCCCTCGATCTTGCCGCCGCGCTGGAGGAGGCCGGCGCCGTCGTGACCCTCGCGCCCGGCCAGGCCATCGGCGCGGACAGGCTGCGCGAGGGACGGTTCGGGCTGGTGCTCCTGGCCCTGTCGGCAGAGGAGGAGGTGCAGGAACGGCTCCTCCGGCAACTGGCGGCAGCGCCTGCTCCCCAGCTGGCGGTGCTCGGCGAGCCGCGACGCCACGCGGCCCTGCGCGCGACCTTTGCCGGCGCGCGGATCGGCGACCTGTCCATGGGAGCGCGCGACCTCGTCCTGTTCATCCTGGGCACGCCGGACGAATAGCCGTATCGGCGCCAAAGCCGCCGATCGCGCCTTGCGACCCACGGCGAGGATTTCGGGAGAAGGATGGCTGATCCGCCGGGCGGACACCGGCAACCGCGCTAGGCGGAGGGGACGCCCTGGCGGGCGATGGTCACGGCCGCTGCAATCTCCTGCATCGTGTAGGGTTTCTGCACGACCTCGCACGACTGCCATTCCGGATCGACCCCGGCCCGGCCATAGCCGGTGGCGAACACGATCGGCACCGCGCGCTGGCGCAAGCGTTCGGCGACGGGATAGACCTTGTCGCCTCCGAGGTTCACGTCGAGGATCGCGACGTCGATGGCGGCGATCCCCTCCAGCATGTCGAGCGCGCGGCTGAGCTTCATCGCCAGGCCGACGCATTCGCCGCCCAGATCCTCGACCATGTCCTCGAGCTGCATGGCGACGAGGCTTTCGTCCTCCACCAGGAAGACCCTCAGACCGCCCAGTGTGTCGCCCTCACGCATGGGACTCCTCAAGATTTTCCACCTCCTGCGTCGCAACCTGGAGTCGGCAGATGAGGCCCCGCGGCTCGAGATCAAGGTCGAGATGACCATCGAGTTCACCCTCGACGATCCGCTTCAAGAGGCGCATGCCGCGGCCCCGGCGCAGGGGCTGGACCGACGACGCCGTTCCCGTCTCGGTCCACTGCAGGGCGAGCATGGAGTGGTCCTCGGGTCCCGACCGGTTCCAGGAGATGGACAGTGATCCGGCCGCCGGCGACAGCGCACCGAACTTCGCGGCATTGGTGGCGAGTTCGTGGAACACCATGGCGAAGGCGATCGCCGCCTTGGGGCTGAGATCGACGTCGGGCCCGGAAAGCTCGATCCGGCTGGGCTCGAAGGCCGCCAGTTCCTGCTCCAGCAGGACCGAGAGCTTGGCGGTCTCCCAATGGCGTTCGCTGAGGACGTTGTGGGCCTTGGAAAGGGCCATGATGCGCGCCTCGAAGGCCAGGCGTGCCCCCTCGGTCCCGGTATCGCGAAAACTCTGGCGAGCGATCGACTGCACGGTCGCCAGGGTGTTCTTGACCCGGTGGTTCAGCTCGTCGACCAGAAGACGCTGGCGCTGCAGTGACTGGAAGTGCTCCGTGCGGTCCATACCCTGGACGAAGATGCCGGTGACTGCGCCGTGCATGTCCTGGATGGGGTGGGCCGCGAAGTCGAAATAGGCCTCGCGCATGCCCTCGCCGTCGGGGGACGCCAGGACGATCCGCTGGTCCTCGGCATTGTGGGCGGCGGCATCGACGAAGACGGCCCTCAGCATCTCGTAGAACCCCTGCCCCTCGATGTCGGGAAAGGCCGTGCGGACGTCGCGGCCGATCAGCGGCCGGCCGCCGACGAAACGCTGGAAGGCGTCGTTGGCGAAGCTGAAGACGTGCGAGGGCCCGTCCAGGATCGCCACCATCGCCGGCGCCCGCTGGAACAGGCGCTTGAAGTCGGCGCTTTCGGACATGCTGGACCGGTAGGCATCCTCGGCCTCCCGCGCGCGCTGCAGGAGCTCGGTCTCGCCGGACAGGGTGCGAAACGGCAGCAGGCTCGTCGGCGGGCGCTGCGCCAGTTCCGTCACGTCCACCGTGTTCTGCATGACATAGGCGACCTTGCCCGCCTTATCGTGGAGCGGGATGTGCACGGCCGACCAGTAGCGTGTCTGCAGGCCGCCGCCGTCCCGTTCCGCGCGGGGAATGTCATAGCGCAGATAGGCGATGGTGTCGGACTCGCCCGAGTCGAAGACGCGCCTCAGCGAGGTGCGCAGTCGCTGGCCGCTGTCGCCTTCGTCCGGGAACAGGGAAAACAGATTATGCCCGAGAAGCTCTTCCTGCGTTCGACCGACCGCCGCCTCGTAAGCCGAGTTGGCCGCAACAAAATTCAGTTGGCTGTCGAGAACCATATGCGGGCTCGGCAGCACAGCGAACAGTCGTTCGAAATCGATCGGTGTCATCCAGGCTGATGCTCGCTCATTCCGCTCTGGCCGCGAACTCGGTGGCCAGGACCGGTTATAGGTCACAGCCGGCAATAAACAGCCGCTATTGCCGATTTATCATCCGAATTGATTACTTTCCGCCGCGGCGGCGGGACGGCGCGGCGGGCCGGACGCGGTCGTATTTTTGCAGGCGAGACGGCGCCCCTTTAGCGCGTCAAACGCTTGTAGGTCGGGCGCTTGGGGTTGACCGAGTCGGGGCCGAGGCGGCGGATCTTGTCCTGCTCGTAGTCCTCGAAATTGCCCTCGAACCACTCGACATGGCTGTCGCCCTCGAAGGCCAGGATATGAGTCGCGAGCCGGTCGAGAAACATGCGGTCATGGCTGATGACCACGGCGCAGCCGGCGTACTCCTCCAGCGCGTCCTCCAGGGCCGTCAGCGTCTCGGTGTCGAGATCGTTGGTCGGCTCATCGAGAAGGATGACGTTGGAGCTCGACTTCAGCATCTTGGCCAGATGCACGCGGTTGCGCTGGCCGCCGGACAGCGTGCCGACCTTCTGCTGCTGGTCGGTGCCCTTGAAGTTGAAGTTGCCGACATAGGCGCGGGAGTTCATCTCGAACTTGCCGAGCTTCAGGATGTCGCTGCCGCCGGAGATTTCCTCCCAGACGTTCTTGTTGCCGTCGAGGCTGTCGCGGCTCTGGTCGACATAGCCGAGCTTGACCGTGTCGCCGATCTGGATCGAGCCGGAATCGGGCTGCTCCTGGCCGGTGATCATGCGGAACAGCGTCGTCTTGCCGGCGCCGTTCGGCCCGATGATGCCGACGATGCCGCCGGCCGGCAGCTTGAACGAGAGATTCTCGATCAGGACGCGGTCGCCATAGCTCTTGGTGACATTGTCGAGTTCGATGACGCGGTTGCCGAGGCGCTCGCCGGCCGGAATGACGATGCGGCCGTCCGCGGGCTTGCGGTTCTCGGACAGCTCGACGAGGTCGGAATAGGCCTTGATGCGGGCCTTCGACTTGGTCTGCCGGGCCTTCGCGCCCTGCTGGATCCACTCGCGCTCGCGCGCCAGCGCCCGGGACCGCGCGTCGTCCTCGCGGCCTTCCTGGATCATCCGCTTCTGCTTCTTCTCGAGATAGGTCGAGTAGTTGCCCTCATAGGGAACGCCGCGGCCGCGATCGAGCTCGAGGATCCAGCCGGTGACGTTGTCGAGGAAGTAGCGATCATGCGTCACCATCAGCACGGAGCCGGTGTATTCGCGCAGGTGCTTTTCCAGCCAGTTGATGGTCTCGGCGTCGAGATGGTTGGTCGGCTCGTCGAGGAGCAGGATGTCGGGCTTCGACAGCAGGAGCTGGCAGAGCGCGACACGGCGCTTCTCGCCGCCGGAGAGGGCGACCACGTTGGCGTCGCCGGGCGGGCAGCGGAGAGCCTCCATCGCCATCTCGACCTGCGGCTCGAGGTCCCACAGGTTCTGCGCGTCGATCTCGTCCTGGAGACGGGCGCCCTCGTCGGCGGTCTCGTCGGAATAGTTCATCATCAGTTCGTTGTAGCGGTCGAGGATCGCCTGCTTGTCGGCGACGCCCAGCATGACGTTCTCGAACACCGTCTTCGACTCGTCGAGATGCGGCTCCTGCGGGAGGTAGCCGACCTTGGCGCCCTCGGCCGCCCAGGCCTCGCCGGTATAGTCGGTGTCGGTGCCGGCCATGATCTTCAGGAGCGTCGACTTGCCCGAGCCGTTCGGCCCGAGAATGCCGATCTTGGCATCGGGATAGAAGGACAGATGGATGTCCTCCAGCACCTTCTTGTTGCCGTAGGACTTCTTCAGGCCGGACATGTGATAGATGAACTGGCGTGCCATGAGGGACGCGTCTCCGTCGTGAGATGGAAAAAGAGTTGCGCCGTCTCTAAGCCATCGGGCGCCGCGGAGCAACGCCGGAGAACGCGGGGGTTGTCCGCCGGCGCCCGGCCGGCACGGACCTCCCCCACCCCTTCGCCAGACCGGCGGCACCGCCGGTCCCTTGCGTGACAGGCATTCGGGCGGGCGGCGAAGGCCGTCCGTCGCCCCGCCGGGATCGGCGCGGACCGCGACACGCCGTCTGCCTGCCGCAGCTGTCAGCCGTGCGAGCCGCCGGTGCCGATGGCATTTAGCGCCGCCATCGCTTCTTCGGGCAGGTCGAGCTCTGCCGCCGCGAGGTTCTTTCCGAGATGCCCGACCGACGAAGTGCCGGGAATGAGGAGGATGTTCGGCGAGCGGCGCAGCAGCCAGGCGAGCGCCACCTGCATCGGCGTCGCGCCGAGCCTTTTCGCGACCTCGTCCAACGCCGTCGACTGCAGCGGCGAGAAGCCGCCGAGCGGGAAGAAGGGCACGTAGGCGATGCCGGCTGCCGCCAAGGCGTCGATCAGCGCGTCGTCGCCGCGGTGGACGAGGTTGTACTGGTTCTGCACGCAGACGATCTCGGCGATGCCGCGGCCCTCGGCGACCTGCGTCGCCGTAACGTTGCTGAGCCCGATATGGCGCACCAGCCCCTGCCGCTGCAGGTCGGCCAGCACCGCAAGCGGTGCTGCGATCGAGCCCTCGGCCGGACCGTGGACGTCGAACATGATGCGCAGGTTGACGACATCGAGCGTCTCCAGGCCGAGATTTCGCAAATTGTCATGCACGGCCGCGGTGAGGTCCTCGGCCGAATAGGCCGGGTTCCACGAGGCATCCGGACCGCGCCTAGCGCCGATCTTGGTGACGATTACGAGATCGTCGGGATAGGGATGCAGCGCCTCGCGGATGATCTGGTTGGTGACGTGGGGGCCGTAGAAGTCGCTGGTGTCGATGTGGTTCACCCCGGCCGCCACCGCCGCGCGCAGCACGGCCACGGCGGCGTCGCGGTCGCGCGGCGGCCCGAAGACGCCCTTGCCCGCCAGTTGCATGGCGCCGTAGCCAAGACGCCTGACGGTGCGGCTGCCGAGCGAAAACGTGCCGGCCTTGTCGATATCGGTCATGTCCATTTCTCCTGTTCGATAGAGGCTATATGGACGGGGCCGGCGTGTACGATAATATGGGGCAATCGGCACGGCCCGTGCGCAATGGTGGACAATGAAGGCTGACCTCGGCGATCTCAGTGCCTTTGTGACAGTCGCCCGTGCCGGCGGTTTTCGCGAGGGCGCGCGGCTGAGCGGCGGCAGCGCCTCGGGCCTCAGCGAGGCGATCCGCCGGCTGGAGACCCGTCTCGGCGTCCGGCTGCTTCACCGCACGACGCGCAGCGTCGCCCTGACGGAAGCCGGTGCGCGCCTGTTGGAGCGCCTCGGCCCGGCGCTGGGCGAGGTCGAGGCATCGCTGGACGTGTTGAACGGGTTTCGCGACCGTCCCGCCGGCACGTTGAGGCTGAACGTGCCGATCAGCGCGGCGCGGCTGGTCTTACCGGCGATCGTTCCGGCCTTTCTCGCCGCCTACCCCGACATTGTGCTCGACGTGGTCGCCGAGGACGGTTTCGTCGATGTCCTGGCCGCGGGATGCGACGCCGGCATCCGCTACGACGAGCGGCTGGAGCAGGACATGATCGCGGTGCCGATCGGCCCCCGCCGGCAGCGCTATGCGGCCGCTGCCGCGCCGGCCTATCTCGACCGGCGCGGACGCCCGGACCATCCACGCGACCTCCTCGGCCACGACTGCCTGCGCGGACGCTTCGCCAGCGGCGCGATGACGGAATGGGAGTTCGAGAAGGACGGCGAGACGGTGCGCGTGGACCCGACGGGCCCGCTGGTCGTGCGCGTCGGCGCGGCGACGGATCTCGCCGTCGACGCCGCGATCGGCGGCACGGGCATCATCATGCTGTTCGAGGACTGGCTGCGCCCGCATCTGGACAGCGGTGCGCTCGAGCCGGTGCTGCAATCCTGGTGGCCGGCGTTCTCGGGACCCTTTCTCTACTATCCCGGGCGGCGCCACCTCCCCTCGCCGCTGCGCGCCTTCGTCGACTTCATCGCGGCGCGGCGGGACTGACGGCGCGGCGGCTCACTGCAGTCCGACGGCGTCGACGATCCCTTCCGTGCAGCCGCCATCGGTCGGCGACGCGGCGAGGATCAGCGCGCCGATATCGGCGTGCGGCCCGATCTCGCCGACGAGGCCGATGGTGATCTCGCCGATGAGCCGGCGCGAGCCGTCCCGCGGGCAGGCGATGCGGATTCGTTCGCCGGCACCCTCGCCAAAGCCCTCGTCGAAGGCGGCGCGGACCTCGGCGAGGCTGACGCTCTGCCCGATCCGTCCGGCGAAGAGGGCGCTGACCGGCGAGGCGGCGATCGCCTCGACGAGGCGCACGGAGTCGGCGAAATAGGCCTCCGCCGGGCCGTAGCATGTGCCGTGGCGGATCCATTCGTGCCGGTCCAGCATGGATTGCGTTCCCGGCATGACCTTCTCCAGCGCCGCGCGGGTCGAGGCGCTGACCTCCGGCGCCGGCAAGTCGGCCCAGTCCGACGCCTTGTCCGTCGCCTTCACGGCCGCGCTGACGCCGCAATATTCCTTGCCGCGGGGCTGCGGCCAGAGGCCGTGCAGGGCGAAGTTGGTCGCGTCGAACCGGTCTGCCGTCTGGTTGCGGCATTCGGTCTTGCGAGACTGACCCTCGCAGAAGGCCGGCTGCCAGCTGATCGCCAGGAGATTGCGGGTGGAAGGACCGCCCGCCGCCACCGGCTGCGGTTCGTTTGGCGCCGGCGCGTCGGGGGTGGCGGTCACCTCGGGATCGCCGACGACCGGCACGTCGTCGACGGCGACGACGCGCGTGCCGCAGTCGATCCTCACCCAGCGGCGCTCCGGCGTGGCGCCCTCGACGCCGATCCAGTAGTGCGTGCCGGGGACCTTGTTCTGCGCGTAGAGACGGTAGGCGTGGCCGACGTCGAGGCGGATGTCCCCCGGATTGCCGGACTGGCGGATGGCGGGCGTCGCAGGGCAGGCGGTCTTGGCGATGAAGAAGCCGTCGATGGCCGGCTGGGCCAGCGCCGCCGGGGCGCCGAAGGCCATGCCGTACGCCAGCACCAAACCGACGCCGAGAACTCCCATGCGCATGTCGATCCCCCGGTCCGGTCCGCAGTGAAGCGAACCATTGCCGATCGCGTGCCGGGCGGCAAGAGACATCCTCGGCCTGCCGGGCACGGGTGCCGCTCGCTGCGCCGCTTTAACCGGCGGGCGATCCGTGGAAAGAATGGCGCCATCCGCCGCGGGCGATCCGCCGGCGATAGCCCGTACGAGGTGTTCGCCTGTTCGACGACAATTTCCGCCTGCCCAGTCCGACCGGCGCGCTGCTCAATGTCTATCTGGCGCGGGCGACGACGCCGCCCCGCGGCGTTCTCCTGGTTCAGCATGGCCTCGCCGAGCATGCCGGCCGCTACGCCCGCTTTGCCGGCGAGATGGCGGCCGAGGGCCTGCATGTCTATGCCCACGACCACCGCGGCCATGGCTCGACCAGCGCGCCCGACGCGCCGCTGAAACGGTTCGCCCGCTCGCGCGGCGGCCCGAAACTCGTCGCCGACGCCTTCGCCGTCCAGGACCATGCCGAAATCGAACATCCCGGCCTGCCGATCCTGGTCTTCGGCCATTCCATGGGCGGCCTCGTGGCGGTGAACCATGCTGCCGCCTACGGCCCTCGGCTGGCGGGGCTCGCCGTCTGGAACAGCCATCTGGCCCTCGGGCTGGAAGAACGCGTCGCCATCCTCGCGCTCAAGGTGGAAAAGGCGCTGAAAGGCTCGGACGTGCCGAGCGCCCTGTTCATGCGGGCGACGATCGACACCTGGAGCCGGGCGATCGAACCGCGCCGCACGCCGTCCGACTGGCTGAGCCACGACGCAGCGGCGGTCGACCGTTACATCGACGATCCGCTGTGTGGCTGGGCGCCGACCATTTCCATGGCGGAGGATCTGGTCGCTCTGGTGCGCACCGGCCATCACGCCGCCAACGCCTCCGCTTTGCCGCCCGGGCTGCCGGTCCATCTCCTCGGCGGTTCCGCCGACCCGGCGACCGACGAGGGGCGCGGCGTGGAAAGGCTGGCGGCGATGCTGCGGCTCGCCGGCAGCCGCGACGTCACTCTCGCCATCGTGCCGGGCGCGCGGCACGAGACGTTGCACGAGACCGAAACTTATCGCGCCAAGGGAATCGCCAGTCTGGTCGGCTGGCTCGACAGGGTCCTGCCGCGGGAATAACGAGGATCGGCACGGACGATCCGAGGAGGCGAGCAACGATGCCCGAGATGGCAGACTGGAACGACGCCGCCCTCTATGCCAGCCGCGTCTTCGCGGCGCTGCTCCTGGCGGGCGCCATCGGCTTCGAGCGCGAAGCGCAGGACAAGTCCGCGGGACTGCGGACGCATATGATGGTCGGCGTCGGCGCCTGCCTTTTCACGCTGTTGATGATCATCCTGATCGATCGCTACCAGTCCGACACCATCCGGGCCGATCCCATCCGCATCGTCAGCGCCATCACCTCGGGCGTCGCCTTTCTCGCCGCGGGCGCGATCATCCAGTCGCGCGGGCGGGTGAAGGGGCTGACCACCGGGGGCTCCCTGTGGATGGCGGGCGCGATCGGGCTGGGCTGCGGGCTCGGCGAATATCTCCTGTCGCTGATCGCCGTCGGGGCGACCATCGTCGTCCTCGTCTGTATCAAGCAACTGGAGCGGCGGTTCTTTCCGAACGACGAGGCGTCAGCGAACAAGCGTCGCGATCGGCGCTGAGGGCGCCGCTTCCCCGCGGTTGCTCAGCCGGCGGTGATGCGACTCGCCGAGACTGACAGGCGCTGCTGCATGTCCCGCGGCATCGGCGGGCCGAAACGCTCCGGCGTCACCAGCGCGTAGTCCTTGAGCTCGTCCGTCGTCAGCACATAGAGCGCGTCGGGCGGCGTCTTCATCGCCTTGATCCAGATCTCCGGCTTCACGCCCATGTCGACCAGAAGCTCCTGGCATTCGGCGATGATCGCCTGAACATCGGCGATGGAGACGTCGAGATCGCGGGCGCGAGCCACGCCGGGCGCGTCGACGGCGAACACCTGGTGGAGACCGATCCAGGCACTCGTTCCGGCCGAGCGCTCGGCCCCGCCGGCAAACAGCAGCGGGCAGGCCGAGGCGCAATAGCCGTCCGCCGGCACACGCGTATCGATCCCATGCTCGCGCACGAGGCGCGCCATCTTGATGGCATCCTCGACCGATCCGCCGGGCGAATGCAGGACGAGTTCGCCGATCGTCTGGTCAGGCGTGTCGATCAGCGCCTGGAAAAGCTCGGCCGTTCCGGGCTCGATGCGGCCGATGGCGGTCACCTGGCCGTCGCCGGCTCGAACGAAACGCATCGGCGCGGCCATCGCCTCGCCGTCGACCGGCCCGTCGTAGCCCGGCAGGACCGGCTCGCCGCGGTCTGGCCCCATCGGAATGGCTTTGGGCAGATAGGGGCGGATCTGGTCGCCCGGCGTCGGGCGGGCGACACGCAGCGGCTCGGTGCGGCTCATCCGTTGCGCCGTCGCCCGCTCCTGCGTCATCGACCAATAGTCGAGACCGACGACGGCGACCGCCATGGTGAGCAGCGCCACGAAGACACAGCGCAGGATCGCGCCTTCCGGAATGGCGCGGAACATCCGCTCGAAACGCCCGGGGGAGTAGTCGGCACCGATCATTGCCGCCCCCTCACCTCAGCACCGTCTTCGGGAACGGCCCCATCGGCCGGTTCTGCTGGACGATGTCGTCGTCCTCCGACACCAGCGCCTCGCCCTCTTCGGTGGCCCGAAGGCTCCGCTGGATGCGCAGAGCGCGCATCAGCTCGCCCGTGCTCATCTCGCCATGCTCGAGCTCGTCGCCCTCCTCGCGGCGGATGACGTCCTGGACGATGCACAGGATGAAGATCAGCACGCCCGGCAGGAGATCGATGGCGATGGCGCCGGCCCAGGAGGGCAGGAAGTCGCCGGCATAGCGGATGACGGCTTCGGGCGCCGACAGCGGCGTGAAGCGCAGGGGCTCGACCAGCGGCCGGGCCAAAATCTCGTCGGCGGCGGCGGCGAGCGCCAGGCTCTGGGCCTGGACGGCGGTCTCGACGCGGCCGACCACCTCGCTCTGGCGGTTCTGCAGGTCGACATCGGCGCCGCCCGCGACCGGGGCGATGAAGCTCTTGCCGAGATCTTCCGCCGCGCGCTTCACCGAGGGCGCGACCGAGGTCTGCTGCAGGGCCGAAATCAGGCCGGAGAGTTGCACGGCTTCCTCGGCATAGGCGTTGGCGCGCTCGTCGATCGGGCCGCCCGAGGAGACGAGCTGGCGCATTGCGGCAAGCCGCTTGCCGCCCTCGGCAAACAGCGCGTCGACGGCGGTGCGCGAATTGATGACCTCGGTCTGCAGCCCGGACAGCTGCGCCGACATCTGCGACAGGAGCTGCACGACGGTGCCCGAACCGGACGTTCCGGTCAGACCGCCGCTCTGCCGCTCGAGGTCGGCAAGGCCTGAAAAGCGCTGCGCGGCAAGCTGGATGTCCGGCAGGAGGCTCTGGGCGGCGAGCGCGTTCTCGTTCGCCGCATTGAACTTCTGCTGGTACTCCTCGGTCGTGTTCGACAGGTGCTGTTCGAGGGCGGCGGAGCCCGCCAACGCCGAGGCGTTCAGCCAGGAGCTCATCGCCATGATCATCGCCGCGCCGATCAGCATGGCGAGATACAGCATGCCGCGGCTGCCGGCCTGGCGAACATGCGGCATGAAGCGCATGAGATAGGACCAGAAGGCGAAGATCGCGACCGACACCGCGGCGGAATAGATGATGGCGCCAAGAAACACGGTGGTCGCCGAGCCATCGAGCAGTTCGCGCACGCCGAGATAGGTGAAGACACCGCTGCCCAGCGCCAGCACCGCGAGCGTCACCTGCGTCGTCGTCTCCAGGCGATTGATCTGCCCGCGCAGCGTGTAGGAATGCGATGCGCTCATCGGTCTCTCTCACCCTTGCCGCCGGGCGAAAAGCCCGATCCGGCCGCGATGCCGGTCCGGCAGCGTTAAGAAGAGATTAAGGCTTTCGATAGGCTTGGCGATAGCCCCGCGCGCCTACAGACCGGCGGCGGGACGCGAAAGCTGCAATCGCGGTTAATGCCCGAAGGGCGAGACCAGTCCGGAAGCAGGCCCCTCGTCCGCCCGGCCGACCCGCGCGGCGCGGGCGCGCAGAACCGTTGCGGCGATCGGGGACAGCTTGATGCCGGCGGCGTCGCCCGGTCGCCGCCCGAACAGGCCGGCATCGAATTCGGCGAGGGCCGCGGCGACCGCGGGGTCGGCCAGCCAGTCGCGCCCTGCACGCCGGTCCTCGCGCGCCAGTTCGTAGATCGCGCCGCGAAGCCCCGCGGCGTTCCCGCGCCAGGCGGCGGTGCGGACGGCCAGGGTGCGCCGAAACCCGTTCCATGCCGGGGCGAGCCGCGCCATCACGGGCTCGCGGTCGCGCCGCCCGGGCACCAGCAGCACGGCGACGCCGGCGAAGAAGGCGAGCGCGCCGGCGATGAGACCGGCCAGCGCCGGCGAAGGGCCCGTCGCCGGCGGGCCATCGGCCAGCGGCGTGCCGGGAATGACCATGCCCTGGCCGACATTGGCGCCCGGCACGATCGCCTGGCGCATGGCCCGCGATGCCGTATCGAACCAGGGCAGCAGCACTTCGCGCAGGATCACCGGATCGCCGGTATGGGGCCGGATGTCGTAGGTATAGGCGGCATGGGCGACGGGCAGCCCGTCGACGATCTCGGTCCGCCGTTCGACCGGCCCCGGAAACACCACGAGCCCCGGCGACTGCGTGTCGATCATCGGCGGCAGCTGTTCGGCGAGCGTGCCGACGGCGGTGACGTCGACCCGCCGCCGCGTCGTCTCGCCGGCCTTCAGCGTCGTCGGATCGATCGTCCAGCTGTCCTTTATCTCGACCGATTGCGCCGGCAGCCACCAGACGTCCTCGTCCTCGGGCCCGTCGGTCTTTCCCGTCCACTTCGCGATCGTCAGCTGGACCGGCTTTGACACGGCATCGACCTTCCAGCGCACGCCCTCGGCATCGATCAGGGTGACGTGGTGGGTGAAGGGCGGGATGGTGTAGGTCTTGGCTTCGGGCGCGAAGACGGCGATGCGCCGGGTGACGCCGAACCAGTTGGCGGTGCCGATCTTCGTCGGCGCCCAGGTGTCGCGGCCGAGCTGCACCCAGCCGAGCTTGTCGAGCTTCGGCTGCTCCATCGCCTCCGTCGTCGCCCGCGTCTTGAAGTAGAAGCGGACCACCATGGTGATCATCTCCTGCGCATAGGCGCCGCCCTCCGGCATTTCGAAGCTGACCTCGCCGAAAGCCTCCGGCGGCTTGTCGGCGGCGCGCGCACCGGATGCGATGGCGGCAACACCCGCCGCCAGAGCCATACCGAACAGGATGCGGCGAACCATTCCCATCGCGCTCACCAGGTATCCGCCAGCGGGTCGAGAGCGAGGCCCTCGCGCTTGCGCCGCTCCATCTCGGCGACAAGCTGCAGCTTCAGGAAGGCGCCGGGATCGTCGGTCAGCGTCTTCAGCCATTGCTTCGTCGCCGGCACCGACCGCTCCGTGGCGCGCTTCTGCACGTTGCGCTGCATCTCGGCCATGGTGATGACAGCCGCGCTCGCCTGCCCGCCGGAGCGGCCGGCGCCGCCGGCGTCGCCGGCCGAGCCGCGGGCGTCGCCGACGCCCGAACCGTCGCCCTCTCGCGACTTGCCGAGCCGCGCGACGCGGCTGCCGCCCGGCGCCTTGGCCTGCGAATCCGATTCCTTGTCGCCGGCCCGTCCCGCGCCCGAGGTCGCCGTCTCCGAGCCGCTGTCGTTCGGATCGCCGCTCGACCGGTCCTTTTCGCCGAAGGCAGCGGCATTCGTCTTGGCGTGCCCGCCACCCTGCAGCTCGAGCGAGGTCAGAGCGAGCAGGAGCTGGCGGTTGGCCCCGGCATCGGCGACGAGGGTGCGCGTTACATGGTGCGAGCCGAGCGTCCGGTCATAGGATTCCAGCGCCGCGCCGACGTCGCCAACCCGCGCCAGCGCCTCGCCGCGGTTGTAGGTCGAGATCGGGTCCTGCTGGTCCTTCAGCACTTCCGCTGCGCGGGCGTAATCGCCAGCCTGCAGGAAGGCGTAGCCGGCGAAGGCGGGCACGTGGCTGAGATGCGCCGCGACAGCTGGCATTCCCGCCGCGAGGAAAAGCCGCGCGACGCTCTCGCGCCCCTCCCCCGCAAAGGCGAAGACAGCCGAGGACAGAGCGATCGCCAGCACGAGAAGCATGCGCATCAGACGGCCCTCCGGAACAGCATCAGCGCCGGAAACAGCGCCAGCACGAGCAGCAGCGGCCCGAGATCGAGCCAGGCCAGCGCCTGAAAATCGCTCTCGCCGATGCGCCGCGCCGCATTGTCGGCCAGCGCCGCGGCGACCGCGTCAGGCGTGGCGGCATCGCCCGAGACGCCGCCGGTCAGCGCCGCGAGCGCGGCGAGTTCCCCCGGATTGCCGTCGCGGCCGACGGCCGAGGGCGCGGCGAGCGTATCGATCCGGAAGCCGGCATCGCGGATGCGCAGCGCAGAGGCGCGCGTTTCCTCGCCGAAATGGCCGCCGTCGGAGACGAGCAGGATATCGCCGGCGACGATGCCCGATCCCGTCAAGAGGTCGAGCGCGAGATCCAGCGCCAGCGCCGGACGGGAGCCGGCGACGGGCACGGTCTTGGCGTCGAGGCCAAAAATGGTGCGCGACAGCGCGGCGTGGTCGGACGTGAAGGGGCTGCCGAGGAAGGCCTCGCCGGCATAGACGACGAGCGCCGCCTGCCGCGTGCCGGAGCTGGCGAGCGCCGTCTGCGCGGCGCTGCGCACCGTCTCGAAGCCGGGCGCCTCGGTCACCGATTTCGACAGGTCGAAGACGACGACCGTGCCGTCGAGATTGCGAAAGCTGTCGGTCGCCGGCCGTTCGACGGCGGGGCCGATCAGCGCCAGCGCGATCAGTGCGCCGATCATCGCCAAGGTCAGGCTGCGCTTGCCCCGGCCGGCGACCACCGCCCCGCGCGCGGCGATGGCATCGAACATGGCGGGGTCGATCACTTTCGTCCAGCCGCCCAGCGCCGCGACGCGCCGGGCCGCGAGCCCCGCCAGAACCAGGACCACCGGCAAGGCGAGGAACCAGAACGGCCGGAGCAGGCCGAATTCGCCGAGCGCGATCATCGCCGCCCCCTTCGTCCGAGCATCATCAGGCCGGCGACGGCGAGCGCCAGCGCGCCGGGAAAGGGCCAGAGGCTGGCATGGACGATCGTCGCCGGCGCCTCGCTCGGGCTCGTCTCCAGCGCGTCGATCGAGGCCATGACCTCCTTCAGCTGTTCGGTCGTGCGCACCCGGTAGGCCGTGCCGCCCGCTTGCGACGCGATTCCCGAGAGCGTCGCGACGTCGACGCCCTCGTCGCCGCGCTCGCCCTCGCCGAGATCGAGCGGCCCCATGGCGATGGTGTCGACGCGGATGCCGAGCGACTTCGCCAGTTCAGCCGCCGAGCCCGGCTGCACCGTGCCGGCGTTCTGCGCGCCGTCGGAGAGAAGGATCACCACCTTCGCCTGGGCGGTGCTGTCCGACAGCTTCTTCAGGGCGAGACCCAGTCCCTCGCCGATGGCGGTGGAGCGGCCGGCGAGGCCGACATCGATGCCGTCGACGGTCTTGGCCACGGCCGCCACGTCGAAGCTGAGCGGCGCCGCGACATAGGCGCGTTCGCCAAAAATGACGAGGCCGACGCGGTCGCCGGCGCGGCCGAGGACGAAGGCGCGCGCCATGTCCTTCAACACGTCCATGCGCCGCTTCTTGTCGCCGCCGACCTCGAAGTCAGGCCGTTCCATCGAGCCGGAGACGTCGAGCGAGAGGACGATGTCGCGGCCGGAAGCGGGCGCCGCCGGCGCCGTCGTCACAGTGCGCGGGCCGGCGATGGCGACGACCAGCAGCAGCCAGAGCAGCCAGGACAGGAAGAGCCGGCGCTTCTGCGAGGACAGGACGGCCTGCCCATCGGCGAAATCGGCGACCAGCGTCGACGGCACGCGCAGCGCGCCACCGGCCTCGCCGGACGGCGACAGAAAGCGCATGGCGAGGAACGGCAGCGGCAGCAGCAGGAAGGCCAGCGGCCAGGCGAAGTCGAGGGCGGTCGGCGCGGCCATCGTCACGCCCTGATGCCGCGGAACAGGGTTTCCAGCCCGGCACCGATCTCGTCGGCGTCCGTTGCGTTGCCCGGCGCATACAGCGCTGTGGTCAAGCGGCGCCCCGGTCCCGCGGTGAAGAAATCGGTTTCGAACTGGCGGTCGCAGGCCGCGGCGAAGTCGGGCCCGGCGAGAGCTGCGGCGTCGCCGTCCCGCGCGACCACCACCTTGCGCAGGAGCCGCGCTTCGGCGATCACCGCCGCCTCCGGCGGCAGCGCCCGCGCCGCGGCGAGCTCGGCGAGAACATTCGTGCGCATCCGCCGCCGGCCCTTGATCCGCACCGGCCAGAGCAGCGCCACGACCAGGGCCAGGAGGAGGCCGAGTGCGATCGGCAGCGCGAGGTCGCCGAGCGTCAGGCCGCTGGCGGCCGGGGGGAGATGCGGCGGGCGCAAAGCCTCCAGGATCTTATCGACGTCTTGCATCAAAGCCCTCGATCAGGCCGGCAAGATCCAGCGGTGGCAGCGAGGCGTCGAGAAGCAGCGTGCGGGCACCGAGGAGTTCGAGCCTTCGCAGCCGCCGATCGACGTCGCGCGTGGCGGGTCTGCCGGAGACCTCGCCGGTCTCGCGGCGACCGCCCGCGGAGAGGTAGGGATAACTCCCCGGTGGCGTCTCGATCTCGAAGGGGTCGGCCACGAGCAGCACGTCGATGGCGGCCTTGTGCGCGATGTCGCGCATCACGGCATCGAACTCGGCGCCGGGATGATCGAGCGCGGTCGCGACGAGCAGCGTGCCGTCATGCGGCAGCGCGCGCGCGGCGGATTCGAGGATGGTGGCGAGCGGCGGATCCTCGACGATGCCGGTCGCGGCAAGGGCCGCGGCATGCGCGGCGGCCAGCCGCCCGGCGACGGCCTTCATCGCGCGGTCGCCCGCACCGGGGCGATGGAAGAAGGTCTCGCGCCCCGTTCCGGCGAAGACGCCGACGCGCCCGCCCTGCCCGGCGACGCGCCAGCCGGCGAGCGTCAGCGCCTCGGCCGCGGCGACCGAGCGGAAGGCGCGTTTCGTGCCGAACAGCATCGACGGTCGGAAATCGGCGACGAGCAGCACCGAGCGCTCGCGCTCGTCGCGGAAGGTGCGCACATGCAGTCGCCCCGTTCGCGCCGTGGTGTTGCGGTCGATGTGGCGGACGTCGTCGCCATACAGGAAGGGGCGGATGTCGTCGGTTTCGAGCCCGCGGCCGCGGCGGCGCGTAACGATGCCGCCGGGCAGCATCATGGTGCGCGCACCGGAGCCGGCTTCGCCCGCTTCGATCAGATGGCGCATCCACAGGAGATGCTCGGTCCGAAGGCTCGTGCCGGATCCGCCGGGTCCCATTGCTTTCGGGCCCGCGCCGCTCGCGCTGTCCACGGCGCGGCCCTCAGAGCGGCCTGACATGGTCGAGCAGCATGGCGATCACCCCGCGAGGCGTCGCGCCGTCGGCGCTGGCGCGCCAGGTGAGGAGCGTGCGGTGCGCCAGGATGTCGGGCGCGAGCTCCGACACGTCCTCGGGAATGGCGAAGTCGCGGCCATAGAGATAGGCCCGCGCCTTGGCGGCGGCCGCCAGCGCCAGGGTGCCGCGCGGCGAGGCCGGGTGCTCGATCGCCTTGCCGATGTCGGAATCCTTCGCCGCCGTGCGCGGCGCGGTGACGAGCCGGACGATGAAATCCTTGATCGCCGGCGACAGATGCACCGCCATCGCCGCCTCGCGCGCGGCGCGCACTTCGGCGAGCGTCAGCTTCATCGCCATGGCGCCGGAATGCATGACCGTTTCGGCCTCGACGAGATCCAGAATGCGCCGTTCGGCGCTCGCATCCGGCAGGCCGACCACGACATGCATGAGGAACCGGTCGAGCTGCGCCTCGGGCAGCGGGAACGTGCCTTCCTGATCGATGGGATTTTGCGTGGCGACGACCATGAACGGGTCGGGCAGCTTGTGCGTCTCGCCGCCCGCCGTCACCTGGCCCTCGGCCATGGCTTCCAGCAGCGCCGACTGCACCTTCGGCGGGGCGCGGTTGATCTCGTCGACGAGGACGAGCGAGGCGAAGACGGGGCCGGGCGCGAACTCGAAGCCGCCGCGGTCGGGCTGCCAGATCGGTGTGCCCGTGATGTCGGCCGGCATCAGGTCGGGCGTGCACTGGATGCGGTGAAACGTGCTCTCGAGGCCTTCGGCCAGCCGCTTGACGGCACGCGTCTTGGCCAGGCCCGGCATGCCCTCGACGAGGAGATGGCCGCCCGAGAGCAGTCCGATGAGCAGGCGCTCGACGAGAGCCTCGCAACCGATCAGGCCGTCCTGTAGGCCGGTCTTCAGCGCTGCGATGCGATCGCGGGTCATATCCGCGCTGCCCTCGGGCCGCGCGACCAAAGTCTGCGAATTCAAATGCCTCGCCTCCGTCCGGGTGCCCAATCCGGACCTCTGGCTTACGAAGTCGGTTGCGGATCGTCAACAGAGAGCGGCAGGTCTCGCGCGATCGTCATGCCACCCTTTCGTCGCCGAGCCGCGCGCGCCCCCGCAGAACCGCGGCCTGTCATGACACCGACAACGAGCCTCGCTAAGACCCGCGGCATCACGAGAATCGGAGATCCCCATGGGACAGACGGCGTTCAGCAATCCCGGTCACTTCTACCGGGGCAACATCCACACCCATTCGACCCGGTCGGACGGCGTGCGCTCGCCGGAGGAGGTCTGCCGCACCTATCGCGAGGCCGGCTACGATTTTCTCTGCCTGTCCGACCATTTCATGGAGCGCTTCGGCTTTCCGATCGTCGACACCACGCCCTATCGCACCGCGGGTTTTACGACGATCTTCGGCGCGGAGATCCATGCGCTTCAGAACAGCCACGGCGAACTCTGGCACCTTCTGGCCTGCGGCCTGCCGCTTGATTTCGCTAAGCTCGGCGACGGCGAAGATGCCGTGTCTCTCGCCCGGCGCGCGGTCGCGGCCGGCGCCTTTCTCGGCATCGCGCATCCACAATGGTCGCAGCTGACGATCGAGGACGGGCGGCAGATGGCGGGCATCGCGCATGCGGTGGAGGTCTACAACACCGGCTGCCATCTCGAATGCGACCGCCCCGACGGCACCGCCCTTCTCGACGCGCTGCTGTCGGAAGGCCACCGCCTGACCGGCTACGCCGCCGACGACGCGCATTTCAAGAGCCGCGACTACCTTGGCGGCTGGATGATGGTGAAGGCCGAGGCGAACGAGCCGGAAGCCCTTCTCGCCGCGATGAAGGCCGGCGCCTATTATTCCTCGCGCGGCCCGGTGATCGAAAGCATCGAGGTCGCCGGCAAGATGATCAGCGTCGACTGCGCCCCCGCCGCGGGCATCGCCCTCGTCGGCCGCGGCAGCCGTGCCGAATATGTCGGCGGCGAGGCCCTTACCCATGCCGATCTGCCAATCGAGCGCTTTGCCGGCGACTGGTGCCGGGTCGTGGTGATGGACGAGGCCGGCCAGCAGGCCTGGTCGAACCCGATCTGGTTGTAGGCCAATTTCAAGAGGATAAGGCGGCGAAGCTTCTTTCTTCGCCCTCCGGGGAGAAGTGGCCGGCAGGCCGAAGAGGGGCGGCGCAGCCGAACGAAGCCTTCTGATATTGTACCGCGGCGTTGCCGCGGCCCCTCTCCCACCTCGCTTCGCTCGGCACCCTCTCTCCGTTGGGGCGAGGAAAGGCGCCGAACTTGTCATCGCCGGCGAAACGGACAATGCGGCCTCACGTCCGAAACACCATCTCGATCCGGTCGGCCAAAAAGCGCGAATGCGAGAACTGGATCGGCCGCTCCTCGGCGTCGAGATTGACCGAATGGGTGACGAGCACCACGGCGTCGGCGGGACAGGCGAGATGCTCGGCGTCGGCGGGGCTGACCCGGGCAGCGGAGACGCGGGTTTCCATCCGGCGGTAGTCGTCGACGCCCTCGGCGGCGAGCGCCCTCGTGATCGAGCCGGTCTCGGCATAGGCGGCGACGATCCCGGGGAAGCGCTCGGCCGGAAACCAGGACGTCGCCATCGACATCGGCAAGCCGTCCGCGACATTCATCGACTCCAGCCGGTGTAGCGGCGCGCCGAGCCTGAGGCCAAGGGCGGCGGCGATGGGCGCCGTCGCCGGCTCGCGCCCCGAGGCGATCAGCCGGCCGGCCGGCTGGCGCGACTGGGCGGTGATGTTTTCCGAAAACCGCGTTCGGGCACCGACGGGATAGGCGATCCGGGCCGGCCGGCGCTCGACGAAGGTGCCGCGCCCCCGCTCGGCCCGCAGGATGCCCTCGGCCTGGAGCACCGCGATCGCCCGTCGCACCGTATGGCGGTTGACCTGAAAACGTTCGGCCAGCGCCGCCTCGACCGGCAGTTGCTCCATCGCGCCGCGGCTGTCGTCGATCATGGCGCGGATGGCATCGGCGACCTTGCGCCAGCGGGCAATGCCCTCGTCGCCTGCGATCATCTCTGACTCTCCCTCGGTGCTGCACAGGCCCCATTCGCGAAAAGACGGCGAGTGTCATTGTCCTGTCACGGCTTTCCCGGTAGATAACAGAAGTCAGATATAGATGTCTATACAAATAGACAAATTGGAGTCCCCATGCGGCAGGTCGATCATCCAGGCGAAGCGCTCGCCCCAGAGACGCGGCGGCGGGCCATGGCGGCCTTCGCCCTCGCCGAACCCGCTCTCCTCGCCTCGGCCTGGCAGGCAATCGGCGGAGATCAGGCGGCAACCCGGCTGCGCGGCCCCGAGGCCGGGCTGGTGATGCTGCGCGGACGGATCGGCGGCGGCGGCGCCCCCTTCAACCTCGGCGAGGCGAGCGTCGCCCGCGCGACGGTGCGGCTTCCATCGGGCGAAGTCGGCCATGCCATGGTGCTCGGCCGCGACCTTCAGCGGGCGGAACTCGCCGCCACCCTCGACGCGGCCTTCCAGCGCGAAGAATGGCGCGCGCACATCGCTGCCGAGATCGTCGAGCCGGTCCTTGCCGCGCAGGCCGGGGACGACCTTCAGCGCGCCGAGGAGACGCAGGCGACGCGCGTCGATTTCTTCACCGTCGTCAGAGGAGAAGACTGATGAGCAAGAGCAACGGCTCCGACCGCAACGGCCTCGATGGCGGCTTCACTGATCCGGTCTTCGATTCGCAGGCGATCTTTGCCGGCGTGATGCAGGCGCTGTCGCGCCCCGGAACGCTGGTCGACCTCGGCGAGAAGGTGCGCGCACCGCACGTTCTGGCCCCGGCTGCCGCCAGCATCCTCGCCGCGCTCGCCGACTACGACACGCCGGTCTGGCTCGACGAGGGTCTGCGGCACGACGGCGAGGCCGGCCGCTGGGTCTCCTTCCAGACCGGCGCGATCCTCGTCGCCGATCCCGGCAAGGCGCGCTTCGGCGTCTGTTCGGCCCACGCCGCCATGCCGAATCTCAGCACCTTTGCCTTGGGCACGGCGGACTATCCCGACCGCTCGACGACGCTGATCGTCATGCTGGAGGCACTCGAAGGGGGGCCGTCGCTGCAGCTTTCCGGTCCCGGCATCGAAACGACGGCGAATATCGCGCCGAAGACGCTGTCGCCGACCTTCTTCGCCGACTGGGCGATCAACAACGCGCTGTTTCCCCGCGGCGTCGACGTCCTCCTCGTCGCCGGCCGCCAGGTGATCGGCCTGCCGCGCACGACAAGAATTCGGAGCGCCTGAGATGTACGTTGCCGTCAAGGGTGGCGAGGCCGCCATCGCCAATGCCCACCAGCTTCTCGCCGACCGGCGCCGCGGCGATCGCAGCGTTCCCGCGCTGACGCTGGAACAGATCGCCGGCCAGTTCCAGCTCGGCCTCGACCGGGTGATGGCCGAGGGCTCGCTCTACGATGTCGAGCTCGCCGCCATGGCCGTGCGCCAGTCGCGTGGCGACCTGATCGAGGCGATTTTCCTGTTGCGGGCCTATCGCACCACCCTGCCGCGCTTCGGCGCCTCGGTGCCGCTCGACACCGGCAACATGGCGATCGAGCGGCGGATCTCGGCGACCTACAAGGACCTGCCGGGTGGCCAGTTGCTCGGGCCGACCTTCGACTACACTCACCGCCTGATCGATCCGGCCATGGCCGGCGACGGGCCCGTCGAGCCCGGCCTTCGCCGACCGCTGGCGCCGGGCGACGCGCATTGCCCGAGGGTGACCGACCTTCTCGGCGACGAGGGCCTGATCGAGCGGGACGTCGCGGCCACCGCCGACGAACCCGGCGACCTCACCCGCGAGCCGCTGGAGTTTCCCGCCGGACGCGACCTGCGCCTGCAGGCCCTCGCCCGCGGCGACGAGGGGTTTCTCCTGTCGCTCGCCTATTCCACCCAGCGCGGTTACGCCCGCACCCACCCCTTCGTCGGCGAGATCCGCATCGGCCTCGTCGAGGTCGAGGTCGACATGCCCGAGCTCGGCTTTGCCGTGCCGATCGGCCGGGTGCGCCTCACCGAGTGCCAGATGGTCAACCAGTTCAAGGGCTCGGCCAAGGAACCACCGCAGTTTACGCGCGGCTATGGCCTGGTCTTCGGCCAGTCCGAGCGCAAGGCGATGGCCATGAGCCTCGTCGATCGGGCGCTGCGGGCCGACGAGTTCGGCGAGGAGCGCGTCGCCCCGGCGCAGGACGAGGAATTCGTCATCGCCCATTCCGACAATGTCCAGGCGACCGGCTTCGTCGAGCACCTGAAGCTGCCGCACTACGTCGACTTCCAGGCCGAACTCGACCTCGTCCGCCGCATGCGCGCCGAGCACGCCGCGGCGGAGAACGCCCGGGCGGAACGGGAGGCGGCGGAATGAGAACCGACCGCGCTTCAGTTCTTTCGGCGAAGAAAATACCAGGCCGCGGCGAAGCCGACGAGAACCACCGCCAGCTCGCCGAGCGCGATCCAGCTTCCGTCCATTTTCCCTCCCTTTCGCGGTCCGCCGCGGCTTCGATTTTTAGAGAAGGCCCGGCACGATGACGGCGGCGCTTCCCACCTACAACTTCGCCTACCTCGACGAGCAGACCAAGCGGATGATCCGCCGCGCCATCCTGAAGGCGATCGCCATTCCCGGCTACCAGGTGCCCTTTGCCGCGCGCGAAATGCCGATGCCCTATGGCTGGGGCACCGGCGGCGTGCAGGTGACGGCGGCGATCCTTGGACCGGACGACGTGCTGAAGGTCATCGACCAGGGCGCCGACGACACCACCAACGCCGTCTCGATCCGCGCCTTTTTCGAAAAGACCGCGGGTGTCGCGACGACGACGAAGACGGGCGACGCCACCATCATCCAGACCCGGCACCGCATTCCGGAAACGCCGCTGAAGGCGGGCCAGACGCTCGTCTACCAGGTGCCGATCCCCGAGCCTCTGCGCTTCCTTGAGCCGCGCGAGACCGAGACGCGGGTGATGCACGCGCTCGAGGAATACGGGCTGATGCATGTGAAGCTCTACGAGGACATCGCCCGCCACGGCCACATCGCCACGACCTACGCCTATCCCGTCAAGATCGAGGGCCGCTACGTCATGGACCCCTCGCCGATCCCGAAATTCGACAATCCGAAGATGCACAAGAGTCCGGCGCTCCAGCTCTTCGGCGCCGGCCGCGAAAAGCGCATCTACGCCCTGCCGCCTTTTACCGACGTCGTCAGCCTGGACTTCGAGGACCACCCTTTCGCGGTCCAGCACTTCGAAAAGCCCTGCGCGCTGTGTGGCGCCCACGACGTCTATCTCGACGAGGTGATCACTGACGACCGGGGCGGGCGCATGTTCGTCTGCTCCGACACCGACCATTGCGAAACGCGGCGAGCCGAGGGGCATGTCGGGGATGGCGGGCCGGAGGCGCGGCCGTGACGGTCTCTTTTTGGGGGCGCGACGCTGGTCTCCGCCGATCTCCCCCCTTGAGGGGGAGATGTCCGGCAGGACAGAGGGGGGTAGGAGCGACGAGCGCGAACAGCCGAGTTTGCCGCTCAACCCTCGGCCTCGTCGATGACCGCCAGCACATGTCGGCACACCCCTTCGATGTCGCGCATCACGTCGTCGTTCCAGAACCGGACAACCTTCCAGCCCGCCGCCTCGAGACAAGCCGTGCGGGTGGCGTCGCGCTCGGCGCGGGGCTCATCTCCATGCTGCGATCCGTCGATCTCGATCACCAACCGGCGGGACGGGCAGGCGAAATCGACGATATAGCCGGCGATCGGCACCTGCCGGCGAAAGCCGAGCTTCATCAGTCTGTGCGCCCGGACAGCGTTCCAGAAGCGCAGCTCCGGCTCGGTCATGGCGTGGCGCATCTGCTTGGCGCTGGCGCGGTGCTTCGGCGGGATGGAGCGATGCGTCATCGGCCGGCTCGCGTCGTTACTGCGAGGCAGGATCCTACTGCCGCTTCGGCGCTCGTCACCCCCCTCTGCCTGCCGGCATCTCCCCCTCAAGGGGGGAGATCAGCCACACTTTTCGCCGCGCAAGGAATGCCGACATGACTGCCGATACCCCCGACACCCCCATCCTCTCCGTCCGTGCCCTCACCAAGACCTACGGCGCCCGCATCGGCTGCGAGGATATCTCGCTCGACGTCTGGCCGGGCGAAGTGCTGGCGATCGTCGGCGAAAGCGGGTCGGGCAAGACCACTCTGCTCAACTGCATCTCGGCACGGCTGCCGCGCAGCTCGGGTGAAGTGCTCTACCGGATGCGCGACGGCGAGACGCGCGATCTCGACGATCTCAGCGAGGCGGAGCGCCGGTTTCTGGCGCGCACCGACTGGGGTTTCGTCCATCAGAACCCGGCCGACGGCCTGCGGATGCGCGTCTCGGCCGGCGCCAATGTCGGTGAGCGGCTGATGGCGGTGGGCGAGCGGCACTACGGGCAGATCCGCGAGACCGCGACCGACTGGCTCGGCCGCGTCGAGATCGCCTCCGACCGCATCGACGACCAGCCGGTGGCCTTTTCCGGCGGCATGCGCCAGCGCCTGCAGATCGCCCGCAACCTCGTCACGCGGCCGCGCCTCGTCTTCATGGACGAGCCGACCGGCGGCCTCGACGTCTCGGTGCAGGCGCGCCTTCTCGATCTCCTGCGCCAGCTCGTCGCCGATCTGGGCCTTGCCGTCGTCATTGTCACCCACGACCTCGCCGTGGCCCGGCTCCTGTCGCAGCGGATGATTGTCATGAAGGACGGGCACGTCATCGAGTCCGGCCTCACCGACCGCGTGCTCGACGATCCGCAGCACGCCTATACCCAACTCCTCGTCGCCTCGATCCCGGAGAGCTGAGATGACTGACACCGTGTTCAGCGCCATGACCGGCCGGGACGCCCCCGCGTCCGGCGAGCCCGTCCTCTCCGTCGAGAACGTGAAAAAATCCTTCACCGTGCATCTGCGCGGCGGCATCACCCTGCCCGTGGTGGAGAACGTCTCCTTCGCGCTGAGCCCCGGCGAATGCGCCGTGCTCGGCGGGCCGTCGGGGGTCGGCAAATCGTCGATCCTTAGGATGGTCTACGGTAACTACGCCGTCGACGGCGGCCGCATCCTGGTCGCCGATGGCGACGGCGCGCCAGCCGATCTCGCCTCGGGCGATCCGCGGCTCGTGATGCGCCTCCGGCGCGAGAGTATCGGCTATGTCAGCCAGTTCCTGCGCGCCGTGCCGCGCGTTCCGGCGCTCGACGTCGTCGCCGAGCCGCTGTTCGCCCGCGGCGTCGATGCTGCCGAAGCCCGCGAACGGGCCGGCGCGCTTTTGGCGCGGCTGAACCTGCCAAAGGCGCTGTTCGACCTGCCGCCCGCGACCTTTTCCGGCGGCGAGAAGCAGCGGGTGAACATCGCCCGCGGCTTCATCACCGACCACCGCATCCTTCTCCTCGACGAACCGACCGCCTCGCTCGACGCCGCCAACCGCGACGTCGTCGCCGAGATGATCGAGGGCAAGCTGGCCCGGGGCGTCGCCATCCTGGGAATTTTCCATGACACCGAAGTACGCGCCCGCGTCGCGACGCGCGTGATCGACGTCACCGGCTTCTCCGCCCGGAAGGCCGCGTGATGGCCCGCCTCTCGGAACACACCCCGTCGATCCACCCGACCGCCTCGGTCGCCACGACCACACTCGGCCGCTATGTCGAGATCGCCGAGCGCTGCCGCGTCGCCGAGACCACGCTCGGCGATTATTCCTACCTGATGGAGGACTGCGCGGTCTGGGGCACGGTGATCGGCAAGTTCGCCAACATCGCCGCCTCGGTGCGCCTCAACGCCACGCATCATCCGATGACACGCGCGACGCTGCACCATTTCACCTACCGCGCCGGCGACTATTTCGACGATGCCGAGAACGAAACGGACTTCTTCGCCGCGCGGCGGGCGCGCGAGGTGCGGATCGGCCACGACGTCTGGATCGGCCATGGCGCGACGGTCCTGCCGGGCGTGACGATCGGCAACGGCGCCGTCGTGGGTTCCGGCGCCGTCGTGACCAAGGACGTCGCGCCCTACACCATCGTCGGCGGCGTGCCGGCGAAGGAGATCCGGCGGCGCTTCTCGCCCGAGATCGGCGCGCGGATGGACCGGCTCGCCTGGTGGGACTGGCCGCACGACAGACTGCGCCAGACCCTCGAGGACTTCCGCAGCCTCGATGCGGAAGCCTTTCTCGATCGCTACGACGGCTGAAACCAGCCGGTCGCCCGTCCCGCGGGCCGGCGACGACACCATCGACATCCCCGGCTCCCGCCTGTCGCGCCTTGTGCGACCGCGCCGCTTCGTCACGTCTATCCCCTGATTTGCATGACTTTTCCCCTGTCATGGAACGGTCATCCCGCTGTCACGCCGCTCACATGCAAGCCGTCTAGGCGTAACGCCAACCCGGCGAGAACACGCCGCGGGGGATGGACGGGGGACAACCGCAAGGCTGCCCCGCAGAAGCGGCAGATGCGACGCGCAATACGCCGACAGGCTGGAGAACACCTCATGAATGCGATCCGCGTCGACAAGGTCTCGAAACGCTTCGGCCAGAAGCAGGCGCTTTCCTCGGTCGACCTGTCGATCTCCGCCGGCGAAATGGTCGCGCTGATCGGCGCCTCGGGGTCGGGCAAGTCGACGTTGATGCGCATCATCGCCGGCCTCGAGCACAACGAGCAGGGCGTCGGGCGCGTCGAGATCTTCGGCAAGCCGCTGCAGGTCGGCGGCAAGCTCGACCGCAATGCCCGCGAGATGCGCCGCGAGATCGGCGTCATCTTCCAGCAGTTCAATCTCGTCGGCCGCCTGCCGGTCCTGACCAATGTCCTGACCGGCCTCCTAGGCCGCATCCCGTCCTGGCGCGGCACGCTCGGCCTGTTCTCGCGCGCCGAGAAGGCGCTGGCGCGCGAGGCGCTCGGCCGCGTCGGCATCCCCGAAGTCGCATGGCAGCGGGCCTCAACGCTTTCCGGCGGCCAGCAGCAGCGCGCCGCCATCGCCCGCACGCTGGTGCAGAAGGCAAAAATCCTTCTCGCCGACGAGCCGATCGCCTCGCTCGACCCGTCCTCGGCCCGGCGGGTGATGGACCTCATCGCCGAGATCAACCGCACCGACGGCATCACCGCCGTCGTGTCGCTGCACCAGGTCGAATACGCCCGCCGCTACTGCGCCCGCACCATCGCCATGCGCGACGGCGTGGTCGTCTTCGACGGCCCTTCGCTCGCGCTCACCAACGATTTCCTGCGCGAGCTCTACGGCACCTCCTCGGAGGAGCTGATCCTGCCGGACGCCCAGGCGGAACCGGCCCGCGACCTGAAGCCCACCCGGGACATCGCCGCCGAACTGCGCGCCTTGTCCTCGGCCTGGCACACCGCCTGACCCTTTCGCCCAGCCGATTCCACCCGCCAACCCCCACGGAGACGACCATGAATCCGATCATCAAGGGCATCGCCGCCCTCGCGCTCGCCACCGGTCTGACGACCTCGGCGCTCGCCGAAGAGATCAACTTCGGCATCATCTCGACCGAGTCGCAGTCGAACCTGCGCCCGCTCTGGGAGCCCTTCCTGGCCGACATGGCCGAGCAGACTGGCCTCGACATCAAACCCTTCTTCGCCTCCGACTATGCCGGCGTGATCGAAGGCATGCGCTTCGACAAGGTCCAGATCGCCTGGTACGGCAACAAGTCGGCGATGGAAGCCGTCGACCGGTCCGAGGGCGAAGTCTTCGTCCAGACCGTGGCGGCTTCGGGTGAAGCCGGCTACTACGGCCTGATCCTCGCGCCGTCCGACAGCAAGCTCACCGGCCTCGACGACCTTCTGACGTGCGACAAGTCGCTGAACTTCGGCATCGGCGATCCGAACTCGACCTCGGGCTATCTCGTGCCGATGACCTTCGTCTTCGCTTCGAAGGGCATCGACCCGAAGGAGTGCTTCAAGAACGTCACCAATGCCAACCATGAGACCAATGCGATGGCCGTCGCCAATCGCCAGGTCGACGCGGCCGCCAACAACACCGAGAGCCTCGCGCTGATCGAAAAGAACCAGCCGGAAGCCTTCAAGAACATCAAGGTCATCTGGAAGTCGCCGCTGATCCCGTCCGACCCGATCGTCTGGCGCAAGGACCTGCCGGAAGCCTCCAAGGAGAAGCTGAAGGCCTTCTTCCTCGACTACGGCACCGAGCGATCGAAGGGCGACGTCGAGGCCGAGAAGAAGACGCTGGCGGGCCTGCAGTGGGCGCCGTTCCGCGCGTCGACCGACGCCCAGCTGCTGCCGATCCGCGTCATGGAACTGACCAAGAAGATCGCCGGCATCACCGCCGACAAGACGCTCGCCGACGACGCCAAGAAGGCCGAAATCGACAAGCTGACCGCCGAGAAGGCGAAGTTCGAGGCCGAGATCGCCAAGAACTCGCAGAGCTAAATCCCTGTTGGAGCGCGCGGCCAGCGACGGTCGCGCGCTTCTGTACCCGGACGCACCGCCGTCAGCGCCGCCCAAGCGGCAACATCGGCTCACGGGAAGAAGCGCTGACCTCTAGGCCCTAGTCATCCTCGGGCTTGACCCGAGGACCCATGCCGAATCGCCGAACGCGCTCGATCAGGGGGATATTCCCACTCTGAGCCGGCATGGCAGCGACACCGTCTCGGAATGGGTCCCGGATCAAGTCCGGGATGACTAATTTCAGGACGTCGGCGACATGCGCCGGCTGTCATCTTCCAGCGCCAGTGCGTTTACCGCCGGCAACGATCGATCCCCTCACCACCACCCAGAAAGCCGCCATGTCCGACGTCACCCTTCCCCACGCCAAGCCGATGATCGAGCGCCGCTGGTCCGAGACCGTCTGGAGCTACGTCACCTGGGCCGCGCTGGCGATCGCCCTCGTCTGGAGCTGGGGCCCGGCGGAGATGGGCCGCTGGACCTATCTCTTCACCGATGCCGACAACATGGCGCAATACGCCTCCGGCTTCCTGTCGCCGGACTTCAAGGACTGGAATTATTACGTCGGCGAGATGATCGTCACGGTGCAGATCGCGCTGTGGGGAACCGTGCTCGCGACGATCCTCGCCGTGCCCTTCGGCATCCTCTCGGCGAGCAACATGACCCCCTGGTACATCCGGCAGCCGACGCGGCGGCTGATGGATATGTTCCGCGCCATCCACGAGGTGGTCTTCGCCGTGCTCTTCGTCGTCGCCGTCGGCCTCGGCCCCTTTGCCGGCGTCATGGCGCTGTTCATCCACACCACGGGCATTCTGGCGAAACTGTTCTCGGAGGCTGTCGAGGCCATCGATCCGCGTCCGGTCGAGGCGATCCGCGCCACCGGCGCCTCGAAGCTGCAGGAAGTCGTGTATGGCGTCATTCCGCAGGTTCTGCCGCTGTGGATGTCCTATACGCTGTACCGGTTCGAATCGAACGTCCGCGCCGCGACCATCCTCGGCCTCATCGGCGCCGGCGGCATCGGCCAGGTGATGTTCGAGACGATCCGCGGCTTCTACTATTCGCAGGCGGCCGCGGTCCTCATTCTGGTGGTGCTGACCGTGATCCTGACCGACCTCCTGTCCCAGCAGCTGCGCAAGCGGGTGACGTAAGCCTTGCGCGTTGCGATCTACTTCACCCCGCCGGCCGGGGCACCGCTGGCGCGCGCGGCGGCCGAATGGCTCGGCCGCGACGCCTTTCTCGGCACGGCGACGCGGGACACCGATCCGCTCATCGACCCGATCGTGGCCGAACCCGCCCGCTACGGTTTTCATGCGACCATGCGGGCGCCGTTCACGCTGGCGGACGGATGCGAGCTGACCGATCTGGACGAGCGGCTGGCGCGCTTTGCGGCTTCGCGGCCCGCCTTCCGCCTGCCGGCGATCCGGCTGGCGCAGCTCGGCCGCTTTTTCGCTTTGGTGCCCGCCGCTCCCGATGCCCAGCTGGCGGAGCTCGAAGCCGACACGGTGACGACCTTCGAACCCTTCCGCCGTCCCTCGACGCCGGAAGAGATCGCCCGGCGCCGGCCGCAGGACCTCAGCGAGCGCCAGCGTGGCCATCTCCAAACCTTCGGCTACCCCTATGTGTTCGAGGACTTCCGCTTCCACATGACCTTGACCGGCCCGGTCGATGCGGCGCAGACAGAGGCCGTTCATGCCCTGTTGACCGAGCGCTTTTCCGCCTTCGACGGCGCCGCCCTTCCGGTCGATGGCCTCGCACTGTTCGTCGAGCCGGCACCAGGCCAGCCCTTGCGCGTGCATTCGCTTCATTCCTTCGACGCGCGTTGAGCGTCCACTGCCAGAGCTTTCAAGATGTCCCATGAGACCGTTCTTTCCAATGCCCGCATCGTTCTGTCCGACCGCGTCGTCGACGGGCACCTCGTGCTGCGCGACGGCCTGATCGCGGCCATCGGCGAGGGTCCGGCGACCGGCGAGGACATGGGCGGCGACACGCTCGTCCCCGGTCTCGTCGAGCTGCACACCGACCATATCGAGGGCCATTACCTGCCGCGGCCGAAGGTGCGGTGGAACAAGCTGGCGGCGATCCAGGCGCATGACGCACAGATCGCCTCCTCCGGCATCACCACCGTGTTCGACGCCCTGCGCGTCGGCATGGACGAGAATGCCGACATCGGCGCCCGCGATATGCGCGACATGGCCGACGCCATCGCCCGCTCCGTCGCCGAGGACCGGCTGCGCGCCGACCACTTCATCCATCTGCGCTGCGAGGTTTCCGCCGGCGACGTCGTCGAGGGCTTCGAGGCCATGATGGGCAACGAGCTGGTGAAGCTGGCCTCGCTGATGGATCACGCGCCGGGCCAGCGCCAGTTCGTCGACATCGACACCTACCGCTCCTACTACCAGGGGAAGATGAAGCTGTCGGACGCCGAGTTCGACACCTTCTGCCGCCGCCGGATCGAGGAATCCGAGGCCAATGCGCCGGGAAGCCGCATTCACATCGCCGCCCGTTGCCGCGAGGAAGGCATCGCGCTCGCCTCGCATGACGATGCCACGCTCGCCCATGTCGCGGAGGCGATCGGCTTCGGCATCGCGCTCGCCGAATTCCCGACGACGATGGAGGCCGCGCGCGCCTCGCACGAAGCGGGCCTGAAGGTGCTGATGGGCGCGCCGAACGTCGTGCGCGGTGGCTCGCATTCCGGCAATATTTCCGCCTTCGACCTCGGCGAGGCCGGCGTGCTCGACATCCTCTCCTCCGATTACGTGCCGTTCAGCCTGATCCAGGCGGCCTTCCAGCTCGGCGCCGAGCGGGCGGACTTGGCCGCGGCGATCCGCCTGGTGACGAAGAACCCGGCCGAGACGGTGGGGCTCACCGATCGCGGCGAGATCGCCGTCGGCAAGCGCGCCGATCTGGTGCGGGTGCGGCCGGTGCAGGCCGAGGCGCCGGTGGTGCGCGCGGTGCTGCGCGAGGGCCGCCGCGTTGCGTGATGGTTGGGAGGAGCGTCCCGCCGGTCCCTTCATCGCCGTGGTCGGGCCGAGCGGCGCTGGCAAGGACACCATTCTGGCGCTGGCGCGGCCGCATCTTCGCCCCGCCATCCGCTTTGCCCGGCGCATCATCACAAGGGTGTCGCAGGTCGAAGCGGAAGACCACGACTGCCTCGACGAGGCTGCCTTCGAGGCGGCCGAGCGCGAGGGTGCCTTCTGCCTCAGCTGGGCGGCGCACGGGCTGCGCTACGGCCTGCCGGCCTCGCTCCTCGCCCATTGCGAAGGCGGAGAAGCCGTCGTCGCCAATGTCTCGCGCCGCGCGCTCGGCCCCGCCGCCCAGCGCTTCGCCCTGCTGCATGTCGTCGAGATCACCGCACCGCGCGCGCTTCTGGTCGAGCGCATCGCCGCGCGCGGGCGCGAAAGCGCCGAGGAGATCGAGGCGCGCCTCGCCCGCAACGTCGCGCTCGATGTGCCGTCGGGTGCGCATGGGCCGCATCGCATTGACAATTCCGGCCGGGCCGAGGATGCGGCGGCCGACTTCGTCCGCCTCGTGGACAGTCTCGTCAGCGGCACCCACTCTGCGACCTGAGGCCAACGGTCCCGGTGCACCCCGCGCGGAAACTGGCGAAAAGACTGTCTATCAGGGGCCTTGCCGTCGCGACGATGTCGAACTCGCGCTCCAGCCGCAGCCATTCCGAAAACAGGCCGACCATGGCGCAGAAATAGGCGTTGGCGGCCAGTGCCGGCGTCCAGTCCCGGCCGAGGCTGCCGACCAAAGCGGCGCGCTCGAAGACCTCGATCAGCACCTTCTTCATCCGTTCGTCATCGGCGCGGCGGCTGACCAGGGCCTCGCGCATTTCGCCGACGTATTCGCATCGCAATAAAATGATCGTGTAGACCCGCTGCGCGCGTTGGTCCGTAGCGAAGCCGGCAATGGCATCCATCGTCGTGGTGTAGAGCAGATCGAGGCATCGATCCGAGCGCGTCATCTCGCCGCCGTGAAAAAACGTCTCCTGCGGCAGTCGGGCCCTGTCCTGCATGGCCTTGAACAGGTCGACCTTGCCGGAAAAGTGCCAGTAGATGGCGCCCCGCGTCACCTCCGCCGCCGCCGCGATCTGGGCCAGCGACGTGCGTCCGACGCCGCGTTCGATGAACACGGCTTCGGCCGCGTCGAGGATCGCGGACCGGGTTTCGAGAGCTTCTTCCTTGGTGCGGCGCACGGGGCCTCCTTGCTTACATGCATCTATGAATGTATGGATGCTGCATTGCAATAGGCCGTGCTGCGGTTCGTTTTGGGTCTCGTCATGAATTCACTTGGTTTTTCGACCCTTCGCGCGGTGCTGGTTCTGGCCGCCCTCTCGCCCGCGGCCGCGCTCGCCCAGGCGCCCGGCGGCGCCGCGCCCCCGCCGCCGGCCGTCACCGTCGAGACGATCGCGACCCGCGCGCTGCCGATCACCTATGAATATGCCGGCCGTGTCGCCGCCTCCCGCGAGGTCGAGGTGCGCGCGCGCGTCGCCGGCATCCTGCTCGACCGCGCCTTCGTCGAAGGCGCGCGCGTCGCGCCGAACCAGGTCCTGTTCCGCATCGACCCGCGCGAGTTCGAGGCGCAGGTGGCGCTGGCACAGGCGCAGCTGCAGCAGCAGCAGGCGACGCTCGGCCAGGCCCGCCGCACCGAGGAGCGCCAGCGCGCGCTGACATCGCGCGGCGCCGCCTCCACCGCGACGCTCGACGACGCCACCTCCAGCCGGGAACTGGCCGAAGCGCAGGTCGCGGCGGCCGAAGCCAATCTCGAGACGGCGCGCCTGTCGCTCGCCTATGCCACCGTCACCGCGCCGGTCGGCGGCGTCACCAGCCTCGACCAGGTGCCCGAGGGCAGCCTGATCACCGTGAATGCGCTGCTCACCAAGATCTCCCAGCTGGACCCGATCTACGTGAACTTCTCGGCCGCCGACACCGAGGCGATCGCCATGCGCAAGCTGATCGAGGACGGTGCCGGCAACCGCAACAGCCTCTCGGTCGAGGTCTCCTTCGGCGACGGCAGCACCTACGGGCAGAAGGGGACGATCGACTTCACCGCCTCCAGCATCGACACCGAGACCGGCACCATCCTGTCGCGCGCCGTGCTGCCGAACCCGGATGTCCGCCTCATCCCCGGCCAGTTCGTCCGCGTCACGGTCTCCGGCCTCGAGATCGAGGATGCGGTCACCATCCCGACGGTGGCGCTGATGCAGGGACCGCAGGGTCCCTTCGTCTTCACCGTCAACGAGGAGAACGTCGTCGGCGTCCGCCCGATCAAGATCGGCCGGGAGCTCGGCGACAACATCCTCGTCACCGAGGGCCTGAAGAACGGCGACCGCATCGTCACCGAGGGCGTCGTCAAGGCGCGGCCGGGATCGCCGGTCAATCCGGGCGGCGCGGCAGCGCCCGCAACCGCTGCCGCGCCGGCCGGCGGGGCGACGGCCGAAGCGCCAGCCGCGCCGACCGAAGACGCCGCAGCGACGCCCGCCGCTCCCGCTCAGCCCGCCGAGACGACCGAAACCGGCGACGCGGCGAAGACGCCCGCCGGGGAGGCCGCGCAGTGAATTCCCGCTTCTTCGTCGACCATCCGGTCTTTGCCGCCGTCATCTCCATCGTCATCGTGCTCGCCGGCGTGATGGGCCTGCGCGCGCTGCCGATCGAGCAGTATCCGCAGCTCGTCCCGCCCGAAGTGGTGGTGACCGCCTCCTATCCCGGCGCCAGCGCCGAGACCCTCGCCCAGACCGTCTCCGCCCCGCTCGAGCAGCAGATCAACGGCGTCGAGGGCATGATCTACATGAAGTCGACGAACTCCTCGTCGGGTTCGGCCTCGGTCACCGTCACCTTCGCCAGCGGCACCGATCCCGACCAGGCGACGATCAACGTCAACAACCGCGTGCAGCAGGCGGTCTCGTCGCTGCCGACGGAAGTGCAGCGCCTCGGCGTCACCGTGGTCAAACGCTCGTCGTCGATCCTCGCGGTTCTCACGATGACCTCGCAGGACCCGCGCTACGACGCGACCTACGTGTCGAACTACGCCCTCCTCTACGTCCTCGACGAGCTGAAGCGCCTGCCCGGCATCGGCGAGGCGCAGCTCTTCGGCCAGCGCAACTATTCCATGCGCATCTGGCTGCGGCCCGACCAGCTCGCCCAGTACGACCTGACCCCGACCAATGTCGCCGACGCGATCCGCGAGCAGAACGCGCAGTTCGCCGCCGGCCAGTTCGGTGCCGAGCCGAATGCCGGCCCCCTCGCCTTCACCTATTCCGTCACCACGGCGGGCCGGCTGCCGGACGTGCAGGCCTTCGAGAACATCATTCTGAAGTCCAACACCAACGCCGCCTCGCTGCTCCTCAAGGACGTGGCGCGGGTCGAGCTGGGCGCCCAGGACTACGGCTTCAACGCCACCTATAACGGTGACGCGACGGTGCCGATCGGCATCTACCTGCAGCCCGGCGCCAATGCGCTGGACACGCTGGCCGGCGTGCGCACGCGCATGGACGAGCTGAGCGCGTCCTTTCCCGACGGCGTCGAATACGCCATCCCCTACGACACCACGAAGTTCATCTCGGCCTCCATCGAGGAGGTCATCGCCACCTTTATCGAGGCGATGATTCTCGTCTTCATCGTCGTCTTCATCTTCCTGCAGAGCTTTCGCGCGACGCTGATCCCCATGCTCGCGGTTCCGGTGTCAATCATCGGCACCTTCGGCGTGTTGCTGGTCCTCGGCTTCTCGATCAACCTTCTGACGCTGTTTGCGCTGGTGCTCGCCATCGGCATCGTGGTCGACGACGCCATCGTGGTGCTCGAGAACGTCGAGCGCATCATGACGGCCGAAGGCCTGCCGCCGAAGGAGGCGACGGCCAAGGCCATGGGCGAGGTGACGAGCCCGGTCATCGCCATCGTGCTGGTGCTCTGCGCCGTGTTCATCCCCGTCGCCTTCCTCGGCGGCCTGGCCGGCACCATGTACCGCCAGTTCGCGGTGACCATCGCGGTCTCGGTGACGATTTCGGGCATCGTCGCTTTGACGCTGACGCCGGCGCTGTGCGGCATCATCCTCAAGCAGTCGCATGGCAAGCCCTGGGCGCCGTTCCGCTGGTTCAACGCCGGCTTCGGCAAGCTCACCAACGGCTACGGCGCCGTCGTCGGCTTCCTGATGCGCCATGCCTTCGTCGCCCTCATCCTGTTCGCCGCCATGTCCGGCGCCACCTACTACCTCTTCACCACCCTGCCGGGCTCGCTCGTTCCCGACGAGGACCAGGGCTCGAACTTCGTCGTCGCGATCCTGCCGCCGGCCGCCTCGCTGTCGAGGTCCACCGCCGCCATGGCCGATGTCAGCACGAACATCCGCGCCAATCCCGCGGTCCAGGACGTCGTCGCCTTCGCCGGCTTCGATCTTCTGGCGGGTACCCAGAAGACCAGCGCCGGCGTCGCTTTCGTCACGCTGAAGGACTGGGGCGAGCGCACCGACCCGTCCGAAGACGGCCGCAACCTGCCGGGCGCCTTCATGGGCGCCAATGCCGGCATCAAGGACGCGATGGTGCTGGCCTTCAACCCGCCGCCGATCCAGGGCCTGTCGACCACCGGCGGCTTCGATCTCTACGTCCAGGACCGCGGCGGTGCCGGCGCCGATGCGCTGATCAAGGCGACCGACGCGATGGTCGCCGCAGCGGCCAAGCGGCCGGAGCTGGCCGGCGTGCGCAGCACGTTCAGCGCCAGCGTGCCGCAATACAGGATCGACGTCGACCGCGAGAAGGCCAAGGCTCTCGACGTGCCGATCGCCCAGATCTTCACCACCATGCAGGCGACCTTCGGCAGCCTCTACGTCAACGACTTCACGCTGCTTGGCCGCAACTATCAGGTCTCGCTGCAGTCCGAGGCGCAGTTCCGCGAGCGGCCGGAGGACCTGAAATACGTCTTCGTGCAGGCCAATTCCGGCGCGATGATCCCGCTCGACACGCTCCTGAAGGTCGAGCGCGTCGTCGGCCCGGACCTGATCGAGCGCTACAACGCCTTCACCTCGGCCAAGGTCAGCGGCGGTCCGGCCCCCGGCTTCTCCTCCGGCCAGGCCCTGACGGCCATGCAGGAACTCGCCGCGGAGCTTCCGGAAGGCTACGACATCGCCTGGACGGGCTCGGCTTACCAGGAGATCTCGACCAGCGGCACGGGCGGCATCGCCATCGGCTTCGGCATCCTGATGGTCTTCCTGATTTTGGCGGCGCAGTACGAGAAATGGTCGCTGCCGATCGCCGTCATCCTGGCGGTTCCCTTCGCCATGTTCGGCGCCCTCCTGGCGATCTACCTGCGCGGGCTGGAAAACGACGTCTACTTCCAGATCGGCCTGGTGACCCTGGTCGGCCTGGCGGCCAAGAACGCCATCCTGATCGTCGAGTTCGCGGTCCTGAAGCGCGACGAGGGGCTCAGCGCCTACGACGCCGCGCTGGAGGGAGCCAAGCTGCGCTTCCGGCCGATCATCATGACCTCGCTCGCCTTCATCCTCGGCGTCGTGCCACTGGCGATCTCCACCGGCGCCGGCGCCGCCAGCCGCCATTCCATCGGCACCGGCGTCATCGGCGGCATGCTGTGTGCGACCTTCGTCGCCATCTTCTTCATCCCGCTGTTCTACAAGCTGCTGGCGGGCAAGCAGAAGGGACCGAAGGTCGCGGCGAGCGAGGCACCGAAGGAGCACGCCCCGGCGGCGGGCTGAGCCCGCGCCGCCATGCCCCGCCGGCGCCAGGGGAATCGGGAGCCGGCGCCGTGAGCCCCGGCATCCCGGGCACAGGCACCAGAGCCCGCCCCGGACGGCGGCTCCAAGGGTTGCGCCGCGCCCCGACTGCGACTAGCAAGCAGCCCAAGCTCTGAAAGGGCGACTCCTTCCCCTGGTCATTCAATGATATGACCTGCTCGAAGCGTCGAAGCTTCCCCCTTCCGGGGTGCCGCGATGCCGGAGAACGATGCTTGGCCACTGACACAGACACGGCGCATGCCCCGCGTGAGCCGGCTCATCCGCGTGAATTCAGGACCCTGCTGCTCGGCTGTATCGGCGTCGTCTACGGGGATATCGGCACCAGCCCGCTCTACGCCCTGCGCGAGGCCCTGGTGCATGCCAGCGGCGACGGTCTCGTCGACACCGAGGTGATCGGCGTCGTCTCGATGCTGATCTGGTCGCTGACGCTGATCGTCACGATCAAATACGTGCTGCTCATCCTCAATGCCGACAACAATGGCGAGGGCGGCATCCTCTCGCTGATCGCCCTGGCGATGAAGGCTCTGGGAAGGCGCACTTTCCTGATCGTCATCGGCATCATCGGCGCCTCGCTGTTCTACGGCGATGCGGTGATCACGCCGGCGATCTCGGTGATGTCCGCGATCGAGGGGCTGAAGCTGGTGACCCCGCGGCTCGACGGCTGGGTGCTGCCGATCACCACCGTGATCCTCTGCCTCCTGTTCTTCGTCCAGAGCCGCGGCACAGGCAAGATCGCGGCCTATTTCGGACCGATCACCCTGGTCTGGTTCCTGGTGATGGGGCTTCTCGGCCTGATCCATATCGGCGACCGGCCTGACATCCTGACGGCGCTGAACCCGATGCGGGCCGTCACCATGATCATCGACCACGGCTGGCTGTCCCTGGTCATTCTCGGCTCCGTCTTCCTGGCGATTACCGGTGCGGAGGCCCTCTATACCGACATGGGCCATTTTGGCCGCAAGCCCATCCGCGTCGCCTGGTTCGGCCTGGTCTTTCCGGCCCTCCTCTTCAACTATCTCGGCCAGGGCGCCCTGATCATGTCGCGGCCCGAGGCGCTGGAGAACCCGTTCTTCCTGCTGGCGCCCGAATGGGCCCTGCTGCCGCTGGTGATCCTGGCCACGGTCGCGACCGTCATCGCCAGCCAGGCCGTCATCACCGGCGCCTTCTCGCTGACCCAGCAGGCGATCCAGCTCGGCTTCCTGCCGCGGCTGGAGATCCGGCACACCTCGGAGGAACAGTTCGGGCAGATCTACATCCCGAAGGTCAATTTCTTCCTGTTCGTCGGGGTGATGTTCCTGGTCTGGACCTTCCAGTCCTCCGGCTCCCTGGCCAATGCCTACGGCATCGCCGTCACCGGCGACATGGTGGTCACCTCGACGCTCGGCTTCCTCGTCTTCTGGAAATGCTGGAAGTGGTCGCCCTGGCTGGCGGCGGCCGTGATCGTCCCGCTGCTGTCGCTCGAGCTGATCTTCCTGTCCTCCAACATGCTGAAGGTGCTCGACGGCGGCTACGCGCCGCTCGGGCTGGCCGTGATCCTGTCCTTGATCATGTGGACCTGGATCCGCGGAACCCGCATCGCCTACAGCAAGGCGCACCGCGAGAGCATCGCGCTCAGCGATCTGACGCGGATGCTGGAGAAGTCGAAGCCCATGCGGGCGCGCGGAACCGCAGTGTTTCTGACCTCCGACACCGAGCTCGCGCCGAGCGCCCTGATGCACAACCTCAAGCACAATGGCGTGATCCACGAGCGCAATCTCATCATGACCATCAAGGTCGAGAATGTTCCGCGCATTCCGCTCGAGGATCGCGTTCAGATTGAGCCCGTCTCCGAGCTCTTCACCCGCGTCTTCCTTAATTACGGCTACATGGAAGAGCCCAATGTGCCGAAGGCCCTCTCGCTCGCGAAGAAGAAGGGCCTGAAGTTCGAGATCATGTCGACCTCCTTCTTCCTGTCGCGCCGCGCTTTCAGGGCGACGTCGCAGGACGGCATGCCGCTCTGGCAGGACCGCCTCTACATCTCGATGGCCCTCTCGGCCGCCGATACCTCGGGATTCTATTGCCTGCCGACAAATCGAGTCGTCGAAATGGGGCAACAATTCACAATTTAGCGTCATGCTTGTGCTCTAAGGCTCAGGCCGCAGGGATCCTGATATGCACTTGATCGATCGAGCAGAGACGGGCGAACGCGCCGGGACGGGCGTCGACGGCGCCGATCCGGACGGCGCTGCCGCGTGGAGCGCTGCCGAGCCGGACGAGGCGTGCAAGGAGCCGAGCGCCACGGCCTTGGCGGAACCCGATCCTCTGCCCCTGAGCAAGCGCAAGCTGGCCGAGATTCTCGTCGACATCGCCGAAGATCCCGCGCGCGAGCGTGTCTCTGTCGCGGACCTGCTCCTCGCCATGCAGGATCGCGCCTTCGGGGCGCTGATGCTGATTTTCGCCATGCCGAACGCCTTGCCGACGCCGCCCGGCACCTCGGCCATTCTCGGTGCACCCCTGGTCTTCCTGGCGGCGCAGTTGATGCTGGGGCGCAAGCCGTGGCTTCCCAAGGTGATCGCCAACCGGTCGATGACGCGCACCGATTTCGCCACGATGATCGGCAAGGTGGCGCCCTGGATCACGCGGGCCGAAAAACTTCTGAGACCGCGCCTCGTGGTGGTAGCCCGGCCGCCGGCGGAATATCTGATCGGCGCCCTCTGCCTTTTGATGGCGATCATCCTGGTGCTGCCGATCCCGCTCGGCAACATGCTGCCGGCCTTTTCCATCTGCCTGTTTTCCCTCGGCCTTCTCGAGCGTGACGGGGTCTGGATCCTCGTCGGGGCAGCGACCTCCGTCGCCTCGGTCGTCCTCGTCTCCGGCGTTCTGTTCGCCCTCTTCAAGGGTGCCCTGTTTGTCTTCTCGAACGCGTTCCTGTAGCCGAGGGCATCACCCGCCGCGGTGAGCGAGTCCTCGGGGTCGGAGTGCCTGTTGCGCGGCTTGCCGTTCGCGGGGGCATACCGCTAGGGTTCGCCGACCAGCGGAGGCAGGCAGACAGGAGAACCGATTGAACAAGTCAGTCGCATTGGGACCCACCAGTCCAATGCACATTCGGCTGTCGAAGATCATCGACCTGTCCGCTGACGATCAGCAGGCCATCGCCGAGCTTCCCGTAACCATCCGCGACTTCTCGGCCGACCACGACATCGTGCGCGACGGCGACCGCACGCAGCACTGCTGCATCGTGCTCGAGGGCTTCACCTGCCGCTACAAGGTGATCAGCGACGGGCGACGTCAGATCCTCGCCTTCAACATTCCCGGCGACATTCCCGATCTCCAGAGCCTGCATCTGCAGGTGATGGATCACAGCCTGGCGACTCTGGTGCCGAGCCGGCTCGGCTTCGTCGCCCACACCCACATGCGCGACCTCTGCGAGCGGCGTCCGGGCGTCGCCGCGGCGATGTGGCGCGAGACGCTGATCGACGGCGCGGCCTTCCGCGCCTGGATCACTGGAATGGGCCGCCTGTCGGCCCGGGCGCGGCTGGCGCATCTCCTGTGCGAACTGCTGCTGCGACTGGACGCAGTGGGTCTGGCCGACGGCTTCCGCTACAGGCTTCCGCTGACGCAGGCGGAGATCGGCGACGCGCTCGGCCTCAGCGTCGTGCACGTCAACCGCATCCTGCAGGATCTGAGGGCCGAGGGAATCATCGCCATCGACCGCCGGACGGTCAACATTCTGCATTGGGACGGGCTGCGCGCCATCGGCCAGTTCGATCCGGCCTATCTGCATCTCAAGAACGGCGCCACCGCCATCGATTGACGAGACGGCGCCGCGATCAGTTCGGCGGGCGGTAGTCGCGAAGGAGAATGCGCAGGGCCGGCTCGTCGACGAGATTGGCCGCCTCTTCCTGCGCAAACCATTGCCGGGAACGCTGGGCAGCCTCCGGCCAGATCTCGTCGAGATAGCGCACTTCGAGCGGAAAGACCGTGACGGTGCAGCGGACCGACGAGCCGTCGTCGGCGAGTTTGTCGTACTCATAGGCGCCGACGGGCTGCTTGCTCGACTTGCCGATCACGCCGGCCTCCTCGAAGGCTTCCTGCGCCGCCGCCTTGTGCGGGCTGCGCAGCTTCATCGGCCAGCCCTTGGGGATGATCCAGCGCCGCGTACCGCGCGATGTCACCAAGAGGATGCGCAGTCCACCGTCCGTCCCGACGGCGTAGGGCAACGCGCCGTATTGTACGTTCCCTCTCTTTTGCGCCAATGCCATCTCCAAGGTCCCGGGCTGCCAGCCCAGGATCGATTAGTTTGTATTCATGCCTGAGGATATCCCGGCTGCGACGTCCGCCCGCGGGAGCAGACTAACAGCGATCCGGGAGGTGACCCGACTGTGCATGATTCGTGCCATCTTTGACAGCGAAGCTTGCTTGATGCCTGCGCCGAGTCGAAGAGCATATATGGTGCATCCGCCGCCGGAACCAAGATGGTGCGCACGGCGCGCGGCCCGATCGAGGGTTCCAACGGGACCCGCCGCCTCGTGCCGATGGGATCACAACGCCGCGATGAGCACCGGCGGGCGACGGCCACACTTCGTAACAAATCATCCCGTGCTGGCCATCAATCGCAATCTGAATGTCCGAAATCCGCCACGGCGCGGGACGACCTTTGCTGCAGTGCAATCGAAGGAGATGGGTCGCCATGACGACGACGATAGGTCAGCGGGTCAACGCCATCGGCAGACGCGTGCTCGCCCAGACGGCGATGTCGGCGACCGTGATGACGGGGCTGCATTTCGCCTCTGTCGCCGATTTTCCGCCGGCACGCTGGATCTTCGGCCCCGACAGCGCCCCGCAGGCGTCGACGGCAAGCGCTCCCCATGCGCAGACAGAAGGTGGGTCCCCGGTGCGCGTCGTCACCCTGTCGCCCGGTTCCAGCGCCGCCGTCGTGCCGGCCGGCCTCGGTGCGCCGGCCGCAAGTCCTGCTGCAGACGCGATTGGGCCATCCGGACAGCGGATCGCGATGGTCGCGCCGGCGAAGGAGGAGGCCTGCGGCCTGGCCTGCACGCCGGTGCCCCAGGCCGTCGCGCACCCGACGCCGCGTCCCGTTGCACCGAAGGTCGCCACCGCGAAGCCGAGCGCCCAGCCGGGCACGGCGCGGCCAGCCATCGCACGGGACATGCGGGACGAGGCGCGAGTGCTGGCGGAAGAGCCGATGCCCGTGGCGGCCAGCATGCCCGACGACATTCCGATGCCGCCCCCGGTTCCGGCCGAAACCGGCTTCGCCCTCGCCGACCTGATCCCCGGCCACCAGATGGTGGTCGAGGGCGTCTCCTTCGTCGGCAACCAGGCCCGCGGCGTGGTGACCGGGGTCGCCAGCGGCGCGCTCGATCTCGTCCGTCGCTAAAGTTTTGGCGGGGATGGCTTTTCTTGGAATCGCCGTCCCGCTTGGTGCCTTTGTCCCTGCGAGACCGGCTTCGGCAGGGTCGGCTGGAACGCGATGGCGGGCGAAATGCCACGTCATCGCGGCCCGCCCCCGCCGACGCTCCATCCGTCAGGCCGCAGCGCTTCCCTGCGCCGGCGCGACGGGCAGCCGCACGGACTGGCGCAGCCCCCCCTCCGGACGGTTCTCGATCCGAACCGTGCCGCCGGCCTGGTCGATGATCTCCTTGGCGATCGCCAGGCCGAGACCGGCGCCGGGGCGGGATTTTCGCCGGCCGGGATCGACCCGGAAGAACGGCTCGAACACTCGGCCGAGAAGCGCCTCGGGAATGCCCGGCCCATCGTCCGATATCTCGATCACCGCCCACTCCCCGTCCCGCCGAATGGCGACCCGCGCGCCGCCGCCGTGCGAGGCGGCATTGTCCACGAGATTGCGCAGCGCTCGCTTCAGCGCCAGGGGACGGCCCTCCACCAGGAGGCCGGGGACCGCCTGCCAGTCGACCGAAAGGCCGAGATCGCGCAGTTCCTGGCCGATCTCCGCGACGAGAGGGCCGAGCGGCACGCCGCCCTCCGCCTTCTGGTCCGAGACCTCCTCGCGCACCAGCCGGATGGCGCTGTCGGCGATCCTGTCCAGTTCTTCCAGGTCCTTCAGCCAGGTCCCCTGCTCCTCCGGCGGCAGGAACTCGGCTCGAAGGCGCATGCGCGTCATCGGTGTCCGCAGGTCGTGGCCGGCGGCCGCGACGAGGCGCATGCGGCTTTCCATGGCCGTCTTCAGCCGCGACGACAGGCGGTTCAGCGCGCGCGCCGTGGCGCGGACCTCGACTGGCCCCTTTTCGTCGATGTGGAGGATCTCGCCGTCGGGCCCGACCGAAGCGATCGCCGTCTCCAGCATGCGCAGCGGACTGACGATCTTGTTGGCGGCCAGGATCGCCACGGCGACCGAGCCGAGCACGACCACCGTAAGATAGGCCGTCAGCGGCCGGATCGAGGATTGGGGCAGCGCCGGAAAGGGCAGATAGGCCCAGACATCGCCCTTGAGGGGAATGCCGAGATAGGTGTCACCGTCGATCGTGGCGACGACCACACCGAAGGCTTCGCCGATGCCGGCCAGCGCCGCGTTGATTCCGGCCGTCTGCTGCTGGCTGATCGTGTCGGTGGCGGGCGCGGGGCCCGTCTTCACCCCGAGGCGGTCGGCCTCTTCCACGGACCCCTTCAGGACCGCCGAGACGAGCCGGGCCTCCTGCGCGAAGGCTCGGTCGAAACTCTGCCGGCGCGGCGGATCGATGATGGAATAGGTGACGAAGGCCGCCAGCACGGCGACCGCCGTGACCGCGATCATCAGCAGGAGGGTGAGACGCGCGTGCAGCGAATTCATGCCGGCGTCTCCAGCCGCTCGACATGGGCGGCGAACTGGTAGCCGCCGTTGCGCACCGTCTTGAACAGCCGGAACACGCCGCCATCGCCGAACTTCCGGCGAAGACGGCTCATCGTCACGTCGATCGAGCGGTCGAAGGGATCGATGTAGCGGCCGTGCAGAAGATCGAGCAGCACGTCGCGCGACAGCACCCGGCCGGGCCGTTCGAGGAAGATCAGGAGGAGGTCGAATTCCGCACCGGTCAGCTCGATCTCCGTGCCCTCGGCGTCGCGCACGCTGCGCCGCCCGGGATCGGCGCTGTAGCCCTCGAACCGGTAGCCGGCGGCCGGCAGCGGACCGGCTTCGCCGCCGCGATCCGGGCCGCCCCGGCGCAGGACGGCGCGGATCCGGGCGGAGAGCTCCCGCGGATTGAACGGCTTGCCGAGATAGTCGTCGGCGCCCAGCTCCAACCCGACGATGCGGTCCACATCCTCCTTCAGCGCCGTGAGGAGGATGATCGCCAGATCGGGCCGGCGGTCGCGCAGTTCGCGGCAGAGATCGAGCCCCGAGCCGTCCGGCAGCATGACGTCGAGCACCACCAGGTCGATGGCGGCATCCAGCAGCTTCTGCTCGCATTCGCGCCGGCTGCCGGCGAGGATGGTGTGAAACCCCTGGCCATCGAGATACCGGCCGAGCAGCCGGCGGATTTCGAGATCGTCGTCGACGACCAGCACCCTGATCCTGTTTTCCATGCCTGGCTCCTCGCTCCGCCCTCCTCTATCCCGCATCGCGGCGCCGCCCGCGACCGCAATTTTGTTGCAGAACATGTCGAGAAGCGGCGCCGATGCCTGGCGCGCAGCGGCGGGCGGAGCTTGGATACGTTTCGTAACAGATTGACATTTCCGTTCCATACAAGCGCCAGACAATGCGATTACCTATGTAAGCGAAGGCAGGGGACGGGCACGCCCGCTCCTGCCGCGACCACGGTGCCATCCCCCCTCTGGTGCTGTGGTAGAGCCGGAGCGTCCCTGGACGTTCCGGCTCCACCCCGCTTCCGCAGCCTGCGAGACCGCCATGCGCCAACCGATGATCCTTCTTGCCTTGTCGCTGGCCGTGAGCGCGATCGTTCCCGCCGGGGCGCAGGACGCCGTGGCACCCGCGGCGGCGAGCCTGACCGTGACGACCGACGCGGTGCGCAGCGAAACCGTGGCGACCAGGATTTCGGCGACCGGCCTCGTCATCGCCGCCGAGGAGGCGACCGTCAGCGCCACTGCCGGGGGCCTGGTCCTGACCGAAGTGCTTGCCCACGAGGGCGACCAGGTGGCCGCCGGCGAGATCCTCGCCCGGCTCGACGGCGCGCTGATCGAGGCGCAGATCGCCGAACAGGAGGCGGCGATCGCCAGTGCCGAGGCGAGCTTTGCCACGGCCGTTTCCGCGAACGAGCGCGGCCAGCGCCTGGCCAAGACCGGCGCCCTGTCGGCCGAGACGGCGGAAGAGCGGCAGACCACGGTGAAAACCACGGAAGCGGCGCTGGCCCAGGCCCGGGCCGCGCTGGGGACGCTGCAGGTGCAGCTCGACCGCACCATCGTGCGCGCGCCCTTCGCCGGCATCGTCTCGGCCAAGCCTGCAACGCTCGGCATCACCGTCCAGACCGGCACCGAAATCATGCGCGTACAGCGCGACGGCGCCCTGCGCGCCGCCATCGACGTTCCCGAGCAGTATCTCGCGGCCCTGTCGACCGGCGACGGGGCCGCGGTGACGGGACCTTCCGGCAAGACGATCGACGGGACGATCGCCCTGATCGGCGAGACCGTGGATAGCGCCACGCATATGGGCCGGGTCGAGATCGGCCTGCCGCCGCAGTCGAACCTCAAGGCCGGCATGTTCGTGCGTGCGACCATCTCGGCCGGCGGCAGCCCGGCGATGACCGTCGCCGAAAGCGCCCTGACCTGGCGCGACGGCAAGACGGCGGTCTTCGTGGTCGCCGCGGACAACGCCGTCGCGCTGAAGCCGGTCGACGCCGGCACGCGGCAGGATGGGCGCGTCGCCGTCACCGGCGACCTCGCCGAGGGCGACCGCGTCGTCACCGCCGGCGCCGGCTTCCTCAACGACGGTAACACCGTCCGCGTCGTGACCGAGCAGGCCGCCAGCGGAGAGCCCGTCCAGTGAAGAACATTTCCGCCTGGTCGATCAAGAATCCGATCCCGACCATCGTCCTGTTCCTGACTCTTGCCTTTGCGGGCGTCTGGGGCTTTGCCCAGCTGCGCATCAACAACATGCCGGACATCGATTTTCCCATGGTCACGGTGACGGTCGTGCAGACCGGGGCCTCGCCGACGGAGATCGAGACGCAGGTCACCGAGATCATCGAAAACGCCGTCAACACGCTCTCGGGCGTCGAGAGCGTGACGTCCACCGTATCGGAAGGCTCCTCCGTCACCGCCATCGAGTTCGCGCTCGACACCGACCTGACGCAGGCGACCGACGACGTGCGCAACGCCGTCACCTCGGTTCAGTCGGATCTGCCGACGGCGGCCGAGACACCGCTGGTCGCCCGCGTCATCATCGGCGACAATTCGGTGCTGACCTATGTCGTCGACGCGCCGTCGATGAACCCGGACCAACTATCCTGGTACATCGACAACGACGTCTCCAAGGCGCTCCTGAAGCTCGACGGGGTGTCGAAGATCTCCCGGTCCGGCGGCGTCAACCGCGCCGTGCTGGTGAAGCTCGATCCCGACCGGCTGGCGGCGCTCGGCGTCACCGTGCAGGACATATCGCAGGCGCTGGCCGCCCAGAACGCCAACCGCTCGGGCGGCCGCACCATCGTCGGGTCGAGCGAGCAGTCGGTGCGCACGCTCGGCCGCGTCGATTCGATCGAAGCCCTCGGCGATACCCGCATCACCCTGTCCGACGGCAAATCGATGCGCCTCGCCGATTTCGGCACGATCGACGACAGCTGGGAGGAGCCGCGCTCGCGCGCCCGGCTGAACGGCAAGGAAGTCGTCGCCTTCTCCGTCTTCAGCGCCAAGGGATCGAGCGAGATCGGCGTCACCAATGCCGTTCGCGCGGCCGTCACCGCTTTCGACGCGGCGGACGACAAGGCCGAGTTCACCGAAGTCACGTCGTCCTCGACCTTCGTGCAGGAAAGCTATGACGCGGCCCTGGAGGCGCTGTGGATCGGCGCGGCGCTCGCCATCGTCGTCGTCTTCCTGTTCCTGCGCGACATCCGGGCGACGCTCGTCGCCGCCACCGCGCTGCCGCTGTCGCTGATCCCGACCTTCGCCGTCATGGCCTGGCTCGACCTCTCGCTGAACAACATCACGCTGCTGGCGCTTTCGCTCGTCGTCGGCATCCTCGTCGACGACGCCATCGTCGAGATCGAGAACATCGTCCGGCACATGCGCCAGAGCGGCAAGACCGCCTATGAGGCGGCGATCGAGGCCGCCGACGAGATCGGCCTGGCCGTCGTCGCCACCACCATGACCATCGTCGCGGTCTTCGTGCCCGTCGCCTTCATGCCCGGCATTCCCGGAAAACTGTTCGTCAGCTTCGCCATCGCCGTCTGCGTCTCCGTCCTGTTCTCGCTGCTGGTCGCCCGCACGCTGACGCCGCTGATGGGCGCCTTCTTCATCAGGGCCGCCGGCGGCGACAGCCATGACGACACGCCGAATTGGGTTTTCGGCTATCTCGCCGTGCTGAAGCAGGCGCTGCGCTTCCGCTGGCTGACCGTGCTGATCGGCATCGCCTTCTTCGCCGGCTCGATCATGCTCGCCTTGCAGCTGCCGACCGAATTCATGACCGCCTCCGACCGCGGCCGCTCGCTCGTCTCGGTCGAGATGCAGCCCGGCTCGACGCTGGCCGAAACTGACGCCGTGGCCCAGGCGGTTTCGGCCAAGCTCGCCGCCGAGCCGGAAGTCGCCTCGGTCTTCACCTCCATCGGCGCGGCGACCGAGGGCGGCGGCGGGCCGCAGCGCGGCACGACCGCGAGCGTCACCTCGGCAACGGTCACCGCAAACCTCAAGGAACGGGCCGACCGCGACGTCAGCCAGCAGGAGTTCGAGAAGCGCTCGGCGCATCTCTTCGACGACATCCCCGGCGCCCGCATCCAGTTCGGCGCCGACGGGCAGTCCGGCTCGAAGGTCTCGATCACGCTCGTCGGCGCCAATGGCGACCTCCTCGCCGAAACGGCGGCGCGGCTCGCGGTCGAGATGCGCGGGATCGAGGGCGTCAACAACCCGATTTCCAGCGCCGCCGCGGCCAAGCCCGAGCTCGTCATCACCCCGGACAAGGCGAAGATGGCCAGCCTCGGCGTGACCTCGCAGCAGATCGCGACCCTCGTGAACGTCGCCACCCTCGGCGACAACGACAGCGCGCTGGCGAAGTACAATCTCGGCGACCGGCAGGTCTACATCATCCCGACGCTGACCGACGCCGCCCGCGGCGACCTCAGCCAGATCAAGTCGCTGATGATCCGCGGCACCAGCGCCACCGTGCCGCTCGATTCCGTCGCCAGCTTCACCTTCGGCGCCGGCCCGACGAGCATCAGCCATGTCGACGGCGACCGCACCGTCGCCGTCGAGGCCGAGCTTTCCGGGCTGACGCTCGGCCAGGCCCAGGCGGCGATCAACAAGCTGCCGGTGATGCAGAACCTGCCGGCAGGAATCGCCCAGCGAGCCGAGGGCGACGCCAAGCGCATGGCGGAGCTCTTCTCCGGCTTCGTCATGGCGATCGCCGTCGGCATCCTCCTGATGTTCGGCACGCTGGTTCTCCTGTTCAACTCCTTCCTGCAGCCGATCACCATCCTCACCGCTTTGCCCCTGTCGATCGGCGGCGCCTTCGGCTTCCTCTATCTGACCGGCGCCTCGATCGCGGTGTCGGTGCTGATCGGCGTGCTGCTGCTCATGGGCATCGCGGCGAAGAACTCCATCCTCCTCGTCGAATACGCCATCCTCGCCCGGCGCGGCGGCATGGAGCGCGGCCAGGCGCTGATCGAGGCGGCGACGAAGCGCGCCCGCCCGATCGTCATGACCTCGATCGCCATGGGGGCCGGCATGGCGCCGATCGCGCTCGGCATCGGCGCCGATGCGGAAAGTCGCGCGCCGATGGCCATCGCCGTCATCGGCGGCCTGATCTCCTCGACCGTCCTCAGCCTCGTCTACGTGCCGGTGGTCTATACCGTGATGGACGATCTCGAGCGCTTCGCCGGCCGCTGGCTGTCGAAGCTGCTGCCGCGGCAGGCGAAGGTGCTGCCGGCGGAATGAGGCGCGCCGCGTCCTGCCGCGGCAGGGCGCGATGACGGAAAGGTCAGGGCGATGTCAGTCGCTGGCGGACCGTTCGGACGGCCAAGCGGTTGTGCGGGGCCGGTGGCGATCTCATCTAGGATCCATCGGCGCAGGACGCCGCCACGATCACGATCCCATGGGAGCCAGACGATGGACACCAGAGACCGCGAGGCGATCGAAGGCCTCTTTTCCAAGCTCGGCGATGTCGAGCGCCAGGCCGGACCGCGCGACGCCGAGGCCGAGCGCTTCATCGCCGACAGCCTGAGCCGCCAGCCGGGCGCGCCCTACTACATGGCGCAGACCATCGTCATGCAGGACCTGGCGCTTGCCAACCAGCAGAAGCGCATCGAGGAACTGGAGCGCGGCGTGCAGGGTGCCGGTGAAGCCCGGCCGGCTGCGGCCGACGAGCGCGAGCCGGAAGGCGGGATGCTGTCGCGCATTCTCGGCAGCGGCGGCCGGCCCCGCTCAGTCCCGAGCGTCGGCGCCTCTCGCCCGGGCAGCGCCTGGGGCGGCGCTGCCGGCCAGGACCGGGGCATGAATGCGCAGGGCGCTCCCCAGCAGGGCGGCCGCGGCATGGGCGGCGGCGGCTTTCTCGCGGGCGCGGCGCAGACGGCCATGGGCGTCGCCGGCGGTCTTCTCCTCGGCAATGCGCTCGGCAACATGTTCGGCGGCAACGAGGCGCAGGCGGCTGATGCGACGCCGGCGGCCGAGCCCGCGGACACGGCATCCGACACCGCCGACCAGGGCCAGGAGCCGGACGTCCAGGACGCCTCGGCCGATGACGGCGGCTGGTTCGGCGGCGATGATGGCGGCTTCGACGGCGGCGGCTTCGACGACATCTGACCGCGCCCGGAGACGGCCGCGCCGGCCGTCTCCTCCCCCTCACAGGAAACCTCCCATGCTGTCCCCTGATGACAGGCTTTCCAGCCCGGCGGCGCTGCGCAATCGCGAACCCATCCTGGCCGTCCTGCGAACCGTCCTTCCCGCTACGGGCACCGTACTGGAAATCGCCAGCGGCACCGGCGAGCACATCCTGCATTTCGCCGGGCAGATGCCGACCCTGACATGGCAGCCGTCCGATCCCTCGCCGGCGGCGCGATCCTCGATCGCAGCATGGATGAGTGGCGAGAACCGAACCAACCTGCGACCGCCCCTCGATATCGACGCGGCAGGCCCGGAATGGCCGATCCAGCACGCCGATGCGATCCTCGCCATCAACCTCATCCACATCAGCCCCTGGTCCGCGACCCTCGGCCTGATGCGCCATGCCGGGCAGATCCTTCCGAGCGGCGCACCGCTCGTTCTCTATGGCCCCTTCCGGCGGGGCGGCGAGGCACTGGCGCCGAGCAATATCGCCTTCGACGAAGACCTGCGCCTGCGCGATCCCGCCTGGGGCATCCGCGATTTGGAGGCGGTCGCCGCCGTCGCGGAGGCAGAGGGGCTGATCCTCGCCCGGGTTCACGATATGCCGGCGAACAATCTGACGGTGATCTTCAGGCGGCGCTGAGCCTGACCGGCGACGGGGCCGGATCGACGGGCCCGCCCTTTCCCGAGGACGATGTCGTGGTACGTATCCCGGACGAACCGGCCGCGGACCATTCGCGCCTCGGGTCCTGTCCCATCAGAAGGAGCGTTCCATGCATCTGGGTCTCGAAGGTCGCACCGCGATCGTCTGCGCGTCGAGCCGGGGCCTCGGCCGCGCCTGCGCCATGGAACTCGCCCGCGCCGGCTGCCGCGTGGTGATCAACGGGCGGAATGCCGAAACGCTGGCGCGTACGGCCGAGGAGATTCGGGCGGAGACCGGCGCCGAGGTGATCGCAGTGGCCGCCGATGTCGGCACATCGGAGGGCCAGGACGCGCTGCTCGCCGCGGTGCCCGAGGTCGATATTCTCGTCAACAACAATGGCGGCCCGCCGCTGCGCGATTTTCGCCAGATCGACCGGGAGGCGATGCTGGCCGGCGTCACCGCCAACATGGTGACGCCGATCGAACTGGTGCAGCGGGTGATCGACGGCATGGTCGCGCGCCGTTTTGGCCGGATCGTCAACATCACTTCGGCCTCGGTGAAGATGCCGCTCTCCGGCCTCGACCTCTCCAGCGGCGCCCGCATCGGCCTCACCGGCTTCCTCGCCGGCGTCGCGCGCTCTGTCGCGCACGCCAACGTCACCATCAATTTCCTGCTGCCCGGCGCCTTCGACACCCGGCGTCTTCAGTCGGGCCAGGAGGCCGCCTCGCAGCGCCGCGGCGTCGACGTCGAGACCATCCGCGACGAGCGGCGGCAGGAGATCCCGGCCAGGCGCTTCGGAGAGGCGGCGGAATTCGGCACGGCCTGCGCCTTCCTGTGCTCCGCCCAGGCCGGCTACATCACCGGCCAGAGCCTGCTCATCGACGGCGGGGCCTATCAGGGGGTGCTGTAGCGCACCGCATCAACGTTCTTCTTCTCCCCTCCGGGGAGAAGTGCCCGGCAGGGCGAAGAGGGGGTGGACCATTGAATGACAGGCCGCCCCGCGGCTACGCCGCGGCCCCTCTCCCGCCTCGCTGCGCTCGGCACCCCGGGGTCGAGCCGCCGGTCTCGACCCGTCCTTCGGACCCCCGTCGGGGCGAGGAATGGCGCCATAGCCGGCGCCGTGCGCGTCGGGGTGTGAAGCACCCGAGCGCCCCTACTCCGCCGCTTGTGCCACCGGGTTCGGCACGTAGTTGAGGATCGGGCCGAGCCAACGCTCGACTTCCGCCACCGGCATCTTCTTGCGCTGGGCATAGTCCAGCACCTGGTCGCGCTCGACCTTGGCGACGCCGAAATAGTGCGAGTCCGGGTGCGAGAGGTAGAGGCCGGAGACGGACGAGCCGGGCCACATGGCAAAGCTCTCGGTCAGCTTCACGCCGATCTTGGCTTCGGCATCGAGAAGCGCGAACAGGGTCGCCTTTTCCGTGTGGTCCGGCTGGGCCGGATAGCCGGGCGCCGGGCGGATGCCGAAATAGGGCTCGCCGGCCAGTTCGTCCGGGCCAAAAGTCTCGTCCGTGGCATAGCCCCAGAGCTCCTTGCGCACGCGCTCGTGCATCGCCTCGGCAAAGGCCTCGGCGAAGCGGTCGGCGAGCGCCTTGACCATGATCGAGGCGTAGTCGTCATTGGCCTTGGCGTAGCGCTCGGAGATCGCCTCCTCCTCCATGCCGGCCGTGACCACGAAGCCGCCGATATAGTCCGGCTTGCCCGATGCGACGGGCGCGACGAAGTCCGACAGCGCCATGTTCGGCCGCCCGTCGCGCTTCGACAGCTGCTGGCGCAGGGTGAAGAAGGTGGCGAGCTCCTCCGCGCGGCTGTCGTCGGTGAAGAGGCGGATGTCCTCGCCGACGGCGCCGGCCGGCCAGAAGCCGACGACCGCCTTCGGCTTGAACCAGTTTTCCGCGATCACCTGTTTCAGCATCGCCTGCGCATCGGCAAACAATGAACGGGCGACCTCGCCCTGCTTCTCGTCCTCGAGGATCTGGGGATAGCGGCCCTTCAGCTCCCAGGTCTGGAAGAAGGGCGTCCAGTCGATGTAGGCGGCCAGCGTCGCGAGATCATAGGCCTCGAAGACGCGGGTGCCGAGGAAGCTCGGCTTCGGCGGGGTGTAACCCGACCAGTCCAGCTGCATGGCGTTTTCGCGGGCGCGGTCGAGCGGCAGGCGCTTCTTCTCCAGCTCGCTGCGCGCATGGTTCGCCGCGACCTTCAGATATTCCTCGCGAATGCCCTCGACATAGCCGGCCTTGCCTTCCGGCGACAGGAGGTTGGAGACGACGCCGACGGCGCGGCTGGCATCGGTGACGTAGACGGTCTGGCCGGCATTGTAGCGCGGGTCGATCTTCACCGCGGTGTGGACGCGGCTCGTCGTCGCCCCGCCGATGAGGAGCGGGATGGTGAACCCCTCGCGCTCCATCTCGGCGGCGACATGCACCATCTCGTCGAGCGAGGGCGTGATCAGGCCGGAGAGGCCGATGATGTCGACCTTGTGCTTCTTCGCCTCCTCCAGGATACGCGTCGCCGGCACCATGACGCCGAGATCGATGATCTCGTAGTTGTTGCAGGCGAGGACCACGCCGACGATATTCTTGCCGATGTCGTGCACGTCGCCCTTGACGGTCGCCATCAGCACCTTGCCGGCGGCCTCGCGCTCAGCCCCGCCATTGGCGAGCTTTTCCGCCTCCATGTAGGGGAGAAGGATCGCCACCGACTGCTTCATCACGCGGGCCGACTTCACCACCTGCGGCAGGAACATCTTTCCGGCGCCGAACAGGTCGCCGACGATGTTCATGCCGGCCATCAGCGGACCCTCGATGACGTGCAGCGGCCGGGCGGCGGCCAGACGCGCCTCCTCGGTGTCGACGTCGATGTATTCGGTGATGCCGTTGACGAGGGCATGCGCCAGCCGCTTGTCGACCGGCCATTCGCGCCAGGCGAGATCCTGGACGCGCGCCTCCTTCCCGGCGGTGCCGCGGTATTTCTCGGCCTGCTCCAGCAACCGGTCGGTGGCATTGCCCTCGCCCTTCGGCGTGCGGTTGAGGACGACGTCCTCGCAGGCCTCGCGCAGCTCGGCGTCGATCGATTCATAGACCGCGAGCTGGCCGGCATTGACGATGCCCATGTCCATGCCCGCCTGGATGGCGTGGTACAGGAACACGGCGTGCATCGCCTCGCGCACCGGCTCGTTGCCGCGGAAGGAGAAGGAGAGGTTCGACACGCCGCCGGAAATGTGGACATGCGGCAGCGTCTTGATAATCTCGCGCGTCGCCTCGATGAAGTCGACGCCGTAATTATTGTGCTCCTCGATGCCGGTGGCGACGGCAAAGACGTTCGGGTCGAAGACGATGTCCTCCGGCGGGAAGCCGATCTTCTCGGTCAGGAGCTTGTAGGCGCGCGTGCAGATCGCGACCTTGCGTTCCATGGTGTCGGCCTGGCCGTCCTCGTCGAAAGCCATCACCACCACGGCGGCGCCGTAGGCGCGCACCAGGCGAGCCTGACGCAGAAAAGCCTCCTCGCCCTCCTTCATCGAGATCGAGTTGACCAGCGGCTTGCCCTGGACGCATTTCAGCCCGGCCTCGATGATCGACCATTTCGACGAGTCGATCATCACGGGGACGCGCGCGATGTCCGGCTCGGCGGCGATCAGGTTGAGGAACTCGACCATCGCCTTTTCCGAGTCGATCAGGCCCTCGTCCATGTTGATGTCGATGATCTGCGCGCCGTTCTCGACCTGATCGCGCGCCACCACCAGCGCGGCATTGAAGTCGCCGGCGGTGATCAGCTTGCGGAATTTCGCCGAGCCGGTGACGTTCGTCCGCTCGCCGACATTGACGAAGGGGATGTCCTTGGTGAGCGTGAACGGCTCGAGGCCGGACAGGCGCATCAGCGGCACGTGCTCGGGTATCGCGCGCGGCGCCTTGCCGGCGACCGCCTTGGCGATGGCGCGGATATGGTCGGGCGTCGAGCCGCAGCAGCCGCCGACGATGTTGACGAGACCCTCGTCGGCAAAGCCCGCGATCTGGGCGGCCATCTCCTCCGGGCTCTCGTCGTACTGGCCGAACTCGTTGGGAAGGCCGGCATTGGGATAGGCGCACACGAAAGTGTCGGCGGCGGCCGAGATCTCCGCCAGATGCTCGCGCATGGCGGCGGCGCCCAGCGCGCAGTTGAGGCCGATGGTGAACGGCCGGGCATGCCGCACCGAGTGCCAGAAGGCCGTCGGCGTCTGGCCGGACAGGGTACGACCGGACAAGTCCGTGATCGTGCCGGAAATCATCACGGGAAGGTCGACGCCCTTTTCGAGAAAGATCTCGTTGCAGGCGAAGATGGCCGCCTTGGCGTTCAGCGTGTCGAAGATCGTCTCGATCAGGATGAGGTCGGCGCCGCCGTCGATGAGGCCGCGCAGCTGCTCGCCATAGGCGATGCGCAGCTCGTCGAAGGAGGTGGCGCGAAAGCCCGGATTGTTGACGTCGGGCGAGATCGAGGCGGTGCGGTTGGTGGGCCCGAGCGCGCCGGCGACGAAGCGGCGCTTGCCGTCCTCCTGCTCGGCGCGGATGCAGGCGCGGCGCACGAGGCGCGCACCGTCGCGGTTCAGCTCGTAGACCTGGTCCTCCATGCCGTAATCGGCCTGGGCGATCGAGGTGGAGGAGAAGGTGTTCGTCTCGATGATGTCGGCGCCAGCGATGGCATAGGCGTAGTGGATCGCCTCGATCGCCTTCGGCTGTGTCAGGATCAGGAGATCGTTATTGCCCTGCAGATGGCAGGCGCAGCCCTCGAAGCGATCGCCGCGGAAATGGCTTTCCTCGTAGCCGAGCCCTTGGATCTGCGTGCCCATCGCACCGTCGAGGATCAGGATGCGCTCCGAAGCCGCCTTCATCAGCGCCGTGCGCGCGTCGTCGCGGGACTGGTCCGGCGTGGAGGCGAAGAGGGCGTCGCTGATGTCGGTCATGAATCACCTGGTGATGCGGCAGGGCAGTTCGGAGGCATATAAACACATCCTTATATCAATATAAGGTCTGTGGCGAGCGTGTAGACATTCGGCTACGACGAGCCTTATCAGAGGGCACCCCGCCAATCGACCCGAAGGGAAGCATAGCGTGCTCGACCGCGCCTTCTTCGACCGCCCTGCCGCTTTGGTCGCGGCCGACCTCATCGGGGTCGTGCTGACGGTCGGCGATGCCGGTGGCATCATCGTCGAGACCGAGGCCTATGACGAAGGCGATCCCGCCTCGCATTCCTTCAATGGTCGGACCGCGCGCAACCAGGCGATGTTCGGACCACCTGGCCACGCCTATGTCTACCGCTCCTATGGCATCCACTGGTGCCTGAATGTCGTCTGCGGCCCCGAAGGCACAGGCGAGGCCGTGCTGATCCGCGCCATTGAGCCGACGCGAGGGCTTGAGACCCTGCGCGAACGCCGCGGGGGGATCGCCGACGAGCAAAAACTCTGCTCCGGCCCCGGCCGGCTCTGCCAGGCGCTCGGCATCGATAAGGCGCATGACGGGCTTGCGCTCGACGCGCCACCTTTCCGGCTGGAAGCCGGCGCGCGGCCGCCAATGCTGGCGACGGGCGTGCGCATCGGCATCACCCGCGGCGCCGAGACCGCCTGGCGATTCGGCTGGGCCGGATCGCGGTTTCTCAGCCGGCGCTTTGCCGCGGCGTCGACGCCTTGACGGCAGGAAACTGGGAAGACAGCGCCGACGTCGCCACGCCCTCCGTGACGACCGTAGCGAAAGATATTTTCCTCACGGTTTTGCGAAGCCGCGCAGGGCGGTGCTAGGGTCGCACGATCGAAGCATCGGAAAGCCTCCTTATGTCGAAGCCCCTGCCCAATTCCATCTATGCCCGCGACGTCGAATACCTGCTGCATGCCGCGACCAATGCCCGCAAGCATGAGGAGACCGGGCCGATCGTCATCGATCGCGGCGAGGGCATCCACGTCTTCGACGACCAGGGCAACAAGTATATCGAGGCGATGGCCGGCCTTTGGAGCGTCGCCGTCGGTTTTGGCGAGAAGCGCCTGGCGGATGCAGCCTACCAGCAGATGCTGAAGCTGCCCTACTACCATTCGTTCTCGTCGAAATCGAACGAGCCGGCCATCCTGCTCGCCGAGCGCCTCGTGAACATGAGCCCTGACAAGCTCAGCAAGGTGTTCTTCACCAATTCCGGTTCCGAGGCGAACGACACCGTCGTCAAGATGGTCTGGTACTTCAACAATGCGCGCGGCAAGCCGAACAAAAAGACGTTCCTGGCCCGCGTCAACGGCTATCACGGCATCACCATGGCCTCGGCCTCGCTCACCGGCCTGCCCGTCAACCACCGCGACTTCGACCTGCCGATCCTGCCGGTCAAGCACCTGACCTGCCCGCATTTCTGGCGCTTTGGCCTGCCCGGCGAGACCGAGGCCGAGTTCACCGACCGCCTCGCCGCCGAGCTGGAGCAGACGATCCTCGACGCCGGCCCGGACACGATCGCCGCCTTCATCGGCGAGCCGCTGATGGGCGCCGGCGGCGTGCTGCCGCCCCCGGCCGGCTACTGGACGAAGGTTCAGGAAATCTGCCGCAAGTACGACATCCTGATCGTCGCCGACGAGGTGATCAACGGTTTCGGTCGCCTCGGCACCATGTTCGCCTGCGAGTATTACGGCATCGAGCCGGACATGCTGGTCGTCTCCAAGCAGATCACTTCCTCCTACCAGCCGCTCGCTGCCATCCTCTTCTCCGACGAAATTTTCCAGGGCATCGCCGACAACACGGCGAAGATCGGCACCTTCGGTCACGGCTTCACCGCCGGGGCGCATCCCGTGGCGACCGCCGTCGGCCTCGAGAATCTCGACATCATCGAGGAACGCGGCCTCGTCGCGCATGCCGCGGAGATGGGTGAAATTCTGCAGCGCGAGCTGCGCAGCCGCTTCACCGACCATCCGCTGGTCGGCGAAGTGCGCGGCGTCGGCCTCATCGGCGCCGTCGAACTCTCGGCCGACAAGGCGACGAAGCAGCGCTTCGACCCGCCCGGCAAGGCGGGCGCCTATCTCTTCGCCCGGGGCCACGAGCACGGCGTGATCATCCGCGCCATCGGCGACCAGATCGCCTTCTGCCCGCCGCTGATCATTACCGAGCCGGAGATCATGGACATGCTCGACCGGTTCGCCCTGGCGCTCGACGAGACCTGGGCCTTCGTCCGGGGCGCCTAGCTGCATTGCAGCCGCCCGCAGAAACAGCCAAGAGAAAGGCACTGCACCGGACCCGGTGCAGTGCCTCAAATGGACGATCGTGGCGTGCTGAGCCTTACTCCGACGCCCGCATGGCGGCTCTGAGAACGCGCATGACGTCGTCGATTGCGACCTCCTTTTGCCCGTCCTCCCCGGCCATGTGTATCCCGCAGCTGACATGCTGCGAGATGACCACCAGCGCGACTTCGCGCAGCGCGGCGGAGACCGCGTTGATCTGCTGGACTTCGTCGAGGCAGTAGCGGTCCTCGGCGATCATGTTCTGCAGACCGCGCACCTGTCCCTCGATCCGCTTGAGACGCTGCAGGATCGGTCGCTTTTCTTCTTCGGTCCGCCGCAGCAGGATTTTCTGGTCGACGATCTCGCCGTCTGGCATCGCATGACTCCTCGCGCGGGGCTCTCCGGGACTCTCGCCAAGGCCATAGCATAGCGCGCATGTGGGGCCCGGCGGTTAAGCCGGACCCCACAGACTTGTTAGCCCATCTGTTCTTTCTGCGCACCGCTGTCGGGCCGGGCCGGACCGAGGTTCGGCTCCTCGCCGAGCGGGACGTTCTGGAACACGGTGAACTCGCCCTTGCCGTCCATCGAGGGGCCTCCCGTCCAGCGGCCAGGCATGGGCGGCGTCCCATCGGCAGCCGAGGCGAAGAAGTCGTAGTTGTGCGTCTGGTCTTCCATCTCCTGCGGGAAGCTGTTGGGGATCGGCAGGACCCCTTCATGCCCGCCCAGTTCCTCGATCACCGCAAGCCACTGCTGCTGGTGCATCGTGTCGCGCGCGATCATGAAGTGCAGCATGTCCTTCATGCCTTGATCATGCGCTGCATTGTAGAGGCGCACCGCCAGCACCCGTCCGGTGCTCTCGGCGGCGACGTTGCAGTACATGTCCGCTGCCAGATTGCCGCTGGCATAGATGTGCGACATGTCGAAGGGGACGCCGTCGGAATTGGCGGGATAGGCGGCCATGCCCGTGGACAGGATATGGCGATGCAGCATGCCTTCGAGGACGTGCCGCGGGTTCTCGCCGCCCATCACCGCGCCGACCACGGCGTCGACGGCACCCGCCTCCTGCAAGGACGCCGGGGCCTTTTCCAGATTGAGCGCGACGGCCGTGGCGAGCATCTCGATATGGCCGAGTTCCTCGGTCGCCGTGTGCAGCAGCATGTCGCGGTATTTCGGATTGGGACCCCGTGCCCCCCATCCCTGGAAGAAATACTGCATCGCGACGCGGATCTCGCCTTCGACGCCGCCGATGGCCTGCTGCAGCATGCGCGCGAACTGCGGATCGGGGTTCGTGACCTTGACCGGATACTGAAGACGCTTGTCGATATAGAACATGTGTCTGGTCCCTTCGTTCGGAACGCGCTCGCTCGAAACCGGCGCGTCGGATACTCCCACCGAGTATCCTTGCGGGAAGAATGCTGTTTGCCGCCCGATGTTTCGCGCGCCGAGGCAGAAAGAAAATGGCCACCTAAAATTGCGCCGCCTAAGAGGGTTGCTCGTCCTGCGGGCTCGCATCGCGATCGGCCTGGCTCGGCGTGCCCGCGACAGGGCGAGCGGATCGATCTGGCCTTCCCGCCGGCTGCCGCACTAAAGGCGGCCCACTGGGCGAATTCGCCGGGGGAGGCCCCCTTCGGGGCGACGGGGCGCGACGAGCGGCGCAGCCCACAATTCCGCCCTTGTCGACAGGCTCTGAGGCATGCACGACATTGGCTGCCAAACCTGGCGACCAGGCGCTGCGAACGGATGACGACGATGCAAATCAGGGCCTGCCAACTCGATGCGGAAACCGGTGACGCCAAGGCGCGGATGGCGGCGATCCGCTGGCTGACCGGCGACGCGGCCTCCGATGGGGCCGACGTGGTGGTGTTTCCGGAATTGGCGCTGACCGGCTACGGCGCCGGCGACGAGATCCGCGATCTTGCCGAGACGATCGACGGCCCCACGGTGGCCGAGTTGCAGCGGCTGGCGGACGAGCATGGCATCGCCGTCATCACCGGCCTCGCGCTGCGGGAGGCGCAGGGCGTCGTCAACGCCGCTCTGGTCGCCCTCCCCCGCCGCAAGCCGATCGTCTACGCCAAGCAGCACCTCTATGGTGACTACGAGAAGGCGCTGTTCACGCCCGGCCGGGTGCCGAGCGGCCTGTTCGAGATCGCCGGCATGAAGGCGGCGGTGCTCGTCTGCTTCGACGTCGAGTTTCCCGAGCGCGTACGCGAACTCGCCGTCGCCGGTGCCGAGATCGTCTTCGTGCCGACGGCCCTGCCGGCGAGCGACGGCGCCCGCTTCGTCGCCGAGAAGATCGTGCCGGTGCGCGCCTTCGAGAACCAGATCTTCATCGTCTATGTCGACCATGTCGGAAGCGATGCGCGCTTCGCCTATCAGGGCCTGTCCTGCATCGCCGCGCCCGACGGGACGCGCATCACCGCGGCGCCCGACGACCAGTTCGCCATCCTCAGCGCCAGCATCGACCGGGCTGACTACGCCGAGTCCCGTGTCCAGAACCCCTATCTCGCCGAGCTCGCCGCCCATCGGGATCGCTGACGGCGACGGGGGCAAGACGCCGGACAGGTCGCGAGACTAGGCGTCGGACAGGGGCGCCAGACAAGGGCGGTCGCGAGCGGTGCGATTGACACCGCCGGCCGCCGCACGGCAACACGTCGGGTCAAAGCCCAGGGATCCCATCGCATGAGCCCCATCGCCGGCATTCTCTTCGACAAGGACGGCACGCTGCTCGACTTCGTCGCGACCTGGGGACCGGCGACCGAAGCCGTGATAGAGGCGCTCTGCGACGGCGACCGCGAGAGCATGGCCGACATGGCGGCCTCGGCCGGCTTCCTGCCGGAAAGCCTCGGCTTCACCGAGGAATCCCCGATCATCGCCGGCGCCACGGACGATTTCGCCCCGGCCTGGGCGGCGCGGCTCGGCCTCGCCTACGACGCCGCCTTCGCGGCGCGGGTCAATGCGCTCTACCGCGCCCATAGCCTGCGCTCGCTCGTCTTCTACGACGACGTCGCGCCGGTTCTGGCGAGCCTCGCCGCCCAGGGCATCGCCCTTGGCCTCGCCACTAACGATTCCGAGCGCACGGCCCGCGCCCATCTCGCAGCGATGGGCGTGGAAGCCTCCTTCGGCTTCGTCGCGGGCTATGATTCGGGCTTCGGCGCAAAGCCCGGCCCCGGCATGGTCCTCGCCTTCGCCGACCATCTCGGGGTCGCGCCCGGCGCCATCGCCCTCGTCGGCGATTCCGCTCACGACATGCAAGCCGCCCGCGCCGCCGGCGCCACCGCCATCGGCATCGCTCGCACCGACGCCGCCAGCCTTGCGCTCGGCACGCTGCCGGACGCCGTCGTCGTCGGCCTCGACGAACTGCACTTTTGGCTGTCGCAACGGACCGCCGCGGCGCCCAGCGCCGTCTAGCCGGCCGAAGCGGCGCGGCGTCTTCGGGGCGGCAGGACGCCCGGCGGCGCGGGTCGCATGGCCGCGATCAGCGCGGCATGCGGATTGCCTTAAGGGATGCCTCACAGCCGTTGGCGACCCGTTCCGCCAGCCGGGATTGACGCCCGTGACGAAGCGCCGCACAGTAGCGGTCAGATGGTCAGGCCAATACGCAGCAAATGCGGGGGCGTGACCACGGGGGGAACATCCAGGCATGCCGATCACGGCCATCCAGCCGCGCAGGCTCTATCAGCAGATCGCCGACCAGCTGCGCGCCCTGATCGAGGGTGGCGAGTTCCGGCCAGGCGACCGTCTGCCGGCCGAGCGCGATCTTGCCGAACAGTTCGGCATTTCCCGGCCGACCGTCCGCGAGGCGCTGATCGCGCTCGAGGTCGAGGGCCGCATCCGCATCCGGGTCGGGGCCGGCATCTACGTCACCGAAAGGGCGCCGACGCCCTCGCCGAAAAACGCCGCCATCGAGGGGCCGTTCGAGCTCCTCAGGGCGCGCGAACTGGTGGAAGGCGCCGTGGCTGCGCAGGCCGCGCTGCAGGTGACGGCCGCCCACATCGCGTCGCTCGACCGGCTCATCGACGCCATGCAGGCGGCAAAGCATCCGTGCTGCGACACGCTCGCCCTCGACCGCGACTTCCACACCGCCATCGCCGACATTCTCGGCAATGCGGTGATCGTGCGCTTTGTCGGCGAGCTCTTCGACGAGCGCATCAACCCCTATTTCGAGCGCCTGTCCGGCTATTTTGAGAACGCCGAGACCTGGCGGACCGCGCTGCAGGAACACCGCGCCATCCGCGACGCGATCGCCGCCGGCGATCCGGAAGCGGCGACGCGGGCCATGCGCCATCACCTGCAGCAGTCGCAGCAGCGCTTTTCGCCGACCTTCGGCGAAGAGGCCGAACCCGGCGGAGAGACCGGGGCGGCCTGATCGGAACGGGGCAGAGGTCCCCACCATCATCATCATCAACGGGAGGAAACCATCATGAAAATCGCACTGACCGGCCTTTTGGCCGCCGCCACGCTCGCGCTCGGCGCTCACGGCGCCGCCGCCCAGACCAATCTGAAATGGGCACATGTCTACGAGACGTCCGAGCCTTTCCACACCGAGTCCGTCTGGGCCGCCGGCGAGATCGAGAAGCGCACCGAGGGGCGCTATCACATCGACCTCTTCCCGGCCTCGCAGCTCGGCAAGGAGACCGACATCAACCAGGGCCTGAAGCTCGGCACGGTCGACATCATCATTTCCGGCTCGAGTTTTGCGGCGCGCGAATACGCCCCGATCGGCGTCACCTACTACCCCTACGCCTTCCGCAATGCAGATCACCTCATCGCCTATACCAAGAGCGACGTCTTCAAGCGCTTGGCCAAGGGCTACGAGGACGCCTCGGGCAACCACATCACCGCCGTCAGCTATTACGGCGAGCGCCACACCTCGTCGAACAAGCCGATCAAGACCTGCGCCGACATGCAGGGCCTGAAGATCCGCGTCCCGGACGTGCCGGCCTATCTCGCCATGCCGCGCGCCTGCGGCGCCAACACCGCGCCGATCGCCTTCGCCGAGGTCTATCTCGCTTTGCAGAACGGCACGGTCGAGGCCCAGGAAAACCCGCTGACCACCATCGAGGCGAAGAAGTTCTTCGAGGTGCAGAAACACATCGCGCTGACCGGCCACATCGTCGACCACCTCAACACCGTCGTCTCCGCGCCAGTCTGGGCCGCGCTCAGCGACGCCGACAAGGCTGTTTTCACCGAGGTGATGCAGGAGGCCTCGGCCCGCACCGCGAAGATCATCGTCGAGCGCGAGGCGGCCCTCGTCACGGGCTTTCGCGATCGCGGCCTGACCGTCACCGAGGTCGACAAGGCCGACTTCGAGAAGACCGTCAACGAGAAGACCAAGCCTGAGGATTTCGGCTACGTCTCCGCCGATCTCGAAGCGATCCGCGCCATCCGCTGACCCCAGCGACTAAAACGCCCCGGCCCTTGGCGGCCGGGCCACCCTTCCCTGCCGGAGCGTGACCCGATGCCGCAAAAACCCCCTTCCCCCGGCACGGCCGAGGAACTGGCGCACGCCTTCGAGGATGATGCGGCTGCCGAGGTCGACCTCTCGCCCTATGCGGTCGAGGACTGGCTGACGCAGGCCGTGTTCTGGGGCATGGCGGCCTGCGTCTTCCTGCAGTTCTTCACCCGCTACGTCCTCAACAACAGCCTCGCCTGGACCGAGGAGATCGCCATCAACTGCCTGGTCCTAGTGGTCTTCATGGGCGCGGTGATGTGCGTCCGCCGCTCGCGCCACATTCAGGTCGACGTACTCTACCACTACCTTCCGAAGGGCGCCGCCAGGGCCCTGGCGGTGTTCGTCGACCTCGTGCGCATCGCCTTCTTCGCCTACGCCGCGATCCTCTTCTGGCGCTATGTCGGCATCGTCTATGCCGAGCGCATGGTCACCATCGACCTGCCGCGCAGCATCGTCTTCTACGGCGTCTTCGCCGCCTTCGTCCTGATGCTGCTGCGGGCCGTGCAGGTCTTCGTGCAGAACCTCAGGCGCGGCTATTCCGTGCTCGAACGGCCGGAACTCTTCGACGGAATGGGTGACTGAGAATGCTGCTCCTGCTCGGATCCTTCATCGGCTTCATGCTGATCGGCGTTCCCGTCGCGATCGCCATGGCGGTCGCTTCTGTGCTCTATCTCGTCTTTTACGGCGTCGCGCCGGACATCATCGTCGCGCAGCGGATGATCGCCGGCGTCGAGAGCTTTCCGCTGCTGGCGGTGCCCTTCTTCATCCTCGCCGGAAACCTGATGAACATCGCCGGCGTCACCGGCCGCATCTACGCCTTCGCGGTGGCGCTCGTCGGCTGGATGCGCGGCGGGCTCGCCCAGGTCAACATCGTCGGCTCGGTGATCTTCTCCGGCATGTCGGGCACGGCGCTGGCGGACGCCGCCGGCATCGGCACCATCGAGATCAAGGCGATGCGCGACCACGGCTATCCCGTCGAGGCCGCCGTCGGCGTCACCGCCGCCTCGGCGACGCTCGGGCCGATCTTTCCGCCGTCTTTGCCCTTCGTCATCTACGGCATGATGGCCAATGTCTCGATCGGCGCGCTGTTCATGGCCGGCATTCTGCCCGGCCTGGTGATGACCGCCCTGATGATGGTGACGGTCGCCTTCTTCGCGCATCGCTACGGCTGGGGCTCGGACGCCCCGTTTGAGATCCGCAAGCTGTTCGCGGCCTCGCTGGAAATCGTCGTCGTCCTGGCGTTTCCGATCGCCATCTACGGCCTGACCTATGCCGGCCTGTCGCTCAACATCTCGGTCGCGCTCGCGCTCGCCATGCTGATCGCCCTCGACTGGTACTACGACTACTCGGCCGTCATGGCGCTGATGACGCCGATGATCCTGATCGGCGGCATGACGCTCGGCTGGTTCACACCGACCGAGGCCGCCGTCGCGGCGGTGATCTGGTCGCTCTTCCTCGGCCTCGTCCGCTACCGCTCGATGAGCTTCCGCTCGCTGGCGAAAGCCGGGTTCGACACGATCGAGACCACCGCCTCGGTGCTGTTCATCGTCACCGCCGCCTCTGTCTTCGCCTGGCTCCTGACGGTAAGCCAGGCCGCGCAGATGATGTCCGACGCCATGCTGTCGATCACCGACAACAAGTGGGTGTTCCTCATCCTCGTCAATCTCCTGGTGCTGTTCGTCGGCTGCTTCCTCGACACCATCGCGGCGATCACCATCCTCGTGCCGATCCTGTTGCCGATCGTGCTCCGGCTCGACATCGATCCCGTGCAGTTCGGCCTGATCCTCACCCTCAACCTGATGATCGGCCTGTTGCATCCACCGCTCGGCATGGTGCTGTTCGTGCTGTCGAGGGTGGCAAAACTTTCGGTCGAGCGGACCACCATGGCGATCCTGCCCTGGCTGATCCCGCTGTTCGCCGCGCTCCTGATCATCACCTTCGTGCCGGCCGTCAGCCTCTGGCTGCCGACGCAGATGGGCCTGATCCGCTGACGCGGCGCGCAGGGGTGGTGGCTGCGACCGAAGAACGCGACCGGCTCGCACTACCCAGGCGGCGACGGGCGACGTAAGGTCCGCCGTCGCCGATCGAGCCGGAAGTGCGCATGACCTCCCTGATGCCACCCCCTGGGACGGGCCTTGCCCAGCTCCCCGACGAGTTGCTGCTGGAGGCGGCCGACTCCATCGGCCTGATCATGCTCGATCACGAGGGTCGCGTCATGCGCTGGAATGCCGGTGCCGAACGGCTGACCGGCTGGTCGCGGCAGGACGTGCTCGGCCGGCCTATGACGGCGCTCTACAGCCCGGCGGAGTTGGCGGCCGGTCTGCCCGCCCGGCATCTCGAAGCAGTCAGGTGCAGCGGACGCGAGGAGACCAAGGAGACCCGTTTTCGCAAGGACGGCTCCTGCTTTGCCGCGCACGTCACCTGGCAGACGCTGCACGAATCCGGCGGGCCGGCGGGAACGGCCATCGTGCTTCGCGACATCTCCGAAACCGTCGCCTCGGAGATGAAGCTGCGCGCCCGCGAGGCGCATGTCAGCTCGATCCTCGAGACCGTCCCGGACGCGATGATCGTCATCGACAGCCAGGCGCACATCCAGTCCTTCAGCAAGGCGGCCGAGCGGCTTTTCGGCTACACGGCGCCGGAAGCCATGGGCCTCAACATCCGCAACCTGATGCCGGAACCCTATCGCTCGCAGCATGACGGCTATCTCACGCGCTACTTCGCCTCGGGCGAGCGGCGCATCATCGGCATCGGGCGCGTCGTCGTCGGCCAGCGCAAGGACGGCTCGACCTTTCCCATGGAACTCGCGGTGGGCGAGGTGCAGTCGGGCGACGCCCGCTTCTTCACCGGCTTCATCCGCGACCTCACCGAGCGGCGGGCGACCGAGGGCCGGCTGCAGGAATTGCAGAGCGAACTGGTGCACATGTCGCGCTTCACGACGCTCGGCGAAATGGCCTCGACGCTGGCGCACGAGATCAACCAGCCGCTGACGGCGATCGCCAACTATCTCAAGGGCTGCCGGCGCATTCTCGACCGGATGCAGGGCACGGAGGTGCCGGTGCTGCGCGACGCGGTGGACAAGGCCGGCAACCAGGCGCTGCGCGCCGGCGAAGTCATCCGGCATCTGCGCGATTTCGTCTCCCGCGGCGAAAGCGAACGCCACCTCGTCAGCCTGCCGAAACTGGTCGAGGAAGCCAGCGCCCTCGGCCTCGTCGGAGCGAAGGAACAGGGCGTGCGCGTCTCCTACCGCTTCGACACGAGGGCGCCGCGGGTGCTGGTCGACCGCATCCAGATCCAGCAGGTGCTGCTGAACCTCATCCGCAACGCCATCGAATCCATGCATGATTCGGCACGGCGCGACCTCGTGATCGGCACCCAGCGAAAGGGCGACATGATCGAGGTCAGCGTCAGCGATAGCGGCAGCGGAATTTCCGAAGAGATGGCGGCGCGTCTTTTTCAGCCCTTCGTCACCACCAAGCCGCAGGGCATGGGCGTCGGGCTGTCGATCTGCCGGACCATCGTCGAATCGCATGGCGGGCGCATCTGGGCCGACCCAGGCTCTGACGGCGGCACGACCTTCCGGTTCACGATCAAGGCCGTCAACGGGGAAGAGCTGAGCCATGCCGACTGACGCTTCCATGCCCATCGAAGCCATGGTGCACGTGGTCGACGACGACCTGGCGGTGCGCGATTCGCTGGCCTTCATGCTGGCTTCCGACGGCCTGCCCGTCTGCCTCTATGAATCCGCGTCGGATTTTCTCGACACGGTCGAGGAAGCCGCCGGCTGCATCGTGACCGATGTGCGCATGCCGGGCGTCGACGGCATCGAGTTTCTTCGCCGTCTCAAGCTTCGCGGCATGCATCTGCCGGTGATCGTGATGACCGGTCACGCCGACGTGCCGCTGGCGGTCGCGGCGATGAAGGAAGGGGCGGTCGACTTCATTGAAAAGCCCTTCGACGACGACCTATTCTTGGCGGCAGTGCGCAGCGCCCTCGACCGCCAGGCCAGCGGCGTGGCGGTCGACGCGGCAACGAAGGAGGTCCGGCACCGCATCGACCTGCTGTCGCAGCGCGAGCGGCAGGTCATGGACGGGATCGTTGCCGGCAAGGCCAACAAGATCGTCGCCTACGAGCTCGGGATCAGCCCCAGGACGGTCGAGATCTACCGGGCCAATGTCATGAGCAAGATGAAAGCTGGCAGCCTCTCGGCCCTGGTGCGCATGTCGCTGCTGGCCGCCAAGGATGGCGCTGCCGGCGCATGATCGCAAGGCGCCGACCCGGACCATCCCGGGGGAGACGCAACGCGGGCCCCCGAGCCTTCGAAGAGTCATTCCGCTTACGGGATTCTCCTGAGTTCACCGCCCGACAGCGCCGAGTCATTGTCGCCCATCGCCGGGCCGCCTGGGGAACGGGTGGGGGAGCCAAGCGTGGACCAATCGATTGCCGTGCTTCTCATCGACGACGATGCGGCGGTGCGTGGCTCACTACAGTTCGCTCTCGAACAGGAAGGCATCGCCGTCCGCGTCTATGCCGATGCGGCCGAACTTCTGTCCGCCGCCGATTTTTCCGCGCCGGCCTGCCTGGTGATCGACTACGTGCTGCCCGGAATGGACGGGATCGCCCTGATGGGGACCCTGCGAAGCCGGGCGGTCAACCTCCCCGCCATCCTGATCGCCGGCCGCACGACCCCGGAAATGCGCGATCGCGCCCTCGACGCCGGCTTTGCCGACATCCTCGAAAAGCCCTTGCAGGACAGCGCGCTCGTCGATGCCATCCGAACCGCTCTCGCCGTAAGCTCCGCAGCGGGATAGAGCGCCGGGCGAAGGCTTCCGCGCGTCCCCAAAGAGGTGATTCGCGCCGCGGCCGCATCGACGCTCGGGGAAAGCCGATCCCGGTTGTAAACTGCCATCATGGCCCGCCCGCCGCAGGGCCGGTCGTGCCGGCTGCGGGCGCGCGCTTATCGTCTTGGCCACCGGAAGACGCCGCGGGCGTGACACGCGAAGATTGCAGCAGGAGCAAGCGAAGACGGTCGCGCCAAGGCGCGCGCCGACGGGATCGGCCCTGCCGCGTCAGCTGGGCGGCGCCTCCCGCCGCCGCCGGCGCAGGCGGCCCGTGCAACCCGTCCCGCTTGCCGACGACCTGCCGACCAGTGGGCGCCAACGATGCTGCGGCCACTGCGCAGCCGACGGGACCAATAGACGCTGCGTAAACCCGTTCTGGTCAGAATCGGCAGCCCAATTCTGTCCACTTCTGCTGCATTCCATCGCATAGCTTCGACGATCTGCGATCAGCTCAGCAGACAGATCACTGCCAAGTCACCGGAAACATCTCTTGTTATGACCAGATGGACGATCTCCAGGTCTGCAACTGACAGTCGTCCTTGATCTTTACGTGAGACGACCTATCTATGATGCGGGGCGAGGCATCGGGAACCGATAGATACTTCAAGACTCTCGCCGTTTTTGCCCCTATATTCGCGGTATCGCTTCGTGCAGGGCGCGGATAGCCGACCTTCAATACCGCCGACCGAGGAATCGCTAAATGGCACTAACCAGTGAATTTTACCTGGCCAGAGCAAGTGAATGCGCCAAAGAGGCGGAAGATACTAAGCTTTCAAATGTTCGCGACCGCTCCCGTCGCGCTGAAGCGGCCTGGCTTGTCATGGCCGAACAGTCAGCACAGCGTGAGGTAGAACGAGACACTCAGTTAGCCGAAAAAGCGGCCAAGGCTGAAATCTTGGTCGACGAAAATAGCGCCTAGTCGCAATTGATCTCGCTGTGAATTTCATTTATTTAGACGACGATCAATACAGAAACTGCAGTAACGGACGAATGAAATGACCACCGAAAATACAGGGGTTCCGATGGAACTCGTCGTTAGGATTGTGGCCGCCTATGTCGGCAACAATCATGTCGGGCGCGACGACCTCGGCAGCCTGATTCAACTGGTGCACAGCGCCTTGAACATGACCCCGGACATTGGCGAGACACCTGTCGAGGCCGTGCCGCTGAAGCCGGCTGTCTCGATCAAGAAGTCGATCACGCCCGACTACATCATCTGCCTCGAAGACGGCAAAAGCTTCAAGTCGCTGAAGCGGCACCTGGCGTCTCACTACGATCTGACCCCGGACGAGTATCGCCGGAAATGGGGCCTGCCGAGCGACTATCCGATGGTGGCGGCGAACTATTCGGCGCAGCGGTCGCAGCTGGCCAAGAGCCTCGGCCTCGGCCGCAAGGCGGCCAGCGAGCCCGAGCAGGTCGAGGAAGCCCCGAAGCGCCGTGCCACGCGCAAGACCAAGGCTTCCGCCGAAGACTGAAGTCCCTTTCGCGACCGGCCCAGGCTGGCAAAGCGTGAGTTGGACAGACAATCAAACAAAAAGGGCGTGCTGCGGCGCGCCCTTTTTGTTTGTCTGGGTTTCCGCTTGCTTCCCCGTGCCTCGGCTCGCCAGGAAATTATTCGTCGGCGGGATCACGACGTCGGCGCCGATCGCAGGTCGCCCGGCGGCTTGGCCGGGACGTGATCTCAGGCCGCCGGGACAAGGTCAAACATCGGCTCGCGTCGGTCCGTCTGCCCCGCGAAAACGGTTGCCAGCGGCGGTGTCCCGGCCCCGGCCAGCCGAGACGGCCACTGCGGCTGCCGGTCCTTGTCGATGACGGCGGCACGGACCCCTTCGTAGAAGTCGCCCGTCTGCAGGCAGTAGACGGCCGCCCGGAATTCGCGGACGAGGCACTCCTCCAGCGTCGCGGGTGCGGCTCCCAGCCGCAGCAATTCGGCGGTGAGGGCGAGAGAGAGGGGCGAGCGGGTTCCGATGACGGCGATGCAGGCTTCGGCAAAACCGGCGCCCCTCCCCTCCACCGCGTGCAACCCCGCCACAATGGCCGCGGCGTCCGGCGCGGCGAAGGCCGCCGCGATCGTCTCGCCTTCATTAACGAACAGATCCGGCGCGGCGGGCCGGGCAAAGCCGGCGATGAAGGCTCCGACATCGCCATCCCCGACCGGTCCCGACAAAGCCGCCAGCGCCCGGCGCAGCGACGGCAGGCTGCCCGCCGGCAGGAAATGGTCGGCAAGGCCCGCAAACAACATGTCGCCGGCGCCGATGCTCTCGCCGGTGAAGGCGAGATAGCGGCCAAGGGCCCCCTTCAGGCGCGGCAGCAAAAAGCTGGCGCCGACATCGGGCACGAAGCCGATCCCGACCTCCGGCATGGCAAAGCGCACTTTTTCGGTGATGACGCGGTGCTTCAGATGCATGGCGAGCCCCGCGCCGCCGCCCATGACGATGCCGTCCATCAGGCAGACCACGGGTTTGGGACTGTGCGCCAGCGCCGAGATCAGCTCGTATTCCTCGCGCCAGAAGGTCTCGGCCTCGCCATCGCCGGCCTTGCCGCTGGCGAAGACGGCGCGGATGTCGCCGCCGGCGCAGAAGGCGCGCCCTTCGGCAGCCTCGAGAAGGATCACCGCCACCGCGGGATCGGCGAGGAAGGCGTCGAACCCTTCGCGCAGCAGCCGCACCATCTCCAGCGTCAACGCGTTCAGCGCCTTCGGCCGGTTGAGCCTGAGCACGCCGAGGGCGCCCTCGCGGTCGGTGACGACCAGCGGCGCCGCTGTCTGTTCGGTCATGGGAAAATTCCTTTCGGTCGATCAGGCGGCGAGGATCATCGCGGCCGCCTTGTCGGCGATCATGATCGTCGGCGAATTGGTGTTGCCCGAGGTGATGGTCGGCATGATCGAGGCGTCGGCGACGCGCAGGCCCCGGACGCCGCGCACCCTCAGCTCGGGATCGACGACGCTGCCGGGGTCGGCGCCCATGCGGCAGGTGCCAACGGGGTGGAAGATCGTCGTGCCGATGGCGCCGGCGGCCGCCACCAGTTCTTCCTCGCTCTGGTAGCTTGGCCCCGGCTTGAACTCCTCCGGCCGGTAGGGCTGCAGCGCCCTCTGCCCGACGATGGCGCGGGTGATGCGGATGGAGTCGGCGGCGACGCGCCGGTCGGCAAAACTTTCCAGATAGTTCGGGCGGATCTGCGGCTGGCGGCGATGGTCGGGGCTGTCGACATGGATCGAGCCGCGGCTCTCGGGGCGGAGATTGCAGACGCTGGCGGTGAAGGCGGGAAAGGCGTGCACGGCCTCGCCGAACTTTTCTAGGCTCAGCGGCTGCACGTGATACTGCAGATTGGCGGTCTCGTAGGAAGGATCGGACCGCGTGAAGACGCCGAGCTGGCTCGGCGCCATCGACATCGGCCCGGTGCGCCGCGCCAGATATTCCAGCCCGATCATCGCCTTGCCCCACAGCTTCGAGGCCTTTTCGTTCAGGGTCGCGATGCCGGTGACGCGGTAGGCGCAGCGCAGCTGAAGGTGATCCTGCAGGTTTTCGCCGACCGAAGGGCGGTCGACCAGGGTGTCGATGCCGGCGGCGGAGAGAACCGCGGTTCCGCCGATGCCGGAGAGTTCGAGGATCTGCGGCGAGCCGACCGCGCCGGCCGAGAGCACGACCTCGCGGCGGCAGCGCACGGTGTGGACCGTGCCGCCCTGGTCGAACTCGACGCCCGTGACGCCGGCCGCCTCCCCCGCGCCGGATGCCGCGACGAGGAGACGGCGGACATGCGCCGACGTCGCAACGGTGAGATTCGGCCGCCCCTGCGCCGGCCGCAGGAAGGCCTTCACCGTGTTCCAGCGAAAGCCGTTGCGCTGGTTCACCTTGAAATAGGACGAGCCCTCGTTGTCGCCGCGGTTGAAATCCTCGCTGCGCGGAATGCCGTATTCCTCGGCCGCGCTGCGAAAGGCTTCGAGGATGTCCCAGCGCAGGCGCTGCGGCTCGACCCGCCATTCGCCGCCCGCGCCATGCATGTCGTCGGCGCCAGCAAAATAGTCCTCGGACCGCTTGAAGATGGGCAGGACGTCGTCCCAGCCCCAGCCGGTGCAGCCGGCCTGGCGCCAGAGGTCGTAGTCGCGGGCCTGGCCGCGCATGTAGATCATGCCGTTGATCGACGAGCAGCCGCCCAGAACCTTGCCGCGGGGATAGCCGAGGGCGCGCCCGCCGAGCCCCTTCTCCGGCGCGGTGGAAAAGCACCAGTCGGTGCGCGGATTGCCGATGCAGTAGAGATAGCCGACCGGAATGTGGATCCAGGGATGGTTGTCGCGCCCGCCCGCCTCCAGCAGCAGCACCTCGTTGCGCCCGTCCGCCGACAGCCGGTTGGCCAGCGTGCAGCCGGCCGTGCCACCGCCGACGACGATGTAGTCGTATTCGCCCTTCACGCATTTCCTCCCTGCGGGACGCGGGCCTGTTCTGCCCGTCGTCCCATTCATCGCCTGGTGTCCGGCTGCCGCATCTGCCGCGGCCGGGCGAAGCATCTTGGCACGGAAGAAGCGGGGCCGCATCCCGCCCGAAAGCCGCAGGCGCGGCCGACCGGGCTTCCCCCCCTCGCGAGCGCATTCTCAGGGGGCGAGACGACGTTCCCTCGCGCGACAGGCGCGGAGGGTATGCGCGCACGGCAAGCCTCACCTGCAATTGCCCACCTGCCGCAGACGGCGTCCCGCTGCCATATGAACATGAGCAATGAAGGGAATGACCATGTCCAAGCACGAGAACGCACACCCGGCCCGCGACGGTTTCGTCGGCCGCATCTGGAACAGGATCGTCGAAGCCCGCACGCTGCAGGCGGAGCGGCAGATCCGGCACTACAACCGCCTCTGGAAGTAATCGGCGCGGCCGTTCAGGCCTCCCGAAAGCCGCCCCCGATGACGGAGCCCTGACGCGCCCGGCGGGTCAGGGAAGGCGGAGGTGGGGCCCTGCAACCGCTTGCGGCACCACGAAAGGCAGGCCGTCGCGGGGGTAGGACGCCAGCGCGATGCCGAAAATCTCGGCGAGGCGCGGATCGGTCAGCACCTCGGCCGGCTCCGCGTCGAGGACGATACGGCCGCTGTCGAGCGCGAGGTAGCGATCGGCATAGGCGGCGGCGAGATTGAGATCGTGCAGGACGGCGAAGACGAAGCCGCCGCCATTGGCGAACTCTCGCCCGATCCGCATCACTTCGACCTGATGCTTGATGTCGAGGCTGGCGGTCGGTTCGTCGAGGAAGAGGGCCCGCGGCACGCCGTCCACCACCGGCCGGCCGATCTGGCACAGAACCCGCGCCAGATGCACGCGCTGCTGTTCGCCCCCCGAAAGCTCCTGGACATTGCGGCCGCCGAAGCCGGCAAGGCCGACACGCTCGAGCGCCTCGCCGATCTGGCGCCGGCGTTGCTCGGCGGTCTCGCCGCGCCGCTTGTCCTGGCCGAGCGCCACGACCTCGCGCACGGTGAAGGGAAAGGCCAGAACCTGCGACTGCGGCAGCACCGCGCGCCGGCGCGCCAGCGCGGCGATCGGGATGGCGCCGAGCGGCTCGCCGTCGAAACGGGCCATGCCGCGGCTCGGCGCGAGCTCTCCCGTCAGAACCTTCAGAAGCGTCGACTTTCCCGCGCCGTTCGGCCCGACGAGAACGGTCAGCGTTCCCGCATCCAGCCTGAGGTCGACCGATTTCAGGATGTCGCGGCCGCCGAGTCGCAGGGTCACGCCGGAAAGATCGAACATGGCAGACCTCATAGATCGAGATGGCTGCGTCGGCGCAGCAGCATCCACAGGAAGAAGGGCGCGCCGATGGCGGCGGTGAGGATGCCGATCGGCAGCTCGGCCGGCGCGGCGATGGTGCGCGCGACCATGTCGGCGACGACCAGCAGGATCGCGCCCAGCAACGCCGAACTCGGCAGCAGAAAACGGTGGTCGGCGCCGATGACGAGGCGCAGGAGATGCGGCACGACGATGCCGACGAAGCCGATGACGCCGCTCGTCGCCACGGCGGCCCCGGTGATGGCGGCGACGAGGAAGACGGCGCTGCGCTTCAGTCGCTGCACCGCGATGCCCAGATGAAAGGCCTCGGCCTCGCCGAGAACGAGCGCATTCAGCCCGCGCCCGAGGAGAAGTGAGAGGAGGATGCCGGCGAGCATCAGCGGACCGGAGACGGCGAGTTTTTGCCAGCTGGCGCCGCCGAGGCCGCCGAGGCTCCAGAAGGTGATGTCGCGCAATTGCCGGTCGTCGCTGAGGAAGACGAAGAAGCCCGTCAGCGATCCCGCCAGTGCCGCGAGCGCGATGCCGGCGAGCAGCATGGTGGCGACCGAGGTGCGGCCCTGGCGCGTGGCGATGGCATAGAGGGAGATGGTGGCGACGAGACCGCCGGCAAAGGCGGCCAGCGGGATGAGGAAGGCGCCGAACAGGCCGGCAATTCCCGCCGAGAGCAGGCGCTCGCCGACGACGATGGTCGCCACCACGGCCAGCGCCGAGCCGGAGGAGACGCCGACGAGACCGGGATCGGCGAGCGGATTGCGAAACAGTCCCTGCATCAGTGCGCCCGCCACCGCGAGCGACGCGCCGACGAGTGCGCCCAGCAGCACCCGCGGCATCCGGATCTGCCAGACGATGATCGAGGAACCGGGATCGGCGGCGGTCGAGACGGCGCCAGGCCCCTGCAGCAGCACCTCGACTACCCGCCCCGGCGCCATTCCGGACGGCCCGATCCCGAGCGAGACGACCAGCGTCACGGCGAGAACGAGCGCCAGCACCACGAGGCCGACGCCAGCCCTCAGCGACCGGTCGCCGGCATCGCGGCGGCTTGCCCCGCGCCAGGCCTGTTCGCCGAGGGAGCCCACCCTTGTCACTGGGCCGCCAGCTTCAGGCCGGGATAGAGCCGGGCCGCCAAATCCCGGGCGGCGGCCGGCGTGCGCGGGCCGAAGCCGAGGAGATACTGCGCGTCCATCTTGATCAAAGCGCCATTGCGGCCGGCGGGCGTCGCGGCCAGCGCCGGTTGGGAGAGAATGGCGTCGACATCGTGCGACGACCCGGCCCGCACCATGGACAGCACCACGTCCGGCTGCAGGTCGGTCACGGCCTCCCAGGACAGCGCCTTGTAGCCCTTCATGTCGGACAGGACGTTGTCGCCGCCCGCGAGGGAAATCATCGCATCAGCGGCGGTGCCCGTCCCGGCGGCCATCGGCCGACCGTCGACCAGCGACAGGACGAAGAGCACGCGCTGGCGGCGACCGACGCCGGCCAGCTCCGCCTTCAACGCCGCAAGCTCCGCCCCGATCGTGTTGGCGAGGCGCGTGCCCTCGCTCTCTTCGCCGACGGCCCGCGCCACCGCCTCGATCTTCGCCGGCAGACCCGCCGCGTCGTAGCCGGAGGGCACATGCACGACGCGCACCCCGGCCTGGTCGAGCAGCGACACCGCCTCCGGCGGCCCTGCCCCCTCCTCCAGCAGGATGAGGTCGGGCGACAACGACAAGACGCCTTCCGCCGACAGCGCCCGGATATAGCCGACATTGGGATGCGCGGTCGCAGCCGCAGGGTAGACGCTGGTGGAATCCACGGCGGCGATCTCCTCGCTCTTGCCGAGTTCGTACAGCACCTCCGTCACCGCTCCGCCGACGGAGACGATGCGCTCGGCCTCGGCCGCCTCCGCCTCGGTCGACGCAGCGAGCGCCAGCGCCAGCGTGAAGCCGAGAAGCGAGCGCGTCACCACGCGGGCGGGAATTGCATCGCGATCAACCATGGTCCGGTTCCTCATTTTGTCAGGATCAACTTGCCCGCTCGGGTCAATCTCAAGCGATAGAGCGCGCCCTCGTGCATCAGGCCCACTTCCCGTTCAGCACCCAACAGATCAGAGGCGGGGACGATACGCAGAGGATGGAGCTGAACTGGCTCCCGGCCCGGGACGCGCTCTTGTCGTTGCCGACGATCGACGGGTTCATTCATTAGAACTGTTCCGATTTAGAAAGATTCCGAAGTAAAGCGCTGAATCTTCTTTATAGTTGACTCTCATATTCATGTTTGGATAGGACCGTCAACAGCAGCAGGGGACATCGGCGAACCGACCTCCCCATCCCTGCGGCAAAGCCAGCCAGCCGCCGATCCGGCGCCCCAGCCAGCCATGCCTGTCTCATTGTTGAAAACAGGAGAGTATTCATGGATCGCCGCGGGCGCCTCTTGGCCGGACTTGTCTCCGGCCTCATGATTTCCAGCGCCTATATCGCGCCGGTCCTGGCACAGGACGCGCCCGCAGAGGACGCCATCCTCCTGCAGCCGGTGACGCTGGTCGGCGGCGAAAAGCCCGCCACCGCGACGACGGCCGTGACGCCGCTGACGCGGCGCGTCACCCGGGAAGAACTCGACGCCGCGCAGGTCGAGGACGTCGACGACATCGCGCGGCTCGATCCGGCGATCTCGTTCAGCGAGGGCTCGCAGAGCTTCAACATCCGCGGCCTCGACCGGAACCGCACGCTGACGACGATCGACGGCATCCGCGTCCCCTGGATCGAGGATGGCGCCCGCGGCGTGTCGGGCGGCGTCTCCGCCTTCGACTTCGACACGCTGTCGACGCTCGACATTGTCAAGGGCGCCGATTCCAGCGTCTACGGCGCCGGGGCGCTCGGCGGCGTCGTCAACCTGCGCACGCTCAATCCCGAGGATCTTCTACCGGGCAACAAGACGTTCGGCGGTCTCACCAAGGGCAGCTTCGACTCGAAGGACCAGAGCTGGAGCGTCGACCAGGCGCTCGCCGCTCGCATCGACCAGACCTTCCTGCTGCTGCAGGGCGGGTATCGCGACGGCCATGAGATCGAGAACCAGGGCGACATCGGCGGCATCGGCACGACCCGCAGCGAAAAGCTGCCGCTCGACTACGACAACACCAACGTCCTGGCGAAGATCCGGCAGCATGTCGAGGGCGGCCATGTCTTCGGCGTGACCGGCGAATCCTACGACCGCGACGACGATATCGAGGCGCTGACGGAATCGCCGACGACCTACGACTACCGGGCCGGCGCCCCGTCCCGCGCCAAGAGCAACAAGCGCGAGCGTCTCTCGGCCAATTACGAATATGCACCGGAGAAGACCGACGGCACGATCAAGGCGGCGGAGGCGATCATCTACTGGCAGCGGCAGTCGCTCGACGACGACTTCTTCGGCAGCCGGCTGTCGATCCCGGCGGGCGACTACCGGCGCAAGGGCGAGCGCGAGGAGACGACCTACGGCGTCAACGGCAGCCTGCTCGCCGGCTTCGACACGGGCGCGGTGTCCCACGGCGTCAGCATCGGCGGCGAGATTTTCGGCAGCAAGGCGACGCAGTTCTCCAGCGGCGAGGATAACTGCCCGGCGCCGCCCTATACCGGCCGGTTCACCACCTGCAACTTCCTGCACACCAACCAGGCCGACATGCCGGAGACCGACGGCGCGACGGTCGGCCTGTTCATCCAGGACGAGATCGGCCTCTTCGACGGCAGGGTGCGGCTGACCCCCGGCCTGCGCTACGACTGGTATCAGCAGACGCCGCAGGAGACCGACGGGTTCGCGGACAACGCGACCTATACCGGCCTACCCGAGGAATCCAGCGACTCCGCCGTCTCCGGGAAGCTGCGTGCCGAGTTCGACGCGACCGACGACGTGATGCTCTTTGCCCAATGGGCGCAGGGTTTTCGCGCCCCCACCGCGACGGAACTCTATCTCAGCTATGGCGGCCCCGGCACCTATCTGTCGCTCGGCAATCCTGGCCTCGATCCGGAAACGAGCAACGGCTTCGAGATCGGCGCCCAGCTCGGTGACGAGACCTTCGGCGGCTCGGTCAACGCCTTCTACAACCGCTATGAGAACTTCATCGACACCGTCTCGGTCTCTGCCGCCAGTGTCGGCCTTCCCGCCGGCCTCTATCCTTTCGGCATCACCGGCTACGTCAACCGCGCCAATGTCGAGATCTACGGCGCCGAAGCCTCGGCGCACTTCAAGCTGGAGTCCGGCTGGCACGCCTCGGCATCGCTCGCCGCCTATGTGGGCCGCGATCGCGACACCGACGAGCACCTGAACTCGATCCCGGCGGTGAAGGGCATTCTCGGCCTCGGCTATGCCACCGACGTCTACGGCGCCGACGTGATGCTCACCGCCGCCGCCAAGCGCGACGATGTCGAGAACGACTTGTCGAAGACGCCGGCCTACGGCATCGTCGACCTCACCGGTTGGTGGGCGCCCGAGCAGCTCGCCGGAACCAAGGTCAAGGCCGGCGTGTATAACCTGTTCGACGAGACCTATTACGACGCGCTGGACATCCCGGACTCGACCACGCTGCCGAAGGAGTACTTCACCGAGGCAGGCCGAACCTTCAAGGCCACGGTCAGCTTCCAGTTCTGACCCCGGCCAGAAACACCCAGCGCCAGCCATTACCACAGGGAGACTATCCATGTTCATCGCCATGAACCGCTTCAAGGTCGCCAAGGATTCGACCGAGGCCTTCGAGAAGATCTGGCTCGAGCGCGAGAGCCACTTGCAGGGCCTGCCGGGCTTTGCCGAATTCCACATGCTGCGCGGACCGGAGCGCGAGGAATACGTGCTCTACGCCTCGCACACGCTCTGGAACACCAAGGCGGATTTCGAGGCCTGGACGAAGTCGGAAGCTTTTCGCGCCGCCCATGCCCGCGGCAACACCAGCGGCCGGGCGCCGACCTATATCGGCCATCCCGAGTTCGAGGGCTTCGAGGTGTTCCAGCACATCGTCGCCGACCGCGCCGCCGACGCGGCCTGATTGACGGACATTCGCGGGGAACCGTCACCCGCCGTCATCGTCGCCGGTCCGGTGCTCAGCACCGGGCCGGCGACGTCGTTTGAGGCGAGGCTCGCTCCGCCTCGTCTGCCCCCGGTCCTATCCCCGCGCCCGCGATTTCAGCCAGCGGTCGAAGGCGACCGCGCCGATGAGGATCAGGCCGATCACCACCTGCTGGGTGTAGGACGAGACGTTGTTGAGGACGAGGCCGTTGACGAGAACGCCGATCAGCGCCGCGCCGATCACCGTGCCACCGACGCTGCCTATGCCACCGAAGAGGCTGGTGCCGCCGATGACGACGGCCGAGATCACCGTCAGCTCGTAGCCGATGCCGGCCACCGCCTCGGCGGAATTGAGGCGGGCGGCCAGCACGAAGGCGGCAAGGCCGCTGAAGAAGCCGACGATCAGGTAGACCGAGACGAGAATGCGGTCGACGCGCAGGCCCGAGAGCCGCGCCGCCTCGGCATTGCCACCGACGGCGTAGACCGCCCTGCCATAGCGGGTGTAGCGCAGCACCAGATGGCAGAGCATGGCGGCGAGCGCGAAGATGATCACCGGCACCGGCACCGGGCCGATCATGCCATTGCCGAACCAGCGCATCGAGGCGTCGAAGCCCGAGATCGGTCCGCCGTTCGACAGCGTCAGCGTCAGGCCGCGAAAGATGGTGAGGCCGCCCAGCGTGACGACGAAGGGCGGCACCTTCAGCCGGGTGATCACAAGACCCTGCACGCCGCCGGCGAGCGTCCCCACGGCGACTGCGGCCAGGAGCGCGGCGAACCAGCCGAACCCCTGTCCGGCGCTGGCGCCGAGCGACAGCGTGTTGGCCGTGCCGCCCTTGGCGACGATGGCCGCGACCATGCCGGAAAAGGCGACGAGCGAGCCGACGGAGAGATCGATGCCCGCCGTCAGGATGACGAAGGTCATGCCGAGCGCGATCAGCCCGGTGATCGAGATCTGCCGCATCACGTTGAACAAATTGACCGGATTGAGGAAATTCGGGTTGAGGAGGGCGAAGACCAGCATCAGGGCGAAGAGGAACATCAGCGGCCCGAACCGCATCAGGATCTTGAAGAAGTTCGGTCCCGCCTGGCCGCGAAGGCCGCTCGTGGAGCTCATCGCGTCGCTTCCTTTCCTCTGCTGAGCGCCATCAGCGCCATCAGTCTGTCTTCGCTCGCCTCAGAAGCCGGCATCTCGCCGGTGATCCTTCCCGCCCGCATGGTGACGATGCGGTCGCTGACGGCGAGAATCTCGGGGAGTTCCGAGGAGATCACCACCACCGCGATGCCGCGGGCGGCGAGTTGGACGAGGATCTGGTGCACCTCGGCCTTGGCACCGACATCGACGCCGCGCGTCGGCTCGTCGACGATCAAGACCTTGGGATCGCGCGCCAGCCAGCGGGCGAGGATCACCTTCTGCTGGTTGCCGCCGGAAAGGCCATCGATCCGCTGCCCGGCATGCGCCATGCGGATGTTGAGGAGTTTTCGAAAGCTGCCGAGCTCGTCCTGCTCGCGCCTTTCCGCCATGACCCCCATCCAGTTCGAATAGGCGTTCAGCGAGGCGACGGAGAAATTGGCGAGGATGCCGAGGGCGGGAAAGATCGCCTGGTGCTTGCGGTCCTCCGGCACGAGGCCGATGCCGAGGGCGATCGCGTCCGCCGGCGATTGCGGCGCGATCATCTCGCCGTCGAGCCGGAGCGTGCCGGCGGCAATGGCGTCCGCGCCAAAAATGGCGCGCGCCAGTTCCGTCCGGCCGGAGCCGACGAGGCCGGCAATGCCGAGGATCTCGCCCGAGCGCACGTCGAGGTCGACGCCGTCGAGGACGATGGCGTGCGGCGCCTCGGGGTCGCGCACGGTCTTCAGGCCGCGGACCTCGAGCCGCAGCCTGCCGGGCGCGCTGCGCTGGCTCGGCCGGGCATAGAGCTCGGACGCGGCCCGCCCGACCATTTTTTCGATGATCGCGGGCAGCGGGATTGGCGCGCCATCTCGCACCAGTTCGCCGGCGAGGCGCCCGTCGCGCAGCACCGTCATGCGGTCGCAGATGCTCGACGCCTCCTCCAGCCGGTGCGTCACGAACATGATCGCGACGCCCTCGCCGCGCAGCAGGTCCATGATGGAAAGAAGCCGCGTGACCTCGCTGTCCGAGAGGGCCGAGGTCGGCTCGTCCATGACGATGACGCGGGAGGAAAGGGAGAGAGCCCGGGCGATCTCCACCATCTGCTGCTCGGCGACGGAAAGCGCGGAGACCGGCGTCTGCGGATCGAGCGTGAGGCCGACGCGCGCGATGATGTCGCGGGCAGCGCTGCGCATGCCGCGCCAGTCGACCAGGCCGAACCGCCCGAGCGGCGCGCGGCCGATAAAAATGTTTTCGGCGACCGAGAGCGTCGGGATCAGGCTGAGTTCCTGGTAGATGGTGACGATGCCGAGCCGCCGCGCCGCCTGCGGGCTTTCGATCGTCACCGCCTCCCCGTCGATCAGGATCGTCCCGCTCGACGGCGGCTGCACGCCGGAAAGGATTTTGAGAAGCGTCGATTTGCCGGCGCCGTTCTCGCCCATCAGGCCGAGAATTTCGCCGCCGCTCAGCGTCAGCGAGACGTCGTCGAGCGCGGTGACGCCGGAAAAGTGCTTGGCGATGCCGCGCATTTCGAGCAGCGGCCGGTCCGGCCGGACGGCCGAGCGTGCCGCCGTGGCAGGTGACGTCATGGGCAGAAGCCTCGAAGAGAGCCGCGGTGGGGCGCGCCGAAGGACGGCGCGCCCGGCATGCCGGAGGGCTCTTAGGTCGTCTCGCCGATGCGCTCGGCCTTGTCGAGATTGTCCTTGCCGATGACGATCGGGGTCAGGAGAACCAGCGCCTCGGCCGGCTTGGTGCCGGACTTGGCGAAGTCGACGGCGATGCGCAGGGCCTGGCGCGACTGTTCGCCCGGGAACTGCTCGACCGTGCCGGCGAGCTTGCCGTCGCGCACCGCCACCAGCGCCTCGGGAAGCGCGTCGAAGCCGTAGATCTTGATGTCGGTGAAGCCGGCGCTCGCCGCCGCTTCCATCGCGCCGAGCGCCATGTCGTCATTGGCGCAGACGATGACATCCGGCTTGCCGTTGGCCGCCAGGCCGGCCTCGGTCACCGAGAGGGCCTCGGCGCGGGCGAAATTGGCCGTCTGCTCGAAGACGATCTTGTACTTGTCCTGGCCGTCGAGAATGGCGTGGACGCCCTTGTTGCGGTCGATGGCGGGACCCGCCCCCGGCTGCCCCTGCAGGTGGAAGATCGTCGCGCCGTCGGGGAAGGCCGCCATGATCGCCTGCGCCTGCGCCTCGCCGCCCTTGGCATTGTCCGCGCCGACATGGGCGAGGATGCCGTCGACGCCGTCGACGCGGCGGTCGATGGTGACGACGGGAATGCCCGCCGCCACGGCCTGCTCGACCGCGGGGGCCAGCGAGTTGACGTCGAGCGGCGAGATGACGATGGCGCCGACCTTCTGAACGATGGCCGCCTCGACGTCGCCGGTCTGCTTGGGCGCGGAGTTCTGGCCGTCGCTCTCGATCAGGTTGATGCCGCCGATGGCCGTGGCCTCGACTTTGATCTGGTTCAGCATGTGGACGAAGAACGGAAAGCTGAGGCTCGGCACCGAGGCCAGCACGCTCAGATCACCGTCCGCTGCCCGGGCGACGACACCGGTCGCGGCGAAAACGCCGACGGCGGCCGAAGACAGCAGGAATGTACGCCTGTTCAACATGGATTTTCCTCCCCTGACGGACCGGGACGCGCTCTTCGGCGGGCCTCTCATGTCCTTCGGGAAGGTTAGCGACGGGCGAAGAACTCGGCAAGAGCGCTGCGTCGGGAGAACACGTCCCGCCGTTCCGGCCGGCCGGGCATCGTCCAGCACGGCCCGGCAAAAGCCTGGACGGAAAGAAATGCCTCTTCGATGCGCAGCCCCTGCCCCAGAGGAAACCATCCTGCCTTTGCCGCAGGCGAGAACGAGCCTGCGCACCGCGGAAAGCCCCCAACTGACCGCAAAATGCCGATTTGCCCAACGCATGCCATTGCGGAAGATTACTCTTGGTATATAAATTTTCTTCATATGAATGTCGCCCTGTCGCTTCGCCCGGGTTGCGGGTGGCTGGAACGGGACAACAGGCGACAAACGACAGAGAAATTCGGAGGATCGAGGGCCAAGCGTCTGCGAAAAATACTGCCGAGGGAAAGATGATCCGGACGTCCTGCGGAGCAAGACAGCCGGTACGGGCATGAATTTCAGCTTGCACCATGGGGAAATCTGGTATGTCTATTGTCTGCTCGTCTTTCAAAGGCTCGTTGGCCGCCCTTGGTCTGGTCGCCATGACAGGCCTTCCCGCAGCCCATGCCGAGGCGCCGGAATCGAACGATCCGATCAAGATCGCTTTGTTCGACTGGACCAGCGTCAACCTCAACGCCAAGATCATGGGCGGCATAATGGAGAAGCTCGGCTACACCGTCGAGTATCCCACCGCCGACTACCTCTCCAGCCTCACCACCGGCCTCACCAATGGCGACCTGACGCTCGGCGCCGAGTTCTGGGCGACGACGGCCGGCGAGGCGATGGCGGCCTCCGACGCCACCGGCGAGACCGAGAACCTCGGCCCCCTCGGCCCCAAGGCCAAGGAAGAGTGGTGGTTTCCGGAATACATGAAGGAAAAATGCCCCGGCCTGCCCAACTGGGAGGCGCTGAAGGACCCGGCCTGCGCCGAAGCCTTCTCCACCGCCGAAACCGCGCCGAAAGGCCGCTATCTCGGCGGCCCGGTGACCTGGGAAGGGTTCGACGACGAGCGCGTCGTCACGCTCGGCCTGCCCTTCACCGTCATCCACGCCGGCACGGATGCGGCGATGTTCGCCGAACTCGACTCGGCCTATCAGCGCCAGGCGCCGATCATCCTCTGGGTCTACTCGCCGCACTGGGCGCCGGCCAAGTATAAGGGCGAATGGGTCGAATTCCCGGAATATACCAAGGAATGCTACACCGACCCGAAATGGGGCAGCAATCCCGACGCCCTGTATGACTGCGGCAAGCCGTCTGGCGACATCTACAAATATGCCTGGGCCGGCATGAAGGAAAAGTGGCCGGTCGCCTACAAGGTCGCCAAGGCCTACACCGTCGACACCGACACGCTGAACAAGATGAGCGGCGAGATCGACCTCGAGGGCAAGGCGCCGGAAGACGTCGCGGCCGAGTGGATCGCAGCCAACGAGGCGACCTGGAAGGCCTGGGCGCAGTAGCGCGATGCTGCGCCGGCCCTATGCCGACTGGACCTCGGCGCTGCGCCTTGCCGATGCGGGCGCCGCGCCTCCTCCCTTCGAAGGCAAGCGAGATCCGCGCGTGAACGCCATGACCGACCAGGCCCGCCTCTTAATCCCATCGGCCGCCGCCGACGTCCGCCCGGTCAAGCTCGCCTGCCGCAATGTCTGGAAGCTCTATGGCGAAGGCGGCGGCGAGGAATTTTTGGCCTCGCGCGACGGAATCGCGAGTTCCGCTGACCTCGCCGCGGCCCAGCTGATCGGGGCTGTCCGCAAGGTCGACCTTGAAATCCGCGCCGGCGAAATCTTCATCATCATGGGCCTCTCGGGCTCGGGCAAATCCACCCTGGTGCGCTGCATGTCGCGCCTGATCGAGCCGAGTTTCGGCAAGGTCGAGTTCGAGGGCCGCGACCTGATGACCATCTCGCCGGCCGAGCTGATCGAGATGCGGCGCCACCGCATGGGCATGGTGTTCCAGAATTTCGCTCTCCTGCCGCATCTCACCGTCCTTCAGAACATCGCCTTTCCCCTCGCCATGCAGGGCGTCGCCCGGCCGGCGCGCGAAGCGCGGGCACGCGAGATGATCCAGATGGTGAGCCTTTCCGGGCGCGAGAATTTCTACCCGCGCGAGCTCTCCGGTGGCCAGCAGCAGCGCGTCGGCATCGCCCGCAGTCTCGCCACCAATCCCGAGATCTGGTTCCTCGACGAGCCCTTCTCCGCTCTCGACCCGCTGATCCGGCGCGAGATGCAGGACGAGCTCCTCCGGCTGCAAGCGATCCTGCGCAAGACCATCGTCTTCATCACCCATGACTTCGACGAGGCGATCCGCATCGCCGATCGCATCGCCATCATGAAGGACGGCGAGATCATCCAGATCGGCACGCCGGAGGAACTGGTGGTGCGCCCGGCCACCGACTATGTCGCCGCCTTCACCCGCGACGTGCAGCGCGCCAAGGTCGTCTCGGCCCGCCATCTGATGCAGCCCTGCAGCGGCGCCGCCGCTGCCGGCACCGTCGCGCCCGACGCCCGCATCGCCAGCTTTTCCGCCGGCATTGTCGCCGCAGGCCGTCCCTATGCCGTCCTCGATGCGAGCGGCACGCGCCTCGGCGAAGTGACGCCACAGGCGGTGATCGCGTTGCTCGCCGGCCTCGAGAGCGCTGCGACATGACGGTGATGGCGGGCAGCCCTGCCCTCCCTTTCAGGCCGGCGCGGCTTTGGCCCTTGGTCTGGGCCTGTGCCCTTCTGGCGGTGGCGGGGCTCTCTCTCGCCCGCGACCACCTCCCCTTCGCCGTCGCCTTTCCCGCCGATGCCGTCGTGCCCGTCGCCGAATGGATCGGCGCCCTCATGGCCTGGCTGAAGACGAACCTAAGCTGGCTGACGCGCGGTATCACTGCGGTCTTGGGCGTGCCGCTCGATGCGGCGCTGAATCTCCTGGCGAAGAACTTCAAGATTGGCCAAGGCCTGACCGCGACGACGCTGCCGCGCCTCTCCTGGGTCGGCGTCGTCGCCGCCGCCTTCCTTGCCGGCCGGGCCTATGGCGGCAACCGCCTCGGCTTTCTCGTCGGCGGCTGTTTTCTCTACATCGCGCTGTTCGGCAAATGGACGAGCGCTATGCTGACACTCGGGCTCATCGCCATCGCGGTGCCCTTCTGCATCGTCACCGGCGTCCTCGTCGGGATCTGGGCGTTCCGCCACCCCAAGGCGGACCGCGCCATCGTCTCGCCGGCGCTCGACCTGATGCAGACGATCCCGACCTTCGCCTATCTCATCCCGATGCTGCTCCTCTTCGGCAACAGCCCGGTCTCAGCGATGATCGCCACTGCGATCTTCGCGACGCCCCCCATGGTCCGCGCGACGCTTCTGGGGCTGTCGCGCGTGCCGCCCGAGATCGGCGACTTCAGCGACATGGCCGGCTGCACGCCGCGGCAGAAACTCTGGCGCGTGCTCCTCCCCTCGGCGCAGCCGACGCTGATGCTGGGCGTCAACCAGGTGATCATGCTGGCGCTGAACATGGTGATCATCGCCTCGATGATCGGCGCCGGCGGCCTCGGCTACGACGTGCTGCTGGCGCTCCGGGCACTGAAGGTCGGGGCGGCGATGGAGGCGGGCCTCGCCATCGTCGCGCTCGCCATCGCGCTCGACCGGCTGAGCCAGGCGATGGCGGCGCAGAACGCTCGCGGGCACCTCCATCGAGACGCCGCCGGCTTCCTCGGCCTGCGCTCGCCGAACCTCGTTCTGGCGCTCGCCCTCCTGGCGCTGACCACCACGGCGAGCCTTTTCGTCCCCGCCTTTGCCGCCGTCCCGAAGGCGATGACGCTGACCACCGCCCCGCTCTGGACCGGCGCGGTGAACTGGATCACCGTCAACTTCTTCGACGTCATCGAAGTGTTTCGCGTGACGCTGATCCTTTATGTGCTGAACCCGCTGCGCGCCTTCTGCGAGGGCTTTCCCTGGCTCGGCGCGGTCTTCCTGCTCGGCCTTGCCGGCTACCAACTGGGCGGCCTCAGGCTCGCCGTCACCGTGGCGCTGCTCACCGCCTTCTGCGCCGTCACCGGCCTTTGGGAAAAGACCATGGCGACGGTCTATCTCTGCGGCATCTCGGCCTTCGTCGCCTGCCTGATCGGCATTCCGATTGGCCTCTGGGCCTCGCGCAGCGACAGGGTCGCGCGCATCGTCACGCCGATCATCGACACACTGCAGGTGATGCCGTCCTTCTGCTTCATCATCCCGGTGGTGATGCTGTTTCGCGTCGGCGACGTCACCGCGATGATCGCCACCATCGGCTTCGCCGTCGTGCCGGCCGTGCGCTACACCAACCACGGCCTCCGCAACATCCCGCCGGCGCTGATGGAGGCCGCCATCGTCTCAGGCTGCACGCCGCGCCAGACGTTCTGGCGCGTGCAGCTGCCGATGGCCCTGCCGGAGATCATGCTGGGCGTCAGCCAGACCATTTTGATGGCGCTGGCGATGATCATCATCTGCGCCATGATCGGCACGCGCGATCTCGGGCAGGAAGTGTTCATCGCTCTGTCCAAGGCCGATGCCGGCCGCGGCATCGTCGCGGGCCTTGCCATCGCCTTCATCGGCATCATCGCCGACCGCCTCTTTGGCGCCTGGAGCGCCAGGGCACGGGCCCGCGTCAGCGCCTGACGCCATCGGCGGCCGCAGGCCGACCCGGCGCCGCGCTCGCTTGCGGCTTCACCCCAACAGCATCGCCACATGCTCGTTGAGGAAGCGCCCGTTGGGATCCAGCTTGCGCCGCAGCGCGCGAAAATCGTCGGCGCGGGGATAGAGGTTCGTGACGTCCTCGGTGTCGAGGAAATGCAGCTTGCCCCAATGTGGGCGGGCGTGAAACTGGCGCAGGATGGCATCGACGTCGCGCAAAAAGTCCCAGTAGTCGAAGCCGGGATGGCCGGAGACCGAGACGGTGACCGAATCCTGCTGGTGGAAGGGGCTGAGCCAGGCGCCGTCGCCGGCGGTGAAGCGGTATTCGATCGGGAAGATGCACTTGGTATGCTTGGTCAGCATCAGCTCGCGCACGGCCCGCACCGCCGCCTTGCCGTGCTGGACCGGCACGGCATATTCGAGCTCGTGAAAATTCGGCACGTATTCGATCGGGTAGACGTCCGAGGAATAGGCGATGTTTTCGAACGGCGACTGCATTTCCGGCAGGTCGGTGACGTCCATCACCTTCATCTCGCAGACGTCGGCGGTGTTTGTCGTCGTCGTCAGCGGCGCGTCGGCGGTGTCGCCGAGGCAGTAGAGATAGCGGCTCTCCGGCATCGGGCACCAGAAGAAGCCGAAATGCCGGTGCGTGGCGGCGAGCTCGTCGTGCCGCTCCATGCAGGTCTCGAAATCGTCGCGCCAGAGCTTTTCGTGCAGGTTGTAGGCCGGCAGGGTCTCCAGCGTCATCTCGGAGATGATCCCGAGCGTGCCGAGCGAGACCTGGGCCGCGGCCAGAAGGTCGGGATCGGAGCCGTCGACGACGAGGATGCTGCCGTCCGGCTGCACCAGCCGCATGCCGGCGACCTGCGAGGCGAGGCAGCCGAGCGTGGCGCCCGTGCCATGCGTGCCGGTGGAGAAGGCGCCGGCGACGGCCTGCGTGTCGATGTCGCCCTGGTTGGCGAGCGACAGGCCCATGCCCTTCAGGGCCCGGCCGACATCGCCGATCCGTGTTCCCGCCGCCACGGTGACGCGGTTGCCGTCGCGACCGAGGATGCCGCTCAGGCCGGCAAGCGACAGGCGCAGGCCGGAGGTCGCGACGACCGGCGTGAAGGAATGACCGGAACCGGCGACGCGGATGGAAAGATCCTGCGCGTCGGCCTCGTGCACCATCTCGGCCAGTTGCGCCTCGCTGGTCGGTGCCGCCTTATAGCGCGAAATGCAGGACTGGTTGCCGACCCAGTTGCGCCAGTGGCCGCCCTTTTCGAACTGCATGCTGTTCCCCTCAAACTGCCGTGAAACCATTGTCGACGAAAAGATGCGTGCCGTTGACGAAGCTCGCCGCATCGCTGAGCAGGAAGAGCGCCGCCTCGGCCACTTCCTCGGGCCGGCACATGCGCCCCTGCGCCGCGGCGATGGCGGCATCGGAGACGTCGACGCCAAGCTTGGAGAGCGCCTCGACCTCGCGGCTGCCGTGCGCGGTCTGGATGAAGCCGGGGCAGACGGCATTGCAGCGGATGTTGCGGTCGCGGAACTCGACCGCGATGGCGCGCGCGAACATGTGCACGGCGCCCTTCGTCATCCCGTACAGCACCTCCATCGGCGTCGCCGCCACCGCCGAGATCGACGAGGTGCAGACGATCCGCCCGCCGCCCGCCTCGAGCATGCCGGGCAGGACGGCCCGCGTCATCAGGAACATCGACCGCACGTTGACGTCCATCAGCCCGTCATAGTCCGCGTCGGTGGTTTCGAGAAACGGTTTCACCACGATCGTGCCGGCGTGATTGAAGAGGAGCGTCGGCGTGCCGAAACGCGCCTGCGCATGCGCCACCGCCGTCTCGACGTCTGCGCGCTGCGAAACGTCGGCGTAGACGAAGCTCGCCTCGCCGCCTTCGGCGACGATGGCTTCGGCCAGCGCGGCGCCTGCTTCCTCCTGCCGGTCGACGATGGTCACGCGAGCGCCTTCGGCAGCGAACAACCGCGCCGCGGCGCCGCCGCAACCCGTCGCGCCGCCGGAGATCAGGGCGCTGCGCCCGTCCAGTCGTCCGGGCATCGGAGCTTCCCTCGCAAGATGACGATGGTCCACTCTGACGGGATTGTGACCGGACTTCAACCGAGCGCACGGGCCTGCGACAAACCGGGCGCACCGCATCCGGGCGATGTCACCCGCCTTCGACGAAGGCCGCCGTCGGCCGGCGCGAAAATCCCGGTGCGACCGGCTTCGAGCGACCATCACCGGGCGTCCGCCTCTGGACGCCGGGCCCGTCAGAGGAAATAGTCGCCCTCCGCAGACCGGCGCCCCAAGCGCCACCCTCGGCTCACCAGCACAGGCAGATTTCATTTTGACCCCACATGACATTCTTCCCCACGACGCAGCCCAGGCCGTTCTCGTCGGCCGCCTCTACGACCCGGAAGTGAAGGGTCCGAGCGTCGTCGTCCTAAAGGGCGACCGCCTTGTCGACCTGTCGGCGATCGCGGCGACGATGGCCGACCTGCTGGAGGCGGAAGATCCGGTGGCGCTTCTGGCCGGCGCGACCGGGGCCAAGAGCTGGGACCTCGCCGCGGTGCTCTCGGCCAGCCCGTCCGACGTCTCGGCGCCGCATCTCCTTGCGCCCTGCGACCTCCAGGCCGTCAAAGCCTGCGGCGTCACCTTCGCCCGCTCGATGATCGAGCGCGTCATCGAGGAGCGCGCCAAGGGCGATTCGGCCCGGGCCAACGAAATCCGCGAGGAGATCGGCCGGATCATCGGCGGTGCCCTGTCCGACATCAAGGCCGGCTCGCCGGAGGCCGCCAAGGCCAAGGAAGTGCTGATCAAGGGTGGCTACTGGTCGCAGTATCTGGAAGTCGGCATCGGGCCGGACGCCGAGGTCTTCACCAAGGCGCCGGTGCTCTCCTCCGTCGGCCACGGCGCCGAGATCGGCATCCTGCCCGCCTCGGCCTGGAACAATCCGGAGCCTGAAGTCGTGCTGGCGGTGGACTCCAAGGGCCGGGTGCGCGGCGCGACGCTCGGCAACGACGTCAACCTGCGCGATGTCGAAGGACGCAGCGCGCTCCTCCTCGGCAAGGCCAAGGACAACAACGCCTCGTCGTCGATCGGCCCGTTCATTCGCCTGTTCGACGATCACTTCACCATCGACGACGTGCGCACGGCCGAGCTGACGCTGACGGTAACCGGGCCCGAGGGCTACGTGCTGGAGGGCCGCAGCTCGATGAAGGAGATCAGCCGCGATCCGCTCGACCTCGTCGGCCAGACGCGGAGCCGCCACCACCAGTATCCCGACGGTTTCCTGCTCTTCCTCGGCACCCTGTTCGCGCCGACCGAGGACCGCGACGTCAAGGGCCAGGGTTTCACCCACCGGGTCGGCGACCGGGTGGAGATCGCGAGTCCCCGGCTCGGGCGGCTGATGAACACCGTGACCCACACCGACAAGGCGCCGGAATGGGTGTTCGGCATCCGCGATCTCATGCGCAATCTCGCCGGCCGCGGCCTGCTGAACCGCTAGACAGCCGCACGATAGGACCGCAGACGCGGGCGGGCGCTCCGGAAACGGTGCCCGCCCGCGTCTGTCTGGGCGGGGAAGCTAGATCTTCCCGTCGAGCCCCATCTGGTGGTAGCGGTGCATGATCTTGTCCTGGTTCTCGAGCAGCCAGTCGATCGAGGGCTCGTTCGCCATGGCCTTGCGGATCGCCTCGGTGGTGCCGCGGCGGTGCAGGTCGAACAGGATCTTGTGGTCGAGATTGTCGTCGTCGACGACGCTCGGCGCCAGCCAGACCGAGCAGATGATGCCGAGCTCGTTCGCCTGATCCTTCGGGATGTAGCCGGCCCGCACCGCGTCGAGCACGCCGTTGGCGATGGCGAACTGCACCGTACCCATGAGTATGTTGGTGTAGCGCAGGCTGGTGACGGTGACCTTGGAGACGCAGAGCGTCACCGGCCGGACCATGATGTCGGTGTTGAGCAGCGCGAAGACGCGGGTGTGGCCGGCGACCTGGTCGCCGGTCAGGGTCGCCAGCGCGATGCCGACCGGGCCGTCGAGCGCGCCGATGACGATTTCGGGCTCCGCCGCCGTGCCGGGAGGGCCCCCGGCGATGAGGGCTTCGCCGGTCCGCATGACAATACGCTCGCTCATGGATCTTCCTTTCCAGGGTGGTGTCTTCTCAGCGGTACGCGCTCAGGGCCTCGCGGCCAAGCCTGATTGCCCGGCGACGCATCGCCGGCTCGGCCGGTCGGTCGCGGCGATCCCTGACGGAGGGGCGATCGCGGGGCCGCGGCGGATCGGATGCGCCAGGCCCGGCACGCCTCCCGGCATCTTCCCGCGGCAGTTTTCCATCGCCCACGAGGATGTGGTCAGCGCCGTCGACAAAGTCGCGGGCGTTCCCTTCCCGGCCAACAACCGTGTCACATATAGCCGGAGGGATCGACAGGGCTGCCCGGCCGCATTGAGAGACGGCCGACATGGCAGATGCAAGCTTCGCCCGCCCCGCGGTGACCGCCGGGGCGCGGCACCGTTCGGTCAAGGCGCTGTCGGCGCTGAACTTCTTCCTCGCCGACGTGCGCGACGGGCTCGGGCCCTTCCTCGGCATTTTCCTCATCGGCGAAGGCTGGAGCCCGGCGACGATCGGCTATGTCATGACGGTCGGCGGCATTGCCGGCATGCTGGCGACGACGCCGCTCGGCGCGCTCGCCGACGCCACGCGGGCCAAGCGCGCCATCGTCGCGGTCTGCGCGGTGCTCGCCATCATCGCCTCGGTCTTCATCCTGTTCGTGCCGACGGTGCCCTTCGTCGCGGCGTCGCAGATCGCCACCGGCATTGCGGGCGCCGCGATCGGCCCCGCCATCGCCGCCCTCACCCTCGGCCTCGTCGGCCAGAGCGGCCTGGCCGGCCAGCTCGGTCGCAACGAGGCCTGGAACCATGGCGGCAATGTCGTGGCGGCGGCGCTGTCTGGCCTGTTTGGCTATTGGTACGGCCTGCCCGCGGTCTTCCTGCTGATGACCCTGATGGCCGCCGGCTCGCTCGTCGCCCTCGCCCTGATCCGCCCGGGCGACATCGATCATGCCACCGCCCGCGGCCTCGAGCCGAGCCGCGACGAGACAAAGGCGAGCGCGCCCGAAGGCCTGCTGATGCTGTTGAAGAACCGGCGGCTGCTGATCCTGGCGGGAACGCTGATGCTGTTCCACTTCGGCAACGGCGCCATGCTGCCGCTGCTCGGCCTGCGGGTCGCCGCGGCCGGCGCGATCGATCCGGCCGCCTATACGGCGGCGACGATCATCATTGCCCAGCTGACCATGATCCCGCTGGCGCTGGTCGCGGCCGGCGTCGCCCGCCGACGCGGCTATTTCATCGTCCTCCTGGCCGCGCTGCTCGCTTTGCCGATCCGCGGGCTGATCGCGGGGCTCTGGGGTGATCTCTATTCGGTGGTGCCGGTGCAGATCCTCGACGGCGTCGGCGCCGGGCTGCTCGGCGTCGCGGTGCCCGGGCTCGTCGCGCAGATCATGCGCGGCACGGGCCGGGTCAATGTGGCGCTGGGCGCGGTCATGGCGGTGCAGGGCATCGGCGCGTCGATCAGCCCTTCCGTCGGCGGCTTCGTCGCGGCGCAATACGGCTATGCCGCGGCCTTCTTCACGCTGGGCGCCATCGCCGTCCCGGCGCTCGTTCTGTGGGTCGTCTTCGGCGCACTGTTTCGGCAGGCGGATGCGGAGCACGCCGCTGCACAGTCGATGCGGCCGGCGGCTGCAGGCTGACGATTGCAGCCCGGCCGGGCTCAAACCCGGCCCCGCCGCTCAGGCCCTGGCGGTCGCCGCGCGCCAGGACAGCGCCGCGGCGACGCCGCGCAGTTCGGCGAGGCCCTTCAGGCGGCCGATCATGGAATAGCCGGGATGGAACGGCCGGCCGATGTCGCCGAGGAGTTCGTGGCCATGGTCGGGTCGCATCGGGATCGCCGGGCCGCCGGCCGTCCTGCGCCGCACTTCGGCGTCGAGGATCGCGGCGGTGACGGCGACCATGTCGGTATCGCCGCCGAGATGCGCCGCTTCCTGAAAGCTGCCGTCCGCTTCCTTGGCGACATTGCGCAGGTGGGCGAAGTGGATGCGGTCGGCAAAGCGCCGGGCGATGGCGGCGACGTCGTTGTCGGGGCCGGAACCCAGCGATCCCGAGCAGAGCGTCATGCCGTTGGCCGGCGACGGGACGCGCTCGAAGAGAAAGGCGAAGTCGGCCTCGTTGGACACGACGCGCGGCAGGCCGAAGACCGGCCGCGGCGGATCGTCGGGATGGATGGCGAGCGAGATGCCGCACGCCTCCGCCGTCGGACAGACGGCCTCGAGAAAACGCACGAGATTGGCGCGCAGCTGCGATGGGCTGACCGCGCCGAAGCGCTGGATCAGCGGGCGTAGTTGCTCGACGCTGTAGCGCTCGTAGGCGCCGGGAAGGCCCGCCATGATGCTGGCGAGGAGCGTATCCCGATCGGCCTCGGTCGAGGCGTCAAACCAGGCCCTGGCGCGGGCCAGAACGTCGTCGCTGTAGTCGGATTCCGCGCCAGCGCGCTGCAGCATGAAACAGTCGAAGGCGGCGTGCTTCTCGATGGCAAAGCGCACCGTCCGCCCGCCGCCCGGCAGGACCACCGCCAGATCGGTACGGATCCAGTCGAGGAGCGGCATGAAGTTGTAGCAGATCGTCCGCACGCCGGCGCCCGCGAGGTTGCGCATGGAGAGGCGGTAGTTCTCGTAGAGAGGTTCGAGATCGCCTTCGCCCAGCTTGATGCGCTCGTGCACCGGCAGGCTCTCGGCGACGTTCCAGGACAAGAGGCCGCCCGAGCCCTCGTCGATCAGCCGGCAGCGCTCGGCGATGGCCTCGGGCGTCCAGACCTCGCCATAGGCGACGTCGTGCAGCGCCGTGACGACGCCGGTGGCGCCGGCCTGGACGATGTCGGGAAGGGCGACGAGGTCAGCTGGACCGAACCAGCGAAAGCTTTCTTGCACGTCGCCTCACATCAGAAGGTTGGGAAGGAAGAGCACCAGGCCGGGCGTGAAGGCCAGGAAGGCGATGAGGGCGAGAATCGTGGCGACGAAGGGCAAGGATTCCACCAGATATTCCTCGATCGGACAGTCGAGGATGCTGCAGACCGCGTACATCGCCACCCCCACCGGCGGGGTCATGCCGCCGAGCGTGACGATCGTCATCATCAGGATGCCGAAATGCACGGGATCGACGCCGAGCGGCGTGATGATCGGCACGAAGATCGGGGTCAGCAGCAGCACCAGCACGGTCGACTCGATGAACAGGCCGCAGATGAAGATGAACAGAAGGATCAGGAAGACGACGAGGATCGGCTCCTGCGTCAGCCCGAGCATGAGCGCGGCGATGCTCTGCGGCGCCTGTTCGAAGATGATGGCATAGCCGACCATGCCCGAGAGCAGGATGATCAGCGTGATCACGCCGATGTCGACCACCGCCTCGCCGAGCGCGTCCATGCAGGCCGAGAAGGTCAGTTCGCGGTGGACGAAGACGCCGATGACGACGGCATAGACCACGGCGAAGGCGCCGACCTCGGAGGGCGTGAAGATGCCGCTGCGGATGGCGACGAGCAGCGCCACGGGAAAGATCAGCGCCCATTTGGCATGCCACATCGCCGCGCCGATGGCCTTGCCCGTCGGCCTGACGCTGCTGGCGGCGCGGTAGCCGCGGCGGCGGGCGATGAACCAGACGGTGGTCATCAGCGCTACCATCATCATCAGGCCGGGGATCACGCCGGCCAGGAACAGCCGGCCGATCGAGACATTGCCGACGAAGCCGTAGAGGATGAGGCCGAGGCTCGGCGGGATGGTCGCGGTGATCAGCGACCCCACGGCGATCGCCGCCGAGGTGAAACCCTTGGAATAGCCGGACCGGATCATTTCCGGCCCGAGAATGCGCGCCTCCATCGCCGCGTCCGCCACGGCCGAGCCGGAGACGCCGCCCATGAAGGTCGACAGGAGGATGCAGACCTGGGCGAGGCCGCCCGACATCCAGGAGACCAGCACGTTCGAGCAGCCGATCAGCCGGTCGGTGATGCCGGTGCGGTTCATCATGTGGCCAGCCAGCACGAAGAGCGGCACTGCCAGCAGCGGAAAGCTCTGCGAGGCCGTCGCCACCTGCTGGATGCCGATCGAGGCGGGGATGAAGGGGCTCGTCAGGAAGAAGCTGAAGCCGGCAATGCCGATGGCAAACGCGATGGGCATGCCGAGGAGCATCAGGCCGAAGAACAGGACTGTCAGGAGGATCATCTCAAAGCTCCTGATGCAGGCTGTCGTCGGCCCGGCTCTTGGCGAAGACGAGGGTCTTGTCGCGCAGGGCGACGAACACCTGGGCCGCGAGGACAAGCGCCAGGATCGAGGCGCCGAGCGGGACCGCACCGGTGACCCAGGCATAGGACAGGCCGCTGTCGCCAAAGATGCGCTGCGCGTTCATCACCGTCAGCTGGAAGCCGAACCAGGCGAGCACCGCGAGGAAAACGACGGTGATGACCGCCATCGCGAGGTCGACGCCGCGACGCCAGCCGAAGGGCATTTTCTGCACGAAATAGTCGACGCCGATATGGGCGCGCTGGCGCAGCGCCTTCACCGCGCCGGTGAAGCAGAGCCAGACGAACAGGGCCTGGGCCATGTCGACCGACCAGATCAGCGGATAACCGGCATTGCGGGCAATGGCGGCAAAGAAAATCAAAAGGACGATCGCGGCAAGCAGCAGCTTGCCGAAGAGGTCCTCGATCCAGACGAGGATGGAGAGCATCGCGGGAACCCTGGGGAATGTGAGGGGCCATGGGGCCCGGGCCGTCCGGAGGACGAGGGGCGGTCTTCGACCGCCCCTTGCGACGCGCCTACTTGGCGAGGATGGCGTCGACTTCCTTCTTCAGCTCGCCGTAGCCGAGCTTGTCGTAGACGCCGGCCGTGGCTTCCTTGAATGGGGTGACGTCGATCTCGTCGATGCTGAGGCCCTTGGAGACCATGTCGGCATCGACGGTGGCGGTGGCGTCTTCCGTGCCCTTCGAGGCGGCGTCGCCGGCCGAGAGGGCCTCTTCCCTAACGATCGCCTGCAGGTCGGCCGGCAGGCCGTCGAACCAGGCGGCGCTGGTCACGAGGCCGGTGATCAGGCCGATATGGTGGGTCTTGGTGAGGTGCTTGACGACCTCATAGAGCCGCGCGCCGTGGGTGGCGGTATCCTGCGCCTCGGCGGCATCGATGACGTTCTGCTGCAAAGCGGGATAGACCTCGCCAAAGCCCATCGGCGTCGGCGTCGCGCCCATGGCGCTGATCGTCTCCATCCAGACCGGCGCGCCGGGGGTGCGCATGCGAACGCCGGCGAGATCGGCGGGCGTCGTCACCGGCTTCTGGGTCAGGAGGTTGCGCTGGCCCTGCCACCAGTTGAAGGACAGGATCTGGTGGCCCGAGGTGTCGTGCAGCTGCTTCGACCAGCCCTCGAACAGCGGCGAGGTCACGACCTTGCGCATGCCCTCAAAGCCGTCGGCGAGGTAGGGGCCGCCAAGAACGCCGAAATCCTTGACGAAGACGGCGAGGCGGCCGGGATCGACGAGCACGGCGACATTGGCGCCGGCGCGGGCCTGCTCGAGCACGTCCTCGTCCTTGCCGAGCTGCGAGCTCGGGAAGATGCGAACTTCGAGCTTGCCGGCCGAACGCTCGGCGACCTTGTCGCGGAACTGCTCGAGGCCCTTGTAGATCGGGTCCTCCGGCGTCAGCGCGGTGCTGACATTGAGCTGGTAATCCTGGGCTGCGGCGAGCGGCGCGCCGAGACCCAGCATCAGGCCGGCGACGGCGAGCGCGGAAAGACTCTTGCGTAGCGTGAACATGTGTTCTCCTCCCATGACGTGAGCCATGACCTCCCATGGCGAGAACCGCGTCGCCCCTCCCGGGCATGCTCGCCCTTTCGGGTCCAGCTTGCGGTAGTCGACTTGTATGGTAGTATGAAGGAATGAATTTGCAAGCGCCTTTTCAGAAGCCCGAAATGCTCGACCCCAAGCTCGCCAGCGCCCCGCAGATCTACGCGCTGTTGCGCAGCGACTGCATCCGCATGAAGCTGGCGCCCGGTCAGGCTCTGTCGGAAAAGGAGATCGCGGCGCGTTTTGGCACCAGCCGGCAGCCGGTGCGCGAGGCCTTCATCAAGCTCGCCGAGGCCGGCCTCGTGCGCATCCTGCCGCAGCGGGGCACCTTCGTCATGAAGATTTCGCAACGGGCCGTCGGAGACGCCCGCTTCGTGCGCGAAGCCGTCGAGGTCGCCGTGGCGCGCACCTGTTGCCGGCTCGCGCCGCCAGCGGCGATCGATTCCGTCGCCGCCATCATCGACGCCCAGAGTGCGGCCGCGGCGCGCGGCGACCACGAGGGATTCCTCGCCCTCGACGAGCAGTTCCACCGCGCCCTGGCGGAGGCGATCGACTGCGCCGAGGCCTGGCGGGCGATCGAGAACGGCAAGGCGCAGATGGACCGGGTGCGCTATCTCAGCCTGCCCGAGGCCTCGCCGATGACGCTCCTGATCGAGCAGCATGCCCAGATCCTCGGGGCCATCCGCCGCCGCGACGAGGCGGCCGCCGCCGGCGCCATGCGGGTGCACCTGCGCGAGATCCTCCTCGCCCTCCCCCGCCTTGCCCTCGAGCGCCCCGACCTCTTCGAGGCCGAGCCGCTGCCGATCCACGCGACGGACCTCAACCCGGCGACGCCGCCGTCGTCGGGCTGATCGGCGCCTATCGAGGGTATCCCTTTCGAAGGTCAGCGCAGTCAACGGCCGAAGAGCGCTTGGCGATCCGCTTGACCTGGAGCGGCAGTCCGTCGACGCTGTGAGGCATCGACCGGGCGCACCGCCGTGATCCGCAACACGCGGCCCATTGCGCTTGCGCTGCCCGGTTCGGTGCCCAGGGGAGACAGCATGCCACCGTTCCAGTTCGATACCACCGCCTCCATCGTCTTCGGCGAAGGCGCCGTCGCGCGGATCGGCGAGATCGCGGCGGCCCGGCTGGGGCGGCGGGTTCTCGTCGTCACCGATCCCGGCATCGTCAGGCTCGGCCTGATCGAGCCGGCGCTGGAGGCGCTGACGACAGCGGGCGTCGCCTTCTCGGTGTTTTCCGCGGTCGAGGCCGATCCGCCAGAGGCCGTGGTCATGGCCGCGGTGGCGGCCGCCGCCGACATCGAGGCCGAGGCGATCATCGGCTTCGGCGGCGGCTCCTCGCTCGACGTCGCCAAGCTCGTCGCGGTGCTGGCGCTGGGCAGCGAAACCCTTCCTGGGATGTACGGCGTCGGCAAGGTGAAAGGCCCGCGGCTGAAGCTGATGCTGGTGCCGACCACGGCCGGAACCGGCTCCGAGGTGACGCCGATCGCCATCGTCACCACGGGCAGCGCCGAGAAGATGGGCGTCGTCTCGCCGGTGCTGCTGCCCGATATCGCTTTGCTCGACCCCGAACTCACCTATGGCCTGCCGCCGCACATCACCGCCGCCACCGGCATCGACGCCATGGTCCATGCGATCGAGGCGCATGCCTCCGCCGGCGCCAACAACAACCCGATCTCGCAGGCCTTGGCGAAGGAGGCGCTGCGGCTGATGGGCCGCTCGCTTCTGAAGGCGGTGCAGCACGGCGAGGACCGGGCGGCACGGTCCGGCATGTTGCTCGGCTCTCTCCTGGCCGGCCAGGCTTTCGCCAATTCCCCGGTCGCGGCCGTCCACGCCCTCGCTTATCCCATCGGCGGCCATTTCCATGTGCCGCACGGCCTGTCGAACGCGCTGGTCCTGCCGCATGTGCTGCGCTTCAACGCCGGGACGGCGGCAGGCGCCTATGCCGACATCGCGCCTTGCGTCTTTCCGGACATGGAGGCGATCGGCCGGCCGGCGCGGGCCGCGCATTTCGCCGAAAGGATGGCGGCGCTGTCGCTGCAGTGCGGCCTGCCGCAGCGCCTGCGCGACGTCGGCATACCGGAGGATTTTCTGCCCCGGCTCGCCGCCGACGCGATGAAACAGACACGGCTTCTCGTCAACAATCCGCGTCCCCTGAGCGAGCAAGACGCCCTCGCCCTCTACCGTGCCGCCTTCTGAGCCCTTCCCCGGCTCTTCCTGCAACGCGCGGGCCGAGCCGGTCGGGATTTCCGCATTGGTCCCGGAAATTGGTAGAGCGTTCTTTCCCCTGTCCCGCGCCGTCGCCTAATCCTGGCCTGCAAGCCACGTCGGACGGACAGGGACAGGCGCCATGGTCACCACACTCATCATCCCGGGCTATCGCGGTTCCGAGGCTTCGCACTGGCAGCGCCACTGGGCGCGCGACCTGCCGGACAGCGAGGTGGTGGAGCAGGAGGATTTCGGCCGGCCGATCCTCAGCGAATGGCTGCATGCGCTGGAGGCGCGCCTGGCGGCGGCGCCGGGCGCCATCCTCGTCGCCCACAGCCTCGGCTGCGCCCTCGTCGCCCATCTGGCCACGCGCCCGTCTGCCGCCCATGTCGGCGGCGCCCTCCTGGTCGCGCCCGCCGATGTCGATCTCTTGGCGCGGGACCATCCGGATTTCGAGGATTTCGCTCCGATGCCGCGGGAGACCCTGCCCTTCGCCTCCATCCTCGTCGCCAGCCGCAACGATCCCTTCATGCGCTTCGGCCGGGCTGCGGCGCTGGCCGAGGATTGGGGTTCGGGGCTCGTCGATCTCGGCATGGCCGGCCACATCAACGTCGCCAGCGGCTTCGGCCCCTGGCCGGAAGGCGCGATCCTCGCCGCCGCGCTGCGCGGCCGCCGGCCATCGGGCGCCGGCAAGGCGGGCGCAATCGCCGGCGTGCCGACCGCTCGGGACAGCACGCCGATTGTCCGGCCAGCAACCATGGTGGACCGGCCTTCCATCGGCTGCTGACCGCCCACACTTCGACGGCGCAAGCGACCGGATGCCCCCCCGACCGCTGCCCGGACCGGCTACCGCTTGAAGCGCTCCGCCGCGCTCATCCATTGCACGAAGGGATCGACCGGCGCCTGGTAGACCTCGGTCTGCAGGAAGGCCCGCTCGGCGTCGAAATCGGCTTCGTCGACCTCCCGCCACCAGCTCTTGAGCTGGCCGTTGCTGCCGTCGCTCCAGCGATAGCCGCGCGCCTTCAGGAGATCCTTGGTGTGAAACGGGCTGCCTTCGGCCCAGATCCGGCAGCGCCGCCGCGCCGATTTTTCGACGAGTTCCGAGAAGGCCGAGGCGCGCCCGGCCGTGCTGGGACGGTCGAGCACTTCGAGCAGCGCATGGCAGTCGTCGACGGCGCGGTGGCCCTGGTGGAACCAGCCGCACTGGCCGACGATATAGCCAAGCTTGGCGCCCTCGAAGCCGCGGCCCGACCAATCGACCTCGGCGACCGAGCAGGCCCACGGCTTGACGTCGAAACCGCCGGTCAGGCGCTCGCAGAAGGGACGGTCGAAACCGGCATTGTGGGCAATGACGAGATCGGCGGGCGCGATGAAGGCGGCGACGGCCTTGAGATCGAGCACCTGCCCGGCCACCATCGCGTCGGTGATCCCGGTGATGCGGGTGATCTCCGCGCTGATCGGCTGGCCGGGCTCGCGCAGCGCGCTGAACACGCCGATGACCTCGCCGATCCCGGCCGCGTCATAGGTGAAGGCGACCATGCCGAGCTCGATGATCTCGTCTTTCGCCGGGTCGAGGCCCGTCGTTTCGGTGTCGAGAATGACGCCGATGCGCTCGCCGGCGCGCGGTGGCGCCGATGCGCGCGCAGCCACCGGTCGGGGCACGAGGCTGCGCAGGATTTTGAACCGCCCGGTCTCCTCCAGCCGCCGAGCTGCGGCATCCTCCTCGTCCTGCCGATTCGGGGTCGAGACGGCCTGCCGCGGCCCGCGGGCCGCGGACATCTTGGCGCCCCTTTGCGTCCGGGCAGGTTCGGACGGCGGCGAAGACGGGTCCTGCCATGGCAGGAACAGATCCGCCTGGGTCGCTCGCGAAAGGGTCATGGGCTGGACGTCTCACTGGAAGCTGATGGCATCGCGGGAGGATCGATCGGCGCGCACGCCGTCGGTGATCACCGGACAGAACAGGAGGCGGACGCAGCTGTCCAGAGGTTCACGTCCTCAGCCGCCGCATCACCCCGGTATTGACCAGATCTTGGCCCGTCGCGCCAAGTTGGACGAAGGCGGCATGCGGCTCTCCACGCAATCGCGGTCACGGCCTGTTCCGCCGTCGCCGCCGGAGTGCTAGGTGAATTTGCATGCCTCCCTTGGGGGTGAGACAGGAACTGCCGCCACCGCCATCGCACCGGTTTCGGCGCGAAGGCAGGTCGGCAGGACGGGAGCCAGGCATGACTACGATCGACACGGCTGCGGCAAAACTCCCCACCGCAACGCTCTCCGTTCTCCTCGCCGTCAGCGCCTGCCACATGCTGAACGACGTCATGCAGTCGCTGCTGGCCTCGCTCTATCCGTTGCTCAAGGCGAATTACGGCCTGGACTTCGTACAGATCGGCCTGCTCACCATGGCCTTCCAGGTCACGGCCTCGCTGCTGCAACCCGCGGTCGGCGTCGTCGCGGACCGCTGGCCGATGCCCTATGCGCTGCCCGTGGGCATGGCCAGCACCCTGGTCGGATTGCTGCTGCTGGCCAAGGCCGGCAATTTCGCGGTGTTGGTCGGCGCCGCCTGCCTCGTCGGCCTGGGATCGGCGATCTTTCATCCGGAGGCCTCGCGCGTCGCCCGTCTGGCGTCCGGTGGACGGCATGGCTTTGCCCAATCCCTGTTCCAGCTCGGCGGCAATGCGGGAACGGCGATCGGCCCGCTTCTCGCCGCCTTCATCGTTCTTCCCTACGGCCAGGGAAGCATCGCTTGGTTTGCCGGCATCGCGCTCCTGGGGATGGTCATCCTCACCCTGACGGGCCGTTGGTACGCCGCCCATCGCCGCCTGAATGCCGGCCGCCCGGCCGTGAGCCGCAGCCTGCCTTTGCCGCGGGGCGACATCCTCATGGCGCTCGGGATCCTGATCCTTCTGACCGCGACGAAGAACGTCTACATGGCGAGCTTTTCCAGCTACTTCACCTTCTACACCATCGAGCGCTTCGGCCTCAGCGTCCGCGACGCGCAGCTGATGCTGTTCCTGTTTCTGGGCGCGGCCGCGGCCGGCACTTTTGCCGGCGGGCCGATCGGCGACCGCTACGGCGCCCGCTTCGTGATCTGGTTCTCGATCCTCGGCGTCATCCCCTTCGCCCTGATGCTGCCCTATGCCAACCTGTTCTTCACGGGCGTGCTCAGCGTCGCGATCGGCATGATCCTGGCCTCGGCCTTCCCGGCCATCGTCGTCTTCGCGCAGGAACTGCTGCCGGGCCGCATCGGCCTCGTGGCCGGGATCTTCTTCGGTTTCGCCTTCGGCGCGGGCGGGCTCGGGGCCGCGCTTCTCGGCACGCTCGCCGACAGTCACGGCATTGCCTACGTCTATCAGGTGATCTCCTACCTGCCGATCCTCGGCGTCGCGACCATCCTGCTGCCCAAGCTCGCCCGTCCATAGGCTCGCCGCGCGCCATCAGCGCCGTTGCCTCGCTCGGCTCGAACCCCTGTAGGCCTCGGCTCGGCAAGCCGGGGCCGAGCGCCGTCTGGACCGATGGACGCACGACAGCGATGCGGCTCGGCGGCGCGTCCTGAGCGGGCTTGATGGAAATTCTTCGCACATAATCGAGACCGGCTCGTCCCTGAAGCACCTTCAGCACAGGCCGTGTCGAAGAGGCGGAGCCTTGGCGGCTTGGCCGTTCGCTTTCGCATTGGCCTATGTCCGCGCGATCCCAAGACGGAATTGACACCCAGGAGCCATTATGTGAAAGTTATCTGATTATCTCATAATGTGAAAATACGTGACGTCCGGAACTCAGCTGATCGACCGAGCGGTCGCCGTCATGGACGTTGTGGCCGCTTCAGGAGCGTCCGGGGCACAGCTCAAGGACATCGCGCTGGAGAGCGGGCTCAACACGGCGACGTGCCACCGCGTTCTGACCAGCCTCGTCAGCCATGGCCTTTTGTCCCGCGACGCGGCGCGCCGCTATGTCCTCGGCAACAAGCTGATGGTCCTCGGGGCCCGGGCGTCCAATGGTCCGGGACTTCGGGGCCTGTGCGCGCCGACGCTTGACCGGTTGCGCCAACACAGCGGTGAAACCGCCGTCCTGATGCTGCGCAATGCCGGAATGTCGGTCTGCGTCGACCGACGGGAGGGCGACATCGCCTTTCGCACCCTGACGGGATCGATCGGCGGCGCCGTCCCTCTGGGCGTGGGTCCCGGGAGTCTCGCCATGCTCGCCTTCCTGCCGGCCGAGGAGGTGGCGACCCTGATCCAGGCCAACGCCGCGCGTTATGCCGAGTTCGAGCGTCTCTCTCCCGCCAAGGTCCTCAACCTCGTCAACGAGACCCAGCGCCAGGGGTTTGCGCTGGACATGGGCGAACTGATCGACGGCGTCGGCGGCATGGCGATTCCCGTCCGCTCGCCTGCGGGCTCGCCGGTGGCCTCGCTCGGCCTGACTTTCCTGGCGACCCCGGCCAACGCCGCCCGCTTGCCCTCCTTCGAAGCCCTGTTGCGCGCCGAGGCCTCCTCGATCGAAGCGCAGCTCAGCCCGTTCGACCTGCCCTCCGACAATGGACTTCCGCGATGACCACTCCGCCCCCCGTCGCCATGATCAGCGGCGCTTCGCGCGGCATCGGCGCCGCCATCGCGGCGGCGCTGCGTGAGGGCGGATGGCGGCTCAGTCTCGGCGTCCGGAATCCCGGTGCCCTCGACGCCGCAGCGGGGGATCTCGTCTGCCGCTTTGACGCGCTCGACCCGGAGAGCGAGCGCGCCTGGGTGGCGGCGACCGTCCGCCATTTCGGTCGGATTGACGGGCTCGTCCACAATGCCGGCATCATGTCGTCGAAATCCGTGCTGGAAGCAGACGACGCGGATTTCGACCAGCTCTTCGGCGTCAACGTGAAGTCGCCGCTCCGCCTGACGCGTCTCGCCTGGCCGCACCTCGTCGCCTCGCAGGGCCGGATCGTCATCTTGGCGTCGCTCTCGGCCAAGCGCGTCAAGGCCCCGCGTTCGAGCCTCTATGCCATGTCGAAGTTTGCCGTTCTGGCGCTCGCCCATGGCCTGCGCCACTGCGGCAAGGAAGACGGCGTGCGCTCCACCGCCATCTGCCCGGGCTTCGTCGCCACCGACATGGCGGCGGCCGTCGACGGTGTGGACCTGGACGTGCTGACACGACCGGAGGACGTCGCCCGCATCGTGCGGATGGTGCTGGAACTCCCGGCCACGGCCAGCATCGCCGAAATCCCGATCAACTGGACGGTCGAGGACAGTTTTTGATGCGCGCCTATGGCGAGAGCGCCGACGGACCGCCGCTGGCGAGACTGCCCTCTTCCGATGCTGTCCCAGAGCGGTGCGACATCGCGATCATCGGCGGCGGCATCATCGGGCTGAGCACGGCACGCGAGCTGGCGAGGGCGGGGGTCTCGGTCGCCCTGTTCGAGAAGGGCGAGATGGCCGGCGAGCAATCGAGCCGCAACTGGGGCTGGGTCCGCCGCACGGGGCGCGACCTGCGCGAACTGCCGCTGATGCAGCTCAGCGGCGACATCTGGGACGGCCTCAATGCCGCCACGGGGCATGAGACCGGCTACCGCCGCAGCGGCATTGCCTATGCCGCCCGGTCGCTCGCGGCGGTGGAGCGGTATCGCCGCTGGGCGACGGCGGCGGCGGATTATGGGGTCGAGAGCACCGTCCTCGACGGGGCGTCCATCGCGGCGATGGCGCCGGGTCTGACGCGCGAGGTCGCTGGTGGTCTCTTCACCGCAGCCGATGGCCGGGCCGAACCGCAACTGGCCAATCACGCCATCGCCCGCGCCGCCGCCGCGCACGGCGCCCGGCTCTTCGGCAACTGCGCGGTCCGCACGATCGATGTCAGCGCCGGCCGCACGAGCGGCGTCGTGACGGAGCGGGGCCTGGTGCGCTGCGGCGCAGTCGTGGTGGCCGGCGGCGCCTGGTCGCGGCTCCTGCTTCAAGGAGTCGGCGCCACCCTGCCGCAGCTGAAACTCCTGTCCTCGGTGCTACGCACCGCGCCCGTGGAGGCCGGGATCGAGCCCTGCATGAGCTTTTCCGACTTCGCCCTGCGCCGGCGGCTGGACGGGGGCTATTCCGTCGCCACCTCGGCGGTCAGCGTCTCGCAGATCGTGCCGGATTCGCTGCGGTTTTTCCGGACCTTCCTGCCAGCCTATCTTGCCGAGCGCCAGAACATCAGACTGCGCCTCGGCCGCGCCTTCCTCGCCGAGGCGCTGGACTGGCGACCGGGCGTCGCCGACCGGACCTCCATCTACGAAGCCGTGCGCCGGCTTAGCCCCCGGCCGGACGCCGCAACGCTCACGAAGGTGCAGAAGGACCTGGCGAAGGCGCTGCCGGTTTTTGCCGGCGTTCCCGTGGTCCAGAGCTGGGCCGGCATGATCGACAGCACGCCGGACGCCATCCCGGTGATCTCGGAAGTGGCAAGCCTGCCCGGCTGCTTCGTCGGCACCGGTTTTTCCGGCCATGGATTCGGCATCGGGCCGGGCGCCGGCCGCGTGCTGGCACAATTGGCGACCGGGGCGACGCCCACGGTCGACCTTGCCGCCTTCGATCTCAACCGGTTCGCGGCGGACCCGAAACTGGAGTTGCAGCAATGGCTTTGACCGCAGAACGCCGCCGCGCGCCCGCCGCCGGCACCTCTCAGGCCTTGCTGACCATTGAGGGGCTGAACGTCGCCTTCCGCAGCGGCGACGATCTCGTGCCGGTTCTGCGCGATGTCGATCTCACCGTCGGGCGGGGAGAAATCGTCTGCCTCGTCGGCGAGAGCGGGTCGGGCAAGTCGCTGACGGCGCTGTCGATCGCGGGTCTTCTGCCCGACAGTGCGGTGACGCCGTCCGGCCGGATCGATCTCGGCGAGCGACGCCTGGTCGATGGCATCCGGCACGATTTCAAGAACATGCGCGGCAAGCGCATCGGCATGATCTTCCAGGAGCCGATGACCAGCCTCAACCCGGTGCTGCGCGTCTCCGAGCAGATTGCCGAGTCGCTCGTCCGGCATCGCGGGCTCGATTGGCGGCAGGCGGGCGCGGAAGCCGTGGCGCTGCTCGAACATGTCGGCATCGCCGATGCCGAAAGGCGGGCGCAGCAATACATCCACCAGCTGTCCGGCGGCATGCGCCAGCGCGTAATGATCGCCTCGGCGATCGCCGCCGAGCCGGAACTCCTCATCGCCGACGAGCCGACGACGGCGCTCGACGTCACCGTGCAGGCACAGGTGCTCGACCTCATCCGCAAGCTGCGGGACGAGCGGGGCATGGGTGTTCTGTTCATCACCCATGACCTGGGCGTCGTCGCCGACATCGCCGACCGAGTCTATGTCATGTATGGCGGCCGCGTGGTCGAGGCGGGATCAGTTCGCGATGTCCTGAAGCGGCCGCGAATGCCCTACACGCGGGGTCTACTTCGGGCGCTGCCGCACGAGGAGGGCCGGGTCGCCGAGCTCTACGCCATCCCCGGAACCGTCCCCTCGCCGCGCGACATGCCGGCGGGCTGCGGCTTTGCCCCCCGGTGCGAGCATGCTGAAGACGTCTGCCGGCTGGCCCTCCCGGTGCTGGAACCGGTGGCGGCGGGCCATGCCGTGCGCTGCGCACGCTGGCGCGATCTTTCGAGCGAAGTCGTGTCGCCGGTCCTTCTGCCGCCGGCCCAGGACAGGGCGGCCCCGGCGCTCCTCCTGCAGGTCAGGAACCTCGTGAAACACTTTTCCGTCGGCTCCGGCTTTGGCGGTGGCGGCACGGTGCGGGCGGTGGACGGCGTCAGCTTCTCGGTCGGCAAGGGCGAGGTCCTGGCGCTGGTCGGCGAGAGCGGATCGGGCAAGACCACCCTCGGCCGCTGCCTGCTTCGGCTGATCGAGCCGACATCCGGCGAGGTGAGCCTCGACGGCGTCGATCTGGTCGGCCTCGGCGACAGGGAGATGATGGCGATGCGGCGGCGCATGCAGATCGTTTTCCAGGACCCCTTCGCCAGCCTCAATCCCAAGATGACGGTCGGCGCCATCTTGTCCGAGCCGCTGAAGCTGCACCGGCTGGTGCCGTCGGCACAGGTCGCGGCCCGGGTGACCGAACTCCTCGGCCAGGTCGGCCTGCCGCCCGAAGCCGCCCAGCGCCGGCCTTCGGCCTTTTCCGGCGGCCAGCGCCAGCGCATCGCCATCGCCCGCGCGCTGGCGCTGGAGCCCGACCTGATCGTCGCCGACGAGGCGGTGTCCGCCCTCGACGTCTCGGTTCGGGCCCAGGTGACGAGCCTTCTGCAGGAACTGCGCCGCAGGCTTCAGCTGTCGATGGTCTTCATCACCCATGACCTGGCGCTGGTCCGGCAGGTCGCCGACCGGGTCGTCATCCTCTATCTCGGCAAGGTGATGGAGGAGGGCAATGTCGAGGAGGTCTATCACCATCCCCGCCATCCCTATACGCGGGCGCTGCTGTCGGCGGTGCCCCGGCCCGACCCCGATGCCGACCGGCAGCGCATCATGCTGGAAGGCGACATTCCCTCGCCCATCGATCCACCGTCCGGCTGCGTCTTCCGCACGCGCTGTCCGCGCGCGACCGCGGAATGCGCGGCCATCGTGCCGCCGACGATCGCTTTCGGTCCCTCGCACAGCGTTGCCTGCCTGCACCCGCTTTAAGCGGACCGTTCGCGATTGCAGGCGGCCGGATCGTCAGACGCCGGCGGCGACCGGCAGCCGCGGGTCACCGGCCCATTCGTGCCAGGATCCGACGAAGATCTGGAGGCGGCAGAAACCAGCGAGCCGCAGGCCATAGAGCGCCGTCGCGGCCCGGGCGCCACGGTGGCAATAGGTGATCACCGTCCGCTCGGGCGAAAGCCCGGCGGCGGCGGCGCGGTCGGCGATATCGGCCGGCCCACGGTAGTGCCCATCGATGAGGAAATCCTCGTAGAACAGGAATTTGGCATCGGGAATACGGCCCGGCCGGGCGCAGCAGTCGTGGACGAAACTGCCGTCGAATTCGCTGCGGCGCCGCACGTCGAGGAGATCGCAGGCCGCCGGATCGCGCCCGAGGACCTCCTCGGTGCTGGCGACGAGATCGCGGCGGAAGGCGACCGAGCGATGGCCGCCTCTGGCCGGCGCGACGACGATCTCCGGTGATGCCCCTGGCTGCACAGCGCCGCCCTGCGCCTTCCAGGCCATGAAGCCGCCGTCGAGAATGGCGCCGGTCGAATGGCCGAGAAGTTCGTGCATCCACAGGCCGCGGGGCGATCGCATGCCGGTCTCTTCCTCGAAAAAGACCACCTTCGAGGCGCGGTCGATCCCCGCTTGCGCGCAGGCCGCGGCAACGGCGGTGGCCATGGCGGCAATGCCCGCCTCGTCGGATTGCGCGATGAAGAAATCGTAGACATTGAGGCTGATCGCGCCCGGGATCGTCCCGGCGAGATAGTCGGCGTGCGGCCGCGTGTCGATCAGGACGCAGCCGGGTTCGGCGGGCCGCGCGACGAGTTCGGCGGCATTCTGGAGAAGGGTCAAGGCATTGTCCTCCGCTTCAGGGGGGATGAGTGTCAGAGCGGCAGCACGGTGCCGATCCCGGCCACCTCGGCGTCGCGCAGCACACGGGCGGCGAGCGCGATGTCGAAGAGGTTGAGGCCGAAACTGGAAAAATAGCTGGACGTGCCGGGCCTCGGGACGAACGCGCCGGCGGCAAGACCGGCCAGATCGACGGCGACGTCCCGCGGGTCGAAGCGACCGGCGCGGTACATCTGGAACAGGCTCTTGGCGCTCTTCTCTGCGAAATCGCCCCAGAGATCGACGGCGACGACGTCGCTCGCCGCGATCGCCTCGAAGCCCACCTCGTGAAACCCTGCCTGGATGATCAGCCGGTCGGGCCGCACGGCTTCCGGCCCGAGCAGCGGGGTCGGCGAAGAGGTGCAGCAGAGAACGACGTCTGCATCGTCGAGCGCGTCGGCCAAGCCGTCCACGGCACGGGCCTTGGCGGCGCCGGCAACCATGGCCCGCGCCGCTTCGCCCGTCCGGTTCCACACGGTGACCGACGCCAGATCGGGGAACAGCGCGCTTAGCATGGCGAAATGGGCTTTCGCCTGATCGCCCGCGCCGAGGATGGTGACGCGGGTCGGTGCCGCCGCCAGCAGGCCGCGCATGGCGAGGGCGGAGACGGCGGCGGTGCGCATGCGGGTCAGGTGACCGCTCTCGACGATGCCGATGGGGCGGCCGTCGCTCAGGCGATTGACGATGGTGAGGCTGCTGCTGCCCGGCTGGTCGCCGAGCGCGGCGGCGCGGTGGACCGTCCATTTCAGCCCGGCCGCATCGTAGGTCCCCGAGAGGCTCGCCGGCAGGCCGTAGGCCTTCTCGCGCGGATCGGCGCCGACCGGCATGACGCTTTCGGCGACCATCTGGGCGCGCCCCTCCCCCAGCAGCAGCAGGGCGGCCCGGATGTCGGCCAGCGCCTTTTCCCAATCGCCGCCACCGGCACGAAGCACATCCTGCCGGCCGAGATATCGAAGCTGCGCTCCCCTCACGGCAAAGCCTCGCCTCTCGCCTCGAGCCCCTGCCGGCGATCAGCGGCGCGGGCCGCCTCCGGCCGCAGCTCCCAGGATCCCGCGCCGCCACCGCCGGCGGTCCGCATGACCACCACGGTGCCGGCGGGAACCTCGACGGTGCACTTGCCGGAGAGCGTCGTCTCGCCGCCCTCGGAGCGCAGCATCGCGCTGGCGAAGGAGCCCTCGCTGCCGCCGTCCACGGCCCAGGGCCGGTGACGGGTGCGATCGAGATGCACGGTGAGCGTGGCCTTCTGCTCCATGCGGATCTCGCGGGTGAGGCCGTGTCCGCCGCGATGGCGCCCGGCGCCACCGGTTTCCGGCAGGATAGCATAGCGCAGGACCGTCATCGGGTAGGCCCGTTCCATCGTCTCTACCGGCGAATTGGCGGTGTTCGTCATGTGACAGTGCACGGCGTCGGCGCCGTCGCGGTCGGCAAGGGCACCCTGCCCGCCGGCATAGGTCTCGACATAGGAATAGGCGCGGCCGGTGCGGCTGTCCTCGCCGCCGATGATCAGCGCATTCATCGACCCGGTCGAGGCCGCCATCGCGGCTTCCGGCATCAGCAGATTGAAGGCGCCCATCAGGGCATCGGTGATGCGCATCGACGTGATCGAGGTGCAGAGCGCTACTGCCGCCGGCGGGCGCGCATCGACCAGCGTGCCGGCTTCGGTGACGATCTCGACCTGTCGAAACAGGCCTGCATTGGAGGCCAGACCCGGGTCGAGCATCGCCTTGGCGACATAGAGGAGGCAGCTCATGGTGAGCGGCCGCGCCGCGTTGATCGGCCCGCGCACCTGCGGCGCGGTTCCGGTAAAGTCGGCGGTCAGACGCCCGCCGGCGACGCTGAGGCGGACCTTGATCGCCAGATCGGCGTCGGCGCCGTCCTCGTACCATTCAAGGCTGTCCTCGAAGCGGGCGACGCGCCCTTCCAGCGGCGCGAGACGGTGCGCGAGGCGGTTTGCCGTCGCCGTGGCCAGAAAATCCACCGCGTCATCGAACCGGGCCTCGCCGGTGCGCTCGACGAGTTCGGCCAGCCGCGCCGCGCCGGTGGTGTTCGCCGCCACCTGCGCCAGGAGATCGCCGAGCACCATGTCGGGGGTGCGGCTGTTGATGCGGAAGAGCTCGACGATCTGCGGATCGACCTTCCCCTCGCGCATCAGGCTGAGCGGCGACACCCGCAGGCCTTCCGCGTAGATCTCGGAGACGCCGAGCGACAGCGAACCCGGTGCGACGCCGCCGATGTCGACCTGATGGGCCATGTTGGCGACATAGCCGATGCGCCGTCCGTCGCGGTCGACGGGGGCGATGACGACCACGTCGGGCAGGTGCGAACCGGTGATCCAGGGGTCGTTGGTGACCAGCATCTGGCCGACCGGGATCTTCTGGCCGAGCCGGGCCTCGGTCCGCTGCACGACTTCGGCCAGAAGTCCGAGATGCACGGGGATGTGCTCGGCCTGGGCCGCGAGGTCCCCCGCCGCGGTAAACAGGCCGCATGAGAAATCCCGGCGGTCGCGAATGTTGACGGAGTGCGCGGTGTTGACGAGGGCCGCGCCCATTTCCTCGGCGACGGCTTGCAGGCCGTGGCGGATGACTTCGGCAAGGATCGGATCGGCGCTCATGCAAGGACCTCGATGATGAGATTGCCGACGGCGTCGACGCGCGCCGTCTGGTGGCGCAGCAGCATGGTGGTGTCCTGCTGCTCCAGGAGAGCCGGGCCGACCAGCGACGAGCCGGGCACCAGCCGCGCCCGGTCGATGACGGGAACCACCACCTCGGTCCCGTCGATCGCGGAGAGGGTCGTGCCGATCTGCGGCTCGCCCTTGACGATCCTGGGCAGCGGCAGGGCCGCGGCCGGGGGCGGACTGGTGCCGATGATGCGCAGGTTGACGATCTCGACCGCGTGATCACGCCGGTCATAGCCATAGCTGCGGGCATGGACTTGGTGGAAGGCTTCGACCGCGGCCGCGACGTCCTCGACGTCGAAGGCCACCGAGAGGGCGTGACCCTGGCCCTGGTAGCGAAGGTCCGCCGTGAGGGAGACCTGAACCTGCTCCGGGTCGATCGTTTCCGCGTCGGCCTGGGCGTGAACATTGGCGATCAAGGGAGCGACCAGCCGATACAGGTCGGCCGTCGGAAGGTCGGCGACGGTGATCCCGAGGCTCAGCGTCTCGTCGTGCCGCCAGGGCGACAGCAAGAGCCCGATGGCACAGAGCAGGCCCGGCGACGGCGGGATGATGACGGTGCGCATCGACAGCGCCTCGGCCAGGTCGATCGCATGCATCGGCCCGGCGCCGCCGAAGGCGAGAAGCGCAAAATCGCGCGGGTCGTAGCCGCGCTCGACGGTGACGCGGCGGATGCCGCGAACCATCGCGGCGGTCACGACGGCGATGATCCCGGCGGCGCTCTCGCTGACCGACAGGCCGAGCGGATCGGCGACATGCTGGCGGATCGCCGCTTCGGCGGCGGTCCGGTCGATGCGCAGCCCGCCGCCGAGTGGCCGGTCGGGCCGCAGCCGGCCGAGCACGACATTGGCGTCGGTGACCGTCGGCCGCGTCCCGCCGCGGCCATAGGCGGCAGGTCCCGGCACGGCGCCGGCGCTTTCCGGCCCGACCCGCAACAGCCCGCCCGCGTCGACCGCGGCGATGCTGCCGCCGCCGGCGCCGAGCGTCACGATGTCGAACATCGGCACGCGCAGCGGCAGGCCTTCGAGATCGCCCTCGTAGCGGGTGACGACTTCGCCGTCGCGGATCAGGCCGATGTCGAAGCTGGTGCCGCCCATGTCGACGGTGACGACGTTGGCAAAGCCGGCCGCCCTGGCGAAAGCCCGCGCGCCGGTCAGGCCGGCGGCCGGCCCGGACAGGCAGGTCTGGACGCTCTTGGCGGCGCCGGCCGCCTCGGCGCTCATCAGCCCGCCATTGGATTGCATGATGACCGGGGGCTGGGCGAAGCCGAGCCCCGCCAGCCCCTCCGTCAGGAGCGTCAGATAGCGGCGCAACGGCGGCATGACATAGGCGTTGATGACGGTGGTCGAGGCCCGCTCGAACTCGCCCGGCTGCGGCAGGACGTTGACCGACAGCGAGACGTCGACATCGGGCAACAGCGCCTTCAGGAGCGCCCCGACGCGCCGTTCGTGCGCGTCATTGGCGTAGGAGTGCAGCAGCACCACCGCCACCGACTCGACGCCTGCGGCCTGGAGCGCCGCGGCGATCGGCTCCAGCGCCGCCTCGTCCAGAGGGCGGCTGACCGAGCCGTCGACAGCGATCCGCTCGGGCACCTCGAAGGTGAGATCACGCGGCACGATGGGCGCCGCGCGCCGCACCGTCGCATCGTAGAGATCCGGCCGGGTCTGCCGGGCGATCAGCATCAGATCGCGAAATCCCTTGGTCACCAGAAGCGCCGTCTTCGCGCCCTTACGCTCGAGGATGGCATTGGTCGCCACCGTCGTGCCGTGGGCAAAGCCTTCGATGTCGCCACTGCCGTGCCCGCACTGGGCAAGGGCGAGAGCCGCGGCCTCGACCACGGCGGTTGCCTGGTGCCCGACGGTCGTCGGAATCTTGACGAAGGTCGACACGCCCGTCCCGGTGTCGACGACGCAGAGGTCGGTGAAGGTGCCGCCGACGTCGCAGCCGATGCGCAACGCCATGGTTCAGTTCCCGACGAGCTGCTGGGTGAAGGGATAAAGCGCCGGCGAGCCGCCGCAGTGGACGAAGAGGACGTCGGAGCCGGCGGGGATCTTGCCGGACGCGATGATGCTCATCAGGCCGCCGACCGCCTTGCCGGTATAGACCGGGTCGAGCAGCAAGCCTTCCTTTTCAGCGGCGGCATGGATGGCGGCATTGCCGGCCTCGCTCGGCACGCCATAGGCGGGGCCGACGAAATCGGTCTCGATCCAGATGTCGTCCGACTGCCATTCGCGCGTGACGTCGATGAGTTTCGCGCCGGCATTGGCCATGACCGCGATGCGCTGGGTGAAGGGCACGGCGCTGCCGGTCACGGCAATTCCGACGACCTTCGTCTCCGGCCAGAACAGGCTGACGCCGATGGTGAGACCGGCGATGGTGCCGCCCGAGCCGACGGGCGCGACGATGAAGTCCGGCGCCTTGCGGCCGGTCTCGGCATATTGCTCCGACAGCTCCTTGACCGCCTGGACATAGCCGAGGGACCCCAGCGGCGTCGCGCCGCCGACCGGGATGATGTAGGCGGCCTCGCCGCGGGCCTCGGCGGCATCGGCATGGGCCTGCATGCGCGGGGCGATCTCGGTAAAGTAGGCGTCGGGATCGAGGAATTCGAGTTCCGCGCCGAACAGCCGGTCGAGCAAGAGATTGCCCTGAAATTCGCTCGGTCTGTTGCCGCGCAGGACCAGAACCGGGTGCATGCCGAACTTGCGGGCGGCAGCGGCGCACATGCGGGCGTGGTTCGACTGGTGGCCGCCGGTGGTGATCAGCACCTTGACGTTCTTGGCGATCGCGTCGGCCATCAGGAATTCGAGCTTGCGGACCTTGTTGCCGCCGCCGCCAAAGCCGGTGAAGTCGTCGCGCTTGACCGAGAGCGTCACGCCGAGCTCACGGCTGAGCCGCGGCATGGCGTCAATCGGGGTGGGCAGGAAGCCCAGCGGGATACGCGGAATGTCTTCAAGGCGCATGGGAAGTCCTAGCGGTTTCAGGAAAGGTCAGTCGGCCATCGCGCCGAGCCAGCGCGTCAGCGAGAGGAGAAAGCGCCCGTAGCCGTCGAGCGCGAGGAATTCGTCGATGCCGTGGGCATTGCCGCCGCGGCCCAGTCCGGCGAGCAGAAAACTGTCGGCATGGGGAGCGAAGGCATAGGCCGGCGCCGCACCGATGGCCCAGGGCCAGGTCTGCGGCGGCAAGGGCGCGTCACGATAGGCTTCGGCCAGCGCTGCCACGCCGTCCGCCGTTCCGCCGAAGCGGTGGCCGGCATAGCAATCGTCCAGCGTGATCTCGATCCCGTCGAGCCTGGCCCGGTCCAGCCGGGTTCGATAGGCGCCGAGAAGCGCGCCGGGATCGAGGCCGGGCGGCGCGCGCAGCTCGAAGCGGGCATGGGCGGCCTGGGGAATGACACCGTCGGCATCGGACGGCTCGGTCGACAGGCTCGACAGACTGCCGCTCGCCGTCGTCAGGACATGCGTCAGGAGCGCGCGCGGCGTGCCGGCGAGCGAAAAGGTCTGCGTATGGCGAAAGCGCAGTTCGGCGGCGGGATCGAAGGTCTCGGCCAGGGTATCGACGATCGCCGCAGCCTCTGCGTCGAGGGCGATATGGCCCAGGGCGCCGGTCGGCGCGGTGCCGAAGAGGCCGAGCGCCTCGACGAGGCGGCTGGCCGGATTGGCGATCCAGGGCGCATTGCTGGAATGGATCGCGCGCTGCGGCCCGCCCCAGGCGCCGCCGCGCGCGGAGATCGCGCCCTTGGCGATGCCGGAAAAGCCGAGATAGATGCGCGCCGGCCCGCCGCCATATTCGCAGAAGGACGGAAACAAGGCCGACCGTGCCGGCCGCACCCGGCAATCGGGATCGGCCAGATAGGCGCGCAGGCCGGCGCTGCCGCTCTCTTCCTCGCCCTCGACCAGGATCTCGACATTGACCCGCAACAGGCCGGCGTCGCGCAGGCTGGCCAACGCGCACAGCATGCCGGCGAGCGGTCCCTTGTTGTTCTCGGCGCCGCGCGCGACGAAGGCCGGACCGACGCCGTCGAGGACCACGTCTCCGCCCGTGAAGGGCGGCACGCTCCAGCCGAGGGGATCGGCGGGCATGACGTCGTACATGTTGTACAGGATGACCGTGTGCGCCGCCCCGACATCCAGCCGGGCGTGGATGACCGGCGCCCCTCCGGTCGGAGAGGCGATCGCGACGATCTCGGCACCGAGCCGGCCGATCAGCCAGCTGCGGATCGCTTCGACCTGCGCCGCGAGGGCCTGCCTGTCGCCCCTCACCGAGGGTATCCGGCACCAGGCGGCGGTCAAAGCCAGGGCTTCGGCCCGCAGGCTGTCGTGATCGAGCGTCACAGCCGGATCCGCGGATTGAGCCAGGCATAGGCCATGTCGACCAGGAAGTTGACGACGACGAAGACCGCTGCCGCAAACAGCACCGTCGCCTGCACCACGGCAAAATCCCGGTTCTGGATCGCCTCGACCGCCAGCCGCCCGATGCCGGGCCAGGCAAAGACGATCTCGGTGATCAGGGCGCCGCCGAGGAGCGAGGCGAAATACATGCCCTGGACAGTGACGACCGGGATCAGCGCATTGCGCAGCGCATGGCGGACGGTGATGCGCCATTCCGACAGGCCCTTGGCCCTGGCGGTCCGGACATAATCCTGGCCGAGCGCCTCGATCAGGCTGGCGCGCACGATCCTCGTGATGGCGCTCATATAGTAGGCGCCGAGCGCCACCGAGGGCATGATCAGCTGCTGGACGGTGCCGATGCCGCCGGTCGGCAACCAGCGCAGGTTCAGCGAGAACACGATGATCAGGAGCAGCGCCAGCCAGAAGACCGGGATCGCCTGGCCGAGCAGAGAGACAACGCGAATGGTGAAGTCGAGGGCGGAGTTTTTGCGCAAGGCGGCGACGACCCCGAGGCCGAAACCGAACAGCGAGCCCCAGAGCAGCGCGGCAAAGGCCAGCAGTGCCGTCGCCGGAATGCGCTCGAGGAGAAGGCCGAGCGCCGGGCGGTGATAGCGCAGCGACTGGCCAAAATCGCCGGAGAAGGCCTGACCGAGAAAGCGCAGATACTGCACCCAGATCGGGTCGTTGAATCCCATGGCGACGCGGAAGGCATCGATCTCGGCGCGCGAGGCGTCCGGCGACATCATCAACGCCGCTGGATCGCCTGTCAGGAACAGCGAGAAGAAGACGATGGCCGACACGCCGAACATCACCAGGATGCCCTGCAGCGCCCGGCTCAGGATGTAGGCGGCCATGCTCAGACGCCCCGGATGTCGTTCTTGCGCACCAGCCAGTCCCCGAGGAGATTGCAGGCGACGACGAGCGCGGCGATGACGATGCCGGGATAGAGCACCAGCCAGTTGGCGTTCAGGATGAAGCTGCGGCCCTCGCCGATCAGGTTTCCAAGCGTCGGCGTCGGCGGCTGGACACCGAGGCCGAGAAAGCCGATCGAGGCTTCGAGGATGATCAGCCGCGGCAGATCGAGCGTCAGGAGAACGGTCTGCGGCACCAGGATGTTGGGCAGCACGTGGCGGAACAGGATCGAGCGCCTGGGCAGGCCGATCGCCCGCGCCGCCTCGATGTATTCGAGCTCCCGCACTTCGAGCGTCCGGGCGCGCGCGACGCGGGCGAAGATCGCCCAGCCGGTGACGCCGAGGACGACGATCAGATTGACCAGATTGGGACCGACCACGGCGACGATCAACAGGATCAGGAGGATGAAGGGGATCGCCAGCTGGATGTCGACGGTGCGCATGATCACCGCGTCGACCCAGCCGCCGAAATAGCCGGCGATCATGCCGAGCGCCGTGCCGAGAACCACCGAAATGGCGGAGGCGACGACGACGATGCTGAGCGAGATCAGGGTCCCCTGACCCAGCCGGGCGAGAAGGTCCCGCCCGAGCTGGTCGGTTCCCAGCGGATGCAGCTCGGTGCCGATGGTGGTCATCGGCGGCTTGAACGTCGCGGTGAAGACGCCGCGAAGGGGATCGAGCGGCCAGAACAGCGGCACCCAGACGCACAGGGCGGCCACGGCTATCACCAGAGCCCCGACCAGGACGAGGTCGGCATTTGCCTTGAGCGTGCGCGCCAGGGCCATCTTACTTCTTGTCGATTTCGAACACGGGGATCCGCGCGTCCGGACGGCCGGTGAAGGTCACGTCCTTGGCTTTGCCGTAGATCGAATCTTCCTGGTAGAGCGTCAGAAGCGGCACCTCGTCGGCCGCCAGCTTCTGGATGTCGGCCAGAATGGCCGCGCGCGCCGTCGGATCGACTGTCGAGCGACTCTGGTCGAGAAGCGCGTCGAGGGCGGGGATCGAGACGGTCGAATAGGGCTCGCCGCTGCGCATGATGGCAAAGATCGCCGCATCCGCATCGAGCGTCTGGGTCGAGCCCCAGGCCAGCATGAAGACCGGTCCCTTGCGCGGCACCTGCTGGACGTAGACCGACCAGTCCAGCACTTCCAGCTCGACCTTGACGCCGACCTCGCCGAACATCTGCGCGATCGCCTGGGCGATCTCGCCGTCCTTCATGTAGCGGTTGGTCGACTGCATCTTGATCGAGAAGCCGTCGGGAAGCCCGGCTTCAGCCAGCAGCTGCTTTGCCTTTTCCGGATTGTATTCGGGCGCCGGGATGTCGACATAGCCGAAATCGGCGGGGCCGACCTGCGTGCCTTTGACGCTCGCCATGCCCTGCAGGATATTGTCGACCAGCGACTGGCGGTCGATCGCCAGATTGAGGGCCTGACGGACCTTCAGCTCGTCGAGCGGCTTTTCGCTCATCACCAGGCCGAGATAGATGGTGTTGCCGCCGTTCTTCACCTGGACGAGGTCGGCGTCGGGGCTTTCCCGGACCATCGGCACGAGATCGACCGGCACGTTCTCGATGATGTCGGCCTCGCCGGTAAGGAGGGCCGTGGCACGGGCCGTGCCTTCCGGAATGGCCTTGAAGGTCACCGTCTCGATCGCCGGCGCGCCGCGCCAGTAATCCTTGTTGGCTTCGAGGATGACGTGCTGGTCGGGAATGAATTCGACGAACTTATAGGCGCCGGTGCCGACCGGATGGGTCGCGAAGCCGTCGTTGCCGACCTCCTTCACGTATTTCGGCGGCACGATATAGGCGGGATAGCGGCTCATGCGGGTCGGCAGCAGCGGGTCCGGCGCCGAGGTCGTGATGCGGACGGTGGACGGGTCGACGATGTCGACCTTGGTGATGGTGCGGATGTAGGACAGGGTCGGCGACTTGGCGGCCGGATCGAGCACGCGATCGAGCGTGAACTTGACCGCCTCGGCATCGAAGGCCTCGCCATTGTGGAACTTGACGCCCTGACGGAGCTTGAACTCCCAGGTGTTGTCGTCGATCGACGTCCACGATTCCGCCAGGCCGGGGACGAGCTGCATCTTGTCGTCGCGCATGACCAGGGTGTCGAAGATGTTGTCGACGATCGTGGCGGATTCCCTGAGGAAGCCCGGATCCATCGCCACCGTCGAGGCGGCACGCGCGATCACGATGTCCTTTTCCTGCGCGAAGAGCGGCGAGGCCGGGAGCAGCACCGTGGCTGCCATGAGCAGGGCGAAGAGGCTTTTCATGCGACGGCACCTTCATTGCGGGGTTGTACCAAGACGCGCTGACGATCTCGGCCGGACACTTGTCACCGGATGTTCGATATAGGATATATTCTTTGAGTGCAACATCTAGGCGCTTATGGTAGGTGATGCAAAAGTGAGCATTGGATTGGAGCGATGGCATTGACGGTTGTTTTTCAGGCGGCACAGCGCCGAAGCCTTGTCAGCCAGGTGGAGGGAGAACTGCGCAGTGCTTTGATCGAGGGCCGCCTCAAGCCCGGCGCCCGGCTGGTGACGCGCGACATCGCCGAATCGCTGGGCACCAGTATTACCCCGGTACGCGAAGCCCTGGTTCGTCTGGTCGCTTCCGGCGCCCTGACGGCCGAGCCGGCGCAGTCCTTCCGCGTCCCTGTCCTCGCCCATGCCGACTATGCCGAGATCGCGGAAATCCGCAAAGCGGTCGAGGGATTGGCCGCCGGCAATGCCGCCCAGCGCATCGGCCCCGCGGATATCCGGCGCCTGGAGGCTCTGCTCGCCGACTATCTCGCCGCGCGCTCGGGAGAGGAGCCGGCCGAGGCCCTTCAGGCCAACAAGGCGTTCCGATTTGGTCTCTACAAGCTGGCCGACATGCCCAATCTGATGGACGTGATCGAGACCCTCTGGCTGAAGACGGGACCCGGCTTCAACTATCTCTTCCCGCAGCAGCGCAACGACTTCAACGGCCACCGGAACTACGAGGACCTGCTGAGCGCCATGCGCCAGCGCGACGCCGCAGCCGCCCGCGCCGCCATCGAGCACGCGATCGATGACGGCACCCGGGTGGTGCTGCGGGCTTTGGAGGAGCGCGACCGGTCGCCTCGGGACCCGCGCCCGGCTCAGGCGTTCTGATGGCATACACCACGGCGCATTGGGGCATCTACGAAACGCGGAGCGGCGAGGACGGGCTGGAGATCCTGTCCTGGCACGAGGATCCCGACCCCTCCCCCATCGGCCTGTCCATGGCGGCGCCCGAACTCGACGCCGTGCGCATCACGCGCCCGGCCGTGCGGCGCAGCTGGCTCGAGCAGGGCCCGGGCGCGAACCCTCACCTGCGGGGACGCGAACCCTTTGTCGAGGTCGACTGGGCGACGGCCACGGCGCTCGTCGGCGACGAAGTCCGGCGCGTGGCTGAGACCTTCGGCAACGAGGCGATCTTCGGCGGCTCCTACGGCTGGGCCAGCGCCGGACGCTTCCATCACGCCCAGAGCCAGGTTCACCGCTTCCTGAACCTCGCCGGCGGCTATGTCGGCCATGTCGACAACTACAGCCTGGGGGCCGGGCGGGTGATCCTGCCGCATGTGGTCGCCTCGACCGAAATCCTCCTCGACATGCACACCTCCTGGGATGTGCTGCAGCAATCGACCGACCTCTTCGTCGCCTTCGGCGGCGTTCCGGTGAAGAACGCGCAGATGTCTTCGGGCGGCGCAGCGCGCCACCGCGTGCGGCCTGCGCTCGACGCGATGGCGCAGCGCGGCTGCCGCTTCATCAACATCAGCCCGGTCGAAGACAGCGTCCCCGTCGCCGCCGAATGGATCGCGATCCGGCCGAACACCGATGTCGCGATGATGCTGGCCATCGCCCATACGCTGCTGGTCGAAGACAGGGCCGACCGCGCCTTCCTCGCCAGCCACTGCGTCGGCTTCGAGACCTTCGCGCGCTATCTCACCGGCGCTTCGGACGGCGTGGCGAAGACGCCGGGCTGGGCGGCAGAGATCACCGGCGTCGACGCGGACCGCATCGCGCGGCTCGCCCGGGAGATGCACGCCGCGCGCACGATGATCAACGTCTCCTGGTCGCTGCAGCGGGCGGTGCATGGCGAGCAGCCATTCTGGATGACGGTCGTGCTCGCCGCCATGCTCGGCCAGATCGGCCTGCCCGGCGGCGGCTTCGGCGTCGGCTACGGCGCGCTCAACTCGGTCGGGCACGGCAATGCCAAGTTTAAGGGGCCGACCTTTCCGCAAGGCGAAAACCCGGTGAAGGCGTTCATTCCCGTCGCCCGCATCGCCGACATGCTGCTCGATCCCGGCGGCACCTTCACCTACAACGGCAAGACGCAATCCTATCCCGACATCAAGCTCGTCTACTGGGCCGGCGGCAATCCCTTCCACCACCATCAGGATCTCAACCGCCTGATGACCGCATGGCAGCGGCCCGAGACGATCGTCGTCAACGAACAGTCCTGGACGGCCACGGCGAAGTTTGCTGACATCGTCCTGCCGGCAACGACGATGCTGGAGCGCGACGACATCGGCTCGTCCGGCGGCGAGGAGCATGTCGTGGCGATGAAGCAGGCGGTGACGCCCTTTGCCGAGGCCCGCGACGATCACGCCATCTTCGCCGCGATCAGCGCCCATCTCGGCTTCGGCGAGGCCTTCACCGAGGGGCGGACGGTCGAGCAGTGGCTGGCGCATCTGTACGAGGCCGCGCGAGACCGGGCCGGCGACAAAGCGCGCCTGCTGCCGCCTTTCGCAAAATTCTGGGAGCAGGAGCTCGTGGATCTCGCGCCCATGGCGGCGCCCATCGTCATGCTCTCGGCCTTTCGGGCCGACCCGCAGCGCCACCCCCTGCCCACGCCCTCCGGGAAGATCGAGATCTTCTCCGAAACAGTCGCCGGCTTTGCGCTCGAAGACTGCGCCGGCCACCCCACCTGGTACGCGCCCCCGGAATGGCTGGGCAGCCCGGCCGCGCAGACGACGCCCCTGCATCTTGTTTCCGACCAGCCGACGCGGCGCCTGCACAGCCAACTCGATGCCAGCCCGCACAGTCGGGCCGGCAAGATCGACGGCCGCGAGCCCATTGACATCCATCCCTCCGACGCCGCCGCGCGCGGCGTCGTCGATGGCGACTGCGTAGAAATCTTCAACGCGCGCGGGCACTGTCTTTCGACCGCCCGCGTGACGGCGGGCATCATGCCGGGTGTTCTGCGGCTGTCGACCGGGGCGTGGTTCGATCCGGATCCGACCAGCGGCCTCGAGCGCCACGGCAATCCCAATGCCCTGACGCTCGACCGCGGCGCCTCGACGCTCTCCCAGGGTTGCAGCGCCCAGACCTGTCTGGTGGATCTGCGGAAATGGGCCGGCGAGGCGCCGGCCACCACCGCCTTCGACCGCCCGCCTTTTGTGGCTCCGTCCGACCGTCGGCCGGGATAGGGCGGCACCCAAGCCGTAAGGCGGGCCTCGAATGACACGGCATCGCCCGAGACGGGCCGACGCGGAAGCCCTCCGCCGAGCGCTTCGACGGTCGCCTGCGCGACCGTCTGATCAAAACGCTGCTCTCGTCGCCGCAGCAAGCGCTGGCGATCCCAGCCCGGTGGCCGCCCGACGACAACACGCTTTGCCCCCATTGGAGCTCTCCGCTGGTCTCGCCATCGTCAGCGCCCGTACCGCTGGCGAAACCCCAGCAGCGAAACGTCCCGCTGCATCTCCATCACGTTGGCATTCTGGACTTCGACATGGGCCGTCTTGCCCCGCTCGAAGGCGTACAGGAATTTGCGAAAATGATCGCTGTCCCGTCCGAACGAGAAGCGACAGGAAGATCCGCTGTCGGAATACTCGCAGTCGTCCGTCGTCAAAATCCGGGAATGCAGCGGGATCGAGCTCCGGTCGATCCAGATCGAGATCTTCGCCCCGGGATTGCCCAGCCGACGCGTCGTCACCACCAGTTCGACAGGCTTTCGGTTCTTGTCCCGCTGGAAGCTGAACGTGACGTTCTGCCCGTTGCGCTCGCCGACCATCAGGTCGACGGAATCCGCCTTCGCCATGGAGAGAGGCGGCATCGACAGGATGGCGCAGAAGACAAAGAGTAGCTTGGCACTGTACATCTGCGATGGCCTTTCGTGTTGAGATGGAGAGATCTGCACCGCCTCGAGCCGAGGCTCCGCTTCTTGCCAGCCAGAGATATCGAAGCGCGGGCAACCGCGCTTCGATCCGGCAGGGCGTTCCATGGCGGGTGGGTCGGAGAGCCGCTGGCTGCCGCTAGTTCACGCGGTAAACCACCGGGCAGTTCACGATGAAGCCGAGAGGTTTTGGCGGGCCGCCCTCCAGGCTTTCGATGATGCCCTTGGCGCCGGCATCCTCGATGGCGATCGCGTCGGTCAGCTTCGTGCGATAGCCTTTTTCGATGGCCGCATCAGTCCACCTGACCGGGAACAGGCGCCACATCGGGCTGTAGTCGAGATTGATCGTCGGGATGCCGCCGAGGACGTTCAGGGGCCCATGGCTCCCCGCATCCGACAGCGCGCTGTTGACGCCCTGCCGGAACGGGTTGTCGATGCCCGTAGGGCCATTGGCGATGGCGTAGATGCGCTCGGCGGATTCGCCCGGCGCCGCATCTTCGAGCGCAAACGGCAGATCGCCGGTCGCCGGCGCCAGCGTCGCGGTTTCCAGGCTGGCGATCAAGGGATGGTTCGACTCGGTCGAGATGTAGAAGATGGGTTTTCCGAACGTGTAGCCGAGCGTCATCTGGAGCGTCACCGTCCCATCGCGCGGGCAGATCTTCCTGACCTTGTCGTGCACCTTCGCAAAATCCGGGCTGCCGTCGCACATCGTGTCCAACGTCTCGGCGGAGACGTCGAAGGCGATTGTCGGCATGTTGAAGACGGCATTCTTCGCGTTGTCGAGCGCGACCAGCGGCGAGTAGTCGGCATCGCCGACCGATCCAGGCTGGAAGGCTTTGGGCGGAAAGAAGTTCGGCGCCTCGCCCGGCGTTACGCTGTGCGCGGGCGAAAAGTCGACCTTGCCGGCATCGAAGGTGAATGTCCCGTCCCTCTCGAAACGGCCTGTGCGGGCCGCTTTCCCCGTGATGCCATAGGCCAATTTGGCCGAATAGTTGATGCCGTGGAGGTTGGCGAGATTTTCGTCCGTGACGTCTGTCAGGATCGACCAGACAAGCTCTCCGCTGGCGAGCTTGCCCTGGCGCAGCGGCAGCGTCACCGTTCCCGCTTCCAGATCGACGATGGCCGACTTCATCAGCAGGACCGGCCCCAGAAAGGACGGATTGACCTCCGACGGCGACGGCTGCGCCACCACGATGTGCTGATCGGGAAAGATCGATTTCGGCGCCGGGCGCGCCTCGTGCAGGGGCAGGCCCTCGATCCCTCGGTTGATGACTTCAGCCTCTGCGTTCTGAAAGGACGAGGCGATCCCCAGTCCCGCAAGGGCGATCAAACCAGTTCTGTGTAGACTTTCATGTCCAAGTTTCATGCCGCTATCCAGTCTCGATTGGACCACGCGTCACTTCGCGCCCCCCATAGCTAGCCGAGACAGGAAGGCCGCTATTCCAGGAAGATCCGGTCGTTTACGGATCTTTCCGGTGATCCTTTCGCTTCACGAGTTTATCAATGACAGCCAGGCGCCCGGCGGCATGGTGGTGACGCGGCGAAACATCGACGTGAAATGCTGCTGCGAGCTGAAGCCGCAATGGAAGGCCACATCGGCCAGGCGTTCGCCTTTGAGCATCAACTCCTTCGCCTTCTCGATCCGTCGCATCAACAGGTAGCGGTGCGGTGTCACGCCCATCGAGCGGGTGAAGGACGTACAGAAATGGCGGGGCGACAGACCGGCGACGCGTGCGATCCGCGCCAGGGGCACTTCGTCGGCAAGATTGGCTTCGATGAAGTCGAGAACGTCCTGCAAAACGCGGGACGGCAAGCCCCGGGCTGCGCGCCGCGGAGGGGCGGCCCGATTTGAGTGGTGGCCGAGGAGGTGAAGGGTCAGGAGCACGCCATAGCTCTCCGCCTCCAGAACAGAGGCCGGATTCTTGGTGTCGCCGGCGCGCCTGACATAGAGGTCGACCATTCTGCGCAAGGCCGGATCTGTCGCCAGAATGCGGTCGTCCCGCAGTTCGAGCCCGCTGGCGGAGGCGCCACTGTCCTCTTCATACACCGAGGCGACAAATTCCGACGTGAAGTAGATCTGGCAAATCGCGACGGCTGAATCTGCTCGGTAGCGCCGGGAAAGACCGCCGGGATACAGCATGAAACTATCGGGATGCGCTCCGCCCTTCCGGCCGGTAAAACGGCCATCCAGACGTTCCACAGGCCCCCCAGAGCGAACGAAGCTCAGGGAGGCGTGGTCATGGGGCCGGTAGGTGATGTCGAACCCGCGCCGCGCCCGCCACAGGCCGAAGGGCATAGTCCATCCACCCGGGATGCCGAACAACCCCTCAGCCTGCATCGAGGGGTGGTTCTTCAATAGATCCGATGCCTGGTCGGGCACTCCAGTGAATCCGACCCTCTTCATAGCAGCCGACCTCATTTTTCTCCTCGAAAGCCTCCCATGCTATGAGCTTCAGCGATGTTCGCCGAAATGATCTGCGTTCTGGGCCTGCTGCAACTTTGATCCATCGTTCAGAATCACCGGATGGACATGCCGTCGCGGCCGGCCAACTGACTCCAGTACGCGCCGCAAGGATCAAACGTTACAGAGATCAGAATTTTGAGCCGTTGCTTGTCGCAGCTCCGCAGATCTCAGCATGTCGCCAACGGGCCGAGTTTCGACTGTCTCCTGCTAAAGAGCCCTCGAGAACTGCTGCCCGTCTGCATACGACCCATCACGGCTGTTCAGCGGCCCGCGTGCTTGGTCCCAAAGCGCTCATTCGTTTGCCGTCGAGACCGTCCTTTTCGCCTCCGAAAAGGCAGCAGAGTTGGAACACGCGGCGCACCTGTTGCCGGCCACCGAATTTGCTCTCTGAATTGATAGACCCTCGGCCCTGGTCCGTGCTTGAAGCGCGGTCATGTCGAGTACAATGATCCTGCTCCTGGTGGTGGCAACGCCGATCGCCCTGTCGTCGCTTGCGTTCTTCTACGCGTCGCTCCAGCCCCGCCGCGATGCCCGCCGGTGGCGGAAGCGCGCGTCTTCATCGGACCGCTGGCCGGGCTTGCCCGAGACCGACGACAAGCCGCCGGAAGAGGCCGACGCCCCGCGGCCCCGTCACCGGCCACGTCACATTGATGAATGAGAAATCTGGTAGGCCCGGAGGGACTCGAACCCCCAACCAAAAAACCGTTATCCTGCAACCACTTAGCCTACGCCACCTTTTGCATGTTATGCAGTTTTCTCTGCAGTGCAAGGCCGATTAAGATGGTGCCACTCCCGTCTTCGCAACCGCCGTAGTCTTCGGACTCGAAGGTGTGTCGAACTACGAACTCCCAGGTTGCGCCTGCAAGAACGAACTCAAAACACCTGACTAACTGAAAATGCTGCCCAAAAAAAAATGAAGGCGAAACCATAAAAGACAAGTTTCGGGGCTACGGCAGCTCTGCGCCCATTTCGGCCCTCTATGGTTCTAAGGATGCTCCCGAACTCGCCATTCGAGACCTCAAGCGGCCACGCGTCGGTCGTGGCGAATGGTATCGGCAATGCGAGATGCGAGGATCGAGCCCGCGGAGTGTAGAACCCCGAGGTTCGCTGCCATCGCTCTTGCCTCGTCCTGCGCACGTGCAATACCTGGTGCGGTGTCGTCACTGAGCGTGAACAGGGTACCCCCGAACATGAATGGCGCTTCGTAGGCGGCTCGCTGCGCTAGGCCAACCGGAAAGCGCTCAGTTGTCGAGCGCTCAACTTCAGCTTCCACGGCCCTAGCGATGCGGCTCGGGATCTGTGCAATGGCCGTTGCCACGAAGCACCGTCGTTTGGTGGTGCCTTCCAGCTCCGTTGCCAGAAGCTGATCTGTCAGTGCAGCTGCGAACGCGGACAGCGGTGAGAAGCGTAGTGGAATCAGAACCGTGGCAGCCAGACGCGTTGCTGCCCGCAGCACCTCGGGCCGAGTGCCAGCATCGATGATCACCACTGCACGGCGTTCGATGCCCTCGCGGACCAGCCCTGCCAGTTGGTTCGTCTTTTCACATTTGGCGACCTCGATCTGGATTGGCTTGCCTGGCTTCGATGCCCAGGTCGACAGATCATGAGTGTTGCCCGCGTCAATCAGAAACACGGGCGTTCTAGTCGAAGCAGATGCCGATGCGATCGTAAGGGCCAGAGTCGAAGCGCCGGCGCTTTTGACCGAGCCGATCGAAATAACGGGGAAGGCTGTACCGTGAACTGAAGAGGCGGCGCGCTCCTGCGCCATCCGAAACCTGGAGGCAAAAGCTCTCATTCAAACAGGTCCTTGGCTGGGTTTTGGCTGTCTTTGAGTTTGCCCGGAGCAGGTGGCGCGAAGCTGACCTCACGCCGGGCCAAACCTAGCGACGCAGTTCGTCTTCCTGTCGGGCCCAGCCTGCCACGACAAACATTACCGGCCGCTGCCCGCAAAAGAGAGCAGCCTGGCCACTGGCCGGACTTTACTCCGCCGTACGGCGTTTCGCCGGCGCTCCTGTGGCCTGGGTTGTCACCGCCGTGCACACAGACCCGTGAAGCTAAACCTTTGGGCGCTCTCTTAATTGGCCATTAGAGACGAGTTTGTAAGGTCCAGCCATCTTCTCGAGTTGGTGGCCAATCATGACAAAGCTGTTTCCCTTCGCGGTTGCGATCTTGGTATCGCTGATATCCGCAACGCAGTGCTGGGCGCGAGAATGGGTAGTCGATCGGGTTTCGGGCACAGCCTACGTAGTTATGTCGGCAAGTGAGCGCATCGCGATAAAGCGCGAGATGACGATCGCTGAGGGACTGACTGTCGCAACCTCCAAGAATGGCCGCGTCCGCCTAGTCAGCGAGAGCAACGTGATGACGCTTTTGCCCAATACTGCGGCGGCGGTTATCCCGAAATCGTTCTTCAGCTCGAAGACGGAGGTTCTGCAGCGGACGGGCAGTATTGAGTTCGACATCCAGAAGCGCTTGCGGCCGCATTTTACCGTGCAAACACCGTATATGGCCGCTGTCGTGAAGGGCACGAAGTTTACGATCAGCGTCAACAAGACAAAGACGGAAATTGGCGTTGAGCGCGGCCTGGTGCAGGTAAGCGATTTGCGGACCGGCCAAAGCGCCGCCGTTGGTGCGGGCCAGAGCGCCGCCATTGCTTCCTCAAAGGGCGGGCTTCGCACTGGAGGTGTCCAGGCGCCAGCCATTACTCAAGGTAAACCCGACGCGGCTTCGGTCGCCCCGGTAGGGGTGACCCTGTCTGACTTTCGCGCGCAAAACGCTGACACTAAAGCCAGCGTCTCTATTGGACAGCCAGGATCGGGCGACACAGCCAGAGGCAGTGCGGCAGGCAAGAGCAGCGAAGGGAATGCCAGCAACGCGGCGGGCAACAGCGGCAACGCTGGCGACAACGGCAACGGCAGTGCCGGAGGCAAAGGAAACGACGGCAACGGCAATGGCAACGGCAACGCTGGCGGCAACGGAAACGGCGGGAGCAACGGCAATGCCGGGGGCAAAGGAAACGACGGCAACGGCAACAGCAATGGCAACGCTGGCGGCAACGGAAACGGCAGCGGCGGGAACAACGGCAACGGCAATGCCGGAGGCAAAGGAAACGACGGCAACGGCAACAGCAACGCTGGCGGCAATGGAAACAGCAGCGGAGGGAACAACGGCAACGGCAATGCCGGAGGCAAAGGAAACGACGGCAACGGCAACAGCAACGCTGGCGGCAATGGAAACAGCAGCGGCGGGAACAACGGCAACGGCAATGCCGGAGGCAAAGGAGACGACGGCATCGGCAACAGCAACAGCAACGGCAACGCTGGCGGCAACGGAAACGGCAGCGGCGGGAACAACGGCAACGGTAATGCCGGAGGAAACGGCGAGAGCGGCAACGCTGGTGGCAACGGAAACAGTAACGCCGGCGGCAACGGAGATGGCGATGGCGCCAATGGAAACGCTGGCGGCAACGGAAACGGCAATGCCGGGAACAACGGCGACGGCGCCGGTGCCGGTGCCGGTGGAAGCGACGACAGCGGCAACAACGGCGGCAACGGAAACGGCAACGCTGGGAACAACGGCAACGGCGCCGGTGCCGGGGGAGACGGCAACGGCAATGCTGGCGGCAACGGAAACAGCGACAGCGGCAACGGCAACGGCAACGGAGCCGGAGCCGGAGGTGATGGTAATTCGGCCGGCAACAACGGCAGCGCGGGCGGAAGCGGCGGTGGCGCCAGCGGCAATGGTGGCGGGAAAGGCAGATCTTAGCTCCATTGTATAGGCCAGTTGGTCCGGAACGAAAGGTGAAGCGGTCGCTGCGCCATGGGTGGAACGGCAAGCGCGTTCTTCGGAGCGCCTGGCTGGTTGTCGTCATCTCGCTCTGTCTCCTGGCGGCAGAGCTCGGGGGCCTGTTCAGCGCTCTGGATAGCCGGCTCTCCGAACTGCGTTTTGCCAGCCATAGCCGCGCCCCCACGGGGGACGTGGTGCTCGTCGACATCGATGCGCGGAGTATTGCGGGCATTGGAGTATGGCCTTGGCCAAGGCATCTCCACGCCGATCTCCTTTCGGCTGCAGCAAAGGCCGGAGCGGCGAAGGTCGCCTTCGACATCGATTTCTCGTCGGCGTCGACCGAGGCAGAGGACAACGCTTTCGCCGCCGCGCTTAGCGATGCAGGAGTCGAAACCTACCTCGCCACCTTCGCTCAACCGGCAACTGCAGGAGATAAAATCCTCCAGCCGGCAATGCCGATCGAAAAGTTGCTCCGCGTGTCGTGGCCCGTTAGCGTCGATGTGCCTCTGGATCCAGACGGAGTGATACGCCGGTTCCCGTATTCATCCGATTCGGCCGGCGAGAGACAGGACTCGATGCCCTCGGTGCTCGCCGGCCGCGATGGCGGAACTGGCCTGTTCGGGATTGACTACAGCATTGCCGCTTTGGACGTCCCGCGAGTTTCGTTTGTGGACCTTATCGCCGGGCGCATCGATTCCGAATTTCTCGCTGATAAATCGTTGATCGTCGGTGCGAGCGCAGTCGAGCTCCATGACTTCTTCACGGTTCCAGTGTTTGGCACCGTCTCGGGATCGCTTGTGCTCGCGCTGGCGACCGAGACACTCCTCCAGGGCCGGGAACTGACTGAACAGCCGATTCCTGCCTTCTGCCTTGGCATCTTCGGCCTCCTGGCCTTCTTCAGTACCGCTCGCCTCCGTACGGGACCGGCTGTCGTCCTGCTCGTTATGGCCATCGTCTGCACCGAAGTCGCGGCCCTAGCCCTGCAGCAGTACGGATCGGTCGTCATCGCGACCGCAAGGCTCGACAGTCTCGCCCTCGCCTCGGTTGTGTGGACGTTGCTGCGCGAGTTCGACCTGGGACGCATTCGGGTGTGGATCGCCCGGATCCAGGCCGCGAACTCTCACAGCATGCTTGAGCGCGTGATTGACGAAAGTTTCGACGGCATCGTCATTCTGTCCAGAGACGGGGCCATCGCACGGGTTAATGCCGAGGCCGCCGCGCTGCTCAATGTCCGCCGGAGTGCACTCAGGCACCTTGAGGATTTGCCTAACGCGTTGTGCCAGTCGATCCGCGCCGCTATTCAATCGGCTACAGCGACGGGCGCGCCGGAAGATCGAGCGTTACGCCAGATGACCCTTTCCGGCGACGGAGCCGACGGCGGCGGTCGAGTACTTGAATATACGATCGCGCCGTTCTGGATGAAGGGCATCTCGGCCGCCACGGACGGGACCGCTGCGGACGTCCTTCACCTGTGCCTGACCCTGCGCGACGTGACCATCCGCGAGCAGGCGCAGAAGCGGATGCGATATCTCGCATTGCACGACTCTTTGACCGGCCTCGGCAATCGGCGCTCGCTCGAAGAGGCCATCGCGGAGCTCGGAACCGGAACGGAGGCAAGCGGCGTTGCGCTGCTGGCTTTTGACTTGGATCGCTTTAAGGCGGTCAACGATGCCCTCGGTCACGCAACGGGCGATGCGGTTTTGGTTGAGACCGCTAGGCGAGCCCGTAAGGTGTTCGGAGCCAGGGCTTTTCATGCGCGCATCGGAGGCGACGAATTCGCCGTCCTTCTGGATAGTAGCACAGCAGACCAGGCGGTTGAGGCGGCGTCCCGCTTTCTTCATGCGGTGAACGAGCCGTACAACATTAGAGGCCACCGGATTTCGATCGGCACAAGCGTCGGCATCGGCTGGTGGCCCTCGAAAGTGCTTGATGCTAGCGACATGATGCGCCAGGCCGATCTTGCGCTCTACCGGGCCAAGGTGGCGCCGTCGGAGCGCGTCGCCGTCTTTGAGAGCGGCATGGAAGTCGACCGTATGGCTCGGCTTTCTCTGGAGCAGGACATCGAGGGGGCGTTAGACAAAGGTGAGTTTGAGCTTGTCTATCAGCCACAGGTGATACTCGATACGGCGCAGATCATCGGAGCCGAGGCCTTGATAAGGTGGCGGCATCCCCTGCGGGGCTACGTGTCCCCTGCCGCTTTCATTCCCGTCGCCGAGGAGATGGGTCATATCCATAGCCTGGGCGCCTTTGTGCTCGAGGTGGCCTGCCGAGAGGCCACCCACTGGCCGCGTGACGTGAAGATCGCGGTCAATGTCTCAGCGCTTCAATTCGAAGCCGGCGATATAGTCGGAGCGGTTCGCCGGGCCCTGGTGAATTCCGGGCTCGAAGCACGGCGATTGGAGCTCGAAATTACCGAATCGGCGTTTGCTACGGACACGGACCGGTTGCGAGAAACGTTCACTGACTTGCTGGCCTTAGGTGTCAGCTTTGCTCTCGACGATTACGGGACCGGGTTTTCCTCCCTTGGATACCTGCACCGCTTTCCGATATCCAAGATCAAGATCGACCGCAGTTTTGTGACCGACGCTCCTACCAGTTCCCAGTCGATGGCCGTCTTACGGTCCATCATCACTCTCGGGGACGGTCTGAAGATACGCACAATAGCCGAAGGAATCGAGACAATCGAGCAAGCGCAGGCGCTTCGGGCCATTGGCTGCACCGAGGGACAGGGCTACCTATACTCAAAGCCTATCAGCAGCGTCGCCTTCCGCACGCTGGTCACCAAGCGTCCGACTGAACCTGAATCTCTCTTACTTGCGGCTTCGTAGCCGCTTGTCACGCAGCGGACCAGGGTGATCCGTGCGCCTGACAAATAGTTTTAGGCAGTGACAGTGTTATCGTGGCGCGACCGAAAAGACGCGGAGCGGAAACGATTTCCGGTGCTGTTTCGGATCGGGAGTCGAAAGGCAGCTTTCACCGGAACTCTTTTGATCATCGGCCACCCTTGAGGACGTCGATGAAGGCCCGCAGCGCGGCCGGCACGTGGCGCCTTCCAGGGTAGTAGAGGCAGAGCCCGGGGTAAACCGGACACCAATCCTCCAGCACTTTGACAAGGCGCCCTGCCCGGAGATCGGCATCGGCAAATGATTCCCAAACGAAGGCCATGCCAAGGCCATCTGCCGCTGCTCGAACCATCAGACTATTGCCGTCGAGTGTCATGGAGCCTGGCACGTCGACGACGATCTCCACCCCCCGCCTCTCGAACTCCCATCGGTATAGTTTTCCGCTCGGCATCCGGTGGCGAATGCAACGATGTGCCCGCAGGTCGTCGGGCACGACCGGGCTTCCATGACGCTCCAGATAAGCGGGGGCTGCGACCACCAGGAAGCGGACGTCGCCGCCGAACGGAACAGCGATCATGTCCCGAGGCACAGTTTCGCGGAGACGGACGCCTGCGTCGAACCCCGCCTCGACAATGTCAATCATCCGTCCGTCGGTGACGAGATCCAGCGCGACCCCGGGACAACGCTCTGCGAAAGTCGGAACGGCCGTCTGCAGGAGCGCCTGCGCGGCTGCCTCGCCGCAATTTATGCGCAAGGTCCCGCCAACGGCGCCCGCTTCCCCCGTCACCGCGTCGAGGGCCTCGTCGAGATCCTGAAGCACCGGAACGATGCGGCGCAGGAGTTCGCCACCTGCCTCGGTCGGCGACACGCTCCGTGTCGTGCGGTTGAGGAGGCGCACCCCAAGGGTCCGCTCGAGCCCGATCAACGTGTGGCTGAGCGCGGAGCGCGACGTACCCAATGCATCGGCCGCTTTCCGGAAGCTGCGATGGCGGGCGACCGCCGCGAAGGCCGTCAGTTCGGCAAGGCTTGCTTTCGGCATTGGTGAAAGTCCTTCACGACGGCATGCAAATTGATGAACCTAATCCCATGAGCTGCCGGTCGCTAGATGTAGGCTCGACACAACCAATAGAGATTGGACCGACAATGCAAACGATCGTGATCACGGGGGTTTCGAGTGGCTTGGGCCGCGTCATGGCCGAAGAAGCGCTGTCGCGGGGCCATAGGGTGGTCGGCACCCTACGACAGGAGGACCAGCGTACTGCCTTCGAGGCGATCTCGCCGGGGCGGTCTATCGGCCGGATCATGGACGTGACGGACCCGTCACAGATCTCGACCTTCGTTCGGACCGTCGAGGATGAGGTCGGCCCGATAGACGTCTTGGTCAACAATGCCGGGTTCGGCCTTCAGGGCGTGATCGAGGAGTTGGATCTCGGCGCGCTTCGCCGCCAGTTCGACGTCAACGTCTTCGGGCCGGTGGCGCTTATCCAGGCGGTGCTGCCAGCCATGCGGGAGCGAAAAGCGGGGCATGTGGTCAACATCGTATCCCAGGGCGGCATTATCACATTCCCAGGCCTCGGCGCCTACCACGGCAGCAAGTTCGCCCTCCTTGGCATCAACGATGCCCTGGCGAAGGAGGTTTCGAGATTGGGCATCCACGTGACAGCGATCCTGCCGGGCCTCTACCGAACGGAATGGGGCGGGCGGTCGCAGGTACACACCGAGCACCGCATCGCCGACTATGACGCGGTCCTCCGGATGGACGGCGAGTGGAATTGGGGCGACCCGGCAGCGTTGGGCCGGGTCGTGCTGGACGCCATCGAGATGTCCGCGCCGCCCGAGCACCTGCTTGTGGGCCCCTCGGCGATCGAGAACGTCAAGGAACGGCTGGCGCAGTGGTCGTCCGAGATCGAGCGCTGGGAGTCTCTATCATTCGCGGACGGAGAAGGCTGAGATGGCCGCGGAGAAAGGGAACGATCCCCTACAGTCGATCAAACTTCTCACGCGGTTCGAGGGGCCGGACGCCCAGGCCACGGAAGCGTTCCTCCTTCGGCTCCAGGCTGTCCGAGCTTCGGTGAGAGAGGAGCCGGGGCATGTTGCGTACGAGTTGTATCGATCCCGCGACCAGTCGACGGTCTTGTTCGTCTTAGAGGAATGGCGAACGCAGAAAGATGCCGATCTCCACGTTGCGGCAGCAACGACCGGCGAGGAGGCACGCTCGGCGCTTGCCCTCCTTTCCACACCACCAATCACCATAAGCCTAGTCGCGTGCTGAAGGAGCCGGACATGAACATCTCAGGAAACACGATCCTCATCACGGGCGCGGGCACGGGAATGGGGCTGATTGCGGCCAAGGAGCTCGCTGCGCGCGGCAACCGGGTCATCATGGTAGCTCGCGACGCGGAACGCCTCCAAAGGGAAGCGGACGCCTTGCGGGGCGCGCAGGCCTATGCCTGTGACATAACCGATGTCGGACAGGTCGAGGGCTTGGTCGACTGGGTCCAGGAGAACGCACCCGAACTCAACGTGCTGTTTCTCAACGCGGGCGTGACGCACACCTACCGCCTCTTCGACGGGACCGACGCCGCAAGTAACGCGCGGCTCGAGATGCTGGTCAATTTCGTGTCGGCGGTCGACTTGACGCACCGCTTCCTACCTTTGCTGGAAGGCCGCCCGGATCCGGCGCTGATCGTCACCACGTCCGGCGTCATGTATGCACCGGACACGACGAATCCCACCTACAGCGCCACCAAGGCCGCGCTCCACTCCTACGTCCAGTCGATGCGGTATCGGCTGAAGCAGGTCGGCTCGCCGTTGCGACTGTTCGAGCTGGTCTCGCCCTTGGTGGACACCCCGTTCGCATCCGGCGTCAGGTCCAACGAAAAAGCCAAGCCCGAGACGGTGATCGCCGACCTGCTGCATGGGCTGGAAGACGACACGTTCGACATCCGCCCGGGGTCAAGCCAGGCCTTGTACGAAGCGTGGCGAGCCGACCCTGAGAAGGCGGTGGCCATGGTTAACGAGGCTACGGGCGCCTGATACCGTCCAGCTTGGAGTAAGTGCGGTCGGACTCCGCCGAGTGTCGCATCAGGTTCCGGCCGTGGTCCGCATCGCCTCGAGGAACGCCTGGAACGCGGCGCTCGGCTGACGACGGTTGGAATCGTAGCGTGGTTGGCGGCAGGATCGGCGCCCTGGCCTTAAGCAGCTCAACCAGCGCCCCGGACTTCAGATGCTCCTCGACATGCGGGACGGGCAGGCATGCCACGCCTACGCCGCAGACGGCGGCAGGCGCTCTCGACGAGCATATAGCGCACCCGCCCGTTCCCGACCTTTGTGATCCCCCCGCGTCGGATCGTGTCGCCAGTCGGGAGTTCACTCGGCACCAGCCCGAGATAGCCCAAGAGCTGACACGGGCTCTCGGACGGCGCGAGTGCTGCCGAGCCGAGAGACACGAGAATCTGGAAAATCTCTTTGAGAATGCGCCGTGCGGCTATGTCTCGCCACAGGCAGACGGGCGCATCATAAAAGTAACCCGACCCTTCTCGCCTGGATGGGGCATGAGCGCGACCGCCTCGTCGGGCAGCGGTTTCAGATCTCCTGAACATAGCGGGCAAGATCTATCAACAAGGCGATTTCGCGCCCCTTCTTAAAATTTAGAACGCTTCAATGAGGTCCCTTTCGACTTCGTTCGCGGCGATGGTAGGCCCTGCCAGTCTTGGTAAATGCGGTACAACGACGCGACGCTTCCGGAGGGCTGGGCTTCATCCGTATAACCATCTTCAACGCTTCAAACAGGCGGCGGTACGTACGGGAATTGCTGGAAGCCCGCAGGGCTGCAGAACAGGCCGGGGCCGCACTGCGCGAACTCAATCAGACATTGGAAGCGAAGCGCCCGGTGCCGTAGAGAAGCGCATGAGAGCCGAGGGTCAGATCCGGCAGATGCAGAAGATGGAGGGACACGTTTGTGACAGGGTGCGGCCAGCCTGGTCCTCGAAGCAAAGAGGATCAATGTTTGGTGCCGGCCTGCAGCCCGTCGGCGAACTCAAAGGGCGGAAAGCAATCCGATGATGCACCCTTCATCCTTAACGGCAGGGCAATCGAAGCCGCCGCCGAGAACGAGAAGCTCCTTTTCGGGGTACTTCGCCGAGACCTTGCCATCACTGGCTGTGATCTGGCAGCGTGTCGCTCGTTGCGGCGGCTGCTGCGTCCTTGACTAGGAAATCCCGCCGCTTTCGTGGCCTGTTGCACTTGGGGCTTAGCAGTTGCAACATGGTCAGACGACTCTCCGTCCATCCCCTGATCTGGAACACCTTAAGATGAAGTCCTTTGTTTCGGCATCATTATTTAAGTTGGCCCTCTCTAGTGCAGCATTGGGCTTAACCCGAATCGCCTTCGCTCAGGATGCGCCGCCCCCGCAAGTGACGGTCGCCAAGCCCGTAGTGAAGCAGATCATCGAGGATGACGAATTCATCGGCCGCTTCGAGGCAGTGGACCAAGTCGACATTCGGGCCCGCGTGTCCGGCTATGTGTCGCAGATTCATTTTCAGGATGGTGCCGTTGTAAAAGCGGGCGACCTGCTCCTTACGATCGATCAAGCCCCCTACAGAGCTGCACTTGACCAAGCACAGGCAAGTGTCGAAGCAAGCACGGCACGTCTTGAGTTCGCCCGCGCCGATTTGGAGCGCGCAGCGACACTGCGCGAGACCGGCAACATCACGACGCAGGTCGCGGACACTCGCACCCAATCATTCGCGACAGCGACCGCGGATGCCAATGGAGCCAAGGCCGCGCTTGATCGGGCCAAGCTTGAATTCAGCTTCACCGAGATCCGAGCACCCATTACCGGCCGCATGTCGCGCAAGCTCGTTTCGATCGGTAATCTCGTCGTCGCCAACGACACGATCCTTACCAACATCGTGTCGGTCGATCCGATCAACTTCTACTTTGACGTAGACGAGCGGACCTATCTCGCCTATCGCCAACTCAGCTCCGGCGGACTGAACACGCCGGTGGGCGACCTTCGGAACGAGGTGAAAGTCGCCATCGGCAACGAGCCGCGCCCGGTGCATCCGGGGTATCTCGACTTCACTGAGAATCGGCTCGATACCGCAAGCGGTACGCTTCGCGCTCGAGCCGTCCTGCCGAACGCTGATGGCATGCTTGTGCCGGGCCTCTTCGGCCGCGTCGCAATTCTTGGATCGGTGCCCTACGACGGCGTGCTCATCCCCGACGAGGCCGTCGGATCCGACCAGGATCGGCGCGTCGTCTATGTGGTTGGGCCGGACAACACCATTTCAATGCAGCCGGTGCGCCTCGGACCGCGCATCGACGGCTATCGCGTCATTCGCGAGGGGCTGAAGGGCGACCAGACGATCGTCGTCAACGGCCTGATGCGGGTGCGACCCGGTATTAAAGTAGACCCCAAGCCGACGGACCTGCCGCCCGTCGCAGTCGCCGAAAACACGGCACAGTAGGGGGCCGATCCGATGCGCTTCGCCCATTTCTTTATTGACCGGCCGATCTTCGCCTGCGTGATCTCGATCCTGATATCGTTGATAGGGACGATCGCCTATCTCGGCCTGCCTGTCGCGCAATATCCTGAGATCGCGCCACCAACTGTTGTGGTGCGCGCCTCTTATCCCGGCGCCAATGCCGAAACGGTCGCCGCAACAGTGGCGACGCCGCTCGAGGAGCAGATCAACGGCGTAGAGAACATGCTCTACATGTCGTCCTACTCCACGGGCGACGGTGGACTGTCGCTTACCATCACCTTCCAGCTCGGCACTGATCTGGACCAAGCGCAGGTGCTGGTGCAGAACCGCGTCTCGATCGCAGAACCCCGGTTGCCAGAAGAGGTTCGCCGACTCGGCGTCACGACGCTCAAATCCTCGCCCGACCTGATGATGGTCGTGCACATGGTCTCGCCGAACAAAGCCTATGACCAGCTCTACATCTCGAACTACGCCCGTAACAACGTGCGCGACGAGCTCCTGCGCCTCGGTGGCGTCGGGGATCTACAGATTTTCGGTGAGCGTCTCTACTCGCTTCGCGTCTGGCTCGACCCCGACAAGTTAACCACCTTCGGCCTCACTTCAGACGACGTCGTCAGGGCCATCCAGGCGCAGAACGTGCAGGTCTCCAGCGGCGCCCTTGGCCAGGAGCCGACTAATCTCGGCAGTGCCTTCCAGCTGACCGTGAACACGCAAGGCCGCTTTGAGAACGTCACGCAGTTCCGCCGTGTGATCGTCAGGACCACCGAAGACGGACGCATGGTGCGCGTCCAGGACGTCGCACGCGTGGAGCTCGGTGCGCAGGACTATGTGACGAACTCATATCTCGACGGCGAAGAAGCTGTCGCGATGGTGGTCTTCCAGCGGCCCGGTACGAACGCTCTCGCCTCCGTCGAGGAAATCCTCTCGACGATGGAGACGCTGAAGGCGACCTTTCCGCCCGGAATCGACTACCGCGTCGTCTACAATCCGACGACGTTCATCGCAGAGTCGGTCAGCGCCGTGTATCACACGCTGGCCGAGGCGATCGCACTCGTCGTCCTCGTCGTACTCGTCTTCCTGCAGAGCTGGCGAACTGCGCTGATCCCGATCATCGCCATTCCGATCTCGCTGATCGGCACCTGCGCGATCATGGCGGCGCTCGGCTTCTCCTTAAACACGCTGACGCTCTTCGGCTTCGTGCTTGCCATCGGCATCGTGGTCGATGATGCAATCGTGGTTGTCGAGAACATCGAGCGCAACATAGCGCTGGGGTTATCGCCGCGTGATGCGGCCCACACGACGATCGACGAGGTAGGAACGGCGGTGATCGCAATCGCCCTCGTGCTCGGCGCCGTCTTCGTGCCGACCGCTTTCATCCCCGGCATATCCGGCCAGTTCTACCGGCAGTTCGCGCTAACGATCGCCATATCGACCGTCATCTCCGCCTTCATTTCCCTGTCGCTCTCACCGGCGCTCGGCGCCATTCTTCTGAAGCCCCACGAAAGTCATGGCGCTGGCGGAAGAAACCCGCTTCGGCGTTTGGCAAGTGGCTTCAATCGCGGCTTCGACCGAACCTCAAGCGCCTATGCTGGCGGCGTCAAACGCATCGTGAACCGGAAACTGATCGTTCTGCCGATCTATGCCGGCCTTGTGTTCGCGACCGTCTACGTGGGCAATAAGGTCCCACAGGGCTTCATTCCCTCGCTCGACCAGGGCTACCTCATCGCGGTCGCCCAGTTGCCCGATGGCGCCTCGCTGTCACGCTCGGATGCTGTGACGAGACGCATCTCCGACATTGCGAAGGATACACCAGGCACAGAGTATTCGGTTGCCTTCTCTGGCTTCTCGGCTGCCACCTTCACCAATGCCACGAACGCATCGGCGGTGTTCATCGGGCTTAAGCCCTTCGAGGAGCGTCTGAAGGACGGGCTATCCGCCGACAAGATCCTCGCCGACCTCAACACCCGTCTCCAGTCGATCGAGGAGGCGTTCGTCATCATCGTGCCGCCGCCGCCTGTTCGCGGCATCGGCAATTCCGGCGGCTTCCGAATGCAGGTCCAGGAGCGCATGGGCCCGGATATCGAGCGCGTCCTTGCCGCCAGCCAGGAGTTGATGGGCAAAGCCGCGCAAGACCCCAGGCTCAGCGGCGTGTTCACGACCTTCTCTGCCTCATCGCCGCAGATCTTCCTCGACATCGACCGGCAGAAAGCGGAGATCCTGAACGTTCCAATCACAAACATCTTCTCGACGCTGCAGCAGAATCTCGGCACCGCTTACGTTAATGACTTCAACGCATTCGGCCGAATATACCAGGTGCGCGCTCAAGCTGACCAGCGCTTCCGGATGGACACGCGAGACATCGAGCAGCTGCGCGTGCGCTCCTCCAGCGGCGCTCTCGTGCCGCTCGGAACGCTCGTGACTGTAAAGGAGGTGTCAGGCCCAAACCTAATCCAGCGCTACAACATGTTCACCTCGGTACCGCTGCAAGGAAACCCGGCACCCGGTGTGTCCTCCGAAGATGCGCTGAACGCGATGGAGGCTCTGGCAAAGGCGACCCTGCCGCAGGGCTCGACCTTCCAGTGGACGGAGCTCGCTTTCCAGCAGAAAAGCACTGGTGATACTGCCATATTCGTCTTTGCGCTGTCCCTCCTCTGCGTCTTCCTCGTTCTAGCGGCTCAATACGAGAGCTGGACACTGCCGCTCGCGATCATCCTGATCGTGCCGATGGCAGTCCTTTCGGCGCTTCTCGGCGTGATGCTGCGCGGCTTCGACAACAATATCCTGACTCAGATCGGCCTCGTCGTCCTGGTTGGCCTTGCCGCCAAAAACGCCATCCTCATCGTGGAGTTCGCTCGCGATGCCGAAGCAAGGGATGGCAAAACACCCGTGGAAGCGGTGGTCGAGGCGTGCAGGCTTCGCTTACGGCCGATCCTGATGACGGCGCTCGCCTTCATCCTGGGCGTTGTGCCGCTGGTGATCGCGACGGGTCCAGGTGCCGAAATGCGCCAGGCGCTCGGCACCGCCGTCTTTTTCGGCATGATCGGCGTCACGATCTTCGGCCTGTTCTTGACGCCGGTCTTCTATGTCGCCATCCGCTGGATCGACGGCAAGGTCGCCGGATGGCGGCGACCAACGGCCAAAAACGAGCCTCCGGTTGTCGCGCAAACTCGCTAAAGGCTTCTACCAAGTTCAAGAGCGCGAGGGTCTTGTCCGCGCCGACAAGAGCTGAGGCAATCGCATCGACAGTCCCATCTGCACCACCGGAGAGAGGGATGCCAGAGCTTCTGACGCTATCCGGCATCGGAGGCGCGATGGAGCTCGTCGGAGGGCTTCTCATCGTGTTCGGCTTCCTGACCCGTCCTGTTGCATTCCTGCTGGCTGGCGAAATGGCGGTCGCATACTGGATGTTCCATGCTCCAAGGAGCCTGTATCTTGTCCTCAACGGCGGCGATGCCTCGATCCTCTACTGCTTCGTATTCCTGCTGATCTTCTTTGCAGGGCCAGGTGGCTGGAGCGTCGACGGGAGCGGCTCCCGCGGTAACGGACGCGCAATGTAGACAAAGGGCACGGCGGCGGCTGGACCATCGCGCGCGTCCTTCCGACCGTGACGCTTCGCGGAATTTACGAGGCGCTCGGCTCGCCCGGCGTCTTTGCCATGGACCACCGCAGGGAGGCGACGGGCTGGCTGGTGGAGGAGGCCTTGAACGCAGCGATGGACGGCGCCTTCGCCGAAGCCCTGCGTCTCCGGCGGCTGGCCTCGGTGACCCTCGCCGCCCTCAGCGCCGACTCCGATGCGCGTCTTTCCCGTCGCACGAGCCACTGCGACTTCGCGGACGAATCCCATGCGGCATGACGCGATCGTCATCGGCGGCAGCTTCGGGGGCTTATCCGCGGCTACACGTCCCGCTGCGGGATCGAGAAGGGAGGCGGAAAAGCTGTCGATGCCAACCTCGAACAACCCTGGTTCATGGTCATCGGAAATTGCCTCCGCCCGCGCGTTCCTGCGGCGCGGGGAAGCCGACACTCTGGCCGAGTTGCGTCGTGTGGCAACCGGCTTGGAGCATCAGAAGGGTGCCGACGGCGAGCAAAGCCAGCATTCTTTCGAGTCGCATGTCTCTCATCCAATTACGAGCTTGGGGGGATGCCGGGCCGACCGATTGGCCAGTCAGCAAGCGTGATTGCCGCACCCTTTGCGATCGTCTCATCCGGAGCGGACGATCAGGCCTAGGAACAAAGCTGCGGGCCCCGCAGGCTTGCCTACCGGGCCCGACGTTGTCTTAAAAGTCGACCTGCTACGTGAGCTGTCCGCCGTCGACGTTCAGGATCGCGCCGGTGATATGGCGCGCGGCAGGGCTGGCGAGGAAGGCGACAGCGGCGGCCACGTCTTCCGGCGTCCCGTAGCGGCCGAGCGGACTCAAACTGCGCTGAAAATCAGCGAAGGGACCATTGGCAGGATTCATCTCGGTATCCGTCGAGCCCGGCTGAACAAGGTTGACCGTGATGTCCCGCGGTCCCAATTCCCGAGCCAGACCCCGCGTGAGCGTTTGTAAGGCCGCCTTGGTCATGAAGTAGACCGTGCCCGTGTCCCCGACGATGCGGTCGGCGCCCCCGGATCCGATCGTAACGATGCGTCCGCCCGCCGGAAGGTGGGGGATTGCGGCCTGACTGGCCAGGATCGGACCGCGTACGTTGATAGCGAAAAGCTCGTCGATCATCTCGGTGCTGACCTCGGCGATTGTCGCGTAGGCGGCGATGGCCGCATTGTTGACGAGGATGTCGAGGCCGCCAAGAGCAGCCACGGCTTCGTCAACGGAGCGTCGGATCGCGGCCGGATCGGCTGCGTCGGCGCGAATTGCCAATGCCTTCCGTCCCTTCGCCTCGATGTCCCGAACCACTTGCGAGGCGCGCTCGGCGGAGTGGCCGTAGGTGATTGCAACGTCCGCGCCGCCGTCGACGAGAGCAAGGGCGATCGCCGCACCGATTCCGCGAGAGCCTCCGGTCACGAGGGCACGCTTGCCAAGAAGATTTTGCATTGGTCTACCTTTCTGTAGTGATCGATAGATAATCGCTATCCGGCTTGCCGCCCGCCGTCAACCGAATTATATAATGGTCGATGCAGAAAGAAGGTGACAGCAGGAGTGGAATGGACGCGGGGCCCCGTCGGCGTGGACGGCCTCGTGCTTTCGATCGCGATGAAGCGCTCGCCAAGGCGGTGCGTTTGTTCTGGGCGCGCGGCTTCGAGGCCACGTCGATCGCCGACCTAACGTCCGAGCTTGGAATCGGATCGCCTAGCCTCTATGCGGCCTTCGGCTCGAAGGAGGCGCTCTACGTCGAAGCGCTCGAGCGTTATGTCCGAGACAACGAGGCCTATGTTTGGAAGGAGTTTCGCTCCGCCCCAACTGCACGCGAAGCGGTACGTGCGTTGCTGTCGAACTCGGCAGCCGCCCTCACCGGCTGCGTTGCCGACATGCCGCGCGGTTGCATGGTGACGCTCTCGCAGGTCGGCAGCGAGGGCCATGAGACGCTAGGCGAGCTCGTTCGTGGAGCACGCGCCCAAACCTTGGAGCGCTTGCTCGTGCGATTAGAAGAAGGGGTCGCCGCGGGCGAGATTCCTGCTTCAGCGGACTGCCGGGCTTTGGCCCGCTTTGTGCAGACGGCCCAAGCCGGTATGTCGATCCTTGCGCGCGATGGCGCAAGCGGTGCCGAACTCCAGACGGTTGCCGACATCTCGATGCAGGGATGGGACGCTTATCTTGTGGCAACGGGCGAAGTTTCCGGCTGATCCGACGGGTCGCCCGTATCGACCTTTCCACGTTGTAGCGCCCTATCCTCCAGCACCTGAAAGTGGACATAGCTTTTGCAGCTCTAGCCGGCCTTTGTGAGCGCTGCCCGTTGTCGCTACGTGGCCGCGCTGAATTGGAACCCGGGGAGAGCAGGCGTTCGCGTCACTCTCGGCGGCCATGACGCCGCCTGTGATGATACTCGCTAAAGGACTCGCTGAGAGGAAGTCGTCAGGATTGACGAAGCACGTCCTGCCATTCCGGATGACGATCAAACTGCGCCTTCGCGAACGGGCAGAGCGCGATGAGCGCGATCTCGTCGCGCCGTGCGTCCTCGACCGCTCGGCGCACCATTCGCTCGCCAACCTTCCGGCCCCGCAGGACGTCAGGGACTTCTGTGTGGTCGATGATGATCAGACCCTTGCCGGCCCGGCTGTAGGTCATCTCGGCCTCGACGCCGTCGACAACCAGGCGATAGCGTCCCTTCGACGCGCCATCCTCCCGCTCAACCCGTTCGTCCACCGGCACCGGCAAATCCGCCTTCGCCTTGGCATCGGCTGGCCGAACGTTGCGAGTCTGACCCGGCAAGCATTCGAGGAGGTCGCGGTCCCATGATCCAAGCTCGGCAGCCGCCTCATAGGTCGAAACGAGAAACGCCATGAGATCCGCATCGGGATCGGCCGCCGACCGCACGGCGTCATAGGGGAGGACGAACTCTGATAGGCCGTCATGCCAGAAGACGGCATCGGGCTGAGCAGCCGCACCCCTGAACCCGTTCGGTGCTGGATAGGCGTAGGCGTAGAACGCGGGATAGTCGATGCCGCCGCCGCCTGGCCAGAAACCCGCCGACGAAACCTCCCGGTCGTAGGCTTCCCGCGCCACGTCGTCCGGCAAGGCCGGAATGCCGCCCGGGTGGAGCGGAGCACGCCGTCCGGAGAAGCGGGTGACAGCCAGATCGAGCGCACCCCAGAACAGGTGAACCGGGCTCGACTTGCCAAGGAAGGAGGTTCGGAACGCCTTGAAGACTGTGTCGATAGCCAGCAAGGCTCGATGATAGCGTTCCACGGCGTCGCGGTCGTAGGGGCGTTCGCGATGATCCTCCGCGAACGGCATGGGATAGGGCACCTCGTTTGGAACACCGCTGAAGACCGACGCGCCGCCGAGCTTAGCCACAAGTTCCTTGAACTCGGCGTTGAACGCCGAGACCGTGGAAGGCCCAAGCGCGAACGACGCCGTTCTGCCGTCGCCGCTCGTGCCGACGACCCTGTGGTCGTGGAAGTCGAACAGGATCTCGATGCCGGAGCCGTCGGGGATGGGCGAGGAGGTCAGCCCCCGGGGCGTGACGTAGAAGGTGGCGTTCCAAGAGTGATTGAGCCAGGGGGACTGCGCCAATCGATACTTGCCGCCGATCTGGAGATAGAGATGGAGCGCGGAACATGTCTCGCGCCAGCCGAGGTAGTCGAGCTCCGGCCATCTGTTCGTCATGTCTTCCTCCGTTCAGCGTCTGATCGGTCGCAATCTGATCCGTATGGTCCTGGCGGCACGTATAGCTTGGTCCGTTCGCTCGTCGACATCCGTCAGTCTGGCAGGGGAATGTGCTCGTCCCGATCGTCGACTGGCAGGTCGAAGCGTCCCTTACCCCAGTTCTCCGCGCGCCATTCCGCCTTGGCCTGCTCGATGCGCTCCCTCGACGAGGCAACGAAGTTCCACCAGACATACCGCGGTCCGGGGAGCGTCGCACCTCCGAGGATCAGCAAGCGCGCCCCCCTTTCGCCGGCAGCGACGGTGATCCTGTCGCCCGGGCGGAAGACCATCATCTGCTGGGCTTCGTATTCCCTGCCGGCAATCGAGATCGTTCCCTCGAGGATGTAGATGCCGCGATCTTCGTGGTTGTCCGGCATCGGCAGCCGGCGACCCGCATTGAGCTTCACGTCGGCGTAGAAAGTCTCTGACAGCATGGTCGCGGGCGCGATCTTGCCATAAGCGCTGCCGAGGATCAGCCGGACGGAGACGCCCTGGTCCTCGATCACGGGCAATGCTTCCTTGCCATGATGCTCGAACGTGGGGGCCATGTCCTCGTAGCTGTCGGGCAGGGCGAGCCATGTCTGGATGCCGAAGAGACTGTTCGGACCGCTACGGGCCGCCGCGGAGGTGCGCTCCGAATGGGTGACGCCGCGTCCGGCGACCATCCAGTTCAGCTCGCCGGGCCGGATCATCTGGTCCGCTCCGGTGCTGTCCCGGTGATGGAAGTCGCCGCGGTACAGGTAGGTGACGGTGCCGAGACCGATATGCGGATGCGGACGGACATCGATGCCTTGCCCCGTCAGCAACTCTGCCGGCCCGGCCTGGTCGAAGAAGATGAAGGGGCCGACCATTTGACGCTGCGGTGCCGGCAAGGCACGCCGGACCTCGAAGCCGCCGAGGTCGCGGGAACGGGGAACGATCAAGGTCTCGATCGCATCCGCGCCCACTTCGTCCGGACTGCCTGGTTCGAGTGCGGGGTTCCAGCTCATGGTCACGGTCCTTCCGGGAACGGCCGGTCCCCAGGACGTAGCCCGAGGAAGCACGGAGGTTAACGATCGGTCGTCTGCGACAACGACGAACTCGGCGCCGATCGGCGATGTCATGAGCTAGCCGCGGAATTGCTCCCAGCCTAGCTTCGGCAAACGCGCAACCGTGTCGCATCACGCGGAACGCTGGAACGACCGCGGTGCGGCACCGGCCTTACACCTTCGAAACGAAGTCGATTGCCCCGAATTGCGGATCCTCCGCAAAAAGCACGGTCATCAGGTCTGCCAGGACCTGAACCTTCCGCCCGGGATGACGGCCCGGTGGACGCACGACGTACGCCCCTGCGGCGGGCGGCGGATGATCAGTCATGATGGGGAGAAGCGCACCGGAGGCGACGTAGTCGTGGACGATGCAGTTGGGCAGCCAGGCGATACCGAGGCCCGCGGCGGCAGCGGCGGCGAGCGCGGTCGCGCTGTCGGCCTTGAACCGTCCCTGCGGGTTGACCGTCACGATCGTGTCGCCGTCCATGAACTGCCATGTCTCGGTTCCCTGCATGAGGGCCTGATGGGCGGTGATGTCATCCGGCCTGCGTGGGAGCCCATGCTCTCGGATGTAGTCTGGGCTGGCAACGAGCGATCCGTAGATCGGCCCGACCCTTCGGGCGACCAACTCGGAGTCGGGAAGGTAGCCGACGCGGATCGCGCAGTCGAACCCGCCCGTCACGAGATCGACAATGCGGTCACTGAAGACGGCATGGACGTGAAGTTGAGGATGGCGCCGCGCCATGTCCGCGATAACGGGGGCGAAGTGCGTCGGGCCGAAGGACAGCGGCATCGCGATCCGCAGGCGGCCGCGGAGGTCGCCGACCGGCCGGATCGTCTCCTTGGCGGCCTCGATCTCGGTTCTGATTCTGCCCGCGTGGTCGCGAAAGATCGATCCGGCTTCGGTCAGGGCGGCCCCGCGCGTTGTCCGCATCAGGAGCTGAGCGCCGAGATCCTCCTCGAGTCGAAGCAACCGGCGGCTGACGATCGACTTCGACACCCCGAGCCGACGCGCCGCGGCCGATACCCCTCCTGCGTCGGCGACTTCGACAAAGGTCAGGATGTCATCGATGTCCATTCGGCGTTCCCCGTTTGGCGACAGAGCTGCACGCCGGACCGCGCTACTCCGCCAGGTTCCAGAGTGGCAAGTACACCACGTTCCGGACGACGCACCGAGATCGACGTCGGCTTGCTTCAAAGTCAACCTACTCTTCACTACGAGGGATGTATCGATGACGTTTCGTAATGGCCTTTCTTCGCTTCTCCGCCCCGAGGACTCCGTCCTCGTCCTCATCGACCACCAGCCCTACCAGCTTGCGAACGTGAATAGTCACGAGCCGCAGATGGTCATTAACAATACGGCAGGGCTCGCCAAGGCCGCCAAGGCCTTCGGCGTTCCCACGATCCTGACGACTGTGATCGCGGAACGGGGCGGTCTCCTCTTCCCCCAAATCACCGAAGTGTTCCCCGGCCAGGAGGTGATCGACCGGACCTTCATCAACACCTGGGAGGATCCCAAGGTCGTCGACGCAGTCAAGGCAACCGGCCGCAAGCAGTTGGTCATCGCCGGACTGTGGACCGAAGTTTGCGTCGCGATGCCGACGATCCAGGCGCTCGGCGAAGGCTGGGACGTGACGGTCGTCACCGACGCGTCCGGCGCCGTCTCAGTCGAGGCGCACCAGGTCGCCATCCAGCGGATGATCGCGGCCGGCGCCAACATGATGACATGGCTGGCGCTTGCGGCCGAATGGCAGCGTGACTGGGCACGGGCGGACACTGCCGCCAAGCTGACCGAGGTCATTATCCAGCATGCCGGCGGCAGTGGCATCGCGTACCTCTGGGAGCAGCAACTGCTCAACACGCCGGTGCCCACGACCGCGGGCTAAATCGACGGGGCTCTTTGTCGCTCGGTGCATCCGATCGGCTTCCTAACCCGAACCCGGTCGCCTGACTGCCCCCTGCGGCGGCGGCCGGACGCATCGCAACTGCCAAGCGGCGGACCCGATTGGCGGTCTTTGCTACCGAATACCGCGATGATCGCCTTCATCCCCTGACCGTCTTCTTGACCAGCCGAAGCCCCAGCAAGAGGGTATCGAAGTCGATATTGCGGCGAGCCGGACCCGCCAGGGCGGTCACGTGGTGGATGCCGTAGCTCATTTAGCTCTCGAAGTTCTTGAGGAGATAGCGGAGGTGCGACGAGTGGGTGGTGGCATGGAAGCGTCGTAATTCAGGGCGCCACCCCATCAAGCCGCGCCTCGAACGTGGCGATTGCTGGCATGTGAAACCTCGCCGGACGCAGGATTCGCCGAGAGGTAGTGGCGCACGCTGGGCTCCTGATCACGCATCTGGAAGCTCCGCACCTCCGAATGGAGGTCAACGTCGGCGAGGGATGTCCGACGGTGCTGACGAAGATGTTCGGCCCAGGATTCGGTCATGAACCACTCGAGGAAAACACTGGGATCTGAGGCATCCTCGGTGATACCCCAGTTGAATGCCCCATCCCGCCGCCGAGTTTTGGCTAGTTTCGTGATCGCGGCCAGGAATGGCTCACGATCCGCCGGATCCACCCGGTACTCGATGTGAATCAGGACCGGTCCTCGATCCCCGACAACCGGGGCGGCGACAATGGGTTCGGGCCAGTCGAATGAAGAAGGGCTCGGGGCATCTTGGGCTGCTGCGGGGCGAGACCAGTTCGCGGGATCAGGTGAAGCATACTCGCCGACGCGACCGTCGGCTCCGGTACGCCTCTCGACGATTGGCTGAGCACCTTCGGGTGAGGTCACCAGTGGCGACCGAGGAGATGGCGACTGGCATTTTCATCGGTGAAGTTGGGTTTCAAGACATGCGTCGCGATGTGGTGCCGTCGATTGAAGGCACAATGGAGGCAGGCTGGCCCCTGGCATCGGCGGCGCACGGCCGAACTACCACAACATGCCATGACCGGATGAACTGCGACAGGATCAACAGCGGCTTTTATCTCCTCCACCCGCTCGTCCCACTAGGTGATCGGCAGGTTCCGACCCAGGTCAAATCTCAGTGGAAATCAGGCGCTGTCCCGGGTCAGTTCCGGGTGGAAATCAACACCCGGTACTACGGTAGATCAGATGCTCGCCGAAGCCGATATCCAGATGTATCAGGATAAAGCTGCGCGTCGCGTTATGCCGAAGATTGCGGATGAGCGGGAAGTCCCACATCGGAACCCGAGGTCGCTGGGGCAGCAGTTGCCGATCTGAATGTGGCTTGTGCCGGTCGGCTTGCTGCGCACCGGCTGCAGGCATGTTGCCCACCACTCGCGGGACTGTCAAAGAGGGCATCAGGCGGTAAGCTCCCCTTCTCAGTTGGTCTGGCTTCTGGCAAAAAGGGCTATGAGCGAAACAGAACATTCCGCCGGCAGTGGCAGCCGATTTGAGCTCCTGGTCCAGAGCGTCACCGACTATGCCATCTACATGCTCGATCCCACCGGGGTCGTTACGAGCTGGAACCCGGGGGCGCGGCGCTTCAAGGGGTATGAGGCCGAAGAAATCATCGGCGAGCACTTCTCCCGCTTTTATACGCCGGAGGAACGCGATCATGTTCCGAAGCTCGCACTGGAAACTGCCGAACGTGAGGGGCGCTTCGAGGCAGAGGGCTGGCGCGTCCGCAAGGATGGAACGCACTTCTGGGCCAATGTCGTCATCGATCCTATCCGGGACCACACGGGCGAACTCGTGGGCTTTGCGAAAGTCACTCGCGACCTCACCGAGCGCAAAGCCGCCGAAGAGGAGCTTCGCCGCAGCGAGGAACGTTTCCGGCTCCTTGTCCACAGCGTGACGGACTACGCGATCTACATGCTCGACCTTGAAGGTCGCGTCAGTAGCTGGAACGCGGGAGCAGAGCGCTTCAAGGGCTATACCGCAGATGAGATAACCGGCGAGCACTTCTCGCGCTTCTACTCGGACGAAGATCGGGCAGCTGGCATTCCGGCGATTGCCTTGCAGACGGCAGAACGTGAGGGGCGTTTTGAAGCCGAAGGCTGGAGGGTGCGCAAGAATGGCACGCGCTTCTGGGCAAATGTCGTCATCGATCCCATCAAGACGCCCGACGGCAGGCTTCTTGGCTTTGCGAAGATCACGCGCGATCTGACTGAGCGAAAGCAGTCACAGGAGGAGCTTGAAAGAACCAGCGAGGCGTTCTTCCAGGCGCAAAAGATGGAGGCGGTTGGCAAGCTCACCGGCGGCGTCGCCCACGACTTCAACAATCTTCTTGCGGTGGTGCTTGGTAGCCTGCACATAGCGCAGCGCCGAATGAAACGCGGAGAGGATGTCTCCGGCTTTATTGGTAGCGCGATAATGGCGGCGGAGCGAGGAGCCTCTCTAACACAGCGCATGCTTGCATTTGCCCGTAAGCAGCAATTGGCGCTCGAGGCGGTGGATCTTTCGCACCTAGTGCGGGGTATGGCGGATCTCCTGCAGCGCACGATTGGCGTCGGCGTGACGATCGACACACGGTTTCCTCTTATGCTCCCGCCGGTGTACGCCGATGCCCGGCAGCTTGAACTCGCTCTAGTGAACCTCGCCGTGAATGCGCGTGACGCGATGCCGAACGGCGGCACCATCACCATAGCGGCACAGCTGGATCACCTTGTCGTCGCACAGGCTGGCCTGGAGCCAGGCACTTACGTCCGGCTCTCTGTGATCGATCAGGGCGAAGGGATGGACGAGCAGACGCTTGCTCAAGCGACTGAGCCCTTCTTCACCACAAAGGGCGTTGGTAAGGGAACTGGCTTGGGGCTCCCGATGGTTCAGGGCCTTGCGCATCAGTCTGGAGGCAAGTTCGTTTTGAAGAGCGTGAAGGGATCAGGCACGACGGCCGAGATCTGGATGCGTGTCGCGGGGGGCCGATCGGGCAATGTGGAAACTGACCCTGTAGCCGCCGAACCGGATTCAACGCCGGTAGCAATGGACCCCCTCGTGGTGCTTGCTGTTGATGACGACCCACTGGTCCTCGACAACACGGCAGCGATGCTGATGGAACTTGGGCACGAAGTGCTTCAGGCGCACTCAGGCGCAGAGGCGCTCCTTATGCTAGCCCAGCACAGCGTCGACCTCATCATCACCGACTACGCCATGCCAGGAATGACCGGCGAACAGCTAATTCAGCGCGTTCGGACTGATCAGCCAACGCTCCCGATCCTAATGGTGTCAGGCTACGCGAGCCTCCCTGAGGGTAGTGGTACTTCTGTGCCGAAGCTGGGCAAGCCCTTCAAGGAGCAGGAGCTTTCGCGGGCCATCGCGGAGGTGATAGCCTTCAACCAGGCAGCATAGCGACCCGGCGCTGGCCACGGCATAAACCGCAGGTGCCGGATGTCTGTGCGATGAGATACTGATTGGATGGTTCGACGTGACTTTTGGTTGGCTTAAGCGGCTCTTCGGTCAGCAAAGCGTCTCGCCTCTACATGATGAGCATGCCGGTGGCCACAATGCCGAGAATCCTGCCCAAGAGAATGGGGGAGGTCTGCAGGCCCAGGCCGAACTGGCCGAACTGATCAAGACGAAAGCTGCTTTTGCTGCAATGCTGACGGATGACGTGGCAGATAGGGAGCAATACGAGAAGCTCCGGGACGAGGCGCTTCAGCTACTTCTCGGCATCACGGACGGGTTCTACGCGGCGTTTGCTCGTCACCAGATCATCCGGTGCTGCATAGCCGCGGGCGAAACCGAGCACGCCGTCGCGCTTCTCTCTGAAGTCGAAGACGACTTCGTTCTCGACGACATCCGTGACGAGTTTCCATATCTCCGCACGGAACCCCAGAGGTCGACACCGCGCCCGGACACTGCATCCTCGTGACGTGCCTTCAGCGGATGAGCTCTGCGTCATCCAGATGCATGTGGCGCCAATGCTGCACCGGCGACCTTCCTGCCAGATCAACCGCACCGTAGGATCGCCGTCAATGGTGACGACGGACATTCGATGATGCGCGAATGTCGTTGGTCGCGATCGCTAGTCGCCTCGCCCGGGCGGGCGGGCTTCCCTGGCCCCGCGAGGCGGCATGGCTCCAAGGGACTGTGTTGGCACGACCAGCCTGAAAATATTCAGCTTTGAAAGACGAACGCTCTTGGGCAGCCCGAGGTCTTGACCCTCCGGGAAGAAGCGCAGCCTTGGAAATATTTAATTAACAAGGGTTTAGGGTATCGTGGTCATATCTGGTAGCAACAGCCACACATGAGGCCCGCCAATGATCCAAGCCCTTTTCAAAGTCGGTATGGCCGTCCTCAGCTCGCTGCTGCTGGTCATGTCTGCTTCCGCCAACGACCTCAGCCCCCCGCGAGGGAAGCCGATCCTCGTTGTATCCGGGAAAATAAAAACGACCAATGTCGGCGAAACGGCGGTGTTCGATCGTGAGATGCTTGAGGCGATGGGCACCGAGACGGTGAGGACGAAGACGCCGTGGTACGACGGCGAGAGCGCGTTCACCGGCATCCGCCTCGACAAGTTCATGGAACTGGTCGGTGCCGAAGGCAAACACGTCACCGCCGTTGCGCTGAACGATTATGTCACGACGATTCCGATCGAGGATTTCGCCCAATTCAATGTCATCATGGCCCTGAAGCGGGACGGGAAATACATGACGGTTCGCGACAAGGGACCCTTGTTCATCATCTATCCGTTCGACAGCGATTCCGATCTTCAGAACCAGACCTACTTTTCCCGTTCTGCATGGCAAGTGGCAAAACTGGTTGTCGAATGATTCTGGCCATAGGGGGCTCTCGGTGTCTCTAAAGACCGTCCAACGCTGCCTCGCCGCTGTCGTCTGCTGCTTTGCGCTCGCAACCGGGTACATCTCGTTTGTCATCTTCGAGCGGCAGGCGGCTATCCAGAAAGTGTCCCGTTTCAACGCGGCGTGGACGGTCAGCCAGGCGCTCGCTGAGTTCCTGCGCCTGGAGCATGTGCTAGCTTCCTATGCGGTTCCAAATAGCGGCGTCGAGTTCGATGAGGTCCAGTTGCGGCTGGACATCATGTTCAGTCGCCTTGCCACGTTCGAAACGGGGTCCCAACCGGAATTTGGCAAAGGCAGAAGCTTAACACAATTCATCAAGAGCGAACCTGCGAATGAACAGACGATTGATTCGCTTAAGAATCGTCTCGATGCGGTTGGTACACTTGTAGAAGCCGGCGGCGCTACATTTGATGTAAACAGAGCAATGGGTATACTGAGGCCCTTTGATGCGGAGATGACGGCTTTTTCCTCTAGAGCCGCAGCTTATGGGACTGCTCGAGCAGCCGAGGAGAGGGTTGAGCTGGCGCGGCTTCATCTCCTCTTCACGTCCCTCGCCGGGGGGCTTGTCCTTTGTGGGGTTGCATTAATCGCCCTCCTCTTGAGACAGAACAGACTCCTGGGCTCAGCTCATAGTGAATTAGAGGAAACAGCGGCTAAGCTTGAGGATACGCATGGCATCCTGATGCTGCAGAACCAGCGTTTCGACGCGGCTCTGAACAACATGTCGCAGGCGCTCTGCACTTGCGATCCTGCCGGTCGTCTCGTTATCTTTAACGATCGTTTCATCCACCTGGCCGGAGCGACGGCCGCTCTGCGGCCGGGCTCGAACCTGGAAGAAATTTTCGCCCAGGATCCTGGCGCCTCGTCAGCCGCGCTGAACAGTCTGTATGACTGCCAGCGGCAACTTATTAGGGAGCACCAAAAAGGCACCTTCACGCTTGATCTTCCCGACGGACGATCGTTTACGGTTTCGCACCAGCCGCTGGCTGATGGTGGATGGCTTGCCACTTATGCGGATACGAGTGAGCGCCGACAGGCCGAAGCCCACATGTGGTACATGGCTCATCATGATGCCCTGACCGACCTGCCGAACCGCGTCCTCCTGCAGGACACGCTGCGGAGGCGTTGCGAAGAGCAGCAGGCGGGGGACGATCACGTTATGATCCTCCTTCTCGACCTGGATGGCTTCAAGGAGGTCAACGACACGCTTGGGCATAAGCTTGGCGACGAGGTGCTGAAACAGGTCGCGGAGCGGCTGCGCATATGTGCCAAAGGCGCGGACGCGATCGCTCGCCTAGGGGGCGACGAATTCGCACTCCTGATGACCAGAAAATGCTCTGCCCTCGACGGGATGGCGATGGCGGAAGGGGTGCTTGCGCTGATCGCGGAGCCTTATACAATCGATGGGCACGAAGTGTTCCTGACCGCGAGCATCGGTGTGGCGCGCGAGCCGCTCCTGTCGTGTAGTCCTGAAGAGCTGCTCAAGCACGCCGACCTCGCCATGTATCAGGCAAAAGCCGACGGCAGGTCTCGAATTCGACTATTCTCATTCGAGTTGGAGGAAAAGCTCGTTGCACGGAAGGCACTGGAGAACGATCTCCGCGAGGCTCTTCAGCGCAGCGAGATGGAGATCCACTATCAGCCTCTTCTGAATACGGCGTCCAAACGAATCGAAGGATACGAAGCGCTGCTCCGCTGGAAGCGTGGTAGCTTTGGCTACGTGTCGCCTGCCGAGTTCATTCCGGTGGCGGAAGAGATTGGCGTCATCGACACTCTAGGCGAATGGGTTCTGCGGGAGGCCTGTCGCGACGCAGCGGCATGGCCATCGGACATTACCGTAGCAGTCAACCTTTCGCCGGTCCAGTTTCGCGCCGGCAACCTCGTTCGCAACACGTTGCGCGCCTTGTCGGACACGGGCCTTTCCGCCCGCCGCCTTGAACTGGAGATCACGGAGTCCGTCCTATTGGAGGCGACCGAAAAGACGCTCGCAACGCTTCACCAGTTGAAGCAGCTGGGCTTGCGGATCGCACTCGACGATTTCGGTACGGGCTATTCCTCCCTGAGTTACCTCTCCAGCTTCCCCTTTGATAAGATAAAGATCGACAAGACCTTCATCCAGGATCTCTCGTCGCGCAGCGACGCGTTGGCAGTGGTCGAGCTGGTCGTCGACCTTGGCAAGAAGCTTGGCATTCGGACAACGGCTGAGGGAGTAGAAACAGAAGCCCAGATGATCCGCCTTCAGGAGATCGGGTGCTCACAGGTTCAAGGATTTCTGTTCGCCAAACCGCAGCCGGCAGCGTGCTTAGACTTCAACGTCATAGGTAGGTTAGCCGCGCCGGTCTTGGCATCTGCCGGATTTGGGAAGTCGAGCCTTTGCTAGGTGGTGTGGACAAAGTGTCTGATCCACAGTCGGATGGATGCGACGAGGACGAAGCCGAGAAAGCTATTGGCTGTCTTGTCGTATCGCGTCGCCAGCCGCCGACTGTGTTTCAGCTTTGAGAAGCAGCGTTCGACGAGGTTTCGCAGGCCGTAAATGTATCCGTCAATGACAGGTTGGACCTTGCGGTTTCGCTTTGCAGGGATGACCGCGGCGACGCCTCGGGCCTCGAGGTCGGCCAGGATGAAGTCGGCGTCGCATCCCTTATCGGCAAGCAGGACACAGGGCTTGGGACCGGGCTGGTCCATGACGGGCGCATAGCCTTTCATATCGGAGACCTGACCGCCGCTTAGCGTGATTGCGACAGGGAGGCCTCGAGCATTGCTGCGGAGATGGATCTTGGTCGAGAAGCCACCGCGAGAGCGCCCAAGACCTTGGTCCTGATCCCCTTTTTTAGCGCGCCAGCGGCGTGCTGATGGGCGCGGATGATGGTGGAATCGATCATCTGAACGCTGTCGTGGCCCGTGCCGGTCTCATTCAGCGCCTCCAGAATCACGTCCCATAGCCCTGCCTGCGTCCAGCGACGGAACTGGCGATAGACTGAGTTCCAGGCTCCGAAATGGCTGTGCAGATCACGCCACGCCGTCCCCGTTCGAGCGATCCAGAACACCCCGTCGAGCACCAACCGATGGTCGCGAGGCCGCCGACCTCGCCGCGGACCTTTCTCGACCACGAACGGCTCGAAGAAGGCCCATTCCGCATCCGACATCAAACCCCGAACCAACGCCACTATCCGCAAAGAGCAGCCTTGAATCAGTCAGCAGGCGATTTGGGAATCCCCTTTGTCCACACCACCTAGGATTGGGCGACAACCTTCCGGCCGGCGGCCACCGGTCGCCGGCAGGTTCGCCGAGTAGTGGCCCGGTCGTAGGCGATGGTGGCCGAGGTCGTTCACCAGGTGGACGGACGCCAAGTGAACTCAATTGTTTCTTCAGGTGCGGATGCCAATGCTGAACGTGATCCAAAGGGATCAGTTGCATGTTCAACCGGGCGGAGAGTTGCCTTCGAATGTGACGACAGGCTCAGAGGCGCTCGCCCTGCTCGACGCGCAAAGCTCCATGAAGGACGAGCGTGACCGACCTCTAGGCGGCCGGACGCGTGACATACGGCTCGACGGCGAGATGCGCCGCCTTTTCTGGGAGCGCGTCTGGCCGCAGACGACGAAGATCGTCCGCTCGTGGATGATCTGGGTGGCGATCCTGACTGTTCTGACGGTCGCGCTGAATGCCCTCATGGTCTCCCAGATGGCTACGCTCGCAGTGCTCGTGCCTGCTGGTCTTGCCCCGTCGGCCGCGGCCGCCGTTCTGCTCGTCTGGCGGAAGGCGACACCGCGGCGTTGGCAGGGAGTATCGCTAGTCGTGGGCATGTTCCTTATCCTTACGTCCATCGCCCTCGTCGGCCAGAGCGCGGGCGGGGAGTTCCACGAGCGGTCCCTGAACTTCATGATGTTCGTGGCGACTAGCGCGATCATCATATTTGGCATTCCATTGGCTTGGACAGTGGCGACCGCTGCCGCCGCGTTGAGCCTGTATATCGCGTTCCAGATCCAGAACCCCGCGATAGACAACTGGAGCGTCGCCGCCGGCGCGGTTCTGTATTCGGGCGGGCTCAGCGCAACCGTCGTTGCCCGCCGCACCATCACGCTCTTGGCCAATAAGGCCTTTCTTCTCGAATTGCGCGACAAGCAGCGTGTCGCGGAACTCGCGCAAGCGAACGATCGACTTGAACGGCTGGCCAAGGTCGATCCGCTCACGGCCTCGCGAACAGACGCTGGATGGCGGAGATCCTCGAGGCGCTTTGGAGCGGACGCGACGGCATCGACGCTGGTGCCGCGATGTTGATGTGCGACATCGACGACTTCAAGAGCCTGAATGACCACCTCGGCCATGCGGAGGGTGACCGGTGTCTCGCCACGGTCGCCGGCGTCATAGCCGAAAGCGTTCGCCGAGACTTCGAGCACGTCGCACGCTTCGGCGGCGAGGAGTTTCTTGTTCTTCTTCCCAGCGCCGAGGGGTCGTACGCGATGGCGGTAGCCGAGAGGGTGCGTCTCAGTGTGGAGAGGGCCGCGCTCCCGAACCCCGGCTCGTACGGGGGCGGATGTGTCACCGTCAGCATTGGAGTGGCGGTTCGGACACCTGGCGACAGGGACGTGTCACACGAAGAGCTTCAACGCCGGGCAGATGCCGCTCTCTATCAAGCGAAACAGTCCGGTCGCAACCGCGTGGCGCTCTATGGCTTACGCGTGACTTAGCAGATTCCGGCTTCGCGCACGCACCTTTGGAGAGAGGCCGGCAAGGCGACACACGGATTGTCTTTCGCGATCACGACTGGGACTGCTGGCGTGACGCAAAGTAGGCCGTGGCGCAGTCGGTGAAGCGCCTCGATATCCGCGCGCGATGGGCGCCTTCCCGCGCGGCCAGGACGATGCGCAAGGGCCGCACGGCGTTGCGGATCCGCAAGGTGCGCACTTCGCCTCCATCATAGGTCGTCGTAGCCGGCGGGCGCATCACGAGGAGGGTGAAGCCAAAGCCCGCCGCGACGGCACTGCGCACCGCTTCCAGCGAGGTTGACACATAGGAAACCGGCGGATCGATCCCACCTTCGACCAGGAGGTCTTCAAAATAGCCCCGGCTTCCCGGCCCGTCGAGCATGACGTAAGGCTCGTTGGCGAATTCGCCGAGATCGACCGAGTCGCGGTCGGCGAGCGGATGATCAGCTGCAACCACCACCATCGGCCGCAGCGAAGCCAGTTCCACTAGGGTCAGTCCGTCGAGTTCGCCACCGCGATCGTAGGTCAGCGCGAGATCGATCGAGCCCTCGCGAAGCGCGTCGCCGAGCGAAGCCAGCGACATTTCTCGTTGCCGGACCAGCACCCCCGGCGCGGACTCGGCGAAGCTTCGGATGAGGCCGGCGGCATAGAAGGGTGACAGCGTCCAGAAAACACCGAGGCGGATCTGCCCCGAAACCTCAGCCGCCAGGGCGGCCGCCTCCCGCTCCACCTGCCCGGCCTCGTGTTCGAGGCGCGACACGTGCTCCAGGAACATCCGGCCTTGCAGGGTCAGCGTCAGCCCACGGGCATGATGACGATCGAACAAGACGAGGCCGGTGACGCTTTCGAGCTTCTCCAGCGCCTGCGCGACGGACGGCTGTGAGATGTTGAGGGCGCGTGCGGCCTGCGCGATGCCGCCGTGCTCGGCGACGGCGCGGAAGTAGGCGCACTGACGTAGTGTGAAACGAACCATATTTAAACTTCTCTAAACCTCGGAGAATTGAGCTTTCGCCTACTTTAGAAAAAGTTCAAGCTGGCCCTAGCCAACGGACGATCCGGTCCGACCCTGTCCCTCACTGTAAGACAAGGATGCCGCCATGTCGTCGATCCAGCCCGTGAACGAACTTGTCGAGGCTGCCAGCCGACCGTTCGAGGACGCCCGCGCCATGCCGCCGAGCGTCTACACGCGGTCGGATTTCCTGGATCGCGAGATCGAGACTATCTTTTCCAAGGAATGGATCTGCGTCGGCCGCTCAAACGGGCTCGCCAATCCCGGCGACTACCTGACCTACGAGCTTGCCGGCCAGCCCATCGTGGTGCTTCGCGACAAGGAGGGCCAACTGCGCGCCTTCTCCAATGTCTGTCTGCATCGCATGTCGACCCTCCTCGAAGGCGCAGGCAACACGCGGGCAATTGTCTGCCCCTATCATGCCTGGACCTACGGGCTGGATGGGCGCCTGCGGGGCGCGCCGTTCATGACCCAGACCACCGGCTTCTGCAAGGAGGACTACGCATTGCCCTCGATCCGGTGCGAGGAATGGCTCGGCTGGATCTACGTCACGCTCGACAACGAGCGCGAAAGCGTCGCCACGGCCCTTCGTCCGCTGGAATCCATGATCGCCCAGTACGAGATGGAGAATTACGTCGAGTGTTTCCGTGAAACGCATGTGTGGGACACCAACTGGAAGGTGCTCGCCGAGAATTTCATGGAAAGCTACCACCTGCCGGTTTGTCACGCCGCGACGGTGGGGGGCCATTCGAAGCTGGATGAGATGGAGTGCCCGCCGGGCCTTGCCGCCTTCAACTACCACTGGATCACGAAGGAAGCCTCGCTGGCGATCGGCAACGCGCACCCGTCCAACACGCGCCTCGAGGGGCGCTGGCGCAAGACCACGGCCCTGCTCGCCATTTATCCAAGCCACCTCGTCACGCTGACACCTGGATACTTCTGGTACCTGTCGCTTCATCCGAAGGGTACGGGCCGGGTGGCGATGGTCTTCGGCGGTGGCCTGTCGCCGGAGTTCATGGCCGATCCACGCGCCGAGGAATACGTGGCGACGCTGAAGACCCTTCTGGACGAGGTCAACGTCGAAGATCGCGGATGCACCGAGAAGGTCTTCAAAGGTCTCAGCGCGGACACGGCGAAGGCTGGTCACCTGTCCTACCTGGAACGCCCGATCTACGATTTCATGCAATACATCGCCGAACGCACGTCCGGTCTCGACCGGTCCTTCGCCCTCGCTGCGGAGTAGGACCGTGTCGGCCGAAACGCTTCACAAGATAGAGTCCCTGAACGAGACGCTGCGAGGGGTCGCGGCGCTACCCGAACACGGGGCCCAGTGCCTGCCGGGCCGGTTCTACACGGATCCCGATTATTTCCGCCACGAAGTAGAAACCTTCCTTTCCAAGGAATGGCATTGCCTCGGCCGGTCGGACGAGGTGCCGAGGCCGGGCGATTATTTCACGACGCGCCTCTTCGACGAGCCGCTGCTTGTGGTGCACGATGACAGCGGTGCAATCCGGGTCCTGTCGAACCTCTGCCGGCATCGTGGGATGCCGCTCGCCGAGGGTACGGGCTCCACGCGCCGCTTCGTCTGTTCCTACCACGCGTGGAGCTACGGCCGCGACGGCCGGTTGGTCAACGCGCCCCGGATGCGCGACAAGGGCGTCACGGACAAGAACTGCAGCCTGCCGGTGTTCCGCAGCGAGGTGTGGAACGGTTTCATCTACGCCAATCTCGATTCCGACGCGCAACCGCTGACGCCTCGCCTGGGCCAGATCGAGAACCTCCTCGGCAACTATCAGCCGTCGGAAATGCGCATCGTGCGCACGTTCGAGGAGGAGTGGCAGACCAACTGGAAGTGCCTGGTCGAGAACTTCATGGAGGCCTACCACCTCTCCGTGGTGCATCCGGAAACCCTGCACCCTTATACGCCGACCGGTCTTAGTCGGAAGTCGATGTCGGACGACGCTTTCACGTCCTACTGCGCGAACTACCCGGACACCGCGCAGTCCCGCGGCGTCGGAGCGCCCGGTCTCACCGAGGAAGAGCGGCGGCGCTCCACCCTCTTCTGCTTGTTTCCGGCGCAGATCGCCAGCCAGGCCGCGACGCTTCTGGTATCGATCTCGATCCAGCCCATCGCGGTAGACCGCATTCGGCTACGGTGGACGATGTCGACCTATGGCGACGAACTGACCCAGGACGAACTCGAAGCACGGATCGCGCTCTGGCACGAAGTCAATCGCGAAGATCGCGAGAAGCTGGAGAAGATGCAGCGCGCCCTGTCGTCGCGCCACGCCCCTTCCGGACAACTGGCGCCGCGCGACTACGAGGGCACGATCTGGGACTTCTATCGCTACCTCGGACGCCAGTTGCCGGCGGCCGATCCGGCAGCGCGGGAGCCGCATTCCCTGTCCCTTGTCGCCGGATGAACCCGGCCCCCGCATCTTCCTCGCCGGCCGGCCTGTGCGGTCGCTCCGATGAGAAATAACGAGTATACCCATGCCGATCATCACCTGGCGTGACGCCAACGGCTCCAAGACCAGCATCGAAGTCGATCCGGGGGCCAACCTGATGCGGGCCGCGGTCGCCGCCGGCATCGACGGCATATACGGCGACTGCGGTGGCGCGCTCGCCTGCGCCACCTGTCATGTCGTCCCCGATGCCGCATGGGCCGAACGGGTCGGACCGGCGGGCGTCATGGAGGACGAGATGCTGGACATGGTCGAGGGCCAGCGCATGCCGACGAGCCGGCTGAGTTGCCAGCTCCAGGCGCGCGACGATCTGGAGGGCCTCATCCTCGACGTGCCGGTGGCGTCGTGACGGGCGACGGTTGCGTCGTCATCGTCGGAGGCGGTCAAGCCGCCGCTTCGTGCATCGCGGCCCTGCGCGCGAAGGACGCCTCGCGCCCGATCATGCTCGTCGGCGAGGAAGAGCACCTTCCCTACCAGCGCCCCCCGCTTTCCAAGGCCGCGTTGCTCGGCGACGAAACACCCGCCGACAGCCTGCTGATCCGCCCGGCGCAGTGGTACGAGGGTGTCGGGCTGCGGCTTGGCCGCCGTGTCGAGGAGATCGCCCGCCGCGACGGGCGGCTCGTGCTCTGCGATGGGGAACGGCTGGCCTACGATCAACTCGTTCTCTGCACCGGAAGCCGCGCGCGGCGCCTCGATGCGGAGATCGGGGGCGAACTGGCGGGCGTCCATACGCTTCGCTCGCTCGCCGATGCGGCGAACCTGCGGGCCGAGCTTCTGCCCGGCCGGCGGATCCTCGTCGTGGGCGGCGGCTACATCGGGCTGGAAGTCGCGGCCGCTGCAAGGAAGCGCGGCCTTTCCGTGTTGTTGGTGGAGGCCGGTCCTAGCGTGCTCGGCCGGGTGGCCTCCGCTGCCACGGCCGGATATTTTCGGGCCCTGCACAGCTCTCGAGGCGTCGAGATTCGCGAAGCGACGAACCTCATTGGATTGGTCGGCGGCGGGAGCGAGAACCGGGTGCGGCGCGCAATCCTCTCCGACGGCTCGGAGCACGATGTCGACCTCGTCGTCGCCGGCATCGGGGGCATCGCAAGTGCCGAGATCGCCGAGGCCGCTGGACTCGATACGGCCAACGGCATCGTAATCGACGGCGCGTGTCGGACCACCGATCCGAACATCCTGGCGGCAGGGGACTGCGCGAGTTTTGCGTTGGGCGGCCGCCAGGTGCGCCTCGAATCGGTGCAGAACGCCGGCGACCAGGGCGAAGCCGCCGCAGCGAGCCTTCTGGGCGAAGAGCCGGCCTACGCTCCCGTCCCGTGGTTCTGGTCGGACCAATACGACACCAAACTGCAGATCGTCGGCCTAGGGCACGGCCACGACTCCGTCGTGGAGCGGCCGGGCAAGCGCGAGGGTGCGCGCTCGATCTGGTATTTCCGGGGCGAGTCACTGCTGGCGGTGGATGCGATCAACGACCCGGCGGGCTACATGACGGGGCGTCGATTCCTGGCCGCGGGGGTCAACCCCGGTCGGCTGGAGGTCGCCGACGCCGCCTTTCCGCTTCTTTCGCTCCTGCCGGCACGGGTCTAAGCGAGCTTTAGAGCCTGTCATTTCGCTCCTGCCGGGGCCATCCCATGTCCGTCCTGGAGCCGGACCGCAACCGCTTGCCCCTGCGCCTTGTCGCTGGCCGGCCGGGAAGGATCGCCTTACCCGAGCAAGCCTTGGACAACCGTCGAGGACAAGCCGCTCGGCCAGCCGGACAGACGGCCCACGGTGGCATTTCGATAGACGATCCGTCTTATGTCAAGCGAAGGCCCGATGGCGCGGATGCCGCCGCGCCGCCGATGCCACCCTGTTCCCTCAAATCGCCGTAGCCGTTCCTAGCGGGCCGGAGCATTCCGGTTCTGCAGCCAGCCGATAAGGAGAAACAGAAGAACCGCGAAGATCGTCAGAAATCCCGCCATCGCCAGGATGGTTGGGTTGATCTGGTCGCGGATGCCCGACCACATCTGACGCGGGATCGTGCGCTGCTCGGTGCCGCCAATGAACAGGATCACCACGACCTCGTCGAACGATGTTGCGAAGGCGAAGATGCCGCCGGTGGCGACGCCGGGCAGGATCTGCGGCAGCATCACGCGCCGGAAGGCGGTCAGGGGCGTGGCGCCGAGGCTGGTGGCCGCGCGCGACAGATTGGTGTCGAAGGCCATCAGCCGTGCCGTGACGATGATCACCACGAAGGGAGCGCCGAGCGTGGCATGGGCGAGGATCACCCCGATATGGGTGTTGACCAGGTGGAGCGGAGCAAACACGAGATAAAGGCTGACGGCGACGATGACGATCGGAATGATCATCGGCGCGATCAGGATCGGAACGATCACCCCGCGGAACGGGAAGCTGGGGCGGCTGATGCCGATCGCAGCCAGTGTGCCGAGCACCGTCGCGATCCCCGTCGCGCATATCCCGATCACGAAGCTGTTCGCAATCGCCGTCCGCCATTCCGGGGACAACACGATCGCCTCATACCAGCCAAGCGTCACGCCCGTCATCGGGTAGGAGAAGTAGGTGCTTTGGTTGAAGGACAACGGCACCACCGTCAGCACTGGCGCCACGAGAAAGAACAGAACGGCTGCGGAGAAGAATCTGACGAAGCGTCGGGCGATACGCTCGGAGGCAAGTTCCGATGTTTCGAGGCTCATGGACAGCGGTCCTGATACTGCGCGGGCTTGATCGGTCAGCGCTCAGCCGAGGCGGAGGCGATCGATGCCGACAAGACGGTTAAAGACGATGTAGACGACGAGGGTGAAGGCCGCGAGATAGACCGACAGTGCGCCCGCGAGTCCCCAGTTGAGTTGTCGTTCCATCTGAAGGGCGATGATCTGGCTCACCATCTCGTCGCCCGCGCCGCCAAGGAGGGCCGGCGTGATGTAGTAGCCGAGCGCCAGCACGAAGACGAGGAACATTCCTGTTCCGATGCCCGGCATGGTCTGGGGAACGTAGACGCGCAGGAAGGCGACCGCGGGATGGGCGCCGAGCGAGATCGCCGCACGTCCGTAGACCGGCGGGATGCCGCGCATCACTGCATAGTTCGCCAGGATCATGAACGGCAGGAGGACGTGCGTCATGCCGATCAAAACGCCCGTGCGGTTGAACATCAGCGCGACCGGCTCAGCGACGATGCCGCTGCCGACCAGCAGCGAGTTGACGACGCCGTTCGGCTGCAGAAGCACGTACCAGGCGGTCGTGCGCACGAGAAGCGAGGTCCAGAAAGGGACGATAACGAAGATCATCAGCAGGTTGCTCTGCCGCGCCGGCAGCGTCGCAAGCAGGTAGGCGACCGGATAGCCGAGGATCAGGCAGAGCAGCGTCACGCCTCCGCTGATCGCGAAGGTGCGCAGGAAGGCGCTGATATAGACCTTCTGCGAAACCTCGACCGGCGCGACCGCTCCATCCGGGCCGACCTTGCGATCGATCGCGGTGAGCAGGAAGTCGGGTGTTAATGGGGACGCGGCGCGTTTCAGGAGGCGCCAGGTTTCCACCTCGCCCCAGCGCCGGTCGATCCGCGGCAGGTCCTCGGCCGGGGGCAGCCCGCTTGCCGAAGGTAGTTGGCGCACGGTCTTCATGAGAAGCGTGCGAAAGCCGGGCTCGTAGTTGTTGAGGCGGCGCGCGGCAGCGGCGAGAGAGCCTTCCCCTTGCGCCGTCTGCAGGTCGGCCGCCAGGGCCTCGAAGACCTGCGGCGACGGCAATGCCGGCGGGCCGGGCCATTCGCGCAGAAGCAGGGCGGCGTTCGGCAGAGCTCTCGATACCTCCTCGCTGCGCACGCTCGACAGGAGGAGCTTGCATATCGGGTAGATGAACGCGGCGGCGAGGAAGATGAGAAGGGGCACCGCGAGCATGAAGGCCCGCAGCGCCTCGCGCCGCCGGGCGGCGCGGAAACCAACGGACGAATCGATCGTGCGGCTCCCGGCGGGAACGAGCGAAGTCCGCTCCATAGTGCTCATACTCACGTTGGCAATCCAGACAGTGTACGATGGGCGCGCTTGCCACGCACCATCCATCCGATGCGCGCGGGAGCGCCGGGCGGCCGATACGCCGGCCGCCCGGCCGGAATCACTGTCCGAGCCAGTTCAGGAAGCGGTTGTTGATGCTGTCGAGGTTGTCGGCCCAGAACTCGGAGTTGACCTGCAGGGCGTTCTTGAAGTTCTCGGGCGCCGTCGGCAGGTGCGGGATCACGTCCTTGGCGACCTTGTCAGTGGCGGAACTGCGCGGGGGCGCATAGGGGATATAGTTCGAGAGCTTCCAGATGTTGTCCGGGCTCGACGCGTATTCGATGAACTTCGCGGCCACAGCCTCGTTCTTGGCGCCCGTCGGAATGCCCCACCATTCGTAGTCGTACACCTGGCCGTCCCAGACCACCTCGAAGGGACGCTTATCGTCGAGCTGGGCGGTGCGGATGCGGCCGTTATAGGCCATGGTCATGGTCACCGCGCCGTCGGCGAGCAGTTGCGGCGCCTGCGAACCGGCTTCCCACCAGACGATGTCGTTCTTGATGGTCGACAGCTTCGCGAAGGCCCGGTCGACACCCTCCGGCGTTCCCAGCAAGTCGTAGACCTCGGCGACCGGCACACCATCGGCGATCAGCGCCCATTCCAGAGCCGCTTTCGGGCTCTTTCGAACGCCGCGCTTGCCGGGGAACTTCGCCGTGTCAAAAAAGTCCCCGATCGTCGTCGGCGCAGTCGTGAGGCGGGAGGTGTCGTAGGCATAGATGGTCGACCAGACCATCGACGCGACGGCGCAGGGCAGAACCGCGCCCTCGATGAAGTCGGACGTGTCGCCGAGAAGCTTGGTATCGAGCTTCTGCAGCAGCCCTTCGTCGCAGCCGGTGATGGCATCGTTTGATTCGAGGTCGATGAGATCCCAGGTCGTGTTCCCGGCCTCGACCATGCCGCGCAGCTTGGCAAGGCCGCCGTCATACTGCTCGCGGACGACGGTGACGTCGTTTTCCTTGGAGAAGGGTCCAAGGAACGCCTCGTCCACCGCGCTCTCGAAGGCGCCGCCAAAGGTGACGATCGTCATATTCTCAGCAGCCGACGCGGGCAGCGCCAGAGCAAGGAAGCTTGTCGCAACGAGCAGGGACCGGCTTGCCGATGTGAGACTTTGGCGCATTTTGTCTTCCTCCTTGGGGTTGTTCAGTTCAGATTTCCGGCCGTGTCGTCCGCAACGACGCTGCAGTCGTCCCTACCCCAGGAGAGCACGGCCGTTCGGCCGGGCTCTGGCGGGGCCATCGTCCGCCTATTCGGCGCCTTGACGATGAAGCCTGGCCAATCGGCGACGGTAAGATGCAGCCGCCAGTGGTCGCCACAGTAGATGACCTCGTCGATCACGCCCGCGAGGCGGTTGACGTTTCCTGAGGCGTCGGCATCGAACGTTACGTTTTCCGGCCGGAGCGCCAGAACCGCGACGCCGCCGGACGCAATGCCGGCACCAGCACGCCCCTCAATGGAGATTTGCGGCGTGAGCAACAGTGTCGCGTAGCCGTTGTCACAGGCCGTGACCTGGCCTACCAGCCCGTTGTTCTCACCAATGAAATTGGCAACGAAGGCGTTGGAGGGGTTCTCGTAGAGTTCCTTCGGGCTGGCGATCTGCTGAATGCAGCCGTGGTGAAATACGGCGACGCGGTCAGACATGGTCAACGCTTCGGACTGGTCGTGGGTGACGTAAACCACCGTAACGCCGAGCCGCTCGTGCAGACGCTTGATCTCGTACTGCATGGACTCACGCAGGTTCTTGTCTAGCGCGCCGAGCGGCTCGTCCATCAGCACGAGCTTTGGCTCGAAAACCAGCGCCCGCGCCAGCGCCACGCGCTGTTGCTGGCCGCCGGACAGTTGCGCCGGACGGCGGTCGGCCAGATGCGGAAGCTCGATCATCGCGAGAGCGCGCTCGACGCGGTCCCGCTGCTCAGATTTTGAAACCTTGCGCACCGACAACGGGAAGGCGATGTTCTCCGCGACCGTCATGCTTGGGAACAGCGCGTAGTTTTGGAACACCATCCCGATGCCGCGGCGATGCGGGGGCGTTTCGTTCAGCCGCTTCCCGCCAAGCAGGATCGTACCGCTGCTCGGCGCCTCAAAGCCCGCCAACATCATCAGCGTCGTCGTCTTGCCGGAGCCCGAAGGGCCGAGAAGCGACAGGAACTCGCCCTCGCGGATCTCGAAATTGAGATCCTGCGCGACCAGCGTCTTGCCGTCATAGGTCTTGTCGATACCCGAAAAGGTCACGAGGGAATCGGACGCGGACGACAGCATGCAAGCTCCTAACTGAGGCGACGGCCGCCTGGCATTTCGCAATCGGTGGGCAGGGCATCATGCCTGCCCAGTGCATTCTACGATCGAATGTGCAGGAAGCGACCCGGTTTAAACATTCAATTTTTCCGAGGCAGTGGGACGAAAATGCCTATGCGGCTGACGACAAAAATCTCTCTGCCATTCGCCAATAAAGGCAAACTTTAAAGGGCTGTGGATCACCATCTTCCAACGTTTACTTCAATATTCTCGTCAAAGTCGCAGTAATCATTCTTCCGTTGTAATTTTTTGAGTTAAATTTCATTCAAGATCAGCCGATAACGGTCAAAGATAAGGTCCATTTCTCTACCTAAGGCCATCTTGTATGGATATTTTGGTAAATTTTGTTGTAGTAAATCTACAATTCAGTAAATTCTATTATATTTCGTTACCTCTCTAAATTTTAGACTTACGACACCGAGAGCATATTATATTGGCATATTCCTACAACACGTTTGTTCACTCTCCCTCGTTTCAGGTTGAATATCCTCCTTCTGATCAGGTCTCTACGGGAAATCTGTAGCGCATGCATCTTTGAAGGTCTTCAGGCACGGCGAGATGATAGAATCCATCGGACTGGAGATTCAGCCGCTGGTCCAGCCTTCGCACGGCCTTGCCGTTTGATCTGAAGACGCGCGGCCTAGTCATTTTCTGGCCGCTGCACATCATCGGCATTCCACGAGGATCGTCACCATGCGCGCGCCGGCGATCAGCGTTACATAGCAAGGCACCCGGTCGGAAACGGCCCGCCTGCCACCTCCGCTCAGACATAGCTAACCGGCCAAATCGGGCATGCTCTGGGCCGGGCGGCGCTTCAGCGCCATATTGGGTGCAACCATGCCGGGGATGTAGGCGTCCGAGATGAAGGCACGGGCATGGGCAGCAAAGGCATCGAAAAGACGCGTCCGGCGAAGCGACTTGAGGGTGGTGAGACCCATCGTCATCGGCCGATGTTCGCCCGACAAACGCAGGCGCACGACGCGACGCCCGTCGAGCGCGGTGTCCGACCGTGGGGTGACATTGGCAAGCGTGTAGCCGAAGCCGTTGGCAACCATCGTGCGGATCATGTCCGGCTGCAGCAGCCGATAGGCGATGGTGGGCTGAAGCTCGTCCTTCATGAACAGCGACAAAAAGTATTCGCTCGACAGAGGCAGGTCCAGAAGGATCATCGGCTGCTGCGCCAATTCCTGCAACGTCACCGCTGAGCGCCCGGCGAGCGCGTGTGTTTCGCCGACCAGCGCGTGCACCGGCAGGTCCACGAGCGGCGTGAACTCGATATCGCCGGAAATCTGGAGATCGTATGTCAGAGCGATGTCGATCGTCGCCCGACGCAGGCCGTTGAGAAGCATCTCCTGGTTGTCCGCATGGAGCCGGATCACGACGCCGGGGTAGGCGGCGGTGAAGGAGAGCGCGAGTTCGGGAAGGACCATCGGCGCGAGTGGTGTCAGGCTTCCGATGCTAAGCTGCCCGCGTATCTCTTCACTGGTTCCCGATGCGACGCCGTAAAGGGCCTCAGCCTGTTGCACGAGCCGCTTGGCCTCGACGAGCATCGTTCTCCCCGCAGAGGTGAGAGATAAGCCCTGGGCATGATGACGGATGAAGAGCTGGACGTCCAGTTCCTGCTCGAGCTGCGAGATGGCCGTGGAGACCGACGGCTGCGAGATGTTGATGCGCTCCGACGCCTGGGTGATGCTGCCAGTTTCGCCTGCGGCAACGAAATACTCCAGTTGTCTCAAAGTGAAGCGCATTCCAGAGATACCTCGCGAGAAACTCTCACTATCCGTTCTCGGCTGACGGTAGTCCACTATTAATACGGGCTGCTCTTCCGCACGGCGGTGATGGCGCGTCGTTCCCTGGGTTTGACATGGGGCAGGTACGCGGTGGAATCAGGGACGCGCGACACCGCTGGCGTGGGGCGGCAAGGACCCCGCCCGCTTCGGCTCCACGGCAGTTGTGATCGTCGGCTACGACGAGCTTTGAGCCGCGAAGACGCCGGTTCCTCAGCGAACGTGGAAGGCCTCTCAGCAAAAGAATGGACCGCCAATTTCAAGCACTTCGCCTTGTCCGTCCTTGCGGCACAGAGGCTTGTGCCTCCCGGCCGTCCGTTGCGGCTCTGGGACGCCGAGGAAGGGTATCCCCCAGCCCCCTCTCTGCAGCGCACGCCTACTCGTCGCCCGGAACGCCGTAGCTCGGCGCATCTGACGGGTCGATCGCCCGGGTGACATAAGCGGCGAGCTGAGGCTTGTAGATGCTCCACAGCTCAGCCAATCCGACCACCGGACATGTCTCGCTCCAGTCGACGCGCAGGTCGGCGACCGGCCAGGACACCTTATCGACCAGCTTCAAGCCAGCCGACCGGATTGGTCCTGCCTCGCCTCCGGCACCCACGGCCGCTTGCATGACGGTCACAAGGCGATCGCCAAGATGACCGCTGGATGCTTCGAACGCCTCCACCATGCGCCTCGGCACGTCCGCATTTGCCAGCAGATTACCGCCACAGGCGACATCGACACCCCTCGCCTCGGCCCAGACGCCAAGGGCGCGAGGACCTGAATGGATCGCCGTCCTTCCCTTGGCATCGACAGCCAGGACCTGACGAAACTCCATGTGCGGTGCCGAAGCCCGCAGGACGTCGATGGCCTGGCCGGCCTCCGACCCCAGCGCCATCAGGTCGAGCGCTCGAATGGCCAGCGCAGGATCGGTCACATTCTGGCTGGCCACGGCACCGACCCCGGCGCGCGCATGCGCGCACCGAGCGGCAACCGCAGGCGAGGACGACGAGACGGCTACGCCGAACATGCCCGTCTCAGCGCACCGGGCGACGATCGAGAACGTCACGACGCATCGTCCGGGATGACGGCGATGGCATCGACCTCTACGAGCCATTCGGGCCGGGCTAAAGCCGAGACGACGATTCCCGTCGAAACCGGATGGACCCCCTTGAGCCACTTTCCGACGACCCGGTAGACCTGTTCGCGGTAGCGTGGATCAACGATATAGATCGTGATCTTGCAAATGTGCTCGAGTTTCGCGCCGGCCTCGCTGAGCAGCATCTTGATGTTGGCCATGGCCTGTTCGGTCTGGCCGGCCACGTCGCCAATGGCCACGCTCTTGGACGTGTCGAGGTCCTGGCCGATCTGGCCGCGCACGAAGACCATCGATCCTTTGGCAATCACGGTCTGGCACAGATCGTTGTCGAGCTCCTGCTCGGGATAGGTATCCTTGGTGTTGAACTTGCGGATTCTCGTGTGCGCCACTGGGGCCTCCATCGGGGATGGGTTGGGAATAACCAGCGAATCTCGCCGAAACGCTGGGTTCACGCGGTTAGCTAGCCGTGCGTGCGGGCAGCGCTTCGAGACGGCCGCTAGCCGGTCGATAACTCATATATTGACGCCGCGTGACGATGTGGCCAGCGAGGTACTTGGCGTCGTGCCAGACACCCCAGATGAAGCTGGAACCGCGTCCCGAGAGCCAAGGGAGACCGAGATAGTAGATGCCTGGCTCCGAGGAAACGCCGCGCTGGTGGCTTGGCCGCCCGGACGGGTCGAAGGCGTCGACGTCGAGCCAGGAATAGTCCGAGGTGAAACCGGTCGCCCAAATGATCGTCGAAATTCCTGCCCGCTTTAAGTCCAGCGTCAGGATTGGAGTCGTTACACAGGCGGGATCGGCCATGAAGCGGCGGGCTTCAGGCTCCTCTGGGAGATCGAGGCCATTGCGGGCGACGAAGGCATCAGCCTCGTCGAGCAGGGAAAGATAGTTGGCATCACCCTTTGCGATATTGTCGGCAAGGTCGGGTGCGAAGCTCAGCGTGCCGTCGAGATAGGCCTGCGTCCGCCCCACCAGCGTAATTCCGTTCGATGCAAGGCGACGGAAGTCGATCGTCTCGCCGCCGCGGGCCCCGCTCACCGCGATGGTGACGTGCTCGGTGCCGGGGGCCTTGGCCTGAATATCCCATTTGCCGAGGACCCCCAGCCACCAGACGAAGTCACGACCCCGATAGGCACGCGGCGGACGATCGTGAGGGCCGACCGACAGATAGACATTCCGGCCGGTGCGCGAGAGTTCGTCGGCGATCTGGACACCCGATGACCCTGCGCCAACGACGAGAACCGCACCCTCGGGCAATTGTCCGGGGTTGCGGTAGTCGCTGGAATGGATCTGCGTCACATCCGCGCCGGCGGGCACGAGTGCCGGTATTGTCGCGCATTGGAACGGGCCCGTGGCGACGACGACGTTCTCGGCATGGATGGTGCTCTGCGAGGTTTCAACCGCGAACCCCAGCTGCCCTTCGAGCCTCCAGACCCTCGTCACGGCAACGCCGCAACGGATCGGGGCGTTAAATTTCTGCGCATAGGCAGCGAAATAGTCCGCGACCTGTTCCTTCGGGATGAAGGCGTCGGGATCGGCCTCGCCGAACTCCAGCCCCGGAAACCGGTCATGCCAAGCGGGGCCGTTGGCGACGAGCGAATCCCAGCGACCGGAACGCCAGCGCTCTGCGACCCGGCCCTTCTCGAGAACTAGATGGGAGACACCCGCCTTCATCAAATGCTCACTCATCGCCACGCCGGCCTGCCCGGCGCCGATAACCAGCGTATCGATCTTCTCTACTGCCATGATCCGCTTTCCTTTGCAGGGCGACGACCTTCCGAACGCGCCTGAGATCCTTGGCATTAGGCCTAGACGAGCGCCGCCTCCGCGGAAAATAAGATTTCGATCAGCACTGGTTCGGCGTTTCGTAGGGGCCACATCTCGCCGTCATGGGCGAGGCGAGATGCCGACTTCAGTTTCGCAATGTCTGGAGTAATCGATCTATAACCGATTTTATCGCGTACCCTCCGTGACGGCAGACACGTCCATTGGTGGTAACGAGCCGCCGGCGTGCGTGGGGCTATGCACCGAGCGCCGTCTGGCTTTTACGGGAGCCGCCATGGAGGTGACGGTTGCCCCAGCTCCACAACGTTCTTTGAGTGATCGACGCGATCCTCCACGAACCCTCGGCAGGCGAGAACCGGAACTCGTAGGACCCACAGGAGTGATAGAAGTCTTTGCCCCCGGACGCGCCCTCGGCAAAGCGCAGGATGACGTAGTTGCAACGCCCGCCGATGCCGTCGCCCGCTCGCGACAGCATGAGGTTCGAGAAGCTATGCTGCTTCGAGAGGCTATCCACGGCGCCCTTGCGACGCTCCACGAACTCGGTTCCCAACATCGTGACGGGAGCCTCGCGTCCAGAGGAGTAGTAGTCGACAGACACCTTCTCGGCGAGGGTTTCTTGTGCACGGCGGTGACAAACCAGGCCACAGGAGCGCCGGCATAACGCCGAGTGCGGCGGAGTAAAATCCGGCCAGTGGTTAGGCTGTTCTCTTTTGCAGAGGGCG
>NZ_BMJJ01000006.1 GCF_014643375.1 Aureimonas glaciei
ACAGGAAAGGGCCCGATCGGGCCCTTTCCTGTGTCGTGCCCTCTCGGACGCGTGGCCTGGTTTTACTCCGCCACACTGGCCTGGAATTGCTCCGCCGTTGACAAGGCGACGATATCGTGAGCCTCAACGTCTACCGGCTTTCCAGCGGGCACCTGCTCGTGAAGCCTTGCGAGATGTCCATTCGGAAGGTCGAGGAGTTCGTCTTGAACTTTCGATCCGATGGCACAGCTCCGGGAAACGGCGCCATCGATTGATCGTCCGCGATCGTCCTGGACATTATCGCTTGCATCGACGGCTTCGTGCCCCTTATGTTCTCATCATGTTCAAGCTTCGAATGAAAACGCCAGTAGCCGTGATGCGGCTAGAGACACGCCGGAGATAGAGGGTTCGACCCCGTCCTCCGGCGCCTGATGGCGTGCGGCCAATGTGGCCACCGGAGCGACGACGATGACGACCCCTCTCGACAACAATTCAACGCCAGATCAGCCGGGCGGCGCACACACCGCACCCGAACCCCCGCGTCGTTTTCATCCGCTCGGCACGGTCAGGTGCTATGGCCGCCCGGCCTTCCGGACTCAGCTGGCACGGGATCTCGGCCTCCTTCTGGATCTGGACGACGAGATCGAATCCTGGCGTTGCCAGGTGTCGGCAGACTTTCTCCACGACGACGGCGCGTTGCGTTCCCGCGTCGTCGACTTCCTGGTCGTCCATGAGGACGGCTCCGAGATCCTCATGGATGCGGCCGGGCCACTCGGCGTGCGTCTTGCGGACCCGGGAGCGGCCTACAGTTCAGTCGCCGAAGATGAAATCCGGATCGAGCCGGCACTGACCAATGCACGCGAGATGATGCGGTACGCTCGCTGGACAACCCCGCTCGGCGACCGCGTGCGGCTGCTCGCATGGCTCGATGATGTCGGTTCGGTACCGCTGATCGAAGCAGCTGCGGCGATGCGCGGATCGGGGGAGCCGGTCGGTATGGTGATGGCTTTGGTCCTGAAACGCTTCGTGACGATCGACTGGCGCAAGGCGCCTATCGGCCCCGAGACCCTGGTCAGCCTGAGAAGATGAGCCACGGTCGATATGAGAATCCCATACTACGGAGGCGAACCGAAATGACCGGCGCCGGATACAGAGACGAATACGCGGATACGGACGACGACGAAGAACTGGACGACGCAGCCGTCGAGGCACTGCTCCGTCTTCAGGCGAAGGCTGTGGGCAAGATCGTCGACAACCTCCGTCCGACCGCTCGCGCCCTGTTCCGGCAGCTGCTGCCGGCGTTCTCGCCACGGACCCGCAAGGCGCTTGCCGAACGTCGTCCTCAGCTGCTGATCCTCCGCCTCCCGTCAGAAAGGTGGCTCGAGGCCGCAACGAATGCGCTGGAGGCTGCACTGGCGACAATTTCCAACGGATCCGCACAGGTCGGGCAATTCGGATCGGCATCCTTTCCGAGAACTGCACGGCTCGGAGCCCTGAAGGTCGATCTGATCATGAAGGATCTCTATTCTCAGTCCGTCGTCTGTTTCGTGGACGGAACCGACCGCGTGCCGGAGCAGCTTGCCGCCTTCACGGATTTCGTGACGCAAGTTGGGCCGTTCACGGCGGAGATGCTCCAAGGCGCGCTGGCCCTGCGATATCCCGATCGGCCCGGTGAATGGCCGGCGGACGTGGACCCCGCGTCAGTTCATCCGGACACGCTGGATCTCGTCCTGCGCAAGGCCTCGGATTCCGACGAGGCTATCCGTCTGCTGCGCTCCTTCCAGGCTGGCGGGAATCTCGTTGCGGCATCCGGCGATCATCCGAGACTCGAGGATCTTCATGGCTACGGTGAAGCCGCGGAGTGGGGACTGCGGCTCGTTGCCGACCTTGAGTCCTTTCGATGCGGTCGTATCGGCTGGGCGGATGTGGACTCCGGCTGTCTGCTCGTCGGACCGCCGGGCGTCGGCAAGACGCTTTTCGCTTCGGCGCTCGCGTCGTCCGCCGGCTGTGCGTTCTTTCCGACGTCCTATGCCGCCTGGCAGTCCAGCAAGACAGGACATCTGGGAGATCTGCTGAAGAGCATGCGGGCGGTTTTCGAGGAGGCAGGCAGTCAGATGCCTTCGATCGTCTTCATCGACGAGATAGACACGCTCCAAGCTCGGGGGTCGGGTTCGCTCCATGACGACTGGTGGCGATCCGTCACGAACGGTTTGCTCGAATGCGTCGACGGCACCAGCAGGAGGGAAGGGATGGTGATCATCGCCGCCTGCAACGATGGGACGAATCTCGACCCGGCACTCGTCAGGTCGGGCCGGCTCGACCGGCGGTTCACGATACAGATGCCGGACGAGACGGCCCTGGTCGGAATGTTCCGCTCCCATCTGGGCGGGGCCATTCCCGACGATGTCGTCCAACCGATCGCCACGGCGATGGCAGGAGCGACATCGGGGGCCGACGTGGTGCGGATCTGCCGGGATGCACGACGACTGGCTCGCCAGGCCGATCGCCCGGTCACGGGTGCCGACCTGCTGTCGGTAGCTCTACCGCCTGAGACCAGGCCGCAAGCCGTCCTGCGAAGGGTCGCGATCCACGAGGCCGGCCATGCCGTCGTGCACATGTTGTACGGAGGCATGCCCGCGGCGCTCTCGATCGTCCGGAACGGGGCGTCGGGCGGCGGGGTCGTGTTCGAGATCGACGAGGATGCCGTGGAGGGCCTGCGAGGAGACATCGAGGCGCTCATCGTGCCTATTCTTGCGGGAAGGGTGGCAGAGCAGATAGTTTTGGGCTCGGTTTCCGCGGGTGCCGGTGGGGCCGATACGTCGGATCTTGCCCGTGCGACCTCCTGGCTGGTGCAGCTCGAAACCCGCTTGGGACTCGGCAGCCGTCTGTCGTTCGGCCAGCAGGCAGATGGCGACAACGTCGAGGTGCGGATAAGGCGTCTCTATGCGGAGGCCCTGATGCTGGTTTCCCGGCACCGTCAGGCGGTCGTCGCTCTGGCGGATCTCGCGCTGGAGCGTAGAGTGCTGGGAAGAGAGGCGCTCAAGCATTTCGCGATCATGCATATTGTCCAGATCGCATGACCAAATATATCAGCGCTCACAACACGCTCGACTATGCTGCGTGCTGAAGTTGGGGTGAGCATGTCGCCCAGACATGCTCACCCCTCACATTTGGCACACATTTTCCAATCGATCTGCTATGCTTTATAGGCCCTAGGTTCATTTCCGGCTGTCTGGAAATGTTTCAGAAGACGGATAATTCCACAAATGCTGCGCCTCCAGCCGATCCTTGAACACGCTACAGCAGACTATGTACTTATTCAGGCATGGAAGAAGACAGTCAATAACATCCGTGTCCATAATTGGTACTCCGATACGCTAGAACTCGACAGGGCGACAGCGAATCTTCCTGACTTCATTAAGAATTTAGCGACCGAAATGCGATCCCCACGCGAATGGCTGAGCATGCCTTTGCGCATTGTTCTGGCTCCGAAGTCTCAGCAGTGGATCGATGACAAGGGCGACTGGAAGCCGGCGCCGAAGGTCGAAGTTAAGCTGCGTCCGCTCGCACACTTGTCTCTTCGAGATCAGGTAGCTGCAACCTCGATCATGATGTGCATGGCGGATCCGGTCGAGTCTGCGCAGGGAGATCCTCGCGCCAAAGTCGATGACGAAACTTCACGGGCAAAGGTCTCCTCGTATGGAAACCGCCTGTTTTGCGATCCTGCAGCTGACGGCAAGCTTCAGCATCGGTGGGGATCCACCACTACCTATCGGGCCTACTTCCAAGATTACAGGTCATTTTTGGCGAGGCCGGAAGTTGTCGCTGCTCAAATCGACGCCACATCCCGGCAAGTCGCCATCGTTCAGACCGACCTTCGGCAGTTCTATGACCGGGTGCGTCCGAAGAGTCTTTATGCGACGATAGCGAAATTTATCGAGCCAAGCGGTCCTGACGCGGAATTCCTGCAGCTGACGCGCAACGTTCTGAACTGGAATTGGCATGGCGACGACCAAAAGCTGGCAGAAGGGTTCGCCTCGAAAGAAATGATCGAGGACTACGACAAGATCGCGTTGCCACAGGGTCTAATCTCCTCAGGCTTTTTCGCGAATGTCGCGCTACTCGATTTCGACGCCGCCATCCGCTCCAAAGTCGGACAGGACATCGGATCAGGTATCACACTTCACGACGCCATTCGCTACGTCGATGACATTCGGCTCGTCGTCACCTTCGATGCCGCTAGCGACCTGCGCACAATTGAAGATGAAATGGTGTCCCGTCTGTCGGAGTTGCTGGACGTCCATGCATCAGGGATGAAAATCTCGAGGGAAAAAACCAAAATAGCTCTCTTCCATGGAGAGAAGCGCCCCTTGATACGTCAGAGCCTACGAATGTCTCGGATCCAAGCCGCCGTATCCGGTGGCTTTGATGCATCTGGTGGAGAAGAAATAATCGATGCCGTCCAAGGCCTGATACGTACACAGCAGCGGCTTGCTGAACGTGAAGCCATCCGAGACAAAGAGTACACAAGCCCTCTGGTGGCAGTGCCGGATGTTGGCGACGGTACAGTTTCCCGTTTCGGCGCCGCTAGATTTCGGAGCACCTACAGGTCACTGCGACCGTTGTTGGCGGCAGCCAACCGGGCCCCTACCGACGAACCCGGTCAGGCCGAAGCCTATACGGGCGAAGCTGAAGAGGGTGAAGCAGATGATAACGTCGATAGCCTCGGACGTCTGGCTAGAACACAGGAAGAATTGGACGACGAGGCACGGTCTTTCGCGTTCGGCCTGATCGAAGCCTGGGTTGAAGATCCGTCCAACGTTCGTCTCCTCCGTATTGGTTTCGATATATGGCCAGCTGTCGAAATCTTGGATCACGTTCTTAGTTTGATCAAGGATTATACGGTAGGCAAGCATCGTGGTGATCGACGAATGGTCGCGCTCTATTGCCTTTCGCAGCTATTCAGCGCTGGAGCAACAGAGACTGGCTTCGTCCAAGATACTGATTGCATGCCGGCAAAAGTCGATATTGCCGCCTATCGTGAAAGACTTAAGGCTGAGGCCATACGGCTGCTTTCAACGTCGAGCAGCTTGCCGTGGTATCTAAAGCAGCAGGCGTACCTGTTCCTTGCCGTCTACGCGCCTGAGGCGGCGCCCGTTTCGATGGCCGGTAATGTTGCGGAAACCAAGGACTATCGCGAACTGATACGCTTCCTGAGGGGAGACGAGCCCCGAGGGAATTCGACTGAGTTCGCAACGCTGGCTATTGTAGCGAGACGTTCGATCCTAGACGCCGCATCTGCCTTGGCTTTGGTTGCCCCTCAATTGAACGACCTGCGGCTCGCACAGATCGCCATGCGTGATCCAGCCTTCGCAGCAGAGATCGTAATCGCCGATGTTCGTAACGATCTATCTCTTCCGTCTCATATCGCCGACGATCTATGCCTTGGAAGGCGTCTGCAAAAACCCGACTTCAAGTCGTTGTCTGACGTCGTTCTGATGGAGACAGAAAGTCCGCTGAGGAACGAAATCGGCATCGCGAGTTTCCTCTGCGCTTTGACCAAGGCCTTGTCGACGTTATCTGAACCGATCGACGTTTTGACGCCAATGAACGTCCTCCTCAAAACAAGCGTGAAAAGAGGCTTCACGGTGGTCGAAGAGGTCGAACTGGCATCTTCGGAGCGGAACCACGACGAGCAGTCCATCTATCGTCCACCCTCTTGGGCAGATTCAAAAAACAGATGGCGGTTCCAGGTTGGCTACCTCCTACGTTTTATTCTGACAGGGCGGCGAGACTTTACCGAGATCGTCCGACCTCCTTCATGGCGAGACGGGAACGCGATCTACAGGGCCACCAGGAGCCATTGGTATCAACGACTGCACGGCCTCTACAATGGCCACGAAGCCTTCGGCGACGACTGGCTGCCGGTGTCCGATGCAGTTGAACAAATCCTGTTCGAACTGCTCTTGTGGCCAGGGTGCCGCGGCACATCGACAAATAGATTCGTCGATCGGGAAGTTGACGAGGCACTGAATGTATTCGCTCGATTTTTGACTGCGGCCTGGAACGAGGTTGGTGATGCGTCGGGTTTGCTCTTTCTGGCGCTTCCTCCTCCCAAGTTATCGTCGTATTTTCCAAAAGGGGGAGATAGGCCGCTGCGCGGATGCGTCGTGCAGCTCGCGATGCCCAGCGAAAAGCAGGTTGAAGACGATCTGACCCTCTCTGGATCAAAGCTACGTCGGAAGCACCGGAATCATTTGTCCAGGGCTCTCGCCGCAGTCAGGGCGGCGATAGATCTGCGGGAAACTCATAAGCCGCAAGATGGTCGTCTCGATTGGCTTCTGCTTCCCGAGCTGTCAGTCCATCCGGACGATGTCCGAACGCATCTGATTCCCTTCTCCCGTCGATATAAGGCGATGATCTTTGCGGGCATGGCCTATGAAGAAATCGAGCCCGGGAAGCCGTTGGTCAATTCGGCCAAGTGGATCATTCCCTCGTTAAGCCCGACCGGCGGTCTGCAGATGATCGTTCGGCGCCAAGGAAAGAAAAATCTCGCCCACCTGGAGCACAAGTTCAACGATCCGGTCGAGAGGATCAGAGGATTTCGGCCCTGCCAGTGGCTAGTTCCATACCCATATAAGAAAGATAGTAATTCTGAGAAGTTGTGGTTAAGCGGTTCAATCTGCTATGATGCGACAGATATGGCCGTCCCGACAGATCTTAGGGACAAATCAGACATTTATGCAATCAGCGCGCTAAACATCGATGTCGGTACCTTTGACCACATGGCGATGGCCCTCCATTATCACATGTACCAAATGGTGGTAATAGCCAACAACGGCTTGTTTGGTGGAAGCAATGCTTACCTTCCAAAAAAGGACGGGTTTCGGAAGCAGGTTTTTCACTCGCATGGGCAGCCGCAGGCATCCGTTTCGTTCTTCGAGATAGACAGTCCCGAGGAAATGCGGTGGCGTGTGGAAATCGGCAAGGGAACCCTTAGTCCGGACGGCGGAGACAAATGGAAGTACCCTCCTGCTGGTGTGAAAGGACGATAGTAGCTCCCGCCGTCTCGATACATTGGATCAAATAAATAAAGGCCCGGTGATCAAGCACCGGGCCTTTATTCTGCCTAATCCGGTATCATTTTACCGGAAAGTTCGAGCTATGTGTCGTTTGGCGATACATTGTGTCGCGTCACAGACCAAGCGAACAACCGGAACAATCATGAGCACCCGGAAGTACTCCCGCAGGTGTCGCACTTCAGGCAGGTGCCGTTGCGCACCATGGTGAAGTTGGCGCATTCCGAGCAGCTTTCGCCGGTGTAGCCCTTCATCATCGCCTCGGCGCGGCGTTCGTTGGCGCTGGGGCGCGGGGCGGCTTCGACCTGGGCCTTGTCGCGCTCCGTGGCGGGGAAGGCGAGGGGGCTGTCGAACAGGCCCTGCGCCGGCGAGACGTCGGCGACCGGGGCGGGCTCGGCCAGGGGCTCGAAGTCGCGCTTGAAGGCCGTCGCCAGCTTGCCAGAGGCGGCCGAGCCCGCGCCGCTGCGCGCCGACAGCGCGGTGACGTTGGCCGCCGGTGCCGAAGGCGCTGGCGATGCCGCGGCCACGGCGGGCGCCGGGGATGCCGCCACTGGCGCGGCCGAAGGCCCGCGCAGGATGGTGGCGCTGGCCGGCGTCGCGCCCTTCGGCGCGGTCGTGCCGAGCGAGCCGGCCGGCTCGGCGGTGGCCACGAGACGGAATTTCGCCGTCTGGCCGCGGACCATGCCGTGGCTCACCGGCGAAGGCTTGTCGCCCTCGACGCCTCGGCCGATGCTCGAAGTGCCGAAATCTTCCGGCTGGACATGGGCGAGATCGTGCCGGCCGAGATAGGAGACGGCGAGCTCGCGGAAGACGTAGTCGAGGATCGACGTGGCGTTCTTGATCGCCTCATTGCCCTGGACGATGCCGGCGGGCTCGAAGCGCGTGAAGGTGAAGGCCTCGACATATTCCTCGAGCGGCACGCCGAACTGCAGGCCGAGCGAGATGGCGATGGCGAAATTGTTCATCATCGCGCGGAAGGCGGCGCCTTCCTTGTGCATGTCGATGAAGATCTCGCCGATGCGGCCGTCGTCGTATTCGCCGGTGCGCAGATACACCTTGTGGCCGCCGACGATCGCCTTCTGGGTATAGCCCTTGCGGCGGTTCGGCAGTTTTTCGCGGTCGCGGATGACCTTCTCGACGATGCGCTCGACGATGCGCTCGGCGACTTCCGCGGCGCGCGCCGCGGCCGGGGCGGCGATCAGCATCTCGGTCGCGGTGGCGACGAGATCCTCCTCCTCGTCGACATCGTCGGCGATGAGCGAGGAGTTGAGCGGCTGCGAGAGCTTCGAGCCGTCGCGGTAGAGCGCGTTGGCCTTCAGCGCCAGCTTCCACGACAGCATGTAGGCGGCGTTGCAATCCTCGACGGTGGCGTCGTTCGGCATGTTGATGGTCTTGGAGATCGCCCCGGAGATGAAGGGCTGGGCGGCCGCCATCATCTTGATGTGGCTGTCGACCGAGAGCGAGCGCTTGCCGATGCGGCCGCAAGGGGTGGCGCAGTCGAACACGGCCAGGTGCTTGTCCTTCAGGAAGGGCGCGCCTTCCAGCGTCATGGCGCCGCAGACATGGACGTTGGCGGCCTCGATGTCGGCCTTGGAGAAGCCGAGGAAGGGCAGGAGCTCGAAGGAGAAGTCGTTCAGCTGGGCGTCGGTCAGGCCAAGGGTTTTCTTGCAGAACTCCTCGCCGAGCGTCCACTTGTTGAAGGCGAACTTGATGTCGAAGGCGCTCTTCAAGGCGGTGTTCAGCGCCTCGATCTCGGTCGGGCCGAAGCCCTTGGCGCGCAGGGATGCGGAGTTGATCGCGGGGGCCTGGTTGAGATTGCCGTGGCCGACCGCATAGGCCTCCATCTCGCCGATCTCGGCTTCCGTGTAGCCGAGCGAGCGCAATGCCGCGGGCACGGCATTGTTGATGATCTTGAAGTAGCCGCCGCCGGCGAGCTTCTTGAATTTCACCAGCGCGAAGTCGGGCTCGATGCCGGTGGTGTCGCAGTCCATCACGAGGCCGATCGTGCCGGTCGGGGCGATGACCGAGACCTGCGCGTTGCGGAAGCCGTGCTTGACGCCGAGCTCGACGGCCTCGGTCCAGGCCGCCTTGGCGCGGGCCGAGAGGCGCTTGTCCTTCAGCGAGGAATGGTCGAGCGGCACGGGATCGACGGCGAGGCCCTCATAGCCGTTGGCGATGCCGTGTGCGGCACGGGCATGGTTTCGCATGACGCGCAGCATGTGATCGGCATTGCGCTCGTAATCGGGGAAGGTGCCGAGCTTTTCGGCCATCTCCGCCGAGGTGGCGTAGGCGACGCCCGTCATCAGCGCCGAGACGGCGCCGCAGATCGAACGGCCTTCGGCCGAGTCATAGGGGATTCCGCTCGTCATCAGGAAGCCGCCGATATTGGCAAAGCCCAGGCCGAGGGTGCGGTAGTCGTAGGAGCGCTGGGCGATCTCCTTGGACGGGAACTGCGCCATCAGGACGGAGATCTCGAGCACGACGGTCCACAGGCGCGTGGCATGTTCGAAGGCTTCCGTCTCGAAGCGGCCGCCCTCTTCGCGGAACTGAAGGAGGTTCAGCGAGGCAAGATTGCAGGCCGTGTCGTCGAGGAACATGTATTCCGAGCACGGATTGGAGGCGATGATCTCGCCCGCCGCCGGGCAGGTGTGCCAGTCGTTGATCGTGGTGTGGAACTGGATGCCGGGATCGGCCGAGGCCCAGGCGGCATAGCCGATGCGCTCCCAGAGGTCGCGGGCCTGGAGCGTCTTGACGGTGCGGCCATCCTTGCGGGCGGTCAGGTTCCAGGGGCCGTTATCCTCGACCGAGCGCAGGAACTCGTCGGTGACGCGGACGGAATTGTTCGAATTCTGGCCGGCGACGGTGAGATAGGCTTCCGAATCCCAGTCGGTGTCGAAGACGGGGAAATCGATGTCGGTGTAGCCCTGGCGGGCAAACTGGATGACGCGCTTGATGTAGTTCTCGGGCACTTGGGCCCGCTTGGCATCCTTGACGGCGCGCTTCAGGGCTCCGTTCTGCATCGGGTCGAAGCGCACTTCTTCCGCCTCGGGGCCGTCGACGCAGGCGGCCAGGATCAGCTTCAGATGCTTGGAGACGACGCGCGAGCCGGTGACGAGGGCGGCGACCTTCTCCTCCTCTTTCACCTTCCACGAGATGTAGGCCTCGATGTCGGGGTGGTCGATGTCGACGACGACCATCTTGGCCGCCCGGCGCGTGGTGCCGCCCGATTTGATGGCGCCGGCGGCCCGGTCGCCGATCTTCAGGAAGCTCATCAGGCCCGACGACTTGCCGCCGCCCGACAGACGCTCGCCTTCACCACGCAAGCGCGAAAAATTGGAGCCCGTGCCCGAGCCGTACTTGAACAGGCGCGCCTCGCGTACCCACAGGTCCATGATGCCGCCGTCGTTGACGAGATCGTCGGCGACGGACTGGATGAAGCAGGCATGCGGCTGCGGATGCTCATAGGCCGAGGTCGAGCGGGTCAGTTCGCCGGTGAGGTAGTCGACGTAGAAGTGGCCCTGGCCGGGGCCGTCGATGCCATAGGCCCAGTGCAGGCCGGTGTTGAACCACTGCGGCGAGTTCGGCGCGACCTTCTGCGTCGCCAGCATGTAGGCGAGCTCGTCCATGAAGGCGCGCGCGTCTTCCTCGGTGGCGAAATAGCCGCCCTTCCAGCCCCAATAGGTCCAGGTGCCGGCGAGCCGGTCGAAGACCTGCCGCGCATCCATTTCGGAGCCGTAGCGCTCGCCTTCCGGGAGAGCGGCCAGCGCCGCTTCGTCGGCGACGGAGCGCCAGAGCCAGGACGGCACGTCGTTCTCCTCGACGCGCTTGAGCTTGGCCGGAATGCCTGCCTTGCGGAAATATTTCTGCGCCAGGATGTCGCTTGCCACCTGGCTGAACTGCGCGGGAACATCGATGCCCTCGAGCCGGAAGACCACCGAGCCATCGGGATTGCGGATCTCGCTGGTCGCCTGACGGAAGGCGACGCCGGCATAGGCGCCTTCACCAGCTTTGGTATAGCGGCGGTCGATGTTCATGCCCATGGGACGGTCCTTGGAAAGCTGGTGGTGAAACGGTCGCGTGCTGCCAGGGCGCTGCGATACGACAGGAATCGTCGGTATCACGCACCTTAGCGACATGTTGTGTCTGCGTCTAAGTCCGACGCTAGATATAGTATGTTCGGAAGGGTTAAGCGAGTCTTTCCGCGACGCTCTTTGGTTTGCCGGCAGGACTGCGGCACGTCGGCAACGGGTGTTTCGCAGCGCCCGCGGGCTCGGCATTCGCCGCCATGACCCCGCAACACCAGGAGAATTCGACGCTAGGGCGAGTCTGTCGCGAGGGTCAAGGCGATGCGAACGGGGAGGGGGTCGGAAAGACGCTGCGGTCATGACGCTTGTGGATAGCGGGCAGAACCGACCGTGAATCGGAGACGGGGAACACAGGCAAGTCATTGGATAGACAGCCAAGCTCTTGACGGAGGAGGCGATTCAGCTTTCCTGTCCTCGACATTGCGCTAGCCCAAGAGGCTGTGAGGGCGCGCGCATCGGCATCTCGAAGGAAATCTGTCTATGAACGAGGACGGTTCGGCGCGGTACGGAGCGGCCGACCTGCTCGATTCGCCGCCGGAAAAGGCCTTCGACCGGATCAGCGAACTGGTCGCCAAACTGCTGCAGGTGCCGGTCTCGCTGGTGACGATTCTCGATGCCCAACGCCAGTTCTTCAAGAGCGCCCGTGGCCTGACCTCGCCGTGGAGCGAGGCGCGCGAGACGCCCCTCACGCATTCCCTATGCCAGCACGTCGCCCGCACCGGCGCCCCGTTGATCGTCAACGAAGCCAGGACCGATCCTCTGGTCCGCGACAACCTGGCCATCGCCGATCTCGGCGTCGAATCCTATCTCGGCTTTCCCGTGCATGCGCCCGACGGCTCGATCATCGGTGCGCTCTGCGCCATCGATCGGGTGCCCCGCTCCTGGACCGGTGCCGAGCAGGGGATCATGCACGACCTGGTCGAGATCCTCGAAACCGAACTGAACCTTCGCGAGGAAATCCGCCGCCGCCGCGAGGCCGAGGAGGCGCGCCAGATCCTGATGCGGGAGATGGAGCACCGGGTGAAGAACAGCTTTGCCAAGGTGCAGGCGATCGTCAGCCTGTCGCTGCGCGGGCGCCGCGACCTCGACGACATCCGCCAGTCGATCAGCCAGCGCATCGGCGCGCTGGCCAAGACGCAGTCGCTGCTCGTCAACACCAGCGGTCAGGCGGCTTCACTGGAGGCGGTGCTGCTGAACGAGCTCGGCTACTACGACGAGGACGGCAGCCTCAGCCTCGCGGGTCCGGTGGTGGCCCTCTGCGAGGACGATGCGATTCTCGTCGGCATGCTGGTGCACGAACTGGCGACCAATGCCGCCAAATACGGGGCGATCGCGCTCGGCGGAGATCTGGCGATCGGCTGGAACGAGGTCGACACCGAGGATCGGCGCCGGCTGCTCCTCGAATGGCGGGAGAGCGGCTGCGCGCTTTCCGGGCCGCCGGAGAAAACCGGTTTCGGCACCAGCCTTCTCGATGCGCTCGTGGTGCGGCAGAGCCGGGGTCGGATCACGCGCGACTGGCGGCCCGAGGGGCTCTTGATGGTCGCCGAGTTCGACCTGGCGCCGCCGACGGTGGCGGTGCCGGAAACGATCGACGAGTGGAGGGCGGCGCTGACCTGACGCCGTCACCGGACGCGAACCCGTGCAGCGCTCGCGAAGGCGGGCGGCCGGGCGTCTGGAACACGGCCGCGAAAGGCGGCTTTGCAGCTTTCGGGAAAATCACGCGAAAACCGAGAGTCAGTGCGCGACGGCGGTTCGACGGAGTACCGTCCGCTTCAGCCCGCGGTGCCCTTGCCGATCGGCGCCTGGAAGGTGAGGCCGAGGTCCCAGGGGAAATAGATCCAGGTATCCTGCGACACTTCGGTGATGAAGGTGTCGACGAGCGAGCGGCCTTTCGGCTTGGCATAGACGGTGGCAAAATGCGCCTTGGGCAGCATGGCGCGCACGAGGCTTGCGGTCTTGCCGGTATCGGTGAGGTCGTCGACGATGAGAATGCCCTCGCCGTCCTCCTCGACCAGCTCCGGGCTGATCTCCTTCAGCACCATCAGCTCGCCCTGCTCGGCATAGTCGTGATAGGAGGCGATGCAGACCGTCTCGATCAGCCTGATGCCGAGTTCGCGCGAGATGATCGCCGCCGGGACGAGCCCGCCGCGGGTGATGCAGACGATGGCTTTCCATTCCGGCCGGACGCCGGCCAGCCGCCAGGCGAGGGCCCGCGCGTCGCGGTGGAACTGTTCCCAGGAGACCGGGAAGGATTTTTCGGCGGCCGACATGGCAGACTCCAGCGAAGGGGCATTGGAGCCATGCCGATAGACCGGGACGGCCGTTCGGGCAAGCCGAGCGTCACCTTCCCGACATCACCGCCATCAGCGCTTCTACCGCCGCCGTCGCCGTGGCGAGCTTTTCCGCATCGCGCGAACGCAGAACGATCTGCGTCGAGTAGCGCTGGCCGTCGAAGCGGGGATAGGAGCCGATGGCGACGCCGGGATGCAGTTTCTGGATCGCCGCGAGCGGATCGCCGATGTCGCCCTCGCCGAACGGGCATTCGACGCTGACGCTGGCGATCGCCTGGCCGGCGGGGAGCTGCGACAGCGCATTGCCGAGCATCGCCTCGAAGACGGCGGGCACGCCGGCGAAGACGAAGACGTTGTCGACGCGAAAGCCCGGCGCCATCGAGACCGGGTTGTCGACGAGGCTGGCGCCTTCCGGCGTGCGCGTCATCCGGCGGCGCGCCTCGGTGAAGGGAAGGTTGCGCCCCTCGTAATAGGCCGTGAGCCGCGCCACGGCCTCCGGGTGCTCGATCAGCGGCAGCGAAAAGGCCGCCGCCACGGCCTCGGCCGTCACGTCGTCATGCGTCGGGCCGATGCCGCCCGAGGTGAAGACGAAATCATAGTTGCGGCGCAGCGTGTTCAGCGTGTCGGCGATGAGGTGCGGATCGTCGCCGATGATGCGCACCTCCTTCAGGTCGATTCCGGCCATGGTCAGGACGTCGGCGAGATGGCCGATGTTCTTGTCCTTGGTGCGTCCCGACAGGATCTCGTCGCCGATCGCGAGCATGGCGGCCGTGGTGGGGGTGGAAGGCAGTTGCATCGTCTCGACCTCGTCGCATCGACAGACCTTGCCGAAGGCGGGTCTCCGCCGGCATGGGCCGGCCGTTTGTTCGACTGACTACATCGCGCATTCCCGGGAAAAGGCAAGCGGCGAAGGGCCCGGGCCACTGTCCCGGCAGGGTGGACGGTGCGTCCGGGCCAACGGGCCTTTTCAAAGGGCCCCGGCACCTGTCTCATGACCGCATTCCCGCAGACCGGGACCCACGAGGCAAAAGGGCTCACCCATGGCAAAAGTGCTGGTACTCTACTATTCGAGCTACGGTCATATCGAGACCATGGCGAAAGCCGTGGCCGAGGGCGCGGCGAGCGCCGGCGCCGAGGTCGACATCAAGCGCGTGCCCGAAACGGCGCCGCCCGAGGTCGTCGCCGCCGCGCATTTCAAGGTAGACCACGATTTCCCCGAGGCGCAGCCCGACGATCTAAAGAATTACGACGCCATCATCGTCGGCGCGCCGACCCGCTACGGCAACATGTCCTCGCAGATGGGCGCGTTCTGGGACCGCACCGGCGGGCTCTGGTTCAACGGCGCGCTGATCGGCAAGGTGGGCGGTGCCTTCTCCTCGAGCGCGACCCAGCACGGTGGCAACGAGTCGACCCTTCATTCCATCCACAAGACGCTGCTGCACCACGGCCTCGTCATCGTCGGCCTGCCCTATTCCTTCGCCGGCCAGATGCGCAACGACGAGATCACCGGCGGTTCGCCCTATGGCGCCACCACCATCGCCAATGGCGACGGCTCGCGCCAGCCGAGCGAGAACGAGCTCGACGGCGCCCGTTTCCAAGGCAAGCACATCGCCGAGATCGCCGCCAAGCTGGCGGGCTGACCAGCTGCCTGACGCGGCTGCTTGAAACGGCCGGCCGACAGTGGCCATCGACAAGCCGCGCGGTGTCCCTGGACGCTGCGCGGCTGGTTTCCTCAGTCTGGAATGCGGCAGGCCCGCGGGTCTGGAAGGGCAGGCGGGTCGCTGCCCTGGCAGCGCCGATCGACGGCAGGCGGCTTTAGAGACAGGCGTCCTTGTGCGTCCTCGGTGCTTCGGCAAGGTTCTCGTCGAGGGCCTGTTTCAGCTGCTCCAGCGCCGAGTTCTGGCGCTTCAGGCGATGCAGCATGCCGTCGGCGACATCTTCGAGAGACGGGGCGTCTCCCAGCCAGAGATCGAACCGACCCTCTGGTGTCCGAGGGGCCTGCCGATATGACAAGCGGGTGCGATCGTCTCTGAAAGGCGTCATTCCAACCTCGCCGCAAAGATGCTTCCTCGCCAAAGATTCTACCGGATTTCCGGCCAGAATCTACTGCAAAGCGCATCGGCAGAAAGAAATAAAAAATTAGTTAATAATAGATGATCATTAAAGGATAGTCATGTTTGTAACCCATCATGGCGACTTCCCGCGGGGACAACGCCAGATGGTGGAGCCGCGGGCGTCGGCGATGGGCCGGCGGCCGGGGCGGCCGTGTTCGGTCGTCTCCCCGAGAGCATGGTCCCGAGAGATGGCTTCCGGCTTTCGGGAAAGATCGTTTGATCCGCGCTCTTACGCTCCTGCGAAACCGCGCGGACGCTGCGCCATTTGTCGCTGCGTCCGGTGCTGCGAAAGCCCGCCTTCACGTTTCGCCGCCTGCTCTCTGCACCCCTAACCATGGGGGGCGCCCAGGCGGCTGCCCGCGGGGGAACGCCAACGCGCCTCGCTGACACGGCGCGACGCGGTCGCCTCTCATCGCAATGACGGCGCGGACTTCCCGCCATGACGGCAGTTCGCTTGTTCCTGTCCATGCCGTCGGCCACCAGGGTGACCGAGGTTTGGTGCGGACGACGGGACTTGAACCCGTAATCCCGAAGGCGACAGATTTTAAGTCTGCTGCGTATACCAATTCCGCCACGTCCGCACGCCCCGCTGTCCTAAGCCAGACGCGGCAGATTGCAAGATCGGCCTGCCGCGCGGCGAGGGGCGGGCGCCGCTGCGATGGTGATTCCGGCCAGCCTTGGGGCTTGCCCTGGGGGCCGCCTTTGGACGACTGTTGCGCCATGCCCGAGCGAGAGTTTGCCATGACCCACCGACCACCGCTTTCCGCCTTTGCCGGTGCTGCCCCCGCTCTCGTCGATGCCGCGACCGGGCGGCGGCCGGCGGACCTCGTGGTGCGCAACGGGATCTGGGCGAACGTGCATTCGGGCGAGATGATCGCCGGCACCGACATCGCCGTGAAGGACGGGCGCTTCGCTTATTGCGGGCCGGACGCCCGCCACGCGATCGGGCCGGACACCATCGTCGTCGATGCCGCCGGCCGTTTTCTCGTGCCCGGCCTCTGCGACGCGCACATGCATGTCGAGAGCGGCATGGTGACGGTGACGGAATTCTGCCGCGCCGTCATCCCGCACGGCACCACCTCGATGTTCATCGATCCGCACGAGATCGCCAATGTCCTCGGCCTCGCCGGCGTCCGGCTGATGCACGACGAGGCGATGGTGCAGCCGGTCAATGTCTGGGTGCAGATGCCCTCCTGCGTGCCGTCGGCGCCGGGGCTGGAGGAGGGCGGGGCGGAACTCGGCGCCGCCGAGATCGCCGAGGCCATGGCCTGGCCGGGGATCATCGGCCTCGGCGAGGTCATGAACTTTCCCGGCGTCGTCGCCAATGATCCCGTGATGACCGGCGCCATCGAAGCGACCCGCCGAGCCGGCAAGACCGTCGGCGGCCACTACGCCTCGCCCGATCTCGGCCTTCCCTTCCACGGCTATGTCGCCGGCGGGCCGGAGGACGATCACGAGGGCACGCGCATGGAGGACGCCGCCGCGCGCGTGCGCCAGGGCATGAAGGCGATGCTGCGCCTCGGCTCGGCCTGGTATGACGTCGCCAGCCAGATCCGCGCTGTCACCGAAATGGGCCTCGACCCGCGCCACTTCATCCTGTGCACCGACGACTGTCATTCCGGCACGCTGGTGCGCGACGGCCACATGGACCGCGTCGTGCGCCACGCCATCCGGCAGGGGCTGAAGCCGATAACAGCCATCCAGATGGCGACGCTGAACACCGCCGAGCATTTTGGCCTCGCCCGCGAGATCGGCTCGATCGCCCCCGGCCGCCGCGCCGATTTCCTGCTGGTCTCGAACCTCGCCGAGCTCACCATCGACGCGGTCTATGCCCGCGGCGTGCTGATGGCCGAGGGCGGCACGCTCGTCGCCGACCTGCCGGCCTATCCCTATCCGGCCGAGGCCAAGGGGACCGTCCGTCTCGGCAAGCAGCTTTCCGCCGCCGACTTCGCGGTCGCCGCGCCCGAGGGAGCCAATGCCGCGACGGTGCGGGTCATCGGCGTCGTCGAGAACCAGGCGCCAACCAAGGCGCTGACGGCGACGCTTTCCGTCCGCGACGGGCTGGTCGAGGCCGACGAGGACCAGGGCGTCGCCCATATCGCGCTGGTCGAGCGGCACCGCGCCAGCGGCGACGTCACCAACGCCTTCGTTTCCGGCTTCGGCTATCGCGGCCGCATGGCCATGGCCTCGACCGTCGCCCATGACAGCCACCACATGATCGTCGTCGGCACCGACCGCGAAACCATGGCGCTCGCCGCCAACCGGCTGGGCGCCGTCGGCGGCGGCGTGGTGTTTTTCGCGGACGGCGAGGAGAAGGCGGTGATCGAGATGCCGATCGCCGGGCTGATGTCGGACGAGCGGGCGGAGATCGTCGCCGAGAAGGCCGACCGGCTCATCGCCGCGATGCAGGAAGCCGGCTGCCGGCTCAACAACGCCTATATGCAGCATTCGCTGCTGGCGCTGGTGGTGATCCCCTCGCTGCGGATCTCCGACAAGGGGCTCGTTGACGTCGACCGATTCGAGATCGTCGATCTTTTCGTCTGATCGTCCCTCGACTATCACTTGGCGCGCGCGGGCCGGGCGCGTGGGGTGCCGGACCGTTGCCGATCCGATCGGGAGCAAGTGATGCGTCGTTGGCTGCTGTGCACTGTCATTCTGGGCGCCGCTTTGTCCGGGGCCCGGGCGGAGTCGCCCGCCTTCATCTGCCAGCTGGCCGGCGACAAGGTGCTGCTCGGGCGCGCCATCCCCGATCCCTCCGTTTACGAGTTCGCCCTGCGCGACGCCACCGGCGATCTCGCCAAGGATTGCCGCGCCGATATGCGCGACAGCGACGTCTATGCCGGCGAGAGGTCGATGGCCTGCCGCTTTGCCGACGGACGGGCGATCCTCACGACCTCGGCGACGGACGGATCGGGCGACCGCTTCGTCATCCGTGCAGCCGAAGGCGATCCAGCGACCGACTGCGCTCTGGAAAAGCGCGAGGGCGATGTCGCGATCGGCGACGCGACGACCGCGCTGCATTTCGAGGACGTGCAGCAGGACCGCATGCTCTTGACCAACTCGACCGGGCCGACCATCGACCTTCTGCTCTACGACATCCAGACGGGCGCCGAGGTCCTCTCGGTCAAGGCCGGCGAGATCGTCGAGTTCGGCCCGGAGGGGCTCGTCTACTGGCAGCGGACAGGCGAGGCGACGGACAAGAACTGTCCGGATTATGCCTCGCTTATGGCCGACTTCGGCGCGGCGGCGATCGACACCGAGATGCGCTTCGACCCGGCGACCGGCAAGACCTCGAAGACCGGCGAAACCCGCTGCAGTCCCGTGCAGTAGCCCCGAACTCTCGCACCGGTCGAGGGAAACACGGTCTCCCGGCTTTCAGCCGCCCGGCTTTACAAAGCGGGCGGTTTGGTCGATGGCTGTGCAATCATTCAACCGGCGAGGAGAGGGGCGTATGATGGCATTTTCGACATCGATCTGCGGAGCCGCGTCCCTCATTATCGGCGCCGGCGCACGCTAGGCCTGAAGCGGCTTTATCCGCTTCATCCCTCGTGCTTCCGGTTCGCGGCGGATCGTCCGTGATGATCCCCGCATGCCGCGCCGCAGGCTTTGGCCGTGGCGCATCATCTTCCCGGGACCGGCCAAGCCGTCTCCCCAGACGACAAGACCCGATATGACCACGACAGAATTCACGTCCCGCGTCGCCCGTGCGGAAGAAGCATTGCGCCAGCTCTTCCCGGCAACGCCCTTGCAGCTGAACGAGCATCTTTCGGCGAAATACGGCGCGCGCATCTACCTGAAGCGCGAAGACCTGACGCCCGTGCGCTCCTACAAGATCCGCGGCGCCTTCACCTTCATGCGTAAGCACCTGGAATCGGGCGCCGAGACCGCGTCCTTCTGCTGCGCCTCGGCCGGCAACCACGCGCAGGGTTTTGCCTTCGCCTGCCGGCATTTCGGTCTGAAGGGCCGCATCTTCATGCCGGTGACGACGCCGCAGCAGAAAATCCAGAAGACCCGAATCTTCGGCGGCGACGCCATCGAGATCGAGCTCGTCGGCGATTTCTTCGACGACTGCTATGCCGCGGCCAAGGCCTATTCCGCGTCCTCGGGCGCCGCCATGGTGCCGCCCTTCGATCATGAGGACATCATCGAGGGCCAGGCCAGCGTCGCCCTCGAGATGATCCAGCAGCTCGGCGGCGAGGCGCCGGACATGATCATCCTGCCGGTCGGCGGCGGCGGCCTGTCCTCGGGCGTCACCCGCTATTTTGACGAGTCGCCGCACCACCGCCGCCCGGATATCCGCTATGTCGAGCCGCTCGGCGCGCCGAGCCTGCAGACCAGCCTGCTGGCCGGCAAGCTCGTCCGCCTGCCGCAGCTCGACGGTTTCGTCGACGGCGCCGCCGTCGCCGAGATCGGCCACATCCCCTTCGCCACGCTGCGCCATGCCGATCCGGGCAAGGTCGTGCTCTCGCCCGAGGGCCGCCTTTGCCAGACCATGCTGGAAATGCTGAACATCGAGGGCATCGTGCTCGAACCCGCCGGCGCCCTCGCCATCGACGCGCTGCGCTCGCTCGGCAATGAAGTGCGCGGCAAGACGGTCGTGCTCGTCGTCTCCGGCTCCAACTTCGACTTCGAGCGTCTACCCGACGTGAAGGAGCGGGCGCTGCGCTACGAGGGGCTGAAGAAATACTTCATCCTGCGCCTCGCCCAGCGCCCCGGGGCTTTGCGCGACTTCCTGGCTTTGCTCGGCCCCGACGACGACATCGCTCGCTTCGAATACCTGAAAAAATCCGCCCGCGACTTCGGCTCCATCCTTCTCGGCATCGAGACCAAGGCGCCGGAAAATTTTGCCGCGATCTTCGAGCGCTTCGAGACGAACGGCATTCGCTATCAGGACATCACCGACAATCAGATCATGGCCGATCTCCTGATCTGAGCGCGCGGTTTTCGTGCATCGCATCACAGGACGGGGCGCCATTCTTCTCCCCTTGGGGGAGAAGAATGGCGCGAAGCGCCGGATGAGGGGCCGGCGCGTCAGGACGATCACCCGCCGCGCTCCCCTCATCCCGCTGCCGCGACCTTCTCCCCGGAGGGGAGAAGAAACGCTTCCTCAGCCGCCCGGGCTAACCGTCTCTCGACCAGGACATCACCACCAACCAGATCATAGCCGATCTGTTGGTCTGAGCGCGTTTTCGCGCATCGCATCGCATCACAGGACGGGACGCCATTCTTCTCCCCTTGGGGGAGAAGGTGGCGCGAAGCGCCGGATGAGGGGTCGGCGGGTCAGGACGATCGCCGACGGCGCTCCCCTCATCCCGCTGCCGCGACCTTCTCCCCGGAGGGGAGAAGAAAGCCTTCCTCAGCCGCCCCCTCACGTCTCCGCGTCATACCCGGCGACGCCGCTGTCGAGCAGGCGGCGGAGGCGTTCCAGGCCGTCCTTTACCGTTGCCCGCTGCGAGGAGGAGAAGGCGATGCGCACGCGGTGATAGCTGCGGTCCATGCGCGCCGACTTGTACTCGTCCTCGTCGTCGATCAGGAGACCGTCGGCGAGCGCGGCGTTGCGGAAGGTGCCGGACAGCCAGACTTCCGGCAGCTTCAGCCAGAGGAAGGGCACGTTCGGATGCGAGCGGAAGTCGTGTCCGGCGAACACGGCGCGCGCGATCGCCTCGCGCGCGGTCGCCTCGGCCACCGTCCGCCGGCTGATGTCCCGCGCCGCGCCGGACAGGACGAGCCGCGCCGCCGCCTCGGTGAGGATGAAGGACAGGCCGCCCGTCGTCATCTTGTGCGTGACCTTCACGCGCTGGCTGAGATGCGGCGGGCAGGCGACCCAGCCGCCGCGCACGCCGGCCGCCACCGCCTTCGACAGGCCGCCGACGACGAAGGTGCGCTCCGGCGCGAGGCTGGCGATGAGCGGCGTCGGATCGCCCGAGACGCCGCCATAGATGTCGTCCTCGATCAGCCAGACGTCGTGCCGGCGGGCGATTTGCGCGATCGCCTGCCGCCGGCTCTCGTCCATGATGGTCAGCGTCGGATTGTGCGCCGTCGGGATGAGGAAGGCGACTTTTGGGTGCTGCTGGGCGCAGACGCGCTCGAAATCCTCCGGCACCATGCCGCCCTCGTCGGTTTCGACTGGCGCGATGCGCCGGCCGATCAGGCGCGTGCTGCGGCTGAGCTGGCTGTAGGTCAGCGTCTCGAAGGCGACGCGGTCGCCGGGCGCGGTGACGGCGGCAATGACGGCGAGCGCCGCGGCATGCGCGCCGTGCGTCGGCACGATGTCCTCGGGCGCCGACCGCCAGCCATTGCGCTCGAGCCAGGCGGCGCCAGCATCGAGCCAGTCCTGATGGTGGGTGCGCGAGTAGCTGGCGATGTGCAGGGGATGGTCGGCGGCGACCGAGGCGAAGATTTCGCCGATCACCGCGCCCTGGCCGATGTCGGGCGCCGCGGTCGAATCGAAACGCAATTTGTCGGGCGGGGCATCGTGCAGCCGCGTGCCGCCGAAATCCGGCAGGATCGGCGCCGAGGCGCGGAGCGGCCCGCCTTCGGCCCGCGCCATCACATAGGTGCCGCGCCCGATCTCGCCGCTGACGAGGCCGCGCTCGCGCAGCAGGCCATAGGCGCGGCCGACGGTGCCGATTGTCACCCCAAGATCGAAGGCCAGATGGCGCTGGGGCGGCAGTTTCGCTGCCGGCGCCAGCGTACCGTCGACCATGGCGGCTTCGATCGCGTCGGCGAGGCGCGCATAATAAGGTCCATCGCCTTCGCGCGGCTGGGGTGTCCATATTGTCATGGGAACAATGAACTATATTGCCAGGACGCGCCCGTCAATTCTAGAGATTGTCTCGCAGTCAGCCAAGTTTTAGGGGTTCAATATGAGCGTCAATGTCGATCATGGGGAGACAATATTGGCTTTGTCCTCCCGCGTCGCGCGAAGGGTGTTGGCGCTCAAGGCCTTCGCCCTTCGCTGGCAGCAGGCGCTGAGCCGTGGCTCGGCTCTTTACCGCAGCCGACGCCAGCTCTTGGAGCTGTCCGATGCGCAGCTCCGGGATATCGGCCTCACCCGCCGAGAGGCCGCTGCCGAGGCGCGTCGGGGTTTTGGTGGGGGCTGACGGCCTTGAAATTCTGGCGGATCGTGGCGAACGCGTCGCGTTTGTTTCGGTGCCGTGCCGACGGCGTCGCTGCCATCCGGCCCGATCTTTGCCGGTCGCGCTAGGGCTGGGCGGCGGCAACGCCGGGCAGGGCGGCGATCCACTCGGTGATGCGGGTGGCGATCTCCGCGCTCGTCGCCGGCGACAGGATCCGTCCGGCGAGCACGTGGTTGTTCGGATCCCCCGTCACCGGTACCTGCACCAGCGTGTGAGGCCCGCCCCAACGGGCGGCGACGTCCTCGGTGGCGGCGGGATCGACGATCGTGTCGGCTGGCGAGACGAGGAAGAGGGCGGGGAGGGTGATCGTCCCGACATCGAGGTTGCGCACCGCGCGGATCAGCGCGCCCATCGGCAGCAGCGAAACGAGCGGGTAGCGCGTCGTCCAGTGCGACGCCTGCGCGTCGTTCACCGGGTCGAAGCTACGCTCCTCGCCGAGCAGCCACGGGCCGATCTTGCGCGCGAAGGGCAGCTCGAGCGCAAAGGCATAGCGGTCGAGCAGGCGGTAATTCGGCGAGACCAGGACGAGGCCGGCGACATCGTCCATCAGGCCCGGCCGGGTCGCACCGAGCGTCGCCAGCGTTCCGCCGGTCGAGGTCGCGATCACCACGACGCGCTCGCCGATCGTGCGGCCGATGGCGATCGCCTCGGCGAGATCGTTCAGCCATTCGTTGACGTTGGTGCGGCCGAGCGCCGTGCCGTCGCGGCCATGGCCGGAGAGGCGGGTGAAGAAGAGATTGGCGCCGAGCGCGCTGGCCACTTCGTCCGGTACCGGACGCATCTCTTCCTTCGACGCCGAGAAACCGTGGACATAGACGATCGCCAGCGGCGTCTTGGCGCGCGAGGCGGGATAGGCCCAGACGATCTCCTTGGTGTCCGCGGGCCTTAGATTGGGCACGTCCGCCTCGGCCCGCGCCAGATAGGCGCCGGGATCGTCGCCGATGACGGCGGGATCGAAGGTGACGGTCAGGTCCACCGGCTCGCGCGGCGCCAGGAGCCAGACGGCGGCGCCGCCGAGGACCAGAAGAAACAGGATGACGAGGCTGATGCGCAGGATCACGGCCGGTCCGCAGGGAGAGATCGGAAGACCCTGACTTAGCCGGTTTGTCCCCGCGTTCAAACACGGATGCGCGTCCGCTCTCGATAATGCCGGGGAGGAGCGCATATTGGCGGGTGATTCTGCCAGCGGGAGACCAGCGTGCGCGTCGGATGTCCAAAGGAAATCAAGAACCACGAATACCGGGTCGGGCTGACGCCCGGCGCGGTGCGCGAATACGTCACGCACGGCCACAGCGTCCTCGTCGAGACCGGGGCCGGCCTCGGCATCGGCGCGACCGATGCCGACTACCGCGCCGCCGGCGCGACCATTGCGGCCAGCGCCGAGGCCGTCTTTTCCGGCAGCGACATGGTGGTGAAGGTGAAAGAGCCGCAGCCGCACGAATGGGTGCAGCTGCGCGAAGGACAGATCCTCTACACCTATCTCCACCTCGCGCCCGATCCGGCGCAGACGGAGGGGCTCCTGGCCTCGGGCGTCAGCGCCATCGCCTACGAGACGGTAACGGACGCGCGCGGCGGCCTGCCGCTGCTGGCGCCGATGTCGGAAGTCGCGGGACGCCTGTCGATCCAGGCGGCGGCGACGGCGCTGGAAAAGGCGCATGGCGGCCGCGGCATCCTGCTCGGCGGCGTGCCGGGCGTGGCGCCGGCCAAGGTCACCATCATCGGCGGCGGTGTCGTCGGCAAGGAGGCGGCGAAGATGGCGATCGGCCTCGGCGCCGACGTCACCATCCTCGATCGCTCGATCCAGCGCCTGCGCGATCTCGACGACCTCTTCGCCGGCCGCGTCCACACCCGCTATTCCACGCTCGCGGCGATCGAGGCGGAAGTGTTTTCGGCCGATGCGGTGATCGGTGCGGTGCTGATTCCCGGCGCTTCGGCGCCGAAACTCGTGACGCGGGCGATGCTGGCCGGCATGAAGAAGGGCGCCGTCCTCGTCGACGTCGCCATCGACCAGGGCGGGTGCTTCGAGACCTCGCACGCCACCACCCATGCCGAGCCGACCTTTGAGGTCGACGGAATCGTGCACTACTGCGTCGCGAACATGCCGGGCGCGGTGCCGGTGACCTCTACCCACGCGCTCAACAACGCCACGCTGCCCTTCGGCCTGGCACTCGCCGATCATGGCCTCGATGCGCTGAGCCGCGATCCGCATCTGATGCGCGGCCTCAACGTGCACCGCGGCCAGGTCACCAACCGCGCCGTCGCCGACTCGCTCGGCCGCGACATGGTCGAGCCGCAGGACGCACTGGCGAAGTAAACATCGGACCGAAAGTCCGGTGCGAGGCGCGGACGCTCGATCCCCGCCTCGCACCGGCGCGTCGTTCGGGAGAATGTCGGCGATGGCGCGCGGCCTTCAGGTCCCTCCGCGCTGCTGCGCCACCGGCAGCCAGCCGATCAGGCGCCGGCGCCTCTCTCCACCCTTTCATTACCAATTCGTGGAACGCTGCCCGTCAGAAACGATCGCCATCAACAGAACATCGGTGCGTTGGAGGACGGATATGGCTGAACGCTCCCGAATGGCCTGGATCGATGTGGCGAAAGGGATCTCCATCGTCCTGGTCGTCATGATGTACGCCGCCTACAACACCGGGGAATATACTGGCGGGACGGGGTTTCTGCATTACGTCATCGGCTTTGCGACGCCGTTCCGGATGCCGGAATTTTTCCTGATCGCCGGACTGTTCTTGTCGAGGGTGATCGACCGGCCATGGCGCATCTATGCTGACCGCCGCGTGATCCACTATCTGTATTTTTATGGGCTCTGGATGGTGATCGACATCGTGCTCAAGGTCGGGATCGTCCAGGGCGACGCGGCGGGCATGCTTCAGCAGATCGCCAAAGCGACGGTGCAGCCTTACGGCGTGCTTTGGTTCATCTACATGCTGGCCGTCTTCAGTCTCGTGGCGAAGCTTCTGCGGCAAATCGCTCTGCCGCCGGCGGCGATCCTCATTATGTCGGCTGTGGCGCAGATGTCCGCCCTTCAGTCCCCCAGCTACGTGGTGACCCAGTTCGCCGCCTACTTCGTGTTCTTCTACGTCGGCGCCGTCGCGGCACCGCTCGTCTTCCGGATCGTGGAAGGGGCGGAACCCCGGCCGGCTTTGGCGCTGGGCGGGCTGGTCGTCTGGTTGGGCCTCAACGGCGTGCTGGTGTTTTCGCCGGGTTTCGTCGTCGAGCCGATGCACATGACGATGGGCTACCTCGCTGCCTTCCCGCCGGTCCATCTGGCGCTCGCGCTGATCGGCGCCATCGCGCTCTGCGTGGCCGGTGCCTTGCTGGCCGAATTGCCCTCCATGGACTGGCTGCGCTGGCTGGGTGAGCATTCCCTGGTGATCTATGTCTCCTTCACGATCCCCATGTCGCTCTTTCGCGAGTTGATGCTGTCCAGTGGGATTCTGACGGAGACCGGTCCGCTCAGCATGGCGGTTCTCGTCGTTTCCCTCGTCGCCCCCGTCCTCGTGTACCTAGCGGTGCGGCGCACCGGCGTCGGAGCCTTTCTGTTCCAGCGGCCGGACTGGGCCCATATCGCGCCGCCCGCGCGACTGGCTGTCTGAAAGGCGCTTGAACGACTGTCGAAGCCTGAAGGCGGTCGGTCGTCGGATCTTTCATTTGGCACCGCGGCCCGTGTCGGACCACGGCGTGCGGACATGGCGGCCTGCTAGCGCTGCGGCTAGCGGCAGACGGCCTTGTACCGCTTTCCGTTCTCCAGCCGGGCCGGCGTGCATTCCAGGCTTTTGACGCGCTCGGTGATCGGCAACCGACGCGCCGGTGTGGTTCGGGTCGGCCGCGGAGCGGATTCCCGGCTGGCCGCGGCGAGGATGGGCTCCGGCGCGGGCGGTGCGGGCGGCGGCGGCAGCGACGTCTGCGCCGTGCCGGTGGATGTCAAACTCAACCCGGCAGGCATGCCTGTGGCGCATCCTGAAAGAAGGGCGCCGAGGAGGGTGATCTTAAGGGCCGTGGAACGCATGGCATTTCCGTTTCATCATCATGGCACCAGCTGTTTGGTACAACACCCGATAAGGCAGGAGGCTCCCTTCGGCCAGTCGCTCAGAGCATGGAGCGGCGCTGCTGCGCACTGCGGAAGCCGCGACGTGTCGACACGCGGCCGGGACCGCCCGCTGGGCGGCAACGGGCGCGACGCCTCTGGAATTCCGCAGGTCGCCGCGGCCCGCGTTTCCTCTTTCGGACACACGGATGAAGAGGCGTTCTGCATCCCGGAAGGCCGCAAAATTTCTGCGAAACCGGCTTGGCCGATGCGCTCGACCGTCGCTGCCGAAGCACGAGCCTGAAAAGAGCAGGGATAGACGGCGGGCAGGCGCGCCGCAGCGTCGGCCCTCGACGGCGACGTCGGCTCGAAGCCTGGGTGGGCCCGGTGTGACGCAGCCTCTGACGACGTCAAAAGCCGAGCGCATCCGGTGCATTGAAGGGTAGAATGGCTCCCCGAGTAGGACTCGAACCTACGACCTAGCGATTAACAGTCGCGCGCTCTACCAACTGAGCTATCGGGGAACAGGCGTCACTGACGCGCCGCTGCCTATAGCAAGCTCGATCGCCTCTTGCAAAGAGGCTTGTCGCCAAAAATGCGCTTTCTTTCGTAAACGCCTGCCGCAAAGGGCCTTTTTCTCTCCATGATGGGGGCCCATGTGCTGCGGCAGGGCAGAAACACGGCGCAGGAAAGAAGAATCGGATGGTGCAGGATGCAGCGGGTTCCGGGAAATCGCGATTCTTCAGCCTGAGGGGACGGGCCCTGGAGGTGTTCGGCCGCAAGATCGCGCTGCCGCAGTCGCGCTGGGCCCGCATCGGCATCGGTTGCGGCTTCCTGGTGGGCGGGTGCCTCGCCATCCTGCCGGTGTTCGGCGCGTGGATGCTGCCGCTGGGCTTCTTCATCCTGTCCATGGACATCGCCATCGTGCGCCGCTGGCGGCGGCGCGGCCAGGTGCGCTACAGCCGCTGGCAGGCCCGCCGCCGGGCGCTGAAGGCTTCCACGGCGCTCAGTTCACGCGAAGTGGCCCGCCGGCCCTTCCGCTGACTTTGGCGTCATCCTCCCTGGAGGCTTCGTCCGCGACCCGGCGCGTCGCGGAAGCGTCGGCCCTGCACGGGCCCCATGCCGACCTGTCCGAAATGTCATGTGGCGCTCATCCGGCATTCATCGGTGAGACGTTAAGCCTGACTGATCGAAGGGCGCCGCGACGCGCGGTGCCCAGGCAAGGAAGACGACGATGAAAAAGACCCTTCTCACGGCCGTGGCCATGCTGTTCCTGGCATCGCCCGTTCTGACGGCGGCCTCGGCCTCGGCCCAGAGCCGCCACGAGCAGCAGCGCGAACTGCGCCAGGACCGCAAGGAACTTCGCCAGGACAAGCGCGAACTGCGCCAGGATCGCAAGGAGCTTCGCCAGGATCGCCGGGCAGTACAGCGTCTGAAGCGCGGCGGCCGCTATCGGAATGGTGGGCGCAATGTCAGCAACTATCGCCAGTACGGCCTGCGCGCGCCGGGCCGCGGCCAGCGGTGGGTGCGCTATAACAACGACTATCTGCTGGTCACCATTGCCAACGGCCTGATCGCCAGCGTCATCGTCGCCCGCTAACCCGGTCGGACCCCCTCGCTCGCTTGCGGGCGAGGACTGGCACATGCGGCATGGCTGTCCTCGGACGGCCGTGCCGCTTTTCGTTTTAGCCCACCTCTCAACTGAACGCCGCAACGCGGGAGCGGTCCTCGGCAGTCCATGACGGAGTGCGGAATCGGGCAGGCAGCATCGGCGCTGGAACCAAAGGTGGAGCCGTCAGGCCGAAAGGGATCGGCCGACGGCGCCGTCCCTCAGCGCGGCGTGTCCGGCGTTTCGAAGGTCGCCGCCAGCTCGACGGCGGTGCCGCTCCAGAGGCGGCCACGGTCGGGCGCGCGAAAACACTTCCACAGGCCGGTCTTCTTGTCGCGCTTCCAGCCGCGTTCCGCGATCTTCTTCTCCGCCTCCGCCTCGCGCGGTGTCTTGAAGGCCATCGCCGTCTCCTGAGCACCGGGCACGCCGACCGCGCCCTTTCGCCCTGCTGTGACGCGGGAGGGCCGAGGACGTCAAGCGGCAGGCCCCGTCATCGCCGCCCGTTTCGAGCGCGCAAAGCACCGACGCGATCCTCCGGCGGCCAGGCCCCCAGCGATCCCCGCCAATTTCGCCGACGTCAATCCAAACCTCTTGCACTCAAACCCGCGCCACAGTAGGTACAGCCCGGTTGAGGCCTCGTGGCGGAGTGGTTACGCAGAGGACTGCAAATCCTTGCATCCCGGTTCGATTCCGGGCGAGGCCTCCAACGTTTGCCATAGCAAAATCAGGCTATTATGGGCGGGTGGCACTCTTTTGTAGAGCTTCCATGTCGTGTCCATGTCGCACTCAGTACCACTGGATTCCAAGGCTTTCCGTTGAGGGTCGGCGATTCCATGCGACATGGCAGTGACGGAGAACAGCTGCCGATATTGACGGTTGTGTGAAGCTGAGGCCATCCGCTGATACGGTTCCACCATGGATTGACTCACATGACGAATCGTCACCCTCTTGATTAAGGGAGACAACGATGACGGTATGTGTTGCAGTAGCAGTTAATGACTGCCTGGTATTCGCCGCTGATAGCGCCGCCAGTATAGTAACGGTAGATCCCCAAACCGGTGAAGACCGCATCCTAAGTGTATATCAAAATGGGGATAAGGTATACAATCTACACAAGGCCCTGCCGATCTGCGCGATGACCTGTGGGATGGGAAATATCGGCCGCGAGTCTATCGCTACGATCGCGAAACGTCTGCGAAAGCTTATTACCGAGCAAGGCGATTTCCATGTGGATCCCTCCAACTATTCTATTGAGGAAATCGCGGAGAAAGCGCGGCGGTTCATTTTTGAGGACCGTTTCGGTTCCTTGCCGAATCCGCCCCTGGGTTCATCGATGGAGTTCTGGATAGGCGGGTATTCATCCGATCTGGATATGGGGCACGAGGTCTGGAAGGTGGCAATCATCAACGGAGAGTGCCCACCGCCCGAAAGGATCGTTTCTGACGGAGAGACCAAACTGGTTTGGGGGGGCCAACCGGCGCCGATCAACAGGCTTATCTTGGGTTTCGATCCGGCTATCGAGGACTGTCTGCGCGCTGGGGGGCTTGGTGACGACGACGTGTTGACGGCGATGCAGTCTTTCAAGGATCACTTAGCTCGTCCGCTCGTTCTGACAAATATGCCCGTGAGGGACGCAATCGACCTGGCAGATTTTTTAGTCGACACGACGAAGCGTTTTTTCCGGTTCCTACCGGGCGCCGATATCGTTGGCGGTGATACTGACATTGCCGTCGTGACCCGTTACGAGGGCTTTAAATGGATTGCGCGCAAGCATTTCTACGCGACGCATCTCAACCCGTTGGAGACCGGACATGTCTAGAACCGTTAAGATCGAGCGCTCTACCGCGGGTGACGCCCAAAAAGGACCGGCTCGGGATCTGCCGATGCCCGCCTACGACTACCAACCCTCGAAGCCCGGAAGCTACGCAGTGCGAGAAGACGACGGCAAAGTTAAGCAATCGTCCCTAGGGCCACATTCGCTTCAGAACCTTCGCTTCGCTTAACGAGCCGCACGATTCTGATCGCCGCAATCATACGCGCGTGAATGCGGCCTAGACGAACAGCATCGCCGCGACCATCAGCATGCCGGTCGTCGCAGGTGTCCGTGCGCCGAGCCGCGACGCCGCGCTCGCGCGTTCCGGCACCGCAGGGACGGGGGGCGTGCTGCACAAGCCGGCCCCATCGACAGGGCCGGCCGGCAACGAGCGGGCGACAGGCAGTGCCGTCGCGGTGCCGTCAGGCGGACGCGCCGGTCGTGCGCCGGGCCATTGCGGCGGCGGCGACGAGGTCGTCGGCGTCCGGCATCAGGATGCCGTTGCGTCTGGCGTAGGCGACGAGGGCAGCGCGCGCCGTCTGGGCGTCGACTTCGCCCCTCAGGGCCGCCAGGCAGGCATTCACCGCGCCAGAATAGCCAATGCCGCGAAGCTGCCCCGGCGAATCCAGGAGAAAGGAGTGCGCCTGCGCAGCATTCTGGAGAGCGAAGGGAATGTTGAGCCCCGAATAGACCCAGACCGGCTGATCGAAGACATTGTTTTCCATGCCTTTCTCCCATGGGTTTGACGAAGGGCGCGGCGATCGCGGCCGCCGCGAAAAAAATCTTGGGAGGCACGGCGGGTCTTTCAACGGCGTCGCTGAAAAAAGTTGGATCGAGGCTGAGGCATCGCGTCGGCCGACGGACGGGAGCGGGCCAGAGAGGTTAGTTCGACGTCACCGGGGCGCCGCCCCTCGGCATCCAGTCGGAGCCCGCCGAGCCTGACCCGATCCGGCAGAGGCCTCGGCAATGCGGGAAATGGCAGCGCAGGGCGCCGAAAGTTCAGTCCCAAGGAAATAGGTCGCCCGTCCCATGGGGGTGGCACGTCGGGCGGAGCGCTCCGAACCAGTGTCGGAACGCGTCGCGTCGATGACAATGTCGTTATCGATCGAGGGTCGGGTCCGGCTGGTCGTGGATCGCTCGTTCCGGTGTCCTGCAGGGCCGACCGAGGGGACCGCTCAGGCGCTGCTGCAGCAAGCCCAGCGCGAGGAGGAGACGCGCCGTCTCGGCCGCCTCCTGATTCTGGATCTGCGCGAGGGCGCTCATCGCCCGGTTCCTGGCGCATTCCCGGATGAACGTTGTAGCGAGATCGGAAGCTTCTGGAGGCGTCGATTCCATCGTCCATGAACGGCGACTACCGGCTCGGGTTCCCGCCGGTGCGCGCGAACGGACCCATTTCGATTCCGGCCGGACGATGGGCGATCGGCTTTGGCGCGATGTCCTTGCGGCTGCGGGCGGTGGAAAGAACGGGTTGTGTTTTCATCAACTTGGTAAGTTTTGGGGTGCACCAATGAGGCGCCTGCCGGATCCGGTGGGGCGGTCCGGACCGAGACGCCTTGCTGGGAAACTGTTCCGGACTGCGACTGCAACCGATGGTGCCGCCGACCAGGGCACCGGAGCCATGCAAACCAGGCGCGGCACGATGCCCGTCGACGGCAAGGATGATGTGATGGTCGACCCGGGAAGCTATCCCATCCCCCCCGACGAACCGGAGCGGCTGGTGGCGCTTCAATCCTATGCGGTGATGGGAACCGAGGCCGAGCCGGGCTTCGATGCGATCGTCGGGCTGGCCAGACGCAGCTTCGGCGTTCCCATGGCGATGGTCTCCTTCGTCGCGGCCGACCGGCAGTTCTTCAAGGCCCGCGCCGGCCTTTCCGCCTGCGGCTCCTCGCGCGCCGGCTCCTTCTGCACGCACACGATCCTGTCCCGCGACGTCCTCGTGGTTCCCGACGCGACCCTCGACGACCGCTTCCGCCATTCCCCGCTCGTCACCGGTCCGCCGTACGCCCGCTTTTATGCAGGGGCGCCGCTGGTCTCGCCGGAGGGGCACGTGATCGGCGCCCTGTGCATCCAGGACACCGTCGCGCGCCACGACATGACGCAGGCCGACTGCCTCGCGCTCGCCGATCTCGCCGACATGGTGATGGAGCGTCTCGAAGCGCGGCGGCTGGCCCTGGCCGAGGCCGACGGGCGCAAGCGCTTCGATGCCGTCGCCGGCCTGTCGGTGGATGCGATCATCTGCGCCGACGGCGCCAACACCATCCTCTCCTGGAACGGGGCGGCCGAGCGCATGTTCGGCTACACCGCCACGGAAGCCATCGGACGGTCGCTGAGCATCATCGTCCCGCCCGCCATGCGGGCGATGCACGAGGCGGGTATCCGCCGCGTCGCGTCGGGGGGAGCCCACAAGCTCGTCGGCTCGCTGGTGCGGGTTCCGGCCTGTCGCCGGGACGGCACGGAATTTCCGATCGAGCTGTCGCTGTCGCACTGGACCGAGGCCGGCCAGCATCGTTTCGGCGCGATCGCGCGCGACATCACCGAGCGCGTCGCCGTCGAGGAACAGCTGCAGCGGGCTGCCGACTTCGACAACCTGACGGGCCTCGCCAATCGGGCTTCGCTCTTCCGGCAACTGGCCGACAGGAGCGCGTCCGGACGGTCGGTCGATCTCCTGATGCTGGATCTCGACGGCTTCAAGGACGTCAACGATAGCCTCGGCCATGCCGCGGGGGATGCGGTGCTGAAGGCCGTGGCCACCCGCATCGCCGCCATGGCCGGCCCCGACCGTCTCGTCTGCCGCCTCGGCGGGGACGAGTTCGTCGTCGTCGCCGAAAAGACGGGCGACCTCATGGCGAGCCTTGAATTCGGCCGGCGCGTCATCGCCGACATCGAGCGCCCGATCGAGATCGGCGACCGCAGCGTGTACATCGGCGCCAGTGCCGGCCTGGCAACGACCACCGGCGCCGAGTGGGCGGCCGAGGCCTTGCTGGCGGACGCCGACCTCGCCCTCTATCGCGCCAAGCAGGACGGCCGGAGCCGGGTCCGGCTTTTCACGCAGGAGCTGCGTCCCGTCGCGCAATCCAGGGCGTCGATCAGCTCGGGCTTGCGACAGGCCTGGGAGCGCGGCGAGTTCGAGCTTTACTACCAGCCGCAGGTGCGGCTGTCGGATGCCGCGATCGTGGGCGCCGAGGCGCTGATCCGCTGGAACCACCCGCAGCAGGGCGTGGTGGCGCCGGGCGCCTTCCTGTGCACGCTGGAGCAGAGCCTCCTGGCGATTCCCGTGTCCGAATGGATCCTCGGCGAGGCCTGCCGGCAGGCAGCGGAGTGGCGACGGGCCTGTCCCGGCTTCCGCATCGGGGTCAATCTGTTCGCGGTGCAGTTCAAGACCGGCGACCTGCTCGATGTCGTCGGCCTGGCGCTCGATCGGTCCGGCCTCGCGCCGGAGGGGCTGGAGCTGGAGATCACCGAGAACACCATCCTCGGCAACGAAGCAAGAATCACCTCCGTGCTGGACGGGTTGCGGTCCATGGGCGTCGGCATCGCGTTCGACGACTACGGCACCGGCTACGCCTCGCTGACCATGCTGAAGGACTTTCCCGTCTCGCGCCTGAAGATCGACCGCTCCTTTGTCAGCGGGCCGGGATGCGGGGCGCGCGACGTGGCCATCGTCGACGCGATCTCGAGACTGGCGGCGACGTTCGACCTGGAAGTGATCGCCGAGGGCATCGAGACCGCCGAGCAGCACGCTCTGATGCGGCCCTTCTGCGCCGAAGGGCAGGGCTATCTGTTCGGCAAGCCGATGCCGGCCGACGCCTTCACCGCGGCCCTGGCTGCCGGGGATGCCGGGAAGAGACGGGTCGCCTGACCCTTGCCTCGCGTCCGGACCGGTCGCGGGTCACAACCGGCCGGGGATGGCGCCATCGCCCGTGATGGCGGTCGCCGTTCAGCCACCGCGAATCCCGACAGCAAAAAGCCGCGGCGCCCGGAAGGCGTCGCGGCTTTGGCCGTCGGAATATCCGACCGTTTTAGAAATGCAGGCGACCGTTGCGCACGACCGACTCGATGTCGCCGCGCACCAGGCCGATATCCTGGAGCTGGCGATCCTCCATCTGCGACAGGAGGCTGACGGTGCGCTGGTGGGAGCGGTAGTTCTTCAGGCGGGCAGCGAGGCGGGCGAACATCGGGGGTGCTTTCTCAAAAAGCGTTGTTTGATGACGGTCATATACGTCCTTGCTCTGCCTATTAGCAGCGCAATTGCTGCACAGGAGTTATGCAGATTGAGCATGGATTGCTCAGGCATGCCGTTAGGCCTTCCGTAATGGAGTTGTGAGCGGGGCGGTGGGCTTTCCGGTTGCCGCCTTGCGCGCTGCGAAGGGGCCGACTAATGGACGTGCATCGCGACTAAGGAAGGACCGGAAGCCGCCATGGATTTCGAAGCCGCTCGTACCAAGATGGTCGACAACCAGATCCGCACGACCGACGTGACCGATCTGCGGATCCTGCGCTCCTTTCTCGCTGTGCCGCGCGAGCGTTTCGTGCCGGAAGCGCGCCGCGATCTCGCTTATATCGATGGCGATCTGCCGCTGGGCGAGGGGCGCTTTCTGATGGAGGCTTCGCCCTTTGCCAGGCTCGTGCAATTGGCTGGCATCGGGCCGGATGACAGGGTTCTCGTCGTCGGATGCGGGACGGCCTATTCGGCGGCGATCCTCAGCCGGCTGGCGGGATCGGTCGTGGCCCTGGAATCGAACCCCGATCTGGCCGTCGCGGCGCGCGACAATCTGGCCGCAGTGGCTGCCGGCAATTGCACCGTCGCCGAAGGCGCGCTCGCCGAGGGATGCGCCGACCGCGCGCCCTACGACGTCATTCTCGTCGAGGGCGCTGTCGACAGCGTGCCGAAGGCGCTCGTCGGGCAATTGGCGGATGGCGGGCGGCTGATCGTCGTCGAGGGTCACGGCAATGCCGGCTTCGCCGTCGTCTACCTCAACGAGGAGGGCGTCATCTCTCGCCGTCCGGCCTTCAATTGCAGCGTCAAATCGCTCGCCGGGTTCGCGCAAGTTCCGACATTTACCTTCTAAGGTGTTTGTTTCCGGTCACACTCACCCTGTCGTTCAAATGCTAACGTACCCCTAAGGGCGACTCTAGTGCGCATCCCCCTCGATCTCGGTCGGATGCGGGGAGCGTTGTTGCGGGGGCAACATGGAACCCTTGCCCCACGTCTCTCCCCCGGGCGAGACCCCAAGATCTGGAGTGTGTTTGAGTGACCAATAAGTTCTGGATCAGTACTGCATTGGCTGCCGCCGTTCTGTCCGGCGGCGTCGTCGACGCCATGGCCGAGTCCCTGACGGGGGCCCTGGCCCGTGCCTATCGAAACAATCAAAGCCTCAACATCGCGCGGGCCCAGCTGCGCGCGACCGATGAAAACGTGCCGCAAGCGAAGGCGGGGCTCCGGCCCACCGTCAGTGGCTCGGGCAATGCCACCTCGTCGAACTCGCGCACCACTTTCGGCGACAACATTGCGACCCAGCGCAACCGCGCCGGCCAGATCGGTTTCGGCATCACCATCAGCCAGACCATTTTTGATGGGTTTCAGACTCCCAACAATGTCCGCTCTGCGGAAGCGACGGTGAAGGCTTCCCAGCAGAACCTCGCCAACACCGAACAGAACACCCTCTACAACGCCGCCGCCGCCTACATGGATGTCCTGCGCGATCGGCAGATCTCCGGTCTGCGGCGGCAAAACCTCGCCTTCCTGCAGGAGCAGGTGAGGGCGGCGCGCGCCCGTTTCGACGTCGGCGAGGGAACCCGCACCGACGTCGCCCAGGCTGAGGCGGAGCAGGCGCTGGCGACGGCGCTCTTGAACTCGGCCCTGGCTCAGGTCGCTTCCAGCGAGGCGACCTATCTCCAGATCGTCGGCGATGCGCCGAAGGATCTGGCGCCCGGCAAGGCGCCCTCCAAGCTTCTCCCTTCGTCGATCACCCAGGCTCTGGCGATCTCGCAGAAGGAACACCCGGCGATTCTCGCCACGCTCAACGCGGTCGACGCCGCCGCATTCCAGGTCAAGTCGGCCGAGGGTCAGTTGTTGCCGTCCGTCCGCCTGTCGGGCTCGGTCGACAATACCTATGGCCTCAGCGACACCAGTCCCAACAGCACCAGCCTTCCCGGCGTGGACGTCACCACCCAGAACGAGGTTTCGGCGACCGTTGGCGCCAGCCTGAGTATTCCGATCTACACCGGCGGCCTCGTCGAGTCGCAGGTTCGCCAGTTCAAGGAAGTGCTGGGTCAGCGGCAGATCGAGGTCGACAGCCAGCGCGACGCGGTGCGCGCGGCCGTCGCCACCACCTGGGCCGAACTGCAGGCTGCGCGGGCCAATGTGACCGGCTACAATGCCCAGGTCCGGGCGGCGCGCCTGGCGCTGGAAGGCATCATCGAAGAGCGCAATGTCGGCCAGCGGACCACGCTCGACGTGCTCAACGGCCAGGCCGATCTCATCTCGGGCCAGATCCTTCTGGTCGGAGCCCAGCGCGACGAGGTCGTCGCCAGCTATGCCCTCGCTTCGGCGATCGGGCGGCTGTCGGCCACCCGCCTGCAGCTCAACGTCGCGACCTACGAGCCGAAGGAGCACTACGAGGCCGTCAAGGACAAGTGGTTCGGCCTGCGCACGCCAGACGGCCGCTGAGTGGCCCGATTCGAGGCGGCAGCGGGGGGCGAGAGGCGCCGCTCGCGGCAGCCAGTATCTCCTAGACCTTCTCTTCCAGTAGCCCGGCCCAGGCCGGGCTTTTGCCGTTGGGGGAAGGCGCGTCGCGCGAGTCCACTTCTTCTGGTGATAGCCGCCGATGGCGCCTCCCAGGGATTCATTCCGCTGATTTTTCGGTTTAGGCTCCACGCATGATTCGGCCGCTAGCGTTGCGGGTCCTCTCGAACATGCGGAAACTGACCGATGAGCAATGCCAGTCCCCTCAAAGAGCCTTCGATGGACGAGATCCTGGCGTCGATCCGTCGGATCATCGAAAGCGGGGATGAGCGTCCCACTCCCGCCGTGCGCCCGCGCGCGGTCTCGGACTCGCTGCGGGCCCGTCCCATGGCGGTGCCGACGGATGCCGCGCCGGGATCGCGGATGGCGCCCGGCGCCGGCGATTTCGCTGGAGTGCCGATGGCGGATCCGGCTCCGGGGGCGGCCTTTGGCGACGCGGCGCAGCTAGGGGCGCGCCAGGCCGCCGAGGATGAGCCGGCCGGCACCGCCCGCAGTGGTCCGGACTGGTCGGCGCCGCTGACCGGTCTCGCCGACCTTTCCGCCAATGACCGGACGCTACCGGCGACGCGCACCGGCGTTTCCGACCGCGCATCGCCGCGGGTGACACAGGCCGGAGCCGCCGAATTGGCGCGTGCGAAGCTCGAACCGCGCCCGGAGCCTGTCGCCCGGCGCCCGGTGGCCGCGGTGTCGCCGGTCGGCGGCGCTGCCATGGCCCTCGAGGGCCTGAGGCCGGCGAGCAGCGAATACCCGGCCCGCGTCGAGACCACGTCGCTTCCGGCCGCCAGTGTCGAGCAGCCCGCGCCCTACGACTTCAACCTGGAATTCGACGAGGAGAGCTTTTCTTCCGAGCTGCGCGAGGAGGTCGTCTCCGTCTTTTCGCAGGCGGAAGTCCCGTTTGCCGAGGCGGCCGATGGACCTTCTGCCGAACGCGTCGGCGAACCCCCTGTCGCCCGCCAAGCCTCTGCGCCGCCTTCGCTGATCGCCGAGACCTCCTCGCTGATGTCCGAGGCCGCCGGGGCCCAGGTCGCCTCGGCCTTCGACGAACTGGCGCGGGCGATCCGCGAGGGCCAGATGAAGTCGATGGAGGAAATGGCCGGACACATGCTGCGCCCGATGCTGCAGGAATGGCTTGACGACAACCTGCCGCGCATCGTCGAGCGCCTCGTGCGCGAGGAGATCGAGCGCGTCGCCCGGGGCGGCCGCCGCTGACCGCTTCCAGGGTTTTCTGCTGAGGCGTCGCACGGGCCGGGGCAAGCTTGTCGGTAGGGCGGGGTTTCCCGACTGCCTTGCGAGCGTCCGGTTTCGTTGACTTGGGCCAAGGCTTGGGCGAAACCCCGAGCCTGACGCTTCAAGCTTGCCATCGGACGCCATCATGATCGAAAAAACCTACGACGCCGCCAGCCTCGAGCCGCGCATCGCCGAGCGCTGGGAGGAGGCGAACGCCTTTCGCGCCGGCGCCGGCGCGAAGGAGGGCGCCGAGCCCTATTCGATCGTCATCCCGCCGCCGAACGTCACCGGCTCGCTGCACATCGGCCATGCGCTGAACAACACGCTGCAGGACGTGCTGGTGCGCTTCGAGCGGATGCGCGGCAAGAACGTTCTCTGGCAGCCCGGCATGGACCATGCGGGCATCGCCACCCAGATGGTCGTCGAGCGCCAGCTGAAGGAGCGGCGCGAGCCGGGCCGCCGCGACATGGGGCGCGAGGCCTTCGTGGAGCGGATCTGGCAGTGGAAGGAAGAATCGGGCGGCACGATCCTCGGCCAGCTCCGCCGACTCGGCGCCTCCTGCGACTGGTCGCGCGAGCGCTTCACCATGGACGAGGGCATGTCCGAGGCGGTCCGCACGCTCTTTGTCGATCTCTACCGCAAGGGCCTGATCTACAAGGACAAGCGTCTGGTCAGCTGGGATCCGAAGCTGCAGACCGCGATCTCCGACATCGAGGTCGAGCAGGTGGAGATGAAGGGCCATCTCTGGCACTTCCGCTACCCGATCGACGGCAAGGTTTTTGATCCCGAGGACGCCGCGACCTTCATCACCGTCGCGACCACGCGCCCGGAGACGATGCTGGGCGATACCGGCGTCGCGGTGAACGGCGCGGACGAGCGCTACCTCGCGCTGATCGGCCAGAACGTCCGTCTGCCGCTCGTCGGCCGCCTGATCCCGATCTTCGCCGACGACTATGCCGATCCGGAAGCGGGCTCAGGCGCGGTGAAAATCACGCCGGCGCACGACTTCAACGACTTCGAGGTCGGCAGACGCCATGACCTGCCGAAGATCAACATCATGACCGTCGAGGCGGCGATCACGCTGGCCGAGAACGAGGATTTCCTCGCCGGCGTCCCCTCGACGCCTGAACTCGCCGAGACCATCGCAGCCGTTCACGGCCTCGACCGCTTCGCCGCCCGCGCGAAAATCGTCGAGATGATGGAGGCGGGCGGCTATCTTGCCCGCATCGAGGACCACCCGCACACCGTGCCGCACGGCGATCGCGGCGGCGTGCCGATCGAGCCCTTCCTGACCGACCAGTGGTATGTCGACGCCGCGACGATGGCCAAGCCGGCCATCGCCAGCGTGCGCGAAGGACGCACGGTCTTTGTCCCCAAAAACTGGGAAAAGACCTATTACGAGTGGATGGAGAACATCCAGCCCTGGTGCATCTCGCGCCAGCTCTGGTGGGGCCACCAGATTCCGGCCTGGTACGGCCAGGACGGGGAGATCTTCGTCGCCAAGACGGAGGAGGAGGCGGTCGCTGCCGCGCTCGCCCACTACGTCACCAACGGCACGATCGACGATGCCGAGGCGCGGGCGATGGCCGAGAATCCGGAGCTGCGGGCGAACCTCATCACCCGCGACGAGGACGTCCTCGACACCTGGTTCTCCTCCGCCCTTTGGCCCTTCTCGACCTTGGGATGGCCGGAGAAGACGCCGGAGCTTGCCACCTATTATCCGACCAATGTCGTCGTTTCGGGCTTCGACATCATCTTCTTCTGGGTCGCGCGGATGATGATGATGGGCCTGCACTGCATGGGCGAGGAGCCTTTTGGCACCGTCTACATGCACGCGCTGGTCCGCGACAAGAACGGCGCGAAGATGTCGAAGTCGAAGGGCAACGTCATCGACCCGATCGAGCTCTTCGACGAGTTCGGCGCCGATCCCGTCCGCTTCACTCTGGCGATCATGGCAGCGCAGGGCCGCGACGTGAAGCTGGATCCCCAGCGGATCGCGGGCTACCGCAACTTCGGCACCAAGCTCTGGAATGCCACGCGCTTTGCCGGCATGAACGGCGCCGAGCACGGTGTCACGATCGACCCGGAGACGCTGACGCTGCAGCTGAACCGCTGGCTCCTGACCGAGCTCTCGCGCACCATTGCCGAGACCGAGAAGGCGATCGAGGGCTACCGCTTCAACGAGGCGGCGGGCGCGCTCTACCGCTTTGTCTGGAACAATTTCTGCGACTGGTATCTCGAACTCACCAAGCCGGTCTTCCTCGGCGAGGACGAGGCGGCGAAGGAAGAGACGCGGCGCGTCACCGGCTTCGCGCTCGACCGGGTCTTCGCCCTCCTGCATCCCTTCATGCCGTTCCTGACCGAAGAACTCTGGGACCTCACCGCGCCCGAAACGGCCAAGCGGGCCACGCTTCTGTGCCATGCCGACTGGCCGGCCTTCGCCTTCGACGACACGGAGGCGGCCGACGACATCAACTGGCTGATCGCTCTGGTCAACGAGGTCCGTTCGGTGCGCACCGAGATGAACGTGCCGCCCGCCGCCGAGGCAGCTTTCGTCGCCGTCCAGCCCGATCCGCTCCTGCGCGCGCGGCTGGCCCGCCACGACGCGTCGCTGAAGCGCCTCGCGCGCCTGAAGACGATCGACATGGCCGAGGCGGCGCCTCCCCAGGCAGCGCAGATCCTGGTCGGCGGCGCGGCCTTCGCCTTGCCCTTGGAGGGGATGATCGATCTGGCGGCAGAAGTGCTGCGCCTGACCCGCGCCAAGGCGAAAGCCGAAGAGGAAGTGGCGCGAATCGACAAGAAGCTCGGCAACCAGAAATTCGTCGCCAATGCGCCGGTCGAGGTCGTGGAGCAGGAGCGGGAGAAGCGCGACGCCTATCTCGCCGAGGCACAAAAGCTCGCGGCCGCGCTGGCCCTCATCGCCCCCTGACACAGATTCGTCACATTTATGCCACGCCTCCCGCCGGAAACCGCGGCCGATCTCGATCGGCCGCGGTTTCCGCCAGCCTGGCGTGGTGTCAGACCCGCCCGTTCGAAATCATACAAATCAAAGGTTTGTCCTGAACTCCTGCCGCCCTTCGTGCGTTCGCGCGAGATTTCCCGGCTGATCAGCCTGCCGCAAGCCGCAGATCGTTTGCTTGCACGGTCGGAAATCTCATTTACGTTTGCGTCAAAGGATCAGAAAAGATCCGGCCCCGAAGGGGGATGGTGAGGTGGGGGGAAAGAACATGAAGCGTTTCGCGAACTATTTTCTGGCCGGCGGCGCGCTGGCGCTGATGGCGGCGTCGTCGGCCCAGGCTGGCGGTTTTCAGCGCGGCTCCGCCGATACCGATATCCTTTTCGAGAAGGGCACCTTCTCGATGCGGTATGGCCTGACCTACGTCGATCCGCAGCGCGGCTTTACATCGATCAACGGCCAGGGCGGCGACTTCGGTGACTACACCGGCGCCTATCAGATTCCCTCCGTCACCGTCGCCTTCGGTGGCGATGATTTCAGCTGCGCCGGCTCCTATGTCGAGAGCTTCGCGGCCGAGGCCGACTATACGGGCTCGCCCGGCGGCGCCCTGCCGCAGCAGGCGAGCAGCTTTGTCGGGACCGGCGGCAACATCGACGATTCCGACCGCACGAACCTCGCCACGGCGGCCAGTGTCTCGCGCACGCGCTCGCTCTCGTTCAAGTCGAACGAGTTCGGTGCGACCTGCCGCGTCAGCTACACCAACGATTACGGGCGCTTCAGCCTCCTCGGCGGCGTGATCGCCGAAGACTTCCATTTCGAGGGTTCGAGCTTCGGGACGACCTTCGGCGTCATCCCGGGCGTGGGTAAGATCCCCGTCGCCGCGACCCAGATCGACGTCGAGAGCGACGGCGGCTACAAGGCCGGCTACCGCATCGGCGCGGCCTACGAGATGCCCGAGATCGCCCTGCGCGTGCAGGCGGTCTACCGCTCCGAGATCAAGCATGACGACGTCGAGGGCGATGGCACCGTGACCGTCCTGCAGTCCCTCGTCCCCGGTCTGCCGGCCGGTGCCGTGGTGCCGATCACCAGCTCCCTGAACGAGGCGATCAGCCCGCAGAGCCTGACCATCAACGCTCAGACCGGCATCGCCGCCGATACGCTGCTTCTGGCCTCGTTCCGCTGGACCGACTGGTCGACCAACAAGTCCGTCATCAGCTCGATCAGCAATGCGAGCCTCGGCATCAGCTCCTCCAGCTACTCCCCCTACAACTGGGACGACGGCTATACGGCCAGCCTGGGAATCGGGCGCGCCTTCAACGACAAGATCTCGGGCGTCGTCTCGCTGGGCTACGACAGCGGCGTCTCGACCGGGTCGGAAACTACCTACACCGATCTCTACACGGTCTCGGCGGGTCTTTCCGTGAAGCCGGAAAACTGGGCCGAAATTCGCCTCGGCGGCCTCATCGGCTTCTGGAGCAGCGGTTCGCAGAGCGTCGATGAAGGCGCCTATTTCAACGGCGAGGTCGGCGACGACATGGTCTACGCGGGCAGCGCCTCGCTGAAACTGTCGTTCTAAGCAGCAGCAAACGCTTTGTTCAAAGGCGCGTCCGTCAGGGCGCGCCTTTGTCGTTCGGCAACAGCGGTTTAGAGCGGGCCTCCGGCGCGCCGGAAACTTTGTGCCCATCTCGCAACACTATGGCAATCTTGCACTGAGCATACTCGCCTTTGGCGACAAAGCCGCTGTGCCGCCATAAAGGACGTCCAACCAGCTGTCACCGCGGGGGACGTGGAGACGGTCGATGCGGGGGCATCGACCGAGGCAGCAGGTGAGGGGTATTCGGCGCGTGAAATTCGACAAAGGCAGACTGCCCAGCCGCCACGTCACGGAGGGCCCATCGCGGGCGCCGCACCGGTCGTATCTCTATGCCATGGGCCTTACGCGCGAAGAGATCCACCAGCCGCTCGTCGGCGTCGCCAGCTGCTGGAACGAGGCGGCCCCCTGCAACATCTCGCTGATGCACCAGGCCCAGTTCGTGAAGAAGGGCGTCAGCGCTGCCGGCGGCACGCCGCGCGAGTTCTGCACCATCACGGTCACCGATGGCATCGCCATGGGCCATCAGGGCATGAAGGCCTCGCTGGTCTCGCGCGAGGTCATCGCCGACTCGGTCGAGCTCACCATGCGCGGTCATTGCTACGACGCGATCGTCGGCCTTGCCGGCTGCGACAAGTCCTTGCCGGGCATGATGATGGCGATGGTACGTCTCAACGTCCCCTCTGTTTTCATCTATGGCGGCTCGATCCTGCCCGGCACGTTTCGCGGCCGTCCGGTGACCGTCCAGGACGTCTTCGAGGCGGTAGGCCAGCACTCGGTCGGTGCGCTCGACGATGAAGGTCTCGACGAAATCGAGCGGGCGGCCTGTCCCGGTGCCGGTTCCTGCGGCGCCCAGTTCACCGCCAACACCATGGCGACGGTGGCCGAGGCCATCGGTCTGGCGCTGCCCTATTCCTGCGGCGCGCCGGCACCATACGAAATTCGCGACCAGTTCAACTATGCCGCTGGCGAGAAGGTGATGGAGCTCATTGCCAAGAACATTCGGCCTCGCGATATCGTGACCCGCAAGGCGCTGGAAAATGCCGCGGCCGTGGTCGCCGCCTCCGGCGGATCTACCAATGCCGCCCTGCACTTGCCCGCGATCGCGCATGAGTGCGGCATCGAATTCGATCTTTTCGACGTGGCTGAAATCTTCAAGCGCACTCCCTACATCGCGGACCTGAAGCCGGGCGGCAAATACGTCGCCAAGGACATGTTCGAGGCGGGTGGCATCCCGTTGCTGATGAAGACCTTGTTCGACAATGGGTTCCTGCATGGAGACTGCATGACGGTCACCGGCCGGACTCTGGCCGAGAACATGGACAGGATCGCCTGGAACCCGGACCAGGACGTCGTCTATCCCGCCGACCGGCCGATCACGGTCACCGGCGGCGTCGTCGGCCTCAAGGGCAATCTCGCGCCCGACGGCGCCATCGTGAAGGTCGCCGGCATGGGCCATCTGACCTTTTCGGGTCCGGCCCGCTGCTTCGATTCCGAAGAGGCGTGCTTCGAGGCGGTGTCGACCAAAGCCTATGCCGAAGGCGACGTCTTCGTCATCCGATACGAGGGGCCGCGCGGCGGACCGGGCATGCGCGAAATGCTCTCGACCACCGCCGCGCTTTACGGCCAGGGCATGGGTGACAAGGTGGCGCTGATCACCGACGGGCGCTTCTCCGGCGCGACCCGCGGCTTCTGCGTCGGCCATGTCGGCCCGGAAGCGGCCGTCGGCGGGCCGATCGCGCTCCTGCGCGACGGCGACATCATCGATCTCGACGCCGTCGCCGGCACGCTCGCCGTGCGCCTGTCCGAGGCGGAACTGGCCGAGCGGCGGGCGGCGTGGCGCCCGCGGGCCACGGACTACGCCTCCGGGGCGATCTGGAAATATGCCGAACAGGTGGGCTCCGCGCGCAAGGGCGCCGTCACCCATCCCGGCGGCGCTATGGAAAAGCATTGCTATGCTGATGTTTGACATGATTTCTCTGCGGGCCGCCAAAGCGGTCGTTCTCTCTGCCCTGACCGTTTCCACCGCGAGCTTCGCGCTGGCCGGACCGTCCTATGCGCTCGACCCGTCGACCATCGTGACGCCCGAGGCCGGGCCGATGGAGCTCTTCAGCATGGGCTTCAAGGCCTATCAGCGCGGCGAGAAGACCGAGGCGCTCGAGGCCCTGCGCTACGCCGCCGACAAGGGCCATCCGGGCGCGCGCTGGAAGCTCGGCCGCATGTATGCCGAAGGCGACGGCGTGCCGAAGAACGACTACGAGGCCTTCAAGATCTTCGGCGAGATCATCAATGCCGAGCAGGACGACACCTCGACCTCGCCCAATGCCGCCTATGTCGCGAGCTCCGTCACCGCCCTTGGCGACTACATGCGCACCGGCATTCCCGATTCGCCGGTGACCGTCGACCTCCTGCAGGCCCGCCAGCTGTATTTCCACGCCGCGTCGATCTTCGGGGATCCGCGCGCGCAGTTCCAGCTCGGCCGCATGCTGCTGAATGGCGAAGGCGGCCGGGCCAACGCCCGGCAGGCCGCGCGCTGGCTGAAGCTGTCCGCCGAAAAGGGCAATGTCGGCGCCGAGGCGCTGCTGGGGCATCTCTTGTTCGACGGGGAAAAGATCGGCCTGCGCCCGGAGCCCGCGCGGGGCCTGGCGATGCTGACCATCGCGATCAAGCGCGCCGGGGCAAGCGACCAGTCCTGGATCCGCCCGCTGCAGGAAGAGGCGTTCTCGCTCGCCTCCGAGGCCGACCGTCGCACGGCCTTGGCCTATGCCGAAAGCAAGGGCGCGGTGTTCGCCGGCAACTGACGCTGCCGCCGGCCCCTCGACCGTGGCGTGCGGCGCAGCGAAGGGCGGCGGCTGACCGGCGCCCTCGGGCCGCCGGTGGCTATGCCGCCAGCTGGATCATGATCGGAACGTGGTCCGAGGGTTTCTCCCAGGCGCGCACATGGCTGTCGATGCCGACCGAGGCGAGCCGGCCCGCCGCTTCCGGCGACAGCAGCAGGTGGTCGATGCGGATGCCGTTGTTCTTCTGCCAGGCGCCGGCCTGATAATCCCAGAAGGTGTAGATGCCGGCGTCGCTCGTGGTCGCCCGCAGCGCATCGGTCAGGCCGAGATGCTGCAGCCGCCGCCAGGCGTTGCGGCTCTCCGGCTGGAACAGCGCGTCGCCGAGCCAGGCCTGCGGAAATTTCACGTCCTCGGGCTCCGGAATGACGTTGAAGTCGCCGGCGAGGACGAGATCGCTCTCGTCGTCCAGGAGATGGCGGGCATGCGCTTCCAGCCGGGCCATCCAACGCAGCTTGTAGTCGAATTTCTCCGTGCCGAGCGGGTTGCCGTTCGGCAGGTAGATCGACGCGACGCGCAGCGTGCGCGGGCCGATCTTCCAAACGCCTTCGATGAAGCGCGACTGCTCGTCGCTGTCGTCCCCGGGCAGCCCGCGCGAGACGTCCGCCGGCGGAACCTTGCAGAGCAGGGCGACGCCGTTGAAGCCCTTCTGCCCATGCGTCTCGACGTGATAGCCGAGCGCCTCGATCGCGGCCCGCGGAAAACCCTCGTCGACGCTCTTGATCTCCTGCAGGCAGACGATGTCCGGCGAGCGTTCGGTCAGCCAGGCGACGAGCACCTCGATCCGCGCCTTGATGCCGTTGATGTTCCAGGTGGCGATGATCATGCGGGGCGTCAGACCGAAAAGCTGGTGCCGCAGCCGCAAGCGGCGACGGCGTTGGGATTGCGGATCTGGAACGACTGGCCCATCAGGTCGTCGACGAAGTCGACCACGGAACCATCGAGATAGGGCAGGGACACCTGGTCGATCAGGACGGTGGCGCCGTCCTTCTCGATGACGATGTCGTCCGTCTCGGCGCCCTCGGCGAGATCGTATTTGTAGGAGAAGCCGGAGCATCCCCCGCCTTCCACCGAAATGCGCAGGGCGTGGCTGCCCGAACTCTTGGCGACGATCGCCGCGATGCGGCGCGCGGCGGCATCCGAGACGGTGACGGCGATGGTCGGCGCGATGGTCTGGCTCATGGTCGGCTCCGCGGCTGCGGCGGGTTGGACGCCCGCGGCGACCGCCTCTGCTTGTTGAAATCCGATCCTTTAAGTATGCAGTCGCGGCAGGCCGGTCAATGCGGCGATCGTCACCCTCGGCCGTTGCGGCCGCCGGGCCGATTCCACCACCAAAAATGCAGGGCCGATGACGGAATTTTCAGGCGAGGCGATCGGCAGGGGCGGGACGGGACGGGCGGTCTTCGCCGTCGACGCCGCACACTCGCGCGGACGGTTTTCGCCGGAAGCCGACAGCCCGACGCGCACGCCCTACCAGCGCGACCGCGACCGCATCGTCCATTCCACCGCCTTTCGCCGGCTGAAGCACAAGACGCAGGTCTTCATCGCCTATGAGGGCGATCATTTCCGCACACGCCTGACGCACACGATCGAGGTCTCGCAGATCGCCCGTGCCTTCGCCCGCGCCTTCCGGCTGGACGAGGACCTCACCGAGGCCGTGGCGCTGGTCCACGATTTCGGCCACACGCCCTTCGGCCATGCCGGCGAGCGGGCGCTCGACGAGAAGATGCGCAGCTTCGGCGGCTTCGACCACAATGCCCAGGCGCTGCGCATCGTCACCGCGCTGGAGCGGCACTATGCCGAGTTCGATGGGCTGAACCTTTCCTGGGAAACGCTGGAGGGCCTCGTCAAGCACAACGGGCCGCTGCGCGGGCCGCATGCGACGCCGGGCGCCGTCCTGCCCCGGCCGATCCGCGACTTCGACGCGCTGTTTCCGCTCGACCTCCACACCTTCGCCAGCCTCGAGGCGCAGTGCGCCGCGATCGCCGACGACATCGCCTACGACACGCACGATCTGGACGACGGCTTGCGCGCCGGGTTGATCGACATCGCGGACCTCGCCGAGCTCAGTCTGGCCGGCGACATCCTGCGCGAGGTCACGGCCGCCTATCCCGGTCTCGAACGCTCCCGGCTGATCCACGAAATCATGCGCCGGCACATCACCCGCATGGTCGAGGACGTGATCCGCACCACCGCGGCCAACCTCAGTGCCTGCGCGCCCGATGATGCCGACGCCGTCCGCGCGCAGGACCGCGCGCTCGTCGCCTTCTCGCCGGCGATGCGAGCGGCGGAGGCCGAGACCAAGCGGTTCTTGTTCGCGCGCGTCTATCGCAGCCCGTCGATCATGCGGGTGATGAACCGCGCGGAGACGGTCGTTGCCGACCTGTTCGACCGCTATCTCGGCGAACCGGCCGAGATGGGCGGGGCGTGGAGCGACGCCATGGCCCAGCTCGGGACGGAAAAGCGGGCGCGCCACGTCGCCGACTATCTCTCCGGCATGACCGACAGCTACGCCCTCGGCGAGCACCGCCGCCTGTTTGACGCCACCCCGGATTTGCGTTAGGCGCGCCGATCCACCTGAAGAAGACGCGCCGCGCCCCCTGGCGCCCCGCGACCGCCGCTGCGCCGCAAGGCGCCATCCGGCCGAGAGCTTTCGGAAAGACCGCCATGAACATCTTCGCCGACTTCGAGCAGCGCGTCCGGACCGCGGTGGAATCAACGCTCGCCGCGATGGACATTTCCGGCGCCGACCTGTCGCGCATCGCCGTCGAGCCGCCGCGCGATCCGAGCCACGGGGATCTGGCGACGAACGCCGCGATGGTGCTGGCCAAGCCCCTGCAGAAGAAGCCGCGCGAACTGGCCGAGGCGATCGCCGCGCGGCTCGGCGAGGATCCCGACATCGATGCCGTCGAGATCGCCGGTCCCGGCTTCATCAACCTCCGGGTCTCGCCCGGCTTCTGGACGGGCCATCTCGCCGACCTTCTCGCCGCCGGCCCGGCCTATGGCCGGGGACCTAGCACCGGCCGCAAGGTGAACGTCGAATATGTCTCGGCCAATCCGACGGGCCCGATGCATGTCGGCCATTGCCGCGGCGCGGTGGTGGGCGATTCCATCGCCAATCTGCTCGCCTTTGCCGGGCACGACGTCGTCAAGGAATACTACGTCAACGACGCCGGCGAGCAGGTCAACGTCCTCGCCCGCTCGGCTTTTCTTCGCTACCGCGAGGCCATGGGCGAGGCGATCGGCGACATCCCCGCCGGCCTTTATCCCGGCGACTATCTGAAGCCGGTCGGTCACGCCCTGGCGATCCGGCATGGTGACAAGCTTCTCGCCATGGACGAGGCCGAGTGGCTGCCGCTGGTGAAGGATTTTGCCATCGACGCCATGATGATGATGATCCGCGACGACCTGAAGCTGCTCGGCATCACCCACGAGGTCTTCTTCTCCGAGCGCGCGCTGCATGCCGTGCCGGAAGGCGCCAAGGCCAGCCGTATTCATCTGGCGATCGAAGATCTGCGGGAAAAAGGCTTCGTTTATCAGGGCGCGCTGCCGCCGCCGAAGGGCCAGCTGCCGGAGGATTACGAGGACCGCGAGCAGACGCTGCTGCGCTCGACCGAGGTCGGCGACGACATGGACCGGCCGCTGGTCAAGTCGAACGGCAGCTTCACCTACTTCGCCGCCGACGTCGCCTATTTCGCCGACAAGTTCAGGCGTGGCTTCGACGAGATGGTCTTCGTCCTCGGCGCCGACCATGGCGGCTATGTGAAGCGGCTGGAGGCGGTGGCGCGTGCGATTTCGGGCGGGGCGGCTCACAGCGATGTCGTCCTCTGCCAGTTGGTCAAGCTGTACCGCAACGGCGAGCCCGTCAAAATGTCGAAGCGTTCGGGCGACTTCGTGACGCTCGCCGAGGTGGTCGAGGAGGTCGGGCGCGATCCCGTCCGCTTCATGATGCTGTTTCGCAAGAGCGACGCGCCGCTCGACTTCGACTTCCAGAAAGTCACCGAGCAGTCGAAGGACAATCCGGTCTTCTACGTGCAGTACGCCCATGCCCGCGCCCGTTCGGTGGTGCGGCAGGCGGAAGGCGAGGGGATCGTCGAGGCCGAGGCCGACGCCGACCTCCTGTCGCTTCTGTCCGACGAGGGCGAGATCGGCCTGATCCGCAAGCTGGCGGAGTATCCGCGGCTGGTGCTCTCGGCGGCGGAAGCCAAGGAGCCGCACCGGCTCGCCTTCTATCTCTACGACGTCGCCCAGGCTTTCCATGCCCAGTACAACCGCGGTCGCGACGTTCCCGGCTTACGCTTTGTTAACCGTGATGAGCCAAGGTTGACGCAAGCGAGATTGGGACTGGTTCGTGCCGTCGCCTCCGTCGTTGCTTCCGGATTGCAGTTGATCGGTGTCGACGCCCCGGAGGAAATGCGGTGATGGATCACGCTTTGGTCAACATCGTCCCCTAGCGAATAGGTCCGCCGCTTCGGACAGTTCGCGCCGTTGCGGGACCCCTGGGAATGCGGAGTGAGTGACACGATGGGAGAGATGAAGGCCCCGGTCCGCGGCACGGATCTTTCCCCTGGGGACGTGGATCCGTTTGCCGATCTTGCCGACCTGTTCGAAGCCGAAATGGCCCGCGACGACCACGCTCTGTCTGGCGCCGCGACGACGGCGCCCGGTGCCGCCGCGCAGCGCCCGTGGAAGGCGACGACCCGAATGGATCCCCCCAGCCTCGACCATGATTTCGACGCGGCCTTCGCCGACGCGCTGTCGGACGTCGACGAGCCCGAAGCGCCTGCGCCGGCTCCCCGCCGCCCGGCGGCCGCGAGCCTGCACACGACGCGGGGCCCGGCTGCCGACAGCGAGCTCAATCAGGCCCTGCGGGGATTGAGCGCCCCGGCCCGGCCGCGAGACGGCCTGGTGTTCGAGACTCAGTCCTTCGCGCCCGAGCGGGTCGTCGAGACCGACGACCATCGTCCGCCGCAGGCCGAACTGGACGAGTTCGACCAGCTCATCGCCAGCGAGCTGGCGATGATGCAGGAAGACCGGCGTTCGCCGAGCCGCGGCGCCTCCGCCTTCTATGCCGAGCCGTCGCAGGCCGAGGAGGTGTTCGACGAGCACAGCTACGAGGCCGGCGATCCGTCTGGCGCCTATTACGACGACGAGGCGCATCCGCCCGTCCATGCCGAAGCGCGCAGCCCGTTCCGGCGCAGCATGGTCAGCCTCGGCGGCGGCGTCGCCTCGCTGGCGATCCTTGGCGCCGTCGGCCTGTTCATGTGGAACGGCAGCTCCAGCACGAGCGGGGTTTCCGCCAGTTCCGAGCCGCTGCTGATCAAGGCCGACGCCGAACCCTACAAGATCGAGCCGAAGGATCCGGGCGGGCGGACGATCCCCAACCAGAACAAGGCCGTCTACGAACGGGTCGCGGCGGGCGAGGGTCAGGGCTTGCCGTCGACGACGCAGCAGGCCTTGCTGACCGATGCCGAAGAGCCGATCGACCTGCCGCCCGAAGAGCCCCCGGCCACCTATGACGACCTGCCGGGCGTCGATGTTGCCGGCAGCGACGCGATGAGCGAAGGCGGCGACGCGCGCCTGGCCAGCGCCATCGGCGATGCCCCGACACCCGCGGTCGAGCCGGTCGGCGTGCTGCAGCCGCGCAAGGTGCGGACCATGGTCGTGCGGCCTGACGGCACTCTGGTTCCGGCATCTGCCGAACCTGCAGCGCCTGCGGCGCCGTCGGCCGGGGCACCGACCCCCGGGCTGATCGCCGTGTCCTCTCCCGCCTTGCCGACTTCTGCCGCGCCGACACAGGAGCCCGCACCGGCGCCATTGATCGCGGCCGTCGACAGCCCCGCACCCACCATCGCCGCCGCACCGGCGCCGTCGAGCCCGCCAGTCGAGGCAGCACCGCCGCCGGCTCCGGCCGCCGACGATTCGGCGCCGCGGGAAGTCGCCTCGATCACGCCGTCGGCGCCGGCGCCTGCCGGGGCCTACTATGTGCAGATCTCCTCGCAGCCGTCCGAGGCCTTGGCGCAGCAGTCCCTGCGCAACCTCACCGGCCGCTATTCCGGCATGATCGCCGGACGCAGCGTCGGCATCCAGAGCGCCGATATTCCCGGCAAGGGCACCTTCTACCGGGTGCGCGTCGCCACGGCATCGAAGGACGAGGCATCGGCCCTGTGCAACCAGCTGAAATCCGCCGGCGGCAACTGCTTCGTGGCGCGCTGACCGGCGGCATCGGCCTGCTGCTCTCCGGCTCGCGCTCCCCGTCCGGCAATGAGGGCGGGGAGGAGCGGGCGGTCGAAGCCCGCACTTCCCGCATTTTCCCGGAGACGACGATGAGTGGATCGAAAGCCTGGATCGCCGGCTGCGCCGGACACCGGCTGAGCGCGGACGAAAAAGCGTTCTTCGCCGCGGAGCGCCCCTGGGGCTTCATCCTGTTCGGCCGCAACATCCATTCCGCCGAGCAGGTCCGCGACCTCGTCGCCGAGCTGAAGGAGGCCGGCGGCCGGTCCACGACGCCGATTTTCGTCGACCAGGAGGGGGGCAGGGTTCAGCGGCTGCGTCCGCCGCTCGCGCCGACCTATCCCGCGCCGTCCCGGCTGGGGGTGATCTTCGGCCGTGATCGGGAAGCGGGCGAGCGGGCCGCCTGGCTGCAGGGACGGCTCCTGGCGCTCGATCTGGCGGGATACGGCATCAATGCCGACTGCCTGCCCTGCCTCGACGTGCCGGTCGCCGGCGCCCATTCGGTCATCGGCGACCGGGCCTTCGCGATGCATCCGGACGATATCGCGACGCTCGGACGGGCCGCGGCCGATGGTCTCGTCGCCGGGGCGGTGATGCCGGTGATGAAGCACCTGCCCGGACACGGCCGCGGCAATGCCGACAGCCACCTCGATCTGCCTGTGGTGACGGCGATTCGCGCCGAGCTCGGCCGCACCGACTTTGCCCCCTTCGCGGCCCTCCGCACGCTGCCGGCCGCGATGACCGCGCATGTCCTCTACACAGACATCGATCCGACGCACCCGGCGACCCTGTCGCCGATCGTCATTCAACAGGTGATCCGCGACGAGATCGGTTTCGACGGCCTTCTCATGACCGACGACATCTCGATGAAGGCGCTCCAGGGCGACATCGGCGAGCTCAGTGCCAAAGCGATTACGGCCGGCTGCGACATCGTGCTCCACTGCAACGGCGACATGACCGAAATGCGCAAGGTCTCGAGTGCCGTCCAGCCACTGCGGGGCAGAGCGGAGCAGCGCGCCGCCGCGGCCGAGGCCACGGTGACGCATCGACCGGGCATCGTCGACGAGGCCGCCCTGCGCGCCGAGTTCGCCGGCCTGATGACGGAAGTCGCCTGAACCGGCGGCAGGGCCCACCGCGCGGCACGGCCGAGAGCGGCGATTCCGCCCGGTAATTTCCCCGCCGCCGACGAAAACCGCTGCCCACCATACCGTCGACGCTTTCCTGTCGTTGATCTTCAGGACGTTATCGTGTTTGAAGGTTCCGACGCGACGTCCTACCTGATGGCGGTCCTGCCGCAATCAGGCCGCCGCATCGCCGTCGACAATCCGGTGCGCGCGGCGCCGGGCGCTTCGGGGGCGGGCCGGACGAGATTTCGCTGGGGACATTGATCCTCATGGCAAAGGGAGAGTGACATTGGGTAGCTTCAGCATCTGGCATTGGCTCATCGTTCTGGCGGTCGTGCTCCTGCTCTTCGGTCGCGGCAAGATCCCCGAGCTGATGGGTGACGTCGCCAAGGGCATCAAGAATTTCAAAAAGGGCATGAGCGACGACGACGCGACGACCACGACGCAGGAGCGCCGCACGCTCGACAACCGCGATGGCGAGATCGTCACCCGCGAAACCACGACCACGACTGACAAGCCGCTCGTCTAGAGCGCGACGGGACGGCGGCGCGTTCGCGTGCCGCCGTCCCTAAGACGGTAGAGCGTCCGCCGAGGCAGGACAGCTTTGCGTGAAGCGCCGCATGATCCGGGTCTGCCGGACCATCTCCGCCCGATATGGTTCTGTTCCCGAACGGGTCACTGATTATGTTCGATATTGGCTGGTCTGAACTGCTCGTCATCGGCGTCGTGCTGATCGTCGTGGTCGGTCCCAAGGACTTGCCGCGCATGCTGCGCACCTTCGGCAAGACGATGACGCAGTTGCGCCGCATGGCCGGCGACTTCCGCAAGCAGTTCGACGAGGCGCTCACCGAGGCCGAGTTGGACGACGTGCGCAACTCCGTGCGCGATCTGAAGGCGATGGATCCGCGCAAGGATCTGCGCAAGGCGCTCGACCCGATGCGGGCCGTGGGCGACGAGATCCGCTCCTCGCTGCGCGCGGCCACCAAGGCGCCGGAGCCAACGATCCCCTCTGCGACCGCCCCGGCGGCTCCGGCGGAGCCGAGCGTCGTCGGCACAACCGACATGCAGCCCATGGCCTCCAACCCGGTCCCGCCGAAACCGGCCGAGAACACGCCGCCCCTCCAGCCGACCACCGCGCAGCCGGCGACCGCCCCGGCGGCAACCCCGCAGCCTGCAACCGCTGCGGCGGCAACGGTCCAGCCGACAGCCGTGCAGCCCGCGACGGTCGAGCCGGAGCCGGTTCACGTCAATGGCCGAGATACCAGCGGAGACGCCCAGTGAGCCGTGCCGAGCCCGACGACATCGAAGCCTCCTCGGCGCCGCTGATCGATCATCTGATCGAGTTGCGCACCCGCCTGATCTGGGCGCTCGCCGGCTTTTTCGCGGCTTTCCTCCTCTGCTTCTTCTTCGCCAAGGAGCTCTTCAATCTCCTGGTCGTGCCCTACCAGGTGGCGGTCTCCTGGGCCGGCATCACCGAGGAGCATGTCCAGCTCATCTACACCGCACCGCAGGAATTTTTCTTCACGCAAGTGAAGATCGCCGCCTTCGGCGGACTGTTCCTGGCTTTCCCGATCATCGCCATCCAGATCTACAAGTTCGTGGCGCCCGGGCTCTACAAGACCGAGCGCTCGGCCTTCCTGCCGTTCCTGGTGGCGACGCCGCTGCTCTTCCTTGCCGGCGCCGCGCTCGTCTACTTCTTCTTCACGCCGATGGTGATGTGGTTCTTCCTGTCGATGCAGCAGTCGGGCGCCGAGCCGGGCCAGGCGTCGATCCAGCTGCTGCCGAAGGTGTCGGAATACCTGTCGCTGATCATGGGGCTGATCTTCGCCTTCGGCATGGTGTTCCAGCTGCCCGTCGTCACCTCGCTGCTGGTGCGGGCGGGAATCGTCACGTCGGAAGGCCTGGCGGGCAAGCGCAAATGGGCGATCGTCCTTGCCTTCATCGCCGCGGCGATCCTGACGCCGCCCGATCCGCTGTCGCAGATCGGTCTTGCCCTGCCGACCATCCTTCTCTACGAGATTTCGATCATCACGGCGCGGCTGATCGAACGCAAGCGGGCCGAAGCGCTCAGGGAAAGCGACGCGTCCACCGACTCCGTCTAGTCTGGATTGCCCTCGTCTTCCGCTGACTGAAGACGGGAGAAAACATGCTCGACATCCGATGGATCCGCGAGAATCCGGAAGCGCTCGACTTAGCTCTCGCGAGCCGGGGCGCCGCGCCCGCCGCTGCCGAACTGGTGCGCCTCGATGAGGAGCGCCGCGGCCATGTCGCCCGTCTGCAGGACCTGCAGAGCCGCCGCAACGACGCCTCCAAGGAAATCGGCAAGGCCAAGGCTTCGGGCGACGCAGCCCGCGCCGAGGCCGTGATTGCCGAGGTCGCCGAGATCAAGACCGCGATCCAGGACGGCGAGACCGAGGAGCGCCGCATCGACGCCGTGCTCGGCGAGATCCTGGCGCGCCTGCCCAACATCCCGCTCGACGACGTTCCCGTCGGCCCGGACGAGAGCGCCAATGTCGAAATCCGCAAGCACGGCACGCTGCCGAACTTCGACTTCGCGCCGAAGCAGCATTTCGATCTCGGCGAGGCCATGGGCCTCATGGATTTCGACCAGGCGGCGAAGATCTCCGGGGCCCGCTTCACCATTCTGAAGGGCGGTCTCGCCCGGCTTGAGCGGGCGCTCGGCCAGTTCATGCTCGACCTCCACACGTCCGAACACGGCTACCAGGAGGTCGTCGCGCCGATCCTCGTGAAGCCCGAGGCGCTGTTCGGCACCAACCAGCTGCCGAAGTTCGAGGAGGACCTGTTCAAGACGACGGACGGCCGCTACCTCATCCCGACCTCGGAAGTGCCGCTGACCAATCTCGTGCGCGAGACCGTGCTCGACGAGGCCGAGCTGCCATTGCGCTACACCGCGCTGACGCCCTGTTTCCGCTCGGAAGCCGGTTCCGCCGGACGCGACACGCGGGGCATGCTGCGCCAGCACCAGTTCTATAAGGTCGAGCTGGTCTCGATCACCGCCGAGGACGCCTCGCTCGCCGAGCACGAGCGGATGACGGCCTGCGCCGAGGAAGTGCTGAAGCGGCTCGGCCTGGCCTTCCGCACCGTGGTCCTGTGTACCGGCGACATGGGTTTCGGTGCCCGCAAGACGCACGACATCGAGGTCTGGATGCCCGGCCAGAACGCCTATCGCGAAATCTCGTCCTGTTCGGTCTGCGGCGACTTCCAGGCGCGCCGCATGAGCGCGCGCTACAAGACGGCGGGCGAGAAGCAGACGCGCTTCGTCCACACGCTCAACGGTTCCGGCGTCGCCGCCGGCCGCTGCCTGATCGCGGTCATGGAAAACTACCAGAACGCCGACGGCAGCATCACCGTGCCGGAGGTGCTGAGGCCTTATATGGGTGGCCTTGAGCGGATCGGCGGGGCCGCCTGATGCGCATCCTCATCACCAATGACGACGGCATCCATGCCGAGGGTCTGGCCGTCCTGGAGCGCATTGCGGCAAAGCTGTCGGACGATGTCTGGGTCGTGGCGCCCGAGACCGACCAGAGCGGCCTGGCGCATTCGCTGACCCTGTCCTCGCCGCTGCGCCTGCGCAGGATCTCGGACCGGCGCTTCGCGCTCTCCGGCACGCCGACCGATTGCGTCATCATGGGCGTCAAGCACGTCATGCCGGGGCCGCCGGATCTGGTTCTCTCCGGCGTCAATGCCGGCCAGAACATCGGCGACGACGTCACCTATTCCGGCACCGTCGCCGGCGCGATCGAAGGCACCATGCTGGGCTTCCGGTCGATCGCGCTCAGCCAGGCGCACACGCCGGGCAAAGACCGCGAGGCGCTGTGGGATACGGCCGAGCACCATGCCCCGGCGATCATCGAAAAGCTCGCCGGCGTGGATTTCCCGCCGGGCGTCCTGTTCAACGTCAACTTTCCCGCCGTCACGGCAGACGCCGTCACCGGCATCGAGATGACGCGCCAGGGCAAGCTGGACTACAATCTCGGCCTCGAAGAACGGCGCGACGGCCGCGGCTTTCCCTATTTCTGGCTGAAGTTCGGTCGGCAGGCCGGGGCGGAAATGGCGCAGTCGGACATCGGCGCGCTGCTCCAGGGGCGGATTTCGGTGTCGCCGTTGAAGCTCGACCTGACCGATCACGGTCTGCGCGAGAAACTGCAGTCGCTGTTCGACTGAGGGGCGCGCGACGTGAAAGCGAACTGACGTGCCGATGACCCTCAACCATGCCGACCGCGAGGACCTTGCCGCCTTCCTGCTCCAGCTGCGCTCGGCGCACAGTGCCGGCGGTCGCCTGACCGAGGCCGTCGAATCCGTGCCGCGGCGCCTCTTCCTGCGTGACGGCCCGCGCAACGCCTACAGCGACTGCTTCCTGCCGATCGACTGCGGTGAGACCATGCCGGGCGCCGCCTTCGCCGTCGGCCTCGTCGCGGCGCTGCGGGTGGAGGCTTCGAGCCGCATTCTCGAGATCGGGACCGGCAGCGGCTACATCACGGCGCTGCTCGCCAAGCTTGGCGCGCGGGTGCACAGCCTCGACCGGTATCGCCGACTGTTGGAGACGGCGGGGGAGCGGCTGAAGACCTGCGGCATCGCCAATGTCTCGCTGATCCGCGAGGACGGGCAGGAGGGCTATCCCGATGCCGCCCCCTACGACCGGATTATCATCCACGCGGCCTCGGAGACGCTGCCGCGCTCCTTCCTCGAGCAATTGGCGCAGCACGGCCAGATCGTCTGCGCGCTCGGCCCGGGAGCCGGCGCCCAGACCCTGGTGCGCCTGCAGAAGGTCGGCAGCCGGCTGGAGCGGGAGGATCTGCGCACCGTTCGCTACCAGCCGCTGGCTGTCGGAGTCTCGAAGATCCTGTAGCGGCAGCGCGGGCCGTGACAAAAGCGTCACGCCCGCTCTGCTCGCACGGACGTGAATAACGAAAAATGCACTGACTCGTCCGCAGTTTAACGGGGCAGTAAGATTAACGGTGCCAAATGGCCTCCATGGTGATGCGTGGTGCGTGGGGTCATACGATGTGTATGGAAGTGCTGAAGAACAGTCGGTTTCGTTTGGCGGGCTCCGTGGGCGTGCTCGCGCTGGCGGTGCTGATGGCCGGCTGCAGTGCCGACACGGCGCGTTTTGACGACGGATTTTATACCGGCGCGGTTCCCAAGCAGCCGAGGCCGCAAGCCGATGTCGGTCAGGCCCAGGCCTATCCCGGCTCGCTCGACCAGGTGGAGACCGGTTCGGTCGCGCGCTACGGCAACAATCCCGGCGGCGGCGTGCAGCAGGCCCCGATCTCGAACCAGCCCTATCCGGCGGGCGGGGGTGGTCCGGTCCGGACAGCCGCCGTCGAGCGGACCATGCTGCCGCCACCCTCGGCTGCCGGCGCAGCTCCCGCGCAGAGCTATGAGCCGGCCCCTGTCCAGGCCGCCGCACCCGCGCCGGTTTCGACCGAGCGTGGCTGGCACCGGTCCGACAACCGCGTGACGCTGCGCAGTGGTGAGACGATCGATACGCTGGCGACGCGCTACGGCGTGCCGGCGAAGGCGATCCTGTCGACCAATGGCCTGTCCCAGCCGGGCGACGCGGTTGCCGGCCAGGAAATCTCGATCCCGACCTATTCCTACGGCGGTCCCGTTCGCACCGCCAATGCCGCCGACGGGCGGACCGCCGACGGGCGGACCCTCGGCGCGCCGCCGGCGCCGCTGCGGGTGCCGTCCGCCGCTCCCGCCCGTTCGGCCTCCGCCGGGGCGCCGGTCGGCAACGCCAGCATCGTCGTCGAATCCGGCGACTCGCTGATGGGCATTTCGCGCCGAACCGGCGTCTCGGTCGCTGATCTGAAGGCTGCCAACAACCTGACGAGCGGCGATATCCGCATCGGCCAGAAGCTCCGCCTGCCGGGCGGCGCCGCTCAGCCGCAGCGCGTCGCGGCCGTGGAGCCGAAGCGCGCGGCGCCGGCGCCTCTCGCGGCACCGAAGGCCGCCGAGGCCGCGGCTCAGCCGGTGGCCCCGGCTTCCACCCAGCCGAAACCCTATGAGGCGCCCAAGGCTGCAGAGAAGGCCGAGGCGCCTGCCAAGGCGGTTGCGGCAGCGCCTGCCGCTGCAGCGCCGGTGGCAAAGGTGGAGACGCCCTCGACCACGGTCTCGGCCGAGTCCGAGAGGGAAGTGGCGACGGCAGCCCCCAGCACGACCGGCATCGACCAGTTCCGCTGGCCCGTCCAGGGCCGCGTGGTCAAGCGCTACGGCGAGAAGAACGGCAGCCGCCGCAATGACGGTCTCGACATCTCCGTGCCGCGCGGCACGCCGGTGAAGGCCGCCGAGAACGGCGTCGTCATCTATGCCGGCGACGGCCTGAAGGAGTTCGGCAACACCGTCCTCATCAAGCACGACAACGGCCTCGTCACCGTCTACGGCCATGCCGACACGCTGAAGGTGAAGCGCGGCGCGACGGTGCGCCGCGGCGAGGAGATCGCGACCGCCGGCGTCAGCGGCGACACCGAGACGCCGATGGTGCATTTCGAGGTTCGCAAGAATTCCGCGCCGGTCGATCCTGCCAAGTACCTGCAGTAGGCTTCGACCAGGCGATGCAAACGGGCTCGGCCATTACGGCCGGGCCCGTTTGCGTTGGAGCGTCAGCCCGCGATGGCGGTCTGCGTCAGCGGAACGCCGAGGCGCCCGGCAAAATCCTGGACGAACTGGAAAGCGACGCGGCCGGACCGGCTGCCGCGCGTCGTCGACCATTCCAGCGCCTCGCGGCGCAACAGATCCGCGTCGACATCGACGCCATAAGCGGCGAGATAGCCGTCGATCATCGCGAGATAGTCGTCCTGGCTGCATTTGTGGAAGCCGAGCCAGAGGCCGAAGCGATCGGAGAGCGAGACCTTCTCCTCCACCGATTCGCCGGGATTGATCGCCGTGGACGCCTCGTTCTCGATCATGTCGCGCGGCAGCAGATGGCGGCGGTTCGAGGTCGCGTAGAACAGGACGTTGTCGGGCCGGCCCTCGACGCCGCCGTCGAGCGCCGCCTTCAGCGACTTGTACGAGGCGTCGCCCGCATCGAAGGAGAGATCGTCGCAGAAAAGCAGGAAAGGGCAGGGCGCCTCGCGCAAAAATCCCATCACCAGCGGCAGGTGCTCGATGTCCTCGCGGTGGATCTCGATCAGTTTCAGCCGCGGACGATCCGCGGCGAGGCCCGCGTTGACCGCCGCATGCGCCGACTTGACCAGCGACGACTTGCCCATGCCCCGCGCGCCCCACAACAGCGCATTGTTGGCGGGAAGGCCGTTGGCGAAGCGCTGGGTGTTTTCGGTGAGGATGTCCTTGGCCCGGTCGATTCCCTTAAGAAGATCGATCTCCACCCGGTTCACGCGCCGGACCGGCTGAAGACGTGTCGGCGGCTCGAAGACGAAGCAGTCGGCGGCATCGAAGTCCGGCCGCGAGGGAAGGGGCGGCGCCAGTCTCTCTAGGCTGGTGGCGATGCGCTCCAGCACCGATTGCAGGTCAGGGGTGTTCATATCCATCGAAGTGTCCCACAAAGCCGGCGTATCGCGGGGGCCGTCCGGCCGCCGCTTGTTGCATTCGAGGCGACCGATCGTATATTCCGCCCGATACGTAAAGGGGCGGCCGCCGCCCGCCATGTTTCCCTGTAGGAGCCCTCCATGTTCGTGACCGATGCTTTCGCCCAGGCGGCCAGTCCTTTAGGCGGAGGCACCAGCGAGCTGCTGATCAGCATTCTGCCCTTCGTCGCGGTCTTCGCGATCATGTACTTCCTGATCATCCGTCCGCAGCGCAACCAGATGAAGCGCCGCGAGGAGATGCTGAAGAACATCCGCCGCGGCGACACCGTCGTCACCGGCGGCGGCATCATCGGCAAGGTGACGAAGGTCATGGATACCGGCGAGCTCGAGGTGCAGATCGCCGAGACGGTGAAGATCCGCGTCATCCAGGGCAGCGTCTCGGAAGTCCGCGTCAAGGGCGAGCCGCTCGCCGCAAACGCCAAGTAAAACACCTCGGTCGACCGGCGCTGGCCGGTCGGCCGTCTGGAACAGCAGGATCGGCATGGCCCAGGGCATCGAGATGCGGCAGGCGCACTTTCCCGGAAGGGCGCCGATCGACGCCTATGGCAATGGCGGCTTCCGCTTTGCCTCGATGTCGCACAAGGGATCGATCCTCTGCCTGCCCTCGGGCATATACGGCTGGGAGGCGACCATCGCCCAGCCCTTCGGCGGCGAGCGCCTCCTGAAGATCTTCGAGGAAGCCGACGCCGTAAAATTCGTCCTGTTCGGCACCGGACCGGACATCCGGCGCCTGCCGCCGGCGCTGGCCGACCGTTTCCGCAAGGCCGGCATCTCCTGCGATCCGATGTCGACGGGCGCGGCCGTGCGCACCTTCAACGTCATGCTGGCCGAGGGCCGGCCCGTGGCGGCCGCGTTGGTGGCGGTGGAATGATCGGCATCTCCCGGAACGCAACGCGATGACAGCCGCCCGACTGGCAGAGGACTATGCCCTCTGCGAGCGTCTGGTGCGCGACGAGGATCCCGACCGCGCGGTGGCCGTCCAGTTCGCCCCGTCGGACAAGCGCCGCCATCTGCTGGCGCTCTATGCCTTCAACATCGAGACGGCGCGCGTCCGCGACCAGATCAGCCAGCCGCTGCCGGGCGAGATCCGGCTGCAATGGTGGCGCGATATCATCGCCGCCGGCGACGGGGCGAGCGAGGCCGCAGGCGACGGGACAGGCGTCTCGTCACCGGAGCGGGCGGGGGGCGGCCACCCCGTGGCGGCCGCGCTGCTCGACACGATCCAGCGCTTCGACCTGCCGGGCGCCGCCTTCGAGCGTTTCCTCGACGCCCGCATCTTCGATCTCTACGACGACCCGATGCCCTCGGTCACCGCCTTCGAGGGCTATGCCGGCGATACCGCCTCGTCCCTGATTGTCATGGCGGCGATGATTCTGGATCGCAGCAAAGCGCCGCAAGTCTCTGATGCGGCGGGCCATGCCGGCGTGGCCCAAGCCGCCGTCGGCGCCCTTCGGCTGTTGCCTTTGCACCGCCGCCGCCGCCAGGTGTTCATGCCGGCCGATCTTCTCGCTGCAGCCGGATGCCCGGCAGAAGCACTGATCGCGGGAGAGGCTGAGCCGACGGACCGCGCCATCGCGGCGATGACCGCTTTCGCGAAGGACCATCTCGATCGGTACCGCGCGCATCGCGCGGGGGTGCCGGCGAGCTTGCGGGCCGCCTTCCTGCCGGCCGACCTGACCGCGACCCATCTCAAGCGCATCGTCACATCAGGCCGGGCGGCGATCGAGACGCCGCGGCCGATCGGTCCGCTCCGCCGGTCGTTCTCGCTCTGGCGCGCCATGCGCGGCTGAAACCTCGACGGGTGGCGCGGCCGACGATCGCGCCGAAGGATGTGTGCGATGGCATTTTCGGGTCTTGTCGGCTTCGGTCGTTGGTCGCGCTCGCTGGCCGCGGGCGCGGGCCTTGCGACGGCGCGCTTTCCGCTGGCCGTCGCGCTCATCGTCGCCATCGCGGCGATCGCCAATCTCGAGGTGGCCGATGTCCATCTCATGGCCGACGAGGATCTCGTCTGGCTCCTCGCCGCCCTGTCCGCCGCCCTGTCGACCTCCGTCGGCCTTCGCCTCCTGGCCGAATCGCATGCTTGGAAGAGCGGGGCGACGCTCGCCGTGCCGCCACTCGGCGCTGCGGCGGCGGGTCTCTTGATCTGGAACGCGCAAGGAATCGGCGTGTTGGCGCCGCCGCTGCTCGCCGCGCTCTGCCTGTCGATCCCGCTCGTTCCCTACCTCGCGCGGCGAGACGACCGGAAGTTCTGGACCTTCACCCTGTGGACGGCAGTCGGCATCACGCTCGCCTTTATCTCCGTCCTGATCTTCGTCCTCGGCGTCTCCGCCATCCTGGAGATGATCCGTTACCTCTTCGGGATCGGCCTCTCCTCCGGTGCCTACGAGCACATCTACACAACGGCCCTGACCCTGGTCGGGCCGCTCTTCGCCCTCGGGCGCATTCCCGCGGACTTCGACGAGGCCGTTTCCGCCGGGCCGGGAGACCGGGTGACCGCGGGCGTGCGACCGCTGCTCGGCTGGGTGGCGGCGCCGCTGACGCTGGCGACCGCCGTCGTCATCCATCTCTATGCCGCCAAGATCCTGGTCACGCAGGAAGTGCCGAAAGGCGAAATCGGCTGGATCGTCAGCTTCTACGCGCTGCTCGTCCTGTCGCTGCGCCTCGCCGCCGAGCCTTTCCTGGTGGACGGCGCGGCATCGACGCGGCTGTTCGGGCGTCTCTGGGCGCCGCTGCTCGTCGTGCCCATTGGGCTTCTTGTCTATGCCCTCGGCATCCGGATTGCCGCCGAGGGCGTGACGCTCGAGCGCTATTATCTCGGCCTGGCGGCGCTGGCCTCGGTTCTCGTCCTGGTCGCCCAGCTGACGCGCTGGCGTGGCGACATCCGCCTGATGGCCGCCGTGCCGCTCGTCCTCCTGGCGCTGTCGTCCTTCGGACCCTGGGGCGTCGCGTCGGCAGTCGGCCGAAGCCAGGCGGCCCTGTTGGCCGAGAGCCTCCCAGTGGGCGCAGATGCTGATGCGGCCGGGCCGAGCGAGGCACTGCGCAGCTCGCTGCGGTCGCGGCTCACCGCGCTGCAGGCGGTGGACGAACTGGACCGCGTCCTGCCGCTGCTGTCCGAAAGCCAGCGCGCCGAAGTGGAAACGCGGATCGGCGGCCAGCCGGATCTGCTGTCCGCCACGCTGATGAGCGTGCTCGGGCTCGACTACGGCCGCAACGAGGCTCCGGCCGAGGCCCTGACGACATTCTCGACAGGACAGCCCGCAGCCCTCGATCTCGCCGGTTTCGACCGCGCGCTGATCGACCGCAATATCCAGAGAGGCGACGCCGGGCGCGGAGAGCGGCCCGGTCTGGCGCTCGACGCAGACAATCTCGTGATCGCGGTGGAGGGTGCGACGGACAGCTTCCCGCTGACAGACGCGCTGTCGGCGATGGCGGGCCTCGCCGAGGGGACTACCGGAGCGAACCCCGACCCCGGAGGGGTCGCGCCATTCGTCGTCGATCTCGCTTCCGCCGGCGGCCGTAGCGTCCGCCTCCAGATCACCGTCGCCGTGTGGAATAGCGCCAGCCGGGAACCGGTTTCGCTGAACGCGACGGTGCTCCTGCGCAGCGCCGACTGGCCGGCCTCACTCGGCGGCGGCGGAAACCCGGGATAGGCCGAGCCATTCGGCGCAATCGGCCAGCGCGCGCGCCGACATGGCGCGGCGGCGCAGGTCGGTCTTTTCCTTGCCGCGAATGCGCTTGCCCTCGACGCGCGGCACCTTCGGGACCTCGACGGGCGGGAACAGGCCGAAATTGACGTTCATCGGCTGGAAGGAGCGCTTGCCGCTTTCCTCGACTCCGGAGAGGTGGCCGCCGGTGATGTGCGAAAGGATGGCGCCCATGGCGGTGGTCGCCGGCGGCGGCGCGGCTTCCTGTCCGCGCGCCTCGGCCGCGGCGAAACGGCCCGCGAGAAGCCCGATCGCCGCCGATTCGACATAGCCCTCGCAGCCGGTGATCTGGCCGGCGAAGCGCAGGTCCGGCCGCGACTTCAGCCGCAGGGCTCTGTCGAGCAGGCGGGGCGAATCGAGATAGGTGTTGCGGTGCAGGCCGCCGAGACGGGCGAACTCGGCATTCTCCAGGCCCGGAATGGTGCGAAAGATCCCGGCCTGTTCGCCGTAGCGCAGCTTTGTCTGGAAACCGACCATGTTGTAGAGCGTGCCCAGCGCATTGTCCTGGCGCAGCTGCACCACGGCATAGGCCTTCACGTCGGGATTGTGGGCATTGGTGAGGCCCATCGGTTTCATCGGGCCGTGCCGCAGCGTCTCGGGCCCGCGCTCCGCCATCACCTCGATCGGCAGGCAGCCGTCGAAATAGGGCGTGCCCTCCCACTCCTTGAACTCGACCCGGCCACCCTCGACGAGGGCCGCGATGAAGGCGAGGTACTGCTCCTTGTCGAGCGGGCAGTTGATGTAGTCCTTGCCGGTGCCGCCGGGCCCGACCTTGTCGTAGCGCGACTGGAACCAGGCCTTGTCCATGTCGATGGTGTCGAAGTGGACGATCGGCGCGATGGCGTCGAAGAAGGCGAGGGCGTCCTCGCCGGTCTCGGCGCGGATGGCGTCGGCAAGCGCCGGCGCCGTCAGCGGTCCGGTGGCGATGATCGTCGAGCCCCAGTCGCGCGGCGGCAGGCCTTCGACCTCTTCGCGGCGGATCTCGATCAGCGGGTGGTTCTCGATTTCGGTCGTCACGCGCGCGGCGAAGCCGTCGCGGTCGACCGCCAGCGCGCCGCCGGCGGGGACCTGGTGCGCGTCGGCGCAGCGCATGATCAGCGAACCCGCCAGCCGCATCTCGGCGTGAAGGATGCCGACCGCATTGGTCTCGGCGTCGTCGGAGCGGAAGGAATTGGAGCAGACGAGCTCGGCGAGCGACTCTGTCTTGTGCGCCTCGGTGCCACGCACCGGGCGCATCTCGTGCAGCACGACGGGCACGCCGGCACTGGCGATCTGCCAGGCAGCTTCAGAACCGGCGAGGCCGCCGCCGATGATGTGAATGGGGGTGTTTTGCATCCGGCCAGTCTACCACCGGGCATTTGCCGGGGAAAGCGGAGCCGTAAAACAACAACACCCGCCGGGGGAGGAACCGGCGGGTGTCGTTTTCAAACCTGCGATGGGAGGAGGATTCGCAGGCTCTTGATCCGCAACGGCTCTGGGAGGAAAACCGTCGCGAAACTCTAAAACTTAGCGGCTGGCCTGGCGGGCGATCGACGGGATGTCGGCGCGCGAGATGCCGAGGTCGGAAAGTTCGCGCTGCGACAGCCGGTTCAGCTCGTTGCAGGTCTCGCGGAAACGGCGCCAGTTGCTGTAGGAACGAACGATGTTCATGGGTCTCACCCTGGGATCTAATCGATTGAAGCGGTTGACTGAGTGGCTGTGTCATTCGCTTCGGTGAGCAATATCTAGATGCATGGGTCTTCGGACACCAGCGCTGAAAATGCATGGCTGGTCTGCGCATTGTGCATTGCAACATCAATCGGTTCGTACCCGTGCGCTCAGGGCTTTCGGCCCGTCCGCTCGTCCGTCGCGGCGATCTCGGTGAGCGCGCCTTAACCGAATGAAAAGGATCGCCTGCGCCGTCCCCCGCGTCTCTGGCTCCGATCGTCCCGCCGCCTCGGCCCTGGATCGGCGCATCCTTGGGCGTTCGGCGACAAAAGCCGTCCCGATTTGCTCTTTAACGCCTGGGACACAGGTGATATGGAGACGCGCGCCTGCAAAGGCACCATCGTGCGGCGCCATGCGGGTGTGGCGGAATTGGTAGACGCACTAGATTTAGGTTCTAGCGCCTAACAGCGTGGGGGTTCGAGTCCCTCCACCCGCACCATTTGCCGACGGGACAGGATTCATCATCGATGTGGCGGACGAAAGAGGGTCCGCCGCTCGCAAGGTCAAAAGGTTAGAAACAATGCAGGTAACGGAAACCAAGGCCGAGGGCCTGAAGCGCGAGATCGAGATCGTCGTGCCGGCCTCGGACCTTGAGGCGCGGCTTCAGACCCGGCTCCACGAGGCCAAGGGCCAGGCGAAGCTGAAGGGTTTCCGGCCCGGCAAGGTCCCGATGGCGCATCTTCGCAAGATGTACGGCCGTTCGATGATGGCCGAGATCGTCAACCAGATCATCAACGAGACCCCGCGTTCGGTCATTGCAGAGCGCAACGAGCGTTCCGCCATGCAGCCCGAGGTCGCCATGACCGAGGACGAGAAGGACGCCGAGAAGGTCCTGAACGGCGAGAAGGATTTCGTCTTCACGCTGTCCTACGAGACGCTGCCGGCCTTCGACCTGAAGGACACCAAGGCGATCAAGATCGAGCGGCCAATGGTCGAGATCTCCGACGAGGAGGTCGAGGACCAGGTCAAGCGCATCGCCGAGAACGCCCGCACCTACGAGGTGAAGGACGGCGCCGCCGAGACCGGCGACAAGGTCAACATGGCCTTCGTCGGCAAGATCGACGACGTGCCCTTCGATGGCGGCAGCTCGGAGGAGTCGAGCCTGGTTCTGGGGTCGAACACTTTCATCCCCGGCTTCGAGGACCAGCTGATCGGCGTCTCTGCCGGCGACGAGAAGAAGGTCAACGTGACCTTCCCCGACGACTACAGCGCCCCGCACCTCGCCGGCAAGGAAGCCGTGTTCGACATCACTGTGAAGTCGGTGTCGAAGCCCGGCGAACTCGAGTTGAACGACGAACTGGCCAAGACCATGGGCCTGGAGTCGATCGATCGCCTGCGCACCCTCGTTCGCGAGCAGATCGAGAGCCAGTTCGGCAGCGCCACCCGTCAGAAGGTCAAGCGCCAGCTGCTCGACGCGCTCGATAAGGACTACGACTTCGAGCTGCCCGAGAAGCTGGTCGAAGCCGAGTTCAACAACATCTGGGGTCAGGTCACCGCCGAGCTGAAGAAGAACGACAAGAGCTTCGAGGACGAGGACACCACCGAGGAGAAGGCGACGGCCGAGTACCGCCGTCTGGCCGAGCGCCGCGTGCGCCTCGGTCTCGTTCTGTCCTCGATCGGCGAGGGCGCCGGCGTCCAGATCACCGACGAAGAGCTGCAGCGCGCCGTGTTCGAGCAGGTCCGCCAGTATCCGGGCCAGGAGCAGCAGATCTACGAGTACTTCCGCAATTCGCCGGAAGCCGTCGCCGCCCTGCGCGCGCCGCTCTACGAGGAGAAGGTCGTCGATCACCTGCTCGCCACGGTCGAGGTCACGGACAAGATCGTGACCAAGGAAGAGCTGATGAAGGACGACGAGGACGAGGCCGGCGCCACCGTCGCCGCCTGATCCGAGCTTCCCAACGTTGCGAAAGGCCGGCTCGTCTGCCGGCCTTTTGCGTTTCTGCCGGCGGCTTCGGGCCCGCACGCGCCCCATTCTCGTCAAAGCGAGTGCTATGACAGGGTCTGCGTCGGCGAATGTCGGCTCGTCGGATCGGCCGGGGGACGTCCGGCGCGACCGACCGACCACACCAGAAGCGAAGACCCTTCTTGATGCACAGACTGTTCTCTGCCGGCGCTGCCCTGCTGTTCGTGGTGATGCTGACCCTTGCCACCGGAGCCAAGGCCCAGATTCCTGGCCTCTCCCTTCCGGCCGCCGCGCAGGAGCCCGCCGCCGCCGAGAGCCAGGCGGCCCCTGCCGACCCCTCGCTCGACGACCTGATCCGCCTTCTCGAGAACGACGACACGCGGCGCAAGCTCGTGGAGTCGCTGAAGGCTGCCGCCTACAGGCCGGCGACAGCCGGCGAGGCTGCCGCAGGGCAGGAGGCGCCGGCGGAAAGGCTCTCCGTGCCCGGCGAGATCGCCCGCGCCAGCCAGGTGCTGGTGGGTCAGGGGTTTGCCCTCGCGGGCGAGGTCGGTGATTCCTTCACGGAGGCCAGAACGCTCCTGTCGGGCGCCAGTGCCCTTCACCTGCCGCGGTTGTTCGAAGCCATCCTGCCGGTCGTGCTGGTCGCGCTGGTCGTGTTCGGCATCTACGCGATCCTGAGGGTCGTCCGGCACCGCATCGCCGTCCGGCTCGAAAAGCGGGCCGTTCATGCCGGTCCGCTGGCCAAGCTGGGGCTGCTGGCCATCCTCGCCGGCGCGAGCTTTCTGGCCGTCGTGCTCAGCCTTGCCGCCGGCTATGTCACCGCCATCGTCTTCTTCGGCGGCCCGCCGAACATCAACCAGGCGCTCTTCCTCAACGCCTTCCTGTTCATCGAGGTGATCAAGGGCCTCTTTCACGTCTTCGTCGCCCCAAACCAGCCGAAACTGCGCCTGACGCCGTTCGGCGACCGCCATGCGCGCTACTGGTATTTCTGGATCTCGCGGCTGATCTCGTTGCTCGGCTACAGCTTTCTCTTCGTCGCGCCTCTGGTGGAGGGAAGTTCCAATGCCGCCGCCGGCGACGCGGTGCGGTTCATCGTCGCCTTTGCGAGCCTATGCACGGTGATCTTCCTGATCCTGCGCAACCGGACGACCGTGCGCGACCGGCTCAGCCGGCAGCGGGCGCGCGGCGATCGGAGCTTTCGCGCCCGGTTCTATGCCCTGCTCGGCCATGTCTGGTGGGTCCTGGCCATCCTGTTCGTGCTGGCGCTGTTCGCGGTCTGGCTGAGCAGCCCGGACGAAGGCCTGCGCTACATGACCGCGGCGACGCTGAAGTCGATCGGCGCCATGGCGCTCGGCGGATTCGTCGTCTCCGTCCTGACGAAGGTGATCGTGCGGGGCATTCCCGTCCCGGACCGGATCAAGGACCGCCTGCCGCTTCTCGAGCGCCGGGTGAACTCCTTCATCCCGAATGCGCTGACGATCATCCGGGTTCTCGTGGTGATCATCGTCCTGGCCTTCATCATGGAAGCCTGGAGCCTGTTCGACCTGCGCGGCTGGACCACGACGGAAGTCGGCCGAAGCATCGTCGGCGGCACGATCGGCGCCGGCACGGTCATCATCCTCGGCTTCGCGGCGTTCCTCGGCGTCTCGTCCTGGATCGAATACCGGCTGAACCCGAATTTCGGCTCGGTGCCGACGGCGCGGGAACGCACGCTCCTGTCGCTGTTTCGCAATGCCTTCACGATCACGCTTCTGGTCATCATCGCCATGCTGGTGCTCTCGCAGATCGGCATCAACATCGCGCCGCTGCTTGCGGGCGCCGGCGTCGTCGGTCTTGCCGTCGGTTTCGGCGCGCAGAAGCTGGTGCAGGACGTCATCACCGGCGCCTTCATCCAGTTCGAGAACGCCATGAACGAAGGCGACGTCGTGCTGGTCGCCGGCGTCTCGGGCGTCGTCGAGCGGCTGACGATCCGCTCCGTGGGCCTGCGCGCGCTCGACGGCACCTACCACCTGATCCCGTTCTCCTCGGTCGACCAGGTCGCCAACATGACGAAGGATTTCTCGCAGTTCGTCGCCGATCTCGGCGTCGCCTACCGCGAGAACACCGATGCCGTGAAGCGCCTGATGCAGGATGCCTACGACGAGCTGAAGGCCGGCGACCTCGGCCACGACATCATCGCCGACTTCGAGATGTTCGGCGTCAACGAACTTGGTGCCTCCGCCGTCGTCGTGCGCGGCCGGATCAAGACCCTGCCGGGCAAGCAGTGGGGCGTCGGCCGGGCCTACAACGAGATCGTCAAGCGTCTCTGCGACGAGCGCAGTGTCGAGATCCCGTTCCCGCACATGACGGTCTGGTTCGGCGAGGACAAGGGCGGCAACGCGCCCCCCGTGCATCTGGCGACGCCGCTCGCGGTAGCCGAAGAGGTGCAGGCCGAGCGTCGCGTCGCCAAAGCGAACCCCTCGCGCTTCGGCTCCGTCAATGCCGACGGCTCGCCGATTCCGCCGACGGTGCATGATATCGACGATGCCGCGGACGGAGACGAGGGGCGCTGACGCGCGAAGCGACGCCCGATGGTCACCCGTGCTGACGGTTAAGTCTGCCGCCGGCTTCGTCGGCGCACATCTTGCACAGTTGGGTCGTCAAGCCCTATCTACGGCATGGGCCAAGGCCGACTGATTCTCCGAAGGTGCGGTTTTGCCGCGCCTGCCACACCAGCACCGAAAGCACCCCAATGATGCATCCCGTGGAAAGAGCGATGAACCTCGTCCCGATGGTGGTCGAGCAGACCAACCGCGGCGAGCGCGCCTACGACATCTTTTCGCGTCTTCTCAAGGAGCGGGTGATCTTCATCACCGGCCCGATTGAGGACGGCATCGCGACGCTCGTCTGCGCGCAGCTGCTGTTCCTCGAGGCGGAGAATCCGAAGAAGGAAATCGCCCTCTACATCAATTCGCCGGGCGGCGTCGTCACCTCAGGCATGGCGATCTACGACACCATGCAGTTCATTCGTCCGCCGGTATCGACCCTGTGCATCGGTCAGGCCGCCTCGATGGGCTCGCTGCTGCTCTGCGCGGGCGAGCCCGGCATGCGCTTCGCCACGCCGAACGCCCGCATCATGGTGCACCAGCCCTCCGGCGGTTTCTCGGGCCAGGCCTCGGACATCGAGCGCCACGCCCAGGACATCATCAAGCTGAAGCGCCGCCTGAACGAGATCTACGTCAAGCACACCGGGCAGGACATCGAGACCATCGAGCGCACGCTCGACCGCGATCACTTTATGACCGCGGACGAGTCGCAGGAGTTCGGCCTGATCGACAAGGTCTATTCTTCGCGCGAGGCGCTCGAGGCACACGTTCCCGGCTGATCGTCGACCAACAAATCTCCAGGCGCGCGCTTCCCGCGCGCCTGCCTCAGCCTTGATCTGGACACTGAGCGTCCCTACGCTAGGGGCAAAGTTGTGGGTCGGGCGTTCAGTGTCGCTCAAGGTTTGTCCCGCACGATCGACCATGAGTCAAAGTGTCATACGCGTCCATGCGGCCCTTGTGGCGTCGCAGTTGCAATCGGTGCGACGTGGCATAACATCTGGGTTCGAGGCCACCGGCGCGAAGGCGGGCCTGCGGATACCGGACCGGAAGGAAGAATGATGAGCAAAGTCAGCGGCGGCGATTCCAAGAATACGCTCTATTGCTCTTTCTGCGGAAAGAGCCAGCACGAAGTTCGCAAGCTGATTGCCGGGCCGACCGTCTTCATCTGCGACGAGTGCGTCGAGCTGTGCATGGACATCATCCGCGAGGAAAACAAATCGTCGATGGTGAAGTCGCGCGAAGGCGTGCCGACTCCGCAGGAGATCATCGCCGTTCTCGACGATTACGTCATCGGCCAGTCCTTTGCGAAGAAGGTCCTGTCGGTTGCGGTGCACAACCACTACAAGCGCCTTGCGCACGCTTCCAAGCACAACGACGTCGAGCTGGCGAAGTCGAACATCCTCTTGATGGGCCCGACGGGTTGCGGCAAGACGCTGCTCGCCCAGACGCTCGCCCGAATCCTCGACGTGCCCTTCACCATGGCGGACGCGACGACCCTCACCGAGGCCGGCTATGTCGGCGAGGACGTCGAGAACATCATCCTGAAGCTGCTGCAGTCGGCCGACTACAATGTCGAGCGGGCACAGCGCGGCATCGTCTACATCGACGAGATCGACAAGATCTCCCGCAAGTCGGACAACCCGTCGATCACCCGTGACGTGTCGGGCGAGGGCGTGCAGCAGGCCCTCTTGAAGATCATGGAAGGCACCGTCGCCTCCGTGCCGCCGCAGGGTGGCCGCAAGCATCCGCAGCAGGAGTTCCTGCAGGTCGACACGGCGAACATCCTGTTCATCTGCGGCGGCGCCTTCTCCGGCCTCGACAAGATCATCTCCGACCGCGGCCGCAAGACCTCGATCGGCTTCGCCGCCAACGTCTCGTCCCCGGAAGACCGCCGCACCGGTGATCTCTTCCGCCAGGTCGAGCCGTCGGATCTCCTGAAGTTCGGCCTGATCCCGGAATTCGTCGGCCGCCTGCCGGTTCTGGCGACGCTCGAGGACCTCGACGAGCCGGCCTTGGTGCAGATCCTGGTCGAGCCGAAGAACGCGCTGGTGAAGCAGTACCAGCGCCTCTTCGAGATGGAGAATGTCGAGCTGTCCTTCCATGACGACGCGCTGAAGGCAATCGCCCGCAAGGCGATCGAGCGCAAGACCGGCGCCCGCGGCCTGCGCTCGATCATGGAATCCATGCTCCTCGATACCATGTTCGACCTGCCGACCCTCGAGGGCGTGCAGGAAGTCGTGATCTCGGAAGAGGTGATCGACGGCAAGGCACGGCCGCTCTACATCTACGCCGACCGCAAGGACGAGAAGGAAACCGTCAGCGCCTGACGTCGTCGCCAGCACGGAAGTCCGACGGACACCCATCAGCCCGTCCCGGCTTTGTCAGGACGGGCTTTTTGTTGGCGGCGGGAATGCTGCCGCGCACATTGTGCGGCAGTGCGGTGCGAATCATTGAAGCGGTGGGCAGTACTGCCCACATAGGATCGGCAATGGCGTACGCCCCGGGGGCTTGAACAAGGCCCGGTGCGCAACGGCCGCAAGCGGCGAGAGCCGAAGAAAGGAATCCCATGTCGAGTACCAATCAGGCCGACGCGATCCTGTATCCCGTCCTGCCGCTTCGTGACATCGTCGTCTTCCCGCACATGATCGTTCCGCTCTTCGTTGGGCGCGAGAAGTCGATCAAGGCGCTGGAAGAGGTGATGGGCGCGGACAAGCAGATCCTGCTCGTCACCCAGAAGAACGCCAGCGACGAAGATCCGGCGGCCGACGCCATCTACGAGCTCGGCACCATCGCCAACGTCCTGCAGCTGCTGAAGCTTCCCGACGGCACCGTGAAGGTGCTGGTCGAGGGCATGACGCGCGCTCGCATCGACCACTTCTCCCCCCGCACCGAATGGCACGAGGCCTCGGCCCGCATCGTTCCGGAAGTGGAGGAGGATGCGGTTGAAGTCGAGGGGCTGGCGCGTTCGGTCGTCTCGGAGTTCGAGAACTACGTCAAGCTGAACAAGAAGATCTCGCCGGAAGTCGTCGGTGCCGCCGGGCAGATCGACGACTATTCCAAGCTCGCCGATACCGTCGCCTCGCATCTCGCCATCAAGATTGCCGAGAAGCAGGAGATGCTGGGGCTCACCAGCGTCCGCGAGCGGCTGGAAAAGGCGCTGTCCTTCATGGAGGCGGAGATTTCCGTTCTGCAGGTGGAAAAGCGCATCCGCTCCCGCGTCAAGCGGCAGATGGAGAAGACGCAGCGCGAGTACTACCTTAACGAGCAGATGAAGGCGATCCAGAAGGAGCTGGGCGACGGCGAGGACGGCCGCGACGAGCTGGCCGAGCTGGACGACCGGATCAAGAAGACCAAGCTCTCGAAGGAAGCCCGCGAGAAGGCGACGGCCGAGTTCAAGAAGCTGAAGCAGATGAGCCCGATGTCGGCGGAAGCCACCGTCGTGCGCAACTATCTCGACTGGATCCTCGGCCTGCCCTGGGGCGTCCGTTCGAAGGTCAAGATCGATCTGAAGAAGGCCGAGCAGATCCTCGACGAGGAGCACTACGGTCTCGACAAGGTGAAGGAGCGGATCATCGAATATCTGGCGGTGCAGAGCCGGCAGACCAAGATGAAGGGTCCGATCCTGTGCCTCGTCGGACCTCCCGGCGTCGGCAAGACCTCGCTGGCGAAGTCGATCGCCCGTGCCACGGGACGTGAATATGTCCGCATGGCGCTCGGCGGCGTGCGCGACGAAGCGGAGATCCGCGGGCATCGCCGGACCTATATCGGCTCCATGCCGGGCAAGGTGATCCAGTCGATGAAGAAGGCCAAGAAGAGCAATCCGCTCTTCCTGCTCGACGAAATCGACAAGATGGGCCAGGATTTCCGCGGCGATCCATCATCGGCACTGCTGGAGGTTCTGGATCCCGAGCAGAACTCGACCTTCATGGATCACTATCTCGAGGTCGAATACGACCTGTCGGCGACCATGTTCGTGACCACGGCGAACACGATGAACATTCCAGGTCCCTTGCTGGACCGCATGGAGGTCATCCGCATCGCCGGCTACACCGAGGACGAGAAGGTCCAGATCGCCCGCCGGCATCTCCTGCCCAAGGCGATCCGCGATCACGCCCTGAAGCCGGAGGAGTTCTCCGTCAGCGAGGATGCGCTGCAGGAGATCGCGCGGCGCTACACCCGCGAGGCGGGCGTGCGCAGCTTCGAGCGTGAGCTGATGACGCTGGCCCGAAAGGCCGTGACGAAGATCCTGAAGGGCGAGACCAAGTCGGTCGAAGTCACGAAGGACAACCTGCCGGACTATCTCGGCGTTTGGCGCTACCGCTACGGCGAGGCCGAGCTGGAGAACCAGGTCGGAATCGTGACGGGCCTGGCCTGGACCGAGGTCGGCGGCGAGCTTCTGACCATCGAAGGCGTCATGATGCCCGGCAAGGGCAAGATGACGGTGACGGGCAATCTGAAGGACGTCATGAAGGAGTCGATTTCCGCCGCGGCATCCTATGTCCGGTCTCGCGCGGTGGACTTCGGCATCGAGCCGCCGCTGTTCGACAAGCGGGACATCCACGTGCACGTGCCGGAAGGCGCGACGCCCAAGGACGGTCCGTCGGCGGGCGTCGCCATGGCGACGGCGATCATCTCGGTGATGACCGGCATTCCCGTGCGGGGCGACATCGCCATGACCGGCGAGATCACGCTGCGCGGCCGGGTTCTGCCGATCGGCGGGCTGAAGGAGAAATTGCTGGCGGCTCTCAGGGGAGGGATCAAGACGGTCCTCATCCCCGAGGAGAACGCCAAGGATCTCGCCGACATCCCGGACAACGTGAAGAACAACATGGAGATCATCCCTGTTGGTCGGATCGGCGAAGTGCTGAAGCACGCGCTCGTTCGCGAGCCCGTCGCGATCGAGTGGACAGAGCCGGCGACGCCGCTGGCAGGACAGGAAAAGACGGAGGAAGGCGCGGCTTCAGTCGCTCACTGACCATCGCCTTTTGCCACCGCTGACGAAAATGCCGCCCTTCGGGGCGGCATTTTTGTGCGCAAACCCTTATTTTGCGCGGTTTGCAGGGCTTTGCGGCTTGAATGATGCGGCAGACTCGCCCATCGTCCGCAGGAGTCGATGCGACTTACAGAAAAATCAGGAGGATGTCTGATGAACAAGAACGAGCTGGTCACTGCCGTTGCAGAGAAGGCCGAATTGTCGAAGCAGCAGGCGAGCCAGGCAGTCGATGCCCTGTTCGACGTGATTGAAACCACCATGGCCAAGGGCGACGACATTCGCCTCGTCGGCTTCGGCACTTTCTCCGTGTCGCACCGCGCCGCCTCCAAGGGGCGCAACCCGTCCACGGGCGCCGAGGTCGACATTCCGGCCCGCAACGTGCCGAAGTTCGCGGCCGGCAAGGGCCTGAAGGACGCCGTCAACAAGTAGGCTCGTATCGCGCCTCGCCGCGGCATGTCCCGGCAGGCGCTGAGCCAGGCCTCGGACCCTTCCACATGGCCAGTGGGCAGCCCCGCTCTATCGGCGGGCACTGCAAGCGTCACGGCCGCAGGACCGCCTTGTCGGCCCCGCGGAAGACATGACTGGGTAAGACGGCCGCCGGTCGACAATCCCGGCAGCCGCTCCGCCGTCCGTCTCTTCAGCGCGCGGCGCGCCTAGGGCAGCGCCTGCGAGGCGGCTCAGTCCTTTTCTAGAATCCTCCGGCGGCACGCACCCCGGACAGAACTCTCCCCACCGACGATCGAGCTTTCACCGCTGTCAGCCCTTGCCGGCAATGCCGTGCGGCGAGCCTTGCCGGTGCGCGGACATGAGAGGAGCCGCAAGACGGCCCTTAGCGCTCCAGGCCGGGCCTGCTGACCGCTGACGACGCGATCGGGTGATGGACGCGCGGCACCATCAGCGCCGTGACGAAGGTCAGGACCGACACGACGAACACCCCCCAGAACGTCAGATGCAGGGAATGGCCGAGCGCCAGCCGTGCCGACGCTTCGCCGACGAGCGTCCCCGGGCGCTCCAGGAGCTGCCGGATGGTGTCGAAATCGACCGGCACGATGCCCCGCCCGCCGGTCGCCAGGCTGATGTTGAAGACGGCCCCGAGCGCCGTCGCGCCGAGCGTGCTGCCGAGATTGCGCGCGAAGATGTTGGAAGCCGTCGCGGCGCCGCGCTCTCCCCATTCGACGCTGCTCTGGATGATGACGATCGCCGCGGTGCTAAGAAAGCCCATGCCGAGACCCATCACGACCGAGCCGATCGCGGCGACCTGCGGCGAGGTCGACGGGTTCAGGAGGACGAAGCCGATGGCGCCGAGCGGCAGCAGCGTCGCGCCGAACAAGAGCGTCGGTCGCAGGCCGAAGCGGGCGAAATTGCGGGCCGCGAGCGTCGCCCCGATCGGCCAGCCCAGCACCATGGCCGTCAGCGTGAAGCCGGCGACCAGCGGCGATTGCCCGAGGACGCCCTGGACATACATCGGCAGGAAGGTCGTCAGGCCGATGATCGACATGCCGCTGAGGAGGGTGGCGATGTTGGCGGTGGCGATCGGCCGCCGGCGCCAGAGCGCCACGTCGAGCATCGGCGTGCTGGCCCGTTTCTCCTGCAGGATGAAGAGCAGCGCGGTGATGATGCAGACCACGAGGGCGCCGAGGGCGATCGCGCCGCCACCTTCGGTGCCCGCTTCCGTCAGGCTGATCATCAGCGCGGCCACCGCGACGGCGAAGAGGGCGGCGCCGGCATAGTCGACGCTCTGGCTCTTCGGCGGCACGCTCTCGTGAAGATAGGCGACGAAGCCCGCCGCCGCGGCAAGACCGATCGGCACATTGATCCAGAAGATCCAGGCCCAGCTCACCTGCTGGATGATCAGCGCCCCGGCAAAGGGGCCGACGACCGACGAAATGCCCCAGACGCTGGCGAGGTAGCCCTGGATCTTGCCGCGCTCCTCGATCGAATAGAGGTCTCCGACGACCGTCAGCGCCACCGGCTGGATGGCGCCGGCGCCGAGGCCCTGAACGAGGCGGAAGGCGATCAGCGTCGGCATCGACCAGGCGAGGCCGCACATCACCGACCCCAAGAGGAAGACCGCGATGCCGATCAGGAGAACCGGCTTGCGGCCATAGACGTCAGCCAGCTTGCCGAACACGACGGTGGTCGCGGTCTGGGCCAGCAGGAAGGCCGAGAACACCCAGGAATAGAGGTGAAGGTCGCCGAGCTGGCCGGCGATCTGCGGCATGGCGGTGGAGACGATCGTCGCCTCGATGGCGATCATCGCCATGGCGGCCATGATCGATCCGAGGATGAGCGGACGGCGGAGGGTGGGGGAGGCGAGCATCAAAACCATTCACGGGTTGATCGCGGTGGGCCTGTCCGTCACGGGAGGGCGGCAGCGCGAAACGCTGGACGGGCCATGGGGATGATCCCGGCTCGGATATTCCGGCGATGGAGACGTGGGTGGCCTTTAGGCGCAGCCCCCATCGCTGGCAAGCGCCGAACCCTCAGCCGGCACCACAGGCGTTTGGTCCGCGCCTCGACGACTTGAGCCCGCCCCGCAGGCCGTCCGCTCCGCTGTCCCGGCTGAAAGACGTCGCACGCCGGGAACGGGCTTGCCACAAGGTCAGTGACCATCACGGCGGAATGGTCGCCAAGAACCGGATTACAAAAGAGAAAATCGACATTGGCTGACGATTGATTTCGTCAGAAGTAAACACTGTGCTAATGTTCAAATTAATCGTTCGTCACCCCGCAGTGACCAAAATTGGCCCCCGGGATGCCCGATCCTCGTCTTCGAGGCGCTCGCTCCATCAGCCGGGACTACCATGACCCCCTTGATTTCCCAGCAGTCCGTTCGCAACAGGCTGCTCCGGTCGTTGTCGCCCGGCGATTTCGCTCTCCTGGCGCCCAATCTGGTGAGCGTCGAGCTTCCGCTTCGCTGGATGGTGGAGGAGCAGGGCGAGACGATCCAGTTCGTCAACTTCTTCGAGAGCGGTATCGGCTCCAGCATCGTCAGCGGCTCGAACGAGGAACGCGCCGAGGCGGGCCATATCGGCTGGGAGGGCATGTCGGGACGGGCTGTGGTCCTCGGTTCGACCAACTCCATCGGCAGTGTCATCATGCAGGTCGCCGGATCCAGCCTGCAGATCACCGCGGCGCGGCTGACCGACGTGATGCGGGAGAGCATCACGGTGCGCGAACTCTTGAACCTCTTCGTTCTGGCGAATGAGGTCCAAGTCGCCCATACGCTTCTGGCCGCGACGCGATTCAGCGTCGGCCAGCGTCTGGCGCGCTGGCTGCTGATGTATCATGACCGGATCGATGGCGAGGACCTGCCGGTCACGCACGAGCTTCTCTCGCTGATGCTCGGCGTGCGGCGCCCCGGCGTCACCGATGCGATCCACGTCATGGAGGGTGACCACGCCATCCGGACGCATCGCGGCATGGTCCAGATCCTGGACCGCCCGCTTCTGGTGGTCATGGCCGGCGGATGCTACGGAATCCCCGAACGTGAATATGAACGGCTGATTCCGCTCGCCCTGTCCCGGTCCTGCTCGCCCGACCCCGTCGAGCCCGGAAAGAAGAGATCCCTGCATGTCGTCTGATGAAACCCCCGCCGTCAAAGCCGCGCAGACCTATTTTCGCAATACCGAGATCCGGGCGGAAAAAGGCACGGCGATGACGATGATCGCCACCGCCGCCGACGCGACGCAGGCCAAGAACGAGCGGCTTCGCGCCGCCCGGCTGGCCCGTGACGAGACCGAGCGCCTGGCCTCGGAAGAAGCCGAGAAGGCCAAGCCGGCGCCCAAGCGCCGCAAGGCTGTGCCGAAGGACAAGGGCCCGGCCGGAGCGTAGACGGTCATGATCGTAATCGACGCGCCCGCGGTGGAGCGGCTTCTCTCCTGGCCCGCGCTCGTCGGCGCCATCGGCGACATGTTCGCGGCCGGATGCGTCGCACCGGCCCGCCATCACCACCCGTTCGATATCCCCGGAGAGGACGCCGGCACCCTCCTGCTGATGCCGGCCTGGGCGCCCGGCGCTTTTCTCGGGGTGAAGATCGTGACCGTGGTGCCGGCCAATGGCACCCGAGGCCTGCCGGCCATCGCCGGAACCTATCTCCTGTCTTCGGCCGGGACCGGCGAGACCCGCGCCGTCATCGACGGTGCCAGCCTGACCGCCTGGCGCACCGCCGCCGCGTCGGCGCTCGCCTCGAAACACCTGTCACGGCCGGAGAGCGAAGACCTCGTGATCGTCGGCACCGGCGCCCTGTCGGCGCGGCTGGCGGCCGCGCATGCCAGCGTCCGCCCGATCCGCCGCATCCGGGTTTGGGGGCGCAGTGCCGAAAAGGCCGCGGCCGCGGCCGATCGAATCCGGGCTGACGGCCTCGAAGCCGAGGCGATCACCGACCTCGAAGCGGCCGTGCGCTCCGCCGACATCGTCAGCTGCGCGACCCTGTCGCGGGCGCCGCTGGTTCTGGGCGACTGGCTGAAGCCGGGCGCCCATCTCGATCTCGTCGGCGCTTTCAATCCCGGCATGCGCGAGAGCGACGACGCGGCCGTTACGCGCTCCAGCCTCTTCGTCGATACCCGCGAAGGCGCGTTGCATGAGGCTGGCGACCTGATCCAGCCGATCCGTGCCGGGCTGATCGGCCCCGAGGCGATCGCTGCGGATTTGCGCGAGCTTTGCCTCGGCCTGCATCCCGGACGAAGGCGGGCCGACGAGATCACGCTGTTCAAGTCCGTCGGTGCATCGCTCGAGGATCTCGCTGCCGCTGTGCTGGTCTACGAACGTTTCAAGGCAGCCGAAAACCCGTCCGCCTGACGGCAGTCGCCGTGCGGCGGGCGAGAGCCCGGAAGAGGCCCCTCCGCGGGAGGGTGCCCCTCGGCCCGCCGTCAGGCCCGGCGCACGCGCCGGAAGGCGACGATCGCGCCGATGAACCCGCAGGCGGAAAACAGCGCGAAGGTCACGGCAAAACTGCCGATCGCACCGGCGATGAGGGCGAAGCTCGAGGGTCCGACCATGACGCCGAGAAAGGTGTAGATCAGGACGCCGCCGGTCATCGCGCCGGCCTGCCCCGCTGGGGCGTGGCGCGCCGTCTCTGCCAGCAGCACGCCGTTCCAGCCAAGCCAGATCGCCCCGCTGAGGGTGAGCAGGACGACCTGGAGGATGGTGGGAAGCCGGTCGATCTGGCCGAGGGCGAGGGCGCTGAGACCGCCGGCCACGCCAAGGCCGCACAGGGTGACGAAGCCGCCGCCCAGCCTGTCGGCGAGATAGCCCCAGCTGACGCGCCCGATCGCGCCCGACAGCTGCATGGCGGCCGCCAGCGAGCCGGCGGCGAGGATCGGCCAGCCGGCATTTTCGACGAGGGTCGTCACCGCGAAGGCGCTGAGCGAGAGCTGCACGCCGGAATAGAGGAAGCCGAGCATGGCCAGCGCCCGGAGGTTCGGATCGGCGAGAAGCTGGCGCTGATCGGCGAGAAAGCCGCGGGCGGCGATGGCGGAAGCCGGCGGCGGCTCGTTCGGATGCAGGTCGCCATGGGTGACCTGCAGGAGCACCGCCAGCGCGATCGGCACGATCGCCGAGAGCGCCAGTCCCCATTGCCAGCCCATCAGGATCGCCAGGAAAGGGAAGACGAGGCTCGCCAGCACGCCGCCGAGCGGCACGCCGCTCTGCTTGATCGAGAAGACGAGGTTGCGCAGCCGCGCCGGCGTGATGCCGATCAGGAGCTGCGAGGCCGCCGGGTTCTGGTAGCCGTAGCCGATGCCGACCAGCACCGAGCCGAGGATCAGGAGATCGAGCCGCGCCGCCGCAAAGCACAGGAGGCCGGCGGAAAAACAGGCGAGGCAGAGCTGCTCGACCCTGAGCGGCCCGAAGCGCCGCAGCGTCGCGCCGGCATAGGCCGAGGCGAAGATGCCGGCGAGGTAGATCAGGCTGATCTGGTAGCCGACGAAATGCGGGCCGATGCCGAGCGACTGGCTGACGGCCGGCGAGATCGCCGTCAGGGCGAGCGCGGCGGCCGTCGCCACCACCTGAACGGCGGTCGCGCCGACGAGGATGCTCCACAAATGCGGGCTGGCGCGCTCGTTCGTCTGAGCGTCGGAAAGGGTCGTCATGGGCCGGCTCCGGCTTGGCAGGACGGCTTCGGCCTGGCGTTCGAGTTCAAACCGTGAAGATCAGGCGGCGCGACGGGAGACTGCGGAAAAGACGTCGAGCGTCCGCTCGACCCCGTTCTGCGGAATGTCGCGATGCAGGACGAGCCGCATCTGCGGGCTGACCGCGGCGAGGATGTTCGCCCCCTGCAGCGCGCTGGCGAGCGGCTTCAGCATCGGCGCGTCGACATGCAGCATCACCATGTTCGTCGCGGCCTGGGTGACGGTGATGCCGTCGATGCCGTGCAGCCCTTCGGCCAGACGCCGGGCCATGGCATGGTCGGCGGCCAGGCTCTGGATGTTGTGGTCGAGGGCGTAGAGGCAGGCGGCGGCGAGGATGCCGGACTGGCGCATGCCGCCGCCCAGAACCTTGCGCCAACGCAGCGCCTTCGCGATCAGCTCCGGCGTGCCGACGAGGCAGGAGCCGACCGGCGCGCCGAGGCCCTTCGAGAAGCACAGCGAGATCGAATCGAAGGGCCGGCAGATCTCGGCGATGGTCAAGCCGCCGGCGACCGCCGCGTTCCAGGCGCGGGCGCCATCGAGGTGGAAGGCGAGCCCCGCGCTGCGTGCCAGGGCGCCGGCGGCCTCGACATAGGCGGGGTCGAGGACCGTGCCGCCGATGGTGTTCTCCAGAGCGAGCAGTTTCGTGCGGGCGAAATGCGGATCGATCGGCTTGATCGCCGCACGGATCTTGCCGAGCGGCAGCGAGCCGTCGGCATCGTGCTCGATCGGCTGCGGCTGGATCGAGCCGAGCACCGCGGCGCCGCCGCCCTCGAACCGGTAGGTGTGGGCGCCCTGGCCGACGATGTACTCGTCGCCGCGCTCGCAATGCGCCATCAGCGCGGCGAGATTGCTCTGCGTGCCGCTCGGAAAGAACAGTGCCGCGGCCTTGCCGGCGCGATGCGCGACGGCCGACTCCAATTCCTTGACCGACGGGTCATCGCCCCAGACGTCGTCGCCCACCGGCGCATTCGCCATGGCCGCCCGCATCTCCGGCGACGGCCGCGTCACCGTATCGCTTCTGAGATCCACGGTCTGATTGGTCGACATGCCTGGCAATCCCTGTTGGTTCGTCAGCCTGACGAAGTCCCGCGTGGTTCGGATTGTCAATCGTTTACAGGGTTATCCCGGGATCGGGGAGTGGCGCGGTGATATTCCGTGCTCCGCCGTGGCATCCAGGGCGCAGTGCGAGGGAGCCGTACCGAGCGTCGGGCCCGTCCACAGCGGCATCCGGGAGGACCGGGCGAGAAGGTCTCGCCCGGCACGGCCAGGCGGCCCGCCACGGGGAGGCGGGCCGGAAGGCGGTCAGTTCTTGACGACGTCCTCGAGCCAGAAACGACCGAGCGGGTTCTGGTAGAAGCCGTCGATGTTCGAGCGCGTCACGTTGATGTAGGGGCTGTAATAGAGGTCGATCCAGTTCACGTCCTCCTTCGCCGTCTCCTGCAGCTTCACGTACATCGCCTCGCGCTTGACCGGATCAGCCTCGGTGCGCGCCTCGGCGACCAGCGCCTTCACGTCATCGTTCTTGTAGCGGGTCATGTAGTTGAGGTTGGTGTCGTGGCCGAGGACGAAGGTGGTCTTCTGGTCCGGGTCGAGCACGTCATTCGTCCAGTAGCCGACCGAGACGTCGAAATCGCCGGCGACGAACATGTCCCACTGGCTCGACGGGTCGACCTTGTTGATCGTCACGGTCACGCCGGCCTGCTGCAGCTGCTGCTGCAGGAGCACGGCGATCTGCTCGTCGACCTCGTCGCCGGCCTTGACGTTGTAGTCGAGGGTGAGATCGGACGCGCCGGCGGCCGCCAGCATTTCCTTGGCCTTGGCCGGGTCGTAGGGGCGCGAGGGATTGGCGGCGTTGTAGTAGAGGGCGCCCTTCGGGACGTAGGAATTGGCGACCTCGCCGATGCCGAAGGTGACCGCGTCGACGATCGCCTGCTTGTCGATCGCCATGTCCAGCGCCTGGCGCACGGCCTTGTCGCCGAGCTTGCCCTTCTCGTGGTTGATGAGGAGGGCGTCTTCGCGGGTCGAGGGATCGAGCGTCACCTTGAGGTTCTTGTCCTCCTTCAGCGTCGCGACGCGCGAGAAGGGCACGAAGATCGCGGCATCGAGCTCGCCGGCCTGGACGTTCAGCATGCGCGTGTTATCGTCCGGCACCGAGATCCACTCGACGCCGTCGAGGCTCACCTTGTCGGCCTCCCAATAGTTCGGGTTCTTCTCCAGGATCACCCGGTCGCCGCGGATCCATTCCTTCACCGCAAACGCGCCCGAGCCGATCGGCGCCGAGGCGAAACCTTCCGCGTCGGCCTCGATCGCGGCCTTCGGCAGGACGGAGACGTTCGGCAGCGCCAGTGAGGCGAGGAAGGGCACCGAGGGCTCCTTCAGCGTGACCGTCAGCGTCTTCGGATCGGTCGCGACCGCCGTGTCGACGATGGTGTAGGACGAGGACCAGAGCGAGGTCTCGGCATCGCGGATGCGCAGGAGCGAGAAGGCCGCGTCCTCGGCGGTGACGGGCGAGCCGTCGGAGAATTTCGCGTCGCGCAGCTTGAACGTGTAGGTCAGGCCGTCGTCGGAGACGGTCCAGCTCTCGGCGATGCCCGGCTCCAGCTTCGTGCCCGTCTTGTCGACGCGCACCAGCACATCGAAGACGTTGGAATAGACCCAGTTGTCGACGTTCTGGGCCGAGGCGATGGGATCGAAAGTGGTCGAATCCTCGCGCCGGCCGATGGTGAGGATGCCCGCGGCCTCGGCGATCGAAGTGCCGAGGGTCAGGCCGGCAAGCATGGTGGCGGCGAGAAGGCGGAAACGCTGTCTGGTCATGCGAAATCTCCTGTGAGGGCGGGGAGGCGAGGCGGGAGGGGTGAGGGGGAAAGGCTGCCGGGCGGCAGGATGCAGGCCCAGCCATGGCCGTCGGCGCGGTTCGGCACCGGCGGCGGCCCGGTCCGGCAGACGTCCTGGGCATAGGCGCAACGAGGGTGGAAGGCGCAGCCCGGCGGCAAAGCGAGCGGGCTCGGCGGCTCGCCCGCAATCGGCGCCGCCGGCAGGGCGCGGTCCGGGTCGATCTCGGGAATCGCTGCGATGAGGGCGGCGGTATAGGGATGGCGCGGGGCGGAAAACACCGCCTCGGTCGGGCCCTCTTCGACGATGCGGCCGAGATACATCACTGCCACCCGGTCCGAGAGACGGCGCACGATGGCGAGGTCGTGCGCGATGAAGATCAGCGTCAGGCCGATTTCTTCCTTCAGGTCCAGGAAGAGGTTGATGATCTGGCCCTGGATCGACACGTCGAGCGCGGCGACGCACTCGTCGGCGATGACGAGTTTCGGTTCCACCGCCAGCGCCCGGGCGATGCCGACACGCTGGCACTGGCCGCCCGAGAGCGCCGCCGGCCGGCGGGAAGCGAGTGCCGGATCGAGCCCGACCAGGCTGAGAAGCTCCGCCACCCGCGCGGCTTCCGCGCCGCGCGGCACCTTGCGATGGACCCGCAGCACTTCGCTGAGCGTCGCGCCGACCGTCATCTTCGGGTTCAGCGCGCTGGCCGGGTCCTGAAAAACCATGGCCGTCTCGCGCCGCAGCCGCGCCAGGGCGTCACGGCGCCCGTCGGAGACGCTGATGTCGTCGAAGGTGACATGGCCGGAATGGCTGGCTTCGAGGCCGAGGAGCGCACGCCCGAGGGTCGACTTGCCCGAGCCACTCTCGCCGACGATGCCGAGCGTCTCGCCGGCTTCGACCCGCAGCGAGACGCCGTTCACGGCCTGGAGATAGCGACGCTCGAGTCCCAGCGGCCCGCCGCCGGGGGCGGCAAAGCGCACGACGAGATCGTCGACCTCGAGGATCGGCCGGGCGGTCATGCCGGCACCCCGAGGCCCGAGGGATCGCCGACCGGATGGAAGCAGGCCGCCACTTCGCCGGGATCGAACGGCACCAGGCGGGGCTGTTCGCTGCGGCAGCGCTCCGTCGCGTGGCTGCAGCGCGGGTGGAAGCGGCAGCCGGGCGGCATGGCGAAGGGCGAGGGCGGCTGGCCGTCGATGGTGCGCAGCCTTCTGAGGCCGGCATCGCCGCCCGGCTGGCAGGCGATGAGGCCGGCCGTGTAGCGATGGCGGGGATGGCGCAGCACCTGGCGCACCGGCCCCTTTTCGCAGAGGCGGCCGGCATAGAGCACGGCGATCTGGTCGCAAAGCTGGGCGACGACACCGAGATCGTGGGTGATGAAGATCAGCGACATGCCGCGCTTGTCGCGCAAGTCCTTCAACAGCCTGAGCACCTGCGCCTGCACCGTCACGTCGAGCGCCGTCGTCGGCTCGTCGGCGATGAGGATTTTCGGATCGGAGGCGAGCGCCACCGCGATCATCGCGCGCTGGCGCATGCCGCCGGAGAACTCGTGTGCATAGGCCTCGGCCCGCGCCACGGGATCGGGGATGCCGACCTGGCGCAGGATCTCAACCGCCTCCGCCTTCGCCTCGCGCCGGCTGGCGCCCTTGGCGATCCGCACCGTCTCGGCGATCTGCTCGCCGATGCGCATGACCGGGTCGAGGTGGCTCGACGGGTTCTGGAAGATCATCCCCATCTCGCGACCCCGGACCTTTGCGAAGTCCGCCTCGCCGAGTTTGGAGATGTCGCGACCGCCGGTGCGGATGGCGTCCGCCGAGATCGACAGGTTGGGCGAGGTCAACAGCCGCATCAGCGCGCGGCAGGCCATGGTCTTGCCCGAGCCGCTTTCGCCGACGAGCCCGAGGATCTCGCCCTCGCCAAGATCGAAGGACAGCCCGTCGACGATGGCCCGGCGCGTCGTGCCGTCATGGCTCTCGACCGTCAGTCTCTCGACGGACAGAATAGGCGTTCTCGCGGAGGCGGGTTTGGGGGCCAGCGGCGGGGTCAGATCCGGGGCGATCATGGCCGCGCTCCTAGCTTTTCGCCGAGACCGTCGGCGAGCAGGCTGAAGGCGAAGGCCAGCGCGACGATGGCAAGGCCGGGAAAGGCCGAGATCCAGCCCGCCTGGGTGATAAAACCCTGGCCCTCGGCGACCATGATGCCCCATTCCGCCGAGGGCGGCTGCACGCCGAGGCCGAGATAGGAGATCGAGGCCCCGGCGAGGAGCACCAGCACGCAGTCGGACATGGCGAAGACGATCGAGCCGGACAGCGCGTTCGGCAGCAAATGGCGGAACATGATGCGGGCATGGCCGTAGCCGAGGCTGCGGGCGGCGAGCGCGAAATCGCTCGACTTCAGGATCAGAATCTCCGCCCGCACCAACCTTGCGTAGGAAACCCAGCCGACCAGCGCCATCGCGACGTAGAAGCTTTTCAGACCGGGGCCGAGGACGGTGATGATCGCCAGCATCAGCACCAGGAACGGGAAGGCGAGGATGATGTCGACGAGGCGCATCAGCAGCGTGTCGACGAGGCCGCCGAAATAGCCGGCGACGGTGCCGATCGCCGTGCCTATGAGGAAAGGGAAGGCGACGCCGAGAAAGGCCAGCTGCAGGTCGATGCGGGTCGCGTAGATGACGCGCGAGAGGATGTCGCGGCCGTAATTGTCGGTGCCGAAAGGGTGGGCGAGCGAGGGCGCGACGAGCCGCGCCGTGCCGTCCTGGACGATCGGGTCGTAGGGCGCGATGACGGGCGCCAGCAGCGCGACGACGATGAAGGCGAGAAGCAGCGAGCCGCCGGCAAGAAGCGGCAGAGGCAGGCCGGCGAGGCGGGAGCGCCTGCGGGGCGGTGCGACGGCGGGAACGGGGTGCGGGACGGCACCCGGCACCGCGCTCAAAACTTCACCCTCGGGTCGAGCGCGACGGTCAGGATGTCGGCGAGGAAATTGACGATTACCGTGGCACAGGCGAACACCATGGCGACGCCCTGCACCACCATGTAGTCGCGCGAGAAGATGGCCCGCACGAGCAATTGCCCGGTGCCGGGAATGGCGAAGACCGTCTCGACCACCACCGTGCCGCCGATCAGCCAGCCGATGTTGACGGCGAGGAGGTTCAGCGTCGGGATGATGGCGTTCGGCAGGACGTGGCGGCGGAAGATCATCCTTTCCGGAATGCCGCGGGCCCGGGCCGCGAGCGCGACGTCCGAGCCGAGGCCGGCGATGAGGCTGGCGCGCAGGCTGCGCGTCAGGACGGCGGAGAGCGACAGCGCGATGGTCAGCCAGGGCAGGACCATGTGGTGCAGCTTGTCGCCAAACGTGCGGCCGTAGCCGGAGACGGGGAAGAGGCCGAGCGTCACGCTGAAGACGATGATCAGCATGATCGCCAGCCAGAAGTTCGGCAGGCCGAGCCCGGTCGTCGACAGCACCCGCACCGCCTGGTCGACGGCGCCGCCCCGGTTCTTCGCAGCGAGCGTCGCCAGCGGCACGGCGATGAGGACGGAGAGGATGACGGCGCCGACGACGAGCACCAGCGTCGGCTCCAGCCGGTCGGCGACGAGGCCGAGAACGTCGATCTTGTAGAGGATCGACTTGCCCATCTCACCGTTGGCGAGGTTTTTCAGGAAATAGAAATACTGCAGCCAGAGCGGCTCATCCAGGCCGAACTGGGCGCGGATGCGCTCCAGCGCCGCCGGCGTCGCCCGCGTGCCGAGGATCAGCCGGGCCGGGTCGCCCGGGATCGAGCGGACCAGGACGAAGGTGATCAGGCTGATCCCGAAGAGGACCGGGATCAGTTGGAAGGGGCGCGTCAGGACGAAGCGGAAGCGGTGCATGTCAGACTGTCGCCCAAGCGATCGGTGGCGGCAATATCACCTCGCGGCGCGGAGTGCGGCCTGCGATCATGCGCGGCCCCCGCGGCGGGCGAGAAAGTCGATCAGCACGGGGAAGAAGGCCGCCGGCTCTTCGAAGAAGGGCATGTGGCTGGAATTGGGAAACACCTTCAGCTCCGCGTCCGGCAGAGCGAGTTTCATCCGCATGGCGCAGGCCGGCGTCAGCTCGTCGTGCTGGCCGACGGTGATCAGCACCGGCACGGTGATGGCGTGCATGTCCGGGACGCGGTTCCAGTCCTTCAGGTTGCCGGTGTAGGTGAACTCGTTCGGCCCCTGGATCGTCTCGTAGGGTCCCATGTTCCAGTCGTCGAGGGAGCGCTTCACCGGCGCCGGCCAATCGCTGAGCCGGCAGACATGGCGGTAGTTGAGGAGCGTCACCGCCGCCTGATACTCCGGATGCGACAAAGTGCCCTCGGCCTCGTGCCGCTGCATCATCGCCACCGTCTCCGAGCCCAGCGCCTCGCGCAGCCGGTTCAGCTCGCCGACGAGATGCGGGATGTCGGCGGCGGTGTTCTCCAGCACCAGCGTCTTCAGCGCCTGCGGATAGGTCAGCGCGTATTCGATGGCGAGCCAGCCGCCCCAGGACTGGCCGACGAGATGAACCTTCCCGAGCCCGAGCGCCTGGCGCACCGCCTCCACCTCCTCGACATAGCGGGTGATCGTCCACAGCGCCGGGTCGGTCGGCCGGTCGGATTTTCCGGTGCCGAGCTGGTCGAAGGCGACGACGCGGTAGCCCTGGTCAACGAGGCAGGAATGCGAGTCGCGCAGATAGTCGCAGGGCAGGCCCGGGCCGCCGTTGAGGCAGAAGACGACGTCGTCTCCGCTGCCGAAACTGTAGGTGACGATGCTGTGCCCCTGGACCTCGATCGTCCTGGTCTCGTCGGGTGCCATCTCACGCCACATCGGTCATGTCCTTCAAATCGCTGATCGACGGAACCTAGGCGGAGTCGCACCGCGCTGCGTAGCTATCACAATCGATAGGGTCACCTTGCCAGACTTCGCCCAGAATGTAATCGTGCTGAAAATATTGGCAGAACCCCTTTGGCTCCGATGCTGCACCATGCCTGTGAGATCGACGCGGTGCTTTCCGCGGCCGAAAGTTTCGACGAGCGCATGGCGCTGGCCCATGGCGTCGCCGCCGATTTCGGGCTGACATCCCTGATCTACGACTACACGCCGGTCCGCTTCTCGCACGAGGGTGATCTCATCAACCCGTCGGTGCTGGGAATGCGCGCCGTGCCGGAGGATTTCGGCCCGCTCTGGTGCGAGGGCGGCTATTACCAGATCGACCCGGTCCAGCAGCTCGCCTTCCGCTCGCCGAAGCCTTTCGTCTGGAGCTACCGGCGGGAAGGGCGGACGGTCCTCAACCCCTTCCTCAACGCCGACCACGAACGGGTCGTGGACTATGTCCACGCGACCCGGATAACCTGTGGCATGACGGTGCCGGTGCACCTGCCGGATGGCGGCTGCGCCACGGTGACGGGGATCTGCCAGGATGCGGATGCCGATTTCGACCGGGTGGCCGACGTTCATCTCGGCGGCTTCACCGTCCTCGCCCACGCGCTCCATGCCGCGAACGAGCCGCTGTTCGGGGTGCGCGAGCGCCAGTCCGTGGCCGTACGGCTGACGCCGCGCGAGACGGAATGCGTGCGTTTTGCCGCCGAGGGCCTGTCGGCCAAGGAGATCTCGCTGAAACTCGGCCGCTCGGCCGCGACCGTCGTGATGCATCTTAACGCCGCGGCGCGAAAACTGCAGGCCCGCAACCGAGCCCAGATGATCGCCCGCGCCGCGCACTACCGGTTTCTCGGCTGAAACGGCCCTCTGAGGGTGCGGCGATCGGTCGTTCCCGCTATCGAGGCGCCCGCGACGGCAAAGCCATCGCGGGCGGTCGTGCTTACTTCTCGAGGTCGGCCTTCAGCGCCGTGACGGCGTCGGCCGACATCTCGCCGGTCGTCGTCACTTCGCCGCCGGTGATCTTCCAGAGGCGGAAGGGGCCGGTGATGTCGCCGTACTGGTCGAAATTGACCGGTCCGATGACGCCTTCGTAGCGGATCGGCTTGCCCTCCTGGATGAGGCCGAGCGCCTTCTTGAACTCCTCGGGGCCGGCGAAGATCGGCTCGCCCGCGGGATCGACCACCTGCGGAATGGCCGCCTTGATCGCCGCGGGCTCGGCCTTGCCGGCCTTGGCGATGGCGAGGCCGACGATGGCGCCGGCGTCGTAGGAGCGGTCGGCGGCCGGCGCGTCCGGCTTGATGCCGCCGGAGAAGGCCTCGTAGTTCGCGTTGAAATATTCCGTCGACTTGGTCGGGCTGGTGCCGGACGAGGTGCCGTAGGCGTTTTCGAGATATTTCGCGCCGACCGCCTCGATGAAGTCGGAGGAGTTCATGCCGTCGTTGAGGAGGAAGGTTGCCGCTCCCCCCTGCGAGACCCAGGCCCTGGCGATGGTTGCGCCGTCGACGGGATAGCTGATGAGGTAGAGGCCCTCGGGCTCGCCCGCCATCGCGGCGGTGGCCTCGGAGGTGTAGCTCGACTGCTTCTCGTTATAGGGCGTGACCGAGGTGATCGTGCCGCCGAGCTTGGTGTACGCCTTCTCGAATTCGCGCTGCATGTTCACGCCGAAATCGTTGTTGACGTGGACGACGGCGAGCTTCTTCAGGCCCTGGTCGATGGCGTATTTCGCCGCCGCGGTGCCCTGCAGCGCGTCCGACGTGATGGTGCGGAAGAAGACGCCGTTCGTCTTGCCGTCGCGGGCGAGGTCGGTGAGCGTCGGCGAGGAGGAGGCGGGCGAGACCTGCGGCACGCCGGCGGGCGCGGTGACGGAGGTCAGGATCGGGATCGACACCGAGGAGATGATGCCGCCGATGATGACCGGCACCTTGGCGACGTTGACGAGCTGCGTCGCCTGGTCGACGGCGACATTGCCCTGGCTCTGCGAGTCCCGGGTGTCGCTGGCGAGCTGACAGCCGTTGACGCCGCCGGCCTCGTTGATGTCGCGGAAAGCCATGTCGACGGACTTCGCGCCGGCCTGGCCATATTCGCCGGCGGGACCGGTCAGCTCCATTACCATGCCGACGGTGGTGGTGCAGTCGGCGGCAAGCGCCGGGACCGCGGCGGAAAGGACCCCGGCACAGAGCGCGGTCGACAGGAGAAACTTGACGTGCATGGCGCGCAGTCCTTTCACTCGGCCGAGGGGGTTTTCCCTGCGGACCCGTTGGGTTGGATCGTGGTTTCCTGGAGATGCCGCCACAGGACACCGTGGGGTGCCGTGGGGCAGGCGAGGAAGAGGGCGGTCGAGCGCCGGCGCGTCTCTAGGGCGCCGGTTTGCTGATATTCGACATAGGAGACGAGCGCCGCCCGGTCATCCTGCCAGACGGTGTGGCCGTCCTCAATGCGGATGGCGAAATTGTCCGGCTTCGCCGCCCGGCGCGCGGACAGGAAGCCGTCAAGATCGGCGAAGCGCACCTCCCGGCCATCTGGCGCTATCCGCAGAAAGTCAGGCGAGAAGGCTGTCAGGCGGTCGGTCAGCGCAGCCTCGCCCAGTCGCCCGGCATACCAATCGACGAAGAAGGCGTGGCACGCCACGACCTCGGCCAGCGCCAGGGCGCCGAGGTCGGCCGGCGCCGCAGCGCCAGGATGGGCGTCTGCCGCGGTCACGCGTCCTCGCTATTGATCGTGTAGCGCATGATCGACCCGTGCCGTCCCTCGCGGTCGCGCTCCAGCGTGTAGACGTCGCCCGGCGCCGGCAGCATTTTCGCGCGGACGGCCTCGATCTCCGCATGGTCGGCGGCGTCGAGCACGAGGTCGGCAATGGCGAGATTGGCGGGGAGGTGGCTGCGGTTGCGCGCCCCGACGATGACTGCCGCGACGCCCGGCCGGTCCAGCACCCAGCGGCTGGCGACGGTGGCGATGTCGCTGCCGTGCCGGTCGGCAACGCTGCGCAGCGTCCGCAGCAGCGCCTGGAAGACTTCCCAGCCGCCGGCCTCGTCGATTATCAGCTTGTACTTCACGAGTGACCGGTTCTCGAGCGGCTCGGCCGGCTCGGGGACGCCGAGCCAGGCGTCGCTGAGAAAGCCGCCGGCGACCGTGCCGTAGCAGAGGAGCTGCACGCTGCGCTCGGCCCCGACGGCCACCATCGACCGCTCGGGCCTGGCGTCGAGAAGCGAGTACTGCACCTGCATGGAAACCAGCGGCACGCCGGCATCCAGCATGGCGGTCAGATGCGGCGTGTCGAAATTCGTGCCGCCGACATTGCGGATCTTGCCCGCCTGCTTCAGCTCGCCGAGCCAGCCCGCCGCCTCCAGCCAACCGTCCGCGGCATAGTCCCACCAGTGGAACTGAACGAGGTCGAGCTGCTCGGCGTTCAGCCGCTTAAGCGAGGTGTCGATGGCCGCCTCGACCGAGCGCCGGTCGATCTCGGCGAGCTTGTCGAGGTCGGGCACGAATTTTGTGTGCACGCGGATGTCATCCAACGCCGCCTGACCGCGCTCGGCGAGCAGGCGCTGGCGGAAGGTGCCGATGATCTCCTCGACGCCGGTATAGATGTCGGCGCAGTCGAAGGTGGTGATGCCGGCCTCGGCGAAGGCCATGAGGTCGCCGACGGCGGCGTCGCGGTCGACCGAGCCATGGCCGCCGGCGAGCTGCCAGTTGCCGCGGATGACGCGCGAGAGGCGGTGGTCGGGCGAGAGGGTTGTGGTGAGCATGTCAGTATTCCCTGGCGAGCGGCACGGCCGTGGTCGCCGCATGGCTGAAACGGCGAAGGCCGAGGCGGGTGATCCGCAGCCGCGTCGGGCAGTTCGGATCGGGGCAGGCGACCTCGGCGTCGCTGGTCATCCAGTCGTTGCGATGCGTCGGCCGCTGCTTGGCCGCCAGCAGCGGCAGGACGGCGGCGAGCGAGTAGATCGAGAATCCCTGGCCTTCCGGCAGATGCAGCATTTCGCCGCGCAGCTCAAAATGGTCGCCGGGCTTGGCGCCGCAGTATATCGTCGCGCCGGGCGGGCAGACCACCTCGATCTTCAGATCGTAAAGCGAAAAGCCGTCGTCCGGGTCGGTGGCGAGAGTCATGCGTCTGCTTCCTCGTTGAGGTCCGTCGCCGCGGGCAGGCGCTCGCGCAGGAGGTCGAAGGCGCGGCCGATGTCACGGCGCAGCGCCTCGACGGCGCCGTCGGCATCCGCCTTCTCCAGGGCGGCGAGGATGTGCCAGTGGTGGTGTGTCGCCGACAGGCCGTCGCCGCCGTCGTAGATGTTGGCCGAGGCGCGGATGAAGGGGCCGCTCTGCAGCCACAGGCTCTCGATGATCGGCAGCAGCACCGTCGAGCCGCAGGCCCGGTAGATGCCGAAATGGAAGGCGTGGTTGTAGGCGGCGCGGTGGCCGTGGTCGCCGCCGGACGCCATGGTCGCGTCATAGGCCTCGGTGATCTCCCGAAGAAAGGCGATCTCCTCGTCCGAAAGCCGCGGCACGGCCAGCCGGATCGCCTCGCCCTCGACGAGGCTGCGCGCCGCGGCGACGTCGTCGAGACGTTCGCGCGTCGCCAGCGGCACTCGCACGGAACGGTTCGGCAGCGCCTCCAGGGCGCGTTCCGAGACGAGGCGTCCCAGCGCGTCGCGTACGGGCATGGTGCTGGTTTCCAGCCGCGCCGCCACGGTCTGGATGCGCAGCGGCTCGCCGGCCTCGAACTGGCCCTCGATCAGGAGCCGGCGGAGTTCGTCATAGACACGTTGCTGAACCGTCCGGCGTTCGACGGGTGCGATCACGGAGAGACCGGTGGACGGATAAAGGCGACGAGGGCCGGCGTCCGGAAGAGGATTGTCACGGCGGATAGAGGGGATGGGAAGGCGAGCGCTCACGCGGCGAAATCCTGGCCGGCGACGGGCGAGGGGGCGAGCGGCATGTCCGGACTGCCTCATTTTTCAGCGTGCATTATTGCTTGCCAATAAAAGGCTAGCCGAATAGCTTTCGACTGTAAAGTTTGATCAAAGATCATGATCAGCGCGGTATGGGTCTGGTAGGGGGCGCCGGGATTTGAGTGATTTCGCCAGTTCTCCAGGGCAGGGCGACGGGTCGACCGGTTCCGCATACCCAAGCACGGGTGCCGGCGGGACGCGGTCTCCAGCGCGCGCCTCCCAGGCGCCGGCTGCGCTTGCCGTCGAGAGTGTTTCCATCGCCTTCGGCGGTGTCCGCGCGGTCGACGGCATGTCGCTCGCGATCGAGCCCGGCGGCATGCTCGGCCTCATCGGCCCGAACGGCGCCGGCAAGACCACGATGTTCAACCTCATCGCCGGAACGCTCCGGCCCGACGCCGGCCGCATCGCGATTGGCGGTGTCTCCGTCGAGCGCGAGGCGGCCTCCCGGCGCGTCGGCCGGGGCCTTGCCCGCACCTTCCAGCTGCCGCGGCCGTTCCTGGCGATGAGCGTCCTCGAAAACATGCTGGCGGCGCCGCAGGGCCAGGTCGGCGAGACGCTGCTCGGCAATTTTTTCAGGCCCCGCGAGGTGGCGCGGCAGGAGCGGGCGGCGGTCGAGCGGGCGCGCGAGCTTCTCGATTTCCTGCAGCTCGCGCGGCTGCAGGACGAGGAGGCGCGGGTGCTTTCCGGCGGACAGCGCAAGCTGCTTGAATTCGGCCGCGCCCTGATGGCCGATCCGGCCATCGTTCTCCTCGACGAGCCGGCGGCCGGCGTCAATCCGGCGCTGCTCGACTTCATGATAGACCGCATCGCGACCATCAACGCCCGCGGCATGACCGTGCTCCTGATCGAGCACAACATGGACATGATCCGCCGGCTGTGCCCGCGCGTGCTGGTGATGGCACAGGGTCGGCGGCTGGCCGAGGGCAGCCCCGACGAGGTCGTGAGGAATGCCGAGGTGATCGGCGCCTATCTCGGCGGAGCAGCGGCATGAACGCCTCTCCCGTCCTGTCGACCAAAGCTCTCGTCGCCGGCTACGAGCGCGACCTGCCGATAGTCAAGGGCGTCGACTTCGCGCTGGCGCCCGGCGGCTTCACCACCATTCTCGGGCCGAACGGGGCGGGCAAGTCGACCTTCGTCAAGGCCATGGCCGGCCTGGTGCCGGTCCATTCCGGCAGCATCGCCCTGGGCGACCGCGACATCACGAAAGTGCCCGCGCATGAGCTCATCCGCGCCGGGCTCGCCTTCGTCCCGCAGAACGACAACATTTTTGCCAGCCTCGGCATCGACGAGAACCTTCGGCTGTGCGCCGGCATCCTGCCGGCGGGCCGGCGGGCGGAGCGGATCGAGGCCGTCTACGCCCTGTTTCCCGACCTCGCCCATCGCCGCTCGATGATCGCCGGCGCGCTGTCGGGCGGCCAGCGGCAGATGTTGGCGACGGCCCGTGCCCTTCTGGTCGAGCCGCAGGTGATCATTCTCGACGAGCCCTCCGCCGGCCTCTCGCCGAAACTCGTCGGCGAGGTTTTCGCCACGCTCACGCGCATCAACGCCGCGGGCGTCGCGATCCTCCTCGTCGAGCAGAACGTCCGCGCCGCGCTGGCCGTCGCCCACACCGCGCTGGTGCTGGCCGACGGCCACATCGTGCACGAGGGGCCGGCGGCGCCGCTCGCCGACGATCCGCGGCTTGGCGAGATGTTCCTCGGCCGCCACGCGGCGCAGGGAGAGCCGGCATGAACGCGCAGTTCCTCGTCGACGGCGCCATCGCCGGATCGATGATCGGCCTCGGCGCCATCGGCGTCACGCTGACCTACTCGATCCTGCGCTTTGCCAATTTCGCCCATGGCGAATTCATCGCCTGGGGTTCCTATGCCGCTTTGGCCGTGGCGACCGGCCTTGCCGGGGCACTCGGCGTCGGCCTTTCACCGCTCGGGCCCTTTTCCTTCGGCTGGATGCTGCCGGTCGCCGCCGTCCTCGCCGCGCTCCTGACCGGCGGCCTTGCGGTGGCTCTCGACGCGGCGCTGTTCGCCTCCTTCCGCCGCCGGGGCTCGGCGACGATCATCATGGTCATCGCCAGTTTCGGCGCCTCGATGGCGCTGCGCAGCCTCCTGGAATTCGTCTTCACCTCCAAGCCCGCCTATTTCACCCGCGAGCTGCAGATTGCTTTGCCGCTCGGCGGCGGCCTCCGGGCGACGCCCGACCAGCTCCTGATGCTGGGACTCACCGCCGTGCTCGTCCTCGGCGTGCATCTCCTGCTCACGCGCACGGCGACAGGCCGGCAGATGCGGGCCGTCGCCGAGAACCCGGCGCTGGCCCGCATCGTCGGCATCGACGTGCGCCGGGTGATCCGCACGGTCTGGTTCCTCGGCGGGGCGCTCGCCGCCTCCGCCGGCGTCATGGCCGGGCTGCTGGTGCAGATCCGGCCCTATATGGGCTTCGACCTGCTGCTGCCGCTGTTTGCCGCCGCCATTCTCGGCGGGATCGGCTCGGTGCCGGGCGCCATCATCGGCGGCCTAGTGGTCGGCCTCTGCGAGGCGCTGGCGGTGCAGACGGTGGGCGCGGAATGGCGCGCGGCCGTCGGCTTCGTCATCCTCACCGCCGTCCTCGTCCTGCGCCCGCAAGGGATTCTCGGAAGGCTGCGCGGATGATCGACCTTCTCGGCTACGGCGCTTTCTTCCTCACCATCGCTCTGTCCTACGCGATCATCGCCATCGGCCTGAACGTGCAATGGGGCCAGACCGGCCTGTTCAATGTCGGCGTCGCCGGCTTCGTCGCCATCGGCGCCTATGTCTCCGGCCTGTTGACGACGCCGCTGGCAGCGGGGCGCCTCGGCGGCTTCGACCTGCCGATCCCGCTCGGCTGGCTGGCGGCGATCGCCGCGGGGGCGCTCCTCTCCTACGCGCTGGGCTGGCTGACCATCCGCCTGCGCTCGGACTATCTGGCGATCACCACCTTCGGCTTCGCCGTCAGCGTCCAGCTCGTCGCGCTGAACTGGGAGAGCGTCACCGGCGGCCCCTTCGGCATGGGCTTCATCCCGCGCCCCTTCGCCTCGCTTGCCGGCGATCCCCTGCGCTTCGGCCTCGCCAATCTCGGCCTAGTCGCCGCTCTGCTTCTCGCCGTCTACCTCGTCGTCGAGCGCCTCGGCGCCTCGCCCTTCGGCCGCGTGCTCCGGGCGATCCGCGAGGACGAGGCGGCGGCGGTCTCGCTCGGCAAGGACGCCGTCCGCTTCCGACTGAAGGCCTTTGTCGTCGGTGGCGCGCTGATGGCGCTGGGCGGAGCGGTGCAGGCGCATTTCATCGGCTTCATCGCACCGGAGAACTATCTGCCGCTGATGACCTTCCAGGTCTGGGCCATGCTGATCGTCGGCGGCTCGGGCAACCATCTCGGCGCCATCCTCGGCGCCGTGCTGGTCTGGGGGCTCTGGGCCCTGTCCGGCTCGGTCATCGGCGCCCTCGTGCCGGCCGCCGAGCAGGCGCGGGCCGCCTCGCTGCAGATCGTGCTCATCGGCGTCGCCCTTTGCGTCATTCTTCTGCTGCGTCCGCGCGGCATTCTCGGCGAGCGCCGGACGGTGTCCCGCCATCTCGGACCGGGCGCGGCGCGGCCCGACGACACGAAGTCAGAGGCCTGACGATGACGATCATTCCCCTTTCCCGTCCGACGACCAGAGCCGACGCCGAGGCGCTCGACCGCGCCGACCCGCTGGCGCCGCTGCGCGCCGGCTTTCATCTGCCCGACGACATCCTCTATCTCGACGGCAACTCGCTCGGCCCGCTCGCCTATGCCGTGCGAGACCGCGTCCGCGCCGTCGTCGATGCCGAATGGGGGCAGGGGCTGATCGGCTCCTGGAACGAGGCCGGCTGGGTCGAGCTGCCGCGCCGCGTCGGCGACAAGATCGCCAAGCTGGTCGGCGCCGCCGAGGGCACCATCGTCGCCACCGACTCGACCTCCGTGAACCTCTTCAAGGTGCTCGCCGCGGCGACCACGCTGCGCCCGGAGCGCCGCGTGGTCGTCTCCGAGCGCTCGAACTTTCCGACCGATCTCTACATGGCCGAGGGCCTGGCCGCGCTTCTGGCCAGGGGGCACGAGCTGCGCCTCGCCGACAGCGCGGACGAGCTGCCGGGCCTGATCGACGACAGCGTCGCCGTGCTGATGCTGACGCACGTCAATTACCGTTCTGGGCTGGTCCACGACATGGCGGCCCTGACGCAGGCGGCCCATGACGCCGGCGCGCTGACGGTCTGGGACCTTGCCCATTCGGCCGGCGCCCTGCCGGTGGACCTTGCCGGTGCCGATGCCGACTTCGCCGTCGGCTGCGGCTACAAATATCTGAACGGCGGGCCCGGCGCGCCGGCCTTCCTCTATGTCGCGCCCCGCCACCAGGCGGAAGCGCGCCAGCCCCTGTCCGGCTGGTTCGGGCATGCCGCGCCCTTCCGCTTCGAGCCCGGTTATGCGCCGGCGCCCGGCATCGACCGCTTTCTCACCGGCACCCCCGGCGTCCTGTCGATGAGCGCGCTCGACGCGGCGCTGGATCTCTTCGGCGCCGTCGACATGGCGGCGCTCCGGCAGAAATCCGTCGCGCTCTGCGAATTCTTCCTCGCCCGCGTCGAGGCGACGTCCGGCGCGCTCGGCGTGACGCTGGCGAGCCCGCGCGACGCTGCCCGGCGCGGCAGCCAGGTGTCCTTCGCCCACCCCCACGCCTATGCAGTGATGCAGGCGCTGATCGCGCGCGGCGTGATTGGCGATTTTCGTGCGCCCGACATCCTGCGCTTCGGCTTCACGCCGCTCTACACCCGCTTCGTCGATGCCTTCGACGCGGCGAGGGAGCTGCAGGCCGTGCTGGCAGTCGAAGAGTGGAAGCGGCCGGAATTCAACGTGCAGAGGGCCGTCACATGAACGAGACCCACAAGGGTTCCGGGCCGGCGTCGCTCGCCGCGGGCGTCGCCGAGCGCGACGGCGCGCATCTCTCCCTGGCCGGCGAGATGTCCTATGGCGACTATCTCTCCCTCGACCAGCTGCTGACGGCGCAGCACCCGGTCAGCGACCACCATGACGAGCCGCTGTTCATCATCCAGCACCAGACCACCGAGCTCTGGCTCAAACTGATCCTGCACGAGCTGAAGGGCGCCCGCGAGGCGATCGACGCCGACCGGCTCGGCCAGGCGGAAAAGCGGATGTCGCGCGTCGCCCGCATTTTCCTGCAGCTGATCCAGGCCTGGGACGTGCTGGCGACGCTGACGCCCGCCGAATACATGGAATTTCGCCACCTCCTCGGCAAATCCTCGGGCTTCCAGTCGCACCAGTACCGCGCCGTCGAGTTCATCCTCGGCAACAAGAATGAAGCGATGCTTCTGCCGCACGCCCACCGCCCGGATCTGCATGCGATCCTCGATGGACTGCTGCGCGAACCCAGCCTCTACGATGCCGTCCAGCGCCTCCTGGCGCGGCGCGGCTTTGCCGTAGCGCCGGCGCATCTCGGGCGGGACCTGACAAAACCCTATGCCGCCGACGCCTCGGTGGAGGACGCCTGGCTCGCCGTCTATCGCGATGTCGACACGCACTGGGAGCTCTATCACCTGGCCGAAAAACTGGTCGACTTCGAGCAGGCGTTCCGCAACTGGCGCTTTGCCCACATGACGACGGTCGCCCGCATCATCGGCTTTCGCCGCGGCACCGGCGGCACCAGCGGCGTCAACTATCTCGAATCCATGCTGAAGGTCCGCCTGTTCCCCGAGCTCTGGGACGTGCGCACCCGCATCTGACGCCGCCAGCCCGTCGCCGCGTGGCAACGCGGACAGGGCGGCAGCACCACACTCTTCTGGAGATCTCCATGACCGACCGTCCCGAGCGCTATGCGCTGACCCCGGACCTTTCCATCAGCCGGGTGATCACCGGCCTCTGGCAGGTCGCCGACATGGAGCGCTCCGGCACGCCGCTCGACGTCGACAAGGCCGCCGATGCGCTCGCCGCCTATGCCGATGCCGGCTTCGACACTTTTGACATGGCCGACCACTACGGCAGCGCCGAGATCGTCACGGGGCGTCTCTTGTCGCGCCCCCGGACCGGACCGCGCGCGCTCGCCTTCACCAAGTGGTGCCCGCAGCCCGGCCCGATGACGCCCGAGATCGTGCGCGCCGGCGTCGAGGAGCGGCTGCAGCGCCTCGGCGTCGAGAAGGTGGATCTCCTGCAATTGCACTGGTGGTCGTTCGAGCACCCCGCCTGGCTGGACGCTCTGCACGTCTTCAAGGACCTCAAGGCCGAGGGCAAGATCGGCGCGATCGGCCTCACCAATGTCGACGCTGCCCATCTCGCGCTGGCCGTCGCGGACGGCATCCCTGTCGTCACCGACCAGGTGTCCTTTTCGCTGATCGACCGCCGTGCCGCCGGTCCGCTCTCCGCCATCTGCGCCTCCACCGGCGCGCGGCTCCTCGCCTACGGCACGCTCTGCGGCGGCTTCCTCTCCGACCGCTGGCTCGGCAAGCCCGAGCCAGCGGCGATCGGCGACTGGAGCGGCATGAAGTACAAGCGCTTCATCGACGCCGCCGGCGGCTGGGCGGCGTTCCAGACGGTGCTCGAAGCCGCCGCCGAGATCGGCCGCAAGCACGGCGCCTCGATCGCCAATGTCGCGACGCGCTGGGTGCTAGACCATCCCGCCGTTGCCGGCGTCATCGTCGGGGCCCGCATCGGCGAGCGCGAGCACCGCGCCGACAATCTGGCCCTGTTCGATCTCGCCTTCGACGCCGAAGACCGCGAGCGCCTTGCCGCGGCCCTGGCCGGCATGGCGCCGATCCCGGGCGATTGCGGCGACGAGTACCGCCGCCCGCCTTATCTCACGGCCTCCGGCGACCTCAGCCACCACCTCGACGCCATCCCTTCCGTCTTCACGGCCGAGCCAGTTCCCGGCCGGCCGGGCCGCAGCCGCGTCTCGTCGGGCAGCATCTGGGAGCCGCTCGCCGGCTACAGCCGCGCCGTGCGCGACGGCGACCGCATCTTCGTCTCCGGTACCACCGCGACGCATGGCGCCGACCGGATCGTCGCGCCGGGCGATGCGGGCGCGCAGGCGACCTACGTGCTCGACAAGATCGCCGCCAGCCTGAAGGCGCTCGGCGGTACCCTGGAGGACGTCGTGCGCACGCGCGTCTATCTCAGCGACGTCGCCGACTGGGAGGCGGTGTCGCGTGCCCATGGCCGCTTCTTCGGCGACATCCGCCCGGCCAATACGCTCCTCGCCGTCGGCGCCTTGGTCGGCGACTACGCGGTCGAGATCGACGCCGAGGCGGTGGTCCAGAGCGACTGAGGCAGCGCCTTGGCGGTGCGGGAAGGACACTTCTATTGCGCCGGCCGCCACCCTTGCTATCATCGCGGGAACACCGGTCGGACAGCATCCTAGAGCCGATTGACAGGCGAACCGAGCCTGGACATCTTGTTAGTAGACCAACAAATAGCGGGAGCGTGACATGCGGCTGACACGGCGTGACATCATGGCGATCATGGGAACCGGCGCCGTGGCGGCGACGGGTCTCGGCGGTCTCTCCCGGCCTGCCCGCGCGGCCGGCAAGATTACCGTCCTGAACTGGCAGGGCTACGGCACGGACGAGGTCTGGGCGCTCGAGATCTTCAAGCAGAAGACCGGCATCGAGGTGGTCAGCGACTATTTCAGCTCGGAAGCGGAGATGCTGACCAAGCTGCGCACCAATCCGGGCGTCTACGACGTCGTCCTCGTCAACTGCGCGCGCACCCAGCAGGCCGTCTCGGAAGGCCTGCTCGACCCGATCGACCTGTCGACCCTCCCGAACGCCGCCGGCCTGTCGCCGCAGCTGAAGGACAATCCCTTCATCACGGTCGACGGCAAGCCCTACGGCGTCGCCTGGGTCTGGGGCATGAACGCGCTCGCCTACCGCGAAGGCGGCGCGGCGCCGGAGAGCTACATGGCGCTCGCAGATCCCGCCTATGCCGGCAAGGTCGGCCTCTACGACGACGCCGTGACCGCGATCGGCGTCGCCGCGCTGATGACCGGCCAGGACATGAACGACCCGAAGGACTTGGAGGCTATCAAGACGCAGCTGAAGGCGCTGAAGCAGAACGTCAAGACGATCTGGTCGAGCGAGGACCAGTGGAACAAGGCGTTTTCCGCCGGGGAGTTCGACCTGTCGATCTACTGGTCCGGCGCCTCGGTGCGCTCCAAGCGCAATTTCAGCCTGCCCGTGGTCTTCGACGTGCCGAAGGAGGGCGCGATCGGCTGGTTCGATACCCTGGCGATCCCCGCGACGGCCGAGAACAAGGCCGAGGCGGCACAGTTCATCGACTACATGATCGATCCCGACTTCTATTTCGAATGGGCGACCAAGATCGGCGCGCCGGCCTCGGCCAACGAGGCGGCGATGCAGAAGCTGCCGGCCGACGATCTCAGCCGCCAGGTTCACGATCCGAAATTCCTGGCGTCGATGACGCTGATGGCGCCCATGGAGGACGCCAAGCGCGAGACCTTCAACAATCTCTGGCAAGAGGTGAAGGCCTTCTATGCCAGCTGAGGCCAAGGCCTCGCGGGCCGGGGCCGCCGGCATGCCCGGCGCCCCATCCTCGGCGGGGCCGCTGGGCCGGCTGCCGCCCTGGGTGGCGACGACGGCGCTGCTCCTGCCGACCTATGGCTGGCTCACCCTCGCGGTCCTCCTGCCGCTCGCCACCATGTTCGGCTTCTCCTTCCTGACGGCAACGCCGATGGGCAACAAGGAGATCGGTTTTACGCTGAAGAACTACCGCGTCTTCGTCGATCAGCCCTATCTTCTCGGCGTCGCCTGGACCTCTCTGAAGATCGGCCTGTGGACGACGGCGATCTGCGCCGTCGTCGGCTTCCTCGCCGCCCTGGCGCTGGCCAAGGCGACGGCCGGACGCGTGCGCGAGACGCTCTTGATCCTCGTCCTTCTGCCGTTCTGGACGAACGGCCTCGTGCGCGTCTTCTCCTGGACCATGGTGATCCGCGAGGGCGGGTTCCTCGACTGGATGGTGCGCGGCGTCTGGCCGGGCGCGCCCTCGCTCGGCTTCCTCTACAGCCAGCCGGCCATCGTCCTGGGCCTCGTGCACGGCTATCTCCCCTACATGGTGCTCACCTGCTACATCGCGCTCGTCAGCATCGACGATGCGGTGGTCGAGGCCGCCGCGAGCCTCGGCGCACGCTGGTGGACGATCCTGACGAGCATCCTGATCCCGATGGCGGCGCCCGGCCTCGTCTCCGGCGCGGTGCTGATCTTCGTGCCGGTCATCGGCGCCTTCATGGAGCCGCGCATCCTCGGCGGCACGGTCGGCGTGACGCTCGGCACGGTGATCGAGGACCAGTTCACCCAAGCCTTCAACTGGCCGCTCGGGGCAGCGCTCTCCTTCACCATCCTCGCCGTCGTGCTCGCCGTGTTCGCCACCTTCTCCGGCGTCCTGCGCCGCAGCGCGACGATCTGAGGGCCCCGCATGCGCCGTCTCGCCCGGGTTTATCTCGCCGTCATCCTCGTCTTCCTGTATCTGCCGATCGCGGTGATGATCGCCATGGGCTTCAACGCCTCGCCGCTCTACGCCATGCCTTTCAGCTTCACCACTGACTGGTATGCCGCGCTCGCCGGCAATGCGAGGCTTCTTTCAGCAGGGTGGAACAGCGTCTTCATCGCCTCGATCACCGCCGTCATCGCCACCGTCCTCGGCACCATGGCGGCCGTCGCCCTGTCGCGCCGCACCTTTCGCGGCGTGACGCTGTTGAAGATCCTGCTTCTGCCGCCGATCGCCATTCCCTGGCTGATCACCGGCACGGCCATGCTCGTCTTCTTCTTCTGGACCGGCATCGGCCGCGGTTTTCACGCCATCCTCATCGGCCATGTCGCGCTGGCCATTCCCTATGTCGTCCTCGTCGTCGGCACCGGTCTCGCCACCATCCGCGTCGATTTGGAAGAGGCGGCCATGAGCCTCGGCACGCCGCCGCTCGCCGCCTTCTTCAAGGTGACGCTGCCGCTGCTCTTCCCCAGCATCGTCGGCGCGGCGCTGTTTGCCTTCGCCGTCTCGCTCGACCAGTTCGTCGTCTCCTATTTCCTGGCGACGCCGGGATCGAGCACCCTGCCGGTCGAGATCTATTCGGCGATCCGCAAGGGTTTCACGCCGGAAATCAACGCCATCTCGACCATTCTCCTCCTCGGCTCCATGGCCGTCATCCTCGCCTTCGCGATCTTCGCCCGCCCAGGAGCCGCCCGTGACCGCAGTTGATGTCGAGGCCGTCGCCAAGAGCTACGGCGCGACAAATGTTCTCGAAGACATCTCGGTGCATTTCGCCGCGGGATCGTTCACCAGCCTGCTCGGGCCGTCCGGTTCCGGCAAGACGACGCTCCTGCGCATCGTCGCCGGCTTCGTCGCGCCGGATCGCGGCCGCGTGACCATCGGCGGACTGGATGTTACCGACGTGCCGGTCTGGGCGCGCAACATCGGCATGGTGTTCCAGTCCTACGCGCTCTTCCCGCACATGACCGTCGCCGACAACGTCGCCTTCGGCCTCGGCCGCCGCGGCATCAAGGGCGAGGAAGCGCGGCGTGAGGTGGCGCGGGTGCTGGAACTCGTGCGGCTGCCGGAGTTCGGCAGACGCATGCCGAAACAGCTGTCGGGCGGCCAGCAGCAGCGCGTCGCGCTCGCCCGGGCGATCGCCATCCGGCCGAGCGTCCTTCTCCTCGACGAGCCGCTGTCGGCCCTCGACCGGCGGCTGCGTCAGGAGATGCAGGTCGAGCTCCTGCGCATCCAGCGCGAGAGCGGCCTCACCACCATCTTTGTCACGCACGACCAGGAGGAGGCGCTGACCCTGTCGGACCGCCTCGCCATCCTCGACCGCGGCCGCATCGTCCAGATCGGCGCGCCGGCCGAGGTCTACGAGAACCCGAAGACGCGCTTTGCCGCCGAGTTTTTGGGCGACACCAACTTTCTCAGGGGCACCGCCACGGCGACCGGCATCACGCTCGGCGGTGGCGAAAGCCTCGCCTGCCGTGGGCCGCTGCCGGCGCCGGGAACGCCCGTCACCGCCGCGGTGCGGCCGGAAAAGATCCTGATCGAGGCCGCTGGCGCCACGCCGGAGGGCCAGAACCGTGCCGCCGCCACGATCGCCACTGTTGTCTATGCCGGCTCGGCCCTGACCTATACGGCCGAGGCGCTGGGGCAGACGTTCAAGATCTTTGCGCAGAACCGCGACGCCCGTCCGCATTCACCCGGCGCGGAGGTGACGTTGTCCTGGTCGCCAGAGCACACCGTGCTGGTCGAGGACAGGGGCTGATGCTCGCCCCGATCGGCCCGAATGCCGTTCATCTCGCCGTCGACATGCAGCGCATCTTCGCCGAGCGCACGGACTGGCACGCGCCCACCATGGCGGACGTGCTGCCGGCGATCCTGCGTCTGGCCGAGGCCAAACCCGACCGCACGCTCTACAGCCGCTTCACCGTGCCCGAGCATGCCGATGCCGCGCCGGGCCGCTGGAAGACCTATTACGAGCGCTGGTCGATGTTCACCGGCCGGACCATGGACCTCGGCCTCGTCGATCTCGTCGATCCGCTGAAGGCCATGGCGCGGCCGGACAACGTCTACGACAAGCCGACCTATTCGCTGTTCGAGACGCCAAGCTTCGTCGAGCGCCTCGCGGAGGGCGGCATCGACACGATCGTGATGACCGGCGTCGAGACCGACGTCTGCGTGCTGGCGACCCTGTTCGCCGCCGTCGACCGCGGCTTTCGCGTCGTCGCGGTGTCGGACGCGCTGACGAGTTCGGACGCGGCGTCGCATCGGGCGATCCTGGACGTGCTGCTGCCGCGCATGCCTGAGCAGGTGTGTATCGCGGATACGGACGCGGTGCTGGCGGCGTGGGGCGGGTAGGGTTTTTCGGTAACGGTGGCGCGTCTTCCGGTCAGGTTGGCGTGGCTTCAACCCCCCTCTGTCCTGCCGGACATCTCCCCCTCAAGGGGGGAGATCGGCAGCTGCGGGGTCGGCGACGATCGATCTCCCCCCTTGAGGGGGAGATGGGCGGCAGCCCAGAGGGGGGTACCTCGCGCGGGGCCGAAGACAGAGTTGGCTTTACACAACCCCTTCCACCCAGATCGCCCGCACCTCCAGACGCGGCGGCTCAATAAGGCCTGACGGTTCGTACAAACCATCCCAGAACGGCGTGCCGGGATAATACCGGTTGGCCGCCGTGTTGCGGAGGTGGAGTTCGAGCCTCACCGCCCCGCTGACGCCGCCCAGCGCGAAGGCGGCCTCGCCCGCGACGTGGCGACCGACGGAAATCCCGTCGACAAAGCACTCCGCCGTCTCGCGCACATCCGGCAGCACGAGGTGCCAGCCGAGCCCGTCCGTCAGCGGCGGCAGATCGACGGTCCGGCGATAGAGCCCCGTGCCGGCGAAGTCGGCAAAACCTTGGACCTCCCAGCCGCGCGTCACGTCGATGGCTCTCGGGGAGGCCACGCCACCGCGGGTCTGAAAGATCCAGCCATCGATGAGGTCGATCGCCGCCGGCCCATCGCCGAAGGGATCCGAGGCTTTCGGTGAGCGAGGCGCCAGTTCGCCGTCCTCGACGGTCAGGCAGAGCACCTCTTGCGCCGCCAATGTCAGGACAAAGGCGCCGCCAACCGCCGTGACGTCGAGGACGGCCGCCGTGCCATTCCCAGGGTCCCAGCGTCGGACCACCCCGATCGGCGCATTGACGATGAGCGTGACCCGGCGCGGGACGTCGGCATCGTTGAACAGCGCGATCTTCCAAGTGGCGCCCTCGCGCAGGACGGCGTTCCAGGTCGGCCCTGCGTCGAAACGGATATCGGGGCAGGGCCGCCGCAAAGCGGCGACGGCGGCTTCGATATCGGCCTTGCCAGCGGCGGGAAGAAGACGAAAGCCGGCCAGGCCGGCAAGAATGGCGGAACCGTCCTCGTCTGGCCTGCCGATGTGGAGGTGCGCGGCGCCGGACGCCAGAATCGCGCCGCCCGCGCGCGAGAAGGCGGCGAGGTGCCCGGCCGATGCGGACGTGGCGAGGGTGTCGGCGGATGGCAGGATCAGGGTCCGGTAGCCGGCAAGGGAGGGCTCTGCAAACGGATCGCTGTCGGCCGTTGCGAGTGCCGGGTTTCCGGTCAGACCCGGACCGGCCTGCTCGCCGCCGGTCATCAGCCGCGCCAGCCCGGCCTCATCGACGATGTCGTAGCCGATTCCGGCCCGCGCCAGCGCTTCCGCCCACCAGCCGAAATGCCGGCCGCAATCGGGCGAGGGCGCCCCGGCATTGATCGCCGCCAGCGGGTAGAGCAGGGCGACCGGGCGGAGCGGCTCGCCGTCTTCGAGGAAGGCGGAGATCCGGGAGAGTTCACGGAAGACGCCGGGGCAATCCTCCCACCAGGGTTGAAAATTGAAGCCCGGCGGAAAGTCGAAGCGCGGCGAGAGCAGGCGCGTGTCGCCATCGACGCCGTCGCTGGCGTTATAGGCGTGCAGGAGGATCTGCCGCGCACCGAAGAGGAGGTGCCGGATCGCCTGCGCGCGAAACTTTTCCAGCGTCAGCCCCCATTGGCCGGCGAGGCCGGGCAATCCGGTCTCGCGGCCGGTGGAATACTGTTCGATGGTGCAGCGTTTGCGGCCATGGGCGCGGGCGACGCTATCGCCGAAGCGCGCCGACAGCTGCGGCGCGTAGTCGGCAGCGTCGACGCTGGTGTGGGTACGGAAGGCGTCGATGGCGAAGTAATCGACGCCCGGCATCGAGCGGGGGTCGAAACCGCCGAGCCCGTCCTGCAGGCCCCAGGCGCCGACATGCGTCAAGAGTTCGTGGCCGGAGAAGCCGATCCCGCGCGCCGCCGTCCAGCGCGACAGCGTGCCGAAGAAGGCTTCGTGCAACTGGCTCTGATAGGTTTCGAAGAACCGCGTGCGCAGGCCGGCGGTTTCCGCGCCGATATCCCGCGTCAAGGCCAGCAGCTGCAGCGCCAGCGGGGTCGTGTCGTCGAGCAGGTCCGGTAAGCGGTCGTCCCAGAGCAGGCTGTTGCCGAGATCGCCGTGATGCTGGTCCCAGCCGTAGAAGCCGGCATAGGGATGGTCGAAGAAGAAGCCTTCCGCCGTGCCGCCCGCCGCCTCCAGCAGCGGGGCGTAGACCACCGCGGCAAAGCGCTCGGCCGCCTCCGGCATGAGGTAGTTGATCATGCGCGAGGAGCGGCAGCGGGCGGCGACGAAGACGGTGACCTCGGTGCCGGCCGCCAGGCGCTCGACCGCAATCCTGCAGCCGTCTTCGCCGGAGGACACGAGTTTTGCGAGGGGCGTGACATCGGCAACTTCGTCGAGAGTGTACTGCGCTCCCGCCGCGTCGACGCTCCCCGCCGACCCGGTTGGGGACGTCCCCGTCGAGGCCGGTCCGACCGGCGCGGTTCTCGATGGCGCCGCTGCTGCCGCCACGATCGTCCATTCGCCCCACAGCGGCATGCCGCCCTCATAGACCCAGCTTTTGCCGACATCGCCGAGAAAATCGTAGAAGGGCGAGGCGATGCCGGAGAGGGCGAGCGACAGCGTGCCCTCCGAGCCGACGATGCCGCGCGTCCAGAAAAGGTGGCGCTCGCGCAGATGGTCGGCGCCATCGACCGTGCGGCCGCCGCCATGGCCGGACATCCAGTTGTACTCGTCGTAGATCGTCACGCGCAGGCCGAGGCGCCGCGCTTCGGCGCAGGCAAAGCGAAAGGCGGCGAGGTAGGCGGGCGACAGGTAGTCCTCGATCGGCATCGCCAGGCGGGCCTGGACCATCACCGTGCCGATGCCGGTCGCCTTCATGTCCTTGAGTTGGCGGGTCATTTCGGGCTCGGACGGGATGGCGTGCCAGAACCAGAAGGTCGCGGGCTGGAAGTCAGCGGAGGGTGTGCGGAACCAGTCGGGGGCATCGAGCGCGGCAGGCATCGCGGTCATGCGGTCGCCGCGAAATGAAGATCGAGGCGGTCGCCGTCGGTGGCGCCGGCAAGGTCGACTTCCAGCCAGCCGTCGCGAACCATCGCGGCCACGGTTTTCTCGCCGAGCCGGGCCAGCACCAGCGTCCGGCCGGGGTCGACCGGAAGGCGGAGCGTCGCGCCCTGTTCCGCCCTGCCGCGCAGGCGGACGGAGAAGCGGCCGCTTTCGATCGCGAGGTGGTCGAGCCGTCCCAGAAACGACGTCGAGAAGACCGAAGCGTCGCCCTTGAGGAGGCTCAGGACGCCGTCCTCGGCGAGGACCGTCACCGCGCCGATTGGGCTTGTCACCGGCCCGAGCCGCACCGGTTCCCCGGTATGGGCGATTTCCCAGCCGTTCCACGGGCCGATCTCCATCACCTCGGCGACGTCGAGCAGCGGCAGCATCGCCCCCCAGGAATAGAAGGGATCGTTGTCCGGCCGGTCGGTGATCTCGCCCGTCACCGCCGAATAGTTTTCGCCGCATTGGCGCTCGTCGCGCCAGGACGCTTCGAACAGCGCGAGGCTCTTCTCGGCCAGCGCGCTCGCTTGCGCGTAAAAGCCGTAGCGGCGAAGGCCCTGCCAGACGAAGAAGTTGACGTTCGCCCAGATCCGCCCGCGCCAGTAGACATTGTCGGCGAAGGCCGGATCGTCGCGGGTGACGTTGGGCAGGACGAAGTCGCCGCCGAAGGTCTGGGGATTGCCGAGATGGACGAGGAGACGCTGAGCCTGTTCCGGCGTCGCGGCGCCGCAGTAGAGCGGATAGAAACTCGTCGGCCCGACGCTTCCAACGAAGCCGCCGCCGCGCTGGCGGTTGGCGAAGAGGCCGCGCGACTCGTCCCAAAGTTCCGTCCGGATTTTTTCGCGCGTGTCGGCGGCGAGTGCTGAAAACTCGGCCGCGTCGTCGCCACGGCCGAGCTCGGCCGCGATCAGCGCCAGCATCTCCGCGTCGAGCGCCAGTGAAGCGTTGAGGCCGACGTCGAGCGTCGACAGGGTGCGTGTCACCGGATCGTAGACGGCCTCGTCATGCGTCGGCGAATTGTCCATGCCGGTCTCGTTGCGGGCGCCGAAATGCGTGCCTTTGTAGAGGGTCGTCCCGACATCCGAGCTGCCGCAGGAGACGAGACCACGCCCGTCGGGATCGCGGTTCTCCCGCCACCAGCGCTGGTTGGCGGCGAGCGGCGCATAGGCGAGGCCGAGCAGCGAGCGGTCGCCGCTGCGCAGATACATCGACCAGGCGATGAAGGCGCCGTTCGGCGTCTGCGTGCGGTCGACCCAGGCATCGCGCGAGGTCAGAAGGCAGGCGAAATTGCCCTGCGGCGTCGCGCTCGCCATCGCCACGGCGAGATTGTCCCGACCAAGGACTGCGTCGAAAATGCCAGTCATCAGAGCGGCATAGCATTGGTCGTTGAACCAGACTGCGAAGTCTCCAAGGTTCCAGATGCGGCTGATGGCCGTCGTTCGGCGATGGTTGCGGCGGTCGTAGAGCGTGTTCCAGCCCATCACGTCGCGCACCGCGTCGAGCGCGCCGGCATGGCGGCCGGTCTGGGTCGGAAGCGTCTGCGACAGGGCGGCATCCGCGCCGGGAGCGGTTGCTCTGGCGCCGACCGTCCCGTCGCGATCCATGCCGGCCAGCGCCGCCTTGGCCTTACCGATCGCCAGGTCGGGCGCGTCCGCGACGGCGGCGGCGAAGGCGCCATGCGGGTGCATTTCAAGGTTGAACCGCAGCGCGATCACCTGCGCGGCGGTGGAACGGCTGGCGATGTCGAAATAGCCGTTGGCGTCGAAATCGGCGACCACCGCCTCGACGCTCGCATGGCCCGTCACCTGTACCGGCGCCTCGCGGGAGACGAGCGCGAGGCAGCGCGTGCCGATGGTGATGAGCGCCGCCCCATCCGCCTCGCGGTACTGGACGGTCTCGCCGGTCTCGGCCGAGAGGCAGAGCGTCACCCAGAAGCGCAGGCCCCATTCGGCGCGGTGGAGGTCCCGCCACCCGCCGGTGATCGTCCAGGGATCGGGCTTGGCATAGGCAAAGGCGAGGCGCGTGCCGCCGTGCTCCAGCTCGAACTCCACCGCCTCGCCGTGCAGCCCGTGCCGGCCGGGGCGAAGACCCTTCATCATCCCGGGGCTCGTCGCGGTGCCGAGGCTCGCGGCGTAGAGCACCGGCGTCACCCGCACGCCGAGCGGCAGAAACACCATCTCCGCCGGGTGCTCGCTCCAGCTGTTCCAGGCGTCGGCGAGGGGGATGGTGGGATCGACGAGCATGGGATGTCCTGCGGGATTTTCGGGGGTGATGGGTGACGGACAGGGATCAGAGGGTCGGCGGGGCCAAGCGGGGCCGAGGCATTCCTACCACGCGGTGCTCCCGGTGGAACCGTCCGCGCCCTTTCAGTCCCGCAGGCGCCGGGTGTTGGCCACGAGATCCGGCCAGGCCGGCCTGCCGAGCGCGAAGCGGCCCCGCACATAGGCGGCGAGGTCGGCGATCTGGCCGTCGCTCAGGTTGCCGGCGAGGCCCGGCATGCCCGCATGGGACCCGTCCCTGGGCGCCGCAATGCCGCCGAGGACGGTGTGCAGGAAATTGTCGGGCCGGTCGGCATGGACCTTGGTGCTGAGCGCGAGCGCCGTGCCGGCGTTGAGGAGCACGCCCTTTGCCTCCGGCCTGTGGCAGGCCGCGCAGGCGCCGTCGAAGAGCCGCGCGCCGGCACTGGTGGCAGGCCGGGCGCCGGCTTCGCTCGCCGCCACGAGGCGCGCCGCCGTCGCTCCGGCATCTTCAAAGGCGGATTGCCGGGCCGCAGGCGTCGCGGCCTCGGGCAACGAACCGGGAGGGGACGCAAGATAGGTCGCCATCGCGCGAATGTCCTCGTCCGGCAGGGCGGCGAGGCCGTCGATGACGGGCGCCATCGGCCCCGCGGCGATGCCGTGGTTCTCGCTCCGGCCGGTGCGCAGATAGGCGAAAAGTGCGTCCTCGCTCCATGGCATCGGACCGCTGGCATGGGCCCCGAGGCCTGGCGCGTTCCAGCCGTCGACCGTGCTGCCGGCGAAGCGCATTGCGCCCTGCACCTCGGCACCGAAGGCATTGCGCGGCGAATGGCAGGCCGAGCAGTGGCCAGGGCCCTCGACGAGATAGGCGCCGCGGTTCCAGGCCGCGCTCCTGTCAGGGCTGGGCTTGAAGGGCGCGGGATCGTGGAACAGGGCGTTCCACACGGCCATGGCCGGGCGGATGCTGAAGGGGAAGGCGAGCCGCGTCTCCGGCACTGCGGCGCGTACCGGCGCCTGCGCCATGAGGTAGGCGTAGAGCGCCTCGAGGTCGATGTCGGTCATCCCTGCGAAGGCGGTATAGGGGAAGGCCGGGTAGAGGTGGCGGCCGTCGCGGCTGATGCCCTCGCGCATTGCCCGGGCGAAGGCGGGATAGGGCCAGGCGCCGATGCCGGTCTCGGTGTCCGGCGTGATGTTCGTGCTCATCACCGTGCCAAAGGGCGTTTCCAGACCGCGACCGCCGGCGTTGACCGCGCCGTCCTCCGCCGTGTGGCAGACCGCGCAGTCGCCGACCTCCGCCAGCACCCGGCCGCGCTCCAGCGTCTCGGCCGAATAGAGCGAGGCGCCGCGCGGCGCGATCGGCGCGATCTCCGCGCGCCAGGGAATGGCGAGGGCGGCGGTGCCGATGGAGGCGGCGAGCGCGGCGCCGAGGGGCGCGAGCATCCGCCAGGGTCGCGCCTTCGCGGGCGTCGGCAGAGGCGGCGGGAGCGATGCCGGTGGCCGCGGCAGGGCGACGCCCTCGAGTCCCGCCTTGATGCGCTCCGGCGTGAAAGGCACCTCGCGAAAGCGCACGCCGGTGGCGTCGAAGATGGCGTTGGCGATGGCCGCCGCGGAGGGCACCGAGGCGGATTCGCCAGCGCCGAGCGGCGGCTGGTCGGGCCGGTGCAGCATCAGCGCGTCGATGGCGGGGACGTCGGGAAAGGCGATCAGGGGATAGGCGCCCCATTCTCGCGTGGTCACCCCGGTCGCGCCGAAATTTACCGTCTCCTGCATCACGCGGCTGATCGACTGGATGACGTTGCCGTGGATCTGGTGGCGGACTCCATCGGGGTTGATCATCTGGCCGGAATCCTGGCCGACGGTGATGCGCTCCAGCACGACCTCGCCGGTCGCGGGATCGACGGCGACGTCGGCAACCCAGGCGGACTGCGCCGCCGCCGTGCCGGGAAAGGTGCCGTGCACATAAGTCGCCTGGGCGAACCCCTGGCCGCGCAGGATGCCGCCGTCGCGGATCTTTTGCGGCACGGTCCGCGGCACCCAGCCGGCGCGCTCGGCCGTCGCCCGCACGAGCTCGGCGGCGCGCGGATCGCCGAGATGGCGAAGGCGGAAAGCGACCGGGTCGACGCCGGCCTCGGTCGCCAACTCGTCGATGTAGGATTCGTGCGCAAAGCAGTTCGGCATGGCCGAGACGCCGCGCATCCACGAGGCCCGCACGATCGGCGCCATGTCGTGCACGGTCACCCGCGCCGCCTCGTAGTGATAGGGCGGGATCGCCGTACGGTCGCCCATGTCGGAGGGCTGCGGCAGCGGCGGCACCACGCCGGTGAGGAGAAGCGCCAGGTTCGGTCCGCGATTGGAGGGATAGCGGCTCTGGAAATCGTAGGCGGCCAGACTCCCGCCGGGACCGAGGCCACCGTCGACCTCCATCAGCTGCGCCGCGCCTTTCGGCTCCCAGGCGTGCTCCTGCTCGCGCGTCAGCTGCACGCGCACCGGTCGCCCGACTGCGCGAGAAAGGAGCGCGGCGTCGCAGCCGACGTCGTCGGCGCAGTTGCGGCCGTAGCAGCCCGCCGCCTCGTGCCGGCGGATGTCGATCTGGCCGGCTGGCAGGTCGAGCAGGCGGGAAAGGTCAGCGCGCAGCATGTGCGGGTTCTGGGTGCCGGACCACAGCACCAGGCGATCGCCCGAATAGTCCGCGACCGAGCAGGACGGGCCGATCGAAGCGTGCATGTGGTAGGGCCAGACATAGGTCCGCTGCAGCCGCGTCTCGGCGGACGCCAGCGCCGCGTCCACATCGCCGCGGTCGAGCAGCGTCCGCGCGGTGCTCGGATGGGCGCGCAGCGCTTCGGCGATGTCCGTGAGGTCGGGCAGAGGCGGCACGGGGTGCCAGCGGACGACGATGGCGTTCATCGCCGCCTCCGCTTCCTCCTCCCGCTCGGCGACAACGCCGACGAAATCTCCCTCGCTCACCACGGCGACGATGCCCGGCAGATGCGCGATCGATTCCGCCTCGACGGCGATCAGGCTCCGGCCGATGAAGTCGCCGCTGTCGCGGCCGGCATAGGGCGGTCGGACGACGCGGCCATGCAGCATGCCGGGCACCCTGACGTCGTGAACATAGGTGAAGTCGCCGAGGGCCTTGGCGGGAATGTCGAGACGCGGCAGCGAGCGGCCGACGAGGCGGTAGGCGGAGGCCGGTTTCAGGTGCCGATCGTCGGGCACCAGCCGCAGCCGGACGGTCTCGCCGGCGACGAGTTCGCCAAAGCCGATCCGCTCGTTGCTGGCCGCATCGGTGAAGAACAGTCCGTCCTCCAGACGCAGCGTCTCGGGCGCCACGCCGAGCCGGACGGCAGCCATCTCGGCCAGATGGTGCCGGGCCTGCGCGGCGGCGCGGCGCAGCGGCACGGCCGCCACCTGGATCGTCTCGCTGGCGATCGTCGGTCCCTGGTCGGGCGTCCGCTCGGTGTCGCCGAGCACCATCGCGACCCGCTCGGGCCCCACGTCCAGCTCTTCGGCGACGATCTGGGTGAGGGCGGTGCGGATGCCCGTGCCGAGGTCGACATGGCCGTTGAAGGCGACGATCGCGCCATCCGCGCCGATCGACAGGAAGATCTCTTCATGCGTTCCGACGGTCGGCGAGACGATCGCGAGCGAGCCGGCGTCGGTCGCGGTTCCCGCCAGGTCTGCCACCGCGTCCCGATCCATCAGCGCCCGGGCTCTCGTGGGGGCGCGCCCGTCAGGTCGGCGACGGCGGCGAGGATCTCGACATGCGTGCCGCAGCGGCAGAGGTTGTAGCGCAGCGCCTCGCGGGCGTCCGCCTCGCTCGGGTGCGGGTTGCGTCGGAGGAGGGCCGTGACGGTCATGATCATGCCATTCAGGCAATAGCCGCACTGCGCCGCCTGGTGGTCGATGAAGGCCTGCTGCACCGCGCCCGGGCGACCGGCGACGGCGAGCCCTTCCAACGTGACGACGGAACGACGCTCGGCGATCCGCACCGGCAGGGCGCAGGCGCGGGCTTCCATGCCGTCGACGAGCACGGTGCAGGCGCCGCACTGGCCGAGGCCGCAGCCGAATTTCGGCCCGTTCAGATGGAGATCGTTGCGCAGGACATGCAGAAGCGCGGTGTCGGGCGGCACGGTGACGACGTGGTCTCTGCCGTTGACGTGAAGCGTGATCGGCCGCGCGACCTTGGACGCCATCTCCGCCTCACACCGCCAGGTACTGGTCGCGGAGGCCGGCGTCGGCGTCGAGATCGGCGATGGTCCCGGAAAAGCGGATGCGTCCCTTTTCAAGGATATAGGCACGGTTGCTGATCAATCGCGCGAAGTGCAGGTTCTGCTCGGACAGAAGAATGGCGAGACCCTCCCGCTTCATCGCCAGGATCGCGTCGGCCATCTGCTCGATGATTTTCGGCGCCAGGCCCTCGGAGGGCTCGTCGAGGAGGATGACGGAGGGATTGCCCATCAGGGTCCGGGCGATGGTCAGCATCTGCTGCTCGCCGCCGCTCATCTCGCCACCGCGCCGCCGCCGCATCTCGGCAAGATTGGGGAACAGCGTATAGAGCCGCTCCGGCGTCCAGGCGGCGGCGCCCTCGCGGGTCTTCTGCGTGCCGACCATCAGGTTCTCCTCCACCGTCAGGTCGCGAAAAATGCGCCGGTCCTCCGGCACATAGCCGAGGCCGCGGCGGGCGATGGCATAGGTCGGGAGCGCCGTGATGAGCGCGCCGTCGAACCGGATCTCGCCTTCGCGCCGGACGGTGAGCCCCATCAGGGCGCGAAACGTCGTTGACTTGCCGGCGCCGTTGCGCCCGAGCAGAGCGACGACCTCGCCGGGATGGAGCTCGAAGGCGACGTCGAAGAGGATCTGCGCCGGGCCGTAGAAGGCGTTCAGCGCAGCGACGGAGAGCCTGGTCTGTCCGGTCATGCGGGCACCGTTCTCTCGCCGCTGTCGTAGACGCGGCCGTCGCCGAGATAGACGGCGCGGACTTTGGGATCGCGCCGCACGCTTTCCGGACTGCCCTCGGCGATGAGCCGGCCGCGGTCGAGCACCATCATCCGGTCGGCATGGGAGAAAACCACGTCCATGTCGTGCTCGGTGAACAGGACGCCGATGCCGCGCTCCTTGGCGATGCGGGCCGTCAGCGCCATCAGCGCGACCCGCTCCAGCGGCGCCATGCCGGCCGCCGGCTCGTCCATCAAGAGCAGTTTCGGGCCGGCGGCCAGAGCGATGCCGAGCTCCAGCTTCTTGACGTCGCCATAGGCCATGTCGGCGCATGGGCGCTCGGCCATGTCCGCCATGCCGATCAGCTCGAGCACCGCGTCCGCGGCGGCAACATGCCGTTTGCCGGCGGCGCCCCAAAGTCCGGCCAGTCCGGTATCCCCCGTCATCAGCACCGCCTGGACGTTCTCGCGCACCGTCATCGAGGAAAAAACCTCGGCGATCTGGAAGGTGCGGCCGACGCCGAGGCGAAACACCTGGCGCGGCGACAGGCCTTTGGTGTCGCGGCCGCCGATGCGGATGCGGCCGGTGTCGGCGGGGATCTGGCCGTTGACCATGTTGAAGCAGGTGCTCTTGCCGGCGCCGTTCGGGCCGATCAGCGCCAGCATTTCGCCGGCATGAAGCGAAAAGCAGACATCGACCACCGCGTGCACGCCGCCATAGGATTTCGACAGGTGCTCGACCTCGAGCAGCAGGGCGCCGGTCATGGCTGCGTCTCCGCTGTCACGAGGCGGCCTGTCGTGGCACCCCGCCGGGCGCGCCAGGCCTCGACGGGCCGCATCCCGGCGATCGTGCCGACGATCCCCTGCGGGAAGGCGACCACGAGGAAGACGATGAGGCCGCCGAGAACGAGGCGCGACAGGTCGGTCTGGCTGACCAGCCAGATCGAGGCCAGCGTGTAGACAAGCGCCCCGACGACCGCACCGGAAACGGTGGCGACGCCGCCGAGCAGCACCATCACCAGCGCGTCGATCGAGAAGGGGATCGACAGGACATCGGGAAAGACGCTGCCCTTCAGGAAGGCGAAGAGCGCGCCGGCGAGGCCCGCCAGCGTGCCCGAGATCGCGAAGGCGGCGTATTGCGTGCCGCGCCGGTCGATGCCGATGGCTTCCGCGCGCGTCGGGGAGTCGCGCAGGGCGCGCAGGCGATAGCCGAAGGGCGAGAAGGTGAGGCGGCGCAGCACGACGACCGAGACCGTCGCCGCGGCCAGCGCCAGCCAGTAGAAGGCCTCGGGTCCGGACGCCCATTCCGCCGGCCAGACCCCGAGAATGCCGTTGTCGCCGCCGGTGACGTCGACCCACTGGAAGGCGACCGACCAGGCGATCTGGGCGAAGGCGAGCGTCAGCATGGCGAAGTAGACGCCGGACAGGCGCACGCAGAACCAGCCGAAGACGAGCGCGCCGGCGAGGCCCATCAGCGGGCCGGCCACGAGCGCCAGTTCCATCGGCAGCCCCAGCCATTGCACGCCGAGCGCCGCACCATAGGCGCCGAGGCCGAAATAGGCGGCATGGCCGAAGGAGTCGAGGCCGCCGGTCGACATCATGAACTGCAGGCTGGCGGCGAAGATGACGGCGATCAGCATCTGCGCGCCGACGCCGAGGCCGTAGGTGCCGAGCACCAGCGGCATCAGCGCCGCGATCACGAGCAGCGCCAGGCCTGCCGCCTGCAGGGTCGGCGACAGCGGACGCCAGGGCCGGCTGACGGCGCCGGCCGGGCGGCGGTCCGGCTTGGTCGGGCGGCCGAGAAAGCCCCAGGGCCGCACCACGAGCACCGCGGCCATCACCAGGAACATCAGCACCAGCGAGATGCCGGGGAAGACGAGGATGCCGAAGGCGTTGAGCTCGGAGATCAGGATGGCGGCGAGGAAGGCGCCGGTGATCGAGCCGAGGCCGCCGATGACCACGACGACGAAGACCTCGACAATGATGGTGAGATCCATCAGATGGGTGACGGCGGTGCGCGGGATCTGCAGCCCGCCGCCGAAGGCGGCGAGGAAGACGCCGAGGGTGAAGACGCCGGTGAACAGCCATTTCTGGTTCACGCCGAGCGCGGCGACCATGTCGCGATCCTGCGTCGCCGCGCGCACCAGAACGCCCCAGCGGGTGCGGTGCATCAGCAGCCAGAGACCGGCGAGGACCAGCGGGCCGAGAGCGATGAGCAGGAGATCGTAGGTCGGCACCGGCAGGCCCATCACCTCGACGGCGCCGGCAAGGCCGGGCGCACGCGGGCCGAGAAGGTCCTGCGGGCCCCAGACGAGAATGACGAGATCCTCGACCATCAGCGTCACGCCGAAGGTGGCGAGCAGCTGGAAAAGCTCGGGCGCCTTGTAGATGCGCCGCAGCAGCGTCATTTCGAGCAGCGTGCCCAGCAACGCGACGAAGCCGGCTGCCAGGACGATCGCGCCCCAGAAGCCGATGGCGCCGTCCAGACGCGTCGTCAGGCTGTAGGCGACATAGGCGCCGAGCATGTAGAAGGCGCCGTGCGCGAAGTTGACGATGCGGGTGACGCCGAAGATCAGCGACAGGCCGGAAGCCGCCAGGAAGAGCGAGGCCGCATTGGCCAGGCCCGTCAGAAACTGAACCACGATGAAGGCCATCAGCCGATCCCCGGAACGAGCATGAGGGGGCCGGGCTTAAGGCCCGGCGCCGGGATCAATCCTGCGGCCGCAGCTTTTTCACTTCCTCGTCGGACGGCAGGTAGTCGGCGCCGTCGCGATAGCCGAAGTTCTCCATCACGCCCTTGCCGTCCTTGACCGCGGTGGTGCCGACGAAGGCGCCGAGCGTCGACTGGTGATCGATGGCGCGCATCTCGATCGGCCCGAAAGGCGAGTCGACCGTGATGCCTTCGGCCGCGGCCACCAGATCGTCGGCCTCGGTCGTCTCGGCCTTTTTCAGGATGGCGGCGATCATCATCATCTCGGCATAGCCGACGACCGAGCCGAGGCGCGGATAATCGTCGAACTTCGCCTGATAGGCCTTCACGAAGGCATCATGGGCGGGCGTCTCGATGGCGTACCAGGGATAGCCGGTGACGATCCAGCCGACCGGCGCCTCGCCCTTCATCGGGTCGAGATATTCCGGCTCGCCGGTGAGGAAGCTGACGACGGAGACGTCCTTGAACAGGCCGCGCGTCGTGCCCTCGCGCACCAGCTGGACGAGATCGGCGCCGAAGGTGACGTTGAGAATGGCCTCGGGCTTGGCCGAAGCGATCGCCTGGGAGACGGCGCCCGCATCGATCTTGCCCTGCGGCGGCCACTGCTCCGTGACGAACTCGACGTCCGGCCGGGCCTTCTGCAGGAGCTGCTTGAAGATAGCGACGGCGGACTGGCCGTATTCGTAGTTCGGCGCGATCGTCGCCCAGCGCTTGGCCGGGAGTTTCGCCGCCTCTTCGGCGAGCATGGCCGCCTGCATGTAGTTCGAGGGGCGCAGGCGGAAGGTGTACTTGTTGCCCTGGCTCCAGGTGATGGCGTCCGTCAGCGGCTCGCCGGCGAGGTAGAAGACCTTCTTCTGCTTGGCGAAGTCGGAGATGGCGAGGCCGAGATTGGAGAAGAAGCCGCCAGTCAGGAGCACGACGCCGTCGCGCGAGACCAGCTCGTTGGCCGCACTGATCGCACCGCCCGGCTTGCCGCCATCGTCCTTGGAAATGACGACGAGATCGTCGCCCTTGATGCCGCCCGAGGCATTGATCTCCTCGACCGCCAGCTGCCAGCCCTTGCGGTAGGGTTCGGTGAACGCGGGCAGGGCGGAATAGCTGTTGATCTCGCCGACCTTGATCTCGGCCGAGACCGCAGCGGGCGCGGTCGCGCCGAGCGTCGCGGCGGCGAGGACGAGGCCCGTGGCCACGCCAGCGAGAAGCTTCGACAGGGAAAACGTCTTCGACATAGGTGCCCTCATCTGCGCGGTGGTGCCCGACGGGTCGGACGTTCGGATCGGTCGATGGCTGCCCGTACCATTAGTATACGAATGACGCCGTGCCTCTCGTCAAGCCACTTTCTGACCTCGCCTATTTATTGTTCAGTGCAGCATGGCGTCGGCCATATTTTGCAGTGCGGCAATTCTCTGCTGGTGGCATCCGGGCGATTTCCGCCTAGCGCAGGCGGGCGAGAAGACGCAGAAGCCGCTCGCGTTCGGCGCCGGTGAGGGGCGCGAGCGTGGCTTCCGTCACGCGCGCAGCGTTCGGCAGGTGGTGCCTGAACAAAGCACTGCCCTCCGGCGACATCGAGATCAGCAATTGCCGCCGATCGTCGGGGTCGGGGCGGCGGGCGAGGAGGCCGCGCTCGAAAAGGCGCTGGACCACGCCCTTGATGGTCGCCACGTCCATCGCGGTGTAGCGCCCGAGCAGGTTCTGCGAACACTCGCCGATTTCGCCGAGCTTGGCGAGCACGGCCCACTGCGTCGGCGTGAGATCGCCGCCGAACAGTTCGGCAAAGAGGATGGAATGGCGCTGCTGCACCTGGCGAAGGACGAAGCCGATCTGCGCGTCGAGGGCGTAGTCGTCGCTCTCGCTGGCCGGTCCGGGTTTGACGTCCAATCGATTCTCCATGCCGCAGTCTATGCCGAGAGAGCGGGCGCGCGACAGGGGGCGTCGCGCGACCTGCGGCGGCGTCGCAGCGGGATGCCGGCGAAACCTTGCGATCCCCGCCGGCCGTACGATGGCGTCGACCGGAGGGGCGAAAGCGGGCCGCGGCAGGCCCGCCACACGTCGGCAAGCGGTCCCGCGGCTCGGCGGGAAAAGCCGCCGAGAACATCGCGATTGCCAGTCCCGATCATTTGTGTACCAATAACCGAAGCGCCCTCCCGAAGCGGGCGGCGCGCCGGACGACGGGCCGACAGAGGCAGGGGAGAAGACCATGGCGCATGACGTTCAGCCGACGGCGGCGGCCGACCAGAAGCTCGTGATCCGCAACATCGGCCTGCTGCTGTCCGGCGACATCCACCAGCCGATCCTCGACGCCGACACCATCGTTTCCGTCGGCGGCCGCATCACCGCCATCGGCAAGGCCGCCGACCTCGATCTCGAGAAAGCCGACAGCGTCATCGACGCGAACGGCACGGTGGTCACCCCCGGCCTCGTCGACAGCCACGTGCACCCGGTCTCCGGCGACTGGACGCCGCGACAGAGCCAGCTGAACTGGATCAACTCCTCCCTCCACGGCGGCGTGACGACGATGATCTCGGCCGGCGAGGTCCACACCCCTGGCCGGCCGCGCGACATCGTCGGCCTGAAGGCGATGGCGATCTATGCCCAGCGCATCTTCACCGGCTACCGGCCGAGCGGCGTCAAGGTCCTGGCCGGTGCGCCGGTGGTCGAGCCCGGCATGGTCGAGGCCGATTTCAAGGAAATGGCCGATGCCGGCGTGCGGCTTCTCGGCGAGGTCGGGCTCGGCGGCGTCAAGGACGGCGCGACGGGGCGCCAGATGGTGGCATGGGCGCGCAAGCACGGCTTCAACTCGACCATCCACACCGGCGGCCCGTCGATCCCCGGCTCCGGCCTGATCGATGCCGATGTTGTGCTGGAGGTCGATCCCGACGTCATCGGCCACGTCAATGGCGGCCACACGGCGCTGCCGGACAAGGAGATCCGCTGCATCTGCGAGGGTTGCAAGCGCGGCCTCGAACTCGTCCACAACGGCAACGAACGCGCCGCGCTCTATACGCTTCGGATCGCCAGCGAGATGGGGGAATTGAACCGCGTCATGCTCGGCACCGACGGGCCGGCCGGCTCGGGCGTGCAGCCGCTCGGCATCATCCGGATGATCTCGATGCTGTCCTCGCTCGGCGACGTCAAGGCCGAGACCGCCTTCTGCTTCGCCACCGGCAACACCGCCCGCATCCGCGCCCTCGATACGGCGATGATCGAGGTCGGCCGCGCCGCCGACTTCGTCTTCATGGACCGGGCGCAGCATTCGGCCGGGCGCGATTTCCTGCATTCGATCGAGCTCGGCGACCTGCCGGGCATCGGCATGACCGTCATCGACGGCATCGTCCGCTCCACCCGCAGCCGCAACACGCCGCCGGCGGAGAAGCTGCCGAGCGTGGTGGCGGGGTAAGGCCTGTCAAACTTGGCGCTGGATACCCCCCTCTGCCCTGCCGGGCATCTCCCCCTCAAGGGGGGAGATCGGCTGTGCCGTTGACGGTGTCCGCACGCGCTCGGACGTTGCCGAACAAGCAGAGACATCAAGGCGCCTGATCTCCCCCCTTGAGGGGGAGATGCCGGCAGGCAGAGGGGGGGGATACCGCCCGCAGCCCTCCCACACCCTCAGCGCAGGCCGTCCTCGCCCTTGATTTCCCCGTGCTGCAGGCCGCCGACGCGTGGCAGCGGACGGCCGCCGTCGGTGACGACGATGGCGACCATGATCTCGTCCGCGCGCGGCGCGTCGGCAATCCTGATCTCCATGCCGTCGAAATGACTGCGCACATAGGCCGCATCCTTGTGGCCGAGTGGCACGTCGAGCGTGCCGCCGACGCCGCAGCGCTTCTTCGACGAAGGCACCAGGGCGGCGCCGCCGCCGAGCGCGGCGCGCACCGGCGCGCCCATCTTCGGGTGCAAGATGGCCGCGGCATGTTCCAGCTCGCCGTTCTCGCCGACGGCCGCGGCCTTGCCATAGCTCTGGACGAGGGTACCGTCGATGCCGAGAGCGGCGACGGCGCGAGCCGTCAGGAGGGCGCCAAGTTCCTCGCCGATGTCGATCAGCGGCGTGAGGTCCTCGGCATAGGTGGACGCGAAGGGATTGGCGATGACCGCGATGGCGGCCGCGCGCCGCTGGGGTGGATCGACGGGCCGGCCCATTTCGGTCGCGACTTCCTCGGTGATTGTCACGATCTTGCGGATCTTTGCGCTCATCGCAGTCCGTCCTCGCCTTTGATCTCGGAAGCCTTCAGCCCGCCGGTGCGGGCGTGGATGCGCGCGCCCGTGGTCATCACCAGGACGAAAACGATCTCGTCGGCGCGGGGCCCGTCGGACAGGCCGACTTCCATCGCGTCGAAATGGCTGCGCACGTACGAGGCGTTGATGTGGGTGATCGGCACGTCGAGCCGCGTGCCGGGGCCGCCGACCTTCTTGGCCGAGGGCACGATCGCCCGGGCCTCGCCGAGGAGTTCGCGCATGGCGTAGCCGCCGGGCGCATGCCAGAGCGCGCCGTGCTCCAGCTCGCCGCCGGCGCCGATGATGGCGCCCTTGCCATAGCCCTCGATCGCCTGCGGGTCGTTGCCGAGGGCAGCGAGCAGGGTGCGTGCCATTTCCAGACCGAAGGGCTTCAGGTCGTCCATGAAGGGCATGAGATCCTCGACATAGCGGCCGGCATAGGGATTCTGCAGCACCGCCAGCACCGCGCCGCGGCGCAGAGGCTTCTCCTGCGGCGGGCCGCCCTCGTGAAAGATCTCCTCGACGACGAGGATGCGCTTGCGCATCAGGATGTCCGGCATGTCTGTTCTCCCTCAGGCGGCGATGATGGCGTGGCGGCCGGTGACGAGCGTCTGGCCGGCAAGATGAAGGGCGGCGGCCTGGATCAGGCCGGCGCCGACAAGGCGCTCGGCCCTGTCCAGTCCCCGGCCCAAGGCCCGGTCGATCTCGTCCGGGGCCAGCGGGCCGACGGCGCGCGTCACCAGGCGCTCCCCGAGATCGCTGTCCGGCTGCAGGTCCGCGGCCGGAACCCGAGTGATCGCGGCATGGCCCGGCAGGTCGACGGCGTTGGCGACGATCGTCGCCGCGGCATCGGCCTCGGCGGCGGTCCGCGCCAGGATCGTCACGGCGTCGGCGATCCCGAGTGAGAAGCTGCGGCCGCCGCGGCCGCTGGTGGCGATGCCGCGGACGGGATCGCTTGCGGCGATCTCGCAGCGCCCGAACAAAGACGGGCGCTCGCTCCGGCCGACGAGGCCGGCGGCGAGCCGCTGGCCAAGCCCCAGATGCAGCGCGATGTCGCCGCCATTGTTGACATAGGCGCGGTCGAGCGGCGCGGCTTCGACCATGGCGGCGAGGATCGCGTCGGCCACGGCGCCGGCGACGGCGGCCATCGGCGTGATGAAGTCTTCCACCGCATAGAGCGCGACGGCGTCGTGCATGCGCCGCCCGACGGGATCGGCGGGCGGGGCGCTTCCCGGACTGACCGGCGCCCGCAGCAGTGGCAGCTCCTGGCACAGCGCGTCGAGCAGGCCGTCGAGCCTTTGCGCCGCCGCTCGATAGGCCGCGCCGACAGCCTCCGAAGCGCCAAAGGCCTCGACGATCAGGTCGATCGGCCCGTCCTGCAGGTGCAGACGGCGACCGTCGGCCAGAAGCGCCACCTGGGGTCCGCGCCGCATGGCGGTCGGCGCCGTCAGCTCAGGCGCCTGCCCGCGGGGCCGCGGGCGAAGGGCCAGGGGTTCTCCGCGTGCGGCGCGACCTGCCGGCGCCCGGTGTCTCCGAGCGAGGCGAGCGGGCGGACATGGTCCATATGGCCGCCGAGCGCTTCGTAGTCATCAAGGCGCAGGGTGAACTCGATCGGCGCGACAAGGGCCGGCGTCGGCACGTAGCCGAAGGCATTGGCGGGCAGGCGTGTGACATCGACCATGAAGGTGATGCCGCCGCCCGGCCAGAGATAGACCGGCGCGCCGCCCGAGGTGACCTTCGTCAGCGCCTCTTTGACCGAGCGGGTGAGGCGGACCGGGTTGTCGGTCACCCCCGCCCGGAGCGAGCCGCCGGCGCCGCCGACGAAAAGCACGGTGCACATTGCCGGCTCGCAGTTCTCGGCGATCTTGTCGACCGCCCCGACGAGATCGGCGGGCATTTCCTTCGCCACCGGCACGAGGCTCTCGTCGAGCTCGTAATAGCCGGAATGCTCGCCCGTGGTCGATACCATCAGCAGCCGCAGGCCTGGAAAGGCCGTCTTCGGATCGAAGGGACCGAGGATGTCGAGGGGATCGGAGATATTCGTGCCGCCCCAGCCGGTGCCGGGCTCGGCCACCTGGAAATAGCGGCCGGGAGTCGAGCGGCGTCCCTTCAGCCTTATGCCGGTCGGCGGGATGTCGAGGAGCTTGCCGGCCTGGTGCTCGGAGAGGACGCCGGTGATGTGGTCGTCGACGACCACCACCTCGTCGACCTTGCCCAGCCATTGCCGGGCGAAAATGCCGATCGTCGCCGAGCCGCAGCCGACGCGCATCCGCTGCTCCGTCGTGCCGTTGACGATCGGCGGCTGGCCGGCCTGGACCACCAGCGTCGCGCCGCCGTCGACCTGCATTTCGACGGCTGCGCCGTTGCAGAGGTCGAGCAGCGCCTGGCAGGCGACGCGGCCTTCCTTCTTGGAGCCGCCGGTGAGGTGGTGCACGCCGCCGAGCGAGAGCATCTGCGAGCCGTACTCGCCCGTGGTGACGTGGCCGACGACCTCGCCCTCGACGCGGACAGCATTCGTCTCCGGGCCGACGAAGCGGTCTGTATCGATCTTCACCTTGACGCCGCAATAGCTGAAGATGCCTTCGGTGACGACGGTGACCATGTCGACGCCGTCGACCTCGGACGAGACGATGAAGGGTGCCGGCTTGTAGTCGGGATAGGTCGTGCCGGCGCCGATGGCGGTGACGAAGCGCTGCGGCGGCAGGATCGTGCCGTCCCAGTCGGCGGGCTGGCTGAAGGGCACGAGTTCGCCGTCCCTCGAGACGGTGCGCTCGAGCAGAATGTGCGGATCGACTCGGATCAATTCGCCCGCCAAATTGGCGTAGCGGTCACAGGCGCCGGTCATGCCCAGCTTGATGATGCACATCACCGGGCAGGCGTCGCAGCGGACTTTTGCCTCGCCGAGCTGGGTGCCGGATTGCTCTTCCAGGGACATCGATCGCACCCGCCGCCGCATCTTCCATGACGTTTGTATGCTAACAATACGCCGGACCCGGGCGCTGTCAACTCGGCATGGCCGTCCAGCCTTTGAGCGGTCCCGGACACCGGCAGGCAGCGCGCGGCCGGGCGGAACCCTTCAGGGCGTCCTGATCCGGACGAAATAGTCGTCATGGCCGACCTGGCCGCCCTTCAGTGCGATCTCGATGCCGTCGAAGGCGGCGTCGTCGCTGTACGCGGTGGTCAGCGGCGAGCCGGGGGTCTGCGGGAACGGCTGGCGCACCGTCAGGGCGAAGATGCCGAGCTCGCGCAGCGCATGGCTGGACGTATCGCCGCCGGCGATCACCACCCGCTTCAGCCCGGCCGAGCGAACCATCCGCGCCTGCAGGCGGCCGAGGCCGCGGCCGATCGCATGGCGGGCGCCGTCGATGCCGTCGAGCGCGGAACCCAGATCGCTCTCCGGCCCCATCGCGGTGTGGATGATGACGCTGCGGCCCGCCGCGAGTTCCCGCTCGGCCGCCACCGTGACGGTATCGACGGCAGCGCTGTCTCCGGTCAAAAACGCCCGCGGGTCGAGCGGGAGGACGCAGAAACCTTCAGCCTCCGCGTGACGGATCTGCCGCTCGGTGGTCGGCGAGCAGCTGCCGGAGACGACGACGAGGCGGTCGACGGCGCCGAGCGGCGCGAAGTCGGCCGTGCCGGCAATTCGCCCGGCGGCGGCCCATTCGGCGGCGAGGGCGTATTCGACGCCGGACGAGCCGACGACGAAACGGCTGCCGCGCTCGCCGAGGCGGCGCAGCTGGCGTCCGGCCGCCGCTTGCGTGGCGGCGTCGAGGACGTCGAGGAAGATCGCGTCCGGCAAGTCCGCCAGCAGCGCGTCGACGGCGGCATCGCCCTGGCCGATCGCGAGAGCGGCGCAGTCGACCAGGCCGATTTCCAGCGACGTCTGCAAAGCGAGGTGGCGGCGGAGATCGGCCTCGGCCATCGGCGTCACCGGGTGATGCGCCATCACCGGATGGCGGTCGATGCGAAAGACCTCGCCGCGATAGGCGGCAAACAGCGTGCCGAAGGCGGTGTAACGTTTCAGCTGCGGGCCGCCGACGAGGATCGGCACCGGGGCATGGTCGAAGATCGCCCGGCCGATCTCCATCGCCCGGCCGATGCTGCCGATGCCGGGGCTGGAATCGAAGGTCGAACAGACCTTGTAGTGGCAGAACTCGGCGTCCTCGCTCTTCAGCCAGCCCAGCACCGGGGTGAGGTGCGCGTCCATCCAGGCCGGTGTCTCGCTGCGGCTGGTGCCGGCGATGCCGAGCGCGCGCACGCCGGGAAAGCGGGCCCGCTGAGCGGCCGTCGGGATGTCGGCGAAGAGCACGGTCGGCACGCCCTTCAGCGATAGCGCCTCCATCACGTCAGTCGAGCCGGTGAGATCGTCGCCGTAGTAGCTGAGCAGCAGCCGTTCCCGGTCGTCGTCGGTGGCGGACGCGGCGGCCCCGGTTTCAACGGCCATCACGCGCTCTCCCCGGCGCCGCCGAACTTTTCGATCGACCGGGCAAGCTCCGGATGGTCTTTGGCATAGACGGCGAGGTCGATGCCGGCCACCGCCGCCTCCCAGGCCTGGCGGACGGCGCGCACCCCCGCCGCCGGCCCGTCGGGATGGCTGACGACGCCGCCGCCGCAGAGATACAGGAGGTCCAGGGATCCGCCGGTGGCCGCAAAAGTGTCCGGCGCCTGGCCGCCCCACTGGCCCGAGCAGACCACGGGCAGCGGCCGGTCGGCGGGCGAGAACAAGGGCCGCTGCAGCGCCTGGAAGGAGCGCACGAAGGATTCGTCCGGCTCCCAGTATTTTGCGCGAATGCCGTTGATCTGGAACTGGTCGACGCCGAGGAGGCGCCACAGTGTCTCGTAGACGGAAAAATCCATGCCGAGCGCCGCGTGCCGGGTGAGGATGTCCCAGCCGTTGCGGTGGGCGTGCAGCGCGAGGCGCGAGCGCTTGCGCAGGAAGGACATGCCGCCGAAGCCGACGGAGTTGATGTTGACGACCGCGGCAGTGCCGCCGGCGTCCGCGACGATGTCGTGGTTGCGCAGCATCACCTCGGGGTCGGCGGCGGAGATGCCGAAGGCGTACATCACCTTCCGCCCCGTCCGCTGCTCGGCGTCGAGGACGATCGGCATGATCGCGGCGACGCGGTCGGCAAGGCTGGAATAGGCCGGGCTCATCAGCTTCTCGTCGTCCTTGATGAAATCGACGCCGGCCTCGACGAGGCCGCGCACAATTTCGGCGGTCTCGTGCGGCCGAAGCCCCAGCGCCGGCTTGACGATCGAGCCGATGATCGGACGGCCGTACACGCCGGTGAGGCGCCGGCTGCCCGCGATGCCGAACTGCGGGCCGGGATGGGCGTCCTTGAAGGCGTCGGGCAGCTTCAGCCCGGTGACCCGCACGCCGCTGAACTCGCGGATGGAATAGACGCCGGAGATGGCGATGGTCATCAGCGCCGCCAGATCAGTACCGATGGCCTCCAGCGGAAAGGCGATGTCTGCCTCTGCGCGGTTGAACAGCGCCGCATGGGCGAGGCCGGGATGGTCGCGGCCGAAGCCGGGCTCGGCGACCGGGGAGAGTTGCCGGACATCCAGGACGCGCGCCGCCACCCGCGCCTTCAGCTCGGGCGTCTCGCCCGGCAGGTCGACGAAGGTCCCGGTCGACTGGTCGCTGGCGATCTTGGCGGCAAGGCGTTTGGGATCACCCGGTGTCTCGATGCGATAGGTAACGACGATGGTGTCTGACATCAGGACGATCTCGGCTGGTTGCGGCGGTCGCGGTGCAAAGACCGCAACGGTGAAGGGCTTCGCCAGCCCCGCCACCGGAAGGGCGGGAGCCCGATCATCCTCCGATCGAAAGCGTCGGGCTGGTATGATGACGAGAGCAGGCCGGTGACAGCCGTGTCCACTGTCCCTATTTTCCGCCCGGGCATAGCGAGAACCAGATGATGTCGACACCCTCCGAACCGATCGTTAGGCGAAAACTCTCGAGCGAGGTCTACGACCGGCTGAAGTCGATGATTACGCTGGGGGATCTGAGGCCGGGCGACCAGATGCCGTCGGAGCGCGAACTGATGGAGCGGTTCGGCGTCGGGCGGCCGGCGATTCGCGAGGCGATGCAGGCGCTGAGCAATATCGGGCTTCTCACCATCTCGCATGGCGAGCGCGCCAAGGTGATGATGCTGACGCCGAAATCGCTGTTCGGCCAAGTCGATGCCGCCGCGCAGATCATGCTCTCGACCTCGCCGGATTCGCTGAGCCATTTGAAGGAAGCGCGCCTCTTCTTCGAGCGCGGGCTGGTGCAGCAGGCGGCCGAGCGGGCCGAGGCGGCAGACGTCGCGGCGCTGCGCGCGCTCATCGACGTCCAGCGCGCGGCGCTCGGCGACGCCGACGCCTTCATCGCGGCCGACATGCGCTTTCACACGCGTATTGCTGCCATCCCCCGCAACCCGATCTTCGAAGCGGTGGCCGAGGCCATGCTGGGCTGGCTGAAGACCTACCACACGGAAATGCTGATCTGGACGGGCAAGGAAAACCTGACGCTCGCCGAGCATGTCGAGATTGTGGACGCCATTGCGGCGGGCGATGCGGTCGCGGCCGAGGCCGCCATGGTGCGCCATCTCCAGCGGTCGAGCGCGCTCTACGTCCACCAGTCGGCCTGAGGGCCACCGGCACGGCAAGGGCGGGATTGGGCCAGTGGACAGGCGGCCTACCGTGTTCATGCCAGGCCCGTCAGCCGCGCCACGCCGTAGGCGGGCAGCGTCAGCGGCGAGGCGCGGTCGGCCTCATCCAGCAGACGCCCGGCTGCCGCCGCGTCGAGATCACTGAGACCCAGAACGAAGCCGCGCCAGCCCCCCTCGGGCAGAGCGACGACGGTTTCCTCCGGCCCGAGATTGGCGATCCAAAGCACCGTTTCGCCATGCCATGTCACCGCGGCAAAGCCGTCGACGCGCGAAGCGTCGGACGAGGCGAACGCGATCCGCCGGCAGCCGGCGAGTTGCGCCATGCCCCGCAGCACGTGGAAAGCGGGCACGACGCCCGCCTCGGGTTTCTCGGTATCCAGCCACTGGCCGCGCGGACCGGCCAGCGCGCCCGCCGTCCAGGTCTCGATGCCGGCGCCGGCCAGCCGCGCGGCATAGCCGACGAGCCAGGCCGCGCCGAACAGGCCACGCTGGCGCGAATCGTCGCCGGCCATGGCGATGCGTCGCCCGTCCGGGTTCGGCATGGTGCGCGAGCCGTAGGGGTTCTGGCGCATGCCGATGGTCGTCGGGCCGAGATGGTAGGGGGCCTTGCCGATGATCGCCCGGGTCGAGCGGGTGATGAAGGGGATCGCCTCCAGCGTCTCCATGACGCTGCGGTCGTCGGCAGCATGGACGATCGGGCACGTCGCATGGGTGACGTAGTCGAGCAGCGCCACGGGCGGGCGCTTGCGGTTCAGTTCGGTAAAAAAACTGAACATGCCGCCGCCGAGACGGACGCCGGGAAAGGCGTTTCGCGCCTCGGCATAGATCTCCGCAAGCGGCGGACAGGCCGGCCAGGGGCTGCCGGGCGGCGTCGACTGGCGATCGACGGCGGGGCCGACGGTGACGGCGTCCAGCCGGAGCCCGGCGCGCTCGACGGCGGCGGCGGCGGCTGAAACTTCCGCCCTGACGCCGTCGCGGGCGGGCAGGATGCATTCCAGCACGGCTCTTGCCGAAGGTTGGAGCGCGGCGATCGCGGCGAAGCGCTGGAGATCGTCCACCCCATCGCCCGCCAGCGGATCGTAGGAAAACAGCAGCGACTGAGGCGCAAGATCGTGAAGTGTCGCGGGATAAGCGAGGATCGCGCGGGCGTCCTCGGCGGCGATCACGACGCCGATCGCCGGCATGGCCTCGCCGAGGTTTTCGCCGAGCGTCAGTTGCACCCGGACGGGCGAGGCACTCGCCGGCGCGATGGCCCGCGTCTCCAGACCCGCGACGTCGCCCGCCAGACTGAGCGTCACGCTCTGCGTGAACGGCTGGCCCGCCGGCAGGACATAGGGCCAGGGCAGGGCCAGCGGCCGCACATAGGTCTTGAACGAGGCGTCGGACCAGGCGCGCTGGTCCTCCATCTCGAAGGCGTCGCCCTCCAGGTGGCAGGTGGCGAAGACGCCGGGCGCGATTTCGTGGCGGAGGGCGCGGATGTCCTTGAACGGCTGCCAGGGCGCGATGAGGTCCGGAAAGCAGGCCTGCTCTACCGTGCCGTCGGTGTGGGTCACCTCGACGGGCTGTCCGGCAACGCCGTCGATCGGATGCAGCACGCAGAAGCCGCAGCGGTTGGTCTCGAAATCGCCCCGGGGCTCGGCGGTGACGGTGAAGGTCAGCCGGCCACTGGCATCGCCGGTGATCTCGGCCTCGGCATGCAACTCCGACCCGTCTGTGGCGCGGCAGACGCTCCGCGTCCGCACCGTGAAATCGAATTCCGTCTCCTCCAGCGAGACGATCTCCACCGCCGGGGCATAGGTGCCCCAGTCGCGGTCGCGCACGACATAGGCCACGGTGCGCAGCACTTCGTGCCCGGCAAAGCGGACAGCGCGCAGATTGCCGCCGATGAGCTCGGCCTCCAGGGTGCCCGCCCGCAAACGGTAGATCTCGGGCAGGGGCTCCGCCGTGCCGAAGAGCTTTTGGCGATCGGCTGCGTCCATGCCGGCACTCTCCCTGTTCACAGCGACCGCGGGTCGACCGTCGCCCCGCCGTCGCCGGCGCTGCGATAGGCCGCTTCGACCAGCGCCAGCGTCGAGAGGTTGTCGCGCCCCGACGTCGCGGGCTCGCGGTTCTCGCGCAGGCAGTCGATCCAGTGCTGCTGGATGGTGAGCACGCTCTCCTGGATATTGTGCCAGGGACGGCTCGCCCAGGGCAGCAGCACCGGCGACACGTCGGCGTGCCGGGAGCCGGCGGCGCCGGTCACCGTCAGACGGTAGTCGGCGCCGAGCCGAAGCGAACCGTCGGCTCCGTCGATGTCGACCAGCGTTTGCGGAAACAGCTCGGCCTCGGCGCGGGTGGCATAGGAACAGTCGACGACGCTCGTCATGCCCGAGGCGTGGCCGAGCATCATGGTCGCGACGTCCTCGCCGCGAATGCGAGGATTGACCCGCTGGGTGCGCGCGGTGATCGCCGTCGCTTCGCCGAACAGGAAGCGGGCGGTGTCGAGGGCGTGGATGCCAAGATCCTCGATGATGAAGCGCTCGCCCTCGGCGAGATAGGGCTGGCCGGCATAGACGTCATAGGCCGAGCGGAACGACACCCGGCCGAAGAAGGGCGTGCCGATCTCACCCGTGTCGAGCACGGCGCGCACCGCCTGGATCGGCGTCTGCCAGCGGAAATTCTCGTGCACCATCAGCGGCACGCCGGCTTTCTCGGCGGCTTCAACCATGGCCCGGGCGTCGGCCATATCCGACGCGAAAGGCTTTTGGCAGATCACCGGAATGCCGCGGGCGAGGGCGAGTTCGACCAGCGGCCGGTGGCTTTTCACCGTCGTCGCGATGTCGACGAAGTCCGGCTTCACCTCATCCAGCATTTCCGCCGCATCGTCGTAGCGTGCGGCGATGCCGAATTCGTTGCCGACTGCGGCGAGCCGCGCGGGATCCAGATCGCAGATCGCGACGATCCCGCCTCCCGCCGCATCGCGCCAGGCATGCATCTGGTTGACCGCAAAGAACCCGCAGCCGATCACCGCGCCCCGGAACTCGCCCATGTCAGGCTCCCCCGCTGTCGCTCAGGTGATCCGCCGGATCGAGTCGGCGAGCTCCTGCGGCTCGAAGACGCGCTTCCAGTCATCCTTCATCAGCATCGGCTTGCCGAACTCGATCGCCTTGTTGCAGGCATCGGAGAAGACGCCCGGCGTCTCCTCGAAGATGACGGCGCCGAGCACATTCATGTGGCCGAGCAGAAAATCGCGGGCGGCCTCCTTCGGCACGCCGCGGGTGACGACCTCGTCCATCGCCTCGCGCATGACGGCCAAAAGGCTGGCGCAGACGGTTTCCGACAGGCCGGGCTCGAGCAGCGCCATCTGCTCGACGGTGATGCGGTGCGAGCGCATGACCGGCGCCCAGATGACCTTGGCGACCTCTTCGCCGAGGGCGAAATGTGCGTCGGGACCCTGCATCAGCGCCGAGACGATGTGCTGCTTGGCGGCGACGCCGCCGAAGAAGTCGCGCTTGGCCGCCATCTCGGTTTCGTCATTGAAGATAGGGGGATGGCAGGGATGAGTGACGAAATAGGTGAGGTCCGGACGCTGCGGAAGGTGCCCGGCGAAGGGCGCGGCGGCGTCGAGGATAACGACGATGGTGCCGGCCTTCAGCTTCGGGCCGAGGCTGGTGGCGACCTTGCCGATCAGCGTGTCCGGCACCGCGAGGATCACCACCTCCGCCCCGTCGAGGGCGACCTCGTCGGAGACACAGTCGAAGCCGAGGCCGTCCTTCAGGCGGGTGCGGCCGGCTTCGCCGAGCTCGACATGGCGGACGTCGAAGCGCGAGCCCTTGAGGTTGCTGGCGAGGCGGTAGCCCATCTTTCCGCCGGCTCCGAACAGTGCGACCGAGGTCATGGCATATTCCTTCTGCTGCTTGGACAGTGTGTGTCTCGGGAGGGACTCAGCGGCCGAGAGCGGCCTGGCGCTGCAAGGCGATCTTCTGCTGCAGGCGCTGCTGGAACTGGTCGACGACGACGGCGGCGATGATCACGAGACCCTTGATCACCGTCTGCCAGAAGCTTGAGACGCCCATCATCACCAGGCCGTCCGACAGGATGCCGATCACGAAGGCGCCGACGATGGTGCCGCCGATGCGGCCGCGTCCGCCCGACATCGAGGTGCCGCCGAGCACGGCCGCAGCGATGGCGTTGAGCTCGAAGGTCTCGCCGGTCGCGGGATGCGAGGCGACGAGCTGCGAGGCGATGATCAGCCCGACGATCGCCGCGCAGAAGCCGGAGAACATGTAGACGAACATCTTTGTCCGGTTGACCTGGATGCCCGAGAGGGCCGCGGCACGCTCATTGCCGCCGACGGCGTAGATGTGCCGGCCGAGCGGCGTGCGGGCCGCGAGATAGGCCGCACCGACGCCGACGACGATGAGGGCGCAGATCGAGACCGGAATACCGAACAGCGAGCCGGCGCCGATGAAGGGAAAGCTGTTCGTGCCCCATTCGGCGCTGCCGCTGAGATTGGGAAAGGTCGCGCCGTCCGACGACAACAGCGCCATGCCGCGGGCGACATAGAGCGTGCCGAGCGTGGCGATGAAGGGGGCGACGTTGAGCCTGGTGATCAGGAGGCCGTTGACGACCCCCACGAGCACACCGACGAGGAGCGTCAGGACGACGATCTCGGTGGTGTTGAAGAAGACGGTGTAGCCGAGAAAGCCGAGGTCGACGCCGTTGAGGACGAGATAGCCGGCGACCATGCCGCAGAGCCCAACGATCGAGCCGACGGAGAGGTCGATGCCGCCGGTGATGATGACGAAGGTCATGCCGATGGCGAGGAACGCGTTCAGCGCCACGTGCTCGGACATGATCACGAGATTGGCGGTCGACAGGAAATTCGGCGCCGCCGCCGAGAAGAACAGCACCACAGCGATCAGCGCGATGAAGGTGCGCGCCTTCAGGAGCACGAGGGTGAAGGAGAGGTCGCGGGCGGGCGCGCCGGCGGTCATGGCGTTCGCCGTCATGGAACGAGCTCCGGTTGCGAGGAGGAAGCGGTCGGCCTGGTCGGCGGCGACCCAGGGGCGGAGATGCCGTGGCCGACGGCGGAGAGGGCGACCACCTTCTGCTCCGTGGCCTCGCTGCGGGGCATCTCGCCGGTGATGCGGCCGTTGGACATCACGATGATGCGGTCGGACAGCTCCATCACCTCGTCGAGATTGGAGGTGACGAAGAGGATGCCGAGGCCGTCGGCGGCGAGCTGGCGCATGACGCGGAACACTTCGGCCTTGGCGCCGATGTCGATGCCGCGGCTCGGCTCGTCCATGAGCAGCACTTTCGGGCCGGTCATCAGCGCCTTGCCGATGACCACCTTCTGCTGGTTACCGCCCGACAGCGACAGGATCGGGTTGTCGGGATCGGCGACTTTCACCGCGAGCTTGCGGATGTAGTCGAGGACGCTGGCGCGCTCCCGCTTCACGTCGAGGTGAAAGATCCGCGTGAAGGCCGAGAGGCTGGACAGGCTGGTGTTCTCGGCGACCGAGAGGCTCGGGACGAGCCCTTCCGCCTTGCGGTCCTCGGGGATCAGCGCGATGCCGCGCTTGATGCGGCCGTGGATGGATTTTTCCGTGAGCGGCGCACCGGCGAGCGTCACGGCGCCGGTCGCCAGCGGCTCGCGGCCCATGATGCAGTCGAATAGCTCGGTGCGTCCCGCGCCCATCAGCCCGTAGATGCCGACGATCTCGCCGGCCCGCAGCGACAGGCTGACATGGTCGACGGCAAAGCCGCCGGCGGCGCGCGGCAGGGTCATGTCGGAGACGGAGAGGATCTCGGGCCCGAAGGCGTGGTCGACGGTCTTGGCGAAATCCTTCGACGCCGCCCCGATCATCGCGGTGACGATCCAGGGGACGTCCACCTCCGCCATCTCGCGCGCGCCGGTGACGTGCCCATCGCGCAGCACGGTGATGTAGTCGCCGATCCGCACCAGCTCTTCCAGCCGGTGCGAGATGTAGATGATGGCGACGCCCTGCGCCTTCAGGTCGGCGATGACGCGGAAGAGGATGTCGACCTCGGCCGCGGAAAGCGCCGATGTGGGCTCGTCCATGATCAGGATGCGGGCGTCCTGCGACAGCACTTTCGCGATCTCGACGATCTGCTGCTCGCCGATCCGGAGGTCGCCGACCTTGGTGTCCGGTCCGTTGGCGTGTTCGAGCCGCTCCATCAAAAGGCGGGCCGCCTCGCTCTGCGCCCTGGTATCGATGTCGAAGCCCAGCCGTGTCTTCTCGCGGCCGATGAAAATGTTCTCGGCGATCGTCATGTTGGGGAAGAGGTTCAGTTCCTGGAAGACGATGCCGATGCCGTGGCGCGCGGCATCCGCAGTGCCGTTCAGCGTCACCGGCGTGCCGTCGAGGATGACCTCGCCCTCCGTCGGCTGTTCGACGCCGGCGATGATCTTCATCAGGGTCGACTTGCCCGCGCCGTTCTCGCCGACGAGGACGTTGACGGCGCCGGCGCGCACGTCGAAGTCGACGCCCTTCAGCGCCAGCGTGCCGGGATAGACCTTTGTCGCGCCGCGGACGCTGAGGACGATCTCGTGGCTCACGACGGCGAGCCGCTGAGTTGCAGCGTGACGGGGGTCACCAGGATCTTGTCGGAGCCGGAGCGCAGCGTGAAGACGCCGACGGCCTCGACCTTTTTGCCCACCAGCCCGTCGCGGGAAACGTCCTTCAGCACCTTGTCGTAGGCGACGGTGTTGAAGCTCTTGGCGACGCCGGCGAATTCGATTTGGTTGGTGTATTGCGTGAAGGAGACGAAGGGCAGGGCGTCGCGGATCGAGGTCCCCTTGATGACGGGGCCGAGCTGCAGCGTCACGTCCGCCTTGCCGTCGCCGTCGGTGTCGACGCCGGCGGTCGCCGCGCGCGACGTCGTGTTGGCCTCGACCACGGTGCCGGCAATCCTGGCGACGAAATTGAACGGCGAGCCCTCGGCGTTTTCGCGATAGCCGTACTGCTTGCCCGCCTCGGCATAGTCGGCCGCGAGCGCCGCCCGGACGTCGGCGATCGGAACAGCCTTCTCCGTGAGGTGGGGCACGACCTTGTCGCTCCACATGCCGACCGCATCGGCCGCCGCCGTCGGCTTGGCCGCGGCCGCCGCCCGCTGGGCGAGCGCCTCGGTCTTGATGAACTTGCAGCCCGGCAGCGTCAGCGCCGCCAGCCCAAGCGTCAGGAAAAACAGCGTCTTCCGCGTCATGACGCGCCTTCCGCAAAACAGGAAAAGAGCCGCGGCCAGAGGCTGGCGGCAGGCAGGGCCCGGCGCGCCAAGCGCCCCGGGGCCCGCGGGCACTCTCAGTCCTTCAGCGCGAAGGTTTCGAGCTTTGCGGCATTGTCGGCGTTGATCAGGATGCAGTCCATCAGCTGCTTCTCATCGACGCCGGTCTTGCCAGTGTCGAGGAACAGCTTGGCCTGCTCGACGGCGAGCTGCGCCTGGCGGTAGGCCGGCTGCAAGACGGTCGCCTTGATGCCGCCCTTCATGATGGAGTCGCGCACGTCGTTGGAGCCGTCGAAGCCGACGACGATGACGTCGGTGCGGCCGGCCGCCTCGAGCGCCGCCCAGGCGCCCATGGCCATGGTGTCGTTGCCGGAGATGACGCCCTTGATCTCGGGATTGGCCTGCAGGATCGTCTGCATCTTCTCGAAAGCCTCGGTCTGGCTCCAGTTCGCCGACTGCTTGGCGGCGAGCTTCATGTCCGGATACTGGTCGATCACGTCGTGATAGCCGCCCGAGCGGATGCCCGCATTGGTGTCGGCCTCGCGGCCGACGAGCTCGGCATAGGGACCCTTCTCGCCCATCAGCTTGACGAATTCCTCGGCGCCGAGCTGGGCACCCTGGTAGTTGTTGGAGACGATCTGCGACACGGCGATGCCGGTCTCGTTGATCTCGCGGTCGATCAGGAAGGTCGGGATGCCGGCGGCCTTGGCCTTGGCGACCGGGGCGGTGGTGGCGGCAGCCCCGGCATTGTCGAGCACGATCGCCTTGGCGCCGCGCGCGATGGCGGTGTCGAAGAGCTGGCTCTGCTTGTTGGCGTCGTCGTCGTGGACGAGGATCAGGGTCTCGAAGCCGAGCTCCTTGGCCTTGGCGTCGGCACCCTCGGCCTCGGCCTTGAAGAACGGGTTGTCATGGCTCGGCGTGATGATGGCGAGGAGGTCGGCGGCCTGCGCACCGATCGGTGCCGCCAGCGTCCACAGGGCCAGCGCAGCCGTCGACAGCATGATCTTCTTGAACATTCCGTTCCCTCCCGAACGTTGTTGAACTCCGAAGGGCGGCCCGGTCCATGCCGGTGCGCGTCGCCTTCTCCGACCGGCGTTTTGACGCTCGGCGGTCCGTCCTGCCTCCCAGCAGCCGACGCGAAAAGACATCGCATGGGGGTAGGGGGTCGTCAACTGGTATAATGAGGTGCCATGTCGCGTCGTCGGCGGCGGTTGCTTTCGGGCAAGCGGAGGCACCCGCCCGACGTGGTCGGCAGGGCACTGGGTACTCGAGGAGAGAAAGGAAGGGCAGGGAACGGGGTAAGCGGCACCGGCGGCGACGGTCGCGGGAGGCCAGCCGCCGATCGGTATCTTCAGCTGCGGGCCTCGCGGCCACTCGATCAGCCGAAACCCGGGGCGAGGCGGAGGATTGCTCCCGGGAAGCGACCGCCCGCAAGGGGCGGCGCTTCCCGATGAGGCCTCAGCGGCCCGCGTGATACTTGGCGTCGAGGGCGTCGATCGCGTGGACATTGTCCGCCGATCGGCCGGTCGCGTCGAATTCCGCCGCGAGATAGACGTCGGCGATGGATTTCGCCAGTTCCGTGCCGATCACGCGGGCGCCCATGGTGATGATCTGCGCGTTGTTCGACAGGGCGGCCCGCTCGGCCGAATAGGTGTCGTGCGTCTGGGCGGCGCGGATGCCGGGTACCTTGTTGGCCGACAGCGCTACGCCGATGCCGGTGCCGCAGCACAGGATGGCGCGGTCATAGGTGCCGTCGAGCACGCCGCTCGCGACCCGGTCGGCGAGGTCGGCATAGAATTTTTCGGCGCCTTCCGGCGGCTGGCTGACCTCGAACACCTCGAGATCGGGGCGGCTGGCCAGGTGATCGGCCAGAATTTTGGCGAGCGGGGCTCCGGCGCTGTCGCCGGCGATTGCAAGTTTCATCGAAGTTTCCTCGATCGGGCGGGTTGTCCTGCGCGGCGGCCACCGCGCGGAGCGATGCGTCGGACGGGATGAGCGAAGGCTCTTCCCATCCGCCGCGGGCAGGAATGCGGCGGCTTCCTCTAGCTCGTCCAGAAGGCCTCGTTCAACGGGAGTCGGGCGATTTCCAGTTTGTCGGGGTCGAGAAGCCGGACATGCGTCTCCTCGCCCTGCGTATAGCCGAGCTCTGTCAGGGCCGTGCGAAGGCTTCCTTTAGCGGCCGTGTCGTCGGCGGCGTTGAACGCTTCGTGAAAGCTGCCGGCGGTCCAGCCACCCGTCGCATCGGTCCCGGTCTCGATCACATATCGTGTTCTGGGCATGGCATCGTCCTCCCTTTACGCCGGCCTTGTCGCGCGCCGGCTCCCTTCATGTAGAGCGCTTCTTGGCGGTGCCATCAAGGCGGCGCCGGCGTCACGACAGGCCCATCGCCCGCCGGCGGCGACGCCCGCCGGCGGCGGCCTGCGGCCGCGTCGCGCCTCCCGCGGAGGCGAGAAGCCAAGCCGGCCGAACGACCTACCGCAGCGCGATGAATCACTTTCGCAGGTCCTTGATTCCCGATGGAAACGCGGCGGCGGGCCACCGGGCGCTCAGCCTGTGGCGGGTGATGCGCCTTTCTCGGCCATAGCGCATAGCAGCTCGAACAGCATGGTGGCGCCGGTCAGCGCGGTCAGCCCGGTCGGGTCGAGCGGCGGCGAGACCTCGACGAGATCGGCGCCGACTATGTCGAGCTACTGAGGCCACGCACCAGCGACTGCGCCTGGAAGGCCGAGATGCCGCCGATCTCCGGTGTGCCGGTGTGCCGGTGCCCGGGGCATAGGCCGGGTCGATCACGTCCACGCCGACGGCGTGACTATCGGCCGGCGTTTGCACTGCGAAAAGGAAATTCGCTGCTGCCGCCGGAGATTTTGGCGGGCAGGGATTGAAGACCTGGCCCGCTCCCGTCGGTCCTCTCGCGAGCCGGAACGGCACCCCGGGAGGGCGGGTCATGCCGCGACGGCTCGCCCGCGGCAGGTCTCGCGCTATGGCCGCAAGCGGCATTGCTCCGCCGCTGGTGCCGGGCTCGGCCGGGCTTTCACGGTCGGGACGACTGCGGGCTGGTTGTCCGACGGCGCCCGCGGATGCTTTACCTCTGCCACGAGAATCGCAGGGAGGAGCCCACCATGGACCGCACCGACACGGAAGTCAGTCTCGACATCGACGGCGGCATCGCCGTCGTCACGGTCGATTCCCCACCGGTCAACGCCTTGTCCCAGGTCGTCCGCGCCGGCCTCGTCAACGCGTTCGAGGCGGCGAGGCGAGATCCCGCCGTCGAGGCCGTCGTGCTGGTGTGCGCCGGAAAAACCTTCATCGCAGGGGCCGACATCACCGAGTTCGGCAAGCCGCCGCAGGCGCCGTCACTGGCCGAGGTGCAGGCGGCGATCGAGGCGATGGATCGGCCAGTCACCGCCGCGATCCACGGCACGGCGCTCGGCGGCGGCCTGGAACTGGCGCTCGCCTGTCATTTTCGCGTGGCCGTGCCCTCGGCGAAACTCGGCCTGCCCGAAGTGAAGCTCGGCCTCCTGCCGGGAGGCGGCGGGACGCAGCGCCTGCCGCGCCTCGTCGGCGCTGCCCGGGCGCTGGAGATGATCCTGTCGGGCACGCCGATCGGTGCTGCGGCGGCGAAAGCTGCCGGTCTCATCGACGCCGTGCTTCCCGACGAGGATCTCAGGGCGGGCGCGCTCGCCTTCGCCCGCAGCATCGTCGCCGAGGACGCGCCGCGGAACCGCACGCGCGACCGCACGGACTGGACCGACCGCGATCGCGGCGACGAGACGATTTTTGCCGCGGCGGAGAAGGCCCATGGCCGTAAATTTCGCGGTACCAGCCAGCTCGGCCATGTCGTCGCCGCCGTCCGGGGCTCGCTTGAGCTGCCGTTCGAGGAGGGGCTGGCGCTGGAGCGAAAACTGTTCGCCGAACTGGTCGCCAGCCCGCAATCGGCGGCGATGCGCCATGTCTTCTTCGCGGAGCGGCAGGCGGGCAAGGTGCCGGGGCTGAAGGCGGGAACGCCGACGCTGTCCGTCGAGACGGTCGGCGTCATCGGCGCCGGCACGATGGGCGGCGGCATCGCGATGAACTTTCTCAACGCCGGCCTGCCGGTCACGCTGGTCGAAACGACGCAAGCCGCGCTCGACCGGGGAATGGCGACCATCCGCGCGAACTACGAGGGATCCGTGCAGCGCGGGCGGATGAGCGAGACGGATGCCGCGGCGCGGCTGGCGCTGCTCTCGGGCGCGCTGGACATGGAGGCGCTGGCGGGTTGCGACCTTGTCGTCGAGGCGGTGTTCGAGACCATGGCGGTCAAGCAGGCGGTTTTCTCCCGGCTCGACGCCGTGGCCAAGCCCGGCGCGATCCTCGCCACCAATACCTCCTATCTCGACGTCGATGCGATCGCCGCGCTGGCGAACTGGCCAGAGCATGTGCTCGGCCTGCACTTCTTCTCGCCGGCCAATGTCATGAAGCTGCTCGAGGTGGTGCGCGGCGCCAAGACGGCGCCCGCCGTGATCGCCACCGCGATGCAACTGGCCAAGCGCATCGGCAAGACCGCCGTCGTCGTCGGCGTGTGCCACGGCTTCGTCGGCAACCGCATGCTGGCGCAGCGCAAGCTCCAGGCCGACGCCCTGCTGCTGGAGGGCGCCATGCCCTGGGACGTCGACCGCGTGCTCACCGATTTCGGCCTGCCGATGGGCCCCTTCGCCATGTCGGACCTCGCCGGCCTCGACCTCGGCTGGAGCGCCGAGACGTCGAAAGGCGAGACCGTGCGCGAAATCCTCTGCGAGCGCGGTCGCCGCGGCCAGAAGACCGGCGCCGGCTTCTACGACTACGACGCCGCGCGCAAGGCGACCCCGTCCGCCGATGTCGAGGCGCTGATCCTCGAAGTCTCGGCCCGGGACGGGTACGTGCGCCGCTCCGTCAGCGATCAGGAAATCCTCGAGCGCTGCCTCTATCCCATGATCAACGAGGGAGCGAAGATCCTCGACGAGGGCATCGCCGCCCGGGCGTCCGACATCGATATCGTCTGGATCCACGGCTATGGCTGGCCGGCCTATACCGGCGGGCCGATGTACTACGCCGACCGGCTCGGCCTCGGCACCGTGCTCGCCGGCCTTCGCCGCTACGAAGCCACGCACGGCGAAGCGTTCCACCCGGCGCCACTGCTGGAGCGCCTGGTGGCCGAGGGCAGGGGCTTCGGCGACCTCTGAGGCTGTCGGTTGGCTCCTGATGAGGGCATTGGGGCCACCGTGAGCTTCACCTCGCTTCCGTATCGTCATCCTCGGGGCCCTGGCCCCGGGGATCTATGCCTCAGCGGAAGCGCGCCTATCCGGTGCCGGAATGCCACGGCCTCGTTGGGGAATGGGTCCCGGCTCAAGGCCGGGGTGACTATTTGGAAGGGACAGTGCTTCGCGCTCGGCAGGCAATGAAGCTTCCTGCGACCTTCCAAGTTTAGTCATTCCGGGCTTGACCCGGAACCCATGCCGAGGCGTCGTCACTGCCCAATCGGGTCAGGATCGGGAATGTCCGCCGTCCTCGATCATGTTCAGCGATTTGGAATGGGTCCCGGATCAAGTCCGGGATGACTATCCGGAGAGGACGGCGCTTTGCGTTCAACAGGCAGTGACCTCTTCCGCCACCCTCCAACATCAGTCGTTCGAGGCTTGACCCAGTTCCCATGCCGAGGCGCTCGTCCCTGCGAAAAAGGCTCGTCACTCTCAACGCCATCGCCCGAGACAACGAGCCATGAAAACATCAAAACGCTTGACGGTAAAGACGCGAGATCCCCGGCCTTCGGCCGAGGAGGACGACCTCTGGGGTTCGTGGCTGGGTGTGCAGACGCTCTGTGAGGTGCAGGTTGAGGCATGCGAGGGCGCGCAATCCTGTCACGCTAAGTCGGCCCGACGTGCCGCTCCGCCGCGACCGATCGTCCCGTGGTCACAACGACCCCACCGCCCCCTTGCGCGAAAATACTTTAACTCTAAACTATCTCCGGACACCGAAGCTCAGGAGACATCGGATGCGCATCACCGTGATCGGCAGCGGCCCCGGCGGTCTCTATTTTGCCCTTCTCACCAAGAAGCGGCGGCCGGATTGGCAGATCGATCTCTACGAGCAGAACCAGGCCGACGACACGTTCGGCTTCGGCGTCGTCTTCTCCGACGAGACGCTGCACGAGTTCCTGGCGCGCGACCCGAAGAGCTTCGACCGCATCCGCCACGAATTCGCCTATTGGGACGACGTCGCCGTGCACAAGCAGGGCGCCGAGATGCGCTGCGGTGGCAACGGCTTTGCCGGCATTTCCCGGATGAAGCTGTTGAACATCCTGCAGGCGCGCTGCCGCGAGGAAGGGATCGGCCTGCATTTCGGCGTGTCCGTGCCGCCGGAGGCGATCGCGACCCGCTTTGCCGATAGCGACATCGTCGTCGCATCCGACGGCGTCAACTCGCGCATCCGGGAGCATTTCCGGGAAAGCTTCCAGCCGGAGGTGACGATCAAGGCGAACCGCTTCTGCTGGATGGGCTCGACCCGGCCGATGGACGAGTTCAACTATTTCTTCCGCGAGACCGAGCACGGCGTGATCTGCGCCCACACCTACCAGTACGAGGCCGGCCGCTCGACCTGGATCTTTGAGATGGACGACGCCTGCTGGCGCGGCCACGGTTTCGACGGCATGGACGAGACACAGTCGAAGGCGGCGCTGGAAGCGCTCTATGCCGAGGAACTGCAGGGCCATCCCTTGCTCCTCAACCGCTCAGCCTGGCGGCAGTTTCCGCGCATCTACTGCCGCCAGTGGAGCCACGACAACATCGTGCTGCTCGGCGACGCCAAGGCCTCGGCGCATTATTCCATCGGCTCGGGGACCAAACTGGCGATGGAATGCGCGATCGCGCTCTCCGACGCCGTCGTCGACAAGGCCGAGAGCGACGTCCAGGCGGCCTTTGCCGCTTACGACAAGGCGCGGCGCACGCCCTGCGAGATCACCCAGCACAATGCCGACGTCTCGCTCGCCTGGTTCGAGCACATGAACCGCTCCTGGGACATGAGCCCGGAGCAGTTCGCCATGGTGGTGATGTGCCGGGCGAAGGCGATCACCTATGACAACCTCCTCGTCCGCGATCCCGGCTTCGTCGAAAAGGTCGACACCGCCTTCTATGAGGAGCTCTTCCAGGCGACCGGCGACGACTACCGGGAGAGCCGTCCGACGCCGATGTTCACGAATTTCCGGCTGCGCGGCATGGAACTCGCCAACCGCGTCGTGATGGCGCCGATGGCGCAGTACTGCGCCGACGCGGAGGGCAATCTCACCGACTGGCATTTCGTCCACTACACCTCCCATGCGCTGGGAGGTGCCGGCATGGTCTTCACCGAAATGACCTGCCCCTCGGCCGATGCGCGCATCACGCCGGGCTGCCCGGGCCTGTGGACGGACGAGCACGAAGCGCAGTGGAAGCGCATCGCTGACTTCGTGCATGCCAACAGCCGGACCAAGATGGTGATGCAGCTCGGCCATGCCGGCCGAAAAGGCTCGACGCAGCTCGGCTGGGAGAAGATGGACCGGCCGCTGGTCGACGCCGCCGCCAACTGGCCGATCACCTCGGCCTCGCCGATCCCCTATCTCGACGGCGTCAGCCAGGTGCCGGCCGAGCTCGACCGCGCCGGCATGGACCGCATCCGCGACGAATTCGTCGCCGCGACCGAGCGCGCCGCGCGGGCCGGCTTCGACATGCTGGAGCTGCACTGCGCCCACGGCTACCTCATGGCCTCCTTCCTGTCGCCGCTGACCAATTTTCGCCAGGACGAATACGGCGGCTCCATCGAAAACCGGCTGCGCTACCCGCTAGAAGTGTTTTCCGCCATGCGCGCGGCCTGGCCCGCGGACAAGCCGATGTCGGTACGCATCTCGGCGACCGACTGGATCGACGGCGGCATCGAGGAGGCGGACGTCTTCGCCATCTGCGAGGCTTTTGCGGCCGCCGGCTGCGATCTCGCCGACATCTCCGCCGGCCAGACGGTCGCGGGCCAGAAGCCGCTCTACGGCCGCATGTTCCAGGTGCAGTTCGCCGAAGCCGTGCGCAACGTGCCGAGGATGGCGGTGATGGCCGTCGGCGCGATCACCGAGGCGGCGCAGGTCAACACCATCCTCCACACGCGCCGGGCCGACCTCGTCGCCCTCGGCCGCCCGCACATGTGGAACCCGGCCTTCACCCTGCAGGCCGCCGCCTCCTATGACGCGCGCAACCAGCACTGGCCGAAACAGTATCTGGCGGGCCGCGACCAGGCGCACCGCGAACTGACGAAGAAGCGCGAGCAGGAGACCGAGCTCCGCCGCAAGGCACGCCTGCGCCCGGCCGAACTGGCCAAAGCCACGTCGGCAGACGGGGCCCGGCGCGAGGCGGCGGAATAATGGACAGGTCCGCGACGGATCCCGTGTCTGGCAACGCTGCCGATGCAGAGAAAGAGGATGCCCTGGACCGGAACGCAGGCGCGTCGGGGCAGGGCGGAAAAACCTTCACCGCCGACTACACGCTGCGTTTCGGCCAGTGCGATCCCGCCGGCATCGCCTTCTTCCCCCGGCTGATCGAGATGCTCAACTGGGTCGTCGAGGACTGGTTTGCCAAGGCCCTCGACGCCGACTTCCGCTCCATCCACATCGCCCGCGACGAGGGCGTGCCGGCGCGGTCGCTGTCGATCGACTTTATCGGCCCGGCGGAACTCGGCGACGTGCTCACCTACCGCCTGCAGGTGGCCTCGCTCGGCCGCTCGTCGATCAACCTGGCGATCGCGGCGGAGCGGGAGGGCGGGCGCCCGGTGCTGACGGCGACGCACACGATCGTCTACTGCGACCTCTCGGGGGCGGCGCCGAAGTCGATGGCGATCCCCGACGCGCTGCGGGAGCGGATGGCCGTTTTTCTCGTCCCTGCCTGACAGCGGAGACGCGGATTTGCAGCTGATGATCTCCGGGATGGGGTCGGCGGGCCGCTAGCGGCCCGCCGCGTGCTCTACAGGCTGGGATCGAGCAGATACTTCTGGCCGGTCGCCTTCTTCGTGACCTCCGTGATGATCGCGGGGTCGAGCAGGTCCTTGAGCGAGATCGTTTTCGTGTAGTGGCTGGCGAAGGTGGTGGTGAGTTCGCGCGCGACGCGCTCGCGAAGTCTTTTCGCCACCTCGGGGCCGGCCTTGCCGAGAAAGTTCATCAAGAGGAACCCACTGACCGCCCAGGTCAGGCCAAAACCGCGATCGAGCTGGGTCGGCCCGGTGTCGAGCATGCCGTAGATATAGACCTGCTTGAAGGTGGAGGAGCCGTAGCGGTTGTAGGCGGTGGCATGCCGGCTGGCCGAGGCTTCCATCGCGTGCAGGACGCTGTTGGCCATCCAGCCGCCGCCGATGGCGTCGAAGCAGATCGTTGCGCCGGTCTCGTCGACCGCGCGGGCGAGGTCCTCGGCAAAGCTCTCGCGGCTGCTGTCGACGACGTGGCGGGCGCCGGCGCCGCGAAGGAGCTCGGCCTGCGCGTCGCTGCGCACGATGTTGACGAGCTCGACGCCGTCGGCAAGGCAGATCCGGTTCAGCATTTGCCCGAGATTGGAGGCCGCGGCGGTGTGCACCAATGCCGTATGGCCTTCCCGCCGCATCGTCTCGACCATGGCGAGGGCCGTCAGCGGATTGACGAACATCGACGCGCCGTCGGCGGCACTCGCCCCTTCGGGCAGCACGATGCAGTCGCGGGCCGGAAGCCGGCGGACCTGCGTGTACATCGCGCCGCCCCACATGCCGACGCGCTGGCCGAGCAAAGCCTGCACGTTCTTGCCGGCAGCGACGACCGTGCCGGCACCCTCGTTGCCGACCGGCAGCGACTGGCCGAGCCGCGGCGCCATAGCGGCCATGCGCGCCGGCGGTACCGTGGCGATCAGCTCGGGACGGTCGGGCGAGCCGGTCTTGCGCATGGTCGAGAGATCCGCCGGGCCGGTCAGCAGGCCGAGATCGGACGGATTCAGCGGCGCGGCTTCGACCCGGACCACCACCTCGTCATCCCCGGGTTCGTCAATCGCAACAGTTTCCAGCGAGAGCCGGAGTTCGCCGTCCGGCGTGATCGTCGTTCGGAGTTCAAGGCCCTGATCGGGTTTGTCGGTCATCGCGATATCCTTCGTGCACGGTTCGCTGAGGTGCGAGAAAATGCAGGCCGCCGCGAGAAAATCGGTCGATCCCGGCGCCCGTCCTTTCGCCAGCTATGGTGCCGGCCCCGGATTGCAATGGCGCCTCCTTCCCGAGGCGAAACGAGCGTCTGCCCCGAACGTCCGGCGTTGATGCGCCGTCTCGATACACAAACGCCGCCCCGGGCTCGGGGCTCGGGACGGCGGTTCGAAAGGCTGAGCGGGGCAGTGCCCCGGGATCTGGAGGGTTCAGAAGAACGCCTGAATCCCCGTCTGCGCCCGGCCAAGGATCAGCGCGTGGACGTCGTGCGTGCCCTCGTACGTGTTCACCGTCTCGAGGTTCTGCGAGTGGCGGATGACGTGGTATTCGCCCATGATGCCGTTGCCGCCGTGCATGTCGCGGGCCTGGCGGGCGATGTCGAGCGCCTTGCCGCAGTTGTTGCGCTTGACGAGGCTGATCATCTCCGGCGCCATCTTGCCCTCGTCGAACAGGCGGCCGACGCGCAGGCTCGCCTGCAGGCCGAGCGCGATCTCGGTCTGCATGTCGGCGAGCTTCTTCTGGATCAGCTGGGTGGCGGCCAGCGGGCGGCCGAACTGCTGGCGCTCCAGCGTGTAGGAGCGGGCGCGGAACCAGCAGTCCTCGGCGGCGCCCATCGTGCCCCAGGAAATGCCGTAGCGGGCGCGATTGAGGCAGCCGAACGGGCCCTTCAGGCCGGAGACGTTCGGCAGGAGGTTCTCCTCCGGCACGATCACGCCGTCCATGACGATCTCGCCGGTGATCGAGGCGCGCAGCGACAACTTGCCCGAAATCTTCGGCGCCGACAGGCCGGCCATGCCCTTTTCCAGGATGAAGCCGCGGATCTTGTCGTCATGGGCGGCGGACTTCGCCCAGACGACGAAGACGTCGGCGACGGGCGAGTTGGAGATCCACATCTTCGCGCCGGTCAGGCGGTAGCCGTCGGCGACCTTCTCGGCCCGCGTGGTCATGCCGCCGGGATCGGAGCCGGCATCCGGCTCGGTCAGGCCGAAACAGCCGATCCATTCGCCCGAGGCGAGTTTCGGCAGATATTTCATCCGCTGCTCTTCCGAGCCGTAGGCGTAGATCGGGTACATCACCAGCGAGGACTGCACCGACATCATCGAGCGGTAGCCCGAGTCGACCCGCTCGACCGCGCGGGCGACGAGGCCGTAGGAGACGTAGGAGGCGGCGGCGCAGCCATATTCCTCCGGCAGCGTCACACCGAGGAGGCCGAGCTCGCCCATCTCGTTGAAGACCGCGCGATCGAAGCTCTCGTCGCGATAGGCGTCGACGATGCGGGGGCGCAGCTTCTCCTCGGCATAGGCGGCGGCCGAGTCGAAGATCATCCGCTCGTCTTCCGAGAGCTGGTCGTCGATCAGGAAGGGATCGGCCCAGACGAAGGCGGCGTCGGCCTTCGGCTGCGTGCCGAAGCTCTGGGCGGGGGTGGTCGGGGCGGCGGCGGACATGGCGCTCTCCTTGCAGACACGACCGTCGGCCGCGTCGATATCAGGTCTTCAATGGCAGGGCCGGGAGGGTTCCGGCAAGTCCCGGCCGGTGTTTCCGGTCGCGGCATTTCAGCGTCCCGGCGCCAGCGGCGCCCGGCAATGGCGGTCGCGCGGCGTTAGTCCGGGATGATGGCCGTCGCCTCGATCTCGACCAGCGCCTTCGGCTCGACGAGATTGGCGACTTCGACCAACGCCATGGCGGGATAATGGCGGCCGAAGGTGGCGCGGTAGATCGGCCCGAGATCCGCCAGCGATTCCCGGTAGGTCTCGACGCTGCGAACGTACCAGGTGAGCCGGGCGACATGCTGCGGCCCGCCGCCGGCCTCGGCGACGACGGCGAGGATATTCCTCAGCGTCTGCTCGACCTGCGGCAGGAATCCGTCGGCCAGAACCTCGTCGGCGTCCCAGCCGATCAGGCCGCCGGTCATCACCACCGTGCCGCGGCCGGCCATGCCGTTGGCGTAGCCGCGCGGCTTTTTCCAGCCCGCGGGCAGGAGCACGGTGAGAGGGGGCTCGGCGGTTTCGCCCGGTTCGGCGGGGCCGCCGATCGGCCTTGTCAGGTTCACGCAGTCTCTCCCAGGCTGGCTTCTTGTTCCGCCCGGCTGCGCAGCGCAAAACGCTGCAGCTTGCCGGATTCGGTCTTGGGCAGGGCATCGACGATGGCGATGGCCCGCGGGTATTTATAGGGCGCCAGTTCCGCTTTCACATGGTCCTGCAACGCCTTGACCAGATCGGGCGTCGCCTCGGCGCCGTCGCGCAGCACGACATAGGCCTTCACGATCCGGCCGCGCTCGCCGTCCGGCGCGCCGACAACGCCGCATTCGGCGACGGCGGCATGGGCGAGCAGGCAGGATTCCACCTCCGGCCCGGCGATGTTGTAGCCGGAGGAGACGATCATGTCGTCGTTGCGCGCCTTGAACCAGAAGATGCCGTCCTCGTCCTCGACATAGGTGTCGCCGGTGATGTTCCAGCCATTCGAGACGTAGACCCTCTGCCTCTCGTCGGCGAGGTAGCGGCAGCCGATCGGGCCGCGCACCGCGAGACGTCCCGGCGTGCCGGGCGGGCAGCGCTCGCCGTTCTCGTCGATGACGCGCGCCTCGTAGCCCGGCACCGGACGCCCCGTGGCGCCGGGGCGCACGTCCTCCTCGCGCGCGGCGATGAAGATGTGCAGCATCTCTGTCGCGCCGATGCCGTCCATCAGCGTCAAGCCGGTCGCGGCAAGCCAGGCATCGAAGGTCGGCGCCGGCAGCGTCTCGCCGGCCGAGACGCATTTGCGCAGGGAAGACAGGTCGTAGTCGTCGATCTTGCCGAGGATGGCGCGATAGGCGGTCGGCGCGGTGAAGCAGATGGTAGCGCGGTGCTCCTCGATCGCCTTGGCGAGGTCCGGCGGCGAGGCGCGTTCGAGCAGCACGACCGAGGCGCCGACGCGGAAGGGGAACAGCACGAGGCCGCCGAGGCCGAAGGTGAAGGCAAGCGGTGGCGAGCCGATGAACACGTCGTCCGGTTCGGCCCGGAGGATCTCCTTGGCATAGGCGTCGCAGATGACGAGGAGGTCGCGCTGGTAGTGGATGGTCGCCTTCGGCAGGCCGGTGGTGCCGGAGGTGAAGCCGAGGAGGCAGGGATCGTCGGCCCGCGTCGGCGCCGCCTCGAACGTTTCGGGCACGCCCTGCATCAACGTGCCGAGCTCGCCGCCGCCAGCGCCTTCCCAGAAGACGGTGCGCTGGAGCATCGACGTGCGCGCCGCCGCCTTCTCCATCTCGTCGCGGAGGCTGGCATCGCAGAGCGCGAGGCGGATCTCGGCCTTGTCGATGATCTGCACCAGCTCGCCGGCCCTCAGCAGCGGCATGGCAGCGACGACGATGCCGCCGGCCTTGATTACCGCCATGTAGAGCGCCACCATCACCGGATTGTTGGCCGAGCGCAGCAGCACGCGGTTGCCCGGCACGAGGCCGAGTTTGCCGGTGAGGACATGCGCCATCCGGTTGATCTGCCGCGAGAGCTCGGCATAGGTCCAGCGAAGCCCCGGCGCGACCAGCGCAATCCGGTCGCCCCGGCCCTCGGCGACGTGCCGGTCGACCAGCTCGACCGTGGCGTTCAGGTGCTCGGGATAGCCGAGGCGATCGAGGTTGATGAAGTCCGGCTGAAGCTCGGCGGGCGGCAGGTTGTCGAGGACGAAGGTGTCGACATGGCAGGAGCCGGTCATGGAAACCTCCTCAGGCGGGTTGGGTCAGGAGTTGACGGGCGATGACGAGCTTTTGCACTTCGCTCGCGCCCTCGTAGATCCGAAGCGCCCGGATCTCGCGGTAGAGCGTCTCGGGCACCGAGCCCGAGCGCACGCCTTCGCCGCCATGCAGCTGCACCGCACGGTCGATCACGGCCTGCGCGTTTTCGGTGGCGACCATTTTCGCCATCGCCGCCTCGCGGGTGATGCGCGGCGCGCCGCGGTCGCGGGCCCAGGCGGCGCGGTAGACGAGGAGGGCGGAGGTATCGATCGCCGTCGCCATCTCGGCCAGCGCCGTCTGCGTGAGCTGCATGTCGGCGAGCGGCGCGCCGAACAGTTTTCGGCTCCGGCAGCGTTCCAGCGTCACGTCGAGGGCGCGGCGGGAGAAGCCGAGCGCCGCAGCGCCCACCGTCGAGCGGAAGACGTCGAGCGTCGCCATGGCGATCTTGAAGCCGTCGCCACCGCCGCCGATGCGGTTCGACGCGGGGATGCGGCAATCGTCGAAACGCAGCCGGGCGAGGGGATGCGGCGCGATCGTCTCCAGCCGCTCGGCGATGGAGAGGCCGGGCGTGTCGGCCGGGACATGATAGGCGGAAAGGCCGCGCGCGCCCGGCGCTTCGCCGCTGCGGGCGAAGACGACGTAGTGGCCGGCGATGCCGCCGTTCGAGATCCAGGTTTTTTCGCCGTCGAGCCGGACCATGCCGCTCTCGACGGAGGTCGCCGCCAGCGCGATCTGCGCGACGTCGGAGCCGGCCTCCGGCTCGGTCAGCGCGAAGGCGGCAAGGCTGGTGCCGGCGCGCACGCCGGGCAGCACGGCCGCCTTCAGCGCGTCGGAGCCGAACAGCGTCAGCGCGCCGGTGCCGAGGCCCTGCATGGCGAAAGCGAAATCGGCCAAGCCGTCGTGCCGGGCAAAGGTCTCGCGCAGGATGCAGAGGCTGCGCACGTCGAAATGCCCGTTCTCGGGCGCGGCATACTGGAGGAAGCCGGCCTCGCCCATGGCGACGGCGAGGCGCCGGCAGGAGCCGTCGACGTCGTGATGGTCGGCGAGCCCGGGTATATGCGTCGCCGCCCAGGCCTCGGCTTCGGCCGCCAGCGTCCGGTGGAAGGGGTCGAAGAAGGGCCAGTCGAGAAAGCTCGTGTCCGCCATGGTCTCAGTTCCCCTCGAAGACGGGCGTGCGCTTCTCGGCGAAGGCCTCGAAGGCCCGGCGGAAATCATCGGTCTTCATGCACAGCGCCTGCGCCATCGCCTCGGCATCGATCGCCGCGTCGACGCCCATCGCCCATTCCATGTGGAGCATCCGCTTGGTCACGCCGTTGGCGTATGTCGGGCCCTGGTTCAGCTGAGCCGCCATGGCCGCGGCGGCGGCAAGCGCGCCGCCCTTGTCGGTGACGCTGTTGAAAAAGCCCCAGCGCTCGCCTTCCTCCGCCGGCATGAACCGGCCGGTGTAGAGCAGCTCGGAGGCTCGGCCCTGGCCGATAATGCGCGGCAGCATGGCGCAGGCGCCCATGTCGCAGCCGGCGAGGCCGACGCGGTTGAACAGGAAGGCGACCTTCGCGCCGGCGCCGGCGATGCGGATGTCGGAGGCCATGGCCATGATCGCCCCGGCGCCGGCGCAGATGCCCTCGACGGCGGCGATCACCGGCTGCGGGCAGCCGCGCATCTCCTTGACGAGGTCGCCGGTCATGGTGGTGAAGGCGTGAAGCTCGGACGCGCCCATTTTGGTCAGCGGCTCGATGATCTCGAACACGTCGCCGCCGCTGGAGAAATTGCCGCCGGCGCCGGTGACGACGACGGTCTTCACCTGGTCGTCGAAGCGCAGCGCGTGAAAGGTGTCGCGCAGCTCGGCATAGCTCTCGAAGGTGAGGGGGTTTTTCTTCTCCGGCCGGTTCAGCGTGATCGTGGCGACGCCGGCCTCGATGGCGAGGAGAAAATGCTCTGGCGCGGTCTGGCCGAGCGGGGCGCGGGTCTTGGTCTGGCGCGTCATGGGGATTCCTCGGATGCGGGGACGGCGCGAGACGGGTGGGTGGCGCCGCGGATCGAAAGTTTCAGCGCGCCGAGGCGCGACCACAGCGCTTCCTGGTCGCCGGGAGAGAGGCCGGCGAGAAGCTCGGCGACCCAGTCGCTGTGGGCGGCCGCCATTTTGGCGAAGGTGCTGCGGCCGATCGGCGTCAGCCGGACGCGCGCGGCACGGCGGTCGCTTTCCAGCACCTGCCGCTCGATCAGGCCTTCCAGCACCAGCCGGTCGACGAGGCCGGTGATGTTGCCGTTCGAGACCATCATCCGGCGCGACAGCTCGCCGAGCAGGATGCCGTCGACCGAGCGCTCCAGCTGCGCCATCAGGTCGAAGCGCGGCAGGGTCGTGTCGAACTCCTCGCGCAGACGCTTGCGGATCTCGGCCTCGATCATGTTGGCGCAGGTGAGGAGCCGGAGCCAGAGCCGCAGTTCCGCCCGGTGGTCGTTCGGGCTCTCGCGCACCTTGGATTCGGCATCGATCGGATGGGCGCCGGCGGCGTGGTCGAGGCTCACAGCTCGCCTCCCGCCACCGCGATCGCCTGGCCGGTGATCGCGCCGGCGCCGCGGCCGGACAGCCAAAGCACGCAATCGGCGACTTCCTCGGGGCGGATCAGCCGGCCCATGGGATTGACCTTGGTGAATTCAGAAAGGAGCGCCGCGCGGTCCCGGCCGGTCTTCGCCTCCAGCTGGTCGAGCGAGCCGGAGACGAGATCGGTGTCGGTGAAGCCGGGGCAGACGGCGTTGACGGTGACGCCCGTCGTCGCGAGTTCCAGGGCCAGCGCCCGCGTCAGGCCGACCACGGCGTGCTTGGCGGCGCAATAGGCGCCGACATAGGGATAGCCCTTCAGCCCGGCGGTGGAGGCCACGGTGACGATCCGCCCGAACTGCCGCTCCTTCATCGCCGGTAGCACGGCGCGCACGGCCGTCAGCAAGGGCTCGACGTTCAGCGCCATCATCCGCCGGAGCTGGTCGACGTCGAGGCGCGAGACGGGCGCCGTCTCGGCCCCGCCGGCATTGTTGACGAGGACGTCGATCGGCCCGCCCTCTGCCGCTGCCGAGACGAGTGCCGCCGTCAGCGCCTCGGCATCGGTGACGTCGGCCGCCACGGACCCGGCCGCGCCGATCGCCGCGGCGGCAGCGGCTGCGCTCTCCGGGTTGCGGCCGAGCACCGTCACGCGGTGGCCGGCGGCGACGAAGGCGAGCGCGATCGCCCGGCCGATGCCGCGCGAGGCGCCGGTGACGAGAACATGGGAAGAGGCGTGGCTCACGGGCGGGTCCCTGCCGAAAATAATACTTTAATCATAAACTATCGTCGCGTGCGAGCAACGCCCAATCCGGCTTTCGCCTCTCAGGCGTTGGCCGCGCGTCGCTCGGCGGGAGACGAGGGATCCCGGCCAAAGCCGGCCTTTCCGGCATAGCCGCCGACGATCGCCTGCCGCTCCGCCCGGCTCATCACCGCGTCGATGTCGTCGAAGCCGCCGGGGGCGCGCTTCTCCACTTCGTCGATCACCCGCTCCGGCCCGCCCTTGCGGTTGAGGCGGACGACCTCGGCCGTCTTGTCCAGCCGCTCGCGCTCGTAGCGCCACAGCGCCTGCGCGGGATGCTCGGACTCCGCCAGCGCGTCGGACAGCGCCCGCGCGTCGAGGATAGCCTGGCTCGCGCCGTTGGAGCCGACCGGGTACATCGGATGGGCGGCGTCGCCGAGGAGGGTCACGCGGCCGAACGTCCAGCGCGGCAGTGGGTCGCGGTCGCACATCGGGTATTCGAAGGCCTGCGGCGTGGCCTCGACGAGCGCGGAGACGTCGAAATCGGGAATGCTGAAGCGGCGGGCATAGGGCAGGACGAGCGAGCGCAGCGCCGGGCGCGACCAGCTCTCCTTCGGCGGCGGCGAAACCGCGGCGTCCGCCATCTTGACGTTGACCACCCAGTTCATCAGCTGGCGGCCGTTGGCCGCTTCCGCAATCGGATAGAGCACGAACTTCGCGCCCATGCCGCCGCCGATGGCCATGGTCTTGCCGTCGCCCCAGGGCGTCCATTCGGTGGCCCCGCGCCACATCAAAACGCCGTTCCAGCAGGGCGCGGCCTCGCCGGGATAGAAGTGCCGGCGCCCGGCCGAGTGGATGCCGTCGGCGCAGATCAGCACGTCGCCGGTGACCGTCCTGCCGGCATCGCCCTTCACCGCATCGGTGAAATGCGCGGTGACGCCGCCCTCGTCCTGCTGGAAGCCGGATAGGGCAAGGCCGGTCTTCACCGCGCCGGGGCCGAGACGCTCGATGACGGCGTCGTGGATCAGCTTCTGCAGCCGCCCCCGGTGGATGGAGAACTGCGGCACGGGATGGCCGGCTTCGGTGCCGCGCGCCTCGCGCCAGACTTCCTGGCCCTGCCGATTGTAGTAGACGAGCTCGCGGGTGCGGATGCCGGTCGCGTCGAGCGCGGGCAGAAGGCCGATCTCGGCCAGCTCCCGGATGGCGTGGGGCAGGGTGTTGATGCCCACGCCGATCTCGCGGACCTCGGGCGACTGCTCGTAGATCTCCGCCTTGATGCCGCGCCTGTGCAGCATCAGGGCCAGAGTGAGCCCGCCGATCCCGGCGCCGGTGATGATGACCTTCATGCCCGTCTCCTCAAGTTCCGCATTCCGCCAGAGGTTACGCGGCGTCTGGCGGCGGCAGGAAATCCACCTCGTGCCGTGCTGCGATGGCGACGACGTCGGCCGGATTGGCCGCGGGGCCGAGATTGTGCAGGGCCCAGAACAGGTCGTAGAGCCGGCGGGCGGGCGAGACCCAGAAGAAGCACTTCACGTCGGATTGGCTCTTGTTGAACAGGCCGTGCGGGATGCCGCGCGGCAGCCGGATCAGATCGCCCGGCTCGGCCGCGCCTTCCTTGCCGTCGTTGATGAAGTCGAGCCGTCCCTGGAGGATGTAGACGAACTCCTCCTGCGACGGATGGATGTGCGGCGGCACGAAAGTGCCGACCGGGAAGGTCGCGTGCCAGGACAGCGAGCTCTCGCTGTGCTGCTTCGGCACATAGATCTGGCCGAGGATGTTCCACTTGATCCCGTCGATGCCGTCGCCGGCGAGGGTGACCCCGGGTGTCATCAGCGTCATGTCGTTCTCCCTTCTGTGCCGCAGGAAAGAGCTTGGATGCGGCAGGTGCTACTCTTGTGTCCGGAATGCCTGGCCCCGCTGGGCGTCTCAGACATGCAGGAATCGATCCTTGATCTCGGGCGTCGCGAGAAGCTCGGGCGTCGTTCCCGTCCACACCACGCGGCCCTTCTCGATGACGACGTGGCGGTCGGCGAAGCGGGCGAGGGCGTCGACATTCTTGTCGATGACGAGGATCGCCTCGCCCTCGTCCTTGATGGCGCGAAGGCAGGCCCAGATTTCCTCGCGGATCAGCGGTGCCAGACCCTCCGTCGCCTCGTCGAGAACGACGAGGCGCGGATTGGTCATCAACGCCCGGCCGATCGCCAGCATCTGCTGCTCACCGCCGGAAAGCTGGTTGCCCATGTTGCGGCGCCGCTCCTTCAGCCGCGGAAACAGCCGGTAGACGCTCTCCAGCGTCCAGCGTGCCGCGCCGGTCCGGGTGCGGCGGGTGGCGACGAGATTCTCCTCGACCGACAGCGTCGGAAAGATCTGCCGCCCCTCGGGCACGAGGCCGAGGCCGCGCTGGGCGATGGCGTGCGGCGAGCGGCCGGTCATGTCCTCGCCGTCGATGACGACGCGGCCGCCGAGCGGCTTCAGCAGGCCGAAGATCGACTTGATCGTCGTCGTCTTGCCCATGCCGTTGCGGCCGAGCAGCGTCACCACTTCGCCGGCGGCGACATCGAGATCGATGCCAAAAAGGATGCGGGACTGACCGTAAGCGCTTTCGATCGCTTCGAGTTTCAGCATTGGGCTGCCTCCTCCTCGCCGAGATAGGCGCTGCGGACCTCGGGATCGCGGCGCACTTCTTCGGCCGAGCCGGTGGCGATCAGCCGGCCGTAGACGAGGACGCTGACCTTGTCGGCGAGGGCGAAGACGGCCTCCATGTCGTGCTCGATGAGGACGATGGTGTGCGTCGCCTTCAACTCGCGCATGAGCTCGACGAGGACCGCCGATTCCTCGTGTCCGGTCCCGGCCAGCGGCTCGTCGAGCAGCAGCAGCTTTGCGCCCGTCGCCAGCGCGATGGCGATTTCGAGCTGGCGCTTCTCGCCATGCGACAGGCTGCCGGCGAGGCGGTCGGCGCGGTCGTCGAGCCGCACGCGGGAAAGCGCCGCCATGGCCTGATCGTTCAGCCCGCGGTCGCGGGCGACCGGCGCGAAGAAGCGGAAGTTGGATCCCGAGCGCGCCTGCACCGCCATCGCGGCGTTTTCCAGCACGGTGAAGCCCTCGAAGACCGAGGTGATCTGGAAGGAGCGGGCGAGCCCGCCCTGCACCCGCTCGACCATGCCGAGGCGGGTGATGTCGCGGCCGGAAAAGTGGACGCTGCCGGCATCGCTCGGCAGGCTGCCGGAGAGCTGGTGGATCAGCGTCGTCTTGCCGGCGCCGTTCGGCCCGATGATCGCATGCAGCGCGTTCTCGGCGACGTCGAAACTGACATCGTCGGTGACGGTGAGGGCGCCATAGGCCTTGTGCAGGCTCCGGACGGAGAGGAGCGGCGCGGTCATGCCGTGCCCCTGGCGAACAGGCGCCTGAACAGGCCGGCGACGCCGCCGCGGCTGAACAGGACGAGGAGGACGAGGATCACGCCGAGGCCGAGCTTCCAGTGTTCGGAGAAGTGCGACAGCCATTCCTCCAAAAGCAGGAAGGCGACGGCGCCGGCGACAGGCCCGATCAGCGTGCCCATGCCGCCCATCACCACCATGACGATGAGCTCGCCCGAGCGCTGCCAGGTCATGTAGGCGGGCGAGACGAATTCCGCCTGATTGGCGAGGAAGACGCCGGCAACGCCCGCGATCGCGCCGGAGATGACATAGGCGGTGAGCTGGTAGCGGTAGGGCGAGAAGCCGATCGCCTGCATCCGTACCGGATTGTCGCGCGCCCCGCGCAGGACGCGGCCGAAGCGCGAGCCGGTCAAGAGCGACAGGCCGAGGAGGGCGAGCGCGAGGAAGCCGAGGACGAGGTAGAACAGCGTCTGGTCGCCCTCCAGAATGGCCTGTCCGAACAGCGTCGAGCGGGCGCCAAGGGTCATGCCGTCGTCGCCGCCATAGGCCGAGAGCGAGACCATGAAGAAATAGGCCATCTGCCCGAAAGCGAGCGTGATCATGATGAAATAGACGCCCTTGGTGCGCAGCGAGATCGCGCCAGTGACGAGGGCGAAGAGCGCCGAGGCGCCAATGGCGAAGAGGGCCTGCAGCAGGATGTCGTCGATGCCGAGCGTGGCAAGGATGGCGACGCTGTAGGCGCCGATGCCGAGATAGGCGGCGTGGCCGAAGGAGACCATGGCGCCGTAGCCGAGCACGAGATCGAGCGACAGCGCGGCGATGGCGAAGATCAGGATGCGCGTCGCCGTCACCAGGATGAAGGGATCGCCGATCAGCACGGCCAGCCAGGGAACGAGGGCGAAGGCGAGCAGCAGGACGACCGCGGCGGTGACCGTCCCGGGACGGCGACCGGACGTTGCACGGGACGGGGCGGCGGCAAGGCCAGGCCGGGCGAGGTCGGCGCTCATCGTGCGCCCCGCTGCGCCGGGAAGAGGCCCGTCGGCTTCAGGCAGAGGATCGCCGCCATCAGGATGTAGATCAGCATCGGCGCGAGGGTCCGCCCGGCCTGCGAGGCGGCGGCGGGGTCCATGAGGCTGCGCAGGACGATCGGGCCAAAGGTGCGGCCGAGCGTGTCGACGAGGCCGACGAGGAGGGCGGCGACGAAGGCGCCGCGGATCGAGCCGACGCCGCCGATGACGATGACGACGAAGGTGAGGATCAGGATGGAATCGCCCATGCCCGGCTCGACCGAGAGGATCGGCGCGACCATCGCCCCGGCAAAGCCGGCGAGCATGGCGCCGAGACCGAAGACCAGCATGAACAGGAGGCGGATGTCGACGCCGAGCGCCGAAACCATCGCCGCATTGGTGGCGCCGGCCCGCAGCAGCATGCCGATGCGGGTGTGGTTGACGAGGACGTAGAGGCCCACGGCCGTGGCAAGGCCGGCGACGATGATGGCGATGCGGAACACGGGATAGCGCAGCATGCCGACGAGCGGCACCGAGCCGGACAGGATGTCGGGGATCGGCACGCTCAAGGGCGCGGCACCCCAGAGCATCTTCACGCCCTCGTTGACGATGAGGATTAGGCCGAAGGTCGCCAGCACCTGGTCGAGATGGTCACGGTCGTAAAGTCTTCGGAAGACGAGGAATTCCATGAGGATGCCGAAGGCAAGGGCCGCCGGCAGAGCGAGCGCCAGGCCGATGAAGAAGCTGCCGGTCATCGCGGCAAAGCTCGCCATGAGATAGGCGCCGACCATGTAGAGCACGCCATGCGCCAGGTTGATCAGGTCCATGATCCCGAAGATCAGCGTCAGCCCCGCCGCCACCAGGAAGAGCAGGATGCCGAGCTGGACGCCGTTCAGCGCCTGGAGGAGGAAGAGGTTGAGCATGCGGTTCCGTTGTTGCGGGTGCGGGGGCGTGGGGCCCGGTTGACGGGCGGAGGCGTCGGTCGTTCGCTCCTGGCGAAGGGGATGCGCTGTCGGCAACGAATTGCCGCCGTTGGCTGCTCGCGACGCGTCCCTTGCCTGCCCGCGATGCGTCGTTGCCTATGCCGTGCGGCCGAAGGGCGCTCCCGCCGCGTGGGAGACAGAATGGCTCTCCCCTATGAGTTCGTCATCCCGGCCTTGAGCCGGGATCCACGCCGAAGCCTGTGACGCTGCCAAATCGGTTCAGGAGCCGGTGTCTGCGGTCGCGGAAAGAGCCCTCGACCGGTTTGGAATGGATCCCGGCTCAAGGCCGGGATGACGATCCTTGAGAGGATGGCGCCTCCGGCTCAAGCCCGGGATGACGAACCGTCAGGGGGAGGCGCCCCTTCACAGCATGAGCGGGCGACGCACGCAGGAACCCGCGCCGCCCCCTTCCTCACATCTTGCAGGACGCCGCGTAGTTGTCCTGGAAGTCCGAAAACACCTTCTCGACGATCTCGGTCTGGTACTTGCCGTCCTCGCGCTTGGCCGCCTTGACGAGGTAGAAATCCTGGATCGGGTAGTGGTTGTTGCCGATCTTGAAGTTGCCGCGCAGCGAGGGGAAGTCGGCGGCCTTGAGGCCGGCGCGGATGGCGTCCTTGTCCTCGAGCTTGCCGCCGGCGGCCTTCACCGCGGCGTCGATCATCTGGGCGGCGTCATAGGCCTGCATGGCGTAGGTGCCGGGCACCTTGTCGTATTTCGCCTCGTAGGCGGCGACGAAGGCCTTGGACTGCGGATTGTCCATGTCGGGCGCCCAGTTGGCGCCGCCGAAGAAGCCGAGCGCGGCGTCCTTCTGGCCGGGCAGCGTCGTCTCGTCGACGGTGAAGGCGGAGAAGAAGGGGATGCTCTCGAGCCCGGCCTGGCGGTACTGCTTGACGAGGTTCACGCCCATGCCGCCGGGCTCGAAGGCGAAGACGGCGTCCGGCTGGACCGCGGCGATCTGGGCGAGTTCTGCGGAGAAGTCGAGCTGGCCGAGCGGCGTGAAGATCTCGCCGACGACTTCGCCCTTGTAGGAATGCTTGAAGCCGGCGAGCGAATCCTTGCCGGCCTGGTAGTTCGGCGCGAGCAGGAACATGCGGGCATAGCCCTTGTCCTGCGCCACCTTGCCCAGCACCTCGTGCACCTGGTCGTTCTGGTAGGAGGAGACAAAGAGGTTCTTGTTGCAGTCGGCGCCGGCGAAGTTCGACGTGCCGGCGTTCGGGCTGATCAGGAAGGCGCCGGAATCGGTCACCGGCTTGGCGATCGCCTGCAGGATATTGGAGAAGATCGGACCGACGACGAAGTCGACCTTGTCGCTCTCGACGAGCTGGCGTGCCTTGTTGGCGGCGACGTCGGGCTTCTGCTCGTCGTCGATGACGACGAGCTCGGTGTCGAGACCGCCGAGCTTCTGGTTCATCGTCTCGACCGCCAGCAGGAAGCCGTCGCGACCCTGTTCGCCGAGCACCGCTGCCGGGCCGCTCAAGGTGAACATCAGGCCGATCTTCAGCTTGCCATCGGCGGCCTCAGCGCCCCCGGAAAGAATCGTAGCGGCGAGGAGCCCGAGGGCGACGGTTCGTATCGACTTCATGGTGGATCTCCGCTTTGATCGCATCTGCCCGCCGCTCCGGCGCCGGCTTCATGCATGGCCGCGAAAATTAGTTTACGCATAAAATAATTCGAGGCAAGGACGGCTGCCGAGTTTTCTTTCATGCCGTTTTTATGTGCAGTGCGGGATGATTTTGCGGCACTGCAGGGGGAGGGGCGGGAGCGCACTGGTCGGAGTGCCGGCTGGAGGAGTGCCTTTGCGCGCAGGCCGGCCACACCTATGCAGAGGGAAGGCGTCCGTCGAGAAAATGGCCATTGCCCTGACCGCCCCGGCCCCACGGTTCGGCTGCCCTCCAGCGCGATCGGCTGCCAGACGGAAGCGGTGTCGGGATGCCGGGCGGCGGGTGTTCATCTTCCCGTCGGACAAGAAGCGGCGCCTTCAGTCGAGGCTCGCGCGCTCGTCTTGGCCAGCGGCGGTGTCCTCGTCGAGGGCCCGCCCGATCCCCATGCCGCGGCGCTGCAGGCCATTCTGGACCTCATCCCGTCGAAATGACAGCCGGTGTCTCCCAGGTCTGTGCTGTCGTCGGCGCGAGCGGGGCGATGAGGCGGGGGTAATGATGCGGCTGGCGCATCAGGACGAGATCCTTCCGCCGGACGACATGGGTCGGGTAGACGCTGCCGAGATTGCCCGTGTCGGCGGACAGCACCGCCAGCCGGCGGTTGCCGGCGACCACCGCCTCCTGCCGCGGAAAGGCAAAACTGTCGGGACCGAAGACGCCGCTGTGGCTGGGCGCGCCCGAGGCGGGGCGGGCGTTCGCGAAGGCGAAATAGCAGTTGTTCTCGCCGCCGCGCACGCGGAAATGATGCCAGTGCAGGGGATCGGCGCCGGTCGGGATCGGTGCGGGCTGCACGACCAGCGTGCCGCCATGCTGGCCATGGAAACCGCCGTCGATCGCCGCCGGGCAGGCGATGACGTCGCAGCCGCGCAACGCCAGCACCCGGCCGACTTCTGGAAAGCTCGCATCATGGCCGACCATCACGCCGAGCCGGGCGAAGGGCAGGTCGACGACCGTGAAATCGTCGCCCGGCGTCGCCCAGGCCCGGTCGGCGGCCGTGACATGCGTCTGGCGGGCGACGCCGAGGAGGCCGGCGGGGCCGCAGACGATGGCGGCGTTGAAGACCTGGCCGCCCTCGCGGAGCGCCAGACCGGCAACCATGTGCAGCCCGGTCTTTTCGGTCAGAGCCAGGAGATCGTGCACCCGCGGATCGTCCAGCCCGATGGCCGTCTCGCCGGGCGCCTCCAGCCCGGTCAGGCAGCGCTCCGGCAGGACCAGGAGTTCGGCACCCTCCGCAAGGGTCTCGTCCGCGAGTTCCCGGATGGTGGCGAGATTGGTCGCCGCGTCGCGTGACGGGGAGAATTCGCCGACGGCGATCCTGGCCTTTCGCCCCTCGGGAAGCGGTTTTTCGCCGTACAGGCGAAAAAAGTCGCCGGGATTCCAGCTGAACGTGTTGGTGAGAAGCTCCATGTAGAGCGCCGGCCGCCGCTGCTCGAAGACGGGTTCGCCGAACACCATGCCCGTGCCGGGGCCGGCCGGATCGACGGTCGCGACGACGAAGCCGTCTCCGGAATCGATCGCGGCGAGTATCGCCCCGTCCGGTCCGATGATGCAGGAGCCGCCCGAGAACTGGACACCGCGCTCGAGCCCCCAGCGATTGCTCTCGACGAGATGCACGCCGTTCTCGAAGGCCCGGCTGATCCAGTAGGGGGCGGGCGTGCGCTCGGCCAGCCAGTTGGAGATATGGCAGATCACCTCGGCGCCGCCGAGCGCGACGAGCCGCGCCGTCTCGACGAAATGGATGTCCATGCAGATGAGGAGGGCGATGCGGCCGAGGGGCGTTTCGAACACCTGGTGGCCGAGATCGCCGGAGGCCGCCCACTTCGGCTCGCTGATGTAGGGATGCGTCTTGCGGTGGGTGCCGACGACGCCGTCCGGCCCGATCAGCACGGCGCTGTTGTAATAGAGGTCCGTCGCCGGATCGACCTCGGGCAGGCCGATGACGATGTGGATGCCGAGCCGCTTGGCGAGGGCCGCGAAGCGGTCTGTGGTCGGGCCTGGCACCGGCTCGACCATCGGCTTCACCTCCGCCCGGTCGAACCAGCAATAGCCGGTCGTTCCCATTTCGGGCGTGACGATCAGTTTTCCGCCCGCCGCGGCGGCTTCTTCCACGAGGGCGAGAAGGCCCGCGATGTTCGCCTCCTTCGCGCCGAGACTCGGCTCGAATTGCACGGCGGCGGCCTGGAAGGCGGGACTCGGCATGGCGGCATCCTGGCGGGAGGAATCTCTGGATCCCCGGGGCGCCTGAAAGGCCAGAGGCCCTCGGCACCCCGGCGAAAACGGCTGTCAGCGGGGCGAGCCGACGATGCTTTTGAGGACGGAGGCGCCCATGGTGTATTTCGGGTCGACCATGTTGCCGAGGCGGACGCGGCCGCACTGCGTGAGCAGCATGTAGGCGTCGATCTCGTCGAATCCGAAATCGGCGGCCATCCACCGGATCAGCTCGCGATAGGCCTGGCGCGTCGCATCCTCCATCGGCCGGGCCGAGCCGATGGTCATGAAGAACTTGTCGTTCTCCAGCCGCGGCGTCTTGATCGTCCAGCCCTTGATCAGGTCGATCTTCAGCGTCGTCACGGTCGGGTGCTCGATGGCGACGCCGCAGAGCTCGCCGTCGCCCTGCGCGGCATGGCAGTCGCCGACATAGAGATAGGCGCCGGCGGTGTTCACCGGTAGGTAGATGACGGCGCCGGGCGCGACGTCCGGCAGATCCATGTTGCCGCCGTAATAGTCCGGGACGAGCGAGGAGATCGCCTCGATCTCCGGCGCGGTGCCGATGGTGCCGATGAAGGGCTCGTAGGGCAAAGTGATGCGGTCGTTCCACTTCACGCCGGTGACGGGATCGACATGCAGCTTCTTGACCCGCTCCGGGAGCGGCGCGGTGAGGAGGGCGGTGTCGTGCGTCGGCACCAGGCCGCCGAATTCCGGCATGATCACGGTGGTGCCGCAGGGCTGCGGTCCGCGCGGGACGATGCTGTCGATATAGACCGCGAGCGTGTCGCCCTTCTCGGCGCCGTTGACCCAGATCGGCCCGTTCTGCGGGTTGAGATAGGGAAAATTCAGGATCTCGCTCGGTCTGTCGGTCTCGTGCCGGATCGCGCCCTCGAAGGCGTCGTGCGTCTCGGCGGAAACGACGGCGCCGGGATCGACCCGCAGGATCGGATCGACGAAGGCGCCGTAGACATAGTGGTACTTGCCCTGGCTTTCCTCGGTGATGGCGTAGGTCTCGCCGGCCTTGCCGCGGGCCACGCCCTTGCGGGCCATGATCGAATCGTCGAACCAGTTCATGTCTCTCTCCTCCATTCTTTTGTCAGACGGCCAGGAAGCGGCGGACGGCATCGCGGTCCTCCAGCGTCTCGGGCGGGATTTCGTCGGTGATGCGGCCCTTGTCCATGACGTAGCAGCGCTGCGCCATGGCCCGGATCATGTCGATGTTCTGCTCGACGAAGACGATCGACACCCCGGTCTTGAGGTTCAGCTCGACCATGATGCGGGCGATGTCCTGGACGATGTTCGGCTGGATCCCTTCCGACGGTTCGTCGAGCAGGATCAGCGACGGGCTGCCCATCAGCACGCGGCCGATGGCGAGCTGCTGCTGCTGGCCGCCGGACAGGGTGCCGGCGCGCTGGTCGCGGCGCTCGGAGAGGATCGGGAAATAGCCGAAAATTTCCTCGATCCGGCCCTCGGGCGCCGCCTTTCCGGAGATCGACAGGCCGACGGCGAGGTTCTCGAACACGCTCATGCGCGGGAAGACGTCGCGGCCCTGCGGCACATAGCCGATGCCGAGGCGGGCCCGCTTGTGGGCGGCGAGTGCGTCGATCGCGGTGCCGCCGAAGACGACGGAGCCCTTGTCGGTCGGCAAAAGGCCGATCAGGCTTTTCATCAGCGTCGACTTGCCGACGCCGTTGCGGCCGATCACGGCGACGATCTCGCCCGCCCGGACGTCCATGTCGACGCCCTGCAGCACCGGCTTGCCGCCATAGCCCGACCAGAGACCGACGGTGTTGAGAAGGATCTCAGTGCGCATCGGACTGCCCCAGATAGATGGCGGCGACCCGGTCGTCCGCGACGATCTCGTCGATCGTCCCTTGCGCGAAGATCTTGCCGAAATGCAGCACGGTGACCTTGCGGGCGATCTGGCGGACGAAGGCCATGTCGTGCTCGACGGCCAGCACCGTGACGCCGCCGGCGTTCAGCGCCTGCACCATCTCGCCGGTCGCATGCGTCTCGTCCGGCGTCATGCCGGCGGTCGGCTCGTCGAGCAGCAGGAGTTCCGGCTTCAGGCTGATCGCCATGCCGATCTCCAGCCACTGCTTCTGGCCGTGGCTGAGATTGCCGGCGAGCTGCGTGGCCGCATCGGTGAGGTTGAGGAAGGTCAGGAGTCGGTCGATCTCGGCGTTAAGGTCCGCCTTGGCGAGATGGTGCTGCAGCGCGATTTCGAGGTTCTGCCGGACGCTCAGCGCCTTGAAGATGCCCGGCACCTGGAATTTCACCGAAATGCCGCGGCGGATGCGCTCGAAGGGTTTGCGCTTGGTGATGTCCTCGCCCTTGTAGAGGATCTGCCCGCTCGTCGGCAGGTGCTCGCCGAGGACGAGGCGGAAGAAGGTGCTCTTGCCGGCGCCGTTCGGCCCGATCAGGCAGTGGATCTCGCCGGGTTCGAGCGCGAAGTCGACGCCGCCGGTGACGTGCAGGCCGCCGAACCACTTGTTGAGGGCCCGTGTTTCGAGGATCGCCATCAGCCTTCTCCCCGCACGGGCCTGCGCCTGAACACTCTTGCGACCACCGAGCCGAGCCCCAGGATGATGCCGCGGGGCGCGACGAGGACGGTGACGACGAGCAGAAAGCCCATGACGACCAGCGCGTACTGGCTGCCGTAGATGGTCAGCGCCTGGAAACCGGCGAGGACGAGCAGCGTGCCGAGCAGCGTCGCCGTGAGATCGCTGCGACCGCCGACGGCGACCCAGACGATCGGCAGCGCCGCTGCGGTCATGCCCATCGAGGAGGGCGTGATGTACTGGCCCCAGGCGGTGTAGAGGACGCCGGAGAGGCCGGCGAGGCCGGAGCCGATGACGAAGGCGCCGAGCTGGTATTTCCGGATGTCGTAGCCGAGCATTTCCGCCCGCTCCGGGTTCTCGCGGATGGCGACGAGGACGTTTCCGAAGCGCGAGTTCACCAGCATGCGCAGGGCGAGATAGGCGATCACCATCAACGCGAGGGTGACGTAGTAGAGGCCGACATCGGGAAACAGCGTGATGTCGCCGCCGGGGAAGGGGATGGTCAGCGGCGACATGCCGCCCATGCCGTTGAAGCCGTTGAGACGGGCGGTGCCGATCTTCCATTCCGGACCCGCCGTCTGCGCCATGAAGCGTTCGAGGACGAGCGTGACGGACAGCGTGACGATGCCGAGGAAGACGCCGCTGATCCGCCCGAAGAACAGGAAATAGCCGAGCACGGCGGCAAACAGCGCCGAGATCGCCACCGCGGCGACAAGGGCGAAGACGGTCAGGCCGTAGGCGTCGCCGAGATTGATCGCGATGATGCCATAGGCATAGGCCGCGACGCCGAAGAAGGCGGTCTGGCCGAAGGAGAGCGCGCCGCCATAGCCCCAGATCAGGCTGAGCCCGAGCGCCATGAAGGTCCAGTTGAAGAAGTAGACGTTGTTGCCGACGTCGTAGCCGTCGGCAAACAGCGGATAGGCGCAGGCCAGAACGAGGACGAGGGCGAAGGCGGACCAGAAGCCGCGGCCGCGACCCAGGGTCTGCGGGCCCTCGATGAGCGACAGCGTCGATGCCAGACGGGAAGGCGCGGCCATCTCAGCTCCTCTCCCGCAGGATCCAGCCCGACAGGCCGCGCGGCAGGATGCGGATGACGATGATGACGGCGACGAGGAGGCCGATCTGGCCGGCCATCTGGCCCTGCCAGGAGGTCAGCGCGGCCTTGGCGATGCCGAGAATGGCCGCGGCCGGAGCGGTGCCGAGAAAGATGTCGGCGCCGCCGACGACGACGGTGACGAAGGCCTCGACCACGAAGGTGCTGCCCATGGTCGGCACCAGCGTCATCGTCGGCGCGTAGAGCCCGCCGCAGAGGCCAGCGAGCGCCGCGCCGAGGCCGAAAGTGAGGCTGTAGATCAGCCGCGTGTCGACGCCGAGCGCCTCGGCGATGTGCGGCACCTGGATGGTCGCCCGGGCGAGGATGCCGAAGCGCGTGCGGGTGAAGATCAGGAACAGGAGGGCGAGGGTCGCCAGCGCGGCGCCCATCAGCACGAGGCGATAGACGGAATAGGAATAGGGGCCGACCTCGAAGCTGCCGAAGGGCGTGCCGGAGCCCTGCATCGTCGAGCCGAGGAGGATCAGCGTGCCTTGCGTCGCGATCATCGAGATGCCCCAGGTGGCGACGATGGTGTCGAGCGGCCGGTCGTAGAGATGACGGATGACGAGCCGCTCCAGCGCCATGCCGACGAGACCGGCGACCGCCATGCCGACGAGGATCGACAGCGGCAGGGGCAGGCCGAGATGCGTCGCCGTCGTCGAGACATAGGCGCCGCAGAGGATGAATTCGCCATGCGCGAGGTTGATCACGCCCATCATGCCGAAGATCACGGCGAGGCCGCAGGCGGAGAGAACGAGAAAGGCGAAGGCGTCGCCGGACTGGTAGAGGAAGCTGAAGACGGCGTGCAACGCGTCCATGCGAAATCCTTGTGGGCGAGGGGAAGTCCGTCCGGCTTTGCCGAAGCGGCGCCGGACGGCGAGGCGGGGAGGGACGCGAGAAACGCGCGCCCCTCCGGCGCGATCAGCCCTTCGGGGGCGGGTTCGACGGCGTGTACTGCGCCTCGGGATTGCTCTTGGTCAGGTCGCAGCCCGCCTCGCCGAGCCAGTAGGGCTTGATGTCCTGCCAGACCTTCGGGAAGGTGATCGAGTGATCGTCGCCGACTTTGGCGAGGTAGATCGTGTGCGACATGTGCTGGCTCTTCGGGTCGATGCAGACCCGGCCTTCCGGCGCGTCCATGCAGACGTCGCCCTCGGCGATCACCTTGCGGATGGCGTCGTGATCGGTCGACTTCGCCCGCTCGACCATCTGCTTGTAGAGATAGACGGCGAGATAGGAGTTTTCGGCCTCCTGGTTGACGTAGGGCTCGTCCGGGAATTTCGCCTTCCACTTGGCGAGGAAGGCCTTGCTCTCCGGCGTGTCGACTTCCTCGATGTAGTTGGTGGTGACGTACATGTTGGCGAGCGACGGTGGCTTGAAGCGCTTGTGCTCGTAGCCCTGGCCGACATTGACCGAGGAGGCCATCGGCACCTTCAGGTTCGCCGCGCCCGCCTGCTCGTAATAGGAGGCCTGGGCGGTGCCGACGAGCAGCGTGACGAGGACGTCGGGCTTGGCGGTCTGGATGTTCTGGATGGTCTGCGAGAACTGCGACACGCCGAGCGGGATGAACTCCTCGCCGGCCATCTCGCCGCCGTTCTCCTTGACGATGTTGCGCACCCATTCGGCCGAGATCTGGCCGAAATTGTAGTCGGCGGCGATCGTGTAGACCTTCTTGCCGTACTTCTCCATCATGTAGGGGATGAGCGTCGAGAACTGCTGCTCGGGCACCGCGCCGGTGACGATCATGTTGGCGTCGCAGACCCCGCCCTCGTACTGGTTGTTGTAGAAGGCGAGGCCCTTGAACTGGTCGACGATCGGCCGGTAGGCCTCGCGCGAGGCCGAGGAGAAGCCGGCGAAGACGGCGTCGACCTTATCGCGCTGCAGGACGCGGCGCATGAACTCCTGGTAGCGCGTGTTGTCCGACTGGGTGTCGTAGATGACGAGCTCCAGCGGCCGCCCGTCGATGCCGCCGCCGGCATTGATCTCTTCCGCCGCGAGCTGGATGCCGTGGACCTTGCCGATGGTGGCAACGGCAAAATCGCCGGACTGGTCTTCGAGCACGCCGAGCTTGATCGGATCGGCGGCGAAGGCGGCGCTGGAAACGAGCAGCATGGTGCCGAGCGCCGCGAGGGCGCCTGAGGCTCTGAATCGCATGAAGGGCTCCTTGGTTGACGGGCCGGCAGGCTCCCGGAGGGGCGAGGCCGGCGGTTCGAGGGCGAGCGGGGTCGGTGGCCGGCGCGGGTGCTCCTTCCGCGGCCTTCCCTGGCGTTTCGGAGGAGCGGACATTGGTCCTCCGAGATGAAGCTCTGAAGGGCGGTCGGCCCTGAGCCGAAGCGCCGGACGGCGGTCCCGCGAAGGACCCGCGCCTATTCCCCGATGCCCTGCCGAGGCACGGCCGCGGCGTCGCAGGGGGCTTCCTCGCCGGCCCATTGCTGGACCAGCATTTCGCTCAGCGTCTCGACGCTGACCCGGAGGCGCATGCTCTCGCGCCGCAGCCGCTCATAGGCGATCTCGTCGCTGACATGCTCTGTTGTGACGATGCCGACGACCGCCTTGACGACATGCCGGCGCTGGCGCCGACGCTGCTCGTGCTCGGCGATGTCGGAGAGCATGCGGCGGCGGCGGGCAAAGGCGTTGACGCCGAGAACCAGCGCCGAATAGAGCGTCGCGCCGTGCACGGGCTTCGGCACGAAGGCCGTCGCGCCGATCTGGATCAGCGCCTTCAGCCGGCTCGGCGCCTCGACGCCGACGATGCCGACCACGGGGATCGGCGGCACCGCGCCGAGCCCCGCCGGCCACTGCAGCGGCCGGTGCAGGTCGCCGTCGACGAAGAGGATGTCACGCTCGGGGTCGAGATCCTCGAGCGGCAGAGAGACCTCGTCGTCGACGAGGGCCAGGGTGGTCACGGCGAGGCCGAGCTTCGGCAGCGTCGCTTCCAGCGCCTCGAGCGCGCGGCTGTCGCGCGACACCAGCAGTGCCCGGCACTGGCTGAAATTCTGGACGAAGCGGGGCGGGCTCACGACACCACCCTCAGCATCGGCCGCCGCGCGACGGCCGCGATCGGCGCCAGATTGCGGACGAGATAGGGGTCCGGCCGCAGGGGGGATTTGGCCTCGACCACGATGTCGAACTGGCCGTCCTTGCGCGAGCGGGCGATGCGCGGCGTGAGATAGGCGTGAAAGGTTTCCTTGTCGATGTGCACGCGCCCCTGCGGCGCGTCGATCGCCTGGCGCGCGACGGCGGCCTGCACCGCCTGGACATCGTCGCTGCCGGCTGCCCGGAGCGCCAGGGCCAGCAGGCGGACCGCGACATAGGCGGCCTCGGCCTCGGAGGAGGGGCCCGGCGCGCCGGGAAAGGAGGCGGCATAGGCGGACGCGAAGGCGCGGTTGGCCGGCGTGTCGATCGAGGCGAAGTAGACGCTGGAGCTCAGATGGCCGTCGACCGCCTCGGTGCCGATCTCCTGCAAATCCGGCTCCGAAAGGTTGCAGCTGGCGACGGGGTAGCGCGCCACCTGGTCGATGCCGCGGGCCTGGCAGGCCTGGCGGAAGGCGCGGAAGAAGGCGTAGGCCGACTGCCCGATGAGCGAATTGAAGATGAAGTCCGGCTCGGCCGAGAGGATCGTCTCGATCACCCGGTCCATGTCGGTTTCGCCGACCGCCACGTAGCGCTCGCCGAGAACCGTGCCGCCGCGCGCCAGAAGGTCCTCGCGCAGCACGCGGTTGCTCTCCCAGGCCCAGATGTAGTTCGAGCCGATGCAGAAGGCGCGGGTTCCGTGGCAGGCCACGAGATGGTCGATCAGCGGCGAGATGTGCTGGTTCGGGGCCGAGCCGGTATAGACGACGTTCGGCGAGGATTCGAAGCCCTCGTAGTGTGTCGGGTACCAGAGCAGCGCGTCGCGCTTTTCGAAGAGGGGGATCACCTCCTTGCGGCTCGACGAGGTGTAGCAGCCGACGACATGGCGGATGCCCTGTGCCAGCATGGCTTCGGTGCCCGCCGCGTAATCGGCGAGGACACCCCCGGGATCGGCATGGACCGGCTCGAGGGCGAGCCCGAAATCGGCATCCTCATTGATCTCGCGGCAAGCCAGCAGCGCTCCGTTCAGCGCCGTCCGGCCGACCGTTCCATAGGAGCCGGTGGTCGAGAGCAGCAGGCCGATGGGGGTGGACTTGCGAGTCATGCCGGGGACCAAACGCCAAAAGCCTCTCAGCACCGAGTGCTGCGAGGCGAAGTTGCCAAACGGAAAATCAAGGAGTCAACGATCTTCTGGCGCAATTGCGGGCAGCTCTGCCCAACGCCTAGGATTTAAGCTAGGCGCGTGGCCGCCGGCTTGTCAAGCGGCAAAAATCGGAACGCGCCTCAGTAGGCCCAATCGGCCCCTGTCGGACGGTGGAGGCGCACGGAGAGCGGCTTGCCAAGGCGGCGCGAATGCGGAAAGTTGGGCGTCATCGGAAACCCTCCGCCCTTCTGACGGCCTCGAGGATCCCCGGCATTCACCTCATCAGGCGTCAACGGAAAGGGATTTCCATGGATCTCGGCTTGCGCGGCCTCAAGGCCATCATCACCGGCGGCAGCAAGGGCATCGGCCTCGCCATCGCCGACACGCTGGCGGCGGAAGGTTGCGATATTGCCATCTGCGCACGCAACCCGGCGGATCTCGAGGCTGCGGCGGAGAAGCTGCGCGGTCGCGGCACGACGGTCCTCGCCCGGGCGGTCGACGTCGCCGACGCCGCGGCGCTGAAAGGCTGGGTCGCCGAGGTCGGCGCGGAATTCGGCGGCCTCGACATCGTGGTCGCCAATGTCAGCGCGCTGTCGATCGGCGCGGACGAGGAGAGCTGGAACAAGGAGTTTCAGACCGACATGATGGGGACGGTGCGCCTCGTCGAGGCGGCGATGCCGTTTCTGGAAAAGAGTGGCAAGGCGTCCATCGTGACCATCTCCAGCGTCTCCGGCCGCGAGATCGACTTCGCCGCCGGACCCTACGGCGTGTTCAAGGCCGCGATCATCCATTACACGCAAGGATTGGCCTTCCAGCTCGCGGGCAAGAATATCCGGGCCAATTCCGTGTCGCCGGGCAATACATATTTCGCCGGCGGCGTCTGGGACCAGATCGAGAAGGGCAATCCCGAACTCTTCGCCGCCTCGCTGGCGCTCAACCCGACGGGCCGCATGGCGACGCCGCAGGAAATCGCCAACGGCGCCGTGTTCCTCGCGAGTCCCGCGGCGAGCTTCATCACCGGCAGCAATCTCGTCATCGACGGAGCGTTGACCCGCGGTGTGCAGTTCTAGGGCGGACCCGCCTCGGGCCGTTTCACCGGCGCCCGGACGCTCAGGCGCCGGCGGCGGACCCCGCTGCCCGAGGCTCGCCCAGGTCGTAGAACAGGGCCGTCATCAGCTCCAGCGCGGAGCGGCAGGTGCCGAGCAGCACGTGCTCGTTCGGCGCATGCTGCGAGCAGCCGGGATAGGAATGCGGGATCCAGATCGTCGGCAGGCCGAGGATCTCGGAAAAGCTGTCGTTCGGCAGCGAGCCGGCGAGGTTCGGCTGCACCACCGGTGACTGCCCCGTGCTGCGCTCGATCGAGGCGCGCACGCGCTCGACCCAGGGATGGTCCGGATCGAGCCGCGTCGCCCGAAAGAACTCGCGGTCGGCGGGCGTCACCGTCACGTCGGCAAAACCGTTGGCATCGAGATGGCGGCGCAGCGCCGGCAGGATGTCCTCGGGATCGGTGCCGACGACGTAGCGCAGCTGGCAGTGCGCCGAAGCATGGCCGGAAATGGCGTTGACCGGCGCCTCCGGCACGCCGCTCTTCATCGCGAGAACGGCGAAGGAATTCCAGCCGAAGACACGCTCCGCCGGCGTCAGCCCTTCCTCGCCCCACTCCGCGTCGATCGGGGGATCGCGGGTGCCGAGCGGGCAGGCGGCGATGGCTTGCCGGATCTTCGGCGTCAGGCTGGTGGGCCGCCATTCCGGGATCAGGATCTGGCCGCGCGCATCGACGATGGTGGCGAGGGCATGGGCGAGGCGCGTCGCCGGATCGATCAACAGGCCGCCCCAGTTGCCGGAGTGATGCGCGCCCTCCCGGCAGACAACGGCGAGGTCGAAATTGACGCCGCCGCGGCTGCCCATGAACATCGTCGGGCGGTCGGCCTGGATGCGCGGGCCGTCGGAGGCGATGAGGACGTCGGCGGCCAGCCGCGCCTTCTCGGCCTCGAAGAAGGCGGCGAGACCGGCCGAGCCGGTCTCCTCCGACATCTCGATGACGACTTTCAAGTTGAAGCCGAGGCACCCTCGCTCGGCGAGGACGGCGCGCAGGGCGGCGAGGTTGATGAGGTGCTGGCCCTTGTTGTCGGCGGTGCCGCGGCCGTAGGCGCGATCGCCCTCCACCACGAGCTGGAAGGGATGCAGGCCGGCGCGCCACTCGGTGGTCTGCGCCCGGATCACGTCGCCATGGCCGTAGGTGAGGACGGTCTCGAAGGCCGGGTCCTCGATCCGCTCCCCGACGAGGAAAGGGCCGCCGCGCGGATCGCTGTTCGGGAAAATCTCCGTCGTGCAGCCGAGGGAGCGCAGCCAGGGCTCCATCTCCTCGACGAGATAGCGCAGGAGCTCGGACTTGCGGCTGGGATCCTGGCTCTCGGTCTCGTGCGCGACGAGCTGCGCCAGCTCTGCGAGATAGCCGCCATCGTCGAAATAGGCGCGGATGCGCGACAGGGCACCGTCTGGCGTGGGCGTCATGCGGGTCTCACATTTCTGGGGCAACAAGCAGCGGGCAATGAACGCCGAGCGTGCGGCGTTCTCTCCGGAAGGGGCGAGCGCCGCACGGCCGGGGCTAGAGGGTCTGCGGCCGCGGCTGGATCGGCGCCTTCACGTCGGCCGGGATCGGCGAGGCGTAGGGCTTCTTCGCCAGACGCGCCTGATGGTCGGCCTTGGCGCGCGCCAGCAGCGCCGGATCGTTCAGGAGGTCGACGGCGGTGCCGGCCATCGCCTTGGCGGCGTAGACGAGGCCCTTCTTGGCCGCCGGCGCCTTGCCCTGCGCGGTGATCTGCCAGGAATGGCCCGGCGAGCCGATGGCGTGGGTGGCGACGCGCGCCTGCACCGTCGGCACCGCCCAGGACACGTCGCCGACATCCGTCGAGCCGATCATCGCCTCGCCGACCGAATCCATCGGCACGATGAAGTCGCAGAGCGGCGTGTCCGGCCGCTCGTCGACGCCGCAGCGCAGATAGTCGCTGGCGATGTCCTCCTCGCTCAACGTCGCCTGGATCTTCGCGGCATAGGCGCGGTCCTCGGCGTCGAAGGGGACGGGGCCGAGGCGTTCGAGATTGGCGTGCATCGTCTCCTCCATCGGCGTGTTGGCGAGAAGGTTGGAGACGGCGCTGAGGATCTTGAACTCCATCTCGGTGCCGGTCATTAGCGCCGCGCCGCGGGCGACGTCGATCACCCGCTCGTTCAGCTGCTTCATGCCGTGGAGATCGCGCGAGCGCACGGCATAGCGCACCTTCGCGTGGGCCTGGACGACGTTGGGCGCGATGCCGCCGCCGTCGATCATCGCGTAATGGATGCGCGAATCCGCCGGAACGTGCTCGCGCAGATAGTTGACGCCGACATTCATCAACTCGACCGCATCGAGCGCCGAGCGGCCGAGATGGGGCGCTGCCGCGGCATGCGAAGCGCGGCCCTTGAAGGTGAAGTCGATGCGGGTGTTGGCGAGCGACAGGGCGTCGTCGACACGCGTCAACGAGGCCGGGTGCCAGGTGATCGCCGCGTCGACGTCGTCGAACAAGCCGTCGCGCACCATGAAGGCCTTGGCCGCGCCGCCCTCTTCTGCCGGGCAGCCATAGTAGCGCACGGTGCCCGGGAGATTGTTCTCGGCGAGATAGTTCTTGAAGGCCGTGGCGGCCAGAAGTGCGGCGGAGCCCAGCATGTTGTGGCCGCAGCCATGGCCGTGGCCATTGCCGTCCAGCGGCTTCGGCTCGGCGATGCCGGCCTCCTGGCTGAGGCCGGGCAGGGCGTCGTACTCGCCGAGGAAGGCGATCACCGGTCCGCCGGATCCGGCCTCGCCGATCACCGCGGTCGGAATGCCGGCCGGGCCCTCGGTGACCCTGTAACCCTCGTCGCGCAGCATTTTGGTGTGCTCGGCGCTGGAACGGTATTCGGTGTAGGCGATCTCCGGCATGCCCCAGATGCGATCGCTCAGCGCCTCGTAGTCGGCGCGCCGGGCGTCGACGAGGTTCCAGATGCTCTCGGCGTTGGAATTGGCCATGGGTCTTCCTCTTGTCTGCTGCTTGTGTGTCCCGGTGCGCAGGGGCATCGGGCAATGGTGGCCGGTCAGCTCACATCGTTGAGGTGACAGGCCGAAACGCGGCCCGGCGCGATCGCCTTCAGCGCCGGACGTTCCACCCGGCAGCGCTCGAAGGCGTGCGGGCAGCGCGGGTGGAAATGGCAACCGGGCGGCGGGTCGATCGGCGAGGGGATTTCGCCCTTGATCGCCGAATAGGTCTTCTTGGTGGTGGCGAAGGTCGGGATCTCGGCGAGCAGCGCCTGGGTGTAGGGATGGTTCGGCGTGGCGAAGATCTCTTCGCTCGGGCCCTGCTCGACCATGCGCCCGAGATACATGATCGCGATACGGTCGGAGATGTGCTCGACGACGCCGAGATCGTGGCTGATGAACAGATAAGTCAGATCCAGTTCCTCGCGCAGGTCCATGAAAAGGTTGAGGATCTGCGCCTGGATCGAGACGTCGAGGGCTGCGACGGATTCGTCGCAGACGATGAAGTCGGGCTGCACAGCGAGCGCCCGGGCGATGCCGATGCGGGCCCGCTGGCCGCCGGAGAATTGGTGCGGATAGCGCTTGCGCATCGCGGGATCGAGGCCGACGCGCTGCAGCGCCGCCTCGACATAGGAGTCGATCTCGCCACGACCGGCGAGGCCATGCACGCGCGGCGCCTCGCCGACGATCTGGTCGACCCGCAGACGCGGATTGAGCGCCGACATCGGATCCTGGAAGACCATCTGCACCTTCAGCGCGGCTTCGCGCGCCTCGGCGCCCTTCAGCGTCGAAACGTCCTTGCCGCGGAAGCGTATCTGCCCGGCGCTCGGCGCATCGAGCCCAGCGACCATGCGGCCGAGGGTCGACTTGCCGCAGCCGGACTCGCCGACGAGGCCCATGACCTCGCCCTTGCGGATCGACAGGTCGACGCCGTCGACGGCGTGCACCGTCACTTCGCGGACATTGGCGCCGAGGAGGCGCGCCGTCCGCTCGGCGAGGTCGAGCTGCTTGACGAAGCGCTTGGAGACGCCGGCGATGTCGATGACGGCGTCGTTCATGGCACCGTCTCCGTCACGATCGCATCTGTCCGGGACCGGGCCTTCTCGGCCAGGGCCGCGGACCGCGCGTCCGCCACGGGGTCGAGCGTCCAGGGATGAAAGCAGCGGACCTTGCGGTCGGGCAGCTTTTCGTCCAGCGCCGGCTCTTCGAGGCAGGCCTCGTCGGCGCGCGAGCAGCGCGGCCGGAAGGCGCAGCCCTGCGGCAGGTTGAGAAGCGAGGGTGTCATGCCGCTGATCTGCTGGAGGCGGGCGCCGCGCGTCTTGCCCTGCGGCACGGACTCGATCAGGCCCTTGGTATAGGGATGCAGCGGCCGCTCGATGACGCGGGCGGTCTCGCCCTCCTCGACGACACGGCCGGCATACATCACCGCCAGCCGGTCGGCGAGGCCGGAGACGATGGCGAGATCATGGGTGATCCAGATCATCGCCGTGCCGGTCTCGGCGCACAGCTTCTGCACCTCGGCAAGGATCTGCGCCTGGATGGTGACGTCGAGCGCCGTCGTCGGCTCGTCGGCGATGATGAGGTCGGGCTTATGCAACAGCGCGATGGCGATGGCGACGCGCTGGCGCATGCCGCCGGAGAACTGATGCGGATAGCTCTGCAGGCGCTCGTCGGGCGAGGCGATGCCGACCATGACCAGCGCCTCGCGGCAGCGCTTCAACGCCTCCGCGCGCGAAACCTTTTCGTGTGCCAGGACGGTCTCGACCATCTGCGTGTCGATGCGCAGCACCGGGTTCAGCGTCATCATCGGATCCTGGAAGATCATCGCGATGCGCTTGCCGCGCAGGTTGCGCATCATCGGCTCGCCGCCCTTCACCAGTTCGGCGCCGTCGAAGGTGATGGTGCCGCCGACGATGCGGCCGGGCGGATCGACGAGACCGAGCAGCGAGAAGCCGGTGACCGACTTGCCGGAGCCGGATTCGCCGACGAGGCCTAGGATCTGGCCGCGCTCCAGGCTGAAGCTGACGCCGTCGACGGCCTTGGCGACGCCGTCGCGGGTGAAGAAATGGGTCTGAAGACCCTCGACGCTGAGGAGCGCGGTCATTTCTGCAGCCTCGGATTGAAGACGTCGCGCAGGCGGTCGCCGACGAGGTTGATGGCGACGATGGTGACGACGAGGGCAATGCCGGGGAAGAGGCTGACCCAGTAGCGGCCGGAGAGGAGGAAATCGTAGCCGTTGGCGATGAGGAGGCCGAGCGAGGGCTCGGTGATCGGCACGCCGACGCCGAGGAAGGAGAGCGTCGCCTCCAGCGCGATCGCCTGGGCGATCTGCACGGTGGCGACCACGATCAGCGGCGGCAGGCAGTTCGGCAGGAGATGGTGAAACATGATGCGGCCGTGCGAGAGCGCCAGGCACCGGGCCGCGTCGATATAGTCCTTGCGGGCCTCGACCATGGCCGAGGAGCGCACGGTGCGGGCGTAATAGGCCCATTGCACGATAACGAGGGCGATGATCACCTTGTCGACCCCGCGGCCCCAGAGGGCGAGCAGGATGAGCGCGATCAGGATCGCCGGGAAGGACAGCTGCAGGTCGACGACGCGCATGATCAGCGCGTCGACCTTGCCGCCGAAATAGGCCGCCGTCATGCCGGCGGTGACGCCGATCGCGAGCGCGCAGGCGAGCGAGACGGTGGCCACGACGAGGCTGATGCGCAGGCCGTAGAGGATCGCCGACAGCATGTCGCGGCCCTGCTCGTCGGTGCCGAGATAGTAGGTCCCGCCGGTGGAAAAGCTCGCCGTTCCCGGCGGCTGGCCACCGTCCATGATGTCGAGCTGGGCGAGATCGTATGGGTTCTGCGGCGCGATCAGCGGGGCACAGAGGGCAAGCAGCACCATCACGAGGAAGAGCACGAGGCCGAAGACGGCGAGCTTGTCCTCGAAGAAGGCGCGGGCGATGCGCTTCAGCGGGCTGTCGACCGCCAGCGGCTTGCCGGCCGCAACCGGCGCGAGGCCGGAGACGAAAGCGTCGTCGCTCATGATTTCACCTGCGACAGACGGATGCGGGGATCGAGGGCGGAGTAGAGGAGGTCGACGACGAGGTTGATCGTGACGATGATCACCACGGTCAGCATGAGGTAGGCGACGATGACTGGCCGATCGAGGAGGTTGATCGAGTCGATCAGGAGCTTGCCCATGCCTGGCCAGGCGAAGACGGTTTCGGTGACGATGGCGAAGGCGATCATCGAGCCAAGTTCGAGGCCGAGGATCGTCACCACCGGGATCATGATGTTCTTCAGGATGTGGACGAGGACGATGCGGCGGGAGGAGAGACCCTTGGCGCGGGCGAACTTGATGTATTCCTGCAAGGCGACCTCGCGGGTGTTCGCCCGCGTCAGCCGGATCACCAGCGACATCTTGAACAGAGCGAGGTTCAGCGCCGGCAGGATCATGTGCTGCAACCCGTCCCAGGTGAGGAAGCTGACGCGCATGCCGAGGAGTTCCACCGTCTCGCCGCGTCCGCCGGCGGGCAGCCAGCCGAGCAGCACGGCGAAGACGAGGATCAGCAGCATGCCCTGCCAGAAGTTCGGTAGGGAGAAGCCGAGGATCGAGCCGGCCATGACCGAGCGGCCGCCGATGCTGTCGGGCTTCAGCCCGGCATAGACGCCGAGCGGCACGCCGACGAGGACGGAGAGGAGCAGTGCCGTCACCGCCAGCTCCATCGTCGCCGGCAGGCGTTGCAGGATGATGTCGAGCGCGGGCCGGCCGTAGACGAAGGAGGTGCCGAGATCGCCCTGGAAGAGATTGCCGACGAAGAGCGCGAACTGCTCCCAGAGCGGCCGGTCGAGGCCGAGCCGCGCCGTGGTCGCCGCGATCTCGAACTGGTTGGCTTCCGGACTGATCAGGATGTCGACGGGATTGCCGATGGCGAAGACGCCGACGAAGACCATGATGGCCATCGCCGCGAGGGCAACGAGGCTCTGGCCGAGGCGTCGCAGGAGATAGACGATCATCATCGCCTCCGAGAGGGAAGGGCCGGCCGACCCGCCATCGTGGCGCAGGCGGGCGGCGATCGGCAGCCGGCCGGAAATGGCGGGCACCGTAGTCTTGCCGGGCGGACGCCGCCGGCCTGTCGCCGGCGGGGTCCCACTTCAGGTGTCTCGATCACCTCTCGGCTCCGGCGCGATGGCCGGGCCGAGCGGTGCCGGGGCGTGCTACTTCGCGGCGTGGACGTCCGAGGCGATGGTGTACTGGTCGACGCGCGGCTCGTAGGTGAGCCCCTTCTTCACGGCCCAGACCGTCTGCTCGTAATGCAGCGGGATGATGCCGTAGTCGTCGAGAACCAGTTGCTCGGCCTGCTTCAGGAGGTCCTCGCGCTTGGCGTCGTCGATGGTGGACATCGCTTCCTTCAAGAGCTTGTCCATCTCGGGATTGGAATAGCGTCCCGCGTTGGTCGGGCCGGTGCCCGCCGCCTTGTCATAGGTGGCGACCAGCGACTTCAGCGGCGAGGACATCTCGCCCGAGGAGGCGCTCCAGCCGGCGAGATACATCGGGAAGTCGAGCTTGTTGCGGCGGGAGAAGAACTGGCTCGCCGTCTGCGCGTCGACATTGGTCTTGATCCCGATGCGCGCCAGCATCTGCGCCACGGCCTGGGCGACCTGGGCGTCGTTGATGTAGCGATCGTTCGGCGTGCCGAGCGTGATCTCGAACCCATCGGGATAGCCGGCCTCGGTCAGAAGCGCCTTGGCCTTTTCGGCGTCGTACTGGTCGACGGCGCGGCCATTGGTGCCGAACATCGGCGGCGGCAGAAGTTCGCCGGCGGCTTGGGCATAGCCGCCCATGATGCGCTCGACGATGGCCTCGCGGTTGACGGCGAGCGAGATCGCCTGGCGCACCTTCTTGTCGAGCAGCGGGTTCTTGCCGTCGGTGCCGTTGATGTTTGGGGCCTCGCCGTCCTGATCCATGGCGAGATAGATGATGCGGTTGGAGAGCGCGTCGACGACGCTGTAGCCGCCGTCCTCGATGCGCTTCAGGTCCTGGATCGGCGGCGACTCGATCATGTCGACGTCGCCCGACAGGAGGGCGGCGACACGCGGGCCGTCGCTGGTGATCGGCCGGAGCGTCACCTTGTCCCAGTCGGGCTGCTCGCCCCAGTAGCCCTCGTTGCGGGTCAGGATCATCTGGCTGCCGCGCACGAAGCTTTCCAGCTTGTAGGGGCCGGTTCCGACCGTCACCTCGGGGGAGTTGAAGGCGGCGGACTGCGGCACGGTGCCCATGCCCTCGCACTGGCCGCCCGGCTTGTAGGTTACGCTCGCTTCGGCGCCGGCGGCATCGGCCGAGAGGATCGGCAGGTTGGCGACGTCGGTCGGCAGCAGCGGGTTGGGGCCGACGGTCTTGATCAGCACGGCCTTGTCGCCGTCCGCCGTCACGTCGGCGATGGCGCCGGTGTAGATGGTGAAGGAGGAGGGCGAGTTCTCGACCAGCGGCACGCGGCAATAGGTGTAGATCACGTCGCGCGCCGAGAAGGTGCTGCCGTTCTGGAACTTGACGCCCTCGCGCAGGGTGAAGCGCCAAGTCGTGTCGTCGACCGCCTCCCACGCCGTCGCCAGGGCCGGAGTGACCTTCTGCTGCGGATCCTGGTCGGTCAGTCCCTCGAAGATGTTGAGGAGGACCTGGGTGTTTGTGGAGAGCTGATGGAACTGCGGGTCCATCGAGGTCGCCTCGGACTTCAGGCCGACCGACAGGTCCGCCGCCTGGGCGGCTCCCGACAAAGCTGTGCCGGCGACGAGGCAGGCGAGGAAGGCACGTGATGTCATGTTGGTCTCCATCGACGATACGCGGATTGCGACGCCGACCGGCGCCTGACTGCCGAACGGATCCGGCTGTTGGCAGGGAGGCTATTATGCTGTAATTGAATTTGAAAGCGAAAAGTATATACATTAACCGCATAGATATGCCTGAAAAACAATCAGCCTCCCAGACTGATCCACGCCGCACCGGGTTCACGCTTCGTGAGCTCGAGGTGCTGCGCGCGCTGGTGGAGACGGGCAAGACGACGGTCGCGGCGCAGCGGCTCGGCCTGTCGCAATCGGCCGTGAGCCGCGCTCTGGCCGAGCTGGAGGCGGCGCTCGGACGGCAGCTTTTCGATCGTGTCGGTGGCCGGCTGGTGCCCAATTCGGACGCATTGGCCGTCAACGACGAGCTCGGGCCGATCTTTGCGGCGCTTGCCCGCATCGTCGACCGCTCGACCGCAGGCAGCGGCTCGCACACCGGCGCGCTGCGCATCGCCGCGCCGCCGACGATCGCCCATCGCTTCCTGCCGCCGATCGTCGCGCGCTTCACCAAGGCCAATCCGCAGCTGGAAATCGTGTTCGAGGTTCTGTCGAGCGACGTGCTCGTCACCAACATCGCCGAGGACCGCCACGACATCGGCCTGACCGACACCGCCGTCACGCACGACAGCGTCCGCAGCGATCTTCTGGTCGCGACCGAGGCGATCTGCGCGCTGCCGAGCCGCCATCCCCTGGCCGAGCGCGAAGTCATCCGGCCGCAGGATCTGGAGGGCCAGCCCTTCGTCGCCCTGACGCGGCGCCACTCCGGGCGGACGCAGATCGACCGCTTCTTCGATAGGGTCGGCGTCCGCCGGCATCTCGTGATCGAGACGGCGACGGCCGTCTCTGCCGCCGAATTCGTGCGCGAGGGCCTCGGCGTCGCGCTGCTCAATCCGTTCCCGATCGTGCACCAGCTGGGCAGCGGCATCGTCGTCCGCCCCTTCGAGCCGGGTATTCCCCACCGCACCTGCTTCCTTTCGCCGGCCAGTCGCCCCCTGTCGCTGGCCGCGGCGGACTTCATGGCCATGGTGCGCAAGAGCCTCACCTGACCGCCTTCCATGCCCCGCCTTCTCCCGAACGGCGGGCCGTCCCGGAGTTTTCCGATGCATCCCCAGTCGACCCCCGACATCCTGAAGCGCCTCGTCGGCTTCGATACCACCAGCCGCGGCTCCAACCTCGCCCTCATCGCCTACGTCGAGGCCTATCTCGGCGAGCTCGGCGTCGCCAGCGAGCGCGTCTATGACGCCACCGGCGAGAAGGCCAATCTCTGGGCGACGATCGGGCCCGCGGACGTCCCGGGCATCGTCCTCTCCGGCCACACGGACGTCGTGCCGGTCGACGGCCAGGACTGGGCGAGCGATCCGTTCGACCTGACCGAGCGGGACGGGCGCCTCTATGGCCGCGGCGCCTGCGACATGAAGGGGTTTCTCGCCTGCGCCCTCGCCGCCGTGCCGTCGATGCTGGCGGCCGACCTGAAGCAGCCGATCCACTTGGCCCTGTCCTATGACGAAGAGGTCGGCTGCGTCGGCGTCATCGGCCTGCTGGAAGCGCTGAAAGGGCGGCCGGTGACGCCGCGCTACTGCGTCGTCGGCGAGCCGACGTCGATGGAAGTGGTCGTCGCCCACAAGGCCAAGCGCTCGGTGCGCGTCACGGTCACCGGCCGGGCCTGCCACTCCTCGCTGGCGCCGCAGGGGGTCAATGCCGTGGAATACGCGGCTCTGTTGATCGCCCGGCTGCGGACGATCGGCACCCGCCTGGGCGAGCAGGGCCGACAGGACGCCGCCTATGACATCCCTTTCAGTACGGCCCATACCGGCTGGATGAAAGGTGGCACGGCGTTGAACATCGTGCCGGACGCCTGCCAGTTCGAGTTCGAGTTCCGCGTCATGCCCGGTGAGGATCCCGATGCGCTCGTCGCCGAGATCGCGGCCTATGCGCGCGACGTGCTCGAGCCGGAGATGCGGGCGATCGCGCCGGAAGCCGGGATCGCGCTCGACGTCTTCGCCGCCGTGCCGGGGATTGAGACGGCGCCCGAGAGCGAACTCGTCAAGCTGGCCCAGCGCTTCGCCGGCAGCAACGGCTTCGCCAAGGTCGCCTACGGCACGGAGGCGGGCCGGTTCAAGGAGATCCTCGGCATCGAGACCGTGATCTGCGGCCCCGGCCGCATCTCCGAGGCGCACCGTCCCGACGAGTATGTGGAATTGGCCCAGCTGCAGCGCTGCGACGCCTTCATCGCCGATCTGATCGGCTGGGCGGCGCAGCCCAAGCTGAGCGCCGACACCGAGCGGGCGCGCCTTTTTGCGTGAGCCGCCGCCCGGACCGGCGGCCAGGGCGCTGGGATCCCGGAGCCGGCCTTCGGCGGGATCTGCGACAGGGGACGCGCTGGAACCCACGGGCGCCTCCGCGTTCAACCGCACTCCGCGCTGTTCGCGCGGTCCGCACCAAGCCTTCGGGCGTGGTGTGGCGTTTTGAGCGCCGGTGCCGTCGCCGCCTTTCTCTTGGTCGCCGGCCTTTCTGCCTATGTCCAGACGCTGACCGGTTTCGCCTTCGGCCTCCTCGTCATGGGCGCCGTCGGGCTGACGGGGATCCTGCCGCTGCCCGAGGCCGCGGTCGTCGTCTCCGTGCTGACGCTGGTCAATGCCGGGCAGATGGTGGCCAAGGGCTGGTCCGACATCCGGCGCCGCGAGCTCCTGGTGATCATCGCGGCGAGCCTGCCGATGACGATCGTCGGCTACGCGGTGCTGGCGCATCTGGCCGCGGGCGGGATCGATGGGCTGCGCATCCTACTGGGCGTCGTGATCCTCGTCTCCGCTTTGCAGCTGCTGAAGCCGCCGGCAAAGGACAAGCGGCCCTCCGGCGTGCCGGCGACGCTGTTCTTCGGGGCGCTGTCGGGGCTGATGGGCGGCCTGTTTTCGACCAGCGGTCCGCCGCTGGTCTACCATCTCTACCGCCAGCCCCTGCCGATGGCGGCGATCCGCGAGACGCTGGTCGCGGTCTTCGCCCTCAACGCGCTCCTGCGCCTCGGCATGGTCGCGGCGGCGGGAGACTTCCCCGCCGTGGCCTACTGGCCGGCCTTGCTGGCCATCCCGGCCGTCATTTGCGGCACGACGCTGGCTCGCCGGCTGCCGCCGCCGCTGTCGCCCACCGCCATACGCCTTGCGGTCTTCGTTCTGCTCTGCCTGTCCGGCCTGTCGCTGGCGCTCCCGTCCCTGGGCAAGCTCTTGGCCTGAAACACCCCGCCAGCAGGAGCGCCATCAGCCGGCCGCGACGGCCGGGCGATGGCGAAACGCCTCGGGCATCAGGTCGAGGAGGTGCTTCGTATAGGCATCCTGCGGCCGCTCGAAGAGATCCTCCGTCGCCGCGATCTCGAGGATCTTCCCGCCGCGCATCACCGCCACCCGGTCGCACATCTGCCGGATCACCGGCAGGTCGTGGCTGATGAACAGCATGGTGAGGCCGAGTTCGTCCTGCAGGTCCTTCAAGAGGTTCAGCACCTGCGCCTGGATCGACACGTCGAGCGCCGAGGTCGGCTCGTCGCAGACGAGGAAGCGCGGCCGCGTCGCCAGCGCCCGGGCGATCGAGATGCGCTGGCGCTGGCCGCCTGAAAACTCATGCGGATATTTTTGCGCCGCCCTGGCGCCGAGGCCGACATGGTCGAGAAGGTCGGCGACGATGGCGCGGACTTCGGCCTCCGACCCGGCGAGTTTGTGGAAGCGGATCGGCTCGGCGATGATGTCGCGCACCTTCATCCGCGGGTTCACCGAGGAAAAGGGATCCTGAAAAATCATCTGCATCTGGCGCCGGTAGCGGTTCAGCTCGGCGCGTTTGCGGATCGCCGTCAGCTCGGCGCCGACGAAGTGGATCTCGCCGCCGGTCGGCCGGTAGATGCCGGTGATCAGCCGAGCGATCGTCGACTTGCCCGATCCCGACTCGCCGACGAGGCCAAAGGTCTCGCCGCGCCGGATGGCGAAGGACACGCCGTCGACGGCCTTCACCTCGCTCCTGCCACCCCCGAAAAGGCCGCCGGTGCGAAACACCATGGACAGGTCGCGGACGTCGAGGAGCGGGCCGTCGAAGTCGGCATAGTCGCGCTGGCCGCCGAGCCAGTGCGTCTTGAGGTCCAGGGTTTTGCGCGGTCCCGCGGCTTCGATGTGCTCGACGAGCGGAAAGCGATGCAGCTTCACGTCCGAGCGCGGCACCGCCGAGATCAGGCTGCGCGTATAGGGATGATCAGGGTTGTTCAGGATCTTGGCCGTCGGGCCGGTTTCGACCACCTCGCCGCGATACATCACCGCGACGCGGTCGGCGATCTCGGCGATCACCCCCATGTCGTGGGTGATGATCATCATGCCGACGCCGGTATCGCGGACGAGGGCGCGCAGGAGATCGAGGATCTGCGCCTGGATCGACACGTCGAGCGCCGTCGTCGGCTCGTCGGCGATGATCACGTCGGGTTCGGCGCAGAGGGCGAGGGCGATGACGACGCGCTGGCGCATGCCGCCGGAGAACTGGTGCGGGAAATGCTTGATGCGCGTCTCGGGATCGGGAATGCCGACGCGGCGGATCAGGTCGACAGCCCGCCGCATCGCTTCCGCCTCGCCGACGGGGAGGTGAGTGCGGATGGTGGTGACGAGCTGCTCGGCGACGCTGCGCAGCGGGTCGAGCGAGGTCATCGGGTCCTGGAAGATCATCGCGATCTTGGCGCCGCGCAGGCGCCGCATCGGCTCGTCGTCGAGATCGTCGATGCGCTGGCCTTCCAGCGTCACCGTGCCGCCGGCAATGCGGCCCGGCCGCTCCAAGAGGCCCATCGCGGCATTGCCGATGGTCGACTTGCCGGCGCCGGATTCGCCAACGACGCCGAGGATTTCGCCGGCCCTCAGCTGCAGGGTGATGCTCTTGGCCGCGACCACGGTGCCGCGGCGCGAGGGGAACTCGACGCGCAGGCCGTCGATGTCGAGGAGCACGGTGGCGGGTTCTGTCATCACGGGCCTCAGCGCATTTTCGGATTGAGCGCGTCGCGCAGCCAATCGCCGAGGAGGTTGATCGCCAGGACCAGGAGGACGAGGGCGATGCCCGGGAAAATGGTGATCCACCATTCGCCGGAGAACAGGAAATCGTTGCCGATGCGGATCAGCGTGCCGAGCGAGGGCGAGGTCGCGGGCACACCGACGCCGAGGAAGGAGAGCGTCGCCTCGGTGATGATGGCGAGCGCCAGCTGGATGGTGGCGATGACCAGCACCGGGCCGACGACATTAGGCAGGATGTGGCGGAACAGGATGATCCAGCCGGGCAGGCCGATCACCTGGCCGGCCTGCACATATTCCTTCGTCCGCTCGATCATCACCGAGGAGCGCACGGTGCGGGCATATTGCACCCAGAAGGACAGGCCGATGGCGAAGACGAGGACGGTCACCGCGATCTCGTTGTGCAGGCCGCGCGGCAGGATGCCCCGCATCACGCCGTCGATCAGGAGCGCGATCAGGATGGCGGGGAAGGACAATTGCACGTCGGCGATGCGCATCAGGACGGTGTCGACCATGCCGCCGACATAGCCGGAGACGAGACCCAGGGCGATGCCGATCACCGCCGCGAACAGCACCGAGAGGAAGCCGACCGCCAGCGAGATCCGCGCGCCGTAGAGGATGGTCGAGAGGATGTCGCGGCCCTGGTCGTCGGTGCCGAGCAGGTAGGACGCCGACCCGCCCTCTTGCCAGGCCGGCGGCAGCAGCGAGTCGAACAGGTCGACCTGCGACAGGTCGAACGGATTGTGCGGCGCGACAAAGGGCGCCAGGACCGCCGCCAGCACGAAGACGAGGGTGAAGGCTGCCGACACCATGGCCAGCGGCGAATGAGTGAAGGAATGCCAGACGTCGCTGTCCGCCAGGCGCCCGCGCCAGCCGATGATCTCGGCATCCACGGCGCTCTCGATCTCGCTCATCGCTGCACCCTCAGCCGGGGATCGACGACGAAATAGAGGATGTCGACGATGAGATTGATGATCACGAAGATCAGCGCGATCAGGAGGAGGTAGGCGGCCATCACCGGGATATCGACCTCGGCGATCGCCTGGATGAACAGGAGGCCCATGCCCGGCCACTGGAAGACGCTCTCGGTGATGATGGCGAAGGCGATGATCGAGCCGATCTGCAGGCCGATGATGGTCATCACAGGCACCAGCGTGTTCTTCAGGCCGATCGAGAAGTTGATTGTGCCGGGCTTCAGCCCGCGCGCCTTGGCGAATTTCACGAAGTCGGCGCGCAGGACTTCCAGCATCTCGGCGCGTACGAGGCGCACGATCAGGGTCATCTGAAAGATCGCCAGCGTGATCGCCGGCATGATCAGGGCTTCCAGGCCGCTGCGGGTGAGGAATCCGGTCGACCACCAGCCGAGATCGACGACCTCGCCGCGGCCGAAGGTCGGCAGCCAGCGCAGCGTCACGCCGAAGAAGAGGATAAGCAGGATGCCGATCAGGAAGGTCGGCAGCGAGATGCCGATCAGCGACAGCGTCATGAAGGCGCGGGAGAGAAAGCCGCGGCGATTGAGGGCGGTGTAGACGCCCATCGGGATGCCGATCGCCAGCGCCATCACCGCCGATACCAGGGACAGCTCGAAGGTGGCGGGAAAGCGCTCGGCGATGAGGTCGCTAACCGGCTGGCGCAGGCGGTAGGACTGGCCGAAATCGCCCTGCACCGCCTGGCCGACGAAGCGCGCGAACTGCACGACGATCGCGTCGTCGAGGCCGAGGTCCTGGCGCAACTGCAGGCGCTGTTCGGTCGTCGTGTCCTGGCCGACCATGTTGTTGACGGGATCACCGACGAAGCGGAAGAGCGCGAAGGCGATCAGCGCGACGATGAGCATGACGCCGATCGCCTGCGCCAGCCGCTTCAGGATGAAGAACAGCATGGGCATCCCGTCATGGGGGTTGCGGGGACCGGCGGCGAACCGGCCGGTCGCCTCGGACATGCGCCCGGCGAAAGGAGGCGCCGGGCGCTGCGTCTCATTTCGCCGTGCCGACCACGACATCGCGAAGATCGATCACGTCGTCGGCCCGCTGCACGACGGTCACACCGTCCCGCACGCCCCAGGAGAGCGGCTGCTGATGGATCGGCAGGTAGCCGACATCGTCCTTCAGCATCTTCATCGCCTCGTCGATCATCGCCTGACGCTTCTCGGCATCGGTCTCCGACACGATCTTGTCGGTCAGCGCGTCGATCGCCGGATTGGAATAGCGGCCGTAGTTGAACTGGCCGCTGTTCTTCTCCGCGTCGAAGACCGAGACGAGGTTGAACAGCGCGTTGTGCGCGTCCATCGTCGAGGGCGTCCAGCCGAGCAGGTAGAACGAGGTGTCGTTGCCGCTCTGCGGCGAGACCTTGGCGAAGTATTTCGACTTCGGCTGGGCATTGAGGTTGACCTTGATACCGACGCGCGCGAGCAGGCCGACGACGCCCTGGCAGATCTGCTCGTCGTTGACATAGCGGTTGTTCGGGCAGTCCATGCCGAGCTCGAATCCCTCGGGATAGCCGGCCTCGGCGAGCAGCTTCTTCGACATTTCCGGATCGTATTCGTAGGGCTTGTTCAGCTCGGCGTCGAAACCGTTGATTTGCGGTCCGATCAGGAGCCCGGTTGGTGTCGCGGCGCCGCGCATGACCTTGTCGTTGATCAGGTCGAGGTTGATCGCGTGCGCCATCGCCGCGCGGACCTTCTGGTCCTTCAGCGGGTTCTTGCCCTTGACGTTGGAGTAGAGCAGCTCGTCGCGGTACTGGTCCATGCCGAGGAAGATCGTGCGGGCCTCCGGCCCGGTCAGCGGGCTGACGCCCTCGGCTTCCTCGAGGCGGTTCCAGTCCTGCACCGGCACCGGCCAGGCCATGTCGAGCTCGCCGGAGATGAGGGCGGCGACGCGGGTCGAATCCTGGCTGATCGGCGTGAAGACGACGTCGGTGACGTTGGAGGCGATCTGGCCCCAATAACCGTCGAAGCGCTTCATTGTCGACTTCACGTCGGCCTGCCGCTCGACAAGCTGGAAGGGGCCGGTGCCGTTGGCGTTCTGGGCGGCATAGGTCGAGGTGGAATCGGCCGCCTTCGGGCTCGTCGCCTCGGTCGTCTTGTTCTCCTCGGACCACTCCTTGTCCATGATGTAGAGATAGACGAGCTCGCGCGGCAGGATCGGGTTGGGCGTCGGCGTGACGATGTCGATCGTGTAGGGGTCGAGCACCTTGATCTCGGCGATCTTGGCGCCGTAGCCCTTCATGTCCGAACCGGGCGTCAGCGTGCGCTTCCAGGAGAACACCACGTCCTCGGCATCGAAGTCGTTGCCGTTGTGGAATTTCACGTCCTTGCGCAGGTTGACCCGCCAGGTCGTCGGATCGGTATTTTCCCAGGACGTGGCGAGGCCCGGCTCGATCTTCAGGTCCTTGTCATAGTGCGTCAGGCCCTCGTAGACATTGCCGAGATAGCCGAGCGTGAAGGTCTCGTTCAGCCCGTGCGGGTCGAGCGACTGCACGTCGCCCTGGAAGGCGAAGCGAAACGTTTCCGCCAGGGCCGGCGATGTCATCAGGGCGACCGTGGCGGCGCCGGCGAGCAAAAGACGTGTCATCTTCGAGGTCCTCATTTCCTGGAGTTCAGCCTCGGAGAGGCATCGCGGTTTCGACGAGTCTCGCCCAGTACGAGCAGCCAAAGGGCGTCAAGGCATCGTTGAAGTCGTATTGCGGGTGATGCACGGGTGCGGTGTCGCCATTGCCGGCGAAGATGAAGGCGCCGGGGCGGGCATTCAGCATGAAGGCGAAATCCTCGCCGCCCATGACGGGGGGAGTGTCGAGGACGACGCGGCCCTTGCCGGCGATTTCCTCGGCGACCGAAGCCGCGAAGGCGGTGTTGGACGCGTGGTTGACGACGACCGGATAGTTGCGCTGGTAGTCGAGCACGGCCGTGGCGCCGAGCGCCCGCGCGGTGAGGTCGACGACTTCGGTGACCCGGCGCTCCATCAGGTCGCGGATCTCCTCCTTCAGCGTCCGCACCGTGCCGGTGAGCAGCGCCGTCTGGGGGATGACGTTGAAGGCGTCGCCGGCATGGATCTGCGTCACCGACAGAACCGCCGACTCGATCGGGTCGACATTGCGGGCGACCACCGTCTGCAGCATCACCGTGATCTGCGCAGCGACGAGCGTCGCGTCGATCGTGCGATGCGGACGGGCGGCATGGCCGCCATAGCCCTCGATCGCGATCGAGAACTCGTCGGCCGCCGCCATCATCGGGCCGGGCCGGATGGCGAAGGTGCCGAGCGCCATGCCCGGCTGGTTGTGCAGGCCGTAGACTTCCTGGATGCCGAAGCGGTCCATCATGCCGTCGTCGACCATCGCCTTGCCGCCGGCGCCGCCTTCCTCCGCCGGCTGGAAGATCAGCGCCACGGCGCCGTCGAAATTGCGGGTCTCGCAGAGGTATCTCGCGGCGCCGAGCAGCATGGCCGTGTGGCCGTCATGGCCGCAGGCATGCATCTTGCCGGCGATCGTCGAGGCATGGGCCAAGCCCGTCGTCTCCGTGATCGGCAGCGCGTCCATGTCGGCCCTCAAGCCGACGACGCGCCCGGACCCGGTGTCGCGGCCCTTGATGATGCCGACGACGCCGGTGCGGCCGACGCCGGTGACGATCTCGTCGACGCCGAATTCGCGCAGTTTGTCGGCGACGACGCCGGCGGTGCGGTGGACGTCGTACTGGGTTTCGGGATGGGCGTGGATGTCGCGGCGCCAGGCGGTGATGTCGTCGTGGAAGTCGGCGAAGCGGTTGACGATGGGCATGGCGCTAGTCCTTCAGGCTGCGAGTTCGGCGATCAGCCGGCGCTGGAACGCCTCGCCGGCGCGGACCTGCGAGAGCTCGATGTATTCGTCGGGCTTGTGACCCTGTTCCATGTCGCCGGGGCCGCAGACGACGGTCGACAGGCCCGCGGCCTGGAACTGCCCGGCCTCGGTGCCATAGGCGACGACGGCGTCATCGGGCTGCGGCAGGCCGGCGGACGACAGCCGGCGGGCCAGCTTCTCGGCTTCCCCGTCCGGCTCGCGCCGACAACCCGGCACGTCGCATTCGACCGAGATGTCGATGCCGGCGCCGGGATCGATCCGCCGCATCGCCTCGGTCAGCCATTCGGTATGGGCGGTGTATTCGGCGAGATAATCGGCCGCGCTCTCGCCCGGCAGGACGCGGATGTCGGAGACGAGGCGGGCGTGCCCGGCGGTGATGTTGAAGGCGGTGCCGCCCTCGATGATGCCGGAATGCAGCGTCGTGTAGGGGGGCGAAAACCGCATGTCCTGCAGGCCGCGCTCACGGTTGCGGCCCATCCGGTCGTCGAGCCAGACGGCAAGGCGGGCGGCGATGGCGACGGCCGAGACGCCCTGATCGACGACGCTCGAATGCACCGCCTTGCCGCGCACCCGCGTCGTCAGCTTGAGCACGCCCTTGTGGCCGGTGACGACGCCCATGCCCGTCGGTTCGCCGACGATCACCGCCGAGGGTGGCGCGACCGTCTCGAGCATCTGCGCGATCATGTCCGGCGCCCCGAGGCAGCCGATCTCCTCGTCGTAGGACAGAGCCAGATGGATCGGCCGCTTCAGCCCGGCCGCCAGCATCTCCGGCACCAGCGCCAGGCCGATGGCGACAAAACTCTTCATGTCCGTGGTGCCGCGCCCGTAGAGGCGGTCGCCGCGGCGGACCAGCGTGAAGGGATCGGACGTCCAGGCCTGGTCGGTGGCGGGAACGACATCGCTGTGGCCGGAAAGAACGACGCCGCCCGGCACGTTCGGGCCGATGGTGGCAAAGAGGCTCGACTTGCTCCCGCTGGCATCGGGCACCCGAACCGAGGCGATGCCGAGCTGGGCGAGGGTGGACTGGACGAAGTCGATCAGCGGAAGATTGCTGTCCTGCGATACGCTGGGAAAGCCGACCAGGCTCTCGATGAAGGCTTCTGAAACGCCGGCTTCCGTCAAACATTCACTCCCGTCGCGCCCTCGGACCGCTCTGGGTGAGCAGCCGGGCCAGGCGACCCGTCGAGGCAGTCGAACACCGTCCCCGGAGCATTGCAACCCTTACGATTGAGCTTGCCCACACTTTCGGCCGAAGACGGCATCGGCCTCGAGCCGTTCCCAATCAAAGACTTGAAGCCGAGACCGAAGCGATCGATGGCGGTCCTCGTTCCGGCATAGCGCTGCGAGTGCCGGTCATCGGGTGTTGCGAGCGCCGCGATGTTCCGCGGGTGAAGCGGTACCAAGGCACCCGGCGCGGCAGGGGACGGGAACGGCGTCATGCCCTTACGCCTCTTCCGCGGGCAGGCCGATCCGCGACAGCAGGCCGGCCATGAGGCGCGCCCGGTCGACCAGGCTGTCGACGAGGATGTATTCGCCGAGCGTGTGGTAGCCGTCGCCGCTGAGGCCGAGCCCGTCCAGCGTCGGCAGCCCCATCGCGCCGGTGAAATTGCCGTCTGACCCGCCGCCGGAACTGCCGTGGGTGATCGTCATCCCGAGTTCGGCGGCGACCTGCTCGGCCAGGGCGAAGAGCGCCATCGTGCCCTCCTGGGGTTCCCAGACAGGCCGGACGACGCCCAGGGTGACGGAAAAGCCGGTGCCGTCCTCCCGCGTTTCGGTCATCGCCAGCATGCGGGCCTTCCCCTTGTCGAGATCGTCTTGGCGCTTGGCCATCGACAGGGCCTCGGCGCGACAGGTGGTCGAGACGCAGTTCACCCACTGGCCGCCGTGGACGACGCCGACGCTGAAGGTGCAGTCGTCATCCGTCATGTCCTCGATGGCGAGAATCCGCCCGGCCATTTCGCGGATGGCCGAGCGGCCCTTCTTCAGGGAGGCCCCGGCATGGCTCGGGCGGCCCTGGGCGGTGAGATTGTAGCGGGCGATGGCGTAGCGCCCAGAGACGACGCCATTGCCGTTGATCGCCGGTTCGGGAACGAGGATCGCTCGGTGCCGGCGCGCCTCGGCCTCGATCAGCGGCCGGGTGCCGGGACTGCCGATCTCCTCGTCCGAGGTGAGGAGGACGCTGACGGGCAGGGGTGTTTCGATCCCCGCCGCGATGAGGGCGCGCACGGCCTGGAGTGCGGCGAAGGTGCCGCCCTTCATGTCGAGGATGCCCGGGCCATAGCAACGGTCGCCCTCGCGCCGGAAGGGCAGTTTATCGAGCGTGCCGATCGGATGAACCGTATCCAGATGCGCCATGATCAGAATGCCGGGCTCACCCTGCCGCGGGTGCGGAAAGGACGCTTTCACGCAGTCCCCGAGGCCGTCGGGGCCGGCAACGCGCTCGACGGTGGCACCCATCGCCACGAGGTCCTCGGCGGCGAGCGTCATCATCCGGTTCACGGCAGTGACGTCGAAGGTTGGGCTTTCGCATTCGATCCAGCGCTGCAGGCCGGCGAGCAGGCGGTCGGTGTCGAGGTCGAGATCCGTCAGGGCCATGGTCGTTCTCCTTGATGCGGGTCAGGCAGAAGCGAGGCGGCGCTCGACGATGCGGGCCAAAAGGCTCGCGCCGATCGGCAGGATGCCGTCGTCGAGGACGAAGCTCGGATTGTGCAAGGCGACGGTGCCGGCATGGCCGACCCAGCAATAGGCGCCGGGAACCGCCTGCAGCATGTCGGCGAAATCCTCGCTGCCCATCATCGGCTTGGGCGTGGTGAGGACGTTTTCGGCGCCGACGATCTCGGCGGCCGCCTCGGCCAGATAGGCCGTTTCGGCCGGGTGGTTCTCCAAGACGGAGAAGATGTCGCGGATGTCGACGGCGATCTCGACTTCGAAGGACTGGGCAAGGCCGGAGGCGATCCGGCGCATGCGGGCATGCACGAGAGCGCCGACCTCGGCATCGAAGAAGCGCACGGTGCCGGCGAGCACCGCCTCCTCGGGGATGACATTGTAGGCCGAGCCCGAATGGATCTGGGTGATCGACAGCACCGCCGACTGCATGGGATCGGTGTTGCGGCTGACGATGCTCTGCAGCGCTTGCGCCAGGGCGGTGGCGACGACGATCGGATCGGCCGCCTTGTGCGGCATGGCGCCGTGGCTGCCGCGGCCGGTGATCCTGATGTCGAAGAAGCTGGCGCCGGCCATCGCCTTGCCCGGGAAGATCGCGATCTGCCCCTCGTCGAGCTCGGGCGAATTGTGCAGGCCGTAGATCTCGTCGCAGGGAAAGCGCTGGAACAGGCCGTCGGAAAGCATGGCGCGGGCGCCGCCGAGCCCTTCCTCGGCCGGCTGGAAGACGAGGACGGCGGTGCCGGCAAAATCGCGGTTCGCGGCGAGGTAGCGGGCGGCACCCAGCAGCATGGTGGTGTGGCCGTCATGGCCGCAGGCATGCATGCGGCCGGGAATGGTCGAGCGGTAGGGAAGGTTGGACAGCTCGTCCATGGGCAGCGCGTCCATGTCGGCGCGCAGGCCGATGCGCCGCCCGCCCGGCCGGTTGCCGGCGACGATCCCGACGACCCCCGTCCCGCCGAGCCCGCGGTGCACCTCGACGCCCCATTCCTCCAGCTTAGCCGCGACGATCGCCGAGGTCCGCTTCTCCTCGAAGCCGATCTCGGGATGGGCGTGGAGGTCGCGGCGGATGGCGACGAGATCGCCGGTGAATTCCTGGATCTGCGGCAGCACGGTCATGGGTCGGGTCCTTGTGGTCTCAATGCGCGTGGAAAGGAACGGTCAGGGCGCGGACGGGCCGTTCGGCGACATCCGCAGGCCCGGACGCAGCCGGGTGAAGGGCAGGGAGGCCGGGTCGACGGGCATCGGCCCCGGCGCCGCACAAACCAGGATGGTCTCAGCGATCGGCTCGAAATCGGCGCGAAAGTGCACCGAGCTCTTGTTGACCAGGATCTTCTGCGCCTCGGGCTCGATGCCGACGAAGCGGTACATTTCCCGGTCCGCCATCTGCGCCTTGCGCGAGGCGACGACGATCCGGACGCCACCGATGCCGAGGCAGGCGGCCAGACCCAGCTGCATACGCGCGCCGCCGTAGAAGGGGCCGGAGGCGACGAGGTGACCGTCCGAAAGGGCTTCGACGGTGCACAGGATGTCGAAGGGCGCGTCGCCTTCCACGCCCGACTTGCCGCCGAGCGAAAACGCCAAGGTCGCGCCGACACCGGCTTCATGCGCCTTTGCCGCCGCCGCGGGGTCGACGATCACGCCGATGGCCGCCTCCGTGGCCCCGCAGGCGATGAGGGCGCGCAGCATGCCTGTCGTGTCGGAATCGCCGCCGGCCCCGGGATTGTCCTGGGTATCGGCGATGACCACCGGGCGCGTCGCCATGGCCGCGATGCGCATGGCCTCGCGCACGCCGTCCTCGGGCGAATAGACCGTGCCGTCGAAGGCGCTCTCCTGCGCCAGGACCGCCGCACAGAGGTTTTCGGCGGCGGCGTCGGCCGTCGCCTGGTCGGGCGCATAGGCGAAGACCGAAGGGCCGCAATCGGCAAAGTCGGCGGCGGGAAAGCCCATGGCGAGCGAGATCGAGCCGAGGCCCACGGCTTCGCGGTCCGCCAGCCCGCCATAGAGGCTCCGGTTCGGCTCCATGCTCGTCGCCTGCCAGGCGATCGGAATGAGGAAGGGAAGCTGGCGAAAGGCCTTGACGTCGCGCTGGCCACCGAGCCGGCGCGCCATTAGGGAGGCCGCCCGCCGTCCGGTCTCGGCCATGTCGACATGCGGATAGGTGCGGTAGGCGACCAGCATGTCGGCTGCCTCGACCATTTTCGCCGTCACATTGGCGTGCAGGTCGAGACTGGCGACGATCGGCAGGTCGGGGCCGACGAGGCGCCGCAACCGCGCGAGAAGCTCGCCCTCGCCGTCGTCGACATGCTCGGCGACCATCGCGCCGTGAAGGTCGAGATAGATCCCGTCGAGCTTTCCTGCTGCGGCGATCCCCGCGAGGATTCGCCCGGCGATCGTCTCGTAGGCCGCTTCGGTGACATGGGCCGAAGGGCTCGCCGCGCACCAGAGCGTCGGCACGAGCGCCCAGCCGGCTGCCTCTGCCGCGGTGACGAAGCCGCTGATGCCGATGTTGACGTTGCGCGTCGACGCGATGAGGTCCGGCCCCTCGACGAGCGCCGGCCAGCCGCCGCCCTCGACGAAGGCGTCGTAGCCGGCCTTGCTCGGGCCGAACGTGTTGGTCTCGTGCATGAAGCCGGCGACGGCGATGCGGAAGGAGGACATGCGATTCCTGTCAGGCAGCGGTGTGGGGAGAGATTTGGGCCAGCGTCGCGGCCAGTGACTGGAAGTTCGGAAAATCCCAGTCCTTGCCCGGCGCGGCGTCGAGAAGTTCGCGGGTGTAGTCCTGCTGCGGATGGCGCAGCACCTGCGCAGCCGGCCCGTATTCGACGACGCGCCCCTTCTGCATCACGGCGACATCGTCGCAGATCTGCGCGGCGACCCGGAGATCATGGGTGATGAAGAGGATGGCGACGCCGAGCCGCTTCTGGATGTCGCCGAGGAGATCCAGCACCTGCGCCTGCACCGAAACGTCGAGCGCCGATACCGCCTCGTCGGCGACGAGGATGTCGGGCTCCATCGCGAGCGCCCTTGCGATGGCGATGCGCTGGCGCTGCCCACCGGAGAACTGGTGCGGATGGCGGGTGACGGCGTCGGCGGGCAGGCCGACGAGTTCCAGTAATTCCCGCGCCTTCGCCTCGGCCGCGAGCTTTTTCACGCCGTAGTTGATCGGCCCCTCCGTGATGCTGTCGCCGACCGTCAGGCGCGGGTTCAGCGAGCGGTTGGGATCCTGGAAGATCATCTGGATGCGCTGGCGGAAGGGATGCAGCGCCGCGCGCGACAGGTTGGAAATGTCGTGGCCGTTGAGGCGGATGCCGCCGGCCGTCGGCTCGATCAGCCGCATCACGCAGCGCGCCACTGTCGATTTGCCCGAGCCGCTCTCGCCGACGATGCCGAGCGTGCGGCCGCGCTTCAGGACGAGGCTGACCTTGTCTGCGGCGACCGTCTGGTGGCTGCGCCGCAGCAGCGACCGGCGGCCATAGGTCATGCCGAGCTCGATCGTCTCCAGCACCGTCTCCTGGCTCGTCTCGGCCCGGGCCGGACGGGGCAGCAGCGCCGGCACGGCCTTGAGGAGGTCGCGGGTATAATCCTTCGCCGGCGCCGTCAGGATCGTCCGCGTCGCGCCGGTTTCGACGATCTCGCCATGGTGCATGACGCAGACGCGGTCGGCGATGTCGGCGACGACGCCCATGTCATGGGTGATGAAGAGGACGGAGGTGCCGAGATCCTTCTGCAGGTCGCGGATGAGTTTCAGGATCTGCTTCTGGGTGGTGACGTCGAGCGCCGTGGTCGGCTCGTCGGCGATGAGGAGTTTCGGCCTCAGGATCAGCGCCATGGCAATCATGATGCGCTGGCGCTGGCCGCCCGAGAGCTGGTGCGGGTAGGAGGCGTGGATCCGGGGCACGTCGGGAAGATGGACCTGCTCCAGCATGTCGAGCACCTGCCGGCGCTGTTCGCGCGCCCCGAGGGACGAATGCGCCTGCAGCACCTCCTCGATCTGCCGCCCGACGGTGATGACCGGGTTGAGGGCCGTCATCGGTTCCTGGAAGACCATCGACATGCGCGTCGCGCGCAGCGCCTTCAGCCGGTTCGGCCTGACAGCGAGGACGTCCTCGCCCTCGAGCAGGATCCGCCCGCTGCGCGCCACCAGCGCCCCCTTCGGCAGGAGGCCCATGGTCGCCAGCGACGTCACCGACTTGCCCGATCCGCTCTCGCCGACGAGGCAGACGGTTTCGCCGGCACCGATCTCCAGCGAGATGCCCTTGAGGATCGGGATCGGGCGCGGGCCCCCGGTGGTGACGACGAGGTCCTCGATCGCGAGGATCGGGGCCAGCGGGTCGGTGGTGGCGGTCATCGGCCGGCTCCCCTCTGCTTGAGACGGGGATCGAGAAGGTCGCGCGCGGTGTCGCCGAGAAGGTTGATCGCCAGGATGCAGGCCGACAGGAACAGGCCGGGCCAGAAGATCAGCAGCGGCAACAGCTGGAAGTAGACGCGCCCCTCCGACATGATGTTGCCCCAGGAGGGCGTCTCGGTGCCGACGCCGGCGCCGAGGAAGGAGAGGATCGCTTCGGTCAGGATCGCCGAGGCGCAGACATAGGTCGCCTGGACGATCAGGGGCCCCAGCGTGTTCGGCATCAGGTGCCGCCACATGATCTTCGGCAGGCTGCTGCCGACGGCGATCGCCGCCTCGACATAGGGCTCCTCGCGCGCGCCGAGGACGACGGAGCGCACCAGCCGGACGACGCGCGGGATTTCCGGCAAGGTGATGGCGACGAGGACGGTCCAGAGGCTGGCGCCGGCGAGCGAGACGACGGCGATGGCGAGGAGGATGCTCGGGATCGCCATCAGCCCGTCCATGATGCGCATCAGCACGGCATCGAGCGGCCGGAAGAAGCCGGCGAGGAGCCCGAGCGGCAGGCCGACGGCGACGCTGATCGCGGCGGCGCCGATGCCGACGATGAGCGAGATGCGGGCGCCGTAAATGACGCGCGAGAACAGGTCGCGGCCATAGGCGTCGGTGCCCATCCAGTGCAGGTCGGACGCCGCCTTCAGCCGCTGCGCCGGGTTCATCTCGATCGGATCATAGGGGGCGAGCAGCGGCGCGAAGATCGCCATCGCCACGATCAGGAAGAGCACCACGGCGGCGACGGAGCCGGCAAAGCCGAGTCGCTCGAAGGGCAGGACGGGGAGGCGCCGGCGGCGCGCGGGCTCGGCGGAAGCGTCCACGGGAAAGGCCATCAATAACGGATCCTCGGGTCGAGAAAGGCGTAGGACAGGTCGATCAGGAGATTGATCGCCACGTAGATGCCGCTGGTGAAGAGGATGAGTCCCTGGATCACCGGATAGTCGCGGGCGAGGATCGCATCGACCGTCAGCCGGCCGAGGCCGGGGATGTTGAAGACGCTCTCGGTGACGACGACGCCCGAGATCATCAGGGCAAAGCCCGTGCCGATGACGGTGAGGATCGGCACAGCGGCGTTGCGCAACGCATGCCGGAAAAGCACCTTTCGCTCGTCCAGCCCCTTGGCGCGCGCGGTGCGGACATAGTCCTCGCCGAGGACGTCCAGCATGGCGGCACGGGTCATCCGCGCGATCAGCGCGATGTAGATCGAGGCGAGCGTCAGCGCCGGCAGGATGGCCCGCTGCAGGAACGGCCCGAACCCCTCGAAGACGCTGCGAAAGCCCTGCACGGGCAGCCATTTGAGGTCGAGGGCGAAGATCTGGATGAGGATGTAGCCGATCACGAAGATCGGGATGGAAAAGCCGACGACGCAGATCGTCATCACCAAATTGTCGATCCAGCTGCCGTGCTTCCAGGCGGCGAGGACGCCGAGCGGCACCGAGATCAGGATGGTCAGCGCCATGGTCAGGAGCGCCAGGCTGATGGTCGGCTCGAGCCGCTGGCCGATGAGCGTGGTCACCGGGGTCTTCGAGATCAGCGAGGTGCCGAAGTCGCCGGTGAGGAGCTGCGCGCTCCAGGTGACGAACTGGGTGGTGAGCGGCTGGTTGAGGCCCAGCGCCTCGCGGATGTCGTCGAGCTGCTGCGGCGTCGCCATGTCGCCCGCGATGATCGCGGCGGGATCGCCCGGCGTCAGGCGCAGGAGCAGGAAGACGAAGAGCGCGACGACGACCATGACCGGAATGGCGGCGAGGACGCGGCGGACGAAATAGGCGAGCATGCCGGGACCCCGAGGCCGGAGGAAGGGATGCGGCCGCCGGAAGCGGCCGCAGGCGATGCCGGCGGCGGATCGGGAGGACCCGACCCGCCGCAAGGCATCAGGACTTCTTCTCGACGCTCCAGAAGACCGGGACCGGTCCCTTCAGCACGCCGGAGAGCTCGTTGCGCCAGGCGGAGGGGCTGAGATACTGGCCGAGCGGAATGTAATTCACCACCTCGTAGGCATGCGCCTGCAGCCGCGCAGCGATTTCCTTGCGCTGCTCGTCGGTCTCGGCCTTGACGAATTCCTTGCGCATCGCCTCCAGTTCCGGATCGTCGGGCCAGCCGAACCAGGCCTTTTCCTTGCCGAGGCCGTTCAGCATCGGGCTGACAATCGGGTTCCAGATCTCCGGGATCACCCAGTTGGTGAAGAACATGTTCCAGCCGCCCTCGGCCGGCGATGCCTGACTCGCTCGGCGGGTGACCAGGGTCTGCCAGTCCATCGGCTGCAGGTCGACGGTGAAGCCGGCCTGCCGCAGCAGTTGCGCGGCCACCACCGGCTGCGGGCTGACGGAGGACACGTCGGTCGGCTGCATCAGCACGATCGGCGTGCCGTCGTAGCCGGCTTCCTCCAGGAGCTTCTTGGCGCCCTCGGGATCCGATCCCGCGACGATGGAGGCGGCTCCGGCATCGGTTTCGAGCGGCGAGCCGCAGCCATACATCGAGCCGCAGACGGAGTAGTATTCCGGATTGCCGACGAGGGCGCCGAGCACGTCGGTCTGATTCATCGCCAGATGCGCGGCGCGCCGGATCTTGACGTTGTCGAAGGGAGGATAGAGCCAGTTCAGCCGGCCCATGGTCTGGTAGCCGAGCGGGTTGAGGACGTCGACGGTGATCTCCTCATTGACCGACAGCAGCGGCAACAGGTCGATCGGCGGCTGCTCGATGAAGTCGATCTCGCCCGAATTCAGTGCGTTGATCGCCGTCTGCGCGTCCGGCATGGCGATCCAGGTGACGCGGTCGACCTTCACCGACTTGCCGCCGGAGGTCCAGCTCGCCGGCTCGTCGCGCGGCTTGTAGTCGGTGAACTTGTCGTAGACGACCTTGACGCCCGGCTGGTACTCGCCCGCGACGAACCGGAAGGGGCCAGAGCCGATCTGCTCGGCGATGGCTTCGGTGGAGGGCGTCTTGGCGATGCGCTCGGGCATCATGAAGGCCGGCACCGCGGACGGCTTGGCGATCAGCTCGATGACGTAGGAGAAGGGCTCCGACAGCGTCAGCACGATGGTCTTGGCGTCGGTCGCCTCGATGCTCTTGGTGTACTGCATCAGCATCTGGCCGCCGCCGTCGCGCTCGGCCCAGCGCTTCAGCGAGGCGACGCAGTCGGCCGCCGTGACGTCGCCGCCGTCATGCCATTTCAGCCCGTCGCGCAGGGTGAAGGTGTAGGCCATCTTGTCGTCGGAGACCGCCCAGGAGGCCATCTGTGGCTGCGGCGCCTTGTTCTCGTCGACGCTGAGCAGCGTATCGAAGATCATGTAGCCGTGATTTCGGGTGATGTGCGCCGTGGTAATGATCGGGTCGAGAACGCGCAGGCCCGAATGCATCACCGCCCGGATTTCGCTGGCCCCGGCAGGGGCGGCGCCAATGCCGGCGAGGGCGATCGTCGAGGCAAGGAGGGCGGCGCGCCATCGCGTGCCGGTCGTCGTCGCGGTCGGAAAGGGCTTCATCGGCGGTTTTCCTTCATCGGTGGGGGAGAGGGAGCGGGCGACACGACGATGCGGCGACGCCTTACTCCGGGGGCGGCGCAGGTTCGGCGACGGCGTCTGCCCAGGGGGACATGATTTCGCTGGCGCCGAAATTCTCGCCGGCCTGGCGCATGACGCCGACGGGGCAGGCGAAGGAATGGGGATAGACGGTCCGGGGCGCGGTCACGACGCGGTGTCGGTCGGACAAAGCAAGGATCACCTCGGCCGGCAGCGCCGCATCGGCGATGACGGTCGCTCCGCCGCTGACGTCGATCCGCGGCTGATGGAAGGCCGCCTCGAGGCTCATGGCATTGTCGACGAGGAAGGACGAAAGCTGGGCGATCGCCGGCATGATTTTTCGCCCGCCCGAGGCGCCGATGGCAAAGCGCGCTGTTCCGGTCTCGCCGATCACCGGGCAGACGTTCATCAGGCAGCGCTTTCCCGGCGCCAGGGAATTGGCATGGCCGGGCTCGGGATCGAACCACATGATGCCGTTGTTGAGGAGGAGCCCCGTCCCCGGCGAGACGACGCGGGCGCCGAAGACCGACAGCAGCGTCTGCGTCATCGCCACCATGTTGCCGGCGCGGTCTACGACGGAGAAGTGCGTGGTGCAGGCAGGGCTGTGCGGCGCCTCGTTGTCGCCGTCCACGGCCAGCCGCCGCGCATAGGCCGAAGCCAGCGCATCGGCCAGCGCCGCGTAGCTCGCGGGGCCGGGACCGTCCGCCGCCGGCGCGAGCGTTTGCGACAGCTGCGAAAACACGTCGGCGAAAGCCGGGCCGGCCGTCAGCGCCGGTGGCAGATAGAAGCCGCCGCCGCGGTAGGGCGTCCGCTCGATGGCGGTGAGGCTGGCGCGGTAGGCGCGCAGGTCCCCGAAGGACAGCGATCCGCCTTTGGCGGCGATGTCGGCCGCGAGCTGCCGCCCGACCTCGCCGTCGTAGAACTCGCGGAAACCCAGCTCGCCCAGGCGATCGAGCGTCGCGGCCATCGCGTCGTTGACGATCCGACGCTCGGCCAGCGGCGTGGTGCTGGCGAGCGGCGGCCACTGGCCGTCGTCGAGAAACAGCGCGGCGGCGTCGACGTCGCGGGAAAGCGCGCGGGTGGCGGAAGCCAGCATGAGCGCGGCGTACCAGTCGACCTCCAGACCCCGGCGGGCGAGAGCGGCGGCGGGCGCGAGAAGATCACGCCAGGGCATCGTGCCGAAGCGCGCATGTGCCTGGCCAATGCCGTCGACGACGCCAGGAACCGCCACCGCGCCGGCGCCCTCGACATTGCGGTCGCCGACCACCGCCTTCCAGGGAAAGAGATCCGAGGCCAGACCCTGGCCCGAAAGGGGATAGTCGGCCGGGTCGAGGGCGGCCGGGGACCGCATGCCATAGTCGATCGAATAGGCCCGCTGCTCGGCCTCGCGCCAGACGATCATCGTGCCGCCGCCCGCCGGTCCGCTCATCCACGGCTCGACGACGCCCAGCGCGAAGGAGGTGGCGACCGCCGCGTCGACCGCGTCGCCGCCGGCGGCCAGGACCTCGGCGCCAACCTCTGCCGCCAGCCCGCTCTGCGCGGCGACGATGCCGCCGGAAGAAGCGACGGCCGGCTTGCGGACGATCTGCGTCGGCGTCCGCACGTTCATGCGCCGTCCGCACCGCTGGCGCGCCGTTCCGCCGTGGCGGAAGCGTCGTGGGGTTCCCAAGTGCTGGATCTTCGCGATATCATAATGCAATATCCATAACCGTATTATGCTAAGGTTACGGTCGAGATCGCAGAATAGTCAACCAGCTATCCTGCCCAAATAATGTGCGCTGCAACATGAGGACTGCCTCTTGGATTTACCGAACCCGCGCCAGGACACTCTCTTCGTCGCCTCGCTGGAGAAGGGAATGCGGGTCCTCGAGGCCTTCGGCGAGTCCCGCCCGGAAATGAGTCTCCAGCAGCTGGCGGCGGCTGCCGGGCTCGACAAAAGCGCCACGCAGCGCTTCGCCAACACGCTGCATCGCCTCGGCTATCTCGCCAAGGATCCGGTGACGCGGCGCTACCGGCCGGCGATCAAGTGCCTCGAACTGGCCAATGCCTATCTCTGGTCGGAGGAACTGCTGCGGGTGGCGATGCCGAAGCTGATCGACCTGCGCCAGGCCATCGGCGAGACGGTCAATCTCGCCATCCTGGACGGGGACAGCATCGTCTACGCCGTCCGCCTGCCGAACGCGCGCACGAGCTTTACCGCCTCGATCATCGGCCGACGGATTCCGGCCCTCAACACGTCGAGCGGCCGGGCCATGCTGTCGCTTTCGGAGCCGTCGGAGCGCCGGCGCTGCGTGGAGGAATGGCCGATGCGGCGCTATACCGCCCACACGCTGATGGACCGCGGCGCGATCCTTGCCCTCGTCGACGAAGCCGCCACGAAGGGCTATTCGATCGGCTTCGACGAGATCATGATCAACGAGATCGGCCTTTCCGCCGCAATCCGCGGCAGCGGTCGCACACGGGCGGCGATCCAATGCTCGCTCTCGGCCACGCACTGGGACACGGCCCGGATCGAACGCCTGATCATCCCGCCGCTGATCGACACGATCAACTCGTTCTAGGGCGCCGGACGCGCCGCCGCGCGAAGTTCAGACCGATCGCACTCCGTCGCATGCCGGCGGACGACCCTGTGGATTCCGGTGGCGCCATCAACCAGTGCGTGTTAGTTTCGCTCTGGGATTGCATAGTCTGTGATGTTGCGGGTTCGGGCCGTGCCTGGCGCACCGCCGGCGCCGACGGGCGGGCGACGTTGAACCACCCCGCGGTGGGGTGGGGACGCCCCGGCGAGGGAGCGTGCGGGCGATCCCGCGCCGTCCGCGATGTCCGAGACGAATGGGGGAGCCCATGGTTGTCGAGCAGACCAAGGCTGTGGCGCAGACGAAGTCCGCGGAGCAGACCGGGCTCGCCGTCGCGCAGCCCCTTGTCGGCGTGGTGCATCTCAGGCCGTTGCCCGGCGCGCCGCGCTTCGACGGCGATACCGGCCGTCTCGTCGCGCAGGCCGTGTCCGACGCCGAGGCCCTGGCGGAGGGCGGCGTCGACGCCGTCATGATCGAGAATTTCGGCGACACCCCGTTCTTTTCCACCGTCGTGCCGCGCGAGACGATCGCGTGGATGACCCGGGTCGGGATGGAGATCCGCGCCCGGATCGCGCTGCCGCTCGGGGTCTGCGTCCTGCGCAATGACGGGCGGGCTGCTTTGGCCATCGCGCACGCCATCGGGGCGAGCTTCATCCGCGTCTGCATCCTCGGCTCGCCGCGCGTCACCGATCAGGGGCTGATCGAGGGCGATGCCTGCAATCTCCTGCGCGACCGCGCCCGGCTCGGCGCCGAGGTCAGGATCTGGGCCGATGTCAACATCAAGGATTCCTATGCCCTGGCCCCCTCCTATTCGTTGGATCGCGATGCGGCGGACCTCGTCGCGCGCTCGCATGCCGACGCGCTGATCGTCACCGGCGCCGCGACGGGGCTTTCGATTCAGGACAGCCATCTCACCCTCCTGCACGGCAAGGTCGGGGTGCCGGTCCTCGTCGGCAGCGGCGTGACCGAGCGGTCGGTCGGCGGCCTCGTCGGCCAGTGCGACGGCTTCATCGTCGGCACCGCGCTGAAGGACGGATCCGAGCCGGACGCCCGCATCAGCGCCGAAAAGACCCGCGCTTTGCGCAACGCGCGCGACGCCGTACTGGCCTGAGGCGGTTGCCCCGCGAGGCCGCCGGCGCCGGAGCGGCCCGCCGACTGTCGTCAGATCCAGGATGCGCCATCCCGGCCGAAGCCCGCCGGTCCGTCCAGGACGACGTCGTCGCCCGTCGGGCAACCCCCGATCAGCCCCGCTCCCGCTGCGCCAAAGCGAGGGCAGCGCCGATGTCGATCAGGCCCCAGCCCGTGGCGATGTTCGGATAGGGCGGGCCGGAGCGCCCCCCTTGCGCCGAGATCCCGACGTCGATCCGCCGCGCCGTCTTCGCCAGGATCGCCTTCACATCGGCGCTGCCGAGATCCGGCCGCACCTGTAGCAGGAGGGCGGTTGTAGCCGAGGTCTGGGCCGAGGCCGAGGAGGTGCCGCTGATCACCGCCCAACCATCATTCGGCAGGCCTCCATCGCCTTGCGGATAGGCGTGCTCGGCGAAATAACGGTCGATCGTCGAGCCGGGCGCAGTCGGCAGAGTGATGTAGACGCCGTTTGGCGCGGGGCCGACGAGGCCGCAAATGTCCGGAACGGCCCGATCGGCGAAGAGGGCGCTGACATAGCCGCTGGCATAGTCCGAAGCCTGGTACAGCCCATTGGCGTCGACATAGGCGCCGCCCGCCGCCAGCCCCGCGGGGACCTGCGGCGGGAAGATGATTTTCTGGTTGCCCGCCGCAAAGACCGCGACGATCCCGTCCTCGACGGCGGACGTGATCGCGGCATAGACGGCCTTGTCATAGGGCGTCATGTCCGGCCCGGTGACGAGGTGGCCCCAGGCGTTCTGGATGATCTGCGGCCGCGGGGTCATGGCCACTGCAGCCTTGAAGGCGGCGAGCGAGAGATCGTCGGTGGTCTTGATCACGCGGAGCCTCGCGGCAGGCGCGATCGAGAGGATCGAGCCTGCGACCATCGTGCCGTGACCCAGCGTGTCGATGTCGGGGCCGTGAATGCCCGGTCCCAGCATGAGCTCGATCTGCGCCTGGCGCTCCGTGAAGAAGGGATGGCTGACGTCGCAGCCTGAATCGACCACGGCGATGGTGATGCCGTCGCCATCATGGCCGGAGAGCGACGCCACGGTGCCGTTCAGGGCGGTGAGGATGTCGACCGGTGCGCGCAGGCAGAAGAACGGCGTCGGCGGGGGAAGGGGCGTTGCACCGTGCAGCGCGGTGCGCGGCACCGGGGCGAGGCCGGCAAGGACGCTCGAACCCTCGGGCACGACGAGGTCTCGTGCGCTCTGCCCGCGACCGAGGCCGGCTTGCCGCGACCAGCCCGGCGGCGCCTGCACGGTGAGCGAGAAGGGATTTGCCGCCAGGACGGTCAGGCCCATCGCGGCGACCTCCTCGTGGAGTTGCCGCGTCAGAGCCTCCGGCGCGCGGAAGGGTTCCAGCCCGGCACGCGGGTCGGCATCCCCGTCGAAGAGGCTGCTCCCGTCCGCCCGGCGATGCGTCGCCTCGAAGACGACGGCCTTGTCCGGCTGTTCGGCCGAAGGTGCCGTGGCAGGTTGCTGGCGCTCCATCGCGCTTCTCCCTTCCTTCGCCGGCGGTGGCATGGGAATTGTCCCAGCGCCTCGGCTCCCTCCTGCGGGCGGCGCACGGAGGCGCTCACGCCTCGCTGAGCGTGTGGACGTCGACCGTCGCCGGCCGGTTGGCGACGCGGGTGAACCAGTAGCGCCGGACGATGCCGCGACCGATCAGGCCATCAAGCCAGGCGGTCGCGCGGCCGGGGTCCTGCGTCACCGAAAAGCAGACCGGCCCCATGCTGCTCATGCCGATGGCGTCGATGCCGTTGTCGCGGGCATGGGCGACGACGTGCTGGAGCCTGTCGTTCTGCAGCTCGATCTGCCGCCGTTTGAAATGGCTCTCGAAGGTGATCGCGTTCAGCGCGTTGCAGAAGGCGCCGTAGTCCTGTTCGGCGACGGCGGGCGCCAGGCGCATCAGCACCATGTGGGCGGTGCGGTGCGACTCCTCGGCCGGGATCGGCAGCGTGTCGCGAAAGAAGTCGAGTTCGGCCTGGCCGTGGATGTGCTCGCCGTCCGGCAGGATCATCAGGAGCGGCCAGTCCGGGAAGGGTTTGGCGATCAGGATCGGCGGACGACGACCGGGACCGGCATAGCGGCTGGGCAGGAGATAAGCGTTCGGCGCCTGCGCAAAGCCGGGCGGCGTGGCGTGGCCGCCGTCGACCAGGAAGCCCCCGGTGTCGATGAGATTGACGGTGCCCCCCGAGGTCCCGGCGCGGCCGGCGACTTCGGCGAGACGGTCGGTCGGCGTCGCCATGCCGTGGACCGCCGCATAGGCCTTGCCGACGGAGAGAAGCGTGTTGGTCTTGGAGCCGAAGCCGGAATGGGTCGGAATCGGCCTCTCCACCCGCACGCGCACCGCGCCGCCGCCCAGCGCCGCTCTCAGCTTCATCAGATAGGCGAGGATGATATCGCGATACTCGCCGAGCCCCGGGCCGTCCTCGACGGCCATCTCGGCGGAAGGCTCCACCCGGCAGACGAAGCAGGGATTCTCGACGACCATCGAGGCCATGCCGTTCTTGCGGCCGCTGCCGCCGGTGAGATCGATCAGTGTGAAGCTGAGGCGGCAGGGCGACGAGACGGTGGCGACAGGCTGGGGCATCCCTAAGCTTCCCTCGGCTGGCGGCGTCGCCGCTAGATCTTGATGACGATCGGCTCCTTCAGGCCCTCAGGCGGCAGGAAATCGAATTTGAGTTCCAGTTCGCCGGCGTCCATCGCCGCTGCCAGGACGGTGCCCTCGACCGCGCGCAGCTGGGCGGTGAGCCGTTTCACCAGTTCCTCGACCCGCGGCCGAAAACAGTGCGGCGCGTAGCGGAGCTCCAGGGCGATCCGGAGGAGGGGCGTCTCGCCCGCCGGCTCGTCGTAGCGAACGGCCATGGTCGGCAGCGAGCCGATGCTGCGGTCGAGCGCGCAGCGCACATTGGAGAACCAGTCGTAGAGGCGGATATCGGGGATCGGCGAGAGGATCTCGTTCAGCACCGCCGAGAACACCAAGTACTCCCGCCTTCCCCCGCGCTCCCTGGCGATCACGTTCCTCTGCTTGCCGAGAAAGCGGAAGGTGAGATGCGGCGTGTCGTCCCGCCGCGTGCGCCAGACAAGGTCGCCGGTGTCGTAGCGGATGAGCGGATGCATCTGCACCCAGGGCGCCATACCGGTTAGGCACAGCCGGCCGGGCCCTTCCTCCACCGACCGACCATGGTCGTTGACCACTTCGCCAAAGATTTGCGCATCCAGCACGAACTCGTCGGACAGGCCGAGGCGGGACGCGCCGCCGATCAGCTCGGTGAGGGTGAAGCGGTCATTGATGAGCGTGCCCCAGGACTCCGCCAGGAAGTCCAGCCAGTGCCGGGCGACGAAATTGCCGGTGATGTTGACCGCCTGCAGCTGGAAGCTGCGGGGGTCGATGCCCTGTTCCAGGAGGTAGCTGGTGAAGAAGAGGATGTGGTGCTCGAGGCCGGCGAGGATCTTGATCCGCGAGGCGTGTCCGGGAATGCGGTAGGTGCGCTGGAGCACCCGCACCGCGTCGCGGATCAGCGTGTCGTCGGTGACGCCGCCGTGAAATCCCTTGCCGAAGCCGGGGATCGGTACCGGCATGCCGTGGTTCACATTGGGAAAGGACAGCGACAGCGGCAGCGTGCCGATGCGCTGGCGCAGCGGCTGGAACAAAGCGGTGAAATAGGCGCCGATGAATGCCACCTCGGCATAGGACTTGTGGATCTCGATCGGCATGCCGGTGGTGCCGGAGCTGTGGCAGATCTGGCGCAGCTCCAGCCGGTCGGACACGATCTCCTCGGCATGGGCCACGGCGATCCGGCGATCGATCACCGGCAGGCCGGACAGATCGATCGGCGTTCCCGGTTCCGGCAGGGCCAAGGACTGGTAGATGTCGCGATCGCGATAGAAGGCGCAGTTCTCGCGGGCCTGCCGGAGCGTGTACTGCATCAGCCAGGCCTGGACGACATGGGTGGCCGCGGCCTTGAGCGGATGCGATCCGCTCAGCCGCTCGACCAGGCCGGCCAGCCCCGCGGCCGTCGGCGCTTCCACCGCCTCGAGCCTCTCGGCGAGCTCCGCGGCGAATTCCGGTTCCGCGGCGGGGCGACGGAGGGATAGGGACGCCAAGGGCAGCTCCTCGATTCCTCGAAGGTGAAACGATGATTCCGACGGGAAAGCAACGGGTTGTGCTGGTCTCTTGACTGAAATGAGAAGGGCGCAAAGGCCAGGACCGTCGGCGCGGCGACTGCCGAAGCTAAACCAGGCGGACAGCATAGGCGGACAGCATCTGCCGACCCGTTCATGCGCCCAGGGCCGGCGAGGGAGCGCGGTCCGAGGGCATACCCAAGGCCGCTCCCTCGGGGACTCCCCCGGCGGGACCCCCACAGCAGGGGCTCACTCAGGTCGATGCGGCCACCGCGGCCCGGGCTATGCCCGTGGCAATGAATCGCCCGCTCACGCGCGCGACGCCGTCATGGTGACGCCGGCGTCTGAGCCGCTTCGGGCCTTGGTTCAGGCCTTGGCCGACGCTGCTTCCGCGACGTTTTCCGCGGCGCTTTCGGCCGCGCTCTCGGCGGCATTCTCCGCCGCGGCTTCCGATGCGGCCTCGGCGCCGAGCTCGGCAACGGCCTCGGCGGAGACCTCGCTCGCCGCTTCGCTGGCCGCCTCGAGCGAGGATTCCGCCGACGTTTCCGCGGCGATCTCGGAGGTCAGGCTGGCGGCGATCTTCATCGCCTCGCCTTCCTCGACGCTGTTCTTCGTCAGAGTGTCAGATACCCATCGAACCAGGTCTTCCAAGGCAACCTCCTCATGGATCGCGAAAGGATGAAATGAGGGTAGCAAACCCTGTAAAAAAATCAACTGGAGATAGTGATTGGATAGAGAAAAAACCTTAGCGTGCATGCTAGGCTTTCAGCGCGGGCGCCGCTCTCGAAACCGGGAGCGAGCGGCTAGGGCGATCCCCGGCACGGATCGTCCTTCGCCCGCCCATGCCAGGATGCAGAGGGCGCAACGCAGACGTGCCGGTCGCTTCAACGCCCAAAATTTCAGTGCTCTCCTACCCGGTCGATCGGAGGACGACGATGTTGCAGCATGTGCGAAGCGAGGGTCTCGGCGTGTCCACGCAGTTTGCGTTGCCGATGCTGGTGGCCCGCGACGAAGGGCTCTACGCGGACGAGGGGCTCGACGTGACCTTTCATGAAAACAGGCAGACGCAGGCTTTGCCCGACACGGTCACGGATCCCGGGCAGGTCAACGCCATCCGGACGCATGTGCCGTTCGAGGAGGGCGATGTGAACATCTACCGCGCCTGCGAATGGGGGCAGATCCGACGCGCCCATGACAGCCGGCGGGGCGGCAAGATCATCGGCAAGCGTTCGTGCATCGCCGTGATGGCGCTGGTCTCGGCGCCGGGCTCGAAATACACCCACCCGCAGACGTTGCGCGACGCGCCGATCTCGGTCAGCTTTCACAACGGCAACCACTACGCGACCCTGCAGATGCTGACCGGCTTCATCGAGCGCTCGGAGATCAACGTCGTCGGGCAGCACCACAAGACGGGCCTCGAGGCCGTGCGCAGCGGCCAGGTGGCGGCGATCGCGCTGACCGAGCCCTGGCTGACCGTGGCCGAGAAACAGGGTTTCCAGAAGATCATCGAGACCCATTATGCCGGCTCGGAGATCGCCGGTCCCGAGGTCGATGCCGAGACCTATGCGGCCCTCCGCCGGGCCGAGATCCGGGCCATCCGGATGATCAACGCGGACAAGAAGCGCTATCTCCACTACCTCATCGACTCGCTGCCGGAAGGGGTGCGCGAGACGATCACGCCCGACGACTTCCACCTGCCGCGTCTTCGCTTCGTCGAACCGGAGCCCTACAGCCGCGAGGAGTTCGAGCGCACCTATGCCTGGATGCGCAGTTGGGATCTGATCGCCGGCGACATCGACTATGCCAGCATCGTCGACAACCGCCTTCGCGAGGACAGCACGGCGGCCTGACCGGAAGCGGGGTCGGGGCACGCTGTGCCCCGACCCTCGCAATCTCAGATCGGTTCGCACCGATCCAGGAGGTGGCGCCATTTGTCGTGGCTTCCCCCGTGCCGGGTCGCCAGCCTCGGTACGCCGTCGATGCCGACGACGACTTCCGCCGCCGGCGGGATGTTGAGGAACTCCATGTGCTGCGTGGCGCAATAGGCGCCGACGTCGAGGATCAGGAGATGGTCGCCCGGGCCGACGCGCTCCGGCACGGCGTATTCGCCGGGAAGGACGTAGTCGTGGCGGAGAATGCCGCGCCCGCGGACGAGCGCCGACACGGTCTCTCCGGTCAGCGGGCGCATCGTTGCATCCAGGGACAGCACGTTGTGGTTGCGCTCCTTGTATTGCGCCGAGGGCATCAGCACCCGGCTGACCATTGGTCAGGACGCGGTTGGCGCCGGGGTGCCGGATGAGCTGGCGCTGCACCGACAGGAGCAGCACGCCGACGTCGCCGAGGAGGTCGCGGGCCGGCTCGAACCAGAAGGAGACGTCGGCCGGGATCTCGAAGCGATCGGCCAGTTCCCGCAATTTCCGGAAATAGTAGTCCCATCGAAAATGCTTGGCGTCGGTCGACAGCGTCTCGTAGGCGAAGCTGAACCCGCCGGCGAAGTTGATGGCCTTCGCGTGCGGGAAATAGGTCTTGAAGATCATGAACACCTGCTCGACGATGCTGAGCATGGTGTGCACCGAATTGCCGCTGCCGCAGTAGAGCTCGAAGCAGTTCAGCTCGCGTTCGTGCGCCTTCAGCAGTCCCGAGAAATCGTGGAGCTCGTTGTATTTCAGGCCCGGCTTGCCCGAACTCAGGCTGTCGAAGCGGACGTTGATCGGTGCATTCGGTGCCGCGGCGATGAGGTGCGCCACCTCGTCCATGCTCGACAGGAAGAGCGGCTCCCCGGTCCCGGCCCAGAACTCGATCTCGCCGTCGCTGATATGGCCGGTCGAGACGATGAACTTGTCGAAGCCGTGGCGCCGCAGCAGCTCGTATTCGCTGGGCAGCTGGATCAGGACGCCGACGTCCAGATCCTTGAAGGCGCTGACCACGTGCGGATTGGAATTGGGAAAGAACGGGACGTAGAATTCGACCCGGTCGAGCAGCCCGGCCGCACGGGCCGCTTCCTGCATGCGCTCGACATTCTCGACGAGCCGGGTCTCGCTGTAGACGAAGGCTGGCGTCCCCACTTTGTCGGCAACGGCACGCAGCGTCTCGTCACTGATCCAGGTCGTCGGTGTCAACCGGGTGAACTCGGTGGATATGGCGGAGGCATCGTTCATGAGAATCTCCCATTTAAATCCGTGCGTTGCAAATGTCGGCCCGGTTGCGGCCCGGCCGGCTGCCCCTTCCTGACGACCGCCGCGACGGTCGCCGAAATCGCTCCCTGCCGCCCAGCCTGAGACGCAGGCTGGGCAGGAACGGCGTGGTCTGCGGCCGCCTCGTCGCGCCGCCGGGGCCAGCCGCGATGGCCGGCGATCTCATGGGTGGCGCGCCCTGAGCCGCGGTGCCGTGTCGGTCGCCTCGGCCAAAGCGGCGGCCGCCTGCCGCGCGGCGAGGCCGAGCGGCCGCGCCTGCCAGATGGGCTCGCCGGTCCAGCGTTCGCAGAGCGCGCGGTACATCTCGGCGGCGGCATCGAGCAGACGCGGAGGCAGGGGCTGCGGGACCGGCCAGTGCGCGCGCGCGACGCCGCTCGCCGCCAGCCGCTGGATCTCGGCCTCGAGGCCGAAGCGGTGATAGTAGTCGCGCAGCACCTGCTTGGAGACGTCGAAGCCTTCGTGCTCGAAGCGGTTCTCGTCCGGCGTGCCGGCGACATCGACGAGGAGGAGCTCGCCGTCCTCGTCGACACCGAACTCCAGCTTGCCGTCTTCGAGGATCAGGCCGCACGCCTCGGCATGGTCGCAGAGCACCGAATTGATCTCGAGCGTCATCGCCTTGAGCCGTTCGAAGAGCGTCGGCGACAGACAGGAGAGGGCGCGCGCTTCCGCACCTGTGACGAAGCGGTCGATGTTTTCCAGCTTGGTGGTGAACTCGATGATCGGGCGGGAGAGGGCCGTGCCCGGCGGCGGCAGGCGGTCGAGGCCGATCTCCTGCGCGGTCAGCCGGCCGGCCGCCACGCGCCGGTAGACCGAGGCGCCCGGACCCAGCCGGTTGCGGTAGATCACCTGGAGCGGCACGAGACGGGCTGTATCGCCCATAGACAGCTCGCCCCTGGCCGGGTCGAGGACGTTGAGCAGCCGGATCCTCAGCGACGTCGGCGACACTTTGCCGATCAGGTGGGTCCGGATCCCGGCGCGCTCGATGATCTCGAGGCTCGCATGACCCATGCGCGCGATCACCTCTCCCTTGTCCGGGATCCGGTCGGGCATCTTGCTGAAATGGAAGACCGAATAGTCGTCGGTGAAGTCGAAGATCCCGATGCCGGCCCGGGCCGGCGCAGGCGCCACCAGAAGACGGAGCGATTTCGTCGACCACCGCTTCATGGCACCCCCCGCGCCCCCTTGCCGGTTCCGCCTTGCCCGCGGCGAGCGGCTCGCGCCATCGCGCCGGCGCCGGGGCGGTGCGGGCGACGCCGATCGTGGCGACGGGCGCGGGGCGGAGGATCGGATGGGGACGCGGCGTGTCTCAATGCGGATCATCACGAGCGAGGGCCGAAAGGTGCCTGGGTCCGCGTCGGACAAACGATCCCGCGTCCCGGGGTTGAGCTGACGTCCAGATTGTGTTTATCGTTCTATAACACCTATAGCGTGTATATCTACCTGGTTGGTCGAAAACTGCAAGACCGTTGTGGGCCCTGATCCGCAGTCCCGGTCGCGGAGGTCGGCGAAGGCAGGTTTTCGCAAGGCGGGCCGCCGACCGCCGGGACGCTTGGTTCCAGGGGGTGGTCGGGGCCTTGCTGGCCGGAGGAGGATGATCCGTGCCCGAATTTCGCGTCGGACGGCAGGACGAGTTCGCAGACGGGGACAAGCGGCTGATGATCGTCGGCGGCGTCGAGGTCGGACTTTTCCGGCTGGACGGCGACATCTTCTGCTGGCGCAACATCTGCCCGCATCAGGGCGGCCCGGTCTGCCAGGGCCAGGTTTTTCGGCGCGTGCTCGACGTCATCGACGAGAGCGGTCAGCAGCGCGGGCGCACCTATCACGACAGCGACAAGAACATCGTCTGCCCCTGGCACGGCGCCGAATTCGATATCCGCACCGGCCGCCATGCCGGGACCGGCAGGCTGCGCCTTCGCGCGGTCGCCACCGAGATCAGGGACGGCGAGGTGTATCTCCATGTCGACAGCGACCAATAATCCCTATGCCGAGATCGACGACCTTGCCGAGCGGCTGCTGGCGATCGCCACCGAAGCGCTGGGCCATGGGGAAAGCGACCTGGTCTCCGACCGGGCGGTCCGCCGGCTGATGACCGCCGCGGTCAAGCTGTACGCCGGCAAGGCATTGCTCGAGGATCGGCGCTTCCGCGCCCTCGAGGGCCGCTACGACGAGGTGGTGACGCCGACTGAGGCCCTCATTGCCACCACCGAGATCCTGCGCGCGCTGCGGCTGGGGCCGGTGGAGTTCGGGCTCTGGTCGCACCGGCGGCCGGAGGAGGATCACCTTAGGGAAACGGTGGACGAGGAAGTGTGACCTGGACACGCCCGTCACGCCGCGCGACAAATCGATCGACGACATCGATAGCCACACCGACACCCGAGCCTATCTCCGTAAGTCGCGCGAGCACGCGCGCCGGCACGGCTATGACCGCTGGACGCTGGTCGACGTCGACGCCCATCACGTCGAGTCGATCTCGTGGAAGGAGATCGTCCGCTACATCGAGGACCCCGTCCTGCGGGACCAGGCCGAAGCCTATCACGCCCAGCGCGTCGGCTCGCCGCCCTACGGGCTCGTCGGCGATTTCGGCCTGAGATACCAGGACTGCGGCGGCCGCATCCCGCACCAGTCCGACCAGCGCGAAGCGATCGAGCCGGGAACGCACCGCGACTTGGTGCTCACGCGGCGCGCGATGGAAGGCCTGGCCGCCGCCTACATGGTCGTCTTCCCGACCTCCATGCTGTTTCTCGGCATGCACCCGCAGCCGCAGATGGAGGTGGCGCTGGGACGGGCCTACAATCGCTGGGTCGCCGAAACACTTCTCTCCCGCGACAACGGCATCATCGCGCTCGCCTTCGTCCCGTTCAACACGCCGGAGGCGGCGGTGCGCGTCGTCGAGGAGAATGCCGGCAACGACCGCGTCGTCGGCTTCATGGTCACCTCGACCCGCTACCGGCCGGTGCACGACAACGTCTATGCCAGGCTCTACCGGGCGATCGAGGAATCCCGCAAGCCGATCGCCTTCCATGCCGGCTACCACTGGCAGGACCCCTCGCTCGCCACCATTCCGACCTTCCTCGGCATGCACGCGCTAGGCTTCGTCTGGTGCAACATGGTGCACATGACGAACTGGATCCTGCAGGGCATTCCCGAGCGCTTTCCCAAGCTGAACTCGCTATGGGTTGAAAGCGGGCTCGCCTGGATCCCCTTCCTCATGCAGCGGCTCGACGACCAGTTCCTGATGCGCCAGTCCGAGGCGCCGTCGCTGAAGATGCTGCCCTCGGAATATATGGCGCGGCACTGCTGGTACTCCTCGCAGCCGATGGAACGCAGCCATCCCAAGGCGCTGGCGCTGACCTTCGAGATGATCCGGGCCGAGACCCAACTCCTGTGGTCATCGGACTGGCCGCACTACGATTTTGACACGCCGGCGGTGATCTACGACCTGCCGTTCCTCGGCGAGGCGGCCAAACGCAACATCCTCGGGCGCAATGCCCAGCGCCTGTTCAACCTGCCGGATCGGCTGCCGCCCGGCTAAGCCGGCGAGACGATGGCCGCCTTGGCCGCCAAGTGGTAGCGCCGGACCTTGTCGAGATCCTTGGCATGGCCGCCCTCGACGTCGGTCTTGGTCTTGGAATCGACCCCGGCCGGACGAACCGTGGCGATGGCTTCCGCGACATTGTCGGGCCCGAGGCCGCCGGCGAGGAGCACCGGGCAGGAGACCGCCTCGACGATCCGCCGGCTGATCGCCCAATCATGCGTGACGCCCAGCGCCCCGAACTTCTTGTCGCCCGGTCGGACACTGTCGAGCATCAGGAAATCGACGAAGCGGTCATGGTCGCGGGCGATGGCGACGCTCTCCTCGCCGACCACGGGAATGCTGCGCATGACCAAGATGTTGGGGAACCGCTGCTTGATCAAGGCGACATGCCCCACCATCAACCGATCGACGTCGGCGCCGAGATGCACGATGGGTGGCGCGAGAGCGGCGATCCAGGCGCAGATCCGATACATATGGGAATCGAGGAAGAGCGCGGAGAATTTGGAGGGTGCCGTCACCGCCGCCATCACGACCCGGGCCTCGGCCACCGTCAACTCGCGCGGGCGGCTGCCGTCGCCGACCTTGGCGCCGACATGGTCGATGCCGATCCGGGACACGGCGGAAGCGGTCTCTGCGTCGATCACCTCGTAGATCTGCGTCAGCATCGCGTTTAATCCTCGCTTGGCTTCCTCGGTTTCAGTCCGCTCTGCCCGCCACCCGCCGCAGGAGTGCGGTGTCGGCCTCGATCAGACGCTCCAGAGCGCGATGCGCCAGGCGTCGGCGGAGCGCGGCACCGATCCGGCCTTTCCCAAGGGCCGCGATGATCGGCGCGTAGTCCTCGGGATCGGTGGCGACAACGACGCGGCCCGCGTTCTTGATCGCGGCGCGGATCATTGCGGGGCCGCCGATGTCCATGTCGGCGAGAGCGGTTCCCGCCGCGGGGGCGATGCTGGCGATGAGAAAGTCGATCGGGGAATAGCCATGCCCGGCCAGTTCCCGGTCGTCCCCCTCGCGCGCCAGAAGGCCCGCGAAGACGGCTGGATGCAGGGCCTTGACCCGGCCGTCCAGCATCGCCGGATGGCCCGTCAGGGTCGCGATCTCGTGTGCCTCGATGGCGTGGGCGCGCAGATGGTCCGCGGTGCCGCCGGTGGCGTAGAGCGCCACGCCGCGATCGCGCAGTGCACGGCCATTTGCGCCAGGCCGCTTTTGTCGGCCACGGAGAGAATGGCACGGCCAGGCGAACTCGGCATTTTTCGTTTCCCCTTGAACGTCGCGCCTGGCCTGCCTTTTTCTTTGGGTTGCGTGTATTAAAAGATACACGTCAATGTAGCATAGTCATCCGTCTTCGCCAGTCCGTCTCATGACAGGGGACGCGGCGCCGGGAATGCGGCCGTCGCCACCGTGTCGGCGCAGTCGTTTGCCGGCGTCACGCCCCGTGCCTAGGATGGGCGCCGAAACCTTTCTCGATCGGAGACCAAAGGTGCGCATCATGTGCCTCAACGGCTGGGGCGGGACTCTCTACGTAGAGATCGCGGCCTATCTCCGAGAGGCCGTGCCCGATGTTCTCTGCCTGCAGGAAGTCGTCCACTCGCCCGCGACGGACAAGGACTGGCTGACCTATCGCGACGGCGCGCATGTCCTGCCGCAGCGCGCCAACTTCTTCCGCGATGTCGCCGCGGCGCTGCCGGACCATGTCGCCACCTTCTGCCCGGCGGCTCAGGGCGTGCTCTGGGACGGGGAGACGGCGATCCGCTCGCGCTGGGGCCTTGCCACCTTCGTCCGCGAGGACTTTCCGGTGATCGCCCAGGCGCAGGCCTTCGTCCACAAGGCCTATTCGCCGGACGGCTATGGCGAGCATCCGCGCTCGCGCAGCGCGCACGCCGTCCGGCTCTACGACCACGACCGCGGCTGGCCGGTGACGATCGCCCACATGCACGGGCTGCGCGACCTCGCCGGCAAGAGGGACACGCCGGAGCGCCTCGTCCAGGCCGCGCGCTTTGCCGATCTGGTCGGGTCAGTCGCCGAAGAGGGCGACCGTCTCGTCGTCTGCGGCGATTTCAACGTCGAACCGGACAGCCAGACTTTTGCCGCGCTCGCCCGTTTCGGACTGACCGAGCTCGTCACTGCACGCGGCTTTGCCGGGACGCGCTCCTCCCACTACCGCAAGCCGGGAAAGTTTGCGGACTACATGCTCGTCAATGAGGCCGTCAGGGTTCTCGGCTTCGATGTCGTCGAGGCGCCGGAAGTCTCCGACCACCGCCCGCTGCTTCTGGAAATCTGATCGCTGGGCCCGACGGCGCGTCGGCGACGCTGTCGCGCTCCTCGGGCGAGGGACGGGAGAGCCCCTTCAGTCCCGGTTGTCCGCCGCGGGGCGGGCGACGGTCCGGGTTTCCGCGACCACGACGCGGATGCCGTTCGCGCGCAGGCGGTCGAGATGGATCTTCGGCGTGCCGTCATCGACGATGACGATGTCGAAGCGGTTCAGCGAGACGAAGCCATGCAGCGCCCGCCGCTCGAACTTGGTGTGGTCGGCGAGGAGAATCCGCAGCGAGGCGGCGGCGAACATCGCCTTCTTTACCTCGACCATGTCGGCCGACTGGTGGAAGATCATGTCGTCGGTGATGGCAGCGGTGGACATGATCAGCGTGTCGGCGCGAAGCCGGGCGATCTCGCTGGTCGTGGTGTGGCCGAGAAACGCGTTACACCAGTTGTGGTACTGCCCGCCGAGACCCAGCAGCGTCAGATCGCGGACATCCTTCAGGACGTTCATCAGGGTCAGCGAATTGGTGATCGCCGTGAGCGGCAGTTTCGCCGGCAGCAGGGGCGCCATCTGCAGGACGGTCGTCGAATCGTCGAGAAAGATCGACTGGCCCGGCTCTACGAAGGCGAGGGCGGCAAGGGCGAGTGCCTGCTTTTCGGCGGACTGGCGGTTGGCCCGGTAGAGGTCGCTGGATTCGATCAGGCTGGTCGGCGCCGCCTGGGCGATGCCGCGGGTCTTGCGCAGAATGCCGCGGCTGGCCAGCTCGTCGAGATCGCGATGCGCCGTCATCAGGCTGATCTGGAAGCGCTCGGCCAGATCCTCGATGCGGACCGCGCCCTCGGCCATCACCGTCTCGGTGATCGACTGGCGGCGCAGGAACTGGCGGGCCTGGCGGGAGTCCTGGGGAAGCGGGTCGCGGGCGGCCGAATCCGGCGGGGCGAGGGCGGCTTCGAGGTGCTGAGGACGGGGTATTTCGGTCATGCCGCTTCAGCCTCGTGACGATCGCCGGGGACGGTTCGACGGCAGGCGTGGGGCGCCCTTGCCGCTGCGAGGCGCCCGTCTCGGCAAGCCGGCCCGGCGACTGTGACAGGTCGGCCCGCGGATCGGAAGACGGGCTTCCGACGACCGGAAAAGAGCCTGCGCAAGGGAGGACCGCAGCGGGGCGGCGATGCCGGAAGGCCGCCCCGCTTTGGTCGGCGATCACTCCGAGAGGGTGAAGGGCGCCGTGTACTTGTCGACATTGTCCTTGGTGATCAGCAGGCAGTCGAACAGCTGCTTTTCCGTGTCGACGCCGGTGGCGCCGGTCTTGATGAAGGCGTCGGCCTGCTGGACGGCCTTGGCCGAGAAGATCGCGACCGGCTGCAGCACCGAATACTGCAGTTCGCCCGCCTTGATGGCGGCGACCGCGTCGGGCGAGCCGTCGAAGCCGCCGACCTTGATGCCTTCGAGCTTGCCGGCCTCCTTCAGCGCCGCGATCGCGCCCAGCGCCATCTCGTCATTGCCGCTGATCACGCCGATGATGTCGGGATTGGCCTGCAGCATGCTCTGCATCTTGTCGTGGCCCTGGGTGCGGTCCCAGTTGGCGACCTGAGAGGCGGCCTTTTCGAGATCCGGATACTGGCTGAGGACGGTCTCGTAGCCATTGGAACGGGTCGCGGCATTGTTGTCGGAGGGGGCGCCGAGCAGTTCGACGTATTTGCCGGTCTCACCGACGGCCTCCACCCATTGCTGCGCACCGAGCGCGGCGCCCTGGGCATTGTTGGAAACGAGCTGCGCCTTGGCCAGGCCCTCCTGGTTGATCTCGGCATTGACGAGGAAGACGGGAATATCGGCGGCGATCGCCTTCTTCACCGCACCGATCGAGCCGCTGGCATTGGCCGGGTCGAGGATGATGGCGACGGACTTGTTGGTGATCGCCGTGTCGATCAGGTTGCTCTCGCTGTTGGTGTCGCCCTTGTGGGCGGCGACGTTGGCGGTATAGCCGAGCTTCTTGGCCTCGGCCGCGGCGACATTGCCCTCGGTCAGCCAATAGGGGTTCGACGGATCGTTGACGATGATGGTGATCAGCCCTTCGGCGGACGCCGAGGTGACGGCGCCGGCAGCGAAGGGCGCGACGAGCGTCGCCGCCGCCAGCATCAGCATTCTGGTCTTCTTCAGCATGTGCGTTCTCCCAGTTGGTCTCGTTGGCAGTGGGTCGCTTGGCCGCCGGTCGCCCGGCGGTCTTCCCGTCGCAGGTTAGGCCGGCTGGGCCTTCGTCGCCTGCTTGGTGGAAGCGGAAGGGCCGTCGGTCGGCGCGGGGGCCGGAGCGCGGCGGCTGTACTGGATGGCGTTCAGCATGACGGCGAGGATGATGACCGCGCCGGTGAACACCGTCTGCCAGTAAGAGGAGATGCCGATGATCACGAGACCGTCGGAGAGGAAGCCGATGACGAAGGCGCCGAGCAGCGTGCCCTGGATGGTGCCGCGCCCGCCGGTGAGGGCCGCGCCGCCGATGACCACCGCGGCGATCGCCGTCAGTTCGTATGTGGTGCCCGCGGTCGGGCCGGCCGAAGTCAGCTGCGAGGAGAGGATGAGGCCCGCCACCGCCGCGCAGACGCCCGACAGCATGTAGACGCAGACCTGCACGGTCTTGACGGGAACGCCGGAGAGTTCGGCGGCGCGGGCATTGCCGCCCGAGGCGTAGAGCCAGCGGCCGAAGGCGGTGCGGGTGAGGACCAAGCTGCCGAGGACGGCGATGACGACCAGCACGAGGACGCCGACGGGAATGCCAAACAGGCGGTTGAAGCCGAGCCAGTCGAAGCCGGTATTGCCGAGCTCCGGCCTGCCGCCGAGATTGTTGTAGGTCAGGCCATTGGTCATCAGGAGCGCGATGCCACGCGCGACATAGAGGACGCCGAGCGTCGCCACGAAAGCCGGCACCTTGAAGAAGGCGATGAGCACGCCGTTGAGAAGGCCGACGAGGGCGCCGAGCGCGCAGGTCAGGACGACCACCACCCAGACCGGCGGAAACAGCACGACGCCCGCCATGTCGATGGTCACGCCCTGCATCAGCGCGCCGGCGACGACGCCCGAGAGCCCCAGCGTCGAGCCCACCGACAGATCGATGCCGCCGCTGAGGATGACGAGCAGCATGCCGATCGCCAGGATCCCGAAGATCGCGACATGCGAGGCCATGATCAGGAAGTTGGCGAGCGACAGGTAATAGGGCGAGAGGATCGAGAACACGACGATGATGGCGATGAGCGCGAAGAAGGCGCGCCCTTCGAGCAGCAGCTTGCCGATGCTGAAGGGCTGGCTGCCGCGGTTGGCGGCCGGTCGTTTGCCGCTCTTTGTCGTGTCGGTCATGGTCAGCACTCCGCTGTTCTCAGAGATCACGCGATCACGGCTTCGCCGGAGGCGGCCATGATCTCTTCCTTGGTGACACCCGGCCCGAATTCGGCCGAGATCCGGCCGCGGCGCATGACCAGGATGCGGTGGGCGATGCTGAGGCATTCGGCGACCTCCGAGGTCGAGAACACCACCGCCAGCCCCTCGGCCGCCCGCTCCGCCAGCAGGCGGAAGACCTCGCCCTTGGCGCCGATGTCGATGCCGCGGCTCGGCTCGTCGAGAAGGATCACCTCGGGATCGGTCGTCAGCATCTTGCCGATGACGACCTTCTGCTGATTGCCGCCGGAAAGGGAGCCGATCGGGGCATTGCCGCCGTCGGTCTTGATGTGCACCCGGTCGATGCTGTCCTCGACCAGCGCCTGTTCGCGCGACGCCGACAGGACGAGGCCGCGGGCGAAGCTGCCGATGCTGGCGAGCGACAGGTTGCGGCCGACGGTCATGGTCTGCACCAGCCCGTCGCGCTGGCGATCCTCCGGGACGAGGACCAGGCCCCGGCCGATCCGCTCGGCAATGCTGAGCCTGGAGATTTCCTCTCCCCTGAACACGATCCGGCCCCCGGACTGCGTCACGCGACCGGCGACGCACTCCATCATCTCGGTGCGCCCGGCGCCCATCAGCCCGTAGATGCAGACGATCTCGCCGGCGCGCACGTCCAGCGACAGATGGTCGACCACCGAAAACCCGGCGGTATCGGCGACGCTGAGATCGTCGATCGACAGGGCGACCGGGCCGAAAGCATGGCCGGTCGGGGGCGAGCCGAGATCGAAATTGTCGCCGACCATGTTGCGCACGATCCATTCCAGATCGATGTCGCGGGCCTCGGCATTGGCCGTCATCGTGCCGTCGCGCAGCACCACGGCATGGTCGGTGATCTGCAGCGCCTCTTCCAGGTGATGCGAGATGTAGACGATGGAGACGCCGCGGGCGGTGAGGTCGCGGATCACCTTGAACAGCACCTCGACCTCGGTCGCGCTGAGCGCCGAGGTCGGCTCGTCCATGATCAGGATGCGCGAATTGACCGAGAGCGCCCGGGCGATCTCGACGATCTGCTGCTGGCCGAGACGCAGGTCCTCGACCAGGGTCAGCGGGTCGATGTCTTCCTCAAGGTCGGCCATCAGCGCCTCGGCCTGGCGGGCCTCCTCGGCGAAGTCGACGCCCGTGGCGGTGCGCAGCTCGCGCCCCATGAAGATGTTGTCGCGCACGTTCATGTTGGGCGCGAGGCTGAGTTCCTGGTGGATGATCGAAATGCCGCGGTCGCGCGCGTCGGCGGACGAAGCGAAGCTCACGGGGGCGCCGTCGAGGATGATCTGCCCGGAGGTCGGCTTGACCACGCCCGACAGCACTTTCATCAGCGTCGATTTTCCCGCGCCGTTTTCGCCGAAGAGCGTCGTCACCTTGCCGCGGTGGATGTCGAAGTTCACACCCTTCAGCGCATGGATGCTGCCGTAGGATTTCGCGATGTTGCGCGCCGAGAGGACGGCATCGCCGGCGGGCTCCGTCCGGGACGCGCTCATGGGACTTCCAGTCTGACGGGCGTGACCAGCCAGCTGTTCGGATTGACGAGCTTGAAGACGCCGACGACCGACAGGGTCTTGCCGGTCAGGTCGGTGGTGTCGATGGGCTGCAGGACCTGCTTCTTCACCTCCTCGTTGAGAGCCGAGCCGGCATCCTGGTATTCGATCTGGTTGGTGAACTGGCCGAAGGAGATCGTGCCGGTGGCGTCGCGGATGTCGGTCCCGTTGACCGCGGGCCCCGTCTGCACGCGGATGCGCAGCTTTTCGGGCATGCCCTCGACATCGACGTCGTAGATGCCCGATTTCGCCGCGCCGGCGACGCCGCTGAACTTCACCGACATCACCGCGCCCGCACCGGCCGCCACGCCATACTGCGCCTCGGCGGCCTTGCGATCGGCGACGATGGCGTCGGCGAGGATCTTGGCGTCGACGGCCCGGGCTTCGACGGCTGCCTGGATGGTCGGAAAGGTTTCAGCGCCGTAGGTCTCGGGTGAAAAAACGCCCGCCTGCACGTCGTCGCTGGAGCCGACCGTGACGATCCGGGTGTCCAGCGCCATGGCGACGACGAGCGCCAGAACCGCGACCCCGATGAAGACCGTCCGCCGGCGGGGAGAGGCGCGCCTTGGAGCCGCCGTGTCCACCTCTGTGCTCATGCGAAAATCCCGGGATCGAGGTTTGTCGGTATCGCGCCCTCGCTGGCGGCCGGGCAAGGCTCGCATCGACGGGCATGCCGCGCAGACCGGCCGGATTCGCCCGGCGCCGGTGCGATCGCAACGATCCGGAGCGCCGTCTCTAGACGACGAGCCGGGCGGGAGCCCGGAGCGATGGCGGATAAGCGCATGTCTTCCTCCCGGCTTTCGGCGAGCCCTTTTCCCGGGCTTTCTGTGTTATGACTGTGTTATTATCTGTCCATTCAATGTGAGTTGCCGGCCCCGTTGTCAATCCGTTTTCGAGGTGTGCACTGCGAAAACGTCGCGGCGTCGCACTGCGACAAAGCCCTCGTCCTGATCCGCTTTCATTGTTTGCGACTTCTTATGTCCCGGGTTTAAATTGCTGAATACATTAAATCTTCCACCAGTTTTCTCATAGGGAATGACGCCTGTCCGACACGGGCGATGGCGCCGCAATCCTCGCCGGCAGCGCGTTCCGGATCGAACCCATCCCGGGATATCGTTGACCTGCCGGATCGTGAAATGTAAGAAACATCATTCTTTGAAAAATTCTACGATGCCGAGCGGTGGCAGGGAGAGACGGGTGCGGACTGCCTCGCAGCAAGACCTGGACGACAGCCTCGCGATCCGTGCCGCCTGGCTCCACTACGGCGCCGGAATGACGCAGGCCAAGATCGCCACGATCCTGGGCGTGACCGGCGTGAAGGCGCATCGGCTGATCGCGCGGGCGAACCGCAGCGGCGCGGTGAAGGTGACCATCGAGGGTGACATCGCCGAATGCGTGATGCTCGCCAGCCGTCTCAGCGAGCGTTTCGGACTGGAGACATGCGAGGTCGCGCCGGACCTCTACGAATCCGGCCTGCCGCTGCGCGCTCTCGGCATCGCCGGGGCCCAGTTCATCCAGGCGCAGATCGAGCGCCTGCAGGGCGGCGTCATCGGCATCGGGCATGGGCGGACGCTGGCGGCGGCGATCACCGCGCTGCCGCGCCGGGAGGCCGGCGACGTTCGCTTCGTCTCCCTGCTCGGCGGCGTCACGCGCAACTATGCGGCCAATCCGCATGACGTCGTGCACCGCTTGGCGGAGAAGACTGGCGTGACGGCCTATGTGATGCCGGTGCCGTTCTTCGCCAACTCGGCCGGGGACCGCGAGGTGCTGCTGGCACAACGCGGCGTCAGCACCGTCTTCGAGCTCGGCGCGCGGTCGGACCTGATGATCGTCGGCGTCGGCACCGGCGGCCCCGAAGCGCAGCTGGTTGCCTCGCAGATGGTCGATGCGGGGGAAATGCGCGAAGTGTCGGAACTCGGCGGTATCGGGGAGCTTCTCGGCCATTTCTTCGATTCCGAGGGCCGGCCGGTGATCACGCCGCTGGCCGCACGCACGGTGTCGCCGAGCCTCGACGCCCTCACGGGGCGAAAAGTGGTGGCGATCGCCGGTGGTCACGAGAAGATCGCCGCCATTCGCGCCGTCTTGATGAGCCGATGCCTCGACGGGCTGATCACCGACGAGCGGACGGCGCGGGCGCTGGCGCATGACGATCCGGCCTGAGACCCGGAAAACCGGCGCAGGACAGGGAGGATAAGGGTTCGATGTGTGTCAGTCAGTTCCACCGGCGCCCGCGGGCGCTCGTCGAGGCCGTTGGGGAGGCCCGGGCCGTCGGGCCACTCCATGTCTGAGGCCGGTCAGGATATTCTCATCGGCATCGACGCGGGAACCTCGGTGATCAAGGCGGTGGCCTTCGATCTGGCGGGCCGCCAACTCGCCGTCGCCGCGCTGCCGAACCGCTATGCCTCGGGGGCCGACGGCGCGGTGACGCAGGAACTCGCGCGGACCTGGCAGGACTGCGCTCGGACCCTGCGCGATCTCGCCGGCAAGGTCGAGCATCTCGCCCGGCGCACGGCGGCTGTCGCCGTGACCGGACAGGGCGACGGCACCTGGCTGGTCGGCCGGGACGATGCACCGGTCGGCGACGCCTGGCTCTGGCTCGACGCGCGCGCGTCGTCGACGGTGCGCCATCTCAGGGCGGGGCCGGGGGAGCGGACGCGTTTCGAGCGGACGGGAACCGGGCTAAACCCATGCCAGCAGGGTCCGCAGCTGGCGACCATGGCCGCGATTGCGCCCGAACTGCTCAGCCACGCCGAAACCGCTCTCCACTGCAAGGACTGGCTCTATCTCAACCTCACCGGCGTGCGCGCCACCGATCCGTCGGAGGCGAGTTTCAGTTTCGGCGACTTTCGCACCCGGCGCTATGACGACGCGGTGCTGGAGTCGCTCGGCCTGACGAAGCAGCGCCATCTGCTGCCGCCGATTGTCGACGGTACCGAGGTCACGCACGGGCTCACCGCCGAGGCTGCGGCCGCCACCGGGCTCCTCGCGGGAACGCCGGTCTGCCTCGGCTTCGTCGACATGGTGATGACGGCGCTGGGGGCGGGCGTCCATACCGGCGATCCCGCGGCGGCCTGCTCGATTGTCGGATCGACCGGCGTCCACATGCGCGCGGTGGAAGCCGGCGGCGTGCACCTCAACGACGAGGGCACGGGCTATGTCATCCTCTTGCCGGTGCCCGGCATGGTGACGCAGGTCCAGACGAACATGGCCGCGACGCTGAACATCGACTGGGCGCTGCGCCTCGCCGGCGACCTGATGGCCGAGGTCGGAGGAGCCCCGAGCCATGCCGAGCTCGTCGGGCGCATCGAGGGCTGGATGGCGGCGAGCCGGCCGGGTTCGCTCCTTTACCACCCCTATATTTCCGAGGCCGGCGAGCGCGGGCCCTTCGTCGACGGCAACGCCCGGGCCGGCTTCATCGGTCTCAACAGCGGCCATCGCTTCCCCGATCTCCTGCGCGCCGTGGTGGAGGGGCTCGGGATGGCGACGCGCGACTGCTACGCGGCAATGGGCGCGATGCCGGGCGAATTGCGTCTGAGCGGCGGCGCGGCGCGCTCGCCGGCCCTGCGCGGGGTGCTCTCCGCTGCCGTCGGCGCGCCGACCCGCCTCTGCGCGCGCGAGGAGGCGGGAGCCGCGGGCGCGGCGATGATGGCGGCCGTGTCGATCGGCGCCTATGCCGATATGAACGCCTGCATCGCCGCGTGGGTGACGCCGCTGCTGGGACCCGCCGAGGCGCCGGACCAAAACCTTGCCGATCTCTACGGCCGGACGTTCCCGGCCTATGTCGACGCCCGCCGGGCGCTGGTGCCGGTCTGGGACCGGATGGCGCATGAGCGGCAATCAAGACCATGACGCCGGTGACACCAGAGGGCTCCCGCCCGACGCTCCGCCGGCGCGAAGCGACCCATGAGGGAAATGAGATGAGCGACATCCAGCGCGTCGACCTGTTCGTCATCGGCGGCGGCATCAACGGGGCGGGCATTGCGCGCGACGCCGCAGGTCGGGGGCTCTCCGTCATCCTGTGCGAAAAGGACGATCTGGCGCAGGGCACCTCGTCGCGGTCGGGCAAGCTCGTGCATGGCGGACTGCGCTATCTCGAATACTACGAGTTCCGCCTGGTGCGCGAGGCGCTGATCGAGCGCGAGGTGCTGCTGAATTCGGCCTGCCACATCGTCTGGCCGATGCGCTTCGTCCTGCCGCACAGCCCGGACGACCGCCCGGCCTGGCTCGTGCGGCTCGGCCTGTTTCTCTACGACCACCTCGGCGGCCGCAAGAAACTGCCGGGCACCCGCACGCTGGACCTTGCCCGCGACCCGGAAGGCGCGCCGATCCTGGACAGCTACAGCCGCGGCTTCGAATATTCCGACTGCTGGGTCGACGATGCCCGCCTCGTCGTCCTCAATGCGGTCGGCGCGGCCGAGAAGGGCGCCGAGATCCTGACCCGGACCGCCTGCACCAGCGCGCGCCGCGAGGACGGGCACTGGCGGATCGAGATGCGTGACCAGGCGACCGGCTCTACCCGCACGGTCGAGGCGCGCGCGCTCGTCAATGCCGGCGGCCCCTGGGTCAACGACATCGTCGGCCGGGTCGCCGGCAGCAATAGCCGCCGCAATGTCCGCCTGGTGAAGGGCAGCCACATCATCGTGCCGAAATTCTGGGAGGGCCAGCATGCCTATCTCGTCCAGAACCACGACAAGCGGGTGATCTTCATCAATCCCTATGAGGGCGACAAGGCGCTGATCGGCACCACCGACATTCCCTATGAGGGACCGCCGGAGGAGGTGAGGGCGGAGGCGTTCGAGATCGACTATCTGCTGGCGGCCGTAAACCGCTACTTCAAGGAGAAGCTGAGGCCGGACGACGTGATCGAGAGCTTTTCGGGCGTCAGGCCGCTCTTCGACGACGGCCAGGGCAATCCCTCGGCCGTGACGCGCGACTACACCTTCGATCTCGACGAGACCGCAGGCGTGCCGCTCCTCAACGTCTTCGGCGGCAAGATCACCACCTTTCGAAAACTGTCGGAACACGCGATTGAAAAGATCGCAAAGTTCTTTCCCGAGATGGGCGGCAACTGGACGCGGGAGTCGGTCCTCCCCGGCGGCGAGATTGACGGCGCGGACTTCGTCGGCTTCGCCGAAAGCCTGCGCACCTCCTATCCCTGGATGCCGCGGTCGCTGGTCTATCACTATGGCCGGCTCTACGGCGCGCGCACGGAAAAGCTCGTCGCCGGCGCGACGTCGCTGGATGGTCTCGGGCGGCATTTCGGCGCCGGTTTCTACGAGGCCGAGGCGCGCTATCTCGTGGACAAGGAATGGGCGATGACGCCCGACGACATCCTGAAGCGCCGCACCAAGCACGGCCTGCATCTCAGCGCGGACGAGCAGGCCGGCTTTGCCGACTGGTTCGACGGCGAGCGCGCCCGCGCCGCCTGACCCATCCGCCCTTGATCCGGCCGTCCCGCTTTCGCCTCAGCTAACCCATGGAGCAGACATGCCTCTGACCCTGTCGTTGAACACCAATCCGCTCGTCAACCGCTTCGCCGATCCGGACGATCTGATCGAGACCGTGGCACGCGATATCCAGATCCGCGACCTGCAGCTGACGCACGAGTTCATCAACCCATCCTGGCCGGCGGCGGTGACGCGGCGGCTGACCCGGCAGATGAACGCCGCGCTCGCGCGAACCGGCGTGCGGGTGACCTCGGGCATGACCGGGCCCTACGGGCGGCTCAATCATTTCGGGCATCCCGACGCGGACGTCCGGCGCTACTATGTCGACTGGTTCAAGACTTTTGCCGACATCACCGCCGATCTTGGCGGCACGTCGGTCGGCACGCAGTTCGCGATCTTCACCTACCGGGACTTCGACGATCCGGCGCGGCGCGATGCGCTCATCGACATCGCCATCGACTGCTGGACGGAGGTCGCCGAGCACGGCAAGGCGGCCGGTCTCGACTATGTCTTCTGGGAGCCAATGTCGGTCGGGCGCGAGTTCGGCGAGACGATCGCGGCGTGCCGGTCACTGCAGGACCGGCTGACGGCGACCGCCATGGCGATCCCGATGTGGATGATGGCCGATATCGACCATGGCGACGTGACCAGCGCCGATCCCGACGATTTCGACCCCTATGCCTGGGCGCGCGCGGTACCGAAGGTGTCGCCGATCATCCACATCAAGCAGTCGCTGATGGACAAGGGCGGCCACCGGCCGTTCACGGCGGAGTTCAACGCCCGCGGCCGCATCCAGCCGGCGCCGCTGCTGGCGGCCTTCGCCGAGGGCGGGGCCGAGAACAACGAGATCTGCCTGGAGCTTTCGTTCAAGGAGCGTGAGCCGAACGACCGGGAGGTGGTCGCGCAGATCGCGGAATCGGTGGCCTTCTGGGCGCCGCACATCGACACCGGCGTGGCAGACCTCCACCTCTGACCGGGCGCCTCACCGCTGAAGGTGACTTCGGCCGTGCGGCCACCCGCGCCGAAGAGTCGGCGCTGGCGCCTCTGGTTGATGCCGGCTCAGGCGGCCCGGGCGACGAGCTTGGCGGCGAGTCGAACGGCGTTCTCGATGGCGCCGGTATCGGCGATGCCGCGGCCGACGATGTCGAAGGCGGTCCCGTGCGCCGGTGTCGTAAACACGGTGGCGAGCCCCGCCGTGACGGTGACGCCGCGGTTGAAGCCGCGCATCTTGGTCGCGATCTGGCCCTGGTCGTGATACATCGACAGCACTCCGTCATAGTCCCCGGCGAACGCCTTGAGATAGACCGTGTCGGAGGGGAAGGGACCCTCGACGGCAATGCCTGTCGCGGCCATGGCCGCGACGGCCGGTCGGATGATCTCGATCTCCTCCATGCCGAACAGCCCGCCTTCGCCGCCATGCGGGTTGAGCGCGGCGACGGCCAGCCGCGGGCTGGCGATGCCCGCCTTCGCCATCATCCTCGTCGCCAGCGTGATCGCTTCGCGGATCGCCGGGCCGGTCACCTGGTCGAGCGCCTGGCGCAGGGATACATGCGAGGTGACGCGCGACATCCACTGGCCGTCGAGGACGTTCATCTCACTGAAATAGCCGGTATGGCCGAGGAGATGGGCGAACATCTTGTGCTCGTCGGGAAACTTCCAGCCGCCGTCGAACATTGCCCGCTTGTTGAGCGGCGCAAACGACACCGCGTCGACGAGACCCGCTTTGGCGAAATCGATGGCGCGCGACAGCGTCTCGCCTGTGACGCGCCCGGACTCGGCGCTACCGATGCCCGGCGGATAGAGCGCCGGATCGGTATTGCCGAGATCGATGAGCGGCACCGAGGGGTCCGACCAGTCGATCGTCGACGGATCGTCGTACCGCTGATAGGCGAAGGTCACTCCGGCCTGGCGCATGCCGAGGTCGAGGACGCGCGCATCGCCGACCACGACGAGGCGGGCGACATCCGCCATGCGGCGGTCCGAGAGGATGCGGGCGGTCTGCTCCGGGCCGATGCCGGTGCAGTCGCCGGGGGTGAGGGCGATGAGGGGAAGGGTCATGCGGTCCTCGCGGAAGCTTCGGGGCGGGCGGCCAGAAGCGCGTCGGCGATGGCCTTGCCGGCGGTGACGGTGTCGGCGATGCCGCCGAGATCGCCGGTGCGCGCGGCCGGATCGACCAGCGTCGTCTCGATGGCCTCGACGATCGCGGCGGCGGCCTCTGTATGGCCGAGGTGCTCGAGCATCATCGCGCCGGCCCAGATCTGGCCAATCGGGTTGGCGATGCCCTTGCCGGCGATGTCGGGAGCCGAGCCGTGCACGGGCTCGAACAACGAGGGAAATTTTCGCTCGGGATTGATGTTGCCCGACGGCGCGATGCCGATCGTGCCTGTGCAGGCGGGGCCGAGGTCGGAGAGGATATCGCCGAACAGATTGGAGGCGACGACGACGTCGAACCGGTCCGGGTTCAGCACGAAATGCGCGCAGAGAATGTCGATGTGGTACTTGTCCCAGCGCACGTCCGGATAACGCTTCGCCATCTCCTCCACCCGCTCGTCCCAATAGGGCATGGTAATGGAGATGCCGTTCGACTTCGTCGCCGAGGTCAGGTGCTTCTTGCCGCGGCTTTGGGCGAGCTCGAAGGCGAAGGCGAGGATGCGGTCGACGCCGATGCGGCTCATCACCGTTTCCTGCACGACGATCTCGCGCGCCGTGCCCGGAAACATCTTGCCGCCGATCGAGGAATATTCGCCCTCGGTGTTCTCGCGCACGACGAAGAAGTCGATGTCGCCGGGCTTTCGGCCCGCGAGCGGCGAGGGAACACCCGGCATCAGCCGGACCGGACGAAGGTTCACATACTGGTCGAACTCGCGCCGGAACTGCAGCAGCGAGCCCCAGAGCGAGACATGGTCGGGCACGGTGTCAGGCCAGCCGACGGCGCCGAAATAGAGCGCGTCATGGCCGCCGATCTGCGCCTTCCAGTCGTCGGGCATCATCTGGCCGTACTCAGCGTAGTAGGCGCAGGACGAGAACTCGAACTCATCGAACGTCATGTCGAGGTCGAAGCGCTCCGCCGCGGCCTTGAGAACGCGCAGGCCCTCCGGCACGACTTCGGTGCCGATGCCGTCGCCGGGAATGACCGCGATGCGCATGCTGTTGCGGCTCATGGAAGCTCCTCTTCGTCGTCGCCGGGAGGCCGACGGACATGCCACCGGCGCTCCCTGTCATCCCGAACTGTACCACCGGAATGCAGAACGTAAGCCAAATTGTCAATTATAAACTGTTGACAATTAGGACGCCTTAGCGCGAGATTTCTGGCTACTGCCGCCGCCCGCGGCACCCGGTGAGGAGATGCCATGCCGTCCGAACCCGCGACCGCCATGCCGCCGCTCGAAACCCATCCGGGGCAGCTGATGGCGGGCTTTCGCAGCGAACGGATCCGCACCGCCGGCGCGGAGATCCACGTGGCCATCGGCGGGTCCGGGCCGCCGCTGCTGCTCCTGCACGGCAACCCGCTGACGCATGTCAGCTGGCACAGGATCGCCCCGACGCTGGCGAAGAGTTTCACGGTGGTGGCGCCGGACCTGCGCGGCTACGGCGACAGTTCCAAGCCGGCGGGCGGCGAGGACCATGCCGCCTATTCCTTCCGGGCAATGGGCGAGGACAATGCCGAGATCATGACGCAGCTCGGCTTCGACCGCTTCCAGGTCGCCGGCCACGACCGCGGCGCCCGCGTCGCCTTCCGCATGGCGCTGGATTTTCCGGACCGGGTGACGCGGCTCTGCGCCCTCGACATCATCCCGACCTACAACCTGTTGTCGGACATCACGCTGGGCTGGGGGCTGGAGAGCTATCACTGGTTCTTCATGGCCCAGAAGGCGCCGTTTCCCGAAAAGCTGATCGGCGCCGACCTCGACTATTACATCAACTACAAGCTGAACAAGAAGGGCGTCGGCCTGTCGATCTTCGCGCCCGAGGCTTTTGCCGAATACGTCCGCTGCACCACGCCCGAACAGATCCACGCGGTCTGCGAGGATTATCGCGCGACGGTGACGCTCGACTACGCCTTCGACGGCGCCGACCACGCCGCCGGCCGCAAGATCGCCTGTCCGGTGCTGGTGCTCTGGGGATCGAACAGCCATGTCGGCCGGCATCTCAGGCCGCTCGAGGCCTGGGGGCAGTGGGCGGACGACCTTGCGGGTTGGGCGGTTCCGACGGGGCACTATCCCGCCGAGGAGCGGCCCGACCTGATCTATGAAGCGCTGTGGCGGTTCTTCAGCGGCGCCGCGCCGCGGCCGTCCTGATGCCCGGCCCGATCACGGCTGTCGCGGCCAAAGCCGTGCTGCACGGAAAAGACGAGGTCGCCTGCCTCGACGTCCGCGAACACGGCCAGTACGGCGAGGGCCATCCCTTTCTCGCCGTGCCCTGTCCCTGCAGCCGGCTCGAGATCCTCGCCCCCGCGCTGCTGCCGCGCGCAAGCGTGCCGGTCATTCTCGTGGACGACGGCGACGGCGTGGCCGAACGCGCCGCGGCCGCCCTGGCCGGTCTCGGCTACCGCGACGTCGCGTGGATCGAGGGCGGCGCGGCGGCCTGGGCGCAAGCCGGTTTCACCCTGTTCAAGGGCGTCAATCTGCCCAGCAAGACGCTGGGCGAGCTTCTGGAGGCGGAGTGGCACGTCCCGCGCATCGACGTCGAGACGCTCGACGCCTGGCAGCGGGAGGAGCGTGCCTTCCACCTGTTCGACGGTCGTCCTGCCTCGGAGTACCGCAAGATGACGATCCCCGACGCGGCGTCCATGCCGAACGGCGAACTGGCGCACCGCTTTTCCGTCGCCGACCCGGCCGAGCCCGTCGTCATCCACTGCGCCGGCCGCACCCGCAGCATCGTCGGCGCCGCCAGCCTCGCGCTGGCGGGCGTGCCGAACCCGGTCTTCGCGCTGGAGAACGGCACGCAAGGCTGGGCTTTGTCGGGTCGTGCGCTGCATCATGGCGCCACACCCGCCCCGCTGCCGGATCTGAGCGAGGACGCCCGGCTGAGAAGCCGCGACCGCGCGGATGCCGTGATCGCGGCGAACCGGCTGACGGTCATCAAGCCGGGCGATCTCGATCGTCTGGCCGCCGATCCCGCGCGGACGCTGTATGTCCTCGACGTGCGAACGGAAGCCGAATTCGCCGCCGGCACGCTGACGGGAGCGGTGCATGCGCCGGCGGTGCAGCTGGTGCAGGCGAGCGACGCCTGGCTCGGCGTGCGGCGGGCCCGCGTCGTGCTGGGCTGCGATACCGGGCTGCGGTCCGCGACCGCCGCTGTCTTCCTCGCCGCTCTGAACTACGAGGTCTTCGTGCTTCCCGGGATCGAGACGTTCTCCGGCCATTCCGGCCCGGGGCGTCGCGATGCGCCGACGCCGCCGACGTTGCCGGCTCTTGAGCCGATGTCGGTCGAAGCGGCCGTGGCGTTGGCGGCCGCCGGCGAAACGCTTCTCGATCTCCGGGGATCGCTCGATTTTCGGGCCGGCCATCTCGCCGGCGCGCGCTGGGCCATCCGCCCGCGCCTCGGCGGGCTCGACCCGGCCCGGCCGGTGGCCCTGGTCGGGACGGCCGAGGTCGTCGCCCTGGCCGCCCGCGATCTGCGCGCCGCCGGCCATGCCGATATCCGCCATGTCGCGGGCGACCCTGCGGTTTGGCGTGCGAGCGGCCTCGCAGTCGAGGCCATGTCGGACGACCCGCCGGATGAGGCCGCGATCGATCACCTGTTCTTCGTCCACGACCGCCATGACGGCAATCTCGACGCGGCCAGACGCTATCTCGCCTGGGAGATGGGGCTGGTCGCCCAGCTCGATCCGGCCGAGCGCGCCGAGTACCGGATCGGCCCCGGTCCTTTCGCCTCGCCACGGGCGTAAGCCGGGGCGGGGGCGGCCGCAGGGATCCCGGTCCACGACAGGCCTCCGGTCGGTCGGCCGCTCTTGCGTCGTCCGCTGTTGGGCGCCGCGGGTCTCGCCGCTCGACAGGCCTGGGTGGGATACACTACGACCGGCCCTGCCGTCGGGAACGGCAAGAGCCGAATCTCTGGGAGAACAACGCCATGACCCTCAACCGCCGCGATTTTTCGATGATGCTCGCCGCCCTCAGCGGGGGCGCCGCGTTGCCGATGCTGCGCCCGTCCCGGGCCCAGGCGGCCATGGTCGAAGAGCTGACCATCATCGCCGCCGCCAGCACCGGCGGTGGCTACGACACCCTCGCCCGCACCGCGCAGATGCTGCTTCAGGACCAGAAGCTCGCCGGCAACGTCGAGGTGATGAACGTCCCCGGCGCCGGCGGCACGGTGGGACTCGCCCAGCTGATCAGCCGCGGCCGCTCGTCGGCGCTGCTGACCGCTGGCCTCGGCATGGTCGGGGCGGTGATCATCAACAAGTCGGCGGTGTCGCTGGCCCAGACCAAGCCGGTCGCGCGCCTGCAGGGCGAGTACCAGCCGCTGGTGGTCGCCGCCGACTCGCCGATCAAGTCGCTCGACGATCTGGTGAAGGCCTACAAGGCCGAGCCGGGCGCCGTCTCCTGGGCCGGTTTCGGCCTCGGCAGCCCCGACCATCTGGTCTCGGCGCAGGTGGTCAAGGCGACCGGCGGCGACGTCACCCAGATGAACTACATCGTCGTCGGCGCCGGCTCGGAAATGCTGCCGCTGGTGCTGTCGAACCAGGTCACCGTCGCCACCGGCGGCTACAACGAGTTCGCCGACATGATCACGACCGGCAAGCTCCGGGCGCTCGGCATCTCCTCGCCGGAGCGGCTGAAGGGCATCGACGTGCCGACCTTCCGCGAGCAGGGCGTCGACACGGAACTGGTCAACTGGCGCGGCCTGGTAGGCAGCACGAAGCTCACGGCGGAAGAGCTCGCCGACCTCGACGAAGCCTTCGGCGCCATGGCCAAGAGCGACGAGTGGAACGAGATCTGCGCCAACCGCGGCTGGCAGAACCTCTATATGCCCTCGGCCGAGTTCACGACCTTCCTCGAGGCCGAACAGACCCGCGTCACCGCGCTGCTGGCCGAGCTCGGCCTCGGCGGCTGAGACGCCTTCGGGTCTCTGACGACGAATAAGCAGAACGGCGCCGGTCCATCAGACCGGCGCCGTTCTACTAGGCAGGGATGGTTGTGCCAGCCGAGGGGCGCACCCCGTGCCTCAGGCCGCGTCGGCCTCGATTGCGGCGATGATGCCCTGCGTCATGCCCTCGGTGCCGGTCCTTCCCTTGATGTCGCGGGTACGGGTGGCGGGATCGGCAAGCGCCTTGGTGATCGCCCGTTCCATCAGCGCCGCGGCCGCGAGCGCCTCCGGAATTTGCCGGTTGTGGCCAAGCCACTCGACCATCATCCGCGCCGATTCGATCATCGCGAAGGGATTGGCGATGCCCTGGCCCGCGATGTCGGGAGCAGAGCCGTGCGTCGCCTGGGCCATGGCGAGCGCGCCCTCGCCGATGCACAGGCCCGGCGCCATGCCGAGCCCGCCGACGAGGCCCGCCGCCTCGTCGGTGAGGATGTCGCCGAACATGTTGGTGGTGACGACGACGTCGAAACTCCAGGGATCGCGGATCAGCCGCATCGCCATCGTGTCGACGATCACCTCGTCGATGGTGACGTCCGGAAATTCCTGGCCGACGCGGTAGCATTCCTCGACGAACATGCCGCAGCCGAGCTTGAACACGGTGTTCTTGTGCACGACGGTCAGCCGCTTCTTGCGCTGGCGGGCGATCTCGAAGGCGGCGCGGGCGACCTTGGACGAGCCGGCGCGGGTGATCACCCGGACCGAGATGGTGACGTCCTCGGTCGGCCGGAACTCGCCCGAGCCGGCAACGACGTTGCGGTCGGGCTGGAAGCCCTCATTGTTCTCGCGCACGATGACGAGGTCGATGTTGTCGTAGACGGCGCCGAGGCCGGGATAGGAACGCGTCGGCCGGACATTGGCGAAGAGGCCGAAACCCTTGCGCATGATCGGGTGCGGGTTGATCGCGCCGGGTACCTTCGGGTAGGCGCGGTGGCCGATCGGGCCGAGGATGAAGCCGTCCATCTTCGCCAGCGCCTCCATCGTGCCTTCCGGGAAGGTGGAGCCGTGGGTGGGAAGCGCGTTGGCGCCGATCGGCATCGGCCGCCAGTCGATGGCAAGGCCGGTGCGGGCCGCGGCGGCCCGCACGACGGCGACCGCCGCCGGAACGATCTCGAGGCCGATGTCGTCGCCGTCGAGGACGCCGAGGGTGAGATGGGGCTGCATCGGAGCCTCCGTCATGCCGGTCATGCCTGCGCCGCCGAAGCGCTGGCGATGGCCGCGACGTCGTCGCTGGATTCCAGCGCCCAGCCCATGGCGAGCAGGGCCCGCGACGCGACCTCGCCGATCACCGGGACCGACTGGGTGACGAATTTTTCGCCGATGGCCTCGTTCGACAGCGGCCGCTCCAGGCTGCCGATGGCGTGCGGCACGTGCAGTTCGATCCGCTCGCCATCAGTGAGCGTCACCGCGATGTGCACGGCGTCCTCGTGAACGGAGCCGTCGCTGGTCGCCTTGACCTTGTCGCGCAGCGCCATGACGGCGGGATCGCGCACCCGCTCGTCGGTGAAGGCGGTGGGCGAGCCATCGCCATAGAGAAGCGCCGTCGCTGCGGAGTGGAAGACCGAGAATTTCCCCTCGAGGCCGGTGGTCGGCGCGGTCTTGCCGGTCAGCTCCAGCACCAGCGGATGCGTGCGCAGCTCGACCGACGCGATGTCGGCGACGCGCGCGCCGAGCTTGTCACGCAGCTGCTGGCAGCCGTCGATGGCAGGGTGGATGACGATGCCGCAGGCAAACGGCTTGTAGGTGTTGAGGCCGGCCTCCCAGCGCGTGCCGAGGCCGTCGACGATCTCGCCATAATCCTGCTTGGTCGACAGGACGTTCGCCCAGCCGCGCGGCGCCTCGATGGCGCGCAGCGAGGAGTCGAAATCGGCCTTGGCAAGGAAGGCAGCCATGGCACCGTTCTGCGCCGCGCGGCCGGGGTGAAAACTCTTGCACATGGTGCCGAACATTTCGCGGAAGCCCGAGGACTGCGTCGCGGCAATGCCGAAGGCCCAGGTCATCTGCAGCTCGGTCAATCCGAGCAGGCGGCCGGTCGCGGCCGCGGCGCCAAACACGCCGGCGGTGCCGGTGATGTGCCAGCCGCGGTCGTAGTGGTCGGGATAGACCGAGTTGCCGATCCGGCACTCGACCTCGATGCCAGCGATCAGGGCGGTAAGAAAATCGCGGCCGGACACCGCACGCGTCTCGGCGACGGCCAGGATCGCCGAGGCGACCGGCCCGGCGGGGTGGATGATGGTCTTCAGATGCGTGTCGTCATAGTCGAGGACATGCGAGGAGATGCCGTTGAGGAGCGCGGCATGCAGCTCGTCGACGCGCTCGGCGCGGCCGATGACCTGGGCCCGGGCCGGGCCGGAGAAGGGCAAGGCCGCCGCCAAGGCCCGGTCGACGGTCTCGTGGCGGGCGCCGCCGACGGCGCAGCCGAGCCAGTTGACGAAGGTGCGCACGCCCTCGGCGCGGACCGTTTCCGGAATGGCTTCGGCGTCGAGGCCGACGGTCCAGGCGGCGAGGCGCCGGGTGATCTCGGTATCCTGCATGGTCGTCTCTTTCTCGGAAGGGGCACGCTGGGTTTGCGGCGGACCTGTGTGCGGACCGGCAGCACGGCGCGCCGGCGCGGCCCGATGCTCTTGGGGGAATGGATCTGCCGGCGCGCCGTCGCTCCGGCTGCCGACCTGTCGCGGGGCGTGGGGGAGAGCGCCTCTTCCCCCGCGCCGCTCAGGCGACGGTGATCAGGCGCTGGGTCAGCCGGTCGAGCGAGGACATGTCCTCTAGGCCGCGCACGAGGTCGACGATCTCGTCGGCCCGGGCCCGGCCCATGCCGGCGAATTCGGCATTCTCGCGGAATTTGTCGGCGACCTCGTCGTAGCTCATCGGGAAGGCCGGGCTGCCCTTGCCGAAATCGGCGCGGCCGGAGATCTTGCGCCCGTCGGTGAGCTCGATGTCGATCAGCGTCGTCATCAGATGGTAGCCGGCGGCCTCCGCCTCGTCGTCGATGACGAAGTCGACCTTCTCGATCATCGCCTTGACGTCGTCGCGCTCGACCGCTTCGTCGGTGAACTCGGCAAGCCCGGCGCGGCCGTCGAGGAGGAGGATGGCCATGCAGAATTCCATCGAGAATTTCGCCTGCAGCTCGTCCTTCGGACGATGATGGATGAGGGCGTTCGGCATGTTGGAATTGGTGCCGACGCGCACGTGCCGGACGTCCTCGGCGCGGATGCCGTTTTCCTTGATCAGGCGCAGCATCTCGGTCATGCCGGGATGGGTGAGCGAGCCCGACGGGTGCGGCTTGATCGAGATGCCGGGGCTGGCGAAGGTCCAGGGCGCGCCCAGCTTGCCGTAGATGGCGCCCTGATCGTAGCCGCCGCCGGCCGCTGCGAAGAACCCGCGCGGAGCTTCGAGGATGCGCGCCGCCGCGGTCCAGCCATAGGAGGCGAACTGCGCCGCCGCGACGCCGCTCTCGGCCGCCTTGCCGGCGTGGAAAGGCTTCGTCATCGTGCCGAAATTCTCGCGCAGGCCGGCCGACTGGCTGCCGGCGAGGGAGAGGGCGCGCTGGGTCGTCGCGACGTCGAAGCCCATCAGTTTTGCCGCGGCCGCGGCGGCGGCGAAGGTGCCGCAGGTGGCGGTGGCGTGGAAGCCGGTCTGGTAGTGGCGCGGCGCAATCGCCTCGGCGATCTTGCACTCCACCTCGACGCCGAGATGGTAGGCCAGCATGAAGTCGCGCCCGGCGGCGTTGACGAGTTCCGAGATCGCGAGCGCCGCCGGCAGGGCCGGGGCGGTCGGGTGTGTCAGCAGGCCGTAGACCCGGTCCTTGGCGACGGCGAGCTGGGTGTCGTCATAGTCGTCGGCATGAATGCCGACGCCGTTGGCGAAGGCGGCAAAGCGCGGGGCGACGCGGCGACCGCCGCCAATCACCGTGGCCGCGCCTTCGCCGAGATCGAGATCGCTGAGATGCCGGCGAACCAGCTCGCCGCTCTTGGCGACCGAGCCCGAAAGCGCCAGGCCGAAACCGTCGAGGATCGACTTCTTGCCCAGTTCCACCACCTCGGCGGACAGGTCCTCGACCTTCGCCGCGACGATGAATTCGGCAACGTATTTCGTCAGTTCGACATCGACTGCGCTGTTCTGGTTCATGCCCATCCTCGTGAATTCGTATCGGTGCAAACCCGATGTGTCAGGAGGACGGTGCTTCGTCAACTGTTAATTGTCAACAGTTTTGTAGCCATGTCAAACGGCCGCTGCTCCGCCGTGTCGTGAGCGGGCCGGCATCCCGATGGCGTTGGAGAGAAGGCAGACGCCCACGCACGGCGGCGCCTGATCAGGCTGCCGCTCCTTCGTGTTGGGTCGCGAAAAGGGACCGGCGCCCGGACGAGCGCGCGTTCCCGCGCGGTGACTCTCAGCCCGGCTTCGTTGCCCGCGGCTTGCGCGGCGGCTTCGCGGCAGCCGCCTCGCCGGGCTCGGCCGGAGCCCCGGGCTGGCCGGCCTTGCGGGTGCGGATGATGCCGTTGAGGATATGGGTGCGGGCCGCGACGAGAGCGGCGGCGGGGTCGCGGGCCGCGACCGCATCGACGATGGCGCAGTGCTCCTGATTGGAAATGGCGAGCACGTCGCGGCTCGACAGGGCCCGGTAGCGCTGGATGTGCAGTTCGCGCACGAAGCTTTGGTAGATCAGCGCCAGGCGGTTGTTGCCGGCCATCGTCGCGATCTGTTTGTGAAATTCCAGATTGACGGGATAGTAGACGTGCACGTCGCCGAGTGCGACGATCTCGTCCATGCGCTGCAGGAGCGCGCGCAGGATGGCGATCTGGGCGTCGGTCACGGTCTCGGCCAGCATCATCGCCATGCAGCCGAAGACGGCGGCGCGGGCCTCCGACAGGTCCTGCGCCTCGTCGTTGGAGAGGGCGCGGATGAAAAAGCCGCGGTTGGGGATGATCTCGATCAGCCCCATCGCAGCCAGCGCGCTGCAGGCCTCGCGGATCGGTCCGCGGCTGACGCCGAGGCGCTGTGACAGGGCGTTCTCGTTGACCCGCTCGTTCGGCGTGAGTTCGCCGTCGATGATCATCCGCTCGATCTCGGCCTGCACCACATTGGCGAGCGAACGGGTCCGCAGGAAGTCGATCGCCGAGAGGTTCTGCGGCTGCGTCAGGCTGTCCGACATGCAAGGCCCATGGTTGAGGTTCCGATGAAATGAGAGCGGGATGGCAGGCCCAGAGCCCTGCCATCCCGCAGCAAGTTTAGCAACTTACGGTGCCGTTGGCGATGCACGCCGCCCGCGCCGACATCAGCCGCGGGCGTTCATCTGCGAGCCGCCGAGAACCGGCACCCGGTTGGCGACGAAGACGACGGCGAAGGAGGCGGCAAGGAGGATGATGCCGAGCACGCAGATCGCGCCGAGATCACCACTCTCGTTGAGGTCGTAGATGATCACCGAGACCAGCTTGGTGTTGGCGGTGGTGAGCAGGATCGTCGCCGACAGCTCGCGGATGGTGCCGACGAAGACGAAGCACCAGGCGGCGACGACGCTGGTGCGCAGCAGCGGCGCCGTGATGTCCCAGAGCGTGCGCAGCCGCGACGCACCCATGATCCGTCCGGCCTCCTCGAGCTCGGGATGCACGCCCGAAAAGGCCGACGACATCTGCTGGTAGCCGGCCGGCATCTCGATGGTCATGAAGGCGATGAGCAGGATCCACAGCGTGCCGTAGAGCTGGAAGGTTGGGTTGGCATAGCTGAGGAACAGGCCGACGCCGAGGACGATGCCGGGGATCGCCACCGGGGCGGTGGCGAGCACGCCCAGAAAGCCAGAGCCCGGCACCGAGCGGCGCGTCACCAGATAGGAGACGACGACGGCGATGGCGGTGACGATCGTCGCCGTCGCGAAGCCGAGGAGGAAGGTGTTGCGCAGCGCCAGCTGAGTGGCCGAGAACTCGAACAGGACAAAGTTCCAGTGCCGAAGCGTCAGGTTCTCGAAGCTCAGCGAATCGCCGACCGTGGTGGTGAAGGCGGTCTTGATGATCGCGGCATAGGGAAAGATGAAGGTCAGCGACAGCACGGCGAAGACGAAGGCGATCGCCGGCCATTTCCAGGGCCCGAGCGCCACGATGCGCGGCGTGCCGCTCTTGCCGCCGAGGACGGTGTAGCCCTTGCGGCCGAGGATCTGCTTCTGCGCCCTGAGGAGGATCACCGTGATGATGAGGAGCGGCAGGGCGGCGGCGGCGGCAAGGCCGAGCCGCGGCGGAAACTGGAACAGGCTCCAGATCTTGGTGGTGATGACGTGGAAACCGGCCGGCAGCGCCAGGATCGCCGGCGAGCCGAACATGGTCAGCGCCTGCAGGATGGCGATCAGCGTTCCCGCCAGCATGGCCGGCAGGACGAGCGGGATCGTCACCTTGCGCAGCGTGGTCATCGCCTTGCCGCCGAGGATCGACGAGGCGTCCTCGAGGTCGGAGGGCACCCGGTCGAGCGCATTGGCGACCAGCGTGAACACATAGGGGAAGGTGAAGCAGGCGATGGCGAAGACGAGGCCGGTGAAGGTGTAGATGTTGACGAGATAGGCGCCGCGCTCCAGCCCGAAGATCGAGCGGTAGATGACGTTGACGATGCCGCTGTTGGGCGCGGCGATGATCTCGTAGGCGATGGCGCCGAGGAAGGGCGGCGTGACGAAGGACGCGGTCACCATGATGCGGATCAGCCGGCGACCCGGCAGGTCGGTGCGCGAGACCAGCCAGGCCATCGGCGTGGCGACGACGCAGGCGAGGACGCCCACGCCGAGCGCCATGCCGATGGCGAGGCCATAAGCCCTCAAGAGGGTGGGGTCGGCGACGAGGGCGACGAAGTTGTCGAAGGTGAAACCGCCCCCGGCATCGTTGCGAAAGCTGTAATAGACGAGCCAGAACAGCGGTAGGATTACCAGAACGCTCAGGACCAGGGTCAACAGAGCGAAGGTCGGCCAGGAGAGGTCGATCCCGCGGCGCAGGCCGAGGGCAGGAGCGTTGCTGGTCATGACGGATGGATCCCGATTGCCTTACGTGCCGAAGTACTTTTCGTAGTTCGTCTTGATGGTCTGGATCTCAGGCTCGAGCTTGGCCGGATCGGAATGCAGGAGCTTGATGTCGGCGATCGGCGTGCGGCCGGCCTTCTCCTTGACGTCCGGATGGAACGAGCGGAGCCCGCCGAAATCGCTGTTCAGCTGCTGCGCCTCTTTGGAGAACAGGAAGGCGTAGAACAGTTTGGCGGCGTTCGGGCTCGGCGCCTCTTTCAGCACCGCGGCATTGCCGACGGCGAGCGGCGTGCCCTCGGCGGGATAGACGATGTTGATCGGCACGCCCTCGTCCTGCAGGCGGAAGACGTTGTATTCGTTACCGTCGACCTGGATCGAGCGTTCGCCCTGGGCAAGCTTCTTCGGTGGCTCGGTCGAGGATTGGACCTGCATCACGCCCTGCTCGCCGAGCTTTTCGAAAAACTCCCAGCCGAGCAGTTCGGAGAGGACGAATGTCGAGGTCATCACCGTACCGCTGTAGCCGGGATGGGCCTTGACCATCTTGTCCTTGTATTTGGCGTCGAGCAGGTCGGTCCAGGTCTTCGGCGCATCGGCTTCCGGCAAGAGGTCGGAGCGATAGGCGAGGACCGAAAGGTGGGCGCGGTAGGCGGCGAAGTTGCCGTCGGGGTCCTTCTCGTCGGCCGGCCACTTGTCGGCGACTTCCTGCGGGACCATCGGCGCCAGCCAGCCCTCGCGCTTGAAATACTCGAAATGCACGGCGTCCGAGGTCTCGATCACGTCGGCGCCGTAGATGCCCGACGAGTATTCCTGGCCGATGCGCTGGAACACGCGCTCGGAACCCGCCCGCTCCACCTGGACGGCGATCTCGGGATATTTCGACTTGAAGAGGTCGGCGAGCTTCTCGGCGACGGTGACGTCGGTCGCGGTGTAGAAGATCACCTTGCCCTCCGCCTTGGCCGCAGCCTCGAGCTCGGGGGTGACCTGGTAGGGCTCGGGGGCCTGCGCCATGGCCAGTGACGAGACCGACAGGCCCGCCGCCAGGATGGCTGCGCCGAATGTTTTCGTCCACATGCTGTGATTCCTCCCTTATTGCGCGAGCGCCCGGCAGTGCTGTGGTGGAAAGTGCAGCCAGACGTCCTGGCCGACCGGGATCGCGACGTTGACCGGTGCGACGGTGCGCACCGTTTCTCCACCCTTGAGGGCGACGAGATAATCCCGGTGCGAGCCGAGATAGATCTGCCGCGTGACGGTGCCGATGGCGCAATTGGTGGCGTCGGCGGGCTTGTTCTCTGACAGCGCGACGTCGTGGTGGCGCACCGAGACGGCGGCCCTGCCGGTGGCCGGAACGGTCCCGCTGCTGCAGCGCAGGACGAGCCCGCCTTCGCAGACCACGGTGTCGGCCTCGCCGCGGGTGCCGGTCAGAATGTTGGTGCCGCCGATGAAGCGGGCGACGAATTCGGTCTCCGGCCGCTCGTAGATGTCCTCGGGCGATCCGGCCTGCTCGATCCGCCCGTCGTTCATCACGACGATGATGTCGGCGGTGGTCATCGCCTCGACCTGGTCGTGGGTGACGTAGACGGTGGTGTAGCGGAACTCGTCGTGCAGCCTTCGGATCTCGAAGCGCATCTCCTCGCGCAGATTGGCGTCGAGATTGGACAGGGGCTCGTCGAGGAGCAGGATTTCCGGCTTGATCACCAGCGCCCGCGCCAGCGAAACACGCTGCTGCTGGCCGCCGGACAGTTCTCCCGGATAGCGCGCCTCGAGCGCGAGGAGCTGCGTCGCCGACAGGATTTCGCGCACCCGTGTCTTGATGTCGGCCGGGGAGAGACGGCGCAGCTTGAGGCCGTAGGCGACGTTCTCGAACACCGTCATGTGGGGCCAGAGGGCGTAGCTCTGGAAGATCATCGACATGTTGCGGCCTTCCGGCGGCACCGTCGCCGAGGCCGAGGAGACGGTCTGGCCGTCGACGCGAATGGCGCCGCCATTGGCCGCGACGAAGCCGGCGATCAACCGCAGCGTCGTTGTCTTGCCGCAGCCCGACGGCCCGAGCAGACAGACCAGTTTGCCCTTCTCGACCGAGAGGTTGACGCCTTTGACCACGGTCAGAGCGCCATAGCTCTTGGTCAGGCCGTCCAGTTCGAGGAACGCCATGCCATCTCCCAATACTGCGCTGCGCGTGGGCTCCGGCCGGGACCGGGTCCACTGTTCTGCCTTTGTAAGACCCTAGAAACGAAATTGAAGACTGTCAACAGATTACCATTTACATTTCGAGGCTCTGCGTCAGGCTGCTGGACGAAGCCCCGCCGCCCACCGGATCAGCGGGGGCAGGCAGAGGTTGGTGAGGATCGACCGGGTCAGTTGGAAGCCCGCGACAGCTGCCGCCAGGAGGCCGAGGGTGGCCGCCGAAGCGATCATTTCGCCGAGCCCGCCGGGGGCGACGGCGAGGATCGCCGAGACATGGTCGAGATCGCTGAAATGCTCGACCACGGCGGCGAGGCCGACAAAGGCCGTGCCGATGAGGACGATGCCGCTGAGGCAGCCGCCGAGCGCTAGCCGCGGCATCCGGCGAAGCCGGTCCAGCCGGAAGCGCAGGCCGAGCGAGGTGCCGATGGCGATCTGCGCGGCGAAGAGGACGAGCGGCGGCACCGGCGGCAGCGGATGGCCGGCACCGACGACGGCGACGCACAGGAGCATCGGCGCGATGATATAGGCGTTGACGATCCTTGCCCGCGTCGCTGCGGCGGCAATCGCGGCAGAGACCGCGGCGAGGACCAGGATTTCGCTGAGGCCGGCCATGCCGAACAGCGGTTGCGGCGCCTGGGCGGTGCCGGCGACGAGGCCGAGCCAGAGCGGGATCAGCATCAGGACCAGGACGACCCGGAGCGTGTGCACCAGGGCGACGGCCTGTTCGTCGGCCTTCAGCTCCTGCGCCAGCGTCGCCATTTCGGCCATGCCCGCCGGCAACGAGCAGAGCACCGCCGTCAGCCGGTCGACGCCGGCGATTTTCGCCAGCGGCACCGCCAGCAGCAGTCCGGCAAGGTTCGACAGCACCGCGACGGCGAGCATCACCGGCAGCAAGGCCGTCAGGGCGCCGAGAATGTCGGGGGAGAGCACCGCGCCGACCGAGGCGCCGACGAAGAGCTGGCCGCCGCGCCGCAGAGTGCGGCCGCCCGGCACGGTGCCGACGAGATTGGCGACGAGGGCGGCGCCGAGAAGCGATCCGAGGATCGCGGCGAGCGGCAGGTGCAACGCCCGAAACAGTAGGGCGCCGGCCAGGGCGGCGCCGAGCGTCGCGGCCCACAGGCCGGCGGCCCGCAGCAACGTGGCCCGCCGCCGGCCCGGGGGCGGCGGGGCGGGAGAGGGCGCGGACACCCGCGTCAGACCATCAGGGCGCCGCCGTTGACGTGCAGCGTCTGGCCGGTGACGTAGCGCATCGACGGGCCGGCGAGGAGGCGCACCGCGGCCGCGACCTCCTCGGGTGTGCCGCGCCGGCCAAGGACGTTGGTGCGCGTCGCGTGGTGTTTCGGCTCCTCGCCGTCGCGCTTGGTCTCGATCAGGCCGGGGGCGACGCAGTTGACCGTGATGGCGGCCGGGCCGAGATCATGGGCGAGCGCCTTGGTGAGACCCGCCAGCGCGGCCTTGGCGGTGATGACGTGGACGCGGCCGGACGCGCCGCTGTGGCCAGTGAGGCCGCCGATCGAGACGATCGCCGCCCGGTCGCTTTGCTTCAGCGCCGGCAGCGCCGCCTTGGTCAAAAGGAAGACGCTGTCGAGGCAGAGCGCCATGACGGCGCGCCAGTCTTCATAGGTGAGGTCCTCGATCGTCTCCTCCGGCCGGATCGCGGCATTGGCGACGAGGATGTCGAGCCGCCCGAAGGCGGAAAGCGCAGCCTCGACGATCGTCTCGGGCACGGCGGGATCGGAAAGGTCGCCGAGCGCCACCGCGGCGCGGCCGCCGGCTTCCTCGACGAGGCGCGCCGTCTCGGCGGCACCGGCGGCGTCGCGGTGGGCGTGGACGAGCACAGAGGCGCCGCCTTCGCCGAGCGACACGGCGATCGCCCGGCCGATATTGCGCGAGGCGCCGGTGACGAGGGCGACGCGGCCATCGAATTCGCGAACGTTCATGTCAGGGACTCCAGGACGGGGGAGGCGGACAGGCCCGCAATGGCGGGCGCGGCCTTGGGGGCGGCGAAGAGCTGGCCGCAGCGGGCGAGCATGGCCGCGGGGTCGTCGATGCCGCCATAGCGGGCATTGGCGAGGAATTTGGCGTCGAGCTCGTCGCGGCCGAGCGGCGCGTCGACGCCGCCGCGCATGTGATCCTGGCGCGCCTCGAACACGGTGCCGTCGACCAGCGTGATGCGGACATGGCCGGTGAAGCGGGCGGGATAGGGGTCGGCGGGATCGACGACGTAGCTGACGCGGCGGCTGAGCGACAGAAGCGCCGGGTCGGCGATCGCCGCATCCGAGAAGTCGGAGAGGCCGGCTGTGCCGCGCGCGAGACCGAGTGCCACGCCGAAGGGGATGCTGAACTTGGCGGCGTAGGCGGTCGGCGGCGTCTGCTTCATCGCCAGTGGCTCCCACAGCCGGTGAACATAACCGTCCGAGGTGAAGCAGATGATCGTGTCGATCGCCTCCAGCGGCACGCCTTCGGCGCGGAGCTTTTTGGCGCAGTCGATATAGGGCTGCACCATGGTGCCGCAGGGATAGGGCTTGAAGGTGATGGTCTCGGCGATCCAGTTTTCGCCGAGCCCGTCGAAGAGGAGATCGAAGCGCGGCGCCAGCGACGGCGCGAAGGCACGGAAGAAGCCGTGCTCGCCCTCCAGAACCGCGCGGGGGCCGACGAAGCCGGCGCGCCCCATCAGCGCGGCGCGCATTCCCGACTGCGCCGCCCAGCCGGCATGCATGCGCTTGGTCGACGAGCCGTCGCCGAGATATTCGATGATGCCCGACGCGGTCGAGCCGGCGATGCCGAGCGTGTTCTTCAGCGCCTTGGCGTCGGCCCCGATCGCGACGCCCACGGCGAAGGACGAGGCGAGGGCGCCGAGAACGGCGGTCGGGTGGAAGCCGGCCTTGTGGATCGCCTTCGGCGTGACGAGGCCGAGCCGGCAGAGCAGCTCGATGCCGGCGGCGATGCCGAGCATGGTCTGCGCGCCCGACAGGTTCCCGCGCTCGGCCACGGCCAGCACAGCCGGCACGACGACCGCGCCCGAATGCACCGGGCCGCCCTCGAAGGTGTCGTCAAAATCCTCGCCATGCGCTGCCGTGCCGTTGATCAGCGCCGCGTCGGCGGCCGAATAGCGCCCGGCATGGCCGATGGCGACGTGGTTTCCGGGTTCCGCCGCGGCGAGGATGCTGGCGACATAGTCGGTGTGGCGGGCCGCCAGGCACAGGCCGACGACGTCGGTGAGGATGGCCTCGGCCTTATCAGCCATGCCGGTGGGGATGGCCTCGGGCGTGAGCCCGGCGCCCCAGGTGGCGAGTTGCTCCGACAGCGTGGGGCTGAGGGTCTCGGCATTGTCGGGACGGGAAGCTGCAGCCATGGATCAGGATACCTTGTCGATGGGGCTCGCCGCCGGCACCCGGCGGGTGCGGAACTCCTGGACGAGGGAGATCGCGAGGAAGAGGGCGGCGAGAAGGAGGAAGACGACGGCGATGGGATCTTCGAGGAAGATTCGGTGGTCGCCGCCGGCGATGACCAGGGAGCGGCGGTAGTTCGCCTCGATCATGAAGCCGAGCACGAGACCGAGAACGACCGGCAGCATCGGTAAGCCGAAATAGCGCATGCCGAGTCCGAGAACGCCGGCCGCCATGACGATCCCGAGGTCGAAGACGCTGCCGTTCACCGAATAGGCGCCGGCAAGGACGAGCGCGAGGATGAAGGCGCGCAGGTAGTATTTCGGCTGGTTGACCAGCCAGACGCAGCCGCCCAGCGTCAGAAAGGCAGCGGGGATGAGGGCGACGGAGGCGACGATGAGGCCGGTGAACAGGCCGTAGAGGATGGTCGGGTCGCGGTCGAACAGCACCGGGCCGGGGACGAGGCCGTGGATCAGGAAGCCGCCGAGAAGGATCGCCGTGGAATTGGAGGCGGGGATGCCGAAAGACAACAACGGGATCAGGCCGACGCCGGCATCGGCATTGTTGGCCGCCTCCGGCGCGGCGACGCCTTCCGGCGAGCCCTTGCCGAACTCGCTTGGCGTCTTTGAAAAGCGGCGCGCCTCGTTGTAGGCCATGAAGGAGGCGACAGTGCCGCCGGCTCCCGGCATGATGCCGCAGAAGACGCCGATGCCCGAGCCGATGAGGTTGGAGCGCCAGAGTCGTTTCTGCATGGGAAAATCAGGCCATTTCAGCCGCGTGGTCGTGCCCCGGGCGTTGTCGCGCTGGCTCTTGGTCGCCATCTGCTCCAGCACTTCGCTGACCGCGAACAGGCCGACCATCATCAGGATGATCGGCACGCCCGACAGGAGGTCGGGATTGCCGTAGGTGAAGCGGGCGACGCCGCTGACCGGATCGGTGCCGATGGTGGCGATCATCAGGCCGATCAGTGCGGCTAGAACGCCCTTCGAAAGCAGCCCTTCCGAGACGGTGGCGATGACGCTGAGGCCGAGCAGGCCGAGGGCGAAATAGGTGGTGGGGCGGAACTGCAGCGCTAGTTGCGCGAGCGGCGCGGTGAACAGGATGAGGCAGAGAATGCCGGCGAAATTGCCGATCGAGGAGGCATAGAGCGAGATGCCGAGCGCCTCGCCCGACTTGCCCTGCTTCGTCATCTCGTAGCCGTCGATGAGGGTGGCTGCGGCCGCGTTGGTGCCGGGCGTCCGGATCAGGATCGCCGGCACCGAGCCGCCGTACTCGGCCCCGACATAGGTCGCCGCCAGGAGCACGATCGCCGGGATCGGGTCCATCGTGTAGGTGAAGGGCAGGAGCAGCGCCATGGTGATCGAGGGCGACAGTCCCGGCATGGCACCGCCGAAGATGCCGAACACCATGCCGATGATCGCCATCGGCACGACGAGCGTCGTCGTCAGGAGGTCGAGGCTCTGCATGATCGCGTCCATGGGACAGACTCCGGGGCTGACGGGAGGGCGCGCGCCGTCGCGGCGGCCGGACGGTCAAGCTCATTCCGTGCAAGAAGAGGGCGGACGGGCAGGCGGCCTGGTGCCGCCGGCGGCCGCCTTAGAACAGACGGCCGAGGAGACCGGTCGGCAGGTTGAGGCCGAGCAGCGTGTCGAAGAGCAGGAAGAGCGCGACCGCCCCCAGCACCGGCACCAGGATCAGGCGGCGCGACAAGCCGACCCCCTGATAGGCCAGCATGCCCGCCAGAAAGAGCGCGGTCGACGGGATGTAGCCGAGCCAGCGCAGCGCCGCGATGTAGAGGGACGCCATCGCGACCACGCCGGCCGCGATGGCGAAGGTGCGCCCGGGGGTCTCGAACGCTTCCGAGACCGCGGCGGGGAGAAAGCTCCCCGTCCGCTTCAGCCAGAGCTGGTGCAGGATGATCACCGTGGCCGTCACCGCCATGACCCAGCCGAGGATGGTCGGCACGCCCCCGGCGCCGACGCTGTCGCCGAGCGCGCTGCTGCGGATCCGCGACGCCTCGATGAGGTAGACCACCGAAAAGGCGAGGGCGACGAGGCCGAGGCCGAGGTCTCTGGTCATGGTGCGCCTCCTGCTCTGCTCGACCGTCCGGCTACTGGATGACGCCGGCTTCGGTCAGAAAGGTCTTCTGCTCGTTCGCGAAACTCGCCATGAAGGGCGCGTATTCGGCATGCGGGATGAAGGTGCCGATCAGGTTGGAGGCGCCGTAGGCCGCCTTGTATTCCGGATTGGCGAGCAGGATCGGAATGGCCTTCTCCCAGACCGCGATGGCTCCGGGGGAGATTCCCTTGGGGCCGGCGAGGCCGCGGAATTTTCGCACCACGAGGTCGATGCCGGCCTCCTTGACGGTCGGCACGTCCGGAAGGATCGCCAGGCGCTCGTCGGTGGCGACGGCGAGGAGACGGATCTGCTTGGCCTCGAGCTGCGAGCGCAGCTCCTGGACCTCGCCGATGGCGATGTCGAGCGTGCCGTTGAGGACGTTGATCATGGTCTCGCCGCCGCCCTCGCTGGTGACGATGGCGGCATCGACGCCGGCCTTCTTCTTCATGTCCTCCAGCGAGATGCGCTCCAGCGAGCCGGGATTGGCGGCGCCCCAGGCGCTGCGGTTGTCCTTGGCATGGGCGATGACGTCGGCGAGCGTCTGGAAGGGCGCGTCGGCGCGCGTGTAGATCACCGCCGGATCGTAGAAGACGTTCACCACCGGCTCGAGATTCTCGTAGTCGGCCGACAGCTCGCTCATCAGCGAGGTGAAGATGTAGGTCGGGGTCGTGGCATAGAGCACGCTGCCGTCGGTGGCGGCCTGGGCCATGTGCGCCATGGCGTTGGCACCGCTGCCGCCGGAGACGTTCTCGACGACGAAGTCGGCGTCGATGATGTCGCGCAGGTAGCGCGCCATGTCGCGCAGGAAGACGTCGCTGCCGCCGCCGGGGCTGGAATGGGTGACGAGGGTCACGACATCGACCGGATAGGGCAGGGGCTCGGCCGAGGCCGGCTGAAGCAGGAAGACGGTGGCGGCAGCGCCGGCGAAAAGGCCGGCAAGGCGGGGCGCAAAGGACATGTTTCTCTCCCGTTGGTGTGATGGCCCGCCGCTTCTGTCGAGCGGCTGGACCGGTTGGTTTCAGGCGGACCTCGTCTCCTCGACCGGCACGGCAGCCGGAGCCGCGCCGGCCACCTGCGCCATCAGTCGCCGCCGTCCCATCTCGACATGGTCGAAGCAGGCGCGGTAGGCGGCAGCCCCGTCGCGCGAAACGACGGCGTCGACGATCGCCTGGTGCTCGTGATGGGAGACGGCCAGGGTGTCGCCGGACATCAGGTTGCGGGCCCGGAACAGGCGCAGCTGCTTGACCAGCGCGCGGTACTGCGCGGCGAGCACCGTGTTGCCACTGGCGCCGACGATGAAGTCATGAAACTCGAAATTCAGCGGCAGATAGGCCTCGAAAAGGTGGGCGGCGGCGGCCTCGCCCATGACCGCGTGTCGCCGCAGCAGCTCATCACGGTCGCCCGCGCTGCCCGTTTCGGCAAGAAGCTGGCCGGCATAGCCGAACAGGGCCGCGCGCACGCCGTAGACCTCAAGAGCCTTGGCGGTGTCGACGCGGCGGATGAAGATGCCGCGGTTGGGCACGGCCTCGACCAGCCCGGCCGCCTCCAGCCCGCGCAGCGCCTCGCGCACCGGGCTGCGGCTGGTGCCGAACGTCTCGGCCAGCTGCAGCTCGTTGATCCGTTCGCCGACCGGTAGGGCGCCGCGCAGGATCATCGCCTCGATCTCCCGCTCCAGCATGCTGGCGAGAGAGTGCTTTTGCAGGAGGACAAGCTCGGCGGCCGCGGTCATCATGCTTAAAGACGTAATCTGTCGACAAAACTTTGTCAACAATACGCACCACTTTGCGAGTTGCGGTCGAGCAGAGACGAAGGGAGGCTTCGCCGACTGAGGAAGGGAGAGGGAGAGCAGAGAGAGGGGCGGAAGCAGTGAAAGAACGGCCGAGGAAGCCCCGCAGGGCTTTGGGCGTTCGCCTTTAGCTGCCAGCTACCGGTTCGTCGCTGGCGGGGGATACCGCGTGACGACCCCAGGCTTCTCGCCAGGGACACATGAGCGGCTTCCGCCTCTCGTCGCTACCGCGGTCGCTGGACCAGCGGCTGAGGCCCTGCCTGGCCTCACCTCGGCCGATGCCGCCTTGTCAGGTATAGGTGCAGCCCGCGCGCTCCAGCGCCTTGTCGACCCAGGAGCGGTCGACGGTGCCGGCCTCGGTCTCTTCCATCTGCCGCGTCTCGCCCTGGTGCTTCTTCTGCGCGCCGGCGAGGACGGCCGCGGTGTCGCCATAGGCGACCGAGAGGACGCCGTCCATGTCGCCCAGCACCAGATCGCCCGGGGCGACACTCATGCCGTCGAAGGCGACGGGAAATCCGATCTCGCCCGGACCGTCGCGGTAGGGGCCGCGGTGGTTGATGCCGAGCGCGAAGACTGGGAGGTTGCGGGTGAGGAAGGCCTCGGCGTCGCGCACAGCGCCATAGAGGACGAAACCGCCGACGCCGCGCTTGATCGCATGCGCCAGCATCAGCTCGCCCATCAGCGAATTGGTGAGGTCGCCGCCGGCATCCATGACGATGATGTCGCCGGGCTCGGCCATGTCGATGGCCTTGTGCAGCATCAGGTTGTCGCCGGGGCGCGAGCGGACGGTGAGCGCGGGCCCGGCAAGAGTGCCGCTCTTGTGCATGGGCCGGAGGCGCGGGCCGGCGGAGGACAGGCGCGACATGGCATCGCTGACATTGGCGACGGGCAGGGCGCGAAAACTGTCAACGGTGGCGCTGTCGACGCGGGTCCAGCTGCGGTTGATTCTGAAGCCTACGGGCATGGTGGTGGTTCCTTTTGCGGTCGAAGGGTCAGGCGGCGAGGGTGTCCGCATGCGAGAGGCTGGCTTCGTCCGGCGCCTTGCCGTCGAGCACGTCGATGATGTGGCGGGCGGCGATCTCGGCCATCGAGCGAGCCGATCCGGTGGTGACGCCGCCGATGTGCGGGGTGGCGACGAGCGTGCCAAGCGGCCAGAGCGGGCTGTCCGTCGGCGGCGGCTCGGCGGCGAAACTGTCGAGCGCGGCGCCGGCAATGCGCTTCTCCGCCAGGGCTTCCGCCAAAGCGGACTCGTCGATGATGCCGCCGCGGGCGGTGTTGACGATCAGCGCCGTCGGCTTCATCAGCGCCAGCCGGCGGGCATCGATCAGGTGACGGGTCTCGACCGTCAGCGGGCAGTGCAGGCTGACGATGTCGGCCGCCGCGACGAGGTCGTCGACGGTCTTCGCCTCGGTATAGCCCGCGGCCGCGATCGCCGCGGAGGCCATCGGGTCGTAGACGCTGACCTCCATGCCGAGCGCCTCGGCGAGGCGAGCGGTGTGGCGGCCGATGGCGCCGAAGCCGACGAGGCCGATCAGCGAGCCGGCGATGTCGCGGCCGATGAAGGTCGGCTTCGGCCATTCGCCTGATTTCACCGCCCGGTCGAGCGGCAGCACTTCCTTGATCAGGGTCAGCGCCAGGGCGATGGCGTGCTCGGCGACGGCGAGCGAGTTGGAGCCGAGCGAGCGCAGCACCGGAATGCCGCGGGCGGCGGCGGCGCGCAGGTCGATGTTGTCGATGCCGACGCCGTGCTTGACGATCACCTTCAGCTTCGGCGAAGCCGAGATGACGAGGTCGTTGACCTTGCCCTGGCGCACCATGATGGCGTCGACGCCGAGGTCCCGGGCCCGCGCCGCGACGACGTCCGGCGCGTCGTAGGGCGGCGAGAAGAAGACGTCGATGTCGTGGGCATTCAGCAGCGCCACGGCGCTCGGGGCGATCTGGGTGTGGGTCACCAGGATGCGCCGGCTGCGGCCGCTGCCGTTGGGGGTTTCGCTCGGCATGGCGAGGGCTCCTTGACGGAAAGGCTAGAGGCGTTCGGAAAGGGCGATGACCGCTTCGGCGCGGGTGACGATCGGCGCGTCGACGAAGCGGCCGTCGAGGGTAAAGGCGCCGGTGCCGGCGGCTGCGGCCTCGGCATTGGCCGCGATCACCCTGCGCGCCCAGGCGATCTCCGCCTCGGACGGGGCGAAGGCCTCGTTCAGAATGGCGACGACGCTCGGATGGATGCAGCTGGCGCCGTCGAAGCCGAAGTCGCGGGCCTCGCGGGCGGCCATCCGCATGCTCTCGACGTCGCTATAGTCGGCGACCGTGCGCAGGAGGCCGAAGGACAGGACGCCCGCCGCCTTCGCCGCCATGTGGATCAGCTGCTTCGGCAGCTTCAGCACCTCGGGCGTCGGCAGCGCGCCCATGGCGGTGGCGAGATCTTCGGCGCCGGCGCTAAGGGCCAGCACCCGCTCGTGCCCGGCGATCGGCCGGGCGTCGAACACCGAGCCCGGATCCTCGATCAGCGGCACGAAGACCATGGGCTTGCGGCCGAGTTTCACCTCGATCGGGGCGATATGGCGGGCGATGGCGGCGAGGAGGTCGGGCGTCGTGACCTTCGGGATGTAGAGCCCGTCGGCGCCTGCCCGGCAGGCCGCGGCGGCGTCCGGCAGGAGACGCTCGTCGGAATTGTTGACGCGCACGAAGGTCGTGGCGCCGCCGCGGCCGACGCTCCGCACGCTGTCCGTCAGGGCCTCGCGCGCCGGCGTCTTTTCGGACGGCGCGACGGCGTCCTCGAGATCGACGATCACCGCATCGGCGCCGCGCTCGTGTGCCTTGGCGATGAATTTCGGGCTGCTGCCGGGGACGTAGAGCAGGGAGCGGATCATGGCGTGGCCTTGCTCGCCGCGGCAATGGCGGCGATGGCGTCCGCATCGAGGCCGATCTCGCTGAGGATTTCGCCGTTGTGCTCGCCCAGCGAGGGCGCAGGCCGCCGCCAGACGCCGGGGGTGGCGGAGAGGCGCGGCACGATGTTGTGCATGGGCAGCGAGCCGTTGTCGGCGTCCTCGACCTCGACGAAGATCTCGCGCTCCTCGAAATGCCGGTCGACCGCGATGTCGGCGATGTCGAAGACCGGGCCGACGGTCGCCCCGGCTTCGCGCATGATCGCCAGAGCCTCGTCGCGGTCGCGTGCGGCGAACCAGGCGCCGACGGCGGCATCGACCAGGAAGCGGTTGCGCACGCGTTCGCCGTTCGTGGCAAAACGCGGATCGGTCTTCATCTCGGGATGCCCGATGATGTCGAAGATGCGCATCGTCACCGCCTGCATCGAGCCGGACAGAGCGACGAACTTGCCGTCGCGGCAGCGGTAGATGTTGCGCGGCGAGACGGTGTTGGAGCCGCTGCCGACGCGTTCCTTGACCTTGCCGGTGACGCGGTGGATCGAGGCCTCCGGCCCGAGCACGGCGAAGATCGGCTCGAGCAGCGACAGGTCGATGACCTGGCCGTGCGCCATGCCTTTCTCGCGGGCGAGCAGCGCCATGGTGGTGGCCTGCGCGCCGAACATGCCGGAGATCATGTCGGCCAGCGCCAGCGGCGGCAGCACCGGCTCGCGGTCGGGGAAGCCGGTGCGGGCGGCAAAGCCGCTCATCGCCTCGACCAGCGTGCCGAAGCCGGGGAGGTGGGCATAGGGGCCGGTCTGGCCGAAGCCGGAAATCCGAACGACGATCAGCTCGGGATTGAGCTCCAGCAACGTCTCGGGGGCGAGGCCCATCTTTTCCAGCGTCCCCGGGCGAAAGTTCTCGACCAGGACGTCGGCGGTGCGGATCAGCGTCTTCAGCGCGTCGAGCGTTGCGGCGTCGCGCAGGTTCATCACCAGCGAGCGCTTGTTGCGGGCATAGGTCTTCCAGTGCAGCGACTGGCCGTTGTCCTTCCAGTCGCGCAGCGAGTCGCCGGAGGGCGGCTCGATCTTGATGACGTCGGCGCCGAAGTCCGCCAGCTGCAGCGTCAGCATGTTGCCGGCGACGAGGCGCGACAGGTCGACGACGCGCACGCCCGACAGCGGGCCCTTGGCCGAAGGGTCGAAGCGGATGACGGGCTTTTCGGTCTTCATGCCGGGCCCCTCACTTGCCGTCCGGCTCGGCCGGGAAGATGGTCGCGGCCTCGGGCGGAATCCGGATGTAGACCTGGCCCTGCGCGATCTCTTCGGCGGTCTGGATGCGGAAGCGCGAGCCGGCGCCCGCCACCTCATACTGGTAGATCGAGCCGAGATAGGTGCCGTGTTCGATCGTGGCCGGAATCGCATTGTCCTGCGGGCCGGAGACGATCTCCAGCCGCTCGGGACGGACGGCGACGACGAGCGTGCCGTCGGCGGCGGCGCGGCCGGGCAGGGTGCGGATGCGCGAGCCGTCGGCGAGCTCCACATTCGCCCTTCCATCAAGCTCTTCGCCGCCGGCGAGCTTGCCGGTGAGGAAATTGGACGAGCCGATGAAGTCGGCGACGAAGGCGTCGGCGGGGGTGTTGTAGATCTCCTTCGGCCGGCCGAGCTGGCGCAGATGGCCCATGCTCATCACCGCGATGCGGTCGGAGACGGCGAGCGCCTCGGACTGGTCGTGGGTGACGTAGATGGTGGTGACCTTTAGCCGCTCCTGCAGCTCGCGAAGCCAGACCCGCGCCCGCTCGCGCAGCTTGGCGTCGAGGTTGGACAGCGGCTCGTCGAGGAGGAGGAGGCTCGGCCGATAGACCAGTGCCCGGGCCAGCGCCACGCGCTGCTGCTGGCCGCCGGAAAGCTCGAACGGGAAACGCTCGGCATAGGGCATCATCTCGACGAGGGTCAGCGCGTCGCGGATCCGCTCCTCGCGCTCGGCCTTGCCCATCTTGCGCAGCTTCAGCGGGAAGGCGAGGTTGTCGGCGACGCTCATATGCGGCCAGAGCGCATAGCTCTGGAAGACGAGGCCGATGTCGCGGTGCTCCGGCGCGACGGAAATCCCCTTGGCGCCGTCGAACAGAACCTTGTCGCCGATGCGGATCGTGCCCGACGTCGCCTTGTTGAGCCCGGCGATGGAGAAGAGCGTCGTCGACTTGCCGCAGCCGGAGGGGCCGAGCAGGGTCAGGAACTCACCCGAAGGCACGGTGATCGACACGTCGTTGACGGCGGTGACGTCGCCGTACTGGATGGTCAGATGGTCGAGGACGAGATCAGCCATAGATCTTGGCTCCCAGTACGCGGCGGGCCAGAAGGACGAAGACCGCAGTGATGACGACTTGGATGGTGGCGAGGGCCGAGACCGGGCCGTTGTCGCCCTGGGCGACCAGCTGCAGCATGGTGGTGCCGATGATCTCGGAGCCCGGCTGGTACAGGAAGACCGCCGTCACGTATTCCTTGAAGAAGTGGATGAAGAGCAGCGCGAAGCAGGAGAACAGCGCCGGCTTCAGGATCGGCAGGATGATCCGCGTCACCGTCGTCCACCAGTCGGCCCCCGAGATGCGGGCGCCGCGATCGAGCTCCTCGCCGACCTGCGACAAAGCCGGGGCGATGGCGCCGAAGCCGACCGGGATGTAGCGCAGGATGAAGGCGATCATCAGGATCCAGATCGTGCCGCGGATGACGTCGAGGCCGGGAATCCAGACCACGGCGTAGAAGAAGCCGAGGCCGGCGATGATGCCGGGCAGCGAGCGCGGGAACAGCGCCACATATTCCAGCGGCCGGGCGAAGCGGAACTCGGAACGGCGGGCGACGAGGGTGACGATGGCGATGAAGAAGGTGCCGATCACGGCGCCGACCAGCGAGATCACCACCGAATTGCCGATCGAGCGCATGTAGGAGCTGGAGTTGAAGATCAGCTCGAAATTCGCCGTGGTCAGAAGCTTGTAGAAGGGGATCAGCGGCGTCAGGAAGGTCACGCCGGCGCGCATGAAGATGCCGACGAAGATCGCGACGATCGTGGTGAGCACATAGAACGCGACGAGCGCAAAGGCCGCCCAGCGCCAGGGACCGAGGTCGAGCGTCGAGGGCCGGGTCGCCTTGCCGCGCACGGTGACGAAGCGGCCGCTGCCCTTCATCAGATAGCCCTGCAGCCAGACCAGGAAGCCGACCACGAGGAGCAGGACCAGCGAGGCGGCGCCGACGATGCCGTAGTCCGGCTGCACGGCGGCGTTGATGCCACGGTCGTAGAGGAAGGTGGTGATGGTGTTGATGCCGCTCGGCGCGCCGAACAGAAGCGGGATCGCCAGCATCTCGATGCCGATGACGAAGTTCAAAACGGCGGAATAGATGATCGCCGGGCGCATCATCGGCACGGTGACCGACCAGAGCGCGCGGAACGGGCCGGCGCCGGCCGAGCGGGCCGCGTCTTCCAGCGACGCGTCGGCCTTGGTGACGGCACCGAGGCACATGAGATAGGCGAGCGGCGCCTGGCTGAGGCCCGCGACGATGCCCATGCCGGTGATCGAATAGAGGTTCCACGGGATCGTACCGATCCAGCCGCGCACCGCCAGCGAGACGTAGCCGGACGGGCCGTACATGGTGAACCAGCCGAAGGCGATTACGAGGTTGGAGACGAACAGCGGCCAGAGCAGGAGTTCGCCGAAGATCCGGCGGCCGGGCAGGTTGGTGCGGCCGACGATCACCGCCATGACAGCGCCGAAGACCTGCGCCACGACCATGGTGAGAACGGCGAAGGCCACCGTGTTGAAGAAGATGCCGAGGATTTCGGGATCGCCGAAAAGCCGGCTGAAATTGGAAAAGGTCAGTCCCGCCGCGATGTCGTAAAGCGGCTTGTCGAGGAAGGCCTGGACGAGAATCGGGGCGATCGGACCGACCACCATCACGGTGGTCAGCGCGAAGATGCCCCAGAAGATCAGCCGGGAGCGATCAAAGCCCGCGGGCGATTCCCTGACGGCGGTCGTGGCTGTCATGGCAAATGTTTCCGATGAGGAGGCGGGTGCGGGACGGACAGGAATCCGTCCCGCGATGGAAGCGCTATTACTCGCCCTTGAGGGCGGCGTTCCACTTGGTGACGAAGGCCGGTGCCTCGTCGATCAGGGCCTTGTCGAAGCCGGCCTCGATGACGTTGTCGGCGCCGATCAGGGCCTGGAGACCCTGGTAGGTATAACGCACCTGGTCTTCCGGCACGTCGTCGCGGTAGGGCACCAGCCCGCCCTTGCCGATCAGGGTCTGCCCGGCCTGGCTGAGGGCGTAGTCGACGAACAGCTTCGCCGAGTTCGGATTGGCGGCTTCCTTGGGGATGCCCATGCCGCGCAGCATGACGATGGTGCCGTCGTCGGGGAAGGCGAAGCCGAGAAGCTCGCCGCCCGGCTGCTCGAGACGCGGGAAGATGGTGATGCCGGAGACGGCGACGCCGATGACGTATTCGCCGGTGGCGATCTTCTCGTTCATCGGCCCGCCCGAGGTCTCGCCGCGGATCATCGTGCCGATCTGGCGCAGCTCGTTCCAGCCCGTGTCGCCCTTCTCGGCCATGAAGTTCCACCAGGCGGCGAGGCCGAAGGAATTGCGGGCCGCATCATAGGTGGTGATCTTGCCGTCGAAGGTGGAGGGATCGGCGACCGCCGCAGCCACCAGCGAGGCAAAGCCCTTCGGGCGCTGCTCTTCGCTCAGCAGCGCGGCATTGTAGGTGATCACCAGCGGATCGGTCGACATCACGTAGACGCCGGCATAGGGATTGGCGAAGTCCGGCAGCTGGGCGATCTCGGGGCTCTTGTAGTCCAGCATGCGGCCTTCGGTGCCGTAGTTCGCCCAGCGGTCGTTGGCACCGGAGATCAGGATGTCGGCCGTGCGCGAGCCGCTGCCGGCCTCGGCTTCCCAGCGCGAATGCACGGTGCCCGATCCAAGGTCGAGCGTCTCGATGTTGATCCAGGGATAGGCGGCCTTGAAGCCTTCGACCACCGGCTGCCAGTTGTTGTCGGCCATGTTCGAATAGATCACCAGGCCCTTCTCGGCCCTGGAGGCCTCGATGGTCTGGGCGTAGTCGGCGGGGTAGCCAGCGGGCACGGCCTGCGCGCCGGCCTGCGTCGCAAAGCCCGCGGCGGCGACGCCGAAGACGAGAGCGGCGAGTTTGTCCTTGAACATATGGTCAGTTCCTCCCTGGGTTTCTGCTTTGTGTCCGGCTCCGACGCGTCAATTCCTCCGAGACGAGGCGGGCCGTGTGGACGGCGATGTCGGTGAGCCGCGGAACATTGGCGACGATGCGCTCCCGCGGACCCGAGATGTTGATGGCGGCGACCGTCATGCCGTCGCCGTCGCGGATCGGCGCGGCGATGCCGGCAGCACCTTCGACGACGCCCTTCAGATTGACGCAGAAGCCGTCTGAGCGCGCCGATGCGACCGCCGCCGAAACCTCGCTGCGCAGCTCGGGCGCGAGCTGGCCGAGATAGTCCTCGAAGTCGGACGCCGCGAGCCCGGCGAGCATCACCACGCCGCTCGCCACCTGATGCGCCATCCGCAGCTTGGTGATGTCGCGGTCGTAGCGGATCTCCCGGGCGGGCAGGACCTTGGTGAGGTAGCGGACCTCGCGCTTTTCCAGGATCGCGATGAAGCCGGTCTCGTTGGAGGCGGCGACCGCCTCGCGCAGCGGCGCCTCGGACAGCCGCAGCAGGGTGCCCCAGGCTTCGCGCCCGGGTTCCCGCTCGCCCGGCAGGCGGATCAGCACGTAGGTCCCGTCGCCGAGACGCTCGAGATAGCCGCGTTCGGCCAGAAGCCGCAGCAGAAGGAGCGTGCTGCTCTTGGGGAGATCGAGCGCCTGGACCACGGCCGCCAGCGAAACGGCACCGGCTTGCGCCGCGAACCATTCCAGCATGTCGAGAACGCGTTCCGAGCCCCGTCCACTCACTCTCTTGCCTCCCAGCATTGTTCAATATGTTGAACGTATTCATTATCGTGAACGATATGGCTTGCTTTGCTGGCTGTCAACCCGGCGCCGTTCCGGTCGGACGAGCGGTGTTCGAACCTCGCCAAGCTGGCGGTCCAGGCGTTGTGGGGGCGGTCGTGGCCGGCCGATCCATCGGGGCTGAGCGTCTTGACAGCGAAGCCTGGGTCGCTAGCGTGCCGGCAAAAGACGCTGGCGACGCCGGTCCACAGGGGCCGCGATATGTCGGCAGGCCGCCAAAGCGCGGCCGGGAGGATCCGTTGCCCATCACGCCACATCTGACCGATGCCGCAGGTCCCGGCCGTTCCGGCGGGGGCTCGAATCGTCGCTGGCGGCCCCGCCGCTGCCGGACCCGTCCTTGTCCGCCGGTCGGCACCGCAACCGGGTCGACCCGGCGCTGGTCAGCAGCGTGACCCTGCCGGACGACGATCGATCCTAGCTATGCCCGGCCCGCGCCGGATCGCTCGGGCACCGGCCCCTCACTCGATTTTCCCCACCAGACAGCCAAGGAATTCCATGGATCGCATGAAGGACAGGATCGTGCTCGTGCTCGGCGCCGGCTCGGTCGGCGAGGGCTGGGGCAACGGCAAGGCGGCGGCCGTCGCCTATGCCCGCGAGGGCGCGAAGGTCGCCTGCGTCGACATCCATCTCGAGGCGGCGCAGAACACGCTCGGCGTCATCGAGAGCGAAGGCGGGGAGGGCCTGGCCCTGTCGGCCGACGTCACCAAGGCGGCCGAGATCGCCGCCGTGGTGGAGGCGGTGATGGCGCGCTACGGGCGCATCGACGTGCTGCACAACAATGTCGGCATCAACCTGCCGGGCGGCGCGGCGGACGCGACCGAGGAAAGCTGGCGGCTGGTCATGGACGTCAACCTCACCAGCGTGTTTCTGGCCTGCAAGGCGGTGCTGCCGATCATGGAGAAGCAGGGCAAGGGCGCGATCATCAACATCTCCTCGCTCGCCTCGATCCGCTGGACCGGCTATCCCTACGTTTCCTATTACGCCTCGAAGGCGGCCCTCAATCATTTCACCCGCGCCGTCGCGGTCGAATATGCCGGCAAGGGCATCCGCGCCAACGCCATTCTGCCGGGCGTGATGGACACGCCGCATATCCAGAAGCAGATCAGCGGCTACTACGACTCCGCCGACGAGATGCGGCGCAAGCGCGACGCCATCGCACCGATGCGGCGCCAGGGCGATGGCTGGGACATCGCCTGGGCCTCGGTCTTCCTCGCTTCCGACGAGGCGAAATACATCACCGGCATCGAACTGCCGGTCGATGGCGGCCTGCACGTGACCGTGTCGGGCAGCCTGCCGTCCTGAGGCGGGACGTCGGCACGAGGTCTGCGGGGCAGAACTAACGCGAGAGATCCACATCGTGGATCGATTGATCGCCTTTTTCCGCGGCGGAAGGCATTGTCTCTTGCGAGTTGGCGGCCTTTCGCTCATGACGGTCGATAAGGCGTCAGAAAAAGATCCACCAGATGGACCTGAGGCCGGGCGGTGACGACAGGCCGTCGGGAGGAAGCGAGCGGAACGATTGCGTTGGGGCGAAAGCCCCAATCGCCCGGTCCGCACTCTGCCGCAGATCTCCCCGACGCCAAGGACTGCCGATCGATAAGGCGGTGCCGAGGGGAGGATGCAAGCGTGAGCTTAGTCAACGAGCCAGCCGGCGATGCCGCCCTGCTTGCCGGCCTCGAAGGCGCGTCGGTCCAGCCCGGTTCGCGCTGGATGCGGCCGGTCGAAGCCGTCGCCGCCGCGCTTCTCGTCGGGATCATCGGCCTGCTCCTGGCCGGCGTCGTCTCGCGCTACGTCTTCTCCGTCCCCGTGATCTGGATCGACGAGGTTGCGTCGATTTCCTTCCTTTGGCTGGCGATGCTGGGCGCCGGCATGGCCGTCGACCGCAGCGAGCATCTGCGCCTGACCGTCTTCCTCAACCTTCTGGCGCCGGAGCGGCGGCAGTTCGTCGCCACGCTCGGCCTGGTCCTGATGGCGCTGTTCCTGGCCGTGATGCTGCGGCCGGCGATCGACTACGCGTCCGAGGAATCCTACGTGACGTCAGCGGCGCTGAACATTCCGATGAGCTGGCGCGCCTCGGCCCTGCCGGCCGGCATCGCCCTGATGCTCTTGCTCGCCCTCGTCAACGCCTTCCGGGGCGTGAAGCTTGCCCATCTCCTCGTCTCGGTGGCGCTGATCGCCGTCGTCGCCGCCATCCTCTGGCAGGTGGGCCCAGGCCTGCGCACGCTCGGCAACTGGAACATCCCGATTTTCCTCGTCGGCTTCGTCGGCCTGTTTCTCGTCATGGGCGTGCCGATCGCCTTCTGCTTCGGCCTCGGCACGCTCGCCTTCCTCGCCACCACCACCTCGGTGCCGGTGATGGTGATGATCGGGCGGATGGACGAGGGCATGTCGAGCCTGATCCTGCTCTCGGTGCCGATCTTCGTGCTGCTCGGCTGCGTGCTGGATGCGACCGGCATGGGCAAGGCAATCGTCGAGTTCCTGGCGTCCTTGCTCGGCCATGTCCGCGCCGGCATGTCCTACGTCCTCCTCGGCTCGCTTTTCCTCGTCTCGGGCATTTCCGGCTCGAAAGTTTCGGACATGGCGACGGTGGCGCCGGCGCTGTTTCCCGAGATGAAGCGGCGCGGCCACAAGCCGAAGGAGATGACGGCGCTCCTGGCGACCGGCGCGGCGATGGCCGACACGGTGCCGCCGTCGATCGTGCTCATCGTGCTCGGCTCGACGGCGGGCGTCTCGATCGCCGGCCTCTTCACCTCCGGCTTCGTCATCGCCTCGGTCCTCCTCGTCGTCCTGGCGCTGCTGGCGCGCTGGAAGGCGAGGGCCGAGGTGATGGACGGCATCCGGCGCGCCCCGATGAAAACGGTCGGCAAGACGCTTCTGGTCGCCGCGCCGGCGCTGGTCCTGCCCTTCCTGATCCGCTCGGCCGTGGGCGGCGGCGTCGCCACGGCGACCGAAGTGTCGACCATCGCCGTGATCTACGCGATGGCGATTGGCGCGGTGGTCTATGGCGGCATCCGCTTGCCCCGGATCTACACCATGCTGACCGAGACGGCCGCCCTGTCGGGCGCCATCCTCCTTATCCTCGGCACCGCCTCGGCGATGGCCTGGGCGCTGACGCAGACGGGGTTTGCCGGCAAGCTGGTCGGCCTCGTCCAGGTCATGCCCGGCGGCTGGATCAGCTTCATGGGCGTGTCGATCGTCATCTTCATGGTGCTCGGCTGCGTGCTGGAAGGCCTGCCGGCGATCGTCCTGATGGCGCCGATCATGTTCCCCGTCGCCCGCAGCCTCGGGATCAACGACGTGCACTATTCCATGGTCGTCGTCACCGCGATGAACATCGGGCTGATGGCGCCGCCGATCGGCATCGGTTTCTACATCGCCTGCAAGATTGGGAATACGCCGCCGGACGAGGTGATGCGGGCGATCTGGCCCTATATCGGCGCCCTGTTCATCGGGCTTCTCCTGATCGCCGCCTTCCCCTTCCTGTCCACGGCCTTGCTGTGAGGCCTGCCTGAAGCCTGCCGCCCCGAAGAGACTGCCAACCCCAAAAGACTGACCACCCCAAAAGAATACCCACCAAGGAGGAAACGACATGACCATCACCCGCAGAAAGATCCTGCTCGGCACCGTCGCCGCCGGCGTCGCGACGCATTTTTCCATCCGCACGACCCCGGCGCGCGCCGCCGAGTTCACCTACAAGTTCGCCAACAACCAGGCGGCGACGCATCCCTTGAACATCCGCGCCAAGGAAGCCGCGGACAAGATCGCCGAGGAAAGCTCGGGCCGGATGGAGATCCAGATCTTCCCCTCGAGCCAGCTCGGTGCCGATACCGACATGCTGAGCCAGGTCCGCTCCGGCGGCGTCGAGCTGTTCAGCCTGTCGCCGCTGATCCTGTCGACCCTGGTGCCCAACGCCTCGCTGAGCGGCATCGGCTTCGCCTTCCCGAGCTACGACGCCGTCTGGCCGGCGATGGATGGCGATCTCGGCGCCTATGTTCGGGCCGAGATCGGCAAGAAGGGCCTCGTGACGCTCGACAAGATCTGGGACAACGGTTTCCGCCAGATCACCTCGTCGAAGGCGCCGATCGCGACCCCGGCTGACCTCGAGAGCTTCAAGATCCGCGTGCCCGTCAGCCCGCTCTGGACCTCGATGTTCACCGCCTTCGGCTCGGCACCGGCCAGCCTCAACTTCGCCGAGGTCTACACCGCACTGCAGACCGGCGTGGTCGACGGCCAGGAGAACCCGCTGGCGATCCTCTCCACCTTCAAGCTCTACGAGGTGCAGAAGTTCTGCTCGATGACCAATCACATGTGGGACGGCTTCTGGATTCTGGCCAACCGCCGCGCCTGGGAAGGCCTGCCGGACGACCTGAAGGAGATCGTCTCGAAGAACTTCAACGCCTCGGCAGACCTGCAGCGCAAGGACGTGATGGATCTCAACGCCTCGCTGCGGGGAGAGCTCGAATCCAAGGGCATGACGTTCAACGATCCCGATCCCGCGCTCTTCCAGGAGAAGCTGAAGTCGGCTGGCTTCTACGCCGACTGGAAGGCCAAGTACGGCGACGAGGCCTGGGCCATCCTGGAAAAGGCGGTCGGGCACCCGCTCGGCTGATCGGGGAAGCGCGGCGGTGGGCACGATGAGCGAGGCTGCGGGCGGCGTTTCCGGCGAGGAGACGCTGTCGGCGGCGATATCCGGCTCCGGCGCCCAGGCGGTGGAGCGGGCCCTCAGCCTGCTCGCCGCCGTCGGCAGCGGTGCCGAACGCGGCGTCACGCTCAGCGAGGCGGTCTTGGAAAGCCGCCTCAACAAGCCGACCGCCCGGCGCCTCCTGATGGCTCTGATCCGGGCGCGCCTGGTCGACCAGGACGAAGTCAGCCGCCGCTATTTTCTCGGCGGCGAGCTCTACGTCCTCGGTCTGCTGGCGGCCCGCCGCCACGGCCTTCTCGAAATCGCCGGCGAAAGCCTGCGGCGGCTGTCGGCCGTCACCACCGACACCAGCTTCCTGTCGATGCGGCGGGACGACTACGCCGTTTGCCTGCACCGCGAGGAGGGCACGCATCCCGTGCGCACGCACGCGCTGCTCGCCGGCGACCAGAACCCGCTCGGCGTCGGCGCCGGCTCCTTGGCGATGCTGGCGGCCCTGTCCGACGGCGAGGTCGACGCCATCATCGGGCGCATCGCCGAGCCGATCGCCGCGCGCTATCCCGGCTATTCCGCAGCGATCATCCGCGCCGATGTCGAGCGCACGCGCGCGGCGGGGTTTGCGCTCAATCCCGGACGGGTGCTCGCCAGTTCCTGGGGGATCGGCATGGCGCTACGCTTTCCCGACGGCCGCGTGGCCGGCGCTTTGTCCATCGCCGCCATCGACAGCCGGATGACGAGCGAGCGCCAGCCCGAGCTGGCGGCGCTCCTCGGCGAGGAGGTTCACCGCATGGAAGCCAAGCTGGCGCGGCTGTTCTCGGGCAGCCGGCCCGCTTCCCGGACCCCGGTGATCGCCCGGTCCGGCACCAAGACCCACACCGCCGCCTGAGGCGATCGGTTTCGAAGGAGAAGACCATGGCAGAAGCGCAGATCGTCGGCTGGGCCCATTCCAAGTTCGGCAAGTCCGAGGCGCCCTCGACGCGCGAACTGATGGCCGAGGTCGTCAACCCCGCGCTGGCGCATGCCGGCATCACCGCCGCGGACGTCGACGGCATCTTTGTCGGCGTCTACAACAACGGCTTCTCAAAACAGGATTTCCAGGGCGCGCTCGTCGCCATGGCGGCCGACGGGTTCGACCACGTGCCGGCAGTGCGGCTGGAAAATGCCTGCGCGACGGGGTCGGCGGCGCTCTATTCCGGGCTCGACTTCATCGCCGCCGGGCGCGGCCGCATCGCGCTCGTCGTCGGCGCGGAGAAGATGACGGCGCTGCCGACGCGCGAGACCGGCGACATCCTGCTCAGCGCCTCCTTCCGGCAGGAAGAGGCCGATGTCGAGGGCGGATTTGCCGGGCTCTTCGGCCGCGTTGCCGGCGCCTATTTCCAGCGCCATGGCGACCGCTCTGAGGAATTGGCGATGATCGCCGCCAAGAACCACCACAACGGCCTCGCCAATCCCTATGCGCACATGCAGAAGGATTTCTCGGTCGAGTTCTGCAACACGATCTCGGACAAGAATCCCTATGTCGCCGCGCCCCTGCGGCGCACCGACTGCTCGCTCGTCTCGGACGGCGCGGCCTGCCTGGTGATCGCCGATGCCGAGACGGCGGCGACGATGCAGCGCGCCGTCGCTTTTAGGGCGCGGGCCCATGTCAACGACATCCTGGCGCTGTCGCGGCGCGATCCGACTGCCTTCGAGGGCGCGCGGCGCGCCTGGAGCGGGGCGCTGGAAAGCGCCGGGCTCGGCCTCGACGATCTCGACCTCGTCGAGACGCATGACTGCTTCACCATCGCCGAGCTGATCGAATACGAAGCGATGGGCCTCGCCAAGCCCGGCGAGGGGCACCGTGTCATCCGCGAGGGCGTCACGCAGCGCGGCGGGCGGCTGCCGATCAACCTCTCGGGCGGGTTGAAGTCGAAGGGCCATCCGATCGGCGCGACAGGCGTTTCCATGCACGTGATGGCGGCAATGCAGCTCTGCGGCGAGGCCGGCGCCATGCAGCTGGAGGGCGCCTCGATGGCCGGCGTCTTCAACATGGGCGGCGCCGCGGTCGCCAACTACGTGTCGATCCTGGAGCGCGCGAAGTGACGGCCGATCCCAAGGGCGGGGTGGCGCCGCAGTCGCTACGGGTGATGAACCTGTCGCACTTCGTGACGCAGGCGGCGCGCCGCCAGCCGGAGGGCGTCGCGCTGGTCTGGGGCGAGGCGAGCTGGAGCTGGTCGGCCTTCGAGGCCCGCATTGACGCCATGGCCGCGGCGCTCTCGACGCGCTTCGGCGTGACCAAGGGCGACCGGATCCTGGTGCAGTCGCAGAACGGCAACCAGATGTTCGAATCGATGTTCGCCTGCTTCCGCCTCGGCGCGGTCTGGGTGCCGACGAACTTTCGCCAGACGCCGGACGAGGTCGCCTATCTCGCCAAGGCGAGCGGCGCCACCGGCATGATCTGCAACGCCGCCTTTCCCGAGCACGTCGCCGCCAGCCGGCGCGACTGTGCCGAGATCGGCTTCGTCATCGCCATCGGCGACGCCGATTTCGGCCCGTCCTATGACGGGCTCGTCGAGGAGTTTCTCGGACAGAAGGTGGCGGAAGCCAGCGTCGACCGCGACGACCCCTGCTGGTTCTTCTTCACCTCCGGCACCACGGGGCGCCCGAAGGCCGCCGTCCTCACCCATGGCCAGATGGCCTTCGTCATCAACAACCATCTCTGCGACCTGATGCCGGGCCTAACGGCGGACGATGCGGCGCTCGTTGTCGCCCCGCTGTCCCACGGCGCCGGCGTGCACCAGCTGACGCAGGTGGCGCGCGGCGTGAAGACCATCCTCCTGCCGACCGAGCGCTTCGACATCGACATGGCCTGGCGGCTGATCGAGCGCTGGCGCGTCTCGACGCTCTTCACCGTGCCGACCATCCTGAAGCTCCTCACCGAGCACGAGGCGGCGAGCCGCTACGACCATTCCTCGCTGCGCTACGTCATCTATGCCGGCGCGCCGATGTACCGCGAGGACCAGAAGCGCGCTTTGAAGACGCTCGGCCCCGTGCTGGTCCAGTATTTCGGCCTCGGCGAGGTGACCGGCGCGATCACCGTGCTACCGCCGGCGCTGCACGCGGCCGAGGACGGCGAGGGGGTGCGCCTCGGCACCTGCGGCGGCGAGCGCACGGGCATGCAGGTATCGATCCAGGACGAGGCTGGCAAAGAAATGGCGCCGTTCGAGACCGGCGAGATCTGCTGCACGGGACCGGCCGTCTTCGTCGGCTACTACGACAACCCGGAAGCCAACGCGAAGGCCTTCCGTGACGGCTGGTTCCGCACCGGCGATCTCGGCCATGTCGACGCCGAGGGCTTTCTCTACATCACCGGCCGCGCCTCCGACATGTACATTTCCGGCGGCTCCAACGTCTATCCGCGCGAGATCGAGGAGAAGATCCTCATGCATCCGGCGGTCAACGAAGTGGCGGTGCTCGGCATGCCCGATCCGCTGTGGGGCGAGATCGGCATCGCCGTCTGCGTCGCCCGGCCGGGGGCCATCGTCACCGAGGCCGAGATCGCCGCGCATCTCGACGGCAAGATGGCGCGCTACAAGCTGCCGAAGCGCTATCTCTTCTGGGAATCCCTGCCGAAATCGGCCTATGGCAAGATCACCAAGAAGCTGATCCGCGAGGAGCTGGAACGCCGTGGCGACCTCGGCGCCGTGGCGGCCGATATTCCGTCCCCCGATCGGCAGACCGCCTGATGCGCCCGATCGTCCATCCCGGCCCACCGGCGGAACCGCGTGTCGAGGCCGTCGCCACCGACCTCATGCCGCTGGCAGGCGTCCTTGAGCCCAGCGAGACGGTGATGGCCGGCGTCGCCCGGATTTTCGACGCCGCCGGCTGCCGGGGCGGAGTGCTTCAGCTCGACGGCGGCGCCTGCGACCCTTTTCGCTACGTGCTGCCGGCGCTTTCGTCCGACCCGCTGCATGCCGCCTGGTACAGCGACACGCTGGCGCCGGCGCGAGGCGCGACGATCGTGACGGCGACCGCCATGGTCGGCCGCCGCGACGACGCGCCCTTCCTGCACTGCCACGGGCTCTGGGACACCGGCGAAGCGGCGCCGCGCATGGGGCACATACTGCCCTTCGACAGCATCGTCTCCCAGCCGATCCGCGTCAGCGGATACGGCAGTGCCACGGCATGGTTCGAAGGACTGCCGGATACGGAGACGAATTTTACCCTGTTCTCGCTGCAAGACGCCCCCGAAACGAGGGGTGCCGGCCATCTCTTCCTGCGGGTGCGGCCGAACGAGGACATCGGCACCGCCGTGGCCGCGGCCTGCGAACGTCATGGGATCGGCGCGGGGAAAATCCTCGGCATCGGCAGCATCCACCAGCCCGCCTTCGACGACGGCCGCCGCATCCCATGCCCGGCCACGGAAATCCTGATCGAAAAGGGCACGCTGATCGCCCACGCCACCGGCCTTCAGGCGGTCCTCGACGTCGCCATCGTCGACGTCGCCGGCGCCATCACGCGCGGCCGCCTGACACCAGGCGAAAACCCCGTCGGCGTGACGTTCGAACTGCTGGTCGTCGGCGCCCTTTAGGACTGGCGCCCGCGCAGCGGCCGTCGCCGCCTGACGGGTCGCCCCCCGTGCTGCCGGCCCCGCGAAGGTCCTGATACATCCGCTGGCCGACCCGTTGATGCTGCAGCGCAGCATTAATCCCGCTCTCGTCATCATCTTGGCCCGCTTCCGTTTTAGGGGAGGCGGCGAGGGCGCCGCGGCCGGAAGGCGCTGCGCCGGAATATGTCGCCGTCGGTCGGACAGATCCCGACGCGGGCGGCAGCCGATCTGAAAGGCGAACGCATGAGCGCGACACCCGCTTCTCCGACAGCACGAGCCGTGCCGAAACTCCGCTCGACCCTGTCGGACCGGATCCGCATCGGCCGGACGCTCTGCATCTTCTGCATGACCTTCGTGCACGTACAGCCCGGCATTGCCGACAATGTCTACGACAGGGACGCCGGGGCTTTCGACATCGTCTATTTCCTGATCACCCGGATCGTCGGTCTCAGTGCCGTCTCGCTGCTCAGCCTCGTCTCGGGCTATCTCGTCGTCTCGACCTTCGGCAAGCTCGGGACCGGGAAGCTCTTTGCTTCAAAGTTCCAGACCCTGGTGGTCCCGCTCTTCGCCTGGAATGCCGTGATGCTCGCCCTCCTGCTGGCCTATGCCGGGCTGAGCGGAAACTGGCGGGACGTTCCCGAAGCGACGCCCCTCGGCATCGCCAATGCCCTTTTCGCCATCACGCAATGGCCCGTCGTGGTGCCGCTGTGGTTTCTGCGCGACCTCTTCGTCTGCGTCCTGTTCGTGCCGGTCCTGCTCTTTGGGCTCAAGCGACAGCCGCTGCTGGTGATGGGCGCGCTGGTCGCCTTCACGCTATTTGGCGAGGAGATGCTGATCATGCAGCGGCCCTCGCTGCTGCTGTTCTTTGGTATCGGCATGTGGGTGCGGGTGGCCGGCCATGACGAGGCGGCGATCGACCGGATCGCGCGGCCCCTGGCCTGGGGCCTGGTGGCCATGGTCGCGGTCTATCTCACCATTCGGATCCAGCGGGTGTCGATCGCGGAGATGGACGAGAGCCTGCGCATCTCGCTCGACTGCCTGCTGCGGATCACCATGGCCGCCGCGTTCTGGCGCCTGACGGAACTCGTCCGTCGCTCGTCCTTTGCGGGTGTCGCCACCTGGCTCGAGCCCTACACCTTCGTCATCTTCTGCAGCCACGCCATCCTTTTTCAGTTCGGCGGGATCGCGTTCCGGCCGCTGTTCGGCAATTACGGCGCGGAGCTTTTCTGGGTGACGTTCGTGACGCTGCCGCTGTTGGCCGTGCTGGGGGCGGTGGCCGGGCTGCAGGCGATCGGGTGGTCAAAACCCTTGCTCTATCTCTTCAACGCCGGACACGGCGTCCCGCCGCTGGTAAGGCGGGCGGCCGTCGAACCGGGTCGCGCCTGAGCCTGCACTCTGCGCCTGCCGGAGTCGCGGCCCCGGCAGGCGCAGAGCGGCATTCTGGCTTCCGCCAAGCGGAAAAATTGGGGAAAAGCCGCCGCTGCCGCGTCCGTCCGGGGGTGGCAAAGCTCCCCCGCAGGCGCATGCCGAGTGCTGGGCACTGCGGCGCGCCGGGCGACCTCGATCAGGCGGCCAGTTGACCCGGCAAGCCTCGCTGGCCGCCGAGGGCGGCGGACTGGCGGGAACTGCGCACCGGCTTGGTCGCCAGCTGGGCCGCGGCATAATAGAGCAGGAAAGAGCCGATGGCGTAGGGGTTGAGAACGTCGATCTCGAAGAAGGACCGGACGATCAGCAGCGCCATGATGCCCAAAAGAACGTGCGATACGGTGTTGCGGCGCTCGAACAGGAGCCGCTTCACATGGCCGATCAGCGTCACCCCGATCAGCATCACGAGACAGCCCGCGCCGACGAGGCCAAGCTCGACATAGGTCTCGATATAAGTGTTGTGAAAATGGAAGCCGGACCGGCCGGTGATGAAGAAGTCGTACCAGAGCCGCTCGGCATCCGGGAAGCCCTGCACCCAGAACCCCTGATAGCCCGTGCCGAACACCGGTGCCAGCGCCGCTGCCTCAAAGCCCTGTGACCACAGATAGGTTCGCCCCGTCAGCGTCGTGTCTTTGCCGAAGACGCCCAAGAGGGCATCGAGGCCGCCAAGGTTGAGGGCAGCGAAGGCCCCGACGCCGATGAAGACGAGGCTGACGACGAAGGTGACCTTGCGCTGCTTTGGCGAGAAGCGGAGGTAGAGGAAAAAGGTCGCGGCGATCAGGATCGAGCCGATCACGGAGATGATCGAGGTGGCCGACTTGGAGGCGAAGAGCGCGTAGGCGGAGAGGGCGCCGATTGCCAGACTCGCCAGCCGCCAGCGGCCTTTCTCCTTCAGCATCAGCAGACCGGCAAAGGCGAAGTAGACGCCGAGCGAGGCGTAGAAGCCGAGCTGGTTCTTGGATTCGAAGGCACCGACGAAGCTGTAGTCGCCGTCGAGCGCGTCGTACTGATAGGTGCCGAAGGCCAGGGAATAGAGAAGGACGACGAGAACGCCGGCTTGAACGCCACGCGACAGGGTTCGCATGCCGATGGTGCGGGCGGCGACGAGGGCGCAGACGATGTGCGTCATGTACTGGATGCCGGCGCGCAGGGTGACGTTCGGCGCCTGCGACCAGAAGACCGAGAGCAGTGCCAGGACGCCGAAGGCGATGATCCAGTGGAAGCGGCCGTAATTGCCCAACGAGTGCCGGTAGTCGATCGCCACCATCAGGAACCAGACCCCGTAATAGGCCAGGATCGAGATCTGCCCGAAGCGGGCGGAATAGGCGAACACGACGACGGACAACGCTACCGCCAGCACGCCGTAGAGCATGTTGCGGTCGGGATCGACGAAGCGGAACTTGGCGAGCCTCATCGTGGCGATCCAGGTTGGGCCGCAGCGCTCAGTTGAGCGCCGGCGCCGGCGCGGGAACCAGCGTCACCTTCACGACATCGCCGGGCAACAGCTTGGTGTTCTCATCGGCCGCCAGCTCGGCGGTCTTGCCGTCGCTCTCGCGCACAATCGCGTAGCGGATCACCGCGCCGCCCGGCGCATTGAGGGCGGCCTCGGGCGCGCGGGCGAGCGCCTCGGCCACCAGGCCGCGGTTCATCGCGATCTTCAGGTCGACGCCCTTCAGGTCGGCTTCGGCGGTCTGGCGCTGCTGGGCGATCTCCGCCTCGCGGTCGTTCTGCAGATCGATGGCCCGCTGGTTGGCCTCGACGATGTCCTGCTTCGCCTGCAAGAGGGCCGTCTCATAGTCCAGCACCTTGCTCTCCATCTCCGCCAGCGTGCGCTCGACCGACATGACGCGGGAATTGACCACCAATCCTCTATCGGACAGGGTGCCGACATTGCTCTGCTCCTGCCGGGTCAGCTCGATCTGGCGGTTCTGCGAGACGACCTTCTTCTCCAGCGCGACGATCTGGCTCTGCAGCAGGCGCTTGAGATCCTCGATCGACTCGAGCTGCAGGCGCAGCCGCTTGGTCCGCGTGGACATGATCGCCTGCTCGTCGCTGAGCATGGAGTCGAAATCCGCCACGCCCTTCAACTCGGCCGGCGGCTCGAACGATTCGGCCTCGGCATTGGCGGCTTCGGCCGTGAGGCGCGCGCGCCGGACGATCAGCCGGTTGCGCGAGGCGACCAGCACGGTCTCATCGCCGCGGGCATTGATCATGTCGCGCTCGACGCGCTGGCTGGAATCGGCGCGGTGGAGGCCACCGGCAAGACTGACCGCTTTCAGCACGGTCAGGCCCGGCGCGAAGGGATAACTGCCCGGCGTGGCCGCGTCGCCGGCCACGAAGACGGGGCGAAACTCCGCGAGTTCGACCGAGGCGCTCGGCTTGTCGGGGAGCCCGAGGGTTTGCTGGAGGGCCTCGCCAATGGCTGCGGCAACCTCGGAGGTCGTCTTGCCGGCAGCGGGAACCTCGCCGACGAATGGCAAGGAGATGGTGCCGGCGGGGCCGACGAGATAGTCGCCGCCGAGCCCGTTCCAGTCGCGCACGGCGCCGGCGGCTGTCTGCCACTCCACGACCTTGATGCGCAGCTTGTCCATGGTGCCGAGCTGGTAGTCGGCAGCCTGCGCCAGCGGCATCAACTGCAGAAAAAGGGCGGCAGACGCGATGCCGGTTCGCAGCAGCATTCCGGAAAGGGCGAAACCGGCCGATGGCCGGGGGAAACGGATGGTCAAAACGGTCTTCCTCATCGAACGACCGTCCTTCGGGACGGACGCCTCCAGGACGGGCCTGGAGGGCGGGGGAGGGTCTTCGGGTCTTTTTGGCCCTGTCTGCAGCCTAATGCGCCGATGAGAACGCATGATGGCGCTGATTCATTAGACGCTCAGACGGTCCTCTCGGGTGGGTGAACCCACCCGGTTCAGGATGCTCTAGTAGCTGCCACGGGACGCGAGCACCGCCGGCACCGTCCGCAGGATGATCGAGAGGTCGGTCCTGAACGACCAGTTCTCGACATAATGCGTGTCGAAGGCAACGCGGCTGACGTAAGAGACGTCGTTGCGACCGCTCACCTGCCAGAGGCCGGTGAGGCCCGGGCGGGACTTCAGATAGTAGACGGCGGCCGGGCCGTAGAGGTCGAGTTCGTCCGCGACGACCGGGCGAGGGCCGACGATGCTCATGTCGCCGCGCAGGATGTTCAGGATCTGCGGCAGTTCGTCGAGGCTGAGCTTGCGCAGGACCGCGCCGACCCGGGTGACCCGCGGATCATCCTGCAGCTTGCGGGTTGCTTCCCACTCGGCTGCAGCCGAGGGGTTGTCGGCAAAATGCTGCGCCAGCACGCCGGCGCCATCCTGCATCATGGTGCGGAACTTCAGGCATTTGAAAGATTGTCCGCTCCGGCCGACGCGGGCATGGCCGTAGAAGATGGAGCCGGGGCCCGATGCCTTCACCAGAAGCGCCAGGAGGACGAAGAGCGGGCTGAGAAGGATCAAGCCGATCGTCGCGCCCAGAACATCGAACCCGCGCTTCAGAAAGCCGCCGATCGGAGGATGGGAATGCGAACGAGGTGCATGGGGCAAGGGAATGGATCCCAGTCGTGCGTTTGGTCTCATGGTGCTGCTTCCACGCTGATGAGGACTGGTACGATCGGAGGATACTCGAAAAATGCTGCAGTGCAACGTGTATCACGAGCTGAGAGATAGAGCAGGTTCGTGATCAAAAAGCGTCAGCCTGCCGAATTTGCGATCAAGAATCGTCGCAATCGGAATTATACGGCGCCACAATTGCCGCCTTAATTCATTCAATCGGGCAGCGATGGCGCCAGTGACCCTTTCTGCTATTCGTTAACTGCTCATTAGTCGTTATAGCAGCAAGTCAACTGCGATATACTTACGGGAGAGGGGATTTCGGCAGTAGCCGCGGGTGGCGGCAAGGCCGGCACTAATCGATTGAAGCGTCGGGTACTAACCGATTTTGCTGCAGTGCCCAAAACACGCCGACAAATCTATGCCGAGGGGCTTTGTGCGCATTGCGTGACGGTGCGGAGCTTCCTATAATGATCCTTCAAGTCCCGAGAGCTTGCCACGGCAATTTGGGCAGCCCGCCTTCCACCCGCCATTTTCTCAGCAAGTTCTGGTTGAGTTGATGCCAGCGGAACGGAGGGCCAAGGCGGAACTGGGAGGCTGCATGTCTAAAATTGCACGGCTCGGCCGCGATCGAAGGTCTCGCTAGGGATGTCCTTCGTTCTGTTTTTTCGCGGCATGCTGGCAGCACTGCTGATCTTTGCAGTCACTATTTATATGCTGACCGGCTCCTTCTGGAGCACCGTCCTCCAGACCGTGGCGTGCGCGGTCCTGCTGCAGGTCGGCTATTTCATCGGAGTGCTGTTCTTGGTCTGGCGCGCAAAAAAGCGTGCGGGAACAACGCTGGTGCAGGACGAGGACGGGTCCCGGGAAAGCGCGGGCTCGATCGTCGGTGCCACTCGGAAGCTCCCTGGCCGGACTTTTCCGCACCGTCCCTGAGCGTCGTGCAGCCGGCATGCTTCTAAAGCGACGCGATCGCCCCGCGACATTCTGACGCAGGTACCGGTTCTGGCGGCTTTCCGGCGAAATCCGGCGCCCCGCCATCGCTGCCCTTGAATTCAGCACCGTCCCCGTCCAGCTTCGCGCTCCCTGGCCGACGCGGGTTTCCCGCTGTCCGCCGCGTACCCGGATCCTGCCGGGCTGGACAGGAGAAGACGATGGACAGCGTCTCAGTGGTCATCGCCGCGATGAATGCCCGCGATACGATCGGCCGTGCCGTTCGCTCGGCGCTGGCGGAGGCAGAGGTTGCCGAGGTGGTTGTCGTCGATGACGGCTCCCGCGACGATACGGCCGCCACCGCCCGGGCCGCCGACGATGGCTCCGGGCGGCTGGCCGTTCTGGAACTCGGCAAGAACCGCGGCCCCTCCGCCGCCCGCAACCATGCGATCGCCCATTCGCAAGCGCCGCTGATCGCCATTCTCGACGCCGACGATTTTCTGCTGCCGGGCCGTTTCAAGCCGATGCTGGCCGAGGATGACTGGGACTTCGTCGCCGACAACATCCTGTTCGTCGATGCGGCCTGGCCGGCCCTCGACAGCATCGAGGCGCCGCGCTTCGCACCCGAGCCGCGTTTTCTCGATCTCGCCGGGTTCATCGAGGGCAATATCTCGCGGCGGGGCAAGGAGCGGGGCGAGATCGGCTTCCTGAAGCCGGTGATGCGCCGCCGCTTTCTGGCCGAGCACGGCCTTTCCTACCGCGAGGAGATGCGCCTCGGCGAAGACTACGACCTCTATGCCCGCGCACTGATCTGCGGCGCCCGATACAAGATCCTGCACAGTGTCGGCTATGGCGCGGTCGTGCGGGCGAACTCGCTGAGTGGGCGACACCGGACGGTCGACCTCCACTGCCTTGCCGATGCCGATGCCGCCATGCTGGCCGATCCGCAGTTGACCGGGCGTGCGCGCCGTCTGGTCGCCGAGCACGAGGCGCATGTGCGCGGCCGCTTCGAACTGCGTCGCTTCCTCGACCAGAAGTCGGAGCGCGGGCTGGCGCAGGCAGGCCTTGCGGCACTGGCGCGGCCCGCGGCGCTGCCGGCGGTGGTGCTGGGGATCGCCCGCGACAAGTTTGACGCGCTGCAGCGCCGGGGCGCGGGTAGCGGACCCGCCGCGCCGCTGCCGCCGAGAACCCTGATGCCGGGGCGAGCGGCCTAGCCGGCGAGGCGCGGGGAGGCAGTGGTCCGGCGGCGCATGGCGCTGGATCACCCGCGCGGCCGCTGCGCCTTGCTGAAACGCAGGCCCGCCAGATCGAGCAGGCACAGCGTCCTTTGCACGTCCCGCTGAACGCACGGCACTCTAGAAATAGTCGCGCCTGATCTCCGCCAGCACGGCGCGGAAGCGATCCTTGCGGGCGGTGAGGACGGCGGCTTCGCTAAGCTGGGTTGGGGCAGTCTTTGCGCGGCGCAGCGCCAGGATGGCCGGGGCCGCCAGCGCGAGCTTGGCGAGGCGGCGGGACGCGGAGCCGAGGCGCTTGGCATCGCCTTCCGGATCGGGGCGGGTGACGGTGGCGTCCGATGGCGCATCCGGGGAACGGGTATAGTCGGTTCCCCAGAAGCGGGCGCCCTTGCCGATCGCCTCGGAGCGCGACGAGATCGGCACGGACAGCGGATCGTAAGTGGTGCCGACCGTCTCCGTCCAATCCGACCATTTGAACCGGTTGATCGACGCGGAGGTCGAGACCGCCACCCAGGGCACGCGGAAGGCGTCGGCGATGATCGCCGCATGCATGGATTCGGCGACGACCAGGCTCGCGCCGGCGATCGCCCGGATGACGGCCTTTGCCTCGCCGCAGGGATCGACATAGCCGAGGCCCGCCGCCTTGGCGACGTCCGGCCAGATGCCGCCGATGGTGGATTCCCAGTGCGGGATGAAGATCGGCTGCCCGGTCTTGGCGACCCCTTGGAATTCCGGCATCTCGGCGACCATGACGGCGGGGTCGACAATGCCGAAGGCCGGATCGATCCCCAGCGCCTTGGCGGTGGCGGGGCCGCGCACGCAGCGGATATCCCAGTCGGCCGAGGTCGTGTCGGGGAGGGTGCCGTAGCCGAAGCCGCTGCCGATCACCAGCTTCTTGCCGGCCGGCGGCAGCAGCTTGCCGTTCAGCACGGTGCCGACGCCGACGAGGAGAACCTCCGGGTGCACCTCCCTCAGCCCCGGCAGCAGGAAATCCCAGAGCCAGAGGTTGAGGTCGTCGCCAAAATTGCCGTGGGCGGATTCCCAATAGAACGGGGTCATGTCGGGCCTTTCTGCCGGCGCGAGCCGGTGGGGCGGGCAGGGCGGGCAGCAGAAAGCCGCTCCAGCCGCAGCGACCGCCTGGGGGTCAGCGGGAAAATTTCGAGAAGGCGAGGCTGGCGACGCTCTTCAAAAGCTTCGGATCGCGCCAGGCCCATTCGGCCAGCAGTCGGAACTCCGGCAGCTTGCGGCGCTTTACCCGGCCGGCCTGGCCCCAGAGCGCCTGTCGCCGGGCGGTCTCGCGATACCCCTCGAGCGAGGCGAGGTCGGCGGGCTTGTGATCGAAGCGCTTTGCCAGCGTGTCGAGGGCAACGAAGGTGTTGTACTGCTGGCGCAGGAATTCCGGCGACTGGTTGTCCACTCCGTGGAAAATGTTGAGGCCCTCGCCCCGCACCGCGCCGGTGCTGCCGGACAGGACCGTGCGCCGCGCGGTGCGCACGCAGTCGTAGAAGAACAGCACATCCTCGGCCGCCAGCCGGAATTCAGCCTCGAACCGTGCGGTGCGAAAGAGGCTCTCGCCCAGCACCAGGCAGGACAGGTGCATGAATGACCAGTTCTTCAGCATCGCGCCGGACAGGTCGGGCACTTCCAGGATCAGGGGATCTTCGGCGAGGCGCACCACCTCGGTGGTCTCCGCGAGCTTGGCCATGTCGAAATGGTAGTAGAAGGCATCGCCGCCGGTGATCGAGGCGAAATAGCAATCGGCGTCGAACCGGTTCATGGCCCGGACCGCGGTGGCGAGGTGGTCCGGCGTCCATTCGTCGTCGGAATCGATGAAGGCGGCGAACTGGGTGCCCGGGGTGATCGCAGCGAGCCCGGTGTTGCGCGCGCCGCCCGGCCCCATGTTCGCCTGGTGCAGGATGCGGATCTTCGATTGCTGCGCTGCGGTAAATCCGCCCAATTCGGCCTCTACGGGGAGCGGCGAGGCGTCATCGACGATGACGATCTCAAAATCCTGATAGCTCTGCGCAAACACAGAGTTGAGCGCCCGGACAAGGATGCCCGGTGTCTTTTGATAGTATGGAATGATCACAGAGCAGTTTGCCAATGGCGCACCTTGCTGGTTTGATCGAAGAGGATTAGGGGCCACAAGAATACGGCTCGTCTTCCTTTCGAAATTACTTCTCCCTTAGCGGGTTTTGGCAAGACGCGCGCCAAAAGACAACGGGGCATCGCGCATGACATCTCGCGTCAACATCAACTCCGTGACGAACAACGTCGGCTGGAGCGTTCTCTCGCGCATCGGAACCTTCGGCCTGAAGTTCCTCACAGTGCCGATCCTCGCCCGTCTCCTGTCGCCGGAAGAGTTCGGCGTGGTGGCGGTGGCGCTGACCATCGTCCAGTTCCTCGCCACCATCGGCAGCGCGGGTCTTGCCGCCGCTCTGATCCTCCAGAAGGACGAGGACATGGAGACCGTGCATTCGGTCTTCTGGGCAAACTTCGTCATTTCGGTGGTGATGATGGTCATGATCATCCTCTGGGCGGATGGCATCGCGGCCTTGCTGGGGTCGGTCGAGGCGTCGGCGCTGCTGCAGGTCTTCGCCCTGCTGATCCCGCTCCAACTCTGCGGCGACGTCGCCTATTCGCTGCTGGCGCGGCGGATGTCGTTCGGCAAGGATGCCGCCTGGAGCGTCACCTCGGAGACGCTCGGCGTCGTCGCCGCCGTGGGCCTCGCCCTTCTCGGCTGGACGATCGGGGCGCTCGTGGCGCAGCAGTTCGTCTCGGCGATCATCCGTTTCGTCGGCCTCTACTGGGCGGCCGGCTACCGGCCGCGCTTCGTCGTCTCTCTGCCGAAGCTGAAGGGGCTGACGAATTTCAGCCTCGGCCTGATGGGCTCGGAGATCGCCAACTTCGTCACCTTCCAGTCGCCGCAGGTCGTGGTTGCCCGTGTCCTCGGTCTCGGCGATGCCGGCGCCTATTCGATCGCCAACCGTTTCTCGTCCATCCCGAACCAGATCATGCTGACCGGACTGATGGGCGTGCTGTTTCCCGCCTTCTCGCAGATGATGCACGACCGGGAGCGCCGTGCCGCGGCGCTGATGCTGGCCACTCAGGTCTCGACGCTGCTGATCGCGCCGATGATGTTCGGTCTGTGGGCCGTGGCCGAACCGGCCATGACGGTGATCTTCGGCGAGAAATGGGCCTTCGCCTGGCCCGTGCTGGGGCTGCTGGCCGTCTCCAAGGGCATCATGTCGCCCTGCGGGACCTTCATCCCCTATCTCAAGGGCGCCGGCCATTCCGGCACGCTGTGGTGGTCGGCGGTGATCCGCGCCGTGCTGGTGACCGGGATGGTCACCTATGGCGCGGTCTATGAAGGCCTGGTCGGCGCCATGGCCTGGCTCTGCATCGCCAATGCGCTCACCCTGGTCGGCTATTCCTGGGCCGTCCTGCGCACCAATGACGGCTCCTTCTTCCGCGATTTCGCGGTGATGTGCCGGCCCATGCTGGTGGCCGTGGTGATGGCAATCGCCGTGCGCTTTCTGCTCGACCAGGTGAAGGCCGATATTCCGAGCGACGTGCTGCGCGTCTTCCTGGGCATGGCCGTGGGCGGCGTCCTGTATGGGGTGATGGTGCTGCTGACCGAGCGGCCGCTGATCATGAAGCTCCTCGCTCTGGTGATGAAGCGCCGGGCAGCGCCGGTCGTCGCCTGAAGCGCGCCGCCGGCCGACCCCGGATCACAGAAAACTATCGTTTCCGATCAACGGCATGACGGGTTCGATCGAGGCTAGGCCGGGCCGGCGTCACATTCTCCACGCAAAGCCGGAGCATTGCTGCGGTGCAATAACGCCCGTTGGAACGCGCCGCTGGCTTCGATCGGTGCGCGAGAGCGGGCCGCAGTCCCAGCGAGAAGCCTCGTGCCAAAGGGTACGGCTGCCAAGGAGACGATATGCCGAATCACCGTCCGGCCCTCATTCCTCTGATCATGCTCGTCGGCCTTGGCGCCATGGCGCCGGCGCCCGTCAGCGCGCAGCCGAAGCCGAACGGCGAGAGCTTCGTCGACAATTTCGACCGGCTCGACCCCAAGCGCTGGTTCATCTCCGACGGCTGGAACAATGGCGATCACCAGAACTGCACCTGGCTGAAGCGCAACGTTGGCATCACCGACGGCGTGTTGAAGCTGAACTATGGCGCCCAGAAAACCAAGGACCGCGCCTATGGCTGCGCCGAGGTGCAGACCAATCCGCGCTATAGCTATGGCACGTTCGAGGTGCGGTTGAAGGCGGCGAAGGGCCCAGGCCTCAATTCCTCGATGTTCAGCTATATCGGCCCGGTTCACAAACAGCCCTGGGACGAGATCGATTTCGAAATTCTGGGCAAGGATCCATCGAAGGTCCAGCTCAACCAGTACATCAACGGCAAGGGCAATAACGAGAAGACGGTGCCGGTCCCCGGGGGTGCTGATACGGCCTTCAACGACTATGCCTTCGTCTGGGAGAAGGATCGGCTCCGCTATTACATCAATGGCAAGCTGGTGCAGACTGTCACCGATCCCTCCGCCATTCCCAGCCATCCGCAGAAGATCTATCTCGCGATCTGGGCAAGCGAGACCCTGAAAAGCTGGCTGGGCACGTTTGTCGACCCAGGCCAGGCGGTGCTCGAGGTCGACCGCGTTTCCTATACGGCACCGGGCGAGCCCTGCCAGTTTCCAGAATCCGTCGCCTGTCTTCCGCAGTAATCGCTCAGTAGCTTGCAGGTTCACTGATCCGTTTAAATCGGTTTATGTTGCATCGCAGCAAGTTTTAGATTATCTAGACTTCTGAAGATTGGCGTGAGGGAAACAGCCTATGCTGCACATCTTGTATCTGGTGCACGATCTTTCCGATCCTGCCGTGCGCCGGCGCATGATGATGCTGGCCGCGGGGGGCGTGCGGGTGACCCTGGCCGGGTTCCGCAGGACGGAGATACCGGCGGATTCCGTGGCCGGCGTCGTGCCGATTGACCTCGGCATGACCGCCGACGGGAAGTTTCTCGCCCGCGCGGCGACGCTAGCGGCTGCGGCGGTGCGGCTGCGCAGCAAGCTTGGTCGCATGGACGCGCCAGACCTGATCATCGGCCGCAACCTCGAAATGCTGGCGCTGGCAAGCCGCGCGCAGGCGCTGTTCGGCGGCGCCGCGCCGATCGTCTACGAGTGCCTCGACATTCATCGCCTCTTGCTGCGCGGCGATGCCCTGGGTCGGGGGATGCGGGCGGCCGAGCGGGCTCTCGCCCGCAAGGCGGGCCTTTTGATCACCAGCTCGCCCGCCTTCGTCCGACAGTATTTCACGCCAAGAGGCCAGTTCGACGGGCCGGTCATGCTGCTGGAAAACAAGGTTCTGGCGCTCGGGACGCTGCCGGCGGCGCCCAAGACCGAGCGGGTCTTGTCCACACCGATTCGCATCGGGTGGTTCGGCGCGCTGCGCTGCCGCCGTTCGCTGGCTTTGCTGTCGGCGTTCGCCCGCCGACAGGAGGGGCGCTTTGAGGTCGTGCTGCGCGGGCGCCCGGCGCACACGGAGTTCGTCGATTTCGAGAAGGACGTCGCGGCGGCGCCGCACCTGTCCTTTGAGGGTCCCTACCGCAATCCCGAGGATCTGGCCGCCATCTACGGTGACGTGCACTTCACCTGGGCGATCGACTTCTTCGAGGCCGGGCAGAACTCCGACTGGCTCTTGCCGAACCGGCTCTATGAGGGGTGCCGGCACGGTGTGGTGCCGATCGCCATGGCCGGCACCGAGACGGCGCGGTTCCTATCCGTGCGCGGCATTGGCCTGATCCTGCCACAGCCTACCCCCGAAGCGCTGGAAGGCTTGCTGGCGCCGATCGATGGACCGGCCTACGCGGCGGCTCGCACTGCGGTGGCCGCCGAGCCGGACCGTGCCTGGATCGCCGACGAGGCGGACTGCCGGGCCCTGGTCGAGCGCCTGCAGGCGCTGGTCCACCGCGCCCCCGCCTTGCCGGCCCTGGAGATCGCCGCGTGATGACGACCGCCTTTGAATCTTCTCCCGTCGATGCGCCGGCGTCCGGCCTGATCGTCATTCCCTGCCTGAACGAGGCGGCGCATATCGAGACGCTGGTGGCGGACATGCACGCGGCAGCCGTGCGGCTGAACCTGCAAGTCGTCGTGGCGGATGGCGGCAGCACCGATGGCACGCTCAGCCTGCTGGCGCGCCTTGCCGAGGCCTATCCCCGTCTCACCGTGATCGACAACCCGCGGCGCCTGCAAAGCGCCGCGCTGAACAGCGTCGTGGCGCGGTTTGGCGATGCGGTCGATTTCCTGATCCGCATCGACGCGCATGGCGGCTACCCCGCCGACTATTGCGAACGGCTGATCGAGGAAATGGCGGCGACGGGGGCCGATTCCGTCGTCGTCGCCATGGAGACCCGTGGCGCGAAGGGATTCCAGAAGGCGACCGCTGCGGCGCAGAACTCCAAGCTCGGCAATGGGGGCTCCAAGCACCGCAGCGGCGCCGCCGGCCACTGGATCGACCACGGCCACCATGCCCTGATGCGCATCGCCGCCTTCCGGGCCGTGGGCGGCTATGACGAGAGCTTCAGCCATAACGAGGATGCCGAGCTGGACTACCGCCTGCGCGCGGCAGGCTACCGCATCTGGATGACCGACAAGACGCGCATGGTCTACTATCCCCGCGCGACCGCCTCGGCGCTGTTCCGCCAATATCTCGGCTATGGCCGGGGGCGGGCGCGCAATCTCCTGAAGCATGGGAACCGGCCCAAGCTCCGGCAGGCCGTGCTGCTGATGGTGGCGCCGCTGGTGGTGGGAAGCCTCTTGGCCGTCTTGTGGTGGTGGGTGGCCGTGCCGGCGGCGGTCTGGGCATTGCTCTGCCTTGGCTACGGCGTGCTGCTCGGCCTGCAGGGCGGCGCCGGGCCGCTGGTCGGCGTCTCCGCCATGGTCATGCATTTCGCCTGGTCGGCCGGTTTCTGGCTGCAACTGCTGGCGCCCCGTCCCGCCAAAGCGGGTGCCGCATGAGCATGACCACTCCCGTTACCGTGGACATCTGCATCTGCACCTTTCGGCGGCCCCAACTGGCCGAAACCGTGCGCTCGCTCGATGCGATGACCGTGCCGGACGGGGTGTCCGTGCGGCTGATCATCGCCGACAACGACGTGACGCCGAGCGCCGGAGACCTGGTGCGCCGGCTGCAGACTCAAAGCCGGTACGCCATCCTCTTTCGCCATGCGCCGGCGCGGAATATTTCCATCGCCCGCAATGCGTGCCTCGACGCCGCCACCGGGGACTTTGCCGCCTTCATCGACGACGACGAGACCGCGTCGCCGGGCTGGCTCGGCGCGCTCCTGGCCAAGGCCGAGGGCGCCGATGCCGTGCTCGGCCCGGCGCAGGCGGCCTATGAGCCGGGCGCGCCAAGCTGGATGCGGCGCGGGGACTTCCACTCGACCCGGCCGGTCTGGGTCAACGGCGAGATCCGCACCGGATATACCTGCAACGTCCTCTTGCGCCGGGCCTCCCCACTGATCGCGCAGCGCCGCTTCGCGCTATCGCTTGGCCGAAGCGGCGGCGAGGACACAGACTATTTCACCGCCCTGACCGAGGCCGGCGGCCGCATCGCCTATGCCGAGGACGCGGTCGTCGGCGATCCGGTGCCCGCCAGCCGGGCGAGCTTTGCCTGGTTGATGAAGCGGCGCTTCCGCATGGGTCAGACGCACGGCCGCGTGGTGCTCGGCGCTCCGAAGGGGCCTGCGCTCGTCCGGCAGGTGGCGCTCGCGGCCGGCAAGGCGGGCGCTTGCTTTGCCGCCGCGGCGGCCGTCGCCTGGTCGGCACCGCGCCGCAACCGTCTGGCGCTGCGCGGCATCATGCATGCCGGTGTCGTCAGCGGACTCCTAGGGGTCAGGGAAATCACGCAATATGGTGACATCGATGCGGCGGAGGGCAAAGCCGATGCAGCCTGACGTCAGCGTCATCATCGCCGCCTATAATGCCGAGGCCGGCATCGCCCGCGCGATCAGGAGCGCCCTGGCCCAGACCGGCGTCACCGTGGAGGTGATCGTCGCCGACGACCAGTCCAGCGATCATACGGCGGCGATCGTCCGCACGTTTTCCGGCGACGGCGTCCGCCTGCTGCGTCTGCCGCGCAATCTCGGTCCCGGCGGCGCGCGCAATGCCGGGTTGCTGGCCGCCACCGGCCGCTGGGTCGCCATCCTCGACTCCGATGACGTGATGCGGCCCGAGCGCTTGGCGCGGATGATCTCGCTGGGCACGCAGAGAAGCGCCGTGATTGTCACCGACAATCTCGAGGTCGTTCAGGAGGGCTCAAGCAGCGGTGAGGTCATGTTCCCCGGCGATAGGCTCGCCGCGGTCCCGGAGATCAGTCTTGCCGATTTCATCGCCTCTAACGTCATCTTCGAGGCGACGTTCAACTATGGCTACATGAAGCCGATCTTCGAGCGGGCCTTCATCGAGCGCGAAGCCCTGCGCTACGACGAGAGCCTGCGGATCGGGGAGGACTACACCTTCCTGGCCTCGGCGCTGGCCAAGGGCGGGCGCTGCGTGGTCGACCCGGAGCCGGGCTATGTCTACTACATCCGTAAGGCCTCGATCTCGCGGGTCCTGGAGCCGCGCCACGTTGCCAGCATGCTGGCCGCGGATGCCAGCTTCCAGCGCACGCATACGCTCGACCCCGCAGCCCGCAGGGCTTTCATGCGGCGCCAGCGAAGCCTTCGGCAGGCGGCATCGTTTCTTTCTGTCGTCCAGCATCTCAAGGACCGCGCGCCGGTAAAGGCGCTCGGCGCTGCGCTGCGCGACCCCGCCGCGATCCGTCATCTCAGGATGCCGCTCATGGCCCGTCTGCAACGCTTGACCTCGGTGCGAGCCAAGGCGCCCTGAATTCGCCGCCTTCCACAGGGATCGCAGCGGCACTACCCACTACCCCTATCCACCACGAGGAGCTTCGACGTTGAAGAAAGTCAGAAAGGCCGTCATCCCGGTCGCGGGTCTCGGCACGCGTTTCCTGCCGGCAACGAAGTCCATGCCCAAGGAAATGCTGACCATCGTCGACCGTCCGGTCGTTCAGTATGCGGTCGATGAGGCGCTGGCCGCCGGCATCGAGCACATCGTCTTCGTCACCGGCCGCAACAAGGCGACGATCGAAGACTATTTCGACATCCAGCCCGAGCTGTTCGTCACCCTGACGGAGAAGGGCAAGATGGACCAGCTGAGCTCGCTCGAGAGCCTGCTGCCGCCGCCGGGCTCGATGAGCTTCACCCGGCAGCAGTCGCCGCTCGGCCTCGGCCACGCGATCTGGTGCGCCCGTGACATCATCGGCGACGAGCCCTTTGCGGTGCTTCTGCCGGACATGGTCTGCTTCGGCGAAGAAGGCTGCCTCAGCGGCCTGATGGACCTTTACGGCACGACCGGCGGCAACGTCATCGCGGTCGAGCAGTGTGATCCGAGCCAGACCGGCAGCTACGGCATCGTCGGCAAGGGCGAGACGGTCGGCAGCGGCTTCACCGTGACCGAGATGGTCGAGAAGCCGGCACCTGCCGTCGCCCCCTCGAACTATTACATCAACGGCCGCTACATCCTGCAGCCCGAGGTGTTCGGCATTCTCGGCACCCAGGCAAAGGGCGCGGGCAACGAGATCCAGCTGACAGACGCGATGCTGCGCATGTCGGAAAGCCAGAAGTTCTATGCTCGGCCCTACGCCGGCAAGACCTTCGACTGTGGTTCCAAGGACGGCTTCATCCAGGCGAACGTCGCCTTCGCGCTGGCCCGGGCGGATATCCGCGACCTCGTCTACGAGCCGATCGCGTCCATGATCGAGTCCTACAGCGGACGCACCAAGGCAGCCTGAAGCCGTCGCCGCGCGGGCCCCGACGGGCTGCGCAGTGACTTTCGCGGCGCCTGACGGCGCCCGGCAGCGGCCGCGCTGTCATCCATTGCCGTGTCCGGCGCCGGTTTCGGTCGCCGCCGGACAGCCACGGCTCACCATGCCGGCGCCGTCGCGCGGGGCAATGATGCGCAAAGGCGCGAGCGATGAACGAAAACAAGAATCCCCTGCCCAGTGCCGTTGCGCCCGCCGTTCAGGACGGCGAATCCTCCGACGATTTCATCGATATCGACCGCCTGCTCTCGACGGCGCTGCGGCACTGGCGGGTGATTGCGCTCGGCGCCGCGCTGGGGCTCGGGCTGGGTATCCTCTATCTGCTATCGGCCAACCCGATCTACACCTCCGGCACCCGGATCCTGCTGGATCCCGACCTCGGCCGTTTCGCCGAGGAAACTGGGACGCGGCCCCCGGTGCAGATGGATTCGGTGGTGCTGAACCAGGTCGAGATCCTGAAATCATCCCGGCTCGCGCGCACCGTGGTGCTGGCCGAGAAGCTGGACGAGAACGAGGACTTCCTCAACCCGCCGACTTCGCCGATCGACTGGTTGAAGGGGCAGGTGAAGGCCATCGCCGACCTTTTCTCAACCGGTCCCGAGCTCAGCCAGAGCAACATCCAGAATGCCCGTATCGGCAAGGCGATCGCCTTCCTGCAGCGCTCCTTGCAGGCCGAACGGGTCGGGCGCAGCTCCGTCATCGACGTGTCGTTCAGCGCCACCAGTCCGCAGCTCGCCGGCTCGATCACGCGCGCCTATGCCAAGGCCTATCTGGCCGACCAGCTCGACGCCAATTTCGACGCCACCCAGCAGGCGACCGTCTGGTTGCAGGACCGCCTCGGCGATCTGCGTGTCTCCTCGCAGAACGCGGCGCTGGAGGTGGAAAAGTACCGCGCAGAGCAGGGGCTCACCTCGGCCGGCGGCGAGCTGATCTCCGAGCGGCAGCTCTCGGACCTCAATGGCCAGCTCATCCTGGCGCAGGCCGAGACCGCCAAGTCGCTGGCCCGCTACGAACAGTACAAGTCGATCGTCGACAGCGGCGTCGACAATGCGGTGCAGAACGCCACCATTTCGAACGCCGAGCAGCCGGGCACGGCGACCATCGTCGACCTGAAACAGCGCTACCTGACCGTGACCAAACGCGAAAAGGACATCGCCGCCCAATTCGGCGCCGACCATCCGCAGGCCGTCAGTCTCCGGCGGGAGGAACAGGATCTCACGCGCCAGATCTTCAACGAGCTGCAGCAGCTGACCGACAGCTATCGCAATGAATACGAGGTGGCGAAGTCGCGCGAGGATAGCTTGCGTGCCAATCTCAGCCAGTTGGCACGCGAGAGCTCGGCCACCGGCAATTCCTTGGTCCGCCTGCGCGAGCTGGAGCAGCAGGCGCTGGCGCTTTCGACGCTCTACCAGACCTTCCTCTCGCGTTACGAGGAGGCCTCGCAGCAGAGCTCCTTCCCGATCGCCAAGGCGCGGGTGATCTCGGAAGCCGGTAATCCAGTTCAGCCCTCGAGCCCGAAGAGGGCGATGGCGCTGGGTCTTTCTCTGGTGCTCGGCCTGTTCGTCGGTGGCGCGGCGGCCGCGTTGCAGGAGTTCCGCGAGCGCTTCTTCCGCACCAGCGAGGATGTGACCTCCGCGCTCGGACTGAAATTCCTCGGTCATCTGCCGCTGCTGGGCACCTCGGCAGCCGCCAAGCCGCGGCGTTTCGGCCTCGGCCGCAAACCGGCCGTGGGAGAGGCGCCTTTGGCCCTTCCGGTCCCGGACGGCGCTCTGGTGCCCGCGGGGATGCGCTATGCCGTCGACATGCCGGCCTCATCCTTCGCCGAGACGCTGCGCAACGCCAAGATCGCCGCCGACATCTCCTTACCCGGCAGCGGCTGCAAGGTGATCGGCTTCGTCTCGGTGCTGCCGCACGAGGGCAAGACAACCGCCGCGGCAAACTTTGCCGCTCTCTTGGCCGCCAACGGACTGCGCACGCTGCTGGTCGACGCCGATCTGCGCAATCCGGGCCTCAGCCGCCGGCTGTTGCGCAAGTCCGACAAGGGACTGATCAACGGGATCGTTGGCGAGGTGCCGTGGCAGAACACGGTGATTTACGAACCGGCGCTGGGGCTGTCGATCATTCCGTCCTTCGTGCGGGGCTATCTCTCCCACACGAACGCGCTTCTGTCCGGGCCCGGCATTCGCCAGTTGCTGCAGGAGGCCAAGCAGTTGTTCGACTACATCATCGTCGATCTTCCGCCGCTCGGCCCCGTGGTCGACGCCAAAGCCTTCGAGCCCATGGCCGACGGCTTCTTCATGGTGGCCGAATGGGGGGTGACACCGCGGGCGCTGGTGCGCTCGACGTTGCGGACCGATACCGGCATCGCCAACAAGGTGCTGGGCGTCATGCTGAACAAGACCGACATGCGGCTCCTGCGCCGCTATGGGTCGGAAGGCGCGTCGGACCGCTATATCCAGCGCTATGCGTCCTATTACGTCGACGACCGCCCCGCGCTTTGACCCTTCGTGCGGAACGGTGGAGCTGAACTGACCCCCGGGCCGTCGCCTTCGGCCCGCGGGCGCCGCCGGAGGCGCCGTCGATCACCCCTCAGCGTTGCGCGGGGGCATCGCCGTCGGCCATGATCTGCCCGGTCAGGAAACGCCCGGTGTCGCGCCAGATGCGGACGGCGGTCAGGCGGCCGGAAAAATAGGCGCCGGTGTCGATATCGAGCCGCTTGCCGTCCAGCCGCGGCATGGTGATCGGGGTGTGCCCGTGGACCACGAATCGGTCGAGCAGATGCGCCTCGGCATAGAACTTCTGCCGCATCGTGGTGAGATCGTGGTCGCTCTGCTGATCGAGCGGAAGCGCGGGCCAGATGCCAGCATGGACGAAGACATAATCGGCCGATTCCACGACAACCGGGAGCGTGCGCAGGAAGGCGAGGTGGTCGTCCGGCACCAGGGCGCGGATCATCGCGTCGTCGCGCGCGCCATTGCCGAGTTTCTCGAGGCGCGCATGGTCCACGCCGTAGGAGAACAGCGTTGCGTCGCCGCCGAGCCGGACCCAGTCGGCGCGGTCGATCCGGCCTTCGAGGAAGTCGAGCATGGCCGTCTCGTGGTTTCCGGCAAGGCAGACCCGCTCGAAGCCTTCCGGCGGCCGCTGGAGCAGATGTTCGATCACCCCGGCCGAATCCGGCCCCCGGTCGACATAGTCGCCGAGCATGATGATCAGCTTCGGCCCTGAGATACGGGCGGCGTCGCGAACGATGTCCTCCTCCAGCGCCAGCAGCAGGTCGAGGCAACCATGCACGTCCCCGACGGCGTAGACGGCAAGGCCTGAAAGGTCGAGCGACAACCGCGGCCGACCGGCCGATACCTGCTTGCCGCGGGAAAGAAAGCTGCTGATGGACTTCATAAGGGGCGGCCGGACACTCATTCAGATGGAGGACGCCGGCCCGAGAGGCCGGTCGTTCGATTGTAGGGAAAAATCGGCGCGGTGGGGGATTCGTTTCGACAGGCGACGAGGAGAGGTCGCTGACGCTCGAAGCAAACGGCCACATCATTTAGGGGTGGCCCGGCGAATCTGCACAGCGGGCTGAGTGGATTGTCTGCCTGAAGGGCGGCCAGGGTGGCTGCGATCAGGAGCGGGGACCTCCGCGTTAAGATCAGTCATATGATGACAGAGCGCCGATCTCGGTTTATGGAGCATGGTCGATTGTCCATGCCAGGAGGCCAACTTGCCCCGACCAAGAACTCCGCCCCCTCAGCCCCTGCGAGAAGTTGTCATCGAGACGCTGCGCACGCAGATCATCGATGGCGACTATGCACCTGGGGATCAACTCCCGACGGAACCCGTTCTCGTCGCCCGGTTCGGGTACAGTCGCACCGTGATCCGGGAAGCTCTTGCAGCGCTTCGAGCCGATCGGCTGATCGATTCCCGCCATGGCGTCGGCGTCTTCGTGCTGGGCCCGACCCGCCCGTCGGCGGAACTCGAGGTGTTCAGCCAGGCGACGGACAAGATCTCCGATATCATCGAGGAACTGGAACTGCGGATCGGCATCGAGGTCGAAGCCGCAGGGCTCGCAGCTCTTCGAAGCTCGCCGGCGCAGGAGGCGGAGATCCAGTCGCTGGTGGACGAATTCAAGATCCTGGTCGATCGCGGCGAGTCGACGGACGAGGCGGATTTCCGGTTCCACATGGCGATCGCCCGCGCCACCAACAACGGACGTTTCCACGCCTTCCTCGAGCATGTCGGCAAGCGGATCATCCCGCGGGTCAAATTCCGCTCGGTGATGGGCGGCATCGACCCGCTGCCGAACCGCGACCACATCCTGCTCCAGGAACACGAGGAAGTGGCGGAGGCGATCTCGGCCCGCGATGCCGAGCAGGCGCGTGATGCGATGCGGCGGCACCTCCAGGGCGGAATCAAGCGCTACCGTGCCTTGATGCGGTCCCGCTCGTCCGAACCCGCCTCTTGACCTCTGGTATGAGTCATCATATGACACGGCACCGAAGTCATATGATGTGAGGCAGAATGTCCCCCGAAGAAGTCAAACGCGCGCTGTCCGCCGGCCTCCTGTCGTTTCCAGTCACCCACTTCGACGAGGAGGGTGGACTGAACCTCGAAAGCTACCGCCGCCACGTCAACTGGCTGTCCGGCTATGATGCGACGGTGCTGTTCGCGGCAGGCGGCACGGGCGAGTTCTTCTCGCTGACCCCGCAGGAGGTTGGCGACGTCACGCTCGCGGCAAAGGAGGCCGCAGGTTCGGTTCCGATCGTCACGGGCTGTGGCTACGGCACGGAACTCGCCAAAGACGTCGCACGGAGGGCGGAAGCCGCTGGCGCCGACGGCTTGCTGCTGCTGCCGCATTACCTGATCGGCGCCTCGCAGGAAGGCTTGTTCCGCCACATCAAGGCGGTGTGCGGCGCGACCGGCCTCGGCGTCGTCGTCTACAATCGGGCAAACTCCGTGGTGAATGCCGATACGCTGGCACGACTGGCTGAGGCCTGCCCGAACCTTATCGGTTTCAAGGACGGCACCGGACAGATCGCGCTGGTGCGCGAGGTGTCCGTCAAGCTCGGCGACCGTCTCTGCTACATCGGCGGCATGCCGACCCATGAAATGTATGCCGAGGCCTTCAACGCGGCAGGCGTCACCACCTATTCTTCGGCCGTCTTCAACTTCGTCCCGGAATTGGCGCTGCGCTTCTACAAAGCCCTGCGGGCCAACGACCGGGCGACGATGGAAACGATCCTGAAGGATTTCTTCTACCCCTTCGCCGCGATCCGCGACCGTCAGACCGGCTACGCCGTTTCGATCATCAAGGCGGGCGCCGCAGCGGTCGGCCAGACTCCGGGTCCCGTCCGCCCTCCGCTGACCGACCTGACGGGCGAGGAACGCGAGATGCTGGCGGATCTCATCCGCCGCAATTCCTGACGGGCCCTGTGCGGCGCCCGGACTGAAGGGCAGGGCGGGAGGCGCCCCCTTCGAGTAAGCGGACCGGGCCCTGCGCGGTCTTCGAACGTTCGGGGCCAATGGCGGCGCCGGACGACTAACCACGATCATTTGGGAGGATGACCATGAAGACTTCGCGCATTTTAACGGCCACGCTGGCGCTTCTTGCCGGGTCCATCGCTCTGCCGGCGGTCGCCCAGGCGGCCGGTAGCGACATCACCATCGTCCTGCCGGAGCAGCCGAGCAATCTGGAACCCTGCGGCTCGATCCTCACCGATGTCGGCCAGGTCGTCAGCCAGAACATCACGGAAGCGCTGACCACCGTCGATCCCAGCAACGGCTCCGTCCAGCCGAAACTCGCTACCTCCTGGGAGCAGACCGCGCCGCTGACCTGGCGCTTCAAGCTGCGCGAGGGCGTGACCTTCCAGGACGGCGAGAAATTCAACGCCGAAGCGGTGCGCTTTGCGATCAACCGCATGACCAGCAAGGCGTTCACCTGCAACAACCTCGCCAAGTTCGGCAGCGACACGCTGACGATCACCCCGGTCGATGAACTGACCGTCGACATCACCTCGACCCAGCCGCAGCCGATCCTGCCCACGCTGATCAGCGTCGCGATGATCGTCTCGCCGAAGACGGCGGCCGACAAGGCGACGAACGCTCCCGTCGGCACCGGACCGTTCGCGCTTGGCGAGGCGACACCCGAGCGCATCGTCCTGACCCGGCGCGACGGCTATTGGGGCGAGGCGCCGGCGGTGACCAAGGCCACCTATGTCTGGCGTGAGGAATCGTCGCTGCGCGTGGCGATGATCCAGACCGGCGAGGCGGACCTGACCCCGACCATCGCCCTGCAGGACGCCACCGACCCGGCGCGCGACTTCTCCTATCTCAACTCCGAGACCACGGCCATTCGCATCGACATGGACTATGCGCCGCTTGACGACGTGCGGGTGCGTAAGGCGTTGAACATGGCCATCGACTGGGAGGGTCTGGCCACCCTGTTCGGTGACGACGCGCTGCGCGCCTCGCAGATGGTCGTGCCGGGCATCAACGGCCACGACAAGACTCTGGCGCCCTGGGCCTTCGATGCCGAGGCTGCCCGTACGCTGATCGAGGAGGCCAAGGCCGCCGGCGTGCCGGTCGATACGGAGATCAACCTCGCCGGCCGCAACGGCATCTATCCCAACGGCACCGAGGCGCTGGAAGCCATGATGGCGATGTGGACCGATGTCGGCCTGAACATCAAGCTGACCATGCTCGATGTCGCCGACTGGACCCGCTATCTCCAGAAGCCCTTCCCGGCCGATCGCGGCCCGACCCTCCTGCAGGTCCAGCACGACAACAACAAGGGCGACGCGGCCTTCACCGTGCCGCTGCTGTACCGCTCGACCGGCAGCTATGCGACGCTCTCCGACACGGCGCTTGACGGCGAGATCGATGCGGCGCTCGCGGCGACGGGCGCGGAGCGGACGAAGGCCTTCGAGGCCACCTTCAGGAAGGTGCACGACGAACTGGCGGCGGACGTGCCGATGTTCCACATGGTCGGCTACACCGCCGTCGGGCCGCGGCTCGACTGGCGCCCGAGCCTGGCGACGAACAGCGAGATCCCGCTCGGCCAGATCCGCTTCAAATAGGCCTGCCCGGCGGGGTGCGGCACGCCGCCCCCCGCCACCGCATCTCCAATGGATTGGTCGCCCATGTTCGGCTTCATCGGCAAGCGCGCCTTCAACAGCGCGATCTCCATCTTCGGCCTGCTCGTTCTTGTCTTCGTGCTGACCCGGCTGACCGGCGATCCGGCGGCGCTGTTCCTGCCGCTGGATTCGAGCCTCGAGGCGCGGCAGGAATTCAACCGGCTGAACGGTTTCGACCAGCCCATCATCACCCAGTTCTTCACCTATCTCGGCAATCTCGCGCATCTCGACTTCGGCATGTCGCTGCGCCAGAACCGGCCGGCGATGGAGGTCGCGCTGGAGGCGTTCCCGCGCACGCTGCAGCTCGCGGCCATCGCGATCGGGCTGGCGATCTCGCTGTCGCTGCTGGTCGGCGCGCTTGCCGCCGCCCGTCCCGGCGGCTGGTTCGACCGGCTGTCGGGCTTCATCTCGCTGGCCGGCGCCAGCGCCCCGGATTTCTGGGTGGCGATCGTCGGCGTGCTGGTCTTCTCGGTCGGCCTCGGCTGGCTCCCCACCTCCGGCTCCGGCGGCATCCTGTTCTGGATCATGCCGATTTTCGTGCTGACGCTGCGCCCCTTCGGCCTTCTGGTGCAGGTGGTGCGGGGCACCATGATCGGCGTCCTCGCCATGCCGCATGTGAAGACGGCGCGGGCCAAGGGCGTGTCGCCGAAGTCGATCCTGCTCCGGCACGGCCTGCGCAATTCGATGCTCCCCGTCGTCACCGTCGCCGGCGATCTCGCGGCGAGCCTCGTCAACGGCGCCGTGGTGGTCGAGACCATCTTCGGCTGGCCGGGCATCGGCAAGCTGATGATCGACTCCATCGTCCAGCGCGACTTCGCCGTGGTGCAGAGCACGATCCTCGTTACCGCCTGCGCGATCTTTGTCCTGAACATCCTCATCGATCTTCTCTACGCCGCGCTCGATCCGCGCATCAGGTACTGAGCCCATGAGCGAGACATCCCTTCTCATCGACAGCCAGCCGTCCGGCCTCGGTCGCCTGCGCACCTGGGGCGGCTGGCTTTGGCGCGACAAGCTGGCGCTCGTCTCCATGATCTTCCTGGTGGTGATCGCGCTGACCGCGCTGCTGGCGCCGCTTCTCATCGGCGATGCCGCAACCAAGCTCGGCCTGCGCCAGCGCAACCTCGCGCCCTTCACCGCCGGCAGCGGCTGGCTCTACGTCCTCGGCGCCGACACGCTCGGCCGCTCCATGCTGGCGCGGCTGCTGGTCGGCGCCCGCAACACGCTCGGCATCGCCGCCGCGGCGGTCTTCGCCTCCATGCTGGTCGGCGGCGCGCTCGGCCTCATCGCCGGCTATTCCCGGCGCTGGTTCGCGCAGGTGATCCTGCGCGTCGCCGACGTCATCATGAGCTTTCCGTCGCTGCTGCTCGCCCTCATCGTGCTCTATCTCCTCGGCCCGAGCATCACCAACCTCATCATCGTTCTCGCCGTCACCCGCATACCGATCTACCTGCGCACCACCCGAGCCGAGGTGCTGGAGCTGCGCGAGCGGATGTTCGTGGATGCGGCGCGATCGATGGGCGCCGGTCACCTGCGCATCGTGCTCCGCCACATCGCGCCGCTGACCATCCCGACACTGGTCACGATCGCCGCGATCGACTTCGCCTCGGTGATCCTGGCGGAATCGGCGTTGAGTTTTCTCGGCCTCGGCATCCAGCCGCCGGCCTTCACCTGGGGTGCCATGGTCGCCACCGGCCGCGGCTACCTGCAGACCGCCTGGTGGGTGGCCTTCTGGCCGGGCCTCCTGATCATGATGACGACCCTGGCGCTCAACATCGTCGCGTCCTGGGCCCGTGTCGCCTCGGACCCGCAGCAGCGCTGGCGCCTGCAATCTCTGAAAAGGGCCGCGCGATGAGCGCCGCCGAGCCACCGGTCCTCGAGATCCGCAATCTCACCGTCGACTTCCTGTCGGACGCCGCGCCCGTGCGCGCCGTCGACGGCATCAACCTCTCCGTCCGCCGCGGCGAGACGCTTTGCATTCTCGGCGAAAGCGGCTCGGGCAAGAGCGTCAGCGCCAGCACGGTGCTCGACATCCTCGATACGCCGCCGGCCGACATCGTCTCCGGCAGCATCCTTTTCGAGGGACAGGATCTCGCGACGCTCGACCCGAAGGCGCGCCGCGCCTTGAACGGCCGCCGGGTCGCGATGATCTTCCAGGACCCGCTCGCCCACCTCAATCCGGTCTACAGCGTCGGCTGGCAGATATCAGAGGTATTCCGCGCGCACGACGTCTGCGACGGCGCCGAGGCCCGCAGGCGTGGCATCGAACTGTTGCGCCGCGTGGGCATCCCGGAGCCGGAGGAGCGCTTCGACCGCTATCCGCACGAGTTCTCCGGCGGCCAGCGCCAGCGCGTGATGATCGCCATGGCGATCGCCCTGCAGCCCGCGCTGCTGATCGCCGACGAGCCGACCACGGCGCTGGACGTCAGCGTCCAGGCACAGATCCTCGACCTCCTGAAGGACCTGCAGCGCGAGTTCGGCATGGCGCTGGTGCTGATCACCCATGATCTGGAAGTCGCCGCCAACATGGCCGACCGCGTCATCGTCATGCGGCGCGGCAAGGTGGTCGAGGAGGGCGTGGCGCAGACCGTCTTCACCCAGCCGGCCGATGCCTACACCCGTCAGCTGATGAACGCGCTGCCCTCGCATGGCGATTCGGGCGAGGGGAGGCGGGCGGGCGCCTCGACCGGTGAAGTGCTGCTCGACGTGCAGGGCCTGACCAAGGTCTACCATCTCTCGCGCGGCCTCTTCTCGTCGCCGCGTTCGACCGCCGCCGTCGACGACGTCTCCTTCCGGGTGCGCCGAGGCGAAACCCTCGGCATCGTCGGAGAGTCCGGCTCCGGCAAGTCCAGCGTCGCCAAGATGCTGCTGCGGCTGAGCGAGCCGACGGCGGGCCGGGCGCTCTACCGCGGTGATGACATCTTCGCCATGCCGCCGAAGGAACTGCTGGCTTTGCGCCGCAAGGTCCAGATGGTCTTCCAGGATCCCTATGGTTCGATGAACCCGCGAATGGACGTCCGCGCCATCATTTCCGAGCCCTGGCGGATCCATGACGACATCCTGCCGAAGAAGCGCTGGAACGAGCGGGTCGCGGAGCTCCTCGATCTCGTCGGTCTGAAGCCCGAATGGGCGAAACGCTATTCGCACCAATTCTCCGGCGGTCAGCGACAGCGCATCGCGATTGCCCGAGCGCTCGCCAGCGACCCCGAGCTCATCGTCTGCGACGAGGCCGTCTCAGCCCTCGATGTCTCCGTCCAGGCGCAGGTGATCGACCTCCTCGCCGATCTGCGCGACCGGCTCGGCCTCTCCTACATCTTCATCACCCACGACCTGCCGGTCGTCCGCAACTTCGCCGACAGGGTTCTGGTCATGCACCGCGGGCGCGTGGTCGAGGAGAACGAAACCGTCGCGCTCTTTGCCAGCCCGTCGCAGCCGTACACACAGACCCTCCTAGCCTCGAACCCGACGCCAAAGTGGGAGAATAGCTCGGCCAAATAGGCGTTGGATGGGGCCGAAGGCCCGTAGATGCGAGCGGACTGTCTGATCTGACGGACACCTTCGGCCTGAACGCGTGCGCCGGTGGAAGTCGCGATCCAAGGTATGAAGCGGCGGGTCGACACCTTTTTTTGCAAGAGAGCGTCATGCAGTCCGTGCGACCGGCACACCCTCGGCGTCGGCCTTCTTCCTAAGCGCATCGTCGCGTTCATCCTGCGCCAAGGCCAGGGCGCGTGCATGGTTCGCCTTCACCTCCTTCATGCTGTTGGCGAGCGAACGAGGAATCCCTTACCTCCAGTTTTCGACATAGGGGCAAAGGGCGGGGGCACCACGAGCCGCAAATAGAACGCGCCGGGCTTTCTGACGAGATGAGCGAAGCGCTGCTGAGCCACGTCCGTCCTCCACTCTGCGAAGAAGAGTGGGACGAGCTTTGGGCCTAAAGACCCTGCGCCGCAGGGGTTTGCAACGATTTCAATGGGAAGGCATGGTGGGCGATGACAGGCTCGAACTGCCGACATCCTCGGTGTAAACAACGATCTACATGAACGAAACCCCTGCGACACAAGGGTTTCGCCGTCGTTTCTTTACGCGTTTTCACGCTCTTTTATGGGGGTTTCCCCCGCAAAACCCCGCGGACGAGGAGGCACAAGCCGGGTGTTCTTGCCCGCCCCGTGCGTCGAGAATGCCCTGTTGACGGCAGCGTCCCGGCTCGGGTGATGGTGCCCGTACACCTTGCGGATCATCAACTCGGTCATCGACGCGTACTGCCCGATCTCCTGAAGGGAAACCTTCCCGGTCATCACGAGCCAGGTGATCGAGGTGTGCCGGAAGCTGTGGAGTACGATCCCGTGCTTCGGCCCGAGTACGGCGTTCAGTACCTTGATGAGAGCGAGACGAGGGTTGGCTGCCTTGCCCTTCCACTCGACGAGGTTACTGCGAGGCTGACGGACGCCGTCGACAAGGGGGCCGCGCTGGTACCTACGCAGGTAGTGGAGGAGGCGATCCGGGATAGTGATGTCCTCGGCGCGCTTCTTCGTCTCGACCTCGTTTCTCCACATCCGATGATACGTGCCGGTTTCGAGGTCGATCCACGGACGACCTGGCGTCTCCTCGAAAGCGGCAGTCCAGATCCTTCCCGAGCGGGATGCGGTGTATACCGCTGTCATGATCCACGGAATAAGGTGCCGATACGGCCAGACGTCGATCTTGATGAGTTGCCCTTTGTTCGGACCCCGTGGCGGTCGCCAGGTTCGCTGGTGGTTGCGGCAATAGCGAATGAGTGCCGCGACCTCTTCGCGCTTCATCCAGCCTTCCCGAGCCTTGCCCTTGCCCGGAAGCGAGACCTTGACGACCTCTCGCAGCTTCCCGTCGGCAATGGCCATGTTGATCGCGGCCTGGAAAATCTCCAGGTCCTTCCTCGCGCCGGCATGGGTTCCTCGGTGCCGGATAAACGCGTGGCAGGTCGTCGTGTCGACGTCGTCGAGGGTCATCTCGCCGAAGAAGTCGAGGAGCCGGTCGATGAGCGAGAGGAACTCGTCCGTTCGCTTGACCGGCCGGATGATCGGGTTGGGAGAGGCGTCGGTCTTGCGCTCGGCGTACGTCGCCAGCACGTCCGCGCACATGACGTCCTCCGCCATGGCCTTCCTCTTTGGGGCCTTCCGCTCCTTCGAGTGCAGTTCGGTCAGGTAGGCGGCAAGCGCTTCCTCAGCTCCTGCACGATCCTCCGCGCCGCAGCCAGTGCGCTTGCGGTATCGTCCGTCGGTGACGACCCACGTCCCGGGCCTCGTTTTTCCGTTTTCGGTGCGCTCGGCTTCCCAGTCGAGGCGGGCGGGTTTGCGCGGACGCGGCATCGTTCTCTCCAGGCTGCGATGTCGGACCGGGTCACGCGATAGGGACCTCCTGCAGTCAGACGTATCGCCGGCAGGGCGCCGGCAAGAATGGCATCTCGCAGATTCGCGTACGTCACGACGCCGCCCAGCTCGGGGAGGAGAACGGCGTCCTTCAGCTTCATGAGCGTGTCCGGCCCGACCTCCCTCGTTACCGTCTCGACGGGCACGACGACAGGCACAGGCACCGGATCCGGCACCTCAAACGGCCTCGACGACCAGGAGCTTGCCAGGGTGGCAGGAGGAGGAGGGCAGGCGACGCCGCCGATGAACGAGATCTGCATGATAGCTATCTTGCCGGTTGAGGACTCTCGAGCAAGCCTTTGCGTGCTCGAGGAGTTTTCTTAAACTTTCGAGGGTTAATGCCCGCGATTTAACTCAAATCGGAGGGACGAGGGCGCCTTTGTGCCCCCGGTCGTAGCCGAACGACGTGGCGGCGTTCGCGACGGACAGTGCCCGACGGAGCCGGTCCACCTCGTCCCGGGTCTCGAAAAGGGCGCTGATCAGGGCGGCAATGGCGGCTCGATCGTCGCCACCGAAAAGGTCGAGCGCGTGCTGGACCGGATCGACGTCGAGGTTTGCCGGTTCGTATGGTATCGTCGGTTGCTTGGTCACGGTGCCTCCATGGCTGGGTTGGCCCGAGACGGTGTTCGCGCACCGCTCGGGTCGATGCTTCTGAAGAAGCGGGATGAAACGGAAAGCTCTCGAAAGAGCCTTCCTAAGGCCGGGGCCCGACGTTGATCTTCCGAGTCATCTGATCGAAGACGAACGGCTCGTCCTCCGGCGCCAGCGCGAGGTCTCGCTCATAGACGTCGAGTGCATGCCTGGCAGCTTCGACGGGGTGAGAGGCCACCCACCGCGTGTGACCCCAAACGTCGACCCGTCCGTCACGCCAGATGTTCTCGCACTCGATCTGGATCTCGGTGTCGTTGTCGATCCAGATTCCGAAAAGGCAGCACCCTTCGAACCTGACCAATGGTCCATCCGGAGCGAAGCGCAGCGAGTAGGACTGGCTGCCAGGGCTCCAGTGCACGTCGTAGAGGCCATCGGCTTCGGACAAGTGCCGTCCGATCTCTCGGCCAAGCTTGCGCCCTAGATCGCCGCTGTCGACGTCGACGAAGAAGTCGGTGGGTGGGACGTCCTGACGGTCACTCATCGAGCACCTTGAGCTGGCGCTCGATCTCGTCGGCACTTGCGTTCGCGTCGCTTGCTGCCTTCCGAAGCACAATCGCCAGGTCTCGAAGTGCGCCAAGAGGTACCTCGCTGTCCCCGGACGCCCAGCGCTGCGCCGTCCGGATTGAGACGCCGAGGTGACGTGCTAGGTCACTTTGCCAGCGGTGCCCGAACGCGTGTTCGGCCGCCCTGGAGAGCAAGTCCTGGCGTTCCCGTGGTGTCATGTCGATTCCTTCTGGACGGTATCGCCACGTAGGGCGGAGACGAGTTCGGGCGTTGACGGCAGGCGCGATCCAGACGTGCAGTAGCCGCAGTTCTTCTGAATCCACGTGTCGCCGTCGCCACCCATGTACGTGACGGACCACAACCAGCCGTCGGGCGTCAGGACGATCCATCGCCGGAAACCGCCGAGGGCATGGGAATCGTCGCGCCAGAGAACCTCGCCCTCAGGCTCCGCGCCGATGTCGGGGCGATCGTCGGACTTTTCGATCCGAGCGATAGCAGCCCGACGGCGCGAGACGATCTCCTTGGCAACGCGAGCCTTCTCCTCGGCGGCCTCGAACGTCTCGATCTCCTCGGCGATGGCGTTCTCATAGTATGCGTAGCAAGCAAGTTCGCCCTCGCAGCCTGACGGCCAACCCATCGAAGAGGACTCGTCGTCGAGTCGGAAGCTCCTGCCGTGTCCGGTAATGCGTACGATGTTCTCCCCGCGACGCATGATGGCTCCGACGGCAGGGGCACGAGAGAGAAGAGTGCCGAAGCGGCTACGGCCCGTTGCCCGATCCTGCTCTGCCGCCTCCACACGTGCACGAGCGCGCTCTTGTTCGGCCGCCTTGGCCGCTTCCAGCTTGCGCTTGTGACTTGCGACGACCTCGCCGAGTTGCTCCACGAGAACGTCGAACCGGCTCGCATCGCCGAGAGGCACGGTGTACCCGCCGAAGCGCTCGTTCTCCTTGAACGAACGCGATCCACGCATCGTGCCGACCGCTCCCAGGTAGACGCCGTTGACCGGACGTACCGTTGCGGTGCGTTCACGGACGTCTATCGAGACGCTAGCGTGTGTGGCGGTCAGCCTAAGCTTCTCCGAATAGGATTTCGCGAGGTCGACGTAGCAAGTCTCGGCCGAAGCCTGCATATCGGCCAAGGACGCCAGTTGCTTCTCGTAGCGCTTCGCGATCGACCAGCATCGATATGCGGAATCCCATTTCGCACCTGGGATCCGTTTCACCGCAGAGACGAGGGCCGCGTCGTAGGTAAAGCGGACCTGAATGCGCTTTCCGTCCTTCGTGAGATTGGTAGCGAGGTTCATTTGTGTCGGCCTCCGTGCCGGTGGGCGTCGGCCTATGCCGATCACCATGTCGTAAATATACGACTAAGACAGACCGCAGACAAGAGGGTGGTCGTAAAAATACGACAGCTTCTTGTGCGCCGCTGGATCACAGAGGTCGTTCCGAGCGACAAGGTGATTTTCGTCCGGTGTCGATTTCGGCGGAGAAACCTCGCTGACGCTTTCCTCCGCCCCTTGCTCGCTCTATCCACGAGTGGGATCGGGAGCGAGCATGACGCACAGTTTCGTCGCATACATCGACGAGTCCGGAGACGATGGTCTTCGTAAATTCAGGCAGCCGGGCGCAAGCGGCGGATCATCGTGCTGGCTCGTGCTTGGAGCCACGATGTTGCGGGCGACGAACGATCTACAATCGGTCGCTTGGCGAGATCAGATCAAGTCGCAGATGCCCGAAAAGAAGGGCAGGTCGATCCACTACAAGGACATGAACCACGCCCAGCGCGTAATGGCCGTTCGGCATATGGCTACGTTGCCTATCCGAGGGCTTGCCGTGGCTTCCAACAAGCTGACAATTGATCCTGCGACGTACCCGACGAAGAACCAACTCTATTGGTATCTTACACGCTACCTGATCGAGCGCATGTCCTGGCTCGCCGGCGAGATGAGGCGCATGGTTCCGGAGGGGGACGGTCGGGTGAAGATCACGTTCTCCCGCCGTGGTGGCATGCAGTACGACGAGTTCAAGGACTATCTCAACAGGCTAAAGGAGGATCCGCGAGTGCGGATCAAATGGCCGGTAATCGACATAGATGCGGTCGAGGCGGAGGATCACTCTCGCAATGCCGGTCTGCAGCTCGCCGACTTCGTCGCTTCGTCCGTCGCTGCTGGCTTCGAGCATGACGTCTACGGGAACTGTGAGCGACGCTACGCCGAGATCCTGAAGCCGCTCCTCTACAACAACAGAGGTAACTACCTCAGCTACGGCGTGAAGGTGGTTCCAAACGAGCAGGGCATGGACCTTTCGGCCGAGCAGCGGAGGATGATCGAACTCTTCGCCCATCCCCGCGCTTGATACCGGTAGACAGCCCCCTGGCCCATAATTGCGATCTCTCGCCTGCAATCCGAAGACTGCTCTGGGGTGTTCCAGCGCCTGACCGTCTGCATCGGATATAGGACAACCCCTATCCGATTCATATCCCCAAATCTGTTCGGAGAGTTAACGTTTTATTAATCGAATCGAGAGGGCTAAGGGCTCGTCTGGATTGCCCATACTATCTCAAGCCACGCCTGACGTAGCCGGCCGACACAGTCTTGGTGATGTCGTCAGCGATCGCATGCTGACCGCGCACCAGGCCCGCGATGGCTGCCCGCAGGTTGCCCCCTGCCGCCTCGATCACCTGGTCAACGACGGCATCGAATTCGTCCAACGAATTCGTAATTGGCTGCGGTTGTCCCATCGTCTTGCTCCTCGATTCGCCCTGTATCGTCTCACGATAGACGATAGACGCTGGACGTGAAGACAATGTTCCTATTTCGTTCTCCAAGACAGGAGGCGATTCACAGATGAATGTCAAAATGATCGGGGAGGCGCTCGACGCCGGCTGGACCGTGACAGTGTACTGCGCGTACGGACGGCGAGAGGGCCTGAAGTCCATCCGCGAATGCCGCCACCGCCATGACATCGACCTGCCAACGCTCGTGTGGACACGAGGGCGTGGGATGACGCTGGCAATGCTGCCCGAGCGCATGCGGTGTCCGAGGTGCGGGAGTAGGCGGGTGCGGCTGGTCTTCACCCCACCGGACGGCAGGACTATCGCGGCGGCGTGAACTGTCGCAGAACGGGCGGCGATGGTCGTGGCGGGAGCCGACGCTTTTCCCCTGACCCCCGCGGAACCCGCCGATGTTCCGAGCATGAGCGGCAAGCCGCGGATCGTCTGAACGGCAAAGAGCCCAGCTTGTGTACGTTTCTGACCTAGCATTAATGGTCGCCCGGGAAGAGGATGTGCGGCAAATTATTTCCTTGGGGGCGAGATGCTCAACTATGTCAACGAAATCGGCAGCGATGCCGAACCGACTGACGCGCCTCTCAACCTCCCCACTGGCGCCGCCGGCGAAGTGGATCTCGAGGCGATGGCGACGACGCTTCTTACGCTCGCCAAGCGCATCCGGGTACTGTTCGGTCTGGCGCTTGCGGAGGCAGGCTACCACAACGGCCAGGATCACCTGCTGATCTGCCTCGTTCCGGGGAAACCCGTGACCGTTTCCGCCCTGGCCGTCTCGCTCGACGTCAGGCCATCCACTGTTTCAAAGATGCTGGACCGCCTGTCCGACAAGGGTCTCGTCGAACGCGGACAGCTGAGAACGGACGCGAGGATTACGACCGTTCGCCTGACTCCGGCGGGCGAGCAGGCTCAGAAGGAAATCGGGCGTCGTTGGTCGGACATCTGCCGCCAGGTGGCAGCCGGGCTCCCGGGAGATCCCGCTGCGACGATGCAGCATATGCGGAGCATCAGCGACGTGCTCGCTGCCCGGCTGGCGAGGCTGAGGTGACTAGAGGGAGTGGTCCCGATGTGGACCAGGAACGGGACAAGAGCTTTTGGCTGGAGCTGGAAGCCGCATCCAAAGGGCTTTCCATCGCAGGCGACAAGGGGCAGGCCCAGCGCCTGGAGCAGCTGTTCGAAGAGATGGCCTCGGAGGAGCGGGCCGGCGAGGTCGATCGGATTTCATCCGACGCATGAAGACGGGCCGTCGAAGCTGCAACGTGTCCAGGTCCTGCCGAAGCTTCGACGGCCAACCAAATTTTCGGGCTGCTCCGCGATCCACGCCTCGGCTTCGCTAACAGCGGCTGACTGGCGGTCAAGACACAACGCCGGGCGGAGGACCCGGGCGTCGCCAGGTCATCGTCCGAAGCCGGACAAGCAAATAGACAGAAACCAACGTCGGCTGCAGGGTATTGGGATCTTTAGGTAAATCCGGAGGCCCCTATGCCTAAATTCTTCTTGAACATCCACAAGGACGGGCAGACCGTCAAGGACGAAGAGGGCGTCGATTTTCCCGACATCGAGTCCGCTGTCGAGGAAGCCATGGCCGCTGCCAGAGAGATCATCGCGGAGAACATCAAGCGGAACGAAGCGCCGTGCATTGGTCACGCGTTCGAGATAATCGACAGTCGCGGAGCCGTGCTTCGCACCCTGCCGTTCTCCGACAGCCTGCACCCGGACTTCGGCGCCGTCCGCCGATAGCGGTTCCGGGCAACCGCCAGCCGCGCATAGAGTCGGACAGGAGTTCGGTCGTCGCCGCGTGACGGAACCGAAATCATGCATGGCCGCTATCCTCGAAACCACCCTCGAGGATCCCGGCTATGAGCGACACATTCTAAACCCCCACCGCCGTCGCCGACGCGCTTGATGACGGCATGCCAGCGGTCAAAGCCTTCCGGGAGTCGTCTGGCCTCGCTCAACACGACGTCGCGGCTGCAGCAGGGATGACCGACGAGCGGCTTGCAGAGATCGAGCAGGGGACGTCGACGCCGAGGGGGTTGGAGCTGGCGATGCTGTCTGACGTGCTCGACGTGCCCGTCGATATGCTGACGAACGAGTGATGGGCTCAGGATGGGTCTACAGATCGAGCTTCTGACTGCTGCCTCACCGACAGCTTGTAAGCAGACAGCAGGCCTAGCGCTGCCCCGACGGCCGTCCAGACATACCGGTCGGTGCTTTCCTCGCTCTCGGCAAACTGAGCCGCAACGGCGAATATAGCGAACGCCCCGACTAGTATACGCTTCCACCGCTTCGGCCTGAGTTTGCCCGATAGTTCGAGGACTAGGGCCGCCACGCAGTATGCGGCGACGCCGGCGAGGACGAGTCCGAAGGCGTGGGAAATCAGACTGTCGAGTATTCGGTCCACGTTATTTCCAGCCGTTCGAGTGATGTTAGATGGCAATATTGGTGTGACAGGCCTGAGCTAGGCTGTCGGAAGCACAGTCCAGATCTGCCAGATTTGAAGAAATGCGCCGACGGCGATCATGCCGAGGAAGATTGCCAAGGCAATGAACCCTGCTCCTAGGCCCGCGAGGAACATGAGCCTGTGTGTGAGAGCCTGCCATTCGGGCTCCGGCATCTGCGCGAGAGATCGGAACCAGCGGCGGCGAGGGGGAGTCGGTTCGTCCATACCAGGGACGGTAGCACGAACCCGATGAGGTCCGTCGCCGCTCGTGAGGCCATTCTTGCGTTTTACACGAAACACGGATCAGGTCGGCAATCGATCGACGGAGCCGATATGAGAGAACGCGGATACGAATTCGACCGCCTACCGCCCGCCGCCCAGGACGACATCGCTCGTTTGGAGATCGAGCTGTATGACGCGAAGGGCACGATCCTACACGCCGGGGCGGCTTTCCTGATCGGCGTAGGGGCTCTCTCCATCGCGTTCGCGTGGCTCCGCGAAATCTGGTCGTTCGTCTATACTGGAAGTGCGACGACCGGGGTCGGCTTCGGTTTGCTTTGGATCGTGGTCGGCGTCATCTTCTACGCGAGATCCGATCGTGCGAACCGCAGGTCGATGGATTGATGACCATGCGTCCCGCGAACGTTCGCACCATACACACGATCATCGTTGCGGCCGTGTTCCTCCCCACGGCTGCCCTGGCCCAACAAGCGGCGTCGCCGGAAGCGGCGTCCGGCCCTGTTTGGGGTTCGGTGCCCGACTGGCTCAGCGCCCTCGCGAACCTGATCCTCGCGGTAGCGGCCTGGCTGGCGGCCGGAGCCTGGAAGAAGCAGATGCGAGGCCAGCGCAAGCTCGCGGTGGCCGAGGAAACCATGGTGCAGTTCTACGAGGTCCGTGCGCTTCTTGAGACTCTTCGACCCGAACTGGGAGAGTTCGTGGGATTCGGAAAACCGGAGGACAAGCCGGCGCTCTTCGAAGTCGTTCGCAAGCGCATCGAGAATGCATCGGACACGATGTCGGCGTTTTACGCCAAGAGATTCGTCGCGGTCGCGAACCTGGGAAAGCCAGTAGAGACCGACTTTAAGAAGATGCACGCCATCTATCTCCGGATGCGGATGTGCGCTCGCATGCTCGCGCTCGACCTGGAGGGCACGGACTCGTGGGACATCTACGGCGAGGCGGTCTTCCGTAGTCCGAACAATGCCGTGACCGAGGAGATCGATGGCATCGTTGAACGCGTCGAGGCGACGTTCGAAGCAGCGGTCGATACGGAGATGCGGTTGCCGAAGGGTTTCGTCGAGGCCGTGGTGACCTACGCGTTCCTGCCTTTTCGGTAAGCTAGGCCGCCCGCAACCGCCTGCTTTCCCGGATCGCTTCCTGGGTGCTCTCGAATGCGCCCACGTCGCCGCGCACGCGGTTGTCGATAAGCGTCCCGCATGCCCTCGCGTCGATCAGGATCGCACAGCCGGCCATCACATGAGCCAGGTGGAGGATGTGACTGTCGGACGCGAAGTCTTCGCCTTCCTGGATCTGCATGAGGTGCCGCCCGATGGCATCGAGATACGTCGTCATCTCGATGCCAGGACGGACCTGATCACGCCAGTTACGGACGCCGTAGCCCTTGTCGATGGCACCATTTCGAAGGGCTTCGACGCACCAGGCGACGGCCGTTGGCGGCAGGACGTGGAGGTCGGACGGCACCTTCGAAGTGGCGGCAACGGCCTTGGGATCGGCAGTTCCGGTTTGTGCAGCAGCCTGCTGCACAATTGAAGGCTGGTGAATCGGGAAGTCGTCAAAATCGGACACGCCGCCGTACTCGTTCACGACAGGCTCTCCCGGACCCGCCTTCGCCTCTGCCTCCGTGACCGCGGCAGGCACGTCACGACGACGCCGTTCCGGAACGCGAGCGTCCGGTCCCCAGCGCGGACGTAGCCGTCACCGAGCTTGAGAGCGGCGTGAAGTCGTGGCGGGCAGACGAGGTCGCGAAGGGCGTCGACGGTAGTGTCGAGAAGCGCTGCCCCGACTTCGGCGCGGAGGTGGTCGCTGAGGCTAGGGAAACATCCCATTAGGTCGATGCCTTGAATGCGTCGAGCCAGCGGATAGCCGAGAATTCCGACACAAAGATCTGGAACCTGCGTCGCAGCCACAATCCGAGAGAGTCTGCGGCCGGAGCGATACCGAGCGCGAAGGAGCCGTCGACCGAAGGCTCACATGATCAAAGCGAGAGGGGTTTTGTATGACGCAGAAGGGTGGAGGCTGTGTGGAAACGGATTGAGGAGGAAGCTGCGGTGGGCGGGCGAACGGTTCCCGTCTCATCCCCGCATCACGGCGATGAGCCCTGGTGCTCCCAGCAGGGCGATGGCCCGTTTCATGTTGTAGGCGAGGACGTGGAGGCTCATCTCCGTCCCGACGTTCGGCAACCTCCGCGTTTTGAAGTGGCTGCGCCCCATCCAGTCCTTGATCGTGCCGAACACATGCTCGACGGTTCGCCGTCGTATCCGCATGGCATCGGGCATGCGATCAAGTCGATCTTGCATGGCCTCCACCACATGCTCGTGCTCCCAGCGCGTCACCCGCCGCTCGTTGCCGGTCGTGCAGTCGGGCTTCAACACGCATGATCGGCAGACGCTCGACCAGTAGCGGTTCAAAACGAGACCGTTCTCGATCGTGGTCGTGCGCTTGGTGAGAGTCTCGCCGGCTGGGCATCGATAGGTGTCGCTTGGCGCATCGTAGAGAAAGTCCGGCTTGCCAAAGCGCCCCTCCGCCTTGGCGCCCGAGGTCAATGGTTTCGGACAGATCGGTTCAACGCCCGCCTTCTCGCAGGCCAGAATCTCGGCTCCGGAGAAGTAACCGCGGTCGGCCAGGACCGTCAGGTGGTCGGCTCCGGTCGCGTCCTTCGCCTGCCGGGCCATGTTGGCGAACTGCGTCCGGTCATGACCGAGATTGGTCACCTCATGCGCCACGACGATATGGCTGTCCGCATCGACAGCGGCCTGCACGTTATAGCCGACGAGGCCCGTACCCTTTCCATTCGTGGCCATGGCCCGTGCGTCCGGGTCGGTCACCGAGATTTGACGGTCGGGCGCGGTCTCCACCTGACGCGCCATGGATTGCAGCTCGTGCATCTGCCGGCGGAGCGCCTCGATCCGTTCGTTGAGGCGCGTCGTGCGGATCTCGGCAACGTCCGCCTCCTGCCGATCGGCGGTGTCGAGCTTGTCGAGGTAGCGCTCGATGCTCGCCTCGACCTGCGCCAGGCGGAGGCGGATCGCACCGGGCGTGTAGTTCTTGTCTCGCGTGTTCACGGCTCTGAACCGACTGCCGTCCACTGCCACCGTGCCGCCCGCGATCAGACCGACCTGCCGGCACAGGACCACGAACTGCTTGCATGTGGCACGAACCGCTTCGCCGTTGTCGCGCCGAAAGTCCGCGATCGTCTTGAAGTCGGGAGCAAGCTTGCCCGTCAGCCACATGACCTCGACGTTACGGCCCGCCTCGCGCTCGAGGCGCCGGCTCGACTGCACCTGGTTCATGTAGCCGTAAAGGTAGAGTTTCAGCAGCATCGCCGGATGATAACCGGGCCGACCCGTCGCGGCCGCGCCTTCAAAGCCGAGCCCCGCAAGGTCCAGTTCGTCGACGAAGACGTCGATCACCCGGACCGGGCTATCCGCGCCGACATAATCGTCGACGCAGTCCGCCAGAAGAAGCGTCTGGCGCCGCTCGCAGCCCTTGATGAAACGACCCATTCCACCCCTCCAGCACTACCGAAAGGTAACACGAACCGGCGTTTCCACACAGCCTCGGTGGAAAGCTGCCGGTCGGCTTCCAGACAAGTCTCGGCGAAAGCTGCCTTCCCCATACCCTTCCCTCGCTCGCTTCCGCACGAGGCGATGGCATGGCATTTGCGCTCCTTTTTCTGAATTGCGACGACAACCCTTCAAGGCGGCTCAAGCAGTACCGATGGCGCTTCTGCCTTCAGCGAGTGAGCCGCGACCAGATCGTGGGCGAGTTCCCGCTGCTCTATGAGAGCGACCCGCAGTAGCTCGGATCTGAAACAGGCGCTAATTCGCTTGCAATGGGGCTACGATGCCGCGGCGGAGACGGCCGGGCAGAACCGGCAGACGCTCGAATGCAGCTTCGGATCCGCACGGACCACGCAATCCCAGCAATAATCGAGAGCAATTATGAGCAGCGGCATTCACCACGTCACCCTGATCACCCGCCGCGTGCAGGCGAACGTCGACTTCTACGTCGGGTTTCTGGGCTTTCGTCTGGTGAAGCGCACGGGCGGCTACGAGGACAGCACGCAGCTCCATCTCTTCTATGGCGACGCGGCGGGCTCGCCCGGTTCGCTCGTCACGTTTCTCGTTTGGGAAGACGGAGCGACGGGCCGGGTGGGCACCGGTCAGGTCGCGGAGGTAGCTTTCGCCGTGCCGGCCGCGAGCATCGGCGAGTGGCTGACGTGCGCACTTGATCACGGGGTTCCGGTCGAGGGGCCGGTCCGCGAGTTCGGCGAATCCGTCCTCCGCCTGAAGGATCCCGACGGTGTGATCGTGAAGCTTGTCGGAGGCGACCTCCCAGGGTCCCGAGTCTGGGGAGATGCGACGCGCGCGATCCGCAGACTGCGCGCGGTCACCATTCTGACCGACAGACCCGACGAGACGGCAGCTTTCGTAGGTCGGTTCGGCTATCGGCCGGGACAAGCGTCGGGGAACATCCAGCGGATGCTCTCCGATACGGATGCTATCGACATCAGGAATGCCTCGGGATACGTCTCCGGCATCCTAGGAACCGGCACGGCCGATCATGTCGCCTTCCGCGCCGCGGATGTGGCAGCCGTCCGTGCAGCCAAGGCCGAGCTGTCGCGGATCGACGCCTCGCCGACCAGCTTCCACGACCGGAAGTATTTCACCTCACTCTATGTGCGCGAGCCCGGCGGAACGCTCATGGAGCTGGCGACCGAGGGTCCAGTGTGCACGGCGGTGACAAACCAGGCCACAGGAGCGCCGGCATAACGCCGAGTGCGGCGGAGTAAAATCCGGCCAGTGGTTAGGCTGTTCTCTTTTGCAGAGGGC
>NZ_BMJJ01000007.1 GCF_014643375.1 Aureimonas glaciei
ACAGGAAAGGGCCCGATCGGGCCCTTTCCTGTGTCGTGCCCTCTCGGACGCGTGGCCTGGTTTTACTCCGCCACACTGGCCTGGAATTGCTCCGCCGTTGACACGCGCCGCCGGCATGGTGAACCGATCGATCCGCGCCAAGACCGAGGCGACAGTAAAAAACTGACCAGGGTCGTCGGGTGGCTTCTCGCCAATCCCGCCGGCCCGACCAAACACAATCCCCAGCCGCGGCTTCTGCCGGGTCTGGGGGCATGGATTGACGCCTTCTGGGAGCTCTCGACTGAGCGTCAGATCGGTATGGGTTCCGGGCCGATCCCGTCTCATGCGATTGACCGATGGGCCGAAAGGCTCGGGGCCGAGCTCGGCATGTTCCGGGCCGCGGTCCGGGCCATGGACCGCGTCTATCTCGACCACATCAACACCCCAGCCGATGAGCACGCCGCTCGCCAGACTGTCTCTGACAGGCCGGTGACGACGGAGCTGATCGGCGCACTGTTCGGAGCCCGATGAATGGCTGACATCGCAAGCCTCGGGCTCTCAATCACGTCAGCGCCTGCCAAGGTTGCCGCTGCCGATCGGAACGTCTTGACCACAGCTGCGGTGGCGACCGAGGCGGCTGTCGAGAAGCTCGGCACCACCTCGTCCAAGGCTGCCCGCGCGAGCAAGGAAATCTCGGCCGCGGCGCGCGAGGCGGGGCAGGGGGCCAAGACCGCGGCCGCAGGCGTCACCGCGCTTGCCCAGGCGAACGACAACGCCACGCGCTCGATCGACAAGACCCGCGCCGCACTCGCCGCACTGACGGCCGCCGAGGCTGGGAACAACTCGTCCAGCCGTTCCATGCGGGCCGATGACGTCGCAGCCTATGGCAACGCTCTCGATGACCTCCGGGCGAAATACTCCCCGTTGTTTGCGGTCCAGCGCACGTATCTCGCCTCGCTCGACGACATCCGCCAGGCGCGCAAGGTCGGCGCTCTCAGCATGGCCGAAGAGGCCGCCGCAGTTCAGCGTCTGGATAGGGCCTATCTCGCACAGACGGCCGCGCTGACGGGCACGAGGGCGCAGACGCAGGGTGTGGCCACCGGAGTGGCCGCCGTGGGCTCTGCGGCGAAGCTGACGTCAAACCAGCTTCTGAATCTCAGCCGGCAAGGCAACGACACAATCACGATGCTCGCAATGGGCGCGCCGGTGTCTCAGGTGTTCGCGTCGCAGATCGGCCAGATTTACGGCGCGCTCGAAGAGGGTCCGGGCGGTCTTCGCGGCAGCCTGAAGGCGGCTGGCGACGGCATCATGGGCTTTGCCCGTGGCGCCGCCTCGGCACTTGGCCCCGGCGGCATGGTCATTGCCGGCGTCAGCGCCGCCACGGCTGCGGCGATCTATTTCACCGACAAGACCGAATCCAACCTCCTGAAGATCGACAAGGCGGCAAAGAGCTACGCGGAAACGCTGAAGGTCATCGAGCGTAGCCAGCGCGGGCTTGGCGCCGGCATCTCCTCCGTCGTGGATGAAGCGCAGCGGCGCAATCCTGCCGAGATCGCGGTCACCAACGCTCGGGAAATCCAGGCTCAGCGCGAGGCTCTCCGCGCAGCTCGCCAAAACGCACTGAACATCGATCCTGTCGACGTCGACATGCTGCCGAACGTCATCACCGACTTTCGGAACCTCTTCCGTGAGATCGGCGGGGCGGTCGCAGCGTCCGACCTCGATATGCTGGGCCGCGACTTCTACGAAGCCAGCCGGCCCATTGCAGACATCCGCACGGACATCGAGCAGATCCTGGCGAGCGAAGGCCTCCCCGGGTATCTACGCGACGCGGCTGAAAACATGCTCTCGCTGGTCAACTCCGGCGACGCGGCCCTGGCGAAGATCAGGGGCCTTGAGGAGGGCGCGGCGCGGCTTCGCCGGATGACTGCGCTTTCCGACATCGAAGCCGGCGGCGTCGATTTTCAGCGGTTCGTGCCGGGCGTTCGGACAGAGCGTGACGAGATCAATCGGGCGTATCAGGCGCGGATCGCGCCGATTTCTCGACTGGGCGGCGCTGATCGCGGCATGGCCGAAAGCCTGCTGAAGGCCGCCGACAACGATCGCCTGAAAGCTCTCGACGAGATCGGCCGCAAGGAAGGCGTGATCCGCCAAAAGCGCGAGCTCGACCTTCGGGCCGTCGGTGCGCGCACGGTAGCGGAACAGGCTCTGGTCGCCGAGCAGCAGAAGCGCCTAGAGCTATCCGGCTCGCTTCTGACGGACGCTGAGAAGGAACTGGCAGTCGCGCACGAGCGCGCGATGCTGATCGCTCAGACGAACAAGGCGGCCGAGGACACCCTTCGCTCCAGCCGGCAGCAGAACGCTTCGGCAGGTCTCCAGGGCTACCAGGCTGCGGCGCAGGCCATCATTGACCGCTACGCGCTGGAGATCGATAAGGCCAAAGGGGCGGAGAGTGCGGTTCGCGACCTCACGGCGGCCCGGAACCTCGATCTACAGACGCTTCAGCTCCAGACGCGGCGCTCGCTCTTTCAGCCCCAGCAGGACCAGCTTGCCAGTCTTGCGGCAGAGGCCGCGGCGATCGGCGCCTCGGACGACGTCCGGCGCCGGCTGATCGATGGCCTGAAGGTCGAGAACGACATCCGGCAGGCCGGCGTCAGCTCGACCGGGGCGCAGGCCGACGCCTACCGCGCCAACGCGGCGGCGCTGTCCGAATATGAAGACCGGGTGCGCAAGTCCGCCGGTGCCTGGGACGACGTCAAGCAGGCGGGCGAGAGCGCGATCGATGGGCTGGTCGGCAGCATCACGTCGGGCGATCTGTCCGGCGCGCTGAAGAGCATCGCCGATGATGTGGCGAAGACTGCGCTGCAGCTCGCCGTCGCGAACCCGCTGAAGAATGCGCTGCTCGGCACGAGCTACGGCACCATGGGCGACCTGCTCAATGGACCGGGCGCCGCGCCGACGCTCGGCGTGCCGGGGGTGCAGTCGACTGCGGCGATGAACGTGACGGCGGCCGTCGTGAACATCGGCGGTGTCGGTATGGGCGGTGCCGGCGGCGCGATCGAGCGCCTCCTGAACCCGGCCAACGGCAACGCGCCCGGCGGCGTGGCGTCGGCGACCCTTGGGAAGAACGGTCTCGTCCCGGTCAGCGAAGTCGCGGCCTATATCCAGCAGGCTGCCGCGGCGCGCGGGATTGACCCGAACATCGCGCTTCGGGTCGCGAAGTCGGAAGGCCTCGGCGAGGGCATCTGGCAGTCGAACTATGAAAAGAACGGCTATCGCGAGCCGTCCTATGGCCCGTTCCAGTTGCTCAAGGGCGGCGCCGGGACTGGCTTCGGCCAGGGCATGGGCAATGACTTCATGCGCCAGACCGGGCTGGATCCGGCCGACCCGCGGAACACGTTTCAAGGGATCGACTTCGCCCTCGATGGCGCGGCCAAGAACGGCTGGGGCGCATGGTATGGCGCGGGCAAGGCGGGCATCGGCAACAGGGAGGGATTGGCCGGCGCTCAGCCAATCGGTGTCAACCTGGAAGCCGCGGTCGCGAAGCTCGACGCTGCGGCTCCCAAGCTGGCAGCGTCTGCCGAGACCTTCGCCACCGACTTCAGCCAGTCAGCGAGCACGGTGACTTCCGGGCTCGGGCAGATCGCTGAAACGGTCGTTCCAGGCCTCGGCGGCGTGCTTCAGACCCTCATCAGCACCATTTCCAACGCCAGCGGCGGGGGCGGTGGCATTGGATCGCTGATCGGCGGCCTCGGCAGCATCCTGGGCTTCGCCTCCGGCACGGACTCCGCGCCCGGCGGCCTCGCCATGGTCGGCGAGCGTGGCCCGGAACTGATGAACGTCCCGAAGGGGGCGCAGATCATCCCAAACCATGTGCTCTCGTCGATGGCGCAGGCGCGAGGCCAGCAGCAGCAGCAGGCTTCGCAGCACAAGGAGGTGACGCTGGGCGTCAGGATCGACGAGGAAACCGGAACGATCATGCCCTACGTCAAAAAGATCGCCGACGACGCGGTCGAGAGCAAGCGCGGGTCGTTTGTCGGGCAATCGACGGCCGCCGCCACCCGGACAGTGCGCAACAACTTCGGCGGCATGCTGAACGAATACCAGACGAGGCGGGCATGAGCGATCCGGTCCTGACCTGGCCGTTCGAAGTCCTCACGCCGGCAACCATGTCGTTCAATATGCGAGCTCGCAACACGGCGGGCTCGCGCTCGCTGTCGGGCCTGTCGCAGGACATCGCGTCAGGCGCTGGCGGCTGGGTGGCGCGCTACAGCAAGGTCGCCATCATCGACCAGAACAAGGCGAAGAGGTTTTACGCGATCGCGGCCATGCTCCAGGGGCGGCTTAATCCGCTTCTCGTCACCCTCTACGACGAGAGGCGAGCTCCGTTCCCGGCCTCGCAGCCGAAGCCATACAAGTCGATACCCTTCAGCGATGGGGCGTACTTCTCGGACGGGGCGGGCTTCTACGAGGCAGTCATCCAGGCCGTGCTGGCGTCTGGGATGGCGCGGGGCGCGACCACCGCAACAATCATCATGCAGTTTGGTGGCGAGATCGAACCGGGCCAGCACTTCTCGATCGGGATGCGGCTTTATCGGGTCGTGACGGCTTCCTACTCGTCCGGACCGACGCAGACGGTGACCTTCTGGCCACCGGCTCGAGATGCCGCGTCCGCCGGCGCTGCTGTCGAGTTCGATCGGCCGGTCTGCAAGATGAAACTGGCGGACGACAACATGATGGACGTCGAGCTTGATCGCGACACCTGGGGCTATCCGAACGTCGATTTCATCGAGGATCTCTCCTGATGGCCGGGTTCTTCACGCCGGAGCAAATCGAGATCCTCAGCGCCTCAACGGTGCGGGTTGCCACCCTTGCCGAACTGGCCTTCGCTTCCGGGACCATGCGGCTGTTCGCAGGGGCAGGCGTGCGCGACTTCGGCGGTCAGGAGTGGCGCGGGCTCGGCGGGCTGATCTCGATCGACGGCCTCGGCGACATGCGAACGACGCAGGCGAACACCGTGAGCATCACGCTGTCGGGCGTTGACGAGGCGACGCTGCCAAAGGCGATCGGGGAGCCGGAAGAGGTCGTGGACCGGCTGATCGTGATCTACTGGCAGTTCCTCGACAGCGGGATGCAGCCGGTTGGTTCGCTGGTCCCCATCTATTTCGGGCTGATGCAGTCGCCATCCATCGACCGGAGTGAGGCGAGCGACGACGAAGGCGCCGTCTGCACGATCTCGCTGCCGTGCGAAGGGCTGTTCGTCGGCCGATCCAAACCGCCCCGCGGCCGGTACACGGATCGCGACCAGCAGGCCCGTCATCCAGGCGACCGCATCTTTGACCGCATGAGTGAGAATCGCGGGAAGGTCGTGCTCTGGCCGGACTTCGACTGATGACGCTCGCCGAGCACATTCGCGGGACGGCAGGCAAGACCTTCAGCCTCGTGGGCTACAACTGCGCTCGCTTCCCCGCCGAATGGGTGCTCCTGCGCACCGGTCGCGACCCGCTGGCGATCTTCGACGGGCTGCCAGGGTGGAAGTCGCAAGACCTCATCGCCCGCCGCCGAATGCTCGCCGCATTCGCGCGTGGCGCCCGCTCTGCCGGCTTGGTCAGGACCGACGAGCCGGGCATCGGAGATGTCGGTGTCATCGAGTGCGCCGGCAGGCACCGTTGCGCTATCCGCGGCGCGCGGGGCTGGGTCTTCTTCGACGAACACGGCGTCTCGATCGTGGACGACGCCATGACGATCACCGTTGCCGCCTGGAGCGTTCCCTGATGCCGCAAGCTTTAGGCCTTCTCCTCTTCACGATCGGCGCACCAATCGGCGTGGTGAATGCTGTTGCTATCGGGTTTGGCGCAACGCTGGTCAATGCCGCCATCGGCATCGGCCTCTCCTATGTCGCCAGCCTTCTCGCTCCGAAGCCAGAGGCACCCAAGCCTAGCGACGGCAAGACGAACATTGCTGAGCCGACCGCTCCCCGCGTCAGGCACTACGGGCAAGTGCGGGCCGGTGGCGTCATTGCCATCATCGAGCCGAGCAACGGCAAGCTGCACAAGATGGTTGTCACCGGGACAGACGAGGTCAAAGCCATCGTCGGCATCTACATCGACGATATCGCGGTGACGCTCGATGGCTCCGGCCAGGTGAACGAGTGGAAGGAGAGGGGCGAAAATGCAGCGAATCGCTTGATCGTCAAAACGCGCCTGGGCCTTCCCACCGAGACGGCATATTCCGAGTTGGTCTCTGCGTTCCCCGGCAAATGGACGACTGCACATCGAGGCGACAACGTCACGTCCGCCCTGATGATCCTTAACACGGGCAAGCCGGAGGACTTCAGCAAGCAGTTCCCGTCCGGGGCCAACACGACGATCAGCCTCATCTACCAGTCGTCGATCGTCTGGGACCCGCGCCTGGGAGCCTACAATGCCTGAAACTGCCACGCGGAAATTCTCCGAAAACGCCGCCCTCATCATCCTCGACTTCATGACTAGCAAATGGGGTTTTCGGCTTGATCGGTCGTGGGTTGAGAACGCCCTGCCGGACTGGATCGCCGCGGCGAACATCAGCGACCAAGCTGTCGCGCTGAAGGCCGGCGGCACTGAAGCGCGCTGGCGGCTTGGCATGTCCTACAACATGGCCGAGCGGCCGGTGGACGTGCTGCAGCGCATGCTTGACGCCTGCGACGGCGCGATCTTTGCCACACCGAACCAGGGGCTCGCGCTCAAGGTAGGGCAGTGGGAGGAGCCGACGGTGACGCTCGACGAAGACGCCGTAGTGGCATTCTCCGGGCTCACCAGAGGCGGCGACGTGCTGACGAGGGCCACGACCGTTCGAGCCCGCTACACGTCGCGTCCGCACAAGTATGTGGAGCAGGACGCCGACCCGTGGGTCGATGATGAGGCGGCTTCGGTTGCCGGCGAGGATGGGCCAGATCTCTCGCTGTTNGCCAGCGTTTGTCATGGCCGAAGGAAGCGTCGTGAAGGGCGTTCAGATCGAGGTCGCGTCAATGAGCGCGGCGGCCTACGCATGGAACCCGGCTACGGAGGAGGGGACCGCGCCGTTGGTGCCCGAAGAGATCGAGCCGGAAGAGCGCGATATTCCTGTGCCAACTGGGTTTACGGTCTCGCGGGTCAACCGCGTCGTCTCTGGCGTCTCTTTGGCCTTCATCCGTATGACTGCCAACGCGCCAGACTTCGGCGGCGACACGATCGTTTTCGAGATATCGACCAATGGGGGCGCGTCGTACGGCGCCGTGACAAAAGAGCGGTCCGCAGTAGAAGCCGAATATGGGCCGATGCAGGACGGCGTGACCTATTCCATCAGAGGCGTGATTGTTTCGGCGACAGGTAGGCGGGGGGCCGCAACAAGCGCCGTAAACCTGACGAGCATCTTCGGTCCAGAATTGGTCGTGAATGGGGCGTTTAGCACCGACACTGCATGGGACAAGCAGGCCGGGTGGACCATTGGCTCGGGCGTCGCAACACACAGCGGCGCTGGCGGCAGTATCTATCAAGCTGTCACGTTGGTCGCAGGTCAAACCTATTGCCTAAGCTTCTCGGTTACGGCGTATACCTCTAGTACAATGACTCCCTATCTCTCAGGCTCAACAACTGCTTCCGGCCCATCTGTTTCGGCTGTCGGCTCCTACACGCAGTATCTTGTTGCGCCTGCCGGATCAACAATTCTTGGCTTTGGCACAAGCGGAACAATGTCGATCGACAATGTCAGTCTGCGCCGGATCTCCGGCTGATCGCCCAACGCAATACAAGCATCCGCTTTTCGGCGGTATTTCCACTGAGGTGAAGCATGCCCAACGAACTCCGCGACCTTGCACGCGACATCTACGGCGTCGGGCTTCCGGGCGCAGCCGTGCGTCCAGACAAGCGACGCCTATCCGACGAGCTTATGGGGGCGGCAGATGTCGCCTTCTCGGCCGTCGACGCTCGTATCAACAGCGAGGTTTCGGCTCTTGAAGCCAGTCTCGATCAGGAGGTCGCCGCCCTTGAAGTCAGCATTGAGGCGGCTGCGCAGGGCCTGGTTCGCTTCCGGTTCTGGCCTGAACTAGCCGCGACTCCCGGAACCCGGCAAGGCCAACCGGGAGAGGTCACGATCGGCGGGTCGACCCACACCGACCCCATCTCCAGCACCTCCGTGGCTGACAAAGGTCGGTATACGTGGACTGGATCGGCGTGGGGCAGGGCTGGCGACCTGATCGACCCGGTCTCAATTCAAGCTGATATCGTCGCTCTGCAGTCTCAGGGCTATACTGCCCTTGAGACGCTAGATCCCTCCATCTCGGACCGCTTCGCCATTACCGATAGCGCCGGCCTGGAGATATTCTCGTATGAGCCCCCGGCTGTCGCAAACGCCGAACGCCTGAAGCAGATCCGGTCGCGCCTGCGCAGGATTAAGCAAGGAATGGGAGGACAGCTGAATATCGGCTTGATTGGCGATAGTTGGACCGACTCTGGCCCCATGTGGTCTTCGCACCTATCCGCAGCACTCAAGGCAGCTTATGGGAACGCGGGGCTCGGGTATCTCGGGTTCGGGTCGGGTGGCGCGATCGACGGCACCTACACGTCAACCGAGACGGGGACGTGGGTAGTGACAAACTACCTGAACCCCACGCCTGACACGTCGATCTTCACCTCTTCGACTGTTGGATCTCGGCGGCGAGTTACCGGCCCAGCGGCGCCAGTTATCAGCGCCGCGAAGCTCTTCTACATGGCCAGCGCTGACGGCGTGGTGCGGTATCGTTGGAATGACGGGACCTGGGCGGCCAACCTGTCTCTCGCGGGAACCGGTCTTAAAATCGCGGCTTTGACTGGCTTCCCGACATCGGGAGCGTGGTCGTTCGATGTCGAGGTCGTTTCTGGCACCGTGATCCTTGGCGGGGTTGAGTTCCAGTCCGCGGCGACTGGCGTCCGCGTTCACAAGCTCGGCAAGGCGGGTAGCACGGCGAAGCAGTGGGCGGCACTCGACGGGGCGCAGTGGAAGGCCGGCATGACATCTCTCGGGCTGCACGCTGCGGTCATCCTGCACGGCACGAACGACAACGGGTTAGCCTTCACTCCCGGCCAGTTCCGATCCGACCTTAATCAGATCGCGGATCGCTTGAAATCCGCAGTCAATACGCCAGACCTGTTTTTCGTCGCTCCCTTCGAGAACATGCTCACGGGGAAACCCTATCCGATGAGAGACCACGCGCGGGCGATGCGCGGCGTGGCAGACGAACAGTGGGGCGCGATGTTGAACCTCCAGCACGTCGTGGGGAGGTCTGTCTCAGACTACGACACGAACGCCGCCTTCCCGCTCATGCAGGACGCCGTCCACCCCACCACCGATTACTGTGGTCCCCTTATCGCCGACGCGGTTCTTCGCGTCATTGATCCTAGCCTTTGAAGGAGCCGGAACTATGGGCTTGATCCTCAGAACGCAGCTACCCTTCAGCACAGGCGACACGTCTCGCCGTAAGTTCAAGGTCGACCCGCTGCTCTACGGCGACACCGAAGGCGTCCGGTTCACGTTGGATTTGGAGAAATTTTCCTACTCCGGTACAGCCAACCCCGCAAACAATGCGCCGATGTTCGACCTAAGCGCGAACGAGAATGGCGTCATGAAAGTGCGCACCGGGTCGACCGTGACCCGTGCCGGAAATGGTTTCGCCTTTTACGGGACCGCTGCAGCTGGAGACTACGTCGAGATTCCCGCGAGCGTCGCGGCTGATATCCAAGCCTCGCAGAACTTCCTGATCGGCATGCACGTCAGATTGCCGACTGCCGCGGAGTGGATTTCCGCTGCTCCTTCAAATGCCCCCATTCTGACGTGGACGGACGCGGCCACTGGCTGGCCGACGGCTGAACTTCTGCATGTCAGCATGACGGCATACGGCGGGGTCAAGAGGATCAACTGGACTCGCCAGACGGCGGCCAACGTCGTCCAGGACGTCGGCCTGCCACCTGCAGCCGCGGATTTCGGGGGAATAGTTCAGCTCGGCTACTGGCGAAACTCGGCGGGCATCGGGTTCCGCATCAAGTCGGAGAACGGCTTGATCTCCGCCACCGATGTCCGCGGTGCTGACAATTCCCTGAACTTCAGCGCACAGAAGGGCAAGTTCGGAATCGGCCCCTCGAACTGGCAAAGCATCCTCTCAGGAGGGCCGAAGACGGCCAGTAATTTCCGGATCCACCGGCTGTTCATCGAAAACCTCGCCCGGTCGAACAGAGACCCGACTGCAGTCCTTGATCGCGATTACGCCCGGGCGAAGACGCGCACCGTCTTCTCGTAAGGAGGACAGGCGGACGCTCTTAAGCGGTCGGCGCATCAGCCGCAGCGGTGCGGGGTATGCGGCGGGAATATCCGATTGCCGCCTTCGCGGCTCGCTGGCAGGGGCGCTCTACCACGTGATAAAGCGCGACCGAACAGGCCGCGACGGTACAGACATAAAGTGCGATGAGCGCTCCCTCGGGAAGGCCAGCGAAGCTCGCTTCGTGCTGGCGGAACCAAGTCTGAATAAGCTGGTGCGTGAGGTAGATGGCGAAAGATATTTCGCCGAGGTAAACAATCGGACGGCGAGAAAGCAGCCAGCTGATGGGACCTTTACCTGACGCCAGCACAATGATCGCCAGAGCGCTCGGTATGGCTGGAACGGCGGCCATAATGGCCCAAAAGGAGAAGGCACTTGTCTCGGGAAGCATCTGCAAGATGCGGGGCAGGAAGATGGTCACGTCGTAAAAAAGTAGAGCCGCGGCAAGGGGCTCTGCGATCCATGCGACCAATGACGGTATATGTCGTCCCGAAAGATGTTTGACCCACAAGTGCCCGGCGCTCATTCCAAGCGTGAACTCGAAAAGTCGGGCGAGCGGAGATGTCATGACGAAACCCTGCACCACGGGGCCGGTCACGCCGGCTCCGTAAAAAGGGGCGTCGATCCACGATGCGTAGGCTGGCATGCTTAGAGCAATGATCAGAGTGAGTGGAAGCTTCCAAAACCAAGTCCGCTCAAATCGGTAAAGCAAGAGCGGAAAGGCGAGGTAGAAACCCAATTCAGTAGAAATGCTCCAGCTGACGGCGTTATAGCTGAAGAAGTAATCTCCAACCGGGTTCCAAGCTTGAATCAGCGCAAGATTTGCCAGAAACGGTCCCTGAACAATAGGGAACCCGATGGCCAGAGCAGCCATCAGTACGACAAAATGAGAAGGCCAAATGCGTGCAATGCGTTTAACGTAGAAGGCGCCTGTTTCCGCCCAGGATTTAAGCTCGCGGTTTGCGAATATAAGAATGAACCCAGATAAAACAAAGAATATGCTCACACCTTGTGAGAAGTCGGAGTTGGCAAAAAATTCTGCCGGAACACCAAGTGTTCCTCGTACGTGGTGGACAACGATAGTGGCTGCGGCGAAGAACCTAAGTCCCGTCAAGGCATCAAGCTTCTGCGTTCGTCCCATCGTCAGTCCATCTTTTGAGTGCAGTCGTTTATCCGCCTCAGTTGGACGCGGGGCAATGCTAGGGTAGCTAAAGGGTTTGGGATGTGTCGAGGTGGCAACACCAGACACCGTGCGCTCGAAATCATGTGAGGCTTGCGGCATCACTTCTGCGGTCACTTCGTATCGATATGGCAAGCCAGATCGTTGCCGGCGTGGCTCAGATCGCCAAACCCTGAACTCGCCTGTCGGGCAGGCGAAATGGGGTTCACTCAAGGTGATTAGGGGCGGGCAGTTGGTGCTTTGGCGGGTTCTTTCAATCGGCCTGGCGACGTCTTTCCGCATCGTCCATCTGCTTCTGCGCGACGATCGGAGGGGCCTGCCGCTGAAGCCACTCGGACAGGCATAACGCCAGAACTACGTACAGTGAAAGGGAGATTGCGACAGCCACTCGGCCGCTCATCGTCATCCTCGCCACACAGACCGCGCCGACAAATGCCAGCGGAAAGAGGAAAGCGAGAACAGGGAGGCCGAAGCGGGACTCCACCGCTGCGGTCCCGTAGACCCCACAGAAACCAAGAAGGAAGGCAACGCCGACAATGCCGACCTCCCATCGTTTGCGAACACTCAAAGCCTGCATGATCTTGACGGCGCCTATCACAGACAATAGCAGGACTGCGTGGTTGATGATCGAAATGGGCCATCTGAGTGGGGGCGTCAGGTCGCTCGTGTACGGGATGATGAAGTCCTGATCGAGGGCGCCGAAGAGGTGCAGGGTGACGGTCGCGAGACCCTGTAACGGGTGCATGAAGTACCAGTCGATCCGAGGCCAGGTCAGAGGTCGGCCGACTTGTAAGGGATTCTGGTAGAAAACATTCGCCGGCTGGGCGAAAACCTGAAGCTCGGGATTGTAGGTCACCGCAGGGAACCCCGGCGGCGTTAGCAGGGTGTAGTACTTGAGCGCGAGGACGCCGAGGCCCTGCTGCGTGGTACCAAGATCAACCACGGTAAGAAGATTGGTCGAGCCGTAGTAGTAACGGTTGTGGTACGCCTGTGGTGCCAGAATGCCCGCGAATACTACCGCTGATAACGCACCGGCAGCGACCAACCGGCCAAAGTTCTTCCGGTAGGAGACGGCTAAGGCTGCTCCCCATAGAGGGATCAGAAATAGGTTGGCCGGGCGAACCATTACAGAGTAGCCGAGCAACAGGGCACCAATAAGCACCAGCGAGAAGGTTGGGGCTCTCAAGACCCGAACCGCCACAACGGCAAGCCATAGAGCCAGCCCGATGGTGAGCCCGTCCGACATCGCGTGCGTGAGGTAGGCGGCGGCAAAGAAATTCGCCGAGAAGCCGAACAGCGCAGCTATACCGAACGTCCGATTAACCCTCGATATCTCCCAAGAGAGAGCCGCCGCCGCGCCAACGTAGATGGCGGACTGTACAACGGTTGCTGGAATACGGGGGTCAATCTGAAACACTCGCCCGATCCATACCGGCAGCACTAAGAACAGCGGGTAGCCGTAAGGTCGCACGTCCGAGTACGGGTAGGGTTCCATGACCCAATTATCGAGAAGTCCCGCAGCAGCTCGTAAAAAGCTGTCCTCATCCCCCAGGGGGACGAGTTGTACCGAAACAATCGAAAAAACCAGAATGTTGACGGCAAAGATCAGTACGATGCCGGCCATGAGGAACTCGATAGAGCTCCGCTCGCCGCCGACGAAGCCGCGCGTCGTGTCTCGGGGCGGTCGAAAATAAGTCATGACTATCCTCGCGCGAGCGCGCCATGCTCAGACTCCGCGTGAAAGCCGACCACCCGCAACGTCTCGGCCAGTGGGAGCGGGCGGTACCGTTCGTAAGCGGAAAAGGCTCTGTCTGATAAAATTCAGCGGCTGATCCGCTCAACCCAGGCCGGTACCGGCTCGTTGCGTACGAGATTCGCCCGGCTCTGGGAATAATGGACATTGACTGAGCCGCAGGTAGGGCATGGTGCCTTCAGCGATTCATAATTCGCGTTGGTTAGAGGCACGTCGCCCCGCTCATCCTTGATCAGTTCGAACAGGTTGGCGGGCGCCTCGCTCGAACAAGAGCGGCACTCGATCATCAGCGTGCGTTCGCGCTGTTTTAGGTCTCGGATCGTATCGACTGCAGAATTCATCGGCCACCTCCGCGGCCAACACTGCCCGATCATACTCTTCGAGCCAACCCCACGGCCTGCTTCGGCGGGCCTTTTCCCACGCGGCTGCCTGTCATGTTAAAAGGAGATTAGATGGACGTCCCTTGACGCGGCAATGCCAGAGCGATGCCGCGCGCCGTCTTCTCGTAAGGGATCACATTCCGCCGTCTTGGTTTGCTATCAAGTATTCCTCGATCTCATCCGGGGTGGGGTTTCGAAATTCAACCGCTCCACTCAACCGACGCCGCATCACCACCCGGCCAGAGATTTTCTCGCCGTCAACGATGGCGGGCCTGATCGTGGGCACGTAGGCACGCCATTCAGCCGATACCGCCAACATGTTCCTGATCATCCTCTGCCCTCCAGGCGTATGAGTTCGGCCGCTTTGCAGCACATCAGGAGGATACAGCTCACCACGCCCGATCGAAAAATTCACCCACCGTCTCTTCGCGGACGCGGTATTCGCGTCTGCCGCCATTGATGCGGGTCTGGGAGCACGGCGCCAGAAACGTGTGCAATTTCCCGTCGATGTCGCGGAAGATCAGCGGCGGGAAAAGCATGTCGGTCCATTCCTGTTCGGCGTTCATCGCAATCCCTCATTGGTGGCTTCCGCCAGCAGTGATGCAAAGCCACTGCGCGGTCAATACCACCCTTAACCGCCTATCTAAGCCAAGCCGCAAGCTCTGATTAATGCTGTCCATTTCCCCTTTTCCTGTCTGGAGGTTGACCCATGCCCCTCACCAACGACGAAATCAAAGCTCTGCTGGAAGCCGTCAAGGTCCTGGCCGGCGCGCTCGACCGGCAGATCCCCGCTGGCGACACGCCGCCGCCCACCACGTCGATGTGGCCGAATGATTGGACATCAATCTGGTAGGCTGAAGCGCTCCACTCGATGACCCCAGGCTCGCTCACGCGGGCCTTTTTCTTGACCGCAAGGCGCTCCTCACCGGGCGCCTTTTTTCATGCGCCCATAGGAGGCACCCATGACTGACTTCCGAGGATTCAAAGGCGCCGCGAAGCCGCTCGATGACATCGATCTGCCGAAGCTCGGCGCGCGGGTCAGCGTCGGCGAGGACGAGATCCACGCCGTCATCGATGTCGAGGCATCGGGCGGCGCCTGGGACCGGCAGGGGCGGCCGAAGATGCTTTTCGAGCCGCACGTCTTCTATCGCAACCTCTCCGGCGCCGCGCGCGACAAGGCTGTCGCTGTCGGGATGGCCTATCCGAAGTGGGGCACCAAGCCTTATCCGGCCGACAGCTATCCCCGACTGCTGCAGGCGATGGCGATCGATGAGACAGCAGCGCTGAAGGCCGCGTCGTGGGGCCTCGGCCAGATCCTCGGCGAGAACTTCGCCATGGCCGGCTTCGCTTCACCGCAGGCGATGGTCCTTGCCTTCCTCGACGATGCCGAGGCGCACCTCGAGGCGATGGTCGCCTTCATCATCGCGGCCGGGCTCGACGACGACATCCGCCGGCACGATTGGTCCGGCTTCGCGCGCGGCTACAATGGGCCCGGCTACGCCAAGAACCGCTACCACCTGAAGCTCGCCACGGCTTTCGCCAAGTGGTCGAAGATCAAGGACACACCCTGGTCGGCTGCAGACGCGGTCACGGCGGCGAACGACAATGCGGCGATCGATGCCTCGCCGGTGGCGCTGAGCCGCGGCGACAAGGGCGATGCGGTGAAGGCGCTGCAGGTGCAGCTGCGCGATGCCGGGTTCTATACCAGCAGGCTCGACGGCGACTTCGGCGCCGCGACCGAGGCGGCGGTGCGGGCTTTCCAGAAGTCACGCGGTCTGACGGTCGACGGCTGGGCCGGGATCAAGACGGTGGCGGCTCTGTCGGCCGCGCTGCAGACGGCGCCGGTCGTAGTCGCCGCCCCAGCGCCGGTCATCGCGGCCGAGCCCTCCATGCCGGTGACTGTTCAGCCCCCTCCGCCGACCACCGCAATGTCGCCGGACGCACCGATCGGCACGCCGCAGCAGTATTTCACCCTCATCCAGGCGATGGCCGCTGCAGGCATCGCCGCCCTCGAAAAGAAGGCCGCATGACAATGTGGGAATCGTTCTGGAACACGACCTGGGAGATCCTCGGACCGTTCTATGCCGCGGTGCTGCCGATCGCCGCCTCGGCCGTCGTCGGTTACCTGGTGAAGCTCTACCGCGACAAGACCGGGCAGGAGGTGAACGCCATCTTCCGAGAAGCGCTGCAGGGTGCGATCACGCGGACGGCCAACGCGATCGTCGTCAAGGCGGGCGGCGCCGCGGCACTGAACGCGCTGCCGGCGGACGCCCTCGACCTCGGCGTGCGGATGGTGAAGGAAGCCGTTCCCGAGGCGGTGGCGCACTTCGCCAGGGAAGGTCTGACGGACGAGAATATCGCGTCGAAGATCCTGCCGCAGGCGGAGGCAATCATCGCGGCCGCGCCTCTCGCGCCGGCGGCGATGGAGATCGCCAAGCATGTCGAGCAGGCTTTGACGGATCCGACCAAGGTCGCCCCCGATATCGGGAAAGTTCTCGACCAGATCATCCGCAGTCTGCCGCCCCGAGCTTCCGGCAACGGGTGACGCATGAACGGTGATCGCGATAGGGAGAACGCGAGCCTCCCCGAGTTCCTGGCCTTTGGCCAACTGCCTGGGCCGACGAAAGAGTTTTTCGGCCAGCTGCGTCCGGAGGAGGTCGACACGCTCAAGAAGCTGTCTCGGCTCGGCCCGGAAGAGCAGGACCAACTCTTCCAGGCGATCAGGCTGGCACATTCCTTCATCACCGCTGGCAAGGCGGCGAAGTGGCTGATCATCACCATGGTCGGCACCTTCATTGGCTTCATGCTGCTGGCCGAGAACATCCAGAAGGCATTCGCCTGGTTTCAGGGAGGTACGAAATGAGACGGGCCCTGATCTTCGCCATCTGCAATGTTGGGGCTGCCTTGCTTGCGATCTGGGCTGCGGATCGCAACCCCGCGACCGAGACTGTGTCAGTGACGATCGCCCCGGCCTTGGTGTCCGCCGGCGGCGACGCGGAGGTGCGCTACATCTACCAGCGTTTCCGGCTATGCAATCGCCGATCGGTGCAACAGGTGGCTGACGCCGGAGGTCGAACCTTCCAGATCGGCGAGACCGAAAGCCCGCCGTATGTCGGACGGGTCCAGGGCACGGCCGGGACGTTTGTCCAGCCGTTCCGGGTGCCGCTGGCCGCTCAGCCTGGTGCCGCCGTCTATCGTGTCGACATCCGCGACTATTGCAACCCGATCCATCGGCTGTGGCCAATCCACAAGACGATCGAGGCGCCGTTCATGATCGCGCCGTGACCAGGCAGGGTGAGCAGCATCTTCAATCTCGTGCCCGTTCTGGTCGAGCCTTACTCACTCGCGTGGGGATTATTTTGAGACGATACGAGCTTTCCGCATGTCGCATGAACACGCCGAGTGATTGCTTCCCGAGGAACGGAAAGCCGTCCGCCGGGTTCTCAGCTCACTCATATTGGAGAAATTCATGCGCATGTCCTTCAAAGCAGCCGCCGTCGCCGTGGCTCTCATGACCGCGGGTCTCACCGGCACGGCAGCTCCTGCAATGGCGCGAGACGGCATCTCGTCGGGCATCGTCCTTGTTCACGACACGGGGCGCCGGCATAGCCATGATCGTGATCGCTACGAGCGTCGCCATCACCGCGGTGGATACGACCGTCGGGATCGCCACGACCGTCGAGATCGCTATGAGCGCCGTCATTCGCGGCATGACCGGGATCATCGTCGAGATCGCCGTGATCGCCGGGACAACGACATCGTCATCCGCCTGCGATAGGACATTCGAGACTGGCGTATTGAAGCCATGTCGAAGCCGCCGTCTCCCTTCACCGGGCGGCGGCGGCTTTTTGCGTTTCAGCGTTAGGTGGTCGATTGTTCGGCGAGCGCTGTGAAGTAGGCCGCCTCGGCTTCTGCTCGCGCCCGGCGCCGTGCCTCGTCGATGGGTACATCCTCGGTGATGGCGATCAGCTGCGCGTGGAACTCGATCGTCTCGCGTTCAGCCTCGTACTCGGCCTCGGGGTTCGGGTCGTAGAGCGATCTGAGGGGCATGGTCTCACTGCGGCGTTGCTCCGATGGCATCGTCCAGGTCGCGCTCAACCGGTGGCGCAGACAGGCGCCTCAAGGCGTTCGTTTCTTCATCTGCATCGCGTCCGCGAACGCTCCGGGAGACCGGACCAGATGCGCCATGACCGAACGATCTTCCGTGTAGGCCACATACGCTGCCGAAATCGCATCGACGCTGCGCTGCCCGAAATTGGGATGTCCCTTGTGGAGGTGCCCGTTCTCGACGAACGTCATAATGTCGGCGGAGAGCAGGGGCCGGCCTTCGATCTCCAAGACGTTCCGGATGACGGTGACGGCGTTTTTCCCCAGCCCAGAAGGGGCGATCGGCTGACTACCCTTCTTGACGATCTGCTGCACCCTTGAGGTGGTTACTCCATGGTCTCGGGCAACGGCCGACATGGTCTCGCCCGCCTCGACGCGACGGACTATATTTGCGTTTCGCCTAGTCGTCGCTTTCAGGTTCGGGTGCATTAGGTTGGTCTGTCCACTCGGCGCGATAGACGTCCGCTTGGGTGCGCCAGTGCGCCAAGATCCCCTTCAAATGGTTGTGCGCTAGGTCGATCATCGCTGCGGCGACGTCGGCTTCGGTCCACCCGGCTGCGACCGCCTGCCTCACCAGATCCTGGAAGGCCGGCTCCAGGCTGAGCTGGCACTCCAACGCGCGGTCGGGATGGTCTTCGGGAAGACGCGGCAAGGAGATGATCATCGGCGAACCCCATACGTTGCAGGGTCAATCGTTAGCCCGATCTTGTTCGACCCGCACACTGAGCACTTTATGCCCCATCTCTGGTTGATGTGACAGCGGTCGCGGCCCCACAATTCGATAGCCTTCTCCAGGTCGAGGTTCAGCTCCCGGCCGCATAATGTCTCGGTGCACTGAAAACTCAGACGGTCGCCGGCGTCCGGCATGTCGCAGGGCGTGGCGCTGAGAGATCGGCTTTCAGCCAACTTCCTGTTCTGTATCAGGTGGATAGGTTGGCACATGTTCACTCCCTCAAGATTAGCTGGAAACTGTAGAAGGACTTGAACATGGACGGCAGTCGGAAGATCGAGGGCGCACGGGCGTTCAACCGTGGCATCGAGAGGGATCGCTGTCCGTACGCTCCGGGTTCCGCTCCGTTTAAGGAGTGGGTCGAAGGATGGAAGCACCAGAAAGCCGAGTTCGAGAACAGGCTCGAGTATGAGCGCCACGCGCTGCAGGTGGCGAGAGCGAGCTGAGGCTCGATTGCGGATTCAGTGCTAGAGCGATGTTCAGACGCTATTGAACCAGGTTTCGACGCGACGGCTCCGCGCGGGGGACCATGTGCGGCAGAGGCCCTCGATCTAGCTCCGACACCAGCGGTTTCCGCTGTTCGGCCAGTTCTGCGCTAGTCCTTCGCGGATGAGCACCGTGCCGGCGTCGCGCCCGTCGGCCAGCCGAAACTTCAGGAGCTGGCGACTAAAGTGGTCGTTGCGTCCGCGCTCCGCAGTGAAGCCTTCGCCGAGCAGTTCTGCAAGCCGCTGTTTCGCCCTCTCGCCGGTCCTGCGTTCCGCTGAGCATTCCGGTTTGCCGATCTCCGGCGCGTCGACGCCTTCCAGTCGCCACTGGAGGCCCTCAAGCCACCCGCTGTCGCCGTCGATGACGCAGGACCCGCTGGGCGGCGCATGGCGGCCGTTCGTGCATAGCGGCATCGCGATACGCTGAGCGTTCCCCGCGGGCGCCGGCGCCCGGCTGCCGGCCGGCGCTGGACGGATCGCGTCACCGAGCTCGCCCAGATCCAGCTGCTGGAGGATCGATGGGCCGAAGACCGCCACAAGAGCGACGACGGCGACCAGTTTCCAGATGCCCGTAAGCCTCATGCTCTCCCCTCGGCTTCTGCCTCGAGGAATTCCGTCAGCACCAGCAAGCTCCGAATGGCCGCCCGCGGGTCGCCGCCACAGATCGCGAGCGCCTCGTCGATCGACGCTTCAATGTCGCCTCCAACCTCTTGCCAGCCCAGATCATCGCCGCCGCCCCTCGTTGAAGCCATGCGAGCAAAGTCCGCGGTACCGTCGCTCACCTCGCGGGCAAAAGCGCATAGCGCGGCTGCCAGATCGCTAGCCGCTTGGTAGTCCGGACCGGACGTCTCGAGATGTCGCATCGTCCCGCACGTCGCCGACCACAGCGCATGGGCCTTCCGAAGGAGCTCGTCGCGCTCGGGAGAATAGAGGGCTTTGCGGCGCTGCGCCCGCCGGCTCACCGCAGCCGGCGCCGGACATAGCCTGCCGATGTTGACGCCCGCGCCTCGGCTGCGATCGCATGCTGGCCGCGGACCAGGCCCAGGATCGCAGAGCGCAAATCGCCGCCGGCCGCCGCGATCACCTCGTCGACAACGCTGTCGAAACTTTCATCGACGGTCACCAGCGGCGCGGACTTCGGGGACATGTGGGACATGTGGCTCTCCTGATTCTCCGCCGGATGGTGCCACCGCAGGAGCAGGATAAGAAGACAATGTTCCTATTTTGTTCCAGATATGGACGGCTGTCCACAAGCGATCTTCCCGGTAAAGCGACCCTCTAGTGGCTTGTCTCGCCAGCCAGATTTTCCGGCACCCGGATCGAGGCCGCCGTGACCAATACGCTCCCAGCCCTCTCGGTAGAGCTCGATATTGTAGCTCTTCGGCTGCAGCCAGTACGATACCTTTCCCTCGCCGTTCTCTCCCCTGTGGGCGCTTTCGCGAACCTCTCTGGGGACCATCACGTAGGTCTTCGGGGCGCGGTCGGCGACCGGTCACGATGATCCAGAAGTCGCCCATTATCTTGTCGAGGGACGTTCCCAGGGGCACAGGATTTAGCTTGCTCAGGGTCTTGATCTGGATGCCGAGCATGCGCGAGGCATCCTCATTGTAGATTATCAGATCGACGCCCCGTGCATTTCGTGCGGTCGGCATGCAGTTCCATCCTCGTAGCGATAGCTCGAGGCAGGTGTGATAGAGGCCGACGTTTCCGACGAGTTGGGGGTTGAGCTTTGTCATGCTGAGCCTGCGAAAGAGAGCGACCAGTCAGAGCTCGAGCACGGCGCCGGCGTCGGCATCGTCGCGCAGCCCCTTGAACGAAGCGTGCCGCAGCCGGCCGTCGTTCGTCCAGGCGCGGAAGTCGATTTCGGCAACGAGATCCGGCCGAGCAAAGACGAGGCGCTTGCTCTGACCGGGCGGCAATGGGGCCGCGGGCTTCGCGATCTTCAGCGCGTCGAGCTGCAGTTTCAGCGCTTCCGCCGTCTCGTCGCTGAAGCCGGTCCCGACCGATCCGACAAACACCAGGTCACCACCGCGTCGGGCCGCCAGCAACAAGCTGCCTATCGCGCCGCGCATGGCCGTCGAGGGTTCATAGCCGAGGACTGCGAAACTCTCGCGCTGGACGCACTTGATCTTCAGCCAATCGCCTTGGCGCCCGGATCGGTACGGCCGATCGCGGTGCTTGGCAATGATCCCCTCGAGCCCGTGCTGGCACGCCGTCTTCAGCAAGGCGGCCCCATCGGCTTCCACTTCTTGCGATAGGCGGATGTCGCCCGTCTGGCCGGAAAGGAGATCCTCGAGCAGGTGGCGGCGCTCGGCGAGCGCCATGCCCGAAAGGTCCATCCCGTCGAGATATAGGAGATCGAAGGCGTAGAGGATGGCTTCGCTGGCTGATCGCTTGCCGCCGCGCCCGCCGAGAGCCTGCTGCAAGGCGCCGAAGTCGGACCGGCCCTCATCGTCGAGCACGACCGCTTCGCCGTCGATAATCAACGTCGATGTGTCGAGCGCGCGGGCAGCGTTCGCAATGGCAGGAAAGCGGTGCGTCCAGTCGTGTCCGCCGCGCGTGAGGATCCGTACGCCCGCGGGCTCGACATGGATCGCCAGGCGGTAGCCGTCCCATTTGATTTCGAAGGACCAGTCCGGACCCACAGGCGGAACCGCTGTGAGGACGGCCAGGCAAGGCTCGATGCGCGACGGCATGAGGTCCAGCGGCAGCTGTGGCTGGCGGGGGTCGCGAACCGGCTGCGCAGGCCCACGCAGCTCTGCCGCCGCCTGGTGGCGCAGAGGGACGACTTGGCGGGAACGGGGTGGTCGCTTGGCCATTCCTGCATTTGGCAGGCCGACCGGTTAAATTCTCGTAGCGGGATCGCGACTTAGACCGACTGCGACCGCGATGCCTGCGGCACCGGGAAGGCAATAAAATGTGTGCCTGCCTGGATCGGGCGGTAAGACTTCCACGTAAGGTAACCCTATGGAAAAACTGAGCTGAATCTGTTCGTGATGGAGCATTAAGGGGGCCCGGCAGAGGCGCGGGTGTGTAGCCACGCTTTGAATTTCTGAGATTGTGTTAATAAAGCGTTATGTTACAGCTCAGTAGTTACTTAGCTGGGGGGCGTTCATATGAGCTCGATGTGGTCGTTCTTGGGTGGTCGAAGTTCCAGCGGGGACCGCGCCATAGAGCAGGATCCATCTGGCGATGCACTGGCTCCGCAGCCGATCGAGGAGCCACAACGCCCTCAGCGCAGCTCCGGCCCGCTCGACAGCTTGGGCCAGCGCAACGAGCTCTTGCGCGTACGCTTCAGTCAGATGATTGATCGGTTGGAAGATCTGAAGTCACTGAGTGACGACTTCAATATGATCATCGAGCCCATCGAAGCCATTGCCGTGGAGCTACCGCAGGCAAAGGCTCGGGTCATGGAGACCCAGGCAATGCTGTCTCGCGAGGTGGAGACGAGCCAGATTCTGCGCCGGGAGGTGGATGAACTAACAAGCCGTCTCTCCTCCGTCTCCGGCGAACTGGCGTCTGTCGACAGCCGGTCGCGAAAACTCGAAGCGCAGATCAGCGAGTATGAGTCGGCTCTTGATGAGCACCGCATTCTACTGCGAGAGAAAAACCTGCTCGTCGACAACGTCGAGCGGCAGTTGGCGGCGGAAGTCGAGCAACATGCGTCGACTGCAGCTGAGCTCGCCCTGCAACGCGCCGACAGCGAGGCCATCGAACAATCCTTACAGCGCGCCGAAGCCGCAGTTCAGCGTGAGTCGGAGCAGCACGCGATCCATGAGCGTGAAAGCCGGCGCCTTCAGCAGCTTGCCGGTGAGCAGATGGCAAGGATCGCTGATCTAGAGACTCGCCACAATGAGCTGGCTGACCAGCGGCAGATCAATCTCCAGACTATCGCAACTCTGGAGGCGCGTTTAGTCGAAACCGAGCTTGCCCGTCAGAAGAGCGCTAACGAACAGGACGGGGCAATCGTTCAGCTCACGGCCGATCGCTCGTCCCTTCTTTTGAAGCTGGATGCCGTAACTGCACGATTGACATCAACAGAGCAGATCCTCTCCGGCGTGCGCAGTCAGTTTCGGGAAAAGGACGAGGCACTCCGTACCGCCGAACGAAGCCTGAAGGAGGCGCTACTGGAGCGGATCACCGCAGATCGTCGCGTCGAAGCTGTTCGAAGTGAACTTGCGCATCACGTTGACCAACTGGGCGAAGCGCACCGCCTGCGCAATGAGTTTGAGGAACGGTGTGAAATGCTAGCCAAGGCAATGGCGGCAAAAGACGCGACGCTGGAGACGAGTCTCGCGAAAGCTGCCAGCTTGGGCGACCGCCTGGAATCTCTGACAAAGCGTTACGAAAATGACCGGATGGCGCAGGATGCGGCCGGGCGTCGTCTGATTGAGGAACTGGAAAGCGAAAAGGCCGAACGGACCTTGGCGCAGGGAGCATTGGAGATTGCTCGGGAAAACCGTGTCGCTCTGCAGCGTCAGAACGAGACGCTGAAGCGAGCGATCCGCGCGTTGCAGACACAAGGCGATCCGGCCGATCTTCGGCAGCTTTCTTCTCAATCGTTCGAACAGCACACCAACGTGAGTTTTCTGGCCCAGCCCGATAATCGGGCTGAATAAGGCCTTGGGAGAGGTATCGGCAGCCGCGCGGCGGCAGGCGGGTGCCGGCGGGGAACTTGGAAGGGAGATGAGTGATGTCATCAACAATTGAGCTCGAGGCGGATAAGTCTTGGCCGATACGCGGTCCTGTAGACATCACTCGGGGTGAGGTTGCCAGGGATAAGGCACCGGCACTGCATGCCGTTGCCACCAGGGAGACTGCGGCTGAGCCGAAGTCTGAAGAGCCGCGTCGTGACTGGGCCGCCGCGCTGACGCTGGTTGAAGAAGCTTCTCAGGCCATCCGCATGAGCGACGAGCGGGTCGCCGAGCTGGAACGCCTGTTGCAGACACAGTCGCTGCAAATGCGGGAAGATCTGCTGATGATCCAAAATCAGCTGCAGAAGGCGCAGCGGGAGGTGGCGGCTGCGCACCAGCAGGCTGCGGCAGCGGAAGCCCGAGCCAGGGAGTCGGAGGAGTGGCTCATGCGCTTGAACGACGCTATCACGGACGGTTTTGGCTCTCTTCCCAGGCGGGATTGAACCCTCAACAGAGGTCGGTCGACATGGCCGCAAGAAGACGGCTCTGGAGGAAATTGATGGATCACGCAATCAACGCCGTTTTCGAACGGTTCAAGTCCACCGAGGATCCTGCTGCGTCGATCACTTCTATGTCCGATTCCCGAGCGCGCTCTACGTTCGCACAGCCGTCAATGGCACTGGCCGCCATCAACGGTGGGGCCATTCCTCGGACGGGAGTCGACGGCGAATCCGCCCTAAGGATGGTCGAACAGGCGGCCGACCTGATCAAGGAATACGAACGGCGGTTCGTAAACATCGAGGCCGATGCCCGGTCCTTCATGTCGCGTATCGAAAGAGACCGCGTAGCTCTGACCACCAAAATGGAGGAGCTGCAGGATAAACTAGAAGAGAGCGAAACCAACGCGCGCTCATTGGAGGGGGCGTTGCGGTTGTCCAGATTAGAGCTGGATGAGGCACGGTTGAAAATCAAGATGCTGGAAAACCGGTTCAACGAAGCGGTTTCAGAGCTGTTCCAGTCCTCCAGCTATTTTCAGATCATCCAAGATAAGCTCGGTGGGCTCAAAAGTCTCTAAGCGGCAGGTGGCCCGCCATTCGTTGCTTGGAGGCTTTGCGAGAGCCCCCTTGCAGCACAGCGGCAATCGCAACTTCCAGCCATTGAAATCAACCTGCTGGCCCGAATTCCTAATCTGAGGACTGGTGAGCTTCCTGTTGGCGAAACTCGGTGCGGAAGGTAAGGCTGTCACCGGTAATTCGCCAATGGCATAAATGGCCCCCAATTTCCCCGCACCGTATCAAAAGACTGATTGGCGGCAAGGAAGTAGGTTAGTCTATTGCTACACAGCCGGGGTTGCCACCATTTAAGATCACCTACCTCCTAGGCATCGGTATCAGATCGGCCGCCGGCGCCTGATCGACCATCAGCAGATCGGCCCACTCCTGCGCCAGTTCAATCCGTCGATCGAGATAGGCCGCACGGTTGTAGGCGCGTTCGACGCGGTCCTTCGGCACATGTGCGAGCATCAGGTCGATCACGGCTCTGTCCGCGGGGAAGCGCTCGTTCATCACCGTCGAGAAGGTCGCACGCCAGCCGTGCGGGACGTGGCGGCTCTGATAGCCGGCCCGGTTCAGCAGATAGCCGATCGCGTTCTCGCTCATCGGCCGGTGCGCGTGCCGGGTGTTCGGGAAGACGAGGGGCCCCGCGCTGTTGAGTGTGCGTAGCGCGGCGATGGCCTCCACCGCCTGGCGGGAGAGCGGCACGATGTGGTCGCGGGCTTCGTCGTCCTTGTGGTGCAGCCGCATCTTCATGCGCTCGGCCGGGACGCGCCAGAGGGTCTGACCTTCACCGACGCCCTCGAACTCCGGCCAGGGCGTGGTGATCAGCGAGCCTGGCCGCAGCGCGGTCAGCGCCAGCAGCCGCAGCGCCAGCTTCGTCGTCGGATGCGCCGTCTGGGCGTCAGCGTCGCGGATGATCTGCCGCGCCTTCTCCAGGCTGGTCACCGCCGGCTGCCGGCTCTTTCGGATCGGGGCGAGGGCCCCCTTAACGATCGCGGCAGGATCGGCCTCTGCCCGGCCCGACGCTATGGCGAACACGAACACCGCCGACATGCGCTGCCGGACCCGATGCGCGGTCTCGATCGCCGGGCGCTTCTCTATCGCCCGAAGCACCCCCAGCACGATTGGGGGTGTCAGGTCTTCGATGGGGGTATCGCCGATGGCGGGGAAGACGTCGCGCTCGAGCGAGCCGATCACATCGCCGGCGTGGGTCTTCGTCCAGGTGCCGCGGTTCAGCTCATACCATTCCCGTGCAATTCCCTCGAATGTCGGCGCCCCTGTCGGGTTCGCTGACGCACGTTTGGCAGCGGCCGGGTCCATTCCCTCACGGAGCAAGCGTTTCGCTTCCTCGCGCTTTTCACGGGCAGCGGCAAGTGTGATAGCCGGGTATGGGCCAAGCGACAGAAGCTTCTCTTTCCCGCCGAAGCGGTACTTCAGGCGCCAGAGCTTTCCTCCGGTCGTGGTGACGAACAGGTGCAAGCCGCCTGAGTCGGCGAGCTTGTAAGCCTTCTCGCGCGCCTTGGCGGTGCGAGCCGCAGTGTCGGTCAGCACGAAATACCCCCACTTTTCATCGCATACCCCCAGAAGCACCCCCAGACGACCCCGAGTTGTCCAGTCATATGGCGAATGACTACGGGCAAACTATGCTGCTGGAAAGCCTATGACTGTGGGCTTTAACGTGGCTGTACGGGAGAGTGCGAAAGGTGGAATGGCGGATGGGGTGGGATTCGAACCCACGAGACGGTCTCCCGCCCGCCGGTTTTCAAGACCGGTGCCTTCAACCGCTCGGCCACCCATCCGACAGCGCAGGATTAGCCGGTGCGGTGGGGGCGATGCAAGAGCGTTGACGACACGGGACGGGCGGTATGGCGGCCCAAGCGGTGTGGTGGCCCGGGCGGTGCGCGCGAAGGGCCGGGCCGGGCTTCAGGGCGAGGCGGGGAGGTAGAGGCTCTTGTAACAAATTGTGATGAAAAATTAACTTTTGGCGCAAACAAGGACAAAACATGGCAACAAAAAGGCCGAGACGCCGGGGGCGGCGCCGCGCCCGGAGGCGCTGAAGGCCCTGCTGGAAGCCGGCACGCGGGCCCAAACCCGTTCCGCATCAGGTGTTTCGCTCTCATTTTGCATCGCCGAAAGGGAGGGCTGCGCCGCCCGTCCCAGGCCGCCATCGCCTTGGACGGGTGACTGTCACCGGAAAACGACAGTCAATCCGTTAACCGCTACGCCCCGAAGCGGAGCCGTAAGAGGGGGCGGTTGCCGCTCTGGATTAATGCGCTGATAACTCTTTCACGACAGGAGTGGGACCAAGGCGGGGGCCTTCGGTCCCGGCGCGCCCAATCTATCGAGCACGACTTCCCGGGGGATTATCCGAATGCACATGGCACACCCGTCTCTTCGACGCGCCCTGGCCGTTTCGGTCGTCTTTTCCGCCGTCGTCGTTTCGGGCTGCCAGTCGGGTTCTTCCACGCATGGCGGGGGAGAACATGAGCGGGTCAAGAGCGATCCGAACGAGTCCTTCTCGTCCAAGGAATACGGCGTCGCCGCCAGCCCGCGCATCACCGATTCCAAGATCGTGCCGAAGGGCGGCGGCCGGGCCCAGATCGGCAAGCCCTACAAGGTGCGCGGCAAGTGGTACTATCCGAAGGACCAGCCGGGCTACGTGAAGACCGGCAAGGCCTCCTGGTACGGCGCGAGCTTCCACGGCCGCCTGACCGCCAATGGCGAGATCTACGACATGTTCGCCCTGTCGGCCGCCCATCCGACTTTCCCGCTGCCGTCCTATGCCCGCGTCACCAACAAGAAGACCGGCAGCAGCGTCATGGTGCGCGTCAACGATCGCGGCCCCTATGTCGCCGACCGCGTGATGGACGTCTCCTCCCGCGCCGCCGAGCTTCTCGGTTACAAGTCTGACGGCGTCGGCGACGTGAAGGTCGAATATGTCGGCAAGGCGCCGGTCGAGGGCGACGACACCGCCATGCTGATGGCGAGCTACCGTCCGGGCAATGCGTCGCCGCTGAACGACGGCCTCGCCACCGGGGTCATGGTCGCCTCGAACGACGTCCCCTCGCGCCTCGCCTATGCCACGCCGGCCCGCTCGGCAGCCGCCCGCGTCCAGGCGATCGGCCTGCCCGGCGTCAAGCCCATGGCCCTCGGCGCCACCGGCACGGCTGCCCGGACGCCGGGATCGCTCTTCCCCGGCGGTGAGACGAGCGTCGACGCCATTATCTCCGAAGCCGAAGCACCCGCCGCGGCCCCCGTGCCGACGCCGCGCGCCGATCCCTACCGCCTCGTCGTCTCCTCCTATGCCGCAGCACCCAATCGCGCCGGCGCCGCCGATGCGGTGACCGCCATGGCGGCAGGCCAGGCGGGCGAGCGGATCGAGATCGGCCTTATTGAAAATGCGGCGCTGGTCGCCGCCGTGCGCGAGATCGCCGAGGGCCATGGCCGTCTGGTGGTTGATGCCGGCATGCCCGATCAGCCGGCGACGGTGTCGCTCGCCATCGACACCCGCCCCGGCGAGGATGTCGATGCCATGCTGCAGGCGCTCTGGCAGGCTGGCGCCGAAGGCGCCTTCGTGCTGCGCGACTGACTTTCGCAACCGCCGTCAATGACGTGTTTTGTCAGGGCAAAGGGCAACGCTGCCCCATGACCGCATCGCGATAGTCTGATAGGGAAGGGCGAGGCCATCGCGGTCGATCTGCACTCCCATGTCAAGAAACCGATGTCAGAGATCGTCGTCTCCCGAAACAAGCTCGCGGTCTTCGGCTCCCTCGCCGTCGCTTGCCTCTTGTCGGCCTCCGCCGCGCTCGGCGCCGATCCGGCCATCGTCGAGACCAAGGCGAAGCAGGCCCTGATCGTCGACGGCGAGACCGGGGCCGTTCTCTTCGAGAAGGATCCCGACACCCGCTTCCGCCCGGCCTCTCTGGCCAAGCTGATGACCATGGAAGTGGTGTTCGAGGCCATCGAGTCGGGACGGCTGTCGCCGACCCAGGAATTTCCGGTCAGCGAACACGCCTGGCGGACGGGCGGCGCGCCGTCCGGCACCTCCACCATGTTCGCCAAGCTGAATTCCAGCGTCTCCGTCGAGGCGCTGATCCGCGGCACCATCGTCCAGGCCGCCAATGATGCGGCGATCGTCCTGGCGGAAGGCATGGCCGGGTCCGAGGAGGCCTTTGCCGGGCTGATGAACCAGACGGCGCAGACGCTCGGCCTCACCCACTCGACCTTCGTCAACCCGACCGGCCTGCCGGCGGAGGGACAGGCGGTCACCGCGCGCGATCTGGTGCGCCTCGCCCGCCACATCCAGGCGGAGCACGGACAGTTCTACGGGATCTATGCCGAGCCGAGCTTCGAATGGAACAAGATCTTCCAGCGCAACCGCAATCCACTCCTCACTATGAACATCGGCGCGACCGGCATGGGCACCGGCTATACCGAGGCGGCCGGCTACTCGATCATCGGCGTGACCGAGCGCGAAGGACGCACGACCTTCATCGCGCTGGGTGGCCTCGAGAGCATCAAGGACCGGACCGAGGAGGCCCGGCGCCTGCTCGACTGGTCGAACACCGCTTTCCGCCGCAAGCAGCTGTTTGCCGCCGGGGATGCGGTGGGAGCGGCGACCGTCTTCGGTGGCGGCCAGGCCGAGGTGAAGCTTCTGACGCGCGAGGCGGTCGTCGCCTATGTCCCGCAGGACCGCCCCGATCGCGTCACCGCGCGGGTGCGCTATGCCGGGCCTTTGCGCGCGCCGATCGCCGCGGGCCAGCAGGTCGGCGAAATCGAGGTGCGGATCGACGACAAGGTGAGCATCGCCCAGCCACTCTTTGCCGCCGAGAGCGTCGAGCAGGGGACCTTCGCCGCCCGGGCCCTCGACGCGGCGCAGGAACTCGCCTTCGGATGGATCAGATCGCTTTGACCCGGCCAGGAACGCACCGGACCGTGCGGCCTTGACCGGCTTTTTCGTCACCTTCGAGGGCGGGGAGGGCAGCGGCAAGACGACCCAGATCACCCGCCTGGCGGAGATGCTGCGGCAGCGCAAGATTCCCGTCGTCGTCACGCACGAGCCGGGTGGATCGCCTGGCGCCGATGCTGTCCGGCAGATTCTCCTGTCCGGTGCCGCCGAGGCGCTCGGGCCGGAGGTCGAGACGATCCTGTTCTCGGCCGCACGGATCGATCACCTGGAAACCGTCATCCGCCCGGCGCTGGCCGAGGACAAGGTGGTGCTGTGCGACCGTTTTCATGACTCGACCCGCGTCTACCAGGGTCTGGCCGGCGTCGACCCGGCCATGCTCGACGGCCTGGAGGCGGCCGTTCTCGATGGCCTTCGACCCGATCTGACGCTGATCCTCGACATTCCCGCCAGCGTCGGCCTCGGCCGCGCGGCCGACCGCCGCGGCGAGAGCGTGCCCGACCGCTTCGAGCGCGAGAGCCTGGCGCTGCACGAGGCCCGGCGCAACGGCTTCCTGGCGATCGCCCGGGCCGAGCCCGAGCGCTGTGTCGTCATCGACGCCAACCGGCCGGCCGACGCGATCGCCGCCGAGATCGGCTTTCTCGTCGCCGAGCGCCTGGAAATCAGCGCGCTGCGGCAGAGCGGACGCCGGCTCGGCGAAACCGCTCGCCCGGCCGGGACTCGCAAGCCGTGAGCGACAGCACGGTCGAGGCGCGCGAAGATCACGACGCGCTGCCCGACATTCCTTCGCCGGCGGCCCGTTCCCGCCTCTATGGCCATGACGCGCCCTGGGCCGCCCTCGTCGGCGCGCACCAGAGCGGTAAGCTGCACCACGCCTGGCTGCTGCAGGGACCGCGCGGCATCGGCAAGGCGACGACAGCCTTCGCCTTTGCGCGCTATCTGCTGTCGCCGCACACGGCAGGAGACGCGGCGGAGCCCGTCGCCGATCCCGCCAGTGCCGTGGCCCGGCAGATCGCCGGCGGCGGCCATCCCGGCCTCGTCCACATCACCCGGCCGGCGGCCGAGCGCGGCGGCGGCTTCAAGACGCAGATCACCGTCGAGGAAATCCGCAAGCTCAACCGCTTCTTCCGGACCACGACCGGCGGCGGCCAGTGGCGGATCGCCCTCATCGATCCCGCCGACGACATGAACCGCAACGCTGCCAACGCGCTCCTGAAGATCCTCGAGGAGCCGCCGGAGCGGTCGATCTTCCTCATCACCAACCACCTGCCGGGACGCCTGCTGCCGACGATCCGCTCGCGCTGCCGCGTCCTGCGCTTCGACGGGCTGGGCGAGGGCGACATGGCGGCGGCGCTGCACTCGATGCCCATGACCTTCGGCGAGGCCGAGATCGCCGGTGCCATCGAGCTCGCCGGCGGCAGCGTGCGCAACGCGGTCTCGCTGATCGCCAATGGCGGGCTGGAGATCGAGGCCGAGATCCGGCGGCTCTACACCGCCGACGAGCCGGACTGGCAGGCGATCCAGGGCCTTGCCGACCTGTTGACGCAGAAGGGCCGGGAATCGGCCTTCGACCTGATGCTCGAGGCGGTGTTCAAGTGGATCGCGCATGAGGCGGAGGCGCGGCTTTCGGGTGCCGCCCCTTCCTCCGCCCGGCGCTTCGCCGCGCTGTGGATGGCGGAAAGCCAGCGGCTGCGCGAGGGCCTGGCCTACAATCTCGACCGCAAGCAGATGCTCGTCTCGCTGTTTTCCGCCGTCTTCTCGCTGCGCGCCGCCGCCGCCGCCTGAGCCGCCGGCGCGGGCGCATTGAGGCGGGGGCCGGAATGCCCTATGTCGGCGGGATGCAACGCCCTGCACGCGACTCGCAAGAAAGCCCGATGGCCGAACGCTATTATCTGACCACCGCGATCTCCTATCCCAATGGCAAGCCGCATATCGGCCATGCCTATGAACTGATCGCGACCGATGTCGTGGCGCGCTTCAAGCGGCTCGACGGCTACGACGTGCTGTTTCTGACCGGCACCGACGAGCACGGCATGAAGATGCTGCAGACGGCCCGGGCCGAGGGCATCGAGGTCGAGGCGCTGGCCGACCGCAATGCGGCCGAGTTCCAGCGCATGGCCAAGGCGCTCGGCGGCTCGAACGACGATTTCATCCGCACCAGCGAACCGCGCCACAAGATCGCCAGCCAGGCGATCTGGAAGCGCATGCAGGACGCCGGCGACATCTACAAGGATGCCTATTCCGGCTGGTACTCGGTGCGCGACGAAGCCTATTACGCCGAGGACGAGACGACGCTCCGCGACGACGGCAAGCGCTACGGGCCGCAAGGCTCGCCGGTGACCTGGGTGGAGGAGGAGAGCTACTTCTTCCGCCTCTCCGCCTTCCAGGACCGCCTGCTGGCGCATTACGACAGCCATCCCGACTTCATCGGTCCTTCCGAGCGTCGCAACGAGGTCGTGTCCTTCGTCAAGTCGGGCCTGCGCGACCTCTCGGTCTCGCGCACGACCTTCGACTGGGGCATTCCGGTGCCGGGCGACGAGAAGCACGTGATGTATGTCTGGGTCGACGCCCTGACAAACTATCTGACGGCGACGGGCTTTCCGGAGGAGGGGGACAAAAGCGCCTTCTGGCCCGCCGATCTCCACGTCATCGGCAAGGACATCGTGCGCTTCCACACCGTCTACTGGCCGGCCTTCCTGATGTCGGCGGGTCTGCCGCTGCCCAAGCGCGTCTTCGCCCATGGCTTCGTCTTCAACCGCGGAGAGAAGATGTCGAAGTCGGTCGGCAACGTCGTCGACCCGTTCGCGCTGATCGAGGCCTACGGGCTCGACCCGTTCCGCTATTTCTTCCTGCGCGAAGTGCCCTTCGGCCAGGACGGCAATTATTCGCACGAGGCGATCGTCAACCGGACCAATTCGGAACTGGCGAACGATCTCGGCAATCTCGCCCAGCGGTCGCTGTCGATGATCGCCAAGCATTGCGCGGCGAGCGTGCCGACGCCCGGCGCCTACAGCGAGGCCGACGAGACGATCCTGGCGGCCGCCGCCGGCCTGCTGCAGACGGCCCGCGACGCCATCGACCGGCAGGAGATGCACCACATGCTGGCGCCGATCATCGGCGTCGTCGCCGATGCCAATCGCTATTTCGCCGGCCAGGAGCCCTGGGCCCTACGCAAGAGCGATCCGGATCGGATGGCGACGGTGCTCTACGTCACCGCCGAGATCCTGCGGCGCGTGTCGATCCTGCTGCAGCCGGTCATGCCCGGCTCGATGGCGAAGATGCTGGATCTCCTCGGCGTCGGCGCGGACGAGCGGACGTTCAACGAACTGGTGCCGGAGGCGACCCTCGTTTCGGGCCGTCCGCTGCCGGCACCCGAGGGCGTGTTTCCGCGCTATGTGGAACCGGACGTCGCCTGATGGCGGGACTTTTCATCGTCGACAGCCACTGCCACCTCGATTTTCCGGAATTCGAGGGCGAGCACGATGCGCTGATCGCCCGCGCCGCGGCTGCCGGCGTGCGGCTGATGGTGACGATCTCCACGCGCGTCGCGAAGATCGACGGGCTGACGGCCCTCACGCAAGCGCATGCGCCCGTCTATGCCTCGGTCGGCACGCACCCGGTCAATGCCGCCGAGGAGCCTGACGTCACGACCGCAGAGCTGGTTCGCCTGTCCGCCCATCCGAAGATCGTCGCCATCGGCGAGGCCGGGCTCGACTATTTCCACGACCGCGCGCCGCACGATCTGCAGGCGGCCGTGTTCCGCCGGCACATCGCAGCGTCGCGGGAGACCGGCCTGCCGCTGGTCATCCATTCGCGCCAGGCGGACGAGGACATGGCGGCGATCCTCAAGGACGAGACGGGGAAGGGCGCCTTCCCTTTCATTCTGCACTGCTTCTCGTCCGGCGCCGCGCTCGCCCGGACCGGGGTCGCGCTTGGCGGCCACGTCTCGTTCTCCGGCATTCTCGCCTTCAAGGGCTCGACCGAACTGCGCGCCATCGCCGCCGAGGTGCCGATGGAACGCCTTCTGGTCGAGACCGACGCGCCCTATCTCGCGCCGCCGCCGCATCGCGGGCGGCGCAACGAGCCGGCCTTCACGCGCGAGACCGCCGCCGTTCTGGCCGAGGTCAAGGGCGTCGACCTCGAGACCATCGCCGCGGCCACCTCCGACAACTTCTTCAAGCTGTTCGGAAAGGTGCCGGACCCGAGACCTGTCGCGTGAGCGACACGCTGCGCCTGACGATCCTCGGCTGCGGTTCGTCGCCGGGCACGCCGCGCATCACCGGCGACTGGGGCGCCTGTGACCCCGCAGAGCCGCGCAACCGGCGCAGCCGCAGCTCGGCGCTGATCGAGCGGGTATCGGGCGAGGGCACGACGACCGTGGTGATCGACTGCGGCCCGGACTTCCGCCTCCAGATGCTCGCCGCCCAGGTTTCCCGCCTGGACGCCGTGCTCATCACCCATCCCCACGCCGACCACATCCACGGCCTGGACGACCTGCGCGGCTACAATCAGGACTCCAAGGCGCTCATCCCCGTCCACTCCGATGCCGCCACGCATGCGCGGCTTCTGGAGGCGTTCGGCTACTGCTACCGGACGCCGACGGGCAGCGACTATCGGCCCATCGTGCGCCACGTCCCGATCGAACCGAATGAGGTCTTCGCCGTCGATGGCCCTGGCGGGCCCTTGAGCATCCGCGCCTTCCGGCAGGTTCACGGCTCGATCCACTCGCTCGGCTTTCGTATAGGCCCGCTGGCCTATTGCACCGATGTCAGCGATTTTCCGCCGGCGGCCGTGGAAGCCATCGAGGGCGCGGAGCACATCGTCATCGATGCGCTGCAGTACCGCCCGCATCCCAGCCATCTCTCGCTCGACCAGGCGCTCGACTGGATTGCGCGGCTGAAAGTCGGACGGGCAACGCTGACGCACATGCACACGCCACTCGACTACGCGACGCTCTGCGCGGCCCTGCCGGCGCAGGTGCGCCCCGGCCATGACGGCCTTCGTCTCGAATTTCCGGTCGACTGATCCGAGCCAGACCGGGATCACGGTCGAGATCGCTCAGGAAAGCCGTGACGGCGCCCCGGGCGCGACGCACGCCCGGTAGAAGTGCCAGGTGGCATGGCCGAGGATCGGCACCGCCACCGCCAGTCCGGCAAACAGCGGAATCGATCCGACAAACAGCGACGCCCCGACGATCAGCCCCCAGCAGAGGACGGGCTTGGGGTTGCTCGCGAAAACCCGCAGCGAGGTTTCGACGGCGGTGACGAGACCCACCGGGCGATCGAGCAGCAGCGGAAACGAGACGACGCTGATGCTCAGCGTGACCAGCGCAACGCCAACCCCAGAAGATTGCCGGCGACGATCAGGGTCCAGCCGCGTGCCGTGCCGAAGAGATCGGCGGCAAACGCCCGAAAGGACTGCGGATTTTCTCCGGCGAAGGCCCAGTCGAACAGCGCCTGGGCGCTGAACAGCCACATGATGAAGATCGCCATCAACACCACGCCCAGCGCCGCGATCGACAGGATCGACGGCGAGCGGAACACCGCGAAGACATGGCGCCACCCGGTGTCCAGCCCGCGCTCGCGGCGCCGGCTGATCTCGTAGAGTCCGAGCGCGGCGATCGGCCCGAGCAGCGCGAATCCGCCAACCAGCGGAAACAGCGACGGCAGCGCCTTGTTGCCGGACGTCCACAGGCCGATGACGATCCCCATCAGCGGATAGACGAGGCACAGGAAGACATAGTGCGAGGGTTTTTGGCGAAAATCGTCGAGGCCCTTGCGAAAGGCTGCTCCGACCTGTTCGAGCCCGATGCGTCTGACGACCGGACGCTGGCTGTGACGGCGCGTATCGATGGCATGCGGGATATGGGTCATCACGACACTCCCCAGAACGCGTCGCCGCATCGGTCGACGCCATGCCTTTCATCTGGGCCGAAGCAGGCGGGCGTACAGAGGAAGTGACATCCCAAGGCCGTGATATCCGTCCATGTCGCTGGACAATTTCGCCGGTGACGTTGGCTTTGCCGGCTCATGTCGTTCTCGCCGAGGGCTTCGCGACCAAAGACAGGCAATTCGGTCGGATCGAAACGCGACGGTGACCGGACCGCCCATCCACCAACAGCCATCAGGGGAGACATGTCGCAGACCGGCGGGCCACTAAGGCCAGTCGCTCCGCAGCAGCCCCTTTGCATCCATATGGTTCCATAATCTATCTTATGCAACTTTTGGATTGGGGTGTATGGGCGCTGCTTTGTGCCGGGCCTCTCCCCGCATCGTCGTCCGACATCGCCGTCGGGCTGGTCGATCGTCGGTGGAAGACGACCATGGCGTGGTTGCCCGGCGTCTCGGCCAATGCGGTTCGTTTCGGGCCCCCTCGACTCGATATCCCTTGCGCCGTCACCCGGTCCTGCAGGCTGTCCGTCGGACGTGGATCGTCTCCGGGACCCTGCCGCTTCGCCGAGGGCTCATAAATCGCGACCCCGTTCGACGAACGACGGGCCGCTTGAGATCTGGAAGCACCGGCGACGAGGTCGTCTGTGCAGACCTCCTTGGCGGAGCTCTCCATACCGAACACACGCCTGTCGATGGCGGACGGCGCTTCGACGACGCCTTGAGCTTGATCCTTTCCCGGCAATGGCTCCGCCTTCCACAGATCGGCCTGTTGCCGGTGCTGTGGCGGCCGAGAGTCGAGGCTTTGTAATCGGAGAGTGTGACTGCAACGACAAAGGCTCGGCCAAGCGGTCGCCGACGATCGCTTGGAAAACCACCGCCGAAGGTCGCTGCGATCATCCGGTCGCTGCCGGGCCCCAAGGCGGCGGTTGGGCCGTCTGCGAGCATGCCGTGGGAGCCGGCGCCATTGGACCGGAGAGCTCACGTGCCGCGGCAGTTTCCGTCAGCCTCGGGTCCTGCTCAGAGCGGCATGGAAGACGCGTAGATCTTCATGGCGGAAATAATGGCGTCGTGGGCGTAGGGCTTGGTGAAGAACTGGCCGCCTGGCGGCACGTCCGCCAGCGTGACGGCGCCATGCCCCGAAACCACGATGATCCAGACCGGGGGCCAGCGGTCCCGAACCGCCTGGGCGAGCTTTAGTCCGTCCATTTCGCCGGGCATTTCGACATCGGTGAAGAGCAGTCGGATGTCGGGATGACGCTCGAGCAGGCGGATCGCTTCCTCTGCGTTGCGGGCTTCGTAGGCCACGAAGCCCGCCTGTTCGACCATGTCCACCGCGTCCAGCAGAAGCAGAGGATCGTCCTCCACGACGAGAACGGCGAATGTCGATGGATCAAAGGCTTGTGCCATGCCGTGCTGATAACCTAGCGCGTCGAGAAGCGGAATTGTCTAAAGCTCTCGGAGCCCAAATCGTTCATTCGATCCGGCCCGTCAGCGTGAACAGAACCCCTTCGGCTTCATAGCTGAGCTCCCCTCTCCCGCTGAAATAGCTGCCGACGATCCTCTCCACGAGGCGGGAGCCAAAGCCTCTCCGCGAAGGAGGCTCGACTTCCGGTCCGTCGCATTCGCGCCAGCTGAAGAGGAAGTCCCCCTCTGCGGCCAGGGTCCACGAGATTTCCACCCGGCCTGCGCCGTCCGACAGCGCGCCGTATTTCGCGGCGTTCGTCCCCAGTTCATGGATCGCCAGCGCCAGACCGAGGCTCTGCTGCGCCGTCAGGTAGAGGTCGGGACCCGATATGCGAAAGCGATCGGCGACATCGACATGCGGCATGATTGCGGCAGACACGACCTCCCGGATATCCGTCGTCTCCCAGCTGTTCTTCGTCAGGATATCCTGCGCCTTCGACAGCGCCCCGATCCGCTCCGACACCACGCGCATGGCGTCGTCGAGAGATGCGGAGTGGCGGATGCTCTGGGAAACGACCGCCTGCACCATGGCGAGTGTATTCTTCATCCGGTGGGTCAGCTCGCGCTGGAGGACGCGATTGCGCTTGTCCGTCTCGATTCGGTGCTCCAGCGCCTCCCGGGTCCGCTCGACTTCGACGGCGAGGTCAGCGTTCGCTTTCACCAGCGCCTGCCGGTCGAGGACGCTCTGCGTCGTCTCCGTCACCGTGTTCAACATTCCGACCACCCGCCCGGCATCATCGCGGACAGGGCTGTAGGAGAAGGTGAACCAGGTCTCCTCGTTATAGCCGTTTCGCGTCATCACCAGCGGCAGATCTTCCCGCCACACCGCTTCGCCCGACAGCGCCTGCCGGATCAGGGGAAGGATGTCGTCCCAGACATCGTCCCACAAGAACCGCGCCGGCCGGCCAATGGCACCGGGAGCCCGCTTGCCGAGCATCGTGGAATAGGCATCGTTATGGAAGTTGTAGAGCTCGTGTCCCCACCACATGCACATGGGTTGGCGCGACGAGAGGGTCAGGGCGACGGTCGTGACGAGGCTCTGCGACCAGGTCTCCATGGCGCCGAGCGAGGTCGTTGACCAGTCGAACCCCAGCACTTCGTGCCCAGCGCGCCCGCAAGTGCCGAGAATTCCCTCGAGGGTGGCGGTTCCGCCTTGCACCCCGACCCAAGCACTGTCCATCGCTATCGAGCCCTGATTATGTCATTTTCTCACAAACACTTGCTTCAAAAATGTGCGACAGGCAATCCTCACATTCAGCGTGTCGGGGCGCGTTCTTTCAGGACGGTGGATTCGCCGAAAGCGCCCTGCCGGCGCCGGCGGCGAGTGAATGCCGGTCCCCTCCTGATCAAGCAGACCGGGTTGGCCGGCATGTCGTCCTCGGCCCGAGTCCGTCGACAGCCTCGGCCGAGGGCGCGACGCGAAAAACCATCCGAGCCGACAGTCGGCCGGATCGGCCAGACCGGCCTCGCCGCCGTGCGGATGGGATATATCCTCGGCGCCGGCACCTGCGGCTTCAAGCATGCCAGCGGGCACCCGCTTCGGTGCCGCGAGCGCAGGGGCTTAGCGTCTGCCGTCGTAGATCTCGATCGGCTGCTCGTCGTCGAGCCACCAGCCGGGCGCGTCGTCGCGGCGGCGTCGATCGCGGCGGCGGTCGTCGAGGCGCATCTCGTCGTCATAGGGGTCGGCCGTGCGCGCCACGGACCGCTGGCTCGGCGCCCGCGGCGCCGAGGCGCTGAGGAAGGACGGGTGGATCCAGCCCGTCACGCCGCCCGAACTGACCTCGCACCAATCGTCGCATGGGCCGCCCAGGACCTCGGCGCCGCGCCCGAGCATCGCCACCTCGCGGCCGCCGGGTCCCGAACGCAGGGGGACGGGCCGGATGGTGACGAAACGTTTCACCGACCGGCTGGCTTGCCGGCCCTCCGGCGGACGGGGCGCCGCTGCTGGCGTCTTGCGGCTCGCTGATGAAGGGTCGGCTGTTTCGCGGACCTCGGCCGACGCGCCCGGTTCTCTCGTCTGGCGGGGCGGCCGCGCCGTCGGAACGACGGTGACGGCGAGCGCTTGCGCCTCGCCCGCATCCTTCGCCTCGGGCGCGGCATTGTCGGTCGCCTCCGCCGGCGGCGGTGACTCGGCCGTCTCCACCGGCGGCAGCGACTCGGCAGTTTCCTCCGGCGGCAGCTCCACCGGCGCTAGCGACTCCGCCGTCTCCTCCGGCGGCAGCGCTTCATCCATCTCTTCCGGCGGCGGGGCCACGGTGGCCGGGCTTGCTGCGTCGCCGATCTCCTGCGGTGGCGCGTCGGCGGGAGGATCGTCGGTGGCCGTGGCTTCGGGTGATGGCAGGATGGACGCGGTCTGCATTGTCTCCGGCGGCGGTGCGTCGCGGGCGACCGGGCTTGCCTCGGGAAGGAGGAGGTAGATCGGCGCGGCGCCGCCGATGACGACCAGCGCGCACAAAGCCGGGATTGCCACCAGCCAGCCGGCCGTCTTGATCGCCATGCGGCCGGCCCGCGATTGCACGGCCCGTCTGGCCAGCGACGCGTCTGTCCGATCCTTTGCTTCCATCACCCTGCCCTCCTTGCCCGGCCGATCCCAAACGACGTCAGGCTTTGGTGATCGCCGGCAAAGATGGCTTCGGTGCGTCAGGCAAGAAAACAGCGCAGGCCTCGATGACCTTGGTCCAGCGAGGCCCTGCGCGCGGAGGCCATGCCAACAGGATACGCGCCTGCCCGCCCGGACCTAGCGCCCTGCCTTCGTCGCGGAATGAAAGTCGGCGGGCTTGTTGGCGACCCATTTGACGAAGCGAGCGACCGTCTCATTGTCGGTCAGCGCAATGCCCCCTTCCGCATGGCGGACGAGTTCGCTCGCCGAGAAATTCGCGTCGATGGTCTCGCGGCAGATCGGATGAACGGGCACGGTGTCGCGGCCGCCCCGGCTCTTGGGGATCGGGTGGAAGCGGTCGACGGTCTTGCCCAGCGGCCGACCGCACAACCAGCACGGTTCTGCCGGCTCGGCTTCGTCGGCCGCATTCTCCAGCCAGCTCGCATCCCGAATCTTCCGTGCCATCCCGGCGCTCCCGCTGTGCAGACCACGAGGCGGCCCCGGGGCCACGGTAGGTTCTGCCTTTCGCGGCAGTGATGAGCCAAGCCACCGCTGCCGGTCAAGCCGGAGACGCGATGCAACCGCCATCTCGAAGCCTCGGCACGGCGCCGGCCCCCGCCGCGCCTGTTCGGCGACCATGCCGCCGATCGGGGTGTCCTGGTGCGCCATTCCCTCGCACTAGGTGCCGTGCTATCGGCTGGTCACGCGAACGGAGACAGCGAACGTGAAGACCTTGCGCACGGGCTCGAATCGATGGACGGCCAAGCTCGCCGCCCTTCTGTTCGTCGTCCAGATGCTGCTGGTCTCGGTTTCGATGGGCGCGAGCGCCAGCCCCATGCCCCGCGACCAGTTCGGCAACGTCATCTGCACGAGTCTTAGCGACGAGAGCCGCGAGGGAACCGGCGACCGCGACCAGCACGCCGGCCAGCACGACTGCTGTACCCTGGGATGCTCGATGGCCGGGGGCGCTTTGGCGACGCCGCCGCTCGTCTCCACCCTTCTTCGCCAGAGGCTGGTCCGCTCCGTGCCGTTCGTCCTCTATGAGGATGTCGGCGCCGGGGCCGTGGAGACGCCGCGACAGGCCCGAGGACCGCCGCTTTCGGCCTGACACCGTCCGGCGCTGCGCGCTGGAATCGCCATCGTCAGTCCAGGATGCCCTCCGCAGTGCCATCAGCGCCTGCCCGCGTCCGCCCAGAGAGGCCCATCATGTCCCCCTTCCCGTCTTACCGTCGTCTGTCTGCTCTCCATGGTCTGTTCGGCGCCGTCGCCCTTGTCGGCCTTACCGTGGCCGTTGCGCCGTCGGGCGCCCTCGCCCACGAATACAAGGTCGGCGCGATCGAAATCGCCCATCCCTGGAGCCGCGCGACGCCGCCCGGCGCCAAGACCGGCGCGGGCTATCTCGGCCTGACCAACGAGGGTGCGGACGCCGACCGGCTGGTCGGCGCGAGCTCGCCGGTCGCGGCGAAGGTCGAGGTCCACCAGATGTCTGTCGTCGACGGCATCATGAAGATGGGCGCCGTCGAAGGCGGCCTGGAAATCCCCGCCGGCGGCACGGTCGCGCTCGAGCCGGGTGGCTATCACCTGATGCTGACCGGGCTGACCCGGCCGCTGGTCGAGGGCGAAAAGGTGCCGCTGGCCCTCGTCTTCGAAAGGGCCGGCCGGGTCGAGGTCGAACTCGCGGTCGACAAGATCGGCGCAAAAGCGCCGGCGGACGGCGCCGAGGGCAAAGCCCACCATCATCCTGAGTAGTCGGCCCAGGCTTCTGCCTTGCACCGACGCTGGCCTTCGTCGCGACGACGGGGGCCAGCGGTTCTGTTTCTGCCGATGACGGTCGATCGTCTCGGCCCGGCGGCAGCCCGCCGCTCGGGCCGACGGGCGGGAAGCTAAGGCATCCGCAGGGCAAAGACCTCGAGGGGCTCGCCGAGGCCCTTCAGCGGGTGGAAGCCGACAGGGTCCATGGCATCCATCTGTCCCGCCATTTCGGCGAAGGCGCGCGAGACCAGAACAGGACGCTTCACCTCCTTCGTCAGCGTCTCCAGCCGCGATGCGACATTGACGGCCGGACCGATGACGGTGAAGTCGAGCCGCTTTTGCGAGCCGATATTGCCGTACATGACGTCGCCGACATGGATGCCGATGCCATAGCCGAGCGCGTCGTGCCCCAGCCGGGCATGCTCCGCATTGACCGCGACCATCGCCGCCTGCGCCTCGGAAACCGATCGCAGAAGGGCAGCGCAGGCATCGGGATTGCTGAGCGGAAAGATGGCGAGCAGGCCGTCTCCGACGAATTTCAGGATCTCGCCGCCATTGCGCTCGATCGGCTCCGACATGGCGTCGAAATAGCCGTTGAGCAGGTCGATGACATGGTCGCGCGGCCAGAGTTCCGAGATGGTGGTGAAGTCGCGCAGGTCGCAGATCAGGATGGCGGCGCCCACCGTCACGCCGCTGCCGCGCCGCGTCGCGCCGGCCAGGATGAGCTCGCTGGCGTGCGGGCCGACATAGGTTTCCAGAAGCGTGCGGGCTAGCCGGTTCTTCACCCGGATTTCGCTGACGAGGGCGAGGACGGGCAAGAGATCGGCGAGGCAGCGCAGTTCGCTGTCCTCGAAGCCGCCGGGGCGGTCGGTCGCGAAGCTCACCACATGGCGCTTGCCGCCGGTGTGCAGGATCGGCCAGGCGACGTAGTCCGTCAGACCCTCGGCGGCGAGGTCGTCGAAGATCGAATGCGGGAAGGCATGCCCGGCCGGCAGGTCCAGCCGCTGCCGGACTTCGTCGGCCCCGTTGTCGATCTCGCTGACGGGACTGTCGATGTATTGCGGGGTGACGAGGACGCCATGGTCGAACAGGTCGATCTCGCAGTCCGGCTGATCCTTCCGCCACAGGATCCGCGCACCCAGCCATTGCGGATGCTGGATGGTGAAGGCGAGTGTCGCGCGTGCAATGCTCACGCCTTCGGCGCGCAGCCGCTCGCAGAGCCCGGCGAAGATGTTGTCGATGAACCGCTCGTCGCGCGTACCATTCACCAGCCAGTCGAGAATCGGGCTGTGTCGCGTCGGCCAGTGCAGGCTGTCGCTGGGCGGGATCAGGTCGGCCGTCTGAAGAGTCATCGTCTGTCTCCGGGTCGAGACGCCTCACCTAAGCTCTCTCCGGGCGATCCGCCACCCTGCCCGGTCCACCCCGCCGATCGATCGTGATGGGCCGCCATCATGGCGGGAACCGACAGCGTGGAACCCTTCCTGCCGGCGACGATTGTCCGGGCGTCATGGACCGCACCTTGCTGGGGACTTCGCGGTCGACGAGGCTGTCGGGCACTGGGCGGTCGAAGCCGGGATTCGCCGATGAGCGGCGAGCTTCCGCGCGATGGGGAACGAGGAAATATGGGCGTGCGCTACAAACTGGGATGCGAGCTTTCCTATGAGGTTCAGGGACCGACCGTCTTCATCTTCAATCTGGAAGTGGCGAAGCTCCAGCGCCATCGCGATCTTACCGAGCACCTGACGATCACGCCCGATCATTCCCGCCGCAGCTATGTCGTACCGGACATCCACAACCGCTATTTCGCGCTGTCCGCCGAGGCCGGGCCGCTGCAGGTGAAATACGAGGCGGAGGTGACGCTCGACGTGTTCCGCGCCGATCCCGACACGATCAGGGAGACGCCGCTCGAAGCCCTGCCGCTCGACATCATGCCCTTCCTCCTGCCCTCGCGATTCGTCTCGTCGGACCGGCTGAGCGCCTTCGCGCAGAAGGAGTTCGGGCAGTTGCCGAAGGGCCATAACCGGGTGACGGCGATCTGCAACTGGATCTATGACAATCTCGACTACCAGCCCGGCTCTTCCGATTCGCAGACCACCGCCGACGAGAGTCTGATCCTGCGCGCCGGCGTCTGCCGCGACTTCGCCCATCTCGGCACGGCTTTCTGCCGGGCCCTGAACATCCCGGCCCGCTTCGTCAGCTGCTATGCCTATGGGCTAGAGCCCCGCGACTTCCACGCCGTGTTCGAGGCCTATCTTGACGGCCGCTGGTGGCTGTTCGACGCCACGCGGCAGGCCAATCTCGACGGGCTGGTGCGCATCGGCGTCGGCCGCGACGCGGCGGAGATCGCCTTCGCCACGCCCTTCGGGCCGTTTCAGCCGGGGCCAATCAAGATCACCATCGACCATGCTGACGGATCGCCGGAACTTCCGGGACGGACCACGGACGCGATTTCGACCGAAGAGCCGGCCCCCAATGCCGGCGCCAACTGATCCTGCCGCCCGAGACGGCGCCAGCTGGGGCGCCGGGCGACATCGCACAATGCGGTGCAGAGGCCGCCGTCCTGCGCGGCGGACGCTAGCCTGAACAGGGAGAACGACACGATGCGGCAGCTGCAACGACGGAGCAGACCCTTCGCCTCCGACCTCGCCCTGGGTCTGGCCTCCGGCGCAGCGCTGACGCTGCTCGGCTTCATGGCCGGGCGCAGCCGCGACGGCGCGCGAGAGGAAAGCGACGAGGCGTCCTGGCGCGGAAGGAAAAGCGATGTGGCGGCGCCCGTCGCCGACCCCGGACGAGGGCGGACGGCCGACACGCCCTCCGCCATGCCCGCCCAGGGATGGAAAGATATCCTCCTGCGCGTGTTCCGGGAGTTCTCCGAGGACCGGCTGATGCTCGTCGCGGCCGGTGTCACCTTCTACGTCCTCCTGGCGCTTTTTCCGGCGATCACCGCGCTCATCTCCATCTACGGACTGTTCACCGATACTGCCGGTCTCACCGAGCAGATCCGGGCGCTTTCGGGCGTGTTGCCGGGCGGTGCCGTCGACATCGTCAGCGAGCAGATGGCCCGTGTCGCCGGCCAAGGCGACGGGGCTCTCGGCCTCGGACTCTTGTTCGGCCTCGGCCTCGCCTTGTGGAGCGCCAATGCCGGCATGAAGACCCTCTTCGATGCGCTGAACATCGTCTATGAGGAGAAGGAGAAACGCAGCTTCGTGCGCCTGACGCTCATTTCACTGGCCTTCACGCTCGGCTCTCTCGTCTTCGTGCTGCTGACGCTCGGGGCCATCGTCGTCCTTCCCATCGCCCTGAAGTTCGTCGGCCTCGGCGGCCTGGAAGCCTGGCTGCTGCTCCTGCGCTGGCCAGCCATGCTCGTGGTCGCCGTTCTCGGCCTGACGCTGATCTACCGCGTCGGTCCCAGCCGGACTGGTGCGAAATGGCGCTGGCTGTCCTGGGGCGCGATTCTCGCCGCGGTACTGTGGCTCGGTTTCTCGCTCGCCTTTTCCTGGTACGTCACGAATTTCGGCAATTACGACGAGACCTATGGTTCGCTCGGGGCGGCGATCGGCTTCATGACCTGGATCTGGATCTCGACCATCCTGGTCCTGATCGGGGCCGAGCTCAACGCCGAGCTGGAGCACCAGACCGCGGTCGACACGACAGTCCATCAGCCGCGCCCGATGGGGACCCGCGGCGCCGAAATGGCGGATACGCTGGGGAAGGCGCACGGCGCGGACTGAGCGCGCCCGTCACGGCGCGGCACATCGGGGGTGCCAGTCAGGCATCCTGACCGTCACCTCACTGTCACAATATGCACTACGTGCATATCTTCTGTGCGCCAGATGCACTTCTTTTGGGCAGGGACAAAGCCTATCTGACGGTCACAACATTGGAATGGACCGTTACATGTTTTCCCAGATCGCCAAGCGCTTCCGCGCCTACCAGGCCCACCGCAAGGTCGCCAGCCACCTGTCGCGCATGGACGACCGCGAACTCTCCGACATCGGCATCAGCCGTAGCGAGATCGAGTACGCCGTCCAGCGGGGACGCCTCCAGCATTAAGCTCTGGTCGCCCGATTGAAAAAGGCCCGTCGCTCCTGGAGCGGCGGGCCTTTTTGTTTTGGCGGCCTTCGTCACCGCATTGCGACGGGGCGCATCTCACACCGTGAGGATTGTCGCGCCCGTGGTCTTGCGCGCTTCGAGGTCGCGATGCGCCTCGGCGGCGTCCGCCAGAGGATAGGTCTGGTCGATCCGCACCTTCACCGCGCCCGAGGCGATGACGTCGAACAGGGCGCCGGCCGACTCTTCGCGCTCTTCCCGGTTGCTGACATAGCCGAAGAGGCTCGGCCGCGTGGCGAACAGCGAGCCCTTCTGGTTGAGGATCGACAGGTCGATGTCCGGCAGCTTCCCCGAGGACTGGCCGAAGGTGGCCCAGAGACCCCGTCGCTTCAGGCAGTCGAGGCTCTTCGGGAACGTATCCTTGCCGACCGAATCATAGACGACGTCGCACTTCTTACCGTCGGTGATCTCCAGCACGCGCGCGACGAAATCCTCCTCGCGGTAGTTGATCATGTGATCGTAGCCGTGCTCGAGCGCGAGCGCGCATTTCTCCGCCGATCCGGCCGTGCCGATGACGGTGGCGCCGAGATGTTTTGCCCACTGTCCCGCAATCAGGCCGACGCCGCCGGCGGCGGCATGGAACAGCATGACGGTGCCCGGCCCGACCGGAAACGTCCGTCGCAGCAGATATTCCGCCGTCATCCCCTTCAGCATCACGGCGGCGGCCGTTTCCGAGGCGATCGCCTCGGGAAGCTTGACCACCTCGTCGGCGTCGATGACCAGCCGCTCGGCATAGCTGCCATTCGCCCCGCTATAGGCGACGCGATCGCCGACGGCGACCGAGGTTACGCCCTCGCCGAGGGCCACCACCGTCCCGGCGCCCTCCTTGCCGAGGACGAAGGGCATGGAGGCCGGCTTGTAGAGGCCGGTGCGGAAGTAGACGTCGATGAAGTTGACGCCGGCGGCCGCCTGCTCGACGAGGATCTCGCCCGGGCCTGGCTGGCCGATATCGCGCTCCTCCCAGGACAGGACCTCAGGGCCTCCGAAGGCGTGTACCACCATCGCTTTCGTCATTCGGCATCTCCCAGTTTGGCTTGCTTGCGGCCGCCGAGCCAGTCGACGACCTGGACGACGGCACCGATCGAAAAGAGATAGAGCCCCGTCGCCAGGATGCCGGCCTTCGCCCAACCGGGCAGGTCGAAGCTGTAGTAGAGGGCGAGGAGCCCGAAGACCGACCAGAGCGCCACGATCGCGAGATTGAGCGGGCGCAGCCGCTTCACCCGGACGGGGTGAAGGAACTTGATCGGCAGGAAGGTGGCGATCGAGCAGAACGCGACGAAGGCGAAGGCGGTGATCTCGCTCGGCTGCACGGCGAAGAAGGTGAACACCACCATGTTCCAGGCGACCGGAAAGCCACGGAAGAAATAGTCGGTCGTCTTCATCCGCGTGTCGGCATAGTAGATCGCGCTGGAGATGACGATCATGCCGGCCGCCACGAAGGACAGGGGGCCACTGATCATGCCCGACTCATAGAGCGCGAAGGCCGGGATGATCACATAGGTCGCGTAATCGATGATCTGGTCGAGCACGTCGCCCGACCAGTTCGGCAGCACGCGCAAAATATCGACCTTGCGCGCCATCGGGCCGTCGATGGCGTCGACGAAGAGGGCGAAGCCCAGCCAGCCGAACATCGCCACCCAGCGGTGGTCGGCGGCGGCAATGATCGACAGAAAGGCCCAGAAGGCACCGCTGGCCGTCAGAAGATGCACGGCGAAGGCGCGCCGCTGTTCCCATTTCGATACCGGCTCGGCCATGTCTTCCCGTACTCGTTGTCGCAGGGACGGCTCGCTGCGCGGTCCCCCATTGCTTAAAGCTGTATCGTCCGTATGTCTGAAATCAAAGGGAAACAGGGCATCGGGCGCCGCTTCTTTGGCCTGGGTCACGGAAAGGGAACAGTATGGGACATCTGAGGAGCGAGATTGCCGTCGTCGGCGGGGGGCTTTCCGGTTACGCCACGGCGATCGGCTTTGCAGCGGCCGGCTTCGATACCGTGCTGGTGGCGCCCACTCCCACGCGCGAGGACAGGCGCTCCACCGCGCTGATCGGGCCGTCCGTGGCCTTCCTGGAAGAACTGGGCGTGTTCGCGGCGGTTCGCGCCGTGGCCGAACCGCTGGCCGTGATGCGGATCATCGACGACACCGGCCGGCTCCTGCGCGCCCCGACCCTCTCCTTCGACGCCGCCGAAATCGGCCTGGCCGCCTTTGGCTTCAACGTGCTGAACGCGGATCTGATGCAGGCGCTGACGGAGCGGGCGCGGGCCCTGGACAGCCGGCTGCGCATCGTCGACCAGGCGGTGGACGATCTCCGCATTGCCGCGGACGAGGCCGTGCTGCATCTCGGCGACGGCACGACCCTCACCGCCTGTCTCGTCGTCGGCGCCGACGGGCGCAACTCGTTGGTGCGCGAGCGGTCTGACATCGCCTGCCGCGCCTGGGCCTATCCGCAGACGGCCATCGTCCTCAACTTCGCGCATCGGCGCGATCACGGCGGCATCTCGACGGAATTCCACCGGACCACCGGTCCCTTCACCCAGGTTCCCCTGCCCGGTCGCCGTTCGTCGCTGGTCTGGGTCGAGACGCCAGAGACGGCCGACCTGATCGTCGATCTGAAGCCGGAACGGCTGGAGAGGATGATCGAGGAACGCCTGCATTCGATCCTCGGTGCGGTAACGCTGGACGGCCCGGTGCAGAGCTTTCCGCTAAAGGGCGCCAGCGCCGCGCGCCTGACCGCGCCGCGCGTCGCCCTGGTCGGCGAGGCGGCGCATGTGTTTCCCCCGATCGGCGCGCAGGGCCTCAATCTCGGCCTGCGCGACGCCGAGGCGATCATCTCGGCCGCGGAAGACGGTCGCGACGATCCCGGCCGTCCGTCCGTCCTGTCGGCCTACGAGGCGGCGCGGCGCGGCGACGTGATGTCGCGCAGCGTCGGCGTCGACCTGCTCAACCGGTCCCTGCTCGCCGGACTCCTGCCGACCCAGGCGGCGCGGGCGGCCGGCCTGTCGGCGCTGGCGGCCCTGCCCTTCCTGCGTCGCTTCGCCATGCGCGAAGGCGTCTCGCCCGGCGCCGGATTCAAGGGCATCGCGCGCTCAGTGCGCGAAGGGATCGGCGGGGAGAACGCCTGACGACATCAGGTAGAGCGCCAGCGTCACCGTCACGACGGACGCGAGGGTGGTGACGAGGACCGCGGCCGAGGCCCGCTCGACCCAGACCCCGTATTGCTGCGCGATGACGAAGACATTGGTCGCCACCGGCAGGCAGGCAAGCAGCACCGCGACCTTCACCCAGACCGGATCAAACGGTCCGGCGAAGGCCAGGAAGAGATAGACGACGATCGGGTGCAGGACGAGCTTGGCCGGCACGATGTAGCCGAGTTCGGGCGGCACCCGCTTCAGCGGACGCAGCGCCAGCGTCACCCCCATGGCGAACAGCGCGCAGGGCGCGGCAGCGCTCGCGAGCAGGGTCAGCAGCCGGTCGATCGGCGCCGGCAGATGCAGGCCGAGGAGCGCCGCGCCGATCCCGACGATGGTCGCGAGGATGAAGGGATGGGTGAAGATGCGGGTCAGCACCTCGGCCATCATCGCCGGCACGGAGCGGCCGGATCGCCCACCCAGGGCCATGCACAGCGGCGCCAGCACGAAATGCAGCGTGTTGTCGAAGCAGAAGATCAGCGCCACGGGTACGGTCGCCTCCGGCCCGAAAGCCGCGATGGCCAGCCCCGGACCCATGTAGCCGATATTGCCGTAGGCCGCCGCCAGTCCCTGGATCGTCGACGCGGGGACGTCGCCGCGCGTTCGCGCATAGCCGGCGGAGAAGATCGTGAGGAAGATGGCGAAGGTGGCGAGCGTCGTCGCAGTGATGAAGGCGGGATTGGCGAGCCGTTCGACAGGCGTCTTCGACAGGAGCTGGAAGAACATCGCCGGCAAAGCGAGATAGACGACGAAGACCTGCAGCCAGGCGAGCCCCTCGATCGGGCGCGGCGTTGCCCGGCCGGTGCCGTAGCCAAGTCCGATCAGGGCGAAATAGGGGAAGATCAGCCCGAGGATGGCGATCAAGGCCGGCATCCGGCGCTGCGCGGTCCCGTCCGCGCGGGGAACGAGGAAGCCGCCGAGCGGGTTTTCGAAGGGCCGACGGCGCGCTTGCCGACAGCGCCGATCTGGCCCGATGTTTGCATATTGCCCACCACAATGATTATCCGGCAGTACACGACATTGGTGGTAGACAAGGCAGCCCGGGACCGGTGCCTGATTTCAGCGGCATCGGCCGGGCCGAATTAACAGACCCATGAAGGCCGCCATGCAGACAGCTCGTTTTTTCATCGGTCAAGTCGTCCGGCACCGGTTCTTCCCCTTCCGCGGCGTGATCTTCGACGTCGATCCGCAATTCGGCAATACCGAGGAATGGTACCAGTCCATCCCCGAGGAAGTCCGTCCGCGCAAGGACCAGCCCTTCTACCACCTCTTCGCCGAGAACGCCGAGACCGAATATGTCGCCTATGTCTCCGAGCAGAACCTTCTGCCCGACGACACCGACACGCCGGTCCGACATCCCCAGGTGAACGAGATGTTCGACGGGCCGATCGACGGCGCCTACCGCATCAAGGGCGCGCATCGTCACTGACCCGAAAGGCTGGGATGGCCGACAGCAAAACGGCGGCTCCGAGGAGCCGCCGTTTTGCATTGAGATCGGATTACTGTGCCGGTGCGCTCTTGGCGGCGGCCTGCGCCTCTTCGAACTTCTTGCGGCGGGCCTCGGCCTGCTGCTTCAGCGCGTCGTTCAGCTCCTGCTGGCGCTGCGCCAGTTCCGGCTGGGCGACGGGCGGGCCGTCATAGGCCTTGCTGAACCCCGACAAGGTGATCTTGATCGGGTTGGGCTGACGCTGGAAATTGATCGACGTCACGGTCAGGCCATTGCCCTTCTTCATGCCGGCGATGATCGCGTCGGTCAGCTGGGCCTCGGCGATGCAGCGGTCGGGGAAGCAGACGGAATAGTTCATGCCCTGCGGCGCGCTCTGGTCGACCTGCATCTGGACGCCGGCCGGAATGACGCGGCCGGTGGGGACGACGACCTGCAGGACGCGCTGGTTGACCTTGCCCTTGACGTCGATGAGGTTGATCGCGGTCACCAGCTGACGCGTGTCGGCGATCAGCGTGAACTGGGTGTTGCAGATGTCGTTGTCGCCCTGCTTGGTGCAGACCTTGAACCACTGCGGCGCGGAGCCGCCTGCAGCCGCCGCGGGAGCGGCAGGTGCGGCAGGTGCGGCGGCCTGGGCGGCGGCGGCGGTCATCCCCGCGCCGAGCATCGCCAGAGCGATGGCCCCGGCGGCGAGCGCTTGGACGGGGGCGTTGTGCAAACGGATCTTCACGGGTCGTGCTTCCTCTCGGGCGTCTATCTCAAGCGTGCTGACGGTTCCTTAGACCGTGTGGTGCTCTTTCGCAAATACGGCCGTTTGAAGGCTTTGGCGCTCGCGTCCGACGACCGGCACGCGGTAGGCAAAGCCATGCGAAGCCGATAAGAATCCGCGCGACCCTCTACCGGAGAAATCACGTCCCATGGCCTTTCGGATGCTCGTGCCGACCCTTGCCACCGCATTATTGGCCTTCACGGCCCTCGGCACGGCAGCCTTGTCCGCGCTGGCGGCGCCGATGCATGGCATCGCCATGCAGGGCGAGCCGAAGCTGCCGGCCGACTTCCCACATTTTCCCTTCGTCAATCCGGACGCGCCGCAGGGCGGGACGATGCACTACGGCGTGTTCGGCACCTTCGACAATCTCAGCCCGATCATCGTGCGCGGCGCGACGACCACGGCGCGCGGCATCTGGGCGGATCCGGAATACGGCAATCTGGTCTTCGAGCCGCTGATGCAGCGCAGCCCGGACGAGCCCTTCACGCTCTATGGTCTTCTGGCCGAGAGCGTCGAGACGGACGACGCCCGCACCTTCGTCGAGTTCACCCTGGACCCCCGCGCGAAATTTTCCGACGGCAGACCGGTGACGGTGGAGGACGTTCTCTTCACCACCGACATGATGAAGCAGATCGGCATCGTCCGGCCGCAATACACCGCCTGGCTGCAGAAGGTGGACCGGATCGAGAAGGTCGGCGAACGCGGCGTGCGCTTCACCTTCAACGACAAGGCCGACCGCGAGCTGCCGCTGCTCTTGGCCGGTCTGCCGGTGTTGCCCGAACACGGCTTCGACCGCGCGACCTTCGAACGCACCACGCTCGAGCCGCTGATCGGCTCCGGCCCCTATGTCATCGACAAGGTCGAGCCCGGCCAGCGCATCACCTATCGCCGCAACCCCGATTACTGGGCCCGGGATCTGCCGGTGAAGCGCGGCGTCGACAACTACGACAGGATCGTGATCGAATATTTCCGCGACGCCAGCGCGCAGTTCGAGGCCTTCCAGAAGGGCCTCTACTACGTCTTCCCCGAGGGCAGCCCGCGCCATTGGCAGTCGGCTTACGATTTCCCGGCAGTCCGGGACGGGCGGGTGGTCAAGGAGACGTTCCAGACCGGCAAGCCCGCGGGGACCTACGGCTTCTTCTTCAACACGCGGCGGCCGGTGTTCCAGGACCGGGCGGTTCGGTCGGCGCTCGGCCTCCTCTTCGATTTCGAATGGGCCAACAAGAACCTCTATTTTGGCGCCTACAAGCGGGTGACGAGCTTCTTCGAGAACTCCGAGCTGTCCAGCGTCGGCAAGCCCGCGAGCGAAGCGGAAAAGGCGCTGCTGGCCCCCTTCCCCGACGCGGTCACGCCCGAGGTGATGGCGGGCACATGGCGTCCCGCGGTCAGCGATGGTTCGGGCAGCGATCGCCGCTTGTTGCGGCAGGCCGTCGAGCAGCTGAAGCAAGCCGGCTACAGCTTTGCCGGCGGCAAGATGGTCGGCCCGGGTGGCCAGCCGCTCGCCTTCGAGATCCTCGCCCAGAACGCCGACCAGGCGCGGATCGCGCAGGGCTTTGCCGGCACGCTCTCGCGCATCGGCGTCGGCGTCAACATCCGGCAGGTCGATGACGCGCAGTATCAGCTGCGCAAGCAGGGGTTCGACTACGACATGCTGATGTCGTCCTTCACCTCCTCGCTGTCGCCGGGTGCCGAACAGCGCGGCCGCTGGGGCTCGGGCGCGCGCGACGCCAACGGATCGTTCAACTTCGCCGGCACGGCGGAGCCGGCGATCGACGCGCTGATCGACGCGATGACGCAGGCCCGCAGCCGTGAGGATTTTGTCGCAGCCGTGCGTGCTTACGACCGCGTGCTGATCTCCGGCCAGTACATCGTGCCGCTGTTCTACATCCCCGACCAGTGGCTCGCCCGCTGGAGTTTCATCAAACATCCCGAGGTGACGCCACTGACGGGGTATTACCTGCCTTCGTTCTGGCGCGAGTCGACGAGCGAGTAGCCGTCGGTGGATACTGGCTTCTTCTCCCGGGTGGAAGAAAATGGTCCTGACGCCTTCGCTCGCAGGATCTCGATCGTCGACGTGGGCGACAAGCTTCTTCTCCCCTCTGGGGAGAAGGTCGCGGCAGCGGGATGAGGGGAGCGCCGTCGGCGGTCGTCCTGACGCGTCGGCCCCCTCATCCGGCCCTTCGGGCCACCTTCTCCCCCATGGGGAGAAGAAAATGGTCCTGACGCCGCTGCGTTACACGATCCCCCGCCAGACCTCTTCGTGGCTGCCGCCATGGTTCGCCATGCCGGGCTTCGTCAGGCAGCCCTTCGGCGCGACGAAACTGTCGATCCGCCGGACAGGACGCTCGTGCCACGAGAGATTGAAGGCGAAGTAGCGCGGGAAGAACTGCATTGACGCATAGGGTAGATGGTCGTGAATCCACCAGGCGAGCCGCTGCCAATCACCCGGTGCCTGGAAGCGGTCCCAGAAAGCCGGGACGACAACGCAGGCGGTCGCACCCATGCAGCCATCTGCATCGCGCCGATCCCAGATGTGGCCCGCAACGTCGTTGGCGGCGCAGTTGTAGCCCGCCTTGCCCGCTCGCTGCTGCGCGCAGCCAAAACCGTTGACCTCCACCGAGCGGTAGGAGGAGCGCACCGCCAGCCGGCCGAAGACGTCCTGCAACGGTTCGAGAAGATCCTCGCAGAGCCGCGTACCGGCGGCGATCGCGAGGTCGGGGTCGTCCGGCAGGTTGGCGAGGCGGTGAATCGTCGCGATGTCGGAATACAGGAAGTCGCGCATGAAGAAGGTCTTCGACAGCCGCGTCCGGCCGAAGTCGGTCAGCGCCTGAACCGATTGTGGTTTCCGCATCCGCTGTCCCCTCGCATCGGCCCCGATCGGCGGAGGACAGCAGAGGCGAATCGCGGCGGGCCCGCAACCCGATTTCCGGGAACGGCGCCCGTAGGCGCCCTGCCCGATCACCGGCGTGCAGCGGCCGCTGTCAGGCCGCGCCGGCCATCGGCCCGGGCCGGATGGTCGTCGCCCCTCACGCCGCCTTCTTCACCGCCTCCTCGGCAAAACGCGCGAGCTGCGTGGCGATGGTCGCGGCGCCGGCGAGGCGCTTGGCCGGCTCCGTCCAGTCGCGCATGAGCACGATCGACTGGTCCGGCCGGATTTTGGCCGCCGCGCCCTGCTCCGAGATGTAGCGCACCAGCGCGATCGGGTTGGCAAAAGTCTTGTCGCGGAACTGCACGACGAGGCCCTTCGGGCCTGCATCGAGCTTTTCGATATTGGCGCGTCGGCACAGTGCCTTGATGTAGACGACCTTCAGAAGGTGCTCGACCTCGTCCGGCAGCGGGCCGAAACGATCGATCATCTCGGCGCCGAAAGCGTCGATCTCGCGGATGTCGGAGAGATCGGCAAGGCGCCGGTAGAGGCTCATGCGCAGCTGCAGGTCGGGGACGTAGGTTTCCGGGATCATCACGGCGCTGCCGAGGCTGATCATCGGCGACCACTGGCCGTCGCCGACGTCCGGCTCGCCCTTCATCTCGGCCACGGCCTCCTCCAGCATCTGCTGGTAGAGCTCGAATCCGACTTCCTTGACGTGGCCGCTCTGCTCGTCGCCGAGGAGGTTGCCAGCGCCGCGCTGGTCTAGGTCGTGGCTGGCGAGCTGGAAACCGGCGCCGAGCGTATCCAGCGACTGCAGCACCTTCAGCCGGCGGTCGGCCTGGGCGGTCAGCGTCTTGTTGGCGGGAATCGTCATCAGCGCATAGGCGCGCAGCTTCGAGCGGCCGACACGGCCGCGCAGCTGGTAGAGCTGGGCGAGGCCGAACATGTCGGCGCGGTGGACGATCATCGTGTTGGCCGAGGGGATGTCGAGGCCGGATTCGACGATCGTCGTCGACAGCAGCACGTCATACTGGCCCTCGTAGAAGGCGTTCATGATGTCCTCGAGCTCGCCCGCCCCCATCTGGCCATGGGCGACCGCAACCTTCAGCTCCGGCACGTGCTCGGACAGGAAGTCGTGGATCCCCTTGAGGTCGGCGAGGCGCGGAACGACGTAAAAGCTCTGGCCGCCGCGGTAGCGCTCGCGCAGCAGCGTCTCGCGCACCACCAGCGGGTCGAATGGCGTGATGAAGGTGCGCACGGCCATGCGGTCGACCGGCGCCGTGGTGATCAGCGACAGTTCGCGCACGCCGGTCAGCGCCAGCTGCAGCGTCCGCGGAATCGGCGTCGCCGACAGCGTCAGCACGTGGACGTCGCTCTTCAGCTCCTTCAGCCGCTCCTTGTGGCGGACGCCAAAGTGCTGCTCCTCGTCGATGATGAGAAGGCCGATGTTCTTGAAGGTGACGCCCTTGCCAAGCAGCGCGTGGGTGCCGACGACGATGTCGATCGTCCCGTCGGTGAGGCCCTTTTTTGTCGCCGCGAGATCCTTCGCCGTGACGAGGCGCGAGGCCTGGGCGACGTTCAGCGGCAGGCCGTGGAAGCGCTCGGAGAAGGTCTTGAAATGCTGGCGGGCGAGCAGCGTCGTCGGCACCACCACGGCCACCTGCAGGCCGTTCATCGCGGCGGTGAAGGCGGCGCGCAGCGCCACTTCCGTCTTGCCGAAGCCGACATCGCCGCAGACGAGGCGGTCCATCGGACGGCCGAGCGCGAGATCGTCGGCGACGGCGTCGATGGCGCTCTGCTGGTCCTCGGTCTCCTCATAGGGAAAGCGCGCGGCGAACTCGCCGGACAGGCCTTCGGGCGGCAGGAGTTTCGGCGCGCCGCGGGTCTGGCGCTCGGCGGCGATGCGAATGAGGCCGCCGGCCATGTCGAGCAGCCGCTTCTTCAGCTTGGCCTTGCGCGCCTGCCAGGCGCCGCCGCCGAGCTTGTCGAGAATGGTCTCCGAGCCCTCGCCGCCATAGCGCGAGAGGAGCTCGATGTTCTCGACCGGCAGGAACAGGCGGTCGTCGCCGGCGTAGCGGATTTCCAGGCAGTCGTGCGGGGCGCCGGCGGCCTGGATCGAGCGCAGGCCGACGAAGCGGCCGATGCCGTGATCGACATGGACGACGATGTCGTTCTCGTCGAGGCCGGAAACCTCGGCGATGAAATCGGCGCCGCGCTTCTTGCGGCGGGCTCTTCGCACCAGTCGGTCGCCGAGGATGTCCTGTTCGGCGATGACGGCGATGCGGTCGGTCTCGAAACCGGCCTCGATGCCGAGCACGGCCGTGGCGACGAGGTTCTTCGGCGCCTCCAGCGCCTGCTTGAAGCTCTCGACCGCCTTGAGGCCCCCGAGACCGTGTTCCTCGACGACCTGCACCAGGCGCTCGCGCGTGCCCTCCGACCAGGCGGCGAGGATCACCTTCAGGCCATTCGCCCGGAGCGTCGAGATATGCTCGACGGCGCGCTCGAAGACGTTGACGTCGCCCGCCGCGCGCTCGGCGGAGAAATTGCGGCCGCGGCTGACGTCGAGGTTCACCGTGTCGCGCCCGCCGGTATCGGGCAGCGCGAAGGCCGACAGCCGCACCGGATCGGCGCTGGCGATGCCGCCGATCAGCTCGTCCTCTGAAAGGTAAAGCTCGTCCGGATCGACCGGGTGGTACGGGACCGCCTCGCTCGTCCCCTCGCCCGCGCCCCGCTTGCGGCTCTCGTAATGGTCCTGGATGGTCTTGCGGCGCTCGGCCACGGCCTCCAGCACGAGATGGTCGAGGACGATGGGGAAGCCGGCGCAGTAGTCGAAGAGCGTGTCCAGCTTTTCGTAGAACAGCGGCAGCCAGTGCTCCATGCCGGAGAATCGGCGCCCCTCGCTGATCGCAGCATAAAGACCGTCATTGCGCAGCGGCGCGCCGAAACGCTTGAGGTAGTTGGTGCGGAAGCGGCTGATCGTCTCGTCCTTCAGCGACACTTCGCTGACGGGGGCGAGCTCAAAACTCTTGCGCTGGGCGGTGGTGCGCTGGGTGGCGGGATCGAAGGTCCGGATTGATTCCAGCGTGTCGCCGAAGAAGTCGAGCCGGATCGGCTCCTCGTCGCTCGGCGCGAACAGGTCGAGAATGCCGCCGCGCACGGCGAATTCGCCGCGCTCGCGCACGGTGGCCACACGCTCGAAGCCGCCGCGCTGCAGCACCTTGACGATGTGGTCCATGGCGATGCGGCCGCTCGCCTTGGCCGAGATCGTCTCGTCGGCCAGCACCTGCGCCGGCGGCATTTTCTGCAGTAGGGCATTGGCGGTGGTGAGGATCAGCGCGCGGTGCGGTTCGGCGCGCAGATTGCCGAGCGCCGTCATCGCCGAGAGGCGCATGGCCGCGGCATCGGCGGAGGGGCCGACGCGGTCGTAGGGCAGGCAGTCCCAGGCGGGCAGCGAGATGACCGGCAGGTCGGGCGCGACGAAGCGGAGCGCGTCCTCGAGCTCGGCCATGCGGTTGCCGTTGCGCATGACGAAGATCAGCGGCTTCTTCGGCGCCCGCTGCCGGGCGATCTCGGCGAGCAGGAAGGGCTCGTAGCCGTCGAGCACATTGCCGATCGACAGGCCGTGGCCGCCGCCGAGGGCCTTTGCCAGGCGCTCCTGGTTCTTCATCGCGCGACCGCTCCGTCGACGGCGCAGAAGCCCTTGATGCGGCGATAGAGCGGCGTGTCGAAAGCTTGGGGCACGGCGATTTCGTCGGTCAGCCACATGAAGACATCGCGGTCGATGGCATCCAGCAGCAGCTCGAAATCGCTGAGTTCGCTGTCGCTGAGGTCCGAAATCTCGGCGTCGGCGAATCGGCCGAAGACGAGGTCCATCTCGCGCATGCCGCGGTGCCAGGAGCGGAACAGGGCGCGCCTGCGGCGGACGTCGAGATCGGTGGAGGAGCGGCGCGTGCCTGACATGACATATCCGATGCTGGGATTGTGCTCCGTATATAGGGAGCGTTCGGCAGTGTCAGCCCATTGTCCGATTTGATGAGCCGCCTCCATGGCCGCCCTTGTCACCGCGGCAAGAGCCTATAAACCTGCCGCGCATGCGCCCCTCGCTTCTCGATCCCCTCTTCGCCCCGGTGACCACGCTCGACGGCGTCGGGCCGAAGCTTGCCGGCCTGCTGAAGACGCTGCTCCTGCCTTCGGGTTCGGACGCCGCTCTTCGGGTGCGCGACCTTCTGCTGCACTTGCCCTCCAGCGTCGTCGACCGGCGCCAGCGCGGCGAGATCGCGATGGCGCCGGAGGGCGGGATCGTCACCCTCACCGTGCGCATCGATCGCCACCAGGCGCCGGGCCGCGCCTCGACCATGCCCTACCGGGTGTTCGCGCAGGACGAGACCGGCGAGATCGCCCTCACCTATTTCCGCGCCCAGTCCGGCTGGATGGAAAAGCTGCTGCCGGTGGGCGAAACCATGGTCGTTTCGGGCCGGGTCGAGTGGTTCAACGGCCGGCCGCAGATGGTCCATCCCGACTTCGTCTGCAGCCTCGAAGAGGCCGAGACGCTGCCGCTGGTCGAGCCGGTCTATCCGCTCACCGCCGGCCTGTCGGCCAAGGTCCTGCGCAAGGCGATCGCGGCGAGCCTCGCCGAAGTGCCCGTGCTGGCCGAATGGATCGATCCGGCCATCGTCGCCAAGCACTCGTTTCCCCCGTTCAAGACGGCGCTGGACCGCCTCCACGCGCCGGAGGACGCGCTGGCGATCGACCCGCTCGGCGCGCCCTGGCGGCGGCTCGCCTATGACGAGTTCCTGGCCGGCCAGCTGGCGCTGGCACTGGCGCGCCAGAAGGTGAAGAAGGCGCGTGGCCGGCCGCTGAAGGGCGACGGCAGCCGGACGAAACGCGTCATCGCCGCCCTGCCCTTCACGCTGACCGAGGGCCAGGCCCAGGCCATCGCGGAGATCGAGGCCGACATGGCCGATGGCGAGCGCATGCTGCGCCTCCTCCAGGGAGATGTCGGTGCCGGCAAGACGGTGGTGGCGCTGATGGCTATGGCGCGCGCCGCCGAGGCCGGCGCGCAATCGGCGCTGCTCGCGCCGACGGAAATTCTCGCCCGCCAGCATGCGCAGGGCCTTGCCGCCTATGCGGAGGCCGCGGGTCTGCACATGACCCTCCTCACCGGCCGCGACACTGGTCGCACGCGGACGGAAAAGCTCGCGGCGATCGCCGAGGGGCGCACCGACATCGTCGTCGGCACCCATGCGCTGTTCCAGGACGCGGTCGAGTATCACGACCTCGGCCTCGTCGTCGTCGACGAGCAGCACCGTTTCGGCGTCCACCAGCGCCTCAGCCTGACGGCCAAGGGCCGGACGCCCGATCTTCTGGTGATGACCGCGACACCGATCCCGCGCACGCTGGTGCTCGCCGCCTTCGGCGACATGGACGTCTCGAAACTCCAGGGCAAGCCGGCCGGGCGCAAGCCGATCACCACCGTCGCCGTGCCGATGGAGCGCCTGTCCGAGATCGTGGCCCGCGCCGGCAAGGCGATGGACGACGGCGACAAGCTTTATTGGGTCTGCCCGCTCGTCGAGGAATCGGAAAAGAGCGACCTGATGGCGGCCGAGGAGCGCCACCGCCAGCTCGCCGGCATCTTTGGCGACCGCGTCGGCCTCGTGCACGGGCGCATGACCGGCGAGGAGAAGGACGCCGCCATGGCCGACTTCAAGTCCGGCCGCACCCGCATCATCGTCGCCACCACGGTGATCGAGGTCGGCGTCGACGTGCCGGACGCCACCATCATCGTCATCGAGCACGCCGAGCGTTTTGGCCTGTCGCAGCTGCACCAGCTGCGTGGCCGCGTCGGGCGCGGGTCCAAGCCCTCGTCCTGCGTCCTCCTCTACCGCGCGCCCCTCGGCGAGACGGCGAAGGCGCGCATCGCGGTGATGCGCGAGACGGAGGACGGCTTTCGCATCGCCGAGGAGGATTTGAAGCTGCGCGGCGAAGGCGACCTGCTCGGCACAAAACAATCCGGCCTGCCCGGCTTTCGCGTCGCCCGGGTCGAGGTCCACGGCGATCTCCTGGAGACCGCGCGCGACGATGCCCGCCTCGTTCTCACCCGCGACCCCGAACTCGAGACGCCGCGCGGCGAGGCGCTGCGCACGCTGCTCTATCTGTTCGGGCGGGACGACGCGATCCGGCTCCTGCGCGCGGGCTGAAAGCCGAGACTGCGGCCGCCGACACGGCCGGCGTCAGTGCTCCGCGCGGACGCGGGCCTCCGATGCGAAAGCGCCAGGCCGCAAAGCCGCGCTGTTCAGCCGATGATCTCGTAGGAATAGGACGCACACATCTCCGCATCGCTCTCGGGAGCCTCGTCGCCGGTGAACACGGCCAGCGTCATGTCGCGGCCTGTGCCCCAGCTTGCCATGTAGGTGACGGCGCCATTGCCGCAGAGCGTGTTGCCGTTTTCCAGTTCGGGATCGGCGGGATCGGCGACGCGGTAGACCGAGGCGGGGACGTTGCGGCCGTCGACGACGAAATGGTCGGCGACGAGGTCGGACAATTCCATGCTCGTGCCGTTGGCGAAGGTGATGCTGAAATCGTCCATCTCGATGTCGCCCGTGATGCTCATCGCCGTGTTGCTGATGGCGGTGTAGCTGTCGGCGTGCGCCAGCGGCTGGAAACCGAGGACGAAGGCGGTGGTGAGCGCGGCGCGAGGCAAGAAACGCATGGAGTGTCTTTCCGGAATTCCCGGCCGTATCGGCCGCGGTGCCGATGTCATCTCACGCCGCGTGGTGGCTGTCGATGCGGCCTTCCTCGGCTCGCTCCCATACGGTGAACGGCGACGCAATACGCCAGCACCCGGCCTTGCAGTACCCCGTCAGGCGATCTCTTCCGGCTGCGGCGCGAGCCGTCCCTCCGCGATCCGTGAGGCCTCGGCCTGGGTCACCGACTGCTCGCCCTCCGGGCCGACGATCCCGGCGGAGATGACGAGCTTCATGGCGTCCTCGACCTTCATGTTCAGGATTTTCACGTCCTGGCGCGGCACGTAGAGCAGGAAGCCGGAGGTCGGGTTGGGCGTCGGCGGCAGGAAGACCGCCAGCATCTCGGTGCCATCCGCCTCGAACAGCGAGGCGATCTCGCCGCGCGCGGTCGTCGCGATGAGCACGATCGACCAGATCCCGCGGCGCGGATATTCGATCAGCGCCGCCGTCTTGAAGGAGTTCGACTGGGAGGCGAACACCGTCTCGAAGATCTGCTTCAGCGCGGTGTAGAGCGTCCGCACCAGCGGCATGCGCCCGAGCGCGCGTTCGCCCCAGCCGACGACGGTCTTGCCGATCAGGCTGGCGGTCAGGAAGCCGATCAGCGTGATCAGCACCAGCGCGACGACGAGGCCGAAGCCCGGAACGCGGAAGAACAGGTAGTTGTCGGGATTGTACGCGCCGGGAATGTAGGGCTTCACCCAGCTGTCGACCCACACGACGAAGGACCAGGTCAGCCAGGCCGTGATCGCCAGCGGCGCGCAGATCACGAAGCCCGTGAGGAAGTAGTTTCTCAGCCGTGTCATCGTCCGTCCAGATCTGAAGCCGTCATTGCAATGCAGCAATCTGCGCCGCATTGCGACGAGACGCGAGAGCAGCATGGCACGCTTCTCGCCGAACAGGGGCGAAATCGGGCCGGACGGAGACGATTCACGGTCATGTGTGCGGGAGCTTGAGACGTCATCCTGGCGACAGCGGGGTATCCCTCGCCGCCTCGGCGTTCTTCTCGCGAAAGGTCTTGGCGAGACCGTGATAGAGCCGCTCGCGGCAGACCAGTGCCGAAACGCCGTCGGCAATGAGGGCCGTGGCGAACAGCGGCAGGATCATGGCGCGGCTGTCCGTCATCTCCGAGACGATCAGGACGGCGGTCAGCGGCGCCCTGACGACCCCGACGAAATAGGCGATCATGCCGAGGGTCACGACCGCGGCCGCCGGCTGCAGCGGAAACAGCCAGGCAATGACATTGCCCATGCCGGCGCCTGCCGCGAGTGAGGGCGCGAAAATGCCGCCGGGAATGCCGCTGACGGTCGTCAGCAGCGTCGCGACCAGCTTGGCCGGGCCGAACCAGAGCGGCTGGCTCTCGCCCTCGATCAGCGAGCGGGCGGCAGCGTAGCCGGTACCCCAGGTCGTGCCGTAGCTCATCACGCCGATCATCGCGACGCCGAGGCCGCAGGCCAGGGCGCAGAGGACGGGATGGCGGCGCAGGATCACCAACGGCCCCCAGCCGGAGCTCCCGACGGCCAAGACCGCGCGCGAGAACAGTCCGCCGCAGAGCCCGCCGAGAATGCCCGCGACGGGGCAGACGAGGAGGTCGGCGCGCAGCGTCAGCACATCGTGCATGGCCCCGAAATAGAGGTAGTCCCCGGCGATGCCGAGGCTGACGAGACCCGAGATCATCACGGCGGCCATGACGAGGACCGCCAGGCGCTGCTCATAGGCGGAGGCCAGTTCCTCGATGGCGAAGGCGACGCCGGCGAGCGGCGTGTTGAAGGCGGCCGAGACGCCCGCGGCGCCGCCGGCGATGGTCACGGCGGCCGTCAACGGAATCCTGAACAGGCGGTGGGTCGCCTGCATGATTGCGGCGCTGATCTGGACCGTCGGCCCCTCGCGACCCACCGAGCCGCCGACGAGCAGCGCGGCCAGGGTCAGGACGAACTTGATCGCCGCCGTCCTCAGGCTCGTCAGCGCGGCGTTGCCCGGCGCATCCGGATTGTGCGCGTTGACGATCACCTGCGGAATGCCCGAGCCCCGCGCGGCCGGCGCCCAGCTCAAGGTCGCCCAGGCGATGGCCCCGAAGCAGGCCGGCGTCATGAGCAGCGGCGCATAGGGGGCGACGGCGACCAGCGCCTCGAAGCTGTCCTGGGCCCCGTCGGCGAGTTCCGCCAGTCCCAGCGCGATGAGGCCCAGCACCACGGCGCCGATGCCGGTCGCCGCGCGCCGGCGCCAGACGAGGCCGAAATTCGCGAACACCGTCATCGAGCCGATCCCGGTCGGGCCGGCGGTCGGCATGCAACCATTGTCGCAACGAATGTCATCAAGCCTTTACCGATGCTGGTTTTTGAGCCCCGGTCACTCCACCGTCACGGACTTGGCGAGATTGCGCGGCTGGTCGACATCCGTGCCCATGTGCACGGCGGTGTGGTAGGCCAGCATCTGCAGCGGAACGGCAAAGGCGATGGGGGTCAGGATCTCCGGCATATCCGGCAGGATCAGCGTCTCCATGGCGCTCACGGCGCCGGCACGGGCGCCCTTCTCGTCGGTGATCAGGATGATGCGGCCGCCGCGCGCGGCGACCTCCTGCATGTTCGACACCGTCTTTTCGAACATCCGGTCGTGCGGTGCCACGACGATCACAGGCATGGTCTCGTCGATCAGCGCGATCGGCCCGTGCTTCAGTTCGCCCGCTGCATAACCTTCCGCGTGGATGTAGCTGATTTCCTTAAGTTTCAGGGCGCCTTCCAGGGCAAGGGGATAGCTGAGGCCGCGGCCGAGATAGAGCGCATGGCGATAGGTCGCGAGCTCGCGCGCCAGAATCTCGATCTGGCCCTCCAGCTTGAACGCCTCGGCCACCATGCGCGGCCCTTCGGCCAGCGCCCGCGTCATCGCCAGTTCCTCGTCCGGCGAGATCACGCCGCGGTCGACGCCGGCGCGGATCGACAGGGCCGCGAGCGCCATCAGCTGGCAGGTGAAGGCTTTCGTCGAGGCCACCCCGATCTCGGGCCCGGCCAACGTCGGCAGGACGACGTCGGACTCGCGGGCGATGGTCGATTCCTGGACGTTGACGACCGAGGCCGTCTTCAGCCCCATCGACTTCGCGTAGCGCAGCGAGGCCAGCGTGTCGGCGGTCTCGCCCGATTGCGAGACGAATAGCGCGAGGTCGACATCGCCAAGCGGGCTCTCGCGGTAGCGGAACTCCGAGGCGACATCGATGTCGCAGGCGATCCGTGCATGCCGCTCGAAGTAGTAGCGGCCGGTGAGGCCGGCGAGGTAGCCGGTGCCGCAGGCGGAGATTGCCATGCGCTTGATGTCTTTGAAATCGAGCGACTGGCCGTTCGGCACGCGGGTGCGCCCCGTGGTCATGTCGACGAAGGAGCCGAGCGTGTGGCCGATCACTTCCGGCTGCTCGTAGATCTCCTTCTGCATGAAATGGCGGTGGTTGCCCTTGTCGACATAGAAGGCCTTGCCGACCGAGCGCCGGACCGGCCGTTCCACCGCCAAACCGTCGACGTCGTAGATTTTCGCCTGGCTGCGGTCGAGGACGACGAAGTCGCCGTCCTCGAGATAGCGCACGGCGTCGGTGAAGGGCGACAGGGCGATGGCATCGGAGCCGAGGAACATCTCGCCCTTGCCGATGCCGACGGCGAGCGGCGAGCCGCGGCGTGCACCGACGATCAGATTCTCCTCACCGGAGAAGACGAAGGCGAGCGCAAAGGCGCCTTCCAGCTGCGGCAGGATCTGGCGGACCGCCTCCACCGGCTCGGCGCCCCGGTCGAGGGCACGGGTGACGATGAGGGCGATGGTCTCGGTGTCGGTCTCGCTCTCGAAGACGTAGCCATCCGCCTCGAGCGAGGTGCGCAGTTCGCGGAAATTCTCGATGATGCCGTTGTGGACGACGGCGACGCGGGGCGTCGCGTGCGGATGGGCGTTGCGCACCGTCGGCGCACCATGCGTCGCCCAGCGGGTATGGCCGATGCCGATCGTGCCGCCGAGCGGCTCGGTCTTCAACAGCGTCTCCAGATTGACGAGCTTGCCCTCGGCCCGGCGCCGGTCGAGGCCGGCGTCCGAGAGGGTGGCGATCCCGGCGGAATCATAGCCGCGATATTCCAGCCGCTTCAGCGAGTCGACCAGTCTGTCGGCGACCGGCTGACCGCTGACGATCCCGATGATGCCACACATTCCACGTCTCCTCGGTTGGGTCGGGCTGCGTCCGGCCCGGTCGAACTGGCTTTGCAATCGATGCCGGCCGGCGTCCAGACACTCTTCGTTGCCGGCCGTGACACAGGGGCCCCGCCGAGCTCTTCGTCGAAGGCCTTTACGTCAGGCGGAAGGCTTGCCGCGCGCGGCCTTGGCGGCGGCATTGCGCTCGGCGATCTCTCGGCCGCGGCCGGGCTTGGTCACCTGGCGCGCCCGGCCGATGGCCAGCGCATCGTCCGGCACGTCCTCGGTGATGACGCTGCCGCTGCCGACATAGGCGCTGGCACCGATGCTCACCGGCGCGACGAGGGCCGAGTTCGAGCCGATGAAGGCGTTGGCGCCGATGGCCGTATGGTGTTTCAGCGCGCCGTCGTAGTTGCAGGTGATCGTGCCCGCGCCGATATTGGCGGCCGCGCCGACCGAGGCGTCGCCGATATAGCTGAGATGGTTGATCTTGGCGCCCGCGCCGACCTCGGCATTCTTCACCTCGCAGAAATTGCCGACCTTGGCGCCCTCGGCGAGCCGGGTTCCGGGCCGCAGCCGGGCGAAGGGGCCGATGGCGACGTCCTCGCCGATCCGCGCGCCCTCGAGGTGCGAGAACGCATGGACGACGCTGCCCGTGCCGATCGAGACGCCCGGACCGAAAACCACGTTGGGCTCCAGCAGCACCTCGGCGGCGATTTCGGTGTCGTGCGAAAAGAACACCGTCTCGGGCGCGATCATCGAGACGCCCTGGAGCATCATTTCGCGCCGGCGGCGCTGCTGCCAGATGGTCTCGACGGCGGCGAGCTCGACGCGCGTGTTGACGCCCAGCACCTCGTCCGCGTCCGCCTCGATCGCGCGGACGCTCTCGCCGCGGGCGCGGGCGATCTCCACGGCGTCGGTCAGGTAGTATTCGCCCTTGGCATTGGCATTGCCGATCGCCTGGAGAAGGTCGAGCGCAATGTCGCCGCGCAGCGCCATGACGCCGCCATTGCAGAACTCGATCCGGCGCTCGACCTCGCTGGCATCGCGCTCCTCGCGGATCGCGAGCAGCTCGCCGTTCTCCTCGATCAGCCGGCCGTAACCCTGCGGCGTCGCGGTCCGGAAGCCGACGACGCACAGCGCCGCGCCGGCGGCCAACGTCTCTCGCGCGCGCGCGAGCGTTTCCGGCCGGACCAGCGGCGTGTCGCCGAAAAGGACGAGGATGTCGTCGAAGCCTTCCGCGATCGCGTCCCGCGCCGCCAGCACGGCATGGCCGGTGCCGAGCCGCTCCGTCTGGACATGCGCCGACAGCCCGGCAACGGCGCCGCCGACGGCGGCCGCCACCGCGTCGGCATCGCGGCCGATGACCAGCGCCGTGCGCGTCGAGCCCGCCGCGGCGGCCGTCTCCGCGACATGGCAGACCATGGCAAGGCCCGCCACCTCGTGCAGCACCTTGGCTCGCGTGGATTTCATCCGCGTGCCTTCGCCGGCCGCGAGGATGATGGAAAGGCATGTACGGTTCATCGTCGGGTTCCGTTCGGATGGTCCGCTGAAATTAGCAGAGGAAGCTGAGCAATCGGTGAATCGCCGTCTCAGGTGGCGATCGCCTCGACATTCATCAGCGCCGGAAAGGTCTCCAGCAGCCAGAAGGACACCGTCTGCATGCCGCCGGTGAGGAAGAGGATGCCGGTGAGGACCAGAAGGGCGCCCATTGCCTTCTCGACCAGGCCGAAATGCTTTCGGAAACGGCCGATCAGGCGCAGAAACACGCCGGAAAAGGCGGCGGCGAGGAGAAAGGGAATGCCGAGGCCGGCGGAATAGAGGCCGAGCATAAACGCGCCCTCGCCGACCGTGTCGTGCGTGCCGGCGAGGCCCAGAATGGCGCCGAGGACCGGCCCGATGCAGGGCGTCCAGCCGAAGGCGAAGGCGAGGCCCATGAGATAGGCGCCGAGAACGCTGCGCGGTCTGTCGGGCGCCCGGAAGCGGGCTTCGCCGGACAGGAAGGCGATGCGGAAGACGCCGAGGAAGTTGAGGCCCATGACGATGATGGCGAGCCCCGCGACAAGCCCCAGCCAGTCGAGATTCTGCCGCAGCATCTGCCCGATGGAACTGGCCCCGGCGCCGAGCGCCACGAAGACGGTGGAAAAGCCGAGGACGAAGACGAGCGCCGTGGCGAGCACCCTGAGATAGCCGTGGCTGCCGAGCCGGCCCGCCGCCCCTGCCCCCGCCGTCGCGCCGCCCGCCGGCACCCCGCCCCCTTGCATCTGGAGCGCGCGCATCTGCGGCCCCGCCCTCAGCTCCTCGACCGAGACGCCGGCCATGTAGCAGAGATAGGGCGGCACCAGCGGCAGGACGCAGGGCGACAGGAAGGAGAGCGCTCCGGCGAGAACGGCCGTCGGATAGGAGAGATCCTCGATCACGCAGCTTTTCCTTCCAGCCGGGATGCTTGACCCGGAAAACGCGCCTTGGGGCGACAGTCGGCGGCGGTCGGACCCGACTGGTGCCTGCCCCGCGGCTCCGCGCCGGTCGCCGCCCGGGCGGGACAGGCCCACCACGGCCGGCCGTGCCACGAACCCGCCCAAACTGCAAATCACGCCCTCTTCGGCTTTTCTGGGACCATGGCCGATTTGCGGTTGACCGCCCCCGGCCCCCTTTCTATGGTCCGCCCGATTTCGCGAGCCGGCCAAGGCCCTCTCGCCGGTCGAGCGCGTAGCTCAGTTGGTAGAGCAACGGACTTTTAATCTGTAGGTCCCGGGTTCGAGCCCCGGCGCGCTCACCACCAAAAGCAACCTATCAGGTTCAAATCTGCCTTTGTCATGTTGCATCATGTCCTAAGCTGGTTCCTTTGATTTCCAAGGGCTTTCCGGTGCCTTCGGCTGGTTCCCGCACACGGAATGCAAGATGTGGGTCCCGTGATGCCGTCTTGAACCGGCTGGATTCGCAGGGGCAGCCGATTGCGTCAAAGGGATCGACGAGGAGCGGATGCTTCCGAAGCTTCGGCAGTTCATCGCCACTTCGCTCTCGCTGCTCAGGAGAAGCAAGATCGCCTAAGAGACCACAGGGCGAGCGATGATGCTCGACAAGATCGCCCGGCAGACTGCAAGTTCCAAAGTAGCACGCGCCAAACCGCAGCCGGCAGATGGCCGTCACGCGGAACATCACAGTCTCGAAGCGAACGGAACCGGAGCCTGTTCCGAACCTTTCCTCATTCTGCAACAAGAGGAGGCCTCAATGTCCGAGATCAGCAAAACGACGAAGCACGGCGAGTATCGGGAGGACGGCTCGAAGATCGCCACCGAGGACAACCCGGCTGGAGAGACGGAAACCGAGAAAGTTGAGCGGGAACAGAGCAAGCTGCCCAATGGCGGCCGTTCACCGGAGTACGACGAGGCCGACGAAGACGACATTGCGGCGCCATCGCCTCCCACCGGAGCGTAACCGCTCGCGCCCCTGACGCTTTGAACAAAAATGCCAGGCCCCGCCGAGAGATCGCGCGGGGCTTTTCTATGGGGCACGCCATGGCCGAGGCGAAAAGCGCCGCCAGCATCTTCCCCGGAGGAGATGAGGATGCCCGCACCCGAATTCATGATGCCGCGTTCACGGACGAGCATCCGGTCCCTGACTTCTCGACGAGTATGCTGCCGTTCACTGCGCCGGCCACGGACCATCCGGATCTGGAAAGGCGGATGACCTCGAATAAAGGGCTACGCGCCGGGATCGCGAACAGGCGGCGCGCGACAGGGTGAAGGCCACGGGCCTCGTTCTGCCGCAGCGGTGAACCGGTCCATGGAGTCACTGCGTCCGCACGTTGACGCAGTTGCGCTGGAAACTCTATCTGGACAGGCCGAGCCCCCGATCGCCGTCTCGGACGCGGTCGAAGCGGCGGTGCCCAAAGGAGACGGTCCCATCATCATCACCGCCATCGTCAGACTGTTCGCGGGTCTTCTGGTCCTGGCAACGGCCCTCAGCATCGTCGAATCCGACGAATGGTGGATCCGCATCTGGGACTTTCCCCGGGTGCAGATCTTCGTGCTGCTGGTGGCGGCGGGGGTTCTTGCCCTGTGGCGTGATCGGTCTGCGGGCCGATGGATCGCCGTCCTGTGTGCGGTGGCGGCCGCCTGGCAAGTCTATCGGATCTACCCCTACACGCCGCTGGCGACACCCGAAATCACGTTCGCGGACGACCTTCCGATGTCGGACGACCGATGCTTCAGCCTGCTGTCGCTGAATGTCCTGGAATCCAACAGAGATTACGCGCGGACGACGGCACTCATCGGCAGGGCGCAGCCTGACATCCTGCTGCTGATGGAGACCGACCAGCGTTGGGCCGACGCTCTGGCGCCCCAGTTGGCGCGATTTCCGAACGTCCTCGCGCGGCCGCTCGGCAATACCTACGGCATGATCTTTGCGACGAATCTCGCCATGCGCGATGGCCGCATCGAGACGATCGCCGAGAAGGACACGCCCTCGGTCCATGCCGAACTGACCGCGGGCAACCCGTTCCGCGTGATCGCCCTGCACCCCCGACCGCCCGTTCCAGGCCAGGACACCGACGAGCGGGACGCCGAGATCGCCGTTGCCGCCATGCGCGCGGCCGAGGAAAAGCTCCCGGTGCTCGCCATCGGTGATTTCAACGATGTCGCCTGGTCGCATACCTCGCAACTGTTCAAGCGGATCGGCGGCTATCTCGACCCGCGCATCGGCCGCGGCACCTTCGCGACTTTTCCGGCTCGGACCCCGCTATTGGGATGGCCGCTGGACCATCTGTTCGTCACGCCCGAATTCCAGGTTCGCTCGCTCGAGGTGCTGGAGGATGTCGGGTCCGATCACCGTCCCATCCGCTCCGAGCTCTGCCTGACCGGACGCACTTCCGCCAACGAGGCGCCGGAGACGGTGTCGCCCGAGGATCGCCGCGATGTCGACGAGGTCATGGAAGAGTACCGGGAAGACCAGACGGATCGATAGGCAGTGTCCACCCATTCCCGCTCGATTTCTATCTGCACTGCAACAAAACGGCTTGCTCCGCTTTGGACAGGTGGGCAGGCCGAGCCGGTGACGGTGGGCGGCCACAAAGCCCAATCCTGCCGAGTGAATGAGGCCATCGATGAGTACGACCGCCCGCGCAGACCTTGCGCCGCTGACGTCCATGCGCGGGATCGCCGCCCTTGTGGTGGTGATCTACCACTTCAGCGGCGGCTTTCTGCCGAACCTCGATCTCGCCGCCACCACGGGTCTGGTTTCCAAGGGCTATCTCTGGGTCGACTTCTTTTTCGTCCTCAGCGGCTTCATCCTGTCCCACGCCTATGCCGACAGGTTCAGCGACACAGTGACATGGGCCAGCTTTCGCGCCTTCATCGACGCCCGCTTCGCCCGGATCTATCCCCTGCATTTCCTCATTCTGATGGGCTTTCTGCTGCTGGAGCTGACCAAGCTCGCGCTGATCCATCTGGATTGGGGCCAGAGGGTCGATCGCCCTTTCGGCGATAGCACCGATGCCTACGGTTTCGTTCTCAACGCCCTGCTCCTTCAGACCTCCGGTCTTCAGTCCTATAACACCTGGAACGGCCCGGCCTGGTCAATCGGCGCGGAGTTCGGCGCCTATCTCCTCTTTCCGCTTCTGACGATCCTGGTGGTCCGTCATGGCGGCTCGCTGCGCCTGGCGCTGGCAGGGGCGGCCCTGGCGGGCCTTTGGGTGATTTCGGCCGAGGGCACCGATCTCGACCGAACGGCGGATTTCGGCCTGTTGCGCTGTGCCTTCGAGTTCACGCTCGGGATTTTGACCTATCGCGCCTTCCTCAGGCTGCCGCGGCACCTTTTGAGCGGCAGCGACCCTTTGATGCTCCTGGGGGCCGGAATTCTGCTCGCCATGCATTTCGAGTGGCCGGACGTCCTGATCCCGCCCGCCTATGCCCTACTGATCCTCTTTCTGGCCGCGAACCAGGGATTGCCGGCCCGCCTCCTCTCCCGCGCCCCCTTGGTCCGTCTCGGGGTCATCTCGTACTCGATCTACATGTCCCACTACCTCGTCCTCAGCGTCATCCAGGTCATGGCCCGTGCCCTGACGGGCGCTGGCGTGGGGCGAAACCTCGATGCAGGCCTGTCGGTGCTGGTCCTGGGGTTGGTCACGCTGGTGGTGGTGCTCGGATCGAACTGGCTCTACGAGGCAGTCGAGGAGCCAGCCCGGGCGCGGGTGAAGGGGTGGCTGGCGCGGATCGGATGAGACCAGGCCTCTTCGGCGCCATGGCCGTCAGCGAATGCCGTCGAAGCTGGGTGCCTCCTTGTCGAGATAGTCCTCGACATAGAATTTGCGCCCGACCCGAAGGAGGACCGCGGCCAGCGGCGTGGCGAGGGCCAGTCCGAGGACCCCGAAGAGCACGCCGAACAGGAGCTGGAAGGCGATGGTCAGCGCGGGCGGCAGCGACACGGCGCTTTCCTGGACCTGGGGCGTGACCAGGTAGCTCTCGATGGCCTGCACCGTGACGTAGAGAGCGACGATCCACAGCGCTGTCGAGAAGCCGTCCGCCAGGCCAAGCAGCACGGCCGGGACGAGCGCCAGCACGGGGCCGATATTGGGAATGAAGGTCAGGAAGGCGGCGAGGACCGCCAGGATCGGCCAGAGCGACACGCCGAGAATCCAGAGGCCGAGCCCGGTGAGAAAGCCGACCACCGCCATCGACACGAACTGTGCCTTCAGCCAGCCCTGAAGCGCGATGCCGGACTCCCCCAGCATCGACCGTGCTTTCGGCCGAGCCGAGGGGGCGACCACCGACACGAAACCGTGGATGTAGGTCGACGGCGCCGCGGCGCCGTAGATGCCGACGAAGGCGATGATCACCGCATTGCCGACGGCGCCGAAGGTCGAGGACAGAGCCGACGTCGCACCCGATCCGGAAGGGGCGACGGCGGCGGGGTCGAACTTGTCGAGCGCCTTGCTGATCCAGGCGTGGTCGTCGACGTAGCTGCGCAGGGTGGCGACCGCTTCGGGAAGCCGATCCCAGAGCTGTTGAACCTGGTCCGCCAGCGCCGCCCCGGCAAAGCCGAGGAAGACGAGCGCGCTCGCCGTCAGCGCAACGCAGAAGATAGCGACGCCATATCCTCCCTTGACCCCGAGCCGTCCCGCCACCCAGTCACCGCCGCCGCGCAGGAAAACGGCCATCAGGATCCCCGCAAACACCACCAGCAGCACATCCGGCGCCAGCCACAGCAAAAGGACGAACGTCGCGCACAGGACGGACAGCGAGACGGTTCTACGGGTCATGGGGCCATCGGAGTTGGTTGCGGAAACTGCGTCGCGACAGGGCTCGAGACACAGGACTCGAGACATCGGTGCTCAGGACATGGGAGCCCAAGACTTGGCCGAGACATGGGCCAAGAGATGGGCCGAGACATGGGAATGGCCGCCCCGGATTTTCCGGGACGGCCATTCAGTCGGTCATCTGTCCGCGATGCGGACACGGTCGCTGAAATCAGCGCACGGCGTCCTTGGCGGCATTCTCGACTTTGCCGAGATTCTTCTCCGTCTTGCCTTCGACGCGGTCGGCGGCACCTTCCGCCTCGACACGCTCGTTTCCGACGGCCTTGCCCGCGGTCTCCTTGATCGATCCGCCGACTTCCTTGATCGTGCCCTTGGTCTCGTGATCAGCCATGGTCGCAACCTTTCTTTCAGGGCGGGATATCCGCCCGGTCCTTGGGGGAACCGGCCCACGGCGTCATGGTTCCGAATCCAAGGCAGCGCTGCAGGAACAGGGATCCAGCCGGGTGGGCGCGCCGGAGGTCGAATCCGGGAACCGTTCAGACCTTCGCGATATGGCGCGTGAGAAAGACGTGGCCCCAGGCCGCCAAGGCCCGCGCCATGTTTTCACGGGGACGGCGCGGCGTTCTTGCGGCGCAAGTCGCCCTTGCAGCGGTCCGAGCAGGTTTTGACCGCATCCCAGTCGCGGGCCCATTTCTTGCGCCAGGCGAAGGGGCGGCCGCAGGCGGCGCAGGTCTTCTGCGGCAGGGTCGACTTGGTGAAGCGCTTGTCTTTCACAGGCTCGCCAGGAAGGTCGCGGCGCTCTCGGCGATCCGCGCCCGTTCGTCGGCCGGGAAATTGTCGTAGCTGCGCACCATCTGCGCCATGCGCGGATTGCGGCCGACCCTGTCGCGGTGGCGGGCCATGAAATCCCAGTAGAGCGCGTTGAACGGGCAGGCATTCGGGCCGGTCCGCTGCTTCACGTCGTAGCGGCAGGCGGCGCAGTAGTTCGACATGCGGTTGATGTAGGCGCCGCTCGCCGCATAGGGTTTGGAGGCGAGCAGGCCACCATCGGCGAACTGGCTCATGCCGACGGTGTTGGGCAGTTCCACCCATTCATAGGCGTCCGCGTAGACCATCAGATACCATTCGTGCAGCTCGTGCGGATCGATGCCGGCGAGCAGCGCGAAATTACCGGTGATCATCAGGCGCTGGATGTGGTGGGCGTAGGCCTCCTCCTTGGTCTGCGTCACCGCGGCGCGGACGCAGGCCATGTCGGTCTCGGCCGTCCAGTAGAAATCAGGCAGCGCCCTGTCGTGGCCGAAGAAATTGCTGCGCTCGTAGCCCGGCATCTTCAGCCAGTAGATGCCGCGGACATATTCGCGCCAGCCGATGATCTGGCGGATGAACCCCTCGGCCGCATTCAACGGCACCGTGCCGTTCCGCCAGGCTTCCTCGACCTGCCGGCAGACGCGCAAGGGATCGAGCAGGCCGCAGTTGAGGTACTGCGCGACGACCGAATGGTAGAGGAAAGGCTCGCCCTGGAGCATGGCGTCCTGGAAATCGCCGAAACGGGGCAGCGCCTCCTTCACGAAGGCGGCGAAGGCGGCCTCGGCATCGGCGCGGGTGACGGCGTAGCGGAAGGGTTCGAGATCGCCGAAATGATTGCCGAAGCGCGCCGCGACGAGCGAGAGCACGTCCTTGGTGATGGCGTCGTGGGCATAGGCGCGCGGTCGCGGCATGAAGAGATCGACATCGGCCGGCTTGCGGTTCTCGGCATCGAAATTCCACCGGCCACCGACGGGCTGGTCGCCCTCCATCAGGAGCCCGGTCCGGCGGCGCATGTCGCGGTAGAAGTATTCCATGCGCAGCTGCTTGCGGCCCGTCGCCCATTCCCGGAAAGCCGACGGCGTGGTGAGGAAACGGTCGTCCGGCAGGATATCGACGGGAAGGGCAAGCCGCTCTCCCCAGCCCTTCATCATCTCTGCCACGCGCCATTCGCCCGCCTCGGTGACGACGATCCGCTCCGGCCGGTGCTCGGCGACGGCCGCCGCGAGCTGGGCGGTGAAACTGCCCCGATGGCCCGGTGCATCGAGCGTGACGTAGTCGACCGTCCAGCCCGCGCCGCGGAGCTCCTCGGCGAAATGGCGCATGGCCGAGAACAGGAAGGCGATCTTCTTCTTGTGGTGGCGGACATAGTTCGCCTCGTCGTGGAGCTCGGCCATCAGGACGCGGTCCCGTGCCGGGTCGCTGGCGGCAAGACTCGTCAGCGTCGGCGTCAGCTGGTCGCCGAGGACCAGGACGAGATTTTGGACCTGAGCCATCAGCGCCCCCTTGGCGGCGGGCCGATGTCGTGGCGGGCCTGGCGGCGAGAGCTCGGCGGCTGCGCGCTCACGACAGGCCCTCGTCGCGCAGCAGCGCCGGGATGCACTGGTTCAAGGCGAAGAAGCCCTTTTTCGCCTCCGGCCAAAAACGGTCGTCCCAGGAGCGGCGCATTGGGACGAGTTCGATGCCGTCCTGCCGCAGGATCGGGGCGATGGCGGCCAACGCTTCGGCGACCGGGCCGACCGGGGCAGAAGGCGTCACGATCTGCCGCACGCCGGCGGCCCGTGCCGCCGCCAGGAGCGCGGCGGCATCGAAGCGGGTGGCGATCTCCACCGGGCAGGCGAAATGCGCGGCAAGGCGCGTTGCCGTGTCCGCGGCCGCCGAGGCGACGAAGGCGCGGGCGCCCTCGCCCCACAGCAGCCCGCCATCGACGACCACCAGGGCCGCTGCGATCGGCACTTCGGGGAAAAGCAACGATTCGGGATGCAGATCCTCGTGGCTGACGAGCAGCATCGACGGCTCCCCGGTCACGGGTCGCGCGAGGCTGGGCACTTCGCGGGCCGGAGGAACGGGGGCTTCGGTGAGCGCCACGGCCACCTCCGCCAGACCCTTCGGGGCAAAGCGGCCGTTGGTACAGCGCGCGATGTTGTCGGTGGTGGCGAGATAGGTCTTGCCGACCGTCTGCAGTCCGGCCACCCAGCGCCAGGACAGCGTGTTGCTGGCGGCATCGGCATCGAGAAGGTGGCGCAGGAAGAAGTCGGCGCCGAGCGTCCAGGGAAGGCGCAGGGTGAAGATCCAGATCGAGGCGAACCACATGCGGGCGTGATTGTGCAGATAGCCGGTCGCCACCAGTTCGCGCGCCCAGTCGTCAAAACCCTCGATGCCGGTCGCGCCGCCCTCGGCATCGGCCAGCGCCCGGACGTCGGAGAATTCCTGGCGCTGCTGGTCGCGCTCTTCCAGAAAGCGCGACCAGACGGCCGGCCGCATTTCCAGCCAGCCCTTCCAGTAGGTGCGCCACAAAACCTCGCGCACGAACTGCCCCGCAGCCGGAAGGTCGTGCCGGGAGAGCACTGCGGCGACGATCTCCCGCTCGGTGATCAGGCGATAGCGAACATAGGGGGAAAGCCGGGAGATCGCGCCCTCGTTCTCGGGGCCGTCGTCAATGTTGCGACCGGCGGCATAAGCCCGCCCGGCCCGCGGCGCGAAGTCTGCCAGCCGCGCCAGTCCCGCATCGCGCGTCGGAGGAAAGCAGAGATGTGATGGCCCCATGGCGAAGGGCTTAGCGGAAGCCCGGCACCCTGTCCCGCGACGTGGTGCCGCGACGGCTTCTCCACCGCGCTGGACCGATCACGACTGCGTCAGGATGCTCCGTCGCTGTGCCGGATTCGCGTGAAGCGCGCGGCGGCCACCATCCAACCCCGCTGCAGGAGCCCGACGAAAGCCCGCCCGGCCTTGCCTGGGCGCCGGGCCTCGGGATCGCGGGAATGCCAGCCGCGAATCGTGACTCGCCGCTGGCCCTGGCGAAACGGCCGCGCCTTCGTGGCCCGGCACCTATCCCGGCGTCTGCGTGTCGAGCGACTGGAAGACGCGCTCGTAGCCGGCGATGAAACGGTCGAAGAGGGTGGCGAAGGCGTCGACGTCCTCGGGCGGCCAGTCGGCGACGATATCGGCGATGAGCGCCCGCTTCTGGGCCTGGATCTGCGCCAGCAGCCTCTGGCCGAGCGGCGTCATTACCAGGACGATGCGCCGGGCGTCCGCCTGCGACGCCTTCCGGCGCAGGACGTTGCGCGCCACCATCTCGGCCACGACCCGGCTGGCACGCGATGGATCGATGCGCAGCGTGGCGGCGATCGCGCCGACCGTCGCCTCCCCCGCCGCCTCGGCGCGACGCACCGCATCGAGCACGTCGAGATGCGACAGTTCCAGGTCGGGCGCTACGTTCTGGATCGCCAGTCGGCCGATCAGCCGGCGTCCGGTCATCAGCCGCATGCGCGTCATCACCTGGCCGATGCGCAGCACGTCGGGGTCTTCCGACGGAGCGGGATTGTTGGGGTCGTACTGGGGCTGAGGCACTGTCATGGCGCGATGATAACAGAGCGCGCCGAGGCTGAGAACATGCCGGACAAAGGTGACATTGACAGATATGTGCTAATAGCACATATCTCCGCCCACCAGCCGGAGATCTGCCATGTCCCAATCGACCCTTCCTCTCGTCGCCGATCCTCGCCGGCGGCTGGTGCTCTTCCTGTTCCTGATGGCGGCGATGTTCATGGCCACCCTCGACAACCAGATCGTCTCCACGGCCCTGCCGACGATCGTCGGCGAGTTCGGCCAGCTCGAACGTTTCGGCTGGATCGGCTCGGCCTATCTCCTGGCCCTCTCCGCCGTCATGCCGCTCTACGGCAAGCTGGGTGACCTGTACGGCCGCAAATATGTGATGATGGCGGCCATCGGCCTGTTCACGCTGGGTTCGGCGGTCTGCGGCCTTGCGGTTTCGATGAACACGCTGATCGCCGCGCGGGTGCTCCAGGGGCTCGGCGGCGGCGGCATTCTGGTGTCGATTTTCGCGATCAACGCGGATCTGTTCGAGCCGCGCGAACGCGCGCGCTACCAGAGCTATGCGAGCCTCGTGCTGATGGCGTCGGGGGCGATCGGGCCGGTGCTCGGCGGCACGATGAGCGATCTCTTCGGCTGGCGCTCGATCTTCCTCGTCAACGTGCCGATCGGCTTCGCTGTCCTCGCCGGCCTTTTCTTCATGCTGCCCGAGCGCCGGCCGGACCGCCGCCCGACGATCGACTTTGCCGGCGCCGGTCTGCTGGCCCTAGCGATGACCAGCCTCGTTCTCGGCGCCGACAGCGCCCAGTTGTTCGGATCGCTGCTCTCGCCCTTCAGCCTCGGCGTTGTCGTCGTCGGCATCGTGTGCGCCACGCTGTTCGTGCTGGTCGAGCGACGGGCACCCGAGCCCATCGTGCCGATGCAGCTTTTCCGAAATTCGACGTTCAGCCTGCTCTTGGTGATCTCGATCATGGGCGGGTCGATCGGCATCGGCATGATCAACTATTTCGCCCTGTTCCTGCAGACCACCACCGGGCTGTCGCCGACGTCGGCCGGCCTGTTCTTCATCCTGCTGACCGGTGGAATCGTCTGCGGGTCGCTGGCGGCGGGGCGCATCATTTCCGCGACCGGCCACTACAAGCCCCTGGCGATCGCCAGCACGGCCTGCAGCGCGATCGCCTTTGCGCTGCTGTCGCAGGTCCATGCCGGCACCTCGCTCGCGCTGATCGGCGGTCTGATGCTGATGCACGGGATCGGCATCGGCTTTGCCCAGCAGGTGCCGATCATCGGGGTGCAGAATGCGGCGCCGCGGCGTGACGTGGGGGCGGCGAGCGGTGCGGTGACGCTGTCACGCATGGGCGGCGCGTCGATCGTGATCTCGGTCTACGGGGCCATCATCGGCGCCAGCATGTCCCGGGTGGGGGTGAGCATTCCGGGCGTCGCCAATATCGCCGAGATGACGCCGAGCATGATCGCCACCTTGTCGCCGGCCGCCCGCGAGGCGGTGGCGAACAGTTACGCTGCGGCCTTCTCGCCGCTGTTCATGACGTCATGCGGCTTTGCCCTCGTCGGACTTGTCGCGGCCCTGCGGCTGAAGCCGACGCGTCTGCCGGTCGAAGCGGACGCCGACGTCGTCCCGGCTGCTGGACCCGCGAAATAGTCCGTCTGCAAGCCACGGAGCGACGTGCTCAAGCACAGGGCAAACGCGTCGACCGGCGCGAGACCTGTTGCCCGGTCGACCGCAATACGGCCCGTCGACGCGCGGCCAGAGGGGCGTCGCTGCCGCTGGGCATCCCGGGTGTCGTCAGGCAGCGTGCCGGGCGGCCTGCGGGGCTTCCATGCCTTCCGCGTCGATCCCGACGAGATTGGTCCGGATGTGGGCCAAAGCGCGGGACATGATCGCCGTTTCCTCGACGTCCAGGCCCTCGATCATCTGGTTGTAGAGGGCGATGGCGAGCGGCCGCACCTGGTCGAAAACCTCTCCGGCCGCGGGCGTCACCTTGATGGTCTTCGCCCGCCGATCCGTCGGATCGCAGGTGCGCGTGATCAGGCCGCGGGCTTCCAGCCGGTCGAGATAGGCCGACAGGGTCATCGGCTCGACGCCCATCACCTGCGCCAGCTTGGCCTGCCGTGCGCCGTCGCAGCGCGAAGCATGCGCCAGAGCCCGGATTTCGCCCGAGGTCAGGTGCAGGCCGGCATTCTGCACGGACCGATCGAACGCTTGGCGGAACAGGCGCGAGACATCCGTCAGAAGGAACCCGAGGGAGTCGGAGGGCAGAAGCTGGGTCATTTCAGTTTCCTCGATTTTTGATTCGCGACGCGGACTACGCCGCTTTTTTAGAACTCTTCTAAATCATCTAAGTTTATTTATGGACGAGGGCAATCCCGGTTTCTCTGCTTTAGAGCCACTGAGCAATAAATTCTGCAACACAAGAGCGTGATAAGCACTTGCCGCTTTTCGAACGGGGCCATTTGAAAGCAGTCGCTTACGGACAAGAACGCTCCTTTCGGCCGGCTGAGGCATGGGTTCAGGCCCGCAAGGCCCTGAGGGCGTTGAGGATGACGGCGACATCGATCGCTTCCTGCATGAGCGCTCCGGCCACCGGCGACAGCAGTCCGCCGGCAGCGGCCAGCATGCCGAGCGTCGACAGGCCGATACCGGCGCCGACGCTCTGCAGCGCGATCCGGCGCGATCGCCGTGCGATCTCCATCCCCTCGGCCAACCCCTCCAGATCATCGCGCAGAAGGATGATGTCGGCGGCCTCGGCGGAAGCGGCTGCGCCCTTCGCGCCCATGGCGATGCCGAGATCGGCCTCGACAAGAGCCGGGGCGTCGTTGACGCCGTCGCCGACCATCATCACCGGGGCCGTCTCTTTCTCCCGGCGAACCAGCTCGATCTTGGCCGCAGGCAGGAGGTCGGAGACGATCTCGTCGATGGCCAGGCCGCGGGTGACGGCCAGAGCGACATCCCGGCGGTCGCCAGTGGCCAGAACGATTCGGCGGATGCCGCTCGCCCGAAGTCGCGCAAAGACGGCGCCGACCCCCTCACGCAGGCCGTCTCGCATCAGGATGGTGCCGGCCAGCCGCCCGTCGACCGACACCGCCACGGTGAGGGATCCCGGGCGGGCCGCCGCAGCCAGAAGGGCTGCGTCTTCCGGCGGCAGGCCCGCGGCGACGAAGGCCTGGCCGCCGACGCGCACGCGCCGATCGCCGAGGCGCCCCTCGACACCATCGCCCGCCCGCTCGCTCGTATCGCTCGGCATGTCGATGGGCAGGCCGCGCGCCTCCGCCGCCGCGACGATCGCCCTGGCGACGACATGCTGAGACATCCGGTCGAGGCTGGCGGCCAGCCGAAGAATCTCGGCGGCGTCGAAGCCGTTGGCGGGAAGGATCTCGGTGACGGATGCGGTGCCGTGGGTCAGCGTTCCGGTCTTGTCGACCACCAGCGTCCGGATGCGGCCGAGTGCCTCCAGCGCGCCGCCGCCCTTGACCAGAATGCCGACGCGCGCGGCGCGCGAAATGCCGGCGACGATGGCGACGGGAACCGCGAGGATCAGCGGACAGGGCGTCGCGACCACCAGGACGGCGACGGCGCGGATCGGGTCCTGACTCCACCACCACGCCGACGCGGCGAGGACGAGGGTCACCAGCATGAAGCCCAGCGCATAGCGATCGGCGAGTCTGGCCATTGGCGCCTGGGCGCGCAAAGCGGCATCCACCAGCCGGACGATGCCGGCATAGGTGCTGCGGGCCGCCGGCTCGCTGGCCACAAGGTCGAAGGCCGGCCCGGCATTGGTCGATCCGCTCATGGCCGCCTCGCCCCGCTGCCGCCGAACCGGGATCGATTCGCCAGTCAGCGCCGCCTCGTCGAGAAGCACCGTTCCCATCACCACCCCGTCGACCGGCAGGACGTCGCCCAGCCTGACCAGCAGCCGATCACCGACCGCGATGCGCGCGATCGGCACGGTTTCCATTCCATCCCCGCTGTAGCGCGTTGCAAAGCGCGGCACCCGGTCGAGCAGCGCGTTCATGTCGCGACCGGCGCGGCCCTCGGCAAAGCGCTCCAGCGCCTGTCCACCGGCATACATCAGCGCGACCACGGCCGCGGCCAGCGCCTCGCCGATCGACAGGGCGGCGCCCATGGCCAGCGCCGCGACGAGATCCAGGCCCACATCGCCCCGTCGCAGATGATCGAGGATCTGCAGGACCAGGAGAACGAGGACGGGCAGCGCGCTGGCCGACCAGAAAAGGCTGGCCAGATCCGACCGGCCGGCCGCATAGGCCGCGGCACCGGCGGCGAGACCCGCGCCGGCCCAGACAATGCCCACCTGCCCGGCGAGGCCGTCCAATCGCTTGCCGCGTTCGACCGGCGGCAGAATCGGGATGGCGGAGGCCAGCGGGGCAGCCATCGAGGTCTGTTCCATTCTTTGCGACATCGCGCTTCCGACACGGCTGGCGGATGCCCGCGAAGGGGTTAAGGGACCGAGGGGCGCCGCTGGCGCCAGCAGGGCGATGATCCGATGGCCCGCAATTCTCCGCACTTTGCCATGACCGCATCGCTTACGGCATTGATCCGCCTCAAATCTAAGCCGGACGCGGAATATCGACGCTTCCGGCGTCTGGCCCTCCCCGGCTTGCCGGTCGAGCGATCTCTCGGCATGGTGCCCGGATTCGAGGGAGACCTTGGCGGGCGCCCGGCCGTCGAACAGAGAGAACTTCATGCAGCCTTCGCGCGACATCGCCCGTCTGATCGAAATCATGGCAGCCCTGCGCAACCCGGATGGGGGGTGCCCGTGGGACGTCGAGCAATCCTTCGAGACGATCGCGCCCTACACCATCGAGGAAGCCTACGAGGTCGCCGACGCGATCGAGCGGCGCGATGCCGAAGATCTTCGCGAGGAACTCGGAGACCTGCTGCTGCAGGTCGTCTACCACGCGCGACTGGCGGAAGAGAAAGGACTGTTCCGCTTCGAGGACGTGGTCGAGGGCATCACCCAGAAGATGATCCGCCGGCATCCGCACGTCTTCGGCGACGAGACCGCGCGCAGCGCCCGGTCGGCCAAGGGTCAGTGGGAGCGGATCAAGGCTGAGGAGCGGGCCGAAAAGGCCGCGGCACGACAGGCGCGCGCCGCTTCCGGCGGCGACGGCTGGGGCGCGACGGCGCTCGCCGGCGCCTCGCCTCTGCTGCTCGACGGCGTGCCCTCGAACTTTCCCGCCCTCACGCTGGCGCTGAAGGTTCAGGAGCGCGCGGCGCGGGTCGGATTCGACTGGGACGCGGCGGCGCCGATCCATGCCAAGATCGCCGAGGAATTCGCCGAATTCGACGGCGCGCTGACGGAAGGCGACGCGGATGCCATGGAGGACGAGTTCGGCGACCTTCTGTTCAGCCTCGTCAACCTCGCGCGCTATCACGGCCTCGATCCGGAAAAGGCGCTGCGCCGCTGCATCCTGAAGTTCCGCAGCCGCTTCAACCATATCGAGGAGAGCCTCGTGGCCCGCGGCGCATCGCTGGAAGCTGCGTCGCTGGACGAGATGGAGGCGCTCTGGGTCGAGGCGAAGCGGAAGGCTCAGGCCGTTCCGGTCTGAGGCCGCATCAGGCCTTCCACGGGATCATGCGGCCTGGGGGAGTGGATAAGGAATGGCGTTAGGCCATTCCAGGCACGGCGATACGCCGCCCCGTGCCGGTCGAGGAGCGGCGCCGCTGCGGCCCGAGGGCCGCAGCCAGCGTCAGTCGATGTGCAGGCCGGGGTTCTTCTCGGCGAGGCGTCTGAGTTCCGCATGGGCCTGCGTGGTGATCTCGGCCGTCAGCTCGACAGCGCCATTTTCCTGGTCGACGCGGCTCTGGACGGAGGCGTTTTCGTAGAGCCAGGGCAGGAGCGACAGCGCGGCGGGCTGGATGGTCAGCGTCACCTCGCCCAGAACGCCGCCGATGCGCTTCTCGATGTCGGAGAGAAGCGCAGCGAGACCCTCTCCCGTCAGCGCCGAGACGAGGTGGACGCCGTGGCCATCGGCGCGGTTTTCCGCCGCCGTCTGCAACTGCGAAAGGGCCGCCTCGTCGAGGAGATCGACCTTATTCCAGACCTCGATGAGGTGCCCCGCATCGGCGGTGTCGATGTCGAGATCGGCGAGGATCTTGTTGACGTCGCTGGCCTGCGCCGAGGCGTCGGGATCGCTCATGTCGCGCACGTGGAGAATGAGCTCGGCCTCGACCACTTCTTCCAGCGTCGCCCGGAAGGCGGCGACGAGATGCGTCGGCAGGTCGGAGATGAAGCCGACCGTGTCCGAGACGATCACTTCCGTGCCGTGCGGCAGGGTGATGCGGCGGAGCGTCGGATCGAGCGTGGCGAACAGCAGGTCCTGCGCCAGCACCGAGGCGCCGGTGATGGTGTTAAACAGGGTCGATTTGCCGGCATTGGTGTAGCCGACGAGCGCGATGACCGGATGCGGGGCCTTCTTGCGCTTGGCTCGGTGCAGCGTGCGGGTGCGGCGGACGGCCTCGAGATCCTTCTCCAGCCGCTTGATGCGCTCCTGCAGCTGGCGCCGATCGGATTCGATCTGCGTCTCGCCGGGGCCGCCGAGGAAGCCGGCACCGCCACGCTGGCGCTCCAGATGCGTCCAGGAGCGGACGAGCCGGCCCTTCTGGTAGTTCAGATGCGCCAGCTCGACCTGCAGCCGGCCTTCCTTCGTGCGGGCGCGGCGCCCGAAGATCTCGAGGATCAGGCCGGTGCGGTCGAGCACCTTGGTGCCCAGTTCCTTTTCGAGATTGCGCTGCTGCACCGGTGTCAGCGGGTGGTCGACGATGACGAGGCCGATCTCCTCGGCGGCGACGACGCCCTTCAGCTCCTCCACCTTGCCGGCCCCGATCAGCGTCGCCGGCCGGGCCTTGGAGACGGGAATGATGCCACTCGCCACGATCTCCAGATCGATCGCTGCGGCCAGGCCACAGATCTCCTCGAGCCGCTGCTCGTCGGCGCGCCGGACGACGTCGGACCCGGCGCTGGCGCGGTCCTCGGCCAGCTGCACCTTCTTGAGAAGGGGCAGGAACACCCCTGCCCGCGTCACGACAGCCTTATGCTCGATAGGGCCTTTCGGCCGCGTCTCGTCGAATTCGGTCAATCAGGCTTGTCCCGGTTCTTCGGTCTCGAACATGTTCACCGGCTGCGATGGCATGATCGTCGAAATGGCGTGCTTGTAGACGAGCTGCGAATGGCCGTCGCGGCGCAGCAGCACGCAGAAATTATCAAAGGAGGTGACCACGCCCGTCAGCTTGACGCCGTTGACGAGGAAGATGGTCAGGGAAATCTTTTGCTTCCTGACGGTGTTCAGAAAGACGTCCTGCAGGTTCTGCAAGCGATCGGCCATGAAACGTTCCTATTTTCTTCTTGGCGTAACCCAGGACGTTGCCCGGGCCGGCGCGGTTTTCGGTCGGGTGGACACTCTTAAAGACGCATGTCGATCCCGTTCCGGATAGCACTTTCGCACGTTGCGATGCAACCTCGCCACCCCTTGGCCAGCGCACTCCAATCCTTGGCTGGCAAGGGTCCGCCGTCGCCCAAAAGTCAGATGCCGAGCGACTTCAGCTTGCGGTGCAGCGCCGAGCGCTCCATGCCGACGAACTCGGCCGTGCGCGAGATATTGCCGCCGAAGCGGTTGATCTGCGCCATCAGATATTCCTTCTCGAACACCTCGCGCGCATCGCGGAGCGGCAGCGCCAGGATGCGGCCGTCGGATTGGCTCGGCGTGCGCGGCAGCATGTCGCCGACCTCGTGCGGCAGCATGTCGGCCGAGATCGGGGTGTCGTCGTCGCCCTCGCGCGACAGGATCATCAGCCGTTCGACATTGTTGCGCAGCTGGCGGATATTGCCGGGCCAGTCGCTCGACTGCAGCACCGCCATGGCCTCCGGGCTGATCGCCTTCGTCTTGATGCCCGTCTGCTCGCCGATCTGCTTCATGAAAGCCTCGATCAACAACGGGATGTCGGCGCGCCGCTCCGACAGCGGCGGCACGGCGATCGGGACGACGGCCAGGCGGTGATAGAGGTCCTCGCGGAAGGAGCCCTCGCTGATCATGGATTCCAGGTTCTGCGCCGTCGAGGAGACGATGCGCACGTCGACCTTGACGCGCTTGGTGCCGCCGACCCGCTCGAAGGTCTGCTCGGTCAGGACGCGCAGGATCTTGTTCTGGGTCTCGCGCGGCATGTCGCCGACTTCGTCGAGATAGAGAATGCCGCCATGCGCCTCCTCGAAGGCGCCGACCTTGCGCTCGACGCCGGGCGGCGCGTCGGTGCCGAACAGTTCGACCTCCATGCGGTCGGGCGTGATCGCCGCTGCGTTCATGGCGACGAAAGGCCCATTGGCGCGCGACGAGGCGGCGTGGATGGCGCGCGCCACCATTTCCTTGCCGGAGCCGGAGGGACCGAGGATCATCACGCGGCTGTTCGTCGGCGCCACGCGCTCGATCGTGGTGCGCAACTGGTTCATCGGATGCGACTTGCCGAGGAGTTCGGAAAAATCGACCGAGCGGCGCCGCAGGTCGGACACCTGCCGCTTCAGCTTGGACGTCTCGAGCGCCCGCTCGGCGACGAGGACCAGCCGGTCGGCCTTGAAGGGCTTTTCGATATAGTCGTAGGCGCCGCGCCGGATCGCCGAGACGGCCGTTTCGATATTGCCGTGGCCGGAGATCATCACCACCGGAACTTCCGGATGCTGCGCCTTGATCGCCTCCAGCAGATCGAGCCCGTCGAGCCGGCTGCCCTGCAGCCAGATGTCGAGAAAGACCAGCCGCGGCACGCGGTCGGCGATGGCTTGCAGCGCGGCGTCGGAATTTCCGGCGATGCGCGTCTCGTGGCCTTCGTCTTCGAGAATGCCGGCGACAAGATCGCGAATGTCGGCTTCGTCGTCGACGATGAGGATGTCTGATGCCATCAGTCACCAGTCCTTTCTAGCGTATGGGAGCGTGGAGTGGACGCGTCGTCGGCCGGAATGTCGGTCGCCGGCAGAATGACCCGAACCATTGCGCCCTGTTCTTGTTCCGGGGCGTCGCCGAGCTGGATCGTCCCGCCGTGTTCTTCGATGATCTTGCGCACGATCGCGAGGCCGAGGCCCGTCCCCTTCTCGCGTGTGGTCATATAGGGCTCGAGCAGACGATCGCGATCCTCGCGCGGGAAACCGCGGCCGTTATCGGTGAAGTCGATCCGGTGAAAGCCGTCGCTGGTGGTGACGGTGATGCCGATGCGCCCTTCCGCGACCTCGGACGCCTCGACCGACTCCACTGCATTCTTGACGATGTTGCCGAAGGCCTGGCTGAGCAGCCGGATGTCGAACGTGCCATGTAGCGGGACCTGGCCGAAATCGGTGGTGAAGACGATGCCGTGATCGCCCATCTCGCGCATGAACACCGCCTCTTTCAGCGCCTCGCGCAGGTCGCGATTTTCCATCCGGGGCTTGGGCATCCGGGCGAAGCTGGAGAATTCGTCGACCATGCGGCCGATGTCGGAAACCTGCCGGATGATGGTGTCGACGCAGCGGTCAAACACTTCCCGATCGCCCTCGACCATCTTGCCGTAGCGTCGGCGGATGCGTTCGGCCGAGAGCTGGATCGGCGTCAGCGGATTCTTGATTTCGTGTGCGATGCGGCGCGCGACGTCGGCCCAGGCCGAGGAGCGCTGCGCGTCGACCAGATCGGTAATGTCGTCGATGGTGACGACGCTCGACTGCGCGCCGTCGCGGGTCTCTTCCGACGTCACGCGGATGGCGAGCACGCGCTCGCGCTCCTGCGTGCGCAGCTTGATCTCTTCCTGGTATTCCGCCTTTCGCGACGCGGCGGCCGCGCGGTGGATCTGCGCGATGAGCGGAAACATCTCGCGCAAGGTCCGTCCGACGGCCGCCTCGGAGGAAATGGCGAGGATCCGCTCGGCCGACGGGTTCAGCATCGAAATCGTGCCGTCGCTGCCGACTCCCATGACGCCAACGGTCACGCCCGACAGCACCGCTTCGGTGAAGCGGCGCCGCTCGTCGATCACGTCCTTGGCGTGGACGAGTTCGCCGCGTTGCGTCCGCAGCTGGCGGATCATGTTGTTGAAGGTGTTGGACAGCGACCCGACGTCGCCGTCCGAGGCGCGGACCGGCACGGAGACAGCAAGATTGCCCTCGCTCACCTCGTCGGCCGCCGAGATCAGGAGGCGGATCGGGCGCACCAGCCGGTCGGCGACGCCGATGCCGGTCCAGATCGCCGACAGGAGCACGATCAGCGTGATGCCGAGATAGAGCAGCGCGAACGCGATCTGCGTGCCGATCCGGTTGTTCTGCAGGCTGGAATATTCGGCCGAGCGATCTTCCATCAGCCGCAGCGCCGAGATCACCTCCGGATCGACGGCACGCACGGTGTAGAGGAAGATGTCGTCGCCGAGCGCGCGCAGCTTGAGGATGGCGCCGACGAGATTGGTCACGCCCGGCGGGATGAAGACGAGATTGCCCTGGCGCGCCTGCTGCATCGCGTCTGCCGGCGGGGCCGGCAGCGGCCGGTCGACAGGGACCTCGGCCCGCATCACCGGATCGCCGCTCGCCCGCAGCAGCTGGGCGCCGATCAGCGACCGTCCCCTCGCCTGCTCCGTCAGCAGCGACTGGAAGCCCGTGCGGTCGAGATCGTAGAGGCGGCGCTGCGCGTCGAGATCGTAGGCCATCGACAGGGTCGTGCCCTGCAGGTTGCGGGCGTTCTCGTTGACATAGGCCCTGGCGACGCTGACGGAGGATTCGACGATGGCCCGCGTCCGGATCTCGAACCAGCGGTCGAGCCCGAGGTCTAGGGTGATGCCGGCGACAACGGCGACGAGCAAAGCCGGCAGCGCGGCGACGATGGCAAACAGCACCACGATGCGCACATGCAGGCGCGAGGCCGCCTTGCCCTGATGGCGCGCCCGCGCCATCCGCGCGACTTCGCGCCAGATCAGCGCGCACAGGCCGAGGACGAAGGCGCCGTTGACCACCGAGGCGATCCGCACCACCGCTTCGGTCGGCTCGATCGGCGTCAGACCCATGAGCACCACGAACGAGATCGCGCCCGTCACCAGCGCGCTGGCCACGGCGATCACGCCAGGCACCAGCATGAACCGCCGCCGCTCCGGAAGGACGGCGGGTTCTTGGTCGGAATCTGCAGGCGTAATCTCAGTCGTCATCGAGTCGCTTCGAACGTTGATCAGTTGCCAGATTGCAACGTATTGTGTTCGAAATGCAACGAACGCTCGAAAAGTTGAGCTAGCGGAGCGATCGGACGACGGAAATGTCGAGATCGCGGATTTTCTTGCGCAGCGTGTTCCGGTTGACGCCGAGAAGGTCGGCCGCCTTGACCTGATTGCCGCGTGTGGCCGCCAGGGCGGCGGCGATCAGCGGGTACTCGACTTCCCGCAGGATGCGGCCATGCAGGCCCGGCGGCGGCAGCTGGTCGCCGAACGAGGAGAAGTAATCCGACAGATAGCGCTCGACCGAGGCGCTGAGATCCACAGGCCGGCTGCCGTCCGTCTCGCTGTCGAGGGCGCGGGCATATTCGTTCGACAGCTCGTGCTCGATCAGTTCGCCGGAGATCTCGTCCTGCGGATAGAGGGCGGACAGCCGCCGGATCAGGTTCTCCAGCTCGCGCACATTGCCGGGCCAGGTGTAGCGCCGCATCACGTCCAGCGCGCCCTGGCTCAGCGTCTTGCGCGGCAGGCCCTCCTTCTGCACCTCGGTGAAGAAATGGCGGGCGAGATCGGGCAGGTCCTCGATCCGCTCGCGCAGCGGCGGCAGGCGCAGCGGCACGACGTTGAGGCGGTAGAACAGGTCTTCCCGGAACAGGCCGCGGCTGATCAGCTGGCGCAGGTCCTTGTTGGTGGCCGAAACGATGCGCACATCGGTCGCGATCGGCGTGCGGCCGCCGACGACGGTGTATTCGCCCTGCTGCAATACGCGCAGGAGCCGCGTCTGCGCCTCCATCGGCATGTCGCCGATCTCGTCGAGGAACAGCGTTCCGCCCTCCGCCTGCTCGAAGCGGCCGCTCGACCGGCTCTGTGCCCCGGTGAAGGCGCCCTTCTCGTGGCCGAAGAGCTCCGACTCGATCAGGTCCCGGGGAATGGCCGCCATGTTGATGGCGACGAAGGGGCCTTTCCGGCGACGTCCGTAGTCGTGCAGGGCGCGGGCAACGAGCTCCTTGCCGGTGCCGGATTCGCCGGTGATGGTGACGGTGAGATCCGTCTGCATCATCCGCGCCAGAGCGCGGTAGATGTCCTGCATTGCCGGCGACCGGCCGACGAGCGGCATGTTGTCGCCGGGATCCTCGCCCGGCGCGGCGTTCGGCTGGGGTTTCGGCTCGGCCAGAGCGCGGCGGGCGATGGCGACAAGTTCGGTCAGGTCGAAGGGTTTGGGGATATAGTCGTAGGCGCCCTTCTCCGACGCCTTGATCGCGGTCATGAAGGTATTTTGGGCGGACATCACCACCACCGGCAGGTCGGGCCTGCTGTTTTTGATCTTCGGCAGCACGTCGAAGGCATTGCCGTCGGGCATCAGCACGTCGGTGATGACGAGGTCGCCCTCGCCTGCCGAAATCCAGCGCCAGAGAGTCGCGATGTTGGCCGTGACCCGCACCTCGAAGCCGGCGCGCATCAGGGCCTGGGAGATGACGGTGCGGATCGCGGCATCGTCGTCGGCAACGAGTATCTGAGCGGGAGCCATCAGATCATGTCCTTCACTGGTCGCCGGATGCGACATCTTGGTCGACGGGTTCGGTCGTGTCCGTGGCCTCCCGCCACATCGGCATGAGCACCCGGAACGTGGTGTGTCCCGGCTGCGACTCGCATTCGATCACGCCGCCATGGTCCCCGACTATCTTGGCCACAAGGGCGAGCCCGAGGCCCGAGCCGCTCGGCTTGGTGGTGATGAACGGGTCGAAAATGTTCTCGCGGATGTCTTCGGGAACGCCCGGGCCATTGTCCTCGACGAGGAATTCCAGCGGCAGCGTGACGCGCCGCTTCGTCCCCGGCACCGACAGGCGGACGCCGGGGCGGAAGGCCGTCGACAGGCGGATCTCGCCGCCGTCCTGGCCGGCAATGGCCTCGTTGGCGTTTTTCACGAGGTTCAGGAACACCTGCACCAGCTGGTCGCGGTTGGCGAAGACCGGCGGCAGCGACGGGTCGTAGGTCTCGGTGAACTTCGTGCCGCGGGCAAAGCCGCTGCGCGCCAGGGTCTTCACATGGTCGAGCACGGAGTGGATGTTGACCGCCGAGCGCTCGATCGGGCGCTGGTCCGAAAACACTTCCATCCGGTCGACCAGCTTGACGATCCGGTCGCTCTCTTCCTGGATCAGTCGGGTCAGCACCCGGTCCTCGTCGCTGGCGGCGGTCTCGAGCAGCTGCGCCGCGCCCTTGATGCCGGAGAGCGGGTTGCGGATTTCGTGCGCCAGCATCGCCGCAAGGCCCGTCACCGAGCGCGCCGCTGAACGGTGCGTCAGCTGCCGGTCCATCTTGTCAGCGATCGAGCGGAGCTGGATCATGATCACCACGTGGTCGGGCGAGTCGACGAGGCCGGAGACGTAGAGATCGACGAGGCGTTCGCCGCCGATCCGCGGCGAGGAGACGTCGACGCGGTATTCGCTGATGCGCGAACGCTCCGTGCGCACCTGCTCGATCAGGCCGAACAGCGGGCTGTCGGCCGGGATAAAGTCGCTGAGCCGCTTTTTCACCAGATGCGAGGCGCCGGCGGAGAAGAACTGCTCGGCGTCCGAATTGGCGAACACGAAGAAGCCTTCGGCGTCGATCACGATCACCGGGTGCGGCAGCGCGTTGAGAATGCGGAGCTGCAGCTCCGGGAGGATCTTGGGCGTGGTCTTCATGTCAGGCAGCCTCTCGCCTCCTTGTCGCGTCGGTCCCGCGCTCGATCTCGGCGATGCTGACATCGCCCAGAACGCGGCGAAGCCGCTCGATCGCCACGGCCGGCGACGGCGTGACCATGATGGCGGCGCGGTCGGCGGCGAGCTCTGCGCCGCTCGCCGCGGCAAAGCCTTCGAGATACCAGCTGAGATGCTTGCGCGAATGGCGCAGCCCCATCTCGTTGCCGTAGTGAACGAGCATGTCCTCGTAGTGGTCGACCACGAAGTCGGCAAAGGACAGGACAGCGAGATCGTCCATGCCGATCGCGCCGGCCAGAAGGCCCGGGAACCATGGGCGGCCATAGGTGCCGCGCCCGATCATCACCGCATCGGCGCCGCTCGCCGCCAGCATGGCCGCGCGCTGGCCGGCCTCGACGAGGTCGCCATTGGCCACGACGGGCACGCTCACCGCCGCCTTCACGGCGGCGATGGCATGCCAGTCGGCCGTGCCGGTGTAGAGCTGCTGGCGCGTGCGACCGTGCACGGTGATCATCTTCACGCCCGCGGCTTCCGCGCGCGCCGCGATCTCCGGCGAGTTGATGGTCTGGTGGTCCCAGCCGAGCCGCATCTTCAGCGTCACCGGGACGGCGCCGGCGCCGGCGACGGTGGCGTCCACCAGCCGCAGCGCCAGGTCCGGCTCGCGCATCAGGGCCGAGCCGGACTGGCCGCCGACGACCTTCTTGGCCGGGCAGCCCATGTTGATGTCGATGATGTCGGCACCCATGTCCGCCGCCCGCTCCGCCGCCTCCTGCATCCAGGCGGGATCGCGCCCGGCGAGCTGGACGACATGCACGCCGTCGCCGTCGCGCATGGCGCGCAGCATGCTCTCGCGAAAGCCGCGCACGAGTTCGCCGCTGGCAACCATCTCGGAGACGACCAAACCGGCCCCGAAGCGACGGGCACGGCGGCGGAAGGGAACGTCGGTAATGCCGGAGAGGGGCGCGAGGAACACCGCATTGCCCGGCACGAGACCGCCGATGGCGAAAGGCGCCGCGCCGAATCCCATTGCCCCGCCCGAAGGGGCGCCGCCTATTGCTTGGGCAGATCGGGGAAGTGTCGAATCCGGCATCATGTCATCCGCAATCTAACTGGACATGCCCAAAAGACAAGCACATCTCGCTTGCAGCGCACAGTTGGCTATGATCAGTCCCAGGCAGCGCTTGTGCGATGCAATATCACGGATGGACAATGTCGAAGCGAAAAGTCGCAGTCATCATCGTCGCGGCGGGCCGAGGCGCCCGTGCCGGCCAGTCGGCGGGCCCCAAGCAGTACCGCAGGATCGGCGGGCGGACGGTGCTGGAGCGCAGCATTTCTGCCTTTGCGGACGTCACGGATCTGGCGGCAGGGCTGGTGGTGGTGATCCATCCGGAGGACCGCGATCCCTTTGCCGCCGCGACGAGCGGCTTCGCCGCTCCCGTCGCCACCGTCCCCGGCGGCGCGACCCGGCAGGGATCGGTGCTCTGCGGGCTGGAAGCGCTGGAGGCGTTTTCGCCCGACATCGTCCTTATCCATGATGCCGCACGGCCTTTCGTCGACGGGGCCACCATCGCACGGGTCATCGACGGCATCGGCGACGAGACCGGCGCGATCCCGGCTACCGCCGTTTCCGATACGCTGAAGCGGGCAACGCAGGCCGGGCATATCGACGACACCGTCGACCGCGAGAGCTTGTTTGCTGCCCAGACGCCGCAGGGTTTCCCGTACCGCGCCATTCTGGCGGCCCATCGCGCGGCAGCAGCGGCCGGGCTCGGCGCCTTCACCGACGACGCGGCGATCGCCGAATGGGCTGGCCTCGCCGTCAGGCTGGTCGAGGGGTCGCCGGAAAACCTGAAACTGACGCGGAACGAGGATATCATCCGGGCAGACCGGATTTTGCGAGGGGAAGCCGCGATGATTGATGTCAGGACCGGCAACGGCTACGACGTGCACCAGCTGGTCGACGGGGACCACGTGACCCTCTGCGGCGTTTCCATCCCGCACGACCAGACGCTGCTCGGCCATTCCGATGCCGATGTCTGCCTGCACGCTCTCACCGACGCCTTGCTGGCCACTTGCGGCGCCGGCGACATCGGCACGCATTTCCCGCCGAGCGACGAGCAATGGCGTGGCGCCGCCTCGCATATCTTCGTGCGCCGCGCGGTCGAGATCGTGCGGGAAAACGGCGGCCGGATCGCCAATGCCGACATCACCTTGATCTGCGAGGCGCCGAAGGTCGCGCCACACCGGGAGGCGATGCGGCAGACGGTGGCCGAGATGACCGGGCTCGACCTCTTCCGCGTCTCGGTCAAGGCGACGACGAACGAGACGATCGGCTTCGTCGGTCGGCGCGAGGGCATCGCCGCCCTGGCAACCGTCAGCGTCATCTATGGAGAAGCACGATGAGCATCATGCCCGAGGAACTGAGGGGCCAGGCAGCCGGTCTGGTGGAGAGCTTTGCCGACAAAGGCAAGGTCATCGCGACGGCGGAATCCTGCACCGGGGGCATGATCGCGGCGGGGCTGACGGATATCGCCGGCGCCTCCTCGGTGCTCGACCGCGGCTTCGTCACCTATTCGAATGCCGCCAAGACCGAGATGATCGGTGTGCCGACCGCCCTCATCGAAGCCCATGGGGCCGTTTCGGAAGCTGTGGCACGGGCCATGGCCGAAGGGGCGCTGGCCGCCTCGCGCGCCGACGTCGCCCTTTCCGTCACCGGCATTGCCGGGCCCGGCGGCGGCTCGGTGGCAAAACCCGTTGGCCTCGTCCATCTCGCTCTGGCGAGCCGGCGCGGCACGACGCACCGCATGGAGCGCTTCGGCGATGTCGGCCGGGCAGAGGTCCGGCTCCAGACGGTGGCCCTCGCCTACGCCATGCTGGGCGAATGGCTCGCCGCTCAGGAGCCGGCGGCGACCGGGCCGTAGATCTCGTCGGCGCGGGTCTCGAAAGCCGAGGCGAAGCGGCGGAAGGCGAAGTCGAACATCGAGCCCATCAGGAGGCCCAGCGTCCGGCTCTTGAATTCGTAGTCGATGAAGAATTTTACGTCGCAGCCGCCGCCCTCACGGGCCTCGAAATTCCAGCGGTTGTCGAGATAGCGGAACGGGCCGTCGACATATTTGACGTCGATCTGATGCTCGTCGGGCTTCAAGAGCACCTGCGAGGCGAAGGTCTCCTTCACCATCTTGTAGGCGACGGTCATGTCGGCGACGAGCAGCGTCTTGCCGTCGGATTCGCGACGGTCCCGGATCCTCAGACTCTGGCAGAGCGGCAGGAACTCGGGATACCGCTCGACGTCCGCGACGAGCGCGAACATCTGGTCTGGGCGGTGGCGGACGGGACGGACGGTTTCAAATTTCGGCATGGGCCACAGATATTAGGCGGCGACCGCCCTCGCAAGCCGCGCCGCCTTCAGCCGCTCGAAATCCTCGCCGGCATGGTGCGACGAGCGGGTCAGCGGGCTCGAAGCGACGACGAGAAAGCCCTTCGACGTCGCGACCGTGGCAAAGGACTCGAACTCGGCCGGGGGAACATAGCGAATCACGGCGTGATGCTTCTTCGTCGGCTGCAGGTACTGGCCGATGGTGAGGAAGTCGACATCGGCCGAGCGCAGGTCGTCCATCAGCTGCAGGACCTCGTTCCGCTCCTCGCCAAGACCGACCATGATGCCGGACTTGGTGAAGATCTCGGGGTCGATCTCCTTCACCCGCTGCAGCAGGCGGATCGAATGGAAGTAGCGTGCGCCGGGACGCACCGTCAGATAGTTCGACGGCACGGTTTCGAGATTGTGGTTGAAGACGTCGGGCTTGGCGGCAACCACGGTCTCGAGCGCGCCAGGCTTGCGCAGGAAATCCGGCGTCAGGATCTCGATCGTGGTGCCGGGGGCGGCGGCGCGGATGGCGCGGATGGTCGCGGCGAAATGCTCGGCGCCGCCATCGTCGAGATCGTCGCGGTCGACGGAGGTGATGACGACGTGGTTCAGCCCCATCGCGGCGACAGCGCGGCCGACGCTGGCCGGCTCGTTCGCGTCGAGCGCGTTTGGCTTGCCGGTGGCGACGTTGCAGAAGGCGCAGGCCCTCGTGCAGATGCCGCCCATGATCATGAAGGTCGCGTGCTTCTTCTCCCAGCAGCCGCCGATATTGGGGCAGCCGGCCTCTTCGCACACGGTGATCAGCTTGTTAGACTGGACGATCTCGCGGGTCTCGAAATAGCCCTTCGAGACCGGAGCCTTGACCCGGATCCAGTCCGGTTTCGGCAGGGTATTATCCTGATCCGGCCGGTGGGCCTTTTCGGGGTGGCGGAGCCGGGGCAGATCCCCGGCTCCGCGGAGGGTATCGATGATGGTGACCATAACGTCCAATCTAAGGAGCGTCGGTCACCGATGCAATCGGATCAGACGCGGCGACCGCGGAACATCCGGGCGATCGCGATGAGCAGGCAGGCGCCGATGAAGCCGGTGATCAGGTAGGCGATCAGGCCGGTGCCGAAGCTGAAGCCGATGGCCGCCAGGATCGCGTTCAACACGATCGCGCCGACGATGCCGAGGATGATGTTCATCAAGAGCCCCATGTTGCTCTTCATCACCTGTTCGGCGAGCCAGCCAGCGACCGCGCCAACTACGATCGCACCGATCCAACCCACGCCATTCGTATCCATAGTCAGTCTCCGTTCAGGACAACAGTGTCCCGAACGAAATTGGGCGGAACTGCGATACAGCAAGGCGGCCGGACGATTTTATATTATGGCGTGCCGAAGGAACCAATCGCCGCCTTGCGGCCCGCCCCGCCGGCGCCGCCGATGCTGGCGGTCCGGCGGGAAAAGCCACTACATGTGGATGACGCGGCCATACGCGTCGAGCACGCTTTCATGCATCATCTCCGACAGCGTCGGATGCGGGAAGACCGTGTGCATCAGCTCTTCCTCGGTCGTCTCCAGCCCCATGGCGATGACGAAACCCTGGATCAGCTCGGTGACTTCCGCGCCGACCATGTGGGCGCCAAGGAGCTCGCCGGTCTTGGCGTCGAAGATGGTCTTGACCATGCCCTCGGGCTCGCCGAGCGCGATCGCCTTGCCATTCCCCTGAAACTTGAAGCGTCCGACCTTGACTGCGCGGCCGCTCTCTTTGGCCTTGGCTTCCGTCAGGCCGACTGAGGCGACCTGGGGCTGGCAATAGGTGCAGCCGGGAATGCGCTCCTTCTTCATCGGATGGACGTCGAGGCCCTTGATCTTCTCGACGCAGATGGTGCCCTCGTGCTCGGCCTTGTGGGCGAGCATCGGCGGGCCGGCCACGTCGCCGATGGCGTAGATGCCCTCGACATTGGTCCGGCCGAAGCCGTCGACGGTGACGATGCCGCGGTCGATGGCCACGCCCATTTCCTGCAGGCCGAACCCTTCCGAATTACCCTGGACGCCGATGGCCGAGATCAGCCGCTCGGCGCTGAGCGTCTGCTTGGCGCCGTCCTTGCCCTCGGCCTCGACCGTGACGCCCTCGCCCGACTTCGTGACGTTCGTCACCTTGGTGTCGGTGAGGATCTTGATGCCCTGCTTCTCCAGCGCCTTGCGCGCCAGAGCGGCGATCTCGCCGTCCTCGACCGGCATGATCTGCGGCAGGAGTTCGACCACCGTCACCTCGGCGCCCATGGTGCGGTAGAAGGAGGCGAATTCGATGCCGATGGCGCCCGATCCCATGACGATCAGCGATTTCGGCATGGTCTTCGGCTTCATCGCCTCGAAATAGGTCCAGATCCGGTCGCCGTCCGGCTCGATCCCCGGCAGCACGCGCGGCCGCGCGCCGGTGGCGACGATCACGTGCTTCGCCTTGTAGCTGCCCTCGCCGAGGACGCCCTTCGGGATCGGGTTCTGCGGCTCGACGATGGGCTTCTGCATCGTGCCGACCGAGACCTCGACGGGACCGCCCTTCCCGGCCTTGGTGATCTTCGCCTCGCCCCAGATGACGTCGACCTTGTTCTTCTTCATCAGGAAGCCGACGCCGCCGTTCAGCTGGGCCGAGATGCCGCGCGAGCGCTTGACCACGTCGGCGATGTCGAAATCGGGCTTGGCGATCTTCAGGCCGTAGTCCTCGGCATGTTCGGCATAGTGGTAGACCTCGGCCGAGCGCAGCAGCGCCTTGGTCGGGATGCAGCCCCAGTTCAGGCAGATGCCGCCGAGATGCTCGCGTTCGACGATGGCGGTCTTGAAGCCGAGCTGGGCCGCGCGGATCGCCGCGACATAGCCGCCGGGTCCGCCGCCGATGATGAGGATGTCGTAGATGTCGGCCATCAGGTTCGTCCTTGCCGTCTTATTCCAGGTGGGTCAGGCGCTCATGTGGGTGGCCTGACAAAGCAATTCACGGCCGGGCGAGAATCGCCTTCACCGGCTCGACGAGCGCCTCGCCGATCCGCCGCGTGTTCTCGGCATCGAGGTGGATGCCGTCCAGGGGCGAGCACTCGGCGACTTCCGAGGCGTCAAAAATGTCGCCGCCATATTCGTCGACAACGAGCCCGTAGGCGGTGCCGAACTCCTGCGAATTCTCGATCGCATGGCCGAAGAGCTTGTGAAAGTCCGGATCCTCGGTCGCCACGAAATGCGGCGGCGCGACGATGAGGATTTTGGGCACGCCGTAGCCGGCATTGTAGGGCGACAGCCTGACGATCTCGAGCAGCCGCTCCATGCCGAGCCGCGCCTCGAAGGCCCGGCCGCCGCCGGTGCTGCGCTTCAGGTCGTTGGTGCCGAGGAAGAGGATCACGAGATCGAGCGGCTGGTGCGTCGCCAGCACCGTCGGCAGGGTTTTCGCGCCGTTGCGCTCGGCTAGTGACGAGTGATCGTCGTAGCAGGTGGTCCGGCCGTTGAGGCCGTCGGCGATGACGACCACCTCCGGCCCGAGGCCCGCCGCCAGCACGGTCGGCCAGCGGTCGGCATAGGCATGGCGGTCGGCCGTCGCCGGATCGTAGCCCCAGGTCAGCGAGTCGCCATAGCAGAGGACGGTCTTCATCGCCGCGATCCTAGACCAGCATGCCCATCGGGTTTTCGATGTACTGCTTGAACGCCGCCATCAGCTCGGCGCCGAGCGCGCCGTCGACGGCGCGGTGATCGGTCGAGAGCGTCACCGACATCACCGTGGCGACGACGACGGCGCCGTTCTTCACCACCGCCCGCGGCTCGCCGGCGCCGACGGCGAGGATCGTCGCATGCGGCGGGTTGATCACCGCGGCGAAATCCTTGACCCCGAACATGCCGAGATTGGAGACCGCCGTGGTGCCGCCCTGGTATTCCTCGGGCTTCAGCTTGCGGGCCCGGGCGCGCCCGGCCATGTCCTTGACCTCGTTCGAGATCGCCGACAGCGTCTTCTCGTCGGCCCTGCGGATGATCGGCGTGATCAGCCCGCCCTCGATCGACACGGCAACGCCAACGTCTACGTTCTTGTGCTTCAGCATCGCCGCTTCCGTCCACGAGACGTTCGCCGCCGGCACGGCCTTCAGCGCCAGCGCATGGGCCTTGATGATCATGTCGTTGACGGACAGCTTGTAAGCCGGCTTGTCGCCCTTCTCGCTCTTCGTCACCGGGGCCGCGGCGTTCAGCTGGGCCCGCAGCGCCAGCAGCGCGTCGAGCTCGCAGTCGATCGTCAGGTAGAAATGCGGGATTGTCGTCTTCGCCTCGATGAGGCGCTTGGCGATGGTCTTGCGCATGCCGTCATGCGGCAGGCTCTCGTAGGAGCCCTCGGCGAAGAGCTTTTTGATCTGCTCGTCGCTCTGACCTTTTGGTGCTGCAGCCGCGCCCGCGGGAGCGCCCGCGGCGGACGTTGCCGCCGGAGCGTCGGCCTTGGGGGCTTCCGCGGCCTTCGGCGCCGGGCCAGCCTTTGCGGCGGCCTCCACATCGGCCTTGACGATCCGGCCGTGCGGACCGGAGCCGGTGACGGCGCTGAGGTCGACGCCCGCTTCCCGAGCGATGCGCTTGGCCAGCGGAGAGGCCACGATGCGCCCACCCTCGCCGGCGCCCGACGAAACGGGCTGGCGGCTGCCGGCTGTCGACGGGGCAGCCGATTCAGCCTTCGGCGCTGTCGCCATCTCGGCAGGACGGGCGTAGCTCTGCTGGTTGGCGGCGTCACCCGTCGGGGCGACCACGGCATTGTCGGCCTTCGGATCGGCAGCGACGACGCTCTCGCCCTCGCCAGCAGAGGCGTCCTCCCCTTCCGCGGTGAGGATGGCGATGACGGCGTTAACCTTCACGCCTTCCGTGCCGGCGGCGACGAGGATCTTCGACACCGTCCCCTCGTCGACGGCCTCGACTTCCATCGTCGCCTTGTCGGTCTCGATCTCGGCGATGACGTCACCCGAGGAGACCTTGTCGCCCTCCTTGACCAGCCATTTCGCGAGGGTGCCCTCTTCCATCGTCGGAGAAAGGGCCGGCATCGTCACATTGATCGGCATCGGGGTGTTCCCTTAATCGCGGTAGCAGACGGCTTTCACCGCATCGATGACGTCCTGGACGGTCGGCAGCGCCAGCTTTTCCAGATTGGCCGCATAGGGCATCGGCACATCCTTGCCGGTAACCTTGAGAACCGGCGCGTCGAGATGGTCGAAGGCTCGTTCCATCAGTTCGGAGGCGATGTGAGAGCCGATCGAGGACTGCGGCCAGCCCTGCTCGACGGTGACGCAGCGGTTGGTCTTCTGGACCGAGCGCACGACCGTCTCGATGTCCATCGGCCGGATCGTGCGGAGATCGATGATCTCGCAGTCGATGCCTTCCTTGGCGAGTTCCTCGGCCGCGGCGATGGCATAGGTCATGCCGATCGAGAAGGAGACGATGGTGACATCCTTGCCCTTGCGGTGGATGCGCGCCTTGCCAATCGGCACAGTCCAGTCGTCGCCCTTGGGGACTTCGAAGCTCTGGCCGTAGAGGATTTCGTTTTCGAGGAAGACGACCGGATTCGGGTCGCGGATCGCCGACTTGAGCAAGCCCTTGGCGTCGGCCGCCGAATAGGGCGTGACGACCTTGAGGCCCGGAATCTGGCCGTACCAGGCGGTGAAATCCTGGCTGTGCTGGGCGCCGACGCGGGCGGCGGCGCCGTTCGGCCCGCGGAACACGATCGGGCAGCCCATCTGGCCGCCGGCCATATAAAGCGTCTTGGCGGCGGAGTTGATGATCTGGTCGATCGCCTGCATGGCGAAGTTGAAGGTCATGAACTCGACGATGGGGCGCAGGCCGGCGAAAGCGGCGCCGACGCCGAGGCCGGCAAAGCCGTGCTCGGTGATCGGCGTATCGACGACGCGGCGGGGGCCGAACTCTTCGAGGAGCCCCTGGCTGATCTTGTAGGCGCCCTGATATTCGGCGACTTCCTCGCCCATCAGGAAGACGCTGTCCTCGCGGCGCATTTCCTCGGCCATGGCGTCGCGCAGGGCTTCCCGCACGGTCGTCGTCACCATTTCGGTGCCGGCGGGATATTCCGGGGCGCTGTCGTCGGGTTCGGGATTGGCCTTGGCGGCGGCAGGTACCTTGGTGCCTTCCGAGACCGACTGGGCCTTTTCGCCGGAGGCGTCGGCGGGCTCGGGCTTGGTCGGCGCCTCTTCCTTTGCAGGCTCCGCGGCGGCGGGTGCCGCGGCACTCTCCATCGCGCCGGCGTCCTCGCCCTCGGCGAGGAGAATGGCGATGACGGCGTTCACCTTTACGCCTTCAGTGCCGGCGGGAACGACGATCTTGCCGATCGTGCCCTCGTCGACGGCCTCGACTTCCATCGTCGCCTTGTCGGTCTCGATCTCGGCGATGACGTCACCGGCGGCGACATTGTCGCCTTCCTGCTTCAGCCATCTCGAGAGGGTGCCCTCCTCCATCGTCGGAGACAAAGCGGGCATCAGGATATTGGTCGGCATGTGCCCGGATCCTCTACTTCGTCGCCTGGGGCGCGATGTCGGCGTAAATGTCGGTCCAGAGCTCGGCCGGATCGGGCTCGCGGTCGTTCTGGGCGTAGTCGGCGGCGTCGGCGACGATGTCGCGCACCTTCTTGTCCATCGCCTTCAGCTCGTCGTCCGACAGGCCGTGCGCCTCGATCAGCCGCTGCTTGACCTGCTCGATCGGGTCGTGGTCCGAGCGCATCTTCTGCACCTCGTCGCGCGACCGGTATTTTGCCGGATCCGACATGGAATGGCCGCGGTAGCGGTAGGTCATCATTTCCAGGATGATCGGGCCGGCGCCGGAGCGGCAGTGGGCGGCGGCGAGATCGCCGGCGGCCTTCACGGCGCGTACGTCCATGCCGTCGACCTGAATGCCCGGAATCTTGAAGGACAGGCCGCGATGGGCGAAATTGGTCTCGGCCGAGGCGCGGCTGACCGAGGTGCCCATGGCGTAGCGGTTGTTCTCGATGATGTAGACGACCGGCAGCTTCCACAGCGAGGCCATGTTGAAGCTCTCGTAGACCTGGCCCTGGTTGGAGGCGCCGTCGCCGAAATAGGTGAGCGAGATGGCGTCGGTGCCGTTGTAGCGGTTGGCGAAGGCGAGGCCCGTGCCGATCGGCACCTGCGCGCCGACGATGCCATGGCCGCCGAAGAACTTCTTCTCCTTGGAGAACATGTGCATCGAGCCGCCCTTGCCGCGCGAATAGCCGCCGCGACGTCCGGTGAGCTCGGCCATGACGCCGCGCGACTCCATGCCGGTGGCCAGCATGTGACCATGGTCACGGTAGCCGGTGATGACCTGGTCGCCTTCCTTCAGCGCCATCTGCATGCCGACGACGACCGCTTCCTGGCCGATGTAGAGATGGCAGAAGCCGCCGATGAAGCCCATACCGTAGAGCTGGCCGGCCTTCTCCTCGAAGCGGCGGATGAGCAGCATGTCGCGGTAGGCCGACAGCTCCTCGTCGCGGGTGAATTCGCTCGGGGCCGGAGCGTCGAAATGCTCCAGGGTGCGGACGATGTCGGCAGCCGAATCGGGAACGGCGGCGTCCCCGTACTCGGCAGCGGGTTTCTTCTGCTTGATGGTCGCCATCGCGCCCTCCGATCAGCCCCGCGCCCGGTTGGGTGCGAGTTTGGGCGGAGTATAAGCGGGCGCCGTGGCAGAGCAAGCGACGGTCGTCTAATATACCAGTATTCAGTTAAAATGCTGCTCTGCAGCACGTTTAACTGAATATCAGTTACCGACTGCGTCAGCGCATGATGGTGACTTCGTCCGTGGCCGAATAACCCAGAAGCCGGCGGGCGCTCTCGTCGATCATGTCCCGCTCCAGCGTGCCGTCATGCAGCAGTTGAACGCGGCGTTCGAGCTTTTCGCGGCGATTCAGCAACTGTTCGTAGCGCGTCTGCGCGCCGGCGAGGTCGCTGGCCAGAATTTCCTTCGAGCCGATGCCGTATTTGCCGCTCTGCGCGTGAAACGCGAAATAGGCCAGGAAGCTCAGCGTGATCGCGGGCACGATCAGGCGCCCCATCTTCGAGTTTCTGTGCTGTCTTGTGCGCATCGGGCTCTCCTTGCGCTCATTCTGCCATCCGAGCTTTAAGGCCCGGTTAAGCCTGGCATGTCGCGAAGCCGCGCTGCGCCAAGGAACTTCGTCCCCGTTGCCGCGCTCTGTAGCCATTGACGGCATCCCCCGCCGTCGGCTTTGGAGTGTGACACGCATGGCATCTTCCGAACGGGAAATCGTCCAGGCCACCGCAGTGGAGGAGCCGGCCGCGCATCATGCCCCTGAGGCGATCGAAAACCCGCCGGACGTCGGCGAAACCCTATCCGACTATTTCGCTTTTGAGGAAGTTTTTGCGCGCGTGCTGGGCACAGCCGACCACGAACTGGCGGCGTCGAGCAAGTTCCTGTTCTGGAGTGGCCTGGCAGCGGGACTGGCGCTGGGCGTGACCTTCCTGGCGCGGGTGATCTTCACCCACCACGCGGGCGAAACGAGCCCCGGCATTGTCGGCAATCTGATGTATCCGCTCGGCTTCGTCATCATCGTCGTCGGCCGCTATCAGCTGTTCACCGAGAACACGCTGACTCCCGTGACTCTCGTCCTGACGAAGCTGGCGAGCCTGGCCAATCTCTTGCGCCTCTGGATCGTTGTCTTCGTCGCCAACATGCTGGGCGCGGCGATGAATGCCGCACTCGTCGCCTTCACGGAGGTCCTCGACCCCGGCGCCTTCAACGTCGCGCTGGAGAACGCCCGCCACGCCGTCGGGCTGACCTGGGGCGCATTGTTCTCCAAGGCTTTGGTCGCCGGCGTCGTCGTCGCCTCCATGGTGTGGCTGATCCACGCCGCCCGGGACACCATTTCCCGCATCATGATCGTCTGGCTGCTGATGTACTTCATCGGCGTCGGCGGCTTCTTCCACGTCGTGACGTCGTCGGTGGAGGTGCTGTTTCTGGCTTTCCGCGGCGAGACCGCCTTCTGGGCGCTGTGGCCCAACTTCATCCTGCCGGTCTTTCTCGGCAACACGCTCGGCGGCATCGGCTTCGTCGCCGTCATCAATTACGTTCAGTTCGGCGAACACGAGCGCAGCGCCACGCTGGAGCGCTATGGCAACCGGCTGACCTGGCGCGAATGGATGTTCGGCCGCTCCCGCGTCTTCGGCGATCGCTCGGCGCGGGTAGAGTAGAAAGGGGCCCGTCGTTTCCGGCGGGCCCCCTCGTCTTTCCACTGATGTGCAGGTGCGGACTTCCTGACCGCAGCCGTCAGCCCTGACGCAGGACCGAGCGGCCGGCGTAGACGGCCTGTTCGCCGAGCTCTTCTTCGATGCGCAGGAGCTGGTTGTACTTGGCGAGCCGGTCGGAGCGCGCCAGCGAGCCGGTCTTGATCTGTCCGCAATTGGTCGCGACGGCGAGATCGGCGATGGTGGAATCCTCGGTCTCGCCGGAGCGGTGCGACATCACGGCGGTGAAGCCGGCGCGGTTGGCCACGCTGACGGCGTCGAGCGTCTCGGTCAGCGTGCCGATCTGGTTGACCTTGACGAGGATCGAGTTGGCGACGCCCTGGGCAATGCCCTGGCGCAGGCGCGTGGAATTGGTGACGAAGAGATCGTCGCCGACCAGCTGGCACGTCGCGCCGATCTTGTCGGTCAGCGCCTTCCAGCCGTCCCAGTCGTCCTCCGCCATACCGTCCTCGATCGAGGCGATGGGATAGGCGGCGGCGAGCTCGGCGTAATAGGCGGCCATGTCGGGCGAGGAGAGCTTGCGGCCCTCTCCGGCGAGATCATAGACGCCGTCCTTGAAGAACTCGGTCGAGGCCGGGTCGAGCGCCAGGAAGATGTCCTCGCCGGGCTTGTAGCCGGCCTTCTCGATCGCCTGCATGACGAAATCGAGGGCTTCCTTGGCCGAGCCGAGGTTCGGGGCAAAACCGCCCTCGTCGCCGACATTGGTGTTGTGGCCGGCAGCCTTCAGCATCTTCTTCAGGGTGTGGAACACCTCCGCGCCCATGCGCAGGCCTTCCGAGAAGTTCTCGGCGCCGATCGGCATGATCATGAATTCCTGGAAGTCGATCGGGTTGTCGGCATGCGCGCCGCCATTGATGATGTTCATCATCGGCACCGGCAGGACATGCGCCGAGGCGCCGCCGACATAGCGGTAGAGCGGCAGGCCGGAGGAATCGGCGGCGGCCTTGGCGACGGCGAGCGACACGCCGAGGATGGCGTTGGCACCGAGCCGGCTCTTGTTGGCGGTGCCGTCGAGCTCGATCATGATCTGATCGATGCGCATCTGGCTTTCGGCCTCGAGACCGCCGAGCGCCTCGAAGATCTCGCCGTTGACGGCGTCGACCGCGCCGAGCACGCCCTTGCCCATGTAGCGCTCGTCGCCGTCGCGCAGTTCCATCGCCTCATGCGCGCCGGTCGAGGCGCCCGAGGGAACGGCGGCACGGCCCATCGAGCCGTCCTCGAGGATGACGTCGACCTCGACCGTCGGATTGCCCCGGCTGTCCAGAATTTCCCGTCCGATGATGTCGATGATCGCGGTCATGGCCCACTCCTCTGCTGACGCGTTGGAAGCCTCTTAGACCAGACCTGCGACGGATTGAACTCGTTTCGAGAAATTGATCCGGGGGATCGCCGGCTGCCGTCAGGCCGTGGCTTCGAAGGCGAGAAACGGCCCGCCCGCCTCGGCGAGCGGCACGACCAGGCAATCGCCCTCCCGCCGGGCGTTCAGGCCGCCTCGAGATGCGCGCTCCTCCACCGACCCGAGATCCGGAACCCGGACGACGACGCCCTCGAAGCGCAGCCCCCGTTCGGCGTTCCGCTCGGCGCCATAGCGCCCCGCCAGCCCTGCCGGCGTCAGCACCTCGATCACCGCATCGGCGGCGGCGAGACGGAGGCCCTCGGGGCCGGTCTCGGCATCCTCCCGCCCCAGCAGATCCTGCAGCAACGGCTGAAAATCTTGCGGCTGGGGTTCAGACAGCACCAGGTGCGCGATCCCGCTGACGCCGTTGGCGTGGCGGGTCAGCGCCGAGCGGTCGCCGGGCTTGGCGAGCGCCTGGCAGGCGAAGAAGAACAGGTCGGGCGAGCGGCGGTCGGCGGCGAAGGCCAGGCGAAAGCCGAGCTCGCGCCGCGTGCCGTCCGGCGCCTCGAAGGTCCGGGCGAACTGGAAGAGGTCGCCGTCGGCAAGGCCGGCGTCGCGGAAGGCGCACCAGTCCGCTTCGGCGTCATCCGTCTTGAAGGCGATGCCGGAGAAGCCGGGTGCGCCGCGGCGGAAGCGGAAGGCGGTGTCGCGCGAAACGAAGATGGCACCGCTTTGCCCGGCCGCGGCATGGGACGCGGCGTCGCCGATGGCGAGGGGCTCGAGATAGGTGCCGTCGGCGAAGAAGACGCAGGCGTTTTCGGTGCCGAAGGGGTGCGATGCCGCCGGCGCGACGGTGAAGCCGAGGGTCTTGAAGAAGGTGCGGGAGGCGCTTAGCGAGGTGACGGGCATGACGATGTGGTCGATGCGGCGGGGATTGCGTGGCTGCTGCATGCAAGGCGCCTCTTCAATCGGCGCCACGGCGCTCACCCGTGCCCGAAGCCGACAAACAACGGATCACCCTCATCCTGAGCCTGTCGAAGGACGAGGGTCGGTACGGCCTGCGCGTGGTCCTCGTCCTTCGACAGGCTCAGGATGAGGACCAAGGAAACGCCGCAGCGCGTCAGCTTCTTCTTCTCCCCTTCGGGGAGAAGTGGCCGGCAGGCCGATGAGGGGTGCCGAAGGCGACGACGCGAAAGTCCTGTCTTGCGGCAAGGACCGATCGGGCGGCGCTCCCTCTTCCCGCTGCCGCGACCTTCTCCCCGGAGGGGAGAAGAAAAAGCGTCACCGTTCCGCGGACCTCATGGGACGCCGCGCGTCAGACCAGCCGCGACTGCTCCAGCGCCGCGGCGATGAAGCTGCGGAAGAGCGGGTGCGGCTCGAACGGGCGGGATTTCAGCTCGGGGTGGTACTGCACGCCGATGAACCAGGGATGGTTCGGGAATTCGACCGTCTCGGGAAGCAAGCCGTCCGGCGACATGCCGGCGAAGATCATGCCGGCGGCCTCGAGGCGCTCGCGGTAAGCGCGGTTCACCTCATAGCGGTGGCGATGGCGCTCGGTGATGTCGGTGGCGCCGTAGATCTCGGCGATGCGCGATCCCGCGGCGAGGTCGGCGTGGTAGGAGCCGAGCCGCATGGTGCCGCCGAGGTCGCCCTCGCGCGCCCGCTGCTCCAGCTCGTTGCCGCGCATCCACTCCGTCATCAGGCCGACCAGCGGCTCCGCTGTCGGGCCGAACTCGGTGGAGTCGGCGTCGGTGATGCCGGCCAGCGAACGGGCCGCCTCGATGACGGCCATCTGCATGCCGAAGCAGATGCCGAAATAGGGCACGTCGTGCTCGCGCGCGAATTTCGCCGCGAGGATCTTGCCCTCGGCGCCGCGCTCGCCGAAGCCGCCGGGCACGAGGATGCCGTTGACGCGCTCGAGATAGGGCGCGGGATCCTCGGCCTCGAAGACTTCCGACGAGATCCAGTCGAGCTTGACGCGCACCTTGTTGGCGATGCCGCCGTGCTGCAGCGCCTCGGTCAGCGACTTGTAGGCGTCCTTCAGGCCGGTGTATTTGCCGACGATGGCGATGGTGACCTCGCCCTCGGGATTATGGATGCCGAGCGAGATGTGCTTCCAGCGCTCGAGTTTCGGCTTCGGCGCCGGGTCGATGCCGAAAGCGGCCAGCACCTCGGTGTCGAGGCCTTCATGATGGTAGGCGATCGGCACGTCGTAGATCGTGGCGACGTCGAGCGCCTGGATCACGGCGGTCTCGCGGACATTGCAGAACAGGCTCATCTTGCGCCGCTCCTCGACCGGAATCGGCCGGTCGGCGCGCACCAGAAGAATGTCGGGCTGGATGCCGATGGAGCGTAGCTCCTTGACGGAATGCTGCGTCGGCTTTGTCTTCAGCTCGCCGGCAGTGGCGATATAGGGCATCAGCGTCAGGTGGATGTAGATGGCGCCGTTGCGCGGCAGGTCGTTGCCGAGCTGGCGGATCGCTTCCATGAAGGGCATGGCCTCGATGTCGCCGACCGTGCCGCCGATCTCGCAGAGGACGAAGTCGAACTCCTCGTTGCCGTCGAGGACGAAGTCCTTGATCGCGTCGGTGACGTGCGGAATCACCTGCACGGTGGCGCCGAGATAGTCGCCGCGCCGTTCGCGCGCGATGATGTCCTTGTAGATCCGGCCGGTGGTGATGTTGTCCATCTTGTTGGCCGGCCGGCCGGTGAAGCGCTCGTAATGGCCGAGGTCGAGATCGGTCTCGGCGCCGTCGTCGGTGACGAAGACCTCGCCGTGCTGCGTCGGGCTCATCGTGCCCGGATCGACGTTCAGATAGGGGTCGAGCTTGCGCAGGCGCACGCGATAGCCGCGGGCCTGGAGCAGGGCTCCGAGGGCCGCCGAGGCGATGCCCTTTCCAAGAGATGAGACCACGCCGCCGGTGATGAAAATATATCGCGCCATGGGGCTTCCAGTTAACTGCTGTGGGTCGATTCGGCCAGACAAACTTCGGACCGCAAAATGAAACAGGGCGCCCGGAGCGCCCTGTCGAAGATGTCGGCCGTGGCCGGCTTACTGGGCCGGCGCCGTCTGCCCCGCCGGCGGGGTGGCCGGCCTGGTCGGTGCGGCGTCGGATGTGGACGGTGCAGCCGATGCCGGCGCGTCGGCTGGCGCTTCGCTGCTGGAAGGCGTGCCGGTTGCCGGCGCCTCCGTTGCCGGCGCCTCGGTGGTCGGCTCGCTCGCCGATGCAGCCGGCTCGGTTGCCGGTGTTGCGGCGGGAGCCTCGGTCTGCGGCGTTGCCGCCGGCTGGTCGGCAGCGTCGTCCGCCGGGGCGGTACCGGTCACGGGCGCCGTGCCCGTTGCGGGCGCCGTGCCGGTGGCCGGTGCTGCGGGTGCCGGCGGGGCGTCGGTGTCGGCCGGGAGGCCGCCGAGCTGGTCGAGCAGATTGCCGCTCGCGGCCCCTGCCCCGGCCGCACCCGGCACGCCGCTTTCGCTGGCCGGCAGGCGGTCGAGAATGTCCGTCGGCTGCGAGCCGTAGCGGGCCGTCAGGCCGAGCGCGAGCGAGGTGATGAAGAACAGGCCAGCCAGAATCGCCGTCGTCCGCGTCAGGGCGTTGGCGGCGCCGCGCGCGGTCATCAGGCCGCCGCCACCGCCGCCGCCAATGCCCAGCGCCCCGCCCTCCGAGCGCTGCAGCAGCACGACGACGATCAGCGCAAGCACGATCATCAGATGAACGATAATGAGGACAGTATCCATGATCAGCTTCGCACACGACTTTTGAGGAGACGCGCGCCTTCTATAGGAGGGTTCGACTTATTCCAAACGCTTTCGCGCCGAGGGCGGTCAGTGCTGGGGCGCGTTCTGGCATATTGCGATGAAGTCGTCAGCCTTCAAGCTCGCTCCGCCGACCAGCGCCCCGTCGACATTGCGGACGCCGAGAAGTTCGGCCGCGTTCGATGGCTTCACCGAGCCACCATAGAGGATGCGGACCGCGCAGCCAATCGCCGCGCCGAAACGCGCCGTCAGGGTGGTGCGGATGAAGGCGTGCGCCTCTTCCACATCCGCGACCGTCGCCGTCTTTCCGGTGCCGATCGCCCAGACGGGCTCGTAGGCGACGACCGTCGACGCCGCGGTGACGCCGTCCGGCAGCGAGCCGGCGAGCTGCCGGCCGAGAATGTCGAGGGTCTGGCCGGCGCTGCGCTCGTCCTCGGTCTCGCCGATGCAGACGATGGCGACGAGCCCTGCGCGCCACGCGGCCAGGGCCTTGGCGCGAACGACCGCATCGCTCTCGCCATGGTCGGCGCGCCGCTCCGAATGGCCGACGAGGACATGGGTCACGCCGATGTCGGCGAGCATTTCGGCGGCGATGTCGCCGGTGTGGGCCCCGCTCGGGTCGGCGTGGCAGTCCTGTCCACCGATCGCGACGCTCGAACCGGCGATCGTGACCGCCTCCGACAACAGGATGGCCGGCGGGCAGATCAAGAGGTCGCAGCGCGCCGACAGGTTCGGCTGCGCCGCGACGATCCGGCCGAGTTCGGCCAGCGCCGCCCTGTCGCCGTTCATTTTCCAGTTACCCGCGATCAGCGTTCGGTTGCTCATCATTCCCCCATCCGCGTATCGGCGCCCCCCGTCGGGCCTGCCTAAACGCGAAGAAAGGCGAAATCAATCATGGCGCCGGCTTGCGCCCGGGCACCGCATTTTCCTAATAGTGCAGGAATGGCCCGCCGGCGCGTCCACCGGCAGGGATCGCCTGTATCTGCCCCAAGGGCGGCGATGGACCCAAATCATGGACATGAAGCCGGCGGCGCAGGGGCGCGGACGGCTGCGGGAGAATCCGGTCGATGATGAACAGTCTTCGCAAGAGCGTCTCCGGCGGGGCAGCCAAGGTGCTGCTCGGCGTGGTGGTCGTTGCCTTCGTCGTCACCGGATTTTCCGGATTCTTCGACGGCGGCTCGTCCAACGCCGTCATCGCCGCCGGCGACACCGAAGTGACCACGCAGGACTACCGCCTCGCCTATCGCCAGGCCGAGGTGCAGCTGTCGCAGCAATTGCGCCGTCGCCCGACCCGCGAAGAGGCGATCGAGAACGGCATCGACCAGCGCGTCCTCAGCCAGCTCGTCGCCGAAGCCGTGCTCGACGAGCAGGGCCGCGCGCTCGGCCTCGGCATGTCCGAGGATCGGCTGGCCCAGCTGATCGCCGAGGACCCCTCCTTCCACGACCAGGCCGGCCGCTTCTCCCGCGCCACGTTCCGCGATCTTCTCGGCAATGTCGGGATGACCGAGAACGACTTCATCCGCAACCGCGAGGAGGCGGCCGTGCGCAGCCAGATCGTCGACGCGGTCGCCGAAGGCGCGAGCGCCCCCAATCTCGTGATGCAGGCTTTCGGTCTCTATGACGGCGAGCGTCGCACCGCCGACTATCTGACGATTCCCGCGAGCGCGGTGGAGCCGATCGCCGAGCCGGCCGAGGATGCCTTGCAGACCTATTTCGAGGCCAACAAACAGCGTTACGCCGCGCCGGAATACCGCGGCCTGGAATATGCGACACTGACCCCCGAGGCGATCGCCGATCCCGCCAAGGTGACCGAGGCCCAGATCCAGGAAGCCTATGCGGCGGACGGGGCGAAGTTCACGACGCCCGAGCAGCGGCGTGTCCAGCAGATCGTCTATCCCGACAAGGCCGCCGCCGACGCGGCCAAGGCTTCCCTCTCGGCCGGCAAGACCTTCGAGGACCTGGCGACCGAAAGCGGGCGGAGCGTCGCCGACACCGAGCTCGGCCTCCTGGCCAAATCCGCCATTCCCGCCCCGGCCATCGCCGACGCGGCCTTCGCTCTGGCCCCGAACACGGTGTCTGACGTCGTCGAGGGCCTGTTCGGCCCGGTCCTCTTGCGCGTCACCGAGATCCAGCCGGAGAGCCGCAAGCCCCTGGCCGAGGTCCAGGATCAGATCCGCACGGATATCGCGCTCCAGGCGGCCAGCGACGAAGTGCGGCGGGCCTATGACGCCTATGACGCGGCCCGCGGCGGCGGCGCCACGCTGCCCGAAGCCGCGAAGGAAGCCGGTCTGCCGGTGAAGACGATCGCGGCGATCTCGCAGTCGGGACAGACCCCGGACGGCGCCATTGTGCCCGACCTGCCGGTGCAGCAGGAGGTGCTGCAGGTGGCGTTCGACAGCGACGTCGGCGTCGAGAACGCGCCGGTGCGCATCGGCACCACCGGCTTCGTCTTCTTCGACGTCACCAAGGTCGACCCGGCGCACGAGCGCCCGCTGGCCGAGGTCAGGGACAGGGTCGTCACCGACTGGAAGACGGAGGAGACGCGCCGTCTGCTCGGCCTCAAGGCGGAAGAGCTGAAGAAGCGCCTGGACGCCGGCGAGACCTTGGACGCGGTGGCGGCCTCGGAGCAGCTGGCCAAGCAGACGGTGACGGCGGCGACCCGCCGCAGCGGCATCACCGAGATCGGGGAGGACGGCGTGCGCGCGCTCTTCTCCGGCCCTTCCGGCCTCGTCGCCATCGCCGACGCGGTGGATGGCAAGGCCAAGCTGCTGTTCAAGGTGACGCAGGTGGCCGCACCCGCCGATCCTCTGTCGAACCTGCCGCAGGGCCAGGGAGCCCAGCTCGACGCCATGCTGTCGAACGATTTCCTGCAGGCCTATGTCACCCGCCTCCGTGACGACACGCCGGTCGTGACCTATCCCGCGGCGATCAGCGCGACGCAGGCCTCGCCGCAATGAGCCAGACGCTGAAGCCCTTTCTCGCCAAGGTTGCCAATGGCGATGCGCTGACGCGCGCCGAGGCCGAAGAGGCTTTCGGCGTGATGATGGCGGGCGAGGCGACGCCCGCCCAGATCGGCGGCTTCCTGATGGCGCTGCGCGTGCGCGGCGAGACCGTGGAGGAGATCGCCGGCGCGGTCTCGGTCATGCGCGCCAACATGCTGAAAGTGGTGGCGCCTGCCGACGCGGTCGACATCGTCGGCACCGGCGGCGACCATGCCGGGACGCTGAACGTCTCGACCTGTGCCGCCTTCATCCTCGCCGGCTGCGGAATCACCGTCGCCAAGCACGGCAACCGCGCCCTCTCCTCGCGCTCGGGCTCGGCCGACGTGCTCATGGCTCTCGGGGTCAAGGTCGACCTGACCCCCGCCGAGATCTCGCGCGTGATCGCCGAGGCCGGCCTCGGCTTCATGTTCGCGCCGACCCACCATGCCGCCATGCGCTTCGTCGGCCCGACGCGTGTCGAGCTCGGCACCCGCACGATCTTCAACCTGCTCGGCCCCCTCGCCAACCCGGCGGGCGTCGAGCACCTCCTCGTCGGCGTGTTCTCGCCGGACTGGCTGATGCCGCTGGCGGAAACCCTGCGCACGCTCGGCGCCAAGAACGCGTGGGTGGTCTACGGGGACGGACTGGACGAGATGACCGTCTGCGGCCGCACCGACATCGTCACGCTGCGCGACGGCGTGATCGAGCGTCGCGCGATCGAGCCGGAAGAACTCGGTCTTCGCCGGGCCGACATCGCGGAAATCAAGGGCGGCGACGCCGAGACCAATGCGGTGGCGCTGCGCGGCGTCCTCGAGGGCGACATCAATGGCTATCGCGACATCGCCCTCCTCAACGCCGCCGGGGCGTTGACGATGGCCGGGCGCGTCGCGGACCTTTCGGCGGGGCTCACCCTGGCGCGCGATTCGATCGATTCGGGCCGGGCGCTCGCCGCCCTCACGCGGTTGATCGCCGCCACCAACCGGGGCAGCGGAGGCATGGCATGACCGACATCCTGAAGGCGATCGAGACCTACAAGCGGCAGGAGATCACTGCTGCCAAGGCCGCGCGGCCGGAAGCCGAGATGCAGGCGGCGGCCGCGGCCGCCGATCCGGTGCGGGGGTTCGAGGCGGCGCTGCGCCGCAAGCATGCGACCGGCGACTTCGCCCTCATCGCCGAGATCAAGAAGGCAAGCCCGTCGAAGGGGCTGATCCGGACGGACTTCGATCCGCCGTCTCTCGCCCTCGCCTATGAGCGCGGCGGCGCGGCGGCGCTCAGCATCCTGACCGATGCGCCGTCCTTCCAGGGCAGTCCGTCTTTCCTGATGTCGGGGCGTGCCGCGACCGCCCTGCCCGCCCTGCGCAAGGACTTCCTCTTCGATCCCTACCAGGTGCTGGAGGCGCGCGCCTGGAATGCCGATGCCATCTTGATCATCATGGCCGCCGTCGACGATGCCTGCGCCGCCGAGCTGGAATCCGCCGCTTTGGAGCTTGGCATGGACGTCCTCGTCGAGGTGCACGACGCGGCCGAGACCGAGCGCGCGCTGAAGCTGCGCTCGCGCCTGCTCGGAATCAACAACCGCGACCTGCGCACGTTCGAGACCGATCTGGCCGTGTCCGAGACGCTCGCTTCCCTCGTGCCGGCTGACCGGCTGCTCGTCGGGGAAAGCGGGATCTCCACCCCCGCCGACTGCGCGCGGCTCGACCGGGTCGGCATCGCCACCTTCCTCGTAGGCGAGAGTCTGATGCGGCAGGACGACGTCGAGGCGGCGACGCGCGCGCTGCTGACGCGGACACGCCGCGAGGCGGCGGCGTGAGCGAGACCCGGCTCACCCATCTCGATGCGACGGGTGCCGCCGCCATGGTGGATGTAGGCGACAAGGCCGAGACCGTGCGCATCGCGCGCGCCGAAGGACTGGTGCTGATGGCGCCCGCGACGCTGGCGCTGATCGAATCGGGCGGCGCCAAGAAGGGCGACGTGATCGCCGTGGCTCGCATTGCCGGCATCATGGCAGCGAAGAAGACGTCGGAGCTCATCCCGCTCTGCCATCCGCTGATGCTGGAAAAGGTTTCCGTCGACATATCAGCCGAGCCGGCGCTGCCGGGCCTTCGCGTCACCGCCACGGCCCGCGTCAGCGGCAAGACCGGCATCGAGATGGAAGCGCTCACGGCCGTCAGCGTCGCCTGCCTCACCATCTACGACATGGCCAAGGCCGTCGACCGGAGCATGGAGATTTCCGGCATCCGGCTCCTCACCAAATCCGGTGGCCGCTCCGGCGACTGGTCGGCGGACGCGGCGTGAGCCTTCTCTCGGTCGACGCGGCCTTCGCCCTTTTGATGGAGGGCGCCGCTGCGATCGAGGGCACGGAAAGTCTCGCGCTTCACGACGCGCATGGCCGGATCCTCGCGGCCGATCTCGTTGCGCTGCGCACCCAGCCGGCCTTTGCCGCCTCGGCCATGGATGGCTACGCGCTGCGGGCCGCCGATGCCGACGCGACCCTCGTGCCGCTCAGCGTCATCGGTGAATCGGCGGCCGGCCGGGCCTTTAACGGGAGTCTCGGGCCCGGCGAGGCCGTCCGGATCTTCACCGGCGCGCCGGTGCCGGCGGGCGCCGATGCCATCCTCATCCAGGAAAACGCCGATCGCCTGTCGCCCGACAAAGTGTTGCCGCTCGAACCGGCTGTCACCGGCCGGCACATCCGCAAGGCCGGCGCCGATTTTTCGGCGGGCGACGTCCTCCTCGAAGGCTCGACGCGCCTGACGGCCGGCGCCGTCGCGCTGGCCGCCAGCGGCGGCTATCCCCGGGTGACGGTCCGCCGGCGGCCGCGCGTCGCGATCCTGGCCACCGGCGACGAACTCGTCCTGCCCGGAGAGAGCGTCGGCCCCTCCCAGATCGTCGCGTCGAACTCCTACGGCGTCACCGCCATGGTGGCGGCCACCGGCGCCGAGGCGCTCGACTACGGCATCGCGCACGATGACGCCGAGGAGATCGGCGGCTTCCTCGACCGGGCGCGCGCGGAAAACGTCGACATCTTCGTGACCATCGGCGGCGCCTCGGTCGGCGACCACGATCTCGTCGGACAGGTGTTTGCGTCGAGGGGCGTCGCGCTCGATTTCTGGAAGGTGGCGATGCGGCCGGGCAAGCCGTTGATGGCCGGCCGTTTCGGGCCGATGCGGCTCGTCGGCCTGCCCGGCAACCCCGCCTCCAGCATGGTCGCCGCGACCCTGTTCCTGAAGCCGCTCGTCGCGGCGCTCGCCGGGTTTCCTCGTATCCCGATCTACCGCGACGCGGTCCTAGGCGCCGACATGCCGGAGAACGACCTGCGGGCCGATTTCATCCGCGCCCGCCTCGGCCACAGCCATGCAGTGACGCCGATCGTCACGCCGTTCGGGCGGCAGGATTCTTCGCTCCTCTCGATCTACGCCCATGCCGACGTGCTGCTCCTGCGCGAGCCCTTCGCGCCGGCGGCCAAAGCCGGCGATCCCTGCCGCTACATCGTCCTCGACTGAGGTCGAAGGGCCGGCCTCTTGCAGAACACAACTAGAACAGATAGGTTTGTTCAGGTTTTGTTTTTAAGGGATTCTCGCCGATGCTGACGCGCAAGCAGCACGATCTGCTGATGTTCATTCATGGACGCTTGCAGGAAGTCGGGGTGCCGCCGTCCTTCGACGAAATGAAGGACGCCCTCGATCTCCGGTCCAAATCCGGCATTCACCGGCTCATCACCGCGCTCGAGGAGCGGGGCTTCATCCGCCGCCTGCCGAACCGCGCGCGGGCGCTGGAGGTGCTGCGCCTGCCCGACTCCGTCGCGCAGATGCCGAAACGGGCCGCCTTTACGCCGAGCATCGTCGAGAACTCGCGTTCGCGCAGCGAGCCGGTGGCGGAAGTCGCGTCGCTGCAGAAGCGGCCGCGTTCCGTCTCCAACGAGAACAACACGGTCGGCATTCCGCTGATGGGCCGGATCGCGGCCGGTGTGCCGATCTCAGCCATCCAGAACAACAGCCACCAGATCTTCGTCCCGCCGGACATGCTGGGCGCCGGGGAGCATTTCGCCCTGGAGGTCAAGGGCGACTCGATGATCGAGGCAGGGATCCTCGACGGCGACACCGTAGTCATCCGGCGCGCCGACACGGCGACGCCGGGCGACATCGTCGTCGCTCTCGTCGACGAGGAGGAGGCGACGCTGAAGCGTTTTCGCCGGCGCGGCAATACGATCGCTCTCGAAGCGGCCAATCCGGCCTACGAGACGCGGATTTTTGGCTCCGATCGGGTCAAGGTCCAGGGGCGTCTGGTCGGGCTGATCCGCAAGTACTGAGCAGCGGCGCGAGGTCTTCGCCGCCCCTGGCGGTCGGGCGTCCAGAATTGCGGTCGAGGACACTCTTCTCTTTGGCCGCCCGTTGCCGTCACTGTTCTGGATCAGGGCCTCTGACCATCGGGGGCGGGTCGGTCGATGGCAAGGTCTCGTCCGCGACGCCGGCTTCCGCTGACGGCGATGGCGCTCCGTTATGCGGTGTCGGCGGTGTCTCGGGTCGGCGCCAGGCCTCCGGCCAGGGCGCCAGCCGGTGCTGGCTCCACGCCGGCGGATTGGCGCCGATGGCTGACGTCACGGCCGCCGCTTCTTCGCCGGTCCTGCCGGCAACCGCCAGCGATCCGCTGCGGCGCAGCGTCCGCAAGGTGATGAGCCGGGCGCCGGAGCGGCAGGCGTCGAGCCGGATGGCGCGGGCGACGATGGCGATGTCGGCGCTGTCGCAGGCCCGGCCTGTCTGCCGGTAATCGTCGGTCCAGGCGATCCTGATCCCGCTGCGCGTGGTTCCCCGGCAGAACGACATCGGTCGCTGGCGCCGGGCGGGTGAAGTCTGCGCGCTGCCCTGAGCGCGTTGCACTGTCGTGCGATCTGCGGCACGTTTCCCAGTCCCAGTCCCAGTCCCAGTCCCAGTCCCAGTCCCAGTCCCTAGTTGCTCCAATGATCCCGTCTCGGCGCCAGCGTTGCCTGCCGCAACTTCGTCGGTCGCTGGCGTCACGGTCTCGCAAACGAAGCCGGACGAAGGTTGGCCGGCCCCAGCCGACGCCGTACTTGCGGTCGGGGCCTTCTGCGCCGCGCCTGCCGGCGGCGGAAAGGCTCGCAGCCACTGATCATACACGAAGGCATTCGGCCGCTCGCGCCGCGATACCAGGTTTCCCGCCGCATTGATCATCGCCACCTCCCGCCCGTCCTCGAAGACCAGGAGTTCCGGGCGCACGGAGCGGTCGGGCGCCAGCGCGAGGCCGCATAGGGCCAGTGGTACGGCAGCCCAGCGCAGGCGGCTCGACAGGAAGCAGCCGGTGACGAGCGCCAGCGTCAGGAGAAGGAGACCGGCCGTCGTCATGATGCCGGTCGGCTCGTCCGGCAGCCGTTCATGCAGGAAACGGGCGATGGCGAAGACCAGCGTCAGGCCGTGCCCCATGAGCGCCAGGAACGGCGCGTCGAGCCCAAAGGGCATCGCCAGCATGGCGATCAGCGCCACCGGCATGATCCAGAAGGAGAACAGCGGTACGGCGATGAGATTGGCGACGAGGCCGTAGGGTGCCACGCGCTGGAAGTGGTAGGCAGCGTAAGGCGCCGTCGCCGCACCGGCGATCAGCGAGGCGGCACCGAGTCCGAGCAGGAACACCAGCGTTCGGGTCGCCAGGGGGCGCGGTCCGTCGGCAGCGCCTCGCCGCGCCCACCAGCGGGAGAAGCCGCCGTAGACGCCGACAAGGGCGGCCGTGGCGCTGAACGACATCTGGAAGCTCGCCGTCATCAGCGCATGCGGCTCGAGCGTCAGAACGATGATCGCGGCGATGGCGACATTGCGCAGCGTCAGGGCTGGCCGGTCGAACAGGACGGCGAGGAGGACGATGGACAGCATGATGAAGGAGCGGTCGGAGGCGACATTGCTGCCCGACAGCATCAGATAAAAGGCCGACACGGCCAGCGCCGCCACCGCGGCGATCTTCTTCACCGGCCAGGTCAACGCGCACCAGGGAATGGCCGCCAACAACCCCCGCACGAGCGCCATCGTGAAGCCGGCGACGAGCGCCATGTGCAGGCCGGAGATCGACAGAACGTGCGACAGGCCTGTCGTACGCAGCCATTCCTCCACATCGCCCGGAATGCCGGCCCGATCGCCGGTGACGAGCGCCGTGGCGACAGCGCCCTCCGCTCCGCCGATGCTGTCGCGGATGCGCTCGCTGACGGCCAGCCTGAGGCGCTTGACGCGTTGCTTGAGCGATAGCGTCTGCGGCGCCGTCTCGGCGCTGGCCGGATCGGGAGGCCCGAGCGCGAAGCCCGTGGCGCCGAGGCGCGAAAAGAAACTGCCGAAGGCGAAGTCGTAGCCGCCGGGATAGGCCGGACCCGAGGGCGCGCGCAGCCTGACGAGGCCGCGGTAGCGCTCGCCGATGTCGATCGGCGCATGGCGGCTCGAGACCAGGATCTGCGCCCGTTCCGGCGGACGCGACAGATGCGGCCGCTCCGTGCCCGCGACATCGATGAGATAGCGGGTGCGCCCCTTGTCATCCCTGTCGCGCCAGGCGACCGTGCCGTCTATCCGCACCGTCGCCTCGCCGGAAAAGATGGTCGTGCGGGTCCGCGCCATTTCGAGCGCAGCCAGGCCGTATCCTGCCAGAAGAAGGAGTCCGGCCAGGGCCAGCGTCGGGCCGGACGATCGGGCGCCGAGGCGGGCGCCGGCATGGATCGCGCCGCCGAGCAGCCCGACCAGCGCCAGTCCCGCCGGCGTCGGGCCGGCGAAGAAGAGGGCGATGCCGAGCATCAAAGCTGCCGGGATCAGAAAGAAACCGGTGCGCGCCTCCGTCTCGGTCTCGGCCTGACGCGACAGGAAGGCCGCCAGGCGGGAGTGGGCTCCGGCCAATCGCACGCGAAACGAGGGTGCAGGCCGCGCCACAGCGCCGGCGGCGCTTGCCGTCCCCGCGCCGAGCCCTGCCCCCTGCCCGCCCCTGGCCGCACTCATGCGCGCCCCTCGCCGCCTTGTCTCTCCTTCCCCCTATGCTACACAGCCGCAATCAAATTCCGATCCGAAAAGATCGCCTCCGGGCGAGTGGAGACCCGATGACGAAACCCGTCGTGACCCGTTTTGCGCCCTCGCCGACCGGCTTCCTGCACATCGGCGGCGCCCGCACGGCGCTGTTCAACTGGCTCTATGCCCGGCGCATGGGCGGCAAGATGCTGCTGCGCATCGAGGACACCGACCGCGAACGCTCTAGCGAGGCGGCGGTGGTGGCGATCATCGAGGGCCTCGCCTGGCTCGGCCTTACGGCCGACGAGCCGCCGGTCTCGCAGTTCGAGCGCGCCGCCCGCCACCGCGCCGTCGCCGAGGAGATGGTCGCCGCCGGCAAGGCCTATTATTGCTACGCCAGTCAGGCCGAGCTCGACGAGATGCGCGAGAAGGCCCGCGCCGAAAAGCGCCCGCCGCGCTATGACGGCCGCTGGCGCGACCGCGATCCGTCGGAGGCGCCGGAGGGCGTGAAGCCGGTGATCCGCCTGCGCGCGCCGCAGGAGGGCGAGACGATCGTCTACGACCAGGTGCAGGGCGAGGTGCGCTTTCCCAACCGCGATCTCGACGACATGGTGCTGCTGCGCTCCGACGGCTCGCCGACCTACATGCACGCCGTCGTCGTCGACGACCACGACATGGGCGTCACCCACATCATCCGCGGTGACGACCACCTCACCAATGCCGGTCGGCAGACGCTGATCTACCAGGCCATGGGCTGGGAAGTCCCGGTCATGGCGCATATCCCGCTGATCCATGGCGAGGACGGCGCCAAACTGTCGAAGCGCCACGGCGCGCTCGGCGTCGATGCCTATCGGGGCCTCGGCTACCTCCCGCGGGCGCTCCTGAACTACCTCGCCCGCCTCGGCTGGAGCCATGGCGACGAGGAGATCATGGCGCTGGAAGACATGATCGCCTGGTTCGACATTACGGACGTGAACAAGGGCGCCGCGCGCTTCGACTTCGCCAAGCTGAACGCGCTGAACGGCCACTATCTCCGCGCCGCGCCGGATGCCGAGCTCGTCGATCTCCTGATGACCGAGCGCGACCACCTGCCGAACGGCGAGATCCTGAAGCGCAAGCCGGACGAGGAGACGCGCGCCCTGCTCTCCGCCGCCATGGCCGGGCTGAAGGAGCGGGCCAAGACCCTCGTAGAGCTGGCCGACTCGACCACCTACCTCTTCGCCGCCCGCCCGCTGCCGATGGAGGACAAGGCGGAGGCCATCCTCGCCGAGGGCGGTCGTGCGATCGTCGCCGATCTGGTGCCGCGCCTGTCGGCCGTCGGCGACTGGAGTGCCACGCCGCTCGAAGACGCGGTACGCGCCTATGCTGAGGAAAAGGGCCTGAAGCTCGGCAAGGCGGCGCAGCCGTTGCGCGCCGCCCTCACCGGCCGGACGACCTCGCCCGGCGTCTTCGACGTGCTGGCGGTGCTGGGGCGCGAAGAGGCCCTTGCAAGGTTAAGTGATCAGTCGATCTGACTTCCAATGCGGCAGATCGGGTCGCAGTGCGGCGCAACATGTCCAATGGATACGCAACTTGTCCCCTCCGGTGGTTTGGAGTAGGCAGGTTTATCGAGGTGTGCGCTGCGAAAGCCTCGGCGCTCGCGTCTTTCAAAGAAGGGGATACGCATGACGGACCATTCGGCGACGATAGCACTGGGAGACAAGACGGCGGACCTCGAAATCCGGAGCGGCACGATCGGTCCGGATGTCGTCGACATCGCCTCCCTCTACAAGCAGACGGGGATGTTCACCTACGATCCCGGCTTTTCGTCGACCGCCTCGTGCGAATCGAAGATCACCTATATCGACGGTGACGAGGGCGTCCTCCTCCACCGCGGCTATCCCATCGACCAGCTGGCCGAAAAGGGCGACTTCCTCGAGACCTGCTATCTCCTGCTCTACGGCGAACTGCCGACCGAGCGCGAGATGTCCGACTTCGTCTACCGCGTCACCCGGCACACCATGGTGCACGAGCAGATGTCGCGCTTCTATTCCGGCTTCCGCCGCGACGCCCACCCGATGGCCGTCATGGTCGGCTCGGTCGGCGCGCTCTCGGCCTTCTACCACGACTCGACCGACATCGCCGATCCGCACCAGCGCATGGTCGCCTCGATCCGCATGATCGCCAAGACGCCGACGCTGGCGGCCATGGCCTACAAATACCATGTCGGCCAGCCCTTCGTTTACCCGCGCAACGACCTCTCCTACGCGGAAAACTTCCTGCACATGTGCTTCGCGGTCCCCTGCGAGCCGTACAAGATCAATCCGGTCCTCGCACGCGCCATGGACCGGATCTTCATTCTCCACGCCGACCACGAGCAGAACGCCTCGACCTCGACGGTTCGGCTTGCCGGCTCGTCGGGAGCCAATCCCTTCGCCTGCGTCGCCGCTGGCATCGCGTGCCTCTGGGGCCCGGCGCATGGCGGCGCCAACGAGGCGGCGCTGAACATGCTGATGGAAATCGGCACGGTCGACCGCATCCCGGAATACATCGCCCGCGCCAAGGACAAGAACGACCCCTTCCGCCTGATGGGTTTCGGCCACCGCGTCTACAAGAACTACGACCCGCGCGCGACCATCATGCAGAAGACCTGCCACGAGGTGCTGGACGAGCTCGGCATCAAGGACGATCCAACGCTGGAAGTGGCGATGGAACTGGAGCGCATCGCGCTGACCGACCCCTACTTCATCGAAAAGAAGCTCTACCCGAACGTCGACTTCTATTCCGGCATCACGCTGAAGGCGCTTGGTTTTCCCACCACCATGTTCACCGTGCTCTTCGCCGTCGCGCGCACCGTCGGCTGGATCGCGCAGTGGAAGGAAATGATCGAGGACCCGCACCAGCGCATCGGCCGCCCGCGCCAGCTCTACACGGGCGCCCCGCAGCGCGATTACGTGGCGGTCGACGACCGCGCGTAAGGACGATCTGGCTTCAGGTAAAAGACGGGCGCTTCGGCGCCCGTCTTCGTTTGCCGATGGTCCGCGTCCGCGGACCACGCACGCTTTCCGGCGCTGGAGTCATAAGGCCTTGGGTGAGGCGATGACGGCCTTCAGAGCGTCGTTGATCCTCGTCTGCCAGCCCTCGCCCGTTTCCCGAAAATGCTCGAGGATTTCAGCATCGAGACGCAAGGTGACGGCTTCCTTCGGACGTTTCCTACCAGGCCCCCGCTGGCCGGGAAGCCGCTTGACCACGCCATTCTCCCGCAGCGTCGCGCCCTCAAACCAAGCGTCCGTCAACTCCGGCGCATCATCGGGATCAATCCAGCCAGGCTTCGTATCGGGCTTGCTCGCGGTCATTGGCTTTCCTCATCGAAATGATATGGCAGGCATCGCCGCGCGGGGTCCAAACAAGAACGACCATGCGGCTTGCCAGATGCCCGACGGTGACGATGCGCTCCTCGCCACAGTCCTGACGAACGTCTGGCCGGTCGAGAGTCTTCCCCGCGAAGACTTTTCCCGCGTCTGCGAAATCGAGACCGCGCTCCTGAAGAGTACGGGCCCGCTTCGCAGGATCGAAGGTTATTCGCATGGCTAAATGTAACCACAAAAAAGGAATCGGACAAGGGCTCGCTGGGGTCGATCGGCGGCGAGGCCAGCACGAAGCCTATGGCGCTGCCTTCTGAAAAACCCAGTTCAAGCTGTCTCGCCAGTCGATCATCCGGATCGGCGTGCCGTGGTTGCCCGTCTCGAACGACACGAAGCGCACTGGGTAGCCCCCGCTCCGCAGCGCGGTGTAGACGGCCTTGGCGTCGTCCCAGGCAAAGACCTTGTCGCGCGTGCCGTGGGCGAGGAGCAGCGGGATCTGGCGCGCCCCGGCGGCTTTGCGCATGGCGGCGAGTTTTGTCGGCGGCGTGTTGGCGCTGAGCATGACGAGGCCGTCGACGTGGCGGGTGACGGCGGCATCGCCGGCAAGGTCCCAGCAGAACTCGCCGCCCATCGAGGCGCAGGCGAGCACGATCGTCGCCTGCGGGTGGTCGCGGCCGAGGGTCTCGACCAGCGTGCCGACCCGGGTGCGGTCGGCTCCGGAAAAACTGCCGGCGTCGGCGGTGACGTAGAGGCCGCCGGCGCGGGACAAAAGGTTCTTCAGCCGGTTGAAATTGCCGCCGAAGGTCCAGTCATTCATGCCGAGGCGGCGGTCGCCATTGCGGCCGTGGATGAACAGGACGATGCTTGTGGGGGTCTTCGCATTCCCGACGGTCATGATTGCCAGCGGCCCGGCGGGCGTCGGGAGGCTCGCCTCCTCCTGGGTGGCCAGCGGCGCGCGGTCGACATAGGCCGCCTTTGCCCGCCGCTCCGGGATCTCGTCGCGGCCGTTGATGTCGCGCAGCTCGGAATAGTCGACATCGATGAAGTCGCCGCCGTCGCCGATCGCCGTCAGCGGCGGATAGGCGAAGAGCGCGTCCTTGAAGGGCGCGAGTTGCGCCGGGGCGGCGAGCGCGATGCCGGACAGAATCGCCCAGGCGGCGGCGGCGAAAAAGGGGCGTTTGGCGGGGCTTCGGGCCATGGGCGGTTCCCTGGCGCAAAGCGGCGTGACGCGCAAGCCACGCCGACGCGCAAAGCTGTTGATCACCACCGCTTCGCTCGGCTTTCGGGCCCGTCCGGGTTGAAGAACATTTCGTGAAAGTATAGTCCAGAGCCAGGAATTCCCGTCCCGCCGAGGGCCCAGTCGACAAGGCAGCTTGCAGCGCATCATGAGCGACGATCTCTTCTCCGGAGGCGCGGCCGCCAAGGTACGCCCGATCAGGTCCCCGGCCCGGCCCAAGGCCGCCGATGCGCTGTCGGCTGCCAAGGCCGCGACGCCGGGATCGGCGGAGGCGAGCTATACCGCGGCCGACATCGAGGTGCTGGAAGGCCTGGAGCCGGTGCGCCGGCGGCCGGGCATGTACATCGGCGGCACCGATGAGAAGGCGATGCACCACCTCTTTGCCGAGGTGATCGACAATGCCATGGACGAGGCCGTCGCCGGCCACGCTAATTTCATCGAGGTCGCGCTCGAGGCCGACGGTTATCTCGCCGTCACCGACAATGGCCGCGGCATCCCGGTCGACCCGCATCCGAAATACACCAACCGCTCGGCGCTCGAGGTCATCATGACCACGCTGCATGCCGGCGGAAAGTTCGATTCCAAGGTCTACGAGACCTCGGGCGGCCTGCACGGCGTCGGCGTGTCCGTCGTCAACGCGCTGTCGTCGCGGCTCGAGGTCGAGGTGGCGCGCAACCGGAAACTCTACCGCCAGGTCTACGAGCGCGGTCATGCCGTCGGCCCGCTGGAGGAAATCGGCGAGGTCCACAACCGCCGCGGCACCAAGGTGCGCTTCCTGCCGGACACGCAGATTTTTGGCGCCAATGCCGCCTTCGACCCGGCGCGGCTGCTGCAGATGGCACGCTCGAAGGCCTATCTCTTCGGCGGCGTTGAGATCCGCTGGGCGTGCGATCCCTCGCTATTGCCCGCCGACGGCAAGACGCCGGCGCGGGCGACCTTCCACTTTCCCGGTGGCCTGAAGGACTATCTCGAAGGCTCGCTCGGCGACGAGCAGCGCGTCACCAGCCAGACCTTTGCCGGCCGGACCGAGAAAGTTTCCGGCCACGGCGCGGTGGAATGGGCGGTCTCGTGGACGGGCGGCGACGGGTTCGTGCGCTCCTACTGCAATACCATCCCGACGCCGGAAGGCGGCACGCACGAGGCGGGCCTGCGCACGGTGCTGACGCGCGGCCTGAAGGCGTTCGCGGAAGTCTCCGGCAACAAGAAGGCCGCCGCCGTCATCGCCGACGACGTGATGATCTCGGCCTCCGCCATGCTGTCGATCTTCATCCGAGAGCCGGAATTCGTCGGCCAGACGAAGGATCGCCTCGCCACCGCGGAAGCGCAGCGCATCGTCGAGAGCTCGATCCGCGACAGTTTCGATATCTGGCTCGCCTCCTCGCCGCAGGATGCGGCCAGGCTAATCGACTGGGTCGTCGACCGCGCCGACGAGCGGCTGCGGCGGCGCCAGGAGAAGGAAGTCAACCGCAAGAGCGCGACGCGCAAATTGCGTCTGCCCGGCAAGCTGTCCGACTGTTCGCAGACGGGGGCCGCGGGCGCCGAACTCTTCATCGTCGAGGGCGATTCCGCCGGCGGCTCGGCCAAGCAGGCGCGCGACCGCGCCCGTCAGGCGATCCTGCCGCTGCGCGGCAAGATTCTCAATGTGGCCAGCGCGGGCCGCGAAAAGCTCAGCGCCAACCAGCAGATCTCCGACCTCATCCAGGCGCTCGGCTGCGGCACCCGCGCGCGCTACCGCGAAGAGGATCTGCGCTACGAGCGCGTGATCATCATGACCGACGCCGATGTCGACGGCGCCCATATCGCCTCGCTCTTGATCACCTTCTTCTACCAGGAAATGCACGACCTCATTCGCCAGGGCCATCTCTTCCTCGCCGTGCCGCCGCTCTATCGGCTCGCGCAGGGCGGCAAAGTCGCCTATGCCCGCGACGACAAGGACCGCGAGCGGCTGATGGCGAAGGAGTTCAAGGGCAAGGGCAAGGTCGAGGTCAGCCGCTTCAAGGGTCTCGGCGAAATGCTGCCCTCGCAGCTGAAGGAAACGACGATGGATCCGAGGAAGCGCACGCTCCTGCAGGTCGCCATCGACGAGACACCGGAATCGGGAACCGCCGGGGCGGTCGACGCGCTGATGGGCAACCGGCCCGATGCGCGCTTCCGCTTCATCCAGGAACGCGCCGCTTTCGCGGTCGACCTCGACGTGTAGGCGCCCGCTGCGGCGGGCTCGACGACGCAACAGGCAAGGAACGACACGATGACGAACCGCACCGCCCTTTTCGCCGGCATCGCGGCCGCAGCGCTCAGCCTGCAGCCGTCCGCCGCCTGGTCACAGACGGAGGCGCCCGTCGCCGCCCCTGCCGCGCCCGCGGCACCAGCGCCCTACACGCCGCCGTCGGCACCGGCACCCGCCGAGACGACCGCACCGGCCGAGACGCCTCCCGAGCCGGCGCCGGGCCTTGCGCCCGCCGACGCCGCGGCGACGCCCGCCGCACCGGCAGCGCCGGCCGCGACAGCGTCTGCACCGACGACGACCGACGACGGCGTCCTGGCCGCCGTCCAGGCACTGCCGCTGCCGATCGAAGATGTGCAGATCGTCGGTCCCTGGACCGATGGCGATAAAAGCGGCGTCTGGCGCACCGTCATGCTGCAGGTCGGGCCGCCGGAAAAGGAGAGCTACCGGTTCTTCATCCAGCAGCTGGAGAAATCCGCCGCGACCACCAACGTCCTGTCGACCACCGAGATCAAGGAAATTCCGGGCATCAATGGTGCCATCGTCGGCTACCGCGCCGACGAACCCACGGAGGGGGACACGACCGGGCTGACGCTGTTCTTCGACATCGTCCCCTCGGACGGCGAGATCTCCGAGACCTACGAACTGCACTATTTCAAGGATCAGCCCTACACGTTCGGCCCGGCGACGAACTGACGGCGGCCTTTCAGGCGAAACATCTCCCTTCCGGCATCTGCGCCGCCGAGAGGGAGGATCGCCGGGTTTTTCAAACCGTCATATGAATTAAGCCAACCATGCCCTATATAGGGCGAAGAGGTTGACTTGAAAAAGTCTTCGCCCTATCGCCGATATCACACGCGTGCGATTTGCGGCTTTCGCCTCACCCTTCGTCACTCACGAGATCACCTAACTCTATGCTTTTTTCCGAACTCGGCCTCAGCGCCAAAGTTCTCGCAGCCGTTGAAGCGGCCGGCTACACCGAGCCGACGCCGATCCAGGCCCAGGCCATTCCACATGCGCTGGAAGGCCGAGACGTTCTGGGCATCGCTCAGACCGGAACCGGCAAGACGGCCTCCTTCGTCCTTCCGATGCTCACCCGGCTCGAAAAGGGTCGCGCCCGCGCCCGCATGCCGCGCACGCTCATCGTCGAGCCGACGCGCGAGCTGGCCGCGCAGGTCGCGGAGACCTTCACCAAATACGGCAAGGACCAGAAGATCAGCGTCGCGCTGCTCATCGGCGGCATGTCCTTCGGCGAGCAGGACAAGCTCATCGACCGCGGCGCCGACGTGCTGATCGCCACCCCGGGCCGCCTGCTCGACCATGTCGAGCGCGGCAAGCTTCTGATGACCGGCGTCGAAATCCTCGTCATCGACGAGGCCGACCGCATGCTCGACATGGGCTTCATTCCGGATATCGAGCGGATCTGCAAGATGATCCCGTTCACGCGGCAGACGCTGTTCTTCTCGGCCACCATGCCGCCGGAGATCACCCGCCTGACCGAGCAGTTCCTGCAGAACCCGGTCCGCATCGAAGTCGCCAAGGCGTCCTCGGCGGCGCTGACGGTCGAGCAGAAGGCCGTCGCGACGCACAAGGAAGATTTCGCCAAGCGCGAGACGCTCCGCAAGCTGCTGCGCAGCCAGGACGACATCACCAACGCCATCATCTTCTGTAACCGCAAGGTCGACGTGGCGTCGCTCTTCCGCTCCCTGGAAAAGCACGGCTTCTCCGCCGGCGCCCTGCACGGTGACATGGAGCAGCGGGCGCGCATGACGATGCTGCACAATTTCCGCGAGAACAAGATCCAGATCCTGGTGGCGTCCGACGTCGCCGCCCGAGGCCTGGATATTCCGGCGGTCAGCCACGTCTTCAATTTCGACGTGCCGATCCACGCCGAGGACTATGTCCACCGCATCGGTCGCACCGGCCGTGCCGGTCGGTCGGGCAAGGCGTTTACCCTCGTCACTCGCACCGACAAGAAGTATCTCGACGCCATCGAGAAGATGCTCGGTACCGAATTCGAGTGGCTCGACGGCCAGGTGTCCGACCTGCCGGCAGTCGAGGCCGCGGCGGAAGAGGCAAAGCCCGAGAAGAAGCTGCGCCGCAGCGCCAGCGGCACGCCCCGCCGGCCACGCGCCAATTCGGTCGAAGCGCGCAACAGCGCGGCCGCGGAGGTCGATCCGGTTTCCGTAGAGCCGGAGGCTCTGCCTGAGGCCATCCCGCCGGCCGCGATCGTTTCTGCCCCCGAGGTCGAGTCCGCCCCGGTGGCCGATGTTCTGCCTATCGAGATCATCGCGCCGCGCGTCGCCGAGCCCCGGCCCGTTGCCACCGACCGCGCCCCGGCGCCCCGTCACAATTCCGGCGGACGCGACTCCCGCGACGGCGGACGCTCCGGCGGACGCCATGAGGGCGGCCGCTCCGACGAGCACTCGCCCGTCGGCTTTGGCGACGAGGTTCCCGCCTTCATGCTGATCGAAACCGGCTTCTGATACGCCACGCTCCGCCGCGCGCGGATCGACGGCGGAAGTTCATCACTTGGGCTCAGGGTGCTCGTGAAATGCAAACGGCCGTCGCTGTACTCAGCGCGGCCGTTTTGCTTTTGAGGATGGCTTCTTGACGACGGCGCTGCGGCGGTCGGCTTCCAGCGCCAGGCCCACCCAGTGCGTCGCCCTGTCCGGATCGTCGAAGATCTCGTCCGGCGCGGTGAAATAGGGCATGCGGACGGGTGGACCTTTGGGCCGCTCGTAGCTCCAGGGGATAGACCCAGCGGCCTCGAACGCCGGCGCCGACTGCGCGTCGGCCTTCAGCATCAGCGTTCCGCGAACCACCAGAGCGAGGATCAGGCCGTCGGCATAGATCCCCTGCCCGCCGAACAAGCGACGAATCTGGATGGGTCCGAGGCTGGCGAACAGCTCCCGCAGGAGATCGCCGTCCATCGCCCCGCCCCGGGTGGTCTCAGGACACGCGGTTCTCGATGGCCGAGGCGTCGACCGGCGTGAGCTCGACGGATTCGCCGCAACCGCAGGCCGAGGTCTGGTTCGGGTTCTTGAAGGTGAATCCGGAGCGCAGGGTCGTCTCTTCGTAGTCCATTTCGGTACCGAGCAGGAACAGCACGGCTTCCGGGGCGACGAAGACCTTGGCGCCGTCCTTCTCCACCATGTCCTCGTGCGGCCGGGCCTCGGTGGCCAGCTCGACGGTGTATTCCATGCCCGCGCAGCCGCCTTTTTTCACGCCGACCCGAAGACCTAGGGCGTCGCCACCTTTGGCCGCGAGAATATCGCGCACCCGATGGGCGGCGGTGTCGGTCAGGTTCATGACGGTGAAGCGGCTCATGATCCAGGTCCTCTCGTGGCGGTGGGATCGTTTGCAAACGATCGGTATGAAAATGGGCGTCCCCGCGGCAGAACGCAAGGCCGGAACGGCGGCGGCAGGTCTCCCCGTCAGCCTCGCGCCGGCCTCGGCCTTATCAGAACCAGCCGACGGCAACCTGCGCCTCTTCGCTCATCCGGTCCGGCGTCCAGGGCGGATCGAAGACGAGGCTGACATTGACATGCGAAACGCCCTCGACCGAAGAGACCGCGTTCTCCACCCAGATCGGCATCTCGCCGGCCACCGGGCATCCTGGCGCCGTCAGCGTCATCTCGACGGCGACGCTGCGGTCGTCCTCGATGTCGATCTTGTAGATCAGGCCGAGCTCGTAGATGTCGGCCGGAATCTCCGGATCGTAGACCGTCTTCAGCGCCGCGACGATGTCGTCCGTCAGGCGCGTCAGTTCTTCGGTCGGGATCGCCGACACCTTGGCGACGCCCTGCGCCATCGCGACATTGGCCTCGGCCGTATCGTCCGGCGCGAGCGTCGCGACTTCCATCTTCAGGTCCGCATCTTCAGTCATGTCATTGGTCCTCAAGCGAAAAAACGCCTCGCCTTTTCCAGTGCCTCGGCCAGGATATCAACTTCTGCCAGGGTATTATACATGCCGAACGAAGCCCGGCATGTGGAGGTCGCACCAAATCGCTTCAACAGCGGCTGGGCGCAATGCGTCCCGGCCCGCACGGCGACGCCCTCACGGTCGATGACCATCGAGACGTCGTGCGAGTGGATGCCTTCGAGGTCGAACGAAACGATCGCCCCCTTGCCCGGCGCATGGCCGTAGATCCGCAGCGAATTCACGGCGCCGAGCCGTTCGTGTGCGTAGTCGCGCAGCAGCGTCTCATGGCCGAGGATCGCCTCACGGCCGATTCCGTCCATGTAGCGCAGCGATGCGGCCAGGCCGATCGCCTGGGCGATCTGCGGCGTCCCCGCCTCGAAGCGGTGCGGCGGCGTGTTGTAGGTGACGCGATCCTCGCTGACCTCGACGATCATCTCGCCGCCGCCGTTGAACGGCCGCATGCGCTCCAGCATGGCCTCCTTGCCGTAGAGCACGCCGATGCCGGTCGGGCCGTAGAGCTTGTGCCCGGTGACGACATAGAAGTCGCAGCCGAGATCCTGCACGTCGACCGGCAGGTGCACGGCCGCCTGGCTGCCGTCGACGAGGACGGGAATGCCGCGGGCATGCGCCAGCGCCACGACTTCCTTCACCGGCGTCACCGTGCCGAGAACGTTCGACATGTGCGTCATCGCGACCAGCTTGGTGCGCGGCGTGATCGCCCGCTCGAAGGCCTGGACGGAGATCGAGCCGTCGTCCTCGACCGGCACGAAGACGAGCTTGGCGCCCTGGCGCTCGCGCAGGAAATGCCAGGGGACGATGTTGGAGTGGTGCTCCATGATCGTCAGCACGATCTCGTCGCCCTCACCGATCTCCGGCATGCCGTAGCCGTAGGCGACGAGATTGATCGCCTCCGTCGCCGAGGAGGTGAAGACGATCTCGTGGGCACTGCCGGCGTTCAGGAAAGCGCGAACGGTTTCGCGAGCGGTTTCATACTCTTCCGTCGCCTTGTTGGAGAGGAAGTGCAGCCCGCGATGGACGTTGGCATAGTCCTGCGAATAGGCTTTCTGGATGGCGTCCAGCATGGCCTGCGGCTTTTGCGCCGAGGCGCCGCTGTCGAGATAGACTAGCGGCTTGCCGTAGACCTGCGTCGACAGGATCGGAAAGTCGCGGCGCACGGCCTCCACGTCGTAGCCGGCGCGGATCGGGCTTTCCAGGTTCATGGGTCGTCTCCTTCCACGCCCGCCGGCAGGTGCCGGACAGGCTTGCGGGACATCAGTGATCGGCGGCCAGCCAGGCGTCGATCCGCGCTTCCAGCACCTCGATCGCCGCCTCGTGCTCCAGTTCCTCGACGACTTCCTTGACGAAAGCCTTGACCAGAAGGCCGCGGGCCTCGCGCTCGGGAATGCCGCGCGACATCAGGTAGAAGAGATGGTTGGCGTCGATCTCGCCCGCCGTCGCGCCGTGGCCGCATTGCACGTCGTCGGCGAAGATCTCGAGCTCGGGCTTGGCCGAGAAGTCGCCGTCGTCCGAGAGCAGCAGCGTGTTGCAGGCCATGCGGGCATCGGTCTTCTGCGCACCGCGCGAGACTTTGATCATGCCTTGGAAGACGCCGTGGCCGCCGGTGACGACATTGCGAAACGTCTCCGTCGCCGTGGTGTTCGGCACGGTGTGGTTCAGCGTCGTCGTCACGTCGATGTGCTGGCCGCCGTGCAGGAGGGTGACGCCGCGCATCTGGATGTCGGCGCCCTCGCCCGTGGTCTCGGCGTGCACCTCGAGCCGGACCAGTGCGCCGCCCGCGTTCAGCATGAACAGGCGGAAGGTGGCGTTGGCGCCGACGGTGACGTTGAGCTGGCCGAGATGCGTCTCGTCCTTGTCCTTCGCCTGGTCGACGATCCACAGCACCTCGGCGCCGTCGCCGATCGTGAGGTTCGTGACGCCCGTCGACATCGCCGACTGGTTGCCCGGCGAGAGGCGCTCGACGAAGACCGCCTTGGCGCCGGCACCCACGTCGCAGAGCACGAACGTGCTTTCGCTGCCCTGGCCGGGAATGGCGCCGAGTTCGATGGGATGGGCGAGCTCAATGCCGACGGCCACGGTCACGCGTGTCGCCTGCGAGCCGAAAGAGGCGTTGAGGAGACGGACGGTATCGACGTCGCGGTCGAGATGGTTGGCGGCCTCGCGCCAGTCGGGGCTTGCCGACAGGCGCTCGACGGTGACACCGGCGAGGGCGACTGTCGCAGAGGGCGCGCCCAGATCGATGACGGTGCTGCCGGGAATGAACGGGGCCAGCAGCTCAGGCTCGGCCGTCGGCGTCAGGGCGTCGATGACGCGCGTGATCAGGCCGGGCTTGTGGCTGCCCACCAGCGAGCGCAGGTCGGTGTAGTGCCAGGCCTCGACGCGGCGGTGCGGCAGGCCTTCGCGGCGCAGGACCGCGATGGCGTTGCGCCGGGTCTCGTCGCCGTCGACGAGCCCCTTCTCGGCGCTGGCGATCACGGCCTCTTCGGCGGGCGTCAGGCGACGCAGCGGGACGACCGACATCAGGCCGCCTCGCCGATGATCGTCGCGTAGCCCTCGTCCTCGAGCTGCAGCGCCAGTTCCTTGCCGCCGGTGCGGATGATCCGGCCCTTGTAGAGGACGTGCACGGTGTCGGGCACGATGTGCTCGAGCAGGCGCTGGTAGTGGGTGATGACGAGGAAGGAGCGGTCGGCAGAGCGGAGAGCGTTGACGCCGTCGGACACGATCTTCAGCGCGTCGATGTCGAGGCCGGAATCGGTCTCGTCCATGATGCAGAGCTTCGGCTCCAAGAGCGCCATCTGCAGGATCTCGGCGCGCTTCTTTTCGCCGCCGGAAAAGCCGACGTTCAGCGGCCGCTTCAGCATGGCCGGGTCGATCTTCAGATCGGCGGCCGATGCCTTCACGCGCCGGATGAAGTCCGGCGTCGTCAGCTCGGCCTCGCCCCGCGCCTTGCGCTGGGCGTTCACGGCGGTCTTGAGGAAGGTCATGGTGGCGACGCCCGGGATCTCCAGCGGATACTGGAAGGCGAGGAAGACGCCCGCGGCGGCGCGCTCGGCCGGGTCGAGCTCCAGGATCGACTCGCCATTGTACAGAATGTCGCCGTCGGTGACTTCGTAGTCGCTGCGCCCGGACAGGATGTAGGACAGCGTCGACTTGCCCGAGCCGTTCGGGCCCATGATCGCGGCGACTTCGCCGGGGCGGACCGTCAGGTCGACGCCCCGCAGGATTTCCGTATCGGTGCCCGTCACGCGGGCATGAAGGTTCTTGATTTCCAGCATTGTGTTCTCGGTCCAGGACTCTTGTGGCGACTGCGTCTGGCATTCTCTTATCGGAGACGTCGGCTCGCAGGGCCGAATGGGGTTTTCTGCCGGGGCCGCTTTTCCCTCGCCCGACCGGGGAGGACCAGCGGCTAGTGTTCCACTCGCAGGTCGATCTTTCGCTGCTGCGACGCCCGGTCGAGGAATTGTCTCAATCCCACGACCTCCGACACCAGCGCATTCACTTCTCGCCTCAAGCGATCAACGTCGTCATGGAGCGCGATAACCTCCTCAAGGATGAGGGTATCGAGCTCCCGTGGCATTAGCCCACGCTGCCCTCGAGGCTGATGCCGATGAGCTTCTGCGCCTCGACGGCGAACTCCATCGGCAGCTGCTGGATGACGTCGCGGACGAAGCCGTTGACGATCAAGGCGATCGCCTCCTCCTGCGGGATGCCGCGCTGCATGCAGTAGAACAGCTGGTCCTCGGAGATTTTCGACGTCGTCGCTTCGTGCTCGAACTGCGCCGTGGCGTTCTTCGCTTCGATATAGGGCACGGTGTGCGCGCCGCAGTCCTCGCCGATCAGAAGGCTATCGCACTGCGTGAAGTTGCGCGCGTTCGCCGCCTTGCGGTGGGTCGTCACCTGGCCGCGATAGGTGTTGTTGGACTGGCCGGCGGCGATGCCCTTGGAGATGATGCGGCTCGACGTGTTCTTGCCGAGATGGATCATCTTGGTGCCGCTGTCGATCTGCTGGCGGCCGTTGGAGACGGCGATCGAGTAGAACTCGCCGCGCGAATTGTCGCCGCGCAGGATGCAGGACGGGTACTTCCAGGTGATGGCCGACCCGGTCTCGACCTGCGTCCAGGAAATCTTCGAGTTCGCTCCGCGGCAGTCGCCGCGCTTGGTGACGAAGTTGTAGATGCCGCCCTTGCCATCCTTGTCGCCGGGGTACCAGTTCTGGACGGTCGAGTACTTGATCTCGGCATCGTCCAGCGCGACCAGCTCGACCACGGCGGCGTGCAGCTGGTTCTCGTCGCGCTGCGGCGCGGTGCAGCCTTCGAGATAGGAGACGTAGGAGCCCTTGTCGGCGATGATCAGCGTGCGCTCGAACTGGCCGGTATTGCGCTCGTTGATGCGGAAATAGGTCGACAGCTCCATCGGGCAGCGAACGCCCGGCGGCACGTAGACGAAGGAACCGTCGGTGAAGACGGCCGAGTTCATCGTGGCGAAGAAGTTGTCGGAAACCGGTACGACGGTGCCGAGATACTGCTTCACGAGGTCCGGGTGCTCGCGGATCGCCTCGGAGATCGGCATGAAGATGACGCCGGCCTTCTTCAGCTCGGCCTGGAAGGTGGTGGCGACCGAGACCGAGTCGAACACGGCGTCGACGGCGACCCGGCGTTCGGTCGAGGGCAGCGCCTCGCCGTTCTCGTCGTATTCGATCGGCGCGACCGGCTTCACGACGCCGGCGAGAATCTCTTGCTCCCGCAGCGGGATGCCAAGCTTCTCATAGGTGCGCAGCAGCTCCGGATCGACCTCGTCGAGCGAGGCCGGCCCGGACATCGACTTCGGCGCGGAGTAGTAGTGCAGGTCCTGGAAATCGATCGGCGGATAATCGAGCTTCGCCCAGGTCGGGCTCTCCAGCGTCTTCCAACGCTCGAAGGCCTCCAGGCGCCAGTCGAGCATCCACTGCGGCTCGTTCTTTTTCGCCGAGATGAAGGCGATCGTCCCCTCGTCGAGGCCCTTGGGGGCCGTATCCGACTCGATGATCGTCTCGAAACCGTATTTGTATTGATCGACGTCAATGCGACGGACCTGGTCGATGGTCTCTTGGACTGCAGCCATTTGAATTCTCCACACTCGCCGGATTCAAGGTCCGGTGGTTTGGTTTCCGCTCGGCCGGCGGGCCGGCATCACACACGCTAGATGGGTCTGTTGGACCGCAAATTGAAGGCTTGCGGGCGAAAAGACCGGGTTCGATGTCGTTAGGCGGCCCGATGGCCGGATCTGCTGTTCTCAACCCTCGTCACGAGGCGCTTCAGCGCCACGACGAGCCGGTCGAGTTCGTCTTCGCTGGTCTCGTAGCCGAAGCTGATGCGGATTGCACCGGCAGAAGCGTCGATATCCAAGCCGCCGTCCTGCATGGCCTTCAGCACATGGCTGGCTCCCACCTTGCCGGACGAGCAGGCGGAGCCGGACGAGACGGCGAAGCCGTCGAGGTCGAGCGCCATTTGCGCCGTCTCGGCGTTGAGACCAGGGACCGTGATCGCCACCGTGTTCGGCAGGCGAGTGTCGGCCGTGCCGAGGAGAAGGCCGGAAGGCAGGCTGCCCGCCAGCGCCGACACCAGGTGCCGGCCCAGCGTCGCCAGGCGGCTATCGCCGGCGGCGAGGCGGGACGCCGCGACCGAGGCTGCCGCGCCGAAGGACGCGATGAGCGGAACGGCCTGCGTGCCGCCGCGCTGACGGCGTTCCTGGCCGCCGCCGGTGAGCAGCGGCACTGGGCGCCGGGCGCCGTCGGCGAGGACATAGGCGCCCACGCCCTTCGCCGCGCCGATCTTGTGGCCGGAAATTAGAAGAGCGTCGGCGCCGAGAGCGGCGATATCGAGCGGCAGGCGCCCGGCGGCCTGGACGACATCGAGAACGAGCCGCACCCCGCCTCCCGCGAGAATGTCGCGAATTGGCTGAAGGTTCTGCACGATGCCGGTCTCGCTGTTGGCGAGTGTCAGGCACAGCATCGCCTGACTCCCGGGCGTCAGCGCCTGTCGCCACTGGTCGAGGGCACCGAGCCGAAGCTGGCCCTCGGCGTCGATCGGCAGGCGTGTGACCACGGACGGATCGAAGCGCCCCCCCTCCCGGGTCGCCGGGTGGTCGCTGTCAGCGACCGCAAGGGCCGAAAGCGAAATCCTCTCGCCGCCGACGATCCAATTGGGCGTCAGGCAGGTGGCGGCAGCTTCCGTCGCGCCACTGGTGAAGACGAGATTTTCAGGGTTGCCACCGACAAGACCGGCCACCTGTCGGCGCGCTGCCTCGACGATCGCCTGGGCACGGCGCCCTTCTGAATGGACGGAGGAGGGATTGCCGGAGACGTCGAGACAATCGACCAGAGCTGCCCGCGCTTCCGGCAGAAGCGGCGCACTGGCATTGTAGTCGAGATAGGTGCGTCGATCGCGGTCCGTCATCTCATCCATTGCGGCGCCATCGTCTCTCCGGCAAACAGAGGTGCGACGAAAGCGCAAATTTCTTGAATATCACGGGCCATCCGGCCTACAAAGCGCCTTCGGTGGAAGCGTGCAGTTTTGAATCGTTCTAAAATAGAACCTAAAAGGCCGCGTATTCTTCGTCAAGGCGCGCCCGGCCCTTTGTCGCGCGCCAGGCTCGATTAGGATTAAGATCATGCCCGAGGTTATCTTCAACGGCCCATCCGGACGGCTGGAAGGCCGCTACCAGGCCGGCAAGGAAAAGAACGCGCCGATCGCGATCATCCTGCATCCGCACCCGCGTTTTGGCGGGACCATGAACAACCAGATCGTCTACCAGCTGTTCTACATGTTCGTGGAACGCGGTTTTACGACGCTGCGGTTCAATTTTCGCGGCATCGGCCGCAGCCAGGGCGAGTTCGACCACGGTTCGGGCGAACTCTCCGACGCCGCCGCGGCGCTCGACTGGATCCAGTCGCTGCACCCCGATTCCAAGAACTGCTGGGTCGCCGGCTATTCCTTCGGCTCCTGGATCGGCATGCAGTTGTTGATGCGCCGTCCGGAGATCGAGGGCTTCATCTCGATCTCGCCGCAGCCCAATTCCTACGACTTCTCGTTCCTGGCGCCCTGCCCCTCGTCGGGCCTCATCATCCACGGCGACAAGGACCGCGTCGCGCCGCCGAAGGATGTGCAGGTCCTGGTCGAGAAGCTGAAGACGCAGAAGGGCATCCTCATCACCCAAAAGACGCTGGCCGGTGCCAACCACTTCTACACGGATCATTCCGAGGAACTGATGACGGAATGCGCCGACTATCTCGACCGGCGCCTGGCCGGCGAACTAGTCGACGTCCGGCCGAAGCGCCTGCGCTGATCGAATGAGGCGGCCGCGCCGCCAGCGCCGGCCGGTTTTCGGTCATGGCGGCCCAGCGCGTGGCCGGCCCCGTTCGGGGCGGTGTGCGGCGGCGATAACGCCGCCGCACATCAGGGAGCCGAAAGGATTCCACCGGTGGTCGGCGCGCGGCAGCCGGTTGTCGTCGGCCAGGTGAGCGGCAGGCCGCGCAGCGAGCGCACTGCCAGGAATGCCCAGGCTTCGGCCTCCATCGCATCGCCGTCGAAGCCTGCCTCCTCGGCCGAGACAACGCGCGCGGCCTTCTCGGCAGCGCCCTCGCGAAGGTCCTGCATGATGGCGGGGTGCCGGCGTCCGCCGCCACAGACGATCCAGAGTTTCGGCGCCCTCGGCAGATGCTCGGCCGCCTTCAGGATGGATTGCGCCGCGACGAAGCAGAGGGTCCGGGCCACGTCCTCGAGCGAGCCCGCATCGGGCACGGGCGGCAGAAAATCGGATCGATCCAGGGACTTCGGAACGGTCTTTGCGAAGAAGCTGGAGCCGAGATAGTCGGCCGCGAGGTTGTCGATGATCCCGCCCTCGCTGGCGATCGCGCCGTTCTGGTCGAAGGCGATCCCCGCCTCCCGCGCCACCCACTGGTCGAGCAGCGCATTGCCGGGGCCGCTGTCGAAGGCGATCGGATCGCCGGCGCCGTCGAGGTAAGTGATGTTGGAAATGCCGCCGATATTCACGAAGACCACCGGCATGTCTCTGAGACCGTCTGGCAGCGCGGCCGCGAGGGCTGCGTGGTAGGCGGGCACCAGGGGCGCGCCCTGCCCGCCGGCCAACATGTCGGCGGCACGCATGTCGTGGACGACCCGGCAGCCGAGCGCCGTGGCGAGGCGCTGACCCTCGCCGAGCTGTACCGTCAGTCCTTCGGCGGGCCGATGCAGGACGGTCTGGCCATGGAAGCCGACGGCGTCGATCGTTGCGGCGGCGATCCCGGTCTCGGCCAGAAACCGGCGCACGGCGTCGGCATGGCGGTCGGTGATCTCGCGCTCGATGGCGGCAAGGTTGCCCGGGCGCTGCGACCTCTCGGTAATTGCCTTGGCCGTCTGCATGGCGGCCTCCAGCCGCTGCCGGAAGGCCGCGTCGTAGGGATAGGTGCGGGCCGGACCGCGGGCCGGGGCGCTGACGCCGTCGGTGTCGAGCAGCGCCACGTCGATGCCGTCCATCGAGGTGCCGCTCATCAGGCCGAGGGCGCGAAGCCGTGTCGTTTCGTCCAAAGCGTGGCCCCTGCCCTTTAAAATCGCGGCAATGCTGGTTAAACCGCAGCCTTATCAGGCCAGACGCCATGCCGTCCGGCCCCCGTCAAGGATCTCTCTTCATGGCCGGCTTCAAGTCCGAGTTTCTGCACACCCTGTCGGAACGTGGCTTCATCCACCAGACCTCGAGCGACGAGGCGCTGGATGCGCTCTTCGCGACCGAGACGGTCAGCGCCTATATCGGCTTCGACCCGACGGCCAAGAGCCTGCATGTCGGCTCGCTGATCCAGATCATGATGCTGCACTGGCTGCAGAAGACCGGCCACCGGCCTGTGGCGCTGATGGGCGGCGGCACCGGCATGATCGGCGACCCCTCTTTCAAGGACGAGGCGCGCCAGCTGCTGACGCCGGAAGGCATCGAGGGCAATCTCGCCGGCATCCGCCAGGCGTTTTCGCCGTACCTCGCCTTCGGCGACGGCCCGACCGACGCGATCATGGTCAACAATGCTGACTGGCTGATGGGCCTGAACTATGTCGAGTTCCTGCGCGACGTCGGACGGCATTTTTCGGTCAACCGCATGCTCGCCTTCGATTCGGTGAAGCTGCGTCTCGACCGCGAGCAGTCGCTGTCCTTCCTCGAATTCAACTACATGATCCTGCAGGCCTACGACTTCGTCGAGCTCAGCCAGCGCTACGGCGTGCGGCTGCAGATGGGCGGGTCGGACCAGTGGGGCAACATCGTCAACGGCCTCGATCTCGGCCACCGCATGGGCACGCCGCAACTGTTCGCGCTGACCTCGCCGTTGCTGACGACGTCTTCCGGCGCCAAGATGGGCAAGTCGGCCAACGGCGCGGTCTGGCTCAACGCCGACATGCTGAGCCCCTACGAGTTCTGGCAGTATTGGCGCAACACCGAGGACGCCGATGTCGGCCGCTTCCTGAAGCTCTACACCACCCTGCCGATGGACGAGATCGCCCGGCTCGAGGCGCTCGGCGGCGCCGAGATCAACGAGGCCAAGAAGATCCTCGCCAATGCCGTCACGGGTATCCTGCACGGCGAAGCCGCTGCCCTCGAGGCCTCCGAGACGGCGCGCAAGACTTTCGAGGAAGGCCAGTCAACGTCGGCGCTTCCAACCTTCACGATCGCACGGGGTGACGGGACAGAAGGACGATCCGCGCAAGAGATCGTCGCCGCCACCAATCTCGTCAGCTCCAAATCGGAAGCCCGCCGAAAGATCGCGGAGAAGGCGATCAGGATCAACGACGTCCTCATCGACGACCATGAGACGATGATCCACTGGGCCGATCTCGATCCGACCACGGGTGCCTTCAAGGTTCAGTTCGGTAAGCGAAAGATTGCCCTCGTTAAGCCGGACGAGGGGAGCGAAGGATGACAGCCGACAAGTCCTCGGTAATAATAGTCAGTACATTGTTCACTGAAACTGGCAGTGTATGGAATTCGTCATCCTCGTGCGCAGCACGGGGATCCATGCCGAGACGCAGAGGAAGATAATTCGGGAGACATTACCCACTTCTTTCTGACCCTAAGCAGGTGTGGAAGTGGAGAGGCATGGGTCCCCGCGCTGCGCGCGAGGATGACGAACGTTTATGTCTGCGCTAACTACGTATTTGTTGATCGGTTCGGTTGCAACCTGACGCTCCCCTCTACTCGTACGAAAAGATCGAGCGAAAGATGCCGGGGGCGATGGCCGAGATCGGATTGACGGTCAGCGTCGGCGCGGCGAAGTCGCCGGCGAGGCGGTAGGTGATGCCGATCAGACCGCCCTCGTTGCCGTTGCCGAGGATCTGGCCGAACAGCGGAATCGCGCCGAAGATCCGGTTGACGCCGTAGGCCGGCATGAACGAGCCGACGATGTCCATCCGGTTGACCGCGTCGTAGACGGTGCCGGCGAAGCTCGACCCGAAGACCGGCCCGCGGATGATGCCATTGGACAGGGCCAGGCCGTTGTCGCCGTACAGGATCCCCGCTGCGGCATAGTCGAAGAAGGCCCGCTCGGTGCGCAATTCGGTGCCGAGGGCCTGGGAGAGACTGGCCGAGTCGGGTGACGGGCTGGAACCCACAAGGCTTGACAGGCGCGGCTCGTCGACGAGGGTGAAGTTCCGGGCCGTGAGGTTGCCGCGATACCCGCCCTTGTGGGAGCCAGTCAGCTCCAGGGCGATCTCTCCCCCCTCCATCCGATTGTAAAGACCGGAAAATTCGGCGAGCGAGCCGGCATCGGGGGTGCGCACGCGGATCGCGCGCTCGTTTCCGCGTGGCGACATGTCGGCGGAAAAGCCGCCGCCGCTCGTCTGCCCCGAGATCGACAGCGCCGCCACATTGTCGCCGCTGCCGGCATAGTTCAGCGTGAAGCCGCCGATTTCCCTGTCGCCAAATCCCTTCAGCGTGTCGATGGCGATGCCGACGTCCAGCTGGCCGGATGCGTGGCCGGACGATTTCGCCTTGGCACCGAGATTGGCCTTGAGATCCTGCAGGAAGGGGCGCGCGTCGAAACGACTGCCGGCGACCCGGACGCTGTAGCCGTTCGACACGCGGTCGAGGGAGACGGCGACGTCGTCGCCGGCATTGAGCGCGATGGTCCCGAGTTCGGCGGACTTCAGGCCCTCCTTGTCGGCAACGACGTCGCCCGAGGCGGAAAAGCCGTCGCCTTTCAGGACGAGGTTCTTCAGCGACGTGCTGGCCTCGCCCGCCTCCAGATCGAAGGAAAGGTCCGCCGCCACGCCCTTGCCCTTGCGCCAGCCGATCCAGGGCAGCGACACGGCCGCGTCGGCGAAATCGACCGTCGCCTTCAGCATGGAAGCGCCCTGGCGCTCGATCCGGGCCTCGATCGGTCCGGTCACGATCTTGGCCAGGGCCGGCGCGGCCTTCTCGACGTCCTCCGCGCTGAGGGAGAGGTCCACGGAGAGCTGATCGTCGCCCTCGGGCTTCCGGCCGAAGGGTCGGTTGAAGGCGATCGACGCGGGAATGTCGTCGATACGGCCGTCGAGCTTTCCCGACGCGCCGCCGGGCCTGATCTCGACCGCGCCGCTCATCCCGGCCAGTCTGCGTCCTTCGACGGGGACGCCGAGACCCGCATCCTTCAAGGCCACCGCTACGGACCAGGGGCCGAATTCCTGCTCCTTGGGCACGTCGTCGCCGAGGAGGAAAGCGAGATTGGCCGTCACCGCCGCCTGGCCCGTCGCTTCCTCCGGCTTGATCTCGATGGCCTTCAGCGCCTCGATCGGCGGACGGGCGGCGATCGCCAGAAGGTCCGGCACAGGTCCGGCCAGGCCCAGCACCAGCGTCCCGTCGAGCTCCTGCAGGGCCGGGCCTGGCGCCCGGATGAACGACACGCTGGACGGGGTGACCGACACGTCGGCGAAGCCGGCCACCTTGCCGCTCTCGATGGTGACGACCGTGTCGCCACCACTGGTGTGGATGTCGGCCCTGCCGTCGGTGACCGCCGGCAGGGCGCCGAGCGTCGCGGCGGTCACGCCTTCCAGACGGAAGACCAGGTCCATCTCCTCCGGCGAGGGATGGCTGCCGGGCCGGAAGGCCGGCTCCATGCGGTCATGGCGCACGTTGATGGCGATCGTGCCGTCGCTGACGCGACCGCTGTCGCCGACATGCGCCATCACCCAGCGCCGCGTGTTGACGGCGATGTTGAACGGCCAGAGGGCCTTGACCTCGGCGGCACCGAGATTGCTGGCTTTCAGACGCAACGACGTCATCGCGTCCGGCGCGTCGGTTCGCAGCACGGCGTCGCCGGAAAGCGAACCGCCGCCGGTGTCGACGCTGAAGGTCGAGAGGCCGATCTCCCGCGCGGTGAGATCGGCCCGGCCCGCCAGGACGATCTCGGCCTCGGTGGGATCCGGTCGTTCCGATCCGATGGTCGAGCGCAGGTCGCGCGACCGGAGGGAAAAGTCGATGGCGTCGATATCCGGCTTGCCGCCGTCGACGGCGGCTCCGCCATCCAGCGCCATGGACAGGCCGTCAAAGGCGATGTCGGTGTCGACGAGAGCGAGGGACGCCTCTCCTTCCACGAGGCGCAACCCGCCCCGCAAGCGCTCGACGCGGGTAAATCCCTTGCCGACCTGGACGAGGCCGGGGCCGACATCGACGGACAGCGTCGCCCGCCGGGCCGATTCCGCAGGACTGTCGACGGATAGGGTGATCGAGATATCGGAATCGGTGGCGAAGGGGCGCTCGTCGAGCTTGTCCTCGGGCGAGCCCGGCGGCAGGATCGCGCCGAGATCGACCGGCCCGGCGGTCAGCGAGAGACCGTTCAGGCGTTCCGCCGCGGCGTCGAAGTCGACGGCCCCCGAGAGCGGCACCGTGTGGCCATCGATCTCGACCATGGCGGCAAGGGTCATGTCGCGCCGGTCGGCCAGGACAAGGTCGGCCGTGCGGACGAGTCCGGTGACCGGCGCGCCCCCGGTCCGTGCCGGGACGGTCAGCGACACGTCGCGGAGGCGGATGCGGTCGATTCCGACCCGATGGAACGCGCCGACCTGCGCCTCGATGCCCTGCATCACGGCCGTAAAGCGCTCGGCTATCACGGGCGGCGGCGCCGTGCCCTCCTGCTGCGGAGCGCTGCTCCTCTCCGTCCCGGCCCCGGAGAGATCGATCGCGCCGCCGTCGATCTCGATGGTGCGGAACTGCATGCGTCCGGACAGGAGCGGCATCAGCGAAAATCCGACCTTGATCGAATCGACGCGGGCGACCGGTTCGGCCTCGCCCCGGCGCGTGAGGCTGACGTCGGTCCACTGGATCGCGAGGCCACCGTCGGCGTCGCGGGACAGGGTCTGGCGAGCGAGACCGATCGCGAGATCCGCCCCAACGGTCCGGTTGATGGCCGCCATGGTCTGGCGATGCAGCAGGTCCTGGCCCGACCGCGTTCCGACGATCAGAAGCGCGCCGGCGATCAGAACGACGGCCAGCGTCAGTGCCGTGCTGCAGAGGCCAACAGTTCTGGATCGCGAACGGCCCATCTCAGCCGCGGAGGCGGGTCGAGGAAATGATACGGGCGCGGGCGCCATGTCTGGCGACAGATGCTTCCCCCATGCGTCGAATCACCTCTCCTGGCGAGCGTCCTGCGGACACTGGCATATTTCCCTGTGGCGCAGCCCTGTCGACCTGCGGAGATCGGGTCGTCATCCCGCCGCTGCCGAGGCTTGCGTCCCAATCGCCTTTGGCCGAAATCGGCGCTAAGAAGGTCGCGCATGCGTCCCACCGGACGTGACGCATGTCCGAAGACGAATCCCCATTCCAATTCAATTGGCCGAAAGGAAGGCGCCTTGCCGACGATCAGCACCGGATCACCCTGCCCCGACTTCACCCTGCCCGACGACAGCGGCGAAAACGTCACCCTGTCGGCCCTGGCCGGCCGGCCCTTCGTCCTTTTCTTCTACCCCAAGGACGACACGTCCGGCTGCACCCTGGAGGCAATCGACTTCACCCGCCTGAAGCCCGATTTCGATACGCTGGGCGTTGCTGTCCTCGGCGTCTCGCCCGATCCGGTGAAGAAGCACGGAAAATTCCGCGACAAGCACGGCCTGACCGTCCCGCTCCTGGCGGACGAAGAAAAGTCGCTGCTCGGCGCCTTCGGCGTCTGGGTGGAAAAGAGCATGTACGGCAAGACCTACATGGGCGTGGAGCGCAGCACCGTTCTGGTCGACGCCGAGGGGAAGATCGTCCGCCTGTGGCCGAAGGTGAAGGTGCCGGACCATGCCGACGAAGTCCTGGCCGCCGCTCGCGCCCTCGTCACGCCATGAACGGTGGTCGCATGGGCGGCGCGCCCAGCCTGCGCGGCGCGGCCATCGCGGCGCTGCAGGCCGCCGACCTCGACGAGAAGCTGCGGCTGACGGATTATGCCGGCGAAGGCTGGTTCGCGCGTCGGCTGGGGCTATCTTCCCCGGGCGATCCGGCGCAGCCCTCGCGGCCAGGCCGGCCCGTCAAGCCCGACCTGGTCTCGCCGCGCCTCGTCAAGCGCCGCTCCGTGCACACGCCGGAGGGGCGGATCTCGATGATCCACGCCCTCGCCCACATCGAGCTGAACGCCATCGACCTGGCGCTCGACATCGTCGCGCGCTTTGCCCGCGAGCCGGTGCCGCGCTCCTTCTTCGACGGCTGGATGACCGTGGCGATGGAGGAGGCAAAGCACTTTCGGCTGCTGTCGGGCCGCCTGCGGGACCTCGGCTCGATGTACGGCGCCCTGCCGGCGCATGACGGGCTGTGGCAGGCCGTCGAGGTGACGGCGCACGACCTGACCGCCCGGCTCGCCATCGTGCCGCTGATCCTCGAGGCTCGCGGGCTCGATGTGACGCCGTCGCTGCTCGCCAAGCTCGACGAGGTCGGAGACGGCGAAACCGGGGCGATCCTGGAAATCATCTACAACGACGAGAAGAAGCACGTCGCCATCGGCGCGAAATGGTTTCGCTTCCTGTGCGCGCGCCAGGGCGTCAATCCCGCCCAGCGCTTTCAGGAGCTCGTCCGGCAGTGCTTTCGCGGCGACGTGAAGCCGCCCTTCAACGATCGGGCAAGGGCCGAGGCAGGCCTGACGCCGACCTTCTACCGCTCGCTGTCGCCGCTCTCGAGTTAGACTACCGGAGGGCCAGTGCCGCGCGGAGCAGCGAGCACTCGCGACCGTCCAACCGGGGGTCGGATCGGTGTGAAAACGACGCCGGCAAGTCGGCATCCATCTCCGCTAGAAACTATTCCTCGCCGACAAGCGAGCCGAGATCGGGATCCCATTCCACGCCGTCGAGTTCGATCCTGACGTCGAAGCCGTGCCCGGCGGCGTAGTCGCGGGCATCGCGCAGGACGGCATGCGGTTCGCCGGTCGTCGGATAGTCGTATTCGGCGCCACCCAGCATGTCGCCGGCCAGCGAGGCTTCGGCAGCGGTGTCGCCGTTGTCCCTGTACAGGCGGACGAGCACGTAGGCGCTCGGCTCCTGGCCGGTCTGGCGAAAATAGACATGGGTTTCTGGCGTCATCGGATTGTCCCCTCGGGTTGGAAGCGCGTGGGCCCAGTTTGTCCCGCGCGACTGGTGTCGTTGCAACGGCAGGCATGACCGGCCGTTCCATTCGGCCCCCTCTCTCGTCGCCGGGCACGCCGGCGACACGCCGTGGCAAGAGACCCGGAAACAGGGGCCGTCAGCGGAGTTCGGGCCCCGCCGGAAAGCATTCCTTAACCTTAACAAGGCGTAATTGCAGGCGGTTGGAGCCCGGTTCAAAACGGGGAATCTGAGGCAGGGCGTGCGATGACATCGGTCCAAAAGGATGGCTTCGGCCGGCGCAGGGTTCCGCACACCGTCATCATCGCCCGTGGCGACGACGTCCGCCACTTCACCGTCCGGCCCTGGGTCTTCGCGGTCTCCACCGCCATCGCCTCCACGCTCGCCCTCTCCTGCGTCGCTACCGGCGGCTATCTGCTGCTGCGCGACGACCTGATCGCCTCGGGCACCGCCAGCGAGTATCGTCTGGAGCGGGCCTACGAGGACCGCATCGCCGCGCTCCGGTCGCAACTCGACCGGGCCGTGAGCCGCCAGATTCTCGACCGTCAGTCGGTGGAGTCGAAGGTCGACACCCTCATCGGGCAGCAGGAGGAGCTGAAGGCGCGCTATGCCAAGCTGCAGCCGCTGCTGGACCGCGCCCGGTCCACCGGCCTCCTCTCCGCCAGCATTCCCGTGCCCCAGCCCAAGCCTGCCGACGATGCGCCAGTCTCCGCGCTCGCGCCCGGGTCTGGCGAATCGGCACCGATCGAGACGATCCCGGACGCGCCCTCCCCCCTGGCCTACGCCCCGGCCGCGGCGTCGCCGGCCCTGGCGCGTTTCGGCCTGGTCGACCATTCCACAACCGGCTCGGTGCTTCGGTCCGGCAGTGCCACGCAGCCGGCATCCGTGACAGCGTCTTCGCCCATTCCCGTCGCCCTGATCCAGAAGATCGGCGCTTCCATCGAGCGCGTCGAGGACGGCCAGATCGCCGACCTGACAAGCCTTGTCGAAAGCGCCCGCAGCAAGACCGAGCACATTGCGGGCGTGCTGCGCTCCGAAGGCATCCTGGTCGCCGTGGCGCCGGCTGCCGCGCCGACGTCCGCCGAGGGGGGCGAAGGCGGGCCGCTGGTCGAGATCGCCGAGACCGAGCGCTTCGACGTCAGCCTTGCCGAGCTCGATCAGGCCCTCACCGATCTGCAGGTGCTGCAGCGCCGGACCGACCGCATTCCCCTCGCCCGCCCGGTCGACACCCTGGCGGTCAGCTCCACCTTCGGCGTGCGGCCCGATCCGTTTCTCGGACGCTCGGCCATGCACACGGGAATCGACTTCGTCGCGCCGACAGGGACGGATGTCGATGCGACCGCGTCCGGAACGGTCGTGCAGGCCGGGGTGAACAGCGGCTACGGCAATCTCGTCGAGGTCGACCATGGCGGCGGACTCGTGACCCGCTACGGCCATCTCTCGCAGATTCTGGTGAATGTCGGGGACAAGGTGAAGGCAGGCGCCATCATCGGCCGGGTCGGCACCACGGGGCGCAGCACCGGGCCCCATCTCCACTACGAGGTGCGGCGCGACGGCAGCCCGATTGATCCCTCGCGCTTTCTGCGCGCCGGTCGGCGGATCAGCAGCTTCGGCTGAGCCTCGGCCTTTCAGAAGGTCCGCCGGCCCGGGAGCCGGCGGAGAGGGTCATTCGGTGTCGGCGACGTCGACGCTGCCGCCGTGCACCCGGTGGGCGAGCGCGGCTTCCATGAAGTCGTCGATCTTGCCGTCGAGCACGTCCTGCGGGGCCGTGCTCTGCACCCCGGTCCGCAGGTCCTTCACCATCTGGTACGGCTGAAGCACGTAGGAGCGGATCTGGTGGCCCCAGCCGATGTCGGTCTTCGACGCGGCTTCCTTGTTGGCCACTTCCTCGCGGCGCTGCAGTTCCGCCTCGTAGAGGCGCGCCCGCAGCATGTCCCAGGCGGTGGCCCGGTTCTTGTGCTGTGAGCGTTCGTTCTGACACTGCACGACAATGCCGCTCGGAATATGCGTGATGCGCACGGCCGAATCGGTGGTGTTGACGTGCTGTCCACCGGCGCCCGAGGCCCGGTAGGTGTCGATCCGCACATCCGACTCGTTGACCTCGACCTCGATGGTCTCGTCGACGACCGGATAGACCCAGACCGAGGCGAACGACGTGTGCCGCTTCGCCTGGCTGTCATAGGGCGAGATCCGCACCAGGCGGTGGACGCCCGATTCGGTCTTCATCCAGCCATAGGCGTTGTGGCCCTTGATCTGGATGGTCGCAGACTTGATCCCGGCCTCTTCGCCGTAGTGGGCCTCGAGCAGTTCGACCTTCATGCCGGCACGCTCCGCCCAGCGCATGTACATGCGCAGGAGCATCGCTGCCCAGTCCTGGCTCTCGGTGCCGCCGGCACCCGAGTGGACTTCGACATAGGTGTCGAACTTGTCGGCCTCGCCGGACAGCAGCATTTCGATCTGCCGCTTGTCGACATCGGCCTTCAGCGCCTTGATCTCGGCCTCGGCATCCGCGACCACGGACTGGTCGCCCTCCTCCTCGCCCATGGCGATGAGGTCGATGCTGTCCTGCAGGCCGGTCTCCAGCTTGCGGATGCCCTCGACGGCCGATTCCAGGAACTGTCTTTCGCGCATGAGCTTCTGCGCATTGGCTGCATCATCCCAGAAATTGGGATTTTCCGACTGTGCGTTCAGAACGTCCAGGCGTTTAAGGGATGAATCCCAGTCAAAGATGCCTCCTCAGCAGGTCGATCGCCTGCTTGATTTCGAATGTCATCGTCTCGATCTCGGCGCGCATGCCGCAATCCCTTCGCTGATGGTGATGGGGTGTGGAGGGGTATAGGTAGGCCGTCCCGGCCTGTAAAGCGCCGGGCGGGAAGGCGTGAACCAGGCGCGGCCAGGCCTCTAGCCGCGCCTTGGAAAGGCATCGCCCGGCACGCGCAGCCCGGTGCCCAGGATCAGAACAGGCCGCCGGCGCCGCCCTGGACGATGGCGTCCTGGGTCTGTGGCGAGACGACGGCGGGCGCCGCCGAATAGGCATCGTCCGCGCCGATGATCTGGTAGCTGTCGGACGGGCCCGTGCCCGGCTTGAAGGCTTCCATGATCGATCCGGCGCCGCTGGACGCCATCCCGGTCTTGCGATCGATCGACACCATGGTCATGCCCTCGGGCACGCGGAAGTTCACGGGCGGCTTGCCGGCGATGGCCTTGGTCATGAATTCGAGGAAGATCGGCGCGGCGAGACCGCCGCCGGTTTCGCCGTGACCGAGGGGCGACGGGTTGTCGTAGCCGAGATAGAGCCCGGTCACGAGGTCGGGCGTGTAGCCGACGAACCAAGCATCCTTCTCGTCGTTGGTCGTGCCCGTCTTGCCGGCAACCGGCACGCCGAGCGTGTGAACGGCATAGCCGGTGCCGCGCTGGACGACGCCCTCCATCATCGAGGTGATCTGGTAGGCGGTCATCGGGTCGAGAACCTGCTCGCGGTTGTCGACCAGTTCCGGCTCCGGCTGGTTTTCCCAGGTCTGGACATTGCAGCCTTCGCAGCCGCGGCTGTCATGCTTGTAGATGGTCCGGCCGTAGCGATCCTGCACCCGGTCGATCAGCGAGGGTTCGATGGAGCGGCCGCCATTGGCCATCACCGAATAGGCCGCGACCATGCGCAGCACCGTCGTCTCGCCCGAGCCAAGCGCCATCGGAAGGTACTGCGCCAGCTTGTCATAGACGCCGAAACGTTCGGCATACTGCGCCACGAGGTCCATGCCCATGTCGCGGGCCAGCCGCACGGTCATCAGGTTACGGCTCTTCTCGATGCCGGAGCGCAGCGTCGAAGGACCGGCCGACTCGCCGCCGTAGTTCTTCGGCTCCCAATAGCCGCCGGTGCCGTTCGGAATGGAGATCGGACCGTCGAGAATCACCGAGGCCGGGGTGTAGCCGTTGTCGAGCGCGGCGGCGTAGACGATCGGCTTGAACGAGGAGCCGGGCTGGCGCTGCGCCTGGGTGGCGCGGTTGAACTCCGACTGGGCGTAGGAGAAGCCGCCGACCATGGCGAGCACGCGGCCGGTATGGGGGTCCATCGAGACGAGTGCGCCCTGCACCTTCGGCGGCTGCCGCAGGCGATAGCCGCTACCCTCGGCGTTCTTCTCGACGAAGACGACGTCGCCACGGCTGAGCACCTGGTCGGCCGACTTCACGGCGCGCGCCTTGCCGTCGACGCTGACGCGGAGGGCCCATTTCATGTCGGCGAGCGCGATCGTGCCGGTCTCGCGGTCGGAACCGAGGGCGCCGGAAATTCCCCGCGAAGGCTGCAGGCCGACGCTGATGCTGTCCGGCTGGGCTGACAGGACCACGGCCACGCGCCATTCCGGCACGTCGACATAGCCCGGCACTTCGCCGAGCGGCTTGCCCCAGTCGCCGGCCAGTTCGATGGTCTTGATCGGGCCGCGATAGCCGCGGGCCTGGTCGAAATCGATCAGTCCCTTCTGCAGCGAGGCGCGCGCCTCGACCTGGAGCTTGGGATCGAGGGTGGAGCGAACGGACAGGCCACCTTCGTAGAGCGCCGTCATGCCGTAGCGCTGGATGACCTCGCGGCGGACCTCCTCGGTGAAGTATTCGCCGGCGACGAGATAGGTGCCCGAGCGCTTGGGATTGACGCCGAGCGGCTTGGCGCGCGCCTCGTCGCCCTCGGCGGCGGTGATGTAGCCATTGGTCTGCATCTGGTCGATGACCCAGTTGCGCCGCTCCATCGCACGGTCCGCGCTGCGGTAGGGATTGTAGTTCTCGGGCGCCTTCGGCAGCGCGGCGAGGTAGGCCGCCTCCTGGATCTCCAGTTCGTTCACCGACTTGTCGAAATAGGCCAGCGAGGCGGCGGCGACGCCGTAGGAGCCGAGGCCGAGATAGATCTCGTTGAGATAGAGCTCGAGGATCTTGTCCTTGGAATAGGCCTGCTCGATGCGCAGCGACAGGATCGCTTCCTTCACCTTGCGCTCGATCGAGCGCTCATTGGTCAGAAGGAAGTTCTTCGCCACCTGCTGGGTGATGGTCGAGCCGCCCTGCATCGGGCCACCCTTGGCCAAAACCAGGACAGCGCGACCAAGGCCATAGATGTCGATGCCCGGGTGCTGGTAGAAATTCTTGTCCTCGGCCGAGAGATAGGCGGCCTTGACGAGGTTGGGGATGGCCTGGATCGGCAGGAACAGGCGCCGCTCCTTGGCGTATTCGGCCATCAGCGAGCCGTCCGAGGCGTGAAAGCGCGTGGCGACCTTCGGCTCGTAGGCGGCCAGGACCTGGTAGTCCGGCAGGTCTTTCGTCATGTGCTGGACGTAGAGGGCGACACCCGCCGCGACGATCAGCGCCATCACGGTTCCGATGCCGAAGAAATAGCCGAGCAACCTGATCATTCGAACTCCATCAGCCGCATGCGACTTTATCGCCGGCTCGCCCCCGCCAGCGCCATCGAGCTGGCGCTGCCTGCCTATCCGGTCCGGTTACCGGCGCCATAGCGAGTTTGTTCTGCCCCGTCTTCCCGATGCCCGCAAAATGCGGCAGAGCCGTGTCTGCAAAGGCGCCGTGCCGTGCCGTAGGCGCCGGACTGTTGCCGCGATCACACAGCTTTGCCGTCAGCCGCCCTCGGCCTTGTCGGGCTCGGCACTGGCAGCCAGGCCGCGCTCGCCGAGATAGCCGGAGACGGCGGAGGCGATCGCCGCGGCCGTATCCTCGCGCCAGGACGGATCGAGCAGCAGCTGCTCGTCGTCGATGTTGGAGAGATAGCCGAGCTCGACCAGCACCGAGGGCACGTCCGGGGCGACCAGCACCTTGAAACCAGCCGAGCGCTTTGGATTGCGGATCAGGCGCACCTTGTGCCGGCCGAATTCCTGCACCAGCCCGGCGGCGAAATGTTCGGAGAAACTGTCGGTTTCGCGCCGCATCAGCTCGATCAGGATGTCGAAGACCTCCGGCTGGCTGTCCTGCCAGCGCGGGTCGACGAAACGGTCGGACGAGTTCTCGCTTTCGGCGACCTCCCGCGACAGCTGGTCCGAGGCTTTTTCCGACAGGGTATAGACCGTGGCGCCCCTGATGTCGGCATAGCGGATCGAATCGGCGTGCAGCGAGATGAACAGCGCCGCCTTGCTGCGGCGGGCCAGTTCCGAGCGCTGGCCGAGGCTGACGAAGGAATCGTCGTCGCGCGTCATGGCCACGTCGACATTGGGCAGATGCTTCAGCGCCTCGCGCAGCGAGCGCGCAAACTGCAGGTTGATGTCCTTCTCCAGCGTCCCGTGACGGCCGACGGCGCCGGTGTCGACGCCCCCGTGACCGGGGTCGAGAACGATCGTGACCCGCTCGGCCCCCGGTGCGGCCGCGGGCACGGTCACCGGGGGGATGCTGGCGCCAAAATCCTGACTGGCGACGGCGCGGGCGAACCCGGACGCGTCGGTCGCCGTGATGGTGACCTTCAGGGCGGACTGGCCGTCCTTGGTGTCGAGCGAGGCCACGGGCAGCCCGGGCTGCTTCAGGGCGAAGACGATCCGGTAGCGATCGGCCGCGACCAGGCCCTCCCGCACGCCCTCCACGAGCGGATTGGCCTCGATCGACATCTGTTTCAGCGCGGAAACGGTGTCGAAGAGGTCGATGGCGACGCGGTCGGGATGACGCAGCAGGATCAGCCGCGACCGTGGCGTGCCGACAAGGCCGAGCGTGGCGACGAATTTCTTCGGGCCGATCTCCTGAGTGAAGCCGGTGAGGATGCTCTCCCGGATCCCCTCCTGGGCCCCGGCCGGGCGCGCGAGAAGCGTCGCGGCGAGGAGACAGACGGCGATGGCGAGAATCGTCAGACGGCCTGGCTGATTCGAAGATCGTCTCTCTGTCATGACATTCCGTGGTCTCTTTCAGGGCCGTGAAAAGGGCGCCGCAGCCCGCCAAGGCGCGCCCAACCGGCGCCGACAGCGCCACGCAAGGGCGTACCGGGCTTTACTCTTGTGTCTTGCCCTCGCGCACCATAAAAGCAGAACTGAGGCTGGGAAAACTCAAACGCTTGAAACATCCCGTCCACGACACGCCAGGACCGCCGAGCAGCCCCGACGAAAAGTCGGCAATGCAACGTCCTCAGTCCAGGATCTCGCGCGCGGAAAATCGCGGTCGTGAGATCGGTGTTTTTGGGTTTTCATCCTCTGTTAAATTTCTCGTCCGCGGAGAAATCCCGGGCGTCCATCTTCGACGCGCATCCGGCCCGACAATGAGCGGTTTGCGCGAGATTTCATCGGTCGCCGTTCCGGCGGCCAGTCCATTACGCAGGTCGCCCCAGCAGTGTCGCCAGCCTCCACCGGATCCCTGACGCTTCAGCCCGAGCCCAACGAGCCTCGGCGCCAGCCATCCTCGAGTGCGCATCGCCGCCGCCCAACGACCTTTGCAGACGCGCCTTCCCCCGCATCCCTTCCGGCGTCTGACGCCCGGATGCGCGCCGAGGTCAGCGTCCCGGAGAGTTTTCGTCATGCCGAACAAGATGCTGATCGATGCTTCGCATCCAGAGGAAACGCGGGTCGTCGTCGTCCGGGGTAACCGGATCGAGGAATTCGATTTCGAGTCCGAACACAAGAAGCAGATCAAGGGCAATATCTACCTCGCCAAGGTGACGCGCGTCGAACCTTCGCTGCAGGCCGCCTTCGTCGAATATGGCGGCAACCGCCACGGCTTCCTCGCCTTCAGCGAGATCCATCCCGACTACTACCAGATCCCCGTCGCCGACCGTCAGGCGCTGATGGAAGACGAGATCGCCCGCGTCCGCGAGGAAGAAGAGGACGAGGAGCGCAAGATCACGGCGCAGCGGCGCAATCCCCGCCGTCCTGGCGGCGGCAAGTCGATCCGCGCCGCCGAATCGTCGAGCGATGACAGCATTTCCGAGCCCGCTTCCGTCGAAGGCGGCGAGGCCGACGAGGATCGTCCGGAAGGCGAAACATCGCTGTCCGACAACGAGCATGAAGCGCCTGGCCTGATGGCCGACGAGGCGGTCAGCGACGAGACTTCGGGTGACGAAGCCGACGAGAGCGAGGAATCCGACACCGAAGGCCGGCCGGTCAAGAGCGCCAGCGGCCGCGGCCGCCGCTCGCGTTCGCGCCGCGGCCACGGTGCCGAGGAAGCCCCGTCCGGCGACGAGGAGGACGAGGTCGTCGACGAGATGGGCGCCGAGGATGCGATGGAGGAAGTTCCCGTCCGCACCCCGCGCGTGCCGCGCAAGCAGTACAAGATCCAGGAAGTCATCAAGCGCCGGCAGATCCTGCTGGTCCAGGTCGTCAAGGAAGAGCGCGGCAACAAGGGTGCCGCCCTCACCACCTACCTGTCGCTCGCCGGCCGCTACTCCGTCCTGATGCCGAACACCGCCCGTGGCGGCGGCATCTCGCGCAAGATCACCAACATCGCCGATCGCAAGCGCCTGAAGGAAGTGGCGCGCGAGCTGGAAGTGCCGAAGGGCATGGGCATCATCCTGCGCACCGCCGGCGCCATGCGCACCAAGGCCGAGGTCAAGCGCGACTACGAATACCTGATGCGCCTCTGGGAGACCGTCCGCAGCCTGACGCTCGCCTCGGCCGCGCCGACCCTCGTCTATGAGGAAGGCAGCCTGATCAAGCGCTCGATCCGCGATCTCTACAACAAGGACATCGACCAGATCAGCGTCTCCGGCGAGGAAGGCTACCGCGAGGCCAAGGAATTCATGCGGATGCTGATGCCGAGCCAGTCGAAGGTGGTTCAGCCGTACCGCGATCCCGTGCCGATCTTCGCCCGCGGCGGCATCGAGGCCCAGCTCGACCGCATGCTGCAGCCGCATGTGACGCTGAAGTCCGGCGGCTACATCATCATCAACCAGACCGAGGCGCTCGTCGCCATCGACGTCAATTCGGGCCGCTCGACGCGCGAGCACTCGATTGAGGACACCGCCTACCAGACCAATCTCGAGGCGGCCGAGGAAGTGGCGCGGCAGCTGCGCCTGCGCGATCTCGCCGGCCTCATCGTCATCGACTTCATCGACATGGAAGAGAAGCGCAACAACCGCGCCGTCGAGAAGAAGATGAAGGATTGCCTGAAGGACGACCGCGCCCGCATCCAGATCGGCCACATCTCGCATTTCGGCCTGATGGAGATGAGCCGCCAGCGCATCCGCGCCAGCGTCCTGGAATCGACCACCCGCGTCTGCCCGACCTGCGACGGCGTCGGCCACATCCGCTCCAACTCGTCGCTGGCGCTGCATGTCGTGCGCGCCATCGAGGAGCATGTGCAGAAGCACTCGACGCATGACGTCATCGTCAAGGTGCCGACGGCGACGGCGCTCTACGTCCTGAACGAAAAGCGCCACACGATCGACGAGCTGGAGCGCACCAACGGCCTCCGGATCACCATCGAGGCCGACGATTCGCACGGTCACCAGCACGTCGCCATCGAGCAGGGTCCCGAGGCCGTGCGGCGCGAGTATCTGCCGGCCGTGGCCCCGGTCGTCTACGAGGACGAGCCGGAGGATCTCGACATCGTCGAGGAAGCCGACGAGTCCGATGTCGCCATCGCCGCGCCGGCCGCGGCCGAGACCGAAAACCTCGACGGCGATACCGAGGAAAAGAGCGACGATCAGCCGCGGCGCAAGCGTCGGCGTCGGCGTCGGCGGGGCGGCAGCGACGACGCCTCGTCCGAGGACGGCCTCGAGGCCGGCGACGCCGGCGATGATGAGGGCGACGAGGCTGTCGGCAGCGAAGACGAGAGCGAGGGCGACGCCGAGACCCCGGCTCAGGCCGCGACCGACGACGAGACGTCGGACGAGGAGCGGGCCCGTAAGCGCCGTCGTCGGGGTCGCCGCGGCGGTCGCAAGAATCGCGACGGCGACGCCGAGGGCGCGTCGGATGCGGCAGCAAGCGACGAGGGCGCCGAGTTCGGCGAAAGCGGCTCCGTCGGCGTCGAGGCTGTCGCGGTGACGGCGCCCGCCATCGAGCAGGTTGCCGAAGCTTATGCCGCGCCGGTTTCGCAAGCCGAGCCAGAGGCGGCAGCAGCACCGGTCGAGCTGGCCGCGCCGGCCGAGGCGGCACCGGAAAGCACCCGCAACCCCTGGGATGCGGCCCCGGCCGTCGCTGCGACGGAGACCGTCCCGAGCGAGCCGGCTGTGGTCGAGGCGGCCCCTGCCCCGGCTCCTGACGAGGTGCCGGCCGAGGCGACGGCGTCCGAGCCCGAGACTTCGGCGGACGTGAGCGCTGCGGTCGAGGACGTGAAGCCCGAGCCGGTGGCGGCACCGGTAGCACCGGCGGCACCATCCGAGCCGACCGTCACTTCCAGCCGCAGCAGCGAGGCGGCCGAGCCGGCTGCCAAGCGCACCGGCTGGTGGGCGCGCCGCAGCTTCTTCTGAAACCGGCTCCCCTGACATGACGACGAAGGGCGGGGATTTCCCCGCCCTTCGTCGTTTCCGGGGGCAACTCCTTGAACGGAACGACCCTCGTCCCTCAACAAGGCGACCCATGGCGATTCGCCTTCCGCTCCAGCCTTTGGCGAACGGTCCTCCGGGCGGGGTGGCGCCCACTCGGAGGGCGATGCCTAGCGGTCGAGGTGCGCCGCCATCCGCTCGACTGCCTCGATGAGCGAGGGCGTGTCGCAGGCATAGGACAGGCGGACGAAATGCTCGCCGCGCCGGACGTCGAAGTCGCCGCCGGGAGTCAGCGCCACATGGCATTTCTCCAGCAGCGCGCGGGCGAAGTCGGTCGAGCTTCCCACGCCTTCCGGCACGGCGGCATAGGCGTAGAAGGCGCCGTCGATCGGGGCAATGGCGCTAAAACCCATCTGCGGTAGGCGCTGCATGAGGATGTCGCGGTTGGCCTCGTAGGTGTCGCGCACCAGGGCCATCTCCTCGGTGGCATCCATCGCCGCGGTCGCCGCCACCTGCGAGAGCTCCGGCGCGGAGATGTAGAGGCTCTGGCCGATGCGCTCGGCCGCCCGGAGCAGGGGTTCGGGAAGCACCAGCCAGCCGACGCGCCACCCGGTCATGCAGTAGAGCTTGGAGAAGGAATTGACGACGATCGGGTTGTCGGAGAACTCCAGCGCGCTCGCTTCCATCACCCCGTAGACGAGGCCATGGTAGATCTCGTCCGAGATGAAGGTGATGCCTTCCCGGTCGCAGAACTCGACGAGTCGCTGCAGTTCGGCGCGCGGCGTCACGGTTCCCGTCGGATTGGCCGGGCTGGCGATCAGCACACCGTCGATTCGGCCCCGCGCGTGCTCGAAGGCCAAGCGCTCGGCGCCGAGGATGTAGCCGTCGGTCGCGTCCACCTCGATCTCCACGGGCACAAGGCCGAGGGCGCGGATGATGTTGCGGTAGGCGGGATAGCCGGGCGCGGCGATGGCGATGCGCTGGCCCGGATCGAAGGCCGCGAGGAAAGCGAGGTTGAAGCCGGCCGAGGAGCCCGTCGTCACCATGATGCGTTCCGGGGCGACCGCGCAGCCGTAGGTATCGCGATAGTGATGGCCGATGCGCTGGCGCAGGTCGGCCCGGCCGAGAGCATCAGTATAGCCGACGCGGCCGTGTTCGAGCATGCGTCGCGCCGCCGCGAGCGCCGCGCGCGGCGCCGGCGCCGAAGGCTGTCCCACCGCGAGCGAGATCACCTTGTCGCCGCGCGCGATCATCCGGTTCGCCTCCGACAGGACGTCCATGGCGCGGAACGCCTCGACCGCCGACCGGGCCGAGCCCTTGACGCTGATGATCTTTGACACTGTGATGCTCCTTGCAAGGCTGAAGTCGCGGACTGCCGGCCGTGAAGGGGCGGGCCGCGCACGGCGGGCGTCAGGTCCCCGTAAGGCCTCACATTTGCCGGATTGAAAGCGACTGAGGTGTCGTCGCGAATCCGACCGACACCTGATGAAGGACAGCATAAGGCCGATGATCGCCCGTCTCCAGACCCGCCTCTCCTGCCTTTTCCTGGCGATGGCGATGGCCGTGTCGCCCGTCCTCGCCGCGTCGCCGGTCGGCCGCAGCGTCCCGGTCGTGCGCGATGCCGAGATCGAGGCGCTCATCGCCGACTACACCCGCCCGATCCTGAAGGCGGCGGGTCTGTCGCGCTCGGGCATCGAGGTGGTGCTGGTCAACAGCCCGGAGTTCAATGCCTTCGTTTCCGGCCGCCGCATCTTCATCAACACCGGCACCATCCTCGGCTCGGAGACGCCGAACGAACTCATCGGCGTGATCGCGCACGAAATCGGGCATCTGGCCGGCGGACACCAGCTCCGGCTGCGCGACCAGATGGAGCGGGCGAAGACCATCGCCCTCATCGCCGGGCTCCTCGGCGCGGGCGTCGCGGTGGCCGGCGCGGCGACCGGGTCGTCCGATGCCGCCCGGGCCGGCACGGGCGTGGCGGCGGGTGGCGGCGCGGCGGCGTTGCGGGGCCTTCAGGCCTATCAGCGGACCGAAGAAACGACGGCCGACCGGTCCGCCCTCGTCTATCTCGAGAAATCCGGCCAGTCGGCCCGGGGCCTGATCGAGAGCTTCGAGGGACTGGAGCGGGCCAACATGCTCTCGGGCATCTCCCCGAACCGCTATATCACGTCGCACCCCGCGCCCCGCGACCGGATCGGCCGCCTGGAGGAACTGGCGCGGACCAGCCGGTTCTACGACCGCAAGGACGATCCCGCCTTACAGCTGCGCCATGACCTCGCGCGGGCGAAGATCGCCGCCTACGGCGCCGGCGCCGGCGGCGTTCGGCGGCTGTTCCGCAACGATCCGCGCGGCCTCCCCGCGACCTATGGCGAGGCGATCTCCGCCCACCTCTCCGGCTCGCCCGGTGCCGCCCTGCAGAAGATCGACGCGCTCCTTGCCCGCGAGCCGAAAAGCCCCTGGCTGCACGAGATTCGCGGCGAGATCCTGATGGAAGCCGGGCGGGCCAAGGAGGCGGCCGCCGCCTTCACGCGGGCGGCCAAGCTGGACCCGACCAAGTCCGGCCTGCTGCAGGCCTCGATCGGACAGGCCATGGTCACCGGCGGCGATGCCGCCGACATGAAGAGCGCCATCGCCATGATCAAGAAGGGTCTGGAAGCCGACCCTTCCAATTCCAACGCCTACCGTTTCCTGTCCATGGCCTATGGCAAAATCGGCGATGCCGCCGCCGCCGAGCTTGCCATGGCTGAGGGATACTGGCAGGCCGGGTCGATCCTCGACGCCAGGATTTTTGCCGCGCGGGCGCAGTTGAAGCTGAAACCGGGGTCGCCGGCATGGCTGCAGGCCCAGGACATCATATCCACCAAGACCTCATCCAAGTGATCGCCGCCGTCGCGATCGACAAAGGAACGCCCTTTTGACCAGAAAGTCCCTCCTCGCCGCTGCATCCCTCGTTTTGGCGCTGACCGCGAGCGCGCCGGCCCTCGCCCTCACCGACGGCGAGAAGACGGAGATCGAGACCGTCGTGCGCGACTATCTCATCCGCAATCCCGAGGTGCTGCTGGAGGCGATGGATGCGCTGGAGGCCAAGCGCCAGGCGCAGGCGGTGGGCGAGCAGAAGGAGGCGATCGCGCAGGCGGGCCCCAATCTCTTCGCGACACCGGAGGGGACGGTCATCGGCAATCCGGAAGGCGACGTCACCGTCGTCGAGTTCTTCGACTACAATTGCGGCTACTGCAAACGGGCGCTTACCGACATGCAGGCGCTGATCGAAGCCGATCCGCAGCTGCGCTTCGTCCTGAAGGAAATCCCGGTTCTCGGGCCGCCCTCGGTCGAGGCCAGCCATGTCAGCCTCGCCTTCCGGCATCTGGCACCGACGCGCTATGGCGAATTCCATGCCCGCCTGCTGGGCTCGAAGGGTACCGCCAACGAGGACAGCGCCCTCACCCTCGCCGAGGAGCTCGGCGTTGACGAGGCGGCCATGCGGGCGGCGATGAAACTGCCGGAAGTCGAGGCCGCCCTGCAGGAGGACACGCGCATCGCCGAGCTCCTGAAGATCACCGGAACGCCCTCCTATGTCCTGGCGAACGAGGTGGTTCCCGGGGCCATCGGCAAGGAAGGGCTGGCGGAAAAGATCGCCAATGTCCGCAGCTGCGGCCAGACTCGCTGTTGAGCGCCGACCCCTTCGGCAATGTTTCGGCTTTTCGTCGCGCCCGGGGCGGTCTATACACGCCCGATCCTGCCGTTGTCCGCGTGTTGACGCGTCGACATCGGCTCCCATCATGAGTTTTGTCATCGTAGGCTGGTAGCGATCTCAAAAAGGCACGGCCGGGACAGGCGCATCCTCGATGCGGTCCGGCCAGTGCCCGTGGGTGCGCCCGCAGCTCCCGGGCAGTCCGGTTGAAGGTTCAAAGGTAAAGCATGTCCACCAAAGACAACATCATCGATCGCAGCCTCGTCCGCGAGCTCGCCGACATCCTGAACGATACGGATCTGACCGAGATCGAGGTAGAGCAGGGAACGCTGCGCGTCCGCGTCTGCCGCCAGAAGGATTTCGGCGGCTACCCCGCCCAGATGCAGATGGCGCCCTATCCGCAGCAGGCGGGCTATGCGCCGGAGATGGCGCCGGCGCCGGCCGTCGCGGTCGCCAGCGGGCCCGAGATCGGCAGCGTCCCCTCGCCGATGGTCGGAACCGTCTATCTGGCGTCGGGTCCGGACGCCAAGCCCTTCGTCGAGATCGGCCAGACGGTCGTGGAGGGCGAGACCCTCCTGATCATCGAGGCGATGAAGACCATGAACCAGATCCCGGCGCCGCGCGCCGGCAAGATCAAGAAGATCCTCGTCGACAATGCCCAACCGGTCGAGTACGGCGAACCCCTCGTCGTCATCGGCTGAGGCGGGGAGCCAAGATGTTCAAGAAGATCCTGATCGCCAATCGTGGCGAGATCGCCCTGCGCGTGCTGCGTGCCTGCAAGGAACTCGGCATCCAGACGGTGGCCGTACACTCGACCGCCGATAATGCCGCCATGCATGTGCGGCTGGCGGACGAGAGCGTCTGCATCGGCCCGCCGCCGTCGCGCGACAGCTATCTCAACATTCCCCAGATCCTGGCCGCCTGCGAGATCACCGGTGCCGACGCCGTGCATCCCGGCTACGGCTTCCTGTCGGAAAACTCGCGCTTTGCCGACATCCTCGACGCGCACAAGATCACCTTCATCGGCCCGACCGCCGACCATATCCGCATCATGGGCGATAAGATCGAGGCCAAGCGCACCGCCAAGCGTCTCGGCATCCCGGTCGTTCCCGGCTCCGCCGGCGCCGTGACGGACGATGGCGAGGCGGCCAAGATCGCCAAGGAGATCGGCTTTCCCGTCATCATCAAGGCCTCCTCCGGCGGCGGCGGTCGCGGCATGAAGGTGGCGCGCACCGCAGATGAACTGTCGCTGGCGCTGTCGACGGCGCGCTCCGAAGCGGGCGCCGCTTTCGGCGACGATGCGGTCTACATCGAAAAATATCTCGAGAAGCCCCGGCATATCGAGGTTCAGGTGTTCGGCGACGGGGCCGGCAACGCCATCCATCTCGGCGAGCGCGACTGCTCGCTGCAGCGCCGCCACCAGAAGGTCTGGGAAGAGGCCCGCTCGCCCGCCCTCGACGACGAACAGCGCAACCGCATCGGCACGATCTGCGCCGAGGCGATGGCGAAGCTCTCCTACCGCGGCGCCGGCACGATCGAGTTCCTGTACGAGAACGGCGAGTTCTACTTCATCGAGATGAACACGCGGCTGCAGGTCGAGCATCCCGTCACCGAGGCGATCACCGGCCTCGACCTCGTGCACGAGCAGATCCGCGTCGCCGCCGGCCTCGGCCTGTCGCTGAAGCAGTCGGAAGTGGTCTTTTCAGGCCATGCCATCGAGTGCCGGATCAATGCCGAGGACCCGCGCACCTTCGCCCCCTCGCCCGGCACGATCAGCCACTACCACACCCCCGGCGGCCTCGGCGTCCGCGTCGATTCGGGCATCTACCAGGGCTATGCGATCCCGCCCTTCTACGACAGCCTGATCGGCAAGCTGATCGTTTCCGGCCGCACCCGGCAGGAATGCATGATGCGGCTGCGCCGGGCGCTGGACGAGATCGTCGTCGACGGCGTCAAGACGACCTTGCCGCTGTTCCGCGATCTCGTCGACAATGCCGACATCGCCGCCGGCGACTACGACATCCACTGGCTGGAGAAATATCTGGCCGGGCAGCAGCCGGGCTGAAGCGGCCGTGGCGAACCGGCGCGACCAGCGATTCGAGATCACGCCGGGAATCCTCCTGAAGGCCTATGCCTGCGGCATCTTCCCGATGGCCGAGAGCGCCGACGATCCGGGCATGTTCTGGATCGACCCGGAAGAGCGCGGCATCATCCCGCTCGACGGCTTTCACGTGTCGCGCAGCCTCCGGAAGACGATCCGTCGCGGCACGTTCGAGATGCGCTGTGACAGCGCCTTTCCGGCCGTGCTCGACGCCTGCGCGGAGCCCGCGCCGGACAGGCCGAACACCTGGATCAACGCCGAAATCCGAAATCTCTATCTGCAGCTCTTCCGCGACGGCCACGCCCATTCGGTCGAGGCGTGGCGGGACGACCAGCTTGTCGGCGGGCTCTACGGCGTCAGCCTCGGCGGCGCGTTCTTCGGGGAGAGCATGTTCTCGCGCCAGACCGATGCTTCGAAGGTATCGCTGGCGTTCCTGGTGGATCGCCTGCGCCGCGGCGGCTACAGGCTTCTGGACGCCCAGTTCATCACCGACCATCTGGCGCAGTTCGGGGCCGTCGAGATCTCGCGGGCGGAGTACCAGGCCCGCCTGGAAGAGGCGATCGCCGTTCCCGCGACCTTCTATCCCGCCGGTGGCGGAACGGCCGAATCGCTTTTGCAGCCGGTCAGCCACACGTCATAGACCGGATGCTCGGCGGCGTTCAGCCCCGGGGAATCGGCGAACATCCAGCCGGTGAAGATCCGGCGGATCTCCCGATCCAGCGTGATCTCGTCGACCTCGATGAAGCCGTCGGTCTGCGGCGGAACACTCGGCGGGCTGGTGTAACAGACGCGCGGCGTGACCTGCAGGGCGCCAAACTGCACGGTTTCGTCGATATAGACGTCGAAGGACGTGATCCGGCCGGTGATCTTGTCGAGACCGGAGAACTCGGCGACCTTGTTCTTGACCCGCTCGATATCGGCTGGGGGCGTGGCCAGCGCGCCGTCTGGCGCCGGCAGCTCGAGCGGCGGCAAAGACGGCTCCTGCGCATGGGCTGCCAGCGTCGGTGCGGAGGCTGCAAGCAAGGCGGCCAGGAGAAATTTCATCGATCGTTCCCTGCGGCGGACGCGTCCTTGCCGGTGGTGGCCGGCGCAGCCGACCAAAGTGTGACGGATCCGAAGAAAGGGCCGCACGAAGGCCAAAACAGGCCAGCAGAGACGCGGCGCCATAAAGCCCCGCGGGCCTCCAGGCACCCCGTTCAGGCGGTCAGGGCACCCAGGCGTCGTAATCGCCGGTCACGCGCGGCCGCTCTGCAGGGCTCAGCAGCGAGCCCTTCGGCCGGTAGGCCAGAGGCGTGCCGGTATGATTCACCTGGTGCGGTTTCTGCCAGCTGCGCGGGGCATAGCTTTCGCCTGCGGGCGCGACGTCGACGCGATGGTGCATCCAGCCATGCCAGCCCGGGCCGATCGCCGATGCGTCGGCGGGGCCGTTGTAGATGACCCAGCGGCGCGAGCCGTCGGCGTTCTGGTAGTAGACGTTGCCGCGCTCGTCCTCGCCGACCTTCTTGCCGAAGCGCCAGGTGTGGAACCGCGTGCCCATGGTCTGGCCCTGCCACCAGGTGAAGATTTCGAGGAGAGTCTGCTTCATTGCCGCGATCCGCCTTTGTCCGACGGCTTTATGGGGCCGCCGACGCCGATTGTCCACCCGCCCACGGCAGCCCGGCCGCACCTGGCCGGATTTTGTGAAAGCGTCAGAAATAACGTGGGACGGCCGCCGCATAGCGTTGATAGCGCTCGCCGAACCGTTGCCGGAGGGCCGCCTCCTCCGGGCGCACGACGAGGAGATGCAGCGCCAGGAAATAGCCCGGCAGCAGCGCCAGCGCCCACAGGCTTCCCGCCGCCACCGCGACGCCGAGAAAGAGCAGCAGCATGCCGAGGTAGATCGGATTGCGGGTCGCGCCGAACAGGCCCTCGTCGACCAGGACGTCGGCGACCCGGGCTGCGTCCTGCGTAGTGGCATGGCGCTGAAGCGTCCGTCCGGCGGACCGCATGAAGCCTTCGGCCGTCGCCGCCAGGGCGACGCCCGTGGCCAGCCAGAACCAGAGAGGGGTCAGGGCGCGGGATGTCGGCAACCACCATTCCAGGCAGGCCGCCACCAGCGCGCTCCAGACGAACAGCCAGGACGGCGAAACATGCATGGACGGACGGCGAGCCGCGCTCACGGCCTCGCGCTTGGCCTGGCGGAGGCGCATCACCACGCCATGCGCGGCGATCAGCGCAGCGCTCGCGACGAGAATAAGGGCACTGAAATTGTCCAAGGAGCACCCGCGAAAAGTCCGGCCGAGATTATCTAGCCAAAACTGCTCACTGAGTGCGTTAATGTTTCATTCATGGTTAACGGCTTGCCGTTCAGGCGATCGGCCGCTCGTAGATCGCCACCGGCAGAACATCGCCCCCGGACAGCTCCGTCTCGGTGTGCCCGGTCAGCATGAAACCGGCCCGGCGCCAGAACGCGACCGCCGCGACATTGGCCTCCTCGACTTCGGCGCGCAGGCTGCTGGCGGTGGGGAAACAGTCGACGATCTCGGCGAGGAGATCACGGCCGATGCCGCGCCGCTGATGGGCCGGATCGACGTAGAGCTGGTGCACCACGACGACACGCCCCTCGGCCGAGGTTGCGGCGAAGGCCATAGCGACGATGTCATTGCCGTCGTCAGCGACGAGAAATTCCGAGGTCGGCCGGGTGAGACGGGGCCGCAGCGCTGCGACGCCGTGCCAGGAGCGGGTAATCTCGTCGACTTTTCCCGGGCCGTAGATCGGATCGTAGGTCGCGTGCCAGGTCTTGCCGAGCAGCGCGCTGACGGCGGCGAGATCCTTCTCGCCGGCCGTGCGGATGAAGACGGCGCTCATTCCAGTCCCAGCCGGTTCTTGACGAGCTGGTTGACGACCGCGGGGCTCGCCTTGCCGCCCATGGCGCGCATGGCCTGGCCGACGAACCAGCCGGCCAGCGTCGGCTTGAGCTTGGCCTGCTCGACCTTGTCGGGATTGGCGGCGATGATGGCGTCGACCGCCGCCTCGATGGCGCCGGTGTCGGTCACCTGCTTCATGCCGCGCGATTCGACGATTTCGGCCGGATCGCCGCCTTCAGCGAAGACGATCTCGAACAGGTCCTTGGCGATCTTGCCGGAGATCGTCTCCGCCCGGATCAGGTCGAGGATGGCGCCGAGCTGGGCGGCGGAAACCGGAGTCTGATCAATCGCTTTGCCGGCCTTGTTCAAAGCGCCGAGCAAGTCGTTGATGACCCAGTTCGCCGCCTGCTTGGCGTCGCGCCCGGCAGCGACGGCCTCGTAATAGTCGGCGATCGCCTTTTCCGAGACGAGAATCGAGGCGTCGTAGAGCGACAGGCCGAGATCCCGGACGAAGCGCGCGCGCTTGTCGTCGGGCAGTTCCGTCAGATCCGCCGCGAGCGCGTCGACATAGGCCTGGTCGAACTCCAGCGGCAGAAGGTCGGGATCGGGGAAATAGCGGTAGTCGTGCGCGTCCTCCTTGGAGCGCATCGAACGGGTCTCGCCCTTAGCCGGATCGTAGAGGCGCGTCTCCTGGTCGATCGTGCCGCCGTCCTCGATGATCTCAATCTGCCGGCGCGCCTCCGCCTCGATCGCCTGGCCGACGAAGCGGATGGAGTTGACGTTCTTGATCTCGCAGCGCGTGCCGAAAGCACCGCCCGGGCGGCGCACCGAGACGTTGACGTCGGCGCGCATCGAGCCCTCGTCCATGTTGCCGTCGCATGTGCCGAGATAGCGCAGGATCGTCCGGAGCTTGGTGAGATAGGCGCGGGCCTCGTCGGCCGAGCGCATGTCGGGCTTCGACACGATCTCCATCAGCGCGACGCCGCAACGGTTGAGGTCGACATAGGACATGGTCGCATGCTGGTCGTGCATCGACTTGCCAGCATCCTGTTCCAGATGCAGCCGCTCGACGCCGATTTCGACCTCGTCGAATTCGCCCTTGTTGTTCGGCCCGACCGAGACCTGGACGACGCCCTCGCCGACGATCGGATCCTTGAACTGCGAGATCTGGTAGCCCTGCGGCAGGTCGGGATAGAAGTAGTTCTTCCGGTCGAACACCGAGCGGTGGTTGATCTTCGCCTTCAGGCCGAGCCCGGTGCGGATCGCCTGGCGCACGCATTCCTCGTTGATGACAGGCAGCATGCCCGGCATGGCCGCGTCGACGAGGCTGACATTGGCGTTCGGCTCGGAGCCGAAGGTGGTCGACGCCCCCGAAAACAGCTTGGCGTTGGACAGGACCTGCGCGTGGACCTCCAGACCGACGATGATCTCCCAGTCGCCGGTGGCCCCAGTGATGAACTTCTTCGGATCAGGAATGCGGGTGTCGACGAGTTCGGTCATATCCGTGTCTTTCGCGGGGGTCGGCAAGGCTTGGGCAAGGGCTAGAGCAAAGGCGCCGGGGGTTCAAGGTTCAGCTTCGGCTGTGCGGGATTCGGCTGTTTTCGAGACTGGGCAAGCGCGCTACAATCGTCGGGGAGATTGCGACGGAGCTATCCATGAATGTTCAGTCCAGAGGCATCGACGAGGCCCAAAAGATGTCGATCGAAGGTTTCTTTCGCTGGGCGGATGGTCTCGACGCCCGATACGAGCTGGTCGATGGAGTTCCGCGCTTGCAACCATGGGTCAGACGAAGCCACTCGCTCATCGCCGGCAACATAGCCTTTGCCCTGCAGACGCAACTGGACCGGAGCCGGTATGCGGTTCATCAGGGCGACTTTGCCATTTCGACAGGCCCGAACAGCATTCGATATGCCGACGTCCTCGTCGAACCCCGTGGTGCTTCCCTGGACGAGAGAACGGCCGACGCAGCCATCCTGTTGGTCGAAATTCTATCGCCCAGCACGATGCACGTGGATTTCGGGCCCAAGGCCCAAGAGTATCTCGCGCTCCCTGGCCTCGATACGTATCTGATCGTGGACGCGGATAGGCGTCGGGTATGGAAATGGAGCCGTGATGCAGAAGGCGACTGGCCGGACGATCCTCTCTGCATGGAAGACGACAACTCGGAGGTCATCCTCAACGCAGTCGGCGCGCGGTTGAGCTTTCAGGATATCTATAGGGATGTGAGATAGGCGACGCTTCCGCCTTCGCTCAGACCCCCAGTCTCTCCTCCTCGGCAATGGCGGCATCGACCAGCCGGCGCCAGAACGCGCCGTAAAGTGCCGGATCGAGACCATGCGCCGCGGCTTGCGCCTCGGCGTTGCCGACGACCTCGTCGACCCGCTCAGGCACATTCGCGGGAATGCCCGCGCCGCGCTTCAACTCTGCGGCGCGGTGGATGTAGCGCATGCGTTCGGCAAATCGTGCGAAAATCTCGGCGTCGAGCGCGTCGATCTGCGTGCGCAGATCCGCCATGGACTGGCAATCGGCGGGAGCAAGACGGGTCATGTCGATCCTCAATTGTCGGCTAGGATGCGCGTCGCCTTGGCCGGCAAGGCGACGGCTGCTTCGCGCAAACGTCGTTGTCGACCGGCGCGTCGGGGCCGATGCCCCTCACCACCATTTCGCCGGCGTGAACCGCCCGGCGGCCTTTTCGATCACCGAGGCCGTCGCGAACAGCGTCTCCTCGTCGAAGGGACGGCCGATGAGCTGCAGGCCGAGCGGCGTGCCCTCCCCGGTGAGGCCCGCGGGGACGGCGATGCCGGGCAGGCCGGCCATGTTCACGGTGACGGTGAAGATGTCGTTGAGGTACATCTTTACCGGATCGGCGGCCATGTCCTCGTCGCCGATGCCGAAGGCGGCAGACGGCGTCGCCGGCGTCAGCAGCGCGTCGATGCCGTCGGCATAGACCATCTCGAAGTCCCGCTTGATCAGCGTCCGGACCTTCTGCGCCTGGATGTAGTAGGCGTCGTAATAGCCGGCCGAGAGGACGTAGGTGCCGATCATGATGCGGCGCTTGACCTCGCGGCCGAAGCCGGCGGCGCGTGTGTTCTCGTACATGTCGGTGATGTCGCGGCCGTTCTCGCGCAGGCCGTAGCGCACGCCGTCATAGCGCGCGAGGTTGGACGAGGCCTCGGCCGGGGCGACGATGTAGTAGGCCGGCAGCGCATACTTTGTGTGCGGCAGCGACACGTCGACGATCTCGGCGCCGGCCTCGCGCAGCCATTCGACGCCCTTCTGCCAGACCGCGTCGAGTTCCTCAGGCATGCCGTCCACCCGGTACTCGCGCGGGATGCCGATCTTCAGGCCCTTCACCGAGCGGCCGACGGCCGCCTCGTAGTCCGGCACCGGCCGATCGACGGAGGTGGTGTCCTTATCGTCGACCGAGGCCATGGATTTCAGGAGGATGGCCGCGTCACGCACGTCGCGGGCGATGGGGCCGGCTTGGTCGAGCGAGGAGGCGAAGGCGACGGTGCCCCAGCGCGAGCAGCGGCCATAGGTCGGCTTGATGCCGACCGTGCCGGTGAAGGCGGCGGGCTGGCGGATCGAGCCGCCGGTGTCGGTCGCCGTGGCGCCGGCGCACAGATGCGCCGCGACCGCCGCGGCCGAGCCGCCGGACGAGCCGCCCGGTACGAGGTCGAGGTTGGAGCCCTTACGGCGCCAGGGATTGATCACCGGGCCGTAATAGGAGGTCTCGTTCGACGAGCCCATGGCGAACTCGTCCATGTTGAGCTTGCCGAGCATGACCGCGCCGTCGGCCCAGAGATTGGCGGTGACGGTCGATTCGTACATCGGCTCGAAGCCGTCAAGGATGTGGCTGGCAGCCTGGGTGTGCACGCCTTCGGTGGCGAAGAGGTCCTTGATGCCGAGCGGGATGCCCTCGAGCGCGCCGGCCTCGCCCTTGGCGATGCGCGCATCGGAGGCGGCGGCCATCGCCCGCGCCTTGTCCGCCGTGACGGTGATGTAGGCGTTCAACTGGCCGTTGGCCTGCTCGATGGCGCCGAGATAGGCCTCGGTCAGCTCCGCGGCGCTGGCCGACTTTGCCGCGAGGGCCGTCCGGGCTTCGGCGATGGTGAGGGCGGTCAGATCGGTCATGTCGGTCCGTTTCGTCGGATTCTGAAAGGCCGCTCGGGTTGCGCAGCGATGCGCGCCATGGCGGATGTCGGTGCGGCGGGACTACCGCGTTTGTGGCACGCTCGATGGCGCTGGAGCCAGTTGCTTGCCGTAGAAGACCGTGAAGGGGCTTTCGCGGTAGTCGCCGAACGCGCCACGGCGTTGAAATCCCGCGCGCTCGTACACCCGCCATGCCGCGTGAAAATTGTGGCCGGTTTCGAGCATCAGCGTATCGATGCCCTCGGCAAGCGCCCTCTCCTCGATCGCGGAGAGGATGCGACCGCCAAGGCCCGCCCCTTGCAGCGCCGGCCTCACAAACATGCGTTTGACTTCGCCGGAGTGCGCATCGATCCGGCGCAGCGCGCCGCAGCCGACAACCTCGCCGTCGCGGCGGGCGATGAAGACGGTGGTCTCCGGCCCTGCCATCTGCTCGACCGTCATGTGGTGGCAGTACTCCGCCGGCGTCAGCGCCAGGAGGGTGGCGTTCAGCTCGGCGATCAGGTCGCGAATATCCGGCTGCAACGGCGATTCGGGCGCGATGGTGATCGACACGGGAAAGCTCCTCGGCGCGAACCTATTCCAGGACCTTGGGAACCATGAAGAAATGCGCGTCGTGGGCGGGCGCGTTGGCGACGATGTCGGCGGCCTTGGCACCGTCGGTGACGACGTCCTGGCGCTTCTTCATCGCCATCGGGATCACCGACGTCATTGGCTCGATGCCCGTCACGTCGACCTCGCCGAGCTGTTCGACGAAGCCGAGAATGGTGTTGAGCTCGCCCTTCATCGCTTCGACGTCGTCGTCGGAGACGGCGATCCGGGCGAGACGCGCGACGCGTCGGACGGTGGCATTGTCGACGGACATGGCAATTCCGGATCTGGTCGAGACAAGGGAGCGCGGCCGCGCCATGCCCCGGGGGCGCGGCGGACCGCGCCCCGATATAGCGAGGCGGCAGGACAGTGGCAACAATGCCGGCTGCCCCGCCACGATCGGGTCAGAGGTCGAAGGCGATGCCCATCTCCGGGATCTTGACCTTGCCGCTGTCACCTTCCATCGCCTCGACGAATTTCGCGGGCGTGGCATCGAGCATCGGGAAGGTGCCGTAGTGGATGGGGATGATGGTATCGAAGGCGAAGTAGCGGCGGCACGACAAAGCGGCGACGGCGGCGCCCATGGTGAAGCGGTCGCCGATCGGCACCAGGCCGACCTTGGGGTGATGCAGTTCCTCGATCAGCGCCATGTCGCCGAAGATGTCGGTGTCGCCCATGTGATAGACGGTGGGGCCGTCGGTGAAGTGGAAGACGAGGCCGTTCGGCATGCCGAGATAGGAGACGCTGCCATCCTCCCCGATCCGGCCGGACGAGTGGAAGGCCTGCGTCAGCGTGACGGAAAAATCGGCGAACTTCAGCGTGCCGCCGGTATTGGCCGGCTCGACATTCTGGACGCCCTGCGCCGCCAGCCACATCGTCAGCTCGAAATTGCCGACGACCTTGGCGCCGCTCATGCGGGCCAGTTCCACCGTGTCGCCGACATGATCCTCGTGGCCGTGGGTCAGCACGATGTGCGTCAGACCGCGCCCGGCGGTGGCCAGATCCCCGGTGAAATGCTGATTGCCGTTCAAAAAGGGGTCGATGAGGATGACGGACGTGCCCGTTTCGATGCGGAACGCCGAGTGACCGAAATAGGTGATCTTCATGGAAACGATGTCCTTGGCTGACGGGAAGGCTCGCGAGGGGCTATGACCCGGCGCGTCTTCGCGCCTATGTGAGCCGACGGCGGGCCGGGTCAAGCCGCGTCGTCAGGGATACAGGGTTTTCGGACCGCGGCATCCGCGGCAGGGAGAAGCGCGATGGCGATTGTGGACATCACCGAACTCAGGGCGCTCGTCCCAGCCGGCAGCATCGTCGCGGGTCTCGATCTCGGGACCAAGACGATCGGCATCGCCGTCTCTGATCTCGGCCTGCGGCTGGCGACGCCCCGAAAACTCATCCGGCGCAGCAAGTTCGCCGCCGATGCCGAAGCGCTGCTGGCGATCCTTTCGGCAGAGCGCTGCGGCGCCATCGTCATCGGCATGCCGCTGAACATGGACGGATCGGAAGGGCCGCGGGCGCAGTCGACGCGCGCCTTCATCCGCAACTATCTCCGGCTCGATTCCCGCCCGATCGTGTTCTGGGACGAGCGGCTGTCGACGGTGGCCGCCGAGCGCTCGATGATCGAGGCCGACGTCTCGCGCAAGAAGCGCGCTGACCGAATCGATTCGGCGGCGGCTGCCTTCATTCTGCAGGGTGCGCTCGACCGGCTCTCTTCCATTCGGTCCGCCGAAGCCAGCTGAGGCCGCGCGTCCGGGCGTCTGCGCACCAGACCAGCAGTCGTCGCCGCCGCCGGAAGGCGAGAATGCCGAGGACCAAGAGACCGTCGAGCGCGAAAGCTTCGGCGAAAAGCCGGGGAACACGCGTAGGCTCGACGCCGAGGGTCCAGCCGTAGACTGCCATGATCGCATCGTGGAAATCGCGCGAGAGGACGAACAGGCCGAGGCTGGCATCGTGCAGTGACACGACGAACCAGAGCCAGAAGGCCGCCGTCGCGCCCAGCCAGAGGAAAACGAGCTTCACCGGCCCGCCCGCTCGTTATACGGGGGCGTATAGAGCCGCGTCTGGCGCACCATCGCCTCGGTCACCGCTGCGAGGCCGGCATCGAAGGACTCCCAGTCGCCCTCCTCCTCCTCCTCGTCGACCGTGATCGCCCGGTCGACGAGGACTGCGAGCACCGAGGCCAGCACCATGAAGACCGTGGTCGTGGCCGATGCGGGCGGGCCGGCAGGTCCGGCCCCGAGCAGGAGAAACAGGCCGGACAGTGCGAGCGCGCCGAGGCTCACACCTTCGGCGATCGCGACGGCACGGGCACCTTGCGTAACGTGCAGCAGGAAGAGCGCGGCGCCGAAGAGCCCAGCCATCGCGAGAAAGCCTGTGGCGGCGATTTCGGCCGCGATGAAGGCGGGCAGTGTCTCGGCTGCCCCGCCGTCACGCGCGACTGCAAAGGCCCCGGCGGCAAGCGTGCCGGCCGACACGGCGCAGTAGCCGAGCCACGCCGCCAGCGTCACGGTCGTCAACAGACGCTGCATCACCAGCTCCCATGCTTAACAAAGCGTTCACGCCAATCTGGACCGGTGATGCCCGGTTAGCAATCGCTACGTTCCGTTAAGCTTAATTGCGGGGTCAGCGGATCGGTGGATAGAGCGCGTCGAGGATACCGCGGGCGTCGCAGCGCAGGTCCAGCATGCCGTAGCTGTGGCGCCAGACGCCGCCAAGGCGGGTTTCGATGAAGGCGTCGGCGACGGTTTCGAGCCCCAGGCGGCCGAGCTCTGCCGCCGCACCCGCCATCGCCAGCTGTTCGGTGAGGAGCCGGGCGGCGCCATCGTCGGCCGCGGCCATGGTCAGTGCCGCCCTGAGGACATCGACCGTCCGGTCGGCGGCGGCGCCGAGATCGCCGGCAATGGAATCGATGGCCGATTCGAAAGCTTCGGGCGACCGCTTGAGGACGCGCACGACGTCGAGCGCTATGACGTTGCCGGACCCTTCCCAGATGGCGTTGACCGGGGCCTCGCGGTAGGCGCGGGCGAGCCGGCCCTCCTCGACATAGCCATTGCCGCCGAGGCACTCCATCGCCTCGTAGACAAGGGCGGGTGCGAGCTTGCAGACCCAGTATTTCGTCGCCGGCGTCATCACCCGCGCCCAGGCCGATGCGGCCGCGTCCGCGCCGGCCCGGTCGAAGCTGCGGGCGAGGCGCAGCGCCAGAGCGCTGGCGGCGGCGACGTCCAGCGCCATGTCGGTGAGAACCCGTACCATCTGCGGCTGATCGATCAGGGGGCGGCCAAAGACATGGCGCTCGCGGCAGTGATGCACCGCCTCGCCGAGCGCGCCGCGCATCAGCCCGGCCGAGGCGACCGCGCAGTCGAGCCGGGTCAGCGTCACCATTTCCAGGATGGTACGCACGCCCCGCCCCGCTTCGCCGATCATCTCGGCGCTGGCGCCCTGCAGCTCGATCTCGGACGAGGCGTTCGAGCGGTTGCCGAGCTTGTCCTTCAGCCGCTGCAGATGAATGCCGTTCAGCGCGCCGTCGTCGAGGCGGCGCGGCACGAGGAAGCAGGTCGGCCCCTCGCCGGTCTGCGCCAGCATCAGGAAGGCGTCGGACATCGGCGCCGAGAGGAACCATTTGTGCCCTTCGAGACGCCAGCCGCCTTCGCCATCCGGTTCGGCGCGCGTCGTGTTGGCGCGCACATCCGTGCCGCCCTGCTTTTCCGTCATGCCCATGCCGAGCGTCACGCCCGACTTCAGGCGCGGCGGTCGCGCCGACAGGTCATAGCTGCGGCTGGCGATCTGCGGCAGCCAGGCCGCCCCGACGGCCGGCGTCGTCGCCAGGGCCGCGACCGAGGCATTGGTCATGGTCAGCGGGCAGAGATGGCCGCACTCGAACCCGGCCGTCAGGTGGAACCGGATGGCCCGCGTCTCGTGCCGCACGTCCGCCTCTTCGGCGGGTCCGGCAAAGGAGGAGCCGGCAAGACCCGCGGCGACCGAGCGGCGCATCAGGGCGTGATAGGCAGGATGATAGTCGACCTGGTCGATGCGCCGGCCCTTCTCGTCGAAGCGCCGGAGTTTCGGCACTTCGGTGTTGGCGAGCCGGGCGAGATCCTGTGCCTCCGCCGAGCCCGCAAAGTGTCCCATCCGCGCGAAATCCTCGCGCAGCCCTGGCGGCAGGGCCTCCGCCACCAGGCGCAACAGGGGATCGTGGCCGAAGGCGTTGAAGCCGGAATAGTCCGACGACTGGTTCGGCACTTCGACATGCGCATGGCGACGCTCTGACATTCTCTGCTCCCTTGCCGGCTTCGCTCCCTGCCGGCCTCATCTTTTTCTGGGGGAAGGCGGTGCCCGGCCCGCGCGAGCTTGCCGGCCCGGCCGCTTTCTCCTATACGCCCGCTTTAACATGAACGCGCCCGACAACCCCCCGGTCTTTCCGCATCGCCACCTGCTTGGGATGGCGAACCTGTTGCCGCACGAGATCGAGCAGTTGCTGGATCTCGCCGAAGCGGAGGTCGAGGTCAGCCGGCGCCGCGACAAGAAGAAGAGCGTCCTCAAGGGACGCACGCAGATCAACCTCTTCTTCGAAGCCTCGACCCGCACCCAGGCCTCTTTCGAGTTGGCCGGCAAGCGGCTCGGCGCCGACGTCATGAACATGTCGGTCGCCAATTCCTCGGTGAAGAAGGGCGAGACCCTCCTCGATACGGCGATGACGCTGAACGCCATGCGGCCGGACGTGCTGATCGTGCGCCATCACGCCGCCGGCGCCGTGGCGCTTCTGGCGCAGAAGGTCGGCTGCTCCGTCATCAATGCCGGCGACGGCGCGCACGAGCACCCGACGCAGGCCCTTCTCGACGCGCTGACCATCCGCCGCCACAAGGGCCGCATCGCCCGGCTGACGGTGGCGATCTGCGGCGACGTTCTGCACAGCCGCGTCGCGCGCTCGAACATCCTTCTCCTCAACGCGCTGGGAGCCCGCGTGCGCGTCGTCGCGCCCTCGACGCTGCTGCCCGCGGGCATCAGACAAATGGGCGTCGAGGTGTTCCGCGACATGCGCGAGGGGCTGAAGGACGCCGACGTGGTGATGATGCTGCGGCTGCAGCGTGAGCGCATGGCCGGCTCCTTCGTGCCGTCGGTGCGCGAATATTTCCATTATTTCGGGCTCGACGCCGAAAAGCTCTCCCATGCCAGGCCCGATGCCCTCGTGATGCATCCCGGCCCGATGAACCGGGGCGTCGAGATCTCGTCCGAGGTCGCCGACGGGCCGCAGAGCGTCATCGAGGAGCAGGTCGAGATGGGCGTCGCGGTGCGCATGGCGGTGATCCAGGCGCTGCTGCCGGGTCTCGGGAGCAACCTATGACGCGCCCGCTGGTCCTCGAAGGCATCCGCATCGTCGATCCCGACCGCGGCATCGACACGACGGGGACGATCATCGTCATCAACGGCGAGATCGCCGCGTCCGGTGCCGATGCGCTCGGCCAGGGGCATCCCGAGGGCGCCGAGGTCGTTGACGGACGCCGGCTCACTGCCCTGCCCGGCCTGATCGATGCGCGCGTCTTCATCGGCGAGCCGGGCGGCGAGCACCGCGAGACGATCCGCTCGGCGAGCCGCGCCGCGGCGGCCGGCGGCGTCACCTCGATCCTGACCATGCCGGACACCGATCCGGTGGTGGACCACGTCGCGCTGGCCGAATTCGTCATGCGCACGGCGCGCGAGACCGCCGACATCAACGTCTTTCCCGCCGCGGCGCTGACGCGCGGCCTGCTCGGCCAGGAGATGACCGAGATCGGGCTTCTCGGCGCCGCCGGCGTCCGGGCCTTCACGGAAGGGCGCAAGACCATCGCCAACCCGGCGCTGCTGCGCCGGATCATGACCTATGCCCGCGATTTCGACGCGCTCGTCATGCACGAGACGCAGGATGCCGACCTCACCGGCTCGGGCGTGATGACGGAAGGGCTGCTCGCCTCCTGGCTCGGCCTGCCCGGCGTGCCGCGCGAGGCCGAGGTGATTCCGCTGGAGCGCGACCTGCGCCTGGCCGAACTCACGGGCTGCCGCTATCACGCCGCCAAGATCTCGGTCGCGTCCTCGGCCGATGCGATCCGCCGGGCGAAGCAGCGCAGCCTGGCCGTCACCGCCGGCGTCTCGATCAACCATCTCTCGCTGAACGAGAACGACATCGGCGAGTACCGCACCTATTTCCGCCTGTCGCCGCCGCTGCGCAGCGAGGACGACCGCGTCGCCATGGTCGAGGCGGTCGCCGACGGGACCATCGACATCATCGTCTCCTCGCACGATCCGCACGACGAGGACGGCAAGCGCCATCCCTTCGCCGAGGCCGAAGTCGGTGCCATCGGGCTGGAGACGCTGCTGGCGGCAGCGCTGCGCCTGCACCATTCCGGCGACTTGTCGCTCCTGCGCGTCGTCGAGACGCTGACTTCGGCACCGTCGAAGCTCTTGAAGCTCGACCGCGGCACGCTGCGGCCCGGCCGGCCGGCGGACATCGCGATCGTCGATCTCGATGCGGCCTTCATCTACGGCAAGGCGGAAATCCGCTCGCAGTCGAAGAATACCGCCTTCGAGAACGCGCGCTTCCAGGGCCGGGTCTTGCGCACCGTCGTGGCAGGCCGCACGGTGTTTGCGCGGGACGGCGGGGGGAGCTGACGATCGGCATGCTGGAAGACCATGGCAGCTGGGTGGCCATTTCGGGACTGTTCGTCCTCGGCTATTTCTCCGGCACGATCCCTTTCGGCCTCCTGCTCACGCGGCTTTTCGGCCTCGGCGATCTGCGCAGCATCGGCTCGGGCAATATCGGCGCGACGAACGCGCTGCGCACCGGCAACAAGCTTCTCGCGGCCCTGACGCTCGTCGGCGACGTGCTGAAGGGGACCGTCCCGGTGCTCATCGGCTGGCAGTTCGGCGAGTTGCCCGCCGCCGCGGCCGGCCTCGGCGCTTTTCTCGGACACCTCTTCCCGGTCTGGCTGGGTTTCAAGGGCGGCAAGGGCGTCGCCACCTATATCGGCATCCTTCTCGGCTTCGCGCCGATCGGTGTTGCGGTCTTCGCCGTCGTCTGGCTGGGTATGGCGGCGATCTTTCGCTATTCCTCGCTGGCCGCACTGGCCGCGACGCTCGTCGTGCCCATCGCCTATCTCGCGCTCGGCAACCAGCCGGCGGCGCTGCTGACGGGGCTTTTGACGCTGATCGTCTACGTCAAGCACCGCCCGAACATCGAGCGCCTGCTCAAGGGAACGGAAGGCAAGATCGGAGCCAAGGGTTGAACCCGCCGGATGCCCCACCCCCGGGCATCCGGCTCGGCCCCGAGCAGCGCCTCGCCTGGCTCCGCCTCATCCGCAGCGAGAATGTCGGGCCGGTGACCTTCCGCGCCCTGATCAATCGCTTCGGCAGCGCGCAGGAAGCGCTGGAGGCCCTGCCCGCACTGGCACGCCAGGGCGGCTCGACACGGGCCGTCCGCGTCGTCGGTCTCGAGGCGGCCGAAGCGGAAATGGGGCTGGCCGAGCGCCTCGGGGCCCGCTTCGTCTGCCTCGGAGAGCCCGACTATCCCGCTATCCTGCGCGCGGCCGATGCGCCGCCGCCGGTCCTGGCCATCATGGGCGACGCCGCCGTGCTCAACCGGCCGACGGTCGCCATTGTCGGCGCCCGCAACGCCTCGCTCGCCGGCATCAAGTTCGCCCGCCACATCGCCGCCGAGCTCGGCCGCGCCGGCTTCGTCGTGGTCTCGGGCGTCGCGCGCGGGATCGACGCGGCGGCGCACGAGGCGAGCCTTGACAGCGGCACGATCGGCGTCTTCGCCGGGGGGCTGGATCGCCCCTACCCCCGGGAGAATCGCCCGCTGATGCGACGCATCGTCGACTCCGGCAGTTGCCTCGTCTCGGAAATGCCGTTCGGCTGGGAACCGCGCGCCATCGATTTCCCCCGCCGCAACCGGGTCGTTGCGGGCCTCGCCCTCGGCCTCCTCGTCGTCGAGGCGGCTTCGCGCTCGGGCTCGCTGATCAGCGCCCGGCTGGCCGCCGAGATGGGGCGGCTGGTTTTCGCGGTGCCCGGCTCGCCGCTCGATCCCCGGGCGGGCGGCACCAATCAGCTGCTGAAGGAAGGCAGCCTTCTGGTGACGGAGGCGTCCGACATCATCGATGTGCTCCGGCCCATGGACGGGCGGCTCGGACTGCGGGCCGGGCACGATATCGAGGAGGGGGAGGAGGAGATGATGGGCGCGGCGCCGACCGACAGCGAAAGACAGCGCATCATCGAGGCGCTCGGCCCGACGCCCGTCGCCGTCGACGATCTGATCGAACACACCGGCGCTTCGCCGGGCACGGTACATCTGACGCTGCTCGAACTCGATCTTGCCGGACGGCTGGAACGGCATTCAGGGGGACGCGTGTCGCTCCTCGCCTGAGATCATGATTTCGTTGCGGCGAAGTTTCTCTGCGGCCTCCTCACGGGCCAGGTCGATCAGGTAGACGAGAAAGGGTCCTCCCTCGGCGCCGGCCACCACCGCAAGCTGCCCCAACATGTCACGCACGTATCTCAGATTGTGGCAATCTCCGCGCGGTATGTGTGGCATGGGTTCCGACTCTGTGGGTTCGATCGGATGCGGCGACGTCGACGGCAGGTCCTCCGCCCCCTCGCCACAGGAGAGCATGATAATATATATGCCTCTCCTGGTTGCAATACCCGAATGGGTGGACTGCGCCGGGGGTTGACCCCCCGGCTTTGGCTGTCCATGTGTGGGCTTGCTGTGGCGCAGCGAGGTGACCCCCGTCCCGCGAGCCTGCTCCCCGTCATCAAACTCTAGGACCGCCTGCATGGATCTGGTCATCGTCGAGTCGCCGGCAAAAGCGAAGACGATCAACAAGTATCTCGGCTCGAACTTCAAGGTTCTGGCCTCCTATGGCCATGTCCGCGATCTGCCGGCCAAGGATGGCTCGGTGCTGCCCGACGACGACTTCTCGATGAGCTGGGATGTCGACAAGGCCTCGCAGAAGCGGCTGACCGAAATCGCTCAGGCGATGAAGGGAGCCGACAGGCTGATCCTCGCGACGGATCCGGATCGCGAGGGCGAGGCGATTTCCTGGCATGTGCTGGAGGTCCTTCGGCAGAAGAAGGTCATCGGCACCAAGCCGGTCAGCCGCGTCGTCTTCAACGCCATCACCAAGAAGTCCGTGCTCGACGCGATGGCCAATCCCCGGCAGATCGACGAGCCGCTGGTCGACGCCTATCTGGCGCGCCGCGCGCTCGACTATCTCGTCGGCTTCACCCTCTCGCCGGTGCTGTGGCGCAAGCTTCCCGGCACCCGTTCGGCAGGCCGCGTACAGTCGGTGGCGCTGCGCCTCGTCTGCGACCGGGAGTCGGAGATCGAGCGCTTCAAGCCCGAGGAATACTGGAACATCGGCGCGCGGCTCGCGACGCCGCGCGGCGACGAGTTTTCCGCCCGCCTCTCCGTCTTTGACGGCGACAAGATTCAGCGCCTGACCGTCTCCAACGGCGAGCGCGCGGAAACCATCCGCGCCATGCTGGACGGCGCGAGCTTCAAGGTCGCCTCGGTCGAGGCCAAGCCGACCAAGCGCAATCCCGGCCCGCCCTTCACGACCTCCACCCTGCAGCAGGCGGCCTCCGCCAAGCTCGGCTTCTCCGCCTCGCGCACCATGCAGGTCGCGCAGAAGCTCTACGAGGGCATGGACATCGGCGGCGAGACCGTCGGTCTCATCACCTATATGCGGACGGACGGCGTGCAGATCGCGCCGGAAGCCATCGAGGATGCGCGCGCCGCCATCGGCACGACCTTTGGAGCCAAATACGTTCCCGAGAAGCCGCGCATCTACACGAGCAAGGCGAAGAACGCCCAGGAGGCGCACGAGGCAATCCGGCCGACCTCTTTTGCCCGGCTTCCCAAGGACGTCGAGCAGCATCTCGACCGCGACCAGGCGCGGCTCTACGACCTGATCTGGAAGCGCACCATCGCCAGCCAGATGGCGTCTGCCGACATCGAGCGGACCACCGTGGACATCGCGGCCCGCAACGGCGACAAATCGGCGACGCTGCGCGCGACCGGCTCCGTCGTCCGGTTCGACGGCTTTCTCGGCGCCTATGTCGACCATCGCGACGATGGCGTTGTGGCTGTCGAAGGCGACGACGACGATTCGGCCCGCCTGCCGCTGATCGAGGCGAACGAGACGGCCGAGAAGCGGGCGATCGAGGCTTCGCAGCACTTCACCGAGCCACCGCCGCGCTATTCCGAATCCTCGCTGATCAAGAAGATGGAAGAGCTCGGCATTGGCCGACCCTCGACCTACGCCGCGACGCTGCAGACGCTGCAGGACCGCGAATACATCATCAACGAGAACCGCCGCCTGATCCCCGATTCCAAGGGACGGCTGGTGACGGCCTTCCTGCACAACTTCTTCGAGAAATACGTCGAATACGATTTCACCGCCGATCTCGAGCAGCAGCTCGACCGGATCTCGGCCGGCGAACTCGCCTGGAAGGACGTGCTGCGCGAATTCTGGAAGGATTTCTCCGCCCAGGTCGACGGCACCAAAGAGCTGCGCGTCACCGACGTGCTCGACGCGCTGAACATCGAGCTCGCCCCCCTCGCCTTCCCGCCGAAGGAGGACGGCACCGAGCCGCGCGCCTGCCCGCGTTGCGCCAATGGTCAGCTCAGCCTGAAGCTCGGCAAGTTTGGCGCCTTCGTCGGCTGCTCGAATTATCCCGACTGCAACTTCACCCGCCAGCTCGGCAGCAAAATGCAGGCCGAGGGCGCCGGCGATGCCGGCCTGGACGAGCCGAAGGTCATGGGCGACGATCCCGACAGCGGCGAGCCGATCACGCTGCGCTCGGGCCGTTTCGGCCCCTATGTCCAGCGCGGCGAGGGCAAGGAGGCCAAACGCTCGTCCCTGCCCAAGGGCTGGCTGCCGGCGGAGCTCGATTTCGAGAAGGCCCTGCAGCTGATCCGGCTGCCGCGCGAAGTCGGCCTGCATCCGGAAACGGGCAAGCCGATCCTCGCCGGTCTCGGCCGCTATGGGCCTTTCCTGCAGCATGACGGCGCCTACGCCAATCTCGAGACGATCGAGGACGTGTTCACCGTCGGCCTCAACCGGGCGGTGACCGTGATTGCCGAGAAGAAGGATCGCTTTGCCTCCCGCGGCACGCCGGCGGCGCTGGCGACGCTCGGCGAGCATCCCGATTTCGGCGGCCCCATCACCGTGCGCGAAGGCCGCTTCGGCCCCTATGTCAACGTCGCCAAGATCAACGCCACCCTGCCGAAGGGCAAGGATCCGGCGAGCGTGACGCTCGAAGAAGCAATCATCCTCCTCAACGAGCGCGCCGAAAAGGCCGGAAAGACGCCGAAGAAGGCGCCCGCCAAGAAGGCGCCCGCCAAGAAGGTCGCGGCTGAAAAGGGCGCCAAGGCACCCGCCAAGAAGGCGGCGGCCAAGAAGCCCGCGGCGAAGAAGGCCGTCGACGGCGAGACCAAGCCGAGCGCGCGAGCCGTTCCTAAGCCCGCAGCCGCAGCACCGGCCAAGGCCCCGGTCGTGACCACGCTGATCAAGGCCCCGAAGAAAGTCGCCAAGCCGGCGGCAGAGTAGACGGCATGGCGAAGCGCGCAAAACCTTTCGACATCAGCACCGTGCTGACACGGGAGGCGGTGCTGCGCTTCATCGCCGACAATCCGGAGAGCGCCGGCAAGCGCGAGATCGCCAAGGCTTTCGGCGTCAAGGGCGACAGTCGCCTTCTCCTGAAGGACATCCTCGCCGATTTGCAGGCCGAGGGCCTTCTCGCCGGCGGCCGCAAGCAGTTCGTGCGTCCCGGCGCCCTGCCAGAGGTCACCGTGCTGGAAATCCGCCAGCGCGACGACGATGGCGGTCTCCTCGCCGTGCCGCTCGGCTGGGACAATGCGCTCAACGGCGATCGTCCCTCCTTCCTGGTGCGCCAGACGCCCAGCGCCGGCCCCGTCGCGGGCATCGGCGACCGCATCCTGGCCAAGCTCGACCGCAGCGACCCCGATGCCCCGACGGCCTCCGTCGTCCGGCTGCTCGAGCGCAAGAAGACGCTTGCCCTCGGCGTGTTCAGGCCGATGCCCGGCGGTGGCGGCCGCATCGAGCCGGTCGAGCGTCGCCAGCTCGAATACAAGGTGGCGCCGGATGCGACCATGGGCGCCAAGGAAGGCGACCTCGTCGAGGTCGAGCCGTCTGAACGCTCGCGTGTCGGCCTGCCCATCGCGCGCGTCACGACGATCATCGGCTCGCTGCAGACCGAGAAGGCGATCTCTACGATCGCGCTGCACGCCCACGACATCCCGCATGTCTTCCCGCGCTCGGTGCTCGACGCTGCCGAGGCCGCGCCGGACAGCGTCGGCCTGAAGGATCGCGAGGACTGGCGCGACCTGCCGCTCGTCACCATCGATCCGATCGACGCCAAGGACCACGACGACGCCGTGCACGCGCGGCCGGACGTCGATCCGGCCAATCCCGGCGGCATGGTCCTCACCGTCGCGATCGCTGACGTCTCCTGGTACGTCCGCTCGGGTTCGCCGCTCGACACCGAGGCGCGGCTGCGCGGCAATTCGGTGTATTTTCCCGATCGCGTTGTGCCGATGCTCCCCGAGCGGATCTCCAATGATCTCTGCTCGCTGAAGCCGGACGTCGACCGCCCGGCGCTCGCGGTGCGCATGGTTATCTCGGCCGATGGCGAGAAGCGCCGTCACACATTCCACCGCATCCTGATGCGCAGCCATGCCAAGATCGCCTATGCCGAGGCACAGGCAGCCATCGACGGCGAGCCGTCGCCCGTCTCCGCGACGATCCTTGCCGACGTGCTGCGGCCCCTCTGGGACGCCTATGCGCTGCTGAAGGACGCCCGCCATCGGCGCCAGCCGCTGGACCTCGACCTGCCCGAGCGCAAGCTCATCCTCGGGGCCGACGGCAAGGTCGAGCGCGTGATGGTCCCCGAGCGGCTCGATGCGCACAAGCTCATCGAGGAGTTCATGATCCAGGCGAACGTCGCCGCGGCCGAGACGCTCGAAGCCAAGAAGCAGTCGCTGATCTACCGCGCGCACGATGCCCCTTCGCTCGCCAAGCTCGAATCGCTGCGCGATTTCCTGCGCACGCTCGACATCGCCCTCGCCAAATCCGGCGCGCTCCGGCCCTCGCACTTCAACGGCATTCTGTCGCAGGTGCGCGACGGCGAGCATGAGAGCCTTGTCAACGAGGTGGTGCTGCGCTCGCAGAGCCAGGCCGCCTACTCGCCGGACAATATCGGTCATTTCGGTCTGAACCTGATGCGCTACGCGCATTTCACCTCGCCGATCCGGCGCTACGCCGACCTTATCGTCCACCGCGCACTGGTGACGGCGCTGGGGCTCGGCGAAGGCGGCCTCACCCGCGAGGACGAGGAACAGCTGGAAGCCACGGCCGAGCAGATCTCCAAGGCCGAGCGCCGGGCCATGGCCGCCGAGCGCGACACGGTCGACCGGCTCATCGCCCATCATCTGGCCGCCCGCATCGGCGAGGAATTCGACGGACGCATAGCCGGCGTGACAAAGGCTGGGCTTTTTGTTCAGCTTCCGGCCTTTGGCGCGGACGGATTCATCCCCATATCCAGCCTCGGAAACGAGTATTTCAACTATGACGAGGTCAGCCACTCCCTCGTCGGCAGCCGCAGCGGCGGCGGATATCGCCTCGGGGACAGCGTCCTCGTGAAGCTGGTCGAGGCCATTCCTCTGGCGGGCTCGATGCGTTTCGAGATGCTGACGGAACCGCGGCCTCTGCCCGCGTCGTCCGCCTCGTTCCACAAGATGCGCGTGCGCCCCTCCGGCCGTCCCGGCCGGTCCAAGAACGTCGCGGCGAAAGTGAGAAAGAACCGATGACCCTCGAAAACACCGATGTCGCGACCTTCCACGGCGCCGCCGACAAGCCTGCCCGGCCGCTCTGGCGCTCCATCGGGCGGGGTTTCCTCTGCCGTTGCCCGAACTGCGGCGAGGGCAAGCTGTTCCAGGGCTACCTCAAGAGCGTCGACCATTGCGCCGTCTGCCAGGAGGAGTATTTCCACCACCGCGCCGACGACCTGCCGCCCTACCTCACCGTCTTCATCGTCGGCCACATCGTCGTGGGGCTCTACATGGCGATGGAGGAGATTACGCCGGCGTCGCTGCTGGTACAGCTCGCCATCTGGCTGCCCGTCACCCTGGTGATGTCGCTCGCTCTGCTGCGCCCCTTCAAGGGGGCGACGATCGGCCTGCAATGGGCGATGCGCATGCATGGTTTCGGCGGTCTGTCCGACGCAGCGGACCACTAGGCCTTGCCGGACAGCGCGGGTGCGGCAGGCAGCCTGAGTCGCGTCGCCCCGCCATCGGCACGTCGACAACTCATCCGACCGGCGGCCACGCTCATTCTTCTCGACGAGACCGGCGCCTCCCCTCGGATCATGATGGGGCGGCGCTCGCCGAAGCTGGCCTTCATGCCAGGTAAATACGTCTTTCCCGGCGGCCGTATGGAGGCGAGCGATCTTCGTCTCGCCCGGCAATTCCAGCTTCCCGCCGACGTCGAAAACCGTCTCTTGGCGGCTACGCCCGCCAGGTTCGGTGCCCGCCAGGCGGTCGGACTCGCCTTGGCGGCGATCCGCGAGACCTTCGAGGAAGTGGGTGCCATGCTCGGAACACCCGGCGCGCTCGGCGACGGGGATGCCGGGTGGAGCGGCTTCTCGTCCGCCGGCATCGTTCCCGACCCGGCCAGCCTCATGCCGGTGGCCCGTGCCATCACGCCGTCCGGAATGCCCCGGCGGTTCGACACCCGCTTCTTCTGCGTCTCGGCCGACAGGATCGTGTCCACCCTGCCCTTTGCCGAAAGGCCCGATCCCGAATTCGATTCGCTCGGCTGGTTTTCCCTGGATGAGATTGCCGCGCTTGATCTTCCCGCGATAACGCGTCAGGTGCTGTCTGACATCGAGGACAGGCTGCGTGACGGCAGCTGGCGCGACGGTAGCCGGCCCATGCCGTTCTACCGCTTCCTGCGGGGTCGCAGCGTTCGGGAAATGATCTGACCGACATGAACAATCATGAGCCGTCCGAACTCGTCGCCGAGATGAAGCGTGAAGCCGGTGCCATCGACTGGTGGGCGGCGGGCGCCGCGATCGCCTCGATCAGCGCCGTCGGCGTGGCGCTGGGTCTCGGCCTGCCGCTTCTCAGCGTGATCCTGGAGCAGCGCGGCATCTCGCCGACGATGATCGGCGCCAATACCGCCGTCGCCGGTGCCGCATCGCTGCTCGCCGCGCCGCTGGTGACGCCGATCGCCCGGCGCCTCGGCGTGCGGCTGACGATGGCGCTGGCGATCGTCGCCGCCGCCCTCTCGGCGCTCGGCTTCTATTTCTTCGTGCCGTTCTGGACCTGGTTTCCGCTGCGCCTGGTCTTCCATTTCGCCATCACCGCCCTGTTCATCCTGTCGGAGTTCTGGATCAATGCCGCGGCGCCGCCGGGCAAGCGCGGCTTTATCCTCGGCATCTACGCCACCTTCCTGTCGCTCGGCTTCGCCTTGGGGCCCTGGCTGTTCTCGCAGATCGGCTCGCAGGGATTCCTGCCCTTCGGCATCGGCGCCGGCGTCATCCTCGCCGCTCTCGTGCCGCTGATTCTCGCCTGGGACCGCCAGCCCGTGATCGGCACGGCCACGCATGGCGGCTTCTGGCGCTATCTCTATATCGTGCCGACGGCGACGGCGGCCGTGCTGATCTTCGGCGCCGTCGAATCGGGCGGCTTCGCGCTGTTTCCGATCTACGGCCAGATGGTGAACTTCAGCGAGGCGAGCGCGGCGCAGCTCCTCACGGCGATCGGCCTCGGCAACGTGCTGCTGCAGATCCCGATCGGCCTCTACAGCGACCGCGTCAAGGACCGCCGCAAGCTGCTGCTCTTCTTCGCCGTCGTCGGCTGCGTCGGCTCGCTCTGCCTGCCCTACCTCGTCGAGGACTGGTGGCTGATGGCCGGAACGCTGTTCATCTGGGGCGGCGTGGTCGCCGGCCTCTACACGGTCGGCCTCGCCCATCTCGGCGCCAAGCTCGAGACCTCGGAACTGGCCCCGGCGAACGCCGCCTTCATCTTCTGCTACTCGGCCGGCATGCTGATCGGGCCGCAGACGATTGGCGGCGCCCTCGACCTTTTCGGCCCCGACGGCTTCGCCTGGTCGCTGGCCCTGTTCTTTGCCGCCTACCTCGTGCTGACCCTCGTCCGCCTGACGTCCAGCAAAAATCACGCTTGACTTCAGGCCTTGCTCGGCTAGTGTCCGCGGCGAAAGCAGGGTCGGATGCTGCATCCGTCATGCCATGGCGTTGGCGGGTCGTACGCTCCCTCGGGAGGCATCCTGCTTCGGACCAGGCAGGCCGGCCAGTTTCAATTCAATGCCGCAAGCCGCGAGGAACCGTATCCGGGTCGTCGTCTTGCAGAGCTTCACACCGCAAGGCGATGGAATACCGATATGGCGAAGGCTACCACGATCAAGATCAAGCTGCTCAGCACCGCTGACACCGGCACGTTCTACGTCACCACCAAGAACAGCCGGACGATGACCGACAAGATGACCAAGACCAAGTACGACCCGGTCGTGCGCAAGCACGTCGAGTTCAAAGAGACCAAGATCAAGTAAGATCGGTCGCTTCGACCCCGGTCGACGAGATGCAGCGCCGCCCTTCAGGGCGGCGTTTTCGTTTGGGCTGGACTGGCCGCAAGGGACCGCAGGAGCCGCCGCACCCGTCTCACTATCGGTGCATGGCGACTTGATCGGCAGGGAAGGCCCCTGCTGCCAACGTCATCAGGAAGCTCTGGCGGTGACGACAATCGGCTGTGTGGCGGGCGGCGGGTTGGCGACCGGTACCCGGCGGCGGTGCGAGGACACCGTATTGGCCTGGATACCGGTCGCCGGCCCCACGGGACCCAGGAGTTGCGGCGGACCCGAGCACTCCATGGGGTGTCTCTGACGCCGGACATTCCGGCAGTTCACCCTAGGGCAAGGTCCCGCGAATCGCGCGGCTTTGCAATGGCGAGCTCAGTCGCCTCGTGACAATCTTTACGTTTGGTTAATCAGCTTGGGCGGCGCCAGTCTACGGCTCAGGCAGCGAGCGCGACGACCTGATTGCGGCCGTTGCGCTTGGCTTCGTAGAGACCGCGGTCGGCCCGTTTCAGCAGGCTCTCCCAGTCGTCCGTCGCCGGATCGAGGACCGCGATCCCGGCGCTGACGGTGACCAGGATGGCCTCTCCGGCGACGTCGAAGGGCGCGTCCGCGACGAGCGATCGGAGGCGCTCGGCGATGATCTGGGCCGTGCGGCCGTCGGCCTCGGGCATCAGGATGACGAATTCCTCGCCGCCGAACCGGCAGGCGAGGTCGCTGGCCCGAAGGCTGTCCTTCAGCCGGGCCGCGAACTCCTTCAGCACCGCGTCTCCAGCATCATGGCCCCACCCGTCGTTGATGCGCTTGAAATGGTCGATGTCGGCGATGAGGACGGAGAGCGGCTTGGCGTCGGTCCTCGCGCGCTCGATCACCACCGGCAGATGGCTTTCGAGGAACCGTCGGTTGTTCAGCCCGGTCAGCGAATCGGTGACGGCAAGGGCGATGGTTTCGCGCAGCGACTGCCGCAGCCCGTCGTCGTAGCGCTTGCGCTTGATCTGGGTGCGCACCCGCGCCAGCAGCTCGTTGCGGTCGAGGGGGCTGGCGAGATAGTCGTTCGCTCCGAGCTCCAGGGCCTTGGCCGTCCGCACGTCGTCGGCGAAATCGCTGACGAGGAGAATCGGCACCTGCCGCAGAAGGTCGCTCGAGCGGACCTGCGAGCAGAGGCGCAGGCCATCATAACTCGCCGTCGCCAGATTGACGACGAACAGATCGTAGGCTGACGATGCCTCGTCGTGAAGAACGGCAGCCGGCTCCCGCGTCGCTTCCACCACGTGCTCGGTCTTGAGGATTCGCTTGATTCGGCTGGCAAGGCCCGTGTCATCGTCGAAGACCATCAGGCGCCCGGATGGGGCGCGCCCGGCCAGTTCGGCCATCACATCGTGACGCGCGACGAGGCTGGCCGTCGTCTCGGTGCGGATCCGCAGCTCGTCGGTCAGGATTTTCAGACGCACGAGGCTGCGCACGCGGCTGAACAGCTGCAGGTCGCGCACCGGCTTGGTCAGGAAGTCGTCGGCCCCCGCCTCGAGGCCCGCCACCCGGTCGGCCGGTTGGTCGAGCGAGGTGATCAGGACGATCGGCAGGTGACGCGTCCTGGCGTTTCCCTTGAGACGTCGACAGACCTCGTAGCCGTCCATATCCGGCATCATCACGTCGAGCAGCACGAGGTCGATGGTCTCGCGCTCGCAGATCGCGATCGCGTCGGCGCCGCTCGTCGCCGTCAGAACTTCGAAATACTCCGCCGTCAGCCGCGCCTGCATCAGGCGCAGATTGACGTCCATGTCGTCGACGATCAGGATCCGGGCGGTCATGGGTGCTCTCAGGCATCTCCGAGGAAGGACTTGATGGTCTCGATGAACTTGGTGACGGAGATCGGCTTGGAGATGTAGGCCTCGCAACCGCCCTGGCGGATGCGCTCCTCGTCGCCCTTCATGGCGAAGGCCGTCACGGCAATGACGGGAATCTTGTAGAGATCGTTGTCGGCCTTCAGGTTGCGCGTGACCTCGAGCCCCGAAATTTCCGGAAGCTGGATGTCCATCAGGATCAGGTCGGGTCGGTGCTCGCGCGCCAGATCGACGGCTGCCAGGCCGCTGCGGGTCTGAACCGTCCGGTAGCCGTGCGCTTCGATCAAGTCGCGAAACAGCTTCATGTTCAGCTCGTTGTCTTCGACGATCATCACGGTCTTCGGCATTCACCCGTCTCCACTTTCCGACTATGCGACCCGGACAACGGCGAATTCGTCGGCGGATGCATCGAGACATAACCGAATTTGATTTAAGAATTGGGAATCGATCGAACCGAGTGTGAAGGACATTATCCTTGTTGAAAACAGGACGAGGCACTTCGACTGAAGAAGCCGAGGCGGCTGCACTGGAGATCGGGGTGCAGGCATTGACGTTCATTGCCGGCGACCCGGAACAGATGGAGCGCTTTCTGGCCCTGTCGGGGATGGAGGTCGGACAGGTCCGGGCCGCCGCGCGCGACCCGGCCTTCTTCGCCGGTCTTCTCGACTTTCTGCTCGGACACGAGCCGACGCTGCTCGCCTTCGCCGCGCAGGCCGGCCTTTCGCCCGAGTCTGTCGGACAGGCGCGGGACCGGCTGGGCGGCGCCTTCGGGGTGGACCCGTGGTGAGCCGTCCGCTCGTCACCGCCGGGCCCGCCATCGCCGACATCGCCCGGGACCGGTCGGCGCTGCTGGTGCTGGATATCGACGAGGTCGTGCTGCACTTCATCGCGCCCTTCTGCGCCCTTTTGGAAGAGAGCGGCGCGCGGCTCCACGCCGAGAGTTTTCACCTGACCGGCAATGTCCGCTCGATCTCGACCGGGGCGGCGCTCAGCGGCGGCGAACTCGATCAGGTGACGACGCGCCTCTATGCCGAACAGGAGACCCGCCAGCTGCCGGTCGAGGGGGTCGCTGCCGCGCTGCAGCGCCTTTCCGCGGCGGCCGACATCGTCTTTCTTACCGCCATGACCCCGGCCTATTACCCGCAGCGTCGCCGGCTGCTGGATGCTGCTGGGCTCGGTTTCCCCATGATCGCGACCGAGCGGTCGAAGGGCGCGGTGGTCGCGGAGCTCGGCGAGCGCTGGAGCGGGCCGCTGGTGTTTGCCGACGACCTGCCGCCGAACCTCGTTTCGGTCGGGCGCAGCCTGCCGCGGGCGCGCCTCGTGCATCTCATGGCCAACGCGGTGTTTCGCCAGCATTTGCCGCCGCTGCCCGCGGGCGCGGAGGAGGCGCGCAACTGGGCCGAGGCGGAGCCGATCATGGCCCGGCTTCTCGGCGGCTGAAAACGTCCGGCCCGGCATTCGGCGCTTGCGGCCCGGGGCCCCCTGCCCTTAGATCAGGCCATGGCGACGCCCGAGTCCGCTGACCTCCCGCACCCCAGCTTTTGCCGGGACTGCCTCTCCCGGCAGAGCGCCGGCGTGCGCCGCTGTCTGGCCTGCGGCAGCCCACGCGTGCTGCACCATCCCGAGCTCTTTTCGCTCGCCATCGCCCATCTCGACTGCGACGCCTTCTATGCCGCGGTGGAGAAGCGCGATCGCCCGGACCTGGCCGACAAGCCGCTGATCATCGGCGGCGGTCGCCGCGGCGTCGTGACGACGGCCTGCTACATCGCCCGGATCACCGGCGTGCGCTCGGCCATGCCGATGTTCAAGGCGCTGAAACTCTGTCCCGAGGCGGTCATCATCCGCCCGGACATGGCGAAATACGCGGCTGTTGGCAAGGAGGTGCGCGAGCGCATGCGCGCCGTCACGCCGCTGGTCGAGCCGGTGTCGATCGACGAGGCCTTCCTCGATCTTTCCGGCACCGAACGCCTGCACGGCGAGCCGCCAGCGATGACGCTGGCGCGGCTTGCCACTTCGATCGAGCGGGACTTGCGCATCTCCGTCTCGATCGGCTTGTCGCACAACCGGTTCCTCGCCAAGATCGCCTCCGATCTCGACAAGCCGCGCGGCTTTTCCGTCATCGGCCAGGCCGAGACGCTGGATTTCCTCAGGGACAAGAAAATCACGCTTCTTTCCGGCGTCGGCCAGGCGACCGAGGCGGCGCTGGCGCGCGACGGGCTGCGGCTGATCGGCCAGCTGCAGGGCATGGACGAGACGGCGCTGATGCGCCGCTACGGCGTCATGGGCCAGCGGCTGTCGCGCCTCTCGCGCGGCATCGATCCGCGTCCGGTCGAGCCGCACAGCGAGATGAAGAGCATCTCGGCCGAAACCACCTTCAACGACGACCTCTGGCGCCGCGAGGAGCTGATTCCGATCCTGCGCACGCTCTCGGAAAAGGTCGCTCGACGCCTGAAGGCGACGGATCTTGCCGCCGCCACGGTGGTGCTGAAGCTGAAGACCCAGGACTTCAAGATCCGCACCCGCAGCCGCAAGCTGCTGCGGCCGACGCGCCTTGCCGACCGGATCTTCGAGGCCGGGCGGCAGCTGATCGAGGCCGAACTGGACGGGACGCGCTTTCGCCTCATCGGCATCGGCTGCCATGATTTCTCCGCCGCCGCGCTGGCCGACCCGGCCGATCTCGTCGACCCCCTGGCGGAAAAACGCGCCAAGGCGGAAGCCGCACTCGACCGGCTGCGCGACAAGTTCGGCAACGCCGCGATCGAGACCGGCTACACCTTTCGCGCCAAGCCGATCGACGCGCCCGACTCGTCCCTGCGCAAGCTGGAAGAGACGCCAGAACGTCAGTCTCCCGAATCGCTTAAGCCGGTTCGCTGAGAGAGTGATTCATGGCGCTCAGTCGGTCAGGGTGCAGGAAGCGTTCAGCAGGGGCCATCGAGCGATCGACGCGCCCGACGCGTCGCTGCGCAGGCTTGCCGGGGCAACGGAACGTCAGCGGCCCGAACGGTTTAGGACGGTGCGCTGACAAGGCGATTCCGGCGCCCGGCGCCCCGACGCGATCAGCGGGGAAGACCGACGTGACCGCTCGCGATTGCCGACGCGCGCCGGCCCCCATCGGCGTGACAGCCCCCTGCCCGCCGGTCGGAGCCGCAGCCCTTTATGTCAGCTCCACCTCGAGCACACCGGGCGCCGCCTTGATCGCGCTCGCCATCTGCGGCGACACCCGGTAGCGGCCGGGCAGCGAGATCTCGATCTCGCGCTCGCCCCCGGACTGGATCAGCACGAAGGAAACCTCCGCGTCGCCGGCGTCGCGCAGCTGGTTGCGGAACACTTTCAGCGGGCCGGCGTCGCGCATGAAGACGCGCAGCGCCTTCTGGTTGCGCACCGCCTCGTCCTCCAGCGACTGCACGCCCTGCACCCGCAGCGAAATGCCCTCGGGCCGCTCCTCGGCGCCGACCATCAGGATCACCGATGAACCCGGCTCCAGCAGTTCGCGGAACTGCGTCAGCGCCTCGGTGAACAGCACCACCTCGTACTGGCCGCTCGGATCCGACAAAGCGATGATGCCGAGCTTGCCGCCGCTCTTGGTCTTGCGCTCCTGGCGCGAGGTGACCGTGCCGGCGAGCCTGCCGGCACTCGCCCCGCGCTTCACGCTCGCCACCACCTCAGCATGGGTCTGGACCCTTAGCCGCTTCAGCGTGTCCTTATATTCGTCGAGGGGATGCGCCGAAAGGTAGAAGCCGATCGCCTGGAATTCGCGCATCAGCTTCTCCGTCGACGTCCAGCCCGGCGCGTCGTTGAGATGCAGCCGCTCGGGCTCGCCGGAGGCGGCGCCGAACATGTCGTTCTGGCCGGAGATGCGTGCCTCGTGCAGACGCAGGGCATAGCCCGACAGGATGTCGAGATTGGCCGAGAGCTGCGCCCGGTCGTAGCCGAAACAGTCGAAGGCGCCGGCGGCGATGAGGTTTTCGAGCGTGCGCTTGTTGACGATCTTCGGATCGATGCGGGCACAGAAATCCTCCAGCGTCGCATAGCCCTTGGTGCCGCGCTGTTCCACGATGTGCTCGACCGCCTGTTCGCCGACGCCCTTGATCGCCGCCAGCGAATAGAAGATGCGGTTCTCCTCGACCTCGAAGGCGCGGTGCGAAGTCTGCACCGAGGGCGGCACCACGGCGATGCCGAGGCGCGTCGCATCGAGGCGGAAATCGTTCAGCTTGTCGGTATTGCCGATATCGAGCGTCATCGACGCCGCCAGGAACTCGGTCGGGTAGTTCGCCTTGAGATAGGCCGTCTGATAGGCGACCAGCGCATAGGCGGCGGCATGACTCTTGTTGAAGCCGTAGTCCGCGAATTTCGCCAGGAGGTCGAAGATCATGTTCGCCTGGGGCTTGGTCAGGTCGTTCTTCAGCGCGCCCTCGACGAAGCGCACGCGCTGCTGGTCCATCTCCGCGCGGATCTTCTTGCCCATGGCGCGCCGCAGGAGATCAGCCTCGCCGAGCGAATAGCCCGACAGGATCTGGGCGATCTGCATCACCTGTTCCTGGTAGATGATGACCCCTTGAGTCTCCTTCAGCACCACCTCGATCATCGGGTGGATGTAGTCGGCCTTTTCCTCTCCGTGCTTGCGGGCGTTGTAGGTCGGGATGTTCTCCATCGGGCCCGGACGGTACAGCGCGACGAGGGCGATGATGTCCTCGAAGCGGTCGGGGCGCATGCCGATCAGCGCCTTGCGCATGCCGATCGATTCCACCTGGAACACGCCGACGGTCTCGCCGCGCGTCAGCATGTCGTAGCTCTTCTTGTCGTCGAGCGGCAGGCTGCCGAGATCGATGTCGATGCCGCGCCGCGCGATCAGGTCGACCGCCGTCTTCAGCGTGGTCAGCGTCTTCAGGCCGAGAAAGTCGAACTTGACGAGGCCCGCCTGTTCGACCCACTTCATGTTGTACTGCGTCACCGGCATGTCGGAGCGCGGGTCGCGGTACATCGGCACCAGCTGCGACAGAGGCCGGTCGCCGATGACGATGCCGGCGGCGTGCGTCGAGGCGTGGCGGTAGAGGCCCTCGAGCTTCAGCGCGATGGTGATCAGCCGGTCGACGATCTCCTCCTTCTCGCGCTCCTCCTGCAGCCGCGGCTCCTCGACGAGGGCCTGCGCCAGCGTCACCGGATTGGCGGGGTTGGCCGGCACCATCTTGCAGAGCTTGTCGACATGGCCGTAGGACATTTCCAGCACGCGGCCGACGTCGCGCAGGCAGGCGCGCGCCTGCAGCGTGCCGAAGGTGATGATCTGGCCGACCTGCTCGCGGCCGTATTTGTCCTGGACGTAGCGGATGACCTCGATGCGCCTGTCCTGGCAGAAGTCGATGTCGAAATCCGGCATCGAGACGCGGTCGGGATTGAGGAATCGCTCAAACAGCAGCGAGAAGCGCAAGGGATCGAGATCGGTGATGGTCAGGGAGTAGGCGACGAGCGAGCCGGCGCCCGAACCACGGCCGGGCCCGACCGGAATGCCCTGGACCTTGGCCCATTTGATGAAGTCGGCGACGATCAGGAAGTAGCCGGGAAACTTCATCCGCTCGATGACGTCGAGCTCGAAGGCGAGGCGCGCGCGGTAGACCTCGACGGTCTGGCCCTCGCAGGGACCATGCGCGGCGAGACGCGCCTCCAGCCCCTCCTCCGCCTGGCGGCGAAGCTCGAGCACTTCCGCCACCTCGGCCTCGGCCGCGTCGACGTCGGCGCCGGCAAAACGGGGCAGGATCGGCTTGCGCGTGCGCGGGCGGAAGGCGCAGCGCCGCGCCACCTCGATCGTGTTCTCCAGCGCTTCCGGCAGGTCGGCGAAAAGAACCGCCATTTCCGCCTGCGACTTCAGATAGTGGTCGCGCGTCAGCCGCCGGCGATCCTCGTGGCTGACGAGACGGTTGCTCGCCACCGCGATCAGGGCGTCGTGGGCGTCGAAATCCTCGGGGACGTAGAAGAAGGGCTCGTTGGTGGCGACCAGCGGCAGTTCCAGTTCGTAGGCCAGCACGATGGTCTCGCTCTCGATGCGGCGGCCGCGCTGGCCGTGGCGCTGGAGCTCGACATAGAGACTATCGCCGAAGATGCCCCGCAGTGTTTCCAGGCGCTGGCGCGCGATCGCCCCGCGACCGGCCTGGATCGCGGCGCCGATCGGACCGAGCGGCCCGCCGGTGAGCGCGATGATTCCCTCCGAGCGGGTCCGCAGCCAGTCGAGCAGGACATGCGGCCGGACATTGCCATCATGTTCGAGATAGGCGAGCGAGACGATTTCGACGAGATTGGCATAGCCCTTCTCGGTCGCGGCGATGAAGACCATGGGCGCATGCGGCTCGGGCGCGTTGCGTTCGCGCTGCGAAACGCCCGCCTCCGGATCGGCGTCGCCGAAGTCGACTTCCAGCTGGCAGCCGGTGATCGGCTGGATGCCGGCCTTGGCCGCCTTCTCGGAGAATTCAAGCGCGCCGAAGAGATTGCCGGTGTCGGCGATGCCGATGGCCGGCATGCCGTCGGCCTTGGCGTGCTTGACGATCTGGTCGATGCGCAGCGCGCCTTCCAGAAGCGAAAAGGCGCTGTGGCAGCGCAGATGCACGAACTTCAGTGCCGGCGCCGCTGCGTCCGGCTTGGTGGCGCCCGCCATGCCGTTCTCCCCTGTCGCTGATGTGGCCGCACTCTCCTCCGGGCGGCCCGTCCTGTCGAGTTCGGCCAAGCGAACTCAACAGGAAATCGGACGTCAGATCGAGTGAATGACCAAAGCGAAGCTGGTGACGAACATGGCGACGGCGGCGAGCGAGGCGAGGTCCTTGACGAGATACAGCATGTCTTCGTTCCCTGTCTGTTCCTATGTTTCTGTTTTGTTCCTTTTTCGGAGAAAGGTCAAGCGCGATCGAACCCGCAGCGCTCTTGGCTCTGCGGGTTCGATGAAATCTGGTTAATGGCGCGGGGTCGGTCGGCTTTCAGCCGATGAGGTAGGGCACGATCTTGCCGGCCTCGAGCGTGATCACCCGGTCCATGCGCCCGGCGAGCTCGTGGTTGTGGGTGGCGATGAGGGCGGCGACGCCCGACTGCCGGACCAGGGCCGTCAGCGCGTCGAAGACGTAGCCGGCGGTGGTCGGGTCGAGATTGCCGGTCGGCTCATCCGCCAGGAGAACATGCGGGCTGTTGGCGACGGCTCTTGCGATGGCGACGCGCTGCTGCTCGCCGCCCGAAAGCTCGGCCGGACGGTGCGCGGCACGCGGGCCGATCCGCATGTAGTCGAGCAATTGCCGCGACCGCTCGGCCGCCTCCTTGTGCTCGAGGCCGGCGATCATCTGCGGCAGCATGACGTTTTCCAGCGCCGAGAACTCGGGCAGGAGATGGTGGAACTGGTAGACGAAGCCGATCGACTGGCGCCGCATCAGCGTGCGCCGCTGGTCGTCGAGGCTGCCGCAGGCCTCGCCGTCGATATAGACCTCGCCGGCGTTCGGCTTCTCCAGAAGCCCGGCGATGTGCAGGAGTGTCGACTTGCCCGCGCCGGACGGCGCGACGAGCGCCACCATCTCGCCGGGAAAGATCTCGAAGTCGGCGCCGTCGAGAATGGTCAGTCGCTCCTCGCCCTGGGCGAAGAAGCGCTCGACCTTGTCGAGGCGGAGGGAATGGGTGGGAACGGTCATTCGTAGCGCAGAGCCTCGACGGGATCGAGTGTCGACGCCTTCCACGAAGGGAAGATCGTCGCGAGGAAGGAGAGGCCGAGCGCCATGGCGGTCACCAGAACGACCTCGCTGACGTCGATCTCCGCCGGCAGCCGGCTGAGGAAGTAGAATTCCGGATCGAACAGGCTCCGTCCCGAAATCCAGGAAAAGAACTGCCGGATGTTCTCGATGTTCAGGCAGAACAGGACGCCGAGGAGGAGCCCCGCCAGCGTGCCGGCGGTGCCAATCGAGGCGCCGGTGATGAAGAACACCCGCATCACCGAGCCGCGCGTCGCACCCATGGTGCGCAGGATGGCGATGTCGCGCCCCTTGTCCTTCACCAGCATGAACAGGCCGGAGATGATGTTCAGCGCGGCAACGAGGACGATCAGCGTCAGGATGATGAACATGACGTTGCGCTCGACCTGCAGGGCCGAGAAGAAGGACTGGTTGTCCTGCTGCCAGGTCGACGTGTAGTTCGGCCGCCCGGCCGCCTGCTCGATGGACGGCTGCAGGTCGCGGACGGCATCGGGACGGTCGGCAAAAATCTCGATCGACTGCGCCTGATTCTCGGCGTTGAAGAACAGCTGCGCCTCGGCGAAGGGCATGTAGATGTAGGCCGCATCGAAATCGGAGAGGCCGATCTCGAAAATCGCGGTAATCGGATAGGATTTTACCCGCGGCACGGTGCCGAGAGGCGTCGTGTCGCCCTCGGGCGCGATGAGAGTGATGCTGTCGCCGAGCGCGAGGCCCAGGGTCTGCGCCAGGCGGCTGCCGACGGCCACGCCCCCGGACGTGTCGAATTCGCCGATGGTGCCGAGGATGATGTTCGAGGCGACCGGTTTCAGCTTCAACAGGTCGGCGCCGCGCACGCCCTTGACCAGCGCGAAGGAGCGCGCCTCGCCCTTGCCGCTGACCAGCGCCTGCCCCTGCACCAGCGGCATGGCGTTGGTCACGCCGGGAACCTTGACGATCCGCTGGGTGACGGCGTCGAAATCTGTGAGCGGCGTGTCCATGGCGCGCATGACGACATGGCCGTTGACGCCGAGGATGCGCGTCAGGAGTTCGGTGCGAAAGCCGTTCATCACCGACATCACGATGATGAGGGCGGCCACGCCGAGGAGAATGCCGACGAAGGAGAAGCCGGCGATGACCGAGACGCCGGCATCGCGGCGGCGCGAGCGCAGATAGCGCCCGGCGATCATCCACTCGAAGCGCGAAAACGGCTTCGTCCCGGGCACGGGCGGCGGCGTGACGGCGGCCTGAGCCGGCTCCGTGGCGCTCATGCGGACAGTCGCCCGACGATCTCGGCGAGCGGCACCGCTGTGCGCTCGCCCGTGGCGCGGTTCTTCAGCTCGGCCTCGCCGCTCTTGGCGCCGCGCGGCCCGACGATCACCTGCATCGGCAGGCCGATCAGGTCCATGGTGGCGAACTTGGCGCCGGCGCGCGTGTCCTCGTCGTCGTAGAGCACGTCCTGGCCTGCGGCTGTCAGCCCGGCATAGATCGCCTCGCAGGCCGCGTCGCAGTCGGCATCGCCCGGCTTCATGTTGATCAGCCCGACATCGAAGGGCGCGACCGACTTTGGCCAGATGATGCCGGCCTCGTCATGCGAGGCCTCGATGATCGCGGCGACCAGGCGGCTCGGCCCGATGCCGTAGCTGCCCATGAACACCGGCGTATCCTTGCCGTCCGGCCCGGTGACGACGGCGTTCATCGGCTCGGAATATTTCGTGCCGAAATGGAAGATGTGGCCGACCTCGATGCCGCGGGCGGCGATGCGGTCGGCCTCCGGCAGGGCATCGAACGTTCCCGCCTCGTGCATGTCCTCGGTCGCGGCATAGGGCGTCGTCCAGGTCTCAACGACCTTGGCGAGGCCCGCGGCGTCGTTGAAATCGACCCCCTCGCCCGGCGTCTCCATCTCGAGATAGTCGCGGTGCAGGAACACGCCGCTCTCGCCAGTCGAGGCGAGGATCAGGAATTCGTGGCTAAGCTCGCCGCCGATCGGGCCGGTATCGGCCCGCATCGGGATGGCCTTCACGCCGAGACGCTGGAAAGTCCGGAGATAGGCGACGAACATCCGGTCGTAAGCGGTCTTGGAGGATTCGTAGTCGATGTCGAAGGAATAGGCGTCCTTCATCAGGAACTCTCTGGAGCGCAAGACGCCGAAGCGGGGCCGCACCTCGTCGCGGAACTTCCACTGGATGTGGTAGAGGTTCAGCGGCAGGTCCTTGTAGGACCGGACCGAGGACCGGAAGATGTCGGTGACCATTTCCTCGTTGGTCGGGCCGAACAGCATGTCGCGGCCGTGCCGATCCTCGATCCGCAGCATCTCCTTGCCGTAGTCGTCATAGCGTCCGCTTTCGCGCCAGAGGTCGGCCGATTGGATGGTCGGCATCAGGATCTCGTTGGCGCCGGCGCGGTTCTGTTCCTCGCGAATGATCGCGCAGACCTTGTCGAGAACGCGCTTGCCGAGCGGCAGGAAGGAATAGGAGCCCGCCGCCTGCTGGCGGATCATGCCGGCGCGCAGCATCAGCCGGTGCGAGACGATCTCCGCCTCTTTCGGGGTTTCCTTGAGAATCGGCAGGAAGAAACGCGACATGCGCATGCTGGACCGCACTTTCAGGGCTTCGGCCGGCCTGCAGCCTTTTGCGGGCGGGCGGCAAGGCCGGTTCGGGAATCGTACAACTCTCGGCCTGTCCTGGGACGGATGCGTTCCCGCCCGGCAGGCCCTGCTGCGGTCTTAGACGTTTGCCCTGGCCTTGAAAAGGGATGCCACGCATGCCTGAGATTTGAGCGCGCCATGCCATTTATCGCAGCGCAGCATCAGAAATTTGTCACAATCCTGATATTTTCCGTGACAATGAGCAGCGCAGAGGTTAGCGTTCCAGACATAAACACGGGTGTCCTTAAGACATTCGCATCGCGGTCTAGTCTCGGGAGGACGTGGTTTTCGGCGCACTTCGGTCGCGGCCCCGGACAATGTATCCGGTTTGAAAACCCAGATCTGCAATCTGAAAATGCAAGACTTCGGTCTTGCATTTTTTTTGTGCATTTTTCCCGCGGCATTCTGGCGGACGGCGGTTTGGACGGCGCAATCAGGAGCCGAGGCGAAGGCCCGTCCGCCTCGCCGCCGACTATTCTGGTATCTGACCGGAATACGCCGGACCGCCTCGCTCTTCCGGCCGCGCCGGTCGCGTCCCGGTCTGCGGGCACTGCCACGGCCGTTTTACGGACGACCGGGGCCGTCCCTCACACAGCCTTCAGCGGATCCCCGGCAGAAAATTGGGAAAGCTGTTGAGGCCGACGCCGAGGATCTCCGTCACGACGTAGTAGGCGCCGATCACCAGCAGCGAGATGCCCGTCGTCCACGACCAGATCCACAGCGGGCGAAACCGCGTCGGCGCGCTGGGATCGGTGCCGAGCACGACATGGTCGTCATCGCTCTGCGAGCGCATGCCGATGGGCAGGACGATGAAGAGCACCGTCCACCAGATGAGGAAATAGAGGGCGAGGAGGGTGATCCAGTTCATGGGCTTACTTCCTCCAGTTCGATCAGCGTGCCGAACATGTCGCCAGGGTGGATGAAGATCACGGGGCGGCCGTGGGCGCCGATCTTCGGTGTGCCGTCGCCAAGGATGCGCGCGCCCGACTCGACCAGCCGGGCGGTCGCGGCAGGAAGGTCGGTCACCTCGTAGCAGATGTGGTGCATCCCGCCTTTTGGGCTCTTGGCGAGGAAGGCGGCGATCGGCGATGCCGGCCCGAGCGCCTCGAGCAATTCGATCTTGGTGTTGGGCAGTTCCACGAAGACGACCGTCACGCCGTGTTCGGGGAGCATCAGCGGCACCGAAACCGTCGCCCCCAAAGTCTTCTCATAGCTGCGGATCGCCGCGGCGAGGTCGGGAACCGCCAGGGCGACGTGGTTGAGACGACCGAGCATTGCACCCTCCCCTTGACGCCAGGATCACGTCGTCGACGAGCCGGCAGGCCGTCGGCGTTGACCGGTCCGGTGTTCGCCGTGGCGAACGTCCGCTCTAGTCCCAGCAATTCGCCGGAATTGCAGCGGAGAGGGCTAAAAGCCTTGCCCGCGTCGCGAACCACCAGGCCGGCTCGAGAGCCGGCCTGGTCTTATCGCAGCCTCAGGACTGCGTGACAAACACCGTCACCAGCGGCTTCTTGCCCCAGGCGGAATAGGCGGCCGCGCGGGTGGCGCGACGGGCCGACTCGCGAACGAGCTCGAGGTCCTTGCGGCGGGCGCGCGGGATGCTCTCGATCGCGCCGGCGACGGCGTCGATCAGGACCTCTTCCATGTCCTCGCCGGCAGCGTCCAGCTTCGGCATGCCGAGGCAGACGACGTCCGGATCGTGCCGCAGCTCCAGCTTGCCGCTAAGCTCGACCAGCACCGTGACATGGCCGACCTGGGCGACGCGGCGACGCTCGCCGATGCCCATTTCCTCGACCGTGCCGATCAGCCTGCCGTCCTTGTAGAGACGGCCGACGGGGACCTCGTCGATGATCCGCGCGGCGCCGGGCGCCAGGAGCACCATCTTGCCGTTGCGGGCTTCGACGACTTCCGGGACGTCCAGGCTGCGGGCCAGGGCCGCATGCGCGGAGAGATGGGCCGACTCACCGTGCGCGGGGATCGCGATCTTTGGCTTGACCCATTCATACATCTGGCGGAGCTCGCTGCGCCGGGGATGGCCGGAGACGTGCACCAGCTTGTCGTGATCCTCGACGATGAGGATGCCGCGGTCGATGAGGCCGTTCTTGACCTCCAGGATGCCGCGCTCGTTGCCGGGAATGGCGCGCGAGGAGAACACCACGGTGTCGCCCTTCGACAGAGCGACCGTCGGGTGCTCGTCGCGCGACAGGCGCGACAGCGCTGCCCGGGCTTCGCCCTGGCTGCCGGTCAGGATGATCACGGCCTTTTCGCGCGGGATGTAGCCGAAATCCTGCTCCTCGAGAAATTCGGGGATGCCTTCGAGATAGCCGAGTTCGCCGGCGACGTCGGCGACGCGCTTCATCGAGCGGCCGAGCAGCAGAACCTGGCGACCCGCATTGTGTGCGGCGACGGAGATCGAGCGGATGCGGCCGACATTGGACGAGAAGGTGGTGACGGCGACGCGCCCCGAGGCCTCCTGGATCACCTCGGTCAGCGACTTGGTGACGTCGGCCTCGCTCGGCGAGACGCCCTCGCGCATCGCATTGGTCGAGTCGCAGATGAGGGCCAGAACGCCCTTCTCGCCGATCTCGCGCAGCCGCTTTTCGTCGGTCGGCTTGCCGAGCGCCGGGGTCTTGTCGATCTTCCAGTCGCCGGTGTGGACGACGGTGCCGAGCGGCGTGGTGATGGCAAGCGCCACCGGCTCGGGGATCGAGTGGGTGACGTTGACCGCCTCGATCTCGAACGGGCCGACGCGGAAGGTGTCGCCGGCCTTGTAGATCGTGACCGGGATCTTCGGCGCACCCGGCTCGCCTTCGCGCTTGGCCTGCAGCAAGGCGTTGGTGAAGGCGGTGGCGTAGACCGGCGCCTGCAGGCGCGGCCAGAGGTCGAGCAGCGCGCCGTAATGGTCCTCATGCGCGTGGGTGATGATGATCGCCTTCAGCGACCCCTTTTCCCGCTCGATGAAGCGGATGTCGGGGAAGACGAGGTCGACGCCGGGAAACTCGGGCGTGGCGAAGGAGACGCCGCAGTCGACCGCGATCCACTCGCGCTGGTGTTCCGGCCCATAGCCGTAGAGGGCGAAATTCATGCCGATTTCGCCGATGCCGCCGAGCGGCAAAAATACTAACTGATCCAAGGTGTTTTCACTTCATCTTCCTAGGGCGATTCCGCCGGTTCACATCACGCATTCACATTCGGCGCCAAACGCCGACAATTCTTTCGAGCCGCTCCACGTCCCGCGCCGCGCTATCGCGCGTCGCCCGGGGCACCGAGCAGAAACAGGTCGCCTGCCGAAATCGACCGGCGGGTGCCGCCCGCCTCGGCGAGGATCAGACGGCCGGTGTCGTCGAGATCGACGAAAACACCTTCGAGGACCGCGTCGGTCCCCCGGACCGTGCACGGCAGACCGATGCCCGCGGCATGATCGATCCAGGTCTGCCGGATGGCAGCAAAGTTTCGTCCCCGCTGCCACACGGCCAGGGCGGATTCGACACCGCCGGCGAGCGCGGCGAAGACGTCGGAGACGCCGGCGCTCAGCCCTTCCTTCCGCAGGCCCGTCACCGGATAGGGCGTCTCGGTCGGCACGTTCTCGACATTCACGCCGCAACCGATGACGGTGGCAAAGCGCCCGTCCGCAAGCCGCTCGCTCTCCAGCAGAATACCGACGCATTTGCGTCCGTTCACGAGGATGTCGTTCGGCCACTTGATATTGATGTCCAGCTGGCCGGCTCCCTTCAGGGCCGCCAACCCGTTCCGGACACCGACGGCGGCGACCAAAGGCAAATTCTGCAGATCGCCCAATGCCGCGGCGTCGATCAGTAGTAGCGACGCATATAGGTTGCCGCGCTCGGAAACCCAAGGCCTGGCGCGTCTGCCGCGACCGGCCGCCTGACGCTCGGCCGTCACCCAGAGCGGCCCGGGATCGCCGGCGCGCGCGGCGTCCAGCGCGACGGAATTGGTCGATCCGACCTCGTCCAGCGCGAGATGTCGACGCGGCAGTCGGGGCGCCTTCACCCTAGAAGAAGGTCGCCGCCGCAGCTTCGGCGGCCGCCAGCAGCGACGGACCAACGAAGAGGTAGACCGGGAAGACGAAGAGAGCGGCCACGGCCAGCACGGCGCGCAGCTCGATGGTCATCGGCAGGAACCCTTCCGCCGGGGCGTCGAACCACATCACCTTGACCACGCGCAGGTAGTAGAAGAGGCCGATCGTCGAGGCGATGACGCCGATCACCGCCAGCGGCACGAGGCCGGCGCCGACGGCCGCCATGAACACGTAGTACTTGCCGATGAAGCCGACGAGCGGCGGCAGGCCGGCGAGCGACAGCATCAGGACGGTCAGGCCGAGCGCCATCATCGGATTGGTCTGCGACAGGCCGGAGAGCTGGTAGATGTCCTCGACCTGGCCGCCCTTGCGGCGCATGGCGAGGATCACCGCGAAGGTGCCCGCGGTCATCGCGACATAGGTCGCCATGTAGATCAGGACGCCGCGCACGCCGGCGGCATCCGCCGCCGCAAGGCCCACCAGGGCATAGCCCATGTGGCCGATCGACGAGTAGGCCATCAGGCGCTTGATGTTCTTCTGGCCGATGGCGGCGAAGGCGCCGAAGCCCATGGAGGCGATGGAGATGAAGATGATGACCTGCTGCCAGTCGGCCGTCAGCGGCGCAAAACCCTGGACGGTGAAGCGCGTCAGAAGCGCCATCGCCGCGACCTTCGGGCCGGCGGCGAACAGCGCCGTCACCGGCGTCGGCGAGCCCTCGTAGACGTCCGGCGTCCACATGTGGAACGGCACGGCCGAGATCTTGAAGGCCAAGCCCGCGAGGACGAAGACCAGGCCGACGACGAGACCGACGGAACGGCCCTCGGCCGTCATCGCCCGGGCGATCTCGGCAAAGCCGATTTGGCCGGTGAAGCCGTAGATCAGCGACGCGCCATAGAGCAGCATGCCCGAGGACAGCGCGCCGAGGACGAAGTATTTGAGGCCGGCTTCGGTGGACCGTTCGCTGTCGCGGTTGAAGGCGGCGAGCACGTAGAGGGCGAGCGAAGAGAGCTCGAGGCCGAGATAGAGGGCGATGAGGTCGCCGGCGGACACCATCAGCATCATGCCGACGGTGGCGAGCACGACGAGGACCGGAAATTCGAAGCGGTCGAGCCGGTCGCCGCCGGCGGCGCCGCGCGAAATGACGATGGCCACGGCCGAGCCGATCAGCACCAGCACCTTCATGAACTTGGCGAAGGCATCGGAGATGAAGGAACCGCCGAAGCCGACGCCGTCGGGCGTGCCCAGGACGAGCCAAAAGCCGGCAAAAACCAGCAGCACGACGGAGAGCATGGCAACGAGTCGCGAGCTCCCCTCGCCGATGAACACGCCCAGCATCAGAAGCGCCATGCTGCCGACCGCAAGGATCATTTCGGGCGCGAGGAGCGGCAGGCTGGCGGAGAGGAAGTCGGGTGTCATCATCGTCTCCGGCTACTGCGCCATCGCGAGGGATTGGGCGGCCTCGATGGCGGCGGAATAGTTCGAGACCAGGGCCTGAACGGAGGCCGCGGTGGCATCCAGAACCGGTGCCGGATAGACGCCGAAGAAGATCGTCAGCACCGCCAGCGGGTAGAGCAGCACCTTCTCCCGGCCCGTGAGGTCGAGGATCTGCTTCAGGTTTTCCTTCTCCAGCGCCCCGAAGATCACGCGGCGATAGAGCCAGAGCGCGTAGCAGGCGGAAAGGATGACGCCGGTCGCGGCGAAGATCGCGACCCAGCTGTTGGCCTGGAAGACGCCGAGCAGGGTCAGGAACTCGCCGACGAAACCGGAGGTCCCGGGCAGGCCGACATTGGCCATCGTGAACAGCATAAAGATCGTGGCGTAGGCCGGCATGCGCGTGACCAGACCGCCATAGGCGTCGATCTCGCGGGTGTGCATGCGGTCGTAGACGATGCCGACGCACAGGAACAGCGCGCCGGAGACGAGGCCGTGCGAGAGCATCTGGAAGATCGCGCCCTGGACGCCCTGCTCGTTCGCCGCGAAGATGCCCATGGTGACGAAGCCCATGTGCGCGACCGACGAGTAGGCGATCAGCTTCTTGATGTCGGTCTGCATCAGCGCCACCAGCGAGGTGTAGATGATGGCGACGACCGAGAGCGTGAAGACCAGCGGCGCGAAGTCGGCCGAGGCGAGCGGGAACATCGGCAGCGAGAAGCGCACGAAGCCGTAGCCGCCGAGCTTCAAGAGAATGCCGGCGAGGATGACGGAGCCGGCGGTAGGCGCCTCGACATGGGCGTCCGGCAACCAGGTGTGGACGGGCCACATCGGCATCTTCACCGCGAAGGAGGCGAAGAAGGCGAGCCAGAGCCAGGTCTGCATCGAGGCCGGGAACTGGAAGGCCAGAAGCTCGGGGATCGAGGTTGTCCCCGCCGTCCACGACATCGACATGATGGCGACGAGCATCAGCACCGAGCCGAGGAAGGTGTACAGGAAGAACTTGTAGCTGGCATAGACCCGGCGCTTGCCGCCGAACACGCCGATGATCAGGAACATCGGGATCAGGCTGCCCTCGAAGAAGACGTAGAACAGCACGATGTCGAGCGCGCAGAAGACGCCGACGACCAGCACTTCCAGAAGCAGGAAGGCGATCATGTAAGTCTTCAGCCGCTCGGTGATGGTCTCCCAGCTGGCCAGGATGCAGATCGGCATCAGGAAGGTGGTGAGGATCACGAACAGCATCGAAATGCCGTCGACGCCCATGTGGTAGCCGATGCCGCCGACGCCGAGCCACTCGACGTCCTCGACCATCTGGAAGCCGGGATTGGCGTTGTCGAAGCCCGTCCAGATCAGCAGCGAGACCAGGAAGGTGAACACCGTCGTGCCGAGCGCGATGCGGCGGATGTTGGTGCGTGCAGCCTCGTCGGCATCGCCTGTCAGCGCGATGAGCGCCACACCCACCAGCGGCAGGAAGGTGACGACGGAGAGAATCGGCCAGTCCATCAGTTTGCTCCTCCGACCATCATCCACGTCACCATGGCCGCCACGCCGATCAGCATGGCGAAGGCATAGTGGTAGAGGTAGCCGGTCTGCACCCGCACGATCCGGCCGGTGACGTCGACGACGCGCGCCGAAATGGCATCCGGGCCGTAGCGGTCGATGGTGCCGACATCGCCGGTCTTCCAGAAGTAGTTGCCGATCGCCTTGGCCGGGCGGACGAAGACAAGATCGTAGAGCTCGTCGAAGTACCACTTGTTCAGGAGGAACTGGTAGAGGCCGCGGTGCTGGGTAGCGAGCCGGTTCGGCATGTCCGGCGAGCGGATATAGAAGACGTAGGCGAGCGCGAAACCGATCGCCATGGCGACGGTGGGCGAGAAAGCGGCCCAGAACGGCGTCTCGTGGATGTCGTGCAGGATATGGTTCTCGGCGCCGGTGAAGAGTGCGGCGTTCCAGAACTCCTGATAGCCCTCGCCGATGAAGTAGGGCTCGAAGACGATGCCCGCCAGCAGCGCGCCGACGGCAAGGACGTAAAGCGGCACCAGCATGACCGTTGGCGACTCGTGGATGTGGTGCATCACGTCGTGCGAGGCCCGCGGCTTGCCGTGGAACGTCATGAAGATCAGCCGCCACGAGTAGAAGCTGGTCAGCAGCGCGGCGAGGACCGTCAACACGAAGGCATAGCCGGCCCAGGCATTGTGCGCGGCGAAGGCGCTCTCGATGATCGCATCCTTGGAGAAGTAGCCGGCGGTGAAGGGGAAGCCCGTCAGCGCGATCGTGCCGATGATCATCATCCAGTAGGTCTTGGGGATGTGCTTGCGCAGGCCGCCCATGTTCCGCATGTCCTGCTCGCCCGAGACGGCATGGATCACCGAGCCGGCGCCGAGGAAAAGCAGCGCCTTGAAGAAGGCGTGCGTGAACAGGTGGAAGACGGCGGGGCCATAGGCGCCGCAGCCAAGCGCCACGAACATGTAGCCGAGCTGCGAACAGGTGGAGTAGGCGATGACGCGCTTGATGTCGGTCTGGACGAGGCCGATCGTGGCCGCGAAGATGGCGGTCGTCGCGCCGATGAAGGTGACGAAGGTCAGCGCCGTCGGCGACAGCTCGAAGATCGGCGACATGCGCGCCAGCATGAAGACGCCGGCGGTGACCATGGTCGCCGCGTGGATCAGCGCCGAAACCGGCGTCGGGCCTTCCATCGCGTCCGGCAGCCAGGTGTGCAGGCCGATCTGGGCGGACTTGCCCATGGCGCCCATGAACAGGAGCAGGCAGATCACCGTCAGCGCCGCGCCGAGTGGCAATCCATAACCGGCAAAGTTCAGCACCGAAGCCCCTGCCCCAGTTGCGACGGCCTCCGCCGCGCCCGCGGCATGCTCGCCGCCCGCGCTGCCGAGCTGGCCCGCCATGTCGGCGGCGCCGGCGAAGATGGTGTCGAGATTGGCCGAGCCGAACAGAGCGAAGACGCCGAAGATGCCGAGGATGAAGCCGAAGTCGCCGACGCGGTTGACGATGAAGGCCTTCATCGCCGCGGCGCTGGCCGAGGGCTTCTTGTACCAGAAGCCGATGAGCAGATAGGAGGCGAGACCGACGCCCTCCCAGCCGAAGAACATCTGCACGAGGTTGTTGGCCGTCACCAGCATCAGCATGGCGAAGGTGAACAGCGACAGATAGGCGAAGAAGCGCGGCTGGTGCGGGTCATGCGACATGTACCCGATCGAGTAGACGTGCACGAGCGCAGAGACGGTGTTGACGACGACCAGCATCACCAGGGTCAGCCGGTCGATCCGGAGCGACCAGGAGACATCGAAGGTGCCGGACTGGATGAAGGTGAGGAGCGGAATCCGCATCGTCTCGCCCTCGCCGAAGCCGAACGAGATGAAGCCGATCCAGGACAGCACGGCCGCGACGATGAGAAGGCCCGTCGTGATGTATTCCGACATCTTCGCGCCGAGCGCGTTGCCGAAGAAGCCGACGACGAGGAAGCCGACGAGCGGCAGGAGGACGATCGCTTGATACATCGACGATCAGCCTTTCATCGCGTTGACGTCTTCGACCGCGATCGAGCCGCGGTTGCGGAAGAAGACGACGAGGATTGCCAGACCAATGGCCGCTTCCGCGGCGGCGACGGTCAGAATGAACAGGGCGAAGACCTGGCCGACGAGATCGTTGAGGAAGGCCGAGAACGCCACGAGATTGAGGTTCACCGCGAGCAGGATCAGCTCGATCGACATCATGATGGTGATGATGTTCTTGCGGTTGAGAAAGATGCCGAAGACGCCGGTGACGAACAGGATCGCGCCGACAGTCAGGTAGTGTCCGAGACCGACTTCCATGGTGTTTTTCCTTGCCTCGAACCTACCGGAGACCCTGGCCGCTCTCGACCTTGCGGATCTCGATGGCTGTCGCCGGGTTGCGCGCCACCTGCTCCGGGATCGACTGCCGCTTGATGCCGACCTTGTGGCGCAGCGTCAGGACGATCGCCCCGATCATCGCCACGAACAGGATCAGGCCGGCGACCTGGAAGAAATAGACGTAGCGGGTGTAGAGAATGAAGCCGAGCGCCTCGATATTGGACGTGACCGCCAGCGGCGGCGTCGGATAGGCGGTCGTGGTGGTCTGGCTCGGCGTGTAGACATTGCCGGTCACCGCGACGACGAGCTCGGCCAGCAACACAAGACCGATGATCGCGCCGATCGGCGCATATTCGAGCGCCCCCTTCTTCAAGGCGGCAAAATCGACGTCGAGCATCATCACGACGAACAGGAAGAGCACCGCCACGGCGCCGACATAAACGACAATGAGGATGAGCGCGAGGAACTCGGCCCCGGTCAGAAGGAACAAGCCCGCCGCGCTGACGAAGGTCAGGATCAGGAACAGCACCGAGTGCACCGGATTGCGCGAGAGCACGACCATGATCGCCGAAAAGACGGTCACGATCGAAAACATGTAGAAGAACAGTGCCTGCAGGCCCAGCATCGTCGGGCTCCCTCGTCTGGTCGGTCGTCGTCTGCGAGCCCATGGCCGGCGAGCGGCGCGAGATCTTGGCGGGCGGTCGGTTCAGTGAATCAGCGGCTCGGCGAGACGCCTTGCGGCGAGTCCCCCGCTCGCTGACGGATTAGCGGTAAGGCGCGTCGAGCGCAATGTTACGGGCCAGTTCCTGCTCCCAACGGTCGCCGTTGGCGAGCAGACGCTCCTTGTCATAGTAGAGTTCTTCGCGCGTCTCGGTCGAGAACTCGAAGTTCGGGCCTTCCACGATCGCGTCGACCGGGCAGGCTTCCTGGCAGAAGCCGCAATAGATGCACTTCACCATGTCGATGTCGTAACGCACCGTGCGGCGGGTGCCGTCGTTGCGGCGCGGGCCGGCCTCGATGGTGATGGCCTGCGCCGGGCAGATCGCCTCGCACAGTTTGCACGCGATGCACCGCTCCTCGCCGTTCGGGTAGCGTCGCAGGGCATGCTCGCCGCGAAAACGCGGGCTCTGTGGGTTCTTCTCGAAGGGATAGTTGATCGTCGCCTTCGGCGCGAAGAAGTAGCGCATCGACATGCCAAAGGCTTTGACGAACTCGACCAGGAAGAGGGACCGGATGGTCTGGGTGACGGCGCTCATGGATCAGCCTCCAAGGCTGGAAGGAAAAAGGCTCGTCGCGACGATCGGGCCGACGAACCAGCCGACGATCGGAAACACGACGAGCGACATCAGACGAATGAAGCGCAAGGCTCCGCCGCGGCTGGCGCCGCCGTTGCGGGCCGCGGCACCGAGGACGACGAAGTCCGCAATGCCGATGAGAAGGCCCACCACCGCGCCGATGACCGCGGCCGAGATCATGCCGGACCCCAGCCCGTCAGCTTCAGGACGAAGGCGACGATGACGACCATGCCGAGCGAGATCGGCAGGAACACCTTCCAGCCCAAGCGCATCAGCTGGTCGTAGCGGTAGCGGGGCACGAAGGCCTTGACCATCGCGAACATGAAGAAGACCAGCGCGACCTTGGCGAGGAACCAGATGACGCCCGGCACCCAGGTGAACGGCGCGAAGCCGAACGGGGGCAGCCAGCCGCCGAGGAAGAGGATCGTCGTCAGGCAGCACATCAGGGTGATGGCGGCATATTCGCCGAGCATGAACATCATGTACGGGGTCGAGCCGTACTCGACCATGAAGCCGGCGACGAGCTCGGATTCGGCCTCTGGCAGATCGAAGGGCGGCCGGTTCGTCTCGGCGAGCGCCGAGATGAAGAAGATGACAAACATCGGGAACAGCGACAGCCAGTGCCAGTCGAGGAAGGTGCTCGGCAGGCCGATCATGGTGCCGGGGCCGTCGATCTGGGCCAGGACGATGTCGGTGAGGTTCAGCGAGCCGACGCAGAGGAGCACGGTGACGATGACGAAGCCGATCGAGACCTCGTAGGACACCATCTGCGCCGCCGAGCGCAGCGCGCCGAGGAAGGCGTATTTCGAGTTCGACGCCCAGCCGCCCATGATCACGCCGTAGACCTCGAGCGAGGAGATGGCGAAGATGTAGAGGATGCCGATGTTGACGTCGGCGATCACCCAGCCGTCAGCGACCGGGACGACCGCGAAGGTCGCCAGTGCCAGCGTCACCGCGACGAGTGGCGCGAGGAGGAAGACCGCCTTGTCGGCCGAAGCCGGGATGATCGGCTCCTTGAGCACGAATTTGAGAAGATCGGCGAAGGACTGGAACAGGCCCCAGGGACCGACGACATTCGGCCCGCGGCGCATCTGCACCGCCGCCCAGATCTTGCGATCGGCGAGCAGGATGTAGGCGATCAGCACGAGGAGCACGACCAGGAAGAGCAGGCTCTGGGCGAGAATGACAATCCCCGGCCAGGCGTAGAGGGTGAAGAAATCCGACACGTCCGGCCTTCCTATTCCGCAGCTTCGAGATGTTCGGCATGGGCGAGGCGCGAGCACTCCGCCATCACCTTGGACGCCCGCGCGATCGGGTTGGACAAGTAGAAGTCACCGATCCCCGATGCGAAGGCACCGCCGGTCAGCGCGCCGGCGCGGTCCGCCAGCGTCGTGATGACGGACGCGTCGGCCGCGATCACGCCGTTCGACCGGAAATGCCCGTGCGACTGGTACATCTCCTGCCGCAGCGCGGCAAGCGAGTCGAAGGGCAGCGTCTTGCCGAGCACCGCAGACAGGGCCCGGAAGATCGCCCAGTCCTCGCGGGCGTCGCCGGGCGGGAAGGCGGCCCGGCTGCCGGTCTGCGCCCTGCCCTCGACATTGACCCAGGTGCCCGACTTCTCGGTATAGGCCGCCGCCGGCAGGATCACGTCGGCGCGGTGGGCGCCCTTGTCGCCATGCGTGCCGATGTAGACGACGAAGGGACCGGCCGCGACGTCGATCTCGTCGGCGCCGAGGTTGAACAGGAGATCGACGCCGCCGCCGGCCATGTCGGCTGCCGACAGACCGCCCTCGCCCGGCACGAAGCCGATGTCGAGGCCGCCGACGCGCGAGGCGGCGTTGTGCAAGACGTTGAAGCCGTTCCAGCCCTCGCTGATGGCGCCGATCTCGCGGGCGAGCGCGGCGACGGAGGCGAGCACCGCGGCACCATTGACACCGGAGAGAGCCCCCTGCCCGACGATGACCATCGGCCTCGTCGCAGCCTTCAGCGCCTCGTAGAAATCGCGGCTGGCGCCCTCGATGTCCGAGAGCGTTTCCGTGCCAGCACCGAGATAGACGGCGTCGTAGCGCAGGTCGGAATTTTCGCCGATGACGCCGATGGGGAAGCCGCCGAGACGCCAGCGCTTGCGGATGCGGGCGTTGAGGACGGAGGATTCGAAGCGCGGGTTGGCGCCGATGATGAGGAGCGCATCGGCATCCTCGATGCCGGCGATGGTGGTGTTGAAGAGGTAGGAGGCGCGGCCGTCGGCGGGGTCGAGCTTCGCCCCATCCTGCCGGCAGTCGAGGTTCGGCGTGCCCAAGCCCTGCATCAGCCGCTTCAGCGCCCACATGTCTTCGACCGCAGCGAGATCGCCGGCGATGGCGCCGATGCGGCCCGGCGCGGTCGCGTCGACCTTCGCCTTGATCGCGGCGAAGGCTTCCGGCCAGGAGGCCGGCTGCAGGCGGCCGTCACGGCGAACATAGGGCTTGTCGAGGCGCTGCGTGCGCAGGCCGTCCCAGACGAAGCGTGTCTTGTCGGAGATCCACTCCTCGTTGATCGATTCGTTGATGCGCGGCAGGATGCGCATGACTTCGCGGCCACGCGTGTCGACGCGGATGGCAGAGCCGACGGCGTCCATGACGTCGATCGTCTCGGTCTTCGACAGCTCCCAGGGCCGCGCCTGGAAGGCGTAGGGGCGCGAGGTCAGAGCGCCGACCGGGCAGAGGTCGATGACGTTGCCCTGAAGCTCGGAGGTCATCGCCTGCTCGAGATAGGTGGTGATCTCGGCATCCTCGCCGCGGCCGATGAGGCCGAGCTCCGAAATGCCGGCGATCTCGGTGGTGAAGCGGACGCAGCGGGTGCAGTGGATGCAGCGCGTCATGATCGTCTTGACCAGCGGGCCGATGTACTTGTCCTCAACGGCGCGTTTGTTCTCGCGGTAGCGCGAGGAGTCGACGCCGAAGGCCATCGCCTGGTCCTGCAGGTCGCACTCGCCGCCCTGATCGCAGATCGGGCAATCCAGCGGGTGGTTGATCAGGAGGAATTCCATCACGCCCTCGCGGGCCTTCTTGACCATCGGCGTGTTGGTGAAAATTTCCGGCGCCTCGCCGTTCGGGCCCGGCCTGAGGTCGCGCACGTTCATGGCGCAGGACGCTGTCGGCTTCGGCGGTCCGCCCTTCACCTCGATCAGGCACATGCGGCAGTTGCCGGCGATCGACAGACGATCGTGGAAGCAGAAACGCGGAATCTCGACGCCGGCCTCTTCCGCCGCCTGCAGCAGTGTGAAGTGATCGGGAACCTCGATCTCGGTGCCGTCGACTTTAAGTTTGGCCATCAGCTTCTTCTCAATGTGTCGCGTCTGTCAGTTCAAAGCGCCGCTCGATCCGCTGGACCCGCTCGTCCAGCCGATCGATCCGGCGGTGAACGCCAGCCAAATTCTCTTCCACGGCCGTCAGCCGCACCTTGACGCCGTCGATCTCTTCCAAGCCGCGATCCAGCTTGATGTCCATCCGACGCAACATTGCCAGGACCGGATTGTCGGGTGTGTCGCTCACGATAGCACCTCCTTCTCCGGTCATTTCCCTAAGCCTTCGCTGGCCTTGCCGCGGCTTGCGCGGCCAGCAGCGCCGCGATGTCGACGCCGTTGATCGTCATGCCGTCGATGTTGACGTTCTCGAACACGGCGTCGGTGAGGTTCGCGTTGACGAACCGCGCCTCGGTCATGTCGACGTCGCTGAACACGATCTCGGCGAGGTCGGCATTCGCAATCTCGGCCCCGGACAGGTCGACATTGGTGAACCGGGACTCCGACAGGTCGGCGTCGGAGAACAGCGAGTTCGAGATGTCGGCCTTCTGGACCGTGAGGACGTCGGCCTTGCCGATGATCTCGGTCATGCCCTACTCAGCCGCTTCGAGGAGCATCGGACGGTTCACGCCCGGCGTCTTGTTGGCCGAAAACTCGTCGATGCGCCGCTCCACCTCGGCGCGGAAATGGCGCATCAGGCCCTGGATCGGCCAGGCCGCGGCGTCGCCGAGGGCGCAGATGGTGTGGCCCTCGACCTGCTTGGTGATGTCGAGCAGCATGTCGATTTCGCGCTTCTCGGCATTGCCGACGACCATGCGCTCCATCAGCCGCCACATCCAGCCGGTGCCTTCGCGGCAGGGCGTGCACTGGCCGCAGCTCTCGTGCTTGTAGAAATAGCTGAGGCGGGCGATGGCGCGGACGATGTCGGTGGACTTGTCCATGACGATCACCGCGGCGGTGCCGAGCGACGTCTTGATCTCTTTCAGGCCGTCGAAGTCCATCTTGCAGTCGATGATGTCGGCCGCCGGCACCAAGGGCACCGAGGAGCCGCCGGGAATGACGGCGAGGAGATTGTCCCAGCCGCCGCGGACGCCCCCGCAATGCGTCTCGATGAGCTCACGGAAGGTGATGCCCATCTCCTCCTCGACCGTGCAGGGACGGTTCACGTGGCCGGAGATGCAGAAGAGCTTGGTGCCGGTGTTGTTGGCGCGGCCGAGCGCGCCGAACCAGGCGCCGCCACGGCGCAGAATGGTCGGCGCGACGGCGATCGACTCGACGTTGTTCACGGTGGTCGGGCAGCCGTAGAGGCCGACATTCGCCGGGAAAGGCGGCTTCAGCCGCGGCTGGCCCTTTTTGCCCTCGAGGCTTTCGAGCAGCGCCGTCTCCTCGCCGCAGATATAGGCACCCGCGCCGTGGTGGACGTAGATGTCGTAGTCCCAGCCGCACTTGTTGTTCTTGCCGAGGAGACCGGCGGCGTAGCACTCGTCGATGGCGAGCTGCAGCGCCTCGCGCTCGCGGACATATTCGCCACGGACGTAGATGTAGCAGACATGCGCCGCCATCGAGAAACCGGCGATAACGCAGCCCTCGATCAGCGTGAACGGGTCGTTGCGCATGATGTCCCGGTCCTTGCAGGTCCCGGGCTCGGATTCGTCGGCATTGACGACGAGATAGTGCGGACGGCCGTCGGATTCCTTCGGCATGAAGGACCATTTCAGGCCGGTCGGGAAGCCGGCGCCGCCGCGGCCGCGCAGGCCCGACGCCTTCATCTCGTTGATGATCCAGTCGCGGCCCTTGGCGATGATCTCGCCGGTGCCGTCGAAATGGCCGCGGCTCATCGCGCCCTTCAGGCTCTTGTCCTTCAGGCCGTAGATGTTGGTGAAGATGCGGTCCTTGTCCTGAAGCATCTAGATTCTCCTGGTCCGTCTCTGCATCGCCATCACTTCGTCTCCGCCCGGGCCACGAGCAGCCCCGCCTGACGCACCCAGTTCTCCCGGATCGCACGGCCCCGGAAGTTCAGGTAATTGTCGATCCAGACGAGGTTCATCGGCGTCCAGGCGGCGATCTGGCGGAAATGGAAGACGCCGAGATCGTTCAGCTTGCTCTCGATCACCGGGCCGATGCCGCGGATGACCTTGAGATCGTCCTTCTGGCCATCGGCCAGGGCGAGGAGCCCGGCCGGCTTCTCTCCGGCCGCATGCGGACCGTCGGTCTCGAGGGTCGAGCCATCTGTGCCAGCCGTCGGGACGTTGCCGCCCGCGGAAGCAGCCTTGGCGTCACTTCCGGTATCCTGGCCGGCCTCGAAATGATCGGTTGCCGCCGGTCCCGGCAAGACATCGGAGCTGGTCCGGTTGGCTTCGATCTCGTCCGGGGGCGTCGTCGGCGGTGTGGCGACGCGCGGATCGGTCCCGGGCCGGCTGCGGTCGGGAACGACCGCCGCCTCGGCGGCCGCTTCCGTAGCCTGCAGCGGGCCGTCCCGGCGGACGGTGTCGCCGTCGCCGGACGTGCGGGAAGAATCCTCGCGGCCGGCTTCCTTGTCGGCGGCGCCGCTCGCGCCTTCGCTGGTGCCACCGGTCGAGCCGGCATGCGGCTGACGCGCGCCTGCGGCCGGATCAATGCTGGCGTCGGCTTCCACCGCGGGATCGGTATTGGCATTCGTCGCCTTGCCGGGGCCGGCGATCGTCGGATCGGTCTCGGGCGCCGAGGTCTTCGGGCGGCCGGCATAGGAAACGGTGGTGTCTGCACCTGCGCCCGCCCCTTGAGGCGCGGCGCCCTCGGCGGGACCGCCCTGGTCCGGTGCGGGGGCCGTGTCCGAGGACGTCAGCGAGGTCAGCCCCCCTTCCGGCGCCGACAGATGGCGGTCGATCTGCGGGCCGACCGGAATGCTTTCGCCCCTCTCGAAACCGTCGATGATGGCTTCCAGGCGCTCGGGCGTCAGATCCTCGTAGGTGTCCTTGAAGACCATGATCATCGGCGCGTTGACGCAGGCGCCGAGGCACTCGACCTCTTCCCAGGACAAGGTGCCGGAGGCGTTCTGGTGGAACTGCTCGGGATGGATCTTCGACTTGCAGACCCGCATCAGTTCGTCGGATCCGCGCAGCATGCACGGGGTCGTGCCGCAGACCTGGATGTGCGCCCGCGTGCCGATCGGCTTCAGCTGGAACTGCGTGTAGAAGGTCGCCACTTCCAGGACACGAATCAGCGGCATCTGCAGCATGCCCGCGACATGCTCGATCGCCGCCTTGGTCACCCAGCCGTCCTGCTCCTGCGCGCGCATCAGCAAGGGAATCACCGCCGACTGCTGGCGGCCTTCCGGATACTTCTGGATGGTGTGCTGGGCCCAGTTGGCATTATCGGCCGAAAAGGCAAAGCCGGCGGGCTGGACGCTATCTTCCGCGAGACGTCTGACGGACATCGGACCTCGGCTTCTCTGGTTTGTTTCTAAATCGCATTGCTGCGCCGCGTTCTAACATAGGATCGGCAAAAGGCCAGTGGCCTAAGGCCGCAGGTTACGGTGCCGGGACACTGCCGGGACCGGGATCGACGAAGAAATCCGCCGCCGCGACGCGAAGGCCGGGCGGCGATAGGTCGAGCACCGCATCCCGACCGAGAATCCGCGTCTCGATCGCCGCACCGGCGGCCGATCGGAAGTGGTGAACGACTCGCCCGTCGTCGCCGTAGACGATCAGGTAATGGAGGATCGAGGGCACCGAAAAGTAGTCGATCAGCTTCCGGTCGACATCCGTCTTGACGCTCGACGGCGAGATCACCTCGACGACGACGACCGGATTGGGCGCAAACATCTTGTCGCTGTCGTACGGACCGCAGTGGACCAGCGCATCCGGCTCGCGCACCGAGCGGTCGCTGACCCGGACGCTGACGCCTTCCGGAAAGGCGCGGCATTCGACCCCCGCCATCCGGATTGCGTCTCCCAGCGCGATGACGACTGCCAGCTTTGTCTCCGCGTGGCTGATCGTCTCCGACTGCAGCCGATAGGCCAATCCGTTAACGAGCTCGTAGCGCTCCCCCTCGCCCCAGATTTCGGCCCAGGCAAAGAAGTCTTCGGCGGTCATCCTGTCGGCTCGGGCGGGGGTCGAGGTCATGGTGTCATCCTACCATAGTCCCGTCCCGCCCATCGAACCTACCGGTCCACCTCGCCGAACACGATGTCGAGCGAACCGAGGATCGCCGAGACGTCGGCCAGCATGTGTTTGCGGCACAGGAAGTCCATCGCCTGGAGATGGGCAAAGCCCGGCGCCTTGATCTTGCAGCGGTGCGGCTTGTTGGTGCCGTCGGCGACGAGATAGACGCCGAACTCGCCCTTGGGCGCCTCGACCGCGGCATAGACTTCGCCGGCGGGCACGTGGAAGCCCTCGGTGTAGAGCTTGAAGTGATGGATCAGCGCTTCCATCGACCGCTTCATCTCGCCCCGCTTCGGCGGCACGATCTTGCCCTCCGTCGAGGCGACGGGCCCTGTCCGCTCCGTTCCCGACAGGCGCTCGACGCACTGCTTCATGATCTTCACCGACTCACGCATCTCGACCATGCGGATGAGGTAGCGATCGTAGCAGTCGCCGTTCTTGCCGACGGGGATGTCGAATTCCATCTCGTCGTAGCACTCATAGGGCTGCGACTTGCGCAGGTCCCAGGCAGCGCCCGAACCGCGCACCATCACGCCGGAAAAGCCGAGGGCCCAACAGTCGTCGATCCCGATGACGCCGATGTCGACATTGCGCTGCTTGAAGATGCGGTTCTCGGTCAACAGGCTGTCGATGTCGTCGAGCACCTTCAGGAACGGATCGCACCAGGCGCCAATATCGTCGACGAGCTTCTGCGGCAGGTCCTGATGGACGCCGCCGGGGCGGAAATAGGCGGCGTGCATGCGCGAGCCGGAGGCCCGCTCGTAGAACACCATCAGCTTCTCACGTTCCTCAAAACCCCAGAGCGGCGGCGTCAGGGCGCCGACGTCCATGGCCTGCGTGGTCACATTGAGAAGATGCGAGAGGAGACGCCCGATCTCGGAATACAGGACGCGGATCAGCTGCGCGCGCTTGGGCACCGTCACTTCCGTCAGCCGCTCGATGGCCAGACAGAAGGCATGCTCCTGGTTCATCGGCGCGACGTAGTCGAGTCGGTCGAAATAGGGGATCGCCTGGAGGTAGGTCTTGGCCTCGATCAGCTTCTCGGTGCCGCGGTGCAGCAGGCCGATGTGCGGGTCGACGCGCTCGACGATCTCGCCGTCGAGCTCCAGCACGAGGCGCAGCACGCCGTGCGCTGCCGGATGCTGCGGGCCGAAATTGATGTTGAAGTTGCGGACGTCGATTTCAGCCATTGTTACGTCCCCTCGCCGGCAAAGGCCGCGATGAATTCTGCGCCCGTCATCTTCTTCGTCGGATTGGCAAAGCCGTAGACGTCGGGCTTGTCGTCGATGAAAATCTCGCTGGCGAAGGTGAAGCCCGTGGGCTTGTCCAGCGCCTGGTAGGAAACGACCGCCGCGCTGCCGTCCTGCATCCGCCAGATCAGACTGGAGCCGCAGGTCTTGCAGAAGCCGCGCTCGCCGTAGTCGGAAGAGCGGTAGATGCCGAGCGCGCTCTCGTCCTCGATTGCCAGGCTCTCGCACTCGACCGCCAAGAAGACGCCGCCCGACCAGCGGCGGCACATCCCGCAGTGACAAGCGCCGAATTCGTGCTTGGCGATGACCGCCTTGAAGCGGACGGCTCCGCAGAGACACCCGCCGGAAAGGTCTGAACCCGCCTCGCTCATCTCTGCCTCAGTTCGCCTTTGCCTTCTCGTCGCCCGGCAGCACGTAGTCCGTGCCTTCCCAAGGCGAGAGGAAGTCGAAGTTGCGGAACTCCTGGCGCAGGGCCACCGGCTCGTAGATCACCTGCTTCAGCGCCTCGTCGTAGTGCACTTCGACGAAGCCGGTCAGCGGAAAGTCCTTGCGCAGCGGATGCCCCTCGAAGCCGTAGTCGGTGAGGATGCGGCGGAGGTCCGGATGGCCGGTGAAGAGGATGCCGTAGAGGTCGTAGGCCTCGCGCTCGAACCAGTCGGCCCCGGAATACACCGCGGTCGCCGAAGGAACCGGATCGTCCTCGGTGGTGCGCAGCTTGACGCGGATGCGTTTGTTCTGGCGCGGCGACAGGAGGTGATAGACCACCTCGAAGCGCTGTTCGCGCTGGGGATAGTCCGCGCCGCAGATGTCGACGAGGGCGACGAATTCCTGGCCCGGCGCATCGCGCAGCGCCGTCAGCACCGCGATGATGTCCTCGGCTTCGACGATGACGGTCAATTCGCCGAAGGCGATGATCGACTCGCCGAGCTTGTCGCCCAGAAGGTTTTTTATGGTCTCGGCGAATTCGTTCATCGGACGCGCGATGCCCCTTGTCTCTTGATGCGGCGCGATCAGCGCTCGATCGTCCCGGTACGCCGGATCTTCTTCTGCAGCAGCAGCACGCCGTAGAGCAGCGCCTCGGCCGTCGGCGGGCAGCCCGGGACGTAGATGTCGACGGGCACCACGCGGTCGCAGCCGCGCACCACGGAATAGGAATAGTGGTAGTAGCCGCCGCCATTGGCGCAGGAGCCCATGGAGATGACGTAGCGCGGCTCGGGCATCTGGTCGTAGACCTTGCGCAGTGCCGGGGCCATCTTGTTGGTCAGCGTCCCCGCGACGATCATCACGTCCGACTGGCGGGGTGAGGCGCGCGGCGCGAAGCCGAAACGCTCGGCGTCATAGCGCGGCATCGACATCTGCATCATCTCGACGGCGCAGCAGGCCAGACCGAAGGTCATCCACATCAGCGAGCCAGTCCGGGCCCACTGGATGAGATCGTCCGTCGAGGTGACGAGAAAGCCCTTGTCGGCCAGTTCGTCGTTGATGTCGGTCAGGAAAGGATCTGGGGCGCGCGGAACCTGCAGCGCGCTCGAGCGGCTGCCGGCCTCGACCGAGGCGGCGCGCAGGAAAGTCTCTCTGTCGGTCAGTCCCATTCGAGGGCGCCTTTCTTCCACTCGTAGATGAAGCCGATGGTCAGGACGCCGAGGAACACCATCATCGACCAGAAGCCGAACCAGCCGACATCGCCGAACGAGGCGGCCCAGGGGAACAGGAAGGCCACTTCCAGGTCGAAGATAATGAACAGGATCGACACCAGGTAGAATCGCACGTCGAACTTCATGCGCGAATCGTCGAAGGCGTCGAAGCCGCATTCGTAGGCGGAGAGTTTCTCGTCGTCCGGCGCGCGAAAGGCGATCAGGAAGGGCGAGACCAGCAGCGCCAGGCCGATGAACAGCGCGACGCCGACAAAGATGACGATCGGCAGGTAGGAAGCGAGAAGTTCGGGCATCGGCGATCCCATGAGGCGGCGGCGACGGTCTCGAGCCGCGCTGGCGGCTGGTCGACCCGGCAGAATCCTTGTCGGCACAGCGGCAGGTAGGCGTCCGCACACCGAGGCACAATGCGCAATCGGGTCGCACCGACCGTCTCTTGCATCGCGGCGAGGACTAGACCGTTCGCCCCGCCAGCGCAAGCCGAACCCATGGTCACAGCTGCCGGTCCGGCGTTGCTTCGCAGAGAGTTGAGCGCCTGAAGCGGCCTCGCGCCCGGCCGCGACCGCCGCGGCCGGTGCGCTGCCCTCGTGCGGAGGCTGCCGGCATCGCGTCTGCCAAACGCGCCGCCCCCTCTTGTCCTTCGGTCCCGGGGCTGAATAGCTCCGGGGCGGGACAACAAAGCGGCGCGCGATCGTGCCCGCTGGCGAGAAGGGCGAACCGGCGCCTGGAGGCCGAAGGACTGGCGCCGGCTCGCGGGAGGAGCGACGAATGGCATTGCTACGGGGTGGCCTGATCGGCTGCGGATTCTTCGCCTCGAATCATCTGAATGCGTGGCGCGAACTGGCGCGTCACCCCGATGGCGCCGAGATCGTCGCTTTGTGCGACCGCGATCCGGCGCGCCTGGCAGCGGCTGCGGCCGAGTTCGGCGTGGCGCGCCGCTATGCCGATGCGCAAGCCATGCTGGCGGCCGAAAAGCTCGACTTCGTCGACATCGTCACCACCGCCCCGGCCCACCGGGCCCTCGTGGAACTCGCCGCCCGCCACGGCGTCGCGGTGATCTGCCAGAAGCCGATGGCGCCCGACATCGCCGATGGCCGCGCCATGGTCGAAGCCTGCGAGCGGGCGGGCGTCGCGATGATGGTGCACGAAAATTTCCGCTGGCAGGCGCCGCTTCTGGCGGTGCGCGCCGTGCTCGATTCCGGCGTGATCGGAAGACCCTTCTGGGGCCGGGTCTCGTTCCGCTCGGGCTACGACGTCATTGCCGGCCAGCCCTATCTCGCCGAGGGCAAGCGCTTCATCATCGAGGATCTCGGCGTGCATGTCCTCGACACCGCACGGTTTCTGTTCGGCGAAGTGGCGCGGCTGACCGCCTCGACGACGACGGTGAACCCGGCGATCGCCGGCGAGGACGTCGCGACCATGCTGCTCGTGCACCGGGACGGCGTGACCGCGGTCGTCGACTGCAGCTATTCCAGCCGGCGCGCCCGCGAGCTGTTTCCCGAGGTTCTCGTCGACATCGAGGGCAGCGACGGATCGCTGCAGCTCGATGCCGGCTATGCCCTCACCGTTCGTTCGCCGGCGGGAATCGAGCAGCGCGACGTCTCGCCGACGCTCCTGCCCTGGGCGCAGGTTCCCTGGCACGGCGTGCAGGAGAGCGTCCTCAACATCCAGCGTCACTTCATCGACTGCCTGCGCGCCGGCACCGCGCCGGCGACGGCCGGAAGCGACAATCTGAAGACCTTTGCTCTGGTCGAGGCCGCCTATGGCAGCGCAGCGACGGGCGAGACGGTGGACCCTGCGCGGTTTGCCTGAATCGGCCTGTCCCTCGCCTGGCGTTTCCGCCGATCGATTCGGATCGCCGTGGATCCAGGCTCCGTCCGCCGCGCGGGATGAAGGCGACCCGATGCGGCCTCTGGCTCCGGCACCACGAGCGAGCGTCTTGGTGTCGGCGCCAGACGGGCCGCCAGGACGGATGCCGTCATCGCGGGCCGATCCGGGCGACGTCCGCGTGGCCGACACAGCACGATGCGGACCCAAAGCCGGACACGCTCTCGGACGCAGGATGGCGGTGGCTGACTTGAATCACTTGAGCGGGGGCCGGATTCGCCAAAGGGCCCGCCACTCGGCCCGCGCCTCGACAGGCTCCGACACAATAATACAGGCACAAAAATGTGCAGCGCAGAGCCCGGCAATCGCCAGACCCTGCACCACACATATAATGTTCGATGTCGCAAGAATGAACTTGTCAAAGTTCAGGAGCTTCAGTCTACTTCCATTGCCGGTAGTGACAATGGAAGTAGACTGGCGCGAGTGACGGGGCTCGAACCCGCGACCTCCGGCGTGACAGGCCGGCACTCTAACCAACTGAGCTACACCCGCGCTCCAGGCCGCTTGCGGCGGCTTGTGACGGTGATTTACGAGACGCCCCCTGCCCTGTCAAGCGCGATATCGGCAAATGCGACAGGCCCTGACGCTTTATCGAAAGCGGGCGAAATCGCGGGGGATTTTGCGTCGCACGCGTCGTCCCCGGCTTGATTTCGCAGCTGTCGGAAACTAGGCGGGCGTGCCGACGCGCGAGAGCATAGCGTCGACCAGCGCCGGACGTCAGCGCGTCGATCGAAGCGCCATGGCTATAGAATCGCTTCCCTTCCGGGCTCCAATTAATGCACCGACGCGGTGGTCCGGCGAGGTTTCCGGCAATGCCGTCACGCCCGGCCGACCCGCAGCGCGCCCCCCGCTGGCCCGCGTTTGCTCCGGGCGCCTCGGAAGCGTTGTCGCCCGTCGCCGCCCCTCGGCCGAGCCGTCCCCCAGAAGCCCGTCCCGAACCGGGTCGCGCGTCGCTACCTCTTTTTACGGCTTGCGCCCGAAGCGCGCATTGCCTATCTGGACCTCACCCTGGAAGGGCGATTAGCTCAGTTGGTAGAGCGCCTCGTTTACACCGAGGATGTCGGCAGTTCGAGCCTGTCATCGCCCACCATGCAATATCAGGGACTTAGCCGATTCCTGTCATCCCCTTCCGGGTCCTTGCGGGGGAAACTGCGGAGGAAACTCCTTCGATGCCACGTGATCTGATCTCCCGTGGCACTCGCGACGAGTTCCGAGAAACACTATCCGGCTTCTTCACGCTCCGCACGATCGTCGACGCTTTCGCCGCCGGCGGCATCGCCTATCGTGACGTCGAGGGATGCCAAGTAATGGGACAAAGGCGTGGGCTGGTAGAGGGCTACTACGCGTCCGTCGACTTCCAGAATGCCGACCACATCGCCGATCTCCTTCTTGTCTATGAAGAGATCGTCTTCAAGCTTGAACGGGAAGGAACCCCCGAGAGCCGGAGGGCGAAGGAGGCCCTTTTGCTTCGGATGAAGCGAGATGGATTCGACCATGTCGACGGCCGGTTCACGTCGCCGAAGCTCGACGTCAGGACGGTGAACGTTGGGGACCTCACCTCCGCCACGGAAGCGGCTGTTCATGAGCACATTGAGAAGGCGAATGCGCACCTGGCGTCCGGCGAGTACGCCGATGCCATCATCTATTGCTACACGCTGGTCGAGCAGCTCCTGAAGATCATTCTTCGTGATCGGGGAGTGACCTTCAAGGCCGAGGAAGGCGACATACGGTCTCTGTATCGCCTGGTCGCCGAGGAGCTGAACATGCTCGCTTCGAGCGAGACGATCGACCGCCCGCTCAAGCCGATCCTCGACGGTCTGCAGAAGCTCGTCGGCGGGATTTACGAAGTCGCGAACAAAGCCAGCAATCGCCACGTGAAGGCCTACTCGCCGGCTCGACGTCACGCAAAACTCGCTATCAACGCCTCTCTGGCACTGTGCGATTACGTCGTCGAGAGCGCGGCGTTTCAGGCCAAATCGGGGGCCGACGTAGGCTCGAAACCGTAACCTGCATAGCCGGTTTCCCTGAGCTTCCTTACTAATCCACGATCGTCCAAATCCTCGAGGTTTAAGAAAACTCGACGTTAAGGACATCCGCGGTTCGGGGCTTCTCGAGCGGACTCAAGGGGTTCTAGACTCCACAACATCAGCATGACACCCGCCCCTGAGGGCCACCAGCTCGACGCCACCCGTCGCGCAGGATCGAGGAGTCGTGCCCCTTTTGGAGCCTCCCTATGGACGACACGACGATGACGCTGCACGACGTATTCATGCGTCACAAGCTCTATAAAGCCCCTGCCGAGGACGCGGAGGCGTCTCTGCGCGGTGAGAAGATGACGTTCATCCACGACCTTCTCCGTGGTGCCGCGCCGGCCTGCGGTGATTTGCGGACCGACATCGGTCTGTGGCACTCGGATCTGCAGTCTCGCGGCCTCCGCCACGAAGGAGATGCCGGAATGTGGGCGTCAATGTCTGCAGCGAGTCCCGACATCGTGTGGCTCGAACCTCTCCTGTCGGTATTCGCTTATCGTCCCGACGTCCTGCGGTGCCGGTACTATATGGCTGTTCTCGGTCACGTCGGCAGCGCGAGGTACTTGTCGCGGGTCTCAGAGCGCGATCATGACCTGACTGGGGCGTTTGCGCACGGCATGCACCTGCACGCGAAAAAACTCGAACGGATCGGGTCGTCGTACAAGTGGTACCCCGGCGTTGAGATCGCGATCCTCGTCGAGGGTTGCCGTCGGCTTGTCGGCATCGACGGCGGCGATAAGACTGTCATGCCCCTGATTAGTTGGTGGAATCAGACCCGGCGAGACCGGAGCCGCGCTCGCGATGACGGCGAGCGTCAGTACCTGACCGCGCTCGTCACTGAGAGTCAGGTGCGCTCGATGATGAGGAAGGCGGTTGACGAAGGGAGGATTGCCGACCCGGATGAGTTTCGGACGAAGACCGCTGACGACAGGTTCGAGTTCGGCAACGACACCGATGACGACGGCGGCGTCGATGCCGAGGCCGTCGCGGACAGCACCGAAGAGTCGGTGCCCCGTACCCACGACACGTTCGCTTCGGTCGCCGCTGCGGTCGACGCCAAGATCGCCGCCCTGAAATCCCCCGTTCGCCCTCCCGCATCGGCGCAGCGCGGCCACCTGGTCCTCGCCGATATCCCGTCGAAGAAGAACGCCGTCCGTCATAGCGAGGGAGACCTGGAGGCGTCCCTCTCCGGGATCACCGGCCGCTGGATGGAGCAGGTCCTGGTGTCCAACGAACTCCCCGAGATCGCATCCGAGCTTCGGGCGGAGTGGCCTCACTCTGTCGATCTTATCAACCGCGTCCTCGGAGACCTGCGCGTCGGCGAGCCTGTCCGCTTCCGGCCTACTCTCCTCGTCGGCTCGCCGGGATCGGGGAAGACGTCGTTGATGAAGGCCATCGCGGGAAGCCTCCTTATGCCGTCTGTCGTCTTCCCCTGCGCGTCGGTCAGCGACGGGTCGTTCGGTGGCACCCCGAGCCAGTGGTCCACGCGCCGCGCCTCGACGCCGCTTGAGTTGATCCGGTCTTCGGATCGAGCGAATCCCATCGTGATCCTCGACGAGATCGAGAAGTCGGGCACGTCGGGACACAATGGCTCCCTGGTTTCAGCTCTGTTACCCATGCTGGAGCGTGGGACCGCCTCGGCATATTTCGAGATCGGCATCGAGCGCAACGCCGACCTCTCCGCCGTCAGCTTCTTCGCGACCGCAAACGATGTGACCGGGATCCCGATGCCTCTGCGCGACCGGTTTCGCATCCTCCGCATGCCGGATCCCGAGCCCGCGCATATTGGGAGCCTGACCAGGAAGATCATCTCCGATCTCATCTACGAGCGCGGCTTGGACGAGAGGTGGACGCCCCCGCTCGCGCCCGACGAGATCGACATCATCAAAAAAGCATGGGGTGGCGGCAGCTTGCGCCGGCTCCGTCGAGCCGTCGAAGCGACGCTTGCGGCTCGCGAAACGGCGATGACGAACGGGAGGGCCATGTAGATGGTGATCGCGTTCCCGTCGGACGTCCTCGCTCGTCTTCGTCACATCGAAAGAAGCGAGGGCGTGCCCGTTTTGGACGTCGTCCACCAGGCGGTCGCGGTATTCAGCTACCTCGACGTCGACGAGAGGCAGCGCCTCGGGCAGGTCGCCTTAGGCCTCGTCGTCGAACGCATGAAAGGAGGAAACGCATGAGCGAAGCCGATGAAGTGTGGTCGAAGCTCCGCAAGACTGAGCAGATCTTCCTGCGGAACCTCGTCGCCGCTCCCGACGACCCAGGGCGGATACTGCGTGTGATCTCCTGCCTCGCTCGCCGGCTGCCGTATTGCGCGACTCGCAGACAGATCGATCGGCTAGCGCACGCCGGAATCGGTCTGCATGCGTTCGGCCGTCTCGTCGAAACGCCACCGGATGGTTCAGACGAGAAAGACGGACTATGAACCTATGGGGATCCGCAGCGATCTCCACGACCGGACCATCGCTGCCGGTTCACGAATCGGTGCCGGGTGCAACGCCTCGTGCTATCCGGTCGTCATGCCGCAGACTCGCGACCCACTCCAGCCAGGCCTAGCGCACCGCTCTGGTACGAAGCGAGGCACATGGTACCTCAGGGTCGCGCATGGCGGTCGGCTCGTGCAGTTGCTCCTCGGCGGCGATGACGAGATGCCGGTACAGGTGGCGCGGGAGATCGTACGCCAGGGGATCGCAGATCTCGATCGGGGGATCACGCCGGACAAGCGTTGGGTCGCCGAGGCCAGACGCGCACATGCCGATCGCATCGGGCGGACCGAGGCGGCGCCCGTACAGGCAGTGTGGACCTGGGGGTGGAGCCAGCGCGAATACCTCGACGATCTGAGGCGAAAGGGGCGATCGGACCGGACCGTCGATGACTATGCCGGGATCCTGAAGAATCTCTCGGTTTTCGACCCGCACCTGGTCGGCGCTCTGACGATCGACGATTTTCGCCGGTTGCTTGCCGCCATAGCCATCGAACGGCCCTCGACGGCATTCCGCGCAACGGAGGTAGCAAGATCGGTATCGCGGTGGCTCTCGGCCTCTGGCCGTGGCGACGACTTCCTTGCCGACCTCAAGCCGCCTCCTGGCGCCGCTCGGTCAACAGGCAAACAGGAGAGGCCGCCATCGACCATAGATGAAATCGTCGAGATCGTCCGCCGATGCCGCGATGGATCCATGTCGCCGTCCGTCGCCGGTGCGATCGAAACCGTGTGCCTAACCGGCCTCCGCGTCCGCCAGGTCGTGGGGGCGCGTCCATCTGATGTCAGGGAGGGCGTCTGGCACATCGCGCCCGGCGGGAAGCGCGGCGGGTTCAGCCTGCCCCTCACGCCGCGCCTCCGGACCCTGCTCCACGCTTCTGATGAGTGGTTATTCCCCGAGGTCTATACCCGCGATCCTAGCCAGATCGGCCCTGTCACTGAGGCTGCGGTCATCATTGCCCTACGTCGCATCGGCGCGACGACTGCTACCGGGATCCGAACGGCGATAGCCGGCGCCCTTGCAGACGACGGCTATTCCAATGACGAGATCGAGGGCTTGCACGGCCGGGTGTCCGACGACCCCATCGACGAAGCCGACGCGACCGCTCGTCGGGGCCAGATGCTCCGGACCTGGGGCGAGGTCGTCGAAAGGGAAATTGGTTTCCCCACACTTTTGGGCGAAGTTCCCCCAATCCTCCCCACACCCTAAGCGCTTGCCATTGCTTGACTATCGTTCAGAACGCGCTCGATCTGGGCTGGAAGGAAACCGGTTTTCCTCGCAATCCTACTTGGGGCCCAGCCTTCCTGGCCGAGACGGAGGATGAGTTCTCTCTCAACGTTCTTCGGACTCGTCCTCAATCCGTGACGGGACAGGGCGGACAAGATAGATCCACGGGTCGTCCCCATCGCGGCCGCGATTTGGTTCGGCAGGAGCCCCTCGCCCACGTGAAATCGCAGGCGCGAGACTGTCTCTTCATTCCAGACGATCATGCGGCTCTCCTCGCGCTGGTTCGGTAAGCAAGCGCGACATGATGCGCGCAGTAAGTCTGAGACCCGCAGGACACGCCGCAGACCCGCTTGTCGTCCAACTTGTCGTCGGCGGACCACATGGGCCACCGGCATCCGGAGGCGCCGGCGAATGGGATGAGATCGAACGTCATCGCGGCCGAGACAACCGGTGTCGGCTCGGACGGCAGGCGGGCGAGCATGATGCGTGGCCGGACCGTTGTCGGACGAGGCTTCCGAACCCTCGGCTTCGGCGGCGCCTTCTCCGCGACCGGCTTCTTCTCCCTCGGAGGCCGCTCGACCCCTTTCAGATGACGGGCCACAAGACCGGCGATCGCATTCCTCGTCGTGCCGAGGCCGGCGCCGATCTGGCTATATGACAGGCCCGCCTCTATCCCACGCCGGACCTCCGCGACCGCCGACGGCTCGGCGGTCTTCCGTGGCTGGTTCAACACGACGATGCGCTTCGGGCGCTCCAGCACCCCGATGTGTCGGGCAACGGTCCATTGAACGGTGCCTGCGGACAGACCGAGCCGCTCACCGATTTGCGGATACGTCAGGCCCTGAGCGACGGCCAGTTTGATCGCGTCGAGCCGCTCTTGGGTGACGGGCCTGACCCGACGGAGGTCCGGGCAATGCCTGCAAGCGATGTCGGTGACCCTCGACAGGGTCTCGCCAAGCTCGAAGGCGATTTCCTTGAATAGCTTTCCGGCTTCGAGACCTTCACGGACCTTGCGGATCACGTCGGCGGGTATCGAGTGTTTCGAAGCGTACGGCGACCGAGGCAGGTCAGCGAAACGCTTCCGGACGATCCTAGCGACGGAGTGTCGGTGAAACCCGATCTGTGCGGCGATCTCCGAGGTCGTCAGGCCTGCGACGACGCCAACCCGGATCCGATCGAGCTGTTCGGCGGTGGCGGGAGGGCGTCTCATGCCGCGTCTCCTTCCGCCAGCTTCCTTATCTCCTCTAGAAGACCGGCCCGGCCGGCGCGCTTTCCAAAATCGAAAGCGGAACCGCGATCGCGCTCGCCGACACTCATCTGCTTGACGACGGCGCATGGCAGGCAGCGGACTGACCGCTTTGCTCCGTCTACCTGCCCACCGCAGTCCGCGCACGAACCGCCCGTGTAGTGACCGGGAGCCCACCCGCAGATCGGGAACTTCACGCCGCGTGCTATGAGTAAGGCTTCCATGGCGTCATGCTGGGCGTACTGGACTGGATCCCTCTTTGGCGGACTTACCTGCGGCATCGGCGTCGTGAACGGACTGGAGGGGAGAATGGATATCCTGCTCATGCCGCCTCTCCCGATGCTTCGAGAAACCGCCGGTCCTCCTCCTCGTCCGCCAACACCTTCTCAGTGATCTCTTCGACTGACATCTGGCAGTCCAGCTCGTCATACCCGTGTCGGGTCACGCCCGCCGCGAATGAAGGAGGACACCAATTATTCTCTGGGTCGTCAGGCCCTCCGTCCGGCCGGTCGCCGTAGAGATGGTCGATCAACGCGGTCATAGGAACCCATCCGTGGCGGGCGATCAGATTGACCAGTCTCTGTTGCTGAGTGAGCGGAGCTGTGGTCATGCCGCCCTCCGGTCGAGGATGGACGCGATGCCGCTCAGGTCCTCGTCCGTGAGGTGATGCAGATCGACGAGAAGCCGGGCGACGATACGGCGGCTCGCCGCATCCTCGATCTCGATACGGAACCTCCTGTTGTCTGCGGACCATGCGTCGGTGAGGCCCATCCGCTCTGCCGCCGTCATCGGTATCGAGGCCCCTAGGCCCTGAAGCGTGGCCACGGTCGCCGGGGCGCGGCCGCACTCCAGAGCATACAGATGAGCGACTGAGACACCGAGGCGACGCGCAACCTCGGCTTGATCAAGCCCGGCCTGCTTCCGCAACTCCCTCAGTCGCTTCCCGAACTGGGACATGTCGGCCTCTCCGATAGCGAGACCGTCACTCCGATCTCCGTTAAGTCCTATTTACCATGTCTAATTTATCCTGTATATATGTACGTACGATTTTTCTTCGACTTCCGACTTTCCGGAAGCCAGGCGAGGATCGGGAACCGGAAAAGGAGAAGACGATGTGGAATTCAATTAAACGGCTACTCGCGGCCCTTCGCGCCTCGATGTCGGCGATCGCGGGGTTCGGCCAGTCGCTGTTCGAGGAATTTATGGCGCGTATCGCCGAGCTACGGGCGATGCCGATGCGTGCGGTCCGCAACGGGGTGCCTCGCGTGACGGCCGCTCAGGACGCTACAAGGCAGATCATCGCCGAACCGGCGCAGGCCCCGGCGATGGCCCCGGCGATGGCCCCTGTCGAGGAGCCGGAACCGCCGGAGAGGTCGACGGAGCGGGTCACGGAACTCGGCGCCCTCGTTCGCCTCGCTTGTGAGCGGTTGCTCGTAGACATGCCGATCCGAGACCTTCGCCTCGACGGACCAGTAGAGCTATTCCTGCTCTCGATGTCGACGGAGGAGCTGCGGCGCCTGCACAAGGCCTCCGACCTCGACGTCGGCCGCCACGTTCTCGGAACCCCTATGATACAGGCGGTTTGCGGGGCAATGATGCGGACGCCGGACGCCGAGCGAGACGGACCGAGGGCGGAGGATATGGCAGCGATCCGAGCCGACAGGGTCGAACGGCGCCAGGCGGCCTACGTCGACAATCTCGTCCAAGCGGAGATCGATGCTTACTACGAGCGGGAGGGAGCCGACGAGCTGGAGCCGTCGGCACCTAGGCCGTGACGTCTAGCGGTTCCGGATCCGATCAAGCCGGAGCCGCGTCACCTCTGCCGCAAGGCGATCCGCCCTCGCCTTCTCCCGAGCCGCGTCGGCCTTCGCAACCCTGAGAGCGTCGACGAGCATCAGATAAGCGGCCACTTCATCGTCCGCGACCCGGTCGGCGTGGACCTCTGCTTCGTAAGCACGGCGCCGGTTCTGAGCGATCACCCGGCCGTTATGAAGCGTGTGAAGCAAGCTGGAAAACTGCGACGTAACGACTGTCATCGGACCCATGAGAAACCCTTGCAATTCGTGTCTAAATCACACTGAGGTACAGAGATGAACAATTCGCTAACGACAGAACGAGAGGGGCCTCTCTCCCCGGCCGAGCGGCAAGCCCGGCGACGGATCCGACGCGCCGAGGAGCGGGCCATCCAAGAGGCACTGGAGGCCCAGGCAGAGGCCGAACGGATCGTTGCCGAGGAGGTCGAGCGGGTTCGGGTCGATCAAGCCAAGCATGATCAGGAGATGACGCTACATGTCGCGGCGACGCTGGCCGACGTCCTGTGCCACCCGAAATATTCGCCGAGTAGGAAGGTTCAAAACGAGGCGTTCGAGGAGATTCGCCGTCGACTGGAAGAGACGATGTCCGAAGAGGAGGTCGAGGAGCGTCTTCGATCCCGTTTTGCGATCATCAAAGCCGATCGCATCCGTCGCCGGACCGCGACTGAGAGCGGGTCCAACGGTCACGCCGGATCGACCCCCTCCGACACCTGCGTTACTCCGCAAGTCCGAATCGCTGTCACGTCACAGAGAATCGCCGATCCGTCTCGTGACGGTCACGACGGCGCTCTGGACGACGGCACCCTCGGCGGCACCGTCACCACCCCTTCCGCGACTTCCCAGGCGTCCGTCGGCACCCCCGCATTTTTGCGTTCACCAGCGAACCAGAACGGCGACGGCGACGACGAGGAAGGAGGCCTTGCGGACTACCTCGCTGGAGAAGCTTGGCGCGCTCACGACCCGGACCCGGACTACGAGCGGATGATAGCAGAGGAGCTTGGGGCCGACCGAAACGGCTACATCCGCTGACACCCTCACGAGACTACCGAGATAGGCCGCCCGAAAACCCGTGGCGGCCTTCTTCGTTCCTGCCGACACCGATTAGTCAAGACGACCGTAGCCGTCACGAGCCTCCCAGATCGATCCAGGCCAGCCGGAGCCAATGGTTTGGATACGGCGCATATTTGCGCAGGACATCGAAACAGCCGACGATACAGGGGTTTCGAGCGTGACTGTCACGCCGGTAGCCGGAAATGGACCGTGACTGTCACGAATTGGGGGCGAGATGGCTAGGCGACGGTCGTTGTGGCCGAGGCGGACGTTGGCGGTGACATGGAGGTTGGCGGGGCGAGGCAGGCCAGGGGCGCCCGGGGAGCGTCGGAGAGGCCGAAAAGTTAACACCTCAAGCCACTGGATACATTGACCGATGGGCCGATTACGGACCGAAAAGTTAACACCCCCTCAGGCCGATTATAGTTGACGGTCGAGGAGGGTGACGGGCCTCGGGCATGTGGCGAGCGTGGAGGGTCAGCGGGTCAGATGGAGGAGACCATGGCCTTTCCCTTCCTTCTTCGATTCGTGACGTCAGAACGAATTCTGGTCGGTTCGATAGAAACCCTCTTGACAGCCTGTCCGTCGAGGTGCGTATAATCTGCCTAGAGCTAACCTTGAACCGTAAGCGGAGCTGAAGGTTCTGAACAATAGATATCATACTTCACCTTCGGTTCAGTATGGTACGTACCTCAGAGATTCGAGTTGGTGGACACGTCACGAATCGAAGAAGGAAAGGGGATGACGATGGATGATCACTCCGGAAGGGTATGCACCAAGCTTCGTCTCATCCTTCATCGACGGTCGAGCCATCCAGACAGACCGTAGACTATAATCGGCCCTCTCAGGCTTCCGGAGACGACCCCCGCTCCCTGCCCTCGCCACCGGTCCTCAAGACCCATTCATGAAGGACCGTCACATGTCTCAGCCCTCACCAGCCTCTTCCTCTCCTTCCCCTTGGCTTGCCGTCTCCGGTGCCGATCTGATGCCTGGAGACGCAATCCTCGTCATGCACAAGCGCAGGATAGCCTCCGGCCTCCGGTACCCGAAGTGGGTTATGGAGCCTGTCGGCAAGGGCCGCTACCCTGGCAAGCCGATGGCAAAGCTCGTCGACGTCCGCATGGCCGGTCGGGTCGTAGAGATCCAGGACCGTCCGCCGACACCTACCCGTCCGGCCGGTCGATATGCCGTCGTCGAGTTCACCGACGTGGGCAACAAGGCATCGATCCCAGGAGACACCGATGTCGCGTCTCTCTATGTCCGCCATGACTACGCCGTCGGTGATCTGGACGTTTCTGTCGTCCAGCTCCGCCGCCATGTCGGTCACGGCCCGGCTACGCGAACCGTGGAGGCCGGTCATGCGTATCTCCGCTCTCTCCTCGTCTCCGCCGCCGAAGCCCGTGGGCTCGATCCCGTCGAGGCTCTGGCGTCAACGGTAGACCCTCGGGAGGAAAGGATGCGCCTGCCCGGTCGTCGATACGAAGGAGCGTCGCTCTTCGACCTCGGCTCCATCCATGCTCGTGCCGTTCTGGAGGGCACGCTGCCCTACCACGAATGGATGCTGCGCCAGATCGACGAGCGGCTCCCCACACCTGCCTCTCTGCGCCGCGACGACTACGACCCCGAGGAGATCGAGGCTCACCTCGCATCCGGTGAGAACGAAGAAGGTCTTGCCGAGGTCGAGGCGATCCTGGAGGCCTTCCCTGGCTCCCGTGTCACGGATGTCCGTCGTTCTGGCCCCGTCCTCGTCGTGGACAACGCCCCTACCCCGGCGGCTCCGGAAGCACCCGAGCGGACCTCCGGCGTCTCGCCTATCAAGAAGCTTCCCCCGGTCGTCTACGACGGCGACGACGATGACGATTTCGCCGCCTAATCCTCTGACTCCTATGCGATTTCGGCCCTTCTGCCCTTGTCGGTAAATCATGCCTGCGGTATATTGTCGGCATGTCCTGAGGGTCTCGGCCCTGGCATAGCGAGCTTCAAACTTAAGGCCGGCGAGGTGCCCCCTCGACCGGCCATTTTTCTATCCAGGTCGGGGGACACGGGGATGGCTAGAGACGGACTGGTCGGCATCGATGCGGGGGAGCTGAGACGCTTCCAGAGGGGCTTCGAGCGCGCCGGCGCCGATTTCCCAGACGTCGTCCGTCGGTCTCTGAATGACGTCGCCCGTGATGCCAGTGAGCGGATGAAGACCGTCTTCGAGAGGGAGATCGAGGGCGGGCCGTCCAGGTTCTCGCAGGTCAAGCCTGGCGCCCGGTCCGGCTCGGTGATCTCCAACTTCGCTCGCAAGGGAGGCTCGCTCGGCGATCTGGAGTCGTCGATCGCGGTGAATAGGCTCCAAAGCACGTATCTGAAATACTCGCTTGGCGAAGAGACGGTCCGCGAGCTTGGTGATGCCGGCGCGGCGAGCGAGTTCAATTTCCTCTTCTCCGGTACCCGCCGCCAGGCCAACTCGTTCGGCCTCTCACCGGACGCGCATGGCAACCTTCCCCGGAATAGCCTCAGGAAGCTGGTCCGCGCCGCCCAATCTCAGAGGGCCAGGGATAAGGCGAACGTCGCCAAGAAGGCCCAGAAGCAAGGCCGGGACGTCCAGGAAGGTGAGTTCGAGGCACTGCGGGCGGGACGGAAGGCGAAGGGGAAGACGAGGCGGGTCGATCAGCGTGTCGGTGCGGCTCAAGGGAGCAACGTCTTCTTCGGCACCCTCCGTCGGGGTCGGGGCGCCGTTGGCTTCTGGCAGCGACCGGACGACCGGAAAGACAAGCCCACGCTCCTCGTCCTGGGCGTCAAGCGATCCACGTACCGGTCCGACAAGCTCCTCAGAGGCTGGAACAGGGCGGTGTTGGCGGCGTCGGAGGAGCTGCCCCGGTCTCTCCAGAAGCGCCTGGCGGCCGCCCTCGCAGGGCGTGGCACCACGCCGTAAATACAGATCTGTATGCACGGGCACGATGCGACGTCTCATGTCGCACGTCGATATAGAAGGCCCGTGACGGCCAAGGTCGCGTAAGACGTTGGGGATGCCGCCGAGGGCGAAGGAGGCACCTCACGCGCCTCCAGGATCGACGGCGGCGAAGGCGGGGGCCGGGGGACCCCACGGGAAAACGACGGTAGGTGGGTAGTTCGCGCTTGCCGGCTTCGCGTACTTACGAGATTTTCGGAATCGACCCACCAACCCGGCAGGTAAGGCCCCTGTGGTGGCCCGCCAGTACCCGGCTTCGATCGCCGGTTCTCTTCTGACTCCGCCTTCGGCATATGGCTTCCTGGCCCATCTGTCGGCCTCGTCTTCTCGTTCTCACTTCCAAGAGACCTGCCGGAAATGCCGGGTAACTTTCAATAACGGACCCATCAGGTTTGGGTCGAGACACCACTGGCGAGCTAGGACTCCGACCAGGGAAACCTGTCGGGTCTTCACCTGATGGGTTCCATATGTCCGACCTCGACTATCACGACCCGATCCGCGACGCCGCCGACCGAGCCGAGCGGCTCATGTCGATTTCCAAGGCCGCCCAACTCATCGGCAGGAACCGGGGGACCCTTCAGGACTGGATCAAAAAAGGCATGCCCGTCGCTCGCAAGGGCGAGACCGGATCCGCCCACATGGTGGATCTGAAAGAAGTAATCGTCTGGCGAGAGGAGCAAATCCGCCGCGAAGAGCGGTCCCGGTTTCCAGAGTCGGAGGACACCGTCTTCGGTGGCGTGAAGCTGTCGCCGGGCGACCTTCTCAAGCTTGAGAACCTCAAGCTCACGCGTCTCAAGGTTGGGCAGGCTGCGGATGTCCTAGTCGTCCGATCGATCCCCGAGGCGGCGTGGGAGCGCGCCTTCGGCATTCTTCGCCAGTCCATAATTTCTCTGCCCGACCGTATCACGAGAGAGATGGCCGGTTTCCCGGAAGACCGTAAGCTCGCGTGGCGCACCAAGGCGCAGGGATACTGCCGGGACGGCCTCAAGCAGGCGGCCAAGGTGGTCTCCGACGCTATGTCGACGGTTCCGATAAGGCCCGAAGATGCGTCATGAAGCTTCTTGCTCACTGCATCGACCTGACATCATCCAGACTTCTCGGACGAGGTGAAGGGGTCGTCTGCGGTGCCGTTACGGTTCACGTTGGACCCGCCCGTCCCGCTGGTCACCAAGGTCATCGCAGGCCAGACCCAGCGGGCTCGAAACGAGTCGATCGTACAGATGAGCGGCAGGACGGCGATCTGTGGAAGATCGTCGTTTGCCGTGGCCGAGCTGGATGAAACCGGCAGCTACGTTCAGGTTGGGCCGGACGAAGAGCCGGCAATCGACGAGGGGTTCTAGGCGACCGCTCTGATTCCAGGCTTGAACCGGGCCGGCCTCTCCGTCGTCACGGTTTCGACTACCGGTTTCGGCGTCGCAGCAAGCACCCGCTCAGGCGTCGTCACGACATCCACGATCGTGCCGACCGGGACGTAATCCCCGACGACATAGACGCTGACCGGCTCCTGCCGATGCACCTGCCGCGAGCGGGCAACGCACTGCACGAGGTCCTCGTCACGCGTCTGCGTGAGCATCCTCTTGTGCCACTCGCCCGAGGTCGACGGCGCCTCGAATGCCACGTCACCGCCATCCCGCATCGGCACCGTCACCATCTCCCGCGTCCACGCCGGACGGCCATCCCGCCCGACCAGAGACAGCTCCGGATAGGCGTCATCGTACGACAACGCTGCGGCGAGCGAGTCGAGCTGATCGGGCGACGGGAACACGCTCCCGATCATGACGACGGCCTCGACCCGAGCATAATCGTTGAGCCCTTTCAAGCCGTTATGATGCCCCCAGTGAATCCGTGACGGCCACTCGCGCATGCCCCGCATCGCCGCTTCGGCGACACCACGGACGACCACCAGGATTTCGCCCGGGTGCTGCTGAGACACCCGCTCCACGATGCCAGCAAGCTCGTCGAGGAGGTCCGACGGGCGGCCGGCGGAGCGCTCGGTGACTGCGTTTCGGAGCCGGGTTTGAGAGACGCCGGTGTGCCGGACGAGAGCGACGTGCTGACGGAGGGGGGCCGACACGTGGGTCGTCTTAATGCGGCATCCGAGGATGCGCTCGTTGATGTCGTTGTCGGCGGATCCGTCGAGAAGGAGCCAAGGAACCGATCGAAAATTCAGGTCGTCGCGCCAAGCGAGGTGAATGGTCTCGCCAGCGAGGCGAATCCGTGGATCATGCGACGGAACGACGAAATCGGGGTCGGCGCGGCTAGCGAGGATGAGACGCCTCCTCTCGTCGACGATCTTCCAGAAACGCGTCTCTTCGCGACCGTGGTACTCATCGATTCCGAGGATGCTCTGCAACCCCGCTTCGTCGGTATATGGGTGCACTCGTGCCGAACGGCTGTCCCCGCGAGACGATACGGCGATCGCCCCGGAGACGAGCGCCTCGCCATCCTTCCGGTCCGCGAAAACAGTCGCGAGATCGGCCCCGGCTTTGAGCGCGGACACGGCAAGTCGGCAAGCTCGAATGCGATTGTCGAGAAGCGTGTCGGCGGTTCGTCCGACGGCCTGGTCTCCGGGCGAGACCGGAGGAGCCCTCCGAACTCGAGCAAGCGTATCGACCGGGAATGTCGCGCTCTGGAGCACGACGCCGTGGAAAGCTTCATCGACGACGACCGCTCGCACCGCAGCTTTCAGCCCTGGGTCGATCTTTGGCATCGTGAGAAAAGCATGCGGCGCGAGAATCAAGTCTGCTGTTTCGAGGCCGGTGTATTGATCGAAAGCCGGACAACCGTCACGGCGAGGGCAGACTACGGTGACGAGTGCGCCGGAGGAGCTTCGGACCCGTGACTCGCATGCGCCGGCGGGCGAGATGCCTCTAGCTTCGAGCAACGGCACGATTGGATTATCGCATAGCGATGACCGGCCTCGTAGGATCCGAACTTCTAGACCGGAAGCGCGTGCGTCGGCCGCGATCTGATCGATGTTGCGATGAGCCGGCGGGGCCATGAGGTATCCCAGCGGTCCGGTGCCGAAGTCGCTCTTCGCTGCATCGAGCGCGGTGACCAGAGACGTTGTTTTGCCAGTCCCTGGCAGGCCTCGAAGACACGAGACCGGCGGCACTGAACCGTCGGTCGGCGACCAGGACAGCATGTCGATGACCCCCTGCTCGATTGCCGTTTTCGTCTCCTTCCCTACCCGCTCCGACGTTTCCCCGACCGTTGACGGGAACGAGCGACCGGCAGCCAGAGTAGCGTCATCCTTCGTCATCGTCACACCAGCGACCGACCCCGTCTGGCCAAGCCATGCGAATGCTCCATCCGACCGGTATGCCTCGGTCTGTTTCGCCGACGCTGGGCGCCGAGGTGCTAGGACGACCTTGCGGTCCGGACGGCCGACGGCGCCGGAGCGGGTTCCATAAGCTTTCCCGTTCTGGATCGGCGGGATCCGCCCGGACGCGACTTCACGAGCGACACGAACGACCTTGTCCCTGACGTCCTTCATGATGTCATCGTCGGATTCGAATTTCCCCGACGGTGTCGTCACGTGCGTCACCGCTCGCCGGACGAACTCGCCGTACACGGTCGACTCGAGTTCGTGGATGCCCTCCTCGCTCGTCGCCAGGTCGTGCCGCGTCCTGACGATCGAGCGGACCAGATCGAACAGAAAACCCTCGCGGCCATCCTCGACCCTGCCCTGGTCGTCGAGCACGACGCTCGACCGCATGATGATCGGGTAGTCGCCAGACGGGGCATTCGAGACGACGAGACGTGGCATCGACGGCTCGCCATGGCCGACGATGCCGAACTCGCGGTCGATGGCGTCGAGAATGGCCTCGATCTGCTCGGCGGTGACGAGAGGAGCGCGACCTGGACCGGCCGTCGTCGGCTGCGTCACCTCGAAGTGCCCGTTGGCATGCAGCGTGGGGAGCCATTCGTACGAGGGGCAGTAACCCTCATGACGATAGCCATACGCCATCACATGCTGGCCGTCTTTGAGAAGCTCGATTTTCGATGTCGATGGCGACCCGTCCTCGTTTCGGAGAACGAACGCCGTGCGCCGGGGCAAATCGTCTGGATGTGCTCGATAGAGAAGCGCCTCGTGCGGGCTGCCGGGGCGCGTACGGATGAACGGCGTCGGTCCGGCGATCTCAGCGAATATCTCTCGGACCCGACACGACCGGAGCGCGTCGTTGATGTCGAGATCGGCGCAGAACACGCTCTGGCTCGGAGCGCCTAGCAGGATCGCGGTGTTGGCGCCTGGGGCACGGGGCACCCAAGTCTCCACTTCGGCGAGCGTCGGGCCCGAAGGCTGGCCAATCCAGCGGCGCCACTCCAGCGGCTTCCTCGGCGTCGTCTCGTCAAACTGGTAGTCGCCGACCAAGGCGGGGGATCGGTCGACGAGGCATGGAAGGACTGCCCAACCGAACGCGGCCATGATCGGTCCGGCGTGCTTGAAGCGGGTCGGTTGGCGACGCTCTTGCCAGTCGACCTGCGGCGGGGGCGTCGGCAGGTCCTCGGCCAGGGGCGCGAAGGCACGGATTTCGGGCTTCATGATGCGTAGTCCGGAATGAATGCAAGGAGCTTGCGGGCGATCTTCGTCGCCTCGTCTCTATAAGCATGTGACCGATTCGATCCGCCGTCTACAGCTCACCGAAAATAAATTGGAGGTTCACCCACTCTGGGGCGAAGTTCCCCCAATCCTCCCCCCACACTTTCGAAATAACGTCGGCACACTCCTGTTTAAGAAATTCCTGACCGCCTGAACGCGCGTTCGCGCCTCCGGACATTAACGATTCGGTATCACCTCCCGTTAAGTAGCTAAAATACCCTCGAAAAATCCTTCCAGCCCCTTCCCACTTGCACCGAAACAAGCATGCTAGATTCGTGGGACGGCGGGGCTTTTCCAAGAGACTATTCTTCAGCGATTCCGTCCGTTGCTTCGGTCGGATCGTGCGAAAATTCGAGTAATGGGCTAGCCACGGCTAGGCCGAAACGGCTTCGCGCACTGATTCGTTCGTCGAGGGGAATGGACTGGTATGAACGAAGCCGAGGAGGAGTAGGTCTAAGCGAACGTTCTCGAGGAACGGCCGCTCAGACCTTCAAACGTGTGATGAAAAATGCGAAGGGCGATTCCGCTATCGACCCACTGCTGCCCTACCCGAGTAAGTTGGCAACGATCATAGGCGGACATACCTGTTGGCCAACCGATCGATGCCAGAGAAGGTCCGTGTCCTCGACAACGAGATCGACGTGACCGACAGGGCCGACCTGGGCGTCGCACCTGACTTTCGGTCCTGCCCCTCAACCGTCAGTGACCGAGATCCACTACGGAACGAGGACGATCGGGCCGTTCGACGTGCCGCTGTCCATCGCCTCGTGCGCCTGCGCGACCTGCTCGAGGGGATAGGTCTTCCAGATCTCCGGCTTGATGATCCCAGCCGCGGCGGCCTCGTATACGTCGCGCGCCCGTTCCCTGTATTCGGCGAGATCGGCCGCGTAGGCGGCGATCGAGGGACGTGTCAGGTAGAGCGACCCCTTCGCCTGAAGTGTAGCGACGGAGACCGGGTCCGGCAGGCCGCTCGAGGCACCGAGCGAGACCATCAGTCCCCTCGGCCGCAGGCTGTCGACGGAGGCCGCGAACGTCTCGCGCCCGATCCCGTCGTAGACGACGTCCGCCTTGCGTCCGTCGGTGAGACGGGACACCTCCCCGGCCAGGTCACACGAACCCCAGACGAGGACGGCGTCGCAGCCCCTCGACTTGGCGATGGCCACGCTCGCCTCCTTCGACACCACGCCGATCACGAAGGCGCCGAGCCGCTTGGCCCAGGGTGCCATGACCTGCCCGAGCGCGCCGGCCACGCCGTAGAGCACGACGACGGTGCCGGGACCGACAGGGTACGTGTTCTTCAGGAGGTACTGGGCGGTGATGCCCTTGAACGTGATCGCCGCGGCCTCCTCGAAGCTCAACCCCTCGGGCAATCGGACCAGTCGTTCGGCTGGATAGGCACGCACTGCGGCGTAAGCTCCGACGGGACCGAGCGCGTAGGCAACGCGATCGCCGACGGCGACGTCGCTGACCCCGCTGCCGACCGCGACCACGGTCCCCGCTGCCTCAAGTCCGATGCCCCCGGGGACGGGGATCGGAACGGCGCCCTTGCGGTGCATGGCGTCGAGGTAGTTCACGCCGACGGCACGCTGCTCGACGATCGCCTCGCCCGGGCCGGGCGACGGAACCTCGACTTCATGGGGCACCAGGACGTCGGGGCCGCCTGTCTGCGTCAGTTGGATCGCGATGGTCATCGGTCGTGCCTCCTCTCGGGGTTAAATGCACTAGCGCAGGCCGCGGAACGTCCTTCGGACCTCGTTGACGAACGCCGTCGGCTGTTCCCACGCGGCAAAGTGACCGCCCTCGGCCACTTCGTTGAAGTGGACCAGATTGGCGAACCGCGGCTCCGCCCAGCGCTTCGACAGGCGCAGCTTCTCGCCCGGGAACATGCTGATGCCCGTGGGCGTCGGCATCGGCTCGTCGATCGTCGCGATGCGAGGGGTCTCGCGGGCCGTCTCCCAGTAGAGACGCGCAGAGCTCGCTCCGGCGTTCGACAACCAGTAGAGCATGACGTTGTCGATCATGCCATCGAGCGTGAAGACGCGCTCCGGATGGCCATCGCTGTCCGACACGTCCTGAAGCATCTGGTAGATCCAGGCCGCCAGCCCTGCGGGCGAGTCCGCCAAGCCATAGGCAACGGACTGCGGATGCCTGCTGTGGATCTGGGCGTAGCCGGAAAGCCGATCCACGTAGAACTGGAGGTCCTCCAGCATCTTGCGCTCGTCGGGCGTCGCGCTGGCCTTCTCGGCATCAGTCAGCTCGAACTCGACGAGGTTGAGGTGGATCCCGATCAAGCCGGGCGGCTTCATGAAGCCGAGCCTCGTGGCGATCTGCGCACCGCGGTCGCCACCCTGCGCCGCCCATCGTTCGTAGCCGAGCCGCTCCATCAGGACGATCCAGGCCTTGGCGATGCGCTCGTTGTTCCAGCCCACCCCGGTCGGCTTCTCGGAGAAGCCATGGCCGGGTAGCGACGGCACCACGACGTGGAAGGCATCCGATGCCTGGCCACCATGAGCGACCGGATCGGTCAGCGGACCGATGACATGCCGGAACTCGAGCACCGATCCCGGCCAGCCGTGGGTGAGAAGCAGCGGCACGGCATTGGGCTCGGGGGAGCGAACATGCAGGAAGTGGATGTCGAGGCCGTCGATCTCGGTGACATGCTGGCCGGAGCTGTTGAGCAGCCGTTCGCAGGCCCGCCAGTCGTAGCCGTCCCTCCAGCGTTCGACCAACGCCCGAACGTCTTCCAAGGGCGGCCCCTGGCTCGTGTCGTCGACCGTCTCCCGGTCCGGCCACCGCGTCCGCGCAAGCCGAGACTGGAGGTCGTCGAGATCGGCTTGGGGAACGGCCAACCTGAAAGGGCGCACGAGAGTGCCCTTCGCACCGGATGCGCCGATCGCAGGCGAAGCGGGCTCCCTCGATGCCGCGCGGGCCATACCCGGCACCAAGGCGATGCCCGCAGCGGTGGCGAGCGAGTGGATGAACTGTCGGCGGTCCATGGCAACTTTCCTCGGACGGTGTCGGCGCGGCGCTAAGCCCTTCGGTTCGGCAGGCGATGATCCGGTCGCGATAGGACCGCTACATGTTGATCGCGCGAACCAGACGGACGCCCCAGTCCTCGTCCGGGTTCGTGGTGCCGTCCCCAAGACGCTCCTGCATGACGGCGACGCCTAGGTCGCGGCGCTTGGGCAGGCGAGGCCTGTCGGCAGCCGCCAGGGCCGGCCCCATCTCCTCCCGCGTCAGGTCGGTGCAGTAGGCCGGGGCACCCGGCTGCTGGCGCCACGAGTCCGCGAGCGTGCCGGCATCGAAGCCGGCGAACCCGGTATCCTGAACGAGCGCCATCGCGACCTCCCGGTCCCGGTCCCGGTCCGCCGCGACGGGGATGGCGATGCGGCCAGGAGCTCCCGCTGGCTGGCCCTTCTTGGCGAGCGAAGCGGAGCCGATGGCGTTCCAGGCCTTGGCGATGGGACGGCCCAACTGCTCGGCGACCCAGAGGCTCTCGACCTCGCCTTGATCGATCGCCTCGATCCGCTCGTCGCGGAACGGGTAGTAGTTGGACGTGTCGATCACGACCGTTTCGGTTGGGAGGTTCGCGATCCGGGGCGAGATATCGGGCAGTCGGTTGAGGGGAATGGAGAGAATGACGACTTCGACGTCGACGAGCGCTTCCTGCTGCGTAACCGCACGGGCGCCGGACGACAGGAGTTCGGCAGCAATCGTTTCCGGCCCGCGGGAGTTGGCGACCTTCACGTCGTGCCCGGCGGCACTGAGTTTCTGGACCAGCGTCTTGCCGATGTGGCCCGTACCGAGAATGCCGATCTTCATGGTGTTCGTCCTGCTAGCTGTTGCGTCGCCGTCATAACTACGAGTAGGTAGAGGTGTCGGCAAGAACCGACCAAAAACTGACATACACACCAAAAGGTAACTGCAATGGTGGATCGTGACTGGCGATGCGAGGACCCGAAGGCACAGCTCGTTTGGGCGGCAGCGACGAGCGAGGCGATGCGCGTGCTCGAGGGCAAGTGGAAGATCGTCATCATCTTCCAGCTCTTCGCCGCCAAGGAACCCCTGCGGTTCTCGGAGCTGGGACGCCGTGTCGAGGGCGTGAACCAGAAGATGCTGATCCAGCAACTGAAGGAGCTGGAGAAGGACGGGATCATCGTCCGGACGATCTACCCGCAGGTGCCGCCGAAGGTGGAGTATGCGCTCAGCGAGATGGGTCTCGCCCTTGGCCCGGCCATCGAGGCCCTGATCGACTGGACGTTCATGCGCCGCAGCGCGTCGGAGGAAACGACTAAGGCCGCCTGACCGACGCGGTTACCTTTTGGTGCGTATAACACCAATCGGTGTGTTCTTGCCGATGCGTCAGCATCCGCTTAGCTTCGCCCCGTGGCATCAGCCTACGGGAGCGGAACATGAAGATCGGCATCATCGGCATCGGCAACATCGGCGGCACCCTTGCTCGCAAGCTCGTTGCGGCAAGCCACCAGGTTCGCGTGGCGAACTCCAAGGGAGCCGAAGCCGTACGACCCTTCGCTGACGAGATCGGGGCCACCGCCACCGACGCCCAGGGAGCCGTCGACGGCGTCGACCTCGTCATCCTCTCGATCCCCTTTCCCGCAGTGGCCAACTTGCCGAAGGACCTCTTCGACGGCCTTCCCGACTCGGTCTCCGTAGTGGACACGGGCAACTACTATCCAGGCCTGCGTGATCCGCAGATCGCCGAGCTCGACGCGGGCAAGACCGAGAGCGTCTGGGTCACCGAACAGATCGGCCGACCCGTCATCAAGGCGTTCAACAACATCCTGGCGCACTCGCTCGCCGAGCTCGGCCGTCCCGCAGGATCGCCGGAACGCCTGGCCGTGGCCGTCGCGGGCGACGACGCCGCCGCGAAGCAGACAGTGATGGGCATCGCGAACGACGTCGGTTTCGATGCCGTCGACGGAGGGACGTTGCAGGAGTCGTGGCGCCAGCAGCCGGGAACGCCGGGCTACTGCTGCGACTACGATGCCGCGACTATGCGGAAGGCCCTGGCGGCCGCGGTGCCGGGCGAGGCCCCCGCCATCCGCGACAGGCTTCTCGAGAACATGAGCACGTCCGGTCCGCGGCTGACGCATGACGACATGATCGCCATGAACCGCTCGGCCAATCCCCTGAACTGAGGGTCGCCGAAAGGCATCCGGCCGCTCGATCGCGGTCGCCAACGGCGGACCGAGCGGGCGACTTTACCCCGCCTGCCAACTCGCACCCGAGGACTGTCATGACAAAGCCGAAGATGATCGTCGGGATGCATCTCGGGAACGGCTACGGCACGCATGGGGCATGGCGCATGCCCTGGGTCGATCCGACGAGCTACACGAGCTTCGACGCCAAGGTTCGCCATGCTCAGGCAGCCGAACGCGGCAAGCTCCAGTTCTTGTTCCTGCCGGACGGGCCGAGCTACGTCGCCGACGTCGACAACGAGCCTCCGCACTACAATCTCGACGTGATGCTTACCCTTGCGGCGGTCGCCCGCGAGACCAGTCGCATCGGCCTAGTCGCGACGGGCTCCACCACCTTCAACGAACCCTTCAACCTCGCACGGCAGTTCAAGGCGCTCGACGTCATGAGCCATGGCCGGGCCGGATGGAACGCGGTCACCTCGAGCGGCGAGGACGTGGCGGCGAACTACGGAAAGCGCGTACCCGCCCGTCCGGAGCGCTACGCCCGGGCGCACGAGAGCATCCAGCTCGTGCAGGCCCTGTGGGGTAGCTGGGGCCGGGACGCATGGGTGCACGACCAGGCGTCCGGCCAGTTCGCGAGGGGTGACGAGGTCGTGCCGATCAACCTCAGCGGCGAGTTCGTCGCCTCCCGCGGTCCCCTCTACATCCCGCCGTCCGAACAGGGTCAGCCGATCATCTTCCAGGCAGGCGGCGGTGGGAACGGCCTCGAGCTGGCAGGCCGCTACGCCAGCGGCGTCGTCGGGGCGACCTTCAGCATCGAGGACGCCCGCAGCCAGCGGGCCGCCATCCGCGAGGCGGCGGAGCGCGCCGGGCGCGATCCGGACGAGGTGAAGTTCTTCGCCGGCCTGATGACGACGATCGCCGACGACAAGCGCTCGGGCCTTGATCGCCGGATCAAGCTGACCGAGCACACCTTCGCGCAACGTATCCCTTATCTCGGCCAGATGCTCGGACTGCATCTCGACCCTGCTCGCCTCGACGAGCCGCTGACGCAGGAGCAGTTGGCGGCCGCGAGTCCCTCGCCGAGGGATCCTCGTTCCGCGCTGGCCCTGAAGGTTGCCCGGGAGGGTTGGAACCTTCGCGACATCCTGGCCCACGGCGTGATCGACTACCATCCGGTGATCGCAGGCCCGCCTGTCGAAGCTGCGGACCACATGCAGGAATGGTTCGAGGCCGAGGCCGTCGACGGGTTCTGGGTATCCCCGGACGTCTACGACGACGGGATCGATGCCTTCGTCGATGGCGTGATCCCGATCTTACAGGACCGCGGCCTGTTCCATCGCGAGTACGAGGGCACGACCCTCCGCGACCATCTCGGGGTGCCCGCGCAGTACGGGCTCGATCCCCGCATCGCCGGCTGAGCCGACAACAACATCAAGGAGGAGGAAACAACCATGACCCAGCGCATTACCAACATCGGAAACCGCGGAAACGAAGCCTTCGCTCATCACCGCAAGCTCGCGACGCTTCTGGCATCTGGAGCCATGCTGGGCATGGCGCTCACCGGGCCGGCAGCGTTTGCCCAAGCCGCCGACAACGGAGGGCCGACCCCTTCCGCCCCGCTGGCCTGCGACGACGGATTGAAGACCGCCCTGAGCGGCTCTGCCGACACCACTGTCCTGCTCGTGAAGGCGTTCAAACAGGGAGAGCCTCTGCTTCTCGAGGGAGCCGCGAACGGAGCGGCTTCCAGCAGCACCGTCGAGGGCGCCGCGGGCGCTCCCCCTCCGACGGTCGGAACGGACATGTGCCTCGTGAAGCTGTTGGTTGGTCCCGGTAACCCGGGTCCCGCTGAAGCGCGATCGACCTCGGCGGGCATCGGGATCGAGGTGCTGCTCCCCAGCCACGACGGGTGGAACGGACGCATCCGGGCCTACGGCAACAGCGGCTGGTCGGGAACTCCGCAGGCGAGCGAGACTCAGATCGCCAGCGACGATCTCCATTCGGCTGCCGCGGCGAAGGGCTTCGTGGTGGCAACGTCCGACAACGGGCATATGGGTTCGCCGATCGATCCCTCCTTCGCCATGAACCCGGACGGCAGCGTCAACACGGTCGGCTGGAAGGACTTCTCCGAGCGGAGCCTGCACGAGGTGGCCGAGAAGACGAAGGCGCTGACAAAGCTCTACTACGGTCGCCCGCACGAGTTCGCATACTGGGACGGCTTCTCCACCGGGGGCCGTCAGGGCCTCAAGATCGCGCAAGCGTTTCCCGGCGACTTCGACGGGATCCTGGTCGGCGCGCCTGCCATCAACTGGAGCCGCTACCACACGGCGGGGCTCTACGCCCAGGTTGCCATGAAGCAAGACCTCGGCAGGCTCGTCGCGCCGGAGAAGCTCGCCACTGTCACCAAGGCGGCGATCGCAGCTTGCGGCGGTGCCGAGCTCGGTTTCCTGATCGACCCGCTGTCATGCCGATACGATCCCACGCAGGACGCCGCGGCCCTCTGCAAGGAGCCGTCCGGCCAAGCTGGCAGTGGCGCGGCGGGCGATCCACAGGCTTGCCTCACCAAGGAGGAAGCGACCGTCGTCAACAAGATCTGGTACGGCCAGACCGTCGACGGTTCGGCGCCCGCTCCCCAGAGCGACAACGGCAGTGCGAACGTGCTGTCAGACCAGACGCGGCTGTGGTTCGGCTGGACGCGCGGCACCGACCTGAAGGCCACGCCCGCAGGCGGCGCGCCGGGCATCTTTCTCGCGGCGGATCAGGCTGCCCTCGAGATGCAGGACCCCACGTTGGGGAGCCAGTTCTTCGTGAACGCCACGGGCAAGGGCGCGAACCGCTGGCTGGAGACGCTGGACTACGCGGGCCTTGCCGCCGCGCAGGCTCGGGGCGTCGAGCTCCAACCGCAGTTCAGTGCCATCAACACCGACGATCCCGACCTGTCGGCCTTGGACGCCGCGGGAGGCAAGGTGGTGATGTACCAGGGCCTGGCGGACGAGTACATCCCGGCCCAGGGATCGATCGGCTACTATGAGAGCGTCCTGTCCCGCATGGGCGGCGCCGAGGCGGTCCAGGGGTTCTTCCGTTCCTACCTCATCCCCGGTTTCACCCACAGCGGGCGCTCCGAGGGGCTGCCGAACGTGCCCGTGCCCCAGCCCGTGTCCGGTCGCGACGAGATGTTCACGGCACTTCAGGACTGGGTCGAGAACGGCAAGGCGCCGGGAACGATCAAAGTCACTTCGAGCGACGGCAGCGTCTCCCTGCCGCTCTGCGTCTATCCGATGAAGACGACCTACAAGGGCGCGGGTTCGGTGAAGTCAGCAACGAGCTACGCCTGCGAGTTATGACGTTATGGAACGTACGCTGAAGTAGGAACCCGTAAGCCGTCGCTTCTTCACCAACGGATGGCGACGGAAACCCTTGCCGACTTCTGAGTTCGCGAAGGTCCGCTTCTTCAGTCTCCACGCTCGAAGCTGAATGGCTCCTTTCCACCCCGTCCGGTCTCAAGCGGCTATTGAAGCAGCCGTCCGGAAGCGGTCGGACGGCTCTCGACCCGGTGCAGCCGTCCGGCGTCGTTGTTAGGCTGCTCGGAAGCGGTCATGCGCTGATACCGTCGCTTCTACGGGGGCCCTCGTGCGTATGGCGCTGTGCCATCAGTGGATGCAGCGTACAGCGGTCGACCAGCACTTAATTTAGCCGATCCGAAATGGAGATCTTGGCACCCGACTGTTCTTCAGGCCGTCTCAATCTTGTAACCGCCCTGTCAGCAGGAGACGGCGCACGTCCTCCTTGACCTGGTTGAGGGCGCCGATCTGCTCGATCAACTGGGCGGGTCGGCTGCCGCGCAGACCTGCCAGCGTCAGCGTCCTGTCACGCACGTAGGTGTAGACACCACTGACCGCGAAGCCCGTAGCGTAGGCGACATAGGCCTCCAGTCCCGCAACCGCGGTGCCGAACGCGTTGGACGCGAAGTAGGTCCGGCGCTCCAGCGGGGATGCGAAGGCCAGTTCTAGCACCGCCACCAAGCGCCGTTCGGGAGGGACCTGGTGATCGACGTTCGGGGCTGGCGGCGCAGGCTTGGCATTGTCGTAGGCCTCCGGAAGATGGACGCGCACCTTGAGGACGGCCTCCTCGGTGGCGAGCGAACGGGCCAGCGTGGTCATGCGCTCGCCGAACGCCGCGGCGTCGTCGTGCCTGGCGCCGAAGTGGACGTGGATCCTGTCGAGGCCGTCGTCCCCGTTCGGCGAGGGCTCGGCCGAGTAATCGACCAGCGTCGTCGACCCCTTCGGCAACGCGTAGGCGACGGTGGCGGCAAACATGTTCTGCTCGTCCGCGAAGAGGATCGGGCAGGCCTCGTTGAACAGGACCTGATCCTCGGCAGACTGGAAGCCGATCTCGACGCCCCCGTCCAGCTCGTAGTCGGGGAACGGCTCGATACCCTCGATCACGGGCCACAGATGGGCGTCCTGCTCGCGGTCGAAATGGTTCTGCACGTACCAGCCTAGACCGGGAATGCGCGAGCACAGCGGCCCGTGCACGTCCCGCCAGTAGGTCGCGAACAGCTCGTGCGGCACCCGCGGGCGTCGCAGGACGGTCGTGTAGGAGTTGATGGCAATAGCGGTATCGCGTTCGGCATGGTCGATGGCGGTCGAGATCTTGGGCATGGGCTTGTCCTTGGTGACGGGTGAAGCATTGGCTTGATCGCCTGGTAAGGCGAGCTCGTCAGTGGCCAATGCCTTTGAAAGGAAACGGGCAGGTCTGAGCGGCCTGCTGACGAAAGTCAGTCCTGCGAGAAGACAGGCAGAACGTGATCGGCGAGCTCGGCGACCGCGTCCTCGAAGGGGCGCCGCAGCGGCTTCATGTTGAGCGCGACGTGGTTCACGCCCTCGTCGCGCTGCCGCTTCCAATGCTCGACGAGCGCCTTTCGGCCACCTCGCATCGCGCCGCCCTGGAACCCGAGCGGTGCATCCGGATCGGCGAGGAGGTCGAACATCGTTCCGTAGCCGTAGGGCCGGAACCGTCCTTCGCTGCCCAGACGCCATTCGGCGACGACCGACGCCAACATCTTCGGATTGCTGAGGTGCCAGATCCAGCCGTCGGTGTTGGCGCCCAGCCAGTCGAAGTCCTGTCCTGCCCGACCGATGGCGACGATCGGAAGGCTGGGCGCCACGGGTTTCGGCAGCATGTCCAGTGACCCGTCCATCACCCCGTAGTGACGTGAGTGGTGCTGCGGGAAGGACCCTTCGGTCGCAGCCCGGATCACCGCCAGCGCGTCCCGATAGCGCTCGACGCGGTTGTCGATGTCGCTCCCGAATGCCGCGAACTCCGACGGTCGGTCACCTGTGGCAAGGCCAAGGATGAAGCGACCGCCGCTCAATCGATCAATGCTCGCTGCCTGCTTGGCGACGATCAACGGGTCGCGCAACGGCGACACGATGCCGGCGGTGCCGATCGCGATCCGCCTCGTCTGCGCGGCGAGCCAGCCTGCGTAGACCATCGGCTCGACGACCTGCCCCGTGTCGCCGAAGCTGGGATCGTAGAACGGAACGTCGCGAAGCCAGATCGCGGCAAAGTCGATGCCGTCGACGAGACTCAGGGCGTCCGCATGGCGTTCGAGCGTCGGCCACGGCGAATCCGGATAGGCCTCGAGCGGCGCGATCAGCCCGAAGGTCAGGTGTCCTTCGCGGAAGACCCGAGCGTAGCCGGGGTGCTCTCCGAGCGAGGGGACGTAAGGCATCCCCGCGATCGGGTTGCCCCGGACGATGGTGGACTCAATCGGCATGGGAGACCTCCGTTCTGCTCAGGCGTGCGACGAACGGAACCATAAGGACCCCGACGACGGCGATCGCGGCGGCAAGGTAGCCGAGGCTCCCGACGCCGAAGGTACCGATCGTCGCGGCGCCGATGAGCGCGCCGAAGCCAATCCCTGCGTTGGCCATCGAGACGTTGAGCGTGCCCGCGAGGGCCTGAGCATGACTCGCCACGCCAATCACGCGAACCTGGCAGATCGGGTAGAGGGCGGTATTGGCAAAGCCCCAGACGGCGAGCGCGATCGCCAGCCAGAGGTGGTTGCCGGCCAGCGGCACCGCGGCGGCCATGCCGATTGCAAGGACGGCGAGGGCGGCGAGCGTCGCGCGGAAGGGGTCGCGCCCGACCATGTGCCCACCGACCCAGTTGCCAGCGAGACCCACGACACCGAAGCCCATCAGCCACCATCCGACGGCGCCGGGTGCAATCCCCGCCACCTGCTCAAGGAGATCGGCGAGGTAGGTGTAGGACGTGAACATCGCGGTGAAGACCACGACGGAGAGCGCCAGGTTGGCAACGAAGGCACGGTCTCGGAAGATGTGGAGCTGCTCGCCCAGCCGCATGCGCGGCGTCCGGGCGATGGGCGGCATGACCACGGCGAGGAGGACGGCCATCGCGAGCGAGAGAAGCGCAAGCCCCCAGAAGGTGCCCCGCCAACCGAAAGCGTCGCCGGCAAGGGTTCCGAGCGGGATGCCGAGGACCATCGCGCCGGCGATGCCCATGTAGACGTTCGAAACGGCCTTGGCCGCGCGTTCTGGGCCGGCGATCGCCCCGGCCGTCTCGCTGGCGGTCCCCCAGAAGACCGGAAGCGCCAAGGCCGGAAGGAATCGGCCGAGCCCAAGTACCCAGATGTTGGGTGCCGCGGCCGCCAGCGCGTTCGACGCGGCGAAGATCAGGAGGATGACAACGAACAGCCGCTTGCGGTCGAAATGGGACAGCAACGCGGTGAGGACGGGCCCGAACAGCATCACGGTGAACCCGAACAGGGTCACGAGCCAACCCGCAGTGGAGACGGCGATCCCGAGATCGCGGGCGAGGCTCGGCAGTAGGCCGACGATGATGAACTCGGTCGTGACGATGACGAAGGCCGAGACGGCCAGGAGAGCCACGGCGAGCGCGGTGCCGGCGGGCTTCGCCGCACCGACAGGCGCGGCGTTCAGGACGGCACTCATCGATGGGCACCGATCGTGGTCGCCGGTCCCCCTGTGTGAGTTGCGTTTGGCGCATGCGCCAAGGAAGGACGGTGAGAATTGGCCACGAGTGGCTCCTAGATGCAATTGCTCCGACGCCTCATCTAGCGACGACCGCTCACTCCACCTACAGTCCCTAATTCCGATCATAACGGAGCAAAGGTTCTCAATGACCGAACCTGTCGACAGCCTGGCCTCGCTGCGGGCGTTCGTGGCCGCCGCCGACACCCGGAGCTTTAAGGCGGCGGGCCAGGGGCTCGGCATCTCGTCGTCCGCGATCGGGAAGGCCATCGGACGCCTCGAGACCCAGTTGTCGACTAGCCTCTTCCACCGCACGACGCGCACCATCTCGCTGACCGACGCCGGCAAGCTGTTCCTCGTCCGCGCCCGGCGCATGCTCGACGAGCTCCGCGAGGGAGAGGCGGAGCTGGCGGAAGCATCGGGCAGTCCGCGTGGCAGGCTGCGCGTCAGCCTGCCTCTGACGGGAACGCTGTTCACGAAGGCGCTTGCCGCATACGTCGAAGCGTATCCCAATGTCGAACTGGAGCTCGACTACAGCGACCGCCTCGTGGACGTCATCGATGAAGGATTCGATGTCGTAATCCGGACGGGCGAGACCGGCGACACGCGCCTGCTCCACAAGACGCTCGTCAGGTTCGGCTGGCGGCTTGTGGCCTCCCCCGCCTACGTTGCGCGACGCGGTGTCCCGGCCACGGTGGAGGAGCTCTCCGACCATGTATGCCTCCGGCAGCGCCTCTCGTCAGGGCGGATGGCTCAGTGGCCTGTGCGGACCGCGCCGGGCGTGCAGATCTCCGCCAGCCTTGTGACGAGTGTGATCGACCCGTTGCTCGACCTAACCCTGGCGGGAGCGGGCATCGCGGCTTTCCCCGAATTCCTTGTGCGGGATGCCCTGGCACGGGGTGCGCTCGTGCCGATCCTGGAAGTGGCATCCGACGAGGCGAGCGTCCTCACGATACTGTGGCCTGCCAGTCGCTTCCGGGTCCCGAAGGTGAGGGAGTTAGTCGACTGCATCGCGCAGCACGTCCGAACTGAGGCGAAACTGTAAGAGCGGTTTCTCCGGTCGCACTGCCGGATCCGGCGGCCACTTCATGAGACAGCATGGAGTCCTCTGCTACGGACACAGAAGAACTGGCAGTCATCGACCCTCTCAAGACATTCCGCAGCCACTTGGACCGCCCCGACAGCGGACGTTGATATCCGCCAGGCGTCCTTGTTGACGCGGCCCGGGGATCGTGAACCCTCCGTCGACGAGGAGAGACTGCCCCGTGACGAAGCACGCTTCGTCCGAGCATAGCTAAGCGGCCACTTCGGCGATTTCCTCAGGCGTGCCAAGGCGCTTCAAGGCAGCACGCTCAGCGAGCGGCGGAATGATCTCGCTACTTTGGGCACGCAGCATAATCGAAGGCGCCACGAAGCGCCTTGAACTCGGCATGAGACACGAGGCCCTCCGCCACAGCGATGGCCCGACCGGTGGTCTCCGCCATTTGAGGCAGGAGCATCCACTCCAGGGTCCAAGCGGCGCCCGAGCGTTCGTTCTCGTGGATCATGGACTGGCCGAGAAGGCCGAGAAGGCCGGCATTGAAGCGGCCGATGGCCACAAGCACCTCGGCGCCGACCGGGTTCTCCTTGTGCGCCATGGCGGAGGAGCCTCCGCCGCCGGCCAGCCGCACGGCATTGATGCCGGTCTGCGCCATGAGGGCGAAATCCTGTCCAATCTTGGCCGTCGTTCCCGCCAGTAGCGCCAGGGCCTGCGCGATGTCGAGGATCTCCGTCCGGTCGGACTGCCAGGACGGCGCGTCGCCGAGGCCGAGCCGCAGAGCCAGCGCCCTGCGGATGTCTTCGTATTGGTCGCCAAAGCTTTCGCCCGTGCCGATCGGCCCGCCGAGCTGGACGGGAAGTCCGGCGCGCAGCGACGACAGGCGTGCGGCGTGCTTCTCCAGCGGGCGCTGCCAGGTGGCGAGCTTATCGGCGAGCGTGAACGGTAGGGCGGCCTGCATGCGCGTCTGCGCCATCAGCGTCCGGGATCCCTGCTCGCGAACGAGCCGGCCCATCTCTTCCATCAGCCGCTCCAGGCGCACGACCAGAAGGTCGAGAACCGCCCTCAGCCGCAGCATCAGCCCAGTATCAATGGCATCCTGGCTTGTCGCGCCGAGATGGACGAAGGCGGCATGCGGCTCCCCCACGGCACGGCGCAATTCCTGGACGAGATGCGGAACGCTGACGCCGTCTCGCGCCATGGCCCGCCCGAGTTCGGCAGGGTCCGGTCGCAGCGTTTCGGCGACCGAGGCGATGCGATCCGCCGACGCTTGCGGAACGAGCCCGAACGCGACCTGTGCCCGTGCCAGCTCGGCCTCGAAGCGCAGGATCATCGCGACCTCTGCATCCCCCGAGAAATGCGCCGAAATCTCGGCGTCACCGCAGAGGGCGGTCACCAAAGGGGGCTCGGCCACCATGTCAGACCCTTTCGAGCGCCACGGAAATGCCCTGGCCGACGCCGATGCACATGGTGGCGAGTGCCAGGCGCTTGCCCGTCAGCGAGAGCTCCAGCGCGGCCGAGCCGGTGATGCGGGCGCCGGACATGCCCAAGGGGTGCCCGAGCGCGATCGCGCCGCCGTTGGCGTTGACCCGGATGTCGTCGTCGGCGAGCCCGAGATCGCGCAGCGTCGCGAGGCCCTGGCTGGCAAACGCCTCGTTCAACTCGATCACGTCGAAATCGTCCGGCTTCAGCCCGAGCCGCTTGCAGAGCTTGCGCGTCGAGAGCGCCGGGCCGAAGCCCATGATCCGCGGGGCGAGACCTGCCGTGGCGCCGCCGAGGACGCGGGCGATCGGCGTCAGGCCGTGGCGGCGGGCGGCTGCCTCGCTGGCGACGATCAGGGCCGCCGCGCCATCGTTGACGCCCGAGGCATTGCCCGCGGTGACCGTGCCGCCCTTGCGAAACGGCGTCTTCAGCGCCGCCAGTCCTTCGAGCGTCGTGTCGGCACGCGGATGTTCGTCGTGCTCCACGAGCCTCGGCTCGCCGCGCTTCTGCGCGACGGGAACCGCAACGATCTCCCGGGCGAGGCGTCCATTGGCCTGGGCGGCGACGGCCTTCTCTTGCGAACGCAGGGCGAAAAGATCCTGGTCCTCGCGCGAGACGGAAAAATCCGCAGCGACGTTTTCGCCGGTCTCCGGCATGGAATCGACGCCGTAGGCCGCCTTCATCAAGGGATTGACGAAGCGCCAGCCGATCGTCGTGTCGAAAATCTCCGCCTGGCGGGAGAAGGCGCTCTCGGCCTTCGGCATGACGAAGGGGGCGCGGCTCATGCTCTCGACGCCGCCGGCGATGATGAGGTCCGCCTCGCCGGCCTTGATCGCGCGGGCCGCCGTGATCACCGCATCCATGCCGGAGCCGCAGAGGCGGTTGATCGTCGTTCCCGGCACGCTGTCGGGAAGACCGGCGAGCAGCAGCGCCATGCGCGCGACGTTGCGGTTGTCCTCGCCCGCCTGGTTGGCGCAGCCGTAGATCACCTCGTCGACACCGGCGAAATCCACCGAGGGATAACGCTCCATCAAGGCCTTCAGCGGAATGGCGCCGAGATCGTCGGCGCGCACGGAGGACAGGGCACCGCCGAAACGGCCGATGGGCGTGCGCACATAGGCGCAGATGAAGGCGTCTGGCATGTCAGATCTCCGGCACGACAAGGTTGGCGACGGTGCCCTCCACGTGAAGCTGCGCACCCGTGGCGGCCTGAAGCTCTTCCAGCGACAGCGACGGCAGTTTCTCGCGCAGGACGAAGCGCCCTGCCTCGATATCGACGACGGCAAGGCTCGTATAGACCCGCGTGACGCAGACGACGCCCGTCAGCGGCAGGCTGCAGCGCTGAACCAGCTTCGGCCGGCCGTCTTTCGTCACATGGTCGGTGATGACCGCGACGCGCTTGGCGCCGTGCACCAGGTCCATCGCGCCGCCGACCGCGGGCACGCCCTTCGGCCCCGTCGACCAGTTGGCGAGATCGCCTGTTTCGGCGACCTCGTAGGCGCCGAGAATGGCGACGTCGAGATGGCCGCCACGGACCATGGCAAAGGAGTCGGCGTGGTGGAAGAAGGCCGTGCCGGGCTTCAGCGTCACCGCCTTCTTGCCGGCATTGATGAGGTCCCAGTCCTCCTCGCCGGCGGCCGGCGCCTCGCCGAAGCCGAGGATGCCGTTTTCGGTGTGGAAGATCGCTTGCCGGCCCGGCGGCTGGAAGCGCGCGACCATTTCGGGAAAGCCGATGCCGAGATTGACGTAGTCGCCGTCGGCGATGTCCTGCGCGGCACGCCATGCCATCTGGGTCGCGGTCAGTCTGGCGGTCATTGCGCGATCTCCGGATACACCGCATCGGCGCGGTTCAGGTCTTCCTCCTGGGCGGGATCGATCACCTCGACCAGCCCCTGCACGAAAATGCCGGGCGTCACGACATGCTCGGGATCGATCGCGCCGGGCGCCACGATCTTCGAGACCTGGACGATGGTGACGGAGGCCGCCATGCACATCAGCGGATTGAAGTTCCGCGCCGCCTTGTTGAAGGTGAGGTTGCCGTGGGTATCGCCGAGATGCGCCTTCACCAGCGCAAAGTTGGCCTTCAGCCAGCGCTCGCGGATATAGGGGCGCCCGTCGAATTCCTCGACGGGCTTGCCCTTGGCGAGGTCCGTGCCGAAGCCGGTCGGGGTGTAGAAGGCGGGAATGCCGGCGCCGCCCGCCCGGATGCGCTCGGCGAGCGTGCCCTGCGGCACCAGTTCCAGCTCGATCTCGCCGGCAAGGTATTTTTCCGTAAAGATCCGCGGATCGGCCGAGCGCGGGAAGGAGCAGATCAGCTTCGCCACCATGCCCTGCCCGATCAGGGCCGCAAGCCCGACGCCGCCATTGCCGGCATTGTTGTTGACGACGGTCAGACCCGTCGGATGGCCTGTGGCGCGGAACCGATCAATGAGCGCGTGGATTAGTTCGATCGGCGCGCCGGAGCCGCCGAACCCGCCGATCATCACTGTCGCGCCGTCGGCAATCTCGGCCACGGCCTGCGAGAGGCTGGAAAGCGTCTTGTCCATGTCAAATCCTAGCAAGGCCTGCCCGAACACATCTGCTGGCCGAACCTGGCTCCCGTCCGGGTGCCCGCGCAGCCTGCAAATCCTCAGATGTCCAGAAAGACCGTCTCCCGCTCCCCCTGGAGGCGGATGTCGAAGGTGAAGACCGGCAGCCCGTCGCGCTCGGTCCGCGGTGCGATCAGCGTCTGGCGCCGTTCGGGCGAGGGAATGCGCTGGAGCAGCGGATCAGTCGCATTGGCTGCCGCCTCGTCGGCGAAATAAAGCCGGGTATGGAGCCCGAGATTGATGCCGCGCGCGACGATCCAGACCGTGATGTGCGGCGCCTGCGGGCGACCGTCCGGCATCGGCACGGATCCCGGACGGACGGTCTCGAAACGGAACGAGCCGTCGACGCCGGAGACGGGCTGGCGTCCCCAGCCGGCAAAGGCCGGGTCGGCCTTGCCGCGTGTCTCGGCCGGCGAGTTGTGGAGCCCCGCGGCATCGGCCTGCCAGATCTCGACCAGCGCGTCGCGCACCGGCTCCCCCAGTCCGTCGAAGAGGCGCCCCTCGACGAGGATGCGTTCGCCCCTGGTCTGCGGCCCGACCAGGACAAGCCCGAGATCGGCCTTCCAGACGCCTGTGATTTCGACCCAGTTCGGGTTCGTGCCGATGTGGACGTAGGGCCCCGCGGTCTGCGAGGGGGATTCTTTCAGATAATCGAGGGACTGGACCATCAATTGCCCTCCATCCGGTTCTCGAACATCGTCGAGCGCCGTCCACGCAGGACGATGTCGAACTTGTAGGCGAGACTGTCCATGGGGATCGTCGCCTGCCGGTCGAGCGCCGCGACGAGCTGTTCGACCGCGGAGCGGTCCGGAATAGTGCGCACGATGGGGCACTGCCAGATCATCGGATCGCCCTCGAAATACATCTGCGTGACGAGACGCTGCGCGAAGGCATGGCCGAAGACGGAGAAATGGATGTGCGCCGGGCGCCAGTCGTTGACGCCGTTCGGCCAGGGATAGGCGCCGGGCTTGACCGTCCGGAAGTGGTAAGCGCCGCGCTCGTCGGTGATGGTGCGCCCGCAGCCGCCGAAATTCGGATCGAGGGCGGCGCGATAGCCTTCGTTCTTGTGGCGGTAGCGCCCGCCGGCATTGGCCTGCCAGAATTCGAGCAGCGTGCCCGGCACCGGACGTCCGGTCTCGTCGAGGACGCGGCCATAGACCACGATGCGCTGTCCGATCGCCTCTCCGCCCGCTCTGCGGAAATTGCGGATGAGGTCGTTGTCGTCAGGGCCGAGAAGGTCGTGGCCAAAGACGGGCCCGGTTTCCTCCGACGCCGTCGTCGGCATGGACAGAAGCGCCTGCTGCGGCGCGCGCAGGACCGAGGTCTTGTAGGAGGGCGTCAGGGCCGGCGGATGCCAGGCCCGGTCACGCGGGAAATAGCTCATCGTGCCGCCTCCCCAGACGTCATTCCCGACAGCGTCGTCTTGGCGATCTTGATCGCGTGATTGGCGGCCGGCACGCCGGCATAGATCGCGACATGCATCAGAGCCTCGGCGATGTCGTCGGCCGTGGCGCCGGTGTTGCGGGTGGCGCGGACATGCATGGCCACCTCATCGTCTTGTCCCAGCGCAGCCAGCAGCGCGATGGTGACGATGGAACGCTCGCGCCGCGTCAGCCGCGGGCTCGACCAGACCGTGCCCCAGGCGCTTTCCGTGATGAGGCGCTGGAAAGCTGCATCGAAGCCGGTGATCGCGGAAGTGGCGCGCTCGACGTGCTCGCCGCCGAGCACCGCCCGGCGCACCGCCATGCCGCGGTCGAAGGCCGAGGCCCCCTCACCGGCCGTCGCTGCGGAGGACGCCTCGAGGTGCTGCGCGATAGCGCCCGCGATCTCCGCCGGTCGCTCCAGGCACGGCAGATGGCCGGCGCCCGCGACGCGCTCGAAGCGGGCGCCGGGGATCAGCCGCGCGGTCGCCTCGACGAGGTCCGGGGGCGTCGCCAAATCGCCGTCGCCGACCAGCACGAGCGTCGGGACCGAAATAGCCCCGGCGGCCTTGGTGAGATCGGCGTCGCGTAGGGCGGCGCAGGTGCCGGCATAGCCGGCGGTGCTCGTCTGCGCGAGCATGGTGCGCCAGCCAAAGAGCGACGCCGGCTGCTCCTTTGCAAAGGCCGGCGAGAACCAGCGCGAAACAACGGCATCGGCGACCGACGCCACGCCGCCCGCCTCCACGGCGGCGATGCGCTCGTTCCAGCTCTCGGCTGTGCCGATCTTCGCCGCCGTGTCCATGAGGACGAGCGCGTCGAACCGGCCGGGATCGCGCGCAACCATCCCCTGCGCGACGAGCCCGCCGACGGAGAGGCCGACGAGCGTCCCTGCCGGCCAGCCGAGCGCGTCGAGAAGGCCGAGGGCATCGTCGACGAGGAGATCGAGCGTGTAGGGCGCGGGCGAGACCTGCGTCAGCCCGTGGCCGCGCATGTCATAGGTGAGGATTTCGCATCGGGATCCCAGTTCCACCGCGACCGCCTCCCAGATCCGGAGATCAGAGCCCAGCGAGTTCAAGAACAGGACGCGACGCCCTCCCGGAGTACCGCTTCGGCGATAGTGGACGGCATTGCCGTTGACCGTGACGAAGGACATGCCGTCTCCCCATGCGCCAAACCTTGCCCTCTCCAGTAATCCCGCCATGCGGTGATGTAAAATGAACATTGAAGGCGGTTTCATAACCCGGTAGTTATGATCATGCCGTCAGCCTCGATCCGTCTCCGACATGTCAGAACCTTCGTTGCCGTGGCGCGGGAAGGCAGCATCGTCCGGGCCGCCGACGTCCTGGCGGTGACGCAGCCGGCGGTCTCGAAGTCGATCAAGGAACTGGAGACGATCCTCGGCACCGAACTCCTCGACCGCACCCGCCGCGGCGGCTTTCTCCTGCCCGCGGGCGAGATCTTTCTGCGCCACGCGGAGTCTAGCCTCTCGGCGCTTCGCCAGGGAGTGGAGCAGTTGGATAAGCTCAACGCGCCCGACGCCCTGCCGGTGCGCATCGGCGCGCTGCCGACGGTGTCGGCCCGTCTTCTCCCAGAGGCCATCCAGCGCTACCGTTCCCAAGGCCTCGGCGCGACGCCGCGCATCGTCACGGGGCCCACCGCTTTTCTCATGACACAGTTGCGGCAGGGCGACCTCGATCTCGTCATCGGTCGGATGGGCGCCGCCGAGGAGATGACGGGCCTTCTGTTCGAGCACCTCTATTCCGAGCCGATCGTCTTCGCCGCCCGGGCCGGCCACCCGCTGGCGGGGCTGGCTTCACCGGCCGCCGATCTGGCCCGTTTCGAGTGCCTGATGCCGCCGCCGGGTTCGGTCATCCGCCCGACGGTCGACCGGCTCTTCCTAGCCGCGAACCTGCCCCGCCCCGCAGCTGTCGTCGAGACCGTCTCGCTCGCCTTCGGCCGCGCCTATATCAGGGCGACGGATGCCATCTGGATCATCTCAGAGGGCGTCGTCCTCGAAGACTTGCGCGCCGGCATCCTCACCCGCCTCGCCATCCCGACAGCGGACACGCAAGGCCCGGTCGGCATCTCGACACGCGCCGGCCTCGCTTTGCCCCCAGCCGCCGAGACGCTGCTCGGAAGCCTCAGGCTGGTCGCTGCCCTGATCCGGGCCGGATAGAGTTCCGGCGTCCGATCGATGCCAGCACGATCGCCTTGCAATCACGAACTAGTTCGTACACTTTCCCCTGACTGCCGGAAACAGGCAGGTTTTTTCTGGGAGGAAAGAAACCCATGTGTCCCCCGAACTGCCTTCACTCCATCTGCGAGAACGCCTCGCGCCGCGGCCTGCTCAAGGCCGGCTTCGGCATCGGCCTGGCCGCCGTCTCCGCAGGCCTCGGACTGCAGCCGGCCAGGGCCGCGGCCCCGGCACAAGAGCACCGCTTCTCGAAAGTCCACGACCTCACCCACACCCTGTTCGAAGGCTTTCCGACCTTCAGCGGCGAGAAATGGTTCACCGTGGAGAAGCCGGTGACCTGGGAAAAGGACAAGGTGAACCTGCATCGCTGGACGCTGATGGAGCACACCGGCACCCACATGGACGCGCCGCTGCACTTCTCCGAGAACGGCATGAGCGTCGACATGATCGACATCGCCGATCTCGTCGTGCCGCTGGCAGTCATCGACATCCGCGAACGCGCCGCGAGCGACCCCGATGCCGCCCTGACGCCGGACGACATCAAGGCCTGGGAAGCCGTCAACGGGCCTCTGCCCGAGGGCTGCTGCGTTGCCATGAATTCCGGCTGGCACGCCCTCCTCGACTCGCCGAAATTCACCGGCCGTGATGCCGAGGGCAAAAACCACACGCCCGGCTTTCACGCGGAAACGGCGGAGTTCCTGATCAAGGAGCGCAGCGTCAAGGGCATTGCCGTCGACACGCTTTCGCTCGATCGCGGCCTGGCGTCCTCCGGCGACTTTCCGGTCCACTACCAGTGGCTCGGCAGCGGGCGCTGGGGCGTCGAGGCGATCGCAGGGCTCGATGATCTGCCCGCCAAGGGCGCCATGCTGGTCGTCGCGGGACCGAAAGTCCGCGGCGCCACCGGCGGCCCGAGCCGCATCATCGCGCTCGTCTGAGAGCACAGCCAGACTGCCGGCCCGGCGCGCCCCGCCCCGGGCCGGATCTTCGACCGAAGCGGAGCCGCGCCATGAAAACGTCCATCGCCACCGTCTCCCTGTCGGGCAATCTTGCCGACAAGCTGAACGCGACAGCCGCGGCGGGCTTCAACGCGGTCGAGATCTTCGAAAACGATTTTCTCGCTTCCGACCTCGGCGCCCGCGAGGTCGGGCAGATGGTCCGCGATGCCGGCCTCGAGATCTCGCTGTTCCAGCCGTTCCGCGACTTCGAGGGCCTGCCCGAGCCGCAGCGCGCCAAGGCGTTCGATCGTGCCAAGCACAAGTTCGAGACGATGAACGAGCTCGGCACCGACCTCATCCTGATCTGCTCCACGGTGTCGCCGCTGGCCCTCGGCGGCATCGACCGGGCCGCCGACGATCTGCGTGAACTCGGCGAAATCGCTCGGGCCGCCGGCGTGCGCGTCGGCTACGAGGCGCTCGCCTGGGGCCGCTTCGTCAGTGATCACCGCGACGCCTGGGAGATCGTGCGGCGCGCCGATCACCCGAATGTCGGCCTGATCCTCGACAGTTTCCATACGCTGGCGCGCGGCATCGACCCCTCTTCGATCCGCTCGATCCCGAAGGACAAGATTTTCATCGTGCAGATGGCGGACGCGCCGAAACTCAACCTGGACCTCCTGTCCTGGAGCCGGCACTACCGCAACATGCCGGGACAGGGCGACCTGCCCGTCGCCGACTTCATGGCGGCGGTCGAGGCGACGGGCTATGACGGCTACTATTCCCTGGAAATTTTCAACGACCAGTTCCGGGCTGGCTCGGCGCGCCAGACCGCGGTGGACGGGCGGCGCTCGCTGTTCTTCCTGATGGACCGGCTGAAGGCGGAGGGTCGCGCCATGAACGGTCCATCCGAAAGCGAGCCCCTGCCCGCCCCGGCGAAGACGACCGGCGTCTCCTTCATCGAATTCGCCACCGACGGCGCGTCGGCCGGCGCGCTCTCGGCGCTTCTCGTCTCGATCGGCTTTCGCCATGCCGGGCGTCACCGTTCCAAGGACGTCGATCTCTACACGCAAGGGGCGCTGCGCGTCGTCGTGAACAAGGAGACGGAGGGTCTCGCCCACTCCGCCTACGTCGTCCACGGCACCAATGTCTGCGCCCTCGGCCTGCGCATGGCCGACGCCGCAGCAGCCCTGAAGCGGGCGGAGGGCCTGCTCGCGGCCCCGTTCCGCCAGCCGGTCGGCCCCGGCGAACGGGAACTTGCCGCGATCCGCGGCGTCGGCGGGAGCCTTCTCTACCTCGTCGCCGAAGAGGCGGCGCTGGAACGGCAGTGGGAGGTCGACTTCGACCTCGAACCCGGTTGGAACGTCCATGCCGGCGCTGGGCTCGGCGTGGTCGATCATGTCGCCCAGACCGTGCGCTACGAGGACATGCTATCCTGGACGCTGTTCTACCATTCGATCTTCGATCTGAAGGTCATGCCTCCGCTCGAGGTGCCCGATCCCGGCGGTCTCGTGCTCAGCCAGGTCCTGGAAAACGCCGAAGGCAGCCTTCGTGTCGTCCTCAACGGCTCGCAATCGGTCCGCACCCTGTCGGCGCGCTTCGTGACGCAGTTCGTCGGCCCGGGCGTGCAGCACGTCGCCTTCCGCACCGACGACATCCTCAGGACGGTCGAGACCCTCCACGCCAGTGGCGTCGACCTCTTGCCGATCCCGCAGAACTACTACGACGATCTCGACGCGAAATTCGATCTGGCGCCGGACCTTCTCGGCGCCATGCGCCGCTTCGGCATCCTCTACGATCGCGACGACAGCGGCGAATACTTCCAGATCTATCTGACGGCGCTGAACGGCGGCTTCTTCATCGAGATCGTCGAGCGCCGCGGCTATGCCGGGCTCGGCGCCGCAAATGCGGCGATCCGGCTGGCGACGCAGTCCCGCTTCGCCCCCGAAGGCATGCCGACGCGCTAGCGGCTTGCGGCGCGGCGGGGCGCAAGCCAAACATCACGGTGTCTTCCGCTGTCAGGTCGCCTGAAGAAGCGCCACCACCGCATCCTGCAGCAGCGCCTTTTGGCGCGCGCGCGTCGTCGGATCGGCGAGGTCGTGGCCAAAGATCGTGCCGAACGTGTGCTGGTTCGAGACGCGGAAGAAGCAGAAGGAAGAGATCAGCATGTGAAGGTCGATGGGATCGACCGTCCGGCGAAAAATGCCGCTGTCCTTTCCGCGCTGCAGGATCGTCTCGATCGTCGCGATGACCGAGACGTTCAACCGGCTGAGCGTGGTCGACTGGCGCATGTGCTCGGCCCGGTGGATGTTCTCGATCGTCACCAGCCGGATGAACTCGGGATGGGCCTCGTCATAGTCGAAGGTGAAGTCGATCAGCCGGCGCATCGCCTCGACAGGATCGAGCTCCGCGAGCCGCAGTTCGTCCTCGACCTTGCGGATGGCCGCATAGGCATCCTCCAGGACGGCGAGATAGAGACCTTCTTTGGAGCCGAAATGATAGTAGATCATCCGCTTCGACGTGCGGGTGCGGGCGGCGATCGCGTCGACGCGGGCGCCGGACAGACCATTGGCGGCAAATTCCGCACGCGCGACGAGCAGGATATCGCTGCGCGTTTGCTCGGTGCGGTCGCGCTGCCCGACGCGCCGGGTCCCCACAGGCCCGGGCTCACCGCCATCTGGCATCGCGAGAGCCTCGTCCGGCGCGCCGTCTCCTCGTTCAATGCTCATGTCACCCTTACGTCGCTTCCGGTCCCGAACCGAGACAGACACTGCCGATCTACTGATACCAGCCCTTTGCCAAACTGCACCTGGGAACAGCGAATTCTCCATTTGACCTAACGAACCAGTTCGTACATATTTTGGCAAGATCACGGCGGGAGGCTGGCGGTCGGTCTTAAGCATCGCTGCGTCGTCGCAGCGCGCCATGCGGGCGGAAAGCTCGCACAGGCAAGAGTCCGGTACGGCTTGAGAACGAGCGCGAATGCGCCGGTGGTTTCGGGAGGACATCAAGTGATGAAGACAATCGTAGATGCCTACTTCACGCTGCTGAAGGTTGCGATCGCGCTCCTTCTGGCGGCGATGGCTGCTCTCGTCTTCGGCAATGTCGTCCTCCGCTACGGGTTCAACAGCGGCATCACCGTGTCGGAGGAGCTGTCCCGGCTGGCCTTCGTCTGGCTGATCTTCCTCGGCGCGGCACTGGCGTTGCGCGACCACGCTCACATCGGCATCGATACCGTCATCCGCGCGCTGCCGCCCAAGGCGGCCAAGTTCTGCCTTCTCCTGGGCTACCTGCTGATGCTGATCGCCTGCGCCCTTCTCATCCAGGGCGGCCTGAAGCAGGCGATGCTCACCTGGAGTGCGGTCACGCCCGCCGCCGGCGTCTCGATGAGCTGGTTTATGATACCCGTCGTCGTGTTCGCCATCACCGCCCTCCTACTCCTCGGCTACGAGGCCTTTGCCATTCTCACCGGCCGGATCGACGTCACGACGGCCGTCCTCGTCACGGAATCGGAGGATCACCTGCCGCCCGAGGCGACGCGGCCGGCCATGCCGCCGGTCGCCGCCGGCCTCGGCCGCTAGGAGGGATCCCGCGATGGTCGTCGGAATTTTCCTGGGCTCGCTTCTCGGCACCATGGCGCTCGGCATGCCCATCGCCTTCGCCCTCATCCTGTCGGGCGTCGCGCTGATGATCCACATGGATCTGTTCGATGGGCAGATCGTCGCGCAGACCGTACTGCAGGGTGCCGACAGTTTCACGCTGATCGCCGTGCCGTTCTTCATGCTCGCCGGCGAGATCATGAACCAGGGCGGCCTGTCGAAGCGCATCGTCGACCTCGCCGTCGCGCTGGTCGGCCATCGCCGCGGCGGCCTCGGCTTCGTCTGCATCCTGGCGGCCTGCGTCCTGTCCAGCCTGTCCGGCTCGGCCGTGGCGGATGCCGCCGCGCTGGCCGCGCTCTTGATGCCGATGATGATCAAGTCCGGGCACGATCCGGCCCAGTCCGGCGGCCTCATCGCCTCCTCGGCGATCATCGGACCGATCATTCCGCCCTCGATCGGCTTCATTCTCTATGGCGTCGTCGGCGGCGTCTCGATCACCAAGCTGTTCCTCGCCGGCATCGCGCCCGGCCTGATGATCGGCGCGGCGCTGTGCATCACCTGGCTCATCGTCATCCGCAAGCAAACGTTCGAGCTGCCGGTCCGGGCCAGCGGGCCCGAGCGCCGGCATGCCCTGGCGTCCAGCCTCTGGGCGCTGATGCTCCCGGTCATCATCATCTTCGGCCTGAAGTTCGGCATCTTCACCCCGACGGAGGCCGGTGTCGTCGCCGCCGTCTACTCGCTCTTCGTGGCCATGGTCGTCTACCGCGAACTGACGCCCCGCATGCTCTTCGGCGTCTTCGCCGCCGCGGCCAAGACCACGGCCGTCGTGATGTTCCTGGTCGCCGCCGCCTCGGTCTCGGCCTGGCTGATCACCGTCGCCGACCTGCCGGGCGCCATGGTCGCCATGCTCGAACCGCTGATGGACAACCAGACGCTGCTGCTTCTGGCGATCATGGTGCTCATCGTCGCCGTCGGCACCGCCATGGACATGACGCCGACCATCCTGATCCTGACGCCGGTGCTGATCCCGGTGATCAAGGAGGCCGGCATCGACCCTGTCTATTTCGGCGTCCTCTTCATCATCAACAACTCGATCGGCCTCATCACCCCGCCGGTCGGCACGGTGCTCAATGTCGTCTGCGGCGTCGGGCGCATCCCGATGGAAAAGCTCATCCGCGGCGTCTGGCCCTTCATGGTCGCCCAGCTGATCGTGCTGATGCTGCTCGTCTTCTTCCCGGCGCTGGTGACGGTGCCGGCGGCCTTTTTCTCCGGCCGCTGAGGCGGACGGCCCACCATCCATCGCCCCTGCTGGGAGGCAGGGGCATCCACGAGCCTTCGGGCGCAATCGGGGCGGCAGGGCCGTCCCACAGGGAGGAACAGACCACATGCGCATCATCACAGGCATCGCCGCCGCACTCGGGCTCGCCACCATCATCGGCTCGGCGAGTCTCGCTCAGGCCGAGATCCAGGAGCGCACCATCAAGTTCGCCGCGCAGAACTCCAAGGGTCACCCGCAGGTGACCGGCATGGAGCGCTTTGCCGAGCTCGTGAGCGAGAAGAGCGGCGGCAAGATCGAGGTCAAGCTCTTCCCCGGCGGCACGCTCGGCGGCGACGTCCAGACGCTCGCCTCGATCCAGGGCGGCACGGTGGAAATGAGCGTCATGAACGCCGGCATCTTGTCGGGCACGGTGAAGGAATTCGGCGTCGTGGACCTGCCCTTCCTGTTCGGCACGCCCGAAGAGGCCGACGCCGTGATGGACGGCGAAATCGGCACGGGCCTGATGGACCGCCTGCCCGAACAGCGTCTCGTCGGCCTCGGCTTCTGGGAGCTTGGCTTTCGTCACCTCACCAACAACAGCCGCGCGGTGGAAAGCGTCGAGGACGTCAAGGGCCTGAAGATCCGCACCGTCCAGTCCGCCGTCCCGCTCGCCACCTTCAACGCCCTCGGCGCCAATGCCGTGCCGCTGCCCTATCCCGAGCTCTACAGCGCGCTCGAGACCGGCACCGTCGACGGCCAGGAGAACCCGCTCTCGAATATTGTGAATGCCAAGTTCACCGAGGTGCAGAAGTATCTGACCCTGACGGGCCACCAGTACAATCCGCAGATCGTCCTCGTCTCCAAGGTCTTCTGGGACAAGCTCGATCCGGAGGAGCAGGCGCTGCTGCAGGCCGCTGCGACCGAGGCGCGCGACTACCAGCGCAAGGTCTCGCGCGACTCCAATGCCGGCTTCCTCGACGAGATCAAGAAGACCGACATGGCGGTCGTCGAACTTTCACCGGAGAAGCTCGACGCCTTCCGCAAGGCTGTCGAGCCCGTCGTCGCCGAGTTCCGCGAGACGATCGGCGCGGAGACGGTCGACGCCGTTCTCGCTCAGCTGAAGTCCCTTCGCCAGTAGAACGCACCCTGTGGCGGCCGGCCATCGTCGGCCGCCACGACACGCTCCCTTCCCCCAAAGGCGCCTTCATGCTCGACATTTCCGCCCGTACGATCCAGGTCGGCCTGATCGGCAGCGGCATCCAGCTGTCCCGTTCCCCGGCCCTCCACGTGGCGGAGGGCCGGGCAAACGGTCTGTCCCTCTCCTACGAGCTGATCGACCTCGACCTGCGCCGCGTCGGCCTGTCCGCCCTCCCCGCTTTGCTCCGGGAAGTCGAGGAACGCGGCTTTGCCGGCGTCAACGTCACCTATCCCGCCAAGCAGGCCGTCATGGCCGAGATCGACGTCCTGTCGCCGGAAGCCAAGGCGCTGGGCGCCGTCAACACCGTGGTTCTGAAGGACGGGCGCCGCACGGGACACAACACCGACTGCTCCGGCTTTGCCGAGAGCTTTCGCCGCGGCCTGCCGGATGCCGATCTGGCGTCCGCCGTGCAGCTCGGCGCCGGCGGTGCCGGGGCTGCGGTCGCCCGCGCCATGCTGCAGCTGGGAACGCGGCATCTGACGATCTTCGACCGGGACGCCGCCCGGGCGGAGCATCTGGCCGAAAAACTCGCGCAGCAGTTTCCCGGTGCCGCGGTCGACGTCGGCACCGATCTCCGCACAGCCATGAAAGAGGCGACCGGTCTCGTCCATGCCACCCCGACCGGCACCGCCGCCCATCCCGGCCTGCCCCTCGACCCCACCTGGATCGAGCCCCGCCATTTCGTCGCCGAGATCGTGTATTTTCCGCTCGAGACCGAGCTCCTGAAGGTCGCCCGCGCCAAAGGCTGTCGTACGGTCGACGGCGGCGGCATGGCGGTCTTCCAGGCTGTCGGCGCCTTCCAGCACTTCACCGGCCTCACCCCTGACCCTCAGCGGATGCTCGCCCATTTCGCGGCCATGGGCGCCTGAAGCCAGCAAGACGGCAGGCTCGGAACCGGCGCGCTGTTGTTCGCGTGCAATTTTGGATCGGACGCCATCTCGATGACCATCATGGCGAGCGGGCGGGCTTCCATGGCGAGCGGGCGGGCTTCGAGGAGGTCGAGCTTAGCGTCGTCGTACATCTGGCGCTTGACGGGGCTTCAGGCGGTTGACGTGACCTTCGGTCTAGCCGTTCGACCAGGTCTTAGTGACGGCAGCGCGTCCTGCGTCGAGGTCATTGATGATGCCGCAAAGCGGCCGGACAGGTTTCGACCCATGCACGAACCCGCTCTCGCGGGATGGGCGGCAGCGTTGCGGTTGGCGAGTATAGGCACAGGCTTGGTCGGCGGTTGAACGGGCGCGGCGATCGCCATGAGCATGAGGGGTTCCCCTCGTCTCATGGAGAGATCCGATGTCGCATCCTTCCGTCGAACGCCCCGCCAGCGCGCTGCGCCTGCGCATGCTGGAGGACATGGCCATGCGCGGCCTGCGCGAGGCCACGCAGCGTGACTACATCCGTTTCGTCAGCGCCTTTGCCGCTTTCCTTGGTCGCTCACCCGACACCGCGAGCGCCGAGGATCTGCGCCGCTTCCAGGTCCACCAGACCGAAACCGGCGTGCAAGCGCCGACGATCAACGGTTCGGTCTCGGCGCTGCGCTTCCTGTTCACCGTCACGCTCGACCGCCCCGATCTGGCGCGGCGCCTCGTTCTCGCCCGCTACGGGCGCAAGCTGCCGACGGTGCTGAGCGTCGAGGAGGTCGGACGGCTCCTGGAGGCGGCGCCGGGGCCGAAGTATCGCGCCGCGCTCGGCACCGCCTATGGCGCGGGGTTGCGGGTCTCGGAGGTCGCGACGCTGAAGATCGACGACATCGACTCCACCCGGATGCTCATCCGGATCGAAGAGGGCAAGGGGCGCAAGGACCGCAACGCCATGCTCTCCCCGCAGCTTCTGGAACTCCTGCGCCTGTGGTGGCGCGAGGGGCGGCGGCGCGGCGTGATGCTGCCGCACGGCTGGTTGTTTCCCGGACGCAGCCGTCTGGAGCCCAGCTCCACCCGTCAGCTCAACCGTGCCGTCCACGAGGCGGCCGAGGCCGCCGGCATCACCAAGCGCGTCAGCCCGCACACGCTGCGCCATTCCTTCGCGACGCATCTGCTCGAGCAGAACGTCGACATCCGCGTCATCCAAGTGTTGCTCGGCCATTCCAAGCTCGACACCACCGCCCTCTACGCCCGGGTCGCCACACGCACGATCCGCGCCGTGACGAGCCCGATCGAACAGCTCAAAATCCTGATGGAGGGAGATAACGCCCGGGAGTGAGGGGTGGTGGCGCCGCCCATCGAACTCGCCGACATCTTCCGTGACCATGGCCCGGCCTACCGGGCGAGCCGCGCCGGGCATCTGTGCCTGGCCGAACTGAAGGTCATGTCGGCGATTGAGCATTGCCGCACCGCCACTCTCGGCGGCCATGTCGAGGGCTGCGACGAGTGCGGCCATCTGCGGGTCGCCTACAACTCCTGCCGCAACCGGCACTGTCCGAGGTGCCAGGGCGCGGCGGCACGCGACTGGCTGAATGACCGCGAGGCCGACCTTCTGCCGGTCGGATACTTCCACGTCGTCTTCACGCTGCCCGCCGAGGTCGCAGCCGTCGCCTTCCAGAACAAGGCTGCCGTCTACGACCTCCTGTTCCGGGCGTCGGTCGAGACTATGACCAGGATCGCTGCCGACCCAAAACACCTCGGCGCCCGCATCGGCCTCACCGCAGTCCTCCACACCTGGGGCTCGGCCATGACCCACCATCCCCACGTCCACATGATCGTGCCGGGCGGCGGCCTCTCGCCGGACGGGGTGCGGTGGATCTCGTCGCGTCCCGCGTTCCTTCTGCCAGTGCGGGTGCTCGGCGCCCTGTTCCGCCGCCTCTTTCTCGAAGGGCTCGTCGCTCTCCACCGTGCCGGCAAGCTCACCTTCTACGGCCCGCTGGCCCATCTGGCGGATGCCAAAACCTTCGTCCGCCATCTCGCTCCGGTGCGCCGCAAGCGCTGGGTCGTCTACACCAAGCCGCCCTTCGCGGAGCCGCAGGCGGTTCTCGCCTACCTGTCCCGCTATACTCACCGCGTCGCCATCTCGTCACGCCGCATCACCGCCTTCGACGGCCGCACCGTCACCTTCCGCGTCAAGGACTACCGCCAGGACGGTGCTGCCCGTCACCGCACCCTCACGCTCGAAGCGGACGAGTTCATCCGCCGCTTCCTCCTCCACGTCCTGCCGCGCGGCTTCCACCGCATCCGGCACTACGGGTTCCTGACCGGGCCGAACCGCAAGGCCGGCATCGAACGGCTCCGCAGACTGATCGGTGAACCCGGGACAGCAATGAGCCGGGAGCATTCGACGGGTGCGACATCCACCGAGACATCAGGATGTTGGTCTCGATGGATGCAACGACGGCATCCGCCCCGGTCTTGCTGGAGGCGTAGTTGACAACGACGGTGGCTCCCTCGGCACCCATTGCCCTAGCGATGCCGGCGCCGATGCCGCTCGACGCCCCGGTGACGACGGCGATCTTTCCGTTGAGTTTCATGTACGTATCCTCGCGGTTGCCGAACTGCCTGAGCGAAGCCTCGGGCTCGTCGACAACCGTGCTCTAAGCGCTGGCACGTCCCACCGCGTGCCGGTTCCTCGCACATCCTTGCCCATTCTTGTCATTCGCTTGCGGTGGCCGTCGAGCCGAGCCACATGCGGGTGCCGACGTATTGCTGTAATGGTGGTATGCATGTTCGACCGAACCGAAGCCGAAAACCGGATGCCATGACACCCAGGCTCGACAAAGCGGCCAACCGAGGGGAGCTTCACGGCGCCACCCTTGGCGCTTACCTCGGCATCGCCGCCCAACCGATCCTGAGGCTCTCCGAACAGGGACGGAGCAGGTTAGCCGTCACGCACCTGACACTGACAGATCCGCGCGGCTACGACCGAACGGCACCGACCGAGCCAGAGGACGCCTACAGCCTGACCTACAAGTTGCAGCCCATCGAGCGGCTCGAGGTTTGGCAGAACGGACGCTACATCCAGAATGGCGCGGTCGCAGCCGAAACGGCGAGAATGATCGATCTTACGGAGCCGTCTCAAAGTCGCATTACAGGACCGTCCGACTCCGTCCACGTCTACATCGGCAAGTTCGCGCTCAACGACCTTACTGCCCAGATCGGCGCGGGAAAGATGGACCGCCTTCGGATGCCGTCCAACGAGGCAGATCCCATTCTTGGCCGGTTCTGCCGTTTCATGCTGGCGTCGCCTCTGGCGGCAGAGCCCGCCAGTCCTCTCTTTGCCGATCAGCTCGCACTGAGCCTGCTCACGTATCTAGCCGAGCGCTACGGCGGCCTGCGCCTGCCTTCGAAGGCCTCCGGAGGCGGCCTGGCGCCTTGGCAAGAATGTCGTGCCAAGGAGATCATGCAGTCTCAGTTGGCGGCACACGTCAGCATCGCGGGCGTGGCTGGCGAATGCGGGCTCAGTCCCAGCTACTTCGCACGGGCCTTCCGGCAGACCACAGGCCTCAGCCCCCATCGCTACCTGACCGATCTCCGGATCACCGAGGCGAAATCCTATCTGGTCGGCTCCGGGCTAACCCTGGCGGACATCGCCATTCTTTGCGGCTTCGGCGACCAGAGCTACTTCACCAGGGTGTTCACCGCCGCGGTTGGCGCGAGTCCCGGTGCATGGCGGCGCGCGATGAGATGCTAGAACGGACGGTCTGTCCCGCCATTCGCCAAGAACGAGATGCGAGCGGCGCCTGTACCAACAAGTGGTAGCGATAGTTCCCGTTCAAGCCTGCTATCGCGACACTGGCGGTTCATGCACCCGTGCTTACAGGTTGATTCTGAAAAATACGGCGGCTTGCGCAAATCTGTCCAATAATTGGCAAACCTCACAAGAAACGCCGACCGAGGCTCGATAGCTTGCCAAGCCTGAGGGACCTGCACCGGGTCCCATTGCTTGCCGCGCTCGCGCCGTTGATCGGACCTTCCATGGACTTTGACCGCCTGTTGCAGACCAACCTGCTGCGCGTTTTCGGAGAGCGCGACGCCGAACAGCGCATCCAGATCATACGGGAACTCTACGTGGCGGACGCCGTGCTTTACGAGCCAGGATCGTCGGCGACGGGGCATGCCGAAATCAATCGAGCGGTGGATGCGCTGCTGTCGAGCTTGCCTCCGGGCTTCGCCTTCTCCGCCCTCGGTCCAGCCGTCGGCCACCACGGCATGGCACGGCTGCGCTGGCAGTTAGGGCTGCCCGGCGGTCCCGTCGCGGTTTCCGGCACCGATGTCGCCTGTTTTGACGGCGACCTGATCCAGACGCTCCACGTCTTCATCGACCCCGACGTCGCCTGAACCATTCTCGATACGTAAAGGAATCGCCATGACCGCCAAGAACGGCCTTGAGGCGCTGCTCCGCCCAGAAGACAGCATCCTCGTCTTGATCGATCACCAGCCCTACCAGTTCACCAACCTCAACAGCCACGAACCGACGATGATCGTCAACAATGTCGTGGGCCTTGCCAAGACAGCAAAGGCCTTCGACGTCCCGACGGTCCTGACGACGGTGCTCGAGGAGCGTGGCGGCTACCTGATCAAGGGGCTTCAGGACGTGTTTCCGGACCAGAAGCCGATCGATAGGACCTTCATCAATACTTGGCAGGACCCGAAGGTCACCGACGTGGTGAAGGCAAGCGGCCGCAAGCAGCTCATCCTCGCCGCGCTGTACACCGAGATCTGCCTCGCAATGCCAACGATCCAGGCTCTCGCCGAGGGATACGACGTGTTCATCGTCACCGCCGCGTCCGGCGGCGTTTCGCTTGAGGCTCACGACATGGCGGTCCGCCGGATGGTTGCGGCCGGAGCCGTTCCCATCACCTGGATGGCGGTGCTGGCCGAATGGCAGCGCAACTGGGCGCGGGAAGAGACCGCAGCCGGGGTTGCCGGGGTCATCCTGGAACACGGCGGCGCCAGTGGCGTCGCGTTCGCCTGGGAGATGCAGCTTCTGGCGTCGCGTATCGCCTCCACGGGACTCTGACTGTCATGCCGGCGCCGATCCGCATCGGATACTGCCTGTCCCTCACGGGTCCTGTCGGGGGCAATGCCGCGTCGGCAAGACTGGCTCACGAGATCTGGCGGGACGACGTCAACGAGCGGGGCGGCCTTCTCGGGCGCCGCGTCGAACTGGTCTGCTACGACGACAAGGCCGACGCCTCGTCGGTGGACGGCCTCTACCGACGGCTGGTCGACGTGGACAAGGTCGATCTCGTCATCGGCGGCTATGGCACCAACACCATTCTCCCGGCAATGCCCTTCGTCATGGAACGGCAGCGCTTCTTCATCGGACTGATGGGGCTCGGGGTCAACGGCGAGCTGGCCTATCCCGGCTACTTCGCGATGATCCCGACCGGACCCAATCCTAACGCGGCATTGACTGAGGGGTTCTTCTCGGTGGCGGCTCGGCAATCCCCGAAGCCGACCAGGGTCGCACTGCTATCGGCGGACGCCGAGTTCTCGCGCAACCCAATTGTCGGAGCAAAGGAGAACGCGACCACGTACGGCTTCGACATCGTCCACGACGCCACCTACCCTCTGTCGACGACGGATTTCCGTCCCCTCATCGACGCCGTCGGGGAGAGCTCCTGCGACCTCCTCTTCATCTGCTCGTATCTCGAGGACTCAATCGGCCTCGTCCGTGCCCTGCACGACCATCCCTATCGTCCCAAGATGATCGGACCTCAGAACACGGCCGTGAAGGTTGCCCTCGGGCCACTGCTCAACGGTCTTGTGAACTACGAGTACTGGGCACCCGTCCCGTCCATGATGTTCCCAGGAACACGAGAGTTCCTCGACGCATATCAAGCGAGAGCCTTGGGTGTTGGGGTGGATTCATTGGGCCATTATGTAGCCCCGCTGGCCTACGCGCAGATGCAGGTGGTCGCCGAGGCAGTAACGGCGACGGGATTACTCGAAGACGCAGCGTTATCGGCTTACGCCCGGAAGTCGACCTTCGAGACGGTGATGGGACCCGTCGCGTTCGGGCTTAACGGTGAGTGGCGAGAGCCCCGTGTGCTACAGGTCCAGTTTCAGGGGATCACCGGAAACGACGTCGAGCAGTTGCAAGCGGGAACGCGTCAGGTCGTGTTGTCTCCCAACAGCTTTGCCTCCGGGGCACTTACCTAGGCGGCTGTCCACAGGGAGAATATCGCCCTGCGCTTGCAGGTGTCTTGGGTATCCTGACAGGGATCCCTTCAACGTTTCTGTACCGGGTCTCCGTCAATTGCGTCGTTCGGCGACAAAGCCCACGCCCGGGCATGGTGTTCGCAATCACGGCTTTCGACAGCGATTTCCGCAGGATCGAACTATGCAAGGCAGTTTCGATCAATATCGAGAGGCTGCGCGGCGGCTAAGGAGCTCGCGAAACCGACGGCGGCTGTGATCTCGAAAGATCGTGGTTTGTCGTTCAAAGGGCTTCAAGCTCCAGGACAGAGTGAATGCGGCCGCGATGACGCCGCCGCACCACTTGAAAACATACGAGTATTCAAATGACCGACCGATCCAGTCTCCGGCCCTCGACGGCCGGTCAGCGCCCATTTCTTTCCACAGGAACCGCAACCGCTTGGATAGGGAGAATCTATGCCAGCCCCGGCAACCTCTTATCGCGGTTCTGCCGCGGCCTTAGGGCCCGGCAGGCTGTGAGGGAACTTGCCGCGCTCGACGACCACATGCTGCGCGACATCGGGCTTCTTCGCACCGACATCGAGCACGTCGTTCAAACCGGGCGTTTTCCGGGAGAATGCTCATGAGCGGATCGAACACAGGGATGGTCAGCTTCTCGACGGCGCCAAAAGATGAACGCTCCGTCTCCAAAGGACTGGCAGTGGCCGCAATCATAGAACGCGACAATGCCCAGAGCTTCGACGGCATCCCTGGCGAGAGGGTTTCCATACGTATTTACGGAAGCCAAATCGACAATCGATTTTCCATGCTGGAATCGGTTGCCGCACCCGGCTGCGCGGCCCCCCTCCACACACATGCAGAGGACGAATTGTTCTACGTCATCGCCGGGACCCCGACCTTTCGCCTCGGCGAACAAGTCCGCGACGTTTCCCCCGGGAGCATCGTGTTCATTCCCGCCGGCACGCCGCACTCCTGGATCAACAAGACCAGCTCCGAACTGCGCATGCTGGCGATCTTCGCCCCGGGCGGCGTGGAGCACCTGTTCACGCGGATCGCAGGAATACCACTCGATCAGATCGCGACATTGGCATCCGAGTACGGAACGGCCGTCGTGGGCCCTCCCATGGACCTTGGCTGAAGGAGTTTACGATGACAAAGAACGTTTCCCAGTATGGCGAGTGGGTCCTTCGAGGACTGATGGTGTTGCTGTTCACCCTCGCCGGCTCCATGAAACTCACCGCACACCCTTTCGAGATCCATGCCTTTGCGCATTTCGGATACGATGAGTGGTTCATGTATGCCATCGGCGCTATTGAACTGGCGGGCGGGTTTGCCCTTCTCCAGCGTCGTCTCATGATCGGCGCCGTCGCACTGCTATCGGCTGTCCTTGTGGGAGCGATTGCCAGTCACCAAATGGCTGGTGATCCGATCGTAGCGGCGGTTCCCGCCATGTTTGCCCTGGCACTTATGGCGGGTCTAGCGGTAATCCACTGGCCTCCCCATTCCGCCAAACTGGTGGATTGAGGACGGACGGAGGTTGAAGGATCAATGATCCCTTTCAAAGCGAGAGGCAGACAACGGTCAGCGGAACTTCAACATCCACGACACCTGGCGGCGATAAAGTCTTCACGCCCGCCCCGTCATATCGGAAAGATCGATGCAGACACAGAAGCTCTTCGATGGATCTGCCGCCACCGTATGTCCGATCTCTGTACCGACACGACATTCGCAAATCGGCATCTTTCGCCATCGTTCTGGCGCCGGCGACGTGACAGCCACATCACCGGAGCAGGACGCGCACCTCGTCATCATGCAACTGGTCGACCATCCAGCACACAGCTTTTGGGCTGGTGGGGATCACGTCCCCATGCCCGCGTCGCAAGTCGGGGACCTTTCCATCGTAGGCCTGAGGCATGAGGCGGTAGCCCGATTCTCGGCGCCAGTGGACAGCCTCCATATCCACCTTCCGCATGTTGCCCTTGACGACTTGACCGACGGTTCCTTGAACGGGAGATTTTCGGACCTTCGTACCAACTGCATCTGGGAGAGAAGCGACGTCACCATGCGACGTCTCCAGCCGATCCTCGTCGACGCGCTGGAGAACGCGGGCCGGGGAAGTGAACTCTTCATCGAACACATGGTCACTGCCGCGGCCGCACATGTTCTGTCGACCTACGGGTCTATAGATCCTGCGCATGCGACAGACGGCTCTGTCCTTGCGCCCTGGCAGGTCAGACGTGCCAAGGAGATGATGACCGCCGATCTCGGGCGAAGTTCTACGGTGTCTGCCATCGCCGAGGCCTGTGGCCTTTCGTCTTCGCACTTTGCCCGAGCGTTCAAGAACACGACAGGAACCACTCCGGTGGGGTGGCTGCAAGGTTACCGGATAGATCGAGCACGGGATCTCTTGCTCGACAAGCGAATGCCTCTGTCGGAGGTCGCGCTTCGCTGTGGCTTCGCCGACCAGAGCCACTTCACACGGATGTTCAAGCGCGCAACGGGGATCGGACCCGGCGCGTGGCGTCGGTCGGTATCAATAGCAGCTCTGCCTTCGCCGAGCTCGCAGCTCGTGAGCTGCCCATTGGAACTATCGCGGATAGATAGCTAGACGGGCGACACTGCCCCTGGTCTGCGGTTGGCCAATCGACGCCTTACACTCGTGCTCCGCGGAACCAAGGAGCTGCATTTTCCACGCGAGGGCGACGCCGCTCGCACCACCGTGCTCAAGGAATACGTCGGAAAGAGTCTCCGCGGTCGTTCCTCTTGCTCAGTCCCGCTGCCATTCCGCGACAACCGCCATCCAAGTGATCGGCACGGCTCCTACGGCGACCATGCGGCGGAGGGCCAGGAAGCTATCGGAGCGCTTTTAGGCAACCTGCACGAACGAGCGCTTTTGAGAAAGTGCGTCCGGCCGGAGCGGCCTTGTCCGGTATTCGAAAATTCAACTCTGGAAGAAATTCCGGTTAACCATCGCCCGAGTTTATGAACTCCGGCAGAAAGGGAACTCGCGATGGATGACACTCTGGATGTGTTTGTTGCCGGAGCTGGCATCGCAGGCCTCGCGCTAATGCGCGAACTTCATCGGAGGAACATTCGGGCGCTGGCCGTGGATCAACGAGCGGGCCCGGCTGACGCGGGTCTTGCCGTCAATCTCCCCGGCAATGCCATCGCCGCACTTCGGCGACTTGGTCTCGGCGACGCTATGGCTGGGCACGGGCGGTCCGTCGAGCGCCGCGAGTATCGGTCCGCTGCCGGCGGTCTCCTCTTCGCCGTCGATGAGAGAAAGTTTTGGGGTTCCGATCTGACGCCGCGTTGCATGCGACGAGGTGATCTGGCGTCTCTGCTGGCAGGAGGCCTGCCCGAGCAGGCCGTGCGATGGGGCACGCAGGTCACTTCGGTCTCGGAATCGTCAGGGCGAGTTGTAATCGGAACGCTTGCTGATCGCCGATACGCGTCGAAGTTTCTCGTCGGCGCAGACGGGATACACTCGACCGTTCGTCGGCTGCGGTTCGAAAGTACCGGGACGCTCTCGGCGCGTTTGGCATCCGCCAGTTGGCGGTTCATGGCACCGGATCCGGGTGTGGACTGCTGGACGATATGGGCCAGCGCAGATGCCCTGGTTCTCCTAATCCCGGTGGATCATGGAGAGGTCTATGGCTGGGCCGCGGCGACCAAAGACCGGGGTAAGCTCGACGACCCAGCCATTCTCCGAAATCTCTTGCGCAGCTTTCCCGTCCTAGTCCGGGAGACCGTCGAGGCAGCACTCTCCTCGACGGGGCGGATGCATTATTCGCCGCTTGAGGAGGTACGGGCCTCGAAGTGGAGCAGCGGCCGCACGCTCCTCATCGGAGATGCCGCACACGCCACCGGGCCAGTTTGGGCTCAAGGCGCGGCACTCGGACTCGAAGATGCCCTCGTTCTAGCCGAACTCGTCGGCTCGCGTTCCGACTGGACCCTGATTGGCGAAGATTTCGAGCGACTCCGGCGGCACCGGGTGGACCATGTGCAGGCTATGACTGATCGCATGTCGAGGGTTGCTCAAATGCCCGTTCAACTTCGCAACACGCTGATGCGCTTTATTGGATCGCGAAGCTACAAGATGACATATGAGCCGCTGAAGGCTCCTCTGTAGATCCGACCGTCTTGTCGGCGTCGGTGGCTACGAGCCACTCGGCGGCGCCGTTCTGTTGTGCTCGACGGTCGTCGCTCCGGAGCGACGCGGCGAAATCAACGGAAGGCATATAGCCGAAGTGCTGATGCCTCGGGCAGCCGACGCAGGTGCCTGCGAGACTACGCTCTGACGGCGGGACGGAGACGTCCCTGGTGACGCTAGGCGCCAAGCGTCGGAAGAAGATTGGCGGGTAGCGATCTTGGCTGCCATCATCCTCTTTCTAGTTCAGGCCCGAACTAAAGGGTACGAACGAAGATGTTTCAGTCCCCCGGCGGAGCGCGCCTCCAGGGCGGGAGAGGTGACCTCCGAGAGGCTTCTCGAAGCAAGAACCACCGGGGGGTATTCCACTCTCCTCAGGTGCAGGCCTAGCCGAAAGGATGGCCATTGCCGCGACGATCGAATCATGCCGTTCCAATTTTACGAAGGCGGCCGCCATCCTGAGAGCATCAAGGATGACGCTTTAGGGGAGAAAGAGAAAATACCCGATTTCCATCGACGGGCGCGTCTTCAGGGGATAGTCGGACCAGAATTGAGTTGTAATGCCGAGAGCGGTTTCTTCCGCTTATGAAATTTACGGCGGCCACAATGACGCATTGCCTCCGTCATTCGGGGTGCCTCATTTCGGCGGCCTCTGGTTTCACTCGAGAGATGCGCCGAGCCTTCTCCCGAGTTGAACAACTGAACGTCCTAGCTGTAACCTGTGATCCTCGAACTGCCTTCCCCCTTCGGCCGTCCAGCCGTCGTTGACGGCATTAGCAAGAGCCAGCGCATCTCCAGCGGCCTTCGCCACGCCCATCGCCGTATGCGGCCTTGCAACAAAGGCAGCGTCGCCAAGCAGAACTATGCGCCCGTCGATCATGCGGGGTGTCTCCATGTCGAAGATCGCCTGCACGAACGGCGCGCCCCCTGCTTCGAACACGGATGCAAAAGCTGGAGGCAGATCCCGCACGGCGGCTTCGAGCAAGGCGCGTTCGGCTTGCGGTTTCAGGCTCCCGGGCGGCAACGAGAACGGATGCGTTCGCCCGTCCTTGTCGGCCAATGTCGACTGTAGGTCATCGTCGCGGCGGTACCAGACGGCGTTGTAGCGTCTCAGCCCAGGCTCGAGTTCGCCCTTGGCACCGGGCACGGTGTATCCGAGCGCCTGGCCTCCAGGCATGTGGTAGAATGCGAAGCGATCGGACAGCGCCTCTGCCGCAGGCAAAGGAAGCAGTCGTTCTGGCACGATGGCGCGCCAGGCGACATATCCGGCATAGATCGGGCCTCGATCATCAGGGACCACCGAGGCACGAACGGCTGATCCGATGCCGTCCGCGCCCACAATCAGGTCCGCCTCGATGCGTGCCCCATCATCCAACTCGAGCCATGCCGACCTGGCATCCTGTCCGGCGGCCACCACGGCCCGGCCGACATGGTGGTCCTGGCTTGCGATCACTTGGCGGACCGCAAGGTAGAGCCGATCCCACGAGATCTGCATCTGCGGTCTTGGATCTCGCTGGAGGACTTCTCCAGACCGACCGAGAACGATGCGCTCGCGTGCAACAACGCCAACGCGTGCCGCCTCGTGAAGCCCGAGGGTCTGGAGGAGATCGAAGACCTCCTGCTGAGGCACAAGGCCCGCGCCCCGTCCTTCCAGCCCCGAGCGCGAGCGCTCGAACACCTGGACCCCATGACCAGTCCGGGACAGCAAGGCCGCAGCGAACAAGCCAGCCATTGATCCGCCTGCGATCGCGATCCGCATGGTCATGCCCTCCGCAGGAGGCTGATGACTTGCAGGGCGGTCGCCAAGGCAGCGAAGATGGCGCCGAGGGCAGCAACCGCGCCCCATCCTCCAACGGCCCAAGCCTTGATGGCGGCAGCCGAGCCAAGGGCTCCACCGAGGAACATCGCGCACATGAAGATGGTGTTCAGGCGTCCACGGGCCTCCGGACGAAGCGCATAAACGAGGTGCTGGTTGGAGACGAGCGCTCCCTGCATGCCGAAGTCGAGGATCACCACGCCGACGACGAGGCCCGGGATCGAGGTCCAGAACCCGAAGAGGATCCACGACAGGAAGACCAGCGCGGCGCCGAGTACGATCACCTCGTGCGGTCCGCGACGGTCGGCAATGCGTCCGGCGATCGGCGCCGCCAGGATTCCGACGGCACCGACGATCCCGAACAGGCCGGCAATATCGGCTCCGAGGCCGAAGGGTGGCTCCTGAAGACGGAGCGCGAGGATGGTCCAGAAGGCGCTGAAGGCGGCGAACAGGAGGCCCTGCGTGATGGCCGCCAACCTCAAGGCACCGAACTCGAGCCAGAGGCCGACGAGCGAACGCATGGCGGCGAGGTAGCTCAACGCGGCGGCAGGGACGCTGCGGGGAAGCCGTGCCGCCATCAGCGCTCCGGCGGCCAGCGCCATGGGAACGCCGAGCCAGAACATGGCGCGCCAGCCCAGGTTGGTGGCGACGAAGCCCGCCAGGGTCCGGCTGAGGAGAATGCCGCAGAGAAGGCCCGCCATCACGGTGCCAACCGTCGCACCCCGACGCTCCGGTGCCGCCAGATGGGCGGCGAAGGGAACGATCTGCTGTGCAGCGGTGGCGGCCGCTCCTACCAGCACGGATGCCAGCACGATGGTGATCGCGCTTGGAGCGACCGCAGCCATCGCAAGGGCAGCGGCGAGCGCCAGGAACTGCACGACGATGAGGCGCCGGCGCTCCAAGATGTCGCCGAGGGGAACGAGCAGGAACAAGCCGGCGGCGTAGCCGAGCTGCGTCGCCGTCGGCACAAGGGTGGTGGCGGTGCCTGGAAGATCGCGCTCCATCACGCCTAGCATCGGCTGATTGTAATAGATGTTCGCGATGGCGATGCCCGCAGCCGCCGCCATGGCGAAGGTCAGGCCTCGTCCCATCGCAGTGCTGGGCGCGTCCGTTTGCGTCGATACCGTTGTCATGTGAACCTCCGAGGGCCGTTCGTTCCGTTGCAATTCGAAGCATCCGCAGGTCACGCCGAGCCGCCGCATGCGATTGCCAAACGAGATCGCGGCCGGGGTGGAGAGCGATGGGTCGGAAACACTTGCAGACTTCGTACGACTCGTGCAGCCAAGTCTGAATGCTTCTGTCCGGCGACGAACTTGCGCCTCGTGAAGGATCGAGCACACCCATACTTAGATATGCAAATCTTCGTATAGATTGGAGCTCGAGCTCATCGGCGTATCTCCTTGGACATCGGACGGCCTATCGCCGTTCCCTGGCAAAGGAGACCGACATGGACACGAACACCACATCCCTCACGATGGCGCACCGCGAGCTCGGCACCCCCACGGATCTGGGATCAATGTCGACCGGGGAGATCGGAGCGGGGCTGAAGGGACTTTTGGCGGACGTGTTCGCCCTCTACCTCAAGACCAAGAACTTCCACTGGCACATGAGCGGTCCGCACTTTCGCAACTACCACCTGATGCTCGACGAACAGGGCGACCAGATCTTCGCCATGACCGACCCCATCGCCGAACGGGCTCGCAAGATCGGCCGGACCACGATCCATTCGATCTCCGACATCGGCACCCGCCAGCGCATCCTGGACAACAATGCCGAGTACGTGGAGCCCAAGGACATGCTGGCCGAACTCCACGGCGACAACAAGCAGCTCGTCGCGGAACTACGTGCCGTTCACGCCCTTTGTGACGAGTACAATGATGTCGCAACGGCCAGCCTGATCGAGGTCTGGATCGACGAGACCGAACGGCGCGCGTGGTTTCTCTACGAAAGCTGCCGCTCCCCCGCCACCACGTAAACGACAGGCACGCAGCAGGCTTGCAAGGTTCCAGCACATCACCCGTTCCGGCCCTCCAGGCCCGGGGCGGGTGATGTGCTGAGAGCGCGATGCTTCGTGAAAGAGTTACAGCGCCGAAGGAAGCCGCCTGTCGACGTGCCGTCGATACCGCCGGAGGCGCAGGTCTCGCGCTGGATCGCACCGACTGCCAGGACTGCGCGGATACAAAGAGTTAGAGCGTCCCTTGTGCGTCCGACAAGATCCTCTCAGGCGAACGCCGCTGACGGCTCGATCAGTGGATCGCGTCTTCGATCGCGTCAAGCAGAGCATCCGGATCGATCGGCTTTGTCAGAAACGCCCGTGCCCCGGCGCCGAGGGCTTGGTCGCGGGCGGCGGCGGTCGGGAAGGCGGTCATGACGATGAGGGGTTGCTTGCAGCCAAGTCGTGCCATCTCAGCCTGAAGTTCGAGCCCCGTCATGCCCGGCATGTGCAGGTCCGTGACGATGCATGCGAGTTCGTCCAGCGCATCGCATGAGAGCAGGTCCGCGGCCCCCGAGAAGCTTATCGCGATCATCCCTGCCGAACGCAGGAGGCTGTCGATGCTGCCGCGGACACCTGGGTCGTCGTCCACGACTGCTATCAAAGGGGAAGGGGTCAAAGGTCTCGCTCCGGTGGTCGTCGCAGCAAGCCGCTGAACACTCGATACAAATGTGCCCAAGCGAGCCCGAGCACCACCATACTCAGGTGTTATAGCGATGGATTGACTCGTCCCGGACGCCCAGGACCTCGGCCATCCGCACGAGATCGGCCAGGGACTGTGCGTCCATCTTGCGCATCACGTTGCCACGATGGATCTTCACCGTAATCTCGGACAGCTCAAGCCGGGCGGCGACCTGCTTGTTCATGAGGCCCGTGACGACGAGGCCCATCACGTCACGCTCGCGTGGTGTCAGCCGATCGTAGGAAGCCCGGAACACGGCGTTGCCTGCGTCCTCGGTCCGGCGCAGGCGATCGGCCTCGACCGCCGCCCCCACCGCGTCGAGGAGCTGATCGTCGCCGAAGGGTTTGGGCAGGAAGTCGATGGCGCCAGCGCGCATGCCCCGCACCGTCATCGGAATGTCTCCGTGCCCGGTGATGAGCACGACGGGCACACGGATTCCGGACATCACCAGTTGCTCTTGAAAGTCGAGACCGCTTTCCCCGGAGAGCCGCACGTCGAGTAGAAGGCAGGAGGCAAGGTCACGCGCGGGATCGGCCATGAAGGCGGCCGTGGTCTCGAACAGGGACACGTCGAACCCGCTCGACCGCAAGAGGCTGCCAATCGATCCCCGAACCTCGACATCGTCGTCGACCACGCAGACATGACCGATCAATCCATCAGCCTTCATGCTGCGGCCCTTTCAGCACTCGTTTCTACAGGGAGATGAAAGCGGAAGGTCGCCCCACCGCGGGCGTTGGCTGCCGCTGTCAGAGCGCCACCATGCTGCTCGACGATCGAGCGGCAGATTGACAAGCCCATGCCCATGCCATCGCTCTTCGTGGTAAAGAAGGGACGGAACAGGGTCTCGGGATCCAGATGCGCGACGCCGACGCCGCAGTCGCTTACCTCGACGAGGACCCGGGCTCCATCGAGCTTTGCCTCCACACAGAGTTCTCGCTGACCAGGATTGACGGTGGTCATCGCCTGCTGCGCGTTCAACAGGAGGTTCATCAGCACCTGCTGGATCTGCACGCGGTCGCCTGAGATGTCCGGCAGATCCGGAGCTACGGAAACGTGCAGATCGACCGCGTTTGCCTGGAAGTCCCGTTCGAGAAGAGCCACCGTTTCGTCGATCAAAGGGCGGATCTCCAGCCGGCTGGGCTTCGGGTCCGCGTTGCGTGCCAGATCCCGAACGCGCGCGATCACCTCGGCGGCCCGTGTTCCGTTCGCCGCGATGTGGTCGAGGCAGTCGGAGACCTCGGTGGGGTTCGGGACATCGCGGGCAAGCCAGCGCTTGCCGGACTTGGCGTAGGTAATGATCGCCGAAAGCGGCTGGTTGACCTCATGGGCGATGGAGGCAGCAAGTTGCCCAAGCGTCGTCACACGCGCCATATGGGTGAGCTCGGCCTGCGACTGGGCAAGCCTTGCCTGTGTCCGGTTGCGCTCGGTGAGGTCAAGCGCCATCACCAGCACGTGCTTCCAACCGTCATGGTCTGCCGGCAGGGTCACGCGCAACACGACGTCTACAGTCTCCCCGTCCAGCGTCTTGAACTGGACCTCTTCCTCAACCGCAGCTTCGCCGCCCATGAGCCGAGAGAAGATGCGTGAAAGGCCATGCTGGGCGCTTGTCGTGTGATGGAGCGAGAGCCCGTTGGCGATGAGCAGGGTTCGATCGTCGTAGCCGAAGAGCTGGGCGGCAGCCTCGTTCGCATTCCGGATCTTCGCCCTGTCCGCCACAGACTGGACAAGGTCGAGGGTCGGCGCCGCGCCATTGCGCAGGCGAGCGTAGGCAGCCGACCAGTCGGACTCCCAGATGGGAAAGCCTGCGGCATTGAAGATCAACCGATAGCGCGTGTCGGATCGCTGGCGCTCGGCGGCGGCATTGATCTGCCGGGCAGAAAGAATGGCCGTGATCCAGATCGCGACGAGGCTGACGGCCAAGCGGATCGCAGGCGAGCCCAGCGGCTCCGTCCAATGAGATACGACGTAGCCAGTGACGGCCAACGCCGTGCAGACGGCAGCAGTGGTCAGCACGAGCTTTCGGGAGTGACCCCGAGCGGAGATCAGGACAACCGTGGTGTAAAGGACGGCGACGGCGCCCTGGAACGGGGTGAGAACATCCGCGGCGAAGATCGCTAATGCTGTTATGGCGGCCGCGGCAGCCTGTACTCGCGCAGCCAGTCGCCTTGCACCCGGGTCGCCCATCATCGCCGCCTCTTTCCAGCTCGCCGCCGCACCTCGTCGGGTCATCGGCAAGCTGTATGAAGGAGCGCCCGTACGCAACCCGCGTGTCGTGTAGTGGGAGATCCATGAGGTCAACAGCACGGAACCGCAAGCACGAAGCGTGTGCCGGGTCGGAGGTTCTCCCACCATAGCGAGGCACCAAGGCGCTCGGCCGTCGATGCTATCAGCCTGCTTCCAAGACCGCGTCCCTTGGTCTCGCCATCGAGACCTTTGCCCTTGTCTTCGACGACCAGTTTGTAGCCACCCCTAGTCCTTTGAACCGACAGCGTCACGATACCGGACACTCCAGCCGGATAGGCGTATTTGCAGGCGTTCAGGATGACCTCGGTGACGATGATGCCAAGCGAGCTTACGTCCCCCGCCTCGACGTTGATGGGTCTGTCGCCGGCGGCGTCCACGACAATGACGTGCTGGCCTGCACAACCGAGAGCCAGTTGCCGGACGAGTTCACCGACATAGGCGCCGAGGTCGACCGCACCCTCCGTCGAGCGGTGGAGATGACGGTGAACACCCGCCACCGCGGCGACGCGATGGAGCGTGCTCTCCAGCGCGGCACGGGCATGCGGATCCTTCGCCCGGCGCGCTTCCATGCCAATGAGGGCAGACACAAGTTGCAAGCTGTTGGCGATCCTGTGGTCGGCTTCTTCTGCGGCGGTGGGAACGGGGAGCGTACGGGAGCCGAGGACCGCCATCCCTTCGGGGATCATGCTGCTACCGGACATCATGCTCATCGGGTCCACCGTTGCCGTTGATTTGGTCGTGGGGGACCTTCGACGATGGGTTCCATTCGCGATATCATACGGAGGTTTGGGGCGCGGCGTTCATGGCCCCAAACCTCCGTATGATACCGCGTCACTGCCGACTGCCCGATGTTGAGGTCACCGGACGCATCATGGCGAAGCGTCCCTCATCCGGAGGCCAACATGGCTTACTTCACCACCACGGACGGTACGCAGATCTTCTACAAGGACTGGGGTCAGGGGCAGCCCGTCCTCTTCAGCCATGGCTGGCCGCTTAGCGGCGACGCATGGGACTCGCAGATGCAGTTCCTCGGCTCGAAAGGCTACCGCGTCATCGCCCACGACCGCCGCAGCCATGGACGGTCGGACCAGACGTGGGACGGCAACCACATGGACCGCTACGCTGCCGACCTGTCGGAGCTCATCGAGTTTCTCGATCTCAAAGATGTCGTCCTCGTGGGCCATTCAACGGGCGGGGGCGAGATTGCGCATTACGTCGGCACCTACGGCTCGGCACGGGTCGCGAAGATGGCCTTGGTCAGCGCCGTGCCGCCGCTGATGGTGAAGACGGCGGGAAACCCCAATGGCACGCCGATTGAGGTGTTCGACGGCATCCGCAAAGCCGTGCTCGACAACCGCTCGCAGTTCTATCTCGATCTCGCCACGGCCTTCTTCGGCTTCAACCGCGAAGGCGCCGCCGTTTCGGAGGGCACGCGCCAGGAGTTCTGGCGCGAGGGAATGCAGGGCGGCATCAAGGGCCACTACGACTGTATCCGGGAGTTCTCCGAGGTCGACTATACTGACGACCTGCGGAAGATCGACGTTCCGGTTCTGGTGGTGCACGGAGACGACGACCAGATCGTGCCGATCGACGCGGCGGGACGACGCTCGGCGGAGATCCTCCCCCATGCTGTCCTAAAGGTCTATGAGGGCGCGCCGCACGGCCTGCCCATCACGATGCACGATCGGCTGAATGCTGATCTCCTTGCCTTCATCGCGGACTGAGCGCGACCTATGGCGGCGGAGCCATCCGCCGCCACCCTGAACCCGGGAAAGGCCAACACCGTGAGCAACACAGCCAATCGCGACCACCAGATGTTTCCCGTGCTCGATGCCTCGCAGATCGCGGCTGCGCGCCGCTTCGCCAGCGGCCCAGAAACACGGTTTGAGCCGGGTGCCGCCATCTACGAGATCGCGGCGGAGAACGCGCCGGCCTGGGTCGTCCTTGAGGGCACAATCGAGATTATGCGGCGCGACGGGCTCAACCGCGAAGTCTCGGTGACGCGCCAGGGCACCGGCCAGTTCACGGGCGAGGTTGCCCAGCTCGCTGGGCGTCCCTCGCTCGTCGCCGCTCATGCGGGCGCCGACGGCTGCACCGCCCTTCCCTTCGATCCCGCACATCTCCGGGCTCTGATGGTGGGCTCGGCCGATCTCGGCGAGATCGTCATGCGCGCTCTGATCCTCAGGCGCGTCGCGCTGATCGCTGAAGGCGGTGCCGGCACAATCCTGATCGGGCGGCCCGGCAGCCGCCAGATCGTGCAACTCCAGGGATTCCTGACACGGAGCGGCTTTCCCAACCTCGTGCTCGACGCAGAGGTCGACGAGGAGGGTCGCGCGCTGATCGAACGGACAGGTATCCTGCCAGACGATCTTCCCCTCGTCGTCTGTCCAAGCGGGACGATCCTGAAGAAACCGAGCGAACGGGACGTCGCCGCCTGCCTCGGCATGACCCCGACCATCGATCCCGAGACGATCTACGACGTCGCGGTCGTCGGCGCCGGGCCGGCGGGGTTGGCCACCGCCGTCTACGCGGCCTCGGAAGGATTGCGCGTCATCGTCCTCGATGCGCGCTCGACAGGCGGTCAGGCGGGTGCCTCCGCCCGGATCGAGAATTACCTCGGCTTCCCCACTGGCATCTCCGGCCAGGCATTGGCAGGACGTGCCTTCAACCAGGCCCTGAAGTTCGGTGCCGAGATCGCTGTTCCAGTGGAGGTCGAGCGGCTCGACTGCACCGATGGAAAGCTGTCGCTCGAACTGGCAGGGAACCAGCGCCTGAGGACGCGGTCGGTTGTCGTCGCGTCGGGAGCGCGTTATCGCAAGCCGGACATTGCGAACCTGTCGACCTTCGAAGGAGCAGGCATTTCCTACTGGGCCTCGCCGATCGAAGCTCGTCTTTGTGCGGGCGAGGAGGTCGCGCTCGTTGGCGGCGGCAACTCGGCAGGACAGGCGGTCGTGTTCCTCGCGCCTCAGGTGAAGCGCCTGCACCTCGTGGTCCGTCGGGATCTAGCCCAAACCATGTCGCGCTACCTCATCGAGCGCATCGAGGGGCTGCCGAATGTCGAGATCCATATCGGCTTGGACATCGGAGAACTCGAAGGCGACGCAAGGTCCGGTCTCGACGCGGTGACATTCCGGGACAAGGCCGGAGCAACCTCGCTTCGGCTGGCTCTCCGCCATCTCTTCCTCTTCATCGGAGCCGACCCGAACGCCGATTGGGCTAGGGACTGCGTCGATACTGACCCCAAGGGCTTCATCGTCACCGGGCGAGGCAGCCAGTCGCTCGGAACGAGCGTTCCGGGTGTGTTTGCGATCGGCGACGTGCGCGCCGGCTCCACGAAGCGGGTGGCAGCGGCCGTCGGCGAAGGCGCCGCCGTCGTCGCGCAGATCCACTCCATGATCGCCGAGCTTTCGGCTAAGGAGGATGCATGACCGCCTGTTCCCATCTCCACACGATCCGGTATGTGACGCCCAGCGCACGAGGCTGCGAGGACTGCCTGAAGATCGGCAGCCCCTGGGTGCACCTCAGGCTCTGCCGAAGCTGCGGGCATGTCGGTTGTTGCGACGACTCCCCGCATCGGCACGCGAGGGCGCATTTCGAAGCCACTGGTCATCCTGTCATCGAGGGCTACGATCCTCCGGAAGGCTGGGGCTGGTGCTACATCGACGAAACCGTGGTTGATCTGCCCGATCAGACGCCGCAGATCGGACCCATCTCGCTTTACGTCTGAGGAAGCGCAGAGCGATAACCGTCGGCTTCCTCGCGTAGGTGCTCCTAAGCAGACGGACTGCAAACCACCCCGGCCAGGCGTGCGGGGTCAAGGAAGCGGACGTTCCAAGCGGTCGAACAGGGATCGACTTAACAACGCCCTTGGGAGTGTTTGGAGCTGAGTCACGAAAGCGGACAGGGGGCAATGCTACGGTGGCCAGGCACAGGTCTGCCCCCGACGACCGGATAGCGTGTCGGCGGCTCCTATGGCGAACCCAGACCCAGAAGATGGCGGACGACCGGCCGCTCAGGGCCATTGTGGAACCGCGTCACCGTCTCTTGAAGATCGGCATCGGCCTTGGAGACCCGCTTGTGCTGGCGAAGATGCTCGGCCCAGGATTCGACCATGAACCATTCGACGACCGTTTCCGGCTCGGCGGCATCCTCGCTCACGCCCCAAGCATAGGCACCGTCGCGCCGCCGTTCCTTCGAGAAGCTCTGGAGCGCCGCGAGGAACGCGGGGCGATCTGCGGGGGTGACGCGGTACTCGACGAGGATCATCACAGGCCCCCGATCGTGCGCCACGGGAGCAGCGACGAGGGGCTCCGGCCAGTGATTGGAGGAGACGAGATCGGCTTCGCCGGCGGGGAGCTTCACGCGATGCAGGAGCAGCGCGACCGTGGCCAGCCCGCCTGCGCCCACGAGGAGGGTCGCCGGAATGCCGATCTCCTGCGCGACCAATCCCCAGGCGAGAGCACCGGCGGTCATCGCGCCGTTGAAGACGGTGATGTAGACGGCAAGCGCGCGGCCGCGGACCCAGTTCGGCAGGATCGCCTGAGCCGTGCCGTTCAGCGTCGTCAAAGCCGTAATCCAAGCCGCTCCGAGTGCCAGGAGTAGAGGAATTGCAAGCCAGCTCGGTGGTGCCAGCGACAGTAGGACCATGACGGCGGCCGTCGTCAAAGATGCCGTGAGCACCAGCCCGTCTGCATCCAACACCGCTCGAAGGCGCGGCATGACGAGGGCGCCGACGATGGCGCCGACGCCGACCGCGCCGAGAAGCAATCCGTAGAAGCCAGCATCACCGCCCAGGAGATTGCGCGCGACGAGCGGCAGCAGCGCCCATACAGAACTTGCGAAGGCGAAGAAGACGGCGGACCGGAAGAGGACGCGGTGGAGCTCGGGACTGGAGCGGGCATAGCGAAGGCCGGCGCGGAATGCACCGCCGAAGTTCTCCGACAGGGTGTCGTCGCTCGTCGCCGGACGCTTCCACCAGAGGAGCGCCGCGATGACGAAGACGTAGCTCGCGACGTCGGCGCCGTAGGTAACGGCTGCGCCGAAGGCCGCGAGCAAGAGGCCGCCGGCCGCGGGGCCGATCGAGCGGGCGATGTTGATGCCGAGCGAATTGAGAGCGACTGCGCTCTTTAGCTCCGGCTTCGGCACGAGCTCCGGAACGATGGACTGCCAGGTCGGCGCCACCAGCGCCGCGCCGATCCCGCCGAGGAAGGTCAGCGCGACGAGCGCTTCGATCGTCAGGAGCCCCGTCTTCGACAGGACAAGCAGCGCGAGGCTGACGCAGGCGAGGAGAAGCTGCACGGCGATCAGGAACTTGCGCCGGTCGAGAATGTCAGACAGGACGCCTGCGGGGATCGCGAGCAGGAAGATCGGCAAGGTTCCCGCCGCTTGGATCAGCGACACGGCGGCGGGCGAAGCGGAAAGATCGGTCACCAGCCAGGAGCTGGCGACATCTCGCATGAAGGATCCCGTATTGCCGAGAATCGTGGCGACCCAGAGAACGGCGAAGGTCCCGTGTCGCAGGGGCGCGAAGCTGCCGGGGACCTCGGCGGGTCCTGCCGACGCAGAGGGTTCGGTAGTCATCGTGCGTCAGGTCTCCACCTTGGACAATCGGCAAGCAGACGGATGCCGGACAGAAGAGCCGCTCGCCCGAGGGCGGACGGCCCAGATCGAGCGGTCAGGCCCTGATGAAGGCGAGAAGGTCTGGGTTGATCACGTCGGCATGCGTCGTCAGCATGCCGTGCGGGAATCCTTTGTAGACCTTCAGGGTGCCGTTCTTCAGTAGCTTGATTGACTTCAGAGCCGCGTCCGCGATCGGCACGATCTGGTCGTCGTCGCCGTGCATCACCAGCGTCGGAACGGAGATCGCCTTGAGATCCTCGGTCTGGTCGGTCTCCGAGAAGGCCTTGATGCCGTCGTAATGGGCCTTCGCGCTGCCCATCATGCCCTGCCGCCACCAATTCTGGACGACGCCCTGGTAAACCTTCGCGCCCTCGCGATTGAAGCCGTAGAAGGGTCCCGCCGCGACGTCGAGGAAGGTCTGCGCCCGGTTCTCGGCCGTCCCTTTGCGGAAGCCGTCGAAGACCTCCATCGGCAGGCCCTCCGGGTTCGCGTCTGTCTTCAGCATTAGCGGTGGAACGGCGCTGACGAGCACCGCCTTGGCGACGCGCCCGGTCGGCCCGCCGTGCCTGGCGACATAGCGGGCGACTTCGCCGCCGCCGGTGGAATGGCCGATATGGACGGCGTTCCGGAGATCGAGTGCCTCCACGACCGCGAAGGCGTCGGCGGCATAGTGGTCCATGTCATGACCATCAGAGACCTGTGCCGAGCGGCCGTGGCCGCGGCGGTCATGCGCGACGACCCGGTAGCCGTTCTGGACGAAGAACAGCATCTGCGCATCCCAGTCGTCCGAGGACAGCGGCCAGCCGTGGTGGAACATGATCGGCTGAGCGTCCTTCGGGCCCCAGTCCTTGTAGAAGATCTCAACTCCGTCCTTCGTCTGTACGGTCGACATGGTCGCGGGTCCTTTTGCGCTTGCGGGAGATGAAGGGGAAGCTGCCTTGGCGAGGCTGGGCAGTGCGAACGTGGAGGCGAAGGCAGCAGCGGATAGAAGGGTGTCACGGCGAGTCAGGGTGAGAATTGAAGGTTTCGTCGGCTCGCTCATGGCGCGGTCTCCATCGCGGGTTTGGTTGATCGAATGTCATGCATGGCGACGAGGACGAAGGCTCCGGCCAACCCGAGATGTTCGAAGAAGGCGTTCGCCGCCATCGTCCGCTCGAAGCCCGGCGCCATTTCCCAGAACCGCAGGGCGACCAGCGTCGCCGCGAGCGTGAAGCCGGCCAGCGCCAGAGCACCCAGCCAACGGCGGAACCCGGACAGGATCATTGCCGAAGCGGCAAGCTCGAACAGGATGACGACGACGGCGAAGAGGGGCGCGGGCCGCAGGCCGAAGTGCTCCATCTCGGCCATGGCGACGGGGAAGTCGAAGAGCTTTGTCAGCGGACCCTGGATGTAGGCGGCGCACAGAAGGAGGAGCGCAAGCCAACCGATAGCGGGGGCTCCGAGGACCGAGGATGCGGCACCGGAGAGGTTGGAGCGGGCGCGGGTCACTCTCAGACTGCCCAGCAGGCGCAGCCAAGGGCGCCCCAGAAGCTCTTGAGGTCCGAGATCGGAACCTTCGATGACCACGCGCCCGCGTGGTCGTGCCCATGCACCCCGCACGCGCTGGAGCAGCCGCAGGTCGAGATGGCCGTCCGGCGAAGCGAATGGCGCCCGGCGCCCTCAGGCTCGCCCCAGGCTCCGTAACCTTTGAACGTGCGTACCGGCGACCAGTCCGGCATGGCCGGCGGGATGTCGGTCTCGTCCTCAGTGGCGAAGTCGCCCGTGCCATAAACGACGCGCCCGCCGACCATGGTGAGATCGGCGGTGAGATGCGAGATCTCGTCCTCCGCGCATGCGAAGAAGTCCTTCGACGGCACGACGAGATCGGCGAACTGCCCGGCCTCGATCCGCCCCTTCCGGCCCACCTCGTTGGAGAACCAGGTGACGTTCTCGGTCCACATGCGCAGTGCCGTCTCGCGGTCGAGACAGTTTCTCTGCGGCGTGATGCGCATCCCGCCGACGGTGCGGCCGGTGATCAACCAGGCGAGCGAGACCCAGGGGTTGTAGGAGGCGACGCGCGTCGCGTCCGTGCCGGCGGAGGTCTTCACGCCCTTTTCGAGGATGCGCGCAACCGGCGGCGTCGCTTCCGCCGCTCCCAGCCCGTAGCGCTCCACGAAATACTCGCCTTGGAAGGCCATGCGGTGCTGCACCGCGATGCCGCCGCCGAGCGCGGCGATGCGGTCGATCGAGCGGTCCGAAATCGTCTCGGCATGGTCGAAGAACCAGTTGAGCCCTTCGAGAGGCACGTCCTGGTTCACGCGTTCGAAGACGTCGAGCGCGCGCGAAATCGTTTCGTCATAGGTCGCGTGCATGCGCCAGGGCCAGCGGTTTTCGGCCAGGACCCGGACGACGCCTTCGAGGTCCTCCTCCATCTCCGGCGGCATGTCGGGGCGCTCCACCCGAAAATCCTCGAAGTCGGCGGCGGAGAAGACGAGCATCTCGCCGGCCCCGTTGTGGCGGAAGTAGTCGTCGCCCTGCTTATATCTGGAAGTTGCCGTCCAGTTGAGAAAGTCGGCCTTCTCCTCCTTCGGCTTCTGGGTGAAGAGGTTGTACGCAAGGCGGACGGTGAGCTGCTTCTCGTCAGACAGCTTTTGGACGACGGCATAATCGTCGGGGTAGTTCTGGAACCCTCCCCCTGCGTCGATCGCGCCGGTGACGCCGAGGCGGTTCAGCTCGCGCATGAAGTGGCGCGTGGAATTGACCTGATAGTCGAAGGGCAGCTTCGGCCCCTTGGCGAGCGTCGCGTAGAGAATGGCGGCGTTCGGCTTGGCGAGCAGCAGACCCGTCGGGTTGCCGGCGGAATCGCGAACGATCTCGCCGCCGTGCGGCGCGGGCGTGTCCTTCGTGTAGCCGACGGCCCGGAGCGCCGCGCCGTTCAGGAGCGCGCGGTCGTAGAGGTGAAGGAGGAAGACCGGCGTGTCCGGCGCCACCGCGTTGATCTCCTCGATCGTCGGCAGGCGCTTCTCTGCGAACTGATGCTCGGTAAAGCCGCCGACGACGCGCACCCATTGCGGCGGCGGCGTCACCGCGACCTGCCGCTTCAGCATGTCCATCGCATCGGCGAGCGAGCGCAGCCCGTCCCAGCGCAGCTCCATGTTGAAGTTCAGCCCACCGCGGATGATGTGGAGGTGGTTGTCGATGAGGCCGGGCAGGACGCGGCGGCCCTTGAGGTCGATCACCCTCGTCTCCGGGCCGCGATGCGCCATGATGTCGGCGGTGCGCCCGACCGCGAGGAAGGTGCCGTCCTTGACCGCGACGGCCTCGGCGGCGGGGTTCGAGCGGTCGAGCGTGGTGACGAGCCCGCTATGGAGGATGAGATCGGCGGTCACGTGTGCATCTCCCTGTATGGGGGCGGCCCGTGAAGGGCCGAGGAGGGCAAGGGCGGAGGCGGCTTGAAGCAGCGTGCGGCGGGTGGGCATCAGCTTTCCCTTGATGCTGGACCGGGAGCGACCGGGTTGTGGTCTCCCTTTGGCAGGTGCCCGAAGACGTGAGGACGGACCTGCCGGGAAAGGATGGCGGATGTGTCGGCCGATCCGCCGAGGAGGGCTTTTACGAGCGGCGGGATCTGCTCGCCGAGGAGGATGCCGAGAAGCCCGACGAGTGCGACGACCGGAGGCGCGGGCGAGCGCACGTTGAGAAGCGCATAGATCACGCCGACGAGGAGACCTGCGCCGAGCGACAGGAGGTAGAGTCGCATTGTGGCATCCCGCTCTTGAGGAAGGCGGCGGGCCCGACGGTGGTCGGGTCCGCCGTAGCGGATCAGCCCTCGTGGGCGTTGAACATCGACTTGGCGTAGATGATGCCGAGGCCGTAGGCGCCGCCGTACTGTTTTGCGATGCCCGTGGTCATGTCGTAAGTCTCGGTGCGGGCCCAGTCGCGCTGGAGCTCCAGCATGTACTGGAGCGAGGTCATCGGCTGGACGCCGGCCTGCACCATGCGCTCCATGGCCCGCTCATGCGCTTCCGTCGACACGTCGCCGCAGGCATCGGCGATGACGTAGCACTCAAAGCCCTGGTCGAGGGCGGAAAGGGTCGGTCCGACGATACAGACCGAAGTCCAGAGGCCGGCGAAGACCAAACGGGTCTTGCCGATGCGGTTGACCTCATCGATGACCGAGGCATCTTCCCAGGTGTTCATCGAGGTGCGGTCGAGAAGCGCCTGCCCTGGGAACGCCGAGGTGATCTCCTCGAACATCGGGCCCGAGAAGCTCTTCTCCGCGACGGTGGTGAGGATCGTCGGCACCTTGAAGCCTGCGGCCGCGCGTGAGATCAGCGCCGCGTTGTTGCGAAGGTTCACGGCATCGATCGACTTCGTCGCGAACGACATCTGCGATTGGAAGTCGATGAGGATCAGCGCGTGATCGCTGGGAGACACCAGGCGGGAGCCGGGGGTTGGGGTCGCTTGAATGGCCATGGGAACGTCCTCTGAGCGGCTGTTGCAGTGCAGCAGATGAGCGTTTCCGCGCGTCTAGTCTTGTCAGTTTTCGGGCTGGTTTGGACATCTGCACACTCGCGTCGACGGATCCTCACAAATTGTGCCGAAGCGGAGACTTCAGACGTTGCCAAACGCCCGGCGACATGTGTGGAAGAGTGCTAGTCAACCAAGGGAGTGGAGAGATGGGGGGACGCGGCCTTCATCACGTCACGCTGATCGCCAGCGATGTCGACCGTAGCCACCGCTTCTATGGGGCGGTTCTCGGCCTCAGGCTCGTCAAGCGGACCGTGAGTCATGAGGATCCCGGGACCTACCATCTCTTCTTCGGCGACGAGACTGGGGGACCCGGTACGCTGCTCACGCTCTTTCCATGGCAGGGTGTGGCGCGCGGCCACCGTGGCGCCTGCGAGGCGTGGCGGACGTCTCTGCGCGTCCCCGCCGGCTCGCTGGACTGGTGGTCGCGGCGGCTGGGGGCTGCGGGCGTCGACGCCCGCGGAGTGACGCTCGCGTTCGGTGAGACCGCCCTTGTTTTCGAGGATCCGGATGGCGCCCTCTTGTCGCTGGCGGAAGGACCCGGCCAAACCGATGGCTCAGTCTGGCGGCATCCGCAAATCGCGAACGGAGCCGCCATCATAGGCTTGCACGACCTCGTGCTGAAGGTGCGCCAGGCCGATCCGATTGGCGAGCTCTTCCGCGAGGTCCTTGGCTTCCGGGAGGTGGCTCGCGAGGGTCTCGCGGTCCGGCTCGTTGCGCATGACGGACCGGGCGGGATGATCACGCTAGATGAGACCGGACAGGTCCCGATGGGACGGCTCGGCGCGGGGAGCGTCCACCATGCCGCCTTTCGCGCGCTCGACTCCGCCGACGAGGACCGAATGGCGGCGGAGCTCTTGACGCGCTATGCCATCCGAACCACCGTGCCGAAGGACCGCACCTACTTCCGGTCCGTGAACTTCCGCTCGACCTGCGGTCTCCTGATGGAGATTGCGACCGACGAGCCAGGACTCATCGTTGACGAAACGCTGGGAGGACTTGGCACAAGTCTGGTGCTGCCGTCATTCCTGGAGGCAAGGCGCGTCGAGCTGGAGTGCCTCCTTCCGCGGCTCCGGAACATGCAGGACCTTGGCGGCGACCGGGCCGGGCCACATGCGGGCACCGACGTATCGCTGTGATAATGGTATGCAAGTTTGATCGTATCAAAGTCGAAAAAATCGGATGCCATGACACCTAGGCTCGACAAAGCGGCCAACCGAGGGGAGCTTCACGGCGCCACCCTTGGCGCTTACCTCGGCATCGCCGCCCAGCCGATCCTAAGGCTCTCCGACCAAGGACGGAGCAGGTTAGCTGTCACGCGCCTGACACTGACAGATCCGCGCGGCTATGACCGAAGGGCACCGACCGAGCCGGAGGACGCCTACAGCCTGACCTACAAGTTGCGGCCCATCGAGAGGCTCGAGGTTTGGCAGAACGGACGCTACATCCAGAATGGCGGAGTAGCGGCCGAAACGGCCAAAATGATCGATCTTTCGGAGCCTTCTCAAAGTCGCATCACCGGGCTGTCCGACTCAGTCCACGTCTACATCGGCAAGTTCGCGCTCGACGACCTTGCTGCCGAGATCGGCGCGAGAAAGATCGACCGTCTTCGCATGCCATCCAACGAGGCCGATCCCATCCTTGGCCAGTTCTGCCGTTTCATGCTGGCGTCGCCTCCGGAAGCAGAGCCCGCCAATCCTCTCTTTGCCGATCAGCTCGCGCTGAGCCTCCTCACCTATTTTGCCGAGCGCTACGGCGGCCTGAGCCTGCCTTCGACAAAGGCATCGGCAGGCGGGTTGGCGCCATGGCAGGAACGACGGGCACGGGAGATCATCCATTCGCGCCTGGCAACCCGCATGACGATGGCCGACGTGGCGGGAGAGTGTCGCCTCACCCCGAGTTATTTTGCCAAGGCATTTCGCCAGACGTTCGGCACGACTCCGCATCGCTATCTCACCGAGGTCCGCATCAATGAGGCGAAGTCGTACCTCCTCAACTCTCAATTGCCCCTTGCCGACATCGCTCTGCTCTGCGGCCTCGGCGATCAGAGCTATTTCACGCGTGTGTTTACGGCTGCGGTAGGCACCAGCCCGGGTGCTTGGCGACGCGCGACACGCAGTTGACCTGAAGTCCGACGCGACGCCGCGATGGACCACGCCGGGAGGACCACCACATCCCTTTCAAGGTCGAGAACAGGACGAAGTCGCACCTTGACCCGGAGGGGGCGCTCGACGTCGTGTGGCCAGCACTTACGCCACACATGGGCGCGTTGATGTATCTCCGCGCGCTGTCGACACGCCTCAGGGCAGCTTGTCCCGAGCAGCCGGATGCCGCGCTGGCAGAGGGCGATATCCGCTAAGATGGCCCCACCATTTGACGTCAGGCATTTCCATCTCCCGCGTTCCGTTTCAGCCAACCTTGCGCCGCCGTCGCATCCGCGAGTGTCAGATCGTGCCCGGCCTCGATTCGCAGGGCGTCCAAATCGGCGCCTTGAGCCCGCAACCAGTTCTCGAGAGCGGGCGCATGCTGGCCGTAAGGGTCGCGAGTGCCGGTTATCAACAGAACCGGGACACCTGCCAGGTCCGGCTCAGGCATCGGCTCCAGTGCCGCGATCGCACGGATCAGGATCGCACGGCGGATCAGGCCGGGATAAAGACCCATGACTGCGGCGGCGAAGTTCGCACCGTTGGAGTGGCCGAGAAAGGTCATCCCGTCGCGATCCAGCCCGTAGCTCGCGACCGCACCATCGACAAGGGCCGCGAAGGCCTCGGCTTCCGCCCTGATGTCCGCTTGATCGAAGGTCGCCACTGTCAGGCGCCGGAACCACCGCGACATGCCCTCCTCATGGCTTCGTCCGCGCACGCCGAGCAGCGTCGCGCGAGGCGCGATCCGATGGGCCAGCGGCATCAGATCGGCCTCGCTCCCGCCAGTGCCGTGCAGTAGGACGATCGTGCTGCCATCCGGATCGTCCGGCACATGGAAACGATGGACAAAGGGCAGTTCCCGCATCGGCATTCGCTCCTCTCCCGGCAGCGCGAATTGGGGAAGCATCACCCGCAGGTCCTCGGCACGCTCGGCATCATCGGGCGGCACGAACAGGTGCTCTCCCAGGCGCTCCAGGGGTTCATCGACGGCAAAGCCTGGACTGTCAACGGCGGAGCAATTCCAGGCCAGTGTGGCGGAGTAAAACCAGGCCACGCGTCCGAGAGGGCACGACACAGGAAAGGGCCCGATCGGGCCCTTTCCTGT
>NZ_BMJJ01000008.1 GCF_014643375.1 Aureimonas glaciei
GCGAAGGCTTGCTAAGAAGCATCCCCGGTGTCGAAAGACACCGGGGATGATGCCGTTCAAACACGCGATGCGCGGGCGAGCGGAACCGCGACGCTTGACCTTCGCCGGGGCCGCCCGCGGCCGTGTCGCCGCTGCCGTCGGCAGCCTTGCCAGCTCCTTTGGAAGCGCGCTGCCATCGGCAGCCTTGCCAGCTCCTTTGGAAGCGCGCTGCCATCGGCAGCCGTGCCCGCTCCCTTGGGACGGGGCGCGCTCAGAGCGCCATCTGGCGCAGCACGTATTTCTGGATCTTGCCGGTCGAGGTCTTCGGCACGTCGGCGAAGACGATGGCGGTTGGGCATTTGAAGCGCGCGAGATGGCTGCGGCAATGCGCCATCAGATCTTCGGCGCTGGCGTCGTGGCCGGGCTTCAGTTCGACGAAGGCGACGGGCGTCTCGCCCCATGTCTCGTGGGGCCGCGCCACCACGGCGGCGGTCTGCACGGCGGGATGCTGGTAGAGCGCGTTCTCGACTTCGATCGAAGAGATGTTCTCGCCGCCGGAGATGATGATGTCCTTGGCGCGGTCCTTCAGCTCGATATAGCCGTCCTCGTGCAGGACGCCGAGGTCGCCCGAGTGGAACCAGCCGCCGCGAAAGGCCTCGGCGCTCGCCGCCGGATTCTTCAGATAGCCGCGCATGACGATGTTGCCGCGGAACATGACCTCGCCGATGGTCTCGCCGTCGGCGGGCACCCGCGTCATCGTCTCCGGATTCATCACCGTGAGGTCCTCGAGGGCGGTGTAGCGCACGCCCTGCCGCGCCTTCAGCGCCGCCTGTTCAGCGTCGGGCAGGCTGTCCCAGACCGGCTGCCATTCGTTGACGACGGCGGGGCCGTAGGTCTCGGTCAGGCCGTAGAGATGTGTCACGGCAAAGCCCGCCCGCTTCATGCCGGCGAGCACCGACTGCGGCGGCGGGGCGGCGGCGGTGTTGAAGGTCACCGTCTGGTCGAAGGGACGCTTGTCCGCCTCCGCGGCGTTGATCAGCAGCGACATGACGATCGGCGCGCCGCAAAGATGGGTGACGCCGTGATCGGCGATGGCGTCGTACATCGCCTTGGCCCGCACCCATCGGAGGCAGACATGCGTGCCGGCCTGAACGGCCAGCGTCCAGGGAAAGCACCAGCCGTTGCAGTGGAACATCGGCAGCGTCCAGAGATAGACCGGCCGCTGGCCGAGGCCGGCCGCGACGACATTGGCGTAGCCCATCAGCGCCGCGCCGCGATGGTGGTAGACGACGCCCTTCGGGTTGCCGGTGGTCCCCGACGTGTAGTTCAGCGAGATCGCGTCCCACTCGTCGGCGGGCAGGGGCCAGTCATGGTCCGGATCGCCTTCCGCCAGCAGCGCCTCGTACTCGATCGTGCCGATGGCGGCGCCCTTGGCGACCGGCGCGTCCTCGGGGAAATCCGGATCGTCATAGTCGACGATCACCGGCCGGGCTTTCGCCAGGGCCAGCGCCGCGCCCATCACGGCGGAAAACTCCCGGTCGACGATGACGAGTTTTGCCTCGGAATGGTCGAGCTGGAAGGCGATGGTGGCCGCGTCGAGCCTTGTGTTGATCGAGAGCAGCACGGCCGCAGCCATCGGCACCCCGTGATGGGCTTCCAGCATGGCCGGCGTGTTCGACAGCATGACCGCCACCGTTTCGCCGCTCCTTATGCCGCGCCGCTCCAGCGCCGAAGCCAGTCGCTTCGAGCGGGCGTAGAAGTCGCGATAGGTCCGGCGCAGGCGGCCATGGATGATCGCGACCGTGTCGGGAAAGGTGTGGGCGGCCCGCGACAGGTAGGTGAGGGGTGTCAGCGGCTGATGATTGGCAGCGTTGCGGTCGAGGTTTTCGTCGTAAATGCCCATGTCGGTCCTCCCAGACTCGTTCCGGGGATAGTGATAGGAAATCGCCGACCTCCCGTCACGCGGCCTCCTCCGCCGAGCGGAGGCAAAAGGGGCACCCGCTCGCGGAAAGGGAGCCGGCGGGGCCGGCAGGAGCGTGGCGTTGGCGGCGGGTGACGAAAGCCCACCTGGCAAAATCGGCGGCGGCTTTCGGGCTGGCCTCGCTGGGGTCGAGAGGCCGGCTGCGGCACTTGCATGGGGCGCCGCGCTCTATTCCCATTGCGGCCTCGGCCGCCGCGACTGGACGGGCGGGCCGGGGAAATGCGATTAGGCTTCATGCTCGCCGCTTCAGGGGAAGTCCGCCAAGGGCTTCGCCCTGCCGTCAGCCCGCCCGGCGGTCCGGCCGGTCCATCCCTGCCTCTTCTCCAATTCCCGGGACATCCATGAATCGTCCGAACTTCCTGATCCTGATGGTCGACCAGCTGAACGGCACGTTCTTTCCCGATGGTCCCGCGGACTTTCTGCATGCGCCGAATCTGAAGGCGCTGGCGGCGCGCTCGGTGCGCTTTGCCAATGCCTATACGCCGAGCCCGCTCTGCGCGCCGGCGCGGGCCGCGTTCATGGCGGGGCAATTGCCGTCGCGCACCCGCGTCTATGACAATGCCGCGGAGTTCGCCTCGTCGATCCCGACCTATGCCCATCATCTCCGGCGCGCCGGCTACTACACCGCGCTGTCGGGGAAGATGCATTTCGTCGGGCCGGACCAGCTGCACGGCCTCGAAGAGCGCCTGACCACCGACGTCTATCCCGCCGATTTCGGCTGGACGCCGGACTATCGCAAGCCGGGCGAGCGCATCGACTGGTGGTATCACAATCTCGGCTCCGTCTCCGGGGCGGGCGTCGCCGAGATCACCAACCAGTACGAATATGACGACGAGGTCGCCCATCTCGCCGGGCAAAAACTCTACGATCTGTCGCGCGGGCACGAGAAGCGGCCGTTCTGCCTGACCGTCTCCTTCACCCATCCGCACGATCCCTACGTCGCGCGGCGGCAGTACTGGGATCTCTACGAGGACTGTCCGGCGCTGCAGCCGGAGGTCGGCAAGATCGCCTATGCCGACCAGGACCCGCATTCGCAGCGGCTGATGAACGCCTGCCAAGACGAGGCCTATGCGATCACGCCGAACGAGATCGCCCGGGCCCGCCGCGGCTATTTCGCCAACATCTCCTATGTCGACGACAAGATCGGCGAGCTGCTCGGCATCCTCGATCGCTGCCGCATGGCGGAGAACACCGTCGTGGTCTTCCTGTCCGACCATGGCGACATGCTGGGCGAGCGCGGCCTCTGGTTCAAGATGAATTTTTTCGAGGGTTCGGCGCGGGTGCCGCTGATGCTGGCGGCTCCGGGCCTGGCGCCGCGCCGCGTCGAAACGCCGGTCTCCACCCTCGACGTGGTGGCGACGCTCGGCGACATCGCCGGGATCGACCTCGGCGAGATCGAGCCTTGGACCGACGGCGTTTCGTTGATCGACACCCTCGCCCGGGGCGAACGGCGCGACGCGGTGCCGGTCGAATATGCCGCCGAGGGCAGCCAGGCGCCGATGGTCTCGCTGCGCGAAGGCGAGTTCAAGTTCAACCACTGCGAACTCGATCCGCCGCAGCTTTTCGATCTCGCCGCGGATCCGCTGGAACTCAACAATCTCGCCCCCGACCCGGCCTATGCGGACGAAGTGGCGCGCTTCCAGGCGCTGGTCGCCCGGCGCTGGGACATGGCGCGATTCGACCGCGAGGTGCGCGAGAGCCAGGCGCAGCGTCACGTCACCTACGAGGCGCTGCGCAACGGCGCCTATTATCCCTGGGACTACCAGCCGCTGCAGCGCGCCTCCGAGCGCTACATGCGCAACCACATGGACCTCAACGTTCTCGAAGAGGCCAAGCGGTTTCCCCGGGGAGAGTAGGGCATCGCTAACGCTGCCGGCTTTTCGCACTTGCACAAAAGTCGGGCGGAGCGTATCCCATAGGCTCCTGCCGCAGCGGGAGAGACCGGCCCCGAGCCGGCGCCGAAGGAGCAACCGCCCCGGAAACTCTCAGGTACCAGGGACCGCGCGGCTAATACATATCCGGAGAGTGACGGGCGTACCCGTCCGCCGAAGGAGCAAGCGCTGGCCGGAATCATCCGCGCCGCGTGAAACTTTCAGGCCATGAACGGAGGGGCACAACGACAGGCTGGGGGGATAATACCCCTTGGTCGGAAGGATCGATTGTGACCTCTATCGCCGTTATCGGCGCCGGCATTACCGGCGTCACCACAGCCTACAAGCTCAACGCCCTTGGCTACGACGTGACGGTCTTCGATCGTCAGGGGCATGCCGGCATGGAGACCTCGTTCGCCAATGGCGGCCAGCTGTCGGCCAGCAATGCCGAGGTCTGGAACCATCCCTCGACCTTCCTGAAGGGTCTGAAGTGGATGCTGAAGAAGGACGCGCCGCTGCTCGTCCATCCCGCCCCGTCCTGGCACAAGATGTCCTGGATGGCGGAATTCGTCGCCGCCGCGCGCAACTATCACGACAACACCGTGAAGACGGTCCGCATGGCCGTCGCCGCCCGCGCCCATCTGATCAAGATGGCCGACGACGAGGGCATCGACTTCGATCTGGAAAAGCGCGGCATCCTGCACGTCTACGAGACGCCGGCCGAGTTCGAGCATGGCCTTTCGGTCAACAAAATGCTGGCCGAAGGCGGCGTCGACCGCCGCGCGGTGACCCCGGAGGAGATCGAGGCGCTGGAGCCGGCGATCAAGGGCAAATTCCACGGCGGCTTCTTCACCGAAAGCGATTTCACCGGCGACATCCACAAGTATACGCAGGGGCTGGCTGCCGCCTGCCTGCGCAAGGGCGTGAAGTTTCGCTATCACGCCGAGGTCTCGAAGCTGCGCCACACCGGCGACGGCGTCGACATCGTGCTCGGCCAGGGGCCGGCGACGGAAACCGTGCACGCCGATGCCATCGTCGTCTGCGCCGGCACTCAGAGCCGCCGCTTCGCCGCCATGCTGGGCGACCGGGTGAACATCTATCCGGTCAAGGGCTATTCCGTGACCGTGAACCTAAACGACGCCGCAAGCCAGGACGCGGCGCCCTGGGTCAGCATTCTCGACGACAAGGCCAAGCTCGTCACCAGCCGCTTCGGCGCCAACCGGCTGCGCGTTGCCGGGACCGCCGAGTTCACCGGCGAAAACCGCGACATCCGCATGGCCCGCATCGATCCGATGACGGCCTGGGTGCGCAAGCGCTTTCCCGGCGTCTCCACCGCCTCGGTCGTGCCCTGGGCCGGCCTTCGGCCGATGATGCCCGACATGCTGCCGCGCGTCGGCGCGGGCTCGAAGCCCGGCGTCTTCTACAACACCGGTCATGGCCATCTCGGCTGGACGCTCTGCGCCATCACGGCCGAGACGGTGTCCGCTACGCTCGATACGGCGATGCGCCAGCCTTCGCAGGCGGCGAGCAAGCCCGCCGCCGTGGCGCGGGAACTCGCTCACAGCGCCTGAGGCGACCGCTCCGGGAGTCTAAAGAATGACGAGGCCGGGGAGAAATCCCCGGCTTCGTCATGTCTGCGACAATCGCTGTCGAGGCGAGGGAGAGCGGACATGGCGGAGCGCACGAATGTGAAAGCGGAGGTGGCGGCGGCGGCGCGGCTTGTGGCCAGTCTTACGGGCCTGCCGGCGGAGGTGCTGCTGGCGGTCGCGATCGTCGAGACGAACGGCGTCGCCTATGCCGAATTCGAGGGACGGCGCGAGCCGCTGATCCGCTTCGAGGGCCACCATTTCGACCGCCTGCTCGATCCGGCCCGGCGCGCGCGGGCGCGGACGGCGGGTCTCGCCGATCCGAAGGTCGGCGGGGTGAAAAATCCGCTGGCCCAGGCGGCGCGCTGGCGCCTCCTCGACCGGGCCGCGGCGATCGATCCGGCGGCAGCCTTCGCGGCGACCTCCTGGGGGCTCGGCCAGGTCATGGGGGCGCACTGGCAACGACTCGGCTATGCCTCGCCCGAGGCCATGGCAGAGGAGGCCCGGCGCTCGGCCGAGGGCCAGTTCGCCATCATGGCGACCTTCCTGCGACAGAACCGGCTCGATGTCCTGCTGCCGCGCGGCGGCTTTGCCGCCTTTGCCCGCGGATACAACGGTCCGGCCTTCGGGCGCGATGGCTACGACCGCAAGATCAGGGCCGCCTATGCCGCGGCGGGGCGGCGGCTGGCGCGGCCGGATTGAGGGCGGATCGCGGCCTCGGCGGCGACCGATCGTGTCCAAAGGGTGGCGGAATCCGGCGATCGTGCTATCTACAGCCGCACCATGACCATGCCCCCCGCCCTTCGTGCCGACGCGCACGCCGTCTTTCTCGACTTCGACGGAACGCTGGTCGAGTTCGACGACGATCCCCGCCAGGTAGCGATCGCGCCCGCCGCGCTCGAGCGGCTGGCGGCCTTGCAGCGCAGCCATAGCGGGGCACTGGCCATCGTCAGTGGCCGGCGCATCGTCGACCTGGATCTCTTCCTCGCCCCCCTCACTTTCGCGGCTGCCGGCGTCCACGGGCTGGAGCGGCGCGTGGTGGCCGGCGGCGAGACGCTGATGCTCGCAGGCCCCGAGGCGCTGGACACGGTTCGTGCGGCGCTCGCGGCGCCGCTGGCCGCCATGCCGGGCCTGTCGCTGGAGGACAAGGGAACGGCCCTCGTCATCCACTACCGGACCGCCCCCAAACTTTCCGCCCCGGCCTTGGAGATGATGCAAAGCGCCATCGCCGATCGAAGCGATCTGGTGCTGATGCAGGGCGAGGGGATCGTGGAAGTCCACCCGGCCGGGATGGACAAGGGGAGAGCCGTCGCCGACCTCATGCAGGAGAAGGTCTTTGCCGGCCGGATCCCCGTCTATGTCGGCGACGACGTGACGGACGAGTTCGCGCTCGCCTATGTCCGCGAGGCCGGAGGCGTGTCGGTCAAGATCGGCAAGGCGCAAAGTGCGGCGGAATTTCGCCTGGAGGATGTTACGGCACTCCATCGCTGGCTCGGTGTCCGGGCCCGATGAGGGGGCCGGCTGCCAAGGGAGGTTCGTCATGACCCATCATCAAAAAGGTCGTCTCGTCGTGGTCTCCAACCGCGTCGGTCCGCTCACCGACGAGGGCAAGGCCGGCGGTCTCGCCGTTGGTCTCGCCGATGCGCTGAAGCGCCGCGGCGGGCTGTGGTTCGGCTGGAGCGGCGAGACTTCGGAAGAGGGAACGTTCAGCGAGGAAAAGACCGAGGTCTTCGGCGGCACGGCGATGACGACGATCGATATGACCGAGGAGGAGCTCGAGGGCTTCTACCACGGCTATGCCAACCGCTCGCTCTGGCCGCTGTTGCACTATCGGCTCGACCTCGTGCAGTTCGACCGCCAGTCGGATCGGGTCTACCGCTCGGTGAACCAGCGCTTTGCCGCGCGGCTGGCGCCGCTCGTCACCGACGACGATCTCGTCTGGGTGCACGACTACCACTTCTTCTATCTCGGCTCGGACCTGCGCCGGTGCGGCTACAAGGGTCGGCTCGGCTTCTTCCTGCACATTCCCTTTGCGTCGCCCGAGATCTTCATGGCTCTGCCGGGAGCACACGATCTCGTCCACTCGATGCTGGCCTACGACCTCATCGGCTTCCAGACCCGGCAGGATCGGCGCAACTTCGTCAATTTCTGCATTCACGAGCTGGGCGGCCACAAGCTGCCGGGCGACCGGATCGAGGTCGGCGGGCGGATCGTCCAGGCCTCCGTGTTTCCGATCGGCATCGATGCCGAGGGCTTCGCGCGCTTTGCCGTCTCGCCGGAAGCGGGGGAGCACGAGGAGATGCTGCGCGATCTGGCGCGGGGCCGGCTGCAGATCGTCGGCGTCGACCGCCTCGATTACTCCAAGGGACTCGTCGAACGGCTGCTCGGCTTCGAGCGCCTGCTCGAGGATTTCCCGGACAACCGCGGCGGCGTAAACTTTCTGCAGATCGCGCCGCTGTCGCGCTCCGAGCTCGACGCCTATATCGACCTGCGTGCCGAACTCGAGGGCCTGGCCGGCCGTCTCAACGGCCGATTCGCCACGCTCGACTGGACGCCGATCCAGATCATGACCACCGGCTTCACGCGGCGTGCGCTGGCAGGAATCTACCGGGCGGCGCGGGTCTGCATGGTCACGCCGCTGCGCGACGGCATGAATCTCGTGGCCAAGGAGTTCGTCGCGGCTCAAGATCCGACCGATCCGGGAGTCCTCATCCTGTCGCGCTTTGCCGGCGCGCGGGCCGAGCTGATGGATGCCCTGATCGTCAATCCCTACGCCACCGACGAAGTGGCCCGGGCGCTGCAGCGGGCGCTGACCATGCCGCTGGCAGAGCGTCAGGAGCGGCATCAGGCGATGCGGGAAAAGGTCTTTCACGGCACCGCCGCGCACTGGTGCGAGAGTTTCCTGACGGCATTGGAATCGGCCGAACCCGAGGCGCGATTGCCGGCCGACGCAGCGTCAGACGCCTTTTCTGCGCCGGCTTAGAATTTCGGCGGGTCGATTTTGATCCCGCGACAGATGCGATAGAAGCGGTGGCGGCGCCTGGCGCGGCGCCCCAGATCCAGACAGCGAACCAACAGCGGAGCCCTCCGACATGGCACAGAACAAGCAGGCGCTGATGGCGGTGCTCAGCGCGCAACCGGTGATGCCGGTGGTCGCCGTCGACAGCGCGCGCGAGGCCGTCGACCTCGCGCGGGCGCTCGCCAAGGGCGGGCTGAAGGCGATCGAGATCACGCTGCGCACCCCGGCGGCGATGGACGCGATTCGCGCCGTGGCGCAGGAGGTGCCGGAATCGATCTGCGGCGCCGGAACGGTGCTCGGCCCCCGCCAGTTCGACGCCGCCTGCGAGGCCGGCGCGAAGTTCATCGTGTCGCCCGGCACCACGATCGAGCTTCTCGATGCCGCCAGGAATTCCTCGGTGCCGCTCCTGCCGGGTGCGGCGACGCCGAGCGAACTGATGGCGATGCTGGAGGAAGGCTACGAGATCCTGAAATTCTTCCCGGCCGAACAGTCCGGTGGGATCGCCTTCCTGAAGGCGCTGGCCCCGGTGTTCCAACAGGTCCGCTTCTGCCCCACCGGCGGCATCTCGATGAAGAACGTGCGCGACTATCTGGCGCTGCCGAACGTCGTCTGCGTCGGCGGTTCCTGGGTCGCACCGAAGGACGTGGTCGCTGCCGGCAATTTCGACGAGATCACCCGGCTGGCCGCCGAGGCGGCCGCCCTCACGGCGGCCTGAGCCGAGCACGCCATGGTGATGGCGGGAGTGGTGCCGACGCCTTGATCTGAAACGGCTTTCGCCCAGCTTAGACGGCTCCCGCTCTCGTCGTCGCAGGTCCCTCATGCCGTTTCGCTGGCTCGCACTCACCGGTTGCCTCATGCTTCTGGCGGTTCTATCCGCCTGCTCGGGACCGGCCCTTTTGAACGCGGTGACGAGCAAAGCCGGCTACCGCGTGACGGAGGATCTCCGCTATGGGCCGGGCGAGCGCGGGACCTACGATCTCTACGTCCCGGACGGCGCCGATGCGACGACGCCGGTCGTCGTCTTCTTCTATGGCGGCGGCTGGGATTCCGGGTCGAAGGGCATTTATCCCTTTGTCGGCCAGTCGCTGGCGAGCGCGGGCGTCATCGTCGCCATTCCCGATTACCGCGTCTATCCCGAAGTTCAATTTCCCGGCTTCGTCGAGGATGGCGCCCGGGCCGTCGCCGCGGTGGCGACCGCCGCGCGCGAAGGTCGCCACGGCCTCGTCCCGGGGGTGCACCCGCTGTTCCTGATGGGGCATTCCGCCGGGGCCCAGATCGCCGCGCTGCTGTCGCTCGATTCGCCCTATCTGGCCGATGCCGGCGGGACGGGGCAGAAGCTTTCGGGCCTCATTGGGCTTGCCGGACCCTATGATTTCCTGCCCCTCACCGACGAGCGCTACAAGCGGGTGTTTCCACCGCGCCTGCGGTCCGCCAGCCAGCCGGTGAATTTCGTCACGGCCACGGCGCCGCCGATGCTCCTCGTCGCCGGTGCGGCCGACACGACCGTCAGGCCGGCCAACAGCCGTTCGCTCGCCGAAAAGGTTCGCGCCGCCGGCGGCTCGGCGACCGTCGACATCCTGCCGGGCGTGGATCACATTGGCGCCGTGAGCGGGCTCGCCACGGCGCTGCCGCTCGGCGACCGGACGATCCGTCCCGCCGTCCTCGCCTTCATCAAGGAGCATTCATGACCGCCGATCTCGCATCCTGGTCGCCGCGTCCGCGTCCGGACTCTTTGGCGGCCACCGGCAGGCACGTCTCCCTCGAGCGCATCGTCGACGAACGCCGCTTCGACGAACTGTATGACGCGTTTTCCGCGGACGTGGAGGGCAGCCTGTACCACTGGCTGCCCTACGGGCCCTTTTCCACCCGCGCCGAATTCAAGGATTTCGCGCGGCGGACCTATATCGGCGGCGACAATTGTTTCTATGCCCTGGTGCCCACGGCCAGCGGCCGGGCCGAGGGCGTGGCGGCGCTGATGCGCACCGACACGGCGATGGGCGTCACCGAGATCGGCCACATCTGTCTGGCGCCTTCCCTGCAGCGGACGGTGGCGGCGACCGAGGCCTTCGCGCTGTTCATGGCCTATGTCTTCGACACGCTCGGCTATCGCCGCTTCGAGTGGAAGTGCGACAACGGCAACGAGCCGTCGAAGCGCGCCGCGACGCGCCTCGGCTTCGTCGAAGAGGGGCTGTTTCGCCAGCACATGATCGTCAAGGGTCGCAACCGCGATACCGCCTGGCTGTCGATCACCGACGGCGAGTGGCCGGCCCTGCGCCATGCCTTCGCCCAGTGGCTCGACCCGGCGAACTTCGACGCGGCGGGACGGCAGGTCCGGCCGCTGTCCGACTTTCGCCCGTAAGGCGGGTCCAGGCCGCCTGAACGCGCGCCGGCTTCGCTGGTGAGGCGCTACCGACGCCGCACGCTCAGCTCTTGGCGGGAACGATCGTGATCAACTGGTTCTCGGGATAGATGCTCTCGTAGAGAACGCCATCGCCGGGCGCGAACTCGATCACGGTGCCGCCGCCGCTGTCGGCCATGATCAGCGCCCCGTCTTCGGTCGAGCGCCAGAGCGACACCCGCGACAGGCCGGGCGAACGGACGCAGTCGGGTCCGAAGGGGACGGGACGGAAAATCCGGGCGGCGGGGTCGGGCTTGCTGACCTTGCAGGTCGCGCCCGTGCGCAGGTCGATGAGGCGCATGGCGCCGGGGCCATTGGCCGGACCCCGGGGCGCGATGGCCCCGGTCGTGATCGTCCCGTCGACGAGCTGCGCCGTCGTGGCGAGGTCATCGGTGGCGAGCTTGGCCGTGCCCTGAAGACTGGATGCCAGGAAGGCACCGACCAAGCCGACGGCCATCGCAATCGTGGCAAATCTCATGGGGGGCTCCTTGCGGGATAAAGTGTACTCTCGCTCCAACGATATGAATAAAGGGTTAAGCGAAGCTTGCCGAATGAACGCATCCTTCACGACGCGGCGGACGGCGCACCGGCAAAACGCCACGCCGCCTGTGCGCCCGAAGGCTTTTCGCATCCTACGCCCCAGTCCAGGCGGCTTCCCAGCAAATTGCTTTGCCGGGACGAAAATCGGGCCGCGGTCAGCCGCGCTGCTTGATCCCCGCTTTGACGGCCTCCGGCACGGGGGTCTCGGCAGGCCGTCCGCCGAACCAGGCCTCGAGGTTGCGGATGACGAGATCGCCCATCTGCTTGCGTGTGTGGACCGACGCCGAGGCGACGTGCGGCAGGAGGACGGCATTGTCGAGGTCGATCAGGGCCTGCGGCACATGCGGCTCGCGGGCGAAGACGTCGAGGCCGGCGGCGCGGATCGTGCCGTCCTGCAGCGCCTTGATCAGCGCCTCCTCGTCGACGACCGTGCCGCGGCCGATATTGATGAGGACGCCGTCCGGCCCGAGGGCCTGGAGAACCGCCGCATCCACCGCCTTGTCCGTGCCGCCGCCGCCCGGTGCGGCGATGATCAGCGTATCCACCGCGGCAGCGAGCGCGGCGAGGGTCGGATGATAGGCATAGGCGACGTCGTCGCGTGCCGAGCGGTTGTGATAGGCGATCGACACGCCGAACCCTTCCAGCCGCCGGGCGATGGCGAGGCCGATGCGGCCGAGGCCCATGATGCCGACGCTGCGGCCGCGCAGGGTGGTCGGCGTCAGCGGATAGTTGCCGTTCTTCTCCCACTGGCCGGCGCGCAGATAGACCTCGGCCCGCGACAGCTCGCGCACCGTGTTGAGCAGGAGGCCGATCGTGGTGTCGGCGACCTCGTCGGTGAGGACGTCCGGCGTGTTCGTGACCATGATGCCGTTGGCCGCGGCATAGCCGGCGTCGACGCCGTCATAGCCGACGCCGAAATGCGCGATGATCTCGAGGTTCGGCAGTTGCTTCATCATCTCGGCCGTGAACACGCCCATCAAAGCGACGGCTCGGATCTCCGCCCTCTCGCTCTCGCTCATCTGGTCGATCGGCGGGCCCTGGCGGACGTCGAACCTCTCCTGCAGGGTTTTCAGCGTGTCCGGGTTCATCCGGCCGGGAATGAAGACGGGGACGGTCTTGGGATCGGTCATGCAGGCTCCATTGCACTGGGTTGCCGGCCCGTGGGCCAGAGAAAATCGCAGGACTGCCGGATCTTCAGCTCCGGCGTGATGAGCTCGACGCGGTCGACGGCCGGGGCGCCTTGGAGGCGGGCGAGGAGGGCGGCGGCGGCGCGACGACCGACCTCGCTCTGGCCGTTGGCGACGGTCGTCAGCGGCGGCATGGCGATCGCGGCCTCGTCGATGTCGTCATAGCCGGTGACGGCGATGTCGATGCCGGGCCTGAGACCCGCACGCGACAGACCGTACATGAAGCCGAGAGCGACGAGGTCGGAGAAGCAGCAGGCCGCGGTCGGACGGTCGGGGATGGCCAGAAACTGCGGCGTGGCGTCGAATCCGGAATGGCGGCTGCGCGGTCCCGTCACCCGCCATTCCGGCCGGAATTCGATCCCGGCGCCGGCGAGGGCATTCAGATAGCCCTTTTCGCGGTCGCGGCCGGTCGAGGTCAGCTCGGTGCCGCCGATCATCGCGATGCGCCGGTGGCCGCGGGCGATCAGGTGTTCCACCGCCAGGCTCATGCCGTAGCTGTCGTCGCCGCGAAAGCTGGTGACGCCCGCGCCCTCGACCGTCCGCGCGATCAGGACGCAGGGCAGGTCGTTGTCCTCGGCGAGCCGGATGTCGGCGGCCGGCGTGCCGATCGAGGGCGACATGATCAGCCCGTCGGCGCCCAGCTGCAGCATGGTGTCGACGAAGGCGCGCTGCTTGGACAGCTCGTCGTAGTGGTTGCACAGGATGAAGGTCTGGCGGTGCCGGTCGAGTTCGTTCTCGATCGACTGCAGGATTTCGCCGAAGAAGGGATTCATGATGTCGTGCACGCAGACGCCGACGATCCCGGACTTGGAGGTGCGCAGGCTGGCAGCCCGGCGGTTGTAGATGTAGCCGGAGGCGCGCGCCTCCTCCTTGATGCGCTCGCGCGTCACCTCGGCGACCAGCGGACTGTCGCGCAGCGCGAGCGAGACCGTCGCGGTGGACAGGCCCAGCGCATCGGCGATCGTCGACAGTTTGACCTTCTGCGCCACCTATGCCCGATCCGGTTTCGTCGTGTTCGTCATGACTGAGCTATGGCAAAGACCGGAGCGGACGGAAAGCCCGCATTGCGAAGCAGCGCGGCAATCGGTCGTCAAATCCTGGCTCACTCGTCGCCGTCGTCGGCATCGGCGGAGAGGCCGAGATTGCGCTCGATCCGCTGCAGCAGCTTGCGCAGCGTCTTGCGCTCCTTCTCCGACAGGCCGCGCAGCGCATTGCGCTCGACGGTCTTCTGCGCGCCGCGAACTTCCGCGACCAGGGCCAGGCCCTTTTCGGTGAGGAAGGCATGGCTCTGGCGGGCGTCGCTCGACGAAGCGCGTTTTTCGACCAGGTCCTGCGCCGTCAGCCGCGCCACGGTCTTGGTGACGGTCGGCGGGCGGACCGACAGGCGGTCGGCGAGGTCGCGCAGCGACAGGCCGTCCTCGGCGCCGAGCGCCAGGAGCACCGCGTCCTGGCCCGGATAGAGATCGATCGCCGACAGCCGCGCCGACAGCGCCGTGCGGCTGGCCCGGGCGGACAGGACAAGCTGCGTCATCGTCGATCGCTTCTTCTTCTTGACCTGCATCACCACCCCGACCCTTGCGCCGTGAAGATGGCGGATGGGTCGGTGAAAGTCCACCGAAGCGGGCCATCCGCCTTCCGTTGCGGCCGGTGCCGCTATAGAGACGGGACACCCTGACACGCCGACATGACAGGATGCCGATGCGCCGCCGCTACGAAGAGATGACATCGACGGACCTGGCCGCGCGGACGGACCTCGCCGGGGCGATCGCCGTGGTACCGATCGCCGCGATCGAGCAGCACGGACCGCATCTGCCGCTCGGCACCGATGCGCTGATCGCCGACCACATGGTCGAGACGGTGCTGCCTTTGCTGCCGGACGATCTCGTTGCGACCTTCCTGCCGGTGATGCGCGTCGGCGCCTCGGCCGAGCATGGCGGCTTTGCCGGCACGATCGACCAGGGCTGGCGGCAAACCGTCGAAGGCCTGATCGCCGTCGGCGAAGGGCTCGCCGCGGCGGGATTCCAGCGCCTGGTCATCGTCAGTTCGCACGGTGGCAACACGCCGGCGATGGAGACCGCGGCGCTCGAACTGCGGCGGTCGCACGGGCTTCTGGTCGCGACCTGCAACTGGATGCGTTTCGGCACGCCGTCGGGGCTTTTGCCCGAGGCGGAGCTGGCGCATGGCATCCACGGCGGGGCGGTGGAGACCGCGCTGATGCTGCATTTCCGCCCGGACCTCGTGCGCGGCGAGGCGCTGGCCGACTTCCCCTCGCTGCAGTCCGAGCTGGAACAGAGCGCGACAAAACTGCGCGCCCACGGCCGCCTCGGCTTCGGCTGGATGGCGGGGGATCTCAACCCGGCCGGCGTCGTCGGCGACACGCGGCTCGCCACGGCTGAGATGGGCCGCACCATCGCCGAGCACCAGGCAAAGGGCTTTGCCGAGTTGCTGGTAGATGTCGCGCGCTTCGACCTCCGCCGGCTGGCGTAAAAGGGGACGCACCGTAACGTCCTCGGCTTTCCCGGGCGAACCCCGTGCAATCTCGCTCGACCGGGCCTATATCCGGCCGATCATCAAGGAGGCAGAGATGTCCGACACCGCATCGACCGATCAGATTCCCGTCACCGTCCTCACCGGCTATCTCGGTGCCGGCAAGACGACGCTGTTGAACCGAATCCTCTCCGGCGACCACGGCAAGCGCTACGCCGTCATCGTCAACGAGTTCGGCGAGATCGGCATCGACAACGACCTCATCGTCGAATCCGACGAGGAGATCTACGAGATGAACAATGGCTGCGTCTGCTGCACGGTGCGCGGCGACCTTGTCCGCGTCGTGGAAAGCCTGACCAAGCGCAAGGGTCGCTTCGACGGCATCATCGTCGAGACGACGGGCCTCGCCGATCCCGTGCCGGTGGCGCAGACCTTCTTCATGGACGAGGACGTGCGCGCCAAGACGCGGCTCGACGCCGTCGTCGCGCTGGTCGATGCCAAGCACCTGCCGCTGCGCTTGAAGGACAGCCGCGAGGCCGAGGACCAGATCGCCTTCGCCGACGTCGTCCTCCTCAACAAGACCGATCTCGTCTCGCCGGAAGAACTGGCGAAGATCGAGGCGACGGTGCGCGCCATCAACCCGCACGCGATCATCCACAGGACCGTGCGCGCCGACATCGACCTCGCGCGCGTGCTCGACCAGGGCGCCTTCGATCTCGCCCGCGTCCTCGATGCCGATCCGGAATTCATCGAGGCGGCCGAGCAGAGCCACGACCAGCATGCCTGCGGTCCCGATTGCGACCACGAGCACCATGACCACCACGCCCATGATCATCACGATCACGGCCACGATCATGCCGGACACGATCATCATGGGCATGACCATGGCCATGCCTCGGCGATCCACGACATCACCGTGACCTCGGTGTCGCTGCGCGGCGGCGAGCTCGACCAGAAGAAGTTCTTCCCCTGGATCCAGGCGCTGACCCAGGAACAGGGGCCGAACATCCTCCGGCTGAAGGGCATCATCGCCTTCGACGGCGATCCCGACCGCTATGTCGTGCAGGGCGTGCACATGATCATCGAGGGCGACCACCAGCGTCCCTGGCGCGAGAACGAAAAGCGCGAGAGCCGGCTGGTCTTCATCGGCCGCGACCTCGACCGCGAGGCGCTCTCGGCCGAGTTCGACGCCTGCGCCGTTCGCGCCAAGCAGAAAGCCCATGCCTGATGCCCTCGATTGCCCCGTATGATTTCGAGGCTTTCGTCGAGACGGCATTGTTTCTGGGAGACGAACCGGTCTTCGCGCTCGTCGACGGGACTGTCCGGTTTCCCGCCGGCGGCGAGCGGGTCGTCACCGCCCACGAGGGCGGACTGACCACCGCCCGCTACGACCCCTTCGCGCGCCGGCTCCTGTCCGGCGGCGAGGATGGGCGCGTTCTGGCGATCAAGGCCGACGGCAGCCAGAGCGAACTCGTGCGCATCGAGCGCAAGTGGATCGACGCGGTGGCCGGCGGACCGAACGACAGCGTCGGTTTTGCCGTCGGGCGCGCGGCCAGCGTGCGCTTTGCCGATGGCCGGGTGAAGGATTTTCTCCACACCCGCTCGGTCGAGGACATCGCCTTCGCGCCGAAAGGCATGCGGCTGGCGACGGCCCGCTACGACGGCGCGTCGCTCTATTTCGCCGCGACCGAGAGCGCGCCGGCGACGCTGGAATGGAAGGGCGCGCATATCGGCATCGCCTTCTCCCCGGACGGTCGCTTCCTCGTCACCCGCATGCAGGAGAATGCCCTGCACGGCTGGCGGGTCGAGGACGGCAAGCACATGAAGATGACCGGCTATCCCGCCAAGGTGAAGAGCTGGTCCTGGTCGGTGAAGGGCAAGTATCTCGCCACCTCCGGCGCGCCCGCGGCGATCCTCTGGCCCTTCTCCGGCAAGGACGGGCCGATGGGCAAGGCACCGCTGGAACTCGGCACGCGCGGCGATTCGATGGTCACCGCCGTCGCCTGCCATCCGGTCGAGGAAATGCTGGCGATCGGCTATCAGGACGGCATGATCCTGGCCGTGCGCCTCTCCGACAGCCGCGAGGCGGTGTTGCGGCGCGCTGGCTTGAGCCCCGTGCGGACTATGGGCTGGGACGGCAAGGGCGCGCGCTTGGCTTTCGGGTCGGAGAGCGGCGAGGCGGGCGTGATCGACATCGCCGCCTGAAGCGGTCAAGCCGGCACGGCCTGCGGGCGCAGCGGCGCCTCCACGACGCAGACCACGCCGGTCTCGTGATAGCTGAGCGAGACCTTGCCGCCGAATTCCAGCGCCAGGGTCTTTTCGATCAGCCGCGAACCGAAGCCAAAGGCCCGGGGCGCGGTCACCCGCGGGCCGTCGCTCTCGCGCCATTCCAGCCAGAGATGCGATCCTTCGGGGCCCGTGGTGACGGTCCAGCCGATGGAAATCCGTCCCTCGTCATTGCTGAGCGCGCCGTATTTGACGGCATTGGTCGAGAGTTCGTGCAGGGCAAGGCCGAGCGCCAGGCTCTGCTTGGCCGACAGCCGGACAGGCGGCCCGGTCCAGGTGACCCGGCCCCCCTCTTCCGGCTGCAGGGCCCGCAGCGAATCGCAGACGATGTTGATGATGTCGGCATCGTGCCAGGACGTCTGGACCAGGAGTTCGTTGGCGCGGCTGAGAGCGATCAGGCGATCGGTGAAAATGGCTAGGCCCGCTTGGGCGCTGGGGGCGCGCCGCAGGGTCTGGTTGGCGAGGGCGTTGACCATGGCCAGCGTGTTTTTCACGCGGTGCTGCAGTTCCCGCGCCAGGAATTTTTGCCGCTCCTCGTCCTCCTGCTCGCGGCTGATGTCGCGGACGGCGCCGACGAAACGGACGGCCACGCCGTTCTGGACGATGACCTGCCCATTGGCGTGGACCCAGCGCAGCAGGCCATCGTCGCGCCCGATGGTGCGGAAGACCGCGTCGTAGGTGCCGGTGCCGGACAGGTCGAGGGCCCGCGCGATCGCTCCCAGCGCCGCGGACCGGTCCTCCGGATGCAGCGTCGGCAGAAAAGTACGGCGGAAACTGACCGACTGCTCGTCGAGGACGCCGAAGGCGGTTCGGCAGCGCCGATCCCAGAGCAGGGTCCGGGTCGCCAGATCGTGGTCGAAGGTGCCGATATTGGCTGCCTCCTGGGCCAGTCGCAGCCGTGTTTCGGCGTTCAGCCGCGCTTGTTGCACCCGCTGTCGCTCGGCGAAGCGCCAGGATCGCTGCAGCGCCTCGTCGACGAAGGCGAGTTCCTCCGCGCTCCAGGCCCGCGGCCGGGAGTCATGCAGGAACAGGGTGGCTCTCTGGAGGCTCGGATCGAGCGCCGGCATGATGGCGAAGGAGCGGATGCCGTCCTGCGTCCACGGCTCCAGGTTGTCGCGCGTCAGGGCATGGGTGGCGATGTCGTCGATCACGACCCGTCCCGACGCCGTGGCCACCACCAGCTGCTCGCCATATCTCTGGCGCGCCAGGTGTTCGGCGAGCGGCGCGACGCCGGTGCTCGTCCACTGGGCGATCACCGATGCCAGGAGGCCATCCGGGCTCACCCTGACATAGCCCGCCCGGCAGAGGCCGAGGGTCCTGCCGAGGATTTCGGCCATGTGGGCCGCATGGTCCAGATCCTCCGTGCCGGTCAGGACATCGTCGCTGATCTGCAGCAGCGCGGCCTGCTGCGTCAGCCGGGCGCGTTCCAGGGTCACGTCGACGAGAACGCCGGGGAAGCGGTCGGGACGCCCGCGCTCATCGCGGAGGCAGCGTCCCTCAGCCCGGACATGGCGCACGCGTCCGTCGACATCGACGGTGCGGAACTCGGCAGCGAAGAGCCCGCCGGTGACGACGGCCTCGTCAATCCGAACCATCGTCGCCGGGCGGTCCTCGGGGTGGACGCCGCTGGCGTAGTCGGCGATCGAAAATCCGGAGATGGCGGCCGCGGGCTCGATCCTGAACAGGTGGGCGAAGCGGGGATCGGCATAGATCCGGCCGCGCTTGACGTCCCAGTCCCAGGTGCAGGCGAGCGCCGACACGTCGAAGGCGGCTTGCCGGCTCTGCCGGGCCATCTCCGCATCGCGTTGCCGGGCCTGCCCGCTCGCATGGCCGCCGAGGAAGAAGGAGCGTGTCGGCAGGGCCAGGGCGTCGTCGACGCTGCCATCGATCTGGAACCGGGCCATCATGGCCTGTGCATCGGCCAGTCGCCGGCGCAGATCGGCATTCTCGACCTGCAGCGACGACAATTCGACCTCTTGCATCGGAGCCATGCGGCGCACCCGTCCACACTGCGGTGGGGGCTCCGGGCCCCCGCTCGCCGCGAATCATCCGTGCCCGATCGGCATGCCCATCAATAGCAAGCTACGAACAATTGACCATAGGGAATATGATCGAGCGGTGCGGGAGCCGGTGCGACCGTTTGGCCGAACCTAGGCCGTTTGTGCGGCGTGCCTTCCGGCGGTGATCGCCTTGCGACCCGTCGGGCAGATCAGACCCTCGGTGCCGGCCAGGGCCTGCTCGGCCAGTTCCAGGCCGAGCAGGCGGTGACGCTCGAAGGGACCGGGCATGGCCAGTCCGGCCGCCGGCGCCGCCGAAAAGCCGAAGCGCGCGTAGTAGTCGGGATCGCCGACGAGAAGGATCGCGGCATGGCCGCGCCAGTGCGCTTCCGCCACGGCCCGCCGCATCAGAGCCGAGCCGACGCCGCAGCCGGCGAGCTCCGGAAGCACTGCCAACGGCCCAAGCAGGAGGGCAGGCGTGCCCGTATCGCCGGCCGCGACATGCCAGAGCCGGACGCTGCCGATGATGCCGCCGGCCTCGGTCCGGGCCACGAGCGCCAACCCTTCGGCCGGCAGGCGACCGCGACGGATCGCTTCGGAAGCCTTGCGGCGGCGGCCGGGGCCCATGGCGCGGTCGAGCAGCGCCTCGCGCGCAGCCGCGTCGCTCGTCGCTTCCGCACCGATGTGGAAGGCGGGCACGGCGAAGGGCGCGGCCGGGAGAGCGGCGGACAGGGGGACAGATGCGATCATGCGATCAACCTCGAGACGGGGGAGGCCGAGAAAGGACGCGCTGGATTTCCGGGTGAGCATCCAGCGCGCGGGCGAAAAGCCCGGCGCCAGATGCGCCGGGATCAGATCACGTAGGATCGCAACGGTTCGAAGCCGTTGAAGGCGACGGCCGAGTAGGTCGTCGTGTAGGCGCCGGTTCCCTCGATGAGGACCTCGTCGCCGACCGTCAGCGTGATCGGCAGCGGGTAGGGGTTCTTCTCGTAGAGGACGTCGGCCGAATCGCAGGTCGGGCCGGCGATGACGCAGGCTTCCATGCGGTCGCCGTCGCGGGGCGTGGTGATGGGGTAGCGGATGGCTTCGTCCATCGTCTCGGCGAGACCGCCGAACTTGCCGATGTCGAGGAAGACCCAGCGGTTGGCGTCGGTCGCGGACTTCCGCGAGACCAGGACGACCTCCGCCTTGATCACGCCGGCATCGCCGACCATGCCGCGGCCCGGCTCGATGATGGTGTCCGGGATGCGGTTGCCGAAATGCCGGCTCAGCGCGCCGAAGATCGAGCGGCCGTAGGCCTCGGCCGACGGCACGTCCTTGAGGTAGCGGGTCGGGAAGCCGCCGCCCATGTTGACGAGGGTCAGCACGATGCCCTTCTCGGCCAACATGCGGAAGACATGGCTGGCATCGGCGATCGCCGCGTCCCAGGCCTCGGTGTCGGTCTGCTGCGAGCCGACGTGGAAGGAGACGCCGGTGGCGACGAGGCCGAGGCTCTGGGCGTAGACCAGGACGTCGATCGCCATGGCCGGCACGCAGCCGAACTTGCGCGACAGCGGCCATTCCGCGCCTTCGCCATTGGTCAGGACGCGGCAGAACACCTTGGCGCCGGGGGCGGCGCGGGCGACCTTCTCGACTTCCTCGACGCAATCCACGGCATAGAGGTTCACGCCGAGATCGAAGGCGCGCGCGATGTCGCGCTCCTTCTTGATGGTGTTGCCGTAGGAGATGCGATCGGCGGTCGCGCCGGCATCCATCGCCATCTCGATCTCGGCGACCGAGGCGCAGTCGAAGCTGGAGCCGAGCGCCGCGAGCAGGCGCAGCACTTCCGGCGCCGGATTGGCCTTCACGGCATAATAGATGGCCGAATTCGGCAGCGCCTTGCGGAAGGCGCCGAAATTGCTTTCGACCACGTCGAGGTCGACGACGAGGCAGGGGCCGGCGGGACGTCGGGTGGCGAGGAAGTCGATGATGCGCTGCGTTGCCATGGTAAGCATTCCCAAGAACCAGAGGGATAACGAGGAGCGGACGAAGACGGTCCCGCGATCGCCGGACAGGCGCTCACAAGCTCGGATACGTTCGCGACGTGGTCCGACGACGGCGCTATGCGCGCCGGTATCGGTCGTTGTCTGCCTTGGCATGGAGGGCTTGAACCCGCCGCACATGGGGCAATGAGGGTGTGCCTCTTCAGTATTCCCGGCTGTGGAGACCAGGGGAGACCAAAAAAGCCCGCACCGTCGTTGCTTTAAGGCGTCCTCGACTTCGCTTGGCGCGAAGACGACTGGAGGGTACTACTCCAGGACCGTCCCGATGGCCTCGCATATGAGGATCGGGGGACGCCCACAGGCTCGTGCGACTTTGGGCAAGGCCGATATATGACCGGTTCGCGTCATACACAACCGCAAAATCTTGTGCCGGTTGATTTTTGTCCTGAGACGCCCGACGAAGGTGCGAAGTGTCGGAATCGTGCAACATTGCACCAGTTTCGCGCAAGCCTGGAGAGCCGATGGACACCCTGACGCGGATGCGCGCCTTCATCGCCGTGGTCGAGAACGAGGGCTTTTCGGCGGCCGCCCGCAAGACGGGTCGCTCCAAGGCGCTGCTGTCGAAATATGTGCGCGAGCTGGAGGACGAACTCGGCGTCCTCCTGATCAACCGGACGACGCGCCAGATCGCCCTGACGGGCGCCGGCGAGGTTTATCTTGCCCGGGCCTCGGCGATCCTCGCCGATCTCGAAAGCCTCAACGAGGAGGCGCGCGAGGCGACGGGCGAGGCCAAGGGCCGGATCCGGGTGTCGGCGGCCCGCACCTTCGGCGATGCCGAGCTCGGCCATTCGCTCGTCGATTTCGCCGTCGCCCATCCCGACATCTCGCTCGACATCCATCTCGACGACAATTTCGTCGACCTCGTCGAGGATGGCTTCGACGTCGCCATCCGGATGACGCGGCTCAGCGATTCGGCGATGATCGCGCGGCGTCTCGCCTCCTTGGACTTCTCGCTCTGCGCCAGCCCCGCTTTGATCGAACGGGTCGGGCGACCGGCTCACCCCTCGGCCCTCACCGGCTATCCCGCGGTGATCGACTCCAATTCGCGCATGTTCTCCAACTGGTCGTTCCGCGATCCCGCGACGGGCGAGCCGTTTCCGGTGCCGGTGTCGGGGCAGTTCACCGCCAACAGCCCGGTCACCGTCCGGGCCGCGGTGAGGGCTGGCCTCGGCTTTGCGATGATCCCGGAATTCGTCGTGCGCGCCGACCTCGCCGCGGGGCGGCTGGTGACGGTCCTCGAAGACTACATGCCGCAGGAGGCGGGCATCTATGCCGTCTTCCCGCACCGTCGGCATCTTCCGCTGCGCGTGCGCCTGTTCGTCGACTTTCTCGCCGTCTGGTTCCGCAAATGCGATGCCGAGCGGGCACCCGAGACCGTGACGGCGGTCTGAGGGCGCCGGGGCCGAAGAGACCGGGATAGAAAGGCGCCGCTCACGCTCTGGCAATGATTGGCCCCGATACTGGGGCCTGGGGCGGCGAAGGCGGCCTCAGCGAAATCGTCCGAGGGAATTCGTATGCGTCCGCTTCTGCTTGCCGCCTGTCTCGTCCTGTCGGTGGCCGGGCCGTCCTCAACGGCCTTGGCGGCCGGCGATCCGAAGCCGCGATGGGCGGAGGAGACGTTCGCCAGCGACTACGACCCCGGCACGATTGTGATCAAGACCAGCGAGCGCAAGCTCTACCTCGTCACCGGGGCGACCACCGCGCTCCGCTACGAGATCGCCGTCGGCCGGCCGAGCGAGCAGTGGTTCGGCGAAAGCTTCGTCACCCGCAAGCGGTTCAACCCGACCTGGGTGCCGACGCCCTCGATGCGCGAGAAAAATCCGGCTCTGCCGCAGTCGGTGGGGCCCGGGCCATCCAATCCGCTGGGCGTCCGCGCGATGAATCTGGGCTGGGGGACCTATCGCATCCACGGGACCAATTCGCCGCGCTCGATCGGCAGCGCGGCATCGTCCGGCTGCTTTCGCATGCGCAATGCCGATGTCAGCGACCTGTTCGACCGGGTGCATGTCGGCGCCCAGGTTATCGTTCTGAAATAAAAAGTCTGGGCGTCCTGCCCAGAAGGGACGCGGCCGCATGCCGCGTCCCTGCGCTAAAGCGGTCTGCCGCCTCGGCGTCAGTCGCGGCGCAGCAGCGCGCCGATGACCAGCAGCACGACCGCGCCGAGGGCAATCGAAGCGACAGGATTGTCGCGCGCCGTCCGCTCGATCTGGCGGGCCTGCTTGCGCAACTCGCGCGCCACTTCCGGACCGCGGTCCTGGACATAGCCGTAAAGGTCGGACGCACGGCCCTCCAAATCCTCGAAGGCAGCGGATCCACGGCGCGACAGCGACTTGGTGAGCGTGGCCAGCTCGTCGCGCAGAGCGGTGATCTGGTCTTCCAGTTCGGCTTGGGTCGTCTTCATGCGAGATCTCCGGGTTGGGCCGCGTGCGGCACTGGGTGAACAGATGGGGTGTCCGATCGTTCCGACGAGTCCCGACGGACTCTTGCGGTGCTCTGCCGCACGGCGCATGAAGCCCTCGCGGTGGCCGACCGGCGGCCTCTTCCCAACTTCGGCCATTCTTCTGGGGTCAGCACGGGGCCGCGTTCACAGGGGAGGGGCCATGACGTCGATCAACCGTTGGGCGGTCCTTCTTCTGGCCGCGACCCTGCTGCCGGCCGCCAGGGCCGAGGCACATCCGCATGTCTTCGCCGATGCCCGCATGGAGATCGTCGGCGACGCCGCGGGCCAGCTGGTCTCGGTGCGCAACATCTGGCGCATGGACGAGCTGTTTTCTTCCAGCGTCATCGTCGACTTCGACAAGAACGCCAACGGGGCACTCGACGACGACGAACTGCAGGCCGTTGGCGACACGGTCAAGGAATCGATCGCCGAGTGGAGTTTCTATACGTTTGCGGTCGTCGCCGACAAACCGGTGAAGATGCAGCCGCCCGAGACGATCCGGGCGCTCTTCCAGGACGGCCAACTGCTCCTGTTCTTCGAGATGAAGGCGGGCGAGCCGATCGACATGAAGACGCAGAAGCTGACCGTGTCGAGTTTCGACGAAACTTTCTTCGTCGCCTTCGTCTTCGAGGACGAGAACAGTTTTCAGCTCGTCGACACGCCACCGAGCTGCAAGAAGGACATGATCGTGCCGGACGAAGACGAGGCGGCGCAGCAGTGGATGGCCTCGATCGCCGGCCTCGGCCCGGACGAGACGGTCCCCGCCGACGGCGTCGACTATGCCAAGGTTCTGGCGACGCGGCTGGAGATCACGTGCAGCTGACGTCGGGCTCCGGGCGCAGGACCGTCGCCCTCGTGCTGCTCGCCGCGCTGGCGCTGGCCGTTTTCGCCGAGCCGAGCCTTGCCCGGTCGTCGCTCGGGATCGGCACGGCGGAATCGGTGTCGCAGCCGAGCGGCCCGCTGGCGGGCCTGTTCATCGAGATCAACGCCTATCAGCGGCAGTTCTTCGCCGCGCTGCGCGAGGCGCTGGTCGGCATGCGCCAGGGCGCCGGCGGGGTCTGGTTCTTGGTCGGCCTGTCCTTCGTCTACGGCATCTTTCACGCGGCCGGGCCCGGTCACGGCAAGGCGGTGATCTCGTCCTATCTCCTCGCCAACGAGGTGCAGCTGCGCCGCGGCATCGCTTTGTCCTTCGTGTCGGCGCTGCTGCAGGCGGTCACGGCGCTCGTCGTCGTCGGCGTCGGCTGGTTCTTCCTTAGGGGAACCGGGGTGTCGATGACCGATACGACGAACTGGCTGGAGATCGCCTCCTTCGTCCTGATCATCGCCTTCGGCTGCGGGCTGCTGCTGCGCAAGGTCTGGCGGCTGGTTCAGCGGGCACGGCGTCCGGCCGACGTGTCCGCACTCGCGCCGCTGGGCGCCGGCGAGCCGGTGTCCGGCCTGGCCTTTGCGGGCGGCCCAGCGGCGCCGGCGGCGCCAGCGGGGCCCATGCGGCTGCGCGGCAGCGGCATGCCGGCCGCGGCCGCGCGCAGCGGACCGATCATGCGCCCGGCCTCGGCGAGTCTCGCGCCCGACGTCTGCATCGACGCGGCCGACGACTGCGACTGCGGCCGTGCGCACATGCCCGATCCGCGAGCTTTGGGGGCCGGCCGGCTGTCACTCGGCTCGGCTGCCTCGGCCGTCTTCGCCGTCGGCCTCAGGCCCTGCACCGGGGCGATCGTGGTGCTGACCTTCGCGCTCCTCAACGGCCTCTATCTCGGCGGCATCCTGTCGGTGGCGGCAATGGCGCTCGGCACCGCGATCACCGTCTCGGCGATCGCGGCCCTGGCTGTCTTCGCCAAGGATGTGGCGCTGCGCTTCGGCGCCGCCGGCGGACGGCGGGGCCTCGTGCTCGACGCGGTGGAGCTTCTCGGCGCGCTTCTCGTCATCGCCCTCGGCGTCGCGCTTCTCGGTGGTGCGCTCGCTTAAGTCCTTCTGGGCGCGCCAGTCCTTCTGGGCGCGCCGGACAGTGCGAGAGGCCGGGAGCCCCTCTTTCCCCCGGCGCTCCCATCAGCGCGCGGTGGCGCGGCTTTTGCGAAACGCCCGGCAGGCCTCGCCGAAGGCGCTGAAGATCGCCGCCGAATCCGCGTCGCTCTCGGCCCAGTATTCCGGATGCCACTGCACGCCGAGGGCAAAGCCCCTTGCGCCGTCGACCGAGACCGCCTCGATCGTGCCGTCGGGCGCGAGGGCCTCGACCGTCAGCCCTTCGGCGAGCCGGTCGATCGCCTGCCTGTGCAGCGAGTTCACCTGGAACTCCTGCTTGCCGAGGATGCGGTTCAGCTTGCTGCCGCCCTCGGCGGTGACCTTCTGACGGATGGCGTAGCGCACGCCCTGCTCGGGATCGTCGACGGCGCGGTGGTCCATGCGTCCCTCGATGTCCTGGATCTCCGTCGCCAGCGACCCGCCGAGCGCGACGTTCATCTCCTGCAGGCCGCGGCAGATGGCGAGGAGGGGGACGTCGCGGGCGATCGCCCCCTTGATCATCGCCTCGGTCAGCGCGTCCCGATCGAGGTCGTAGGGCTCGTGCGCGGCCGTCGGCTCGGCGCCATAGCGGCTCGGATGGACGTTGGTGACCGAGCCGGTGACGAGCACCCCGTCCACCCGCGACAGGATCTCCGCGATGTCCAGTTCTTCCGACAAAGCGGGGACGATCACCGGAATGGCGCCGGCCACCCGGACGATCGCCTTGAGGTAGGTTTCCGGCGCCGCGTGCCAGCGGTGATTGCCGATGGTGCGGATGTCGGCGGGGACGGCGACGAGGATCGAGTGCGCAGGCATGCGGGAGCTTCCAAAAGACGGCGGCGGATGTTTTGCGACCATCACCGAAATCGGCGCGAGGTCAATGCGGCATCGCACGCAAGGCAATGCGGGGGCAGGGACTTTGGGCGGGACCCGGGCTTGGGTCGCTCCTTGTCAGGTCGACCGGACGCTCGCGGAGGGAAAACGTCTTGCCCGTCGGCGACGCTAAGGCCAGCTTCTCGCCGCGCAATCAACCGCTGATCGAGCGGTGCGATCAAAATGCAGGGACGCTGCACGAATTGCGCATCGGGCGTCATTGCTACCGCCTGCTTTCCAGTTTCGCGAAATCTTCGAGCGGCAAAGACATAGGCGACGCAGGCATTCAGTATCCCGTTTCACCGGCCTTTCGCGGCGACCATCCGCTCGAGGCGACAATCCTCAGCACCCATCGGAAGGCGCCCCATGATCCCCGTCATCTCCATCGGTTCCCTCAAGACCTCCGGCACCACCACGCTCGCTCTGACGCTGGCCAGCGTCGCGGCGGCCGCCGACATTCCCGTCGTCCTGATCGACGCGGCCCGCGACAAGGACCTCGTCGCCTGGGCGGCGAAGGGCGGGCTTCCCGCCCGGATCACGGTCGAGGCGGTCGATGACGAAGCCACGATGGAGCGCCTGGTGCGCGCCGCGCGCCGCCGCGGCGATCTTGCCATCATCGATGCCGGCGACACGGCCGATGCCATCCGCGCCGGCGCCCGGCTGGCCGACCGGACTCTGATCCCGGTCCGCTTCTCGCCGCTCTCGGCCTATGCCGCGATTGCCACCGAACGCCTGATCGCCTCGGAAGCCGGCAAGGGCCGCCGCGGCCGCGACTGGGCCTTTCTCGCCACCGCCGTCACCGCGATCCCGAGCCGCATCGCGCGCATGGTCGAGAGCGTGATCCAGCAGAGCCACGCCACCAAGATCCATTGCGGCATGGTGCTGCGCGCTGCCTACGAGGCGCCCTTCCTTCACGGCGGCACGCTGTTCAGCCTCGCCGACGAGATCGCGCCGGGCCTCGATCGCGCCCGCGCCGAGGCCGCGACCATCGCCTATGAGTGCGGCATCCTCGGCGACACAGCGTCCCGCGTCCCGCTCGAGCCGGCCGAGGAATTCTCGCGCGCCGCCTGACGCCGCGCTTGGCGTTTTCGCCGCCGCCATCGCCACAGACTGGAGAGGCCCCGATCCGAAAGGAACGGGGCTTTTCGTTGTCGCGGGGCCCGCCGGCGCTCTATACCGGAACGATGAGACGCCCCCCTTCCTCCTCAGACGATGCCGTCCCGAAACGCCGTGCCCGACCGGTCACGCCCGAATGGCTGTTTCGCGCCGCCGCGCATTATCTCGGCCGCTATGCCAGCAGCGCCGAAAACCTTCGGCGCGTGCTCCAGCGAAAGACGGCGCGCCGCGTCGCGGAGGCCGAAGAGGGGGAGGCGCCCGGTCCCGACGAATGCCGGGCGATGATCGAGGCGACGCTCATGCGCTTCCACGAGCTGAAGCTTCTCGACGACGACGCCTTCGCCGCGGCGAGGCTCTCGAGCCTCCGGCGCGGCGGCGCCTCCTTGCGCAAGATCGAGGCGAAGCTGAGCGAGAAGGGCGTCGACCGCGAGACGATCGCGAAAACCCTCGAGGCCGACGAGAGCACCGACCGCACCGCCGCCTTCGCCCATGCCAGACGCCGGCGCCTCGGACCGCATCGGCTGCGCGACCGGGCCGAGCGGCGGGAGCGCGACATCGCGGCGATGATGCGCGCCGGCTTCGGCCTCGGCGACGCCCGGGCGGCGATCGACGCCGAGCCGGGAGCCGATCCTGAGGACGAGGGCTGAGGGGCGGGGTGCGGCATCCTGCCCGCGTCGGAACGATCGACGGCGGCCTGCATTTTCCCTGTCTATCCGAAACATAAGACGCCTCGCCGCTGCCAGTGCAGCGGCATGCCGTCTTGTTCGAAGGGAAACTCATCATGACCGATATTCGCAGCGCCAAGATCGCCATTCTCGCCACCGACGGATTCGAGCAGTCCGAGCTCATGCAGCCCCTGAAAATGCTGCGCGAGGCAGGTGCCGAAGTGCATGTGGTGTCGCTGAAGGAAGGCTCGATCAAGGGCTGGGACGAGAAGGATTGGGGCGAGAGCGTACCCGTCGACAAGGTGCTGTCGGCGGTCAGCGTCGCCGACTACGACGCGCTCGTCCTGCCGGGCGGGCAGATCAACCCCGACGTCCTGCGCGCCGATGAAAAGGCGGTCGCGTTCATCAAGGAGTTCTATAACTCCAAGAAGCCGCTCGCGGCGATCTGCCATGCGCCGTGGCTCCTGATCGAGGCCGATGTGGTCCGGGGGCGCGATGTGACCTCCTATGCCTCCATCAAGACCGACCTGAAGAATGCCGGCGCCAACTGGCAGGACAGCGCGGTGGTAGTGGACGAGGCCCTGATCACCTCGCGCAATCCCGGTGACATCCCGGCCTTCGTCGCCAAGATCATCGAGGAGGTCGAGGAAGGCCGGCACGAGGATCGTCGCAAGGTCGCCTGAGCGATACCAGGACGGCACACCGAAGAAGCCGGGTCCGAAAGGGCCCGGCTTTTGCGTTTCCAGGGGGCGGAGCGGCATTGCCTGACCAAGGCGATAGCGTGTATGGGGCGGGGGAGATCGTCTTGCCGGCGGGAGGCGAACATGCTTGCCTGCCGGCCTCGACAGCCATGGCAGCACGCTTCGTTCCTGGCGGAACGAAGGCCCGTCCCCGGAGAACGACATGTCAGAAGACCACGCCCACCCCATCACCTTCGCCGACAAGATGGACTACAGCGAGCACGACCGGACCTATGAGCGGTTCCTGCTTCTGGTGAAGTTCGGCTCGATCTGGGTCGCGGCCATCGTCGTCGGTATGGCGGTCGGGCTCGTTTCGTCGGCCGGCTTCCTGGCCGGTATCTTTGCTTTCCTGCTCTTCGGTGCGGTGATCAGCTATTTCATGAAGTGACGGCTCGCCGCCGCGGGCGGGGGCCATCGATCGGCGCTGCCGCGAAAGGCGCGCCGGTGCAGGGGAGGAGATCGGGATGAAGGTTTTCGTGCCAAGGGAGCAGGGGGACGAGCCCCGCGTCGCGGCATCGCCTGACAGCATCAAGAAGCTGAAGGGATTCGGGGTTGATGTCGTGGTCGAGGCCGGCGCGGGCCTTCGCTCGCGCATCCCCGACGAAGCCTTTGCCGCCGCCGGCGCGACGATTGGCAATGCCGGCGACGCTGCCGATGCGGACGTGGTGCTGAAGGTTCGCCGGCCGGCGCGTGCAGAACTCTCGGGCTACAAGCGGGGCGCCGCGGTGATCGCCACCATGGACCCCTATGGGCGTGACGAGGATGTCGCGGCCATGGCCGATGCCGGCATTCTCGCCTTCGCCATGGAATTCATGCCGCGCATCACCCGCGCGCAGGTTATGGACGTCCTCTCCAGCCAGGCCAATCTTGCCGGCTACCAGGCCGTGCTCGACGCCGCTGGCGAATACGACCGCGCCTTCCCGATGATGATGACCGCCGCCGGCACCGTACCGGCCGCGCGCGTCTTCGTCATGGGCGTCGGCGTCGCCGGCCTGCAGGCGATCGCCACCGCCCGCCGCCTCGGCGCCGTGGTCACCGCCACCGACGTGCGCCCGGCCACCAAGGAACAGGTCGAATCGCTCGGCGCCAAGTTCGTCGCCGTCGAGGACGACGAGTTCAAAGCAGCCGAGACCTCCGGCGGCTACGCCAAGGAGATGTCCAGGGAATATCAGGCCAAGCAGGCCGAGCTGGTCGCCGCCCATATCGCCAAGCAGGACATCGTCATTACCACGGCGCTGATCCCCGGCCGGCCGGCGCCGCGCCTCGTCTCGCGGGCGATGGTCGAGTCGATGAAGCCCGGCTCCGTGCTGGTCGACCTCGCGGTCGAGCGCGGCGGCAATGTCGAGGGTGCGGTCGCGGGAGAGGTGGTCGAGGTCGGTCCGGCGAGGATCGTCGGCCATCTCAACGTGCCCGGCCGCATCGCCGCCACCGCGTCGCTGCTCTACGCCCGCAACCTCAGTGCCTTCCTCGAGACGATGATCGACAAGGACTCCAAGACGCTGAAAATCGATTTCGCCGACGACCTCGTCAAGGCGACGCTTTTGACGCGCGACGGCGCGGTCGTGCATCCGAACTTCGCAAAGGCCGCGGCCCCCGCGCCGACGATGGTGGCGGACGCCGCTGACGCCGGCGTGGCCGAAAAGACGGGAGAGGCATGATGGAAAACGATCTCGCGCAAGCGACCCTGCAACGCCTAAACGAGGCCGGTGCCGCCATCCGCGACGCCCGCCTCGGGGTGGAGCAGATGATGACGTCCCCGGCCGCCGAGCATGCGGCCTCCAACCCCTTCGTCTTCCACCTCGCCATCTTCGTGCTGGCGATCTTCGTCGGCTACTACGTGGTCTGGTCGGTGACGCCGGCGCTGCACACGCCGCTGATGGCCGTCACCAACGCGATCTCGTCGGTGATCATCGTCGGCGCGATCCTGGCGGTCGGCATTTCCGCCTCCGGCATCGCCACCGGCTTCGGCTTCGTCGCCCTCGTGCTTGCCAGCGTCAACATCTTCGGTGGCTTCCTCGTCACCCAGCGCATGCTGGCGATGTACAAGAAAAAGGAGAAGTGAGGCGATGATGTCCGAGAACTTCGCCGCCTTCCTCTATCTCGTCTCCGGGGTGCTGTTCATCCTGGCGCTGCGGGGCCTGTCGCATCCGACGTCGAGCCGCCAGGGCAATATCTTCGGCATGGTCGGCATGGGCATCGCCGTCGTCACGACGCTGCTGCTCGCCCACCCCTCGGCCGGCGCGCTGCTTCTGATCATCGTCGGCATCGCTGCCGGCGGCGGCGTTGGCGCCGTGGTCGCCAAGCGCATTCCGATGACCGCCATGCCGCAGCTCGTCGCCGGCTTCCACAGCCTTGTCGGTCTGGCCGCGGTCTGCGTCGCGGCGGCCGCGCTCTATGCCCCCGAGGCGATCAACATCGGCACGGTCGGCAACATCCACACCCAGGCCCTGGTCGAAATGGCGATCGGCGTGGCCATCGGCGCTGTCACCTTCACCGGCTCAATCATCGCTTTCCTGAAGCTCGACGGACGCATGGGCGGCAAGCCGATCATGCTGCCGTCCCGCCACCTGATCAACATCGCTCTGGCCGCCGGCCTCGTCCTCTGCCTCGTGATCTTCGCCACCACTGAGAGCCACATCGCCTTCTGGCTGGTGGTGCTGATCGCGCTGGCGCTCGGCGTCCTCCTGATCGTGCCGATCGGCGGCGCCGACATGCCGGTCGTGGTTTCGATGCTGAACTCCTATTCCGGCTGGGCGGCAGCCGGCATCGGCTTCACCCTGCAGAATCTGGCGCTGATCATCACCGGCGCGCTGGTCGGCTCGTCCGGCGCGATCCTGTCCTACATCATGTGCAAGGGCATGAACCGCTCCTTCATCTCCGTCATCCTCGGCGGCTTCGGCGGCGAGAGCGGACCGGCGGCGGCGGAAGGCGGCGAGGCGCGCCCGGTGAAGCAGGGCTCGGCCGAGGACGCGGCCTATCTGATGATGAATGCCGCACGGGTGATCATCGTGCCCGGCTACGGCATGGCCGTCGCCCAGGCCCAGCACGCGCTGCGCGAGATGGCCGACACTCTGAAGGCGCACGGCGTCGAGGTGAAATACGCCATCCACCCCGTCGCCGGCCGCATGCCCGGGCACATGAATGTGCTCCTGGCCGAGGCGAACGTTCCCTACGACGAGGTCTTCGAGCTCGAGGACATCAATTCGGAGTTCGCCCAGACCGACGTCGCCTTCGTCATCGGCGCCAACGACGTCACCAATCCGGCGGCGCGCGACGACAAGACCTCGCCGATCTATGGCATGCCGATCCTCAATGTCGACCAGGCGGCCACGTGCCTCTTCGTCAAACGCTCGATGGCGTCGGGCTATGCCGGCATCGACAACACTCTGTTCTACAAGGACAACACGATGATGCTTTTTGCCGACGCAAAGAAGATGGTCGAAAACATCGTCAAGGCGATGGCGCACTGATCCTGCGCTTCGGCGGAGAACAGAAAGGCCCGCATGCCACCGGCATGCGGGCCTTTTTCATGGGCAGCGAAAGCCGCGGGGTTCAGGGCTTGTAGACCGCAGGCTCGGTCGGCGCGGGAGTCAGCGACAGGCGCGACAGCGCCGCGGTCGCGTTCAGGCCGAACTGCGCCTGCAGGCTGACCGACTGCAGCGTGAAGCCGTTGTTCGGGCCGCCGGCCAGGATCTTGGCACCGCCGCCGGCCGCGACCGAGGCATCGGCCGAGACGCCGTAATAGTCGCCCTGCAGCGAGACCGGCTGGCCCTCCTGGAAGCTGCCGGCATAGACGATCCAGCTGAGATCCTGCCGCCCGGTGATGCCGAGATCGACGCCGACATTGTCGAGCGTGGCGAGATAGGGCTCGCGGGCGCCCCCGTCAGCCGGCTTGAAGACGCAGAGATAGTCCTTCGACGAACCGATGACGTAGGCGAGCGACCCGTCGCTCTGGCAGCTGAGAAGGCCGAGCTTGGTGCCGGCCTGGGCGGCCGTCGTCGGCAGGGCGGTGGCGAGGGCGATCGCGGCGAGGGAGAGGATGGCGGGCATTTTCATGAGAAATCTCCTGTCTTGAGCGAGAGAAACGCCGCGGCTGCCGACAGGTTTCGTCGCCTGCGATCACGGCTCTTTTCGCACTGCAACAATGGCGAACGAAAAAGCCCGCGCCAGAGGGCGCGGGCTTCCATTCGTGCTGAAAGAAAAGCTCAGTTGGCGGGGACGATGACGTCGCCCTGCGGGGTCACTACCGTGCCCTCGGGCACGACGACCGAGCCCGCCGGCACAGCAACCCCGCCGACGGGGGCGACGACCGCACCGGCCGGCGAGGCCGAAACCAGGGTGAACTTGGTCACGCCGAGGGCCGCATTGACGCCCTCCTGGGCCTGGACGCTGAGCGGCTGCAGGCTGAAGCCGCCGTTCGGCCCACCGGTCAGGAGCTTGACGCCGCCGCCTGCGGCAAAGGACGCATCGGCACTGGCGCCGACATAGGTGCCGGCGAGCTGCGAGGGCTGATAGGCGTCCGTGTCGGCCAGAACGTTCCAGGACATTACCGTCTCGCCGGTCACGCCGATGTCCAGGCCGATATTGTCGAGCGTGCCGGTGTAGATCTCGGTTGCCTGCGCGGAATTGGCGGGCGCGAAGTCACAGATGACATTCTCGGAGGAGCCGATGATGTAGCCGGTGGCACCATCGCTCTTGCAGGTTAGGATGCCGAGCGCCGTGTCGGCCTGCGCGGCCATGGGGGCGGCGAGCAGCGAGGCGAGGGCGGCGGTGGCGAGAAGGATTTTCATGGGAGGTCGGTTCCTGTTGCGATGTCTCTTCGCCCCAGGAAGGGTGCGACGCACCGTAAGGTTCCGATAATAGCCACGACCGGACAGGCGCAGAGGCCTTACGCGGGCGGCGGTTGGCCGCCCGCGGATGCGTGGTGTCAGCTGGTGCGGCCCATGCCGTCCTTGGCCGGCTGATAGTTCGGGTCGAGCTGCGCGGCGCGAGCATAGGACTTGAAGGCGCGGGCCTTTTCGCCCTTGCGCTCGTAGATGATCGCCTGGTTGGTCCAGTATTCCGCACTCTTGTCGTCGAGCTTCAAGGCGGTGTTGAAGTCCGTGAAGGCATTCTCCTCGTCGCCGAGCGCGAGATAGGAGACGCCGCGGCCGGAATAGGGCTCGGGCGCATCGGACTGCAGCGAGATGGCGGTGGAGAAATCCTCGATCGCCTGCTTGTGCTGGCCGTCGAGCTGATAGAGCAGGCCGCGGTTGTGGTAGGCGCGGGGATCGGTGGTGTTGAGGTCGATCGCCTTCTGGAAATCGACGAGCGCCTCGCGGTTGCGGCCGGCCATGCGGTAGATGTTGCCGCGGCCGATATAGGCGCTGTCGTAATTGGGATTGATCTGCAGCGCGGCGTTGTAGTCCGCGACCGCCTTGGCGTTGTCGTTCATCTGGCGGTAGACCAGCGCGCGGTTGGCATAGGCCTGGTAGAAGCGCGGGTCGAGCTGCAGCGCCGTGGTGAAATCCTGGATAGCCTCGTTGTTGCGCCCGGCGCGGCCGTAGGCGGTGCCCCGGACATTGTAGCCGCCGGGATCGCGCGGATTGGCGTTCACGGTCGCCGTCAGCGAGCTGATGTTCTCCGTCGAGCCCTGGGCCTGGTCGAGACGAATGACATTGGCCGACGGCATGCCCGTCTGGCAGGCCGCGAGGAAGCCGACGAGGCACAGGCCGCCGAACGTCAGGGCGGCGCGCTCCCAGGAAAGGGCAGTGCGGGCCGCGCCGACGGCGCCATTCAGATCAGGTCTCAAACCATCGGTCCTTCTTGGGTCTTGCTTCTCATGCCGGGCCGGCCGACACGCCGGCTGGCACGACCATGCCATAGGCTGGCGGCGCGTCCGCAACGCCCCGCACCCCCGGCCGTTCCGCCATTGCGGCAAGGCTAGAGCGCGAGCCTGTCGCGAAAATGACGTCATGTCGAGTTGCAGGACAAAATGCGCTGCCCGTCGCCGGCTGCGCTCACACAGCAAGTCGTTCAAATCATGGCATTTTCGAGGCTTGCGCCGACGGCGACGCTGGGGTGGCGGCGGTGTCTCTCAGCCGGTGGCTCTTGCGCTGTCGGCGGCAGCGCGCCTCTGGCCGAAGCGCTCGCCGCCATGGGCCGCCCGGTCGAGGATATGGGCGAGCACGTCCAGGGCAAACTCAGGATCGTCGGGCCGCGCGGTGAAGTCCGACGGCCGGGGCTCGGGTCGCTGCGAACGCACGGTGTCCGCCGGGACCGTTCCGAAGAAGCTCGACTTCGCCGCCCGCGCCTCGGCGATCTGCGCGCGCAGCGCCGCGATCGCCGTGGCAAGGCCGGGCGATGGCGTCCCGCTCCCGGCCGGCAGCGCCCGGGCCAGGATCCGGGCCCAATGGGCGATGGCCATGAACCGCAACAGCGTCCGGCGGATGCGGCCGGGCTTGCGGACCAGCTGCCAGGGGCTGCCGAGGGGACGCGCCACGGTCGCCAGTTCGCCATAGCGCCGGTCGAGCCCGCGCGACAAAGCGATGAGGTCGGCGGAGGGGCGACCCTCCGCCTTTTCCGCCACGGCGGCGAGGAGATCGTCGAGCGTGCCGAGATAGGCGTCGACCGCGCCCTCGACGGCAGCGCTCGTCGACCGCGGCAGAACGACGAAAGCGATGAAGGCCCCGGCGGCGGCCCCCACCAGCGTCTCCTCCAGCCTGAGAACGAGCAGCTCCGGGGTGAACTCGCCGAGGAGGCCGTAGAGCAGCGAGACGACGAGGGTCACGAAGAAGGTCATCGCCGCATAGGAGATCTGCAAGAGGTAGAAGCCGGCGAAGACGAAGACGGTGGCAAGGCCGATCGATACCGCGGCATGGCCGGCGAGCAGCGTCGCCAGGGCGATGCCGACGACGATGCCGGCCACCGTCCCGAACGCCCGCTGGAGCGCGCGCATCGTCGCATCGCCGCGCGACTGGGTATTGGTGAAGACGAGGAAGGCGGTGAGGATTGCCCAGAACCAGCGCGTCTTCGAGAGCATCAGTCCGCCGGTCATGGCGATGCCGGCGGCGAGCGCCACCTGGATCGCGAGGCGGAACGCTGGATCCTTCATGAACCCCGGCCCGGGCGCGGCATTCTCGGGCGCCACCGGTGCCGCCGGCCGTTCGTCGAAGGCGCCGGCGGGAAGGGCCGCGGCCTTGGCTCGGACGGAGGCCAGCGCCCGGCCGAGCGTGGCATCGCGCGCGTCGAGCGTCTCGGGCGACGTCCCGCCGGCGCGCAGCTCGGAGAGAAGCGCGGTCTCGCTCGCGAGGTTCAGGTCGTACAGCGCCATGGCGAGATCGGCCGCCGGGGGATCGGGTGCGGCACTCCCGGCCGCGGCGAGCGGCAGATAGCCTTCGGCCGTCAGAATGGTCTCGGTGATCTGGTCCTGCCGCCGGTGGGCATCACGGCGCATGGCCTCCGGCCAGCCGGCCGTCCGTCCGAGCCGCAGCCGCGCTCGCAGTTCGGTGACCCGCTGGCCGACGGCGGTGAGGGTGCGATGAAACTCGGCCTGCCGCCTTTCGGGCAGAACGACGTTGCGCACGCCATGGGCGATGGCGCCGGACAGGACGATCGCTGCCGCGACCCCCGGCAGGTCCGACAGGGACGGGTGCAGGTAGCTGCCCATGAAATAGCACATGAAGCCGAACATGCCGGCGGCGTTCCAGCGCGGGCCGAATTTGCGCGCGTAGACCGCGGCGAAGACCAGGACGAGGAAGAAGCCGTCGGACACCAGCGGCCAGGGTTGCAGGAGGATCGCCATGGCGACGGCGGCAAGGCCGACGAGGCCGCACCAGGCCCGCGTCACCGCCCGTTGCCGGGATCCGGCGTCGCGAATGACGAGCGCGCCCTGCATGGCGGTGATCACCGCGATCCCGTAAGCGGCGACGGGAAGCGGCAAAGCCGCGTGCAGCCCGCCGAGGGCGAGGGCGACGGCCAGGAGTGTCAGCGTCACGCGCGACGCCATGCGCAGCCGCGACAGGCCCGGATCAGAGGCGACCAGCATGGCCCGCGCCGCTTTCAGCCCCTCGACGGCAGACGTCCTTGGCATCGACCGTCGTCCCCTGTTTGTGCGCGGCCCGTTCCGGACGCGGTTAGCATCCTTTGTGCGCCGGACGCGAGCTTTGGCTGTCCGAGCGCGCGACGACCCGGATCCCGGTATCGAGCCTCTCTCGCTTAATTTATCGCGTCAAAGGAACGCGCCGGCTTCGCGGGGGTTCTGGAGCGCCTGGACGCTGTGGCCGCATGACGCGGCCTCGTCCCGCAGCCTGCACCGCTCTTTGTGCCGGCTTCATCCCTTTCTTCAGGAGAATGCCATGTCCGACGCGATCATCGATCGTTCCCCTCTTCGTACCGCGCCCGTGGCGCAGGGCACGCTGCGCCGCATCTCCTGGGGTGCGATCTTCGCCGGCGCCATCCTGACCCTCGTCGTGCAGATCATGCTGGCCTTGCTCGGTGTCGGCATCGGCACTGCGACGCTGGATCCGGCCGGGAACGGTTCGCCGGATCTCTCCACCCTTGGCTCGGCGAGCGGCCTGTGGACGATGGGCACGGTTCTGATCGCAACTTTCGTCGGCGCACTCGCCGCCGCGCGGCTTGCCGGATCGCCGGAGAAGGCCGACGGCCTGCTGCACGGCATTATCACTTGGGCGACGTCGACGCTCGTCATCGTCTATCTCCTGACCTCCGGCGTCTCGGCGGTTATCGGCGGCACGTTCGGCGCGCTGGGCGCTTCGGTCAGTTCGCTGACCCAGGCCGCCGGCAATCTCGGGCCGCAGTCGCTCTCGGCTCTGCCGGACGGCCTCGAGGCCGATGCGCGCGCGCTCCTGCAGCGCGGCGAGCAGCAGGTCGACCAGGCCGCCGACGCGGCGCAGCAGCAGGGTCAGCAGGCCGCCAATACGGCCCGCCAGGCCACGGGCGAGCCGGATCTCGCCAAGGCCGTTCCGGAAATCGTCGCCGGTCTCGCCGAGGGCGCGACGCCCGAGCAGCGCCAGGCGGCCGTGACCGTCATCTCGCAGCAGGCCGGCATCTCGCAGCAGGAGGCCGAACAGCGCCTGACGCAGTTCCAGGCGACCTACAATGAGGCTGTCGAGAAGGCCAAGGTCGCAGCCGACCAGGCCGCCGAGACGGTGTCGACGGCGTCTTTCGCTAGCTTCGTCGCGCTGCTGCTCGGCCTGATCGTCGCCGCCGTCGGTGGTCTCGTCGGCCGCCCGCGGCCGCGGATCGCGACCGTCGCGGTCTGATCCTTTCGGCACGATGATCGACGGTGGCGGGGCGCTTCTGCGCCCCGCCCTTTTTTTTGACTGCGGCGATGTTTCCCGGATCGTGCCGGGCAAAGCGTCACGCCCCGTCGCAAAATGAGCATGATCTGAGGCTGAAAGGACTAGCGTGCCCCCGCATGTGCGATACACCATGGCGGCGGTGGATCGCCGTGCCGACACCAGATCTAGGGATGCCCGAATGCGTCGTTTCTCAGCCTTTGCGCTGGCCCGGGAGGCCTTGCGGAACCATACGGGCTGGGGCGAGCAATGGGCTTCGCCCGAACCGCGCAAGCACTACGACGTGATCATCGTTGGCGCCGGCGGGCATGGCCTGGCCACCGCCTACTACCTCGCCAAGGTGCATGGAATCACCGATGTCGCGGTAATCGAGAAGGGCTGGCTCGGCGGCGGCAATACCGGCCGCAACACCACGATCATCCGCTCGAACTATCTCTACGACGAATCGGCGGCGCTCTATAACCACGCGCTGAACCTCTGGGAGGGGCTCAGCCAGGAGCTGAACTACAACGTCATGTTCTCGCCGCGCGGCGTGCTGATGCTCGCCCACAACGTCCACGACGTGCAGGTGGCCAAGCGCCACATCCATTCCAACCGGCTGAACGGCGTCGACAACGAGTGGCTGAACGCGGAAGAAGCCAAGGCCTTCTGCCCGCCGCTGAACATTTCGGCCGATGCCCGCTATCCCATCGTCGGCGGCGCGCTGCAGCGGCGCGGCGGCACGGCGCGGCACGATGCCGTCGCCTGGGGCTATGCCCGCGCCGCCTCGGCGCTCGGCGTCCACATCATCCAGAACTGCGCCGTCACGGGCATCCGCCGCGGCGCCGACGGCTCGGTGAAGGGCGTGGAGACCGCCCGCGGTTTCATCGGCTCGAAGAAGGTCGGCGTCGTTGCCGCTGGCTCGACCTCGACCGTGATGGAAATGGCCGGCGTGCGCATGCCGCTGGAGAGTTTTCCGCTGCAGGCGCTGGTCTCCGAGCCGATCAAGCCCTGCATGCCCTGCGTTGTGATGTCGAACACCGTGCACGCCTACGTCTCGCAGTCCGACAAGGGCGAGCTCGTGATCGGCGCCGGCACCGACCAGTATCCCTCCTATTCGCAGGCCGGCAGCCTGCACATCCTCAACCACACGCTCGACGCCATCACCGACATGTTCCCGATCTTCCGGCGGCTGAAGATGCTGCGCTCCTGGGGCGGCATCGTCGACGTAACGCCCGACCGCTCGCCGATCCTGTCGAAGACCCCGGTCAAGGGTCTTTACGTCAACTGCGGCTGGGGCACGGGCGGCTTCAAGGCGACGCCGGGCTCCGGCCATGTCTTCGCCCACACCATCGCCCGCGACGAGCCGCACCCGATCAATGCGGCCTTCAACCTCGACCGTTTCGTCACCGGCCGGTTCATCGACGAGGCGGCCGCCGCCGCCGTCGCGCACTAGAGGGGGCCGACATGCTGCTCATCCACTGCCCCTATTGCGCCGAGGAACGGCCCGAGACCGAATTCCGCCATGCCGGCGAGGCCCATCTGAAGCGTCCCGACGGCGCCGCCGGCCTCACCGACCAGGCAACGGCCGAGCTCCTCTATTTCCGCTCCAACGGCCGCGGCGTGATCTTCGAGCGCTGGCGCCACATCCATGGCTGCGGCCGCTTCTTCAATGCGGCGCGTCATGCCGTCACGGACAAGTTCGTGATCACCTACAAGGCCGGCGAGCCGAAGCCGGATATCGACGACAACGGGCAGCTTGCCGGCGCATCGCGCGACGCCCATGTCGATCCCGACCACATGGGGGATGCCGCGCATACGCCCGTCGCCCGTACGGAGGCCCAGCAGTGACGTCCCATCGCCTTCCCGGACAGGGCCGCCTGAAGGGCGCCCGTCGCCTCGGCTTCAGCTTCGACGGCACGCGCTACGAGGGGCTCGAGGGCGACACGCTCGCCTCGGCGCTGCTCGCCAACGGCGTCCATCTCACCGGCCGCTCGTTCAAGTACCATCGCCCCCGCGGCATTCTCGGCCATGGCTCCGAGGAGCCGAACGCGCTGGTCGAAATTTCCCGCGACAAGGCCCGGCGCCAGCCGAACATCCGCGCAACCATGCAGCCGCTGTATCAGGGCCTCGTCGCGACCAGCCAGAACCGCTTTCCGACGCTCGATTTCGACATCGGCGCGGTCAACGGCCTGTTCTCGCGCTTCCTGTCGGCGGGCTTCTACTACAAGACCTTCATGTGGCCGAAGTCGTTCTGGCATAAGGTCTACGAGCCGAACATCCGCTCCGCCGCCGGCCTCGGCAAGGTGCCGGAGGCCGCCGATCCAGACCGCTACGCCAACCGCTTCGAGCATGTCGACGTCGTCGTCGTCGGCGGCGGCCCGGCCGGCCTCGCGGCGGCGCTCGCCGCGGGCGAGAGCGGCGCCAGCGTCATCCTCTGCGACGAGGGCGATGCCTTCGGCGGCTGGCTGAAGGCCGAGAGCGCGGTGACCATCGACGGCGTCACGTCCGCCGATTTCGTCGCCGACGCGGTCGCGCGCTTGAAGGGCATGGCCAATGTCCGGGTGATGCCGCGCACCACCGCCTTCGGCTATTACGTGCAGAACTACCTCGCCCTCGTCGAGGAACTCGCCGACCATCTCGCCGCTCCCGATCCGGCCGCGCCGCGCGAACGGCTCTGGCAGGTGAGGGCGAAGAAGGTCGTGCTCGCCATCGGCGCGATCGAGCGGCCGCTGGTGTTTCCGGACAACGACCGGCCCGGCATCATGCTGGCCAGCGCCGGCCGCACCTATCTCAACCATTACGGCGTCAAGGTCGGCAAGCGCGTCGTCGTCTTCACGGCTCACGACAGCGCCTATGCCGCCGCCTTCGACCTGAAGCGCGCGGGCGTGCAGGTGCCGGCGATCGTCGACCTGCGCGAGGATCCGCAGAGCGAGCTGACGCGCGAAGCGCGCGAACTCGGCATCGAGGTCCTGGCCGGCTACGACGTCGCCAAGGTGCGCGGCGTCAAGCGCATCCGCGGCATCACCGTCGTCGAGACCAAAACCGGCCTCGACCGCCGCGGCTTCGACTGCGACGCGCTTCTCATGTCCGGCGGCTTCACGCCCTCGGTGCACCTGTTCTCGCAGTCGCGCGGGAAAGTGGCCTTCGCGCCGGAACTGCAGGCCTATGTGCCGGGCGAGTCGGCGCAGGACTGCGTCTCCGTCGGCTCCTGCGCCGGGGACTTTGATCTGGCCTCCGCCATTTCCAAGGGCCGCGCCGCCGGCCTTTCGGCAGCTGCCGGTGCCGACAACGATTCCGGCGGCATGGTCGTCTCCGGCACGGTGCGGGTCGCGGGTGCCGCCGGCACCCAGGGCGGCATGGCCGGGGCGACGCCTTCCGCCGGCCCCGACCGCTTCGTCAAAGCCTTCGTCGACTTCCAGAACGACGTCACCGCCAAGGATATCCGCCTCGCCGCCCGCGAAGGCTTCAAGTCGGTCGAGCACATCAAGCGCTTCACCACCAACGGCATGGCGACCGACCAGGGCAAGACGTCGAACATCAACGGCATCGGCGTCGCCGGCGAGGCGCTCGGCAAGACCATGCCGCAGATCGGCCTGACGACGTTCCGCGCGCCGTTCACGCCCGTCACCTTCGGCACCATTGCCGGCCAGTCGCGCGGGGACCTCTTCGATCCCGTCCGCAAGACGCCGATTCACGACAGCGCGGAGGCCGAAGGCGCCGTGTTCGAGGACGTCGGCAACTGGAAGCGCGCCTGGTACTTTCCGCAGGGCGCCTCGATGCACGATGCGGTCAAGCGCGAATGCCGCGCGGTGCGCGACGCCGCCGGCATGTTCGACGCCTCGACGCTCGGAAAGATCGAGGTGTGCGGCCCGGATGCGGCCGAATTCCTCGACCTGATCTATGCGACGCCGATCGCGAGCCTTGCCGTCGGCAAATGCCGCTATGCGATCATGCTGAGCGAGGCCGGCTATGTCATGGACGACGGCATCGTCGCCCGCATCGGTGAAAGCCGCTACCACATCACCACCACGACCGGCGGCGCGCCGCGCGTCCTGAACCACATGGAGGACTATCTCCAGACCGAGTTTCCCCACCTCAACGTCTGGCTGACCTCCGTCACCGAGCAGTGGGCGACGATCGCGATCCAGGGCCCGCGGGCCCGCGAGATCGTGACGCCACTGGTCGGCGGCATCGACATCTCGCCCGAGGCCTTCAAGCACATGTCTGTCGCCGAAGGCACCTTCATGGGCGTGCCTTCGCGCTTCTTCCGCGTCTCCTTCACCGGCGAGACGGGTTTTGAGATCAACGTGCCGTCGAACCGCGGCCGGGCCGTCTGGGACGCGCTGCGCGAGATCGGCCGGCCGCTCGGCCTCATGCCCTACGGCACCGAGGCGATGCACGTGTTGCGCGCCGAGAAGGGCTATATCATCGTCGGCCAGGAGACGGACGGCACCGTCACGCCGGCGGACGCGGCGCTCGGCTGGGCCGTGTCGAAGAAGAAGGCGGATTTCGTCGGCAAGCGTGGCATGACGCGGCCGGATCTCGTGGCGCCGGGCCGCAAACAGCTCGTCGGCCTTCTGACGCGCAACCCGCTGACGGTGCTGGAGGAGGGCGCGCAGATCGTCGCCGATCCGAAGCAGGCCATTCCCATGACCATGATCGGCCACGTCACCTCGAGCTACTGGTCGGAAACGCTCGGCCGCTCGATCGCGCTGGCGCTGGTGCGCGACGGCGTCGCCCTGACGGGCCAGACGCTGCACGTGCCGATGCCGGACGAGACCATCGCCGTCGAGGTCACCAAGCCGATATTCTTCGATCCGGAAGGGGAGCGGCTGCATGGCTGATCCGATGACGACGGCTTCGGCCGCACCCCGAGCCCTCGAGGCGCTGGCCGGCCACTATGCCGCCGGCCCCGGCGTCTCGCTGGTGCCGATCCCGGCGCGCACGCATGTGAGCCTTCGCGCCCATCCCGATGCCGTTTCGGCCGTGGCCGCGGCCTTGGGGCTGAGCCTTCCGGACCAGCCGAAGACGAGCGTCGTCGCCGAAGGCATGGCGGCGCTGTGGCTGGGTCCCGAGGACTGGCTGCTCGTCGGCGGCCCCCCGGCGTCGCAGCTGATCGCCGCCGTCGAGGCCTCCGGCACGGCGCTGCATTCGGCCGTCGACGTCACCGACCGCTATGTCGGCATCCGCATCGAGGGCCCAGCGGCCGAGGCCGTCCTGTCATCGAACTGCCCGCAGGACCTGCGCCCCCAGACCTTCCCCGTCGGCGCCGTCAGCCGCAGTGTGCTGGCCAAGGCCGAGATCGTGATCTGGCGGCCCAGCGAGAGCGAGTTCGAGATCCTCTGCGTGCGCTCGTTTGCCGACTATGTCTGGGGGCTGCTGACAGAGGCAGCGCATTTTCCGGCGGTGTGAAAAACGAGAAGAGCGGCGCGGCGTCGCTGAGCGTCGGCAATGCGACGCTTTTCGCTGCCCCCGATTGCTGCGTCTGATCGTCGGGACCGTCGCTCTCAAATAGTCATTCCGGGCTTGACCCGGGATCCATGCCAAACCGCCGAACTTGATCGAGGACGGTGGACATTCCCATTTCCTGACCCGGTTTGGCAGCGACGAGCGTTTCGGCATGGGTTCCGGGTCAAGCCCGGAATGACTATTCTGAAGAACCATCGGGACACTGGACTTCGCAAAGCGCTGAGGAAACGGCGTCTCTCACCCATGAGAGACGCCGCCGTTACCGCACCCTCATGCCCTGCGCTTGGTCGAAGTGCAGCGGCTTGTCCGATTTCGGCAGCGGTGCGTCGGCCGGGCCGGCGGCGACGCCGTACGGCCAGTCGGGCGGGCAGATCGCGACGTAGCGCGCGTAGCCACCGAGGCCGCCCTGGAATTTCGGATAGCCGATCGAGACCAGCGCGCCGGTTTCCGGGACCTGGTCGAGATGGGCGACGCCCTCGGCCTGAGCATAGCCGTTGTGCATCAGCCAGTATTCGCCCTCCAGCGTAGGCGTCGAATCGGTGTCGAGCGGTTCGTGGCCGTGGAACAGGATGCGGCGCTGCTCGTGCAGGAATTTCAGCGCGTCGAGCGAAACGCCCGGAAACTCCTTCAATTTCGCCAGCGCCGGGTCCGGCCATGTCTTCGACCAGTCCGAGCGCACGAAAACGACCGAGCCCTCGGGGATCGTTCCGTGGGCCTTTTCGAAGGCCTCGATGTCGGCGACCTTCAGCGCGTAGTTCGGATCGCTCTTCAGCTGCTCGACGATGGAGATGACGACCAGCGGCCGCAGCGCATAGGTCGGCGGCAGTTCGTCGATGGCTGGATATTCCGGCGCCCAGTGCGCCGGCGGATCGAGCTGGGTACCCAGCTGGTCGGTGCGCAGCGTGTATTCCGTCGCCTCGAAGCCGTGCTTGGCGTAGGTGTAGGCGTCGCCCTTCGCGGCGTAGTTCGGAATGTCCGACCCGGCCTTGGCCGGTGAGAAGGTCGCCGCCGCAAAGCCGGACCAGACCGGGATGGTCGGCGTGATCGTGTGCGTCAGGTCGACATATTTTGCGCCCTTTAAGGCCGTGTCGTAGACCGACCAGAGGCCCTCCGCGGCATGGGCCGGGACGGCGAGAACCAGTCCGAGCGCGACCCCGGCACTCCAGAAACGATGCGACAGCGTCATGCTCCCCTCCTCATCCCTGACCATCATGGTCGGTGACCTATTGATGCGGATCGGATCGGCGATGTCGAGGGGGGAGGGAGCGTTCGCGTCGGCGTTGTTGGAAGTTGGACTATCGCAAACAGCGAGATCGTCATCCCGGCCTCGAGCCGGGATCCACCGCCGAACGCGATCGAGACCGGGCCGTGCGCTTGTTCGCCAGGCGCAAACCCCAGGAATGAGTCATTGTCGGGCTTGACCCGACAACCCATGCCGAAGCGCTCGAGACGTTGCTTCGGGTCAGGACGCCGCGTTGGGCACGGCGGTTCCTGCTGCCGAACAATCGGTTTCGAGCGTCTTGGCATGGATCCCGGATCAGGTCCGGGATGACTAATCTCTGATAGGTGGCGGCCGTGTCCGGGAGCACTGTCAGACGGTAGAGCGGCTCGCTGCTGCTGTTCGCTTTCCCGCCTCAGATGGCGAGGATGTGGTTGTCCCACAGTACCTTCTGCGACGGCTGCCGATCCTGGCCACCCGGCAGGGCCATGACGTCGCCGCGGCCGCTGGTGGCGAGGAGGCCGTGCGGCATCGGGGCGAGGCCGCAGCCGTCGGCGAGGGTGTAGCTCGCGGCCGCCTGGCCGGTCGCCGCATCGAGCGTCAGGATGGTGTTGCCTTTCGGCGAGGCGAAGGCGACGAGGCTGCCGTCGCCATTGGTCGCGACCGAGCCGACATAGTTCGACAGCGCGGCGAGCTTTTCCGGCGCGAGAGACACGAGCGAGAGCGGCTCGCCCGGACGGGCGAAGCCCGCCAGCGGCGGCAGGTCGCTCGGATTGCCCTCGTACTGGCAGCCGAACCAGACGCGGTTGCCGGCGTCGATGGCCAGATGCCGGATCGACAGCTGGTGCAGGTCCTGCGGCGGCGCGTGCTTTTCGATCAGGCTGCCCGAGCGCCGGTCGAGAAACACCAGCGAGGGCTCCATCGTGGCGATGTTCAGCTTCTGCCGGCCATAGTCGGGATAGGTCTCGATACCGCCATTGGCGACGACGATGGTCTCCCCGTCCGGCATCAGGAGCGCCTCGTGCGGGTCCATGCCATGGGTGGGAAACTCGCCGACGCGGCGGAAATCCGCCGTCGCGTCGTAGACGCCGATGAGGCCGGCGGCGGTCTCGATCTCGTTCTCGGTGGCGTAGAGAAGCTTGCCGTCGGGCGAGAAGAAGCCGTGGCCGAAGAAGTGCCGACCTTCGCTCGAAGTGATGGTCTGCAGCGTCGTGCCGCTCTGCGGATCGAAGACGACGGCAAAGGTCCGGGGGCGCCGGGCGAAGGCGACGGCGCGGCGGCTGGTCCTGTCGACGGTGACGTCGTGCCCGCGGTCCGGCAGGTCGATCATCGACAGGATCTGGCCGGTCTCGGAGAAGATCGCGCAGCCAAAGCTGCCGTCGGCCTTCTGGCAGGCGGCGCCGAAGACCGCTTCTGTCCGGTCGAAGGCTTCGGCGGCGGCGGGCGAAAGGCCGGTGAGGAAGGCGGCGCCGGCACTGGCGAGAAAATGGCGACGGTCGAGCATCTCAGTCCCCGTCGAGCGAGGAGAAGCCGGCACTGAGGCCGAGCGCCGGCGCGATCTCGCCGACGAACATCGGCTGCAGCGCCTGCGTCGCCACCACGAGCCGACCGACTTCCGTCCGCGCCGCCGGGTCGGTCAGGGCGTCGGCGATCGGCCTGTCGAGCGTCGCGAGAACGGTGGCGGCATCGTTGAAGGTCGAGCGCACCGATGCGGCGCTGTCGGCGGCTGCAGGCGGCAGCAGATCAGCGAGACCAGACGACTCGAAGAGGTCGGAAAGGCCGGTAAAATTTCCTTTGAGGCTTGTGGCGGTGAGACCCGAGCGCCAGAACAAGAGCGCTTTCGGCTTGGCATCTTCCGGCAGCCGTCCGAAGGCCGGACGCAGGCGAAGATCGCGGATCGCCTCGAGCCCGTGGATGAAGACGCCGGTGATCTCCTGCAGCGAGTCGGTGATGCTGCGATAGGCCGGGTTGGTCGGCTGGGGATCCAGCATCTCCTCGGCAAAGCCGCCCTTGCCCTCCCGCCAGCCTTCGACGATGGCGTCCGACATGGCGAGGATATTGGCCGCGATCGCCGCGCCGTAGCGGCAGCGATAGCGGCCCTTCGCACCGGCGAGCTCTTCCGACCCTGTTCCGTAGAGCACGAACTCCAGCGCCGTCAGCCCCTGAACGGCGACGCTCTTGCCGTGCAGCGCCACGGGATCGGTGGCGGTTTCATCCTTTTCGGCCACCAGCGCCTGCACCTGGCGCAAGGCGATGCCGCGGGGATCGGGCCAAAAGAGAATGCGGTCGATGCGGTTGTCCACCATGACCGGGCCGAAGCGCACGAACTCCATCTGGGAGAATGTCAGGATGGCATCGGCAAAGCTCTTGCGTGCCGCCGCGACCGTCTCCTCGGACGGGGCCGCGCAGAGCGCCTTCTGCGCCTCGACCATGCCCTCGCTGGCCTTGTCGAACCGCTGATAGCCGGGGCGGATCGTGCCATCGACCGCCTGGCGCACGACGTCCGCCGGCGTGATGGCGGCCGCGGCGCCGGTCGTCAGCGCCAGCAGCGCTGCGGCGAGACAGGATCGTGCGAAGGTCATAGCGACTCCAGAAAGGCGAGGAGAGCGTCCCGGTCTGCCTTGGCGAGGCCGGCGAAAGCGTCGCGCGCCTTCTCCGCCTCGCCGCCGTGCCAGAGGATGGCTTCGGTGAGATTGCGGGCCCGCCCGTCGTGCAGGAACAGCGTGTGGCCGTTGACCGCCTCAGTCAAGCCGATGCCCCAGAGCGGCGGCGTGCGCCATTCCGTGCCGGTCGCATCGCCGTTGGTGGCACCGTCGGCAAGGCCTTCGCCCATGTCGTGCAGCAGGAAGTCGGAATAGGGCCAGATCAGCTGGAAGGACTGCGGCGTGTCGAGCGCGTCGCGGCTGGTAACGAATTTCGGCACGTGGCAGGAAGCGCAGCCGCTGCCGTAGAACAGGCCCTTACCCTTCAGCACCGCCGGCGCGCCGACATCGCGGCGGGCGGGAACGGCGAGATTGCGCGAATAGAAGGCGACCAGATCCAGCACCGGATCGGGCGCCTCGACCTCGCCGAGGCGGGCCTGCACGCCACTCGGCGCCTCGCGGCAGATGGTCTGGGCAACGGAGCACTCGCCGAAGGCGTCGGTGACGAGCGGCGTCGAAATGCCGATATCACCAGAAAAGGCATCGGCCGATTGGACCTTGATCGAGTTGGCGCTGGCCTTCCAGCCGAAGCGGCCGAGCACCAACGCGCCACTCTCTGGATCGCGCACCAGGCTCGCCTTGCCGGAAATGCCGTCGCCATCGGTGTCCTCGGGGTCGGCATGGGCGAGAATGTCGGCGGCCGGAATTTCCTCGACCAGGCCAAGGCCGATCATCGGCGGGGCAACGCGCGGCGACAGGATCGCGTCAGCGGCCATCGGGCCGTAGTTCAGGTCGGAGACGGAATAGCGGGGATGGCGGAGGGACACGACCGTGCCATCGCCGAGCGTCACCGGTCTGTCGGCATAGTCGATCCGCATCTGGCCTTCCGGCAAAATGCCGGGGACGGCAAAATTCTGCAGCTGCCCGCCATAGGTCGGCTCGGGAATGCGCAGCATCGTCCGCTCGGCGAGCGCCTGATGCTCTTCGGCGGTCTTCGGCGGCACCGAGAGGCGCAGGAACATCGAAACGCCGGGCTCGCCGCCCTCGGGCGGGCGGCCGCGGCCGTCCTTCAGATGGCAGCTCTGGCAGGATCGGGCGTTGAACAGCGGCCCGAGCCCGTCCGACGCCTCGGTCGAGGAGGGGGAGGACACCCAGAATTTCCGGAAGATGCCGTTGCCGAGGTTGAAGCTCTCGCGCGCCGCGAAGGACTGGTTGGCGGCGATCCTGCTGAAACTGTCGCGGCTGACGAGGTTCTGAAGCGTGCCGGCGCCGCCTTGCATCAGCTCGAATTTCTCCGGCGCCGAGAAGTCGGTGGTCGGGCGGGTGACCGCAGCGACACGGGCGCGATCCTTCGCCGAGAGGTCCGTGCGGACCGCCGGCGTCTCGCCGAACACGGCGGCCATCGGCAAAAGCGCGGCACCGCCGAAAATGGCGGCGAGGAGAGCGAGGCGACGCATGTTCATGGCCAGGGATACTCTGGATCGGATGGCCGAGGCGGCCGCGGACGCACCAAGCGGCGCGTCCGTCATTCTGGCGGTGGGCGAGCCGCTTTCGGCGCGTTCGCTCCGGGACGTTCTGCCTACTGGAACACGGCGCTGGCATTGTCGAGGCTGTCGGAGCCCTCGATGGTCACATTCTTGAGGTCGAGCGCCGCCACGGCGCGTTCGATCGTCCGGGTCTGGGCGATCAGCGCGTCGATGCCGGCCTGAACGCGGGCGTTGCCGGCCGCGTTGCCCTCGCCGATCTGCTGGTCATAGGCCTCGCCGGCCTCGGCCGCCTTGGCGATCTCGCCGATCGCCGTGACGCTGGCGTCGAGCTTGGCGCGCATTTCGTCGTCGAGCGCCTCGTCCTTGGCGGCGACGAGGGCAGCCACGGACGGGCCCTCGATGACGCTGCCATCGGTGCGCGTATAGCGACCGGTATAGAAGTTGCGGATGCCAATGGCGTCGTGGAGGTGCGAGGCGTGCGTGTTGTCGGAGAAGCAGTCGTGCTCTTCCTCGGGATCATGCAGCAGCAGGCCGAGCTTCATGCGCTCGCCCGCGACCTCGCCATAGGACAGCGAGCCCATGCCGGTGAGAATCGCCGAAACACCGGCGGCGGGGTCGGCGAGAAGATGGCTGCGGGCCGCGCCGTCCTTTTCCCAATTGCCGACCATCTCCCCCAGATCGGCGACAAGAAGGTCGGTCGCCGCCTGCAGGAAGGCTGCCCGGCGGTCGCAATGGCCATTGGTGCAGCCGTCCTTGGCATAGTCAGTGGCGGGGCGCTGGCCGGCGCCCGGGCCGGTGCCGTTGAGATCCTGACCCCAGAGCAGGAACTCGATGGCGTGGTAGCCGGTGGCGACATTGGCTTCTACGCCGCCCGCCTCCTGCAGCTTGCCCAGCAGCGCCGCGTCGATGACGGTGGCGTCCACGGTCTCGCTGCCGAGCGTCAGCGATGTGTTGGCCACCACATTGGCGACGTAAAGCGGGTTGGAATCGGATTCAGATCCATAGGCCGGCGCGACGTAGTCGATCAGGCCTTCGTCCAGCGGCCAGGCGTTCACCCGGCCTTCCCAGTCGTCGACGATGGGATTGCCGAAGCGGAAGGCCTCGGTTTCCTGGTAGGCGGGGCGGGCGGCGCGCCAGGCGTCGCGGGCCGCGGCCATCGTCGCATCCGAGGGGGTCGCGACGAGCGCGTCAACCGCCGTGTCCAGCGCCTTCGCACCGGCCAGGGCATCGGAATAGCCGGCCAAGGCGATGTCTGCATAGGTGCCGAGAACGGCGGTCATGTCCGGCGCCGCTTCGGCACGGGCCCCGGTCTGCACGGCGGCGAGGCCGGCCAGTGCGAGCCAGGCAGAAGACAGCATGCGAGAGCGGATCGAGCGGGACATTCAAACCTCCAACGGACAACCCGCCGGCGATGGCCGGCAGCGTCGGGCGGTCAGGCCACCCGTTTGCTTGCCGATGGCTAGATTTGTTGAGTGGTTTTGTCAACGATCGAATGTTTCTTTAGAAGCATTCTATAGTTGAACAGCGGGCCGTCTCGTCGAGAAAATCTTGAGTGGATAAATCAGCGTTAAGAAGATATGCAGTATATTTACTGCAGGACAAAAAGTCAGGTTCGGGGTCGCGAGGGCGGTCTGCCAGACGACAGTCTCCAGGCGCTGGAAAGGTGCCGGTGCGTGACGATACGCGGTTTTGCCCTACGCCAAAACTGCGACAACGCTACCTGTCGAGGTGAGCGCTAGTTGAAGCCCATGAAATAGCCGACGCTGGCCAGCAAAAGCCCGACGAGGGCAGTCGCCAGGAAGGGGCTCTGCGTGCCCGACCCAGAAGGGGCAGCATCCGCCTCCTGCTGCGGATCGACCGGCAGCAGTTCGTCGGCCACGAGAACGACCGGCAGCCTGGTGCTCCGAGGATCTGCCTGGAGACGCGCAAGCCGCGATCGCCCGGCGATGTAGCCGACACTGCTTTCGCCCATGACCGTCGGATCGAAGCCAAACCCCTTGGGAAATCCCGTCAACATCGATTCCACTCCGCTTTCCCGTTTCCTAACCAAAGGTTAACGCGGAAAGGCGGCCTTTGTTCAACGGTGGCGGGTGGAGTTGCGCCGACGATTTCGGATCTGTCCCGGCGCCGATCCACCCTCCGCCGGGACGGCGATCGGACGCGGGAGGGCGGCCTGTTTCCTGCCCATCGAGCCGCTTCGAGGCGGCATCCCGGTTTCAAACGATTATAATATTTCTCTGCCTGCCTTGGCATCTTTACCTTCTGGCGGAAGCCAGACAAAGACAGGGGTAGCAACAGTGGCAGGATAGAATGCCGCATCAAGTCGCACGCAATGAAAGAGGCACCATGCTCAGAAGTGATACCGTCCGCAAGATCCTGTCCTGGTACGAGGGCGAGACCCCAGGCCTGAAGAGTAATCTTTCCCGCCTGCTGATGCACGGCCGATTGGCCGGCACAGGGCGAGTCGTCATTTTGCCGGTCGACCAGGGCTTCGAGCATGGACCGGCCCGCAGCTTCGCACCCAATCCCGCCGCCTACGACCCGCACTACCTCTACGAACTGGCGATCGAGGCCGGCGTTTCCGGCTATGCTGCCCCGCTCGGCCTGCTCGAGCAGGGTGCCGATACCTTCGCCGGCGAGGTGCCGCTGATCCTGAAGATGAACAGCGGCAATTCGCTCGCCTCGGGTTCGAACGATCAGGCCGTGACCGGCACCGTCGAGGATGCGATGCGCCTCGGCTGCGTCGGGGTGGGTTTCACCATCTATCCCGGCTCGGACAGCGCCTACGACATGCTGGAGGAATTGCGCGAGATCAGCCTGAAGGCGAAGTCGCGCGGGTTGATGACGGTGGTCTGGTCCTATCCGCGCGGCGGCAAGGTGACCAAGGACGGCGAGACCGGCCTCGACATCATCGCCTATGCCGCGCATGTGGCGGCGCTGATGGGCGCGACGATCATCAAGGTGAAGCTGCCGACCGAACACATCGATCTCGACGCGGCCAAATCTTCCTACGAGAAGCACGCAATCCTGGCGGCGGACGCGGCCGACCGGGTTCGCCACATCATGCAGGCCTCCTTCGCCGGCAAGCGACTGGTGGTCTTCTCGGGCGGCGCGGCCAAGACGCGGGAAGAACTGCTCGACGAGGTCCGCGGCATCCGCGACGGCGGCGGCAACGGCTCGATCATCGGCCGCAATTCCTTCCAGCGCCCGAAGGCAGAGGCGCTGTCGCTGCTGAACGAGGTCATGGACATCTACGCCTGAGTTGGTTGCAGGGCCTGGGTGTCGTCAAGGCGACAGGCAGGCCGCCTCAAAAGCGTTCGGGCTGACAGGCCCCGTGAACGGCGCCGTCTCTCGGCGCCGTTCCACGAAATTACCGAGCGGGAGGGCCGGCGGCCGCCATCCCGCTTTTGTGTGCGCGCAGGCGCGGATTTGCCGCTAGGCTGGTCGCATGACGAGCGTTTCGACCCGATCCGGCAGACTGGCGAGACTGTGCGTTGCCGTTTCGGCGGTATGGATGCTGGGGCTTGCGTCCGGCATCGGCTATTCCCCGGCGACCGCCGCGGAACTCCTGATGTTCGAGCGAAAAGGCTGTCCGTTCTGCGCTCGCTTCGACCGCGAGATCGCGCCGGACTATCCGCGGAGCGCGGCCGGGGCGTCGGCGACCCTGCGACGCGTGGATATCGCCGACAGCCGGACGGGCGGCATTGCCGGGCTCGATCCCGCCGTCTTTGCGCCAACCTTCGTTCTGGTCGACGGAGCCCGGGAAATCGGCCGTCTGGTCGGCTATCCCGGCCGACGTTATTTCTATGCCGAACTGCAGACCCTGATCGATCAGCTGCCGCACAGGGCGAAGCGGGAGCCTTGAGCGGAGGAGGCTGGCTCGCGCCAGCGCTCCCCTCTGGGTGTCCTGACGGCCGGCCTAGTTGGCGGCCGGCTCGCCGTTCTCGTCGAATGTCTTGAGATAGGCGATCACATTGGCCAGTTCCTCGGGCTTCTTCAGGCCGGGGAAGGCCATTTTGGTCTTCGGGACCACCGCCTTGGGGTTGGCGAGCCAGGCCGTCAGTTCTTCTTCCGTCCAGACGGGATGCGACGCCGCATACTCCTTCAGTGCGGGCGAGAAGTTGTAACCCTCGACGGAGGCGATCGCTTCCCCGACGATGCCGTTCAGTTCCGGTCCGACCTTGTTCTTGGCGCCGGGGCCGACGGCATGGCAGGCCATGCATTTGTTGAAAACCTTCTTGCCCGCCACGGGATCGCCGGCGGTCTGAGCAAGGGCAGGGGTGGCGAGCGCGACGGCCAGCGCCGCACCAGCAAATAGTGTCTGTAACCGCATGTTTCCTCCTGGGATTCTAGATGCCCGAGCAGACCATATGCAGCGCGCCCGGCGCTTGGCAATTGATGCGACATTTCGCGCCCGCGCGACGCGGGCTCCTCGCTTGAACGCATGTGGTGTCGATGGTGGACTGTAACGGCGAAGTAAAGTGAGCGTGAATTTATGTGTTACGAATCTCACGCGACCTAAAATCCATCCGATAAAGGGTTTCGATATCATTGGTTTAAGGCGTTATCGCCGGGAGCGGGCTCGGGTCGCCCCGAACCGCCGTTGTGCCTATCATGCAACGATATCCGAAGGCCCGTACTGCCGGGACTTGTGGAATTTCTCGCGATTGTCATCCTTCCCGCGTGTCGGGCGAAGGCTATCGGCCCGAGCTGAAGTCTATCGCGGTAATCGCGCCGCCCAGGAAGGATTAGATCATGAAAAGAATCGCCCTTGCTCTCGCAGCCGTGTCGCTGGGCGCCGTGCCGTCGCTGGCCGCCGACGTCGTCTACGACGAGCCGCCGGCCCCGATGGCGATGGCCGCTCCGGCTGCCAGCTGGACCGGTCTCTACATCGGTATCCAGGGCGGTGGCGCCTTCAATCCTGAGGATCCGGACAATATCAGCCTGAACACCAACGGCTTTGCCGGTCCCATCATCGGCAACGGCGTCGATGCCTTCGGCAACAATTTCGACTCGAGCTTCGACTCCAGCTTCGTCGGCGGCGCGCATCTTGGCTACGACTACCAGATGGGCAGCTTCGTGCTCGGCGCGATCCTCGACATCAACGCCATCGACGTGAAGGAGACCGCCAGCGCCTTCTCCAACACCCCGGCCTTCTATACCGCCCAGCGGAGCCTCGATTTCCTGGCGACGGCGCGCCTGCGGGCCGGCTACACGGTGACGCCGTCGGCCTTGGCCTATGTGACCGGCGGTCTGGCCTATGGCGAGGTCGACTACGGCTTCTCGACCGATTCCCCGGCGGTGACCGGCGTCAACCCGGCGGCCATCGTCAACGAGGACGAGGACGATTTCGGCTTCACGGTCGGCGCCGGCATGGAGGTTCTCGTGACCGACAACATCTCGTTCGGCGCGGAATATCTCTACACCAATCTCGGCGGCGGTGATTCCTTCACGCGGCTTAGCGGCGGTCCCTTCGACGGCAGCGGCGCGGCTGTGATCCCCGGCAACTCCACCGACTTCCGCAGCGACGGCGACTTCGATTTCCACACCGTCACGGCCAAGCTGTCCTACCGCTTCAACTAAGGCGAACGCTCAGCCCGGCTGAGTTCCAACACCGTTTCGTGACCTGCGGGGCCTCGGCCCCGCAGGTTTTTTAATTCAAAATCAACGGTCTCGCCTTAGTGACTCTTAACCAACGCCATGCCCGGTCGTAACCGATGTGGCGCTTCGGCAACAGGGTCGTTTGGAAGTCAGTCTGCCATTGCAACGCTTTCTTCCGGCCGACATTTGAACACAAGACGGGGTCAGACAGCCCCGGTAGAGTTTCGGTCGGCCTTACGAGGGAAATGTCGATCGATCAAACGTCGCTCCTGGCGACACACAGTTGGAGTATCACCCTATGAAACGTTTCGCTCTTCTTCTCGCTTCGGCCACCGTTTTCGTCTCGCCTGCGCTCGCCGCCGACGTGATCTATGACGAGCCGCCGGCCCCGGCGCCGATGGTCGAAGCCGCTCCCCAGTGGAACTGGTCCGGCCTCTATGTCGGTGGCCAGGCTGGCGTTGCCTTCAACCGCGACTCCGGCGCCTTCTCGTCAGACACGTCCGGCTTCAACGGCGGCAATGACGACAGCAATTCCGGCTTCATCGGTGGCGGTCACATCGGTTACGATTACCAGATGGGCAACTTCGTCATCGGTGCCGTCGCCGACCTGAACTACATCGACGCCGAGTCGAACACGAGCTACACGCTGCCGACCGGCGTCGCCACCACCGACACTTTCGGTTCGGAGCAGGACATCAACTACGTCGGTACCGTCCGCGCCAAGGCCGGTTACGCCATGGACCGGTTCATGGTCTATGCGACGGGCGGTCTCGCCTATGCCGACATCGACAACAACTACAGCGGCGGCAGCACCTACACGAACGGCGCTGGCACCACGTTTGACGTCTCGGCGCAGACCGACAACGACGACATCGGCTACGCTGTGGGCGCCGGCTTCGACGTGCTCGCGACCCAGAACGTCTCGTTCGGCCTCGAGTACCTCTACACCGACCTCGGCGAAAGCTCGGTCGACGTCGACTACACCTCGCGCGATGGCACGATCGCGAACTTCTCGACCGACTCCAACAACGACCTGACCTATCACTCGGTGATGGCCAAGGCTTCCTACCACTTCAACTAAGTGGACCTGTGCCGGCGGCGACAGCCGCCGGCATCGGCATGACGATGAAAAGGCCCGCCGGATCCTGTCCGGCGGGCCTTTTCATGTTTTCCCGGGACTGGCCGCGGCGTCAATGTCAGAGGGGCGGAAGGCCGAGGTCTGCCCGGCGCGGCAGGTCGGCGCCGCGGCGCCCGCAGGTGATGGCCGCGGCGCGGACGGCAAAGCGGAGGAGCGACTGCAGCCCGGCCGTGTCCAGCGCGGCCAGTCCGGCCCGGCTCATGGCACCGTCCTCCTTCAGCTTGGCAAGCGTCGCGGCCTGGAACGTGTCGCCAGCGCCGACCGTGTCGACGACGTTCACCGCCAGCCCGTCCATGGTCGCTCCGACGCCGCTCGAGGACAGCGCAATCGCCCCCTTCTCACCGCGGGTGACGATGGCTAGGCTCGCCCCGGCCGAGACCCAGTCGGAGAGGACGGTCTCCAGCGCGCGCCCGGGATAGAGCTGCGCCAGATCCTCGTCGCTCGCCTTGACCAGCGCGGCGGAGGGAACGATCTCGGCGACCTTGGCGCGCCAGATGTCGAGATCGGGCTCGATCGAGGCGCGAATGTTGGGATCGTAGGAGATGAAGCGCCGGTCCTTCTCCTGCGCGATCAGCCGGACGAGGGCGGAAGCGGTCGGTTCCGTCACCGTCGAATAGGAGGCGACGTGGATGGCATCCAGTTCCCTCGGCAGATCGGCGGGAACCTCGTCCGGCTCGATCGAGCGGTCTGCGGTTCCGTCGATGTAGAAGGAATATTCGGCCGAGCCGCTCTTCGCCAGCGAGACGATGGCGAGCGTCGTGTTGCGGTCGGTGGGGATGAGGAAGCGCGGGTCGATCGCCTCGGCGCTCATGAAGTCGCGCAGCCGCCGCCCGAACAGGTCGCTCGACACCTTGGTGAAAAAGCCGGCGGGATGGCCGAGCCGGGCAAGACCCAGCGCGACGTTCAGCGGCGAGCCGCCGACGACGGCTCGAAGGCCAATGCGCGAGACGTCGGCATCCGGCTCGGCAAAGACGTCGAACAGGGCATCGCCACAGCTGAGGAACATCGCTTTTCCCTTTTCCACCGGCGCCCCGCGCCCCGCCACCCGCGCTAGCAGGAAAATTCGCCGGCTGGAACTGCCCGAATCGATTTCGCTCAGACCGTGGGGGACCGCAGGGAAAGGGTTCCGAAAGCCGGGATCTTGATGGCGAGGCGCGCCGGGTCGAAGCCGGCGACGAGGCCGAGCAGATTGACCTCGAACCCCGACAGCCGGCCGACCGTGACCCCGGCATAGCCGAACAGCGACAGGCGCAACTCGCCCCGGTCCCGGTCGAGGGCGATCATCTGCCGCTCGACGGGATAGTCGCGCCCGACCGCGACCGGCGGCAGGGTCGCCGCGAGCCCGGCCGTGTGGGCGAGGACGAAGGCGACGAAGGTGTTGGAGTTGGGACCGGGAAAGATGTGGTAGCCGCCGCGCATGGCGAAGGGATAGGCCGCGACCGCCGCGCGAATCGCCGGGATCAGCGCTTCCGCCTCCGCGCCGTGCCGGCCGACGACGATCTCCGGCAGGTTGGAATACCATCGGCCGTCGGCGGGATAGGCGTCGTGGCGCACCGGCTGGCCCCAGCCGACCTTGTCCCAGCGCTCGTAGCGCGTCGCGCCTTTCTCCTTGACGACGATCCAGGAATGCGTCGCGACGGCGCCCTTGAGCCCGCCTGTCCGGGCCGACATGACGTAGACCGCCGCCGCCTCCGAGGCCGCGGGAGCGGGCAGCACCTTGGCGCTCGTCCAGTCGGCGGCATGCCAGGAGGCCGGGTGATCGCCGGTCCAGAACAGAAGGGCCGACAGAAGGACGGGCGCGACGTAGACGACGGCCACGCCGAGCAGCAGGATCTTGAGCAATCGCATAAGCTTCCCGGAAGAGGGCGAGGACTTCGCCATATCCCGGGATATGGTGAAGCCCTCGCTGCACTGATAGAGCAGGCTCATGGTGCAGAGCGGCGAAAATGAGGACGCAGCAATGAGCAATCCCATCCTGGTCGAAGTGACGCGCGGCAGCCGCGTCGAAAGCCGGCACCGCGGCTCCGTCGCGGTGGTCGACGCCGCAGGGGGAATCGTCCATGCGCTCGGCGACGTCGCCGCGCCGGTCTTTCCGCGCTCGGCGATCAAGGTGATGCAGGCGCTGCCGCTGATCGAGAGCGGTGCGGCCGACCGCTACGGCTTCGGCGACAAGGAGCTGTCGCTCGCCTGCGCCTCGCATTCCGGCGAGGAGGGCCATGTCGCGCTCGCCGCCGATCTCCTGCGCCGCGCCGGTCTCGACGAGCGGGCGCTCGAATGCGGCTGCCACTGGCCGTCCGACTCCAGTGCCGCCCGAGCCCTGGCGCGTCAGGGCCGGACGCCCGGCCCGCTGCACAATAACTGTTCCGGCAAGCACACCGGTTTCCTCTGCACGGCCGTGGCGATGGGCGAGGCGACTGCAGGCTACATCGGCGCCGAACACCCGGTGCAGGCGCGGGCCAAGGCGGCGATGGAGGATCTCACGGGGACAAGCTTCGGCGAGGATTTGAGTGGCATCGACGGCTGCTCCATCCCGACCTATGCCGCGCCCCTGCAGTCCTTCGCGCAAGGATTCGCCAAGCTCGTCTCGGGCACTGGCGTATCGGCGGAGCGGGCGGCGGCCGGCCAACGGCTGATCGCCGCCTGCGTGGCGGAACCCTGGTACATGGCGGGAACGGGCCGGGCCTGCGTCGCGCTGATCGAGGCCGGCGCGGGGAGGGTCTTCGTCAAGACCGGCGCGGAGGGCGTGTTCTGCGGCGCGGTGCCGGAGCTCGGTCTCGGCTTCGCGCTGAAGATCGACGACGGCGCCGGGCGGGCCGCCGAAATCTCGACCGCCGCGACGCTCGCGCAGATCTTTCGCGATCGCGATCCGGAAATGGCGAGCCGCTATGACGGCCTTGCGCAGAAGACGCTGAAGAACTGGAACGGCATGGTCGTCGGCGAGCTGCGCGCCGCCAAGGCCTGAGGGCCGGCCGGACCGAAACCCGATCCGGCGGCCGGATCGACGAGAACGATCCGGCGAGAACTCAGCCGCGCGGCGTTCCGAGCGGCCGGCGCGTGCGGGGGCGCGGTTTCGGCGCGGCAGACTCGGCCGCCGCGGCATCCGGGCGGGATGTCTCGGGGGCCGGGGCCGCGAAGATCGGGACGGGCTTGGGGGCCGGCGCAGCCGTTTCCGCCGGCGTGCGCGTTGCGGCCGGAGCCGGGGCGGGAGCCGCGGGCGCCGGAGCCGGAGCGGTCGGTGCCGGCGCCGCGGGGCTCCGCGGGGTGGATGCGGCGGCCTTCGTCTCCGGCTTTGCCGCCGGCTTTTCGGCCATCGTCTTTTCCGCCGCCGGCTTCGCGGCGCTGCGCCGCGACGTGGCGGGCTTGCCGGAGGCCGTGCGGGCCGCCGGGCGGCGCGCGGCGGGCTTGGGCGCCTCTGCCGGCTCCAGCGAGGTTTCCGGCACCTCGGCGATGGCGGGCGCCACCGGCAGGCCGGCCGGCTTCGGCGTGGCATGCTGCTTCAGGCGGATGAGCAGGCTGCCGCCTTCCGGATGGTTGATCTCGAAGGCATGGGTGCGGCGCACCAGGTCGGAGAGCTTGCGCTCGCCATAGGTGCGCGGATCGAAGTCGGTATAGAGGTTCTGCAGCTGCTTGCCGAAGGTGCCGAGGTTCACCCAGCCGTCCTCGCTCTCCATCTGGTCGATGACGCGCGACAGCATCGGCAGCGCGTCGGCCTTTTCGCGCAGCGGTGCCTGCACCGCCTCGACCGAATCGCGGCTCTGCGAGACGCGCTGGGGCAGGAGGTTCTCGGTGTAGATGAAGCGGCGGCAGGCCTGGCGAAAACTTTCCGGCGTCTTCTGCTCGCCGAAGCCGAAGACGTTGACGCCCTGCTCGCGGATGCGCGAGGCAAGCCGCGTGAAATCGCTGTCGGAGGAGACGAGGCAGAAGCCGTCGAACCGGCCGGAATGGAGAAGATCCATCGCGTCGATGACGAGCGTGATGTCGGAAGCGTTCTTGCCGGTGGTGTAGGCGAACTGCTGGTGCGGGATGATGGCGTGGCGGGCGAGAATGTCCGTCCAGCCCTTCATGCGCTGGGTCGAGAAGTCGCCATAGATGCGCCGGACGCTCGCCTCGCCGATCTTGGCGATCTCCTCGAACAGCCCGTCGGCGATCTTGGCGGACGCGTTGTCGGCGTCGATGAGCACCGCAAGGCGCGCGGATCGGGTGTCGTTCATGGTCTTACCCCTAGAAATTTCCTTCGGACATAGCGCCGGTAGCGGCTTTCCGACAGGTCTTTTTCACCGGAGGCGTCGGGAGAGGGCAGAAAAGGGCCGTCAGACTGCGTTGCCAGCGAGGGTGAGATGGCCGGGAACGTCGGCTCCGGGGCCCGCAAGGTCTTCCGTCACCGCCTCGGCCCAGTGGTAGCCGAGGATTGCACCACGCTCGGCACCGGCGATCACATTGCCGGAGATGACGGCCTTCCCCGCACCCTCCACAACGGTGACGGCGATGCCGACGGGACAATCGCGCAGGACATTGCCGGTGGCCGCGACGTCCCGGAGGTAAGGACCCCAGCCGAGCTTGATGCCGTACAGCGGCGCGCCCTCGACGACATTGTTGGAGACCACCGTGTCGGCCTCGACGGAGATGCCCATGCCGAAGCCGGGCGAGTCCGCCGTGTAGGGCCCTTCCGTCCGGAGATTGCGGACGAGGTTGCCGGTGCAGACGGCGAGGCGTCCGCCCTCGTTGAAGTTGGCGATGGAGATGCCGATCGCCGCGCCGTCGACGAGATTGCCGGAAATCACTGCGCCCTCGAATTGAAACTCGGCGTAGAGCGCCGTCTCGCCGGAATTGCGGCACTGATTGCCGGCGATGATGGCGTTGGAGCCGCCATTGGCGCGAATGGCGGAGAAGGCGCAGTCGTCGATCTGGTTGTCCGAGACGGTGACGCCATGCGCCCGGAAGAGGTTGATGCCATTGCCGTTCTGGCCGGTCCCGCCGGCGTCCGCCCGGATCCGGGCCAGGCGGTTGCCGGTGATGAGCGAGGCGTCGAGGCCGGGCGCGCTGCGGTGGACGAGGATGCCGCCATTGCCGCAGTCCTCGACCCGGTTGCCGGCAATGCGAAACCCCGAGGAATCGCGCGACTGAACCGCCGCCAACCCGGCGCGCAGGATGACGCAGGCCTCGATGCGGCCGCCGCTGCGGCTGAGGTCGAGCGCATTGCCGGCGGCATTGCCGATCTCGCATCCGGTGATGATGAGGTTCGGGCAGTCCGCGATGTCGAGGAGCGCGCGGCCCGGCCCGCCCGTGGGAAGAGCCAGTCCGTCGATCGTCAGGCCGTCGAGGAAAATGCGTTCGGCGCCGCCCGACTGCAAAGCGAGGCTGGGGCCGAGAAGCCGCGAGGCGCCGGGCACGCCGGCCAGCCGCGTGACCGCGGGAAGCCGCAACTCGCCGGCAAAATAGTCCCCCGGCGGCAGGAACAGCGTCTCGCCGGACAAAGCGGTTTCGTCGAGGAGCCGTTGCAGCGCCCGCGTCTGGTCGCCGCCGCCGGAAGGCGTCAGGCCGCGCGCCGTCGCATCCAGCGTCCCGCGCAGGCCGGCGGCACCGAGGCCGTCGCGCGTCTGGGCGACGGCCGGAAACGGCGCGGCGGCAAGTCCGATCAGGCCGCTCATGACGGCGCGCCGGGAAAGGAGGGGGCGGAGGGTCATGGCGGCAGCCTGGCACTGCCGGCTTAAGACGGGGTATCGCCGCCGAGGCACAGGGCCGCAGCGCCGGCCGGGGCGAAGAAATCCGCCGGTTTCGGTTAGCGGCGGGTAAACAGGTCCAGGATCGAGGCCGCGACCGCCGTCGGGGCGCGGGTGCCGCGCACGATCTCGGCCTCGCCCGCGGCGATGGCGGCGGCGACGCCGTCGTGCTCGATCAGCGCGCGGCGGAGCGCCTCGTCCAGCATCGACCACATCCAGCGGACGTTCTGGCCGGCCCGCCTTCCGGCGAAGCTGCCGGTCTCTTGCGAAACGGCGCGGAACCGCTCGATCGCCGCCCAGAGCGCGTCCAGACCCTCGCCGGTCTGGCCGGAGACGGTCAGCACCGGCGGCGACCACAGGGGATCGCGGGGGGCGAGGATGTTCAGCGCGGCGCGGAGTTCGGCAGCGGCCAGCCGCGCCCTTGCGGCATTCTCGCCATCGGCCTTGTTCACCGCGATGATGTCGGCGACCTCGACGATGCCCTTCTTGATGCCCTGCAGCTCGTCGCCGGCGCCCGGCAGCATCAGGAGGACGAAGAGGTCGACCATGTCGGAGACGGTGATCTCGGACTGCCCGACGCCAACGGTTTCGACGATCACCACGTCGAAACCGGCGGCCTCGCACAGGAGCATGGTCTCGCGCGTCTTCGCCGCGACGCCGCCGAGCGTGCCGGAGGAGGGCGAGGGACGCACGAAAGCGGCGGGATCGACGGCGAGCCGCGCCATCCGCGTCTTGTCGCCGAGGATCGCGCCGCCGCTGCGCACCGAGGTCGGGTCGACGGCGAGCACCGCGACCCGCCGGCCCATGGCCGTCAGCATCGTGCCGAAACCGTCGATGAGCGTCGACTTGCCGACGCCGGGAACCCCGGTCATGCCGATCCGGATCGATCGCCCGGTGCGGCCCGCCAGGCTGTCGAGCAGCGCGGTCGCGGCCGCCCGGTGGTCGCCGCGAGTCGATTCTACCAGGGTGATCGCGCGCGACAGCGCCGTGCGGTCGCCTGTTGCGATCCGCCTGGCCAAGTCTTTCGGGTCGAGCTGGGGCTTCGTCATCCCCTCTGCGTCTAGGCCGCGGGCGAGGGCCTGTCGAGAGGCCCGCGAAGCCGCCGAAAGGCGGAAATTGCGGTCGCGGCGTCCCTTTAAGCCGGCTTTGACCTTACACATTTTTAATTCCGACCCCACTTCTAGGAGGGTGCCGGAGCGTATATGCTGAAGTTCTAGTGGGCACCGATCAACAAGGCTGGCGCCAAGCCGGCCGTCAATTGGGAGCTACAAAATGGCCTGGAAGAAACCCGTTCTCGTCGAAGTCTGCGTCGCCATGGAAATCAACGGCTACATGCCGATCGAATTCTAAATCGTGACAGCATCTGACAGCCGCGGGCGGGGCCAATCCCGCCTGCGGCTTTTCATTCTCGGGTCGGCCGCGGGGGGAGGTTTCCCGCAATGGAATTGTCTCTGCCAGGTCTGTCGTCTCTATTGGTCGGGTGACCCGCGCGTTTCGGCGCGCTCGCAATCCTCGATCGCGGCCACGGCCGACGGTGAGCATTGGCTGCTCCTCAACGCTTCGCCCGATCTTCGGGCCCAGATCATGGCTTCGCCCCCTTTGATGCCCAGCTGCGGCGCCGATGACGCGGCGCGGCGCGCCTCGCCGATTTCGGCGGTTCTCGTGACGAATGGCGACGTCGACCATGTCGCCGGCCTTCTGACGCTGCGCGAAAAGCAGGCCTTCAGTCTCTTCGGAACCGAGGGGGTTCTCGGCGTCATCGCCGACAATCCCGTCTACAGCGTGCTCGATACCTCTTGCGTGACGACGCGGCCGGTGCGGATGAACGAGGCTTTCGAGCCCGTCCCCGGGCTCCAGGTCGAAATCTTTTCGGTGCCCGGCAAGGTGCCGCTCTATCTCGAACGCGGTGAGGTCGATGTCGGCGCCGAAGGCGACATGACGGTCGGCGTCAAGCTCTCGGCGGGCGGGCGCACCGCCTACTATATCCCGGGCTGCGCCTTCGTGCCGGAGCATCTGGCCGCGCGCGTGGCAGGGGCGGATCTTGCGCTCTTCGACGGCACGGTGTTCGTCGACGATGAAATGCAGAAGGCCGGTGTCGGCGCCAAGACGGGGCGTCGCATGGGCCACATGCCGATGACCGGCGAGGGCGGCAGCATCCATGCCTTCGACGGACGGGATGTGAAGGACCGCGTCTATATCCATATCAACAATACCAACCCGGTGCTGATCGAAGGATCGGAGGAACGTCGGGCGATCGAGGCGGCGGGCTGGCGCGTCGCCCATGACGGGATGGAGATCGTGCCATGACGATGATGAGCCCCGACGACTTCGTCTCCGCGCTGCGCGAGATCGGCGCGACGCGCTATCACCATCTCCACCCCTTCCAGCAGAAGCTGAATGCCGGCGAGCTGACGAAGGCGCAGGTCCAGGCCTGGGCGCTCAACCGCTATTACTACCAGTCGCAGATCCCGGTGAAGGACAGCTACATCCTCGCCCGGCTCGGCACGACGGAGCTCCGGCGAGACTGGCGCTCTCGCATCATCGACCATGACGGCGACGAAGAGAATCGCGGCGGCATCGAGAAGTGGATCGCGCTCACCGACGGCGTCGGCCTCGACCGCGACTATGTCCTGTCCGGCGAGGGCATCCTGCCCGGCACCCGCTTTGCCGTCGACGCCTATGTGACCTTCGTGCGCGAGCGCACGCTGCTCGAAGCCGTCGCCTCGTCGCTGACGGAACTGTTCTCGCCGCAGGCGATCGGCGCCCGCGTGCGGGGCATGCTCGAGCATTACGACTTCATCTCGCCGGAGACGCTCGCCTATTTCGACAAGCGGCCGGTGCAGGCCAAGCGCGATTCCGACTTCGCTTTGGACTACTGCCTGAAGCATGCGCGGCGGCCGGAAGAGCAGCGGGCGGTGCTGAACGCCTTGCGCTTCAAATGCACCGTACTCTGGGCCCAGCTCGATGCGCTGCATCACGCCTATGTCGACCCGATCATGCCGCCGCCGGACGTCTGGCAGCCCGGGACGGGTGAAGCCCGGCCAGGCATGGGCGGATCCGCTGCGGCCGCGCCGGCCAGGGGCGCGGGAACGTGACCGGCATCGCCGACGATGTCGTGCCAAAATTTCCGCATGGCGTGCGATTCCGCGAGGACAAGGCGCGCGGCACCTTCATTCTCGTCGCGCCCGAGCGCATCTTTCAAGCCGACGAAGTGTCGGTCGAGATCCTGAAGCGCATCGACGGAAAGACACGATTCGACGATCTCCTGGCGGCGCTGGCGTTCGTCTTCACCGCCGATCTCTCGGTCATCCGCCCCGATGTCGAGAGCTTTCTTCTCGACCTTCAGGGCAAGCAGATGGTGGAGCTATGAACGAGATCGTCTTCCCAACGCCCGCAGCCCCCCTGACGGAGGCCGAGCCGGTCACCCGCCGCGTCCCGCCGCCACCGATCGGACTCCTGGCCGAACTCACGCACCGCTGCCCGCTGCGCTGCACCTACTGTTCCAACCCGCTAGAGCTCGACGCCCGTTCCGCCGAGCTCGATACCGAGACCTGGAAGCGCGTCTTCACCGAGGCGGCGGAGCTCGGCGTCATCCACATTCACCTCTCCGGCGGCGAGCCGACGGCGCGGCGCGACATCGTCGAGCTGACGCGCCATGCCGCCGAGGTCGGGCTCTACACCAACCTCATCACGTCCGGCATCGGCGTCAGCCCGGCCATGCTGGACGATCTGCACGCCGCCGGCCTCGACCATATCCAGCTGTCGCTGCAGGGCGCGGACGCCGGCGTGACCGAGCTGGTCGGCGGCTACAAGGGCGGCTTCGAGCGCAAGGAGGCCTTTGCCGCCGAGGTCGTGAAGCGCGGCTTCCCGCTGACGCTGAACGCCGTCATCCACCGGATGAACATCCACCAGGTGCCCCAGATGATCGACAAGGCCGTCGCCTTCGGGGCGAAGCGGCTGGAGATCGCGCACACGCAGTATTACGGCTGGGCGCTGAAGAACCGGGCGCAGCTGATGCCGGCGCGCGAGGACGTCGACCGCACCATCACCGAGGTGGAGGAGGCGCGCGTTCGGCTGAAGGGCGTGCTCGTCATCGACGCGGTGTTTCCCGACTACTACGCCCGCTATCCCAAGACCTGCAACGGCGGCTGGGGCCAGCGCACGCTCTCCGTGACGCCAGCCGGCTTCGCGCTGCCCTGCCATGCCGCGCAGACGATCAAGCATCTCGACTTCTGGTCGGTGCGCGACCATTCGATCGCCGACATCTGGGCGTCGTCGCCGGCCTTCGAGGCCTATCGCGGCACCGACTGGATGCCCGAGCCCTGCCGCTCCTGCGAGCGCAAGCATATCGACTTCGGCGGCTGCCGCTGCCAGGCGCTGGCGCTGACGGGCGACGCCCGCAACACCGACCCGGCCTGCATCAAGTCGCCCTTCCACACCGAGCTCGGCGACATCGCCGTCACCGAATCGGCCATGGAATCGCCGGGGCCGGCGACCTACCGCGCCTTCAGCCGGGGCTGACGGCGCGATAGGTGCGGCGGGGTTCAAGGCCCGAACGACGAACAGGATGCAGAGTACGTTCGGTTCCGGGGCATCGAGCGGCCGGTCATTGCTTTCGCCTTGACCTCGGCGCGCTGGAGAAGCTGCTCGCTGTGGATGAGGCCGACGTCAAGAGTCGAGCGCGCAGTGGCTTGCCGCCTTGCGATGAATTCACCTTCGATTGCCGCCGCCACCTCCGCCGGTTCCAATAGGCCGTTGGCTGCCACCCTTTCCGGGCCACAAGGCCGGCAGTTCAGGCGTCGTGCCGACCCTCGCCCTTCGACAGGCTCAGGATGAGGGTTTTGGGGGGGAGGGGCGACCAACTTTCTGACATGACGAGACTTCGCGGCTGGCTGCCGACCGCTCACCCATCACCCTCATCCTGAGCCTGTCGAAGGACGAGGGTCGGCACGAGGCCTGTGATAATCAATCATCAAGGGCTTCAGCGGACGGAGGTCAGCGCGGCACCCGAACTGGTCAACGAACACTGGAGTCCGTCAGCGAGACGCGCACGCAACTGCTTGTCCTGGCCATGCGCGCCGGTCGTTTGCGACGACTGTGCCGGCTACAGCCAGCGCTTGTAGCGGAAGAAGATCAGCGGCAGCACGGCCGAGATCGCCATCAGGCCGATCGCCATGGGGTAGCCGAGGTGCCAGTCGAGTTCCGGCATGAACTTGAAGTTCATGCCGTAGATCGAGGCAACCAGCGTCGGCGGCATGAAGCCGACGGCCGCGACCGAAAAAATCTTGATGATGGCGTTCTGCTCGATCGAGATCATGCCGACCGTGGTGTCGAGCAGGAAGGTCGTCTTGTTCGACAGGAAGGAAACGAAGTCGTTCAGCGAGGTGATGTCGCGCGACATTGCCTTGACCCGGGCCTTGGCATCCTTCGGGCCTTTCCGCCGGTCGAGCACGAACTGCAGATAGGGCATCATCCGGTCGAGGGTGGCGAGGCTCTCGCGCGTGCGAGAGATCAGGTCGCCGGCGGCGCCGATGCGCCGCAGCAGCGACTTGAAGTCGGCATTGGCGGTCGGGCGCTTGTTGCCGGAGGCCGAGAAGATATCGGCGGCGATGCGGTCGAGATCGGCGGCGATGGCTTCCATCATGTCGGCGACGCGGTCGATCACCGTCTCCACCAGGCCGATCAGGATCGCGTCGGCGGTCGGTATTTTGGGCGCCTTGCCGTTGCCGTTGCCCAGAACCTGCGCCGAGGTTTCGCCCTCGACCGACGGTCCCGGCTGGAACATCGCCTCGCCGGCGTCCCGGCAGAGTTTCGCCGAATAGATGACGAAGGATTTCGGCTCGGTATAGCGCAGCGTCACCAGCCGCTTGCCGGTGAGGATGAAGGTCACCGGCGCGAAGGCGGGCGAGCCGGTGTCGAGGCCGAAGACGACCGAGGCGGTCATGAAGTCGGCATCGCCCTCGGAATAGAGACGGCTCGAGACCTCGATCTCGCGCATTTCCTCGCGCGTCGGCACTTCGATCGACGCGAAGCGCTCTACCAGCCGTTCCTCGGCCTTGCTCGGATTGATCAGGTCGATCCAGATGGCGTCGGCGGGAATGACGTCGTCGTCGATCCTCTCGGCATGCATCTGGCCGGACGGGTCGGGGCGGTAGATCTCGAGCATCGGCAAACTCCTGCACCCGCCGCATCGCAGCATGGACGGGCCGAAGCTGCATGCACCGCACCGGCAGGCCGCGCAAGCCCCGCGGCCCTCGTCAGCCCAGGCCGCCGTCCATGCCGAGGCAGGGAGGGCGCAAGGCCGCCCCGCCTGTTCCGGCGCCGCCTATTCGGCGGCGAGGCTGCCATGGCCGAGGCGGAGGGCGAGTTCGTCGAGCAGCTGTTCGGCGGCCTCGGCGATCACCGTGCCGGGCGGGAAGATGGCGCTGGCGCCGGCCGCGCGCAGGGCGTCGAAATCCTGCGGCGGAATGACGCCGCCGACGACGATCATGATGTCGCCGCGCCCTTGCGCCTCCAGGGCCGCCTTCAGCGCCGGCACGAGGGTGAGGTGGCCGGCGGCGAGCGAGGAGGCGCCGACGATGTGGACGTCGTTCTCCACCGCCTGGCGCGCCGCCTCCTCCGGCGCCTGGAACAGCGGGCCGATGTCGACGTCGAAGCCGAGATCGGCGAAGGCCGAGGCGATCACCTTCTGGCCGCGGTCGTGGCCGTCCTGCCCCATCTTGACGACGAGGATGCGGGGACGTCGCCCCTCGGCCTTGGCGAAAGCCGCCGTCCGCTTCAGCATCGCCTCGATCCGCTCCGACATGGCGCCGGCCTCCCGCTTGTAGACGCCCGATATCACCCGGGACTGCGCGACGTGGCGGCCAAAAGCCTTTTCCAGCGCCATCGCCATCTCGCCGACCGTGGCGTGCGCGCGGGCCGCCTCGATCGACAAAGCGAGCAGATTGCCCGGGCCATCTTTCGCGGCCCGCGTCAGCGCCTCGAGCGCGGCCTCAACCGCTCCCGGATCGCGCGATGCCTTGAGCCGCGCGAGCTTTTCCAGCTGCTGTCGGCGCACGTCGGCATTGTCGACCCTGAGCACGTCGATGTCGTCGAGGCTGCCGGCGCGGTAGCGGTTGACGCCGACGACGACCTGCGCGCCGGAATCGATGCGCGCCTGCGTCTTGGCGGCGGCCTCCTCGATGCGCGTCTTCGGCAGGCCCTTTTCGATCGCCTTGGCCATGCCGCCGAGTTCGTCGACCTCGGCGATGTGGGCGAGCGCCTTTTCCGCCAGCGCGTGCGTCAGGCTCTCGACATAGGCCGAACCGCCCCAGGGATCGATGATGCGCGTCGTGCCGCTCTCGCGCGCCAGCACATGCTGGGTGTTGCGGGCGATGCGGGCCGAGACGTCCGTCGGCAGGGCCAGCGCCTCGTCGAAAGAATTGGTGTGCAGCGACTGCGTGTGCCCCTGCGTCGCCGCCATCGCCTCGACGCAGGTTCGGACCACGTTGTTCATCACGTCCTGCGCCGTCAACGACCAGCCGGAGGTCTGCGAATGGGTGCGCAGCGACAGCGACCGCGGGTCCTTCGGCCGGAAATTCTTCTGCATCAGCTGCGCCCAGACGAGGCGGGCCGCCCGCATCTTGGCGACTTCCATGAAGAAGTTCATGCCCGTCGCCCAGAAGAAGGACAGGCGCGGCGCGAAGCGGTCGATGTCGAGCCCCGCGGCGACGCCCGCCCGGGCGTATTCGAGCCCGTCGGCCAGCGTATAGGCGAGCTCGAGGTCGGCCGTCGCTCCGGCCTCCTGCATGTGGTAGCCGGAAATCGAGATCGAATTGTACTTCGGCATGTGCTCGGAGGTGTAGGCGAAAATGTCCGAGACGATCCGCATAGAGGCGGCGGGCGGGTAGATGTAGGTGTTGCGGACCATGAACTCCTTCAGGATGTCGTTCTGGATGGTCCCCGACAGCGCCTTCTGCGGCACGCCCTGTTCCTCGGCGGCGACGATGTAGAGCGCCATCACCGGCAACACCGCGCCGTTCATCGTCATCGACACGCTCATCTCGCCCAGCGGAATGCCGTCGAAGAGCTGGCGCATGTCGATGATGGAATCGATCGCGACGCCGGCCATGCCGACATCGCCGGCGACGCGCGGATGGTCGGAATCATAACCGCGATGGGTGGCGAGATCGAAGGCGACGGAGAGGCCTTTCTGGCCGGCCGCGAGATTGCGCCGGTAGAAGGCATTCGACGCCTCGGCCGTGGAGAAGCCGGCATATTGCCGGATCGTCCAGGGTTTTTGCACGAACATCGTGGGGTAGGGGCCGCGGATGTAGGGGGCAAAGCCCGGAAACGTGTCGAGGGCGGGCAAGTCCGCCAGATCCGCCTCGGCATAGACGGGCTTCAGCACGAGGCCTTCCGGCGTCTCGAAGCCAGGCCCCGACGCGGTTGGCGGCTCGGCGTCCGAACGCTGCCAGTCCAGTCCGGTGAAATCGGGGATCGTGTTCATGCCGCGGCCTCCGCCTCTTCCGCCAGCCTGTGAGCCTTCAGGGACGTTCCTTCGGTAGGCGTCTCGCCGGTCTCGCGCGTCTCGTCTCGTGCGATCAGAACCGGCGGCGCCCGCTCGTCGCCGAGCGGATAGAGCGTCACGCCGATGATCGGCCGGCGGCCCGCGGCGATCTCCGCGTCGCGGGCCCGCCGCGTCGCCGCGATCCTCGCCTGCAGGCGCCCCGCCTTCAGGCTCTGGAAGATGCCGCCTTCCGCTTCGATCTGCCGGAATTCCCGCCAGCCGGCCTCGGCCATGGCGTCGGTCAGGGCCTCGATACCGCCGGAGCCGGCGGCCGGATCGGCGACGCGCCCGAGCCCCGATTCCTCGCGCAGGATCAGCTGCGTGTTGCGGGCAAGGCGCCGGGCGCGCTCCTCGGGCAGGCCGTTGGCCGCCGTGAACGGCAGGACGCTGAGCGAATCCGCGCCGCCTGTCGCGGCGGCGAAGGCGGCGATCGTCGTGCGCAGGATGTTGGCGTGGGGATCGCGCGCGGCCATCATCCGGTACGAGGTCTCGACATGCAGCCGGGTGGGAGCGGGGGATGCCAGCCCCGAGAGCTGCAGCACGCGGCGCCAGAGCAGCCGCAGGGCCCGGAGCTTGGCCGTGACGAGAAACTGTTGCTGGTCGGCGGCGAGGGTGAAGCCGATGGCGTCGGCGGCGTGCGCCACTGGCATGCCGGCATCGGCCAAAGCGCGCAGGTGGTAGACGGCGGTGGCGAGCGTCGCGCCGAGTTCCTGCGCCTCGCTGGCGCCCGCGTCGTGATAGATCCGGCCGTCTGCCTCGACCATGCGGCCGGCAAAACCCTCCGCGGCCCTCGAAACGGCGAGCGCGCCGCATTCGGCCCGCAGCTTCACGTCGTCGTCCGGGAAGCGGCCGGCGAAAGCGAGCGGTCCGATGGCGTCGATGCCCGCGTCGAGACTGAGCGCCGCGGGCGCCAGCCCTTGGCCAGCGGCGAGCTTTGTGAGGGCGGCGACCAGGGCCGCGCCTTGCGGGTGCGGCTCGATGCGCAGGTGGACGATGTCGAGCATGACGCCGTGAAGCACGGCGGCGAGGGCCTCTTCCGTCGCCGGCAGACCAAAACCCCGCGCGGCGCCTGCGCCCTCGAAGCACAGCGCCAGCGCCTCGGCGCCGGCCTCGAGGTCGACCAGGGCCTGGGCCGCGGCGCGCGCGGGGTCCGGATCGTCGAGGCGCTGGGCGATCATCCAGCCGGCGGCGCGCGTGGCGATCGGGGTCGCGGGCGTCCGGCGCGGATAGAGCGGACCATAGGCGATGCCGTCGTCGGTGTGCGCCGTCAGGGTGTCGAAGCCCGCACCCGCCAATGCCTTTTCGGCCAGCGCCCGCCAGTCGGCTTCGCTGCGCAAGGCAAATCCCTCACCCCTGTCTGACATCGGCACGTCCTCCCTGCTCAGACATACGGCAAGCCAGCGCCGGCGGAAACGCTTCCTTCGGCCTACAGCGCCGTCTGCGGCGCCGGTTCCCGGTTTTCAGTGCCGCATTCGGCAGAAAATACCTTCAATCGAGCCGGGCGCCGGGTCCGAAGCTGGAAGCGAATGGCTGACGCGGGTGGTTTGCAGTCGGTCCGCTTATGAGAATTGGTCACGTCCGGTCACGTTTACAGGATACGACAAACGATCGGGTACGCTTGTCGACCGCAGTAACGCTTCGTCAACGATGTTCTCTTAGCCCTCCTACGCATGACGAGACCTGCAACGCGCCTACTCCCCGTTCTCGCCGTGCTGCTGCTGGCGAGCTGCGCGACGCCTCCCAAAAGCACCGGCAACACCTGCGCCATCTTCGAACAGAAAAGCGGGCTTCTTACGAACTGGCGTCGCGACGCCGAGCAAGTCTCTGTCGAGTACGGCGTGCCGGTCCCTGTGCTGATGGCGACGATCCAGGCGGAATCGAACTTTGACGGCAAGGCACGTCCGCCGCGGCGGTGGTTCCTTGGCATCATCCCCGGCAAACGAGCCTCGACCGCGTTCGGCTACGCACAGGCGCTCGATGGCACATGGGACGAATACCAGCGTCGCACTGGCCGGCATGGCGCCCGCCGACACGATTTCGCCGACGCCATCCGCTTCATCGGCTGGTACCATGCTGACAGCAATCGACGACTAGGGGTCGCGAAGTCGGACGCCTACCGCCTGTATCTCGCCTACCACTCGGGGCATGCCGGCTACGAACGCGGCGCCTGGCGTAACCGCCCAGAGGCGCTGCGCGGCGCAAAACGAGCCGCCGATATGGCAGAGCGCTACAAAGCACAGATGCAACGTTGCTAATGCCGGAACCAGAGCGCTTTATCCAGATAGGTCTTGCCGCCCAGCCCTTCCGTAGTCACCACCGCGTCATCATCACATGGGCACGGCTGTTGCGAACATTCTCACCTTCCTGCGGGGTCTCTTGACGTTGCAGATCCATCAGGTGGGTATGTCCGCTTCCAGAACCAACGCAGGGCTGATGGAGTGTCCGCAACGGGTCGAAATCTGCCGGATCCTTTGACGGCTTCTGCCATCCAACGCCTATTAGTGCGGCAGGACAGACTCGCAGGGGGCCGTCAGTTTCCACACCACGCCGGTCGGCGCATAGGTCATGGCGACCTCGCCGCCGAGGCCGCGGGCCGTCATCTTCTGCGTCACCAGCGTGCCGAAGCCCGACCGCTTCGGCTCGACCACCGGCGGTCCGCCATGCTCGCTCCAGTTCAGGACGAAATTCTCTCCGAGCGACCAGTCGATCCTGATATAGCCGCCCTCGACGGAGAGGGCGCCGTATTTGGCGGCATTGGTGGCCAGCTCGTGCAGCGCGAGGCCCAGCGTCTGGGCGGCGGCCGAGCTGAGGTTGACGACGGGGCCGTGCATCTCGATCTGCTCGCTGTTGCCGGCACCGAAGGCCTTCAGCTGGCTGGTCACGAGATCGTCCAGCGAGGCGCTTTCCCAGCCCTTGCCGGCGAGGAGATCGGCCGAGCGGGCCAGCGAGTTCAGCGCCTCGGACAGGGTTTCGAGAAACTCGTTCGTGCTGGCGCTTTCCTTGGCGGCCCTCCGCGCGATCGCGGCGACGAGCGCATACTGGTTCTTGGCGCGGTGGCTCATCTCGCGCATCAGGAACTGGTTCTGCTCCTCGGCCTCCCGGCGCTCGCGCGATGCCGAAGCGAGGACCTTCGAGACCTCGCCGATCTCCTCGATATTGGTGTGGATCGGCAGCGCCGGTCCGCCCTTGCCGATCGCCTTGGCCTGGTCGGCGAGGCGAAGGATGGGCGTGGCGATCCGGCGGCCGACGAAGACGGCAAGCCCGGCACTGAAAGCCAGGAGCAGGACGCCGATCCCGACCAGGAGCAGCCAGGAGCGCATGATCGGCTGGCCGATGACCCGGTCGGGAACCGCGACCGTCGTCCGCCAGCCGGTCAGGATCGAGGCATAGGAGGCTTCGATCAGGTCGCCGGTCATGTCCTTGCCCAGCAGTTCGGCGATCGAGGGATTATGCGATTCCGTCTCGCTTTCGCGCATCTGCCCGTTGCTGGCGCGGGCGGCAATGACCTTGCGGTTGGACCGGTCCTGGATGATCGCGGTCCATGCCGCGGGCAGCTTCCGATCGGTGAGGACGGTGCTGAGGTCCCGGGCCTTCTTGATGATGGCGAGGACGTAGACGACCTTGTCGCCCCGCAGGACAGGGACGGCGACATGGAAGACGAGTTCGTTCGATTGCCGGGAGAACAGGACGTCGGAGATGACCGGCAGCCGCGACCGGAAGACCGCCTCCGCGGCGGTGGTGTCGACGGAGCCGGGGAGCGCCGCCGCGACCGGCATGCGTGTGTCGAGGACGACGTGCAGCGCCGGGTCGATCAAAAGGGCGTCCGTGTTCGCCGAGCCGAGCGCGGCGACGGTGCGTCGGTGAAATTCCGGCAGGTTGGCATCGTCGATGAGCGAGGAGGAGGCCAGCACCTTGGCAGCCGTGACGAGGCCGTAGACCTCCCGGTCGATCGCATCGGAAATGATTTCGGCCGTGTCGGCAACGCGGGACGCGGCGATCTCCTTCTGCTGCTCGGAGAATTGCAGGATCAGGAAGGCGCTGAACAGGAGCGCCGGGATCAGCACGGTCAGCGCGAAGGCGGCCAGATGCACGAGCAGCGGCGGGCGTCGCAGCAGCCGCCCGAGGCGCAGGTTCCGCATGCGGCCCTGTCGCGGCCGCGTCGTGGTCGGCTCGGTCGTCATTTTTGGGATCGACCTGTCGTTCCCGGGCCAGGATGAGCCCGGTGCATGTCACGCGATGCAGGAGAAAGAAGCATCATTGCTTATAGATCCGCTCCGGCGCCGGGGCAAAGCCCTTCCGCCGGAGGACCACGGGAATGCGCCGATCGCGGCGCGGCTCCCGCCTGGTGCGATCGTCGGGCAGCCGCGGCTCCACGCCGCCGGCCGGCCTCACCCGATCAGGCGAACTGCGACAGGCCCGGTGTCGTCGCGATGACGCGGTCGACCGTCTCGGCGCCGGCATTGGCCTTGGCATAGGTGACGAGTTCGGTCGCGATCATGCGGATCTGGCCCATGTCGAGGCCCATGCCCATCAGCTTGGCACCCAGCGCCATGATGCCGCCGCCGAAGGCGCCCATCACGCTGCCCATCATGCCGCCGCCGCCGGCCGAGGCCATGGCGGCTTCGGCACCGGGAGTCTCGGCGATCATCGTCTCGACCGCCGGGTCGGTCGCCTCGTTCTTCATGTAGTTCAGGATGTGGCCGACGGCCTCCATCGCCTTCTCCGGCGTCAGGCCGGTTTCGGCGGCGATACGGTTGAGGACGTCCTGCATCTCTGGCAATTCCTTCGTTTGTTGGCGGCGACGCGCGCCCGAATCTCTGGCGACCATGGCAAAGCCGCCGTGCCGAGGCAATCGCAAACCACGGCCCGGCCGGTGGATGGGCGGCGGCGCCCGATTGTTTCGCTTGGCCGGCTCTGCTTATTAGCAGAAGCAAGGCATGGGAGAGAACGATGCTCGAAGAAGGCAAGATATTCCTCGGCGCCAGCCACACGGGCGGCGATCTGGCCGCGCAGGGCGAGTATCTGCATCTGAAGCTCGCCAACCGTCACGGCCTGGTGACGGGGGCCACCGGCACCGGCAAGACGGTGACGCTGCAGATCCTGGCGGAAGGCTTTTCCGAGGCCGGCGTGCCGGTGTTCTGCGCCGACATCAAGGGCGATCTCTCGGGTATCGCCATGCGCGGGGAAGAGAAGGATTTTCTCACCGAGCGCGCGCGGGTGATCGGCCTCGACCCCTATTACAACGACGCCTATCCCGTGATGTTCTGGGACATTTTTGGCGAGAAGGGCCACCGCATCCGGGCGACCGTCGCCGAGATGGGGCCGCTGCTGCTGGCCCGGTTGATGAACCTGACGGAGGCGCAGGAGGGCGTGCTCAACATCGCCTTCAAGATCGCCGACGAGGAGGGGCTGCTGCTTCTCGACCTGAAAGACCTCCAGGCGATGCTGGGTCACGTCGCGGAGAATGCCGAGGAGATCTCCCGGCTCTACGGCAATGTCGCCAAGCAGTCGGTCGGCGCCATCCAACGCTCGCTCCTGGTTCTGGAGCAGCAGGGCGCGCAGGATTTCTTCGGCGAGCCGGCGCTGAAGATCACCGACCTGATGCGCACCGACCGCGACGGCCGCGGCTATGTCAACGTGCTGGCCGCCGACAGGCTGATGATGAATCCACGGCTCTACGCCACCTTCCTGCTCTGGCTCTTGTCGGAGCTGTTCGAGGAGCTGCCGGAGATCGGCGATCCGGAAAAGCCGAAACTCGTCTTCTTCTTCGACGAGGCGCATCTCCTGTTCGACGGCGCGCCAAAAATCCTCACCGACCGGATCGAGCAGGTGGTCAAGCTGATCCGCTCCAAGGGAGTCGGCGTCTACTTCGTCACGCAGAACCCGCTCGACATGACGGACAGCGTCCTCGCCCAGCTCGGCAACCGCGTGCAGCATGCCCTGCGCGCCTATACGCCGCGCGAGCAGAAGGCGGTGAAGACGGCGGCCGAGACCTTTCGCGCCAATCCCGCTTTCGACGTCTACGAAGCGATCACGCAGCTCGGCGTCGGCGAGGCGCTCGTCTCCACGCTCGGCAAGGGCGGCGTTCCCTCGATCGTCGAACGCACGCTGATCCGCCCGCCGGCCGGCCGCCTCGGCCCGATCACCGACGAGGAGCGCGCCGGCATCATGGCGAGAAGCCCCGTCGCCGGTCTCTACGACGAAACCATCGATCCGGAATCGGCCTATGAGATGCTGGTCGGCCGGGCCGAGGCGGAACTGCGCCGGGAGGAGGAGCAGCGGCGGCTCGAGGCGGCGGAGAAGGCGAGAACGCGCAGCGCCGAGTCCGAACGCCGCGCCGAGGGCGCCCGTCGCCGTGCCGAGGAAGCCGAGGCCGAGGCGCCGGTCCAACGCACGCGCACCGGATTCCAGCTGCCCGATTTCGGCCTCGGCGGCGACGGCCGCGACGACGCGCAGGAGGTCGAGGAGAGAGCGGAAGAGGAGGCGCCCCGTCGCCGCTCCGCGCCACGGCGCCAATCTTCCGGCTACCAGCGACAGACTCTGACGGAAACGGTGATGAAACAAGTCGGCCGCACGGTCGCCTCGACCGTGACCAGCGCCATTCTGCGCGGCGTGCTCGGCAGCCTGAAGAGAGGGCGGTAGGCGACCCGCGCGGAAATCCGGCCAAGGTCTGAAAAACCGCGCCGGGCGATCCTATATGCGGGACATGACCAACACTGTGGACTCTCGCCCTATGCGCTCCGCCCCGGCCGCCTTCATCCTCTGGCTCTTGTGCTTTGCCGGCCTGTTCGGACTGCACCGTTTCTATCTCGGCCGGCCGTGGACCGGGCTGTTGTGGCTCCTGACCTTCGGCCTGCTCGGCATCGGCCAGCTGATCGACCTGTTCCTGATTCCCTCGATGCTGCGTGAGGGCGCGCTGGAAAGCCGGATCGACAGAATGGAGCGCGAGCGCTCCGTCATGCGCGGCTGAGCCGGAAAAGGCCGGCGCTCTTGGCGCCGGCCAGACGGTCCGTCAGACCATGCCGCTCTGAATGACGACCACCGGCGTGCCGTCGGGCACGCGGTTGTAAAGATCGATGATGTCGTGGTTCATGAAGCGCACGCAGCCCGATGAAACCGCCTTGCCGATCGTCCAGTATTCCGGCGTGCCGTGCAGGCGGTACAGCGTGTCCTCGCCGTTCTGGAAGAGGTAGAGCGCGCGGGCGCCCAGCGGGTTCTTCAACCCGGGCTCCATGCCGGTGCGATAGACTTCCAGCTCGGGCTGGCGGGCAATCATTTCCGAAGGCGGCGTCCAGGTCGGCCATTTGCGCTTGTAGCGCACCACGGCGCGGCCGCTCCAGGAAAACCCGTCGCGTCCGATGCCGACGCCGTAGCGCATGGCGCGGCCATCGGGCTGGGTGAAATAGGCGAAGCGGTTGGCGGTATCGATGACCATGGTGCCCGGGGCCTCGCCGGTCATGTTGGCGACTTCCTGGCGGAAGAACATCGGGTCGACGAGCTTGAAGTCGATTCCCGGAATGAGATAGCCGCCGTCCTCGATCGGGCCGTACATGCTGAGATAGGACGGGTCGACGGAACCCGTGCCGGAACCGACCCGCCCTTCGAGGATGCGCGCGCGCGACCCCGCACCGGTGCAGCCGGCCATGGCCGTCGTGGCCAGGAGCCCGAGGCCCATGAGGATATGGCGTCGCGTCAAGCCGCGAGCGGGGGTCTGATCGTTCATGATATGCCTGTTCCGGAAATTTTGCAGCTGAGCGGCTGGGCGATCGGGGGATCGATTGTGTCGCTTAGGGAGCGAACATGGCGGCAGGCCGGATGGTTGCGCCGGTCACGGGCTGTTGTTGCCCAGCTGTTGCAGTGCGGCAACGCTCACGCCCGCCGGCACCCCGATTCCCGAAGAGCAAAGCGCGAAGTCGCCAGGCCTCCGCCGGCGTCAGAGCATGCCGGCCAGGCCGCGAAGATCGGGCAGGACGGCATTCGGCTGCAGATCCAGATATTCGTCGGGCTCGTTGCCGCGGTTGATCCATACCGTGTTGAAGCCGAAGCGCGTCGCCCCGGCAATGTCCCAGCGATTGGACGACTGGAACGAGACGGCATCGGGGTAGAGCCGGAAGGTGGTGGTGACGAGATCGTAGATTTCCGGCGCGGTCTTGTAGCGGCCGACATCTTCCGCCGAGAGCACGGCATCCAAGAGATGGTCGATCCCGGCGGAGCGGATGGCGCGGTCGAGCATCCGGCGCGAGCCGTTCGACAGGATCGCCAGTCGCGCGCCGCCTTCCTTCAGGATGCGCAAGGTCTGCGGCACCTCCTCGAAACAGTCGAGGTCGCGATAGGCTTCGAGCAGGCGGCCGCGGATCGACGGGTCGATCGTCGGAATCTTGGCCAGGGCATGGTCGAGCGCGTCTTCGGTCAGGGTCCAGAAATCACGGGAACTGTCGCCCATCAGCGTCCGGATCCAGGAGAATTCCAGCTGCTTGCGCCGCCAGATCTCGGCGAGACGGCGTCCTTCTTCGCCGAGATCAGCGGCATGGCGGGCGACCGCCGCGCCGGTATCGAACAAGGTGCCGTAGGCGTCGAAAACATAGACCGAATGCACAGCGAATTCCTCCAAAGTGCCCACGCGCCGCCCTGTCATAGTTGAAACATGGGCGAGAGGAAGGGCTTTTCCCGGCGATGGCCGCATGTCATGACGGCATCCATCGGTCGTTCCTGCCGGAAGGGTCCGACGCTCTGGCCAAGGAGCGCCGTCGCGGCCCGGGAACCTCGACCGAGGATAGGATCAAGCATGGCACAGCAGCTCAGCCCGACCTTCACCTTCGTCGATGGCGAATGGCTGGAGGGCAATCCCGGCCTCATCGGTCCGCGCAGCCATGCGATGTGGCTCGGCAGCACCGTCTTCGACGGCGCGCGCTGGTTCGAGGGCATGTCGCCCGACCTCGATCGCCACGCCGCGCGCGTGAACCGCTCGGCGCTGGCGCTCGGCCTCCAGGCGACCGTCGCGGTGGACGAGATCATTCGCCTGACGCAGGAAGGCCTGGCGAAATTCGACGGGAAGACCGCCGTCTACATCCGGCCGATGTACTGGGCCGAGGACGGCGGCTACATGGGCGTGCCGGCCGATGCCGTCTCGACCCGGTTTGCCCTCAGCCTCTACGAATCGCCGATGATCCCGTCCTCGGGCTTCACCCTCGGCATCTCGCCCTTCCGCCGCCCGACGCCGGAGACCGCGCCGACCGCCGCCAAGGCCGGCTGCCTCTATCCCAACAGCGGGCGGGCGATCCTCGAGGCGAAGGCGCGCGGCTTCGACAACGCCCTCATCCGCGACATGACCGGCAATGTCGCGGAGACGGCGACCTCCAACGTCTTCATCACCCGCGACGGCATCGTGAAGACGCCGGTGCCGAACGGCACGTTTCTCGCCGGCATTACCCGGCAGCGGATCATCGCGCTCCTGCGCGCCGACGGCGCGATCGTCGAGGAGTGCACGCTGACGGTCGAGGATTTCCTCGGGGCCGACGAGATTTTCTCGACCGGCAACCATTCCAAGGTGGTGCCGGTGATCGGCATCGAGGGGCGGTCGCTACAGCCGGGGCCGGTGGCCGAACGCGCGCGCGAACTCTACTGGACTTTCGCACGCGGCACGCTGACAGCGGCGTCATGAGAGACAACAGGCACGGAAATCTTTGCACCCGACCGGCCTCGCCGCATGGCTTTTGCCGGTCTAGACCCTAGCTAACAACGCGTGCTTCCAGTGGGCCCGGCAACGCCGGACGGCGGGCGCACGCGGCCCACGAGATCCGCATCATCTGAGAAGGAGACACCGCATGGCTTTCACGCTTCCCGAACTGCCCTACGATTACGAGGCGCTCGCTCCCTTCATGTCGAAGGAGACGCTCGAATACCATCACGACAAGCACCACAACGCCTATGTCGAGATGGGCAACAAGCTCGCCGCCGAAGCCGGCATGGGCGACGCCTCGGTCGAAGAGGTGGTGATGCAGTCCTATGGCAAGAACCAGCCGCTCTTCAACAATGCGGCCCAGCACTACAACCACATCCATTTCTGGAAGTGGATGAAGAAGGGCGGCGGCGGCAAGAGCCTGCCCGGCGCGCTGCAGACCGCCTTCGACAGCGACCTCGGTGGCTATGACAAGTTCCGCACCGACTTCATCGAAGCCGGCAAGGGCCAGTTCGGCTCGGGCTGGGCCTGGGTTGCGGTCAAGGACGGCAAGCTGTCGATCATGAAGACGCCGAACGGCGAGAACCCGCTGGTGCACGGCGCCAAGCCGATCCTCGGCGTCGACGTGTGGGAGCATTCCTATTACATCGACTACCGCAATGCCCGGCCGAAATACCTCGAGGCCTTCGTCGACAGCCTGATCAACTGGGACCATGTCCTGGAGCTCTACGAAGGCTCCAAGGCCTGAGCCTTCGGCGACTACGAGCTTTCGAGCCAATTTGGAAGGCTCCGGCGCCCTGCGCCGGGGCCTTCTGCGTCTGCGGCGGCCGAAGCGATCGCGGGGCGCAAACGGCGATGCCCGGCCGCCGCGCGCACCCGGTGCGGATGTCGGGTCGGCCAGCTTATTATCACTCCAAAGTGAGGCTCCGGATCGCTTGCGCACGCGGTCAAACATGGCATCCATGCTGCGGGTCAGACGTCCGCGCCGTGGACGGTCCTATGGAGAAGTCCCATGAACCTTCGTCGTCTCTCCCTTGTCGCCGCGCTCATCGGATGTTCGGTCGGCGCGGTCTCCGTCCTCCCGGCCGGCGCGCAGAATGTCGACGTGATCAAGCAGCGCCAGGAGGCGATGAAAAAGATCGGCGGCGCCGCGAAGTCCGCCGGGCAGATGCTGAAGGGCGAGGCCGCCTTCGACGCGGCCAAGGCCGCCGAGGTGTTCACCGTGATGGCCGCCAATGCCGAGATCTTCGGCAAGTCCTTTCCGGAGGACAGCAAGACCGGCGGCGAGACCGAGGCGGCCCCGGCGATCTGGGCCAAGCCCGAGGAATTCAAGGCCAAGCTCGTCAAGTTCGAGGGCGACATCGACACGGCGGCCGCCACCAATCCGGACAGCCTCGAAACCTTCAAGACCGCCTTCGGCGGCGTCGCGCAGAACTGCAAGGGCTGCCACGAGGAATTCCGCGTCGACAAATAAGCCTGGCACCGGGGCGCCCATCGCCGGGCCCGCCGGCGACAGCGGCCATCCGGTCGCGGCGAGCGCCGAAATGTTGATGAGGCCATGATGGTGAAGCGGATTGTTCTGGGCGTCGCGGCGCTGGCCGTGGTGGGCGCCGGCGCCTTCTATGGCCTCACCATGCCGCAGCCCCTGGCCGCGGACGAGATCGCCGCCGAGGGCAGCGGCGATGCCAAGCGCGGGGAAACTCTGTTCTGGGCCGGCGGCTGCGTTTCCTGCCATGCGCCGGCCAAATCCGAGGGCGATGCCCAATTGCGCCTCGGCGGCGGCGCGCCGCTGGTGACGGCGTTCGGCACCTTCCACGCCCCGAACATCTCGCCCGATAGGGCGGACGGCATCGGCGGCTGGAGCCTTGCCGATTTCGCCAATGCCATGCAGCGCGGCATCGACGACGAAGGCGCGCCGCTCTATCCCGCCTTTCCCTACACCTCCTATGCCCGCATGACGAAGGAGGACATCGCCGACCTCTTCGCCTACCTGAAGACGCTGCCGCCGGTCCCGGGCGCCGCGCCGGACAACGACCTGTCCTTTCCCTTCAACATCCGCCGCGGCGTCGGCCTCTGGCAGCGCGCCTTCCTCGATCCGGCGCCAGTCGTGGCTCTGCCGGCCGACGCGTCCGACCAGGTGAAACGCGGTCAGTATCTCGCCGAGGGCCCCGGCCATTGCGGCGAATGCCACACGCCCCGGCTCTACGGCGGCGCTGGTGGGCTCGACAAGGCAAAGTGGCTGGCCGGCGGGCCGAACCCGGAGGGCGAGGGCAAGGTACCGAACATCACGCCGTCCGACGACGGGATCGGCGCCTGGTCGCAAGAGGACATCGCCTATTATTTCGAGAGCGGTTTTACGCCCGACTTCGACTCGGTCGGCGGTGCCATGGTCGAGGTGCAGAAGAACCTCGCGAAACTGCCGGCCGCGGACCGCGCGGCGATCGCGGCCTATCTGAAGGCGGTGCCGGCGCTGTAGGGGTATTCGTACCCGGAGCGTGGTGCCGACGGTCGTCCAGATTTGTCATCCCGGACTTGATCCGGAATCCATTCCAAATCGCCGGACGACATCGAGGGCGGAGGACCGACACCTGAACCGGTTTGGCAGCGACACCGTCTCGGCATGGGTCCCGGGTCAAGCCCGGGATGACGACGCGAGGGGAGAGCCGCCCCGGAACCGCGGCGTCTCGTGCTGCCTGTCGAGCAATCTGCGCCCCTAAGCCTTCTCCGTCACCATCAGCGAGAAGGCGTAGATCGTTGCGACCTCGTCGAGGCGGTTGAAGCGGCCGGAGGCGCCGCCGTGGCCGGCGTCCATGTTGGTGTGGAGGAGGACCGGGTTGGCGTCGGTCTTCACCGCGCGCAGCTTCGCCACCCACTTCGCCGGCTCCCAATAGGTGACGCGCGGATCGGTGAGGCCGGCGAGCACCAGCATCGGCGGATAGGCCTTTGCCTCGACATTGTCGTAGGGGCTGTAGCCGGCGATGCGGTCGTAGTCGGCGGGCGAGGCGAGGGGGTTGCCCCATTCGGGCCATTCCGGCGGCGTCAGCGGCAGGGTGTCGTCGAGCATGGTGGCGAGAACGTCGACGAAGGGGACGACGGCGATCACCGCGCCGAACTTTTCCGGGGCGATGTTGGCGACGGCGCCCATCAGCATGCCGCCGGCCGAGCCGCCCTGCGCCACGATCCTGTCGTAGCGCGTGTAGCGTTCGGCGACGAGGTGGTCGGCGACGGCGATGAAGTCGGAAAAGGTGTTTTCCTTGTACTCGCGCCGCCCGGCCTCGTACCAGGCGAACCCCTTGTCCTTGCCGCCGCGGATGTGCGCGATGGCCCAGATGAAGCCGCGGTCGACGAGGCTCAGGCAATTGGTGTTGAAGGCGGCGGGAATGGCGATGCCATAGGCGCCGTAGCCGTAGAGCATCAGCGGCGCCGTGCCGTCGAGGGGCGTGTCCCGGCGGTAGAGCAGCGACACCGGCACCATTTCGCCATCGGCCGCCCGCGCGAAGATGCGGCGGGTGACATAGTCCTCCGGGTTGTGGCCGGAGGGGACTTCCTGCGTCTTCAGGAGCGTGCGCTCGCGTGTCTCGACATCGTAGTCGAAGGTCTGCGTCGGCGTCGTCAGCGAGGAATAGGTGAAGCGGATCAGCGTGGTGTCGAACTCGTAGGTGCCGGAAAGGCCGAGCGAATAGGCCTCCTCGTCGAAAGCGACGACATGCTCCGCCCCGTCCGACAGGCGCTTGACGACGATGCGCGGCAGGCCGTCGCGGCGTTCCAGCCAGACGAGATGCGCCTTCAGCACCATGTGGCCGAGGATCAGCCGGCCGTCCTCGTGCGGAACGTAGTCCGTCCATTCGCTCGACCGCGACGAATCGGTCGGGGCCGTGACGATCTTGAAGTCGCGCGCCCCACCCGCATTGGTCAGGATATACAGCGTGCCCTCGGCCTCGTCGACGTCGTACTCGACGCCGGTTTCGCGCTCGGCCAGAAGCCGCGGCTCCGCCGCCGGGTTCGAGGCCGGAATGAGCCAGGCCTCCGAAGTCTCGTGATCGTGGATGTGGATAACGACGAACTCGCCCGACTGGGTCTTGCCGACGCCCATGAAGAAGCCGGTATCGGTCTCCTCGTAGATCAGCGCGTCGTCGGCCGGATCGGTGCCGAGGCGGTGGTAGTAGACGCGGCTCGGGCGATGATTGCCGTCGAGGCGGGTGTAGAAGAAGCCCTTGGAGCGCCCCGCCCAGACGGCGCTGCCACTGGTGTTCTCGATCCTCTCGCCGATGTCCTCGCCGGTGGCGAGGTCGCGCACGGAGATGGCGTAGAACTCCGACCCCTTGTCGTCATGCGACCAGGCGAGCCAGGCATGGTCCGGAGAATGGGCGACGCCGCCGAGCGAGAAGTAGCTGCGCGCTGCCGCTTCCTTCTGGCCGTCGAGGATCACCGTCTCGCTGGCGTCGTCGCCATTGCGCGGGCGACGGACGAAGCGGGGATATTCGGCACCGGTCTCGTAGGACATGCCGTAGGCGAAGGGGCCGTCCGGCGCCGGCACGGAGGAATCGTCCTCCTTGATACGGCCGCGCATCTCGGCGATCAGCGCTTCGCGCAGCGGCGCCAGCGGTGCCATGATCGCGTCGTGATAGGCGTTCTCGGCCTCCAGATGGGCGCGGATCGCGGGATCGAGCACCGCCGTGTCGCGGAACACCTCCTGCCAGTTGCCGGCGCGCAGCCAGCCATAGTCGTCCTGCCGCTCGCGGCCGTGCGTCTCGAACCGCTCGATCCGCCTTTCGGCGCGCGGGGCGGTCGCGGCGTCACGGGCTGCGGGGGGCGTCGGCCTGTCGGCGGTCGTGTCGGCGGTCGTGTCGGTCAAGAATGTCATTTCCGTCTGCGAGGCACGCGGGCCTCTGGTCTGATCGTCCCGGCCCGACTGTACAGGCTTTGTTCACGGAGAGGCAACCCGGCGGCCTTGGGCGCGCCGGTCGCGGACTCCGCGCTGGCGCCGATTTCGCGGCGTCCCGCCGCAGCGTGCGCCAAATGGGCGGCCCTCGGGTTGCGAGGGACGGCAGGCTTGCTTAAGACGGATGGATCACACCGGATGCGGCGCCGTGACGGCGTATCCTCCCGATGAAGGTGCCAGAAGGACAGCCGGAACGAATGACAGCCAGCCTGCCATCCCCCGACGCCTCCCTGTCCGGTCTGCTCACCCTCCTGCTTCTCGGTCTGCCGCTTGCCGGAGCGCTGCTGGCCGCGCCGCTCGCGCGCCTCCTCGGCAGCCGCGCCGCCTGGATCCTCGCCCTCTTCCCCGCTGCCGCCTTCCTGATCCTCTGCGGCGAGGCGGATGCGGTGCGGCAGGGCGCGGTGCTCCTGTCCGGCTTCGACTGGATCCCCTCCTACGGCATGCGTTTCTCCTTTCGCCTCGACGGGCTGTCGCTGGTATTCGGCCTGCTGATCACCGGTATCGGCACGCTGATCGTCCTCTACTCAGGCGGTTACCTCACCGGACACCGCGATCTCGGGCGGTTCTTCACCTTCATCCTGTTGTTCATGGCGGCGATGCTGGGGCTCGTCCTGTCCGACGACCTGATGACGCTCATCGTCTACTGGGAGCTGACCTCGATTACCTCCTTCCTGCTGATCGGCTTCGATCACGAGCGCGAGCGGGCGCGGCGAGGGGCGATCCAGGCACTGGTGATCACCGGCGGCGGCGGCCTCGCGCTGATGGCCGGGCTCGTCCTCATCCGCGAGATCCTCGGCCTGACGTCGATGACGGAGGTTCTCGCTTCCGGCGACGCGCTGCGCGACAGTGCCTTCTACCTGCCGATCCTCCTGCTCGTTCTCGGCGGCGCCTTCACGAAGTCGGCGCAGATGCCGTTCCACGTCTGGCTCCCCAACGCGATGGAGGCGCCGACGCCGGTCTCGGCCTATCTGCACTCCGCCACCATGGTGAAGGCCGGCGTCTATCTCCTGATGCGCCTCAACCCGGCGCTCGGCGAGACGCTTCTGTGGGAGACGATCCTGCCGCTGTTCGGCGGCGTGACCCTCGTCGGCGGCGCGCTGCTCGCTTTGCGCCAGACTGACCTGAAGCTGATCCTCGCCTATACGACGGTTGCCTCGCTCGGCCTTCTGGTGATGCTGATCGGCGTCGGCAGCGCCTTGGCGCTCGAGGCGGCGGTGCTCTATCTCGTCGCCCACGCTTTGTTCAAGGGCGCCTTGTTTATGGTCGCCGGCAGCGTCGACCATGGCGCGGGTAGCCGCGATCTCCTCAAGCTCGGCGGGCTTCGCCGGGCGATGCCGATCACCTTCGCGGCGGCCCTCCTGGCCGCGCTCTCCATGGGCGGCGTTTTGCCGTTCTTCGGCTTTCTCGCCAAGGAAGTGATCTACGAAGCGACGGCGTCCGCCGACTGGCGCGGCATCGTCCTGACGCTGACGGCGATCGCCGGCAATGCCCTGATGTTCGCCGCCGCGTTTCTCGTGGCGCTGAAACCCTTCGTCGGGGAGAAGCCGGCGGCGCTCGACCATCCGCACGAGGGGCCGGTGCTGATCTGGATCGGGCCCCTGGTGCTTGGTCTCGCCGGTCTTTTCGCCGCGCTCGTTTCCGGCACGACGCATGAGTGGCTGACGAGCCCGATGGCGTCGGCCGTCATCGGCACGCCGGTGGCGATCACGATCTCGGCCGTGCCGCATCTTGGCCTAGCCTTCGCGCTGTCGATGCTGACGCTCGCGATCGGCGCCGGGCTCTACCTCGCCGCGGGCCCGATCCGGTCCGCGGTGGATGGCGCGCTGGTGCGGATCGGCTGGGGGCCGGACCGAGGCTTTGACCAGGCGATGCGGGGGCTCCTGAAGCTCTCCTTCGCCGTGACGGCGAAACTCCAGTCCGGCCGGCTCGACCGCTACATGACCACGGCCTTCGTCGTTATCGCGGCCGCCCTGCTGGTGCCGATGGCGGTGACCGGCGCGTGGCCCTCGGTGCCGGCGATGCCGCAGCTGACGGTGTCGGAATGGGCGGTGTCGGCGCTCCTCGTCGTCGGCCTGGTCTCGGTCGTGGTCGCGCGCAGCCGGCTGACGGCGATCGTCTCCCTCGGCATCCAGGGCTTTGCTGTGGCGCTGCTGTTCATCCTTCTGGGCGCACCGGATCTTTCCTTCACCCAGTTCATGATCGAGACGCTGTCGGTGGTGATCCTGGCGCTGGTTATGACCCGCCTGAAGCTCTGGGTCGAGGACCGCCGGCCGCTGCGCGAGACGCTTCACGACGCGGCGATCGCTGCCGTCGCCGGCATCGGCATCGGCCTGCTGCTCCTGAGGATCACGCAGGTGCCGTTCGATCCCGTGATGTCGGACTTCTTCACCCGCTACAGCTATGCGATCGCGCATGGCCGCAACATCGTCAACGTCATCATCGTCGACTTCCGCGGCATCGATACGCTGGGCGAGATCGCCGTCGTAATGACCACGGGCCTCGCCATCCTGGCGCTGATCCGCATCCGCGTCAGCAAGCGGCGGGTCACGGCCGCCGATCCGACGGAGGCGACGCCATGAACTCCGTCATCTTCCGCTTCACGGCGCCTTACCTCACCAGCCTCATGCTGCTGTTCTCGGTCTTCGTCCTCCTGCGCGGGCACAACGAGCCGGGCGGGGGCTTCATCGGCGGGCTGGTCGCGGCCTCGGCGATCGCCATCTACGGCCTGGCCGGCGGCGTCGCCTCGGTGCGGCGGGCGCTCTATTTCGATCCGATGACGCTGGCCGCGGTCGGCCTGATCATGGCCGTGCTCGCCGGCTGCGCCTCGTTCGTGGCAGGAATGCCTTTCCTGTCGGGCCTGTGGTCGTTTCCCGCCATGCTCGACGGCTTTGCAATCTCGACGCCCCTGTTCTTCGACATCGGCGTCTATCTCGTCGTCCTCGGCGCGGTCTCCTCGATCGCGCTGACGCTGGCCGAAAGCGAGGACGCCTGATGGAAACCGTTCTCGCCTTCCTCGTCGCCGTAATGTTCGCCGTCGCGGTCTATCTGCTCCTGTCGACGCACATCATCCGAATGCTGCTCGGCATCGTCCTGCTCGGCAATGCGGTGAACCTGTCGATCTTCACCGCCGGGCGCGTGTCGACGATCGTGCCGCCGATCATCCCGGGCGGGCTGACGGTTCCCGATGGCGTCACGGCCAATCCGCTGCCGCAGGCGCTGATCCTGACGGCGATCGTGATTTCCTTCTCCTTCTTCGCCTTCCTCCTGGTTCTGGCCTTCCGTGCCTATCAGGACCTCGGCACCGACGACACCGACCGCATGCGCGTCGCCGAACCCGAGGGGGAGGGGCTGCCGCCCCTCGGTTACTGATGGCCGTCTCGCCCGATCTCGCCGCCCTCAAGGCGGTCGCCATGGTGCCGCCGGTCCTGCCGGCGGACTATCTCCTCGTCCTGCCGGTGGTGCTGTCGATGCTGTTCGGCGCGGTGCTCCTGTGCCTGCGCAAGCGCACCCACCTGCATCCGCCCATCGCCCTTCTCGGCCTCGGCCTTATCTTCGCCATCGATGCCGCCGTGCTCTGGCAGGTGGCGGACGGGGGGCCGCGGACGATGATGATGGGCGCCTGGAAGCCGCCCTTCGGCATCGCCTTCACCGTCGACCTCATGGGCGCGCTGTTCCTGGCGACCGCCGGTCTCGTGGCGCTCGCCTGCGGCATCTATGCCGTCGTCTCGGTTCCCGGCACGCAGCGGCGCTTCGGCTTCTTCCCGTTCCTGTTCCTGATGATGGCGGGCGTCTCCGGCGCCTTCCTGACCGGCGACGTGTTCAATCTCTATGTCTGGTTCGAGGTGCTGCTGATCGGTTCGTTCGGCCTGATGATCCTCGGCTCCGAGCACGAGCAGCTCGACGGGGCGACGAAATACTGTTTTCTGAACCTCGTCGGGACGACGCTCTTCCTCATCGCGACCGGTTTTCTCTATGGCGTCTTCGGCACGCTCAACATGGCCGACATCGCGGTCAAGGCGGCGGCGCGGCCGGTCGACGGCGTGGTCGTCTCCATCGCCGTGCTCTATCTGACGGCACTGTGCATGAAGGCCGCGGCCTTCCCGCTGAACGCCTGGCTGCCGTCCTCCTACCACACGCCCCGCTTCGTCGTGTCGGCGCTGTTTGCGGGCCTTCTCACCAAGGTCGGCGTCTATGCGCTGATCCGCATCCTGTTCATGCTGTTTCCGCCGGAACAGGCGAGCCTGGCGCCCGTGATCGCCTGGATCGCCGCTGCGACTATGCTCGTCGGCGCCTTCGGCGCGCTGGCGCAGAGCGACATACGGCGGCTTTTGAACTATTTCGTCATCGCCGGCATCGGCACGATCCTCGCGGGATTGTCGCTGCCACCGCTGGTCTCCCCGCCTCTCGTCTCGACCGCGGTGGACACCGCTGCAGCCATGGCCGTGGCCGCGGCGCCGGTCACGTCAGCCCTGACGCTGGCGCAGGAGACCGGCTTGTCGAGCGCGATCTTCTATGCCCTCCATTCCATCGTGGTGATGACGGCGCTGTATCTGGCGGCGGGCGTGATGGTCCGACGCACCGGATCGGATTCGCTGCATGCTATGGGCGGTTTGTGGCGCCGGTCTCCCGGCTTTTCCGTGCTCGTCCTCGTGCTGCTGCTGGCCGCCTCGGGCCTGCCGCCGTTTTCCGGCTTCTGGCCAAAACTCGGCCTCGTCAGGGCGACCCTGGCGGGGGGCATGGGATGGCTGGCGGCGGTGATCCTGGTCTCCGGCCTGATGCTCACCATCGCCGCTGCGCGCGTCTTCGCTTTGGCCTTCTGGCGACCCTTGCCGGCCGGGGTCGGTCCTGACAGCGCCGTCGCGGACGACCGGCCGCGGCCCGGCCGCTTCTACGCCGGCCTGCCGCTGGTCGTCCTGGCCTTCGTCGCCGTGGCCGCCGGCCTCTACCCCGAGCCACTCGCGGCCTCCACGCGGGCGGCGGCCGCCTCGGTGCTCGATTCCGCCGCTTTCGTCCGATCGGTCTTCGGAGCCCTGCCGTGACGCTCTATCTGATCAATGTCGTCCTCGCCGTGATCTGGGCCGTCGTCACCGGCTCCTTCACCATCGTCAACCTGGTCTTCGGCTTCATTCTCGGGGCCTTTGCGCTCTATCTGACGCGCGACCAGATCGGCACGGCCGGCTACGCCCGCGGCAGCCGCCATGTGGCGTCGCTGACGCTGTTCTTCCTGCGCGAGCTGGTGCTCTCGGCCTGGCGGGTGGCCACGCTCGTGCTGGCGCCGAAGCTCGACCTGAAGCCCGGCATCTTCGCCTATCCCCTGACCGCCCGGAACGATCTGGAAATCACCCTGCTGGCCAACATGATCACGCTGACGCCCGGAACGCTCTCGGTCGACGTCTCCGAGGACCGGTCGACGCTGTATGTCCACGCGCTGGAATGCTCCGATGCCGACGGTCTCAAGCGCGATATCGCGGAAGGGTTCGAGCGCCGGATCCAGGAGGCCTTCCGATGACGCTGCACGGCTTCGCCCAGTCCTTCCTGTCGTTTGCCACCGACCTGTCGCTGGCGCTGCTGGCGCTCGCCCTGGTGCTGACGACGATCCGCATCATCCTCGGGCCGAGCCTGCCGGACCGGGTGCTCGGGCTCGACCTCCTGACCAGTCTCGCGGCCGGGGTCATCGCCGTCGTCGGGATCGACAGCGGCTTCACGCTCTATGTCGACATCGCCATCGCCCTCGGCCTCGTCGGCTTCCTCGCCACCGTGGCGTTCGCCCGCTTCATCACGGCGCAGGCGCGGGCGCATCCTCGCGATGCGGAAGAGCCGACGGGGCGCCTGCGGGACGGCACGGCAGAGAGCGAGGCGACCCCATGATCGGCGACCTCCTGACGATCCTCGCCGGCGTTCTGGTGCTGGCCGGTGCCGCCTTCGCGGCGATTGCCGGCGTCGGCATCCTGCGCCTGCCCGATCTCTTCACCCGCATGCACGCGGCATCGAAGGCCGGGTCGGTGGGCGTCGGTCTTATGCTGCTGGCGCTCGCCCTCGTCGCCAACGAGACGGCCGAGGCCCTTCGCGCCATCGCCGCGATCCTGTTCTTCCTTTTGACGACGCCGATCTCGGCGCATCTCCTGGCCAAGGCCGCCTATGCCGCGGGCTATCCCCTGTGGAAGGGCTCGGTGCTGGACGAAATGCCGCTCGGAGCCCGCCTGCGTCGCCCGGGTTCTGCCGACGACCGCGACCGCGGCGATCAGGAGACGCTGGCGATTTCCCGGCCCGAGGCGACGAAGCAGGGATTGGCGAAGTCCGCCTCGTCGTCCGAGCCGCGCCTGCCGTAGGTCAGCGACGTCCCGTCCAGCCGGCGGATGTCGCCGCCGGCCGCCTTCAGCACGGCGTGCGCGGCCGCGATGTCCCACTCCATGGTGCGGCCGAGACCGGCATAGACATCCGCCACCCCTTCCGCGATCCGGCAGTATTTCAGCGACGACCCCATGGGGATGACGGCGTCGAGCGCGAACTTCTCGAGAAACCGGTCGGTCGCCGACGTGCGGTGGGAGCGGCTGACCAGCGCGATGAGCTCTGCGGGTCGGACGCGCGCCCGGATCGGCCGGAACTCCGTCCAGGTGCCGTCGCGAAGCCGCCGGCTCTTGAAGGCCCCCGCCGGCGATCCGACGAAGAGTTCGCCATGAGCGGGCGCGAGGACCACGCCGCAGGCCGGATGCCCATCCTCGATCAGCGCGATATTGACGGTGAAATCGGGAACGCCGGCGACGAACTCCTTCGTGCCGTCGAGCGGATCGACCAGAAAGAAGCGCCGGCCGAGATCGGGGGGCACGTGTCCCGACGAGATTTCCTCCTCGCCCACCATCGCGATGGCCGGAAACTCGGCGGCGAGATGCCGGCCGATGAGGATCTCGGCGGCCCGGTCGTATTCGGTGACGGGCGAGGCGTCGGCCTTGGTCTCCTGCGCGCAGTCGGCGCCGAATCCCGCCAGGACGATCTCGCCAGCCTCCTTCGCCACGGCGATCAGGCGCGTCATCAGCCTGTCGGTTTCGATGGTCGGGGCGTCGGTCGGGCGGGACATACAATGGGCTCCTCTGTTCCAGTGGTGGCAAATCGACGCTTGGAGGTAAAGGGCTTGCGCCGACGCGACCGGTCGTGTTGCCCTCGCGGGCGAAAGATCTGACCCGGGCAGGCCCTGGTCGACGACGAACTGGCGAAAGGCTGGTGCGCGCATGGCAGGTGATTTTCGGCCCGCGGTCCTGATGGCGGCAGGGCTTCTTGGCGCCTTAGGCGTTGGCGGTGCGGCGCTGGCGGCGCATGGCGGCGACAACAGGCTGATCGCCATCGCCGCGGCGATCGCGCTGGTGCATGCGCCGTGCCTGATCGCGCTGGCCGCAGTGCCGGCGGAGAATCTGCGGCTCGCTATGCCGGCCGCGCTGCTGATGGTTGTCGGCACGCTCTTGTTTTCCGGCGATCTGGCGGCCCGAACCTTTCTCGGCGACCGGCTCTTCGCCAACGCCGCGCCGGCCGGCGGCATGATCCTGATCGGGGGATGGCTGCTGGTGGCGATCGGCGCCGGCCTCGCCGTCCTGCGCCGGCGACGGCATGAGAAGCTGCATGCCAGAGAGGGAATTCATGGGATTTGACGAGAACCTGTTCGCCGGCCGCCGCGTCATCGTCACCGGCGCCGGACGGGGCATCGGCGCGGCGGTGGCCCGCGCCTTTCTCGGCTGCGGCGCGACGGTCGTCGCCCATGCCGGCCGCAGCGACGCGTTCGTCGACCGTGACCTGACTCCAGGCCTCTCGGCGGACGCACTGGCGCGCCTGACGGTCCTTTCCGCCGATCTCGCCGAGCCGGGAAGCGGGGAGAGGCTGGCCGCTGCCGTCCTGGAGAGCGGCGCCGTGGTCGACGTGCTCGTCAACAATGCCGGCACCATGGGCGGGCGCATTCCCGCCGCCGACACGCCCAGCGCCTACGATACCGTGCTGGATCTCAACATCCGCTCGACCGTCGCCCTGACGGCCGCGCTTCTGCCGGCGCTGAGGGCGGCCGAGGGGGCCTCGATCGTCAACACCGTGTCGATCTCGGCGCGCACGGGCGGCAGCGCCGGTTCGTCGCTTTATTCCGGCGCGAAAGCCTTCGTCTCGACCTGGAGCCGGGCGCTGGCGCGCGAGCTCGCGCCCGACGGCATCCGCGTCAACGCCGTCTCGCCCGGCACAATCGCCACGGACTTCCACCAGCGCTATTCCTCGGCGGAAAAGCTGAAGGCGACGGCGGAGGCGATTCCGCTGAAGCGGCTCGGCACGCCCGAGGACTGCGCCCCAGCCTACCTCTTCCTCGCCGCCAACGGCCTGTCGGGCTACATCACCGGGCAGGTGATCGAGGTGAATGGCGGCCAGTTCATGGGGTGAGGCGGCCTGACTGCCACGGCCCCGAAGCCGTTTGGGCGGTCCCGGGGCCGGATGGTCAGACTGCCGCGATGACGATGACCTCGACGAGATAGTCGGGCGTCGCGAGCTTCGATTCGCCGGTGGCGCGGGCCGGGGGATTGGCGGGGTCGACCCAGGCATCCCAGACGGCGTTCATCTTGCCGAAGTCGGCGATGTCGGCGAGCCAGATGGTGGCGTTGAGGATTTTTGACTTGTCGGTGCCGGCGAGCGCCAGAAGCCGGTCGACCTCGGCAAGTGCCGTCATGGTCTGCGCGGTGACGTCGTCGCCGGCGGTGCCGACCTGGCCGGCGAGGTAGACGGTGTCGCCATGGACAACGGCGGCGGACATGCGCGTTCCCGGCTCGATGCGGCGGATGGTCATGGTCTCTCTCCTTGTTGCGGATGGCGCCTGCCTAGCAGGGCTTCGTCCCGGCTTGAAGCGCCAATCCGCCCGGGGCCGCGTGGCCCGGACGATCGAGGCGCGCCGAGCCGGCTGGCATCGTCGCGCCGTTGCAGCTAATCCATGCGCTGTCCAGGCCGGGAAGGCATGGCCGCGACACCGTCGCCGTCGCCGCGGCGTGTCAGGCGCGGTGGGCCGGACGAGGACAGGGAGCGGGACATGGGTGTTGTGATCGTCGGGGGCGGCCAGGCCGGATTTCAAGTGGCGGCGAGCCTGCGGCAGGGCGGTTATGCCGAGGCCATCGTCCTCGTCGCCGGCGAGAACCGCGTTCCCTATCAGCGGCCGCCGCTGTCGAAAGCCTATCTGAAGGAGGCGATGGGCTTCGACCGGCTGGAACTGCGTCCGGAGAGCTTCTACGCGGCACAGGCGATCGATCTGCGGCTCGGCGAGACGGTGACCGCCATCGACCGCCCCGCCGGCACGGTCGCCCTCGCTTCCGGCGAACACCTCGCTTTTGATCATCTCGTGTTGGCGACGGGCGCGCGCAACCGGGTGCTGCCGATTCCCGGCGCCGCGCTGGAGGGCGTTCATCTCCTGCGCAGTGCCGAGGATGCCGAGACGCTGCGTGAGGCCCTGCAGACGGCGCGGCGCATGGTCGTCGTCGGCGGCGGCTTCATCGGCCTTGAAGTCGCCGCATCCGCCCGGGCGAAGGGCATCGAGGTGACGGTGCTGGAAGCGGCCGACCGGCTGATGGGGCGGGTCGTCTCGCCGGCGACCTCGGCGTTCTTTCTCGACGCCCATCGCGCCATGGGTACCACCATCGCCTTCGGCGCGAAGGTCGGCGCGATTCTGGGCGAGAGCCGGGTGACGGGCGTCGCCACGCAAACCGAGGAATATCCCGCCGACCTCGTCCTGATGGCGGCCGGCGTTCTACCCAATGACGATCTGGCCGGCGCAGCGGGGCTGGTGACGGCCGGCGGCGTGCGGGTCGATACGTTCATGACTACGGACGACCCGCGCATCTTCGCGATCGGCGACTGCGCCGTCTTCCAGAGCCGGCACGCCGATGGCCCGATCCGGCTGGAGTCCGTACAAAACGCGGTGGACCAGGCCAAATGCGTGGCCGCGCGGATCCTGGGTGGCTCTACCCCTTACGACAGCGTGCCCTGGTTCTGGAGCGACCAGGGTCCCTACAAGCTACAGATCGCGGGCATCACCAGCGCCGCCGATCATGTGCATGCGGTCCGCCTGCCCGGGGAAGACCGGTTGATCACCTACTGTTTTCAAGGCGACAGGCTGCTGGGGATCGAAACGGTCAACCGTCCCGGCGACCACATGGCGGGTCGCCGTCTGCTGTCCGGCGAGCTGCGGCTGTCGCGCGCCGAAATCGAAAAGGGCGACTTCGATCTGCGCGCCCATACCGCCGCCCTGGCAAAAGCCTAGCGCCGAAACCTCAGACCTGGAGGCCTGACCTTTTCGCGGGCGTCAGACGCGCGTCCAGCGCTGCGTCTTGCACAGCACCTTCAGAACGCAACCGGTCATCTTCAGCGTGTCGCCCTCGATCACCGCTTCGCCCTGATAGGTCTTGTCGTCGCGCGGGTCGGTCACCGTCCCGGCGTAGTTGCCTTCGCTGCCGTTCATCACACCGGCATCCTTGCCGCTATGCTGGCCGCTGACGACGGTGGCGCAGAAGCCGGCGCTGCAGGACGTCACCTCGACGATGCCGCCGCCGGGGGCACGCCATTTGCCGAGGATCGGCTCGTCGGCCAGGGCGACCGAGGCGGTGGAAAGGACGAGAAGGGCGGCGAGGAGCTGTTTCATCGGAGTCTCGTTTGGGTTCGGAGGATCGCAGAGCGTCAATCGCAGACAAGCCGCGGGGCGCCGGTGGGTTCCCGATCTCACGCCTTTGTCAGCATCGCTCGGCGATTTTGCTCGAGGCTCAATTTTCGCGACGCGGACGGGAGAGTGGCGTCGCCCTGTTCCTTCGATCAGGCGGCGAGGGCCGGGAGGCGCACGCCCCAGGCTCTACAGGCGGGCGAGAAGCTCCGTCTTCTTGGCGGCGAATTCCGCCTCGGTGAGGATGCCGGCATCGCGCAAGTCGGCGAGCTGGCGGATGAGCTCCAGGGGATCGCGGGCCGTTGATCGGGCGTCGGGCGCGGCTTGGACAGGGGATGGCGGATGCTCCGGCGAGACGGACGGCCTTTCGCTGGCGCCCGCCTCGATTTTTCCGCCAGCGCCGCGCGGTGTTTTCGGATCCGACGGTCTCTGTCGGTCGGGGTCGCCGGAATCGCCCGGCGCCGCGCTTCCAGCCGATGCGCCGCCGTCCACTTCGGGCAGAGCGTCGAGGCCGACCTCGCCGTGCTGGCTGGTGAAGCGGAGCGAGGAATGGGCGCCCTGCTGCTGGGAGATACCGCCGATGCGGTGCTCTCCACTATCGTGCACGCTCACTTTGCCGCCGCGTTCGATCGCGACGCGCCGGGCCGCGGGAAAGATGGCGTAGCGCAGGCCGTTCTGTGCACCGCTCGATTGGGGCTGGCCGAGGCCGGATGGCCACCACGCCCCGTTCTTTCCGTCGCGGGAGACGGAGCCTCCGGTCTCTCCGCCGGAGTCGCGCGGCACCGCCGCGCCGGGGTCTGCACCCGCGGCGCCGGCCGATCCGCTTTCACCCGGCGATGTCGGCTGGATGGCCCCGCGCTGGGCCGCCTCGGCGAGGGCTTCGGCGAGGGAGCGCACCCGCGCCTTCAGGCCGTCGTTGAACATGTCGGCGACCATCAGCATGCCGCCCTTGACCCACTGGCCCTGGCCGCCGAGATCGCGGTGGTTGAACTGGGCCATCGAGCCGACCCCGCGCGTGATCGCCTCGGCCATGGCAAGGCCCGCCTCCGCGCTGAAGCCGTTCTTCGCCGCGATCTCGGCGATCCTGCGCTGGGCTTCCGCCGACCATTTCTCCGTCATCGTCGTTCCCTTCGGCCGCCGGGCGGCTCCCCATCGTTATTGCGAGCGCATTTCCTGCTGTCGCATCGGCATGCCATCAATCAGTCCGAACAGCGCTGCGGCCGAGATCGGCGCGGTCTCGCGTACCTTCACGCCGCCATCCTTGCCGACGAGCAAGGCCACGAAAGGCACGTCCGGCGCCACTTCGAACTGCCGACGCAGCGCCTCGGACGAAGGTGTTTCGTCCATGGCGGCTCCCGACGCCTTCACGGCGCCCTCGCCCGAAACGAGGAGGACGACCATGTCCCGCTCGACCAGGCCCCGGGCGGGCAGGGCGGCCAGTTGGCGCGCCGCGGCAGCCTTGTCGCGGGCGAAGACCACGAAAGCACGCTTCTCCCAGCGCAGCGCATCCAGGGGGCCGGCTGATCCGGGCTGTGGCATGGCAAGCGCTCCCATAGCGAGACCTCCCAAGAGGGAGACGGCAAAGCGGATCGAGGTTCCTGATCGGGTCGTCATCCCAGCACAATACCCGACCGGACGCCGGGTTCCCGGCGGCCGCGCCGGCGCGAACCCAAACGCTTTACCGCCACATCGCTTGCGCCTTGGCCCGCACGTCGATCCGCGGCCCGTCGCGCGGCGCGCGCAGCGGGCCGGTGCCCCGGTCGACCACCGGCCAGGGGACGACGGCGAAGTGCTTCAGCAGGGCATCGGGGACGAAGCGGGTGCGCGCGGCATAGACATGCCGGTCGCCCCGGGCGCTCTGGCCATGGGTGAAGAAGCGTTGCGGCACGACGAGGCTGAGGTCGTCCTTGGCGCGCGTCATCGCGACATAAAGCAGCCGCCGCTCCTCCTCGATTTCCTCCGAGGTGCCGGTCCCGAGGTCGGAGGGGATGCAGCCGTCGACGGCGTTGAGGACGAAGACCGATTTCCACTCCTGGCCCTTGGCGGAATGGATGGTGGAGAGGATCAGATAGTCCTCGTCGCGCAGCGGCACGCCGGCCTGGTCGCTGGTGGCGTCAGGCGGGTCGAGGGTCAGCTCCGTCAGGAATTTTTCGCGTGACGGGTAGCCCGCCGCGATCATTTCGAGCTGCAGCAGGTCGGCGCGGCGCGTGGCGGCGTCCTCGTGCAGGCGGTCGAGATGGGGTTCGTACCAGAGCCGGGCGCGGCCGAGATCGGCCGGCCATGCGCCTTTCCCGGCGGCGATTTCACCCAGCGCGTCGAGGAGCCCCGCCCAGTGTGCGCCGGCCCGGGGCGGCGGCGGTGCGTCATGGAAGGCCGCCATCGCGTCGGCGGCATCGGTGACGTGGTCGAGCACGCGCTGTGCGGCGGTCGGGCCGACGCCCGGCAGAAGCTGCAGCAGCCGGAAGCCGGCGACGCGGTCGCGCGGGTTCTGGGCAAAGCGCAGCACGGCGAGGAGGTCCTTCACGTGCGCGCTGTCCAGAAACTTCAGGCCGCCGAACTTGACGAAGGGAATGTTGCGGCGGGTCAGTTCGACCTCGAGCGGACCGGCATGATGCGAGGTGCGAAACAGGACGGCCTGGCTCTTCAGCGGCGTGCCGGCCTCGCGGTTCTCTAGGACGCGCGTGGCGACGAAGCGCGCCTGCTCGCTCTCGTCGCGCACGACGACGATCGCAGGCGCCTCGCTGCCGGCGCGGTCGGTCCAAAGGTTCTTGGTGAAGCGCTCGGCGGCGAGGCCGATGACAGAGTTGGCGGCGCTGAGGATCGGCTGCGTCGAGCGGTAGTTGCGCTCCAGCGTGACGATCTCCGCCGGCGGGGTGAACAGGCCGGGAAAATCCAGGATGTTGCGGATCTCGGCGGCGCGGAAGGAATAGATCGACTGCGCGTCGTCGCCGACCACCGTCAGGCCGCGCCCGTCGGGCTTCAGGCCGAGGAGCACCGCCGCCTGCAGGCCGTTGGTGTCCTGGTATTCGTCGACCAGCACATGGTCGAAGCGCCCGCCCATCTCCTCGGCGAGGAAGGGATCGGCGACGGCGGCGGCCCAGTAGAGCAGGAGATCGTCGTAGTCTAGGACGTTCTGCTGCGCCTTGGCCGCGCCATAGGCCTCGAACAACGTCGCGAGTTCCTCCATCCAGTCGCCGCACCAGGGAAAGTTGCGGGCGAGCACGTCGGCGAGCGGCGCGCGGGCGTTGACGCAGCGCGAGTAGATGGCAAGGCAGGTCGCCTTGGCCGGAAACCGCGTCTCGGTGCGGGAGAAGCCGAGCTCGTGCCGCACTAGGTTCATGAGGTCCGCGGAATCCTCGCGGTCGTGGATGGTGAAGCCGGGATCGAGCCCGAGGTCGGCGGCATGCTCGCGCAGGAGCCGCGCGCCGATGCCGTGGAACGTGCCGGCGTAGTTCAAGGCCCCGACCATCACCGCCGCGTCCTTGCCCATGACCGCGGCGGAAATCATCTCGACCCGGCGCGACATCTCCGCCGCGGCCCGCCGGGAGAAGGTGAGGAGCAGGATGCGGCGGGGATCGGCCCCGCTGACGATCAGATGAGCGACGCGGTGCGCCAGCGTATTGGTCTTGCCGGAGCCGGCACCGGCGATGACCAGAAGCGGCCCGGCGGCGGGCAGGCCGCCGGGGCCGACGCCATGCTCGGCGGCCAGGCGCTGCTCTGGATTGAGCGTGTCGAGATAGGCGGCAGGCATGGTGCGAATCGTCCGGGGATCGGAAGGGGACGATCCCTGTTTCCTGTTTTGTTCGCAAGTCTTTGTGGCTCGCCGCCGCCGCTGTTCCCGCCGCCCGCCACGCGCCCGCGGCGGGCGAACGGCGGGGGCTTGCCCCCGGCACCCGCCGCGAGCAGGCTTCCGGTGGCGCGTGTCCTATCCGCAAGCCGGATTTCCTGATTGGATGCTTGCGTGAACACCCAGCCCGGAGCCCGCTCATGTCCATCTTTACGCTGGCCCTGCTCATCGGGCTCGTCGCCGGCCTTCGCGCGATGACGGCGCCGGCCGCCGTCAGCTGGGCCGCGGCCTGGGGCTGGCTGCCGCTGCAGGACACGCCGCTCGCCTTCCTCGGCTACACCTTCACACCCTGGATCTTCACGCTGCTCGCTGTGGCCGAACTCGTCACCGACCAGCTGCCGTCGACGCCGAGCCGCAAGGTGCCGATGCAGTTCGGCGCGCGGATCGTCATGGGCGGGCTCTGCGGCGCCGCTTTCGGCGCGGCGGGCGGCTCGCTCCTCGGCGGCCTGGTCGCGGGCGTGATCGGCGCGGTTCTCGGCACGCTCGGCGGGGCCGAGGCGCGCGGCTGGCTGGCGCGGGCTTTCGGGCGCGATCTGCCGGCGGCGCTGGTCGAGGACGTCGTCGCCATCGGCGGCGCGTGCCTGATCGTCGGCATGCTGGCATGACCGAGCGCTTCGACGCCATCATCGTCGGCGCGGGGCAGGCGGGACCGCCGCTGGCCGGCCGGCTGACCGGGGCAGGGATGACGGTCGCCCTCGTCGAGCGCGGGCTTTTCGGCGGCACCTGCGTCAACACCGGCTGCACGCCGACGAAGACGCTCGTCGCCAGTGCCGCCGCCGCGCATGCGGCGCGCCGGGCCGGCGATTTCGGGATCCGCATCGAGGGCGGGATCGCCGTCGACATGGCCGCCGTGATGGCGCGCAAGGACAGGATCGTCGCGGCCTCGCGCGACGGCGTGCGATCCTGGCTGGAGGGGATGGAGGGCCTGACGGTGATCGCCGGCCACGCCCGCTTCGTCTCGCCGACGGAGATGGACGTGGAGGGGCGCCTGTTGTCGGCGCCGATGATTTTTCTCAATGTCGGCGGCCGGGCCGTCGTCCCGGATTTTCCGGGCGTCAACGACGTCGCGACGCTGACCAACACGTCGATCCTCGCCCTCGACCACGTGCCGCCGCATCTCGTCGTCGTCGGCGGCAGCTATGTCGGGCTCGAATTCGCGCAGATCTTTCGCCGTCTCGGGTCCCGGGTGACGGTGGTCGAAAAGGGGCCGCGCCTGATCGGGCGCGAGGACGACGACGTCTCCGACGCGGTCAGGTCGATTCTCGAGGCCGAGGGCATCGCCGTCAGGACGCACGCCGAGTGCATCCGGTTCGCGCCGCGCGGGACGGACATCGCCGTCGGCGTCGACTGCACCGAGGGCGAGCTGGACGTGGTCGGTTCGCATGTGCTGCTGGCGGTCGGGCGGCGCCCGAACAGCGACGATCTCGGGCTCGACCGGGCCGGCATCGCGGTCGACGAGAAAGGCATGATCATCGTCGACGACGATCTGCAGACGTCCGTCCCCGGCATCTTCGCGCTCGGTGACTGCAATGGCCGCGGCGCCTTCACCCACACCGCCTATAATGATTTCGAGATCGTCGCCGCCAATCTCCTCGACGGCGGCGAGCGCCGCGTCAGCGACCGCATCCCTGCCTATGCGCTCTACACCGACCCGCCGCTCGGCCGGGTCGGCATGACGGAGACGGAGGCGCGGGCGAGCGGGCGCCGCATCGCCGTCGGCCGGCGGCCGATGACGCGGGTGTCGCGCGCGGTGGAGAAGGGCGAGGACCGCGGCCTGATGAAGATCGTCGTCGACCGCGACAGCCAGGAAATCCTCGGCGCCGCCATTCTCGGCGTCGGCGGCGACGAGGCGATCCACGGTGTCCTCGATATGATGAACGCCGGAGCGCTCTATCCGCAGCTGCAGCGCGCCGTGCCGATCCACCCGACGGTCTCGGAGCTCATTCCGACCCTGCTCGGAGAGCTGAAGGATTAGCGGAACCGCTTGCCAGGGCGGGCGCGATGGACGACGCTGCCGGCGTCGCCGAGGAGATTCCGACATGGCAGAGGCATGGCCCGACATCCCCTACCTGCCCTGGCGCGACAGTTGCGCGGCGCTGCATCTCTGGTCGCAGATCGTCGGCAAATACCGGCTGGCGAACACGCCCTGGATGAACCATTCCTGGCACGCGACGCTCTATGTCGACGCGCGTGGGCTGACCACGGGGCTGGTGCCGGACGGACCGGGGATCGAGATCGCCTTCGACTTCCAGCGCCACGCGCTGATCGGCATCACCACCGACGGGCGCAGCGCCGAGTTTCCGCTGGGGGCGATGTCGGTCGCCGACTTTCGCCGGCAGTTTCTCGATCTCCTGGCCATGCTCGGCGGCAATCCCGTCTTCAACGGCCGGCCGAACGAGGTGGTGGCGCCGGTGCCGTTCGCCGAGGATTTTGCCGAGCGCCCCTATGACGGCGAGGCCGTCGCGCGCTTCTTCGACGCCTGCGTGTCCGTCGTCCGGGTTTTCAAGCGCTTTCGCACCGGCTTTCTCGGCAAGGTCAGCCCGGTCCATCTGTTCTGGGGCAGTTTCGATCTGGCGGTGACGCGCTTTTCCGGCCGTCCGGCGCCGCTGCATCCCGGCGGCGTGCCGGCGCTGCCCGATGCCGTGACGCGCGAGGCCTACAGCCACGAGGTCTCCTCGGCCGGCTTCTGGCCGGGCGGCGGGGGCGTCGACTACCCCGCCTTCTATTCCTACGCCTACCCGCCGCCGCCCGGCTTCTCGCAGGCGATCGTCGCCCCGGCCGAAGCCTTCTTCCATGAAACCCTCGGCGAGTTTCTCCTGCCCTACGACGCGGTGCGCCGGGCCGCCGATCCCGAAGCCATGCTGATGGCCTTTCTCGGCAGCACCTACCGCGCCGCCGCGGACGCCGGGAAGTGGGATGTTGCCGCGCTGGAATGCCTGCCGGGCGTGCCTGGCGTGCCGCGGGCGGTCCGCTGACGGCCGGGTGACCTGGGCTTTCCGATCTTCGGCCGCGGAAAGGGCGCACGACGCGCCAGTGGCGAAGGACGCTGGAATGGGGGGCGGCTGGCGTACTGCTCTACGCTCTCGTCCCGCTGACGGGCCGGCGGCCTAAACTGCTGCGCCGACGATCGCCGGCGCCGGTCAGTCGTTTGCGCCGACTGGCGGGGCGTCGCCCGCAAAAGCCGGAGCGGGGCCGCCGGGAGCCTCCTCCGCGCGGGGCTTGGGCATCCGCGCATCGTAGAGCGTGACGTCGCGCTGCGGAAACGGCAGGGTGACGCCGTTCGCCTTGAACGCATCCCACAGCGCCAGAAAGACCGCGCCCTTGACGTTGGTGAGACCGGCCTGCGGATCGCGGATCCAGAAACGCAGCACGAAGTCGATCGAGGAATCCCCGAACCCCGTGATCCAGCAGACCACCGGATTGGCCTCGACGACGCGCGGCACGCTGGCGACCGCCGCTTTGGCAAGCGCGATCACCGCGTGCGGGTCGCTGTCGTAGGCGACGCCGAATTTGACGTCGATGCGCACCAACTCGTTGGTGAAGGACCAGTTGATCACCTGATTGGTGATGAAATCCTCATTGGGGATCAGGAACTCGCGGCCGTCGCGCGTCACCACCGAGACGAAGCGGGCGCGCAGCTCGCGGATCCAGCCGAAGGTCTCGCCGAGCGAAATGGTGTCGCCGGGTTTGATCGAGCGGTCGAGCAGGATGATGATGCCGGAGATGAAGTTAGAGACGACCTTCTGCAGGCCGAAGCCGAGGCCGACGCCGATCGCGCCCGACAGCACCGTCAGGGCCGTCAGGTCGACGCCGGCCACTGCGAGCGCCACGGTGAGCGACAGGAGGATGAGGCCGATGCGCAGGAATTTGCCGATGAGGACGCGCAGCGTCGGCGTCAGCTCCTCGCTGCGCCGGACTCGCGCGTCGAGAAACTGGCCGATGACGGAGGCGAGCCACAGCGTCCCGGCGAGGAGGGCGACGGTCTTGATCGCCAGCAGCAGCGAGATGCGGGTGGCGCCGAAGGTGACGGCAGCGCCATCGAGGGTGACGGCGACCGGCTCCAGCCAATGCAGGATCGACAAAGCGGCGAAGGTCCAGGCGACGAGGGTGATCAGCCGGGCGAGCAGGCGGTTGCGGATGATCCGCGAGGCCACGGCGATAACGAGAAAGGCCAGCGCCAGCTTGAGGACGACGGCGATGATCTCGGACGCCGGCCCGCCGGCCGCGGCATCGACGAGGCTGGCCATCCAGACCAGCAAGACGAAATAGACCAGCCGCATGCGCCGCCGGATGGCGGCGACCAGCCGGAGCACCCGGGGCGCCCCCTTGATCCGGCGGGCCTGATCCTCGATGGCACCGCGGCTCAGCCTGTCGAATATGGTGGCGAGGATGAAGCAGACGGCGACGACCGCCATCTGGAACAGCGAGGAGGGCTCGTGGAAGAAGTCGAGCAGATCGCGGCCGATCGCCTCGGCGCGCTCTGCGAATTGGCGGAGCATTTCCTGATTCATTCCGGTCCCCGTCGACGATCGGTCCCGCGCCGAGCTCCGAGGCGGTCACATCGAACGACGCCCTGTCGTTCCATCCCATCATTGCCGGGAAATGCCAATCGCCCGGCGGCATCGGAACGGTTCCTGGGCATCGATCGTCTGCCGTCGTCGTTCGGATTGGATCGAAGCATTCTTGACCAGATGATCAAAAAATTTGACGGTCGCGAAATTTGCGATCATTCTAATCTGAGAGCCCGTCGGCCGGTTTCGTGCCGGGCAAGAAAGGCGTTTTCGGATGAACGAAGCATCGCTGCCGCGGCCCGATATTTCAGCCCATCGCCTCGATGACGAAACGCTCGCGCGGCATTTCGCCGATCTCCATCCGCCGCTCGACCGGCACGAGGCGGCCGTCGAGGCGGATCGCTGCTATTTCTGCTACGACGCGCCCTGCATGACGGCCTGCCCGACTTCGATCGACGTGCCGCTGTTCATCCGCGAGATCCAGGCCGGCAATCCTCTCGGCGCGGCAAAGACCATCCTGGATGCTAACATACTGGGTGGTATGTGCGCCCGCGTCTGCCCGACCGAGACGCTGTGCGAGGAGGTCTGCGTGCGCCAGGTGGCGGAGGGCAAGCCGGTGAAGATCGGCATGCTGCAGCGCTATGCTACCGACCACCTGATGGCGCGGGGCGACCATCCCTTCACGCGGGCCGCGGTGACCGGCAAGCGGGTCGCCGTCGTCGGCGCCGGGCCGGCGGGCCTTTCCTGCGCCCACCGCCTCGCCATGCTGGGGCATGACGTGACCATCTACGACGCCCGCCCCAAGGCCGGCGGCCTCAACGAGTATGGTATCGCTACCTACAAGGCGGTCGACGATTTCGCGCAGGCCGAGGTGGCCTTCCTGCTCGGGATCGGCGGCATCGCCATCGAGACCGGCAAGGCGCTCGGCCGCGATTTCTCGCTCGCCGATCTCAGCCAGGAATTCGACGCGGTGTTTCTCGCCCTCGGCCTTGCCGGCGTCAACGCGCTGGGGATCGCGGAAGAGGACGTGTCCGGCATGCAGGATGCGGTCGACTGGATCGCCGGCCTGCGACAGGCGGACGATCTCGCCGGTCTGCCGATCGGCCGGCATGTCCTCGTCATCGGCGGCGGCATGACCGCGATCGACGCGGCCGTGCAGGCCAAGGGGCTCGGCGCGGAGACGGTCACTGTCGCCTATCGGCGCGACCAGGCGGCGATGAACGCCTCGGCCTTCGAGCAGGAGCTGGCGCAGACCCGCGGCGTGTCGATCCGCTGCAACATCAGGCCGGTGCGGATCGCGACCACCGGCGGCTCTGTCCAAGGCGTCGAATTCGAGCGCACGACGACGCTGGGCGACACGCTCGTCGGCACCGGCGAGACGCTCGTCATCGCCGCCGATCAGGTGTTCAAGGCCGTCGGCCAGCTGTTCGTCGCCGATCCCGTCGGCGAGACCGGGGCCTCGGTGGCGCTGGAGAAGGGCCGCATCAAGGTCGATGCCGACGGGCGCACCAGCCTCGCCGGTGTCTGGGCCGGCGGCGACTGCGTCACGGGCGGCGAGGATCTGACGGTCGTCGCCGTGGCTCATGGCAAGCGCGCCGCGCTCGATATCGATGCGGCGCTCCGCCAGAAGCCGGGTCTCGCCGCCAGTCTCGGCCGCGCGCTGTCGTCGGCCGTCGCGCGTCTCACCCCCGCAGAACCTTCCTGAGGAGCATGGCGATGGCCGATCTTTCGACGCGCTTTCTCGGCATCTCCTCGCCCAATCCGTTCTGGCTCGCCTCGGCGCCGCCGACGGACAAGGAATACAACGTCCAGCGCGCCTTCGAGGCCGGCTGGGGCGGCGTCGTGTGGAAGACGCTCGGCGAGGGCGATCCCGTCGTCAACGTCAACGGCCCGCGCTACGGCGCCATTCACGGGCCGGACCGGCGCCTCCTCGGCTTCAACAACATCGAGCTGATCACCGACCGCGCGCTCGACCTCAATCTCGAGGAGATCGCCCGGGTCAAGCGCAACTGGCCGGACCGGGCGATGATCGTCTCCCTGATGGTCCCTTGCGAGGAGAAGAGCTGGCAGCAGATCCTCGCTGTCGTCGAGGAGACCGGCGCCGACGGCGTCGAGCTCAATTTCGGCTGTCCGCATGGCATGAGCGAGCGCGGCATGGGCTCGGCCGTCGGCCAGGTGCCGGAATACATCGAAATGGTGGCGCGTTGGTGCAAAGAGCATTCGCGCTTGCCCGTCATCGTCAAGCTGACGCCCAACATCACCGACATCCGCTATCCCGCCCGCGCGGCGAGAGCCGGCGGCGCCGACGCGGTGTCCCTCATCAACACCATCTCCTCGATCGTCTCCATCGACCTCGACAATTTCGCGCCGACGCCGACCATCGACGGCAAGGGCAGCCATGGCGGCTATTGCGGCCCGGCGGTGAAGCCGATCGCGCTCAACATGGTCGCCGAGATCGCCCGGGACGTGGCGACGCGCGGCATGCCGATCTCGGGCATCGGCGGCATCACCACCTGGCGCGACGCGGCCGAATACATCGCGCTCGGCTGCGGCACGGTGCAGGTCTGCACCGCCGCCATGACCTACGGTTTCAAGATCGTCCAGGAAATGATCTCCGGTCTCTCCGACTGGATGGACGAGAAGGGTTACGCCACGATCGAGGATTTTCGCGGCCGCGCCGTGCCGAACGTCACCGACTGGCAGTATCTCAACCTCAACTACGTCACCAAGGCGCGGATCGACCAAGACAAATGCATCTCCTGCGGCCGCTGCCACATCGTCTGCGAGGATACCTCGCACCAGGCGATCACCAGCCGCGTCGACGGCATCAGGCGGTTCGAGGTGATCGATGCGGAATGCGTCGGCTGCAACCTCTGTGTCAGTGTCTGCCCGGTGGAGGACTGCATCACCATGGAAGCGATCGCCGGGATCGACCCCCGCACCGGCAAGCCCATCGAGCCCGCCTATGCCAACTGGACGATGCATCCCAACAATCCCATGGCCAAGCTCGCCGCCGAATGATCCGGCGCCTCGGCGCGGGTACGAAGACCGTAACTTAACCTTCTGGAAAAGCCTGAAGTCTAAGGTCTGGGGCGAGACCGGTCGCAGCGTGCCCCGATGAAGGATCGTTGCCGAGCGTCATCAGGGGCCTCGATGTCGATCAATCTGAAGCTCATCCTCGGTTGCATGGCCTTCGCGCTGTTCACCATTGCGTTCGCGGTGGTCAGCCAGCGCGCCCATGTCGACCTGCATTCATCCTTCGCGCAGGATCTGGCGCCGCGGCAGCAGTCGATCCGTGATCTGCAGGACGGACAGCGACGGGCGGCCCTCCTCGAGGCCGTTCTTTCCCGCGGCGCGGCGACCGGGCCGGACCAGGCCCTGTCCGATGCCGACCGTGCGCTGGTTGACGACGCGGTGAAGGACATGCTCGCCAGCGCCCAGGCGGCCGGCGGCGCTGCGGTCGACGGCAAGGCCTCCCCGATGCGGGATACGATCGTCAATGCCTTGCTGCGTCTCCAGGCGACAGGAGGGGACATGACGCTGCGCCTGGCGCTGCGCGAGACGGCCAAGCTCACAGAGGCCTTCGACGCTGCTACCGCCCGGACCAGCCAGGATCTCGAGGAGCGACAGGACCAGTTTGCGGCCCGGCTCGAGGCCGCCAGCCGCGACGAGATCGTCTTCCTCGGCGCCACCCTGGCGGGCGTAATGGCCCTGGCCTTCTTTCTGTCGCGGTCGCTCGTGCATCGCGTGCGCCAGGCCACGGCGATGATCGCCGCCATGGCGGGCGGCAACCTCGCGCGGCAGCGCACGACGGATTCGACGCGGGAATTTGCGGCCCTCCATGCGGCGCTGGAGACGCTTCGCACCGGCATCGTCCAGCAGAGCCAGAGCCAGGAACGGCTGCTGCTCAGCCAGGCGACGTCGTTCGGCACCACCCTCGAGACCCACCAGAACCAGTTCGGCGCCGCCCTCAACAACATGACCCAGGGTCTGTGCATGCTGGATGCCGGGCTGAACCTCATCGTCTTCAACGAACCGTTCTCGCGCCTGTTCTCGAACTTCAAGCTCGGCGCGCCGGCACAGGAGGTTCTGGCCGATCCGCGGTTCCATCACTTCCTGGCACCGCACGAGACCGGCATGTTCGTCCACGAGATGCCGAGCGGGCAGCTGCTCCAGGTCAAGCGGCGCGGCGTGCGCGGCGGCGGACTGGTGATCACCTTCGACGACGTGACCGAGCAGCACAAGACATCCCAGCGGCTCGAGCACCTCGCCGGTCACGACGCCCTGACGGGCCTCGCCAACCGCCGGCGCTTCCGCGACAACCTTCAGGAGGCGCTCGGCGACAAGGCGGCTTCCGGCCAGCTCGCCGTCGTCTATCTCGACCTGAACGGATTCAAGTCGATCAACGACATCTTCGGCCACCTCGTCGGCGATGCCCTGCTCCAGGCCGTCGGCCGCCGCCTCGTCGACATCGTCCCGCTGGGCGACGGCGTGGCCCGGCTCGGGGGGGACGAGTTCGCGATCATCCAGAACAGCGGTGTACAGCCGGAAGCGGCGGAGGATCTGGCCGCCGCTATCCTCAAGGCCTTCGAAATCCCTTTCGAGGTCGACGGGCGGCAGGTGACGATCGGCCTGAGCATGGGCATTTCGGTCAACGCACGCGGTGTCCAGGACGCTGCGGCGACCGCCGATACGGTGATGCAGAACTGCGACCTGGCATTGCACGACGCCAAGGTCAGGGGCAGCGAGGACAGCGACTATCGCTTCTACGCGCCGCATCTGCGCGAGCAGCTGCTGCAGCGACGGGCCATGGAGGGCGATCTCCGGCACGCGCTCAAGCGCGGCGAGCTCGAACTGGCCTATCAGCCCTTCGTCGATGCCGACAGGGCGGCGGTGTCGGGCTTCGAGGCGCTTTTGCGCTGGCGCCATCCGGTCAAAGGGATGATCCCGCCCAACCAGTTCATTCCGATCGCGGAAAGCATCGGCCTCATCACAGAAATCGGCCTGTGGGCGCTGAAGACGGCCTGTGCCGAAGCCGCGGGATGGCCGGGCGATCTCGCCATTTCGGTCAACCTCTCGCCGGTCCAGTTCAAGAGCAAGACGCTGGTCGACGACGTGACGGCGGCGCTGCGCGATGCCGGCCTTTCCCCGCGGCGGCTGCAGCTGGAGGTGACGGAATCGCTGTTCATCGACCAGGCGGAGGACGTGCTGGCGACGCTGACCGCCCTGCGGCGCCTCGGCACCCGCATCTCGATGGACGATTTCGGCACCGGCTATTCCTCGCTCGGCTACCTCACCCGCTTTCCCTTCGACAAGATCAAGATCGATCAGTCCTTCGTGCGGGACATCGACAAGCCCGAGAGCCTGGCCGTCATCCGCGCGGTCATCGGGCTCAGCCATTCGATGAAGATGGCCGTGATCGCCGAGGGCGTCGAAACACCGGCGCAGTACCAGCTGCTGCACCGGGAAGGGTGCCGCGAGATGCAGGGTTACCTGTTCAGCAAGCCGCAGCCGGCTTCCGCCTTGCCGACCCTGCTGATGCGGATCCCGCTCGACTGGCCGATGCTGACGGAGGAGACGCTCCCCGCCCGGCCGCGCAGGCTCAGCCTCGCCTGACGCGCCTGTCGCCCTCCGGCGGCGACCCGGCGGGGGGGGGGGCGCGAGCTCCTCAGGGGCGCGGTCGGATGCCGTTCAGGATGATCGAGAGCACCGCCTGGGCCGTCTGCTCGCGAAAGCCTGGTTTGCCGACCTGTTCGCCGAGGATGGCCCTGACCTGCACGTCGAAATCGGCATAGTGCTGCGTTGTCGCCCAGATCATGAAGATGAGGTGATGGGGATCGACCGGCGCCAGACGCCCTTCGCTCACCCACTGCCCGATCACCGCCGCCTTGGCCTGGACGAGACGTTTCAGGCGGGTGGACAGGAAGCCGCCGATCGCCGGGGCGCCGGCCAGGATCTCGTTGGCGAACAGCCGCGACGCCTCCGGTCTCTCCGCCGACAGTTCGAGCTTCTTCGAAATGTAGCGCCTGAGTTCCTCGATCGGGTCGCCGTCCGGATCCAGTGATTCCAGCGGCGCCAGCCAGGCGTCGAGGGTCAGTTCCAGCACGGCGGCGTAGATGTCGCGCTTGCGCCTGTAATAGTAGAGGAGGTTCGGCTTCGACATGCCCGCCCGCTCGGCGATCTGGTCGACGGTCGAGCCCTTGAAGCCATGGACCGAGAACACGTCGAGCGCCGCGTCGAGAATGATGCCGCGGTTGATCGCCTGAATGCGTGTCGGCTGGCGTTCGTCCTCCGCCAGGCTGTCCACCGCCGTCTCGGTCTTGACGTCCATCGTCCCACCGTCTTTCGTCGCCCGCGCCGCGCGGAATTCCCGACGAGAGGGGCGGCGCCGCGGTGAAGCGGCTTGACCCGCTCCGAGCGCCCTTCTAGCCTTCATTTTGACCATACAGTCAAGAATTCGGCCGCGCCGGCCCAGGGTCGCCGCCGAACCGGGAGTTCCTGCCATGAACGAGAGCGCGCCGATCCGGGGGGGCAACGTCGTTCCGACGAACAACCTCGAAGCCTTTTGGATGCCCTTCAGCGCCAACCGGCAGTTCAAGGAGGCGCCGCGCATGTTCATCGGCGCGAAGGACATGCACTACACCACCGCCGACGGGCGGCAGGTGCTGGACGGCACCGCGGGGCTCTGGTGCGTCAACGCCGGGCATTGCCGGCCGAAGATCACCGAGGCCATCGCGAAACAGGCGGCCGAGCTCGACTATGCCCCGGCCTTCCAGATGGGTCATCCCAAGGCCTTCGAGCTCGCCTCGCGCCTGGCTGCCCTCGCGCCCACCGGACTGGACCACGTGTTCTTCACCAATTCCGGCTCGGAATCGGTGGAGACGGCGCTGAAGATCGCGCTCGCCTACCACCGGGTGAAGGGCGAAGGCGCACGCTTCCGGCTGATCGGCCGCGAGCGCGGCTATCACGGCGTCAATTTCGGCGGCATCTCGGTCGGCGGCATCGTCGGCAACCGCAAGATGTTCGGCACGCTGCTCACCGGCGTCGACCACATGCGCCACACCCACGACCCCGTCCGCAATCCCTATTCCGATGGCGAGGCCGAGCACGGCGTGGAACTCGCCGAGGACCTCTCGCGCATCGCGACGCTGCACGATCCCTCGACCATCGCCGCCGTCATCGTCGAGCCGGTCGCGGGCTCCACCGGCGTGCTGCCGCCGCCGAAGGGCTACCTCAAGCGCCTGCGCGAGATCTGCGACCAGCACGGCATTCTCCTGATCTTCGACGAGGTGATCACCGGCTACGGCCGCATGGGCGCGGCCTTCGCCGCCGACCACTTTGGCGTGACGCCCGACATCATCGTCTCGGCCAAGGGCCTGTCGAACGGCGTCATTCCGATGGGCGCCGTCTTCGTGCGCGACACGATCTACGAGGCCTTCATGCAGGGCCCCGAGCACATGATCGAATTCGCCCACGGCTACACCTATTCCGGCAATCCGATCGCCTCCGCCGCGGCGCTGGCGACGCTCGACACCTACCGGGAAGAGGGCCTGTTCGAGCGGGCCAAGGCGCTGACGCCGGTCTGGGCCGACGCCATCCAGTCGCTGAAGGGAACGCGCCACGTCATCGATATCCGCACCACCGGCCTCATCGGCGCGGTGGAGCTCGAGCCGATCCCGGGACAGCCGACCAAGCGCGCTTTCTCGGCCTTCCTGAAAGCTTATGAGAAGGGCCTCCTGATCCGCACCACGGGCGACATCATCGCTTTGTCGCCGCCGCTGATCATTTCCGAGGACCAGATCGGCGAGATCGTCGACACGCTGAAGATGGTGCTGAACGATGTCGAGTAAGCCGGCGAGCCGCCCGCAGGCAAGCCACGCGGTGCTGATCGACGACGAGCGGGTGCGCGTCAGCCGCTTCGAATTCGCGCCCGGGGCCGAAACCGGCTGGCATCGGCACGGCATGGACTATGTCATCACCACCGTCACGCCTTGCTCCATGCTTCTGGAGGAGCCGGGCGGAGGCTCCCGGCGCGTCGAGTTGGAGGCAGGGATCGCCTATCGCCGCGACGAGGGCGTCGAGCACAATGTCGTCAATGCCGGAAGCGAAGCGATGTGCTTCATCGAAGTGGAACTGAAGGCGTGACCTCTCTGACCTCCAATCTCCAGATCAATGGCGACCGCCTGTGGGACTCGCTGATGGAGATGGCCCAGATCGGCCCCGGCATTGCCGGCGGCAACAACCGTCAGACGCTGACCGACGACGACGCCAGGGGACGGGCGCTGTTCCAGTCCTGGTGCGAGGCGGCGGGCCTTGCCATGGGGCTCGACACGATGGGCAACATGTTCGCCCGGCGTGAGGGCACCGATCCCGAGGCCCTGCCGGTCTATGTCGGCTCGCATCTCGATACCCAGCCGACCGGCGGCAAGTATGACGGCGTTCTCGGCGTCCTCGCCGGGCTGGAGGTCATCCGAACGCTGGACGATCTCGGCATCCGGACGAAGCACCCGATCGTCGCGGTGAACTGGACGAACGAGGAGGGCACCCGCTTTGCCCCCGCCATGCTCGCCTCCGGCGTCTTCGCCGGCATGCACGACGAGGCCTGGGCCAAGGACCGCAAGGACGCCGCGGGCAAGCGCTTCGGCGACGAGCTCGTGCGGATTGGCTGGCAGGGCGAGGAACCCGTCGGGCAGCGCCGGATGCACGCCTATTTCGAATACCATATCGAGCAGGGGCCGATTCTCGAGGACGAGGACGTCCAGATCGGCGTCGTCACCCACGGCCAGGGCCTCTATTGGCTGGAAGTGACGCTCACCGGCAAGGAGAACCACACCGGCTCGACACCGATGTACAAGCGCCGGGATGCGGGGCTCGGCATGGCCAGGGTGATCGAGCTCGTGAACGAGGTGGCGATGGACTACCAGCCGGGCGCCGTCGGCACGGTCGGCCACATGGATGCCTATCCCAATTCGCGCAACATCATCGCCGGCCGCACCACCTTCACCATCGACATCCGCTCGCCCTCCAAGGAGACTTTGGACGAGATGCGCGAGCGCATCGAGGACGGGATCGACACCATCGCCGAGGCGCTGGACATCGACGTGTCGGTCGACGAGGTCGGGCATTTCGACCCCGTGACCTTCGACGCCACCTGCGTCGCCGCCGTGCGCCATGCCGCCGAGCGGCTCGGCTATTCGCACACCGACATCGTCTCGGGCGCCGGCCACGACGCCTGCTGGATCAACCGCGTCGCCCCGACGGCGATGATCTTCTGCCCCTGCGTCGACGGCCTCAGCCACAACGAGGCCGAGGAAATTTCCAAGGAATGGGCGAAGGCGGGGGCGGACGTGCTGTTTCATGCGGTGGTGGAGACGGCGGAGATCGTGGGGTAGGATTTTGCCGGTGCGGACCGAAGGAGGCTCGGATGGGACGGCCCAGGGAATTGACGGAGGCGGAGCGCCGAGAACTCCTGGCTCAAGGCTGGCGGCCTTTCCAGGCCGAGATTTGGGTCCCGGACTGGAATAATCCGGACTTCCTCGCGCGGATGAAGCAGGACTGTGCTGCCATCAACGATGCCGACCGACGTTCGGGCGAGCTCGACCATTTATCCGAAGAGGTTGCAGGCTTGTCGGATGACCTGCCGCTATGAAACGCGGCGACGTGGTCCTGGTTTCGGGTCAAGGCGACTACGGTAAGGCGCGACCGGCCGTCGTCGTTCAAGCCGATCATTTCGCTGCGCATCTGGGCAGCGTTACGGTTGTTCCCTTTACCAGCGACCTCGGCACGGACATCTCCATCCGCATCCAGATCGCGCCGACTGTTTCAGACGGTTTGCGGAACACGTCGCGTGCGATGGTTGACAAGCTCCAGACCTACCCGCGCAAGAAGGTGTTCGAGGTCATCGGTGCATTGGACGCAGAGGAGATGGCGGCGCTGGACCGCTGCCTCGCCGTCTTTCTGCAGCTGGCGAACGCGTTCGCACCCGCCTCATTCGTCTATTCTCGGAGTCAGGACCAACAACCATGACCATCGTGATCAAGGGCGGCACCGTCGTCACCGCCGACCTCACCTTCCGCGCCGACGTCCTCGTCGACGGCGACACGATCGCCGCCGTCGGTCCGGATCTTGTCGGCGACGAGGTGATCGACGCCTCCGGCGCCTATGTCATGCCGGGCGGCATCGATCCGCACACGCATCTCGAAATGCCCTTCATGGGCACCTTCTCCTCCGACGACTTCGATACCGGCACGGCGGCGGCGCTGGCGGGCGGCACGACCATGGTCGTCGACTTCTGCCTTCCCGCGCCGAACGAGAGCCTGATCGACGCGCTGCAGGCCTGGCACCAGAAGGCCGGCAAAGCCCGCACCGACTATTCCTTCCACATGGCGATCACCTGGTGGGGTGAGAAGGTGTTCGACGAGATGCCGCTCGTCGTCGAGCGCGGTATCAACACCTTCAAGCACTTCATGGCCTACAAGGGCGCCTTGATGGTGAACGACGACGAGATGTTCGCCTCCTTCTCGCGCTGCGCCGAGATCGGCGCCATGCCGCTCGTCCATGCCGAGAACGGCGACGTCGTCGCCTTCCTGCAGCAGAAGCTTTTGGCCGAGGGCAACAACGGGCCGGAGGCACACGCCTATTCCCGGCCGCCCGAGGTCGAGGGCGAGGCCACGAACCGCGCCATCATGATCGCGGACCAGGCGGGCGTCCCGCTCTACGTCGTCCATGTCTCCTGCGAGCAGAGCCACGAGGCGATCCGGCGCGCCCGGCAGAAGGGCATGCGCGTCTACGGGGAGCCGCTGATCCAGCACCTGACGCTCGACGAGCGCGAATACTTCAACGCCGACTGGGACTATGCCGCCCGCCGGGTGATGAGCCCGCCCTTCCGCGACAAGGCGAACCAGGATTCACTCTGGGCGGGCCTCGCCTCGGGCTCGCTGCAGGTGGTGGCGACCGACCACTGCGCCTTCACCACCCAGCAGAAGCGATTCGGCGTCGGCGACTTCACCAAGATTCCGAACGGCACCGGCGGGCTGGAGGACCGGCTGGCCATGCTCTGGACGAGGGGCGTGCGGACCGGGCGCCTCACGATGAACGAGTTCGTCGCGGCGACGTCGACGAACATCGCGAAAATCCTCAACATCTATCCCCGCAAGGGCGCGATCCTGCCCGGCGCGGACGCCGACCTCGTGATCCTCGATCCCGCGGCGACGAAGACGATCTCGGCCGCGACGCAGAAATCGGCCATCGACTACAACGTTTTCGAAGGAATGGAAGTGACCGGCCTTCCCGTCGTCACCCTGTCGCGCGGGCGCATCGCCTACCAGAACGGCGAGATCAGGTCGGAGACGGGCACCGGGCGTTTTGTCGAGCGGCCGGCCGGCCCGCCGGTGGCGAAGGCGCTGTCGACCTGGAAGGAGCTGACCGCGCCGCGGCGGATCGAGCGTTCCGGCATTCCGGCAGGAGTTTAGTCGCTTGAACCTGGCGGGCGAACGGGCGCCGGCTCCCGGCGCGATCACCGCGGCAGCAGCGCCTCCAGGTCCGGCCTGAGCACCACGCTCTCCTGCTCGTTCGGATCGGTGCGGGCGATGACGGCGACGCAGGGGGCGTCGCTCGAATTGAACGGCAGATGCGGCACGCCGGCGGGGATGTAGAAGAGGTCGCCTTCGGCGGTGACGGCATGCTTTTCCAGCCGCTCGCCATAGAAGACCTCGGCGACGCCGCTGACGACGTAGATCGCGGTCTCGTGGTTCTCATGCAGATGCGCTTTGGCGCGGCCGCCGGGCGGAATGGTGAGGAGATGCATGCAGATGCCGGTTGAACCGACGCTTTCGGCGGAAATGCCGGCGAGATACCGCAATCCTTGCTTGCCGTCATATGTGGTGTCAGGGCGGATCAGGGCGCAGTCCTGCGTTTCGGTGATGCTCACTTGTCCAACTCCCCTCGATGTTGCGTCCGCACCCGTAGTTCTCGCGGCCTATGATAATCCGATTTTCCGGCGGGACCATCGCCGCGTGGCGGTGGCCGCGGTCCCACGGAATGATTTTCTGATATGAACCGGGACATGTCCAAGTCCGCTTCCCCCTCCGCCGCGATCGTCTCCCGCTCCGCATCCGGTACCCCCGTCGTCGAGGCGCAGGGGCTCAATCTCGTCTTTCCCGCAGCCGACGCGCCGGTGCAGGCGCTCAGGAATGTCGACCTCACCGTCTCCCGCGGCGAATTCGTCTCGCTGATCGGCCCGTCCGGCTGCGGCAAGACCACGCTCTTGCGCGTCATCGCCGATCTGGAGAAGCCCACCTCGGGCACGATCTCGGTCAACGGCATGTCGCCCGACGCGGCGCGCCGGGCGCGGGCTTACGGATATGTCTTCCAGGCGGCGGCGCTCTATCCCTGGCGGACGATCGCCGCCAATGTCGCGCTGCCGTTGGAGGTCATGGGTTTCGACAAGGCCGAGCGCCGCAGGCGGGTCGAGGCGGGGCTGGATCTCGTCGGGCTCACCGGCTTCGGCCAGAAGTTTCCCTGGCAGCTATCGGGCGGCATGCAGCAGCGCGCCTCGATCGCCCGCGCTCTGTCCTTCGATCCGGACCTTCTTCTCATGGACGAGCCTTTCGGTGCGCTCGACGAGATCGTCCGGGACCATCTGAACGAAGAACTCCTGAAGCTCTGGGCGAAGACGGGAAAGACCGTCGTCTTCGTCACCCACTCCATTCCCGAGGCGGTGTTCCTGTCGACGCGCATCGTCGTCATGAGCCCGCGGCCCGGCCGCATCCACGACGTCATCGACTGCGATCTCGGCCCCGACCGGCCGCTGGAAATCCGCGAGACGCCGGCATTCCTCGCGATCGCGCACCGGGTGCGCGAGGGCCTCAGGGCAGGGCACAGCTATGACACGGTCTGATCGCGGCCGCGCGCGCCTGCCGCAGAGGCCTGTCGCATGACCACGGCCGGCATTTTCTGGCTGATGGCGACGATCCCGGTCTTCCTCACGGCAGCCTCGATGTCGCGGCTCTACGTGGCCGGCGGGGCGCTGTGGACCCTTCTGGTCATGCTGGTGCTCTACGGGCTCGGCAATCTGATGATGGTGCGGCTGATGCGCGAGAGTGGCCTTGGCCTTGCCATCTCCGCCTCCAGCGTCGCGCAGCTCGTGCTGATCAACCTCGTCGCCTTCCTCGCCTTCGGCGAACGCCTGCCGCCGATGCAGATGGCCGGCATGGCGCTCGGCACGGTCGGCCTGGTGCTGATGATGTGGCCGGTGGCGCGGTGAGGGGAGTGCTCTGTTCGTCGGGCATCGCGCCCCTCTCCCGTCCGTCGCTTCGCGACGTCCCCCGGGGCGAGACGCGGGTCTCGCCCGTCCTTCGGACCCCTCTCCCCAAAGGGGCGAGGGATGGCGCTAGGTCTTGCAGCCCTTCAGAACGCGCGCCATTCTTCTCCCCTCCGGGGAGAAGGTGGCCCGTAGGGCCGGAAGAGGGGAGCGCCGTGGGCCTATCTCCTGCAAGCCGTGTCGCCCGCGCCCGCTCTCTCCGTCGCGCCGAGACCGATCCCGAGTATCGCCTCTGGTATGAGCTCAAGGCGCACCGCCTCAACGGCTTCAAATTTGTCCGACAGCTTCCGATCGGCCCATACTTCGCCGATTTCGCCTGCCGGTCGCACTGGCTCATCGTCGAGCTCGATGGCGGCCAGCATTCCGAGTCAGCGCGCGATGCCCGTCGGACGGAATGGCTCAACGCACAGGGCTATTCGGTTTTGCGCTTCTGGAACGACGAAGTGATGCGCGAGCGGGAGGCGGTCCTGGAGACGATCCTGGCCGTGCTCGACGGGCGTCTGCACGAACCTTCCGACGGCGGTGGCCCCTCTCCCGGCCTGCGCTTCGCGCCGGCCACCCTCTCCCCTGTGGGGAGAGGAATGGCACGTCCCTTTGCACCGCTCGAGGATGAGCAGAACCCGTCCCCGGAGCCGCTGCGCCATTCTTCTCCCCGCCGGGGAGAAGGTGGCCCGAAGGGCCGGATGAGGGGACCGACGTGAGCGTCCTTGCCGCCCCCTCCCGCCCCCGCTCCGACGGCAAGACCCTGCCGATCCTCGTCGTCGTCGCGGCCATCCTCGTTCTCTGGTACGCCGCGGCCGTGCCGATGAACTGGCAGACGACCGTCGACCGTCTCGAGCGCGCGGGCACGGAAACGACGACCGCCCAGACCATCGCCGCGACCTGGGCGGCGGAGCGGCCGGTGCTGCCGGCGCCGCACCAGATCGTGGCGGAGATCTGGAAGACGACGGCGATGGTCAAGCCGACCTCGCCGCGCTCGCTCCTCTTCCATGGCTGGGTGACGCTGTCCTCGACGCTCGTCGGCTTCGTCATCGGCACGGCACTCGGCGCCTTGCTCGCCGTCGGCATCGTCCATTCGCGCACGCTCGACAAGAGCCTGATGCCCTGGATCATCACCTCGCAGACCATTCCGATCCTCGCCGTGGCGCCGATGGTGATCGTCGTCCTGAATTCAGTCGGCATCCAGGGCCTGTTCCCGAAGGCGGTGATCTCGACCTACCTGTCCTTCTTCCCGGTTGCGGTCGGCATGGTGAAGGGGCTGCGCTCGCCCGATGTCCTGCAACTCGACCTGATGCGCACCTACGGCGCCAGCGGCCGCCAGGTGCTGGCGAAGCTGCGGATGCCGGCCTCGCTGCCCTTCCTCTTCGCCTCGATGAAGATCGCGGTGGCGGCGGCTCTCGTCGGCGCGATCGTCGGCGAATTGCCGACGGGCGCGGTCGCCGGCCTCGGGGCGCGGCTCCTGGCCGGCTCCTATTACGGCCAGACGATCCAGATCTGGTCGGCGCTGGTGGTGGCCGCGGCGATGGCGGGGGCGCTCGTCGGGCTGGTCTCGCTCGGCGAGCGATGGATCCTCAGGCGCATGGGGGCGCTGCGATGACGGCCGCCGTCCGCCTGCTGCGGCAGGGCCTCGTTCTTCCCGCGCTTCTCGCCACGGTCGGTGCCGGCGTGCTCCTCGCCTCGCTGCGGGAAGGGGCCGTCGGCCCCGGCTTCTGGCTGCTGGTGGTCGTCGTCTGGCTGGTGGCCTGGCAGTTGACGGCGCGTCTGTCGGCCCTTTCGCCCGCTACCCCGACGGCGCGGATGCTGGCCAATCTCGCCGTGCCCATCGTCTTCGGGCTGACGCTGCTCCTGCTCTGGGAGTGCCTGGTGCGCGGGCTCGGCGTGCCGTCGGTGCTGCTGCCGCCGCCTTCCGCGATCGGGGCGCGAATCGCCGGCTCGCTGCCGATCCTTTGGGCCGATTTCGCCCAGACGTTTCTGAAGGCCGTCCTCGCGGGCTATGTCCTCGGCTGCGGCGCGGGCTTTCTCGCCGCGCTTCTCATCGACCGCTCGTCCTTCCTCCGGCGCGGCCTTCTGCCGGTCGCCAATCTCGCCTCTGCCTTGCCGATCGTCGGCGTGGCGCCGATCATGGTGATGTGGTTCGGCTTCGACTGGCCGTCGAAGGCGGCGGTCGTGGTGGTGATGACCTTCTTCCCGATGCTGGTGAACACCCTGGCGGGGCTTTCGGCCGCCGGATCCATGGAGCGCGACCTGATGCGCACCTATGCCGCCGGGCACGGGGCGACGCTTCTGAAGCTGCGGCTGCCGGCTGCCATGCCCTTCATTTTTAACGCCCTGAAGATCAATTCGACGCTCGCCCTCATCGGCGCCATCGTGGCGGAGTTCTTCGGCACGCCGATCGTCGGCATGGGGTTTCGCATCTCGGCCGAGATCGGGCGGATGAACACCGACATGGTCTGGGCCGAGATCACCGTCGCGGCCCTGGCGGGGTCCTTGAGCTACGGCCTGCTGGCGCTCGCCGAGCGCACTGTAACCTTCTGGCATCCGTCCTACCGGCGTGCATGATGGGACACCGCAACCGATGAGGAGACGACGGGCATGAAGAAATTCGTTCTGGCGGGGATGGCCCTCGCACTGGCAGCCTCGACGGGCGCGGCGTTTGCCGCCGACCCCCTGACGCTGCAGCTGAAATGGGTCGCGCAGGCGCAGTTCGCGGGCTACTTTGTCGCCAAGGAAAAGGGTTTTTACGACGAGGCCGGGCTCGACGTGACGATCAAGCCGGGCGGACCGGACGTGGCGCCGGCGCAGGTGCTGGCGGGCGGCGGTGCCGACGTCATCATCGACTGGATGCCGTCGGCGCTGGCGGCGCGCGAAAAGGGCCTGCCGCTGGTCAACATCGCCCAGCCCTTCGCCAAGTCAGGCCTGATGCTGACCTGCCGCAAGGAGACCGGGATCGCCTCGCCGGCCGACTTCAAGGGCAAGACGCTCGGCGTCTGGTTCTCCGGCAACGAGTATCCGTTCCTCTCCTGGATGTCGAAGCTCGGCCTCAAGACCGATGGCGGTCCGGAGGGCGTCACGGTGATCAAGCAGGGCTTCAATGTCGACCCGCTGATCCAGAAGCAGGCCGACTGCATCTCCACCATGACCTACAATGAATACGGCCAGGTGCTCGATGCCGGCTTGAAGCCGGAGGACCTCGTCGTCTTCAAATACGAGGAGCAAGGCGTCGCCACGCTGGAGGACGGTCTCTACACGCTGGAATCGACGCTGAAGGACCCCGCCAATGTCGACAGGCTCGCCCGCTTCGTCGGCGCCTCGATGAAGGGCTGGCAGTATGCCGGCGAGCATCCTGACGAAGCCGCCGAGATCGTCATCGACAACGACACGACCGGCGCGCAGACACTCGAGCACCAGACCTTCATGATGGGCGAGATCGCCAAGCTGCTCGGCACCAGCGCCACGCTCGACACGGCGGCGGCCGAGAACACGGTGGCGGTGCTGCTCGGCGGCGGTTCGGACCCGGTCATCACGAAGAAGCCGGAAGGCGCCTGGACGAGCGCCGTGACCGACGCGGTGAAATAGGCGAACGCGGACGTCGCCGGTCCGGCGGCGTCCCTGTCCGGCCGTGGCGGCTCAGGCCGCCGCGGCTGCGCCGGCCGGTGCCATGGCCTGCTTCAGGCGCTTCGACAACTCGTCGAAGGGCTCGGCCGTGACCGCGTCCGTCGGGTTCTGGACGAGGCTGGCGTAAAGATGCGGCACGAGGTCGACGGCCTGGTCGAGCGTCGCGTCGCTGCCCCGCTGGTAGCCGCCGAGCAGGCGCAGGTCGCGCGTGTCCTCGAAGCGCGCGATCATCGCCCGCAGCCGCAGCACCAGTTCGCGCTCCTGCGGATTCCAGGAGAGGTCGGCGAGGCGCGAGATCGATTTCAACACGTCGATGGCGGGAAAGCGGCCTTGCTCGGCGATCGTCCGGTCGAGCACGATATGGCCGTCGAGCGTGCCGCGGATGGCGTCGGCGATCGGTTCGTTATGGTCGTCGCCGTCGACCAGCACGGCGAAGATGCCAGTGATCGTGCCGGTGCCTTCGGGGCCGGGGCCGGCGCGTTCGAGCAGGCGCGGCAGGTCGGAAAACACGCTCGGCGGATAGCCGCGGGCGACCGGCGGCTCGCCGGCGGCGAGCGCGACGTCGCGCGCGGCGTGCGCGAGACGCGTCACCGAATCGACGATCAACAGCACGCTCTCGCCGAGGTCACGAAAATACTCGGCGATCGACATCGCCGTCTTCGGCGCGAGGCGCCGCATCATCGGGCTCTCGTCGCCGGTGGCGACGACGGTGACGACCCTTGTGAGGTCGTTCTGCATAGTCTCTTCGAGAAATTCGCGCACCTCGCGGCCGCGCTCGCCGACGAGCGCGACGACGACGGTGTCGAACCCCTTGGCACGCGCCAGCATGCCCATCAGCGTCGACTTGCCGACGCCCGACCCCGCGAAGATGCCGAGGCGCTGGCCCTTGATGATCGGGGTGAAAATGTCGATGGCGCGCACGGAAGTGGCGACCGGCTCGCGGATGCGGCCGCGCTTCATCGCGGCGTCCGGCAAAGTGTCCGCGATCAGCTCGCGCGGGCCCTGTTCGAGGGGGCCGAGGCCGTCGCAGGGGCGGCCGAAGGCGTCGACGGTGCGGCCCTTCCAGCTGGTCGCGGGCGCGAGCGTCACCGGCCCGGTGCGCCAGGCGAGGTTGCGCACGCCGCTCTGGAAGCGCACAGCGAAGGGCTTGACGGTGGCGGCCTTCTCTTCGATGCGCACGACCTCGCCCAGCTCTTCGCCTTCCGGGCCGTTGGTGACGACGCAGTCGCCGAGGCGCACGAAAGGGGAGATTCCGGCGACGCGAAAGGCCTGCGGCGACACGTCGACGATGTGACCGGAAACGCGGATGCGGGGCGCGTCCAGCGCGCCTGTCTCGGGCTTCGGCCTCGGCGGAAGGATCACGACTGCGATCCGAGCATCTGGACGGCCTTGTCGAGCGACTGCTCGGAGGTTTCGAGGAACCGCGCGGCGCTCTCGAACTGGCGCTGCACTTCGATCATGCGCGTCATTTCCAGGACCGGATTGACGTTCGAGCCTTCGGTAAAGCCCTGCATGACATTGACGTCGGCGAAATCGACGACGGGCTGCGCCGGGCGATCGGGGACGACGCCGGAATTGCCGGCGCGCGACAGGTTGGCGCCGGCCGGCATCTGGAACAGGCCGATGGCCGCGATCTGCGCGCCGCCTTGCGAGATCATGCCGTCGCGGCCGATGGACACGTTGCCGCCGCCGGGGTTCAGCTGGATCGGCGCCCCGCCGACATCGAGGACCGGCTTGCCGGTGAGCGACATCAGTTCGCCGGCGTCGTTCATCGTCATGCGGCCGTCACGGGTGTAGATCGGGCCGTTGCCGCCTTGCACCGCCATGAAGGCATCGCCGTTGATGGCCACGTCCATCGGATTGCCGGTCTGGGTCATCTCGCCGGTCCGGGTGGAGATGAAGGTCTCGCCCTCCGAGGCGAAGGCCACAGGCTCGGCGGCGGCATTGGACATATAGGAGGCAAACTTCACCTCGGTGGCCCGAAATCCGGCCGTGCGCGAGTTGGCGATGTTGTCGGCAATCGTGTTCAGGCGCTTTTCCATCGCGAGCTGGGCGGAAAGGGCAACCGGCAGGGACGTTTGCATGGGACTTGCTTCCTTGGAGTCGGGGTCTTCGGACGATCGGCCCGCTACCGCGGAAGGGCGGTGGACGGTGCCGCGGCGTGGCTCCTTCGAGCGTCGCCCGGGCATCGCCCGTCGCCGGGGAAACATCGGCATTCTGGCTTGTGCCAGCCTGTCCCAAAACACCGTCAGGCTCGCACAAGTCGCTGTCCATAGTTACCGAAGGACAGCGGAAAAAGGGTCGTCCCATGGGTATCGTTCTAGGCTTGATCATTACGATCGGTTGCGTTCTCGGCGGCTATATTGCCGGTGGCGGCCATCTCGACGTGCTCTGGCAGCCTTACGAGCTGATCATCATCCTCGGGGCCGCGCTCGGAACCTTCCTGATCGCCAATCCGATGAAGGTCGTCAAAGACACCGGCAAGGCCATCATGGAAGCCTTCAAGGATCAGGTTCCCAAGCAGAAGGACTATCTCAGCCTTCTCAGCCTCCTGCATTCGCTGATGCGCGAAATGCGCTCCAAGCCTCGCAGCGAGGTCGAAGAGCATGTCGACAATCCGACGGAGTCGGCGATCTTCACGGCCTATCCTTTGATCATGAAGGACAAGGCGATGATGAACTTCGTGTGCGACTACTGCCGCCTGATCATCATCGGCAATGTGCGCTCGCACGAAATCGAGTCCCTGATGGACGAAGAGATCCAGACCGTCACCCGCGACTCGATGAAGCCCAAGGGCGCGCTTCAAGATGTTGCCGACGGACTGCCGGCGCTGGGCATCGTCGCCGCCGTTCTCGGCATCGTGCATGCCATGGGCGCCCTCGACCAGTCGCCGGAAATCCTCGGCCATCTGATCGGCGCCGCGCTCGTCGGCACCTTCGCCGGCATCTTCTTCGCCTACGGCGTGTTCGGCCCGATCGCCGCCAAGGTGAAGGGCGTGCGCGAGAAGCAGCTGCGCCGCTACATCATCGTCAAGCAGACGCTGATCGCCTACATCAACGGCGCCATGCCCCAGGTCGCGCTGGAATACGGACGCAAGACGATCTCGGCCTATGACAGGCCGACGATCGACCAGGTCGAAGCCGAGACGATCGGCGGCGGCTCGGCCCAGGCCGCCTAAGGGAGCCGGAATACCATGGCCATGACAGCCGAAAAGAACATCGAATCACAACTGCGCTCCGCCGCCAAGATCGAGCCGGACCGCCTGCCGCGCCTGAAGCTGATCGCCGCCGACTGGGCCGCCGCCGCTCAGGACAGCCTGAACGAGATCTACGCCTCGCCCGTCGAAATCGAGTTCGTCGGCGTCTCGAGCCTGGCCTTCGCCAGCGCCGCCGGCGACCTTCAGGCGGCCGCCTCGGTAACGCTCATCCGCTCGCCGAAATGGCGCGAAATCGGCTTTGCCATCGCCGATCTGCGCCTGGCCGACACGATCGTCGAGGCCGTGTTCGGGGGCAATGGCGATTCCGCTATCGGGCCGCCCCGGCCGATCAGCAAGCTCGACCGGCGCTTCATCGATCTGGCGCTGTCCACCGTGATCAACGCCGCCAACAAGGTCTTCGCGCCGGTCGCCCCGCTGGACATGGTCGACGACCGGGTGCTCCACACCGCGATCCTGCCGCAGCTCGAGGAAGTCCTGACGAAGGAGAACGTCGCCTTCGTCGACTTCGCCTTCAAGATCTCCATCGGCAACCATGCCAGCACGTTGCGCTTCGCCCTGCCCGAGCGCGCGCTGTCGGTGCATCGGCGCAAGCTGACGATCGTTCCCGAGAGCGCGCCGCTGATGGCCGACGAGGCCTGGGCGCGCGACATCACCGAAGGCCTGCAGCTGGCCGATCTCGAGATCCGCGCGCTGCTCGACGAAAAGCAGATCACCCTTGGCGACGTCGCCCGCTTCACGCTCGGCCAGACGATCGTCCTCGATGCCACGACCGACAGCCTTCTCATCATCGAATGCGAGGAGCAGCGGCTGTTCCGCGGGCGCATGGGGCGGTCCCACGATTCCTACGTGGTCCGCATCGAAGAGAAGATCGATCCAACCGAGGAGTTCATCGATGACATCCTATCTGATTGATTTCGTCCTGATATCGGCCCTCGTCTTCACCAGCTGGCGGGTCGGCATGATGGTGCGCGAACTGCGCAAGCTGCGCAGCGAGGAATCCAGCTTCCACCGCAGCCTTCAGGATGCCGATGCCGCGATCAACCGCGCCGCCCACGCCGTGGTGATGCTGCGCAGCGAGGGCGTTGCGACGCTCAATGCCCTGCAGGCGGCGATCGACGACGCGCGCGAGCTGTCGGGCATGCTGGACGACTCGGTCCGGGTGGCCGAGACGCGCCTTTCCGTCGCCAATGACGGTCGCCGCGACGCGCCCCTGGCCGCGGCCGCACCGACGCAGGAAAACTGGCTGACGCTGATCGAGTCACGCCTCGCATCAGCCTCGCCCGCTAATCGTTGATTCACAAGGCGCTGCAGCCGCTTCGGCCCGATGGGCCAAGGGGCGCGAGCCGACAGTTGCAGCGGCCGTTTCGAACCAGACCGGCCATACCAGACAGGGAGATCCGATCATGATTGATGACGACGAGGCGGACGTGATGGATGCCGGCATCATGGAGACGGACGACATCGAGGGCAGCGAGTTCGAGGCCCCCGCCTTCGACGCCGCCGACGAACTGGAATCCTCCGCCGGCTTCGACGGCATGGACGACGGCGAGGCGGTGCAGGCCGAGGGCAAGCCCGACCTCAACCTCATCATGGACATTCCCGTCACCATGCAGGTGGTTCTGGGCAAGGCCGTCATGCCGGTCGCGAGCCTCGTGAAGCTCGGCCGCGGCGCCGTGGTCAAGCTCGACACCAGCATCGGCGACCCCGTCGACCTCATCGTCAACGGCCGGATCGTCGCGCGCGGCGAGGTCGTGGTCCTGGAGAACGAGGAATCGCGCTTCGGCATCACCTTGACCGAGATCGTTTCGCCCGGTGCGCGCCCCCAGCGTGCCAAGGCGTCGGCGGCCTGATCCGTCATGAGCTTTGCGAGCTATTCCGACATGGACGCTGACCGTGATTCGATCGTCGGACCGGCACGGGCAGCCATTCTTCTCCTGGCGATGGGCTCGAACGGCGCCTCGCGGCTGCTGAAGCATCTCAGCCACGACGAGATCCGCGCGCTGCGCGACAGCGTCGCCGATCAGAAGGAAGTCTCGGCCCACCAGCTCGATCAGCTCGTCAGCGATTTCCAGGAGGCTTTCAAGACGGGTTCGGGCCTCAGCGGCCTCGACTCCGAGATGAACAAGCTCCTGAAGTCCGCTCTGTCGTCCGACGAGATGTCGCAGGTCTTCGGGGCCGAGGACTTCATCGACTCCTCGCTGTTCACCGGCCCTTCGCTGTCGGTGTGGGAGGAGATCGAGAATCTCGGCGTCAAGACGCTGCATGGCCTGCTCGTCGGCGAACACCCACAGGTCGTGGCCATCGTCGTCGCCCGCCTCGAGCCCGAGATCGCCGCCGCGCTGGTCGCCGGTTTCGAGGACGCGTTCCGCAACGACGTCATGCGCCGGGTGCTCAGCGCCCGACCCCTGACGCTCGAAGCGGAGGAGATGATCGAGACGACGCTGCGCGCCACGCTCATCGCCGGCGACGACGGTCCGGAACGCCTGGCACGCCGCACGACGCTGGCGGAGATCGCCAACCGGATGGAAAAGGTGCAGACCGACGCCTTCCTGATGTCGATCGCCGAAACCCAACCGGAAGAAGCGACCGCGATCCGCAACCTGCTCTTCGCCTTCGAAGACCTGCCGAACGTCGTCAAGAAGTCGCGGCTCATCCTCTTCGACGAGATTCCGACCGAGCTCGTCACCATGGCCCTGCGCGGCGCCCCGCCCGAACTGGTCGAGGTGGTCGTGTCCTCGCTCGCCGCCCGTGCCCGCCGCATGGTGGAAGCGGAGCTGCAGCAGCCGGCCGACATCGCCGCCAAGGACATCACCGCGGCGCGGCGCTCCATCGCCGCGGCCGCCCTGCGCCTGGCCTCCGAAGGCAAGATCGTCCTGACGGCGGCGCCCGAAGCCTGATCCACGCCGTGCCGCCGTCCCGGACGGACAGGCGGCACGCCGAAACTGCCTGCGGACGGACGAAGCTCCGTTCCCGCGTTCGCATGATGCGAACTCTTAACAGTGATAGGGCAGGTTCATCGTGGCTGACGAGGACAAGGATTCCAAAACAGAAGAAGCCACAGAGAAGAAGATCCGCGACACGGTGGAGAAGGGCAATCTGCCGTCTTCGCGCGAGGCGCCGATCTTGGCTTCGCTGCTGGCCGCCATGGCGTTCATTGCCTTCACGGCCCGGGATGCCAGCAACGTTCTTCTCACCAGCCTGAAGAGCACGTTCGAAAATCCGAGCCAGTGGAACATCGAGAATGGTACGGATGCCCTTCAATTCATGCACGTCATCGGGCTGCAGGCCGGTCAGTTCATCCTCCCCGCCGCCGGCTTCTTCGTCGTCGGCGGCGTCCTGGCGTCGCTCCTGCAGAACCCGCCGCAGATCAATCTCGAGCGCATCCGCCCGAAGATGCAGAACATCTCCATCGTCTCCGGCTGGAACAAACTTTTCGGCCTGCGCGGCTTCACTGAGTTCGGCAAGTCGCTGTTCAAGTTCGCCGCCATTTCGATCATCGTCGGCACCATGCTTGCCAACGACCTGCAGTCGACGCTGAAGACGATGTTTTCAGACCCGAACCTGCTTCCGGAAACGCTGCTGACGCTGGCCATGCAGCTCTTGTCGGCGGTGTCGATCGCCACGATCGTGCTCGTTGCCGCCGATCTCTTCTTCTCCCGCGTGCTCTGGCATCGCGACCTGAAGATGTCGAAGCAGGAGATCAAGGACGAGATGAAGCAGGCCGAAGGCGATCCCATGGTCAAGGCGCGCCAGCGCCAGATCGCCCGCGACCGCAATCGCAAGCGGATGATGGCGGCGGTTCCCAAGGCAACCGTCGTCATCGCCAATCCGACCCATTACGCCATCGCCCTGCGCTATTCGCGCGAGGAGGGCGGCGCCCCGATCGTCGTCGCCAAGGGCGTGGACCTGATCGCCCTGAAGATTCGTGAAATCGCCGAAGCCAATGACGTGCCGGTGATCGAAGACAAGCTCTTGGCAAGGTCCATGTACGATCATGTTGAAATCGACCAGATGATTCCGCAGCAGTTCTTCAAGGCGGTCGCGGAATTGATCTACTTCCTCCAGTCTCGATCCTCTGGGAAGATCGGCGCCGGCGGCGGCTGATGCCGACAGGACGACGTCGCCGACAAGGGCGGCGCGGTCGACCGCGACATGATGTCAGGGGTTGCATTCTCTTGGTTCCCCGGCAGGCCGGCGGAACTTCCATACGTGCCGCGGCAAGACCTGCGGCACCCGAATAATGAATGCTCGCGCGCCGAAGGCGCCGACATCGCTGGATCTGGGTGGTGGTATGGGTTCTCACTTCATGTTGAATCTTCGCAGCAAGCATACCATCGAACGCGAAAAGATCCTGGCCGAGGGTATCGAGCAGGTGGTCGCGGAGCTTCGACTGGTCGAGGTGATCGATTATATCGCCTTCCTGCGGATGGAGCGGCTCGGCAACGTCGCCGACATCGTCAATTCGTCCAGCCAGCTGTTTCTCAAGACGGGGACACTCCGCTTCGGCTCGGAGGGCGACTTGCACCTGACCTGGGGCAGCGTGCCGACGATCGACCTCGCCATGGAGTTCCACCACCAGGGTGTCAGCGCCCATTTCCGCCTGGGCCTGGCGGCCGCCAGCGCCTCGGTGACCATCACCTTCATCGCCTTCGCGACGCCGGACGCCAGTCCGGAAGAGCATACTGAGATGCTGCGCGCCGCCGTTCAGGCTTCCCGCATCGGCCGCAGCCAGGAGGCCTGACCATCCGCGGACCGCTCTGAGATCCGGCAGGTGCGCGTCGGGGAGGGGCGCGGCCCTTGCGAAACCGGCGCCCGGCATGGCGTCATCCAAGGCCCGTTCGGCTCGTTTGAGCCAAGCGGGCCTTTGTCGTTTGCAGCCCGCGCCCCGCCGCAGGCGATGGCCTCGCGGCGGACGCGCGGACGGCGGCTCGCGCCGGCCGGGTCAGGCGGCGATCGCGGCCGAGCGCTCGGGGAAGCAGTGGGGAACCGACAGGATGCTGACGATGCGGCCGTCGATCATGACAAGACCCGACACCGAGTTCTGGGACTCGCTGTGGCCGACGTCGGGGGTTGGCTGGATCATCGCGGCGTTGATGGTGATGATGTCGCAGACCGCGTCGACCAAGAGGCCGAGCAGGCGCTCCTCGACCTGAACCACGACGACGACGGCGGACGGCCCCGGTTCGACCGGTGCCAGACCCAGATGTTCGCCGAGATCGATGACCGACAGGACCACACCGCGCAGGTTGATCATGCCCTTCACCGAGGGAGGCGAATGGGGCATCGGCGTCGACGACATCCAGCCGCGGATTTCGCGGACACTCATGATGTCGAGCGCGAATTCCTGGACGCCCACCCGTACGGAGAGCAGTTCCGAGCCGAGGGCCTTTGCCGCGATCGGGCCGTCCAGACGCTGTGCCATGTGAGTCTCCGCAAGGCGCTGTTCGCCCACCGCTGGGTCGCCTGACCGCAGCGCCCGTGAGGTCAGCCGACGGTCACTGTGCGGCAGCATCTGCTAAGAATGCGTAACGCCCGGCTGGGGCCGGGACATGGTCGCCGGATCGCCGGGTGGCGTCCCCGCCATGACGGGTGCTGCGGCGCAGGGCGCCGAACGCGTCCGCGGGCAAGTTTCGGACAAGTGCACCGCCGTAGAACTGGGCCCGTCATCTTGGTGGTGATGGGGGATTTCATTGACCGACATCTATCTCTTTGGGCTTTCGTCGCGGCGGGCGGAATGGCTCGCGAACCGACAGACGATCGTCGCTGAGAACATCTCCAACGTGAACACGCCCGGCTACAAGGCCAAGGATATCGGCGGTTTCTCCGACACCATGCAATCGACGCAGCTCGCCATGGCGGGGAGCAGCTCGATGCACCTGGCCGCGAGCAGCGGGCGCGCCGTCGAGATCGAGGAACGGCCGGAAAACGCCTGGGACGTCACCCATTCCGGCAACTCCGTCACGCTCGAGCAGGAAATGCTGAAGTCGGGCGAAGTCTCGGCCCAGTACACGCTGAACGCCTCGATCGCCAAAGCCTTCCACCGCTTCTTCATGACCAGCGTCAAGGGCTGAACCCAATGTCAGATCCGATCATTTCCAGCCTGCGGATCGCCGCGAGCGGCCTCGAGGCACAGTCGAACCGGCTGCGCATCGTCTCGGAGAACGTCGCCAACGCGCAATCGACGGGTCTCACCCCCGGCAGCGACCCCTATCGCCGCAAGACCGTGACCTTCCAGAGCGAGATCGACCGCGTGAGCGGCGCCCAGCTCGTCAAGGTCGCCGACTACGGCACCGACAGCTCGGACTTCACCGTCGAGCACGATCCCGGCAATCCGGCGGCGGACGCCGGCGGCTACGTCAAGATGCCCAACGTCAACATGCTGGTCGAGATGGCCGACATGCGCGAGGCCAACCGGTCCTACGAGGCCAATCTGCAAGTGATCAAGCAGGCGCGCGAACTGATCAACGTGACCATCGATCTTCTCAGGAGCTGACCCCATGATCCCCGCCATTAGTTCCGCGCTGTCGCGCGTCGAGACGTCCCGCATCGACAGCGGCATGGCCACCGGCCTCAGCTCCGGCATCGGCGCGAGCGGGGTCGGCAAGCCGGACTTCGCCTCGGTCATGGCCCAGGTGACGACGAACGCCATCGATACGATGAGGAATGCCGAAGTCGTCTCGGTCAAGGGCATCAACGGCGAGGCCTCGACGCAGGCGGTGGTCAGCGCGGTCATGGATGCCGAGCGCACGCTGACGACGGCGGTCGCGCTCCGCGACAAGGTCGTCTCCGCCTATCAAGAACTGTCACGGATGGCCATCTGACGCCTTTGTCGGAAGAGGAATGAACCTATGAGAGCTTTGGCCATTGCCGCCACCGGCATGAACGCACAGCAGACCAATGTCGAAGTGATCGCGAACAACATCGCGAACATCAACACTACCGGTTTCAAGCGTTCCCGTGCTGAATTCACCGACCTTCTCTACCAGGTCGAGCGCATGCAGGGCGTGCCGGCGCGCGGCGGCGAGGGCGTGGTTCCCGAAGGCGCCCAGATCGGCCTCGGCGTGCGCACCGCGGCGATCCGCTCGACCCATATCCAGGGCTCGCTGGCGCAGACCGGCAACACGCTGGATCTGGCGATCAACGGCAACGGCTACTTCCAGATCACCGGCGCCGGCGGCGAGACGCTCTACACCCGCGACGGCGCCCTGAACACCAACGACCAGGGCCAGATCGTCACCCTCGACGGCTTCCTGATCGATCCGCAGATCACCGTCCCCGTCGACAATGTGACGCTGACCGTCTCGAGCACCGGCGAAATCTACTCCAAGGCGGGCAATGCTGATCCGATCCTGCTCGGACAGTTGACGCTGGCGACCTTCGTCAACGAGCCGGGCCTGGAGGCCAAGGGTGGCAACCTGTTCAAGGAGACCCTGGCGTCCGGCCCACCGACCGCCGGCGTGCCGGGCGATCCGGGCTTCGGTGTCATCCACCAGGGCTATCTCGAGGGATCGAACGTCGATCCCGTCAAGGAGATCTCGGAACTGATCTCGGCGCAGCGCGCCTATGAAATGAATTCCAAGGTCATTCAGGCTGCCGACGACATGTCGAAGGTCGTCTCGACCGGCCTGCGCTAGCCTGCCTGGCCCGCCTGCGGCTTCGGCCGCAGGCGGGCACGTCCCGCGGCCTCTCCGTCTTCCGGGGACCTGCGCCCCCGTCACAACTCCCCGACAAGAGGATCCCGGCCATGGAATGGGTATCGAAGCGCGAACGGCTCGCCGTCTGGATCTATGGTATCGGTGTCCTCGTCGTCGCCCTCGTCCTTCTGTCCATTCCCGTCCGCGCCCTGGCCGCCGACATCGAGCTGCCGGTCCCGTCGGTGGTGATCTATCCCGGCCAGGTCATCCTCGATCGGGGCGTGTCGTCGGCACGGTTCAAGATCCCCGGGGCGAACCTTGCCGCCTACGTCGTCGAAAACGGGATGCTGACCGACAAGGTCGCCCGCCGGACGCTGTTGCCCAACAAGCCGATCATGCTGGCCGATTTGAAGACGCCGGACATCGTCCGGGCGGGCGTTCCGACCACGATCATCTATCGCGAGGCGGGCGTCTACATCGCCGCGCTCGGCACCCCGCTCGCCTCGGCCGCCGAAGGCGACATGGTGCGCGTGCGCAATGCCGACAGCGGGATCACCATTTCCGGAATCGTCGCTGCCGACGGTTCGATCGAGGTCCAGGCCCCATGAGACGCATTTTGACCTGGCTGGTCGCGGCAAGCTTCGCCTTCGGGCCGCAGATCGCCTTGGCCGCCGACTACGCCGGCGCCCCGGTCGGCGCCTCCTACCAGGGCGAGGCCGGGATCGGCGCGCGCGAGACCTTCGACACGGTTCGTCCCGGCCGCGACGCGCTCAGCACGTCCGGTGTGCGCATCAAGGACGTGACGACGATCAAGGGCGTGCGCGACAACCAGCTGGTCGGCTACGGCCTCGTCATCGGCCTGCAGGCGACGGGCGATAGCTTGCGCAACTCGCCCTTCACCGAGCAGTCGCTGCAATCGATGCTCGACCGCATGGGCGTCAACGTGCGCACCGGCAACCCGCGCACCAAGAATGTCGCCGCCGTCGTGGTCACCGCCGACCTGCCGCCCTTCATCGGCACCGGCTCGCGCATCGACGTCTCGGTCTCCTCGCTCGGCGACGCGTCCTCGCTGATGGGCGGCACGCTGATCATGACGCCGCTCTACGGCGCGGACGGCGAGATCTACGCGGTGGCGCAGGGCTCGCTCGCGGTCACCGGCTTCACCAGCCAGGGCGCCAGCGAGAGCCTGACCCAGGGTGTGCCGACCTCCGGCCGCATTGCCGGCGGCGCCATCATCGAGCGCGAAGTGGTGCGGGCGACGGTCGAGACCGACCAGATCACCATGGAACTGCGCAATCCGGACTACCGCACCGCGATCCGCGTCGTCGACGCGATCAACGCCTTCGCCATCCAGCGCTACGGCCGGCCGGTGGCGCGCGAGAACGATCTGCGCACCATTCTCCTGACCCGGCCGGCGCGCCTGTCCTCGACCCGCTTCATCGCCGACATCGGCGACCTGCCGATCAAGCCCGAGATGAACGCGCGGGTGGTCGTCGACGAGCGCACCGGGACGGTGGTCATCGGCAACGATGTGCAGATCTCGACCGTCGCGGTGACGCAGGGCAATCTGACGGTGCGCATCACCGAACTGCCTTCGGTCTCGCAGCCCGCCGAGTTCAGCGACGGCCAGACGGTCGTGACCTCGCAGACCCAGGTCGTGGCGCAGCAGGAAGGCGGAAACTTCGCCTATGTCGGCGGCACCGACCTCGCCACCGTGGTGCGCGGCCTCAATCGCCTCGGGCTGAAGCCGACCGGCATCATCGCGATCCTCGGAGCAATCAAAACGGCTGGAGCTCTCCAGGCCGACCTGGTGGTGCAGTGACATGATCCAGATCCCGAACCTCCTCACCGGTTCCCGTTCCATGGCCGGCGTCTGTGTCGCCGCTCTGATCGTGGCGATCGCGACTCCGGGCGTGGCCCGCGCCGAAAGCACGGCGCCCGCCAAGGCCGAAAGCCCCGTTCCCGCCGGGCCGCCGAAGGTGCGCGTCATCGGTGCCGACGGCGCCGCTGCCGGCACGGCCGCGACGGCCGAGCCGTTGAGCGATGTCGAGCGCTACTGCACCAACATCAGCGATCCCGCCAAGGACGCGCGCGCCGCCTTGCAGACCCAGCGGCTGCAGGAACTCGAGGCGCAGGTGACGGCCAAGATCGACGCGCTCGAAGGCAAGCGCCGGGAATATCAGGACTGGCTGAAGCAGCGCCAAGACTTCATCGAATCGACGTCCTCGGTGATGCTCGACATCTATTCCGGCATGAAACCGGACGCGGCCGCATCGCAGCTGGCCGGTCTCGACCGCGAGACCGCCGCCTCGCTGATCGCCAAGATGAAACCGCGGACGGCCAGCGCGATCCTCTCCGAGATGGCGGCGCCCGTGGCCGCCGAGATCGGCAGCGTGATCGTCCAGAAAACCAACAAGGCGATGGACGAGGCCAGCACCGCCGCAGGCCAGGCCGCCACGGCCGCAGGCCAGGGATGACCAACGTGAAAATCACATGCGTTCTGGCCCTTCTGGTTGTCGGTGGCTGCTCGACGGCCCGCCAGGACTTTCTCGTCGAGCCGCATCTCTCGGCCCCGGGCACCGGCGTCAACGCCTATCCGACGATGATCAATCCGGCCCAGTTTCCGGCCGAGCATCTGCGCGGCCAGCGCAACTCGCTCTGGGTCGACAAGGACTCCAACCTGTTCCGTGACGCCCGCGCGCTGAACAACGGCGACATCGTCACGGTCAAGATTGTGATCAAGGACGGCGCCGAGATCGACAACAACTCCAAGCGCTCGCGCGACGCCAGCACCGATGCCGGCGTCGACTTCGAAGGCGCTCTGGATGGCGTGTCGTTTGGCACGCTCGGCGCCACGCTCGGCCTCAACAACAAGACCGAGACCACCGGCAAGGGCAACGTCAAGCGCTCGGAGAAGATCGATCTGTCGGTGGCGGCGGTGGTGACCCAGGTCCTGCCCAACGGCAATCTCTACATCACCGGCCAGCAGGAGATCCGCGTCAATTTCGAGGTGCGCGTCCTCACCATCGCCGGCATCATCCGGCCCGGCGACATCCTGCCCGGCAACACCATCCCCTACGACCGCATCGCCGAGGCCCGGATCTCCTATGGCGGCCGCGGCCGCCTGACCGAGGTGCAGCAGCCGGCCTGGGGCCAGCAGATCGTCGACCAGGTCCTGCCCTACTGACGGCCAGCCATCATTTCAATCGACCAGAAGGGGCGCCGGCCAGGGTCCGCGCCCCTTTTTGGTTTGCCTCCCCGGCCAGCGCGGGGGCGGGAAGTGCCTGTAAGCAGTCCTTAATTTTCGATGAAAGGGTTCCGTCGACGCGTCCCGAACGCAAGGCCGGCGATAGCTTGGCGGGCTAATCGTCGGGCTGCGGGAAGGCCATGACGGTCTTCCTCTGAAGCGGTCCGCCGCATCAGTTTTCCTATGAGGGAACACAGCATGTCCGATCTCAGCGGAGACGCGCTCGTCGCCTCGATGCTCGCCGAGGGCGAGGGCGAGGCAGCACCGAAGAAGGAAAAGCTCCTGCCGCTGATCGCCGTGGTCGGCGTGCTGACCCTGGTCGCGATCGCCGGCGGCGCCGGCCTCGGCATCATGCTCGGCAGCAGCGAGGCGCCGCCCGCCGTCGCCGAGGTGCCGGCGGCCACGGATCCGGCGGCGACGGGCGCCGAGGTCGCTGTCGCGGCCGCGGGGGCCCCCGTGACGCAGGTCATCAAGCTGGAGCCGATCGTCACCAACGTGTCCTCGCCGGCCAAGGTCCTGGTGCGCGTGGAAGCCAGCATTCTGATCGATCCCTCGAAGACGACGACGCCCGATCTCCTGGCCGCCGAAGTGCAGAGCGACACGCTGACCTTTCTCAGGACGCTGGACCTCGCCCAGATCGAAGGCGCCCGCGGTCTCCTGCACCTGCGCGAGGATCTGCGCGAGCGGGCGATGCTGCGCTCGCCGGCCGTCACCGACTATCTCATCCAGACGCTGGTCGCGCAGTGAAGAAGGCGACGCTTCTGGCGCTGGCCGCCGCCTTTGTCGCCGTGGCCACCCCGGCACTGGCCCAGGATGCCGGCGGCGACCTGGCCAGCGGCCTCTCCTCGCTGATCCCGGCGGGCGACGCCGCCATTTCCGGGCGCATCGTCCAACTCTTCGGCATCGTCACGGTGCTGTCGATTGCGCCGGGGCTGCTCGTGATGGTGACCTCTTTCACCCGCATCGTCGTGGCGCTGTCGATCCTGCGGACCGGCCTCGGCCTGCAGTCGACGCCGGCCAACCTCATCCTGATCTCGCTGTCCCTGTTCATGACCTTCTTCATCATGTCGCCGACCTTCGACCAGGCCTGGCGCGAGGGGCTGAAGCCGCTGCTCGACAACGAGATCACCGAGCAGGAGGCCTTCGTCAGGATTTCCGACCCGTTCCGCGACTTCATGCTGACGCAGGTGCGGCCGAAGGACCTGCAGTTGTTCAACAGCATCAGCGACGCGACGAGCCGCGACCGCGTCGAGCTGGGCGCGACGCCCGGGGCGCCGCCGGAAGCCGCGCCGGGGACAGGGGAGGGCGAGATCGTCGATCTGCGCATCCTCGTGCCGGCCTTCATGATTTCCGAGCTACGGCGGGGGTTCGAGATCGGCTTCCTCATCGTCCTGCCGTTTCTCGTCATCGATCTCATCGTGGCGACGCTGACCATGTCGATGGGCATGATGATGCTGCCGCCGACGATCATATCGCTGCCGTTCAAGATCCTGTTCTTCGTCCTGATCGACGGCTGGAACATGCTGACGGGATCCCTGGTGCGATCCTTCTTCTGAGCGGCGGCGCGTCCCGGCGCGCCGCCCCTATCCTCGAGACCAACGATCGAGACGCCTGCACCCGCCCGGCCGCCTTTCCACCGAGGCCGTCGCCCGCGGGGCGGAAGGCGGTGCCGCCCAGCGGTGCCGCGCCGAGAGCGGTTTCCGGCTGAAATCCCCCGCCCTGCCAAATCATCAAGCTCATGCCCGCAAAAGCCGCGCGCCGCGCTGGTCGTTTGCAGCGGCGTGCCGCGCTGGTCGTTCTGAGCCGCGCTGATCGGTGTCAGCGACGTGCCCGGACGGTCCGGACGCCTGCCATGGCCTCTCCCCCGCTCGACATTCGGCGTCCCGCGGTTGCGATGTCGCGGATTCTCTATGCTGGATCGGCGATCCCGATACACAAACTGTACTGATCATAACAGTGTCTTATCAGGTTAATCGCGCGAATATTAGCAATTCCCTTCATTTAACCTTTACTCTGCATTAAAGCCTCGCGCCTAGATTGGCATCATAGCGGATTGGTCGACAGCCTGAGAGCACCGACCATAGGCATGACGCCGCGCCGCTATGCTGGCAGAGATCCAGCCTGTCCCCCTTTGTAAGTTTCGGGACACAGACCATGACCTCCATCAATTTCAATGCCTCGGCCACGACCGCGCTGCGCACGCTGCAGTCGACGAACTCGGCGCTCGAGACCACGCAGAACCGCGTCGCCACCGGCCTGAAGATCGGCGAAGCCAAGGACAACGCCGCCTACTGGGCGATCTCGACGACGCTGAAGTCCGACAACAAGTCGCTGGCGACCGTGAAGGACGCGCTGAACCTCGGCGCCGCCACGGTCGACACCGCCTATCAGGGCCTCACCAAGGCCAAGGACGTTCTCGACGAGATCAAGACCAAGCTGACCGCCGCCACGCAGGACGGCGTCGACCGCACCATCATCCAGTCCGAGATCGAGGCTCTGCAGGAGCAGCTGAAGTCGATCGCCGCGTCCTCTACCTTCTCCGGCGAGAACTGGCTCTCGGTGGACTCCTCCGTCCAGGGCTTCAACTCCAACAAGTCGATCGTCGCGTCCTTCTCGCGTGACAGCAGCAACGCCGTGACCATCGGCACCGTCGACGTCGATATCGCCACGGTGAAGCTCTACGACACGAGCGCCACGGCCACCGGCATCCTCGATGGCGCCAAGGCCCTCGTCGCCGACGGCGTCGAGCTGTCCTACGGCGGCGCGGCCGCTGCGGGCGCGTCGCCCGATACCCAGAGCCTCGGCGCCACCACGGCGAGCACGGGCATCGCCACCGTCGCCGCCGGCGCCGCCGTCGCTTCGCTGGGCACGATCGACCGCACCAACCTGCACGTCAACGACCGCATCGTCTTCAACGTGGCCCTGAACGGCGCCGTTACGACGCCGGTCACCGTCCAGGTCGATGCCACGGCCGCCTCGTCGGACGCCAACCTGATCGCGGCGATCAACACCGGCCTCACCTCGGCCGGCCTCACCGGCGTCACCGCCTCGAACAGCGGCGGCGTCTTCACGCTGACCTCGGCCGCCACCGGTACCGGCGCGTCGATCGTCGTCACCGGCGTCGCGGCCCTCGACGGCGACGGTGTCGCCATCGTCCAGGCCACGGGCACCGGCGGCCTCTCCGGCGTCACGCCGCTCGGCAGCGGTAGCTCGACGAAGGCCAATTCCGGCACCGGCACGATCAGCTTCGCTGCGGCGGCCACGGCGGTTGCCGATGCCAGCCTGGAGCGCCTGATCACGTTCAACTTCCAGTACGGCAACGAAGTCTTCGAAGCCGAGCTGGACGAGACCGCCATCGCCGCGATCACGGACGAAGCCACCCTCGTCACCCAGTTGAACACGGCCATCCAGGCCTCGACGCGCGTCGGCGACGGCGCCGTGTTCAGCGCCACCTATGCCAACAACGTCGGCACCGGCGTCGGCTACGCCATCGGCATCGACCCTGACAATCCGACCGGCACCGACATCATCATCGAGAGCCTGGGTACGGGAACCGCCGCGAAAATCGGCATTTCCAACCTGAACAGCTACGACGTGACGACGGCGACCGGCATTCGCGGCACGGCCAACAACACCGACTATGCCGCCGATCTCGGCATTGCCGCCTTCTTCGCGTCGGGCACCGACACGGCGGCGGTGGTGACGTCGACCTTCGCGCTCGGCACGGTGGCCGCGGGCGATCGCATCACCTTCGATGCCACGCTCTCGACCGGCCCGCTCGTCGCGGACCAGGAGACGCAGTCGATCTCGATCCAGACGAACGCCGCCTGGACCGCCGCGACCTTCGCCACCTCCCTGCAGCAGGCGATCGACACGGCCTTCGGCGCCGGTAAGATCCAGGTCACCAACAATGCCGGCACGACCACGTTCACGACGGTCGCCACCGGTGCCTCGGTGGCGCTGGCGATCAACAACGTCCTCGGCGAAGACGGTGACGGGGCGACGGCCTCGGTGGCCGGTCTGACCGCCGGCTCCGACACCGGCTCGGCCGCGACCACCGCCACGGCGGCCTCGACCCTGACCAACGTCGCCTATGCCGGCACGACCACCTACGACGATCAGGACAGCCTGACCTTCGACGTCACCATCGACGGCGTCACGACGTCGCTGACGGTGAACAAGGAAACGGTCGATGCGGCCCTCGGAACGACTGACGGCGTCGTCGCCACCTCCGCGGACTTCGTCAGCGTCCTGAACCAGGCGCTGGAAGATGCCGGCATCGACGGGGATGCGACCTTCTCGGTCGCCGCCGCGCCCAACGCCGGGAAAATCCTCCTGACGAGCAGCACGGTCGGCCTCGGCGACATCTCGGTCTCCAACGTGGCTGCTTCCACCGGTGCCAGCACCATCTCGGTGGACGACATCGACCTGACCAGCACGGCCTTCACGGGCCTGACCTCGGACCAGAAGAAGCTGGCCCTGACCGCCTACCTCTCGGTCGTCAACGACACCATCACCAGCGTCACCACGGCGGCGGCCAATCTCGGCGCGGTGTCGAGCCGCATCGATCTGCAGAACTCCTTCGTCGACACCCTCATCGACACCATCGACAAGGGCGTCAGCAATCTCGTCGATGCCGACCTGTCGGAAGAGTCGACGAAGCTGCAGGCCCTGCAGACCAAGCAGCAGCTCGGCATCCAGGCTCTGTCGATCGCGAACTCCTCGCAGCAGAACATCCTGCGCCTTTTCCAGTAGGCCGTACGGAACCTAACAACGCAACGGTGGCGTCTTTCTAATCAACCCACCGCACGGCTGAGCCCTTCGCACCTCCGGACCCTTCATCGGGCCCGGGGGTGTTTCCGTTCGGGCGCCGCGGCCTGGCCGGGCCGTTGTCGGCCGACCCGCCTGGGCGCGGGCCCGACAAGGTTAACCCGGCATTAAATCCCATCACGTCCGCACAAGCTTCAACCGCCATTTTGGCCGCAGTGCAAAACCGTGCAGGAAGACAGGCGACTCCATGGCTATGATCGGCGGCGTCCAAGCCCAACAGGTCCTCGACAATCTGAGTTCGCTCGGAGCGCGCAAGCTCGGCATGATGGCGATCATCGGCCTTCTGGTCGTCGCCGTGGTCGGACTGGGCGCCTTCTATCTCAGCCGTCCCGACATGGAGACGCTGTACACCAATCTCGACCGGCAGGACGTGACGCGAATCGGCTCGGCGCTGACCGAAGCGGGCATTCCCTTCGACGTCAACGCCGCCGGCGACACCGTGCTGACGCCATTCTCGCAAACCGCCGGGGCGCGCATGCTGCTCGCCGAAAAGGGCCTGCCGCGCTCGGAGAACGCCGGCTACGAGCTCTTCGACGCGCTAGGCTCGATGGGCCTGACCTCGTTCATGCAGGAAGTGACGCGCGTGCGCGCCATGGAGGGAGAGCTCGCCCGCACCATCCAGACCCTGAAGAACGTGCGCGCGGCGCGCGTCCACATCGTCATGCCCGAGCCCGGCACGTTCCGCCGCGAGACGCAGAAGCCGTCGGCCAGCGTCGTCATCCGCACCGAAAACCCGGAAGGTTTCAGCTCGGCTCAGGCGATCCGTCACCTCGTCGCCTCGTCCATTCCCGGCATGAATGTCGACGAGGTCACCGTGCTCGATACCGACGGCACCCTGCTCGCCTCGGGAGATGATTCGGTATCGGCCGCGCCCTCCAAGCTGATCGGCATCGAAAGCACCGTGTCACGCAGCGTCGAGGCCTCGATCCGCCAGACCCTCGCCCCCTATCTCGGCATCGGCAATTTCCAGTCCAGCGTCACCGCGCGGCTCGACACCGACCGCAAGAACACCAGCGCCCGTACCTTCGATCCCGACGGCCGCGTCGAGCGCTCGGTGCGCACCGTCAAGGAGACCGGCCAGAGCTCGGACAAGGCTGCCAACGCCACGGTCACGGCCGAGCAGAACGTGCCGGAGGAGGCCAACGCCGATACGACCGGCAACGAATCCTCCGAGGCCAAGGAGCGCCGCGAGGAACTCACCAACTACGAGATCAACGAGACCACGACGCAGACGGTGAGCGACGGCTACGACGTCAAGCGGCTGAGCGTGGCCGTCGTCATCAACCGCAAGCGGCTGCTGGAAACCCTCGGCGCCGACGCGACGCCGGAGCAGGTGGCCGCATCCCTGGCCGAGATCCGCCTGCTCGTCGCCTCCGCCGCCGGCTACAGCGAGACCCGCGGCGACCAGCTGGAAGTCACCGCCGTCGAGTTCGTCTCCAACGGGGAAGAGCTGGCGCCGGTGGAATCGGCCGGCCTCGGCGAAATGTTCATGCGTCAGTCCGGAACGCTGATCAACGCGCTGACCGTCCTCGTCGTCGCGGTGCTGCTCATCTGGTTCGGCCTGAAGCCGGCCATCCGGGCCCTGGCCGCGCCCGCCAATGCCGCGAACGGCGACTCCATCGAGCTCGAAAACGCCGGCATGGGCGGCGAGTTCGGCGGCGAGATGAACGGCATGCTCGCCAATGGCATGGCCAACAACCTCTACGGCAGTGACGGCATGGATGCCGGCCTGCTGGAGGACCTGACCCGCAGCCAGGCCAACTCGCCGCAGTCGCGTCTCGAAAAACTCATCGACTTCGACGAAGCGCAGGCAGCGTCGATCCTGAAACACTGGATCCACCAGAAAGAGGCGGCATAAGACATGATTCCTCTCGCCCAATACTTCGCCGAAACCGGCAACGAAGACTTCACCCCGTTCCAGAAGGTTGCGGCCCGCAAGCCGGCCCCGCCGGCCGCGCCCGTCAAGCGCCGTCCCGAAGGCCTGACCGTCCTGCCGCCCAAGGCTGCGGTGCGTCCGCTGAAGACCGTGGCCCAGCCGGCCGGCGGCGCCGTGCCGCAGCGCTCCGTGCAGCCGCAGCTGCCCACCGAGCCCCGGATCCCGCTGCGGGAGCTCGAGGCCGAAAGGGCGCGCTGGCAGGCCGAACGCAAGGCCCAGGAACTCGCCCACAGCCAAGCCGTCGCCGCGGCCCGCGAGGCCGGCGCCGAAGCCGGCCGGGAAATGGAGCGCAAGGCCATGGCGGCGCAATCGGAGGAGCGAATCGAGGCGATCCGCCAGGAGATCGCCAACGATCACGGCCAGGCCCTGATCAAGACGCGGGCAGAATGGACGCAGGAACAGGCCGATCGCCTGGCCGATCTGTTGATCCTCCAGGTCGCCATCCTCGAAGAGACGATCAAGCTGAGCCTCAACAGCGTTCTGCGCCCCCTGGCGCTCGACGTGCGCCGGCGGCAGACGCTCGACGACCTCGTCGGCGCAGTGAGGACCATCGCCCTCGACGGCATGGCCTACAAGATCGCCGCCAGCGGCCCGGCCGACCTCCTCTCGATGCTGGAAGACAAGCTCGGCGACCACGCCAAGCTCCTGTCCTTCGAAGAGGACGACAGCCAGGCCGACATTCGCATCGCCGCCGACAATACCGTGATCGAGACGCGTCTCTCGTCGTGGCGTCTGGCCCTCGAAGAGGCACTTTCGTGAGCCAGACCAGCCCGGCGACGCCGACCGTCAACCAGATCATCATCGTCAAGCGGGGAGGGGACCACGAGGAGGCCCACCATGGCGGCGCGTGGAAGATCGCCTTCGCCGACTTCATGACGGCGCTGATGGCGCTGTTTCTCGTGCTGTGGCTGACCAACGCCTCGGACGACGCGACCAAGAAGCAGATCGCGCAGTATTTCAACCCGATCAAGCTGAACAGTTCCGTTCCCGAGACCCTCGGCCTCAGCAATGGCGAGAACACGCCGACCAAGCCCGCCCCGGTCGATCCCAAGGGCGAGGTGGACGAGGGCGGGAGCCCGGACGAAAAGCCGATGAGCGGCAGTGCGACGGGCGGCCAGGAGCAGGCGCTCTTCCGCGATCCGTTCGCGGTGCTGGCGGAGATCGCGGCGGAAGGGGGCCCCGGCATCCAGGACGGCGTCGCCGGCGTTCCCGACGGCTCCGGCCTGCCCGGCCTGAACGGCGGCGAGGCCTATCGCGATCCCTTCGATCCGACCTCTTGGCAGCTGGCGCCCAACATCGACGAGAAGGCCGCCAAGGGCGCCGCCATGGCACCGACGGAGTTCACCCCGCCGGCAGCCTTACCGCCGTCCACCACGGTGGTCGAGCCGGCCACCAAGACTGTGGTCGAAGCCGCCAAGCCCAGCGCGCCGGCACCCGAGGCGCCCGATGCAAAAGAGGCGGCCAAGCCCGCTTCGGAGGCGGAGAAGATGAAGGCGGAGATCGAGAAGTCGCTCGGCTCGGCCAAGGGCCCGGGCGTCGAGGTCACGGTCGGCAAGGACGGCGTCACCATCTCGCTCGCCGACAACCTGACCTCGGGCATGTTCGAGGTCGGCTCGGCCAAGCCGACGCCGGACGCCGTGCGCCTGGTCGAAAAGGTCGCCAAGCTCCTGTCCGAGCGTCAGGGCGTGGTGTCGATCCGCGGCCATACCGATTCGCGTCCCTATGCCGGCGTCGAATACGACAACTGGCGCCTGTCCGCGGCCCGGGCGCAGTTCGCCTACTACATGCTGGTGCGCGGTGGCCTGTCCGAGCAGCGGGTGACCAGCATCGAGGGCGTCGCCGACCGCGATCCCAAGGATGCGGCCAATCCGGAAGGGGCGGCCAACCGCCGGATCGAGATCCTCCTCAAAGAGCCCAATCCATGAGCCGAATGCTGCTGCTTACCGTGTCCGCGCTGGCTCTGGTCCAGGGCGGCGGCGGGGCCCGCGCAGAGAATCCGGCGGAGCAACGCTTTTTGACGGAGGTCCTCGCCGGATCCGACCTGCCCTACGACATCTCGCCGGCCTATCGCCTGGGGACCGGGCCGATCGCCGACGCGGGAAACGCGGGGATCGATCCGATCGTCACCGGACAGATCGCCCCCGAAACCGGCGCTGCCGAGCAACCCTCTTTGCTGCAGCCCGTGCCGGGCGAGCCCATCAACCTTCACGCGGCGTCGCCCCCGTCGCCGGACGCCGCCGAAACGGCGGCCGGGCACGGCGAGGCCGCCGTCCCGGGCGAGCAAGCGTCGCCGGCCGAGGGCACGCCGGCATGGGCGACGTCCCGCTCGCCCATGCCCTTCGACATCATCCGCACCGTCCAGTTCCTGCAGGATCAGATCGCCCGCGGCAACGGCCGGGCGATCCAGGTGCAGGCGATGCTGCTGAGACGCTTCGGGCCGACCCTGGCCGAAGCCGACCCCGAGGTCTGGAAGGACGGCCGCAACGTCCGTGCGGCCGTTCTCTTCGTCCTCAGCGGCGGGCCGCCCGACATCCTGCGGCGGCTGATGGCCCGCGGCGTCATCGACCCGGCGCAGGAAAACCTGTTCAGAGGCGCGCTCGCCTATGTCGAAAACGATCTGGCCGGCGCCGAGAAGATCCTGGCGGCGCTCGACTTCGCCGGCATGGAACCGGGACTCGAGGCCCATCTCAACCTGGTGCTCGGCCAGCTGAAGCAGCTGGAGAAGCCCAAGGAGGCGATCCGGCATCTGGACCGGGCACGGCTTCTGGCGCCCGGCGGTCTGATCGAGGAGTCCGCCTTGCGGATGGAGGTGCTGCTCGTCGACGATCTCGGCGAGCATGACGCCGCCGACCGGCTGGCGCGGCAGTATTTCGACCGCTATTCGGCGTCCTCCTACTCGCAGAATTTCGAGGCGCGCTTTGCCGCCGTGTTCGCCCAGCGCGGCAAGACGGATGCGCCGGCCGTGATCGCCGCCATGCAGGACGTGACCGCCCGACTGCCCGATGCCAACAAGCGGGCCATCTTCCTGACCGTCGGCCGAAGGGCCCTGGTCGAGGGCAATCTGGATTTTGCCAAGGGCACTGTCGCCGCCGTGCTGGAGACGGCCGACATTCCCGAGCCCGAGCGGCAGCGCGCCAACCTCTATTCCGTTGCCGCCACCATCGGCAGCGCTCCCTCGAACGAGATCGCCGCCGGCCTGGCCGCCATCGATCGCACGCAGCTGCATCCCGAGGACGTCAAGCTGCTCGACGCGGCGACCTCCGTACTCGGCGGTATCGACACCCGGCCCCTGCTGGCGACGACGCAACAGCCTGGAGAAGGCGCCAGTCAGTATGCCGAGACGTCGCCGGTCTTTGACCGTGCGCAGCAACTACTCGACGCGGTCAACAAGGACCTCGGAAAGGCGCAGCCGTGAAGATTACTGCCAATTCCCTGTCATTTATCGAGCCGAAGCCCGCCGCGGGCGGCTCTGGTGACGGCGAATACAACCGCATGTTCGAAGACGCCATTCGCGATGTGGCAAAGGAGCCTTCGGGCAAGAGTTCCCTGCCGAACGACGATCGTTTGGCACGGCAGGCGGCCGACCGCCAGGAAGCCGACGGCGCCTCGGGCCGCGAGGCCACACGCTCGCGCGCGTCGCGGCACGCGGTGACGGCGGCGACCGAGAAGGCGACGGAGGCCGACGAGGCGACGGCCGAGGCGAGCCTCGAGGCGGACGTGGCCGACTCGAAGGGCGAAAGATCGGCGGCGATCGAATCGCTGGACCGCCTCCTCAATGGCGAATTTTCCGCCGTTTCTCTCGCGAGCGCCAAGTCGGCCGCATCGGCTGCGGCGGTTGCGGCAGAGCCGGACGCCCCGGCCCCCGTCGCCGATCCCAAGGCGGCCGTCGCAGCGCTCGCTGTCGGCACCGCCGGTGAGCTGGATGAGATGGCCGAGCCGGCAGTCGGCATGGCCCGGGGCAAGGTGTCGCTCGAGGTCGTCCACATGGAGACGCATTTCGAACCCCGCTCCGACGCCTTCGTTCTCGTCGAAGCGGATGGAACCGCCAGTGCCAAGGCCGCCGCACCGGACGCGGGCCTCGTCATGGCCGCCCGCAACGCCGGATCCCCCGAGGCCGCCACGCCCCTTTCGGCAGATGAGATTCTGGCGCCGGTGGCTTTGGCCGGTTCGACGAAGGCAGGCGTGTCGCCGACCGGCGCGCCGGAGCTTGTCGCCATCAAGGGCAGGCTCGCCGATGTCGGCACAGCCCGTGCCGCCGCCGCGACCGACAATGGCGCAACGCCGGACGAAGCCGATCAGCCTCGGCTGAGCTTCGAGGAGGCGCTGGCCCGGATCGACACGTCGCGGGCCGCTAGCGGGGATTCCGCCGGCGCCGGCGAGAAGCGCGGACGCAGCGCCCTCTTTGCCGAGGCGCGCGCCGATCGCCAGGCCAGTGCCGCGGCGCGTGCCGCCGGCCCGGTGGCTGTCGCCGCATCCGACGAAGGAACCCAGCCGACGCTGTCCTTCCCCTCGATGACTGGCCAGGTCGCCAACCGCGTCATCGATGCGCTGGGCTCCACCCTGACCGCCCAGCGCGCGCCGGATGCCGCGCCGGGCGACGCCTATGTCAGGCTGACCGCCGGCGGCGCTGCCCTGAAGACGCTGACGATCCAGCTGCAGCCGGAAGAGTTGGGACGCCTCGACGTTTCCATGCGGCTCGTCGAGGGACAGTTGACCCTCGAAATCGCGGCCACGGAAGCCGGCACCGCGAAGGTCCTGGCAGAAGACCGCGAGGGGCTGCGCAAGCTGCTGCAGCATGCCGGCTTCTCGCTCGACGATACCTCGATCACCATCGTCACGCGGGAGGCCGGCGCCCCGGCACGAACCTCGGCCGCGGACGCCGCGGGACAGGCCGGCGCCCGGACCTCCTCGGGCGGCGATTCGCCCGCGGGTGACGGCGCGGCGCAAGATGGACGACAGGGCAGGGAGAGCGGTGGCGGCGAGCGCCATCAGGACAACCGCCGCCAGAGCGCCGATGAGCGGGCCCGCGCTTCGCTGAAGGCGGCTTCTACCTATCTCTGATCCCGGCTCCGTCGACCTTTCCGCCAAGCGGCGGAAAGCGTCCCGCGCCGATCCCCATCACCGCCATCCTCAGTCGGCCGACGCGTGTTCCCCGTAGGGATGCGCGTCGGCCGACTGCTTCGTTTTGGCCCTTTGAAACGGTTCCACACCGCAAATTTCCAGGTCCAAGGGCTGCGCGAAACTTTTCTGAAACTTTCGCAATCCGCCGTAACCTCCTGTTAATCACGCGAATTGCGTTGCCGTCAGCAAGGCTTTGTTAACCTTGTCATGAGATTTCAGGATAGCTCGTGCGAGGCTTAACTCGCTATCAATACATCCAGAGAAACCGGCCAGACAGGTGGATGTGATGATCGTAGTTGTGGACAGCCGAGAGCTGGTGACGAGCGGATACCAGTCGCTCTTCGGCACGGAAGGCGTCTCGGCAGCCGGCTTCCAGGTCTCGGAATTTCGCGAGTGGGTCGAGACGGCGCCCGACACCGACATCTCCGCGGTCGAAGCCTTCCTGCTCGGCGACTTTCCGGAAAGAGGCGCCTTCACCCGCCTCGTTCGCAGCCGCTCCAACGCTCCCCTGATCGCGCTGGCCGAAACCAAGGCGCTGAACTCGACGCTGGACCTGTTCGCCGCGGGCATCGACGACGTCGTCGCCAAGCCGGTGCATGTGAAGGAAATCCTGGCCCGCGTCGGCGCCATCCGGCGACGCGACGTCGGCTCCGACAAAGCCCGCACGGTGGTCGACGAGATCTGCGTCTTCTCCGATGGACGCGACCCGGAAGTCGCCGGCGCGACGATGATCCTGCCGCGGCGCGAGCGCCGCATCCTGGAATACCTGGCGGCCAACCGCGGCCGGCGCGTCTCCAAGCAGCAGCTGTTCAGCGCGATCTACGGCATCTTCGACGAAAACGTCGAGGAGAACGTCATCGAGAGCCACATCTCCAAGCTGCGCAAGAAGCTGAAGATGCGCCTCGGCTACGACCCGGTCTCGTCGATGCGCTACCTCGGCTACGGCATCGGCGTCTGACGCCCGTCCGAACATCTTAACGAAGTATAAATTCTCAAAGCGAAGTCTCAAAATCCCGGTCTGCTCTGCAGATCGGGATTTTGTCGTTTGGGTGCTTGCACTTGACTTCGTTGACTTGCCGATGTCGGGAATCTGGCAGTTTCACGCAAGCCAGACGGACTAGAGAAAGGGGAGCGAAACAAATTGCGGAAGGTGAATTGATGAGCATCGGCGGCATTATGCGCACGAGCGTGTCAGGTATGAACGCCCAGTCGGCACGCCTGAGCGCGGTGGCCGAAAACATCGCCAATTCCGACACCACCGGCTACAAGCAGTCGCAGACCGAGTTTTCCTCGCTGATCCTGCCGTCGAACGGTTCTGGCTACAATTCCGGCGCCGTCGAGGCCCAGGTTCGCCAGCTGATCAGCGAGCAGGGTGGCCTGACCTTCACCGGCAACGACAACAACGCCAAGAAGATCGATCTGGCGGTTGACGGTCAGGGATTCCTGGCCGTCGGCGACGGCAATGGCGGCACGTTCCTGACGCGCGCCGGCTCCTTCACCCAGCAGGCCGACGGCAGCCTGGTGAACGCCGCCGGCTACACGCTGATGGGCTATCCGGTGACGGCCACCGGCACCGACGCGGTGCTGAACGGATTTGCCGGGCTCGAGGAGGTCAATCTCAAGACCTCGCTTCTCAGCGCCAATCCGACGACCAAGGGCGTCCTCACGGTGCCGCTCGACAAGAGCAAGTCGCAGTCGGTGGCATCCAGCACCCAGCTGGCCAATCTCGGCTCTCTGGCGGGGGGACAGACCCTGACCCTCGACCTCGCGATCGACGGCGATACCACTCCGCTGGCGATTACAATCAACGGTCCGAAGACGCCACAAGAAATCGTCGATGGAATCAATGCCGCGGTCCATGCGGACCAGGCCCTGACGCCTCCCTTGCCCGATGTCGCGACGCTCGTTGACGGCAAGCTCGTCCTGACCTCGAACACGACCACTGCCGGCACCGGCAGCAAGATCGCGATGGACGTGACCGCCGCCGCCGCTACGGGACTGGTCGACGTTGCCGTCGTCACCGGCCACGCCCTTCCTTCGGAAAACACCAAGCTCCCCAGCGACGCCAGTTCGACCGCCATCTCCCTGACCGTCTACAACAACTCGGGCGAGGCGGTGAAACTCGACGTCTACTATACCAAGAAGAACGACGAGACCTGGGAAATGTCGGTCTTCGACAGCCGCAAGGCGACGACCGGCACGGCGGACTCCCCGTTCCCCTATGGCGCGGCCGGCTCTGCTCCGCTGGCGACGGCGACCCTGAATTTCGACCCCGCCACCTTCACCCTGTCGTCGACCGCGGGCGGGATCAACTCGACCGGCGGCGTCGACGGCGTGCTCAACATCGATCTCACCGCCATCGGTGGTTCGAGCAATTTCGCGCTCGATCTGGCCAATACCACCCAGTTCACCGGCAACACCCAGCCGCTGGCGGCGGCCGTCGACGGCAATCCGGCAGAGGTCATCAGCCAGATCAAGATCGGCGCCGACGGCACGATCACGGCAACCTTCGCCTCCGGCACGACGCGCGACCTGTTCAAGGTGCCGCTGGCCATGGTCAACAGCCCGGATTCGATGACGGCTCTGGCCGGCAACGTCTACAGCGCCGGGATCGAATCCGGCACGGTGCTGATGGGCTTCGGCGGGTCGGGCGGCTTCGGCGACCTGACGGCGGGCGCGCTCGAGGAGTCGACCGTCGATCTGGCGAACGAACTGACCACCATGATCGCGGCCCAGCGCAGCTACACCGCCAATTCCAAGGTGTTCCAGACCGGGTCCGAAATCATGGACGTTCTGGTCAACCTGAAGCGCTGACGCGCCGTCGATAGCCGGCGCCGCCCCTGGGCGGCGTCGCTGCGCCGATGCCCTGTCGGGCCCCTTCCGGCGAGCCGGGCGATGGCCGCTCGGGATGATGCCTCTCCCTCCGTTTTCGCGAGAATTCCGTCATGTCGCTTTCCACCGCGCTCGATACGGCAAAGTCGTCGCTGACCGCGACCCAGACGCAGACCGCGATCATCGCGCGCAACATCGCCAATGTGAACACCGTCGGCGCCACCAAGAAATACGCCAATGTTGTCACCGGCGCGCTCGGTCAGGTGCAGGTCACCTCGATCACCCAGTCCTCGAACGCCGTGCTCTACAGCAATATGCTGGAAGCCAATTCGGCCGTGGGCAAGGGCAATGTCATCAGCAACGGACTGACGCGCATCAGCGAGACCATCGGCGACACGGCGCTGAGCCGCTCGCCCGCCGCCATGGTGTCGGCGATGAACGATGCGCTCAGCACGCTGGCGGCCTCCCCGAACAATTACGAGCTTGCCCGCAACGCCGCGACCGCGGCCAGCGATCTCGTCACGCGGATCACCGAGTCCTCGGCGACGGTCCAGTCGGTCCGGCGCGATGCCGATGCCGAGCTCGTCCAGGCTGCCGCCGACATGACGAAGATCCTGGCGACGATCGAGGATCTGAACAACCGCATCGTGGCCGGCACCCGCAGCGGCGCCGACACGACCGACCTGAACGACGCCCGCGACCAGGCCGTGGTGCAGCTCTCCGCCTATGTCGGCGTGACGACGCTGACGCGGGGCAACAACGACCTCGTCATTTTCACCGACTCCGGCGTGACGATGTTCGAGTCGACGGCCCGCAAGGTCGAATACGCGGCGACGGGCGGTCTGAACGCCACGGTGACAGAGGGCAATGCCTTCCGCATCGACGGCACCGCCGTCACCGGCTCCAACGCCTTCATGCCGATCAAGAGCGGCATCGTCGCCGGCCTCGTCTCCCTGCGCGACGACCTGATGGTGACCTACCAGACGCAGCTCGATGAAATGGCGCGGGGCCTGATCGACGCGTTCAAGGAGGTGCCGGGCGGCGACATCGCCACCGGCCTGTTCGACGCCACCGGGATTTCGGCGCCGGCGAGCGCCGACATCGGGACCTACAATCCCGGCACCATCGCTGCCGGCGACAGCCTGACCTTCGATTTCGTCTATGGCGACAAGAGCTATCGCGCCACGGCGGCCTTCACCGCCGCGCCCACGAGCGCAGCCAATTTCCAGGCGACCCTGCAGGCAGCCGTCAACGCGGCAACCACCGTCGACGGCAATGCGGCCCTGCCGGCCGGCGCCGTGGTCACCGTCGGCAATGCCAACGGCGCCCTCAGCCTGTCGAGCCAGACAAGCGGCGCGCTCGGCGTCAGCGTTTCCAACATCCAGACCTATGTCGCGAGCAAGACGGGCGGCCTGACGGCCGCGACGACGGCGGCTGGCTCGATCGCCGTCGGCTCGTTTACCGCCGGCACCATCGCTGCCGGCGACAAGATCGCCTTCACCTTCAGCTATGGCGGGGTCGACTATTCGGCGAGCCACACCTTTACCGCCGTGCCGACCGATACCGACTATGCGAACGCGCTGAGCAGCGCGATCGCAGCCGCAGTTCCGGTCACCGGCGGTGCCGCACTCGGCGCCGGCAAGGTCACGGCCGGTACTGCCGGCCTGCCGGCCCTGACGCTGACCGCGACAAACCCCGCCACCGTCATCGGCCTGTCCGACGTCAAGACGGTCCCCGCCAACCTGGCGACGCACACCGGCGGCCTTACCGCGGGCGCCAGCTCGACCACGATCACCGGTCTTGCCGCACAGCTGAAGCTTGCCACGGGGGTCACCGCCAATCCCACCCTGATCCGGGACGGCGTCCATGCCGACTACAACACGCAGAACGCCGGCGGCTTCACCACGCGGCTGAACCAGCTCAGCGACGCCCTCAACGCCGCCCGGAGCTTCTCGGCGACCAGCGGCGCCGATCCGACCGCCAGCCTGGCCGACTATGCCGCCTCGTCGATCAGCTGGCTGCAGGCGACGCGTCAGACGGCGCTGTCGGATACCGACTACAAGCAGACCGTGCTCGACCAGACCCAGGCGACCCTGTCGAACGAGACCGGCATCAACATGGACGAGCAGCTGACGCGGATGCTCGAGCTCGAGCGCTCCTTTCAGGCAGCCTCCAAGCTGATCTCCACCATCGACGAAATGTTGAACACGCTTCTCAACAGCATCTGACGGGACACGGCGCCATGAGCATCTCCACGCTTTCCTTCAACACCAGCACGCGGGTTTCGCTGCAGCGCCTGCAGAGCCAGGTCAACGACGCCACGCAGGAGTTGAACTCCGGCCGCCATCTCGACATCGGCAAGACGCTCGGCCGCCTGACCGGCAGTGCCGTCAGCGCCCGCGCGCAGGAAAACAGCTTCAAGGAGCAGCAGGCCTCGAACGGCCTGGTCATCACGCGGCTGAAGAACATCGACGCCTCGCTGGCGACGATTTCGGAAGGCGCCGAGTCGCTCGCCAACAACCTGATCGGCGTCAGTGTCGCCACCAATTTCGACACGCTCATCAACGAGGCGAAATCCGGCCTGCAGACGATGACGGGCGCGCTCAACGCCACGGGTGACGGACAGTACCTCTTCGGCGGCGACAATACAGACGCGGCCCCGATCACAACGACCGCATCGGCGGCGCGCGCTACCCGCCTCGCCAGCGAGTTCAACGCATTCGTTCTAGCTGCGACCGGTGGCACAGATGCCAGCCAGGTGAGCGGCACGGACATGGCCGACTATCTCGGCGGTGGCTCCGTGAAGGGCGGTGTCACCTATAAATTCAGCGACGAATTCCAGGCCGCAAGCTGGACGGCAGCTTCGAGTGGCACGATCGACTCGCGGATCAGCAAGACGGAGACGGTCACGTCGTCTCTGAGCGCCAACAACAGTGCCTTCAGCAATATCGCCGAGGCCTACACGATGATCGCCTCACTCGGCATCGACACGCTGAACGCCGACGCCCGCAAGGCGGTGACGGACAAAGCGACGCTGCTGCTGAAGGGGGGCGGCGACCAGGCGACGACGCTGCGCGCCGACGTCGGCACCAAGCTGAAGCGCATCGATGGCGCCAATGCCGAACTGCAACGCCAGCAGGACATCATGGCGGCGACGGTGTCCGGCCTCGAGGAGGTCGACATCACCGAAGTGAGCCTACGCGTCAACGCGCTGTCGACGCAGCTTCAGGCCGCCTACAGCGTCACCGGCAAGATCCAGGGCCTCAGCATTCTCGACTACATCTGATCTCTTTCGGGCAGCATGGCGGACGGTTCGCCTGAGAACCGCTCGATACAAAGGAACGGCGAATGTACCAATTTTCCTACGCGGAGATCAGCCAGGACAGCGGTGCCTCGGCGCGCGAACGCGAGAAGGAGGCTCTCGACCACACGCTCGAGATCCTCGCCCGTGCCGAGAAGCACGGCCCCCGTTCGCCCGAGGCGATCGAGGCGATCTATGTGACGCGCACGCTCTGGTCGATCCTGGTGGAAGATCTCGCCAACCCCGAGAACGCCCTGCCGGAAAGCCTGCGGGCCGGTCTGATCTCCATCGGTCTCTGGGTCATGCGCGAGACCGACTCGGTGCGCGTCGGCAAGACGCAGAGTTTCCAGGGGATCATCGACGTCACGACGATGATCCGCGACGGATTGGAATAGGCGATGGCGACGCTGAAACTATCCCTGAGGGCGGGCGAGCGCATCTTCATCAACGGTGCGGTGATGCGCGTCGACCGGAAGACCTCGCTGGAACTCCTGAACGACGTGACCTTCCTCCTGGAAAGCCACGTGATCCAGGCGGCGGATGCGACGACGCCGTTGCGCCAGCTGTATTTCCTCGTCCAGATGATGCTGATCGAGCCCGCCGATGCCGCCGCTGCCCGCGACGCCTTCCAGAAGACCTATCCCCTGCTTCTCGCCGCCTTCTCCAACGCCGACATCCGGGCCGGGATCATGGACGCGGTGGAACTGGTCGAGCGCGAGCGCCCGTTCGACGCGCTGAAATCCCTGCGTTCCATCATCCCGCTTGAGGACGCCATCATTTCCGGACGGCCGCAGCCGACCTTCCGGGAGGCCCGTATCCCCGTCGCAGCAGGAGCATCCTCATGAGCAACGTCAGCAGTGTGAGCAGCACCACCGCGACCACCACCACCGCCTCGACGACCAAGACCGATGCCGACCAGGCCAGCCTCGACTATGACAGCTTCCTGCAGCTGCTCGTGGCGCAGATGCAGAACCAGGACCCGTTGAACCCGACCGACGCGACGGAGCAGCTGGCGCAGCTCGCCTCCTTCTCCAATGTCGAGCAGGGCATCAAGACCAATCAGAAGCTGGAGTCGATGATCACCCTGTCGGCCCTGACCCAGGCGAACGCGGCGATCGGCCATACCGTCACCTCCGCCGACGGCAAGATCAGCGGCGTGGTCAAGTCGGTCAACGTCACCGACACCGGCGCCGTCGCGACGCTGGCCAGCGGCACCAAGCTGGCGCTCGGCGCCGGCATCACCATCGAGTAGCGGCCATGAACGAAGCGGATGCCATCGATATCGTGCAGTCGGCGATCTGGACCGTCGTCATCGCCTCCGGCCCCGCCGTCGGCGGGGCCATGGTGGTCGGCATCCTCATCGCTTTGTTCCAGGCGCTGACGCAGATCCAGGAGGTGACGCTCACCTTCGTGCCGAAGATCCTCGCCATCTTCGTCATCATCGCCTTCACCGCCTCGTTCACCGGGGCCCAGGTCTATTCCTTCACGCAGGAAAGTTACGCCCGCATCGAGCAGGGTTTCTGACGCTCTGCGGCCGCCTGGGCATCGGCCCGGCCGATTCCAAAGGCACCCCGTCCCGCCGCGATCTTCGACGATCGGGCCGGGCGGGGTGCCTCTTCTTTTCAGGGTGAATGAAGTCCTGCGGGACGTCCCCTGATATTTGCGAGCCTCCAGACAGCGGCGCTTAAGACTTACCGAAGGTGGTAGCGCGATGCCGTCCGCAAACGGGGACGGCCCGTCGCCGCGTGGCGTCGGAAGACGGATGCGCCCGCCTGCCGTCTCCTCGGTCAAAACCGTCAATATCCCCTGTTTTGACCGGAAATCGGCTGTTTTACCCGACAGCCACCTCGCTCTCGGCCGGAAAGACCGGACTGTACGGCCAGTCGTGCAGCTTGCGTTCGTCTCGGCCGCCGCGTTAACCAAGCTGAACAGACCAAAAGTCTGCCTTACGTCTTAACTCACGATTAGTTGTATAATTTTGCACATAATTATAAGGTCTGCCGCCCTCTATGGCGGGTGCAGTGGCCTTGAACTCACGCTTTTTTAGTAAGTGAGACGCTGCACCTTGCTGATGGTTCCGACCAAGAAGGTGAATAATGAAAATGTTCAGAAATGCGATCGTCGTCGGCGGAGCGCTTGGCGTCCTCTGCGGTGCCAGCACGATCGCCTCCGCCGTTACCGACAAGACGAGCAACATGGCCGTCTCGATGACCGTCACGTCCGAATGCACTCTGACCGCCAACCCGCTTGTCTTCGATGCCGTCGGGGCGACCACGCTCTCGACGACGGCGTCCAACGCGGCATCTACGCTGAACATCCAGTGCACCGACGGCACGACCTATTCGATCACCATGGATGCCGGCTCCGGAGACGGTGCCACCGCGGCAACGCGCAAGATGACCAGCGGCACGAACACGCTGGACTACAGCGTCTATTCGGACGCCAGCCACACCGATCTGATCGGCGGCACGGGTGACGAACTGACCGGCACCGCCGACGGCTCCGCGCAAGCGATCAACATCTACGGCATGGCGCCGGCGCAGGCGGCCCCCGTCGGCGACTACACCGACACGATCACCGTCACCCTGTCCTATTAAGTCATCGTCGGGAGCGTGATGGCTCCTGCGGAAAGAACCCTGATGCGATCCTCTCTCGTCGCTGCCCTGGGCCTGATGCTGGTCGCCTCCGGTGCCCATGCCTCTTCCCTGCGCGTCTCCCCCGTCGGCCTCACCGTCAATCCCGGCGCAGCAACCTCGTCGATCCGGGTATGGAACAACGACAAGTCGCCGCTCGGCGTCCAGGTGCGGGTGTTCCGCTCGAGGATCGTCGACGGCGAGGAGTGGTTGGAGCCGACGACGAACGTGGTGGCCAGCCCCCCGATTACCAAGCTGGCGCCCGGCGGCGAAAACCTGGTGCGCATCGTGCGCATCGCCAAGACGCCGGTCGAGGAAGGCGAGCGCTACCGCTTGCTGGTCGACGAACTCCCCGATCCCAAGCGCCGCAAGGCTGGAACGATCAATGTCCTGGTCCGGCACTCCATTCCGGTTCGCTTCGAGAGCGCGCAGTAAACGTCACCGAGCTCTCTTCGCTCTCGTCGTCCTGTGCCCCTTCCAACCGAATCCCTCGCCGGCGCAGGTTCCGGCGGCCGCGCCCGTCGCGGCGGCGCCCGACGCTGCCGATAGCCGGGCGCTGTTTCTCGACGTCTCGGTGAACGGCGCCCCGACGGGGCTGATCGCCGCCTTCGTCGAGACCGGCGGCACGCTCGTCGCCGAGGCGGAAGAGTTGCGCAGCATCGGCCTGTTCCCGGCCGAAGAGGCACGGCTGGCCGATGGTCGCATCCTCGTCGATCGCCTGCCCGGGGTCCGGTACGGCTATGACGAGGCCAGCCAACAGATCGATTTCAGCGCGGGCGACGCGGCGCGTGTCGCGGCGGTGATCGACGCAAGCGGCGCGCGCAGCATTCTCGACGCCCCCAGCAATCCGGGGCCGACGGCGCAGTCGGGCTTTGGCGCCCTCCTCAACTACAGCCTGTTTGCCGCCACGCCCAGTGCCGCCTTGCGCGACGTCGTCCGGTTCGACGGGCTTTCCGGAGCCTTCGAAGGCCGGATGTTCTCGCCCTATGGCGTCGTCGCGCAGACCTTCGTGGCCAGCACGGATGCCGGAGGGGACTACGATACCAAGCGGCTGGACACCAGCTGGGCCTATTCCGACCCCGAGACATTGCGGACCTATCGGGCCGGCGACCTCATCACCGGCGGCCTGGACTGGAATCGGCCGACCCGGCTGGCCGGCGTTCAGATCCAGCGCAATTTTTCCCTGCGCTCCGATCTCGTGACCGTGCCCATTCCCGAGATTTCGGGCAGTGCCGCCGTCCCTTCCACCATCGACGTCTATCTCAACGGCACCAAGCGCTTCTCCAAGGAGGTCGCGGCCGGGCCCTTCGCGCTGACCAATCTGCCGGTGGTCAACGGCGCGGGAACCACGCGCGTCGTCGTGCGCGATGCGGCCGGTCAGGAGAGCGTCAGCGAGACCGCCTTCTTTTCTTCCCCGAAGCTTCTGGCGCAGGGCCTGACCGACTATTCGGCCGAACTCGGCTTCGGCCGCCAGTTCTTCGGCGCAAGATCCAATGCCTATGATCCCCGGCCGATGGGATCGGGATCCCTGCGCTACGGCTTCAGCGACTGGCTGACGGGGGAGGCGCATATCGAGGGCGGCGCCGAAATCGCCAATGGCGGCCTCGGCGCCGTCGTGGCGGTCGGCACCCTCGGCACCGTCTCGGCCTCGGCGGCGACCAGCCGCTCGTCGACCTTCGGGTCCGGCGTGCAGTTCGGCGCCACCGCAGAATTCCGGGTCGCTCAGGTCAACGTCAGCGGCCGCGTGCAGCGGACCCATGGCGACTACCACGACATCGCCTCGATCATCGATGCGGCGGCACGCGACCCGAGCCTTCTCCAAGCCGGCGGCAGGCCCGCCGCCGCGATCAACCAGATCGCGGTCTCGCTGCCGCTGGTGTTCGATCCCTCTTCCGTCAGCCTGAGCTTCACCGAAGTTACGGCCGTCGATGACCAGAAAAAAAGCGTCGTCGGCCTGTCCTACAGCCGGAAGATCAACAAGACGGGCGCGGTCTACCTTTCAGGCTTCAAGGATCTGGCGTCCGAGGCTTTCGGGGTCAGCGCCGGGCTCACCCTGCCGCTCGGCGAGGACTATTCCACGACCGCCTCCCTCTACGATGGCGGCGATGGCCCGGTGGCGAGCGCCTCCCTGTCCCGGCGCGGCGGTCAGGAGACCGGCGACTACAGCTGGCAGCTGCGCGATTCCGAGGGGAAGGTGTCGCAGCGCTCCGCCACGGCGCAGTATCACGCCGAGGCCGCCGATTTCGTCGCCGCGGTGGGGCAGTCCGGCGACCTGTTCCGGGCGACGGCGCAGATGGACGGCGCCGTCGTCGCCGCCGGCGGCGACCTGTTCTTCTCCCGGCCGATCGAGGATTCCTTCGCGATCGTCGACGTCGGCGCCGCGGATGTCGAGGTCAGCCAGGAAAACCGCGCCGTCGGCCGCACCAATGCCAGAGGCAAGCTGCTGCTGCCGCGGCTGCGGGCCTTCGAGAAGAACCAGATCTCGATCGATCCAGGCGACCTGCCGCTCGACACCGCGCTCAACGCCACCCGCCAGGTGGTCGTACCGGTCGACCGATCGGGCGTGGTCGTGGCCTTCGCCGCCGCGGCCAAGGGCGGCGCGGCGCTCGTCAGCTTCACCGACGCCGCGGGCGAGGCCCTGCCGTTAGGGGCGATCGGGCGCCTCGGCGCCGATGGCGAGGCGTTCGTCATCGGCTATGACGGGCAGGCCTATGTCGACGGCCTTTCTGCGGCCAACGAGGTCCTGGTCGATCTTCCCGAGGGGGGACAGTGTCTCGCCCGGTTTTCCTACCAGAGCGACGGCGGCGCGCAAGTCGCCATTCCCGACGCCGCCTGCACCCCGCTCTGACGGGAACAGCGCCGCACCAGCACCTGCTCCTATCACGGGGTATGTTTGGGACAGGGGGGGCGATGCTGAGGTTCGCGCTGTTGATCGTCTTCACGCTTCTGGCTGCGTCGGGGGCGAAGGCGGCCGCCTGTACCGTCGAGATCGGTGATCTGGCTTTCGGCTCCGTCGACAGCCTGTTTGCCGCCCCGACCGACAGCGTCGCGAGCGTGCGGATCGACTGCGTCCAGGTCACGCCCGGCGCGGCGCAGGTGGTCGTCTGCCTGCATTTGGGGGCGGGCAGCGGCGGCGCCGTCGGCGGCGTGCGGCAGTTGACCTCGGGCGGGCGGACGCTCGCCTTCCAGCTCTATCAGGATGGGGGCTACGGCAGTCCCTGGGGGAGCCGCGACGCGCCTTCTCTCGGCGCCCCGCGCCGGGTGGTGGCCGTGGTCTCCGGCGAGGTCGCTTCGGCAACGATCGATCTCTTCGGCCGGGTGCCGGGCGGCCAATCGACAGCCGCGGCGGGCCGGTACGACAGTTCCTTCGTCGGCGCCGATACGGTTTTCGAGTTTGCCGAAGGCGATCTCGACTGCAACGCATCGGGCGGTGCCGGCACCGGCCAGGCCGCCTTCTCCGTCCAGGCCGACATCCCGGCCAATTGTCTGGTGGAGGCGGGAGACATCGATTTCGGTGAACACGGCGTCATCGACAGGGCCGTCGACGCGGAAGCCCGCATCGCCGTCACCTGTACGCCCGAGACCGGCTATTCCGTCACCCTCGGGCCTGGCCTGGGTGGTGGAACGGATCCCGAGCAGCGCATCCTGAGAGCGGGGAGCGACCTGGCCATTTACGGCCTGTATCTCGACCCGGCGCGCAGCCAACCCTTCGGCAGTTCGCTGGAAACCCGGCTGCCGGGTACCGGCACCGGCACGCAGCAGACGGTGCCGGTCTACGGCCGTGTGCCGCCGCAGCCGGTCCGGCCCGGAACCTATTCCGACACGGTCGCCGTGACCATCACCTATGGCGACGGGTCCGGTCTCTGACACCGCCGTACGGCCCCGGGGCCAAAGGTTGACGAAACCTTTCCAGCCCGGCTCAAGCTCGAGGCCGCAGAACGGTCGGTGACGGTGGCGCCTCTGCGTCCATCGCGCTTCCGGCCGGCGCCCGGCCCGGACATAAAGAGAGCCGGAACGGTCGCCCGCGACCGCGCCACCGGCAGGTCAAGGGCATGACGCCCCGAAGGAACGCTTAGATGTCGCTCGCCGAACCCCTGAGGCTCAGTCCGCCCATCAAGGCCAAGAGCCGTCGCGATATCGGTTTCGCGTTGGCCATCGTCTTCATCATGGCGGTGCTCTTCGTCCCGATTCCGGCCTTCCTGATCGACATGGGCCTCGTCATCTCGATCGCGCTGTCGATCCTGATCCTGATGGTCGCGCTGTGGATCGAGAAGCCGCTCGATTTCTCCTCCTTCCCGACGCTTCTCCTGCTCGTGACCATGCTGCGCCTGTCGCTGAACGTCGCGACGACGCGCGTCATCCTTTCGAATGGCGACCAGGGCCACAACGCCGCCGGCTACGTCATCGGCGGCTTCTCGCAGTTCGTCATGGGCGGCGACTTCGTCATCGGCCTCGTCGTCTTCGCCATCCTCCTCACCGTCAACTTCCTCGTCATCACCAAGGGCGCGACGCGTATCGCCGAAGTCGGCGCGCGCTTCACCCTCGACGCCATCCCCGGCAAGCAGATGGCGATCGACGCCGATCTCTCCGCCGGCCTGATCGACGAACGCCAGGCGCAGCAGCGCCGCCGCGAGCTGGAAGAAGAAAGCTCCTTCTTCGGTTCGATGGACGGTGCCTCGAAATTCGTGCGCGGCGACGCGATCGCCGGCCTGATCATCACCGCGGTCAACATCTTCGGCGGCATCATCATCGGCATCACCCGCCACGGCATGGATGCCGGCGAGGCGGCCGACGTCTACACCAAGCTCTCGGTCGGCGACGGCCTCGTCACCCAGATCCCGGCGCTGATCGTCTCTCTGGCCGCCGGTCTTCTGGTCTCCAAGGGCGGGACCCGCGGCGCCGTCGAGATGGGGATCATCACCCAGCTCGGCTTCTACCCGCGCGCGATGATGGTGGCCTCGGCGATGATGGGCGTCCTCGCGCTCCTTCCCGGTCTGCCGTTCCTTCCCTTCTTCGTCGTTTCCCTCGGCCTCGGAGCCGTCGCCTACACCGTTCCGCGCAACCGCGCCGTCGCCGAGCGCCTCGTCGAGGTCGAGAAGAAGCAGGCCGAGGAGCAGGCGATCGAGACCGAGCGCCAGTCGGTGAAGGAATCGCTGCGCATCGTCGAGGTCGAGCTGGTGCTCGGCAAGCAGATGGCCGCACATCTGGCCTTCTCGCGCGACGAACTGGCCAACCGCGTGCAAAAGATGCGCCGCCGCTTCGCCTCGCGCTTCGGCTTCGTGGTCCCGGAGATCAAGCTCAGCGACGATCTCTCGGTCGACGCCAAGTCCTACGAGATCAAGGTGCACGGCACCACGGTCGCCACCCAGGCGCTGCGTCTCGGCGACCTCCTGATCGTCCTCGGGGACTCGCCCGTGCCCGACATCCCGCACGACCTGACCCGCGAGCCGGCCTTCGGCCTGAAGGCCGCCTGGATCTCCGACACCTTCGCCTCGGCCGCGCGCCGGGCCGGCTTCGAGCCGGTGGACACGCTGTCGATCGTCCTCACGCATCTCTCCGAGGTCATCCGCAACAATCTGGCGCACCTTCTCTCCTACAAGGACACGCGCACGCTGCTCGACCGGCTGGAGCCGGAATACAAGCGACTGATCGACGAGATCGTCCCCGCCCATATGTCGTTCAGCGGCCTACAGGCGGTGCTCAAGCTGCTCCTCGCCGAGCGCGTCTCGATCCGCAACCTCACCCTCATCCTCGAGGCCGTGGCCGAGATCGCCCCGCATGTCCGACGCTCGGAAAAGATCGTCGAGCATGTGCGCACCCGCATGGCGCAGCAGATCTGCGGCGATCTCCTGCACAAGGGTCAGCTCGCGGTGCTGCGCCTCGGCAACCGCTGGGATCTCGTCTTCCATCAAGCGCTGAAGCGGGATGCCAAGGGCGATGTGATCGAGTTCGACATCGATCCGCGCCTCGTCGAGCAGTTCGCCACCGAGGCGACGAAGATCATCCGCGAGAAGACCGACCAGGGCGAGAACTTCGTCCTCGTCGCGGCCCCGGATGCACGGCCTTATGTGCGCATGATGATCGAGCGCATCTTCGTCAATCTGCCGGTGCTGTCGCATCTGGAGATCGCGCGTGGCATCGACATCAAGGCGCTCGGATCGATCGCATGACCGAGGAGATGACGGCGACGATCCTTTCGCTGTTCCTCATCTTTTGCCGCATCGGCAGCTGCCTGATGCTGCTGCCGGGCTATTCGAGTGTCCGGATCCCGACGCAGATCCGACTTTTCGTCGCCTTTTCGATCTCGCTCGCCGTCTCGCCGGGCATCCTGCCGGACATGCTGCCGCTGATGCGGGAAGCGGGCGACGACGTGCGGCTGCAGATGATCGTCACGGAGATCCTGAACGGTATGCTGATCGGTCTGCTCGGCCGCGTCTTCATGATCGCCCTGCAGTTCTCGGCGAACTTCCTCGCCAACGCGATCGGCATGGGCCAGGCCATCGGCTCGCCGATCGACGAGTCGGAACCGGCTCCGGCAGTCGTCTCGCTGATCACCATGACGGCGACGGTGCTGGTCTTCTCGCTGAACCTGCATGTCGAGATCCTCAGGGCGCTGGTGGCCTCCTATTCGGCGATGCCGGTGGCGCTCGGCTTCGCCCCCCGCACCGGCCTCGTCGCGCTGACCGACAATCTCGACCAGACCTTCCATCTGGGCCTCAGGATCGCCAGCCCGTTCGTCATCTACGGCGTCATCGTCAACTTCGCCATTGGCCTGGCCAACAAGATGACGCCGCAGATCCCGATCTACTTCATCTCCATGCCCTTCGTGATCGCGGGCGGGCTCGTCCTCCTCGCCTATTCGATCGGCGACTATCTCACCATCTTCCTCGCCGGCTTCCAGCAGTGGGTGATCAACGGATGAGCGGCGAGGGGACACGCGCTGCGCGGCTGGAGCGGCTGCAGTCGGTGCAGCTGCGCAAGCGCCAGGTGGAGGAGTGGCGCCTGGCCGAGCTGAAGCGCGAGGGGATCGCTTTGGCCGCCCTCAGCGTCGAAATCCTCCAGAGCCTCGGCGACCAGTCGCTGCTGCAGGGCCTGTTTCTTGAGGCGAAAGCGACGACGCTGCGCCGCAACGAGGTGAAGATCGTCGCCAACCGAAGCATTCAGGTGCAGGCCGAACTCCGGCTGCGCGAGGCGCAGGGGATCGAAAAGCGGCTGGAGCGGGCCTGCGAGGAGGCGCGCGGCGTCGCCGACCAGATCGACGAGCGGACGGAGCTGGATCTGGCTTTGCAGGACTATCTCACCGCCGCCAACGCAAGCTTCGAATAAGTCGCGCGCGATAGAAGCAGGGGTGAGCCATCGCGCGCCAAGGGGCGAGGGCGCCCAGGGACATTGTGACGAATGACGAGTCTGACACCGCTTCCGACGACGAGGCCTGCCAGTCCCGCTGCGGCCAGCCCGGCGACGGCGGGCGCGGCGGCGACCTCGCCCGCGGCGTCCGCCACGGGCGACCTCTTCGCCGCCAATGTCGTCTCGGCTGCAAAGGCCGCCAAGGCGGACGTGCCGGTGGCCTCCGCGGGAGAATCCTATTCGCGGGTCTATCGCGGCTCGCGCAGCGGGACGCTGCCGCCCTCGCAGCAGTTCGAGAGCTTCGTCCTCAGGACCTTCGTGGAGAGCATGCTGCCGCAGGAAGACACCAGCTATTTCGGCACCGGTACGGCCGGCAAGATCTGGAAGTCGATGCTGGCCGAACGGATCGGCGAGGAGATGGCCAAGGGCGGCGGCATCGGCATCGCCGCCATGATCGACAAGGGCGGTTCCGGGGCCAAGGCGATCGACGCGGGACGGGAAGAACTGGCGCGGGCCGATACCGTGGCCACCGGCGCCGCGGCCCTCAAAGGCCTCGGCCCGAAGTAACGCAAGGCATTATCCGGGCAACCGGGACAACATAGGAATTGATCATGGAAACGGTTCTCACCCAGGCCATCAACCGTCTCGAATCCGTCCTCGTCGGCGAGACGCTCGCCTTGCGCGAGGGCCGCAATGTCAGCGTCACCGAGAGCAGCAATCGCAAGAACCAGTGCCTGCTCGAGCTCTCGCGCATTTCGCGGGGTCTCGATCCCGCCGCCGTCACGCCCAATCTCAAGGTGCGCCTCAACGGTCTGCGCGAGCGGCTGGAAGACAACCGGCACGTTCTCTGGCTCCATATGGAAGCCACCGGCGAGATCACCCGGCTGATCGCCAAGGCCATGTCCGACGCTGAAAGCGACGGGACCTACGGCTCGGCCGTCACGGGCGTCAAGCGCGACAGATGATCAAGATCATCGCCATCGGAATCTGGATCGTCGTCGCCACGCTCGGATCGGGCTATGTCGCGGCGTCCATGAGCGCGCCCACCGCGCCGGAAGTGCCGCCCGACCCGACCTATTTCGCCGGGCTCGACTACCGCACGACCGAGGTGATCACCGTTCCGATCATCGCCGAGAATGCGATCCGCGGCTATGTCCTGGCCGCCTTCGTCTACACGATCGACGGCGAGACGGCCGGCAAGCTCGCGGTCCCGCCCGATCCCTTCATCCTCGACGAGGCATTCCGCGCCGTCTATTCGGCCTCGGGCTTCGACTTCCAGAAGGCCGAGCAGTTCGATCTGGTGGCCTTGACCGGCTCGATCCGCGACGCCGTCAACGCCCGCTACAAGCAGGAGGTCATCCACGAGGTGCTGATTCAGCAGTTCGACTTCCTCCCGAAGGAGGATGTGGGCGGCGAAGGCCTGCAGAAACTGGCCCCCATGGCCGCGAAATAGCCTGAGGGCGCGGGTCCGCCGTTCAGATTCGGGTAACGCTGTTTCACTAAAATGAGAGCCATTGCGGGGACGGCCGCGCAGGGTCCATCCCCGCCAGAAAGAACAGGTCCGAGCGATGCTCTCGACGCTTCTCAACTACCGGCTCTATGCCAGCGATCTCACCGCATCGCTGCAGCGCATCCAGTCCGACGCCCGGGTGGCCAGCGACACCCAGTACTATGACGAGCACATCGGCAAGATCAAAACCGTCGACGAGTTCCTCAGCGACACCCGGCTCTACACCTATGCCCTGAAGGCCTACGGGCTGGAGGACCAGGCCGGTTCGAAGGCCTTCGTGCGCAAGGTCATCGAGAGCGACCTCAGCGATTCCGCCTCCTTCGCCAACGCCCTGTCAGACTCCCGCTACCGCAGCTTTGCCGAGGCCTTCAGCTTCAACAACGCCACCACCGTCGCCGCCACCGCCCAGAGCACGGGGCAGAAGGAGGCGATGGTCGAGGCCTATTCGGAGCATCGGGTCCGCCAGGGTACGGCGCTGTCCGCCAAGACCAGCCTGTTCCAGCAAAAGATGGCGACCATCACGTCGGTCGACGAATTCCTTGCCAATGCCACCCTGTTCGAAGTGGCGATGCAGTCGATCGGGGCGGACCCGGCGCTGATCTCGAAGTCCTATGTTCGCAGCGTCCTGACCGGCGAGGCCAGCGACGACGCTGCCAGCACCAGCGACGACAAGTTCTTCGTCCTCGCCGACAAGATGAATTTCGCCAGCGACGGCAGCGTGCCGGCCGGCAGTGCCGCGATGAGCGCGGAAAAGGCCGAGCGCCTCGTCTACGACTTCAACGTCGCCCACGACAATCTGGCGAGTTCGCAGTCGGCCGCCCAGGAAACCGCGTACTTCCTCGCCAAGGCCGCCACGGCGCGCTCGGTCAGCGACCTGACGGGCGATGCGCGCGTCGCCAGCTACCTCGTCACCGCCTTCCAGCTGGATTCGACGACGTCCGCCGCCTATGTCGCCAGCATTCTGAGCAGCGACCCGTCCGATCCCAGCAGCGCACTCGGCCAGGCCTCGACGGCGACGGCCGCGCAGGCCGCCTACAAGCAGAAGCTCGTCGCGCTGAACGCCGCCTTCACCTTCACCCCGCAGGGCACCGTGCCCGATGGCAAGAGCGCCCTGGCGCAGCCGAGCGGGGACACGGTCTCGGTGGCCTATCACGACAACTACCAGACCGCGGCCTTCGCCAAGGATGCCTCGAAGACGGAGACCTTCGAATTCCTGGCGGCCAACATCATGTCGGTCGGCGACCTCATGGCCAAGAGCGCGGTCTTCGGGCGGGATGCCCTCGACTACGTGCTGACCGCCTTCGACATCGATCCGGACACGGCGAGCCTGACCAAGATCCGCCGCGTCCTGCAAAGCGACACGTCCGACCCGGAGAGCTACGTCAACAAGCTCGGCGATGCGCGCTACGAAAAACTGGCGGCGGCCTTCAATTTCGGCGCCGACGGCAAGATCGCGGCGCAGCGCCAGGTGCAGTCCAACGCCAGCATCACCAAGACCGGCAGCGCTTATCTCGCGTCCTTCGGCTCGGACCTCACCGACGCGAAGAAATCGCTGATCACCGCCGACACCAAGAAATACATCGAGGCCGTCAGCGAAGCGCGCAAGCTCGACGACGTCGTGGCGAACAAGACCATCACCGATTACGCCCTGACGGCCTTCGGCCTCGACGAGGAAGGCCTGACCGCCGACCAGCTGCGCAAGATCTTGACCAGCGATCTCGGCGATCCCAAGAGCTACGCCAATTCCTTCCAGGACAGCCGCTACGTCGATTTCGCCGAGGCCTTCAACTTCAGCCCTTCGGGCGTGGTGACGACGGCTGCCGACAGCGTCCAGCGGCCGGCGCTGCGCCTGTCGACCGAGAACAAGTATCTTCTCTCGGTCATGGAGGAGAAGGCCGGCGAGACGAGCGAGGGTGCGCGCCTCGCGCTCTACTTCTTGCGCCAGGCACCGACGTTGACCACGCCGCTACGGCTCCTGGCCGACAAGGCCATTCTCGAGGTGGTCAAGACCACGCTCGGCCTGCCGAGCGAACTGTCCTCGCTCGACGTCGACAAGCAGGTGTCGATCATCGAGAAGAAGCTCGACGTCAAGGATCTGCAGGACCCGGCGAAGCTCGACAAGTTCATCGCCCGGTTCGCCGCGCTCTACGACATGAACAATGCGGATCTGACGGTCAGTTCCCCCTATCTCGGCCTCTTCGGCGAGGCGAGCGGGCTCCTCGCCATCCTCTGACGCGGAACCAACCGGCGCCGGAGCGCCGCCAGAGCGCAGTTTTTGGCGCGCCCCGCCGGGGCGTCACACCGCGTAGTAGCGTCCGGCGATCCTCTCGGCCTCCTCGGCACCGACCGGGTCGGCGGGGGAGGTGTAGCAGAGCCCCGCCTGGCCATCCCCGGACCACACCATTCGGACAGACCACCGCAGCGTCTCGCTCTCGTCGAACAGCGTCATCTCGGAGGAAAGCGCCGCCGCTTCGAACAGGCGTACGCGCGCCCCGGCGCTGCTGCGATCGAGAATCGCGCAGTCGGTGAGGTAGCGTCCTGTTTCGGTGAGAAGCTTGCCCGGACGCAGGCGGGTGCGGCGGCGGCTGTCCTCCCGTCTCTCCTGCGTCGTCATGGAACGCTCCTCTGCTGGCCGATCGCCGCGGGCGACGTCGGTCTCGTGCGCGCCATCATGCGCTCCGGCGGCGCGGCCGGCGACCACAATCCGTTCAGATCGTTAATTCGAGGCGAAGGGCTTAACCGCTTCCTTACCCTGCCGGGCAAAACAGGCGGGCGGCGGGGCAGAGGGGAAGGAACTCTTAAGTCGGGGCTTCCAGAGTGAAGGCGTCTCACACGCGCTGGATCCGTCATGTCGCCCGTCCTGTCCCGCTCCCCGTCCGAAGCCGCCTTGTCCGGGCGCCTGCGCCGCATCGCCGGCATCTTCAACTTCGAGCGCGTCCTGACCCTGTCGCTGTGCCTCGCCTCGCTCGGTTTCTTCGTCTCGGCCTATTCGATCTCGCTGCGCGATCCCGACTATTTTACCCGCCAGATCCTGTCCTCGATGCGGCCGACCAATATCGACCCGATCATCACCGGCACGATCATCGAGGCCGACAAGAACGCCATGCCGGCGCCGCAGATCGTGCGCGCGCGGCCGCCGGTGGCGGCGGACTATCAGATCGTCATGGTGTTCGAGAACGAGGCGATCCTGGCGACCGATCAGGAACTCATGCGCGTCAAGGTCGGCTCGCGGGTGCCGGGGCTCGGCGACGTCTTGAAGATCGACCCGACCGAGACCGGCGGCACCGTCGTCGCCTCGGAAGCGACGCTCCGCAGTGTCGCGCAATAGGGCCAGCCGACAAGCGCCCGGGCCCGTTGACGGCGTGAGCAGGCCCGCTTCAGCGTCCCTCTTTGCGGGTGCGGCTACTTCTTCTCCAGAAGCACCTGGCCGCCCCGGGCGATCTGCCCCTTGATCTTGCCGGCCAGCGCCGCCAGCAGTGTCGGCAGGTCCATCTCGACATGGACGCTGTTCTCCAGCACGTCCAGGCGGCCGACCACCGTCTGCCCCAGCATCTTGGCGCGGAAGTCGAGGCGGTCGCCCGTCCACACATCGTCGAACTTCACAAAACCGCCGAGCGCCTGATCGCGGAGCTTGGAAAAGCTCTGCTCGATCCGGGCGCGCGCGGCTTCGCGCGTCAGCTTGTGCGGGATGTCGATCTTGATCGTCTCGGGCATCGCGCCGGTCCTCCTTCATTCCCTGGGAAGCCTTGTTCCTCAAGGGGATATGGAGGCGAGGGGGCCGGGCTGCAACCGGAGCCCGGCCGGCGGCCCCCAACGAAAACGGCCGGGAAAGATCCCGGCCGTTTCTGCATTCAAAGGCTGCCGTGAGGCAGCGCGCGGTGCGCTGCCGATCAGGCGACGGCGCGCGGGCGGCCGCCGCCGCGGTGCGAGTTGCGCGCGCCTTCCGGCTTCGGCGAGCGGTTGGCCGCGCCGCCATTGCCGCCGGGACGGCCCGAGCGGTTCTGGCCACCGGGCTTGCCCGAGGGACGGCCCTGCATCTGGCGCGGCGGACGGGCGCGCTCCTCTTCCATCGCGGCGAGTTCGGCGCCGGCGAACTCCGACTCCTTCAGGTCGAAACGCTGGCCCGTGAGCTTCTCGATCGAGCGAAGCTTTGCGCGCTCCGACGGATCGACGAGCGCGATGGCAAAGCCCGACTTGCCGGCGCGTGCGGTGCGGCCGATGCGGTGGACGTAGCTTTCCGGCTCTTCCGGCAGGTCGAAATTGACGACATGGGAGATGTCGTTGACGTGGATGCCGCGGGCGACGATGTCGGTGGCGACGAGAACGCGGGTCTCGCCGGCATGGAAGGCGGCGAGCGCCTTCTGGCGGGCGGCCTGGCTCTTGTTGCCGTGGATCGCGGCGGAATCGATGCCGGCCTTGATCAGGTCTTCCGACAGGCGGTTGGCGCCGTGCTTGGTGCGGGTGAAGACGACGACCTTGTCGAGCGCGGGATCGGCGAGATGCTTCACCAGCCAATGCTTCTTGGCCTTCTGCGGCACGAGGTAGGCGCTCTGGTCGATCTTCTCGACGGTCACGACTTCCGGCGTGACCTCGACGCGAACCGGGTTCTTCAGGATCTTGGCGGCGAGCGCCTCGACGTTCTGCGGCATGGTGGCCGAGAACAGCAGCGACTGGCGCTTGGTCGGCAGCGATTTGACGATGCGCATGACGTCGCGCACGAAACCCATGTCGAGCATGCGGTCGGCCTCGTCGAGGACGATGTGCTCGACCGAGCCTAGCGACAGCGCCTGCTGGTCGACGAGGTCGAGCAGGCGGCCGGGGGTGGCGATGACGATGTCGACGCCGCGGCGCATGGCCTCGATCTGCGGGCGGGCGGAGACGCCGCCGAAGATGACGTGCTGGCGCAGTGGGGTGCCGGCGAGGAGGTTCTTGACGCTGTCGGCGATCTGCGAGGCGAGCTCGCGGGTCGGCGCGAGGAAGACGGCGACGGGCGTCTTCGGCTGCGCGCGGCGACCGCTCTTCAGGAGCGCGTCGATGACGGGGAGGGCGAAGGCGGCGGTCTTGCCGGTGCCGGTCTGGGCGATGGCGAGGACGTCCTTGCCTTCCAGGACGACGGGAATGGCCTGCGCCTGGATCGGGGTCGGCGTGGTGATTTCGGCACGCGCAAGCGCGGTGAGAAGGACGTCGGACAGGCCGAGCGTCGAGAAGCTGGTATGGGTCAAGGAATGCCTTTGAACTGGGTGGCGGGCATGGAGAGCCCGCGAAACGGCCGACCGTCTTCGCGCTTGCGGACAGGTCGACACGGGCCGTGATCGGATCCAAGTCCGAAGGCGCTCGTCTAACATTCCAGCGGGTTTTCGGGAGAAAAGCACGGGAAGAAGGGAGCGCAGCGCGTCACGGCGTTGCCAGGCTCATATGCGAGGTTTTGTGCGGTGCGTCAAGGGCGGGGATGGGGATTGCTCCCTACCCAACGCCGTCGCTTACTCTCGCGGGCTAGCGTACAGTATCATTTAGCCGCAGCAGCCCGCGGAGCCTCTTCGAAGGGCAAGACCACATTCTTGCAGCAGCCATGTTCGCCTGCATGTTAGAACAAGCTACATTTTCCGGGCCAGCACTGTTTGTTTAAATTATCGATACTCGACTTACGCAAAAACGGGCATTATCCGGCCAACAGATTCGAGCGTTACCCATCGCCATGCAGTTTGAATATACTCCTCCGCAGACCGCATTCGAGCACGCTTTTGGCGGCCACAACGATGTCAATGCATTCGGTAAAATCGAGCCAGGTGACGATTTAAAATTCCTAGAGTTTTTACAGAAATCGGCGGTCCCAACTCGGGCCTCGATTTACATTGACTCTCTCGGGGGACATGTAGAGACGGCAATAAGTCTTGGGCACATGATCCGGGAGAGATGGTTCTCTACGCACATAGGAAGCATTCTCCTCGGCGCTGAGGCGGAGAATGGTATCCTGATTAATCGGGAATTTAGGACCGGGTCTTGTATGAGTGCGGCGACACTGATGTATATTGGTGGCCGTTTGCGCTATTTTTCAGCCGGCTCGTCGTTTGGTGTTCACCAATTTTCATTTAGAAATCCTACCCCTAGGCATATCGGGCAATCGCAAACTTTATCATATCAGATCGCCCGATTTATTAGAGATATGGGGGTTGATCTAGATTTTCTAGATATTTCGTCGTCGGTTGACTCCTCAGAAATTAAACTAATCGACGTGCCATTGTTGAGGCAGCTGCGGGTAGTGACTGATGGCGAAACCCCGGTCAGCTGGACAGTCTTGGCGGCAAATAACACTGTATCTGTTCGCGCTGAGCGCGACTCCCTGTATGGTCATCACAAGATCTTGTTATCATATCTCGGAGGAAATTTTATGATACATGCCGTCATTGAATCACAGGGGCGCTCAGAGATGCTTGAGAGCTATCCCCTTGTGGAGTTAACATTTAACGAGGATGACGATATAGACATTTCCGATAGAGTATTTCGAGTCTCTTTGAATAGTTATACAAATATAATTTGTAAAATTACGCTAGATGAAGCTCGACAGATTGTTCTGTCAAAAGGTTTCGGTGTTCAAGTTCGTGGGTCTCGGGATGCCGGGATGTTTCTCGGAATTTCACCCATGTCGACCGAAAGTGGCAGGGACAAGCTTACCTCCTTCTTCACTGCACTAACTGGAGAGGTGTTGATTAGTCCGGAACTGGCGGGATCCTAAGTCGGATTTGAGTATGTTGTTCTGGGGGCTCGCCTGCTACCATTGGATAATTAAAACTGAAGTATGATGTGTGGACGGCTGTTAATATGAAAGCAAGGCAACGACTAGATGCCGCAGCAGTCAGCGGGGGCGTCGGCTGGTGTGCGGCGGTGGGGTCTCGGCCAACTGCTGAAAATTGTGCGCAGCAACGATAATTGAATAAATAGCAAGCGCAGCGAATGAGTTAGAAAAAAGCTGACATAAGCACTTCTTGTCACGCCTCCATCTCCGCCTTCAACACCTCCAGCTCCAGCCACTCGTTCTCCGCCTTCGCCAGCTCGCCGCGCTTGGCGTCCAGCTTGTCGGCGAGCTTCGAGAACCGGGAAGGGTTCTTCGAAAACAGCAGCGGATCTGCCATTTCGGTCTCGAGGGCGGCGATCTCCTTCTCCAGCGTGGCGATCGTCTTCGGCAGGCTTTCCAGCGCGAATTTCTGCTTGAAGGAGAGTTTGGCGACGCCGGTGGCCGCGGGCTTGGCGGTCATCGCCATTTTCGAGGCGCCGGTGAGGTCGTGGTTGCGGCCGCCCTTGGCGGGCTTGCCGGCCTGGCGTTCGGAGCCGAGCGTGCCGCGGGCGGCCTTGGCGTCGGAGCGGCGCTGAATCAGCATGTCGGAATAGCCGCCGGCATATTCGATCCACTTGCCCTCGGCGTCGGGCGTGACGACGCTCGTCACCGTGCGGTCGAGAAAGTCGCGGTCATGGCTGACGAGGAGGACGGTGCCGGGATAGTTGGCGATCAGCTCCTGCAACAGGTCGAGCGTCTCCATGTCGAGATCGTTCGTCGGCTCGTCCAGGACGAGAAAATTCGCCGGCGTCGCCATGGTCTTGGCGAGGAGCAGGCGGGCGCGCTCGCCGCCGGAGAGGTTGCCGACGGGGGTGCGGATCTGCTCGGGCTGGAACAGGAAATCCTTGAGGTAGCCGGCGACATGGCGCGGCTCGCCATTGACCATGACCTGGTCGCCGCGCCCGTCGGTGAGGTTTTCGGCGACCGATGCCGTGTCGTTCAGGCTGGCGCGCTTCTGGTCGAGGAAGGCGAGGTCGAGATTGGTGCCGAGCTTCACCTTGCCGGAATCGGGCTGCGTCTCGCCGATCAGCATCTTCAGGAGCGTCGTCTTGCCGGCGCCGTTCGGGCCGACGAAGCCGACGCGGTCGCCGCGCAGGATGCGCATGGAAAAATCCTCGACGAGGACGCGGTCGCCATAGGCCTTGGCGATGTGCTCGGCCTCGATCACGAGCTTGCCGCTCTCGCGCGTCTCGCCGGCGGTCATGTCGACCATGCCGACGGCGCGGCGGGTGCTCTTGCGGTCGGCGCGCATGGCATGCAGCTCGCCGAGGCGGCGCTGGTTGCGGGTGCGGCGGGCGCTGACGCCATAGCGCAGCCAGTGCTCCTCGCGCACGATCTTGCGGTCCATCTTCTGCATGTCGCGCTCTTCTTCCTCGAGCGTCTTATCGCGCCAGGCCTCGAAGGCGCCGAAGCCCTCGTTGATGCGGCGCGCGCCGCCGCGGTCGATCCAGACGGTGGCCGCCGTGGTCTTCTCTAGGAACCGACGGTCATGGCTGATGACGACGATGGCGCTGCGAAGCGAGCGCACCTCGTCTTCCAGCCATTCGATGGTCGGCAGATCCAGATGGTTGGTCGGCTCGTCCAGGAGAATGATGTCGGGCTCGGGCGCGAGCACGCGGGCGAGCGCGGCGCGGCGCGCCTCGCCGCCGGAGAGGTCGGACGGGCGCGCATTCGGGTCGAGACCGAGCGCATCGATGCAGCGGGTGACGCGGTAGGGATCGTCGGCCGGCCCGAGGCCCGCGGCGACATAGGCTTCGACGCTCGGCGCATCGCCGAAGTCCGGCTCCTGCGCGAGATAGCGGATGGTCGCGCCGGGCTTGCGAAAAACTTCGCCGGAGTCGGGCTCGACGATGCCGGCGGCGATCTTCAATAGCGTCGACTTGCCGGAGCCGTTGCGGCCGACCAGCGCGATGCGGTCGCCGGGAAGGACGGAGAGTTCGACGCCTTGCAGAAGCGGCGTGCCGCCAAAAGTCAGCTTGATGCCGTCGAGGTGGAGCAGGGGAGGTAGGGCCATGGGCAGGCTCTAGCGCATTTCCACGCCGCGGGCGAGGTCCCGCGCCGCACCATTCCGTTAAGGTCAGACGGGCATTGGCGGATCACGCCGGCGCGGGCTCGCCCATCCGCTCGGCTTCGGCGATGTCGCGGTGCAGCTCTTCGGTGGCGCCGGAGACGGGCTTGGCGAAGCGGCCGAGCAGAAGATAGGCGACGGGGGTGACGAAGAGCGTGGCGAAGGTGGCGAGGCCAAGGCCGCCGACGATGACGTAGCCGAGCGCGATGCGCGCCTCGGCGCCGGCGCCCGACGCGAAGACCAGCGGCACGCCGCCGACGACCGTCGCGACCATGGTCATCATGACCGGCCGCAGCCGGATCAGCGCCGCCTGCTCCGTCGCCTCGCGCAGGCCCATGCCCTCCTCGCGCAACTGGTTGGCGAATTCGACGACGAGGATGCCGTTCTTCGCCATGATGCCGACGAGCAGCACCAGACCGATCTGGCTGTAGAGATTGAGGCTGAGGCCGAAAAAGGCGAGGGCGAAGACGGCGCAGGCGACGCCGAGCGGCACCGTGGCGATGATGATCAGCGCCGAGACGAAACTTTCGAACTGCGCCGCCAGCACCAGGACGATGACGACGATGGCGAAGCCGAAGACCACGGCAAGGCCGCTCGACGTTTCCTGCAGCGTTGCCGCCTCGGCCAGCGGCACGAGGCGCATCGTGTCGGGCAGAACATCGGCGGCCAGCGGCTGCAGATCCGTCCAGGCCTGGGCCAGCGGATAGCCGTCGGTGAGTTCGGCCGACAGCGAAATGGCGCGCGACCGGTTCTCGCGGTCGAGCGTCGGCGCGATCGGGCGCTCCTCGGTGGTGGCGACCGTCGACATCGGCACCAGCCGGCCGTCCCGGGCCTTGAGGAAGACGTTGCGCAGGTCGCCCGGATCGTTGATCGGGTCGCTGGTCGCCACCATCCGCACCGGGATCTGCTTGTCCTCGATATAGGTCTGCGTGATCTCGCGGCCGTCGAGCAGCGACTGCATGGCGCCGGCAAGGCCGTCGATCTCGATGCCGAGATCGGAGGCCCGGGCGCGGTCGATAAGGACGGAGACCTGGGGCTGCGTCGCCTCGGCGGCGAGCTGCGTGCGGCCCCAGCGGCCGTCGCGGTCCATCGCTTCCTTCAGCCTGGTCGCGGCATCGGTGATCTCGTCGTAGTTCGAGCCGGCGATGGCAAAGCGCAGGCCCTGGCCGCCGCCGCGGATGCCGAGCGAGTTCGGCTGGATCGCGAAGGCGCGGACGCCCGGAACGTTGCGCACGGCGGCGTTCACTTCCGCGACGATTTCCTGCTGGGTGCGCGCCCTGACCGACCAGTCGGCCAGGGTCATCACCAGGAAGGCCGAGTTGGCGGCGCCGCGGCCGGTGGTGGCGAAGACGTTCGTCGCCTCGCCGCTCTCGACATAGGGCATCACGATGGTCTCGATCCGCCGCATCTGCGCGGCGGTGTAGTCGAGACTGGCGCTCTGCGGCGCGGTCACGCGCATCAGCACGAGCCCGCGGTCCTCGGTCGGCGTCAGTTCCTGCGGCAGGGTCTGATAGGTCAGGAAGGCGGCAAAGCAGAAGATGCCCGAAGCCGTGACGATGAGCAGGGGAAAGGCGAGACAGGCCCTCAGGACCACGCCATAGATGCCGGCGAGCTTCGTGCCGAAACCCTGCACGCCGCGCTTGAACCAGCCGGGCGGCCGCTCGTCCTCGCGCGCCTTCAGGAATTTTGAGGCGAGCATCGGGCACAGCGTCAGGGCGATGAAGGAGGAGATCACCACCGCGACGGCCAGCACGAAGCCGAACTCGCGGAACAGACCGCCCGCGGCGCCCGGCAGGAAGGAGATCGGGATGAAGACGGCGGCGAGCGTCGCCGTCGTCGAGATCACCGCGAAGAACACCTGCCGCGTGCCGAGCACCGCCGCGGCGGCGGGGCGGGCGCCCATGTCGCGGCGGCGCACGATGTTCTCGAGCACGATGATCGCGTCGTCGACGACCATGCCCGTCGCCAGCACCAGCGCCAGGAGCGTCAGGATGTTGATGGAAAAGCCGACGAGATAGATGAAGGTGAGGGTGCCGATCAGCGCCACCGGCATGGTCACCGCCGGGATGAAGGTGGCCCGCAGGTTCAGCAGGAACAGGAAGATCACCGCGACGACGATGACGACCGCAAAGATCAGCGCCAGCTCGACTTCGTGGATCGCGCCCTGAATGAAGACAGCGTCGTCGCTGGTGACGCGCACGTCGATGCCCTCGGGCAGGGTGCGGTTCAGCTGCTCGACCATGCTGCGGATGCCGGTGGAGATGTCGAGCGTGCTCGACCCGGCCTGGCGGATGACGCCGAGGCCGATGCCCGTCTGGCCGTTGATGCGCTGCTGCGAGGCGGCCTCGTCCGGACCGAAGCGGACGGAAGCGACGTCGCGCAGGCGCGTGCGCTCGTTGAGGGCAATGTTCTCGAACTCGGCGGGCGTCGCCACATTGGCATCAGCCCGCACGATCAGGTCCTGGTTGGGCGAGGCGAGGGAGCCGGCGGGCACGTCCAGCGCGACGTTCTGGAGGGCGGCGGCGACGTCGGCGATGGTGAGGCCGCGCGTCGCCAGCCGGTCGGGCTCGATGTCGACATAGACGAGACGCTCGCGCTCGCCGTAGAGCTGGAGATCCGCGACGCCCTCGACGGCGGCCAACTGGTCGGCGATGCGGTCCTCGACGAGCGTCGTCAGGTCCTCGATCTTCATCGCCGGCGCGACGACGGCAAGGCGCATGATGGCGTCCGCGTCGGCATCCGCCTTGACGATCCGCGGCTCCTCGGCGTCCTCGGGCAGCGAGTTGGAAATCCGGCTGATGGCATCGCGCACGTCGCTGGCGGCGACGTTGAGATCGGTGGAATCGGTGAATTCGATGGTGACGCGGCTGGAGCCGAAGCGCGAGCTCGACGACACCGAGGCGATGCCGGAGACGCGGGCGACGGCGCTCTCGATCTCGCTGGTCAGCTGCCGGTCGACGGTTTCCGGCGAGGCGCCGGTGAAATCCACCGAGACGGTGATGACCGGGCGGTCGACATTGGGCAGTTCGCGAATTTCGACGGCGTTCAGCGAGGCGAGGCCGGCCACCACAATCAGGAGGTTGAGCACGATGGTGAGCACCGGCCGGCGGATGAACAGGCTGGTGAAAGCCGTCAGGCCGTCGGGCTTGGCCGCGCCGTCGCTCATGGCATCGCCCTGGCCGGCGTCGTATTGGCCGGTTGCGGCACGGCGGCCGGTCTTTCGGCAGCCCGTGCGACGGAGCCGAGGACGCCCCCGCCGCCACCACCGCCGGCAAGCGGCTCGTCCTTGGCCTCGGGCGCGGCGATACCGGGCTGCTGCGAATTCTGGATCTCGACCTTACCGCCTTCCCGCAGTGCCTGGACTCCCTCAACGACGACCAGGTCGCCCTCCCGCAGCGTCTCGGAGGCGACGAGGACGCGGTCGATATTGCGCTCGATGATGCGCACGGGCGTCTTCGCGACGGTGTTGTCGGCCTTGATGGTCCAGACGATGGGGCCGTTGCGCTCCCACTGCACGGACAGCGGGTCGACGGCGAGAAGGGTTTCGCCGGGCAGGACCAGCGTCATGGCGAAGGACATGCCGGGCCGTAGCTCGTCCTCGGGATTGTCGATCACCGCCTCGGTGCGCAGGGTGCGGCTGGCTTCGTCGAGGCGGCTGTCGATGGCGCTGATCACGCCGGTATGAACCTTTTCCGGGCGTGCCGTGCTGACGGCCTCGATGGGCGCGCCGATCGTCAGGTTCTGGACGAAGGTTTCCGGGGTGAAGAAGATCACCTTGATCTGGCTGCGGTCGTCGATGGTGGTGATGACCGTCTGGTTGGTGACGAGGTCGCCGGTATCGACGCTGACGATGCCGACCCGGCCGGCGATCGGCGCGACGATCTGCCGCTTGGCGTAGTCGATTTCGGCCGCCCTCAGGTCGAGCCGCGCATTGTCGAGCTCGCGGCGCGCATCGGTAACCTCGACGGCGGTGATGGCGCGCGAAGCCTGCAGCCGCTCGACCCGCTCGATCTTGGCCTCCGCAGCCTGGATGGCGATCCGCGCCCGCTCGACCGCGACCTCTTCTGTATCGTCCTGAAGATTGGCGAGAACATCGCCCACCGCGACGGTGTCGCCGGATTTGAACGGGACCGTCTCGATGATGCCGGTCACGTCGGGATACACCGTCACGGATCGCTGGGCCTCGCCGGTGCCGATGGCGCGCATGCGGTTGCGGGTCAGGGAAGTGTCGACCCGATCGGCGACGACGATCGTCGCCCGTCCGGCCCCGCCCTGTCCTCCGCGGCCGCGGCCGCCGCCAGGCGCCGCGCCACTGTCCGTCACCACGGCGTCCTTGTCCGGAGCCGGTGCGATGGACGCCACCACCGAGGCGACAGGCGCGGGGAGGGGGAGGCTTGCCAGATAGACGCCCGCTCTCCCGTCGAAACGGATCCAGAGCGCGCCGGCGACCAGCAACACGACGAGAGTGACGAGGATCTGCTTCAAAATGGCCATGTGGTTCCATAGCTGCGCGGGCATGAACGCCATATGAAGGCTGGGCCGACCATAACGCCGATGCGACTGGTTTTAGATTACATCTTCGCAAAGTTTCAGGAGCTGGGAGTCATGGGTGCCCGTCGCAGACTTGCGGCACCAGCCACACTGAGATCCTGCCACCCGACAAGAAAAAAGGGCCCGCCAGTTGGCGAGCCCTTCCGAGTAGCGACTGTGTCGCCGATTACTGTGCCGGGGTGGTCGCGGTACCCGTCGAGGCGTCCGGCGTCGTGGCCGGGGTGCCGGCCGCCGGAGCGGCTTCACCAGCCGGCGCCGTGCCGGCATTCGGAACCTGACCGCCCGCGCCGATGCGCATCTGGTCGCGGTTCTCGGCATAGGTCGAGCTGTTGTACTCCGGCGCGTTGTTCAGCTCTTCCTGAGTGAACTGCGTGTAGAGATACATGGAGCCGCCGCTGTCCTTCATGAACTGAAGGTTGTCCATGGCGACTGCGACCGGCTTCTCGCCGATGCCGAGGAAGCCGCCGACGTCGACGATGATCGCGTCGACCTGACCCTCGGCGTTCAGCGCGATGTCGCCGACGTCACCGATGTTCTCGTCGTTTGGACCGTAGACGGTGGTTCCCATCAGCGAGTCCGCCGTGAGTTCCGGGCCCGAGACCGGCGTCATCGCCGAGCGGTCCGCGGCGCCACCGGTCGATGCGGTGGTGTCGGTCGACGGCGTCGTCGTGGCTGCCGCAGTGTCTCTCGACGGCGTCGTAGCTGTCGTCGCTGCCGTACCTGCCGCCATGCCCGAAGCCGCCGGTGCGGTGGTCGCGTCGGTGTTGGCAGCCATGCCCGTTGCCGGGGTCGTGCTCGTGTCGCCGGCGCCCGTCGTTGCGGCCGAATTGTCGGCCGTCGTGGCCGCCTCATCGTTGCCATCGTCGTCGAATTCCGGAGCGGACGTCAGCTGGTCCTTAGTGGCGGCCAGGATGATGCGCGGCTCGGCATCTTCGTTCTTGGTCATCTGCATCTCGGCGAAAGGCACGCCGACATTCTTCTCGCCGATGCCGAGGAAGCCGCCGACGCCGACAACCGCGGCACGGATTTCGCCGGTTTCGGCCATCACGAGGTCATTGACCGAGCCGATCGACTCCGCATCGGTACCCGGGCCCGAATAGACGTTCTCGCCGATCAGGTCCTCTGAAAGGAACTGGTCGTTGCCGACGGTCGCCGGATAGGTGCCGTCGCTCATCTGTGCCGACTGTACCGGCTGGGCGGCCGTCGTGGTCGCGGGGGCGGCGGCCTGGTCGGTCGCCATGGCGCCACCGGCGGCCGGAGCGGTAGCAGTGGCACCAGCCGGATCGGTGGCCATCGCGCCGCCCGTTGCCGGGGCCGTCGCCGCCGTATCGGCAGCCGGAGCATTCTGCGCAGCCTCAGCCGCCGTGGTCGACACGAAAGCCGGCGCCGCGATCAGGTCTTCGCGCGAAGCGGTCAGCGTGGCGCGCGGATCGTCGCTGCCGTCGACCATGCTCCAGGTGATCTGGTCGATCGGAACGGCAACGACCTTGGACTCGTCGAGGCCGGCCGTGTCGATGATCGCCGCGACCACCTTGCCGTCGTTGCCGACGAGGAAGTTGTCGATCTTGCCGGCCGACGCAGCGTCGGCAGCATTGCCCTGATAAACGTCGGCGCCCGTCAGGTCGCTAGCGAGATATTCGCCGGCGCCCAGCGTCTGCACATAGGTGCCGGCGGCGGCCGTGGTCGTGGCTGCGGTATCCGCGGTGCCGGTAGCGGCAGGCGCCATCGTATCGGACGCCGGCGCCATCGAGTCGGAGGCCGGGGCCGGCGTAGCGGCAGCTGGCGTCTCGGTCGTCGGCGTGGTCGTGCCCTGAGCGAAGGCGGCCGTGGCGATAACGCTGGCCAAGGCGGTCGTGGTGAGAAGCTTACGGATCATCATAGGGGTTTTCCTCGTCGATCAAATCGTCGGAAATGCTGCAGGGGAAGTCTTGCCTCTCGGCCGTTCTCGCCAGCAGCTACACAGAGAGACAATCCCCTGCGGGCACCCAAGGTTCCGCAATCGGACGCCGGCGGAGCTTAAAATTTGCAGGTATCGTCTGATGAGTGACCGGTCTGACGGCCGTGAACAGCGTGGATGAATCGACGCGGTCGCCGGTTTCACCGTCGTGCAAGGTCCAATCGTCCTGCGAAGCCCGATCCTGCGCCTCGCCGGAGGGCTTATTTGCATCCCTGGCAGCCGTCCCCCTTTACAGCGGTGCCCCCAGGCTCAATTGAGGCTCTGCCGTACCCGCGGCGTGCCATCCGTCGTGCGGCAGGAAAAAAATGAACATCCACACCATTCTCAACCGCGAAGGCGGGACACTGAAGACGACCGATCTCGATCGGTTCGGGGCGCTCATCAAGGCCGAGTTCCGCCTGCACGGCCATGCGATCGAGGTCGAATGCGTCAAGGGCAGCGAGATCGTCGACGCCATCAAGCGGGCGGCCGACCGCGACGATCTCGACGTGCTCCTGGTCGGCGGCGGCGACGGGACGGTGTCCGCGGCAGCCACGGCCTTGATGGATCACTCCATCGCCCTGGCGATCCTGCCGGCGGGGACGATGAACCTGTTTGCCCGGACCCTGCAGATCCCCACGGCGATCGATGCCGCCGTCGTGGCGCTCGCCGGTGGGACCATCACGGAAGTCGACATTGCCACGGTCAACGGCGAACCCTTCGTGCACCAGTTCGCGGTGGGCATGCATGCGCGCATGGTGCGCATGCGCGACCGCTACGCCTATGGCTCCCGTATGGGAAAAATGGTTGCGTCGACACGCGCCATCCTGGCCGCGCTCGGCAGCCTGCCGGAAGTGGAGGTCGAGATCGACATCGACGGGGAGGTGAGGCGTCTGAGGACGCCGGCCCTGGCGATCTCGAATAATATCTATGGGGAAGGCCATCTGCCCTATGCCGACGATCCGCGCGGCGGCGTCCTCGGCGTCTACATCTGCGAAACCCGGGATCGCGGTGCCATGACCCGGCTGACTGTCGACATCCTCCTGGGGAAGTGGCGCCAGAACCCGGCGCTGCGGACCTATGCGGCGCGCCGGGTGACCGTGGACTATCGGGGATCGAAACGTCGCGATCGCGCGGTGCGCGACGGCGAGCTGCGCGATCTGGCGCAATCGTCGGAGATCGTCATGCACCCCAAGGCGCTGCGGGTCCTCGTGCCGAGCGAAGCGACCTTCCTGCCGTAATCACCCGCTGTTCCTCCGGCCGTCGCAGAAGGCAGCGCGGCGAATGGCGAAAGGCGGTCTATCCTCGCCTGCCGTCCGCCTTCCAGCGGCGGTTCCGGCCGCGTCTGGACCGGGAGCCGTCGCTTAGAGGGCCAGCCTCTCAAACGATGAAGGCGGCCAGATCGGCCGCCTTCATCCATTCAGATCTTATCGTCTTCCGGCGGTATCGGCCGATAGAGATGCCCGCCCTCGGCGAGCATGGCCAGGGCATCGCCCAATCGCGTCTGGATCGTCCCGTAGGGATCGTGCTCGACATGCTCGGGCACGATGAACTCCTGACGCAGGGTTTCGAGCCGGAGGGTCTTTTCGGCGTCCGACATGGTCTCGTCGGCCAAGACATCGTCGATGGCTGCCTGGAACTCCTCGGGAGACGGAATGCGAGGCTCCGCCTCCGCCTGCTCGATCGGGGTATCCACTACCATGAGCCCATCATCCTCGTTCACGAACCGTGTCCAATTCTCGTCGACGAAACCTTTTCCGGACCGAGACGAGGAACCAGAAGCCCCGCCAAGGGATCGCTTAGTTGGCGGTGGCCGGGGGTGTCGCCGCCGGGCTGGTTCCTGCCGGCGTTCCCGCCGCGTCATCAGCACCCGAAGAGGTCGCATCAGCCGGCGCATCGGCCGACGGTGTTGCACCATCCCCGGTGCCGACCCGGCCAGCCGGCAGATCGTCGTCCGGCTGCATCGAACCATAGACCGCCATGCCGGCAGCGGCAACGACGCAGAGCAACAGGGCGATGATCAAGATGCGCAGGACGGGCGTGCCCTTGCGGCCCTGGCGGGCTTCCTCGGGGTCCATTCGGGACATGGCAAAACTCCAGGTTGGAAATCGACAAAGGAAAGAAAGGCGCCGTCCAGTCTGCGAAACCCTTTTGTTCCGGCGTTTCGGCCGAGGACAGGGCGCCGGATATCCGGGGACGGACGTCCGGCGCCCAGGTTTCAGCGACCGCGAAGACCCGCGATCAGCCTGTAGAGACCGTACAGACCGCCCAATGCGACCGGGACGGCGATCAGGCTGCGATTTTGACGTACTGCCCGCAGGATCTGAGGCGCATTGCTCAAAGCCGTGACGCCGGCGATAGAGGCAATGTCGCGCTGCAGGCGATCGTCGGCTCGGGTGGACGGCCGCCGCTTCGCCATCATGATCATGGCGATCGCGATCAACACGAGCACCAGACTCCCACCGCAAAAGCCAATCGCCGTCGGCAACGCGCCGAAATTCTGCGCCGCCCAGATAAAGAGGGCGATCATCACGAAGATCGCCAGCACCAGCAACAATATCGCCAGCAGCACGTAGAGCGCCAACAGTCGCTTCAGGCGGGCGACAAAAACACCCGCCTCACCCGCGAAAATCTTGGTGATCAGTGCCAGCAGCATGGTCAGCGGAAGATGCGGGCGTAGAGGTAGCCGATCGCCGCGGCGATGGCGACTGCCTTGATCGGTTCGGCGCGCACGCGCTCAGCGACCTGGTCTTCAAGTTCGGAAACGGCATCCTGCGCCTGCTGCACATAACGCTCGCCGCGATCGCGGACGTCGTCGCGCAAAGCGTAGGCCTGGCGCTTCGCCCCATCAGCGCGCTCGTTCGCCAGCGCCTTCAGCGCCTCGGCAACGCCGGCCAGATCGGTCCGGAGCTTGGCGACCTGCGCCTCGAGCTCTGCATTGGCCGGACGGTTGGCGTCGGCGCCGGCCGTACCTTCGGAAGCGAAATCATTGTTCAGGGTTTCGGATTGCATGCTTCGTCCTCACTGGGCTCTTGGAAACGGGGAGGCCGGACGAGGCGCAGGCCAGGAAAGCCGCGCTCGTCCGGTGATAGGAATGCAAGTACTCGACCGCCAGAGCGGTTCCCGGCAAACGGCTGGAAATTGCGCAATCGGGCCTGTCGGTCGCGTAGATGCTATCAGGCTGCGGGGGCCACGCCGATGATCTGCGACGAGATGGAATCCGGTCCATATTCGCCGTCGCCTTCGATTCCCAGAAGCTCCGAAATCCGGGTGCGGGCCCGCGAAACGCGGCTCTTGATCGTGCCGACCGCACATTTGCAGATTTCGGCGGCCTCCTCGTAGGAAAAGCCGGACGCGCCGATCAGGATCAGCGCCTCGCGCTGGTCGTCGGGAAGTCGATCGAGAGCGCGGCGGAAGTCCTGCAGGTCGAGATGGCCGTGCTGTTCGGGATGACCAGCCAGCTGCATCGCATGGATACCGTCGACATCCTGCACCTCGCGACCCTTCTTGCGCATCTGCGTATAGAACTCGTTGCGCAGGATGGTGAAGAGCCATGCCTTGAGATTGGTGCCCGGCTGAAACGTGTGCTGCTTGTCCCACGCCTTCACCAGTGTCTCCTGGACAAGGTCGTCGGCACGGTCGAACGAGCCCGACAGCGAGGCGGCGAAGGCCCGCAGGTTCGGGATGATGGAAATCAGTTCACGACGGAATTCGGGATCCTGGCTCATGGACTTTATCCGCGCTCGGGTTTTTGAGCCCCCGACTCGGCGGCGTCGAGCGCGTCGAGCAGCGACAGGAAGCGATCGGGAACCGGCTCGCTCGCGACGTCGTCATAATAGGCCTTCAGGCGGCGCCCGATCGCGGAGTTCGGGCCGAGATCGTGGGACGTCGCGCCCGCCTGTTCCGGATGAGTCATCTGCAAAGGTTCGTCCTCAATTTTGCGGTCCGCCATCGAGCCCCTCGTCTGCCAAAAACGTTCGCCGAACGGCGGCCGCGGACGGGCCGTTCCGAAGTCGTTAAGTGTGAGTGCCGGCGTGATCCGCAAGCCCTTGATGATTGCCCGACCATGGTGCACTACCCCGATCAAGGATCATTGTCTGGCTGAAAAACGGTGCCGGCGACAAAAGGTTCCCGCGATGGGAACTTTCTGCCGATCCGTGCATTTGATACCCCACCGGACATACCGTAATTTATTCGACACGAGGGGAGTTTTCATGTCGATGTCATCTCGCATAGCGCCGCATATTCCATATCTCAGGCGGTATGCGCGTGCCCTCAGTGGATCGCAGGCCAGCGGCGACGCCTATGTCGCGGCGGTCCTGGAAGCGTTGATCGCCGATCCCAGCCTGTTCAGCAACGATGAGAGCCCCCGCATCGCTCTGTACCGGCTGTTCTCGTCGCTGTGGCAGTCGGTCGAGGTCAACATCCGCGAGGATGCTCCCGTCTCCGCCTGGGAAGAGCGGGCCTCCCGCAATCTCAGGGCGATTTCGCCTCTGCCGCGTCAGGCATTCCTTCTTGTCGCCGTCGAGGGCTTCACCACCGGCGAGGCCGCCAAGATCCTGGCGACCGGCGAGCGTGAGTTCTCCAAGCTGATCGACGAGGCCAGCATCGATATCGGCCGCCAGGTGTCGACGCAGATCATGATCATCGAGGACGAGCCGCTGATCGCGATGGATATCGAGCAGATGGTCGAGAGCCTCGGCCACAGCGTCACCGGTATCGCGCGCACGCACAAGGAAGCCCTGGTCCTGTTCGAGCAGCAGCGGCCGGGAATGGTTCTGGCTGACATTCAGCTGGCGGATGGCAGCTCCGGAATCGACGCGGTCAACGACATCCTGGCGCAGCTGAGCGTGCCTGTGATCTTCATCACCGCCTTCCCCGAGCGGCTGCTCACCGGCGAGCGGCCGGAGCCGACCTTCCTCGTGACGAAGCCGTTCAATCCAGACATGGTCAAGGCGCTGATCAGCCAGGCCCTGTTCTTCGAAGCAGAGAAGAAGGCGGCGGCCTGACGGCTGGGCAGGCGAGGGCGTCCGTGCGTCGCGCCCTGCGCCGCCCGGACGTGTCGCCGATCACAGCAGAAGAACGGGGATGGCATCACCGAGAGAAGGAACCTCGGGCCCTGCGAGCCGTTTGACCAGGGAGCGAGTTTTTCACTGGGTCTTCGATAATGGGCGACGGCTGTCGCGTTCTCCCAAGAACCGATTGAGCCCTTCGCAGGACAGGCCTTGCGCCGTCGCGACGGGTCGGTTGGAGGCCCCAATGTCAGCAGGATAACGCCTGGCTGTCCACCGAGGACGCAGTCGTCCGCAACGCAGCAGGGTTCGAGCGACAGCAAATGGTTGCGTACAAGGCTCTGAAAGCTCTTGCAAACACCGAGATGACGCTGTTCGCACAGGATCGCGAACTGAAGTATGTTTGGGTTTTCAACAGCAAGGATTCCTGGCTCGACGATTCCATCGTCGGCCGCTCGGACCACGATGTGCTGGGTCGCCAGGCGGCCGAGAAGTCTGAGGCCGTTAAGCGCGACGTCATCCGGACGGAGCGGCCAGCTCATTTCGAACTGGCGTCGACCGTTGGCTCGGCGACGCGTTGGTTCGATATCCGCGTCGATATAGATCGGGATGGCGACGACGTCGTCGGCATCATCGGCACCTCGCTTGAGATCACGGAGCAGAAGCGCCGCGAAGAAACGCTGAAGACGCTTCTACGCGAGCTGTCGCATCGGTCGAAAAATCTCCTCGCCATCATTCAGAGTCTCGCCAGCCAGACAGCGCGTCACTCCGTCACCGTTCCCGAATTTCTTGTCCGCTTCCGCGGCCGCATCCAATCGCTGGCGGCTTCGCAGGATATCGTCACCGACGCCGACTGGCGCGGCGCCGATCTCGTCAGCCTTATCGCCATGCAGGTCGAGCGTTATGCCCCCGACGGCGTCGGGCAGGTGCATTTCGAGGGATGCGACGTCTATCTCTCGCCTACCGCCTCGCTGCATGTCGGTCTGGCCCTGCACGAACTGGCCGTCAACGCCGCCTCCTATGGATCGTTGTCCGCCCCAGGAGGGCGCGTCAGCATCCATTCGGACATCATCGACCGGGACGGCGAATCCCATCTGCGACTGAGCTGGCAGGAGACGGGTGGTCCTCGGGTGCGGGCCGACCATGAATCGCGCTTCGGAACCTCGACGCTCGAACGCATCGTTCCCAATTCGGTCGGCGGCGAGGCCGTGCTCGACTACCTGCCCGACGGCATTCGCTACACCCTCCTGATTCCGGACACGCAGTTCGAGGCGAACGAAGGCCGCTGAGGCCACGCGATTTTTGCGTCGCCCGGATTGCCCTCCTGTCTCCCCGCTTCTCAACACGAACCTGTTATCTATTCGTTGAAGATTTCCGCTGCGTCAGCTGGAACGCACTTGCTTCGTCTCCCGTTATGGGTGGGAAGGAGTAATCTCGATGGAACACATCGCCGCATTCATGTTACTGGTTGGTTGCAATGCCGACGCGTCCGTATGCCAGGAAATTCCAGTTCCTGTCGCAGCGTACGAAGATCAGGCTGAATGCTCGCGCGCTTTGTCCCTCCAGATGCGCCTGAGCGGAACGAGCGACGCCAAGGTCTACGGCGCCTGCAAGGCGGTCGACGAGAGCGTCTTCGAGCAGTCCGCCAGCGTCGACTGGTCAATCAGCAAGGGCGGACAGTTGCTCGTGACCTTCGATGCGGAGCCGCAGATCGTCGCCTCGCGCTAACGTCGAGACGCCCTCCTGGGGCTCGTTCCTGATGCGCCCAGTTAATTTTAGAATTGATGGAACAGAATTGGCCCTGTAAGGCTTTATTCAGGGACGAATGCAGCGAGGGTAGAAGTTTCATGAAAATCGTAATGGCAGGTACACTGGTCAGCCTGATGCTGGTCGCCAGCGGATGTTCGCAGACCGACCGCAGCACCGGGACGGGCGCCCTCATCGGTGGTTTGGGTGGCGCTGCCATCGGTGCCGGCGTGTCGGGCAATGCGAAGGGCGCGCTGATCGGCGGCGCAATCGGTGCCGGTGCTGGCGCAATCGCGGGCAACGTCATTGGGCGCTCGCAGGCCGGCGACTGCATCTACCGCGATTCGCGGACGGGTCAGCGTTACGTGGCTGCTTGCCCGTAAGCCTATCCGGCCGGTAGGGCGGGTTGGTCCCGCATGCCTATTGACGAATTGATAGAGCACCGCCCCTCGGGCGGTGCTTTTTTTTGGCCATGACCCAGAATGCGCTGGGCGGATGGGGGGGCTGATGCACCATATTCGATATATGACCGTTGCGGTCCTCGGTCTGGCTTTTCTGGGCGGGTGCACGGCCGACAAGCCTTTGCCACCCGTGTTCAATGCGGTCTTCGGTCTTTCGTCGGCACAGTCCAATCCCTATGCGGTTGGCAGGATCGACGAGAAATCGGCTGGTCCCCGAGACACCGTCGTCGGCGCGGCGGCGAACAGTCCCGGCAATTGCATCTGGGAGGGCGATGGGGCGCGTCGGTTTCGGGACACCTGTCCCGAAGGCTATACGACCTCGCGCTAACGATGCGGTCGCGGGAAACCGGGCCCGCGCCGACCACCCTGTCGCGTCCACGGTATTTGCCGTCCTCCTCGGCGGGCGCTATGGCAGGCGCGAACTGAGACGAATCTCGCATCGACATCCCGGTGGATGCCCAAAGAGAAGGTGACAGGCATGACCGTCACGCCAAAGGATCAGATCCTCGCCGTTCTGAAGTCGCTCGTCGCCCCGGATGGTCGCGGCGACGTCGTCGGCCGCGGGATGGTCTCCGATATCTTCATCGCCGACGGGAAGGCCTTCTTCTCGCTGTCGGTTCCGGCCGCATCGGCCGAGGTGTTCGAGCCGTTTCGACGGCTGGCCGAAGCGGAGGTGGCCAAGCTCGACGGCATCACCTCGGTCATGGTCGCTTTGACCGCCGAGAAACTGCCGGGCAGCGCTCCTCAGACGCGGCCCGCCGTCTCCCCGGGCGCTCATTCCCATGCCGGCCACGCGCACCCCCATCACAAGCCGATCCCGAGCCGGGCGCCGCCACCGCCCGCCGCCCGCGCACCTTCGGGGAAGCCTGGCATTCCCGGCATCGAGCGGATCATCGCCGTGGCTTCCGGCAAGGGAGGCGTCGGCAAGTCGACGACCGCCGTCAATCTCGCGCTCGGTTTTGCCGCCCTCGGGCTGAAGGTCGGCCTACTCGACGCCGACATCTACGGACCTTCGGTTCCCCGGCTCCTCGCGATCAAGGAAAAGCCCAGGAGCAACGGCCGCATCATCATTCCGATCGAGGCCTACGGCCTGAAGGCGATGTCGATGGGGCTGCTCGTCGACGAGGAGACGCCGATGATCTGGCGGGGGCCGATGGTGATGTCGGCGCTGACGCAGATGCTGCGCGAGGTGGAGTGGGGGCAGCTCGACCTCCTGGTCGTCGACATGCCGCCGGGCACAGGCGACGCCCAGCTGACCATGGCGCAGCAGGTGCCGCTGGCCGGCGCCATCATCGTCTCCACGCCACAGGACCTGGCGCTGCTGGATGCGCGCAAGGGGCTCGCCATGTTCCGCAAGGTCGACGTGCCGGTGCTCGGCATCGTCGAAAACATGAGCTATTTCGTGTGTCCCTCCTGCGGTGAGCGGTCCGACATCTTCGGTCATGGCGGCGCACGCGAGGAAGCCGCTCGTCTCGGTGTGCCCTTTCTCGGCGAGGTGCCGCTGCATATCCGCATCCGCGAGACATCCGATTCGGGCACGCCGGTCGTCGTCAGCGAGCCGGATGGAACGCATGCGCAGATCTACAAGGCCATCGCCGCGGCGGCCCTGGCATCCATGGATGTCGACGGCGCGACCCGTCAGACGGCACCCAGCATCGTATTCGAGTGAGTGATCACAAATTAAGCTTGCATCGAAAATGCTAACGCTATGGGATGGCGCGTCAATGCCGGCCCTTGTTCACTGATCCGCGTTCGTGCAAATGCAGCCGGCATTCTTTCCAACGGAGATCGCCCATGAAACTGGTATCCACGCTTCTCGCAGCGACGGCTCTCGCCATGGCCTTCGGGTCGGCGGCATCCGCCAAGACCCTGGTCTACTGCTCCGAGGGCTCGCCGGAAGGCTTCGATCCCGGGCTCTACACCGCCGGAACGACCTTCGACGCGTCTTCCAAGCCGGTCTACAATCGCCTGACGGAATTCAAGCGTGGCACCACGGAAGTCATTCCGGGTCTGGCCGAGAGCTGGGACGTTTCGGAAGACGGTCTCGAATACACGTTCAACCTGCGCAAGGGCGTGAAATTCCAGACGACCGAGTTCTTCACCCCGACGCGTGACTTCAACGCTGACGACGTGATCTTCTCCTTCGAGCGCCAGGGCAACAAGGAAAACCCTTATTTCGCCTATGCCGGCGACGTGACCTGGGGCTACTACAACGACATGTCGATGCCCTCGCTGGTCAAGTCCTTCGAGAAGATCGACGACAACACCGTCAAGCTGACGCTGACGGCGCCGAACGCGCCGATGATCGCAAATCTCGCGATGGACTTCGCCTCGATCATGTCGAAGGAATATGCCGACAAGCTGCTCGCCGACGGCACGCCGGAGAAGCTCAATCAGCAGCCGCTCGGCACTGGCCCCTTCCAGTTCGTCGCCTACCAGCAGGACGCGGTCATCCGCTATAAGGCCCATCCGGACTACTGGGGCGGCAAGCAGCCGATCGACGATCTGGTCTTCGCGATCACCGCGGACGCCGCCGTCCGCCTGCAGCGCCTGAAGGCCGGCGAGTGCCACGTGGCCGGCTACCCCAACCCCGCCGACATTCCGGCGCTGAAGGCCGACTCGTCCGTCACCATGATGGAACAGCCGGGTCTGAACATCGGCTACCTCGCCTACAACACGACCCAGCCGCCCTTCGACAAGCCGGAGGTCCGTCGCGCCCTGAACATGGCGATCAACAAGGACGCCATTCTCGAGGCCGTCTATCCCGGCATCGGTCAGATCGCCAAGAACCCGATCCCGCCGACCATGTGGTCCTATGACGACTCGATCACCGACGACAAGTACGACCCCGAGGCGGCCAAGGCGGCGCTCGAGGCGGCTGGCGTCAAGGACCTGTCGATGAAGGTCTGGGCGATGCCGGTGGCGCGTCCGTACAACCCGAACGCGCGCCGCATGGCGGAGATGATGCAGGCCGACTTCGCCAAGGTCGGCGTGACGGTCGAGATCGTCACCTATGACTGGACGCAGTATCTGAAGCTGGCGGGCGATCCCAAGCACGACGGCGCGGTGCTGGCGGGCTGGACCGGCGACAATGGCGATCCGGACAACTTCCTCGCCATCCTCCTCGGCTGCGATGGCGTCGGTTCCGGCAACAAGGCCGCCTGGTGCAACAAGGACTACGACGCGCTGATCAAGAAGGCGTCGCAGATCTCCGACCAGACCGCGCGGGCGGACCTCTACCAGCAGGCCCAGGTCATCTTCAAGGACCAGGCGCCGTGGGCGACCATCGCGCATTCGCTGGTCAGCCTGCCGATGTCGACCAAGGTCTCGGGCTATCTGATGGATCCGCTCGGCTCGCACCGCTTCGACGGCGTCGACATCACCGAATAGTTTCGGTTAAGAGAAGGTCGAGCGGCGTTGGAAGGGCAGTCAGTCCTTCCGGCGCCGCTCTTCAGTTTTGGGAACGCTTCCGAATGACGATTTTCCGGCCGCTGGCCGATAGTGGCGCCGAGGCGGACAGGGTGGCAGCCCTCTGGCACGACAGCTGGCACGATGGCCACGCTGCGCTGCTGCCGCCCCCGATCGTGGCGCAGCGCGACCTCGGCTCCTTTGCCGCCCGGCTGGTGCCGCTGGCAGCCCAGAGCATGGTCGCCGTCGAGGACGGCACCATCGTCGGTTTCGGCGCGCTCGTCGAAGACGAAATCGACCAGCTCTTCGTGGCGCGGGACGCGCGCGGGACGACGGTCGCCGCCGGTCTTCTCGCCGCGCTCGAGGACCGCCTGCGGGACGCCGGCGTGACACGCGCCGAGGTCCAGTGTCTCCAAGGCAACGACCGGGCGCTCGCCTTCTACGCGCGGCACGGCTGGAACGTCACCGGCCGCGCGGACCTGCCGCTTTGGATGCCGGAAGGCCAATCGGCGAGCCACCCGACCCTCATGCTCGCCAAGGATCTTTGAGCCATGTTCGGATATCTGCTGAAGCGCATCGGCCTGCTGATCCCGACCTTCATCGGGGTGACGCTCGTCTCCTTCCTCTTCATCCGCCTTCTGCCGGGCGACCCGATCATCGCCATGGCCGGCGAGCGCGGCCTGTCGCCCGAGCGCTACGCCCAGCTGGTGGCGCAGTTCGGCTATGACCGGCCGCTCTACGTCCAGTACTTCACCTATTTCTGGGACGTCCTGCACGGCGACTTCGGCCAGTCGATCTCGACGAAACAGCCGGTGCTGCGTGAGTTCATGAACCTCTTCCCGGCCACGATCGAGCTTTCGCTGGTCGCCATCATCCTCGCCGTCATCATCGGCATTCCCGCCGGCGTCTTCGCCGCGGTGAAGCGCGGCTCCTGGTTCGACCAGTCGATCATGGGCACGGCGCTGGTCGGCTATTCCATGCCGATCTTCTGGTGGGGGCTGCTGCTGATCATCTTCTTCTCGGGCTATCTGCAGTGGACGCCGGTCTCCGGGCGGATCTCGCTGATGTACTTCTTTCCGCCGGTCACCGGCTTCATGCTGATCGACAGCCTGCTGTCGGGCCAGCCCGGCGCCTTCAAGTCGGCGCTCAGCCATCTCATCCTGCCCTCGATCGTGCTCGGCACCATTCCGCTGGCCGTGATCGCCCGGCAGACGCGCTCGGCCATGCTCGAAGTCCTCGGCGAGGACTTTGTCCGCACCGCGCGTGCGAAAGGTCTCTCGCGCTTTCGCGTCGTCTCCATCCATGCGCTGCGCAATGCGCTGATCCCGGTGGTGACGACGATCGGCCTGCAGGTCGGCGTGCTGCTCGCCGGCGCCATCCTCACCGAGACGATCTTCTCCTGGCCGGGCATCGGCAAGTGGATGGTCGATTCCGTGTTCAAGCGCGACTACCCCGTCGTGCAGGGCGGACTTCTCCTCGTCGCCGTCATCATCATGGTGGTCAACCTCATCGTCGACCTTCTCTACGGTCTCATCAATCCAAGGGTCAGAGCACGATGAGCGTCCAAGAATCAGCCGAGGGCATTGGCACCGACATCCCCGACCGCAAGCCGAAGCGCAGCATGCGGGCGCAGCAGTTCGCCGAGTTCTGGTACTATTTCTCGGTGAACAAGGGCGCCGTCGTCGGGCTCGTCGTCTTCACCCTGATCGTCCTGGCGGCGATCCTCGCGCCTGTCATCGCGCCGCACAGCCCGACGCTGCAGGACCGGTCGGCCCTGCTCATCCCGCCCTTCTGGCAGGAGGGCGGCCGTCTGGAATTCCTGCTCGGCACCGATCCGGTCGGACGCGACATCCTCACGCGCCTCCTCTACGGCGCGCGCTATTCGCTGTTCGTCGGCGTTTTCGTCGTGGCGCTGTCGGTCTCCACCGGCATCGCCATCGGCCTGCTCGCGGGCTATTTCCGCGGCTGGCTGGACACGGCGATCATGCGGATCATGGACATCATCCTGGCCTTTCCGTCGCTGCTCCTGGCGCTCGTTCTCGTCGCCATTCTCGGGCCGGGCCTGCTCAGCGCCATGATCGCGATCGCGCTCACCTACCAGCCGCATTTCGTCCGGCTGACGCGCGCCTCGGTCATGGCGGAGAAGGAGCGGGAATACGTCACCGCCGCCCGCGTCGTCGGGGCCTCGCCGTTCCGCCTGATGGTGGTCACCATCCTGCCAAACTGCCTAGGGCCGCTGATAGTCCAGTCGACGCTGTCCTTCTCCAACGCCATCCTCGACGCTGCGGCTCTCGGCTTCCTCGGCATGGGCGCGCAGCCGCCGACGCCGGAATGGGGCACGATGCTCGCCGAAGCGCGCGAATTCGTGCTGCGCGCCTGGTGGGTGGTGACCTTTCCGGGGCTCGCCATCCTCATCACGGTGCTGGCGATCAACCTCGTCGGCGACGGCCTGCGCGACGCGCTCGATCCGAAGCTGAAACGGAGTTGAGGTCTCACTGTTCAACCGGCTCCGCCCTTCTGCGCTCAGGAGACGGGCCGGAAATTGGTGAGGCCGCCAACAGGCTTTGGTCGCGGTTGGGGCAGGGGCATCAGATGCCTCCGATGGCCCGACGCAAGACAAGACAGACGGTGATGTAAGCTATGACACTCCTCCGCCTCCGCAATCTCTCCGTCACCTTCGCCACTGCCTCCGGGCCGTTCAAGGCGGTCGACGGCGTCGATCTCAGCGTCGATGCCGGCGACGTGCTCGGCATCGTCGGCGAGTCCGGCTCCGGCAAGTCGGTCGCCATGCTCGGCCTGATGGGCCTGCTGCCGCCCTCCGCGACGGTCACCGCCGACGAGATGTCGTTCGAGGGTCGCGACATGCTGACCATGAGCGACCGCGACCGCCGCGCCATCATCGGCCGCGACATCGCGATGATCTTTCAGGAGCCGGTCGCCAGCCTCAATCCCTGCTTCAACGTCGGCTTCCAGATCGGCGAAAGCCTGAAGACGCATCTCGGCCTCGGTTCCAGCGAGCGCAAGCACCGCACGATCGAGCTGCTCACCAAGGTCGGCATCTCCGAGCCGGAGCGGCGGATGAAGGCGTTTCCGCACCAGCTGTCGGGCGGCATGAGCCAGCGCGTGATGATCGCCATGGCGATCTCCTGCAACCCGAAACTCCTCATCGCCGATGAGCCGACGACGGCGCTCGACGTCACCATCCAGGCGCAGATCCTCGATCTCCTGCTCGATCTGCAGAAGGAGAAGGGCATGGCGATGATCCTGATCACCCACGACATGGGCGTCATCGCCGAGACGGCGCAGCGCGTCGTCGTGCAATATGCCGGCCAGCAGGTCGAGCGCCAGGCGGTGGCCGAGCTGTTCGAGGCACCGCACCACCCCTATACCTCGGCCCTCCTCGACGCGATTCCCGAGCGCGCGACGGGCAAGCGCCTGCCGACCATTCCCGGCGTCGTGCCGGGGCAGGGCGACGGGCCCGACGGCTGCCTGTTCAACCCGCGCTGCCCACGCGCCGACGATGTCTGCCGCACGGTGTTTCCGCCGCGCCAGCCGCCGGCGCTCGGCGAGGCGCTCTGCCACTATCCCTTGAACGCGCCCATCGTCGCGGGAGAAGCCGCATGACCGCCATCGTCACCGCCCATGATCTGAGCCAGATCTACGAGGTCAAGCGCGGCCTGTTCCAGAAACCGATCCAGCTGAAGGCGGTGAAGGACGCGAGCTTCACGGTCGAGGCCGGCGAGACGCTAGCCATCGTCGGGGAATCGGGCTGCGGCAAGTCGACGCTCGCGCGCATGCTGACGATGATCGAGATCCCGTCGGAAGGCCAGCTGACGATCGACGGCGTGCGCATCGAGGGCGGCGCCATCGCCGATGTCGCCAAGCTCCGCTCGACGGTGCAGATCGTCTTCCAGAACCCCTATGGCGCGCTGAATCCGCGGCAGAAGGTCGGCGCGATCATCGAGGAGCCGCTGAAGATCAACACGAAACTTTCCTCGGCCGAGCGGCGGGCGAAAGCCGAGGCGGCGCTGAAGGAAGTGGGTCTGAGGCCCGAGCACTACGCCCGCTATCCCCACATGTTCTCCGGCGGCCAGCGCCAGCGCATCGCGGTCGCCCGCGCGCTGATCCTCGAGCCCAAAATCCTCGTCCTCGACGAGCCGGTCTCGGCGCTCGACGTCTCGATCCAGGCGCAGATCCTGAACCTCCTCGCCGATCTGCAGGACCGCCTCGGCCTCACCTATGTCTTCATCAGCCACGACCTCTCGGTCGTCCGGCACGTGGCGAACCGGGTGATGGTGATGTATCTCGGCCGCCCGGTGGAGCTCGCCCCCGTCGACGCTCTCTACACCCAGCCGCTGCACCCCTATACGCGCGCGCTGCTGTCGGCGACGCCGGCGACGCGTCCCGGCGACCGCGCGACGCGCATCCGCCTCACCGGCGAGCTGCCGTCGCCCTTCAACCCGCCGACCGGCTGCTCCTTCAACCCCCGCTGCCCCTACGCCAACGACCGCTGCCGCAACGAGCTGCCGGTGCTGAAGCAGCACGGGCCGACGAAGGTCGCCTGCTTTGCGGTGGACGAGGGGCGGCTGCCGGACCTGCCGAGGCTGGTGGCATAGGGCTGTCGTCGGGGTGGCGTGCGGCATGGGGTGCCGTTAATCTGGCACCGATTTGGCAGTGTCGAGGCCTCGGCATGGGTCCCGGCTCAAGGCCGGGATGACTCAGTTCAGAAGCCTACGGTGCCGATGACTGATGTCGGCGGATGCTTCAGGCGATGATTCCCAGTCGTGGCCGCCTCTGCAAACATGCGCGCTGAAGACGCGCCATCTCTTCTCAGGATAGTCATCCCGGGCTTGACCCGGGACCCATGCCGAGACGGCTCAATGCCAGAACCGGCTCCGAACGGGGTCCCCTCGCGACAGGAGCCCGCGGCTCGCGATAAGCCCCTTCAGCCCTTCTGCCGCTGATGCCTTCCCAGCGCATCGACGATTTCCTGCGGGCCGATCTTGCCGAGGATGCGGCCCTTTTCGGAGACGATGACCTCGCCGCGGTCGTCGCAGACGGCATCCATGACGCGGCGGAGCGGCGTGTCGGGCTGGGCCATGCCGGCGACGCGGGACGGGGCGGAGGCGCCGCCGCGGTCAAGCGCCGTCATCACGTCGGCGGCGGTCAGGACGTTCAGCGGGTTCATGTGGGCGACGAAGGCCGAGACGTAGTCGTTCTCCGGCCGCAGCACGATCTCCTGGGCGGTGCCGACCTGGATGATGCGCCCGCCCTCCATGATGGCGATGCGGTTGCCGAGCTTGAAGGCCTCGTCGAGATCGTGGCTGACGAAGATGATGGTCTTCTTCAGCCGCGCCTGGATTTCCAGGAGCTCGTCCTGCAGGCGCGCGCGGATCAGCGGGTCGAGGGCGGAAAAGGGCTCGTCCATCAACAGGATCGGCGCGTCGGTGGCGAACGCGCGGGCGAGGCCCACGCGCTGCTGCATGCCGCCGGAGAGCTGGCCGACCAATGAGTTCGCGCGGTCGCCGAGGCCGACGAGCTCGAGCTGCGCCATCACCTTGTCGCGCCGCTCGGCCTTGGCCATGCCGGAGAGTTCGAGCCCGAGGCCGACATTTTCCGCCACGCTGCGCCAGGGCAGCAGCGCGAACTGCTGGAACACCATGGCGACCTCGTGCCGGCGCAGCTCGCGCAGGCGTTTCGACCCGCAATCCCGGGGATCGACCGGGCCGCGCCCGGTGTCGATCATGACGCGGCCGCGGGTGATCGGGGCGAGGCCGTTGACGGCGCGGATCAGCGTCGACTTGCCCGAACCCGACAGGCCCATCAGCACGGCGATCTCGCCCTCGGCGATGTCGAGCGAGGCATCGGCGACACCGAGGATGAGGCCGAGCTTCTCGTTGATCTCGGCGCGGGACGCGCCGCGGTCGAGCAGGGGAAGGGCCTGGTCGGGCTTCTTGCCGAAGACGATCGAGACGTTCTGGAACGAGACGATCGTTTTCGGCGCGGCCGCGGGCGTCGTCTGGGACATGCTCATCGCCGGCCTCCCTCGTCGACGTGGAAGAAGCGGTCGAGGATGATGGCGAGAAGCACGATGGCGAGACCCGCCTCGAAGCCCTGCGCGATGTTGATCGAGTTCAGCGCCCTGAGCACGGGCACGCCGAGACCCGGTGCGCCGACGAGCGCGGCGATGACGACCATCGACAGCGACAGCATGATCGTCTGCGTCAGCCCGGCCATGATCTGCGGCAGGGCATAGGGGATTTCGATCTTCAAAAGGCGCTGCATCGGTGTCGCGCCGAAGGCGTCGCCGGCTTCGAGAAGCTGCAGCGGCGTCGAGGCGATGCCGAGGCGCGTCAGCCGGATCGGCGAGGGCAGCGCGAAGATCACCGTTGCGACGAGGCCCGGCACGAGGCCAAGGCCGAACAGGATCAGCGCCGGGATCAGGTAGACGAAGGTCGGGATGGTCTGCATCAGGTCGAGCACCGGGCGCAGCACGGCATAGAGCCAGGGCCGGCGCGCCGCGGCGATGCCGACGGGAACGCCGACAGCCATGCACACGGCCGTCGAGGCGACGACTAGCGCCAGCGTCTGCGTCGTCTCCTTCCAGTAGCCGAGATTGACGATCAGCAGGAAGCCGAGGACGGTGAAGACCGCGACCGGAACCGAGCGGCGCATGGCAAAGGCGAAGGCGGCGAAGGCGGCGATGACGACGAAGGGATGCGGCGTCTGCAGCTCGTAGAGGATCGCGTCGATGAAGGCCTGCAGCCCCGCCTGCACGGCATCGAAGAAGCCGGTGAAGTTGAGGGTGAGCCAGTCGACGAAGTCGGCGGCGTAGCCGCCGATCGGCAGGCGGTTCTGTTCAAGCCATTCCACGTCTTGGGGTTCGCTCTCGTCTCTGGAGAAAGGTCTGTCTGGAGAAGGTCGGTCCGCGTGTCGCGCCGGCCGGCGTCGCGGCCGGCATGACGACGGTAGCCAGCTTCCCGCCCCGGCGCCGAGGAAGCCCGTCGCGATGCGACGCCGCCGCGCCGGAATGCGGCGGCGTCACGGGTGGGAACGGCTCAGGAGGCGCCGAGGGCCGCCTTCACCGCGGCAGGGCCGTCCTGGCCGTCCAGCGTGGTGACGCCGGCGAGCCAGTCGGTCATGGCATCGGGATTGGCCTTCAGCCATTCCGTCGCGGCCACGGCCGGGTCCTTGCCGTCGTCGAGGATCGCGGCCATCACGGCGTTCTCCATGTCGAGCGAGAAGGTGAGGTTGGCCAGCAGCTTGCCGACATTCGGGCATTCGGCCGAATAGCCGGCGCGGGTCGTGGTGTAGATCGTCGCGCCGCCGAGATCGGGACCGAAGAAATCGTCGCCGCCCGGCAGATAGGCGAGCTGGAAATTCTTGTTCATCGGATGCGGCGCCCAGCCGAGGAAGACGATCGGCTGATTGCCCTTCGTCGCCCGCGCGACTTGGCTGAGCATGCCCTGCTCGGAGGATTCGACCAGCTCGAACTTGGACAGGCCGAAGGCGTCCTTCTTGATCATGTCGAGGATCAGCCGGTTGCCGTCATTGCCCGGCTCGATGCCGTAGATCTTGCTGTCCAGCTTGTCGGCGAACTTGGCGATGTCGTCAAAGCTCTTCAGGCCCTCGTCATAGAGATACTGCGGCACGGCGAGCGTGTATTTCGCGCCGGTGAGGTTGGCCTTGACGCTGTCGACGGTCTTGTCGTCGAGATAGGGCTGAACGTCGGCGGCCATGGACGGCATCCAGTTGCCGAGGAAGACGTCGATGTCCTTGTTCTTCATCGAGGCGAAGGTGACGGGAACGCCGAGCACCTTGATATCGGGCTCGTAGCCCAGACCCTTCAGGATCTCGGACGTCACGGCGGTGGTCGCGGTGATGTCGGTCCAGCCGACGTCGGAGAAGCGCACCGTCTTGCAGGCGGCGTCGTCCGCCGCCAGGGCGGAGCCGGCGGTCATCGAGGCGAGGAAGGCGGCGGCGGCCAGTCTCGTGATCAGGTGCATTCGGCGTGTTCCTTTGGCTGGGGGACGGAAGCGGTGCAGGCGGGCGGCGGCAGGAGGCGAGCGGGCCTGCGGCGATTATTGCGGAGCCCCGGGAAGCGCGCAAGGCGGGCCTTGGCGGCTTCGGGCGGCCGGTGTCACAGGGCGATGGCCGCCGAGTTCTTGATCTCCTCCATCACCGCATAGGTGTGGGTCTCGCGAATGCCGGGAAGCGACAGGAGCGCGTCGGAAAGGAAGGCGCGGTAGGCCGCCATGTCGCGAACGCGGGCCTTGATCAGGTAGTCGAAACCGCCGGCGACCATGTGGCATTCCATGATGTCGCGATTGGCCTTGGCAGCCGCGGCGAAGGCGGCGAAGACGTCGTCGCTGGTGCGCTCGAGCTTGACCTCAACGAAGACGATCATGCCGCGTTCGAGCTTTTCCGGTGAGAGGCGCGCGGTGTAGCCGAGAATGTAGCCCTCCCGGGTCAGGCGCTTGACCCGTTCCGCCGTCGCCGTCGGTGACAGATGGACGCGCTCGGCCAGCTCCAGATTGCTGAGGCGGCCATTGCTCTGAAGCTCGTGGAGGATTCGCCGGTCTTTGGCGTCAGCACTGCTCATGTCGGAAGGCTTATAGCGGTTTTCTGGCGAAAGTCACCGTTCGGGATCGGGAAAATAGCGAGAACGACGCCGGCGCTCCTGCTATTGCTGCGCGGCCCCTCGAACCGGACGATCCGATGACATCCTCGCGCACCTTGCCCGCCTTTACCGCCCCCTTCGCCCCCGACGACGACGAGGCCGTCGCCCGCCTCGTCCGGAATGCCTCGACCTGGCGCCATGACGAGGCCGCGGTCGACCGCACCGCCCGCGGCTTCATCGAGACCATCCGCAGCAAGTCGGGCGGCGTCGGCGGCGTCGAGGATTTCCTGCGCGAGTTCGGGCTGTCGACGCGCGAAGGTCTGGCGCTGATGGTGCTGGCGGAGGCGCTCCTGCGCGTTCCCGACGCCCGCACCCAGGACCGGCTGATCGAGGACAAGATCGGCGCCGGCGACTGGGCCAACCATGACGGCGGCGAGGACCGCATGCTGACGGCGGCTTCCGCCTGGGCGCTCGGCGTGTCCGCACGCATCATCCGGCCGGGCGAGACGCCGACCGGCGTCATCTCCTCCATGGTCAAGCGCATGGGCGCGCCGGCGGTGCGCACCGCGACGCGCCAGGCGATGCGCTTTCTCGGCCGGCAGTTCGTGCTCGGCGAGACCATCGGCGACGCGCTCGATCGCGCCCGCTCGCTCGAGAAGAAGGGCTATCGCCATTCCTACGACATGCTGGGAGAGGGTGCCCGCACCGCCGAGGACGCGGCGCGCTACTTCAAGTCCTATGCCGACGCCATCGAGGCGATCGGGCGCAAGGCCGGCAACAAGGCGCTCCCCGAGCGGCCGGGCATCTCGATCAAGCTCTCGGCGCTGCACCCGCGCTACCAGGCGGTCCAGCATGATCGCGTGATGGCCGAACTCGTGCCGCTGCTCGCCGATCTCGCCGCCAGGGCGAAGAGCTACCAGCTGAACCTCACCGTCGACGCCGAGGAGGCCGACCGGCTGGAGCTCTCGCTCGACGTCATCGACGCCGTCGTGCGCAGCGCCGACCTCTCCGGCTGGGACGGTTTCGGCCTCGCCATCCAGGCCTACCAAAAGCGCACGCTCGCCGTCATCGACCATGTCGACGCGCTGGCGAAGGAGAAGGGCATCCGGATGATGGTGCGCCTCGTCAAGGGCGCCTACTGGGATACCGAGATCAAGCACGCGCAGGAGCGCGGTGTCGACGGCTACCCCGTCTACACCCGCAAGCCGGCGACGGACCTCTCCTATCTCGTCGCCGCCAAGGCGCTGCTCGACCGGCGCGAGCGGCTCTATCCGCAGTTCGCGACCCACAATGCGCTGACGGTCGCGACCATTCTCGAAATGGCCGGCCAGAACGCCCGAGGCTTCGAGTTCCAGCGCCTGCACGGCATGGGCGAGGCGCTCTACGAGGCGGTGCGGGCGCGGCCGGGCGAATCCATCGCCTGCCGGATCTACGCCCCCGTCGGCGGCTACCGCGATCTCCTGGCCTATCTCGTCCGCCGCCTCCTCGAAAACGGCGCCAACTCCTCCTTCGTCGCCAAGGTCGGCGACAACGACGTGCCGGTCGAGAGCCTGCTCGAACGACCGATCGACCTTCTCGCCGACGGCCCGGCGCGCCACGCGAAGATCGCGCTGCCCGACGGCATTTTCGGCCAGCGTCGCAATTCCGTCGGCGTCGAACTCGGCGACCGCAAGGCGCTCGCCGCCTTCCTGGCCGAACGCCCGTCGACGCCGCCGAACCTCGAGGCGCGCAGCGACATCGATCACACCGCATCGGCGTCTGGGGCGGCCATCCGCTCGCCGATCGATGGCCATCTCGTCGGCGTCAGCCACCACCTCTCCGCCGCCTCGGCGGCCAAACTCATGGACGAGGCGCGGCGTCACGTCGCCAGCGCCGAGCGCGTGCCGGCGGCGGCAAGGGCGAAGGCCCTGCGCCGCGCCGCCGATCTGATGGAGACGCGCCGCGGCCTGTTCATGACGCTGCTCGCCACCGAGGCCGGCAAGACGGTCGAGGACGGCATCGCCGAGATCCGCGAGGCCGTGGACTTCTGCCGCTTCTATGCCGACGAGGCCGAGCGCCTGTTCGACGCGCCGGTCGTCCTGCCGGGGCCGACCGGCGAGGAGAACCGCCTGCGCTACCGCTCGCGCGGCGTCGTCGTCGCGATCTCGCCCTGGAACTTTCCGCTGGCGATCTTCGTCGGCCAGGTCGCGGCGGCGCTCGCTGCGGGCAATGTCGTCGTCGCCAAGCCGGCCGAGCAGACCCCGCTCGTCGCCGCCGCCGCCGTCGCGCTGCTGAAGGAAGCGGGCTTCGCCGAGACGGTTCTGCATCTCGCCCCCGGCGACGGCGCGACCGGCGCGGCACTCGTCTCCCATGTGGCGACCGCAGCGGTCGCCTTCACCGGCTCAACCGAGACCGCCTTCGCCATCAACCGGGCGCTGGCCGCCCGCAACGCGCCGATCGCCCCGCTCGTCGCCGAGACCGGCGGCATCAACGCCCTCATCGTCGACGCCACGGCGCTGCCGGAACAGGTCGCCGACGACGTCGTCACCTCCGCCTTCCGCTCGGCCGGCCAGCGCTGTTCGGCGCTGCGTCTGCTGTTCGTGCAGGAGGACGTCGCCGAGCGGATGACGCAGATGATCGCCGGCGCCGCCGCCGAGCTCTCCATCGGCAATCCGGCGGATGTCTCGACCGACATCGGCCCGGTGATCGACGCCGAGCAGAAGGCGATGCTGGAGGAGCATCTGGAGACCATGCGCCGGACGCAGCGCATCCGCTTTGCGGGCAAGCTGCCGGCGGACCTGCCGGAGGACGGCCACTACATTGCGCCGCATATCGTCCAGCTCGACCGGGCGGAGGCGCTGGACCGCGAGGTCTTCGGCCCGATCCTCCACATCGTCACCTGGAAGGCCGGCGAACTTGGCAAGGTGTGCGAGGCGATCGAGCGCACCGGCTTCGGCCTGACCCTCGGCGTCCACAGCCGCATCGACGAGACCATCCGCGAGATCACCGAGCGGCTCACCACCGGCAATATCTACGTCAACCGCAACCTCATCGGCGCCGTCGTCGGCTCCCAGCCTTTTGGCGGCTCGGGCCTTTCCGGCACGGGACCGAAAGCCGGCGGCCCGAACTACGTGGCGCGGTTCGCGCGCGAACAGGTGATTTCGACGAACACGGCGGCGGCCGGCGGCAATGCCAGCCTGATCGCGATGGAGACGTAAGGCGACACCACCCCTCCTGCTCAGGCCTGCGGTCCCAGCTTCAGGGTCCGCCGGCCTTGCAGTCACACCATGGTGCCCGCGCCAACCGGCAGATGGCCGTCCTCCCTTACGGGGAAACGGGTTCCGGGAAACGCTCGCCGCAGCCGCAGCAGGCCCCGGTCCGGCATCGCGCCGATTCTGCCGCCGGTAGCGCCCGACGGGGCGGCCTTGCCGCCAGACCCGCGAAAAATTTTCGCTCGTCACTTGACGCTCTCACTCCGGCCAACCAGCTTTTTTCCCGAACCCCTGGTCCGGGCCCCTCTGGCGAGAGCTGCCGGCTCTTTCGCGATGTCGGACCGCTTCTTCGGCATCGCGTGCCGGCATGGAGTGGCCCTATGGAGCTCGCCTTTCTGTCTGCCGACTGGCTCGGCACCCCCGCCTGGCTATGGCTGTTCTTTCTCGGCCTGGTCGCCCTGCTGCTGGTCTTCGACCTCGGCGTCCTCCACCGCGACAATCACGAGATCGGCGTCCGCGAGAGCCTGACGCTCTCCGCGCTCTACATCGGCCTTGGCCTTGCCTTCGGTGGCTGGGTCTGGTGGCAGCTCGGGTCCGAGGCGGGGATCAACTATCTCACCGGCTTCGTGGTCGAGAAGACGCTGGCGATGGACAATGTCTTCGTCATCGCCATGATCTTCTCCTTCTTCGCGGTGCCGCGGATGTATCAACACCGCGTGCTGTTCTGGGGCATTCTCGGCGTTATCGTGCTCCGGGCGATCATGATCGGCTTCGGCGCGGCGCTGGTCGCGAACTTCTCCTGGGTGCTCTACGTCTTCGCCGCCTTCCTGATCCTCACCGGCGTCAAGATGCTGGTGGCCGGCGACAAGGAGCGGCCGCTCGACCAGAATCCGCTGGTGCGCCTGATGAAGCGGCGACTGAACGTGACGCCCGAGCATCACGGCGAGCGCTTCTTCGTGCGCCAGCCGCATCCGGTGACGGGCAAGACCGTCTGGTTCGTGACGCCGCTGTTCATGGCGCTGGTCATGATCGAGGTGGCCGACGTCATCTTCGCCGTGGATTCGGTCCCGGCGATTTTCGCCATCACCACCGATCCGTTCATCGTCTACACCTCCAACATCTTCGCCATTCTCGGCCTGCGCGCCCTCTATTTCGCGCTGGCGGCGATGATCCACCGCTTCGAGTATCTGAAGGTGGCGCTGTCGCTCGTCCTGATCTTCATCGGCTCGAAGATCTTCGCCGCCGACCTTCTGGGGATCGACAAGGTGCCGCCGCTGCTCTCGCTCGGCGTGACCACAGCGCTCCTGGCCGGCGGCATCGTTTGGAGCCTGTGGAAGACGCGGGCGGGTGCCGGCGCGGTGGTCGCGCCCGGTCGGGACTGACCAACGGCGGCGGCCGGACCGAAAGGTCCGGCTAGACCCAGTCCTCCATCTCGTAGAGGGGCCGAATCTCGATCTCGCTCGGACCCGGCATCGGGTTCGGGCAGCGCTTCACCCAGGCGACGGCCTCATCCAGATCGCGAACGTTCCAGAGCCAGAAGCCCGCGACGAGTTCGCGGACGGCAGGAAAGGGTCCGTCGATGACGGTGCGGTCGGGGCCGTCGAAGGCGACGCGCTTGCCATCGGAGGAGGGCCTCAAGCCGTCGCCGGAGACGAGGATGCCGGCCTCCTGCAGTTCGTCGTTGAAACGGCCCATCGCCGCCATCAATGCCATCGTCTCCGGCGTCCGGGCGATGCCTCTCTCGCTGTCCTCGGTCGCCTTCACCAATACGATCACGCGCATCGTCGCTGTCCCTGCTCGTTCAGCCGTCCTGTTTCCAAGGGCGCCCGCCAATCCACCGCGCCGCGGCTCTAGCGGGCGCCTGTCCCGCCATAGGCCGCTTCCAGCGCGGCGACGTCGAGCTTCACCATGGTCATCATCGCCCGCATCACGCGGTCCACCCGCTCCGGATCCGGATCGCGCATCATCTCCGTCAGGCGGACAGGGATAATCTGCCAGGCGAGGCCGTAGCGGTCGGTGAGCCAGCCGCATTCCATCGTCGAGCCGCCGGCCGAGAGCGCGTCCCAGAGACGGTCGACCTCGGCCTGGTCGGCGCAGTCGACGGCGAGCGAAATGGCCGGCGTGAACTGGAAATAGGGGCCGCCGTTCAGCGCCATGTGGGGACGACCGGCGAGGGTGAACTCGACCATCAGCACGTCGCCCTTCATGCCGCCCGGCCAGTCGAGCGTGCCGCTATGGATCTTGTCGATCTGCGAGTCCGGCAGGAGCGAGACGTAGAAACTCGCCGCCTCCTCGGCCCGGCCGTCGAACCAGAGGCAGGGGCGGATCATGGCGCCTTGCCCATGGCATCAAGGATGACGGCGAAGCCGCCAAAGATCATGCGCTTGCCGTCGAAGGGCATGGGGCCCATGCCGTCGAAGCGCGGGTCCTTCATCGCCGCGGCCATGCCCGCGTCGCGCGCCGCCTTGGACGGCCATTCGATCCAGGAAAAGACGACCACCTCGCCGTCCTCGGCCTTCACCGAGCCCTTGAAGTCGGTGACCTTGCCGTCGGGCACGTCGTCGCCCCAGGCTTCGACATGGCGTATCGCGCCGTGATCGAGAAAGACCACCGAGGCCTTTTCCGACATCAGCCGGTATTCCTCCTTCTTCGCCGCCGGCACCGGCACGACGAACCCGTCGATATAGGACATGGTCTTTCTCCCTGGCTGCTGTTCGTTGATCTCTTTTCCGGGCTCGGCGGATCGGGGAATCGGGGATCGACGATGTCCCGATCCGACCTTTGGCACGTCAGGCGAGGGCGACTTCGGCCTCGGCGATTTCCGCGAGCTGGTCGGTGGCGGTGCCCCAGCCCTCTTGGAATCCCATCTCATCGTGGCGCTTCATCGTCTCGGCGTTCCAGTGCCGGACGGTCGCGGTGTAGCGGGTGCCGCCAGCTTCCGGCGCGAAGGTGACGATCAGCAGGATGAAGGGCTCGTGCGGCTTCCATCCGACGGTGAAGGCGTCGGTGTAGACGAGCTTTTCGTTCGGCAGGACTTCCAGGAACACACCCTGGTTCGGCAGCGCCGTCCCGTCCGGCGCCTGCATGTCCATCCGGGCGATCCCGCCGGGCCGGAGATCGAGCTCGACCCCCGGCGTCGTGTAGGGCTTCGGCGCGAACCACTCACCGGTCCGCGTCGTCCAGACCCGGTAGACCGTCTCGGGTGGGGCGGCGATCAGCCGGCTGGTGGAGAGTTCGAAGAGGTCGAGTTCTGCGCTCATGCGGTCCTCCATCGGTCGCGGTGGGGCGGGCTCGGTCATGCGGTCTCGTTAGGAAGGCTGTCAGGCGGTCGCGTGAGCGCTGGCATCGGCGCAGGCGGCCGCGGGCGCCATCCACACGATCTCGAAGCCGTGGCCGTCGGGGTCGTCGAAGGAGCGCGAATACATCCAGCCGTGATCCTGCGGCGGGCTCGGATCGGCCCGCCCGCCGGCGTCCCCGGCCCAGCCGACGGTCGCGTCGACGGCCGTACGGCTGTCCTCGGACAGGCAGATCAGCGCCGCCGAGACCTTTCGTGTGTCGGCGATCGCCTTGGTCGTGAACTGCCGGTATTTCGCGTGGGTGAGCAGCATCACGTGGATGGTGTCGGAAAACACCATGCAGGCCGCCGTGTCGTCGGAGAACAGGAGGTTCTGCTCGGCACCGATGGCGCGGTAGAAGGCCACCGACCGACCGAGGTCGGCGACAGGAAGGTTGATGAAAACGAGCCGCGTCATGCCTGTCCTCCCGATCATCCGTTTGACGAAGCATGCCGCGGCAAGTTATTTATTGCAACCATGAAGTCACAAAAAATAACCAAATCTTCGGAGCGGCGGCGTTACGAGGATGCCTGCGCCGCCGCCCATGCCCTCGATCTCGTCGGCGATCGCTGGGCGCTGCTGGTCATCCGCGAGCTGATGCTCGGGCCGAAGCGCTTCGGCGATCTCAGGACCAGCCTTCCCGGCATCAGCGCGAACGTGCTGACACAGCGGCTGGAGGGGCTGGAGGGCGCCGGCGTGCTCGTCCGCCACCGGCTGCCGCCGCCCGGCGCGGTCCAGGTCTACGAACTGACGCCCTGGGGCTACGAGAGCGAGCCGATCTTCCAGGCGCTCGGCCGCTGGGCAGCCCGCTCACCGGCGCACGATCCGAGCCTGCCGTTCAGCGCCGCGTCGCTGATGCTGTCGATGCGCACCATGCTGGATCCGCAGAAGGCCTCGGGGCTCGACCTCACCATCGGCTTTCGCATCGGCGCCGAAAGCTTTGTCGGTGATCTCGCCGGCGGCCATATCGCCATCGCCCGCGGCCCCGTCGCGCAGGCCGATCTCATCCTCACCGGCGAAGCGCGGGTGATCGCCGGCTGGATCTATGGCGGCCAGCCCTTGGCGACGCTGGAGGCGGCTGGAGCGCTGCGGCTGGAGGGGGACCGGGCGCTGGCCGAACGGTTCGCGGCCTTGTTTCCGCTGCCGGAAAAGGCCGGGCCGACCGCGCTCTGACGGTGGCTTGCGGACGCCGCTTGCGGAAATGCGATGAGGAAATCGCCGGCACAAGCTTCACATCAGCCATCGCGCGCAGGATCACTCAGTCGGGAGCGCCATCGACAGCCGACGGGTTCCTCCCGCTCGATCGGCTGGGCCAGGATCGCTTCCGGAGCCTAGCAGAGCGGATCGCAGCGCGTCCTCCCCGCGCCACCGATCCGGACACGTGCAGCAGAGAAGCCCGGACCCGCGTCCGGGCTTTTTCGTACCGGGCGATCCCGGCCGGCATTTCACTCTTGTCTCCCGACTTCCCGGCCGGTACCTCGACATTGACACTTCAGTGACGAGGGCGGGAACAGCCATGACGGACGTCAAGTCGGACATCGAGATCGCACGCGCCGCCAACAAGCAGCCGATCCGCGAAGTGGCTGCGAAACTCGGGATCGCCGAGGAGCATCTGGTTCCCTACGGTCATGACAAGGCGAAGATCACGGCCGAGTTCATCCGCTCGCTCGAGGGGCGGCCCGACGGCAAGCTGATCCTCGTCACCGCGGTCAATCCGACGCCGGCCGGCGAGGGCAAGACGACGACGACGGTCGGCCTCGGCGACGGGTTGAACCGCATTGGCAAGCGCGCCGCGGTCTGCATCCGCGAAGCCTCGCTCGGCCCCTGTTTCGGCGTGAAGGGCGGGGCGGCCGGCGGCGGCTATGCCCAGGTCATCCCGATGGAGGACATGAACCTCCATTTCACCGGCGACTTCCACGCCATCACCTCGGCGCATAACCTTCTCGCCGCGCTGCTCGACAATCACATCTACTGGGGCAACGAGCAGAAGATCGACACCCGCCGCGTCGTCTGGCGCCGCGTCCTCGACATGAACGACCGCTCGCTGCGCCAGATCGTCACCTCGCTCGGCGGTGTGCCGAACGGCTATCCGCGCGAATCCGGATTCGACATCACCGTCGCCTCCGAGGTCATGGCCATTCTCTGCCTCGCCCGGGACCTGAAGGATCTGGAGGAGCGGCTCGGCAGGATCGTCATCGCCACCCGGGTCGACAAGACGCCGGTCTTTGCCCGCGACATCAAGGCCGATGGCGCCATGGCGGTGCTGCTGAAGGACGCGATGCAGCCGAACCTGGTGCAGACGCTGGAGAACAATCCCGCCTTCGTCCATGGCGGACCCTTCGCCAACATCGCCCATGGCTGCAACTCGGTCGTGGCGACGACGACGGCGCTGAAGCTGGCCGACTACGTCGTCACCGAGGCCGGCTTCGGCGCCGATCTCGGCGCGGAGAAATTCTTCGACATCAAGTGCCGCAAGGCCGGGCTGACGCCGGACGCCTGCGTCATCGTCGCGACCGTGCGGTCCATGAAGATGAATGGCGGGGTCGCCAAGGAGGACCTTGGCCGCGAGGACGTGGCGGCGGTGACGCGTGGCTGCGCCAATCTCGGCCGGCACATCGAGAACATCGGGCAGTTCGGCGTCCCGGTGCTGGTGGCGATCAACCATTTCGGCACCGACACCGACGCCGAGATCGACGCCGTCAAGGCCTATGCCGCGGCGATGGGCGCCGAGGCGGTGCTGTGCCGGCACTGGGCGCAGGGCTCGGCCGGCATCGAGGAACTCGCCCACAAGGTCGCGGCGCTCGCCGACAGCGGCACGGCGAAGTTCGCCCCCCTCTATCCCGACGCCATGCCGCTCGCCGAAAAGATCGAGACCATCGTCAAGCGCATCTATCGCGGTGCCGCGGTGACGATGGACAAGAGCGTCGTCGATCAACTGGCGCAGTTCGCAGCCCAGGGCTATGCGGACCTGCCGGTGTGCATGGCCAAGACCCAGTATTCCTTCTCCACCGATCCGAGCCTGCGCGGTGCGCCGGACGGCCACGTCGTTCATGTCCGGGAGGTCCGACTTTCCGCCGGCGCGGGCTTCGTCGTGGCGATCTGCGGAGAGATCATGACCATGCCGGGCCTTCCCCGCAGCCCCTCGGCGGAGCGCATCCATCTGAATATGCAGGGATACATCGAGGGCCTGTTCTGAGCGGCAGAACACGCACCGACCGCCAGTTCATGACTGTCACGAAGTTTTGATTAATCCATCGTTGACACAATTCGGGCTTGATGATCGCGACTCGCATCGGGCACGGTAATGGCAAAACTGGTCAGACTCTTCATTTCCGCCCGGCAGCAGAGGCTGGTCAGCCTGGTCCTCGGCCTGCTGCTGTTCGGCCTCTTCGTCGCCGCAGCCGCCCTGTTCGCCCGCCACGAGGTCGTGCGCCTCCTCGTCGGCGAGAGCCTGCCGGTGCTGCGTCCGTTCGCCGACCGGGCTGACATTGCCGCTGGAACCTTCGCCGCTCTGAAGTCCGACGTGACCGCTCCGCCGTGCACGCCGGAGTTCGACCGCCAGCTTCGCCGCGTCGCCTATCAGCCCAACCGGTTCAACGAGTTCGTCTACGCGCCGAACGGAATCGTCGAATGCACCAGCAGCATGGGGCGGTTCGACCCGCCGGTCGCTCTCGGCCAGCCTGACATGCCGGCACAGGGCCGTGAGCCGGCGATGTGGGTCGACCGGGGCCTGACCTTTGCCGGCCTGAACGGTCTGGTCGGCACCGTCCTGCACCTGCATCCCTACGCCATCGTTCTGCCGCTCGAGACGGTCCGCATCGATCCGCCGGGCTGGATGGCGATGGAGGTCGTCTTCGTGGCGCCGTCCGGGCGATGGTGGCACCGCGGCGGCACGCCGGGCGTCTACCAGCGCTATGTCGCTTCGCTGCGCCAGCAGGACGGCGGGCTGGACACCGCGCTGCGCAACAGCGTCTGCCTGCTGAGCGGCCGGGTCTGCGTGGTGACCGAGGCCCCGCTGGCGGCCCTTCTTAGCCACGGCAAGATCTACGTGATCGCGTCCCTGGTCGCCGCCCTGGCGCTGGCGGCGTGGCTGGCCAGGATGGCCCGCGTGATGATCGTCCGCCGCTTCGCGTTCGAGTCGCGCTTCCGCCGCCACCTGGAGGCCGGTTCCATTGTCTGCGTTTATCAGCCGATCATGCATCTGCATTCCGGCGAGATCGCCGGCTGCGAGGTTCTGGCGCGCTGGCGCGATGTCGACGACAGCATCGTCTATCCCGACCGTTTCATCCCGTTGGTCGAACAGGCGGGGCTCACCCGCAGCTTCACCCGGATGGTGGCGGAGCGGGCCCATGCCGAACTGATCGAAGCCCTGCCCGAGGGGCGCAAGCTGATGCTGACCTTCAACATCTTCCCGCGCGATCTCGATGCGGCCTTTCTCTGCAACGTCTTCGGGATCTTCGCCAGCGCCTCCAGCCGGTTCGAGATCGGGGTCGAGATTGTCGAGAGCAACGTCATCGAGGTCGCCGACGCGCCGCTGCAGATCGAGGCGCTGCGAGCGGCGGGGATCAGGACCTATATCGACGACTTCGGCACCGGCTACTCGAACATCCAGAATCTGGTGGCGCTGACGGTCGATGGCGTCAAGCTCGACCGTTCCTTCGCCATGGCCGCGACCGGCAGCGTCATGGCCCGCATGCTCGGCCATGCCATCGACATGGTCCGGGCCTCGGAGCGGACGATCGTGGTGGAGGGCGTCGAGACGGCCGAAAGACTGCGGCAGCTGCGTGCCGTCATTCCGCCCATCGATCTCGTCCAGGGCTATTTCATCTCGCGCCCGCTGAGTGCCGAAGATTTTGCCGCCTTCCTGGTCCGCCACGCGGAGGGGTTCCACGAGCTGGAGCTGGTGGCTTGAGCCTTCCGGCGGGTCTGCCGCAGGAGGAATCCACGGGGCTCTGCTTAAGTCCGTCTTGACGGCATCCTGCTTGATTGGCGGCTCTCGCTCCGGGCTCAGTCATGGCAAAGATCGTTCGCTACCTCATCTCGGCCCGGCAGCAGATGTTTGCCGCGCTCCTCTTGGGCATCATCCTTTTCGCCATCATCATCACCGCCATCGGATGGATGGCGCGCCAGCAGGTCTACCGGGCGATGGTCGGGGAAAGCCGCGAGGTGCTGCAACCCTACACCGAGCTGACGGGCCGCATCGGCTCCACCTTTGCCGCCCTGCGGGCGATCACCGCCGATCCCTGCACGGAAGACTTCAACCGCCAGCTGAAGCGCGTCGCCTATCTTCCCGATGGGCTGAACGAGTTCTTCTACGCCCCCGGCGGTGCCATCCGGTGCTCGGTCAGCACCAAGCGCTTCGATCCGCCCATGGCCCTCGGCACGCCCGACCTGCCGGCCACAGAGGTTTCCCCGGCGGTCTGGATCGACCGCGATCTGTCGTTCGCGGGGCTCGGCGGCCTTGTCGGCAGCATCGTCCTCGTCGATCCCTTCGCCATCGTCGTCCCGCTCGAGGCGGTCTCGATGTCGCCGCCGTCATGGATGGAGATGGAGGTCGTCCTGATCGGCCCGTCCGGACGCTGGTGGCACCGCGGCGGCTCGGCCGCCGTCCACGCACCCGCCGGGGATGGTCCGATGGAAGCCAGCTTTCCCGCCGATTTTCGTCTGCGGGACTGCGTCGACGATCAGAGGCTCTGCGTCGTCACGAAGGTGTCGGTGCTCGCCCTCATGCAGCAGTTCGAGCTTTTCGTGGGCGCGGCCCTCGTCTTTTCCGCGGTCCTCGCCGCCTGGCTGTCCGGCCGGGCGCGCGCCCTCATCGTTCGCCGCTGGTCGCTGGCATCCCGTTTCCGACGCCATCTGGATGCCGGCTCGATCATCTGCGCCTACCAGCCGATCCTCGATCTGCGAACCGGACAGATCGCCGGCTGCGAGGTCCTCGCACGATGGCGCGACGTCGACGATTCCGTCGTCTTTCCCGACCGCTTCATTCCACTCGTCGAGCAGCATGGCCTGACCCGCAAGTTCACGCGCCTGGTGGTCGAGAAGGCCTGCCGCGAACTCTGCGAGACGCTGCCCCGTCGCGACAGGTTGGACGTGACCTTCAACATCTTTCCCCGCGACCTCGACGTCGCTGTGCTCCGTCCGATCTTTGAGGTGTTCGAGCCGGTGCGCGACCGTTTCTCCGTCACCATCGAACTGGTCGAAAGCGACTCGATTGCGGTGGTCGCGGCGCAGCAGCAGATGGAGGCTTTGCGCGCGGTCGGCATCCGCACCTATATCGACGATTTCGGCACCGGCTATTCCAACATCCACAATCTCGCCGCGCTCGCCGTCGATGGCGTCAAACTCGATCGCGGTTTCGCCATGGCGCCCGAAGGCAGCCTGATGGACCGGATGTTCGGCCATGCCATCGACATGGTCCAGTCGTCCGGACGGGAGATGGTGATCGAAGGCGTCGAAACCGCGCAGCGGCTGCGCCAGCTGCGGGCCATGCACCCGCCGATCGCCTTCGCCCAGGGCTACTTCATTTCCAGGCCCCTCGGCATCGCGGCCTTCGCGGCCTTTCTCGCCGAGCATCGCGACGGATTTCGGGATCTGAAGCTCGTCGCGTGACGGCGGTGGCGACGGCCGCAGAGGATGGGCGCGGGTGGCCATTGCCCTCCGTTGCGTTTTTCGCTAACGCTTCGGGCATGACGAACGACACGAAACATTCGCTCTGGTGGCAGGCTCCCTGAAGAAGCGGCCTTGCGCGTGTTCGTGCGTGTTTTCAAGACAAAGGTCGCTCTGGTTCATTCCGGCGGCCTTTTTTGTTTTCGGCGGCTGGGTGCAGGGCCTTTCAACGGCGGGAGACGGAAGCCATGACCCTCGAGACCTTGAGCGACGGCGCCGAGCGCTATCAGACGCTGGGCGGCGTGGCGGTCACGCGCCGGCGCGAGGCGGTGCCCTATGAGGGCGCGATCGAGCCTTTCGCCGACCGGCTCGACACCCGCCGCGGCGCGGTCTTCTCGTCCAACTACGAATATCCCGGCCGCTACACGCGCTGGGACACGGCGATCGTCGATCCGCCGCTGGTGCTGACCTCGACCAGCCGTGACATGGTCATCGAGGCGATGAACCCGCGCGGCGAGGTTCTGCTCGGTTTCGTCGCCGCGGCGCTCGACGGCCACGAGGACATCGCAACGCAGCAGCGCACCGCCATGCGGCTCGCGCTCACCGTCAAGCTGCCGGACCGCGTCTTCACCGAGGAAGAGCGCTCGCGCATGCCGACGGTGTTTTCCGTGCTGCGCACGGTGGTCGCCCTCTTCCGCTCCGAGGAGGATGCCGATCTCGGCCTCTACGGCGCCTTCGGCTACGATCTCGCTTTCCAGTTCGATCCGGTGACGGAGACGCTGCCGCGGCCGGCCGACCGCCGCGACGTCGTGCTGTTCCTGCCCGACGAGATCCTGATGGTCGACCACTACTCGGCCAAGGCCTATGTCGACCGCTACGAGTTCGAGAAGGATGGCGCGACGACGTCGGGTCTCGCCGGCGGCGGGCCCGAGGCGCCGTTCGCTGCTTCCGACCGCATCCCGCCGCGCGGCGACCACCGGCCGGGCGAATACGCCCAGCTGGTCAAGGCGGCGAAGGAAAAATTCATCCGCGGCGACCTGTTCGAGGTCGTCCCCGGCCAGACCTTCTTCGAGCGCTGCGAAAGCCCGCCCTCGGCCGTGTCGCGCCGCCTGAAGGCGATCAATCCCTCGCCCTATTCCTTCTTCATCAATCTCGGCGACAACGAATTCCTGATCGGCGCCTCGCCGGAAATGTTCGTGCGCGTCAACGGGCGGCGGGTGGAGACCTGCCCGATCTCCGGCACGATCAAGCGCGGTGACGACGCGATCTCCGATTCCGAGCAGATCCTGAAGCTCCTGAATTCCAAGAAGGACGAGTCGGAACTGACCATGTGCTCCGACGTCGACCGCAACGACAAGAGCCGCGTCTGCGAGCCGGGCTCGGTGCGCGTCATCGGCCGGCGCCAGATCGAGATGTATTCGCGGCTGATCCACACCGTCGACCACATCGAGGGCCGGCTGCGCGAGGGCATGGACGCCTTTGACGCCTTCCTCAGCCATGCCTGGGCCGTGACGGTCACCGGCGCGCCAAAACTGTGGGCGATGCGCTTCATCGAGAAGCACGAGAAGAGCCCGCGCGCCTGGTATGGCGGCGCCGTCGGCATGATCCACTTCAACGGCGACATGAACACCGGCCTGACGCTGCGCACCATCCGCCTCAAGGACGGCATCGCGGAAGTTCGGGCCGGCGCGACGCTGCTTTACGACTCCAACCCGGAAGAGGAGGAGGCCGAGACCGAGCTGAAGGCCTCGGCGCTCATCTCCGCCATCCGCGAAGCGGGCCAGCCGAACGACGTGCTGGGCGAACGCGCCGGCGCCAAGGTCGGGGAGGGGCTGCAGATCCTGCTCGTCGATCACGAGGACAGTTTCGTCCACACGCTCGCCAACTACTTCCGCCAGACCGGCGCCACCGTCACCACCGTGCGCACGCCCGTGGCGCAGGAGATCTTCGACCGGATCGATCCCGATCTCGTGGTGCTGTCGCCCGGCCCCGGCAACCCGGCCGACTTCGACTGCAAGGGCACGATCGCCTCGGCACGGGCCCGCAAGATCCCGATGTTCGGCGTCTGCCTCGGCCTGCAGGCGCTCGCCGAAGCCTATGGCGGAACGCTCAGGACGTTGCACGTGCCGGTGCACGGCAAGCCCTCGCGCATCAAGGTGCAGAAGCCGGGCATCATCTTCTCCGGCCTGCCGTCGGAGGTGACGGTCGGTCGCTATCACTCGATCTTTGCCGATCCGGTCCGTCTGCCCCGGGAATTCGAGGTCACCGCCGAGACCGAGGACGGCATCGTCATGGCCTTCGAGCACCGCTCGGAGCCGGTTGCGGCGGTGCAGTTCCATCCCGAAAGCATCATGAGCCTCGGCGGCGGCGCGGGCATGCGGATGATCGAGAACATCGTCGCGCATCTGCCCCGGCGTGCCCGCGAGAAGGCTGCCTGACATGCTGAATGTTGACGGCGTCCATCCGGATGCGGGGCCGGTGAAACGCATCGCGACCGCGACCATCGGCGTCGGCCTGGTCGTCCTCGCGATCAAGTATTATGCCTATTACGTCACCGGCTCGGTGGCGCTGTATTCCGACGCCCTGGAATCGATCGTCAACGTCGTCGCCGGCATCATCGCGCTGTGGGCCGTCAGCGTCTCCTTCGCGCCGGCCGACAGCGACCACCACTTCGGCCACACCAAGGCGGAGTATTTCTCCGCCGTGGTGGAGGGGGCGCTGATCATCGTCGCGGCCTTGCTGATCCTGCGCGAGGCCTGGGACGCCTACCAGTCGCCGCGGGCTCTCGACGCACCGATGCTGGGCATCGCCATCAACAGCAGCGCCACCGTCATCAATCTTGTGTGGGCGCAGTTCCTGATCCGGGCGGGCCGGGCCCGCCGCTCGCCGGCGCTGGCCGCCGACGGGCGCCACATCATGGCCGACGTGGTCACTTCGGTCGGAGTGCTCGCGGGTCTCGCCATCGCCTCGGTGACCGGCTGGCATGTCCTCGATCCGATCATGGCCGCGCTGGTCGCCGTCAACATCCTGCGCGAGGGCTGGCACGTCGTCACCAGTTCGCTCAGCGGCCTGATGGATCAGGCGATGGAGCCGGGCGAGGAAGAGCGGGTGCGCAGCATCATCTCCGGCCATGCCGAAGGGGCGCTCGAGGTGCACGACCTGAAGACGCGGATCGCGGGACGGGCCCTGTTCATCGAGTTCCACATGGTCGTGCCGGAGGCGATGACCGTCGGGGACGCGCACGAGATCTGCGACCGCATCGAGGAGGCGCTGCAGGGTGCTTTCGCTCACGCCACCGTCCAGATCCACGTCGAGCCGGAGGGCGAAATCAAGCAGACGGGCGTTCCGGTCGTCTGACGTCGGACTAATTCATTGGCTGCCTGAGGGATTGCGCCGTAATCCTGACAATTTTTGCCGCTTGCCACAATTGAATGTTAGGCGCAGTAGCGAAGCATGTGACCGATGACGGAACGGCACGACTGCTGAAACGCATGTGTTTTCGAGGAATGGCGGGATCTTGGCCCTGACGGACGTCCGATCGCTGAGCAGGCCGATTCATCTCGCCCTCGTCCGCACCGCGCACCTGCGGCGCCTGCCGCTCTTCCAGTGGTCGGTGGCCGTCGCTGCTTTCGTGGTCGCCTTCGGCCTGCGCTATGGTCTCAATGACCAGCTGCCCGTCGGCTTTCCCTACCTGACCTTCTTTCCCGCCGTCATCCTGACTACGTTTTTCGCCGGCCTCTATCCCGGCATCGCGGTCGCCGTGGCCAGCGGTCTGGCGTCCTGGTATTTCTTCATCCCGCCGTTTCACACCTTCTCCCTGGTCGGCGGCGCGCCGCTGGCGCTGGCCTTCTACATCGCGATCGTCTCCGTCGACATTTTCCTCCTGCACTGGATGCATCTGTCGGTCGATCGCCTCGGCCGGGAGCGGGAGAAGGCGGAGGGCTATGCAAGGCAGCGCGATCTCCTGTTCCAGGAGCTGCAGCACCGCGTCTCCAACAATCTCGCCGTCGTCTCCTCCATGCTGAGCGCCCAGTCCCGCGCGCTCGAGGGCGAGGCGGGGCAGGCGGCGCTGGTGCAGGCCTCGGCCCGGATCGGCCTGATCTCCAAGATCCAGCGCCAGCTGCACGATCCCTCGCGCCAGAGCCTCGACCTCGCGCCCTATCTCCGGCAGCTCGGGCCCGATCTGATGGAGGCGTCCGGCGCCGACCATATCGCCTACGCCGTCAATGCCGAACCCCTCGACGTGCCCGCCGCTCTGGCGGTGCCGCTCGGCCTCATCGCGACCGAGCTGATCTCCAACGCCATCGAGCACGGCTTTGCGCATTCCCGTGCGGGGACGCTTTCGGTGACCCTGCGCCAGCGCGGCGACGGCGAGGTCGTTCTGACCGTCGCCGATGACGGGCCCGGCTGGCCGGAGGGCTACGAGGCGGGGCGTTCGCGCAATCTCGGCATGCGCATCGTCCTGTCGCTGACCCAGCAGATCGGCGGCAGCTTCGCCTTCCGCAACGAGGCCGGCGCGGTCTCGGAACTGCGGTTCCGACTGCCGGACCCGGCCTGAACTTTCCAGCTTGCAGTCTCGGCGATATCGGCTAGGCTGCTCTTCATGAACCTCGCGCTCGCCCTTCTGACGATTCTGGCCCTGTCCCTGTCGACCGGCCTTTTTGTCGCGCGCGCGCCGAAGCTTCTCCTCCTTCCGCTTAGAAGCGATCGTCGGACCCGTTAGTTCAAGGGGCGTCCGGCGATCGAGCCGGTCGCCTTGCGCGCCGTGCCCCTTCCGCTTCATGCCGGTTTGACACGACCGGTCCCCCCAGCTGAAGACGATGCTGCAGCCGCATGACGGCGCGCCGTCTCGACGAGCGACGAAGGCCCTATCCATGTCCGCATCCACGACGTTTCCCCCCGCGCCCATCGCGGCACCGGCCACTTCGCCGGCCCCCGTGATGGCCAAGGCCGCCGCGAAGTACCAGCCCTATCCCCCGGTCGATCTCGCCGACCGCACCTGGCCCTCGAAACGCATTGAGAAGCCGCCGATCTGGTGCTCGGTCGACCTGCGCGACGGCAACCAGGCGCTCGTCGATCCCATGGGCCAGGAAAAGAAGGAGCGCTTCTTCCAGCTGCTCAAATGGATGCGCTTCAAGGAGATCGAGATCGGCTTCCCCTCGGCCTCGCAGACCGATTTCGACTTCGCCCGCTGGTGCGTCGAGCATGGCGGCGTGGGCGAGGACGTGTCGTTGCAGGTGCTGGTCCAGTGCCGGCCGGAACTGATCGCCCGCACCTTCGAGTCGCTCGAGGGCGCGCACCGGCCGATCGTGCATTTCTACAACTCGACCAGCGAGCTGCAGCGCCGCGTCGTGTTCCAGAAGGACCGCGCCGGCGTGCGGGCCATCGCCGTCGAGGCGGCGAAGATGATCACCGAGATGGCCGACAAGGCCGGCGGCGGCTACCGCTTCGAGTATTCGCCTGAAAGCTTCACCGGCACCGAACTCGACTTCGCGCTGGAGATCTCCAACGCGGTGATCGAGGTGGTGAAGCCCACGGCCGACAACAAGCTCATCATCAACCTGCCGGCGACGGTCGAGATGTCCACGCCGAACATCCATGCCGACCAGATCGAGTGGATGTGCCGGAACCTCGACAACCGCGAGAACATCATCGTCTCACTGCATCCGCACAACGACCGCGGCACCGCGATCGCGGCGACCGAGCTCGGGCTCCTGGCCGGCGCCGACCGCGTCGAAGGCACCCTGTTCGGCAATGGCGAACGCACGGGCAATGTCGATCTCGTGACGCTGGCGTTGAACATGTTCACGCAAGGCGTCGATCCCCTGCTCGACGTCTCCGACGTCAACAAGATCAAGGACGTCTACGAATACTGCAACCAGCTGGTGATCCCCGAGCGTCACCCCTATGTCGGCGAACTCGTCTACACCGCGTTTTCCGGCTCGCACCAGGACGCGATCAACAAGGGCATGAAGGCGTCGCGCGCATCAAACAAGACGCTCTGGGAAGTGCCCTATCTGCCGATCGACCCGCAGGATGTCGGCCGTTCCTACGAGGCGATCATCCGCATCAATTCGCAGTCCGGCAAGGGCGGCATCGCCTATGTCCTTCAGGCCGACTACGGCCTCAACCTGCCGCGCGCGCTGCAGGTCGAGTTCCGCGAGGACGTCCAGCGGATCACCGATGCCGAGGGCACCGAGCTGTCGGTGAAGCGCATCTACGACCGCTTCATCGAGCGCTATGTCGAGCAGCCGGGCGCCCGCATCCGCTTCCTCGACCATCACACGCTGCCCGATCCCGAGCACCGTGGCGAGCGGCTGCTCGAGGCGACGATCCTCGACGGCGACAGGGAAGTGACGATCACCGGACGCGGCACCGGCCCGATCGACGGCTTCGTCGATGCGCTCTCGCGCCATCTCGGGATCGAGATGTCGGTTGCCGACTATTCCGAGCACTCGCTCCAGCACGGCTCCAACGCCTCGGCGATCTCCTACATGGACATCGAATACGCGGGCGGGGCGTTCGGCCAGGGGCGGCTGTTCGGCGCCGGCATCAACAAGAACATCGTCACGGCGTCGCTGCAGGGCATCGTCTCGGCGGCCAACCGGATCATCGGAGCGGTGAAATGAAGGTGGAAGGCGGCGTCCTCCTCGTCCGCGCGCTGGAAGCGCAGGGCGTTTCGCGCGTCTTCTGCGTGCCGGGGGAAAGCTATCTCCCGGTGCTCGACGCCCTCGTCGACAGCGGCATCGACACCGTCCTCTGCCGGCAGGAAGGGGGCGCGGCGATGATGGCCGAGGCCGATGGCAAGCTCACCGGTCGGCCGGGGATCGCCTTCGTCACCCGCGGGCCGGGCGCGACGAACGCCGCGTCCGGCGTGCATGTCGCCGCCCACGACCTGACGCCGATGATCCTGTTCATCGGCCAGGTGCCGACCGAGTTCCGCGGCCGCGGCGCCTTCCAGGAGGTCGACTACGACAAGTTCTTCGGCGGCATGGCCAAGGCCGTGTTCGAGGCCGCCACCGCCGCCGAACTGCCCGACCTCGTCGCCGAGGCGTTCCGCATCGCCCTCGACGGCGCGCCGGGACCGGTCGTCATCGCTCTGCCGGAGGACACACTCTCCGGCGAGGCGGAAGCGGAGATCCCGAGCCGCGTCGAGGCGATCGACATTCCGCCGGCGGAGTCCAAGCTCGAAGATCTCTGGGCCATGCTGGAGGGAGCCAAGGCGCCGATCCTCATCCTCGGCGGCTCGCGCTGGACCGACGGCGCCATCGCCGACATCCAGACGTTCGCGACGCATTTCCACCTGCCGGTCGCCTGCTCCTTCCGCCGCCAGGCGCTGTTCCCGAGCCTTCATCCCCACTATGCCGGCGATGTCGGCATCGGCATCGCGCCGGCGCTGAAGGCGCGGATCGAGGCGTCCGACCTCGTCATCGCCATCGGCGCGCGGCTCGGCGAGATGCCGAGCCAGGGCTACACGCTCTTCGACGTGCCCCAGCCGAAGCAGCGGCTCGTCCATGTCCTGCCGGATGACGCCGAGCTCGGCCGGGTCTATCATCCCGCGCTGTCGATCCTCGCCGATCCCGTTTCCTTCGCGCGCAAGGCCGCACAATTGGTGGCGCCCGCGACGGTCGCCTGGTCGGGCGAGGCGGAGGCGGCGCACGCCACCTACCTCGCCTGGTCGACGCCCGCCCCGGACACCGCCGCCCGCGCGGGGTATGTCGACATGAACGGCGTGATGGCGCATCTGGAAAAGGTGCTGCCGGCGACGAGCACGCTGACCAACGGCGCCGGCAACTTCGCCGGCTGGCTGCACCGCTTCCACCGCTTCGTCGGCCACGCCGCGCAGCTTGCACCGACCTCGGGCTCGATGGGCTACGGCCTGCCGGCGGCGGTGGCGGCGAAACTCCGGCATCCCGAGCGGACGGTCGTCTGCTTTGCCGGCGACGGCTGCTTCCAGATGACGATGCAGGAATTCGGCACCGCCGCGCAGGCGGGCGCGGCCGTGATCGTGCTTCTCGTCGACAACAGCCAGTACGGCACCATCCGCATGCACCAGGAGCGGCACTATCCCGGCCGCCCCTCGGCGACCGCGCTGGTCAATCCGGATTTCGCCGCGCTCGCCCGGAGCTATGGCGCCTATGCCGCGGCCGTCGAGCGGACGGAGGACTTTGCCGCCGCCTTCGACGCGGCGGTGGCGAGCGGGGGGCTGGCGCTCCTGCACATCAAGACCGATCCCGATCGCATCTCGGTCACGGCGCGCCTGCCCTTTCCCGCGTCGATGTGAGCGCATGAGCGCCGAAGCGGATCGCTCCCCGTCCGGACCGGCTCTGCCGGTCGTCGCGATGGGGGAGGGGACGGCCCAGCCGGCCGTTTTCCTGCACGGATTTGGCGGCGCCGCTTTGTCCTGGGAAGGCATTCAGCCGGCAATCGCCGTAGGCCGACCGACGCTCGCCTTCGACCTGCCGGGGCACGGCGAGGCGCGCGACTTTCCGGGCTTCGGCCCGCCGAAACTGGCGGCCCGGGCCGTCATTGCCGAGCTCGACCGGCATGGCATCGCTTCGGCCCATCTCGTCGGTCATTCCATGGGCGGCTCGATCGCGGCGCTCATCGCGCTGTTCGCGCCCGAGCGGGTGGCCTCGCTGACGCTTCTGGCGCCGGGCGGGTTCGGCCCGGAGATCGGCGCCGAGGCGCTCGCGCGCTTTGCCGCGGCGCAGTCCGACCCGGAGCTGCGCGACAGCCTGATCGGCCTCGGCCGCCCCGGCTGGCAGCCGGACGAAGCGGTTCTCTCTTTGCATCGCCGCATCCGCGCGTCGCAGTCCACCGCAGCGCTGGCGTCGATCCAGGCGCTGCTGTTTCGCGGCGGCACACAGGGGTCGCTGCCGCTCGATGCCGTCGCCGGCACGGGCGTGCCGGTGCAGCTGATCTGGGGCCGCGAGGACAGGATCACCCCCTTTGCCCAGAGTGCGGGTGTTCCCGCAGGCTTTGCGCTCGCCGCTTTGGCGGGGACCGGGCACATGCTGATGGACGAGGCGTGCGAGGAGTCGATCGCCCATATCGCCCAAGCCCTTGAGACCGCAGAGTCATCAGGCGTTTCGCACGCCAGCCCCTGACGGCAGGCACGGGGAATGCGACGACGACGGTTCCCATTCGCGATGCGACGACTTATGGTTAATCAATTGTGAACAGTGAGCGACAGGGACCAGCACGGATGGGCGAGGGCAAGGACAATGTGTCGTCCCTGATGGGGAACCGACGGCTTGCCGACGCGATCCGGGCGGCCAAGATCGCCGCGGCGCATCGCAGCGACGTCGTCGTCGACATTCGAGAGGCGGATCGGGCGCGGCTGGAGATTCTCGCCGAGGAAATGCAGAGCGTCGCCGACGAGGTCCCGCCGGGCGACGACCGCTTCGACTTCACCATTTCCGGGGGCCCGCAGCCGCGGTTCTGGATCGATGGCACGGCGCATGTCTCCATGGCCCGCGACCGGCGGACCTACCGCTTCGCGCGGGAGACGCGGCTCGGCCGGGTGATGCTGGGGGAATCCGCCGATGTCGCCGTGATCGCCGACCGCGTCACCGACTATGTCGCCGAGCGCATCGTCGAGCGCGACAAGGCCTTTGCCGATAGCGACGGGCTCGGCGTCCGGGTCATGGAACGCGGGGAGCGGAAGACGGAAGCAGCGGCTGCGCCGATCCCGGCCCGGCCGGTGCCGCCGCCCGCCGGCACGAGCTTCGCCGTCGCCCTCTCCTGGCTGATGATCGGCCTCGTCATCGGCGCCGGCACGCTCTACGCCATCGCGTCGGTTCGCGGTTTTTCGCTGAACTGAAGCTGCCGCGATTCGCCTCGCCGGCGACAGGCGTCGTCAGGTCCGCGCGGACGGGGCATCCTCACGCCGGGCGGCCACGACGGGGGGAGCCGCGACCGGGCGCGGCGTCACGAGCATCAGCCCGGCCCCGGCCAGAAGCCCCCAGAACGGTGCCGAGATCCCGAGGATGGCGACGCCGGAGGCGGTGACGAGGAAGGTCAGCGTCGCGGCCTCCCGCTCTCCCGGCGCCGCCAGCGCGGCATGGGCCGCGCCGGAGAAGGCGCCGATCAGGGCCAGACCCGCCACCGCCTGGATGAGCAGCGGCGACAGGCTGGCAAAGGCGGTGACGAGCCCGGCGGCGAGGCCGAAGCCGACATAGGCGAGGCCCGAGACGACGCCTGCCCAGTAGCGCCGTTCGCGCGCGGGGCCGGCCTCCTCGCCGGCGCAGATCGCCGCCGTGATCGCCGCCAGATTCACCGCATGGCCGCCGAAAGGCGCGGCCGCGAGGCTGAACAGGCCGGTGACGGCAAACAGCGGCCCCGGCGAAGGCGCGAAGCCGTTGACCTTCAGAATGGCGAGGCCGGGGATGTTCTGCGAGGCCATGGTCACCAGGAACAGCGGCAAAGCGATGCCGACGAGGCTCGCCAGGGTGAAGACGGGCATCACCCCCACCGGATAGGGCAGCGCCGGGCCAAGGGTCGACAGCCCGTCGGAATGGGTCAGGACGATGACGCCGATGGCGACGAGCGCGGCGGCGGGCACCGCCAGCAGCCGGTTCAGCCGCGAGACCAGGAGCCAGGTGCCGGCGACGGCGAGGCCCGCCAGCGGCGTCGCCGCGACGGCGCGTACCGGCGCCAGGCAGAGCGAGAACAGGATGCCGGCGAGCATGGCATTGGCAAGGCTCGCCGGCAGAAGCGCGATCAGCCGCCCGAGCGGCCGGATGACGCCGGCCAGAATGACCAGCAGGCCGGAAACGACGAAGGCCCCGACCGCGACGGCAAAGCCGCCCTCGGGCAGTGCGGAGGTGGCCAGGAGCGCGGCGCCGGGCGTCGACCAGGCGATCGAGATCGGCATCCGCGTCTTCCGGCTGAGGGCGATGCCGCAGAGGCCCATCGCGACCGATAGCGCCATCAGGCCGGAGGCGGCCTGGTCGCGCGTCGCGCCCATCGCGCCGAGTCCCTGCAAAATGACCGAGAACGAGCTGGTGAAGCCGACGAAGGCAGCCAGCAGGCCGGCCGTGACGGTGGGGAGGGGCGGTAATCGGTGCATGGACAAGGCTGCCGTGAAAAGGCCGGGCCTCTGCTCTGCCCGACCCGAGCGTCCGTCGCAACCGCCAAGGTCGGCTGTTGACCTTACAGGCCGCCGCCGGCCGGCAGCGCATCCTCCTGATCGCCGACATTGACGGTCTCGCCGTTGGCCATCAGCTGTCGCTGGCGGATCCAGTCGATGCCGCTGCCGTCGCGCTTCAGGCCGCGCTCGCGCTGGACAAGCGTCCAGGCGCCGGGCTCGCCGTCGATCTGGAACAGGTTGTAGCGGGCTGCGGGCTTGGCACTGCCGGCGCTCTGACTGGCGGAGGGCACGCCGACCACCGGCACCAGGCCGTCGACGCCGGCGATCCAGTGCAGCGTGTCGAGATGGGTATGGCCGTGCAGCACGAGATCGGCGCCGACCTCGCGGATCACCTTCCAGAAGAACTGCTTGCCCATCAGCCGCTTGTGCCAGGAGGTGGCGTTCGACACCGGCGGATGGTGGATCATCACCACGCAGAAATGCCCCGTCGTGCGGCAGGCTCCCAGCATCTTCGCCAGCGCCAGCGCCTGCTTGCGCTTGAACGTGCCGGTGGCGAAGAAGGGCGCCGTCGCCTCGGCGCTGTTGACGCCGAAGATGGCGACATTGCCGCGCAGCCGGACATAGGGAAAGAGATGGCCGATGGAGGCGAGCGGATTGTCGCCGACCATGTAGTCGTGCCACTCGGCACAAGCCCGCTTCAAGGCGCCGGGGACATAGGCATCGTGGTTTCCCGGGACGACGGAAACGTTGTGGGCCGTCCCCAGATCCCTAAGCCAGAGGCCGGCACCGACGATCTCCGTCTTGGTGGCGAGGTTGACCAGATCGCCGGTCACCGCCACATGGTCGGGACCTTGCGCCTTCATGTCGGCGACAAGCGAGGTCAGCGTGTCGCCGAACATCACCCGCCGCCGGTTGCGGTGCCAGTTGACGTAGCCGGTGACGCGCTTGGACGCGAGTTCCCGGAACGAGAGTTCGGGAAGGGGACCGAGATGGATATCGGAGAGGTGCGCAAGGGTGAACATGGGCAAGCATCTAGCTGCTTGACGCCAAAGGGAAAGAGCCGGAGAGCCGCATCGCCATGGTAAAGCCCGGCCTGAAGCTCCGCCTCTTCCACATGGCGCATGTGATGATGCGGCCGATGACGCTCGGCACGCGCTGTGCCGCCTTCGACACGGAGGGGCGGATCTTTCTCGTGCGCCACACCTACATCGCGGGATGGCATCTGCCGGGCGGCGGCGTCGATGCCGGCGAGACGATCGAAGAGGGCCTCTGCCGCGAACTGCGCGAGGAGGGCAATCTCGAGCCGACCGAGCCGCCGCGCCTCGTCGCCCTCTACTTCAACCGCTTCGCCTCCCGGCGCGACCACGTCGCCTTCTATGTCTGCCGCAACGTCCGGCAGAGCGCGCCGAAACCCGCCAGCGGCGAGATCGCCGAGTCCGGCTTCTTCGATCTCGCCGCGCTGCCGGACGGGCTCGCCGCCGCCACAAGAAGGCGCCTCGACGAACTCGCCTCGGAGGGGCCGTTCGACTCTTACTGGTGAGACGGAACGGCTTCCGGCCCGGAAAGGCCGAGAAAGGCGGCGACGGCGTCGATCACCTCGGCATGGACGGCGGCTCTGTCGGAGCCCGCGGGATCGGTGCAGACGGGATCGTCCTGTTCTTCCTCCAGCATCTTTGCAGCCTGCGGCGTGCAGAGGCCGAGGAAGGTGAAGTGGACGGCGGGCCGGATTGTCTCGTAGGTCGCGTTAGAGAGGCGGGCGGCGAGGTCGCTGCCTTTGGCTGAGACGTCGACTCCACGCCAGGGATCGGGCGCGCCGAGATTGATCAAGAGCACCGGCAGCGTCATCGCCGCGATGCCTTCCGGCGATAGGGCATCCGTCACACCGGGATCGACTGCAATGACGGAGCCGACACGCGGATCGCGAACATTGGCCTCCATCTCGGCCGGCAAACGGTCGAGGTCGACGCCGCCTTTGCGGTAGAAGACGCAGTCGCCCTGCTCGCCGAAAGTCCGGCAATAGTCCCGGTACTTCGTCCGCACAAAATGGCCGCCGGCCAGATCGAGCACCGTGGTGCCGCCGAGCGAGAAGCCGAGGGCGCTGATCCGGCTGGTGTCGACGAGCTTGCCGAAGCTCGGATCGGCGAGAACGGTGTCGAGGGCGGCGCTGAGGTCCTTCGCCCGCTCGTCGAAGCGCGGGGTGCGGCGCGGCGAGGAATCGCCGGAGGTGGTGCCGGGATGGTTCACGGCCACGACCAGCGCGCCGCGCAGCGCCAGTTCCGACGACAGCCAGCCGAGCCCGTCCATGTTGCCGCCGGAGCCGTGCGACAGGAGGATCAGCGGGTGCTTGCCGGCTGCGGCGGCCGCTCCGACGAGGGCCGGCGTGCCTCTGAAGACCGGGTTCTCGCCGATGGGGATGGCATAGGTGCGGGCGCTGGCCCGGTACCAGATCGATGCCGGGACGAGGACGGCGCGATGCGGCGCCACGACGTCGAAACGGTCGTAGCCGGGCAGGGCCTCGATGTCGGAGCGGCCGGCTGCGGCGGCAGGGGCTGGCGGCGCAGCCAGCCCCTGAACCGAGCTTGCAAGGACGGCGAGACAGGCGAAAGTGGCGATGTTCATGGCGGAGATCCTTGCCGTGAGAGGAACAAGCCGCCCACCCAAGCCCGCGCCGCCTTCCGGCCGCGTCCTGCAACCGGTTCGAGGTCGCGCCGATCGCGTTCAAGGCCTATCGAGAGGGTGTCTGAAGGGAGCAGTCCATGTTCGCCGTGCCGATCTCCATCGTCGTCTCTCTCGCGCTCAGCTTCGTTCTCGTCCGGATGCGGCTGAGGGGGAGCCTGGCGCCGCCGCTGGCCGTGCTGCTCGGCGCCTGCATCCTGCAGGGCGTGGTCAACGCGCTGGCGCAATATTACGGCCTGCCGGTCTTTCGCCTGGTCCAGCCGGTGACGGCGGTGTGCGTCGCGCCCGTCGCCTGGCTGGCGCTGCGATCGGCGCAGGGGCGCGGCGGCGCGCCGTCGGCGGGGCTCCTGCATCTGCTCGCGCCGGCCTTCGTGGCCTTCTGCATCGCCAGAGCGCCCGAGGCGATCGACGCGGCGGTCATCGCGGTCTTCGCCTGCTACGGCGCGGCGATGCTCCTGGCGCTGCGGTCCGGCGCCGACGGACTGCCCGAAGCCAGGCTCGATGCGGGCGACTGGCCGCCTTTGGTCTGGCGGGCGATCGCCGCGACCCTCATCTTCTCGGCCGTCAGCGATGCGGCCATCTCGCTGGCGGTGGTTTCGGGGGAGGGCTGGCTGAAGAGCTGGATCATCGGTTTCGGATCCAGCCTGACATTGCTTCTCGTCGGGACGCTCGCCTCCTTGCCCGCCCTCGGCCGCGCGCCGGGAATCGTCGACGCGACGGCGGCGCCCGCGGCTGCCGAAGCGGCGGCCGAAAGCGACGCGGAGCGGGGCCGCGATGCCGCGATCATGGCCGACCTCGAGCGGCTGCTGGACGGGCAGCGGCTCCATCGCGACAGCGAGCTGACGCTTTCGCGGCTCGCGCGGCGGCTGGGCCTACCGGCCAAGCGCGTCTCGGAGGCGATCAACCGGCAGACCGGCGAAAACGTCTCGCGCTATGTCAACGGTTTTCGGGTCGCCGACGCCTGCCAGGCGATCGACGCCGGCCGCTCCGTCACCGACGCCATGCTCGGCAGCGGCTTTGCCACCAAGTCCAACTTCAACCGCGAGTTCCGCCGCGTGACGGGGATGGCGCCGGCGCAATGGGCGGTTTCGCCGCGGATGCTGCGCCCGGCGGAGCTGACGCCGCCCGCTCCGCCCGAGTCGATCGCCGGGCCGCAGGCAACCTGAGACCCCCGGAGTTCTGTCCCGCTTTCTAGGAAAACCGCTCGCGACCATGCTTCTGCCGAAGATCCTGGTCCGGCCCGAGCGGCACGATGGCGGTCGGGTTGATCATGGTGTGGCTCTGGTAGTAGTGGCCCTTGATGTGCTCGAAATTGACGGTCTCGGCGATGCCGGGCTGTTGGTAGAGATCGAGCATGTAGGGGAAGAGGTTGGGATAGTCGGCAATCTGGCGGGCATTGCACTTGAAGTGCCCGTGGTAGACCGCGTCGAAGCGGATCAGCGTCGTGAACAGGCGCCAGTCGGCCTCGGTGATGGTGTTGCCGACGAGGTAGCGCTGGCCCGCCAGCAGCGCGTCCAGCGCATCCAGTTCGGAAAACAGAACGTGGAACGGCGCCTCGTAGGCTTCCTGCGTGGTCGCGAAGCCGCATTTGTAGACGCCGTTGTTGATCCGGTCGTAGACGCGGGCGTTGACGGCGTCGATCTCCGGCAGGAGGGCGTCCGGCGCGAGGTCGACGGTCTCGTCGGCAAGCGCGCCGAAGCCGGCATTGAAGATCCGGATGATCTCGGCCGACTCGTTGTTGACGATGGTGCCCGTCTTCTTGTCCCAGAGCACCGGCACGGTGACGCGGCCGGTAAAGTCGGCCTTCGCCTGGGTATAGACCTCGTAGAGGCGGTCCTTGCCGAGCACGCTGTCGGGAATGGCGCCGGGACGGTCGGAAAACACCCAGCCGTTCTCGCCCATCAGGAAATCGACCACCGACAGCGAGACGACGTCCTCGAGCTTCTTCAGCCGCCGGACGATCAGCGTGCGGTGCGCCCAGGGGCAGGCGAGGGAGATGTAGAGGTGATAGCGGCCGGCCTCCGCGGGAAACGCCTTGCGCCCGTCCGGCGCGGGCGTTCCGTCCGGGGTGATCCAGTCGCGAAATGCCGTCGTCGTGCGCTCGAAGCTGCCGTTCTTCGATTCGTACCACTTGTCCTGCCAGCGGCCCTCGACCAGAAGTCCCATCGTCCGTCTCCTTCAGGCCTCATGCCTCGCTCCCACATGGGAAGCGGGCCGGCCCGCCGTCAAGGCAGACGCAGCGTCAACGCCGGCGCGACGCCGACGCGACGCCCGGGCTGCGCCCGATGGACGCAGAACCCCGTCGGTGCTAATCGGGGCCAGGACAGGCCTTTCGAGGCGTCGCCTCGTGCGATGCCGCCGGGCCGCGACGGCGAACTGGGAAGGACGGGCGTGACCTTGCAGCGACGACGATCCTCCTCGCGCCTTGATGCGCCAGAGGTGCCGAACCCGCGGCTCGCCTGAGCGGTAACCCGCCGGGACGGCCGTACCGCTCCTGCCCGGATTTCCTGCCATGTTTTCGCTTCCCGCCGTCCGGTATCTGCCGGAAACCCCCGATCATGACGCCGCCATCGAGGCGATAGCCGCCGAAGCTTTTGGTCCCGGCCGTTTCGCCCGCGCCGCCGAACGCGTGCGCGAATTGTGTCCCCGCGACAGAAGCCTCTGCTTCGTCGCTTTGTTCGACGGCGCCGTCGTCGGTTCCGTCCGCCAGACGCCTGTCGCCATCGGCGGGCGCCCCGCCGTGGTGCTCGGGCCGCTGGCCGTCGGCCCGGTCTACAAGGGGCAGGGGATCGGCCGGCGGCTGATGGCCCTGGCGGAAAAGGCGGCGCGCGAGCGCGGCGAGACGGCGATCGTCCTGGTCGGCGACCGCGCCTATTACGAGCCGCTCGGCTACCGGCCGTTGCCGTCGGGGACGGTGATCATGCCCGGCCCCGTCGATCCCGCGCGGATCCTCGGCCTGCCGCTGGTCGACGGCGCCCTCGAAGGGCTTGCCGGCAGGGTCGGGCCGCGTCGCAGCTGACGGACGACAGTCGCCGCCAAGCCTGAAGCATGATCCCGAAAGGTGGCCTTTAGCGCCCCTCGCGGAACCAGGTGGCGGAAATGGTCATGAGCAGCACGGCGAGGCCGAGGAAGCCGGCAAACAGCGGCGTGCGATCGACGCCGCGCAGCACCGTTTCCTCGGTGGTCTTGAGGCCGATCCAGTCGCGCCCGTCGGCATCGGCGCGACCGCGCACCGGCACGATGCGCGGCACCTCGACGCTGCCGTCCTCGGCGATGCGGCGCACGCTGCCGCGCGTCGCGTCGGCGATCGGCTGCAGCTTCTCTGTCGTCGACACGGCCTCGCGGTATTCCTGCGGATTGACCGGACCGACATTGGCGAGCGTCCTCAGATCGCCGTTGGCGGCCTGGTAGAGGCCGAGTTCCTCGGTCTGCAACGTGCCCTCCCAGCGTCCCTCGCCGACCTGGATCAGCGGCACCTGCCGCGCCTCGCCGGACGGGGTGACGACGGTGGCCGGACCGGGATCCTCGCCGATGGTCTGGCGGGTGACGACGAGGTCCTCGCCGCGCGTCTCGGCGCCGAGCGCTTCCTCGTCGAGCTCGGGCTCCTTCATCAGCCAGTGCGCGAGCCGCCGGAACAGCGCGACATGCGGGCCGCCGCCTTCGAAGCCGCGCGACCACAGCCAGCCCTGGTCCGACAGGAGCAGCGCGACGCGGCCCTCGCCGGCATGGTCGAGCACCAGCAGCGGCTTGCCGTTCGGCCCGTTCATCACCGTGTCGCCGCGCGGCGTCTCGACGTCGATCGAGCGGAACCACTCGCTCCAGGCCGGCGGGGTCTGGTCGGATCCCGGCAGGTTGCGCGTCACAGGATGCTTCTTGCCGAGGTCCGAGAGCGTCGGTCGGAACGCTTCCTGGTCGATCGTCCCGGTCGGTAGCGCCGGCAGGATCGAGGCGAGCGAGGTCGAGGCGACGGAATCGTTGCCGCCATATTCCGGCCCGGAGGCGATCAGAATCGCGCCGCCCTTTTCGACATACTGCGCGATGTAGTCGAAGTAGAGCGCCGGCAACACGCCGCGGCGCTGGTAGCGGTCGAAGATGATGAGGTCGAAATCCTCGATCTTCTCGACGAAGAGCTCGCGCGTCGGGAAGGCGATCAGCGACAGCTCGTCGATCGGCGTGCCGTCCTGCTTTTCCGGGGGACGCAGGATGGTGAAGTGGACGAGATCGACGGCCGCGTCCGACTTCAGGAGATTGCGCCAGGTGCGCTCGCCGGCATGCGGCTCGCCGGAGACGAGGAGCACACGCAGGTTTTCGCGGATGCCGTCGACGACGGCGATGGCGCGGTTGTTGATCGGGGTGATCTCTTCCGCGTCGAGGGCGGCGGAAAGCTCGATGATGTTCTTGCCCGCGCGCGGCAGCGTGAAGTCGGTGCGGGCGTCGACGCCGGGCGTCACCTGCTGGCGGCCGATCAGGTCGCCGTTGAGGAAGATGCGCACGTCGACGGGGTTGCGCGAGGCGCGCGGCCCGTCCTCGATGACGCGGAAAACGAGCTGCTGGTCCTGGTCGACGAGGCCAAAGCGCGGGCTGGTGGTGATCTCGATGCGGCGGTCGAACTCGTCGGCCCGGCCGGTGATCAGGCCGTGCACCGGCGCGTCGAAGCCAAGGGTCGAGGCGTCGGCGGGGATGTCGTGGATCTGACCGTCAGTCACCATGATCGCGCCAGCAACCCGCGCCGGCGGCACGTCGCTGAAGGCCGAGCCGAGCGCCCCGAACAGAGCGGTGGTGGCGTCGCCGCCGGCCGTCCCGGCATTGCGGGCCTCGACGGTGCGCACCTCGAAGTCGGGGAAGCGCGCGAGGCTTTCCTGCAGGGCCGCCACCGCCGTCGCCGTCTCGGCGCTGCGCTGGCCGATGCTCTGGCTCTGGCTGTTGTCGACGACGAGCGCGACGACGCTCTTCAGGGGATCGCGCTGCTCGCGCAGCACCACGGGATTGAGCAGCGCCAGGATCAGGGCCGCCAGTGCGAGGACGCGCAGAAACGACCCACGCATCCTGACCAGGAGGAGGACGGCGACCAACAGCGCGGCGGGAACGGCGAGGGCAGCCAGAACCGGCCAGGAGAAGAAGGGGGCGAACTGCATCGACCAGGTCATTGGCCCAGCCTTTCCAGGAGAGCGGGCACATGCACCTGGTCGGCCTTGTAGTTGCCGGTGAGGACGTACATCACGATGTTGACCCCGCTGCGATAGGCGTATTCGCGCTGCGTGGGGTCGCTGGCATCGGTCGGAAAGCGGAACAGGCCGCTGTCGTCGACGGCCCAGGCGCGGGCAAAATCGTTCGAAGTGATCATGATCGAGGAGACGCCGTCGCCGGCGCTGGCGGGCCGTGTCTCGGCGTTGGGATCGCGCACCAGCGCCTCGACCCACAGCGGCGAGCCGGTGTGGCGGCCGGGAAAGTCGCGCATGATGTAGAATGATTTCGTCAGCACGTGGTCGGTCGGCACCGGCTCCAGCGGCGGGATGTCGAGATCGGCGAGGATGTCGCGCAGCCTTCGCTGGCCGGGCGAGACGGCGGTCGAAGTCAGCGAGGAGATCGGATCGTCCTGCACGTCGAACAGCACCGTGCCGCCCTGCTTCATGTAGGCGTCGACCCGGCTGATCGCCGCGGTCGTCGGCATCGGCGCACCGGCGTCGATCGGCCAGTAGAGGATGGGATAGAAGGCCAGCTCGTCGGCGGCGATGTTGACGCCGACGGCCGATCCCGGCTCCAGCGCGGTCTTGGCGGCGATGAACTGCGACAGGCCGTCGAGACCCTGGCGGGAGATCTCGTCGGTCTCGGATTCGCCGGTCTCGACATAGGCCAGATGCGTCGTCTCTGTCGCGGCGATCGCCGCCTCCGCGCGGGCGGCGTCGTCCGCCGTGCTGGACGCCGACGGTGCCGCCTCGGCCGCGGGCGCATCCTGCGCCATCGCGCCATTGGTGCCGACGGCGGAGAAGGCGAGGCCTAGGCCGACCATGGCAAGGACCGGCAGGGCCGCGGCCCGGCCGCCGAAGCCGCGACGGCCGAGGCGCGTCAGGACGCCGTTCAGCCACAGCATTGCGAGAACATCGAGGGCGAAGAGCACGAGCGCTGCGGCGAAGAGAAGCGGCATCATGTCGACAGAGGCTTCACTGCCATAGCCGCGGGCGGCGACGGGTGTGCCGAGGTCGAGTTCCGGCAAGGGCGCCAGCGTCGCGTCTTCTGGCAGGAGGTTCAGGGCGGTGTAGCCGGCCTCGGTACCGTAGAGGCCGGGCGGGTTGCGGCGCGTGACGATCGCCGAGGTCCCCGCCGTGAGAAGCAGCGGTTCTGCCTCGGCGCCGGGCGCGGCGAGCCGGCCTTCGGCATCCATCACCCGGTAGGGCGGCAGGCTCTGGGCGCTGCCGGCGGCGCCTTCTTCCGTGGCCGCCGGACCGGTCGAGCGCGACAGGGTCACGATGCGCCGGAGCATGTCGACGAAGGCGCCTGATATCGGCAGGTTCGACCAGGTGGCTTCGGCGGTGACGTGAAACAGAACGATGGTTCCCGCGCCGACGGTCTGGGCGGTCACCAGCGGCGTGCCGTCGGCGAGGCTCACCCAGGTGCGGTCGGCGAGATCCACCGAGGGCTCGGCGAGGATCTGGCGGGTGACCGTGACCTCGTCGCCGATCGCTATCCCGGCCAGCGGACTGGTCGGCGGTACCGGCGAGATCTTCTGCGGCTCCGACCAGGACATGGCGCCGCCGAGCTGGCGTTCGCCGCTGCGCAGCCGCACCGGCACCAGGGGATCGTCGCCGGTGGAGGCGGCGAGCCGCGGTCCGGCGAAGCGCACGAGGAATCCTCCCTTGTCGACGAAGTCGCGCAGGGCCGTCTCGGCCGGCGCGGGAATGACGCCGATGTCGGCCATGACGATCACCGACGGCCGGCGGGCGACGAGGGCGGGGATGGCGCTGGAGAGGTCGGCGCTGTCGGCCCGGGCCAGGTCCGCAAAGGGTTCGAGCGCCCGGGTGATGTAGTAGAGCGGCGACAAGAGCGGCTGGGCGACATCCGCGCCCTCGCCGGAGATCAGGCCGACGCGGCGACGGCGAAAACTGTCGTCGACGAGGCGCACGCTGGCGGCCGTCGCGGGACCCACGACCTCTAGCCGGGCGATGTCGTTGCGCAGCTCCACCGGCACGGTGAAGCGTGCCTCGGCGGTGACGGCATCGCCGGTGAAGTCGAGCGAGGCCGTGCCGATCTCGCGGCTCTGGCCGTCGACGACGCGGACGGTGAAGTTGGCGTCGCCGGCGACGCCCTGCGGGCGGACCGCCTGAACCACCAGCGCCTCGGTCGAGTTGTCCGCCTGCGTCAGGCCGACGAGGGGAGCGATCGAGGGGCGGTAGAGAATCGCCTGACCGGCGCCGAGTCCGGCCAGGGTCGTGGTGACTTCCGGGGTGCCGTTGCCGTCGAGGCCGTCGCTGAGGAAGGCGAGAGAGCCAAGCTCGGTGCCGCCGAGGGCGGTGGCCAAGCGCGTCGCGGCCGCCGGGCGATCGGTCGGGATCGGCCGCGCGATGGCGGCGCCGAGGCGCTCCAGCGCCACGCTCGCCTCGACCGGCGTCGCGTCGTCGGTCGGACCCTCTGCGGTGAAGGCCAGCGCCACCGGGCGCTCCGCGTCGCCGGCATCGCGGATCACCTGTTCGGCAGCATCGCGGCGCGCCGGCCAGTCGGCGCCACTGGCCCAGCCGTTGTCGACCATCAGCGCGACCGGTCCGGTGCCCGACAGCAGGCCCTCGCGCGGGTTCAACACCGGCGCGGCCAGAGCGAGAATGACGAGGGCGGCGAGCAGCAGGCGGAGCAGCGTCAGCCACCACGGGCTCTTGGCCGGGGTCTCCTCGACGCGCGCGACCCGCGCCAGGATGCGCAGCGGCGGAAACACTTCCATCTGCGGGCGCGGCGGCGTGAGTTTCAGGAGCCACCAGATCACCGGCAGCGCCAGAAGGCCGAGGAGCATCAGCGGGGCGCCGAAGGAAAGACCGCTCATGCTGCGCCGATCCCGCCGGTCTGCCGCGCCATCGGCTGCGGCACGCCGCTCAAGCGTCCATGCACGCCGACCAGCGCCTCGGAGGCGAGTCGATCGGTGCGGTGGGCGACAAAACTCCAGCCGAGCCGTCGGCAATGCTCGCCGATCACCGCGCGTCGCGCCTGGAAGAGCTGCAGATACTCCTCGCGCAGCCCCTCGGCGCGGCCGGCCGTCAGCTTGGCGCCCGTTTCGGGATCGCGGAATTCGGTGCGACCGGCATAGGGAAAGGTCTCCTCGGCCGGGTCGGCGATGGCGATGAGATGGCCGCGGATGCCGCGCCGCGCGATGCGATCGATGCGCTCGAGGATCTCGTCCACCGGATCGAGGAAATCGCTGACCAGAACGACTTCGCTGAAGCGCTTCATCCGGTCGTCCGGCGGGAAGCCGGCGGGGCGGCCGGGGACGAGGGCGGTGGCGATGCGCTCGGCGGCATTGCGGGCGGAGATCGGGTCGAGCACGCCGGGATAGCCGATCCGCTCGCCCGAGCGCGACAAGAGGTCGGCCAGCGCCAGCACGAGGACCATCGCGCGCGATTCCTTCGAGACCGTCGCGATTTCGGACTTGTACAGCATCGACGGAGAGGGATCGGCCCAGATCCACACGGTCTGCGCCGCCTCCCATTCCTGGTCGCGCAGATAGACATTGTCGTCGCGGGCCGAGCGCCGCCAGTCGATGCGCGAGACCTCGCCGCCGTCGACGAAGGGCCTGAACTGCCAGAAATTCTCGCCGACGCCGCGCCGGCGCCTTCCGTGCCAGCCGGCGATCACCGTCGTCACCACGCGCTTGGCCTCAACCAGCAGGTCGGGCAGCAAGGCGGCGCGCTGGCGCGCGCGAACGAGGGCATCGGCACTGGGGGTGAGGTCGACCGACTGGCCGATGGTTGCCATGCCCGGATCAGCCCTTCGCCGCGTCCCGCTTCAGGGCGGCAATGACGTCGCGAACGCTCATGCCCTCGGCCCGAGCGGCGAAGTTCAGCGCCATGCGGTGCTGCAGGATCGGCTCGGCGAGCGCGATGACGTCGTCGATCGAGGGGGCGAGGCGCCCTTCGTAGAGCGCGCGGGCGCGCACGCAGGTCATCAGCGACTGGCTGGCGCGGGGGCCGGGGCCCCAGGCGATGTGCGCGTCGGCTTCCTTGTTGCCGTGGCCGGGACGGGCCGAGCGCACCAGGGCCAGGATCGCCTCGACGACGCTTTCGGGCACCGGCATGCGGCGGACGAGCAGCTGGATCTCGCGCAGCCGCGCGGCGGTCAGCACCGGCAGCGCCTTGCGCTCGCCCGCGCCGGTGGTCTCGATCAGGATCTGGCGCTCCGCGTCGATGTCGGGGTAGTGCACGTCGACCTGCATCAGGAAACGGTCGAGCTGCGCCTCGGGCAGGGGATAGGTGCCCTCCTGCTCCAGCGGGTTCTGCGTCGCCAGCACGTGGAACGGCGCCGGCAGGTCATGCCGCTCGCCGGCGACGGTGACGTGGTATTCCTGCATCGACTGCAGGAGCGCCGACTGGGTGCGCGGCGAGGCGCGGTTGATCTCGTCGGCCATCAGCAGCTGCGCGAAGACCGGACCGCGGATGAAGCGGAAGGAGCGCCGGCCGGTCTCGTCCTGGTCCATCACCTCGGAGCCGACGATGTCGGAGGGCATCAGGTCGGGCGTGAACTGGATGCGCTTGGCGTCGAGCCCGAGGGCGATGCCGAGCGTGTCGACCAGCTTGGTCTTGGCGAGGCCGGGAACGCCGACGAGGAGGGCATGGCCGCCGGCGAGGATGGCGATCACGGTCTGCTCGACGACGCTTTCCTGGCCGAAGATGACGCGGCCGACCGATTCCTTCACGCGCGCGATGTCGGCGAGGGCACTCTCGGCCAGAGCGACGATCGCTTCGCCATCGAGGGCGGCGTCCTGGGGCGCATGCATCGTCATCGGGAATTCTCCGTTCGTGGCCGGCTGCATCACCACCGGGGGCCGATTTTGCCGGGGTGCGCCGAACCTTGGCGTCAGTGCCATGAAATCGGGCAGGGCACATCCTGGCAAGCGGCCAGAACGCAACTATTTCGTGACTGCGAAGGCCGGCCAAAATAAGACGCTTTGACCATGTCGCCACCGCGCCGTCGTGCACAAGAATGTGCGCCCGAACAGGAGAATGGATATCGCCGAGGATCAGCATGCCCTCTCGCCAGGCCTGGCCGCCCTGATCGTGCGGGCCGAGCGCGCCGGCAAGGGCGCGCCGCCCGTGGAACGCTGGAACCCGCCTTTCTGCGGCGACAGCGAGATGGCGATCCGCTTCGACGGGGCGTGGACCCATCAGGGCTCGCCGATCGGACGCCCCGCTTTGGTGCGGCTTTTCAGCTCGGTGCTGCGCCGGGACGAAGACGGCCAGACCTTTCTCGTCACGCCGGTGGAAAAGCTCAGTATCGCCGTGGAGGACGTCGCCTTCCTCGCGGTCGAGATGGATCGTGACGCCAGCGGGGCGGCGCCGGTGCTGACCTTCCGCACCAATGTCGGGGATGTCGTCCGCGCCGATGCGGACCATCCCCTGCGCTTTGCCGTCGATCCGGCCACGGGCGCCTTTGCCCCCTATGTCGGCGTGCGCGGACGGCTGGAGGCGCGGCTGACCCGGCCGCTCGCCTTCGAGATTGCCGACTTCATCGAGACGGACGGCGACGGTCGCGCCTTCGTCGCCTCGGCCGGCGCACGTTTCTTTCTTCCGGACGATGCGCTCGGCGGAGAACCGGGCGGAGCCCCGCGATGAAGCCGTCGCCGCGCTTTGACGTGTTCAGCGCCGCCGATCTCAGACGGCGCGTCCTCGGCACCGGGCTGGAGGCGCTCGGCAACGATGTCGGCGACCATGTGCTGAACCCGGACCTCGAACAGCTGGTCGAGCGCCAGGGGGCGCGGGAGGCGGCGGTGCTGGTGCCGATCGTCGACCGGCCGGAAGGCGCAGGCATGATCCTGACGACGCGGGCCGGGCATCTGCGCAAACATTCCGGCCAGATCGCCTTTCCCGGTGGCTCGGTCGATCCCGGCGACGCCTCGCCGGAGGCCGCGGCTTTGCGCGAGAGCCTAGAGGAGATCGCGCTGGCGCCGGAACATGTCGAGACCATCGGCCGCCTTCCACGCTATCTCACCACCACCGGCTTTCGCATCACGCCGGTGCTGGGCCTGGTGCGTCCCGGCTTCACGCTGAAGCCGAACCCGGACGAGGTCGCCGACGTCTTCGAGGTGCCGCTCGGCTTTCTGATGGATGCCGCCAACCATGCCCGGGAAAGCCAAGTCTGGCAGGGACGCGAACGCTCCTATTACATCATGCCCTTCGAGAACCGACATATCTGGGGCGTCACGGCGGGCATCATCCGCACGCTCTACGAAAGGCTCTACGCATGACACTGCCGAGGATCGAGGCCGAATGGCTGAAGGACGCCGCGCTGCAGGCGCTGCTCCAGGCCCTCATCGGTGACGGCGACGAGGAGGCGCGGGTGGTCGGCGGCGCGATCCGCAACACGCTGCTCGGCCAGGCCGTCGCCGACATCGACATCGCCACCACGGCGCTGCCGCAGACGACGGTGGAACGGGCGAAGGCGGCCGGCTTCAAGACCGTGCCGACCGGCATCGAGCACGGCACGGTGACGGTGGTGGCGAATGGACGGCCTTTCGAGGTGACGACCCTTCGCCAGGACATCGAAACCAATGGCCGGCACGCCAAGGTGAAGTTCGGGCGCGACTGGAAGGCCGACGCCGAGCGGCGAGACTTCACCATCAACGCGCTCTATTGCGACGCCGGCGGCACCATCCTCGACCTCGTCGGCGGCGTGGCCGACATCGAGAGCCGGACCCTGCGCTTCATCGGCGATGCCGAAAGCCGCATCGAGGAAGATTTTCTGCGCATCCTGCGCTTCTTCCGCTTCTTCGCCTGGTATGGCGAGGGCCGTCCGGACGCGGCCGGCCTGCGGGCTGCCACGCGGCTGAAGGCGGGCATCGAGAAGCTGTCGGCCGAGCGCATCTGGACGGAAATGCGCAAGCTGCTCGCCGCGCCCGATCCCTCGCGCGCGCTGCTGTGGATGCGACAGACCGGCGTCCTGTCGCTGGTGCTGCCGGAAAGCGAGAAGTGGGGGATCGACGCGATCCACGGCCTGATCGGCGCCGAGGCGCATTTCGGCTGGCACGCGGATGCGCTGCTGCGGCTGGAAAGCCTGGTTCCGCCCGATCCCGAGCGGGTCGCCGACCTCGCCAAGCGCTGGCGGCTGTCGAATGTCGAGCGCGACCGCCTCTTGGCTTTCGCCTCGTCCGAGCCGGTCTCGCCGGCGCTGGAAGATCCCGCTCTCAGGGCACGGCTCTATTTCGGCGACAAGGGCGGCATCACCGACCGGCTGCGGCTGGCGCTCGCTGTCGAAAAGGCGAAGGGCGAAACCCGTCTTGCCGAGACCGCCGTGCTGTCGCGGCTTCTGGCCCATGCCGAGACGTTCTCGCCGCCGCCCTTTCCGGTCAGCGGAGCGGATCTCCAGAAGGCCGGCCTTGCGCCCGGGCGCGAGCTCGGCGTGGCGCTGAAGGCGCTGGAGCGGATCTGGGTCGACAGCGGTTTTACGTTGGTACGCGACCGGCTGCTGGCGATGCTGCCGGTTCCCGGCGCTGCCTGACACGGCGCTGTCGAGACGGTCCCTGGCCGCCAGCCAACGCGTTCGCGCCGGTGGCAGGTCCCCTGGAAAAAAGGCAGGCATGAAAAAGGGCGGGACTCGTCGAGCCCGCCCTCAGATCTGCCAGCCGCCGGGCTTCCTGCCTCAGTGCGGAAGCTCGGTCGTCGCCTGCCGGAACTGGTCCATCATCGTCGGCGTGATCCGGTCGACACCCAGCTGGCGTGCCTGCATGACCGCCCGGCGGATCACTTCGGCGGGGCTGTCGGCCCGGATGATCCGTTCGCAGCCGGGAATGACACCTGCACAGTTCATCTCATACATGACGATTCCTCCCGAATCACAACGTTGCGTTGATCAATAAAGCGGGATCGTTCGGAAAGTTCCAGCGGCTTTTGGCAGATGTTCTTAAGGGAGCTCTGTACTTCGTCTGAAAAGCCGGCGGCGCCGGCCTTCTGATCTATACATCCAAGAAGATTATTTAAGCGTCCCCATCAGGGCCACTTAACGACCGGGGGCATGGAGGACAGGATGGAGGCGATGTTCCCGCCTGTCTTCAGGCCGAAAAGCGTACCGCGGTCGTAGAGGAGATTGTACTCGACATAGCGCCCGCGCCGGACCAGCTGCTCCTCGCGGTCCGCCTCGGTATAGGTCCGCGGCTGGTTGACCCGCACGATGTGCGGATAGACGACGAGGAAAGCCTTGCCGACATCGCGGGTGAAGGCGAAGTCGGCGTCCCAGCCGCCGCTTTCCTCCGGCGAGTGCAGCCAGTCGTAGAAGATGCCGCCGACGCCGCGCGCCTCGTTGCGGTGCGGCAGGAAGAAGTACTCGTCGCACCATTCCTTGAAGCGCTGGTGGTCGGCCACCGCGCCATGCCGGTCGCAGACGAACTTCAGCGCGCGGTGGAAGGCCTGGGTGTCCGGGTCCTCCTGCGTGCGCCGGCGGTCGAGCACCGGCGTCAGATCGGCGCCGCCGCCGAACCACTGCCGGGATGTCACGACCATGCGGGTGTTCATGTGCACGGCGGGGACGTTCGGATTGCGGGGATGGGCGATCAACGAAATGCCCGAGGCCCAGAAACTGGGATCCTCGGCCGCGCCCGGGATCTGCTGGCGGAACTCCGGTGAGAACTCGCCGTGGACGGTCGAGGTGTGGACGCCGACCTTCTCGAACACCTGGCCGTGCATCATCGACATCACGCCGCCGCCGCCGTCCGCCTCGCCTTCGCCACGGGTCCAGGGTGTGCGCTCGAAACGCCCGGCCGTGCCGTCGCCGGCAAAATCGTCCTCGATAGCCTCGAAGGCGGCGCAGATCTTGTCGCGCAGCGCCTCGAACCAGGCCCTGGCACTGGCCTTCTTTGCGTCGATGTCGGCAGGCAAGCCTTCCGGCAGTTCGGGTCGTTCCATGGATGTCTTCCCTCGGCGTCGCTTCGGCGGCATGCGCGTTGCATGGCGCAACTGTCGCGACGGCCGCCGGTTCCTGTCTATCGGCCTAACAGGAAGCAGCGAGCGGCGAAAGTCCGTCCCGCGGGCGGGGATCGGCCCCAAGCGGCGGATTCGATTCGCCAATCCCCCTTCGCGACGCTATTGTTTCGGCCAAGGACGGTTCAACGAGACCCAGCCATGGAAAGCTTTCCCCGCCCGCCGCTGGCCGGCCTCGCCCGGCAGCTGAACGACGGCCGCCAGCGTCGCGCCGTCGGTGAGGACAGTTTCGTGCGCGAGACCTACACCCTGCCGCGCGACGCGGCGCGCTCGAAGGCGCGCGAGTGGTTCGACCGCTATCCCAAGGCCGCCTACTGGACCTCGGTGGAAAGCTGGCGGCTGTTGCCGGGCGACGAGGTGGAATTCACCATGCGCCGGCTGCCCAGCGCCGACTGAGCGCCGCGGCCTCGGCCCAGTCCCCTCGGCGCCGGCCCGTCGGCCGAGTTCGGCTGACCCCGCGCGACGCCGGAAGACAAGGGAGCGCGCGGGGCTGTCGACGTGACGAAGGCTAGAAGCGGTAGGTGACACCCGTGCCGATCAGCCAGGGGTTCAGCTTGGCGGTGCCGGAAAGCTTCGTATCGCCGAGATCGGCGGTCCAGTCCGCCTCGAGGAACAGCTTCTTGGCGTCGAGGTTGAAGCCCCAATGGTCGTCGATCATGTAGTCGAAGCCGACCTGCAGCGCCGCACCGAACGTGTCCTCGATGTCCATGTTGGTGAAGGCGCCGGCATCCGATTGGCTGTAGAACATGGTGTAGTTCACGCCCGCGCCGACATAGGGCTGGAAGGCGCCGAAATCGGTGAAGTGGTACTGCAGCGTCAGCGTCGGGGGCAGGACCCAGGTCTTGCCGACCTTGCCGAGGCCCGCGATCGAACCGTCGGTATGGACATTGGCATAGGTCGTGCCGAGCACCAGTTCGGCGGCGATGTTCGGGGTGAAATAGTAGCTGATGTCGAGTTCGGGCGTGATGGTGTCGGAGTAGGACAGATCCGAGCCCGGAATGCCGTCGACGTGGCCCTCGTCCTCGGTGATCACCCCGAGCGCCCGGACGCGGACCTGCCAGGGGTTGTGGGCAGCCGCGGCTTCGGGCGCGGCTGGCGTCGAGACGTCCGCGGCAACGGCCGGCGCCGCCGTCAGGAAGATGGCGGCCAGGATGGCCCAGCTCCGCTTCGTCGTTTTCTGCATGTGATATTTCCCTCGCAATGCGATCGGCCTCGTGCCGCGCCGTCTCGATCACAGCTTGGTGAGGACGCGGCTTTGCGCGAGATCAAATGCCCGCGCGAAATCCCGGGCGGCCCCTGCTCGGCGGAAAGAAAGTGACATTTTTATCGCAGGGAGAAGGGGCGCGTGGGCCGCCCGCTGCGGTTCGCTCGCCGGCGCTAGGCTCAGCTGCGGCGGACGGCAAACAGCCAGGCGTAGCCGCGATGGAGCCGCGTTTCGTCGAGCCGCGTGTCCTGTCCGGCCGCAAGCGTGGCCAGCACGTCACCCAGATTGGCGCGGGGCGTGACGTGGAAGCGGCGGAGCCAGGCCTGCAACAGGCGCCGGGCGACGGGCGGCAGGCCTTCCTGCTGGCCGAAGTCGACGATATGAAGGCTGCCGCCGGGGCCGAGGGCGCCGAAGGCGGCGGCGGCGGCCGCCTGCCAATCCGGAATCATCGACACGGCGTAGGAGATGAAGACGCGGTCGAAGGCCGGAAAGCCGAACAGGTTGCCTGGCGAAAACGCCGTCGCGTCGGCACGGGCGAGCGTGATCTGGCCGGCGAGGCCGGCTTTGGCGATGTTGGCGCGAGCGGTCGCCAGCATCGCTTCGGAAATGTCGATGCCGTACAGGCGGGCCTGCGGATAGCGCCGCGCGGCGAGGATGAGGTTGCGCCCGGTGCCGCAGCCGACCTCGAGCACGGTATCGCCCGGAGACGGCGCGAGGTCGGCAATCAGCCGGTCGCGGCCAAGCAGGTAGAATTTGCGCGTGACGTCGTAGATGTGGCGCTGGCGCCGGTAGACCGCGTCCATCAGCCGGGAATGGCCGGCATCGGACGGCGCGCTGTGCGGCTCGGCGGTCATGCCTGCCGGATGTAGAGATGGAAGCCGCCGTAGATCGCCGAGCGGTCGCGGCGACAGAGGTCTTCCGACTGAGCCTGGCGATAGTCCCATGCGGCGAGCACGCCGTCCGCGACCCGGCCGGGCAGGATCGTCGCTTCGCCGGCAGTGCGGAAGATGACGCGCGCGCCGGGGCGGGCGGTGCGGGTGATCTCGCGCCAGAGGTCGTTCAGCTGAGTGTCGGTCATCCAGTCCTGCGCGTCGAGCAGCACGTAGCCGTCGAGGCTCGCGTCGGCCTCCGCATGCAGCCTTTCGGTGAAGGACTGGCGGACGACCGAGACGCGGTTCGCGCGGGCAGCGATGTCGGAGAAATGCGTGCTCTGCAGATAGAGCGGCAGCGGGCCGGCATCGCCCGGCGCATAGGCCCGGCCGAGCGCCTGGTGGGTAAAATAGTTCTCGTCCATCGGAAACCCGCAGATCAGCTTTTCCAGCCGCTGCTTCAGGACGTCCGCCATTTCCGCGTCGCCGGCGAGCGCCTCGTACTGCGCGGGCGGAATGCCGAGGCCGAACAGCGAGGCCTTCAGCGAGGTCAGCCAGCGCACCGTCGGGCGGTCGAAGAAGGGGGCGATCACCTGGTCGAAATAGGCCTGCTGCTCGGCCAGCCCCCGCATTTCGGTCAGCGGCTGCAGCGGCACGCCGGCGAGGCGCGCGCCGACATGGCTGAGCTTGATGAAGCGGCCGAGCACGCCGTGCTTGTAGATGTTCTGCGTGAACAGCCGGACGCGCGGCCGCCGTACCAGGTCGCGGCGATCCCAGTAGGCCGCGGTCTCCGCGTCCAGGCCATTTCGCACGAAAGTCCGGTAGGCGGCGATGTTGGCGGCATCGTCGGCCCGGCCGAAGAAGCGGAAGAAGGTCGCGTAGTTCGGAAAGTGCCGGGCGCCGGCAAGCTTCAGCCGGGTCAGCGCGACATGGTGGGCGTTGAGATCGACGGCGATGATCTCCTGCGGGTCGGCGGTGAGGTAGCTGAGCACGTTGCAGCCGCCCGACGCGATGGTGATCATCCGCTTGCCGGGTCCGAGCGCCAGCGCCTCGAGATCGACGACCGGGTCCTCCCAGATCTGGGGGTAGACGAGGCCGCTGAACATCGTCGTGAAGGCGCGCTCGAGCAGCCCTTCGCGCGACCAGAGCCCGGCCCGGTGGACGGCACTGCGCAGCCGCGCCGACGGCCGCCGGTCGCGGGCAGGAGCGGCGAAGAGTCCGCCGACATCGCTAAGGCTTGCGTCGAGGTCCGTCGCTGGGCGTGGCATTAGTCACCTCTCGCGGAAGTTGGCGGGGCAAGGCCGATTCGCCCTCTTCCTCGGGGTAGCATCCGGTCGCTGACAGTTTGATGTCAGGGGGCTTGGGTCGGAAGGCCAGTCGTGCATGCCGGCGTCCGGGGCGCGCCCACCTGCCGCAGCGCTTCGCCGGCCGCCATGCCCGCGGCGACGGCGAGATTCAGGGAGCGGGCGCCCGCGACCATCGCGATCGTCACGCGGGCGTCGGCCGCCGCGTGAACATGGGGCGGCACGCCGGCGCTTTCGCGGCCGAACAAAAGCACGTCGTCGGGGCGATAGGCGAAGTCGGTGTAGCCGGTCGCGGCCGCGGTGGTGAAGAGGACGAGCCGGCGGCCGGCGGCGGCGCGCCACGCCTCGAAGGCGGCAAACGAGAGGTGGCGGGTGAGGCGCGCCATCTCGACATAGTCCATGCCGGCCCGCTTCAGCGCTCGGTCCGACATGTCGAAGCCGGCGGGCTCGATGATCGCGAGGTCGAGCCCGAGACAGGCGGAGAGGCGCAGGATCGTGCCGGTATTGCCGGCGATGTCGGGCTGGTAGAGGGCGATCGTCGGGCGCATGGACGAGCTCTGACAGTTTCGTACGGCCGGGACAATGCCGCGGCGGACATCGGCGATGGTGACGCCGGGCGTCGCGTACCTATATCCCGTGAAAAGCGCCCCTCATCCGCCTGCCGCAGCCGGCGGCGTGTCGCGGTTCGGGTGATGACGTCCCGCGATGACGGGCCGAGCAGGAAAGAGGTTCATGTTCTCCTACTTCGAGCGGCTGATCGATCCGTTCCCCCGGGAGCGGCTCGGCAGCCCGCCCCCGACGCTTTGGCGCTTCATCTGGTATTTTGCCCGGCCGATCTGGCCGCTTCTGGCGGTGATGGCTGTCCTGAACGCGCTCGTCTCGCTAGTCGAGGTGTCGCTGTTCGGCTTTCTCGGCCAGATCGTCGACTGGCTGTCGGCGAGTTCCCGCGAGACGTTCCTCGCCGACCAGGGCTGGACGCTGGTGGCCATGGGTTTCGTCATCCTCGTCGTCTTGCCGGGCCTCGTCTTCGCCGAGGCCCTCGTCGGCTTTCAGGCGATCTTCGGCAATTTCCCGATGCGCTTTCGCTGGAGCATCCACAACTGGCTGCTGGAGCAGTCGCTCGGCTTCTTCCAGGACGAATTCGCCGGCCGCGTCTCGACCAAGCTGATGCAGACGGCGCTGGCGCTGCGCGAGACGATCACCAAGTCAATCGACGTGATGCTCTATGTCGTCGTCTATTTCGGCGGCATCATCTTCCTCGTCGCCTCGGCCGACTGGCGCCTCGTGCTGCCCTTCGCCGGCTGGCTCGGCCTGTACTTCGTGCTGCTGCGCTACTTTATCCCGCGCCTGATGGTCGTGGCCGAGCACCAGGCGGGCTCGCGGGCGCAGATGACGGGCCGGATCGTCGATGCCTATGCCAATATCGGCACGGTGAAGCTGTTCGCCCACACACGGCGCGAGGCTGAGCACTCGCGCCGGTCGATGGCCGCCTTCCTGCAGCCGGTCTACGGCCAGGCACGGCTCATCAACGGCTTCTACACCAGCCTCACCCTCCTCAATTCGCTGCTGCTCCTGGCCGTCGGCGCGCTGGGCATCTGGCTCTGGCTCGGCGGCGCCATCTCGGTCGGCGCCGTGGCGGTCGGCGTCGGACTGGTGCTGCGCCTCAACGGCATGTCGCAATGGATCATGTGGGAGGTCTCGGCGCTGTTCGAGAACATCGGCACCATCAGCGACGGCATCGCCACCTTCACCCTGCCGGTGGCCCTGAACGACGAGCCGGGCGCTAAGAAACTGGCGGTCGCGACGGGCGAGGTTCGGTTCGAGAACGTCGGCTTCGGCTATGCCGAGGCCAGGTCGCACCGCCAGGCGGGCGCCGTGGTCGAGGACTTCACCCTGACCATCCGGCCGGGCGAGAAGATCGGGCTGGTCGGACGCTCCGGCGCGGGCAAGACGACGCTGCTGAACCTTCTCCTGCGCTTCTACGACGTCGACCAAGGCCGCATCCTCATCGACGGGCAGGATATCTCCCGGGTGACGCAGGAATCGCTGCGCAGCCAGATCGGCATGGTGACGCAGGACACGTCCCTCCTGCACCGCTCGATCCGCGAGAACATTCTCTACGGCCGGCCCGACGCCAGCGAGGCGGACGTGCGTCGCGCCGTCGAACGGGCGCAGGCGGCGGGGTTCATCGACGACCTGTCCGATGTCGACGGCCGCCACGGTCTGGATGCCGAGGTCGGTGAGCGCGGCGTCAAACTGTCGGGCGGGCAGCGCCAGCGTATCGCCATCGCCCGCGTGATGCTGAAGGACGCGCCAATCCTCCTCCTCGACGAGGCGACCTCGGCGCTGGATTCGGAGGTCGAGGCGGCGATCGCGGAAAATCTCTACACGCTGATGCAGGGCAAGACGGTGATCGCGGTCGCCCACCGGCTGTCGACCATCGCCGCGCTCGACCGGCTGATCGTCCTCGACCGCGGCCGCATCGCGGAGGAGGGGACGCATGCAGAGCTGATCCAGCGCGGCGGCATCTATGCCAGTCTCTGGAACCGCCAGGTCGGCGGCTTCATCGATGCGGGCCGGGACGACGGGAACGACGAGGACGGCGGGGTCGGCACGACGCCTGGGGCGGCGAGGGCGGCGGAATGATGGACCGGTTCCTGCAGCGCTTCGAAAACGTCATCGCGCCGTTTGCCGACTCGGACGACGCCGAGGAGGCGCGCACCCGCCGCGTCGGCTATCTCGACCCGCTGCCGCGGGACGCCAACCGCTTCATCTGGCATTTCGCCAAGCAGGCGAAGTGGCCGCTGATCGGCCTGCTCGTCACCGGTGGCCTGACCGGTGGCGTCGAGGCGGTGCTGTATACCGGCGTCGGCCTGATCATCGACGCTCTGTCGACCTCGACGCCGCAGACGCTGCTCGCCGACCACTTCTGGCTGCTCTTCGGGCTGGCGATGCTGACCCTCGTCGGGCGCTCGCTGGTGCTCTTCGTCGCCTCCGTGCTGGAAGAGCAGGTAATCTCGCCCTCTTTCTACAACCGCGTGCGCTGGCAGGCCTACCGCCGGCTGATGGAGCAGCCCTACACCTTCTTCCAGAACGATTTCGCCGGGCGCATCGCGCAGAAGGTGCAGCAGGTCGGCGAGGCGACGGGCGACTTCATCGTCACCACGCTGCAGACCTTCTGGTCCTTCATCACCTTCATCATCCTCGCCGTCACCATTCTCGGTGCGCTCGACTGGCGGATGGCGGCGGTGCTCCTCGTCTGGTCGGTCGGCTATGTCTGGATCGTCAAGGTGCTCCTGCCAAAAATCCGGATCTACGGCAGGGCCACCGCCGACGCGCGCTCGGTGGTCTCCGGCCGCGTCGTCGACAGCTTTACCAACATCCTGTCGGTCAAGCTGTTCGATCCCTCGCGCAAGGTCGACGAGTTCGTCCGCGACGGTTTTGCCTTCTACGTCGACAGGGTGCGGCAGCTGACGCGGGCGCTGACCTCGGTGCGCACTGCCGTCGCGGTGCTGAACGGCGTGATGATGACGGCCATCGGCGTGCTCTCGGTCGTCGCCTGGCAGGCCGGCACGCTCTCCACCGGCGGCGTCGCCACGGCGCTCGGACTGGTACTGCGGCTGAACCAGATGTCGGGCTGGATGATGTTCAACATCAATGGCCTCGTTCGCAACTACGGCACCATCCAGGATGCGGTCGCGACGGTCACCGTGCTGCCGACGCTGCTCGACCGCCCCGATGCCGGCGACCTCCAGGTTCCCCGCGGCGAGATCCGCTTCGAGGACGTCGTCTTCCACTACGGCAAGGGCTCGGGCGTCATCGACCGGCTGTCGCTGACCATCCGCCCGGGCGAAAAGGTCGGGCTGGTCGGTCGCTCCGGGGCGGGCAAGACGACGTTGGTGAACCTGCTCCTGCGGCTCTACGACCTCGAAGGTGGGCGCATCCTCATCGACGGCGTCGACATCGCCGACGTCACGCAGGCCTCGCTGCGCGGCGAGATCGGCGTCGTCACCCAGGATACCTCGCTCCTGCACCGCTCGATCCGCGACAACATCGCTTTCGGCCGGCCCGATGCCGGTGAGGACGAGGTGATTCTGGCGGCCGAGCGCGCCAATGCCGAAGGCTTCATCCCGGGCCTGCGCGATCCGGCCGGGCGCTCGGGCTATGACGCCCATGTCGGCGAGCGCGGCATCAAGCTCTCCGGCGGCCAGCGCCAGCGAATCGCCATCGCCCGCGTGCTCCTGAAGAACGCCCCGATCCTCGTTCTCGACGAAGCGACGTCGGCGCTGGATTCCGAGGTCGAGGCGGCGATCCAGGAGAATCTCTCGGCGATGATGGAGGGCAAGACGGTGATCGCCATCGCGCATCGTCTGTCCACCATCGCCGCGCTCGACCGGCTGATCGTCATCGACGCCGGGCGGATCGTGGAAGAGGGGAGCCACGCCGACCTCATCCAGCGCCATGGCCTCTACGCCCAGCTCTGGGCCCGCCAGTCCGGCGGCTTCCTCGACAGCGAGGCGGCGGAATAGTGGACAGGTCACGCAAGGGCCAGACCAGCGTCACGCGATAACCCGTCGGCGGGGTTCGACCCTTCGCCCGGCGAATCGCGGGGAGATCGGGGCCGGGCGGGGTGCCGATTGTGGCGGAAGGGCAGCGACACGTTGACCCTGAGGCCACACGCGGCTGGACAATTTCCGGCCTTCTGCCTAGAACGCCTCCAATTCAAGGGGTGGATGGTGGCGACGCACGAATTGCCGCCGCCGGCCCCTTGTCGCGCGGGACGGTTTCCGCAAGAAAGCTGACATGGGGAAACGCGGCCCTTTGTCGAGACCCAGTGTAAGGAGCGCCTGTCCGTGAGCGTCAACGATACAGCCGAACCGACCCGGCGGGATTTTCTCTACATTGCGACCGGTGCGGTCGCCGCCGTCGGCGCCGGCTTCGCCGTCTGGCCCTTCATCGACCAGATGAATCCGGACGCGGGCACCCTGGCCCTGTCCTCGATCGACGTCGACGTGACGCAGGTCGCCGAAGGCCAGTCGATCACCGCCAAGTGGCGCGGCAAGCCGGTCTTCATCCGCCAGCGCACCGCCAAGGAGATGGAGGAGGGCAAGAGCGTCGCGCTCGCCGACCTCAAGGATCCCCTGGCGCGTAACGCAAATCTGGCCAGCGACGCCGATGCCAGCGACGCCAACCGCGCCGCGCCCGGCAAGGAAGCCTGGCTCGTGATGGTCGGCGTGTGCACGCATCTCGGCTGCATCCCGCTCGGCCAGTCCGGCGACTATGACGGTTGGTTCTGCCCGTGCCACGGCTCGCATTACGATACGGCCGGTCGCATCCGCCAGGGACCCGCGCCCGAAAACATGGCGATCCCGCCGTTCGAATTCACATCCGACACGACCGTGCGCATCGGCTGACCAAGGAGCAACGTGTTTCAATGAGTGGCCAATCCTCCTACGTGCCTGAAAACGGCTTCATGCGCTGGCTCGATGCCCGCCTGCCGTTGCCGCGCATGGTCTACGACTCCTTCGTCGCCTATCCGGTGCCGCGCAATCTGAACTATGCCTATACGTTCGGCGGCATTCTCGGCCTGTTCCTGGTGCTGCAGATCCTGACGGGCGTCGTCCTGGCGATGCACTACGCCGCCAATGCGAGCCTCGCTTTCGCTTCGGTCGAGCACATCGTGCGCGACGTGAACTGGGGCTGGATGCTGCGCTACATGCACGCCAACGGCGCCTCCTTCTTCTTCATCGCCGTCTACATCCACATCTTCCGTGGCCTGTACTACGGCTCCTACAAGGAGCCGCGCGAGGTTCTGTGGATCCTCGGCGTGATCATCTTCCTGCTGATGATGGCGACGGCGTTCATGGGCTACGTCCTGCCTTGGGGCCAGATGAGCTTCTGGGGTGCGACGGTCATCACCGGCTTCTTCACCGCCTTCCCGGGCATCGGCGAGCCGATCCAGCAGCTTCTCCTCGGCGGCTTCGCCGTCGACAACGCCACGCTGAACCGCTTCTTCTCGCTGCACTATCTCCTGCCGTTCATGATCTTCGGCGTGGTCATCCTGCACGTCTGGGCGCTGCACGTCTCCGGCCAGACCAATCCGACCGGCGTCGAGGTCAAGACATCGGCGGACACCGTCCCCTTCACGCCGCATGCGACGATCAAGGATGGGTTCGCCATGTTGGTGTTCCTCGCGATCTTCGTCTACTTCGTCTTCTACCTGCCCAACTACATGGGCCACCCGGACAACTACATTGAGGCGAACTCGCTGAAGACGCCGGCGCACATCGTGCCGGAATGGTACTTCCTGCCCTTCTACGCCATGCTGCGCGCCATCACCTTCAACATCGGCCCGATCGACTCCAAGCTCGGCGGCGTGCTGGTGATGTTCGGCTCGATCATCGTGCTGTTCTTCGTGCCCTGGCTCGACACCAGCCGCGTCCGGTCGACCTCGTACCGGCCGATCTATCGGATCTTCTTCTGGATTTTCGTGGTCAACGCGATCATCCTCGGCTGGCTCGGCTCGCGTCCGGCGGAAGGCATCTATCCGATCCTGGCGCTGATCGGCACGATCTACTACTTCGGCCACTTCCTCATTCTGCTGCCGTTGCTCGGCCTGATCGAGACGCCGAAGAAGCTCCCCGGCTCGATCAGCGAAGCGGTGCTCGCCAAGCATGGCGGCGCGACGTTGCCGACCGGTGCGGCCGCATCGCCCGAGAAGAAGGGCTGAACGGTGACGTCAGGAAAAACCACGATGATCAAGCTTCTGACTGCCGTTCTGGCCGCCGGCGTGTTCTTCGCCCCGGTCGTGCATGCCCAGGAGGCGGCGCCCGCCGACTCCACGACGGCCGCGCCGCAGCCCAGCGACGCGACACCGCAGGCCGGCGAGGGCTCCGCGCCCGGCGCCGCGCCTGACAGTGGAACGGGCCAGGGCACGACCGGCGACCAGCCGGAAGAGGCCGAGGCGCATTCGGGGGAGGCTGCCCACACCCCGCACTATCCGCTGAAGAAGCCCGAGGAGATGGACTGGACCTTTGCCGGCATGGGCGGGCACTGGGACATCGGCCAGCTGCAGCGCGGCCTGAAGGTATACAAGGAAGTCTGCGCCGCCTGTCACGGCCTCGACCTCGTCGCCTTCCGCAATCTGAGCGCTCTTGGCTACAACGAGGAGCAGGTGAAGGCGTTCGCCGCCGAATACACCGTCCAGGACCCGAACCCGAACGCCGATGGCGAGATGGTCGAGCGTCCGGGCGTCGGCTCGGACTATTTCCCGTCGCCCTATCCGAACCACGAGGCCGCCGCGGCTGCGAACAACGGCGCGGCGCCGCCGGACCTGTCGCTGATCGCCAAGGCCCGTGCGGTCGAGCGCGGCTTCCCGCAGTTCGTCTTCGACGTGCTGCCCTGGATCCAGTATGCCGAGGGCGGACCGGACTATGTCCACGCGCTGCTGACGGGCTACGAGGAAGAGCCGCCGGAGGGCATCACCGTCCAGCCGGGCACCTACTACAACCCGCATTTCATCGCCGGACCGGCGCTGGCCATGCCGCCGCCGCTGTCGGACGATGTCGTCACCTATGACGACGGTGCCCCGCAGACGATCGACCAGTATTCGCGCGACGTCTCGGCCTTCCTGATGTGGGCCGCCGAGCCGCACCTCGTCGAGCGCAAGCAGACGGGCCTCGTGGTCCTGATCTTCCTGATCGTGCTGGCCTCGCTCGTCTACGTCGTCAAGCGCCGTGTCTGGGCGAATACGCCGCACTGACGCCAAACCACCGAAACGCACGGGAAAAGGGGCCACGAGGGCCCCTTTTTCATGCCGAGGAATAGCTATGTCCGATCCCTTCGATCTCGCCGCGCACATCCGCACGATTGCCGACTATCCCAAGCCCGGGATAGAGTTTCGCGACATCACCACGCTGCTGGCCGACGCCGAGGCCTTTCGCCAGTCCGTCGACCGTCTGGTCGCGCCGCTGGCCGGCGCCGATGTCGTCAAGGTCGCCGGCATCGAGGCGCGCGGCTTCATCCTCGGCGGCGCCATGGCGCATCAGCTCGGTGCCGGCTTCGTGCCCATCCGCAAGGCCGGGAAGCTGCCGCATGCCACCGTGCGCGTCGCCTATTCACTGGAATACGGCCTCGACGAGATGGAGATGCACCGCGATTCCATCGAACCGGGCGAGCGCGTTCTCTTGACCGACGACCTGATCGCCACCGGCGGCACGGCCGAGGCGGCGGTGACGCTGCTGCGCCAGCTCGGCGCCGAGATCGTCGCCGCCTGCTTTGTCATCGACCTGCCCGACCTCGGCGGCCGCCAGCGTCTCGAGGCGCTCGGCGTCGAGGTGCGCACGCTCGTCAGCTTTTCCGGCCATTGACGAAAGCGACGGGCATCGTCTTGATCAGTCACGCGAAGGGTCGTCGCTGAGACCCGCGCCTGGCGTTTCGAGGAGAAGACGATGCTGAGATCCCCGCTGCTCCTGACGTTCTGGGCTTCGGCATGCCTGCTCGTCGCCGGCCCTGTCGCCGCCCAGGACACGCCGGCGACGGCGCCGGCCGCGGCGCAAACCGCGCCGAACGATCTTCTGAATGCGGCCTTGTGGATGCAGCGCTCGGTCGAGTTCAAGGCCAATGCCCTGGCCGTCTATGCGCTCGGCAGGATCCGTCTCGACGAAGCGCTGGCGGACAAGAGCGCCAGCGCGCTCGACCAGACCGGCGCCGCCGACATGCCGCCCGCCGTGATCCTCGACCTCGACGAGACGGTGATGGACAATTCCGCCTACGAATCCGGCCTCGTCACCAGCGGCACCGACTACAGCTCGAAGACCTGGGCGGCCTGGGTCGCCGCGAAGCAGGCCAAGGCCATTCCCGGCTCGCTCGACTACATCCGATACGCCGATTCCAAGGGCGTGAAGATCTTCTACGTCACCAACCGCAAGGCCGACGAAGAGGCGGCCACGCGGGCGAACCTGGAGGCTCTCGGCTATCCGATGGGCGGCAATGTCGACACCTTCCTGACGCGGGACGAGAAGCCGGAGTGGAAGTCCGACAAGACGACCCGGCGCGACTTCATCGCCAAGGACTACCGCGTCGTCGCGATGTTCGGCGACAACTTCAACGACTTCACCGACAAGGCCGCGGGCACGACCGAAGAGCGCGAAACCGCCTTCGAGGCGCTGCAGGCGCATTTCGCCACGGACTGGTTCATGCTCGCCAACCCCACCTACGGTTCGTGGGAATCCACCACTTTCGGTGACGACTTCAAGCTCTCGAACGACGAGAAGCGTGCGCTGAAGGTGAAGGCGCTGCAGCCCTGGACGCCCTCGCCGTAGGACGGGGCTCCGCGCCTTCCTGCTCCCGACGCGGGCGCGTGGGGCGCAAAGGTTCAAGATCATGGGGCGAGAGTGCCTCCTCGGCGAACAGCTGATCGGCAGCCGCGCTCGTCAGTCCGTGCCGATGAAAGCCGCGGCATCGAAGGAGAAGACGGGCACGTCGGCCTGGTTCAGGCCGAGCGTCGAGAACTCGACCACGCCCCAGCCGGAGCGGCTCGCCGACAGGCGCTTGCCCGTCACCGTCTGGCGAAAGCGCACGCTGTCGCCGGCATAGACCGGCTTCAGCCATTTGAGATTGGTCACGCCCGGGGAAGGGCCGATCCGCGGCGCGGGATTTCCGGCCGCCATCCAGGCGGCGATCCGGGCGGCCTGATGGTCGACGTTCAGCCGCATGCAGACGGCGGCGGTGTGCCAGCCGGAGGCGCAGAGCCCGCCGAGAACGCTCGCCTTCGCCTTCTCCGCATCGAGGTGAAACACCTGCGGGTCGAACTTTTCGGCGAAGCGCACGATCTCTTCGGCGGTGAAGACATGGCTGCCGAGGTCGGCGGCCTCGCCGATCGCGATGGCGTTCCAGAGCGTCATGCGCCGACGCCTTCGCGGGTGAGGAGGAGCAGCGTGTATTCCGTTTCGAGCACACTCTCGCCGGCCTGATTGACGATGTCGTTGTGCAGCTTCGCGATGCCGAGCGTCGGGCGGCTGGCCGAGACGCGCGACTCCCGAACGGTCATCGTGCCTGAGAGCACGTCCCCCGGCCGCACCGGCCGCTTCCACTTGACGTAGTCGACGCCGGGCGAGCCCTGCGAGGACGAGGCGAGGAGAAAGCCGTCGGCCATCATCCGCATCATCATCGCGCAGGTGTGCCAGCCCGAGGCCGACAGGCCCCCCAGCATGCCGGCCTCGCCCGCCGCCGCGTCGAGATGCATCGGCTGCGGGTCGAACTCGCGGGCGAAGTCGATCACCGCGTCGTGGTCGACGGGGTAGGGGCCGAGTGCGCGTGTCGCGCCTATCGGAAAATCCTCGAAGGTCTGCATGCCGTCTCCCTTGCGCGGTCCATCGGGCTATATACCGCGGTCCGGCGGTTTGGTCAGCGCCGCTGCGCAAGGGGATCGGGGAGGGCAGGAATGGGCGACAGGACTCACCGCTATGCGACAACGGTGCGTTGGACCGGCAACCGCGGCACCGGAACCAGCGCGTACGGCGCCTATGACCGCGCGCACGAGATTTCCGCCGCGGGCAAGCCGACGATTGCCGGCTCCTCGGATCCGGCCTTTCGCGGCGATCGCGCGCGCTGGAGCCCGGAAGACCTGCTGCTCGCCTCGCTCTCGGCCTGCCACCAACTCTGGTACCTGCATCTCTGCTCGCGCGACGGCGTCGTCGTCACCGCCTACGAGGATGCCGCGGAAGGCGAGATGGCGGAGGGCGGCGATGGCGGCGGGCGCTTCGTCTCCGTCACGCTGCGGCCCCGGGTGACGCTTGCCGCCGGGGCAGACGCCGGGAGGGCGGGGGTGTTGCACGAGGAGGCGCATGCCCTGTGCTTCATCGCGAACTCGGTGAATTTTCCGGTCGGGCACGCGGCGGAGATCGTGGTCGAGGCGTGAGGGGATGCCATGCCTGCTGGCTTCTTGAAGCTTCGAGGGGAGGGGCGGCCTCACCATGATTCTCATCCTGAGCTTGTCGAAGGACGAGGATCACGCACCAGGCTGAAGCGCCGTGCCGACCCTCGTGCTTCGACAGGCTCAGCATGAGGGTGATGGGGTGCGCCTGTCGACGGGCGATCGACGGGCCCCGAGCAATTGTCATCGGTCAGACCAGTTGCTGCGACACCGACCTGTCAGATTCATCGCAAGCGCTTGCCAAGAGTGCGTGGCGGCGAAGCTTGTTCTTCTCCCCGCCGGGGAGAAGGTCGCGGCAGCGGGATGAGGGGGCCGCGCCCGCCACCCTGCCGCTGGCATTTAACTCGCCGCCGGCGCCCCCTCTTCGGCCTGCCGGCCACTTCTCCCCATAGGGGAGAAGAACGCGCGTTACTCCTGTGCCGATCTCAGTTGTTGAACTTGAACATCAGGATGTCGCCGTCCTGGACGACGTATTCCTTGCCTTCGTCGCGCGCCTTGCCGGCTTCCTTCGCGGCGACTTCGCCGCCGAGCGTCACGAAGTCGTTGTAGGCGATGGTCTGGGCGCGGATAAAGCCCTTTTCGAAGTCGGTGTGGATGACGCCGGCGGCCTGCGGGGCCTTGGTGCCCTTGTCGATCGTCCAGGCGCGCGTCTCTTTCGGGCCGACGGTGAAGTAGGTGATGAGGTTCAAGAGGTCGTAGCCGGCGCGGATGAGGCGGTCGAGGCCCGGTTCGGTGAGGCCGACGGCCTCCATGTATTCGGGCACCTCGGCCTCGGGCAGCTGGGCGATCTCGGACTCGATCGCGGCCGAGATGATCACCGAGCCCGCGCCCTGGCGCTCGGCCATGGCGGCGACGGCCTTGGAATAGTCGTTACCGGTGGCGGCATCGGCTTCGGCGACGTTGCAGACGTAGAGCACCGGCTTGGAGGTCAGGAGGTTCAGGCCCTGCAGGATGGCCAGTTCGTCCGCGGGCATGCCCTTCAGGAGCACCCGCACCGGCTCGCCGGCGGTGAGCTTGGCCAGCGCCGCTTCCATCACCGGCAGCATGGCCAGCGATTCCTTGTCCTTGGTCGAGGCGCGCTTGCGGATGCCGACGATCCGGCGCTCGAGGCTTTCGAGGTCGGAGAGCATCAGCTCGGTCTCGACCGTGTCGGCATCGGCGACGGGGTCGATCTTGCCTTCGACGTGGGTGATGTCGTCGTCGACGAAGCAGCGCAGCACGTGGACGATGGCATCGACCTCGCGGATGTTGGCGAGGAACTGGTTGCCGAGGCCTTCACCCTTGGACGCGCCGCGCACGAGGCCGGCGATGTCGACGAAGGTGATGCGGGTCGGCACGATCTGCGCCGACTTGCCGATCTTGGCGATCACCTGCATCCGGGGATCCGGCACGCCGACATCGCCGGTGTTCGGCTCGATGGTGCAGAACGGATAATTGGCCGCCTGCGCCGCCGCCGTCTTGGTGAGCGCGTTGAACAGGGTGGACTTGCCGACATTGGGCAGGCCGACGATACCGCATCTGAAACCCATGGGTCTCGCTTCCTCTAAGTGACGTCTTCCGCGCGAAGCGGTGATCTCTGGGGGGCTGGGTGGTGTTTGCAGCGTCAGGGGCGACGGGTCAATGTTGGCAGGCGCTTTTCCGTGTCCCTCATCCTGAGCCTGTCGAAGGACGAGGGACACCGCACGACGGCTGCGCGCGACCGTGGTGGCGACTCCTCGTGCTTCGACAGGCTCAGCATGAGGGGTTTAGGCAGCGGCGCCCCGCTACCGCCGCTCAATCCTTGCCGAACAGCCGCTTCAGCATGTCCGCCATCGCCCCAGTAGCCGGCATCGGCGCCAGGCGCTTGTCGCGGGCCTCGCGCACATGGCTTTCCGCTTTCGGCGCCGGACGCGATGGGGCGGGGGCGGTGCCCTTGGCCGAGGGTGGCTCGTTCGAGGAGAGGGCCATGGCCAGGCGGTTCATGAACTGTGCGTCGTCGCCTTCGACCAGCATGCCGATATTGCGTGCCACCGCCTCGATCAGCGGGTCGAGCCAGATCCGGTCGCTCTTGTGGAAATCGGAAAGGACATGGCCGTGCACGCGCTCCTTGGAGCCGGGGTGGCCGATGCCGAGGCGCACGCGCCGATAATCCTTGCCGAGATGGGCGTCGATCGAGCGCAGGCCGTTGTGGCCGCCGTTGCCGCCCCCGGTCTTTACCCGGACCTTGCCGGGTGCCAGATCGAGCTCGTCATGGATGACGACGATCTGCGCAGGCTCGAGCTTGTAGAACCGCGCCGCGTCGGCAACCGAGAGGCCGGAATCGTTCATGAAGGTCTGGGGCTTCAGGAGCAGGACCTTTTCGGTCCCGATCTGGCCCTCGGAAATCTCGCCCTTGAACTTCTTCGTCCAGGGTCGGAAGGACGGATCCCTTTGGATCGCGTCAACGGCCATGAAGCCGATATTGTGCCTGTTGCCGGCATATTGGGGGCCGGGATTGCCCAATCCTGCGATGAGCAGCATGCGCCCGGCCTCCCTTGTCGTGTCGCGAATCGAGAGAGAATTACTTCTCTTCGGACTCGTCGCCCTGCGCGGTGACTTCCGTCTCTGGGGCTTCCTCGATCTCGTCGACCTCTTCCGCCATCGGCGGGACGATGGTCGCGACGACGAAGTCGCTCTCGTCGGTCAGCGTCACGCCCTTCGGCAGCTTCAGCGCCGAGGCATGGATCGAATCGCCGATGTCGAGACCCGTCAGGTCGACCGTGAAGGCCTCTGGGATCTGCTCGGCCGGGCAATGAACTTCCACGTGGTGGTGGACGATGTTCAGGCTGCCGTCATTGGCCTTGATGCCGGGGGCGGCATCTTCGTTCTCGAAGTGCACGGGAATCTCGACCGTGACGACCGTGCGGCTGGAGACGCGCAGGAAGTCGACATGGATCAGGAAGTCCTTGATCGGGTCGAGCTGGTAGTCCTTGGGGAGGACGCGGATCTGCTTGCCACCGACGTCGATCGTGATGATCGTCGTCTTGAAGCCGCCGGCGTGCAGCTTCAGGAAGGTTTCCTTGTAGGGGATGGCGATCGACAGCGGAGGCTGTTTATCGCCGTAGATGACGGCCGGTACCATCTTGTTGCGGCGAAGATGTCTGGCGGCCCCCTTGCCGACCTGCTCGCGCGCCTCGGCCTTGACCGTGAAGGTCTCGCTCATGGCTATGTCCTTTGTTCGTTCAGAGGTTATCGCAACGGTATCCGAAGCTCGGACCGAAACGACGAAAAGCGGCCTCGCGGCCGCTCAACTCCGCGCTGCCTCCAAGGGTGTCCGCGCGGACGAGGGCTCTATAGCGCGCAAGGCCCGAAATCGCAAGACGAGGCGACCGGGGGCGGTGGTTACAGCCAGCCGGAGCGCTTGAACCGGAAGTAAAGGTAGCCCGCGGCCGACAGGATGACGGCGACGGTCAGATGGTAGCCATACTTCCAGCCGAGCTCGGGCATGTTCTGGAAATTCATGCCGTAGATGCCGGCGATGGCGGTGGGGACGGCGAGGATGGCCGCCCAGGCGGCGAGTTGGCGGGTGATCGTGCCCTGGCGCTGCTGTTCCAGAAGACTCGAAGCCTCCAGCACCGAGGAGAGGATTTCGCGCAGTCCCTCGACCATGCTGGCGATGCGGCGCACGCGGTTCAGGACGTCCCGGAAGTAGGGCCGGACATGTGCGTCGATGCAGTCGACCTCGATATGGCCGAGCCGGCTCAGCACTTCCTCCGTCGGCCCCATGATGCGGCGGAAGCGGATCATCTCGCGGCGCATGGCGAAGATGCGGCTGACCTCGGCGCGGCTGAGGAAGGTGTCGAGCGCCCGCCGCTCCATCTCGGCGACGCTGTCCTCGATCGCCTCGACGATCGGCCCATAGCCGTCAACGATGAAGTCGAGCACGCCATGCAGGACATAGTCGACGCCGAGCTTCAGGAGATGTGGCGAGGCTTCGAGGCGGGCCCTGAGATCGGTGTGCTCGCGCAGCGAGCCAGAGCGCATGGTGATGATGTGGCTTTTGCCGACGAGGATCGCGGTCTTGCCGTAGGCGATGGCCTCGCCGTCAAGACGCGCCGTGCGGGCGACCACGAAGATCTCCTCGTCATAGACCTCGATCTTCGGCAGGACGTAGGGCTTGTGCGCGTTGCGGACGGCGAGGGGATGCAGGTTGAAGTGGCGCTGCAGCTGGGCCAGCTCGCGGTCGTCGGGATCGACGATGCCGATCCAGACGAACTCGCCGGGGGCGAGGGCGAGATCGGCGGCGTCGTCGAGCGACACGGCGCGGTCGCGCTTTCCCTCGGCATAGACATAGGCTGCAACGACGGTCATCCGAACTCCCGCGGCTGGACGCGCGACGCCGGCCTTTCGCTATGCCTGCCGCGCCTTCGTCCTGGCGTCAAGCGCAGCGCTTCAGGCGGCCCGTCTTCGGGCGAAAGCTGCCGTGCGGCGGGGAAAGGTCAGTCGAAGAGGCTGGAAACCGACTGTTCGGTGGTAGTACGGGCGATCGCCTCGCCGAGAAGATTGGCCGTCGTCACGACGCGGATGTTCGGGGCGTTGCGGATGGCGGCCGTCGGCTGGATCGAATCGGTGATGACCAGTTCCTGCAGCATGGAGGCACCGATGCGGGCCACCGCCCCACCGGACAGGACGCCATGGGTGATGTAGGCCTTCACGCTCTTGGCGCCGATTCGCAGCAGGGCCTCGGCTGCATTGCACAGCGTGCCGCCGGAATCGATGATGTCGTCGATGAGGATGCAGTCGTGCCCGGCGACGTCGCCGATGACGTTCATCACTTCCGACTCGCCCGGCCGCTCGCGCCGCTTGTCGACGATGGCAAGCTGCGCGTCGATGCGCTTGGCCAGGGACCTCGCGCGGACGACGCCGCCGACATCGGGCGAGACGACGACGGTGTTGGAAAGGTCCTGATGCTCCTTGATGTCACGCGACATCAGCGGAATGGCAAACAGGTTGTCGGTGGGGATGTCGAAGAAGCCCTGGATCTGGCCGGCATGCAGGTCGAGCGTCATGACGCGGTCGGCGCCCGCCTCTGTGATCAGGTTGGCGACGAGCTTCGCCGAAATCGGCGTCCGGCCGCCGGCCTTGCGGTCCTGCCGGGCGTAGCCGAAATAGGGGAGGACGGCGGTGATGCGCTTGGCCGAGGCCCGTCGCAGGGCGTCGATCATGATGAGCAGTTCCATCAGGTGATCGTTCGCCGGATAGGACGTCGACTGGATGACGAAGCAATCCTCGCCGCGCACGTTCTCCTGTATCTCGACGAAGACTTCCTGGTCGGCAAAGCGCCGGACGGAGGCGAGGCCGAGCGGCAGTTCCAGATATTTGCCAATGGCTTCGGCGAGCTGGCGATTGGAATTGCCGACAAAGAGTTTCATCGTTGCTTGCCTGTCACAATTCCGAAGCCCGGCCACCGGCGATGCCGGCGGGGCCAAGCGTCATGGAGCCAAAATCGATGCGGTCCTGCACCGGGTGATTAGCAACATAGGGTCAGGAGTCAAACCAGACTTGCCGCCCGAAGGACGATTCCGACGATAAGTGTGCATTGCGGTAAATGGGTCGCGTTGCTCAGCCGTTGGCCGCGACCTGCCGGCGAAACGCCTGGAGGGTCGTGGCCGCTATCCTGGCGAGTACCGCCTGGTCGACCGCGGACCAGGGATCGGCGGCGGACCTGGCGATGGTCTCCTGACCTTGGATCCGGGTGATGCGGGTGCCGGCGGGGTCGACGACATCCCAGACATAGACCACGACCGTGCCCGATCCTTCGGACATCGCCGAGAAATAGCCTTTCAGCCGCAAGGGGGCGACGGGATCGCCGGAGGGCAGGATGGCGATGCCGCTTTGCGCCGCGCTGGCGGCGAGCGCCTGCGACAGCGCCGCGACGGTCGCGGGCGGTGCTCCGACCAGCGGCAGGAATTGCACTGACCCCACCGTGCCCGTCGATGCCGGCTGCGAGGCGAGGGATGCCGATTGTGAGGCGCTCGCCGCGGGGGGCGAGACCGGCTCAGGCTGTGTCGCGGCCGTCGCTGCCCCGCCGCCGATCGCCGCCGGGGGCCTCAGACCGAAATCGGGACTTTCCGCAGCACTGCAGCCCGCCAGAACTCCCGCACTCAACGCGGCCAGGAGCGCGGGGCGCCCGAGAAAGGGACGCCAGGCCATCAGGCCACCACCGTCAGGTCGAGCGGCAGCCGCGATAGCGATTCCGGGGCCTCCTCCGTCGTCAGATAGGTCTGGCCGAGGGTCATCGCCGTGCCGCTGTCGGAATCCATGATGATCATGTGGGCAAACAGAGTCATTCCCGGCAGGATCGGCTCGGCATTGCCGGAGACGAACATCTGCGGCTCCATCCAGGACGGCGCGTAGCGGGCGCCGAGCGAGTAGCCGCAGGCGCTGAGGCGATGGCGGACGAGGTCGTGCGCCTCCATCACCCCGGCATGCGCGTCGAAGACGTCGCCAAAGGTCTTGCCGGGCCGCATGGCCGCCTCGACGGCGGAAAGAGCCTCGCGCGCGGCCTCGGAGAGCTCGAGATGGCGGCTCGTCGGTGTGCCGACGATGACGGTCCGCATCAGCGCGGCATGATACTGCGCCTTCACGCCGGCCCATTCCAGCGTCAGCTGGTCGTCGGCATCGAGTTTGCGGCGGCCGGACTTGTAGCGGCACAGAAGCGCGTCGACGCCCGATCCGATGATGAAGGAATTGGCGGGATAGTCGCCACCCGCCTTCAGCACCGAGCCCTGCAGCGCATGCAGGAGATCGGCCTCGTCGGCACCGGGGGCGACCAGCGGGAGCATCGCCTCGAAGGCGTCGTCGCCGAGGCGCGCGGCCTCGCGCACATAGGCGATCTCGGCCGGGCTTTTGACGAGGCGCAGCGCCGGCACGAGGTCGGACGCATCCTTCAGGGCGGCGAAGGAGCCGAGCTTGGCCTCGACGAGGCGGCCATTGGCGGCGGTCAGACCGTGCGTCGCCCATTCCACGCCGAGCTTGGAGCCGAGCAGGCCCATCTCGTCGAGCATGTCGCGCAGGTCGATGGTCGGGTCCGCCGCGCCCCGGTCGCGCCAGACGGTGATGGTTTCCAGGATCGAGGTCTGGCGCGCCTGCCGCAGGTCGGCCGAACGCGTCAGAAGGCGCATGTCGCCGTCCGCCTTCACTGCCAGGCACTGGAAGAAGCAGAAGCCGAACGTGTCGTAGCCGGTCAGCCAGTACATCGATTCCTGGGCGAAGAGCAGGACGGCGTCGAGCTTGCGCTCGGCCATCTCCGCCAGCAGCCGGTCGCGGCGGGAAGCAAATTCGTCGCGCGAAAAATGCAGCATGAAAGATCCTATCGGTCGATGGCAATCGCGGCGAGCTGCCGGCCGTAGTCGGCTTCGCCACGATGTGTTGCTCGGCGGAAGGAAAAGAAGAGGCTCTCCTCTCCGTAGGTGCAGCGGCCGACGAAGCGGGCGGCGACACCCGCTGCGCCAAGGCGCGCCAGGATGAAGCCGGGCAGGTCGAACTGCGCCTTGTCCTCGGCATGGCCGGGCGCAAAGAAACGGCCCGCATCGGGCGTTCCGCGCAGCACTTCGGCCCGCATGTCGTTGCCGACCTCGTAGTTTTCCTGCGTGATCGTCGGGCCGAGAACCGCCACGATGTTCTCGCGCTGCGCACCGCAGCCTTCCATGGCGGCGATCGTCGCCTCGATGACGCCGCCGGCCGCGCCCCGCCAGCCGGCATGGGCGGCACCGACGACGCCGGCTTTGGCATCGGCGAAGAGGATCGGCCCGCAATCGGCGGTCAGGACGCCGATGGCAAGGCCCGGCGTCCGCGTCACCAGGCCGTCAGCCCGCGGACGGTCCCCCGAAAGAGGCTCGGTCACGACCACCACTTCGGCAGAATGGACCTGGAAGAGCGTGGCGATTTCCCGATCGGGCTGGCCGAGGAAACTGGCGGCGCGGGCGCGGTTTTCGCGCACCGCCGCCGGGTCGTCGCTGGAGCCGAGACCCATGTTCAGCCCGGCATAGAGCCCGGTCGAGACCCCGCCGCGGCGGGTGAAGAAGCCATGGCGGATGCCGGGGGCATCGCCGAGTTCCGGGGCCGTCAGCACGTCCGAAACCGACAGTGAGAAGGCAGGCGTGGTGAGGTGATTTGACATCGCGCGGGATGGTGGTGGACCCGCCCGGTGAAGTCAATCGGCGATGGGGATCTTGAAGGGCGGCAGCGGAAGTCTCGTCGAAGATGCTGCCAACACCTTGAAAAGGCGTCCCATTTCGTTCTCGTTTCCACCGGCCAGGCGGCGCGCGGCAACGGCCAGCGCGTCCTGTTCGTCTATGCTTCGGCCCCGGCCGAGCGCCCCGGCGCGTTCGGCGAGGCCGAGCCGAAGCAGAAATTCGCCCTGATCCATGACCGGCGCGACGGCGAGCCGCGCCTGGCTGAATCGGGCGGTCAGGACCGAGAAATCGACATGGCTGGTGATGTCGCTGTGGCCGGGGTCGACCAGCGGATCGGCAAAGCCGTGCGAGCGCATCGCTTGCAGCGTGTCGCCATAGGCACTGTCGGCGTGGCCGTAGTCGAAGAGAAGCGCGAGACCGCCGCTAGCGGCGAGGCGCGACGCCAGGCTGTCGGCCAGAGCGCTGCGCTGGGGCGAAAGCTCGATGATGTCGCCCGGGCGGGGGGGCGGCAGGCTTTCGGGCAGGTCGAGGGCTGCAGCCGGCAGCGGGACGGTGCCGAAGACGAGGCGGCCGTCGGGTGCGCGGCCGACGCGTTTCTCCCGCCAGCCGTCTGCCGCCCACACGAACTGGCGGATGGCGACGGCGTCGAAGAGTTCGTTGGCGACGAGGAGGAGGGGCCCCGGCTCGATCGCGGACAGGCGCTTGCGGTGACGGATCGGCAGGTCGAAGGAGGCCAGCCGCTCGGCCTGGATCCGGGCCAGCCGGTCGCTGGTCTCGACCAGGGTGACGCGCGCGGCGGCGAGGAAGGCGCGGTCGAGGCGCCCGGCGGTGCGCAGGATGTCGGCCATCAGCGTGCCGCGACCGGGGCCCATCTCGGCGAGGACGAAGGGCGAGGGCGCGCCGAGCGCCTGCCAGGCGGCGACCAGCCAGGCGGCGACGAGTTCGCCGAACATCTGGCTGATCTCCGGCGCGGTGACGAAATCGCCGCGGGCGCCGAACGGGTCCTGGCTGGCATAGTAGCCATGCTCGGGGTGGAACAGCGCCAGATCCCAATAGCGCTCGATGCTGATCGGCCCGTTGCGGTCGATGATGTCGCCGATCAGCCGCTTCAGCGGGCTCTCGGGGGCTGCCGCAGGGGTGGGCGTCACGGCTTGGCGATGCTGCCGGGTGTCGCCTCGCCGGGTTCTGCACGCGGCGCGTAGACGGTCGGCTTGGCCGAGAGCATGGCCCACAGCGCCAGCAGCAGCATCGGCAGCGAGAGGACCATGCCCATGGTTAGCCAGCCGCCGTAGAGATAGCCGAGCTGGACGTCGGGGACCCGGAAGAACTCGACGAAGATGCGCGCCAGGCCATAGCCGCCGATGAAGGCGCCGCCGACGAAGCGCGGTCGTTTGAACATCTTGAAATGGTGGGTCAGGATGCGCAGCAGGCACCAGAGCACGACGCCTTCCAACAGGCCCTCGTAGAGCTGGCTCGGATGGCGCGGTTCCGGGCCGCCACTGGGAAAGACAAAAGCCCAGGGAACGCTCGTCGGCGCGCCCCAGAGCTCGGAATTGATGAAATTGGCAAGCCGCCCGAACAGGAGGCCGAAGGGAACCGAGGCGGCGACGACGTCGATCAGGCTCCACAGCGGGATTTTCTGGCGCCGAGTGAAGATGGCGGTGGCGATGACCACGCCGATCAGCCCGCCATGGAAAGACATGCCGCCCTCCCAGATCCGCAGCATCGCCCAGGGATCCACGCTGTAGCGGTGGAAGTCGTAGAACAGGATCGATCCGATCCGCCCGCCGAGGATGATGCCGCCGGTGATCCACAGGATGAAGTCGTCGATCTGCAGCACGGTGATCGGCGAGACGCCGTTCGGCCAGAGCTTGGTGTTGGAGACGAGGGCGCGCCCGTAGAGCCAGCCGCAGACGATGCCCGCGACATAGGCCAGGCCATACCAGCGCAGGGCGATCGGTCCGATCTCCAGGAACACCGGATCGATATTGGGAAAGGTCAGCACGCCGAGCGTGGAAAAGGTCATCATCGGACGGGGTCGGCTCCGTTGGCAGGCTGCGCGCCGGCGGACCTTGGTCGCGCCGGCCGAAGGGGTCAAGCAGGATGGGGGCTTGCGGTGGACACGGCGGCGGCGGCATTGCCAAGCCGGGCCCGGCTCCCTAACTCCAGAGGCGACCTATCACCTGCTGGAGACGCCGCTATGACCAATCGTGCCCCGAACCGGATGCTGGACGAATTTGCCCGGATGATGACGGATGCCGCCGGCGCTGCGCAGGGTGTGCGCCGCGAGGTCGAGACCGCGTTTCGGGCGCAGGGCGAGCGGCTGATCAATGGCATGGATCTCGTCCAGCGCGAGGAGTTCGAAGCGGTTCGCGACATGGCCGCCAAGGCGCGGCTGGAAAACGAGGCGTTGAAGAAACGCCTGGCGGATCTCGAGGCGAGAATGCCGCCTGCTCCGGTTTCCGGCGAGTTCTAAGATTTATCCACAGGCTGTCAACAGGTTTTCCCCTGTTTGTTCCGGACTCGAAAGCTCTTTTGCGAGAGTCGCTTAAGTCGGGCGGGTGGCCCGACTTGAAGCTCGACCGTCCCTAAATTGGTTAATATTTCCCTTACCCCCTTAAGCCGGAGAATCCCGGCCTATACACTGATTCATAAGGGTGATTCGTCGCGATGACGGCGCCCGGCAAGGGCGCCTTGGTCCTTGCGGCGTGCGGCGCCTGATGCGGTTGCGGGGAATCTGGGGTGAGAATGAATTTCGGCGAAATGGAACTGGAGCGCCAGTTCAACCCGGTCGATGTGATCGAGCTGGTGGCGGCCAGCCGCGACTGGTCGTTCGAGCGTCCCTGCGACGACGAGATCGCCATGTCGGTCGCCGGCGTCTGGACCGAATACGCCGTGTCCTTTTCCTGGATGCCGGACAACGAGGCGCTGCATCTGGGCTGTGCCTTCGACATGAAGGTGCCCGAGCATCGCCAGGTCGAGGTGCTTCGTCTCCTGGCCAAGATCAATCCGCAATTGCTGGTCGGCCATTTCGACCTCTGGCCGGCGGAAGGGGCGGTGATGTTCCGCCACGCTTTGCTCCTGTCGGGCGGCGCCGACCCCACCAGTCAGCAGGCGGAGCGTCTTCTCACCTGCGCGCTGGAGAACTGCGAGCGCTTCTACCAGGCCTTCCAGTTCGTCGTCTGGGCTTCCAAGGATGCCGACGAGGCGCTCGCCTGCAGCCTGTTCGAGACCGTGGGGCGGGCATGAGCGCGGTTTCGTCGGGGCCGGGCCGGCTGCTGCTGGTCGGCGGCGGCAATATGGGTGGCGCGATGCTGCGCGGCTGGGTCGACTTCGGCCTGCCGGCGGACGACCTGCACGTCGTCGATCCCCAGCCCGGCGAGGCGCTGCGCGCGCTGATCGCCGAGGGTCGCCTGCGCCATTCCACCACCGTGCCGACGTCGCCCTTCGATGTCGTCGTCCTGGCGGTGAAGCCGCAGGTGATGGGTGATATCCTGCCGAACCTGGCGCCCGCCCTGACACCGGAAACCTTGGTGATTTCGGTCGCCGCGGGCAAGACCATTGCCTTCATCGCCGCAACGCTGGGCGAGCGACCGATCGTGCGGGCCATGCCCAACACGCCGGCCCTGATCGGCCGCGGCATCACCGGCTGTTTCGCCAATCCTCTGGTGACGCCGGCCTTGCGCGACAAGGCCGAGGCGCTGCTGTCGGCGAGCGGCGCCGTCGTCTGGGTCGAAGCCGAGGCGGACATCGATGCGGTGACGGCGGTTTCCGGTAGCGGCCCGGCCTATGTGTTCCACTTAACCGAAGCGCTGGCGGCGGCCGGCGAGGCCATGGGTCTCGCGCCTGACCTGGCGATGACGCTGGCGCGCCACACCGTGGCGGGCGCCGGCGAGCTGATGATCCAGTCGCCCGAGGCGCCGGCGCAGCTGCGCCGCAACGTCACCTCGCCGAACGGCACGACCCAGGCCGCGCTCGACGTGCTGATGGCCGAGGACGGGCTCGGGCCCTTGATGCGGCACGCCGTGACGGCCGCCCGTGATCGCGCCCGCGAACTGTCGAAGGACTGAGCCATGACCGAGAACGCGCCCAGCGCGGAGATCGCCTTCGGCGATTTCCTGAAAGTCGATATCCGCGTCGGCACCATCGTCGAGGTCGAGCCCTTTCCGGAGGCGCGCAAGCCCGCCTTTCGCCTGAAGATCGACTTCGGCCCGGAGATCGGCGTGAAGAAATCTTCGGCGCAGATCACCGCGCACTATACGCCGGAGACGCTGGTCGGCCGGCAGGTCGTCGCCGTCGTCAATTTCCCGCCGCGCCAGATCGGCCCGATGCGATCGGAAGTGCTGACCCTGGGCGTTCCGGACGAGGCGGGCGAGGTGGTGCTTCTGGCGCCCAGCCAGGGCGTGCCGAATGGCGGCAGGCTGTTCTGATCAGGCGAGGTCGACGAGGTCTCCGTACCGCCGCAGAACACGATCGACCGTGCAAAATTTCGCCGACATTTCGATGGCCTGAGCCAGGAGCAGCCGGTCGAACGGGTCACGGTGATGCAGGGGTAGGTCGTCGACCCTCAAAGTCACGGCGGCGAGGATCGGCAGTTCGACAAAATCGGCGGCAAGGGCGGCCGCGAGCACCTGCTTTGGCGTCGCCTGCAAATTCGTTCGCCCCATCGACGCTTTGATCGTGAGTTCCCAGATGCTCGCGGCGCTGAAGTAGACGACGTTGTTCCGGTCGACCAGAAGCTGGCGGGTTCGATCTTGGATACGGTTGGGCTCCAACAGTGCCCAGAGCAGAATGTGGGTGTCGATCAGCAGCCGCATCAGCGGCCTTCGAACAGGACCAGAATCTCGTCAGGAAGAGGGTCGTCGAAATCGTCGGGGACCGTGCCGAGCCCCGCCAACCCGCCCAGCCGACGCTGGCCTTTCGTCGTCGGATCAGCAATAGGCACAAGCCGGGCGCTCGGAACGCCCGCGGATGAGATCACGATGTCTTCGCCCGATGCTGCACGCTGCAGCAAATCGCCGAGGTGAGCTGCTGCAAGTTTCGCCTCGATCGTCGTCATCGCAGGGCATCCGAAGCTCGTCTGTCAGGAAGGAATAATACGTCCATCCCAATCCTCGGCCAAGGCCTATGCCGGAATCCGGATCATCGCCCGCAATCCCCCGAGCTTGCTGTCGGACAACAGAATGTCCCCGCCATGGCTGCGGGCGATGTCGCGGGCGATGGCGAGGCCGAGGCCGGTGCCGCCCGCATCGATGTTGCGGGCGGTGTCGAGGCGCACGAAGGGCTTGAACACCTCCTCGCGCTGATCGGCGGGAATGCCCGGCCCGTCGTCCTCCACCGTCACCGTGAGCCAGCGGCCCTCGTGCCGGCCGACGATGCGCACGCGGCCGGCATGGCGCAGGGCATTGGAGACGAGGTTGGTGATCAGGCGGGTGAAGGAATCCGGCCGCACCAGGATGCGCGGATCGCCGATCACTTCCGTCTCGACCTTCTTGTTCTTCAGCCGCGCCTCGGTGGCGAACTTGGCGAAGACGGGCTCCAGGTCGAGCTCGGCGACGTCCTCGCCTTGCTCGCCCTTGGCGAAGGCGAGATAGCCCTCGAGCATGCGCTGCATCTCGTCGACGTCGGAGTTCAGCTCGTCCTGATCCTCGCCTTCGCCGAGCAGAGCCAGCTGCAGCCGGAATCGCGTCAGGATCGTGCGCAGATCGTGGCTGACGCCGTTCAGCATCTGCGTGCGCTGCTCGATCTGCCGCTCGATGCGGTCGCGCATCTGGACGAAAGCGAGCGAGGCGCGCCGCACCTCGGAAGCGCCGCGCGGGCGAAAATCCTGCGGCATCGGCTGGCCCCGGCCAAACCCGTCGGCGGCTTCGGCGAGCGCCTGGATCGGGCGGATCTGGTTGCGCAGGAAGAGGATGGCGATGACGAGCAGCACCAGCGACGTCCCGACCATCCAAAGCAGGAAAATGTGGGTGTTCGACGCATAGGCGGAATTGCGCCGGGCAAAGACCCGCAGAACATGGTCGGCGAGCTGGATGCGAATCTCGACCAGCCGCGAATTGCCGACGGTGTCTATCCAGAACGGCCGATTGATCTGGTCGGTGATCTCTTCGCTGAGAATGCCGTCGAGAATGCTGAAGAAGGGCTTGGGCGCCGGCGCCGGCAGCGGCTCGGGCGGCAGGACGGCGATGTTGAGGTCGAGTTTTTCGCGCGCCATCCGCGTGACGGTGGCGAATTCGGGGTCCTGCGGATAGCTCTCGATCACGTCGATGATGCCGGCGATGTCGCGGACCACGGCCGTCGACAACCGCTGGGTCACCGTCTGCCAGTGGCGCTCCATGAAGACGAAGGCGACGACCGACTGCAGCAGCACCATCGGCGCGATGATGATGATCAGCGAGCGCGGATACAGGCCCTTGGGCATGTGCCGCGCCACCCAGCGCGGCACATGCCGCAGCGGGCCCCGCCAGATGTCCAGCCTCGGCGGCGCGGCGGGCCGAAGCCGGCGCGCCCAGGCGGGCAGCGGTGGGCGGGCGAGACGGGACAATGCTTTCCTCGTTCCCGCTCCCGGACGCATGCGCTCGAAGAGAGTCATGGCAGGCGGGCGCTCAATCGACGTTCAGGCGGTAGCCGACACCGCGTACTGTCTGCAGCCAGAGCGGATTGGCCGGATCGCTCTCGATCTTGCGGCGCAGCCGATTGATCTGCACGTCGACGGTGCGCTCGCCGACCTCGGCCTCGTCGCCGAGAAGTTCCTGGCGCTGGATCGTCTCGCCGGCCTTCAGGGCGAACTGCGCCATGATTTCCTGCTCGCGCTCGGTCAGCCGGATCATGTCGGCGCCGCGTTTCAGCTCCTTGCGGGCCAGGGAGAAGCTGAACGGCCCGAAGCGGACGTTCTCGACCTTCAGGATCGGCGACGGCGTGCCGCGCTTCAGGATGTTGTTGATCCGCAGCAGCAGTTCGCGCGGGTCGAAGGGTTTTGACAGATAGTCGTCGGCGCCCGCTTCGAGGCCCTCGATCCGCTGTTCCGTGTCGGAGCGCGCGGTCAGCATCAGGATCGGCGTGTCGCGAAGCTGCGAGATGCTGCGCACGAGATCGAGGCCGCTTTCGCCGGGCATCATCACGTCGACTACCAGGAGGTCGAAGTCGAGCCCCCGCAGGATCCGGCGCGCCTCCGCCGCATCGGCGGCCATGGAGACGCGAAAGCCGCGCTCGGACAGGAAGCGCGACAACAGGCTGCGGATGCGCCGGTCGTCATCGACGATCAGGAGATGCGGAGCGTCGTCGTCGAGGAAGGGGGCAGTCGTCGTCGCTTGACCTTCAATCATCGCCGGCTCCCCCGAGAATCCCCTGCTTGCGGAACCAGGCCGTGGTGGTATCGCGGTCCCCGGCCATCTCGCTCAAAAAGGAAATGACGGGCCGCGGATCGATGCTGCCGGCCGTCGCCAGGGCCGCCTCGATCCGCGCGGCCTGGGCGCGCGAAAGCTCCAGCGTCAGATCGCGGCCGAGACGGGTCGGGTAGAGGCGGCGTTGGCGGCGGTCCTCTTCGCCCGGCATCTGGCGGATGAAGTCCCCTTCGACGAGCTGGCGCAGCACCCGCGACAGCGACTGCTTGGTGATCTGCAGGAGGTCGAGAAGATCGGCGATCGTCATGCCCGGGGCCCGGTTGACGAAGTGCAGAACCCGGTGATGGGCCCGTCCGAAGCCGTATCGCTCCAGCACCAGATCGGCGTCGGCGGTAAATTCGCGGTAGGCGAAAAAGAACAGCTCGATGATCCGGAAATCGAGCTCGCCCCTGGTCTCCAGCCCCTGCGTCACGACCTCCTGGGGGGCCGGCCTGTCGGGCAGCGCGGGCGATGCGTGGCGATCAAGCACATTCAAATCCATGGGAAAGGGGCACATCCATCGAAAAAGGGGAATCCGTCGAAGAGGGGCCCCTCGGTCAAGAGACGACCCATCCGGCAGAAGAAAGATCAGAAAATGGCAGACGCATGGAACGGCTCGTCTTCGAAGGGCTGGGGGAAAATAGGTCAGCACCGTTGACGTAATTTCCCTCTATTGTTACACCTCTCCTGCGCCGAGGGAACAGGGCCACCCGCAAGGATGATCCCTCTCCCGTTGCAAGACGCGGGATACCACCCTTGGTCCCCCCGCAGCACGACAGTCTTTCGGCCGCGGGGCAACGGGGCGGCGTTCGTCGAGGATGGCCGGATTTTTCCGCCGAGGGCGGTGACAGCGTGGCGCCTGTCGCTGCAGGCGGGTTTGACGGGCTGACGCGATGCGGTGACAATCCGCGACGCGTGACGGTTTGGACTTCAGAGGAGGGGCGCCGGCGGCGCCAAGAAAGCATGAGCACAGTTCCCTTCGATCAAATGGACGGGCAGATCTGGTTCAACGGCGAGTTCGTGCCCTGGCGTGACGCCAAGGTCCACGTGCTGACGCATGGTCTACACTATGCGAGCGCGGTGTTCGAAGGCGAGCGCGCCTATGGCGGCGAGATCTTCAAGCTGCGCGCCCATACCGATCGGCTGATCGAATCCGGACGCCTGCTGGGCTTCAAGATCCCCTACAGCGCCGACGAAATCGATTCCGCCTGCAACGAGCTGCTGCGGCGCCAGGGCTTTGCTGACGCCTATGTCCGCCCGATCGCCTGGCGCGGCAGCGAGATGATGGGCGTGTCGGCGCAGAACAACCGCATCAACGTCGCCATCGCGATCTGGCAGTGGCCGAGCTACTTCAACCCGGAACAGCGGATGAAGGGCATCCGGCTCGACATGGCCGAGTACCGGCGTCCGGATCCGCGCACCGCGCCCTCCAAGGCGAAGGCCAGCGGTCTCTACATGATCTGCACCATTTCCAAGCATGCCGCCGAGGCGAAGGGCTATGCCGACGCGCTGATGCTGGACTGGCGCGGCCATGTCGCCGAGGCGACCGGCGCCAACGTCTTCTTCGTGAAGGACGGCGTCATCCACACGCCCGATCCCGACTGTTTTCTCGACGGCATCACCCGCCGCACCGTCATCGACCTCGCCAAGCGGCGCGGCTACGAGGTGCAGGTGCGCACGATCCTGCCGGAGGAATTGGAGAGCTTCACGGAGTGCTTCCTGTGCGGCACGGCGGCGGAAGTCACGCCGGTCGCCGAGATCGGCCCCTACAGCTTCACACCGGGCGATATCAGCCGGCAGCTGGTCGCCGACTATGCGGCCGAGGTGCAGCCGAAGCGGGCCGCCGCGGAGTGAGCGGCGGCGCATCGGGGTCGGCGCCTGGCGGCAGTGCGCCAAGCGGGGAGGGCGCGCTGGCGATCCAGATCGTGCCGGTCACGCCCTTCCAGCAGAACTGCTGCCTGTTGTTCGATGAGGACACGCTGGCCGGCGTCGTCGTCGATCCCGGCGGCGATGTCGACCGGATCCTGGCGGCGATCGCGGATGCCGGCATCCGCGTCGAGGCGATCTGGCTGACGCATGGCCATCTCGACCATGCCGGCGGTGCCATGGCACTGAAGGAGGCGCTCGGCGTGCCGATCGTGGGGCCGCACATCGCCGACCGCGGCCTGCTTGAGAACATCGAGCGGCAGGCGGCGATGTACGGCGTCGGCGGCGGCTTTCGCAACGCCTATCCCGACACCTGGCTCGGCGACGGCGACTCCGTCTCCTTCGGCTCGCACCGTTTCCAGGTCCTGCACTGTCCGGGCCATGCACCCGGCCATGTCGTCTTCTACAACCGCGCAACGCGCTTTCTGCATGCCGGCGACGTCTTGTTCCAGGGATCGGTCGGGCGCACCGACCTGCCCGGCGGCGACCATGCGGCGCTGATCGCGTCGATCAAGGAAAAGCTGCTGCCGCTCGGCGACGACGTCACCTTCGTCTGCGGCCACGGTCCCGGCAGCACGCTCGGCGAGGAACGGCTGCACAACCCCTATCTCGTCTGACCAACCGGTCCGGCGCCACGGCCTTTCAAGGCGGTGGCGCGGTGTCCGTCTTTCCGTCGCGGGCCTTCACGGCCGCGACAGGAGAGGCCGATCGCGGCGGCGGGTGTCAGGGATTGCAGAACCGGACGCGGCCGCCCTTGGCGACATAGGTGCCGAGCGCCGGGTCGAAGCTGCGGTAAGAAGCGCTGCAATGGCGCAGCCAAGCGTTCGACCAGGGCTGCAGATCATGGCGCCGGTGGCGGCTCGCGGAATAGCCGGGGCCGACACGGATGATCTTGCTGCCGCCGACATAGGCAACATCGATCCCGTTCCGGCCGGCTGAGCGTCTGTCCAGGCGGTCGGTCGAGACGTCGATCCATTTGGGTCCGGAGGGGTAGATCCCGGCTGTCGAAAAGGAGGACGTCTCGGAAAAGGGACCGTCCCCGAGATAGATGAAGCTGTCGTCGTCCACCGTTCGCGACGACGAGTTCCACGAGCGGTGGACGGGCGCGATCTCGGTGCCGTACTGATGGTCGTAGCGGGGCAGCGGGGTGTAGGGGCGACCCTGGCCGCGCCGATAGTCGTCGCGATCATGCCGGCCCCTGCGCCGGTCATGGTCGCGAAACCGGGTCTCGCGATCCCGCCAGCCGCGATCGCGGTGCGCAAAGCCGTCGCGCCGGTACGAACGGTCGTGGTGCCACGCATTGCTGCCGTTCTGATAGGCGAAGGGGTGGTGCCAGTCGCGCCGGTGTCCGGACCTGTCGCGGGACCCGTTGTCGCGCCGATAACCCGACGCGCCGCGGCGTCCGTCGGCATGATGCCGGCCCCGCGCCTGGCCATGGCGGGCGGCATGGCCGCGGTAGGGCAAGCCACGATAGTCGGCGCCACGGTGGTGAGAGGAAGCGCGGGCGCCGCCGTCGCGGGCGAAAGCCTCGTTCACGTAGCCGCCGAAAAAGCCGAAGAGACAGGCAAGGAGCAGCAGGGCTATGGGATGAAGTCGATGGGGGCGCATGTCGATCTCCCTGATGCCCTTGCCTGGGCCGCGGCCACGTCGTGCCGGCGCGCTCCCTTCAGGATAGGGGAGGTGGGGCATTCGGGAACAGCGGTTTGTGTCGCCAGTCGCCAGAAATTGGCGTTAGCGTTACCGCGCGTCCGGTCGGGACGCGGCCGCGCCGGCATCGGCCCGCCGCAACTGCACGGTGCAAACGACCTGCGCCAGCCTTGGACCTGCGCCGGCGTTAGACCTGCGCCGGCGTTAGACCTGCGCCGGCCTAGGACCGGCAGGCGCAAGCTTGCCCGGAAGGCGCGTTCGGAAGGGCCGTAGGGCGCTCGCGAAAGATCAGTCGGCGGCTTCGAGATTCACCGCCTTCGGCCCTTTGCCACGCTTGTCCGGCTCGGTCTCGTAGGAGACCTTCTGGTTTTCGACCAGCCCGTTCAGGCCGGAGGCCTGGACCGCCGAGATGTGGACGAAGATGTCGGCGCCCCCATTGTCGGGCTTGATGAAGCCGAAACCCTTTTCGGTGTTGAAGAATTTGACGGTGCCAGTCTGTGCCATTGCTATTCCCTGTTCCTTGGCGGTTCGGTGCGCCGATAGTCTGCGGCAGGCAACTCTCGAACTGCAAGGATTGAACTGCAGGGAATGGAACTATCGACGGCTTGGAGTGCCCCGCGCCGCCCGGGTAATAAGCGTTCCCGATCCGTCATCCGCCCAGTCACATTGTGTCCACGAAATTGCCCGAACATTTTTTCCATGCTATCGCCGGCTGACGATTGCAAGTGAAAGTTTCGTTGAAGGCTTCACATTTCGTTACGGAACCCTAGGGCCAAGCCTTGTTAAGGGCTGCTGATGTTCCGGCCAGCGAAGATGAACGGACCCCCATGACAATTCTCGTTGTCGGCTTTTCCAGCTTTCCTGACGCGCCCGTCAATCCGACGGAACAGCTCGTCCAGTCGCTGGAGGGCTCCTCGACGGCCGGCGGCGAGGCTATTCTGTCCTGTCTTCTGCCGGTCGACTGGGAGCGGAGCTGGCCTCTGCTGCGCCAGGCGATCGAGGCGCACCGGCCGCACAGCGTTCTCGTCTTCGGGTTGCATTCCGGCGCCGGGCGGCTGCGCTTCGAACTGACCGGCCACAATGGGCGCGAGCTCGGCCGGGCCGATGCCGTCGGCGGGTTCCCCTCAGGCCCCCAGGTGACGGAAGGGCCCGAGACCCTGGCGGCCCGACTGCCGCTGACCCGCATGGCGGCCTCGCTGCGCGAGGCCGGCGTCGACTTCGAGTACTCCCGCGACGCCGGACGCTATCTCTGCAACGACACGCTCTACCGTCTCTGCCGCCACGCCGCGGCGCTCGGCGTCGAGCGCTACGGCTTCATCCACACGCCGCTGACCGACGGCGTCGTCGAAGCCTATCTCGCGGCAAACGTCATGCCGATCTTCTGCCACACCATTTCGGACGAGAGCCTGCGCTGCGCCGCCCTGGCGCTCTGCGAAACGCTCTCGCCCGCGGAGAGCGCCGCTGCACCTGCCGTGTGAGGCGCCGGGCGGCCCGGCTGGCTGCCCTTGCAGGTTGGGCCGGTCGTCGCGCCCAAGCCGCAGCTCCTGGCCCGGCGCGTTCGGGCGTTGATGGGCCGCGGCCATCCCGTTACACGACGCAAAAAGGGCTCGCCTCGCGGCAAGCCCTTTGCATTGTTCAAGCCCGGTGGGCTCAAGGCGGCGTACTGCCGCCCGGCGCGAAAACTTAGGCGCGCTGGACGTTGACGGCCTTCGGGCCCTTGCCGCGGGTGTCGGGCTCGACGTCGAAGGTGATCTTCGCGCCGTCCTCGATCGAGGACATGCCGGCGCGCTCGAGCGCGGTGACGTGCAGGAAGACGTCCTTCGCGCCGCCGTCCGGGGTGACGAAGCCGAAGCCCTTGGAGGCATTGAAGAACTTGACGGTGCCGGTCTGGCTCATGGAATTACCCTTTCAGTGTCCGATCGTGGCGGCCGTGGCCTTCCGATCGGCCCGGAAGACGCCCTGGCGGTGCGGCTTCCGAACAAAATTGACGCCCTCCGGAGGAGGACATCGGCGGTTTCGGAAGTTCACGTCGTATCGGCGAAAGGGTCGAAGTCGTGCAGTGGCCGGTTGCGGAGAGCCCGAAATCGGCTGGTCCGCGGGGACACCCACGGCAGGGAACGTCTAACCAGTCTCCGGGTCAGCAAATGCCCGAACGACTTTTGATATGGCAGGCAACGCGCAGGGACGCAAGAGTGCCGGCCCGGCGGCATGTGCTGCAGTGCAACGTATGCTGGCGGCGATGACCGGCGACCGCGGGCCGGACTGGCAATGCCGGGATCCGTTCGGAGAGGCGACGATCGGTCGGCTGCGTTCGCCTTCTCCCCTCTGTCTCTGCGACAACTCTCCAAGATAGGCGGGCGCCCGCGTAGAGAGGTCCACCGCGCGGACAAGAACTGATTCCTCAACAATATCATCACGATGATGTCAGGGGCCTTTAGCCGGTTAGCGGATTTCCGGGGAACGATGCAGGAGGCGGGCGGTTGTGCTTCCATACTCCGCGAGACGGAGCCCAGCCGGTCCAGCCGGCGTCCCCCATCAAGGAATTCAAGATGAAGAAGATCATTCTCGCCGCCGGCCTGTCGCTCATGAGCACCGTTGCCTTCGCCCAGACCACGACCCAGGGCACGACCGGTGCCAATGAAGCGATGGGCACCTCGCCGAACGGCGTCGACTCCACGACCGTCAACGGCCAGGGCACCGGCGCCGGCACCGACGCCAACGGCAACATCATCCCGATGCAGAACGGCATGGCGTCCGACGACAACATGACCACCGGCAGCATGACCACCGACGGTGGCGCCGCCGACAAGAAGGACGCGCCGCTGACCGGTGCAAACGTTTCGTCGGGTACGGCCCCAGGTGGTGTCGATTCCGCGACGACGACCGGCCAGGGCACGGGTTCGGGCACCAGCACCGCCCAGTAAGCCAAGCGCAGTTCTGTCGCCGCCTCCAGCGCGCGACATTCGGGCCTCCCCGCCGACCAGCGGGGAGGCCTTTTTCGTGCGCGCGATCCTTCGGGCGTGCCAGAGTTGTTGCTCAGTCCAGCCCAGCACCGGCTCCGCCTGTTAGGGAGCGCCAAGAGTTTCTGGAGGATCTGATGCCGAGCAAATTTTCGGGCGGCCTGGCCGTGCTGCTGATGCTGTCCGCCGTTCCTGTCCTGCCCGCCGCGGCGCAGGAGATCATTCCCGGCTGGACCTCGGGCCCGCCGGGCGACGCGACCATGGACAAGGGCCGCCGCTTCGACTGCGCCGGCATCGCCTGTCCGCCGCAGGGCCTCTCCTGCCTCCACGCCGCCGCGCCGCACACGAAAGGCCAGCGCGTCGTGCCGACCTCAGACCTCCTGCGGCCCAAGGGCATGCCGTGGAAGGAGATCGAGGCCTGGCTCGCTCAGAAGCTGGTGATGCTGAAGCCGGACCTCGCCGGCACCGTCGATCCGAAGACCTGGACGGTCAGGGAGAAGGCGAAACTCTCCGCCGACCGGAAATATGTCGACAAGCGCTACGACGCCGGCAGCGCCGGCGAAGTGCCGCTCGCCTTGTGGATGGACGAGGGCGCGATGAACGTCGTCGTCTGCACCACCGTCGCCGACGGCGCGGCGCGCATCGACACGCTGGTGCGGGTGCTGAACAAGGGCGAGGCGGCGGAGGAGTAGGGGCTGGGTCTGTGCGCAGTGCCCGCCGACTGCGCGAGCGCTCAGGCCGCTATCCGGGCCGTCTTATTACCGCCGTTCCCCCCGTCCATGGCGGCGGGACAGCACCCGAACCACAGGACTTGCCATGAAAATCTCGCTCCTCCTCCTCTCCGCCCTTCTCCTCGGCGGCTGCCTGTCCGAGATCAACAAGCCGATCCGGCCGGGCGATACCTGGCGGGAAAAGGCCGAGGCGACGAGCAATCCGATGGGCGTCGACTAAGTTTTTGGAGGGCCGGTCGCTGGTGAAGCTCGACAGGCTGGCCCGGTAGCGGTTTCTGGCCATCCGGGTCGAAGCAGGGGAGGCCGGGCGGTCATGGCGCGGCTTTCCTGAAGAGCTTGGCCCCTCATCCCGCTGCCTGTCCAGCGGATTGATGAGTAACAGAACTGCCCGGATGGATGGGTTACACTTCTTCGGCTTTGGAAGGGTCCCGGTCTGCGTCGGT
>NZ_BMJJ01000009.1 GCF_014643375.1 Aureimonas glaciei
GCCCTCTGCAAAAGAGAACAGCCTAACCACTGGCCGGATTTTACTCCGCCGCACTCGGCGTTATGCCGGCGCTCCTGTGGCCTGGTTTGTCACCGCCGTGCACAGACGGCATAGATCGGGTGGCTCAGCGGCCTGCCCACTACGAGCAGTCCGTAGGAGGCAGTATGCCGGACAACGACAATTACAGCGGGGAAGAACCCGGTGCGACGCGGATGGTAGGCGTCATAATCTGGGTTACGCTGATAGCTGTCTTGGTACCGTCTTCGCGCTCGAGATTTGGCCGTAACGGTGCAAGCAAACTTGTTCCGCCCTTATCGGCCCCCGCCCGCTGGCCTTCCGTCAGACGTGCGATGCTGCAGCTCCCGCTCGCCTTCAATTTCCTGAGAGGCCTGCGCCCAGAATTCGTGCTCTCGGCCTTGCGGGCGACCCGTCTGCTCCCACGGGTGGTATGCGCGGTCGCGAACTTTAGGCGTGTTATCAATCGTCATCGCCCACGCCCCAATTTTGCTGCAGTGCAGCGAGCTTTCCTAAGCTCCTAATGTTAAACATTGAATTAGCGCACCAAGGACGAGCCGCAATGTCGACTGTAAGCTGGAAAGACGTGACCTTCACCGAGACCGCGGGCCCCATCTGCCGCGGGGATGTGACTCTCGATATCACCGAGGACCATATCGCCCGGTGGAAAGAGGACCCGGATGGTCGCTACGCCGTGATGGCAGTGTCGGACTATGTTTCGCCCGTCGAGCTCGGCAAGTTCTACCCGAGCCTGTAACAGCCTGAGCTAGATGGCGGACAGGCATCAGGGATACGCGCCGGACATTACGCTTAGGCCGAACGCTGTTGCTCGGCCTCGCTCAGGACATCGAGAACAGCCTCGGGCGCCACATCGTTCATGGTTTCCTCCACTTCCTCATCCACGTCCGTGGTGATGCCGAGATGGTCTCGGATGGCGGCGACCATCTCGGTCAGCTTTGTCAGCTCATGTTCGGAAAGAAGGCTGATCTGAAGGTCGAGATCGGCTCGCTTATCCTGCGCCGCCGCCGTCTGGTTCTGGCTGATGAGAACGAAGGTCGACAGGAAGATAGCCTCTACGGACGCCGCCATCGCCAAGATGACGAAAGACGGGTCGAAAGGCGGAAGGATCGGCAGAATGCCGAGATTGATCAAAATCCAGGAGCCGTAGAGCACAAGGTGGAGGTACACGAAGCGCATGCTGCCGGTGAAGGAGGTAATTGCCCCCGCCACCTTCTCCTCCCGGCTTGCGGAAGCAGCTTCGTCCTCACGTCTTTTCTTCAGAACCGTAATGTTGCGCTGCAGAGACGCTGACAAGCCCTCTGGACCGGGCGGAGGAACAGTAGGTTCGGGCAAGGATCGCACTCCTCAGGCACGGGTCGCGGACCGGGTGTGATCTCGCTTACGCTAAAGCCGGAAGCATAGATAAAGTTTCACCGACTGATTTTGCTCATGTTGAACATTGGACGATCTCGTACCTTTCGCTGCACCATCTCCGATTTCAGGAACAGCAGCGACGCCGTTGTATTCAGTGCTGTACGAGCAACATAGAATGCAGTACGAAGCAATGCCCGAAATTGAAATCGACCTTCCTTCAACGGAAGCAGCAGCCAACGCTGTTCGCCAGTTGAATGGATCGGATGTTTGATGGACGATCACCTGGCGCCCGGAACTTTTGGCGAGGCGGCGTTGCCGAGCCACCAGTCGATGCTGGTCGAGCCGAACATCCGCATCTACGGCTCTATCAGCGACGCTACCGTCTGGTATGTCCTCGAGCGCATCGAGGAAATTCGTAAAAGCGATGCTCGCATTGTCCTGGAACTGACGACGCAGGGCGGCGACGCTGACGCGGCTTTGCGGATCGCTCTGGAGATCAAGCTCTTCCGACAGCTGTACCGGCGCGAGACGCACTTTATCGGGAAGACGAACGTCATGTCCGCCGGCATTACGATCATGGCCGCCTTCCCGCGATCGTGCCGCTCCATGACGGACGACACCCTCCTTCTCATCCATGAGCATCGAATGACTAAGACGATCCAGCTGGATGGGCCGATGGGCTCTAATCGCCAGATCCTGCAGGAGCAGCTCGCTCTCGTGGAGACTGCCATGCGGGTCGAGAAAAAGACGTTCGCGGAGCTTGCAGAGGGAAGCACGCTCTCTGCCGATGAGATCTTCGAGCGTGCAGTGGCCAATTTCTACCTGACTGCAGCCGAAGCCAAGGAACTCGGGCTGATCGCCTCGGTCATTCCATCTGTGCCGTCATCTGGTCAGGAGGTTTCCGTGAGTAGACAGCGCCAAGACCACTGGCAATTCCCCGAGGATTCCGGCGAGGACGAGGTCACTTACCTCGGCAACGTGAGATCGGTGCCGAGAACGGAAGGGCGGCCTCCGCTGTGAGGCAACCTCCGTCGCACTTCCCCGAGCACCTGACGGTTTTCGAGATCCACGAGTTCCGGCGGATGAGGACTGGCTTCCGCAGACGACAAGTCCTGATTGAGAGACGGCTCGTAGAGGCCTGGGCGCGGGCTCTGCCGCCCCCAGGCCTTCGTTTTTCAGTTGGTAGCTTCTGCGTTCACCGACGTCTCGGCGAGATCGGAGAGGATGTCGTCGGTATTCTCCTCCTCGATCAGCGTCTCCTTCAGGAGACCTGCTACATCCTCAAGGCCGAGTTGGACGGCCCAGGTGTAGAGCGTGCCGTATCTCGTGATCTCGTAGTGCTCCACCGCCTGGGCCGCCGCGATGATGCCAGCGTCGAGCGCAGCGGAGCCAGCGAACTCCTCCATAACTTCATCGCCCTCGCCGATGATGCCGAGGATCGCCTTGCACTCCACGCCTTCGGGCTTCGCATCGACGAGGCCAAAGACCTGCTCGAGGCGCTGGATCTGCCCGCTCGTCTCATCAAGATGTATGCCGAGGGCAGCCTTGAGGTCCGTCGATGTCGCGGCTTCCATCATCTTCGGCAACGCCTTCAGGATAGCTTTCTCCGCGAAGTACGTGTCCTTGAGCTGATGCAGGAAGAGGTCGCTGAGGGTCTTGTCTACCATGGTCGTTCCGTTCCGGTGCTGAGAGAGAGACTAAAATGGCGGGAGCGAGAGCATCTACGGGTTGATCTAGCTGCCATTCGCTGGTCGTCGAACACTGGAGACGTCCCGCAACGGGAAATGTTCCTGAAGGACCGTCAGGTTGCCATGGCCTCGTCTATCTGGGCCCAGTGCTTGTCGAACACCACCCGTGGGCAGGACCTCCCTGCACCGGAGCGACGGGTGCAGAAACGTCTTCGGACGAACCCTGAACTCCCTTTGGCCTGCCGCAAGATTTAGCCGGTCGCCGCCGCTACCGACAGGTAACTGAGTGACCCCAAACCGCCGCCGCGCCCGCACAGATCCGGCAACTGGCCTGCCCCGGACGGTCGTCCGAAGAGGAAGCCCTGCCCGATGTCGCAGCCCCGGGCGCGCAGATACTCGGCCTGCTGAAGCGTCTCCACGCCTTCCGCCACCGTGGTGATGCCAAGGCTGCGCGCCATCTGAAGCACGGCGTCCACGACTGCGGATCCCGAGCAGGCATCGCTTCCGATCGGGGACACGAAGGACCGGTCGATCTTCAAAACGTCGACGGGAAACTGCTGGAGGTGGGTGAGAGAGGCGTAGCCCGTGCCGAAGTCGTCCAGGGCGATCGTCACGCCTTCCCGAAGGGTCCCGAGCATGCGTACGATCCTCTCCGCATTGTGGCCGATGAAGACCGACTCTGTGACCTCGAGTTCGAAACGGCTCGGCAGGAGATCGGCCGCCGAAATGTAGCCCAGCATACGCTCGGCAAAGTCGCCCTGCCGAAAGTCGGGCGCCGAGGCATTGAAGGCAATCCGGCCGTAGGCCACTCCTTTGCTCTTCCAACGCGAGCAGTCGCGCATGATGCTCTCGAGCATACGATTGGTTATGCGTGTCGAGAGCTCAACATCCTCGAATGCTGCGGCGATGCTGCCGGGTGACTGAATCTCGCCCTCCGGCGAGCGCCAGCGCAGGAGCGCTTCGAAGCCGCCGACCTTCCCGGTCTTCAGGCAGAGTTTGGGCTGGTAGAAGGGAAGCACCCGGTCACCGTTGAGCGCCTGCCTCGCGTTAGAGAGCATCGCTCCCCGGATCACCGATGCCTGCCGCATGTCGGTTAACGCCGTGGGGACGCGGTCCGAGGTTTCAACGGGGCACCAGCGTCGACTTGAAGACGAGCTTAGCCCTGCACGAGCGGGTCTAGCCAATCGTAAGTCGTGTTGGACGTCGGGGATTTTCGCGGCGGCACTCACGCCAATGTGAAGTTGACACGCTTTGTCATGTTTCCTACGGCCGGGAGGCGGGGTTGTCGTGCAAGCGGAATCTCCTTTTCATTCCAGCGTTCTGAGGGGATCGTATGTCATCCAGACGAAGTGCATTAGACGCATCGCGAGCCCGCGTGGCTTTGGCAGCGGTTTCGATGATGGCCTTGATGGGTGGAAGCGCCATCGCTCAATCCGCAGCAACTGACGCGCCCCCCGTAGATGAGACCACTGCGGCAGGCTCCCCCTTCGACGAGACCGACGCCATCGTTCTTGATGAGGTCGTGTTGACCGCCGCTGGCTTCGAGCAAAGCGTCGCCGATGCTCCCGCGAGCGTTTCCGTCATCACCCGGGAGGATCTCGACCGGGGTCAGTTCCGCGACCTCACGGACGCGCTGCGCAATGTGCAGGGCGTTTCGGTGACGGGCGTCGCGCAGGAGAAGGACATCTCCATCCGCGGCCTGCCCGGTCAGTACACGCTGATCCTGGTCGACGGCGTGCGGCAGACCACGCGGGATTCCCGGCCGAACGGCTCCGCCGGATTCGAGCAGAGCTTCATCCCGCCGCTCAACGCCATCGAGCGCATCGAGGTGCTGCGCGGTCCGGCCTCGACGCTGTACGGCTCCGACGCCGTCGGCGGCGTCATCAACATCATCACCCGCGCCGTCGCAGCCTCGCCGACCGGATCGCTGACGCTGGAAGGCACCGCACAGGGTGACAGCCGCTTCGGCAATTCCGCGCAGGCGCAGTTCTACGCCGGCACGCCGCTGATATCCGACATGCTCGGCCTCCAGGTCTGGGGCCGGACCTACAAGCGGAGCGAGGACGAGATCGCATCGGGCAATGCCGCGGCAAAAGATGGCGACTTCACCGCTCGCCTGACCTTCGCTCCGTCCACTGACCACCGCTTCTTCCTAGAGGGCGGCATCAGCCGGCTGGAAAAGACGGTGAGTTCCGAGCACACCCAGGCGGAGGGCACGCTGGATCGTGTTACCGACAACGACCGGGACCATGTCCGGGCGAACTACGACGGGACGTTCGATTGGGGCACCGTGAACGCTTCGGTGCAGCGCGAATGGGGCGAGCGCACGAACTACAACGAAGACGCGCTCCGGGACCGCTTCATCGAGGATCTCCGTTCGCCCGAAGTCATCAACACCGTGGCCGACTTCAAGACGGTGGTGCCTTTCGACCTATGGGGCGGGCATACGCTCTCCACTGGCGCGCAGTATCTCGGTTCCAAGCTGATCGACCAGAACCCCGGTCGGCGCACCGGTGAGGACGAAGAGTTCGGCGTCGACCAGTACGCGCTGTTCGCCGAGGATGCCTGGGCGATCACCGAGACTTTCACGCTCACCGGCGGCGTCCGGATGGACTACCACGAGATCTACGAGCTGAACCTGTCGCCGCGGCTGTACGGCGTTTATCGGCCGACCGAGAACTGGACGGTGAAGGGCGGCGTCTCGACCGGCTTCCGTGCCCCGGACATCCGCTCCATTGCGCCCGACTACGCTTACACGACGGGTGGCGGGGGCTGCTATTACGGCCCTGCGTCGCAGCTCGGCAGTCGCAGCCCATGCGGCGTGATCGTCTCGAACGAGGAACTCGATCCGGAAACGTCGACCAATTTCGAGGCTGCCGTTCTTTACGACGACCTCGCCGGCTTCAAGGCAGGCGCCACGCTGTTCTACACCGACTTCCAGGACAAGATCGACAACGACCGCGTCCTCAACGCCGACGGCTCCTTCGCCCGCTGGGACCTCGATCCGAACTACACCCTGTTTCGCGTATTCAATATCGACTCGGCCGTCATTCGCGGCGCCGAACTGACCCTTGGTTTCGACCCGCTCGACAGCGTCTCACTGCTGGCCAGCTACACCTATACCGACTCCGAGCAGCAGAGCGGCGACTACGAAGGCTTCCCGCTGACGCGGACCCCGGAGCATGCCGCCAACGTTCGCGTGGACTGGCGCACCCCGGTCGAGGGACTCACCGCCTTCGCCGCGGGCTTCTACGAAGGCGAGCAGACCAATGCCGGCCTGCGGGTCGGCACGTCCGGATCTCCCGTCTACAACGATGCCGGTGCGGTCGTGGCCCGGCGCTACGACGGCTATTTCACCGCCGATCTCGGGGCAAGCTACGAGATCAGCGAGAACCTCAAGCTGAACGGTGCGGTCTACAACCTCTTCGACAAGGAGGTCATGCCGGACGACTACAACACCGTAGTGGAAGGCCGCCGCTTCTGGGCGAGCCTCAACGCCAGCTTCTAACCGTCCTGATCGTCCCGGGCATGTGAGCCCACGACAAATCCCCGAAGGATCCCCATGTCGACCCACCGCAACATACGAAACACGCTGTTTGCAGCGATCGCAGCCGTCTTCGCCGCCACCCCACTGCCCGCTTGGGCGCAGGCGGATGGCCCGATGTCCATTGCCCACGCCAAGGGCGACACGGACCTCGCGGCAAGGCCGGAGAAGGTGATCGTGTTCGATCTCGCTTCGCTGGATACGCTGTCGACGCTCGGTGTCGCCGTCGCCGGCGTACCCGCCGGACCAAAACCGCCGGTCCTGGCCAGGTATGCGGGCTCGGACTATGCCAAAGTGGGCTCCTTGTTCGAGCCCGACTATGAGGCTTTGAACGCCGCCGAACCCGACCTCGTCATCGTCGGTGGGCGCTCCGGCTCGAAATACGCCGAGGTCGCCAAGATGGCGCCGACGATCGACCTGACGGTCGATCCGAAGAACTATCTCGCCAGCATGAAACGCAATGCCGAGACACTGGGCCGGATTTTCGGGAAGCAGACCGAGGTCTCTGAACGGCTCGCCAAGCTCGATGCCTCGATCGCCGAGCTCAAAGGAAAATCGGCCAGTGCCGGGACCGGGTTGATCGTTCTGACCACCGGTGGCAAGATGAGTGCCTATGGACCGGGTTCCCGCTTCGGCATGTTGCATGACGAGTTCGGCGTGACGCCGGCGGTCGCCGATCTCACGCCGGGCAATCACGGCCAGTCCATCTCCTTCGAGTTTATCCAGAAGACCGATCCCGACTGGTTGTTCGTGCTCGACCGCGATGCTGCGATCGGACGCGAGGGCGAGGCAGCTTCGAAGTTGCTGGACAATGACCTGGTCGGGCAGACCAAGGCCTGGAAGAGCGGGCAGGTCGTGTATCTCGATGCTGCAAGCTGGTATCTCGTCGGCGGCGGTCTGACGACCATGCAGATGATCGTGGACCAGATCAGTGAAGCGCTGACCAAGGCCTGATGCCACTGCGCAAGACACAGCTCGCCCCTGTCATCGACCCGGAAAGGCCCGAGCCCCGTCCCGCCGGCCTTTCCGGGTCGAGCCGTTCTGCAACGCGCCGTTTTTGGCTTGGCGGCGGCTTTCTCTGCGTTCTCCTGCTGGGATTGGTCAGCCTTCTCATCGGCGTCTCCGACTTTTCGCCCGCGGCGCTCCTGTCCGGCGGTGACGCCGCGGCGTCGCTGCATCTCCTGCTCGTCAGCCGGTTGCCACGCACGCTCGCGCTGGTGCTGGCCGGAAGCGGCATGGCGATCGCCGGCCTCCTGATGCAGATGCTCGCCCGCAACCGCTTCGTCGAGCCATCCACCGCCGGCACGGTGGAGTCGGCAACGCTCGGCATCCTCGTGGTCAGCCTGCTCGCACCCGGCCTGCCGGTCATCGCCAAGATGCTGGTCGCCGCCCTTTTCGCGCTTGCCGGAACCGGGCTGTTCCTTGCCATCCTCCGACGGCTTCCGCACCGCTCGTCCCTCGTCGTGCCGCTGGTCGGTCTGATGCTGGGTGGCGTCATCAGTGCCGTGGTGAGTTTCTTCGCCTATCACTTCGACATGATGCAGTCGCTCGGCGCCTGGACGACGGGCGACTTCTCCGGCGTGCTCCGCGGCCGCTACGAGCTGTTGTGGATCGCCTTCGCGCTGACCGGCCTCGCCTATGTCGCCGCCGACCGCTTCACCGTCGCCGGCCTTGGCGAGGACTTTGCCACCAGTCTCGGCCTAAACTATCGCAAGGTGCTGGCGCTGGGTCTCGTCATCGTCGCCATGGTCACGGCCGTCGTGGTCGTCAGCGTCGGCAGCATTCCGTTCCTCGGGCTGATCGTGCCGAACGTCGTCAGCCTTATCATGGGCGACAATGTCAGGCGGTCGCTTCCCTTCGTCGCCCTTCTCGGCGCCGGCTTCGTTCTCGCCTGCGACATCCTCGGGCGGCTGGTGCGCTATCCCTACGAGATCCCGATCGGCACGGTGATGGGCATCATCGGCAGCGGCCTGTTCCTTTACCTCCTCCTGCGGAAACAGGCCCGTGCCGCCTAGGTCGCTGTCGCCGTCCCTGCGCATAACCCTGCTGGCCCTAGCCGGCCTCGTCGTCGTCGCCCTATTCATGACGATCGGCGCCAACGGGAGTTGGAGCTTCGTGCTGCCCTTTCGAGGCACCAAGGTGGCGGCCATGATCCTCGTCGGCACCGCCATCGCGGTCTCGACGCTCCTGTTCCAGACGGTGACCGCGAACCGCATCCTCACCCCGTCGATCATGGGGCTCGACCAGCTCTACGTCCTGATCCAGACCTGCCTCGTCTTTCTTGCCGGGGCGGCGGGCCTCACTCTCCTCGGACCGCGCTGGCTGTTCGTGCTCGAAATTGCGGCGATGGTCGGCTTCTCCCTCCTGCTCTTCCGCGCCCTGTTCTCGGGAAGCGTCCGCGACCTGCATCTTCTCGTCCTGGTCGGCATCGTCTTCGGCCTCCTGTTTCGCAGCCTGTCGGGTTTCCTGGCGCGGATCATCGATCCCAACGACTTCGTCGTCCTCCAGGACGCGCTCTTCGCCAATTTCAACAGCGTCGACCAGGAACTGCTGGCGATATCGGCCATCGCCGTCGGCCTCGTGCTCGTCCTGGTCTGGCGGATGCGGCACGTGCTCGACGTGCTGGCGCTCGGACGAGAGGCGACCATCAACCTCGGCGTCGAGCACCGCCGCATGGTGGCGCTCGTCCTCGTTCTCGTGGCGATCCTCGTATCGGTCTCGACGGCGCTGGTCGGACCGGTCACCTTCTTCGGCCTGCTGGTGGTCAGCATCGCCTACCAGATCACGGGGTCGGAGAAGCACCGTCACCTCTTGCCGGTGGCTTCGCTTCTGGGCGCCGTCACTCTCCTGGCCGGGCAACTTGTGCTGGAGCGGGTGTTCGCGCTCGGCACGGCGCTGGGCATCGTCATCGAGTTCGCCGGCGGGCTGATGTTCATCTGGCTGCTCTTGAAGGGGAAGGTCCGATGATCGCCATCGACAACGTCAGCAAGTACTACGGCGGCGCGCTGGTGGTGGATGGCGTCTCGCTGTCCCTGCCCGCGGGCGGCATCACGGCAATCATCGGACCGAACGGCGCTGGCAAGTCGACACTTCTGTCGATGGTGAGCCGCCTCCTGCCGATGGATGCCGGTCGCGTCCACGTCGACGGGCTCGACATCGCCACGACGCCGAACGGTGTATTGGCCAAGCGGCTGGCGATCCTGCGACAGGAGAACCACATCGCGGCGCGCCTGACGGTCCGCGATCTCGTCAGCTTCGGACGCTACCCGCACAGCAAGGGCCGGCCGACGCTGGAGGACAAGCGCCACATCGACGAGGCGATCTCCTATCTCAACCTTGGCACCCTCGAGCACCGCTTCCTCGACCAGTTGTCGGGCGGCCAGCGTCAACGGGCGCATGTCGCCATGGTTCTCGCCCAGGACACCGACTACGTGCTGCTCGACGAGCCCCTGGCGAGCCTCGACATGAAACATGCCGTGGAGATGATGCGCCTTCTCGAGCGGGCTGCCCGTGACTTCGGCAAGACCATTGTTCTCGTCCTGCACGACATCAATTTCGCGTCCTGCTATGCCACCCACATCGTCGCCATGCGGGCCGGTAAGGTTTGCAAGCAAGGCGACCCTGCCGAGATCATGCAGACGTCGGTTCTCTCGGAGATCTACGATCTGCCGATCGTGATCCACGAGATCGACAGCCGCCGCATCGCCGTGTTCTACCGTGTGCCGTAGGATGTGGAGAGGACAATGTGTTCTTCAGCCCGGCGTATCGGGCGACAGTACCGTGATCGAAGGAACCTCCGACGGTCTGGTCTGCTCGACGACCTGGAAGCCCGCGGCTTCGGCATCGTCGGCAGAGCTTTCCGGAGATCGGCAGCATGTGCCCATAGCTCGCCTGAAAGCCGACAGACCGCAATCCTGAAGAGTTTCGGGCGCCGCGAGGCGTACGAAAGTCGCGGAAGAACGAACCCGCGGGATGCCGGTCGGTGGTCTATGGGGTTTTCACCTGACGGCGATGCAGGAGCAAGGTGCGGTCTCCGCCGGCTGGCGCGCAATGCCGATCATGCCCGTGCCATTGGGAAGGCGGCGACGTCGTTGAGACGGGCGAGGACGCGGCGGGAGAACGCCGTCGGACGCATTCTCCCGTCACGGGGCCGCACGGGATTGCGCCCCGGAGCATATGGTCTCGGGCGGATGGGAGTGCCGTGCCATGCCGGGTCATGGCGAGCCCTCCCGGTTGGGCGATGATCGCGGCGGCGGTCCTCGCGGTTGCCGCCAGCGCAGGAAGATGCCGACGACGTTGTGGAGAAATGCTTCAGGCTGCGGCTCGCACGGATATCCGTTCATTTGTCGCTTTCGCGCAATACATCAGCTTGTCCGCGGCTACCATCAGTCGGTGCGGGATCGTGAGACCTGCGAACGTGGCAACGCCAATAGCAGCGCCAACGTATAGATCCAGATCGTCGATGCATACGCGCACGCAAACCTCGTCAGCCAATAATTGAAAACGTCAGACCGCATCTTCAGCGCGCTCCAGCGAGAAATCAAAGATGATCCCGAACTCGTCGCCGCCGGTTAAGTGGCATACGACAATTTGAAAAGACGAGAAAAGATGAAGGCCCACTTCCGTTGCGGGAAGTGAGCCTTCGAAACCACCCATTCGGCGGCGACACTGAACTCCGAGCCAAAGCTCATCGTCCGAGAAGCTAGACACGGGACAAGCCCAACCGTCTTCTCTCTCTTAGCCACCCGTGCGGCGGCGAACAAAGCGACTACTAGATCCCATCCCTGGATGTCAAAGCCTGATAGTAATTATAGTAAACGGGAAATAAAGACTGATCGACGCTTTCAGGTGATTACCCCCCCCGCATTGCGCAAAATTGCAGGCGCCTACCGTCTTAGGATTGTGTTGGGGACGCTGCCCCTTCTCACGACCGGACGGTATAGACGTTGGTGCGGATGTCCGCGTCGCCTTCACGTGTGCCATCTTCAGCTGGTGATGCATCACTTCGAGAGGATCTTGTCAGCATGCTCCGCGAGGCCATCAGAGGCGTCTTCCTCCAGCTACCTCTATCTTGCAGCCGATCGGTCCGCTGACGACGTGGAGGCAGCCCATGCCGAGTATCTCGTCACTTGGCACCTCGATTCCTTTCTATTACCGTCACGCCTTGGACTTTGGGATCCACGTCCCCGCGAGTGTGGTGCGGCCGAGCCGTAGCCGGAAGCTCTCAGCCCCAACCGGGGCACGAACTTAGTCATCGTCCTCATCGTTTCCCTCCCTCTGGTCCTGCGTCTCGGTGTCATCTCGATCATCGTCGTCACCACAGGCAGCAAGGCCAACGCTCGCTGCGCCGAGCGGACTACGCGACCGGGCTGACGATGCTGGCCGGTGAGGCCGAGAGGGTGCTGGCCGGCTGGGACGTGCTGCCGATTGACGATGTCCGGCTCTATTCCGGCAGCGGCGTTCAGGACGTCGACGACGAGTCCGAGGACGGCATTCACGTGGGCTTGGCGCTGGATTTCGAGATCCGTTTTTGCACCATCGAGGGCGACGCGACCGCCTTAATCGAACCCAATCACTGATCCAGTAGCAATTGGTGGAGTTCTGGATGTCGGCCTGACGGGCGACAGCGAAGTCGGGCTGGGTGCGAACTTGTCCGATCGGGCCACGGTGACGGTCAACGAGAAAGTCTATGCCGTCGCGAACAAGCCGTCCGCGTTCGCGTATGGCCAAGCGACGGACATCCCTGCCATCGCCGCCTAGTAGGAACGGAGCCAGGCCGCGAGCTTCTTCAGTCTCGCGGCCTCGGCTCTGCACCTCTCCGACGATAGCAGCCTTCCGGCGAATTCCTCCGCCAACACCTCGTCGACGTCCCTGCCCGTCTCGGCGCCGATCTTGCCGTAGTCCCGAGGATCGAGCAGAGGCTCCCCGGCCTTCTTGGCCGACTGCTCCGTACTTTCGATGCGCTCGTCGATCGACGTGAGCGTCGTGGCCGAAGCCGCGAAGGGGGCAGCTTCCGCCAGAATCTTCTCGAAATTCGGCGAGCCGCACAGCTCGAACAGGAACATCGGCGTTTCGATGCCGTCCCTGGAGCTTTCCTCTTCCTCGACCATTCCCGACAGCCAGCGTCGCCAGATGGTCTCGGCCCGATCGCTCTCGCCGGACGCATCGAGCAACATCGCGATGGCGCCCCAGCCATAGTGGCAGCCGGCTAGGATTGCTCCCTTGAACAGCCCGAGAGCTTGGGACTTGTCGCGATCGTCCGGAACTTCGGCGTCCTCGTCGATGCCGCTCGGCGGCGACCAGGTGTCGAACCCCATGACCAGAAGCGCCTCTCCAGAACCGAGCTCCGCGGCCTTCTCCAAAAACATCTTTCGTGCGGACGAACCGGAATCCTTCTCCAGCGCCCGCCGCACCAATTCTTCCGCACGTGTCTGAGGACCGGCATCGCTGATCTTCAGGCTCGCCAGAAGCGTTCTGTCGCTCTCGGAATCCATTTTTTCGGAAGCTTTCGGTCGAATGACGCCCGGGTGCCTCCTTTTCGGCGCCCGAGCTGAGGCAGCGTAACCGGAATTCCACTACTCCGGAAAGCCCCCATGTCCGACGACACCGCAAAGACCGCCCTCGACGCCTTGGTCGCATCCGCCGTCAACCCGAGCGAGCCCGTGACAATTGCCGGCGGCGAGATCCTGATCCGCGGAATCTCGATGATGCACTTCATCGCCGTCCTTCAGAAATTTCCGAACATCCGCAGCGTTCTGCTCTCCCTCATCGGCGCCGGCGACGACATCGACGAGGCGTCCACGGCCAGGCAGCTGATCGAAGCCCTGCTCGACACCGGCCCCGAAGCGATCTCTACCGTCGTTGCCGCCGGCATGGGCAAGGCCGGCGACAAGAACGTCGTGGCCGCCGTTCTTGAGTTGTCGGACGACGACCTGGTGCTGCTCCTGACGTCGGTCGTCGAGCTCACCATGCCGAGGGGCGTAGTCGATTTTTTCGACCGGTTCCGCGTTCTCGCGGAGAAGCTGGGGTTGAAGCCGGCAGCGGCGAAGACGGCCGAATCGGCCTGACCTGGGCGTCGTTCCAGGTCCTCTTCGTCAAGATCGCGGCCCGGCTCGTCGGCAAGGGACACGCCGGCGCGATGGAGATGACGCCGGGCCAGCTCGTCTTCCACGCGAAGCTCGTCGCGGAAGACGGGAACGCAGATTTCGCCGAGGCGGCCCTGGCTACGCGGTTCGGGCAACACGGGACGGACGCGGCGTGGCGCGATGTTCTGAAAGGGCAATGACTTCATTGGCACCATTGCGACCATCGACACGAAATTCGTGGTCAGCGGCATCGTCGAGGCGGATATCGCGATCAACGAGGAAAAAAACCCATGAGCGACGAGAACTGCAAGATCGCGACTCTCGAGGGCGAGGTCGCCCAGCTCCGCCGGATGATCGACGCCTCGTTGCGAAAAGAAGGGGTGACCAAGGAGCTGCTGGGTCGCCTCGTCGGCATCGTCGAGGTGCTCGAAATCAGGACCGCGGCGCTCGAAGGCGATGCATCCTGAAACGCCATTTCCGACCGCATCGGCGATCGGTGAGAGGAACACCATGGAAGCGTCTCTCACCGAGATCATTATTGCAATTACTGCGTTGGGGGGCTGTTCGGAGCGGCGCTCCGATACATGCTCGACCGCGTCTCCGGGAAGCAGGCCAACCTTGAGCGCAGGCAGGAGGACGACCGCACGCGTCTGGAAGCCGAGCGAGTCCGCCACGAACTGAAAGTCGATACCGAGCGGATCAGATGGGAACGCGTCATGCAGGACCAGCTGAGTGCGCTCCGGACCGAGGTGCGGAATCAGGATCAGCAGCTCGAGTACCTGAGGACGATCTCGGGGTACATGCGCCACATCGCCGCCCTCGAAGGCCTGATACGGGCGGCCGGCATCCAGATACCCGCGCTCGTCATCCCGACGCCGCCACCGCAGATCGGTCCGGCGTCGTGAGCCCGGTCACCGAGCACGCCCTCTACCGCTACCTCGAGCGGGTCCGCGGCGTGGACTTCACCGCTTGCCCCGAGTCCTGGAACGAGGCCCGATGCATCGGTTGGGCATGCGCGATGCTTCGCACGTCCGATGTCGAGGTTCGGCGGGAGATGCTGCCCGTGCGGTTGGAACGGTGGCTGGCGAGCGGGATCACGGCGATCAGGTCGGCGGATCGGACGCTGGTGGTCGAGCAGGGAGCGGTCGTGACAGTGCTGGGACGCGGGATGAAGAAGTCGGCGAGGGCGTTCGTGGCGGACGGAGGATGGTAGTACAGTGACCCGATAAAGCGATATCTCCCGCCTGCATTCCAAGCTGGACGAACTTCGCGACTGAGCGCACTATCTGGAATTGAGCGACGCCGAGATCGAGGCGCTGAACGACCTGGGCACGTGACGAAGCTACCGTGTCTAGCAAGTGCGCCTTTAAGATTTACCGGCGCCCGTTCATTAGGCGATCGAGGATCTGCCATGAGCATCACAGCACCAACGACTAAAAAGGTCTATCTCGATCGGGCAATCGAATGCCAAGTCGCGTTGGAGCCTGCGTTTGAGGATCTTGCCGAGCGCGCCGAGGTAGCCGGTTGGGGGCGCAGCGACGTTGCCTTTGCCTTGACCAATCTTGGCAGGCTCCATCTCCGGAAAGTTGTCGCGGCCATTCGATAGACTGGGCCGGCCATGCCCCGTGATCTCGTCACCGGCCACCTATCCATCAGCACCCTCGGCGATCTGCAGGATCTCGGCGACAAGTTGACGTTCTTCTGCACCCGCTGCGGCGGACCACTCGCTCTGAACCTGAACCGGGCGATCGAGCTCTGGGGTCGGGGTCGATGTTGTATCGACCAGCGATGGGAACTGAAATGCGCCGGGTGCAACAGCCGGGATATCGGCCTCGTCGTTAGCCCAGGGGACAAGGATCAGAAATGGACGTCCCATCTCCCAGAATAGCCGCCGGCCACCCCGGCCGCGCCCTGGAGTGCCAGCTCGTGCTCAGGCCTGCGTTTCAGGATTTCGTCCGCCAGGTAGAGGCAGGTGGGTGGACCGAGGGCGACATCGCAGACGCGTTGCTCAACCTCGCGCACGACCATCTGTTAGGCATCATCTCAGATCGGCGGACGTAGACGGTTTCCGATGCTGCGTGGGAAGTTTAGGTTGGTCACGATACGCCTAGCGGGCCACCATCTGGAATGTGGGCATGCCTCTTCGCTACCTCGACATCCAGCGACTGGATCAGGTCTACGAAAATGAGCGAGACATGATCGAATTTCATGCCGCTCTGGCCGCTTGGTGGAAGATATCCCCATCGAGATAGCGAGGGACCGGGTTCGAGCCGAAGCCGAGGCTGCCATTGCTACCGCGTTAGCGCAGGGAGAGGCTTGAAGCCAAGGCGACGAGAGCCGCCGTCGCCCGGCAAGGCGTCGATTGACCGCTCGCCTTTATGAGGCCAAACCGACGATCTGCCGACCGCCGCCGTATCGAGGAGCGATTTCCGCACCAGCGAATTGACGGAGATAACCCGTTATCGGCTGCGGAGAAGGTGCGCGTGCACGGCCTCGTTCAGGCGTTTGATCTGGATCATCATGATCGCAGCTTCCTCTTGCTGCTTCGGAGCTAGACGACGACCGACCTCGGCCCAGACCGTCCGGATCCTCGCCTGTGCGCGGACCCCTTCGGCGGTGATCCTCAGGAGGGTCTTCCGGTTATCCTTCGCGTCGGGAAGACGGACGACCAGACCTCTCTCCGCCAGACGGTCGACCATTTTCGAGACTGTCGACGGTCGAACATCCAATTCCATTGCCAGCTCCGAAACTGGGATGTCGGTTCCCGGAACGAGAACCATCATCATGTGATCCTGCCCGGCGTGGAAATCCGTTTCGACCAGCGCGATTCCGAACACGGCTCGGATGCGCTTCGACAAGATGACGAGATCTTCCGCAAGCTCCCCGAAATCGATGTCCGTCGCGGCCGGAGGATGAGCATCGAGCGACTTGGTCATCCGGCAATTCCAATGCTGGCGGCGACGAATAGATAGCCTGGAAATGTTAGCGACTGATCTCTTACGGCGATAGTGCGGCAGGGCACCACCGGAAGCCGTACCTAACCGGCGCCCTCGGCTGAGTTTCGTTGACGCTTTGCGATCTCCCTCTCTATCCGCCCGCCGGAAGCAGCTATGAGCATCACCTCCGCGAGGATCAGGACTTTCCAGAGCGTGATGGCGACCGGCGTGACCAGCGATCCCGGAAGTGTTCCGAGTTCCTACAGGAGCGGCGGCATTCCACCAGCATCGACGCCAGTTCGTCGTCGCGCACGTCCCTCAACGGGTCCGCGTCGGGAAAATCAACGGCAGGAGGAAGGTGCGGATGCGAGGTCATGGGACGGCTTTCGGAAAGCCACGAGAAAAATGGGCTAGCGGTTCGTTTCCGCTGCAACCTCTCGATCGGCATCTGGCGACGGTGATGACGCTGCCCGTTCGGCGGGTCTGAGCGTCGAGGAAAACGGCAGCCGGTCCAGTATGACGCCATGCTCGTCGGCGATCTCGATGGCCCAGTCGCTGATGTCCCATCCGCCCCGGACGGCGCCGGACATCATCTGTCGCGCCGCATCCACAGCCTCGCCGCGAGCATCTGCCAGGTTGGGATGCACGCTGCCCTCCGGATCCCGGACGGTCTCGTATGTTTGAATCAGATGAAGGAAGTAGCGCATCCACGATGACTACAGCGTCTGTTTGCCGCAGGCACCGTCAGGACCGTACGCTTCTGAGGGAAAACGTGCGTTCGGCTAATGATGATGCTTCGACGTCGTGATCCCTGTGCCAGGCGTAGGGTCGGGACCGCGTGTCATTCGCCGTTCAACCGGTCCCGCAGCCCTTTGCCCGCCCTGAAGGCCGGCACCCACTTTTCCTCGACATCGACCGTTTCGCCCGTCCGCGGGTTCCGGGCGGAATGCGCCGGGCGGTGCTTCACCGTGAATGCTCCGAAGCCGCGCAGCTCCACGCGGCCCCCCTCACTCAGCCCACCCACGATCTCGCCGAAGATCGCATCGACGATGATCTCGACGTCCCTCGCGTAGAGATGCAGGTTCCGGCTGGCGATGATCTGGACGAGTTCGGACTTGATCACAATTGGTCTCCGGTACCGGTGCCGCCTGTCGTCCGTCATCGTCCAGGTCGAACATGAAGACGATTTCCTCATCGGAGAAGCCGGCGTCCAACGCGACGAGGAGGTCGTCCGGACAGAAGCCTGGAAAACATGACCCGTAGTGATTGGCCGGAGGCATGCGACCTCCCAGGATGGAGCCGACATTCTGTCAGCAGCCAGCCTAGCTGCTAGCCGGCTACCCGTCCAGACCGCTCCTGCCCTCCCGTCCGCATCCTTGTTCGCGGGCCTATCAACGGCACGGGGCGCATTTCGTGGGGCGCCGGCACCGCGTCCTTGAAAAGGCTTCCGCCGTCGTGAACATGCATTAAGACTCGGGTATTGCGGTTTTCCGGAAATACCGAATTCGTGAGTCGTAGATGCGTTGCGCCCGCTGGCGACCGCCGACGCCAAGGAAGGAACCCGTGCCGATACGCATCGTCTATGCCTCGCAGGTATGCCCGTACGTCGGTCGGCAGGAAATGCATGCCATCGTGTCTTTGGCGGACGAAAGCAATCGTCGCGACGGCATCACCGGCGTTGTCGCATTCGACGAATTTCAAGTCATCCAGGTCCTGGAAGGACCGCGGGATGTCGTCGAGGCGCTCTACGATCGGATCCTGAAGGATGATCGCGACGAAGGTATCCTCACGCTGCAGAAACACGAGATCGAGACGGCGAGGTTTCCGGACTGGACCATGATCGAGCGCCCTATCGCCGACGTCCTGATGCTCATCAACGATTTGATCTAGTCGCGGCCAGACGTCGAGCATCCTGCCCTTCATCGCCGCAATCAGATCTGCGCGTTTACTTCGCCCTCGGCAGCCACTGGGCCATCCAGGTGCCGCAAGCCCTCTCCAGGAGCCGGCACCGCGTCCTCCGCAGCATTCCGAAGACGGTCAGCGATCTCGCTCTCGATGCGTAGGCCCGATGCCGCGACTAGCAGCACATCCGAGTGAAGCAGGGCCTTCCAGAGCGTAAGCGCGACGGGCGTGACGAGAGAGGCCCGAAAACCCTCGAGGTGCCGGCACCAGCTTCTGCACTCGTCGACCATGTCGGCGAGTTAGTCGTCGCGCACGGCCTTCAGTGCATTCGCATCCTGGAAGTCGACGGCAGCAGGAAGGTGCGGATGCAATGTCATTGAAGCGGCTTTCGGCTGTGCCGACATAGAATACAGCGGTGCGTTTTAATGTTCCGTTTCCGCTGCGACAATTCACGCCGCAGTCACCGACCGCCCGTCTGGCGGCGTGAACAGCAATCGCACCCGCCGCGACCCGCACCGCGGACACCGCATCCTCTCTGGCAGCATCGCGAGCGGCATCTGGCGCCCGCGTGTCCACACGTCGGCAGGTCGAGATCGTGCCGTTGGCGGCACTCGCGAGCGCTTTTGAGGCCCTCTCTCCGTCCCCATGCGCAGTGCACCGTCACCGCCCAACCAGCATCGAGCGCGGCTCCTATCGTCTCGACAGACATCTGTGAATCATCTCCTATTTTTCAGAACAAAATAGGAACAAAAGCTTCACGGCAAGACGCGGTCGTGAGACGACGAGGAAGGAATCGGGAGACGGACGATGGCACTCGCTAAAATGAAATCGACGGTGCAGGACGACGATCTGGACGGAGTGGTCGACGCCGCGATCCGTGCCGCCAGCGGGGACATGAGAGCTGCGATCCTCGGGCTGATCCGCGGACAGCACGAGATGCAAGCCGAGGCTGTTGCAGCGACGTCGGCGGGATACGTGCGGAGGCGGCTGCGGTCGTGACGGTCGAACTTCGGGTCGGGTTCGTCACCGATATCGACGAGCTGATGCGGCGGGCGCGGCGGCAGCGGATGACGGTCCGGAAGAAGGCCAGGTCAACTGGTCCGATCGAATCAATGACCGCTGCGTCTCCAGCGGGCCTTTTCGTAATTTGTCGGTGCCGGCTATCTGTTTCGTAGCGCGATCGTGAAAACTGCCACTGTCCGGAGCACCGCCATCGAATGCCTGTCGCTCTCCGCCGTCGCAACAAAGCTGCGGTCAACCTTGATGCGGTCGAGTGGGAAATCCCTCCGGGGAGGACGGCTAACCGTCCGTAGTAGAAATGGCTCGGCCGATCAGGCTGCCGCCTTGCCATTATCGGGGCGCGGCAGCTCAAAGACGAGGTCGGCGGCTGGTAGCGGGCGGGCGAAGTAGTAGCCCTGCACCTCGGTGCAACCCGCGGCCCGCAGATGCAGGAACTGCTCCTCGGTCTCCACGCCTTCTGCCGTCGTCGACATCGACAGGCTGGTGGCGAGACCGGTAATCAGCTGGATGATCGCCAGGCTGTCGAACCGGGTTGCCAGGTCGCGGACGAACGACTGGTCGATCTTGATCCTGTCGAAGGGAAAATTGCGGAGATAACTGAGCGAGGAATAGCCGGTGCCGAAGTCGTCCATGGCGATCCGCACGCCCAGGGCTCTCAACTCATGCAATGCCGCCAGGGTGCCCTCGTCGTCTTCCATCAGTACCGACTCGGTGATTTCGAGTTCGAGACGCACCGCCGGCAGCCCGGTGCTCTCCAGAACCTCGGTCACCGTCTGAACCAGCGTGCCGCTACGCAGCTGAACGGCGGAGAGGTTGACCGCAACCAGGATATTAGACGGCCATATCGTTGCCTGCGTGCATGCCCGCCGCAGGACCCACTCGCCAAGCGGCACGATTAGTCCGGTATCCTCGGCGATGGGAATGAACTCCGCCGGCGAGACCATGCCGCATTCCGGATGACGCCAGCGCATCAGCGCCTCGAAACCCACGATACGGCAGTGCTCGGCGTTCACCAGCGGCTGATAGAAGACGTCCATCTCGTCGTTCGCCAGCGCCTTGCGAAGATCGGCTTCGAGGGCTCGGCGCGCCTTCAACTGCTCGTCCATCTCCGGCTCGAAGAAACGGAAGGTGCCCTTTCCGTCTGCCTTGGCCTTGTAAAGCGCGAGGTCTGCCTGCTTTAGCAACTCGCCTGGGCTTGAAGCCCCGGTGACGGAATCGGCAATGCCGATGCTGAGGCCGACGACGATTTCCTGGCCGTCGATCACGAACGGACGGCTGATGGCCTCGATCAGAAGCGTGCAGAGTTCTCCGCAGTCTCGGACCGGAGCCGTGATCTGAACCAGGATGGCGAATTCGTCTCCGCCAATTCGCGCCAGCAAATCTTCATCGCCGACATGACGGTGAAGCCGTTCGGCGACTGCCTTCAGAAGCTCATCCCCGGTGTGATGACCGAGGCTGTCGTTGACGTCCTTGAAGCGGTCAAGATCGAGACACAACACCGCGACTGACCGCCCGTGCTGCCTACCGCGTCCCAACGCCTGCTCGAGGCGCTCGTGGAAGAGGGCGCGGTTGGCGAGATCGGTGAGCGAATCGAAATGCGCCATGTGCGCGATCTGGGATTCCGCCCTTTGCCGTTCGGTGACGTCTTCGTAAGTCGCGAGCCACCCGCCGTCGAGAAGTGCCACGTGCGTGATGGAGATAGACCTACCGTCGTTCTGTTCCAGCACGAAGCTGCCGTTGCGCTGCTCGCGTATCAACCGTTCCTGCTGCGAATAGACCTGCTTGAGGCCTGAGAGGCGGCGCCCCTCGCCCATTTCGAAGACAAACTCCGCCAAGGTGCGCCCGATCTGCGTCGATGCGTCCGGCAGGAAGAACAGCTCGCCGAAACGATGATTGCAGACGGTCAAATGGCCGGCGGCGTCGAACATGCACAGGCCCTGAGACATGTTGCTCAATGCCGCATCGAAGCTACGATTCTGCGCCTCCAGCGTACCGGAAGCCTGTTTCAGATCTTGCGCCATCCCACACAAGCTCGACTGAGCGCGACGAAGCAGGCGGTTCTGCAGTGCCAGCAGCGCGATCAGGGCGATGCCGCAGACGATCAGTCCCGCGGCGAGGCCGGAGAAGATGAAGTGTAGCCGCAGCAGTTCCTTCTGATCCTCAGCGACCCGCATTGCGCTCGACCGGTTCGCCCTCGATGCCAGAGCGGCGAGGTCGGAGTCCAGCGGCTCCAGGATCTCGATCATACGGATGACGGCGGCAGGGGTCTCAAGCTTGGCGATCAGAGGCTCGATGCCGGCGAGCGCGTCGCCGAGCTTGCGGATCGTTTCCCCGTTTCTGGGCTCCTCACGGATAAAAGCCGCGGCCTCGCCGGTCTTGAGCAGTTCCATACGGCTGTACAGGATGTCGAAGCGGAGCTGGACCTCCTCCTCGTCGGGTGGGCCCTCTTCGATGGCCGCACTTGCAATTCGCTGCTCCAGCCGCGTGTATTCCACGAGGGCCTGGCCGACCGACCAGCTCACGTCGTATCTCGCGACCTGCTGAAGCGATTTCTGTCTCTCGAAGGTTAGGACGGACAGATAGGCGGTCGCGAAGACGAAGCACCCGACGGTGATTCCAAGCAGGATCCGCAAGACTCTCAGAGACATGACCCGACGTCTCCGACCGCGGTTTTATTCGACGACGAGCTTGGCGAGCTGCCAGGCCGAACGATTGTAGTACGTCTGGCTCTGGAGTTGGCGGTCGCTGTCATAAGGGTAGACGATGAACAGCGGGCCCTTGTCGCGAACCGTCATGTATTCGCCGTCCCGCTTCAGCGCCAGAACGGCACCGTGTTCCGCGAAGTCGCTGAGCGGGATTTCGGTACTGTAGTCGTTCAGCGCCACCGCGGTCACCTTCTCACCATCGGCACCGACGCGTTTCATCAGCGCATCGAGCGAAATGCCTTCGAACGTCACGGGCGCATCATACCAGGGGGTTATCGTGGTGATCGCCACCGCCCCGAGAGACTCCAGCATAGCCCGGTCGAATTCCGCGGACCCGTCCTTGTTCGTCGCCGTGATAGCACCGGAGATCACCAGGATCGTCTTTCCAGCGGGAAGCGGGAGATCGTCCGCCAAAGCCGCCGTGCCGACGAAGATAAGGCAGGCGCCCACCAGCAGCGATGCAAGGGTCGTCGTCCTGTTAAGAAGGTGCAGCATGTGAACAGCCAGATTGAGTGGAGGCCATCCTTGCAAAGACAACTTAAAGCTTCGTTCTCACGCTAGGCGAAAATCTCGTGAATAATCAATGTCATTGAAGATCAGCATTCGCTACTAGCGCCGAAATAATGCCTGTGACATATGATCTGGATCCGTGCGAACACCCGCCTCAGGCGTGGCCGTCCTCCGCCGCTACGTTGGCCTTCCCGCCCAAGGCCGAGGTTTACGATTCCTATTCCGACTGTTCAACCTCGCCAACGCTGCTCGGATTCTGCAGGAGATGCTGTTTTATCAGGGCGGCGTCCTGGTGCCGAAGAAAACATATCGCGACGCCGGCATCTTCGACGTGAAGACGCGTGTGGTCGACGACACGGCGCGTATCCTGACCTACGCGACTGCCCACGGTACCAAGGAATTCACGAAGAAGCTTGGCAAGGCGCCCGAATTATTCGGTCGCCTGCACTGATACTTCAAGCCGCCGCGACCTGCGTTGCGGCGGCATTCAATCCTAGCCAGCAGTCACCACCCGTGGAAGCTCAAGCGCCGTCGCGATCGCCGATATCTCGTCGTCAGACGCGCTGCTTCCGCTTTCGATGACGATCAGCAGTGCAACCCCGATGCCGGTGCGCGCCGCCACGTACTGTATCGGCAGGCCGGAATGGTGACGGAAGGCCTTAGCTGCCGTGAAGCCGTCCGTGATCATCGCGACGACGGCTTCAAGGATCGATGCCGACTTCATGATGCGGACATCGATGCGGAACCGAGCCGCGCTCTGCGCAGACGCTCCGTCTTCTGAATACAGGTCTGCCGTTCGGACGTGACGATCTGCATGCCCGTACCGGGCGGATGGCGCTCGCCGTTATCCTGGAAGTATCCTTCAGCCGCCGGAAGCGTGGCGAGGTCGTAAAGCTTCGTCCATGTGCCTTTAGCTTTCATCATGTTTCACCAGCAGGTCGTTTAGGCGTCCCATCCCACGGACGACGCCACGGCATGGGCCAGGCGATCGGGATCGCAAGGCTTGTGGACGCATCGTCCCTTCGAAAAGGCATTGGCGATCTCCACATCGCGGCGACAGATCGACGAATGGACGACGAAAGGTATGCCGCGGGCATGAAGCGCGATGGCCAGTCCTTCGCATGATCCGTCACGAAGACGGACGTCCATGATGACGGCATCCGGCGTGTTGCTGGACAGCCATTCCAGCGCTTCGGAGCAGCGCGAGAATACCCCGGCGACGACCAGACCCGACCGGACCAGGTTGAATTCGAGGTCCATCGCGACAAGCGCCTCTTCCTCGAGGAGAAGGACGGCGACTGCCGGTACGTGATCCATCGGGCTCCTCCATGCCGCAATCCGACGACGCACTGAGGGTCCGAAAAGTGCTACCCCGCCATTACATATGTAAGTCTTGATGTCCTTTATGTTTCGCGGATAAAGTTCCTTTCGAGCCTTGCGGAGTTCAGTCGGATCTTTAAATGGCGATCTGCTGAAAGTTCAGTCGCCTCCTTACGGGAAATTGTCGTAGCGGGACTACGAGAGAGCCGAGAGCAATTCGTCCCTGGTCGTGAAGCGCTGCACCGACCGCTTTCGATGATTTCGACGCCGGAAGGAGTGCCTGCCATGGCCAATCCGTTCATTCGCAAGCTAGACGGGTTCGAAAAGATTCATGACGAGGACCGTGACTGGCTGATATCGATGACCCGGAACGTGGTCGAGGTGGAGGCCAACCGCGACCTGATCCGCGAGGGCGACAATCCAGAGATCGTGCATCTGGTGCTGGAGGGTCTTGCCGTGCGTTACAAGTCGACCTTGGAAGGACGACGGCACATATTCGCCTACATGATCCCGGGAGACTTCTGCGACCTGCACGTCGCGCTACTCCGCAGGATGGACCACAGCATCGCGACGGTCACGCCGTGCCGCGTGGTGAAGCTGCCTCCGGCAGTGATAATCGAGATGACCGAGCGGCGACCTTCCCTCGCCCGGGCGCTTTGGATGTGCTCCCTCGTCGACGAGGCGACGCTGCGCGAATGGCTGGTGAACATCGGGCAGCGATCGGCTTCCCAGCGCATCGCCCATCTTTTCTGCGAGCTTCACGTGCGGATGAAGGCGGTGGGGCTGACCACGGACGGGGGCTTCGAACTCCCGCTGACGCAGGAGGAAATCGCGGACACGATGGGCCTGTCGAACGTCCACGTGAACCGCAGTCTCAAGGAGTTGCGGTACGCGAATCTGGTCACGCTGAAGAACGAGATGATCGCGATACCGAACGTCGACGTCCTGAAGAGATACTCGAGCTTCGACCCGTCTTATCTTCATATCGAGCGGACAAGATCCGTCCGCATCTGAACGCGGCTACAGGCCGTGCCGATCGACGGAGAAATTAACGCTGAAGACGACGGTCCTTTCTTCGTCGCAGACGGTCATCCGCCATGCCTCGCCGTTCCACGACTGGCGCCCGGTGCTCAGCATCTGCCCGGCGGACCTGATCGCCTCCTCGCGGACGGCGTCCAGATCGGCGCACTCGATACCGTCCTCGTCGATATCCGCCTTGCCGTTCATGACGTGAAAGAAATATCGGGCCATCTAGGGCTTCCCCCTGAATATCGGCGGGAGCGCTGTCGGTCTCTCTGTCACGACTGGCCTGGAAGGTGCCGGTGATGGGCTCATAGACACGCAATATCGCGGGAGCGCCATAACATATCTCATAGGCCCGCTTAGTTATGTTTGGCCTGGCCGAAAATAATCATCGAGTTGACGGCCGTCAGAACCCGAGATGCGTTGTGCCCGCAGGCGACCGCTGACGCCAAGGAACGAACCCGTGCCTATTCGCATCGCCTATGCCTCACACGTCTGCCCGCACGTCGGTCGCCAGGAAATGGACGACGTCGTGACTTTTGCCGAGGAATTCAATCGTCGTAACGGCATTACCGGCGTTCTCGCGTTCGACGGATTTCAGGTCGTCCAGATCCTCGAAGGTCCGCGTGATGTCGTCGAGGCGCTATACGATCGGATCCTGAAAGATGATCGGCACGAAGGTATCGTCACGCTGCAGAACCATGAGATCGAGGTGGCCAGATTTCCCGACTGGAGCATGATCCAGCGCCCCATCGCCGACGTCCTTATGCTGGTCGAGGACCTGAAGTAGGAGCGGGTCAGCCGCCGAGCATCCTGCCCTTCATCGGCGCGATCATATCTGCGTGGTTACTTCACCCTCTGTAGCCCCCTGGCCATCCAGGTGCCGCGAGTCTTCGCCTGGAGCAGGCACCGCGTCCTCGGCAGCGTCCCGAAGACGGGCGGCGATCTCGGTCTCGATGCGCAGGCTCGCCGCCGCGACGAGCAGCACTTCGGTGTGTAGTAGGACTTTCCAGAGTGTAAGCGCGACAGGGGTGACGAGCGAAGCCCGGAACCGTTCCAGGTGCTGGCACCAACGTCGGCATTCCTCGAGCATCTCCGCAAGTTCGTCGTCGCGCACGTCCCTCAACGAATCCGCGTCAATGAAGTCGACGGCGGGAGGAAGGTGCGGATGCAGCGTCATCGAGAGGGCTTTCGGCTATGCCGACCCACAATGGCGCACTGAGCTTAACATTCCGTCTCCGCTGCGACGCTCGTCGCCCATTCTGCGACAGTTCACGCCGCCGCGACGAGTGTCCTCGGCTGAACTTCGGCGACGAACATGCCCCTATTCGCCGATCGACGGGTCCACCGGGAGTTCCAGCACCTCCGAAATGGTCCGGATCTCCCGGTCGCTCGGCGTCGAATCGCCCGCATCTTTCGGGATCCACGTCGCCAGTGCGAGCAGCTCGATGTCGTGTGTGACGTCTTCGGGGGTCTTGTGAGCGTCGCTCATTTCGTCGTCCTCCAGATCGATTGGTTTGGATGACGAATCCGTTTAGCTGGCGATTGTTCCTGGACGAATGGTCGCATCGCGCCAAGCTCGAGGAACTCGCGAGCGGATCGGCGTTCAGGCCTTGCGCGCCCGTTTCTTCTTCGGCGGCGCGTTCCGCAGAGCCTCGGCATCAACGGCGGCCTGAACGGCGTCACGCTCTTCCCGGGCAGCCCGTAGGCGCGCCGTCTTCGCTGCCGTCGCCTCTGCCTGGCTCGCGACGATAGCGGCGCTGGTGCCTTTCGCGGTGCGCTCAGCGACCGTGGCGGGGCTGTAGCGTGTCGGCTCCCCCGAGTTCTCGTCGTCCGTCATCGTGTCGATCCTGTAGTGGCGGATCTCGGGGATTCCCCCCGCAGATGCGACGTGTGCCCACCCGGCTGCAGCTGATCGATGATGTCTTGCCAAGCTTCAGCTGCGTCGAGGTGGCGTCGCCTCGCGTTCTCGAGCGAGCATGCCGCCGCGGCGAGCAGGCATTCTTCCCGCCTGTCGGCATAATGGCTCAAGGGAAGCTTCTGCATCGGACCGTCCTCCTGAATCCGATCTAGGGCGTCCTGACCGCATGTCGATCAGGCTGCGTCCGGTAGTCCCCGAAGCGGCTGCATTCCCGCCGCGTCCGCTGCACCCCAGAGCAAATATATTTATTGCCAATACATTTCTGATATGTATATTCAGGTCGTCGGGACCGCAATCTTGCGCTCCCAGCAGACCAGGATGCCACCCATGACCCGCTTCATCGTCGTCCAGACCTCTCGCGTCGCCCTCTTCGGCGCCTTCACCTGCTCCAGCGCCGCCAACATCGAAGCCGCCGCCATCGGCTCGCTCGACAATTCCGTCATCGAAGAGGGTGGCGCGCTCGAACTCGAAACCAGCGTCGGCAAGTCCGACATCGGCGACGCGCTCGTTGTCTACGAAGTCCCCGCTCACTTCCCGGAATACGACGAGACCGAAATCTGCGGCGACGACACCGGCAACGGCGGCATCTTCTCCGATTTCAAGGATTTTCGGCTCGTCGGCGTGCTCTCCGCCGCCGAGGACGCCGTCGCGGCCTGACGCCCTGCGGTTTCCCCTGCTCTTCACGGGCAGGGTTTTCCGGAGCGCATCTGCTGCCATCTTTCCCCGCCGCGGGCCCACCCGAAACAAGGATTCTCGAGATGACCTACCGCATCGACAAGCTGCTCATCGGCTCTGGCCCGAACCCCGAGCACCGCCATGTCTGCGTCGCGTCCTGGCACGACACCGAGGCCGAGGCGGTCGCGGCCTACAATGCCCTGGAGCACGCGGAGCTGTACGCACGTGTCGGCGACGGGGACTACGCGGAAGGCGCCTACCGCTTCAGCTACGAAATCGAAGAGGCCTGACGCACTGCGGTTTCCCCTGCCTCGTCGGCAGGGGTTTCCGGAGCGCATCGACGCCGGAACGGAGACGACCCCTTATGATCGACAGACCCCACCACCCAGCAGCCGACATCCAGCAGATGCTGGGCATGACCCAGCTCGAACTCGTCGACTACCTCACCGCTCGCGGCGTCAAGACTTCGCTCGGCGCGGTCCGGAGCTGGTCCCGCGGTTTCTACACCCCGCCCGAAGCCGTCTACGAAGAGCTTTGGTCGCTGTGGATCGCCGTCGAAGAGAACAATCGACTTCCGCCGGAGACGCCGGAAAGCGTTCGCGAAAGGCAGCGGTCGATCGAGGGAATGAGGATCTGGTACGCGGCGAGGCATCCCGAGCTGGACGAGATCCCCGACGATGCCGGCGAGGAGATCTAACGATGACACACATCCGCGTCACACGGACACCGAATGGTCGGACACTCATCGTCGGCTTCCACTACGACTCCCGTGCCGTCGATGCCATACGCGGGATCCCCGGCGCCCGCTGGTACAACAACGCCTGGCGCGTCTCCGCCCTCCACGCGGAGGCCGTCGAGGCGTGGCGCGCCGAGCACGAAGCACGGCTCGTCGAGACCGCGGCGAGGAATCTGGCCGTAAGACAGTCGGAGTCGGAGGCGCGACGGCTGGAGGACGAAGCGCGGCAAGTCGCGTCTGATGCCGTCTTGGACGTCAAGATCGCGCAGACGAAGGCCGACCGCATCCTGCGGACGCACGGCTTCGGCGCGGTCGGCACACGTGATGACATCGACCGCTACGTCGCCGAGCAGTTGAAGGACTTTCCTCTGGGTGGGTACGGAACGACGTTCGAGTTCGTCGATCTCGGCGACGGCATCATCCGCGCCACCGGCTCCCGCTATTCCCATTGCGACTGAACCAATGGGATCCCAGATGAGATACGATGGTATGACCGCCCTCACCCCCGCCGACTTCGACCGCATCTTCCACGACTTCACCACTCGCCCCAGGCACTCCCGCTCCCTCGACCGCGTCGCCGCCGACATCGCCGAGCTGACGGACTTCATCGCCGACCACGGTCGCGACCCCGTCTTCGCCTACGACGGCAAGATCGGCGAAAACGTCCTCGCCCTGCGGCTGCACGCCTACCTCTGCCGCCTTGCGGACCTCGACAATTTGCCCTCGCCGCCGAATCCGCTGGACACGCCATTCCGCCGGCGTCGGCGGGTCAAGATGGCCGCGCCGAAGATGGTCGAGCAGTGGGAAGCGTCGCAGGAATTCTGGTCTGAAGGAGCATCCTTATGACCCGCGTTTTCCCTCGCCTGACTCGCGAGCAACTGTCGAGCGTGAAGCTGCAGTGTCGCGTTGTCGACCTGCAAGACGAGATCGTCCGTTTGGAAGCGGAGAACGCGTGGCTCCGCTCGCAGTCGTCGTCCGGATACGCCCGCGGCACGATCAAACAGCCGCCGAGGGACTCTTGGACGGTAAAGCCAGAGACGGAGGACATGCTGTGATCCGCCTCGTCGTCAGCAACCCTGACCTCGTCCCGCCGCCGCCGATCTCGTCCGACACGCTCCGCAAGATGGCCCGGCTCCGGATCGAAAACGCCTACGTCCGCAAGCACATGTTCGACCGCACGATCGCGATCGAACCCGACAACTACGCGAACCTCACGATCTATCCGGAGAGTTCGACCAGCGGCCTCTGGATGATGTCGCAGTCGATCACCATCGACGGCTATCGCGATGCCGCTGACCACGCCAACGTCTACTCGAGCAAGCTGGCGGCGTTCGATCACGGCGTCGCTCGGATCCGCCGCGCATGTGCCGCCGCCGCACCCGAACATGCCGAAATCGCCGCCGAGATCCGGAAATGGGCCGAGACCCTGGAGATGCCGCTATGAGCCAATAAGCATCGAAGACGCAGCAGAGCACGACCGCTAGATCTGATCCCTGGCCATACGACGGCCCGATCGAGCGCTCCGACGGCACCCGTCCCTACAACGGGCATCTGTGGCCCAGCGACAAGTGGGTGGCCTACAACAGCGAGGATCGCAGGCATCGCAACGTGAATTACGACTACCGGATCGAGTTCGTCCATCTCGCAGACGGCAGATACAGCACCAGTGGAGCCCTTTACGACATCGAGGGGATGTTCCCGAATTCCAGCCGCAAGTGCTTGTTCGCGACCCGCGAAGAAGCCATCCGCGCCTCGGCCGGACGTGTCATGCGACACTTGCGGTATGCGCGGAAACAGACGGGCTGGCCCCACCGCATCTCGTCCGAGCAGGCCGAAGGCGTCCTCGCCTGGATCCGCCAGACGGTCGCACGCGAAGCCCCTCGGGTCCGCGCTGTTCCACCAGCCGTCGAGGAGCCCGTCGTGGTCGACATCCACGCCAAGATCTCGATCATGGAAGACCGCATCCTCCGGTGCCGGAAGGCTGTCGCCCGCGAGGAGAAGAAGGCGACGCCGGACGGGGGCTTCTGCGAACGCGGCAGGGCGGCGATCGCCGAGCTGTCTAAAGTCCTCGATATGAGGAAGGCATCGGCCGGGATCGTCGACGTCGTCCAGAAGAAAGCGCCTCGCAAGAAGAAGCCCTCGATCGGCTCCCTTCTCGCCGCCGCCGGTCTCGCTCTCGTCGACCGCTACACTGGCGATCACTACCTGGTCGAATGGGACGGCGAGATTCCGAACCCGTCGTCCGTCAACCGCAATCCGATGTCGTACGTTCCCGCCAGCGAGTGCGATGACGGCCGGGAACAGCTCTGGCTCGTCCACGAGTCCCTTGCCGAGCACCCCCAGGTCACGCTTGCCGAGGCAGCGCTCGGAAAGCGGCTCGAGGTGTGGACGCGGGGTTCGCTGGGCCGGCACCGGGCCACGAAGGCGAGCTGGCGCCACGCGATGGATCTCGCGGACGACGACCACTTCCAGGATCTGATCGACACGGCGCACCTGACGACACCGGCCGACATCGACAGCGCGGTCACGCTCCATCTGGACGGCTGGGATCATCGGAAGGGTCGCAAGCCGGCACTGTCGATCAAGAATGCGCGGCGGATCCTCGACGAGATCGGCGCCGGCTGCGAGATCCATTCTCGCTCGCGGGAGCTGATCTACGGAGATGGCCTGCAGGTCAGCCCGGGCATCGAATATTATCCCCGCAACAGGATCGGCGTCGCATGGATGGTCATCCACGGGCTCGAGGACGGGCTTCTTATCCGAGAGAGGGATGGCTTCATCGTGCTGTCTGCGGCTCTGGCGGAGGCAAGGGCGCCGATGTGGGACAGCAAGGGTAGGAAACCCGCTGAGATTCCAGTCCAGCCGGAGTCCTCACCATGACCCCGACCGAACTCGACCTGCAGCGCCGCCTCGACCGCGCCTACCTCGCTCTCTCCGCCGGCACCCGCGCATTCGCGTTCGGCACCGGCGCCGAGATGCAGGCATGGATCGCGACGTACGGAGACGTGCTCGACGATGCGGTCCGGCGGAAATCGGAAAGTAGAGCGGCGTCGTGACCCGTCTCGCCCCCCTCCACCGGCCGGCGGTCCGCTACTTCGGGGGCAAATGGCACCTGGCTCCGTGGATCGTCTCGGCGTTCCCCGCTCATCATACCTACGTCGAGGCCTTCGGTGGCGGCGCCAGCGTCCTGCTCCGGAAACCTCGTTCCGCTGTTGAGGTTCTCAACGATCTCGACAGCAACGTCGTCTCTCTTTACCGCGTCCTCGCCGATCCCGCCCTCTCGAAAGAGCTGGGTTTCCAGGCATGGCTGACGCCATACAGGAAGTCGGTCTTCAAGGATCTCAAACGGTTTCCCGACCCGCAAGACGACCTCGGCCGTGCTCTGCGCCTTGTCGTCCGCGGTGCGATGTCGATGTCGTCTTCGACAAGGTCCGGATACCGCGTTTCTCGATCGAGGGAACAACGCGTCAAGACACCGGCAGAGGACTGGTACAGCTATCGCCACTCGGTCCCCGGCTTCCATGCGCGCATGCGGGCAGTGACGATCACTAGCGAACCGGCTGTCGAAGTCATGCTACGACACGCTGCACTACGCAGATCCGCCGTATGTCCCGGCAACGCGGAAAGCGATCAGCCACGGCTACTCGCATGAGATGTCCGTTGCGGACCACATCCGGCTGCTCGAGGTCCTCAGGTCGCTCGTCGGGTACGTCGTCCTGTCCGGCTACGACTGCCCGCTCTACGACGACGCGCTCAAGGGAAGGACGCGATTGGACCGGGTATCGATTGACAACGGCGGCAATCGTCGTGTCGAGAGCATCTGGCTGAACCCGGCGGCAACGGAGGCGAGCATGTCTCCCGATATCCGCCAGTATGAGCTTTTCGGCGCCACCTGATTAATCGAAAGAAGCCACCCGCTTCCCGTCCTTGATGCATGCGACGGATCTACTTTCGACACAGGGAGCCGACGGCGGCTGCGCAGTCTGCCCCGCCGCGATTTCCTCCGCAGACAGCGTCGAAGCGATGGCCGGCCGACACGGCTTCAGACTGCTGCATTCGCCGGCTTGTGTCGTCCCTTCGAGATTCTGCGAGCCGCCGCTCCCGAGCATGATGATGGGCGATCCCCGCGATCCGCCGCCCGACCGGGAACTACTGCTCTTGGGCCGATAGGCTCGCGATTTGTAGGGCTTTGGGGAGTAAGTCGACGAATAAGACTTCGAGGGCTTGGATCCTCCGCCCCTGCGGCGTGCTTCCGCGTCCGGCACGGCCATCAGGAACACAAGGGTGGCCATCAGAGCGGTCTTAACGATCATCGACAATCTCCCAGAGTCCCGGAAGTCTATCTGAGATAGCCTCACGACCCGTTCATGGACCCGAGACGATTTTAGCCATTCGTGCTACTCGTCCCCGAAAGCCTCATAAATGGCTTTCGGCGCCACCCCCTCGCACGCCTGCCACGACGACGACCACGACACCCGCCCCGGCGCGAGGTCGAACAGTCCGAACGGCCGCCCCCGCACCTGACCGACAGCGATCCCCGACACGACGCCGGCCGGCCCCATCGCCGCCGATCCCAGCTCCGCAGTCGTCTTAAACGAACACACCGGCACCGCATCAAGCCTCGTCGGATCGCTCGCCGTCCACCGCACAGACCACCCCTTCCCCGCCGGCCGGATGTCCAGCTCGCAGACGAGCTGTCCGCACCCTGCACTGTAGTGGCCGGAATACCGGTCCTCTGCATGCGACGGCAGGGAAATGCAGGCGAGCAGAAGCGTGGCGAGGGCGATGCGCATGGCGGTTCTCCAGTTTGGCAGGCGGGTGCGGCTAGGCTTCGGCGTCCGGTGACTGCCCGAACGGCCACTGAAACGACGACGGTCTGTCGATGGCGACGTCGATGTCGGCGCCCGTGACGAGCGGACGCGTGTCGTCCGTGTCGATGATCAGGCGCGGGTCGAAATTTTTGACTTCGATCTCGGCACGCTGGCGACCCTTCTCGGCCAAACGATAGCCACGCGGATTACAAAGGATTCGCGTGTCGCCGACGGCGTAGTCCTGACGCTGGTGAATGTGGCCGTGGATCCAGAAATCCGGCGCGTGACGGCGGATCAGTGGCTCCAGATCGCTCGCGTAGCTGGCGTCGAGCGGCTCTGTCGCACGGCCACCGAGAAGCGATCGGCCGCTCGGCGCGTGATGCGTGATGACGACCGTTGGGCCGTCGAACGGCGTCGCCAGGAGGCTGTCGATGGTGTCGCGATGGCGGCGGTGCTCCTCGGCGAGCATCCATGGCAGCAGGCGGCGGCGGTAAGAGTCGGTGCGGATCATCTTCAGATCGTTCATGAAGCGCAGCGCCGTCGCATGGGCGGTGTAGGCGTCCGTGTAGATTTCGTAGTCCGTCCACAGCGTCGCGCCGATGAAGCGAGTGCCGGCGAGAATCAGCTCGTCGCCGTCAAGCAAATGGATGCCCTCCGGAAACGACAGACGATCGCGGAAACGACCAATCTCGGCGTCGAGCGACGATCGCCAGAAATCGTGGTTGCCGGCGACGAGAATGATCGGCAAGCCCGTGCGGAGATGTTGGCGGATCAGCCAGTGGGAGCCCATCCGTGAGAGGCGGCCGGCGATGTCGCCAGCGATGACGATCGCATCGGCGGCGAGATCCTCGGGGATCTCATACGTGCCGGAGGAGCCGCGGCTATAGTCGTCGTGAATGTCTGAAAGGATGTGAATGCGCATCAGGGGAGCTTTCCTCGCTCGCGACCCGCGGTTCGGCTTGTGCCAAGAGCGGGTGTGCCTTCTGTATAGCATGCGGATGTTGAGCAGACGGTGACGAAAATCCGTCAAATGCCTGCTGTCTCGGCGATTTCCGCGACCGCTCGTCGAGCCTTCTCAGCAGCCGAGCGGCGGCGGCGGCGATGTCCTCGCGCTCCGTCATGACGGCACCCCGCGATGACGCTCGACGACCATGCCGATCGCGGCGATGCCAAGGCGACGGCGTTCGTCGCCGTTCAAATACGACCAGACGGATATCGCCTGGTTCGCGATTTCGGCGGCGGAAATGCCCTCGTCGGCTTCGATAGCGTCGAGCCGAGCGCGGACGTCTGGGAGGAGAGCGATCATCATCGCCCTCCTCCCAAACCATGCTCGACCGCGAATGCCGCCAGCGCTGAACGACCGAGAACCCGTCGTTCGAGCGCGAGATCGGCGAGCTTCTCGACGATTGCACGGTGCTCTCCGATCAGACGAAGCGATCGCGAATACAGATCACGCAGTCGGCTCTCGACGGCTGCGCCATCGACTTGCTCGCTGTAGTAAAGACGCCCCCCGAGGCCCCACATGCCCGCAATATGGGTTGCCAGGTCGGTGGCTTGCTGCAGGTCGCCCATCGCGCCAGCCGATGGCTGGCCGAGAATGACCTCCTCCGCCGCCCTACCAGCCAGCCGAACCACGATATCGTCTTCGAGGTCTGCGAGGCGCCCCATCCCCGCTGGCGACTCCGATCGTACTCCGCCATGAGAACCGCCGGCGGATACGATCGACAGCATGTCGGGAATCCGGCCTTGAGACATCATAGCGACGGCATGGCCGGACTCATGCACTGCGACAAGGCGGCGATCGCGCTCCGGTCGCGTGTCCGGAGGGATCGCAATGGCGAGGAGATCGCCAGCGGTGACCGGGCGCTTCTCACGGCGCGCCCCTCGTCTAGCTTCGCGAGCGATCCGAGCGATATCCGCACCCGAAGCGGACCCAGCGAGCGCAGTCGCCGCCGGAGCCAGATCAGCCGAGGCGGCGTCTGGAAGATGGTGCAACATGATTCCGAGCAGCGCCTTTTCGTCCGGCAACCCGATCTCGAAACGCCGGTCTAGGCGTCCCGAACGGACCAGCGCCGGATCCAGCATATCTGGACTGTTGCATGCGGCAATGATGATGATGCCCTCGCGCCGACTTGTGCCGTCGACACACTCCAGAGCGGCGTTCGTGATCGCGGTCCACCAGCCATCGCCATCGCCCGAACCACCTCGGCGACGGATCGTGTCTGCTTCGTCGATGAAGATGATCGATGGGGCATTGACCGTCGCGCTTTCGAATACGGCACGCATGGCTTTGATGACGTAGCCGAGATGACCGTCTCCCGAAGATTGCCACTGAGCGTAACTCGTCGCAATGAACGGCAAGCCGCACGTTGCCGCCAAGGCGGAAGCGAACAGGGTCTTGCCGGTGCCGGGCGGACCGTGCAGGAGGCAGCCGCCATCGACATCCGACCATGGCAGATTGCCTGCCTGGTAATCTCGGACGTCCTCGGCGAGCTGATGACCCCAGGCCGCCGCAGCTCCGTAACCGTGCAGATTGGCAAGGGTCGGCGTCGTCGGGCGCAGGATCGCCGGCGTGTAGATGGACTTCGAGGTCGTCTTGGCCGCCTCGGCTTGCTTCTCGTTCGCCGCATCCCGCTTCGCAGCCTTCGCACGTGCAGCCGTCACCGCCGCGATCGTCCGCACGACATCGGAAGGGGCGCCCGCCCGGCCGCATACAGCGTCGAGAAGGTCGGGGTCAACATCCGACATCTTGATGCCGGCCGGCCATGCGGCGACGCCAGGCTCGTCGAACTCCCGTTCAATCGCGACGTCGAAGTGGCTGCGATCAATGCGCTTGATCTCGAGGAAAACGTCGCAGAAGGGCAGCAGCTCCTCTTCGAGTTGCTCCGGCTCCGAGTATATTGCGATGACGTGGCTCGACTTCGCGGCGCGCAGGACGCGGTCGATCGGCAACGTTGTTCGTCCGAGCTGGCGGTCGTGTTCCGGGACGATCGCGTCGCACTTCACGCCGAGACGGACGCAGTCGGCGACGATGCCGGCGACGATCGCCGAGAACGCCTTGGGCGCCTTTTCGGTCCAGCGCTTCGGCAGCTGCAGGACGACGACAAGGCTCGGCGGATCGCCGGCCAGGCGCTTCTCGATTGCGGTCAGATGCGGCTCAAGGGCGACCTCGAGCGACTGGTAGAGCGCGTATTCGGACGGTGTGAGACCAGTGACGAGGAATTCGGCGTCTGCACGACGCTGCGAGACGAGTTCCAGGATCGCGGCGGCGTCGTCGGCGGCGATGTCGCGGGACTCCTCTGCGATCATCTGGCCGTCGTCGTCGAATACGACTGAGACGTTTGGATCTGCTGCATCGGACTCGCGAAAAGCTCGCCGGCCGATGACTCGGATAGTGCGGTGGGACAAGGGATGGCTCCGGGCCACTACGCCCCCTGTGCGGCTATCGCCGGCGCGGGGGCTGTCGAAATCGTCGCCGAATGGCGGTTCGATCTCGATGACAGGAGGCTACGACGCCCGCAGTTGCTAAGTCGAGAATGTCCTATCGAAAATTGTCTAGATCTTACGGATTTTCCTCAGGCCTTCGTCGTCTTCTTGATCCGCTTCTGGCCAGTGTGTTCATACCAGACCTCGTCCGACATCGCTTTCGACCCGGTCAGATACTCCCGCCAGACGTCCAGCATTTCCCTCTTCCTCGGCAGGTCTCGATAGGAGTCGTAGTGCGCATCCATCGTCGATCGCGGCCCTTCGTTGTGGTCGAGGACCAGCGCCGGATCCGCCGCAAAGCCGAGGATACGCATGGTCGTAGTGAACGACCTACGGATGTCGTGAGGCGAGAAGCCGACGCCCGCGTCACGGAGCGCATGCGTCAGCGTCGAGGCAGCCATATGGGGCAAGGGATCGCCGGCTTTTCGCGGGCGGTCGGCGGGAAAGACGAAGCTGTCGTGGTTTCCGACCGCGACCTCGGGCGGCCACGGCAAGGCGTGGATCCTGGTGTCGCCCCGCTTCTCGGCCGTCTTCCGATGAACCGGGGGGATATGCCAAACTCCGTCACGAACGTCGGTCGGACTGGCGGAGACGACCGTGGCGCGGCGTTGAGCCGTCAGGCAGAGGAGGACGACGGCACGGCTCGCGTAGCCGAGTTCTCCCTCGATAGCCTTGGCGAACAATGCCGCGACGTCGGCCGGGTGCGGCCACCGAACGTTGGTTTTCGCGGTCGATCGATGCGCGGGCAGGTCGATCTGGAGCCTCCGGGTGACGCCCGACTTCCGGCGGATGTCCATGCGCTGGAGGTACGTCCAGAACGGACGCACCCGCCGACGCAAGCCTTCGGCCGCCTTCCCCTTCTGCTCGCGCTGGTAGCCGGCGAGAGCTTCCGACAGGTCCTCGTCCGTCAAGTCGCAGACGAACCGTCGCTCGAAACGCTTGAAGGCGCGGTGGTAGAGGGCTTTGCGATAGTCATCGACGGTCGCCGCCTTCAGCCCGTTCGGCCCGCCGATCTCCAGGAGATAGGCTTCCCTCGCCTCCGTCCACGTCCACGTCACCCGCTTCACCGGCGCCACTGCTTGCGGCGTCCTCGTCTGCCGCAGCCACTCGTCGTCCGGATCGAAGCCCTGCCGCACCAGATCGGCCGCCTTGTGCGCGATCGCCCGGGCATCGGCCAGCGGCAGTCCGTCGACCGTGCCGAGCACCAGGCGGCGCTTCTCGCGCTGGTCGGTCCACCGGAACACGAAGGTCGAGGACGAGACGTTCGAGCGCAGGACCAGACCGGGCGCCGACGTGTCCGCGATCTCGGCGCGACGGCCGCTACGGGCGTGCTTCTCGATTGACGAGACTGTCAGCTTCTCCGGCAATAACGTAATCCTTGGACGGGGGCAGCGCGGGGGCAACAGCCTCCGTACACGACAGGATAGGCAACGGGAATGAATATCTGCCCAGAGTCCTTGTTTTTCCAGGCCTTCCAGCGGGTTATGGTTAAGGATTTGATCGGATTTATTAAGAATTGAATGGTACAAGCAGCGGAATCATAATCCGCGTGTCGGGGGTTCAAGTCCCTCTCCCGCTACCACTTATTCCTCAATGATTTCAATTCCCTGTCCGATGCTGACGCTGTCAGAATCAGCTTTTTATGTCGCTTCATGTTGCGACTCAGTTCCTTTGATTTGCAGGGGTTTCGCGATACCCTCGGCTGGTCCACGCAACATGGATTGCAACATGAAGATTCAGCGATGCCGCCTTCAATTGGCTGGATTCGCAGGGGAGCCAGTAGCGTCAAAGGGGAACAACGAGGAGCAGACGCTGTTTAAGCACCGACAGCCCGTTGCCACTTCGCTCTCGCTGCCCAGGAGAAGCAAGATGGCCGAAAAGCCCGAAGCACTGCTGCCGTGCCCCTTCTGTGGCGGGGAGGCAAAGCACCGTAGCCGGCAAGCATGGCCGAAAACCCACTGGGTGCAGTGCCGATCCTGCAGGGCACGCGGACCTGACGGCTTGCTCGCGGCAAATGACGCAGAGCTAGGCTGGAACGCCCGCGCCTTCGTCCTTTCAAATTTGGAGGACTGAAGCCTTGAAGATCATCATCCAGAACATCAGCGAGTACGACGGCCTCGGAAGCCTGAGCAACTACGTCTTGCGTATCGACGATACGACGATCGCCTATTTTCAGCATGACCGGACAGCGGGGCTCGGCCAGTGCCTGCGCAGGGCAGCCGATGCCGCTGATGCCGCTGATGCCGCTGACGAGCATCAGGCATGGACCTTGAGGAAGATGCTCGAGAAGGGCGGCTGAGAGGACGGCGGGCGATTCGCTCGTGCCGATAGTCAAAGACGCAGGACGTGGAGCTTCGGAGTTGGTAGGCCGACCTGAGATGCCGCACGAGATTGCCGCATCAGATAAACCCAGCCACTTCTTGAGAAGCTAGCGTCCCCTCAATCCTCCACTTCGGGCCATCTGGCAATAACCCGCCCGCCCAAAGCCCGAATGCCTTTATTTGCTCGAGCCATGATCTGGAGGCGCCGCTTCTCGCCGAGCTTGCCTGACAGCCACGCATACTTCTCGAAAAAGGTGCCCGTTCCGGCGAGCCGGTCAAGTTCGCGCATGGTGATATGCTTCTCGCGGCATCGAGACAGCAAGAGATCCAGAATCCTTATGCCGGTACGCTTCAGTGGCGATCTTGTCCGCACAATGCCAATGCGGTTTGCCTTTGCTTTGATCTTCGAGAGGGGCTGACCGATCAACCCTTCTAGAGCCTGCAGTGGTGCGGACGGGTAATGTTCACGCAGAAGAGCCACGTTCCGATTGGTCCAAACATGTCGCTTCGACCTAATCCCCAGGCATAGGCATCGATGCCCTATTGCCCTCAGGCTTCGCCCAGGAAGCGTGAGAAGGAGTGCCTTGTAATTGGGGTAGAGTTCACGAAGGACGTTATCCTCGTCCTCCCGCCAAGGCTCACCCCTCATCCCAAACCACGTCTAGCGTACCGCCTATGACATGGATGCCTTTGGCGATCCGAGTGAAGGAAAAATACTGCTTCAACCGCCCCTGCTTCGTGCCAGGGCTATTCCAACCGCAATCTTTGAAATATGTACCGGAAACTACCATTTCGTCTAGGTCTACCATGGTGTAGCAAAGCTCTCGACACCGCCCCCGCAGAGAATCTAGCAATGCATTCCCAGTTGGTGTGTAAGTCTGCTGGGGGCGGCGAAGACCAAGCTTATCGGCTTTCGCGCGTATGCTATTCAGGGGCCTTCCGACAAGACTCTCTAGCTCTCTAAGATGCGCTACGGCGAAGTGCTTTCGTAGACGGGATACTTCTTCTCGCGTCCACATGCGCCTGCGCGCCTGTATCTTTAGTATCCTGGCCCGCCACCAAAGCGTTTTCCTGGATCTGTGAGGAAGGGCTAACTGAATTAGGTCATAATCGGGGAAATGTGCCTTGAGCAGCTCATCCTCTTCAGGCCTCCAGATCGCTCCGTTGGGCCCAAAACCTTCGCGCAACATTTTGCGCCGGGCAGCCTCCCCGCCGCGGATGCTGCCTATCTGTCGACGCGAGAATATCGGTTGCGACATCACCACCGCCCATGTTCGTGACCATCAGATGCAGTAGGATGCACGAGGTATGACCATGATGGCCATACCCGCTTGAATCGATGTAAGGTGGTGCGGGCTCGAAGCGCGACATCGTATCGAGAACCGGTTTTGGGGGATGCCCCACTGCCTCAGGCAACCAAAGGCTCTCTGATGGCTGACGCCACCTCTCGCAAGCCGTATGACTTCCAGTGGGGGGATCGCATTGACCACCCGAATTTTGGAATGGGTACCGTGATCGGCGAGCCTATCGCAGTTGCCGGAGCAGAGCCTTCTCCTCGATTTGGATCTGAGGACCGCGGTTGGCGGGTACCTGTGGAATGGGATGATCAGGGCCGAACCGCTGGCTCTGTCAGCAGTGACTCGATCAAGATGGTTGAGCGTCCCGACGCCAAGGGCGGCGCGTATTGGAACCACGAATTTCAACGGCTTCTTTCGCAGGCGATTTCCGCCCGGTCCCTGACCGACGTCTCTCTAAGGGCGGCGTTCCGGCATCTCCATGGTTCCCAGGTCGGAGATATAAGGGCGCTAATCGAAGCCGAGCAGCAGATACTTAATAAGGTGCTGCAGTTTTTGAACGTGGACGAGACCGGCAGTCATACCTAAGCGGTAACTGCTACATCTGCGCGAAGTAGCTCCCGGAGCAGCGGGCCACTCCAGCCAACGCTATAGAGGCAGGCTGTTGACGGCCGGTTGCATGAAGTGGTTCGATCTGGCCGCTGAAGCACCAGCGGGAGGCTCGTACCGATGACCGTCACGGCAACAAGTTTGGACTACCAGGCTCGGGCCGATGCAGCAGCCGCTGAGGCACGGATCGCAGCAACAAGCGGGGCACGAGAGCGTCAGGAGGTCGCGCGCGAAAATTGGCAGCGGCTGGCCGACCAAGCCCGTTGCCTTGAAGAAGGAAGGGCTCGCCGGAAACCGGAAGGTTCTCCCGACGGAGTCCGATCCGGTAGCGCCAGTTCTTCTCCATGAGCAAGCGGCGGCGGATGACTCCGGCCCCGCCCCTCTTCCGCCTCACGCCTGCGCAGATCCACGTCCTGATGCTCCTCGATGACGGGCCGGCAGAGGACTCGGTCGGGATGGAGCTCGATCAGTTCCGGGGCTGCCAGGTCGACGTTGCAGAGCGGCTCAAGGACAAAGGCCTGGTCGAGACGCAGTTCGGCTGGCGGTTTACGCTCTGGTTCAGACTGACGGCGAAAGGGCGGAACTTGCTGAGGACGGGTGTGCGGTGACGGATGTTTTCTGACTATATCGTCTATGCGGACGAAAGCGGCGACCACGGACTCGTAAATATCGATCCGGCTTTTCCAGTTTTCGCGTTGGCATTCTGTCTAGTGAAAATATCCGACTACGTTGATGACATAGTTCCCGAATTCCAGCGTTTCAAATTCGACGTGTTCGGGCACGACGCTATCGTCTTGCATGAGAATGATATTCGACGAAGCAAGGGACCGTTCGCAATTCTGCTGACGGACCCTGTTTTTAGAGCGGGATTTTACGAGAGATTAAACCGACTCATCATTGCCGCGCCGATTAAAATATTTGCGTCAGTGACCCATAAGGACCGGCTGGTGCAGCGATATACGCGCCCGTGGAGCCCCTACGAAATTAGCCTGTATTTTTGCATGGAGAAGCTCCTCGACAAGCTTTTGAATCTTGGACAACGCGGGAAGCGGATACATATTCTCTTTGAAAGTCGAGGCCCCAGAGAGGATGCCGAGCTTGAACTCGAATTTCGGCGGATCGCAGCTAACGCGACGCGGTGGGGCTACCGCACGCCAGACTTCTCACAGGTGGAATTCGAGCCGAAATTCGTCTCCAAAGCCGCAAATTCGACTGGCCTCCAGCTGGCTGATCTGACCGCCCGCCCGCTGGCACTCAGGTGCTTACGGCCATTGCAGGAAAATCGAACTTTTGAGATTTTGCGTCCGAAGCTCGGCCTTCTGAAGAGTTTCCCGTAGACAACAAAAAGGCCCCAGATCGCTCCAGAGCCCGTTTGTCGACCAGGTAATTCCCAATCCTTAACCCCAATTTGGGGATCACGGACGAAATGTCCAATCACGTTGCATGTCACGCATCATCTGGCCTCGCTTCGGCGGGGCCTTTTCGTTTCAGGCAAACGAAAGAGGGCGCCCTACGACGGCCTCTAATCGCTTTCAGGTCGCGAAGCTTAGTTGGCTGGCGCGGTCGTCGAATTACCGGTGCTGGTCGTGCTGGTGGCGCCGGTTGACCCGGTTGCCGCGTTGCCCCCACCGGTCAGCATCTGAACATGCTCCAGGTGCATCTTCAGCGTCGGCGTCGTCGCGACAGCATAGGCCTGCAGGTTCTCGTCGGTCCCAGCGGAGCTGTAGCCTTCGTGCAGCGCGACGGCCTCCTCATGGGCAGCAAGCTGCTGCTTCAGGTAGACCGCCACCTTATCGGAAGCTCCACTCAATTCGGTGATCATCGCCTGGTGCTTCGCGTCGACCGCCGTCGGAACCGTGAGGTTCGACTTCGAAGCTGCAGCCTTGAGATCTTCAGCAGCCTTGGTGTGGTCTGCGATCATCTGCTTGGCGAATGCCTGAACATCGGCGGGCGCGGCCGCGTCAGCAGCCACCATTTCGCTAGACTGGATCTCGTACATTCCACCCGCAGCCGCCTTGGCGACGAATTCCTGTGGCGCCGTCTGAGCCATCGCGGAACTCGCCATCAGAGAAAAGCCGGCAACCATCAATAGATTTCTCATAACCTGTCTCCCATGTGCCGCCCGTGCGGCTGTGGTGAGAGAAGGCCTGACGGTACGCGCCTGTTCCGAAAATGCTTCGGGTTCCGCCTAGCCGTTCGAACACAGCTTCGTCATTGCGCTGGCCCACCGCGACCAAGCGGTCACCTGCTTCGGCGGGACCTCTTAGGATCACGCTAAGCCGGCCAGCCCCATCTTAGTCGTCATCGCCCCCTTCTCTACTGTCCTCGATTTCGACGTCATCGCGATCATCGTTGTCACCGCATGCGGTGAGACCGACGCTCGCCGCGAAGGCGAGCGCAATCAGTGCGGAAAGGCGAAAAGTCATCTGGCTCTCCTAACCCTGGCTCTGCTTTGACGACGGACCGGTGCCCAGCTTGAAGTCCTGAGCGGCAGCGTCGACTGAGCCCCTATCGGTGCCGGCCTTCTCGATAATATGCTTGGCATCCTCAACAGAGATGTTGTGTTTCGCGGCCAGCTCCTGGACATCAAAGTCCTGAGTCTGCGGTATCTCATTATTGTCGCTCACGGCTGTCTCTCCAATCGTCGGTGATGGGGAACGCGCGACACCGCCAAAGGTGCCGGAAGTCGCAGCTTGCGCCAGGGGTCACGCGCACTTCAAAGGCGGCCATGAGTCGGCGGTATGCGGGCGCTGCGATCCGAGCGCCACGCCAACGTAGGTAGGAGACGTGTGACGGCAAGTCCTCAGAATATCCGATATGCCGAAGCAGCAGTGCGCATCAGGCCGTAAGCTCCCCTTCTCAACTAGTCTGGCTTCTGGCAAAAAGGGCTATGAGCGAAACAGAACATTCCGCCGGCAGTGGCAGCCGATTTGAGCTGTTGGTCCAGAGCGTCACCGACTACGCCATCTACATGCTCGATCCCACGGGAGTGGTCACGAGCTGGAATCCAGGGGCGCGGCGCTTCAAGGGATATGAGGCCGAAGAAATCATCGGCGAGCACTTCTCCCGCTTTTATACGCCGGAGGAACGTGATCATGTTCCGAAACTCGCGCTGGAAACTGCCGAACGTGAGGGGCGATTTGAGGCTGAGGGCTGGCGAGTTCGCAAAGACGGAACGCACTTCTGGGCCAATGTCGTCATCGATCCCATCCGGGACCACACGGGTCAGCTCGTGGGCTTTGCCAAGGTCACTCGTGACCTTACCGAGCGTAAAGCCGCAGACGAGGAGCTTCGCCGCAGCGAGGAACGGTTCAGGCTCCTTGTCCACAGTGTGACCGACTACGCGATCTACATGCTCGACCTTGAGGGTCGGGTCAGCAGCTGGAACGCCGGAGCAGAGCGCTTCAAAGGGTATACGGCCGACGAGATAACCGGCGAGCACTTTTCGCGCTTTTACTCGGACGAAGATCGGGCAGCGGGCATCCCGGCGATCGCCTTGCAGACAGCAGAACGTGAGGGGCGCTTTGAAGCCGAAGGTTGGAGGGTGCGCAAGAATGGCACTCGCTTCTGGGCCAATGTCGTCATCGATCCCATCAGAGCGCCTGACGGCAGACTTCTTGGCTTTGCGAAGATCACGCGCGATCTGACTGAGCGAAAGCAGTCACAGGAGGAGCTTGAAAGGACCAGGGAGGCGTTCTTTCAGGCGCAGAAGATGGAGGCGGTTGGCAAGCTCACCGGCGGCGTCGCCCACGACTTCAACAACCTTCTTGCGGTGGTGCTTGGTAGCCTGCACATAGCGCAGCGCCGAATGAAACAGGGTGTGGATGTCTCCGGCCTCATCGGTAGTGCAATCATGGCGGCGGAGCGAGGAGCCTCTCTAACACAGCGCATGCTCGCGTTTGCGCGCAAACAGGAGTTGGCGCTCGAAGCGGTGGATCTTTCCAATTTAGTGCGGGGTATGGCCGATCTCCTACAGCGCACGATCGGCGTCGGCGTGACGATCGACACGCGGTTTCCTCTTATTCTCCCGCCGGTGTACGCCGATGCCCGGCAGCTTGAGCTGGCTCTAGTGAATCTCGCCGTCAATGCGCGTGACGCGATGCCGAACGGGGGAACCATCACCATAGCGGCACAGGTGGACCACCTTGTCGTCGCACAGGATGGTCTGGAGCCAGGCACTTACGTCCGGCTTTCTGTGATCGATCAGGGCGAAGGGATGGACGAGCAGACCCTTGCTCAGGCGACCGAGCCCTTCTTCACCACGAAGGGTGTTGGCAAGGGAACAGGCTTGGGGCTTCCCATGGTTCAGGGCCTTGCGCATCAGTCGGGAGGCAAGTTCGTTTTGAAGAGCGTGAAGGGATCAGGCACGACGGCCGAGATCTGGATGCGTGTCTCGGGGAAAAGATCTGGCAATGTAGAAACTGACCCTATAGCCGCCGAACCGGATTCAGCGCCTGTAGCAACAGACCCTCTCGTAGTGCTGGCTGTTGATGACGACCCACTGGTCCTCGACAACACGGCAGCGATGCTGATGGAGCTTGGGCACGAAGTGCTCCAGGCGCATTCAGGCGCAGAGGCGCTCCTTATGCTAAGCCAGCACAGAGTCGACCTCATCATCACCGACTATGCCATGCCAGGAATGACCGGCGAACAACTAATCCAGCGTGTTCGAACTGATCAGCCATCGCTCCCGATCCTGATGGTGTCAGGTTACGCGAGCCTCCCTGAGGGTAGTGGTACTTCTGTGCCGAAGCTGGCCAAGCCCTTTATGGAGCGGGAGCTATCGCGGGCTATCGCGGAGGCGCTTGCCCTTAACAAAGCAGCATAGCAACCTAGCGCTTTTTACTGCGTATTCCTATGTTCCGCTCGTACGGTTGTCGTGAGAAAAGACCCGACTGGACTTTTCTGTAGTGTTTCAGACGCCACCTATCGGCTACAACGCGGCTCTTATTGGGCTGGCCGACCTGCATCAGCAACAAGCGGATTTAACTCGCTCGCGGCGGCTAGAGTGACGAGCATCAGCTTTCGGTGCGCTGTACGCAGCGCGAAATCAGGTGTTTTTCGCTCTGCTCTTCATCTGCGCTGCAGCCAGATCCAGCTGAACTAGCTTTTCCTTCAGAAAACCAGGCAGACTATGGACAGGGTGATATCCAGGGCGTGGAGTGGGAGTCACGAGGCGCCCCTCGCTCGGATCTTTGACCATGTCCGAAAGCTGGACGGTCCTATCGGTCATTGAAGCACCTTGCAGAACGAGTACCTAAAATTCCCCGCTTCAGTGCATAAGGGCCGATAAACAACATGGTTCCAATACTTAAAATCTTTGTGCCTAAGTGAGAGATGCCGGTTATCCGCGTGATGGCTGTGGAGCATCGTCCTCTTCCGCGTGCTTTCGCCAACATCCTTGGACGCAGCCACGGGTCGAGAAAGCGCGTGGAACCCTCAGCATTAGACATCGCTGTGTAAGCATGGAAGATCGCTGGCGGGTCCGCCGCGCTCTGTCCGTCATCAGAGCAAGGAAGCGTCAGCTCGCCTTCGCCAGCTGCATCGCGTTACGCTCGTGCTCGAGCCTCTTCTCGAACTCGGCCTTCTGATGCTTCCATCCCTCGACCCACTCCTTGAACGGAGCGGAACCTGGCGAATGCGGACAGCGATCCCGTTGGATTCCGCGGTTGAATGCCCGAACGCCTTCGATTTTCCGACTGCCGTCCATGATCCGAGCCCTCCAATGGTTGCTCGCTGATGGTGAGGGGGTGAACATGTGCGAACCTATCCACATGATACGGAACGAAAAAGTCGGCTATCAGGCTCGCCGATGGATAGCACAACGCTCAGTTCAGTCACAGAATTCTCGGGGCTAGCGCGATAGACGTCTTCTACCTCTCATGCTTCATCGCCGGCATGTCTAGCTTCCTGATACCGCTCATTTTCCTAGCCGTCCCCATCGGCATATCGTCGATCGCGTTCTTCTGCGCCTGGTTTATGGCGATCAGGGACACCCGTCGCTGGATCAATAAGGGAGTCCTGACCGGCCGGTGGCCGAGAGCCTACCAGCTACAACAGCGTCAACACGGGGACGGTGACGCCGAGTTATGATCGCGACGCCGACCGGCGAGAGAAGCGCGCACCGGAAGCCTTGCGACATTAAGTAGTTACGGGCAAAGTCTGCGTCGGTAAACTAACGCATTGCCGATGACTCGCCAGGATCAGCCCAACCTATGAAGGCCACACACATCACCCCAACCGATCTTCTCGCGGCGCTGGAAGCATTTTCAACGGACCGCGATTTGCAGACCCAAGGCAAGGCTATTCGTGTGCTGGTGACGGACATGCTGATCCAGCTGGGCTACCTTCCCCCGGCTCACGCCGAAGACCTCCCCCCGGGTGATGACGGCCTCGGGAACCGATGACATTGGGGCGGAAGCCCTGCGGCTTGGCGAGCTTCCGCACGGACCCGGATGGCCAGTGCTGGGCCACTTTGGTTCTTCGCCAGCAGGGACAGGGAAACGCCAAAACTGTGGAGGTGCCTTGCCCGAAAGGCGTTCTGAAAATGATGCCCCACATGCAGGAGGAGTGGGCACGCATGGAGGCGGAGAAGCGCGACCGCAGGGGCTGAGCCCTCGCCGACTTCCCCAGGGCGGCGGGCGGCGTCTTGGCCTGCGCCGGTTTCGTTCGTGTCCGGTAAATTGGCTAGGCGCCAACTCTCGTCAGAACCAGGTCGTCGCCCGGAGCCGTGAACACGATGCCATCGTCGGACGCCAGCGCCACCCCGGTTGAAAGAAACCACTCCGTTCGCTTCGGACCATCGACCTGATGAACGTCATAGCCCTTGCCGTCTGAGCCCTTGGCGAGAAACCGATTGGCTTCGTTGGTGTCGATTTCCATATCTTGATTTCCCGGTCGATTATGCTGACGATGACGGAGCTATAGCCGCAAGAACGTGGCATCGCTGCGACGGCACCGCATTGATGGACGTCTTTAGTCGATCTGCCAACGCATCCATCAGGTCAAGACGGCTACCGTGACGTTGCCCGCCCACTTACTTCGCTGCGGGACTGTTCGGTTCTGACGTTGTGCACTAGCCGCCGCGAGTGCAGCTTTCAGCTGGGACGCCTGCTGAAAGCCTCATCATGAGATACTTCTTCCACATCCGATATCACGACGCCGTCGTAGAAGATCCAGAGGGCAGTGAGCTCGATGGCATTGAGTCGGCTCGTCGAGAGGCTAAAGAAGCCGCTCACGAAATCATCGCAGACCGGATCAGAAAGGGCACGCGGCTGCACATCGACACGACTTTCGAGGTCCGGGACGAGAACGACAAAGTGGTTCTGATGCTGCCGTTCGCGTCGGTGCTTCTCGCGGCCTTACACTCACCGGCGCCGCGTGGGTTCAGCGAGACGAGCGAAAGAGCCTGAAACGCAGAAAGCCACCGGCTGGGTTTTGTACGGAAGCCGCCATTGGAAGCATCGCGGGGTGAGGACATGCCTCTTCGCTATCTTGAAGTTGCGCTACTGAGCCGCGTCTACGAGGACGAGCGCGAGATGGTTGAATTTCACGTTGCTCTGGCCGCTTGGGTTGAGGGTATTTCGATCGAGGCAGCAAGGGTCCGAGTTCGGGCTGAGGCTGAGGAGGCATATTTCGTGGCGCTAGCCGGCTCGGACGCGCAGAGCTTACCACAAAGAAGCCGCCGTCACCCGGTGAAGGGTGACGGCGGCTCAATTTCGCACACTTGATCATTGCCAGCTGGCTTCTCGGTGCCATTATCTCCAGGCTCGCTAACACGCCATATGGAGAGAAAATGGCGATCTACTTTTTCAATCTTCGGAATGGAAACTCACTGCTCACGGCCAGTGAGGGCCAGGAGTTCGAAAGCACTGCGGACGCGCAGCAGGGCGCCGAGGAGTATGCTCGCGAGATTTTTGCCGAGTTGGTGAGGGCGGGCAAGCAGGTTAACGGCCAGGTAATCGATATTCTCGACCCGCTAGGAACGACCGTTGGAATGGTACGCTTGATCGATCAGCCACACCTGCAGCCGGATGCCCCGCTCAAAGATGGGTGACTCACCTGACGCTAGGAGGAACTAGAATGTCGGATACGAAAGAGACCATCGGGGGACGCAGGCGCGTCGGGCCCGAAGACGAGGCTCGCGAAGACCAGATGGATAATCACAAACCTGGCCCTGCTGAGAAGGATGAAGACGAGCTGGGCATGTTTAACGAGGATGCTCACGGCATCGAGGAATCGAACGATCTCAGGACGCCGTAGATTATATCAATGCCGCGACGAAAGCCGCCACCCGGTGAAGAGCATCGCCATGATTGGCCGTGCGCTTCTGTCCAAGATGCGTGAGCTTGGCTTCGAACGATTCGTGGCGACGGCCTGTCCCGCGTTCGGCATCGTTTCGCGACCGCATGTCAGGCAGGCTTGTTCAGCCGGTCCCGGAGCCCCTTGCCGGGCCTGAAAAACGGCACCCACTTCTCCGCGATATTGATCGTTTCACCGGTCCGTGGATCTCGAGCTAAATGCGCCGGGCGGTGCTTCACCGAAAACGCACCGAAACCACGCAGCTCCGCCCGGCCGCCGTCACTCAGCACTCCAGTGATCTCATCAAAGATGGCATCGACGATGATTTCGACGTCCCTGGCAAAGAGATGCGCGTTGCGGCTGGCGATGATCTGGATAAGCTCGGACTTGATCACGGGTCGTCTCCAATAGCGGCGCTTGCTGCCCTCCGTTGTCGCTGTCCAAGGCGAACATGTAAATCACGTCTTCGTCCGAGAATCCGGCATCGAGCGCGACGAGGAGGTCGTCCGGATCGAAGCCGGGAAAACGGAAGTCGTCGTAGCCGATCCGAGACATGCGACCTCAGGAGCGCGAGAAACGGGATGTTCGTTTCCAGCCTAACCGATGGTCCCTTAAGTCGTCCAGATCCCAGCCGCTAGCCCGCCTCCGTCGTCTTGTCAGTCGCGAGAGAAACGAGCGGCTCCTTGAGAGCCGGCAGGGTTTCCCCGAGCGCCGGAACAGCATCCGCCGCCGCATTCCGAAGACGCTCAGCTATCTCGTTCTCAATGCGAAAAATGGACGCGGCGACGAGGAGGACTTCTTCGCACAGCATGACTTTCCAGAGCGTTTGGGCGACCGGAGTGACGAGCGAAGCTCGGAATATCTCGATGTGTTGGGACCAGCGACGGCATTCGTCGAGCATCTTGGTGAGGTCGCCGTCGCGCACGTCCAGTAAAGAGGCCGCGTCGGGAAAATCGACGGCGCAAGGAAGGTGCGGATGCTGGGTCATTGACGGCTTTCGACTATGCCGACCCAAAATGGTGCATTGAGCTTAACGTTCCGTCTCCGCTGCGACTCCCTTCTCAATTCATGCGACACTCAAGACGCCGCGATCGTCCTCTTGTCTGGCGCCAAAACAGCAACCGCACCGCAGCAACCCTAATCGCAGACACCGCATTCTCTCCGGCAATATAGGATCGGAAGACGCAGGCGGATATCGACGCCGCGCGCAAGGCCTGAAAACGAAGAAGGCCGCCGCCACCCGGTGATGGGCGGCGGCGGCTCAGGGTGATTGCTCAGCCCAGCCGAGCTTGGACTATTATTGTGCCGGCTTCGTCGACTCCACTTTGGGAACGATCGGCTCGCCAGTCCTCACGTCGTACTCGATGCGGACTTCAGCGCCATCTTTCATGTAAAAGACCACCTGGTACACCCCGTCAGAATAGTCGATCTGGTCGATGAACGCGAATTCCGGGCGCGCCTCTACCTTTCCGACGACTTCTGAAAGCCTGATGGCATCAACCGGCGGCGCTTCCGGCGCAACGGCAAGGGCGCTGGTTGTAAAAAGAAGGGACACAGCGAAAAGTATGGGCGTACGCATAGCGGGAAACTCCAATGCAGGGTGCCAGCAGAACAGTGCCTAAGCCTTTTCGTTCCGCCTGTGAAAGGTGCCGGATGCCGCACCGTTGTTAGTCGTAACGGTGGAAGAGGATTTGGTCCGACGGCGTAATCAGTCCTTGCGCATCGGGTCCATCTTCAGGCGCCGATTGAGCTCCTCGTTCTCCCGGCGCAGGCGCTCAGCGTCGAGCTCAGCAATCTCGGCTCGCCGCTCGAGCCGGCGCTCTTCGGCCTCCTCCTGATCCTCGATCCACTTCGCAGCGAGATCGCACAGCCGGTTCATCGCTTGCGTCTGCGCCTTGATCGCGTCCGTCTGATCCTTCTTGGCGACCGTGATCCCCGTGGCTGCCACCGCGGCGCCGGTCACCTCGCGGGTGAGCGAGCCGATCGCCTCCGCGTCAAAGAAGTCGGTCGCAACTTCCATAGTGGGGGGCGGCGCCCGTGGCCCTGGTTCCTGCGCCGGCTTCTTCAGGCCCAAGAACACGGCGATTGCGGCGAGCAGGGCAATGATGGCGTTGGCGACCTTGTCTACTTCCTGCGTCGAAATCCATTCCCACATCACCGATCTCAATCATGCTCGCGTCGCACATCGGACCATGCGCGGTAGGTGTTGACCAGTTCGATGATGACCGGGAGGGACCAAGCGACGACGCCGGACCAGGCACCCTCCGAGTTCACCGCAGCCATGAAAATGCCGAGGCTGAAGCGAGACCAGATCAGCACCCCGATCAGCGACGTCGCCGCGCGGATGTGCGGGGAGAATGCGAACCCCTCGAATGTGCCGTTGACCGTCAGCGCGAACAGACGAAGGACGCCGAGGAAGCCAAGGACGGTCGCCCACGTCGATTCCGACGCGTACTGCGCGAGGTAGACGAAGGAGGCGGACTTCGAGAACATTGCCGTGTCGACCTGGAGGACGATCCACATCCCAAAGGCCGGCCAGAGCATCAGCCACTCCGTCCAACGAAACGGCAGATGGTGGATGACCCCTCGGTAGATCCGGAGAATGACGACCTCGTCCGTGTCGCGCTTCACTCCATACTGGCCGCGGGTCATGTCACGGCCCTCCAGAGATCCGCGCCATCAGCGCGTCGAAGTCTGGCGAAGCCGGCGCCAGCTTCTCCTCGACCACGGCTTTCACCGCCGCGGCGCCGACGGACGGGCTCACCTGGGATTCGGACGAGTGTCCGGCAGCCGCGACAATGTCGTTGTCGATCTTGGCGATCAGCTCCTTCGCCGGCTGCGGCACCAGGTACTCGACCGCCTTGCCGATTGCGAAGGCCAGCCCGGCGGTGATCTCGATCGGGATGTCGGCGCCGGCATAGACGTTAAGAGCCTGGACGATCAGCCAGGCGATCACCATGGTCAGGCCGCCGGCCCATACCTTGCGGTCAGGAACCCACTTCGACATGTCAGGCCGCCTTTCTGCGAAGCAGCTCGGCCGCGCCGGCTGCGATCATGGTGAGGATCTGGTCTTCCGTGAATGCCGGCGCGGTGACTGGCGCGGCCGGCTTGTCGACCGGCACGGGCACTGGGGCGGGCTCAGACACCACAACCGCTTCCGGAACGGCGACCACGACGACAGGCGCCGTCTGCAGCGCGGCCGATAGGGCCGCCACCGTCTTGATCCCGGCCCAGCCATCGACCGCCAGGCCGCGCGACTTCTGAAACGCCCGCACCGCAGCCTCTGTCGCCGCGCCGAAGTCGCCGTCGAGCCTGCTGGCGTAGAACCCGACGTCACGCAGCTGCACCTGCAGTCCCTTCACCGCGTCGCCCTTGTCGCCGCGGCTGAGCGCCACCGGCGAGGCGTCGATCGCCGCGTTGTCGTTTGCGGCCGCCACCGCGTCCGCCGGCGACCAGGGCGTGTCCTTGATCTTCGACCACTTGGCGAAAGCCGTGGCGAGCTTCAGGTGATAGCGGTTCTTGGCGTAGCCGGGCCCGTTGTAGCCGCGGGCGAAGCCAGACCAGTCGTGCCGGCGGATGTCGTCGTCGAGCCCGGCCGCGATGATGAAGGCGACCATCGCCTCGAGGTGCGCCTCGGCATCGTCGAGGAAGGCAAGGACCATCGCCTGCGGTGAAGCGAAGCCGGCCATGGCGAAGTTCTCGCCGAGGATCTGGCCGAGCCCCCAAGACGACGCCTTCAGTGCCGCCGTCTCGTCGATCGCCATGGCCTGCAGTAGCCGCGGGTAGCTGTCGGCCGGGTATGGTTTCTCGCCCCACTTCGGATAGGCGAGCCCTGCCAAGACCGCCTTGTCTCGCGCGGCGACGGAGAGGTTACGGTAGAATACGTGCGGCTCAAACAGCATCTTCGGCCGCCCCTGGCGATCCCAAGCGCCACCGGACGCCTCGACATCGATGACGGCATGGATCTCGTCCTCGCCGACGCTGATACGCGCGCCGAGCTTCGGCAGGTCAATGTCGTCGAGTGGCTTCGCGGCTCCCTTGAAGCCTCGGAAGTCTGTCATGGGGGTGCCTCCTGTGGCAGACATGAAAAAGCCCGCTCAGAGCGGGCTGGACGAGAAAAGCGCAGCGAGCCCCGATGATCTCGGGAGGCTCACGCAAGCAGAGACGCGGATAAGGGCCGACCAGTGTGACGGCGTGCCCGCCTACAGCGCCCTGAAGCAGGTCCAAGGCGGCGGTATCCCGGACTACGCGGCTATCGCCGCCTCAGGCCTGCGACATCCGGAGAATACGCATGGTCAAGCCCGCCCCCGTAGCCCTCTGGCTCCGGTCCCTCGAAGGACAGACGGTGTTGGTGGTCGTTCTCTTCGGCACTCTGTGCGTCGGGTCGTTGGCTCTATTGGACCCGCGTTCTCTCCCCCTGTGACGGGGGCTGAGCACGGCCGCGGCTACAGCGTCGCGGCGAATGTCCAGAATTCGTCCAGCGCCGCATCGTCCCAGCCGTAGAGCGAGCCGATCAGCCCGGCGAGGTCATTGCCCCGCTCGTAGATCGTCGCCCCGCGGATCAGCATCTTGGCGCCGAACTGCGCCTCGCCCGGAAGCTGCTCGATCAGCGCCAGCATGGCGGCCGGGATGATGCCGGGGCCGACAGCGTCGAGCGCCTCGTCTTCGGTGATGTGACCGCGGATCGCCAGCGCCTGAAAGAACTGACGGTCAGAGACAGGGGGGAGCGGCGTTATGACGATCGGGTTTGGGACTTCCGGTCCTAGAAAATCGTCCGGCACTTCTTGCTCAATTCCATCCATATACACTGTAATCATCAGAAGCACTCCGCCATGATATTGGTTGAAGGCGTGAACGATGCACCTTCTGAAAGCTGCAGAATTGCATGAGTTGGAGCGCCGCCAGTTCTAGACCAGCCGTTGTACAACTCATACGATGATGCGCCACTTGTTGCGAAGCCCGCACTCCATGCCATCATCTTGGCGAGGCCCGACGAGAAAAAGTCTACCCGCGCATCGAAAGTAGAAAAAAGAACGGCATCGTTCGCCGCGACAAGGCATTTGAAGTAACTCTGAATTAGGTCTCCAGAGCCAGCTACTGCGCTCCCGACATGATAAAAACTTGCAGCACTGTAGTCTGTAGCGGCAGCTTTATACGTAGCACCGCCATCGTAACTCAGACGCATGAACCCGAATGCTGACAATACGGACGGCTTGGCAACGCCAGTAACACGAAGGCTTTTCGAACCTGCTGGGATAGGGATGATGACGCCGGAGACATTCGACGCCGGACTATACGGGAACCCAGAGCAAGGCTTCCATCCGAGGTTTTCCTGCGCGACCAGCGTAGCCCGAGCTTGGGCGGCGTTCGCTGCATTGAGGGCCAACTGCTCCATGAATGTGCTGACATTGACGCCGCCTACCAGCATCTTCCCCAGGAGGGTGTTATCGATAGCAAGGGTCAGTGCGGAACCAGTCCAGCCGATATTGGTCTTGTTCGCGAACTGCCCCGGCCCTCCGCCCTGCTGAATTGGAGTAAAGCCGATCGGAGCCGCGGCACCGAGCGTGTTGCGTGCGGCGGCTTGATCCGCATCATCGAGCAGCGACTGGATGAACGGGCTGACGCCTTGCAACTGCGCCACGAGCTGCGCCAGACGAGCATTCGCGGTTGTCGCGTCCGCAGCGCCGGATCGTCCGATCGAGATCGCGTAGGCGCCGGTCCCCGTGGCGCCGGCCCATGGGTAGGCGAGCGTCAACTGGGTCGCGCTGTCGACCGAGAGGATGGGGATCATCAGGCCAAGGCGCGAGAAATCACCGCCGTTTACGATGCCGATGTTCCATGCGGTACCAGTACCGGTGACGACGGCGCTTCCGGCCGTCACCGTCGCCGTGCCGTTGGTATAGGGAGGCTGCGCTGCCATTATAAAATCCTCTCGATGATGGCGTTGATGGCGAGCGGGGATGCCGCGGCGTCGATGTCGGCTTGTGCCGCCTGGCGCTGTGCCTCGATCGAGGCGATCTCGGCGGCGGCCTCGCTCGCCTTGGCCAACACCATCGCGGCGAGGTCGCTTTCAGCCAGTCCTCGCTGCTTGGCCTCGGCAGACAGAAGCGGCGATGTCGCAATCGCGCCAGCCAGCAGCCGCCCCGCCTCGGCCGCCTTGAGCGCGCGCACCGACGCGGCAGGCGACATCAAGGCCGCGATCCTTGGCAGGAGGAACGCATCCACCGCCGCCCTGCCCCGCGCCCGCTCAGCAGTCATGTCACGGCGCAGCGTGACGACGGTCATCGGGCCGACACCGTGGCTGACCATGGCAGGTAGGGCCATTGGTCGATGCGGATCTCGTAGTCCGCCGGCATGTCGCTGACGAGGTCGAGGCGGCCGTCGACGATGGTTTGCAGCGCGCCCTCGATCAGCACATCACAGGGCCGCGGCAGGCCAGTGATCGTCGCCAGCCGCTTGCCGTCAGCCTTGATTTCGGTGCGGGAAAGATGGATTTGCAGCGCCGGACGGAGCGCTATCTCGCCCGTCGCCGGCTCGACCCAGATGTCGGCGGCCGTCTTATCGGCCATCCAGGCGTCCGGCACCCGCGTGACGTTGAAGCCAAAGGACCGGACGCGATCGACATAGCTGTCGTCGACCGGCTCGTGCATCATGTTCTGCACGAAGCCCGTTTCGCTGTAGACGAGAAACATCAGAACTGCCTGTTCTTGAAGATGACATAGCGGATGCGGTTCATGAGCGCCGGCATGAACAGGAACAGGATGGTCTTCTCCTGATTCACGTAGGAGGTGATCGATGCCGCATCCTCGGCGGAGTACTCCGGCGACGTCGCATTGCGCATATAGATGAGCGGCATGTAGCCGGGCTCCGGCAGGGGTATCTGCGCCGTGTACGATGTCGACCCCGGCCGCGTGACGATGCCGGACACAGCCGGGATCAGCCCACCCGCCGCCTCGGAGAAGATCAGGTCGAACTCGCCGGCACTGAGGACATTGATGCCCGGCTTTGAGACACGGAACATGCCAGGAGCGATGCGGATTCGTTCGGCCATCAGCGGTCCGCCGGGATGTTGAGCACCGACACCCGGATGGCGACGCGCGAGAACGCCGGGTCGCTGTCTCGGACATAGGTGTAGAACAGCTCGACGCTGTCGCCGGCGGGCGCATACTGGACCGTGGCGAAGCGATAGGTGGTGACGCCCCCTTCGACGCCCACCACCGTCATCATGCAGATCGGCGGGAACGGCAGCGCCCGGGGAAAGACGAAGCGGGCGTAGCCTTCGGTGAAGTAGCGGGTCACGCCGGAATTGGCCGGAACGCCGGGATAGTTCGGCGGCGCGGTGGTCTGCCCGAACGTCCGGGTCTGCATCTCGACCGTCGCCTCGAACAGGATCTGCGCCAGCCTCACGTCCGTGGAAAACAGCAGCCGCGCGGCGGGGCTGGTGACATCCTGCCCCACGACCGATATCGACGCCCCGAAGCCCAGGCGTGATCTCGCGCCCATCTCGAGCCGGCGGGTCATACCGCATAGACCTGATAGGACCAGGCGCCGGGATAGCGGACGTACCGATCGGGCCCGGTCTCGGCGAGCGAGCGCACCCGCGTCAGGGCATTCAGCGCCGTGTCGACAACCCAATGGCGCGCGTCAAACAGCGGCCCGTGGACGAATTGGCTACGCGATCCCCAGCCGCCATTGTAGTAGGCGACACTGCGCGTGACGGCGTAGGTGGTCTGGACCAAATAGTCCCGCACCGCAAAGAAGGCGGGCAGGACAATGACGTGCTGCCCCGATGACAGGGTGCGGTCGGGATTGCCATCGTGGGGCGGCGCCGGGTCGAGGTAGTACCCGCTCGCCAGCAGTGTTCCCGTGAAGCCCCAGTCGCTATCGAAGATCTTGCCCTCGTCGGGCATGGAGGGGCTGGCATTGTTCCCCGCCTTCGACACCAGGACGCGGCCGGGCGTGATGAGCGTGCGAACGGCCATCAGCTGTTATCGCTCATGGAGATGTAGCCGCCGCCGTTGCCGTTGATGACCAGCTGGCCATTGGTCGACTGCAGGACGTTGAAGTAGGCGACGTTCAAGCGCACCACTCCGCCCGAAACGATCAGAGGCGCGACTGACGTGACCCCGTCAGTGACGATGAACCGGCTGGCGAGGTTGACGATCCGCCCTGTCCCGTCCTGCATCGCGTCCCAATAGGTCCCGGTTTCGACGAAGCCGGTGCCGGTCGAGGCGCGTGCGAGGATGGCAATGCGCGAACTCACCCCGCCGGGCGCAGCAACTGCCTGAAACCGGATCAGACCGGAAGCGAAGGCCCCGGCGACCTCTGCGCTCACGCCAAGGATGGCCTCGGCATTGGCCGAGGTCTGGCCATTGAGAGTGCTCACCTGACCGCTCAGCGACGAGATGGAAGTGGCCTGCCCTGCATTGACGCCTTCGACCCCATCGATCCGGGCGTTGGCTGTCGTGACCGCGGAGGAAGTGGACGACAGGCCGGACTCTGTCGCTGCTACGCGCGTCGTCAGCGCCTGCGTCGCTAAGGCATTGCCGGCGACCCCTGCCTCGACGCTCGCCAGCCTTGCCTCCGCCCCGCTGATCCGAGACGCCGCCGCCTCGTCTCGCGACACGGATGCGACATCGATCTGAAAGGTGCGAGCGTTGGCCAGGCGGATGGAGTTCATTGCGCCGGCGGTCCCGGCCGCAATGTCAGCCGCCAGCAGATCGAGGGAGGCGTGACCTCCAGCTTGTCGAGAGCGAAGCCAGCGCTCGACCTCTCTCCGGAACGGGGAGAGGTCGAGACATCGAGATCAGCTCCTGAAGAAAGCCAGCAGATCGGCGTTGATGGCGTCCGGATTGGTCGCAAACATGCCGTGCGGGAAGCCGGGATACGTCTTCAGGATGCCCTTTCTCAGCAGCTTGGACGACAGCAGCGCGGTATCGGCGATCGGGACGATCTGATCGTCCTCGCCATGCATCACCAGGACGGGGATCTCGATCTGCTTGAGATCCTCGGTAAAATCGGTTTCCGAGAACGTCTTGACGCAGTCATAGTGCGCCTTGAGGTCGCCCATCATCGCCTGACGCCACCAGTTGTCGACGATGCCCTGCGAGGTCTTCGCGCCCGGACGGTTGAAGCCGTAGAACGGGCCGGCGGCGAAATCGCGATAGAACTGCGCGTGGTTGGCGGCCAGACCGGCGCGGATGCCGTCGAACACCTCGATCGGCAAGCCGCCGGGGTTCTTCGCCGACTTCACCATCACCGGCGGGATCGCGCTCATCAGCACCGCTTTTGATACCAGGCCGTTTCCGCCATGCTTGGCCACGTAGCGCGTCACTTCGCCGCCGCCGGTGGAGTGGCCGACATGGATCGCATCCTTCAGGCCGAGATGCTTGACCAAGGCCGCGCAATCGTCGGCATAGGTGTCCATGTCGTTGTTGACAGGCGACGGGCTTGAACGACCGTGGCCGCGACGATCGTAAGCGATGACGCGAAAACCCTGCGACAGGAAGTACAGCATGGTACCGTCCCAGTCGTCGGCGCTCAGCGGCCAACCGTGGTGGAAGACGATCGGTTGACCTGTACCCCAGTCCTTGAAGAAGATTTCGGTGCCGTCCTTCACGGTGATCGTGTTCATGCCGCTCACTCCTTGCTTTTCTGTTGTTTTGGGTGCCGCCTTGGAATCCCTGGCCAAGCCCGGAAGGGCTATGGCCAGCCCGGCAGCAGCCGCCGAGCCGATGAGGATGTCCCGGCGCGTTGTGCCGCTCTGTTGCCGCTGGTTCTGAGTCATGTCCGTAGCTCCGAGACGAGGCCGATGCCTCTTGGATTAGGCGCGTGCTGCATCGCCGCAAACAGCCTTTTCAGACATAATTCGAGCCGAAACCGACAAAGACCGCTTATTGTCGACAACAGAAAGTATGCTGTATAAATAGCCATTTTTATTGATACCGATACGAAGATGACTAAGTTATATTTTCTATTTACAAATTTCATGCCGGCTGTATAGGTAGTATGTGCTGCTTATTACTTCAGGAAAGTGCGCAAGAAGATGTTGAAGCTCGAAAAGCCGCATGAAATCGGCCTCCTGATATATCCCGGCGTGCAGATGTCGGCGGTACACGGGCTGACGGACATGTTCCACTTTGCCGACAGGCTCGCCCGCGAACGTCTCGGCGCGACGGAGGCCGTTATCAGGCTCAGTCATCTCAGCCCCCGTGACAGCATCGAAGCGAGCCGGGTCTACGACACGGTGCCCGACGCCGGGGGATCCCCCAGCTTCATCATCATGGCCCCATCCATCAAGCGCCCCGGTGACGAAGGCTACGAGCCGAGCCTGGTCGACTGGTTGCGCGAACAGTATGCGCAGGGCACCAAACTCGCGTCTGTCTGTGGGGGCGCCTTCCTGATGGCGCAGACCGGCGTCCTGAAGGGCCGCGCCGTGACCACGCATTACACGCTCGTCAGCGATCTCGTGCGTCGCTTTCCCGGCATCTCGGTCGATCCGGATCGACTTTTCATCAACCACGGCGACGTCATGACGGCGGGCGGATTGATGTCCTGGACGGATCTCGGACTGCATATCATCGAGCGAACGCTCGGCCCCGTGGCGATGGCAGAGACGGCGCGGTTCATGGTGCTTGACCCGCCGGGGCGTGAGCAGGTGTTCTACAGCGTCTTTGCGCCCAGGCTTGCGCATGGGGACGACGCCATCCTCAAGGTTCAGGACCGACTGGCGAAGAATGGCCCGCGTGACGTTACCGTATCGGCGATGGCGTCGTGGTCTGGTCTTGAAGAGCGGACGTTCATGCGCCGCTTCATCAAGGCAACGGGCTTGAGGCCGAATGATTATTTCCAGCGATTCCGCATCGGAAGGGCGCGGGAGATGCTGTCGCTCAATCGCATTCCCGTCGAAAGGGTGGCATGGGCTGTTGGCTATGATGATCCGGCGTCGTTTCGCAAAGTCTTCCTCAAGCTGACGGGACTGACTCCCAGTGGATACCGCAAGCGCTTCGGGGTTGGTTAGCCCTCGGTCGCTCCGCGATAGACCCCACGGAATGGCGGGCAAACCCCCATGACCGCAAATCGTGATGGCTCTCATCAAATTGCCTCCCCCCAACCACACCTGGGGATTACTTGGTGATTTGGGCGTCGCCGAAAAGCTTGCGGTCGAGCGCCGCGATGACGACAAGCCCGTGATCGCCGAGGCCAAGCTTTCGGCAGAGACCCATGGAGACGAGATTGTCGCGCCGAACGCCGGTGTAGAAGCGATGGACCCCGAAACGCTCGGCGATCGACGTGAGCGCCAGCGCTCCAAGATGCACAGAGAAGCCACGTCCGCGCATGTCCTCCCGTGTCGCCAGCATGCCCCACCAGGCACTGTCACCGAAGGGGCTCTCTGGATGATGCCTGGCCACGGCTCCCGAGCACGAGATGCCGCGGCCCTGCGGATCCAGAAGCAGATACGCGACGCTGTTGCGCGTCAGACCGCGCAGAGCCATCCCTGCAGGCGGGAGAACGCCGCAGGACAGGGCGAGGTCGACGAACTGCCGGACTTCCTCGGCGGACGATTCCGGGCCGATCTCGCAGATGCGATACCCGTCTGGCAGCCGCGCCTTGGCAAGAATGTCGCGGCTGATGCCAACCGACGTCTCGGCCCCCATCAGGTGTTCCCAGCGATCGGTGCTGAAGCCTTCAGCGTTTAGAGCGGCGGTCACCTTGTCTTCGTCGGATGCCTTCACGAAGAAGGAAGCCGATCCGCCCTGTGCGACCACCAGCGCCTTGGAGAGGTCCACGACGGCAGGGCTTGCCCCGTCCAATGCCACACAGCGCCCCTCATACGCGAACCGGGAATCGTCCGAGACAAGCTGCCAGAGAGCGGCCGCTCTTCGCTGCATCTCTTGCTGCGCCTCGGATCCGAAAAAGATGTCGGTTGTCATTTCCAATCCCCACAATTGAGACCAGTTGCTGAGGAGCCGACGTGCTCGACAAGAACTGGAATTACAGATTTTCCGCGCGTCGCTTGAAACGAAAACCCGCGCAAAATGCCAGCAGGCGGCAGACGGCGGCTACCTGTCAAAGCTCCAGATAGGTCTGGCCGATGACGTCGTGCGTGGCGTCCGTGCTCGGCGGATGGAAGGGGCCGGAGCGAACGTCGCGATACAGCCGCTCCAGCTCGAATTTCTTCTGCAGCGAGGACGCGCCAACGATCTTCATGGCGAGATCGACGACATTCCGGGCACCATCGACAGCGTGCTGCTTGGCCGCCAGAAGCTTTGCCGGCCAGGCTGGGCCGTGATCGACACCCGCATCCCACTCCACCGCCACCCGCTCCAGCAGGGCCCAGATCGAGTCGAGCTGAATGGCGGCCTGAGCCACGGCCAACTGCGTGTGGGTGCTGTGGGCGTAGGTCTTGCCGCCGAGCGCGGGCGATACCCGATGTCGGGCATTGGCCACAGCAAGGTCGAAAGCGCGCTTGGCCATCCCGTAGTAAACGGCCGCGATCGGCGGGATTGCCGATGCGAAGATTGCGTCGGTGAACGGATCGGAGGGTAGCCCGGCAGGCAGGACGCGGACGATAAAGGGTGCCTTTGCCGTAACGCCCTCGAGGATGGTGTCGTCGCTGCGCGTCGCTCGCACGCCGAGCGTGTCCCACGTCTCGTTGATATGGAAGCCGGGGTCCTGCCTCGAGATGAAGGCGTGGACGATCTTCGGCCGCGCCGGATCGGAATCGTCCTGCGCGTGAAAGCCGAGCCAGTCCCAGGCCGGCGACAGCGATGTGAAGATCTTGCGTCCCGTGAAACGGTAGGATCCGTCCCCGAGCGGCTCGGCCTTCACGAGCGAGCCGGCAAGTCCGAGGTCGTTTCCGGGCTCTCCGTGACCGGCTGCGAACACCTTGCCGCGGCGAGCCTCCTCCAGAATCCAATCGGTGCTGTGATCGCCCCGCCGCCAGAGATGGGTAGCGGCGCCGATCCAGTAGAGGTGCATGTTGATCCCCAACGCGGTGGCCGGGGCGTGATAGGCGAGTGTCGCCTGCTCCCGAAGGATCTGCGGCAGGGACAGGCCCCGCCCGCCGAACTCGGTCGGCAGGTTGGCCATGAGATAGCCGGCGGCTTTCAGCTCCTTCAGATCCTCATGGAAAAAGGCGTTCTCCCGATCGTAGCCCGCGGCACGGCCCGCGATGCGGCCCAGCACAGCCGGCCCAAGGAGGGTGCCTTGCAGGACCTGCCCCGCAGAGGTGGAGGTCGGTGCCTTGATGGTGGCGGTCGCTTGATGCATCTGCATGCTCCTGGACGATGGACGCTGATGGCGGGAGGACTGCTCGTCGGCACGTCGCTGCTGAAGATCGTCCTGGGTGGGCTTTCGAATTCCAGACTTTGGAGGCGCTGGTCGCTTTTCCCGATGAGGCGGGGAAAGCTTGCCCGCATTGCTGGCGGGCTTCGCCGACCCTGCGGCTCGCGCTCGCCAAGCGACGCGGGCTCGAGGTGGCAGGTCGTGGAGCGGCCTAGATCAGGTGCACCTGCAGTGTGAACAGGTAGCCGACGCCGCGCTCGGTGGCGATCAGCACGGCGCCGGGCATATGAACGGCAAGCTTCCGGCGCAGGCGCATGACCACAACGTCGATGCTCCGGTCGAACACTTCCTCATCATGTATCCGGCTTGCGTGGATCAGCCGTTCGCGGCTTAGCACCTGTTGCGGAGCCTGCAGAAAAGCGGTGAGAAGATTGAACTCGCCGGTCGTAACCCTGACCGAGAGGCCGCTGGGGGCCAGCAGTCGGCGGCTTCGCATGTGCAGCTCCCAGCCGCCGAATTCGTAACGCAGAGAGTCGGGCCTCGGCCCTAAGGTCGCAGGCCGTTCGGCGCGGCGGATGTTGGCGCGGATTCGGGCCAGCAGTTCCCGCAGGCCGAAGGGTTTGGCGAGATAGTCGTCGGCGCCCAGTTCCAACAGCAAAACAGTGTCAGCCTCTTCGTCCAGATCGCCGGTAACGATGATGGGCGCCGCCGACCGGATACGGAGGTCCCGCAGCAGCCGGAGCGCAGGATCACCATCACGCTGGAGGCCGACGATGAAGAGATCGACATGGCGGGACGCAAGGAGGCGGTCCAGAGTGGCGGCATCGCTGGCGGGACTGACGTCGAACGCATGACTTGAGAGGTAGTCGCGCAGGAACTCGCGGCTGTGGCGGTCCTCGTCCACTAAAATGACATGCTTGCGCCGCGGCTCGACAAGCGCGCTGGGGACGGACCCTGTTCGCAATGGAATGCGAAAGACTTCATGGGACATCTGCATCGCAAATCATTCCGTTCCTGGGGCGACCGATCGTGCAGGCTCTTCGTCTGCAGCCGGTGTCCGATCGTCCATCAACCGTGGAGCATTTGTACGCGCTCACCTGCGGCGGGGCTTTTCCCTGGCTGCGGAGCTTTTGTCCTTCATTGCTGAACGCGTTCAACGACAAGTATGGGGCTGACAGCTTTGCCCGAGGCCTTTGAAAAGCGCGGCATTAGGTAGCAAAAGCCACCAAATGGACTTGGCGGAGGCCGCTCGGATATGGCTGACCTGGGATTGCGGACGGTCCTCTCATGGACAATTAGTCTGCAATAGCCGCCGACAGGATATGACTGCTGAGCTCGATCTATCGTTGCACGCGGTAGTCTGTTGGCGCGGCACCCAGGAGTCGCTTGAACATCGATGTGAACGAAGCCGGGTTCTCGTAGCCGAGATTGAGGGCGATGCTGGTCACGCTGTGGCCCTCGGCAAGTTGCGGAAGCGCCGACATGAGGCATGCCTTCTGCCGCCATTCGACGAAGCTGCATGCGGTTTCCTGCTTGAACAATCGCGTGAATGTCCGACGGCTCATCCCCAGTTCGTCGCTCCAAGCGCTAATCGTATCGTGGGGTGACGGTCTCTCGAGAAAGTCCCGGCACTTTCGGGCGAGGCGCGGGTGTCTTGGAAGCGGCAGCGAGAGAGGCAGAGGCGAAAGCTCCCGCAACTCATGAAGCAGCAGGTTCATCAGAGCGCCATCGCGGCCATCGCGGTCATACTCCGCGGGGATGCTGGGCGCCGCTATCAGAAGGCTGCGAAGCAGGTCCGAAACGCCCACGACTTCGCAGCGGTGGAACTGGCCGGGTAAAACCGCCTCGTCGATATACAGACTGCACATCGCGACCGGACCCAGCATTGTCACGGCATGCTCCGTACCCGCCGGAATCCATAAACCGCGCTGGGGTGGCATCATCCAGGAGCCATCGGGTGTGGAAACCAGGACGACGCCGGATGAGCCGTACAGGAATTGCGCGCGTCGATGGCGGTGTGGCGTAGCCTCATACCCATCGGGATAATCGATCCCAAGCACGAGAACGGGGCGATCCACGTCCCGATCTGAGGGGGAAATATCCGGATCGTGCCTTTGGCCCACTTGCATAATAATTCAGCCTACCAGCGGTGGCAGGCCACAGGCAATGGGCAGAGATCATGGTGCAGGGACGCCTCGACGTTCGTTGAACCGGCTGGGATCGCCATGACCCATACCACCCTCCGCGATAGCACCTCTCTTCCCTCGCAACGATCCTCTTTCCGTCGTGGGGCCGCGCACTCGTTCGTGCAACGGATGCTGCTCTGGATCGAGCGCTCGCGGCAGCGCGTCGTGCTTGCCGAGCTGGATGACGAGCGCCTCCGCGATCTGGGCCTCTGCCGAGGGGATGTCGCGCGCGAATGCGCGAAAAGGTTCTGGCAGTAGGTGGGCCACTGATTGTCAGTTGTCGATGAGCCGGATGTCTGCTGGCGATCGTTGGGGCAGTAGGCGGGCGGAGGCAGAGTTGGGTCGAGGCCTGCCGTTCGTTGGTGGCATTTGCTGCCTAAGCTACCTCGGAATTCTATGCTCGCTGCCGCTTTTGACTGGCTCAATCGATAATAGGCCGTATAGTGGGCGACAGTTCAATCGTATAATATAGCTATGTGACGGTCTTCGGCCGTTGGTTGATAGTCGCACTGATCAGCGTAGAGATCGAGCCACTTACCGGCCGTCCCACCGTTCGGAAAGCGATGTCGCTTGGCATTCTGCCACCGGATTGCCAAAAGGGTGCAGTCGGAAACTTCGAAGAGCTTGTTGGATATGATCCATGTCATGGCACTTAGCGCGAATACACCGAGAATTACACTAAATGCGAATTTGGCAGAATGGGTCATTCGTTTGCCGCCGCGCCTCGCTCCTCCTTGAGGACAGACTACCCGCTAGATAATCTTGTGCAAATCCGCGCGTGATTGGCTTGGCCGGTCAAGAGAACGCACTTGCACGCTTGGATGCCGCCAAGCGCTGACAGACCCTAGTCCTCGACGACAAATTTCACGCAGTCGCTCGGAGTCGCCAGCCGGAATCACAATCCGCGTGTCGGGGGTTCAAGTCCCTCTCCCGCTACCATTTAACTTTTCGAAATTATTCGAGAATAACGCCGCCATCACGATGCGCATGGTGGCGATTGTGCCCGATGCGTCCACTCGTGCCAGGTTCGTGTGCCACTGACCTTTTTGCGGGTATGCGCACAAGTGGCTTCGTTCGAGTCAGTAGGGGCGCGATTCGCCGCCTCACAACCCGCGTTCCGGCTTTGCCAAGTCAGTGAGGATAAAGACGCGATCGGGCCGAAAGCTGCCTCTCCACTTCCGGCGCTCCGACGAAGATAGCTGTCATTCCGCTCACGCCCTTCTGGACAATCCGAGAGCTACAACTCGAACCCTTGGCTGGGATGGGCGCGATGTTAACCCGGCGCTTACTTCCGGAGCGGCGCTCACCGCCCCGGATGCCAGCGTGCGATCAATCTCGACGGAACGAAGGCGCCATTGCCTTCACCTCAGCCCCATCGTCTCCCGATACCCCTCCAGATACTCCCGCTCGGCCTCGCTCACCCGGTCCATGCCGTTCATCGCCCGGTGCCAGAGCGGCACGATCGCCGGTGGCCTGCCGGCCTTCTCGATGCGCTTGGCCTGATCCTGCGAAAGCGTCAGCTCGATCGAGCCGAGATTGTCGCGCAGATGCGCTTCGCTGCGCGCGCCGAGGGCGATCGAGTGGACGCCAGGGCGCTCGCGCAGCCAGGCGAGCACCACCTGCGGTACGCTGCGGCCGACCTCGGCGGAGACCTCCTTGAGCACGTCGATCACCCGGTAGAGCCGCTCGGTGTCGACGATGTGCGGCTCCGGCCAGTCGTTGCCCTGGCGGGTGCCCGGCTGCGGGCCGTTCTTGCGGTCGATCTTGCCGGTGAGGAGCCCCTCGCCGAGCGGGCTCCAGACCTGCGTCGCGACGCCGAGATCACGGCCGGCCGGGATGATCTCGTATTCGGCCTCGCGGGCCTCGGGCGTGTAGTTGAGCTGGTGGGCGACCGGCGGCGTCGCGCCGAGCATCTTCGCCGTCAGCACGGTCTTGGCCACCTGCCAGCCGCCATAGTTGGAGACGCCCCAGGAGCGGATCTTGCCGGCGCGGATCAGGTCGTCCATCACCGCGACGGTCTCTTCCACCGGGGTGACGCCGTCCCACTGGTGGATCCAGTAGTGGTCGATCCAGTCGGTCTGAAGCCGCTTCAGGCTCTCGTCGATCTGGCCCAGGATGTGGGCGCGGGATGCGCCGGCCATGTTCGGCCCCTCGCCCATGGTGGTGCGAACTTTCGAGAAGATCAAAAGGTCGTTCCGCCGCCCCTTTACCGCCTCGCCGACGACCTTTTCGGAGTCGCCCTTCGAATAGATGTTGGCGGTGTCGATGGCGTTGACGCCGGCGTCGCGGGCGATGTCGATGAAGCGCTTGGCCTCCTCGACGCCGACATTGCCGGTCTTTTCGAAGCCGTGGGTGCCGCCGAAGGTGACGGTGCCGAGCACGAGGGGCGAGACCATCATGCCGGAATTGCCGAAGGGGGCGTATTTCATGTCGGACTCTTTCGCTGGATGTCGGTTCGGGTTGCGGATGCTTCGCTGCAGCTTTGCGGGCAACGCGAACGGCCGCCGCGGGTTCGATCCTTTCATCGCCTCAGTCCTGCCGCTCGCCCCGTGCCAGGACCGCGCGAGGTCCGGGAGGACAGGACCTGTGCGCCATCTGGACAGAAACGGGAACCGCAAGCAACGGGAGGTCGCCGGCTTCAGCTTGGCCTCCTTGGGGCACTTCCCGCCGACGCAATGTCTGCTGCATTCGGCCTTGGACAAGCGCTTTGCCGCACGAACTGAACCGGGCCATTTGAGGATGGCTCTTCACGGACATTCCACGTCTGGAACCCTCCGGCAGCGGATGTGTAGTCCTCCTGTAGAAAACGAGTTCCTCCAGGAGCGATGAGTGGCAAGACCCGGAAAGGCCAGGGATAGCGGTCCTCTGATTCCCGAGGGGACCAGCGTGCGCGAAGCGCAATGGCCTTTCCCTGTGGCCGCTGCGATGGGGTCGTCCGTTCGGTTCAAGGGCATCGACCGCGAGGTGCGGTTGCGCCTGCCGTTTCCGGTGCGAGCCTACCTGGCCTCCGATGCCGCGGTTTTCACGCTGCGCATGCCCGACGATCAGGAGGGTGCTTTCCAAGCTGCCTGCGAAACGATCGAGACCGTCCTCTCTGGCATCGACACCCTCCCGGTCTTACCCAGCGAGGCCGAGGAGATTCTGACGATCCTGCCACGCGAGCGGCTGAAGTGGACGAAGGACGGGCGCCTGCTCAGCGCCGGCACGAAGACCGTCAAGATGCGGGGCCGCGCAAAAGCGGTGACCTTCCACGTCCACGACCCGCGCCACATCGAGGACGTGCTCGATCGGGACATGCCCACCGCGTGGCGAGAAGCAGACGCCGCCGAGACGGCGGAGAACAGGCGCAAGGGTGCGGGAAAAGCAGCTCTGACAAGATCGGGGAAGAGCGGGCCGAAGCTGCCGACAGCCCGGCGATCAAAGCGGGATCCAGAGGCCGTGGACCTGGCGGGTTGGCGGGAGTTCGACGCAGAAGGATTTCTTCGGTGAGCTCCCAGCCTGCAAATTGGATTTGCGTCCACCTCCGCGTGTCTTGTGGCTATCCAACCTGGACTTCACCTCGCGCTCACTTGCGGCCGATCACGGTACTGGCCATGGCGTTCCTGTGCGATCGGCCATCTCCGCCATGTTTCTCCGCGATCAGCAGCCAGTAGCGGCCTATGCCTCTGATGGTTCTATCGAGTTTCTGTGATGAGAAAGTCCGGAACATCGACTTATCCGGTGTCCAAGAACTCGTGATGGACTGGCGGACGACGCCATTGGAACGCCCATGCAATAACGCGCTGGTGGAATGCCAGGGTTTTCATCGCGACGGCAGTCCCGTTGAGCAAACCTGGCGCACGTCCATCGACGGCTTTTCATGGCTGCCGCCGGGCGAAAGCACTGGGCCGCGAGATCTGTTCGAGCGCACCTATGATGCAGAGCGATATGATCTGAGCCGAACGCGCTGCCGCCGCGCGCATGCGGCCCTTCGCGAGGCACCGGAGGCAGTCTCCTCTTTTACCGACAGCGTGCGGCCCGATACCGGTCCCGTGCGGTTCCGCGTTAACAATGGTACCGCGCTCACGCTCACGGCCGTGCTCTTCTCCTGCAGGCAGGACGACACTATTCGCGTGACCTTCCTGACCAGCCGATGTCGCATTGAACTTCAAGCTGGAGCCCGACGGCACGATCGAGCTGATCAGCGAGCGCATGTGCACCGAAATCCGCAACTGCCTCGTCTGCTCGGTCGATGCTCACTGAAATTTCGCGCCTGGCGCAACGCAGGCGGCCTGTGTTCCGCACGGACATTAAGGCAGCGCGATCTGCGGCTGACACTCCCAGAACCCGGGCCCTTCACGCACGTTGTGCGGCGTTGAATTTGGTTCCGCGATCCAGAAATGACCTTATTCCGACCAGCTGCCATCCACATTGAGAACACGCGTCACGGTGATGAACGGCCTCCCTCAACAATGGAAGTGCCCCACCCGATGAAGCTACTGCCGATGTCCGCTGCCGCTCTTGCCCTCTGTCTCTCCACCTTTTCCGGCAGTGCCGTGACATCGGCTAACGCAGAACCCGCGACCGTCAGGACAATTTCCGGCCCCGCTTCCTGGTATGGCCCAGGCTTCCATGGCCGCAAGACGGCCAACGGGGAGCGGTTCAATCAGAACGCGCTGACCGCTGCGCACCGCACATTGCCCTTCGGCACCAAAGTGCGCGTGACGTGCAAAACATCCGGCAAGTCGGTGACCGTGCGCATCAACGATCGAGGACCGTTCCACGGCAACCGCGTGCTCGATCTCTCCCGCGGGGCGGCGAGTAAGATCGGGATCATCGGCTCGGGGGTCGGCAGGGTAAAAATCGAGGTCCTCGCCTGACGCGAGCCTTCGGCTTTCCGCGAGGCAATGCGGACTGCGGCGCAGGTAACGGCCTGCCGCCAGCGACCGCGCCAAAATCGCAAGGGTAGTGACTGTGTCAGGCCCCCTTTATCCGCAGACGCCGGACGGCAGATACTGTGTGGTTCGGGGGCGTCTGTGGCGGAAATCCAACCCCAGCCTCAGTGCCGAGACTCAAGGCACTCTCGTCAGCGAACTGATGGCGGCCCGTCGTGCAGTCCGCGATGGAAAAGGTGATCCGGCTGCGATCGCAGCGGCGCGCCGCCGCGTTGACGATGCAAAGGTGGCATTGGGGGAGCGCGGGCCGGTTTGGTGGCAAGACGGTGCACCGGACTACAATCGGCGCATGGCTTTGAACACGCCTTACGCGGACTGGTTTTCACGTCTGCCGTGAAGCGTCCGCCCTTTGCGTATCGAGCACCCTCCACCGTCGCGCCGTGACTGACCGTCATCACGCGGCCAAGGACTTTCTCACGGCTTTCCGTCGGTACATGTCCGCGTCGGCGATGTCGAAGAGTTCGCCAAACGAGATACCGCCGGTCCACATCGCTGACCCGATGCTGGCCCCGACCTGCACCCCGATGTCCGACATGCTGAGGGCGCGATCCACAAATCGTCTCAAGGCCTCCACCTTGCCGTTTAACTCGGTCTCGGTGGCGGCGGTGACGCGCATGGCAAATTCGTCTCCGCCAATACGAGCGACAGTCTCATTCTCGCGCGCCGTCAGTTTCAACAGAGAGGCGACATGCCGAAGAACGTCGTCGCCGCGGCGGTGTCCATATCGATCGTTGATCGGCTTGAAGCCATCCAGGTCGATAACGGCGATCCCAAACCCGCGCCTCGTGTAAACGGCCTCCGCCATGCAGTCCTCGATATCGAGCTCGAAGCGGGCGCGATTGGCCAGGCTGGTCAACGGGTCCTGGAACGCCTTCACAAGGAGATCGTCCTCGGTCTTTTTGCGTTCCGTAATTTCGACGGCAATACCAACCAGCTGCGTAACATCGCCAGATTGGGGATCGATTACCGGGGTGAGCGTGGTGCGCCACCATTGTGCTTTGCCAGGAATATCGAGCATTTCGTCATACGAATGCACCGCCCTCTTCCCGACGCACTCTGAGAAGCGCGCGGTCACATGAGCCACGACGGTTTTTGGAAGGCACTCCGTTAGCGGACGACCAACCACTTCGGCAGCGGTTTTGCCGATTGCCAGTTCCTCTGCGTGGTTGATCGCTGCAAGCCGAAACTCCCCCCGTGCGCTGACGTTGACGACAAAGGCCGGTACTCCGATCAGATTTATTTCAACACTGAGCATTTACGGCCTCCAAGGGGATTTACGGTGAGCGACACACCCTCAAGAGCTGGTTAACATTGCGTCTGCGACGGACAGGATTACGTAGCTGGGCAAGGATATCGACATCCATTGCGGCTGGATCTCACACCGACTGTTCGCCTGGAACAATGACGGCGGAGAACGTGCTTCGCCGGATTTGCTCCCCTTTGGACAGGACCAGGTCGACAGCCTCGGCAATGCTGATCTTCCGGTTGTTGAACCGGCGTTCCAAAGGCGTCTCTTTCGCAGCACCGAGTGACACCAACCTGACATGCCGCACGTTCGCCTCCTCGTAGCGCCTCAACGCGTGGAGCTGAGCCGCCCGGGCGGCGGTCAGCTCGACCAGGTCCTCGAGGCGACCCCGTGCGGCAGCGAGGTCTTTCACGACGAGCCCATCGTGGAAATCCCGGCCGACCACATATTTGGAGGGAAAGCCGAGCGCCCTGACTTGCTCCAGGGGGAGTGGCTCTCCCGATCGCACGAGGGCCTCGACGACCTGGTTGTAGCTCAGGCCATTTCGAAGGAACTGCGCCGCTCCTAAAGCGAAGCGCTCGATCAGGTCCTCCCGAAACATGCCGGAGCGACGAAACCGCTCTTCCAGATCCTCCACGGTCGGAAATGCGTCAGGAAGAGCTTGGACATCCTCTTTCGCGCGCATGCCTGTCATCGATCCGCGATTTTCAGGCGCTTGACCGAAGATCCACGAAAAGAGGCCCATGTCGTATCCACGATTGTCTGCGGCTGGCGTGCGCCCACTCTCGTCGGAAATTACACCAGTTGTGCGCGAGACGAAAAGATCGGGCGGATCTCGATCGTCCGCCTCCGAACCGGGGATCAGCGAAACCCGCCCTCCGCCTTCGGGCCCTTCGCAGGCGTCTCGAAACGATGCGCGTTCAGCATGCGAGACGCGCCCGCTGAGCGAGCGGTATGGTCGTGGTGCGTCGACGGGGATCGGCAGATCGGCCCGAACCCGCACGCGGCTTTGCTAGAGAGCGTTGCCGCCCGAGCGAAAAGAATAATCAGCGTCCGGCAGCAGACGATAGAGGATGGCAAAGACGAGCCCGCAGATCAGCCAGGCGAGGACGACGTCGGATAGGAAATGTCCGCCGAAGGCGATCCGGTTCAGCGACAACGCTCCGGCGTAGACGACAGTCGCGGCTGTTGCCGCCAGCCTGATGGGCGGAGGGGTGACGAGGGCTGCGGCGACGAGCCAGGCCGACGAGGAAGCCTCTCCGCTCACGAACGAACAGTTGCGATCGCACCCATCGCTGATGACCCAGACCAGTTGGTGGACGGCGTCCCCTCCAAAGACGTCCACATGGACGGGGCGGGGTCGGCCCCAGTGCGCCTTCAACAGGCCGTTCACGATCAGGCCGGGACCGAGCGCCAGTCCGGCCAGCAGCCAGACCGGCGTCCGCATCCGTGACCAGGCCAGGCCGCCATGGAGGGCATCCCAGAGCGTTCGGCCGAAGATCATCAAAATAACCCCGGCCAGGGCCCAGGGAGAACTTCCGCGAAGCCATTGCAGGTTCGAATCGCTGGACGAGACGAAGCCGTCGCCGGGGCTGAAGAACCAGCCGCTCACGATCAAATCGATCTCTGGAGCGAACCAGAAAACCATGCTGGTGAGCCAAATGGCGATGAGGAACGCGATAATCAGACGGTCCGATTTCGCGCTGGATGAAACGGCGTGGGATAGGGATGCGCTCATGGCCCGGCGCATGCGCTGGCCAGCTTGCAGAAAACTTGCAGATTTCGAACCCTGCCAAGGGTTCGACGAAGCCGTCGGAGTTGACCCGCGTCGGTGCTCGTCAGCTTGGCTCGCGCGTGGCGACCCCTCGCCGCCATCACGCCGGAGGGCTCATATTGCGACTGCTTTGAGAATTCCGGGTGGCGTCACCCGCCAGATCCGGCCCGCGGTCATCGGCATACTGCCGACGCCTGCTCGGTCGCCGCGTCCCTCCGCCGACCGCGCCGAGATCTCCGACGACAGCAGGCCGCGAACGCGCCTTGGACCGGAATCGAGAGATTGACCGCGCCAGCGCTGGGTGACAGGAAATTCGGAGGCCGGCGGCGCTCGAAAGGGCAAGCGACATCATTGCCTCCGGGCGACTTGATCTCGGAGCGCCCGGGCGACCTCGTCGGGATACGCACAGCCCCGTCGGCGGAGCGAGAGCTTCCTGTTGACCAGCCGACGTCAGTGTATGGAGAGGCGCGATGCGAATTCTGCTCGTCGAGAATGACCGCCTGCTTTCCGAGGCCCTGGGGCGACGGCTGAGCGAGGCGGGTCATGCGGTCGATGTGTTCGCGACCGTCGCGGACGGCGAGGCGGCTTGGAGACTGGCGCCCTACGACCTCTGCATCGTGGACGTCATGCTCGACGATGGCGATGGGCGGGCACTCGTCAGGTCCGCCCGTGCCGCCGGTCTTCGGACGCCGACCTTGATGCTCACCGCGCGGGACGAGATCGGGGACCGGGTCGCGGGATTGGACGCGGGGGCCGACGACTATCTCGTCAAGCCGTTTGCCACCGAAGAGCTTCTGGCACGGTTGAGGGCGCTGCGACGACGTTCCGCGGAAATCACGGCGGCCGAGTTGCGTCTCGGAAATCTTCTCTACGATCCTCACAGCACGAGCCTGACGGTGGCCGATCGAGACGTCAGGCTGACGGCTCAGGAATACGCCGCCCTCGACAAGCTGATCCGTGCCGGCGACCGCGTGACGCCGAAGCGGATGCTGGGCGAGCATCTCTATGCGCTGCACGAGGACTGGTCGGACAACGCGGTCGAGACCCTGATCCACCGGCTTCGCAAGAAGCTCTCGGATGCGGGGGCAACGGTCGAGCTCAAGGCGCTGCGGGGCCTCGGCTACATCCTGTGCGAGACCCGATCATGAGACGGGCCTATCGCCTCGATGTGAGGCTCGCGGTCGTCGTGACCCTGATGTCCGCGTTGACCCTCGTCGGTGCCGGGACGATCCTGTCCATGGAGTTCACGCGCGGCCAATTCGGGATAGAAGAGCGCGGGCTCTCCACTCAGGTCGAGGAATGGGCGGGATTGCTTCGGCGCGATCCTGGCGGCACGGTCGTGTTCGACCGCCCGGCCGAGCCAACACTAGAGGTTGACCCCCCTTATACCGGACTCCTGTCAGGCGCACGACCGGTCTACGGCTACACCGTCACGGATGCGACAGGGGCGGTGCTGGATCGCTCCGACGCCAATGCGCCCGCCGGACGCCCTGGACCAGCAGGCCCGGAACCCGTTATTTTGATCGGACCGACGCTCGAGGGTACCGGACCCGTCCTCATTGCCGAACTTTTCGTGCCGGAGTTCGGGGCATGGCTGCGGCTGGCCCGATCGCGTTCAGATGTCACCGCTTTGACCAACACTTTCTTTGCCCAGTCTCTCGAAGAGCTGGGCTGGGCGGCGCTGGCCATGCTGTTCGTCATGGTGATCACGGCCGTGAGCATCGTTCGCTTCAGTCTGCGAGGACTGCGGCGCGTGGCCGCGCAGGCCGAAAGGATCACCTTCGACAATCTGGGGCAGCAGCGACTTTCCGGCTCGTCGGCCCCTGCGGAGGTTCAGCCGTTGATTGCCGCCGTCAACCATGCCCTGGACAGCATCCGGACCGGTGCCGTCGCCCAACGCGACTTCTCCATCCATGCCGCCCACGAACTGAGGACGCCGCTGGCCGACCTCAAGCTGCGGCTGGAAAGCCTTGCCTCCGATCCCGACCGGGATGCGGCCATGCAGGACATCGATGCCATGGCCCGCCTCATCGAGCAGCTGCTGCACATCGCCCGGCTGGACGGCAGTACGGTCTTCTCCCTGCAATCGCTTTCCCTCGGCGAGACCGTGGCCCAAATCCTGAATGAGGCGGCCCCGCGGCTCGTGTCCGCCGGATGGTCGCTGGAGGCAGAGGGCCTGGACTTGCCTGTCCAAATCATCGGCGACGCGACGCTGATCGCCCTGATCCTGCGCAATCTCCTGGACAATGTCCGCAAGCACACCCCTGCCGGCAGCAGTGTTAAGGTCTCCCTTGCCGACGACGGAACGCTGCTGTTCACCGATACGGGTCCAGGACTGCCCGGCTTTCCCCGTTCGAGCTTTGCACGCTTCGTCCGGGGCAATGACGATGCGCGTTCCGGAAGCGGGCTCGGACTGTCGATCTGTGAAACGGCCATGCGGCGCATGAATGGCACCTTCAACCTGCAACCCGCAGGGAGCGGCGCAGCCTTTCGCATGACCTTCAGGTTGGACCAAGGTCCTGATTGAGGACGAACAGATCGAGCCGTCGGTCGCAAGGCCGCGAACGCCCAGACAACCTTCCGGCGCTATGAGTTTTTCCCAGCTCTTGCCGACAGCCGAATGCCCGATCGTCCAAGGCGTCATTCGAGTTGAGCGCGCGATTGTCGACGATTTCATAGACAACGAGGATTTTCTGACGCAATCAGGCTAGGGGCCTATTGTCGGAAAGGTCGACGGCGCGCCCTGACTGATGGCACCTCCGCTTCCGTCGAGGCCGGTCTGCCGCTGCCTTTCTGATCGTCACGGCGGGATCGGTGATCCCCGTCGGCGGCTCGCCGCTCGCGCGGGCCGCGCCACCATCCAGCTCTCGAGGACACGCCGATGACGCCGACCCTTGCCATCACCATCGGCGACCCCGCCGGCATCGGGCCGGAGATTGCCCTGAAGGCCGTCCGCGCCCTGCAGCCGCGCCTCGACGCCGGCGAATTCCGCCTGCGGCTGGTCGCCTGCCCCGCCATTCTGCAGCGCATCGGCGGCATGCTGGGGCTCGCCGTGCCCGAGCTGACGCCGGAGGACGACCCGCAGCCCGCCGTCGGCATCTGGGCGATCGGCGGCGACCCCGGTGCCGTGACCATCGGCGAGGTCTCCGCCGAAGGCGGCCGGCAGGCCTATGACGCCATCGCCGAGGCCGTGCGGCTGGCCATGGCCGGCAAGGCCGCGGCGATCGTCACCGCGCCGCTCGCCAAGGAATCGCTGCACATTGCCGGGCATCATTTCGCCGGCCACACCGAGCTCCTGGCCAAGCTGACCGGCGCGCGCGACAGCGTGATGATGCTGGCGCACGGCGATTTCCGCGTCAGCCACGTCACCACCCACATCGCGCTCGAAGACGTGCCGAAGCGCGCCACGCCCGAGCGCATGCGCCGGGTCCTCGACCTCACGCTGGCGGCGCTGCGCGATCTCGGCCTTGCCGATCCGCGGGTCGCCTTCGCCGCGCTCAACCCGCATGCCGGCGAGGGCGGCATTTTCGGCCGGCACGACATCGACCTCACCGCCCCCGTCGTCGCCGACTATGTTTCGCGCGGCGAAAAGGTCTACGGGCCGATCCCGGGCGATACCGTCTTCGTCAAGATGAAGGCCGGCAATTACGACTGCGTCATCGCCATGTACCACGACCAGGGGCACATTCCGGTCAAGCTGCTCGGCTTCCAGGTCGATCCGGCGACCGGCGCGTGGCTGGCGCTGAGCGGCGTCAACATCACGCTCGGCCTGCCGATCATCCGCACCTCGGTCGATCACGGCACCGCCTTCGACATCGCCGGCCAGGGCATCGCGCACGAGAGCAGCCTGATCGAGGCGATCGACTATGCCCTCACTCTGGCCCTGACGCGCCGGTGACGGCCGGCTCGGTCTTTGCGGCGACAGACGGGTTCTGCATCGTCGCCGACGATCTGACCGGCGCGCTCGATACGGCCGGCAGCCTCGCCTCGCCGTCGCAGCCGTTCGAGGTTCCGCTCGGCGACGCGCCGCCCCGTGGGACGCGCATCGCCCTCGACACCGACAGCCGCGACCTCGGCGAAGACGAAGCCGGGCAGCGCGTCGCCCGCGCGATCGAGGCTTTTGCCGGACGGGACGGCGCGCTCGTCTTCAAGAAGATCGACAGCGTCATGCGCGGCCACCCGGTCGCCGAAACCGTCGCGGCCCTTCGCGCCGGCCGGTTCGACCGGGTGCTCGTCGCGCCGGCGTTTCCGGCGCTCGGCCGGGTCACCCGCAACGGTCGCCAGTTCGTCCTCGGCACTGAGGGCGCGTGGGCGGTCGGGCCGTCCCTGCCGGAAGCGTTCGGCGCGCACGGACTGTCGGCGATCCGGCTCGGCGACGCCGATCGGCCTGGCGCCGTCTACGTCGTCGATGCCGAGGACGATGCCGAGCTGCACCGCGCCGCCCGGTCCATCGGCGCGCTGGGCGGGCGGACGCTCTATGTCGGCAGCGCCGGGCTCGCCCAGGCTCTCGCCGCGGGTGCCGCCGCGCCGATCGACGTGCCGCGCCTCGATCTGGCGATCTGCGGCACCGCCCACCCCGTGACCCTCGCGCAGGTGGAAAGCCTCGCGCGCCTCGCGATCGCCGTCGAGCCGATGACGGGCGGGCCCTTGCGACACGCCGGCTTTCCCCGTGTGCATATCGCGCCCGGTGGGGTGTTCGACGAAGGTGCGGCACGCCGCTTGATCGCGCAGTCACTGGCAGCGTTGACGCGCGAGGGTCCTGCGCCGCGGACGGCGCTCGTCACCGGCGGCTGGACCCTGCGCGCCCTCCTCCAAGCGGCCGACGCCGGCAGTCTCGTCTGCCTCGGCCTGTACCGGCCGGGAATTCCCGTCTCCCGGGTCGTCGGCGGCCGGTGGCATGACACGATGATCGTCTCGAAGTCCGGCGGGTTCGGCGAGGCCGGTCTTCTGCACGCGCTGTTTCAGCCGGCGCCGGAAGCGGGCGCCGCGTAGAGAGCGACGCGGAACCCCGGTTTCGAACGCAGGCGTCGCCCCGGCAATGACGGCCCGCGGGCGCATTGGGCACGGGCATCGGGCTCACCGTCGGCGCCAGGCGCCCCGAGACCACGTCGTGCCGCCTCATCGCCGAGGCGGTCTGCCTTGCCGCGGCCGCCGGTTCGCCGACCGCCGAGGCGGGCTAAGGGGTCTCCGCCAGAACGCCCGACGCGCCGAAGAAATGCGCAGCGGCGTTGATGTCGGCCTGGATCGCGGCATCGGCGGCGTCGCCATCGCCCGCCTCGATCGCCCTGACGATGTCGTAGTGATGCCGGATCATCGTCTCGCCGCCGAGTTCATAGACCGAGGCGATCAGCGGGCCCATTCTCAGCCACAGGCTCTGGATCATGCCCTGCAGCACCGGCATGCCCGCGGCCTCGGAAATCTGGAAGTGGAACTGACGGTTGAGGCGCACGGCCGCCGCGACGTCGCCGGCCGACCGCGCCGCCTCGTTCTCCGCCATGATCCGCTCCAGGACGAGAAGGCCCGGCCGGTCGCCGGCCTCGGCCGCCCGTCGCGCTGCCAGCCCCTCCAGCCGCAGCCGGATCAGCCGGACCTCGTCCAGCTGCCGGGCCGTCATGCGGGGAACGCGGATGTCCTTCGGGCCCCGCCATTCCAGCGCATGCGCCTCGACCAGGCGCAGGATGGCGTCGCGTACCGGCGTGACGCTGACGCCGAGCTGCTCGGACAACGTGCGGATGCGCAGCTTGTCGTCCGGCTTCAGCGTCCCCTCGCTTAAGGCCCGGGCGATCTGGGCATAGACGCCTTCGTAGAGGCTGCTGCGATCCATCGGCTGAAAGTCGTTCATCGCCCTCCGGCTCCTTTTTGGCGCGTCTTTGGCAGCCGGGCGCCCCATCCTCGCCGTCCGGCGCCGGATGGCGTGAGACGACGCCGGCATCCCCCCCAAACGTGGCCTGATCTTCGCATCTGGCCGATCTTGACGCATGATGCATCAGAAAGCTAGGTTGGTGCAGCGGCGTCGCTGGGCGTCGCTCCGATCTCCGACGTTCCGGGATTCTCGATGCCCCCAACCGCCACCGCCCCGGATATCCTCAACGCGCAGTGGGAGCCGTGCCCGATCCCCGAGGTCGAGGCGCTCGCTTTGGCGGTCTTCGGCAAGGCCGGCACCGCCAAGCGGCTGACGAGCGAGCGCGACGAGACCTTTCGTCTGTCGACGGCGGCGGGAAGCTTCACCCTGAAGATCGCCAATCCGGTGGAGGACGTGCGCGCTTTGGCCTTCCAGAGCGCTGTTTTCCTGCACCTGGCGAAGACGCAGCTGGCGGTTCCCGTGCCGCGCCTGGTGCCGACCCTCGGCGGCGAGGCCAGCCATGCCCTGGAAGTGCCGGGCGGCAGCCGCGTGGTGCGGCTCCTGACCTATCTCGACGGCGACTTGCTGGGCGCCACGCCGGCCGGCCCCAAGCTCTGCCACGATCTCGGCCAGGCGCTCGGAAGCCTGTCGGCAGGGCTTGCCGGCGCCACGGCGCGGCCGCCGGCGGGCAAGCTGCTCTGGGACCTTTCGCACTTCCACGAGCTCGCCGACCGGCTCGACTTCGTCGCCGCCGAGCGGCGGCCGCGGGTCCAGGCGGTGCTCGACGCCTTTTCGAGCCGCGTCCTGCCCATCCTTGCCGATCTCCCGGCGCAGGTGATCCACAACGATTTCAATCCCTACAACATCCTCATCGATCCGGATGTCCCCGACGCCGTCGTCGGCATCATCGACTTCGGCGACATGGTGTTCGGCCCGCGGGTGAACGACCTCGCGATCGCGGCGGCCTATCATGTCTGGAGCGAGGACTGGGCGGAAAAGCTGTCCGCCCTCTTGCGCGGCTTCGGTGCCGTCGTCCGGCTGACGCCGGCCGAGATCGAGGTCCTGCCGACGCTCGTCACCGCGCGGCTGGCGATGACCGTGATCATCACCGAATGGCGCGCCGCGCTGCGACCGGACGAGGCCCCCTACATCCTGCGCAATCACCGCTCCGCCTGGCTCGGGCTCGCGCGCCTTGCCGAGGCGTCCGACGCCGATCTCCGCCAGCTCATCCACGACAGTTGCAAGGTCTAGCCTCATGACCATGGTCAATGCTTTCGGCGCGGACGATTTTGCCCGCCTCAGCCCCGCCGAGCAGGCGCTCATCGCGCGGCGCGAGAAGGTGATGGGCCCGGCCTACCGGCTGTTCTACGAGCGGCCGATCCATTTCGTCCGGGGCGAAGGCGTGTTTCTGTTCGATCCGGACGGCAACGCTTTTCTCGACGCCTACAACAACGTCGCCTCGCTGGGTCACGGCCATCCCGCCGTCGTCGAGGCGATCACCCGGCAGACCGCCATCCTCAACACCCACACCCGCTATCTCCACGAGAACGTCATCGACTATGCCGAGCAGCTGACGGCGACCTTTCCGGCCTATCTCAGCCAGGCGATGCTGACCTGCACCGGCAGCGAGGCGAACGACCTCGCGGTCCGGGTGGCGCGCTCGGTCACCGGCGGCACCGGCATCATCGTCAGCAGCCTCGCCTATCACGGCGTGACCGCGACAGTGGCCGAGTTCTCCCCCTCGCTCGGCGAATCGGTCAATCTCGGGCCGCATGTGCGCACGGTCGCACCGCCCGATCCCTACCGCGAGACACCGGAAGAGGCGCGCGATCGTTTCGGTCGCGACGTCCAGACGGCGATCGACGATCTCCGGCGGCACGGCATCAAGCCGGCGCTGCTGATCGTCGACACGATCTTTTCCAGCGACGGCGTCGTTCCCGAGCCCAAAGGCTTTCTCCAACCGGCGGTCGAGGCGATCCGCCGGACCGGCGGGCTGTTCGTGGCCGACGAGGTACAGCCGGGCTTCGGCCGCACCGGCGACACGATGTGGGGTTTCGAGCGTCACGGCGTCGAGCCGGATATGGTCACGCTCGGCAAGCCGATGGGCAACGGCTATCCCATGGCCGGCCTCGTGGTGAAGCCGGAGGTGACGGCCGAGTTCGGCCGCCGCAGCCGCTACTTCAACACCTTTGGCGGCAACCCGATCGCCGCGGCGGCGGGGCTCGCCGTGCTGAAGGTCCTGGCTGAGGAGCGGCTGCAGGACAATGCCCAGGATGTCGGCGCCTATCTCCGCGCCGGGATTTCCACGCTCGCCGGAGAGTTTTCCTGCATCGGCGACGTCCGCGGCGCCGGCCTGTTCATCGGCGTCGAAATGGTGAGCGACACCCAGGCGAAGACGCCGGACGCCGCGATCACGACGCGCCTCGTCAACGGCCTGCGCGAACGGCGGGTGCTGATCAGCGCCTCCGGCCCGCACGCCAACGTCCTGAAGATCCGCCCGCCCATGGTGTTTTCGCGCGGAAATGTCGACACGCTGATCGAGGCGATGCGGGACACGCTTCAGTCACTGTGAGCGACGGGCACCGCGGCGCGAGTCCCATGCCCTCCCCGCTTCGGCAGCCCCTCCGCCCTCCCGCCTCAGTCCGGCCGCCCGTGCGGGCGCAGCAGATTGTCCGCCCAGCGCGGTGCGATGTGGGGGAAAGCGAGCGCCGGCTTGCGGCCGAGGAGCATCGCCAGGACGCGCGGCGGCGTCAGCGGCAGTTCCTCGACGCGCTGGCCGGTGGCGTTCGCCACGGCGCAGGCGATCGTCGCCCCGACATTGAGGATTGGCACCTCCCCTGCCCCCTTGGTGCCGAGCGGCCCCATCGAGGGCGCGCCCTCGTAGAGATCGATCGCGACCCTCACCACGTCCTCGGCGAGCGGCAGGCGGTAGGTCTCGAAGCCCGACTGGCAGATCCGGCCGCCGGCATCGATCGAGGCCTCCTCGTGCAGGGCGTAGCCGAGGCCCTGCACCACGCCGCCCTGGATCTGGCCATGGATGGCGCTCGGATTCAGCGCCCGGCCGACATCCTGGACGACCCGGTAGGCCAGCACCTCGACATGGCCGGTCTCGGGATCGACGGCGACGTCGACGTCGTGCACGGCGAAGACCGGAATATCGAGCGCCTCGATGAAATGCCCGGCGGCGCAACCGGCCATGGCCGGCGTGCCGCGCCCGGTGAAGGCGCCGGTGCCGGCGACGGGTCCATACTTGGCCTGCGCCCGCGCCGCGACCTCGGCGATCGGGTAGCCGAACCCGTTCTCCCCGGCGATCTCGATGCGGCCGTCCGCCATCACGAGATCCTCCGGGTCGGCCTCCAGCATCTCGCCCGCCACTTTCAGAAGCTTCTCCCGCACCTCTCCCGCCGCCGAAAGGCTGGCGGCGCCGAGCGAGACCGTCGTGCGGCCGCCGCCGACGCCGACGTCGAAGCCGGCGGCATCGGTATCGGCGGTGCGCACGATCACCTGGTCGGGCCGAAGGCCCAGCGCGCCGGCGACGATCTGCGGCAACGCCTGCATCATCGAGCCCGAGCCGATCTCGACGCCGGAGGTGACCAGCGTCGCGCTGCCGTCGGCATTCATGTTGACGGTAGCGGCGGACGGGCCGGTGAAGACGAACCAGGTGCCGACGGTCGTCGCATGGCCGTGGAGACGCCCGTCGTCCGGCACCGCGACCGGAGTGTCGCCACGCAGAACCTGCATCCGCTCCAGCATCGGGCGCAGCACCTCGGCCTCGAAGACCTGACCGGTGGCGCCGAGGTCGCCGTCGCCCAAAACGTTGCGGCGGCGGAATTCCAGCGGGTCCATGCCGATCGCGGCCGAGATCTCGTCCGTGTGCCGCTCCAGCGCAAACGTGTTGTAGACGCCGTTGCAGGCGCGGAAGGCGCCGTTCGGCGGCGAATGCGTGTAGACGGCGCGCGAAACGAGCCGGGCCGCGCCGAGCCGATAATTTCCGCCGAGCGTATGGGCGGTCATGGTGGTGAGAAAAATCTGCTCGCCGCCATAAGCGCCGCAGTCCATCAGCACCACCGCCTCCCGCCCGGCGATCTCGCCGTCCGCCGTCACCGCCGAGCGGATGAGGATGTCGGCGTTCTCGCGAAACAGGCAGGTCAGCATCTCCTCCTGCCGCGTGTTGACGAGGCGCACCGGCCGCCGCGCCTTGCGGGCAAGGAGAGCAGCGAAGGGCTCCATCGCCCAGTCGAACTTCAGGCCGAAGGCACCGCCGACGGCGGGAACGGTCACCCGCACGTCCGAGGCCGGAACGCCGAGGAGCCGCGCCGTGGTGTTGCGGACCGTCCAGGGCACCTGGGTCGACGTCTCGATGTGGAAGCGCCCGTCCTCGAAGCTCGCGAGCACCGCCCGCGGCTCAAAGGAGACATGGTTCTGCCGCCCGACGCGAAACGCGCTCTCGACCACGGTGACGTCGTCGCGCGCGAAGGCTGCATCGACGTCACCGCGCACCGAGCTCGCCTCCCAGGCGATATTGCCGCCATGCGCGCCGCCCTCGAAAAGCACGTCGTAGTCCGCCCAGTCCGGGTGGACGAGCGGCGCGCCCGGGGCCAGCGCCGCTTCCATGTCGACGACGGCGGGGAGCGGCGCGATCTTGACCGTGATCGCCGCCATCGCAGCCTCGGCCTCGGCCAGCGTCTCGGCGGCAATGGCGGCGAGCGGTTCGCCGTCGTAGCGCACCAGGACTCGTGCAAACAGCGGGTGGTCGGCGATGCCGATGCCCGCCTGTCCCGGCGCATCCGCAGCCGTGACGATCGCCCGGACGCCCGGCATCGCCCCGGCCTTCGCGGTATCGAGGCTGAGGATGCGGCCGGAGGGAACCGCGGCGCGCAGCACGACGGCGTGCAGCATGCCGGCGCTCTTGCGGTCGATGGTGTAGCGCGTGAGGCCCATCAGCTTGTCCCGGGCATCGCGCCGGCGGAAATCCATGACGGTGGCGTCGGGCGAGGCGTCCATCGCGTGCTCCTTATCGACCGGCGGCGACGGACAGGGCGGCATCGACGATGCGCTCATAGCCCGTGCAGCGACAGATGTTGCCGGCGAGTGCCGCGCGCACCGCCGCGCGGCTCGGCTGCTCGGTCCGTGCGAGAAAATCCGTCAGCGCAACGACCATGCCGGGAAAGCACATGCCGCACTGGACCGCGTCGTGCGCCGCAAAGGCGGCCTGCAGCGGCGAGGGAACGCCGCCGGCGGACAGGCCCTCGACGGTGACGATGGTCGTTCCCTCGGCGAGCCCGGCGGGCGTCAGGCAGGAGAGGGTCGGCGCGCCGTCGACAAGCACCAGGCAGGCGCCGCAGAAACCCTCGCGGCAGACGGGCTTGGCGCCGGTGAGGTGGAACTCGTCGCGCAGCACGTCGACGAGCGGCACCATCGCCGCGGCGGTGGAAATGCGCTTCTCGCCGTTGATCGTCATCTTGATCGGCATGCGAACTCCTCCGGTCAGGCGGCGGCGGTGGAAAGCGACGCGGCGGCGCGCCGCACCAGCGCCGGCAGGACGCTGACGCGGTACCAGCCGGGCGCCTCGACGCCGTCGCGGCCGGTGAAGTCAGCACCGTGCGTCTCGGCGAGCCGCGCCAGGGTGCCCGGGTCGAGCGCCTGGCCGACCAGCGCGGTCTCGAGCGAGGTCCAGCGGCGGGCGACCGTTTCGACCGAGCCGACGGCGACGCGGGCGATCGTGATCCGCCCCGCCGCATCGAGCGTGATGGCGAGGCTCACAATGGCGACGGGATAGTCGCCGGCCTTGCGCAGCGGCAGGCGGGCATGCGCCGAGCGCACCCCGGAGCGCTTCAGGAGGATCTTGGTCAGCAGCCGCCCCGGGCCGAGATCGGCGCGACGGCTGAGGAAGGCCTCGATCCCCATCCGCTCCTCGCCGCCGCGGCCGGCGATCTCCACCACGGCGTCCAGCGCCAGCAGCGCGGGGACGAGGTCGGCCGCGGCAAAGTCATGCGCCGAAAGATTGCCGCCGACCGTCGCCATGCCGCGCACCGCCGGGTTGGCGGTTGAGCCGGCAGCCGTCGCCAGCGCTTCGAGGCCGGGCACGCCGGCAAGAGCCTGCGCCAGCGCCGCGTGGGTGGCGCCGGCGCCGATCGCGACGCTCGTGTCGCCGACCGCGATCGTCTTCAGCGCCGATATCTCCGACAGGGCGACATAGGCGGGCTTGAACGCCGCGCTGCGCAAGGGCGCGCGCATGATCCAGGTGCCGCCCGCCAGCGGCGCGCCGTCAGGTCCACGCTCGGCCAGCGCGTCGACGGCGGCGGCGAGCGTCGGGGCGCGGTAGATCTCGGGCGTCATGGCGGCAACCTCCGGTCTGTCTGGCGCGGCCTCCGGGATGTCCGCCGCGCCTTGCGGGTGGTTCAGGCTCTTCAGCGCGTCTTCAGGCGGGCCCGGTCGAGGACGACGCCGACGATGACGATGGCGCCGAGCACGACCATCTGCACGTAGCCGTCGATGCGCGTCAGGTTCATGCCGTTGGACAGGACGGTGATGAACAGCGCGCCGAGCACCGCCGTGCCGACGCCGCCGCGCCCGCCGGCCAGGCTGGTACCGCCGACGACGGCCGCGGCGATCGCCTGCAGCGACAGCGAGCCGCCGAGATTGGGCTCGCCCGAACCGGTGCGGGCCGTCAGCATCAGGGCGCCCAGCGCGGCGAGCGAGGAGCAGAGGACATAGGCGGAGACGAGGACGCGCTTTACCGGGATGCCGGCCACCGCCGCCGCGCGCGGATTGGTGCCGACGATGTAGAGCGATCGGCCGAATACCGTGCGTGTCAGGGTGAAATGCAGGATCAGGCCGGCGACGACGGCGATGACGATCGCCGCCGGGACGCCGAAAACCTCGCCGCGGTAGAGCAGCGTCGAGAACAGGTCCGGCATGCCCTGCACGGGCTTGCCGGCCGACAGCGTCGTCGCGATGCCGATGGCGATGTTGTAGCTGCCGAGCGTGGCGACGAAGGGGCTGACGCCGAGCAGCGCGATCACCACGCCGTTGAACAGGCCCGTGGCGGCACCGAGGCCAATGCCCGCGACGAGGCCGATGAGCAGCACGGTGACGGGATCACTGCCACCGCCGACGGCCGCCGTCATCGCCACCGCCGCGCCGACGCTGACCATCGACACGGCGGGGCCGAGCGAAAGGTCGAAGCCGCGGGTGATGATCACCACCGCCTGCGCCATGGCGAAGAGCGCGATGTAGCTCGTCTGCTGGGCGATGTTGAGAAGGTTGGCGGCGGAGAGGACGCGGCTGTCGGCCAAAGCGAAAGCGAGGAACAGGACGACGAGGGCGATCGGCAGGGCCCATTGCCAGAGCTGTTCGCGGACGGAGGCGTCGGCGCCGGTTTCGGCGAGCGCCACGGGGGGAGCCAGATCAGACACGCGCCTTCCTCCTACGGCTGAGTTCCTCGGCCGCCACCGCCGCCACCATGATGACGCCGAGGAAGACCGGCTGCAGCCGCGAGTCGATCTGCAGAAGGTTGAGGGCATTGCTCAGTATGGTCAGGAACAGCGCGCTGACCGTGACGATCTCGATCCGGCCGATGCCGCCGCGCAGGCTGACGCCACCGATCACCGCTGCCGCGATAGACTGCAGCATCATCCGGTCGCCGCCGAAACTCGCCTGGCCGGAGCCGACCTGGGCGGTGAGAAGGATGCCGGTCGCCGCCGCCAGCACGCCGGACAGGACATAGGTGCCGACGAGGTGGCGGTTGACCGACACGCCGGAAATCGTCGCCGCCTCGGCATTGCCGCCGATGGCGAAGACGTAGCGCCCGAACAGCGTCCGCCGCTGCACGAAGATCATCACCAGCACGACCGCGATGGCGACGTAGATCGCCGTCGGCAGGCCGAGGAACTGGGCGCGGCCGAATTGCTTCACGAAGCTTTCCGGCATGCCGTAGACCGGGATGCCGCTGGTGATCATCAGGCCGACGCCGGCCGCCGCCGACATGGTGCCGAGCGTCACCACGAAGCCGGAAACCTTCAGCTTGGCGACGCAGATGCCGTTCACCAGCCCGACCGCTAGGCCCGAGCCGAGGCCGGCGAGCACGCCGCAGGCGATGATCGCCGCGTCGTTGCCGGGAAAGACGAGCGCGGCCATGCCCATCACCTTGGCGGTGACGACGCTCGCCAGCGCGATCACCGCGCCGACCGAGAGGTCGAAGCCGCCGGCGATGATGACGATCGCCTGGCCGCAGGCGACGATGGTGAGCAGGGACGCGTTGCGCAGGATGTTGATGATGTTGATCGGGCCGTAGAACTGCGGCGAGACGAGCGACATCCCGATGACGACGGCGATGAGGAGGACGGGCAGGAAGCCGAGCCGGATCGGAAAACCGGATCGCGCCGGGGCGCCCGGGTGGCGGGTGGCGTCGGCGGCGCTCATGCGGCGGCCTCGGCCAGATGGTCCTTGAAGAAGCTCGACAAGACGTTCTGCTCGGTCTTGGCCTCCCCCTCAAGCTCGGCGGCGATACGGCCGTGATGCATGACATAGAGGCGGTTCGACAAGGCCAGCACCTCCGGGAGTTCGGACGAGACGACGATCACCGCTGCGCCCGCCTCGACCAGCCGCTTCATGAATTCGTAGACCTCGACCTTGGCGCCGACGTCGATGCCGACGCTCGGCTCGTCGAACAGGAAGATCGTGAGGTCGCGCGTCAGCGCCCTTCCCAGCATCACCTTCTGCCGGTTGCCGCCGGACAGGTTGCCGACGGCCCGCTCGATGTTGGGCGGGCGGAGATTCAGCTGTTCCATGATCGGGTTGATCAACAGTCTCTCGGCGCCCTGGCGCAGCACGCCGAAGGTGACGAAGCGCTTGAGGTCGAGCGCCGTCATCGAGGCGTTCTCGCGGATCGGTCGCGACAGCGCGAGCCCTTCGGCGACGCGGTTGGCCGGGAAATAGGCGACGCCCTGGCGCAGGCTGGCGCGCGGCTCGGCTGCCTCGTAGGGCAGGCCATTCAGGCGGACGGTGCCGCCGGTCACCTTTTCGAGCCCGTAGATGGCGCGCACCAGTTCCGACTTGCCGCAACCGACCAGCCCGGCGATCCCGGTGATCTCGCCGGCGCGGGCGTAGAAATTCACATCCGAGACGATCCCGCCGGCGACCGAGAGGTTCTCGACATCCACGGCCACCTTGCCGGGCGCGTGAGGGATCGTCGGAAAGAGCACGTCGATCTTGCGGCCGGTCATCAGCTCGACCAGTTCCCCGTCGGTGACGGTGGCGGCGTCCAACGTGCGGATATGGCGGCCGTCGCGCAGCACGGTGACGCGGTCGGCCAGCGCCCGGATCTCGCGCATGCGATGCGAGACGTAGATGATGCCGACCCCTTGTGCCTTCAGCTTGGCGATCAGCTCGAACAGCCGGCCGGTCTCGCGCTCGGTCAGCGAGGCGGTGGGCTCGTCGAGGATCAGAAGGCGGGCTTTGCCGAGCAGGGCCTTGGCGATTTCGGCCATCTGCTGGTGCGCCCGCGACAGGTCGTCGACGCGGGCGGCGGGATCGAGGTCGAAGCCGAGCTCGTCGATCAGCGCCCGCGCCCGCTTGCGCATGTCGCCGGCGCGCAGCACGCTGCCGGTGGAGAGTTCTCGGCCGAGGAAGAGGTTCTGCTCGACGGTCATGGTCGGCACCAGCGAGAATTCCTGGAAGACCGGGCTGATGCCGATGGCGCGGGCGCGCTGCGGCGTCAGGTGGCGGATCTCCTCGTCGCCGAAGCGGAACGTGCCGCCATCGGGCGGGAAGGTGCCGGCGATGACGTTGATCAGCGTCGACTTTCCCGCCCCGTTCTCGCCGAAGAGGACATGGAGCTCGCCGGCACGCACGTCGAGATCGACCCGGTCGAGGGCGAGGACGCCCGTGAACCGCTTCGAGATGCCCGCCAGGTGGAGCAGCGGCTCCGTCTCCTGGCGGGGCGTTCCGACTTCGCCGGTCTGCCCCATGTCGTCTCCTTCGCTTGTGGTTGCGTCGGGGCCTACTTGGCCTTGACGGTATAGACCGGCGTCCAGTCGCCGGGTGCCAGGATCAGGTCCATCTTCAGGTTCGGCACCGTGGTCTTGTCGACCACCGCCGCGACCGGCTGGACGAGGCTCATCACCGGCTTCTTCTCGAGCAGCCGCACCGCCTGATCGATGGCGATGGCGCCCTCGCCGACCGGATATTGCGTGGCGAAAGCCAGGATGTCACCGCGGTTCAGCGCGTCGAGCATGGCCTGGTTCTCGTAGGACGACATGATCTTGATATCGGTGCGGCCGGCTTCCGCCACGGCGCCGATCGCCGCTTCCGCCGTCGGGGCCGAACCCCAGATCACGTTCATGTCCGGATGCGCCTGCAGCGCGTCCTGGATGAGCTGCAGCTGCACGGCGACGCCGCTGTCGCCGAACTTCTCGTCGAGGATGGTGACGTCCGGATTCTTGGAGACGGCCGTCTTGAAGCCCTCGTTGAAGGATTCCGCCCAGCCCGAGCCGGCCGGGCCGGGAAAGGTCACGACATTGGCCTTCTCGCCGGCCGGCAGCTGCGCCAAAAGGCCCTCGCCCGTCACCGCGCCCATGGCGACGAAGTCGACGGCGTTGGCGGCCGGCGTCGCATTGGCCGGGATCGGGTTGGTGACGCCGACGACCGGAATGTTCTTGGCCGCCGCTTCCTTGAACTTCTGTTCGAGGCCGGCGCCGGAGATCGCGCCGACGATGATGGCGTCCGATCCGCTGGCGAGGCAGTCGTCGAACTGCGACAGCTGCTTGGGCAGGTTCTCGTAACCGCCGGCCTCGTAGAGCGTCATGTTGACGTTCATCGCCTCGGCCTGCTTGACGACGCCATAGGCGACCGCGACCCAGAAGCTGTCCTTCATGTGCGGGAAAAGGACGCAGAGATTGTACGGCTTCTCCGCCTTTTCCAGCGGCGTGTACTCGGCGTCGACGGGCGTGCCCGAGGACGAGTCGTAGATCTTCATCGGCCACCAGGCAGCGTCGGCGGCAAGGCTCGGCGACACGGCGCCGGCGACGAGGCCGAGGCAGGTGGCGGCGCCGAGGCTGTGGCGGAGGCGAGAGCGAAGAGACATGGCTTCAATCCTTCTTGCTTGAGGGGGAAAGCGGACGAGGGCCCCGTCCGACGGCACTGCTTCGCGCTGCCTAGACGGCAGCCCAGTTGGCGACGGATCGCCGCTCGAAGGTCTCGCGGAACTGCCGCGTGGATTCAGGCAGGAGCTCGCCCGTCCCCCAGTCGAGGATCACCGCGTGCTGGCGGATCGCATCGAGGGCATCGATCTCGCCGCTGCGGAACTTTGCCGCGACGCCTTCCGGATCGGTGCGGGCCCAGTCGACGCGTTTTCGGCGGACCTCGGCGCGCAGGGTCTCGGTCGCCGCGGCGTCGAGCGCATAATCGCAGAGCTCGGCGTCGATGGCGCGGATGACGACGCCATAATCCTTGGCGGCGCGCTCGACCGAGACGTAGTCGTCGATCACGTCTTCGAGGACATGCGAGGGGTCGCGGTCGAGCGGATCGCCAAAACCGCCGCCGCCGGCCGTCGGCCGGGAGAACACGTCGCCCTCGCCGATCCTGACGTCGGAGAAGATGGTGCCGAGCCTTTCGGTGTGATCGGCGCCGGCCCGCTTCAGCGTCAGGCCGTGCGGGCTGGAGGGCAGCCCGCCCTCGATCCCCCAGACGATCGCGCATTCGCGGTCGCAGATGTAGGAGATCACCGTGTCCTCGGCGGCCAGCATCAGCGAGGTCTTGCGCACGCCGACGCCGCCGCGCCATTTGCCGGGGCCGGCCGAGTCCTGCAGGATCTCGCATTCGGTGGTGAGGATCGGGTTGGCCCGCTCCTGCCCCTCTACCGGCTGCGCCATCATGCCGGTGCCGAAGCAGGCGGTGGTGACGTTGGCGCCGTCCTTGCCGTTGCGCCCACCCCAGCCGCCAGGCAGCCAGTCGTAGAACATGAAGATCGGCTTGTCGTCGGAGCGTGCATCGCGGCCGCCGGTCAGGAGATATTCGAGGTTGAAGGCGCAGGCGAGCGCCCGCTCCGGCATCAGCTGCGACCACATCTCGTAGATCGAGTTCATGATCTTCTCGAACGGCATCAGGAAACCGGTCACCGCCACCGGCCATTTCGCGTCGACGATCGAGCCTTCCGGCGCGATGATCTCGAAGGCGCGGTAGAAGCCGGAATTCAGCGGCAGGTCGGGGAAGAAGGTCTTCATGCCCGCGGCGACGGCCGAGAAGGTGGTGCCGAAGGCGGAGTTGTAGATCGTGCCGATCACCGGATGGCTGCCGGTGAAATCGTAGATCGCCTTGTCGCCCTTGATCGTCATCTTGATGCGGATCGGGATCATGCCCTCGCCGCCCGACGGGTCGCGGTCGATGAAGTCGACCGTCTCCCACTCGCCGTCCGGCAGCGCCTGGATGCGCTGGCGCACGGCGCGCTCGACATAGTCCTGCACCTCGGAAAGGCCGGTCTCGACCGTGTTGCGGCCATACTTGCCGACGAGGCGCAGGATCTCGCGCTCGCAGACGGCCGTCGCCTCGGCCTGGGACTGGATGTCGCCGATGATCGAGGCGGGATCGCGGGTGTTGGAGGCGATGAGGTTGGCGACGTCCTTGCGGAAGACGCCCTTGTCGAAGAGGCGCACCGGCGTGATGCGCAGGCCCTCGCGGAACATGTCCTTGGCCGAGACGTCGAAGGAGCCGGGCACGCTGCCGCCGACATCCGACCAGTGGCCGTTCGACTGGGAAAAGGCGATGATCTTGCCTTCCGAGAAGATCGGCCGGACGAGGCGCACGTCGGAGAAATGCGTGCCGCCGGCATAGGGATCGTTGATGGCGAAGACGTCGCCCTCGTGCATGTCGCCCTCGAAGGCGCGCATCACGTCCTTGCAGGTGAAGTGCAGCGTGCCGACGTGGACGGCGATGTCCTGGTTGCCCTGGGCGGCGCATTCGCCGTTGGCGTCGTGCAGGCCGCTGGAGAAGTCGTGGTTGTAGATCACGAAGGAATAGCAGGTCCGCAGGATCTGCTCGCCCATCTGGTCGACGCTGGTGATGAAGGAATTCTTCAGGACCTCGAAGGTCACGGGATCGAGAGTCTGTTCGCTCGCCATCGCTGTCAGCCCTTCACGCGGATGAGGATGTTCAGATATTGGTCGACCTCGGCGGTGGCGCCGGGCGGAACGACCACGGTGCTGTCGACCTGTTCGACGATCGCGGGTCCCGGAAAGACGAAGCCGCAGCGCAGGTCGTCGCGCTGGTAGACCGGGGTGTCGTGCGACTGGTTGTCGAACCAGACGGCGCGTCGCGAGACCGGATCGGGGCTGACGCCCGTCGGCGCGTGCACCGCGAGCTCCGCCTTCGGCACCACGCCGATCGCCTTGACGTTGACGCGGAAGAAGCTGACCGGCGCGTCGTCACGGCGGAAATTGTATTCGCGATGGTGCTCGCGGTGGAAGTCGGCGACGAGGCCGGCGATCGAGGTGATCGGGCTCGGCGTCGACACGGCGAGCGAGCGCCACTGGCCGCGATACATCATGTCGATGGTGCGCTGCAGCACGATGTCGCCCTCGGCCACGCCCTCGTGGATCAGCCGGTCCAGCGCCTCGCGCTCGATGCGGGCGAACTGCGCCTCGATGGCGACCGGGTCCGCGGCCTCGGCATCGACCATGCAGTTCTCGGAAAAGTCGTGCTGCATGTCGACGAGCAGGCAGCCGAGCGCCGAGGTGACGCCGGGGTTCGGCGGCACGATCACCACCGGGATCGCCAGCTCGCGGGCGACGTCGACGCCGTGCAGGGCTCCGGCCCCGCCGAAGGCGACGAGGGCGAAATCGCGCGGGTCGTAGCCGCGGCTGATCGAGATCAGCCGCACCGCGTCGGACATGTTGGCATTGGCGACGCGCAGGATGGCGTCGGCGGCGTCCTCGGCGGAGAGGTCGAAGGGTTTCGCCACGCCCTCCTCCACCGCGGTGCGCGCCAGGACCGGGTCGAGCGTGACCTTACCGCCGGCCAGACTCGTGCCGAGACGGCCGAGCGTGACATTGGCGTCGGTGTTGGTCGGCTGCGGGTTGCCGTTGCCGTAGCAGGCGGGACCGGGAAAGGCGCCGGCCGATTGCGGGCCGTTGCGCAGCGAGCCGGCATCGTCCGTCCAGGCCAGCGAGCCGCCGCCGGCGCCGATGGTCAGCACCTCGATCGAGGAGAAACGGATGGGGTAGCCGAACTCGATGTACCAGTCCTTGGTCACCCGTGACTGGCCCTCATAGGCGAGCGAGACGTCGGTCGACGTACCGCCCATGTCGAGGCCGATCGAGTTGGGATAGCCGCAGAGGCCCGCAATGTGGCGGCTGGCGATGGCGCCGGCGGCGATGCCCGAGCCCGCGAGCCGCGCGGCGAAATCCTTGACGCTCGCCGGCGTCATCACGCCGCCGCCGGTGTGGAGCAGCAGGAGGTCGCGGCTGTAGCCCTCGGCGGCGAGACGGTCGCCGAGCCGCGTGGTGTAGCTGACGACCACCGGGCTCAGGGCGGCGTTGACGACGGTGGTCGAGAAGCGCTCGTGCTCGAAAATCTCGGGCAGCACCTGCGAGGAGATCGAGACCGGCACGTCCGGCATCGCTTCCAGCAGGATTTCGCGCATGCGGCGCTCGTTCTCGCCGTTGAGATAGGCGTTCATGAAGCAGACGGCGATCGCCGCGACGCCGCGCTTCTTCAGGATGCGGGCGACGTCGCGCGCCTTGTCCTCGTCGAGCGCCTCGACGACCCGGCCCGCGCTGTCGATGCGTTCGGGCACGGTCAGCCGGTCGCGGCGCGGGATGTAGGGTTTGACGACGTCCTTGTAGACGTCCCAGAGGTCTTCCTTGTTGGCGCGGCGGATCTCGATCACGTCGCGAAAGCCTTCCGTCGACACCATGGCGGTGCGCGGCAGGCGGCGGGTGATCAGCGCATTCGTCGCCACCGTGGTGCCGTGCGAAAACAGCGCGACCTTGGAGAGGTCGATGCCGGCCTTGGCGACGCCGCCCATGATCCCGTCGATCGGATCGGGCGTGGAGGAGGTCTTCTCGATCCGGATGAGACCGGTGTCCTCGTCCATGATGCAGATGTCGGTGAAAGTGCCGCCGACATCGACGGCTACGCGGAGATTCTGCATGGCTGAGCGTTTTTCCCTTTCCGGTGGTCCGGAGCGCGGGGTCCGCCACCGACCTCGGCACGGCGGACATTCCGTCCGGTGCCTGGCGGCGGCGGGCCGATGCCCGCGCTGTCGGGATGGATTAAACGGGCTTTTCCGCCACTTCTCTTGATCCTCAGCGCATCAATCTTTGTTCGAGACTGCAAACTGGCACAAATTTTGGGCCGCGGCGCGATCTGCCCGTTTCCCGACCATGCACTGCAACATGGGGGCGGCACCGTCTTGTGCAGTGCGCGCCCGACGTCCCGTTCAGGTGCGGGCGAGGCTCGCCGCACGCGCGGCGGCGCGGACCTCGCTCGGCGTGCAGCCGAAGCGCGCGCGGTAGCTGCGGCTGAACTGCGCCTGATCGCCGAATCCCCAGTCATAGGCGATTTCGGCGATCGCCTTGCGGCAATGCGGGTCCTTCAGCGCCGCGTCGCACATCAGGAGTCGCCGGTTGCGGACATGCGCCGAGACCGTCGTGCCCTCCGCCTCGAACAGCTGGTGGAGATAGCGCAGCGAAATGCCGCAGTCGTCGGCGATGGTCTGGGGCGCCAGATGCGGATCGTGCAGACGCGTGCCGATGAAGTGCTCGGCCCGGTGCAGATGGGCGTTGCGCACCGAGGACGAGCGGCCGGCCAAAACCCTCTGGTCGGCCTCGATCGCCATGGCCAGGAGGTCGACGAGATGGCGCCCCATCTGCGCGCGCTCCGCCTCCTCCATCTCGTCGAGCCGCGGCGCCGTCAGGCGCAGCATGTCGACGAACAGCGCCCCGACGGAGCGGCTGGCGTCGAACTGCAGCGTCGCCAGGCGCTCCGGCCGGGCGATGCGGGCGCGCAGCACGTCGCTCGGGATCTTCAGCACCCAGAGCGCGGCGCGCTCGCGGTGGCTGAACTCATAGGGCAGATGGCTGCGCTCGATCAGGAACTGGCCGGGACGACACAGCACCTCCTGGCCATCCTGGGCGAAGCGGATTTCCGCCACCTCCGGCACGGTGATCAGAAAGCTCTCCTCCCGCTCGTTCAGGAGGTGGCGTTCGTGGCGCCGGTAGAGCAGGCCGTCGCAGCGGTTGCGCGAGACCGCGATCGAGCCGAGCGTCCAGGCGTCGAGCGTGCCGTCGAACTCGTCGACCGACTGGAAGCGCAGGTCGAGCGGGAAATAGGTCTGCGAGACGGCCTCCTGCCAAAACGCCTTGCTGCCGCCCTTGGGACTGCTGCCGGTCGAGAAGGTGGCTCGCATCATCCGCAACTCCTATCCCCGTGAACGGCCCTGCGGGCGGGACACCCTCAGGCGACCTTTTTATACGAGGGTCGGGCCCTCGCCTCCCTCCGCGCGACGCATCAGCCAAACGCTTCCCACGGCTTGGGTCAACCAAACCACGGGCGCAGGGCCGAGTGGACGGCGCGCGCCAGTTGATCGGCCCCCGGCGTATCGGAATGGATGCAGACCGTGTCGGCGCGCATCGGCAGGTCGCCGCCCTCGATATTGGTCGCCAGGCCCTCGTTCATCACCCGGACGGCCCGGCGCGCCGCTTCCGCCGCGTCCTTGGCCTCGTGCTCGCGGGTGATGATCAGCCGCCCCTCGGCGTCATAGTCGAGGTCGGCATAGTACTCGGCGACGAAGGGAATGGCGCGCCGGGTGTAGACCGTTTCCTGCAGCGTGCCGGCCATGCCGAGCAGCGGCACGCCAAAAATCTCCGCGGCATCGGCGATGGCCTCCGCCACGTCCTCGTGGCGGGTGGCGGCGCCGTAGAGCGCGCCATGCGGCTTGATGTGGTTCAGCTTCATGCCGGCCTCATCGAGAAAGGCCTTCAGCGCGCCGACCTGGTAGACGATGCAGGCCGAGAGCTCGTCCCGGCCCATCTTCATCTCGCGCCGGCCGAAACCCTGCAGGTCGGGGAAGGACGGATGCGCCCCGACGGCGACGCCGTGCTCGCCGGCGAGCTTCACCGTGGCGCGCATGATCGACGGGTCGGAGGCATGGAAGCCGCAGGCGACGTTGGCGATGTGGATATGCGGCATGATGCCGGCATCGTCGCCGCAGCGATAGAGGCTGAACCCCTCGCCCATGTCGCAGTTGATGGTGACCATGCCGCACTCCCTTCGCCGGTCGCGGCCTCGCTGGGCCGACCCGCTGTTCGGACCAAACGTGGATAACGGCGGGGTCTCCCGTCAAATCGTATTAAACGGACGGCGACATCTGAAAAACCGATGGCTTGCGAGCCGGTCCTGCGCCCTCGCCCGCGGCACCCGCGCGACCGGCGCCGACGCCCGTGACGGCAAAGCGCAGGAAGTTGCGGAAGGCCTCGGTGGCGCTGCCGAGCTCCGCCTCCCGACTCCAGGCGAGGCCGACATCCATGCTCGGCACCTCGTCCTCGATGATGCGGGTCTCGATGCGCTGGCCCTCCAGCGACCACGGCCGGTAGATCAGCTCCGACAGCACGGTGATCCCCATTCCGCCGGCCACCATCGAGCGCACGGCCTCTACCGAGGAGGTGCGGAAGATGGTGCGCGGCTCGAGATCGGCGGCGCTCCAATAGCGCATCGCCGTGTGCTTGGCCTCGTCGACCGTCAGCATCACATACGGATGCTGCGCGATGTCGGCGAGCCGCACGCGCTCGGCCGAGGTCAGGGGATGGCCGGGCGCGAGCCAGAGGCGGCGCGGCGACCGCGTGAGAATTTCGCTGGCGATCCGGGCCTCGTCGCGCAGATTGGAGACCAGCAGCACCGCAATGTCGAGCACGCCGTCGGCGAGCGCCTGCTCCAGCACGTCGCGCGGCGCCTCGAACAGCTCGATGGTGACGCCCGGAAAATTCGCCTGGAAGCGCATCTGGTGGCGCGGCAGGAAATAGCCGGCGACGGTGTAGGTGACGCCGACGCGGACCTTGCCGGTGATGGCGTCGCCCGAGACATGCGGACTGTGCACCGCCTCGGCGACCGCCGCCAGGATGTGCCGCCCCTGCGACAGGAAGCGGCTGCCTTCCAGCGTGACGGTGACGCCGGACGGCGTGCGCTCGAGCAGACGGGTGCCGAGCAGCGCCTCCAGCTGCTGGATGGCGGCGGTGACCGCCGACTGCGAAACGTTCAGCGCCACCGCCGCCTGCCCGATCCGCCCGGCTTCCGCGGCGGCGACAAAATAGCGGATCTGCTTGAGCGAAACGGACATGGCGCGTCTCCGAGGCAAGGGTCTGACCCCAACCATATCGGATTTTCCGATGGCCCCAATTTTAAATTGCGATTTTACCGCCTGCCCGAGTTTTGCAAGTCTCTCAGAAATTCCGACGCAATCAGGATCTGGCCAGCATGACCGTCAAGACCATCCAGGCCCCGCTTCCGGGCACCTTCTACCGCTCGGCCTCGCCCGGCGAGCCCGTGTTCAAGGCCGAGGGCGACGCCGTCGCGGTCGGCGACACGATCGGGCTGATCGAGGTGATGAAGTCCTTCACCCCGGTCGTGGCCGAGGAGGCCGGGACGCTCACGGCCTTCCATGTCGACAATGAAGACGCGGTGATGGCCGGCCAGCCGCTCTACGACCTCGACGCCTGATGGCGATCTCCAAGGTCTTCGTCGCCAATCGCGGCGAGATCGCCGTCCGCATCATCCGCGCCGCCCGCGAGCTCGGCCTTGCTACCGTCCAGGCGGTGAGCGCGGCGGACGGGGCGATGCTGGCGGCGCGGCTCGCCGACGAGACCATGCCGGTCGGCCCGGCGCATGCGACGAAATCCTATCTGAACAAGGCCGTGATGGTGCAGGCCGCGATCGACAGCGGCTGCGACGCAGTGCATCCCGGCTACGGCTTCCTGTCGGAGAATGCCGAGTTTGCCGAGATGGTCGAGGCCGCCGGCCTCGTCTTCATCGGCCCGCGGCCGGAGACCATCCGCAAGATGGGCGACAAGGCCCGCGCCCGGCAGGAGGCGATGGAGGCCGGCGTGCCGACGGTGCCGGGCAGCGACGGCGTGGTCGAGAGCGTCGAGGCGGCGGTCCTTGCCGCCCGCGACATCGGCTATCCTCTCATGATCAAGGCCTCGGCCGGCGGTGGCGGGCGCGGCATCCGCGTCGCCCGCGACGAGACCGAGCTGGCCGTGCTGATCCCGCAGGCGAGCGGCGAGGCGAAGGCCGCCTTCGGCGACGGCGGCCTCTATCTCGAGCGCTTCATCGCCAAAGCGCGGCATGTCGAGGTGCAGATCCTCGGCGACGGCACAAACGCCATCCACCTGTTCGAGCGCGAATGCTCGCTGCAGCGCCGCCGCCAGAAGGTCTGGGAGGAGGCGCCCGCCGCGTGCCTGCGCCCCGACCAGCGCGAGGCGCTGTGCACCTCGGCCGTGCGCCTTGCCGAACGGGTGGGCTATCGCGGTGCCGGAACGCTCGAATATCTCTTCGACGAGACCACCGGCGAGTTCTTCTTCATCGAAATGAACACCCGCATCCAGGTCGAGCATCCCGTCACCGAGATGATCACCGGCATCGATCTCGTGCGCTGGATGATCCGCATCGCGGGTGGCGAGGCGCTGACGATCCGGCAGGAGGACGTCGAGTTGCGGGGCCATGCCGTGGAGGCGCGTATCTGCGCCGAGGATCCGGCGCTGGATTTCCGCCCGGCCCCCGGCACCGTCACGGCGCTGGAAATTCCCGGCGGCATGGGCGTGCGCTTCGATACGATGCTCTATGCCGGCTACGCTGTGCCGCCCTTCTACGATTCCCTCCTCGGCAAGCTCGTCGTCCATGACGAGACGCGCGATGCCGCCATCACCCGCATGGCGCGGGCCCTCGGCGAACTGACGGTCGAGGGCCTGCCGACCACGACGCCGCTGCATCTGGCGCTGGCGGCCGACCCGGACGTGCGGGCCGGGAATTTCCACACCCGCTGGCTGGAGGAGTGGCTCACCGCCCATCCTCTCGGCTCCCCGACACCCTCCGAAGCGGAAACCAGCCGATGACGACACGCTATTCCTACGGCGGCGACGAGCACATCTTCGTCGAGGTGGACGAGGAAATGTCGCTCGAGGCCTTCTTCAAGAGCCTCTCGATGACCAATGCCGTGCGCGACAGCGGCATTGCCGGCATCACCGAGATCTGCCCGGCCAACGCCTCGTTCCAGATCAAGTTCGATCCCGACGTGATCGCGCCGGACGCGCTGATGGAGAAGCTCAAGGGCTTCGAGGCGGCGGCGGAGAGCTCGGACAAGACGATCGAGACGCGGATCATCGAGATCCCCGTCCTCTACAACGATCCCTGGACGCACGAGACCCTGATGCGCTTTCGCGAGCGACACCAGGACCCGGACTCGACCGACCTCGAATACGGCGCGCGGATCAACGGCTATGACAGCGTCGAGGCCTTCATATCAGCCCATGCCGGCGCGCCCTGGTTCGTCTCCATGGTCGGCTTCGTCGCCGGCCTGCCCTTCATCTACCAGCTGGTCGAGCGCGCAAAGCAGATCGAGGTGCCAAAGTACCTGCGTCCCCGCACCGACACGCCCAAGCTCACGGTTGGCCATGGCGGCTGCTTCGGCTGCATCTATTCGGTGCGCGGTGCTGGCGGTTACCAGATGTTCGGGGTGACGCCGATGCCGATCTACGATCCGAAAGGCGAGATCAGCTATCTCAGGGAACTGATGATCTTTCGCCCCGGCGACATCATCAAGTTCAAGCCGATCGACCGCGCCGCCTACGACGCGGCCGTGGAAGCCGTAGAGGCCGGTCGCTTCGAGCCGAGGATCGTCCCCGTCAGCTTCTCCCTCGACGCCTTCACCGCCGATCCCGAAGGCACCAACGCCAAGCTTCTGGAGGCCCTCGATGGCTGAGGTTCGCCTGTTCGACGTCGTCAAGCCGGGCCTGGCCACCACGGTGCAGGACCTCGGCCGCCCCGGCTACTACCATCTCGGCCTGCCGATCTCCGGCGCGATGGACCGTTTTGCGCTGATCGCCGCCAACCGGCTGGTCGGCAACGAAGACGGCGCCGCCGGGCTGGAGGCGGTGTTCCTCGGCCCGGAGCTGCGCTTTTCCTGCGACGCGCTCGTCTCCGTCACAGGCGCCGACATGCCGCCGAAGGTCGACGGCGTCGAGCAGCCCGGCTGGACGGCGTTCAAGGTCGCGGCGGGCCAGGTTCTGTCCTTCGGCTTCCTCAAGAGCGGCGCGCGCGCGACCATCGCCATCGCCGGCGGCATCGACGTGCCGGCGGTGCTGGGATCACGCTCGACCTATGCGCTCGGCACGCTCGGCGGCTTCGAGGGCCGCGCCTTGAAGGCGGGCGACCAGGTGAAGATCGGCGAATCGACGGGACAGGGTCGCGAAGGCACGAGCGTTGCCGCCGACATCCGCCGCCCGGTCAGCGCCACCGGCACCAGTGTGCGCGTCCTGCCCGGCCTCTACTGGCACCGCCTCACCGAGGGGGCGCAGGCGACCTTCTTCGAGGACAGCTGGAAGGTTGCGCCCGAGGCCGACCGCATCGGCTATCGTTTTCGCGGCGGGCAGAAGCTCGACTTCGTGCCGCGCGAGCAGCCTTTCGGGGCGGGCTCGGATCCCTCCAACATCGTCGACAGCTGCTATCCCTACGGCTCCATCCAGGTGCCGGGCGGCACCGAGCCGATCATCCTCCACCGCGACGCCGTCTCCGGCGGCGGCTATTTCATGCTGGGCACGGTGATCTCGGCCGACATGGACCTGATCGGCCAGCTGCAGCCGCACCAGAGCGTGCGCTTCGAGAAGGTCACGATGGAACAGGCGCTGGCCGCCCGACGGGCCGAGAAGGAACGGCTCGGCCGTCTCGGCGCGGCGCTGGCAACCTGAGCGGGAGGCAAGCGCGCCATGGCCGGGGTGACGATCAACTGCGACATGGGCGAGGGTTTCGGCCTCTACGGTTTCGGCGACGACGAGACGGTGATGCCCTACGTCACCCATGCCAACATCGCCTGCGGCTTCCACGCGGGCGATCCCGCCGTGATGCGGGCGACGGTCCGGGCCGCGAAGCGCCAGGGCATCGCCATCGGCGCGCATCCCGGCCTGCCCGACCGCCAGGGTTTCGGCCGGCGCGCGATGACCCTTTCGCGCGAGGAGGTTTCCGCCCTCGTCCTCTACCAGACCGGCGCGCTGAAGGGCTTTGCCGCGGCGGAAGGCGTTCTGCTGTCGCACATCAAGCCGCATGGCGCGCTGTTCGGCATGGCGCAGCGCGAGGAGCCGGTGGCCGAGGGCATCGCCGATGCCGCTGAGACGCTCGGCCTGCCGGTCATCGCTTTTTCCGACTGCGCGATGTCCGAGGTGTTCACGCGGCGCGGCATCGCCTTTTCCTGCGAGTTCTACGCCGACCTCGACTATGACGACGAGGGCCGGCAGATCATCAGCCGCGCGCATGCGGCGGTGGCGCCCGAGGAAGCGGCGGCCAAGGTCCGGCGGGTCGTCACCGAAGGCCTCACCGCCTCGGTCAACGGCCGCGACGTCGCCGTCAGCGCCCAGTCGATCTGCGTCCACAGCGACACGCCCGGCGCCCTCGGCGTCGCCCGTGCCGTGCACGAAGCGCTTCGCGACTTCCTCTGACCGGCGGCGCTCGACGGCACCGCGCCGCGTCGGGAGCCGGTTCAGACGGGCGCTCATCCTGCGCGCCTTCCATCTGTGCGCACGGCTCCAGACCCAGATTTTAGTCAAATAAGACGACAATACAATTATACGCTAATATTAGCATATTACTTTAGACGACCGTGAGAAGATTGCTCCATCCCCTGTACTGAGGGCGCCCCCGGGCGTCGGCGTGCACAGAGCCTGGGATGTCCATAACAGCCTTGCCCGGCAACGGGTCGTCCGTGTTCCTTTCGCTGCGGGAGATCGACCGGCAGATCGCGGCGTCCCGGACGCAGCTGGCGACTGGGTTGCGCCTGGAGTCGCTGTCCGACAATCCGGCGGTCCGGCGGCTGGCGGCCGAGCAGGCCTCGCAAGCGGCTGCGCTCGCCGTCCTCAGGGCCGATCTCGATCGCGCCCAGGCGCTGACCGCCATCGGCGCTTCCGCCCTCGGCGGGACGAGCGCCCTCCTGCAGTCGGTCCGCTCCCTCCTCGCTGCGGCCAAGGCGCCGGGCGCCGATCTCAGTGCCGTCCAGCTCGTGCTCGGCGCCCGGCTCGAGGCCTTGCGCAGCACGGCGCAATCCGCCCAGCTCTTCGGCCGCAACCTTCTGACGGGGGCGGACGGCCGGCTCGCCTTCACGGCGTCGAGCACGCTCGACATCCACCGCTACGCGATCGAATTCGACAAGAGCCAAACCGTCCTTTTCGGCGATGGCATCACGCGCGGGATCCTGGAGGCCCCCCTCGACCTTTCGGCGCTCTTCGCTCCGCCGGTTAACGCGACGGACGGACTGGCCGGGCCGGCGATCGGCACGCCGGGCGTCGATGCCATTGCCGTCCCGGTGACGGGCCTCTTTGGCGCGAACACCGATGTCGTCCTCGGCATCGCGGCAAAGGCGGCGCAGGCAGCCACCTTCCGCCTCGGCCAGATCGATCCCGCCGCCTTCGGCAGCGGCGACCGGCTTCAGTTGCAGGTGACCGTCGACGGAATAGCGAGGGGCGTCACCCTGCAGCTTCCCTCGGTGGCCGATCAGGCCACGCTTCCCACCGCCCTGCAGGCGGCCCTCGACACGCAGTTCGGCGCGAACAGGGTCGTGGTGTCGGCCGCCTCGGACGGCGCGATCACGCTGCAGACCGTGAGCGTCGGATCGGACGCCTCCCTGTCGGTCGGCAGCGTCGCCGTGCTGGACGGCAACGGCACGGTGACCGGCACCGGCGGGCTGGCGTCCCAGGCCGCCTACAGCACGGCCCAGGCCACGATCGGCGGGCAGCTGCGGACCTATGACGGACTCGGGAGCTTCAGCGCGCTCAATGTCGACCGCACCGACCGGCTGCGGCTGCGGATCGACGCGCTCGTCGGCGGCCAGACGGGCACGGTGACGATCGACGTCGCGCTGGCGACCGTCACCGATGCGGCCTCCCTCGCGGCCGCCATCAACACGGTCATCGCCGCCGATCCCTTCTACAGCGCCTATGCCGGCGCCGCCGTCGTCGCGGGCGAAGTCGCGGTCTATCTCAAGACGAACGGCAGCATCCGGGTGTCCTCCCTCTCCGGTCTCGACGGCAATGGCGTCGCCCTCGCGGATCCCAAGCTGCAGACCGGCTCTGCCAGCGGGATCGCGGCCGTCAGCGCCCGGGCTGCGGCGATCTCGACGGGATCCGACTTCGCGGGGCCCGTAACGTTGGCACCCGGGATGTCTCTCGAGTTCGATCTCGCCCGCAACGGTGCCGTGACGACGGTCAGCGTCACGCAGGCGGACGTCGACGCCGCCCTGGCCTCCGATCCCGGCTACACGATGGCCAGCGGCACGATCGGCGATGTCGACGCCTTTGCCCGCGTCATCTCCGAGGCGCTTCGGCGCACGGGCATCAGCGACGTCGCGGTGGCGGCGACGGGACAGAGGCTGAGACTGACCGCGACGGGGACGCCCGGCGATGGCGACAGCCTGGGCCTCGGCAATGTCGCCTCGACGGGCGCCCCGGTCAGCGCCGCCACGCTGATCACCGGCACCGACTTCGCCGCGCCGCTGATACTCCAGGCGACGCAGTCCCTCTCCTTCGACCTCACGGTCGACGGGACGACGACACGGGTGACCCTGGACCGCGATACGATCGACAGCGTTCTCGGCGGCGATCCCGGGCATGTCGCAGGGACGATCGGGGATGCCGAGGCCTTTGCCCGCGTCGTCCAGCAGGCCCTGACCGATGCCGGGATTCTCGACGTCGATGTTGGCGCCCTCGGCAACCGGCTGCAGTTCACGCAGCGCACGCCCGGCGCCGGCGCCTTGATGATCTCGGGCGTGGCGTTTCGTTCCGATCCCGTCAGCGTCACTCTTCTTACGCTGGATCTCGGCAGTCCCGCCTTTGCCGCCGCCGATCGCAGCCACCTCCTCGCCCAGCTCGATTCCATCATGGCAAGCCTCGACGCGATGGCCGGCGACGTTTCCGCGGCGCAGGACTACGTCGCCTTCGTGGGCTCCCAGCTGGCCATCCACGCAGACTTCACCACCACGATCGAGACGATCTATCGCGCGACCCGTGGCGCGCTGGTTTCCGTCGACATGGACGACGAGACGGCGCGCCTGAAGGCCCTGGAGCTCCGACGCGGCCTGCTCCAGCAGTCCATCGCGATGGTCAACCAGTCGAGACAGAACGTCCTTCTTCTGTTCGAAGGGCTGCCCACGTCGGCCATCACCGACATTCTGATGAACCACGGCGATCCATAGCGCCTGCCTGTCGCGAATGTCTTTCGCGACAGGCCCCCCTTCGTCACCGCTCGTCCGCCCGGCATGCCGCATCCGGCCGCCTTTCTCGCCGGCGCGGCAGACCGGGCAGCGTCCGGCGGCTTGCCAATCCGCGGCAGATGCCGCAGCTTCCCTGCACCCGCGCCCGCCTCATTCGCTGTGGGGGCGGTTCACTCGGCACGGCACCGCGACGGCCCTCGTCACGCCCGGCATGCAACTTCCCGGAGACTCAACCCATGAAGCCATTCCTGGTCGCTACCGTCGTCGCGCTCCTCGGTCTTTCGCCCCTGGCCTCCGCCCAGGAGTCCGTCATCCGGATCGCCACCGAGGGCGCCTATCCCCCCTTCAACTACATGCAGCCCGACGGCTCCATTGCCGGCCTCGACGTCGACATCGCGAACGCCCTTTGCGCAGAGATGAAGGCCGAGTGCACCATCGTGGCGCAGGACTGGGACGGCATGATCCCGGCGCTGATGGCCAACAAGTTCGACGCCGTGATCGCCTCGATGAGCATCACCGAGGAGCGCAAGCTGCAGGTCGACTTCTCCGACAAGTACTACACGACGCCGCTCGCCGTCGTCGTGCCGAAGGACAGCGCGCTCAAGGGCGTCGGCGTCGAGGATATGAAGGGCAAGACCGTCGGGGCGCAGGCCGCGACCACCCAGGCGAACTATGCCGACGACGTCTATGCCAAGGGCGGCGCCGAAGTGAAGATGTATCCGACCCAGGACGAGGCGGCGGCCGACCTGCAGAACGGCCGCGTCGACGCGCTGATTTCCGACAAGTTCGTCGTCGTCGACTGGCTGAACAAGGCCGGCAAGGACTGCTGCCGCCTGCTCGGCGACGTGCCGGGGACGGAGACCGAGGCCGGCATCGCCATCCGCAAGGGCGACGATGCCCTGCGCGAGCGCTTCAACGGGGCAATCAAGGCGATCGTCGCAGACGGCACCTATGGCAAGATCGTCGCCAAATACTTCCCGTTCGACATCTACTGATGGCCGCCCGCCGGCCGGATACGGCACAGGGACGCCTTCCGGCGGCAGGGAACAGCGCGTGAAGGCCGATGTCATCGTGCTCGGCGCCGGCATTGTCGGCGTCTCCACCGCGCTGCACCTGCAGGCGCTGGGGCGCAGCGTCGCGCTCGTCGACCGCGGCCCGCCCGGCGGCGGGACGAGCTATGGCAATGCCGGCCTGATCGAACGCTCGAGCGTGGTCCCCTATGCCTTTCCCCGCAGCCTGGCGACGGTCCTGCGCTATGCGCTGAACCGGTCGTCGGACGTGCGCTACGACCTGCGCGATCTGCTGCATGTCGCGCCCTTTCTCTTCCGCTACTGGCGCCAGTCCTCGCCGGGCAATCTCGCTATCGCCACCCGGGCGATGCTGCCGCTGATCGAAGCGAGCGTCGCCGAGCACGACGCGTTGATCGCGGCGGCCGGCGCCGACGACCTCGTGCGCGCCGACGGCTGGATCGCCGCCTTCAAGTCGCCGCACCGGTTCGACGCGGCCGTCGCCGAGGCGGCGGGGCTTTCGCCCTACGGCCTCAGGACGGCAATTCTCGATCCCGCCGCCTTCGCCGCTCTCGAACCCTCCGTGCGGACGGGAAGCGGCGGCGTCTGCGGCGCCATCCACTGGCTCGACCCGAAGACGGTCACCGACCCCGGCGAACTGACCCGGCGCTACGTCCGGCTTTTCGAACAGCGCGGCGGGAGGGTCCTCCTCGGCGACGCGGCCAGCCTCTCCGGTGCGGCACCGCGCTGGTCGGTGACGACCGAGACGGGCGAGATCGCGGCTCCCGACGTCGTCGTCGCACTCGGACCGCAATCGGCGCTCCTCTTTCGACGGTTCGGTTACCCGATCCCGCTCGGCATCAAGCGCGGCTATCACCGGCACTACGCGCTGCCCGGAGGCGTATCGCTCCGCCATGCCATGGTCGACGAGGAGGCCGGCTATGTCCTGGCGCCGATGCGGCAGGGCGTGCGGTTGACCACGGGGATCGAATTCGCCCATCCCGACCGTCCCGCCGATACAAGGCAGCTCGCCCGGGCCGAGCGCCTGGCGCGGCGTCTCCTGCCGCTCGGCGAGCCGGTCGAGGCGACGCCCTGGCTCGGCCGCCGGCCCTGCCTGCCGGACATGCGCCCGGTGATCGGCGCCGCGCACCGCCATGCCGGGCTGTGGTTCAACTTCGGCCACGCCCATCACGGTCTGACGATCGGCCCGGCCAGCGGCCGCCTGCTGGCCGAACTCGTCACCGGCCAAGCGCCCTTCGTCGACCCGGCGCCCTATCGGAGCGACCGCTTCCGATAGCGGAATCGGCGCTCCCCGGCCCTTTTCACCGGCGCCGTGCACGCGGAGAGCTCGGCACCAGCCGGCACTCCGGGGAGGACGAACCGCGTCAGGCTTGGCGCGCGCCGGCGACCTGCCGGCCGATCGACACATATTCGATCCCGTAACGCGCCACGACGGCCGGATCATAGAGATTGCGGCCGTCGAAGATCAGCGGCGAGGTCAGCGTCTCGCGGATCGTGTCGAAGGACGGGGCGCGGAAATTCTTCCACTCGGTGGCGATCAGCAGCGCATCGGCGCCCCGCAGCGCTGCCTCCTTGGTACCGCACAACAGAAGGTCGTCGCGCTGGCCGTAGATCTCCTGGCACTGGCTCATCGCCTCGGGATCGAAGGCCTGCACGCTGGCGCCGGCGGCCCAGAGCGCCTCCATGATGACCCGCGAGGAGGCCTCGCGCATGTCGTCGGTATTGGCCTTGAAGGCGAGGCCCCACAGGGCGAAGCGCTTGCCGGCGAGATTGCCGCCGAAGTGGCGCTGCACCTTGTCGAACAGGACCGACTTCTGCGCCCGGTTGCGCGCGTCGACGGCATGCAGCATCAGCGGGGTGTAGCCGACGGTCTCGGCCGCATGGATCATCGCCGAGACGTCCTTCGGGAAGCAGGAGCCGCCGTAGCCGATGCCGGGGTAGATGAAGTGGTAGCCGATGCGCGGATCGCTGCCGATGCCCTGGCGCACCTGCTCGATGTCGGCATCCATCAGCTCGGCGAGATTGGCCATCTCGTTCATGAAGCTGATGCGCGAGGCGAGCATGCAGTTGGCGGCGTATTTGGTGAACTCGGCGCTGCGCAGCGCCATCACGATCATCTTCTCGTGGTTGCGGTTGAACGGCGCGTAGAGCTCGCGCATCAGCGCGATCGCCTCGGGGTCGCTGGAGCCGACGATGATGCGGTCGGGCTTCAGGCAGTCCGCAACTGCCGAGCCCTCCTTCAGGAATTCCGGATTGGACACGATCCGCACGACGAGGTCCGACTGGCCACGGGCCTCCAGAACCTCTGCGATGGCCTCGGCGATCCTGTCGCCGGTGCCGACCGGCACCGTGCTCTTCGTCACCACCGTCTTCGGCTCGTCCATCAGGCGTCCGATCGTCTCGGCCACCGCGACGACGTATTTCATATCAGCCGAACCGTCCTCGCCGGGCGGCGTGCCGACGGCGATGATCTGGATCGCGGCGAAGGCGACCGCCTCCTCGGCATTGGTCGTGAAGGTCAGCCGGCCCTCGGCATGGTTTTCGCGCACCAGCGCCTCCAGCCCCGGCTCGAAGATCGGCACGATCCCTTGGCGGAGGTTTTCCACCTTTGCCGCATCGACATCGACGCAGAGAACATCATGGCCGGCCTCGGCCAGGGCTGCTGCCTGCACCAGGCCGACATAGCCAATTCCAAAGACGGTTACGCGCAAAACACAACACCCACTCGATCCGGGACGACGACGTCCGTGATGGCATAAGACGAAAGGACAGGCGGCCGTCCCAGGCGGCAGTCTATCAGACGCTTGCCGCGGGTCCCTTAGTTTTCTGTTGGGCCCCCAGCGATCCCTTGCGCGGGAGCCGGTCGGCGTGGCGCGGCTTGGGCGGCCGCGACGGACAGGTCTCCAGCGGCCGGCGCCACCGAGCGTGAGCCAGTCGGCCGGGTGGGTGACGAACGCTGCGGCTGCGAATGGCAGAGCCCTGCCCGGTGAGGACGGCAAGGGCTCTGCTCCGCCCGAAATGCATAGGAAGGCAAGGGAAGTCGCCCTCCGCGGGGCGGAACCGGGAGCCCGGCCGGAGGCTTCTGCGAGTCTACCGGCCGCGTCCTGCGGCAACGGACAACGGAGATTTCCATGGCCAAGGAAAAGACCCTCGAAGACGCCTTCCACGAGACCCTGAAAGACGTCTACTACGCCGAGAAAGCCTCGGTGAAGGCGCTGAAGAAGTCGGCCAAGGCGGCCAAGGCCCCGGCCCTGAAGGAGGCCTTCACGGCCCACGCCGAGGAGTCGGCCAACCAGGTGGAGCGCCTCACCCAGGTGTTCGAACTGATCGGCAAGCCTCCGCGTGGCAAGACCTGCGAGGCCATGGTCGGCCTTACGAACGAGATGGAAGAGGATCTCGAGGATTTTGGCGAGACCGAGGCGGCCGACGACGTCCTCATCGGCTGCGCCCAGGCCATCGAGCACTACGAGATCGCCCGCTACGGCCTCCTGAAGTCCTGGGCGACCAAGCTCGGCTACGACGAGGCGGTGAGCCTCCTCGACGCTACGCTGCAGGAGGAGAAGAAGACCGACGAGCTGCTGACGCAGATCGCCGACCAGTCCATGGCGAAGGGCAAGGGCGGCAAGTCGAAGGCGGCTTGATCGTCTGTAACTAAGTCAGAAAGGCCCGCCGCGACACTCGCGGCGGGCCTTTTTCATGCGACCGGAACATTCAGCGCCCGGAGGCGTCAGGCGTTCGCGTCCATCCAGGCCTTGTGGCGGCTCTCGTCCTCATAGGCCTTGCGGAAGTAGGCCTGCGCGTCGGCCGGAGCCGCTGCGTTCTTCGCCGCGTGATCATAGGCCATCTTGGTCTCGATCTCGTTGGTCGACATGGCCTTCAGGATGGCGCCGTCGCCGATGATCGAGGCCAAGGCGACCTTGCCCGTGGTGAGATATTCCTTGAGGTCGCCCTCCGTAGGCGCCTGCACGCCGAGCTGTCCCGCCATCCGGGTCAGTTCGACCACGTGGCGATCGTGGTCGCTCTTGAACTCGGCGATCTTCGCCTTCGAAGTCTCGTTCTCGAGCTTGGCGATCGTGCTCTCATAGGCCGCGATGGCGTCATGTTCGAGGATGAGCAGGTTCTGGACCAGCTTCTCGAAAGTGGTTTCAGTTCCGACTGTCGTGACCATGAAAATCTCCTGTTGGTTGAAACCGATGAATGTTCGGTGGGAGGATCGGTTTCAGGAAACTTCCTTAGGCCCCTCATCCCGGATCGCCCGTCGATGCCTGCGGCGCCGTCTGTCGGTCGCGGAGCCCGGCCAGAGAGCGACCTTGCCGTGAGGGGCTTTGCCCTCGGCGCCGCTCCGCCGGACCTCGCCAGGCGGAGACTGGTTCGCCAGCCCGCACCATCCTTTTTTCCAATTGCCAGCCGCCGGCGGCGTTTTGTGCTAGGCGAAACCTGCCGGGCAGGAGCCCGGTGTGCATGGCAGGCGGCAACCGGCGCGAAGCCGGCGCCGCGGGCGGCATCATCGGTCTCGTCGCCGCGGAGGATTGAGTTGAGCGAAGCCTTCATCTGCGCCTATCGGCGCACTCCCATCGGCCGCTTCGGCGGTGTCCTGTCCTCGGTGCGTCCGGACGATCTCGGTGCGGTGCCCCTGATGGCGCTGGTCGCCGAACAGATCGGCGTCGACTGGGAAGCCGTCGACGACGTGATCTTCGGCAATGCCAACCAGGCCGGCGAGGACAACCGCAACGTGGCACGGATGAGCCTGCTCCTGGCCGGGCTGCCGGTCAGCGTGCCCGGCACCACCATCAACCGGCTCTGCGGCTCGGGCATGGACGCGGTGATATCAGCGGCGCGGGCGATCAAGGCCGGCGAGGCGGAGCTCCTGATCGCCGGCGGCACCGAATCGATGAGCCGGGCCCCCTTCGTCATGCCCAAGGCCGAGACGGCCTTCTCCCGCCATGCCGAGATCCACGACACCACCATCGGCTGGCGCTTCGTCAATCCGCTGCTGAAGGCGCAATACGGCATCGATTCCATGCCGGAGACCGGCGAGAACGTGGCGCAGGAATTCGGCATCGACCGCGCCGCGCAGGACGCCTTCGCCGTCCGCAGCCAGGAACGGGCCGTCGCGGCGCAACAGAACGGACGCCTCGGCCGCGAGATCGTCGCCGTCACCGTCGCGCAGAAGAAGGGCGACCCCCTCGTCGTCGACCGCGACGAGCACCCGCGCGCCGGCACCACGCTCGACTCCCTCGCCCGCCTGAAACCGCTGAGCGCCAACGGCACCGTCACCGCCGGCAATGCCTCGGGCATCAACGACGGCGCCGCGGCGCTGCTGATCGCCTCGGAAGCGGCGATGCGCAGATACGGCCTGACGCCGCTGGCGCGCATTCTCGGCGGCGCGACCGCGGGCGTGCCGCCGCGGATCATGGGCATGGGCCCGGCCCCGGCGACGCGCAAGCTCTGCGCCCGGCTGGGCCTCGCACCGCGGGATTTCGGCGTGATCGAGCTGAACGAGGCCTTTGCCAGCCAGGGCATCGCCGTCCTGCGCGATCTCGGCATCGCGGAGGACGCGGCGCATGTGAACCCGAATGGCGGCGCCATCGCGCTCGGCCATCCGCTCGGCATGTCGGGGGCGCGCATCGTCGGCACCGCGGCGCTCGAGCTCAGCCTCACCGGCCGGCAACGCGCTTTGGCCACCATGTGCATCGGCGTCGGCCAGGGCATCGCCATCGCGCTGGAGCGCGTCTGACCCAGCCGGGTTCGCCGAAAACACGGAACCGGCGTAGTGCCGGACATGAAAACGGGGAGCCCTGCCCCCCGTTTCCGATCAGTGTCTGAAGCCCGCCCGCCCGAAGCGGACGCGGCTCTCAGTCCTTGGCGCGCTCGACATAGGAGCCGTCGGCCGTCAGCACGACGATGCGCGTGCCCACCGCGATGTGCGGCGGAACCTGGGTGCGCAGGCCGTTGGAGAGCACCGCCGGCTTGTAGGAGGCGGAGGCCGTCTGGCCCTTGGTTACCGGCTCGGTCTCCATCACCTCGAAGGTGGCGCGCTGCGGCAGTTCCAGCGAGATCGCGACGCCGTCGTAGATCGACACGGCGACGGTCATGTTCTCGATGAGATAGGGCGCGGCGTCGCCGACGACGCTTTCCGGCACCAGCACCTGGTCGAAGGTCTCGGGGTTCATGAAGTGAAAACCCTCGCCGTCGGCGTAGAGAAACGTGTGGTCGCTCTCGTCGACGAAGGCGCGCTCGACCGTCTCGGTCGTGCGGTAGCGCTCGGACACCTTCACGCCGTCGGAGATGCGGCGCATGTCCAGCTGCGTGACGGAATTGCCCTTGCCAGGATGGATGTTCTCGGCAATGAGGATGACGTAGAGCTTGCCATCCTGGTCGACGACATTGCCTTTGCGGAGCGAACTGGCGATCACCTTCAAGGGTGTTTTCCTCATCTGAGCGGTTGGTTGGGCTGGCCCCGAAAGAGCCTTGCGCTAGCGCCTAGCGCATCTCGGCCGCAATCGCCAGTCGCCTTTCCCCTTTTCGAACAGGGCCGCCATGCCTGACGCCTCCCCCTGGTGGACCCCCGACGTCCACGCCGACCGCCGGCCGCGCCTCATGATGCGCAACGCGATTGCCGCCGAAACACGCGCCTGGTTCGGCGCCCGCGATTTCGTCGAGGTGACCACCGGCGCGCTGCAGGTCTCGCCCGGCAACGAGGCGCATCTCATGGCTTTTTCGACGGAACTCGTCGGGGAAGATGGTTCTCGCTCGACGCTCTACCTCCACACCTCGCCGGAATTCGCCTGCAAGAAGCTCCTCGCCGCCGGCGAGAGAAAACTGTTCAGCCTTGGCCCCGTCTACCGCAATGGCGAGCGCAGCCGGCTGCACCATCCCGAATTCACCATGCTGGAATGGTACCGCGTCGGCGAGACCTATGAGGCGCTGATGGAAGACGCCGCCGCCCTCATCGCGCTCGCCGCCGAGCGGGCCGGCGCAAAACGCTTCCGGTTTCGTGGGCGCGAGGCCGATCCGTTTGCCGAACCCGAGCGCATCACCGTCGCCGAAGCCTTTTCGCGCCATGCCGGCATCGACCTCCTCGCCACCGTGGAAGCCTCCGGCGCGACCGACCGCGACGGCCTCGCCGCCGCCATGACGGCGTCCGGCCTGCGCGTCGACGCCGGCGACAGCTGGGGCGATCTCGTCAGCCGGGCGCTGGTGGAAAGGGTCGAGCCGCAGCTCGGCGACGGCCGCCCGACCATTTTGATGGAATATCCCATCCCCGAGGCGGCGCTGGCCCGCCCGAGCCCCGGAAATCCGAAAGTCGCCGAGCGCTTCGAGATCTACTGCTGCGGCGTCGAGCTCGCCAATGCTTTTGGCGAACTCACCGACGCCGCCGTGCAGCGCCGCCGTTTCGAGGCCGAGATGGACGAGCGGGCGCGGATCTATGGCGAGCGCTACCCGCTCGACGAGGATTTTCTGGCGGCCCTGGCCGTGATGCCGGAAGCCTCTGGCATCGCGCTCGGCTTCGACCGGCTGGCCATGCTCGCCGTCGGCGCGGAGAAGATCGACGACGTGATCTGGGCGCCGATGCCCGCGCCCGCCCGGCCGGCGGCGCCGCCGGCCGCAAAGCCATGACCCGTCCCCTGCGCACCTCCGCCGCCCTCGTCGAGGCCGGCCTCGTGCCGCCGGAAAAACTGGCGGCGCTGGAGCGCGTCGCCGAGCGCTATGCCCTCTCGATCACGCCGGATATGGCCGCGCTGATCGAGGCCGAGGACGACGGCATCGGCCGCCAGTTCCTGCCGCGCGAGGAGGAACTCGTGTCCGCCCCCGGCGACCTCGCCGACCCGATCGGCGACGACGCGCATGCGCCGGTGCCGGGCATCGTCCACCGCTATCCCGACCGCGTGCTGCTGAAGCCGCTGCATGTCTGCCCGGTCTACTGCCGCTTCTGCTTTCGCCGCGAAGTGGTCGGGCCGGACGGCCTCGGCACCCTCTCCGACGCCGAGCTGGAACAGGCGCTCGCCTACATCGCCGCACATGAGGAGATCTGGGAAGTGGTCGTCACCGGCGGCGATCCCTTCGTCCTCTCCCCTCGCCGCCTCGCCGCCATCGCCGGGGCCCTCGCCGCTATTCCTCATGTGAAGGTGCTGCGCCTCCACACCCGCGTCCCCGTCGTCGAGCCCGCCCGCGTCGACGCCGCCCTCGTCGACGCGCTGAAAACCTTCGGCGGCGCCGTCTTCGTCGCCCTCCATGCCAACCACCCGCGCGAGTTCACGCCGGACGCTTGCGCTGCCATCGCCCGCCTCGTCGACGCCGGCATCCCGCTCGTCAGCCAGACCGTCCTCCTCAAAGGCGTCAACGACGACGCGGACACCCTCACCGCCCTGATGCGCGCCTTCGTCGAGAACCGCATCAAGCCCTACTATCTCCACCACGGCGACCTCGCGCCGGGCACCGCGCATTTCCGCACCACGATTGGCGAGGGCCAGGCGCTGATGCGGAACCTGCGCGGGACGATTTCGGGCCTGTGCCAGCCGACCTATGTGCTGGATATCCCGGGCGGACACGGCAAGGTGCCGGTGGGACCGGGGTATTTGCAGGAAACGGACGAGTCATGGGTGGTGACGGATCCGCAGGGCGCAGCACACGACTACCCTCCGGCCACGCAGGACTGACGCCGCGCCGCCACCGGTTCGCAGACAATCCCGCCCGCCCCTCTCGCGGCGAGACATGGCCCCACGCCAGTCAGCAGGCACGCCACCTCGCCCTTCACTTTTACGCGATGAAGCGGCAAACTTTGCTGTCGTATTTCAAGTTGTTGAAATTATAGGACCTCCTCGTCTGCGGATTTTTAAGGATCGTTGAGTAGTAGAGTCGATGGCTCAACGGAACCGTCCTGCAAATGCGCGTCTTTACCTGCCTCGCCTTCGAGCACAATCTCTGGTTCGTCCTACTGGCAGCTTTGATGTGTACGCTGGGATCGGTCGTCACCATCAACTTGGTTCGCCGCGCTGCGTCGACGACAGGACTGCCGCGCAACGGATGGTTGTTCCTGACGGCCGTCTCGGCCGGCTCGTCGATCTGGTCGACGCACTTCATCGCGATGCTGGGCTACGAAATTCCGGTCAGCGTTTCCATCAACCCGGTGCTGACCCTCGCCTCGGCCCTGATCGCCATCTTCGGGGCCGGGATCGGCTTTGCCGTGGCGTCGATCGGCAGGTCGCGGACCACCAACATCGTCGGCGGCGGGATCATCGGCCTGTCGGTGTCGGCCATGCACTATACCGGCATGTTCGGCTACCGCGTGCTGGGCATCGTCACCTGGGATTCCGGCTATATCGTCGCCTCGCTGGCGCTGGCCTGCCTGTTCTCGATCGCCGCCATGGACGCGATCCATCGCTGGTCGGCCGGCCTGTGGGCGCAGGCGTCGACCGGCTTGCTGATCCTGGCCATCGTCAGCCTGCATTTCACCGGCATGGCCGCGTTCCAGGTCGAGCCCATCCTGATCCATGAGTCCGGCCTCTCTTCCGATGCGCTCTACGCGCTCGCCATGGCGGTGCTGATCGTCGGGCTGATCATCCTGGGAACGGGCATTTCGAGCTATCTGATCGACGACCGCAACCGCGCGGACTCGACCGAAAAACTGCGTCTGATGGCTTTCCAGGATCCCCTGACCGGTCTGGCCAATCGCCGCGCCCTGCAGGACCGGATGAACACGCTTCTGTCGACCAGCAAGCCGTTTTCGATGCTCCTCCTCGACCTCGACCACTTCAAGAGCGTCAACGATTCCTACGGCCATGCCGCCGGCGACCAACTTCTCGTCCAGGCGACCCGCCGCCTGTGCGGTCTTCTCGGCGAGGATAGCTATGCCGCCCGCATCGGCGGGGACGAACTGGCGGTCCTCGTCACCGGCACGAAAGACAAGGGCTGGAACATCGCGCAGGCGGCCGTGCAGATCCTCATCCAGCCCTATCTGATCGATGGGCTGAGCGTCGAGGTCGGCTGCAGCATCGGTCTCAGCGCCTTTCCGGAGGCGGGCAACCATGAGGAGATCATGCGCCAGGCCGATATCGCGCTCTATGAGGCCAAGCGCCTCGGCCGCGGCCGGGCCTTTCCCTACGAGCCGGGCATGCTGGAAGCCGTCGAGGCCCGTTATGCGCTCGAGAGCGATCTCAAGGCGGCCATCCTGCACAGCCAGTTCTATCTGGCCTACCAGCCCCTGGTCGACCTGGCCTCCAAGCAGCCGATCGGCTTCGAGGCGCTCATCCGCTGGGAGCATCCGACGCGCGGACTCGTCTCGCCCGCGGATTTCATTCCCCTGGCGGAGGAGTGCGGCTGCATCGTCGAGATCGGCCAGTGGGTCCTCCTGGAGGCCTGCCGCGAGGCGATGACGTGGGAGGATCACCTGCATGTCGCCGTGAACGTCTCGGCCGTCCAGTTCAAGACGGCCGCCTTCCTCAGCCATGTCACGCAGGCGCTGGCGGAGAGCGGCCTGCCGGCTCACCGTCTGGAGATCGAGCTCACCGAGACGGCCATGGTCACCGACGGGCCCCGCGTCGCCCTGGCGCTGTCGGCGCTTCGGATGCTCGGCGTCAAAATCTCGATGGACGATTTCGGCACCGGCTACTCCTCCCTCGCGCATCTGCGCGACCTGCCGCTCGACCGGATCAAGATCGACCGGTCCTTCGTGTCCGCCGCCGCCTCGGACCCCAACTCCATGGCGGTCCTCGAGGCCATCACGCAGCTCGGGCGGACGATGAACATCCCGACGCTGGCGGAAGGCGTGGAAACCGACGAGCAGGTGGCGATGCTGCAAGCGCTGGGCTGCGACGCGGTCCAGGGGTTTCTCTTCGGCCGCCCCGCCCGGTCGGAGCACGCTCATGGCATCGACAAGAAATGGCGCGGCGAGGCCGGGAAACAGCACCGTTTCCGAGCTTAGGAACGGCGAGAGGGTCCGCCGCTGACCGCGCCCCCCTCAAATCATCGGCAGCCACACCGCCAGCGCCACCAGCGTCGCGAGCAGAACCGGCGGCGTGATCACCAAGCCGACCTTCATGTACTGCCCCCAGGTGATCGTCTGGCCCTTGCCGGCCAGGACGTGCAGCCAGAGGAGCGTGGCGAGGCTGCCGATGGGGGTGAATTTGGGGCCGAGGTCGTTGCCGATGACGTTGGCGTAGACCATCAGTTCCTGCGTCAGCGGCGCGAGGTCGGCCCGGTCGATGGCCAGCGCCCCGACGAGGGTGGCGGGCAGGTTGTTCATCACCGAGGCGAGGACGGCGATGACGAAGCCGGTGCCGACGGTGGCGACCATGTTGCCTTGGCGCGCGAGCCAGGTGAGGACGCCGGCGGCGATGTCGGTGAGGCCGGCATTTCCGAGGCCGTAGACGACGAGATACATGCCGATCGAGAACAGCACGATCTGCCATGGCGCGGCGCGCAGGACCTTTACTACGGGGATGACCGGCGTTCCCCCGCCGAACCAGCGGCCGGCGATGGCGACGAGGACGAGCGCGGCGGCGCCCGTGACGAAGGCGATGGGCACGGCGAACTGCGCGGTCACGAAATAGGCGACGAGGAGCACCGCCAGGAGCGGAAAGGCGGCGCGGAAGACGGAGGTGTCGCGGATCGCGGCGCGCGGTTCCTCCAGATCGTCGACCCGGTAGGCCTCGGGAATGTCGCGGCGGTAGTAGAGCCAGAGGACGAGGAGCGTCGCCAGGAGCGAAACGACATTCACCGGCACCATCACGGCGGCATAGCGGTCGAAGGAAATGGCGAAGTAGTTCGCGGTGACGATGTTGACGAGGTTGGAGATCACCAGCGGCAGGCTGGTGGAATCGGCGACGAAGCCGCAGGCAACGATGAAGGCGAGCGCCGCGCGCGGCGGGAAGTCGAGGCGGAGGAGGATGGCGAGGACGATCGGCGTCAAGAGCAGCGCCGCGCCGTCATTGGCGAACAGCGCCGAGATCGCGGCGCCGAGGAGGATGATCAGCGGAAACAGGCGATGTCCCCTTCCCCCGCCCCAGCGCGCCACGTGCAGCGCCGCCCAGGCAAAGAAGCCGGCCTCGTCGAGGATCAGCGAGATGACGATCAGCCCGACGAAGGTGAAGGTCGCGTCCCAGACGATGTGCCAGACGATCCCGACATCGGCCGGCTGCACCACGCCGAGGACGAGCGCGACGGCCGCGCCGCCGAGGGCCGACCAGCCGATGCCGAGCCCCCGAGGCTGCCAGATGACGAGAACGAGGGTGGCGCAAAAGATCGCGAAGGCGAGCATCGGCAGTCCGGAATTTTGGAGGAAGGGCGGGCGGGCCCTGCCTTAGCCGTTTCCTTCGCAGCGCAACAGCCATCGGCGGCGCGGCGGCCAGGTCACCCAGGCATCCCAAGGCTCGGCAGCCGAACGTTCGGCACCTTCTTCTAGCTGCCACAGGGCAACCCCTCGCCCGCTACTGGCCCGGAAGCCAGCCCCTCAGCGGTCGCCGCCGGATGCCGAATGCGCGAGCCGGCCGGCACGGCCGCCCGCGCTGCTGTCGTCGACCGCTGCTCGGGACAGGGGGGCTCGACGATCACGAGACCGCGGCCGCCGGGCCGCGGCTCAGGCGGTCGCGCCGCTGGCCGCGACGACCTCGCCGTCCTCCTTGGTGAAGGCACCGATGGCGGGATTGTCGAGGATCTCCAGCACCTTCTCCGAGGGGCGGCAGAGGCGCACGCCCTTCTCCGTGATGACGATCGGCCGGTCGATGAGGATGGGGTGGCGGATCATCTCGTCGAGCAGTTCCTCGTCGCCGATCGCCGGGTCGTCGAGACCGAGTTCGGCATAGGGCGTGCCCTTCTTGCGCAGGATGTCGCGCGGCGTGAGGCCCATCACGTCGAGAAGCTCGATCAGCGTCTCGCGCGAGGGCGGCGTCTTCAGATATTCGATGATCTCCGGCTCCTCGCCGGACTGGCGGATCATCGCCAACGTGTTGCGCGAGGTGCCGCATTCCGGGTTGTGGTAGATCGTGACGGTCATGGGTGTTCCTGTTGGCGACGGTAAGGGCCGCTTTCATGTGGCGCCGCAGCACGGCCGATCAAGCGGCGCCGACCGCATCGCACCGGCGGATGACAGGCGCATGTCCGTGCCGCCCCCTCGCGGGCGAAGACGCTCAGGAAATGCGCCGTGTCCGAAAGCCGCGCGCAGCGATGCTCAGGACGGGCGGCCCTTCGCCCGGTGCCACAGCCGGGCGACGGCGAGGAAGACGAAGAAACCGCTGGCGCCGATGCCTGCCATGACGACCAGGGCCGATCCCGGGCCGAAGACGGCGATCAGCGTCGACAGGACGACGGGCGCGGCGGCCGAACTCACCAGCTGCACCTGCGAGATCCGGCCGAGCCGCGCGCCGTAGCCGGCCGTGCCGAACAGCGCCAGCGGCAGCGTGCCGCGCACGACGCTGGTGAGGCCCGAGCCGAAGCCGAGAAGGACGGCGAAGGCGGCGGCGCCTGAGAAGGCCGGCGCCGTCGCGGCCAGCACCAGCGTGGCGACCGGCAGCAGCGCGCAGGCGACCAGCGTCGCCTCGATCGGATGGCGGCCGGAGCCACCAGCGAGGTTGGCGAAGCGGACGAGCACCTGCGCCGGCCCGAACAGCGCCGCCACGGTGACGCTGGCCGCCCCGATCCCGAGCGAGACCAGGATCGGGACCATCTGCGTCGAGATCGCCGAAAACAGGAATCCGCTCAGCGCGAAGCCGATGACGACGAGCCAGAGCGCAGCCTTCTGGAGATCGGGCGGCAGCACCCGGTCGTCGAAGCGCACCCGCGCCGCCACGTCCGGCACGGCATCGGCTTTGGGCACCCGCGCCAGCCGGCGCAGGACGAGATGGATCGGCATGGCGACGAAGAGATTGAGCCCGGCATAGAGGACCAGGATCCATCGCCAGTCCATCCGCTGCAAGAGGCCATCGGTCAAAGGCCAGAACAGGGTGGAGGCGAAGCCGGCGATCAGCGTCAGGTGGACGATGCGGCGCGGCGCCTCCCGGCCCTGATTCTGGGCGAGATAGGCGAAGGCGGCATTGTATTCGACGAAGGGCGAGCAGAGCCCGAGCGCCACGACGCCCGCGACGAAGAAGAGCCCCGTCGGCGCCCAGGCCACCAGGAGCAGCGCGGCGGCGGCGGCGACCGATCCGACGGCCATCACGCCGCTGGCGCCGCGGCGGTCGACGCAGCGGCCGGCGAAGGGCGCGACGAGACCGCCGGCCAACAGCGAGGCGGACAGCGCCGCGAAGATCCAAGGCAGCGGCCAGTCGAACGCCCGCGCCATTTCCGGCGCGAGGATGGCATAGGCATAGTACAGCGTGCCGTAGCCGACGATCTGGCTGAGCCCGAGCAGCCACACGGCGGCGGGCCCGAAGGTCAGCGCCCGGAGGGCGATCGGTGATCTCATCCCTGTCACGTCCAGATCAGCGGAGAATCGCGGCGAAGCTGCCGGCAGGGCCCCGGCAGGGGCGGCCCGGCCCTTGCAGCATTCGGCGAGGGGAAAGGCAATGCGTCCGCGCCCGGAAAGGCAGTCTCCCTGACGAATCCGCGCCGTCGACGGCCGCAGAGGCACGGGGCCGCGGCAAGGCGGCATTCGGTGCCGCACGAAGACGTTCCGGGCACCAGCACGGGATCGCCGAATCGCCCGGCGATATCGGCCCGCTCGCCGCGCCGGGCGGGGTCGCCCTGGGCGCGAAAAAATTCCGGCACCGGGTGGATGGAAAGCGCGCGGGCTCCGTATATGCGGCATGAAGGATCGACGCCCCGACATCGACGTGCTCGCCGAACTGCCCGGCATGCGGCGATACGCGCTGGCGCTGACGCGCAATCCGGCGGATGCCGAGGATCTCGTCCACGACACGCTGGTGCGGGCGCTCGAGCGCAACGGGCAGTATCGGTCGGGCAGCAGTCTTCGCGCATGGCTCCTCGCCATCCTGCACAACCGCTTCGTCGACGGCTTGCGCTCGCGACGGTCCGAGAAGGTGCGCGATACCGAGTTTGGGCAGGCGATCGCGCCCGCCGTGCCGCCCGCCCAGGAAGCGGCGCTGATGCTGGACGACACGCGGCGGGCTTTCGCCGCCCTGCCCGACGACCAGCGCGCGGCGCTGCATCTCGTGGCGGTCGAGGGACTGCCCTACGAGGAGGCCGCGGCCGCGCTCGGCATTCCCGTCGGCACCCTCGTCTCGCGGATCTCGCGGGCCCGGGCCCGGCTTCGGGCCGCCGAGGAGCCGCAGGCGGGCTCGAACGTCATCCCTCTCAAGACGGTCAAAGGAGTCGATGGCCATGGTTCGTGAGCCGATTTCCGAGACGGATCTCGTCGTCTATGTCGACGGCCAGTTGGCGCCCGAGCGGCGCATCGCGATCGAGACCGCGCTGGCGCTCGACCCGGCTGCAGCCGCGCGCGTGATGGCGGATCTGCGCGATCGCGACATCCTGCGGCTCGCGGCCGGCGCGGAGACGCTGCACCGGCCAGAGACGGGGGAAGCCGCGCGCCGCCTGCAAAGCACGCTCCGGCTCCGGCGGTTGGGCACGTCGCTGAGGCGGGTGGCGGCCGTCGGTCTCCTCCTGTCCTTCGGCTGGGCGGCGAACGAGGTGGCGGGACCGATCGGCGTGCGCGAGAGCGTCGCCTCCTCCCTGCCCCCGGCCTTCGTCGGCGATGCGCTGATGGCGCACCGGACGAGCGAGATCCGCGCCGGCATGGCGTCGCAGCCCGGCGTCAAGCGGCTCGACCCGGCCGAGATCCTGGCCGCGACGGCGATCACCATGCCGGTGCTGCCGGCGCGCTGGACGATCGACGACGTGCAGGTCTTCCCCTCGCCTTTCGGCCCGAGCGTCGAGACGGCGATCCAGACCACGGAATTCGGGCGGCTGTCGCTGTTTGCGGTTCGCCCCGGCACCTTCGACGTGATCGCGCCGACGATCACGGGCGAAACCGATGTCGTCGCCGCCTACTGGCAGATCGGCGACGTCGCCTACGCGCTGGTCACCCAATCGGCGGAGCGCGGCGCCCTCGCTGAGGCCGCCGACCGGCTGGCCGCGACGCTTCACTGAGACCGGCAAACCCGTCGGCCTCAGCCCTGCCTCACCCCACCACCCCACCCCCAAGGAGTTGAGTTCATGAACATTCCCGCTTCCGGCTGGCGCACCGGCGCCGACCGCAACGCCCAGGCCGGCGCCCTCTTCGACGAGGGCCTGCGCCAGCACATGCTGCGCGTCTACAACTACATGGGCCTCGGCCTCGTGCTCACCGGCCTTGTCGCCTACATCGTCGGCAACACGCCGGCGCTCTACGTGCCGATCTTCTCCTCGCCGCTGAAGTGGGTGGTGATGCTGGCGCCGCTCGCCTTCGTGCTGGTGTTCTCGTTCAAGATCCAGACCATGTCGGCCGCCACCGCCCAGGCCGCCTTCTGGGGCTTCTGCGCGGTGATGGGCCTGTCGATGGCCTCCATCTTTCTCGTCTTCACCGGCGCCAGCATCGCCAACACCTTCTTCATCGCCGCCTCGATGTTCGGCGCGACCAGCCTCTACGGCTACACGACGAAGCGTGACCTGACCCAGATGGGGTCCTTCCTCATCATGGGCCTCATCGGCGTCGTCATCGCCTCGGTCGCCAACATCTTCATCGGCTCCTCGGCGCTGCAGTTCGCCGTCTCGGTCATCGGCATCATCGTCTTCGTCGGCCTGACCGCCTGGGACACCCAGAACATCAAGGAACAGTATGCCGAGCACTTCTCGGACGAGTCGCGCCAGAAGATGGCCGTGTTCGGGGCCTTCTCGCTGTTCCTGAACTTCGTCAACATCTTCCAGCTGCTGCTCAACTTCACCGGCGAGCGCGAATAGCAGCCACGGGAGACCGTCGTCGCCGGTGGCGTGCCCCCTGGGCACGGCCATCGGCGACCCGTTCGCCGACAGGCGAGACCGCTGCGGCGGAACCTGCGGCCGATGGGCCACAGGTGGAGGCCGCCGATTGTGACGGTCGCGGCTTTGACGACTTCGGCGACGAGGTCTGCTAGATCCGCGCCTGACAAGGCACGGGCAGCCAGTGTACATTGCCCGTGCCTGTCCCCTGACGCGCCCGTGCCGTCGATCCAGAGACCAACCCGATGGCAGAAATTTTCCCGTCGATCCCGGCCGCAGCGCTCGGTCCCATCGGATCGTCGCGGGTGGGGCATGTTCCTGCTCCTCTTGGCCTGGCGGCATGAACAGCGTCGAGGCGACCGACGCCGCGGCGGGAGGCGACGACGACTCGCAGCATCCGCCGCGAAGCCTTCCCGTTCTGATCCTCGGCAGCGTCGGCATCGTCTATGGCGACATCGGCACCAGCCCGCTCTACGCGATGAAGGAATCGCTCCTGCACGCAGGCGCCTCGCCGAGCGCGCCGGAGATCATCGGCATCGTCTCGCTGCTGGTCTGGTCGCTGATCGTGGTCGTGACGCTGAAATACGTCGTCCTGATCCTGCGCGCCGACAACCAGGGCGAAGGCGGCGCGCTGGCGCTGATGGCGCTGACGCAGCGCGCGCTGGCGCGGCGCAGCACGCTCGTCCTTGTGCTCGGCACGCTCGGCGCCGCCCTCTTCTACGGCGATGCGATCCTGACGCCGGCCATTTCCGTCCTCTCGGCCGTCGAAGGCCTGAAGGTCACCTCGCCCGGGCTCGAGGCCTATGTCGTCCCGATCTCGCTCGCTCTGATCGTCGGGCTCTACGCCGTGCAGTCCTTCGGCACGTCGAAGGTGGCGGGCTTCTTCGGCCCGATCATGTCGACCTGGTTTCTCGTCCTCGGCCTCATCGGCCTCGTCCACCTCGTTGCCAATCCAGCCATCCTGACGGCCCTCAATCCGATCAACGGCCTCTGGTTCATGACCAGCCACGGCATCGTCGGCTTCACCGTGCTCGGCTCCGTATTCCTGGCGGTCACCGGGGCGGAGGCGCTCTATGCCGATCTCGGGCATTTCGGCAAGAAGCCGATCCGCTTCGCCTGGCTCTTCATCGTCGCGCCCTGCCTCATCCTCAACTATCTCGGCCAAGGCGCCTTCGCGCTTTCCGATCCCGCCGCGATCGAGAACCTGTTCTTCCTCTCGGCGCCCGAATGGGCCCGGCTGCCGCTCGTCTTCCTGGCCACCGCGGCGACGATCATCGCCGGCCAGGCGGTGATCACGGGGGCCTTCTCGCTGACCCAGCAGGCGATCCAGCTCGGCCTTCTGCCGCGCCTCGAAATCGAGCACACCTCGGCCACCGAGCGCGGGCAGATCTACCTGCCGACGATCAACTGGCTGATGCTCGCCGGCGTCGTCGCCCTCGTTTTGTCCTTCGGCAGCTCCTCGGCGCTGGCTGCCGCCTACGGCATCGCCGTGACGGGAACCATGGTGGTGACCAGCCTGATGGCGATCGTCGTCTTCGCCTATGGCTGGAAATGGGGAATCGGCCTCGCCCTCCTCGTCGTCCTGCCGTTCCTCGCCATCGACATGGCCTTCCTCGCCGCCAACGCGCTGAAGATCGTCGACGGCGGCTGGCTGCCGCTGGTGATCGCGGCCATCATCATGGGCCTCATGGGCATCTGGATGCGCGGAACGCGCCTCGCCACCCGCAAGGCGACGGAGAGCAGCGAGAAGCTGACCGACTTCACGCGGATGATGGAGCGCTCGTCGGTGACGCGGGTGCCGGGCACGGCGATCTTCCTGACCTCGACGCCGGAGATCGTGCCGGACGCGCTGCGCCACAACCTCAAGCACAACCATGTCCTGCACGAGAGCAATGTCGTCCTGACCGTGCGCACCACGACCGCGCCCTTCGTGCCCGAGGCGCGCCGCGCGTCGCTCGAGCGGATCGACAAGAACTTCTGGTCGCTGGAACTGCGCTACGGCTTCCTCGAGGAGCCCAATATCCTGAAAGCCCTCATCCAGGTGCGCGGCGGGCTGAAATTCGACATCATGTCGACGACCTTCTTCGTCGGACGCCGGTCGATCAAGGCCGGGCGCACGCGGCTGATGCCGCGCTGGCAGCGGAGCCTATTCATCAAGATGGCGCGGCATTCCTACGACGCGATCGACTATTTTCAGATTCCGGCGAACCGCGTCGTGGAGCTGGGGACACGGGTCAACCTGTGACGGTGCAGCCCGCCCCCGAAAAGCGCTTCCCGAGCCGCTGGATCCGGCATGCGCGGGACGCCTGGCACGGACGGGTCCCGCTCGCCCGACTGTGCCTCGTCGACATGCTCATCTGGGGCACGATCGTCAATCTGACGACGTCCGGCGTCTCGCTCGCGTTGCTGGCGACCGGCGCACCGGTCCCTCTGGTGCTTCTCGTCTGGGTCGCCTGCTGGCCGCTGAACGCCTTCCTCTGCCTCAGCGTCTGGCGCACGGCAGCAGTGCGGCCGGGGCCGTTTTCGAGCCTTGCTGGCCCTTTCGCCACGCTGTGGGCCCTGGCGATCTCCGCCGTCTGAGGCAAGGCGCGCGCCCCGCACGGCCCGCCGGACATCCGCTCGCCCTCTTCACCCGTTCGCGCGGCGAGCCTTCCCACGAAAGCCGAGAAGAGACCTTTGCACGGCGCCGGTTTGACCGAGGTCAAACCCGGCGAAGCCTATTCCGCTAGGCTGCCGCCACCTGCCGAGCCGCCACGACACCCTTTTCACGCGATCCCCGCCCTTCCGTCTCCGCGCCGCCGATCGTCCGACGTCTCCCGCGAACCGGGATCCGTGCAAGATGCGCGGGAAGCGGACACCGCGCCGCCAGCGCGCCCTCCGACCACCGCGACCCGGCTCCCGCCAGAACCAAGGACCGATCGATGCCCCCTGCGCACAGCCAATCCGTCGAGACCTGTCTCGCCGCCCTCGGCACCGGGCCCGACGGGCTGACCGCCGGCGAGGCGGCGCGCCGGCTGGCCCAGCATGGCGCCAACCGCTTGCCGGAGGCCCGGCGGCGCGGACCGGTCCGCCGCTTCCTGGCTCAGTTCCAGAACGTGCTGATCTTCGTCCTCATCGGCGCCGCACTCGTCACCGGCGCGCTCCAGCACTGGGTCGACACCGGCGTCATCGTCGCGGTCGTCCTCGCCAACGCCATCATCGGCTTCATCCAGGAGGGCAAAGCCGAGGCGGCGCTGGCCGCGATCCGCGGGATGCTCGCGCCGCACGCGGCAGTGCTGCGCGATGGCCATCGCGTTTCGGTCGATGGCGCCGAGCTCGTGCCGGGCGACATCGTCCTGCTGGAGGCCGGCGACAAGGTTCCGGCGGATCTGCGGGTGGTGCAAGCGCATGGGCTGGCGGCCGAGGAAGCCATGCTGACGGGCGAATCCGTCCCGGTCGACAAGACGGCCGATCCGGTCGCGGAAGACGCCGCCCTCGGCGACCGGCGCTCCATGCTCTGGTCGGGCACGCTCCTGACCCAGGGCACCGCGCGCGGCCTGGTGGTCGCGACCGGCGCCGCGACCGAGATCGGCCGCATCGGCACGCTGCTGGCGGGAGTGGAGCAGCTCCAGACGCCGCTGCTGGCGCAGATGGATCATTTTGCGCGCTGGCTGTCCTTCCTGATCCTCCTGGCGGCCGCGCTCCTCCTCGCCTACGGCACTTACGTCGCGCACTACGACTTCGCCGACCTGTTCATGGTCGTCGTCGGCGTCGCCGTGGCGGCGATCCCCGAGGGCCTGCCAGCGGTCATGACCATTTCGCTCGCCATCGGCGTCAAGGCCATGGCGCGCCGCAACGCCATCGTCCGGCGCCTGCCGGCCATCGAGGCGATCGGCTCGGTCTCGGTGATCTGCACCGACAAGACCGGGACGCTGACCCGTAACGAAATGGTCGTCGCCGTGGCCGAGACACCGGAGGGCGTGTTCGAGATCGCCGGCGAGGGCTACGCCCCCGAAGGCCGGATCACGCCGCCGGGAAACCTCGACGCCCTCGCCCGCGCGGCGGCGCTGTGCAACGACGCGCAACTGCGGCAGACCGGCGGTCACTGGACCGTCGAGGGCGACCCGATGGAGGGCGCCCTGCTCGCTTTCGCCGGCAAGGCACGCCCGCAAGCGAGGCCGGACACACGCCGGCTGGACGCCATCCCCTTCGACAGCCGCCACCGCTACATGGCCGTCCTGACCGAGGGGCCGGAGGGCCGCATGATCGCAGTCAAGGGCGCGCCCGAAAGGGTCTTGCGCATGTGCTGCGACATTGATCTGAAACGCTGGCACGACAGGGCCGAGGCCCTGGCGCGCCGGGGCCTGCGCGTGCTGGCGCTGGCGGAGCGAGCGCAGGCCGGCGACCGGATCGATGCCGCGACCCTCGAAGGCGGGCTTGTCCTCCTCGGCCTCGTCGGCCTGTTCGACCCGCCGCGCCCCGAGGCGATCGCGGCGGTGGCCGAGTGCCGGGCGGCCGGCATCAGAGTGAAGATGATCACCGGCGACCATGCCGGCACGGCCGCGGCCATCGCCGCGAAGGTGGGCCTTGCCCATCCGGACCGGGTGCTGACCGGCGCCGACCTCGACAGGCTCGACGACGCGCAGCTGGCGCTGGAGGTCGGCAGCGTCGACGTCTTCGCCCGCACCAGCCCGGAGCACAAGCTGCGGCTGGTGACGGCGCTTCAGGCGAACGGGCTGACGGTGGCGATGACCGGCGACGGGGTGAACGACGCCCCCTCGCTGAAGCGCGCCGATGTCGGCATCGCGATGGGGCGGAAGGGCTCGGAGGCCGCCAAGGAGGCCGCTGATCTCGTGCTCGCCGACGACAATTTTGCCTCCATCGCCGCGGCCGTGCGCGAGGGGCGAACGGTCTTCGACAATCTGAAGAAGGTCATCAGTTGGACCCTGCCGACGAATGCCGGCGAATCCCTGGTCGTGGTGCTGGCGCTGCTGGCCGGCCATGCTCTGCCGATCACCGCCGTCCAGATCCTGTGGATCAACCTGATCACCGCCATCACCCTCGGGCTTGCCCTCGCCTTCGAGCCGACCGAGGCGGGAACCATGGCGCGCCCTCCCCGGCCACGCGGCGCGCCGATCCTGACGGGCTCACTGGTCTGGCACGTCGCGCTGGTGGCGATCCTGTTCCTGGCGGCGGTATCGGGCATCTTCTCCTACGCGACCGACAGGGGCTACCCGATCGAACTGGCCCGGACCATGGCGATGAATACCCTGGTGGTGCTGGAGATCTTCCACCTCTTCTTCGTGCGCAACATCCACGGGACATCGCTGACCTTCGCCGCCGTGCGCGGCACGCGGGTCGTCTGGATCGTGGTCGTCACCATCACCACGGCGCAGCTCGCGGTGACTTACCTCGCCCCCTTGCAGGCGATCTTCGGCACAAGGGCCGTGCCGCTCCTCGACGGGCTTCTGATCCTCGGCGTGGGCGTCGCCTTCTTCGCCGTGATCGAGATCGAGAAGCAGATCAGGCTGGGCCTCGTCGGACAGGATCGATCCTGAGCCTTCGCGGCTCCGGGCCAGGGCGTTTGCCCGGAGCCGCCGCCTGCTTGGCCTTTCCCGGTCCTGGCGCGACGCTCAGCGCCGGCGGCGCAGGATCATGCCGCCGTGATGCAGGGTGTCGGCATCGACGAAGTCGCCGTCCGCGGTGAAGCCGGTATCGTCCCAGTACTCGATATGGCTGCCGGTCACCGCGTAGCGCCCGCGATAGGCGCTTTCGCGGCTGCCGCGCGCCTCGTCGTAACGCCCGTTCGGCAGGAGTTCGTGGCGCACTTGCCCGTCCTCGGTCACCCAGAGACCGACATAGGGATGGGCGGACGCGGCGGCGGGGCCGGTCGTCTCCTGCGCTGGGGCGAGGGTCGCGAGAGCCGTCGCGAGAAGAAAGCCGCCGCCGATCGCCGCGCGCATCAGCCGACGGTCCGGGTGGGGCGGACGACGATCTCGTTGACGTCGACATCCTCCGGCTGTTCGAGCGCATAGCGCACGGCGCGGCCGATCGCATCCGGCCGCAGGGCGACGCTGCGATAGCTCTTCATCAGCGCGGCCGTATCGGCATCGGTGATGGTGTTCGCCAATTCGCTCTCGACGACGCCGGGATGGATGCAGGTCACGCGCAGATCGCTCCGCTCCTGGCGCAGACCGTCCGAGATCGCGCGCACGGCGAATTTCGTGGCGCAGTAGACGGCGGCCGTCGGCGAGACGGCGAGCGCGCCGATCGAGGCGATGTTGACGATGTGGCCCGAGCCGCGCGCCGTCATCTCCGGCAGCACCGCGGCGATGCCGTGGAGAACGCCGCGGATGTTGACGTCGATCATGAGGTCCCATTCGTCGACCTTGAGGGACGCCAGGGGCGACAGCGGCATGACGCCGGCATTGTTGACGATCGCGTCGATCCGGCCGAAGGCGGCGCGGCCGGCCTCGGCAAAGGCAGCGACGTCCGCCCGGTCCGTCACATCAAGGCGGCGGGTCTCGACCGTGGCACCGCTGCGGCGAAGCTCGGCGGCCAGCGCCTCCAGACGGTCGGTGCGGCGCGCGCCGAGGAGCAGCGTGGCGCCGGCCGCCGCGAGTTCGCGAGCGATGCCCTCGCCGATCCCGCTCGATGCGCCGGTGATGAGAACGACCTTGTCCAGTGCCATGGGATGTCCCTTTCCTGATGGGTTTCTGCAAGACCGTCGACGCGGTTGGCCCGGCCCGACGGTTGCGACACATCTAGAGACGCGTCATTGTCCGCAGAAGCCGTCGCCTCCTTCACAGCTTGGAAAGCTGAGCTAACCAATGCGTGCCGATCTCAACGCCCTCGCCGTCTTCGCCGTGGTGGCCGAAGAGCGCAGCTTCCAGGCCGCGGCCAACCGTCTCGGCGTCACGCGGTCGGCCGTCAGCCAGTCGCTGCGGCGCCTGGAAGAGACGCTCGGCGTCGCTCTTGTCAGACGGACGACACGCAGCATGAGCCTCACCGAGGCGGGCGAGCGGCTCCGCCTCGACATCGCGCCCGCCCTCGCCGGCGTGACGGCGGCGCTGGAGACGGCACGGCATCCGGGATCGACGGTGCGCGGACGGCTGCGGCTCGCCGTCTCCTCGATCGCGGAGACCGTCCTGTCCGGCCCGCTTCTCGCCAGCTTTGCCGACACCCATCCGCAGGTGCAGGTCGACGTGCTCGTCACCGACGAGGAGTTCGACATCGTGGCGGAGGGTTTTGACGCGGGCGTGAGGCTCGGCGAGGTGATCGAGCAGGACATGGTGGCCATCCCGGTTTCGGGCGACCAGCGCCAGCTCGCCGTCTGCGCCCCGCGTTATCTCGAGCGAGCCGGAACCGCTCCGGCGCACCCGCGCGAGCTGGCGGCGCACCGCTGCATCGGCTGGCGGCCGGCGCCCCGGGCGGAGCCCTATCGCTGGGAGTTCACAGAGGCCGGCCGCGACTTCGCGGTCGCCGTCGAGCCGGCCATCACCACCAACGACATGGCCCTGATGATGCGCCTCGCCCTCTGCGGCGCCGGCATCACCTTCGGCATGGAGGAGACGTTTCGGCGGCACCTCGACAGCGGGGAACTCGTGCCCCTGCTCGAAGGCTTCTGCCCGCCCTTCCCCGGCTTCTACGCCTATTACCCGAGCCGCCGGCACATGGAGCCAAAGCTTCGGGCCTTCGTCGACCATATCCGCAAGGAGCGGCCAGGCCGCAGCTGAGGAACCGGAGCGACGCCGATCCGGCGTGCAGGCGTCGAAACAGGAGGGAGATTGTGGGCGATCGCCCCATGGGGGGCGCGAGGGCCGATCGAGGGTAGGATCTTGGAGCGGGCGATGGGGATCGAACCCACGACATCCAGCTTGGGAAGCTGGCGTTCTACCGCTGAACTACGCCCGCGCTCGAGTAAAAGTCTTAGAGAATGTGGGGTTTCAGCGCAAGGGTTTCGGTGAGACCGCCCCCTTTTCCGGGACGGCAGCGCGCTGTGGCATCAGGCGTCGGACGTCTGTCTGTCGGACGTCAACCTGCCCGTGCTGAGGACGCCCGTTCTCGTGGATGCTTCGCCTCCGACATGAGACCCCGGTCGACACCGCTCGGCGATGAGGTCAGCCATCACGCGGCCAGGACACCGGCGGCTGATGACGCGGCGGCCAGACGCGCCGTCTGCCCACGCTGTCCCGATCTCCCTTTGGCATCCTATCCCGCGGCTGCGGAGCCACCGGCCTTGGCTGCGTCGATGATCTCCTGGGACTTCATGCGCAGGATCACCATGCGGGCGAGCTTTGTCAGCGTGAGCTTCTCATGGTCAGAAAGACCCGGCCGCGGCTTCCGGTCGATGATGCAGAGCGTTCCAACCGGCTGACGTGCAAATCCGATCAGCGGGGCGCCCGCGTAAAACCGAATGAAGGGCGAGCCCGTGACCAGCGGGTTCTCGGCGAAACGCGGGTCCTTCCTGGCGTCGGGAACCACGAACACGTCGTTTCGCTGGGTGATCGCATGGCTGCAGAAGGAGACCTCCCGGCTTGTCTCGCAGATGTCCAGGCCGACGCGAGCCTTGAACACCTGCTTGTCCCGTCCGACCAGCGAGACGAGCGCGATGGGAACGTTGAAGAGATGCGCGGTGAAGTCGACCATCACGTCGAGCGCCTGCTCCGGCGGCGTGTTGATGATCGACATCGAGGCAAGAGCCTCCAAGCGCGCTTGCTCGTCGAAGGGTATGGGATGAAGGGCGCCGTGGGTCATGAAATCCCTCGTGTCAGTGTCCCGCCGAATACCGTTCTGCGGCCTTATCGTTCCGGCCTCGCTGCCATTTCCCCTGCACGCTGCTTGCCATCGTCAACGAGCGGTTAGGACCATCGGACAAAGTGAGTCATCCATCGCTTTTGGCATCGCGTGGCAGCTCTCTTGTCATGGCATCGCAGACGGCGCCGCGTGGCGGTTGCGCGCGGACCGGCGGTGGAAACCTCGCCCAACGCCTTCTTCGTCATCCGAACATCGCGGCGGCCTGCCGTTCGCCCCTGACTCACGGCCGCCTCCAAGCCGGCATCCAGATCCCGGCCCCGTCGCGCAATGTGCGGGGCAGAGCGAAGAAGCGCCTCTCACGGCACCAGAACAGAGACCGAATTCCAGAAGGTTCTGAAGCTGGGGGGCGGGCTTTGGGCCGCTGAACTTCGCCCCGCTTCGAGCGATTGCTCAGAGAAGGCGCGTGCGGGGCCAGTTCGCCTGATGGGCTCGCTGCAGGAAGCACCGCCCGCATCGCCGCTCGGCTCAGACGAAGTGCTTCGACAGCTTCAGCCCCTGCGCCTGGTAGTTCGACGACAGGTCGAGGCCGTAGAGCCGGTCGGGGAGGCCCGCCATGTGCTCGTAGACGAGGCGGCCGACGATCTGGCCGTGTTCGAGGATGAAGGGCACCTCGTGGCTGCGCACTTCGAGCACCGCGCGGCTACCGGTGCCGCCGGCGCCGGAATGGCCGAAACCGGGGTCGAAGAAGCCGGCATAGTGGACGCGGAACTCGCCGACGAGCGGATCGAAGGGCGTCATCTCCGCGGCATAGGCCGGCGGGACGTGGACGGCCTCGCCGGAGACGAGGATATAGAACTCGTCCGGATCGAGCACGAGTTCGCCCGTGCCGGTGCGGTGGATCGGCTCCCAGAATTCGGCGACGCCGTAGGCGCCACGCCGGTCGACGTCGACGACGCCGGTGTGGCGCTTGCCGCGATAGCCGACGAGGCCGTCTTCATTGCCGAGGAGATCGATCGACAGCGCGATGCCGCCATGGGCGATGTTCGGCTGGGCCGCGGCGACAAGGCATTCGCGTGCATGGAGGTCGGCGAGTTCCGCTTCGCCGAGCAGCGCGCCGCCGGAGCGGAAGCGGATCTGGCTGAGGCGCGAGCCGGGCCGGACGACGATCGGAAAAGTGCGTGGCGAGATCTCGATGTAGAGCGGGCCGGTATAGCCCTCCGGGATCTTGTCGAACTCCTGACCGCCGTCGACAATGACGCGGGTGAAGATGTCGAGCCGCCCGGTCGAGGATTTCGGGTTGGCGGCCGCCGTCATGCCGGCCGGAAGTGCGAGCCGTTCCATCAAGGGCACGATGTAGACGCAGCCGGTCTCCAGCACCGTGCCGGGCGTCAGGTCGATCTCGTGCAGCGAAAAGCGCTGCAGCTTTTCCGCCACCGTGCGGCCGAGGCCGGGCAGAAAGCTGGCGCGGACGCGATAGGCGGTCGAGCCGAGGCGAAGGTCGAGGCTCGCCGGCTGGATCTGGTCGGCGTCGCGCGGCCGGTCGGCAGCGATCGCGCCGGTCTCGAACAGCGACGCGATGTCACGGTCCGGCAGGATTCCGCCTGGGTTTCGGCTCACTCGGCCCGTTCCTTCTCTTAATAGCGCGCTTTTTCGCGTGCGCGAGCCTTAGCAGAGGGAATTGGCAGAGGGAATTGGCCTGAGCCGACTGTTCGTGGAGAGAATTGACCTCCGGCCACCGCGGGATTATCGTGGCGGCAGAATTCGTGGTGATTTGGCCGGCCGGCTTGCAGCCACGTTAAACAACTCGCTAAAGGGCCGACCCAGGACGCCATTGCTCCAGGACCGGCTGTGCGGCGACGCTCGAGCCGGTCTTTTTTATGGGCCGATCCCGCCGGGCGGGACGGCGGAAAGCGGGATAGCATGTTGAAGAAGAACGAGCGGACGCTGCGGCCGGCCACGGCCATGGTCCATGGCGGCACGGTCCGCTCCGGTTTCGGTGAGACCTCGGAAGCGCTGTTCCTGACGCAGGGCTTCGTCTATGCGAGCGCGGAAGCCGCCGAGGCGCGCTTTAAGGGCGAGGAGCCCGGCTTCATCTATTCGCGCTACGGCAATCCGACGACGCGCATGTTCGAGGAGCGGATGATGGCGCTGGAAGGCGCCGAGGACGCCCGCGCCACCGCCTCCGGCATGGCCGCCGTCGCCGCCGCGCTGCAGTGCCAGGTGCAGGCCGGCGACCACATCGTCTCCTCGCGCGCGCTGTTCGGCTCCTGTCGCTATGTCGTCGAGACCATGCTCGGCCGCGCCGGCGTCACCTCGACCTTCGTCGACGGCCGCGACCTTGCCGCCTGGCGCGCCGCGGTGCGGCCGGAGACGAAGGTCTTCTTCATGGAGACGCCGACCAATCCGACACTGGAGATCGTCGACATCGCCGCCGTCGCCGAGATCGCGCACGAAGTCGGCGCCGTGGTCGTCGTCGACAACGTGTTTGCCACGCCCATGCAGCAGAAGCCGCTGGAGCTCGGCGCCGACGTCGTCGTCTATTCCGCCACCAAACACATCGATGGCCAGGGCCGGTGCCTCGGCGGCGTCATCCTCTCCAGCAAGGAGTGGATCGACAAGAACCTGCACGAATATTTCCGCCATACCGGTCCGTCGCTGTCGCCCTTCAACGCCTGGACGCTCCTGAAGGGCCTGGAGACACTGCCGCTGCGCGTCGCCTGCCAGACGAAGAGCGCCGGCACCGTCGCCGATCATCTCGCCCTTTCGCCCCTCGTCTCGAAGGTGCTCTATCCCGGCCGCGCCGACCATCCGGATGCCGCTGTGATCGCCAAGCAGATGACCGGCGGCTCGACCCTCGTCGCCTTCGAGCTCGCCGGCGGCAAGGAAGCGGCGTTCCGCTTCTCCAACGCGCTCGAGATCGTCAAGATCTCCAACAATCTCGGCGACGCGAAAAGCCTCATCACCCATCCCGCGACGACGACCCACAAGAACCTCACGCCGGAAGTCCGCGCCGAGCTCGGCATTTCCGACGGCTTGCTGCGCCTGTCGCTGGGGCTGGAAGACATCGACGACCTCCTGGAGGACATCGACGCCGCCCTCGCCGCTATCTGAAGACGCGGATCGCCAGCGCAATGCGGGCCGCGCAGGTGACGAAGCAGAGCGCGGCAAAACCGTAGGCGAGGACGCCGAACCAGGCGGGCACGAGGCAGGCGAGAACGAAGACGAGAAGCGTCTCGCCCGCCTCGGCAAGACCGGTGGTGAAGTAGAGTGATTTCGGCCCGCGCGCCGTGGTGACGAGCCTGCGCTTTTCCGCCATCAGCGCAAAGGCGAGAAAACTGGCGCCATTGGCGTAGAAGCTCATCAGGAGCACGGCCGCCGGCAGCGCGTTGGCGGCGGGATCGGCCAGGGCGAAGCCGAGCGGGATGGCGCCGTAGAAGATGAAGTCGAGCACGATGTCGAGATAGCCGCCGAGATCGGTCGGCCGCGTCTGCCGCGCCAGCGCGCCGTCGAGTCCGTCGGCGAGGCGCGAGACGAGGATCAGGCCGAGGCCGAGGCCATAGACCTCCAGTGCGATCGCCAGCGCCGCGCCGAGCCCGAGGATGAAGCCGGTCGCGGTCACCGCATCGGCGCCGAAACCCGCGCGGTGCAGGCGTCGCGCCAGGGCGTCGAGCGCCGGATCGAGGCGCGCCTTCAGGCGTCCGTCGAACATGCCATCCTCCCCTCCCCGCCATCCCGGCCAGCGCCGTCCCACGGCTCGGATTGACCGGGGCCCGCGTGTTGGCGATAACGGCGCATGAACATCGATCCCCACCCGCCAGAGCCCGAAGGCGACTATACGGCGACGACACGCCATATCACCGTTTCGGTGACGCCGGTCTATCTCGAGCATCAATCGATGCCGGAGGCCGGGCGCTGGGTCTTTGCCTACAAGGTGGCGATCGAGAACGGCAGCCGCGAGACGGTGCAGCTGAAATCCCGCTACTGGCACATCACCGATGCCAACGGGCATGTCGAAGAAATCCGGGGACCGGGCGTCGTCGGCGAGGAACCGATCCTCTCGCCCGGCGACAGTTTCAGCTACACCTCGGGCTGCCCGCTGCCGACGCCGTCCGGCATCATGCGCGGTCACTACGTGATGGAGACCGCCGGCGGCCGCCTGTTCGAGGTCGCCATCCCCGCCTTCTCGCTGGACGCGCCGGCGGAGAAGCGGCTGCTCAACTGAGGGTCAGCCTCAGTCCTTGGTGAACTCGTCCGGCGAGAACACGTAGCTCTCGCTGCAGAACTCGCAGGTGACCTCGATCTTGCCGTCCTCGACGCTTTCGGCGATCTCGGTGGCTGAGAAATTCGACAGCACCGCCTTGATCCGCTCGCGCGAGCAGCTGCAATCGTCGTCGACGCGGGTCGGGGGAAAGACGCGCACGCCGCGCTCGTGGAACAGGCGGAACAGCAGCCGCTCGACGCCGACTTCCGGGTCGGCGAGCTCGGAATCGTGCACGGTCTCGACCAGCGCCTTGACCTCGGTCCAGGCATCGTCCGGCTCGAAATCGAGCGTATCCTCGGCGCCTTCCGGCACGTCGCCGCCCGGCAGGTCGGGCAGGCGCATGCGCTCGGAGGCCTCGGGCAGGAACTGCGCGATCAGGCCGCCAGCGCGCCAGGACTCGCGAAAGCCGCTTTCGCCGCGCCGCGCCATGCGGGCGACGGCGAGACGGATGGTCGTCGGGATCTGCTCGGACTGGCGGAAATAGCCTTCGGCCACCTTCTCAAGCGTCTCGCCCTCCAGGGCGACGATGCCCTGGTAGCGCTGGCTGTGGCCGCCCTGGTCGACGGTCAGCGCCATCGTGCCGTTGCCGAGCAGCGTCTCGGGGTCGGTCTCCCCTGCCGCCTCCGCTGCGGCGACGCGCTCGGCGTCGAAGCGGGCATAGGCGCGCACGCTGGACGGCGTGGTGAAGTCGACGACGAGGAGATCGACCGGCCCGTCCGTCTGCGTCTGGGCGATGAATTTTCCGTCGAACTTCAGCGAGGTGCCCAACAGCACGCAGAGCACGATCATCTCGGCGAGCAGCCGCGAGACCGGCTCGGGATAATCGTGGCGGCCGAGAATATCGTCGAGCATGGCGCCGAGCTGGACGGCGCGGCCGCGCGCATCGAGGTTCTCGACCGAGAACGGCACGACCGTGTCGTCGCCGGCAAAGCCGAACTCGCCGAGATGGCGGCCGAGGCCGCCGGCCTCGCCGCTCACGTCACCTTCTGAATCAGCCATGCAGACCGGCCTCGCCAAAGCACCAGGCCAGGATCGACTTCTGCGCGTGCAGCCGGTTCTCCGCCTCGTCGAAGACGACCGACTGCGGGCCGTCGATGACGCCGTCGGTGACTTCCTCGCCGCGGTGGGCGGGCAGGCAGTGCATGAAGATCGCGTCCGGGGCGGCATGCGCCATCAGCCGCTCGTTCACCTGGAAGGGCGCGAAGACATTGTGGCCGCGGGCGAAATCCTCGCGGCCCATCGACACCCAGGTGTCGGTGACGACGCAATCGGCGCCGGTGACCGCCTCGACCGGATCGAAGGTGGTCAGGATCTGGCCGCCTTCGCCGCGGGCCCGGGCGATGCGCCCGGCATCGGGCTCCGACCCCTGGGGGGTCGCGATGCGCAGGGCGAAACCGAAACGGCTCGACGCCTCGATCAGCGAGTTCAGCACATTGTTGCCGTCGCCGCTCCAGGCAAAGGTCTTGCCGGCGACGGGGCCGCATTTCTCTTCATAGGTCATGACGTCGGCCATGATCTGGCAGGGATGGGTGTCGTCGGTCAGGCCGTTGATGACCGGCACCGTGGCATTCTCGGCCATTTCGAGAAGACGGTCGTGCGAGGTGGTGCGGATCATGATGGCGTCGACATAGCGCGACAGGACGCGCGCCGTGTCGGCGATCGTCTCGGAGCGGCCGAGCTGCATTTCAGTGCCGGAGAGGAACAGCGTCTCGCCGCCGAGCTGGCGCATCGCCACGTCGAAGGAGACGCGCGTGCGGGTCGAGGGCTTGTCGAAGATCATCGCCAGCACCCGGCCCTGCAGCGGCCTGGGGCCTCCGCGGCCGAGGCCCTTGCGCGCGGCGGCATCTTCCAGGATGGCGCGCAGCGAGTCTGCCGGCATCTCGGCGATGTCGATGAAGTGCTTCGGTGGGTTCGCGCTCACGCCGATTTCCTCGCCGATGCGAGCGACAGGGCGGACACCGCGCGCTCGATGCGATCGATCGCCTCGCGCACTTCCTCGGCGGAAATGACGAGGGGCGGCAGCAGGCGAACGACATTGTCGCCGGCCGGCACGGCGAGGACGCCGTGGGCGCGCAACTCGCCCAGAAGCTGGGTGTTCAGGACCTTGGCCTTGATGCCGAGCAAAAGGCCCTCGCCGCGGATCTCCTCGACGACATCGGGATAGCGGTCGACGAGCGAGGCGAGCGACTGCTTGAAGCGCAGCGACATGTCGCGGACATGCTCGAGAAAACCATCCGCGAGGACGACGTCTAGCACGGCATTGCCGACCGCCATGGCGAGCGGGTTGCCGCCATAGGTGGTGCCGTGCGTGCCCGCCGTCATGCCGCGCGCCGCCTCTTCGGTCGCGAGGCACACGCCAAGCGGAAAGCCGCCGCCGATGCCCTTGGCGACCGCCATGATGTCGGGCGCGGCGCCCGACTGTTCGTAGGCGAAGAAGGTGCCGGTGCGCCCGACGCCGGTCTGCACCTCGTCGTAGATGAGGAGGATTCCCTCGGCGTCGCAGAGCTCGCGCAGACCGCGCAGGCACTGCGGCGGCACGGAGCGGATGCCGCCCTCGCCCTGGATCGGCTCGATCACGATCGCCGCCGTCTCCGGGCCGATCGCTTCCCTCAAGGCTGCATGGTCGCCGAAGGGCACCTGGTCGAAGCCGTCGACCTTGGGACCGAAACCTTCCAGATATTTCGCCTGGCCGCCGGCGGCGATGGTCGCCAGCGTGCGGCCGTGGAAGGCGCCGGTGAAGCTCATGATGCGGAAGCGCTCGGGATGGCCGCCGACATAGTGATAGCGCCGCGCCGTCTTGAAGGCGCATTCCAGCGCCTCGGCGCCCGAATTGGTGAAGAAGGCCCGGTCGGCAAAAGTCGCCGCGGTCAGCCGGGCGCCCAGACGCTCCTGCCCCGGAATCTCGTAGAGATTGGAGGTGTGCCAGAGCTTTGCCGCCTGGTCCTGCAGCGTGGCGACGAGGTGCGGGTGGGCATGGCCGAGCGAATTGACGGCGATGCCGGCACCGAGATCGAGGAAGCGCTCTCCCTCCTCCGTCACCAGCCAGACGCCCTCGCCTCGCTCGAAACGCAGGGGCGCGCGGGCGTAGGTCGGAAACAGGTGCGAAGCGGCGACATCGTTCGGCATGGCAGGAACTCGCTGTTGCCCGAGGGCGGTATCCGATGGCTCGAGGTGGCTTCCGGGTGGCCCGAAAATGCTGAAAGCCTGCCGCTGGGGCAGGCTTCGATCGGAGGGTCGAGGGTGCATTGCGTGGCCTTGAGCTATACCACGCGTCCCGGCGCGCTTGTCAATCGATACGGCAGGCAGGGCTTTCGTCCCGCCGACCGAGGCCCCCAAGCCGCCGCGGTGTACATTCACCGTCCGCTTTCAACATCGCTCTTGCATTTTGGGCAGCAGTATCTGGGGAAAAGCGAAAATTCGATTCCGCACCCTCGCCGCGACTCTTGTCACGGAGTCACGCGATAGGGTAAATTTCTCTCAGATACTAGATTTCGTGCGGCAGCCCCTAATCTAACAATATATGTTGTATCCCTTCCCGAACGCAGCGTCGGGACCGAAGAGGGATTCTGCCGCGGCACAGGATAGGAGCTTGTCATGGGCTGGACGGACGAAAGAGTCGATCTTCTGATCAAGCTCTGGAGCGAAGGACTGAGCGCAAGCCAGATCGCCGGACAATTGGGTGGCGTGACCCGCAACGCCGTCATCGGCAAGGTTCACCGCCTGAAGCTCGAGGGCCGGGCCAAGGCCCACGTCTCCGCGCAGGAGCAGGCGCAGCCGAAGGTCGCCGTTGCCGCCGAGGTGGAGACGGTCGTCGAGATGGAAATGCCGGCGCGGATCGTCGCCATGCAGTCCGCCCCGCGCATCATGCGCTCGGTCGGCGGCGGTGGCGGCTCGCACGGCGCGACCGCGCTGAAGATGGAAGAAGAGATGGACGCCGTGGCAGAGCAGCCGCGGCCGCTGGTGTCGGCGGAAGTCGTGCCGATCTCGCGCAATCTGACGCTCGTGCAGCTGAACGAGCGGACCTGCAAATGGCCGCTCGGCGACCCGCTTTCGCCGGATTTCCGCTTCTGCGGCAACCACTCGAACGACGCCTCGCCCTACTGCCTCTACCACGCCAAGATCGCCTTCCAGCCGGTCTCCGAGCGCCGCCGCGTCCGATAGAGACGTCAGATGGCCCGTCCGACGCGGACGGGCCCGGCCTGCCCCGCGCGTGGCCGCCGAAGCGCCGCCGCCCCTTCCGGGCCTGCAGCGCATCGCACACCCGAATTGTTCCGCTGATTGCCCTGCCGGCACTATGGCCGCGTGAGCGGTCCAAGCTGTTCGTGAATCCGGGACATGCAACTGTCCAACCTGTCGATCTTCGTGCTCAGCGACAAGGATGACGCGACGAGTTTTCGCAGCTCGGCGTTTTGCCTGCCTTGTTCAGCACAAAATTCATTCTGACCGGCCATAACAATGACCGTGAGTGTCGCGATGACAGCCGAGGCCGCCAAATGGAGGCCACCAAGGCCTGCCGCCAGTTTATCGTCACCCATGCGGGCGCTCCCTGAGCCGAAAACCCAGCAGACACCTTATCCATGCAAAGGCCACGCCCGCTAGACCGGTGTCGGTGGCGATCCGCGGGTTCGTCCGCCGCGTGGCCCCGAGCGAGCCCGGGCGAGCACTACTCCACCAGGCTGTCGCGCGCGCTGGCGAGCGACGCCGCGCCCGGCCGAGCGGCCTTGCTGCTGGCCGAAAAATTCTCGTCGAGGGCGTAGCCGGCGCCGCGGACGGTGCGGATCGGGTCGCGCTGGCGGCCGCGGTTGATCGCCTTGCGCAGGCGGCCGACATGCACGTCGACCGTGCGCTCGTCGACATAGATGTCGCGTCCCCAGACGCCATCGAGCAGCTGCTCGCGCGAGAACACGCGGCCCGGCGACTGCATGAAGAATTCGAGCAGCTTGAACTCGGTCGGTCCGAGCTTCACCTCGCGGCCGAGGCGGCGCACGCGGTGGGTCTCGCGGTCGAGATCGATGTCGCCAGCATTGAGAAGGGTCGAGATCTTTTCCGGGCGTACGCGGCGCAGCATGGCGCGCACCCGCGCCATCAGCTCTGGCGTCGAGAAGGGCTTGACGACATAGTCGTCGGCCCCGACCGACAGGCCCCTCACCCGCTCGGATTCCTCACCGCGGGCGGTCAGCATGATGATCGGCAGGCGTTCGGTCTCCGGCCGCGTGCGCAGCCGCCGACAGAGCTCGACGCCGGAAAGGCCGGGCAGCATCCAGTCGAGGATCAGGAGGTCGGGGACGATTTCCTTCAGGCGGATGTCGGCCTCGTCGCCGCGCATGATGGTGTCGACGATGTAGCCTTCGGCTTCCAGATTGTAGCGCAACAGGACGGAGAGCGCCTCCTCGTCCTCGACGACGGCGATCCGCGCGTTCATGGCTATTCCCCTGCGCCGGCGGGCGCCGCGCCGCTGCCGGGCACCGCGACGGTCATTGACGCGGTGGTATCGTTCTTTGGCCGGTCGCTCGCCATCTGCTGCCCGGTCTTGATGTAGTAGATCGTCTCAGCGATGTTGGTGGCGTGGTCGCCGATGCGCTCGATGTTCTTGGCGCTGAACAGGAGATGGGTGCAGGCGCTGATGTTGCGCGGATCTTCCATCATGTAGGTCAGGAGCTCGCGGAAGATCGACGTGTACATCGCGTCGATCTCCTCATCGGCATCCCGAACCGCCTGGGCCCGAAGGTGGTCCCGCTCGACATAGGCGTCGAGGACCTCCTTCAGCTGCTCGATCGCCAGTTCCGACAGGTGCTCGATGCCGCGCACCAGCTTGATCGGCTGCTGGTGCTCGTGCACGGCGATCACCCGCTTGGCGATGTTCTTGCCGAGATCGCCGATGCGCTCCAGATCGTTGGAAATGCGGATGGCGCCGACGATCTCGCGCAGGTCCTGCGCCATCGGCTGGCGCTTGGCGATGGTCATGATGGCGCGCTCGTCGAGTTCGCGCTGGGCGGCGTCGAGCAGCACGTCGTCGGCGACGACGGACTGCGCCAGGCCCCAGTCGCTGTTGATCAGCGCCGAGACGGAACGCTCGACCATGCGCTCGGCCTGACCTCCCATTTCGGAGATCCGGCGAACGATGAACTTCAGTTCGTCGTCGTAGGATGAGACGATATGTTCGTCCATGAGAGGTCTCCTGGGTCTCTGAGGTGCCCGCAGCGCGCGTGGCGTGCCTGCGGTCCCGTGTCTGGTGGATCGACGCGCCGGCGGGGCGCCCGGGCGCTCAGCCGAAGCGGCCGGTGATGTAGTCCTGGGTGCGCTTGTCGTCCGGGTTCTGGAACATCTTCTCGGTCGGTCCGACCTCGGCGATGTTGCCGAGGTGGAACATGGCCGTGACCTGGCTGACGCGCGCCGCCTGCTGCATCGAATGGGTGACGATGACGATGGTGTAGTTCTGCTTCAACTCGTCGATCAGTTCCTCGACCTTGGCGGTAGCGATCGGGTCGAGGGCCGAGCAGGGCTCGTCCATCAGGATTACCTCGGGCGACACGGCGATGGCGCGCGCGATGCACAGGCGCTGCTGCTGGCCGCCGGAAAGTCCCGTGCCCGCCTCGTCGAGCCGGTCCTTGACCTCTTCGTAGAGGCCGGCGCGGCGAAGGCTGGTGATGACGATCTCTTCGAGATCCGACTTCGACTTGGCCAGGCCATGGATGCGCGGGCCGTAGGAGACGTTCTCGAAGATCGACTTCGGGAACGGGTTGGGCTTCTGGAACACCATGCCGACCCGGGCGCGCAGTTCGACGACGTCGATCGAGGGATCGTAGATGTCGTCGCCGTCCAGGGTGATGTTGCCGGTGACCTTGGCCGAGGACACCGTATCGTTCATCCGGTTGAGGCAGCGCAGGAAGGTCGACTTGCCACAGCCGGACGGGCCGATGAGGGCCGTGACCTGGTTCTCCATGACGTCGAGGCTCACGCCGAACAGCGCTTGCTTGGCACCATAATGGACGGAAACGTTCTCGCCCTTCATCTTCACAGGACGGTTCGTATTCACGGCAGGACCCTTGTTGAGCGTCGCTTGAAAATTTTCCATCATGTTCGGTCCACCGGTTACCAGCGCCGCTCGAAGCGACGGCGAAGAATGATTGCGATGATGTTCATGAAGGAGAGAACGACGAGGAGCACGCAGATCGCGGCGCTCGTCCTGGCGACAAAACCACGTTCCGGGCTGTCGAACCAGATGAAGATCTGCGTCGGCAGCGTCGTCGATGCTTCCAGCAGCGAGTCGGGCGCCGAGGTGATGAAGGCGTTCATGCCGATGAGAAGCAGCGGGGCCGTCTCGCCGAGCGCCTGCGCCAGACCGATGATGATGCCGGTCATGATGCCCGGGAGCGCCAGCGGCAGGACATGATGGCCGATCACCTGCATCTCCGAGGCGCCGATGCCCCGGGCCGCCTCGCGGATGGAGGGCGGCACCGCCTTCAGGGCGTTGCGGGTGGTGATGATGATCGTCGGCAGCGTCATGATGGCCAGGACGAGGCCGCCGACGAGCGGGGCCGATCGCGGCATGCCGAAGAAGCCGAGGAACAGGGCAAGGCCCAGCAGACCGAAGACGATCGAGGGCACCGCGGCCAGATTGTTCACGTTGATCTCGATGAAATCGGTGAACTTGTTCTTCGGCGCGTATTCCTCGAGGTAGACGGCGGCACCGACGCCGATCGGAACGCTGACGCAAAGGCAGACGAGGAGGAGGTAGAAGGTTCCGACCAGACCACCCCTCAGGCCGGCCAGCTCGGGAAAGCGGCTGTCGGCATTGTTGATGAGACCCCAGTCGACGACCGACCGCACCCGGTCCTGCTGCCGCAGTTCCTCGAAACGCGCGATCTGGTTGTCGTTCAGGGGCCGGCGGTTTTCCGGCATGTCGGCGGAGATGATCCCCTCATAGAGCTGCTCGTAGGCATCCGACACCGGAACCCAGATCGGCACCACCGATCCTGGCGCTGCATCCGTGGCCGCCATGACGTCGCGGACCCAGAACTGCGCGCCGTTGCTGAGCATCGAGGTCAGGCGGCGCAATTCGGCGCGGTTGCGCTCGGCGGCCGGAAACAGCGCGGCGACGGCCCCGTCGACCACCGTCCGGTAATTGGAGGCCGGCACGTCCGGACCCGCCTCGGGCACGGTGATGTCGAGCAGGATCTGCGTCTGCGTCCAGGCCGGCAGCGAAGTGGTGATGACGGACGACACGAGAATGCCGAGCATGGCCAGGGCGAAGACGATCGCGGCGATGCCGTAGGCCTTCAGTCGCGTCTGCCGGCTCTTGCGTCCGGCCAGTCCCGCCCGGATGCGGGACCGGGTCGTCTCGCGCGCGGTCGGGGTGGCGAGTTGGTCGGTCAAACGAAGGTCAGTCATACTGTTCCCGATACTTCTTGACGATCTGGATGGCCACGAGGTTGAGGAGAAGCGTCGCGAGGAACAGTGTCAGGCCGAGACCGAAAGCGGCGAGCGTCTTCGGATTGTCGAACTCGGTGTCCCCGGTCAGGAGCGCCACGATCTGCACGGTCACGGTCGTGACGCCGTCGAGCGGGTTGGCGGTGAGGTTGGCGGTCAGTCCCGCGGCCATGACGACGATCATCGTCTCGCCGATGGCGCGCGTGGTGGCGAGGATGACGCCGCCGACGATGCCGGGAAGCGCTGCCGGCAGCAGCACGCGGGTGATCGTCTCGGCCTTGTTGGCGCCCAGGCCGAGCGAGCCGTCGCGCAGCGCCTGCGGCACCGCCGTGATGGCGTCGTCGGAGAGCGAGGAGATGAAGGGGATCAGCATCACCCCCATCACGAGCCCGGGCACGATGGCGGCCGTCGGCGACATGTCGATCCCGACGGAGGCCGCCCATTCCCGCAGGAGCGGGGAGATGACCAGCACCGCGAAGAAGCCGTAGACGATGGTCGGAATGCCGGCGAGCAGCTCGATCAGCGGCTTGACCACGTTGCGCACCTGGGGAGAGGCGAACTCGGCCATGTAGATCGCCGCGAAGAGCCCGACGGGCAGCGCCACGAACAGCGCCGTCAGGGCGATGGTCAATGTGCCGAGGAAGACCGGAATGGCGCCGAAGGCACCGGTCGAGCCGACCTGATCGGCGCGGATCGCGATCTGCGGATCCCATTTCGTCCCGAAGAAAAATTCGAGCGGCGATACCCGCGAGAAGAACTGGAGCCCCTCGAACAGCAGGGACAGGAGAATGCCGAGCGTGGCGAAGATCGACAGCGTCGCGCAGAAGATGAGAAGACCGCGCATGATCATCTCGGACAGGTTGCGCGCCCGGAAACGGACGGCGATCCGGGAGATCAGGAAGGCGACAATCGCTGCGGCGACGACGACGACGACGACCGGAAGGGCCCAGCGCGAAAACGCCGCCGCCTCGTTCAGGCGTTCGGCCGCGACGAGCACGGCGGGGTCGGGCGTGCCGAAGGTCGCGCCGGAAGCGGCCTGCTGAACCTGGCTGACAAGCAGGCTGACCTGGGCGGGAAGCGCGCCATCCAGCATCGTGGAGGGCAGAGCGGCGACGATGACGCTCTTGAGGACCGACTGCTCCAGGAAGAGCCAGAGAAAGATGATGATGTAGGACGGCACGAGGATCGCCAGGGCGACGAGGTAGCCGTGATAGCTCGGGAGAGAGTGCATCTTCGTGCCGAGGACCGGGGCGAGCGCCTTGGCCTTCGACGTGGCGACGAGGTAGCCCACGACCGCGAGGATCAACGGGATCAGAAGGGTCAGCGACAAGCTCACATGCGGTCTCCCACGAAATCCCGTCGGCCGCGAGGCGACCGACGGGACGTTGAACGATGAAGAGACTTCGGCTTAGGAGGCCGGCGCCGTCATCGCGGTCGAGTTGGTGACGGCGTCGCGAACCTTCGCGGCTTCCTCTTCGCTCAGCGGAACGAGACCACGCTCCTCGAGATAGCCGCCGGTGCCCATGGCGCCTTCGCTGACGTATTCCGTCAGGAACTCGTTCAGGCCCGGGATGGCCGTGCGGTGGTCGTTCTTGACGTAGATGAACAGCGGGCGCGAAACGCCGTAATCGCCGGACTTCACGGTCTCTTCGCTCGGCGAGACGCCGCCGATGGCAGCACCCTTCAGCTTGTCCTGGTTCTCGAACAGGAAGGAGTAGCCGAAGATGCCGAAGGCCTTGGGATCGGCAGCGAGGCGCTGGACGATCAGGTTGTCGTTCTCGCCGGCTTCGACGAACTTGCCGTCGGTGCGCATGCGATCGCAGACTTCCTTGTTGCGATCCTTGTCGAGCGCCTTGATGGCCGGGAATTCCTTGCAGCCGGCCTGCATGACGAGCTCGACCCAGGCGTCGCGCGTGCCGGAGGTCGGCGGCGGGCCGTAGACGAGGATCGGCTCGGCGGGCAGCGAGGCGTCGATCTCGTTCCAGGTGTTGTAGGGGTTGGCGACGACCTTGCCGTCGACTTCGACTTCAGCGGCGAGCGCCTGGAAGAGCTGGGCCTTGGTGACGCTGAGGTCCGGGCCGCCCTGGGCGTTCGACAGCGACAGCGCGTCGTAGCCGAGGAGGATTTCGGTGACGTTGGTGACGCCGTTCTTGGCGCAGAGGTCGAACTCGGACTTCTTCATGGCGCGCGAGGCACCGGTGATGTCCGGGGTCTGGGCGCCGACGCCGCCGCAGAAGATCTGCATGCCGCCGCCGGTACCGGTCGACTCGACGACAGGCGCCTTGAAGGTGCCGGCATTGGCGAACTGCTCGGCCACGGCCTGGGTGTACGGGAAGACGGTCGACGAGCCGACGATCTGGATGTTGTCGCGGCTCTGAGCCTGGGCCTGGCCCACGAGCGCAAGGGCGGTGCCGAGCGCGAGGCCAGCGAGGGTGCGAATGGTCACGGGGGTTTCTCCTTGAGGAGTTTCGTGGATCGAACCGGAAAGGCGCGCCGTCTCGAAGCCGGCTGTGGTTCACGAGGTGGTGTAGCGGCTGTGCAAGACCTCTCTATGACAGTTCGATTGCAGTTTTGTGACGGTATAATTGATTGAAATTATTGGGTTCGCGAATCGCGGAGTCAGTGGACGTCCTTGACCGGAAAGCGTGCTGTGAAGGTCGAGCCCTGCCCCACCACGGAGTGCACGAGAAGCCGCGCGCGGTGGCGCACCAGGATGTTGCGGACGATCGACAGGCCGAGCCCGGTGCCCCGCCGGGCCCGCGATCCGCCGCTTTCGACCCGGTAGAATCGCTCCGTCAGGCGCGGCACGTGCTCGGCCGCGATGCCCGGTCCGAAATCGGTGACGGAGGCCTCGATGACGCTGCCGTCGCGGCCGCGGACCCGCTTCAGCGCCATCACCACGCGCTTGCCGCTCTCGCCGTACTTGCAGGCGTTCTCGACTAGATTGGAGAAGACCTGGACGAGTTCGTCGCGGTCGCCGGCGACGACATGCGCCCCGGCCTCGGCCTCGATCTCGATCGCCAACGCGCTCTCGGCGGCCAGTGGCGCCAGGGTTTCCTGCACTTCCGCAAAGACCTCGGCGAGGTCGACCCGGCCCTCGACCGCAACGTGGCGCTTCATTTCGATGCGCGACAGCGACAGGAGGTCGTCGATCAGCCGCGACATGCGCGCCGCCTGGTCGCGCATGATGTCGAGAAAGCGGGCCCTTGCGACGGCATCGTCGCGCGCCGCGCCCTGCAGCGTCTCGATGAAGCCGATCAGGGAGGCGAGCGGGGTGCGCAGTTCGTGGCTGGCATTGGCGACGAAATCGGTACGCATGCGCTCGATCCGGCGCTCGGCGGTGCGGTCGCGGAACAGCAGCAGGAAGAAGGACGGACGCTCGCCCTGTGGGGCCGGGATGGGCAGGATGTCGACGGACCAGAATCGGTCGGAGGCCCGGCCCTCGACGAAATCGGCATTGCCGGCCTTCTGTTCGCCGACGCAGGTTTCGATGGCCGCGAGGAGTTCGGGCGAGCGAAAGCGCAGCGAGATCGCGTCCCCCAGCGTCATGTTGCCGAAGGCGCGCTCCGAAACGCCGTTGCGGTAGCGCAGCAGCAGCGCGCGATCGAGGAGGAAGGCCGGCTCCAGCATGGCCTCGACCACCGCCTTGGTACCGGCGTCCGGCCACAGCGGCGACTGCCGGCGGCGCAGGTCGTCGCCGGCGCGCAGCCGCCGGCTGCTGCGTCGCGGCAGCAGGCAGAGCGCCATCATCAGCGCGAAGCCGCCGATCGCGGGCTGCCACGCCTCCGGATACATAGCGACCGTGAGGCCGAAGCCGGCGAGGCCGGCGAGGGCTGCCCGCCTCAGCGAGGTCGTCCGGCGCGGGCCGGCCGCATCGTCGGCCGGGGTCTGAGATTCACCTGTCGTCAAGCATACACCGGCTCGGCAGTCTGGCCGCCGATCGCTCCGGCGCAAAGCGAGCGGGAACGGGAGGCCGGCGGTTGGAAACGGCCGAGCATGACACGGCTTTGCTTCGATGGCATGTCAGCCCTCGAGAACCGTCTGCAGCCGGATGGAATAGAGGTCGAGATCGACGGCGGGCGCTGCCAGCGTCGGATCGATCGCGAGGGCGCCCGCCGCGTCGGCGCCCGCCGGCACGGCCATGTCGAAGACGAAAGTGTCGCGCGCCTGCGACGTCTGGAAGCGCTGGCGGGCGCAGACCGTCTCGCCCGCAAAGAGGCAGCGGATGGCGAATTCGCGGTTCGCGCCGTCGGACGACCCCGCCACCACCTCCACGCGCACGTTTCGGCCCTGGATCTCGCGGACCACGCCGGGCCCGATGGCGACGTTGATCTCGCCGCCGACGGCCGCCGGCGCAAACCGCACCGCCGGCTCTTCTCGGACGGTAACGCTGTCGACCGTGCCGCCGGACGGGGTGGCGATGGCGTCGAGCTGCTTGCCGTCGAAGATGCTGATCCATTCGGCCGAGGCGGCCCCCGCCGCCGTGTTGCCGGCGGTGTTCTCCTGCGTCCCGAGCGGGGTGACGATCGCGCCATAGAGCCAATAGATGCCGACCAGCAGCGCGAGAAGGACCGCGCTGGCCGCCAGACCGAAAGCGCGGCGACGCCGGGAGGGCTTCGGCTTGGCGCGCCATTGCTCGTCCGCCCTGGACAAGACGGTGGCGTCCTGGCCGGCGCGCAGACCGTCAGCCGGCCCGTCGGCGATCGATTCTCCCGGGGTGGCGGAATCCGCCGCGAGGTCGTCCTGCCCGCCGGCCCAGGAAGGCGGGAGAGCCGTGTCGTCGCGCGCCAGCGAGCCTTCGCTTTCCGCGACGAAGCGTTCTTCCTCTTCCCTGTGATTGACCGCCGCGCCCGGCAAGGAGGGAGTTGCAGCGTTCGAACGGTCGATCGCTTCGGTGGCGCCCTCTTCTCCAGCGACGCCGAAGGCGACGAAATAGTCCGCCTCGATCCGGTTGATCGTCTCGGCGAGGCGAACGCGCCGCGCATGCGCCGCGTCCTCGTCGATCGGATTGGCCTGCAGGAGACGCTCGAGCGCGCGCTCGGACGCCGTATAGATCGAGTCGCGAAACTGCGGATCGCTCGCATCGCCCGCGTCGAGCGCGCGTCTCAGGCTCTTCTCCATCGCGCTCACGGTGATCTCCAATGACAGTCGACAACAAAGTTACCGTATATGCGCCGCAAACGTAAACAATCGAGACAAAGCCGAGACATTGATCCCCAGGCGTGGCAATGGCCGGCATGGCGCGGCGGCTTCATCGTCAGTCATGCTGATCAATTCTCGTGCCGAAAAACCCGCGGCAGCCGGCGCTTTACTTTTTGGGCGGAAAGGCGATCTGGGGTCGACATTCCCCAGGAGATTGCCTTGGCCGAACCCTTGCTGCCCATCCCCCATGCCATCGCCGATCACGGCATCATCGGCGACATGCGCACCATCGCGCTCGTCGCCACGGACGGCACGATCGACTTCTTCTGCCACCCCGACCTCGATTCGCCGAGCGTGTTCGCCGGACTGCTCGACCCACAGCGGGGCGGGCATTTCCGCTTAGGGGTCGCCGACCCCACGATGAAGAACCGGCAGATCTACCTGCCCGACACCAACATCCTGATGACCCGTTTTCTCGGACTGGAGGGAATCGGCGAGGTATCCGACTTCATGCCGCTGGATGGCTCCGGACGGATCGTCCGCCGCGCCAAGGCGATCGTCGGCGCGGTCAAGTTCACCCTCAGCCTCGCACCGCGCCCCGACTACGGGCGGCTGAAGCCGGTGCTGGAAGCGATCGACGGCGGCTTTTCCGTCCGTTGGGAGGGCGGCGCCCTCTATTGCTACACGAAGATGGCCGTCCGCCTCGACGGTGACGTCGCAGAGGCGGAGATCGTGCTGCAGGAGGGAGAAATCTGCCACGTCGTCCTCTGCCCCGGGCGCAAGGACACGCCGGTGGTCGACGACGCCTATGTGCAGAAGGCCTTCCTCGATACCCGCGGCTTCTGGCACGGTTGGGTCGCATCGGGCCATTATCCCAAGAACTGGCGCGGGCTCGTCGTTCGCTCGGCCCTGACGCTCAAACTCCTGACGTCGCGGCAGCACGGCTCGATCGCCGCCGCCGCGACCTTCGGCCTGCCGGAGGTCTTCGGCGGCGAGCGAAACTGGGACTACCGCTTCTGCTGGGTGCGCGATTCCGCCTTCACCCTCTACGCCTTTTCCCGGCTCGGCTATTTCGAGGAGGCGGAGGCCTTCATCCATTTCCTCATGAAGCAGATCTCTGAGGACGAAGAGCCCGGACTGCAGATCATGTACGGCATGGACGGCACGAGGGAACTGCCGGAGACGACGCTGGATTCTCTCGCGGGCTTCGGCGGCGCCAAGCCGGTGCGCATCGGCAACGCCGCCTACAAGCAGCGCCAGATGGACATTTTTGGCGAGTTCATGGACGCCCTCTACATCTCCACCAAGGCGCGGGGCAAGCCGTCCTACGGTCTGTGGAAGAAGATCGTGCGGATCGTCGAATGGCTTTGCGACAACTGGCGCCTGCCCGATCACGGCATCTGGGAGAGCCGCGGGGAGCCGCAGGAATTCCTGTCCGGACGGCTGATGAGCTGGGTCGCGCTCGACCGGGCGATGCGGATCGCCGAGAAGCAGTCGCTGCCGGCCGACATCGTGCGCTGGCGGACCGAGCGCGACCGCATCCAGATCTCCATTCTCGACGAGTTCTGGAACCCCGAGGTCGGCGCCTTCACCCAGGTCAAGGGCGGCAAGGGGCTCGATGCCGTCGTCTTGCTGATGCCGCTGGTCAAGTTCATCAACCCGCGCGATCCGATGTGGACGTCGACGCTGGCGGCGGTGCGCCAGCACCTCGTCAAGGACTGCCTGGTCAGGCGCTATATCAACGATGCGGAAAACGGCGACGGGCTCGATGGCGAGGAAGGTGCCTTCACCATCTGCTCCTTCTGGTATGTCGAGGCGCTGGCGCGCACCGGCCACGTCTCGGAAGCGCGGTTCCTGTTCGAGAAGCTGCACAGCTACGCCAATCACCTCGGGCTCTATTCCGAGGAATTGTCCTCGGCCGGCGAGCATCTCGGCAATTTTCCGCAGGCCCTCACACATTTGTCGCTGATCTCGGCAGCCATCTGGCTCGACGGCGCGTTGACCGGGGGTAAGTCCGAGATACCGATGATGGAAGATCCCGATGGCATCTTTTGAACGCAACAGTCTCGCCGGCCAGACGGCCCTCGTCACCGGCGCCTCCTCCGGGATCGGCCAGGCCACGGCGATCGAACTGGCGCGGGCCGGCGCCAACGTCGTGGTCAACTTCCGCAGTTCAGATGAAGGGGCCGACGAGACGGTTCGGGCTATTGCCGCCCTCGGGCAAAAGGCCATCGCCGTTCAGGCCGACGTGTCGCGGGAAGCCGATATCCTCGCTCTGTTCGACGAGGCTGAGCGGCAGCTCGGGCCGATCGACATCGTCGTCTCCAATGCCGGGCTGCAGAAGGATGCGGCGATCGGCGAGATGACGCTCGACGACTGGAACGCGGTGATCTCGGTCAACCTCACCGGCGGCTTCCTGATCGGGCGCGAGGCGATCCGGCGCTTCCGCGCCAAGGGGCTGCGGCCGGAAATCAGCCCGGCGCTCGGCAAGCTGATCTTCGACTCTTCCGTCCACCAGCTCATTCCCTGGGCCTTCCACGCCAACTATGCGGCATCGAAGGGCGGGCTGAAGCTCCTGATGGAAACGCTGGCGCAGGAAGTCGCGGCGGAGAAGATCCGGATCAATGCCGTCGCCCCGGGCGCCATCGCCACCGCGATCAACGCCGAGGAACGGGAGTCCGGCGAGGACGACATGCTGAAGCTCATCCCCTATGGCCGGATCGGCGAACCCGCCGATGTCGGCCGCGTCGTCGCCTTCCTCGCCTCGGACGCCGCCGACTACATCACCGGCCAGACGATCTTCGTCGACGGCGGCATGACGCTGCAGCCCGCCTTCAAGGGCAATGGCTGATTTTCTCGGCTCCCTCTGATAAGGCCTCCGGCATCAACAGGCGGCACGAGGATATGAGCATGAGACTGAGCGGCAAGGTGGCAATCGTCACGGGCGGCGCCAAGGGAATCGGCAGGGCGATCGCCGAGCGCTATCTGGCCGAGGGTGCGAGCGTGATGATCGCCGATATCGACGCGGCAGCGGGCGAAAAGGCCGTCGAGGACCTGGCCGAGGTCGGGACGGTCGCCTTCACAGCCACCGACGTCTCCGATGCGGCGGCCGTCGCGCGGCTCGTTGCCGCCTGCGAGGAACGCTTTTCCCGGATCGATATCCTCGTCAACAATGCCGGCATCGTCCACAAGGCCGATTTCCTGGAGCTCGACGAGGCCGACTTCGACCGCGTGCTGAGGGTCAACCTGAAAGGCGCCTTCCTCTGCGGCCAGGCGGTCGCCCGGCACATGGTCGAATCCGTCAAGCGCGGCGGGACGCCCGGCACGATCGTCAACATGTCCTCGGTGAACGCCGTCTTCGCCCTGCCCGACCAGGTCGGCTACTCCGTCTCCAAGGGCGGCGTTAACCAGCTGACCAAGACCATGGCCCTGTCGCTCGCGCCCTTCGGCATCCGCGTCAACGCCATCGGCCCCGGCTCGATCATGACCGATCTCCTGGCCGCGGTCGCCAGCGACAAGGGCGCCGAGGCGCGCATCCTGTCGCGCACGCCGCTCGGGCGCATCGGCGATCCCAGCGAGATCGCCTCCGTCGCGACCTTCCTCGCCTCGGACGATGCGAGCTATGTCACCGGCCAGACCATCTATGCCGATGGCGGCCGCCTCGGCTTGAACTACACCGTGCCCGTCAAGGCGTAGACCGACCGGCGGCGTGCTTCGCACACGGAAAAGGCCGACCGCTTGCGCGGCCGGCCTTTTTCATTGAGCGCCAGGCGGTGACCCGAAGGTCGGCTCAGCGCTGCTCGTCTTCGTCGGCGTCGACGTCGGCCTGGCTGCGCTTCATGGCGGTCAGCTTGGCGAAGACAGCTGCGGCATCGAGCTCGCCGTCCTCGGAATCGGCACGACCGCGGTAGTTCTGCGTCTGCGCAGCCGAGAGCAGGCGCTCCTCCTCGGCGACTTCCTCTAGCCGCGGCATGCCGCGCGAGGCCTTCTCGATCTCCATGTCGAGATCGATCTGCGAGCAGAGGCCGAGCGTCACCGGGTCCATCGGCTGCAGGTTGGCCGAGTTCCAGTGCGAGCGCTCGCGAATCTGCTGGATGGTGTTCTTGGTGGTCCCGACCAGCCGCGAGATCTGCGGATCCTTCAGCTCCGGATGGTTGCGCACCAGCCAGAGGATGGCGTTCGGGCGGTCGTGGCGCTTGGAGACCGGCGTGTAGCGCGGGCCCTTGCGCTTGGCTTCGGGCACGCGGACCTTGGGGAGCGACAGCTTCAGCCGATATTTTTCGTCCGCCTCGCCGCGCGAAATCTCCTCTCGCGTCAGCTGGCCGGTCATGATCGGGTCCATGCCCTTGATCCCCTGCGCCGATTCGCCATCGGCGATCGCCTTGATCTCGAGCGGATGCAGGGTGCAGAAATCGCCGACCTGCTCGAACGAGAGGGACGTGTTGTCGACGAGCCAGACGGCCGTCGCCTTGGGCATCAAAAGTTGTTGGGCCATGAAGACAGTCCTCCGAGTCGCCTCCCCCGCTTGCGCGGGAACAGGCTGTGGATCGCACCACAAATTCTGGAAATCGACCTCTTTATAAGGGCTCCGCCGACTAACCGCAAGGAAATCGCGGCGGCTGCCGGGATTTGGCATCCGGCAGCCTAAACCAGGGTGCGAAATAGCGCAGCAGGCTCGTCGTCGACCGTCGACGCAAAGCGCCGGCCGCGCCGACGCCCCTGCCCCAGACTCAGCCGGCGAAATGGCGTGTCGTCAGGACAATCTTGCCGATGTGGTCGACATCCATGTGCCGGTGCGCTTCCGCGGCATCCTCCAGCCGGTAGGTCGTGTCGATCAGTGGAAGGACGCGCCCGTCGGTGAGAAGCGGCCAGACCTTCTCCTCCAGCTCGCGGGCGACCGACGCCTTGAAGGCGACGGTGCGGGCGCGCAGGGTCGAGCCGGTCAGCGTCAGCCGCTTGATCATGATCGGCTGCAGGTCGAGTTCCACCTTCTGGCCGCGGAGGAAGGCGATCTGAACGATGCGCCCGTCCTCAGCGGCAATCTTCAGATTGCGCGCGGTGTAGTCGCCGCCGACCATGTCGAGGATGACGTCGATCCCCTTGCCGCCGGTGGCGGCCTCGATCGCAGCGACGAAATCCTCCTGGCGATAGTCGATCGCGTGCCTGGCGCCGAGCTTCAGCGCGGCGGCGCACTTGTCCGGGCTGCCGACGGTGACGAAGACCTCGGCGCCGAAACGATGGGCGAGCTGGATGGCCGTGGTGCCGATGCCCGAGGTGCCGCCGTGGACGAGAAACCGCTCGCCGGCGACGAGGCCGCCGCGCTGGAAGACGTTGTGCCAGACGGTGAAGAAGGTCTCCGGCACGGCTGCCGCCTCCACGAGGCCGAGACCGGTCGGCACGGGCAGCGCGTTGTCCTCCGCCACGACGGCATATTCGGCATAGCCGCCGCCCGGCAGCAGGGCCATCACCTCGTCGCCGAGGGCAAAGCGTCCGGCGCCCTCGCCCAGCGCCGCCACGCGGCCGGCGACCTCCAATCCCGGCCAGTCTGGCGCGCCCTTCGGCGGGGGATAGGCGCCCATGCGCTGCAGGATGTCGGGCCGGTTGACGCCGGCAGCGTGCACCTCGATCAGGATTTCGCCGGGACCGGGCCGCGGAACCGGCCGGTCCTCCGGCACCAGCACCTCGGGTCCTCCGAACCCCTTTAGGACAATCGCCGTCATCGTTGCGGGCAAGGCCATGGTCGATCCTTCGTCTGTTCGGCCCCCTGATATAGGCGAGCCGCCGGGAATGACATCCGCGTTTACCCGCCATTAAGGATGATGGGTGTCTAATGGGGACATCCAGATTTCTGGTTAGGCCGGATGGCTCGCCATCCTGTCGGACGCCTCCCTGTTTAACTTCAGAGCCGCCTTGCCGCGGCTCTTTTTTTTGCGTTCCACTCAGGTTTGAGGCCGAACCAAACTGCTTAACCCGCGTTAACCAATCCAGCGAACACGGCTTGCCAATCGCCATCGCGGCGATCAGTTTCCGAAGACGGTCGCCTCCGGTTTTTGCCGATTCTTGGTGCCTATCCCAGAACTTACAGCGCGGTGATCCGTCCATGACCACGAACAGCTTCGGCCATGCCGGCGACGACCGCACTATCCGGCTGGCCGAACACATGGCGTTTTCACGCTCTTTCCAGCCGCTGTTCAACGAGGGCATGACGCTCGTCGACGAGACTGCGGTGTATCTCGACGGCGACGGTCGGGTCGACTGCAAGACCCTGTCGCGTCCCGCTGCCACGCTCTATGCCGCCGAATCCATGCGCCTGACGACGCGTCTGATGCAGGTGGCCTCCTGGCTCCTGCTGCAGCGCGCCGCCAACCAGGGCGACATGACGCGCGCCCAGGTCGAGATCGAGAAGGTCAAGGTCCGCCTGGAGGGCGTCGGCTCCGGACGGGACACGCCGATGTTCCACGAACTGCCGGAGGTCTTCCGCTCGCTGGTCGATCGCGCCCTGAAGCTCGAGCGGCGCATCGCCATGCTCGATCGCGAGATCTATGGCGCCTATCCCTCCTCGGACGAGATCGCCAATCCGGTCGGCGAGCAGCTCAACCTTCTGCGCACCGCCTTCCAGGCCTGAGCGCCGCCACCGCCGGCGAAGCGGCCCGTCACCCGCGGTCTTTGCCGCCACGGTGACCGGCCGTCAGGCTGGACGTGGCGCCGGTCTCACGTCCTCAATTCCACCCGATCGGCGAAGAGCGCCAGCGCCGCCGGATTGGCCAGCGCCTCCATGTTCTTCACCGGCCTTCCGTGCACCACCTCGCGCACCGCCAGTTCGACGATCTTGCCCGACTTGGTGCGCGGGATGTCGGCGACCGCCAGCACATGCGCGGGCACATGGCGCGGTGACGCGCCCCTGCGGATCGCCGTCTTAATCGCCTTGACCAAGGTCTCGTCCAGCTCGACTCCCGCCTTCGGCCGGATGAACAGGACCACGCGCACGTCGCCCTCCCATTCCTGACCGATGCAGATCGCCTCCATCACCTCGTCCATCTGCTCGACGATGTTGTAGATTTCGGCGGTGCCGATCCTGACCCCTTGCGGGTTCAGCGTGGCGTCCGAGCGGCCGTGGATGACGATGCCGTGGTGCTCGGTCCATTCGGCGAAATCGCCATGGCACCAGATGCCGGGGAAGCGCTCGAAATAGGCCGCGCGGTAGCGCTCGCCGGTCGGATCGTTCCAGAAGCCGATGGGCATGGCCGGAAAGGCCCTGGTGCAGACGAGATCGCCTTTCTCGCCGACCACGGGCCTGCCGTCGTCGTCCCAGACATCGACGGCCATGCCGAGGCCGGCGCCCTGGATCTCGCCCTCGTAGACCGGCAGCCAGGGAATGCCGAGGACGAAGCAGGAGAGAATGTCGGTGCCGCCCGAGATCGAGGCGAGATGCACGTCCTTCTTGATGCCGGCATAGACGAAGTCGAAGCTTTCCGGCGACAGCGGCGAGCCGGTCGACGCGATCACCCGGACGCTGGACAGGTCGTGCGTGTCAATCGGCCTCAGGCCCTCCTTGCGCACGGCATCGATGAACTTTGCCGAGGTGCCGAGAAACGTCGCCCGCTCCGCCGCCATGTAGTCGAAGATAACGTTGCCGTCGGGATGGAAGGGCGAGCCGTCGTAGAGGAGAAGGGTCGCGCCGGTCGCCAGCCCCGCGACCAGCCAGTTCCACATCATCCAGCCGCAGGTGGTGAAGTAGAAGACGCGGTCGCCCGGGCCGTTGCCGCAATGCAGGCGGTGCTCCTTCAACTGCTGGATCAGCGTGCCGCCGGCGGAGTGGACGATGCATTTCGGCACGCCCGTCGTGCCGGAGGAGAAGACGATGTAGAGCGGGTGGGCGAAGGGCAACCGCTCGAAGACGATGTCCGCGGCGGCAAAGGGCGCGATGAAGCTCTCCAGCGTGACCGCGCCGGGCAGGCCCGCGGCGACGCTCTCGGCCGCGCCCGTGTAGTCGACGACGATCGTCTTCAGGGGTTTAAGGGCCGCGACGATCGGGATAAGCTTCTCGGCGATCGCGATCGTCTTGCCGGCGTAGTAGTAGCCGTCGCAGACGATCAGGAGCTTGGGCTCGATCTGGCCAAAACGGTCGAGCACCCCGCGCTCGCCGAAATCGGGCGAGCAGGAGGACCAGACCGCGCCGATTGAGGTTGCCGCCAGCATCAGCGCCACCGCCTCCGGCAGGTTCGGCAGCATCGCCGCGACCCGGTCGCCGGCCACCACGCCCTCGGCGCGCATCGCCTGCGCGAGACGCGACACGAGCGCCCGCAGGGCCTCGTGCGACAGGCGCTTGGCCACCTTGTCCTCGCCGCGGAAGACCAGGGCATCGCCGGTCGCACCCGGTCGCAACAGGTTCTCCGCGAAGTTCAGCGAGGCGTCGGGGAAGAAGCGGGCCGACACCATGTCGCTCCCCGGCACGAAGATCCGCTCCCCCTTCGTGCCGATCACGCCGCCGAAATCCCAGACCTCAGACCAAAATTCGTCCGGCCGGTCGACCGACCAGGCGTGCAGCGCCAGGTAGCCTGCGGCTCGGCCGCCCCGGCCCGCTTTCTCCGCGAAGTCCGTCAGCGGATGCAGCGCAAGCCCAGCCTCGTCGGGTGTCCAAAGGAGTTTGGCAGTCATCGGCAGGTCTCCAGCAGCTGTCCGCTCCGGTGGTGACATGAGACCCTTGCCGCCCGCAACTGTTAACGCCGGCAGAAGCCAAGGGAGCCGAACCGCTGACGCTTTGCACCCTTGCCGAAGTCACGCTAGAAACAGGCCCGACGGCAGGCCTATGGCAGTGGCCGGCGCCCGCAGGATCGGCGGGACCGTTGACGGCCGATGCCCTGCGCCGTGATCCTGTCGAGCGTCATGCCGCGGGATCGCCCGGTCCATCCCGGGCTGCGTGAGAGGAGATGGAGTGACGCGCATCGAACGGAAGGAAGCCTCGGCACGATCGCCGCGCCATTGGGGACTGCGACACTGGTCCGGCCTGACCGCGATCGTCGTCGCCCTTCTGGCCATGTCGATCGTGGCCTTCGCCGTGCTTTCCGGCGTGACCCTCCAGACCGGCGCCGCACGGTCCGACATCGAGCGGCAACTGGCCGACCTGATCGGCCTGCCGATCAGCGTTGCCGGATCGTCCTCGCTCAGCCTTCTGCCGAAGACGCAGATCCGCATCGACCACATCCGCATCGGCGTGCCGGGAAACGGCGGGCCTCCGCCGTTGACCGTCGAGGCCGTCGTCGCCGATCTCGACCTGTTCGATGCGCTGCTCGGGCGGACGTCGATCGAGAAGCTGACCGTCATTCGCCCGGAAGTCTATTCGATAGCCCGGTTCGTGACCGCGTCGACCGGCGAGGACGGCGAGGCGGAGAGACAGGGCGGGGCGACGGCCAAGACCGGGCGCCGTGGCCGACCGGGCGAGGTTTTCCCCTCGCCGTCCGCGCCGGCGCAAGCGTCCGGCCATCCCGCCTATCGGGAGATCTCGCACTACTTTGCCGCCTTCCTGACGCGCCTCGGCGATCTGCGCCGCGTCGACGTGCGGGACGGCGTCTTCCGCATGGCGCCCGGCGCGGGCGCGCGCCGGATCACCGGTGCCAATTTCACCATCGCCTGGCCGTCGCCGGACTCGGCGGCCCGGATGTCGGGCTCCTATGTGTGGAACGGCGAGCCGACCGAGGTCGACCTCAAGCTTGCCGCACCGCTCGAATTCCTTCGGGGCGGGCCCAGCGCCATCGACTTCAGCTTGAGCGCGCCGCCGCTCGACGTCGCCTTTTCCGGCAGCGGCTCGACCCGGGGCCGCAGCGGTTTCAACGGCGCCCTGAAGGTCTCCACGCCGTCGCTGACGCGGTCCGTCCGCTGGCTCGGCGATCCCCAGGCGACGATGCCCGACCTCGGCGCCATGGCGATCGACGCGACGCTGGAAAGCACGGGGCAGAAGCTCAAGCTCGACGACGCCACCGTTACCATCGTCGGCTATTCCGGCAGGGGTGCCATGGAGATGCTGATGGCGCCGGGTGCCGTGCCGGCGGTCAGCGGCACCCTCGCCTTCGACCGGTTGGACCTGACCGGCTTCGCCCAGGCGCTGGCGCCGCTGCCGCGCAATGTCCTCGATTTCCAGCAGCGCATCGCGACGAGCTATTTCGACCAGCTGGATCTCGACCTGCGAATTTCGGCCGGCGAAGGCGCCATCGGCAGCGTGCCGATCACGGATCTGGCGGCGACGGTCAAGTTCAAGGACGGCGTCGCCATGTTCGACGTCGGCGACGCCAGCATGCTGGGCGGCCAGGGCCAGGCGCGGATCGCCATCGACAGCCGCGTCCGCTCGCCGACCGCCAAGGGCTCGGCCAGCGTCACCGGCATCGACACGGCGCGACTTCTGGCGGCGGTCGGCGTCGATGCCGTTGGCGTCTCCGGCCCGTCCGACCTTTATGCCGAGCTCGGCATGCCGGTGACGGACTGGTCCGACATCGCCCGGCGCCTGCATCTCAGCCTGGAGATCGTGGCGCGCGGCGGGACGCTCAGCGGCTTCGACCCCGAGGTCTTCCTCGCGCCGGGGACGAAGCCCTTCGCACTGGCCACCGAGGCCTCGACGATTCCCTTCGAGACCCTGCGGGCAAGACTCACCAGCAATGGGCCGGGCGTCACGATCGAGGCCCTGAGCCTGATCGGCACCGCCGGCCGGTTCGAGGCCGCCGGCGCGGTCTCCACCGCGACCAGCGAGATCGACCTCTCCGGCGCCTTCACCCCGCGTCCGGGAACAAACCGCCCCGCCCTAGGGAATTCTCAACCGGTGAGCTTCAGAATGACGGGCGAATGGCCGCGGCCGACGGTGACGACAGGCCCCCCTGTCGCGCCGATGTGATGGCCTGAGCCACCGATCCCTCGGGATCGCGCCCGTCGCACCGAATCAATCCCAGCAGCGAGATGTCCCCATGTCCGTTTTCGCCGCGCCGAACGCTGTCCTCGTCCTCATCGCCCTCGTCCTCAGCGCGATGCCGGCGTCCGCCACCGAGCCCGGCGGCTCGGTGGTGCGGATCGGACCGTCCCGTCCCGCCGACACCGGCGCGAACACGCCTGGCAACCGGGAGACCGTCAGGAGCGCGGCGGACGCGGCGCCGAAGGACTGCGTCGGCGACTATCTCGCCGCGCTGAAGCGGATCCGGCAGACCGAGTTCGCCGCCTTGTCGAGCAAGCCGGACGCGGTGTCGGGCGGCGACCTCTCGCTCCCCGGCACGCTCGTCTTCGCACCGAAGCCGGCGCCCCGCAGCCGGGTCGAGATGGCGGCGCTGTCCACCGCCGCCGCGCTCGCCAAGGGCCGCGGGCAGCCGATGCCCAGCGCCGACGCGCGCTGGGTCGCCGAACGGCTGCGGTCCGACCTGTCGGACTATCTCGGGCAGAAGCCGACGCCCTATCTGTGCGGCGGCGTGCCCCAGTATATCGAGACTTTGCGCAAGTTCGCCGCGCGCGCCGGCACCGACCCGCAGCGACTGAAGTCCCTCGTGGAGGCGCAGGAGACCGCGACGCGACGCTCCGTCGAAGCGGCCTTCGCCGCGATGAAGCCGGTGGCGACGCCGCGCTTTGCGCCGGCCGACCGTCCCAACGAGGCAAGCGACAGCGTGCCCACCAGCGCCCTCGACACCGCGCCGACCGGCGCCATATCGGGCCTGCGCCCCTCGGCCGGCCTTTCGCGGGCCGAGACGACCGGCACGACCCCGCCCGCCGCGGAACTCCCCGGCGATCCCGATCTTCCGCCGCTGAAGCCTTTGCCGCCGCGATCGCTGGCGACGCCCGCCGATCGCGCCGGCGCCATCGACGATCTCCTGACTGAGACGCGCCGCGCCGGCTTCCTCGCCGCCGCACCGACCGACGACGGTGCCGCCCCGCCCGCCGGCGAGCCCGTGCTGCAGCGTCTCTTCGTCGCCCGTGCCGCGCTGCGCGCCGATCCGAGGGCGGCCGGCGAGGAGAGCCTTCGCCCGCTGCTCGCCGCCTTCGCCGACATCGAGGCGCTGGACTATCTCCAGCGCGCCGCCGGCCAGAAGGGCGATCCCCAGGCCCGCGCGGTCGCGGCCACCTTCGATGCGATTCTTTCGGCGCAGAAGACGGAATGCACCTGCGGCGGCTGACGGGCCGCGGCGCGGATCGCGGGCGCGCTGACGCAGAAGCGCGTCAGCCGCCGGCGGCGAGCCGCTCGTCGCGGGCGCGGCGCACGACGTCGCGCTTGGTGAGAATGCCCGAGATGATCACGCCGACCGAGACGACGGCGATCAGAATGGTGCAGATCGCGTTGATCTCCGGCGTCACACCGAGCCGCACCTGGCTGTAGATGCGCATCGGCAGCGTCGTCGCGCCCGGGCCCGTGGCAAAGCTCGAGATCACGAGATCGTCGAGCGACAGGGTGAAGGCGAGCATCCAGCCGGCGGCCACCGCCGTCCAGATCACCGGCAGGGTGATGAGAAAAAAGGTCTTGCCCGGCGGGCAGCCGAGATCCTGCGCCGCCTCCTCCAGCGATCGATCGACGGCGACGAGGCGCGACTGCACCACCACGGCGACGAAGCAGGTGGTGAAGGTGATGTGGGCGATGGTCAGCGTCCAGAAGCCGCGGTTGAAGTCGATGGCGACGAACAGCAGCAGCAGCGACAGGCCGGTGATCACCTCGGGCATGACCAGCGGCGCGTAGACGAGGCCGGAGAACAGCATCCGCCCGCGAAACCGCGTGAAGCGCACCAGTGCCATGGCGGCGAGCGTTCCCAGCACCGTGGCGCAGGTCGCCGAGAGCAGCGCGACGCGGATCGTCACCCAGGCCGAGTCCAGCATCTGCGTGTTGCGCAGGAGCTCGCCGTACCATTTCGTCGAGAAGCCGCCCCAGACCGTGACGAGTTGCGAGGCGTTGAAGGAATAGAGGACGAGCAGGCCGATCGGCACGTAGAGAAAGGCGAAGCCGAGGACGAGGCAGGCGATGTTGAACGAGGTCCAGGTCCGCCTCATGCCGGCGCCCTCGCCTGCATGCGCTGGAACAGCACGATGGGAATGACCAGCACCATCAGGAGAACCACCGCCACCGCCGAGGCCACCGGCCAGTCGCGGTTGGAGAAGAACTCGTCCCACAGCGTCTTGCCGATCATCAGCGTGCCGGAGCCGCCGAGGAGATCGGGGATGACGAACTCGCCGACCGCCGGGATGAAGACCAGGAAGACGCCGGCCAAGACGCCCGGCAGCGACAGCGGCACGGTGATCGCCCAAAACGCCTTCACCGGCGGGCAGCCGAGATCGTTCGCCGCCTCGATCAGGCGGCCGTCCATGCGCTCAAGGCTGGCGTAGATCGGCAGCACCATGAAGGGCAGGTAGGAATAGACGATGCCGATATGGATCGCGATCTCGGTGTTGAGGATCGACAGCGGCGTCGAGATCACCCCCGTCCAGAGCAGAAACTGGTTCAAGAGGCCTTCGTTCTTCAGGATGCCGATCCAGGCGTAGACGCGGATCAGAAAGCTCGTCCAGAACGGCAGGATGGTCAGCATCAGGAGGATCGGGCGGACGGAGTCCGGCGCCTTGGCCATGCCATAGGCGAAGGGATAGGCGACGATCAGCGTCAGCGCCGTCGAGATCGCGGCGATGCGCAGGCTCGAGAGATATGAATTGAGATACAGCGGATCGTCGAAGATCCAGACGTAGTTCGCGAAGTCGAGCTTCTGCAGGTTGGCCCAAAAGCCCGAAATCGAGTCCAGCGCGAAGGACGGGACATAGGGCGGCATCGCGATCGCCGTCTCGGACAGCGAGATCTTCAGGACGATCAGGAACGGCGCCAGGAAGAACAGGACGAGCCAGAGATAGGGCACGCCGACGACAATCGTCTTGTAGAGGCGGGAGACGGGGCTGGCGGACGGGGTGGCGGCCATGGTGCCCTCAGCTCGTCAGGACGATGCCGGCGTCCGGCGCGAAGGTCAGCCAGACGTCGTCGTCCCAGGTCAGCGGCTCGGCGGCGCTGCGCAGGGCGTTGATCGTCGTCGCGCGGACGATGTCGCCGGAGGCGAGCTTGACGTTGAACTGCGTCACGTCGCCGAAATAGGCGATGTCCCAGATCTGTCCGCGCAGGGCGTTGATCGACGGATCGGCGGGCGCCTGTCGGGTGATCTTCACCTTTTCCGGGCGGATGGCGAAGGAGGCCGGCGTGCCGGGCTGCAGATCGGCACTGGCCTCGGCCTCGACGATCGTGCCGGCGGCGGCGAGCCGCAGGAGGCCGTTGCGCCGGCCCTCGACGGTGCCGTCGAGGAGGCTGACATGGCCGATGAAGTCGGCGACGTAGCGGTTCGACGGCGCCTCGTAGATCACCGCCGGCGGCGCGACCTGGGCGATCCTGCCCTCGCGCATCAGGGCGATGCGGTCGGCCATGACCATGGCCTCCTCCTGGTCGTGGGTGACGACGATGAAGGTGAGGCCGAGATCCTGCTGCAGGTCCATCAGCTCGAACTGCGTCTCCTCGCGCAGCTTCTTGTCGAGCGCGCCGAGTGGCTCATCGAGGAGAAGGACTTTTGGGCGCTTGGCGAGCGAACGGGCCAGTGCCACGCGCTGCTGCTGGCCGCCGGAAAGCTGCTGCGGCTTGCGCTTGGCAAAGGGCGTCAGCTTGACGAGCTTCAGCATCTCGGCGACGCGGTCGGAGATCTCCGATTTCGCCATGCCGTCCTGCTTCAGGCCGAAGGCGATGTTCTTCTCCACCGTCATGTGCGGGAAGAGCGCATAGGACTGGAACATCATGTTCAGCGGCCGCTGGTGCGGCGGGATGCCGACCAGGCTCTTGCCGTCGAGGCGGATGTCGCCGGAGGTCGGCGTCTCGAAGCCGGCGAGCATGCGCAACAGGGTCGACTTGCCGCAGCCGGAAGGGCCGAGCAGAGCGAAGAACTCGCGGGTGTAAATGTGGAGCGTCAGGTCGTTGACGGCGGTGAAGTCGCCAAAACGCTTGGTGACGCCGTCCACCTCGATCAGCGGCTTCTGGGCCGGATCGTTCCAGGGGTCGAAACTGCGGCGGATATTGCCGAGGGACTTCGTCGTCACTGCCATGGGGCGCGCCGCATCCTGCCGGGAGCATCGAAAGCCCGGCCGCTCCATGCGGCCGGGAGAGGTTCGTCCGGCGCGATTACTGGCCGGTCTTGACGGTGGTGAAGGCGCGCGTCACCAGCCGCTGCGTCTTCGCGTCGTAAGGCTGCTTGGTGTAGAGCTTGGCGAGCGTCGCCTCGTCCGGGTAGATCGCCTTGTCGTCGAGGATCTCCTTGGAGATCATCGACTGCGACGCCTTGTTGCCGTTGGCATAGCTGACGTAGTCGGTCGCCTTGGCGATGACTTCCGGGCGCATCATGTAGTTGATGAAGGTCAGCGCGTTGTCGACATGCGGCGCATCGGCGGGGATGGCCATCTGGTCGAACCACATCAGCGCCCCCTCCTTCGGGATGCGGTAGCTGATCTCGACGCCCTGGCCGGCTTCGGCGGCGCGCGCCTTGGCCTGGAAGATGTCGCCGGAATAGCCGACCGCGACGCAGATATCGCCATTGGCCAGGCCGTTGATGTATTCCGACGAATGGAATTTGCGCACATAGGGCCGCACGGAGACGAGCAGGTCACGCGCCTTGTCGATGTCCTCGGTGCTGGTCGAATTCGGGTCGAGCCCGAGATAGTTGAGGGCCGCCGGCATCAGCTCGTTGCCGGTGTCCAGCATGTCGATGCCGCAGGCGGCGAGCTTCTCGGCATTCTTCGGATCGAAGACCAGCGCCCAGGAATCGGTCGGTGCGTTCGGCAGGGCCTCGGCGACCTTCTTGTCGTTGATGCCGACGCCGGTCGTGCCCCACATGTAGGTGACCGAGAAGGCGTTCCCGGGATCGTAGACGGCGACGCGCTTCTGCACCTCGTCCCACATGTTGCCGATATTGGTGAGCTTGGCCGGATCGAGCTTCTGGAAGACGCCGGCCGAGATTTGCCGCGCCAGGAACTCGGCCGAGGGCACGACGACATCGTAGCCGGTTCCGCCGGCGAGCAGCTTGGTCTCCAGGATCTCGTTGGAATCATAGGTGTCGTAGACGACCTCGATGCCGGTCTCGGCGGTGAAGTCCTTGAGGATCGAATCGTCGATATAGTCGGACCAGTTGTAGACCCGAACGACCTTTTCCTGCGCGGAGGCCGAGACGGTGGCGGCGATGATGACGGCGGCGGCGGTGGCCGCGACAAGACGGGACTTCATCAAAGGTCGACCTCTTTTGATCGTTGGAAGATGCGATCGGCATGCCCGGCTTTCCGCGTCCGGACGCTGAAGAGCCTTACTATTCAGCATCCGCCGCCGCCTGCCTAGTCCCTTCGCAGTGCGAAGTGGCGGGATCAGCCGGCAGATACAGGATTTTGCCTACTCATGTAACGGGCATCGGCGCCATAGGGCGCGAGGCGGCCGGGCGGCATGCTAGCGGTCACGTCGACGAAGCCGAATCGCGCCCAGAAGGGGGTCGTGCCGTAGACGGAGATGAGCGCCGTGGCGGGGTAGGCCGCCGCGACGGCGAGCAGCCGCGCCACCCCCACGGCCGCCTGCCCCATTCCGCGCTGCTCGGGCGCCAGGGCGACGTCGTGGATGTAATAGCTGTCGACGTCCGGGCGCAGGCTGCCGAGCAGCCGATCGAGATGCGGCGGGTCACCCCATTTCGCCGGGTGCGAGACGCCGTAGCCGGCGATCGCGCCGCCCGCGACGAGGACGAGGCAACCCGCGGGAAAAACGGCGAGCCGGTCCGCGAACACCTCCCGCCGCTCGACGAGGCCGGGATGGAGGCGGTCGGACAGGGCCTTCACCGCGTCGAGATCGGACGCCAGCATCGGCCGCCAGCCGTCCGGGCCGGTCAAGGCAGGAGACATGGCGCGACCTAGCGGTGCTTCTGGCCGGCGCCGTAGAAGATCTTCTCCCACGCCTTGTGCGCCTTGTAGCCCTCACGGATGAAGGGCGTGAACATGGCAAGGTTCAGCACGGCCTTGTTGGTGAGGTTGGCCGGAAAGTTCAGCGGCTTCTCGAAATCGACGAAGAGAACCACGCGCACGCTGTCAGAGTGGTTCCAGGCCTCGTGCTCGTAGGCGTCGTCGAAGATCAGCGCCTCACCTTCCTTCCAGTGGCAGACTTCCTTGTCGACGCGGATGCCGATCTTGTCCGGCTGGTCGGGCACGACGAGGCCGAGATGGAAACGCAGGACGCCGTTATAGGGGCCGCGGTGCGGCGGCAGGTGCTTGCCGGGCTCGAAGATCGAGAACATCGCCGACTTCATGCCGGGGATCTTCTGCAGGATGCGCCAGGTCTCCGGGCACTGCGCGATCGCGGTCTCCGACGTGATGCCGTAGCCGCAGAGGAAGAAGGTCTTCCAATTCTGGTCCGACGAGATCGAGCGGACCTCCGAGGAGATCTCATGGAAGGCCGGCAGCTCGCCCTTGCGCACCAGGATCTTGTCGAGCTCGGCGCGGATCAGGTGCCATTCGGCCTCGACCTCGCGGGCCCAGGGAAAGTCGTCGGTGGGATAGACGGCGGGATTGCCGACAGCCGAGTGCTTGAGGTTCAGCTTCTCGGCGCCGTCCACCATCTTCTGCACGGCCTTGGCGACGAAACCCTCGCGCGTCATCGTATCCTGCAGGCCCTCTGTCTTGGCCTTCTGCTCCACGCGCTGGTCCATGTCCTGCCGTATCCCTTGCCGGTCCACCGGAAGCCGTCTGGCCTCCCGTGATCTTTCGCATCACACAATGGCGCTGAAATAGCGACGTCCGGCCCAACAGGCAAACGCGCTACTGGAAATCGAAGGCGCCGAGTCCCGTGACCATCTCGTCGAGGCCGAGCGGGCGGGTCAGCGGCGGTTCGGCCCGGGCAAGGCAGGCCTGGCGCTCGCAGAGCCGGCAGGCCGGGCCGATCCCGATCGCCGCCGGCAGCTCGCCAAGGCCCCGGCCGTAGACGGTCTCTCCGGCAAAGGCGATGTCGCAGCCGAGCAGCAGCGCCGTGCGCCGCGGCCTTTCGGCATAGCCGGCGTTCAACCCTTCGAGCGTGCGCGCAACGGTCAGGTACCGCTCGCCGCCCGGCATCTCCACGACGTCGACGAGAACGCGGCCGGGCTGCGAGAAGGCATCGTGCAGCGACAATTTGGGGCAGGCGCCGCCAAAACGCTGCTGCGGGAAGCCGCGCGCCCCGGCGCGGCGAAAGCGGTTGCCGGCGTGGTCGACCTCCAGCATGAAGAAGGGCACGCCCGGCGCGCTCTGGCGCTGCAGCGTGGTGAGCCGGTTGGCCGCCTGCTCGAACGAGACCTGGAAGCGGCCGGACAAAACGTCGATGTCGTAGGCGGCGCGCAGCGCGGCGGCCTGGAAGGGCGCATAAGGCATCATCAGAGCGAGGGCGGCATAGCGCACCAGCTCGTAGCGGGCGAGCCGCACCGCCTCGGCGCTGGCGAAGGTGAAGGTCGCGTTCTCCGCCTCGATCACCGGCGCGAAGGCGAGAAGCGCCACTTCCATCGCCACCTCGCGCAGCCGGTCGGCGGGGCCGAGGCGCTCCGACAGGAACAGCCGGCGCGAATGGCGGTCGAAGCGGCGGCGCCAGTTCGGCATGGTGTCGACCGGCAGGACGCGCACGGAGACCTCGTGCTCGCGCCGCAGCCAGAGCTTCAGCGCCCCCATCAGGTCCTCGCCCGGGGCGAGCGTCTGGTGAAAGGCTTCCGCCGCCGTCTCGAGCGCAGCAAAATGGTTCGGCCGGTTCTCGAAGACGTCGCGCACCTCGTCGATCGGCATGCGGGCGCCGGCCAGACGCGTGCCGCGCCCCTCCCCGGCCAGCATCCCGGAGAGGTCGCTGAGGCGCTCATGCTGTTCGCGATAGGCGCGGTAGAGTTTCGCGATGCCCGAGGCGACATTGGGCGCCGTGCCGGATATCTCGACGAGCTCCTGCTCGCCCGGCAGTTCGCCCGCCAGCAGCGGATCGGCGAAGACGGCGCGCAGGCTCGCCACCTGCCCGTCGCGGTCACCGCCCTGCAGCGCCGAGAGGTCGGCATCATAGGTCTGCGACAGCTTCAGGATCAGCTGCACCGTCAGCGGCCGCTGGTTGCGCTCGACGAGGTTGAGGTAGGAGGGCGAGATGCCGAGCGCCTCGGCCATCGCCGTCTGCGTCAACCCCAGACCAGTGCGGATGCGCCGGATATGCGGGCCTGCGAAGATCTTGTTCTCGGCCATCAGCGTGGTGGCCGCGCCGAGGCGCAGGCGGCGCCTAGCGGGAGACCTTCGCCTCGCTGCCGAAACGCTTGCGGAAGGCCGGACCCGGTCCGCGCATGTAATGCTCTTCCGGCCGATAGCCGGAGCCGAAAGCCGCGGTCACGGCCTTGACGATACGAAGCACTGCCCCTGACATGCCCACTCACTCCACGCGCACGCCGGCCGTCTGCCGGGTCGAAACACCAGCATCGCTCAAATGTGTTGAAATTCATTCTCCACCCTCTGAATTTCGGCTTCGATCCCAGTGCGTTGACGATAAATCCCGGCGCGTGACCGGGCTGCCACACCCTCCCGTCCGGCCCCCGCCTCACCCGACCACTATGACAGGGTTTGACAGAGTGACAATTGCGATTGTCACAAACCCCCACAGGCCGACCCGAAACCCTGTCGTCTCCGGTAAGTTCGACTTCTTTTGCTGTTCGTTGTCCGGTTATGTCGGCGGCGAGGAGCGGGCGACATCGTTGTCACCGCCCCCGGCCATTCGGAGGAGACGATTGCCATGACCGATTTTTACAGCCTGGTTCCCAGCGCCCCTGCCGGCCGCTTCGACAACGTGACCCGCGCCTATTCGGCGGCGGACGTGGTGCGGCTGCGCGGCTCGGTGCAGATCCGGCACACGCTGGCGGAGAACGGTGCCAACCGGCTGTGGAAGCTCCTGCACGAGGAGGACTTCGTCAATTCGCTCGGCGCCATGACCGGCAACCAGGCGATGCAGCAGGTCCGTGCCGGGCTGAAGGCGATCTACCTTTCGGGCTGGCAGGTCGCCGCCGATTCCAACACCGCCGGCGCCATGTATCCCGACCAGTCGCTCTACCCGGCCAATGCCGCGCCGGAGCTTTGCCGCCGCATCAACCGCACCCTGCAGCGCGCCGACCAGATAGAGCAGGCGGAAGGCCAGCACTCCGTCGAGACCTGGTTCGCACCGATCGTCGCCGATGCCGAGGCCGGCTTCGGCGGGCCGCTGAACGCCTTCGAGATCATGAAGGCCTTCATCGAGGCGGGCGCCGCCGGCGTCCATTACGAGGACCAGCTGGCGTCGGAGAAGAAGTGCGGCCATCTCGGCGGCAAGGTGCTGATCCCGACCCAGGCGCATATCCGCAACCTCACCGCCGCGCGCCTCGCCGCCGACGTGATGGGCGTGCCGTCGCTCGTCATCGCCCGCACCGATGCCGAAGCGGCCAAGCTGCTGACCTCCGACATCGACGAGCGCGACCAGCCCTTCGTCGACCACGACGCCGGCCGCACGGCGGAAGGCTTCTTCCACATCCGCAACGGCCTCGAGCCCTGCATCGCCCGCGCCATCGCCTATGCGCCCTATGCCGACCTCATCTGGTGCGAGACCTCCAAGCCCGACCTCGACCAGGCACGCCGCTTCGCCGAGGCGGTGAAAAAGGAGCATCCGGAGCAGATGCTCGCCTACAACTGCTCGCCTTCGTTCAACTGGCGAAAACACCTCGACGAGGCGACGATCGCCAAGTTCCAGCGCGAACTCGGCGCCATGGGCTACAAGTTCCAGTTCATCACGCTCGCCGGCTTCCACCAGCTGAACTTCGGCATGTTCGAGCTGGCCCGCGGCTACAAGGACCGGCAGATGTCGGCCTATTCCGAGCTGCAGCAGGCGGAGTTCGACGCCGAGGCCGTCGGCTACACCGCCACGAAGCACCAGCGCGAGGTCGGCACGGGCTATTTCGACGCGGTGTCGATGGCGATTTCCGGCGGCACCTCGTCGACGACCGCCATGGGCGAATCCACCGAGAGCGCGCAGTTCCGCTCCAAGCCCACGCTGCAGGCGGCCGAATAGGCCCCGGTCGACGCCCCGCACCAACAAGAAAATCGAGGAGAGAAACGATGAGCGCGATTTCGCTGGAAACCAACCGCCCCCGCACCCGCGTCAAGGAACGCGCCGAGGAGCAGTCCTCGGCCATGGACGAGGCGCAGCAGACCGCCATCCGCATGCTCGCCAACGACCTGCACCGGCTGAACCAGTCGGTGATGAAGGCGGTCGAGGCCGGCGTCTCGGTCGAGCTCGTGCGTTCGGCCCGGCACCATTCCGGTAACGGCAACTGGGGCGACCTCTTGATCCCGGTGATCGTCAAGACCGCGGGCTGATCAGTTCTGGTCTGGCGAGTCTTCCAAAGGAGACGGGCCCTCCGAGGTGGGGGGCACGCCTCGCCGGATCAGCCTTCCGCCGTTGTAGAGATCGGCGCGCTGGAACATCTCGTCCGTCCATTCAGGCGCGTCGTCCGGGTCCACCCACGCACCTTCGGTATCGCTTGGATCTACCTTCATTGCCGTACCTCAGAGCGCAACACAAAATGTTCACCAGTCTCAGCGTCCCACATGAGACGTGAAGCGAAAGAGCTTATTTCTGCGTGATCGCCCGCTTCAGCGTCTCGTCGATCCGGGTCTGCCAGCCCGGCCCGCCGGCCTTGAAATGATCCAGCACTTCCGGGCTCAGCCGCAGGGTCACCTGTCGTTTCGGCTCAGCCAGAGGCGGGCGGCCGCGTCGGATCAGTACCTCGCCGTGATAGAGATCGGCACGGTCGAAATACGCGTCCGTCAATTCGGGCGCGTCGTCGGGATCAATCCAGGCGTTTTCGCCAGCGCTTTTCTTCCTTGGCATGACAGTACCTCATCGAAATGATGTGCTGGGTTTTCTTCCCCAAGGGTCCAGACGATCACGACCATTCGCCCATCGAGATATCCTGCGGAGATCATACGGCTCTCGCCATAGTCGAAGCGATCGTCGGGTGCCGACGTATGAGTGCTTTTAAAGACCTCCGCCGCGCGGCGAAAATCGAGCCCGCGCTCGCGCAGGGCCCTTTCATGCTTCGCCGGGTCGAAGCTGATTTTCATGATTTAATGTAACTACGTTAAATCGGGGCGTCAATCGGCGGCCAACGCCGGGAGGCGCACTTTGTCCGAACGTCTTTCCCGTCCCGTTCCGAGCGTCTATGCTGGCCGGCAATCGAGCACCCCCGAAAGATTGCATGGCAGACCGTCCTAGACATGTGAGACCCGAGTTGACGTCGCGGCCGAAAATCAAGCGCGAGAAACCCAAACGCGGATCGAGCGACGGCTCTGCGGCTTCCAGCCAGCAGCAGTCTTCCGTCAAGCGGGACATCGGCCGCTTCCGGCTGAGCGAAGAGCCGCGCCCGACCTTTCTCGATTCCACCCGCGGCGTGCAGTCGATGGCCGAGGCGGCGCAGTGGCTCGCCATCCGCGGCATCGACGATCTGGAATGCATCACGCCGGATCTGGCGGGTGTCGCCCGCGGCAAGATGATGCCGGCCAAGAAATTCACCGGCAACACCTCGCTGGCGCTGCCCTCGGCGTTGTTCATGCACACGATTTCCGGCGAGTACCCGGAAGAGACCGGCGAGTTCCGCTATTCGCCGAACGACGGCGACCTGAAGCTGGTGCCCGACCTCTCGACCCTGTCGCTGGTGCCCTGGGAGAGCGACCCGACGGCGCAGATCATCTGCGATCTCGTCGACACCACCGGCGCGGCCGTCGGCTACACCCCGCGCAACGTCTTGAAGCGGGTGCTGGCGCTCTACGAGAACCGGGGCTGGCAGCCGATCGTGGCGCCCGAGATCGAGTTCTACCTCGTTTCCAAGAATGTCGACCCCGACTATCCGCTGACGCCGCCGACCGGGCGCTCCGGCCGGCAGATCCAGAGCGGCCAGGCCTATTCGATCGGCGGCGTGAACGAGTTCGACGAGCTGATCGACGACATCTACCATTTCTCCGAGGCGCAGGGTCTGGAGATCGACACGCTGATCCACGAGGACGGCGCCGCACAGCTCGAGATAAACCTGCGCCACGGCAACCCGATCGAACTCGCCGACCAGGTCTTCATGTTCAAGCGCACCATCCGCGAGGCGGCGCTGAAGCACGGCATCTACGCCACCTTCATGGCCAAGCCCATCCAGGGCCAGCCCGGCTCGGCCATGCACATCCACCAGTCGGTGATCGACCAGCGCAGCGGCCAGAACATCTTTTCCGAGGCCGACGGCACGCCGTCGAAGCTCTTCTACAACTTCATCGGCGGCATGCAGCGCTACGTGCCGGCGGCGCTGATCATGATGGCCCCTTACGTGAACTCCTACCGGCGGCTGACCTACGGCATGTCGGCGCCGACGAACAATGCCTGGGGCTACGACAACCGCACCACGGCGTTCCGCGTGCCGACCTCGGACGCCTCCGGCCGCCGGGTCGAGAACCGCCTGCCCTCCTCCGACGCCAATCCTTATCTCGCGCTCGCCGCCTCGCTCGCCTGCGGCTACCTCGGCATGGCCGAGGGCCTGGAGCCGGATCAGCCGACCGACAAGACGGTGAACGAGGACGGCGTCATCTCGCTGCCGCGCGGCCTGCTCGAGGCGGTCGCCGCCTTCGAGGCCGAGCCCGCCTTCCACGATGTTTTTTCGCGCGATTTCGTCGGCACCTATGCCGGCATCAAGCGCGGCGAGTTCGAGACCTTCATGCAGGTGATCAGCCCCTGGGAACGCGAATTCCTGCTGTTGAGCGTCTGATGGCGGACTACCAGTCGCCGATTTCGCCGGGCCGCTCCTGGTACGAGGACTCCGTCGCCGAAAGGCCCCGCTATCCCGCGCTGGAGGGCGACCTCAAGGTCGACGTGCTGGTCGTCGGCGGCGGCTTTACCGGTCTGTCGGCCGCCGCGCATCTCGCCGCGCGCGGCGTCAGCGTCGCGGTGCTCGAGGCTCACCGCTTCGGCGACGGCGCCTCCGGGCGCAATGGCGGCCAGCTGAACACCGGCCATCGCCTGTGGACCGCCGATCTCGAGCCGACCTACGGCTTCGAGCGCACCAAGGCGCTGTTCGACCTTGCCGAGGAGGCCAAGGCCCATCTCCTCGAATTCTCCCGCGTGCACGCCATCGACATCGACTATGCCGAAGGCCAGCTCTCCGTGGCGCACCGGCAAAGGCTGGTGAAGGACTATGCCGACAACGCCGAGGATCTCGCCACCCGCTACGGCTACCCGCATATCGCCCTGATGGACCGGGCGGAGACGCAGGAGCGGCTCGGCTCGACGGCCTATTTCGGCGGCACGCGCGACGCCGGCACCGGTCACATCCATCCCCTGAAGCTTCTCGTCGGCACCGCGCGCGTCGCCGCAGAGGCCGGCGCGCAGCTGTTCGAAGAGACCCCGGTGGTCTCGCTCACCGGCGTCGGCGGGGTCCTCGCGACGACGGCGCGAGGCAGAATCCGCGCCGACCGGGCGCTGATCGCCACCAATGCCCATGGCGGCGACCTTAACCGCGAGGCGGCGCGCCACATCATGCCGATCCGCTCCTTCATCGGCGCCACCGCGCCGCTGAAGGAGCCGGAACGCGTCCTGCCAGGCAACGAGGCCGTCGACGATTCGCGCTTCGTCGTGCGCTACTTCCGCAAATCGCGCGACGGGCGGCTCCTGTTCGGCGGGCGCGAGGCCTACACGTCGGCGGCGGGCGACATCTCGCATCACATCCGCCGGCAGATCGCCGACGTCTACGCGCACCTGAAGGACGTCGAGATCACCCATGCCTGGGGTGGCTCGGTCGGCATCACCATGGTGCGCATGCCCTATGTCAGGATCGTCGAGCCCGGCATCACCGCCATCGGCGGCTTTTCCGGCCATGGCGTGATGCTGTCGAATTTTACCGGCCGGCTCTATGCCGACCGCGTCACCGGCAACCGCGACCGGCTGGCCGAGTTCGAGGCGCTGAAGATTCCCGCCTTTCCCGGCGGCACCGCGCTGCGGCAGCCGCTGCTCTTCCTCGCCATGACCTGGTACTCGCTGCGGGACCGGCTGTGAGGCCGGCGCCCGCCACGCGAGTTTGGCGCGAGGCTTGCCTCGCATAAGGGTCACACTCCCGGGTCACACGACCACTGGAGTTTTTCAATCGATTAGACTAATCGGTCCCCGTTAGCGAACCCGCAGCGCAGCAGCCGCTGGGAAAGGCCTCGATGTCCAGCCAGATCATTCCGGTCGACATTTTTGACTACATCGTCTTCGGCGGCAATGGCGACCTCGCCGAGCGCAAGCTCCTGCCAGCGCTCTACCATCGCGACCATGATGGCCAGATCCCGGCCGAATCGCGGATCATCGGCGCCTCGCGCACCTTCATCTCGGACGAGGACTACCGCGCCTTCGCCAAGGCCGCGATCGAGGCGCATGTGAAGCCGGAGAACCAGAGCCAGGTCTCGGTCGACCGCTTCCTCTCCCGCCTGCACTACCGCGAGGTCGATGCCCGCTCCGACACAGGTTGGGACAATCTCAAGGGCCTGCTCGACGAAGTCGGCACCGACCGCATCCGCGCCTTCTATTTGGCCGTCGGCCCTTCGCTGTTCTCCGACCTCGCCAACAAGATCGCCGAAAAGGGTCTTGCCAACGATCAGACCCGGCTCGTGGTGGAAAAGCCGGTCGGACGGGACCTCGCCTCCGCCCGCGTGCTCAACGATACGATCGGCCGGCATTTCCGCGAGGAGCAGGTCTTTCGCATCGATCACTATCTCGGCAAGGAGACGGTGCAGAACCTGATGGCGCTGCGCTTTGCCAACATGCTGTACGAGCCGGTCTGGAAGTCGGGCTATATCGACCACGTGCAGATCACGGTGGCCGAGGAAGTCGGCTTGGAGGGGCGGACGAGCTATTACGACAAGGCCGGCGCGCTGCGCGACATGGTGCAGAACCACATGCTGCAGCTGCTCTGCCTCGTCGCCCTGGAGCCGCCCTCGGCGATGAATGCCGACGCCCTGCGCGACGAGAAGCTCAAGGTGCTTCGCGCCCTCAGGCCGATCAACTCCCACAATGTCGAGCAGCGCACGGTGCGCGGTCAGTACAAGGCGGGCGCCTCCGGTGGCGCGGCGGTGAAGAGCTACATCGACGATCTGAACGACGGCGAAAGCGACACCGAGACCTTCGTCGCGCTGAAGGTCGAGATCGAGAACTGGCGCTGGGCCGGCGTGCCCTTCTATCTCAGGACCGGCAAGCGCCTGTCGCAGCGCATGTCGGAGATCGTCGTCACCTTTCGGCCGATCCCGCACTCGATCTTCGACGCCAGTGCCGGCAATGTGCAGCAGAACCAGCTGGTGATGCGGCTGCAGCCGGACGAGGGCGTCAAGCAGTGGCTGATGATCAAGGATCCGGGTCCCGGCGGCATGCGGCTGCGCCATGTGCCGCTCGACATGAGTTTCGCCGCGTCCTTCCAGACGCGCAATCCCGACGCCTACGAGCGCCTGCTGATGGACGTCATCCGCGGCAACCAGACGCTGTTCATGCGCCGCGACGAGGTCGAGGCGGCCTGGGAATGGGTCGACCCGATCCTGAACGCCTGGGAAGACAAAGGACTGAAGCCGCAGAGCTACACCGCCGGCACCTGGGGCCCGTCCTCCTCGATCGCCCTGATCGAGCGCGACGGCCGCACCTGGCACGAGCCGGAATAGGCCGTCCGGCAACGGCCGGCAGACAGCGATCCGGCGGGAGGCCGCCGGGTCCCGTACCGATCTGAACCCGAGAGGAAAGCGCCGTGCTGCATCGCTACGAGTCGAGAGAAGCTCTGGCCGAGGCCCTGGCGACCGGCGTCGCCGCGGTCCTGGCCGGCGGCATCGCCACCAACGGCTCGGCCAGTCTCGCCGTCTCCGGCGGCTCGACGCCCGAGCTCTTTCTGCAGAAACTCTCCGCCGCCGATCTCGACTGGAGCGCGGTGACGGTGACGCTGGTGGACGAGCGCTGGGTGCCGGAGGATCATCCCCGCTCCAATGCCGGCTTCCTGCGCCGCCATCTCCTGCGCGGACCGGCCGCCGTGGCGCATTTCGAGCCGCTCTACGTGCCGGCCGAAACGCCGGATGAAGTCGAGGAAACGCTGTGCGCCCGTCTCGGCGGACTGGGGCGGCCGTTCGACGTCGTCGTCCTCGGCATGGGCACGGACGGCCATACCGCCTCCTTCTTCCCCGGCGGCGACACGCTCGGCACCGCCATCGACCCCGCCAATCCGCGATCCGTCGCCATCATGCGCGCGCCGGGCGCCGGCGAGCCGAGGGTGACGCTCACTTTGTCGCGCCTCGTGGATGCCCGCCTCCTTGTGCTCCATATCGAGGGAGCGGAGAAGCTCGGCGTGCTCGATGCGGCGAAGCTGCCGGGATCGGCTTTCGACCTGCCGATCCGGGCCGTGCTGCAGGCACCCCGTGAACGTCCACTGGAAATCTTCTGGGCCCCCCTGGCGGGCGAACAGCCGTCTACCGCCGCCGCCGACAGGACCTGAGCCTTCGACCGACGTGGCGCGGCCCTGCTCCCGACGAGGCCCGTCCCTCTACCGACAAAGGACAACCCGATGACCGTAGACCGCCGCATCGACGAGATCACCGACCGGATCCGGGAACGCTCGCGCCCGACCCGGGACCTCTATCTCAGCCGCATCCGCGCCAAGGGCGCGGCCGGGCCGAAACGCTCGACGCTCTCCTGCGGCAATCTCGCGCACGGCTTCGCCGCCTGCGGGCCGACCGACAAGGAACGCCTCTCCGGGACGGTATCGCCCAATCTCGGCATCATCACCGCCTACAATGACATGCTCTCGGCGCATCAGCCCTTCGAGCGCTATCCCGAACTCGTCCGCGAGGCGGCGCGCGAGGTCGGTGGCACCGCGCAGGTCGCCGGCGGCGTGCCGGCGATGTGCGACGGCGTCACGCAGGGCCAGGCCGGCATGGAGCTGAGCCTGTTCTCGCGCGACGTCATCGCCATGTCGGCGGCCGTCGGTCTCAGCCACGACATGTTCGATTCCGTCGTCTATCTCGGCGTCTGCGACAAGATCGTGCCGGGCCTTGTCATCGCCGCCCTCACCTTCGGCCACCTGCCGGCGATCTTCGTGCCGGCGGGGCCGATGACCACGGGCCTGCCGAACGACGAGAAGGCGCGCATCCGCCAGCTCTATGCGGAAGGCAAGGTCGGCCGGCCGGAACTCCTGGAATCCGAGTCGAAATCCTATCACGGCCCGGGCACCTGCACCTTCTACGGCACCGCCAACTCCAACCAGATGCTGATGGAGATCATGGGCCTGCACACGCCGGGCTCCTCCTTCATCAACCCGAACACGCCGCTGCGCGACGCTCTGACGAAAGAGGCGACGAAGCGCGCCTTGGCGATCACGGCGCTCGGCAACGAATACACGCCGGCCGGCATCGTCGTCGACGAGCGCGCCGTGGTGAACGGCGTCGTCGGCCTGCACGCCACCGGCGGCTCGACCAATCACACGCTGCATCTCCTGGCGATGGCGGCGGCCGCCGGCATCAAGCTGACCTGGCAGGACATTTCGGACCTCTCGGACGCGACGCCGCTGCTCGCCCGCGTCTATCCCAACGGCTTGGCCGACGTGAACCATTTCAACGCCGCCGGCGGCATGGGCTTTCTCATCCGCGAACTCCTCGACCGCGGCCTCCTGCACGACGACGTGCGCACCGCCTGGGGCGCGGGCCTCCGGCCCTATGCGATCGAGGCGAAGCTCGGCGCCGACGGGCAGTCGGTCGTGCGCCAGCCGGCGCCTGTGGAGAGCGGCGACCCGAAGGTGCTGACGACGGGCGACAAGCCCTTCTCCGCCAATGGCGGCCTGCGCATGCTGGAGGGCAATATCGGTCACGCCGTGATCAAGGTGTCCGCGGTCAAGCCGGAACGCCGCCTGGTGGAGGCGCCGGCCAAGATCTTTCACACGCAAGGAGAGCTCTCGGCCGCCTTCCAGGCCGGCACGCTGACCGGCGACTTCATCGCCGTGGTGCGTTTCCAGGGACCGCAGTCCAACGGCATGCCCGAGCTGCACAACCTCACGCCCTTCCTCGGCATCCTCCTCGACCGCGGCCAGAAGGTCGCCCTCGTCACCGACGGGCGCATGTCGGGCGCCTCCGGCAAGGTGCCGGCGGCGATCCACGTGACGCCGGAGGCCAAGGCTGGCGGCATGATCGGCAAGATCCGCGAGGGCGACATGATCCGCCTCGACGGCGACGCGGGCACGCTGGAGCTGCTCGTCGACCCGGCCGAGCTCGCCACCCGCCAGACCGCCGAAGTCGATCTCAGCGGCAACGAGTTCGGCATCGGCCGCGAACTGTTCGCGCCGTTCCGGCTGGCTGTCGGCGCCGCGAATGCGGGAGCCAGCGTCTTCGGCTGAAGACGGACCGCCGGCAATCGAAGGCTCTTCCCGGCAACAGGCCGGATGGCCCCGGGCCGCAGGGGCCGGCAGGGAGCATCGGCCGGCTGCGACCGGCGCGGCGCCGGCCGGGCGGCGGCCAGCCCTTTCTCCCGCATCTTACCTCTGACGGGGGATGGTGCTATTGGGATCAGGCTGCCGGACCTGTCCGGCGCCTCGACACGGTACCGCGGGGAGCTCATGCTCAATTCATTGTTGCGGCTTCTGGCCCGCCTGCCCGGCACGTCGCTGCGCTCGCTGGGCGTCGTCCACGACGTGGTCGCCGTGGCCCTGTCCTTCACGCTGGCGCTCGGCCTTGCCTGGGGCATCCAGCCGCTGCTGACCATGTGGCAGCTCTGGGCCATGATTGCCGCCTTCACCTGCCTCAGCGCGGCTCTGTTTCCGCTGTTCTCGCTCAATCGCGGCGCCTGGCGCTACGCCTCGCTGCTCGACGTCCTGTCGATCGTCAAGGCGGTCACGATCGTCTGCCTGATCTTCCTGCTCGGCCATTTCCTGATGTTCCGCGGCGCCTACCTGCCGCGCACGACCATGGTAATGGCCTGGTTCGTGATGATCGTGGCGCTCGGCGGACCGCGCCTCGCCTATCGGCTGTTCAAGGAAAAGGGCCCGAAGCCCGTCGCCGATCGCGACCCGGCGAAGGCGGGCCCCTATGACAACGTCCTCCTGTTCGGCTTCAACGATCAGGCCGATCTGTTCATCCGCAACCAGCGGCGCGGCCACATGCAAAACCGGATCGTCGGCATCATCGACGAGAAGCCCAAAAACCGTCGGCGGCAGCTGCACGGAACGAAGGTTCTCGGGACGCTGCAAGATCTCGGCGCCGTCGTCGACCGGGCCGCGCTGACGGCGATGCCGATCACCCAGATCATCGTGACGGCGGCGGATTCGTCGGCCGCCGACCTGGCCATGGTGGTCGAACGGGCAGCGCCCCTCCGGATTTCGGTCAAGCGCCTGCCCAACATCACCCAGACCGGCGCGATCGAGGCGTCGGGCCCGATCGAGCCGCTGCCGCTGTCCCTCGCCGACCTTCTCGGTCGCACCGAGGTCAATCTCGACATCCGGGACGTCGCCAAGCTGATCAACGATCGCTGCGTCCTGGTCACCGGCGCCGGCGGATCGATCGGCAGCGAACTGGTCCGGCAGATCGCGCAGTTCGCGCCCCGCACCCTCGTCCTCATCGACAACAGCGAGTTCAATCTCTACTCGATCACCCGCCAGATGGCCGAGACCGTGCCGTCGATCGCCACCATCTCGCGGATCGTCGACGTCCGCCAGAACGATCGGCTGCGCCAGGTGTTCGAAGCCCACCGGCCCGACGTCATCTTCCACGCCGCGGCACTGAAGCACGTGCCGATCGTCGAAGAGAACCCGCTCGAAGGCATCGAGACCAACCTGCTCGGCACCCGCAACGTCGCCGATGCCGCCCTCCACGTCGGTGCCATCGCCATGGTCATGGTCTCGACCGACAAGGCCGTCAGCCCGACCAACATCATGGGCGCGACCAAGCGGGCGGCCGAAGCCTATTGCCAGTCGCTCGACTTGGCGCATTCCGGCACGCGCTTCCTGACGGTGCGCTTCGGCAATGTCCTGGGATCGACCGGGTCCGTCGTGCCGCTGTTTCAGGCGCAGATCGCCCGCGGCGGCCCGCTGACGGTCACCCATCCCAATATCACCCGCTATTTCATGACCATTCCGGAAGCCTCGCGGCTGATTCTGCACGCGGCCGGCTACGGTGTCTCGGAGCACTCGGCGGAGGGGCAGGTCTTCGTCCTCGACATGGGCCAGCCGATCCGCATCACCCACCTCGCGGAGCGGCTGATCCAGCTGGCCGGCCTGCAGCCGCATGTCGACATCAAGATCGAGTATATCGGCCTGCGCAAGGGCGAGAAGCTCTATGAGGAGCTGTTCAGCCCCGGCGAGGCTGTGGAGGACACCGGGCGGGCGGGCCTGCTGGTGGCCAAGACCCGCGTCAGCGATCCCGCCCTCCTGCGCCGCAACCTCGACGCCATCACCCTGGCGACGGCGAACGGCGATGCGGCCCGCGCGGTCGAGTTGTTGCGCCACATCGTTCCGGAATACAGCCGCCCGCTGCGCGACACGCTCGCTGCGGCCCCCCTGCAGATCGTCGCGCCCGACCGGCCCGAGCGCTGAACACCGGACGGGGCCGCCACGACCTCCCGCCCTGTCGCCGGGGGTCGGCCGCGTCGCGATTCCCGCAGCCATGAAAAAGCCCGACGAAACGCCGGGCTTTTTCATTCGATCCTGGTGTGCGGCTATTAGATGCCGAGGCCTTCGTACCGCTTCTTGAAGCGGGACACGCGGCCGCCGCGGTCCATCAGCTGCTGATTGCCGCCGGTCCAGGCCGGGTGGCTGGTCGGGTCGATGTCGAGGTTCATCCGGTCGCCCTCCTTGCCCCAGGTCGAGCGGGTCATGTACTCGGTACCGTTGGTCATCACGATCGTGATCGCGTGATATTCGGGATGAATCTTCTCTCTCATCGGTCTTCCGTCCTGTTGCCCGTGCGCGTCCGGCGTTGAATTTCTGTCCTGGCGGCCGCCCCTGCGGGTGTGACAAAAGTGGCCAGAAACCGCGCGATCGCTTTCAAATTCGATGCTGGCCCTATACATCAGGCCCCAGCAGGGCACAAGGGCCAGCGGTTTTTCCACGCCGTGCGGGAGTCTCACAACGCGACCGGCGCTCGTCGCGGCCGCGCCTCTGCCGGAATGCCAGGAGACGCATGTGACTGACCTATCCAGGCCTTCGGGCGACCCGAAACGGCGCGCCAACCTGCAGCCCCTCGCCCATCTCCTGCCCTATCTCTCCCGGCAGAAAGCCCGTGTCGCCGGCGCCCTCTTCTTCCTGGCGCTCGCCGCCATCACCACGCTGTCGCTGCCGCTGGCGGTGCGCCGCGTCATCGACCGCGGCTTCAACAACGCCGACACGGCCTTCATCGACACCTATTTCGCCATGCTGATGGTGCTGGCCGCCATCCTCGCCGTCGCCAGCGCCGGCCGTTACTATTTCGTCATCACCCTCGGCGAGCGGGTCGTGGCCGACCTGCGCAAGGACGTGTTCAGCCATGTCATGCGCCTGTCGCCCGGCTTCTACGACCGCACGCAGTCTGGCGAGATCGTCTCGCGGCTGACCGCCGACACCACGCAGATCAAGTCCGTGGTCGGTGCCACCGCCTCCGTCGCCCTGCGCAACATCATCCTGTTCGTCGGCGCGGTGACGATGATGGCGGTGACGAGCCCGAGCCTCTCGTCGATCGTCATCGGGGCGATTCCCCTCATCGTCATTCCCCTCGTCGCCTTCGGCCGTTCCGTGCGCCGCCGCTCGCGCCTGGCGCAGGACACGCTGGCCGAAGCCAGCGCCTATGCCGGCGAGGCGATCGGCGCCGTGCGCACGGTGCAGGCCTTCACCAGCGAAGGTCGCACCGCCAGCCGCTTCGCCAGCGCCGTCGACAGTGCCTTCGAGGCCGCGCGCGCCTCGGTGGTGGCCCGCTCCTTCCTGACGGCGCTCGCCATCTTCCTGATCTTCGCCTCGATCGTCGCGGTGCTCTGGGTCGGCGCGCAGCGCGTCATCGACGGCACGATGACCGGCGGCACGCTCGGCCAGTTCCTCCTCTACTCGGTGTTCGCCGCCGGCTCGCTCGGCTCGCTCTCGGAAGTCTGGGGCGAGATCGCGCAGGCCTCGGGCGCGGCCGAGCGGCTCGGCGAACTCCTGGCGGAAAAGTCCGCGGTGGCGTCGCCCGCGTCACCCGTGCCTCTGCCGCTTCCGGCCCGCGGCGCCGTCCGCTTCGAGAACGTCACCTTCGCCTATCCGACCCAGACCCAGCGCTCGACCGTGCACAACCTCTCCTTCGACATCCGGCCCGGCGAGACCGTGGCGATCGTCGGCCCCTCCGGCGCCGGCAAGTCGACGATCTTTTCGCTGCTGGAGCGCTTCTACGACCCGACCGAAGGGCGCATCCTCGTCGACGGCGTCGACATCGCGGCGGTCGGGCTGGAGGATCTGCGCGGGCGCATGGCCCTCGTGCCGCAGGACCTCACCGTCTTCGCCGCCTCGGTCGCCGACAACATCGCCTTCGGACAGGCCTCGGCCGACAAGGAGGCGATCCGCCTGGCGGCACGAGACGCGCTGGCGGAGGACTTCATCGGGCAATTGTCGGAGGGTTTCGAGAGCCAGATCGGCGAGCGGGGCGTCACCCTGTCGGGCGGCCAGCGCCAGCGCATCGCCATCGCCCGCGCCATCCTGCGCGACGCGCCGATCCTCCTCCTCGACGAGGCGACCTCGGCGCTCGACGCGGAAAGCGAAGAGCTGGTGCAGAAAGCGCTGGACCGCCTAATGGTCGGGCGCACCACGCTCGTCATCGCGCACCGTCTGGCGACCGTCCTGAAGGCCGACCGGATCCTCGTCATCGACGGCGGCCGCATCGTCGAAGAAGGCACGCACCGCTCGCTGAGCGCGCAGGACGGTCTCTACGCCCGGCTGGCCCGCCTGCAGTTCGAGACCGGCAACCTGTTGCGCGCGGCGGAATAGAACCGCCTCCCTCCGCCGGACAGATTCTCGCCGCTCACGGCGGCAGCGTCGCCGTCACCCGGATCGCGGCGAACCAGGCGGCGAGATTGGCGATGTCGGCGTCGCTCAGCCCTGCGGCAATGACCGACATCTGCGGATGCTGCCGCGCGCCGGAACGGTAGGCCTTCAGCTGCGCGACGAGGTAGAAGGCGCTGGTGCCGGCCAGATTCGGCGCGTCCGGCGCCGTGGCGATGCCGTCGGCGCCGTGGCAGGCGGTGCAGATCCCCGCCTTCTCCCGTCCTGCGGCCAGATCGGCCGCCTGCGCCGCGGAGACGCAGGGCGCCAGCAGGGCCGCCCCGCCGAGCGCCGCCCCGATCAGTATCCTCGCGGCGGCGCCCCGGCCGGCACCGCCACGGCCTCCCCTGGAGCCGCGGCGGACCGATCGCGTCATGGCCCGTAGGAGATGCGGTAGACCGCACCGGCCAGATCGTCGGAGACGAGCAGCGAGCCATCCTGCATCATCTCGACATCGACGGGTCGGCCGACATAGGTGCCGTCCGACGCCAGCCAGCCTTCGGCGAAGACCTGGCTCTCGCCGGCCGTGCCGTCCTCGTTCACCGGGGTGAACATCACCCGCGCGCCGACCGGCTGCGTGCGGTTCCAGGAGCCGTGCTGGGCCGAGAAGATGCCGCCGCGATATTTCGCCGGAAAGCTCGAGCCGGTGTAGAAATCCATGCCCAGATCGGCGGCATGGGCGGGCATTTCGCGCTGGGGCATGACGGCGTCCGCCGGCGGCTCGGAATCCTTGTACTCGGCCGTGCGCACGCTGCCGCCGCCATACCAGGGAAAGCCGAAATTCTCGCCCGGCTTGGTGGCGCGGTTGAGTTCGCCGGGCGGGATCTCGTCGCCCATGCCGTCGACCTGATTGTCCGTGAACCAGAGATCGCCGTTCGCCGGATTGAACTGCATGCCGACCGAATTGCGCACGCCGGTGGCGAAGACCTCGCGATTCTTGCCGTCGCGGTCCATGCGGATGATGCCGCCGATGCCCGTCTCCCGGTAGAGATCGAGCTTGTCGGCCGGCGGCACGTTGTGGGGCTGGCCGAGCGAAATGTAGAGCTTGTCGTCGGAGCCGATGCGGCAGACGCGGGCCGTGTGGTTGAAGGACACTTCGGATTCCGGGATCAGCTCGCCGGCCGGAACGACGATGCCGGCGGCCACGTCGGGGCTCTCGTAGAAGAACTCCGCCGCGGGGAAGACCAGCACCCGGTTCTGCTCGGCGATGAACAGGAACCCGTCCTTGGAGAAACAGACCCCGTTCGGAATGGTAAACTCGATCGAGGGGGCAAAGCGCTTGACCTCGTCGGCGACGCGATTGCGGTCGCGGTCGGTCAGCACCCAGACGTCCTGCTTCCGGGTGCCGACGAAGGTCGCAACGCCCTGCGGCCCGAAGGCGATATGGCGGGCGTCCGGCACCACCGCATAGAGGGCGATCTGAAAGCCGGTCGGCAGCTTGATCGCCTCGAGATTCTTCCTCAGCTGGTCGGCATAGTCGCCGCCCTGGTCGACGGTGCGGAACGCCATCGAGGTTCCCGTCGACTGCATGCCCTGCAGTTTCTCCAGATTGTCCTGGGATCGGGCGGTTCCGCAGGCCGCCAGGGCGATGAGCGTCATCGCCGCGGTCATACCGATGCTGCGCTTCGTACCGGTGCTTCGCTTCTGGCTGATGCTGTGCTTCTGGCTGATGCCGTGCTTTTGGCTGATGCTGGGCGTCATGACGAGTCCCTCCCTCGCGCCGTTTCGGCGTCGTTCGCGTCCCGCATTTCGCGGTGACGCTGGGGAAGGTTTGCACTCGGCTCGGGAGCTGTCAACGCGGCCCCTCGCGAGAGGACCGTACGGGACGACAACCCGGGCGCGAGGGCGCCGTCAGCGTTCCGTGAGCTTCAGCTCGATCCGGCGGTTGCGATCGCGCGCTTCCGGCGTGTCGGCGGTGTCGATCGGCTGGTACTCGCCGAAGCCGGCGGCGGCGAGCCGGTTGGCGGGGGCGCCCTGGCTGACCAGGTATTTCACCACCGAGGCGGCGCGGCTGCTGGAGAGCTGCCAGTTGTCGGAAAAGCGGCCGGTGCCGCTCAGCGGAATATTGTCGGTGTGGCCGTCGACGCGGATGATCCAGTTGATGTCGGACGGTATCTCGCGGGCGAGTTCGACTATGGCCGCGGCGAGCTTGGCCATCTCGGCCTCGCCGGCCGCCTGCAGCACGTCGGAGCCGGACGGGAAGAGAACCTCGGACTGGAAGACAAAGCGATCGCCGACGATGCGGATGTTCTCGCGGTCGGACAGGATCTCGCGCAGCCGGCCGAAGAAGTCCGAGCGGTAGCGCGACAGCTCCTGCACGCGCTGCGCCAGAGCGACGTTCAGACGGCTGCCGAGATCGGCGATGCGCGTCTGGCTTTCCTTGTCGCGGTTCTCGGAGGCGTCGAGCGCGGACTCCAGGGCGCCGATCTGCTGGCGCAGCGCCGTGAGCTGCTGGTTGAGCAACTCGACCTGCGCGGCGGCCCGTTGCGACACCTGCTGCTGCTCCGACAGCGCCGATTCGAGGCCGCCGACCTTGGAATTGGCTTCGGCCGCCGCCCCGCCGCCGGCGTCCAGCGCCTGCTGCAGGCGCGAGCGGTCGCTCTCGGCCGACTGCAGCGAGGCCTGCAGGCTGGCGATCTGGTCCTGGAAGTCCTGGCCGGTGGTGCGCTCGAGCGACAACAGCTGCGTCAGCTCGTTGATCTGCGAGTTCAGCCGATCGAGCACCGTGTCGCGGCCGGAGAGTTCCCGCCCCAGAAGGAACTGCGCCATCACGAACACCGTCAGCAGGAACATGATGGCGAGGAGCAGCGTCGACAGCGCGTCGACGAAGCCCGGCCAGTAGTCGACCGTGCGCTGCGTCCGGCGGGTCCGCGACAGCGCCATGTCTACTTCCCGTCCCGGCCGGTGCCGATCGACTTCGACAGCCGGTCGAGCACGCCGCGCAGTTCGCGCTGCTCGCCGGCCTGGGTTTCGACGAAGTCGCGCAGCATCTGCTGCTCGGAGCGCATGTGCTGGACGAGGCCCTGGATGCTCTCGGCGAGACTCGCCATCGCCGCCGTCGTGCGCGGGCTCGCAGCCTGGTCCTGCACCAGCTTGTTCAGCCGGTCGGACAAGAGCCGGATCTCCTCGCCGCCCGAACCGATCGGGGTGGCACCGGCAGACGGCGGCAGCAGCATGTCGGCGCCGACATCGGTGACCGAGGACAGCCAGTTCTCGAACTCGGTGTAGAAACGGTTCTGCGCCCGGCCGATCTGCAGGTCGAGGAAGCCGAGAACCAGCGAGCCGGACAGGCCGAAGAGCGAGGACGAGAAGGCCGTGCCCATGCCCTGCAGCGGCGCGGCAAGGCCCGCCTTCAGAGAATCGAGGATGCTCGCCGCGTCGCCGCTGCCGGGGTCGAGCGTCTGGATGGTGTTGCCGATCGAGCCGATGGTGCCGAGCAGGCCCCAGAACGTGCCGAGCAGGCCGAGAAAGACGAGGAGGCCGATGAGATAGCGGGCGATGTCGCGCGTCTCGTCGAGCCGCGTGGCGACGGAATCCAGCACCGCGGTCATCGACTGAGTGGACAGCGCCAGTTGGCGGCGGCGGCCGATCAGGGCCCGCATCGGCGCCAGCAGCACGGGCGCGCGCATGGTCTCGAACTCGCTGGAGCCGTCGCGATAGGCGTTCACCCAGCGCACTTCGCGCGCCAGCCGGATGATCTGCATCAGCGCGAGCAGGATGCCGATGACGAGAACGCCGAGAATCAGGCCGTTCAGTCCGGGATTGGTGACGAAGGCGGCCTGCACCTGGCGCGACAGGATGGCCGCGACGAAGCCGACGAGCGCCAGGAACACCAGCATCGACCAGAGGAACACCATCGGGCTGGCGAGGTTCTCGGAGCCAAAACCCTCGGCCTGCCGCGCGTTATCCTTGGGAGAACTGAAGACCTGCATGACGCTCCGCATTTCCGCACCAGGCGCCTGGCGCCTTTTGCGGCACGCTAGCTTACAATGCCGCCCATGCAAACGCCGGAGTTCGCAGCCGCACGCCTGTTCGGGGTTTTATGCGTCCAATATCCGCCGCGTCGCGGTGTCTGACGCCGGGTCAGCCCGGGCGAAGGGTCGCCAGCTTGGCGCCGAAACCCAGAAAGACGACGCCGGTTACGCCCTTCAGCCAGCGCTGGAAGACCGGGCTTTTCGACGCGCCGGCGAGGCGCGCGAAGAGGAGGATCATCGTGCCGAACCAGACAAGGTTCAACAAGGCATGGACCGTCACGAGCGCGAAGGCGGAGCTGAGCGACGGCGTGCCGTCCGCGGCATGATGCATGAACTGCGGGAAGACGGCGAGGTAGAACATCGACACCTTCGGATTGAGCATGTTGGTGAGAAAGCCCTCGGCAACGGCGCGCGGCAGCCGCCGCGATCGGACGGATGCCGGCACCGGGGCGGCAACGCTCTCGCCGCGCCAGGCGGCGATCAAAGCCTTCACGCCGATCCAGCAGAGATAGGCGGCTCCCAGCATCTTCACGACGAAGAAGGCCTCCGCCGACCGCGCGACGATCAGGGAGATGCCGAAGATCGCCAGCGCGCCATGGACATAGAAGGCGGCGGCGAAGCCCGCGATGTTGGCGAAGCCGGCGAGCGATCCGGAAACCGGGACGGTCTTGGCGATCAGCACGCTGTTGGGGCCGGGCGAGACGATCATCAGCGCAGCGATGGAGGCGAAGGACAGGATTTCGGCGAGGGTCATCGGCGGGTGCTCACCAGGAACGCTGCCGCAAGGCTATCGCCAGGCGCCCGCGTGCGGAAGCGCCCCGCGCGCAAATCTTGCGCTGCCGACCGGTGCGCCGCCCCGGCGCGGCCGGGGTGTCAGGCCGCGTCGGTCGGCGCGGGCTTCGGGATACGGGCGCTGTAGGCGGTGTCGGCGATCTTCAGCTGGGCGATCAGCGCCTTGTGCATGTACTCGTTGCCGCAGGCGACCTCGCCCGAGACATGGTCGAACTTCGCCCCGTCGATGCCGGTGACGAAGCCGCCGGCCTCGCGGATGAGGATCGCGCCGGCGGCGACGTCCCAGGGCGACAGGCCGCGCTCCCAGAAGCCGTCGAAGCGCCCGGCGGCGACGTAAGCGAGGTCGAGCGAGGCGGCGCCCATTCGGCGGATGCCGGCGGTCTCGGCCATCATGTGGCGCATCTCGTAGAGGAAGCGGGCGTGGTCGCCCTTGCCGAGGAAGGGCGCGCCGGCGCCGATCAGCGCTTCGGGCAGCTTCTGGCGGGCCGCGACGCGGATGCGGCGATCATTGAGGAAGGCGCCGCCGCCCTTCTCGGCCGAATAGAGCTCGTCGCTGGCCGGGTTGAAGACGACGCCGGCAACGATCTCGCCGTCGCGCTCGAGCGCGATCGAGACCGCGAACATCGGAATGCCGTGCAGGAAATTGGTGGTGCCGTCGAGCGGATCGACGATCCAGCGGTGCTGGCTGTCCTTGCCCTCGATCGCGCCGCGCTCCTCCATGAGGAAGCCCCAGTCCGGTCGCACGCGCGACAGTTCCTGGAAGACGATCTCCTCGGCCTTGCGGTCGGCATTGGAGACGAAGTCCGCCGGGCCCTTCATCGAGACCTGGAGGTTCTGAACCTCGCCGAAATCGCGCGTCAGCGAGCGGCCCGCCTTCATCGCAGTCTGCGTCATCACGTTGAGAAGCGGCGAACGGGCCATGCTGGTACCTTCAAATCTTCAGGGGCGGCACCGCGTCGCGGCCTGCCCGGGCAAATCCAGAAAGGCGGCACCGCGTGGCGGGCCGCCTCTAAGCGTCACCTTCAAGGACATGGCGCCGCAAGCCGCGACGCCCCGCGCGCCTCAGTCGGCGCGGCGGACGTAGGTGATCTCGTTGGTGTCGACGACGATCTTCTCGCCGGCATCGATGAACGGCGGGACCATCACGCGGATGCCGTTTTCCATCACCGCCGGCTTGTAGGAAGAGCTGGCCGACTGGCCTTTGACCACCGGGTCGGCCTCGGTGATCAGGAGCGTCACCTGGTCGGGCAGCGCGATGCCGATGGCACGCTCCTCGTGCATCTTCACCGTGACCTTCATGCCGTCCTGCAGGAAGGCAGCGCGGTCGCCGACGAAATCCTTCTGCAGCTCGAGCTGCTCGTAGCTCTCGGTGTCCATGAAGACGAGGGAGTCGCCCTCGGCATAGAGGAAGGTGAAGTCCTTCATCTCCAGGCGGATGCGCTCGACCGTCTCGGCGGCGCGGAAACGCTCGTTCAGCTTGGTGCCGTCGATGAGGTTCTTCAGCTCGACCTGGTTGAAGGCGCCGCCCTTGCCGGGCTTCACATGCGCGGTCCTGACGGCGGCCCAGAGGCCGCCGGCATGCTCGACCACGTCGCCGGGACGGATTTCGTTGCCGTTGATCTTCATCGTTTCACTCGAATGATGGCGGCCCGTGGGGCCTTGCCGGCTGAAGACCATAAAAACGGGGGGCGTTCAAGTCCGGCCGCCGCCCCCCGCCGGCCGTCAGCTCGCCCGGAACCGGTTGGCGGCGTCCAGCGCATTGCGCTGCATCGCCTCGTCGAGACCGCGGAAGAAAGCGTCGAGCGCGGCGTCGGTGTTGTTGGCGCGCTTGGCCAGCACCGACCATTTCGCCGCCTCCGCCTGGTCCGCCGCCACGCCGATGCCGTCCTTGTAGAGATGGGCGACGCGGTTCATCGCGATCGGATTGCCGCCCGCGGCGGCGCGGCGCAGCCATCTGGCCCCCTCGGCGGGATCGGCGGGCCCGCCCTTGCCGTTGATCAGCCAGATGCCGAGCTCGATCTGGGCGGTGTCCTGGCCGTTCACCGCGGCGGCCACGAGCCAGCGCCGCGCGGTGACGAGATCCGGCGCGGCAATGCCGCGGCCATAGGCGTAGATCTGCGACATGGCGTACTGCGCATCGGCGACGCCGCCCTGGGCGGCCTTCTCGAAATAGGGCCGGGCGGCGACGAAGCCGGAGGTCGGCGAGGCCTGGATGAGCATCTGGCCGTAATTGTACTGCGCGAGCGGAATGCCCGCATCCGCCGCCGCCTTCATCAGGTCCTGCGCCTTGGCGAGGTCCTGCGGCACGCTCTTGCCGTCAAGCAGAAGCAGCGCGAAGCGGAACTGGCCCTCGGCGCTCCCGGCCTTGGCCGCGGCCTCGTACCAGCGCGCCGCCGTCTTCTCGTCGCGCCGCACGCCGAGGCCGCGCGAGTAAATTTCGCCGAGAAGCGTCTGCGCCGCGGGGTCGCCGAGATTGGCCAGGGGCTCGGCGAGATTCTTCGCCGTGAGGTAGAGACCGCGCTGGTAGGCGCCATAAGCGAGATCGGTCCCGCCGGCCGGCGGCGGCACCGCCGCCTCGGCCGCAGGCGCGGCGGCCTGTGCCGGGCTCGCGGGAGCCTCAGCCGCGTCCTGCGCCACCGCGACGCCGCCGCGCGGCAGGGCGGCGCCCGCCAAGAGCAGTACGAGGCCAAGGGCAAGGCGCGCCGATGTCATGCCGCGACGCTTTCGGCGACGGCGTCGATGATCGCATTGGCCCGCACGACCATGGCTGCCGCCGTCTCGGGATCGGCCAGCACCGCCGCCGAGAGGGCGACGAACTCGGCCCCGGTCTCGGCGGCCTGCCGCGTCGATTCGATGGCGCGGCCGCCCATCACGATGCAGGGGATCTCGACGATCTCGGCCCACCATTCCGCCATTTCGAGATCGGCGGCATCGGCCGTGTCCTCGGTGTCGCCACCGAAGCGGCCGAAGAAGAGATAGTCCGGCATGCGCTCGCCGGCTTCCAGCGCCTCGTGGCGCAGGGTGAAGCCGGAGGCGCCGACGATCAATTTGGGCGAGAAGCGTCCCATGGTCTCGGTCAGCGTCTCGATGTCGCCGCCCGAGACATGCAGCCCGTCGGCCCGGACACGGCCGGCGCAGCGGGTGTCGTCGGCGATGATGGCGGCGGCGCCGTAGTCCTGGATCATCGGCACCAGATATTCCGCGAAGGCCTGGAAGGCATCGGGGCTGCGTCCCGCCGCCTCGAGGATGACGGAGGCGACGTCGCCGGCGCCGAGCGCCGCGCGCAGGGCCTCCGCGCCGGCCTCCCCGTCGGGCAGCGGCGTGGTCACGAGGACGAGACGGGGACGGATGAAATCAGCGCGCATGAACATGACCGGTCGGATAGGAGTTTTCGAGGCGAGGCCCGCCCGGACCTATGCCCGGCCGCCGCACCGACCGGCATCATAGGCCGGAAGCCCCTGCCGGTGCAAAGCCGGCGATGCCGCAACGGCGCAGGGCGAGGCCCGGCCGTCGTCCACGTCCGCCGCGAGCCGGCGTTGCCGTCCCCCGCCGGAGAGGCTATCGCCTTGCGACGGCTCGTGATGCCGCCCTCCCGCCCTCCCCGGTCCTGCCCATGATCTCCGATCCCAGCTTCTATCTCCTGGCCGTGCCGGCGGTCATCCTGGTGGGGCTGGCCAAGGGCGGCTTCGGCGGCTCGATCTCGATGATCGGCGTGCCGCTGATGGCGCTGGCCATCTCGCCGGTGGCGGCGGCCGGGATCATGCTGCCGATCCTCATCGTCATGGACGTCGTCGGGCTCCTCGCCTGGCGCGGGACCTTCGACAAAGCGGTGCTGCGGCTGATCCTGCCGGCCTCGATCCTCGGCGTCGCCCTCGGCTATTTCACCGCGGCACTGGTGCCGATCGACGGCATCAAGCTCCTGATCGGCCTGTTGTGCCTCGCTTTCGGCCTGCACTGGTTCGTCTTCGCCCGCCACCAGGCCGAGGCCAGGGCCCCCGGGCGCCTCAGAGGCATCTTCTGGGGCGTGGTCTCCGGCTTCACCAGCTTCACCACCCATGCCGGCGGCCCGCCCTTCCAGGTCTATGTCATGCCGCTGCGGCTGGAACCGGCCGTCTATGCCGGCACCACGGTGATCTTCTTTGCCGTGACGAATGCCGTGAAGCTCGTGCCCTATTTCCTACTCGGCCAGTTCTCCGCCGCCAATCTCACGACCTCGGCGATCCTGCTGCCGCTGGCGCCGCTGGCGACGATGGCCGGCGTCTGGCTGGTCCGACGGACGAACCGCGAGCGCTTCTACCTCATCACCTATGCGCTGCTGATCCCCGTCGGGCTGAAGCTGGTCTACGACGCGCTCCTGTCCCTGTCGGCATAGCCGCCTCGACGACCATCACGATGGCGTGTGCAGGGGCGACGATCGGTCGAAAGGGAAAAGGCGCGAAGGCGTCCGGGGTCCGCGCGTCGCCGATGCCGCCATAGCGGCTGGAAGAATGAAGGGGGCGGAGGGGGAGAGAACGGTGCCCGGCATCGGGCGGGTCGGCGTTATCGGCTCGTCCCGGAAATTCATCGTCGGGACCGGTGCCGCGCCGGAAACAGGCTGTCGGCGGAGTCGAATGCGGGGTGCGGGGTGCGGGGTGGGGGTGCGGGGTGCGGGATATCAACCCCGGGCGCGGCCGATGCCGCGTCCGGGCTGCGAAAACGCTGGGGGTCAGCTGTTTCGCAAGCGCTCCAACTCGTCTTTCAGTTGCAACTTTCGCCGCTTCAGTTCGCGAATCTGTGCGTCATCCATCGCGGGCTTGGTCTTCGCCGCGGCGATTTCGCTTTCGAGGGCAGAATGTCGGTTTTCCAACGTCGCAATATGCACGTCCAATGACATAGTCGCTCCTTTCGATTCGCTCGGTTCTCGGGCCGTCCTCCTCGCGGACACGCGTCCCGAAGCACCGATTCTGTCACAAAACATTCGCAGTGTCGAACCGGCGCAAGCTTCCTGTTTCGCAAAAGCCTGCGGGCTGTTAATCGAACGTCGAGCGAAATGCGTGGATTGTCTGGACCGGCGCGGAACGGGTCAGAAGTACCGAGAGGACGGGCTATGGGGGATCAGGAACAGGCGGCATTGCGGCTGCAGGCGTCGCGTTTGCGGCAGGAGCACGCCGATTTCGACGCGGCCATCAACGCCATGGAGCTCCTCGGCTGCGACCGGCTGCAGATCCAGCGGATGAAGAAGAAGAAGCTCGCCGTGAAGGACCGCCTGCAGGACGTCGAGGACCAGATCATCCCGGACATCAGCGCGTGACGGCGCCAAGGCACGACGTCGCCGTGATCATGGGCAGCCAGTCCGACTGGCCGACGATGAAGCATGCCGCCGACACGCTGGAGGCGCTCGGCATCACGTTTGTCACCCGCATCGTCTCGGCCCACCGCACGCCGGAGCGGATGTTCGACTTCGCCCGGAACGCGCGGGACGACGGCTTCAAGATCATCATCGCCGGCGCCGGCGGCGCGGCGCACCTGCCCGGCATGACCGCCGCGCTGACGCCCCTGCCGGTGTTCGGCGTGCCGATCGAGTCCAAGGCCCTGTCGGGGAAGGACAGTCTCCTCTCCATCGTCCAGATGCCCGCCGGCATTCCCGTCGGCACGCTCGCCATCGGCCGCTCCGGCGCGATCAACGCGGCGCTCCTGGCCGCCAGCGTGCTCGCGCTCGGCGACGCGGCTTTGGCCGGTCGGCTGGACGATTGGCGGGCGGCCCAGTCCGCCGCGGTGGCCGACGAACCGGAGCTTTGACGATGCACGAAAAATTGACGCTGGGCGCCACCATCGGCATCGTCGGCGGCGGTCAACTCGGGCGCATGCTCGCCTTCGCCGCCGCGCGCCTCGGCTTTCGCACCATCATCCTCGATCCCGATGCGGCGTGCTGCGCCGCCCAGGCGGCGAACGCGGTGATCGTCGGCGCCTATGACGACGTCGACGCGCTCAAGCAGCTCGCGGCCGGCTCGGCCGTCGTGACCTACGAATTCGAGAACGTGCCGGTCGGGCCGATGCGCGCCCTCGCCGGCACCGTGCCGGTGTTTCCGCCCGTCAACGCGCTCGAGATCGCGCAGGACCGCGTCGTCGAGAAGGCCTTTCTCAATGGCATCGGCGTGCCGACGGCGGAATGGCGCGCCATCGACGACACCCAGGAACTCGACCATGCGATGCAAGAGTTCGACACCGACTGCATCCTGAAGACGCGCCGGTTCGGCTATGACGGCAAGGGCCAGGCCTCGATCCGCCGGAAGAGCCCGCATGGCGAGCTCTATGAGAGCCTCGGCGGCGTTCCGGCGATCCTGGAGCGCAAGGTGCCCTTCGACTTCGAACTCTCCGTCATCGCCGCCCGCGGCCAGGACGGCACCATCACCGCCTACGACCCGGCGGAGAACGTGCATTCGATGGGTATCCTCAAGAGCTCGACCGTGCCCGGCCGCATCACGCCCGAGACGGCTGAGGCTGCCAAGGCCATCGCCGCGACGATCCTGGAACGGCTCGGCTATGTCGGCGTGATCGGCGTCGAGTTCTTCGTCACCGGCGAGGCGTTGGTCGTCAACGAGATCGCGCCGCGCGTCCACAATTCCGGCCACTGGACGGAAGGCGCCTGCCTGATCTCGCAGTTCGAGCAGCATATCCGCGCCATCGCCGGCCTGCCTCTCGGCACGACCGAGCGGCACTTCGATGCCGTGATGGAGAATCTCGTGGGCAGCGAGGTGAACGCCGCCCTCGCGCTCGCAGCCGAGCCGAATGTCCTCCTGCATCTCTACGGCAAGGGCGAAGCGCGGCCGGGGCGCAAGATGGGCCATCTCACCCGAATTCACCCGCGGGACGACGGAAATCGCGTGAAAGAGGGCTGAGCCGCCCCCTGCGGGGCCCGGTCGTCGTTGACAATTCGGTGACACGCGGCTACTCCCCGCAGCAACAACGGCGCGCTGGCAGCAGCGCGCTTTTCATTGAGCGGCCTGACGGGGAAACCCGGTCGCTTCCCGCACACCGACCGACGGTAAGACGATGAAGATCAAGAACTCGCTGAAGTCCCTGAAGGGTCGCCACCGCGCCAACCGCCTGGTTCGTCGCAAGGGTCGCGTCTACATCATCAACAAGGTCGCGCCGCGCTACAAGGCCCGCCAGGGCTAAGCCTTCCGGGCGCCCTGGCGACACGGAGCCCTACGCGATCTCGAAAATTTGCCTTTGACGGCGCGCTGCGGGAGGCTAGCTTCTTCCGCATGCGCGCTTTTCTTTGTGTTCCGCTTCTCTTCCTGACCTTCGTGGCCGCCGCCGACGACGATCTCGATCCGATGATCACCGGCGAGCCGCCCTCGGCAGCACCGTCGCCGGAGCTGCCGCCGCAGGCCTCCCCGCCCGCCTCGGCCGTTCCGCCCGCTGAGGCCGCGCCCGCCGCTCCTGTCGCGCCGCCTGCCCCGGGTGCGTCGTCCGCTGCGGCAGCGCCGTCCGAATCGGCCCGGCCCCTGACGGATCGCGATACGACCAGCAAGGCCGACCGTCTCGACGCGCTGTTTGCGGAACTGAAGCGTGCGCCCTCCACCGAGGCCGCGGAGCAGACGGTGGACAAGATCCAGGCCGAATGGGCCGAGAGCGGCAGCGCCACCGTCGACCTCATGCTCCTCTGGGCCAGTCAGGCGATTTCAGGCCAGCGCAATGCGGCCGCCTTCGACTTTCTCGACCAGGCAATTCTCCTGAAGCCCGATTTCGCCGAAGCCTGGAACCGGCGCGCCACGCTGAACTACGTCGCCGACGACTATGGCAAGTCGCTCGCCGACATCGAGCGGACTCTGCAGCTCGAGCCCCGACATTTCGGCGCGCTGATGGGCCTTGGCGCCATCCTGGAGGCTACCGACCGCAAGACGCAGGCGATGGAAGCCTATCTCCGCGTGCTCGAGATCTCGCCGACCCTCAAGGCCGCGCAGGATGCCGTCGGCCGCCTGTCGGAGGAGATGACTGGTCAGCGCATCTGAGCGCAGGCCGTCCCCGCTTTATGCGGGCGAAAGCTACCCTTTGCAGAAACCGATAACTGGGAGTGGCAGGTGTGCTGCCCTTACCGGCGCGGCGGCGGCCGGCGGGCAACGCCGGCGCCCGGCGCGCTGCGGGAGAGAGCGTCGGAGGAGTCACAGGCCTGCGCTTCCCCCGCTGGTGACCGGCCCCGCCGATGACCGGCCCCGCTGGTGACCGGCCCTGCGGCCAAAGCGGCGGGGCTCGGTGGTTCTCCAGGCGACCTTGCCGGACGGTTTCCCGTCCGGCGCAGGATCGTCGGTCAGACGGCCGACAGGCCGTCCGAGCCGATATGGGCGATGCGCAGCATGTTGGTCGAGCCGGGAATGCGCAGGGGCACGCCGGCGGTGATGATCACCCGCTCGCCGGCGCGGGCATAGCCCTCTTCGACGGCGATGCGGCAGGCGGTGTCGATCATCGCGTCGAGGTCGTAGGCGTCCTCGGTGACGACGCAGTGCAGCCCCCAGCACAGCGACAGGCGGCGCGCGGTCGACAAAACAGGCGAGAGCGCCAGGATCGGCGTCATCGGCCGTTCGCGGGCGGTTCTGAGGCCCGTCGTGCCGGTCGCGGTATAGGTGACGATGACCGCGACGTTCAGCGTCTCCGCCATCTGGCGGGCCGCCAGCGACACCGCATCGGCACCGGTCGCCTCCGGCTCGGAGCGCTGCGCCAGGATGATGCCGGAATAGAGCGGATCCTGCTCGATCTGCTCGGCGATGCGGTTCATCGTCGCCACGGCCTCGACCGGATAGTTGCCCGCCGCCGATTCGGCCGAGAGCATGATGGCGTCGGCGCCCTCGTAGACGGCGACCGAGACGTCCGAGACTTCGGCGCGCGTCGGCACCGGCGCGGTGATCATCGATTCCAGCATCTGGGTGGCGACGACCACCGGCTTGCCGGCCTTGCGGGCGGCACGGGTGATGCGCTTCTGGATCGAGGGCACCATTTCCAGCGGCAACTCGACGCCGAGATCGCCGCGGGCGACCATGATCGCATCGGACAGTTCGATGATTTCGTCGAGCCGCTCCACGGCCTGCGGCTTTTCGATCTTCGACATCAGGGCGACGCGGCCGCGCGAGATCTTGCGGGCCTCGGCAAGATCCTCGGGGCGCTGGATGAAGGACAGCGCGACCCAGTCGACATCGCCGACCGCCAGCACCGCGTCCAGATCCTTGCGATCCTTCTCGGTCAGCGCGCCGCTCGACAGCAGCGTGTCGGGCAGGCTGACGCCCTTGCGGTTGGAGATCTTGTCGCCGGCGACGACCTGGCAACGGATGTGCTTGCTGTCGGTCTCGAGCACCAGGAGTTGCAGGCGTCCGTCGTCGATGAGAAGGCGGTGGCCGGCCTGGACGGCTTCGAGGATCTCGGGATGCGGCAGGAAGACGCGCGTCTCGTCGCCTTCTTCCGGATTGTCGTCGAGCGTGAAGTCCTGGCCGAGCGCCAGTGTCACGGCGCCGTCCTTGAACTTGCCGACGCGCAGTTTCGGCCCCTGCAGATCGGCGAGGATGCCGATGGGACGGCCGACCGCCAGCTCGACAGAGCGGATGCGGCGCACCAGCTCGCGCATGGTGTCGTGGTCGGTGTGGCTCATATTGATGCGGAAGACGTCGGCGCCTGCCTCGTGCAGCTTGCGGATCATCGCCTCTTCGGAAGAGGCGGGCCCAAGGGTCGCGAGAATCTTTACCCGGCGATTGCGTCTCATGGCGTTGCTGTGCCCCCGCGTGGCGCTTCGGTCAGCTGGACCATCCAGCTCCCCTGCTCGCCCGTGTCATACTCTCGGAAGCCCATCTTTTGATAGCCGCGCGCGAAACAATCCTTCACGTCGGTGATCTTGAACTCGTTTTCGGCGATGCACAGGTTCACCGTGCCGGCCCAGCGACCCTTGCCCTCGGCATCCTCGGCGTAGAGGTAATAATAGCGCGAGGACAGGGTGCCCTCGATGATCACCTTGCAGGAGGCCGCCGGGATCCGCCACCAGCCTTCGGTCGTCCAGCCCGCCTCGGCGCGGTAGCCGATCGCCACGCCCACCAGTTCCTGCGTGCCGTTGCAGACGCGGAAATCGGCTTTGGCCTCGCTGGCCGCCAGCGGCGACAGCAGCGCCAGGGCCGCCAGGGCCGGCGCCGCGAGCCGCGTCGATGGGCGCACGAGTTTCAGAAGTCGGCTGAACATGAACGATCCTTGCATGGCGAAAAGCTGAGCGGGCGAAGGGTTTCCCATCGGCGGATTCTCAGCATGACACCCGGCCCTGTCAACGATGTGACCCCAGGCATCATCAACTTGGCGGATAAGGCCGGTTATCCGACCCAGCCGAGCAGCTCGCGCCGGACCATGGCCTCGATCACGTCCATGCCCTCCTCGCTGTCGTTGAGACAGGGAATGTGGCTGAACTTCTCGCCGCCGTTGTGCAGAAAAATCTCGCCCGCCTCCACCGCGATCTCCTCCAGCGTCTCCAGGCAGTCGGAAACGAAGCCGGGATTGAGGATGGCGATGCGCTTGATGCCTTCCTTGGCCAGCGCCTCGACCGTCTTGTCGGTGTAGGGCTGCAGCCACTCCTCCGGGCCGAAGCGCGACTGGAAGGTCGTCATCAGCCGGCCCTTGGCCCAGCCCAGCCGCTCTTCGAGCAGGCGCGAGGTCTTCTGGCAGTGGCAGTGATAGGGGTCGCCCTTGCGGAAATAGCTCTGCGGGATGCCGTGATAGGTGGTGATCACGCGCTCGGGCTCGAAGTCGAGGCTGGCCAGGTGCTTTTCGATCGAGCGGGCGAGGGCGTCGATGTAGACGGGATCGTCGTGATAGGCCGGGACCGTGCGCACCGCCGGCATCCAGCGCTTGGTCATCATGTGCTCGAAGAACTTGTCGTTCACCGTGGCGGTCGTCGAGGCCGAATACTGCGGATACAGCGGGAAGACGAGAATGCGCTCGCAGCCCTCGGCCATCAGCGCATCGGTGCGCTCGGCGATCGAGGGCTGGCCGTAGCGCATCGCCCAGTCGACGACGACGGTGGTGTTGCCGGCCATGCGCACGGCCAGTTTCTCGCCCTGCGCGCGCGTGAAAGTGCGCAGGGGCGACTCGTTGCGCTCCTCGTTCCAGATCGAGGCATAGGCCTTGCCCGACTTGGTCGGCCTCGTGTTGAGGACGATGCCATAGAGGATCGGATACCAGAGCAGGCGCGGCCACTCTATGACCCGCTTGTCGGAGAGGAACTCCTTCAGGTAGCGCCGCATCGGCGCATAGGTCGTCCCGTCCGGCGTGCCGAGATTGACGAGGAGCACCCCGACCTTCTTCGGCAGGACCACGGGGTGGCCCAGGGGAAGCGGGCCGATGGAGCGTCCCGAGGCGGGCGTGAGAGCGTTCATTCGCGTGATATCCTGGTCGTGCCGTGCCGAGGCGGCCGCGTCGGCGGTAGAGAATCGGCGCCACCCTAACGGTGCCCGGTCGCAAACGGTACGCGACCGAACCTCGCACGTTGCGGACGCGTCAAACGTTCGCGGCCCGCTCGAGCGGACCGGCGAGCCGTTCGGTCTGCTCGGCGTCAGACCCGACGCGTGAACTCGAAGCGGCTGCCATTCGACGAGGCACAGGCGAGCCGATTAGGCTCCACCTGATTGCAGTTCGCCGCCACCCGCGTGCCCCGCAGTTTCGACGTATAGTCGATGGTCACCTGCCCCGGTCCGATCGACTGGTAGCTGCCCGAGGCCAGGAGAGCCCCGGTCCCCGCCTCGGTCGAGGTGAAATTGCCGCCGGAGAAATTGGCATTGTAGGCCACCGGTCCGCCGACCGAGGCCCAGCTGCCTTCGACGCCTTGCGGCTGGGCCGGCGCGGGAGCGAGGCTGGCGCTGCGGTTTGCCTGCGACTGGCAGGCGCCGAGCACGAGGATAGCGGAGAGCAAGGCAAGGGAGGAAAGGCGACGCATCGGGAAACTCCGCACGGGACAATGAAAGGGATCTGCCGAAGCGGGGCGGCTTTTTCAGGTCGCCATCCCCGCTCCCGTTGTCTGGTTCTGCATGACCTGGAAAGCCGGAGCATGGCTTGCGTGGTCATGCGCTAAACGATCGCCGGCCGTCGTCGCCGTCCACCCGGCCGAGACGACTCGCCCGGCGGCGCGGTCAGGCGGCGGGCTCCTGGTGCGTCGCCGGAATCACGGAATGGATCGAGCCGATCGTCTCGATCGATCGGATCTTCAGGTCGCTGTTGAAGACGAACCAGTACATGGTCGTCCCGGTCACCAGCGATCCGTTGCGCTCGTCCCGCCGGGTCCAGTTGCAGAGGCAGGCCGCCTGCTCGTCCTCGACGACGACGCCGCGCTCTTCGTAGGAAATATAGTTGGCGCGCTTCAGCATCTCGCCGAGGAAGGCCTTGGCCTCTTCCTCGCCGGTCAGCTTGAACTCGCCCTCCATGCGGCTGAACCAAGGAGCGTCGATGATTCCGGCATTGCTGCGGTTGGAGAATACCGCGCTCGGCGCCAGAAGGCGCGCAATAGAGCCCACCGTGCCGGACATCACGGCATCCATGACGTCCCTCACCATTTCGCGCTTGGCATCTGCCTCGTCATGGATGTCCATCATCCATGGTCCCTCCGGGCCAAAATCCAGCCGTGCCAACTATAATAAGGCATTGGCCGGGCTTGACCAGTCACGGCCGCTCGCAAGTTGCTGGTTACGAACATTTTTATTCTGGAAATCATCGCACCAGAATGTTCTTGAACTGCCAGGGATCGCTTTCATCGAGATGCTCGGGAAACAGTCCGGGACGGTCCGTCAGCGGCGTCCAGTCGGTATAGTAGCCCTTGACCGGGCCGAGATAGGGCCGCTGGATTTCGAGGCAGCGGCGATAGTCCATCTCGTCGGCCTCGACGATGCCAGCCTCCGGGTTTTCCAGCGCCCAGACCATGCCGGCCAGAACCGCCGAGGTGACCTGCATTCCGGTGGCGTTCTGGTAAGGCGCGAGCTTGCGCGCCTCCGCCAGGGACAGCTGCGAGCCATACCAATAGGCGTTCTTGGCGTGGCCGAAGAGGAGGACGCCCAGTTCGTCGATGCCGTCGACCAGCTCGGCCTCGGAGAGGATGTGCTGCTCCGGCTGGATCCGCCCGGCCGCGCCGAACAGTTCGTGCAGCGACAGCACCGCGTCGTTGCAGGGGTGGTATGCATAGTGGCATGTCGGGCGATAGGTGACGTCGTCGTGCTTGTCGCGGACGGTGAAATAGTCCGAGATCGAGATCGCCTCGTTGTGGGTGACGAGGAAGCCGTATTGCGGCCCGGGCGTCGGGCACCAGCTGCGCACGCGCGTGTTGCCGCCGGGCTGCTCGAGGAAGATGCCGGCGCCAGGTCCCTTCTTGTGGGTCTTGGCGTTCTTCGGCATCCACTTTTCGTGCGTGCCCCAGCCGAGCTCGGCCGGCTGCATGCCTTCCGAGATCAGGCCCTCGACCGACCAGGTATTCCAGAACATGTTGATCGGCTTCGGCCGCTTGGCGCGCTGGGTGTCGCGCTCGGCGATGTGGATGCCCTTGACGCCGACCTTCTTCATCAGCTTCGCCCAGCCCTCGCGGTCGCCATAGGCCGGCTCCTCGAACTCGGTGCCGATCTCGGTGGCCAGATCCACGAGCGCCTGCTTGACGAACCAGGACACCATGCCGGGATTGGCGCCGCAGCAGGAGACGGCGGTGGTGCCGCCGGGATGCTTGCGCTGCTCCTTCTTCAACGTCTCGCGCAGCGCGTAATTGGTCCGCTCGGCATTGGAGATGGTGTCGTCGAAATAGAAGCCGAGCCAGGGCTCGATGACCGTGTCGATGTAGAGCACGCCGAGCTCTCGGCAGAGCCGCATCAGGTCGAGCGATCCGGTGTCGATCGACAGGTTGACGCAGAATCCCTGGCCCTCTCCCGCGGTCAGAAGCGGCGTCAGGATCTCCTCGTAGTTCTTGCGCGTCAGCTTTTGGTGCAGGAAGGCGATGCCGCGGTCGTCGAGCAGCTTGCGATCGTCGTCGCGCGGATCGATGACGGTGAAGCGCGACGGATCGTGGTGAAAATGCCGCTCGATCAGCGGCAGGGTTCCGCGGCCGATCGACCCGAAGCCGATCATGACGATCGGACCGGTGATGCTACCGTGGATCGGATGTTTATCGGTCGCCATGGCGGCCATTCCCTTCGAAAAGCGGCGCGGCCGTCAAGGTCGCACCGTATCTGGTTGCCAGCGGCTAGAGCATATCGCCATCAAATGAAAGACTCGCTGCATCTGGCAACCATATAAGCCCGGCGGTCACTTTTGCTATCGCCGGCTTTGCTCTGCGGAAATTTTCGACAGGCTGCCGACATCGCGAGCAGCCGCCGTTCCACTATCGCAAGGCGCGAACTTGCGAGAAAGTCAGTGAGATTTATCAGGCGGCCCCGATCGTCCTGCCCTCCGCGTCCATGCCCTCCAGCTCGTCGATGAAGCCGGAAATGACCGCCAGGCCCTTCGACCAGAAGGAGGGATCGGAGGCGTCGAGACCGAAAGGCGCGAGCAGCTCGGAGTGATGCTTCGTGCCGCCGGCCCTCAGCATGGCGAAGTACTTCTCCTGAAAGCCTTCCTCGGAGTTCTGGTAGACCGCGTAGAGCGAGTTCACCAGGCAATCGCCGAAGGCGTAGGCATAGACGTAGAACGGCGAGTGGATGAAGTGCGGGACATAGGTCCAGTAGGTCTCGTAGCCGGCATCGAGATTGATCGAGGGCCCGAGACTCTCCTTCTGCACGGAGACCCAGATCTCGCCGATCCGCTCTGACGTCAGCTCGCCCCGGCGCCGCTCCTGGTGCAGTTCGCGCTCGAAACGGTAGAAGGCGATCTGGCGAACGACGGTGTTGATCATGTCCTCGACCTTCGAGGCGAGAAGCGTCTTGCGCTCCAGCGGCGTGCGCGCGGCGTCGAGCAGCGAGCGGAAGGTCAGCATCTCGCCGAAGACCGAGGCGGTCTCGGCGAGGGTCAGCGGCGTCGGCGCCATCAGCGCGCCCTGGGGGCCGGCCAGGACCTGGTGCACACCATGGCCGAGTTCGTGGGCCAACGTCATCACGTCGCGCGGCTTGCCCATGTAGTTGAGGAGCACGTACGGGTGCGCCGACGGCACGGTCGGATGGGCAAAGGCACCGGGCGACTTGCCGGGCCGGGTCGCGGCATCGATCCAGTTCCGATCGAAGAATTTCGCAGCGATGGCGGCCATGTCAGGCGAGAAACCGGCATAGGCCGACAGCACCGTTTCGCGCGCGTCGCTCCAGGCGATGTCGCGGCGCGCGCCGTCCGGCAGCGGGGCGTTGCGGTCCCAGAATTCGAGCCGGTCGAGGCCGAGCCAGCGCGCCTTCAGCGCGTAGTAGCGGTGCGAGATGGCGGGGTAGCTGGCGACGACGGCGCTTTCCAGCGCATCCACCACGGCCGGCTCCACCCGGTTGGCCAGATGCCGGCTCTCGGCGACATCCTTGAAGCCGCGCCAACGGTCGGAAATCTCCTTGTCCTTGGCCAGCGTGTTGGTGATCAGCGTGAAGATCCTCAGATTCTCGCCGAACACCTTCGCCAGGGCCATCGCAGCCGCCTTGCGGCGCTCGCGGTTCTCGTCCTGCAGGAGGTTCAGCGTCTCCTCCAGCGCCAGATCGTCGCCATCGACATCGAAGCGCAGCGCCGTCATCGTCTCGTCGAACAGCCGGTTCCAGGCGCCATGGCCGGTCACCGACTTGTCGTGGAAGAGCTCCTCGACCCGGTCCTCCAGCTGGTAGGGCTTGTCCTTGCGCAGGTCGACGATCCACGGGCGGTAGTGCGCCAGCGCCGGATGGGCGGCCATCGCCGCATCGAGGGCCGCGTCCGGCACCCGGTTCATCTCCAGCGGAAAGAACAAGAGTTTGGAGGAGATGTCGGTGATCTCGGACTGGATGTCACCGTAGAACTTGGCCCTTGCCGGATCGGACGTGTCGCCGGAATAGACGAGGCCGGCATAGGAGATCAGCCGGCCGAGGATCTCCTCCAGCGCTTCGAGTTCGTGCAGCGCCATGGCGATACCGCCGCCGCCGGGGCGGTCGGCCTCCTCGGCGAGGATCCCCCGCCAGCGCGCCTGGAAGGCCGTCGCCATGGTCGCGCCGCGCGCCAGGTCCGCCGCGATCTCCGGCGCATCCATGCCGGCATAGAGGTCGTCGAGGTTCCATTCTGGCAGGACGCCCGCGCCGGTCGAGGCGGTCGAGGCCCCCATCGTCGGGGCGGCATGAAGGGGTCTGGCGAAGATCTCGGTCATCGGACATGTCCTGTGGGGATCGGCGGAGGGCGACATCACGGGACAGGCTGGCGCCCGTCCGATGCTGCATCTAGGTGTCCGGCCGGCCCCTGTCGACCCGGCCGATCAACGCGCCGCCCTGCCCGTGCAGAGGACAGGCCGGCCATGCCCCGGTCGATCGTCTCCGGACCGACCATCCCTGCTTTCGCGCTCCCTCGCGCCGCGACCCTGCCCGGCGCCGCCGCTTAGGGACCCGCGACCGGTCCGAATCTGTCCGCGCGCGCCGGCGACTTGTCGCGTGACCGGCGGTACAGTTCCCCGCCCGGAACAGCTCGCAGCGCCCGCGATAAGCATATCGGTAGGCGAGCCCGGCAGAATATGGCAGTGTCGAGGCAGGTTCGCCCGACGCAGGACAGGAGAGATCCGAACCTTATGCCAGGCCGACGATACTTTGCCCGACGTCATATCTGGTTAACCCTTTTCTTTTGAATTTCGTGTCAGATGGGTTAAGCGTCATCTTAGCGCCGCAGTCTCGGCGGAGGAAAAGACCGCTGATTATCCTGCGGGACGGGCGTCGCCCCGGGGGATACCCGATCGATGTGGACTTACGAGGGGACGAGTTTCGGATGTGGGGAATGACCGACGTTGTCGGCCGCGCGGTGTTTCGCGTAGCCTCGACCGCCGCCCTGTGCGCGCTCGTCCTGGGCGCCGGTTCGGTGTCGACCCGGGCTGAGACCCGGACGTTGAAATTCTACAATCTGCACACGAAGGAAAAGGCGTCGATCGTCTACAAGACGAACGGCCGCTACAGCGCCGACGGCCTGAAGAAGATCAACTGGTTCCTTCGCGACTGGCGCAAGGCCAAGCCCACGACGATGGACACGCGCCTCCTCGACCTGATCTGGGAAGCCTACCGCCAGTCCGGCTCGCGCGACTACATCAACGTCATCTGCGGCTATCGCTCGCCGGCGACCAACAACATGCTGCGGTCGCGCTCCTCGGGCGTCGCCAAGGAAAGCCAGCACACGGCCGGCCGCGCCCTCGACTTTTTCATTCCCGACGTGCCGCTGAAGAAAATGCGCGAGATCGGCCTGAAGATGCAGGTCGGCGGCGTCGGCTACTATCCGCGCTCCGGCTCTCCCTTCGTCCACTTCGACGTCGGCAATGCCCGCCACTGGCCGCGCATGAGCCGCAAGGAACTCGTCGCCGTCTTCCCCAAGGGCAATACCGTGCACGTTCCGTCCGACGGCAAGCCGTTGCCGGGCTACGAGCAGGCGCTGGCTTCCTATAAGGCCCGCAAGGGATCGAGCGCCATCCAGGTCGCCAATGCCAGCGCTTCTAGCCGCAGCAGCGGCGGCGGCAAGACGCTGTTTGCCGCGCTCTTCGGCGGCGGTGCCGACGAGGAAGACGATGTCGCCGATGCGGAGACCGCGCCGGCCGCCCGCGCCGCTGCAGCGCCGGCACAGCGCCCGGCGGCAGCAGTGCCCGCCCGGACGATCAAGCCCGTCCCGGCTGCCGAGGTGGCGGTTGCCGCCATGGTCCCGAGCACCCGCCCCAATCTCCTGGCCGCCGGCGTTCCGCTGCCGATCCGCGACACGTTCGACACCAGCGTCCCGACCCCGCCCGCCCAGATCGGCGACGCCGCGCCGACCGAGGCCCCAGCTACCGAAGTCGCCAGCCTCGACCTGTCGCGCATTCCGCTGCCGCATGCAGCGCCCGGCCGCTCGGCCGTTCTCGCGCCGACAGCGAACGCCGCACCCGACGAAATCTCTTCGCTGGTCGCCCAGCTGGAAGACGTGCCGATGGCGCGCGACTCCGTCGCCGGCGCGCCGTCGCAGCTCGCCTATGCCGTCCCCATGCCCCGCCAGCGGCCGGCATTCGACAGCGTTCTGCGCGAGAACGGGACGGCGGTCGCCGCGGTCCCGGCAGCCGCTCCGCTCCCCAGCGAGGCGGTGAGGGTCGCCAATGTCGAGGCCGTCAAGCGGATCGTCGATGCGCCCGCCACCCAGCCGACTGCCGTGACGGCGGCGGCGGTTCCGGCCCCGGCGGCGAAGAGCACGTCCAAGCCTGCAGCGCCGCTGCTGCTCGCCGCCTTCGAGGCCCCGAAGCCGTCGCGCAGCGTCGCGGCCATCGCCAAGCTGGATGCGCCCGCCGGTAAGACCGGCCGCCTCTCCCGCACCGCTGCCGCTGGCCAGAAGCAGCCGCAGCCGGCCCCGACCGTGGTGCAGGCAGCGATCCAGTCGCGCATCGAACTGGCGTCCCTCGTCTCGGACCCGGCCGAGCGCGCTGCAGCCGCCGTGGCGCAGAAGCCCAATGCCGACGTGCTGGTCCGCGACGTTCCGACCTCCGTCTTCACCGCGGGCTTCACCGCCAAGCCGCTGGCCGAGGTCCGCAACCACTTCGCCGGCTCCGCCGTGAACTTCCTGCCGGTGGCGAAGTTTCGCTGAGATCCATCGCCCCGGCCGATCGGACGGGGCGCGCTGGCACCGGTGAAACAGGTCTGCCGCGAGGCGCCTGAGGCAGGCCGCGAGTTATGCCCGGTCTTCATGGCCCGCCGCCGGCCCCGGTCGCCGGCACAAGGCGCGCCGGCCCGTTAGCCGGCGACCGCCTCAAAAATCTTCAATCTACTGCCTTTTTCATTGCCCTTTGTGCAGGTCTCTTCGCGCCGCGGCGAAGGCGCGGCAGCGCTTATTTCCCGCGCGCCATCCCGTGGGTCCGACTGAGGATGCGGCCCACCAACCCCAACTCCGGCGCGGACAACAGGCCATGCGGTCGCGGCTGCGAATCACGCCTGGATTTGTTCGCTACCTACTACTTCCGGCTGCCTGCCAAAGGATTGCCGCCGTTGCCCGTGACAATCTGAACAAAATTTAAGGCTGAAGATTCCGGCTGATCATGGCAACGCTGCTCCCTCGATGAGAAAAATTCCTTTGCACGCTGTCACTTCGTCGATCTGTTTCAATCTGTATCGGTGGAAGTCGCCTGCGACGATCTTGTCACTGCCTGATTGCGCCTTGACATTAAGTAACGCAGTATCAATACAAGACTAACGCTAGCGTGCCTGCGACGAGTGAGTTCTGCGATTTGACGGAGTTCTCGCAACCACCGTCAAGCGGCCAGCAACCGGGGCCTGTCTCCCCGCAACAAATCGACCACACGATTGGGTGAAGCTATGGATGAGATCGAGACCATCGAGAATACCGAGATCCTGATGGAACTGACGGCGGAAGTCGTCGCAGCCTATGTCAGCAACAATTCCCTGCCGGTGACCGACCTGCCCGGCCTGATCGCCGATGTGTACGGCGCGCTCGGCAGCACCAAGACGAAGGTCGTCGAGGCCGAGGTGGAAAAGCCGAAGCCCGCAGTGCCCGTGAAGAAATCGGTCACCGACGACTACATCATCTGCCTCGAAGACGGCAAGAAGTTCAAATCGCTGAAGCGGCACCTGATGACGCACTATTCCCTGTCGCCCGAGGAGTACCGGGAGAAGTGGGATCTGGCGAGCGACTATCCGATGGTGGCACCAAACTATGCCGCAGCGCGCTCGCGCCTCGCCAAGCAGATGGGCCTGGGACACAAGCGCCGCAGGGCCGCCGGCCGCGCCGCCGCCTGAGATCATGCCCGGCCGGGTCCCCCGGCCGACGTCCCTGTTGCTGCCGAGGGCGGTGCTGCCACGACCGGCAGGTGACGCGGGTAAGGCCTTTCGCCCGCCGCCAGCCGGACCGCGTGCCGGCAGCGCTTGAGGCTTCGTCGGCACGGGCGGCAACGGCCGCTGCCGGTGCGCACGACCCTGCCCGGCCACAGCGCACGGATCTGAGTTTTGAGTTTGACGAAAAAAGCCCGCGGAAGGGTCCGCGGGCTTTTCACACCGGTGATTTCATTCAGACGAGACAGCGGCGCCAGGCGTCTCCCGGAGCACCGGGAGAGAGAGTACCGAATTCCGTTCCCGTCCGGCGCTACCGCCGAGGCTCGCTTTGCGGGCGAGGGTGAGCAGTTGCCGCCTACGCCCGGCCGCCGGCCGAGGCGCGCCCGACGCCCGACAGGACCCTCGGCCGACGGCCGGGGCCGGTCCGTTCAGACCATGCCGAGGGCCTGCATGTAGAGCTCGAGGATGGCGTCCATCTCCTGCCGCTCGTTCTGGTCCTGCTTGCGGATCGAGACGATCTTGCGGAGCACCTTCACGTCGTAGCCGCGGGACTTGGCCTCGCCGTAGACATCCTTGACGTCGTCGCTGATCGTCTTCTTTTCCTCTTCGAGGCGCTCGATCCGCTCGATGAAGGCGCGCAGCTCGTCGGCGGCGACGTTGGTCTCGGCGGCCGCTTGGGTCTCGCTCATCGGGTCTTCCTTCTAAGCCTTGTCGCGGCAGGAGGACGCCCGCGACCGCCTGTTTCGACTGCTGGAATTGCTCGGCAGCCGTCGGCTGCCCCTGATCGGGGGCCGCGCCACGGCGTCCGGAGGACACCGAGTCGACGGCTCGAACGCGCCACCTAGCAGAAAGCGGCCGCCGTTTGAATGCGTCGGCGCCCGCCATCCACTGCCGCGGCACGCCTGCCGGCACTATTCCTTGTGGGCGCGCGCCGCAAAGGCGGCTGCATCGGCGGCACTCGCTTCGCGCTGGTAGAGCGCGCGCCACTCGTCATAGGGCATGCCGTAGACGATCTCGCGGGCTTCGTCCTTGCCGATCGGCGTGCCGGCCGCGGCCGCGGCCTCGCTGTACCAGTTGGACAGGCAGTTGCGGCAGAAGCCGGCGAGGTTCATCAGATCGATGTTCTGCACGTCGGTGCGCGCGCGCAGATGATCGCGCAGCCGCCGGAAGGCGGCGGCCTCGAGCGCGATTCGGGCCTCGTTGTCGTCAGCCATGGCAGCCGTCTCCTCATTGGATCCTGGTCCCGTCATATCAGGCCAATCCCGCCGCGTTTCAAGCAATCGCGCTAAGACCTGCGCCTGGCCGGCCCGGCGCACCGCTTCGGCTTGACATCGGGGCCGCCCCTCCGCCTATCGGGCCGTACGTCGCCGCGCCCGTCCCCAAAGCCCCCGTGAGCCTGCCATGTCCCTCCGCTCCCCTGCTCCGCCCACCGCGGTTGTCGGCCTCTCCGTCGCCGCGGCCCTCGCGCTGCTCGTGCTCGGCGCCATGGCGATGGCGATCTCCCCGGTCTTCGTGCGCCAGTCCGAGGTCGGCTCCTTTGCCAGCGCTTTCTGGCGCGTCGCCTTGGCGCTGCCGCTTCTCCTCGCCTGGGCCCTTGCCACCCGGGGCTCGGCCACCGAGCCGCTGTGGGCGGGCCTGCGGCGGCCGGCGATTCTCCTCTCCGGCCTGTTCTTTTCCGGCGACCTGATCTTCTGGCACCTCGCCATCGCCCACACGACGATCGCCAGCGCCACCTTCCTCGCCTGCCTCGCCCCGCTGTGGGTGGCGCTGCTGTCGCGTTTCACCATCGGCGAGGCGGTGACGCGGCGCACGATGATCGGCCTTGGCATCTGCGTGCCGGGTGCCGGCCTGCTGATCCTGCATTCGGCGGGCGACGGATCCGGGCAATGGCTCGGCGATCTCTATGGCGTCCTCACCTCGTTCTTTTTCGGGCTCTACTTCCTGACCGTGCGCAGCGCGCGAAAGGATCTCGGCGCCGGGGCGACAACGTTCCTGTCGACCCTCATCACCACCGTCATCCTGTTCGCCGCCGCCGCCATCGCGGCAGAAGGCTTTCTGCCGCCGACCGCTTCCGGCGCCTATAATCTCCTGGCGCTCGGGCTCGTCAGCCATGCCGGCGGACAGGGGCTTTTGACCGTGGCCCTCGGCGTGCTCTCGGCCTCCTTCTCCTCCCTCGTCATCTTCGTCGAAGCCGTCGCCGCGGGGCTGTTCGGCTGGCTCTTCGCCGGCGAAGCGCTGGTGCCGCTGCAACTGGCCGGCGGGGCCCTGATCCTGTTCGGCGTCTGGGTCGCCCGGCCGAGGGCCGCGCCCGTCGCCTGACCGGCCCGGCAATCGGGCCGCGCATCTTGCGCCCGCGGCATCGCGCGTGCACCTAAGAAGACGGAAATTCACGGCACGGGAGAGACACATGGCCTGTTCGGCATCGGGATCTTCGTCATGACCGGCCTCGGCATTCTCGTCATCGCCCTCCTGGTCTTCGGCCTCATCACCCTCTTCGCCATGGTGAAGACGGTGCCGCAGGGCTATGCCTGGACCGTGGAAAGCTTTGGTCGCTACACGCGGACGCTGACGCCCGGCCTCAACATCATCATTCCCTTCGTCGAACGGATCGGCCGCAAGCTCAACATGATGGAGCAGGTGCTCGACATCCCGACGCAGGAGGTGATCACCCGCGACAACGCCTCGGTCGCCGCGGACGGCGTCGCCTTCTACCAGGTGCTCGACGCCCCCGCCGCCGCCTACGAGGTGAGCGGGCTGGAAAACGCCATCCTCAACCTGGTGATGACCAATCTGCGCTCGGTCATGGGCTCGATGGACCTCGACGATCTCCTGTCGAACCGCGACGCGATCTCGGAGAAAATCCTGCGCGTCGCCGACCAGGCGGCCAATTCCTGGGGCATCAAGATCACAAGGATCGAGATCAAGGACATCAACCCGCCGCGCGACCTCGTCGATTCCATGGCCCGGCAGATGAAGGCCGAGCGCGAGAAGCGCGCCGAGGTGCTGGAGGCGGAGGGCCAGCGCAACGCCAAGATCCTGCGCGCCGAGGGCGACAAGCAGGCGCAGATCCTGCAGGCCGAAGGCCTGCGCGAGGCCGCCTTCCGCGAGGCCGAGGCGCGCGAGCGCCTGGCCGAGGCCGAGGCGACGGCGACCCGCGTCGTTTCCGAGGCGATCGCCGCCGGCAATGTCCAGGCGCTGAACTACTTCGTGGCGCAGAAATACACCGAGGCTCTCGGCAAGCTCGCTTCGGCCAACAACCAGCGCGTCATCCTGATGCCGCTGGAGGCCGCCTCGCTGATCGGCTCGATCGGCGGCATCGCGGAACTGGCGCGCGCCTCCTTCCCCGACACGGCCGCGCCGACCGCCGCGTCGCGGGCGCGCGTTCCCAGCACCGCCGCCCCGGCCGGCGGCGGTTTCGTCGTGCCGCCCCGGCCGGGAGGGAGCCAGGACGAATGAGCGCCTTCCTTGCCGACCTCGCACCCTATTCCTGGTGGATCGCGGGTCTCGTCCTGCTCGTCCTCGAGATCGTCCTTCCCGGCGTCTACCTGCTTTTTCCGGGGCTCGCCGCGCTGATCGTCGGCACCAATGTCCTGATCCTCGGCGACAGCCTCGGCTGGCAGCAGCAGGTCGTCGCCTTCGTCATCCTCTCGATCGTCGCGGTGCTGATCGGCCGCCGCTGGTACGGCGCCAAGACCGCCTCCTCCGCGCCCCTCGCCTCTTCCAGCAGGGCCGACCGGCTGGTCGGCAAGACCGCCACTCTGTCGGACGCGATCGTCGGCAACCGCGGCAAGGTCGCGGTCGACGACAGCTGGTGGATCGTTGAGGGGCCGGACCTGCCCCGGCATGCCCGTGTCAGGATCGTCGCCGCCAACGGCGCCATCCTCACCGTCGAGCCGGCAGAGCCGGCCGGCACGCATCAGGGCTGACCATCGGCAATGGCTTTGCGCGGCTTCGGCAGGCTTGCGTAAGGTTGGGTTAACCATGCTCGTTTACCAATCGGCAACATGTCTGCAGCCTGCAAACAGCCGGTGGGGCCGTGATCGACCGATATAGCGAAGCATTGCGGCGGACGAGCCGGCTGGGACTGGTCGCGCTGGCGGTCAGCGGCACGCTGCCCTGCGAGATCGCGCTGGCGCAGAGCGCGCTCACGCCGCCGACGCTGCGGGGCTCGGACCTTCGGCCCGCCGGCGGCAGCGAGACGCTCTCGGATGGCAGCCTGCGCGAGCTGGACGCGGAGGCGGCACCGGGCGGCGCCGCGGCGCCGGACTACGAGCCCTTCAGCCGCGGTTCGGAGGACCTCGCCGACCGCCCCGACGACCCCGATGTCCCGGCGGACGGGGATCCGCTCGCCCCCGCGGCACCGCCACGGCCGAAGTTCAGCCTGTTCGATCCAGCTGAGGAGAGCAATCCGGTGCTGAACAGCGCCGCCCCGCGCGCTCAAGCCAATGCCGCGGAGAACGCCCGCGCCGGGTCCGCGTCGGCCAGACGCGAAGATGCCGAGACCGATCGCAATGGCCGGCCCCTCGATCCTCTCCTGGCCGCCCGCAACCGCGGTCTGCCCGGCGCGGACCTCGCGCAGGCATCGACGGCCGCGCGCTCCTCGCGGGGGGACAGCATTCTCGGCCGGCAGAATCTCGCGATCACCCCGCTGCGCGGCACCATTCCCATCGCCGAGGACGATCCCTTCGCCCCGGTCGGCATAAGGGCCGGCAGTTTCGTGCTCTATTCGACGCTGGAACAGGGGATCGGCGCCTCGAGCAATCTCTCCCGCAGCGCCGGCGGGGAGAGCGGGATGTTCAGCGAAACGATCGCTTCGGCACGGCTTCTGTCCGACTGGTCCGAGGACGAGGCCGAGCTGAATGCCCTGGCCTCCTATCGCCGCAATTTTTCCGGGGAACTGGAATCGGAGCCCAATCTCTCGCTCGACGGGCGCTACAGGCTCGACATCGACCGGCTGACCACCGCGACCCTGCGCGGCGCCATCGCCTATCGCCAGGAAGACCCGATCGACCTCGATGCGGGCGATTCGGTCAGCGAGCGGCCTGATATCCTCACCTATTCCGCCGGCGCCAATCTCGAACGCCAGTTCGGCCGCACCACGGCCAGCCTCGACGCCTCGGCCATCCGGCAGACCAAGACGCAGGCGGTGCGGGCCGACGGGAGCAGCGACCTCGACGAAAGCTATACGACGCTGACCACGGCCTTGCGGGCCGGCTACGAAATCTCGCCGGCGATGCAACCCTTCGTCGAAGGCGGGCTCGGCTACCGCATCTTCGACGAGGACACGACGCCCGACGGCATGGACCGCAATTCGACGATCCCCTCGCTCCGGGCGGGCCTCACCTTCGATCTCGGTGAAAAATTCCTGGGCGAAATTGCCACCGGCTATGCCTGGAACCTGCCGGCAGACGATGGCCTGCCGAACAGCGGCTCGCCCACCTTCGACGGACGGCTGGCCTGGTCGCCGCAGCGTGGCACGGACGTCGTCCTCACCGCCTCGACCAGCTTCGATCCCGACACCGACGGATCGGGCACCTCGACCCTCTACGAGAGTGCCATCGCCTTACGGCACCGGCTGACGCACCGCACCGACCTCACCTCGACGCTGTCGGCCGCCTACCGCGACAGTGAGATCGAGACCGAGGTGGAGACCAGCTACGCCGCAGAGGCCGGCTTCACCTACTGGCTGAACCGCACGCTTGCCTTCACCGGCCTCGTGCGTCACGAGCAGTTGGACAGTCGCCAGGACGGCGACGACTTCACCGCCGATTCGGTTCGCATCGGCCTGCGCCTGCAGCGCTGACCCGGAACGACCCGGGGCAGCGCCGTCTGCGACTACTCCGCCGCTTTGCGCCGGCCGGCCGGCTCGACGGTGTCGAGCAGATTCTGCAGATTGCCCATGACCTTGTCGCGGATGTCCTGGCGCCACAGGGCGAAGGCGACATTGGCCTCGATGAAGCCCTCCTTGGAGCCGCAGTCGAAGGTCCGGCCCGTGAAGTGATAGCCAAAGAACTCCTGCTGCTGCGCCAGCTTGAGCATGCCGTCGGTGAGCTGGATCTCGTTGCCGGCGCCCTTTTCCTGCGTTGCCAGAATGTCGAAGATTTCCGGCTGCAGGATGTATCGGCCGGAGATGTAGAAGTTCGACGGCGCCTCGGCCGGTGCCGGCTTCTCCACCATGCCATCGACGCGAAAGCCGGTGCCGATATCCTCGCCGCGGCCGACGATGCCGTATTTGTTGGTCTCGGCCGGCTCGCACTGCTCGACCGAGATGACATTGCCGCCGGTCTGCTCGTAGAGCTCGACCATCCTGGCGAGGCACCCGCGCTCGGCCTGCATGATCATGTCCGGCAGGAGCAAAGCGAAGGGCTCGGCCCCGACCAGTTCCCGTGCGCACCAGACGGCATGGCCGAGACCGAGCGGCGCCTGCTGGCGGGTGAAGCTCGAGGTTCCCGGCCGCGGCTGCAGCGCGTCGAGCAGATCGAGCTCGGCCTGCTTGCCGCGCTCGGTCAGGGTGCCGACGAGTTCGACCTGGATGTCGAAATAGTCCTCGATGACGCCCTTGTTGCGCCCGGTGACGAAAATCAGGTGCTCGATCCCGGCCTGGCGAGCCTCGTCGACGACGTACTGGATCACCGGACGGTCGACGACCGTCAGCATCTCCTTGGGGATCGACTTCGTCGCTGGCAGAAAGCGGGTACCGAGCCCCGCCACGGGAAACACGGCCTTGCGGATCTTACGCATTTACGAAACTCCTACGCCCCAGGGGCGGTGACGACATGATCAACCCGGCGACAGCGGCATCAAACCGGCAATAGCGGCGGAGCGGGACACCGCTCGGGTGGCCCGGGCGTGCCGCGCTTTCGCCCTGAAATAGCGGCAGACTGGCAAAGGACAAACTGCACCGGCATCCAGCAGGCGATTTCGTGGTAAAGACCCTCTTAACGACCTGCCCGTATGATGGGATCTCGGCCCGAGCCCATCGCCGCGAGGCAGTCGGCAGCCGTTCTCATGCGCAAGGTGGCGCCCCTCTCCGCGACGAATTTTCGGCGGGCGGGGCAGAGCCTGACACGCACGTTCGATCACGGAGCTTATCATGACCGCAACGACCAAGATGCCCCTTTCCCGTCTCGCCGGAATTGCGCTCGCCGCCGTGCTTGTCCTCGGCCATGTCCCGTCGGCCTCCGCCGATGCCGGCTTCCGCCGCTGGATCAGCGATTTCGAGGCGACCGCCGTGAAGGCGGGCGTCAGCAGGCAGGTCTACCGCGCCGCCTTCGCAGGCGTCGACGAGCCCGATCCGGTGGTGATCGAGAAGGCCCGCTTCCAGCCGGAATTCCGCGACACGGTCTGGGACTATCTCGACAACCGCGTGAACGAGGAGGCCGTCGCCGAGGGCCAGGCCCAGCGGGCGCGCCTGGCCCCCTGGCTCGACCGGATCGAGAAGCGCTTTGGCGTCGACCGTGACATCCTCCTGGCGATCTGGTCGATGGAAACCAACTACGGCAAGATCCTGGCGCGCGAAGACGTGGTGAAGCCGCTGCCGCGCTCGCTGGCGACGCTCGCCTATCTCGACAAGCGGCGGGCGAAGTTCGCGCGGTCGCAGCTGATCGCGGCGCTGAAGATCGTCCAGCGGGGCGACGTGTCGATGAAGGGGCTCACCGGCTCCTGGGCCGGCGCGATGGGCCACACCCAGTTCATTCCGACGAGCTATCTCGCCTATGCCGCCGACATGGACGGCAACGGTCATGCCGACATCTGGACGAGCGAGCCGGATGCGCTCGCCACCGCCGCCAATCTCCTGCGCAAGAACGGCTGGCAGACCGGCAAGACCTGGGGCTATGAAGTCGTCGCGCCGGCGAAGCTCTCCAGCATCAAGGGTTCGAAGACCATCGCCGAATGGACCAAGCTGGGCGTGCGCCGCGCCACCGGTCGCGACTTTCCGTCGGGCTCCGAGCGCGCCAACCTGATGATGCCGGCCGGCCCCGGCGGCCCCGCCTTCCTGATGACCAAGAACTTCTTCGTCATCAAGGCCTACAACAATGCCGACAAATACGCCCTGGCCGTCGGCCATCTCGGCGACCAGATCGGCGGCTACGGCCCGCTGGTCAACGACTGGCCGCGGGGCTACACCCCGCTGTCGATGGTCGAGCGGGCGGAACTGCAGCAGCATCTCAGCCGTCACGGCCTCTATGACGGCAAGATCGACGGCAAGATCGGCTCGGGCTCGAAGGGCGCGATCATGTCCTACCAGCGGCAGGTCGGCGTCGATGCCGACGGCAACGCCTCCAGGGCGCTGCTCGACATCATGCGCAGGAAATAACCGGAATGACCGAGGGCCGCGAGAGGATGTCCGGGCAGCGCGCCACCCGTGTGGCGGCGCGGCTGCTCCTCGCCTTCGCGGTCCTGATCTCCGGACTGCTGCCGTCCACCGGCGCCGTCCAGGCGCAGGAGCGGCCTCGCAGCATCCTCGACATGCTCTTCGGCGGCCCTTCGGTCCGCCAGCGTGAGCGCGCCGAACCACCGCCGCGCCGCGTCATCCGCCGCGCGCCGGCGCCGCGGCGGCAAAAGCCGGTCAGTGCCCGCAAATCCGGAAAGGCCGGCAAGGCTTCGTCGCGCGCCACCGCAACTGCCGCCACCGGCGCCGCCGCTGCCGCCGCCGCTGCCGTGGTCGCCAAGCGGGACACCGCCCGGCCTATCCTCGTGATCGGCGATTTTCTCGGCGGATCGCTCGCCGCCGGCCTCGAAGCGGCGATCGCCGACCGCCCCGATCTCAAGATCGTCGATGCCAGCCGCGGCTCCTCGGGTCTCGTGCGCGAGGACCACTACGACTGGCCGAGCTCGATCCCGGCTTTGCTCGACAAGGAAAAGCCGGCCTTGGTCGTGGTCATGCTGGGCTCCAACGATCGCCAGACGATGGAGACCGGCAGCCTGTCGCTGTCTGTGCGCTCGGCGGAATGGACGGCGGAATACCAGCGCCGGGCCACGGCCCTCGCCGCCGCCGTCGGCGCCAAAACGGTTCCGCTGCTGTGGGTCGGCATGCCCGCCTTCCGGCAGAGCGCCATGACCGCCGACATGACCGCGCTGAACGAGATCTACCGCCAGGCGGCGACCAGCGTCGGCGGCGAGTTCGTCGACATCTGGGACGGGTTCGTCGATGCCGACGGGGCCTTCACCTATTCGGGGCCGGACACCGCCGGCCAGCAGGCGCGGCTGCGCAACGAGGACGGCATCACCATGACGACGGCCGGCCGGGACAAACTGGCCTTCTTCGCCGAGAATCCGATCCTGCGGATTCTGGGCGCCGATGGCGCCATCGCGGCGACGTCGGAAACGCCGTCGAAGCCGATGCCGGTGGCCAATCCCGCCACCGCTACCTCGGCGCCGCTGCTGGCCCTGACCGACCCGGCGCTCGGCGGCGGGGACAGCCTTCTCGGCGGCGCCCCGGCGGCCCGCAAGGCCCCGGTCGCCTCGCCCCGCGACAGGCTGGTGACCGCAGGCCTGCCGGGCGTCAAGACGCCCGGTCGTGCCGACGCCTTCGCGTGGAATCCGAAGAGCCCGGCGGTGGCGCCGAGCACTCCGGCCGCTCCGCTGGATACGGCCGACCCCGTGGTGGTCCGCGGCTCCGTCGACATCAATGCGCTGGCCGGCCCGCGGCAGCCGCCACCACCGATGCCGACGCTCGCCGACGCGATCATCGAGGACTGGTCGAAGTCCCAAGCCGGTCCGCAGGGCAAGCCAACCTCCCCTCTGCCGGCGGCGGACGGGACGGGCAAGTCGGTGCCAGCGACGGCCGGCAACCCGGCGGTCGGTGGCCCGCCGGGAAACCTGCCGGTCGGCGGGCCGCTGCGGTAGCCGCGTCAGCCGCTACGAAGTCCGTCTTCGAAGGACCCTCGCGCCCGCGCCTCGCCACTTTCCTCGTGCACGCGCTTTGCCATCTCCCCAAACGGAGAGCGGCCCGTCGGACCTCCGCTCAGCGCGGCAGGGTGGTGACGCCCATCAGGTCAAGATCGATCGCCCGCGCCGCTTGGCGACCCTCGCGGATCGCCCAGACCACCAGCGACTGGCCGCGGCGAACGTCGCCGGCGACGTAGAGCTTGTCCATCGAGGTGCGGTAGCTGGTGTCGTCGGCGGCCACCGCGACATTGCCGCGACGATCGGTGGTGGTGGCGAGGCTCGCGCCCACCTCCGCCATCAAGCCCTTTTCCATCGGACCGGCGAAGCCGATGGCGATGAAGGCTAGATCGGCCTTGATCACGAACTCGCTGCCCGGGATCGGCTTGCGCGCCGCGTCGACCTCGGCGCACTTCACGCCGGTCAGGTGCCCGTCCTCGCCGGTGAATTCGAGCGTCGCCACCTGGAACTCGCGGATGGCGCCTTCGGCCTGGCTGGAGGAGGTGCGCATCTTCGTCGCCCAATAGGGCCAGACCTCGAGCTTGTTCTCGGTCTTCGGCGGCTGCGGCCGGATGTCGAGCTGCGTGACCTTGACCGCGCCCTGGCGGAAGGCGGTGCCGACGCAGTCCGACGCGGTATCGCCGCCGCCGACGACGACGACATGCTTGCCGCCGGCCCAGATCTCCTGCGAACTCCAGCCGACGCTGTCGATCTTCTCGCCGCCGACGCGGCGGTTCTGCTGCACGAGATAGGGCATGGCGTCGTAGACGCCCGACAGGCTGCCATGCGGGATGCCGGCATCGCGCGGCCGCTCGGCGCCGCCGCAGTAGAGCACCGCGTCATGCGCGCCGAGGATCTCGGCGAGCGGCGTCGTGCCGCCCACCTCGACGCCGCAGTGGAAGGTGACGCCCTCCCCCTTCATCTGCTCGACGCGCTTGTCGATCCAGTGCTTCTCCATCTTGAAGTCGGGAATGCCGTAGCGCAGCAGGCCGCCCGGGCGCGACTCGCGCTCGTAGACATGCACGTCGTGACCGGCGCGGCCGAGCTGCTGGGCGGCGGCGAGGCCCGCCGGCCCGGAACCGATGACCGCGACCTTCTTGCCGGACTTCGTCGTCGGCGGCTGCGGCCGGATGAGGCCGAGCTTGTAGGCCTTGTCGGCGATCGCCTGCTCGACGGTCTTGATCGCGACCGGCGTGTCCTCGAGGTTCAGCGTGCAGGCTTCCTCGCAGGGAGCGGGGCAGATGCGGCCGGTGAATTCCGGGAAATTGTTGGTCGAGTGGAGGTTGCGGATCGCGCCCTCCCAGTCGTTGGAATAGACGAGGTCGTTCCAGTCGGGGATCTGGTTGTGGATCGGGCAGCCGGTCGGGCCGTGGCAGAAGGGAATGCCGCAATCCATGCAGCGCGCCGCCTGCTTGCCGACTTCCTCGTCGGACATCGGCAGCGTGAATTCGCGGAAATGCCGGATTCGATCGGAGGCCGGCTGGTATTTCTGCGTCTGCCGGTCGATCTCGAGAAAACCCGTCACCTTGCCCATGTTCATCCCACTCTCTGTTCGTCGACCCACGGGCTTTTCCCCTGCAGGCGCGCATGTCTTCCGGCCGCATCCGCCCCTGCCGCGGCGCAGCACAGAATACGGCTTTTTGTGCTTGTTAGAAGAGCTCTAGTGCCGCAACCAGTTTTCGATTGGAAGGTCTGGCACGCGGCTAAACTCGCGAATGTTGTCTGTCACCAGCGTCGCACCCAGAGCCAGTGCGTGCGCCGCGATGAAGAGGTCGTTTGCGCCGATCTGCCGACCTTTTGCCTCGAGCCGCGCGCGAATGATACCGTAGTGCAGATCAGCCGGCTGCTCGAAAGCCATCACCGGGATACGCCTGCGGATCTCTTCAATGCGCCGTTCCAAGGTCCTGTCCGCTTTCTTGCCAGCGCCATATTCCAGCTCCGCGCTGACGACGATACTCATGCAGATATTGTCCTCTCCAACCAGTCTCACGCGCTCGGCCACCGGACCCGCCGGTCGTCGCAGAAGATCAGACACGGCATTGGTGTCGAGCAGGAAGAGTGTCACAGCTTGACGTCTCTCAACGGCGGCAGGTCGTCGTCCGTGATCTCCGGTAGCGCTTCCTCATCGTCTAGCGGCTCCAGCGTCGCCAACCAGTCCAAAAGACCCGTCGGCGCCGTTGGCTGGATGATGATGGCGCCATCCTTTTCCTGCCGGATCGTCACCTCATCCCCTTCCAAGACGAACTCGGTTGGAATGCGGACGGCGCGGCTGCCATTGTCCATGAAAACCTTGGCTGTTGTTTCCTTGGTTTGCATCGCGACCTCCTCAAAATCTGAGGCGAAACATAGGACTTCCGGGCCGGAGGCGACAAGACGCCGCCTCCGGTCCCGTTCGGCTACTCCGCCGCGATGCCCATCCGCGCCCGCTCCATCTCCTGAAGGGCACGGCGGTACTCGACCGGCATGACCTTCACGAATTTCGGCCGGAACGTCTCCCACTCGTCGAGCATGCGCTTGGCGCGCCCCGAACCGGTATAGTGGTGGTGGTTCAGGATCAGCTGGTAGAGCCGCTCGTCGTCGTGGCCGGTCATGTCGGAGGAGACGTTGACGCGGCCCATGTGCTGCAGGTCGCCGCCATGGTGGTGCAGCTTTTCCAGGAGGTCGTCCTCCTCCGGCACCGGCTCGAGTTCGACCATGGCCATGTTGCAGCGCTCGGCGAAATTGCCGTCCTCGTCGAAGACATAGGCGATGCCGCCGGACATGCCGGCCGCGAAGTTGCGCCCGGTATGGCCGAGAATGACGACGACGCCGCCGGTCATGTATTCGCAGCCGTGGTCGCCGACGCCCTCGACCACCGCGATGGCGCCCGAATTGCGCACGGCGAAGCGCTCGCCGGCGACGCCGCGGAAGTAGCATTCGCCGGAGATCGCGCCGTACAGCACGGTGTTGCCGAGAATGATCGACTCCTCCGGCACGATGCGGGTGTTCTCGCGCGGGCGCACGACGATGCGGCCGCCCGACAGGCCCTTGCCGACATAGTCGTTGCCGTCGCCGACGAGGTCGAAGGAGATGCCGCGGGCGAGGAAGGCCCCAAAGCTCTGGCCGGCGGTGCCGGTGAGCTTCACGCTGATCGTGTCGTCCGGCAGACCCTTCAGCCCGAAACGCTTGGCGACTTCGCCCGACAGCATGGCGCCGGCCGAGCGGTCGACATTGGTAATGTCGGTCTCGATCGTCACCTTCTGGCGCGAGTCCAGCGCCGGCATCGCCTCGGCGATGAGCTTGCGGTCGAGCACGTCGTCAATCGGGTGCTTCTGGCGCTCGGTCCAGCGGATCGCCTCGTTCTCAGCCTCGGGCTTGTGGAAGATGTTGGAGAAGTCGAGCCCCTTGGCCTTCCAGTGTTCGATCAGCGCTTGCGTGCCCAGGCGGTCGGACTGGCCGATCAGCTCGGACAGGTGCCGGACGCCCATCGCGGCCATCAGCATGCGAACCTCTTCCGCGACGTAGAAGAAGAAGTTGATGACGTGCTCGGGCTGGCCCTTGAAGCGCTTGCGCAGGACCGGGTCCTGCGTCGCGACGCCGACGGGGCAGGTGTTGAGGTGGCACTTGCGCATCATGATGCAGCCGGCCGCGATCAGCGGCGCGGTCGAGAAGCCGAACTCGTCGGCGCCGAGCAGCGCGCCGATGATGACGTCGCGGCCGGTCTTCAGGCCGCCGTCGACCTGCAGGCAGACTCTGGAGCGCAGGCCGTTCATGACCAGCGTCTGCTGCGTCTCGGCCAGGCCCATCTCCCAGGGGGAGCCGGCATGCTTGATCGAGGTCAGCGGCGAGGCGCCGGTGCCGCCGTCATAGCCGGCGACGATGATGTGGTCGGCGCGCGCCTTGGCGACGCCCGCCGCAACCGTGCCGACGCCGACTTCCGACACCAGCTTGACCGAGATGTCGGCTTCCGGGTTGACGTTCTTCAGGTCGTAGATGAGCTGCGCCAGGTCCTCGATGGAATAGATATCGTGGTGCGGCGGCGGCGAGATCAGGCCGACGCCGGGCGTGGAGAAACGCGTCTTGGCGATGGTCGCGTCGACCTTGTGGCCAGGCAGCTGCCCGCCCTCGCCGGGCTTGGCGCCCTGGCTGACCTTGATCTGCAGCATGTCGGCATTGACGAGATATTCCGTCGTCACGCCGAAGCGGCCGGACGCCACCTGCTTGATCGCCGACCGCTCCGGGTTGGGCGAGCCGTCGGGCAGCTTCTGGAAGCGATCGGGCTCCTCGCCGCCCTCGCCGGTGTTCGACTTGCCGCCGATCCTGTTCATGGCGACGGCGAGCGTCGTGTGTGCCTCGCGCGAGATCGAGCCAAAACTCATCGCGCCGGTGCAGAAGCGCTTGACGATGTCGGCGGCCGGCTCGACCTCGTCGAGCGGCACCGGCGAGAGGCCAACCTCCTCGGCCATGCGGATGGTGAAAAGGCCGCGGATCGCCGAGGCATCAACAGCGCTTTCGTCGACGAGCTTGGAATATTCCTGGAATTTTTCCCAGGAATTGCCGCGCACTGCGTGCTGCAGCGTCGCCACGGCGTCGGGCGACCACATGTGCGCCTCGCCGCGCATGCGGTAGACATATTCGCCGCCGACGGCGAGCGAGCGGGCGAGCACCGGATCCTCGGAGAAGGCGAGGAGATGGCGCTCGGCAGTCTCGCGGGCGACTTCCTCGAGGCCGACGCCTTCGATCGTCGTCGCCGTGCCGGTGAAGTAGCGGGCGACGAAGTCCGACTTCAGGCCGACGGCGTCAAAAATCTGCGCGCCGCAATAGGACTGGTAGGTCGAGATGCCCATCTTCGACATGACCTTCAAGAGGCCCTTGCCGACCGACTTGATATAGCGCGTGACGAGCTCCGACGGATCGACCTCCGGCGGAAACTCCTTGCGGCGGTGCATGTCGAGCAGGGTGTCGAAGGCGAGATAGGGGTTGATCGCCTCCGCGCCATAGCCGGCGAGGCAGGCGAAGTGATGCACCTCGCGCGGCTCGCCGGATTCGACGACGAGGCCGGAGGCGGTGCGCAGGCCCTTGCGGATCAGGTGGTGGTGCACGGCGGCGCAGGCGAGCAGCGCCGGGATCGGGATGCGATCGGGCCCGACCTGCCGGTCCGACAGGACGATGATGTTGTAGCCGCCGACGACGGCCGCCTCGGCCCGCTCGCACAAGCGGTCGAGCGCCCCGGCCATGCCCGCCGCGCCCTGCTCGGCGGGATAGGTGGTGTCGATCGTCTTGGTGTCGAAACGGTCCTCGGTGTGGCCGATGGTGCGGATCTTTTCCAGATCGCCATTGGTCAGGATCGGCTGGCGCACCTCCAGCCGCTTGCGGCGGGAGGAGCCCTCGAGGTCGAAGATGTTCGGCCGCGGCCCGATGAAGGAGACGAGGCTCATCACCAGCTCCTCGCGGATCGGGTCGATCGCCGGGTTCGTCACCTGCGCAAAGTTCTGCTTGAAGTAGGTGTAGAGCATCTTCGAGTGCGACGACATCGCCGAGATCGGCGTGTCCGTGCCCATCGAACCGATCGCCTCCTGGCCCGTGGTGGCCATCGGCGCCATCAGCGTGCGCGTGTCCTCGATCGAATAGCCAAAAGCCTGCTGGCGGTCGAGCAGCGACACGTCGGCGCGCGAGGCGCGGGGCGCCACGGGCTTCAGGTCTTCCAGGATCAGCTGGGTGTGGCGCAGCCATTCCTTGTAGGGATGGCCGGTGGCGACCTCGCGCTTGATCTCCTCGTCGGAGACGATGCGGCCCTTCTCCAGATCGATCAGGAGCATGCGGCCCGGCTGCAGCCGCCACTTCTTGACGATCCGCTCCTCCGGGATCTCCAGCGTGCCGGCTTCCGAAGCCATGATGATGAGATCGTCGTCGGTGACGACGTAGCGCGCCGGACGCAGGCCGTTGCGGTCGAGCGTCGCGCCGATCTGGCGACCGTCGGTGAAGGCGACCGCCGCCGGCCCGTCCCAGGGCTCCATCAGCGCCGCGTGATACTCGTAGAAGGCCTTCTGCTCGGACGGCATCTGCTTGTTCCCCGACCAGGCCTCGGGGATCAGCATCATCATCGCATGCGCCAAGGGATAGCCGCCCTCGGTCAGGAATTCGAGCGCGTTGTCGAAGCAGGCGGTGTCGGACTGGCCCTCGTAGGAGATCGGCCAGAGCTTGGAAATGTCGTTGCCGAACAGCTCGGAATCGACAGAGGCCTGGCGCGCCGCCATCCAGTTGACGTTGCCGCGCAGCGTGTTGATCTCGCCGTTGTGGGCGACCATGCGGTAGGGATGGGCCAGCCGCCATGACGGAAACGTGTTCGTCGAAAAGCGCTGGTGGACGAGGGCCAGCGCGCTCTCGAAGCGCGGATCGGTCAGGTCCTTGTAGTAGGCGCCGAGCTGGTAGGCGAGGAACATGCCCTTGTAGACGACAGTGCGCGCCGACAGCGACACGACGTAGAAGCCGAAATCCTTGCCGTGGCCTTCCGCATAGGCGCGGTTGGAGACGACCTTGCGGATGATGAAGAGCTTGCGCTCGAACTCGTCGTCGCTGGCGAGCGCGGCGGCGCGGCCGATGAAGATCTGCCGGTGCACCGGCTCGGTCGCGGCGATCTCGGGCGCCTTCGACAGCGAATCGTTGTCGACCGGCACGTCGCGCCAGCCGAGGACGGTCTGCCCCTCCTCGACGACGATCGCTTCGAACATCGCCTCCAGATGCGCCCGCAGCTCCGGATCGCGGGGAAAGAAGACATGGCCGACGCCGTAGTGGCCCGCCTCGGGCAGAGTGATCCCGGCAGTGGCGAGCTCGGCGGCGAAGAAGGCGTGCGGGATCTGCACCAGCATGCCGGCGCCGTCGCCCATCAGCGGATCGGCGCCGACGGCGCCGCGATGGGTGAGGTTCGCCAGGATCTGCAGGCCCTTCTCGACGATCGAGTGGGACTTGTGGTTCTTCATATGCGCGATGAAGCCGACGCCGCAGGCATCGTGCTCGTTCCGGGGATCGTAGAGGCCGATCTTTTCGGGCGCGGTGCGCGGTTTGACGGCGGTGGCAACCGTGGACAGCGCTTGGATACGCTGGCCAATGGCCGAGAAAGGCGTTTCGGTCGTCATCGCGTCTTCTCCCTTCAGGACCCTCGCTGCGTCGGCTGAACGCCGACCGGGGTCGCTTCGCTCATGCGACGGCCTGCGGTTGACCCGCGCAGCCGGCTGCATCATGCGTCATTTAGACTTCATCGCCCGCGTTTCTGGCATGGCGAGACTCGGAGCGATAGGTCCGCGCCCCCAGGGGCCCGGCACACACTTACGGCCGCCCATCCTGATCCCTTCGAGAAGGGCGGATATGGCAGCAATACTGTCCTATCCGGTCGAACATGCCAGAAGATGCCGCCCGCTGCAAGATGGCGGCGCCGATCAATTTGCCGCGCCCCGAGGCCCGGCACCGCAGAGGGCGACGCCGCGGCAGATTCGCCCCTGCCGGCGCCGCCCTGCCCCGGCGACGCCGCCGCTATCGCAGGCGGTCCGCGGGGCCGAAAGTTGCGTGCGCCGCATGATCGCGGGTAAGGAAGCCGCTCCTGCCCGAGCGCGCCAACGCCGCGCCTCGTGACAAATGACCATCAACCGACCAAGGCCGATCATGATCTTCGCATCCGACAACTGGTCCGGCGCCCACCCGGCCGTCAACGCCGCTCTGGCCGAGCATGGCACCGGCATGGCCGCCGCCTACGGCTCGAGCGATCTCGACAAGGCCGTGGAGCAGCGCTTCAACGAGATCTTCGAGCGCGAGGTCGCGGTGTTCTTCGTCGGCACCGGCACGGCCGCCAATTCGCTCGCCTTTGCCGCGGTCAACCGGCCGGGCGGCGTCGTCATGTGCCACCGCGAGGCGCATGTGGTCGAGGACGAGTGCGGCGCGCCGGAATTCTTCACCCATGGCGCGCGCATGGCGCCGATCGACGGCGAAGGCGGGCTGATCAACCCGGTCAACCTGAAGCGCGAGCTTATGCGCTTCAACCCCGACTTCGTGCATGCCGGCCAGCCGATGGCCGTCACCGTCAGCCAGCCGGGCGAGGCCGGCACGATCTATCCGGTGGAGACGCTCGACCGGATCGCCGCCATCGCGCACGAGCACAATCTGTCGCTGCACATGGACGGCGCGCGCTTCGCCAATGCGCTGGTGGCGACGGGCATGTCGCCGGCCGAGATGACGTGGAAGCGCGGCGTCGACATCCTCTCCTTCGGCGCGACCAAGAACGGCTGCTGGTGCGCCGAGGCGGTGATCTTCTTCGATCCGGAAAAGGCCAAGCAGTTCCCCTACATCCGCAAGCGCGGGGCGCAGCTGTTTTCCAAGACGCGCTTCGTCGCCGCCCAGTTCCTGGCCTATTTCGAGGGTGACCTCTGGCTCGAGAACGCCGCCCAGGCCAATGCCATGGCCGATCGCCTGCGCGCGGCGCTGGAGACCAGCCCGCACGCCCGCCAGGCCTGGCCGACGCACAGCAACGAGGTGTTCGCCATCTTCGAAAAGGCCACGGCCGCCGCCCTGCGCGACAAGGGCGCGGTGTTCTACGACTGGAACCCGCCGCATTCCTCGCACGATCTCCTCGGCGAGGACGAGATGCTGGCGCGGCTGGTCACCAGCTGGTCGACGACGGAGGAAGATGTCGCCGAGTTCGCCCGCCTGATCGCCTGACACGCCTTTCCGGTGGCGCCACCGCGCCGCCGGAGCGGCCGGCCTGACCGCCGCGGCACGGCCGATCAGGCCGGCACGACGACGGCGCGGTCGCGAAAACTGCTCCACAGGTACCAGCCGACCGAGGCGAGGATCAGCCCGCCGCCGAAAAGCGTCGCCGTTCCCGGATCCTCCCCGAAGGCGAGCCACACCCAGAGCGGGCCGAGCACCACGTCGAGCAAAGCGATGAGGCCGGCCTCGCCCGAGGGAATGTAGCGCCCGCCGACGAGGAAGAGCAGATAGGCGAGCGCCGTGCTGGTGACGCCGAAACCGGCGAGGATCACCAGCTCGACGCCGCTCGGAATTTCCGTCGACATCAGCGGCCAGCAGATCGCCACGCAGGCGAGCGAGGCATAGGCGCTGATTTCCGCCATGCCCATGCCGGGATGCCGGCGCGACATCACGACGAGCGCCGCGAAGCAGACGGTCATCAGAAAGGCCAGGGCGTTGCCGGCGACGTCGTCGGGCGTCAGCGCAAACCCCGCGACGACGAGGACGCCGACGAAGGCGACGGCGCTGGCCGTCAGCACCCGCCGTCCGACCCGCTCGCCGAGCCAGACCAGCGCCAGTCCCGCGGCGACGAAGGGCACGGTGGCATAGATCGCCAGGACATTGGCGACGGTCGTCAGTTTCAGCGCGGCGATGTAGGCGACCATCGACAGCGCCGAGAGGAACACCGCGGCGAACCACATCCTGCCGAAGCGCTTCGGCGTGCCGGTGGAAGGCGTTCGCTGCCGCGCTGAAACGCCGGCCATCGCGATCAAAGCGAGGGCGACGCCGCCGAACACCGAGCGCCAGCCGAGAATGGTCCAGACGTCGAGATCGAGCAGCCGGATGAACAGTCCGGCGGTGCTCCACAGAACGGCGGCAAGGGTTACCAGCGCGATGCCGTAGCCGCGGTCACTCAAGGTCTTCACGGGGTAGGCATCCTCCTTGCCGGAGAAGGAAGGCTATCGCGCCCATTCGGACAAAACAAGAACATTTCGGTGGGATTTCGGGGCAATTCCGGGCATGCTCGCGGCGCGATCAAAGGAGGATGTCGATGTCGCTGCTGCTCTATGCCCACCCGTTCTCGTCCTATTGCCAGAAGGTGCTGATCGCCTTGTGGGAAAACGATACCGGGTTCGACTATCGGCATCTGGAAGTGACGGGGGTGGCCGAGGAGCGCGCAGCGCTCTGGCCTTTCGGACGGTTTCCCGTGCTGGTCGACGACGGCCGGACGGTGGTGGAATCCAGCATCATCATCGAGCATCTCGACCAGCAGCATCGCGGCCCGACGCGTTTCATCCCCGACGACCGCGAGACGGCCCTGGAAGTCCGCTTCATGGACCGGTTCTTCGACCATTATGTCATGACGCCGATGCAGCAGCCGGTGGCCGAGGCGCTCCGCCGGGAGGGCGGCCGGAGGGACATGGCGATGGCCGAAGCCGCACGGGCGCTGCAGACCGCCTATGCCTGGCTCGAACAGCGGCTGAAGGGCCGGACCTTCGCCGCCGGCGAGAGCTTTACCATGGCCGATTGCGCGGCGGCGCCGTCGCTCTTCTACGCGGACTGGGTCCACCCGATCGGGGCCGGCTTCGCACGGGTGCGCGCCTATCGGTCGCGCCTGCTGCGGCGGCCGTCGTTCTCACGGGCCGTAGAAGAGGCCCGTCCCTACCGCTCCTATTTTCCGCTGGGCGCGCCGGATCGCGACTGACGCGCCCGGAGGCGGCCCGCCTCTCCCCCGAGGCGGCGACCACGTTCGGCGGCCTGAACGAAGCGGGCCAGCCCGTCCCCGCCTCGGGCGGACAGGCCCGGAACGCAAACGGCGCCCCGAAGGGCGCCGCCGCTTTGTCTCTCGAGAAGCCGCCGATCAGGCCGCGGTGGCCTCGATCTGCTTGTTCTCGTTGCCGACCACCGCGATGTCGATCTTGCGGGGCTTCAGCGCCTCCGGGATGATGCGGGCGAGATCGACGTGGAGGAGACCGTTCTTGAGGCTCGCGCCCTGCACCTCGACATGGTCGGCGAGCTGGAAGCGGCGCTCGAAGGAGCGGCCGGCAATGCCGCGGTAGAGCACTTCACTCTTCCCGGCATCGGCGTCTTCGGCCTTCTCGCCCTTGACCGTCAGCACGCCCTCGCGCAGCTCGATCTGCAGCTCGCTGTCACTAAAACCCGCGACAGCCAGCGTCACCCGGTAGGCGTTCTCGCCGGTGCGCTCGATGTTGTAGGGAGGATAGGTCTCGGCGGCGCCTGGCTGGGCCAGCGTGTCGAGCTTGGCGAACAGGCGATCGAAGCCGACGGTAGAGCGGTAGAGCGGTGCGAAATCAATGGTACGCATGGGTGAGTTCTCCATAGGAAGCAACTGGTTTGCGATCTGGCGGGAATGGCGGTCCCCTCGCGGCGAACCTTCCGGCCAATGGCCCCTTGCGGCGGCCATGACGAGGAAATGGTACGTCGATTTTGGGCGATCAAGCACCCGCCTGCAGATTTTTTGTCGGGGCATTCGCCAGACTGCGAGCATTGCCGACCGTCGCCTCTCCGGGCATTTCGGCGCCTTGCCAGCAAGGCTGACGAATGAACCACCGATGAACATGCCCTTCCGTGTCCGTTCACACGTCCCAGGGCATTGTGCTCTCACGGTCCTCAACACGGGCCGCCCGGAGAAAGAGATGAAGACCACACTCGCAGCTCTCGCCGTCATGCTGCTCATGGGTACGGCAACCACACAGGCGCAGGAACGCTGGCCCGAGCGCGGCGGCTGGTCCGAGGTTCAGGGCCGCGACCACGGCCGCGACCATCGCCGCTACGACGGCGACCGGCGCGACGATCGCCGCGGCGGCTATGACGATGTGCTGCCGGAGCGCCGGATCATCCGCATGCTGTCGCGCCAGGGATTCGTCTCGGTCGACGACATCAGGCTGCGGCGCGGTCGCTACATCGTCGAGGCCGTGCGCCCCAACGGCGCGCTCGTTCGGCTCGTCGTCGACGCCTATGACGGCGACATCCTGTCTCGCGAGAGAGTCGGCTGGTCGCGCGACCGCGGCTCGCGCCGGCACGGCCGCGGCGACGGCGTGGAATTCGACCTCGGCGGCGCCGCGCTCGGCATCTACCGCCGCTAGTTTAGGGCGGACCGAGGGTCCGCCCACAAAGTTAAGCCCGTTGGACCTGGCCCGTCGAGGCCGCGTCGAGCGGAAGTGTTTCCGGTTCGCCGGAACCAGAAGCGGCTGCAACGTCCCGTCCCTTCCGTTGTGGCCGTGCGGGGCCGGGAGTCTTCCGAAAGGAGGCTCCCGGTCCCTTCCCTTTTCCACTGGCCTTTTCCACTGGCACGCTCAGCGCAGCGCGGTTGACTTCACCCTGCTCCGGCGTGCTTTAGAGAACAAAGGCGCCGACGGTCGCGCCGGGGAAGGCCCATGCAGGACGTCACCACGCCCGCCAGTCTGGTCGAGATCGACGGCAACCCGCTGCCGCCCGGGATCGCCTGCGGCACCCTGTCGACCCCCGACCGGGTGCGCCTGCGCTTTGCCGTGGCCCCGAGCGCGACGGGCAGGACGCGGGGCACGATCCTCTTGCTGCAGGGGCGCAACGAGACGATCGAAAAGTATTTCGAGACGATCACCGACCTGACGCGGCTCGGCTACATGGTGGCGACGTTCGACTGGCGGGGCCAGGGCGCCTCGCAGCGCCAGCGCGGCAGCCGGATGACCGGCCATGTCACCGGCTTCCAGGCCTATCAGATCGATCTCGAGACGATCTTCCGGGACGTGGTGCTGCCGGACTGCCATGGCCCCTACGCCATCCTCGCCCATTCCATGGGCGGCGCGATCGCCATCGCGGCAGCCCCGCGTCTGGTCAACCGGGTCGAGCGCATCGTCGCCAGCACGCCGATGATCGCTTTGCCCGGCGGCCATGGCAGCAGCCTGCACTGGTCGATGACCGCGATCCGGATGATCGGGCTCGGCCGCCTGCCCATGCGCAGCGCCGACCGCAGCCGCTCGTGGACGGCCGAGCGCAATCCCCTGACCAGCGATGCCGGCCGCTTCCAGCGCAACCGCGACCTCAGGGAGGCGGCGCCGCAGCTCTTCGTCGGCGGGCCGACGGCGTCCTGGGTGGCGGCGGCCTCGGCCGCCATGCGCCAGCTCGACGATTCCGATGTCGTCGCCAAACTGCATGTGCCGACCCTCATCGTCACCGCCGGCGCCGATCAGGTGGTCTCCAGCGCCGCCGCCGAGCGCCTGGCCTGGCGCATGCGCTCCGGCCATGCGCTGTCCATCCCCGGCGCCCGGCACGAGCTGCTGCAGGAGGCCGACCGCTACCGCGCGCCCTTCCTGGCCGCCGCAGACAGTTTTATTGGCGGCGCCCTGACGCTCTGACGCCGGTGGCGGCAGCGACGCCGGCCCATGGTCATGCGCGGTTGAGGATCTCCAGCGCCGCCGCGTGCAGCTCCGGTGTCGCCGCCGCGACGATGTCGCCGCCCGATTCGGCGCGCCCCCCGTCATAGGTCGTGATCATGCCGCCGGCCTGCTCGATGATCGGAATCAGCGCGACGATGTCGTAGGGCTTCAGGCCCGCTTCGACGACGATATCGGCGTGGCCGGCGGCCAGCATGGCGAAGGCGTAGCAGTCGGTGCCGAAGCGCGTCAGCCGCGCTCTGGCCTCCAGCGCCTCGAATCCGGCACGACGGTCGCCGGTGAACAGTCGCGGCGATGTCGTGAACAGCGTCGCGCTGTCGATGTCGCGGGTGGGGCGCACGGCCAGCCGGCTCGGGCCGCCCGGCCCGTCATAGAAGGCCGCGTCGCCGTCGGCCCAAAAACGCTCGGTGGTGAAGGGCTGGTGCATGATGCCGATGCGGGCCGTACCGTCGATGGTGAGCCCGATCAGCGTGCCCCAGACCGGCACGCCGGAAATGAAGGCGCGCGTCCCGTCGATCGGATCGATGACCCAGAGATGCCGGCCGCCGCCCGATGTGCCGTATTCCTCGCCGAGCACGCCGTGGTCGGGATAGGACGCCTCGATGAGGCTGCGGATCGCCCGCTCGGCGGCACGGTCGGCCTCGGTGACCGGGTCGAAGGCATCTTGCAGCTTGTTGTCGATCGCTCCCCCCTGGCGAAAGCGCGGCAGGCTCTCGCGGGCGGCGGCCTCGACGAGGGAGAACAGGAAGTCGGGGCTGGGCAGGATGGTCATGAAATTCCGGACTCACGAGGAAGGCGACGCGCGGCTGGCGGCGCGATGGCAGAGATAACTTTCGCGGGCGACGCTTTCATTTCGTTGCAAATGAAATTTTGGTCAGTAACGTTGACTTATTCGATCAGGATTCCTAGCTTCATCCTTGCAGCCTTCGGGCTGCGGCTCAGAAATGGGCGTTTCCTCCCTAGACTCAGACCGCGCTGCTTTCGGGCAGTGCGGTTTTTTTTTGCCGCGGCCGGCCGCCGCCGCGCAGGGAGGGGCTGGCTATTCCGCAGCAGCCGACTGGCTGGTGCCCAGATCGATCTCGGCCGCCAGATCGGTCACAAAGGCGACGAGATCGCCCCGCAGGCGATCGAAATTGGCGTTCGGCACGAAGCGCCGCTCGTCGGCATAGAGACCGCGGTTGATCTCGATCTGCAAGGCATGGATGCCGGTGCCTGGCCGGCCGTAGCGTTCGGTGATGAAGCCGCCGGCATAGGGCTTGTTGCGCATCACGTCGTAGCCGAGGGCGGACAGGCCGTTCGAGACCAGCGCGACGATGCGGTGCGAGGCGCTGGTGCCGAAGCGATCGCCGACGACGATCTCGGGCTGGCGCCCGCCGGGCATGGTGCGCACCGTCGAGGGCATCGAATGGCAATCGATCAGGATGGCGATGCCGAAACGCTCGCGCGTCTCCTGCAGCACGGCCTCGAGACTGGCATGGAAGGGTCGGTAGATGGTCTCGATGCGGTCGAACCCTTCGGCCAGCGACAGCTTGTGGCGATAGATCTCCTCGCGCTCGGCGACGATTCGCGGGATGGTGCCGAGCCCCCCGGCGACGCGGATCGACGCGGCGTTGACGAAGCTCGGCAGGGCCGCATCGAACATCTGCGGGTCGAGCTCGTAGGGCTCGCGGTTCACGTCGAGAAAGGCACGGGGAAAGCGGGCGATGAGAAGCGGCGCGCCGAGCGACGGCACGAAATCGAAGAGCTGGTCGACGAACAGATCCTCCGACCGCCGGATCGCCTCGCTCGACAGCTTCGACGATTCGACGAAGGCCGAGGGGTAGACCCGCCCACTGTGCGGCGAGCAGAACACCAGCGGGGTGCGCTGCGTTGGCGGAAGCAGGAGTTCGAAGGCCGGGCATGGCCCCGCGGCAGTCTGAAGGGTCGGGGGCTGCTGGTCTGACACTGCCATTTGATCCGGTTAATCCTCGTCCCAGAAATATGCCTCTGAAGCGGGATTGCCATCCATTCCATTTGGGGATTCATTCGGCAATCTGTTAAAAGATGCTGGAAATGACAACGAGGCAGTGCGGCGCCATGCTCCGCCGCGGATATGGACAAGCTGAATGGTCAAGATCCTTCTTGCCGAAGACGACAACGACATGCGCCGTTTCCTCGCCAAGGCCTTGGAAAAGGCCGGTTATGAGGTCACGGCCTACGACAATGGCGGCAGCGCCTACGAGCGGCTGCGCGAGGAGCCGTTTTCACTTCTGCTCACCGACATCGTGATGCCGGAGATGGACGGAATCGAACTCGCCCGCCGCGCCACCGAGCTGGATCCTGATCTCAAGGTCATGTTCATCACCGGATTTGCCGCCGTGGCGCTCAATCCGGATTCGAAGGCGCCGAAAAACGCCAAGATCCTGTCGAAGCCTTTTCACCTGCGCGAACTCGTCGACGAGGTCGGCAAGATGCTCCAGGACGCGGCCTGAAAGAGGACGAACGGGCGCTCACAGGGAAAGTCGGGCGGGCTGAAAAGACTCGCTTGACGGCCTGAAGCGCCTGTGGTCTATGCCGCTCTGTCGGATGGGCGTGTAGCTCAGTGGGAGAGCACTTCGTTGACATCGAAGGGGTCACAGGTTCAATCCCTGTCACGCCCACCATCCGACCCCCTGCAAAGCAAGACTTCCTGAGCTCAGCAACGAAGCGCCCTACAGGTTCACCAGAACCTGCCAGCGCTTCAAGCCTTCGCGTACTTGTCTGCGGCGGACGCGACTTTCGCGACCGTGATGCGGTCGCCCGCGAGCTCGACCCTCTCCGAAACAAGATGGCGGCGCTGCTCAGCGGTGGAGCTCCGGGTGCTGATACGCTTGCGTGGGATTGGGGATGGGATCGAAACTTCCACTGCGAGCGCATGTTCGCGGATTGGAAGAAGCACGGCCGCGCGGCAGGACCCATCCGAAACCAACGCATGATTGACGAGTGGAAGCCGACCCTCGTCATCGCCTTCCCCGGCGGTCGCGGCACGGCTGATATGATCCGGCGCGCGGAAGCCGCTGGCATCCCCGTGCGACACGCCTCCGCATCTGCATGAAAGCCAAGGGCGACCGATACGCGGATTGGCCGTGGATCGAGAGAGCTATAGGAGAGACGGGATGAGTGAGAAACAATGGGCGGTGACATTCACCATCACAGGCCGCGCCATCGGCTACGTTACAGCGGCAACTGAAGATGAGGCTATGGACAAGGCCAAGGAGATGGACGTGGAGGAAGGGGACCTGCTGGAATGGGAATTTGACCGCCCGCTGCAAGCGCAGGAAAATCGGTAAGCGCCTACGCCAGACATGACTTCGCCGCCCGCATCCCTCTAAGGACACGGGCGGCTCGGTGTGATAGGATGAACGCTTAGGAGGATGGAATGAGCGCGGATCTGTCCAAGATGGCCCCAGCCGAATTGAAGGCCGCAATGACTGGCGGCACTGACGGCTGGGGAAGCTACGCATCCGCTGCCGAGCATGTTCCGTATTCAAGGCCCGTGGTATCCCGGCGGCGTTGCTTATGCGGCTGCAAGAGCCGAGAGACGCACGCCGGGATGGCGAACGGGATCGCCCTGACGAACGGGTGTGAGCTGTACGTCGCCCGATGGGTTCGGGCGCACCGCTAGACGCCACCTCCCCGCCTATGCTTCATTCCCACCATGACAGACCAAGCAATCGCCCGGATGCAGGCCACGCTCGACTGGCTTCGGGAGCGGGCTCATGCTGCGGGCCTCAGCGACAACTACATCGAGGCACTGAGCGAGCAGGCGCGTGACGAAGCCCTGACGGCCACAGAGAGCGCGTTCGCGATTTACCAGCGCCTCCTTCATGCGGCAATTGAGGATCGCAGATGAGCATCCAACCGCCGCGACTTCCCGAAGGCCATCCCGATCGATCCATCGAATGCCAGTTTCAGATCGAGCCGTTATTCCAAGCCATCGTGCATAAAGCCCTTGCCGCAGGATGGACCGAAGACGACGTCTCGGCCGCCTTGCTCGACCTTGCGCGGAACCACATCAGGGGCATCATCGCAGATCGGAAGACGCAGGCAGACATTGGCGAGGCGCAAGGGGCCTGAAACGACGAAAACCGAGCCACCCGGTGAAGGGCGACGCGGCTCGGCAGTCATAGCGATGTCGGTATACCGATATCGCAGCAAATCCAGCTATTTACATCCTCATACTCCACCACTTCCAGCCTGCATATCTTCGCCAGCGACAGCTCCGCATTGGCTCCCGGTGATTTCTCCCACCCTGGCAGAAGAACGATCGTATCCGCTTCCGTGCAGATGAAGACGGCATAGGATGCGAAGGCTTGGCGGATGGGGAATTCCTCCATGGCGCCGTCGTGCGGAAACTCCGCCGGATTGAAAGCGCGATGTCCGGCAGCCCGGAGCTTTGCGGCTGCAGCGTGGAAGGCCGGGTAGTTCCAGTCTTCGATCCCCCGCATTGGCCCGGAGAGATACACCACCCCCATGCTAGAGCGACATCGACTTGGCGGCGAGTTCCTTGCGGAGCTGGGCGACCTCATCCTGCAAATGGTCCACCTTCCGCGTTAGCTCGATGATGGTCTGCTGAAGGCGCATCTCCCGCTGAGCAGCTTCGGCAAGAGCGGTGCGGAGAGAGATCCCCCGGTCTAGCTCAGCTTCATACAGCTCCCGCATTCGCGAGGCCTCGCGCAGGATGTCGGCATAAAAGACCTCGCGCGACGTCCGCATGTCGGCCATCTCGCGTTCGCGGCGCTCGTCGCGGTCCTTCTCGTCATCCTCGCGCCGTTTCTCGGCCGCCTCCTGCAAAGCCTGCGATTTCCGGTCGCTGCGATCGAGCAGGTATTTGAACGCCCCCCCTACGGCGATGAAGAACGGGATGAGGATCACCAGGAGATTGGCGATACGGTTCCAGTCCAGTACCCAATCCATCAGGCGCCGCAATCGTGGGAGTTCATGTGCATGTCATTAACCGCCGTGCCTCATTGTGGAAGCAGCCGACGCCCTCTCTCTAGGGTGAAGGTCAGGGCCATCAGGAGCCGGCAAGCTCCGGGTGGTCCGCTATCGCTCGACTGCGTTGTGCCGCGCACATTCCTGGGGCTTCCACAGGCCGATCTTGCAGCCTCCGGCGATCGTATCGTCGAGATTGTCCTGATCGCGCTGTGTGGCGCCCCTGGTGCCCGGCAGGGCCGTCCCGAGCGCGCGTCGAAGGTCAGGGATTGCGCTGACACCTGCCGGTGACGAAGTCCCAACGCAGCCCGCCACCGACACAAGTGCGGCGCTCAATGCGAGCGTTTTCGCCAGCGTTGCCGGCCTTGGCGTTCTCAGTCCGAACCGTGTCGATCGCATCCTGTGCGCCCTTGTCCTTGATGTTGGTGTAGAGGAAGGCGAGCACCGCGATGGCGCCTGCAGCCATTGCGGCGTAGATCGCTAGGCGGATTGTCGAGAGCCCGAACATCAGGTCACGCTACCGACAGCCGCCTTCGCCTTGGCAGCCTTCGCCTTTGCATAGAGCCCGTAGACCACGCCGCCGACCGCGATAGCCGTGGCCAGGATGGTCAGCCCGACAAGGATCATGTTCACGGTGCTGGTCCCGGCATAGGGTTCGATCTGCTGCCGCGCGGTCTCAAGCGCCACGGCAACCGCGCCAGAGGCCGCGCCGGCAGTTGGCCCGCCGATCGGGGCCGCAGGCGCTGCAACATCGGATGCGCTGGCCTTCGCGCCACTCTCGGTCGAGACAGAAGGAACGGGGGACGTGCCGCCGATCATCCGCTTGGCCCCCGACCGCACCTCAGAAACGCGAGCGGACCAGCCCTTGCCGAACGTCTTCCACGTCTTCAGCGCCTTGAGAAACCGCATGCGCTGTTCGCAGATGTTGTCGATGAGCATTGCGGCCGGGGCCTTAGCCGCGGCGCTGAGGGTGACGTTGCCGATGATGCCGTCTGCGGTCACGCCAAGGGCGCGCTGCAGCCACTTCACGGACTGCGCCGGCCCGGAGTTCGCGGCACCATCGAACACGACATAGTCGATGCCGGTGGGCAGCTTGTCGAACGCGATCTTGTCGGCGTACTGCGTCCGGTAGATCGCAGCTATTTCAGCCGCAGAGATCCCGCGGACAGCCTTCCGCTCCATGCCGTGGCGATCCCGATAAGCGTCATAGACGCGCTGGGTGACGCCCTTCATCGTGGCGCCGCCGGGATCGGCCGGGTGGTTCGCATAGCCGCCCTCGTGCGCCAGAACGCGCTTCAGGGCTGCATCGTAATTCGATGCCGTCATGGGGGTCTCCTGTGGCGGACGTAAAAAAGGCCCGCCGAAGCGAGCCTGATGGGGCTTGGCTTACACGCGCGGGTTGGGCATAGTGGCCCTCCGCTCAAGCGCTTGGAGGGAGCATGCTCAAACATGTGTTGGCGGTGTCGCCCGAGTGGCGCGCGGTTCTGCGAAAGCTTCGGGGTGCGTCTTGGCTTTGGGTCGCGGTGCTCGACGCGCTCCGCCCGTCGAAAGTTCAAAGCGTGAGGGCCTGCCCAGCTATTCCAGAATTTTATTGGAATGACTGCGGTCCTATGCCCTGGGCCATACTAAAAGATTACCGCGGCAAATGGCACGTCCTGCCCAACTATGTGCAGTCAGCCATTTACCGCGGCGAGATGTTCTATCGGGTCCGAGAAGAAACCGCAGAAGAATGGTGCGACCGTCAGTGGTAGCTAAGGCGTGAAGAACTGTGCAATCACCTCGCCCATCAGCCGCGCCTCTCGCGGCCCGGGGTGGTTATAGTAGTTCGCCCGGCACAGAGCGTTGACCGGCATCCCGAGGAACCCATGCCCACCCGGCCCGAAATAGTGGTCGACGGGCGCATACCCGACCGTCCCCACGGCGATCGCCGCGTCGCGCGTCTGTGAGTGGATTTCCATCCATCCTTCATCCGTAAACCGCGAAGTGGCGCCGGTGCTCTCGTAGTTGGTGCGATAATGCCCCGCCACGAAGACATCGATGTCTTGCGCCCTCAGGGCAGCGAGAATGTTTTTCACCTCCACCATATAGTTGTTGTTCGGCGTCCCGTTCATGCCGGGGTGGAACAACACCAGATCCGGCTTGTTGAACCCATAGTCCCCCGGATCAATGAGAACGGCGAGACGGGCCGGGTCGCCCATGTTGCCGGCGGTGGTGGCGGTTGTCGTCCCGCCGATGCCGAAGTTCAGCAACGTTACCTGTCGGCCGACCGGGTTCACGTCGGCCACAAAGCTGTAACCCCATGACCGTTCCAGCTCGCGAACGACATACCAATGAGGCGCGAGCTTGCGTCGCACTGCACCGTTCATGGTGACGGTCCCAGCCGATGCGGCGATCAGCGCGTTAAAGTCCGCCTCGCTGGTCTGATCATAAAACGGCCCCCCTGAATTGACGGCGACATCGGTCGCCCCAAATGCATTGGACCTATTCGGCTCAAATGAGTCCGGGTCAACGTAGGCACCGCCGCCCCACTGGGTGGTGCTGTCACCATACACTGCGATGATGATGGGCTCGCCCCGCATCAGCTTGCCGCGGAATCGCGCCATAATCCGGCGATTATAGTCGCGCCACCATTGCACATTCTCGTCATTGTAGACGGAGCTAAGCCCCACCCAATCCGAAACCGGGATGACGTCCGCAATCGCGTCGCCGATCACGCGCACAATGTAGAGGGGGCGCTGCTGATTTATGGCGACGGGCCGATATGGGTCTTCATGCGCCGTGTGCGCGCGCTGTGTGCCTTTGATAACCGCCGCGGCAGATATCTCCGGGATTTCAACGACCAGGTCATAGCGCTCGTTTTTCCACGTATAGTTGACGGTGACATTGAAGGTCGGACCGTCCACAACCATGCCGTAGATGCCGCCACTCGGACTCCATCGGTAGTCAATATTAGGCGTTAGAACTGCGCCGTTGGATTCTCGGACGACGCTGGTTACCGTGACATTGGAATGCGGCAGCCCGGTCTGGACGGAATACGGCACCAGGGGGAACCCTGTCTGGGAGGCCGCCCCGGTGGACGCTGCATCGAAGCTCAGCAGGCCGTCAGCGGAAAAGACCGGCCGGGTGCCACCGGCATCACGCCGCATAACGTCGGACAAATCCAAGGTAAGGCCGCCCCAAGACGGCAACCCAGTGTACTGTGGTCGAGACTTCGGGAAGACCGCCTTGGGCTGACGACGGTACACATATCCAGCCGCCGCGATCACCCCGCCAAGGGCCAGCAGAGCCCCGGCGGAATTGTATGCAAACCCGACAGCCCATGCGGGCAACCCGGTGACATTGGACACCCCACGTCCGATCTGAACATAGCCGTTGCCGGCCGACCTGGCGCGGATCATGAATGCGTACTTCACGCCAGCAGTCATGTTCATGCGTCGGGAAAAGTGCACGTCGATCTTCGACAGTTCCTTTTCAAGCCGGGAGGCTGCGGCTCCGGTAGCCATCGTATTGCGAACGGTAGTGACCGGATCGAGGCCGGCAATAATGACGTCATTCGCGCCAGCACCGGGGACCGCGCTGCTGTTGTCCCCGCCCGGACGCTCTACGACGAGCACATCGAAATGATCCACGTCTCGGACATCATCGGAATAGATCGCGAAGCCGTCAGCCCACGTCGATGCGGTTGGCTGGTCGAAAATTCCCCAGCCAGAGAACCCAGTCGTTTCCGCTGGTGAGACATTGAGAATGGTGCGGGTCGCAACCGCCTCGATTGCGCCTTCGCCGAGATTGACTGCAAGGCGCTGGTCTGTGGAAACCGCCTCAGTAGCGCTCGCCTTCAGGGACACGGCGTCGATGATATCCCCGTGCCGGTACCACCCATACCCGACGATCCAGTAGTAAGCCCCCTTGTCCTGCACGGTGAGGCCAGACGAACTCTCGACATGCGTGCCGCCGCCGATCGTGACCTGGCCCGGTCGCCCGGTCGTGCCTCCGTCGATTGCCTGAAGCTGGGGCCATGTTCCCTGCTGGATCAGCCCGAGAGCCGCGCCTTCAATGCTGGATTCAAGCGCGGCAACTTCCGTGTCGATCCGCTCGTCTACCGCAACGAAAGCACTGTCGACCGAACCCATCAGTTCGTCCGTGATCCTGCGTTTGTCCGGCCGGACCGCGGCGCCAGGGTTGTCGACTCCATAGATATTGCGCGCAAGATTGCGGAGTTCGTTCGCCATGCTTCACCTCATACGGGAACACCGCCGCGCGTCGGCGGCTTCAACTAGGATGGTTTTGCGGGATGTGGGTGGGGGTTAGCCGGAGATGCGCCGCAGACTGACATTGTCGATCGACATTGTTCCGCTCGTGCCAAACCCGACAATTGTGGTTCCGGCTGGGGCGACAAGATATGCCGTATAGGAGCCCGCCGCGGAAACAGTAGGCGCGCTAGCGACTGTAGATCCCGCAATATATGAACTCAAAGATCCAGAAGAATACGACGATACCGTGAACGTCAAACAATAAGTCTGGCCAGGAACCACAGTGACTGACTGAGAAATGTTGCTACCAGTCCCACTGTGGCTTGCGACACCGGAGCCTATGGTCCACCCTGCTTGCTTGTCCCATGCCGTGTCGGTGCTAAACGCCCCATTCACGACCAATTCTGGACCGAAGATGCTCGTCAGGTTGACCGCGCTGGTCGGCGTGCCGCGACGGCCTGTTGCGGAGACAATCACGGCTCTTATGGAATAGGTCACGCCGTCTTGCATCGGCCCGTATTCGGCCTCCACCGCATCCCGCTCTTTGGTGACGGGGCTGTACGACGTGCCTCCATTGGTCGATATCTCGAAAACGATCGTGTCGCCGCCGAAGTCTGGGGCGTTGGCAGTCATGCGGATGAAGGCTAAGGAAACGCCGGAGACGACGCGGTTGACGCGGGAGACCGTGAACCCAGTTGGCACAGGAATATCGCGCTCTTCCGGCTCGATCTCTTCGGGCACCAACGGCGCGGTCCCCTCCTCCGTCGCCGGGTTCCATGCGTAGGCAGCCGCGCTCATTGACGCGACCTCGATCTGGATGCCCTTGACGACGCTTCCTTCGGCCATGACGAAAGCGGGTTGTCCTTGGATCTCAAAGGTCTCGTCAATCCCATAGTCGGCGAGGCTGACGCGGATAAATCGATGCCCCATGGCGGCAAGGCCACGGAGATTGCAGACCAGCGTGCCGCGCCAGTTCGGGTTCAGCCGGTGATAGGCGATCTTCTGCAGGCGCCGGGCCTGCGAATGCGATGGGCACGCGAACAGCGAGAGGTCTGGCCCATCCTCGCCGGCAACCGAAGCCGCCTCATCATCGACCCACGGGTCGGCGTCCTGCTCCACATACTTGTGCGGACGCGACGTGTAGCGGGCTCGAACGGTCGTGGCCCTCGTCAGCACGTCGCCGCCTCTGGTGAGCCCGGAGAACGCCACGACCGCGTCTTCGTCCAGCGTTACGGTCGGCTCCTCCCACTGCCCTACCTTGAGCGCGAGCCCCTGGTTAGGTGTGGCAAAGATGGCGCCGTCACAGGCGTCCAGCATGCGCTGCAGCACGTCCACCGGCCGCTCAGCCATGTTGTAGGACATGCCGAGCCGCCAGCGCGCTTCAGTGCCGCCGGCCTTCAGCGCGACAGCTTGGTCGCTGATGTTTGCCGCGGTGATCCAGTCCGGCAGGGCGTTCTCAACCCACGACCGATCAAGCCGAAACCCCCATGGGCTCGTCATAAAATCAAGGATGATGAGTGCCGCGTTCTCGGAAAATTTTCGGGTGGCGGTCTCAGTCATCGTATGCTCCCAGACGAGGATCCCAGACGATCGACGACTGGTAGATGAGGCTGATCGTCGTATTAGCCCCGGACGGAAACTGCTTGCTAAAATCCTCCGGCTTGCCCGCGTTCATTATCATGAGCGCCGACGTGACATTGTCGCCTCGGTGATCAGTTGTCCATTTGCTGGGGAACGCAGCGACAAGCTCTGAATATGCCGTCTCCGTGGGCAGACCCAGGCGTGTTTTCACGATCAGGCGATCGGCGGCATTCGCGCCCCTCTCCTTCCACTCGTTCACCTGGCCGGAACCATCGAGTGTCACGGCGATATCGTCGATGTAGATGCCGACGATGGCCTTGACCTCGTCCGTGCCCGTGATGACCATCTTGTGCAGCTTGCCGTTACTCGGCTCGATGATTGCAATGACACCACCGGCCCGCACTTGCCCGTAGTGCCTGACGCGAGGCGCGGTCGGCTCGGCAATGTTCGTCTTGCCGTCGCTCGGCTTGGGTGCCTCTGGCTTCGGGGCGAGAAGGCTGGCGACATAGGAGAGGCCGATGCCGATGGCGGCATTGACCAGAGTTGCGCCAAACCCGATCGCGACAGCATTTACCACGCCGATGGGCGCGCCGATCGTGAAGAGGAGAAGGCCTAGAGCTTGCGGCATCAGGGAACGCTCCAGGCGGCAACGGTGATCGTCAGGGCGTCGTCCACGATCGAGACCCCATGTTCGTCGAAGAACACCCAGCCCCGCGCGCCGCGGATAGCGCAACGGTGCCTGCCGGCGCACTCAATGACACCGACGTCGCCAGCGACGGGCTCATTGATCCTGACCAGTCCGGCAGAGCGGGCGCCGCGCGCGAAGGCGGCGAGCATCCGGCGGCGGGCGATGAGATCCTGCGACTTCCACCCTGGCAGCCCGTCGAAGATCGCCAGCGGGTCGCGCCCGGTGCGCAGGAGCACCCATTCGGCGGGGAAGCGAGCGCAGTTGTACCCCCCGAGGCTGAAGGTCTTGCCTGCCGTCCCGCGAATGTGCTCGGCGAGCGTCATCAGTCGAAGTCCGGCCAGAGCACGACCTTCCCGCGATTTTCGCTCATGCGGTCAAAGATGCGATCGCCTGGATGACGGGCCTGCTGGTCCCGATCCGTGTACCGGCCGCGGGGCGGTTTGGATCGGCCGACGAACAGCCCTTCGCACGGCAGCGAGATCGTGCAGACCGCGCCCTCGTCGTCGGTAGCCTCGCTCCGGTCGATAGATGGCGACTGCATCAGCCCGAAGTAGATCGGGACCAGCGCGCCGACCGGCTGCATCCCTCCGTCGAGGAACTGCCAGTAGACCACGATCAGCCGGTCCACGACCTCTTCCGGCTCGCCGATCGCCTTGGGCAGCGTCGCCTCGTCAACGCCCGAAAGCGTGATCGTGACCGTGTTCGCCTGTGTCGTCCGCATGTCGCCGAGGCCGTCGATCGAGATCAGCCCGCCGAGCCCGCGCCACTCATGCCCGCCGAAGTCACGGATGCCCGCCCCGGCGAACAACCGCATGGTCTCGGACACGAAGGAAAGTTCAGCGAGCGTGGCAACGCGAACCGTCGACGCGCTGAGCACTTCGATCTGCTCGTCAGTGAAGAACCCGGCCATCAGGACAGATCCTCGACAAATTCCACGGTGGGAGACGCGAACTTGCTGAAGCTTTTATCGACGGCCATCCCGTCATCCTGCTTGAGGCGCATTTTGCACCGCGGCTGATCGAACTCGACATAAGCGCCAGAAGCCGCAGCCTCGCGAGCCGGCGGCCAGAACTTGACGGTGTATGTGGAGCCCGCAATCTCGGTGACATCATCGATCCGATAGAGCCTATCGCCGATTGAGAAATAGTCTCTTGGCCTCAACTGCCGGCCATAGGAGACAGTGATTGCGCCGGTCGTCGCGCCACGCGAAATTGCAGATGCCAAGCTCGCGATAATGACTGACCCATAGAAGCCAGACCCATCCGAAAAGTATGCGCCGTCACTGAAAGGTATCGACCCACTGGACCCGGATTGCGCCAGTGGAAATGGCTGACGGCTTCCTTCCATGAGCGGGATAAGGATCGGGTTGAGCCGACCCTGAAGGCGGATCTCGATCGTCTCCCAGAGGATGACGTGAGCCGCGTTACGCAATGACACCTCGATCAGCTTTGCCTGCCAGATCCCAGCCGATGATGCGATGGTCTGAGACGCACCACTGAGGGAAACCGACCCCGACGTATTGCGGAACGTCGGGATGAAGCTGACCGAATTCGGCGTCAATGTGCAGATCGGGAACATTATCATAGGGTGCGCGCCTGACTCTTGGACAGCTTCCCGCCGATGGTGCGGTCTAGGGTCTTGTCGTACTGGCCGATGCCCGCCGCCACGCCCTGGCGCACCAGATCCTCGATCTGCCTGTCGCCGTTGGCCCCGGTGACATCGACAGCGATGCTCATTGACTGCGGCCCAGCGGCTCTCTGCTTGGACATGGATTGCGCAGACGGCGCACGAAGCGATACGCCGCCGACCAGCCCGCCTTCTGCGTAGCCGCCCATGAGACGCTGGATGTTGCGAACGCCGACCTTGTCGACCACGCCCTTAGGGACGACGTACTCGCCCTTGTGAACGATGCCGGCAGGCTGGTATTTGCCACCGGCGCCTGTATAGCCGCCTGAGGCAAAGCCGAAGATTTTCCCAATACCGCCGAGGAGGCCGCCAAGGCCGCCGCCACCTCCGGCGCCGGCAAACGCCTTCTCGAACAGCCCGTCGATCGCCATGTCGATCAACTTGTCGCCGATCTTTTGGAGCACTCCGGCGAAGGCTTCGCCTGCGGACTTGCCGGCGATCAGGTCCGAGACCAGACCCTTGACCGCGTCCTTCCCGAAATCCTTGAATTCCTCCAACTGCTCCGCAGAAAGCTGCTGGGCATCGGCGAGGTTGTTGGCCGCGACTTCGGCCTGCGCCATACCGGTCGCAAGCTGCGAGATCTGCTCCTTGAGTTGGGGCGTGATCTCCAGGCCGGCCGCCGACGCCTCATTGAGAAGCTGCTGCTCATAGCGGAGCTTCGCCGCCTGCAAGGCAGTTTTGCCGACCGCCGCGGCCTCAGCCTCCTGCGCTGCGATGAACTCTACGGAGCCCGCGACAAGATCCTGATAGTCCTTAACGCGGTCCTTTGCCGCCTCTTCCGCAGGAGTAAGGTTGCCGGCCGCAACCCGAGTGTTGCCAGCGCGCTTCTCTGCATAAGCCCGCGCATCGTCCACGGTGCGTCCGCCACCAAGGATGGTCGGATTGGCCTTGATGGACGCAGCACTTATGAGGCCCGCCAGAGGGGTTCCGGGCGCTGCGGACAGCACCTTTTTTGCGTCCCCTGCGCCGAGGAAGTGCGAGAGGTGCAGCGCAGCTTCATTAACGGCGATGCCTGCGCCGCGAAGCACATTGGCATTCTCTTCCGCGTATGCCTGAATTAGCGACTTGCTGATTTCGGCGTCCCTGCGAAGGGCAAGAATGGCACCGTCGGCCATCCCTTTAGCGCGGTCTGGAAAGTTCTCCTTAAAGAGGCGAAGCCATGTGGACTCAATGAACTGCCCGGCGCCGCTCGCAGTGGAGTCAGGGTTCTTGTAAACCTTTCCGTTTCCGTACTCGGCCTGCACTACGTCGTTGACGTAGTTGCTGATGGCTCCGCCAGTGGGAAAGCTGTTCTTGTCTTTGGCGCCGTCTGCCGCGACGGCAAAATCGTCAAGGCTGACTGTCGCTTGATCGGCACTGGCAGCCAAATCCTTGCTGCCGTCGGCCGCGGCGACGAGATCGCTGCCGATGCCGCCGGTGGTGCTGCCGGCTGGGGTCGAGCTAGAAGAGCCCGGTGCAGGCACTCCAGCGGCGCCAAGGAGGGAACTGCCATATGGAACTGTGTTTTTTGGCTGATATGGGATGCCGACGGCCGCTGCGGCGGCGCGCGGGTCGATCTTCAGGAAGTCGTTTAGCTTCGTGAAAACATCGCTATTGCCCAGCTTGTTCAGGTACTGCTCAAGGCTGTCCAGCCCGGCGACAGCGGCGTCAATATAGCCTGGCAGGCCTTCAATCACCTTGGCAACGCGGTCGAGGCCAGCGGCTGCGTTATCCGACGCGCCATAGGTGTCGTCCAGATGGCCGATCAGAAGCGTCAGCGCCGTGCCGATGCGGCTGAAGGACTGCGAGACCGTGGCGTCCGTCTTGCCGGCCTGCTCGCGCAATCCAGCCGAACCGGCAAGGAATGCCCGGAAGAATGCCTCCGAGGACACGGCGCCATCAAGCACCAGCGCCCTTAGCTTTGAGACCGAACCGCCGGCCTCCTTCAGTCCCGCGGCAACCGCCTGCAGGATCGGGCGCGCGCCCTCATTGATCGAATTGAACTCTTCCGCACGAACGATGCCGCCGCCGAGAGCCTGGCTGAGCTGCAGAAGGGCGCCCTGCGCCTGCGTCGCCGATGTGCCCGCAACACGAAGGGCCGTAGCGATGCCATCCGAAAACTGGATAAGCTCGCCTTGCGTCGCGTTCAGTTCCTTTGACGCCTGCGAAGCGCGGGAATAGAGCGTGACAAGCGCATCAAGCGGCGCGCCCTGATCGAGCGCGATGCGGGAAAGCTGGCCAAAGACCTCCTTGAGGCCGGCGCCTTCCAAGCCTGTGACCTTCAGGGCGTTCTGTAGATCACGATAAGCCGACGCATAGTTGGCGATGTCGCGCACGCCCTGCACGCCGAGCGTCACCGCGGCGAAAGCACCGATCGAGCGGCCAATGCCAACGCCGAAACCCTTGATGCGGTCCTGCGCCTGTTGCGCGCGGCGCTCAATAGCGCGGAACTGTCTGTCCGAGATGCCAGCGGCCGAACGCATGTCGCGCTCAAACCGCTTGAAGTCGGCCGACAGGTTGATGATCAGCCGTTCGGCATCAATCGCCATGCTTACGATCCAATCATTTCGGAAAGCTCGTCGACGTCATCAGGCGTAAGCTCGCGCGCACGCTCTTCTTCGGTCATGTTCGCCCGGCGATAACCATCGGCCGCGCTCTGGAACTGCCAGATAGAGCAAGCGTCGATGTCGTTCGGCGACATGCCCATCACGAGGCCGGCGCCATAGAAGGCGGCGAAGCGGATCTTGCCCCTCAGGAGGGGCTTGGGTCCGTCGCCGCCTGCGATTCCCCCAGGCGCTCTTCCGGCGCCCCCATGACCGCAGCCAAGATCACAGACTGAGCGTTCAGGACGTTGTCGATTAGGGGGACGCGGTCGACATGCTGCTCAATCAGCCGACGCGCATCCTCCTGCGCAACCCCTGCCCCGATAAGACCAAGGCGCAGGGTTTCGCGGATATCGCCGACCATCCAAGTGCCGTCGCCAAGGCGTCGAGCGACGTGATAGGGGCCGGCATCGCACTTCTCTTGGAGCGTAATCAGCTCGCCGATGCGGAGACGGAAATTATGCTCCCCGTCCCAGCAGGCCAGCGTGATGTCGGCGCGACGGCTCATCAGGCGGTGACTTCGGTGTAAGCGCCGTCGCTTTCCATGGAGACGGAGATCTGGACGCGGTCGCCGAGGTCCGCACTGATCTCGAAGGACGAGAGGTGAAAGCGCTGGGTGATGGTCGTGGTGTCCGGCGTGCCCCAGTCGAAGACGACCTTGCAGTTGACGCTCTCGGAAGACTCGTAGGCATCTTTCCAGATCGGATAGGCGGACTTCGCGAGGACGCCGGAGCCGGAAATCGTTGCCGACAGAGAACGAGCGTCGCGCGCCGTGTGAGCCATCGCGTCAGGATCATCACAGTCCGGGACGACGACCTCGTTGAGTTCTTTCGACCGGCTGAAGCTCTTCTGGGTGAAGCCGCAGGGGGCCGCGAAGACCTCTGGTTCAGCGCCGTCGCCGAGAAGAACCTGCATTTTGCCAAAGCGAAGGGTGACTGGCTGGGCCATTCTGATTTCTCCATAGAAAAAGGCGCCTCAGAGGGCGCCCGTGGGGTTCACAGTAGGGAGGGGCGAACCCCGTTATTCGGTCTCGATGATAGCCCGAACTTCGATGACGACATGGGTGGTCTTGCCGTCTGGATCACGGAAAAGGCGAACGCTGCGAACCTCGATCTCTGCGATCGTGGCCGCCGTAATGGGGATGTCCTGACGATGGATTAAGCGGCGGATCTGCCCCGCGATCAGCATCGCCTCGGCATTGCTGCCCGATCTGGACCAGACGTCGATCTGCTGCGTTGCCTCGACACCGTCGATGCACTCGGCATCGTCTTCCGTCGCGTCTGCCGGCCCCATGCTGACATAGGGAAAGGTCGATGCCGCGTTCGGCAGGACGTAAATGCGATCTCCAGCAATGTCATTGCCCTTGAGGAGGGCAACGATCGCGCTTTGGAGGGCGAGGGAATGGTCTGTCATTTGCCGACCGCCCGCTTTGCTGCGTTCTTCACACCGCGCCTCACACGGGCCTTGGCTCGCTTCTTGTTCGCCCGGTAGCCGGGGAAGAAAAAGCTCTGAGCCTCGCTCTCAGCGGTGCCAAATTCCACGCCGAGCGCGTAATCGTATGTCGCGCTCTGCCCTTCACGAACCGGCTTTGTCGTAGCCGCGCCGCCTGCCATGATGCGGACTGAAATCCCGCTCTCATCGCTACCTGTCTCCGACCGGATGGTATTTCGGAGCGTCCCGTCATCGACCGGCGCGAAGCTCTTCTGCGTTGCGACGATCTGGGCTGCGGCAGCCTGGAGAGCCTTTCGGATCTCGGCCTTTGATTCAGCCGGGACCCGCATAAGCTGCTGTTTCAACCTTGCCAAACTGAGGCGAGCGCGACCGTCCTTCAAATCGCCACCCCGGCTTCAGCCAGAATATCGAACCCCGAGCGGTCCTCGCTTGGCTCGATCGACCGAATGTTGAAGACCTCGCCCGTGCGAGCGTCCCGAGCCCGCCACTGCGTCGTGATGGCTTCTGTCTGGCTGGATCGGCGAACCGTCAGAATAACGGGCTGCTTGCCCTGCAAGCGGGCGGCCTGGACCGCTTCGCCGCCCCTCAGGTACTGGCGACGCGCCGCGACGGAGAACTGCTCTCCAAAGCCCGCAACGACGCCACCATAGCCGTCATCGACTTCGGTCGGGCCGTCGAAGGCGAAGCGCTCACGAAGCTGGCCGGCTGAGATCGGCATTCGCCGGCTCCTTCGCTGCCGCCTTGGCTGGCGCGGATTCGATGGCGCCGGCTTCGGTCGCCGCGTCGAGATGAGCCTGAGGGATGCTGAGGCTCATGCCCTTCTTGTAGGCGACGATCGAACCCGAAGCCGAGTTGGGCTTCACGCGATAGTCGAAATCCTTGGTGAACTTTGCCTGGGGCATGGGTTTCCCTTCCGTGCTGCGTCAGATTGAAATTCTGCGGTTGCGATCGACGATGTCGCGGTATTGCTGGCGAAGGGCCTTGAAGCGCTCGCCTTCCGGCCGGTCATAGGCCATCTCGACGTCGAGCATGATGGCGAGGCGGATGTCGGACGGGACGTCTGCCGGAGCGCCATAGCCGGCGACGAAGGTCACGGTGACGACGCTGTCGGTGGAGGTGATCGTTGGCCAGTATGACCCGGTCAGGGGGCGCAGCACCCACCCCATGCCGTCAGACAGAAGCTGGTAGTCGATGGTATCGACCGTTACAGGGTCGCCCGCGTCATCGTAGGTGATGACGACGCTCTGGATCGGGGCCAAGGGAAGGCGGATGTGCGGACCGCAGAAGCTGCTCTGCATCTGCCAGGTCTGCGTGACCAGAGCACGGCCGAGCGCGCCGGAATAGCCGTCTAGGGCCTGCGTTGCCGCGGCTATCTTCTCCTGCAACTCGGCATCGTCCTCGGTGACGGACGCCTCGATGCGGAGGTGCTGCTTCACGGCCTCCAGCGTGACCGGAAGCTCTTCCGGCGCCGTGATGAGAACGGGGTGCCTCATTTTGTCACCTGCAAAAGCGCGTCGTACAAATCGCAGGTGACAGTCGAGCCATCGGCATTCGTGATCGTGAGGATGGTATCCTCCAGCGTCAGAGCTACGACAGGAAGCCCCGGAGCGCCGCGTTCACCACGCTCACCCACCGGCCCCCGTTCGCCGCGGTCGCCGCGCTTCCCCTGAGATGCGATGAGCTGCCAGCCGCCGCCAGGGCAAGGACCGGGATTGTCGGTCTTCGCGGCGAACGACGCCCCATTTAGCGTGACAACGTCGAGCGCGCGGTACTCATTGATCTCAAGCCATGTGCCTCGGACAACGAAGGATTTGCCGTCGCTCCCGTCACGTCCGTCCGCCCCGCGATCGGCGAGACAGATCCAGTCCGCGTCGGTTGGAGCCTTGCCCGTGTCGCAGAGCGCCTGAAATGTCCGCCCGTCAAAAGTGACGACATCGCCCTCGTAGAAAACAGCGTCATGCCATTCCCGAACGATTGGGAGCTTGCCGGCGGGACCTTGCGGCCCACGCTCTCCGTCGCGCCCGTCGATACCGTCGCGCCCGTTAGCTCCCGGTGCACCATCTCGCCCGTTTTCTCCGGGCAATCCACGTTCGCCGACTTCGCCTCGGGCTCCGGGCTCGCCATCGACACCATCGCGCCCGTCTTGACCGGGCAGGCCGCGTTCGCCTGGGCTGCCGCGCTCGCCGTCAAGACCGGGCAGACCACGCTCCCCCATTGGGCCACGCTCGCCGTCCACCAACGATGCGATGCGCATCTCGGCTTTACGCTCAATCTCAGCGAGCCGGCTTTCTGCTTCGGCAACGCGAGCCGCAGACGTCGCCACGATCGCCTCGGACTGCCGCTGGAGGACCAGCAGCTCACCATGGGCTTTCGCAACGATCCCGCCGAGCGCGCGCTCTAGGGCGTCAGTGTAGGGCTGCATGGCTATAAACCCGCTGGAGGATTTCCTCGGGGGAAGAGCGTTCTGCATCCGCGTCATCTTCCTCGGGTTCTTCCACTTGTGGAGACACAGGAGCCGGCTGTGTAGGCTTCATGTCGAAGCCAAAGCTGAGAGGGACAACCTGCTGCTGGACGCGCGGCTCGGCGCCGACGCCGCCTGGCACAGAAGGAAGATCCTCGCTGGCACGAGCTTCATCGGGGCTGTAAATGCCACTGATAACGCCACGCGCGAGCCCTTCGATGCGCTCTCGGAAAGCGCTCCGCATCAGGGCGTTTGTGTCCAGCTCAAGGTACTCGTCTGGAACACCCTTCAGCCCGAACAGGAGCCCGAAAGCTTCCTCGATGTGGTTGAGGCAGAAGCCCAGGCCCGACGCCTTCCACGAGGACATCAGGGCTTCCGTAGAAGCAAATGGCGTGCCGCCGATGCCGAGGATCTGGAGAGGAATGCGAAACGCCAATGCGACGTTCTGCTCTGTCATCTTCAACATCTCGGCAATCTGGCCGTCCTGCGCCGACGCAGTCACCGCCTTGGCCTTCAGGCCCCATGTAAGAATAGGCGTACCGCCGGCATTCTCGCCTTGCGTCTGCGCATTCCACAGCTCACGAAGCTCCATAGTCTGCGGCGCTGTCAGCTTCTCGTCGGTCTCCAGCATGAAGGACGGACGGGCTTGGTTGAGGTAGAACGAGATCTGCTGGTTCAGGACGGCGCCAGACGCAGCCAAGTCCAAAGCCGTCGCCAAGATCGGGCTCTCACCCTTCAGCGGGTGCCGCGGCGTATGAAGGCGGACATGCAGGACATCACGCGCCGGGACAGGGGCGGAGAGGTTGAAACGCAACGTCGCGATCTCGTTCCCGCTCAGGGAGTAGAAGATTGAGCCGTCCTCCCCCAGCAGAGGCTTACCATGGCGCATGAGGTGGATTTCGGTGACTTCCCGGCGGTCGTTGCGGATGCAAAGGCCGAAAGCCTCGCCTTCCGTGTAAAGCCGGCGAGTCAAATTCAGCATGAAGTCAGAGATCGACTGATAGTCGTTTGGCCGCTTCATGATCCGGGAGAGCGCGGAATTCGTAACTCGCTCTCGGCCTCCGTTCGGAAGCTTACGCCAGTGGTCGCCGGGGCACATCGCAGCCGTCTGCGAATAGGCGGAGACGCAAGCCTCTACCATCGCACTCGGCTCGCCGTATGCGCTTGGGGAAAGGCCGGTCTGCCACCAATTCCAGATTTTGCTAGCGCTCGCTGGTAGCCACCCGTTCGAGACAAGATAAGGCCCAGGGCGATACTGCCCTTCGGCAGCCTTCACTGCCGAAGGGCGGAACATTCGCGTGAGCCAGTTTGCCATCGTCAGCGGGTCTTATAGCTGTTGCGGGCGCTATCGGGGCGGGTCTCGCGCTCGCGCTTCGCCTTTGGCTTCGGGTTCTTGATCTCGTCGAGATCCGCCTGGGACGGATACGGCTGATCGACGGACGAAGCCTGGTCGCCCGACTTCGCTGCAGGCTTGTCTGCAGTTTCAGTGGCAGCGACGGGCGGCTTCTCATCGTCTTTTGGCTTGATGTCGGCCATTCTCGTGATCCTCATTGTTGATCGGGGTGGAACCGGCGGGACGATAAAGCCCCGCCGGGAATGTCTTTAGTTCGGAGCCCAATCGACCGCAGCGATGTGCTGCACCATGCCGGTGCGACGCATGGCCCAGGTGATGTCGAGGATCATGCGCAGAGCGATCTGCGCAGTCTGGAACATCGACTGTGCAGGAGCGGCGACCGTGTTCGGTGTGCCAACGGCGCTGATCTGCAGGGGCGTGGTGTCTTCCATGTGGAGGACCGCCTGCTCGCTGGTTTCGAACTCAGGCGCGTCGCCAGCCGCCGTCGCGAAGTCCGCGGCGTCGATCATGTAGACGTGCCCAGCCGGAACGGTCGTCGAGACAATCCGCTCGAACTCGCCGAGGAACTGGTCCGCCCAGCCGAACTGGCCGTCCGGGCCGGGAGCCATCGCCACCATGCGGGCTTCGGCCGGGTTCATCAGCAGGACGAGACGACGCCCGCTGTTGGCCGTGTCGAACGGAGCCGCCAGAGCCGCGATGTCAGCGAGGATGGCACCGTAGCCGCCCGCTGCAGACGCGGTGATGCCCGTCACGCCGTTGACCAGACCGGCCGGGCGCGTTGCCGAGCCAGCGACTGCGTCGAGCAGGAGGGTATCGATCGTCAGCGCCGTGTCCGCAGTGATTTCCTGCCGAAGCAGGCCCTCGATCTGTGGATTAGAATAGCGCGCCAGTTCCCGGCTGAAGACCGAGATGACGCCCATCTTGTGCGGGCTGAGGGTGATCGACGTCAGGCCGAGGCGGCGCACGGGGATCGGGGCGCCTTCGGCAACGAACGAGCCGCTGATCGAAGGCGTTGCCGCTCGCGACGGGAGCTTGATCGAAGCGCTGTTCGGCCCGAACGTCAGCGAAGTGCCGAGCGATGCAAGCCGCGGATAGACCGAGATCGGGCGCAGGGTTTCCATGAAGGCACCCATGGCCGTATCGACGAGTTCCGCCGCCCAGCCCGTGGTCGTGGTCTTGGCGCCGTCGACAGCCGCACGAGTGACGACGTGGGTCGCCTCGTGGTCGGGATAGCGCTCTTCGAGGATGCGCTCCGGCTCGCGGCCAGTGACGTGGGAGAGGATCTTCACGACCGCAGCGCGGATGATGAGATCCTCTGGCTTCGGCTCGCGCATCTGGACGCCGAGCGGGCGACGGACGGCGACGGTGGTCTTCTGACCGACCGGCTGCAGAGGAGCCGCCCTGGTCGCCAGCGCCTTCTCAGCACGCTCCAGCGAGGTCAGGCGCTGCTCGCGAACGTCGATTTCGGAAGCCAGAGCCTCCGTCTGATCGGCATCGGCGTTTTCATCATTGATGTGAGCCGTCAGGGCGTCACGGGCGGAGTTGAGTTCGTGCTGCGCATGCTCGATGCGCTTGGTCAGGGAGTCCATCTTGGGACCTTTCAAAACAGGGTGAAGGGAAGCGGCGTTCTCGCCAGTAGGCACATCTCGCCGCCCCGCTTCGGCATGCTCGCCAAAGGCCAGTGAGATGGTTTCGTCGGAAATACCGAGGGAGCGCGCCTTGGACAGGGCGTTCGTGTTCGATGGGATCGAAACCAGCGAAACCTCGTGCAATTCCATTTTCTCGTAATCGTATTCGCCGCCGCGCTTGCCCTCTTCCAAGACCGTGAAGCCAACGGAAACGGCGCGAAGGATGCCCTGCTCTGCGAGGCTGCGAAGCTCGTCAATGCGTGCGCTTGTGCCCTGCGCCGCGAAAACCAGCTTACCGAGCAACTTGCCGCCGGCAATTCGCACGTCAGACCATGTCCCGATCGGGATAGTCCCGTGGGTGGCGTCACGACCATGCGCAAAGAGAGCGACTGGATTTCGAAGGAAGTTGGCCAGATCCCAGCCGCCAGGATTGAGGCGCGTACCGTGGCGGTCTCGGCTGCCATCGGAGATGACAAATTCAGTCCCCGCGCCGGCTGAAACCGTCGTTCGAAATTCGGTTGTCATGGGTATTCTCCGTCAGGCGATCATAGCCATTACGTCGACAACAGCCGCCGATGTCGGGTTTCGGCTCATGAGCTGCACCGCGTTGAGCAAGGCGATGACAGGGTCGATCTTCGCCTTGCCTGCAGCCTGCTTGGTCATCATCACAGCCGAGCCACGCAGCTCGATCTTCACATTGCCGATGCACCACGACATCAGATCGCTACCGTCATGCCAGAAAGTGCCGTCTTTCAGCTTCCGCTCTGCCCCGAGGATCGCCCCGTTGAGGCGGAACCCCTGTGCAATCGCAGCAATCCTGTCGCCCTCGACACCGATCCCGGCGAGCGCGTCGACCATCGTCGGGATTCCGACCTGATCAAGCCCGATCGCCCATTTGTCAGCGAGGATGCCTGCCTCATCGAGGCGCCGGATGATGGCAATCAGTTCCTCGATGTCCTGGGTCGGGTTGCTGCAGATGGTGAGGGTCTTTTCCTTCTCGAAATCCCTCAGGCGCGGCACGATCTCCTTGCGCCGCTCCAGAACGTCGTCCTGTGCCCACGCTCGGCACCACGCCAGCCAGTCCCGCGTTGCCTTGCACCGCCCGATGACGCAGAAGCCAAGAAGATCGTCCAGGCCGCCGCCGTCCACGCCGACCACCGCGACGTCGCAGCGCTCAATCAGGCTGTCGAGAGTGATGGACTTGTCCGCAGCGTCCGGCCAGTACGTGGCGCCGACCCAGCCGTCAGTTTTGAAGCGAAGGCCAATCTCGACATTTAGATGCTGCGAAGCGAACAGCGCCAGAGCTTCAGGCCCGTCCTCTTCCGCGGCGATGAGCTGGTTTTTCAGGAACGTTTCGTCAACGGACCGGCCCAGGTTGGGGTTGACGAGGGGCCACATGGCCTCGTCTTTCCAGCCGTTGTCATCCGCATCTTCGTCTGGAAGCTCGTAGAGGATTGGCAGAATGGGAAGGATCATCTTCCCGTCTCTGACCTTCCGTGCCCTCGATAATTCGGCCTTGAAGACGCCGGCTGGCGGGTCTTTCGACTGCGTCGTGACCTGAATGAGGAAGCCATCAGGCCGCGCTGCGAGAGAGCCGCGAATTTCTACAAAAACATCCGCTGCGTTCGATCGCTTGGCGAACACATGGGTTTCATCAATGAGGATGCCGGCAGACTTGGAACCCGTAATCGTGTCGGTGTCGGCCGCCTTGATCTGCAACTGGGCGCCTGTGCGCCGATGGGTGATCGTCCGCTGGTGATACTGAGGATGGAAGAGCTTGGCGAGTTCGTCGTCGGCCTTCACCGTGTTCCACGCCTGCTTGAAAGCGATGTTGGCGATTTCCTTGGTCGGTGCGACGAGGAGGAATTCTGCGTTCGGGCGCCGGTTGACGATCATCGCGACCAGCATCAAAGCGGCGGAATAGCTCGACTTCCCGTTTTTCTTCGGGATCAGTAGGAAGAATTCTTGGATCATCCGGCGGTTTGCATCGGGGTCGAACGACCCGAACAACGCCGCCACAATGTCGCGAAACCAATCGGCTCCCGCATCCTTCATCAAAGGCTGCCCGACGACGTCCGGCACACGAAGCCGATCGAAAATCCGCAACGCCCTGGCCGCTTCCTCCTTGAACAAGGGAAGATCCGGGACCAGCCCCTCCCCCGCGAGGATCTTGGCCTGCCATCCGGGGCAAGCCGTGCTCCACTTGTCCATCAATTCGGACGCGCGCTCGGCATATTCAGGTCGTCGCCCCAGACGGTGCCGGCGCCCGCGGTGTCAGCGTCCTTCTGCGCCTTATCCTTCTTGCCAACTTCCTCCGCAGTGAGCGGCCGGAACATGCCAAGATGCTGCCCGATCTTCACAAGAGGCCCGACCTTGTCGTGCATCTTCACCTTGAGCGCGCCGTCCTTGGTCTGAGAGACCTCCAGAACAGCCGCCGCGGCTTCGTCAGAGAGAGAGGCGCTGTCGGAGATCGTGACCTCGTTCGTCGTCCGCAGCACTGGCTCGCCGGTCTCGTCGTATTCCTCCATCGACAAGACGCTGGTGCGCCATTGAACGATCTGGCGGATGTCAGAGAACCCGAGCTTTGCCAGTTCCGAAAGAACCCGCTCCGGGGTGATGCCGGTCTTCATCTCCAGCACTTTTCGGCGCCCGGAAAGCTCCGCAGCTACCTTAGCGTTGTTTAGCAGCCGGCTAGCCTCTACCGCAGCCGACTTCGGGCTGTAGCCGGCAGCGATTGCGGCCTGTGTGCCATTGGGATCAAGGAGATAGGCATCGACAAAACGCCGCTGTTTCGGTGTGAGCGACATTAGCAAAGTCCCGTTGGCACGTTTTGAGGGGAAAAATTCTGCGCGTGAGAGAGACGCCGGTGCTGAGGGCCTTAGCCGTCCAGACTTTCGACCCGCCCCCCTGGGGTTCAGCCGTAGATGATCTCGTCCTCAGTGCCGATGACGTACCGGCCGCGCCGTCCATCTATGATGTCGCCATCACGCAGCCACCCGCGATCGATCGGGGACCAGAGACCAAGCGTGCGAAGTGACGCCATGCGCTGGCCTGTGACAGCATTCTCGCTATAGAGCCACACAGGGGTCGACCTGACAGCATGCCAAGCGAAGAGAGACTTCCACCAACGGATCATGACCTAACCCTCGCTCGCTTGGCCTTGGCCGTCTTCACGTTATGACATGGGAGGCAGAGCAGCATGACGTTAGCCTGATCAAGCTTAGCGCCGCCGTCCTTGATCTCTCTGATGTGGTCGCCTAGCACCCTGCCCTTGGCGCCACACTTCTCGCACTGGCTGCCACGCGCTCGCTTGATGCTGGCCATGAGGCCGCGCCATTCGGGGCTTAGGTAGAAGCTGTCTGCGATCTTGGGTGGTGTGCCGATGCGGTTAGGCATGCGGCCTATGGCGTAGGGTAGCTGAGACAGCTTGCTCACTGTGCTTCTGCCTCTCTGCTATGCGTCGGCCCTAGCAATCCCTCTAGCGACTGCCCATTGCCGCAGGAGCACGATAAGGACAGCACGGCTGGAAGCCTGGCGATGCCCAGCCCGCACCAGTAGGGCAGGGGTTGATACCCGCCTCTCGTAGGTAGTGGCGCTAGCGATCATCTCTGCCTCTGGTGAGCGGGAGTAGCGGGTGGTGGTCACGCCTAGCAGCGCTGCCGCATGCGCTGCATCTCTGAAGGTAAGGCGGCCTGAACCCCAGCTCTCACCATGCGGTGGAGTTGAGCCAGTGGGATCGTCTGCTCTGACGGGACCTCGCCCATAACGTGGACGACGTGGGGCAACGCGCCACCTGTCGCCCATGTCTCCGGGCTGTAGAGGTGCAGGAAGCCATCGGCGACGGGATCACGCTTCATCGTACTGCCTCGCAACGAATGAACCGGGTCGCCCATGCTGCTGCCCTGTCATGGCTCATGAGGCCGTAGATGCTGGCGAGAGAGGCGAACGGATAGATGATCATCGGAACGTACCATGGCACGACGAGGCGAAGGCGGAGTTCACACCGGGCCATCATGCGTCTTCCCCATGCCCAGCACACACGATGCGCCGGATCTCATAAGCCGGGTGCTGGCTAGACCAGAGGGCCGCGGTGACCATGGCCTGAGCCTGGCAGGCGTGGATGGTTTCGCCTTGGCCTGCGGTGTAGTGGCGGCACTGGTCGGGAGCGGAGATCAAGCATGCGAGAATGATGAGGTCGATCATGCGAGCCTCGCCCAAGCTGTGAACCCGACGCCTGCGATTAGAAGCGGCAGGGCCGCCCAAGAGCCGACCGCAAACATGGCGGCGAAGATGAGCACTAGAGCCGTCAGGAGTTTCTGGTGCTTCGTCATGCTCTGCCTCTTGTCAGTTGCGGCCGAGAACGTCGTACAGGCCCTTGCGGGGCTTCGGAGGGGCCTGCTTGCGGGCGATCTCGTCCATCTCGGCAAAGAGCGGGGCGAACTCACCGGAGAGCTTCAGCGCCTCTACCAGACTCTTAGCGAGCCGATCGAACACCGCTTTGGTCATGGTCTCTCGCCCCAAGCACAGGCCTCGCGGAAAGCCCACTGCATCACCGGCAGGCCGATCGCAAACCATGCGAGCACGACGATGATACGGGTGAGGAGATCGTCCATGGCCTTGCTCGCTGGTGGGGATGGGAGGTCAGGACGGGCGCCCATACGGTGCGCCTTTGGCTATCCACCGGGTGAGCCCTGTGGCGTCCTGATGAGTGGCGGCGGCACCGGATTTGAACCGGACCCGACAGGTGGGGTGGAACCCGCCTGACCTGCCCATGCAGCCTTCCGCCGAAATTGTAGAGCGCTGCCGACTATGGATCACGGCGCATGCGGTATCTTGCGCTCCAGCACGAAGCCCGGCCGTTTCACCACCACGAGGAATGGAACGGGATGCGTGCTGTTTTGGGGGGATTCAGCAGAAAGGCCGGGTGCATTCATAGCACTCCGACCCTCATAGAAAACTAGCCTGCGCCGAGATAGCTCGGCTGGGTTGCCCCGGCGAGTGGCGTGTAATGCCCCGCTCAGAACAAGCAATCGTCCTGTAACGCATAATGCACCCTCGCGCGCGAATGTCAAGCCGCCCTGACCTGTTTTTCTTCTAGCGACACCGCCGTCTCACGCCCGAAGATCTGGATCATGACTTCAATGGCGCGCTTCCCCTTCAGCGACGTTACATTCGCGTGGAAGCCAGCGAAGGGGCCGCTCTCGATATAGATCAGGTCGCCAGCAGCATGTGGCCGCTTCACAGACGAGCGGCGAAGGTCATCGAACTCGCCAGTCGCCTGAGCGTCGATCACCTGCTGAATCTCATGCGCCGACACACGCAGAGGCGTGCCGTTGATGTTCACGGCGCTCTCGACGCCATCGCACTTCCGCACCTGCCCCCAATGCTCCCGCCCAGGCTCAAGACCGAGGAAGAGGTATCGAGAGAAGAGCGGGTATTCCTTAATCAGCCATTCCTTGGTGCGCTTATGCCGGCGCTCCCGGCGGTACTTCGGGATGAACGAGACAAACCCCGCTGCTTCCAGCGAGGCTTGTGCGCGATCTTCGCAGTTGGGGTTGGATCTCAGGACGTACCAACGGAGGTCGCTCATGACTTATCCCACTTCCTGACAGCCCCGACGATTTTCCCGTGGTATTCCGTCATCAGGTTTTCGTAGACGGCCTCAATCTGCGCCCGATTCATGTTGAACCACTCGCCCTTCAGGCGCCCGATGCCGAGCTGCCGGCATTGGTTGTGCGCGAAAAGCTCGGCAAAATGCATCGTCGTCTCATCGATAAAGCTGACGAATGCCGCGAACTCTAGCTGCAGCGGCGAGCTGACCTGTAGCTGCAGACATCGGGTCAATCCGTTCCAGGCTTTCCCTACCTTGATGGCGTCGGTGGTGCCCATGCGGATGAAGTAGACGCAGTTCAGCGGCCCCTTTTGCCGCGCGGCCGACGCCAGAAACCTACGGTACATTTCCGGGTCTTCGGCATGCAGGTCAGCGAGGTAATTGGCATCGAACCCGTTGGTAAGGTCCTGTGTCAGCTCTGCCCTGCGCTTGGTGCTGAGCCTGTTACCCTCGGAATAATCATATGGGTCGATGGGCCGCCCAACGCGCTTGGCCGCCTGTTTCGCGCTGCGGGTCCTCATGGTTTCGTCCTTCGCGGGATCACGCCGATAATCTTGTCATCTGACCCATCTCGAAGCGCGTCAGACATCCGGCCCGGAATACCCGAGTACCAATGAGCGCAGTCGCCGCCAAAGGTCAGCCCAAGCCGAAACACCCCGACAAATGCGATTGCGGCGTAAGCCGGCATTGCCAGCCCGTCGAGAAACCCCCGCCAGAATGGTGTAAGCTTCATGCCTTTGGCTCCATGCCCAGCAGCTCGCATGCTGCCTCCTCTTCCACCCGCTCGCACAGGTATTCCGGGATGCTGTCCGGGTTGCGCCAGACCTTGAAGCCGGCGTCGATCAGCGTCTGCGGGATGTTCACCCAGCACAGGCAATCGGTGCCCGGCAGGTGCGAGCCGTCCGCCCCCTGCCAGGTGATGTCCGACGTGATGGCGCGAATGTCGTCCATGCCGTCAATGCGCCGGTCAGTGCCGACGTCGTATGCGCTCTGACACATTATGCTTCCGCCCCTTCAGCCCAATTGATAGCCCATGCCTCGATGATCGAGCGCCGCCGAGCGATAGGCCGGCGAATGTGCGACCCAGCCTTCTTGCCGAGATGAAAGCCGTGACAGCCTGGGCAGCGGTATGGCTTCACCGACGAGATGCAGCGAAGGTGGCGGGAGTGCCGGGCTTCCGTCCACGTGTCAAAGCGGGCCTTGCCGCGGCAGATCCCGTCTGAAGAGGCGATGGTCGCGCTCATGAGATGTCCCCCACATGCCGGCCCATCTTCAGCCGCTTCTTAGGGTAGCGGCGGATGGACTGTAGGGCACTGGTGTGGTCGCGATTGCCGACGAGTGTGCCTAGGAGCGGCAGGCTGGCACCCGTGCGGCGGCGCATCCAATAGATCGCCGCGTCCCGCACCAGACAGACACGATCGCTCTTCGGCCTGCCAACGATGTCGCTGAACGAAACGCCGTAGACCCCGGCGAAGCGCCGCAGGATCTTGCGGCAGCGCTCTTCCATGGCCTGCGAGTTCGTGAGGAGCCGGCGGGGCTTGCTCATGGCCCCGTGCTTGCTTTCAAAGCGAAGCGCACGGAGCATGCGGTCGGCGAGCGCATTGGCTTCCGCCACGTAGGTGGATGGTGCCTGATGAACGCCCATCAGAATGGGATCTCGTCATCGAGGTCACGCCCGACCACATTGGCGCCTGCACCGGTGGACGAGGTATAGCCGCCGCCCCTCTGACGCTCCGGCTCAGCCTGTCGCTCCTGCCGATCGCCGGGGGGGCTGCCGAGCATCGTCAGGGTGCCGCCGAAGCGCTGAAGCACGATCTCGGTGGTGTATTTCTTCTGCCCGCCCTGGTCCTCCCAGGAGCGCGTCTGGAGTTGACCTTCGATGTAGACCGTCGAGCCCTTGCGCAGGTACTGCTCAGCCACCTTGCAGATGTTCTCGTCGAAAATCACTACGTTGTGCCACTGTGTGTTTTCCTTGCGCTCGCCAGAGGACTTGTCGCGCCAGCTCTCGGACGTGGCGAGGCGCATGTTGACGACGGCGCTGCCATTGTTCAGCCGGCGCGTTTCAGGATCGGCTCCGAGATTGCCGACGAGGATGACTTTGTTGACTGAACCGGCCATCAGTGAGAGCCCCCATAGTATCCGCCCAGGATCTGGGCCGTGATAAAATCGTGTTTCTCGTCGTCGGCACTGCCTATCGGGCTCTTGCCGATCAGCGCCTCGATCTCGTCAGCTTGTGATGCCGGTTGAAGTTGATAAACGCGATCGTTCGGAACACGGTCGTCAATGACGTAGACAGTGACGCCCTCGCCCGACTGGTAGATCCGGAACTCGCCGTCTTCGTCGAAATGGATTGCGACCTTCATCATTGCATGCTCCTATGGATGCCCATCCGCTTCAGTGCCGCGGCGGCGAACTCTCTCTGCTCAGGCGTCAGCGGGACCTCGGGGGACTTCTCCTCCTCCTTGAACCGGCCTCGCTCCATCCCCTTGCGCTGGCTGTTTGTGAGAAGGCCGGTGGGGGCCGCGAAGCGCTGCTGATAGCGTTGCTCGCGCGCGGCGGCCTCTTTGGCCTTGTCGCCCTCCTTGCGAGCCCAGAGACGCCATGTGGCTGCCCAGTCCATCTTGGTGGCGTCCTTGCCGGATTTGGCCGACCAGAAGTCGCGGAAGTCCTCCAGCATGCGGTCCACGTTGGCGACGCCTTGGTCGCGGGCGTACTGCATCAGGGCCGGGGATGGGGCGAAGTCTTCGGGGATGCGGGTAGCGGTGGCGCGGCTCATTGTGCTGCCTCCGCTTTGTCCAAGGCGGCCCGTCCCTTGGCCGTCAGCCGAATCTGATAGCATTCTGGTTCTGCATCTTCTGCCAACTCGATATGGCCGGCGCGTGCGGCAGCGCGAAGATCAGTGAGCTTGTACATCGGGTCCCAATCGTCTCTCTGGAACCACCTCTCTTCCGGCGGCGGGTTCTCAAAAACCAACCCCTGGAGAATGTCCCTGCGGGCCGCGTTAATCTTCATGACGCACCCCCGAAATCCAGCGACACCTGCATCCCGACGTCGGCCATGTAGAGGTTGAGCTTCGCGGCTTCCTCGGCGAACTTCTCCGGGTCCTTGCGGATCTTCAGGAGCTTGCGGAAGATCGGCCCCTCGAAGCCGGACGACGTCACTTCCGCAATCAGTTCCTTCTGATCGTCGGCGATCGTCTGCTTCTCGGCTTCTAGGTGTTCGTACCGCTCCAGAAGCGCCAGCAATTGCCCATTGGTGCCGCCCACGTTGTTGATGCCTTCAATCATGGGAATACCTCTTGACCGAGGCGCGGGCCGTCGCTTCACGTTCTGCCGTTTCGGGACGAAGGGGAGCCGTCTGATGGATTGGGCGAGCGTTCATCCACTTGGCGAAACTGAACTCGTCCGCCCAGTCTGGCTCTCTTATCCAGTACCAGACGGCCTCGCGGTCGGCGTGCATCTTAGAGACCAGCGCCTCAAGAGCTTCAACTCGCTCTCTCATCGCGTCGCGCTCCCTAATCGCGCCTACGGCATCGTCCGCCCAATAAGCGTCCTCGGCTTCGCTCCCGCCATGTGCCATTGTCTCTTCAGCCATCTTGCTTCCTCCTACGGGGTTTGACGGTCAGACGCGGTCGGCGCTGTAACGCTGGCCGCGTCGCTGGGAACTTCTCTGCCGACGAGGCGCCAGCGCTTCAGCGCCTCCCGTGCCTCATCGATCGAATGGACCAGAGCCCACGGAACGGCATGGCGCTCGCAGTGGTTTCGGAAGGCGTTCTGGTCAGCGGAGAGGACGCCCTTCGGCCCCTTCACTTCCATGAAATAGACTAGGCCCATGGGGCGCATGATGATGAGGTCTGGGACGCCGGGGAGAACTCCGAGCCACTTCAGCTTTGCCGCCTCGCGCTTGTCGCGCCGCCCTCCGTTAGGGGTATGCCAGACCAGGCAGTCGGGATGGCAGAGCCGGATGTACTGGACGATGCCGGCATGGATGGCGTCCTCGCGTGCCGCGCTCAAAGCCGCCGCTCCGGCACAGACATGCTCTCGGCCACGCGCAGCAGGGCGTGCATTTGCACAAGAGCGGCGGAAGGGTCGTTCGCCTTCATGCTGGCTGCCGCGGCTTGGGCATGGGAGAGGACGGTGGCTGTTGGGCAGGTCATGACTGCACCGGAGGGGCCGGGAGCGGCATCCAGTGGGTGAACCCGTCAAGGAAGGTCGTCTGATTATAGGCGCTATCGACCCAACCCTCTGGCGTGTCGTGCCAGTCACTGTCGCAATAGCGCCCAGCCTCGCCGCACTCATGCTGTGGGACGCCCCAATAGCAGTTAGCATTGCGGCCAAATTCATCGTGCCACAAATCGACGATGGTCCCGTCCTTCGGAGCCGTCTCGATTGGCTGCCACTTGCTCATGCCGCCTGCCCCTCTCGCTCTGCCCGCTCAATCGTCGTGCTAATCGGTTCGCTCACAAGGGCGGGGATAGGGGTCGCAGGGGCGTCAGGGAGAGGCATCCATAGGGTTGGCGGCTCTTCCTTGGTGAAACCGCCGTCTGTCGACATCCAGCCGGCAGGGGAGCCGCCATGCATGCAGCACCAGAAAGGATCTTCGGGCTCGCCATACTCAGGGCAGCGGCACTCGCCACCGCAATCGCCAATGATCGGCGGCTCGGGCTCGCACCAGAACCCGGCCGTCACCCGGCAGGTCGAAAGGCCCTCGTTGTTCTCGAGATATCGGCCGAAAAGGATGATCTCTGTGCCGTCCTTCGGAGCCGTCTCGATTGGCTGCCACTCGCTCATGCCCGCCACTCCACGCCAGCCGACAGCGACACAGGCACCTGCCCCGTCACGAAGCCGTCCACAGTGCTCTGATTGACCTGGACGACCTTCTTGCGAATGATGAAGCCGTCGAACTCGACGAAATCCTTCGGGGCCTTCGGCTCCTGCTCGGGAGCCTCCGCAGCCACCTGCCGAACAGACACGCCATCCATGAGTAGATGCTGCCGGACGGTGCTTGGGTTGAAACCCATCGCATGGGCAATGCCGTCGACCGACAAGCCCTTCTCGCGAAGCTCCGCAGCACGCTTGCTGTCTTCCGCGCTCCAGAATTGGTTGCCGCTGGGGATGCCGAGAAACCGCCGCCTACGAGCTAAGACGGGAACGGTCACGCCAACGCCTTCGCCTGGTCGCACACCTTCACCCGCGACTTGACCATCTGGTGAATCTGCGCGTCCTGTTCTGGCGACCAGACCGTCGCATCGGGACGGATGCCAGGGTTGCGAAGCCGGTCACGACGCCGGGCAACGCTGTTCTTGTGGATGCCGCCGAGGCGCTCTCCAACTTTGGGCAAGGACAATCCTTCGCCGAGATAGCGCTGGAGATCGGCGTCCATCTGATGGGTCCATTTGATCGGGAGTTTGGCGTTCATGTCAGATCTCCTCGGCCGGGTATTCGACTGGTTCGTAAGCGGCCATCTCTGGAGCCCAGAGGAACGCCCGGTCAGCGAGAACGCGACTGCTGGCCAACAGCCGCTTCGCCCGCCACATGCGAAACCAGTGCGGAAAGCATTGCCTCCATCCGGTCGAGACGCTTGGTGAGTTCCCAATGTTCATTCGCCATTTCCTCAAGGTTCTTGTTGGTCTTGGCCTCGCGCTTCATGCGCTCCTCTAGGAGGCGCACTGTCTCGCTTCCGTCGATCCGGCGGGCCGCGCCGTACCAAAGGTCCCTCGTCCGGCTGTAGGACCAGCGGAGGGAGACGTGAGCGGCGCGGATGCGCTCGCTGACGCTGCCGATGGCTTGAGGCCAAAGGTCCCTCATCAGCTCGCTGGCACCTGACACAGTCGAGGCATCAGACATTTCGGAGTTCTCCGACAACTTGTTGGACAAGTGACAATCTCCATCCCTTACGGTTACGGGTATGGAGAGCACGACGAAACGAACGGCAGATCTCTTTGAAGACCGAGCCCTTGGCGGGGCCGGCACTAGCAACGCGGAGGACTGCAATCCCCCCGTTGACGATGCGAACGGCTGCAACCGTGGCGCATCCTTGATTGAGTACTGGGAGGGTCGCAGGCTCGCGAATAGGATCGCTGAGCAGCGCCGCCTCAAGAGAAAGACCGGCGAGGCCATTGGGAGGACTAGCCTCGCCGGCGTTTACCGCGGCCGGGAGGCAACCGCGGATTGGAATGGGGAGTTGGCCAATTGTCACCGTGGCACCAACTTAACTCGGTCGATCCCCTTGCGGGTCGGATGCCTAGCACGCCCCTCGCACACGGCGAGGCCACTGCATTTGAGGATCTGAAGCGCCTGAGAAGTGGGCCATCCTGCCGGAATGCGAGCCTTTTGCGCGAGAACCGCGTTAGTTCGCGCCCCTGGCTCCGAAACGCTTTTGATTAGGGCGACAAGGATATGATCCGCAGCACTGCTCGGAGGGTTCCCGTTGACGAGCGCTTCCAAATCTGCGGCTGTTTTGGGAGCGTTCATGACGCCCCCTTTTGGGCAATGAGAGCGCTCAGAACGGCCGCAACAATGGAGCTGGCGGCAGTACCGCAGACCAATAGAGCTTCGCCGCTTGATAGGCCGTCCGTCATATCATTCTCGTTCACATCATCCGGGAATATCGCCGCGCTGAAGATTGGGCCAGGGAGCCCCGCACGAGCCCACAATGGGGACTGTTGCGTGACGTACACCCACCCCGGAAAGAACCTCTCCATGAGGCCGACTGCCGCATCGACTGAGCTGGTGAGCGGCGAAACCTTATCGGTCCACTCGACATGAACGCCGCACCAATCGTCGGCGTCCACGTCTTCCATCTCGAAATCAAGGTAGCCCTCATCTTTCGACTTACGCAGACCGAAGATCTGACCAAATGGGGCATGCGGGACATGGTTGAGAGCGATGCACAGATCAGCATCTATGCGCGGGTCTGCACCCATGGCCTCTTCCACTCTCTCCAGAAGCGAGCGTAGTGTTTCAACGTCGCTCATGCCTCAGCCCCCGAATGTTTGATGATCTCGGACAATGATTTGCCCATCCACTTGAACGTACGGACCCAGAGGCTGCCGAAGGCGAAAATGCACATGGTCGCGAGGGTGAAGTCAGTTGAGGCAAAAGCTCCCCAAGCCTTGATCCCGCACCAGCCGGTGAACATCATCGCGAACAAAGCCGCGAACAAATTGAGGAACATCGCTGCAGACTTCATGCCCGTCCCTTCCTGTGGTGATGCCTATTCGCCGCGGCGATCAGCCCGGAGATGCCGATGAACGCGCCTGTGAAGGCTGCGAGGACGTGGCTGAGGATCGCGCTCATGCGGCACCCTTGGAGAAAGGCGCGAACGATGGAACAGGGATGCGCTGAGGGCCGCGCTTCGGAGCGTCCGGCACATGCGCGACGTCTTCGGGCGTGAGCGGCCGAGAGCGCTGCGCCATGGCAGACGGCGAGCGAAATTTTGCGAACTGGTCGGTGCTCTCGCGCTCTGGAATGCGCTGCGCTTCGGCGGCGGCCTTGAGCCTCGCAATGCCAGCCGCTACGATGGCTCGCGTTTCGTCTGACAGCTTCTGCGGCTGGTCTGGCGACGCGAGCGCCTTGGCGTCGGCCTCAAGCCTTTTTGCCCGGCCAAGCCTTTCGCGGAATGGGTCGGTCTTCTTGCGAAGCTCAATGCCGAACTCTGCCGAGGATGGGCAAAAGCCCTTGCCGAGACGGCCAATGAGGAATGCGGCCACGACTTCACGGACCGCCCAAAGGGGCTCGCCCTCAGACGCCATCCTCATCGCGCCGAGGACCCCGGCATCACCCGCACCGTTCGACATCGGCAATGTGAAGAGCTGGGCCACGATTGGCTTGGCAATGGTCCACGACGCTGGCTCAAGCTTCGACTGCGCGATGGCCGTCTCCCGAAGGACTAGGGCCGTTTCGCCGTCAATGCGCGCCGCTGCGACGTGTGAACTCGCCGTCGAATACTCGCTGATCTGCTTGTTCTGGCTCATCGTCGTTCCTCATCATTGCTTGGTAGAGGCGTTCGTTCTGGCGAAGGGGTCTGGGAGGCGGCTCTCTGACCGCTGCGCACATCCACGCCACAGGGTCGATCACTCGGTCGGCTTCGGCCTGTCGGATCTTGGAGAGGACCATCCGGCAATCGTCCTTGCCGTCCCTCAAGAGCTTCCCGATGACGGACTTCGCTCCTGCTATGGTCTTCCCGGTCTGGCGGACGATGGAGGCTGTCCCCTCTCGCCAAAGCTCATCTCGAATGTCGATTGGCGACGCCTTGGCGTCAGAGGCGTTAGCCTCTGTTCTTCTTTCTGGGTCTGGCTTCTGGTTAGCATTGCCCTGGCATTGCTTTGGCATTGCGTCCGCATTGGCCGCACGTTGTTTTTGCTGAGGTTTCTGCCACCGCTTTTCAGCGGCCTGTTTTCCTACCTGCGATTTTTCCGAACGGTAGACTTGCTCTTTTTCGACGCGGCCATTCCAAAGACCGCCATCGACCCGAAGGATATTGCCGTCCCGAACGAGGCTTTCCAGAGCCTTCTGAAACTGCGAATTCGACGCCCCGCAGAGGCGGGAAAGCCTGCTGTGTTCCTCGACCAGAGGCTCGCCGCGCTCGTACATCATCGCGATCAGGCTGATGTAGACGCCCGTCTCGGCTGCGCTCATGCCCCGCGAACCGGCAAGCCAGTCCGAAGGGAAGAACCGCACCCAGGGCAACGCGCTCACGCAGCCATCTCGCTGCGCTGGGACGCGAGCCATTCAAAGCTCACGCCTTGGATGTCACGCTTTTTGCATGCGCTCACGACGCGATACCAATGCTCCGGGGCAATGCTGCCTCGGCGCCTCATCTGGCGTGCTGCCTCGTATCCGCAGCCGACATCTACCGAGAACTGGGCGATGGTGGGCCACCGGGCGATCAGGTCAGGAATGGAAGTGGGCGTACTTTTCTGCATCCACTACACGTACTTTAGGTACGGCATGTTGTGCAAGCGAAATCGTACATCACGCACGGAAAGAGTTTTCTAGAATGCGCGAATGGTAGAGCCGAAGGTGAGACTGCGGGAATTGCGCGAGAAGGCGGGGCTATCCGGCCCGGCTGAAGCGGCTCGTCGGTTCAAGTTCAACGAGAACACCTACACGTCGCACGAAAACGGCAACCGCCCGATTTCGAAGAAGGCAGCTCAGAAGTACGCCGAGGCGTACGGCGCGACTGCCGGATGGATCTTGTTCGGCAATGACAATCAATCGCCAAGGCCGGCGGACATTCTGCCCCAAGTTCCTATTCCGGCCTCGGAGCTGGTAGGCCCAACCGATTTCCCGGTCTATGCAGCGGCGCAGGGCGGCAACGGGCACCTGATCGTATCCTTTGATGCGATCGATTGGGTGAAGCGCCCGGCGCCCCTCGCACGGGTCAAGGGCGGCTACGGCCTCCTGATAGACGGCGAGTCGATGACACCGGCATTCCGCCCCGGCGACACCGCGCTTGTGCACCCTCACCTACCGCCAGAACGCGGAACCGACGTGATCCTGTACCACACTCCGCCGGATGGCGAGGCAGAGGCAATCATCAAGCACCTGATCGGCTTCAGCGATCGGGAATGGACGCTTGAGCAATATCGGCCGCCGGAAGAGTTCAAGGAGTTCCGACAGGAATGGCCGATCTGCCATCGGGTCGTAGGGAAATACAGCCGCAGATGAGCCCAGCTTAGGCCGCCTCAGCCATCTCGGCGGGGACCTGGCCGTGGATATACAGGATCTTCGCGTCATCGAAGTCGCCCGTTTCCGGGTCGCCCGTTCGTGAGAACGCCACGACACCGGCCTTCTTCAGAGCAAGCCGCTCCGCTGTCCGAGTAGCCTGACCGGCACTCTGCATTTGGACCGCCGGGTCTGCGATAAGCATCCCGCGCTTCCCGATCTCAAATGTCTGCACCACAAAATACGTAAGCATGTCACGCGCTCCACTCGCTGTTGATGCCCTAACGTGACTCCAAAATGAGAACAGAACAAGAACCTTTTTGAACCTGTGGATTGGTGTGGACAATGATTCGCCCCAGCCGCACGGCATGAACTGCGTCCGCACATTTTGAACGGAAAATCGGCTGCGCCGTACGAAAAGTACTTGACCCTCATCCGTACGTAAAGTACGTTGGGTTTATCGGCAAACGCAACACGCCAGCGACCGCCAACCCAGGAGGCTCCCATGACCCCGCCGGCTAAACCCGGCACCCCCCCTCGAACCTGACCGTTCGGTTTCCGGCGCCCTCCCCGCCGGTTTCCCAACCGCCAGCACCCCGCAGAACACGGCAACCCCGCCGCAGATGGAGCCCCGCAGACCATGACCAAGCGCAAGACGGCTGCGGCCGATGCAAAACCCGACGCCGTTGCCGAGACGCCCGCCGTGCGTGAGGTCGTCATCGCCTACAAGGGCTTCAACGCCGACCTGACCTGCCGCGATTTCCAGTACGAGATCGGCAAGACATATACCCACGAAGGCAAGGTCGAAGCCTGCGAGGCCGGGTTCCATGCCTGCGAACATCCGCTTCATGTCCTGCGCTACTACCGCCCCGGCACCAGCCGTTTCGCCGTGGTCGAAGTCGAAGGCAAGCTTTCCCGCCATGGCGACGACAGCAAAGTCGCCGCCGCCGAGATCACGATCAAGGCCGAACTGACGCTGCCTGCGTTGATCCAGAGCGCCATCGAATATGTGACGGCGAAGTGCGGCCCCGCGAAGGTTCAGCACGCGACCGGAAAGAATGACGCGGCCACCGCCTCGGGCAACTCCGGCGCGGCCACCGCCTCGGGCGACTCCGGCGCGGCCACCGCCTCGGGCGACTCCGGCGCGGCCACCGCCTCGGGCTACTACGGCGCGGCCACCGCCTCGGGCTACTACGGCGCGGCCACCGCCTCGGGCTACTACGGCGCGGCCACCGCCTCGGGCAACTACGGCGCGGCCACCGCCTCGGGCTACTCCGGCGCGGCCACCGCCTCGGGCGACTCCGGCGCGGCCACCGCCTCGGGCTACTACGGCGCGGCCACCGCCTCGGGCAACTCCGGCGCGGCCACCGCCTCGGGCAACTCCGGCGCGGCCACCGCCTCGGGCAACTCCGGCGCGGCCACCGCCTCGGGCAA
>NZ_BMJJ01000010.1 GCF_014643375.1 Aureimonas glaciei
ACAGGAAAGGGCCCGATCGGGCCCTTTCCTGTGTCGTGCCCTCTCGGACGCGTGGCCTGGTTTTACTCCGCCACACTGGCCTGGAATTGCTCCGCCGTTGACACAACTCGTCGAATCGCTCGTCTACGCCTGCGCCAATGCCGCCATCCGCACCCCAGCTCGCCGTCGTCAGCGCCAGGCACCTCGTCGCGTTCTCCCCGGCGCCGCGGCTGATCTTCTCATCGAGCAACTCCGTATCGAGCGCAGCCGGGTGGCACAGCTCCGTTTGCAGAATGCCGATCTCCAGATGAAGACGGCAGCCGATCAGCACGAGCTCATCGAACTCCGCAGCCAGATCGCCGCTGCATCCCGTCTCTTCCGGGCTCACGGACTGGCGTGACGCTCGGCGCATTTGAAATCGACAGGCGCCTCGGTCACTGCGACCGGGGCCTTTTCGTTTGCGGTCACCGGAAACCGCGGTAGCCCGGAGCCTCGGAATGAATCGCTGATGTCGAGGTGCCGGGAGAGGGCCGGCATCGGCATGTGTCTCAACGCGCGAACGCCGGAATCATTGAGTGACATGACCCATTCATTCGCCAGGCGATGATCCGAGCGCGATAGATCAAACTCCTGGTCCGTCGGGCGGCCGGCGTCGATGGCCAGGACGCAGTTTTTGACTCGCTGAGCGACACCTAGGTCACGCGCAGCTATCCGAGGCTTCTCCTGGACCTCATCGACGACACGCTCCTCAACGAAATTGTCCTCGAATTCCTCCACATCCTCCGCGCCGCTAAATAGCCCCTGGGCAAAGCCGTCGAGCCAGTTAGCTCCGTATACAGCCCCCCTCCTTAAAGCCCTCAGAATTGATCGTAGGGCTTTGATGACCCTGCTCAGTAGCTTGCGCACGTCGTATCTCCTCAAGTAAACTGTAAATGAAGACAAGGATAATTTCCGAACATCTCTTGTCTTCTGTGCAATAATTGTCCGAAATTTCGATGAAAGGCGCAACGAACGCTGGTTTATTATGCGGAAAGGATTGACCGAAACCCTTTTAGGCGTCATTTATCTTAGATCGAATGTCCTATTCGCTTGACCGGAGGGTCAGGACGAGCATGAAGGAGTCCTTTGTTATGGGGATGAATACGCAGATCTTGCCGGTGATCCAGACCGTCAGCAACAATCCCGGATCGGAGCGGCGTTCGTTCACGAATGCCCGGACCCGTCGTCAGAGAGCGCGAGACTTGGCCGACCGCCAGCTCAGCCTGGTCTTCTTCGATCTTGAAGTGCTCGAGACGATCTGCACGCTGAAGCCGCCGGCCGGCAAGGTGGACGCGGAGAAGGTCTACTCGACGCCGACCTTCCGTCCCGCCGCTATATATAATGACTCTGTCGCACCCACCTCATCGACCCTGGTGCATTATCTCGAGCGCGCCGACCGGCAGTGCGCATTCCCCACCTGGTCGGATGACGACATGGATTCCTCGGGCTGGATGTCGTGCGGTGCAGAGAAAGCCCGTCGCAGCGACTGCTACTGCAGCCATCACATGCAGCTGGCCTATGGAAGGAAGGCAGCATGAGCGCTTTTACTCCTGCCATCGACGCCCTGATCACCAAGCTCCTCGCCGCTGACCTGACACCCGAACAGATCGGCGCTCATCTCCAGATGCCGGCCGCATCGGTCATGAACAGGGCCTACCGCCTGTGCTTGCGGGAGAAAATCAGCAGCTCCCAGCGCGAAGCCGTCCTCCGGCTCCACGGCGAAGGCACCTCGATCAGCAGGATCGTCATGAGGACCAGGCTGAAACCGATCTCCATCAACAGGGTCCTCGTCGACGCGCAACGCATCCCTCCGCTGCCAGTCGATCCCGAGGCCGAGGCCATCCGTGCAGCGGTGGGCGTAGGCATTGCGGCGCCGGTCAAGATCACCGAGCGTTCCAAGGAATTCCTGGAAGAACTCGCCAAGGGCATCGCAGCAGGCGAGACGCAGACCGCGATCGCCAGCCGCCTCGGCGTCGATCACAGCGTCGTTCACCGGACCGTCCATCAGCACGGGCTCGTCGAGAAAAAGGTCAGCAAGAAGGGCTGCTTGGAGAAGCGTTGCCCCGAGATCGAGTCCCTAATCGCTGAGGGCCTGTCGGACTATGCGATCTCGAAGAAGCTAGGGAGCGATCTTGTCACGCTCCGCCGAGCGATCGAGAGAATGGGGCTTGGCGGTCGACGGGAGTATGCGGCATGAGCGGGCGCCCCTGGATCTCCGACGAGGAAGCTCGCCTCATCAGCTTGACCGGCGACGGCTTGCTCATCGGCGACATCGCCAAAATCTCGACCGCACGCCGCATGCGACGCTCGTGCATCGCTCGAAAATGGGAGCTGCGCCGCATGGTCGCTGGTCGCCGGAAAAGACCGAGCGAATGCGGCAACTGGCGGCCTCCGGCATGACGCGGGACAAGATCGCTGCAGAGATGGGCGTAGTGGCAAACACCGTTTCCGTCCACCTGAAGCGCCTCGGGATGCAGCGTGTTCCGAGGATTTCGGAGGAGCGGATCCAGCTGATCGCCGACATGCTTGCCCGGGGCCGCAGCCGCTCGACGATCGCCAGGCTGCTCGGCGTCCAGACATCGTATATCTACTACCACGTCAGAAAACATGGACTGGTCGGCCCGAGAACCGTTGTAAACATCGATGTTGAGCAGGCGGAGAGGGATGCGCTCTTGCTCCGCTTGGCGGGCGAGGGGATGTCCCACACCACGATCGCACGGCGGATGGGTACCTCGGCAACGAACGTCAGGAGCAAGCTCATGACGCTTGCCCACCGGGACGAGGTGATCGAGCTCAACGGCATGGCCGCGGTCCGCTACGTGAACAGGCGCAGCATGACCGCCGGATTTCGTTAACCATCAGCTCCGATTGCTGAGTGCAGTCCGATATTACGTCTCCCATGTTCGAGACATCGGGCCGTGCTCAGCGGCGCCAAGGAACCGCCGGATGAATCTCTTCGCACCGACCCCCCCTGACGTGTCCATGATCCTCCGCATGGGTCGCAGCGGATTTGGCCCCGGCTTTATTAGCCGATCGATGACGCGAGCCATGACCACCATCGTCCGGCGGCCTGCACCCGCCATGCCAGCGGTGCACACCAAGCCGCCGGTCCTGCTTCGGTACCATGGCGGTAAGTACAAGCTGGCGGACTGGATCATTGGGCACTTCCCGAAACACGACCGGTATACCGAGAGCTTCGGCGGTGGCGGATCCGTCCTGCTGCGGAAGCCACGGGCGAGGGCAGAAATCTACAACGATCTGGACCTCGAGATCGTCTCGCTGTTCCGGATCCTCCGCAACGCCGCGGCGGCTGACCGCCTGGCCGAGCTGGTCTGGCTGACCCCGTTCTCGCGGGTGGATTTTCTCGCCGCATATCAGCCTGGCGCCGACGACATGGAGCGTGCCCTCCACATACTGACGAGATCGTTCCTGGGGTACTCACCGACGGCGGCGACGAGGACGCGCCTCTGCGGGCTCGGCATCAACACCGACCCCGGCAAGTTCGAGCCATCCCGATGGAATTCCGTTCCCGAGACCGTGCGCCGGCTGTCCGAGCGCATGCGGGGATTGATCGTCGAGAACCGACCCGCGATGCAGGTCATCGCGGACCACGACAGCGCCGACACGCTACACTACGTCGACCCGCCCTATGTCCATGCCGGGCGCGGCAGCCGGTCGGACTATCGCCACGAGATGGACGATCCGGACCATGTCGAGCTGCTCGAATTCCTGAAGACGGTAAACGGCTACGTCGTCGTCTCCGGCTATCACTCCGAACTCTACGCTAAGCACCTCGGCGCCTGGATGCAGGTCGAGATGAAGGCATACACTCATGAAGCCAAGCCGAGGACCGAGGTCTTGTGGATCAACCCGCACGCCGAGGCCGCTCTGCGCGAGCAAGGCAGGCTAGGGATCCGGCAGGAGGACCTGTTCGCGTCCGCATAACTCAGAAGACGGCACTTAAACACCGGAAGGTCCAGCATCTAGACGTTCCAGAGAAACTCTGTTTCGTCCTTCGGCTTTCGCTATGTACAGCTGGCGGTCGGCTCGGACGAAAAGCACGTCATAACTCGCGGCGCTCCGGAATATGACGCCGCCGACGCTGATCGTCAGCGGCCATGAGATCCCGTCAGCTTTGAAGATCGCGTCGCAGACCCCTTTCCGGATACGCTCTGCGGCGTCGCTCGCGTCAGCTGTTCCGACATCTCGCAGGAGGACTGCGAACTCTTCACCGCCGATGCGTCCCACCAGGTCTCGCTCCCGTACATTCGTTTTGATGGCGGCCGCAATGATCTTCAGCGCAACGTCGCCGCGTTCGTGGCCGAGTCGATCGTTAATCATTTTGAAGTTGTCGGCATCGATGACGAGGAGAGCCCCGCTCGGCCAGCCTTCGGACGTTTGTTTTAGGGATGTCTCGACGAGGGCGGTGAAGGCCCTCCGATTGAGAACGTCGGTGAGGACGTCGGTCGTCGCGACGACCATAAGCCTCCCGTATGCAACGGCGAGTTCCCGCATCAGGAACATCGCCAGAAACAGTAACGGAGCTGCCAAAACCACCGGTAACATGAGGTCGACGATTAAGGCGTGACGGTGCTGCTGCGGGGTGAGGTCGGGAATATTCACCGACCCGACCAGAAGGGTGACGCCGACGCATAAGATTGTTCCGAGGATCGTGAATACGATGACCCGGGGCCAGCCGGTAGCGGATAGCCCAAGCCACCTGAAGCTCCGGCGCTTCTGATCCTCCGTCAAAGCAACGCTTTCTCGCGATCTTGGAGCCAGGCCCGGAACGCATCGGGTAGCATAGGCCTACCGAAATAGTAGCCCTGTCCCTCGTCGCATCCGGCCCGGACAAGCAGGTCAGTTGTCGCCTTGTCCTCGATCCCCTCGGCGACCACCCGATAACCGAGGTCGTGACACAACGTGATCATCGCCCGCACGAGGGTCAGCGCCTTCTCGTCCGTCGTCAGGTTCAGGAGGAATGACCGATCAATTTTCACGACATCGACCGGCAGCTTCTGCAGATACGAAAGACTGCTGTAGCCAGTACCGAAATCGTCGATTGCCAGCGTCAGGCCCATCGACGAAATGGCGCCGAGTTTGTCGAGCCCATTGCCTCCCTCGCGCATCACCGCGCCTTCGGTAATCTCAAGTTCAATCTGATCTGACGAGATTCTATGCTCGCGCAGTCTCTGTTCCAGCATCGGTAGGAATTCGGTGTCCTCCAAATTGCTGGGGGAGATGTTGATCGACAATCGGACGAAAACTTCCTGACGTTGCCATGCCGCCATCTGCGCGAGGCTAGCGTCGACGACCCATTCTGTCAGCGAGCGGATGTCGCCTGTGGACTCGATGATGGGCACGAATTCGGCTGGCGAGATTGCTCCGGATTCCGGATGTGTCCATCGCACCAACGCCTCAGTGCCCTTACACTCGCCGCTCCAGAGATCCACTCGCGGCTGGTAGACGAGATGCAGTTGGTCTTCTGCGATGGCGCTCTTGAACGCGTTCAGGATCCAGTACCTGCGGGCGTCCGACTGATCCTCTTTCCGTGAGTAGAAGCTGACCGTGTCGCCGGCGAGGCGGGCGCCTTGGGCTGCGGCGTGCGCTGTCCGGAGGACCTCCCGCGGCTCGATGTCGCCTAACTGAAATTCCGATACACCTATCCTCGGGCTCAGCAGGAAACCCGATCGAAGTGTCCGATGCTGATTCTGAGTCCTGCTCCGGAGCAACGCCGCATAGCTGGTCTTCTCGACGCCGGACGGCGCCATGAACGCAAAGTGGGTCGAGCCGACATGATAAAGGGGACGGTGCGGACCGATGATCGCCTGAATTGTCGCCGCGGCAGCCTGGACGACTTCGTCGAAGTAGCGTGTTCCCATGACCCGTGCGGCCTGGTCCATTTCTAAACTGCTCGCGATTTCGACGAGCACCGCCATCCTGGTCCCGCCCGGTTCATCGAGCGCCATGTCTGTCAGGTCGTCGAGGAACTGGTTGCGGTTCGGCATGCCACTGATTGCGTCGACACGTCCGACCGCATGCAGCATCTCGACCTGCGCCATCACGATCTCCGCCAGATCAGTTAGCGCCTGTAGTTCGTCGTCTGATGCCGTTCGAGGTTCATTACCGAGAACGCAAAGCGAGCCGAGGCAGTGTCCCTGCGGCGTCACCAGTGGCGCGCCGGCATAGAACCGGATGCCGGTCCTCGCGTAGGCGCCTCTCCTGTATGCGTTGCTTTCCAGTAGATCCTCGACGACGATAATGCTGCTGGTCTCAACGACGTCGGCGCACGGTGCCCCCTGTCGAGGGACGGATTCCGCAATTACTTCGATCCGGGACTTGAACCACTGGCGGTCGGCGTCGGTCAGCGAGATGAGCGCCATGGGCAGACCAAAAATCTGCGCGGCTAGGCGAGTAATGCGGTCAAACCCGCGGTGAGGCGTGGTGTCGAGCAGATCGAGCTGCCGCAGCGCGTCAAGGCGCGTACTTTCCGTCGATTGAGCCATTCCACAACCTCTCGTCCGACGCTCTGGCATGATGGCGCCCCTATCGGTGGTTGTCTACACTCTGCGAAAAATGCGACGCTCGTTGCGCCACTTGGATGGGGTGGGGTGCGAACGAGAGGCACGGCAAGTCGGGGCGGCCTACAGCATCCTGAAGGAGGACCTCCGCACATACGTCGTTGCCCGGCTGCGATACACTGCTTTGTGAAAGATCGAAAAATTCGAATTCGTCAGTATCGTGACGGGAGATCCAGCTTAACTGGGCTCCCAAGGTCCTCCGCCAATGAAGCGCTGGTCATACGGATGACTCAGGAGGCCAAGTCGGCAAGTCAACTCGACTTGCTGGGCGTCATCTGCTAGCTGGCCTTGCCGTCGTCGGCCTTTGTCTTCGGCTTTCGAGCCTTCTTGGCCTTCGGCTTCGTCTCCGCATCGGCGTCACCGACACGCCCGGAGATCGCTGCCTCCTGCAACCGGTCGGCCTTCGCAGGATCCGCATCGGCAGTCGAGATTACGGCAAGGAACGCGGCGCGCACGATCTCCGACTTGGATGCTTCCGGGTGTCTTTTCCGGACAGCGTTAAATAGCTTCTTCGGCCTCATGTCCGGTGTCGCGAGTTCTGACACGGTTTTCGAAATTGTCTCGATCGATGAGGGCATTGGCACAGGTCCAAACGTTGACAGGAATTTCGCAAACGCACAGCGTGCACTGTCACAGTCAAGCGTCGTCTTCGGGCTCGCGTCCTACATGGGCGAGGATCGCACGATCAACTTCCCGTTTCGTGTAGCCATGCTGCCGAACCAGCGTGCGATGCGACACGCCGGCGTCGATCATCGTGATGATGCGCCGACGCTCAAAGCCGCAGATTATGCGTCTCGGTTCTAGCCGGAGGAGACGGCGGATGCGCAGGAGCAGTCGCCGAGGCATCAGCTCAGGATGCCATGGGGAAGACGGAGGGCTTTGCCGATCGCCTGAATTTCCTCGTCCGATGCCGAGACGCCGCTCTCGATGCCGACCAGGCGGCTGACGGGAATGCCGCTTCGGGCTGATACATACTGGATCGGAAGGCCGGCGAATTGGCGGTAAGCCTTCGCGGTCGTGAAGCCTTCGGCGATCATCGCAACGACGGCTTCTGGAAGCTGGGGAGTGGTCATGGGGTTGTCCGTGTGTCGTGATCACGTGTCCCCTAAGGGGCTTCGATAACCAACGTGTGACACAGCGAGGTACGAAAACCGCCGCCTTACGAGCAGCAGAACTCATTCAAATGCACACGCTCGCTGACACCAATTCCACAAGCCTTCTGCTCTAGCTCTGTGAGCGAAATGTTATGGGAGGCAGTGATGCAATCGACCATTAAGCGGTTCATCGATCACCGGGGCGGGAATTTTGCAATAATCGCGGCGCTGGCTGGCGTACCGCTGGTTTTCGCGACCGGTGCCGCCCTCGACGGCTCGCGTCTCTACTCAGCGAAAGTTCGGCTCCAAGAGGCGGTAGACTCTGCTGCGCTCTCGGTAGTCAAGGAATCCGGTTTCGATAGAGCCGCCGCTGACAACATCGCAAAGCGAATGATCCTAGCGAATTTCGGCCCCGAGTACCGCGGCCTTGAAGTCCAGCTGTCGGATGTCGGCGCGACGATCAGCGCCGAGCTAGTTGTACCGACGACCCTCACAGCGGTGCTGGGCTATAAAGAGCTAACCGCGTCGGTGTCGGGAACTGTCGAGTATCCGCAGACACGCTACGAGATCGGACTTGTCCTCGACACGACTGGCTCAATGGCCGGAACCAAGATCGCAGAGTTGCGGAAAGCGGCTGCTGCTATGGTTGACGAGCTGAGCGCAACGCCGCTCCTTCGCGAGCGGGTGCGCTTCGCCTTGATACCGTTTTCGACGTACGTGAACGTCGGCGGGGACAAGAAGAACGCGTCCTGGGTCGACACGGGCGGACTGGTGCATCTGCCGGGCAGCATCATTCCCACCGGTGTCAGCCGGACGAGTATCTTCGAGAGCGGTTTTGGGTACCTCGGCCAAAGCTGGGATGGCTGCGTCGAAGCCCGCATTGAGGAAGGAAGCGAAAACTTCTCGGTGGACGACACGACGCCGACGAAGGGCAACCCGCGCACCCTGTACGTTCCGATGCTTTCTCCCGACGAGCCCGCTGACAAGGACTACTGGCGCCGACCGGCGTACCCCAACAATTTCAACAATGACGACACGCTGAAGGGGCTGGGCGTTACGATATCGAACAAGGGCGTCGTAACTTACAAACGATCCGCCATAAACTCATCGTACTCCTTCTACAGCAACAGCGACGATAAGCAGGGTCCGAATAACGGATGCAGCTCGCAAGCGTTGACCCCTCTGACAACAGATTTCGAGAAGATCAAGTCGCAGATCAGCAAGCTGCAAGCCGAGGGTTCGACCAACATTACGGAAGGCATGGCATGGGGCTCACGCGTGCTGTCGCCGGGGGAACCGTTCACCGAAGGCCTCAGCCCTGACGAAGGTGTAGAGAAGATCATCGTGCTTCTGACCGACGGCGACAATACGATTACACAGCTGTCGAATGCCAAGGGATCGGCCTACTCGGCATATGGCTACCTCTCGGACTGGCGCTGGGACAAGTCCTACAAGAACGGCGGCTATGGGAAGATCTGCAAGAACGGGGACGTTCCGGATGGCGACAACAACTGCTCGAAGAAGAAGGGCGCCGACGTTTCATCGGTGACGCAGGCGCAAATCCTGACGGTGATGAATGCTGACACGCTGGCCGCTTGCGGATCGGCTAAGGATTCCGGCCAGGAGGTCTACACGATCCGCCTCGAGGTCGACACGACGACGAGCTCCAAGCTCCTGTCGAGCTGCGCGACGGACAAAGCGCACTACTACGACGCAAAGAGCGCCGCCGACCTGCCGGCCATCTTCGACGCCATCACCCAGCGCATTCTGAAGCTGCGGATCACATCGTGACCCCGGCGATCCATGGGTGACATATAGAGCGAACCCGTGCATTAGATACCACCGTGTCAGGATCCCCCAGCCTGGCGCAGACCTACAGCCCGTCGGCCATCAGCCGGCGGGTTTTCCATTTCACTCCAGGTCGGCGGCCTTCTCTTCGACGTCGTCACCGTGGTCCGGAACATCCTCACCTTCGATATCATCGGCAGCGGGATCGTCGGGCGTCGTCATCTCGTCGTAGGCTGGGTCGGCTGCGTGTTTCAGATCTTCGAGGTCGTTCGAGATCGGGCTTGCGCCTGGAATCCTGGACATAGCTAAAGCAACCCGGACACCACCACGCTGTCCGCTCATATGCCACCGGCTCTGTATCGTGCCTCCTTGGGTTTCTCACCAAGAAGGGGGCGCTGGCCGTCATCGTTCCTGATGATCCTGGAAGTTGCATAAATAAATCCTGGTCTCGGCCAGCTGGTTTCCCACGCGTCCCGCACATGCTTTCGAACACATCGACTCAACCGCAAGCTTAGGCGACACCGTCGCATGCGCTGATTTGAGGCAAATCGCTCGATGAGGTGGTTGATGCTTGCCAATCCGCGTCAGATGATCTCGCCATCGCACCAAGGATGATTGAGCAACCCCATGACGACGCCCCGCCCCATCTGGACAGAAGACGAAGTCACGGTTCTCCGCTCGCTCGTCGATCTCGGCAAGAACGACGCGGAGATCTCGGATGCGCTGGGTACTCGCACGCAGGCGCAGGTCTCGACAAAGCGTTGCGCACTCGGCCTCCCGACGACACGACCGCCCGGAAGGCCGAGGACGTATGACCTCGCTGCCATCGAGGCCATCAGGGCTCGGATAGTGGCAGGCGAGCATGTGAATTCCGTGGCGGCGGATCTCGGACTGAAGCCGCGGACCGTGTACGCGAGGCTGCGGCTGCTGACTGCCTGATAGCGAAGACTGAACGGCGTAGGAGGCCGAACACATGAAATACAGCAAGCCCACATCCGCCATCGACGCCGCTACCGGTGATCTTGTCATCCGCGTCCCCGCCGCCACGATCGCGGTGCTCACTGAGCGCTGGTACGTCGAGAACTCCGGCGAGCACGACCACATCCGGATCATCGATCTGGCTGGCCTGGCCGAGGCGGTCTGCAAGAACGTCCATGGATATGATGAGGATTTTTTCCCAGGCGACATGAGCGCCGTGGAATCCTGGATCGATGGATCCGGCTGCCAGGCCGTCCTCGAAGACGATGCCTTGTTCGACGTCGTGCCGTCGGCCCTGGTCGACTTCCCGAGGCAGGTGTTCTTCGGCGACTGGCGCGGACAGAAGCGGTTCGACCTGGTCGACGACTTCAACATCCACAGGTCCGAACTGATCGGCGTGGAGTTCCTGTTCGCGGACTGCTCGGCAGCTCAGGACGAGGGTCGCATCGCCTACGTCATCTTCCGCCGCGGCGGCGAGCTGTATGAAGTTAGCGCGTGCCATGGCGCCGATCGCGACGACTTCGACGGCAAGTGGATTCCCGTGAAGACAACGGTCCAGCAGCTCCGGGAGAGGTTCGCCTTGCCGGAGAAGGGATTCCAGATCGAACGCGAGTCGATCAGGGACTGCCTCGAGGAGATCGAAGCCGGCCAGCGCAAGGCGAGCTACGAGCACATGCTCGAGTCGGTCAAGGCAGTCGAGGACGCCGAACGTGACGCCTACCGTGCGAGGTAGGCGTCACCACACCACCAACCAGACACTCAAGAGTCATCGGCATAGGAGGCCGAGCATCATGCACACCAGGATCACCGAACAGCACATCCGCAGCGTCAGCGTCATGGACAGCTTCGTCACCGCGAATGCCCGCTGCACCGTCGACCACCTCGAGCTGGACGCCGAGTGCTCCATCGACATGCGCCCGGATGGTGCGGACGAGGGCACGCCGGACATCACCGATGCCGAGATCACCGCAGCGACGAGGGAGGCCATCGTGGGCGTCATCGGGAAGCTGCAGGCGGTCGTGAATGGGCGCTTTGCCAAGGTAGCAATCAAGTTCGAGGAGACGGCGTCCGGCAAGGCCAGGAGCGCAGCCATTGGCGAAAAGGCTGCCGCCCGTCCACTGGCTGCTTGCGAAACTACGGACGGCAATCCCAGCCAGCTATGGGACAGCCGCATCCATTCCACCTACCAGCGGCTCTTTGGCGAGATGCACGTCTCGATCCCCGAGCACCTGCGGATCGAAGCCATCGAGACCCGCCTTTGCAAGCTGGTAGATGGCCGAGCTTCTTTGGAGCGCCAGCTGAAGGGCGAGCCTGGCTGGAAGATCCGGGGCCAGTTCCTTGCACTCGAGACCGCGCTCCATGCTTCGGAGCATGGCCTCGACACGCGGGTCTACGGCATCCTCGCCGCACGATGACAGACCGCCCCGACCTCGCCCAGCTTGTGGACGCCATCCTTCTCGAGGAGGCGTCCATAGCTCTGCACGAATCCGCCCTCGCCATCTCCCGCGTACGGCTGGCTCAGCTCCGGGCCATGCGCACGGCTTTGGCAGGCGGGGCGGGCTGGATGGACGGGGCGACGAGGTCAAGGCTGGCGGATTTGAGGCGGGGCCGCGGCGAGGACTGACTGACTGAAAAACCATGGCCTCAAAGTTTGAGGCCGGTCGCAAGAAGGTCGATGAACCTCCGCACGCGTGGTTCCAGCAACCGCTTGCTGGGATAGATGCACCGGATTTCGATCTCCTCGGTCATCACGCTCGGCAAGATATGTACGAAGCTGCCTGACTGAACCTCTTCTGAGACCAAAAAATATGGCATCAGCGCGATGCCAAGGCCGCGCATTATGCCGTTATGCAACGCCTCGCCACTATCGATACGCAGGCGACACTGGATGGGCACCGTGTTCCAATTCCCCGTCGGGTCCGAAAAGCGCCAGCGCTGACGGTATCCTCTGCTGCTGAACGCTAGACATGTATGTTTTGCCAACTCGCTCAGGTCATTTGGCTGGCCGTTCCGCAAGACGTAATCAGACGACGCGACAAGCAGGTAGCGGTCGCGTGCCAGGACGCGAGACACGAGCCTACTGTCGGGCGGGATGCCGCTGAATCGGATCGCGAGATCAAAACCTTCGTCCAGGAGATCGACCATCCGGTCGGTGAAGCTCGCTTCGACCTGGGTTTCCGGCCACCGGACAAGAAACTCTTCGATGAAAGGCATAATGACTCTTTGACCAAGGGCATGCGGAGCGGTCAATCGGAGGACACCGCGTGGTGCCCCCGCACTGCCGCCGATACTTGCCTCTGCCTGATCGACCGCATCGATGATGTGCTGGCCATGTACGTAGAAAGAACGGCCTTCATCGGTCAGGCTCAGCTTCCGGTCGTCCGGTTGAGCAAGCGGATTCCCAGTCTGTCCTCTAAGCGAGCCACTGCCTTACCGGCTGCGGAGCGTGTCACGCTGCAAGCGCTCGCACCGGCAGAAAAGCTTTCCGCATCTACGACCGCCATGAACACCGCGATATCACTTAGGCTTACACCCCCCATGCCACACCTCAATCACCACCCGGATTCCGCCCTTCTGTGTATCCTAATCTTCCCCAATAGGCACTAGCCCGCGCAATTTCGGATCGCCTAAGATGCAGCCGAAGCATTAGCTTCATCTGCTGCGACGCTCATACTCGGCGTCAAATGCGAAATCCGGAAGGAGTCTTCACATGACCACCAGACAGACGATCGGTCCAGCTAGGAGACAGGACCTCTACACGAAGTACAAATACTCTGCGGCTATCCAATCGGGAGATCTACTGTTCGTGTCGGGCCAAGTGGGCTCCCGTGAAGACGCATCACCCGAACCGGACTTCGAAAAACAGGTAACGTTGGCGTTCGATAATCTTATTTCCGTTCTGGAGGCAGGCGGCTGTAAGCTCGACGACGTAGTGGACATCACGACTTTCCACACTGATCCGGAAACGCAGTTCGACACGTTCCTGGCTGTTCGCGACAGGTATCTTGGCGAGCCGCCGTACCCAAATATCACCTGTATCGGGGTCAACTGGCTCGCGGGATTCGATTTCGAGATCAAGGTGATTGCGCGTATTCCGCCAATGGCTTGATCCAGACCGTGATGCGGGATGAGGAGCACGGCATGGGGTTGCCATGCGAGATCCCCTCATCTCGCCGTTCAAAGGGTAAACTGATGCAGGATCTTGAACGTAACAAGGCGGCCGTCGTCGCCTTCTATCACATGATGTTCAACGAAGGCCGGCCAGCGGAGGCGGTCGATCGCTATGTCGGTGCGGATTATATCCAGCATAATCCCTTCGTCGCGACGGGCAAGGATGCTTTCATCAGCTACTTCGAGTGTATGGCACGTGAGTGGCCTGGTAAACGCGTCGAAATCAAACGGGTCATTGCGGAGGATGACTATGTCGTCCTTCACTGCTTCCAGCACTGGCCCGGCGATGAGGACTATGCCGGCATCGATATCTTCCGCGTCGATGACATGGGAAAGATCGTCGAGCACTGGGACGTGTTGCAAGTCATTCCGATTGGCACAGAAAATTCGAACGGGATGTTGTAATGTCGATTGCCCATGGTGGGCTACTACAAGCTATGGATCGGGAGCTTTAGGGTGGCGAGATAACGCTGGTCTCTTTCACACCGATCCCCGACGATCCTGGTAATCGCACTCTGTAGGAGCATGCGCGCCATGACCATCACCATTGACCACTCCGAGACCCTCGCCGACATCGTCATCCGGATTCCGCATGCAGATCTGGTCGGGCTCACGATCCTCATGATGGCCGACCGCACCGGCCACACGTTCGACGACCTCGAAGCCGTGCCCCTCGCGAAGAGCATAGTTGGACGTATGATCCTGATCGACGAGGCCACCGGACTGTCGCCCCTGCAGACCTTCGTCGCGAGCCTCGGCTGCGACCACCTCAACGAAGAGACCGAGGCGCCCGTGATGATCGCGGCGGCTGCGGTCTCGAACGTCGTGCCGATCCGCGACGACCTCTACTCCGACGAGTCCACCGCCGCGCTGCTGACAGCGTTCGTCGACGAGACCTGCGCCGAAGCGGACGGTAAGAAGGCCGCCTGATACGCCTTATCCATCGCCGTCGTGGAGGACAGCAAGATGACCGAGACCAATCAGCCGATACTGACAGCTGCCGAGGAAGAAGCCGAGCGCCACGCTGGGCTTCTGGCGTTTCGCCAAGAGTGCGACGACATCATCGACGGCGAGGATGAAGACGACGACGGGCCCGAGGCCGTTCTGGGCGCCATGCTGACCTGGCCGAAAGGCAGCCGCGGCGCTCGCATCCGGTCCGGGCACATCCACGGCGACGAGGTCGAGGAGCATGACGATCTACGGCGTCAGGTGGAGAAGTACCAGCGTTGCGTCGCTAGCTTCGAGGAGCCGCTCTATCGACTGGGCCACCTCGACACGCTCGCCGCGGCGGAGGCTGCCTGCCTGACCTTCATGAACCAGGCGGACTGGATCGACGCATACGGCATTCGCTGGTTCCGACCCGACTTCGACGTGAAATCCGGGACGTATCCCGAGACGATGAAGGCGGGCTGACCATGGCAAAGGAAGTCTTCCACCTCGCCCGTGGCTGCTTCTCTATCCGCTCCTTCGACGACCCTGCCGATCGGGACGAGGCGCTCCTGACCATGCTCAAGGCCGAGGTCGCAGAGAACCTAGCTGCCGGACACGATATCGAGAGTAGCAGCTGCGAATACCCGTACGCGGTCGATATCAGCGGCCACCGCGCCGAGATGTTTCACATGAGCGTCAACGAGGATGGCGTCATCGACGAACTTGCGTTCGTGCAGGATGCCGAGTGGTCGACGATGGCGCGGAGGGCACTTGGTACACGGACCTTCGGGCGTGGGACCAGTGCCTGTGGTGGCATGAGATGCCACTGCCCGACAAGAAGACGGCGCTGCCTTCACTGGCAGCGCCGTCTTTAATCAACCGATGTCGATGATCAGTCGCGATCAGGGAAAGTCGCGTCGAGATCGATTTCCGGCGCAGCAGTCAGTGTCTCCTTCGTTAGCTCAGGCACGCTAATCCGCTTCTCGTCGCCTTCCATGGTCATCTGCAGCGACGAGAAATTCACAAGGACATCACGCTCGCCCATGCCGAGGAACCCACCGACTTCGACGACCGCGGCGGCAACGGTGCCGTCGGAGTTGACGATCAGATCGTCGATCTCGCCGATCTTTTCGTTATTCGCGCCGTATACATCCATGTCCGCGAGGTCCGACGCGAGGTGGTTCATGGGCATCGATCCAGCGGCCGGCGCTGCGGGCAGGGTGTAGAAAGCGCCGCTGGTAGCAGCGGTCGAAGGCGTCGCCATCGTGGTGGCATCCGTAGCCGGAGCGGTCGTTGCTGCGCCAGTCGTCGGAGCAGTCGTCGCGCCGGTGGTCGGAGTCGTGGTGGTCGCATCGGGTGCAGCCGGCGTTGCCGTTTGTGCGAGGGCGCTGCCGCCGATGAGGGTGGCGATACCAGCTGCGAGGATGAAGGATTTCATGGTGAGATGCCTTTCTGTTGCCGACGCCGCTTCGAGTGAGGGCGTCGAATTGCATGGTTGGGAAAGGCAATTGAGAGGCAGCGGTTCCGAAAATTCCTTGAGCCAGATCGGAACCAGGGGCGATGGAGACGAAAAGGCCTAGTCTGCGGCTTCGCCGGTCAGCTCAACCTGTCACTCCAACGCTTCAGGATGTCTCGATGAGACGCCGGAAAAGAGGTGAGGAGTGTTCCGGCAGCCGTCATGCTTTGCGAAGTGCATGAAGTACGGAGACGGATGGGCCGTAAATTTCATTTGCACCCTGATGCGTCCGGCGCATGCCTTGCATCTTATCTGGGTCTTCCGAAGAAGCTGGGCATCGCGGATGCCGATCGTGACCCACGTGCCGTCCGCCTTGATCTCGCACTGATCGATCGGCCCTGTCGTCATCGCTTCCATGCCGCTTGTCTCCAGACTGGGTATGAGCCGCCGGCTGACTTCGTCACTATATAGCCCCCAGCATTTCCTCGACCTGCCGCCGATACGATCCGCAGAGCTTGATCTGCGCGTTCGCCTCAGCTAGCCGCGTCTCCGTGTCGCGGAGCTTCTTGCTCGTCTCCGAAGCGATGGTTTTTGTCTCGTGTAATTCGTCCGAGGTGTGTGACAAAACGGATTCAAGATGCTCGACCTGGTTCTCAAGGTCCTGGCTCCGTTCGTTCAGGCGCTCTTTCTCACCTTCGGTTCGAAGCATGTACTGGCGCGTTTCCTCTTCGAGCTCGCGAAGTCTCTGCTCGTAGCTCTTGATCAAAGCCGCTGCCCGCTCGACGAGACCAAGCGTGCCTTGCCAGTCCTCCGCTCCCACGTCGGCTTGGCTGTCGGGGATCGGATGCTCTGTGGAAGGTTCTGAACCGAAAACCGGAAGGTCAACGAGCACGGCTTCGTCGGTGTCCGGAACCGAAGGGATGAAGGTTTGTGCAGCTGACATCGATGAAACCCTTGACGAATCCATTCTGTCCAACAAACCGGAAGCGCGAAGCAAAGCAAGGCGATAGGCCGGAGACGTACGTATCCTCAGGTCGGACACAGGCGTTTTCGCCCGGGTGTGAATATCTGAGCACACTCTCGCTTGGCTCCGCCCTGACCGATTTCAGCTAAAACGTCGGTCGCCGTAGATTTTTGCAGTTCACGCGGCAATGATAGCATCAAGATCAGCTCGGCGTAGGAGGCCGTGTCCAATGAAATCAAAGGATTACACCACGGGAGGCATGACCGGCTATCTACAAGCCGCGGCGCCCGATCGTTATGCTCGCGTCCAGAAATATGGGCTGGAGCTCGAGGCTTTCACGGTCTGCGCCGGCGACGAGTGGAATCCTGGCGTTGCCGGTGGCGACAAGTCGAAGTTCTCCGAGCGCACGGAATTCCGCAGCAAGACCGAGGACACGGTCAGCGATGGCAAGGATTATGGCTACGTCGTCCCTGTCCTCATCCCGGAGGGCTACGCCGAATTTTCGCCCAAGCAGACGCTTTGCCAGTGGCACGAGGGCGGCTATCCGGTTGCCAGCCTGCGCTACGAGAACGGCGAACTTGCCTTCGTCACCAACTACAAGAGCGGCTTCAACTACAAGCAGGTCGTCCCCTTCGTGAAGGGCAGGCTGCTGTGGTTCGGCTTCCTGTTCCGCTGGAATCCTGGGGAGAACGCCGGACGGGTCATGGTGACGCTTGCTGGAAAGGCGTTCAGCACGCTGCAGAATCACTCGCTGGTCGAGACGGGGACCAAGGTCGTTTACTTCAAGTACGGGATCTATCGGTCCGGGATGGACGCTTACAAGGGCCCGAAGCCTGCGCCAAACCAGACCGCGTATTTCGGTCCAGTGAAGCGTGCGGTCGGAGACGCGGCATTCACGCTGGTGACGAACCCGACTGAGCCGTTGCCATCGTCCACACCCATCGCGACGCCGAAGCCGGCCGCACCGGTGACTGATGCCTTCTACCCACTCTACAAGCGCCTTGACGCCGTCCAGACGGAGCTTGCTCGACTGCAGAACGCCATCGGAGCAGTTTCTCCGTCAAGCGTCAGCCTTCTGGAAGGCGCCGAAGAGAAGCTGGACAAGGTGATCGCTCAGATGCGGAAGGCCGAGGCGAAGAAGAAGTAGTCGATGGCGAATAACAGGCAATGAGGAATTTTCGGCGATGGAGGCCGAGCGCCATGACCAAGACCACAGCCATCGTTGCGATGCTGGCCGGCATCCTGATCCTCTCAAGCTGCGCTAGCCGTTGCGATGAATATTGTCGTCTGACCTACGGGCTCAAGGAAGTCCTGAAGTAGCCGCCGCGTCTAGCACGCATTCTGTTCTCACCATTCCTGGGCGTAGGAGGCCCTACCATCATGACGATACCGAACACCGACGAACGCGCAGCCGAGCTGCTCCATTGGGCCGCCGACCGCCTGACGCACGTCTACGCCGAGAACCCGCGCCTTGACTATGTGCTGGCGATGCACCGGGAAGCCGAGCGCCTGGCACCCGGGCTGAAGGTCGAGGACATCAATTATCGGGAGCGTGCGGCCGGCGGGACGATCATTTCGGAATCGATGGACCCGGCGTCGGTGATGACGGCCCTAGATCCCCTCGTCGAGCGCGTCGTCTGCACCCTCGCCGCCGACCGCCTCGACAAGTGGTCCGAGGTTCTGGATGGCCGGACGGAAGCCCGAACCTGGCTTGTCGGCATGACCAGCTTCCATTTCGGCGGCGAGATCGACCGAAACGCGGTGCAGGCATACATTGACGGGCAGGTGGACCGGATCCGCGAGCTCGATGTCGCGGATGCTGCTGGCAGGAAGACATGGGCGCATTCGCGGATGCCGCAGCCGAGGAGGGCGTGCGGGGTTCCGGAGAGGGCGCCGGTCGAGGACGTCGTGGCCATGGCGGTCGTAGAGGGGACGGCGGCTGAGTTCTTGGTGAGCATGCCCGACAAGGCGCAGGGCAACCACGACGATGCGAACAAGCCGCCTCGCCTTGAGATGAGGATCGACACATCCGACCCCGAAAACTTCCGGGTCATCGATATGACGCGCACGCAGCTCTTGCCGGACGGCAGCCTGTCCATCGTGACGACGCCTGCTGACGCGAACGACACCGAGGACTGGGTCACGCTCGACATGAAGGGCCCGACAGCCGCGCCGATGATCCCAGGCTCCTCGATCAGGCCGACGGTGACCCTCACGAAATCCGAACTGGCCAAGCTCTTGGAGCAGGCATTCGCTGAGGGTGTCGGCTGCGATGAGAGGTATGAGGGCGGCGCCGACAATCAGCTGGCTTGCGTCACCGATATCCTGGACGAAGTCCTATTCGAGGGTCCGACGCGCCTCGAGGACATGACGCCCGAGCTAGCGGATCCGGTGATCGCCGACGATGCCGACTGGTACCCGACCTTCGAGGAGATGGGCGCGTACCTGACCCAGATCGCTGGGCCCGGAGCGACGGTCTCTGCGGTGAAGGACAAGGAGGACTGGAGGGTCGACTTCCCATTCAACCTCTCGATCGAGATCTGCTGGGTCGAAAGGCAGACCGTGACCCGGTCGGAGCTGAAGGAGATCCTTCGCCGGCAGGTCGAGATCTATTTCCAGGGCGAGGGGAAGGCGTGCGCCGCGCCGCCTACAGAAGTAGAAGACCTCGATCGCGTCCTGATGTTCGCCGAGATGGATCGGTTCATCGCCGACCTGGCCGTCGAAGAAGGCGGAACCGTCAGTCGAGCGGTGAGCGGCAATGTCTCGAGCCACCAATACTACTGGGACATCAAGTTCCCCGACGGCGACGTGCGGTTCTACCATGGCGGCGGTCGTAGTTCGACGAAGCGGGAAATCCTGAAGAGTCTCGAGACGGCTAAATCGTGCTGGACCGGAAGACAGTTCACTCGCCGATCTGGCTTGGGGGCACGCTGATGTTCTGGGTACCAGGTCAGCCCGCCATCCTCCCTGTCGACAGCACCCGGTTCTCGGGAACGGTCGTTGTCCCGGAGCCCGCATCCGAGCCACCGAAGGCGGAGGACGTCCCGCACTTCCAGCCAGACCACACTTCGTTCGCGGATGCCCTCGTCTCCCGAGGCGTGAAGACCCCAATCGGAGGCTGGGCACCTGGCGGCTATCAGGCCCGCTGCCGTACCTGCGGCGAGATGCACATCGGCTGCGACAAGCGGACGCTTCAGTGCCTGCCGTGCGCGGTCGTCGCCGCCATGGATGCCACCGCCGGTGCAAGATCGGTCGCCGACCAGCAGGGCTACCGCCGCGGTCGCCAGTCGGTAATCGACGACGTGAAGAAGTTGGAGGCCTCGTCATGAGCCGCGGTCTCAGCCCTACCGGTGAACTCGACATCGTTCTCCCAGCCGGGCGCTTCGAGCGTTTCGCGGATGGAACGATGCGGACAACACTCGCCGATGGATCTGAAGTGATGGCTGTCGCCGGTGCTTCGGCTACCGACGTCGCACGGGCGGAATGCCTCGGCTACGACGGCGATACAGACCGCATGAGTCTTGATCACGAGCTCGTCCACCTTCTGCTCGCGAATTGGCTCGGACTGCCGGAGCCGCCAACGTATCGCGGGATCGTCGAGGCGAAGACCGGAGGCACATGGTGGTCAGGCTGGCGGAAAGAGGAAGCCGCGGTCTTGGCGATCCAGGCGCTCGCTCGCGAAGTCGGGGTAGACATCGTCGCTCTCGCGAAACGGGCGACAGAGAAGGGGACGGCGTGATGAGGGCTCAGATCCCATTTCTCATCATCGCCGCCGTCGCGCCGTATATCGGCATCCTGCTGTCGATATGGCTCTGGTCGTAAGCGCCGAGACCGTTCCCATTGCAGCTTGAGCGCCAGGCGGCTTGCCCGGCAGCTCAGACGGACGACGGCGGCGAGCTCCTACCTTCCGCCGTCGTCCACCCCTTTCCCCGACACCCAGGAATCCAGCATGCATCTCGCCCGCGGCCTCTGCGACCGCTGCTCCACAGGCATGACCGCCTTCTCCGACGAGACCGGAGTTCCCGAAACGCTCGACGTGAAGTGCGTCACATGCCGGGTCGGTCGGGTGCGGATCGAGGTGATGAAGGATCCGGCGTCCGACTCGAAGGTGCCGACGACGAAGGTCGCCAAGCATACCTGATCACAGAGTACACCCAATGCTAGGCAGCCGAGGAAGGCGATACGTCCATACTAAAATGCCCGCTCCCTAAGGGGCGGGCATTTTTGGTCATCTTTTACGATGTATCTCGATACCGCGAGTCTACCGAATGACGCGCACGATCTGGCGAGTATCTTGCTGAACGATAACAGGCTGTCCGTTCACGTACACATAGCGGTATTTCGACTGCGGGATTTCACGCAGTTCCACTGTGCCAGGAAGCTGCGCGCCAGTTACGACCTCGCCTTCCAGGTAAATTGGGTCGACCGGATTGGATCTGACATACTCGATATCGGGATCAGCGATATCTGCTGACGCCCCGACTGCCAGTCCAGCGACACCACCGACAGCTGCACCAACGGGGCCGCCGACAAGAGCTCCCACTGTGGCGCCAGTAGCACCCCCGGCAAGCGCTCCGTCGGCACTGTTGTCATACGTCGCTACCGGTACTCCGACGTCAGCGCGACGCTCGGTGATGATCACGCGCTGGCCTGAAAAGTCGGTCGTCAGATAATCGGAGTAGGCCCAGCCCGCCTGCCCATCGAAGGAGACGCGGCACCATTTGCTGTTCTCGAGGCAGCCTTCAATCGTTGCGCTACCATCTGCGGGGATAGCTCCAACGACCTGGTATTGCGGTCCCGGACCGGCCCGCACATTCAGGTCGGTCGTCGCCGTGACAGCTGTCTGAGCGAGAGCCGCGCCGGACAACATAAGAATGCTTCCGACGGTGAGGGTGACAATTTTCATTCGCATGAGGTTTCTCCTTACCCAGCAGGCGACTTCTGTCAGCGCCTTGATGACTCGATAAGGTGGTGCGTCAATAATTGTTCCGCCACGACCCGGTTCGAGCGCACTCCCGGAACTTCTCTGTCTCGCCCAGGCTCCGCAGGCGCAGGCAAAGCATTCACCTGGATTTAGTGAGCGACGGTCAATGCATGTGGGTCTGCGGCAGCCACAATGCCCGACGCATCCAGGTCGCCTCATCGACTAGGGTCGCTGCATCATGCCAGGGCTGCGCGACATCTGTCAGTGCGACCCGGCGGCCTTCTAGCCAATGATCAAGCGCCCATCCGTCAGGCTGGCCTTCGATCATCCAGATGTGGTGCGCAATCGGTCGGATAAGGTCGTCCAGCACTGTCGTCACTCCGGTTTGCGTTCTTCGAGGAAGATGCCAGATCCACGACGGGGAGCAAGCCAACTTCAGTCGCAGCAGACAATCGATAGGCGTTCCAAAATGACGTGGTGCGATTAGCCGAAGGGCATGAGCCCTTCGGCTAACGGTTAATGTCACCAGCCTTGCCGCTCGCTGTGATCAGGCACACGACCGTTCGGCGTCAGCTTGTCGATAACACCGGGAAGTAGCTCCGACAGCTGCGACAACAGATCGCCCCTGGGCATTCCTGTCTGCGTCACCAGTTGATCGACAGTGTCCTCGCCAAGGGCCGTCTGCAGCTCATGCGGCGCGATCGGCTCATTCTGCCCATCCGAAGACCCAGGACTTAGCCTTTTGGCCCTGGCCGCCGCGTTCTAGCCGCTCAAGGAGACCATCAAAACCAGTATGGCCGCCACTGAATTCGCCGCGATTGCCAAGGCCGCCCTGGACTCGCTCGTTGGAGCGCTCCGGCTGCCGAACCTGCCCTGATCCGGTGACCTCGCCCATTCCGCCTTGGCCGGTAAGGCCGCCCAGAAGGTCACCCAGACCGCCTCCCATTCCTCCGCCAAGGCTCCCGCCGCCGGAGCGTCCGGACATCTGCTGCGTCAGTAGGGCCATCAGCGCCATCATGATCGGGGACATGCCGCCCTGACTGCCGCCGCCTAGCATACCGCCGAGACCACCTAGTAGTCCGCCCTGCATGCCGCCGCCCTGCATCCCGCCGCCACGTTGCTGTCCGCCGAGGACGCTGCCGAGAACGTCTTCAAGAATTCCCATTTTGCTCTCCCTGAATCAAAAAGGGCCGGTGGAAGGATTCCACCGGCCCCGGCAATATGAATTCAGAGGCCGCGGCGAACCCGCTCGGCATCTGTCAGCGTCTCGCCGACCCGCTCGTCGGAGATGTCGACTTCCGTGTGACGCACGGTATCGGACACCGTCTCCGTGCGGTCGCGAACGTCACGCTTGAGATCGATCTCCTCGACCACTCGGGCATCCTTCGCGACGACAGCCTCCTCAGCCGTCTCCTCGAGCTCGATCGTGCGCTCAGCGAAGGCGTCCATGGCGCCAACGGGGCGGTCCACGGCGCGACGTGAGATCTCGACGTTCTCGCTGCGCAGGTTCACGTCTTCAGAGACATTCTCTTCGACGATGTACGAGCGTACCTTCACGCGGCCATGGCTGACATCGCGCTTGCCGACCCGCAGGTTCTCCTGAACGACTTCGATGGTGCCGTCACTATCCCTGGAAGCGTGGGTACCGAGGGTATCACTCTCGGAGTAGCCCGTAGCGCCCGAAGCCGCTGCATACGATGTGCCGGTTGTGGAGCCGATACCCGTGCGGGCGACGGAGGTGTCGGCTACTGAGCCGCTGGAATACGCGCTGCTGCCGGTGGCCGACGTGCCCGCCCAGCCTTCCGAGCGCCAGGTCTGCGCACGTTCATCAATGTCGGCGGCGCCTTCACCTTCAAGAATGTCGGCAATTTCCTCGAAGCGACCGTCCGGCGCTGTGACGTTCAGCACGGTACCGCCGCGGCGAACGCCTTCGGCGTAGGTGTGACGATCGTCCTCGTCGTCTCCCATCAGGAAATCGCCGATGGCTTCGAAGAAGCCCTTGTCGTCGGTAGCGGTCGTCCCGCGGGAAGTCGTAGTGGTCGAATCCGCGACGCGAATGTTGGCGCTTGTGATGCCGATTTGCGCGAGCTTGTCGATCGCATTCTGGGCTTCGGCACGGGTGTCGAAGTATGCCGTGATGTTCTGGCTCATAGTTGGTCTCCAGTTGATGTTATGGAAGATGAATCGTCCTCGGCGTCGGTACGTTCCACGACGGCGGTCTGTTTTCGCAAGTTGATTGAGGTTTCCACATGCTCAGTCGATCTGATGCGACGGACGTGTATCTCCTCCGTGACGACTAGCTTCTTCGTGACGACGATGATCTCCTCGACTAGCGAAATGATCGTCACGTCGCCTTCCTGTCGAATGGCGGGCGCCTCGGCGACTTCTCGATTCAAAGTTACACGGGAAATCTCGACGTTCTCGGTGTCGAGGTCCTGGCCGATGACATGGTCAGTCTCTTCGGTGACGGTTCGCACCCGGACGCGGCCAGTGACCACCTCCTCCTTTTCGATGCGCGCCGTCTCCTCGACGAGAGGAATGACACCAGTCTGATCCTCCTCCCGCGACATGCTCAGATAGTCCGGCGCGAAGGAATCACGCGGTCGGCATAAACAGGATGCACGACACCAGACCGACCACCGAACCAGCCGGCGATAGCGCCGAGGACGAGGGCGATGAAGGCGACGATGGCGCCGGTCGAAACAACCGAAGCGGCAGTATCGGCAGCTGAAAGGGCAGTTGCCTTCGCCTGTTCGACGGTCTGATTGTACTGAGCCTCGTACTGGCCGACCTGGGTCCGAGCTTCCTCGATCGGAATGTTTTTTGCCGAGGCAAGTGCAGCCGCTGCCTTCTCCCGAGCGTCGGCCTTCTCGGCTTCGTCACCCATGACGAGAGCCCGCATCGACGAGACCGCGGCGTTGTTCAGCGCCTCTGGATCTGTGCCGGTAGAGCGGACCTGCTGCTCGAGGGCATCAAGCGGGTTGGCGTTGGCCAGGGCAGGGGCGGCAGCTGTAGCTGCGGTCTGGGTCGCACCGCCGATAACGGAGGTGATACCCGAGAACGCGCCGCCGACGATGCCGCCGACGGCGGTGGACAGCATGTAGATGACGAGTAGCGTCGTGAACGCCCACGTCGTCAGACCATGGAGCGCGCCGGTCGTCGCAGCCGTCTTGCCGGACATGCGGGAAGCGACGTAGCCGCCGACAAAGGCGGCGATGATGCCGGCGAGGATGTACCAGATGCCTGCGCCGATCGAGAACGACGAGGCAGATGGGTTGTCGGACGTCATCGGGTCGAGTGTCGCGATGCCGACACCGACGCCGAGCATCGTCAGCAGGACCTGCGTGATCAGGCCGACGACGACGCCGGCGAAGATGGCGCCCCAGGAGACCTTGTTGATCATGATCGTATGGGCGTCATCGATCGCGGATGGCGCTGCTTCGAAATTCCCATCGCCTACGGGTCGTTGCGTGAAGTCTGACATGGGAATTCCTTGCGAGTTTTGCGCCGACGGCAGGATTGCCTGTCGCTACAAGGAATTAGGCGTCTATTGGTTCAGCCGTGCGGAGCTGAACGGGGTGCCAACTCCGGTCGTGGCTAAGCCGTCCGATGTAGTCGAAAGAGGACGCTTGCCGAGATTGACGCGTACGAGCCCGAGGGGGCCGGTCCGCAAAATTTCGTAAGCGTGGAAGGTTGGCGGAAGCGAACTGTCCCACCGGCGTTGCTCCACGCCCGGGGACCCCCGCCCACCCGGCCTGGCAGTCGGGGAATCCGGAATCACCCAGGCAGCCCGAGCGTGCGGCTGGCGCTGACCACCGAGTAAACCAGCATAGCCGCGTCGTCACAGGACGCGGATCACCATCGAGGAGTAGAGAGACTTCCACCATGCAGACCACATTCAGAACCGGCAAGCTGCCCGAGTGGACCTGCCTCGAGGCCAGCTTCGTCGCTGTCCCGGCTGGTGCGGATGTCGCCGGAAAGGTGCCGTGCGCGCTGGCGGTGGGCAGGCGGGAATGAGTGCGCGGGGCGCTGTGCCGGCGGCCGTTCGATGCTGTGCAAAGGGCTCATTGACTAATTAGCCAGCCGTCGCTTATATCACTGTATCTGACGTATTTGTGACTTGAACTTAAGATTATGGATTTGAAAGCACTCATGCGCGGACGGTATCCGAAGCATGTACTAGCATGCCTGCAACTAATAGCAGATGGATTCACTGCCGAAGAAGCTGCGAAATATCTTGGCCTCGATGTAGAATTTGTCGAGGACTGCCTTGATCAGGCAAGGCGGCGTCTGCTAGCCACGAGTATTGAGCATTCGGTAGCTCGGGCAATTAAGCTTGGACTAATTGTATAGACTGCAGTTCCTACCATCCAGCTACTAGGTTCATGCGCATTCTATGCAGGGCTGCTTCAGCGTTCCGAGTTTCTGCTGGCCCCAGCCCACGCGTTGCGTGAGCAATAACCTCCTGAGCAAGCAGCTTCACTTTTTCCAGAAGATCCCGCCCCGTCGCGGTCGATGCAATTAGTTTAGCACGTCGATCCTCTGGATCGGGTATCCTGGTAATCAGCTTCCGCTGTTCCATGCGCACCAGAAGTGCGGACACCGTCATCGGCTCCACCCCCATCACGGCCGCCAGATCGCATTGTCTCTCTGGACCCCGAAACGTGATCTCGTGAAGCATTCTAAATTCCCCAGGGGTGATTTGTAACTGTGCCTCACCAATCAGCTCCTCAAGGCCATGACGAAGGAGTCTGGAAACATCCCCAACAATGAAATCCAGCGAGTTTCTGGCTATAAATTCTGACATCGACACTTTCTACGCATTCCATGCGAGGGATGCTAATCCGGACATCGTGGACACCACGAACAATTATCAGACAGTGGTAAGAGGCCGGGTTCTAACCTTAACAAAAACTCGAGGGCAACAAACGAAACCGTGACCGCCGCTACTTCCAACAAGGAGGAAGTTCGCTGTCGCCTTTGTTCAAAATTGGGTGGGGCACGAGACGGGGCGGAGGACGCGCTGCATAGGCTTCCGCCCAAATGCTTGACACGCAATGCTCTTTCTCGGTTAGTAGCTGCGACGGAACTTGATTCCCATCGCTATCTGCTAGGAATGCAAGCATGCGCGACCGCAGACCGCTTCTCGTAGATCCGGTTCAGAATCCCGACCTTCATCGGCTTTTGAAGCAACGTGTCGGGTATCATCCGGAGTTTAACCTGCCAGACTATTTAATTGAAAAGTTGGAACGGCTCGAGGCAGCTACCCAAGCCGCCCGCAGTGACGACGTTGGGAAGGCATAAGGCTGCCTAGGTCGCCGGCCGTACATGGAGGCCCGTCGCCATGACCAATCTCTTCAAGCCGACCGGCAGTTTCACCATGATCCGAAAGGGCAAAGTCATCGTACTGCCGTTGTCTTAGGTGTCACGGCTGGCTGGATGACACGATGGACCGCTTGTTGGACCAATCACACCGACAGTTTCTCCAAATTCATCGTCAGCGTCACGACGAGTCCGTCGGCGGACCAATCGTATTCGATGGTGCCGCCGAGCTGGTCAGTTATGCTCCTCTTCACAAGCCTGCTGCCGTAGCCGCCCGGACCTTCCGGCGGAGCGGTCGCCGGCCCGCCGCTCTCCGTCCAGACCAGCGTGATCTTTTCCTCATCGGTTGATCCGGAGAAGTCTAGCACGCCGGTGTCCACTGACAGGGCGCCGTACTTCACGGAATTCGTCGCGAGCTCGTGGATGATCAGCGACAGCGCAGTCGCGGAGTTTTCGCCGACACCAATGCGTGGGACAGCGACGCGGATCCGCCCGCTGAATGCTCCCAGATCTTCATAGGGCGAAAGCAGGATCGTCAGGAGATCGCCCAGGAGAGCTGCGCGACCCTGGCCGCCGGGGAGGGGGCGGACGAGGTCATGGGCTCGTCCAAGTGCTGCCAGCCGCCCCGTCAGTTCCTCGGCCATTTCCTTCGCCGTCTTCGCCGAACGAGCGGTGATGTGCGTCAGGCCAGTTGCGATCGCCAGAAGATTCTTGACGCGGTGGCTCATCTCGCCAGCCAGGAGCTCATGACCTTCCTCAGCTTGCTTGCGTCCTGTCACATCGAGGAAGAGCCCGAACATCTGACCCTTGTGCAGAGCGGAGTCGTCACCCAGGCCGCGGGCGGAGATCCATCGGATTTCTCTGCCGATCATGATGCGGAAGTCGATTTCGTAGGCGCCGACGATCCCGCGTGTTGCGGTGAACGCAGCACGGACGCGATCCCGGTCGGCTGGATGAATCCGAGCCGACATGTCCTCGAACCGGACCTGGTGGCTTTGATCCAGGCCCCACATCTTGAAGCCCTGCTCGTCCATGGCGAACGTGTCGTCGGATACCTTCCACGACCAGAGAGCGACACCGGCGGCGCTAATAGCGCGCCAGAGGTTTTCGGGTTTCGAGAGGGGGTGTTCTGGGTCACGGAAAGGCATGCATGGGACCACTCGAGATTTGACGGTATCTGGGATTGATACGGCATGAGCCACGATGGAGCCATCCCTATCCAGAGATGGACCCTGGTGACGGGTTGCAGACGCCATCGCGGTTGAGCCAAGTCGGGCGATCAGACTGACTGTCTCGCCAGCGTGAATGTCGGCAGGAATTGCGGTACACGTTGCGCAAGCCGGGCACTGCCGCCAGGGCATGACAGGAGACATTGATGAGACCGCTGGATACGCTCGATCGTTAAACGCCCTTTGCGCTCGGAGCGCTTCGGATCGTCACCGGACTGATCTTCATGGAGCATGGTACGCAGAAGATCCTCGGGTTTCCCGCGCCTCCGGAGAAGGGGATGCCGGAGCTTCTGTCCTTATCAGGCATCGGCGGTGTGATGGAGCTCGTCGGCGGGCTGCTCATCGTTTTCGACTTCCTGACCAGGCCTGTTGCATTCCTGTTGGCCGGCGAAATGGCGGTCGCATATTGGATGTTTCACGCTCCCAGGAGCCTGTACCCTGTCCTCAATGGCGGCGATGCCTCGATCCTCTACTGCTTCGTCTTCCTGCTGATCTTCTTCGCCGAGCCAGGTGCCTGGAGCGTGGACGGCTCACGCGGTGACCGGCGCCCAATTTAGAAATGGAAGCCCGCCGGAAGCACCCACAGTTAGGATGCTTCCGGCGGGGGCGTCACACTATTGCATCTGTTGGTGCCGGTTAATGCCGGCCGTGCTGACTGATCATGACAGCCCGGATGCAATGACGGCGACGACTTGGGAGACCATTGTCAGAGGCTCGTTCCCCAGGTCGTCATCGCCTGATCAGGACTACGCCGCCGATCACCAGAGCGATGCCGGCAAGCCGGGACAGGTCAGCTGGCCGTTGAGTCAGGCCGAGCCAGCCGAAGTGATCGAACGTCACTGAGCCGATCATCTGGCCCGCAACGAGTAGCGCGATGAAGGTTGCGGCGCCGAGGTGCGGCACGAGAAAGATGGCGATCCCGATGAAGATTGCCCCGAACATGCCCCCACTCCATGCCCACCATGGTATCCGGGTCGCTAGGCTGGCGGAGGGGATAGGGTCTCGGAGGGCGAGCGCGAGAACCAACATGCATGCGGTTCCGACGGCGTAGCTCACGAAGCCCGACCAAGCGGCGGAGCTCAGAGCAACACGCATGTTCGTATTTAATGCCTGCTGAATGACGATGCTGATGCCCGCCGTGATGGCTAGAGCGGCGGCCAGAGCGAGACTGAGCATCGACTGCATGCGGGGTTTCCTCTTTCCGGTTCGTCTGAGACACTTCGATCCCGTGGAATGGCGTTGGAGGCCAAAATCACATGACACACAAGAAAATCATCGCGCTCGATTTCGACGGCGTTCTGCACGCGTACACGACGCCATGGTCCGACGCGGAAACGGTTTCGGACGGGCCGACGCCGGGCGCCATGGAATTCCTGCGCGACCTGACCAATGACGGGCGCTTTCAGGTGGTCGTCGTGTCGAGCCGGCTGAACGAGCCATCCGGCGATATCGCGGTGCAGGAATTCATCCGGTCGAACCTCTATGCCGAGTTCGGCGTCTGCAAGGGCCAGGTGATCCAGGCCGCCATCACGTTCTCGAAGACCCGTCCGCCGGCGACCGTTTGTATCGACGACCGTGCCTGGAATTTTCAGGGCGCTTGGCCATCCCTCGACCGCCTGGCCGCCTTCACGCCGTGGAACAAGAAGCCGGCCCATCTTCGTCCGGATCCGGAGTCTGCCGTCGCGATTGCCGACAGCCTGATGATGCAGATCGGCCAGATCGCGAAGGATGCCGGCTGCCCGGATGACGAGCCGCCGCTCGACTTCATCCGGACCAGGATGTCACCGACATACAAGGAGGCGGACGGACAGGACTGGTCGGACGAGGCCCTTAGACTGTCGAGGAAGATCGCCTCCGACGCTGCCGACGAGGCTGCCGGGCCGAAGGATCCGCTGGTGCTTAACGAGGCGGCCAAAGACATCATCACCGAAACGATCAAAGAGTATCCGGAAGACTGGGAAGCGGTGGTCGCCGGCGGACCTATCGGCTGGTTCTGCAGGCATGTCGCGGTGAGGATCGGGGAGACCATGGAAGGTGGCTACTGCCCATACGGTCTTCATCTGATCGTCTTCGAGCTCGAGCGGCGTGTGGCAGGCGTCAGGGCCGAGATCGTTCAGCAGCAGGAGCGGATCTCCATGATCGGCGCCTCCATCACCCACTGGCTTTTCGGCGGCGACCAGCCCCTGGCAATCGAGCGCCTGCCGAGGGTCGGGGGCGACGGTGTCTTCTTCGAGTGGAAGGTGCCATTCCGCGGTTATCAAGTCTTCATGCCCGAGTTGGCCTTCGCCGGCTGTAGCACCGAAGCCGAGGCCCGCCTTGTGTCGGAGAGCTACCTCGACGCCTTCGCCGACGGGCAGGCACACGAACTGGCCAAGGCGGCCGGCTGACACATACCCCGGGGCGATCCTGCTCCGGGATGCAATCCGATTTGGCGTTGGAGGCCGAGACGATGAAGCTCTTTTGCGACACCTGCCAGAACATCGGCTCCATCGACTGCCACTGCGGCGGAGACCTCTGTGTCTGCGGCGAGCCTGAGATCGACTGTCCTTCGTGCGGCGGCGACGTCCCATATGATGAGGTCGACGACGACGGTACCGAGCCGCCGCTGCCTCCCATCTCATCGGCATGCCCATTCTGCCGGACGGATAGCGCCTTCGTCGAGCGAGACGACTTCTCCACCGCCTCGGTCGTCTGCAACGGGTGCGGGGCGCGGGGGCCGAATGAAGGGGAGGAGGATGGTGTCGATGAGGAGACGCCAGGGGCTCGGGCGGCGGTCATCAAGTGGAATGACAACGCCTCGGTCGAGGTCATCGCGCTGAAGGCTGAGCTGTCCCGGATCGCAGAGATGGCCCGCGACGTGCTGAAGCAGCTCGAGGGCCGGTTCGATTTCGATGAGGTCCACACGGTCATGCAGGGCGTCCTGGAAGCGGCGGACGAGGCGTTGGCGGTGAGGCATTGACGCCGGCCAGGTCACAACAAATCGTCGAGGCGGTCCTGAACACGGTGCGGAGCAAGGTCTATTATCAGATGATGTACCGCCAGCACCGGGCGATACCGGATCGAGACCTGCTGACGGTTTCGGCTACTGACGAAAACGCGGTCACTCAGATCACCGTCATGTACGACGTCAAAGGCGATAATAGGGGATGGTACTCCAAGGGCCCATTCGCCAGGTATGAGATCGAGGTCAATCCGATGCTGGTCGACCGCGGCTGGACAGCGGCAGGCAGCCATACCATCGACGGCATGCTGATCATTGGGGCGAGGGAGGTCGGCTGGATGGGCGGTCATTCGGTCCGAGAGCCGATCTATGAGCTGTCGGTCCTGAAGGTACATTACGGTCTCCGCGGTATCGGGATGGAAATCCGATTCCTCACACGCACTGCATCTGGCCAACGCATTCTGGCCAAGACACTCGCCGCGGCGAAGGGTCAGAAGACGTTGTGGGACCGCCACGTCGGCGACGAAGACTTCGCGTCCCGCTCGGTTCTTCGACGAGAGGCCGGCCATCATGACCCGGCACGACAATCCCTCTCCGATGCCAGAGCCCTTCAAAATCGATAACGTCGGCTTCTCGAAATACGATGAGTTCAACAAACGGGTGTCGGTGAACCTGACATGGGAGGTCCCGCACCATGTGATGGACATGCTGCTGCTGAAGACGCGGCGGTTCGTCAGGATCCGAGGCGGGGAATGGCTGAAGCTCACGAAGGAGCGGAGCCAGAGTACAGAGGCTGCGATCCAAGGTCATCTCGACCAGGTCAATCCGCCGCCAGTGGAGGTGGCGGAGCCCGATCTTGAATATGACGAGACCGACCTCGATGCGCTGGCGATGATGGCCGTCTGAGGGGTGACACCGCCGTAGGTTGAATGCATCGTTCGTCTTCTTCCAAGGAGATGTCATGGCGATTCGACCGGTACGCGATGCCCGAACTCTGAAGACGAAGGCCATCCACTCCTTGAAGGCTGGCATCACCGCATTCAACGGTTATCATGAGGATGGTCGTCAGACAGCTGTTCTGCTCAATCTCCAACATGCCTGCGAAATGCTTCTGAAGGCTGCGCTCAGCCAGAAGCGCGAAATGGTCTTCGATAAGAAAGCCAACAGGTCTCTCACATTCGAGGCCTGCGTGAGACTTTGCTCTGAAAAGTTTGGTCTTACCGGCAGTCAGGCCGGAGTGATGAGGGTCGTCGACCGCCTCCGTGACTCCGAACAGCACTGGATCGTGACGGTTGAGGAGGGCATCCTCTACCTGAATGTCCGGGCACTTGTGACGGCTTTCGACGAGTATCTGCGTCACGTCTTTGAAGACGACCTGGCATCCCATATCCCGCCAAGGGTGCTGCCCGTATCGACCAGGCCCCCAGGCGATTTCGACGTCCTGGTGGATGCTGAATATACCGCAATCAATCAGCTTCTGGGTCCCGGCATGAGACGGCGCGACGAAGCTAGGGCACGTATCCGCTCACTGCTCGCCATGGAAGCCGTGGTCACGGAGAACGTCGAGGTCAGCGAGAAAGACGTTGACCGAGTGGAGAAAGCCATAAGGGCTAATGCGAATATCGATGTCGTGTTTCCGCGCCTTCGGACGATCGGCATGTCGACGGAAGGTGAGGGTACGACTTTCACCGTCAAGTTTTCCAAGAAGGAGGGCGCGCCCGTTCGATTCATCGGCGGGGACGATCCTGAGGGCGCTGCGGCAGTACGCGAAGTTGATCTTCAGAAGAAGTTTCACATGTCCAAGACCACCCTCGCAAAGAAGGTAAAGCTGAAACCGAACAAATGCCACGCGATGCGGTGGCACCTGGGACTGGATGAGGACCGCGACTGCTGTCACATTTTCAAATTCGGCAAGTCCGAGCACTACGGTTTCTCGGACAATGCGACCAGGCGTATCCAGGAAGAGCTCGCCGTCGCCGACATGGAAAAGGTTTGGGCGCGATATCAGAGGCGTTACAAGGATTGAGCTGAGTTCTGATCAAAGCGAGATGATAGGCTGAAGCCGATCCGCGTCATCCACCTCGCGGTCCGCGGCTCTGATCTGGTTCCGCGTCAGCGATCTCTGGCCGACCCATGTGTGAGGCAGGAGACCCAAGGCGATGTGCTCGGGCCCGTTGAAGATCACCAAGCCCTCTGCATTGTCGACATCCAGGCTGAAGAATAGCAGGTGATCCGCCCTGGTATCCACCATTCTGAATGCCGGGCCCCGGTCGGTTCCGGTGACTTTAACCTGGACAGAGCGACCGTCCGGTGCGTGACCGTCGATGCCGGTGACGCTGCGGCCCTGGAGCTTTACGCCAAAGATCTCCGCCGCGATTGCCTCGCCCAGGTCGCCGAGCAGATTTCCATCCAGCGTGAACGTCAGTCCGGAGCTCACGTAGTGATCGCGCAGCTCGTTCCTCGCGAGAACCAGATTCGCGATCGCCGGCGGGAGAGGGAAGCGGATGGTGGACAACGATAACAGCTCCTGGAGATTGGCGACCATTGCGTCCCAGCAGATCTTCGGCGAAATGATTGTCGCCGCGGACGACCAGTGATTGCGCCATGGCCTGACTGAGGTGGTGCATGACGCTTTACAACGACCTGAAGAAGGCCTCGAGCGAGGAGGACGTGAAGGACCTCTACATCAAGGCGCTCGGCCTGAAGTCGTTCAAGAAGGGCCTGATCGACATCCGGACGAAGGAGGTCTGGTTCGAGGCCAAGCAGTCCGGAAAATACTCCGCCTACCAGATGTTCACGCAGCTCCTCCACTACGTGCAGGACGCTTTGGACAAGGGGGAACCGATTCCCGGATTGCTCGCCGTGATCGACACGGAGAAGGCGGCGATCATGAAGACCAGCGACGTGCTGCCGCTGCTGTCGAGAAAGAAGATCAAGTGGGGGACGTCGGCCAGCAGCTATACGGTCGAGGCGCTGGAGGCCGTGTCCGCCTACATCGGCGTGCACTTCGTCGCCTTCAAGATGGCCACGGACGAGGCCGAATTCATCAGCACGGTGAAGGACGCCATCAAGTCAGGCGACATCATCCGGACGCAGATCACGCCGGCCAACTTGAAGCAGGTCTTCGACAAGTGGGTCGAGATGATCGGCGTCGAGATTCGAGGCGTGACCGAGGACAGCTACAACCTGCTGTTCTTCGCCGACATCATGCACGACGGCACCGTCTCGACGCACAAGGACCTTCCTGCTCAGCTCCTCCACAAGGGGAAGGACCCGGTCTTCGTCATGAAGGGGAAGACCTACGAGCTCGACAGCACGACCGGATACACGCGCTTCTGGACGATGTACCACAAGCCGCCGAAGGAGGAGTACCGGAACTACCTCCTCGAGCGGCGGGATAGCCTCATTCCGACCGACGAGCGGGAATTCACCGGCGCCTTCTACACGCCTCTCCGCGTCGTCGATAAGGCCTATGACGTCCTCGCAAGCGTGCTGGGGAAGAACTGGCAGAAGAGCTATTCCGTCTGGGACATGTGCTGCGGCGTCGGGAACCTGGAGACCAAGCACAGCAACCACCGCAACCTGTTCATGTCGACCCTGAACCAGTCGGACATCGACATCATGGTAGCCACGAACACCTGTGTGCAGGCCCACCGATTCCAATACGACTACCTGAACGACGACATCGCAGCCGATGGATCGATCGACTACTCGCTCACCGGGAAGCTGCCTGCCGACCTGCTGAAGATGCTCAAGGGAAACGGAAAGAAGCTCGTCCTGATCAACCCGCCCTATGCCGAGGGTATGAATGCCGGCGTCGATGTCGCCACCACGGCGATCGGCGCGACGATGGGCGATGTCGGGTACGCCTCGCGGGAGCTGTTCACCCAGTTCGTCACCCGGATCTCGATGGAGATGCCCGGCGCCATCATCGGCATGTTCAGCAAGCTGAAGTACGTGAACTCGCCGAACTTCGAAAAATTTCGGCAAGCCTGGCCGGCGAAGTATCTCGGCGGCTTCGTAGTGCCGAGCAAGGCCTTTGACGGACTGAAGGGAGAGTTCCCGATCGGGTTCCTCGTGTGGGACACCAGCAAGAAGGCTCACAAGGGCGAGCAGATGGTCGATGTCGATGCCGAGGTCCTCGACATCAAGGCAAACCGCATCGGACAGAAGACCTTCTACAACGTCCCTGGCAGCATGCTTCTGAACAAGTGGATCGTCAGGTCCAAGCCAAACGGCGTGGATGCCGTCCCTCTGTCGAATGCCCTGTCGGCGACCACAAGGACCATCGACGTCCGCGGGACGAAGTGGGCCGACGGCGCCATCGGCGGTATGATCTGCAACGGCTCTGACATCCAGCATGCAGGCGACACCGCGCTGTTCTCGTCCGGCTACTGCAGTGCCGGCGGATTCCTCGTGACGAAGACCAATCTCCGGAAGGCTGCGATGGTGTTCACCGCCAGGCGCATCATCCGGAAGACATGGCTTAATGATCGCGACCAGTTCCTCATCCCGTCGCAACCCATCCCGGATAGGTTCGCCAGCGACAGCCTGATCTGGATGCTGTTCAGCAACTCGAACCTTACGGCCGGCGCTGACGGGCTGCAGTGGAATGGGAAGACCTGGTCGCTGGTGAACCACTTCATCCCGTTCACCGAGACAGAGGTCGGTTCTCCCAAGCGCTTCGAGTCGGATTTCATGTCCAATTACCTCGCCACCCATTCCCTGTCGAAGGAGACGGCTGTCCTGAAGGCCGGAAGGGTGATCTGGAAGCATTTCTTCGACATGACGGACGACCGGAAGACACGGGACGCCTTCAAGCTGAACCGTCCGGACGTTGGCTGGTATCAGGTACGTAGCGCCCTTGCGGCGAGAGAGGTCGCTGGTGCCGGTAACCCGGTTAGCTGGACGGCATTCGGTACCGCCTACGGCCTTCTGACCGACAAGCTGCGCCCGCAGATCTATGACTTGGGTTTCCTGAAGCTCTAAGGCTTGGCATATGGAAAATGCTCCGGACAAATTCGAGTACGATGTTGCTTTCAGCTTCCACCAGTCTGACCAAGGCCTGGCGCAGCAGCTGAACGACCTTTTGCAGGATCGCTTCAAGACCTTCATCTACACGGAGCAGCAGAAGTTCCTGGCGGGTACGGACGGCGAGGTGACCTTTAACGCGGTATATGGCGGCAAGGCGCGGGTCGTGGTTGTGTTCTATCGGAAGGAATGGGGGCTGACCCCATTCACCAGGATTGAGGAGACAGCGATCCGCAAGCGGGCATTCCACAAGGGCTACGGCTTCACCCTGTTCATCCCGACGGACGAGCCGCCCACCGCGCCGGAATGGCTGCCTCCGACACAACTCTGGTTCGGACTGAAGACCTTCGGCCTCGATGTCGCTGCCGGCGTCGTCGAGCATAAGATCCAGACCCTTGGTGGCGAGCCGAGCATCGAGTCAGCGAGCGACCGGGCCAAACGGTTCACCCGGGCCGAGAAGCTCCGGAGGGATCAGAGTCAATTCCTGAAGAGTGACAAGGGATACGCGGCGGCGACTGCAGCCTACGACGAATTTGTGGAGGCGCTGGCGGAAGGAGCGGATGCGATCGCCGACGACGCGGGCATAAGGCTGATGATGAAGCCGGTTCCGTCCTATCAGTCGATGAGAGTCTTCTACGGGCTGGGCACCGTCCTGGTCATAGGATGGGAGCCGAAATACCTGAACGAGATCGAGGACTGCCCGGTGCGGCTCGAGTATTACTCGCACATGCCGGCCCTGCCGGGCTTCATGCCGCCCCACTCGACACCGCGCAGCCTCAGGGTGAATTATTTCCAGTATGAGATGCTCGGTCCCGATCGCTACGGCTATGTCGACAAGTCCAACCGGACGAAGAGCTACTCGCCTACCGACCTGTCGTCACTGGTGCTGAAGACCTACATCGATATCGCGGAGCGCAATCCTCGCGACTAGGTCTGCAGCTTCTTCGCGACAGGCGGGATACAGCGCGGGTCAGGGGCCGCCGTTCTCCGTCAACGCCGCGTCGATCTCCTCCAGCCGATCGACGTCGGCTTGCTCTTCCTCCTCGATGTCCTCCTTCTCGACGGATTCCTGCGCGGCTTCGTCGGGCGTCTGGTCTTGCTGGCGCTGGACGTCTTCGGCCTGGCGCTCGGCTGTGTCGATGCGGTCGGTTGCGGTGGGGGTGTCGGACATGGCGATCTCCTTTGGGTGTAAAACCGCCGAAATGCCGGAAGTTCCCCCAAAAGATTTCTGGCGACCCGCACTTTGTTTGAACGGAGATATGTGATTCGGGCTTGACTATGATCTAATAGGTCATTAGATTGCTCATATGGCTGCAGCGGATGCAGTCATTCGAATGACCGCGCAGCCAACCGAAAGGGCAGCCACCATGACCACGCTCTCCAAATCCCTCTTCCAGATCGATCTCTCCCGCCCCGGCTACGAAGACGCCGAGGATCGCTTCTACGCCTCGTTCCCGATCGTCGCCGCAATGCCGGACACCGAGACCCAGGAATATGAGCCGGTCTCGCAGAGGGCGATCAATGCACTGAACGAGTGCGGCATCTACACCTACCTCGACGTCTACCGCGCCCCGCAGATCGCGCTGAGCAACGACGAGCTCCACGAGGATGCGTGCATCGAAAACATCCTCGGGCTCGGCCCGAAGAACCTCAATGCCATCATGGAGAACCTGATGAGGCTCGGTTGGGAGTTCCAGGCGCAGACAGAGGCCAAGCGTCCGATGAAGATCGCCGCCTGCGCCGCCGAGGCCGACGAGGTGTCCGAAGCCATGGATGTGCTGGACGTCTCCGACGTGACCATCGTCGCAATGGACAACCTCGATCTCACCAAGGAGGAGGGGTGCTACATGCTGACCGCCGAAGTCAGCTTCACCGTCGCCGGCAGCGACGTGGTCCACAGCCGATTCTTCTGCGACTGGGTCGAGTACGACGGCAGCTTCTGCGATGAGATCAACACGAACTACGACCATTCGGACAACTGGAATACCGGCCAGCCGCTGGAGTTCGAGTTCGAGCGCGACATCCACTTCCTGGTCCGCGAGAAGCTGGCCGATGAGGCTGCCAAGCTCGCCAAGGCCGAGCGGGGCGGGAGCGGTCTGTCGGAGGGCGAGGAGTTCTACTTCGACGAGTCCGGCAACAGCACCAACGCCGGATACAACTGGGCCTTCATGATTTCCGTCGTCGACGGAAACCTCTTCGTCGAGGCTAGGAAATCCGGATCGACCGAGCTGGTCGCCGACGTCACGATCCTGAGCGAGACCGACACCGTGACGCTCGCGGACGTCGATGCCTTGGCCGAGAAGGTCGCCGCCGGGCAGGTCGAGTACGACAGCTGCAGCGACTACGTCTACGGCATCGCCGCGGCGGGTAACGACGGCGTCCATTATCTCGACACTCGTCACGAATGCCGCGGCGAAGGTGCTCGCATGTTCGAGAAGCTCGAGCAGATGGCCGGCAGCGTAGGGCCACTGGAAATCGTCAACTCGAAGGACGAGAGCGCCGTCTGGGTCACTTTCTGCCGACCGAACGATTTCCGCCGCGACAGCGAGACGATCTCCGGCGACGTGAACGTGGAGCGTCAGTCTGGCTGGAGAGAAGCCGAGGTCGACGAGGACGAAGACGAGGCCTGATATCGACAGATGCCTTAGGCGCCTCTCTTTCGGGGGAGGCGTCACGGGGATCCGCCGACAGGCATCCCAGACTTCAGCGCAGCCAGTTAGAGGGAAGCCGACATGAGAACGCCAACCCAAGCCTGCCTGGATCTCCGCATCGAGAACGAGGCCATCCTCGCGAACGAGATCCTCAACATGAGCATCGAGACCCACCGGGCATCGTCGCCGCCTTAGACAACTACATCGAGGTCCTGACCGAGCGCGACGTCGATGTCCTGCCGGCGGAGTTCATCAGCTTTCGAAAGGCCTTCCTCGGCATGCGCTGCAAGGCCGTCGGAACAGTTCCGACACACCGCCTCGGCGAGGTCAGATCGACGTCAGCCCACATGAGCTTCTACTCCACCGATCCGCAGGCCGCCGGCCGCACGCCCGCCGAGACCAACTGCAAGGCTGCGGGCAACATGGTCGGCTACATGCACCTCCTGAACGAAGAGACACCCGAAGCCCTCGCCGGCACACACCGCTGGGTCCGCTGCCACGACGATGCCGAAGGCGCCAAGCGGCTCATCCGCGGCGAGGACGGCTACGTCATGCGCGAGACTGACTGCTACATCCGCATGGTCCCCGTTCGCACCTAGCAGCTGTATCATCCATCCCTAGCGCAGCCAGATCGAGGGAAGCCATCATGATCAAATCCTACACCCACTGCTTCCGGGCCAAACTCTGCTGGGACCTGATGGAGCTGGAGACCGCCGGCGATCAGCCCGGGGTCTACGTCTATCATTTCGACAACGGCACCTGCCTGAACGTCGAAGGCGAGAAGCCCGTCATCCGCAGCCTGCTGAGCGCCAGCCGATTCGACTCCTCTGAGACCGAGACCAAGACCCACGGGCACATCCGCAACGGTCGCGGCGAGGTCACCGAGGTCATCTCGTTCCGGCTGGCCAGGAAGCTGGCGGTCAAGAAAATGCGGGCTCAGATCGAGAAGCTCAGGCCCAGGATCGCGGCGTGATGGCCGAGATCCTCCAGTCGTTGATGGCAGATCTCACGATCATGCCCGACGCCCGCCTCGTCGACATGCGGAAACGGTCGAAGGAATTCCCGGGCGTCGATCCTGCCAAGCTCGCGTGGAGCATGATGGTCCGCCGGCAGCTCCTCCAGCACGACGTCCGGACCTACCGTCGCATGTCGAAACGGATCCTGAAGCCGCTGATCGTCGAGGCGGATGCCCCGACCCTGGCCTGCATGAGCATGGCGATCGTCAAGCACAACGCCATCCGGCACGTGAGCCCGGATCAATGCCGGCAGCTGCTGCTCGCGGCCTGCGCCCGCAAGAAGAGGAAGTCCTGAGATGGCCCGGAAGGCGACGACAGAATTTGGGGAGGCCTGGCGCGCAATCGGCTTTTCCGAGGCCGAACTCGTGGAGTTCCTCGGCCTCACGCCTGCTGCCGTCAAACACATGTCGGGCGGCAGGACGCCGGTGTCGGAGGCCGTGATGGACAAGATCGCCGAGGTCGCACGGATGCTCGAAGAAGGCAGTGGCAACCATGCGGGGATACCCGATGGGCCCAGGCGCCGGCGGGAGATCGTGAAAGGTCTCGTCGAGCGGGCGAGGGGGAATCCGAAGTGAGCGGATACAGGCACATCACCCCGAATTGGACGACAAACGGGAAGGGCGGCGATGTCCTGACGATGATCCTCGACATCGATGGCTAAGTGGAGCTGCACGGCGGCAAGACGACGCCGGTCGAGCAGCTGACCGAGGAGAGATTCTGCTTCAAGGGCGTGTTCCATCACGAAGGCCAGCGCGTCGAGATCGGCTTCTTCGTTGAGAACGGCGACGGCTTCTTTGCGAATGCGGCCGGCGGCGGGGCGACGTACCGTCTCGATACGAAGGATATCTTCAAGAGCCTGGAGCCGATTGGGTTGGCCTTCGGGCCGAAGACCCGGAACTGACGCCGGCAACTGCAATTCACTTGCATACGCAATTTAATTGTATATGGTGATCCTGCAGCACCGCAGGGAAACTCAAATGCTCGTCCACCGCGCCTACACCGACAGCCTCAGGATCACTCCCGAAGACTCTCATTGGGTCTTCGACCAGGTCGTCTTCTTCATCAATGCCGACTTCGAGGAAGACATCGATGCGATCGAGGCCTCGTACACGCAGGGCGATGCAGACCACGTCTACGTGCTCGACATGGATCATTCGCACATCGACGTCTTTGCCCTGGTCGCCGATGCAACCGCCATTGCCGAAGTCCAGGCTATATGGGGCAAGGATATCGACCCTCAGTCCATCATCGACGGGTCTCTCCTCGATGCCGACGAGGAAGTGGAGGACGCCTGCTGGCACCAGCAGCGGCTACGTGCCCAGCTAGCCGGTCGCATGGGCTTCCATGCGGTCCGCGATCGGGATGAGCAGGGCGAAGTCTTCGCCGTCGACTTTAGCGGTCGCAACGACGAGCTGAACGGCGCCTGGCGCTACCTCGGGCGGTACAGCGACCATTTCGAATAGGGGGTCCCGATGGGGCAGCAGGACAGGACGATGTTCGCGAGGGTCTGGAGAGCCGTCGGCATGTCTCTCGAAGAATGCCGGGAGTTCCTCGGCAAGCGTGGCTACAGCGCCGCCACGGTCAACAACATGTCCGCCGGCCGAACCAAGGTTCCGGTCGAGGTCATGGCGGAGTTCGCATACCTCCATGCGGTAGTCGAGGGTTTCATGGACCCCCCGGAAGGCACACCGGCTGGAGTCATCGAGCGGCGGAACACGACACTCTACCTCAAAAATCAGGAATACCGGCACGGCGAGTGACGTCCCGGCCACCAGACAACAGGAGACAGCATGACCAGAAAATCGATCTTTCGGATAGAACTTTCGGAACCCATGCCGATTGACGACATGCTATCCGAATATCCGCTCGTCACGGATATGGATGACACCGACACGCAGTCCTACGAGACGGTTCCGGTGAGGGCGGTCAATGCGCTGGCCGCCTGCGGCATCCACACCTATTCCGACCTCCATCGTGCTCCGCAGGCGAAGTATGGCAAAGCCTCGAAGGGTCGTTGCCTCGAGGACATCCGCGGTGTCAGCAAGGAGGCTCTGGCTGCACTGATCGTAAATCTCCATCGACTCCTCGATGAAGATGCGAACAGGGAATTCATCTCCAGTCGCGAAGATGCCGAGGAAGCTCTCACGGAAAGGGATCCTGAGCTGCAGCTGTGGATCCGCGATGTCGCGCATAACAACGACTATGAGGTCGGTCGCATGTACCAGGGCATGTGCATGACCGTCGCGTGGTTTCCCGAATACTCCGACATCGTGAGCTGGGCGAAGGACGACAGCAATTTCGATGGCAGTCACAAATCCTGGGACGACTGACTTCAATATCGGAAACGGATGGACGGGCTGGCGGCGATGAGGCTGCCGGTCGAGTTTGAAACATAGGCTGGCCTGAGCGCCGGTGTGGAGAATGACGATGCCAAAGATCAAGAACCAGGACGATATCGATGTGAGTAGATTCTCGTACGACCCGGACACCGGCGTGGTGACCTGGCTGGACGGGCAGTGCAAAGGCAAGGCGGTCGGGACGAAGACCGAGAGGGGCTATCTCGCAGCGACGATTCAAGGGAAGGGCGTCTTGGTCCACCGGCTGGCATGGAGGATCCACTACGGAAAGTGGCCGGAGCAGATCATCGATCACAAGGATGGCGTCAAAGATCGCAATGTCCTCGACAACATGCGGCTGGCGACCGATCAGCAGAACAAATGGAATATCGGCAAGCCGGTGACCAACACGACCGGCTTCAAGGGTGTCACCTTCGACGCAAAGAGGGCGAAGCCGTGGCGCGCCATGATCAAGCAGGACGGCAAGACCAGGCACCTGGGCTCTTACAACACGGCTGAAGAGGCCGCAGCGGCATACGACCGGGCAGCCAACGAGCTGCACGAGGATCATGCTCAGACCAACCGCATGCAGAGGGTCGCCCGACCGTTCGTCGAGAAGAAGGTTCAGAACGCCACGGGAAAGATTGGCGTGACCCGCGCCATGGTCAGAGGCCTCGAACTGTTCCAGGCGTCGATCACCGACGACGGCAAGAGACGCTACCTTGGGCGATATCTGACGAAGGAGGATGCGGCGATGGCCTATGACCGTGCTGCGTGGCCGAAAGAGATCGCTTATACGGGTACGACGTGGGCCTCCGAGAGGCGAAGGTACAACGAACCGTTCTGGGCGCTGGCGAGACTGGGCTTCGACGAAGCTGACTTCCCAGTGCCCGTCCGGGTCTGATGAGCGAAAAATAGACAATACAGGGCGACCCTGTAATGAGGGCCTACTCCTTCGCCCGAAACCGCGGCTTCTTCGGCGGCATACGGTGCGTCTTGAATACCCGCTCCTCGTCGATGAGGTCACGCCCCTCGAGAACGTCCCACCAGGCTGTCAGCATTTCGGTTTTTTCGGGTAAGTCTTCGTAAGCGTCGTAGTGAGCATCGATGACAGACTTGCCGCCTTCGTTGTGATCGAGAATGAGCGCGATCCGATCCTGCTTGTAGCCCTTATGTCTGAGGACCGTCGTCAACGTGCGCCTGACATCATGCGGTGACCAGGTCTCAGCTTTTAATGCATGCGTCAGCGTCGAGCCGGCAACGTGTGGCTTCGCACCCTTCCCAGCCCTCTTCCTCTTGGCTTTGAAAACCCATTCACCCCACGGCGGCATTTCCAGCTCTTCAGGCCACGGCAGTGTGTGAACACGTGTGTCTTCGCGCATATCCGCGGTTTTCCGGTGGAGCGGTGGGATATGCCAGACACCGTCTCGGACGTCATCGGTCGACACGGCTGCGACAGCTTCCCTGCGCTGTCCGGTCAGGAAGAGGAGAACGAGGGGAGCCGACGCGATACCGCATTCGCCTGCTCGCGCCTTCTGGAGAACAGACCTGATTTCGGACGGCAGAGGAAATCTTCTAGGCCTCCGCTTGCCAGGTGTCCGCTCGGGAACGTCGAGCTGCACCCGCTTCCTGACGCCCGACTTCTCACGGTTGTGCTGTCGCTGCAGGAAGGTCCACATCGACGAGAGCTTCCTCTTCATGCCCTCAGCAGTGCCTTCGCGACCGGTCGCGTGGATGACGGCGCAAACTGTCGACAGGTCCTCTTCGGTAATCTGATCGACGGGGCGATGCTCGAACTTAAAGAGCTCAGGACGCTCCAAGTAGTCTGTGTAGTCGCGCAACGTTCCAGCTTTTCGCTTAGCTTTTACGTGCGCGAGAAATGCCGTTCTGGCCTCTGCGAACGTCCAGCGCCCCGTCGCGACATCCAGCGCAGCAACAGCGGTGTCTCCGATCGGCATCCGCTCGGACCGCACCCACGATTCATCAGGGATCAATCCCTGAGTGACGAGATCCGCGGCTCTCCTTGCCAGATCCCTGGCGTCATCGAGAGCAAGCTCGCCGGCGTCACCGAGGACCAGCCGATTTTTCCGCTGCTTACCAAACGAGCCGACCGACCATTGATACCGGAAGGTCGCCGACTTCCTTCCGACGCGCAGGATGAGCCCGGGCTGCCGGGCGTCCGCGACTTCACGCTCAACGCCGTCGGATCGGAGGCGCCGGACCATGTCGACGGTCAGTCTCTCAGGCACGGGAAAATCCTTCAGCGGCAAAAACTCGGGCATATCTCGGGCATATGCCTATACAGAGGTTGCTGCGGCGGGAAGAGGAGGCGAACCGACCTCAGCGAAAATTCCAAGAAATTTCGGTTATTTGCACGGAAATTAGAAATTCGTGGAAAGGAATTTTGACTTTAGACAGCAGATTCCTAATCTGAGGGTCACTGGTTCAAATCCAGTCGGGATCACCAACTAATTCCACCCATTAAGGCAAGCCGGGCGATCGGGTTTGGGGCATCGGGGCGCCTTCGCGTCGCGGTCAGTCTTGCTCGACGTCGTGAGCGCTGAACTCCGCGAAGGCCTCGCGGATGAGGCTGGCCTTGGCGTCGTCCTCGAGGTCGACCGAGACTTCGATCGCCCCGTTGAGGGCTGCGTCGTGACGCGCCTCTTCGCTGGGCTCAGCCGTCTTCGCATCGGAGCCGGCGGTTTCCTCGCCCGCGGTGTTTTCCTGACCCGCCGCGACGACAAAGATGTCGGTCCGCTCGATCCCGTGCTCCTGCACGAGGCGCTCGATCGTCATCTCGGCCTCGCGTCTCGTCTCGAATTGCGCCGTCAGCGTCGTCGCCATGGGTCTCTCCTTGAGTGTGCTTTGGGGTGTAACGCTCGACCGGACGATATGGGCCCATGGCCAAGGCGAACTTCGACGCGGTGGTTTGTCGCTGCCGGGACGGGCCGGAGCGACCTGCCGGACGAGGGGGTCGCTCTGTCGTTGAAGGTTGCCTTCGTCATGCTGGCAGGGGCCGGCGTCTTGCCATTTTGGGCGACCGACTGTGCCGACTCAGTCGGTCGTGGCGCCCAGCGAATGAACCGTCGCGGAGGGCTTTCGCCGAGCCGGAAGCCGGCGAGGACCTGTCGGCCCTAACCCATCATGTCGAGAATTCCCGCGAAGGAGGCGGCGACATGGGCGCGCATCAACTGGGCTGCGTCGTCGCCCCGGCGGGCCAGGATCGCCTCCAGGATGGCGCGATGCTCCGACCGGGAGGTCTCGATGCGGGCGCGGCGGGCGCGGAACTGGCCGACCCGCCAGGGCAAAGTGCGCAGGCTGAGATCGTGCAAGAGGGCCGCCAGGACGGCGTTGTGGGCGCCGCGCTGGATGGCGGCGTGGAAGTCGGCATTGGCTTCGCCATAGTCGGCTTCGGCGCTTTCTCCGCGCATGACGATCGCTGTCAGGGTCTGGCGTTCGGACGCCGTCATCCGGTCCGCGGCCATGCCCGAGACGAGGCCCTCCATCTCGGCGACGCTCTCGAAGAGGTCGTGCATGGCACTCATGTCCATCCGCTTGACGACGAAGGCGCGGCGCGCGCCGCGCTCGGTGAGGCCGAGGACGTTCAGCCGGTGCAGCGCCTCGCGCACGGGCGTGCGGGACAGGCCGAAAGCCTCGGCCAGCGGAATTTCGTTGAGCACGTCCCCGGGCCTCAGCTCGCCCGTCATGATCCGCTCGATGATGGCGGAATGCACTTTATCCGACGATGTTTTAGACATCTGCACAAAGATTCCTCATGCCCAAAAATTAGTCTTGATTCTGTATACATATCGCTGTTAGCTTCCATCTCGGAAGCGGTCGACGCTGACTTTTGGCCTTGGATCTTCGCCCCCCGGCCCAGCGGCCGCGCCCAAGCTTCTCTGCCGCGCGCCGTGCGCGTCTCAACCCCGGTCGAAATGGAAAAGGTTCTGACATGACGAGCGACACCGCGCAGAGCACCCACCACAAAGCCATTCTCGAAGAGCGCCTTTCCGCGCTCATCGGGCGGCGGACGCTGCTGAAGGGCATGGGCGCCGGCCTGCTCGCCGCAGCCGGAACCACCATCCTTCCCGATCCCGCGAAGGCGGCGCAATCCGGGCACATCCGCGTCGCCTCGATCAGCCACATCGACACTCTGGACCCGCATTTCACCTTCTTCCTCTCAGCCGTGCAGGTGATCAACAACATCCACAACGGCCTGCTCAAGGTGACCTATGACGGCACGGCGGTGCAGTTCGTGCCGGACCTTGCCGAAACCTGGGACATGGAGGACGACAAGACCCACCTGTTCAAGCTGCGCGCGGGCGTGAAATTCCACGACGGCACGGCCTGCGACGCCGAGGCCGTGAAGTTTTCGCTGATGCGGGTGAAGTCGGGAACGCCGGCCTCGCCGCATGCCTGGAAGCTGGCGCTCTTGGAAGAGGTCGAGATCGTCGATCCGCTGACGCTGCGGCTGAAATTCTCCAAGCCCTACGCCTTCCTGCCGGTCGCGCTGACCGGCTCGACCGGGCGCGCCGGCACCGTCGTCAGCCCTGCCGCCGTCGAGAAATACGGCATGGACTACGGCCGCAACCCCGTCGGCACCGGGCCGTTCAAGTTCGTCAGCTGGAAGGAGAACGATTCCATCGAGCTCGAGGCCAATCCCGACTATTTCGAAGCCGGGATGCCGAAACTCGCCAAGGCCTCCTTCATGCTGATCAACGAGCCGAGCACGGCCGTGGCCGCCCTCGTCTCCGGCCAGATCGAGGGCATGAGCGACTGCCCGCTGCAGCTGGTGCCCCAGGTGAAGTCGGTGCCGACCGTCGAGGTCTATGGCGGCATCGAGGGCAACTACACCTATGTCGGCATGAACCTGCGCAAGGCGCCCTTCGACGACATCAACCTGCGCCGCGCCGTCGCCTATGCGATCGATCGCGAGGCGATCAACAAGCAGGCCTATTTCGGTCTCGGCCAGCCGGCCTATTCGCCGATCTCGCCGCCGATGACCGGCTTCTACGATCCTGACATCGCCGAGAGCGGGCGCGGTCAGCGCTACGACCTGGCGAAGGCGAAGGAATTCAGGGCCAAGGCCAAGACGCAGGATGTGATCGAGATCGACTACATCATGAGCGAGGACGGCCCGGGCGGCACCCGCGTCGCCCAGACGCTGGCGCCCATGCTGGCCGAGATCGGGCTGAAGGTGAACCTCGTCCTCCTGGAGCCGGCGGCCTGGGTCAAGCGGCTGAAGGACGGCGACTTCGCCATCCTCGACTTCCGCTGGTGGGCCGATCTCGATCCCGAAGAGACCCTCTTCCCCGAGTTCAAGTCGGGCGGGGCGTGGAACTACTGGGGCTGGGACAATGCCGAGTTCGACCGGCTCTGCATCGAGGCCGGCTCGATCGTCGACCAGGAAAAGCGCGCCGCGCTCTACCGCGAGGCGGAGGACCATCTGATGGAGGAGGCGCCGGTCGCCATGCTCGCGCATCTGCCGGTCTTCAAGGTCTTCTCCAAGAAGGTGCAGGGTTTCCAGTACGTGCCCTGCGATCTCCTGAACCTGCACGATGTGAGCCTGGCCGGATGATCGCACAGGCGCTCGGCAAGATCGCCCAGTCCTGCGTCGTCCTCCTGATCGTCTCGATCGCCAGCTTCTCGCTCTTGAAGCTGGCGCCGGGCGATCCGGTGCTGCTGATGCTCGGATCGGAATTCTCCCAGGAGAGCTATGACCAGCTTCGGCAGGCGATGGGGCTCGATCAGCCGGTCGTCGTCCAATACGGGGAGTGGCTGGTCCACTTCCTGACCGGCGAATGGGGCCAGTCCTATGTCGCCCGCGCCGACATCTTCGAGCTGGTCGTCACCCAGGCGCTGCCGGTCACCCTGACGCTGACGGCGGCCGCGCTGACGCTGGCGATCGTCGTCGGCGTGCCGCTCGGCGTGCTGTCGGCGGTGAAGAAGGACACGGGCTGGGACGCGGCGGCGGCGGTCTTCGCCTTGACCGGCACGGCCTTCCCCTCCTTCTTCCTCGGCATCCTGCTGATCTGGTTCCTCGGCGTGAAGGTCGGCGCCTTTCCGGTGATGGGTTTTGTCGCGCCCTGGGAGGATCTGTGGGACGGCCTCTACCATCTCGTCCTGCCGGCGCTGACGCTGTCGACCTTCTTCATCGGCATGATCGTGCGGGTGACGCGGGCGGCGCTCGTGGAAGTGCTGGACCAGCCCTACATCACCGCCGCCAGGGCGCGGGGCGAGCCGGAATGGCGGATCGTCTGGGTGCATGGCGTGCGCAACATCATGATGCCCGTGGTCACCGTCCTCGGGCTGCAGCTCGGCGGCATTCTGCAGGGCGCGGTGCTGACCGAGACGGTGTTCTCGCTGCCCGGCATCGGCCAGATGCTGACCGGCGCCGTGCTCGGCCGCGAATACATGATGGTGCAGGCCGGCGTGATGCTGACGGCCGTCCTCTTCATCGCCGTGAACCTCCTGGTGGATCTCTCCTATCCGCTCCTCGATCCCCGGCTGAGGGCCCGCTGATGACCGTCACGGACATGCCGGCGAGCGGGGCCGTCGCGACGGGCGGCGGCACCGCCGCGTCCGTCCGCCGACGGTCGATCTTCCTCAGGCGCCCGTTCTTCACCATGGCGCTGCTGGTGACGCTCGCCTTCGTCGCCTGCGCGCTCTTTGCGCCCTGGCTCGCCCCCTACGATCCCCTGGCGCAGTCGATCGAGGCGATGATGATGCCGCCGAGCGCGACCCATCTCCTCGGCACCGACAGTTTTGGCAAGGACATCCTCAGCCGCATCATCTTCGGGGCGCGCACCGCGCTCCTGATCGGCCTCGTCTCGGTCGTCCTCGGCGCGATCGGCGGCCTCGTCCTCGGCGTCGCGGCGGGGCTCGCCACCGGCTGGCTGCAATGGGCGCTGCTCCGGCTGATCGACTCGATCCTGGCGCTGCCCTCGCTGATCCTCGCCGTCGCCCTCATCGCCATTCTTGGGCAGGGCGTCGACAAGGTCATTCTGGCCGTCGGCTTCTCGCTGATCGGCCCCTTCGCCCGCACCGTGCGCTCGGACGTGCTGCAGGTGAAGGCGCAGCTCTTCATCGAGGCGGCCGGGCTGATGGGCCTGTCGCAGATGACCATCGTACGCCGGCACATCCTGCCCAATGTCGTCTTTCCGCTGATGGTGCAGGTGACGATCCGCGTCTCCGAGGCGATCCTCGTTTCCTCCTCGCTGTCCTTTCTCGGCATCGGCGTCACCCCGCCCACACCCGACTGGGGCCTGATGATCGCCGAGGGCCGCGGCTTCGTCAGCTTCGCCGCCTGGATGTCGGGCATGCCCGGCATGGCGCTGGCGCTGCTCCTGATCGCGCTCGCCATCGTCGGCGACGGCGTGCGCGAGGAATTCGATCCCAAACTGAAGCGCGCCCGATGAACGCCCCCCTGCTCGATGTCCGACCCCTGCTCGATGTCCCCCCCGTTCTTGATGTTCCCCCCCTTCTCGATGTTCAGGGACTGACGCTCTGCCGCGGGGACAAGCGCATCCTCGATGGCGTGTCGATGACCCTTGGCCGAGGCGAGACGCTCGCCCTCGTCGGCGAAAGCGGCGCCGGCAAGTCGACCATCGCCTTCGCCCTGATGGGGCTGATCGGCGCGAAGGAGGCGACGATCGAAGGACGGGCGCGTTTCGACGACGTCGCCGACCTCGTCGCGCTCGATGAAAAGGGCTGGGCCGCCCTGCGCGGCCAGCGCCTGGCCATGGTGTTCCAGGACGCGGGTTCAGCGCTGAACCCCAGCTATACCGTGGGCGCCCAGCTGATCTCGGTGCTCCGGCGCAAGCTGGGGCTCGGGCGAAACGAGGCGCGGACGCGGGCCGTGACCCTTCTCGAAAGCGTCGGCATCAACGATGCCGCGGTCCGTCTGTCGGCCTATCCGCATGAACTGTCCGGCGGCATGCAGCAGCGTGTCATGGTCGCCATTGCTTTGGCCTGCGACCCCGATCTCCTCTTCGCCGACGAGCCGACCTCGGCGCTCGACGTGACGATCCAGGCCCAGATCGTCAGCCTGATCCTGGAGCAGACGCGGGCCCGCGGCGCGAGCTGTATCTTCGTGCTGCACGACCTGGCGCTGGCGAGCCAATGCTGCGATCGCATCATGGTGCTCTATGCGGGCCAGGTGATGGAGGCCGGCGACTGCCGGACGGTTCTCGACGATCCGCGCCACCCCTATACGCGCCTCCTGAAATCCTGCGTCCTCGAAATCGGCGCGGAAATTCTCGACGATCCGCCGGAGGGCGGCGTGCCGAGCTACGATGCCATGCCGGCGGGCTGCCGCTTTGCCACACGCTGCCCCCGGGCCCTGCCACGCTGCGCCGCCGAGCGGCCGCCGCTGGCGGAATTCGACGGACGCGCCCTCGCATGCTGGAACCCGACATGAACGCCCTGCCGGATGCCGCCAGCCCCAGCGGCCCGCCGCTCTTCGAGCTTCTGGACGTCGAGAAGATCTACCAGGTCGGCGTCAGATCCGGCCTGGTGGCGCGGGGCCATGTCGGATTGGCGGCGCTCGACGGCGTGCGGCTCAGCATTCGCAGGGGCTCGAGCGTGGCGCTGGTGGGCGAGAGCGGCTCCGGCAAGTCGACGCTGCTGCGGGTGCTCCTCGGCCTCACCGAACCGACGCAAGGGCTGGCGCTCTACCGGGGCCAGCCCGTGGCCCGGATGCGGGCCGGGGGACAGGATTTCGCCCGCGAGGTGGCGATGGTCTATCAGGACGCGCGCGGCTCGCTCAATCCGCGCATGAGCGTCGGCGAGCTCGTGGCCGAGCCGCTGCGCCATTTCGCCATCTGTCCGCCAGAGGAGGTTGCGGCGCGAACGCAGGACCTTTTGGCGCGGGTGGGCCTCGCCGCCGATGTCGCCGCCCGCTATCCCTCGGCGCTGTCGGGCGGGCAGGTGCGGCGCGTGGCGATCGCCCGGGCGCTCGCCTCCAACCCCTCCGTCCTCGTCGCCGACGAGGCGGTGTCCGGCCTCGACGTCTCGACCCAGGCCCAGCTCCTCAATCTCCTGCGCAAGCTACAGCGGGACATGGGGATCACGCTGTTCTTCATCACCCATGATCTCGGCGTCGCCAGCTATCTGTGCGAGGAGATCGCCATCATGTATCTCGGTCGCATCGTCGAGACCGGGCCGACGAACGCGGTTCTGGCCGCGCCGGCCCATCCTTATTCGCTGGCGCTGCGCCGCGCCGCGCCGAAATTCTTCGAGCCGATCACCGAGCCCTTGCCGGGTGAGATCCCGAGCCCCCTCGATTTGCCGAAGGGGTGCCGCTTTTCCGGCCGCTGCGCCTTCGTCCAGGACGATTGCCGGGCCAGCGATCCCGTTCTCGTGCCGCACGGACAAGGTCGCGCGGTCGCCTGTCACCACCCCGTCTCTTGAAAGCCGAGCCGTCCATGTTTGACTTCTTCTCCGCCCGCCGCCCCTCGACCTATGCGGGCCGTGCGATGATCGCGACATCCCATCCCCTGTCCACCGCGGCGGGGCTGGAAGTCCTGCAATCGGGCGGCAATGCCGTCGACGCGGCCCTTGCGGCCGTTTCGGTGCAATGCGTGGTCGATCCCCTGATGACCGGAATCGGCGGCGACTGCTTTGCGCTCTACGCGCCGAAGGGCGAGACGGTGAAGGCGCTGAACGGCTCCGGGCGGGCGCCCGCCGCCGCCACGGTCGCGGCGCTGAAGGCCGCGGGGCTCACCGACGAGATCCCGCAGACCAGCGCGCACGCCGTCACCGTGCCGGGCGCGATCTCGGCCTGGTGCCTTCTCCATGCCGACCATGGCTCGCGGCCGCTGGCCGAGCTGTTCCGCCGGGCGATCGGCTATGCGCGCGACGGCTATCCCGTCACGCCGCGCGTCGCCATGGACTGGGCGAACAATGCCGCCGTCATCGGCGGCGACGTCCACGCGGCGGCCGTTTTCCTGCCGGGCGGCGTTGCGCCCGCGCCGGGATCGCGGCACGCCCAGCCCTTGCTGGCCGAGCGGCTGGAAGAGATCGCCGCAAAGGGCGCGGCGGGCTTCTACGAGGGCGAGACCGCGGCGCGGATGGTCGGGCATCTCTCTTCGCTCGGCGGCCTTCATACTGTCGAGGATTTTGCCGAGGGCAAGACGGGCGCCCATTGGGTCGAGCCGGTCTCGGCTGATTATCGCGGCTTCGACGTCCACGAATGCCCGCCCAACGGCCAGGGCCTCGTCGCGCTGGTGATCCTGAAGATCATGGAGGGGTTCGACGTCGCCGCCATGGAGGAGGTCGACCGCCTGCACCTCCACGCCGAGGCGACCAAGCTCGGCTATCACCACCGCGACGCTCTCATCGCCGACCACGACCATTGCACGGGCGTCGCCGAGACGCTGTTGTCGGAGGAAGTCATCGCGGCGCTGCGGGCGCGGATCGACATGGCGCGCGCCAAGACCGCCGCGCTCTGGGACGAGCCCGAACACAAGGACACGATCTATCTCAGCGTCGTCGACGCGGCCGGCAACGCCCTGTCCTTCATCAATTCGATCTTCCACGGTTTCGGCTCGACCCGGCTGGATCCCGCGACCGGCGTCCTCTTCCACAGCCGCGGCGCCTCGTTCCGGTTGATCGAGGGCCATCCCAACGCCATCGGCCCGCGCAAGCGCCCGATGCACACGATCATTCCCGGCATGGTGACGAAGGATGGCCAAACGCTCATGCCTTTCGGCGTGATGGGCGGCCAGTACCAGGCGGCGGGACACGCGGCCTTCCTCTCGGCGGTGATCGACCGCGGCCTCGACCTGCAGGCGGCGATGGACGAGCCGCGCAGCTTTGCCACCGCCGGCGTCCTCGAAATCGAGCCCGGCATCGGCGAGGCGACGCGCGCCGAGCTCGCCCGCCGCGGTCATGTGCTGAAGGTCGTCACCAGCCCGATCGGTGGCAGCCAGGCGATCCGCATCGCCGACGGGATGCTCGAAGGCGGGTCGGACGGCCGCAAGGACGGCATGGCGCTGGGCTTCTGATCGGCCGGCTGCGCGCCAACCTCGCGGGCGCGGTCACCGCGCCCGCCGGCCGGGCGCGACCTTCACGGCGATGCGGCCGTCCGGATCAGTTGCCGCTATGCTGCCTCGTCGCGCGCCTGATACCAGCGATAGAGTAGGCTCTGGCCGATGCGTCGGAACGGCGCGAAGGCGTGGCCGGGCAGGGGGCCCTGGAAAATGGGCAGAGCCTGGGCCGGCTGTCCGGCGACGAGGGCGGCGACGCGGCGGCCGGCCTGGGCCGAATAGGACACGCCGTTGCCGCCATAGCCGCCGGCATAGAACAGCCGCTCGCCGGCATCCGGCTGGACGATACGCGGCATCATGTCGTGGCTGACATCGACCCAGCCCCACCAGGAATAGTCGAGCGCCACGCCCGCCAGCGCCGGGAACTTTTCGGCGATGCCGCGCTCCAGTAGCGCCAGGTGTTTCGGGTTCTCGGCATCGGCGCCGGCGATGGCGCTGCGCGAGCCGATCTGCAGCCGGTCGTCGGGCAGGAGGCGGTAGTAGAAGCGCAGCGTGCGCGTATCGGTCATCACCTGCCGGGCGCGAATTCCCGCCGCCTCGATCTCCGCCTTGGACAGGACCCGCGTCACCACCGAATTCGACAGGATCGGCATGATCCGGCTCTTCAGCGCCGGGTGCAGCTTTTGCCCGCCATAGCCGCCGGTCGCCAACACTACGGATTTCGCCCTCAGCGAGCCTTTCGGCGTCACCACGCGAAAATACTCGCCCTCCCTCGTGATCGAGGTCACCGGGCTGCCGGGATGGACTCTGGCGCCGAGCGAGCGGGCGAATTTCAGGTAGCCGAAGGCGAGCTTTCCCGCATGGATGCCGGTACCGAGCGGCTCCAGATAAGCGCCCGCGGCGCCCTTTTCGCCGGTGAAGTCGCGGCGCAGCTCCTCCGGTCCTATGACCTTGATGCCGTAGCTGAAGACGCTGTTCGCGACCTCGGCCTCGGCCTTCAGCTTGTCGAAATAGCGCGGCCGATGCGCGATGTGGAGATGGCCGCCCGGCTGCGGGTCGCAGTCGATGCCGGCGACGAGATCGCTGAAGACCTCGAACCCCTCGACGATCTCCCGGTGCAGCGCCTTGGCGGTATCGACGCCCCAGCGGGCGATCCACTGCGAGCGCGACAGCCGGCCGGACGCCGACTGGCCCTGGCCGCCATTGCGCGTGGAGCAGCCCCAGGCGACGCGGTTGGCCTCGACCACATGCGCCTTGATGCCGTGCTCGCGGGCGAGGAAGATCGCGGTGGCAAGGCCGGTATAGCCGGAGCCGACGACGACCACCTCCGCCTCGCCGTCGCCGGTGAACGGCCCGTCATCGGCCGGCGGGGCGCCGGCGGTGGCGATCCAGTAGGTCGGGGCATAGGCGCGGTTCTCGCCGGGCGTCGCCTCGCGCAGCGGATCGTAGCGCGGATCGTAGGGCAGGGAACCGGGGGTGGCGGCGGTCTCGTTGCGGGTCATCGGTCTTCCCTCGGGGTCAGGCCGCCGCGCTCTTGCGGAAGGCGCGCTTGGAGACGATGCGGTCGCCGCTGAAGCGGAAGAGGTCGAGCCCCTCGCGCTCGACCGCGACGCCGTCCTTGGTGCCGGTGAACAGCCACTCCGTCAGGGCGTGGTCGCCGTCGATGCTGTGGCGCACGACGGTCCAGCGCACGTCCGGCATGCCCGTCCAGACCGCGGTGAACGCAGCGCCCGTCGCCGCCTTGCCGGTGATGCGGGCGCCATACGGCTCAGGCCCGACGGCAGTCTCGAACACCACGTTGTCGTCGAAGCAGGCGAGCACCCCCTCCACATCATGCGCGTTGAACGCCTCGAACAGCGTGTCGAGGAGGGCCAGTCGAAATGTCGGGTCGGTCATGTCAGTCTCCTCGATGCTGTGGGCGGCACGATGCGCGCGCCGCGGACCGGGAGAGTAGAGCCAGATCGCGGGCACCCGTGGGCCAGTTTCGCGCAGTGGTGGACTGTGCCCATTTTCTCATCATTGCATTTGAAACTGCCTTGCAATGAAGCCGATGGAGCCAGACGGGGCGTGAAACGGCACCGGTCTGGTCCTTCCGGCACGGCGGTTGCAGGGGCTCTATGGACGGGATCCAACCGCCCCGACCCCCGCCACGGAGACCTTTCATGCGCCAGACCCTGACCCTCGCCGCCGCCCTCGGGGCCTTCGTCAGCTGGACGGCCCTCGCCGTCGCTGCCGACAAGGAAGTGACCTTCGCCTACCAGGACATGATGACCCCGATCCGGGTGATGATGGAGAGCGGCGCCTTGGAGAAGGAGACGGGCTACACCGTGAAGTGGGTGAAGTTCGGCGGCGGCGGCGACGTCATCCGCGCCATGGCCTCGGGCGATATCGACATGGGCGAGGCCGGCTCCTCGCCGGTCGCCACCGCCGCCTCGCAGGGCCTGCCGCTGAAGCTTTTCTGGATCCTCGACGACATCGCCAATGCCGAGCAGCTGGTCGTGCGCAACGATGCCGGCATCAAGACCATCGCCGATCTTAAGGGCAAGACCGTCGCCGTGCCCTTCGTCTCGACCGCGCACTACCAGCTGATCTATGCGCTGCAGGACGCCGGACTGTCGCCAAACGACGTCAAGATGCTGAACATGCGCCCGCCGGAAATCGCCGCCGCCTGGGAGCGCGGCGACGTCGACGCGACCTTCATCTGGGCCCCGGTGCTGACCGTCGCCAAGAAGAACGGCACCGTGCTGGTCAGCGCCGGCGACATCTCGGCCAAGGGCAAGCCGACCTTTGACGGGCTCGTCGTCACCGACGAATTCGCCGCCGACAACAAGGACTTCATGGTCAAGTTCGTGTCGCTTCTGGCCAAGGCCGACGAGGCCTATCGCAAGGACGGCGCCGGCTGGGCCGAGGCCTCGCCCGAGGTCCAGGCCGTCGCCAAGTGGACGGGTGCCACGCCCGCGGACGTTCCGGCCGGCATGGCCGCCTATGTCTTCCCGACGCTCGCCGAGCAGGTTTCGCCGAAATGGCTGGGCGGCGGCGCGGCCGCGGCACTGAAGTCGACGTCGGAGTTTTTGATGGAGCAGGGCCGCGTCACCGAGCTGGCGCCGGACTACGCGGCCTTCGTCACCAAGGAGTTTGCCGAAGCAGCAGCGAAATAATCGGCGGATCAGGGCGCCGTCCGGCGCGTACGGGCGGCTCCGACCCGCGTCGATAAACCCGACGGGGCAGCGAGAGAGGACAAGCACCATGCTGGAAATCAAGAATCTCAGCGTGCACTACGGCGAAGGCGAAAGCGGCACGGTGGCGCTGTCGCGCATCGATCTCGCGATCCGCTCGGGCGATTTCGTCGTCGCCCTCGGCGCTTCCGGCTGCGGGAAGACTACGCTCCTCTCGTGCATCGCCGGCTTCCTCGCGCCGACCTCGGGCGAGATCCTGCTCGACGGTGCGCCGGTCCGCGGGCCGGGCGCCGACCGCGGCGTGGTGTTCCAGAAGCACGCGCTGATGCCCTGGCTCTCGGTCGTCGACAATGTCGCCTTCGGCCTGCGCATGCAGGGCATGGCGAAGACCGAGCGCCGCGACAAGGCGCTGCATATGCTGCATCTCGTCGGCCTCTCCGAGTTCGCGGAAAAGCGCATCTACGAGCTTTCCGGCGGCATGCAGCAGCGCGTCGGCATTGCCCGGGCGCTCGCCGCCGACCCGCGCATGCTCCTGATGGACGAGCCGCTCGGCGCGCTCGACGCCTTCACCCGCGAACAGGTGCAGGAGCTGATCCTCGACGTCTGGTCGGCGACCGGCAAGATGGCCTTCTTCATCACCCACGACGTCGAGGAGGCGATCTTTCTCGCCACCCGTCTCGTCATCATGAGCCCGCGGCCGGGCCGCATCCGCAAGGTGGTGCCGCTCGACTTCTGCCGCCGCTTCCTCGAGACGCGCAACGCCCGGGCGGTGAAATCCTCGCCCGACTTCATCGCCATGCGCGAGGAAGTGCTCGACCAGATCCACCGCGACCAGCCCGTCCTCGAAGGGGCATGACATGACCTATGCGAGCGACCCCGTGGCCAAGGCCCTTGACGACGTTGCCCCGACGGCGACCGAGACGCCGCCGCCCAAGGCGGTGCCGGCGCGGCGCCGCCAACGTCTGGGCGAGCTGAACACCGGGTTGATCAGCACGCTGACGGTGCTGGCGATCCTCGCCCTCTGGGCGACGGTGACCCATCTCGGCCTGGTCAGGGGGCTGTTCCTGCCGAAGCTGGAGACGATCTTCACCGCCTTCCTCAACGCCGTCGACGGCAAGATGGACGGCGCGCCGCTCTCGGTGCACGTCCTCGCCAGCCTGCAGCGCGTCGTCGGCGCGTTTCTGCTGGCCGCCGTGATCGGCATTCCCGCCGGCATCGCCATGGGCATGAACAAGGTGGCGCGCGGCATCATGGACCCGGTGGTCGAGTTCTACCGGCCGCTGCCGCCGCTGGCCTATCTGCCGCTGGTGATCATCTGGTTCGGCATCGGCGAGACCTCGAAGATCCTCCTGATCTTCCTCGCCTGCTTCGCCCCGGTGGCACTGGCCGCCCGCTCCGGCGTCGCCTCGGCGTCCGCGGACCAGATCAATGCGGCGCGGGCGCTCGGCGCCAGCCGCTGGCAGGTGGTGCGCCATGTCGTGCTGCCGGCGGCGCTGCCGGAAATCCTCGTCGGCCTCAGGATCGGCATGGGCGTCGGCTGGACGACGCTGGTCGCCGCCGAAATGGTCGCCGCCACCGCCGGCATCGGCCAGATGGTGCTGAACGCCTCGAATTTCCTGCGCACCGACATCGTGATGATGGGCATTTTCGTCATCGGCTTCTTCGCCATCCTGTTCGAGTTCGGCATGCGCGGGCTGGAGCGCTGGCTGGTGCCCTGGAAGGGCAAGGTCTAGGCGCCGAGGACCCCGACCCCGGACCGCACCGCCACGATGTAGCAGAACCAGAGAATGACAGACCCGCCAGGCCGGCCCCGCTCGGCCACTGGCTGCGCCGCAATCCGGCGCGCATACCCACCCGACAGGATTTTCTATGGACATGATGCCCGCCGCGCCCGTGCGCGACCGCCTTCCCGACGGCGCCCGCCTTCTGTTCGAGAGCGTCGAGGAGAGGCAGCTGATCGACGGGGCATTGGTCGCGAGCTGCGACCTCGGAACGCTCGATGTCCTCGATCCCTCCACCGGCGGCGTGCTCGGCCGGGCGCCCGCGGCGGGCGAGGCCGATGTCGCCGCGGCCGTCGCGGCCGCCGTCCGCGCCTTTCCCGCCTGGCGGGACACCGCTGCCCGCGCCCGCGGCAAGGCCGTCGCGGAGGGTGCAAGGCGGATCGAGGCGGAGATCGCCGATCTGGCGCCGCTGCTGGCGCTGGAGACCGGCAAGGCGATCCGCACGGAATGCCGGCCCGAGCTCGGCTCGGCCGTCGACATCCTGTCGATGTATGCCGGCCTTGCCGGCGAGCTGAAGGGCGAGACGGTGCCCTACGATCCCGGCATGCTCGCCTATACGCTGCGCGAGCCGCTCGGCGTCGTCGCCGCCATCCTGCCGTGGAACGTGCCGCTCGTCCTGATGATGCTGAAGATCGCGCCGGCCCTCGTCGCCGGCAACACGGTGGTGGTGAAGGCCTCGGAGGAGGCGCCCTTCGCCACCATCGCCGCCGCGAAACTCCTTGCCGACGCCCTGCCGCCCGGCGTCCTCAACGTGATCTGCGGCACGGGCGCCGACTGCGGCGGGCCGCTGGTCCTGCATCCGCGTGTCGCCAAGGTGACCTTCACGGGCTCGCAGCCGGTCGGCGAAGCGATCCACGCCATGGCGGCGACGAAGCTGATGCCGGTCAGCCTCGAACTCGGCGGCAAGAGCCCGATGATCGTCTTTGGCGATGCCGACCTCGACCGGGCCGTCGAAGGCGCCTTCGCCGGCATGCGCTTCACCCGCATGGGGCAGAGCTGCACCGCATCCAGCCGCATCTATGTCCACCGCAGCCTCTACGACCGCTTCCTGGATGCTTTGGTCCTTCGCCTGGAGGCCATGGTCATCGGCGATCCCCTCGACGAGGCGACCGATGCCGGCGCCGTCGTCAATGTCCGGCAGAAGCAGAAGATCGAAGCCTTGTTGGCCGAAGGGGCGTCCGTAGACGGCGTCGAGTTGCGGACGGTCGGCCGGCTGCCGCAGGACTCTCTTCTGAAGGACGGCCTGTTCGTGCTGCCGGTGCTCTGCCTTGGCGCGACCGAGGACAATGTGCTGATGCGCGAGGAGATTTTTGGTCCCGTGACCTGTCTCGTGCCCTTCGACGACGACGCCGCCGTACTGCAAGCCGCCAACGACAGCGATTTCGGTCTCGCCGCCACGCTCTGGACGCGCGACCTGAAGCGCGGGCTGACGATGGCGCAGCGGATCGAGGCCGGCTTCATCCAGGTCAACCGGACGCTCACCATCCAGCCGAACCTCGCCTATGGCGGCTTCAAGAAGTCGGGCCTCGGCAAGGAGGCCTCGCTCGCCGCCATGCTGGAGCATTTCACCCGGGTAAAAACCATCGTCGTGGATCTCGGCTGAGGCATGGAGGCCCTGGCGAGCCTTTTCGACGGCCGGGTTTTCCTGCTGGTCGCGCTGGCGATCGCCGGCTCGGCGCTCCTGCGCGGCTTCACCGGTTTCGGCTTTGGCATCGCGGCGGTGCCGCTGATGAGCCTCGTGATGCCGCCGGCCGAGGCCGTGGTGGTGGCGGTCGGGCTGCAGTTCTTCGGCGGCCTGTCCGATGTCCGGCGGCTGCACGCACTCTGCGACTGGCCCTCGCTGCGCTGGCTGATGGCCGGTGCCGTCCTCGGCTCGCCGCTCGGCACGCTGGCGCTGGTGGCCGTGTCGCCGGCGACGGCGCGCCTCCTGATCTCGGCCATCTGCCTTCTCGCCGTCGTGGCGCTAGGTCTCGGCCGGGTGTTCGCCCGCCCGCCGCGCGGCGCCGCGACCGCCTTGTTCGGGGTCGTTGCCGGCCTGTTCAACGGCCTCGCCGCGATGCCGGGACCGCCGGTCGTCGCCTATTACATGGCGAGCGCGCTTCCCTCGGCGGCGGCACGCGCGTCGCTCGTCACCTTCTTCACCGCCACCGCGGCCGTCGCCTTGCTGACGACGGCCATCGCCGGGCTGTGGAGCCTGAAGACCGCCAGCCTCGTCGCGCTCGGCCTGCCTTTGATGCTGGCCGGGACCTGGGCGGGCGAGAGCGTCTTTCGCCGCAGCGGCGGCACGCACCACCGCATGGCCTCCCTGTCGGTGCTGGCGGCAATCGCCGTCCTCACGGGGGCGCAGGGCGTTCTCGGGCGCTGAGGTTTACGCCGTCCGCGCCGCCACGATCGCCTGCAACAGCCGGTCGATGCCGCCGTCGATCCGCTCGGCTCGGATGGCGGCAAAGCCCAGGCGAAAACTGGCGCGGCCGTTCTGCGGGTCGGCGAAGAAGATATCGCCGGGCTCGACCAGGACGCCGGCCTCGCGCGCCTGGAGCGCCATGGCCCTTGCGTCGAAGCCGGCGGGGCCGGTGATCCAGAAGCTCGTCGCGCCGGGCTCGCGCCGCCAGCGGAAGCCCGTCGGCAGCGCGTCGAGCCGGGCTTCGATCAGGCGGGCGCGTTCGGCGAGGACGAGGCCGAGCCGGCGGACATGGCTGCGGTGGTGGCCGAGCGCGATGAACATGGCCATGGCGCGCTGGTTGTTGGCCGGGGGATGGCGCAGCATCATCCGGCGCAGCGCCCTCAATTCCTCGATGATCGCCGGACGGGCGACGGCGAAGCCGAGGCGCAGGCCGGGGGCGAGGGCCTTCGACAGGCTGCCGACATAGACGACGTGGCCGTGGGCATCGATGCTTTTGAGCGCCGGCGGCTCGGCGTCCTCGGGAAAGAGGTCGGCCTCGTAATCGTCCTCGACGATCAGAGCGCCGGTGCGCTCCGCGCTGGCGAGGATCGCCTCGCGGCGCGCCGGCTCCATCGTCACCGTCGTCGGGCACTGGTGGCCGGGCGTCAGGAAGACCACGTCGCAGGCGGCGAAGACGGCATCGGGCACCGCGCCCTGGCGGTCGAGCGTGAGATGCGCTGGCGTGACGCCGCCGACCTCCAGCATGTTGCGCAGGTCGGGATAGCAGGGATCCTCGATGCCGACGCGGATCGACGGGCCCGCGAACAGCCGCGCCAGCATGTAGAGCGCCTGCTGTGCGCCCAGCGTGATCGTCACCTCGTCGAGCGTCGCCCAAATGCCGCGCCGCGGCAGGATCTTTGTGCAGATCTCCGCGACGAGATCGCGGTCGTCGTCGTCGATCATGTCGACCGACCATTCGCCCACCTCGCTGGCGCTGGAGGCGGCGCGCACGCTCTCGCGCCAGTCGTTCAGCGGAAACAGCGAGGGATCGAACTGGCCGAACAGGAAGGGATAGGGATAGCCCGCCCAATCGCGCGGCTTGACGATCTGGCGCATGCGGCTCGGCCGGAAGGCGAAGCGCGGCTCGAAATCCGCGGCGTCCTGCGCTCCAGCCTCTGGTCCCGATGCGGGCCCGGACCCCGCGACGGCCTGCGGGCGACGGCGCCGCGGTTCCTGCTGCCCGCCGGCGACGAAGATGCCGCTGCGCTCGCGGCTGTCGAGCACCTTGTCGTCGAGCAGCTGCTGATAGGCGAGCGTCACCGTGTTACGGCCGACGCCGAGGATCGCCGCCAGACGCCGGCTGGAGGGCAGGCGGGTCTCGCTCGGCAGCCGCCCCTCGCTGATGGCGCCGATCAGCCGCTGGCGAATCTGCAGCTGCAGCGACTGGCCGCTGCGCGACATGCCCTCGAACAGCGCCTGCCAGCCGTGACTGTCGTTCTGCATGCGATCCTGGCGGTCCCGATGGATGGCGCGCGCGCCTGCGCCGCCGCACCGCCGATGCTAGTGGATCTCTCCCCGGGGCTCAATGCACTGCAGCATGGAGCGGGCCCGCCAAAACGCCCTGGCGCCCCTTCGACCCGGGCGCACTCGCCCGCGGCTGACCGTTGCCGTCTGTTGCGGCATTGCTGCACAGCAAAAGCCCTTATCTCGGTACGCTTGCGACCCAAGCTCTTTACTTGAAATTCCTACTCATGTTTGGTCGCGCGGCGGCGGCAAGGCGTGCCGAGACCGAAGTCCAGAGCGGTGGTCAGCAGGGAGCAGGAAGGGCATGGACGCAGCGGATGGCGAGATGCGCTATCGGTCGGCGGTTTGGCCACGGTGCCCGCCCATGACGGGGCAGCTCGCCGCCAAGCGTCCCGTGGCGCCCGGGCTGTCGACGCCTACCCGCGTGCGAGGCGCGACTTGACGACGGCAGCGCCAGTCGATCGGCCGCCGCACCGCGTCGGCCCGCATCGCCGTCATTTTCTTGCCGGCCTGGTTGGCGGCCTCGTGGCCTGCGGCCTGAGAGCCCCGCCCGCCGCCGCGGCAGGGGAGGGGCTGCGTTTCGTCCACGCCTATGGCGAGACGGTGCTGCCGCAACCGGCGCGCCGGATCGTCTCGCTCGGCTACACCACGCACGACACGCTTCTGGCGCTCGGCCAGCCGCCGCTCGCCATCCGCTACTGGTATGGCGATCACCCCTTCGGCGTCTGGCCCTGGGCGCAGCCTTTTCTCGGCGGTGCCGAGCCGGTGCTGCTCGCGGGCGAGGTGTCGATGGAGAAGGTGGCAGCGCTGTCCCCCGACCTGATCGTCGCCATCGGCGCCGGCATTTCCGAGGCGGAGTACGCGGTCCTGTCGCGCATCGCGCCGGTGCTCGTGCATGAGCCACGCTATTCCGGCTACGGCACGCCCTGGGACGTGATGACCCGCACGCTCGGCCGTGCGCTCGGACGCAGCGGCCGGGCCGAGGAACTGGTGGCGGCGGCCACCCGGGATTTCGCCGCGGCCCGCGCCCGCAATCCGGCCTGGGCCGGCCAGACGGCGGTCGCCGCCTACCACACCGGCGGCGAGACGGGCGCCTTCACCGGCGTCGACACGCGCGCCCGCTTTCTCGAAGAGCTCGGCTTTCGCCTGACGGCGGGCGTCACCGAGCTCTCCGGGCCGGACGGCTTCTACGTCGCCCTGTCGCCGGAGGACTTATCGCCGCTCGATGCCGACGTCCTCGTCTGGATCTCGGGTCTCGCCGCCGTGCCCGACCTTGCCGCGCTGCCCATGCGGCGGACGCTGACGGCGCATCGGGAGGGGCGCGAGGTCTTCGCCGGGCCGCTGGTCTCCGGCGCCATGTCGCATGGCAGCGTCCTCTCCCTGCCGTTCGCGCTGACGGCGCTGGAGGCCGATCTGGCCGCCGCATCGGACGGCCTCCCCGACACCCCGGTCGCGACCGCCGTGGCCGCCGGGCTCGCGCCGTGAGAGGCTGGACGCTGATCCTCGCGCTTCTCTTGGCCGCAATGACGGTGACGCTCGCCTGGGGCGTGCGGCCGGTCTCGCTGCTCGACCTCTGGCAGGCGTCCACGGCACCCGATCCGCTCGATCCGGCGCATGTCGCCATCCTCTCCATCCGGCTGCCGCGGCTCGGCGCGGGGCTCGTCGCGGGCGCCGCCCTCGGCATGGCCGGCAGCGTCATGCAAGCGCTGACGCGCAATCCGCTGGCCGATCCCGGCCTTCTCGGCGTCAATGCGGGCGCCGCCTTCGCCGTGGTCCTCGGCGCGCTGCTGCTCGGCCGCGCCGATGGCGGGCTGATCACGGCGCTGGCCTTTCCCGGCGCGGCGCTGGCGACGCTCGCCGTCTTCGTCCTCGGCGGCGGTCTCAGCGGCGATGCCGGCCCGGTCCGGCTGACGCTGGCCGGCGCGGCGCTGAACGCGCTGCTGCTCTCCTGCGTCTCCGCCGTCGTCCTCGTCCGCGGCGAGGCGCTGGAAGTGTTCCGCTTCTGGATGGCCGGCTCGCTCGCCTGGGCGATCGAGCGACCGGTGGCCATGATGGCGCTGGTGGTTTTGTCCGGCGCCGTCTTGGCGCTGGCCGCCGCGCCGCGGCTGGAACTGCTCTCGCTCGGCGACGCGCTGGCGCGGGGCCTCGGAACCCGGCCCGGCCGGATCCAGGCGCTCGCCCTTCTCGCGGTGACGCTGCTCGTCGGCGCGGCGGTCTCGGTCGCCGGTCCCATCGCCTTTCTCGGCCTGATGGTGCCGCCGCTGGCGCGCCGCGTCGCCGGCCATTCCCTGCGCCGCGAACTCGTCGCTTCCGCCCTTCTGGGCGCCGGCATCCTGCTCCTCGCCGACACCGCCGGGCGCCTGCTCCTCGCCCCGGCCGAGATCCGCGCCGGCGTCATGACCGCCCTGCTCGGGGGGCCCGTCTTCATCTGGATCGCCCGCCGCCTGAAGCCGGGGGCGCAGGCATGAGGGGCGCCGTCTTCCTCGTCGTCCTCCTGGTCGTGGCCAGCGCGGCGTCGCTGACCCTCGGCGACGTGCCGCTCGGCCTCGGCGATCTCTGGCAGGGCGTCTGGGGCGGCGACGGGCCGGGCGCGCTGACGATCCGCGTCATTCGCGGCCCGCGCGTCGCCGTGGCGCTGGGCGCCGGGGCGGTGCTCGGCCTCTCCGGCGCGGTCTTCCAGAGCCTGTTGCGCAACCCGTTGGCGGCGCCGGACATCATGGGCTTCACCTCGGGCGCGGGGCTCGCCGTTCTCGCTTCGGTCAGTGCCGGTCTGATGCTGCCGCTGCCGCTCGTCGCCGCGGCGGGGGGCCTTGCCGCCGCCGTGCTCGTCGCCGGGCTCGCCCACCGGCCGGGACAGGCGACGCCGGCGGTCACCCTCGTCCTCGTCGGCCTCGGCGTCGGCTTCACCACCGCCGCCATCGGCACCTTCCTGATGACGCGGCTACCGAGTTCCGAAGCGGCCGAAGCGCAGCGCTGGCTGTCCGGCTCGCTCGCCGCGCGCGACTGGAGCCACGCGCTCCAGGTCTGGGGGATCGGGACGGCGCTCGCGATGGCGCTCGCCCTGCAGGTCCGTTCGCTCGACCTGCTCGGCTTCGGCAACGACCTCGCCGCCGGTCTCGGCCTCCGGGTCGAGCCGGCGCGCTGGCGCCTGGCGGCGACGGGCGTACTTTTGGCGGCGGCGGGCGTCGCGGTTGCCGGGCCGATTCCCTTCGTTGCCCTGATGGCCGCCCCGCTCGGCGCGCGCCTCACCGGGGCCCAAAGCCTTTCCGGCCGACTGGCCGCAGCGGCCGGCGCGGGCGCCGCCGTCACGCTTCTGGCCGACCTCGCGGCGCGGCTGGCGATCCCCGGTCTCGTCCTGCCGATCGGCGTGATGACCGGCCCGCTCGGCGCGCCCTACCTGTTGTGGCGCCTGTCGCGCGAAATGGAGAAGGGCGAGCTTTGACCGACATGACGCTCCGCGCCGAAGGCCTCAGCCTCGGCTATGGCGACCGCCTGGTGATCGACCGGCTGTCGCTCGCGGTTCCGGCCGGGCAGGTCACCGCGATCCTTGGCCCGAACGGCTGCGGCAAGTCGACCCTGTTGCGCGCCTTCGCCCGGCTGATCCGGCCACGAGCGGGGCGGGTGACGCTCGGCGGTGACGACATCCATGGCCAGGAGACGCGCGCGCTCGCCCGCCGGATCGCCATCCTGCCGCAGGCACCGCTGGCGCCGGAGGGGATCGGCGTCGGCGATCTGGTGAAGCGGGGGCGTGCGCCCTGGCGCGGCCTCCTCAGCCCGTGGAGCGCCGCCGACGCCAAGGCTTGCAACGAGGCGCTCGACGCCGTGGCGATGACCGCCATGGCGGGGCGTCCGCTCGCGGAACTGTCCGGCGGCCAGCGCCAGCGCGCCTGGCTGGCGCTGGTTCTGGCGCAGGCGACGCCGCTTCTTTTGCTCGACGAGCCGACGACCTTCCTCGACCTGCCGCACCAGCTCGACGTGCTGGGCCTCCTGCGGCAACGCAACCGCGAGGCGGGCACGACGGTGGTCAGCGTCCTGCACGACCTCAACCTGGCGGCGCGCTTCTGCGATCATCTGATCCTCCTCGGACCGGACGGCCCGGTGGCCGAGGGCCCGCCGTCGGCGGTGATGACGGCGCCCTATCTCGCCCGCGCCTTCGGCCTCTCGGCCCTCGTTCAGGCGGATCCTGTGACGCAGCGGCCGATGGTGATCCCGCTGTGATCCTGTCGCTGCGATAGGCCCGCCGCGACGCCGGAACGGTGACCGGACGGCCAAGGCGTCAGCCCCGCGGGTGCGCCAGCGAAACGCCGGCCGCCGTGCCGAGCAGAGCGGCGAAGTAGATCGCGATGCCGTGGATCTGGATCGGGAAGTCGACAGCGGAATGGGCGAGCAGCAGTGCCAATGCCGCCAGCGCCAGGATCGGGACGAAGCGCAGCCGCCGCCTCTCGCGCAGGCCCGCGGCGTAGATCCAGCCAAGGCAGGCGAGACAGGCGAGAAGCAGGACGGCGAAGGGAAGGCCGAAGCCGAGATAGCCCTCGAGATAGGAATTGTGTGCCCTTTCCGGATTGCCGTAGAGGCCGCAGACGGTCGAGCGGGCCATGGGATAGATGCGCTCGAAGGTGCCAAGACCTGTCCCGAGCAGCGGACTGTCGCCGATGGCGGAAAGGACGTCGCGGTAGAGGCACTCCCGGATGCTTTCGGGGCCGGCGAGCTCGGCGCGCAGGACCGTCCGCTGGCCGAGAACGGCGATCCCCGCCAGGGCGATGCCGATCGCCAGGACCATGCCGGCCGCCTTGCGTCGGGGCGTGGCTGCCCGATAGGGCAGCGTCGCGATGGTGGCGAGCGTGCCGGCCACGAGCGCCGCGGCGGATAGAGCGATGCCGGCCCGCGACCGCGTGAGAAACAGGCCGAGCACGATCGCCAGCAGAGCGAGGAGGCTGAGGAGCAAGGGCCATTGCCGCCCGAGACCGTCCAGGCCCGGGCGTCGCACGTCGCGCAGCAGCCGGCCCCTGTCGCTCCGCGCGACCTGCCATGACAGCAGGCCAAGCATCGACAGAGCGGACAGGCCGAGAAAGGTCGCTGCGTTGTTCTGGTTGACGAAGGTGCCGGTCATCACGCCGGTGCTGAGATGCTCCTGCGCAAACAGCCGCGCCTGCGGGAAGACGGAGAGGCGGACCAGGCCGAACAGCGCGAAGGCGGCTCCGAGCCCCGCCAGCATCCGCCAGGTCCGGTAGCCCTGGACGTCGCTGCGCGACAGCAGCAGCGCCGTGCCGAAGGCGAAGAAGGGCGACACCAGGCTCGGCAGGCTGCGGAGTGTGTCGCCGGGGGAGAGGGAGATCGACCCGCCGGCCACCCCCAGCTCCCGCCCAGCCAGCGCGAAGGCCGGATGCGCGAGCGGATTGCCGGCGAACCAGAGGGTCTGTGCGAAGGTGTAGAGACCGGCAAGGCCACCGATTCCGAGAAGCATGCAGAGCGGACGACGCAAGTTCGTCGACCAGGGCGTCAGCGCGAGGATGGCGCCGAACAGGAGGGCCTGACAGGCGGCCGAGAAGAACAGGTTGCCCGGCCTGACCGAACCGAGCGGCAGGATGGCGATCAGGAGAGCGCCCAGGAACAGCCCGCGGAGCGGTGTCAGCGGCATGGCGCTGCCGGCCTTGGGCAAGGGGGAGGGCGGCGTGCCTGCGCGTCGCCCTGCGGCAAGAGCCGCCTCTGGTGCATCATTTCTACGTAAATACCCGTAAATAGTTCAGTGCACCTATGCGTGTAATGCTCAGTCAACATGGATATGCTCACAGAATAATTCTTTTCACGCCGTTAACCAAGGTATGAAATACCATTCATTTCTGACTATAAGGCGTTATATATGAACGAGATTCTCCAGGAAAATGAACGCAGGGTTGCCGGATTTGCGTTGCACATTTCTCATCGCTGACCTGATCGTGGTATTTGTCGCCTCGATACTTGCGGTAAATATTCGTGATTCTTCCTTTGACGCTCTTTTTATCTCTCCCTATTATTGGATCTTCGCAACTTTTTCGACGTTGATCGCGCTTCTTGTTTGGTTGATATCAGGTTTGTCGCGTCGACCGTGGCAATATTTTACGGTTTCAGACATCATTTATCTTGTTTTTGCAGTAACGGCTGTTGTCGTTATCGCGATCTTCATCATGTTCACGCTCAACCGGTCCGACTTCGTTGCTCGCTCCGTTCCGTTTCTGCAGTGGATCCTGTCTCTGACCCTGCTCGTCCTCGTTCGGGTTGCCTGGCGATACATGCCGATGGCGAAGGACGATGGAAATGCGGAGGAGATGGGCGGCAGAGAGTACATTCTTCTTGTCGGCTACAACCCAAGGTCTGAGATTTTTTTGCAGTGCATCGAGGCGCTCTATGCCAACCGCGCCTCGGTTGTCGGCATTCTCGACGACCATCCGCGCTCCGGCGGCCTGATGCTGAAGGGAAAGCCCGTCATCGGCCACTCCTCCATGCTGGCGGCAACCCTGATGCGGTTTCGAAACCACGGGATCGAGATCGCCCGGATCGTCATGACGACCCCCGAGCAGCAGCTGTCCGCAGCCTTTCAGGGGGCGGTGGCACAGATCCGGGCGGAGGGCGTGGTGCGGGTCGAGCGGTTCGAGGGGCTCTTCGGCTTCGACGACCTGGATGCGCATCCGGTCACAGCCACGCGCGCGCAACAGGTGCTGGTTGCCCGCCAGGGCGAATGGGGGCTGGGCACGCCGCGCGGGCGTTATCTCGCCGCCAAGCGCGTCTTCGATTTCGTGACCGCGCTGACGCTGATCCTCGTTCTGGCGCCGGTCTACCTGCTCCTGGCCGGGCTGGTGGCCAAGGATCTCGGCAGCCCGATCGCGTTCTGGCAGGAGCGCCCCGGCTTCGGCGGCCGCCCCTTCCGCGTCTACAAGTTCCGGACCATGCGGGATGCCTACGATCTCGACGGCAAAGAAGTGCCGGAGGCCGAGCGTCTGTCGTCGATCGGCCGGGCGCTGCGGCGGCTGCGGCTCGACGAGCTGCCGCAGCTGTTCAATATCCTGCTGGGCCACATGTCCTTCGTCGGCCCTCGGCCGCTGCTGCCGGTGGACCAGCCCGGCAACGTGGCGATGCGCCTGTCGATGCGGCCCGGCCTCACCGGCTGGGCGCAGGTCAACGGCGGCCGCCATCTCTCTTTGCCGGACAAGGGGGCTCTGGATTTCTGGTACATCGAGAATGCCGGCCCGTGGATCGATGCCAGGATCATCTTCCTCACCCTGCGCTTCGTCCTGGGCGGCGAAAAGCCGCCGGCAGAGGGGCTGCTGCAAGACGCTTATGGGCTGGTCGCCAGCCGGGCGGCGGAGGCCGATCCGCAATCGCGCTACCGCAAGCGGCTGAAGGACATCGTCGGCCGCCCCGCCCGTCGGGCCTTGCACGATCACGACAAGGTGGGTTTCGATGCCGACGATTGAGATCGCCGGGCCGGGGCAGGGGCGGGACTGGTTCGTCCTCCAGTGCCACGGCGGCAAGGAAAGGCTGGCGGTAGCCAATCTGCGGCGCCAGGATTTTCCCGTGTTCCTGCCGCTGATCCGGCGCGTCGACCGCAAGGCCGGCAAGCCCGTCGAGGTCTTGCGGCCGCTCTTTCCCGGCTACCTGTTCGTCGCCTTCGATCCGCGGCGCGAGCCCTGGCGGTGCATCAACGGAACGCTGGGGGTGAAGCGGCTGGTCTCCTTCACCGATGTGCCGCAGCCCGTGGGCCGCACGATCATGTCGCCGCTGGTGCGCGCCTGCGACGACGAGGGCGTGTTCTCCACGCGACGGATGCAGGAACTCCGGCCGGGAGAGCGCGTCAGGCTGTCGGGTGGGCCGTTCGATGACATGGTCGGCACCATCGAGGCAATGGCCGGCGGTGACCGGGCGAGGCTGCTGCTCGACCTACTGGGGCGGACGGCGCGCGTGACGGTCTCCCGCGACGACCTGCAGCGTGTCGCCTAGAGGCCGTCGCCGCCGGCTTGTCTCCCAGAAAGAGGCGATGGTTAACAGAAGTGAGAATGATGGTGACCCGGGTAACCAAATCGGACGACAGGGTCCTGTAAACACACAACCTTCTTGAGGGGGCGGGCCGCCCTTGCTAGGGTCGGGTCGGCGGGATGCTCCGGCGGCCTGCGTCCCCGGCGGTCGAACCAAAAGAAACGACCCGGCGGACAACCGGCGCCGTACAAGGCGCCGGTCGGCCGGCAAGCAGGCGAAGGCACGGCTTTCAGCCTTGCGACACAAGCATGGGAGGGACGATACGTCCGGGCGGTCCGCTTGACCCCCGGTGCGGTAGCCGTTCAAGACCCGCGCGACACCCGGCCCTTCCGGCCCGGGCCCTCTTGTCAGATTGGCCGATCCGGCCCATCCATCGACCGCTCCGGCAGCCCGGGTCCGATCGACATCGGAGAGACACATTGAGCGCATTTCCCACCGATCTCGAGCAAAAAGCCATCTCCGTCGTCGGGCTCGGCTATGTCGGCCTGCCGCTGGCCGTCGAGTTCGCCAAGTCGCGCCAGGTGGTCGGCTTCGATATCCGCCAGGAGCGGATCGCCGAGCTGTGCAGCGGGCGGGATGCGACGCTCGAAGTCGAGCCAGACGCCCTGGCGGCGGCCGAGACCTTGCGTTTTACCAGCGATGCCGACGATCTCGGCGGTTGCGGCATCTTCATCGTGACGGTGCCGACCCCGATCGACCGCGCCAACCGCCCGGACCTCGCAAATCTGATTGCCGCGACGCAGACGGTGGGCCGGGCGATGAAGCCGGGCGCGGTGGTGATCTACGAATCCACGGTCTTTCCCGGCTGCACGCGCGAAGTCTGCGTGCCTATCCTGGAAGAACTCTCCGGCCTGACGCTGAACGAGGGCTTCTTCCTCGGCTACAGTCCGGAGCGCGCCAATCCCGGCGACAAGCAGCATCGGCTGACCACCATCGTGAAGGTGACCTCCGGCTCGACGCCGGAAGCCGCCGATGCGGTCGACCGGCTCTACGCCTCGATCGTCACCGCCGGCACGCACCGTGCGAGTTCGATCGAGGTGGCCGAGGCCGCCAAGGTGATCGAGAACACCCAGCGCGACCTCAACATCGCGCTGATGAACGAGCTGTCGATCATCTTCGAGCGCCTCGGCATCGACACGCTGGAGGTTCTCGCCGCCGCCGGGACGAAGTGGAATTTCCTGCCCTTCACGCCGGGCCTCGTCGGCGGCCACTGCATCGGCGTCGATCCCTACTATCTGACGCACCGGGCCCAGGAGGTCGGCTACCATCCCGAGGTGATCCTCGCCGGTCGGCGGATCAACGACCGCATGGGCCAGTATGTCGCCGGCCAGGTGGCCCGCGCGATGATGAGCCGTTCCATTCCCGTCGTCGGCAGCCGCATCTTGGTGATGGGCGTCGCCTTCAAGGAGAACTGCCCTGACATCCGCAATTCCAAGGTCTTCGACATCATCACCGAGCTGAAGCACTTCAACGCCCGCGTCGATGTCTGGGATCCCTGGGTCTCGCCCGAGGGCCTCAGCGCCGCCTATGGCCTCGAAGGCCTGACGGCGGTGCCGGACGCCGGCAGCTATGACGGCATCATCCTAGCCGTCGGCCACCGCCAGTTCGCCGAGATGGGCGCCGCCGCCATCCGGGCGCTGGGCCGGGACGGCGCCGTCCTCTACGACGTGAAGGGCATATTTCCGAAACACGAAACGGACGGACGCCTCTGATGAAGATCCTGGTCACCGGCAATGCCGGATTCATCGGCTTCCACGTCGCCCGCAAGCTCCTGGCGCGCGGCGACAGCGTCGTCGGCTTCGATGTCGTCAACGGCTACTACGACCCGGCGCTGAAGGAGGCGCGGCTGCAGCTTCTGGACAAGGAAGCCGCGGCCTCGAAGGGTGACTACGCCTTCGTGCGGGCCAATCTGGCGTCGCGCGAGGCGGTCGAGGCATGCTTTGCCGAGCACCGGCCCGACCGGGTGATCCATCTCGCCGCGCAGGCGGGCGTGCGCTACTCGATCGAGAACCCGCACGCCTATGTCGAGAGCAACATCGTCGCCTTCACCAACATCCTCGAGGCCTGCCGCCATGGCGGCGTCGAGCATCTCACCTATGCCAGCACCTCCAGCGTCTACGGCGCCGATACGGCGATGCCCTTCTCCGAGCACCAGAGCGTCGACCATCCGTTGCAGTTCTACGCCGCGACCAAGCGCGCCAACGAGTTGATGGCGCATTCCTACAGCCACCTGTTCCGCCTGCCGACGACGGGCCTGCGCTTCTTCACCGTCTACGGACCATGGGGCCGGCCTGACATGGCGCTGTTCCTGTTCACCCGCTGCATTCTCGAGGGTCGGCCGATCAAGCTGTTCAACAATGGCGACCACACCCGCGACTTCACCTTCGTCGAGGACATCGCCGAGGGCGTGATCCGGGCGAGCGACGACGCTGCGCAGCCCAATCCCGACTGGGACAGCGACCGGCCCGACCCCGCCACCAGCAACGCGCCCTTCCGCCTCTTCAACATCGGCAACAACAATCCGGTGAAGCTCACCGCCTATGTCGAGGCGCTGGAAGAGGCGCTCGGCAAGAAGGCCGAGCGCGAACTCCTGCCGCTGCAACCGGGCGACGTGCCCGACACCTATGCCGATGTCAGCGAACTGGTGCGCGCCGTCGGCTACAAGCCTGCGACGCCGGTGAAGGAGGGCGTCGCCTGCTTCGTGGAGTGGTATCGGAGCTATCATGGCATTTGAACGCCGCGCCCGGCGGTGAGGGGATGAGGCGGATCGTCGCCCGTCTTCGGAACCCGGGATCGGTCGGCGCGACGATCGTGCGGGGCGGGGCCGTCTCGCTCGGCTCGATCGTCGTCGGCACGGGTCTTGGTCTCGCGACCAACCTGCTGCTGGCGCGGCTGCTGAGTGCCGCCGACTATGGCGTCTATGCCATCGCGACAGGCTGGGCCCTGATGCTGGCGATCCCGGCCACTGCCGGCTTCGACTTCGCCCTCCTGCGCTTTGCATCGGGCTATCTGGCCGATGGGCGCAGGGCTCTGCTGCGAAAGCTGGTGCAGACAGCCGTCGGCGTCGTCATCGTGCTGACCGTGTTGGTCGGCATCGGATTTCATGGCCTGACGACCGCCTTTCCGGGGCTCCTCGGCCTTCCGTCCGATATGCCGACCCTTTGGCTGGCCCTCCTGTCGGGTGCCTCCGCCCTTCTCGTGGTGCTGTCGGCGCTGTTTCGCGCCCGCAGGAAGATCTTTCTGTCGCAGTTCTACCAGCAGGTCCTGCGCGCTGCCTTGCTGCTGGGGCTGACGCTCCTGGTGGCGCGCCATGGCGGCCTCGACGCCGGCAGCGCGCTCGCCATCACGGCACTGTCGGCGCTCGCGGCAACGGTGCTTCTCGGGCTGCACCTGTTCCTAGCGGGACGCCGTGAGGGTCGCGCGGAAGGCAGCCTGGCCGCACCGGCGCTGCGAAACGAAGAGATCGGGGAAGCACGGCGGCGGTGGTGGGCGATGGCGATGCCCTCCCTGCTCTCGTCCGCAGCGCAGCAGCTGCTCACGCAGGCCGGCATTCTCGTACTCGGCATGGTATCGACCACCGAACAGGCGGCCGGATACGCCCTGGCGGCGAGGCTGACACTGCTCGTCACCTTTCCCCTTTCTGCCCTCGCTTCCATCACCGCGCCGATGATCGTCGAGGCCTGGCATGCCCGAGACAAGTCCAGGCTGCAGCAAATCGCCAGCCTGAATGCGCGGCTGGCGGTCCTCTCTGCCGTCCTGCCCACCGCTCTCTTTGCTCTCTTTGGCAGGTGGGTGCTCGGCGCCTTCGGGCCGCAATATCTCGCCGCCTTTCCAGCTCTTCTTGCCCTCTCGCTTGGTGGTTTTGCCGCGGCGTTCACTGGAGCCTCCGCCAGCCTTCTGCTGATGACGGGGCGCCAATCCCTGGTGGCTCGCCTCATGCTGATGTGCGCCGTCGGTCAGCTCGCCATGCTCTTCCCTCTGGCGGCGGCTTTCGGGGCGACCGGCGCGGGTCTCGCCGTCTGCGTCACGACAGTCTTTCTCAACGCTTCGATGAGCTGGCTCGTCGCCCGCCACATGGGCGTCAACGCCAACGCGATCGCGCTCCGCCGTCGATGACTTCTGGACCTTCATGCTGATCACCCTCTCGCGACGAGCCCTGACGCGGCCGACGATGCGCCGTGTGCTGCGGCTTCTGCCGCTCCCGCAGGCCGTCTACCGAAGCCTGCACTTCAGGGACGTCGTTACCCTCTCGGCCGGGCCGGGTGCCGACTTCCGGATGCATCATTTCGGCTATCAGGTGGAAAACGACCTCTATTGGGCCGGCTATGGTCGCGGCTGGGAAGCGACCTCGCTGCGGCTCTGGGCTCTCCTGGCCAAGCGCGCCGATGTCATCCTCGACATCGGCGCCAACACGGGCGTCTATGCCCTGGCGGCCCAGGCGGTGAATCCGGCGGCCAGGATTTTCGCCTTCGAGCCGGTGCCCCGGATCGCCCAGCGCCTGGCCGCGAACGCGGCGCTGAACGGCGCCTCGATCGCCGTCGTCATCGCTGGCGCCTCCGACCAGACCGGACATGCCACGATCTTCGAGCCGGACGCCGAGCACGCCTACTCCGCCTCGCTCACGCGCGAAATGCTGGGCGCGGCCCCGCAGATGCTGGAGAGCAAGGTTCCCGTCACACGGATCGATGCCTTCGCCGTTGCGCACGGGTTGAGGCGCGTCGACCTCGTGAAGATCGATGCCGAGCGGCACGAGCCCGAAGTCCTGGCCGGGTTCGGCGACCGTTTGGCAAGGGACAGGCCGTCTCTCCTCGTCGAGGTTCTCGACAGGGCAATGGGCGAGCGGCTCTCGCCGCTGCTGTCGGGGCCGGGCTATCTCTCTTTCCGTGTCGACGAGCGGATGGGGATCGTTCCCGATGACATCCTCGGACGACATCCCGGCAACTACTTGCTGTGTCGCCCCGATGTCGCCGACGGGCTCGGCATTCGCGAAGGCCGCCGTCACGCCGACCTTGCCAACGACTGACCGCCGTCATCGCCCGACTCGAGACGCGACGCCGGTGCCGCCCCGGCCACTTGCTCTCTTGCCCCGCCATCAGACCCATCAGGTATCCTTGCACCCATGTGGCTTCAGAAATCAGCCGGCATCCTTCTGCGGACGGTGGCCGCCGCCGGTGTCCATGTCGGCTCGGCATGGCGCGTCGCCTACTGCCGGCTGCGGGACGACGGCGTCACGATCGGGCGGAAGGTCCATCTGGCCAGGGGCGCGTCCCTGCGCTGCTCGGACGGCGGCACGATGGTGCTGCACGACGGCGTCTCGATCGGCGAAAACAGCCTTGTTCTCGTTAAGGGCGGGCGGCTGGAGATCGGCCGCGGCAGTAGCCTTGGCCGTGGCGGCACTCTCTGTGCGCTGGAAAGCGTCGTCATCGGCAGCGGCTGCCTGTTGGCCGAATACGTGACCGTTCGCGACCAGGACCACCTCTTTGCGGGCAGCGAGGGCCTGCGGCCGGGCTTTGCTACGACCCCCGTCCGGATCGGCGACCGGGTCTGGCTGGGCGCCAAGTCGACCGTGACGAGAGGCGTCGAGATCGGCGACGGCTGCGTCGTCGGGGCGAATGCCGTGGTGACGCGAAGCCTTGCCCAGAATTCTCTGGCTGTCGGATGCCCAGCGCGGGTGTTGCGCAGCCTTGACCGCAGCGTGCCGGAGATCGTCGGATGAGGCTGGCGATCCTCCTTCCCGATCTTCACGGGGGCGGGGCGGAGCGGGCGATGATCGAACTTGCCCGGGCGCTTCGCCGGGAAGGGGACGCTGTTGACTTCGTCCTGATGCGCGATGCCGGCGACCTGCGCGGCGAGGCGGCTGGATTGGGCGAGGTGGCGGTGCTGGGGGCGGACAAGATCCGCCATGTCGTCGCCCCCTTGCGCGACTGGCTCGGCCAGGCGCGCCCCGATGCGGTGATCGCGAACATCTGGCCTCTAACCAGCATGGCCGTGGTCGCCAGGCTGGGCGCGGCCCACCGCCCCCGCCTGATCCTCGTCGATCACAACCCGCTTTCGCTCCAGTATGGCAGTCGGGGCAGGCGGCATCGTCTGGCCCTTCGCGCCAGCCTGGCGGCGACCTACCGGCTCGCCGATGCCCGCGTGGCGGTATCGGCAGGGGTGGCCGGCGATCTTGCCACTCTTTCGGGCATCGACCGGAGCCATTTCGAGGTGATCCACAACCCGGTCGTCGCGCCTGCCGCCAGCACAGCCGCGACGACGGATGCCGCGGAGAAGGCATGGGGCTGCGGCGCCGGCCGTCGCCTCCTCTCGGTCGGCTCGTTCAAGCCGCAGAAGAACCAGGCGCTGCTGCTGGAGGCGCTTGCCCGCATGCCCGCGGCTCAGCGTCCCGTGCTGATGTTGCTCGGCGAGGGGGAACGCCGCGAGGCTCTCGCGGCGCAGGCCGAAGCACTCGGGATCGCGTCCTTCGTTCGAATGCCGGGCTTCTGCGATCCTGCGCCTTTCTACCGAACGGCGGATGCGCTCGCTCTGTCTTCCGACTACGAAGGTTTTGGCAACGTCATCGTCGAGGCGCTCGCCTGCGGGCTGCCGGTGGTCGCGACGGATTGTCCTCACGGTCCGCGCGAGATCCTCGGCGCCAATTGCTTCGGTCGGCTCGTGCCGATGGGCGATGCCGCCGCTCTGGCCACAGCGCTGGGCAGCGTGCTTGCCGCTCCGATCGATTCTGACCGCCTCCGACGCCGGGCCGCGAATTTTGCCCCGGCCGTGGCGGCGAAAGCCTATCGGCGGCTTTTCCGCCCGGGGCAGCTCCCGCTCTGTCCCCGCACCAACAAGGGTCTGCCGACGTGATCGAAAAATTGAAGACGGCGGTCTGGTTCGCCGGGCGGCCGACGCACTGGTTGCAGGCGGCCGAGCTCGGCCTGCGCAAGCTCCGACCCGACCGCGACGGCCCGGACCATGCCCGTGAGGCCCGTCTCTGGGCGGTGGAACGGGCGGTCTCGGTGCCCTTTGCCCTGCGGGCGATCGGCCTCGATGGCCCCGTGCCGGTGTTGGACCGCGCGATCCGGGCCGAGGGGGAGGCTTTGGCCGCGCACTCGGCGGTGGTCATGGGCGGTCCTGCCGATCTCGATCTCCTGTATGCCGCCGTCCGCCTCAGCAATGCCTACTCGGTGATCGAGACGGGAGTCGCCTATGGCTGGTCGAGCCTCGCCATTCTGGCGGCGCTGGAAGGGCGCGAGGGGGCGCATCTGGTCAGCGTCGACATGCCCTATCCCAAGATGAACAACGACGATTTCGTCGGCATCGTCGTGCCGGACCGATTTCGGAAAAACTGGGAGCTCGTGCGCCAGCCGGATCGCAACGGCCTCAAGAGCGCCCTGTCGCTCGTCGGCGGCAGCATCGATCTCTGCCATTTCGATTCCGACAAATCCTACTACGGACGCCAGTTCGCCTATCCGCTGCTCTGGGATGCGTTGTCGCCCGGCGGAATCTTCATCTCCGATGATATCCAGGACAACCTGGCCTTCCAGGAGTTCGTCGAAGCGAAGGGCGCCCCCTTCGCGGTGACGGAATCGGCCGGCAAGCATGTCGGCCTGGTCCGCAAGCCATGAACCGCTCCGAGCCCTTCGCCGGTTTGGACGCCGACGTTTCCCCTCTCGAAGGGCAGGGGGAGGCCCATCGGCCTGCGGATCGACAGGACGGGGCGCCGGTGGATGCCGGCGCTCCGGCCGTGGGCCGAACGTACACCTTCCTGCCGGTCGCCGAGTGCAACATGTGCCGGCAGCCCGCTCCCTTCGACGTTCTCGGCCTGCGCCTCGACCGGTCGCAGGGAACACGCCCCCGCGGGCTGACGGGCATTGCCACCACGGTCTGCCGCTGCCGCGCCTGCGGTCTCGTCTTCTGCAATCCGCAGCCCATGCCCCAGTCCATCGAGGCGCATTACGGCATTCCGCCGGAAAGCTACTGGAATACGGTCGAATACGACCCGCAACCAGGCTATTTCCAGCGCCAGATCGATGCGGCCAAGGAGCTTCTGCCGTTTCGCACGGGCATGAGGGCACTGGACATCGGCCTTGGTCTTGGCAAGGCCGCCCGCGCGATGCGCGCGTCAGGCTTCGAAGTCGAGGGCTTCGAGCCCTCGCCGCCCTTCTACGCCAAGGCCGTGGAACTGCTGGGCGGCAGTGCTGAAGGTTTCCAGCTGGCCAGCATCGAGACCGCGGAGTTCGCGCCGCAATCGTTCGATTTCGTGACCTTCGGCGCGGTCCTCGAACACCTGTTCGATCCCGACGCGGCGCTGGCCAAGGCCATGCTCTGGCTGCGCCCCGGCGGAATCGTGCACGCGGAAATCCCCAATCGGAACCACCTGGTATCGCGTCTCCTCAACGCCTACTACCGGCTGATCGGCACGAATTTCGTCACCAACACCTCGCCGATGCACGTGCCGTTCCATCTCTACGAATTCGACATCCAATCCTTCGTGCACAATGGCAGGGCGCAGGGTTACGAGGTCGCGAGCAGCTGGGTCGACACCGGTTCGATCTTCCACGTGCCCCCTGTTCTTCACCCCGTGCTCAGGGCGTTGATGGCGCGAAGCGATACGGGGCTGCAGCTCACGGTCTTCCTGCGCAAGCACGAGACGTGATCATGGGCCGTGTCCTCTACGTGTCCTACGATGGAATGCTGGAACCGCTCGGTCAGAGCCAGGTGCTCGGCTACCTCGAACCGCTCGCCGCCACCCACGCGATCCACCTCGTCTCGTTCGAGAAGGCGCGGGATCGCCGCGACCCGGTGCGCATGCAGGCGATGCGCGACCGGCTGGCGGCCACCGGCGTGCGCTGGACGCCGCTGCGCTATCACAAGTCGCCGTCGGCATTGGCGACCGCCTTCGACATCGCCGTCGGCCAAATCGTCGTCCTCGCTCTGGCGCTGCGCCATCGCAGCCAGATCCTGCACGCGCGGTCCTATGTTCCGGCCCTGATCGCGATGCCCGCAGCCCGCCTGACCGGAGCGAGATTTCTGTTCGATATCCGGGGGTTCTGGGCCGACGAGCGGGTCGACGGCGATCTCTGGCCACGGGGCGGCACGCTTTATCGCATCGCCAAGCGGTTGGAGCGCCGGTTCTTTCGCGCTGCCGATCACGTCGTGACGCTGACCGAGGCGTCCGCCCGGTTGATCGAAAGGTTCGATTATCTGGCGGACCATCCTCCGGCGTTGACGGTGATCCCGACCTGCGCCGATCTCGGTCGCTTCGTTCCGGCGGCAACCCCGCCGACGGGGCCGTTCACGTTCGGCTATGTCGGCCAGTTCGGAACCTGGTACTTGTTGGACGAGGCCCTGTCTCTGTTCGGGGCGATCCTACGACAAAAGCCCGATGCCCGGATGCTGGTCATCAACCGTCACGAGCACGCGGCGATCCATGCCGCAGCCGAGCGCGCCGGCATCCCGCTCGACCGCCTGGAACTGCGGGGCGCAGAGCACCGCGACGTGCCGGCTCAAATTGTCCGCATGCACGCTGCGTCCGCGCTGATCCGGCCCTGCTACTCCAAGCTTTCATCGTCGCCGACGAAGCTTGCGGAATATCTGGGATGCGGCGTGCCCTGTGTCGGCAATATCGGCGTCGGCGATGTCGAGGCGATCCTGGCCGACAACGCCGTCGGCGTCGTGATGCGGGGATTTTCCGAGAGCGATATGGACAGGGCGGCGACCGCCATCATCGATCTCGCCGCCGACGCGGGAACGGCGTCGCGATGTCGCGGGACAGCGGAGCGTCTGTTCTCGCTCGATGACGGCATCACTCAGTACGCGTCGATCTACCAGCGCCTGAAGGCACGAGGGTACGGGGAAGCGGCGCAGGAGGCGTGATCCCTCTTGGCCGATCCCGGCATCCCGGGCCACTTCAATAGCGAAAGAACCATGGCCAATCTCCACCAAGAGACCGTCGCCTCCTTCGGCGACGAATGGGCGCGCTTCGACCAGAAGGCGCTTGGCGCCGGTGAATGGGCGGCGATCTTCGACACCTATTTCGGCATCTTTCCCTGGCACGACCTGCCGGGTGACGCCGAGGGGTTCGACATGGGCTGCGGCTCCGGCCGCTGGGCGCGGGGCGTGGCCCCGATGGTCGGACGCCTGCACTGCATCGATCCTTCGGCCCAGGCGCTCGGCGTTGCGCGGTGCAATCTGGCCGGCGTCGACAACGCCGTCTTCCACCAGGCCGGCGTCGACGACGTGCCGCTGGCACCCGAAAGCCAGGATTTCGGTTATTCGCTGGGTGTCTTGCATCACATCCCGGATACGGCCGCCGCGCTGGCCGCCTGCACCGCGCTGCTGAAGCCGGGCGCGCCGTTTCTGGTCTACCTCTACTACCGCTTCGACAACCGCCCCGCCTGGTTCCGCGGCCTGTGGCAGGCGAGCGAAACGCTGCGCGGCCTGGTCAGCCGCCTCCCGGGCCGGCTGAAGCCTGTCGTGACGGATGCCGTCGCCGCCACCGTCTACTGGCCGCTGGCGCGCGGCGCGCTTCTGGCGGAACGCTGCGGCTTCGATCCCGCTTCCCTGCCGCTGTCCTACTACCGGGACCGGAGCTTCTACACCATGCGCACCGACAGCCGTGACCGTTTCGGCACGCCGCTGGAGCAGCGTTTCAACAAGGCGGAGATCGCCGCGATGATGCAGGGCGCCGGCCTCGAACATATCCGCTTCTCCGACCGCGAGCCGTTCTGGGTCGCCTGCGGCACCAAGATCGGCGGCCGAGACGCGGCCGTCCTCGGCGCCGGCGGCGAGGCGGGGCGATGAGGACGAAGTCGATCCTCGTGATCTGCCCGTTTCCCGAAGGCATCGCGCCGGCGCAGCGGCTGAAATACGAGCAGTATATCGAGCTCTGGCGCGCCGCCGGCGCCACGGTCGACGTCTCGCCCTTCATGGACATGGACCTCTTCGCCGTCGTCTGGAAGAAGGGGCACTATAGCGCCAAGATCTGGGGAACGCTGAAAGGCTATGCGCGGCGCCTGCGCGACGTCTTCCGGATCCGCCGCTACGACACCGTCTACCTCTTCCTCTGGGTGACGCCGATCGGCACGACGCTCTGGGAGCGGCTGTTCCGGGCGCTCAGCCGCCGTCTCGTCTACGACATCGACGACAACGTCCATCTCGGCCAGAGCCTTGAGACGACGCACAACCCGAACCCGTTCCTGCGCTTCCTGAAGAACCCGGGCAAGCCGTTGTTCCTGATGCGTGAAGCCGACTATGTCGTCGCCAGTTCGCCCTTTCTCGAGGCGGATGCGCGGGCGATCAACCGGCATGGACGAGCGCTCTACATCACCTCCTCGGTCGACACCGATCACTTCCGGCCGCGGGTGCAGCGCCCGTACAATGCCAAGGTCGTCGTCGGCTGGACCGGCACCTTCTCCAGCCGGCCCTTCCTGGACATGATCGCGCCGATGCTGGCCGAGCTCTCCCGGCGGCGGGACTTCGAGTTCCGCATCGTCGGCAATTTCGACTACGCCATGGACGGCGTCGACCTGAAGGTGGTGCAGTTCTCCAAGGCCACCGAGATCGCCGATCTCGACGCCTTCGACATCGGCATCTACCCGCTGCCGGACGACCCCTGGGTCTATGGCAAGAGCGGGTTGAAGGCGATCGTCTACATGGCGATGGGCCTGCCGGTCGTCGCCTCGCATGTCGGCACGACGCCGCTTCTCTTCGAGCATGGCGATATCGGGTCGATGGTGAAGACCGACGCCGAATGGCTCGACGCCCTCACCGCCCTCATCGACGACGCCGAGGCCCGCCAGCGCAAGGGCGCCAACGCGCGCGCTGTCGCGGTCGCGCACTATTCGCGCGACGCCGTCGCGGCGACCTACCAGGCAATCCTCGACGCGGATTGACCGGCTTTCGGCCCGGGCTCCGGGTCCATCAGGAGACATTCATGGGCGCACAGCCTGCAAAGGCCTCCGTCGTCGTCACCGGCGGCGCGGGGTTCATCGGCAGCCATTGCTGCAAGGCGCTGGCCGCGGCCGGCTATACGCCGGTGACCTTCGACAATCTCTCGACAGGCCATCGCCAGTTCGTGAAGTTCGGGCCGTTCGAGGAAGGCGACGTGCGCGACACCGCCCGGCTTGCCGAGGTCCTGCGGACCTGGCAGCCGGTCGCCGTCCTGCATTTCGCCGCCGCCGCCTATGTCGGCGAGTCCGTGACCGACCCGGCCAAATACTATTCCAACAATGTCGAGGGCATGGTGTCGCTGCTGGCCGCCATGGAGGAGGCCGGCATCAGGGATCTCATCTTCTCCAGCTCCTGCGCCACCTACGGCATTCCAGCCCTGCTGCCGATCGACGAGACGACGGCGCAGGCGCCAATCAACCCCTATGGCCGCACCAAGCTGATCGGCGAGATGATGCTGCGCGACTACGCGGCGGCCGGAAAGATCCGCTACGGCATCCTGCGCTATTTCAACGCCTGCGGCGCCGATCCGGACGGCGAACTCTTCGAGTGGCACGAGCCGGAGACCCACCTCCTGCCGCGCATGCTGATGGCCGCGACCGGCATGATCGACCTCCTGGAAATCTTCGGTACCGACTACGACACCGCCGACGGCACCTGCGTGCGCGACTACATCCATGTGGGCGACCTCGCGCGCGGGCACATCCTGGCGCTGCAGTTCCTCCTGCGAACGCAGGAGAGCGAGGCGTTCAATCTCGGTCTCGGCCGGGGCCATTCGATCCTCGATATGCTGGGTGCCTGCGAGCGCGTCGTCGGCGTCCGGCCGCCGCACGTGTTTCGCGACCGCCGTCCCGGCGATCCGCCCGCGCTCGTCGCCGATGCCGCCAAGGCGAAGCGGATGCTGGGCTTCGAACCCGAAATCACCGACCTCGAGGCGATCGTGCGGACGGCCCTCATGTCCCTGCGCTCCGTCCAGAAAACCCTCCTGTCAGGATCTGCCCGATGAAACGCGTTCTGGTCACCGGCGGCAGCGGCTTCCTCGGCTCGCATCTGTGCGAGCGCCTGCTCGACGCCGGCAACGAGGTCCTGTGCGTCGACAATTTCTTCACCGGACGCCGGGCCAACATCCACGCTTTGCTCGACCGCAAGAACTTCGAGCTGATGCGGCACGACGTGACGTTTCCGCTCTATGTCGAGGTCGATGAGATCTACAATCTCGCCTGTCCCGCCTCGCCGATCCACTATCAGTTCGATCCGGTGCAGACGACGAAGACGAGCGTCATCGGCGCGATCAACATGCTGGGCCTGGCCCGCCGCACCAAGGCGAAGATTTTTCAGGCCTCGACCTCGGAAGTCTACGGGGATCCGGAAGTGCATCCGCAGGTCGAGGGCTATTGGGGCCGGGTCAATCCGATCGGCATCAGGTCGTGCTACGACGAGGGCAAGCGCTGCGCCGAGACGCTGTTCATGGACTATCACCGCCAGCACCACATGAAGGTCAAGATCGCCCGGATCTTCAACACCTATGGGCCGAAGATGGCGCTCGACGACGGCCGCGTCGTCTCGAACTTCATCGTTCAGGCGCTGCGCAACGAGCCGATCACCATCTATGGCGAGGGCCTGCAGACGCGCTCCTTCTGCCATGTCGACGATCTGATCTCGGGCTTCCTCGCTCTGATGGGCTCGGGCGACGACGTCATCGGGCCGGTCAATCTCGGCAATCCCGGGGAGTTCACCATCCTGGAACTCGCCGAAACCATCATCGCGCTGACCGGTTCGCGCTCGGCGCTGATCCGGCGGCCTCTGCCGCAGGACGATCCGACCCAGCGCCAGCCCGACATCACCCTGGCGCGCGACCTTCTCGACTGGCAGCCCGAGATCGCCCTCGAGGAAGGCCTGACGCTCACCATTCCGTATTTCGAGCAGATGCTGACGGAAGCGATGGCGTCCTAGGAGGAACGGGGAGATGTGCGGGATTGCGGGCTACTGGGCCGCCGGAGGGCTGCCGGGCGCCGACGGCGCCGAGGCGGTGCTGTCGCGCATGGCGCTGGCGCTCGGCCATCGCGGACCGGATGGCGAGGGCGTCTGGTCAGACGAGGGCGCCGGCATCGGCCTCGCTCATCGGCGCCTGGCCGTCATCGACCTGTCGGCCGCCGGGGCGCAGCCCATGCAGAACGCGTCCGGCGTCCTCGTCTTCAACGGCGAGATCTATAACCACCTGCAGCTGCGCGAACGGCTTCGCGGCGAGGGCCGGGCCCCGGCTTGGCGCGGCCATTCCGACACCGAGACGCTTCTGGCCGCGATCGAGGCCTGGGGCATGGCCGAAGCGCTCGCCCGCGCCGACGGGATGTTCGCCTTCGCCCACTTTGATCGCGCCACGCGGCGCCTGACCCTGGCCCGCGACCGGATGGGCGAAAAGCCGCTGTATTACGGTCGCTGCGGCACGACCCTGTTGTTTGCGTCCGAACTCAAGGCCCTGCGCGCCTTTCCGGGATTTCGGCCGGCGATCGACCGGCGGGCGGCGATGGCCTATCTGCAACTGGGCTATGTCCCGCATCCCCTGTCCATCTACAGCAACATCGGCAAGTTGACGCCGGGCACGTCGGTCACCTTCGAGACCGCCGACGCGCAGCCCGTACCCGTTCCCTACTGGTCGCTGGAGGCGGTGATCGCCGCCGGACGAAGCCAGCCCTTCCCAGGCGATCATGCCGCAGCCACCGCGGCTCTCGACGGCCTCCTCGGTGACGTCGTTGAAGAGCAGATGCTGTCCGACGTGCCGCTCGGCGCCTTCCTGTCCGGCGGCATCGATTCGTCGGTGGTGACGGCGATGATGCAGAGCCGGTCGGCGAACCGGGTCCGCACCTTCGCCATCGGTTTCGAGGACAAGCGCTTCGACGAATCGGGCCATGCCGCCGCCGTCGCGGCCCGGCTCGGCACCCGGCACACGACCCTCGTGGTGACCGAGCGGGACGTCCTCGATCTCGTCGGCACGCTACCGCAAATCTACGACGAGCCGCTCGCGGCCGCCTCGGGCCTGCCGACGATCCTGTTGTCGCGCCTGGCCGCGGGGGAGGTCGCGGTCGTCCTGTCGGGCGACGGTGGCGACGAACTGTTCGGCGGCTACAACCGGCACGTCTTCGCCCCGCGGATCTGGCGACAGCTCGGTTGGATGCCGCGCCCCTTGCGCGCGGCCGCGATGGACATGGCCGGTGCGGGCCTCGGCTTCCTCTCCGGCCGCCACGGCGGCGACCGGCTGCTCTCGGCGCTCGGGCTGCCGGCGAGCATGGCCGAACGGTTGCGGCCCCTGGCCGGCGTGCTCGGGCGGGCCGAAAGCTTTGCCGGCTTCTACGCCGGCCTCGTGCGGATCTGGCCGCCCGAATTCGCGCTGCCGCTGGAGGGCGAGGAACCGGCCGGGGTTCTCGCCGCGGGCGAGCGCTTTGCCGAGCTCGGCACGACGGGGGAGCGGATGATGGCGCTGGACGCCGCGACCTATCTCACCGACGAGGTCATGGCCAAGGTCGACCGTGCCGCGATGAGCGCCTCGCTCGAGACACGCGCCCCGCTGCTCGACCGGCGGATCGTCGAATTTGCCTGGCGGCTCTCCTCGGCCGACCGTTTCGGTCCGGGCGGCGGCAAGCGGGTGCTGAGATCGGTGCTCTACGGCCGCGTCCCGGCCGCGCTCGTCGACCGTCCGAAACAGGGCTTCACGGTCCCCGTCGGCGCTTGGCTGCGCGGTCCCTTGCGCGACTGGGGCGAGTCCCTGCTGGAGGAGGTCTTTCTCGACGATTACGGGCTCGGCTCGCACAAGGTGGCGATGCGACTCTGGGATGCGCATCAGGCAAGGCAAGTCGATGCCGGTCCCGCTTTGTGGAGCCTGCTGCAACTTCTCGCCTGGCTGAAGGTCCAGGGCGCGTGAACGCCTCGTGTGTGCAAAGTGCTGCGGCGTCGGGCCGGGCCCGGCTCGACGCATGACGCTGTTCTGGAGCCTCTACGTCATCGCGGCCCTGCCGGCCCTGTTCGAGAAGACGCAAGCGCAGCGACGGGCCTGGCACCCCGTGCTCTGGCTGATGCCGGTGTTTTTCGTGGTCATGGCCTTCCGCGAAGCCGGGGGCGACTACAGCCGCTACCTCTACCTCTTCACCATCGTCGAGTTCATGCCCTTCGGAGAGGCCATCGGCATGGCCGAGCCGCTCTATGCGCTGGTGAACTTCGTGTCCGCCGGCCTCGGTCTCGGCATGGCCGGGGTCAATGCGGTCTGTGCCGTCGTCTTCCTCTATGGCCTCTACCGCCTGGCGATCGACGAACCCCGGCCGCTTCTCGTCGTCGCCCTGGCCGTGCCGTACCTGATCATCGTGGTGGCGATTGGCTATACGCGCCAGGGCACGGCGATCGGGCTCTTTATGCTCGCTCTGACGCAGCTGCGCCGCGACAGGCCGGTGCGCTACCTCCTGCTGATCTTCCTGGCGGCGGGCTTTCACACCTCGGCCCTGATTGCGCTGCCGCTGGCCTATTTCGGCGTTCGCCGGCGCCCAGGCATCCTCAACCTGGTGCAGAAGGTCGGCGCGATCGGGGCCAGCATCGGCTTCTCCCTCACCATCGCGTCCGACCGCCTCTCGGACTATTCGCAGTTCTACCTGGAAAGCAACCGCTACGTCTCGCAGGGCGCCTTGATCCGCAGCCTCCTGACGGCGGCCGCCGGGCTGATCTTCTTCGTCGTGCGCCGCAGCTGGAGCCGCAGCTTCGGCGACACCCATGTCTGGAACGTCCTGGCGCTGACGAGCCTGGCGGCCGTTCCCCTGTCGCTCGTCCAGAGCACGGCCACGGATCGCGTCGGACTGTTTCTTTTGCCCTTCCAGATCCTCGTCTTCGAGCGGCTGACGGTAATGCCGGCCAGCCGGCAGGTCCGGCAGCTGCTGGTTGCGGCGGTGCTGGCGATCTATGCCCTCAACCTTCTCGTCTGGCTGCATTTCGGCGAATTCGCCACGGTGCTGTGGCTGCCTTTCAAGAACACCGTGCTCGGCACCTTTCCATGACCGCGGCCGACCGGGCCGCTCCAAGCGGGGGCGCCGACACCTATCCCGCGGCCGCGCTCGATGACGTGCGCAACCCGGCCTTCGCCTCCTTTCTCGACATGGCGCGCTGGATGGCGGCGGTGATTGTCCTTCTCGGCCATCTGCGCGATCCGTTGTTTCTGGGTTATGGCGCCGTGGCGGCGGCGGACCGCACCGTCCCCGTCATGATCTGGTATTTCGTCACCGGCTGGTTCGGCGAAGCGGTGATCGTGTTCTTCGTCCTGTCCGGTTACCTCGTCGGCGGCCTCTCGCTCGGCAAGATGCAGGGGCAGCGCTTCGATCTTCGCGCCTATGCCATCGATCGCTTTACCCGGCTGTACCTGCCGTTCCTGCCGGCCGTCCTGTTGACGGTGTTGCTCGACGCCGTCGGCGGATCCGCCTTCGCGGCGGCCGGCCTCTACGACGGCACCCAACCGATGCTGGCCGAAAAACTGCGGTTCGGACCCTTGGTCGCCCTGGCGACACCGGAAAACTTTGCCGGCACGCTCGCCATGCTGCAGCATTTTGTGCTGCCCCCCTATGGCAGCAACCAGCCGCTGTGGACCATCGCCGCCGAGTTCTGGTTCTACGTCGTCTTCGGCTGCGCGGCCTGGCTCACAGCCAGGGGCAGGGCGGGCGGCCGGGTCTTGCCCCTCGTCGTCCTCATCGCCGTCTTCCTCCTCCTCGGATCCCGCTTTCCCTATTATCTCGGCCTCTGGACGATCGGGATGGCATCCGCCCTCATTCCCTGGCGCTGGCTGGAACGGCCGCTTCCGGCCCTGGCGCTGTTTCTCGCCGTGCTCGTGGCGGCCCGGCTGAACGTCGCCCTGCTGCAGCAAGGAACGTTCGCCCTGCCGATCCGCGACTATGGCGTCGCGCTGGCCTTCGCCTGGCTGCTGGTGTCGATGCGCGGGCTCCGCAGCCCGCTGCTGCAGCGGATGGCCGGGTTCAACCGCGTCGTCGCGGGCTTTTCGTTCAGCCTCTATCTCGTGCATTTCCCGCTGCTTCTGTTCCTGCTCGGCGCTCTCCATCGCACCGGCTGGTTTCCCGGGATCGCCACCGGCTACGCGCCGACCGACCCGCAGGGCCTTCTGGCCTACGCCCTGGTGGCCGCCGCGAGCCTGGTCTTCGCATGGGTGTTCGCGCAGGCGACCGAAGCGCGCACGCACAGCGCCCGAACCTGGCTGAAGACGAGACTTCGCTAGCCCGGGTCGCCGGGGAACAAGGCCGCCGCGATGCGACCCTGCCGGCGGGCATCCTGCGCCACCCGTCAACAACACGCGCCGCTGTCGGCGGCAACGAGGAGGGATGGCCATCCAATCCCCACCCAAGATCCTGATCTCGATCAACACCTCCTGGAACGTCTACAATTTCCGGTCGGGCCTGGTGCAGGCGCTGGTGGCGGCGGGATACGAGGTGGTCGTCGCCGCGCCGGAGGACGGCCACTCGGCGCGTCTGGCGGATCTGGGCTGCCGATACATCGCCCTGCCGATGGACAACCAGGGCACGTCGCCGCGCAGCGACATCAGGCTCTATCGCAACTATCGCCGCCTGATGCGGGCCGAGAAGCCCGACTGCTTTCTCGGCTGGACGATCAAGCCCAACATCTATGGAACGCTGGCCGCCCAAAGCCTCGGCATTCCGGCCATCAACAACATTTCCGGTCTCGGCACCGCCTTCATCCGCGGCGGCTGGCTGAGCCGCCTGGCCAAGAGCCTTTACCGCCTGGCCCTCCGACGCTCGGCCACGGTGTTCTTCCAGAACCGCGACGACCGCGCCCTCTTCGTCGACCAGAAGCTCGTGCAGAGGGAGCGGACGGCCCTCTTGCCGGGGTCGGGAATCGACCTGACGCGCTTTTCGGCGGCGCCGATGAACGGGCGGCCGGCGGCCGACCTCTGCTTTCTTCTGATCGGCCGCATCCTCTGGGACAAGGGCCTGGCGGAGTTCGTGGCGGCGGCGCGCCAGGTGCGGGCCCGGCATCCGAAGGTCCGGTTCCAGATTCTCGGCTTCCTCGACGCGGCCAATCAGACCGCGGTGCCGCGCAGCGAAGTCGATCGCTGGGTGGCGGAGGAGGGCATCGACTATCTCGGCACCACGGACGACGTGCGGCCCTTCATCGCCGACGCCGACTGTATCGTCCTTCCGTCCTATCGCGAGGGAACGCCGCGCACGCTGCTCGAAGCCGCCGCCCTCGGACGCCCGCTGATCGCTACCGATGTTCCCGGCTGCCGCGAGGTCGTCGACAACGGCAGCAACGGGTTGCTCTGCGCCGTCCGCGACGCCGAAGACTTGGCGCGGTGCATGCTGGAGATGATCGCGGCCTCGCCCGCCGAGCGCGCCGAGATGGGGGCCTTCAGCCGCAGCAAGGTGGAGCGCGAGTTCGACGAGCAGATCGTCATCGACCGCTACCTCGCGGCCATCCGCCTCGCTTTGCCATCGCCGCCGTAAGAATCCATCGTCACGGCCGCATGGGCGTTGCCGAGGGCGTTCCGGAATCGGGGCGCGGTATGCCCCGGTCTCCCCCGCCGCGCGTGGCGAAGAGTAAGATGCCGGGCCAGAGCAGGGTGTCGACGATATCCTTGGCGGTCTCTGGCCAGTTCACATGGCCCGTCCAGGAGATCCAGTCCCGCGCGTCCAGACCCTCGTTGGCCAATTCAAGGGCGGCGGTGACGAGAAAGGCCAGCGCGACGGGATGCCGGCGCCGGCGCAGAAGCAGCGTGCACGAGAGGAAGATCGCCAGGCCGACGTGCCCGTGCATGCTGTCGTGCGGGGTCGTCAACAGAAGGGCGACCGCGTCCTTCAACCCATACCATGTCATGCCCTGCGTCCCCGGCCGGCGACCGAACCCTGCCCTTGCGGGAAGCGCTCTCGCCGCAGGGCGGAACCCTTTGATCGCGGTCGCATTGGTCGAGCGACCTCTCCGGCGTTTCGGGCGCGACTGGAAAACAGATAGCTGCTCATTGGCTACTTCTTCATTCGGATCATTGAGCAACTTGTTGTGGCGATTTAGAAATATTGCCAGAAGAAGTTATTATTGACATACTTCCTGGGCATTTCGGTGCGAAATTCTTTTGACGATGAGCGTAATTGAGGCTGGGCGAATGACCAATGCTATGCACAGGCGTTTCGGCAGGCTTCTCGGTGGCGCCGTCGGGGCCCTTCTGGCGCTGTCGCCGCAGGCCGCCTCGGCAGCGGCGTGTCTCAGCGGAACTGCGGCCATGGGCCCGGAGGCAATCGCGGGGTTCAGGGCGGAGCCATCGACCTTGCTGTCGAGGAACCCTCTCGGGGGGCAGGCGCTGGCCAACGAGGTCCGGTCGCTGGTCGCGTCCGATCTCGGGACCGCCGATGCCGTCATCGCGCTGGCGGTGGCCGCACCGCCGGAGGTCCAGAGCGCCATCGGGCGCGGCCTGGCCTCGGCGGCGAAGGCCTGCGTGACCGAGTTTCCCGAACTCGCTTCGCTTCTGCAGGAGAAGGTCGCCGCCTCCGAGATGCCGCAGATGCAGGCATCCTTCGCCGTCGCGAGCGAGGATGTGGCGACGGCGGCACTGGAGGACCTTGCGCCTGCCCTGCCGGCAGATGCGAGTGTCCTCGGCGAAGGCGCCCTTCCAATCGGCAGTGACGCCACTGTCATCGGCAGCGACGCGGTCGGCGGCGGCAGTGAAACGGAGTCGACAGCGGGAACCGGCGACGTCGCCATGGCGGCCTCCGGGCCGATCGCCAATCCCGCGGCCGCGAGCGGCGGTCTCGGCGATGGGACGAGCTTCCTCTCCGGCCTTTCCGGTTCCGGCTCTTCCAACGATGATGACAATGACAACAGCGACGGCGCGCCCCTCAGCCCCACGCGCTGAGGCGTAATTCCGGACGGTGGCTTGCCGCCGCCGGACAAGATCATGCGCGTGCCTTTGATGCGGGCGGCGCGGCGAGTAAATCCTCGTCGTGCCGCCCCAGCGCCTTGCCAGACGAGCGTTCTCCCAATTCGGCGATCGGCCCCGGTTTCGTCCGTCGGCGCGTTGCGTACTGAATGGTTTTCCCAATGCTGCACTCCCAGGGGACGCTCGTCGCGGACCACAGGCCGGCCAACGCCGGCAGCGATATCGAGGTCGACAAGATCCTGGCGGCGATACGGCGTCGGATCTGGACCGTCCTTCTGCTCGCTCTCGTCGGTTTGGCGCTGGGCGTGGCCTACCTCGCCACCGCGGTGCCGCTCTACACCTCCTCGACGCAGCTCCTCATCGACACGCGGGAAGCGCGCAGCGCCCAGGAGTCCGCTTTGGTGACGGACATGGTCTTCGATGCCTCCGTCGTCGAAAGCGAAGTCGAGGTGCTGAAATCGCAGAAGATCGCCGAGGCGGTGGTCGACCGTCTCGGTCTGCTCGACAACCCGGTTTTCACCAGCCGTGAAGGCAGCCTCGTCGCGCAGGGTGTCGCTCTGACGCGCCGGCTCGTCGACAGGCTGGTCGATCTCGTCGCGGCACCCGCCGTCGAGGGGGCCGATCTCCTGGCGGTGGCGGAACGGCCGGAGGCGAGCAAGCGGGCCGCCGGCGCCAAACTGCGCGCCCATCTCGGTGTCGAGCGCGTGCAGCGGACGCAGGTGCTGGACATCAGCTACACCTCGCCCGATCGGGCGTTGGCGGCGCAGATCGCCAATGCCTATGCCGAGGCCTACATCACCGACAAGCTCGACGCCAAGTTCGAGGCCACGCGGCGGGCCGGGGAGTGGCTGCAGCAGCGGATCGTCGAGGCCGAGCAGCAGTCGCGGGCCGCCGATCTCGCCGTCCAGAACTTCCGGCGCCAGAACAACATGATGTCGGCCAGCGGCGAGCTCTTGTCGGACCAGCAATTGACCGGCGTGAACGCCGAGCTGATCACCGCACGATCCGAAGCCGGGCAGGCCGCCGCCCGCTACGAGCGGATCCGCTCGATCATCGACAACAAGCAGACCGATGCGGCGGTCTCGGAAGCGCTGCAGAGCGGTATCATTTCCGACCTCAGAACCCGCTATCTCGACGCCTCCAAGCGCTATCAGGAGATCGTCGCGCGGCTCGGGCCGGCCCATGCCCAGGGGGTGAAACTGCGCGGCGAGATGGCCCAGTACGAGCGGCTGATCTTCGAGGAGCTGAAGCGGATCGCCCAGGTCTACAAGAGCAATCTGGAAGTCGCCGGCAGCCGCGTCGACGCGCTCTCGCGCGAAGTCGATCGGCTGGCCGGCATGACCGCCTCGGCCACGCAGTCGCAGTCGGCGCTGCGCGATCTCGAGCGGCAGGCGACGATCTTTCGCGGCCTGCACGAGTCGCTTCTGGCCCGCTACGAGGAGACGGCGCAGCGCAGTTCCTTTCCGATCACCGAGGCGCGGGTGATCACCTCCGCCGCGGCGGGCATGCAGACCTATCCCCGCTCGCTCGTCGCTCTGGCGCTTTCCACCGTCCTCGGCGCGATGCTCGGCGGAGCGCTGGGCGTCGTCGGGGAGCTCCGCGACCGCGTGTTCCGCACGGGCGAACAGGTCCGGGAGGAACTCGGCGTCGAGTTCATCGGCATGCTGAACCTGCTGCGGCCCGTCCGGCAAAAGCGGTCGCCCGGCCCGCTCGCCGACGGGGCCGAGGCGCCGGGCGCGGCGGTGATCGCCAACCAGGATCCCGTTCTGCGCCACACGATCGACGCGCCGCTGTCGAGTTTTGCCGAAACCCTGCGCGCCACCAAGGTCGCCTGCGACCTGGTGCTCGGGACCAAGAAGACGAAACTGGTCGGCATCGTCTCCATGCTGCCGCGCGAGGGCAAGACGACGGTTTCCAAGAATCTCGCCTCGCTGGTGTCGAGCGGCGAGACGCGCACGCTTCTGGTGGACGCCGACCTTCGCAATCCCGGCCTGTCGCGCGGCACCGTCAAGGGGCGCGAGGGCGGCCTGCTGGACGTTCTGCACGGCCATTGCGGCTGGCGCGACGCGCTCGTCGTCGAAGAAAGTACCGGGCTGTCGATCCTGCCGACCTTTCCGTCGCGGTCGATTTCGCACACCGCCGATCTCCTGACCTCGCCGCGCATGCGGGCGTTGCTGGCCGAGGCGGGCGAGGAGTTCGACTACATTTTCGTCGATCTGCCGCCGCTCGGCGCCGTCGTCGACGCCCGTGCCTTGGCGCCGCTTCTGGATGCGCTGGTCTTCGTGGTCGAGTGGGGCCATACCGACCGCAAGCTGGTCCGCACCGCCTTCGACAACGACAGGCGCCTGCGCGAAATGTGCGTCGGTGTCGTGTTCAACAAGGTCGACCCGAAGAAGATGCGTCTCTACGACAGCTATCACTCCTCCGCCTACTATGGCGAGGACTATGCCAGCTATCGCAGCTAGACTGCGGGTGTCCGGACGGCCGACCCTGGAACCCTCGGATCGACGCCTTACCGAGAACGGGTTCCGATTTCCCGATAACAGCCGGAGCCCGAAGGGATGCGAATGCGCGCGGCACGTCTGGGGCTGATCCTGATTTCCCTCGGCTGCGCCTTTCTGTGCATCCGCCTGTTCGTCGAGGAGCGGGGCGGGGCGGGCGTTGCCGCGGCGGTCACCAGCCTGCGGGAAGACCCGGCCCGTTGGCGAAAGGAGGCGGCCACGCTGCAGCGCTTTCTGGAGGCGACACCGGTTCAGCCTGCCTGCCTAGGCCAGCGCGACCGCGACCTGCTGACCCTCGCTCTGGCGCGGGTCGACCTGATCGGCGACTTCGGCGAGGTGGCGACGAAGCGGTCGGCGCTCCAGCGGGCAGGCGCGGCCGCGCGCCACCTTCTCGGCTGTTCGCCTACGGACGGCCGGGCCTGGCTGGACCATGCGGTCCTCACGGCCCGGCTGCAGGGTCGTCCCGCGGCGGCCTATCCGGGCGTTGTCCTGTCCTCCTGGTTCGCGCCGCACGACGCCGCGCCCCTGAAGGCGCGCATTCGCTATGCCACCTGGCTCGCGGGCCAGTCGGTCGGCGAAGCGGTTCCCCTCCTGGAAGCCGATCTCCTCGTCTTCCTCAACTGGGCGAGCCTCGACGACATCAGGGCGATGCTGGCGGACGAGGGGCCGGAGCTCCGACCCTTCCTGCGCGGCATTCCGGTTTCGGGTGCCGATCCCGCGCGGCTGTCGCTGGTGAACGGCGCCCGCGGCGGCTGAGCCGTCCGCCCGCCTGCGACCAGCCTCTGCCGAAGCGCTAGTTTCTGACCGTGCTGACCGTGGAGGTGACGGGGGCGGTGATGTTGTCGAGCATCTTCATCGCCTTCGACAGTTCCACCGCGTCGGCGTTCGAGACGTAGAGCACGTCGCCCGGCTGCATGAAGAAGCGCTGCGCCAGGAAATAGATTTCCGGCCGGCGGAAGTTCGCCTGGTAGATCGTCGGGATCTTCGCGGTCGAGGACTTTTCGCCAGAGCGCGAGAGATGGGACACGTCGACGCCCATCTGCTGCAGCACCGCGACGTCCTCCATGCGGTAGACGAAGACGGCGCCCGGATCGGCGCGATCGTCGAGCAGACCGCCGGCGAGCCCGACCGCATCGACCAGACTCAGCTTCTCCTGCCCGAAGGGGAAGCGGCCGACCTGCCCGGAGGCGCCGAACCCCTGGAAGACCTTCGCCTCGCTGTAGACATAGAGCGTGTCGCCCGGCGCGACGTAGATGTTTTCCTTCGGATCCTTGACCAGCGTGTTGAAGCTGACGGTGCGGGCCTTGCCGCCGCGCTGCAGGGTGACGAAGGAATCGTAGGCCTCTCCCTTCAGGCCGCCGGCCCGTGCGATCATGTCGAGGACGGTGTCGCCGCCGGGCCGGACGATCATCGCATTGGGGTTGTTGACGCTGCCGACGACCGAGGCGTTGGCGGCCTGCTGGTTGACGACCGACAGGGTAACCTGCGGCTCGATGGCGCGGTCGACAAGACGGGAGACGATGTCGGCCTCGATGTCGGACTGCGAGCGTCCGACAGCCTTGACCGCGCCGGCATAGGGCACGGTGATGAAGCCGCTGCGGCCGATCGTCTGCGCCGGAAAGGTGACGAAGTTGCCGGGGCGGCTGCCCGCCTCGGCCGGAATGAAGAGCCCGCCGGACTGGGATTCGTAGACCGTGATCTGGATGACGTCGCCGACGCCGAGCGTGATCTCCGGCGCCCCGCCGCGCCCGCCGCCAAAACCCTTGAAGACGTCCTTGCCGCGGTTGCTGCCGACGAATTCCAGGATCTTGTCGGAAATGTTGACCAGGGCGTAGCCGTAAGCGACGCGGGGCGAGGCGATGGTCAGCGACGCCTCGCGGCGGATCGTGCGGTCGTCCGGGCCATCCTTGGGCAAGGCGGCGCATCCGCTGAGCAAGGCCAGCGACAGCATTCCCGGGGCCAGTTTGCTCAGCATGCGCATGGTCGACGTCTCCCGGCACCGGATGTCGGCAACGACCATGCCGCCGCGTTGCGTCGGCCTTCAGGCCCAGACGATGCTATTTCTCCGGATTTTAGCATCTTGGAAGAAAAATAGGCATCATTCACCCGCCCATGCGCGTCTGAGATAGCGTATATTCGGTGTGTGCGTTGCGATAACATCACAATTTAAGTAGCTTCTGAGCTCTAAGGAAAGATACGCCACTGTCACCGATACAAGGAGAGCAGGAAGCTTGTGTCAGCCTGAATGACAAGACTACGCTAACATCTTGGACCATGGGGATTATCAAGACATTTACAGCGGGAAATCATGGGAAGCGTTGGAAGCGCCGCTCGGAAGAGGTGAGCGCCGGGCTGGTGCCGGGAGCGAACCCGCACCGCGCGGCGTGGCCGGGACAGGACCGGTGATCGCGCGGCTGCTTCGACGGCTGGGCGCAGCCCTGGGGCTGCGGGTCGATGCGCGCCCGGCGCGCCCCGAGGCCGGCGACGTCCTCTACGCCATCGGCGATATTCATGGCCGTGCCGATCTGCTGCACGCGCTGTTTCGCCAGATCGATGAGGACCAGGCGGACCGCGCCGGTCCCGCTGGCGTCGAGATCGTGCTGGGCGACTTCATCGACCGCGGCCCGGCCTCGCGGGCGGTGATGGACCTCATCCTTTCCCGCCGCGCACTCGGGCGCCGGGTCGTCGTCCTCAAGGGCAATCACGAGGAGATGCTGCTGCGCTTCCTGAAGGATCCGGCGGCGCTGAAGGGGTGGCGCAAGATCGGGGGATATCCGACGCTCCTGTCCTTCGGCGTTTCGCCGCCGGCCTTTCTGGATGCGGCAACGGCGACGGCGTGCCAGCATGAATTTCGCGCGGCCCTGGGGACCGCCCATCTGGCTCTCCTCGGCGGGCTCGACCTCAGCTTCAGCAATGGCGGGTATTTTTTCGCCCATGCCGGGGTCGCTCCCGCCCGGCCACTGAACCGCCAGCGCGCCGCGGACCTCATCTCGATCCGGCGACCGTTTCTCGATCACGACGAAAGCTTCGGCCAGGTCGTCGTTCATGGTCATACCCCGTGCCGCGCGGTGGAGTTCCGGAGCAACCGGATCAACATCGATACCGGCGCCTACGCCACGGGCGTTCTCACCTGTCTCGTGCTCGACGGTGACGGGCACCGGCTGCTGCAGACCTGACGATGCCGCAAAAGGCGATCGCGGCGGAGGGCGGTGAGAAGGAGGTCGGGGCGTTGCCCGGCGCCTTGCCGCGGCGGCATTCTCTCGGCTTCCCCCGGTCCCGGATTCGCGAGGCCGATTTCACCTGTCTCGTCACCACGGTCCGCGCCGTCCTTCTCGTCGGCATGCTTTCGCCCATGCCGGCGCAGGCGCAGGGGAGGGACATGTCGGTTCCAGGCGCGAGCACCGCCGCGCCCCATGACCAGGCGGGAGACCCGAGCGCCCGGACGCCGGCAGCCGAACTGCCGGGCCCCCGCCGCGATCGGCCGGATCAGGCCGTCGGGCCGGCGAAAGCGGAGCCGGATGCCGCGCGCTTCGGGGAATCGGCGCCTCTGCGGGACGGGGCTGAGCCGGAAAAGCTCTGCGCGGCGCTCACCTCTGGCACAGCGACTGCGCCGGCGTGGCAGCGCAGCGCCTTGCCGGACGAAAGCTGGGAGTGCTTCGCCGAGCGCGTCTTCGCCGCGGAGGAGGGTGGCGGCTCGGTGTTCGCAATCCTGCGCGGTCGCGCCGAGAGCGGGGTCGACGGTCTCAGGCTGAAGCTCAACCTGCCCGACGACGCGGCGGGAGCAAAGGCGCAGCAGGCCGCCGAGGAAATCCTGCAAGCCGTCTTCGCCGCCCTCGACAGGGACCTTCCGCAGGCCCTTCGGGCCGCGCTGGCCGAGCACGTGCCGCTGAGGCAAGAGACCGGCGGCATGGTCATGGAACTGCGCCGGGAGTTCGGCCCTGTTCCGCGCTACAATGTGATGGTCGATTTCGCGGCGTCACCGGCGAAGCGGTGAACCGCCGGGCGGGGTCGCGTCTTTGAGGGGCCGGGTCTAATTCTGTATCGCGGCGGCGGATGCCCGTCTCGCTGTGCGAGCGAGAACGGCCTCCTGAAGCACGGCGGCGACCACGAAGGACAGCTGGAAGGCGGCGCCGGCGCAGACGGCGAAACCGAAAGCAGCCAGCCAGGAGGTGGCGCTGGCCAGGGCCAACAGGCCGGTCACGAGGCTGACGACCAGGGACAGGACGACCATCCAGGGCAAGGTGGTGGTCGTCCCCGACAACAGACCGAAGCCTGCCGCCGCGGCAATCAGCAAGAGCATCGTGTTTCTCCCATGGTCCGCCCGAAGCTTTGGGCCCCACATGTTAACAAGCCGTTCCGCGCCGACCCCTCATATCTAAGCGGTTATCGCCTCAAATTACCAGTGAGCATTTATCGCGTCTTGACGATCAGGTCGATCGGCCGGTGCGGGCGGACGATCACACGGGCCCGCAGCGGCACGCGATCGAAGAGGTCGATGATGTCCTGGTTCATGAGGCGGATGCAGCCGGAGGTCGCGCCGTGGCCGATCGACCACCATTCGCCGGTGCCATGCAGCCGGAAAAGCGTGTCGCGGCCGTCCTGATGAAGATAGAGCGCCCGCGCGCCGAGCGGGTTCGACGGTCCGCCGGCGAGGCCGCCGGCATGGCGCGCCACTTCCGGCGAACGCTGGATCATCTCGTCCGGGGGCGTCCATCGCGGCCAGGAGCGCTTGGCGCCGATCGCTGCCTCGCCGCTCCACGATGCGCCGGCCTCGCCGACGCTGATGCCGTAGCGGATCGCGGTGCCGCCCTTTTCCACCAGGTAGAGAAAGCGGTTGGTGGAATCGACGACGATCGTCCCCGGCGGCTCGCCGGCGCCATAGGCCACGCGCTGGCGCAGAAGACGGGGATCCATTCGTGCGGCCGGAACGGCCTCGACGACGAATCCCTTGTCGACCGTGCGGCCGTAGGAGGCGGGCGGCAAACGCTTGCCTTCGGCCGCCGGCGCGCTCCCCGCTGCCAGAAGCGCGACCGTCACCACGGCGAGGAGCCGAGCCCGGCGGGAGGGGCCGGTCATCGCCCGCACCAGGCCGACGGCGGCACGCCGGGGCGGTGGCGCCCATGCGTCAGATCAATGGGGTGCATGGCGGCCGTTCCCTTTGGCCGCGGCGTCGCCCCAGACCGTCCCGGCCTCGCCCGACGAAGACCATCGGTGGCCACGGCGAGAGTAACCCGCACGGCCCGGGCCGAACAGGCGGCGGCGCGATTTTCCAGCGCCGGGCCGGACCTCGCCGGACGTTTTGCTCGCCGTTCGGGCGCGAAGGGGTGGGGCAAAGGGAGGCGAAGGAGCGGGTGGTCGGCGCCGCGGGGCTCGCGCTCCCTCTTGCTCGGAGGCGATGGCCGAGGGCTCGGCGATCAGTTCATCGCGTACCAGAGGCGCGGATTCTCGGACGAGGCGATCTTCAGCCAGGTCAGGTCGGTGCGATGCCATTCGGTGAGCCGATCGTTGCGGCTGTCGAGGACGAGGTCGCCCCTGCTGGTGCGCACGACGAGAACGGCATGGCCTTCTCCGCTGCGGATGCGCGTCACGGCCATTTGCAGGGACGCGGCGGGAAACCCGGCGCGGATGAGGAGGTGCCGCTTGGTCAGCGCAAAGTCCTCGCAGTCCCCGGCCGCCATTCCGACGCTCCAGACGTCGGCCTTGTCGTGCTGCGGCAGCATCAGGCGGTTGACCCGGCGGTTGATCCGCGCCAGACGCATTCGGGCATGGAGGTCCCAGGCGATGGTCGCCTCGACGCCGCCGCGGCACTCGCCGGGTTGGCGCTGGCAGAACAGGATGTAGGAAAAGGGCGCCAGCGTCGTCCTGTTGGCGGTGATGTGCGCCGACGGCTCGATTTCAGGTGCGATGCGGGCGAGGCCGCTGAGGTCGGCCTGTGCCGGGAGAGGCAGCACCGCCAGGATAGCCAGGCCGGCGCATAGTCTCCCTAAAAACCCTTGCGCCCGCATTTTCCAGCTCCGGTTGCTTCCGGACCGTAGATATACTTCGGCGTTTTATTTCACGTTGCCAATATGGGTCGAATTTTAGAGGCTTGCGATGCTGCGACGACGGGCTGGCTCCGGTCGCGTCCGGCCGGGTCCGGGCGTGGGTGAGTACGGCATCCCAGGCCTGCGGCGGGACCGCGCCAACCGGCGGCCGCGCGGTGGGGCAGGGCGGGCGTCAGTTGCGGCCGAGCGCGTCGTAGAGGCCGCGCCGGGCGCCCCGGACGGGCACCGCGTATTGCTTCTGGGCGGGCTGGAAGGACCGAGTCGACAGGGCTTCCGGTTGCGCGGGGGATGCCTTCTGTCCATGCGGGCAGGTGTCGATATGGGGGCCGTGCCACAGGTCGCAATGCGGGCAATGCCAGGCGGTGCGCGTCATCCTAACCTCCAAAACAAGAGATGAACCGGGAGGTTAGGCTCGAAAACTTGCCTCAGAATTATGCGCCGGCGTCCGGTTCCCGCCGAGCGGCCGCGGGCGGGCCGGAGCCCTGCCCCCCCCCCCCAAAAAAAAAGGGCGGTCGCCCGACGGCTACTGAAGCTTTCCGACGACGGCTTCGATGGTCTTCTGCAGAACCGGCACGGAGATCGGCTTGACCAGGAAATTGTTGACGCCGAGGGCGGCGGCCTTCTGCACGAGCTCGCGGTCGCCGCGGCCGGTGAGGATGATGAAGGGCGTCTTCTTCGTCGGCGGATAGGAGCGCACCGCCTTCAGGAGCTGCAGGCCGTCGACCTTGGGCATGTTGAAGTCGGAGATGATGATGTGACAGGGCGCGCTCATCAGCATCTTCAGCGCCTCCTCGCCGTCCACGGCCATCGTGATCTGCGAAATGCCCAGCTGGTCGAGCGCGTCGCGGATCAGCATACGGCTGGTGCGCTGGTCGTCGACGATCATGACTTTCAGTTGCGACTTGAAGGCCATACCCTCTCCTTCTCGATTTCTGGAATGGCGGAGGGTGACTTCGGCCGGCCGCCCGATCTTCTCTTGGCGCAACCGGCGCGAAAGTCCAGTCCCGTCTCGGGCGCGGCAGGCTCAGGCGGCGACGCGGCGGATGGCGTCGACGAGCTTGACGGGATCGAAGGGCTTGACGATCCAGCCGGTGGCACCGGCGCCGCGGGCTCTCGCCTTCTTCTCCGGATCGCTCTCGGTGGAGAGGACGAGGATCGGGATGACGCGGCGGTTCACGTCGGCGCGCACTTCCTCGATGAACTGCAGGCCGTCCATGCGCGGCATGTTGACGTCGGTGATGATGACGTCGGGATAGGCCATGCCTTCCAGCACTTCGAGGCCGTGCACGCCGTCCTCGGCCTGGACGACGATGAAGCCGGAATCCTGCAGGGCGCGGCGCAGCATTTCGCGCATGGTGCGCGAATCGTCGACGGTCAGGATCGTCTTGGTCATAGGGAGANCCCGCCGAGCCGCTCGACATGCGAGGCGTCGATGGCGATGGCCTCGCCGCGGGCGGCGACGAAGCGCTCGGCGAGCGGGCCGGCCGCCGTGAGGTCGAGATGGGCCGGCAGGTCGATGACCAGGGCGTCGATATTGTCGTTCATCAGACTTTCCTTCCGCCCTCTTCGGGGCGCGGCGTGGCCGGCTGCGGCATCGATCGGGTTATTCCGCGGCCTTGAGCCGCTCGAACAGGGCGGCAATTTCCGGGTCCAGGATTTCCGTTTCCGGCTCCTGTGCGCCGTCGCCGTCGGCCAGCCGTTCGAGCGCCAGATCGCAATCGAACTCGGCGAAGTCGAAGATTTCGCGGATCGCATCCTCGCCGGACTGCGTGGTCAACTCGATCGTCCAGGACAGGAAGGCCCCCTCCGGGACGAGCGCGTCGAGGAGCGGCGTGGCGCTGGTATCGCAGAACACGTCGCCCGAGCCGAGCGCGAGGCACTCCCGGATCAGCCGGGCGCTCTCATTGGCATTGGCGTAGAGCTCCGGCCGGGGCGTGAAGGTGATGCGGAACTGCTTTTCGCCGCCGTCGAAGAGGTTGCCGAAATCCACGGCGACGGGCGTGAAGCCGAGGTCCACCTCAGCTTCACTTTCGGCCTCCGGCTCGTCCTCGACCTCCGCCTCGGCGCCCGGGATCAGCGCCCGCAGCTCGGAATAGACGCCCTCCTGCTCGCGCGACACGGCGACGAGATCAGCCAGAACGCCGGCGGCGCGGCGCAGCAGCGATAGGACCGGCGCCTCGAGCGCCAGACGGTCCGACCGGATCTCGTTGAGGACGCCCTCGAAGGTCCGCGAGAAGCGGACCAGTTCCTTGAGGTGAAAGGCGCCGGCGCCGCCCTTGATCGAATGGACGGCGCGAAAGACCCGCCCGACGGTCTCGCCGTCGTGGGCGCCGCTTTCCAGCGCGCCCAGTCCCGACTCCAGTTCGACCAGTTGCTCGGCGCATTCCTCGAAGAAGGTCTGCCTGATTTCCGTCATCGCGCTCAATGCACTACCCCCACTCCCAGATGCGGCACTCCGCGCCTGGTTCCCATCCTGATTTCAGCCACTGTCGGCGCATCCGTTGTCGATGCTGCCGGTCCTTCGCTCCGTCCGCCGCCGCATCGGCGGAGCCGAGAAGCGTGCCGCCAGAAGCCGTCGAGGCGCATGATTCGCCAGCGGACGAAGGCGTCGCCCGGACCAGCCTTTTGCTTTGCGGTCCGGCGCGGGCGGACTGACAAGGGCCGCCGCTCTGTAACAAATCCTTACCAATGTACTGCAGGAGCCAAGTCAATCGCCGTCGCTCCGATCTGTCTCGACCATAGGAAGGGAGTCCCTAATTTTTTAGTCTATGGCACTACCACCGAATCAGCACCGCCGGCTTGCGGTTTGGGGCCACGGGCGCGTTCCGGGGCGGCGTTTCGGTCAGCGTGCCGAGGGTGTGATGGCATGCCGCACGCCGCGCCGGCCGCTCTCCGCCCAAGCATAGAACGCTGGTATTGTTGCTATCCCTAAGCAATCATCATGAGATTTCCGTTGATTCATGATAAAATACCGCGGGTCTTTGTTTAGAATCGTTATAATTCGATAAAATGTAATTTGACACTGCTGATCATGTTTGCGACCACGGCCGGACCTGGCCGTCCCCCCGGGGAAGGCGCTTGCTCCGAGGTTTGCCATGAAGAAATCCTTTGCCCGCATCGTCAGCCTGGCGGTCCTCGCCGTCGCGGTCGGTTCGGTTGCCGCGCGCGCCCAGGACGCCGCCAAGGGCAGCATCGTCGTCTACAACGCCCAGCACGAGAGCCTGACCAAGGAGTGGGCGGAAGGCTTCACCCGCGACACCGGCATCGAGGTGACGCTGCGCAAGGGCAGCGACATGGAATTTGCCAACCAGCTGGTGCAGGAAGGGGCGGCCTCGCCCGCCGACGTGTTCCTGACGGAAAACTCGCCGGCATTGGCGCTGGTCGACAAGGCCGGACTGTTCGCGCCGCTCTCGGAGGCGACGCTGGCCGAGGTCCCCGCCGACCGACGCCCCAGCAACGGCCACTGGATCGGCATCGCCGCGCGCTCGACGGTCTTCGCCTATGACAAGACCAAGCTTTCGGAAAAAGACCTGCCGGCCTCGATCATGGATCTCGCCAAGCCGGAATGGCAGGGCCGCTGGGCCGCCTCGCCCTCGGGCGCCGATTTCCAGGCGATCGTCAGCGCCATGCTGGCGCTGAAGGGCGAGGACGAGACCCGGGCCTGGCTGACGGCGATGAAGGCCAACGCCACCCCCTACAAGGGCAACAGCACGGCGATGAAGGCGGTCAATGCCGGCCAGATCGAAGGCGCGGTGATCTATCACTACTACTACTTCGGTGATCAGGCGAAGACCGGCGAGAACAGCCAAAACGTCGCGCTGCACTATTTCCGCGGCCAAGATCCCGGCGCCTTCGTCAGCCTCTCGGGCGCCGGCGTCCTGAAGACGAGCGCCAACCCTGCCGCCGCCGAAGCCTTCGTCAAATGGGTGGCCGGCCAGGGCGGGCAGGCGGTGCTGAAGGACGGGACCTCTTTCGAATACGCGGTCGGCAAGGACGCGGCGTCGAACGCCGCGCTGGTTCCGCTGGCCGAGTTGGACGCGCCGCGCGTCGTTCCCGACACGCTCGACAATGCCAAGGTGACCGACCTGATGACCGAAGCGGGCCTGCTGTAAACTTCGCCCGGGGTCCTTTATGAAGGGCCCATCGACACCCTGCGCGCCAGACGCGGGGTGTTCTCCGTCGAGACCCTCATGACGTCCATCGCCCAGCCCCTTGCCGACGACCGCCGGTCCGCCCCTGGCCTGCCCGCGCCGAAATTGCGACGCCTGCGGGCTGCCGGCCTGCCGCTGCAGGCCGTGGCGATGGCGGTGTCGCTGCTGGCGCTGGTGCCGCTCGGCTTCGTGATCGTCGTCGCGGTCCAGAGCGGGTGGGACACGGTGGTCTCCCTGGTGTTCCGGGGACGGGTCGGGGAACTCCTCGTCAACACGCTCCTGCTCGAGCTCTGCACGCTGCCGCCGACCATCGTCCTCGCCGTGGCGCTGGCCTGGCTGACCGAGCGCACCGACCTGCCGGGCGGGCGGCTGTGGACTTGGCTGGCGGTGACGCCGCTCGCCGTCCCCGCTTTCGTCCACAGCTATGCCTGGATCAGCGTCGCGCCGGGCATGCACGGCCTCGGCGCGGCGACGCTGGTCTCGATGCTGGCCTATTTTCCCTTCCTCTTCCTGCCGGTCGCCGGTCAGCTGCGGCGGCTCGATCCGGCGCTGGAGGATGCGGCCGCGGCCCTCGGGCAGGGCCCCTTTCAGGTCTTCTTCCGCGTCGTGCTGCCTCAGCTCAGGCTCGCCATCTGGGGCGGTGCGCTGCTCGTCGGCATCCATCTCCTGGCCGAGTACGGCCTCTATGTGATGATCCGCTTCGACACCTTCACCACCGCGATCGTCGACCAGTTCCAGTCGGCCTTCAACGGGCCGGCGGCGAACATGATGGCGGGCGTGCTCGTCTTGTCCTGCCTCGTCCTCATCGCCCTGGAGCGCGCGGCGCGCGGCAGCGAGCGCTATGCCCGCGTCGGGTCGGGCGCCCCGCGCCGGCGTCCCCGCCAGCGCCTGGGACGGGCGACGCTGCCGGCGCTCGCTCTGCACGGCAGCATTGCGGCACTGTCGCTCGGCGTGCCGGCCTATACCCTCGGCCGCTGGCTCTGGCTCGGCGGGGCTGAGGCCTGGCTGACGGGCGAGGTCGCTGCCGCCCTCGGCACGACGCTGGCGCTGGCCTTTGCCGGCGCGCTGGTGACGACCCTCCTCGTCGTTCCCATGGCCTGGCTGTCGGTGCGCGCGCCGAGCCGCCTGCAACGCGCCCTCGAGGCGTGCCATTACTATGTCGGCTCGCTGCCGGGCGTCGTCGTGGCGCTGGCGCTGGTCACCATCACCGTCCGCATCGCCCTGCCGCTCTACCAGACGACGGCGACGCTCCTCGCCGCCTATGCGCTGATGTTCCTGCCGCGGGCCCTGGTCGGGCTTCGCGCGAGCATCGCGCAGGCGCCCGTCGAGCTCGAGCAGGCGGCGATGGCGCTCGGGCGCTCGCCCTTCGCCGCGCTCTGGCAGGTGACGCTCCGCCTCGCGGCGCCGGGTGCGGCGGCCGCCTTTGCGCTCGTAGCCCTCGGCATCACCACCGAGCTGACCGCGACCTTGATGCTCTCGCCGAACGGCACGACGACGCTCGCCACGCAGTTCTGGGCCCGGACCAGCGAGATCGACTACGTCGCCGCGGCGCCCTACGCCTTTCTGATGGTGCTGTCGTCGCTGCCGCTGACGCTGCTGCTCCAGGCGCAACTGAAAAGGAGCGGCAGACGATGAGCTTTCTGCGCCTCGAATCCGTCACCCGTCGCTTCGGCACGGTCACCGCCCTCGACGGCATCGACCTCGACATCCCCAAGGGAACGCGGACGGCGATCGTCGGACCCTCGGGCTCGGGCAAGAGCACGCTGCTGAACCTCGTCGCCGGCTTCGACGCGCCCGACAGCGGCCGCATCCTTCTGGACGGCGAATGCCTCGCCGACGGGCGGCGCGTCGTGCCGGCGCACCGGCGCGCCATCGGCGTGGTGTCGCAGGACGGCGCGCTGTTTCCGCATCTCGACGTCGAGGCCAATATCGGCTTCGGCCTGCCGCGGCGGGCCGCCGACCGGCAGACGACGATCACGGGCCTGATGGACCTCGTCGAGCTCGACCGCTCCATGCTCTCGCGCCGGCCGCACCAGCTGTCGGGCGGCCAGCAGCAGCGCGTGGCGCTGGCGCGGGCGCTGGCCCGCAAGCCGCGGCTGATGCTGCTCGACGAGCCGTTCTCGGCCCTCGACGCCGGCCTGCGCGAGGCGATGCGGGCGGCGGTCGTCGCCGTGCTCGAAAAGGCCGGCGTCGCTTCGCTGCTGGTGACGCACGACCAGGCCGAGGCGCTGTCCTTCGCCGATCAGGTGGCGGTGCTGCGGGAGGGACGTCTCGTTCAGTACGGTCAGCCGCGCGCCCTCTATTTCGCGCCGGCGGACCCGGTCACCGCCGGCTTTCTCGGCGACGCGATCATCCTGCCGGCGACGGTCACCGATGGCTGGGCGGATTGCCCGATGGGACGGGTGCGCACCGATACCGGCGGCCGACGCGGCGCGGCCGAGATCATGCTGCGGCCCGAGCAGATCCGGCTTTCACCGCTCCCTCCGGCGATCGCCGCCGGAGACAGGCCGGAGGTATGCCGGGCGCGCATCGAGGCCGTGGCCTTCGGCGGCTCGCTCTGCACCGTCTCGCTCGCGCTCGCTGGCAACGACGGCGTGGTGCCGGCCGGCGCGCGCGTCTACCGCGTCAAGGTGCTGAGCGTCCAGGCGCCGCTGGCCGGCGAAAGCGTCGCCTTGCATCTCGAAGGCGTCGCGCATCTGTTCCAGCCGGACCGTGCCGTCGCGGTCTGACGGGCTTCCCTCACGCTTCCAGCGCCGCTGGCCTTCCGCCGATCCAGACGCCGGCGACGTCGCGCGCGGCATCGAGATGCACGATGTCGGCGCGCCAGCCGGCCGCCAGACGGCCGCGCTCCTTTTCCAGGCCGAGATACTCCGCCGGATAGAGCGAGGCCATGCGCAGCGCCTCGTCGAAGCCGACCCCGACGGTCTCGGCGAGATAGCGCACCGCGCCGATCATGGTGAGATCGGAGCCCGCGAGCGTCCCGTCCTCCAGCGTCAGCCGGCCCGCGCGCCGCTCGACCCGCCGGCCGCCGAGGTGGAAGACGTCGTCATCGACGCCAACCGTCGGCATCGCGTCGGTGATCGCCATCAGCCTGCCCGGTCCGGTCTTGGCGCGCAGCGCCAGCGCGATGGCGGCGGGATGGACGTGGTGGCCGTCGGCGATGATGCCGCACCAGACCGCGCCGTTCGCCAGCGTCGCACCGACGAGGCCGGGCTGGCGGTGGCCGAGCTGGCTCATGGCGTTGAAGAGATGCGTGACGCCGCCGGCGCCGGCCGCGAAGGCGGCCTCGGCGGTGTCGAAATCGGTGTCGGTGTGCCCCAGCGAGACATGGATGCCGGCGGACGCCAGCCGGGCGATCTGCCCGGCCGTGACGCTTTCCGGCGCGACGGTGAGGAGGAGGGGGCGGATCGTCGTGGCGACCAGCGCCGCGAGATCGTCCTCGGTCATCGCGCGGATCAGAGCGGGATCATGCGCCCCCTTGCGGGCGAGCGACAGGAACGGCCCCTCGACATGCACGCCGAGACAGCCCGGCACGCCCTTCGCCACCGCCTCGGTCGCTGCCGCGATCGCAGCGTAGGTCACGTCGGGCCGGTCGGTGATGACCGTCGGCAGCAGTGCCGTCGAGCCGAAGCGGGCGTGCGCGGCGCAGATCGCGGCGATCCCCTCCACATCAGGGGACTCGTTGAACAGCACGCCGCCACCGCCATTCACCTGGATGTCGATAAAGCCGGGCGCCAGGAGGCCGCCGGCCAGCGCCACGCGCTCGATGTCCGCCTTCAGACGGTCGGCCGGCAGGACGGCTTCGATCCGGGCGCCGTCGACGACCAGCGCGTGCGCCGCCAGCCGCTTCTCGCCGTCGAAGATCTCGGCGCCGACGAGGGCGAAGCGGGCCATCAGACCGTCTCCGTGACCTTGGAAAGGCCCCGCGGCACGTCCGGGTCGAGGCCGCGCGCCCGCGCCACTTCCTCGATGAAGCCGTAGAAGGAAACCAGCATGGCGAGCGGGGCGGTCAAGGGATGGCCGGTCGCCACCGTCGGCAGGCGCGTGCCGGCCAGGCCCTCGCCGGCGACGAAGAGATGGGCGCCCTTGGCGTTCAGCCTTGTGCCGAGTTCGACGAGGCTGGGGAGGGCGGCGTCGTTCGGCGCGAAGACGAAGACGGGAAAGCCGCCATCGACAAGGGAGACCGGACCGTGCAGCAGTTCGGCGCCGGAATAGGCCTCGGCATGGATCAGCGAGGTCTCCTTGAACTTCAGCGCCGCCTCGGCCGCCACCGCATGGCCGACGCCGCGGCCGAGCGTATAGAGCGAGCCCGCCCCACGGGCGGCCGCGAGGGCGGGCGACCAGTCTTGCTGCAGCGCTTCCTCGAGCTGGTCGGGCAGCCGCTGCAACGCCGCGGAGAGGGCGGCATCCTCGGTCCAGGCGGCGAGCACCTCGAGGGAGGCCGCGACCGACACGATGAAGGATTTCGTGGCAGCGACGCTGTGCTCCTGGCCGGCGGCCAGTGGTACGACATGATCGGCGGCCGCCTCGAGCGGGGATCCCGGCACGTTGACGAGCGCGACCGTGCGGGCACCGCCCTGCCTTGCGGCGGCCAGCATGGAGACGATGTCGGGGCTGCGGCCCGACTGCGAGATGGCGAGCGCCGCGGCGCCCGCAAGCCGCAGCTTCGCGCCGTAGATCGAGACCACCGAGGGTCCGAGCGAGGCGACGGGAATGCCGGTGGAAATTTCCGCGGCATATTTGAAGTAGGACGCCGCATGGTCGGAAGAGCCGCGGGCGATGGTGACGAGGACAGGGGGCGCGAGCTGGCGCAGGGCGTCTCCCGCCGCCTGCATGGCGCCGCCCGACTGCGCCAGAAGCCGGCGCAGCGCCGCGGGGGTTTCGTTAATCTCGCGGCGCATGAAGCTCTTGGTAGCAGGGGGCATGACCAGCTTTCAGATCGTGAGTTCGGCGACGAAGTCGTAGGCGTCGCCGCGATAAAGCGAACGGGTGAATTCGACCGCCCTGTCCTGCGCGTCGAAGCACAGGCGCAGGATCGACAGCGCCGCGGCGCCGGCCTCGAGGCCGAGCAGCGCGGCATCCTCGGGCCCGAGATTGGCGGCGGTCATGCGCTGCAGGGCGCGGACCGGGCGGTGGCCGACGGCCTGCATCGCGGCGTAGAGCGAGGTGTCGACCGCCTCCGCATCCGGAAGGACCGACGCCGGCACCACGGCGCGTTCGATCGCCATCGGCCGGCTGTTGGCAAGGCGCAGCCGGAACAGCCGCGCCACCTGTTCGCCGGGCGACAGGCGCAGCTGCATGGCTTCGTCAGGATTGACCGTGCCGACCGACCGCTCCAGCCAGCGCGAAGAGGTGAAAGAGCCGCGGCTCTCCATGTCCTCGGTGAAGGATTTCAGGTGCGAAAGGCCCATCTGCACGCGCGTCGCCGCCTCGGCGACGAAATTGCCGGAACCGTGGCGCTGGCGGATGACGCCGTCGGCGACGAGCGCCTGGATCGCCTTGCGGACCGTCACCCGGGAAATGCCGATGCCGGTGGCGATGTCGCGCTCGGCCGGCAGCGCTTCGTTCGGCCTGAGACGACCGTCGGCGACGGCGCGGCGAATGCCGTCCTGCAACCGTCGATACAGCGGCCCGCCGAGGCCGGGCGCGAGAAATCCCTGGTCGAAGACGGCGCTCATGGGCGCTTGCCGTCGGCGAGCGTGGCGGCGAGCGCCAGCGCCCCGTCCAGCGCATCCCCCCGGGCCTCGCCGATGTAAGGCTGCAGGGTGGCGGGCAGGCGCGGCCGGTAGCGCGCCGCCAGTCCGCCGAGCAGCACGATCGACGGGGCGCCGAGCGCCAGAAGCCGGGTCAGCGCCGCGACGACGTGAAACAGCCCTTCCGCGACGATCGCCATCGCCACGGGGTCGCCGTCGTCGGCGCCGTCCATGACGAGCGGGGCGAAACCGCCGAAATCCACGGGCCGGGCCTCGCCGCCGAATTCCACGAGCCGCGCCGCATCGCCGTCGAAGCGGTCGAGCACCAGGCGAATCAACTCGCTCGCCGGGCCGATGCCGTCATGCGCGAGGAGGGCCGCGACGAGCGCCGCGCGGCCGAGATAGCCGCCGCCGCCCTGGTCGGAGAGGGCAAAGCCCCAGCCCCCGATCGAGGTGAAATTTTTGCCTGTCCGGCGGACATAGGCGGTGCCGGTGCCGAGGATCGCGATGGCACCATCGGCGTCGGCATGCGCGCCGCGGCAGGCGACGACGGCGTCGGTCTCGATTGCCCGACGGGCGAAGGGGAGGGGGCGGCTTGCGAGCTCCTCGGCCAGCGAGGGGATGTTGGCGCCGGCGAGACCGAGCCCGGCATGGCAGCGCCCGAGGTCTTCCTCGCCGAGACCGCCCTGTGCCAGGGCTTCCCGCGTCACCGACAGGATGTTGTGCAGAGCAAGGTCAAGGTCGCTGAAGATGTTGGCCGAGCCACCCTCGGCCTCGCCGATCGGCGTGCCGTCGGCGAAGCGGGCCCGCACCCGGCAGCGGCTTCCGCCGCCATCGACGCCGATCAGGATGGGTTGCTGCATGATACCTCCGGGTACCAAAGTAATACCAAAAGTTCGGGCGGACGCAATCGCTATTCTCGCCTGTTCAGCGACGCTCGCGCTTTCTCCGAAATACCGCGGCAAATAGCGAAAAAATAAGGCATCTCTCTATGCTGCGGTGCGGAAGAGCAAAAAGTTAAGGATTGCGTCTGGACGAATGGCATCAAGTTGGTAACATCAATGGACATAAGCCGTGCTGCCGACCGGAGAACTGCGATTGTTTCCACCGACCGTCCTTTCCCCCGACAGGCCGTCTTCCCCGCTGACGGCGGTGGTGCGGGCATGACGGATCTTCGCGCGACGGAGACCCGGCATCCGGGCGTCGTCGACATCGAGCGCTGGGACGACGGCCGGGTGCTGGCGGCGCTTCTCGGCGGTCAGAAGCGCGCCGTGGAGGCGGTCGAGGCCGTCATTCCGGCCCTCGCATCGGCGGCCGAGCTCGCCGTGCGCAGTCTCAACCAGGGCGGCCGGCTTGTTTATCTCGCCGCCGGCAGCCCGGCCTTGATCGCCCTCGGCGATGCGCTCGAAATTCCGCAGACCTATGGCGAACCGGCGGAGCGGTTCGCCACCATCCTGGCCGGCGGCCTCGCCATCACGGAAAGCCTCGTCGGCGGGCCGGAGGACGACGGCGGACAGGCCGAGCGCGACGTCGCTTCGGCCGGTGTTGGCGCTGCCGACTGCGTCGTCGCCATCTCGGCCAGCGGCTCAACGCCCTACACGCTGGCCGGCCTCGCCGCGGCCAGGGCGGCGGGCGCGGCGACCGTCGCCATCGCCAACAATCCGGGCGCACCGCTGCTGGAGGGCGCCGATGTCGGCATCGTCCTCGACACCGGGCCGGAGATCGTCGCAGGCTCCACCCGCATGGGCGCCGGCACGGCGCAGAAGGTGGCGCTGAACATGCTGTCGACCCTTGTCGCTTTGCGGCTCGGCCACATCCATGGCGGCCACATGGTCAGCCTGCGTGCCGACAACACCAAGCTGCGCCAGCGCGCGCTGCGGATCGTCACCGACCTCAGCGGCGCAGACGCATCGGCCGCCGCCCGCGCGCTGGCCGCGGCCGACGGCGCGGTCAAGCCGGCGGTGCTGCTGGCCTCGGGCGACCGCGATCTCGATGCCGCTTCGTCCCGCCTTCTGCGCCACGGCGGACGTCTCGATCGGGCGCTCGATGAACTCTCTGCCGTCGCGGTCCCCTGACGGCGGCCCTTCCGATTTTGCCCTGAGATCCTGCACCCCATGGAGAAGCCCGTGACCCTGCCCACCAAACGCTTCCTTCTTTCCGCCGCCGCCATCGCGGCGCTTTCCGCCGCGGCGCTGCCCGCGCAGGCGCAGACGACGCTGACCATCGAGAGCTGGCGCAATGACGATCTGGCGGTCTGGCAGGAGAAGATCATCCCGGTCTTCGAGGCTGCCCATCCCGACATCAAGGTGGTGTTCTCGCCGTCGGCCCCGACCGAGTACAATTCCGCCCTCTCGGCCAAGCTCGACGCGGGCTCCGGCGGCGATCTCGTCGCCTGCCGCCCGTTCGACGCCTCGCTGGCGCTGTTCGAGAAGGGCCAGCTCGCCGACCTCTCGGCGCTTCCGGGCATCGAAAACTTTGGCGACGTCGCCAAGACCGCCTGGTCGACCGACGATGGCGCGAAGACCTTCTGCGTGCCGATGGCCTCGGTGCTGCACGGCTTCATGTACAACAAGAAGGCGTTCGCCGATCTCGGCCTGGAAGTGCCGGCGACCGAGGACGAGTTCTTCGCCGTGCTCGACAAGATCAAGGCCGATGGCACCTACATCCCGCTCGCCATGGGCACCAAGGACCAGTGGGAAGCCGCGACCATGGGCTACCAGAACATCGGTCCGAACTACTGGAAGGGCGAGGAAGGCCGTAAGGCGCTGATCGCCGGCACCCAGAAGCTCACCGATGCGGACTGGGTGAAGCCTTACGAAGTGCTCGCCAAGTGGGCCGACTACATGGGCGACGGCTACCAGGCGCAGACCTATCCCGACAGCCAGAACCTCTTCACCCTCGGCCGCGCCGCCATCTACCCGACCGGCTCCTGGGAGATCTCGCCGTTCAAGCCGCAGGTCGACTTCGAGATGGGCGCCTTCAAGCCGCCGGTGCCGAAGGCCGGCGACACCTGCTACATCTCCGACCATCCGGACATCGCCATGGGCCTCAACGCCAAGAGCCCGAACCAGGAGGCTGCGAAAACCTTCCTGTCCTGGGTCGCATCGCCGGAATTCGCCACCATCTACGCCAACGAGGCGCCGGGCTTCTTCCCGCTGATCGACGCCAAGGTCGAGCTGACGGATCCGCTGGCGCAGGAATTCGTCAAGTGGCGCTCGGAATGCACGCCGACGATCCGCTCGACCTACCAGATCCTGTCGCGCGGCACGCCGAACCTCGAGAACGAGACCTGGGCGGAATCGGCCAATGTCATGAACAAGACCGAGACCCCGGCCCAGGCCGCCGAAAAGCTGCAGAAGGGCCTCGACAGCTGGTACAAGCCGGCGAAGTAAGCCTGCGCTCACAAGCTTGACGCCATTCTTCTCCCCTTGGGGGAGAAGGTGGATGCGAGCGAAGCGAGCAGCCGGAAGAGGGGAGCGCCCGGGGAGATCATTCTCATGCGGTGTTCCCCTCATCCCCTGCCGGACCTTCTCCCCAAAGGGGAGAAGAATACTCTTTGACGTTTCGCCTGGTAGTCGGGCGCCGGATAGCGAAGCTTGCGGCGCGTCAACTCGCTCGCCCAATCGAGGAACGCCCACCCATGAGCGACGCCGCCCTGCGGAAGCCGAGACGCTGGCACATCCTCGTCTTCCTCGCGCCGGCGATTCTGATCTACACCGTGATCATGATCGTGCCGCTGGCGGAAACGCTCTGGACCTCGCTGGAGGGCGTGCGGGACGGTGAGACGCGCTTCGTCGGCCTCGAAAACTTTCGAGTTCTTTTCGGCGACCCCCGCTGGTCGCAGAGTTTCTGGAACGCGCTCGGCAACAATTTCTATTTCTTCGCCATCCACATGCTGGTGCAGAACCCGATCGGCATCGCGCTGGCAGCCCTCCTATCGATCCCGAAGCTGAAGGGCGTTGCGATCTACCGGACGGTGATCTTTCTGCCGACAATCCTCTCCTTCGTCATCGTCGGCTTCATCTGGAAGCTGATCCTCTCGCCGCTCTGGGGCGTGGCGCCGGGGCTGCTCGGGACCATCGGGTTGAAGGGTCTTTTCGCGCCCTATCTCGGCGTCGAGGCCTATGCGCTGACCACCGTCTCGCTCGTCTCGGTGTGGCAATATGTCGGCATTCCGATGATGCTGGTTTATGCGGCGCTCTTGACCATTCCCGACGAGATCATCGAGGCGGCGGAATGCGACGGCATCACCGGCTTCCGGCAGTTCTGGCAGATCCGCCTGCCGCTGATCCTGCCGACCATCGGGCTCGTCACCATCCTGACCTTCGTCGCCAATTTCAACGCCTTCGACCTGATCTACTCGATGCAGGGCGCGCTCGCCGGGCCCGATGGTTCGACCGACATTCTCGGCACTTTCCTCTACCGAACCTTCTTCGGCTTCCAGCTGCAGCAGGGCGACCGGCACATGGGCGCGGCGATCGCCACCGGCATGTTCACCATCATCCTTCTCGGCGTGTCGCTGTATCTCTTCGTCATCCAGCGGCGCATCCGCCGCTACCAGATGTAAGGGGCGGATATGGCCAACACACGCCACGGCGGCTTCCGCATCGGTCTCGTCCACCTCGCCCTCGTCCTCTACTCGCTGATCGCGGTGCTGCCGGTCGTCCTGGTAGTGATGAACTCGTTCAAGACGCGCCGGGCGATCTTCGGCAGCCCGCTGCTGCCGCCGACGACGGAGACCTTCAACCTCGGCGGCTACGGCACGGTGATGGCGCAGGGCAATTTCCTGCTCTATTTCCAGAACAGCTTGGTCGTCACCGTGGTGTCGATCTTCTTCGTCATCCTCTTCGGCGCCATGGCGGCGTTCGCCCTGTCGGAATACCGCTTTCGCGGCAACAGCTTCACCGGCCTGTTCCTGGCGCTCGGGATCATGATCCCGATCCGCCTCGGCACGGTGGCGATCCTCGAAATGATGGTCGCCTCGAACCTCGTCAACACGCTGACGGCGCTGATCCTCGTCTATGTCGCACAGGGGCTGCCGCTCGCCGTCTTCATCCTGTCGGAGTTCATGCGGCAGGTCTCGGACGATCTGAAGAATGCCGGGCGGATCGACGGCATGTCGGAATACAAGGTGTTCTTCGTCCTCGTCCTACCCCTGGTACGGCCGGCCATGGCGACGGTGGCGGTGTTCACCATGATCCCGATCTGGAACGACCTCTGGTTCCCGCTGATCCTGGCGCCCGGCGAATCCACCAAGACCGTGACGCTCGGCGCGCAGCAGTTCCTCGGGCAGTACCTGACGAACTGGGAAGCGGTGCTCTCGGCCCTGTCGCTCGCTATCCTGCCGGTGCTGGTGCTGTATCTCCTGTTCTCGCGCAACCTCATCCGCGGTATTACCTCGGGCGCGGTGAAGTGACGGAGGCAGGGATGAAGCCCTCGGAAATTCTGGCGGCAAAGCGCGATGAAGTGCTGGCGGTGATCGCGCAATCGCGGTTCACCAACCCCCGTTTGTTTGGGTCGGTCGCTCGCGGCGAAGACGGAGACGAGAGCGATCTCGACATCCTGGTCGACTCGCCTTCCGGCGTCTCGCTCTTCGATATTGTTGGACTGGAACTTCAACTGGGCGATCTCTTGGGGATACCTGTCGATCTCTTTACGATGGACACGCTGAAGAAAGATATCCGTCCGAACGTCCTGCGCGACCAGCGGCCGCTCTAGCCATGGCCTTTCAGCGCAGCGCCCGAGACCGTCTCGAAGACATCGTTCAGTGGGGCCACTTCGTTGCGGACCATATTGCCGGCAAGGATCGCTCGACATTTGAAGCTGACCTGAAGACGCAGCACGCCGTCATCAAGTGTATCGAGGTGGTCGGCGAGGCTTCGGGGCAACTGATGAGGCTCTTGCCCGATCACGCCACGGCCCTTGCCGGCCTGGACCTCCGCGCGGCTTACGCCATTCGCAACAAGTTGAGCCACGGTTATTTCGAGATCGCGGTGGATCGCCTCTGGACCGCCGCCAGCCAGTCGGTGCCGGAGATCGTCGCCATGGCCGCGGCGGCGCTCGCAACCTTTGATGATGGAAATGCCAAATGACTGATACCGCTCGCCCCTTGCGCGTCTTCGTCGCGGGACTCGGCCAGATGGGGCGCAGCCATGCGCTCGCCTATCACGCCCATCCCGGCTTCGAGATCGTCGGGCTCTACAACCGCTCGCCCGTCGACCTGCCGGTGGAGCTCTCCGGCTATCCCTTGCTCGGCAGCTACGAAGAGGGGCTGGCGCTGACGCCCGATCTCGTCGCCATCTCGACCTATACCGACAGCCATGCCGATTTCGCCGTCGCCGCGATGGAGGCCGGCGCGCATGTCTTCGTCGAAAAGCCGCTCGCCGGCACGGCCGAGGAAGCGCGCCGCGTGACCGACTGCGCCCAGCGGACCGGCAAAAAGCTCGTCATCGGCTATATCCTGCGCCATCACCCCTCCTGGATGCTGTTTATCGAGACGGCGCGGGCGCTGGGCGGGCCCTATGTCATTCGGTTGAACCTCAACCAGCAGTCCTCGGGCGCGGCCTGGGAGATCCACAAGCAGCTGATGAAGACGACCTCGCCGCTGGTCGACTGCGGCGTCCACTATGTCGACGTCATGTGCCAGATCACCGACGCCAGGCCCATCGAGGTGCGCGGCATGGGGCTTCGCCTGTCCAACGAGATCGCCGAGACCCAGGTGAATTACGGCCATCTCCAGGTGATCTTCGACGACGGCTCGGTCGGATGGTACGAGGCGGGCTGGGGGCCGATGATGTCGGAGACGGCCTTCTTCGTGAAGGACGTCATCAGCCCCAAGGGCGCGGTGTCGATCGTCATGGACGAGGGGGCCGCGTCGAGCGACGTCGACACCCACACCAAGACGGCGCGCATCCGCGTGCATCATGCCGAGCGCGGCCCGGACGGCCAGTTCTCGCGCGGCGACGACTGGCTGTCGACGGCCGACGAGCCGGGGCACCAGGCACTGTGCGACCGCGAGCAGGCCTTCGTTCTCCGGGCGATCCGCGAGGACATGGATCTCGCCCAGCACAACGAGGATGCCGTGCGCTCGCTGGAGATCGTGCTCGCGGCCGAGACCAGCATGCGCGAGAACCGCAGCGTGCGCCTGTGACGGCGGCACGGTGCGGCCAGACGAAACGGATGGGAAAGCCGACATGAAATCCTTGCGGCTCAGCCGGATCGTCAAAACCTTCGGCACCGTCGAGGTGCTGAAGGGCATCGACCTCGAGGTCGAGACGGGCGAGTTCGTCGTCTTCGTCGGCCCGTCCGGCTGCGGCAAGTCGACCCTGCTGCGCGTCATCGCCGGGCTGGAGGACCAGACGTCGGGCACGGTCGAAATCGCCGGCGTGCCGGTCGACGCGGTGCCGCCGGCCAGGCGCGGCATCGCCATGGTGTTCCAGTCCTACGCGCTCTATCCGCACCTCACCGCCGCCGGCAACATGGCGCTGGCGCTGAAGCAGGAGGGCGTCGCCAAGGCCGAGCGGGAGGCTCGGGTGGCGAAGGCCGCGGGGCTTCTCGACCTGACGCCGCTGCTCAAGCGCCGGCCGGCGGAGCTCTCCGGCGGGCAGCGCCAGCGCGTCGCCATCGGCCGCGCCATCGTGCGCGATCCCAAACTCTTCCTGTTCGACGAGCCGCTGTCCAATCTCGACGCGGCGCTCCGGGTCAACACGCGCCTAGAGATCGCCCGGCTGCACCGCGCGCTTGGCGCCACCATGGTCTATGTCACGCACGACCAGACCGAGGCGATGACGCTCGCCGACAAGATCGTCGTCCTCAATGCCGGAAAGGTGGAGCAGGTCGGCCATCCGATCGAGCTCTACAACAGCCCGCGCAACCTCTTCGTCGCCGGCTTCATCGGCTCGCCGCAGATGAACTTTCTCAAAGGCCCGCTGGCGGCCCGCGAGGGGGCAGAGACGATCGGTATCCGTCCGGAGCATCTCGCCCTCGACGGCGAGGGGGCGCGGTGGACCGGCACCGTCCGGCATGTCGAGCATCTGGGTTCGGACACCTATCTCTACGTGACGCTCGGCGAAGGGGCGGAGTTGACGGTGCGGCTGGCCGGGCAGAGCCGCGTGGCGATCGGCGAGACGGTCGGCTTGTCGCCCCAGAACGGCCCGGTGCACCGGTTCGGGGCAGACGGCGCGACGCTGGCCTGATCCCCTCGACAGGCTCCGCTCCTGGCAGGATCAGGCCGTCGCTTCCTCGATCAGCCGGGCGGCGAGCGTCGCGCCGCCCGCTTTGGCGATCTCCCGGCCGAGCCAGGCGGCTTTGGCCGTCGCTTCCGGCTTTTCAATCAGCGGCCGCAGGGCGGCCGCAACCGCTGTCGAGGTCAGACCCCGGCGCGGCAGCATGCGGCCGACGCCGTGGTGGACGACGCGGGCGGCGATGCCCGGCTGGTCGAAGGCGATGGGGATGACGAGGAGCGGCACCGCGGCCTGCAGGGCATCGAGCACCGTGTTCATGCCGCCATGGGTGACGCAGGCGTCGGCCCGGGCGAGGACGGCCGCCTGCGGCGCGAAATCGGTGACGAAGTCGGCGCCGAGCGAGTAGGCCGCGGCTTCGCTCAATCCGCCGCAATGGGCGACGAGCAGCTGCGCGTCGATCCGTCGGCAGGCGCTGGCGACCGTCTTGAAGATGTCGAGGCGATGGCCTTGCAGCGTGCCGAGAGAGGCGAAGACGAAGGGGCGCTTCGGATGCAGGCCGAAGGGCAGAGCTTCATCGCTCGTGGCCTTTCGGATCGGCCCGACGGCGTGGAAGCGCGGATCCGGGGGACGCGGAAAGTCGAAGCCCGCCGGGCACTGCGAAATCTGCAGAAGCGGTGAGGCGCAGTCCTCCATGGTCGTGCGTGGGGCGAGGCCGAAACGCGTCGCCCATGCCTCGATTGTCCGTCGTTGGCGCCGGAGAAGGAAGGCGGCGACCTTCTCGCCGGCCCGGTTGCGCTTCAGGCCGGCGAGGGAGGGGTCGTAGGGCCAGCCGAGAAAGGGCAGCGGCACGCCCGGCGCCGCGTTCACCGGCAGGGCACAGGCCACGGAGACGAGCGGCAGGCCGAGATGGGCGGCGAGCAGCCCGGCCGCCGGCTCCATCTGGTCGCCGACGATGGCATCGGCGCCGATCGCCTTCAGCAGCGCCGGCCCGTCGCGGCAGAGCGCGTCGGTGAGGCGCGCGGTATCGGCGACCGTGCGCAGGATGCCGAGCGGGCCGTTCGGCCGGGCCGCGCGCTTGATGATCGCGTCCAGATCGCCGCCGGGGCCGGTGGTGACAACAGCCGGCCCGTCAGAAGAAATCAGCCGCTCGCCGCCGGCATTGAGGACAAAGGTCGTGCGGTGGCCGCGCGCCGCCAGCGCCTCGGCCAGGGCCTCGAAGACCCTGACATGGCTGTAGAACGGCGGGCAGATCAGGGCGTAATGCGCCATGGCGGACGAACTTCCGGTCGGGCTTCCGGCGCAAGATCCCGGTCGGTGGCGGGCCAGCCCTTGCGGGAGAGCCCTATTCTAGCCGCCACCCATGGAGGTTGGAAGCGGCGGGCGGCCGGGCGTCGGTGATCCGGCCCGTCAGTCCGAGATCAAATCGTTTCCCAGCTGCCGGTCTTTGCCGAGAGGTAGAGCGCATCGATGGCGCGCATGTTGAGCACCGCGTCCTCGATCGGAAATTCCGGCTGCGCCTCGCCGCGGAAAATCCGCACGGCGGCGGCGCCCTGGAGCATGTACTGGTCGCAGGCCTCGATCGTCTCGGTCCGGACGCCGCTGCCGTCGATGGCGCCGCTGCCGTCGACGAAGAGCGTGGTCGTTTCGCCCTGCGGTGCGTTCAGCGACACCGGCACCTCGATCCGGCCGCGGCTGCCGAAGATCTGCATGCGCTGGAAGGGCACGAGCTGGGTGGACGTGGCGAAGCTGAGCTGCCGGCCCTCGCCGAAGTCGAGGATCGCGCCGGTCAGCCGGTCGGTTTCCAGCACCGGATCGCGGTCGATCAGGGCGATGGCGCGCAAGGGCTCGCTGCCGAAGACGAAGCGCGAGAGCAGCACGGCATAGCAGCCGACATCGTAGAGCGCGCCGCCGCCGATGTCGGCCTGGTTGCGGACATTGGCAGGGTCGGCGTTGTAGTAGCTGAGCGTCGTCTGCATCAGCACGACATCGCCGATCTCGCCGCTGGCGACGATCTCGCGCACGCGCAGCCATTGCGGATGCTGGCGGACCATGAAGGCCTCCAGCACCTGGCGGCCGCTTTTGTCGCGCGCCTCGACCAGCTGCGCCGCTTCGTCGGCATCGAGGGCGATGGGCTTTTCGCAGAGGACATGCTTGCCGGCGGCGAGCGCCTTCAGCGACCAGGGCACGTGCAGATGGTTCGGCAGCGGGATGTAGACTGCCTCGATCACGGGATCGGCGAGGAGCGCCTCGTAGCTGCCATAGGATGTGGGAAGGCCAAAGCGTGCCGAGGCTTCAGCAGCCTTGCCGGCATCGCGCGAGGCGAAACCGCGAATCTCGCTCGTCTCGTCCTTCAGCATGCCGGGGACGACCTTCTGCAGCGCGATGTTGGCCGCACCCATGATTCCCCAGACGAGTTTGTCCGCCATACCTGTCCCCTTCGCCCCGTGTGCAAGGGATCTAGCGCCGGGCGCGCAAGCGTCGAGACCGCGGCGCGTCAGCCTCCGCGGCGCAAGACTTCCTCGATGCTCATCGGTTCGAGCGGCGCCCCGCGGCTGGCGCGCACCCGGCTGACCGGCGGCGGGGGCAGGGTCGGGGCGGTGTCCTGCACTGCGGGCTCGTCCGCCGGCAGCGTCACGCGGCCGAACACCGGCTGCGATCCCGGCTCGGGGATGACGGCCGGCTCGAACACCGGCTCGGCCTGCTGCTGCCGGGCGGCGCGGATCTCGCGCCGCACCGCCTGGCGCTCCGGCGGCTCATAGGAGAGCCGGTCCTGGCGCCCGGCCGCGACGCGCCGGCGCACCTGTTCCTGCGTCGACGACGCGTCCTTGCGCTTTTCATAGAAGGCGTTGCCGCCGGCGATGGTGACGTAGTGCATGTTGGAATAGGGGAAGGAGTAGCCGGCGGTGTGGAAGAACATGGCGCGGCCGACTTCCGGATGCTTGCCGCCCTTCATCACCACCTTGGCCGTCTTGGCGGCGAGCGCGCGGCCGGCCCCCATCGGCTTCGATAGCACGCCCGGCGCGAACTGCTTTTTCTGGCCGACGACGCCGCAGACGGTCTTGGGGTATTTGCCGGACTTCATCCGGTTCATCACCACCGTGCCGACGGCAAGCATGCCCTCGGGGCTCGAGCGATTGGACTCGAAATACATCACCCGCGTCATGCACTCCTCGTCGCTCATCAGGGGATGGCGGGCGCAGGACGCCAGCATGCCGAGGGGGACGAGAAGCGCGAGAAGCAGGAGACGCTTGTAGGGCAGAACGAGGGGCATGGGGTTCCGTCGTCGCGAAAAGGAAACCCCACATTACCCGTCAAGGGCTTAAGAGATGGTGAGCGGCACTAAGGCGGGCTTGGCATCGCCGGGGGCCGCCTTCGCGGGCGCCTCTCCCGGTCGCGGCTGCCGGGGCGGGGCGGTCGAATCGCGAACCTTGAACTCGTTGGCGAGAAGGGTCGTCGTCGGCGCGGAGGGCCCGGGCTTTTTGATCAGATCGAGCATTAGCCGGGCGCCCGTCGCGCCGAGCTCGTAGCGCGGCTGGCAGACCGTCGTCAGCGTCGGCTCGCAGAAATCGGCGAACTCGATGCCGTCGAATCCGACCACCGAGACGTCGGCCGGAACGCGCACGCCCGCCGCCTGCACCGTCTTCATGAAGCCGATCGCCATCTCGTCGTTGCAGCAGACCACGCCGGTGGGCCGTTCCGCCAGTGCCAGGAAGGCTTCCGCCGCGGTCACCCCGCCGGAGAACTGGAAATTGCCCTCCGTCCGCCGGACCCGGACGTCGCCCAGCGCCAGCTCGGCGAAGAGCTGCTGCAGCGCCGCCCAGCGGATGCGCTCGTTGGCATTGCCGTCTGGCCCGGCGACGTAGAACAGGTCGCGGTGGCCGAGGCCGACGAGATGGCGCGCGGCTTCAACGATCGTCTCGCCCTCGTCGGTGAGAATGGCATGCGTGCCTTCCGCCGCGGCGCAGATGCTGACCATCGGCAGGCCAGTATCCAGCATCGACCGCTCTCCGCTGACCGGCACCTTGCCCGAGAGGATGATCGCGCCGTCGATATGGCCGGCGGCCATCATCTCGACGACATGGCGCTCCTTGGCGCCCTCCTGGTCGAGATTGCCCATGATGACGGAATAGCCGGCGGCCGACAGCACGGTGTCGATGCCGCGCAGCACCTCGGCGAAGAAGGGCGGGTTGGCGCGGCGCGGGACGACGACGAGAATCATCTGGGAACGGCCGCCGCGCAGATTGCGGGCCGCGGCATTGGGCGTGTAGCCGAGGCGCTCCACCGTTTCCAGGACCCGCCGGCGCAGTTCCTCGCTGACGCTCGCCGGGGCGGCCAGCGCCCGGCTGACCGTCGCGGTCGAGACGCCGGCCTCGCGCGCCACGTCACCGATGCGCGGTGCGCGTTCCGCGGGGCCCTTCCGCCCGCCTTTCCTGGTCCTGCCGATTCGCTCGCTCATTGAGCCTACATGCCGCCTGTTGCAATCGATTACAATCTCCTCTAGGTTTCGGTTACTGTAAACGATTACAAAAATAGATCGGTGCAGATTTCTGGGAGGAGAGGAACATGACCGCATTGCTGCGGCGAGCCATGCTCGCGACGACTTTCATCGGGCTGACGCTGACGGGCGCGGCGGCCCAGGAGAAGCCGAAGGCCGAAGTCATCCACTGGTGGACCTCCGGCGGCGAGGCCGCCGCCGTGAAGGTCTTCGCCGACAAGTTCAACGAAGCGGGCGGCGAATGGGTGGATTCGGCCATCGCCGGCGGCGAGGCGTCGCGCTCGGCGACCATCAACCGCATCGTCGGCGGCAATCCGCCGACCGCCGCACAGTTCAACACCGGCAAGCAGTTCCAGGACCTGACCCAGCAGGGGCTGCTCAACAGCATCGAAGAGCTGGCCGTGGCCGGCAAGTGGCGTGACTTCATGCCGCCGTCCTTCGTCGAGGCCTCGACCAAGGACGGACAATTCTATGCCGTGCCGATCAACGTGCACGGCCAGAACTGGATGTTCTATTCCAAGGACGTGTTCGAGAAATCCGGAGTCGCTGCGCCGCCGGCGACCTTCGACGAGCTCTTCTCCGCCCTCGACAAGATCCAGGCGGCGGGCTTCATCCCGCTCGCCCAGGGCGGCGAGCTCTGGCAGGAGCGTCTCTTGTTCAACGCTGTCCTCCTCGGCGTCGCCGGCCGCGATGTCTACATGAAGATCTACCAGGACCGCGACGAGGCGGCGCTGCAGTCGCCTGAATTTCTGAAGGCGGTCGAGACCTTCGGCAGACTGCGCCAATATGCCGACCAGGGCTCGGCCGGGCGCAACTGGACCGACACCGCGGCGCTCGTGATCACCGGCAAGGCCGGCATCCAGATCATGGGCGACTGGGCCAAGGGCGACTTCAAGGCCGCAGGCCAGACCGCCGGCCAGGAGTTCGGCTGCGCGCTGACGCCGGGCGAGCCGACCTTCATGATCGGCGGCGACGTCTTCGTTTTCCCCAAGACGAGCGATGCCGAACAGGTGAAGGCCCAGAACCTTCTCGCCACGGTCATGCTGGAGCCGGAAACACAGGTCGCCTTCAACACGGTAAAAGGCTCGGTGCCGATCCGCAGCGACATCGACACGTCCAGCCTCGACGAATGCGCCAAGAAGGGCCTGGACTATCTGAAGAGCCCGGACACGCAGGTCGGCAATTCCGAGCTCTTGATCTCTTCCGATCTCAACGGCTCGCTCGGCGACATCATCACCGAGTTCTGGAACGACCCTTCGGCCAGCGCCGAGGACATGGTCGCCGCCTATGGCGAGGCGCTGCAGTCGATCGACTGACACCGACCGGGCGGCGGCTTGCCCGCCGTCGCCCCGTCCCGATTGATCGATCCGCGAGGTCCCCATGTCCAGACGCAGCCTTCCGACCGGCATGGCGACGCTGTCGCTGATTCCGTCGGCGATCCTCATCCTCGTCGCCTATGTCGGCACCATGCTGTGGACGGTGAACATCTCCTTCACCGCCTCGCGCAGCCTGCCGGTGGCCGACTATGTCGGATTCGGCAACTATGTCAGGCTGTTCGGCTCGGCGCGCTGGCAGACCTCGCTCGAGCACATGGCGATCTTCGGCGTGCTGTTCATCGCGGGCTGTCTGACGCTCGGCTTTCTCCTGGCCGTCTTCCTCGACCAGAAGATCCGCGGCGAGGACGGCTGGCGGACGATCTTCCTCTATCCCTACGCCATGTCCTTCATCGTCACCGGCCTGATCTGGCAGTGGATGATGAATCCCGCCCTCGGCATCCAGAAGACGATGCGCGATCTCGGCTGGGAGAGCTTCACCTTCGACTGGACGGCGAACCGCGACATGGCGATCTACGCCGTCGTCATCGCCGCGCTCTGGCAGAGCTCCGGCCTGGTGATGGCCCTGATGCTGGCCGGCCTGCGCGGCATCGACGAGGAGATCTGGAAGGCGGTGAAGGTCGACGGCATTCCGGTCTGGCGCGCCTATGTCTCGATCATCCTGCCGATGCTGGCGCCGATGATCGGCACGGCGGTGGTGCTTCTGTCGATCTCGACCGTTAAGGTCTACGATCTCGTTGTGGCGCTGACCAATGGCGGGCCGGGCTCGGCGAGCGAAGTGCCCGCAAAATTCGTCATGGACTACCTGTTCCAGCGCGCCAATATCGGGCTCGCGACCTCGGCCTCGGTCATCATGCTCTTGATCGTCCTCGCCGTCCTCGGCCCGTTCTTCTACTTCAAGACCTATGGCGCCCGGCGGAGGACGGCAGCATGAGCGCGCTCGCCCCTCCCGTCGCCGGCGCGCGCCGGGACGCCGAACCGTCCCGCCCGGCCGAGAAGTCGGCGATGCGCGGACGAAGGCCGCAGCGGCTGACGCCCGGGCGGATCGGCCTCTATTTCTTCCTCTTCTTCGCCGCGCTGTTCTTCCTCCTGCCCTTCTACGTGATGATCGTCACCTCGTTGAAGACCATGGACGAGATCCGCCTCGGCTCGATCTTCGCCTGGCCGTCCGATCTCACCGTACAGCCCTGGATCGTGGCCTGGCAGGAGGCCTGCACCGGGCTCGACTGCTCCGGCATCCAGGTCGGCTTCTGGAATTCGGTGCGCATCCTCGTGCCGAGCGTCATCGTCTCGATCCTGTTCGGCGCGGTGAACGGCTATGCCCTGTCGTTCTGGCGGGTGCGGGGGGCGAACCTGTTCTTTGGCGTGCTCCTCGTCGGCGCCTTCATCCCCTACCAGGTGTTCATCTATCCGCTGGTGCGCATCATGGCCCAGTTCGGCCTCTACGGCACGCTGCCGGGGATCGTCACTATCCACGTGATCTTCGGCATGCCGATTATGACGCTCCTGTTTCGCAACTACTATGCCAGCCTGCCGGCGGAACTGTTCAAGGCGGCGCGGGTCGATGGCGGCGGCTTCTGGCAGATCTTCGTCCACGTGATGCTGCCGATGTCGCCGCCGATCATCATCGTCGCCACCATCCTGCAGGTCACCGGCATCTGGAACGACTTCATCCTCGGCCTGACCTTCGCCGGTCGCGACAACCTGCCGATGACCGTGCAGCTCAACAACATCGTCAATTCGACCACCGGCGAGCGCGCCTACAACGTCAACATGGCCGCGACCATCCTCACGGCGCTGGTGCCGCTGACGGTCTACTTCGTATCGGGTCGCTGGTTCGTCCGCGGCATCGCCGCCGGCAGCATGAAGGGATGAACATGGACACCACCCCCAACATCGCCGGCACCGACACCAGCGTTTCGGTGCGCGACCTCGACATCCACTACGGCGCGCTGAAGGCGCTGCACGGGCTCGACCTCGACGTCGGCCGTGGCGAGTTCCTCGTCCTGCTCGGCCCGTCCGGCTGCGGCAAGTCGACCCTCCTCAACGCCATTGCCGGCCTCATCGACATCACCGACGGCGAAATCTGGATCTCCGGCAAGAACGTCACCTGGTCGGAGCCGAAGGACCGCGGCATCGGCATGGTTTTCCAGTCCTACGCGCTCTATCCGCGCATGAGCGTCTACGACAATCTCTCCTTCGGCCTGCGCATGACGGGCATCCCCAAGGCCGAGATCGCCGCGCGCGTCGACAAGGCGGCGACCATGCTGCAGCTCGTGCCGCTCCTGAAGCGCAAGCCGGCCGAGCTCTCGGGCGGGCAGCGCCAGCGCGTCGCCATCGGCCGGGCTCTGGTGCGCCAGGTCGACGTCTTCCTGTTCGACGAACCGCTGTCCAATCTCGACGCCAAACTGAGGGCCGAGCTGCGGGTCGAGATCAAGCTGCTGCACCGCCAGCTGGGCAACACCATGATCTACGTCACCCACGACCAGATCGAGGCGCTGACGCTCGCCGACCGCATCGCGGTGATGAAGAACGGGGTGATCCAGCAGCTGGCGCCGCCGATCGAGGTCTACCAGAAGCCGGTGAACCGCTTCGTCGCCGGCTTCATCGGCTCGCCGCCGATGAACTTCTTCGACGGGCGCTTCTCGCCGGCGGGCAAGGCGATCGTTTTGGGCAACGAAACCGTTTCGCTCGCCCCCTATCCGTTCAGGGCCACGCTCGAGGCCGGCCGCGAGGTGACGCTCGGCGTCCGGCCGGAGCACATCACGCTCGGCGAGGCGCCGCCGCGGTCCTTCGCCGCGACGGGGACGATCGATCTCGTCGAACCAATGGGCGCCGACACGCTGTTGTGGACCAAGTTCGGCGGCCACCCCCTGACCATCCGCGTCGACGGCGAGAAGAGTTTTCGCCACGGCCAGCCGATCACCTTTTCCTTCGATCCCTCCCGCGCCTCGCTGTTCGACCGCGCCTCGGGCGAGCGTCTCTGACACCCAACCCTTACCGGACATCCCCATGACCCCAGACCTTTCCATGCAGCTCTATTCGGCCCGCAACTTTCCGCCGCTGGCCAGCCAACTCGCCGTGTTGGCCGATCTCGGCTACCGCAATGTCGAGCCGTTCCGCGCTCTTTACGACGACGTGCCCGGCCTCGTGGCGGCGTTGAAGACCCACGGCCTGACCGCGCGCAGCGCCCATTTCAGCGTCGAGCTTCTCGAGAGCGAGTTCGATCGCAGCCTGGAGATCGCCCGGGCGCTCGGCACGGAAATCCTCGTTCTGCCCTATCTCCTGCCGGCCGATCGGCCGACGGACGCCGAAGGCTGGACCGACTTTGCCGGTCGTGTCGGGGCCATCGCCGGACGGGCGACGGACCACGGGCTGCGCACCGCCTGGCACAACCATGATTTCGAGATGGTGGCGCTGTCCGACGGCTCCCGGCCGATCGAGCACATCCTCGGCTCCGGGGTCGAATGGGAGGCGGACGCGGCCTGGATCGTGCGCGCCGGCGAAGACCCGAAAGCCTGGATCGAGCGCTACTCTGGACAGATCGCCGCCGTGCACGTCAAGGACATCGTCGCCACCGGCGAGAATGCCGACGAGGATGGCTGGGCCGATGTCGGTCACGGCACGATGGACTGGCAGGGCTTGTGGGACGCCGGCATCGCCGCCGGCGCCGAGCTGATGATTGCCGAGCACGACAACCCGTCCGACTTCCGGCGCTTTGCCGCCCGCAGCGCCGAGGCGATGACCGCTTTCGGCGGCGGAGCCTGACATGGTTCAGCGCGTCGGTCTCATCGGCTGCGGAGTGATCTCCGACATCTACCTGACGAATGCCGCCCTCTTCGGCGACATCGACATCACTGCCTGCGCGGACCTGCGCCCCGAAGCGGCGCAGGCCAAGGCCGAGCATTATGCGATCCGGGCGATGTCGATCGCGGAGCTTCTGGCCAGCGACGTCGATATCGTTCTCAACCTGACCAACCCGGAAGCCCATGTCGAGGTCTCGCTGGCGGCGCTAGCCGCGGGCAAGCACGTCTATACCGAAAAGCCGCTGGCGACGCGGCTCGCCGACGGCGAGGCGATCGTGCTGGCCGCCAAGGCGGCGGGCCTCAGGGTCGGGGCGGCCCCCGACACCGTGCTCGGCATCGGCGTGCAGACGGCGCGCCGGCTTATCGGGGACGGCTCGACCGGCGAGATCGTCTCAGGCGTCGCCACCGTGATGTCGCGCGGCATGGAGCATTGGCACCCGGCGCCGGCCTATTACTTCCAGCCGGGCGGGGGCCCGGTGCTCGACATGGGACCCTATTACGTCGCGGCGCTGGTGACCCTGCTCGGCCCGGTGTCGCGGGTCTTCGCGACCGGCCGGCGGGGCCTCGCCGAGCGGGTGGTGACGGCCGAAGGGCCGAACCGAGGCACGACCATCCCCGTGGCGATCGACACCACCATCCACGCCGTCCTCAGCTTCGTCTCGGGCGCGCAGGTGACGCTGCTGGCGTCCTGGGACGTGTGGAAGCATGGTCATACGCCGATCGAACTGCACGGCGTCGGCGCGTCGCTGCGCGTGCCCGATCCGAACTTTTTTGGCGGCACCGTCGAGATCGCGCGGGATCGGGACGCCTGGCACGGGATCGACACGGCGGGCGAGCGCTTCGGCCGGCCGAACTATCCCCAGGCCAACCCTGTCCACGCGAACTATCGCGGGCTCGGCCTCGCCGAAATGGCGGCCGCGATCGAGGCGGGGCGTCCGCACCGTCTCGACGGCGACTTCGCCCTGCATACGCTGGATGTCCTGATGGCGGTCGGCATTTCTTCGGCCGAGGAACGCGCCGTGGCGATCACATCGACCTGCCACCAGCCGGCCCCCCTCGGGGTTCCGGAAGCCTTGGCGCTGCTCGCGGACCGGCGCGGATAGACGGCGCCGGCCGGGATCGATGCTTCAGCGCGGGGGAGTCAGGCTGCCCGGCACCGCCTCGCGCGCGACCGGCGCTTGCCGGGAGTGATAGAGGAACCAGAGAGCGAAAGCGGCGAGGTAGAGATAGGCCGCCAGTTCCAGCGACTCTTCCATCGCCATCCAGACGACATGCTCGGCGACTTCCGCGCCGGCGAGCATGGCCATGACGCCGAAAGAAGGCCAGACCCAGCGCAGCGCCACGGGATGCAGGACCTTGCGCCAGTTCAGCCGGCGCCAGACCAAGGCGGCGAGGCACAGGACGGCGCCCAGGACGACGATCCAGTCCTTGCCGGTCGAGGTCAGGCACATGCCACCATCGTAGAAGGCGCTGCTGCAGCGTGGCGTCTCCCGCGTCGTCGCCGTCACGATCGCGCCGAAGGCGGCGACGCAGTACAGAGCGCGCGCACCGCTGGATCGCAGGAAGGCCACAGCGAAGATCACCGCCGTCAGGGCAAGGCAGACCGCCTGCAGGATTTCGATCGGCCCGTTCTCGTCGAAGAAGAAGCGCATTTGATCGACATCGGCCGCGATCGACCCCGATAGAGCTGCCAGAGCCGCCAGCGCCAGTCCACCGACGATCCAGGGGAGTAGAGCGGGTGTCGGCGTTCCGTGAAAACCGGTCCGGATCGGCAGCGTGCGCGCCGAATCAGGCGTCAATTCTTGGCAGGACAATGGATTTCCACTCTCGGTCGCGGAGGGTAGCGGCTGCGGTATGGGTCGCTGGATGGATCGCATCCATACCGGAATTCAGTAAGCAATCCAATCCATCCGGACCGGAAGTCGGGGAAATTCCGACGCACGCCGTGCATAAGCCTCGGGACGCCCCGACCGGATCCATCCCCGTCGGCGGATTGTACTCGGCCAGGAAAGGGGCCATTTGCGGGCAACCGATGTGTTACCGAGGATGGCGAGACGATGCGATATTCAGGATTTTCGTTCGTGGCGGGCTGCGCGCTGCTTCTCGGCCTCGCCGTCCCGGCTTCAGCGCAGGAGGTCGGCGAGATTTCCACCGACTGGCTCGGCAACGACATCAAGATCGAAGCGATCAGCGATCCGAAGGTGCAGGGCGTGACCTGCCATGTCAGCTATTTCGACCGCAGCGTCGTCGATCGCCTGCGCCAGGGCAACTGGTTCGAGGATCCCTCGAACTCCTCCATCGCCTGCCGCCAGACCGGGCCGATCGTCATCGGCGACATCGATCTCGACGATGACGGCGAGGAGATCTTCTCCACCCGCCGCTCGCTGGTGTTCAAGGCGCTGGTCGTCAACCGCGTCTACGACAAGGCGAACGATACGCTGATCTATCTCTCGCATTCGCGCGAGATCAAGGAAGGCAGCGCCAAGATGGCGATCTCGACCGTGCCTCTGTTCGCCGCGGCGCCGAACTGGACAAACGGCAAGCCGCAATAGCCCGCCCCGGCATAACCAAAGCGGGGAGGGCGGCGCCGTCGGCACGTCAAGCGCCGGCCAGCGCCCTTTCGGCCAGGCGCACCCAGTAGGACGCGCCGTAGGCGATGGCGCGGTCGTCGAAATCGTATTTCGGGTGATGCAGGCCGGCCGTGTCGCCATTGCCGACGAAGATGAAGGCGCCCGGCCGCGCCTCCAGCATGTAGGAGAAATCCTCGCCGCCCATCAGTGGCGCCACCGCCGTGTCGACCTGAGCCGCCGGCACGATCTCGGCGGCGACGGCGGCGCAGAAGGCGGTGGCGCCGGCATGGTTGAAGGTGACGGGATAGTGCCGGTCGTAGCGGAGCTCGATGGCGACGCCGTGGGCCGCTCCGATGCCCTCTGCGATCTCGCCCATGCGTCTTTCCGCGAGGTCGCGCATCTCCGCCGTCAGGGCCCGCACCGTACCGGAGACGACGGCGGTCTCGGGAATGACATTGCTGGTGAAGCCGGCGTGGAACTCGGTCACCGAGACGACGAGCGACTGCAACGGGTCGGTGTTGCGGGCGACGATCTGCTGCAGCGCTTGGACGAGGGCCGCGCCCGCCAGGATCGGATCCAGACCCTGCTGCGGGATGGCGGCATGGCTGCCGCGGCCGCGAAGGGTGAGGACGAAGGTGTCGGTCGAGGCCATGATCGGGCCGGGGCAGATGGCGAAATGGCCAAGCGGTAGGCCCGGTATGTTGTGCATGCCGTAGACCTCGTCGATGGCAAAGCGCTCCATCAGGCCGTCGTCGATCATCGCCTTGGCGCCGGCGCCGCCTTCTTCCGCCGGCTGGAACACGATGACGACGCTGCCCTCGAAGCCGCGCGTCTCGCACAGGCTCTCCGCCGCGCCGAGCAGCATGGCCATGTGCCCGTCATGGCCGCAGGCGTGCATGGCGCCGGGTGTGAGCGAGGCATAGGCGGCCCCCGTCTCCTCTACGATCGGCAGCGCGTCCATGTCGGCCCTCAGCGCGATGCGGCGCCGGCCGGGGCCGCTGCGGCCATGGATGACGCCGACGACGCCGGTGCGGCCGATGCCCGTCACCACCTCGTCGCACCCGAAGGAGGCGAGCTTGGCGGCGACGAAGGCAGCGGTCTCGTGGACGCCGTAGAGGATTTCCGGAATCTGGTGCAACTGGCGGCGCCAGCCTGCGATTTCGTCCTGGCGGTCGGCGATGCGGTTGTTGACGGGCATGAAGATCTTTCGGCAGTGCCGTAGCGGATGGCGGCAAGAGGGGGCTTGGCTCCGGCACCTTGCCATGACAGTGCCATAGAGGCGAGATAGGCGCGAAGCCATGGCGACGCCAACAGTTCACTGAAGGACCGGATTCTTGAAGATCACGGAGGGCGCAGCCCGGCGGTTTGCCTGCATCATCTCTCTCGCCCTGGTCGGCGCGCTCGGCGCGTCCGCAGCCAGCGCCGAGACCTCGATCGTCGTTGATGTCGACACCGGCAAGGTGCTGTCGACCAAGGATGCGACGCACCGCTGGTATCCCGCCTCGACGACCAAGCTGATGACCGCCTATCTGGCGCTGAAGGCGCTGAAGGCCGAAGCGGTGACGCTCGACAGTCCGGTGGTGATGACGCGCTTCGCCGCCGGCCAGGCGCCGAGCAAGATGGGCTTCCCGCCCGGCACGATCGTCCGGCTCGACATGGCGCTGCGGATGATGCTGGTGAAGTCGGCCAACGACGTCGCCGTCGCCATCGGGCAGGCGCTCGGCGGCGGCTCGCTGGAGAGGTTCATCGGCATGATGAATGCCGAGGCGGACAGGCTCGGCATGAAGGACACGCGCTTCATCAACCCGAACGGCCTGCCGGGACCCGGCCAGTTTTCCAGCGCCAAGGACCTCGCCATCCTCGCGGTGCACCTGCGCCGCGACTTTCCGGCCTTCAGCGAGATCTTCGGCGTCGAGGCGATCTCGACCGGAAACACGGTTCTGCGCAACACCAATCCGCTGCTCGGCCGCTATGCCGGCGCCGACGGCATGAAGACCGGCTATATCTGCGCCTCCGGCTTCAATCTCGTTGCCTCGGCCACCCGCGACAAGCGCACCATCGTCGCCGTGGTGCTGGGCGCCGAGGGCACGATCGTGCGCGACCGGATCGCGGCGGAACTGCTCGAGAACGGCTTTCGCACCGATCCCGCGCAGATGGACACGCTCGTCGAGGCGCTGCCCGCCTCCAGCGGCCCGCCGGCCGACATCAGCCAGGAGATCTGCTCGCCCGCCGGACGCGAGGAGCGCGCCAAGGAGCGTCAGGCGGAAGCGGCGCGGGCCGAAAAGACCTCGGGCTCGCCCTATTTGCACGAGATGACGCGTGCGCCGGCGGTGATCCCGGTCAGCATCGGCGGCGCGGCGGCTGGCGACACTTTCGTCGCCGGCATCTCGCAGATCCCCGGCTACGGCATTCCCCTGCCGCGCTGGCGCCCGGATATCGAGAACGAGGCGGTCGGCGCGGACACCGAGGGGCCGCTGACGCCGGCTTCCGGCAGCCCGGGTCTGTCGGAGACGGGCGGGGCCGCCAATCCCGAGGCCAGCCCCGAGGCCGGTCCCGAGTCGGGCAAGGTCGGCCGGCTTTCCAGCAGCATGGGCGACGCCAGCCTGCGCGGCGGGATGGCGAATTGACCCTCGCCGTGCCGCCGGCCGTTCCCGCCTTCCCGATCCGCGTCACCGTCCTCACCGGCTTTCTCGGCGCCGGCAAGACGACGCTGCTGAACCGCCTGCTCGCCGATCCCGCCGTCACCGACACCGGCGTGATCGTCAACGAGTTCGGCGAGGCCGGGATCGACCATCTCCTGGTCGAGACCGCGCGCGACGGGGTGGTCGAACTTTCCGACGGCTGCCTGTGCTGCACCGTGCGCGGCGAGATCGTCGACACGCTGGCCGATCTCGCCGACCGGATGCAGACCGGGCGGATCGCGCCGCTCTCCCGCGTCGTCGTCGAGACGACGGGCATCGCCGATCCGACGCCGCTGATCGCCGCGCTGATGGGCCATCCCGCGCTCGCCGCGGCCTATGCCCTGGACGGCGTCGTCACCGTGCTCGATGCCCTGGCCGGCGGCGACAATCTCGCCACCCGCCAGGAGGCGCGGCGGCAGGTGGCCGTGGCCGATCGGATCGTCCTCACCAAGACCGACCTCGCGGCGCCCGGGGCCGTGGAGGCGCTGGCGGCGCTGGTGCGGCCGCTCAATCCGCGTGCACCGCTGCTGGTGGCGGCCGATGGCGCGGCGGGCGCCGGCGCGCTTTTCGGCTGCGGCCTCTACGACCCCGCCACCAAAACCGCCGACGTCCGCCGCTGGCTGCAGGACGAGGCCGAACCGGCGGGAAAAGTGGAGGCGGGGCAGGGGCACCACGCCCATCACGATCACCACCACCATCACGGCGAGGGCGACCCCGCGCACCGGCAGGGCGGGAACGGGCGGCACGGCGACATCGGCTCCTTCTCCATCCAGCATGCCGCGTCGATCCCGCGCGCCCAGATCGAGGCCTTCCTCGATCTTCTGCGCGACCTCGAGGGACCGCGGATCCTCAGGATGAAGGCGGTGGTGCTGACCGCCGAGCAGCCGCTGCGGCCGCTCGTCCTGCATGGCGTGCGGCAGTATCTCCATCCGCCCGTGCTGCTGCCGGCCTGGCCGGCGGACGTGGCGCCGGGCTCGCGCCTCGTGCTCATCGGCGAGGGTCTCGACGAGCGCCTGGTGCGCGACCTCTTCGCCGCCTTCGTCGGCCAGCCGCGGCTCGACGCCCCGGACCGGGCGGCGCTGACCGACAACCCGCTGGCCGTGCCGGGGATGTCCTTCTGACGGCAGCATGGCCGTCGGCCGTGCGACGGCGCCTCTGGGGCTGACGAAGCCGGCGATGGGCCGCATGGCGCCCGGCCTCCCCCAGCACATGCCCGCCCTGCCGGCCTCGATGTGGAATGTCGCTCGCCGCCGGCGGATCGACGGACAGGACGCCATGCCGCGGGGTCGACTGCAGCGGGCGTGGCGCGCGATCGAAGCGAAGCGCCGACGGTGGGCAGCGCAGCCCCGCCGGGCGATTTCCACCCGGTCCCTGCATTCTTCCTGCCGCAGCGCCCCGTCGCCGCCGCAATGTCGCGCCCTATCTCTGGGCCCTTGCTTGCCTGAAGCCTCTCCGTCGCACCCGCGGCGGACGATCCGCCGGACCCCGACATGAGCGATACCTTCACCGATCCGCAAACCATCATCGACTTCTGGCGCGAGGCGGGGCCCGATCGCTGGTTCACGCCCGATCCCGACTTCGACAGCCTGACAAGGCAACGCTTCATCGACCTCTACGAACGGGCGGCGCTCGGAGAACTGGATTCCTGGACCGAGGAGCCGAACGGCGCGCTGGCCCTCGTCATCCTTCTCGACCAGTTTCCGCGCAACATGTTCCGCGGCCACCCGCGCATGTATGCCACCGACGCGAAGGCGCTGCAGCTGGCGCGGGAAGCGCTGGCGCGTGGCGATCACTGGCGCGTCGGCGACGACATCAACCAGTTCTTCGTCATGCCGCTGATGCACGCCGAGGATCTCGCCGAGCAGGACGCCTGCGTGGCCCTGATGACGGAGGTCGATCCGGAGAACCTCTCCTTTGCGCTGGAGCATCGTGAAACGATCCAGCGCTTCGGCCGCTTCCCCCACCGAAACGTGATCCTGGGACGGCCGTCACGGGCGGACGAAGTCCGGTTCCTGGCCGACGGGGCCGACGCCGCAGGGGCTCATTCGACCAATTCTTAAGCTTCCCGCGCTACGGTCTGCCCGTCCGGTCGCGAGGCCGCCGGGGAGAACGGACCTGCGTGTGGTGATGCTGTCGACGGAAAAGATCGCGGATCGGCTGGTGCCGAAGGCGCTGATGGGCCGCTTTCGGCCGTTCTTCGCCGGCTTCGACGCCGTCCTGTCCGGGCACGGCGAGAAGGCCGTGGCCGGCCGCATCGCGCTGTTTGCCTTTTCGGTCCGCGTCATCTCGGCGGTCATCGCCTTCTTCAGCCAGGTCGTGCTGGCGCGCTGGATGGGCAGCGCGGAATACGGCGTCTTCGTCTTCGTCCTCGTCGCCTCCGTCATCGTCGGCGGCCTCTGCTGCCTCGGCTTCCAGACCGCGGTGATCCGCTTCGCGCCGGAATACCGGGTGCGGCAGCAGCTCGATCTCCTGCGCGGCCTCCTGGTGACGAGCCGGCGCTTCGCCCTCGCCTCGTCCAGCATCGTCAGCCTCCTCGGTCTTGCGGCCCTCTGGCTGTTTCGCGACGGGGTTCCCGATTACTATCTGCTGCCGCTGGTGATCGGCATCTTCTGCCTGCCGGTCATGGCGCTCGGCGAGGTTCTGGACGGCACGTCCCGGGCCCATGCGCTGGCCGGCCTGGCCTTGCTGCCGACCTTCATCGTCCGGCCGCTCCTCATCATCGCCTACATGGCGCTGGCGGTGAATGTCGCCGGCTTCGAGGCCCATGCCGTGACGGCCGTGGCCTGCCTCGTCGCCGCGACCTGGACGACGACGCTCGGCCAGCTCTTCCTGGTGCGCCGGACGACGAATCTGAGGACCGGTCCCGGTCCCCGGCGGATCATCTTCGGCACCTGGATGGCCATGGCGCTGCCGATCTTCCTGGTCGAGGGCTTCTTCAACCTTCTGACCAATGTCGACATCCTGATGGTCGGGCATTTCCTGCCGCCGTCGGACGTCGCGGTCTACTATGCCAGCGTGAAGACGCTCGCGCTCGTCCATTTCGTCTACTTCGCGGTCAAGGCGAGCGCTGCGCAGCGCTTCTCGCACTATCACCATGCCGGCGAGCCGCAGGAGTTCGAGCTCTTCGTGCGCGAGACCATCCGCTGGACCTTCTGGCCTTCGCTCGCTATGGCGGTCGTGATCCTCGTCGGCGGCGAACTGCTGCTCGGCCTGTTCGGCCCGGAGTTCGGGGCCGGCTATCCGCTCCTCTTCATCCTGATGATCGGCGTCTTGGCGCGGGCGGCGGTCGGCCCGGCGGAGAGCGTGCTGACCATGTCGGGCGAGCAGAAGGCCTGCGCCGCCGTCTATTTCACGACCATCCTTCTCAATATCGGGCTGAACGTGATGCTGATCCCCCTCTACGGTCTCTACGGTGCCGCCGTCGCCACGGCCTTGGCGATGATCTACGAGGCCGCGACGCTCGCCCTCGTGGCCTACCGCCGGCTGGGCCTGAAGATGTTCATTCTCGCCGGTCCGACGCTGCCCCGCAGCCGGCCCCTGGAGGAAATCGGATGAGCGGCAAGCCCCTTCTCGATGAAATGCTGGCCTCGCCGAGCGCGGCGCCGGCCATCGGCCTCCTCGATCAGAGCCGGCCGCTGGACAATCCGGAGACCAATCTGGCGATCGGCCAGGGCGACGGGATCCGGCGGTTCTCGGTCTACCTGCCGACCGCCGCCTTCGACCTCGAGGCCGAGCTCGACTTCCTGACGCGCCGGTCGATCGACCAGAACATCTTCTTCGCCCCGCAATTCCTGATCCCGGCCATGCCGCGGCTGGACGAGCGTCATGTCCGGCTGATGGTCGTGCGCGACGAGGGGCCACAGCGCAGCCGCCTGCGCTTTCTCATGCCCTATTCGATCGAGCGCACGGGCTTCCTCGGCGGCCAGCCGGCGATCCGCGCCTGGACGCATCCCTTCGGCCCGCTCGGCACGCCCCTCGTCGACAGCGACGACCCGGAGGCGACGCTGGAAAGCCTCCTCGACACCCTGTCGCACAAGGAACTCGGCTTCCCCTCGATCCTCGTCCTGCCGGAAGTGCGCAGCGACGAACCCTTCGCCAAAACCCTTCTGGCGACGGCCGCGCGGCTCGGCCTGCCGGTCGCCACCGCCCACCGCTTCGAGCGGGCGGCGCTCGATGCCGGCCCCGGGGCCAGTATGGCCGGCGTCCTGTCGTCCAAGCGGCGCCGCGAGCTGCAGCGCCAGCGCCGCCTGCTGGAAGCCAAGGGCAGCGTCACCTTCGACATCGCCCGCGCCCCGCACGAGGTTCGCCCGGCGATGGAGGAGTTCCTCGGACTCGAGGCCAGCGGCTGGAAGGGACGCCAGCGCAGCGCCCTGATCATGGACCGCTACCGCGCCGCCTTCGCCCGCGAGAGCATCCACAAGCTCGCCGAAAAGGATCGGGTCCGGATCTTCACCCTCCGGCTCGACGGCGAGGCCATCGCCAGCCTTGTCACCTTCGTCATCGGCGGCGAGGCCTTTGCCTGGAAGATGGGTTTTGACGAGGCCCATGGCGCGGCTTCGCCGGGGCTGCAGATGATGGTGCTGGCCACCGAGGCGCTGATCGCCGACCCGGAGGTCGTGCGCGCCGATTCCTGCGCCGTTCCCGACCATTTCCTGATGAACCGGCTGTGGAAGCAGCGCCTGCCGATCGAGACGCTCGTCGTCGGTCTGACGCGCGACTCCGGCCGCGCCGTTGAGCGCGCCGCGCAAGGACTGGAGCAGATGCGCCGCACCCGCAACGCGGCGCGGCTCATGCGCCAAAGGGTCAAGGCGGTGTTCGGACGGAGCTGACGGCCGGGTCAAGAGTTCGAGAGGCACTGGCAACACGCCTCATCGCGGCCAATGTCCGGTTGCACGCTCATCGCAGCGGCGGGGACCTCCAGACGCGATAGAAGGACATGTCCCTGCGATCAATCCTCACGGCAGGAGACAGGCATCATGTCCATAGCGCGAACTGACCGGCTTCCACCCTTGCTTTCGGGCCTCGGCGGCCTCCTTCTTGGCTTGGCCGCGTTGACGTCTCCAGCGGCGGCCCAGACCGCCGGTGCGGCGGAGTGCGCTGCGACGGAGACCATGCGCGGCGGCAAGAACAATTTCGTCGCCGACGCGCCTTTGGTGGACAATCTCGGCAAGGGCTTCGTCGTCTCCGGCACCGTCCGGAAGGCCGGCTCCTGCGAGGGCCTCGGCAATGTCCGGGTGCAGATCTGGGCGTCGACCGAGCGCGGTGGCGAAGGCGAGGCCAGCAACCGTGGCAGCGTGATGACGGCGGCCGACGGCACCTATCGCCTGGAGACCTCGCCGATCGTTCCCAATTTCGGCCAGGCGCATATTCACATGTCCTATGACGACGAGGCTTTCGAGCCGGTCTTCCTGCGCCCCCTCTTGAAGAGCCGGGAGGACACGAGCATCGCCGTCGACTTTAATCTGGCCCCGGTCGCCGATGACGCGGCGGGCAGCTGAACCGCTCGCCCGCGCCACGCTCTGGCTCGTCGTGGCGGCGGTCGCCCTCGTGCCTCTGGGGGTGGCCGTGGCGAGCCCATTGCAAGCCAGCCGCGATGCGCTGTGGATCACGGGCGGCCTCGCCGGCGTCCTCGCTCTGGTGCTGCTGTTCCTGCAGCCCCTCCTGATCGATGGCCTCCTGCCCTTCGTGCGAGGCCTCGCGCAGCGGCGCTGGCACCGCTGGATCGGCCTGGCGCTCACGGGCCTCGTCATGCTGCATGTCGGGGGACTCTATCTCACCAGTCCGGAAGACATCGTCGACGCCCTCCTACTGGTGTCGCCGACGCCCTTTGCCGTCTATGGCGTGATCGGGTTCTGGGCGGTGATCGTGACGGCCTGCCTCGCCGCCTTCCGCCGGCGGCTGCGCCCGCGCCTCTGGCAGGTGGTCCATTCCGTCCTCGCCGCGACGATCGTGGTCGCGAGCGTCGTCCATGCCGTTCTCATCGAGGGCGTGATGGGGGACATGTCCAAGCTGGTCCTGTCGGTGTTCACGGTCGTCGCGGCCGGCGCCGTGCTCCTGAAGACCGTGCTGGGCCGCCGGCTCGCGACCGGTCGGTGACGCCCGGCGGGACCGGCCTGCCTGTTCCCGGGTGAGGGGGGCGAGCGCCGGGTCCCCATGAAGATGGCGTTGTCGGCGACGCCCGAAACGGAAAGGGTGGAGCCCGGCAGCGGCACGGTCTGACCGGTCCGCTGACCTCGCTTCATACTCCGAACCGGACGGGAGACCCCGCATGGCTGCCAGACCTTGCCTCGCGCTTTTCTTCGTGCTCGTCGCCGCTTCCGCCGCGGGCGCGCAGGAGCGCTTTGCCGCCGCCGACCAGAATGGCGACCGCAAGCTCGATGTCACTGAATTCAAAGTGCTGATCGACAGCGTGGCCGCCGGCGGCCAGGGCATGGCGATCAAGGTCAAGCGGCTGCAGCGCTACGACACCGCCTTTGCCCGGCTCGACGCGAACCAGGACGGGTTTGTTTCCGTCAGCGAGCTCGCCGCCCTGCAATGAGGGCATGAAGCGGCCGACCGTCGGCCGTTCTTGAGCCCGGTCGCCTCCCGCGTATACATTGACTGGCATCGGCTCAGGCTTGAACTTTGGGCTCGGCGAGCCGGCGACCGGCAGCAGCGTTTGGTCGCTGAGAAGACGCTGCGCGCGATGGCCGTCGGGGAAGGCCGACCGAAGAAGGGGAAGGGCATGGAAGCCCAGCGCGACGGCCCCGATCGCCATTCCGGCACGGTTCTCGTGGTGGAGGACGACGGGCCGACGCGTCAACGTCTGGCCGACGCCCTGCGCAGCGGATCGCGCTATGTCGCGCAGGAGGCTGCCAACCTCGCGGAGGCCCGCGCCTGGCTTGCCGCCGGGCCCCTCGACGCCCTCTTGGTCGACCTTCATCTGCCCGATGGCCATGGGACCGAGCTGATCGGCGAGACGCGCCGGCTTTCCCCGGGCACGCAGATCATGGTGATCTCGGTCTTTGGCGACGAGGAGAGCATCATCTCCGCCATCGAGGAGGGCGCCAGCGGCTATCTCCTCAAGGACGCGCTGCCGGCCGACATCGCCGGCAGCGTCGCCCAGCTGCTCGACGGGCAGGCGCCGCTCTCGGCGGCGGCCGCCCGCTTCATCGTCCGGCGGCTGCAGGGGGACCGGACCGGGCTTCCGGCCGCGCCGACGGCACCGGCGGCCCGCCTGACGCCGCGCGAGACAGACATCCTCTGGGGGATCGCCAAGGGCTGTAGCTATGCCGAGATCGCCACGCATCTCGGTATTTCGCGGCAGACCGTGCCCGGCTACATCAAGACCATCTATCGCAAGCTGCAGGTCAACCGGCGCGGCGAAGCGGTCTTCGAGGCGGTTCAGCAGGGGCTGATCCGGCTGTGACCCCATGACGAGCGACGTCCTGCCGAACCATGCGCCGGCGGCCGAGGCCGGCCGACGGCGCATGGTCGTCGCCTATCTGCTGTTGCAAGCCTTGGCCGCGCTGGCCTGTGCGGTGATCCTGACCCAGACGCCGCCTATTCCGCCGGAGCGCTACCGGATCGCCGAGGCGATGTTCAGCGTGGGCGATGCGCCGGCCGAGGCTGTTGCTCTGCCCCATGAGACGGCGCGCCAGAAGGCGCCGGCGCTGGAATTCCGCTACGACTTCCAGTTCGAGCACCCCTCGTTTCCGACGGATGACGCCTGGTCGATTTTCGTGCCGCGTTTTGCCAGCGGCGTCGAGATTGCCCTCAACGGTGCGGTGCTGGCCGACAGCCGGCGCGACCCGCTTGCCGCGCGCCTCGACCGCAATACGCCGCTGATCGTGTCGCTTCCCTCGCCGCTGCTGCGCGATGGGCGCAATGACGCGACGCTTCGCCTGTTCACGCCGGCGCCGCTGGGGGGCTTTCTCAGCGCCGTCTATGTCGGGCCGGACGCGGCGCTCCGCCCGGCCTTCGAGCAGCGCCTGCTCATCTTCGTCACCCTGCCGCTGGTGCTGACCAGCTGCCAGGCGATGCTGGCGGCGATCCTCGCCGTCATGTGGCTGAAGCGCCGCCGCGAACCGGCCTACGGCGCGCTGGCGGCGGCGATGATCACCGGCGTCGTCCAGGCCGTCGCGGTGCCGCCGGATCCTTCCAGCTTCGCCGCGGCAAGCCCGGTGCTGACGGCGGCCCCGGCTCTGGAAGGCGCCTGGGTCCTGCTCTTTCTGATCTATTATCTCGGGATGCGGCCCGGTCGCTGGATCTGGTTGGCCTTCCTGCCGGGGGTCTTGCTGGCGCTCCTGTGCGTGTTCGCCGGTCCGGACGTCGCGCGGGGCGGCCATATCCTCTTGGGGCTGCCGGCCGTCGGCCTCTTTCTGGTGCTGATTTCCGCCGTGACCGCCTGGCGGGTCCTTCGGCACGGCGATGCCGACGCGCTGCTCCTGTCGCCGCCCGCCCTCGTGGTGCTGATCTTCTGGGGGCACGACATGCTGAGCCTGAGCGGCGTTCTCGCCGATACCCGGATCTTCCTGGCCCGCCTGTCTTATTCCGCCTTCGTCGTGGCCATCGGTGCCGGCCTCACCTGGCGCTTCGCCAATGCCCTCAACGCCGTCGACGGCTTTGCCGAGCGCCTGCGGCAACGGGTGCGCGAGGCCGAAACGGAACTGGAGGCCAGTCTGAGGCGCGAGGAGTCCCGCGCGCGGCTGGCGGCGCTGGGGCAGGAGCGGATGCGCCTGATGCGCGATCTGCACGACGGGCTGGGCGGCCACCTCGTCAGCATGGTCGCGCTCAGCGAAAAGATCGGGGCCGAAGGCGACAGGATCCGGGGCACCGCGGCGCTGGCGCTCAGCGACCTGCGCAACGTGATCGACGCCATGGACGACGTCGACGGCGACATCATGCTGATCCTCGGGGCCTGGCGCGAGCGCGTCGCCGCGCGGCTGCGGGCGCACGGCATGGGGCTGGACTGGCAGCTTAAAAGCCCGTCAGGGTTGCCGCTCGCCGACAATCTGGAGCCCCGGCATGTCATCCACATCCTGCGCCTCCTGGAGGAGGCGGTCACCAATGCGGTGAAGCATTCGGGCGCCAGCCTGGTCCGAATCAGCCTGGAAACCGTCGACAGCGGCAGCGAGCCGCCGCACGGGCGCATCGTCGTCGAGGACGAGGGACGGGGTTTTGCCATGCCGGAGGATCCGGCGGAGAAACGGCCCCCGACCGGGCGCGGACTGGCCAGCATGCGCCAACGGGCTTTTCTCTGCGGCGTCAGGCTGACGCTGTCCTCGGACGGCGCCGGAACGCGCGTCATCCTCGACCTGCCGGCACGGTTTGTCCCGACAGCCTGAGTCGGCGGGGTCACCGACCCTTCCGGAACAGGGCCGCTCCGGATTCGCCCGGTCCCTCCCGGAGGGCGGCCGATCCCCGATCGTCAGCGGCGGCCGACGCGGTTGACCGGTCCGCCGCGGTTGGCGGGCGTTCCCGGACGCACGCCGACGCCGCGCGCGCCGACCCCGACGCCGTAGCGCGGCGCGACGACCCCGACGCGCGGGGTGGCCACGACCGCGCGCGGGACGACCACGGGTGCGGCGACGACGGGCGCCACCCGCACGACGCCCGGTGCCGCCACGCAGCCTTTGGGCACGCCGACGGTCTTGCAGTAGACCACAGCATCGGCTGACGTCGGCGCCAGCACGAAGGCGGCGAACGAGGCCATGCAGGCGAACGTCCTTCTGAGTGTCTGGCGCGACGCGGTCATGATCTGTCCTTCCCTGTGGCCGTGGCGACGTGTCACGGGACCATTCTGAGACGGACGGGAAGGGCCGCCTACGCCATGAAGATGGGGATCGGCGCGCGGGGCGCCGGCAGCGCTTCCGACTTTCCAGGCGTCGCCGGACCGGAGCGGTCGGGGGCGAAACGAGGGGCCGGCACGAAGGACCGTTCAGCGGAGAGGCCTCGGCCTGACCATGCCGTTGCGGCGCCGATGGGCGGGGCCAGACATGGTGCCCTCGGGTGAGATAACGGCCGCTGCGCGAAAATTGTGGTGCGGGCGGTCGGAATCGAACCGACACTCCTTGCGGAACCGGATTTTGAGTCCGGCGCGTCTACCAATTCCACCACGCCCGCACGGCGCGGACCCGAGGCTCAGCGGCTCCGGGTCGGCGCCGTCTCCTATACGATACATGGCGCGCCATGGCCAGATGGCGTGCTGGCGCGCGACGCTTTTCCGGGCGGTGGGCAAAATCCGCCGGCGGGCTGTTCGCGGAGACACCGGCGGTGCTAGAGCAGGGCCGATTCGATCCCGGCCGGGGCTCCCCGGTTCGTCCCAGGAAGGCAAGCAGGATGGCAGCTCTCTCCGGCCTCGCCCGGCCCACAGGTACGATGCAGACGATGGCCGCCGCGGTGCTTCTCGTCGGCGCGGCCGCGACGGTGGGAACGGCGCTCCTGTTCGAGCATGTCGGGGGCTACATTCCCTGCGCGCTGTGCCTGCAGGAGCGCTGGCCCTATTACATCTCCATCGTCCTGGCCGCGCTGGCTCTGGTCGCGGCTGCCGGCCGGGCGCCGGGCCGGATCGTGCGGGGACTGCTCGCGCTGATCGGCCTCGCCATGCTGGTCGGCCTCGGTCTGGCGGTCTACCATTCCGGAGTCGAATGGCACTTCTGGGCCGGGCCTTCCGGCTGTGCCGCCGGGAATGCCGATCTATCCGGCGATCTCCTGGCGACGATCGATACCATCCGGCCGCCGGCCTGCGACGAAGCGGCGGGCCGGTTCCTTGGGCTTTCCTTCGCCGGCTGGAACGTGCTGGCGTCGCTGCTGTTCTCGGCCATCGCCCTCGTCGCCGCGACGGGCCGCGCCGAGCGGCGCGCCTGAGGGCGGCTATTCGGGATTGGTCGCGTGATATTCGGCGAGGGCCTCGTCGATGCCGACGGTAGGACTGCCTGCATCATGCACCCCGGCAAGTGCTGCGGCGACCTCGTCAGAGACCGTCTCGGCCGTCGACAGGCCGGCATTCGGCTCGTCCGTGATCGCAGCGGTCGCTTCCGCGGCATGCTCCACAGGGCTGACGACATCTGGCTCGGGCGGGTCGGGCAAATGATCGTGGCCGGCCGGAAGGGCGAGCGGCGGGACGGCCTCGGTGGCGGAGACGGCACTCATGGCGGATCCTTGCGATAAATCGCTCGGGGAAAAGCTAGCCGCAGCACATCGGGACGGCCTTGGCGCCGTTCCCTTTCCTGCCTTGTCCATCTGGCCGTTCCCCGGCGCAGACGTCGAAGACGACCTTTGTGCCCGGCCCCGCTTGCCCCGGACTGTGTCCGTGAGACGGCGGTGGGCCGCGGAGTGGCTAAAGCGACTAGGCGCTTTTGAGTAACCCGGCACCACATCGGCGCCCCACAGAAACCCCGCCGCTACTCCGGGTCGAGCTCCGAATCCCAGTAGAGATAGTCCAGCCAGCTTTCGTGCAGGAAGTTCGGCGGGAACAGGCGGCCGTTGTTGTGCAGGTCGTGCACGGTCGGCTGGTAAGGCTTTTGGTAGGGCAGCATGCCCGCCTCGCGCGGCATCAGGCCGCCCTTCTTGAGATTGCAGGGCGAGCAGGCGGCGACGACGTTCTCCCAGGTGGTCAGTCCGCCCTTGGAGCGGGGAATGACGTGGTCGAAGGTCAGATCGTTCGGCGAGTGGCAGTACTGGCACTGGAAACGGTCGCGGAGGAACACGTTGAACCGCGTGAAGGCGGGATGCCGGGCCGGCTTCACATAGGATTTGAGGCAGACGACCGAGGGAAGCTGCATGCTGAAGGTCGGGCTGCGGACCGTCTGGTCGTATTCGGCAAGGATCGTCACCCGGTCGAGGAAGACGGCCTTGATCGCATCCTGCCAGCTCCACAGCGACAGCGGATAATAGCTCAGGGGTCGGAAGTCCGCGTTCAGAACCAGTGTCGGCGACAGGTTCTGAGCTACTGCAATCGTCAAGGACAGTCTCCTTCACATAACGACTTGCGTCTTCTTGCAGGAACTATGGTGTCCTATCGTGTCGCCTTTGTGAAGCCTGCGCACCAAGCCCTGCAACGCTTGGCCGCAGAGAGGTCTCCTGCCTCAGGGAAAGGGTCGCTTCGGGCGGCCGGCGAATCACGGCCGGGGGGCGGCATCGGCGACGACCGCGGTATCTGCGGGTGTCGCGTCGCGCCGGGTGAGCAAGGCGTAATAGCCCCAGAACAGCCTGGCTGCCGCCGATCGGTGCGGCGCCCAGTCCCGGGCGAGCGCGACGAGCGGCTTCTCCTTCGGCCGCTCGGCGAGGCCGAGGCCGTGCGCCACCGCGATCTGCAGGGCGAGGTCGCCGGCCGGAAAAATGTCGGGATGGCCGGCCGAAAACAGCAGGAAGCATTCCGCCGTCCAAGGCCCGATGCCGGGCAAGGCGGTCAGTTCGCCGATCGCGTCGCCCGGAGACAGCTCGGTGATTCGCGCGAAATCCAGCCGGCCGTCGCGGCAGGCTTCGGCGAGCGCCAGCGTCGTCCTCTCCTTGCCGCGCGACATGCCGGCGAAGCGGAAGTCGGCGTCGGTGGCGGCGAGGATGGCGTGGGGGTCGTCGAGGTCCATGACGGCGCCAAGGCGCGTCAGGATCGCCGTGGCGCTCGCCCGCGACACCTGCTGGCCGACGACCATGCCGACGAGGCCCCGGAGGCCGCCGGGCGTGGCGCGAACGGGCAGGGGGCCGGCGATGTCGACGAGCGGCTCGAGGCGCGGATCGAGCCTTGCCAGCGCCGCGACTTCGCGCTCGATGTCGTCTTGCGTCAGGATCATCGCTGCCGCGCCCGGGTGCTTTGGCCTATATCCATGCCGCTGAATGCCTCGACGACACGGCCAAGGGCAAGCCCGCATGAACGAATCCCCACCGGTCTACCGCTTCGCGCCCAGCCCGAACGGCGCGCTGCATCTCGGCCACGCCCTCTCGGCGCTGGTCAATCACGGTCTCGCGCGGGCGGCGGGCGGGCGCTTCCTCCTGCGGCTGGAGGACATCGACCGGGCCCGCTGCACGATCGCCCACGAGCGGGCGATCGAGGACGACCTGGCGTTTCTCGGGATCGCCTGGGACGGGCCGCCGCGCCGGCAGTCCGAGCATTTCGGCGACTACCGCGCGGCGCTGGAGGCACTGGTCGATGCCGGCCTCGTCTATCCCGCCTTTCTGTCGCGCGGCGAGATCCGCGCCTTCGCCGAGCGCCACCGGGAGGAGACGGGCAGCGCCTGGCCGAGCGACCCCGACGGCGCGCCTCTCTATCCCGGGCTCGACCGCAAGCTTCCCGAGGCCGAACGGGCCGCCCGTATCGCCGCGGGCGAGCCGCACGCTTTTCGTCTCGACATGGGCGCCGCGCTGGCCGGTCTCGGTCCGCTGTCCTTCGCCGAGACGGGGGCGGGGTCGGACGAGGAGGCGAGCGAGATCGCCGCCGATCCGGCCGTCTGGGGCGATGTTGTCCTCGCCCGCCGTGACGTGCCGACGAGCTACCACCTGGCGGTGGTCGTCGACGACGCCTTGCAGGGCGTAACGCATGTCGTGCGCGGGCGCGATCTCCTTCCGGCCACGTCGGTGCACCGCGTGCTGCAGGCGCTGCTCGGCCTGCCGCAGCCCGTCTACCACCATCACGACCTCATTCTCGGCCCCGATGGGCGGAAACTGTCGAAGAGCGCCGGCGACACCTCGCTGGCGGAACTGCGTGCGGCGGGGCTCACGGCGGCGGACATCAGGCGCATGGTCGGCCTGCCTGCTACGGCAGAACCCGTCTGATCAGGCGAGGATGGCGAGCCAGACGGCGAGGGTGACCACGGACAGCAGCGTCGAGACGAGAATCGCGGTCGCGGCAAGCTTTTCGCCTGATTTGAAGTAGCTGGCGAAGAGGTAGCAGTTGACCCCGGCGGGGCAGGCGGCGGTGAGCACGGCGACCTTCAGCCAGAGCGGCGGCAACAGCTCCACGCCGACGACGTAGACGATGGCCGGCATCAGCACGAGCGAGAGGGCCGAGACGACGAGCGCGCTGGAAAGGTCGCCGCGCAGGCCGTAGCGCGTCAGCGACATGCCCATGGCGAAGAGCGAGACGGGACCGGCGGTCGAGCCGAGCAGGCGCACCACGTCCTCGACCGGACCGGGCAGCGCGAGGCCCGTCAGACGCCAGACGAGGCCGCAGAGGATGCCGACGATGATGGCGTTGCGCGACAGGTTGACGGCGATCCGCTTCACCGTCGTGAGCGCCGAGACGGTCGGCGGCGCGGTGCCGTTCTCCAGGGCGTCGAGGCGGGCGGCGCGCTCCATCAGAAGGGTGGCGACCGTCATCATGACAGGCATGTGGATGGCGATGATCAGGAACAGGGCTTCCAGCCCTTCGTCGCCATAGGCCCGCTGCACCGCCGGGATGGCGACGAAGACGGTGTTGGCGAAGCTCGCCGAAATGCCGGCGATGATGCCGGTCCGCCGGTCGGTGCCGATCAGCCGCCGCACCAGGATCGTCGCCGGCGCCCAGGTGAGCGCGACGGCGAGAAAATAGGCGAACCACAGGAAGAGCGGGTTGGCACCGGCGAAATTGGCGGTGGCCAGCGTGCGGAACAGCAGCGCCGGCACGGCGATGACGAAGACGAATTTGGCCAGACCCTCGCCGACCGCATCATCGAGAAGTTTCAGCCTTGCGGCGAGAAAGCCGACGGCGATGACCGCGAAGATCGGCACGATGACGGTGAGGATGATCTGCATGATGCCGCGGCTATGGCCTATGTCGTGTGGGGCGGCCGGGAGCCGTTCTGGTCCAGCCCCGTGGCGCGGACACCCGTCCTCCGTGTCTGCTGCGCTTTTCCAGCGATGAACAGACGCAAGCGGGCTAAAGGCCCCGGAAGTCGGCGGCCCGTTGCCCTGCGGCCACAGACGCGGACGCCGCGAGGTCGCATAAGGCAGGGGCGGCCGCCGGTCGCGCGCCGGGACCGTCGCCAAAATCATAGAACAGGCCGCCGATGCCCCGTCTGCTTCCCTATTTTCCCGCGATCTTCGTGGTCCTCTGGTCGACCGGCTTCATCGGCGCGCGCTACGCCATGCCGCATGCCGAGCCCTTCACCTTCCTCGCGCTGCGGTTTGCGCTGGCGCTCCTGCTGCTCGCGCCCGTCGCCTTCGCCGTGCGCGAGGGCTGGCCGGGGCGGCGGCCGGCGCTGCACGCCATGCTGGCCGGCGGACTGATCCACGGCGTCTATCTCGGCGGCGTGTTCTTCGCGGTCCGGCACGGCCTGTCGGCCGGCATCGCGGCGCTGATCGTCGGCCTGCAGCCTTTGCTGACGGCGTTGCTCGCCGCCGCCTTCCTCGGCGAGGCGATCCGGCCGCGGCACTGGCTGGGACTGGCACTCGGCCTTCTCGGCGTCGCCCTCGTCGTCGCGCCGAAGCTCGGCACCGGCTCCGGTCTCACGGCGCTGACGCTGCTGCCGGCACTGCTGGCGGCGCTCGGCATTTCCGTCGGCACGATCTGGCAGAAGCGTTTCGTCGGCGGCGTCGACCTGCGCGTCGGCACGGCCCTGCAATATCTCGGCGCCCTGGTGCCGACGGCGGTCTGCGCCGTGCTCTTCGAGACCATGCGCGTCGACGTCACCGGCGAGTTCGTCTTCGCGCTGGTCTGGCTGACCCTGGTCCTGTCGATCGGCGCGATCTTCCTGCTGCTCTTCCTCATCCGCGAGGGCGCGGTGTCGCAGGTCTCCTCGCTGATGTACCTGACGCCCGGCGTCACCGCCTGCATGGCCTTCGCGCTGTTCGGCGAGACGCTGACCTCCATCCAGCTCTTCGGCATGGTGCTGGCTGCCACCGGCGTCGCCGCCGCGACTTGGAAGCGCGCCGAGCCACCCGTCTCGTAGGCGTGACGCAACGCCACTCGCCTATCGCCTCGACGCGGCCTATATCGAGGCGACGCCAACCGGAACGATGCCGATGTCCGATATCCTGTCCATTCTCGCTTTGATCGTCATGGTGGCCGTCGCCGTCGTGCTGTTGATGGGGCTCTTCAACATGATGCGCGGGGGCGACGGCAATCGGTCGCAGAAGCTGATGCGGGCCCGCGTCATGCTGCAGGGCGTGGCCGTGCTGATCATGGTCGGCGCACTCTGGTTCGCCCGCTGATGGTCAAGCTCAACAAGATCTACACCCGCACCGGCGACGACGGCACTTCGGGCCTCGGCACCGGCGAGCGCCGGCTGAAATCGGACCTGCGCTTCGAGGCGATCGGCACCGTCGACGAGCTGAACGGCACGATCGGCATGGCGCGCCTCCACACGGCAGGCGAACTCGATGCCATGCTGGCGACGATCCAGAACGACCTGTTCGACCTCGGCGCCGATCTCGCCACGCCCGAGACCGGCGAGAAGCTTCCCTATGAGCGCCTCGCCATCATCCCGTCGCAGGTCGAGCGGCTCGAGCGCGAGATCGACGCGATGAATGCGCGTCTGGAGCCGCTGAAGAGCTTCATTCTGCCGGCCGGCTCTCCGGCGGCCGCCCATCTGCACCTTGCCCGCACCGTCGCCCGGCGCGCCGAGCGGCTGATGGTCGGGCTCGCCCGGCTGCCGGCCGAGACGGTGTCGGAGGCGGCGATGACCTACGTGAACCGCCTGTCCGACCACCTCTTCGTCGCCGCGCGCATCGCCAATGACGAGGGCAGGGCGGACGTTCTCTGGGTCCCCGGCGCGAGCCGCTAGCAGATCGGTCGGCCGGCGCATTGGCCGGCAACCAAGCATGCCCTCCCGGCCCGGCGACCCGCCGTCTCTGGGGCAGCATTTCCTGACCATCCCCGGGACCGGTCCGCTGGACGCGTCCGCGCTTCAACGACAGGCACGCGCATGACGCTCCGGACCTTCGTGCGTTCCCTCTGGCTCGTGCTCTTCCTTCTTCTCGGCGTCGCCGCAATACCGGCCGGGGCCCAGGAAGAGGCGGCCGAGGCCGATCCGGTCGTCGTTCTCGACCAGCAGGCGGCGGAACTGGCCGCCATCCAGAAAGCGGCCGAGGCCGAGACGACGTCGGCCGAGAAGGCCGAGCTGCGCGACCGCGGCATGGTCGCCGGGAGCACCGCCAACATGGCCGTGGCGCAGCTGGTGCCGCGGCTCGCCGAAATCGACGCGCGCATCGCCGAACTCGGGCCGGTGCTCGAAGACGAGGCGCCCGACGTCAAGGCGCAGCGCGAGCGGCTCGATGCCGAACGCACCGATCTCGATTCGACGATCAAGCGCGGGCGCCTGGTGGCCGCGGACGCCAAGGAAATGATCGACCGGATGATCCGGGAGATCAACGAGGCCTTCAACCGCGACACGTTCAAGAAGGTCGCCTCGCCGCTGTCGCCGGCCCTGTGGAGCGACGTGGCGGCCAGTCTCGCCGACGACCTGGCCCGGCTGCGGGATTTTGTCGTGGTCTCCGTTCTCGGTGCGTCCAAGGCGCATTTCGGCTCGCGCCTCGCCCTCGTCGCGGCGGGTCTCGGTCTGGCCCTGCTGCTGCTCATGCCCGTGCGGCGTGGCCTGCGCCAGGTCGGCCGGCGGATCGCCGTTGAGCAGGTGCCGGGCACGCGGGCGCGCCGGTCCGCCCTCGCGCTCTGGTTCGTTCTGGTCGGCACCTTCACCTCGGCGCTCGCCTTCCTCATCCTCTTCCAGGCGCTGAACTGGGGCGGCTTCCTCACCCGCTGGACGCGGCCGCTGGCCGAGACGCTGTCGATCACCGCCTCCATCGGCGGCTTCATGGTCTCGCTCGGCGCCGGCCTCCTCCTGGTCGGCCAGCCCTCCTGGCGGCTGGCACCGCTCACCGAGGAGACGGCCAAGCGCCTGCGCCCCTATCCCGGCCTCGGGGCTATCCTGACCTTCGTCGGCGTCTTCCTGATCGAGAGCGGCAAGGCGGTCGGCGTCAGCGAGGCGGCGGCGATCTTCCTCAACTACGTCGTTGCCTTCAGCTACAGCGCGCTTCTGGCGGCGTTGCTGATCACCCTGATGCGCCACCGTCGTGCGGCTGCGCAGGAAGCGGGCGCCGAGCCGAGTGCGCAGACGACCTTCGTGACGCTCGCCACTCTTTTGGGCTGGTGCGCGGTCGCGGTCGCGCTGGTCGCCGCGCTGCAGGGCTATGTGAATTTCGCGCTCTTCCTCAGCCGGCAGGCGATCTGGACGGCGATCGTGGCGGCAGCGACCTATCTCCTCCTGATTGTCGCCGACGACCTCTGCACGACCTTCCTGTCGCCGGAGAGCCGGCTCGGGCGTTCGCTGCAGGCGGGTCTCGGTCTGCGCCGCACGCAGGTCGGTCAGCTCGGCGTCATCGCCTCCGCTCTCCTGCGTCTCGCCATCCTCGTCGTCGCCGCCATCCTCCTGTCCGGCCCGCTCGGACCAGGGGCGAGCTCGCTGTTCTATCAGTTCGGCAATTCCGCCGAGATCCAGATCGGCGGCTTCAGCATCGTCCCGGGGTCGATCCTGAAGGCGGCGGTCGTGCTCTTCGTCGGCATCGCTTTGATGCGCGCGGTCCGCCACTGGCTGAACGAGCGCTACCTGCCGGCGACCGATCTCGATCCCGGCGCGCGCAATTCGGTCTCCACCATCGTCAGCTATGCCGGCATCCTGCTCGCCGGCTTCTGGGCGCTGTCGACGCTCGGCATCGGCGTCGAGCGGATCGCGCTGGTCGTCTCCGCTTTGTCGGTCGGCATCGGCTTCGGCCTGCAGGCGATCACCCAGAATTTCGTCTCCGGCCTCATCCTCCTCGCCGAGCGTCCAGTGAAGATCGGCGACACGGTGCGCCTCGGGACGGACGAGGGGGAGGTGCGGCGCATCAGCGTTCGCTCCACCGAAATCCAGATCGCCGACCGGTCGACGCTGATCGTCCCGAACTCCGAGCTGATCACCAAGTCAATCCGCAACATGACGATGGCCAACCCGCTCGGGCGCATCCAGATCGGCTTTTCCGCGCCGCTCGATGTCGATGTGGCGGCCGTCCGGCGCGCGCTGCTCGACATTCTCGCCGCGCATGAGACGATCCTGGAGGATCCCGCGCCCTCCGTCTTCATCGACGGGATCGAGGACGGCAAGGTGGCGTTCAAGGCCTTCGCCTTCGTTGCCAGCCCCCGGACCGTCTATTCGACGCGCAGCGCCATCTATTTCACGCTGCTGGAGCGCTTCAAGGCGGAGGAGATCAAGCTGGTCGTGGCGTGAGTGCCACCCGGATACCGCTTCACGCGATGTCATGGTCTGGCGACGTCGACGTCGCCGGGCCGCCATCGAAGGGGTTCCTGCCGTTCCCCTTGCCTTATCGATGCCGGCGCGGCTTGATGGGCGCCTCGACCCGCTGAAGGGCTCCCATGTTCCTGCCGTTCTACGACGACAACCGGCTGAAGAGCATCCGCCATGCCTATGTGATGCTGGCGCTGATTGTCGCCAATGTCGTGATCTGGCTGTTCTTTTCGTCGACCGGCGAGACCGGGGCCTATCTCTCCGGCTTTGAGCTGTCCTACGGCTTCATTCCCTCCGTGGTGAACGATCTGGCGGTGCTGCCGCCGGAATATCATGTGCAGCCGACGGTCCTCAACTTCGTCACCTACAGCTTCATCCACCTCGATTTCTGGCATCTTCTCGGCAACATGCTGTTCCTCTGGGTGTTCGGCGACAATGTCGAGGATGCGTTCGGACATTTCCGCTTCGTCCTGTTCTACCTCCTCTGCGCGGCGGCGGCGGCGGGCGCGCACGCGCTGACCATGCCCGAGTCCGACAGCTCGCTGCTCGGTGCCTCCGGAGCCGTGTCGGGCGTCGTCGCGGCCTATCTGATGCTGAGTCCGCGGGTGTGGATCTGGGTGCTGGTGCTCGGCCGCTTTCCCCTGGCGCTGCCGGCCTGGATTCTCCTCCTCGTCTGGATCGGCTACCAGTTCACCATGCTGGCGCTCGGCGACGACGAGGTTTCCTACGGCGCCCATTCCGGCGGAATCGTCGCCGGGGCGCTGCTGACGCTGGTGCTGCGCCGCCCCGGCGTGCCGCTGTTCGCGCCGCGTGTGCAGAGTTTGTGACGGCACCGGACGCCCGCGTCGCGAACAGGCGCGCGGCTGCCGCGGCAAGACTTGAAAGCGGCGGCTTGCCAGCCCAGAACGGGGATGACCGGGTCTAAACTTTGACCTTCACGTCAAACTGCAATATCGCAGGATCACGTTTGCGCCGCGAGCCGAGACATCCCCGAAGGGATGGGCCCGGCTCCCGGAGCGTCCAAGAGAGTGCCTGGCCTCGGCCGGGCCAGAGGGGAGTTGGGCATGAAGATCCTCGTCGCCGTCAAGCGGGTGGTGGACTACAACGTGAAGATCCGGGTCAAGCCGGACGGCACGGGCGTCGACCTCGCCAACGTCAAGATGAGCATGAATCCCTTCGACGAGATCGCCGTCGAAGAGGCCATCCGGATGAAGGAAAAGGGCGTCGCCACCGAGATCGTCGCCGTCTCCATCGGCCCGCAGCAGGCCCAGGAGACGCTGCGCACGGCGCTCGCCATGGGCGCCGACCGCGGCATCCTGATCAAGACCGACGGCGTCACCGAGCCGCTCGCCGTCGCCAAGCTCCTGAAGGGCGTCGTCGAGGCGGAAAAGCCCGATCTCGTCATCCTCGGCAAGCAGGCGATCGACGACGACTGCAACCAGACCGGCCAGATGCTGGCGGCGCTGCTGGGCTGGAGCCAGGGCACCTTCGCCAACAAGATCGAGTTGGCGGACGGCAAGGCGACCGTGACGCGCGAGGTCGATGGCGGCCTGCAGACGCTCGACCTGACCCTGCCGGCGATCGTGACGACGGACCTGCGCCTCAACGAGCCGCGCTACGCCTCGCTGCCCAACATCATGAAGGCGAAGAAAAAGCCGCTGGAGGAAAAGACCCCGGCCGATTTCGGCGTCGACGTCTCGCCGCGGCTGACCGTGGTGAAGACCGTCGAGCCGGCCAAGCGCGGCGCCGGCGTCAAGGTCGCCTCCGTCGACGAACTGATCGCCAAGCTCAAGAACGAAGCCGGCGTCCTCTGATCCGAAGCGCACGAAGGAAATTTTCATGACCACGCTTCTCCTGGCCGAACACGACAACCACACCCTGTCCGACCTCACCGCCAAGGCCCTGACGGCCGCGCTCGCCCTCGGCGGCGAGGTGCATGTCCTCGTCGCGGGCGAAAGCGCGACGGCCGTCGCCGAAACGGCCGCCAAGCTCCAGGGCGTCGCCAAGGTGCTCCTCGCCGAAGCGACGCCCTACGCCCATCACCTCGCCGAGCCGCTCGCCGCGCTCATCGTCTCGCTCGCGCCCGGCTACGACGCCGTGGTCGGGCCGTCGACGACGACGGTGAAGAACGTGCTGCCGCGCGTCGCCGCCCTGCTCGACGTGATGCAGATCTCGGACGTCACCGCGGTGCTCGGCGCCGACACGTTCGAGCGGCCGATCTATGCCGGCAACGCCATCCAGACCGTCACCTCGGCCGACGCCAAGAAGATCGTCACCGTGCGCACCGCGTCCTTCGCCTCGGCCGGCGAGGGCGGTTCCGCCGCGATCGAACCGGTGGCGGCCGCGGCCGACCCGGCGCTCTCGACCTTCATCGAGGACAAGCTGGCGACCAGCGACCGGCCGGAGCTCACCTCGGCCAAGATCATCCTGTCCGGCGGACGGGCGCTCGGCTCGAAGGAAAAGTTCGAGGAAGTGATCCTGCCGCTCGCCGACAAGCTTGGCGCGGCGATCGGCGCCTCCCGCGCCGCCGTCGATGCAGGCTATGCGCCGAACGACTGGCAGGTCGGCCAGACCGGCAAGGTCGTCGCGCCGGATCTCTACATCGCCGCCGGCATTTCCGGCGCGATCCAGCATCTGGCCGGCATGAAGGACTCCAAGGTGATCGTCGCGATCAACAAGGACGAGGAGGCGCCGATCTTCCAGGTCGCCGATTACGGCCTGGTGGGCGACCTGTTCACCCTGCTGCCGGAACTGCAGTCCAAGCTCTAGGCCGCGTCGCTTCGCCGCATATGAGACCCGCCGCGGCTGCAGCGGTAAGCACGCGGCGGTAGCGCTTCGACGAAAGACAGTGCCGCGCCCGCTACCGCGGCGCGTCGCCGTGTGAGACAGTGCCCTCCCGTCCGGATCGCCCGGGCGGGCGAGGGTGCGTCCTTGGGGCGCCCATCGTCGGATCGGTTTTTCGCGGGCGCCAGCGCCCGTCCTTGCGTTTGGTATCGGAATCATGGCGGAAGCGCTGAACAAGATCGGCATCGTCGGCGCCGGGCAGATGGGAACGGGCATCGCCCATGTTGTCGCCCTCGCGGGCTACGACGTCACGCTCTACGACGTCTCGCCGGAGCGGGCGATCAAGGGGCTGGAGCGCGTCAGCCGGACGCTCGACCGACAGCTGGCCTCGTCCAAGATCACTGCCGAGGACAAGGCCGCCGCGCTGTCGCGCCTGTCCGCGGCCGGCAGCGTCGGCGATCTCGCCGACATGGACCTCGTCATCGAGGCAGCGACCGAGGACGAGACGGTCAAGCGCAAAATCTACGCGACCGTCTGCCCGGTGCTGAAGGCCGAGGCGATCCTCGCCACCAACACCTCGTCGATCTCGATCACCCGGCTCGCTTCCGCCACCGACCGGCCGGAGCGCTTCATCGGCATCCACTTCATGAACCCGGTGCCGGTGATGAAGCTGGTCGAGCTGGTGCGCGGCATCGCCACCGGCGACGCCACCTTCCTCGCCTCCAAGGCCTTCGTCGCCACGCTCGACAAGACCACCACCGTCTCCGAGGATTTTCCCGCCTTCATCGTCAACCGTATCCTGCTGCCGATGATCAACGAGGCGATCTACACGCTCTACGAGGGCGTCGGCTCGGTCGAGAGCATCGACACGGCGATGAAGCTCGGCGCCAACCACCCGATGGGCCCTCTGCAGCTCGCCGATTTCATCGGCCTCGACACCTGTCTGTCGATCATGCAGGTCCTGCACGACGGCCTCGCCGATTCGAAGTATCGGCCCTGTCCGCTGCTGGTGAAATATGTCGAGGCCGGCTGGCTCGGCCGCAAGACCAACCGCGGCTTCTACGACTACCGCGGCGAGGTGCCGGTCCCGACGCGCTGAGCTGGCGCGACGCCTGTTCCCAGGGAGAGGTGCCGCCGAACTGGCGAATCTCTTTCCTCCGATCACGAAGGGGTTAGCCGATGGACAGGCATGTCCAGATCCCAGTCCCGTATCGGAGACGCTGCACGACCTCCCAGAATAGTCATCCTCGGGCTTGACCCGAGGACCCATGCCGCAGTGGCTCAAGAGCCAAATCGCGTCAGATTGTCATCCTGCACCGTCAACGAAGTCTCGGACGTCTCGGCATGGGTCCTCGGGTCAAGCGCGAGGATGACTATGATCCAAGTGGAGGGCCTCTCTTCGACGGAGGTGCCTCGATCAACGTGCCGGCGTCGCGAAATTCAGCCGCTCTTGTGCATCGCGACGATGAAGACCCTCGGAAACGCCAGCAACCGCTTTCCATCCGCCCGCGGGGGATAGGCCGCATCGATCCGTGCCTGATAGCGCGCGAGAAACAGCGGCCGCAGCGCTTCGGGGAGGACATCGAGGAACGGCCTGAGGCCCGTCGCCTTCAGCCATTCGACGATCGCCGCGGCGTCGTCCATCGGGTGGTGATACGTCGTGCGCCAGACGTCAACAGCGACGGCCGTGGCAGCCAGCATGTCGTAGTAGGCATCGAGCGAGGGCAGCCGGGTGCGAGCCTGGGTGACGTCGCCCATGTGGGGAGCGAAATCCTCTTCGGCGGCGGTGTCGCGCATGGCGACATGCGAGGGCTCGCCGAGATTGTCGGGCATCTGGATGGCTAGCGTGCCGCGGGGGGCGAGAGCCGCGAACAGCCGCGGCAGCAGTGCGGCGTGGTCCGGCACCCATTGCAGAACGGCATTGGCAAAGATCAGATCCGGCGGGGCGTCCGGCGTCCAGGCCGCGACGTCGGCCTCGGCGAAGCGCAGGGCCGGGAGGCGCTGCCGGGCCGCGGCGATCATCGCCGGCGAGCTGTCGAGGCCGAGGATGTCGGCGGCCGGCCAACGCTCGACGAGAAGCTCGGTCGAATTGCCGGGGCCGCAGCCGATGTCGACAGCCCGCTTTACGCCGGCCGGCGGCACCCGGGTGAGAAGGTCCCGGGCCGGCCGCGTCCGCTCGTCCTCGAAGCGCCGGTAGAGATCGGGCTGCCAGTCGGTCGGCGTGGTCGCGCTCGTCATCCCAAACTCGCTGCCAGATCCCAGCTCTCACTGCGTGCGCAGCAGACGCTCCAGATATTCCCGCTCAAGCTGCGGCGACAGCGTGTCGCCCAGGCGGTCGCGGATGGCGTCGAGGATGCGGCGGGCGCGCTGGGTGTCGATCTCGTCGGGCACCTGCACGTCCTGGCCGAAGTCGGCGCCCTGGGTCGAGCGGGGGCGGCCGAGCGGATCGCGGCCCGAGCGCTGCTCGCCGCGGCCGTAGCCCTCGCCCATCTGGCCCTGACCCTGTCCCTGGCCGGGCTGCTGGCCCTGGCCCTGCTGCATCGCTTCCTGCATCTGCTGCATCATGTCCTGGGCGCCCTTGCGCAGCGCCTCCATGGCGCGGCTCTGCTGGCCCACGGCATTGCCGTCGTCGCCCTCGCCGAGCGCCGACTCGGCCTCGCCCATCGCCTCGCCGGCCTCGCCAAGACCTTCGCCGGGCTGCATGCCCATGCCCTTCATCGCCTCCTGCAGCTTTTCGAGGTCCTGGCGCAGCTGCCCCTGCTGTTGCTTCAGGCGGTCGATCTGCTTCTGCAGTTCCTCGGCGCTCATCGGCCCCGGCTGCTGGCCGTCCTGACCCGGCTGGGGCTGGCCGTCCTCGCCCATCTGAGGCTCGCCGCCCTCGTTCAGCTGGCGCTGCATCTGCTGGCGGCCGAGGTCGTAGGTCTGGTCCTTCAACGCCTGCTGCTGGCGCAGCAATTCGCCGAGCTGGTCCATCTGTTGGCGCATGGCGTCCTGCTCGCCTCCCTGCTGCGGCTGGCCCGGCCGCATCGCCTGGAGGTTCTCCATCATCTCCTGCAGCTGCGACAGCATCTGCTGGGCGGCCTCCTTGGCGCCCGACTTCGCCAGTTCCTCGATCCGGTCCATCATCTTGTCGAGGTCGGAGGGACGGATCTCCTGGGCGTTCTGCATCTGCTCCTGCGACATCGGCGGCTGGTTCTTCATCGCCTCGGCCATCGCCTGCATGTATTCCTGCATCGCCTCGCGCAGCTCGGCCATCAGCCTGTCGATCTCGGCGTCGCTCGCGCCGTTCTCCAGCGCCTCGGCGAGGTTCTCGCGGGCGTCGCGCAGCCGCTTCTCGGCGAGCGACAGGTTGCCGTCCTCGATGCCGAGGGCGATCTCCCAGAGGAAGTCGACCGCCGAAACCAGCGCCTCGTCGTTGTCGGCCGCGGCGATGCGGGTGCGCGCGGCGCGCAGCGCGAGGTAGTCGCTGGCGTTCGGGATGGTCTCCTCGCCGCGCATCGTCACGGCATCCAGCATCTCGACGACGCGCGGCGCCGCATTGGCGTCGAGCGCCAACATCCGGCGCTGCTCGATCACCGCGCGGGCGAGCGGCTTGGTGAAGGCGCGCTCGGGCAAAGTGAAGGTCTTCGTCTCCGAGCGTCCCTCCTGTCCGGCATCGTCGGCGACGACGAGGGTCATGGCGACGCGCGCCCCGGCATAGGGGCTGTCCTTCAGTTCGCTCACCGTGCGGCCCTTGCCCTCCGCGTCCCGCGCCCGGCGCGGCAGAGCGAGGTTGATTTCCGGCACCGCGACGAGCGGCCGGGCACCCGGCGCCATGGCTTCCTTCACCTCGATCTCGGCGCGCCCCTTTCGGGCGCCGTAGTCGTCGGCGACGAGGTAGGAGAGCTCGAGCCCGCCGCCGCGCGTTTCGCCGGGCTCGCCGGCATAGGCGACCGTCGGCGGCGTATCCGGAGTCACCACGAAGGACCAGGCGCCGAGGGTGCGGAAGGTGGTGGAGAGGGCCGCCGAGCCGCTGTCGACGAGGCTGAATTCATATTCGCCGGCCGAAGCGGCCGATGCGGCCGAATCCTTTGGACCCGCCGGGGTCGGCTCGTCGGTGGCGCCGGCGTCCGCCTCCGCGTCGCCTGGCACCACGGCCTCAGCGGGCGGGCCCGGCGCGATGGTCGCGGCTTCGCCGCCCGAGGCCGGCGTGTAGGTCAGAGACGCGCCGGCGCCCTCGGAAACGCGGACGGACAGAATGCTGCCGGCCGGCACCTCGATCGGCGTCCCCGCCCGCTCGGCCGCCGCCTCGGTCAGGAAGATCGGCGCGCGGCCGGTATAGGCAGGCGGCGTCACCCAGGCATCGACGCGGCCTTCGACGCCCGGCGCCGCCGTCGGCGCGGCGAAGACATCGCTCACGCGGCCGCCGTTGGAGCCGTAGGAATAACCGAAGGCGGTCACCAGCAGGAGAGCAAGGGCGGCCCGCAGGGCGAACGGGTCGAGACGCTCGGTGCGCGTCCGGGGCGCGCCGCCGGACAGATCGCGCAGGCGGGCGGCCATGCGGTCCTGATGCGCGCGCCAAAGCGCCGCGCCAAAGGCGTCGCCGCCCGCCGGCCGGTCGCTCTGGGCCTGCAAGGGCTGGTGCGCGAGATGGCTCGCCGCCTCGATCCGGCGGTCGACCTCCTCGGCGTCCGGCCTCTTCAAGCGCAGCAGCTTCCAGACGACCACCGCGCCCCCCGCCAGGAGAAGCGCCAGGATGGCCCAGCGCGCCAGCATCGGCAAAGCGGCGAAGAGGCCGAACCAGGAGAGGATCAGGAAGAGCGCGACAAGACCGGCCAGGCCGAGCAGCGGCGGCCAGACCCGCTCCACGACGAGGCCCGCGAAAGCCCGCCGCCGTGCCCAGGACAGTCCCGCAGCGGTCGGCCGCCTTTCGGCGATCCTCATGGAATCTTTGGCCATCCGGCTCGCTCTCGTTCGCGCTGTCGAACCCTCAGGGTAACAGTTTTTGCGGCGAAGGCGAGGCGGTGACCGATCTGTGAAGAGCCAGTCAGATCCCGCCGAGCCAGGGCGGCAGACGGTCGAGAGCGATCAGCTCCTCGAGCGTCTGGCGCGGCCGCACGGCGAAGAAGGCGTCGTCCTTGACCAGAACCTCGGCGACCAGCGGCCGCGAATTGTAGGTGCCGGACTGCACGGCGCCATAGGCGCCGGCCGAGGCGATCGAGATCAGGTCGCCGGCGACAAGCCTCGGCAGCGACCGGTCGCGGGCCATGAAGTCGCCGCTTTCGCACACCGGGCCGACGACGTCGGCGACCATGCGCTCGTCGCTCGAAGGTTCGGCCACGGCCGAAATGTCGTGCCAAGCATCATAGAGCGTCGGGCGGACGAGGTCGTTCATCGCCGCGTCGACGATCACGAAGACCTTGTCGCCGGTGTCCTTCACATAGAGCACGCGCGAGACGAGGATGCCGGCATTGGCGGCGATCAGCCGTCCCGGCTCGAAGATCACCTTGCAGCCGAGATCGCGGACATGGCGCTTCACCGTCTCGGCATAGGCCGTCGGCTCCGGCGGCGGCATGTTGTCCTGGCGATAGGGCACGCCGAGGCCGCCGCCGAGGTCGACATGGCCGATCGCGTGGCCGGCCCGGCGCAGCTGGTCCACCAGGCCGGCGAGGCGGGCGAAGGCGATGTCGAAGGGCTCGAGCTCGGTGATCTGGCTGCCGATGTGCATGTCGATGCCGGCGACGAGGATGCCCGGCAGGTGCCGGGCCCGGTCGTAGACCTCGAACGCCCGGCCATAGGCGATGCCGAACTTGTCGGACTTCTTGCCGGTGGAGATCTTGGCATGGGTCTTGGCATCGACGTCGGGATTGATGCGGAAGGAGACATGCGCGGTCTTGCCGAGCGCGGCGGCGCGGGCCGAAACGAGGTCGAGCTCCGGCTCGGACTCGATGTTGAAGCAGAAGATGCCGGTCTGGAGGCCGAGATCGATCTCGTCGGCGGTCTTGCCGACGCCGGAGAACATGATCTTTTCCGCCGGGACGCCCGCCGTCAGCCCGCGCATCAGCTCGCCGCCGGAGACGACGTCGACGCCGGCACCGAGATCGGCGAGCGTCTTGAGGACGGCCTGGTTGGAATTGGCCTTCATCGCGTAGCAGACGAGCGCGTCGATATCGGCAAAGGCGTCGGCGAAGACGCGGTAGTGCCGGGTCAGCGTCGCGGTCGAATAGCAGTAGAATGGCGTGCCGACGCTCGCGGCGATGCTGGGCAGATCGACGTCCTCGGCATGGAGGACGCCGTCCCGATAGTGGAAATGGTTCATGGCAGGTCTCCGGAGCGCGGGGGCGGTCCGTTGGAGGCAGCAAGGCGGAGAAGCGGGCGGGCCCGCCGCTTCAGTTCAACAGGAAGTCGAGCGGAAACGATTTCTTCGCGGCAGTCGGGTTGCGGTTGACCTCGGCGGGCGAGATCGACAGGCTGCTGTCGCTGCTGCCGGCCAGGCCCGTCGACGTGGCGCCGAGACCGTTGGCGCGCTGGAAATTGGTGATACTGGCGGGCGCGTCCTGGTTGGGCGTGCGCGATTCGCCGATCGGGGTGTCCGTGCGCTGCGGCGGCACGGGCAGGTTCTTGCGGCCGCAGCCACTCAAAGCGAGGGCCGTGGCCAGCACCAGGATCGAAAGATTGAAGCGCCTCATTCCGTCACCCATCGTCAACGCTCCCCCGCAGCCGCGTTCTTGATAGCCGCTCCGGACGGAGAAATCACCTCCCGCGCCGAAAGCAGCCGTGTGCGCCAGTCTGCAACGGCTTTGCGGACGTTGTCGGGCGCGGTCCCGCCAAAGCTCGTCCGGCTGCGGACCGAGGCGTCGACGCCGAGCACGGCGTATACCGCTTCGGTGATGCGGGGCTCGAGCGTCTGCAGCGCGCTGAGCTCCAGCGCCTCGAGGCCGACCTTCTGACTTTCGGCCAGCGCCACGGCGCGGCCGGTGACATGGTGCGCCTCGCGGAAGGGGAGGCCGAGTTCCCGCACCAGCCAGTCGGCGAGATCGGTGGCGGTGGAGAAGCCGTGGCCGGCCGCCGCGCGCATCGCCGCGACGTTGACCGTCATGTCGCCGACCATGCCGGTCGTGGCCGCCAGCGCGATGGCCAGGCTGTCGATGGCGTCGAAGACCTGTTCCTTGTCTTCCTGCATGTCCTTGGAATAGGCGAGCGGCAGGCCCTTCATCACCGTCAGCAGCGAGATCAGTGCGCCGTTGATGCGGCCGGTCTTGGCGCGCACCAGTTCGGCGGCATCGGGATTGCGCTTCTGCGGCATGATCGAGGAGCCGGTCGAGAAGGCGTCGGACAGGCGCACGAAATTGAATTGCGGCGTCGACCAGATCACGATCTCTTCGGCGAGGCGCGACAGGTGCACGGCGGCGATCGAGGCCATCGACAGGAATTCCAACGCGAAGTCGCGGTCGGAGACCGAATCGATCGAGTTGCGCGTCGGCTCGCGGAAGCCGAGCGCCAGGGCCGTCGCGTGGCGGTCGATGGCAAAGCCGGTGCCGGCGAGGGCCGCCGCGCCGAGCGGGCACTCGTCGAGACGGGTGATCGCATCGGCGCAACGCGAACGGTCGCGGGCGGCCATCTCGACATAAGCGAGGCAGTGGTGGCCGAAAGTGACGGGCTGGGCGACCTGCAGATGGGTGAAGCCCGGCATGACCGTGTCGGCATGTTCTTCGGCCCGGTCGAGCAGGGCCTCGATCAGGCGCCCGAAGGCGGCCTCCGCCGCCTGGAACGCGCCCTTGACGTGGAGGCGGAAGTCGACCGCGACCTGGTCGTTACGCGAGCGCGCGGTATGCAGGCGGCCGGCGGCGGGGCCGATGATCTCGGCCAGGCGCGCCTCGACATTCATGTGGATGTCCTCGCGTTCGCGCGAGAAGGCAAAATCGCCGGCGACGATCTCGGCGCGGATGGCCTCGAGGCCCCGGGCGATCTCGGCGGCATCTTCCCGGCCGATGATCCCCTGGTCGGCGAGCATGGCGGCATGCGCCTTGGAACCGTCGATGTCCTCGTGAAAGAGACGCTTGTCGAAATCGATCGAGGCGTTGATCTCCTGCATGATGGCGTCGGGACGCGCGGCGAATCGTCCGCCCCACATTTCATTGCCCACCGGTCTCTCGGTCATCGTGCTACTCGCTCATCAAACACGTGCAAAAAGGTCGCATCGTCATGCCGGAAGAAACCCGTCCCGTCCGCGCATCCCGGAAATTCCTGCGGATCGGCGCGCTGGCGCTGGTCGCGGGGATCGCGGCGGGTGCCGTGGGCATATACGTGAACCAGGCCGGTTCTGGCAATGAACGGACCGCCGCCTGCCCGGCAAACGACGCGCTGAAACAGGCGCTGCTGGCCGAGGCGCGCGGTGAAGTCGCCGCCGTCACGCCGCTGGACGCGCCCTTCGACGTCTCCGCGGTCGCCTTTAAAGACGGTGACGACAAGCCGCTGACCTTGCGCGATTTTGCCGGCAAGACGCTCCTGGTGAACCTCTGGGCGACCTGGTGTGTCCCGTGCCGGCAGGAAATGCCGGCGCTCGACGCGCTCGAGGCGGGGCAGGGCGGGCCCGATTTCGGCGTCATCCCGATCAATGTGGATCTCGGTCCCGCCGACAAGCCGAAGGCCTTCTATGCCGAGACCGGCCTGACCGCGCTGCCCTTCTTCCGCGACCAGACGATGGCCGTCTTCAACGACCTGAAATCGCAAGGGGTGACGATCGGCCTGCCCGTCAGTCTCCTGGTCGACCCCAAGGGCTGCGCCCGGGCGGTGCTGACGGGCCCGGCGGAATGGGCGAGCCCCGACGCCTTGCGCCTGATCACCGCGATGAAGAGCGGCGCCTGAGCCGGCCCGCCGATCGAGACGCGAGCCGAGCGGCGTTCGCGGATCGCCAGGGCCGGATCTCGATCCCGCCGTGAAAGAAGGGCGGCCCTCAGGAAAGCCGTCTCCCGTCAGGCGTAACGGCGGAGCGGGGCCACGGCACCCTCGGCGACGAATCGCGGGGCGCTGAGGGCCTGGCTGACCGCCTTGCGGATCCCGGCGATGGTGAAAGGCTTGTCGACGACGCCGACGATGATGCGCGCCAGATCGTCGGCGGCCTCGCGCTGCTCGGCATAGCCGGTCATCAGGAGAATCGTCAGCGCGGGCCACTGGCCGTTGGCCGCATGGGCGAGTTCGATCCCCGTCATCGCCGGCATGCGGATGTCGGAGAGGAGAAGGTCGTAGCCGCCATCGGCCTCGACGAGGGCTTCCAGCGCGTACTCGCCGTCCTCGGCCGTCTCCACCTGGTGGCCTTCCAGACGCAAGGCGCGCGTCACCAGAAGGCGCACACCCTCATCGTCTTCGGCCACCAGAATTCTTGCCATGTCGCGTCCTCGTCTCGACCGGCCGGGGCGTCAGGCGCGATCTCGGCAGACCCCGCCAGACTTGTCCTGGCATGGCGGGCTTTCCCGAAACTGGCGTCGCCTTGGCTGCCGGCATGAACCCGAGTCTAGGCGCGTGAACCTTAACGAAACGCGATGGCATTGCTTCGACTTGTCTGGATCTGGGCTTCCGCCTCAGTCGACGACCTTGCCGACGAAGGGCAGTTCGCGGAAGGCGTGGGCGACGTCCATGCCATAGCCAACGACGAAATGGTCCGGACAGTCGAAGCCGACATAGTCGGCTGATATATCGGCCTTGCGCTTCATCCGCTTGTCCAGGAGCACGGCGATCTCGACGCCGGCGGCGCCGCGCGACAGCATCAGGTCGTGGGCGAATTTGAGGGTGCGGCCGGATTCCAGAATGTCGTCGATCATCAGGACGGTGCGTCCGGTCACGTCGGTCTCGACGTCGCGCAGGATGCGCACCTGCCCGCCCTCGGTGCCGGCGCCATAGCTCGACAGCGAGATGAACTCGACCTCGGGGGCGAGGCCGGCGCGGTGCATGGCGCGGATGAGATCGGCGGCGAAGACGAAGGAGCCCTTGAGCACAGCCACGACCAGGATCTCGCCAGTGATGCGCCGGGCGATCTCGCCGGCGAGGCGCTCGACCTCCACGGCGATGGTCTCCTGCGAGAACAGCGTCTCGATGTCGCGCCCGCGAACCGTGATCATCGCGGCGACGGCCCGGTGGCGTCGAAACGGACATCGTCGATGAAGTCGACGCTGACATCGCCGCGGGAGCCGGCGGGCACCGCGACGGCGGAGTGGAACGTCAGCGAGCCGCCGGCGGCAAGGCTGGTCGCGCTGGTGGCGAGCATGCGCGTCTGGGTGACGCCGTTGGCCGATTTGAGCGCGATGCGCAGCGGCGGGACGCGTGTGGCCCGGGCGGCGGCATTGTGGATCGTTCCTTCGACCGCCAGAACCGCGCCATCGCCCCGCGCCACGATACGGGCGCTCAGCCCGGCGACGCGGAAGCCGCCCGACTGCACGCCGGCCATGGCCGAACCGACCGGCCCTTCCGGTGCGAGGAACAGGATCGCCGGCAACAGGATCGACAGGGCCATGGCGCCGAGGCCGGCCATGCGTCCGCTGCGCGGCATGGCGCCGGCCGTGTCCTTGAGAAAGAGCGACAGGCCGTCGACACGCGTCGGCGGCGCGAAGCGCTGCGTCGGCTGCGGCTGGAACAGGAGGTCGGCTTCCGGATAGCGGCGGGCCGGAAGCGGGGCCCGTGCCATGGGGTGCTGTCGCCGCTCGAAAATGTAGGCGGTGTCGGTCACCGGCGCGGTCTCGGGCTCGTCGACGGGCGGAAAAATCGGGGCAGCTGCGGCCTCCGGCGATTTGACGCCATGGCGACGAGAGAGGACAACAGCCTCGCCGTCGATGATCCGCGTCGAGGCGGGGCGGGTCGCGTGGGTGGTGGTCGAAGCCGAAGTCTCGGTCATGGCGATCCCCTTGTGTTCAGGAAACGGTAAGGAATTATGGTTAACGAAGGGTGAAGCGGGGACCCCGACTTGTCGTCTCCCGATGGGCTCGAAATGGCCATACTGGCCGCGTTGAGAGGGACGGAACGCTCGGCGCCGGAAGCCGGCGGACGCCTTGTCGCCGGGCCGCGCGGCCGACTTCCGGCAACCATGAACCGAGGAATAACGGGTGATTCGTTTCGAGAATGTCGGTCTGCGCTACGACATGGGGCCGGAAGTGCTCCGCGACCTGACGTTCGAGATCAAGCGTCAGTCCTTCCAGTTCCTGACCGGGCCGTCGGGCGCCGGCAAGACCAGCCTCCTGCGCATGCTGTTCCTGGCGCTGAAGCCGACGCGGGGCCTGATCACCGTGCTCGGCCGCGACGCGTCGACGCTGTCGCGGGCCGACCTGCCGGCCATTCGCCGGCGCATCGGCGTCGTCTTCCAGGATTTTCGCCTGCTCGACCACATGACCACCTATGAGAACGTCGCGCTGCCGCTGAGGGTTCGCGGCAAGGAAGAAGCGAGCTACCGCCAGGACGTGATCGACCTGATCAAATGGGTCGGGCTCGGCGAGCGGATGCACGCTTTGCCGATCGTCCTCTCCGGCGGCGAGAAACAGCGCGCCGCGATCGCCCGGGCGCTGATCGACCAGCCCGACATCCTCCTCGCCGACGAGCCGACCGGCAATGTCGATCCACCGCTCGCCCGCCGCCTGCTGCGGCTGTTCATGGAGCTCAACCGGACGGGAACCGCCGTCATCATCGCCACCCATGATCTCGGGCTGATGGACCAGGTCGAGGCGCGGCGCCTGATCCTCTCCGACGGCAGGCTGGAAATCTATGATTGAGGCGGTGCGGCGCGTGACCCTTCGCGGCTTCGGCCGCCTGGCCGGGCTCGGACGCCGGGACGACCGGCGCCAGACGCCGATCGTGCCCCCCGGCAATGTCGCGGGCCGCGCACTGATGACGGTGATCGGCATCATGACCTTTCTGGCCAGCCTGACGCTCGGCGCGGTCACGCTGGTCTCCGACACCGCTTCGGTCTGGGAAAGCCAGATCTCGCGCGAGATCACCGCCCAGGTGCGGCCGGACGACGGGCTCGACATGGCGGCGGCGCTGGAGACCGTGCGGCAGATCGCTTTGGCGACGCCGGGAATCGCCGGCGTCCAGGTGATGGACGACGCGGCGACGGGACGCCTTCTGTCGCCCTGGCTCGGCGAGGGGCTCGATCTCGACGACCTGCCGGTTCCGCGCCTGGTCCTCATCGCGATCGACGAGGACGCGCCGCCCGATTTCACCGCCCTGCGCACGCGGCTGATCGCCGCGGTGCCACAGGCCAGCCTCGACGATCATCGCGCCTGGGTGTCGCGCCTCGTCACCATGGCGAATGCGACGGTGCTGGTCGGCGCTGCGATCCTCGCGCTGGTGATGATCGCCACGATCCTCACCGTCGTGTTCGCCACCCGCGGCGCCATGACCGGCAATCGGCACATCATCGAGGTGCTGCATTTCGTCGGCGCGCGGGCGAGCTTCATCGCCAACGAATTCCAGGGCCATTTCCTCAGGCTCGGCCTTGTCGGCGCCATGGTTGGGGGATCTGCTGCGGTCCTGGTCTTCCTGCTGATGGGGCTGTGGACCCGGGCGAACCAGGCGACGCCGGAAGCCGATCAGATCAGTGCCCTGTTCGGCTCCTTCGCCATCGGCTGGACCGGCTATGTTGGCGTCATCGTCCTCGTCGCAACCGTCGGCGGCCTGACTGCGTTCACATCGAGGCTGACCGTCAAGCGACAGCTGGCAGCCATCGACATGATTTCACCGGTTGAAGGCTAGGCTGTCGGCCCGAGGGACAGTTCCGCCCCAGTAGAATTCGTTAAGAAAATGCGCCCACTGTTCGCTGGATGAAACAGGATCGCTGATCGCTCAATGGCCTCCACCCGCGCCCCTTCGCTGTCGCTGACCGAGGCCTTTCCCGCCTTCGGCCGGCATGCCTCGGCCGCGACGGCAGCCGAAGCGCGAGGGGCGAGGTCGAGGCGGCGCCCGCAAAGCGGGCTGCGCCGCGCCCTTCTCGGGGTCCTGATGGTGCTCGTTTTGGCGATGGGCTACTTCGCCGGCGGCTTCATCCGCTTCACCCAGGAAGTGGCCGCGCTGGCGACGCCGCAGCGGGTGGCGCCGGCCGACGGGATCGTCGTTCTGACCGGCGGCGCCCTGCGCGTCGACCAGGCGGTGGGACTGTTGAAGGAAGGGCGCGCCAAGCGCCTGTTGATCAGCGGCGTCAACCGCAACACCAGCGTCGGGGCCCTGTCGAAGCTGACGGAGACGGACCGCCGCTGGTTCGATTGCTGCGTCGATCTCGACTACGACGCGCTCAACACCATCGGCAATGCCGAAATGACCGATCAATGGGCGCGCCGGCAGGGCTTCGATGCGCTGATCCTCGTCACCTCGGACTATCACATGCCCCGCACGCTAATGGAGTTCGAGCGCTTCGCCCATGTCGCGGTGATTCGTCCCTATCCCGTAGCCCGGGCCGATCTCTGGGTGGCCGGAGCCATGCCGAGCGGTCTCGGCCTGAAGGTGCTCCTGACGGAATACGTCAAGCTTCTGGCGGCGCGGCTGCGGCTGGCGGCCGGCATGGAGGTCCCGGTGGCGTGGAGCCGCGATGCGGCCGGTGCCGATCGCGCCTCCTGAAATCTCGGTTCGGCGACCCTATCTACGGCGTGTGTCATCGTGCATTGGTGCTGGCGCTGGCGCCGGGCCGACCTGACGCGTGCCAGTATCCGACGAACCGGAATCCTTTCTTTCGATGACCGCCTTCCGCTCGCTTGTCTTTGCTGCCCTGTTCTATCTGAACCTCCTGGGGCACATGGTGATCTTCGCGCCGGCCGTGCTTTTCGGCCCCGATCGCGTGGTCTGGTGGGTTACCAAGAGCTGGGCGCGGCGCAGTCTCTGGCTGCTGAAGGTGGTGACCGGGACCCGCGCGTCGATCACCGGCCAGGAGAACATTCCGGTCGGGGCGGCGCTGATCGCCGCCAAGCACCAGTCCTTCTGGGAAGTCTTCGCGCTGGTGCCCGAGCTCGACCGGCCGACCTTCGTCCTGAAGAAGGAACTGATGAACATTCCGCTGTTCGGCTGGTATTCGCGCCGGCTCGGCATGATCCCCGTCGACCGCGACGGGCGCGGCGCGGCGCTGAATTCGATCCTGGCGGGCGCGCAGAAGGCCGTCGCCGCGGGGCGGCAGATCATCATCTTTCCCGAGGGAACGCGCACGGCGCCGGGCGCCGAGCCGGAATACCGGCCGGGCGTGCATTTCCTCTACACCCGTCTCGGCGTGCCCCTGGTTCCGGTCGCGCTGAATTCGGGCGTCTACTGGCCGCGCGACAGTTTCGTGCGTCGCCAGGGCACGGTGCGGGCCGAGTTCATGCCCGCCATCCCGCCCGGCCTCGACCGCCATGCGCTGCTGCGTCAGGTGAAGGCGGCGATCGAGGGCCGCTCGCTGGGCCTCCTGCGCTCGGCCTATGCCGAGCGCGACGACCTGCCGGTGACGCCCGTCATCGCTGAGCGGCTGCGCGAGACGGCTTGAGGCTCAGAGCCTGGCGACCACCGCTTCGAGCCAAGGGTCCCTGAGACCCATGGCCTGGATTTCCGTCAGCGAGGAGCGGACATAGTCGACATTGGCGCCGGACTGGCCATGCGCGCGGGCGACGACTTCGGCCGCATGCTCGACCGAAACGGTGCCGGCATACTGGCTGTGGCCTCGGTCGACGACGAAGGCGACGGCCCGGACCGGCCGCCCGTCGATGAGGCGCACGGAGGCCGTCACCTCGCGATAAACGTTCGTCACCAGTTCGCGCCCGCGCAGATAGGCGAGCACTGCCGCCTGATCGTCATGCCGCACCCGGAACGCCATCCCGACGCAGGAGCCGCCCCGGTCGAGACCGAAGACGAGGCCCGGACGCTCGGGCGTGCCGCGGTGCACATGCGAGCGCACGCACAAAGAGCGGTGATAGCCGGCGAGGCGCGCCTTGGCGCGCTCCTCGAAGACAAAGCCCGGTCGCCAGATCAGCGAACCATAGCCAAAGACCCATAGATCGTTCATTGCGTGACGGATGGCCTCGGTTGGGGGTCTCTTGGGACTGCACAAAAGGGATCGACATGACGCAGTCAAGTGACGAGACGGCCTCGGGCGCGCGGCGCGTCTTCGCGTGGATCGTGGTGGTCGTGGTCGTGCTGGCTGCCGCCCTGACCGGCGCCTGGTACTATCTCGCCAACCGCCTCGACATCGCCGTCCGCGCCGGGATCGAGACGGCCGGCGGGCAGGGGGTGGGGATCACCTGCGACAACCGGGCGGTGTTCGGCTACCCGTTCCGCCTCGGCCTGCGGTGCGACGCGCTGCACGTCAACGCGCCGGCCAAGGATCTCAGGGCCGATGGCGGCGAGCTCCGCACGGCGGCGCAGATCTATCAGCCGAACAAGGTGATTGCCGAACTCGACGGACCGCTGATCATCGATGCGCCGGCGGCGCCGCCGCTCGACATCCGCTGGCGCCTCGCCCAGGCCAGCATGACCTTCTGGACGGAGGGTCTCGACCATTTCGCCCTGGTTCTGCAAGAGCCGGTCGTGGCGCTCAGCGAGCCGGCGGAGGGCAGTCGCGCCCTCGTCCAGTCCGATCATGTCGAAGTGCACGCCCGTCGCCGCGAGGGAAGCCTGGACCTGGCCGTCACCGACCGGGGCGTGAGGGTCCTCGGACCGGCTCTCGAGACGCTTCCGGTCTTCGACGCCAGCCTCGACCTCACCGTCGACGGCGCGGCGGACTGGCTGTCCGGCCGTCGCATCGGCACCACGCCGGGGGAGGCGCTGGCCGGCCGGAGCGGCACGCTGCGCTCGCTGCGGCTGGCGCTGACGGGCGACGGCGGGGGCAGCGCGGAGGTCTCCGGTCCGTTCCGCTTCGCCGACGACCACACGGTGTCCGGCCAGTTCGACATCGTCGTCACCGACCCGGGCGCCATCGCCGCGCTCGTTGCAGAGATCGCGCCCCAGGCGGCGCCCATCGCCGGCTCGATCGCCTCGGGCATCGCCTTTGCCGGAAAGACGGAGAACGGCCGCACGACCATCCGCATCACCGTCACGGATGGTCAGGCGATGCTCGGCGTCATTCCGCTGGGGGCGCTTCCCCCGTTGCGCTGATCTCCGTCGCTGCCGGCGTCGGCGTGGCGGCCCCGCCGGCGGCGCCGGGGCTGGCTGCCCGGTGCAGCGGCTGGCGGCCGAAATTCGGCGCGTCGGTATCCTGCCCGGCCTCGACGATCGAGCGGCGGATCGCCCGGGTGCGGGTGAACAGCGCATGCAGCGCGTCGCCGTCGCCCCAGCGGATCGCCCGCTGCAGCGAGGCGAGGTCCTCCGAAAAACGCGCCAGCATTTCCAGGACGGCATCGCGGTTGTTGAGGAAGACGTCGCGCCACATCGTCGGGTCGGAGGCGGCGATGCGGGTGAAATCGCGAAAGCCGGAGGCCGAGAACTTCACCACTTCCGACTGCGTCACGGTCTCGAGGTCGGCGGCGGTGCCGACGATGTTGTAGGCGATGAGATGCGGGACATGGCTGACGATGGCCAGCACCAGGTCGTGATGCTCGGGCGTCATCGTCTCGACCCGGGCGCCGCAGGCCTGCCAGAACGAAGTCAACTGCGCGACCGGCTCGGGCGGCGTTCCGGGAACCGGCGTCAGGATGGTCCAGCGGCCCTCGAACAGTTCGAGAAAGCCGGCGTCCGGCCCGGATTGTTCCGTGCCGGCGATCGGGTGGGCCGGGATGAAGTGGACGTTCTCCGGCAGGTGCGGCTGCATCTGCTCGACCACCGAGGCCTTGACCGAGCCGACGTCCGAGACGATGGCGCCGGGCTTCAGGGCGGCGGCGATCTGCTTCGTCACGGCGCCGGAAGCGCCGACCGGGACCGACAGGATGACGAGATCGGCCCCCGCCACCGCGTCGGCGGGGTCGGCGTGAAAACTGTCGCCGAGACCCAGCGTTTTCGCGCGCGCCAGCGTCTCGGCGCTGCGCGTCGAGATCGCGACGTGGCGGGCAAGACCGCGGTCGCGGATGTTGATGGCGATCGACGAGCCGATGAGGCCGATGCCGACGAGGGCGATGCGGTCGAACAGCGGCTCGCTCATGTCGCAGGCCGCCCGAGGAAGTCGGCGAGCGTGGCGACGACGCCGCGATTGGCCTCCTCGCTGCCGATCGTCAGCCGCATCGCATTGGGAAAGCCGTAGCCGGTGACGCGGCGCAGGATGAAGCCGCGCTCCGTCAGATAGGCGTCCGCCTCGGCGGCGCCGAAACCCGGCTCCTCCGGAAAGTGCACGAGCAGGAAATTGCCGACGCTCGGCGTCACCTTGAGGTCGAGGGCCTCGAGCCGCCCGGTCAGCCATTCCAGCCACTGGCTGTTGTGGGCGACGGCCCGCTCGACATGGGCGCGGTCGCCAATCGCCGCCGCGCCCGCCGCGATGGCGAGCGCATTGATGTTGAACGGGCCGCGGATGCGGTTCAGCGCGTCGACGATGGCCTCGGGCGCATACATCCAGCCGACGCGCAGCGCGGCCAGGCCATGGATCTTGGAGAAGGTGCGCGTCATCACGACGTTCGCCGCCTCCGAGGCCAGCTCGATGCCGGCGCCGTAGTCGTTGCGGCGGACATATTCGGCATAGGCCGCGTCGAGGACGAGGATGACATGGCCGGGGAGCCCGGCATGCAGCCGCCGCACTTCGTCGAAGGGCAGATAGGTGCCGGTCGGGTTGTTCGGATTGGCAAGGAAGACGAGCTTGGTGCGCTCCGTGACGCAGGAAAGGATCGCGTCGACGTCCGCCCGTGCGTCCGTCTCGCGCGCGACGACCGGCGTGCCGCCGGCGGCGCGGATGTAGATATCGTAGACGAGAAAGCCGTGCTCGGTGTGGATGGCCTCGTCGCCGGGCGCGAGGTAGGCGCTGCACAGAAGTCCGAGCAGTTCGTCCGAGCCGTTGCCGCAGAGGATGTTGGCGGGGTTCAACCCGTGGGCCTCGGCGATGGCATGGCGCAGCGCCGTCGCCTGTCCGTCCGGATAGAGCTCGAGATGGGCGATGGCCGCCTGCATGGCTTCCACGGCGCGCGGCGAGGGGCCGATCGGCGTCTCGTTGGAGGAGAGCTTGTGCAGCGGGATGCCCTTGGGCGCCGCGCTCTTGCCCGGCACATAGGCCTCGATATCCAGGATGCCGGGCTTGGGGGCCGGGAGCGCGCCAGAAGTCATGATCGTGGTCCTTCCAGGAAGGGAATGCGCAGGCGGCTTTCAGCCGTGGATGCGAAACGGTGCCGCATAGCCGCCGACCGGCCTTATGTCGAGGCCCAGAGCCTTCGCCTCGCTTTGCAGGGCGGCCGCATCGGTGGTGGCGACGAGGAGGGAGCTGGAGGCATCCCAATGCTCGGCGGCGATCGTCTCGGCCGAACCGGCGGTGAGCATCGGGCTCGCTGTGAGCGTCGCCACCGCGCGCGTGGGGCCGGAGACGATGAGACAGTCGACTTCGAACGGCACGGGATCGGCGAGCGGCGGCGCCAGCACCAGGGCCGGCGCTCCGGCTTCGCGCCCTTCCGTCTCGAAGAAGGGAAGGCGGGCGACGATCTGGCCGGTGGTGAGTCCTTCCCACCAGGCGGCAGCCTGCTCGCCCAGCATGACGACGCCGAGACGGTCGCCGCCTTCCTCGATCCATTCGACCACGTCGTCGGCGCTCTCGCAGGGCAGGACCGGGACGGAGAAGCCGAAGGTGAAGCGGGCCGCCTCGATCGCCGCCACGCAGTCACTCGCCGTCGACACCGCGACCTCGAACGGCGCCTGCAGGGCGGTGAAGGTGGAGATGATCTCGCGCCAGAGATGCTCGATCGCCGTCAGCGGCAGATGGCCCTGGTGGCGCTGCGCCAGGCGCCGCATCATGTCGGCCTCGCGTCCCGGACGGAAGGCGGCGCCGTTGCGGGCGGTGCCTTTCACCTCGATGAGCTCGTCGATCACCATCGCGCGCTGCATCAGGAGGCGATGCACCGACTCGTCGATCGCGTCGATCTTGGCGCGCAGTTCGGCGAGCCTCGAAGGGTCCGCAGCCGTCAGGGCCGTCATTGTCCACCTCTGTTCTGTCTTGGCATGTGCGCCCTTCTACCGGGCGCGGCAGGGGTTGCAAAGCCACCGGGCCACCGGCGAAAACTTGCGTTGGCCGCCGGACCGTGTTGATGCTCGGCCAATTCCCCCGGCAAGCGGACCCGCTCTTTCATGACGATCATCGCCAATCCCCCGCCAGCCGAGACGGAGGACGTCGCCCGCCGCGAGGCGCGCGAGCCGTCGAGCCTCGTGGCGCGCTTCGGCCCGGACGAGCCCTTGCGGCTGGATGCCGGCCGGTCGCTGGCGCCCTTCCAGATCGCCTATACGACGCATGGGACACTCAACGCCGAGCGATCGAACGCCATCCTGATCTGCCACGCGCTGACCGGCGACCAATATGTCGCGAGCCCCAATCCGGTGACCGGCAAGGGCGGCTGGTGGGCGGCTCTGGTGGGCCCTGGCAAGCCGATCGACACCGACAAGTATTTCGTCGTCTGCTCCAATGTCATCGGCGGCTGCATGGGCTCGACGGGCCCGGCCTCGATCGACCCGGCGACGGGCGAGCCCTACGCGCTCGATCTGCCGGTGCTGACCATCCGCGACATGGTGAGGGCGCAGGCGATGCTGGTCGACCGCCTCGGCATCGACACGCTGTTTGCCGTCGTCGGCGGGTCGATGGGCGGCATGCAGGTGCTGGAATGGACGGTGAGCTATCCCGGCCGGGTCTTCGCCGCGCTGCCGATCGCCACGGGCGCCCGGCATTCCTCGCAGAACATCGCCTTCCACGAGGTCGGCCGGCAGGCAGTCATGGCCGATCCCGACTGGCAGGCCGGGCGCTACATCGCCGCCGGCACCCGCCCGCACAAGGGCCTCGCCGTCGCGCGCATGGCCGCGCACGTCACCTATCTCTCGGAGGCCGCCCTGCAGCGCAAGTTCGGCCGCAACCTCCAGGACCGCACGCAGCTCGGCTTCGGCTTCGACGCCGATTTCCAGATCGAGAGCTATCTGCGCTACCAGGGCATGACCTTCGTCGACCGCTTCGACGCCAATTCCTATCTCTACATGACGCGGGCGATGGACTATTTCGACATTGCGGCCGATTACGGCGGCAGCCTCGCCGACGCCTTCCGCAACACCCGCACGCGCTTCTGCCTCGTCTCCTTCACCTCCGACTGGCTGTTTCCGACGGAAGAGAACCGCGCCGTGGTGCATGCTCTGAATGCGGCCGCCGCCTCGGTCTCCTTCGTCGAGATCGACACCGACCGCGGCCACGACGCCTTCCTCCTGGAAGAGCCGGATTTCTTCGCGGCGATCGAGGGCTTCATCTCCTCGGCGGCGCGCATGCGGGGGCTTACCTGATGGACGCACACGCAAGCGGCACCCCGCTTCCCACCAGCAACGCCGTCCTGGCCGAGCCGTCGCAGCGCATCGACCTGCAGCTGATCGCCGATCTCGTCACCCCCGGCTCGCGGGTGCTCGACGTCGGCTGCGGCGACGGCTCGCTGTTGGAGCTGCTGCAACGCCGGCGCAATGTCGACGGCCGCGGCGTCGAGCTCAGCCAGGCCGGCGTCAACGAATGCGTCGCGCGCGGCCTCTCCGTCATCCAGGGCGACGCCGACCGCGACCTCGTGCACTATCCCGACGACGCCTTCGACTACGTGATCCTCTCGCAGACCATCCAGGCGACGCGCAATCCGAAGATCGTCCTGTCGGAGCTCTTGCGCATCGGCGAGCGGGCGATCGTCTCGTTTCCGAATTTCGGCCACTGGTCGATCCGCCTGGCGCTCGGCTTCACCGGGCGAATGCCGGTGACGAAGAACGTCTCCTACAGCTGGTACGAGACGCCCAATATCCACTTCTGCACCATGCGCGACTTCGTCGAGCTGACCGAGGAGATCGGCGCCAAGATCGAGACGGCGATGGCCATCAACGCCACCGGCCAGAAGATGGGCATGCGCATGCCCTGGGCGTTCTGGAACCTGTTCGGCCAGCAGGGCGTGTTCGTGCTCAGCCGGTAGCGGGGCGCGTCATTTCGGGAGGAAGCCGCGGTTGTGCGTATCGTCTTCGATCCCGCCAAGGATGCGACCAATATCGCGAAACACGGCATTTCCCTGGCGCGGGCCGAGGATCTCGAGATCTTGGCGTTCCTCGTCGATGACCGGCACGACTACGGCGAAGCTCGATTCCGCGCCTTTGGCCTCATCGACGGCGTGGCGCATTGTCTTGTCTACGCCGTCCGCGAGGGACATATTCGGGCCATCAGCCTTCGCCGTGCGCATTCAAAGGAAATGAGGCGCCATGTCACCCGATCCGATTATCGATGACGACAATCCGGAGTGGACGGACGCTGACTTCGCTCGGGCGCAGACGGCCGACACTCTGCCGCCGGAAGTTCTGGCGGCATTCCCGCGCACCGCAAGGGGAGCAGAAGCCAAGGTTTCGGTCGCGATCAGCGCGGACGTCGTCAGATCTTTCCAAGCCGCGGGCGCGGACTGGGAAAGCCGTATCGACGAGGTTCTTCGCAAGGCGATCGCCGGATAGATCTGTCGGCCTCCGCCGTTACGGTGGAGGCCGCACAACTCAACGCATGCGTCAGAGATTGACCGCCTTCATCCCCGCCTCGGGATAGCGCGTGCCGGCGGTGGCGCCGGGGGCGAACGCGTCGGCCAGTTCCTCGAGGTCGTCGGCGGAGAGCGTCACGGCGGCGGCCGCGATATTCTCCTCCAGATATTTCGTCCGCTTGGTGCCGGGGATGGGGACGATGTCCTCGCCCTGCGCCAGCACCCAGGCGAGCGCCACCTGCGAGGCCTTCACACCATTGCGGTCCGCGATCGCCTCGACGAGCTGAACCAGCTTCAGGTTCTTCTGGAAATTTTCGCCGGAGAAACGCGGCGACCCCTTGCGGAAATCGCCTTCCGGCAGATCCGCCTCGGTCTTGAAGGCGCCGGTGAGAAAGCCGCGGCCGAGCGGCGAATAGGGCACAAAGCCGATGCCGAGCTCGCGCACCGTCGGCAGGATCTCCTCCTCCGGGTCGCGGCTCCAGAGAGAGTATTCCGTCTGCAGCGCGGCGATCCGGTGCTCCTTGTGGGCGCGGCGGATCGTCTCGGGCGCCGCCTCGGACAGGCCGAGATGCAGCACCTTGCCCTCTTCGACCAACCGGCCCATCGCGCCGACGGTCTCCTCGATCGGCGTGTTCGGGTCGACGCGGTGCTGGTAATAGAGGTCGATGACCTCGACGCCGAGGCGCTTCAGGCTCGCCTCGCAGGCGCTCTTCACATAGTCCGGGCGGCCATTGATGCCGAGCCGCTCGCCCTTGGGGCCGCGGACATTGCCGAACTTGGTGGCGAGCACGACGCCCTCGCGCCGGCCCTTCAGCGCCTTGCCGACGAGCTCCTCGTTCTTGCCGACGCCGTACATGTCGGCAGTGTCGAAAAAGGTGACGCCGAGGTCGAGGGCGCGGTGGATGACCTTGATCGATTGCGCATCGTCCCCCTCGCCGTAGAATTCCGACATGCCCATGCAGCCGAGGCCGACGGAGGAGACGACGAGATCGCGGCCGAGTGTGCGCTTTTCCATGGCGGGGTGCCTTCCGGAAGATGTTGGAGTTGCCCGACAGAGATAGTGCAGCGCGAGAAGAGTTCAGCCCCATCCGGACCCCGCCGCGACGGTTCTCACCCCTCCCGCCGCGTCGCCCCGGCGCCCTGCGGCACGAGCACCGGCCGGACGATGCGGCGGCGTTCGCGGCGGGCGCTGGCGACGGGAATGCCGCGATAGACCTCCTTCGTCGCCTCGATGACGATGACGCCGGAGAAGATCGGCCAGAACTGCCGGCCGAAACGCTCCATCGCCGGGGCCAGAGCGAGCAGGGAGCGGCGCTGGAAGGGCGGGAAGAGCAGCGCGTCGGACCAGGCGCAGGGCGTGAACATGGCCGCGCGCAACAACTGCATCAGCTGGCCGCGCGACCAGGGGCGGCCGGAGCCGAAGGGGGTGTGCTCGAAGCGCGTCCAGACGCCGCGGCGGTTCGGCACGACGATGACGATCCGCCCGCCCGGTGCCAGCACCCGCCAGCATTCGCCGAGCATCTCGAGCGGGCTTTCGGCGAACTCGAGCGCATGGACGAGGAGGATGCGGTCGATCGAGGCGTCGCCGAGCGGCAGTTCCTCGCCGCCGACAAGCGCGGTGCGCGAGGCGCCGCCCACCGGCCAGTTCACCGCGCCCTGGCTTGCCGGCATGAAGGCGAGCGCCCGCTCGCAATCCCCGGCGAAGCGGTCGAGATAGGGCAGGGTGTAGCCGAGGCCGAGCAGCCTCTCTTCGGGAATGGCCCGCCACATCTGCATCAGCGACGCGGCCACGGCACGCTCCGCGGCGATGCCGAGGCCGGAGGCGTAGAAGTCCCGGAGATCGACGATGTCGGCGTTCATGCTCAGGGGACGAGGCTCCGGGCGGTCATCGGGCCCATGCTATAGCCTGATCGCACCAGCCCGTGTAGCCCCGGAAGGGCGCCCGCCGTGCAACGATCCGCTGCGGACCATCTCCCCGACGCCCCGCGGCGCTCTAGCTTGGCACTGACGCAGCCGCAAAGGAGAAGCTTCTTGGCAGACATCGAAATCCGGCAGTTCATGTGCCGCAGCGACAATTTCGGCGTGCTCGTCCACGATCCCGCTTCGGGCGGCACGCTGTCGATCGACGCGCCGGAGGAGGGGCCGATCGTCGCGGCGCTGGAGGCGGCGGGCTGGCAGCTGACGCATATCCTGACCACCCACCATCACACCGACCACGTCGCCGCCAACGAGGCGCTGAAGGCCCGCTACGGGGCCGAGATCCTCGGGCCGGAGAAGGAGCGGGCCAAAATTCCCGGCATCGACCGGACCGTCACCGGCGGTGATCGGCTGACCGTCGGCGGCATCGCGGTGGAGGTGATCGATACCCCCGGCCACACGATCGGCGAGGTGTCCTACTACCTGCCGGACGCCAAGGCGCTGTTTGCCGCCGACGCGCTGTTCTCGCTCGGCTGCGGCCGCCTGTTCGAGGGCGATGCGGCGATGCTCTGGGAATCGTTGAAGCGCCTGCGGGCGCTGCCGGACGAGACCATGCTCTATTGCGGCCACGAATACACGACGACCAATGCCCGCTTTTCCGTCGACGTCGATCCCGGCAACCCGGCCCTGCGCAACCGCGTCGAGGTTATCGAGCGGCTGCGGATCGCCGGCCAGCCGACCCTGCCGGTCTCGCTCGGCGAGGAAAAGCACACCAATCCCTTCCTGCGCGCCGACAATGCCGACCTGCAGGCCGAGATGAAGATGGACGGCGCCGACCCTGTCGCGGTATTCGCCGCATTGCGCGAGAAGAGGAACGGATACTGATGAGCTCCAAGGCGCTTTCCATCGTCCGCCAGTTCGAGCTGAAGCCGCATCCCGAAGGCGGCTGGTACCGCGAAACCTTTCGCGACACCGAGGTCGATTCGACCGGCCGGCCGCGCTCGACGGCGATCTACTACATGCTGGAGGCCGGCGAGACCTCGGAGTGGCACCGCGTCACCGACGCGGCCGAGGCCTGGCACTGGTATGCCGGGGCGCCGCTGGTGATCACCGTCTCTTCGAACGGCCATGATGCCTCGGCGCACCGGCTGGGGCCGAATGTCGAGCTGAACGAGCAACCGCAGTTCGTCGTGCCGGCCGGCTGGTGGCAGACCGCGACGACGCTCGGCGAGTTCACCCTCGTCGGCTGCACGGTCGCGCCGGGCTTCAGCTTCGACAGTTTTGAAATGGCGCCCAAGGATTGGCGCCCGACGCCGCGGTCGGCGCAGGGCTGAGCGAAGCGGCGCCGCGCGGAGGGCTGCGGCGCGGTCCGTCGCGGCGGGCACGAGGCTATTGACGGCAGCACCGTCCGGCCCGGTGCCTTCGCGCGCCAGGAAGCTGGGACCCAGGGGCAGCGGCGGCGGTGCCCCGCCGGACAAGCCATCCGTCCCGGCGCGCCGTCGGGCGGCAGCGCCGGCTTGTGGTGCCTTGCACCACGGGCTACCACAAGGCGGTCGATCCGCCCGGAATGCCGACGGGGCGGTCGCCGCCGAAGGCGATGCAGGCCCAGTAAGGCAAGCGATGCCCCCATCCAGCGATCCCACCCATCGGGCGTCCGAGCCGGCGCCGTCGCAGTCCATCGCTGGCCTCCGGCTCTGGCTGCGCGAGCTCTATCACGGCCGGACGAAGCGGGCGCAGCGCTTCCAGCTGACCGTGGTGATCATCGACCTCCTCACCATCGCCTTCTTCATCGCCACCCCGGTGCTGCGCGACACCGGCGCCTTCCTGTGGATCGACTACGCGATCGCCGTCCTCTTGGCCGCCGACATCGCGGCGCGAGGGCTCGCCAGTGCCGATACGCTGCGCTGGCTGCGTCGGCCGACCGTTCTGGTCGATCTGGTCATCCTGGCGACGCTGCTCTTCCCCTACTGGCTGGCGAACTTCGGTTTCCTGAGGATTCTCCGGCTGTGGTCGATCTCGCGCAATGGCATCATCTGGATCCCGCTGCGGCGACACGGGCTCCAGCGATGGGAGGACACGGGCCGGGCGATCGTCAACCTGATCACCTTCCTGTTCGTGGCGACCGGTTTCATCTACACCAGCTTCTTTCGCGCCGGCTCGGGCTTTTCGGGCTATATCGACGCGCTCTATTTCACCGTCGCGACGGTGACGACGACCGGATTCGGCGACATCACCCTGCCGGGTCCCTGGGGCAAGCTGACCTCGATCGTCACCATGCTGATCGGCATCTCGCTGTTCGTCCGGCTCGCCCAGCTGATCTTCCGGCCGTACAAGGTCGACTTCAGCTGTCCGCAATGCGCCCTGCAGCGGCACGAGCCGGACGCGGTCCACTGCAAGGCCTGCGGCTTTCGCCTGAAGATCCCGGACGTCGACGACTGACCGCTGGCCAGCGGCGGCGCGCCGGCTGTGCGACGCCCGACCAGTTGGCGAGGCCCCGGCGTTCGCGACCCGCCTCGCGCCGATTCAGTTCTTGGCGAAGACCGAGGCGCGCAAAGTGAGCGGGCCGATCTCGGTCGGGATCCGGGCGTAGACCGGCGCGAAGATGCCGGTCTCCTTGATCGGCGCGAACCAGAGCTCGATCGTCTGGCGCTGGATGAACTTCATGCCGCGCGAGGCCGCGCGGTAGCCGCTCACCGGCTCGATGCGGACGTTGCAGACGACGACATCGCCCTTGTAGCCGTCCGTCGAAAAGGGCCGCGTCCCGCCGGGCGACAGAACGAGGTCGAGACGCGACCAGCCATCGAAGAAGGGCAGGCGGCGCTGGCACAGCGATTCGGGCGTCGCCTTGCCTTTCAGCATCAGCCCGCTCAGCGGATCGACGACGGCCGACAGCTGGCTCTGGGCGACGGGCACGTAATCCTTCTTCGGCTTCGTCACCTTCGGCGCGACGTCGGCCGACGAGACTTTTCCCGACCGGAAGGTGACGGCGCTTCGATAGGTCTTCTTGTCGCTGGAATAATCGAGCCCGTAGCTGTGGGCGAAAAGTTTCGTGCCCTGGATCCGGCCGGCGACGCTGCTCTTGCCCTTGATCGTGGTAACGATGTCGGCAAGGCCGCTGGAAGCCAGCGTTCCCTCGACGCTGTAGGCATTGCCGGTGATGGTCGTGTCGAAGGAGGCGCGCCCGACCGGCAGGCCGATCAGCGAGACGTCGTAGCGGGTCGACAGCGGTTCGGCGGCAGCCGGTGTGGCCGGACCGGCGGCGAGCAGGCAGAAGAGGGCGATGAAGGGAAGGGTACGGGCCTTGTGCGTCATGCTCTTCCTCAATCCTGGAATGTTCCGGTCAGGGCGGCTCGGTCCACACCCTATATGGGCGCAGCATCCGCCAGCGTCACTCCGCATCTTGCCATGAATTCCGGCGAAACTCTGCCGGTGCCGCTCTACGGCGCGCCGCGGCGACCGTTTGGCTTGACGACGGCGGGAGGGCGGCCTATACGAGCCAACAATTCCGATCATGCCCCGCGGATGATTGATCGTGCCTGGCCGACGCCGGTGGCGATCCGCGGCGGACGTTACGAGCTTGAAAGGTGTACCTCCATGTCGCGCGCTTGCGAACTGACCGGCAAGGCCGTCCAATACGGCAACAATGTGAGCCACGCGAACAACAAGACGCGTCGCCGCTTCCTGCCGAACCTCAGCGCCGTGACGCTGATCTCGGACGCACTCGGCCAGCGTTTCCGCCTGCGCGTCAGCGCCTCGGGCCTGCGTTCGGTCGAGCACCGCGGCGGCCTCGACGCGTTCCTCGTCAAGGCCGACGAGAGCGACCTGTCGCAGCGCGCCCGGCTTCTGAAGCGCCAGATCGCCAAGAAGCTCGCCGGCGACGCTTCGGCCGCCGCCTGATCCATCCGGGGTTCGCCCGAAGGGGCGTTCCCTGATCCATTTGACGATAGCCCCATAGGGCGATCGTCTTTCGGGTGCCGCCGGCACCCGGATCTCTGGTTCCATCACCCAGGTTAAAAAAAATGACTGCTCGATTCCCCGCCCTTCCGGTCGCGGCGATGACGCTCATCGTCGTCGCCTCGAACGTGTTCGTCCAGTTTCCCCTGTCGGGGCAGATCGGCACGCTCTCCCTTGGCGACATCCTGACCTGGGGCGCCTTCACCTATCCCTTCGCCTTTCTCGTCACCGACCTGACCAACCGGCGCTATGGGCCGGCGGTGGCGCGGAACGTGGTCTATGCCGGCTTCGCCGTCGCGATTCTCGCATCGATCGTCGTCCCGCCGATTCTCTTCGACCTCGGCCTGCTCGGCTATTCCACCGCCGGCGAGCGGCTTTTTCGCATCGCCTGCGCTTCGGGCGCGGCCTTCCTGATGGCGCAGCTGCTCGACATCGCGGTGTTCAATCGCCTGCGCCGCTCCAGCTGGTGGCGCGCCCCGGCCTTCGCCTCGCTTGCCGGTTCCGTCGTGGACACGCTGACCTTCTTCACCCTCGCCTTCGCGCCTTTCTTCCTGCTGCTGGGCCCCGGCGACGAGTTTGCGCTGGCGAACGCGCCGCTCCTCGGCGTGATGGCCGGCGAGGCGCCGCGCTGGGTTTCCTGGGCTATCGGCGATTTTATGGTGAAGCTGCTTATCGCCGTCTTCGCGCTCGTCCCCTACCGCATACTGATGCAGCGCTTCATGCCGTACCGGCCGGCCGACGCCGCGGTCTGAGGGGGCTGGTGTCGGCGTGCGGCGGCTGCGCTCCTAACCTTCTGCATTCGTCATCCTCCGGGCCTTGGCCCCGGGGATCCATGCCATGACGGCGACGCGGTCCTCCGGCGCCGGACGGGCGCACGGTCGCTGAGGCATGGATCCCCGCGCTTCGCGCGAAGATGACGACCAGACAGGGAAGAGCGTGGGACGACCTGAGAGGGGAGTGCCCTGAGAGGCAACGCAGCCCAGCACCGACGTCTACTCGGACGCCACAGCCGTCAGGATGGCCCCGGGCCGTCGAGCACGAATTCCAGATACAGATTGCGCTGAAACATGGAGCCGTTGTCGTCGGAGACAACGGCGATATAGGTGTGGCCGTCGTCGCCGACCGAGACGTCCAGCCCTTCCATGTTGTCGATCTGCTGCCCGAAATCGGCTTCCATCAGCACCGGACCATCGACCAGCGCCCCCGGCCGAATCTCACCTCCGCCGAGGCGGCGCAGCCGCATGCCGATTCGGCCGAAACCCTGGTAGCGGCGCTCGAGAAGGAGCAGGTCGCCGTCCGGCAGGAAGGCGCTGTCGGTGACGCTCCAGGGCTCCTCGCGCACGACCTTGAAGAGGCCGCCTGCCGGCCCGAGGATGGCGGCGAAGAGATTGCCGTCCCGGTCGATCGACTGCTCGGTGACGATCACTGTGCGCTTTTCGCGTCCCGCCCCGCCGGCATCCACGGCGATGGCCTCGATCCCGGCATTGCCGCGCAGTTCCCGCAAGGGGATCGGCTGGGCGACGCCGGAGGGCCGGCTGTCGAACGGATTGTCGGGGTTCGCGAAGGCCTCGATGCGGTGATCGCGCTCGAAGGAGACGAGGGCCCGGTCGCCGTCGATAGCAAGGCCTTCGGCGTCGGCAAGGCCCTTGCGCCGGGTCCGCGGTTCGCCGTCGGGCCCGAGGATCGGTGCCATCGCGGTCTCGTCGAAGCCGGTCGGGCGTCCCTCGGCATCGCGACGAATCGCGCCGGAAAACCAGTAGCCGGTATCGGTAACGGCCAGAAAGCGGGAGCGGCCGTGCAGCAGCCGGATGGCCGAGACGCCGGCGAGCCGTCCGTCCCGGGAGGAGTAGCTGAAGCCGCCGACATAGCCGAGCGCGCCGAAGCGCTTCACCGCGGCGTCCGCTGCGAAGCTCGCAATCGGGGAGGCGGCGACGGTGATCTCGCGCTGCTCTGCGATTGCGGATGCGGGCTGCAGCCAGGCGAGGCCGGCGCACAGCGCAGCCGCCAGCGGCGCCTGACGGCGCCGTTTCATGCCCGTCTCCACCATCACCGGCGGGCGCTGGCGCGGCGGGGCGGGCGTCGGCCCTGGCTCTCGTCGGCGAAGAGGTCGGCGAGCTGCTCGGTCATCGCGCCGGCCAGTTCCTCGGCGTCGACGATGGTCACCGCCTTGCGGTAGTAGCGCGTCACGTCGTGGCCGATGCCGATGGCCAGAAGCTCGACCGGCGAGCGCATCTCGATCTCCTCGATCACGGAGCGCAGATGGCGCTCCAGATAGTTGCCGGGATTGACCGACAGCGTCGAATCGTCGACCGGCGCGCCGTCCGAGATCATCATCAGGATGCGCCGCTGCTCGGGGCGCGCGAGCAGGCGGTTGTGCGCCCAGATCAGCGCCTCGCCGTCGATGTTCTCCTTCAGGAGCCCCTCGCGCATCATCAGGCCGAGATTGCGCCGGGCCCGCCGCCAGGGCGCGTCGGCGGATTTGTAGACGATGTGCCGGAGATCGTTGAGGCGGCCGGGCTTCTGCGGCTTGCCGGCCTTCAACCAGGCTTCCCGCGACTGGCCGCCCTTCCAGGCGCGCGTGGTGAAGCCGAGCACCTCGACCTTGACGCCGCAGCGCTCGAGCGTGCGCGCGAGGATGTCGGCGCAGGTCGCCGCGACGGTGATCGGGCGGCCGCGCATGGAGCCGGAATTGTCGATGAGCAGCGTCACGATGGTGTCGCGGAAGGCGGTGTCGCGCTCCTGCTTGAAGGAGAGCGGCTGCATCGGGTCGGTGACGAGGCGGGTGAGCCGCGCACTGTCGAGATAGCCCTCTTCAAGGTCGAAATCCCAGGAGCGGTTTTGCTGCGCCATCAGTCGGCGCTGCAGCCGGTTGGCGAGGCGCCCGACGACGCTGTGCAGCGTCGTCAGCTGCTTGTCGAGGAAGGCCCGGAGCCGGTCGAGCTCGGCTTCGTCGCACAGCTCCTCGGCCCCGACCATCTCGTCGAAGGCGGTGGAGTAGACCTTGTACTCGGGATCGCCGAGAAGGTTGGACAGCGCCTGGTTCGGGCGGCGCGACTCGCCGGGGGTTTCGGTGTCCTGGCTGTCGTCGTCGACCGGGTCGTCGGCGGTGACCTCGGAATCCTCGGCCTCGGCCGCATCCTCGCTCTCGGCCTCGGACTGGCTGTCTTCCGCCTTGGCCTCGTCCTCGCCGGCATCCTTCTCGGCGCCGCCGTCCTCGTTGTCGCGGCTCTGGCTGTCGCCCTTTTCCTCGTCCTCGCCGTCTTCCGGCTCGTTCTCCTGACCGAGTTCCTCGGCCATTTCCATGGCGGCGAGGAGGTCGCGCATGTTGCGGGCAAAGGCGTTCTGGTTCTCGACGCTGGCGGCGAGACGCTCCATCCGGTCGCCGGCCTTGGCCTCGATCCAGTCGCGCCAGACGTCGACGACGGCCTGGCCGCTTTGCGGCACGGCGCGTCCGGTCAGGCGCTCGCGCACCATCAGCGCGATCGCGTCTTCCAAGGGGGCTTCGGCGCGGTCGGTGACGTCGGCGAGGTTGGAGCGGAAATACTTGTCTTCCAGCATGGCCGCGAGATTGTCGCCGACGCCGGACATGGCATTGGCGCCGATCGCCTCGACGCGCGCCTGCTCGACGGCGTCGAATACGGCGCGGGCGGCCTTGCCCTCGGGCGAGAGCGTGGCGTGGATCTTGATGTCGTGGCGGGCCCGGCGCAGCGCCATGGCGTCGGACAGGCCGCGGGTGACGGCGATGTCGTTGGCGGTGACGCGCTTGGGCAATTCCGGCAGGCGGGCACGCGGCCCGTTCAGCCCGGGCTTCTCGCTGGCATAGACGACTTCGAGCTCGGAGTCGCCGGCGATCGCCCGCATGCAGCCGGCCACCGCCCGCCGGAACGGCTCGCGATCGCCGCCGCCCTTGGTGCTGCCGGGTTTGGAATTGTCGCCGATGCGGGCCAAGGCTTCAGTCCTGCTTGCGGATGGTGGGATCCAGTCGGTCGATCGAGATGTCCTTTACCGGAGCACCGGACAAAAGCACCGAGGCCTCATCCGCCGGCTCAAGGAACAGCGAGATGATGCCCTGGTTCATGCCGCCCGATTTGACGACAAAGAAGCCGTCGAAGATGTGGCTCCCGTGCTGGAAGGAGAACCCTTCATTGGCGACGATCTCCGTCTCCGAGTCCGGGCCGGAGAGATAGGCCACGAACTTGCCGTCGTCGGCCGAGGCGTTCAGGTCGCCGGTTTCGACCGACTCCGACTGCGGAAAGCTGATCTTGAGGCCGACGACCGTGTCCATCGAATTGAGAAGGAAGGTCTCGAGACCCTTGTAGCTCTCCGCCGTGACGTCGCCGCTGACGCGCAGGACCGACGGCAGCTCTGCCTGGACAGGTGCGCCGACCATCGTCAGCAAGACCGCTCCGAGCAGGGTGCGCCGATCCAGCCGCATCAGTCCAGAACCACGTTGGCGCTGGATTCCGGCAGTTCCTCGCCAAACGCCCGCTGATAGAACTCCGCCACCAGGGCACGCTCCAGATCGTCGCACTTGTTGAGGAAGGTGAGCCGGAAGGCGAAGCCGACATTGCCGAAGATCTCGGCGTTCTCGGCCCAGGTGATCACCGTGCGCGGGCTCATCACGGTCGACAGGTCGCCGTTGACGAAGGCCGAGCGCGTCATGTCGGCGACCCGGACCATTTTCGAGACGATCGGCTTGCCTTCCTTCGTCTGGAAGTGCTTCGCCTTGGCCAGCACGATGCCGACCTCGTTGTCGTGCGGCAGGTAGTTCAGGATCGTCACGATCGACCAGCGGTCCATCTGCGCCTGGTTGATCTGCTGCGTGCCGTGATAGAGGCCGGTGGTGTCGCCGAGGCCGACCGTATTGGCGGTGGCGAAGAGGCGGAAGGCCGGATGCGGCGTGATGACGCGGCTCTGGTCGAGGAGCGTCAGGCGGCCGGAGGCCTCGAGCACGCGCTGGATGACGAACATCACGTCCGGCCGGCCGGCATCGTACTCGTCGAAGACCAGCGCGACGTTGTTCTGGTAGGCCCAGGGCAGGATGCCCTCGCGAAACTCCGTCACCTGCATGCCGTCCTGAACGGTGATCGCGTCCTTGCCGACGAGGTCGATGCGGCTGACATGGCTGTCGAGATTGACGCGCACGCAAGGCCAGTTGAGGCGGGCGGCGACCTGCTCGATATGCGTCGACTTGCCGGTGCCGTGGAAGCCCGAGACCATGACGCGGCGGTTCTTGGCAAAGCCGGCGAGGATGGCGAGCGTCGTCGGCTTGTCGAAGAGATAGTCCGGATCGACCTCGGGCACGTGCAGGTCCGGTTCCCGATAGGCTGGAACGATCAGGCTGCTGTCGAAACCGAAGGTGTCCTTGACGGAGACCGTGGTGTTCGGAAGCCGGGCGACGTCCTGAACCGCTTTGTTCATGCTACCTCCAAGGGCCCGCGCCCCCTGGACGCGGTGCCGTCAACTCACGCGAGCCGGGAGCGCGGCATCTGCCGTCCCGGACCGAAACCGGCACCGAAATGCCACCGACCGTCCGCCGCGCCGCCGCGTCCCCGCCGAAGTGACTGGAGACGTCGAGGCGGGCACCGGCCCGGTCGTTCAGCGATTAACAAAAACCGGACTGTTTCAACAGTTTGTAGGCCTGGATGACCTCGCGCAGCCGGTCTTCGTGCCCACGATCGCCGCCATTGGCATCGGGGTGGTATTGCTTCACCAGGCTTTTATAGCGCGTTCGGATCGTCTCACCAGACGATTCTTCGGTGAGATCGAGCGTGACGAAGGCTTTCGACTCGAGCGAACGGACCTTCTTGGTCTTGGACGCCTGCCGTGCCCGCACGGCGTCGTCGCCGAAGAGGTTGAACGGGTCCTTCGCCTTGCCGCTCCAGCGCCGCGCCGCCCGCGGGGGCGCCTGGGTAGCGGAAGCGTCGCCGGCGGCCGCGCCCATCGTCCAGGTCGGACGGTTTCCCGTCAGCGAGTCCTTCAGATAGGTCTGGATGTCGGTGTCGTTCAACCCGGAGAAGTAGTTGTACGACTTGTTGTACTGGCGGACGTGATCGACGCAGAAGTTCAGATACTGACCTTCATGATCCCGGCCGCGGGGGGCCTTGTGACTGCCCGGCTGTGTGCAGCCCTCCCAGGCGCAGTCAGGCGCGCGCGCCTTCTCTGCCGCTGCCTGGCGCGCGGGTTTGACACGTATTCCGTCGAAATATTTTGAATCGAGTTTCATCGCGTTGGATTATGGTGACCTAGTACGGGGCGAACAAGAATTGACAGAACGGAAAAACCCCTCCACCGCGAAGGCGAAGCACCGCCAGGACGGTGTCGCACCGTCCTCCATAGCCGCACTTGTCCTCTCATGCCATCGGAACCCGGAATGACCCTGTATTCTCGCGACACGATCGAAGCCAGGCTGCGGGAAGTGTTTAGCCCGGAAACCATTACCGTCGTCGACGAAAGCCACCTACATGCCGGCCATCACCACGGCGCCAGCGAGCACCATGCCGGCTTCGACGGTTCGGCGGGTACGCATTTCCGCGTCACCATCGTCTCGGCGACCTTTGCCGGCCTCTCCCGCGTCGAGCGTCACCGCGCCGTGAACCTCGTCCTGGCGCAGGAACTGGAGTCGGGCGTGCATGCGCTGGCGATCGAGGCGAAGGCGCCCGGAGAGCCGCTGCGACGGTGAGCGCCCTTTCGCCGCCAGCGAAGGCCGAGGCGCCGCGGGCGCACCGCCGCAGGGTCCTGCGCCGCCGGCAGATGGCGACCGGTCTCGGCTTTGCCGCGGGCCTGTCGTGCCTCGCCGGCATGACGGACGCGATCGGCTTTCTCGTCGCCGGCGACTTCGTCTCCTTCATGAGCGGCAATACGACGCGGCTGGCGGTTGCCGTCGGCGAGGGCTTTGGCGCCCAGGCCGCCCACCTCGCTTTCCTGGTGATCGTCTTCGTTCTCGGCAACAGCGCCGGCGTCGTCTTCGTGCACCTGACCCATCGCCGCCACGCGCTGATCGTCGGCCTCGTGGCCGCGGTGCTGGATCTTGCAGGTCTCCTCCACGCGCTCGACCAGGCGCTGGTGGCGACGCTGGCCGTGGTGTTCGCCATGGGACTGGTGAATGTCGCCGTCGAGCGGGTCGACGGCCATGCGCTCGGCGTCACCTATGTCACGGGCGCCTTGTCGCGTTTCGGCCGCGGCCTCGGCCGCTGGCTCGTCGGCGCGCCCTCCGGCCGCTTCTGGATCGAGATCGTGCCGTGGACGGGCATGCTGGTCGGCGCCGTCCTCGGGGCGCTGGCGGTCGGCCTGCTCGGGCCCTCCGCGATCTTCGTCGCGGCGGCATTCGCTGCCGCGCTCGCGGTGATCTCCGGGCTCATTCCCCAGCGCTGGCGCAAGCACTATTTCGGCTGACCGCTGACGGTGTCAGGCGGCGGCGTGCGCCAGTTCGTCGGCGAGAAAGGCTTCCACCGCCGCCGGGTCGACATCCCGGGCGACGAAGGCCGCGCCGATGCCGCGGGTGAGAATGAAGGTCAGGCGGCCGCGGCTGACCTTCTTGTCCTGGCCGATGCCGCGCATCAGCTCCGCGACCGGAAAGCCGCCGCCGGGGATCTGGTCGATGCGCGTCGGCAGGCCGGCTGCCTCCAGATGGCGCTCGGCCCGGACCGCATCCTGACCGTTGCAGAGGCCGAGGCGCACGGAAAAACGGTGCGCCAGCGCCATGCCGATGGCGACGCCCTCGCCATGGACGAGGCGGTCGGAATCGTAGTGGCAGGCCGCTTCCAGCGCGTGCCCGAAAGTGTGTCCGAGATTGAGAAGGGCCCGCGCGCCGTCCTCTCGCTCGTCGGCGGCCACCACCGCAGCCTTGGCCCGGCAGCTTTCGGCGATCGCCTCGGCCCGTTCCGGCCCGCCGGCGAAGATCGCTTCGCGGTGCCGTTCCAGCCAGGCGAAGAAATCCGGCCGGTCGATCAGCCCGTATTTCACGACCTCGGCATAGCCCGCGGCGAATTCCCGCCGGCTCAGCGTGTCGAGGACGCCGGTATCGGCCAGCACCAAGGCAGGCTGATGGAAGACGCCGACGAGGTTCTTGCCCTGCGGCGAATTGATGCCGGTCTTGCCGCCGACCGACGAATCGACCTGGGCGAGCAGCGAGGTCGGGATCTGGACGAAGCGCATGCCGCGCCGCACGATCCCGGCGACGAAGCCCGAGAGGTCGCCGATGACGCCGCCGCCGAGCGCGATCACGGCGTCGCCGCGCTCCAGCCGCGCCGCGATCACGGCCTCGACGGTCTCTTCCAGGCGCTCGAAGGATTTCGTCTTCTCGCCAGCGGGAAGGACGAGGGGCGTCGCATCGATGCCGGCGCTGGCGAGGGAGGTCATCAACGCCGCGAGGTGAAGATCGGCGACGGTCGCGTCGGTGACGACCATGGCGCGGATGCCGGGCAGGCGGCGGGCGATCTCCGCGCCGGCCGCGGCGACGAGGCCGGGCCCGATGAGGATGTCGTAGCTGCGTTCGCCCAGATCGACACGGACCGTCTGGCGGGCGGTCGTGGGCTCGAGAAGGGCGGTCATGCCGGGTTCTCGGCAAGATAGCGGTCGAGGGCCTCGACGATCTCTTCGGCGATCACCTCGCGCCGGACATTGCGCGAGACGATGGTGATGTCGGCCTCGGCGTAGACGGGATAGCGCTTTTCGATGAGGCCGAGCATGGTGCCGCGCGGATCGGCGGTCGCCAGGAGGGGCCTCGTGGCGCGGCGCTGGACGCGCTCCATCAGAACGTCGACATCGGCCTTCAGCCAGACGGTTACCGCGCGCTGGCGCAGAAGCTGCCGTGTCTCCGCCGCCATGTAGGCGCCGCCGCCGGTGGCCAGCACCTGCGGCCCCTGGCTCGACAGCCGCGCCACCACCCGCGCCTCGAGCGCCCTGAATTCCGGCTCGCCATAGGAGGCGAAGAGTTCGGCGACGCTCATCTGGGCAGCGCTCTCGATTTCGGTGTCGGTGTCGTGGAAGGGAAGGCCGAGCATCTGCGACAATTTCTTGCCGACCGTCGACTTGCCGGCGCCCATCAGGCCGATCAGCGTGACGCAGCGGCCGCCGAGCCGCGCGGCGATGTCGGGATGGTCGTCCGGGCGGGATGCGCTCCTCATTGTCTACCGTCGTCTTCCCCATGAAATCCCGTCTGGGAGACAGGAATTTGGGGCTGGCGTCAAGGCGTGGCGAGAGCCTGCGGCGGCGGTGGTAGCGGCTTCGCGCTTGCACCCCCGGCTGTAATCTTTAAAGGAAGAGAGGCGTAACGCCGCTGGCAAAGCGGTCCCGAATGCCATGTCCTCCGGTCAGAATGGCCCCACCGTCATGCCCACGCTCGTCCGTCTCCTGACGACGCTCGTCTTTCTCTGCGGTGTCGTTCTCGCCGCCATGGCCGCGCTCGTGTTCTTCGTCGAACCGGCGCAGCATCCCGTCGAAATCACGCTGCCTCTCGACCAGTTGCAGCCGCCGCCGGCGCCCGGCGAGCCCATCGCGCCGCTGCGCCCATGACGGTCGGAGACGACGACGACGGCGCGCGCGATGCGCGGCGCCCGGCGAACCGCGACGCGGTCGACATCGAGACCTTCATCGAGATGATGGCGGTGGAGCGCGGCGCGGCGGAGAACACGCTGTCGGCCTATCGCCGCGACCTCGATGACAGCAGCGACTTTCTCGGCGCCCGCGGCACCAGCCTTTCGGCGGCGTCGAGCGACGATATCCGCGCCTTCGTCTCCGATCTCTCCGCGCGCGGCTTTGCCGCCTCCAGCCAGTCGCGGCGGATGTCCTCGCTGCGCCAGTTCTACCGGTTCCTCTACGCCGAGGGCCTGCGCGGCGACGACCCGACCGGGCCGATCGAGACGGCGCGCAAGGCGCGGCCGCTGCCCAAGATCATGAGCGAGGACGAGGTCGATCGCCTGATCGACGCGGCCGCCGCCTCGGCCGACGACCCCGCCCTGTCCGGTCCGGCGCTCGCCCGGGCGCGGCGTCTGCATGCCCTGGTCGAGCTTCTCTACGCCACCGGCCTGCGCGTCTCCGAGCTCGTCAGCCTGCCGCGCTCTGTGCTGCGGCCGGCGAACCGGCTGGTGATCGTCCGCGGCAAGGGCGACAAGGAGCGCATGGTGCCGATCGGCGAGCGGGCCCGCGATGCCCTGGAAGGATTCGGGCAGGCGCTTGCGGCCCTGAAGGTGCCGGGACAACCGTCCGCGGCCGAGCAGCCCTGGCTGTTTCCAGCGCTGTCGGAGAGCGGCCACCTGACCCGCCAGGCCTTCGCCCGCGACCTCAAGGCGCTGGCGGCGCGCGCCGGCATTCCCGCCGCGCGGGTCTCGCCGCACGTGCTGCGCCACGCCTTCGCCAGCCATCTCCTGCAGAACGGCGCCGATCTGCGGGCCGTGCAGGAGCTCCTCGGCCATGCCGACATTTCGACGACGCAGATCTACACCCATGTGCTCGAGGAAAGGCTGATCCGCCTCGTCACCGATCACCATCCACTGTCGGAGGCGAGCGGCGACTGAGGGCAGGGGGCGCAAGGGGCTGTTTCCGGATGGTTTCGCCGGCTGGACAGAGCGCGCGCGCGGGCTATGTCACATTGCGGCGGACGGGCGGTCGGGCTTTCTTGACAAGACGCGGGCACATCGTCAGTTTGCGCCGCACTCTGACCCGCCCTTCCGCCGGCGGCCGACAAGCCCTGCAGGCCCTCGACCGGGCGGCGGGGATCTCCCTGTGTCGAAAGGACGGCCTCGGTCGCTCATGCACAATTATCTCGACTTCGAAAAGCCCGTCGCCGACCTCGAAAGCCAGATCATCGCGCTGAAGGGAATCGGCGAGAACAAGGATGGCGTCGACGTCACCGAAGAGATCCAGCGGCTGGAGAAGCGTTCGCGCGACGCCCTGCTCGACCTCTACAAGAAGCTGACGCCGTGGCAGAAGACCCAGGTCGCCCGACATGCCGACCGGCCGCACTGCCTCGACTATGTCGAGCGGATGATCACCGACTTCACGCCGCTGGCCGGCGACCGCTTCTTCGCCGAGGATCACGCCATCATTTCCGGCTTCGGCCGGTTCGACGGGCAGTCGATCGCGGTGATCGGCCAGGAAAAGGGATCGGACACCCAGACCCGGCTGAAGCATAATTTCGGCATGGCCCGGCCGGAGGGCTACCGCAAGGCGGTGCGCATCATGGAGATGGCCGAGCGCTTCGGCATCCCGGTGCTGACGCTCGTCGACACCGCCGGCGCCTATCCCGGCATCGGCGCGGAAGAGCGCGGCCAGGCCGAGGCCATCGCCCGCTCGACCGAAGCCTGCCTCAACCTCAAGGTGCCGCTGATTTCGGTGGTCATCGGCGAGGGCGGCTCCGGCGGCGCCATCGCGCTGGCCGCGGCCAACCGCGTGCTGATGCTCGAGCACGCGATCTACAGCGTCATCTCGCCCGAGGCGGGTGCCTCGATCCTCTGGCGCGACGCGACGCGGGCGCAGGACGTCGCCCAGGCGATGAAGATCACCGCTCAGGATCTCAAGGGGTTCGGCGTCATCGACGAAATCGTGACGGAGCCGATCGGCGGTGCGCATCGCGCGGCCAGCGAAGCCATCGACACCACGGCCGGCCGCATCCGCGCGGCCCTGGCCGAGCTGACGCCGCGCGATGGCGAGACTCTGCGCCGCGAGCGCCGCGAAAAGTTCCTCGCGATCGGCCGCAATCTCTAGCTTCGCCCATCCGACAGGGCCTTTTGGGTGCGACCGTGACTTTCCAGTCACGCTGTGACCTAGCGTTACGCCGCGGTTTTCGTCACAATCCCACCGTGGTTTATGGCTTCAACGACGGCCATGGGCGCAGGGGCCAAAGTGGCTTGGCAGGGGGCCTGCCACGGGTTCTGCCACGGGGCTGAGCCGAGCTTAACGGATTGTTAGGACCGGCGGAGTCAAACAAGAGACAAATTGTCTGAGTCCCGGCAAGGGTTTGCGAGGGACCGACAGGCGACTTCGGCCGGAATGGCGGACGGCGCCAGGGTTGAAAAGCAGCGCGGTCGGGCGACCGTCTGCCGAAAAGGGGGACGGGCATGCTCGTCAGACGTCTGATCACCGCCGCCGTCCTCGCCGTCAGCCTGATGGCCGTTTCGGCCTGTCAGCCCGGTTCCGACTTCGGCGACCTCCAGGGCGCCCAGGCACCCGTGCCGGACGCCCTCGTCAAGGTGATGAAGGCCAAGGACATGGGCGTGAAGTCGCCCATCCTGGTTCGCCTGTTCAAGGAGGAATCGGCGCTCGAGGTCTGGAAGCAGAAGACCAGCGGCGAGTACGAGCTTCTCAAGACCTATGCGATCTGCGCCTGGTCGGGAAAGCTCGGGCCGAAGAAGGCCGAGGGCGACCGGCAGGCGCCGGAGGGCTTCTACACCGTCGTGTCCGGCCAGCTGAATCCCGGCTCGCAGCACCACCTCGCCGTCAACATTGGCTATCCCAACGCCTATGACCGCTCGCAAGGCTTCACCGGCCAGAACCTGATGATCCACGGCTCGTGCAATTCGTCCGGCTGCTACGCCATGGACGACTGGCAGGTCGAGGAACTCTATGCACTCGCCCGCGACAGCTTTGCCGGCGGCCAGCGCTCGTTCCAGATCCAGGCCTTCCCCTTCCGCATGACGCCGAAGAATCTCGCCCGGCATCGCCAGTCCGAGCACTACGCCTTCTGGAAGATGCTGAAGGAAGGGTCGGACCGCTTCGAACTGACCAAGCGCGTGCCGAATGTCGGCGTCTGCGAGAAGCGCTACGTCTTCGATCCCAAGCTCGAGGAAGGCCAGAAGCTGGCAGCGACGGACCCTTGCCCGGTGGTCGAGGAATCCCCGGCCGTCGCCGCCAAGCGCGTCGCCGACCAGGCCGAGGAGGACAAGCTCTTCGCCCAGATGCAGCCGCACGACCTCGCCCCGGTGTCGACCTTCACCTACAAGACCGGCACGCCCATCACCGCCGACGCCTACGCCGCCGAGCAGCATCGCCGCGAAGGTTTCGACCGTTTTGGCAAGCCGTTGAAGACCAAGCGGGCAACGGTGTTCGACGGCTTCACGAAGTAGGCTGGACGGAAAGCCGGAAACGACGATCCGGGTCAGACGATCCAGCGTCGCCGCCCGTAGCCGCCGCAGCACCGGAGCGGTGCCGCGGAGGGCGGGTTCGACGGGACGGCGGCGCCGCACAGGCGCAGCGATCGCGGGTCGCGTCTCCCGTCCCTCCAGCCGCTCCGGACGCCGTGTCTGCGCCGCATGAGCCGCTCTTGGTCGGATGCGCCGGTCGTGTTTCCCAAAACGCCAGCCATGCACCTGCCTGCGCCGACTTCCGTCCCTGGCACGAGGCGCGCGGGCCATGCGTCCGCGGCAGAGGACCGGCGAGGTCCGTCGCCCTTCCAGACCAAGCCGCGGTCCAAGGACACGGCCGGCCCATAAAAAAAGAGACCGGGGCTCGCGCTCCGGTCTCTTTTTCATTCGGCCTTGGCGCAGCCTGTCAGGCGAAGGTGCCGTGGCAGTGCTTGAACCGCTTGCCCGAGCCGCAAGGGCAGGGCTCGTTGCGGCCGACGGGGCCCCAGAGGCTGGGATCCTCGTTGTCGGCCGACACGCCGGTGGCATCGTCCTCGCCCGTCGTCGCATCGATATGGTGCGCGGTCATGAAGGGCAGGTCGTCCTCCTGCTGCGACGGCTGCTCGTCCGGCCGCACGATCTCGACGCGCATCAGCTGCGCGGTGGTGCGCTCGCGCAGATGGCCGAGCATGGTCTCGAACAGCTCGAACCCTTCCGACTTGTACTCGTTCAGCGGGTCGCGCTGCGCATAGCCGCGGAATCCGACGACCGAGCGCAGGTGATCGAGATTGACGAGGTGCTCGCGCCACAGAAGGTCGATCGTCTGCAGGACGACGGAGCGCTCGATGTAGGTCATCGTCTCCAGGCCGAAACGCTCGGTCTTCTCGGCGAAGACGGCGTCGGCGGCCTTGGTGATGCGCTCGCGGATGTCGTTCTCGTCGATGCCCTCCTCGTCGGCCCATTCCTTGATCGGCAGGTCGAGGTTGAGGAGCTCCAGGCACTCTTCCCGGAGCTCGGCCGTCTGCCACTGTTCGGCATAGGCGCGCTCGGGAATGTGCCGGGCGACGGCGGCTTCGATGGTGGCGTGACGCATGTCGGTGATGGTCTCGGACAGGCCCTCGGCGTCCATCAGCTCGAGCCGCTGCTCGAAGATGACGCGGCGCTGGTCGTTCATCACGTCGTCGTATTTCAGGAGGTTCTTGCGGATGTCGAAATTGCGCGCCTCGACCTTCTTCTGCGCCTTTTCCAGCGCCTTGTTGATCCAGGGGTGGACGATGGCCTCGTCCTCCTTCAGGCCGAGCCGGGTCAGCATGGTGTCCATGCGGTCGGAGCCAAAGATGCGCATGAGGTCGTCCTGCAGCGACAGGAAGAATTTCGACCGACCGGGATCGCCCTGGCGGCCGGAGCGGCCGCGCAGCTGGTTGTCGATGCGGCGCGATTCATGCCGCTCGGTGGCCAGGACATAGAGGCCGCCGGCCGCCAGCGCCTTTTCCTTCAGGCGCTGGATGTCGGTGCGGATCGCCGCCTCGGCGGCGGTCCGCTCGGGGCCTTCCGGCATGTCCTTCAGCTCGTGCTCGATGCGCATGTCGGCATTGCCGCCGAGCTGGATGTCGGTGCCGCGGCCGGCCATGTTGGTGGCGATCGTCACCGCGCCGGGAACGCCCGCCTGCGCGACGATGTAGGCTTCCTGCTCGTGATAGCGGGCGTTCAGCACCTGGAAATTCTTGAGGCCGCCCTTGGCCAGCCGCTCGGCCAGCATTTCCGACTTCTCGATCGAGGTGGTGCCGACGAGGACCGGCTGGCCGCGGCCGGCGGCCTCGTTGATCTCGTTGGCGATCGCCTTGAACTTCTCGTCCGCCGTCCGGTAGACCTCGTCGTCCTCGTCGATGCGCTTGACCGGCAGGTTGGTCGGGATTTCCAGGACGTCGAGACCGTAGATGTCGCCGAACTCGGACGCTTCGGTCGAGGCGGTGCCCGTCATGCCGGCCAGCCGCTCGTACATGCGGAAATAGTTCTGGAAGGTGATCGAGGCGAGCGTCTGGTTCTCGGGCTGGACGGTGACGCCCTCCTTGGCCTCGAGCGCCTGGTGCAGGCCTTCCGAATAGCGCCGGCCCGGCATCATGCGGCCGGTGAACTCGTCGATGATGACGATCTCGTCGTTGCGGACGATGTAGTCCTTGTCGCGCTGGAACAGCGTGTGCGCCTTCAGGGCGTTGTTGACGTGGTGGACGATCGACACGTTCTCGATGTCGTAGAGCGAGGCGCCGACGAGGTGGCCGGCCGACTCAAGCAAACGCTCGAGCTTCTCGGTGCCGTCCTCGGTGAAGGAGACCTGGCGCTGCTTTTCGTCGAGCTCGTAGTCCTCCGGTCCCAGCTGCGGGATGAAGGCGTCGATGGTCTTGTAGAGGTCGGAGCGGTCGTCGAGGGGGCCGGAGATGATCAGCGGCGTGCGCGCCTCGTCGATCAGGATCGAATCGACCTCGTCGACGATCGCGAAATGGTGGCCGCGCTGGACCATCTGGCCGCGCTCGTACTTCATGTTGTCGCGAAGGTAGTCGAAGCCGAGCTCGTTGTTGGTGGCGTAGGTGATGTCGCAGGCATAGGCGGCGCGGCGCTGATCGTCCGACAGGCCGTGCGTGATGATGCCGACCGACATGCCGAGGAAGCGATAGACCTTCGCCATCCACTCGGCGTCGCGGGTGGCGAGGTAGTCGTTGACGGTGACGACATGCGCGCCCTTGCCGGCCAGCGCGTTGAGATAGACCGGCAGGGTGGCGACCAGGGTCTTGCCCTCGCCGGTGCGCATCTCGGCGATCGACTTGCGGTTCAGGACCATGCCGCCGATCATCTGCACGTCAAAGTGGCGCATGCCGAGCGCGCGCTTGGCTGCCTCGCGGACGGTGGCGAAAGCCGGAACGAGCAGGTCGTCGACGGGCGTTCCGGCCGCGATCTGGGCGCGGAACTCGTCGGTGCGCCCGCGCAGCGCTTCGTCGCTCAGGGCGGCGAGCGAAGGCTCGAGCGCATTGATCTCGCGCACGAAGGGCTCGAAGCGTCGAACAACCCGATCATTCGACGAACCGAGCAACTTGCGGGCGATGCCGCCGAGACTGACCATGAACAGGCCTTTCCAAAGATGAAGCGAGACGTTGCCAGCGATTTGATCGCGCGGCGACGGCCGCAAAGCGATCCGGCCCTCGCCCCGACCCAACACGGGACGCAGCCGCCATGCCGGCTTGCCAAAAAGAAATGCTAAGCAGGTTCAGAGGCTTGCGTATCGCGCTGGCATGAGGCCCGTCCCCTTTTGCTGTGTCGCGGCAAGGGGGCGCGGCTGGACTTTGACGACGCGAGAGAGATAAGAGGGGGGCAAAGCGATGTCAACGCCGCAAGCGGGGCCTGTCTGGCCCTCAAAAGACCGTAAAGCAAAGACTTTCAAGACCACGTTTTCAGGAAGGCTCCGGCCCCGGTGCCGAAGTCCTGCCCCGAAGTGATCCGAGGAATCATCATGACACAGACCATCAAGCGCCTGCTCGCCGCCACCGGCTTTTCGCTGATCGCGCTGGCCGCGCCGACGCTCGCGGCCGACAGCGATGTCGTCGCCAAGGTCGGCGATCAGCCGATCACGGCGGGCGATCTCGACCTCGCCGCCGCCGATCTCGGCGAGCAGTTCGGCAAGCTGCCGCCCGAGCAGCGCAAGCTCGCCGTGCTCTCGGCGCTGATCGACATCAAGTCGCTGGCGCTCGAGGCCGAGAAGGCCGGGATCGCCAAGGACAAGGTGGTCGAGGCCCGCATCGCCTTCCTGCGCGACCGCGCTTTGCACAATGCCTACTTCCAGAAGCAGGGCGTCGACGGGATCACCGATGCCGAGCTGCAGGCCCGCTACGACGCCGAAGTCGCCAAGATCAAGCCGGTCGAGGAACTGCATGCCCGCCACATCCTGGTGAAGACCAAGGAAGAGGCCGAGGCGATCATCAAGAAGCTCGACGACGGCGCCGACTTCATGAAGCTCGCGGCCGAGCAGTCCGCCGGCCCCTCCGGTCCCGAAGGCGGCGATCTCGGCTTCTTCGGCCCCGGCCAGATGGTGCCGCCGTTCGAGACCGCGGCCTACGCGCTCGAGGTCGGCACCTACACCAAGCAGCCGGTGGAGACCCAGTTCGGCTGGCACATCATCCAGGTGACCGAAAAGCGGCCGCAGCAGCAGCCGGCCTTCGACGCGGTGAAGGAACAGATCCGCCAGGTCATCATGCGCGAGAAGTACATGGCGCTGGTGCAGAAGGCCCGCGAGGAGCAGAAGGTCGTCTATGTCGATCCGGCGATGAAGACCGCCGTCGAGGCCATGGAAAAGGCGGCCGCCACGCCGGTCGAGGGCGGAGCGCCGGCGGAAGCTGCACCGGCCGACGCCGCGCCGGCCACCGCGCCCGCGCAGTAACCGGGCCGAGGCCCTCACCGACGGGCGTGCCGGCAACGGCGCGCCCCTTTTTTTCGATCAAGCACGGGGATGGGGATTTCCATGAGCGCAAGCGTCTCGCCGCTGGCACCGACCGACTATGCGACATTGCCGGCGATCGAGGGCCTGCGCATCGCGACGGCGGCAGCCGGCATCAAGTACAAGGGCCGGACCGACGTCCTGATGATGGTGCTCGACACACCCGCCAGCATTGCCGGTGTCTTCACCCGTTCAAAATGCCCCTCCGCGCCGGTCGATTTCTGCCGGGCCAACCTGAAGGGCGGCAGCGTCCGCGCGATCGTCGTCAATTCCGGCAATGCCAACGCCTTCACCGGACGGCGCGGGCGCGAAACCACGGCGATGACGGCGGTCGCCGCTGCCGAGGCGGTGGGATGCCGCTCGGGCGAGGTCTTCCTCGCCTCGACCGGGGTGATCGGCGAGCCGCTCGATGCGGCCAAGTTCAGCCACCTGCTCGCGGGCATGGCAGAGGACGCGACCGGCGAGCGTTGGCGCGACGCGGCCGACGCCATCATGACCACCGATACCTATCCCAAGCTCGCCACGCGGGCGGTCGCGATCGACGGCGTCACCGTCACGCTGAACGGCATCGCCAAGGGCGCCGGCATGATCGCGCCGGATATGGCGACCATGCTCTCGTTTCTCGCCACCGACGCGCCGCTGCCAGCCGCGACCTTGCAGGCCATGCTGTCGGCCGCGGTCGAGCCGAGCTTCAATTCGGTGACCGTCGACAGTGACACCTCGACCTCCGACACGCTGCTCCTGGTCGCGACCGGCGCTGCCGCAGCCCGCGGCTGCCCGGAGATCACCGACATCGCCGATGTCAGGCTCGAGGACTTCCGCGCCGCGCTCGCCGACATGCTGCTCGATCTCGCCCGCCAGGTGGCGCGCGACGGCGAGGGGGCGCGGCACGAAATCCAGGTGACGGTGGAGGGCGCCGTCAGCGACGCCTCGGCCAAGGCCATCGCGCTGTCGATCGCCAACTCGCCGCTGGTCAAGACCGCCGTCGCCGGCGAGGACGCCAACTGGGGCCGTGTCGTCATGGCCGTCGGCAAGGCCGGCGAGCCGGCCGACCGCGACCGGCTGACCATCTCCTTCGGCGACGTGCGCGTGGCGCTGAACGGCGAACGCGACCCCGATTACAGCGAGGCCGCCGCCGCGGCCGTGATGCAGCGGCCCGAAGTCCCGATCTACGTGGCGCTCGGGCTCGGGACGGGGCGCTGGACGGTCTACAGCTGCGACCTCACCAAGGAATATGTCGAGATCAATGGCGACTATCGAAGCTGAGAGCATGACGCGCCTGGCCGTCGTTCGGCGCCTCGAGGCCGCGGGATTTCGCGCCTGGCCGGCGAGCCAGACGGAGTTCGACGGCACCTGGGCGGTGCGGCTGACGGCCGGCTTTCCGGCCAAGCGCCTGAACTCGGTCAATCCGCTCGACCCGTCCGACCATCTCGACATCCCCGCGCGCGTCGAGCGCGCCGCTGCGCGCTTTGCGGGTTTCGGCCGGCCGCTGCTGTTTCGCCAGTCGCCGCTGGCGCCGCAGCACCTCGTCCGGCACCTCGACGATCTCAGCTGGTCATCCTTCGGCGAATCCATTGTCTTCACCGCCGATCTGGCCAGTCTCGACCTTCCCCGTCTCGACCGCGAAAGCGCGCCCGACCCGATGCAGATCGAGGATATCGGTCGCTACATCGAGGCGAGCCTCGTCGTGCACGAGCGGCCGGCCGAACTGCGCGAGGGGCTGACGGAGATCCTGGAATCGATCCGGCCGCCCTCGACGCTGTTCCTTTTGGAGGAGGCCGCGCGGCCGATCGCGGTGGGCCTGGCAATCCGCGACAACGACCTCGCCGGCGTTCTCGACGTCGCCGTGGCCAGCGGCAGCCGCCAGCGCGGGATCGGTCGCGGCATCGTCACCGCGGCGCTGGCGCATGCGCTGGCGAACGGCGCCCGGACCGGCTGGCTGCAGGTCGAGGCGGACAATGCGGCCGGGCTGGCCATGTACCGCAAGCTGGGTTTCACCGAGGCTTACCGCTACGTCTACCGCGCCCCGCCGGCCTGATCGATCGAGACGCGGCATTGCGACCCGCCCGGCGCGGGCTCGCCGTTCAGAAAGTATTCAGCATGTCGGCAAGTGGTCTGGTTCTCGTCGTCGCCTGCGCGCTGGTCGATGCCGACGGCCGGGTGCTCATCGCCGAGCGCCCGGAAGGCAAGTCGATGGCCGGCCTGTGGGAGTTTCCCGGTGGCAAGGTGGAGCCGGGCGAGACGCCGGAAGTGTCGCTGATCCGGGAACTGCAGGAAGAGCTCGGCATCGTCACGCAGGCGGCATGTCTGGCGCCGCTCACCTTCGTGAGCCATGCCTATCAGGACTTTCACCTGCTGATGCCGCTCTATGTCTGCCGGCGGTTCGAGGGCATCGCCACCCCGCGCGAGGGGCAGCGGCTGAAATGGGTGCGGCCGAAATCGCTGCGCGACTATCCCATGCCGCCGGCCGATGCGCCGATCATTCCCTTCCTCGTCGACCTTCTCTAGGCCTGTTCCAGCCCGGCGACGGCCTGGCGCAGTGAGCTGATAGACTGCCTTATGTACTAATCCTTCCTGAAGGGAGAGCGGACAGTTTAAGGCAATTTTCACCGGTCGAACGGCATTCTCGGGGCACAGGAATGATGTGACGGCGGCCGGGTCCGCCGACTCGCAAGGAGGTGTCCCGTGAATGACGTCAGCCAGAAGTCGGGAGTGTCCGACACGCTCGTGGAAGCGCGCAGCGGTTTGTTTCGCGCCACCCTTCTGTTCGGTTCGATCGCCGTCGCGCTGGCGATGATCGTGGTGCCGACCGCCGATCAACAGGCCAAGCAGCGCGTGGCGGCGGAGCGCGCCAGGGAACTGGACCCGATCACCACCGGGTCGAACGGCACGACCAACCGCCAGAGCTATGTGTCGCGGCGCAGCGTGCTCACCGATCCGAGCAAGGGTCCCTGCCTGCTCTTCCCGGACGGGACGCAGCGCGGCGCCTGCTGAGCCGGCAGTCCAGCCTGCCGCACGGGTCCGGCGTTTCGCGCGATCGACCGAGTCACCCTCAAACGCCAGACCTTTGTTTGCCGCAGCGGGTTTTGCCGGACGGGATCGCTCCCGCGCACGGCCTCCTAAGAGCGATCGGCCAGGGCGGCACTGAGACTCGCCTTGGCGCTGCCGGGCTTCAGCGGCTTCTGCTGGCTCTCGTGCGGCTTCCAGCCCGAGAGGTAGACGATGTCGAAGGTGGCGCGCACGCGCCCGTCGGAATCGGCAAAACGTTCCTGATAGATCTCGGCGGCACGCAGGAACAGCCGGCGCGGCGTCGGCACCCTGCTTCGGGCGGTCAGCATGTTGGCCATGCCCATGGCCCGGAGATCGCGCATCAGGCCGAACATGGAATCATAGCGCACGGTGAGCCGGTCCTGATCGGTCACCGGCAAAGCGAGCCCCGCGCGCTGCAGCAGCGCCCCGGCATCGCGGATGTCGACGAAGGGCGGAACCCGCGGCGACACACCGCCGCGAATCTCCGCCTCGGCTTCCAGCAGCGACGTGCGCAGCTCGGTCAGCGTCTCGCCGCCGAGCAGCGCCGCCAGGAACAGGCCGTCCGGCCGCAGGGCGCGCGCCGCCTGGATCAGGACGCCCGGCGTGTCGTTGGTGAGATGCAGCGACAGGGCGGAGACGACGAGATCGGCGGCGCCGTCGCGCAGTGGCAGGGCTTCCTCGTCGGCGACGATCGCCAGACCTTCGCCGACCAGAGCGGAGAGGCGCTCCACCCGCACCAGCATGTCGATCTTGCCGCTCTGGCGCAGCAGGTCCGCCATATCAGGGGAATGGCTGGCGAGATCGATGCCGAGGGCGAACTGCCGCTCGACCAGCGACAGCCGCTCGGCCAGTTCCAGCGCCACATTCGCCAGCAGGAAGCGCGCCGACGCCGCCGCCGGGTCGAGGGCGACGCGCTGGCGGCGGCGGTCGAGCAGAGCCCGATCGAACAGAGGGGTGGCGCTCATGAAACTTTCCGCTTTCTCGGGTCTTCCCCGGCTTGTAACCGATTTTGGCGCGTCTATCCTCGCCCTTTCGGCATTTTCCGGAGGCGGGCATGGATCTGTCGCTGCAGCACGCTGCCGGTCTTCTGGCGCGCTCGGTCGGACAGCTGCTGTTCCCGCCGGTCTGCGCCGGCTGCGCTTCGGCGGTCGGCAGCCCGGATGCCCTGTGCGGCGCGTGCTGGACCCGTCTCCGGTTCATCGAGCCGCCCTATTGCGCGATCCTCGGCCTGCCCTTCGCCTATGATCCGGGGGAGGGGGCCGTGTCGCCCCAGGCGATCGCCGACCCGCCTTCCTTTGCTCGCCACCGCTCGGTGGTGATCTATGACGGCCTGGCCGCCCGTCTCGTCGCCTCGCTGAAATATGGGGATCGCACCGATCTGGTGCCAGCCATGGCGGCCTGGATGGGGCGCGCCGGGCAAGAATTGCTGGCGGCGGCTGACATCATCGTCCCCGTGCCGCTGCATCATCGGCGCCTTTGGTGGCGGCGCTTCAACCAGTCGGCGGAACTGGCGCGCCGCCTTTCGGGCGACGCGGCGGCGCGGGGGCGGGTTCTGGCCTACGAGCCACTGGCCTTGGTGCGGGTGAAGGCGACGCGCAGCCAGGTCGGTCTCGGTCGCCGGCAGCGGGAGGACAATGTGCGCGGCGCCTTCACGGTGCGGCCGGAGCGTCGTGCCGCCGTCCTCGGCAAGCGCGTCCTCCTCGTCGACGACGTCTTCACCACCGGCGCCACCGTCGGCGCGGCCAGCCGGGCCCTGAAACGGGCCGGGGCCGGCGATGTCGACGTCTTGACCTTTGCCGGGGTTGCGGCGGAAGAATGAGGCGTCCATATCGGAGGGACAGCAGGCATCAGGACCATGACATGAGCGACGTCACCATCTATACCCGGCAGTTCTGCGGCTACTGCGCCCGGGCCAAGCAACTCCTGGACAAGAAGGGCGTCGCCTTCGAGGAAAAGGACGCCAGCCATTCGCCGGAACTGCGCCGGGAGATGATCGAGCGGTCCAAGGGCGGCGCGACCTTTCCGCAGATTTTCGTCGGCGAGACCCATGTCGGGGGCTGCGACGATCTCTATGCGCTGGAGCGCGCCGGCAAGCTCGATCCGCTGCTCGCCGCCTGACCCGGCAGCGCCGGGCGCAGCTAGGGCGCTCAGCCTCGGTCGCCCGGTCTTTCGTTATCGCATGATCCCTGGAGAGGCCCGGCGCGCGCTTCTCCGGATCGGCCCCTAGAGGAACCGACATGGCCGTCTTCACCGCCGCCGTCCTGCAGATGCGTTCCGGCGTCGATCCCGATGCCAATGCTAAAGACTTCGCTGCCCTCGTCGAAAAGGCGGTGGCCGGCGGCGCCACCTATGTGCAGAGCCCTGAAATGACCGGCATGGTGCAGCGCGACAAGGCGGGGCTGATGGCCAAGCTGAAGGTCGGTCCCGAGGACGTGATCGTGCGCACGGCCGCCGAACTCGCCCGCCGCCACGCCATCCATCTGCATGTCGGTTCGGTCGCCGTCGCCGTCGAGGGCGGCATGGTCGCCAACCGGGCCTTTCTGTTTCGCCCCGATGGCAGCCTTCAGGCGACCTACGACAAGATTCACATGTTCGATGTCGATCTCGACAATGGCGAGAGCTGGCGCGAGTCGGCCACCTATCGCCCGGGCGGCAATGCTGCCGTCGCTGATCTGGCCATGGCCGGCGGCGCCGCCCGGCTCGGCTTTGCCGTCTGCTACGACATGCGCTTTCCCCAGCTTTTCCGCGCCGAGGCGCTGGCGGGCGCCGAGGTGCTGACGGCGCCCGCCGCCTTCACCCGCCAGACCGGCGAAGCGCACTGGCACGTGCTCCTGCGCGCCCGGGCGATCGAGAACGGCGCCTTCGTCGTCGCCGCCGCGCAGGGCGGCGTGCACGCGGACGGCCGCGAGACCTATGGCCATTCCATCATCATCGACCCCTGGGGCCGGATCCTGGCCGAGGTCGACGGCGATGCGCCCGGCGTGGCGCTGGCGACCATCGATACCGCCGCGGTGGCCGAGGCGCGCCAGAAGATCCCGAACCTGCGCAATGCCCGCGACTTCACCGTCGCGGCCGTCGCCTCCAGCGAGGCCGCCGAGTGATCACCTTCGCCCTGCGGTGCGAGCCCGCGGGACATTCCTTCGACGCCTGGTTCCGTTCCAGCGAGGATTTCGAGACGCAGAACGCGCGCCATCTCGTCGGCTGCCCGGTTTGCGGCACGACGTCGGTCGACAAGGCGCTGATGCGGCCGGCGGTGAGCGGCACGCGGCGCGAGACCGGACCCGAGGACGCGGCGAAGATGATGACGGCGCTGCAGCAGATGGCACGCGAGGCCCGCGCCAGGGCCGACTATGTCGGCCCGGGCTTTGCCGAGGAGGCGCGCCGCATCCACTATGGCGAGACGCCGGCGCGGCAGATCTACGGCGAGGCCTCGCCGCCGGAGGTGAAGGGCCTCGTCGAGGAGGGCATCGCCGTCCTGCCGATGCCGCCGCTGCCGGAAGACAAGAACTAGGCTCGCCCGCGCGGCTGGCGCCCACCGATCTCCCGCCGCTGTCGTCGGCGTTGCCCAAAATTTCCCGGAGTGTTTCGATTGGCCAAGACCTGGGCGAAGGCGCCGTCCCCCTGCATCGACGTGTGCAAGTTCCGCGATGCCGGCCGCTGCGTCGGCTGCGCCATGACCAAGCCCGAGAAGAAGTCCTTCAAGCGCCTGTCCAAGAAATCGAAGAAGCAGGCCTTCTTCGTGATGCTGGAGCAGCGGCTCGCGGCGATGGGCAAGCTCGGCTACTGGACGCGCATGTACCGCCGCAAATGCGACCGCAAGGACGCCCCCTGTCCGCTCGACAAGCTGGAAAAAGCGGATCGGGCTGCCTAGATCGGGGTCTGCGGTTCGCTGAGCGTTCTGGAACCGCGGAACTTGAAGGCAAGCCGCAACGGCACCGCGCCTTCTTCGCCCCTCTGGGGAGAAGTGGCCGGCAGGCCGATGAGGGGAGCGCCCGAGGCGGTCGGAGTGAGTGTCCAGATCACAGTCGTCACGCGGCGCGCGGCTGCGCCGCCCCCTCATCCCGCTGCCGCAACCTACTCCCCGCCGGGGAGAAGAAGCAGCGTCCCTGCCGAGCCCGGCACGACTGTCGCCCGAGCCTGCCTTGCTGCGTAACGCCTGAGGAAATGCCCATGTCCGACACCGAACTCGACCTCTGGGCCGACGCGCCGAGCCCCTGCGTCGACGTGTGCAAATACAAGCGCCAGGGCCGCTGCGTCGGCTGCGCGATGACCAAGGAAGAAAAGCAGTCCTTTCCGCGCAACGGCAGCGGCGCGGCGAAGAAGGAATTCATCGAGACGCTGATGGGGCGGCTGGCGGACTCGACGCGCAATCCCGCCTTCTGGGTGATGGCCTATCAGCGGAAATGCGCGATCGAGGGTGTGCCGTGTCCGATCGCCGAGGACGACGAGGTTTAAGGAGCCGAGCCATGCGGGTCGCTGCGCGGCCGCCGCCGTCGGGGAGATGGCGGCCTGTCAACGGGGCTGATCCAGGCCTCAGATCGCCAGACGCCCGGGCGAGACCTTTAGGGTCACCACGAGGCCGGTTTCGGCCCAGTTGTAGTGGATCGAGCCCTGCAGGTGGCCGTTCACGCTGCGCTCGACGAGCTTGCTTCCGTAGCCGCCCTTGCCCACGGGTGCGGTGACCTTCGGGCCGCCGTTTTCCGTCCAGACGACCGTCACCGCCTTGTCCTGGGCGGAGCAGGACACGTCGAGGGTGCCGGTATCGACGGAGAGAGCCCCGTATTTCAGCGAGTTCGTCGCCAGTTCGTGAACGATCAGCGCGAGAATTGTCGTCGCCGCGTCCCCGACGCTCATCCGCGGAACGGAGACCCGGATGCGACCACTGAAGGCGCCGAGATCGTCATAGGGGGCGAGAAGGACCGTGAGCAGATCCCCGAGCAGGGCCGAGGGGGCCCTGGTCTGCGCGGGCACGGGACGCACCAGATCATGCGCGCGACCCAGGGCCGTCAGCCTCAGCGTGAGATCGCGCGCCATGTCGGTCGTGGTTTTGGTCGAGCGCGAGGTGATGGCGGTGAGGCCGGAGGCGATCGCCAGGAGATTCTTGACGCGGTGGCTCATCTCACCGGCCAGGAGTTCGCGACCTTCCTCGGCCTGCTTGCGTCCGGTGACGTCGATGAAGATGCCGAACATGAGCCGCCGGACCATGCCGGCATCGTCGCCCTGTCCGCGGGCGGATATCCACTTGAGCTCGTCGCCGATCATGATCCGGAAGTCGATCTCGAAAGCCCCGACGATCGCCCGCGTCGCGGTGAAGGCGGCGCGGACCCGGTCCCGGTCGGCAGGATGAATGTGGTCGGACAGATCCTCGAAGGTGACGTCGATGCCGTGCGGAATACCCCACAGATCGTAGGCCAGGTCGTCCATCGCCAGCGCGTCGGTGTCCACGTTCCACGACCACAGGGTGACGCCGGCCGCCTGGATGGCGCGCACGAGGTTCTTCGATTCCCACAGAAGGGGCTTCAGCGTCTCGGCTGTCGTGGTCATGAACTCTCCAAAATGCAGCCACCCCGCGACCGGGCAAATGTGCCAGGTCACCGCAGCCGGCTACGAACGGCTCGCCAGAAGAGATGGCTCGTTGAGGGGACAAGTGCCGCGCTCTTGTAGCGACCGACGGGCGACTGGGCGCAATAACCCGTAGCTATACCCGCTTTTCGACAAAAAGGCTGTTCCGCCGTCCATCTGGCGGGATGGACCGGCGGAGGACGCGTCCTGCTGCGGTTCCGGACCTGCTTTCGGCCTCGCAATCGTACGGCTCGCGTTTGCCGCGGCCGACCCGCGAGGGCTCTTTTCGACAGCCGCGACGCGTCGGCATCCGGGCGGGCGAAACGGGGCGCTGCTCTTCGGCCCGGGGGAATCCGGCCGGTGCCGCGATATGCCCAAACGAAAGCGGCCCCGCCATCCCTGGCAGGGCCGCTTGCAGAACGGATGGGACGCGGCGCCTACTTCAGGTGGGCGCGCAGCATCCAGGCGAACTTGTCATGCGCCTCGATGCGGGCGGTGGCGAGGTCGTTGGTCGCCCAATCGCCGTGCTGGTCGGCGATCTCGCAGAGAGCCGAGAGCGTCGTGGAGATCTGCTCCTGGTCGGCGAGGAGGGCGGCGATCATTTCCTTGGCGTCGGCGTGGCCGTCATGCTCCTTCACCGCGCTGCGGGCGAGGTAGACAGAGTAGCGGCCTTCGGCATGCATGTCGAACTGCTTGATCCGCTCGGCGAGCAGATCCTGTCCCTCGAAATGATCCTCGTACATCTTCTGGAACAGCTCGTGCAGCGGCCCGAAGGACATGCCGGTGACGTTCCAGTGAAAATTCTGCGCCTTCATCGTCTCGACGGAGGTCTCGGCCAGCGCCTGGGTCAGGCCCTCGACGAGTTCCTGCTTGGCGCTCGGCTCGATCTTGGCGGCGGTCAGTCCCATCGGTCTCTCCTTTGGCCGGTCGCGCCGGCGTCTATTCCTGGAATAATTCCAAACTAGGCGGTCGGCCCGGCAATGGCAACCCTGTTTTGAATCATTCTAAACTGGCGGCGGTCCAGCCGCGATATCCACGGGGCGGATCAAAGGTAGAAGGGTTCCTGACGGGTCGCGGTTCCGCGCGATGGTTAGTCGGTGGTGCCCAGCATCCGCACCATGCCGGCGGCGAGAAACCGCAGCCAACGCTGGCCGTCCGGCTGTACGCGCCAGGCGATGAGGGCGCGCGCGCCGCTGTCGTCGCCGGCGCGGCAGGCCGCGGCAAGGCGCAGGAGCCAGATCTCGTCGTCGCTGACGGTCTTCGTGCCCGGCCGGTAGAACACCATTTCGCGCCGCGCCTTGTCGGCGAGACCACGGAAGAAGGCGACGGAAAAGCGGGAGAGTGAGACGTCCGGCTCGCCGGAAAGGAGAAAGCAGGCACGCTCGAGATCGGGCTTGGGCGCGATCAGGCTGCGCAGCGCGAGCCAGCGCAGTCGGTCGAGATCGATGCGCTCGGCCGTCGTCGGCACGAAGCTGCGGGCGACCGCGGCCGCAGGGCAGGCCGGAAAAGCCACCACGGTCGACTGGTTCTTCAGCGCTGTTGCCATATGAACTCCCGTCGCCCGCAAGGGCGCCTGCACTGCGTGCCCGTCACCTTCGATATAAACATGAGCAAGATCGGAAGCAATCGTCGCGAGCGCGGCACGATGGCCGATCCGCGTCGTCGGGGCGATCAGTTGCGGCGGGCGAGGACCATGTAGTTGACGCTGATGTCGCTCGATCGGCGCCAGGCATCGGCGAGCGGGTGATAGACGACGCCGGTCTCGTCGATCACCGACAGGCCCGCCCCCTCCACCGGCGCGCGGATCTCCTCCGGACGCACCAGCTTGTCATACTGATGCGTGCCCTTGGGCAGCCAGCCCAGCACGTATTCCGCCCCGATGATGGCAAGGCCCATGGCCTTCATCGTGCGGTTGATGGTGGAGACGAGGAGGAGCCCGCCCGGCTTCACCAGATGGGCGCAGGTGGTGAGGAAAAACGGCACGTCGGAGACATGCTCGACGACTTCGAGCGCCAGCACGACGTCGAAGGTTTCGCCGCCCTCGGCGATCGCCTCGGCCGTCGTCGCGCGGTAATCGATGGCGAGCCCGCTCTGCGCGGCGTGGATCTTGGCCACCTCGATATTGGTCGCCGACGCGTCGGCGCCGACGACGGAGGCCCCGAGTCGCGCCATCGGCTCGGCGATCAGCCCGCCGCCGCAGCCGATGTCGAGAAGGCTGAGACCCTCGAACGGGCGCATGCCTTGCGTTTCGCGTCCGAAGTTCATGCCGAGCTGCTCGCGGATATAGGTGAGCCGCACCGGGTTGAACTTGTGCAGAGGCTTGAACTTTCCCGCCGGGTTCCACCATTCGGCCGCCAGGCGCGAAAAGCGCTCGACTTCCGAGGCGTCGATCGTCGTCTGCCGCGCTTCGCTCATGATCCCGGTCCCGCCATCGCTGTCTTCACCCTCCGCATGTTCGCCCCAGGGGGCGAAAGTCAAGCGAGGGAACGACGCGACGGGGTTCACGGTCTCGATACGTCCTCCTCCATCAGCATCCGGATGTAGCGGGTAAAGGGCATGCCCCTGGCCTCCGCCTTCGATTTGACGGCGTCGAGGAGGCCCTGCGGGATTCGCATGTTCAACTGGGCGGCCTTCTTCTCGAACTCGAACCGCATCGGCTTGAAGCCGGAGAAGTCGTATTCCGACAGATCCGCCGTCGCGACGAATTCCTCTGCCTCCTCATCGCTCCGGTGGGTTGGGAACGGCTTTAAGGTTCTTTTGTCGCTCATAGTTTCGCCGTTCCTTTTCATGCATGAAGCGAGCCGAGATCGGGCGGATGCGATCCTGCCGAATGGCGAAGACGATAAAGACACAGCGACCGCTGTCCGTTTCGCCGATCGCATTGTAGCGGGTCTCGTCGCTTTGCGTGCGATCAGGCAAGACGTATGGCTGGCGGCCGAACAGCGCTTCGATCTCTGCACGCGACACGCCATGCTTGCCGCATTTGGGCCAGTTGCCTGCATCCCAATCGAATCCAGCAAGCACATCCACCTCGTCCGAACTGGTTGACGTTCGTATATACAAAAGCGCCGTCGACGCCAAGACAGGATGCGAGGCGAAGCCGCGCCGCAGGGGCGTTGCGACCGGCTTTCTTGCAGTGTCCGCGCATTTCGGCTAACTCCGGCGCGCTGCGGAAGACTATGGCGTTTCCGCCAGCTTCCTTTTCGACACACCGCGGGTGGCTTCACGCCCGCCGTCCGGGCTAGCATTATTCATGGCGCGTCTCGTTCTCAAATTCGGCGGCACTTCTGTCGCCGACATCGACCGAATCCGGAACGTCGCGCGCCACGTCAAACGCGAAGTGGACGCCGGTCACCAGGTCGCCGTCGTCGTCTCGGCCATGTCCGGCAAGACCAACGAACTCGTCGAATGGTGCCGGGCGGCCTCGCCGATGCACGACGCGCGCGAATATGACGCGGTCGTCGCCAGTGGCGAGCAGGTCACCGCGGGGCTTCTGGCCATCACGCTGCAGGGCATGGGCGTCAACGCCCGGTCCTGGATGGGCTGGCAGATCGCCATCCGCACCGACGGTGCGCACGGCGCCGCGCGCATCCAGGAGATCGAGGGCGAGGAAATCGTCCGCCGCTTCGCCGAAGGCCAGGTCGCTGTCGTTGCCGGCTTCCAGGGCATCGCGCCGGACAACCGCATCGCCACGCTCGGCCGCGGCGGCTCGGACACCTCCGCGGTGGCGATCGCCGCGGCGATCAAGGCCGACCGCTGCGACATCTACACCGATGTCGACGGCGTCTATACCACCGACCCGCGCATCGAGCCGAAGGCGCGGCGCATGGCGAAGATTTCCTTCGAGGAGATGCTGGAAATGGCCTCGCTCGGGGCCAAGGTATTGCAGGTCCGTTCGGTCGAACTGGCCATGGTGCACAAGGTCCGGCTGTTCGTGCGCTCCTCCTTCGAGGATCCGGACGCGCCGGGCATGGGGGATCTCCTGAATCCGCCGGGAACACTCATTTGCGACGAGGATGAAATCGTGGAACAGCAGGTCGTGACCGGCATCGCCTATGCCAAGGACGAGGCGCAGATCTCGCTGCGGCGGGTCGAGGACCAGCCGGGCGTCGCCGCGGCCATCTTCGGGCCGCTGGCCGACGCCGGCGTCAATGTCGACATGATCGTCCAGAACATTTCCGAGGACGGCACCCGCACCGACATGACATTTACGGTGCCGGCGAGCGATCTGCCGAAGGCGACGGCAATCCTGGAAAAGGCCAAGCCGGAGATGCGTTTCGACGTCATCCAGAGCGAGCTCGGCCTGACCAAGGTCTCGGTCATCGGCGTCGGCATGCGCAGCCACACCGGCGTCGCAGCCACGGCCTTCAAGGCGCTGGCCAAGCGCGGGATCAACATCCGCGCCATCACCACCTCGGAGATCAAGATCTCGATCCTGATCGACGGCGAGTTCTCGGAACTGGCGGTGCGCAGCTTGCATTCGGTCTACGGTCTCGACAAAGCTTGACCGGGTGACGGGTCTGCCGCAGACCACAACCTTGGATCGTCCGGGCGCGCCGGGCGGTCGTTTCCTCGTGGCCGACGGCGGTGGCTCTCTGCCGCCCTTTGGAAGACGACCTTGATCAGAAGCGATTCGTCCGGTCCCCGCGTGCTCATGCGCAAGATCCGGGAGCTCATGGCCGAGCCCCTGCAGCCGCAGGCGCGTCTGGACGAAATCGTGCGCCAGATCGCCCAGAACATGGTCGCCGAGGTCTGCTCGATCTATGTGCTGCGCGCCGACGCCGTGCTGGAGCTCTACGCCACCGAGGGCCTGAACCCGGGTTCCGTGCACCTGGCCCAGCTGAAGCTCGGCGAGGGCCTCGTCGGCACGATTGCCGCCACCGCGCGCTCGCTGAACCTGTCGGAAGCGCAGAAGCACCCGGCCTTCACCTTTATCCCCGGCACCGGTGAAGAGCCGTTCAACGCCTTTCTCGGCGTGCCGATCCTCCGGGCCGGCCGCACCCTCGGCGTTCTCGACGTGCAGAACCGCGCCAAGCGCGTCTACCGCGAGGAGGAGGTCGAGGCGCTCGAGACGGTCGCCATGGTCGTCGCCGAGATGATCGCCGCCGGCAGCCTCGAGGGCCTGTCGCGCCCCGGCGTCGTGCTCGACCTGTCGCGTCCGGTCTCCTTCAACGGCGTCGCCCTCGCCGACGGCATCGGCCTTGGCCATGTCGTCCTGCACGAGCCGCGGGTGGTGGTGACCAACCTCTTCAACGAGGATGTCGACGCCGAGATCACGCGGCTCGAGCAGTCGCTGCAGTTCCTGCGCATCTCGATCGAGGATATGCTGTCGCGGCGCGACATCGCCGCCGAGGGTGAGCATCGTGCCGTGCTCGAGGCCTACCGCATGTTCGCGCACGACCGCGGCTGGGTCCGGCGGCTGGAAGAGGCGGTGCGCAACGGCCTGACCGCCGAGGCGGCGGTCGAGAAGGTGCAGAGCGACATGCGCGCGCGCATGATGCACATGACCGATCCCTATATCCGCGAGCGGCTGCACGATTTCGACGACCTCGCCAACCGGCTGCTGCGCCAGCTGATGGGCCGCACCGAGATCGGCGAGGGCGACGACGAGCCGTCCGACGCCATCATCGTCGCCCGCTCGATGGGCGCGGCCGAGCTTCTCGACTATCGCCGCGACAAGATCCGCGGCCTGATCCTAGAAGAGGGGACGGCCACCAGCCACGTCGTCATCGTCGCCCGGGCGCTCGGCCTTCCCGTCGTCGGCCAGGCCAAGGGCGTGGTGTCGATGTCGGAGAACCGCGACGCGATCATCGTCGACGGCGCCGATGGCGGGGTGCACCTGCGCCCCTCGCCCGAGGTCGAGGCGGTGTTCGTGGAAAAGGTGCAGTTCCGCGCCAAGCGGCAGGAACAGTACCGCGCTCTGCGCGACGTGCCGGCCGAGACGCGCGACGGCGTCGCGGTCAATCTTCTCATGAATGCCGGCCTCCTCGTCGACCTGCCGCAGCTCGTCGATTCCGGCGCGGCCGGCATCGGCCTGTTCCGCACCGAGCTGCAGTTCATGATCGCCTCGTCGATGCCGAAGGCGAGCGAGCAGGAGCGCCTCTATTCCGCGGTGATCGACGCGGCCGGCGACAAGCCGGTGACCTTCCGCACGCTCGACATCGGCGGCGACAAGCTCCTTCCCTATCTCCACCAGTCGGCCGAGGAGAACCCGGCGCTCGGCTACCGTGCCATCCGGCTCGCGCTCGACCGTCCCGGCCTGATGCGCACGCAGCTGCGCGCGCTCCTCAAGGCGGCGCGCGGGCGGGAGCTGCGCATCATGTTTCCGATGGTGACGGAGCTTTCCGAACTGCACCGGGCGCGCGATCTCATCGCCCGCGAGCTCAGCCACCTCACCAAGTTCGGCCACCTCATGCCGCGCCAGCTGAAGCTCGGCGCCATGATCGAGGTGCCCTCGCTGCTGTTCCAGCTCGACGAGCTGATGGCGCTGGTCGACTTCGTCTCGATCGGCTCGAACGACCTGTTCCAGTTCTTCTCCGCCGTCGATCGCGGCAATGCCCGCATGGCCGGCCGCTTCGACGACCTGTCGCCGCCCTTTCTCTCGGCGCTGAAGAGCATTCTGGACGCCGGCACGCGCAACGGCGTCGAGGTGAGCCTGTGCGGCGAGATGGCCGGCAAGCCGCTGGCGGCCATGGCCCTGATGGGCCTCGGCTTCCGCTCCATCTCGATGACGCCCTCGGCGATCGGCCCGGTGAAGGCGATGATGATCGAGCTGGAACTGGCGAAGCTGGAGCGCTTGATGGCCGAGCATATGGCCGATCCGCGACGCCAGGGCACGATGCGCCAGCTGCTGACGGATTTTGCCGTGGCGCATTCCATCCCGCATTAGCGAGGCTCAAGCGCCCATCGTCCCGACGCGACGCGGCGACCACGTCGTTCGCCGCCGACGCGACGGCACCCAGACCTTCAGAGATTCCAGGATTCCATGGCGACGCTGCCTTCCGACACGATGAACGAGATCGTCCGACGCTTTTCCTACATCGAGGCCGAGATGGCCAAGGGCGGAGACCGCGACAGCTTTGCCGCGCTGGCTTCCGAATATGCCGGGCTCGAACCGATCGTCGCCGCGATCCAACGCCATCGCCGTATCCAGGACGAGTTGCGCGATATGCGCGCGATGATGGACGATTCCGGCGCCGACCGGGAAATGCGCGATCTCGCCACGGCGGAGGTCGCGGACCTGCGCGCGCAGGACGCGGCCCTGACCGAGGAGATCCAGCTTCTCCTGCTGCCGAAGGACGCCGCCGACGAAAAGAGCGCCATCCTCGAAATCCGCGCCGGCACCGGCGGCTCGGAGGCAGGCCTCTTCGCCGGCGATCTCTTCCGCATGTACCAGCGCTATGCCGAGGTGAACGGCTGGAAGGTCGAGGTCCTGTCGGCGAGCGAGGGCGAGGTCGGCGGCTACAAGGAAGTCATCGCCTCGATCAACGGCAAAGGCGTCTTCTCCAAGCTGAAATTCGAATCGGGCGTGCACCGGGTGCAGCGGGTGCCGGCGACGGAATCGGGCGGGCGCATCCACACTTCCGCGGCGACGGTGGCGGTGCTGCCCGAGGCCGAGGACATCGACGTCGAGATCCGGCCCGAGGACATCCGCATCGATACCATGCGCGCCTCCGGCTCCGGCGGCCAGCACGTCAACACGACGGACTCGGCCGTGCGCATCACCCATCTGCCGACCGGCATCATGGTCGTCTCGGCCGAGAAGTCGCAGCACCAGAACCGCGCCCGCGCCATGCAGGTGCTGCGCGCCCGGCTCTACGACATGGAGCGCGAGCGCGCCGACGACGAACGCTCCGAGGCGCGCCGCAGCCAGGTCGGTTCGGGCGACCGTTCCGAGCGCATCCGCACCTACAATTTCCCGCAGGGGCGGGTGACGGATCACCGCATCAACCTGACGCTCTACAAGCTCGACAAGGTGATGGAGGGCGATCTCGACGAACTGGTCGGGGCGCTGATCGCCGATCACCAGGCGCGGCTTCTGGCCAGCGTCGGCGGCGAGGCCTGACCATTTCACCGGCGACAGACACACCCGCGGAGACGGTCGCCTCGGTGCTGGCCGCACTGCGCGCCACGCTGCGGGGAGCGGGCGTGGACAGTCCCGAGGCCGATGCGCGGCTGATGCTCGCCGCGGTACTCGGCTGCGAGGCCGGCGGGCTGATCCTGCGCGCGGGGGAGGCGGTCGACCCGACCGCGACGGCGCGGCTCGGCGCCATGACGGCGCGGCGTCTGCAAGGCGAGCCGGTGCACCGCATTCTCGGCCGGCGCGCCTTCTACGCGCATGATTTCGCGATGTCGGCGGAGACGCTCGAGCCGCGCGCGGACACCGAGGCCCTGGTCGAGCTTTGCCGGGCGCCGATCGAGGCGGTTTTTGCCGAGCGCGGCGCCTGCCTCCTGGCGGATGTCGGTACCGGCACGGGCGCCATCGCGGTCTCGCTGCTGGCGCTCTATCCGGCGCTGCGGGTCGTCGCCGTCGACCTATCGCCGGGGGCGCTCGTTACCGCCCGCGGCAATGCGGAAGCGGCGGGCGTCGCGGCGCGATTCCACGCCGTCGCCAGCGACTATCTCAGCGCCGTCGCCGCGCCGCTCGACCTCGTCGTGTCGAACCCGCCTTATATCCCCAGCGGCGATATTGCCGGTCTGTCGCGCGAGGTTCGCGATTTCGATCCGCATCTGGCCCTCGACGGCGGATCGGACGGTCTCGACGCCTACCGGGCCCTGGCGGACCAGGCGCTCCGGGTCCTGCGGCGGCCCGGGCACGTCGTGCTGGAGATCGGTCAGGGCCAGGCAAGCGAGGTATGCGAGATTTTTTCCCGCAACGGCCTTGTTCTGGCCGCAACGAAAGACGACTTGGCGGGCATCACCCGTGCGTTGTGGTTCCGAAGAGAGGCGTCGAGCGCTGAAATCCACGCGCCGAGTGGGCGCCCGGATGCGGATCCGGCGGCCTGACAAGCCAGCCCGACAAGGTGAGACGGTAAAACTTTCCTAAACTGACGGTTTCGGTCCTTGCGTAGCAAAAAGAGCTTGTGACACAGGGCCGAACCTTCTAGTTTCGAGATCGTTACGGACCAATCGAGGGGGAACATCCCTCAGATTCCGACCTGCCCGGTGGCAGGCGGACGTGGGATGCTCGAGACGGCTAGGCGGCTGTCCGTGATACCGACGATTTGGAATCGATCGGCTTAACCGAATACCAAATTTCGATCTCGGTCGCGCACTGGCGCATCCGTATCGCGCGGGGCGACGCTCCATCCCTGAGGGATGGCCGTCCTGCAGCCAGGGGCAACCGGCGCGCTAGCTGGATATCCAGAGACAGGAAGAGCATGAGGCCAGGACAGCAGCAGCAGAACAAGCAGCGGATGCGCGGACGCGGCCGGAAGGGCCCCAATCCGCTGTCGCGCAGCTACGAGTCGAATGGCCCGGACGTGAAGATCCGCGGCACCGCGCAGCACATCGCCGAGAAATACTCGACGCTCGCGCGCGACTCGGCGGCTTCCGGCGACCGCGTCATGGCCGAGAACTATCTCCAGCATGCCGAGCATTACGGCCGCATCGTCGCCGCGGCGCAGGGCACGTTCCAGCTGCAGCAGGACGAGAACGACTTCGGCGACCAGATGGACGACGACGGCGACGAGGAGGGCGGCTCGGAGAACGGCTACGCCAACGGCAACGGCCAGGACGAGCGCGGTCAGAACGACCGCAGCCAGAACGACCGCAGCCAGAACGAGCGCGGCCAGAACGATCGGGGCCAGAACGACCGCTATCAGGCCGACCGCAACCAGAACGACCGCGGTCAGGATCGCAACCAGGGCGACCGCAATCAGGGCGATCGGGGCCAGGGCGACCGGTACCCGAACGATCGCGGCCAGAACGAGCGTCCGCAGGGCGAGCGCGCGAACGGGCAGCAGAACGCGCCGCGCGAAGGCCGCGAACAGCGCGGCGGCAACGGCAACAATGCGCCGAACGCCAATGGCGGCAACCGCGACGGCAACCGGGAAGCGCGCGACGGCAACCGCGAGAACCGGGGCAACCGGGACGGCAATCGCGAAAACCGCGACGGCAACCGCGAGACCTACCAGAACCGCGACCGCGACAACCGGGAGAATCGCGGCCATCGCGATCGCCCGGCGCTGAACGGCCTCGGGCCGCAGCCCGTCGTCGGCGAGCCGCGCGTTCAGACCGAGGGCGGCGAGGACCAGGCGCCGCGCAACGTTTCGCACGAGCCCCGCCAGCCCGCTCCCGAGCAGCCGGCGCGCGCGCCGGCCGCCGAGGTTGCCGCTTCCGATCCCGCGCCGCGCGAGGAATTCCGTCCGCGCAACGACGAGCCGCGCGCCGAGGGCGAGCCGCGTCGCCGTGGTCGCCCGCGCCGCGTGCGCAGCGAGGATGGCGAGCCGCGTGCCGACATGGCGAGCGAGGCTGCGAGCGACGGGGCCACGGCCGATGCCGCCGTGCCCACGCCTCGGGCACCCGCTGTCGATCCGGTGACCGCCGTGGCGCCCGTGGCGCCGCCGGTGGAAGCCCGGGCCGAAGCGCCTCAGGCGGACGTTTCGCCCGTCGAGGCCGAGGGCAAGGTCAAGCGCAAGCCGGGTCGCCCGCGCAAGAAGAAGCCGGAAGACGATTCTTCGGGTGGCGAAGACGGCGGCGATCACCTGCCGGCCTTTCTGATGGCCACCAATAGCTGATCGCCCGAAGGGGGACGACAGGCGAAGGGCGACGGAGCGATCCGCCGCCCTTCTTGCGTTTGGGCCCCGCCGTATCGGGGCGGCGGAACAAATCGTTCTGTCGGGATAGGTATGATCCCTGAATACCCTTCAACCCGTTGAGAGCGTCCCCATATTCCCGGAGAGCGGCTCGCCGATTGAGGGGGCCGGACTCCAGGACACGCGTCCCACGCCGGATCACCGGGTGGCACGAGAGGGGAGAGCATCCATGGACATGGAAAAATACACCGAACGGGTTCGCGGCTTCATCCAGGCGGCACAGACGGCCGCCGTTGCCCGCGATCACCAGCAGTTTTCCGCCGAGCACCTGTTGAAGGTCCTCGTCGACGACAGCGAGGGCTTGGCGGCCGGGTTGATCGAGAAGGCCGGCGGACGGGCCGCCGACGTGCGCCTCGCGGTCGATGCCGCGCTCGCCGCGATGCCGCGGGTTTCCGGCGGCAATGGCCAGATGTATCTGGCGCAGCCGCTGGCCAAGGTCTTCGCGACCGCCGAGGAGATCGCCAAGAAGGCCGGCGACAGTTTCGTCACCGTCGAGCGGCTGCTGCTCGCGCTCGTCATCGAGAAGGGCGCCAAGACCGCGGCGATCCTCGAAAAGGCTGGCGTCACTGCCGCCGCGCTGAACGAGGCGATCAACGACCTGCGCAAGGGCCGCACCGCCGATTCCGCGTCCGCCGAGCAGGGCTACGACGCTCTGAAGAAATACGCCCGCGACCTCACCAAGGACGCGCGCGAGGGCAAGCTCGACCCGGTCATCGGCCGTGACGACGAGATCCGCCGCACCATCCAGGTGCTGTCGCGCCGCACCAAGAACAATCCCGTCCTCATCGGCGAGCCCGGCGTCGGCAAGACCGCCATCGCCGAAGGCCTCGCGCTGCGCATCGTCAACGGCGACGTGCCGGAATCTTTGCGCGACAAGCAGCTGATGGCGCTCGACATGGGCTCGCTCATCGCCGGCGCGAAATACCGCGGCGAGTTCGAGGAGCGGCTGAAGGCGGTTCTGTCCGAGGTGACCTCGGCCGATGGCCAGATCATCCTGTTCATCGACGAGATGCACACCCTCGTCGGCGCCGGCAAGGGCGAGGGCGCGATGGACGCCTCGAACCTCCTGAAGCCAGCGCTGGCCCGCGGCGAGCTGCACTGCGTCGGCGCCACCACGCTCGACGAGTACCGCAAGCATGTCGAGAAGGACCCCGCGCTCGCCCGGCGCTTCCAGCCGGTCTTCGTCTCCGAGCCGACGGTCGAGGACACGATCTCGATCCTGCGCGGCCTGAAGGAGAAGTACGAGCAGCACCACAAGGTGCGCATCTCGGACTCCGCGCTCGTCGCCGCCGCGCAGCTGTCGAACCGCTACATCACCGACCGCTTCCTGCCGGACAAGGCGATCGACCTCATCGACGAAGGCGCGGCGCGCCTGCGCATGCAGGTGGATTCCAAGCCCGAAGTGCTCGACGAGATCGACCGCCGCGTCATGCAGCTGAAGATCGAGCGGGAAGCCTTGAAGCGGGAAGACGACGACGCCTCGCGCAACCGGCTGGAGCGGCTGGAGGGCGAGCTCGCCAATCTCGAGGAGGAATCGGCCCGGATCACCCAGACCTGGCAGGCGGAAAAGTCGAAGCTCGGGCTTGCCGCCGATCTGAAGAAGCGTCTCGACGAGGCCCGCAACGAACTGGCCAACGCGCAGCGCAAGGGCGAGTACCAGCGCGCCGGGGAACTGGCCTATGGCGAGATTCCGAAACTGGAGCGCGAGGTCGCGGAAGCTGAGGCGCACGAAGTCGGCGCCGCCGCCTCGATGGTCGAGGAGACGGTGACGCCCGATCACATCGCCCAGGTCGTGTCGCGCTGGACCGGCATCCCGGTCGACCGCATGCTGCAGGGCGAGCGCGAGAAGCTGCTCCGGATGGAAGACGCCATCGGCACCCGCGTCGTCGGCCAGGGCGAGGCGGTGCAGGCGGTGTCGCGCGCCGTACGCCGGGCGCGGGCCGGGCTGCAGGACCCGAACCGGCCGATCGGCTCGTTCATCTTCCTCGGCCCCACCGGCGTCGGCAAGACCGAGCTGACCAAGGCGCTGGCGCAGTTCATGTTCGACGACGAGACGGCGATGGTCCGGCTCGACATGTCGGAGTTCATGGAGAAGCACTCGGTCGCCCGGCTGATCGGCGCGCCTCCCGGCTATGTCGGCTATGAGGAGGGTGGGTCGCTGACCGAGGCGGTGCGTCGCCGGCCCTATCAGGTCGTCCTGTTCGACGAGATCGAGAAGGCCCATCCCGACGTCTTCAACGTGCTCCTGCAGGTGCTCGACGACGGGCGGCTGACGGACGGGCAGGGGCGCACGGTCGATTTCCGCAACACGCTGATCATCATGACCTCGAACCTCGGGGCGGAATATCTCACCCAGCTGCCGGACGACGTCGATACCGACAGCGTGCGCGACCAGGTGATGGCGGTGGTGCGGTCGGCCTTCCGGCCGGAATTCCTCAACCGCGTCGACGAAACGATCCTGTTCCACCGGCTGAAGCGCTCGGAGATGGGCGCCATCGTCGATATCCAGCTGAAGCGGATGGAAGCGCTGCTCGCGGACCGCAAGATCGTCATCGATCTCGACGACAGCGCGCGGCTGTGGCTCGCCGAACGCGGCTACGATCCCGCCTATGGCGCGCGTCCGTTGAAGCGCGTCATCCAGCGCGAGGTGCAGGACCCGCTGGCGGAGAAGATCCTGCTCGGCGAGATTCGCGACGAGTCGACGGTGAAGGTGACGGCCGGCAGCGACCGGCTGAACTTCTACGTCGTCGGCTCCAAGGCGGGTGTCCCAGGAGACCGCGTCGCGGCCTGAGAACAGCGCCGACGGGAAGAGCATGCTGCAGGGGGCGGTCCAATTGGGCGCCCCCTGTTTTCGTTTCGGCCTTGCCGGACGTTGATCGCGGTTCGCAAAAGAACGCGCGCGAGGCGCTGTCAGCGCTGCGTAGCCGCCGCCGCTCCCGAGCGGTTGACGAGGACCGTCAGACCCCAGAGCCCCACGCCGATCGCCAGGAGAACGCCCGCGACGACGTACTGCACGCTGTCGCGCCCGGTCCAGGGGCCGACGAGGAAGGCGCAGGCCAGCGCGCCCATGATCGGCAGCAGTGTCGGCGTGGTGAAATGCGCGTGCTCGACCTTGTCGCGCCGAAGCACCAGGACGGCGATGTTGACCACCGTGAAGACGCCGAGCAGCAGCAGCGCCGTCGTGCCGCCGAGCGCCGGCACGGCGCCGACGAAGCCGATCAGCCCGAAGGCGAGGAGCGTGGTGAAGCCGATTGCGACATAAGGCGTGCGCCGCTCATGGTGCACGCGGCCGAGCCAGGGCGGCAGCACCTGTTCCCGGCTCATGCCGTAGAGGAGCCGGCTTGCCATCAGCATGTTGATCAACGCGGAATTAGCCACGGCGAACATGGTGATGATGCCGAAGATCCAGAGCGGAAAGGCCGGCGCGCCGGCGGCCACGACCTTTAGAAGCGGTGTCTCGCCCTCGCCGAGCTCGGCGGCGGGGACGAGGGTGATCGCCGAGATCGAGACCAGCACATAGATGACGCCGGTGATGGCGAGGCCCGAGAGCAGCACTTTCGGAAAGATCCGCGACGGATCCTTGCATTCCTCGGCCATGTTCACCGAGTCCTCGAAGCCGACCATGGCGAAGAAGGCCAAGGTCGTCGCCGCGATCACCGACCAGAACAGCCCCCGGTCCGGGCCGGTGTCGAAGGTGAGCACGCGCGAGACGTCGCCCTGGCCGGTGCCGATCGCCCAGAAGCCGATGACGATGATGATCAGCAGGCCGGTCAGTTCGACCGTCGTCAGCACCACGTTCATCTTCAGGCTCTGGGCGACGCCGCGATAGTTGACGATCGCCACCAGCGCCATGAAGCCGAGCGCGATCAGCATCACCGTGGGGCCGCCGGCCTGATCGAAACCCGCGACGGTCGCGAGGTTGGCGGCGAAGGCGCGCGAGGCGGTGGCGGCCGAGGTGATGCCGGAGCTCATCACCGCGAAGGCGACGATGAAGGTGATGAAATGAACGCCGAAAGCCTTGTGGGCGTAGAGCGCGGCCCCGGCGGCGCGGGGATATTTCGTCACCAGCTCGAGATAGCTGAAGGCGGTGAGCAGGGCGATGACGAAGGCGACGAGAAAGGGCAGCCAGACGACGCCACCGACTTCCTTGGCGACCTCACCGGTGAGGGCATAGATCCCGGTGCCGAGGATGTCGCCGACGATGAAGAGCAGAAGCAGCCAGGGACCCATCACCCGGTGCAGCGCCGGCTCGACCTTTGTCTTCGTGGACGGTTTCGGTGTCGTGTCGGCCATGCCGGATGTCTCCCTCGGGGGTGCCGCGACCTTTCCGGTGCCGGCGCTGGGCTGTCAATCGACGACAACGGGCGGGCGGGTCGCTGGATCCCTGGCGTTCCCCCCGCGTCCTGCGGGCGTTTCAGGTGCGTTCAAATCGCCCGGTCGGCCGGCCGCCCGCGTCGCAGGGCTTGAGGCCGCGGCCGGCCCGGTCTATCCCCAGAACTCAACCCGCACCCGCCGCGATCGCCGTGGTTCGAAAGGCATCGCATGACCTGGGACGTATTGATCATCGGCGCGGGCGCCGCCGGCATGATGGCGGCGATCGAGGCGGGCAAGCGCGGTCGCCGGGTGCTGGTCGTCGACCACGCGACAAAGCCCGGCGAGAAGATCCGCATCTCCGGCGGCGGGCGCTGCAACTTCACCAATGTCCACACCAGCCCGAAGCACTTCCTGTCGGACAATCCGAGCTTCGCGATCTCGGCGCTGAAGCGCTACAGCCCACGCGACTTCATCGCCCTCGTGGAGCGATATGGCATCGCCTACCACGAGAAGGCGCTCGGTCAGCTGTTCTGCGACGGCTCGGCGCAGCAGATCGTCGACATGCTGCTGGCTGAAATGCGCCTTAACGGAGCCGAGCTGCGGCTCGGCACGACGGTTGACCGCGTGCGCAAGACGGAGACGGGCTTTGCCGCCGTGCTCAGCCACGACCAGCGCGGCATCGAGCCGGTCGAGTGCACCTCGCTCGTCGTCGCCACCGGTGGCAAGTCGATCCCGAAGATGGGTGCCACCGGCTACGGCTACGAACTGGCGAAAAGTTTCGGCCTGAAGGTGACGGAGACGCGGCCGGCGCTGGTGCCGCTGACGCTCGATCCGCCGACGCTGGCGCGTCTCGAGCCCCTGTCGGGGATCGCCATCGACGCCGTCGTCTCGCATGGCAAGACGAAATTCGCCGAGGCGCTCCTGTTCACCCATCGCGGCCTGTCCGGCCCGGCCATGCTGCAGATTTCTTCCTTCTGGCGCGAGGGCGACGAGATCGCGGTGGCCATGCTGCCGGACCTCGACGTCTTCGCGGCGTTGCGCGCCGCCCGCGCCGAGAACGGAAGGCAGTCGCTGCAGACCGGTCTCGGTGCCTTCCTGCCCAAGCGCCTGGCGCAGATGATCGCGGGCGAGCTGAAGGGGCCGGAACGGCTCGGCGACTGGTCCGACAAGCTCCTTCGCACCGCCGAGACGGCGGTCAATTCGTGGCGCTTCAAACCGGCGGGTTCGGAAGGCTATCGCACCGCCGAGGTGACGCATGGCGGCGTCGATACCGCCGACCTCGATTCCAGGACGCTGCAGGCCAAGGCGGTGCCGGGGCTCTATTTCGTCGGCGAGGTCGTCGACGTCACCGGCTGGCTCGGCGGCTATAATTTCCAGTGGGCCTGGGCCTCCGGCTGGTGCGCGGGGCAGGTGGCCTGAAGCCAGGTTCGGCCGCCTCCAGCGGAGGGCGGCAAGCCGCACGCAAGCTTCACGCGCCCTTCGCAGGCCATCTTCATGCCGGGTTCATTTGCCAGTGACTAGGCTTGCCCGCAAACAGTGCCGATATCGGGCGCCGGATTTCGGCTGCCTGTTCGCCGGTTGGAGTAGACACGATGAAAACTGTTCCCGTCACCGCCGCAGCGATGGCGCTGCTCGTGATGTCGGCCGGCTGGTCCACCTCCGCACGGGCGCAGTTCTACGATCCGCAGGACGTGCCCTACTACGACGAGGGGATCGATCGCGGCCGCGTGCCGGAGGCCCGCAGCTTCATCGACGATCTCGGCCGCCGGGTGACCGTGGACCGGCGTGGGCGGATCATCGCCGTCGAGCAGCCGCGCCAGGGTAACCGCGAGCCGCGGCGGCGCCGCGACAATTCCATCATCCTGGAGGGGCCGGCCCCGCAGGACGATGCCCTCATTCTCGAAGGCCGCGTCGGCGCGGTGCCGGGCGTCGACCCGGGCTTCGTGCCGCGCCAGCCCCGTTCGGCCGATCCCTACGGCGACTTCGAATCGCGCGACGATCTCTACGACGCGCCCATCGAGGCCGAGCCGCTTCCGTCGCCCGGCTACGACGCTTTGCCGCTCCCCGGCGAAGATCCCGCGCGCAATGCCGCCCTGCCGAGCGAGGACGGTTTCGGCACCAGCCTGCCCGACACCTCGATCGTTACGCCCGGCGAGACCACGGCGCCCGAGACCCGGCCGGCGCCCGCCGTCGCCGGTCCCAAGGGCAAGAACGCCAAGGTCGAGATCGCCGCCCTGCAGGTCCTGCTCGACCGTGCCGGCATTTCGCCGGGCGTCATCGACGGGCGGATGGGCTCGAATGTCGACAAGGCCGTCGCCGCCTATGAGGAGAAGTTCGGCACGCGGCTCGACGCGACGAATGCGCAGGCGCTGGCCGAACAGCTCGACGCGACCGGCGGTCCGGCGATCGTCTCCTACACCATCACCGACAAGGATGCGGGCGGTCCCTATCTCGCCTCGATCCCCGACGACTACGCCGAGAAGGCCAAGCTCCCATCCATGGCCTATACCCGCGTTTCGGAAATGCTGGCCGAGCGTTTCCACATGGACGAGGGCTATCTCCAGGAGATCAATCCCGGTGCCGACTTCAACCGCGCCGGCACCATTCTCAAGGTCATGGCGGTCGGCGAGAACATCGCCGAGCCGGTCACCCGGATCATCGCCGACAAGGGGCGCGAGCAGGTTCGCGCCTATGACGCAGCCGGGCGCCTCGTCGCCGCCTATCCCTCGACCATCGGCTCGTCCGACACGCCCTCGCCGAGCGGCACGGTGCAGGTCAGCCGCATCGCGCTCGACCCGAACTACACCTACAACCCGAAGATCAACTTCACCCAGGGCGAGAACAAGTCGATCCTGACCATCCCGCCCGGTCCCAATGGTCCCGTCGGTTCGGTGTGGATCGCCCTGTCGAAGCCGACCTACGGCATCCACGGGACGCCCGAGCCCTCGAAGATCGGCAAGACCAACAGCCATGGCTGCGTGCGCCTGACCAATTTCGACGCCCAGGAACTCGCCAAGCTTGTCAAACCCGGCGTGACGGTCGAATTTCTCGAGTGATCCCCGGCGATATGCTTCGCCGGCGAAGGACCCTGCGGCCATCTGGCGCGTTGCACAGACATGCAAAGAGGCATGTCGAGGTCCCCGCAATGAAATCCACCCTGATCACCACGGCGCTCGCCGGCTTTCTCCTGGCCGGCACAGCCATCCCGCCCAAGGCCGCCTGGGCCCAGGAGGCGACGACGGCCATCGCCGTGGCGCTGCCGGACGTCTCCGAGCAGGCGATCAACGCCGCCGATTTCGAGGGCTGGAAAGCCCGGCGTGAGGCGGCACGCACGGGCCTCGACGAAGCCCAGGCGGTGCTCGAGATCGATCCCCCGGAAGCCGGTGGCAATCCTGACGAGTCGGTCGCAGACAAAGCGGACGCCGCTGCCGCGCCCGAGCCGCAGAAGTCCGCCGAGCCCGAGGATTTTCCCGATCCCTTCCTGATCCGCCTGCAGATCCTGCTCGACCGCGCCCACGCCTCGCCCGGCGTCATCGACGGGCTCGACGGCGAGAACACCCGCAAGGCGATCGCCGCTTACGCCATGATGAACGATCTGGACCTCAGCGACGAACCCTCGGCTGCACTGTGGGAAAAACTCGCCGCCGACGCGGCGACCGTGGTTCAGCCCTACATCCTGACGGAGCAGGATCTCGCCGAACGCTTCGTCCCGGTGATGCCGACCGACTATGGCGAACTCGCCAAGCTCGACTGGCTCGGCTTCCGCGACGCCGCGGAAATGCTCGCCGAACGCTTCCACATGGACGAGACGCTGCTGCGGCGCCTGAATCCGGGCGCCACCTTTGCCAAGGCCGGCGAGGCGCTCCTCGTCGCCGAGCCGGGCGCGGTGCCCCAAACCAAGGTCGCCCGAATCGTCGTCGACAAGTCGAAGGGCGAGCTCATCGCCTACGGCGCCGACGACCAGATCGTGCTGATCAGCCCGGCGACGATCGGCTCCGACGGGACGCCGTCGCCGTCGGGCACGATGAAGGTGAACGGCAGCGCGCCGGACCCGACCTACGAATACAATCCGGACAAGAACTTCAAGCAGGGCGAGAACCACGAGAAACTGACGCTCCCGGCCGGGCCGAACGGGCCCGTCGGCGCGATGTGGATTGATCTGTCGAAGCCGACCTACGGCATTCACGGCACGCCCGAGCCGTCCAAGATCGACAAGAGTGCCAGCCATGGCTGCGTCCGGCTGACGAACTGGGATGCGCAGGCCCTGGCGGGCCTCGTCCAGCCGGCACGGACGGTGGTGGAGTTCAAGGAATGACGGTGGCGAAGCGCTCTCTTCTGGTCCTCGGCTGCCTGCTGATGGTCGGCACCGCCCCGATGGCGCAGGCTGCCGGCCTGCCCTGGAAGGACGCGAACCCGCTGGAGCGCCTGTTCGGCCCGTCGAAGCCGGCGAAGAGCCAGACGCGCCACCGCCCGCGTCCGGCCCGGTCGACGCCCGCCAAGGCCGCGCCCGCGCTGGCCGCTATCCCCATTCCGGACGCGCGTCCGGACAGGGCGGAGGCGGCGAAGGAGGAGCCTGCCGCGGCGCCGGAATCAGTGGGGACCGAGGTCGTCGCAGCCCCCGACGCGAAGAACTCTTCCGACGCCGGCCCGTCCACGAAGCTGAGCGAGTCGGAGAGGGATAGCGAGTCTGGCAAGGACAGCGGGTCTGCCAGGGACAGCGAGCCGACAAAGGCCAGCGAGGCGACGAAGGATACCGACGCGACGAAGGACAACACGGCGGCGAAGGCCAGCGAAGCGAACAAGGCCAGCGAGGCTGCCCCATCGACGGCGGCTCCAGACGCGGCCGTGCCTGATCCGGCCGCCACGCCGACGCCCGTCCCGGCCCCGGCCGACGCGGCCCCGGAAACCGCCGAACCGCAGGACGCACCGGCCGATCCGGCGGCGACCGCGACCATGCCGATCGACGACATTCCGGTTCCCGCCGTGCGGCCCGAAGGGGCCGGGGATGACGCTGAAAAGCCCGGCACCGTTCCGGAAACACAAGACCCCGTCCGTCCCCCGGCCGAACCCGCGCCGGCACCCAACTCCACGGAGAACCTGAAGTCGCGCACGGCGACAGTGACGCCGGCAGCCACGGTTCTGGCGGCGGCGGCCATCGAGGACGCCGAGCTGTGCGAGGCGGAGCTGAAGAAGCGCGGGGTCGATTTCACCGTCGGTGAGAGCATTTCGGAAGGCGAATGCGGCGTCCTGCGCCCCGTCAACGTCAAGCGCCTCTCTTCGGGCATCGAGGTTTCGCCCGATACGCAGTTCCTGTGCCGGACGGCCCTGGCGCTCGACGACTGGATGACGTCCGGGGTGCTGCCGGCCGTCAAGACCGAGCTGCCGGGCCGAAAGCTCTCGCAGTTCCGCCATGCCTCGACCTATGTCTGCCGCCCGCGGGCCAGCGAGAGCGGCATCTCCGAGCACGCCCGCGGCAGCGCCATCGACATTGCCGCGTTCGTCTTCGACGAGAGCCAGGACATCGGCGTCGAGGCCCAGGCGGCGGATTCTCCCGAGGCCAAATTCCAGGCATCCGTCCGCGCGGCGGCCTGTGGTCCTTTCAAGACGGTGCTGGGGCCGGGAACCGATCCCGATCACGCGACGCATTTCCATCTCGACATCGCGGCGCGCAAGAACGGATCCACCTACTGCAAATAGGCTGATCCCGGCCCCGGCTGGGCGCCGGGGCAAAGCCTCTTATATGCGGTGGCGGGGACGCATCCCCGAAAAAACCGGAGTGAGCCCTTTGCCCTATACCGCCGCCGAAAACCGCTACGAGACCATGCCCTATCGCCGCCTAGGACGGTCCGGGCTGAAACTGCCCGCCATCTCGCTCGGCCTCTGGCAGAATTTCGGTGGGAAGGATGTGTTCGAGACCGGGCGGTCGATCCTGCGGCGCGCCTTCGACCGCGGCGTCACGCATTTCGACCTCGCCAACAATTACGGCCCGCCCGCGGGCTCGGCCGAGGAGAATTTCGGCCGCTGGATGGCGGCGGACTTTCGCCCCTACCGCGACGAGCTGATCATCTCGTCCAAGGCCGGCTACGACATGTGGCCGGGCCCCTACGGCAACTTCGGCTCGCGCAAATATCTCGTCGCCAGCTGCGACCAGAGCCTGAAGCGCATGGGCCTCGACATGCTCGACATCTTCTACCACCACCGGCCCGATCCCGAGACGCCGCTGGAGGAGACGATGGGGGCGCTCGACCACATCGTGCGGTCGGGCAGGGCCCTCTATGTCGGCATCTCCTCCTATTCGCCCGAGCTGACGCGCGCCGCGCATGCGATCCTTTCGGCGCAGGGAACGCCCTTCGTCATCCACCAGCCGTCCTATTCCATGCTGAACCGCTGGGTCGAGGACGGGCTGCTCGATACGCTCGGCGGTCTCGGCCTCGGCTGCATCGCCTTCTCGCCGCTGGCGCAGGGATTTTTGACGACGAAGTATCTGCAGGGCGTGCCGGGGGATTCACGCGCGGCCAAGGCCGGCTCGTTCAAGAGCGACTATCTGAGCGACGACAATATCGCGCGGATCGCGGCGCTCAACGCCATCGCCGAACGCCGCGGCCAGTCCCTGGCGCAGATGGCGATCGCCTGGGTGCTGCGCGATCCCCGCGTCACCTCGGCGCTGATCGGCGCCCGTACGGTGGAGCAGCTCGACAATTCCCTCGACAGCCTGAACAGGATGGATTTCACCAGCGAGGAACTGGCCGAGATCGACCGCTTCGCCACCGATGGCGGCGTCGACCTCTGGCGGGCGCAGTCGCGCATCCAGCCCAGCTGAAGCGCCGGGCGATCCTCAAACTCGCCCGGGGGCCTCGCCGTCGGGCGATGACGTGCGAGCTTCAAGCGGACTGGCTGTTCTTCGCATCGCCAGCCCGCTTGAAGCCTCATTCGGTCGCATGATTTCGAAAGCCGGAAGGCTCCCTTTCCGGATCAGCGGCCGGCGACCCGCGTCGGGTCGTCGCGATCCTTCAGGAGATTGTCGATCCGGTCGCGTTCGCGCTTGAAGGTGTCGAGATCGGCGCCGGCGAGCACCTTGCCCGACGGCAGCTTGATCCGCATCGGGTCGACCTTCTGGCCGTTGACGCTGACTTCGTAATGCGTGTGATTGCCGGTCGACAGGCCGGTCGAGCCGACATAGCCGATGACCTGGCCCTGCCGGACGCGGGCGCCGGGCACAATGCCCTTGGCGATGGTGCTCTGGTGGGAATACGAGGTTTCGTAGCCATTGGCGTGCTTCAGGATGGTCTGCCGGCCGTAGCCGCTCGACCAGCCGGCAGCTTCGACGACGCCCGATCCCGTGGCGATGATCGGCGAGCCTGCGGGAGCTGCCCAATCGACGCCCCAGTGCGGCCGGACATAGCCGAGCACGGGATGCTTGCGGCCGGTGCTGAAGGCCGAGGACATGCGGGCATTCGGCACCGGCTTGCGCACCAAAAACTGCCGCGAACTGCGGCCATCCCCGTCGTAATAGTCGCTGTGCTCGTCGTCCTTGCCGCGGAAGCGGTAGAATTTCTTGGTCTCGTCGCCGAAATGCGCTTCGGCATAGAGGATTTCCGAGGCGTCGGTCGCGGTCTCCTTGCCCTCTTCGAGCGAGTAGAACACGGTCAGCCGGTCGTCGGGGGCGAGGCGCGACTGGAAGTCGACATCGGAGGCCAGCATGCGGATCAGCTGCTGGCAGAGCCGCGTGTCCAGGCCGTAGGACAGGGCCGCCTGGTAGATGCCGTCATACACCGTCGGCATGTCGGAATGGCGCTGCACCTCGCCGGCGTTCTGCTCGAGCGCCTCGGCGACGTCGCGGTTGAGGTCCGGCTGGGCGCCCGGGGCGAAGCTGCCGTCGTCGCCCTCGGCGACCGTCACGATATGGCTGTCGCCACGATAGACGGAAAGGCGCACGATGCGCCGGACGCCGCCTTCGGTCTCCGCGCCGATGCGGATGACATTGCCCGGCCCCAGCGTCTTCGTCGACAGCACGTCGGCGAGCCGCTCGGCAGCGTAGGCCGCCTCGTCCTTCTCGTAGCCGGCGTCCGACAGGGCGTCGAGAATTGAGCGCTTTTCGGCGAAGGGCACCGCTTCCTCATTGTAGAGCGGCACATCGGTGACATCGGGCGTGGCAACCGAGACATTCTCCTCGATGACGCGAAAGGCCGAGCCGGGCTCATATTCCTGGGCCGTGTCGTCGGGGGCAAAGCGCAGGGGATCGATCGGGTCGAGGGAGGCGACCTGGACCGGGGCGTAGGAGAGCGTCGGCGCGGCCATCCGCACCTGGGTCTCGGCCTGCGCGTCGTCGATCTCGCCGGTCCGGTCGAGATTGTCGAAGGTGAAGGGTTCCACCTTCAAGGTCATTTGGCTCTCGATCTTGTCGCCGTAGATCTGCGCCGGATCGGCCTCCTCGGGCGCGTCGTCCTCCGGTTCGCCGGCGGTGAAGACCTTCATGGCGTCGAAGGGGGGATAGTCGACATTGGTCGGGTGCCGGGCGGCGAGCGACATGTTGACATAGGCGAAGGGCAGGGTGCGGATCACCTCGCGGTCGCCGTCGCGCGTCATGGTCGAGAATTCCAGCGTCTGTCGGCTCTTGGCGGCGGGAATGAGCGTCGCGAAGACGCGCGTCGACTTTTCCGACGGCGCGTCGGTCGTCGCCATGGCGGTGTCGGGGAGCGCGGAAGCGGGGCGGGCCACGGTATGGCGGCCGTCGAGGGCGGCGGAAAGCGCGATGCCCATCAGGGCGCTCGACGTCAGGCCGGTCAGAAGCGTGCCGGCGAGCCACCGCGCCGAAACCTGCCGGCGATCGGGCCGACGCCGACGATCGGCGACCAGGGGCGGCTGGTTGCCGAGTTCAGGTCTCGGGGGAGACTTCTGGCTCATTCACTTCCTTTACACGCGCCGACCGCCCATCGGCGATCAAGGTGGCGAAATCGCGACCGGCGCGGCATCCCGGCTCCCGCTGGGGTGCCGACGGCAAGACATGGCGCGATTAACCCGGCGGGCGGCGGAAGTGTCAATGCTGCGGCGGGCCTTTGCACCGCCGCGCAGAAGGCCGAACCGTTTCTGCTCTGCTCTGCTCTGCAGGGCTACCTTCCGGCGGGAAGGCGGATGGCCCTGGCGCGTAAGACGATGGCCATGCTCCGGCAGGGAGGGGAGAAGAGCACGGCGGCACGAGAACAAGGAGGCACGACAACAAGGAAGCATGAGAGCAGGGGGGGGGGCACGAGGGGAAAGGGGAACGAGGGCAAAGGGCGCGATCCGGCCCGGGCCGCTCTGCCGAACTGGTTCTCGAGCGCGCCCCCTGGGTTGGTCCACGATTTCGCCTGGCGTCGTCACGCAGACCGCTTCGGTTCCGAGGGGGCCGCCGGGCTCCGGCACGACGGTCGCACGACAGGGACGGCCGTCCCGGCAGCGCCGAGACCGTCAGCGCTGCCGATCCGCTTCGACGGGTCCTGGCGCCAAACGCCTGCCTAGCAGGCCTCGGGGGCGCTGTGCGACGAATTTGCGAATTGGCCGTTGACACTGCCGAGGAGCCTGGCCTATACCACGGACATCGAGACGGCGGCGGCGCCGGGCCAACCAGACGGGTTAGCGGTGAACTGGACCTGGCAAGAAGTTGTCGGTTCGGTTCGAATTGGCGCCTCTACTGCTTGGAACATTTCTGAGAGACGCTTTCACAGGCGACCCTCGATTGGTCGACAGCAACGCATTTGCTAGGCACCAGACGTCACCCCTAGGGTGCCGTGATCTTTGACAATTGCATAGATGAGAAGAAAGAGAGACGTGGGCGGCGGTTAGCCTCGTACGGGAGTTCTTGTTCTGCTTCCTTGGCAGTTCTGGAATAT
>NZ_BMJJ01000011.1 GCF_014643375.1 Aureimonas glaciei
CTATCTGATCGCCTTGTCGGCCACCGGATCGACGGCGCTCGGCGAGGCGCGGCCGCTGTTTGAGCGGGCGTTCGCCGAACACGGGCTGCCCGAGGTGATCCGCTCAGACAATGGCACGCCCTTCGCCGCGGCCGGGCCGACCGGGCTGACGCAGCTCTCGGCCTGGTGGATCAAGCTCGGCATCCGGCACGAGCGGATCGACCCCGGCGTCCCGCAGCAGAACGGCCGGCACGAGCGTTGCCACCTGACGCTCCTGGAAGCCATGCGGCCGCCGGCGGCGGACCGGGCCGAGCAGCAGCAACGCTTTGACGCCTTCCAGGCCGACTACAACAGCGAGCGACCGCACCAGGCGCTCGGCCAGAAGCCACCGGCGAGCCTCTACCGGGCNGGCGGGCGAGTGGCAGGTCCGCTTCTTCGACGTGCCGCTCGGCATCATCGATCAGACCCACCGAAAACTCCGCCGCGCCATACGACCAAAACCCCCAGCCGACGCAGAGCGGGACCCTTCCAAAGCCGAAGAAGTGTAACCCATCCATCCGGGCAGTTCTGTTACTCATCAATCCGCTGGACAGGCAGCGGGATGAGGGGCGGCGCAGCCGGCGGCGTCGGAGAATAATCCGCTCCGCCGTGAGCCCCCTCATCGGCCTGCCGGCCACTTCTCCCCAGCGGGGAGAAGAACAAGCTTGGCCGCCGCGGCTCGCCGAGCCCCCTATTCCGCCGCGAGCGGCTTCACCCAGCGGCTGGAGCAGACGATTTTCGAGCGGTCGCAGCGGTCGGCATAGCGGCGGGCGATGGCGACGACCTCGTTCATCAGCCCGTCCGAGAGTTTCGTCGGGGAAAGGCCGAGCCCGATCAGCGTGTCGTTGGCGACGACGAGATCGTTCTCCGAGGCTTCCTTGCGCGGATTGTCAAGATGCTCGACCGGCACGCCCGTCATGCCCGAGATCATCGCGGCGAGATCGCGGATGCGGTGGGTCTCGGTCATCTGGTTCATGATCCGCACGCGCCCGCCCCGCTCCGGCGGCGTCGAGACGGCGCGCTCGATGCAGCGCACGGTGTCGCGGATATGGATGAAGGCGCGCGTCTGCCCGCCGGTGCCGTGCACCGTCAGGGGATGGCCGATCGCCGCCTGCATCAGGAAGCGGTTCAGCACCGTGCCGTAGTCGCCGTCATAGTCGAAGCGGTTGACGAGGCGGTCGTCGAGCTCCGTCTCCTCCGTCGTTGTGCCCCAGACGATGCCCTGGTGGAGGTCGGTGATCGCCAGCGCGTCGTTCTTCGCATAGTAGAGAAACAGCAGCTGATCGAGCGTCTTGGTCATGTGGTAGACCGAGCCGGGATCGACGGGATAGAGGATCTCGACATCGGTCGAGACGCCGCCCGAATGCAGCGTGGCATCGATATAGCCCTCGGGGATGCGCATGCCCTTGGCCTTGCCGTAGCCGTAGACGCCCATGGTGCCGAGATGCACCAGATGGGCGTCGGGCGCCGCCTCCACCATGGCGCAGAGCACGGAATGGGTCGCGTTGACATTGTTGTCGACGGTATAGCGCTTGTGCCGCGGCGATTTCATCGAATAGGGCGCGGCGCGCTGCTCGGCGAAGTGCACGATCGCCTCCGGCTGCAGGTCGCGGAACAGCGCCTCCAGTTCGTCGTAGTCGCGGGCGACGTCGAGGGCGACGAAATCAATCGGCGTGTTGCGCGTCTCGCGCCAGGCGGCGAGGCGCTCCTCGATCGGGGCGATCGGCGTCAGGCTTTCCGCCCCGAGCTCGATGTCGGTGACGCGGCGCACCAGATTGTCGACGATCGTGACCTGATGGCCCTGGGCCGACAGATGCAGCGCGGTCGGCCAGCCGCAGAAGCCGTCACCGCCGAGGACGATTATCTTCATCTTACACCACTCCACTCGAACGCTCTGCGGGACGGCCATCAGCGCCTTCCCCTGCCGTAGCATCACGATATAGATCGCCCCAATGCATTCTCAGCGTCGCAGCGAAGGATTTTCCATGCGCATCCTGATTGCCACAGATGCCGCGGCGCCGCAGATCAACGGCGTCGTCCGCGTGTTCGAGACGACGGCCGCCCATCTCGAGGCCGACGGACACGTGGTGGAGGTCATCGGCCCGAACCGTTTTGCGACGACCTTCCCGGCCCCCGGCTATCCCGAAGTGCGCCTCGCCCAGACGCTCGGCCGCGCGCTGCCCGACATGATCGACGCCTTCCGCCCGGACGCCATCCACATCCCCGTGGAAGGGCCGATCGGCCTTGCCGCCCGGCACTATTGCCGCAAACGCCGCCTGCCCTTCACCACCTCCTTCCACACCCGCTTCGGCGACTACTTTTCCCTGCGCCTCGGCTTCGGCACCGGGCCCGCCTATGCCGCGCAGCGCTGGTTCCACAATGCCGGCCAGGGTTTCATGGTGCAGACGACGACGCTGGAACGCCAGCTCGCCGCCCGCGGCTTTCGCAACATCCGGCCCTGGGGCCGCGCCGTGGACACGGAGGCGTTTCGCCCGCAGCGCGAAAATCCCGGCTTCGACGTGGATTTCCTCGGCCTGCCCCGGCCGATCTTCCTGTATGTCGGCCGCGTCTCAGCTGAGAAGAACCTGCCGGCCTTCTTCGCGCTCGACCTGCCCGGCTCGAAGGTCGTCGTCGGCGACGGGCCGGCCGCGGCGGCGCTGGCGACGGAATTTCCGGACGTGCATTTCCTCGGCTATCGCCATGGCGAGGATCTCGCCCGGCATTTCTCCGCGGCCGACGTCTTCGTCTTCCCCTCGCGCTTCGAAACCTTCGGCCTCGTGGTGCTGGAATCGCTCGCCTGCGGCACGCCCGTCGCCGCCTTCCCCGTGCAGGGCCCCGCCGACATCATCGGCACCACGCCGCACGGCGTCCTCTCGGAGGATCTGCGCGCCGCGGCACTGGCGGCGCTCTCGATCGACCGCACCGGCTGCCGGACTTTCGCGGAAAGCTTTTCCTGGGCGGAGTGCACGCGTCAGTTCGCCCAGAACCTCGTCCCGATCCCGCCCTCGGCCTGGGCGGGCTGAAGGCATTGGCGGTGCCTCGGCGGTCGAGCCCCCGCGCCTGCGTATTACATATGGGCACTGGCAATCGTCGAAGGGCGCTGGCTGTTCCCGCACCGCTTCAATTTCGTCATCCTCGCGCGCAGGGCGGGGATCCATGCCGAGGCCTGTCAAGCACAGCGGTTTGGCCAGCCAGGTCCTGACCGCCGGAGGAAGGCACAAGCCCGATGGCATGGATCCCCGGGGCTAAAGCCCCGAGGATGACGACTTTTGGGGTTGCACCCGGCGACGCCTCCGTTCCGCCACCCGCCCCTGAGAGCCCCCAAGCCGGGAGCGGCGGGAATCCCCCCGCGCACCGGACCGCCATGCGCAAACGGGGGTGCCGGGAAGCCCCGTCTCCTGCTAAGGCGTCCAAACTGTCGCCTGTCCAAGGAATGCCCCGATGTCCTCCCTGTCGCGTCTTCTTCTCGGCGGTTTCCTGACGCTGGCCGTGGTGATGGGCGTCGGGCGCTTCTACTACACGCCGCTGCTGCCGATCATGCGCGCGGAACACGGGTTCGGCGTCGGCACCGCCGGCCTCATCGCCGGCTTCAATTTTGCCGGCTATCTCATCGGCTCGCTGCTGGTGTCGCTGGTCTCCGGCGCCGCGATGCGGCTTGCCGTCTTCCGCTTCGGCCTCGTCCTCAGCGTCGCGACGACGCTGCTCATGGGGCTCACCGAAAGCCTGCCGCTCTGGTACGCCCTGCGCACGCTGTCGGGCATCGCCAGCGCCATGGCGATGATCTCGGCCGCCGGCATCATCGCCGAATCGCTCGCCCGCATCGGCCAGGAGGCGCGGATCGGCTGGGTGTTCGGCGGCGTCGGCTCGGGCATCGCCGCCTCCGGCCTTCTCGTCCACCTCGCCGAGCCGCATCTTTCCGGCGGCGGGTTGTGGATCGCGGCGGGCCTTTTCTGCGCCGCGCTGCTGCCGGTGATGCTCTTCTTCGTCGGTGACCGCGACCTCTCCGCCTTCGCCCGCACCCACCCTCACAAGAAGCGCATCCCGCGCCCGCTGCCCTTCTGGCCGCTGTTCGCCAGCTACACGCTGGAGGGGCTCGGCTATTCCGTCTTCGCCACCTTCATCGTCGCCATCGTGAAATCGCGGCCGGGCCTGGAAGAGGTCGGCAACTGGGTGTGGATCATCGCCGGCCTCGCCGGCCTGCCGAGCTGCCTGTTCTGGAGCGCTTTGGCCGAACGCATCGGCTTCTCGCTCGCTTTGCTGCTGGCCTTCCTGACGCAGATCCTCGGCATCGCGCTGCCCGTCATGAGCGACAGCGGCACCGCCGCGCTTCTCGCCGCCGTCCTCTTCGGCGGCACCTTCATCCCCATCACCCTCCTCACCATGCCGCTCGGCCGCAAAGGCCTGAACGGCCGCGGCTTCGCCGTCCTCACCGCCGGCTTCGGCCTCGGCCAGATGTTCGGCCCCGTGGCGACGGGCTGGCTGGTGGCCGGGCCGGCGGACTACGACACGGCGCTGCTGGCCTCGGCGGGGGTGGTCATTGCGGGGGCGGCGTTGCTGGTGTGGGCGATGGCAAGGCGGGAGGCGGTGGTGTGACTGGCGCGCTACGCAGACCTATCTGGCCCTCATCCTGAGCCTGTCGAAGGGCAAGGGCCACGGCACCGCACTTCCCCGTGGTGCCGACCCTCGTGCTTCGCCCCTCGACAAGCTCGGGAGGCTCAGCATGAGGGTTTGGCGTATCTGCTGAGCCTCAACCGGCGCCGCCAAGCCCCACCCTCGCCACCACCCCCGCCCTGTGCTACAGCACCCCCTCGCATTGCACTGCAGCATGACGGCCCCCGGGCTGCGCCTGCCGTTGCGCTCCGCTTTTCCGAGTCCGGGCCCAAATCCATGCTGCAGATCACCAACCTCGTCTTCAACGGCTGGGGCCGCAAATTCTTCGATGACGCGAGCGTGCTTCTGCCGGTCGGGGCGAAGGTCGGGCTGGTCGGGCGCAATGGCGTCGGGAAGTCGACGCTGTTCAAGCTGATCCTGGGGTCACTCGGCCCGGATGGCGGCGAGATCGCGCTGCCGAAGGCGGCGCGGATCGGGTCGGTGGACCAGGAGCATCCGGCGACGCCGATCAGCCTGATCGACACGATTTTGGAGGCCGATCTCGAGCGCGCCGAGCTGACGGCGGCGCTGGAGACGGCCGAGCCCGAGGAGATGGGCGACATCTATATGCGCCTCTTCGACATCGATGCCGACGGCGCGCCGGCGCGGGCGGCGGAAATCCTGTCGGGTCTCGGCTTCTCCACCGCCGATCTCGACCGGCCGATGTCGGAATTTTCCGGCGGCTGGCGCATGCGCGTGGCGCTCGCCGCGGCCCTGTTCTCGGCGCCGGACATGCTCCTCCTCGACGAGCCGACGAACTATCTCGATCTCGAAGGCGCTTTGTGGCTGGAAGCGCGGCTGAAAAAATACCCGCACACGGCGCTGATCATCAGCCATGACCGCGAGCTCCTGAACAATTCCGTCGACCACATCCTGCATGTCTCGGAGAAGAAGCTCGACCTCTATACGGGCGGCTACGACGATTTCGAAAAGCGCCGGGCCGAAAACCAGCGGCTGGCCAGTTCCGCCAAGTCGAAGCAGGACGCCGAGCGCGCGCATCTCCAGAGTTTTGTCGACCGCTTCAAGGCGACGGCCTCCAAGGCCGCGCAGGCGCAGTCGCGCATGAAGCGCCTCGCCAAGATGACGCCGGTCGGCCTCACCATCGAGGAGCGCATCGCGCCCTTCACGCTGCCCTCGCCAAAACGCCCGCTGGCGCCGCCCTTGATGCAGCTCGACGACGTCTCGGTCGGCTATGGCGACGGCGTGCCGATCCTCAGCGGTCTGAACCTGCGTCTCGACATCAACGACCGCATCGGCCTCCTCGGCGTCAACGGCGCGGGCAAGTCGACGTTTGCGAAACTGGCTGCCGGCGCGCTGCAGCCCCTGTCGGGCCGCATGCAGCGCGACCGGCGCGTGGAAGTCGGCTGGTTCCACCAGCACCAGATCGAGGCGCTCGACCCGCAGGACACGCCGATGGACATCATCCGGCGCTCGCTGCCGGACTCTTCCGAGGCGCAGCGGCGCTCGAAACTCTCGCAGTTCGGCTTCAACTTCGACAAGCAGGAGACGATCGTCGACGCCCTGTCGGGCGGCGAGCGCGCGCGGCTGCTCCTGAACCAGGTGGCGATGGCGGCGCCGCACATCCTCATCCTCGACGAGCCGACGAACCATCTCGACATCGATTCCCGGCGCGCGCTGCTCGACGCCTTGAACGACTACGAGGGCGCCGTGATCCTCGTCACGCATGATCGCTCGCTGATGGAACTCGTCGCCGACCGCCTGTGGCTCGCCGCCGACGGCCATGTGAAACCCTTCGACGGCGACATGGACGACTACGCGAAATTCGTCCTGGAGCGCACCCGCGCCGGCCAGCGCGCGCCGAGCCAGGTGCGCGAAGGCAAGCAGAAGAAGCGCGCCCGGGGCTGAGGGTTTTTGGCGGGGCGGCGTCGGCGTCGGCGTTGCGTCCTCGCAAGGACTGGGGCGTTGGGCGATAGGACGTTTGGATGGTGGCGGCGCGCCACCCCCCTCTGCCCTGCCGGGCATCTCCCTCTCAAGGGGGGAGATCGGCTCTCAAGGCTTATAGCCAGTCCCTTCGACGTTGCAGAACAATTGACAGTATCGACGCGCCCGATCTCTCCCCTTGAGGGGGAGATGGCCGGCAGGCCAGAGGGGGGTAACGCCCGCTACGGCGAACCGGAAAAGGCGCCCGCGCCCCAAAGGGTTGCCGCCCGCGAAGAATCCCTGCCACACTGGCGACGCCCCGGGAGATCCCCATGCTGCGCCTCGCCCTTCTCGCCCTCCTCCTCGCACCGCTGCCGGCGCTGGCCGACGACGCGCCCGACCTCACAGGCACCTGGCAGGGCGCCTACGACTGCGCGCAGGGCAGAACCGGGCTCGTCCTCACCTTCGCGCCGGACCCGCGCGGTGGCTATGTCGGCACCTTCGCCTTCCATGCGGTGGCGGACAATCCCGGCGTCGCCGCCGGCGCCTTCGCGGTGACGGCGCTCTTCGACCGCGCCGAGGGGAGTTTCCATGTCGATCCCGGGCTCTGGCTTACCCGTCCGCCCGGCTTCGTCACCGTGCCGCTGGTCGGCGAGATCGCCGAGGACGGGCAGGCTTTTGCCGGCGAGGTGCTGACGACCGGCTGCGGCAAGTTCCTGGTGCGGCGGTACATTTCCTGACCGGCAGGCATGCGTCCCGGTAGCGGAACGGACGCCCCGACGGCCTTTCCGTCGCCGTTACGCGGGCGAAATCTAGAACGTTTCCAATATGATGATCGGCTCTGGCGTTTGCGTTGCGCAATGTCTAAGGAAACTTGAACGCCCGTATCATGTTCAGGCAGACGGGGGGAACCGCGCCCGCCCGCCGTCTCGGCGGCTGGCCCGGTTCCGGACGATATCGAGAGAGAAGCCGCCATGCCCTCCAGTTTCCCCGCCCGCTCCGGCCCATGCCCCGCGCGACGCTGGGCGGTCGCCTGCCTCGCTCTGGCGGTCCTGACCTTCCCGGCTGCCGCGCAGGAGACGCCGGCAAGCCCCGCCACGCCGCTCGCGGCGCCGGCCGCACCGGAGGCTGCCACACCCTCGGCGCCCGCCGTGCCGGCAACACCGGCCTCGCCCGTGGCACCCGCAGTGCCCGCGGCACCGGAGGCGGGAACGGCCTCGGCCGTACCCGGACAGACGCCTCCTTCGGTCGTCACGCCCTCTCCCACCGGATCCGGCGAAGCTGCCCCGGCGGTCGCCCTGCCGGACGGCCCGACCACCGAGCCGCGGCTTTCCCTCGAAAGCCCCGATACGAACGGTGCGGCCCAGGACGTGTCCGCCGACGCCGCTCCCGAGGCGGCCGGCCGCGCCGGCCTCGGCGCCACCCTGCCGCACGACCTCACTCCGCTCGGCATGTTCATGGCCGCCGACATCGTCGTGAAGGCCGTGATGCTCGGCCTCGCCTTCGCCTCGGTGGTCACCTGGACGATCTGGCTCGCCAAGGCGCTGGAACTGGCGATGGCCCGCCGCAGAGCCACCCGCGCCCTTCGGCGCCTGGAGCGGGCGGAGGGCCTTAGCGAGATTTCCGGCGAGCGCGACAAGGGCTGGCCGAAGCGCGGCCCCGTGGCCGCGCTCGCCGCCGCCGCGGCGCTGGAGATCGCGCGCTCGCAGCATCTTCCCACGGACGGCGTCAAGGAGCGCGTGCAGATCGCGCTGCAGCGGATCGAGGCGCGTGCCGGCCGGTCGATGTCGCGCGGCACGGGCCTCCTCGCCACCATCGGGTCGACCGCGCCCTTCGTCGGCCTGTTCGGCACGGTCTGGGGCATCATGAACGCCTTCATCGGCATTTCCCGCGCCAACACCACCAACCTCGCCGTGGTCGCGCCGGGCATCGCGGAGGCGCTGCTCGCCACGGCCATCGGCCTCGTCGCGGCGATTCCCGCGGTGATCATCTACAACGTCTTCGCCCGCTCCATCGCCGGCTACCGCGCCGTCCTCGCCGACGCCTCGGCCGAGGTGCTGCGCCATCTCAGCCGCGATCTCGACCGCCGCGAGCGCTTCGTCGCGAGCGAACGGCGGCAGGCGGCGGAGTAGCGGCATGGGGATCAAGCTCGGGCAAAGCGGCGACGACGATACCGGCGAAGTCTCCGACATCAACGTGACGCCGTTCATCGACGTCGTCCTGGTTCTCCTCATCATCTTCATGGTCGCCGCGCCGCTTTCGACGGTGGACGTGCCGGTCGACCTGCCCGTCTCCAATGCCGCACCGCAGCAGCGCCCGGACGAACCGATCTTCCTCACCGTCCAGGCCGACCTGTCGCTGTCGCTCGGCAACGATGCGGTGGCGCGCGACGCCCTGCAGGCGGTGCTCGACGCCCGCAGCGAAGGCGACCGCGAGCAGCGCATCTTCCTGCGCGCCGATGGGGCCGTCGCCTACAGCGAGCTGATGACGGTGATGAACCAGTTGCGCTCGGCCGGCTATCTCAAGATCGGCCTCGTCGGCCTCGAAGACACCGGCGCGGCACCCACCGGCGCAGAGCCGGCCGCCGCTGCGGCACCGGCACCGGCACCGGCACCCGCCGCCGTCCCGGCACCGACGGGCGGTGCGCCCGCGACTGCCACGCCATGACCGGTCCGGGCGACCTCCGGGCCATCGAGGCCCCCGGCAGCGGCGCCTGGCGCTGGGGCCTGGCGGCCAGCGTCGTCGCGGCAGCCTATGGCGCGCTCGTCTGGCTCGCCTTCGCCATGCCGCCGCCGGAAGGCACGCTCGGCGAGATCAACGAGGCTGTCATGATCGAGCTCGAGCCGGTGACGGCCGAGGTCGAGGCGCCGCCGCCCGCGCCTGAGCCTGCCCCGGAAGTCGCCGAGGCGCCGCCCGAGCCGGTGGCGCCGCCGCCCGAGCCCGAACCCGTCGTGGAAGAGCTGCCGCCGCCCGAGGTGACGCCGCCGCCGGAGCCGCCGGTCGTGCCCGAGCCGCCGCCGGAGCCTGAAGTCCTGCCCGAGCCGATCCCCGAGCCGCCGGTTACCCCGCCGCCGCCGGAACCGCCTCTGCCGGAGCCCGAGATCGTCGAGCCGATTCCCGAGCCCGAAGAGATCGTCCCGGACCTGCCCGAGGTGGAGACGCAGCCGGAGGCGATCCTGAACGCCCCGATCCCGATGGCGCGGCCGACGCCGCCGCGGCCGCAGCCGGTCCGCAAGGAGGTGCGCAAGCCGCCGCCGCCGAAGAAGGTGGTGGCCGAGAAGCCCGCGCGCCGCAAGGTCACCCGCGAGACGCCCCGACGCGCCTCGGCGACCCAGCGCTCGGACACCGCGCCGGCGCGCAATGCCGCAGCGGCGCCGCGCGTCTCGCCGGCCTCCTGGCAGCGGCAGGCGGTCAGCCATTTCCGGAAATTTCGGCGCAAGGTGGCCGTCTCGACGCGCGGCGTCGCCCGGGTGGCGGTGACGATCGACCGCGGCGGCCGGGTGCTCTCGGCCCGGCTCGCCGGCTCTTCCGGCAATGGCGCCTTCGATTCCGAGGCGATCGCGCTGGTGCGGCGCGCGAGCCCCATTCCCGCGCCACCGGAGGGCGTCGGCGGCCGCACCGTTTCCCTGGTCGTGCCGGTCAACATGTAGCTGCGGCGCAGGATGGCATGGCGGGCACCGCGCCATCGGCGTGTGGTTCGACGGTTGACCGTCGGGACGAAAGAGGTCAGTCAGGACCCGTCAATTTCGGGAGGAAGACGCATGAAACTGTTACGCCACGGGCCGCTCGGCGGCGAGAAGCCGGGTCTTTTGGCCGCCGACGGCACGATCCGCGACCTGTCGCAGGCGATCGGCGACATCGACGCGGCCCGCCTGTCGGCCGAAGGTCTGGCTGAGATCGCGGCCCTCGACCCGATGAGCCTGCCGGTCGTCGATGCCGGTGTCCGCCTCGGCTGTCCCGTCGCCTCGGTCGGAAAATTCATCGCCATCGGCCTGAACTTCTCCGACCACGCCGCCGAGTCCGGTCTGCCCGTGCCGAAGGAGCCGGTGGTCTTCATGAAGGCGACGAGCTGCATCGTCGGCCCGAACGACGACGTGATGCTGCCGAAGAATTCGGTCAAGACCGACTGGGAGGTCGAGCTCGGCATCGTCATCGGCGCCACCGCGCGGCATGTTTCCGAGGAAAAGGCGCTGGACTGCGTTGCCGGCTACGCCCTCATCCACGACGTGTCGGAGCGCGAGTTCCAGATCGAGCGCGGCGGCACCTGGGACAAGGGCAAGGGCTGCGACACCTTTGGTCCGATCGGCCCCTGGCTCGTCACCAAGGACGAGGTCGGCGACGTCCAGTCGCTCGGCATGTGGCTCGACGTCAACGGCACTCGCAAGCAGACCGGCACCACCGCGACGATGATCTTCTCGGCCGCCCACATCGTCTCCTATGTCAGCCGCTTCATGACGCTGGAGCCCGGCGACGTGATCACCACCGGCACGCCCCCCGGCGTCGGCATGGGCATGAAGCCGCCAGAGTTCCTGAAGGCCGGCGACGTCGTGACGCTCGGCATCGATAAGCTCGGCAGCCAGCGCCAGAGCGTCGTCGCCTTCGAGAGCGTCTACCCCTCGGCCGCCCAATGAGCGGGCGCTTCGCCGGCCGCCGGGCGGTCGTCACCGGCGGGGCCGCCGGTATCGGCCTTGCCGTCGCGCAGCGGATCGTCGCCGAGGGCGGCACGGTGGCGATCTGGGACCGGGATGCGGAACGCGCGGTCGCAGAGGCCGCGACGCTCGGCGGCATCGCCGTTTCGCTCGACATCGCCGACTGGCCGTCGGTCGAACGGGCGGCCGCCGAGACGGTGGAGAAGCTCGGCGGCATCGACATTCTCGTCGCCTCCGCCGGCATCACCGGCCCCAATGCGACTCTGGAAGACTATCCGCCGGACGCCTGGAAACAGGTCTTCGACGTCAACGTCCACGGCCTGTTCCACTGCGATAAGGCGGTGGTGCCGTTCATGCGCGCCGGCGGCTATGGCCGTATCGTCAACATCGCCTCAGTCGCCGGCAAGGAGGGCAATCCCAACGCGTCGGCCTATTCCGCGTCCAAGGCGGCAGTGATCGGCCTCACCAAGTCGCTCGGAAAGGAACTGGCGACCACCGGCATCACCGTGAACTGCGTCACGCCAGCGGCTGTGAAGACGGCGATCTTCGACCAGATGAGCGAGGCGCATATCGCCTTCATGCTCTCGAAGATCCCGATCGGCCGCTTCGGCACCGTCGACGAGGTGGCGAGCCTGGTCTGCTGGCTGGCGAGCGAGGAATGTTCCTTCACGACCTCCGCCGTCTTCGACGTCTCGGGCGGCCGCGCGACATACTGAGATGAAGGCGCCGGACGAAAGTAAAATCCGGCCTTCTTCTGCCCGAAGCGGCAACAGCTCATCTCTGCTCCGGGCGGTTCGACCTGCCGCCCGGAGCGCCACGCCTGTCTGATGGGCTCGTTGACTGTCATTCGGCAGGCGCTACGCTAGATGCGCGTGGAGATAGATGCCCTTCATTGTTCCTTAGTGAGCTACCTATAGTTCTGGCATCGTCGTCTGCGAACGGATCCGGTCGAGAACTATGAATTCCACCCTGGCGATCGAATCCGAACGACTGGCCGAACTGGCCTCCTTCGAGATCATGGACAGTGCGCCCTCGGCGCCGCTGAATGCGCTCGTCGACAGCGTGCGGGAAATGTTCGGCGTCACCGCCTGCGCCGTCACCATGCTCGACGACCACCGCGTCTGGTTCAAGGCGGTCGCGGGCCTCGATGCCGTCCAGATCGCGCGCGACCGGGCCTTCTGCGATCACACGATCCAGAGCGACAGCGTCTTCGTCGTCGAGGATGCCACTCTCGATCCTCGCTTCGCCGACAACGGCCTGGTGACCGCGCCGCCGCATGTGCGCTTCTATGCCGGCGTTCCCCTCGTGGTCCGGCCCGGCATCGCGCTGGGCAGCTTCTGTCTCATCGACACGAAGCCGCGGCGGCTGACAGCAGAGGAGGCCAGCCTGCTCTGCCGGCTGGCTGTGGTCGCCTTCGGCCTGATCGAGAGCCACAAGACCGCGACCCAGGGGGTTCGCCTCGCGGCCGAAGCGACCCTGCAGCAATACGACCTGATGGAACAGCGGCAGGAATCCAGCCTCAGGGATCGCCATTTCGCCCATGTCGAGGCGATCGCCACGATCGGCTCCTGGACCTACGACCTGTCGACGAAACTGGTCTCCTGGTCGGACGAGAGCTACCGGATCTTCGATATCCCGCCCGGGACGGACATCACCCTCGAACTGGCCCTGTCGATCTATCCCGAGCATGAGCGACTCTTCGTCCGCAGCCTGATGGAGAACGCGCTGACGGACGGCACGTCGTTCGACGAGGAACTCGATATCGTCACCGACCTCGGCACGACCAAGCGCGTGCGCGTGACCGGGGATGCCGAAATGGTCGGCCCCGGCGCGCGCCGGCTGTACGGGACCGTTCAGGACATCACCCAGTTGCGCGCGGCGGAGTCGGAACTATGGCAGGCCGCCAATCATGATTCACTCACCGGCCTGTCGAACCGGGCCGCCTTCACCCAGCATCTCAGCGATACTTTCCGCCGCCGCACCTCTCTTTCCGACAGCACGCAGCTCGGGCTCCTGATGGTCGATGTCGACCGTCTGAAGGACTTGAACGAGACGCTCGGCCACGCTGCCGGCGACGCGGTGCTGCAGAACGTCGCCGAGCGCCTGTTCGAGGCGGTGGGCCAGGAGGCTCTCGTCGCCCGGGTCGGCGGCGACGAGTTCGCCATCACGCTGAACGGCGACGCGACGGAGGCGGAGGCGGCCGCGGTCGCGGCACGGCTGATCGCCGCCGTGCGCCGCAAGTTCGCCTTCGGCCGCGAGACCATCGCGCCGCAGGTCTCGGTGGGCGGCGCCGTCGCCGACCGGAACGATACCGCCGACAGCCTGCGCCAGAAGGCCGGGCTGGCGCTCCTGGCCAGCAAGGCCGCCGGACGGGGCGGTTATGTCGCCTTCCGCGAGGAGATGCGCGCCTCGATCGTGCGGCGGATCAACATGGTCCGCCATGTCGACGAGGCGCTGATGGCTCAGCGCGTCGTGCCCTTCTACCAACCGATCGTCCGGCTGGACACGGCCGAGATCGTCTCTCTCGAGGCACTGGCGCGCATTCGCGAGCCGAACGGCACGATCCTGGCCGCCGGTGCCTTCCACGAAGCGCTGGACGAGCACCGGATCGCCTACGGCCTGACTGGTCAGATGCTGCCGCAGATTGCCGCCGATGTGCGCGGCTGGCTCGATGCGGGGCTGGGGTTCCAGCGGGTCGGGATCAACGCCACCGCCGCCGATTTTCAGGCCGGCGACCTGCGCTCGCGCCTGACTGACAGTTTCGGCACGGTCGGGGTGCCCCTCAAGCACATCGTGCTCGAGGTGACGGAATCGGTCTTCCTCGACGGCAACGAGGCGGCGGTGATCAAGGCCATCAGCGAGCTGCGGGCCGACGGCATGAGCGTCTCGCTCGACGACTTCGGCACGGGCTTCGCCTCGCTCACCCACCTGCGCAGCCTGCCGGTCGATTCCATCAAGGTCGACAAGTCCTTCATCGACGGCCTGCTGGTCGATGCCAGCAGCGGGGCGATCGTCCAGGCGCTCATCGGCCTCGCCCGCAAGCTCGGCCTTTCCATCGTTGCCGAAGGGATCGAGACTGCCGAACAGATGGAGTGGCTGCGGGCGCTTTCCTGGGACCTCGACAGCGACCCACCGTTTGTCGGCCTGGGACAAGGCTTTTTCTTCGCTCGTCCGGGAGACGCGGCGGCGACAGCGACCCTGCTGCGCGAGCGGGCGGAAAGACCGGGATCGACTCTGTCCCTTCCGCGACGACGCCGGGCCCCCTGACACCGATAGAAGCGCCTCTCAGCTCGGAAAGGCGGCGGCCAGCTCTTCCACCGCTTCGCAGCTCAAAGGCGAGGCCGGCCGGTCGCCGATCAGGAAGAAGAGTTTCGCCGTCTCCTCCAGCTCCTCCATGATCTGCACCGCGGCCTCGAGCGAGGCGCCGGCGATGATCGGGCCGTGATTGGCGAGCAGCATGGCGTGATGGTCGCGGGCGGCCTCGCCGACCGCCGCCGCCAGCCGCCGGTCGCCGGGCCTGAAATAGGAGACCAGCGGCAGCCGGCCGACCTTCATCACGTGATAGGCGGTCAAAGGCGGCAGGACGTTGGACGGGTCGGCATGGCAGAGGCAGGAGATCGCCACCGAATGGGTGGAATGCAGATGCACGATCGCCCGCGCCGTCGGCCTGGCGGCATAGACGGCGAGATGGAAGAAGGCCTCCTTCGACGGCGGATCGCCGGCGATATGCGCGCCTTCCGGTGAGACCTTCGAGATCCGCTCCGGCTCGAGAAAGCCGAGCGAGGAATTCGTCGGGGTGACGAGGATCGCGCCGTCCTCCAGCCGCACGGACAGATTGCCCGCCGTGCCATGCGCCAGCCGCCGCTCGTAGAGCAGCGCGCCCTGGCGCACGATCGCCTGGCGCAGCTCCGTTTCGCTCATCGCCGTTTCCTTCACGCCCTGCGTCCCACCCTCATACCGTCGCTCCCTCGATCAGCTCAAAGCCGAGATCGACCACTTCCTTCGGCCCGCCGGCAAACAAGAGCTCGGCGCCCCGCCGTCCCACTTCCAGCCGCGGCGTCAGGATCGTGGCCAGCGGCTGTGGCGACAGCCGGGCGATGTCGAGGCCGTTATAGCCCATGATGGCGAGGCGCGAAGGGATCGAAATGCCGTTTTCCATGCAGTGGAAGAGGCCCCCCACCGCCATGTCGTCATTGGAGAAATAGACCGCGTCGAGGGTCGGGTCGACCGCCAGCACCCGCGCCAGCGCCTCCTTGCCGGCCGCGATCGAGGACGGCTGGACGACGATCTCGCTCGCCAGCAGCGGGAGCCCCGCCTCGGCCAGGACCTGGGTGAAGCCGAGCAGCCGCTTGGCGGCGCGGTGATCGAGGCCGAGATAGTGGCCGACATAGCCGATGCGCCGGTAGCCATGGCTGAGAAACAGTTCCGCGCTCGCACGGCCCGCCGCCAGGTTCGAAAAGCCGACGACGATGTCGATCCCCTCGCCGTCGATGTCGAGAAGCTCGGCCACCCGCACGCCGGCGCCGCGCAGCATCGCCGCGGTCCGGTCGCTGTGATCGATGCCGGCGACGATCATGCCGGCCGGGCGCCAGGCCAGCATGGCCGCCACCAGTGTCTCCTCGCGGGCCGGATCGTAGTCGGTCACGCCGATCACCGGCTGGAAGCCGGCCTGGTCGAGCGCCAGACTGGCGCCGCGCAGAAGGTCGGGGAAGACGATGTTGCTGAGCGAGGGAATGACCACGCCGACGAGGCTCGATCCGGACGAGGCCAGCGTTCCGGCGACCCGGTTCGGCACGTAGCCGAGCGCCTCCACCGCCTCCTGCACCCGGATGCGGACCTTCAGCGACGAAAAGCCCTTCTGTCGCAGCACCCGCGACACCGTGCTCTCGCTGACGCCGGCCAGCCGCGCGACGTCGCTGATGGTGGCGGAAGCACCCGTCCGCGGCGGCCGAATGGGGGAGATGGTCGATTGCAAGGCTTCACCCGCTGTTCGGCCACCGGGATCGCGGCGGCAGGTTCGAGGTCTGAAAGTCCGTGCCCGGCCTCATTCTGGCACAGTCAGAACGAGCCGTCCGCCAAAAAGTGGCAGCGCTGCCACTTTTTGTGTTGGCAGTGGCGGCAAGGTCGGCTAGCGTCGCCCCACATGCCGCGCCACGTCGCGGCAGGCCGAAAAGAACCGGATGACGGTCATCGGAAGGACATCAGCAGGTGTCGCGGGAGGGAACAGAATGACCAGCGCCCCGGCGTCCCCGCAGAAGTTTGCCGTCATCGGCCTCGGCTCCATGGGTCTGGGCATGGCCCTGTCGCTTTTGCGGGCCGGGCATGAAGTCACCGGCTACGACGTCTCTGCCGCCGCCACCGAGGCTTTTGTCGCCGACGGTGGGGCCACGGCCGGCTCGGCAGCCGATGCCGCAGGGAATGCCGACGCCGTGCTCAGCGTGGTCGTCAACGCCGCGCAGACCGAGGCGCTGCTGTTCGGGCCGAATGGCATTGCCGAAGTGATGCCGGAAGGCGCGGTCTTCCTCTCCTCCGCCACCATGGACCCCGACGTCGCGCGGCGGCTTGCCGCCCGGCTCGAAGCCATGGGCCGGCTCTATCTCGACGCCCCGATCAGCGGCGGTCCGCTGCGGTCGGCCAAGGGCGAGCTGACGGTGATGGCCTCCGGCAGCCCCGCCGCCTTCGAGCGCGCCCGCCCCTGTCTCGATGCCATCGCCCTGAAGGTGTACGAGCTCGGCGACGCTGCCGGCGCCGGCGCCGCCTTCAAGATGATCAACCAGTTGCTCGCCGGCGTCCACATCGCCGCCGCCTGCGAGGCCGTTGCCTTCGCCGCCCGACAGGGTCTCGACCTCGGCAAGGTCTACGAGGTGATCACCGCCTCGGCCGGCAATTCCTGGATGTTCGGCGACCGCGTGCCGCATATTCTCGACGGCGACTATCGCCCGAAGAGCGCGGTCGACATCTTCGTCAAGGATCTCGGCATCGTCCAGGACATGGCCCGCACGGCGAAATTCCCGGTGCCCCTCTCGGCCGCCGCCCTTCAGATGTTCCTCGCCGCCGCCGGCTCCGGCATGGGCCGCGAGGACGACGCCTCGCTCGCCCGCGTCTATGCCGCGCTGGCCGGCGTCGACCTACCCGGACACCCCGCCTGATGCCACGTTTTGCCGCCAACCTGTCGATGATGTTCACCGAAGTCGCCTTCCTCGATCGCTTCGAGGCCGCCGCCGCGGCCGGCTTCGACGCCGTCGAATTCCTGTTTCCCTACGAACATCCGCCCGAGGCCATCGCCGAGCGGCTGAAGGCCCACGGCCTGACGCAGGCCCTGTTCAATCTGCCGCCGGGCGATTTTGCCGCCGGCGAACGCGGCATCGCCTGCCTTCCCGACCGCGCGGGCGAACTGCGCGACGGCGCCGAAACCGCGCTGGCCTACGCCCGCGCGACCGGCGTGATGCGCCTGCACATGATGGCGGGGCTCGGCTCGCGCCAGGATGCCGCTGCCGTCGACGCCTATCGGGACGCGGTCGTCTTTGCGGCCGGCCGGCTCGCCGATGCCGGGATCGATCTCGTGCTCGAGCCGATCAACGGCCGCGACATGCCCGGCTATTTTCTCGACGATTTCGACTGGACGGCCGCCCTCATCGCCGAGCTCGGCCTGCCGAACGTCAAGCTGCAGTTCGACATCTACCACCGCCAGATCATGCGCGGCGACGTCGCCACCGCCATGGCCGCGCTGATGCCGATCATCGGCCATGTCCAGGTGGCGAGCGTCCCCTTGCGGCACGAGCCGATGACGGGCGAGCTGAACGACAGTTTTCTCTTCGCCGAGCTCGACCGCCTCGGCTATGCCGGCTTCGTCGGCTGCGAATACCGGCCTGCCGGCGCGACGACGGACGGCCTCGGCTGGTTCCACGGCGCGCCGCCAGCGCGCGGGAGAGCGGCATGAGCCTTCGCCTCGGCGCCATCGCCGACGACTATACCGGCGCGTCGGACCTCGCCAACACGCTGACCCGCAACGGCCTGCGCACCGTCCAGACGATCGGCGTCCCCGCCGACGATCTCGTCCTGCCGGACGTCGATGCCGTCGTGATCGCGCTGAAGAGCCGTTCCATCCCGGCCGCCGAGGCGGTCGAGAAATCGCTCGCCGCCTGTCGCTGGCTCGAGGCCCGCGGCGCCGGCCACATCCTGTTCAAGGTCTGCTCGACCTTCGATTCGACCGATGAGGGCAATATCGGCCCGGTGACGGATGCGCTCCGCCAGGCGACCGGCGAAGTCATCGTTCTGGTGACGCCGGCCTTTCCCGAGACCGGTCGTACGCTCTACCAGGGCAACCTCTTCGTCGCCGGCGTGCCGCTCGCGGAAAGCCCGATGAAGGATCATCCGCTCAATCCGATGCGTGATTCCGACCTCAGGCGCGTGCTGGCCCGGCAGTCGGAGAAGCCTGTCGGGTTGATCCCGCTCGCCACCGTCGCGGCGGGCGACGGCGCCGTCGGCCAGCGCCTTGCCGCGCTGGCGGGCGAAGGCTTTGGGGCCGCGATCGCCGACGCCGTGTTCGACGCTGACCTCGAAATCCTCGGCCGCGCGGCCCTGCGCCAGCGCTTGTCGGTCGGCGCCTCCGGCCTCGGCCTCGGCCTTGCCCGGGCCCTCGCCGACGGCCCGCCGATGTCGGCGGCCGCGCCCTTCGAGGCGCTCGGCGGCCCCGCCGCCTGCCTCGCCGGCAGCTGCTCGGCCGCCACGCTCCGCCAGATCACGGCCGCCGAAGCCACCATGCCGGTGCTGCGGCTCGATGCCGAGGCGCTGCTGGCCAAGGGCGGCGCCGTCGAAAAGGCGATCGCCTGGGCCTCGACGCGGCTGGCCGACGGCCCGGTGCTGGTCGCCTCCAGCGCCTCGCCCGATGCGGTGGCAGCCCTGCAGGCCCGGCATGGCGGCGCCGTCGTCGGCACCGCGATCGAAGCCGCCTTCGCCGAAATCGCCGCGGGCCTCGTCGCCCTCGGCGTTCGCCGGCTGGTCGTGGCCGGCGGCGAGACATCGGGCGCGGTCGTCGACCGGCTTGGCCTCTCCGCCTTTGCGCTCGGTCCCGAGATCGCCCCCGGCGTTCCGGTCCTGCGCAGTCTGGGCGGCACCGACATGCGGCTGGCGCTGAAGTCGGGTAATTTCGGCGGACCGGATTTCTTCCGCGACGCCCTGTCGATGATGCCATGAGCGAGGACACCATGAGCGACGTGAACCACGGCCGGATCGGCCTCGTCACCGGCGGCGGCACCGGCGTCGGCAAGGCGATGACCAAGGCCCTGCTGGCCGCCGGCTGGCGCCTGGTGATCACCGGCCGGCGTGCGGCCGTGCTGGACGCGGCGGTCGAGGAACTCTGCGGCAATGACGGACGTGTCGTCTCCGTCCCGGCCGACATCGGCGATCCCGCGTCCGTCGCAGCCCTGTTCGACGAGATCCGTGCCCGCTTTGGCCGGCTCGACCTCCTCGTCAACAATGCCGGCAGCAACGTGCCGGCGATCCCGCTGGAAGACGTCAGCTTCGAGCAGTGGAACGCCATCGTCGCCGCCAACCTCACCGGCGCCTTCCTGTGCACGCAGGAAGCCTTCAAGCTGTTCAAGGCGCAGACGCCGCGCGGCGGCCGGATCATCAACAACGGCTCGATTTCGGCGACGACGCCGCGGCCACGCTCGGCGCCCTACACCGCCACCAAGCACGCCATCGCGGGCCTCACCAAGGCGACCGCCCTGGACGGCCGTCCCTTCGACATCGCTTGTGGCCAGATCGACATCGGCAATGCCGCGAGCGAGATGACCTCGGTGATCTCCACGGGCGCGCTGCAGGCCGACGGCTCGACCGCGGCCGAGCCGACCATGGATCCAGCGCATGTCGCGGACGCCGTGGTGTCGATGGCGGCGCTGCCGCTCGACGTCAATGTTTTGACCATGACCATCATGGCGACGAAAATGCCCTTCGTCGGGCGCGGCTAAGACTTTCGGCGCATAGCGCCTGATACACCACCCGCCCTAAGACCGGGCGCAGCGGCGAAAAGAGGCGGACAACGCCCCGCGCCAAAAAGAGTTTGGGAGAGAACGACATGGCCTCGGTCGACATCATCGACGTCAAGAAGAATTTTGGGGCCCATCCCGTCATCAAGGGCGTGAACGTGCGCATCGAGGACGGCGAATTCGTCATTCTCGTCGGCCCGTCGGGCTGCGGAAAATCGACGCTCCTGCGCATGCTGGCGGGCCTCGAGCACGTCACCGCGGGCGAGATCAAGATCGGCGACCGCGTGGTCAACGACCTGCCGCCGAAGGATCGAGACATCGCGATGGTGTTCCAGAACTATGCGCTCTATCCGCATATGACGGTCGCCGAGAACATGGCCTTCTCGCTGAAGCTGAAGAATGCGCCGCGCGCCGAGATCGAGACCAAGGTCCGGCCCGCCGCCGAGATCCTCGGCCTCACCGCCTATCTCGACCGTTATCCGCGCCAGCTGTCCGGCGGCCAGCGCCAGCGCGTGGCCATGGGCCGGGCGATCGTGCGCGACCCGCAGGTTTTTCTGTTCGACGAGCCGCTGTCCAATCTCGACGCCAAGCTGCGCGTCTCCATGCGCACCGAGATCAAGAACCTGCACCAGCGGCTGACCACCACCACGGTCTACGTCACGCACGACCAGATCGAGGCGATGACCATGGCCGACAAGATCGTCGTCATGCAGGACGGCCGCGTCGAGCAGATCGGCGCGCCGCTGGAGCTCTACGACCGGCCGAACAATCTCTTCGTCGCCGGTTTCATCGGCTCGCCGGCGATGAACATGCTGTCCGGCAAGCTCGACACCAACGACGCCACCCGCTTCATCACCCATGACGGCGTCGTGCTGCCGGTTTCCGGCTCGCGGCCGGAGGCGCTCGGCCGCCAGCTCGTCTACGGCGCGCGCCCCGAGGCGATCCATCTCGGCGGCGACGTCATGCTGGAGGTCATCGTCATCGAGCCGACCGGCTCGGAAAGCCAGGTGCTCGGCCGCATCGGCACGACCGACGTCACCTGCGTCTTCCGCGAGCGCGTCACCGTGCGGCCGGGCGAAAAGATCCCGGTCTCGATCGATCCGAAGGCCGTGCACCTGTTCGACGCCGCCAGCGGCGAGCGGCTGTCGGCCTGAGATTTTTGGCCTGGGGCGCCTCGCCCCGGGCATTCGACCGCGTTACGGCCCGCAAGGGCCCAAAATGGCGGCGGCATCCCGGGAAGCCGACCGCGCAACAACAACAATCGTCCCGCACCCCTGGAGGAGACAGTCATGTCCATCAACCGCAGAAAACTGCTGACCACCTCGGCCGGCCTTCTGGCCGCCGGCGCCTTCACCGGCCCGTTCGGCCTCGGCCGTGCCTTCGCGCAAGGAGCGGCTCCCACCTACACACCCGAGGAAGGCGCGAGCCTGCGCCTGCTGCGCTGGGCGCCTTTCGTGCCGGCGGAAGAGGAAGCCTGGCTCGCCAACACCAAGAAGTTTACCGAGGCGACCGGCGTCGAAGTGCGCGTCGACAAGGAGAGCTGGGAGGACGTGCGTCCGAAGGCCGCCGTCGCCGCCAATGTCGGCTCCGGTCCCGACATGGTCATGAGCTGGTTCGACGATCCGCAGCAGTACCCGGACAAGCTGGTCGACCTGACCGAGCTCGGCACCTATCTCGGCGAGGCCAATGGCGGCTGGTACGAGGGCATCGAGTCCTACGCCAAGCGTGACGGCAAGTTCATCGCCATGCCGCTCTGCGCCATCGGCAATGCCATCGTCTACCGTGACAGCCACATGAAGGCCGCCGGCTTCTCGGAATTCCCGAAGGATACCGCCGGCTTCCTCGAGCTCTGCAAGGGCCTGCAGGCTAAGGGCACCCCGGCCGGCTTCCCGCACGGCAAGGCCGTCGGCGACGGCAACAACTACGCCCATTGGCTGCTGTGGAGCCATGGCGGCAAGATGGTCGACGAGAGCGGCGCGGTCACGATCAACAGCCCGGAGACGCTGGCCGCGGTCAACTACGCCATCGAGCTCTACAAGACCTTCATCCCCGGCACCGAGAGCTGGCAGGACGTCAACAACAACCGCGCCTTCCTGGCCGGCCAGGTCTCGCTGACCGCCAATGGCGTGTCGGTCTACTACGCCGCCAAGAAGGATCCGGCGATGAAGGAGATCCTCGACGACATGCGCTCGGTCAACTTCCCGATCGGCCCGGTCGGCGAGAGCGTCGAGCTGCACCAGACCTCGACCCTGTCGGTCTTCGCCCACACCAAGTTCCCGGAAGCGGCCAAGGCCTACATCCAGTTCATGTACCAGGCCGACAACATGAACGCCTGGATCCAGGGCGCCAGCGCCTATTGCTGCCAGCCGCTGAAGGCCTTCGCCTCGAACCCGGTCTGGACCGCCGACCCGTTCCACGCGCCCTATGCGCGCGCCTCGGAGACCCTGCGCCCGAACGGCTATGCGGGCCCGCTCGGCGCCGCCTCGGCCGGCACCATGGCCGACTACGTCCTCGTCGACATGTTCGCCGAGGCCGTCACCGGCCAGTCCACGGCCGAGGAGGCGATCACCAACGCCGAACGCCGCGCCAACCGGTATTACCGCGTCTAGGCGTCTAACAGCATGGCGCCATTCTTCTCCCACCGGGGAGAAGGTGGACGTCGCGAAGCGACGGACGGATGAGGGGGCCAACGCCTGACGGTGTTCCCCTCATCCCGCTGCCGCGACCTTCTCCCCAGAGGGGAGAAGAACCAGACACGGACGACGACAAGGCAGCGTCGACTGCAGTTGGACGCCGCACATCCTCCGGGACAAGGAACAGGACCGATGTCCACCACCACGATCAAACCGGCAGAGCCTGAGAAGGCGTCCGCCTTCGAACGCCTGGCGCAGAGCCGCAACGGGCTCGGTTTCCTGTTCATGCTGCCGGCGGCGCTGTTCCTCCTGGTCTTCCTGACCTATCCGCTCGGCCTCGGCGTCTGGCTCGGCTTCACCGATGCCAAGATCGGCCGGCCCGGCATCTTCATCGGCCTCGAGAACTACGCCTTCCTGATGGGCGACCGGATTTTCTGGCTCTCGGTGTTCAACACCGTGCTCTACACCACCGTCGCCTCGGTGCTGAAGTTCGCGCTCGGTCTCTGGCTGGCGCTGATCCTCAACGAGCACCTGCCCTACAAATCCTTCTTCCGCGCCATCATCCTCCTGCCCTGGGTGGTGCCAACCGTGCTCTCGGCGCTGGCCTTCTGGTGGATGTTCGACGCGCAGTTCTCGATCATCTCCTGGATCCTGATGGAGGTCGGGCTGATCTCCGCGCCGATCAACTTCCTCGGCGACCCGACGAACGCCCGGGCTTCGGTCATCGCCGCCAATGTCTGGCGCGGCATTCCCTTCGTCGCGATCTCGCTCCTGGCCGGCCTGCAGACCATTCCGGCCTCGCTTCACGAGGCCGCGGCGCTCGACGGCGCGACGTCCTGGCAGCGGTTTCGCAATGTCACGCTGCCGCTGCTGACGCCGATCATCGCCGTGGTGATGACCTTCTCGGTGCTCTTCACCTTCACCGACTTCCAGCTGATCTACGTCCTCACCAAGGGCGGCCCTGTCAACGCCACCCACCTCATGGCCACGCTCTCCTTCCAGCGCGGCATCTCCGGCGGCCAGCTCGGCGAGGGCGCCGCGATCGCCGTCGCGATGATCCCGTTCCTCCTCGCCGCGATCCTGTTCAGCTTCTTCGGCCTGCAGCGCCGCAAGTGGCAGCAGGGCGGATCGGACTAAGGAAAAGACAATGAGCCAGACCCATCCCGAAGCCGGCCACCTCACCGACGACGTCGTCGGCATGTCGCAGTACAACACGCTGCCGCGGCGCATCCTCGTCATCTACCTGCCGCTGGCGATGTTCTGCTTCGTCCTGCTGTTCCCGTTCTACTGGATGGCGATCACGGCGGTGAAGCCGAACGACCAGCTGACGAACTACACGGAATACAGCCCGTTCTGGGTGGTCAGGCCGACGCTCGACCACATCAAGTATCTCCTGTTCGAGACCTCCTATCCCGGCTGGCTGTGGAACACGACGCTGGTTGCCGTCTGCTCGACGGTGATCGCGCTCGCCGCTTCCGTCTTCGCCGCCTATTCCATCGAGCGGGTGCGCTTCACCGGCGCGCGCGTCGCCGGCCTCCTCGTCTTCCTCGCCTATCTGATCCCGCCCTCGATCCTCTTCATCCCGCTCGCCTTCATCGTCTTCCAGGTCGGCATCTTCGATTCCAAGCTGGCGCTGATCCTGACCTATCCGACCTTCCTCATCCCCTTCTGCACCTGGCTGCTGATGGGCTATTTCCGCTCCATCCCCTTCGAGCTCGAGGAGAGCGCGCTCGTCGACGGCGCGACGCGCTGGCAGATCCTGACGAAAGTGGTCCTGCCGCTCGCCGTCCCCGGCCTCATCTCCGCCGGCATCTTTGCCTTCACGCTGGCCTGGAACGAGTTCATCTACGCCCTCACCTTCATCCAGTCCTCCGAGAACAAGACGCTGCCAGTCGGCGTGCTGACGGAACTCGTGCGCGGCGACGTCTACGAATGGGGCTCGCTGATGGCCGGCGCGCTGCTCGGCTCGCTGCCGGTCGTGATTTTGTATTCGTTCTTCGTCGATTATTACGTGTCGTCGATGACGGGCGCGGTGAAGGAGTAGGCGGCGGCGCTCCTGCTAGCGGCGGGGTCGCTTCCGCCGCAAGGTGGCTGCCAGCGGCTGAGCTAGTGTGTCCGCACGAGACCCGAGCCTCGTCATCCCGGCCTTGAGCCGGGATCCATGCCAAACCGTTGAACAAGTGGGGTAAGGGTGGACATTCCCGTCATCCTGATCCGGACCGAAGCGGAACCGCAGAGGCATGGATCCCGGCTCAAGGCCGGGATGACGACGCGGATGGAGAGCCTCGCTGGATGTCACGCGCGGTATCGGGACCTACCAGGCTTCGGCCACACCACCGACGACCCAATGACTTCCGGGCCGGCCAAATACAGCCGTTGACTTCAGAGTATCCCTGCACCGTCCTTGCAGCGCGTGCGCCCCGTGATGAGCCGGTTCACTCTCCGGCGGCCCGTCCTTAAATCTCCCCGCCCAGGAGCGCCTTCGCCCGCGCCTTGCGGTTCTCCCGCCACCAGATGTACAGCCCGCTGCCGATGAGCACCGCCGTGCCGAGCACCGTCGTCAGCCGGAGGTGGTCGCCGAAATAGAGGACGCTTAGCGCCGTCGAGGCCAGCACCTGGCTGTAGAGGAAGGGCGAGAGCAGCGAGGCGGGGGCGTGGCGGAAGGCGCTGACGAGGCTGAAATGGCCGATCGAGCCGACGAGGCCGATCAGCACCATCAGGCCGAAGGTCGGCAGGGAGGGCGTCTCCCAGACCGGAATGACGAAGAAGGTGAGGATCACCGTGCCGACCGCGGTGGTGTTGAACTGCGTCGCCGGGGCTTCGTCCTGGCCGGCGAGCTGGCGCGTCAGGAGCATGTAGAGCGCGTTGGCGAGGGCGGCGGCGAGCGGCAGCAGCAGATAGGGATCGGTCCCCGAGGCGCCCGGCCGCACGATCAGCATCACCCCGCAGAAGCCGGCGACCACGGCGGCGATGCGGTGGACGCCGATCTTCTCCTTCAGAAAGATCACCGACAGGATGGTGATGATGATCGGCGAGAAGAACATCACCGAGGTCGCGTCGGCGAGCGGAACGTGCACCAGGCCAAAATACATCAGCAGCGTCGCCGTCAGCAGCATGCCACCGCGAACGAACTGCAGCACCGGCCGCTTCGTGCGCAGGAAGGCGGTGCCGCTGCTGCGATAGAGATAGCCCGTCATCAGCAGCGTCTGGAAGAAATAGCGCCCCCAGACGATCTCCAGCACCGGCAGGACCGTGGTGAGATGTTTGCCGATGCTGTCCATGACCGAGAAGACCATGCCGGCAAAGACCGTCACGAGGATGCCGGTCAGAAGTTTGCTGCTGTTCACGGGGAAGGCCTGATGCTGGCGGAAGGTGAGTCGATGCTAAGCCCTGCGACCTTATCCCCCTGACCCCGCAAGTGCGACCGTCTCTGCGTCCTATCCCTGCCCCCGCGACCGGAAAGGCGCGTGCAGCAAGTCCGCACCGCCCCGCCTGCCGCCGCGCGGGCCGCGCCGGGCTTCTCCAGATATTTCCCCAGCCGTCGCCCGCCGGGTATCGAACCCGCTTTCCGCCGGCGCGTTGCCGGCCTCAGGCCGCGACCATGTGGCCCCCGCCGACATCCTCCAGCACCAGCCGCACCGGCGGATCGCCGACGCGGCGCACCGGGCTCGGGATCTCGCCGTCCAGGCGCTGAAGGCCGGCCAGCTGGCGCCGTGCCGGATCGGGCTGCGGCACGGCCGCGATCAGCCGCCGCGTATAGGCATGGCGCGGGTCGCCGAACACCTGGTCGCGGGTGCCGCGCTCGACGATCTGGCCGAGATACATCACCGCGACATGGGTGGAGATGTTCTCCACCACCGCCATGTCGTGCGAGATGAAGAGATAGGCGATGCCGAATTCTTGCTGCAGCTCGCGGAGCAGCTCCAGCACCCGCGCCTGCACCGAGACGTCGAGCGCCGAAACGCTCTCGTCGGCGACGATGAGCTTTGGCCGGAGCGCCAGGGCGCGGGCGATGCAGATGCGCTGGCGCTGGCCGCCGGAGAATTCGTGCGGATAGCGCGCCATCTGGTCGGGCGAGAGGCCCACCCGGCGGAACAGCTCCGCCGTGCGCTCGCGCTGCTCGGCCTTGTCGCCGATGGCATGGATGACGAGCGGCTCGGCGACGAGGTCGCCCGCGGTCATGCGCGGATCGAGCGAGGCAAAGGGGTCCTGAAAGATCATCTGCACGTCGCGGCGCATCGCCTTGCGACCTTTGGCGTCGAGCCCGCCCATATTGCGCCCGCCGACGACGATGTCGCCGGCATAGGGCACGAGCCCGGCCAAGGCTTTGGCCGTCGTCGACTTGCCGCAGCCGGATTCACCGACGAGGGAATAGGTCTCGTTCGCTGCGATTTCGAGGCTGACGCCGGCCACCGCATGCACCTGCCGCTGCACCCGGCCGAACAGGCCGCCGGTGAGGTCGAAGCGCACGGTGAGGTCGTTCAGCATCGCCACTGGCGGAAGCGCCGATGCGGCCACGGTCTGGTCGGCCGCCATGGCGGTCGCCTGGCGCCCGTCGCCAAACCCCATGCGCGGCACGGCGGCGAGGAGGGCCTGCGTGTAGGGATGGGTCGGGGCCGAAAACAGCGCCTCGACCGCGCCCTCTTCCACCACCTCACCCTGCCGCATCACCACGACCCGGTCGGCCATCTCGGCGACGACGCCCATGTCGTGGGTGATGAGGATGATGGCGGTGCCGAATTTCTGCTGCAACTCCTTGAGGAGGCCCAGCACCTGCGCCTGCACCGTGACGTCGAGCGCCGTCGTCGGCTCGTCGGCGATGAGCACGTCGGGCTCGAGCGCCAGCGCCATCGCGATCATCACGCGCTGGCGCATGCCGCCGGAGAGCTCGTGTGGATGCTGCGACAGGCGCGCCGCTGCATCGGGAATGCGTACCGCCTCGAGCGTCGCGATCGCCCTTTTGCGCGCCTCGGCGGACGAGACGGGGCGGTGCGCGCGAATGGCCTCGGTCAGCTGCCGGCCGATGGTCAGCACCGGGTTCAGCGAGGTCATCGGCTCCTGAAAGATCATCGCTACCCGGTCGCCGCGGATTCTTCGCAAGGCCCGCTCGTCGAGGGTCGCGAGATCGGTGTCGCCGAGCCGGATCGCGCCGCCGGCGATGCGCGCGGCAGGTTTCGGCAGAAGGCCCATGATGGCGAGCGCCGTCATCGACTTGCCCGAGCCGGATTCGCCGGCAATGCACAGCGTCTCGCCGGGGGCGAGCGTGAAGGAGAGATCGCTGACCACCGCTTTCGGCGCCGCGCTTCCGCCGACGGAGACGGTGAGGTGCTCGACGCGGAGGACGGATGAGGCCAGCTGGCTTGGACGGGTCGAGGTGAGGATCATGGCAGGCGTGGGCGCGAGGCGCCCCCCTCTGTCCTGCCGGACATCTCCCCCTCAAGGGGGGAGATCGGCCAAGCGCCGGACGTGGTTGTGCCTTTTCGCCGTCTCAGAAAACGCGCTCCCGCGCCGCCCCCGATCTCCCCCCTTGAGGGGGAGATGCCCGGCAGGGCAGAGGGGGGTACGGCGCCGCGACCCAGGGCAAGACCAGCCCTCATTCGAAGACGCAACGCGGGAAGTAGAACGACACCACCCAGTTCGGCATGTCGACGATTTCGGAAATCCGCAAGTCGCCGCAGGTCGAGACGAGCATGTAGGCGTCGATCGGGTTCAGGTTGTAGCGGGCGGAGAGAAGCTCGACCATGTCGGCGACGGCGTGCTTCGCCCCCTCCATCAGGTCGGCGCCGACGCCCGTCGTCACTTCGTAGCCCTTGGCGTCGAGATGGCGCGTCACCGGCCCGGCGGTGGTGAAGCGCGGCATTTTCAGGTTCGCGCCCTTCACGAGGTCGAGCGTCAGAACCGTGTTCATCCGGCTTTCGATCGCCGTGCCGCAGACCTCGCCGTCGCCCTGCGCGGCATGGGTGTCGCCGACCGAGAACAGCGCGCCCGCGACTTCCACCGGCAGGTACAGCACCGTGCCGGCGGAGAGATCGCGGATGTCGAGATTGCCGCCGACCCGGCGCGGCGGCACGACGGAGTGCAGGCCCTTATCGGCCGGCGCATTGCCGATGGTGCCGGCGAAGGGTTTCAGCGGCACGCGGCCATGGGTGCCGAAGGCGGCCGGTTCCATCGTCGCGGTGTCGTAGTGCCAGAGCGTCAGCGCCGGCTTCTTGAAATCGTCGGCGAGGAGACCGAAGCCCGGAATGTTCGCCGTCCAGCCAAAACCCGAGGGCTTGAAGGCCTCGATCGTCACCTTCAGCGCATCGCCGGGCTCGGCCCCCTCGACGAAGATCGGGCCCGAGACCGGGTTGATCCGGCTGAAATCCAGCGTCGCGACGTCGGCGACGGTGGAGTCCGGCGTCAGCTGGCCGGCCGAGGAATCATGGCACTCGAACTCGATGGTCGAGCCGGGGGCGACGCGCGCCGCCGGCTCGATCGAATTGTCCCAGCCGAAATGGTGCTGGCGGCCGTGGATCGTATAGTCGCAGTTACTGCACATCGGTGACCGACACGTAATCGTAGTTGACGGGGATGTTCACGGGATCGACGAAGAGCGCGTCCGCGCCCGTCATGCGCGCCGACTTGATGGTGTAGCGCTGCTCGTTGAACACCGGCACCCAGGGCGCATCGGCCATGATGGCGGTGTAGATCTCGCCCCAGAGCTTGTGGCGCTCCTCGGCCTTGGCCGGATCAGCGATGGAATCGGCCTCGACGGCCTTCTTGTCCAGGTCCTCGTTGCAGTACCAGGACCAGTTCCAGCCGCCCTCGACGGCGCCGGCGCAGCCGAGGATGGGCCCGTAGAAGTTGGACGGATCGGGGAAGTCGGCGATCCAGCCCATGCCGCCCGACCAGATCATCGCAGCACCCTCCGGCGATCCGCCGGCGGCGATGACATTGGCCTGCGCCAGCGACTGGATCGAGGCCTTGATGCCGATGGCGGCGAGATCCTGCTGGATCGCCTGGGCGATGCGCGGCTGCGGATCGGTGTTGGCGACGAAGAGTTCGGTCTCGAAGCCATCGACATGGCCGGCCTCGGCGAGCAGCGCCTTGGCGGCGGCGACGTCGTACTTGTAGCCGGCGAAATCCTTGACATAGCCCGGCATCGAGGGCGGCAGCGGCTGGTTGGCGGGCACCGCGCGGCCGTTGATGATCTGGACGATGCGGTCCTTGTTGATCGCCATGTTGACGGCCTGGCGCACCTTCACGTCGTCGAAGGGCTTCATGCGGGTGTTCATGGTGATGTAGCCGGTGTGCAGCTGGCCGCCTTCGACGACGCGCTCGGCCATCTCCGGATTGCCCATCACCTCGGTGAATTTTGCCGGCGGAATGCCGTCGCCGGGAATGTCGATCTCGCCGTTCTGCAGGCGCAGCATGGCGACGATCGGCTCCTGGCCGATCTCGAAGGTGATGGTGTCGAGGCTCGGCACGTTGGCGCGCCAGTAGTCCGGGTTCTTCTTGAACACGACGCGCTGGCCGAGCGTCCATTCAGCGAGGCTGAAGGCGCCGGTGCCGACCGGCTGGCGGCCGAAATCGGCGCCGGCGGCGTCCACCGCCTCCTTCGGCACGACCGAGGCGAAGTTCAGCCCCATCACGTGCAGGAAGGTGGCGTCCGGCCGCGACAGCTCGATCTTGACGGTCTTGGCGTCCGGCGTCGTCACGCCCGACAGGCTCTCGGCGGTGCCGGCGGCCATGGCGTCGAAGCCGGCGATGGCGCCGAAGAAGCCGGCGCCCGGGCTCTGCGTCTTCGGATTGGTGACGCGGTCGAGCGAGTATTTCACGTCCTCAGACGTCATCACCCTTCCGTTGTGGAATTTGACGCCATCGCGGAGGACGAAGGTGAAGGTCTTGCCGTCGGGCGAGATTTCGTAGCTTTCGGCAAGGCCCGGCCGCAGCGTCGTGGTGCCCGGCTCGTAGTCCATCAACCCGTCGAACAGGCTCTTGATCATCGACCAGTTCTGCCAGTCGTAGCCGATCGCCGGGTCGAGCGTGGCGACATCGTCCTTATAGGTGACGATGATCTCGCCGCCGGCCGTGCCTTGAGCGGCGGCGGGCAGCGGTGCGAAGGCGATCATCAGCGCCGAGGCGGCGACACCAAGCGAAAGAAAGGTCTTCATCGCGGTTTCCTTTGGGTTGGACTTGAAGGGCTTCAGCGCAGCTTGATGCGCGGATCGACGAAAGGGGCGAGGAGATCGGCCAGGAGATTGCCGAGGACGATGGCGACGGCGGAGACGAGGGTGACGCCCATGATGATCGGCAGGTCGACGCGCTGGATCGCCTGCCAGGCGAGCTGGCCGATGCCCGGCCAGCCGAACACGCCCTCGACGACGACGATGCCCGACATGAACAGGCCGATGTCGATGCCGATCATCGCGATCACCGGCAGGATGGCGTTGGGCAGGGCATGCCGGATGAGGATGGTGCGGCCGCCGAGACCCTTGGCGCGGGCGGTGCGGATATAGTCCTGGCGCAGGACGTCGATCATCGACGAGCGCATCATGCGGGAATACCAGCCGGCGCCGATGATGCCGAGCGTCAGGGCCGGCAGCACGAGGTGGCGCCAGGTGCCGTAGCCGCCGATCGGGAACCAGCCGAGCTGGTAGGCGAAGACGTAGAGAAGCAGCAGACCGACGACGAACTGCGGCGCCGAAACGCCGACGAAGGAGGCGACCATCAGCGCCTGGTCGGTGCCGCTGCCGCGCCGCACCGCCGCGATCAGCCCCATGGAGACGCCGATGACGAGCTCCGTACCGATCGCCGCGGCCATCAGCAGGAGGCTCGCCGGCAGGCGCGCGCCGATCAGTTCGGCGACCTCGGAGCGCTGCAGATAGGAGCGTCCGAGATCGCCCTGCAGCAGGCCCATGAAGTAACGCCCGTACTGGACGAGGAAAGGCTGGTCGAGGCCGAGCTGGGTGCGGATGTTTTCGACCATCTGCGGCGAGGCGGTGCGGCCGGCGATCTGCCGCACGGGGTCCGCCGGCAGGAGATAGAGGAGCGCGAAGGTGACGAAGGAGACGCCGACGAGGATGAGGACGGCCTGGAACAGGCGACGCAGGAGATAGACGGCCATCAGTCGCGCCCTCGCTCGGTCGGGTCGAGCACGTCGCGGAGCGCGTCGCCGACGAGGTTGAAGGCGAGCGCCACGATCAGGATGATCGCGCCGGGAAAAAACACCAGCCAGGGCGCCGCCTGGAAATAGGTCTGGTTCTCGAAGATGATGTTGCCCCAGGAGGCGTCCGGCGGCTGCACGCCGACGCCGAGATAGGACAGCGTCGCCTCCAAGAGCACCGTCGTCGAGATGCCGAGCGTACCGTAGACGATGACGGTGGAGGTGAGGTGCGGCAGGATGTGGCGGAAGAGGATGCGTGAGGGCGAGGCGCCGAGGCTGCGCTCGGCGGCGATGTATTCGCGCTCCGACAGTGCCCGCGTCTCGCCGTAGACGACGCGCGCCACCTGCACCCAGTTCACCAGCGCGATGACGAGGGCGACGATCCACAGGCTGGGACTCAAGACGGCGGCGAGGCAGATGGCGAGGAGCAGCGCCGGAAAGGCCATCATCAAATCGGTGAAGCGCATCATCAGCCCGCCGATCCAGCCTTGGACATAGCCGGCGACGACGCCGACGGCGGTGCCGATGAGGAGCGCCGCGCCATTGGCGACGATGCCGATGATGAGCGAGTTGCGCGCGCCGTAGAGCAGGCGCGTCAGGAGATCGCGGCCGAGGAGATCGGTGCCGAGCCAGTAGGTCGCTGTCGGCCCGAGCGGCGCGCCTTCGATGGTCAGGCCGTCGAAGAACTGCTCGTTCGGATCGAAAGGCGCGATCCACGGCGCCGCAATGGCGGCGAAGACGACGATGCCGATGATGGCCAGGCCGAAGACGGCGAGCTTGCGCTTCAGCAGCCGCGCCCAGACGCCGCGGGCGACGGGCACGGCGGGAACGGCGACGATATCGGGGGCGACGGGCATGCTCATGCGAGACCTCCCTGCCGGCCGGCAGCGCCGGGCCCGGACTTTTCGTCCTGGCCCGCTTCCTCTTTCAGGGCATTGATGCGGCGGGCCGCCTCCTCGATCGTCACCTGCCAGCCCATGGCGAGCGTACGCAGCTGCGCAAAGGCCTGCTCCTCGCCGATGCCGCCGGTGGAGAGCGCCACCACGGCCTTGACCACGCTCTGCCGCTCGCCGACGCGCTCGCGCAGCATCGCGACCTCGCGCGCCAGCGTCTGCCGCGCGTCGAAACCCTGACGGGCGATCAAAAGCGCGGAATAGACGCCGGCATTGCCGACGGGCTTCAGGATCTGCGCATCGGCGCGGTGCGACAGCGCCCATTCGATCCGGCCGGGCGCTTCCGAGCCGATCAGCGCGACGAGCGGCATCGGCGCTTCGCCGGGCTTCCACGGAAACTGCGCGTCGAAGCCGAGATCGGCGTCGAAGAACAGGAAATCGGCGGCGAGTGCGGAGGCCGGCAGGTCGGGCCAGCATTCCTCGACCTCGAGGCCGATGGCCGCGAGCTGCCGCAGGATCGCCGTCACCGTCTGGTGCGGCCGGTGCAGGACGAGGGCGCGGCGGCCGCCGAGATTGGGAATGCGCGGACGGCGGCTCACTGCACCACCCTCAGGCCGGGCCGGGCGAAGACCGTGTGCGGGTCATAGCGCGAGAGATAGGGATCGGGCGCCACCAGAGGGCTCGATTCCAGCACCTCGAACCCCGCGCCGCGAATGCGGCCGAGCTTCACCGGCAGGCTGGAATGCTGGGTCTGGCGGTCGATGGCGATGCGGCCGAGGGCGGTGGTGAAGATCTGCCCCTCGAAGGCGCCGGCCGTCACCTCCGGGGCATCGCTGCCGGTGCGCGCGATCGTCGCCGCCAGCACCGTCACCGCCGAATGCGCTGCAGCCATGAAGGAGGAGGTCGGGCCCGGCACGGCCAGCTTGGCATCATGGAAGAACGGCCCGATCGACAGGTGCCCCTCGCCGCTGCCGCCGAGCGCCGGCAGCTCGGGCTCGGTCAGATTGCAGCTGACGATCGGCCGCCGGTCCGGCCGGAACCGCGCATCGGCCTCGCCGAGCGCGGCATAGGCCTTGAAGAAGGCGTAGGACGAGGGACCGATCAGATTGTTGAGGACGAAGTTCGGCAGCGTGGCGCGGATCTCTTCGATGAGCCTCGCGACATCGGTGTCGCCCATCGGCAGGTAACGCTCGCCGCGCACCTCGCCGCCGGCGTCGGCGACCAGATCGCGGGCGACGCGGTTCATCTCCCAGCCCCAGATGTAGTTGGAGCCGACGAGAAAGGCGTCGCGGCCGAAGCGCGGCACGACATGGGCGACCAGCGGCACCAGATGCTGGTTCGGGCAGGCATGGCTGTAGACGACGTGCTCGCTCGCCTCGAACCCCTCATAGGGCGCAGGATACCAGAGCAGGCCGCCGCATTTCTCCAGCACCGGAATGACTTCCTTGCGGCTCCAGGAGGTGATGCAGCCGACCACATGCCGCGCGCCCGATCGCTTGAGAATATCCTCGCAGAGCGGCGCATAGGCGTCGATCCGCCCCTCCGGGTCACGCTCCACCGGAACGAAGGTCACGCTCGCCTGCGGATCGGCGTTGACGGACTCGACAGCCATCATCGCCCCGTCGCGGCAGGCTTCGCCGAGCAGCGAATAGTTGCCGGAGCGGGAAAACAGCAGCCCGAGTTCGATGCGCTTGCGGAGCAAGGCCCCTCCCAATGAAAAAGGCCCCGTCGTCCCACATGCCAGAGGCGGGGACGATCGGGGCCATGATGCCGCCCGGCAGCGGGGCCGGTATGTGGCGTCACCGTAGCAACCGCCCTGTCGCTGTCAAGCCGACATGCACCGAAATTGCACAGGTCGTTAAAATGAGCAGGCTCCCAATTCACTGAGCCTTAACATCTGCCTTCAATACTCCGAGGTGCCTCCGGAGAGTTCTGTGATGATCGTACAGCGTTTTCGCCGCTTTCTCAGCGCCCGCGGCGGCAGCTTGCCCTTGATGACGGCCCTCTTGCTGGTCCCGATGACGATCCTGTCCGGCGGTGCCGTCGACCTGATCGCGCACGAGAAGCTGCGGACCGAGCTTCAGGATGCGCTGGATCGCGGCGTCCTGGCCGCCGCCGCGCTGTCGCAGACGCAGACCGCCGAACAGACGGTGACGAACTACCTGCGGAAGGCCATGCCCAACCGGACCGTGCTGCTGCAGGTCACGGAAGACCGGACGATCAATTCCCGCAAGGTCACGGCCACGGCCACCCTGCCCTACACCCCCTCCTTTCTGAAACTGGCCGGCCTCACCACGCTCAGCGTCCCCGCCACCTCCGTGGCGCAGGAGAAGCGGCAGAAGGTGGAGATGTCGCTCGTCCTCGATATTTCCGGGTCCATGTACGACAATGGCGGCATGGTCCAGCTGAAGCCGGCGGCCAAGGCCTTCATCGACACCATGCTGAAGACGGAAACGCGTCCCGTCACCTCCGTCAGCATCGTGCCCTTCGCCGGGCAGGTGAACCTTGGACAGGGCGTCTTCGACTATCTCGCCTCCGGCCAGAGAGTCGATGGCAAGACGGACTACGTCAGGCGCCATTCCTACAGCTCCTGCTTCGAGATGCTCGGCACGGACTTCGGCGCCGCCATACCCGCTTTCCCGTCACGCGATCACGTGCCGCACTTCACCTATTACAACTACAATGCCAGGGGAAAGCAGCCCTGGTGGTGCCCGACCGACGACGCCTCGGTCAGCTATCTCTCCAACGATCCCACCTATCTCAAGGCCCGCATCGACGCGCTGCAGCCCTTCGACGGCACCGGCACCGCCTACGGCATGAAATGGGCCCAGCTGCTTCTGGACCCGGCCATGCGCCCGGCCGTCACGGGCATCGCCGCCCGCAATCTGGCGCCGATCCCCGCGGCGTTCGTCGGCCGCCCGGCCGCCTTCGACGATACCGAGACGATGAAGTTCATCGTGCTGATGACCGACGGTCAGATCGGCTTCCAGCCGCGGCCGGCCAGCCTGACCACCAACGCCGTCACGAACAAGAACATCAGCGCCAATGCCGACCACCGCGAGATCTTCTCCGGCCAGGTCGGCGCCCAGTACAAGCAGATCTGCGACTACTCGAAGTCGAAGGGCATCACCGTCTTCACCATCGCCTTCAAGATCAGCGACAACGCCGTGGCCAACAGCCTCGCCGCCTGTGCCAGCAACGCCTCCTATGCCTTTCGCGTCGACGGTCTCGACATTGCCAACGCCTTCCAGTCGATCGCGACGGCGATCCAGAAGATCAAGCTGATCGGCTGACCATGCAGCGCGCTTTCCAACGCCTGCTGCGGGATCGTGGCGCGGCCACGGCGGTGGAATTCGCCTTCGTCGCGCCGCTCTTCTTCGCCCTGGTGCTGTCGACCTTCGAGGTCGGCTGGACGATGACGCAGGGAATGATGCTCGATCGGGCCCTCGACCAGACCATCCGCCAGGTCCGCCTGGGCGGACCAGATGCGCCCCAGACACAGGAGGCGATCCGCGGCGCCATCTGTTCGAAGACGCCGGTCATCCTCGACTGCCGCAACGTGCTTTCGGTCGAGTTGGTCACGATCAGGACGCCGGCCGACTTTCCGTCCGACACGGCGCGGTGCATCGACCGTTCCGGAAAGGTCAACCCGACGCTGCGGTTTACCACGGGCAACCGCTCCGCGATGATCATGTATGTGCGCGCCTGCGCCGTCATCGATCCGCTGACGCCGCTGATCGGGCTCGCTCTGGCCCTGCCGAAGGACTCCACCGGTGGCTATCGTCTGGTGTCCACCTCCGCCTTCATGAACGAACCGTGATGAGGAAGCTGCATTTTTCCAGCGGTTCGAAGCGGCGCTTCGGCAGGGACGAAGCCGGCGTGGTGGGCATCGAATTCGCCTTCATCGCCCCGGTCCTGGTCCTGCTGCTGCTGGGCTCGACGACCCTGTTCAACCTCATGCGCGACAACGGCCGCTGCGAGAAGGCGACCTTTACCATCGCCGACCTCCTCTCCCGTGAGACGGACGTCAACGACACCGATCTGGCCAACATGACCCAGATGTTCCTGAAGATGACCCCGGCCAGTGCCGCCAGCCGAACCCTGCGCATGACCAGTATCAAGAAGGCGGCCGGCAAGTTCAGCGTCGACTGGTCCTATGCGGTTTCGCCGCTCGCCAAGATGACGACGACCAGTATTCCGATCACCAAGCTTCCCGAAATCGCCGACGGCGATTCCTTCGTCCTCGTCGAGACGCATGTCTCCTATCGCCCGCTGTTCTCGATCGCCGGTCTCGTCAGCGGCACGCACGACAAGATGGCGATCAACCGTCCCCGCTTCACCTCGGCCATCGTGAAGACCGACTGACGGCGTCTTCAACTATTCGAGAGCAGATGACAGCGAGGGGTCGCCCGCGTAGAACACATTTCTCGCCGAGACCTTCAGGACAGCCGTGACTTCAGCCCATCTTCTTCTCCGCCAGGCCACGGCCGACGCGCACGATGTGGTCGATGCCGCCTTCGGACGCTTCGATCTCACCCGTGCCGACGACTATCGCAACTTCCTGTCGGCCCAGGCCGAGGTGCTCGCGCCGCTGGAGGCGCTGCTGATGAAAAGCCCGCAGCTTCCGCCGTGGCGCCCCCGCCTGGCGCTGCTCGCCCGCGATCTCGCCGCGCTCGATGCTGATCTCCCGCACCCGGCGCCTGTGGATGGCCTGGACGGGCCGGGCGAGCTTCTGGGCGCGCTCTACGTGCTCGAGGGCTCTCGGCTCGGCGGCGGCATGCTGGTGCGCGGCGTCGGACCCGGCCTGCCACGAGAGTTTCTGGGCGCCACCCATCTCAAGGGCGAATGGCGCGCGCTGCTGGCAGAACTGGATGCGGCCGCGCAAACCGCACCGGCCGAGGCGGCCATGCTGGCGGGGGCACGCCGGGTGTTCCGCCTCTACGCCGAAGCGGCGGAACGCGTGGCCACCGCCGCCGCCTGATCAGTTGCGCGACGCCCCGACGGCCGCGGTGAGGATCGCCCTCAGGCCGGGATCGTTGCTGTCGTAGCTGATCGTGCCGCCCAGTCGATCGACGATGGCGCCGATCATCCGCGTGCCAAAACCCTTCTCCGGCACCTGCATGCCCTGCCCCTCGTCCGCGACGATCAGGCGAAAGCTGCTGCGATAGGGCTCGAGCACGATCGAGATCTTTCCCGGCGCGCCGCCATAAGCGTATTTGCGGGCGTTGATGACGAGTTCGGTGAGGATCAGCCCGGTGCTGACGGCACGGTCGGCCGACACCGGGATCGGCGCCAGATCGGCATGCAGTTGGTCGCGCCATTCCTCACCCATGGACTGGCGCATGTCCTCGCACAGTTCCTCGAGATAGCGACCAAGATCGACCTGTTCGACATTGTCGTCCTGGTAGAGCCGGCGGTGGACGAGGGCGACGGCCGACAGGCGTCGCTGCGCCTCGCCGAGGCCAGTGACCACCGCTGGATCGCTTGATGCCCGCGCCTGCATGGCGAGAAAGGCCGCAACGAGCTGCAGGCTGTTCTGCACCCGATGGTTCACCTCCTTCACCAGATAGTCCTTCTGGCGCAGCAGGCTCTCCTTGTCGGCGAGCGTCGCCGTCAACTCGGCGTTGAGCGCCTGCAGCCGGCGGTTCTGGCGTTCCTTGACGACCGCGTCGCGAAGCCGGCCCGCCGCCTCGACCTCGCCCAGCGTCCAGGGCCTCGCCTCGCCGCGCACTGTCTCGCTCCAGGCGTCGAACGATGCCCGCGGGCTCAGCGTGTCGCCCTTCGTCAGGACGACCGCCTTGTGCGGATTGCCGGCCCATTCGATCACCTCGACCTGCTCGGCCCGGAACCACAGGAAGACGATCGGTTCCTGGCTCGACAGGGTCACCGACAACAGCCCGCTGGCGGTCTCGCGAAAGGCCGCGGCCGGGGCGTACAGGCCCGACAGGCGCTCCGTCGCCACGGGATCGGGGCCCGACCGGCCCTGCAGCCAGGCGGCGAGGTCCAGCACCGCCTCCGGCGGGGGGCAACCGCCCGCAGATTGCACCTGGTGTCCCTGCACCAGAGCGAAGCCGTCGGCGTCCAGCATCTTGCGCATGTCCGGCAGGCTGGCGCGGAACAGCTCGGAATCCATCCCCTCGCGCGCCAGCCGGGCGGCGATCGCGTCCTCGGCGGCGCGCAGTCTCAGGCGCTCGCGGTAGAGCTCGGCCTCCTCGCGAGCACGGATCTGGCGGGCGAGGCCGCCGGCCAGCACGCGGCAGGCGGCGCGGGTGTCGAAGCTCAGCTGGCGCGGCGTGCGGTGATGGCAGGCGACCAGCCCCCATAACAAGCCGTCCTTGACGATCGAGATCGAGGCGGAGGCGCCGACGCCCATGTTCTGGAGATAGCGGACATGGATCGGCGAGACGCTGCGCAGCGCCAGGTCGCTCATGTCGAGACCGGTCAGCCCCGCGCGCGCGGGGCGCAGGGGCGCCGGGACGTAATCCACGTCCGGGATGACCCGGACATGGTGGCGCACATAAAGGGCCCGCGCCTGCTTCGGAATGTCGGAGGCGGGAAAATGATGGTTGAGGAAGGAGCCGAGCGCGGGATCGCGCGACTCGGCGATAACGGCGCCGGCCTCGTCGTCAAGAAAGCGGTAGATCATCACCCGGTCGAATCCGGTGAGGTCCCGGAAGACCGTCGCCGCCTGGTCGCACAGGCCCTGGAGATCCGAGGCCCGGCCGAAGACGGCGCTGGCATGGTCGAGATAGGACAGAATGCCGCTGGCCGAACGGGGGACAGTCGACACCGGCTCGAATTCGACGAGAAGGGCACCCTCCGCCTCGTGGATGACCGCGTCGAACCTCTCGTGGCGGCCGGCGACCTCGATCACCGCGGGACCATGCTGGCCACCCACGGCGTCTTCGGGAGCGACCTCGCCGATCAGCGCGGAAAGATCGGCGCCGAGCCAGTCGGCGGCGAGTCGCGCCTCAATGTCGCCGGCGCCGGCGACGATGCGTCGCGTCTGACGGTCGACCACCAGCAGGAGGCCGTGCGGCTGGATGGAACCCGGCACATAGATCGGCTCGCGATCGCAGATGGCCAGATCGTAGCCGAGATCGGAAGAATCGTGCGCTCTCGTCAGTCCATATTCTGCATCGTCCACACGGCACCTCTCGTCTTTATGGCCGCAGCCTGAAGACGCCTAAGCATTTTGGCCCGGATCCGGTTCCCGAAGCCGGCACGCCGCCGGCCGCCCTCCGGCGTCCGCGAGGGCGGACGAAAGCTCTCTTCTCAGCCCGCCGCCGTGGCCAGAAGCGTGCCCATGCGCTGCACCGCCAGCGCATAGCCCTCGACGCCGAAGCCGGCAATCACCCCGTCGGCGCGCAGCGACACATAGGAGTGATGGCGAAAGGCCTCGCGCTTGTGGACATTGGAGATGTGGACCTCCAGCACCGGGCCGTCGAAGGCGTTCAGCGCGTCGAGAATGGCGACGGACGTGTGGGTGAAGGCGGCGGGGTTGATGATGATGCCGGACCCCGCTTCGCGCGCCTCGTGGATCCAGTCGATGATCTGATGTTCGGCATTGCTCTGGTGGAAGCGGATGGCGAGGCCGAGGGCCTCGGCCCGCTGGCGGCAGTCGGCCTCGACGTCGGCGAGCGTCTCGCGCCCGTAGATCTCGGGCTGGCGCTTGCCGAGGAGGTTGAGGTTCGGGCCGTTCAGAATGAAGATCGGTCTGGTCATGGTCATCCCCCTGGATCGGCGCCCGCGAGAGCGGAAAGCCGGGCGCCGCCGCGGCCGCTGGCGGAGCACCGCAGCGCCAGTCCTAGACGGGGATGGTGCATGCCGGCAACAGGCGGGGTGCATGGATGGGCCCGGCGCGGCGATCCCGTCCCGCCCGGCTCGACGACTTTTCCCCTGTAGCCGCCTACTCTTCGCGCCGGCTGCGTCTGGCGGGCGCGACGGCCTGACGCAAGCTTGGTTTGTCATAGCCTCGCGTCAGCCAGGAGAAACTGATGATCACCCCGACCCATGATTCTTTCGTCACCTCGAGCTTCCGGACGCTCGGCTATGCCGGCGCGCTGCTGTTCACCATCTGCCCCCCGGCCTTCGTCTACGAAGCCTATCTGATGCTGTACACGACAGCCGCCGAGGAGAACCCGTCGATCGGCCTGTTCGCCTCCGCCGCGCTCGTCCTCTCCTTCGCCAGCGTGCCGATGATGCTCGTCGGCCGCCGCAAGCGCGTCTCCGGCCAGCAGAGCCTCGCCCATCTCGAGCCCGGCGCCGTCTGACCCTTTTCGGGGGCGCGCTGCCGCCTCCGACAACCCGACGCGGTGCCGCCACGCGCTGCGCTTGAGTGCTGCAGCGCAACATGCTGCAAAGGGCTGTGACCGCGCCTCCCGGCGCGTCGGGAGCCCTGCCATGGACCTGATCCTCCAAAACGCCCTTGTCGCCGGCCGCCCCGGCCGGCCGGTCGACATCGGCATCGCCGGCGGGCGCATCGCCGCGATCGAGGAAAACCTGGCTGCCGACGGCGAGCGCCTCGACGTGTCCGGCTGCCTCGTCTCGCCGGGCTTCGTCGAGACGCATATCCATCTCGACAAGTCCTGCATCATGGAGCGCTGCTGCTCGGTGCGCGGCGACATCGCCGAGGCGATCGAAGAGGTGGCGAAGGCCAAGCGCGATTTCACCGCGGAGGACGTCTACGCCCGCGCCCGCCGCACGGTGGAGAAGGCGATCCTGCACGGCACGACGCACATGCGCACCCATGTCGAGGTCGATCCCGGCATCGGCCTCGTCTCCCTCCGCGCCATCGAACAGCTCGCCCGGGACTACGCCTTCGCACTCGACATCGAGATTTGCGTCTTTCCGCAGGAGGGAATGACGAACAATCCCGGCACCGAGGAGCTGATGGTCGCCGCAATGAAGCGCGGCGCAAACGTCGTCGGCGCCGCGCCCTATACCGACAGCGACCCGCACGGCCAGATCGACCGCGTCTTTGCCATCGCCCGCGATTTCGACGCCGACATCGACATGCATCTCGATTTCGGCCGCCTCGACGGGGCTGACGCCCTCGACCTCGACTATGTCTGCGCGCAGACCGAGCGGCGGCCGGGAGAACGCGTCATGTCCTTCGGACGAAGCGAACAACGCTGCCGTCGGGGCGGCGAAAAAGCCGCCGGCCCAGAGCGTGTCGCCGTCTTCCCCGCGGATGCGAAACGCCATCGGCGCGCTGCCGTCGTCGAGGTTGAGGCCGGTCGCGGGCCGCCGACGACATCTCGGCATGGTATTTCGAGGCCCCTTCGCGGCGGCCCCAGCCTCGCCGGTGCCCGCGGCGGGCTCTCCCGTCCCGCCTAAGCGTTACCGCTCACGATAGGCGGGCGGAATCGCAGCTGCGGCGTCGGCCGGGCTTTCATCTTGCGGCCGTCGCCGCTAGGCGGCCTTCGCCAGCACACTCTCGCCGGCGCAGTAGCTCGATTGCGCCGCCGCTACGCCCGAGCCCAGCGCGATCTTCGCGCCGCAGTCGACGAGGGCCATCTCGGCCACCGACAGGGCGCCGAGCAGCATCAGCTCGTTCGTCGCGCCGATATGGCCGATGCGAAAAACCTTGCCGCTGAGGCGTGTGAGGCCCGAGCCGAAGGAGACGCCGTAGCGATCAAAGGCCCGGCGCAGGACCTTCACCGCATCGACGTCCGGCGGCACGCAGACCGCCGAGACGGTATCGGAGTGCCATTTCGGCTCCTTCGCCATGAGGTCGAGCCCCCAGGCCGAGACCGCCGCCCGCACGCCGCTGGCGATGTGGCGATGCCGGGCGAAGACGTTCTCCAGCCCCTCCTCGAACAGGAGATCCAGCGAGGCGCGCAGGCCGCGCAGCAGCGGGGTGGCCGGCGTATAGGGGAAGTAGCCGTCCTTGTTGGTGCGCAGCATATCCTCGAAGGCGAAGAAGCAGCGTGGAAATTTCGAGGATCTGTGCGCTTCCAGCGCCTTTTCGCTGACGCAGATGATGGCGAGGCCCGTCGGCAGCATGAAACCCTTCTGGCTGCCTGCGACGATGCCGTCGACGCCCCATTCGTCCATGCGGAAATCGATCGAGGCGATCGAGGAGACGCCGTCGACGAAGAGGAGCGCCGGGTGGTCGGCGGCGTCGAGGACTTTTCGCATTCCGGCGACGTCCGAGGTGACGCCCGTCGCCGTCTCGTTGTGGGTGCCGAGCACGGCCTTGATATCGTGCGCCGTGTCGGCGGCGAGGATGTCGGCGAACGTCTCCAGCGGAACGCCCTTGCCCCATTCGACGTCGACGATCTCGGTGGTGAAGCCGAGGCGCTGGCACATATCCGCCCAGAGGACGGAGAACTGGCCGAAGGTCGCGATCAGCACCTTGTCGCCGGGATTGAGGGTGTTGGTCAGCACCGCTTCCCAGCCACCCGTTCCGCTCGACGGATAGATGAAGGGCTGGCCCCTCTGCGTCTTGAAGACCTTCTTGAGATCGGCGAAGAGCGGCAGAGTGAGCTTTGGAAAATCCGGCGAGCGCATGTCCTCCTGCGGGACATTCATGGCGCGCCGCACGGCGTCCGGGACGTTGGTCGGGCCCGGAATGAAGAGACCTGGATGGTGGTTCATCGTTGTCCTCAAGATGTCACGGCGTCTGAACTGCGCCATTGTCGTTCTTGAAGTGATCGCGACGCCACGGAAGAGCCCGCACCCTGTGCATAAGCCTCCTCCCGGTGCCCGGGTCGCGCAATCCTCCCACTTGAAAGCGTGCCTTCGGCGGGCCCCTTTGAAAAGTTAATTATTCAGGCTCCCGGCCTAAGCAATATTTACCGTGCAGAGCAGCATCACATTCTCAGCTTGGCGGCGTAGCCCGTCAGCTCCAGATAGCCCCGCCCCCCCGGCACCGTCACCGCGCCCTCCCAGTAGACCGGCATGCCGCCGGAGCGACCGTCGAGCTCCTGGTCGTCGAAGAGGGGCGTCAGGGGGAAGCGGCGCTCGCCCTCGGGCAGGCGGATGGTCAGGATCTGCTCGACGGGATAGGCGGCGTCAGTGCGCGGCGAGGTCCAGCGGCGGACGGGGGAAAGCGTGACGTCCTCGGGGTCGAAGCGAAAAATGCTGCCGTCGGGGCGGCGGAAGGAGCCGCCGGCCCAGAGCGTGGAATCGTCTTCCCCGCGGATGCGAAAGGCCACCAGCGCGCTGCCGTCGTCGAGGTTGAGCCCCGTCCAGTCCCAGCCGACGGCGCCTTCCGATAGGATGTTCGACGACCACTCGCGGTCGAGCCAGGCCTCCCCGGTGACGGGCTCCCCGGCCTCTCCGTTTCGGGTGAGCGTGCCGGTGACGGCGAGATGCGGCAGGGAATAGTAGCGGCTGGCATCGGCCGGGTTTGCGCCCTTGCGGCTGTAGCCGTCCTCGCCCTGCGGAAAGACGTCCTGCGTCGGCGCGAAAGCGAGCTCGAAGGCAAAGTCGGGCGTTTCGACCGTGGTGGTGAAGCGGCCATCGGCCTCGCGCCGGAAGGCCCAGTCGCGCAAGATGATGTCGGCGTCGCCGGTCTTCGCCGCGGCGATGCCGAACCCTTCGCGGGCGGCGCGCTCGCCGTGCAGGAGATGGCCGACCGCGGGATCGGACAGAGCGGCATGGGCAAAGAGGATCTGCTTGGGCGCGAAGGCGCTGGGATTGTCGCCATCGCCCGGCGGCCGGCTGCGGAAGAAGGTGACCTGGAAGCCGAGGTCGCGCCCGTCCGGTGTCTTCAGCCAGCCGGTGACGTACCACCATTCCGTCCGGAAATCGGGATGCGCGCCGTGATCCTCGGGGAAGACCAGCGGGATGCCGGGCTCGGCGGCGGGATAGGGACGTTCGGCGGCGGTGGCGGCGGAAAGGCCGAGGAGGACGGCGAGGAGCGTGGCGAGGAGGCGGAGAGCGCGGGGGAAGAAGGATGCGAGCCTGGGTCGGCAAGCGCCGCGCCCCCTCTCTGCCCTGCCGGGCATCTCCCCCCGGAGGGGGGAGAAAAGCCGATGACGGAGGTTCAGTCCCTCCTGAGGCGTTGCAGAACCATGTTTCTCGCCCCTTGGGGGAGAGATGGCCGGCAGGCCAGAGAGGGGGCCCGCGCCATCCCAACCGAAAACCCGCACCCGCATCACCAGTCCTCCCTCACCGCCAGCACCGCGCTCATCGCGTTCGCGCGTCGCCCGGCGAGGATCGCCGTGCCGGCCGCGGCGAGCACCAGAGCGGCGACGACCGCGAGGATGGTGCCGAGGGGCAGCCGCGTCGTCATCGTCCAGTTGAAACTCTGCGGGTTAATGACGTGGATCAGCACCTGCGACAGGACGAGGCCGAGCCCCGTGCCGGCAAGGCCGCCGACGGCGCCGAGCAGCGCGCCCTCGATGCCGAGCATGGCCATGATCTGCCGCTTGCCGAGGCCGAGATGGCGCAGCATGCCGAACTCGCGCACCCGCGCCAGCGTCTGCGACGACATGGTGGCGGCGACGCCGGCGAGGCCGACGAGGATCGCCACCGCCTCCAGCACGTAGGTGACGGCAAAGCTCTTGTCGAAGAGGTCGAGCGCGAAGCGCCGCAGCGTCGCCGGTTCGGCCAACGAGACGCCGGGCCGAACGTCTTCCGGCAGGGCCGCCAGCAGCGCCTGTCCCGTCGCGCCGGCATCGGCGCCGGGGGCGAGCGTCACCGCCGCCTCGCCGCGCGCGGTGTCGCCGGTGAGGCGCTGATAATCGGCTTCGTCGATGACGATCGCGCCCTGCTGCCGCGCATAGTCGCGCCAGACGCCGGCGACACGGAACTCTTCTCCCGCCCCAAGCGGCAGCGCGATCACGTCGCCGGGCTGCCAGTCGTAGAGCCGGGCGGCGGGCTCGGAGACGTAGACCGGCGTTGGCTCGCCGCTTGCGGGCGCAGCGGCGGCGGGCGCCTCGGCGCCGGCGATCAGCACCAGGGCGGCGGGATCGACGGGCCGGGCGATCAGCGTCACCGGCGGGCGGTCGGGTGCGAGCGTCAGCGGGATCTGCCGGCTGAAGGCGATGGCGGCGGCGCCGGGCACGGCCGTGAGCCGCGCCTGCGCGTCCGGGCCAAAACCTTCGCCGCTCTCGGCGCGGAGATAGACGTCGGCGGAGAGAACGTCGACGAGCCACTCGTCGACGGCGCCGCGGAAGCTCGTGACCATGGTCGCCATGGCGATCATCAGCGCCGTGCTGGCGACGATGCCGCACAGCGCCGTCGCCGCCGAGCCCGGCGCGCCGTGGACATGGCGCACCGCCAGCGGCAGCGCGACGCCGCCGCCCTCGCGACGGGCCAGCGGGCCCAGGAGTTTTCGCGCCAGCCAGGGAACGCCCGCGACGCCGCCGGCCAGAATCAGCGCCATGCCGGCAAAGCCGAGGATCGGCAGGTTTCCGATGGGCGGCGACAGGCTCGCCAGCCCGCCCGCCGCCATCAGCAGGACCGCCGGCTTCCACGGCACCGGCTGGCGCGGATCCAGCATGTCGCCGCTGTTCTTCAAAGCGGCGGCGGGCGCGGCCTTCGAGGCCGCCAGTGCCGGCAGCACGCTGCCGAGCAGCGCGGCGGCGACGCCGAGCGCCCCGAAGAGGGCCGCAGCCCCGGGCTGGAACACGACGGCGACATCCCCGCCGCGAAAATAGCCGGCGCCGAGATCGCCGCCAAAGAACTTGAGCGCGAGCACCGCCATCCCGTAGCCGGCGGCAAGGCCCGCCAGTGCGCCGGCGATGCCGATGACGAGCCCCTCCAGCGCCACGACGGCGACGATGCCGCGCCGGGGCAGGCCGAGGGTGCGCACCAGCGCGAAGGCGCGCAGGCGCCGCGCCACCGACAGCGACTGCGCCGAGAAGACGAGAAAGCCTCCGGTGATCAGCGCCACCAGCGCCAGCATGTCGAGATTGACGCGGTAGGCCCGCGACAGGGCGCTGCCCTGCGCCGCCGCCGTCTCGGTGCTGGCAAGGCTCGCTTCCGCCGGCAGCAGCGGCGCGAGTGCCGCCCGGGCGGCGGCGGCATCGGACAGCTTCAGGTCGAGGCGATCGAGGCGCCCGAGCCGGTCGAAACGCCATTGCGCGGCGGCGATGTCCATCACGCCGATCGCCTCCCCGGCCGGTACGCCGGCGAGAACGCCGGCGATCCGCAGCGTCGCCGTGCGGCCCCGGGCACTCACCGGAAGGTCCGCGCCGATCTCGGCCCCTGTCGCCTCGAGCGCCGCGCGCGAGAGGAACAACGCGCTGCCGTCGAACAGCCCGGCGCTGCCCGTGTCGGCGCCACTGGTGCGCTGGCCGACGAGGCTCGGCGTCACGGCGGCGGCGCGGATGACGTCGAGTCCGAGAAGGGTGAAAGCCGCGCCACCGGCCCGCGCCTCCAGGCTGACGACGGGGCTGGCATCGGCGACGCCCTCGGCCGCGATCACTTTGGCGTAGAGGTTCTCGTCGAAGCCGAGCGGGCTCGCCGCGCGGACCGACAAGTCGGCCGCGCCATTGACGCTACGCATGGCGCCATCGAAGGAGGCGAGCGCCGAGCCGTTGACGAGATGCACGGCAAAGCCGAGCGCGACGCCGACGGCGATGGCGATCACCGTGCCGAGAAAGCGGGCCGGATGGGCCCTCGCTTCGCCGAGGATCAGCCAGCGCAGCGCGAGGCGCGCCGAGAAGAGATCGGGCTCAGCCGCCATTCTGGTCCCGCAGGCCGTCGGCGGTGAGGGTGAGAATGCGGTCGGCGATGGCCGCGGTGGCGCGCGAATGGGTGACGATCACGGCCGCAGACCCGCCTTTTCGGGCGGCATCGGCGAAGAGCGCCAGCACGGTCGCGGCCGTCGCGGGATCCAGATTGCCGGTCGGCTCGTCGGCCAGGATCAGCGCCGGCCGGTGGACGAGCGCGCGGGCGATGGCGACGCGCTGCATCTCGCCGCCGGAGAGATCGCGCGCATAGCCGGTGCCGCGATCGCCGAGGCCGACGGACGCCAGCATGGCGTCCGCCCGGGCGGAAATTTTCGCCGCATCGGGCGAGACGAGGGCCAGCGGCAAAGCCACGTTCTGGCGGAGCGTCAGATAGGGCAGGATGTGAAAAGCCTGGAAGACGAAGCCAATGCTCTCGCGTCGCAGTTTCGTGCGCTGGGCCTCGTCGAGACCGCCCAGCACCGTGCCCTCGATGGCGACGCTGCCGGCATCGCTGTCGTCGAGGCCGGCGAGGATGTTCAGGAGCGTCGACTTGCCGACGCCCGATTCCCCGACGATCGCCACCACCTCGCCCGCCGCGACGGTGAGGTCGAGGCCCGCGAACAAGAGCCGCCCACCCGGGACGGATTTGGCGAGGGAGGAAACCGCCAGGGTGCCGGCCGCGGCGCGGGTGCCGGCGACGCCGGCGTGTTCGGCCCGAGAGGGGGTGGGTGGCATCGCGTCCGCGCTCCCGAGGGGTGTCAGGCTGTCGGGTGCTGATATGCGCCTGCTGCGAGCGGATGCAACCGTCCGCGCCGGCATCGGCGCGAATGCCGCAGGCCCCCGGCGGCCCCGCGACGGTGGGTGGCGGCCCGCCGGCGCGACGGGGCCCGGGCGGCCCCGCCGCATCGCGGGGCCGGCTTTCCTTGCTGACAGCGTACCACGGGGCTAAACCACGCGCTTCGACCAGAGGAGACAGGCATGGCCGACCGCCCCAGCATCGAGACCATCATCGCCGGCGAGATTGGCGCGCGGGCCGAACAGGTGGCCGCGGCCGTCGCGCTGCTCGACGGCGGCGCCACCGTCCCCTTCGTCGCGCGCTACCGCAAGGAGGCGACCGGCGGCCTCGACGACATCCAGCTGCGCGCGCTGGAAACCCGCCTCGGCTATCTCCGCGATCTGGAATTGCGGCGCGCCACCGTGCTGAAGTCGATCGCCGAGCAGGGCAAGCTCACGCCCGCCCTGTCGGCGGCGATCGGCGCGGCGACGACGCGGCCGGTGCTGGAGGACCTCTACCTCCCCTTCCGGCCGAAGCGCCGCAGCCGCGCGGACGCCGCCCGCGAACGCGGCCTCGGCCCGCTGGCGGAAACGATTCTCTCCGACCGCCGCACCGATCCCACCGCCCTGGCGGCAAAGTTCGTCGGCCCTGAGGTCACTGATGTGAAGGCGGCGCTGGAAGGAGCGCGCGACATCGTCGCCGAAACCATGGCGGAGACGCCGGCGCTGGTCGGCGCCATCCGCCGGCACCTCGTCGACAAAGCGCGGCTGCGCGCCCGCGTCGTCAAGGGCAAGGAAGAGGCCGGGGCGAAATTCTCCGACTATTTCGACCATGAGGAGAAGTGGGCGACGGCGCCGAGCCACCGGGTGCTGGCCATGCTCCGGGCGACCAAGGAGGGCGTGATCAGCCTCGACATCGAGGTCGACGCCGACGACGCCTCGCCGGTGAAGCCGGTCGAGGCGATGATCGCCCGGCAGTTCAACATCGCCACCTCCGGCGGCAGCGCCGCAGATGCCTGGCTGCTGGGCGTCGCGCGCTGGGCCTGGCGGCAAAAGATCCACGGGCATCTGTCGACGGAGCTGATGGGCACGATCAAGGACGGCGCCGATGCCGAGGCGATCCGCGTCTTCGCCCGCAACCTGAAGGATCTGATGCTGGCGGCGCCCGCCGGTGCGAAGGTGACGATGGGCCTCGATCCCGGCATCCGCACGGGCGTCAAGGTCGCGGTGATCGACGCCACCGGCCAGCTCGTCGACAGCGCCACGGTCTATCCCTTCCAGCCGCGCAACGACGTGCGCGGCGCTTCCGCGGCGCTCGCCGCACTGATTGCGAAACACGGTGTCGAGCTCGTCGCCATCGGCAACGGCACGGCAAGCCGCGAGACGGAAAAACTCGCCGGCGAGGTGATCGCCGCCCTGCCCGGCCAGAAGCCGACCGCGGTGGTGGTCAGCGAGGCCGGCGCTTCGGTCTATTCGGCCTCCGAGATCGCCTCGCGCGAAATGCCCGATGTCGACGTGTCGATCCGGGGCGCCGCCTCGATCGCGCGGCGCCTGCAGGATCCGCTGGCGGAAATCGTCAAGGTGGACCCGAAGGCGATCGGCGTCGGCCAGTACCAGCACGACGTCGACCAGGGCGCGCTGTCGCGGGCACTGGAGACCGTCGTCGAGGACGCGGTGAACGCCGTCGGCGTCGACGTCAACACCGCCTCCTCGGCGCTGCTGTCGCATGTCTCGGGCATCGGTCCGGGCCTGGCCGAGGCGATCGTCGCGCAGCGCGACAAGGAGGGGCCGTTCAAGACGCGCCGCAAGCTGCTGACCGTCCCGCGGCTCGGGCCAAAGGCCTTCGAGCAGTGCGCCGGCTTCCTGCGCATCCGCGACGGCGCCGAGCCGCTCGACGCCTCGGCGGTTCATCCGGAAGCCTATCCGCTCGCCAAGCGCATCGTGGCCGCGGCGGGCAAGGATCTGCGCGCGCTGATGGGGGATTCCGCGACGCTGCGCAGCCTCGACCCGCAAAAATTCGTTTCAGAGGGTTTCGGCCTGCCGACGGTCCGCGACATTCTCGCCGAGCTCGAAAAGCCCGGCCGCGATCCCCGTCCGGCCTTCCGCACGGCAACCTTCGCGGAAGGGGTGAACGAGATGTCGGACCTCAAGCCCGGCATGTCGCTGGAGGGCACGGTGACGAATGTCGCCGCCTTCGGCGCCTTCGTCGACATCGGCGTGCATCAGGACGGGCTCGTGCACGTCTCGCAGCTCTCCGACCGCTTCGTGAAGGACCCGTCGGAGGTGGTGAAAACCGGCCAGGTGGTGCGGGTGCGGGTGCTGGAGGTCGATCCCAAGCGCAAGCGCATCAGCCTGTCGATGAAGACGGCGATCGACCCGTCCGACGCACCGCCGTCGCGCGAAAGCCGGCCGGGGCCGGGCAAGATGCCCACGCCACGACCGGAGCCGGCGAGCCAGGGCGCCTTCGGCTCGGCGCTCGCCGACGCGCTGAAGCGGCGCTGAGGGTCAAGGCCCCGGGCGCGCCAGGGCCCGGGATCCTGTTGGAACAGCTGCCCGCGGCAAAAGCCCGGGTGCGGGCGTTGCCGCTACAGCATGTCCAGCGGCGCGGAGCGTGTCGGCGGCGGAAAGATTCGATCGAGCTCTGCCCAATCCTCCGGCCGAAGTTCCAGGCGGAGGGCTTCGGCATTCTCGGCGACGTGCGCCGCGCTGCCGGCCTTCGGAATGGCGATGAGCCCCTCGCGCCTGAGCACGAAGGCGAGCGCGATCTGTGCCGCCGTCGCGCCGCGTTCCGCGGCAAGAGCGGCGAGACCCTGATGGCGGAGGAGCCGCCCCTGCTCGACCGGACTGTAGGCCATCACGGGCATCTTTCGCTCTTCCAGCCAGGGCAGCAGGTCGAATTCCGGCCCGCGCCGCGTGAGATTGTAGAGGATCTGGTCCGTCGCACAGCTCTCACCGCCGACCTCGACGAGTTCCTGCATGTCGTCGAGGTCGAGATTGCTGACGCCCCAGTGACGGATCTTCCCCTCGGCGCGCAGGGCTTCCATCGCCTCCACGGTTTCGGCCAGCGGCACGCCGCCGCGCCAGTGCAGGAGATAGAGATCGATCCGGTCGGTCCCCAGACGCTGGAGACTGCGCGCGCAGGCCAGCGGCAGGCGCTGACGCGAGGCGTTTTGCGGATAGGCCTTGCTGACCAGGAAGATGCTGTCCCGCCGGCCGGCGATGGCTTCGCCGACGAGTTCTTCGGAGGCGCCGTCGCCGTACATCTCCGCCGTGTCGATCAGCGTCATGCCGCGCTCGATGCCGTGGCGGAGGGCCGCCAGCTCATCGGTCCGCCGCGCGCGGTCCTCGCCCATCATCCACGTACCCTGACCCAGGGCCGGCACGCTTTCGCCCGTCGGCAAGACGACCTGTTTCATCGCGGCTTTCCTTCCTCAGGTGATGGCCCGGCACCGGGCCCACGCGTCCTGACGGAAGCTAGGTCCGCGGCCCGGAAAGTCAGCCCGAATCGCCAGGCGATGTTGCACTGCACACAAAACCAACATTTATCGCGCCTGCCCAATTGACCACCACGCCAATCGATGCAAATCTTTATTGCAGAATAGATTACCTAATTACGGAATAACAAAGAGGGGTGAACAGCATGAAGTCCTGGGTCTATGCCAGCGTCCTTTCCGCCGTGGCGTCACTGCCGCTGGCGATCCCCGCAGCCGCCGCCGAGCCGGTGCGTGGCGGCGTCATCGACGTCGCGACGATCGGTGAGCCGCCGACCCTCGACCCGATGGCCTCGACGGCCGATCTCGTCGGCATCGTCTCTCAGCACATCTTCGAAACCCTCTACACCTTCGGCGCCGACTGGACCGTGGTGCCGCTCCTGGCCGAGAGCCTGCCGGAAATTTCCGAGGACGGCCGTGTCTACACCATCAAGCTGCGCACCGGCGTCACCTTCCACGACGGCTCGGCGATGGATTCGGCCGACGTTCTCGCCTCGCTGAACCGTTGGGAGACCGTCGCCTCGCGCGGCAAGCAGGCGGCCGAGAACATCGACAAGATCGAAGCCGTCGATGCCACGACCATCCGCATCAGCCTGAAGGAGCCCTACGCGCCGCTCCTGTCACTGCTCGCCTTCAACAATGCCGCCGCGATCATCCTGCCCGAGGAGGCGCAGGCCGCGCCGATGGACAAGGTGATCGGCACCGGCCCCTACATGCTGAAGGAGCGCAAGCCCGACCAGTACATCCAGCTCGTGCGCTTCGACGGCTATCAGTCGCGCGAGGAAGCCGAGAACGGCTATGGCGGCGCCCGCCACCAGTATCTCGACGAGATCCGCTTCGTGCCGGTTCCCGACGCCAACACCCGCGTCGAGGGCGCCGTCGCCGGCCAGTTCGCCTATGTCGACTCGATCCCGGTCGAATCGTTTGGCCGCCTCGCCGGCGGCAAGACCGAGCCGGTGGTGCTCAAACCTTTCGGCTGGCCGGTCTTCGTCATGAACACCAAGGAGGGCGTCCTCTCCGACGTGAACCTCCGCCGGGCCGTGCAGACCGCGCTGAATCCCGAGGACATGCTGATCGCCGGCTTTGGCAGCACCGACTTCTACGCCGTCGACGGCAGCCTCTATCCCGAGGGCTATGCCTGGCACACCGAAGCGGGCGTCGAGGCCTATGGCCAGGGCGATCCGGAAAAGGCGGCCGAGGCGGTCGCGGCCGCCGGCTATGATGCCGCAAAGCCGCTGCGCATCCTGACCAGCCGGCAGTACGAGTTCCACTACAAGATGGCCGTGGTCGCGGCGGAATATCTGAAGCTCGCCGGCTTTGCCGTGCAGCTCGACGTCGTCGACTGGGCGACCCTGACGCAGCGCCGCCAGGACCCGAAGCTCTGGGACATCTACATCTCCCACAGCCCCTTCCTGCCCGAGCCCTCGCTGATCGGCATGATGTCCGACACCGCGCCCGGCTGGTGGCAGAGCGAGGCGAAGACGAAGGCGCTCGCCGCCTTCAACACCGAGGCCGATCCGGCGAAGCGCGCCGAGCTCTTCGCCGCCGTGCAGCAGGTGTTCTACGACGAGGTTCCCGGCATCAAGGTCGGCAATTTCAACGCCGTCTCGGCCAAGGTGCCGGCGCTCCAGGGTTTCACCCCCGCGCCGTGGCCGTATTTCTGGAACGCTTCGCTCGCGAAGTAACGGCCGCTGACGCCCTTCCTCCCCCGACGATGACGGAGCGCCGCCCGCCGGCGCTCCGTCGACCCTTGGCAACCGGATACCCCCGATGATCCGCTACATCCTCAACCGCACGTTCGGCATGCTCGTCGTCATGCTCCTCGTCGTCACCATCGTCTTCGTCATCGTCCGCGTCACGCCGGGCGATCCGGCGGCGGTGATGCTCGGGCCGGACGCGACCGCCGCCGACATCGCCGCCCTGCGCGATCAGATGGGCCTCAACCAGTCGCTCCTGCTGCAATATGTCCAGTACATGTGGGACATCGTCCGCGGCGACCTCGGCCGCTCGATCTTCCTCGACCAGCCGGTGCTCTCGGCCCTCGCCGACCGCGCCGAGCCGACCTTCTTCCTGACCCTGTTCTCGCTTCTGATCGCCGTCGTCATCGCGCTGCCGATCGGCATTCTCTCGGCCTACTGGCGCGGCTCGCTGTTCGATCAGGCGGCGACGACGGTGGCGATGTTCGCTGCCAGCATTCCGAGCTTCTGGCTCGGCCTGCTGATGATCCAGTTCTTCGCCGTGAAGCTCGGCTGGTTTCCGACCTCCGGCTATGGCGGACCGGGCACCGGGCTGATGGAGCGGCTGCACCATCTCGTCCTGCCGGCCTTCGCGCTCGGCATGGTCTCCTCCGCCCTCATCATCCGCTTCACCCGGGCCTCGATGCTCGACGTCCTCGGCGACGACTATGTCCGCACCGCCCGCTCCAAGGGCATGGGCGAGGGCCGCGTCGTCCTGCGCCACGCGCTGAAGAACGCGCTGATCCCGATCCTCACCGTCATCGGCCTCACCGCCGCGGTGCTGATCTCGGGCGCCGTCGTCACCGAGACCGTGTTCAGCCTGCCGGGCGTCGGCAATCTCGTCGTCAACGCCGTGCTGCGCCGCGACTACCCGGTCATCCAGGGCGCGCTGCTCATCGTCGCCGGCCTCTACGTCCTCATCAATTTCGGGATCGACATGCTCTACATCCTCGTCGACCCCCGGGTGCGCTACTGATGGCCGCCGCTTCCTTCGCCACGGGCAACGCGTCCTTCCTGAAGATCCTCCTGCGCCGCAAGGCGGTGCTCGCGGGCGTCATCATCCTCACGGTGATCACGCTGGCGGCGATCTTCGCGCCGTTCCTCTCGCCCTACACGCCGGGCAAGCTGTCGCTGGCCTCGCGCCTGCAGGCGCCGTCCGGCCTGCATGTCTTCGGCACCGACGATTTCGGCCGCGATGTCTTCACCCGGCTCCTCTATGCCGGCCGGCTGTCGCTGACGGTCGGCTTCTCCGTCGTCGTCGTCTCGGCCATTCTCGGGGTGACGCTCGGGGTCCTGGCCGGCTTCTTCCGCCGGCTGGACACGCCGATCGCCCGGCTGATCGACGCGATGATGGCCTTTCCCGACATCCTCCTCGCCATCGCGCTCGTCGCCGCCCTCGGCCCCTCGCTCGTCAACGTCATCGCCGCGCTCGGCGTCGTCTATGCCCCGCGCCTCGCCCGCATCGTGCGCGCCTCGACCCTCGTCATTCGCGAACTGCCCTATGTCGAGGCCGCCCGCGCCCTCGGCGTGTCGACGCCGAAAATCCTCGTGCGCCACGTGCTGCGCAACCTGATGTCGCCGATCCTGGTGCAGGCGACCTTCATTTTCGCCAGCGCCATGCTCGCCGAAGCCGGCCTTTCCTTCCTCGGCGTCGGCGTTTCGCCGACCGTGCCGACCTGGGGGACGATGATCAGCCAGGGCCGGCAATATCTCGACCAGGCGAGCTGGATGACGCTGTTTCCAGGTCTCGCCATCGTTCTCGCCGTCCTCTCGCTGCAGCTCGTCGGCGACGGGCTGCGCGATCTCCTCGACCCCCGCCTTGCCAAGGATATCTAAGTGGAAGCCTCTCCGATCCTCCTCCGCAATGTCAGGCCGGTCGCCTTCGGGCCCGGCACGGCCCCGGGCGCCATCGACATCGCCATCGGCGCCGACGGCCTGATCAAGGCGACCGGCCCGTCGCTGATCCCGGTGCCGGGCGCCCGCATCGTCGACGGCGAGAACGCCTTCGTCTCGCCCGGCTGGACGGACCTGCACGCCCATGTCTGGCACGGCGGCACCGACATCTCGATCCGGCCAAAACAGGCCGGGCTCGAGCGCGGCGTCACCACGATCGTCGACGCCGGCTCGGCCGGCGAAGCCACGTTCCACGGCTTTCGCGAATACATCATCGACAAGGCCGACGAGCGCATCCTCGCCTTCCTCAACATCGGCTCGATCGGCCTCGTCGCCTGCAACCGCGTCAGCGAGCTGATCGACATCCGCTCGATCGACATCGACCGCACCATCGCCGTGGTCGAGGCCAACCGCGACCTCATCGTCGGCATCAAGTGCCGCGCCAGCCACGTCATCCTCGGCTCCTGGGGCATCACCCCGGTGAAGATCGCCAAGAAGGTGGCCAAGATCCTCAAGCTGCCGATGATGATCCATGTCGGCGAGCCACCGCCGACCTATGACGAGGTGCTGGAACTGCTGCGCCCCGGGGACATCATCACCCATTGCTTCAACGGCAAGGCCGGCGGCTCGATCATCGAGGACGAGGATCTCTGGGATCTCGTCAACAAATGCGCCGACCAGGGCATCCGCCTCGATGTCGGGCATGGCGGCGCGTCCTTCTCGTTCAAGGTGGCGGAAGTGGCGATCGCCCGCGGCCTGATGCCGTTCTCGATCTCGACCGACCTCCACGACCATTCGCTGAACGGCCCGGTCTGGGACATGGCGACGACCATGTCGAAGCTGCTCGCCGTCGGTATGCCCTTCGAGGCGGTGGTCAAGGCCTCGACGACGGCGCCGATGTCGGCGGTGAAGCTGCCGACCGAGGATCTCCTCGCCGTCGGCAAAAAGGCCGAGCTGACCCTCTTCGATCTCGTGGGCAGCGACCTCGCCGTCCGCGACTCGCAAGGGGCGGTGTCGACGCTGAAGCAGATGTTCGAGCCGCGCTGGGCGGTGATGGGATCGAAGCTGGTGAAGGCCGCCCGCCACATGCCGAAAGAGGGCATGGCGAAGATCTGCACCTGCGGGGCGCATCCCTGATGACGGACGCGCTTGGCCCCGACACGCTGCTCTCGGTCCGAAACCTCGAGACCCATTTCGTCTCCCGGCATCAGGTGGCGAAGTCGGTCGACGGCGTCACCTTCGACCTCAAGCGCGGCGAGACGGTCGCGGTCGTCGGCGAATCCGGTTCGGGCAAGTCGGTGACGAGCCTGTCGATCATGCGGCTGCTCGCCGATCCCGGCCGCATCGTCGGCGGCGAGATCCTGCACCGCGACCGCGCCGGCACCGTGCGGGACCTGGCCACGGTCAGCCAGCGCGAGATGCGCGGGATTCGCGGCACCGAGATCGCGATGATCTTCCAGGAGCCGATGACCAGCCTCAACCCGCTGTTCACCGTCGGCGACCAGATCGCCGAGATGATCCGGCTGCACGAGAAGATCAGCAGGGCCGAGGCGATGAAGCGCGCCGTCGCCATGCTGGAGCTCGTCGAGATTCCGGCAGCGGCGAGCCGCGTCCACGACTACCCACACCAGATGTCGGGCGGCATGCGCCAGCGTGTGATGATCGCCGTGGCGCTCGCCTGCAATCCGGCGCTGCTGATCGCCGACGAGCCGACGACGGCGCTCGACGTCACCATCCAGGCGCAGATCCTCGATCTCCTGCGGCGGCTGCAGCGCGAGATCGGCATGAGCATCCTTTTCATCACGCACGACCTCGGCGTCGTCGCCGAGATCGCCCGCGAGGTCGTGGTGATGTATGCCGGCCGCGTCGTCGAGCAGGCGCCGGTGCGCCCGCTCTTCGCCCGTCCCAAGCACCCCTATACGAAGGCCCTGCTCGCCTGCACGCCGAACGCTGCGCGCGACATCGCCGCGGGCGGCGAGCGCCTTCCGCTGAAGCCGATCCCCGGCAGCGTGCCGCCGATCACCGCCCTGCCGCCGGGCTGCACCTATGAGCCGCGCTGCGAATTCGCCATTCCCGCCTGCACCGCAGCCGTCCCGCCGCTGTTCCAGGTCGGCCCCTCCCATCTCAGCCGGTGCCTGAGGCACGAACTGCTATGAGCGCCCCCATCACCGTTTCCAGCACCGCCGCCGACACCACCCGCGCCGCGATGGGCGAGCCGCTGCTCGTCGTCGAGAACCTCCAGACGCATTTCCCGATGAAGCGCGGCACGGTGCGCGCCGTCGACGATGTCAGCTTCACCGTCCGCCGCGGCTCGATCGTCGGGCTCGTCGGGGAATCGGGTTCCGGCAAGACCACGGTCGGCCGCTCGGTCCTCCGTCTGGTCGAGCCGACCGGCGGCAGCGTGATGTTCGACGGCGAGGATCTCCTGGCCTTGTCCGACAAGGCGATGCGTACCTATCGGCGCAAACTGCAGATCATCTTCCAGGACCCGTTCTCCAGCCTCAATCCGCGCATGCGGGTCGGCGCCATCCTCGCGGAGGCGCTGGACACGCATGGGCTCGCCAAGGGCGCGGCGCGCCAGCCGCGCATCGCCGAGCTTCTCACCCGCGTCGGCCTTGCGCCCGAGCATGCCGGCCGCTTCCCGCACGAATTCTCCGGCGGCCAGCGCCAGCGCATCGGCATCGCCCGGGCGCTCGCGGTGGAGCCCGAGCTGATCGTTGCCGACGAGCCCGTCTCAGCCCTCGACGTCTCTGTCCAGGCGCAGATCCTGAACCTTTTGCAGGCGCTGCAGAAGGAGTTCGGCCTGACCATGCTCTTCGTCGCCCACGACCTCTCGGTGGTGGAATATCTCTGCGACGAGGTGGTGGTCATGTATCTCGGCAAGATCATGGAGCGTGGCCCGAGCCGGGCCGTCTACGGTCGGCCGCGCCACCCCTACACCAAGGCGCTGATCGCCACCGCGCCGGTGCCCGACCCGACGCTGGAGCGCCAGCGGATCATCCTCAAGGGCGATATTCCGAGCCCCCTCGATCCGCCGTCGGGCTGCGTCTTCCGGACGCGCTGCCCGCACGCCATTCCGGCCTGCGCCGAGACCCTGCCGCCGACCGAGGCCGTCGGGCCCGACCATTTCGTCGCCTGCATCCGGCAGGAAGAACTCGCCGCCGCCGGGCTTCTCTAGCCCGGGCGCCGCCTTCCGGTCGTCTGCCCGCCGAGGCGGCGCCGGCAGACGACCGCCAGAATTCGCTCAAAGGAGCAATCCATGTCCAGCGTCCTCCCCACCCGCCTCGACACCGCGACGCCGTATCAGCGGCTCGAAGCGCTCGGCATCGTCCTGCCCCCGGCCCCGCCGCCGGTCGCCAATTTTGTCACCCATGTCTTCGAGGACAGGCTCCTGTTCCTCTCCGGCCAGGGCCCGCGCGAGGCGAGCGGCCATCTTCACACCGGCAAGGTCGGCGACGGCGTCACCGCCGAGGAGGCCTATGGCCACGCGCGGCTGACCGGCATCAACCTGATGCAGGTGATGCAGGAGGCGCTCGGCGATCTCGGCCGGGTGCGCCGCATCGTCAAGCTGCTCGGCATGGTCAACGCGGTTCCGCATTTCGCCGACCATCCGCAGGTCATCAACGGCTGCTCCGACCTCTTCATCGCCGTCTTCGGCGAGGCCGGGCGGCATGCCCGCTCGGCCGTCGGCTTCGGCTCGCTGCCGGGCGGCATCACCGTGGAGATCGAGGCGATCGTCGCGATCGATTGACCGCTCCCGTCATGCGCCCCGCCTTCCGATCAGCTCGACCGACTGCCGCCGAGCCGTGCCTCGATGCGGGCCGCTGCGGCCTGCACCGCCTCGGCATAGAGCGCCCGCGCCTCGGCGACCTTGAAGTCGGGCAGAACGACGGAAATGGTCGCCGCGCACTCCCGCTTGGCGTCGAGGATGGGCGCGGCGACGCAGGCGACGGAATAGGCCGATTCGCCCGCCTGGATCGACAGACGCTCGTGGATTGCCTGCGCCGACTGTGCCGACAGCGCGGCGGCGTCCATCTCGGCGCGGCCGGTCGGCGAGGATTTGGCGCAACGTCGGAAGATCGCGATGCGCTCGGCATCCGGCAGATGGCCGACGAGCAGCCGCCCCGAGGCGACCCAGTTCAGCGGCACGCGCGATCCGACGCGCGAAGTCACCTGGAAATGGTCCTTGCCCTCGGCCATGGCGAGCACGACCATCATGTCCTTGTCCCGCCCGCAGATCTGGATCGTCTCGCCGAGGCGCCGGTTGAGGTCGAGCATCTCCTCCTTGGCGATCGCCATCAGGTCGATCGAGCGCTCGTAGGCGAGGCCGTAATGGTAGAGCCGGGGGCCGAGCCAGACCGAGCCGTCCTCGCCGCGCACCAAGAGCTCCTTCGCCACGAGATCGTCGACGATGGTGTAGATGGTCGACAACGGCGCCTTCACCCGCTGCGCCAGGTCGTAGGCCGTCGCCGGCTTTCCCGTATCACGCAGCTGGTCGAGGATCTGCAGCGCCCGGTCGATGCCGCTGACACGCGAACGCTTCGGCCCGGCAGCTTCCTCCGGATCGTTCAGCGGGGCGGTGATTGCAGAGGCCATCGTCATTCCATTCGGTCGGATCGTCAGCCGATCATACCCGTCACACACCGACTGCAAAACCGGCTTGCCGGGTTCCAAGGGATTTAGCACATGAATGACATCCGTCTCGACCTCGGCCTGCGCCCGGTCATCAACGTCTCCGGCACCATGACCTCGCTCGGCGCCTCCATCGTCGTTCCTGCCGCGGTGGAGGCGATCACCCGCATGCTGCCGCAGTTCGTCGAGACCGGCGAGCTGCAGAAGCTGGCGAGCCGCACCATCGCCCGCCTCTGCGGCTCAGAGGCCGGCTTCGTCACCGCCTCCTGCGCCGCCGGCATCACGCTCGCCATCGCCGGAACCATGACCGGCGACGACCGCGCCGCCATCGAGCGCCTGCCCGACACCGCGCGCCTCCCCCGCGACGAGGTGGCGATCCAGGCCGGCCACATGGTCGGCTACGGCGCGCCGGTCGAGCAGGGCATCCGCCTCGCCGGCGCCAAGCCCGTGATGGTCGGCCAGGCGACCAGCGCCGAGGCTTACCAGCTGGACGGCGCGATCACCGAGCGGACGGCGGCGGCGCTCTATGTCGTCTCCCATCATACCGTGCAGTACGGCCAGATGACGCTCGAAGAATTCGTCGAGGTCGCGCATGCCCGCGGCGTGCCGGTCATCGTCGACGCCGCCTCGGAATACGACCTGAAGCGCTTTCTGGCCGCCGGCGCCGACATCGTCCTCTATTCCTCGCACAAGTTCCTGGGCGGGCCGACGGGCGGCATCGTCGCCGGCCGCAAGGACCTGGTGCGCGCCGCCTATCTGCAGAATTTGGGGATCGGCCGCGGCATGAAGGTCGGCAAGGAGGGCGTCGTCGGCACCATCGCCGCGCTCGAGGCCTGGGAGACGCGCGACCATGCCGGCATCCGCGCCCGCGAAACGGAGGCGCTCGGCCTGTGGCAGCAGGCGCTGGCGCCGTTCGCCGGCGTCAACGCGGTGATCGACCCCGACCCGACCGACAACCCGCTCGACCGGCTGAAGGTGCATGTCGACCCGGCTGCCGCCCACATCACCGCCTGGGATCTCGGGGACGCCCTGGCGTCGAACGCGCAGCCGGTGATCGTGCGCGACCACGAGGTCGAGCACGGCTATTTCTACCTCGACCCCTGCAACCTGCATCCCGGCCAGGCCGAGGTCGTCGCCGCCCGCCTCGGCGAGGAACTGGAAATCGCGCGCCGCTCCAACACGCCCATCGCCAGCGACTTTGCCGAGCGGCGCAAGCGCCGGGCCGTGAACCGCTGGCCGGACTGAACGTCCCCTCCGCCGCCCGTCATCGGGCAGGCCAATGACAGGAGGGGATGGCGGCGAACGCCCTGTTGCCATCCCCCGCTCTTCCTTGTTGGTTCGGCCCGAACGATTCGGGAACCCCCATGCTCTACGACGAACCATTTCTGCGGCAGTTGGAAGAAGGCCTTCGCGGTGCCCTTCCCGCCTGGGGCATGCCGCCCTCGGCCGGGCTGTCGCGCCTCGGCATCTCGGAAAACGCGCTGTTCCTGGCATCCGAAAGCGAGCGCCGGATCGTCCTGCGCGTCCACCGGCCGCACTATCACAGCGCCGCCGAGATCGCCTCGGAACTCGCCTGGATCGAGGCGCTGCGGGCCGCCGGCATCGTCGAGACGCCGGCCCCGATCCGCGCGCGCGATGGCGCCCTCATCGTCCGCTTCGATGCCGGCGGCAACCATCGGCTGGCGGTCGCCTTCGAGCACATGACCGGAAGCGAACCCGGCGGCGACCTCGTCCCCTGGTACGGCGAACTCGGCGCCATCAGCGCGCGGATGCATGTCCACGCCCGGGCCTGGCGCCGGCCGGCCGACTTCGTGCGCAAACGCTGGAATTTCGCCACCATCCTCGGCGATGCGGCGCACTGGGGCGACTGGCGCGCGGCGCCCGGCCTCGACGCTCCCGGCCTCGCCGTGCTGGAGCGCCTGTATGTTCACCTCCAGGCGGCGACGGCCGAATTCGGCGAGGGCGCCGACCGTTTCGGCCTCATCCATGGCGACATGCGCGCCGCCAATCTCCTCGTCGACGGCGACAGGCTCGGCGTCATCGATTTCGACGACTGCGGCCTTGGCTGGTTCGGCTATGATTTCGCCGCAGCGATCAGCTTCATCGAGCACGAGCCGGTGGTGCCGGAGCTCCAGGCGGCCTGGCTCGCCGGCTATCGCCGCGTCGCGCCGCTGGCGCCCGAGCAGGAGCGCGCTCTGCCGATGCTGGTGATGCTGCGCCGGATGCAACTCACCGCCTGGATCGCCTCGCACGCGGAAACGCCGACCGCGAAAAGCCTCGGCCCCGCCTTCACCGCGGGCACGGTGGACCTCGCCGAAGCCTATCTGTCATCCGGCATTGGGCGCGAGGCCGGCTAACCCTCGGCGGCAGGTGTTGCAGCCCGAAACCACCGGCGACAAAAACGTCTCCGCGGCCTTTCCGAACTGTCCAGCCGGGTTAGCTATGGGCTCAATCGATAGGCGACCCGGGAACTGCGCCCGTGCGAGGCATGAAGCGAGGGCAAATCCATTCTGTGTAGCGCCGCATCCCGCCTTTGTCCTGTGCCCATGCTGCTGCGCCCGGTCCGGCTTGTCCTGGCGATCGGTGCCGCCGTCGGTCTTTCCGGCTGCAACGGCGCGCAGTCGACCTTCGTCGATGCCGGCGCGGAGTCCGGCAGCGTCCTCGTCCTCTTCTGGATCATGCTCGCCGGCGCGACGCTGATCTGGCTGCTCGTCATCGGCCTCTCGGTCTATGTCACCAAGGTCAAGCCCGGCGCCCATGGCGAGCGGGCCGGCATCCGGCTGATCGTCTGGGGCGGCTGCGTCTTTCCCGTCGTCGTGCTCGGCGCTCTCCTGATGTACGGCCTGACCATGATGCCGGGCCTGCGCGGCGCCGCCGACGGTCCGGTCATTGCCGTCTCGGGCGAACGCTTCTGGTGGCGGGTGAATTATGGCGTCGAGGGCACGCCGGGCGTCGCCAAGGCGCTGCCGACAGGCGGCGTCGAAAGCGCCAACGAGCTCTATCTGCCGATCGGCCGGCGCTCGGAGATCCTTGTCGGCAGCCCTGACGTCATCCACTCCTTCTGGGTGCCCTCGATCGCCGGCAAGATGGACGCCATTCCCGGCCGGGTGAACCGGCTGGTGCTGGAGCCGACGCGCCTCGGCGTCTACAACGGCGTCTGCGCCGAATTCTGCGGCGAGGCGCACGCGCAGATGGGCTTTCGCGTCGTCGTCGTCTCCGAGGCGGACTATGCCGCCCGCGTCGCCGCAGAAGCGGCGCCGGCTTCGGTGCCCGACCATCCCGGCCGGCCCCTGTTCATGGCAAACGGCTGCGACGCCTGCCACACCGTACGCGGCACCGAGGCGGAAGGGCGCATCGGCCCGGACCTCACCCATCTCGGCAGCCGCAGGACGCTCGGCGCCGGCCTCCTGCCGATGACCGCCGACAACATCGCCCGCTTCGTCCGCGAGACCGACCACACCAAGCCCGGCGCCGAGATGCCGGCCTTCCCCGACCTGTCCGAGGCGGACGCTGCGGCCATCGCCGCCTGGCTCGGAGCCCTGACATGAGCAATGCCGAGGCGAAGGCGGCCGCCCTTGCCGCCGTCCACGCCGGTTCCCTCGATCCCGCGGAAGATGCCGCCATCCAGAAGGCGCAGGAAGCGCGGCTGGAAGCGGTCTGGGCCTCGCCAAAGGGCTGGCGCTACTGGTCGGATGTCAACAACACCTCGATCGGCATCTGGTACACCGCGACCTCCTTCGCCTTCATGCTGTTCGCCGGCGTGCTGGGGCTGATGATCCGCACCCAGCTCGCCGTGCCGGACAACGATTTCCTCACCGCCGCCTTCTACAACCAGGTCTACACGCTGCACGGCACGGCGATGATGTTCCTGTTCGCCGTCCCGGTCTTCGAGGCGGTGGCGATCATCATCCTGCCGCAGATGCTGGGCGCGCGCGACCTGCCCTTCCCCCGGCTCTCGGCCTTCGGCTACTGGTGCTTTCTGATCGGCGGCATCTTCGTCTGCGGCTCGCTGTTCTTCAATTCGGCGCCCGATTCCGGCTGGTTCATGTATCCGCCGCTGACCACCGAGGAGCGTTTCACCCCCGGCTACGGCGCCGACATCTGGCTGCTCGGCCTCTCCTTCATCGAGGTCGCCTCGATCGCCGCCGCCGTCGAGCTGATCGTCGGCACGCTGAAATGCCGCCCGCCCGGCATGCGGCTGAACCTGATGCCGCTCTACGCCTGGTATGTCCTGGTCGTGGCGACGATGATCCTCTTCGCCTTCCCGCCTTTGATCGCCGGCGACATCCTGTTCGAGCTGGAGCGCCTGTTCGACTGGCCCTTCTTCGATCCGACGCGCGGCGGCGACCCGATGCTGTGGCAGCACCTGTTCTGGATCTTCGGCCATCCGGAGGTCTACATCGTCTTCCTGCCGGCGATCGCGCTCTTGGCGATGATCGTGCCGACCTTCGCCCAGCGCTCGCTGCTCGGCTATTCCTGGATCGTGCTCGCCGCCGTCGGCACCGGCTTTTTGTCCTTCGGCCTGTGGGCCCACCACATGTTCACCACGGGCCTGCCCGGCATTTCGCTCGGCTTCTTCTCCGCCGCCTCCGAAGCGGTGGCGATCCCGACGGGCGTGCAGATCTTCGTCTTCCTGGCGACGCTGATGACCGGCCGGGTGATCTATTCGATCCCGATGCTCTTCGTCTCCGGGTCCCTGGCGATCTTCGTCCTCGGCGGCCTCACCGGCGTGATGGTGGCGATGGCGCCCTTCGACTGGCAGGCGCACGACACCTATTTCGTCGTCGCCCACCTGCATTACGTCCTGATCGGCGGCATGCTGTTTCCGCTGGTCGCCGGCGCCTACTACTACTTCCCCCTCGCCTTCAGCCGGCAGCTCTCGGCCCGTCTCGGCCGCTGGGCCTTCTGGCTGATGTTCGTCGGCTTCAACACGGCCTTCCTGCCGATGCACTGGTCGGGCCTCGTCGGCATGCCGCGAAGGGTCTGGACCTATCCCGAGGCGCTGGGTCTCGGCACCGCCAACATGATCTCCTCGATCGGCGCCTTCGTCTTCGCCGCCGGCTTCCTCGTCGTCGTCTTCGACGTGCTCAGGCCGCGCGGCAAGCAGCCTTACGCCCCGCGCAATCCCTGGAATGCCGGCACGCTGGAATGGCTCGCGGAAATGCCGGGCAGGGACTGGGGCGTGCGTTCGGTTCCGATTATCACCACGCGTTATCCGATCTGGGAGCAGGAAAACTTCGTCGAAAACTACGATGCCGGGCGCTTCTACATGCCCGATGCCGAGGAGATGAAGCGCGAGACCATGGTCACGGGCGTGCTCGACGCCGAGCCGATCCAGGTGCTCAGGGTGCCTGGCCCCAGCTTCATGCCGATGATCGCCGCCGTCGTCACCGGCGCCATGTTCATCCTCGCCACCTTCCACTACTGGACGGCGACCCTCGTCGCGCTCGTCCTGACGGTGGTTTCGATCCTCGTCTGGCTCTGGCGCGGCACGTCCTTCATTCCGGAAAAGCCGACAAAGGACGTCGGCCTCGGTCTGACCCTGCCGCTCTACGCCTCCGGGCCGGCTTCGGTCTCGTGGTGGGCGATGTTCATCACCATGACGGGTGACGCCACGGCCTTCTTCAGCCTCGTCTTCGGCTATTTCTTCTTCTTCACCATCCACGGCGATTTCCCGCCGCCGGGCGTCGATGGCCCGGGCCTCATCTGGCCGGCGATCTCGATCGGGCTCTTCGCCCTCGCCTGGGGCGCCGCCCGTCTCGCTCTGGTGTGGAACCGCGCCGGAAAGATCCTGTCGGCGCGCCTCGGCATGTCGGCCGGCGGCCTCCTGTCGCTCGGCGCCGGCGGCGCGCTGCTGTGGGCCCCCTATACGACCGGCCTCGAGCCGAGCGTCCACGTCTATCCCGCCATCGTCTGGACGCTGTGCATCTGGACGGCGCTGCATGCCGCGGTCGGATCGCTGATGCTGTTCTACTGCCTCGCCCGCTCGCTGCGCGGCCTCCTGACCCCCGAGCACGACATCGATATCCACAATGTCGCGCTCTACTGGCATTTCATGGGGGTGACGGCGCTGGTGACGGTGGCGACCATCGCGCTGTTCCCGCTGGCCTCGGGAGGCGCGTGATGGAGCTCTGGCGCGAAACCCGCGACACGCTGTGGACGCTGATCGCCACGCCGACGATCTGGGCCCTGCATTTCCTGTTCTGCTATTGCCTCGCCGCCTACGATTGCGCGCCGAACGACCGGATCTTCGAGTCGATCGGGGGCACCCGCATCGCCATCGCCGTGGCCACTGCCTTCTCGCTGGCCCTGATCGCCCTGATCGGCTTTCGCGCCTACCGGGAAGGGCGGGTGAAGGCGGGGACATTCCGGCACAGCGAGGACACGGCCGAGGACCGCGAACGCTTCCTGGAGTTTTCCAGCCTGCTCCTGGCCGCCCTGTCCTTCGTCGCAGTGGTCTTCGTCGCCATGCCGGCGCTCGTCTTCATGGACTGCCGATGACGGTCGCACCGCTCCTTTCCCCGTCGGCTTCGCCGCTGCGTCTCTGGCCGCTCTTCCTCGGGCTCGGCCTGCTCGCGGCGCTGTGGTTGGGACCGCTGCCGGAGCGCGCGCGCGGCTCGTTCGCGGCGCATATGGTGATGCACATGGGCATCGTCGCCGTTGCCGCGCCCCTCCTGGTGCTCGGCCTGTCCCGGCTCTGGCCGGCCCTCTTTCGCGGCATCCCGCCGCAATGGGCGCTGGCCGCCTCCTTCGCCGAATTCGCCGTCGTCTGGGGCTGGCACGCGCCGGCCTTGCACGATTCGGCCCGCGTCTCGACGCCCTTGCTCCTCGCCGAACAGGCCTCCTTCCTCCTCGCCGGCCTGTTCGTCTGGATGACCGCGCTCGGCACCGCGTCGAACGGCGGCGCGCTGGCGGCGCGGGCCGCGGGGGTCGCCGCGTTGCTCGTCACCTCGATGCACATGACGCTGCTCGGCGCCCTGCTGCTCTTCTCGCCGCGCCCGCTCTACGCCTGCGCCGATCTCTGCGCGCCGGCTGCCTCGATGACGCCGGTCGAGGATCAGGCGCTGGGCGGCGCGATCATGCTCGCCGTCGGCGGCATCAGCTATCTCGCCGGCGGCCTGATCCTGCTCGCCTCGGTGCTGCGGGGCCCGAGCGGGCGCGAGCCCGAAGCCGCCTTCGCCGATCGCGGCACGCCCAAGCCGGGGATGGCCGCATGAAAATCGCCTTCACCCTGACCTGGAAGAAGGTTCTAGCTCTCGTCGCCGCCGGCGTCCTCGCCGCGCTCGCCGTCGGCTGGTCCGGCCTCGTCTCGATCGCCGCCTCGTCGGGCCACTACTCGCCGGTCGCCTGGTTCCTGCACTGGACCATGCGCAACGCCGTGACGACGCAGGCGATGAGCGTCGAGGTGCCGGAAGGTCTCAACCTGTCCGATCCCGCTCTCGTCCAGCGCGCCGCCGGGCATTTCGCCACCCAGTGTGCCTTCTGCCATGGCGCGCCCGGCGTCGCGCAGTCCGGCGTGGCGCAGGCGATGATGCCGCCGCCGCCGCGGCTGGAGGAAAGGGTCGGGCGCTGGCGCGACCGCGAGCTGTTCTGGATCGTCCAGAACGGCATCAAATATTCCGGCATGCCGGCCTGGATCGACCAGGAGCGTCCCGACGAGGCCTGGGCGATGGTCGCCTTCCTGCGCGCTCTGCCATCGATGACGCCCGCGACCTATGCCGAACGGGCGCTCGGCGGCACCGATACCGAAGCGCCGCTGCCAGTCGGCGGCGCCAGCACGGCATTGACCGCCGCGGTGGAGACCGCCATCGAGGATTGCGCCCGCTGCCACGGCCGCGACGGCCGCGGCGCGGCGCTCCCGGACGGCATCACGGCGGGGGCGGTGCCCATCATCGCCGGCCAGCCCGAGGCCTATCTCGCCGAGACGCTGCGCGCCTTTGCCGCCGGCGGACGCCAGAGCGGCATCATGGAAGCAGCGGCGCATCGCTATGACGACGACATTCTCGGCGCCCTCGCCCGGCACTATGCCGCCCAGCCGGCCCAGGCGCCGGCTGCGGCCGTCGCCGCGGGCCGGGCTTCCCCCGCCGGCCTGGATGCACCGGCGCCCCCCGGATCAGACCTTGCCGCGACGCGGGCGGCTCTGGCGGATGTCGTCCCGGACTCCGCGGCCTACGGCGCGCCCTACGACCGGCCGGGCCTCCTGGATCTCGGGCGCCGGATGGCGACCGAAGGCTTTCCGGCGCGCAAGCTGCCGTCCTGCGACACCTGTCACGGCCCGGCCACCGACGCCACCGGTGCGCGCACGCCCTACCCATACCTCGCGGGCCAGCCGGCCTGGTACATCGCGACACATCTGGAACTCTGGCGCGAGGGCAAGCGCGGCGGCACCGCCCGCGCCCACCTGATGGACAAGATCGCGATCCATCTGACCGACGAGCAGATCGCCGCCGTCTCCGCCTGGTACGAGTCGCAACCCGCTGGTCCGCGCGCCGACTGACGTCGGGACGCGAGCGAGACGCGCAAAAGGCCGGTCACGCGGCCCCTGCGTCGATACCTGCACGCGCGAAGATGCTCCGGGGTCGGCCGGGCGGGGCCGAAGGTCGCACCGCGTCACCGACGGGAACGCTTCGGGCAACGGGAGGTTATTCGATCAGCCAGCAGCCCCAAGGGCTTGCCACTCATCCAAGGAAGACATTATGGCCGATCCGCACGTTTTTTCCCGGAACTCGGCGACGGAGGACGACCGGGTACCGGCGGCGGGCCAGACGCCGCGCCCTTCCGACACCCTGGTCGGGTCGAAGGACTCGCCCGATCCGGACTATCATCCGGAAGCCCTGGCCAATGCCGTCACCGACAGCGAGGCGGGCGCGATCCCGGACAATGACGAGGGCGGCATCACGCCGCTGAAGCGGCGCGACTGAGCCGCGACTTTTCGGTGCGGGGATACAACCCCGCACCCAGACAATCCTGCCGCCATCGATGACGTCGAACAGGTCATCTCCGCCCCTCGGTGAGCGGAGATGACCGGCGCCCTCACAGAGTGGGTTCGAACAGCCGTTCCTGCGACAGTGTAAACACAACCGTGTATGCGCTGAGGCGGCCTTCGCGCAGATCCTCCGGGGCGTGAAGGTGGTTGGAATACACCGGCTCGGCCCCGGCCAGCCCCTGTGCCGCGCTGCCGATCGCCCAGGTCTCGTCGGTCAGATTGGCGAAAAGGCTGTAGAAGCGCCCGTCCGCCAGGGGCCAGGACACGGCGAACTTGCGCCCATCGACCATGGCAGCCCCGCCGCCGCCCGGAATGTCGGCCAACAACGGCATCAACACATCGCGGCGGACACGCAGCAGATTGCTCGTCACCTGGAAGCAGCGCTTGTGCGTCGGCATCCTGAGCAGATCCCAGTCGAGCTTGGAGACGATGAAGGTCGATTCATCGTTCGGATCGGGAAAGACCTCCGCCGCCTGCGGGTCCTCGAAGGCGGAGAAGCTGCTGAATTCGAGCTTGCGTCCCTGGCTGACGGCGCTGCCGAGTTCGCCGTGGAAGTCGGTGAAGTAGCAGAACGGCGTCGTGTCGCCGAATTCGTCGCCCTGGAACATCAGCGGGATCTGCGGCGACAGGAGCAGGATTGCCTGCAGGCAGTCGAAGGCGCGCACCGAGGACAGGAATTTCAGCCGGTCGCCGAAGGCGCGGTTGCCGATCTGGTCATGGTTCTGGATGAAGTTGACGAAGGCGGTCGGCGGCAGGTGGCCGGAAGGCGAGCCGATCGCCTTTTCGCGGTGACGCGACATTTCGCCCTGGTAGACGAAGCCAGTGGCGAGGCTTTTCGCCATCTGGGCGGCGCTATCGAACGCGTAGTCCTCGTAATACCCCTCCTGCTCGGCGACCGCGAGGACATGGGCCGTGTGGTGGAAATCGTCGTTCCACTCGCCCGAGACCAGCGGGATCGAGCAGTCTTCGCCGCGCTCGATATGCCAGGTGATGTTGCGGTCGTCCTCCGTCGTGATGTGGACATGGCGGTCGGTGATCACTTCGCGCACCCGCGCGGCCAGTTCCCGCACGAGCGGAACGTCGGTCGTATCCTTGATGGAATCGATCGCGTCGAGACGCAGGCCGTCGATCCGGAACTCCTCCAGCCAATAGAGCGCATTCTCGATCATGAACTGGCGCACCGGCTCCAGATCGTAGGCGATCGCCGGCCCCCAAGGGGTCGACACCTCGGAATGGTAGAACTCGGGCGCGTAGGCGGGCAGATGGTTTCCCTCGGGGCCGAAGTGATTGTAGACGACGTCGAGGAAGACCATGAGCCCGCGCTGGTGCGCGGCATCGACGAGCTGCTTCAGCCCTTCCGGGCCACCATAGACCTGGTGCGGGCAGTACAACAGCACGCCGTCATAGCCCCAGCCCCGCTGGCCGCTGAACTGGGCGATGGGCAGAAGCTCGATCGCGGTGATGCCGGTGGCGACGAGATGGTCGAGCCGGGCGATGATCGCCTCAAAAGTCCCCTCGGGCGTGAAGGTGCCGACATGCATCTCGTAGAAGACGCATTCGTGCCAGGGCCTGCCCTTCCAGTCCGCCGTCGTCCAGCCGAAAGTCTCGGGATCGATCAGGCGCGACAGCCAGTGCACATCGCCCATCTGGGCGCGCGCCGCGGGATCGGCAACCAGCCTGCCGCCGTCGACGCGAAAACCGTAGCCGGCGCCTGGCTGCACCAGGTCGGTGGTGATCTCCCACCAGCCGTCATCCCCGCGCTGCATCATCCGGTATTCCACGGGCCCAATGGCCGAACCCGTCGTGTAGCCCAGCTCGACACTTCTGGCCCCGGGCGCCCAGAGCGTGAAACGCGTGCCCGACGGATCAAAGCGGGCTCCCCAACGCGTATCGAAGGCAAACCTGCCAAGCGTCATGTCAACTCTCCTGTCGTGAAAGGGTAGGAAGGATCAGGCGGCATCGCCGAAGCGCCGTGGGGCCCCTCGTTTCGCAAGCCAAAATTTCATGCAAACAGGCGTAGCCGCCTCGGAACAGCGCGGCAGAGGCGCGGTCGGAACCGATGCCGGTCAACAGCCGGGGACGAGCGCGACCACCGGGAAGATCGCCGCGCCCGGCGATGGGGGCTCTCGCCGTGGCGACACAATTGCCACAGCCTCGAGGACCCCCGGGTCGATCAGCCCATGATGGGCTTCAAAGCCGCCTGGCAGGCCGCCTCGTCGCCCGCATCGGCCGCAGTCTGGGCCTTTTCGAGGGCCGCCGTCGTCTCGGCAGCACTCGCCGCGGGAGACTGCCCCGTCTGCTGCGCGGCCGCATCCTGACTCGACGTCGCGATCTGAGGATCGGTTCCGCCTGCGGCCGACGCCATCGGCGCGGTGCTGCCGTCCTTCGACACCTCGCCGGAGGCGGTCGCCTGGCCTGGCGTCGTGGTGGTGCCGCCGGCCGTCGCCGCCGTGTCCGAGGCCCCCGCGCCGGCTGTCGTTTCCGTGGCGGTGCTATCGGCCGAACCGAGCGGCGCCACGCTGCCGTCCTTGGAGATCGGACCAGTGCTCGGCGCGGTCGCCGAACCGGCCGGGGCCTCGAAGTTCGTGGTCTGGCCACCATCAGGGGTAGTCGAGGCCGTCGTCTCCTTGGCCCGAAGCGAGGCGATGTCGGCCGCACAATCGGCGAAGGCCGGCGCCGCGAAGGCCGTCATGCCCGCCGCGGCAACGAGAAGCGAAATGCGTGTCATCCCAGTCATCCTTTGTTATTGCCCACCAGACGGAAACTGCCTGTTCCCGATAGAGTTCCTGAAGGGAAGCGCGGCTACAGATTTGCCTGCCCCCTCAAGAGGATCGTCGCGCCCGGCCTGCCTCGGCCGGGCGCGACGGGCGCTCACTCTTCGTCCGGAGCGTCTGGCGCAGCAGAGACGAAGTGCACCTTGTCGATCGACGCCTGTAGAAACGTCTCGCTGACATGGACGAAGGACCGTCGGGCCGTCTCCGTCGATGCGTCGCCGACGGCGGGCTCGAGCAGGAAGACCAGGAAGGACCGGCCCGTGACCATGTATTCGGTGCCGAAGGCGAACGGCGCCAGTTCTTCGCGGTCCGGCAGGTTGGTGTCGATCACGCAACGCCAGCGACGACCGCCCGGCGCCTCCGGCAGCACGAAGTTCACCACGTCGTGGTGGGCGTTCAGGATCATCAGCATGGTCGCATCGTTGCCGGGGCGGCGGATGCCTTCCGACTGGGCGCGGCCGTCAAGCAGCACGCCGAAGCAGCGGGTGCCGGCATCGCTCCATTCGGCCGCCGACATCTCCTCGCCCGACGTCGCCAGCCAGGCGACGTCCTTGACGCCCAACTCCTCGTCATAGGTGCCGTGCAGGAAGCGGCCGCGCCGCAGCATCGGCAGCGACTGGCGGATCATGATCAGCTTCTTGACGAATTCGGCGAGGCCCACGCCCTCGGCCGTCACGTCCCAGTCGATCCAGCCGATCTCGTTGTCCTGGGCGTAGGCATTGTTGTTGCCGTTCTGGGTGCGGGCGAACTCGTCGCCGGCCAGGATCATCGGCGTGCCGCGCGAGAACATCAGCGTCGCGAAGAAGTTGCGCAGCTGGCGGAAGCGCAGTTCGTTCAGGTCCGGATCGTCCGACAGGCCCTCGACGCCGTAATTGTTCGAGAGATTGTGGGAATGGCCGTCGCGGTTGTCCTCGCCATTGGCCTCGTTGTGCTTGTCATTGTAGCAGACGAGGTCGTGCAGGGTGAAACCGTCATGCGCGGTGAGAAAGTTTACCGAAGCCCAGGGCTTGCGCCCGCGCTTGTCGAAGAGATCGGCCGAGGCGCTGATCTTCGAGACGACGGCGGCAACCTTGCCCTCGTCGCCGCGCCAGAAGGAGCGGATGGTGTCGCGGTAACCGTCGTTCCATTCCGCCCAGCCGGGTGGGAAGCGGCCGACCTGATAGCCGCCCGGGCCACAGTCCCAAGGCTCGGCGATCAGCTTCACCTGGCTCAGCAGCGGGTCCTGCTGGCAGGCGTGCAGGAAGCTCGACTCCTCGCTGAACCCGTTCGGCTCGCGGGCGAGGATCGTCGCCAGATCGAAGCGGAAGCCGTCGACGCGCATCTCACCCGCCCAGTAGCGCAGGCTGTCGGTGACCATCTGCATCACCCTGGGATGGCTGGTGTTGACGGTGTTCCCGGTGCCGGTGTCGTTGATGTAGTAGCGCGGATTGTCCGGCATCAGCCGGTAATAGCTGGCATTGTCGATGCCCTTGAACGACAGGGTCGGCCCGTTCTCGTTGCCTTCGGCGGTGTGGTTGTAGACGACGTCGAGGATGACCTCGATGCCGGCATGGTGGAAGGTCGAGACCATTTCCTTGAATTCGTTGACGAAGGGGCTGGCGAGGTATCGCGGATCGGGCGCGAAGAAGCCGAGCGTGTTGTAGCCCCAGTAGTTCCTGAGCCCCTTTTCGACGAGATAGCTGTCGTCGACGAAGGAGTGGACGGGCAGAAACTCGACCGAGGTGACGCCGAGGCTGCGGATATAGGCGATGACATCCGGGTTCATCAGCCCGGCGAACTTGCCCCGGTCGGCATCGGTGACCGAAGGGTGGCGCTGCGTGAATCCCTTGACATGCGTCTCGTAGAAGATCGTGCGCTCCCACGGGATCTTCGGCCGGCGCTCGTCGCCCCAGGTGAAGGCCTCGTCGACGACGCGCGCCTTCGGCACGAAGGCGGCGCTGTCGCGCTCGTCATAGGAAAGATCGCCGTCGGCCGAGCCGATGGTGTAGCCGAACAGCGCCGGGTCCCACTTCACCTCGCCGAGATGCTGCTTGGCATAGGGGTCGAGCAGCAGCTTGTTGGGGTTGAAGCGGTGGCCGACGTCGGGCTCGTAGGGTCCATGGACGCGGTAGCCATAGACCTGGCCCGGCCGTGCCTCGGGCAGATAGCCGTGGAACACCTCGCTGGTGTATTCCGGCAGCTCAATGCGCTCGACCTCCTTTTCGCCGAGGAGGTCGAAAAGGCAGAGCTCGACCTTGGTGGCATTGGCCGAGAACAGCGCGAAATTGACGCCGCGGCCGTCCCAAGTCGCGCCGAGCGGAAAGGGACTGCCGGTTTCGATGCGGGAGCGGCGACCGCCGTGAGAGGAAGGCGTGCTGCGGGCGAAGGGGGACTGGCTCAAGGGGGAACTCGTCGTGGGAGGGATCTCCCTCATGAAGTTCCCGGCCGGGGCTTGGTTCCCGCGTCATGTGCGGCGCAATGCCCCTTGGCGAAGGGCCTGGCCGGTCCCGGTGGCGCCCGCGCCCGCGTCTGAGGCAGCGTCTCGCCCGGCAGGCCATTTCCGCTGGCTCTGAAGACCGGAAACAGGGAGTTAGAGGGCGCGCAAAACTCCTCCGGCTACGCTTTGCCACCCACCGAGAAAATCCCGTCCTGGTAGCGGCGCAGGGCCAGAAGCGCCGATGTCTCGGCCATGTCGATATCGCCGAGACCGATCGGCTGCCCGGCCGCGACGGGCCGGACCAGGCGCCTGTCGGCAACCAGATAATAGGGCGCGGCGCGATCGGCCGCGAGCGGCCCGGCCGGGTGGAGCGCCGCGCCGACACCCTCGATCGTGTGGTGATGGCCGACGGCCGAGAGCAGCGTCCCGGCCGCCAGGTCGGCCTCGGCGATAGCGACCAGGTCTAGGCGCGGCAGCGGGCGCTCGGCGCCGCTCGACGTGCCGCGCAGCGCGACCTCCAGGATGCTCGTGGCCGCTTCCAGGCCGAGCAGGTGGCGGGGGATGTAGAGCATGGCCGTACGGCCGTTGCGCGACAGGATGTGGCCTTTCTCCCGCAGCATCTCCCAGCTCGCGCCGTCGCGGCAGCGGACCACGACGAAGACGCCGCCGGCAAAGCTGATCTCGCCGGGAAGGCGCAGGCAGTGGAAGACGTCGATCCGCCGCTCGCCGGAAAGGATGCCGCCGTCCTCGACCGTCGAGAACACGCTGGCGACCTCGCCGGTGCGCAGGATCGGGCAGTGCAGCGCCGGCACGTCGGGAATGAGGTCGACGGCATTGGCCGCGACGCCGAGCTCGCAGAGGTCGGGAACCGCGCGCTGCGGCAATGCGGCAGCGGCCTTTGCCCGCGCGGCGACCATGGCGCCCGCTGGATGGTCGCCGAGATCGAGGAGGTCTCCGAAGCCGGGGGCGTCCACCGTCGTGCCGTTGCTGCTGAGCTTCCCCGTCGCCGGATCGTACGAAAAGTCGTATTCGCTGGATTTGCCGGCGGCGACGATGTCGAAGCCGAGCACCTCGGCCCAGGTGACGAGCCCGATCAGGAGGCTCGGCTGGTCGCCGTCGACCGGGGTGACGATGACGCCGTTGGCGGCGGCGAGACGCGCCAGGCCGGGGCCGACGACGCTGTCGACCTCCTTCGACACCAGCGCGACATGGCGCTTCGCCTCGATGGCGAGACGCGCGTGCCGGGCGCCGGCCTCGGGATGGCCGGTCGCCTCGACGACGACGTCGATCGGCAGGTGCAGGACCACGGACAGATCGCCGGCGGCGATGAAATGTCCGGCGTCCCAGGCGGCGGTCGCCGCGGCCGCGTCGCCGCATTCGGCGATCGAGGTATGCGCGATGCCGACGGCGCGAAGGGCGGCCGCGGCCGCCGCCGCGGTGACGTCGACGGCGACGCGGACATTCATCAGGGGCACGTGCAGCCCTTGCGCGATGAAGGAACGGCCGAAGCCGCCGGTGCCGACGACGCAGGTCTCGACGATGCGCCCGTCGGCCCGGAAATAGCTGTGATGGTTCATCCGTTCAGCTCTCGATCGGGGTGCGGGACCGGCGCAGGCCGATGGCCTTGGAGAGGAGCGGCCAGACCAGCATGGCGACGCCGAGGGTCATGATCGTGGCGACCAGCGGGTTCGACCAGAACACCAGCAGCGAGCCTTCCGACATCAGCAGCGACTGGCGGAAGGCGGCCTCCGCCTTGGCGCCCAGCACCATGGCGAGGACCAGCGGCGCGATCGGATATTCCAGTTTCTTGAAGAGATAGCCGAGCACGCCGAAGCCGAGCAGCAGCCAGAAGTCGAAGGTGGCGTTGGCCACCTGGTAGACGCCGGTCATGATCACCGCGACGATGATCGGGCCGATGATGGCGAAAGGCACGCGCAGGATCGAGGCGTAGAGCGGCACGGTGGCGAGCACCAGGATGACGGCGACGACATTGCCGAGATACATCGAGGCGACGAGGCTCCAGACGAAGTCCGGTCGGTTGATGAACAGCATCGGCCCAGGCGTCAGGCCCCAGATCATCAGGCCGCCCATCATCACCGCGGCGGTGGCGGAGCCGGGAATGCCGAGCGCCAGCATCGGCAGGAGGGCCGAGGTGCCGGCCGAGTGGTCGGCGGTCTCCGGCGCGACGATGCCGCGCGGATCGCCCTTGCCGAACTCAGACTGGTCGCGGGCGAAGCGCCGGGCAAAACCGTAGCTCATGAAGGAGGCCGCCGTCGGCCCGCCCGGGGTGATGCCCATCCAGATGCCGATGAAGATCGAGCGGATCATCAGCGCCCAATAGCGGGGCATTTCCTTCAGCGTCTTGAACACATCCGCGGCCCGGACGCGGGCGGAGATCCCCTTGAAGGAGAGGCCCTCCTCCATGGTCAGCATCAGTTCGCCGATGCCGAACAGACCCATGACAGCGATGAGGAAGCTGACGCCCTTGATGAGATCCGTCACGCCGAAAGTCAGCCGCATGCCGCCGGACATGGTGTCCATGCCGACGGTGGCGAAGGCGAAGCCCAGCATCATCGAGACCAGCGTCTTGAACGGCGGGTTCGCGCTCATGCCGATGAAGCTGGCGAAGGCGAGAAAATAGACGCCGAAGAATTCCGGCGAGGAGAAGCGCAGCGCAAAGCCGGCCACCCAGCCGGAGAGCAGCGTGATCATCACCACGCCGGCCAGGGCCCCGATGCCGGCGGAGACGAAGGCGAGCGTCAGCGCCCGCGTCGCCTGGCCCTGCCGCGCCATGGGGTAACCGTCGAAGGTGGTGGCGACAGAGGATGGCTCGCCGGGAATGTTGAACAGGATGGAGGTGGTCGAGCCGCCGAACAGCGCGCCCCAGTACATGCAGGAGAGGAGGATGATCGCCGAGATCGGGTCCATGGTGAAGGTCAGCGGCAGGAGCAGCGACACGCCGTTCGGGGCGCCGAGCCCCGGCAGCACGCCGACCAGCACGCCCAGCATGACCCCGACCATCATGATCATCAGGTGATAGGTGCTGAGAACGGTGGCAAAGCCGTCCATCAGGTGGCCGAGATTGTCAGTCATGTCATCCCCTCCCAGGAGCCGGACTCTGGTTCGGCAGGCAGCGCAGGGCGCCGACGGACGCGCCGTGTCAGTAGATGCCGAACATCGCTTCGACGGGGCCCTTGAGCAGGGGAACCTGGAAGCCGATTTCGAAGATCAGGTAGAAGGCGACGGCGACGCAAAGGCCCGAGAGAACCGAGAGCCACCAGGCGTATTTGCCCTGGAAGATCATCGCCGTGGCGATGTAGAGCGCCGTCCCGACGTAAAGGCCGACGAAGACCGACAGCACGGCGAAGGCGACCACCGGCAGGAAGAAGGAGGCGACGCGGTTGAGGCGCTGGCGATCGAGGAAGACCTCGCCGACATGGTGCTCCAGGATGACGGCCCGCCCGAGATTGACGAGGCTGCCCAGCGTGATCAGGACACCGATCCAGAACGGGAAATAGCCCGAGGCCGGGCCGGTCTCCTCCCAGGCGATGCCGAGCTGCCAGGAGCCGTAGCAGACGGCGACGCCGATGCCGCCGGTCAGGCACGCCGTGGCGATTTCCATCGCATGCCGCGACAGGCCTCTGCCGTGATCCGAATTGTCCATGACCGCCTCGCTGAAGATGGAACGGCCGGACGGCGGATGCCGCCCGGCCGCGAGAAGCCTTACTTGACGAGCCAGCCTTCGCGCTCGAGCACCTCGACGACCCGCTTGGTGTCCTTCTCGGCGTAGTCGGCAAAATCCTCGCCGGCGATGAACTCGCCGCTCTGGGCGGTCTTGGTGATGTACTCTGCCCATTCCGGCGTTTCCGACACCTTCTTCAACACGTCGCGGTAATAGGTCACCACCTCGTCGTCGACGCCGGCCGGCAGCCAGACGGTGCGCGGCATGCGGTAGGTGTCAATGGCGATCCCGGCTTCCTTGCAGGTCTGGATGTCGTGCCAGCCCTTGCCGTCATAGACCGGCTCGCTCTTGGGTAGACGCTCGGTGCGGAAGACGCAGAGCGGCTTGACGAGGCCGGCTTCCCACTGGCCGCGGTTTTCGTTGGGATTGTTGACATTGGCGTCGATGTGGCCGCCGGCGAGCTGGGTCAGCGCCTCGCCGCCACCGTTGAAGGGGATGTAGCGGAACTTCACCCCGGTCGCCTCGGACAGCATGGAGACCAGGATCTGGTCGGTGTCCTTGGACTGACTGCCGCCGATCTGCATGTTGCCGGTCTTGGCCGCGGCGATAAAAGCGGCGGCATCGTTGATCTCGGACTTGCCGTTCGCCCAGATCAGGAATTCGTCGAGGGCGAGCGCCGCCACCGGAATGAGATCGTCGGCCTTGTAGGGCATCTTGGCGACGTTCGGCAGGAGGTACTCGTTGTTGGTGCCGAAGGTGAGCTTGTGGACGTCGCCTGCATGCGCGGCGGTGTAGGCAAAGCCTTCCGCGCCGGAGCCGCCGCCCTTGTTGGTGACGATCACCGAGGTCTTCATCAGCTCGTGCTTGCCGATGATCATCTGAATGGTGCGGGCAAACGTGTCGGTGCCGCCGCCGGGGCCGGAGGTGACGACGAACTCGACCGGACGGCTGGGCTCGAAGGCCTGGGCCGGCAGCGCGACGCCGAGTGCGAGCGTCGCTGCCAGTGTCATGGATTTCAGCATTGTCATTCCTCCCTGGTGAAAATTCTGGCCGCCCTGGTTATCCCGTGGGTCGGCCGCTCTCAGTCGGCCGTCAGCGCGGCGCAGACCCTTCCTCGCGGGCGCGGCGCGCCATCCGGGCTGCGAGCAGCACCGCTTCGCGCGAGGCGCCGACATCGGCGATGCCCTGGCCGGCGATGTCGTAGGCGGTGCCGTGCGCCGGCGTGCAGAGCGGGAAGGGCAAGCCGCCCATCATGGTCACGCCCTTGTCGAAGCCCATCATCTTCATCGCGATCTGGCCCTGGTCATGATACATGGTCAGCACCGCGTGAAAGCCTTCCTTGACCGCGCGCAGGAAGACGGTGTCGGCGGGAAACGGCCCCTCGACGTCGAAGCCCATGGCCTTGGCGCGCTCGACGGCGGGCTCGATCACCTCGATCTCCTCCATGCCGAAACTGCCGCCGTCGCCGGCATGCGGATTGAGACCGGCCACCGCGATCCGGGGATTCTCGATGCCGGCCTGCCGGAGGCAGGTCGCCGTCAGGTCCAGCTCGGCGAGAATGGCTTCCTCGGTGATGGCGGCGGAGACGGCCGAGAGCGGAATGTGCGAGGTGACGCGGGCATTCCAGATCTGTTCCAGGACGTTGAATTCGCGCGCCTTGCCGTTGAAGGACAGGACGTCCGAGACGAAGCGCAGCTCGTCGTCATAGCCGGGATAGGCGTAGCGCATCGCCTTCTTGTTGAAGGGCGTGAAGCAGACCGCCGCCACCTCCCCGCGCTGCGCCATTTCCAGGCCGAAGCGGAAATTCTGGGTCGCGAAGGCGCCGCCGGCCAGCGTCGCCTCGCCGCGGCTGACATTTTCCGGCGACAGGTTCTGGAGGTCGATGAACAGCGGCTTGTCGGAGCGCGGGGACGTCTCCGACGTATCCGTCGTGACATCGAGGTCGAGCTCGATGCCGGCGATGCGGGCGCCGTCCTCGATCAGGCGGCGGTCGCCGACGACGACGAAGTGCACCGATTCGGCGAGGTCGCGCTCCCCGAGCAGCCGGGCGGCGAGCTCGGAGCTGACCCCGGAGGGATCGCCCATCACGAGCGCCATCACCATCCGGTCGGACCGAGCCTGAAGATTTGCCGTCGGCGCCATCGCAGCGTCCTCCCAGATGCCATTGACTGATCGCGACGCTAGCGACGAAGGATCGCAGTGGCAAGCATTTTGTATTCGGTATACAAAATTATATGAGCACTGATGCGGCGGCGGGATGTTCCCGGACGGGCCGCGTGTTAGTTCAAATGACCCTCACGCCTAAGGTGCGGACTTATGGATACCGACAGCCCGACATTTGCCGCCGACCTGAAGCCCTCGGGGACGATTTCCCGCCAGTCTCTGCACGGCGAGATCGTCAACCGCCTGCGCGACATGATCATCGAGGGGGAACTCGTGCCGGGGGCCCGCATCCACGAGGCGCAGATGGGCGCCCAGCTCGGCGTCTCCCGGACGCCGCTGCGCGAGGCGCTGAAATATCTGGCGAGCGAGGGCCTGGTGGAGCTGGTCCCGAGCAAGGGCGCCGTGGTCAAGCGCTTCGGCGCCAAGGAGGTCCAGGACATGCTCCTCGTCGTCAAGGCGATGGAGGAACTCGCCGGCGCGCTGGCCTGCAAGAACGGCAGCGATGCCGACATTGCCGAGGTGCGCCGCCTGCACGACGCGATGATGCGCGCCTATGCGAAGGGCGACCGCCTGGAATATTTCAAGCTCAACCAGAACATCCACACGGCGATCGTGGCGGCGTCGGACAATCTGGCCCTGATCAATCTCCACGCCCTCCTGCAGTCCCGGCTGAAGCGGGTCCGCTTCATCGGGCATGAGGGGCCGGCGAAATGGGCAGCGGCCGTCGCCGAGCACGAGGACATGATCAAGGCGCTGGAGGCGCGCGATCCCGTCACCCTCTCGGCGGTGCTCGGCACGCATCTGGAAAACGCCTGGTTCCGCGTGAAGGAGCAGTGGGACGACGCGCCCGCCTGAGGCACGCGACGTCAGTCGGCGTGCGCCTGGCCGAGATAGAGGCTGGCGGCGCGCTCGTCGTCGAGAAGCGCGCGCGCCGGGCCCGTGAGGGCGACTTTGCCGATATCGAGGATGTAGCCGATGTCGGAGATGGCGAGCGCCTGACGGGCCCGCTGCTCGATCAGGAGCACGGCGGTTCCCTCGCCGGCGAGGCCCGCGATCCGCCGAAAGCTCTCCTCGACAAGAACCGGCGACAGCGCCGCCGTCGGCTCGTCGAGGACGACGAGGCGCGGCCGCGTCATCAGCGCGCGGGCGAAGGCCAGTTGCTGGCGCTCGCCGCCCGACAGGCTGCCGGCCCGGGCCTTGCGCCGCTCGGCCAGCGCCGGGAACAGCGCGAAGAGTTCGGCGATCCGGCCCTTCCGATCCTTGACGCCCTCCACGACCTCAAGGTTTTCGAGCACCGTCAGCGGCGCGAAGACGTTGGCGACCTGCGGCACGTAGCCGACGCCGAGCGCGGCGCGCTTCTCGGCCGGGACGCCGAGGAGATCGGTGCCGTCGAGCAGGATCCGCCCGCCGACCCGCGGCAGGAGGCCGACCACGGCCTTGGCGAGGGTCGACTTGCCCGCGCCGTTGGTGCCGGCGATGGTGACCACCTGCCCGGCGTCGACGATGACGTCGATGCCGTTGAGGATGTCGACCTCGGAATAGCCGCCGGTCAGCGCCTCGATCGAGAGCAGGCTCATGACAGACCTCCGAGATAGGCTTCTCGCACGGAAGGATCGGCCAGCACCGCGGCCGGTTGGCCGCTGGCGATCAGCCGGCCGCGATCCATGACGTGCAGCGTCCCGACGAGGCGCGAAAGCGCCCCCAGATCGTGCTCGATCAGCAGGAAGCCAATGCCCTGCCGGTTGAGCTCGCGCACCCTTTCGGAGATCTCCTCGATCAGCACCGGATTCACGCCGGCGAAGGGCTCGTCGAGGAGGATCGTCCGCGCCCCGGTCATCAACGCCCGACCGAGTTCGACGAGCTTCTTCTGCCCGCCCGAGAGGTTGCCGGCCGAGACGTCGGCGACGCGCGCGAGATTGAGGAAGTCGAGGAGGTGGTCGACCTTGTCGCGCAGGGCCGCCTCTTCGCGCCGGACACGGCCGGGCGCGAAGAACAGCGGGATCAGCGTCTCGCCGGCCTGCGCCGGGGCGGCCGCCATCAGATTTTCGCGCACGGTGAGATGGGAGAATTCGCGCGGCACCTGAAAAGTCCTGACGAGGCCGCGCCGCGCCCGCTCGGTCGGGCCCATGCGCCGCAGCGACTGGCCCTCGAAGCTGACATCGCCGCCATCGGCGTCGAGAAAGCCGGTGATGATCGAGAACAGGGTCGACTTGCCGGCGCCGTTCGGCCCGATCAGCCCGACGAGATCGCCGGTCGGGACGCTGAAGCTGACGTCGTCGGTGACGCGCACCGCGCCATAGGATTTCGAGAGATTGCTGACGTCGAGACTCATCGCTTGGTGAAGTCTCCCATGAGGCCCTGCGGGCGGTAGAGGGTGAAGAGGACGAGGACCAGCCCGACCACGAAGATGCGGATCTCGGCCATGGCAGCGCCCGAGACGAAGGGGAAGACGTCCGGCAGGAAGCGCGATCCTTCCAGGATCACCATGAGCACGATCGTGCCGACGACCGCGCCGGAGATCTTGCCGGCGCCGCCGAGGATCATCGCCATCCAGATCTGGAAGGTCACGAGCGGGATGAACTGGTCGGGCGCGACATAGCCGACATAATGGGCATAGAAGCTGCCGCCGACGGCCGCGAGCCCGGCGCCGACCATCAGCACCTGCGTCTTGAAGCGGGCCGGATCCTTGCCGAGCGCGCGCACCGCCTCTTCATTGTCGCGGATCGCCCCGATCATCCGGCCGAAAGGCGAGCGGACGATGCGGCGCATGGCGAGCACCACCGCGAGGTTGACGAGGAGCAGCGTGCCGAGGACGAGCAGCGGCTGCAGCGTACGCGACTCGGCGAAGGCGAACAGTCGGGGGACGCCGGGAATGCCCTGCACGCCGTTTGTCAGCTCCTGCTCGCTGATGACGACGACGCGCACGACTTCCGAAAAGCCGAGCGTGGCGATGGCAAAATAGTCGTCGCGCAGGCGCAGCGCGATCAGGCCGATCGGCCAGGCGGCGGCGATGGAAAGAAGCGCTCCGACGGCAAAGCCGAGAACGATCGGATAGCCCATCGTGGTGAGGATGGCGGAGGCATAGGCGCCGATGGCGAAGAAGCCGACCACGCCGAAATTGGTGAGCCCCGTCAGGCCGTACTGGAGGTTCAGCCCCAGCGTCAGCAGCGTGTAGATCGCGACGAAGATCGCGATGGCGAGAAAATAGGCTTCCATCAGCGGGCTCCATCCTGGCGGCCGAACAGGCCGCGCGGTCGCAGGAGAAGGACGAGCATGAGAACGACGAAGGAGATGGCGATCTTGTAGGTGAAGCCGACGAAGGGCGTCGCCAGTTCCTGCACGACGCCGAGGAGCACGCCGGCGACCACCGCGCCGAGCGGGTGGCCGATGCCGCCCAGCACCGCCGCCGCGAAGGCGGGCAGCAGCATGTTCCAGCCCATGTCGGGCGTCACCACCGTCTTCATGCCGAGGATCAGCCCGGCCATGGCCGACACCGCGCCGGCCAGCGCCCAGAGCGCCAGCATGACGCGCACCGGATTGATGCCGGAAACGCGCGCCAGATCCGGATCCGCCGCGACCGCCCGCATCCGCCGGCCGATCGCGGTCATGTTGAGAATGAGGAAGACCAGGACGAGCGTCGCCACCGTCACGGCGGCGAGCTTCAGGTCGGTCGGCTGGACCCGGAGGTCGAAGATCAGCATCGGGCGCGTCAGCGGCAGGCTGAACACTTTTGGCTGCTGGCCGTTGACCAGCCCGATCAGCGATCGAACCATGAAGCCGACACCGATCGAGGCGAGCAGGGACATCACCGGATTGCGGTTGGCCAGCGTCCGGAACACCAGGAGATACAGCGCGACGTTGAGGAGAATGCCGGCGAGGAGCGCGGCCGCGCCGCCGAGCACCATCGAGCCGGTGGCGCCGGCACCGGCCAGCGCTGCATAGGCGCTGAGCGACATGACGTCGCCGGTCGCGGCATTGGGAAAGCGCGCCACGCCGAAGACGAGGGTGACGGCCAGGGCACCCAGCCCGATCACCAGGCCGGACATCAGTCCGGACAGGAGAAGGTCGAAGAAGCTTGTCATGGGTCCCGCAATTCGATGGTGTGCCGAGGCGGCGATGGGGCGCGATGGTCCGGCGACCGGCGGGAGGGCCGGTCGCCAGGCTGCGGGGCCGCGGTCGGGCCGTCAGATCTCGACGACGTATTTCCGCGCGAAGGCGCCACCCTCGATGAAGAAGGCGCCGAAGTCCGGCGTCACGTCGCCGTATTCGTCGAGGTCGAGCGCCGAGGAGGCGCCGTCGTAGTTGATCGACTTGCCGGCCTTCAGCGCGTCGCGGCCTGCCACGAAGCTGGTGACGACCTCGCCGTCCGGTCCTGACACGTCGATGATCTTGGCGTTGATCGCGGCGTTGTCGGCGCCCTCGCCGGCGGCCTCGATCGCCAGCGCCAGGAGGATCATCATGTCGTAGGTCATGGCGGCATAGGCATTGGCGGCGCCCGGCTCGCCCATTTCCTTCTGGTAGAGCGCGTCATAGGCGGCGAAGGCGGGCGAGCCCTCGTTTGGAATGCTCTCCACGGTGATCACATTGGCCAGCACCTCTTCGCCCAGCATGGCGACCGTGTCGGCGTTGAAGGCCCAGCCGGGGATGATGAACTTGTTGGTGGCGCCGCTCTGGAACCATTCGCGCAGGATGATGGCGGTGTCGGCGACGTAGGAGCCCATCACGATGACGTCGGGCTCGCCGTCCAGAACGCTCTGCAGCTCCGAACGGTAGCTCGGCTGGTTCGGCTCGTAGACGACCGCCTTGTCGACCGTGCCGCCGGCGGCGGTCCAGGCCTTGGTGAAGCCCTCGGTGTTGCCGATGCCCGAGGCGTTGTTGAAGGCCATGGTCGCGGGCTTCTTGAAGCCCTCGCGCTTGGCGATCTCGGCAAAGGCCCGGCCGAAACGGTCGTTCGTCGCCTGGAAGCGGTAGGAGAGATTCTTGGCATTGGCCGGGGCAACCGACAAAGCGGGGGCGCCGGAGGTGTTCATCAGGATGGCGCCGGCATCATTGGTCAGCGGGATCACCGCCAGCGAGACGCCGGACGACCAGGTGCCGAGAACGGCCTGCACCCGGTTGACCTCGATCAGCTTCTTGGCGGCCAGCACGGCCGCCTGCGGCTGCGTCTGCGTGTCGTCGGAGAAGACGGTAATCTGCCGCCCGGCGGCGCCGCCGGCGGCGTTCACCTCGGCAGCCGCCGCCACGATCATCTTCTGCATGCCCGTCCCGAAGGTCGCGCCGGCCCCGGTGATCGGGCAGAGCGCGCCGACGCGGTATTCGGCGTCCTGCGCGAAGGCCATGCGCGGGAGCATGCCCGCCAGCGTGGTGGTGGCCATCATCTGCAGGGCCTGACGTCTGTCGATCTTCATGACTGTCACCTTCGAGAGGGTTGGGGAGGCGGAGGCGCGATGCTGGACGATCCCGAAAGGCGCGCCTGCCTTTCGGGACGATCATGCGAACAGGGGGCGGATCTGCGGCCCGCGCCCTCGGCTTTGCTCTAGAAGCGCTCGGACTGCTTGACGATCACGCCGTCCTGGACGATCAGCGGCATGTGGCGGCCCTGGCCGGTCAGGAGCGAGAGATCGGCGAGCGGATCGCCGTCGACGACGACGAGGTCGGCGAGAGCGTCGGGGGCGATGGTGCCGAGCTGGCCGGCCATGCCGACGATCCCGGCGGCATCGACGGTCGCCGAGCGGATGACGTCCATCGCCGGCAGGCGCTCGCCGCGCAGCACGAACTCGTCGGACTGGTACTGGTGCATCTCGCCGAGGAGGTCAGAGCCGTAGCCCATCAGCACGCCGGCATCGTGCAGGATGCTCAGCGCCTCGAGGCCGGCACCGCGCACGTCCTCGATCTTGGCGACCGATTCCGGCTTCAGGCCGAGCCTTGCGCCGTCCTTGGCCAGGCGGTCGAAGGTGACGTTGGTCGGCACGACGAAGGCGCCCTTCTCCTTGATGCGCTGCGCCGTCTCGGCCGAGACGAGATTGCCGTGCTCGATCGAGATGACGCCGCAGTCGAGCGCCCGGCGGATGGCCTCGTCGGTGTAGAGATGGGCCGCGACGTAGGTCTGGGCGTTCTCCGCCTCCTCGACCGCGGCCAGAAGCTCGTCGCGCGAGAAGCCGAGGAAGGCGATCGGGTCGGTCGGCGAGGACACCCCGCCATTGGCCATCAGCTTGATGAATTGCGCGCCGGCCTTGATCTCCTCGCGGCAGACGCGGCGCACAGCGTCGACGCCGTCGCAGACCCGGCCGAGCGTGCCGAGGCGGTCCTTGTAGTAGTCGACGGAGCGGGCGTGGTTGCGGCCGCGATAGTCCGTATGGCCGCCGGTCTGCGACAGCGCCTTGCCGCAGATCACCAGGCGCGGGCCGACCAGGGATCCCTCCTCCTGCGCCTGCACCAGGCCGTGGTCGGCGCCGCCGAGATCGCGGACGGTGGTGAAGCCGCGCAGCAGCATGGCCTTCATGATCCCCGCCGTCCGCATCGCGACCAGCGAGTTCGGCAGCTCGGCATTGGCGCCGAGATCCGGCGTCGTGGCGATGACATGGACATGGCAGTCGATGAGGCCGGGCATCAGCGTCCGGCCGCCGAGGTCGATCACCGTCGCCGCGCCGCCGGCGACGGAGGGTCCGACCTCCCGGATGCGATTGCCCTCGACGAGAACGTCGCAGGCATCGCTGGGCCGGTCCTGCGTGCCATCGACGATGCGCGCATTCTTGAACAGGGTGAGGGTCACGGGCGACCTCCTTCTATCGTCTTGGGACCGGCTCCGGGCTTGGAGACGGCGGGCTGGTGGAGAAGCGTGCGCAGGTTCGACTTCCAGAAGTCGAGAAGCTCGCGGAAATAGGCCGCGTCGTCGCGCACGATCGTCTGGCCGACCATGCCGCGGATCAGGCACATGGTGGCGTTGAGAATGACCTGGGCGCGGTCGGGGTCGATGCCTTCCGGCCGGGCGAGCGTCGCCCAGACCTCGTCGAGCGCGCCATGGAACTCCCGGACGACCGGGATCATCTTCGCCTTGAACGAGGGATTGTGGCGAAGCTCGGGGAGATATTCGAGCGTGGCGTAGTAGAGACCGCCCGCCATCAGGTCCCAGAGATAGTCGATGACGGCGTCCGAGGCATTGGCCTGGTCGGCCGAAGCGCTGACGAACTCCCGCATCTCCGTGATGACAAGGCGAAGCTGATGTTCCAGCGACGCGGTCACCAGCTCTTCCTTGGAAGCGAAATGGTAGGTCAGCGCCCCGCGCGAAATGCCGGCCCGCGCCGCGATGTCGGTCGTCGTCAGCCGGGAATAGCCGTGCGCGATCAGGAGGCTGATGCAGGCCTCCATCAGCAGTCGCCGCGTCTCGGCGCTCTTCTGGTCCTGTCGCTGCGAGGGGGCCGGGCTCTTCATGGGAGGGAGCCTACCCGGCTTATAAAAACAAGCAAGCCTGTTTGTTTTGTGATTCCGATCCAAACTTTAGGCAGCCCGCATCGCCGCCGCGCCGACCCTCGCGCGGCCGCCGCGACCGCCGCACAGCCGCCAGCCACACGCGACGGCATTTGGGGCGCGACCGACGAGGGACCGCCCGGCGCTGATCGGCGATGTCGGCCGGGCGCGGGGTGACGCAGGGGACGCCCGATCAAAATCCGGCACGGCCTTCATCCCGGCCGCGCACCCGTCAATCGACACGGCCCTGCCCTGCCCGAAACCCGCTCGAACTTCACCAGTCTACTGGTCGCCAGGGCCTTGACGCAAATAACCGCGCTACCCTATCCATAGAGCCGCTTGGTATCCAAGCATGGGAGGAGAATATGAGGATGAGGAAGTTTATCGACGGCGGGCTTTCGCTTGCCACAGCAAGACTCGGCTCTGTCGATCTATTGCGACGCACAATAATCCTGACGGCTTCTGCTGCAGTTGCGAGCATGGTCTTCATGCCGACAACAGGGGCCCAGGAGAAGAAGACCCTCGCCTTCGTGGTCAACGTGCCGGCTGATTTCTGGACGATCGCCAAGCGCGGAACGGAAAAGGCGCAGGCGGAACTGCAGAACTACAACATCGAGTTCTTCATCCCCGGCGAGATGTCGGCGGCGGCTCAGAAGCGCATCCTCGAGGATCTCCTGGCGCGCGGCGTCGCGGGCGTGGCCATCAGCCCGGTCAACCCCGACGATTCCACCGCCATCCTGAACCAGGTCGCGTCGCAGGCCGTGCTCTTCACCCACGACGCAGACGCGCCGAACTCCAACCGCGCCATGTACATCGGCACCGACAATGTCGACGCCGGACGCAAGGCCGGCGAGCTGATGAAGCGGGCGCTGCCGGACGGCGGCAAGGCCATGCTCTTCGTCGGCACGATGGATGCCGCCAATGCGCGCGAGCGCTCGCAGGGCATCAAGGAAGCCATCGCGGGCACCAAGATCGAGATCATCGACATCCGCACCGACGGCGGCGACCAGGCGAAAGCCAAGGCCAATGTCGAGGACACGCTGACCAAGTACCCGGACATCGATCTCCTGGTCGGGCTCTGGGCCTACAACACGCCGCAGATCTACAATGCGGTGAAGGCCGCCGGCGTGGAGGGCAAGGTCAAGATCGTCGGCTTCGACGAGGACCAGCAGACGCTGAAGGGCATTTCCGACGGCGCCATTCTCGGCACCGTGGTGCAGCAGCCCTACGAGTTCGGCTACCAGTCGATGATCAAGCTGGCGAAGTACATCGAGGGCGACAAGTCCGTCGTTCCCGAAAACAAGCTGGATATCGTCCCCACCCAGATCATCGACAAGGAAAACGTCAAGGAATTCGCCCAGAAGACGGCCGACCTCCTCAAGAAGTAGCGCGCACTGCGCCGCCGTCGCCCTTCGGGCGGCGGCCGATCATGATCCCGGGCCGGCCTTTGCGCTCACCGACATCGGACGCAAGGCCCGCCCGGGCTCTTCCAACGCGGCCAGACAAGGCGCCCCATGTGGCGCAGGGCGAACGCGACCATGGCTTGCCCGCCGACCGGCGTCACGGCCACGGGCCCAGCGGCCATCGGGGCGCGAAAGTATCAGGACAGGCACGATGTCGGAAAACATCCTCGAGCTGCGCGCGATCCACAAGGCCTATCACGGCGTCACCGCGCTCGACGGCGTCAGCCTCGACGTGCGTCCCGGCGAGGTGCTGGGGCTCGTCGGCGAGAACGGCGCCGGCAAGTCGACCTTGATGAAGATCCTCGGCGGCGTGATCGCGCCGACCTCCGGCACCATCACCATCTCCGGCACGCCCTACGATCACCTCTCGGTCAACGAAGCGGCCCGCCAGGGGATCGCCTTCGTCCACCAGGAACTGAACCTGTTCGAGAATCTCGACGTCGCGGCGAATGTCTTCATCGGCCGCGAGCCGCGCCGGGGCGGCTTTCTCAAGCTGGTCGACGACGGCGAGGTGCATCGGCGCGTCGCCCCGATCCTCCAGCGCCTCGGCGTCGATTTCGGCCCCTCCGACCTCGTCGAGAACCTCTCCATCGCCCAGCGGCAGATGGTCGAGATCGCCAAGGCACTGTCGCAGCAGGCCCGCGTCATCATCATGGACGAGCCCACCTCCAGCCTGACGCTGACGGAAACGGCGCGGCTCCTGAAGGTCGTGGCCGATCTGCGCGGCACCGGCGTCGCCATCATCTACATCTCCCACCGCCTGGGCGAGATCGAGCACATCGCGGACCGGGTGGTCGTCCTGCGCGACGGGCGCGTCGTCGGCGAGCTCGGCAAGGGCGCCATCACCCATCCCGCGATGATCCGCCTGATGATCGGCCGCGACCTCAAATCCATCTATCTCCAGCCGGCCCGCGACGTCGTCGCGGAGGGGCTGGAGGCGCGCGGGATCGTCACGCGCGCCTATCCGGACAGGGCCGTCGACCTGACGGTCGGGCGCGGCGAGATCGTCGGCCTCGCCGGCCTCGTCGGTGCCGGGCGGACCGAACTCGTCGAGGCGATCTTCGGCATCGACCTGCCGCTGGCCGGCGAGATCCGGCTCGACGGCGCGCCGATCCGCATCCGCGGCGTCACCGACGCCATCGCCCACGGCATCTATCTCGCCCCGGAAGACCGCAAGCGCTGCGGCCTGATCGTCGAGCAGTCGGTGATGCACAACATGACGCTGGCCGACCTGTCGCGCTACGCCCGCGGCTGGCTGGTCGACGGCGCCGCCGAGCGCCGCGTGGCGGAATTCCAGAGCAAGTCGCTGCGCATCAAGAGCGAGAGCGTAGGCGCCACCGCGCTCACCCTGTCGGGCGGCAACCAGCAGAAGATCGTGCTCGGCAAATGGCTGTCGATGAAGCCCTCGCTGATGATCTTCGACGAGCCGACGCGCGGCATCGACGTCGGCGCCAAGTCCGAGATCTACCGCATTATGCGGGACCTTGCCGACAGCGGCGTCGCCATCCTGATGGTGTCGAGCGACATGGAGGAGGTCATCGGCGTCAGCGACCGCGTCGTGGTCATGCACGAGGGCCGGATCGGCGGGCATCTGAAGCGCGAAGACTTCTCCGAACACAATGTCCTCACCCTCGCCACCGGGCAGGGCCACCTCACCGAAAGCGCGCATCCATGATCCGCAAAGAGACCGGCCTCTTTCTCCTGATCGTCGTCACCGGCGCCATCACCGCGGCGATCAACCCGCAGTTCCTGTCGCAGGTCAATCTCGTCAATCTCGCCAACCAGATCGGCCTCTTCGGACTCCTGGCCATCGGCCTCGGCATCGTCATCATCACCGGCGGCATCGACCTCTCGGTCGGCTCGATGCTCGCCCTTCTCGGCATCCTCTTCCTCGACCTCCTGGTCGAATACGAGATCGCCTGGCCGCTCGCCGCCATGGCGACGGTGCTCGCCGGCGGGATCCTCGGCACGCTGCACGGCCTCCTGATCACCCGCCTGCAGCTCCAACCCTTCGTCGTCACGCTCTGCGGCCTTTTGATCTACCGTGGCACCGCCCGCTGGTATACCGAGGATTCCACCCGCGGCTTCGGCTATGCCGGCGGCTACGAATGGCTGGAATGGCTGGCGTCGGGCCGGACCTGGAACATCCCGCATTCCTTCATCTTCTTCGTTCTCGTGGCGCTGTTCACCGCCGTCCTCATCCACAAGTCGGTGTTCGGCCGTTACCTCTTCGCCATCGGCAAGAACGAGGAGGCGGCGCGCTATTCGGGCCTGCCGACGAACCTCGTCATCACCTCGGCTTATGCGATCTCCGGCATCCTCACCGGCATCAGCGCCATGGCCTTCGTCTTCTACACCCAGTCGGTCTCGCCCTCCGCGCACGGCAATTTCTACGAGCTCTACGCCATCGCCGCCGCGGTTCTCGGCGGCTGCTCGCTGCGCGGCGGCGAGGGCTCGGTGCTCGGCATCGTCCTCGGCACGGTGCTGCTGCAGGTGCTGCAGAACCTCGTCAACATGCTGGGCATTCCGAGCTCGCTGAACTTCGCGGTGATGGGCGCGGTCATCCTGCTGGGCGTCATCGCCGACCGCGAGATCCAGCGCCGGCGCCAGGCCGCCATCGGCCGCAAGCAGCTGGAGCAGCGCACGCTCGCCGGGACCCGCTCTCCGGCATGACCGCAGCCGCCCTTCGGCCTCGCCAGCAACCGCCGTCCGGCAGGGATGGCCGGAACGGAAAACCGTTCCCGCATCGGGAGAACCGCCTTTGACCGCCCCCTATCGTCCGCGCTACGGCGCGACCTATCCCAGCCTCCGCGACCGCACCGTGCTGATCACCGGCGGCGGCAGCGGCATCGGCGCCGAGATCACCCGCCACTTCGCCCATCAGGGCACGCGCGTCGGCTTCATCGACATCGCGGTGCCGGAGTCCGAAGCCCTGGTCGCCGAACTCAAGGCGGAAAACTGCGAGGTCCTCTTCCAGAACGTCGATCTGCGCGACATTGCGGCGGTCCGCGCCGGCATCGACGCCATCCGGGCCGAATTCGGGCCGATCACCCTCCTCGTCAACAACGCCGCGCATGACCAGCGCGCCACGATCGACGAGATCACGCCGGAATTCTGGGACGACCGGCAGGCGGTCAACCTCCGGCACCAGTTCTTCTGCGCCCAGGCCGTCTACAAGGACATGGCGGCGGCAGGCGGCGGCGCCATCGTCAACATCGGCTCCTTCGCCTATATCGCCGGCGTCGAGGGGCTGACGCCCTACGTCGCCGCCAAGTCGGGCGTCATCGGGCTGACACGGGGCCTGGCGCGCGAACTCGGCCCCCACAACATCCGCGTCAACTGCGTCCTGCCCGGCTGGATCATGACGCAGCGCCAGCTCGACCTCTGGGTCACGCCCGAGGTCGAGGCCGAGATTTTCAAGCGGCAGTGCCTGAAGCGCAAGATCGATCCGGCCGACATCGCCCGGACCATCCTGTTCTTCGCCTCGGACGAGGCGGGCGCCTGCACCAACCAGTCGCATGTGGTGGATGCCGGCTGGACCTGAGCGGACCGCGCCGGCCCCAGCGGATCGCTGAGGAGACGGCGTGCTGGCCTTGAGCCGAAGCCCCGCCGATTCAACCGCCGGGCGCTCAGCGGTGAGAAATTACGCCGCGCGCGGCTTCAGCGTCTGCTGCTGTTCGCCGAGACCGGTGATGCCGAGCCGCATCGTGTCGCCCGCCTTCATGAACACCGGCGGCTTGCGGCCGAGACCGACGCCGGGGGGCGTGCCCGTCGTGATGATGTCGCCCGGCTGCAGCGCCATGAAGCGGCTGGCATAGGCGACGATGTGCGCGCAGGTGAAGATCATGCGCGTCGTCGTGCCGGTCTGCTCCCGGCGACCGTTGAGATCGAGCCAGAGGTCGAGGTTCTGCGGATCGCCGACCTCGTCCCCCGTCACCAGCCAGGGACCGCAGGGGGCAAAGGTCGGATAGCTCTTGCCCTTGGCCCACTGGCCCTCCCATTCCAGCTGGTACTCGCGCTCGGACAGGTCGTTCAGGATGGTGTAGCCGGCGACGTAGGACAGAGCCTCCTCCTCGGAAACGTGCCAGCAGGGCCGCCCGATGACGAAGGCCAGTTCCACCTCCCAGTCGAGCTTGGTCGAGCCCGGTGGCAGGATCACGTCGTCGAAGGGCCCGCTGAGCGCGCCCGTGTGCTTGTTGAAGATGATCGGCTGCGAGGGGATCGGCGCGTTCGTCTCCTCGGCATGGTCGGTGTAGTTGAGGCCGATGCAGACGAGATTGCCGACATGGGCGACGGGCACGCCGAGCCGAACGTTCTCGTCCACCAGCGGCAGCGACCCGAGGTCGAGCCCGCGCAGGCGATCGAGCCCCTCAGGCGAAAGCGTCGCGGCGTCGATATCGCGCACGATGCCCGACAGGTCGCGCACGCCCCCCTCGGCATCGAGGATACCTGGCTTTTCGGCGCCGGCCGGACCATGGCGAAGCAGTTTCATGTTCATCTCCCAAACTGAAGGCGGGGTGGTTCAGGCCCGATCGGACCCGATCTGGAGAAAGTCGATGATGGCCGCCGTCTGCGCGGCGACCATGGCAGCGCCGCCGGCATGGCGGCAGCCGAGGCGCCGCGCCGCGTCGAGCAGCGGGGTGGTCGGCCGGGTGACGATGTCGACGACGGCGACGCCGGCATGAAGGCTGGAGACGTCGACGGGCAGGCCGTCCGACGCCGCCATCCCGACGGGCGAGGCGTTGACGAGGAGGTCGAGGTCGCCGGGCACGAGCGTGGCCACGGCCTGTGCCGGGGTTCCCGCCTCGGCGATCCGGCGGGCGAGACCGGCGGCGCGCGCCGGTTCACGGTCCATGAGGGCGAGCGAGTGGATGCCGGCGCCGGCGAGGGCGAAGGCGATGGCGCTGCCGGCACCGCCCGCGCCGATCAGGCCGACCCGGAGGCCGGCCGGCGCGACGCCGATCGCGCGCACCGCGCCGACGAGACCGACGCCGTCGAAGATGTCGCCGAACCAGCCGCCCCCAGGCAGCCGGCGCAGCGCGTTGACCGCGCCGACCGACCGCGCGGCATCGCTGAAGCCTTCGAGCATCGGCATGATCCGCGTCTTGAACGGCATGGTGACGACGATGCCGCCGAGATTGGCGACCCGCATCAGCGCCGGCATGTCGGCCTCGAACGAGGCCGAGGACAGCTGGAACGGCACCATGACGGCACCGATGCCGCGGCGCGCGAAGGCGGCGTTGAAGCTGGAAGGCGACTTCACCTGCCGGATCGGGTCGCCGACGATGGCGACGATCGCGGTCTCGCCGGTGATGGGGGGGCATGGGTCATCGGGGCGGGTGACCGCATGGCCCTCGGCTGGCGTATCCATGGTGTCCTGTCTAGTCTTTGGGGGGTGGACCGGAGGAGGCGCGGACCACGATTTCCGCCTCGCTCTCCAGCGGATAGTCGGGCTCGCGCTGCTCGACCCGGTCGACGATCAGCCGCGCCGCGCGGTAGCCGATCTCCTCCCCGGGCACGCGCACGGTGGTGACGGGCACCGGCAGGTGGCTCATGATCTCGATGTCGTCGTAGCCGACGATCGAGACGTCCTCGGGGACGCGCCGTCCGGTCGCGAGAGCTTCCAGCACGGCGCCGATGGCGAGCGGGGCATTGCCGCAGATGATGGCGGTCGGCCGCGGATCAGTCGCCATCACCTGGGCGAACAGGCGCCGCCCCTCCTCGATCGTCCACGTCCCGATCGCCAGGTGCTGCGGGCGGACCGCCAGCCCGCGCAGGGCCAGGGCGTCGCGGATTCCAGCGAGCCGCGCGCTGGCGCGGTCGTTGTTCTCGGTCGCCTGGGCGATGACGGCGAAGCGGACATGGCCGAGATCGGCCAGATAGTCCGTCATCGTGACGAGCGCCTTGTGATTGTCCGGGCCGACGCAGCTGCCGTGGATGGCGGGCTCGTAGATGAAGGAGCTGATGAAGGGCAGGTTGCGCTGCTTCAGGAAGGGCAGCAGGTCCGGGTGATGGGCGAGGCCGACGAGGATGACGCCGTCAACGCCGCGCTCGGCAAACTTGCGGACCTGCTGGAACTCCAGGTCCGGATCGTATTCGGAACAGGCCAGGAGCAGGGTGTAGCCGACGTCGAGGAGCTGGCGCTGGATGGCGTTGGCGGCACGGGGAAAATCGCCGAGACCAAGGGTCGGGAACACCGCGCCGATGGTCTGCGACCGGCCTGTCGTGAACGCCCGCGCGCGTCCGTCTGGAATCCAGCCGAGTTCGGCGACCGCGAGCGCGATCCGCTCGCGCAGTTCGGGAGACACGACCTCGGGGCGGTTGATCGCCCGCGATACGGTGGCGGTCGACACGCCCACGGCCCGCGCGACGTCCCTGAGGCCGACGCCGCCGGTCGGCGTCGATCCCGGCATCTTCGTCGCGGGACCCGGCATCCCGCCGACCTCCGCCTTCACCTTCGCCATGTCAGCCCCCTTGATCACCGTCTGAGGCTCGGGCCGGACAACTGGTCGCGGCCGAGCGCATACTGCAGACGATAGATCCCGCGATCGGCCGGCGGGCAAGCCGCTTCGGTGCCGCCGAGGACGGTGTCGATGTCCGCGGCGAGAATCGCCTCCAGAGGCTCCGGGCCGGTCGCTTCGACGAGGAGGATCCACGCGGCCGTCCGGTCCGGTTCGCCGCGCAGCGCCTTTTCGGCCGTCGCTCCCCCGCCCGACCCCGCCTCGCCGCGCAGGAGATGCACGCCGACCACCCCGTCCCGTTCCCGGAGGGCATCGAGGTTCCCGGTCACGCGGCCGAGAAACGCCGACGGCAGGACCTCTGTCGCCAGCCTCAGCGTCGCGACGAAGGCGCCGTCGCCCTCCCCCTTCGAGTAGACCACGGCGCAGGCCGTGCGCGAGGTGTCGCGAAAGTGGCGCACGACGCGCTTCGTCCATTCCGACGGGTCGTCGAGGCGGGCGAGATAGGCCGGCGAGGCGAGGACGGCGGGCGTTTCGGCCTCGTAGAAATTGAAGTATTTCGGCTCGCCGCGAACAGCGACATAGCGCCGGCCGCGCACAAATCCCGGCACCGCCACGCGCTCGGGGATGTGCTCGCGGACGTGCCAGGACAGGAAATCCGGTTCTGCCGCCGCCGCGATGCCATTCCAGATCGCCAGGACGCCCTCCCCCGCCAAACCCATCTCTCTTCTCCCCATGCAACCGATTGCCAGCGATCATTCACCGCCGTGCGCCGCACACCACGCCTGCGCTACAGGACGCAGGCCGCCCTCGTAATTTTCCGAGGCCGCTTGACAGGCCTCCACCTCATTCGTTATGCAATCGGTTACATGAGAGCAGACGCCGTTGTCAACGGTGACGGGAGGCAAAATGCAGGTCATCACGGCGAGCCAGGCGGCCAGTCTCATCCAGGCCGGCGACAGCGTTCTCGTCAGCGGATCGGGCGGCGGACACTGCGTCCCCGAGACGGTGCTGGAGGCGATCGAGGCGCGCTTTCTGGAAGCCGGCGAACCGCGCGACCTGACGCTGATCCACGCGGTCGGCATCGGCGATCGTCAGTTGAAGGGGGCGGCCCGCTTCCGCCATCCCGGCATGCTGAAGCGCTCGCTGACCAGCGCCCTGGTCGACTCGCCGCCGCTGATCGCGCTGGCCCTCGACGAAGCCTTCGAATCCTACACCATCCCGCAGGGCGTCATCTCGCAGCTCGTCCGCGAGATGGCCGCGGGCCGGCCGGGCCTGATCACCCGCACGGGCCTCCACACCTTCGTCGATCCGCGCCAGCTCGGCGGCCGCCAGAACAAGGCGGCCCAGGAGGACATCGTCGAGGTTCTCGACATCGCCGGGGAGGAATGGTTGCGCTACAAGCCCTTCCCGCTCGACGTGGTGATCCTGCGCGGGACGACCGCGGACGAGGACGGCAATGTGTCGATGGAGGAGGAGGCGATCCCCGGCGAGATGCTGTCCTGTGCCCAGGCCGCCCGCCGCCTCGGTGCCGCCGTGGTCGTGCAGGTCAAGCGGCTGGCGCGGCGCGGCACCCTGCCCCAGCGCAGCGTGCGGATCCCCGGCATCCTCGTCGACTATGTCGTCGTCGATCCCGAGCAGCGCCAGACCTATGCCAGCGCCTACGAGCCAAGCTATGCCGGCGAGATGCGGGTGCCGGCGGAGGCCATGCGCCGGCTGCCCTTCACCGAGCGCAAGATCATCGCCCGCCGCGCCGCGATGGAGATCGTCCCCGGCGCCGTGTGCAATCTCGGCGCGGGCATTTCCACCGGCGTGTCGGCCGTCGCCGCCGAGGAGGGCATCCTCGAGGGCATCACGCTCAGCAACGAGCAGGGCTTCATCGGCGGCGCGCCGATGACCGGGCCGGATTCCGGGACCGCGCAGAACTTCGACGCCATGGTCGACCAGCCCTACCAGTTCGACTTCTACGACGGCGGCGGGCTCGACGTCGCCTTCCTGTCCTTCGCCGAGATCGACGCGGCCGGAAACGTCAATGTCAGCCGCTTCGGCGATACCATCGTCGGCGTTGGCGGCTTCATCAACATCAGCCAGAACGCCCGCAAGGTCGTGTTCAGCGGCACCTTCACGGCCGGCGGCCTGCGCGTTGAGGGCGGCGACGGTCGGTTGACCGTGCTGCAGGAGGGGCGGCATTCCAAGTTCGTCGAGGCCGTTCGGCAGATCTGCTACAACGGCGCCTTTGCCCGCGAGGAAGGCCGCAAGGCCCTCTTCGTCACCGAACGCGCCGTCTTCGACGTCGGGGCGCAGGGGTTGGAGCTCGTGGAGATCGCCCCGGGTGTCGATCTCGAGCGCGACATTCTCGCCCGCATGGCATTCCGCCCGAGCATCTCGCAGAGCCTCAGGCCCATGGATGCCAGGCTCTTCAGAGCCGAGCCGATGGGGCTGGCGGTCGACTTCGCAAGGTTCGGCCGCAGTGCCCGATCTCCCCGCCGCAGGCTCGCGGCGGAATCGGGTGGAAGCGGCCGCGCCGCGGCCTGACGGCCGGCCTGTGCCATCCCGTGGGACGCGGGAGCGCAGCAGGCAATGCAAGCGGATACATCCCTCCCTGGGAGGAGCCTGACCGGGACATTCCGGCGGGTCCAGGGCGAACGGAAAGAAGCGGCAAGGCCTCCCGCAGGGGAGCCACCGAACAGGGAGGAAGGTCGATGGCCACTCAACAGATGACGCCCGCGCCGGGTCTTTCAGGTCCGGTTGCGGCCGGCACGCCGGCGCCGGTCGTTCGCGGCCCCTCGAAGGGCATGCGCCGGGTGCGCGCGCTGGGCTGGAATGCGCTCCCGCCCCTGACCTTTCTCGTCATCATCGCGTTCTGGTCGTTTTCCGTCCGCTTCTTCGAGATTCCTGCCTACCTGCTGCCGGGTCCGGCCGCGGTCTTCTCGCGCGTCGTCGCCGACGCGTCGATGCTCTGGACGCATGCGCTGGTGACGCTGACGGAAATCGTCCTCGGCTTCGGGCTGACGCTGCTGACGGCCATTCCGCTCGGCCTCGTCATCGCCCTATCGCCGCTGGCCCGTCAGATTCTCTATCCGCCGATCATGCTTCTGCAGCTCGTCCCGAAGATCGCGGTCGCGCCGCTGTTCCTCGTCTGGCTCGGTTTCGGCATGGAGTCGAAGGTCCTCCTCACCGTCCTCATGACCTTCTTCCCGCTGCTCATCGCCAGCATCAGCGGCTTCCAGATCCTCGACCAGCGTCTTCTCTATCTGACGCGCTCGATGGGCGCCTCGATCTGGCAGACCTTTCGCTATCTGCGCGTTCCCTCGGCGCTGCCGGTGATCTTCTCGGGCGTCAAGACGTCCGCCACCATCGCCACGACCGCAGCCATCGTCGCCGAGTTCGTCGGCGCCAACCAGGGGCTCGGCTACGTGCTCCTGCGCGGCACCAGCACCATGGACATCGAGCTGACCTTCGCGGTCCTCGTCGTCCTGACCTTCATCGGCATCCTCATCAACTACGTCGTCGAATTCAGCGAATGGTTGATGACGCCCTGGCAGCGGTCCGGGGCGGACTAACCGGCGTCCGCCCGGGAGGGGCGGAGGTCATCATTTCAATTCTGGGAGGAACCAACATGCTGCATATCCTGAAGACCACCGCTGCGGCGGGACTGCTCGCCATGACCGGGATGACGGGCGCCGCCGTCGCCCAGACGGCCGTCACCTTCCAGCTCAACTGGACGGCCGGCGGCGCCAATGCCGGCTTCGCCGCGGCGCTGCAGGAAGGCTACTACAAGGAAGCCGGCCTCGACGTGACCATCGTCCAGGGCAACGGCTCCGGCAACACGGCGCAGCTGGTCGCCAGCGGCCAGGCGCAGCTCGCTTATGCCGACGCGGTCGCCGTCAGCCAGCTGATCGCCAAGGGCGCGCCGATGCGCGTCGTCTCGACGATCTACCAGTCCAACCCGAACGAGCTGATCGCGCTGAAGGCGACCGGGATCAAGTCCTTCGCCGACCTCAAGGGCAAGACCGTCGGCGTGCCCTCCGGCTCGTCGCAGACGACGATGCTGCCGCTTCTCCTGAAGGCGAACGATCTGCAGGAATCGGACCTGCAGCTCCTCAACATGCCGATGACCTCGATGGTGCCGAGCCTGCTCACGGGCCAGGTCCAGGCGATCCTCGGCTCGCTCGACGCCTATGCCATCCAACTTCGGGCCCAGGGCGCCGAGATCGACGAGCTTCCCTTCGCCGACTACGGCGTGCCCACGGTCTCCACGTCGATCTTCGCGTCGAACGACTTCCTCGAGAAGAATCCTGACCTGGTGAAGAGCTTCATCGCCGCCAGCCTGAAGGGCTGGAGCTTTGCCCTCGACAAGCCGGCGGAGGCGGTGGCGGACGTCAAGGAACTCTTCCCCGATTCGGACGAAAAGCTGGTCGCGGCGGAGCTCGCGGCGATCACGCCGCTGTTCTGCAGCGGCGACGCCCAATTCGTCGGCAGGGCCGAGCCGGCCCAGTGGGTGAAGACCCAGGATCTGCTGTCGCAGGTCGGCCTGCTGCCGACCGGCCAGGATCCCACCACCTACTACACCAACGACTTCCTGCCGGCCGAGGGCACGCTTCGCCCCTGCCAGTAAGGTCGCACCGCGCCCCCCGGCATCGGCCGGGGGGCCCTGCGCCCGCCCTCCAGTTCCAGGACCAAACGATGGGTTATCGGTTTGACGATCTCTTCGTCGGAATGCGCTTCCGCAGCCCCGGCCGGACCGTCGGCGAGGCGGACGTCATGGCCTTTGCGGGCCTGACCGGCGATTTTTCCGAACTGCACACCAGCGACGTCTATGCGGCGAGGAGCCAGTTCGGCCGCCGCGTCGCGCACGGCATGCTCGGCCTGTCCTTCGCCCATGGCCTGATGTGGGCGCGGACGGGCGAGCTGCGCGAAACCGCGATTGCCTTCCTCGGGATTTCCGACTGGCGGTTCGTCGGTCCCATCTTCCTCGGCGACACGATCTTCGTGAACTACGTCATCGCCGAGATCCGCGATTCCCGCTCCCGGCCCGACCAGGCGATCGCGACCTTCGACGTCGAGATCGTGAACCAGCGCGACGAGGTCGTGCAGAAGGGGCGCAAGGCGCTGCTTCTCTCCAAAACACCCCTTGCCGCCGTGGCGGCGTCCGCCGCACCCGCGGCTTGAACGGCAGGAGGCACCCATGACGCTTTCCCAAACCAGCGAGAAGACCCCCGTCGAAAAGACCGGTGTCCCCATCGCCATCCGCAACGTCTCGAAGGTTTTCGGCGAGGGCGGGGACAATCCCTTCCGCGCCATGGGCCCGGTCGACATCGACATTCCGGCCGGCCAGTTCATCTCCGTCGTCGGCGCGTCCGGCTGCGGCAAGAGCACGCTGATGCTGATGGTCGCGGGACTGATGAAGCACTCGACCGGCGAGATCCTCTGCGACGGCAAGGCCGTGACCAAGCCGATCACCAATGTCGGCATCGCCTTCCAGGACCACCTGCTCCTGGAATTCCGCACCGCCTTCGACAATGTGATGCTGCACGCCGACATCCGCGGGCTCGACCGCCAGATGATCGCCGACCGCGCGCGCGACCTCTTCGCGCAGCTCCGGCTCGAGCACGCGATGGACAAGTACCCGCGCCAGCTTTCCGGCGGCATGCGCCAGCGCGTGTCGCTGATCCGCACCCTCGTGCACGAGCCGGACGTGATCCTGATGGACGAGCCTTTTGGCGCGCTCGATGCCCTCACTCGGCTGCAGGTGCGCACCGATCTCGAGCAGCTCTGGCTCCGCCGCCGTCCGACCGTGATCTTCATCACCCACAGCGTCGAGGAAGCGGTGGGCCTGTCCGACCGCATCATCGTCATGAGCCCGAGCCCGGGCGTGGTCGTCGACGACATCACGGTCACCCTGCCGCGCCCGCGGCCGATCGTTCTGGGCGACGCGCCCGACTTCGCGTCCTACGTGGATCGCATCCACCAGCATTTCGAGCGCATGGGCGTGCTGCACGGCATCACGCCGCAAACCAAGATCGCGAGCTGAGCGATGGCGGAGGGAACGACCGCCGGCACTGTCAGGCTTCGCATCGATGGCCCCGTGGCCGAGCTCGGCCTCGACGCGGGCCGTCTCAACCTGGTCACGCGCGCCCTCCTGCGAGACCTCGGCGCCGCGGTGACGGCGCTGGCCGCCGATCCCGCCATCCGCTGCCTGATCCTGCACGGGGGACCCGCGGCCTTCTGTGCCGGCAGCGACATCCGTGAATTCTCTGCGCTCGGCGCCAATGCCAGCGAGGACAAGATCCTTTTCGAGGACCATGTCCTGCGCCAGGTCGCGGCATTGCCATTTCCCACGATCGCGGCGATCGACGGGCCGGCACTCGGCGGCGGCTTCGAGCTGGCGCTGGCCTGCGATCTCCGGGTCCTTGCCGAAAGCGCCAAGGTGGGTCTTCCCGAGAGCCGGCTGGGGGGACTGGCGGCCAGCGGCGCCGTCCGCCTCGCGCGGCTCGTCGGTCCGGCGCGGGCGAAGGAAATCCTGTTCACCGGCATGATCCTCGACTGCGACAGCGCACTGGCCTGGGGCCTGGTGAACCGGGTCGCGGCCGGCAGCGCCCTTCAGGCGGCGCGGGAACTGGCGGCCGAGATCGCGCAGCGCGGGCCGCTGTCGAACCGGCTGGCGAAGACGCTCGTCGACGCCGCGCTCGACCTTCCCGTCGACGCGGCCCTGTCCCGGGGCAACGCGGCGCAGCAGAAAATCTTCGACGGCGAGGATCTGCGCGAAGGGGCCGCGGCCTTCTTCGCCAAGCGCGCGCCGGTCTTCGGGCCCGGCGCCCGGGACTGACCCGCGCCGCCAGGCCGATCAGGATGCCAGGACGATCCGAAATCCGTCGATTTCCTGCACGATCGGAAGCGTCGGCCAGCGCTGCATGTCGTGCAGGATGACGAGCCGGCCGAGATCGCCGCCGATCTCCTGGTTGATCCGGTCGAAGGTCTTCAGCTGGTCCCAGACGCTGCCGGTGGCATTGGCGAGCGGGACATAGACGCCGTCATGGTTGTGGCCGCAGATGTTGCGCTTCGAATAGACGCAGTCGCCGGAGATGACGAGGCGGCCGCGGCCGGTTTCGACGACGACATACTGCTGGCCGACGGTATGGCCGGGGCCGGTGCGCAGGTGCAGCCCGGGCAGGAGATCGTCGACGTCGCCCTCGACGAGGTTCAGCCGGTGCTCGAGCGAGGCGTCGAAGGCGTGGCGAAGATCGTCCGGGTTGATGATCTCGGTGAGATAGCCGAACTGCCGCGGCAGCGCCAAGGCCTCGATCCAGGAGAGAAGCTCCTGCTTCTGGATATGGATGCGGGCCGCGGGGAACTCGCCGATCGAGCCCATATGGTCGAAATGCGCGTGGCTGAGGACGATGTCGGTGACGTCGCCGGCGGCGACGCCGAGTGCCTCCAGCATGCGCAGCGGCGAGATCCAGAAGGGCACACCGAACTTGATGCTCATCGCCTCGCCGCTGCCCTCGCGCATGAAGCCGGTATCGACGAGGACCACCTTGTCGGCCCGGCGGGCGAGGACGAAGGAGAACGGCACGTCGGCCGTGCCCTCGTCATAGGCGCCGTGCACGAGGCCGGCGACCAGCTGGTCCTTGGACCGGGCGAATTCGATGACGTGGACGTCCCAGGTGAGCTGCGGCTCGGATGTCATGGCTCAGCTTTCCGCGATCGACCGGCCGAGGCTCGACAGCCCGACCGCCAGGATGAGAATGGCGCCCTGCAGGACGTATTGCGAGAAGGTCGGCGCGCCGAAGATGTTGAGGCCGTTGAAGCAGAAGGCGATGATCAGCGCCCCGATCAGCGTGCCCAGCACGTGGAACTCGCCGTCGCGCAGCGTCGCCGAGCCCAGGAAGACGGCGGCAAAGGCGGTCAGGAGGTAACTGTCGGCGGCGCTCGCCGTGCCGCTGCCGAGGCGCGAGGCCAGCAGGATGCCGGTCAGCGCCGCGCAGACGCCGGAGATCACGAAGCCGAGGATCTTGATGCGGTCGACGTTGATGCCGGCGAGGCGGGCCGCCGCGGGATTGCCGCCGACCGCCTGGATCTCCTGGCCGAGCGCCGTCCGCTCGACCAGCAGCCAGAGGCCGCCGACGACCACCGCCATGATGACGATGTTGTTCGGGATGCCGAACAGCCAGCGTCCGAGCGAGAGTTGCAGAAACGCCTCGGGCACGCCGGAGACGATCGGCACGCCGGCTGAATAGGCGAAGGCGAGGCCGGTGAGGATCGTGCCGACGCCGAGCGTGGCGATCACCGAATTGACCTTCACCTTGGTGACGATCAGGCCGTTGACGAGGCCGATCAGGGCTCCCGCCGCCAGCACGATGACGATGGCGACCGGGATCGGCAACTGGTTGCTGACGATGAGGCCGGTGACGAGAATGCCGTGCAGACTGGCGGAAAAGCCAATCGAGAGGTCCAATTCGCCGACGATAACTGCCAGTGTCAGCCCCGCGGCGATGATCATCGCGAGCGACGCCTGGTTGAGAACGTTGGTAAAATTGTTCAGCGTCGGAAAGGCGCGGGGCGACAGCCAGGAGAAAGCCAGCACCATGGCGACGAGGCCGATGATCGTGGCGTAGCGGGCGAAATAGCCGAGGGCTCGCTTGGAGCCGGGCGACAGGCGGCGGTTGGCGACGGCGGCATCGGTCATGGCTGGGTCCCCTCGGCCGTGGCCGGCCCGGCATAGCTCGCTTCGATGATGGCACTGCGGCTGAGGGCGTCCCCCTGCAGTTCGCGCACGATCCGCCCCTCGGCCATGACGAGGACGCGGTCGCAAAGATCGGGCAGTTCGTCCGGCTCCGAGGAGATGACCAGCACCGCCATGCCCCGGGCGGCAAGGTCGCGGATCAGGCGATGGATCTCGCCGCGGGCGCCGACGTCGACGCCGCGGGTCGGCTCGTCCAGGATCAGCACTTTGGGCGCGCGCAGCAGCCAACGGCCGATCACGACCTTCTGCTGGTTGCCGCCGCTGAGCCGTCCGACCGGCGTCTCCGCACTCTCGGTCTTGATCGCGAGATCGGCGATCACCTGCTGCGACAATGGCTGCCGGCGGCGCCGGCTGATCAGCGGCAGGGCCGAGCTGTGGACGATGCGCGACAGGCTCGACAGGTGCAGGTTGAAGGCGACGCTCTTGCCGAGCACCAGCCCCTCGCTGCGCCGCTCCTCCGGCACGAGGCCAAGGCCGGCCCGCACCGCGGCGCTCGGATGGCGCGGCGCAAAAGCGTCGCCGGCGAGAACCATCGTGCCCCGGTCGGTGCGATCGGCCCCGTAGATCAGCCGCACCAGCTCGGTGCGCCCGGCGCCGACGAGGCCGCCGATGCCCAGAACTTCGCCGCGGTGCAGGTCGAGATCGACATCGACGACCCGCGGCAGCCGCGTCAGGCCCCGCACCGTCAGCACCACCTCGTTGCGACCCAGAGTTTCGGCCGACTTGGCGAGACGCTCGACCGCGCCGCCGACGATCGCCTCGACCAAGGTCGCCCGGGTCACCGCATGACGCTCCAGCGTCGCGACGGACCGGCCGTCGCGAAAGGCGGTGACGCGGTGGCAGAGCCGTTCGATCTCGTCGAGACGGTGGGAAACGTAGAGGACGGCGACGCCCGAGCGCGACAGGTCCTCGACGATGCCAAACAGTTTCTCGCTCTCGCTGGCCGACAGCGAGGCGGTCGGCTCGTCCATCACGATCAGCCGCGCCTTGCGCACGAGCGCCCGGCAGATGTTGATCAGCCATTTTTCGGCAGTGGACAGCCCCTTGACGCTGGCCAGGAGCGGCGCCGACAGGCCGACGCGCCGCGCGATGGGCTCGACCTCGCGGGCGATCGCCTTCCAGTCGATCATGCCGAAACGCGATGTCTTGGGCAGGCCGAGCATGATGTTCTGCAGGACGGTCATGCCGGGAACGAAGGCCAGCTCCTGATGGATGAAGTTCATGCCGAGATCGCTGGCGCGGTGCGGCGAGGCAATGACGACCGGCGCATCGTCCACGACGATCCGGCCGCGGTCCGGCTGCACGAGGCCGGCAAGGATGCGGATCAAGGTCGACTTGCCGGCGCCGTTCGCGCCGACGAGGCCATGTACCTCGCCCGGCCGCAGCGACAGCGACACGCCCTTCAGCGCGGCGACGCCGCCATAGGACTTGGCGATATCGGTGGCGACGAGGAAGGCAGGCCCGTCGCCGAGGCCGCCGTGAGGCAGGGCGACCGCCGCCGACACGGGGACGCCCTGCAGGGTCACTGGCCCAGCGCCTCGGGGTGCTGCTTGAGGAAATCGGCGATGGTCTCCTGGGTCACCAGGATGGCGGGAACCTCCACGGCCTTCGGGGTCCAGGCGTCGCCTGCCGCCTTGATCTCGGCAAGGAGCTTCACCATTTCCGCACCCTCGGTATAGCTGTCTTCCCAGGCGGTCGCGGTCATGTGGCCGTTCTGAATGTTCTCGAGCGCCTGCGCATTGCCGTTGACGCCGTAGACCTTCACGTCGTCGCGCGCCTGCTGGCGCAGCGCGCCGATGGCGCCGATCGCCGGATCGTCCCAGCAGCCCCAGATCGCCAGATTGCCGTCGCCGGCCGGATGCGAGGCGAGCCAGGCGTTGGCGTATTGCGCGCCGTCCTCGAAATAGCCGGGAATGCGCACCTCGTTCTTGACCACCTCGATGCCCGGGTTCTTGGCCAGCATCTCGTCGAGCAGGACCTCGCGGTTGCGGCAGACCTCGCCGGTCCGGTAGGTCAGAGCGAGCAGGCTGCCCTTGCCGCCGAGGTCGGCGATCATCTTCTCGATCACCGGCTGAGCGATCGGCGCGCCCGAGCCGTTGGTCGCCGCGACGGAACTGCCGATCCCGCCGCCCCAGGTGACGACCGGAATGCCCGCGGCCTTGGCGTCGGCGAGGCCCGCGCCGATCGAGGAATAGGGAAAGACCATGTCGATGATCGCCCCGGCGCCGCGGCCGGCGAAATTCTGGATGGCGGAATTAGCCTGGTCGGCACTGCCGGCGGCATCGATGACGGAGACTTCCCAGCCCGCCGCTTCGGCAGCGGCCGTGGCGCCGGCGATGTAGCGAGCATTGTTCGCCTCGGTCGCCGAGATCGACACGATACCGAGCAGTGGCTTGTCCTGCGCCTGCGCGGCACAGACCGAGGCGGCAAGGCCCGCCCAGACGAGTGCGATGGTCGAAGCTCTCATGTTTCCCTCCCTGGCGGCTGATCCCGACCCCTCCGCTCTCCTGGCGAACATGGCCGAACCGTTTCGCCAGAATTTCCGATCTCCATCGAAATTGCAAGCCGATTATCGCCGAATCCGCTGCAGGACAGGCTGGACAGGGCCGACGCCTTCCTCCACCATCAGCGAAACGGTTAGCTAGGTGTTTGCTTGTCCACAATCCGCGACGTTGCCAAAGCTGCCGGTGTGTCGACAGCGACCGTCTCCGCCGTGCTGAACGACTCGGCCTTCGTCAGCGCCAATCTGCGCTCGCGCGTCCTGGCGGCGATCAGCGACCTCGACTACGCGCCGATGTCGGCGGCGCGCAATCTGAAGCGCGGCCGCACGCAACTGATCGCGCTCGCCGTCTCGGACCTTGCCAATCCCTTCTTCGCGCGCATTGTCTGCGCGGCAGAAGCGGCCGTCGCTGACTGGGGCTATTCGCTGCTGGTGTTCAACAGCGACGAGAAGCCGGAAAACGAGCGGCGCATCCTCGCCCGCATCCGGGCGCATTCCTGCGACGGCATGATGCTGGTCCCCATCGGCCGACGGCCGAATGCCGAGGCCCGCGACGGCGAAGGTCGGGCGATTCCGACCGTGCTGTTCGGGCGGGTGGTCGACGACGATCGCTCCGACACGGTGACGATCGACAACGTCTCGGCAGCCCGCCAGGTCACGAACTATCTTCTCGACCTCGGCCATCGGCGGATCGCCACCATCACCGGTCCGCTGCACCTGACGACCGGTCGCGGGCGGCTCGACGGCATGCTGGAAAGCATGGCGGCGCGGGGCCTGCAGCCCGAGGCCGGCCACATCCGCAACGGCGAGTTCCGCGAGGACGTCGCCTATTCCGTGGCGCGCGAGATCGTCAACCGCCCGGACCGGCCGACGGCGATCTACGTGGCCAACGGCGTGATGGCGCTCGGCGTGATGCGGGCGCTCGCCGATCTCGGACTGAAATGCCCCGACGACATCTCCATCGCCTCGACGGACACCATCCCGGGGATCGGCGGTCTGCGGCCGCGGCTGACGCGGACGGAGCACCCGATCGCCGACATGACGAACGAGGCGCTGCGTCTCCTGATCGACCGGATCGAGCACAACAACCGGATCGACCCCCGTCACGTCATCTTTCAACCGGCGCTGATCTTGGGCGAAAGCTGCGGGCCCGCTCCGGGCGCTTGATGGAGCCGTCCCGGCGGCCATCTCAGGCCTTGAGAACACCCCAACGGTGTCGTCGTCCGTCGCCTTGCCAGGGCAAGTTTTTTCGTCCGTGGCACGGACGGTCGCCCTCTTCCCCGCCCTCACGAACAGTGTGTGCCGTCGGCGCTTTTTTGCACCCGAACAAGGCCCGCCGATCAGGACAGCCGCGTCGTCATCCCGGCAGGAGCGCTGCCTGCCGCTCGGCTTCGATGGGCTTGCATAAATCACTGCTAGCCCCGACACCGGGGATCGCCGAGATCGGCTGCGGCGCCGTCGCCAGCCAGACCGGCTCGCACCGGAACGTCTCGGCAAAGCCCCGCTCGCCGGCCCCGCTGATCCGCAGCGTCCGGCTCTTCGGCACACGCGCGAGCCAGCCGAGCTCGACCGTGCGCTCGAGGAGGGCGGCGCCGAGCTTGCCGGAGAGATGCAGGCGGCGTTCGCTCCAGTCGAGGCAGGTCCGGCAGAGCGGGCGCTTGGCTGCCGACAGCGCGTCGACGTCGATGCCGAGATCGCGGAGGAAGCGACGGCCCTCGTCCGAGACTGTGCCGATGCCGTCGTAGGAATGGACAAAGGCGCGGCGCTCCAGCGCATCGGCGATGGCGACACCGAGACGGCCGGCGAGATGGTCGTAGCAGGACCGCGCCAGCCGCATCGCCGCATCGCGCGGGCCCCGGGGGCGCGGGGGCTGGCTTCCCGCTGCCCTACCGGACAGCGCCATCAGCCCTTCCAGCGCCTGCGCCACGTCGGGCGAGGCCAGGCGGAAATAGCGGTGGCGGCCCTGCCGTTCGACGGCGACGAGCTGGCCCTCCCGCAGCCGCGCCAGGTGGCCGCTCGCGGTCTGCGGCGTGACGCCGGCTTGGGCAGCCAGTTCCCCGGCCGTCAGCGCCATCCCGCCCATCAGCGCCGCCAGCATGTTGGCGCGGGCAGGGTCGCCCATCAGGAAGGCGGTCTCGGCTATCGTGTTGCCCGTCGGGAGGTCGATCATGCCGGGAGAATAGGCGGCGCCGCGCGGCTTGTCAGGAGCCGACACTTCGGCGAAGACCGAAGCATCTCGCAGGCGAGCCCGGCTAGCGTCCGCCGGCACCGACGCCTCCTCGCAACCCGAAAGACTTTGATATGGCGGACCATCCCCCGCGCCTCGCCGTCAGCCTGCTGATGCTGCTCGCCCTCGCCACCCTCTGGGGCGCCTCCTACAGTTTCATCAAGATCGGCGTCTCCACCATTCCGCCGATCACGCTGATCGCCGCGCGCACGCTCGTCGCCGGCGGGCTGCTGCTGGTGATCCTGCGCATGCGCGGCCTCCGCCTGCCGACAGACCGGCGCAACGCGAAACGCTTTGTGATCCAGGCCTGCCTCAACTCGGTCCTGCCCTTCACCCTCGTCGCCTGGGGCGAGCAGCATGTCGACGCGGGGCTCGCAGTGATCCTCAACTCGCTGACGCCGGTCTTCGCCTTCCTCATCAACGCGCTGGTGACGCGGCACGAGACGGTGACGGGCCCAAAAATCTTCGGCGTCGTTGCGGGCCTCGCCGGCATCTGTCTCGTCGTCGGTCCCGCAGCGCTCTCCGGCTTCGGCACGGCGCTAACGGCCCAACTCGCCATCGTCTTCGCCGCCGTCGCCTATGGCGCGGCCGTCACCTTCGGCCGGACCTTTGGCGATCTCGATCCGATGATGCCGGCGGCGGGATCGCTGATCTGGGGGGCCGTGATCCTCATCCCCGTCAGCCTTCTCGTCGACCAGCCCTGGACGCTGGCGCCCTCGCAGGCCTCGCTCCTGGCGCTCCTCGCTTTATCGGTGTTCTCGACGGCGCTCGCCTTCGTCATCTACTTCACCCTGCTGCAGCGCCTCGGCTCGGTCGGCACCACGGCGCAGGCCTATTTGCGTGTGCCGATCGGCGTCGGCATCGGCATCCTCTTCCTTGGTGAGGCGCCGCAGCCAAGCGCCTGGCTCGGCCTCGGCTTCGTCGTCGTCAGCGTGATCGCCATGACGCTGCCGGCGGGGCGGCGCGTGCGCCCCGCCTGATCGGGCTGCCCGGAACGGCTCAGGCGATGGTGTCGACCACGCCGCCGTCCACCCGCAGCGCCGCGCCGGTCGTGGCCGACGCCTGGGGCGAGGCGACGTAGACGCAGAGGTTCGCGACCTCCTCGACGGTCGCGGCGCGCTGGATGATCGAGGTCGAGCGGTGCGCCTTGACGAAGTCGGCGGCGACTTCCTCCAGCGGCTTGCCTGTCTTCTCGACCTCGCCCGCGAGCATCCCGGCGACGCCCTCCGACAGCGTCGGACCGGGAAGGATCGCGTTCACCGTCACGCCCGTGCCGGCCATGCGCTTGGCGAGGCCCCGCGAGAGCGCGAGGTCGGCGGTCTTGGTCATGCCGTAGTGGATCATCTCGACGGGAATGTTGAGGCCGGATTCCGACGACAGGAACAGCACCCTCCCCCAGCCCTTGGCCTGCATGCCCGGCAGGTAGGCGCGCGACAGTCGCACGCCCGACATGACGTTGACCGCGAAGAAGCGCTCCCATTCGGCGTCGGGCACGTCGAAGAAATCCTGCGGATTGAAGATTCCGGCATTGTTGACGAGGATGTCGACCTCCGGCAGCGCGGCGACGATGGCCTCGCAGCCCTCGGCGGTGCCGACGTCGCCGGCGACGCCACTGATGTCAGCTTCAGACGCCTCGCCCTTCAGCTTCGCGACGGCGGCCTCCGTGCGACCCGGGTCGCGCCCGTTGACGACGACGGAGGCGCCGGCTCTGGCGAGGCCGAGCGCGATGGCGTAGCCGATGCCGGCGGTGGAGCCCGTGACGAGGGCGGTCTTGCCCGTGAGGTCGATCTTCATGGCGTGTCTCCAAGGATGGTGTCGAGATCGATGGCGTCCGCCATCGCCTTGTTGCCGGCGTCGCCGGGATGCAGGCGGTCGCCGCTGTCATAGGCCGGCCGAAGCTGCATCGGGTCGGCCGGGTCGGCGAGCAGACGATCGAAATCGATCACGGCGTCGAAGGTTCGGCTCGTCCGGATCCAGTCGTTGATGCGCTGGCGAAGAAAATCCTTCGCCGCGCTGTGATAGGTGGCCTCCAGTGGCGTTCCGGGAAGGGCGCCGGCAAAGGGCGTCAGCGTCGCGCCTATGGTTCGGATGCCATTGGCGCGGGCCCGGGCGGCGATCTGGCGATAGCCGGCGGTGAGGCGCTCGAAGGTCATCGGCAGCTCGTCCGGCGCGAAGGGCGTGCCGGGCCAGGCGATGTCGTTGATCCCCAGCATCAGGATCAGCGCGCGGATCTTGGGCTGGGCAAGGGCGTCGCGGTCGAGGCGGGCAAGCGCGTTCGTGCCCATCCGGTCGGAGAGCACGCGCGCGCCGGAAATGCCGGCGTTGACGACGGCGATGCCGCGGGGCGCGGCGCGGGCGGCGAGAAAGTCCGGCCAGCGCGTGTCGGCGCCGAGCGTCGCGCCGGCACCGTCGGTGATCGAGTCGCCGAGGACGACGACGGTCCCTTTGGCGTCCGGCGCATCGACGAGGATGTCCGACAGAAACAGCCGCTGCGTCGAAATCTCGCCCGCCGGCAGGTCGGCGTCCGAGACGTGCAGGCCGTCGACGAGCCGGGACTCGGCCTTGCCGTCCCAGTGGAACGTCTCGACCGGGGTCTCCGCGGCGAAATGCAAGCTAACAGCGAGATCCTCGCCGGCCGCGACCGTCATGGCGACGGGATCGCTGAGCAGTGACGCGCCCGGCAGGATCGTGCCCTCGCCCGCGCCGTCGAAGGTCAGCGCCTGGCCGCTGGCGGGTTCGATTGCCATCCCGCCGGTCGACCGGGCCAGATGCGCCGCGGCGATCCGCACGGCGCTGCGTCCATAGTCGTTGGACAGGCGGATGCGGACGGCGCGGCCGCCGATGCCGATCCGCGCGACCTGCCGGAGGGTGCGGTCCTTCAATCTTACCGGCACGTCGGTCGGGAACAGGAAGTCGCTGCTCCAGACCGGCTGCGGGCTCGCCATCCAGGCGGGGACCCAGTCGCCGGCCGACGACGGCAGGGGGCTGGCGAGGAGGATCGCGGCGGCCAGGCCGGCCGCTGCGGCGCTCGGGCTAAAGGGCGTGGTCATCGAGCGGTCTCCAGGGTCGCGGTGCCATCCACGACGGCACCCGAGCGGCCGTCGTGCGCGGCAATGCTGGCGGCGGGGCGCTGGCGGTCGAGCCGCACGGCGAGGATCGCCACCGCCAGCGCGGCGAGCGGGAACAGCGCGGCGGTCCAGGTCACCCAGCCGAGGCCCGGCCCGCTGTCGATCACGAGACCGCCGGCGAGCGCGCCCAGCGCATTGCCGAGGTTGAAGGCGGCGATGTTGAAGGAGGAGGCCAGGCTCTCGCCGGCACCCTCGGCCTTGGACAGCACCCACATCTGGAGCGGCGGCACCGTGGAAAAGGCGGCGGCGCCGAGCAGCGTGACGGCCACCAGCGCCGTCCAGGTGCCGTGCAGCGCCGGACCCATGGCGAGGAGAACGAGGGCGAGCGCGACGAGGCTGCCGATCATCGCCGGCACCAGCGCCCGGTCGGCGAGCCGGCCGCCGAGGAGGTTGCCGACGACGAGCCCGCCGCCGAAGAGCAGCAGGATCGGCGAGATCGCGGCCTCGCCAAAACCGGTGATCTCCGTCAGCAGCGGCGCGATGTAGGTGAAGACGGCAAAGACGCCGGCATAGCCGAGCACGGTGGTGAGGAGACCCATCAGCACCGGGCGGCGGGCGAGCGCCCTGAGGTCGGCCCGCCAGTCGTCGGCCTGTTCGGGCTTGCCGTCCTGCGGCACGGCCCAGGCGATGACGGCGAGCGCGGCGACGCCGACCACGGCCACCGCCCAGAAGGTCGAGCGCCAGCCGGCCGCCTGGCCGAGCCAGGTGCCGAGCGGCACGCCGAGGATGTTGGCGACGGTGAGGCCGGTAAACATCAGCGCGATGGCGGAGGCTTTCTTATCCGCTGGCACGAGGCGCGTCGCGACCACCGCGCCGACGCCGAAGAAGGTGCCGTGCGCAAAGGCGGTGAGCACCCGCGCGGCCATCAGCAGGCCATAGGTCGGGGCGAGCGCGCAGGCGAGATTGCCGGCGATGAAGATGCCCATCAGCGCCAAGAGCACGGTCTTCCGCGGCCAGCGCGACGTCAGCACGGTGAGGAGCGGCGCGCCGACGACGACGCCGATGGCATAGCCGGAGATCAGGAAGCCGGCCGCGCTGGTCGAGACGCCGAGATCGGCGCCGACGTCGAGCAGCAGGCCCATGATGACGAATTCGGTGACGCCGATGCCGAAAGCACCGGCCGTGAGGGCATAGAGAGCAAGGGGCATGGAAAACGAGCCTTCCGATGGGAACAGGCTCCTGAGATGACGGATCGCGGCGCGATGAAGTAGACTGCCAGCGGGAACAACACTTGGGAGTTCACGTCACGAATGCCCCGCACCGACGTCAACCGCTTTGCCGAGATGGAGATGTTTGCCCGCGTGGTCGAGCGCGGCGGGTTCTCGGCGGCAGCGCGCGCCTCGAACGTCTCGGCCTCGGCGGTGTCGAAGCTGGTCGCACGGCTGGAGGCACGGCTCGGCACGCGGCTCGTCCACCGCACGACACGGCGTTTTCAGCTGACGCCCGAGGGCCAGGCCTTCTACGAGCGCGCCGTCGCCATCCTCGCCGATCTCGGCGAGGCCGAGCGCTCGGCGGGCGCCGGCGAGAGGCCGGCGGGCCGCGTGCGGCTTAATTCCAGCGCCTCCTACATCAGCCACATCCTCGCGCCCCTCCTCCCCCGCTTTCTCGCCCTCTATCCCGAGATCGAGCTCGACATCGTCCAGACCGACCTCGTGGTGGATCTTCTGACTGAGCGGACCGACATCGCCATCCGCGCCGGGCCGATGCCGAACTCGGCCCTGATGGCGCGAAAGCTGGGCTCGACGCGCATGATGATCGTCGCCGCGCCCTGCTGGATCGAGCGGCACGACCTGCCCCGCACGATCGAGGACCTGGAGCGGCAGGACCGCCTCGGCTTCGGCTATGCCCGCGCCGTGAAGGGCTGGCCGCTGCGGACGGTCGAGGGCGAGGACACCGTGCTGCCGACCGTCGGCCGTGTGCGCATGAGCGACGGCGAAGGCATCCGGCGCCTCGCCCTCGCCGGAGTCGGCCCGGCGCGCCTCGCCGCCTTCACCATCCGCGACGACATCGCCGAAGGCAGGCTCGTACCGATCCTCGAAGACGCCAATCCCGGCGACGAGGAGGCCTTCCACGCCGTTTTCATCGGCCAGTCCGCCAGCCTGCCGGCACGGGCAAGGGCGCTGCTCGACTTCCTTGCCGAGCAGGGGCAGGTCGCGTGAACCGGCTCGCCGAGGTCAGCGCACCGGGCCTCCTCCGTCACTGCGACAGGCCGGCGCGGGCATCGGATCGGTCCCGTCGTCTGACCGCGGAGCGAAGGATCGCCGCTGTCTTTCCGCCCGGCAGCACTTGCTGCGAGGCTACGGCGGCGTTCATGTTCCGCCGAGCGCCCTGCCGGCCAGGGTGAAGGGGGCTGCCACCGCGGCCCCGGCCGAGTTGAAGACGAAGGCGCCGGCCCGGCCGATCTCGCCCAGGGGGCCTCCCTCCTTCGCCATCGTCAACGGTTGCATGGCCGCGAAGCCGAAAAAGCGATCATGCCTTGCCCCGTCGCTCGCCTCCACCGACGAGATGTCGACGACGCGAAAACCCTCTTGCCGGGCGATCTCCGCCAGTCGTGGCTCGTCCACGTCGACGGCACCGACCCGCTGGCGGCCTCCCGTCAGGCCGCGCGAGACCTGGAGGGCGCGATCGTCCTTGGCGACCAGAACCGTCAAGGGCGGGTCGAGCGGACCCAGCACGGCAAGTTGCCGGCGGAACACGTCGACGTCGATATCGGGCGCGGCGAGCGCCACTTCAAATCGGTCGATGAGCCTCTGGCGCCCTTCCAGGCGGAACTGCCGGAGCGTCTCCATCACCAGCCAGGCGCCCATGCTGTGTCCGGCCAGGATGATCTTGCCCTTCATTCGGATGCCGCCCAAAATGCTCAGGACCCGGGCCAGGTCGTCCCGGGCGTAGGTCACGGCGTCCCGGTCCGAGACATACAGGGCGACGGCCGCCTCCGATGGCCAGGAGAAGAGGACGGGAACGGTCACGCTCGGGGCGTCCGCCGAGAGCTGCGCGACACGAAACACCGCTTCGGTCAGCGTGTAGTTGTAGCCGTGGACGAACACGCCGGCGCTGGCGCCGTTGCCGACGCGGGAGGCGACAGTCTGCCGGAACCCGTCTTCGTCGAGTGCGCGCCGCCGCGTGACCACGAAGCTCCGCGAGAGGTCCTTCGCCGTGGTCTCGGTCCATTCGATGGCGCCCGGCTTGTGCCCCGGCGGCACGGAAATCGTCAGCTCCTCGTAGCGCAGCGTCGCTCGCCCGCTGCCATATCCCCGGTTTTGTGCGCCGTCAGGGGCCCGATCGGTGGCAACGAGGACCTTGACGTCGCGTGCGCCCTGCGCGGCTCCCAAGGTCGGAACGAGCGCGTCGTCCCCCGGCCGCGTCGCACAGCCTCCGATCGTCAGGCCCACCAGCATCAGGAGGAGCGACAGCGGACGGGCTCTGCCCGCCGGTATTCTTGCCCTGACGGACGGAAGCGTCGGCTTCAAGATGATCATGCTACGCTCTTCGAGACGGTTGGCCGAGGGTGGGGAACGGGTATAATAAGGCGCGTCCGGCGGAGGGGTCGCGACAAAAGCACAACAGGCACGGATCCGTTCGTTCACGCCTTTTTAGTCCGCGGTTTTCAGTCCGGGGGTTTTCAGTCCGAGGGTCGGACCCAGGGTATCGAGGATCCAGTCGATCCGGGCGTGAATTTCCTCAGGCGTCGGCGTCGACGTCCGTCCGAGCAGCGACGAGAAGAAGCGGGGCCCGATGAAGGCGCCGAGCAGAAGTTCGGCGAGTTCATCCGAACCCCGGTGATCGACGACGGCGGGCGCGGCAATCCGGCGAAGGGTCTCCCCCATCAGGGCCTGACCCCGAACCACCGCCGTCTCGTAGAAGATCGCGCCCAGTTCGGGTGCGGACAGGCTTTCGGCCAGGACAAGTCTCGTCAGGGCGATCTGACGCGGACTGAGAATGAAGGATGCCATGGCGCGCATGACCTCGCGCAGAAGCAGTTCGTCCTCTGCCTGATCCATCTCCTTCCCATCCAGGCGCGGCGCGTCCTCCAGCGACGAGGCGACGAGGTCGCCGAAGAGCTGCTCCTTGGTGGCGAAGGTCTTGTAGACGGTCTTCTTCGACATGCCGCACGCCCGAACGACATCGTCCATGTTGGCAGCCGCATAGCCTTTCGACGTGAACACCGCCTCGGCGGCGGCGATGATCCTTCGGCGGCGTTCCTCCGGGGACATGGCCGGGGGACGCCCCCGCCGCTTGATCTCTGTCGCTGCCATCCCTTGCGTCAACCCTTGACATGAGAAACTCATTGGTCTCTTAAATAAGATCAGAAACCGACCAGTTTCGCAAGTCGGCCTTATCGGCCGGAAGAGAGCGTCCATGCCACGGTTATCGGCCAGAATCGTCTTTTGCCTTGTCCTGTTGGGTCTTGCCGGCTGCCAGCCAGAGGAAGAGCCGCATCCGCCGGCAGTACGGCCCGTCAGGGCCGTCACCGTCGAGCCTTCTCCCTCGGCCGACAGCGTCACCCTGACCGGGTCCATCGCCGCCCGGGTGGAGGGCAACCTCTCTTTCCGAACCAGCGGACAGATCATCGAGCGGGCCGTCGACGTCGGCGATCGGGTACGCAAGGGCCAGGTCCTCGCGCGCATCGACCCGAAGGTGCAGCAAGCCGACCTTGCCTCGGCGCGGGCGGCGCGGGAGTCGGCCGATGCCGATGTCGAGCAGGCGACCGCCGCCTTCTCCCGCTCGCAGAGCCTTTTGGACCGTGGCTTTACGACCCGTCGCGAATTCGACGCCGCGGATCGGGCGCTGAAGGTGGCACGGGCCAATGCCGCCTCCGCCGTGGCGCGGTTTGAAAGCGCCGAGGAAACCCTGTCCTACACGAACCTGACGGCGGAGGCCGACGGCATCGTGACGGCGCGCGAACTGGACACGGGCGAGATCGCCCAGGCCGCCGCGACCGTGTTCACGGTTGCGTTCGACGGTCCGCGCGACGCGGTGTTCGAGGTGTACGAAAGCCTCCTGCTCGGCGGCCGTCAGCCGCCGCAGGTCACGGTCGCGCTGGCCGCCGACCCCTCCGTGGAGGCGCGGGGCCGCATCCGCGAGGTCTCGCCGACGGTCGACCGTCAGACCGGAACGGTCAGGGTGAAGGTGGGTCTCGAGGCGACACCGGCGGCGATGACGCTCGGCGCGGCGGTCGTCGGGACGGCCGACCGTCCCTCCGGGCCGGTGATCACCGTTCCCGCCTCGGCGATCACCGCTCTGGACGGCGAGACCGCCGTCTGGGTGTTCGATCCGGCCAGCGGCCAGGCCTTGCCGCGCCCGGTCACCGTCGTCTCCTACCAGGCGTCGACCGTGACGGTTCGCGACGGCCTCGCCACGGGCGACCGCGTGATCATCGAGGGCACCAAGCTGCTGCGACCGGGCGAGACGGTCGTCCTGGCCAAGGAAGAGGGTAACGCCCGGTGAAACCGCTCTATCCCCTTTCCCTCCTGCTTCTCCTCCTCGCCGGCTGCCAGGAGGAACCCGCGCCCGTGGCGATCGTCCGGCCCGTCAAGTCGATGCTGGTGCAGCCTTTCGGCGAGCAGCCGGTCAGCTTCACGGGGACCGTCGAGCCGCAGGTCAGCACCGATTTCAGCTTTCAGATCCTCGGACGGATCGTCGATCGGCGCGTCAACGTCGGCGATACCGTCGCCGCGGGCGCCGTGCTCGCAACGCTCGATCCCACCGTTCAGGCGCAGGACGTGCAGGCGGCGGAGGCGGCCCTCGTCAGCGCGCAGGCCTCGTTGTCGAACGCGACGGGCGTCGCATCCCGCCAGCGCGCCCTGGCAGCTTCCCGCATTGCGACGCAGGCGGTCGTCGATCAGGCGGAGCAATCGCTCCAGTCCGCTCGCTCCGCCGTCCTCCAGGCCGAAGCGGCACTGGAAAAGGCTCGGGAGCAACTGGGATATACCCGGCTTGCTGCCCGCACGCCCGGCATCGTCACCGCCGTGTCGGCCGAGGCGGGACAGGTCGTTTCGCCCGGCCAGGCGATCGTGACGATCGCGCGTCCCGACCTTCGCGACGCGGTGGTCGATCTGCCCGACCATTATGCCGCCGCCCTGGCCCCGGGGGCGATGCTCCGGGTGCAGCTCGAGCTCGATGCGAACGTGGCGGCGCAGGGCACCGTCCGTGAAGTCGCGCCGATGGCCGACCCCGTCACCCGCGCGCGGCGTGTGAAGATCGCGCTGCAAAACCCGCCGGCGGGCTTTCGCCTCGGCTCCATCGTGAAGGTCGCCCTGCCCGTGGGCGCGGAAGGGGCGCTGGCTTTGCCGGCCTCGGCGGTCCTGCGCCGGGACGGAAAAACCTTCGTCTGGGTGATCGCGGCGGGAGGCGACACGGTGGCGCTTCGTCCGGTGGACGTCCGGGAAGAGGCGGACGGGCGCCTTGCCGTCGTCGACGGCCTCGAGGCGGGCGAGCGGGTGGCCGCCGCCGGCGTCAACAGCCTCACCGATGGCCAGCGCGTGAAGATCCAGGAGACGAACCGGTGAAGTCCTTCAACCTGTCCGAATGGGCGCTGAGCCACCGCTCGCTGCTCTGGTACTTCATCATCGTTTTCTCGTTCGCGGGTTTCTTTTCCTACCTCAATCTCGGGCGGGAGGAGGATCCGGCCTTCACGGTCAAGACGATGATCATCACCGTACAGTGGCCGGGCGCCACCGTGGACGAGACGATCAAGCAGGTCACCGAGCGGATCGAGAAGAAGCTCGAGGAGCTGCCGCAGCTCGACTACACCCGCTCCATGACGCGGCCGGGCTCGACGACGATTTTCGTCAACCTTCTCGACACGACGAAGGCGAAGGACGTGCCGGTGACGTGGACGCGGGCGCGCAACCTCGTCCGAGACATCGCCGGCAGCCTGCCGCAGGGCATCGTCGGCCCCCAGTTCAACGACAGTTTCGGCGACGTCTACGGCAACATCTACGCCTTCACCGCGGACGGCTTTTCCCAGCGCGAGCTGCGCGATCTGGTCGAGGACGCGCGCTCCAAGGTGCTGACCGTTCCCAATGTCGGCAAGGTCGACATTCTCGGGGCCGAGGACGAGGTCATCTATCTCGAGTTCTCGGCCCGTCGCCTGGCGGCCTATGGCATCACCCAGCAGAACGTCGTCGCAACCCTCCAGGCCCAGAACGCGGTCACCCCCTCGGGCGTCATCGAGGCGGGCGCCGAACGCATCAGCATCCGCGTGGGGGGCCAGTTCGCCTCCGAGGAAAGCCTTCGAAGCCTGAACCTCAGGGTCAACGACCGCTTTTTCCGTCTGTCGGACGTCGCGGAGATCAGGCGCGGCTATGTCGATCCGCCGTCGAACCTCTTCCGGTTCAACGGGCAGCCGGCCATTGCCTTGGCCGTCGGCGTGAAGGCCGGCGCCAACCTCCTGGCCTTCGGCGAGGAACTCGACGGGGAGATGAAGCGGATCGAGGGCGAACTGCCCATCGGCATCGGCATCCACCTCGTCTCCGACCAGCCCCTCGTCGTCGACGAGGCGGTATCGGGATTCACCAGAGCGCTGTTCGAGGCCATCGCCATCGTCCTGGTCGTCAGCTTCGTCAGCCTCGGCCTTCGCGCTGGCCTCGTCGTCGCCGTCGCAATTCCGCTGACCCTCGCCATGACCTTTGTGGTGATGGAATATCTCGGCATCTCGCTCCAGCGCATCTCGCTCGGCGCGCTGATCATCGCGCTGGGCCTTCTGGTCGACGATGCGATGATCGCGGTGGAGATGATGGTGGCGCGGCTCGAAGCCGGCGACACGATCCAGAAGGCGGCGACCGCGGTCTGGACGACCACCGCCATGCCGATGCTGACGGGCACCCTCGTCACCGTCGCCGGGTTCATCCCGGTCGGCCTGAATTCCAGCGCCGCCGGCGAGTTCACCTTCACGCTCTTCGTGGTCATGGCCGCCGCGCTGATCCTGTCCTGGATCGTCGCGGTGCTGTTCACGCCGCTGATCGGCGTGGTGCTGCTGCCGAAGACCATGAAGAAGCACCAGGAGAAGAAGGGCTGGTTCACCCGCGCCTTCGGCCGGCTCCTTCGCCTCTGCATGCGCTGGCGATGGGTCACCATCATCGCGACGGTCGCGGCCTTCGGCGGATCGCTTTACGGCATGCAGTTCGTTCAGCAGCAGTTCTTCCCCTCCTCGGACCGGACCGAACTGATCGTCGACTGGAACCTGCCGCAGAATGCCTCGATCGCGCAGACGCTGTCGGAGATCTCCCGCTTCGAGCGCGAGCAGCTCACGGGCAACGAGGGTGTCGAGCGCTGGTCCAGCTATATCGGCCAGGGCGCGCCGCGCTTCGTCCTCTCCCTCGACGTCCAGCCGGGCACGCCGGCCTTCGGCCAGATGGTGATCGTGACGAAGGACATCGAGACGCGAAACCGGCTGCGGACCGAGTTCACCGACTACCTCGTTCGGACCTTTCCGAACACGGATGCCTATGTGAAGCTCCTCGACATCGGTCCGCCCGTCGGTCGGCCCGTCGCCTATCGGCTCTCCGGGCCCGACATCCAGACGGTCCGCCGTCTTTCGCTCGAACTCGGCAACGTCATCGGGGCGAACGAGAGCCTCGACGAGGTCGTCTACGATTGGAGCGAGCCGTCGCGGGTCGTGCGCATCGACGTCATGCAGGACCGCGCCCGCCAACTCGGCGTTTCCTCCGAGACGATCGCCTCGACGATCAACGGCATTGTCGGTGGAACGACGGTGACGGAGGTTCGCGACGGCATCTACCTCATCGACATCGTCGGCCGGGCCGTGGCCGCGGAGCGCGGATCGATCGAGACGCTGCGCGACCTCCAGCTCCCGTCGGGAGACGGACGCTCCGTGCCGCTCGCGGCGGTCGCCAATCTCCGCTACGGGGTCGAGCAGCCACTGGTCTGGACGCGCTCGCGCGTTCCCACGGTGACGGTTCGGGCCGGTATCGTCGGCGCCTTGCAGCCGGCCACCGTCGTGCAGCAGCTCGCCCCGGCCGTCGACACGTTCACCCAGGCGCTTCCCGCCGGCTACCGGTTGGAGCTCGGCGGCTCCGTCGAGGAGAGCGCCAAGGGCCTCGGTCCAATCGTCGCCGTCGCCCCGCTCATGATCTTCGCCATGGCGACCATTCTGATGGTGCAGCTCCAGAGCTTCAGCCGTCTGATCCTCGTCTTCGCGGTCGCGCCGCTGGCTCTCATCGGCGTCGTCGCGGCGCTGCTGCCCAGCGGAGCCCCCATGGGATTTGTCGCCATCCTCGGCATTCTCGCTTTGATCGGCATTCTCATCCGCAACTCGGTCATCCTGGTGGTGCAGATCGAGGACCACATCCGCGACGGGTTCGACCGGTGGGACGCGGTGGTCGACGCGACGGAGCACCGGATGCGGCCGATCCTGCTGACGGCCGCGGCGGCCAGCCTCGCGCTGATCCCGATCGCACGGGAGATCTTCTGGGGGCCCATGGCCTTCGCCATGATGGGCGGCATCATCGTCGGAACGGTGCTGACCTTGCTCTTCCTGCCGGCCCTCTACGTCGCCTGGTTCCGGATCAAGGCTCCGCCTCGGGACGGCGCGAAGGAGGACACCCTGCCAGGATCGCCGAACGCGCTCCCGGCACCCGGAGGCGGCTGACGTCCTGACGCGGCTCCGTGACGAGATCACTTCGGGAGACGGACCTCCAATCCCGTCCATCGCGCGGCGAACGCCCAGACATCGGCCATCTCCTCGATCATCTTGTCGGTCGGCTTGCCGGCGCCGTGGCCCGCCCGCGTGTCCACCCGCAGCAGCCGCGGACGCGGGCCGAGGTCGGCGGACTGAAGGGCGGCGACGTATTTGAAGCTGTGCGCCGGGACGACCCGGTCGTCCGTATCGGCGGTCGTCGCCAGGATGGCGGGGTAGGTCAGGCCCGACCGGATCTGGTGATAGGGCGAGTAGGACAGGAGGTTGCGGAAATCCGCCTCGACGGCCGGATCGCCATATTCCTGGACCCAGTGCTGGCCACTGGTGAAGCGGTCGAAGCGCAGCATGTCGAGGACGCCGACGTTGGGCATCGCCGCCGCGAAGAGGTCGGGCCGCTGATTGACGACGGCGCCGACGAGGAGGCCGCCATTGGATCCGCCCTGGATCGCGAGCCCGTCCGGCGAGGTGATGCCCTCCGCCTTCAGGAACTCGGCGGCCGCGATGAAGTCGTCGAAGACGTTCTGCTTGCGCTGGAGCCGCCCCGCATCGTGCCAGGCCTTTCCATACTCGCCGCCGCCGCGGATGTTGGCGACGGCATAGACGCCGCCCTGCTCCACCCAGGCCATCACCTCGGGCGAGTAGTAGGGAACCATGGGGATGCCGTAGCCGCCATAGCCGGAGAGCACGGTCGGCGCCGGTCCCGCGACGTCGCGGCGTCGGACGACGAAGATCGGCACCCTGGTTCCGTCCTTCGAAGCGTAGAAGCGCTGTTCCACGATGACCTGATCGAGATCGACCGTCGGCGCCGCCCAGACGGTGCGCGTGTTGGCGGCCGCGTCGAAGCGATAGACGGTGGTGGGCGCATCGAGGCTGGTGAAGACGAAGAAGCCCTCGTCGTCACCCGGACGGCCGCGAAAGCCCCCCGCCGTGCCGATGCCCGGCAGGTCGAGCGTGCCGTCCGCCGTTCCGTCCAGCTGGCGCAGGAGAACCTCTGTCTTCGCGTCGACGAGATAGGAGGTGAGCAGGCGGTCGCCGATCAGGGCTGCCTCGAAGAGCGTTGCGTCCGGCCGTTCGGCGACGATCTCCACCACCGCCCGTGTCGCCGCCGCGAGATCGAGGGTGACGATCTTCCCGCGGGGGGCGCCGTCCTGCGTCGACAGGAAGAGCTTGGTGCCGATATTGCCCGCGAGCGTCCAGCCCTGGTCGAAGGCCGGCACGACGGTCCGCATCGGCCAGTCCGGATCCAGGAGATCGACCACGACGAGCGCGTTGCCGCCCGTCAGCGCCGTCGAATAGATCACGGCATAGCGCCCGTCGGGCGTCACGTTCACCGTGTGAATCAGCGGAATGTCCGATGCCGGCGCATGGACGAGCCGGTCCTCGGACTGCGGTGTGCCGAGCCGGTGGAAATAGACGGCATGCTCGGCCACCTTCGCTTCGAAGCCCGCTTCCTTCTCTGGCCTCGGATTGCGGGAGTAGAAGAAGCCCGATCCGTTCTTCGCCCAGGCGATGCGCGTGAAGCGGGCCCAGCGGATCTCGTCCTCGAGGATCACGCCGCTCTCGATGTTCATCACGCGGATCGTGCGCCAGTCCGATCCGCCGTCCTGGACGGCAAAGGCCAGATGGCTTCCGTCTTCCGACGGTGCCCATTCCGCCAGAGCGGTGGCGGCATCCGTCGACCAGTCGTTGGGGTCCAAGACGACGCGGTCGGCGCCGCCGACGCCCTCGCGGACGAAGAGGACGGACTGGTTGTCGAGCCCGGCATTGCGGGTGAAGAAGTATCGCTCGCCCCGCTTCTCCGGCGCCGTCAGGCGCTCGTGGTCGAACAGGGCCGTCAGCCGCTGCCGGAAGATGTCGCGCCCCGGCAGGCCCGCGAGATAGGGAGCGGAAAGATCGTTCTGGGCTTCGATCCAGCGGGCGACGTCCGCGCTCCTGCGGGCATCGCTCTCGAGCCAGCGATAGGGATCGGCGATGGCCGTGCCGAACTTTTCGTCGACGACGTCGCCGCGCTCGGTCTCGGGATAGATCATGGCGGTCTCCTCGTTGGCGTTGGCCGGGCTGCCCGAAAGCGCCAGGGCCCATGCGAAACAGAATCGGGAAGCGAAGCCGGCATGCCGGGTTGCAGACGTTTCCATCGAAGCTCTCCGTCGTGGCGTGCAGATCCGCCCAGCCCATCTCGGCACCGCGGCGTCCCGGCACGCGCCGGCACGAGAGCGCCGTGCGTCCCAGGGGAAGCACAAAGGACGCTCTGTCTTGTTGAGTTCAGAGCCTACGGCGATTGGCCGAATTCACCCCATCGCAGGGGGCTCTAGCGTCCGACCGGATCGCAGATCGGCAGGATACTCGCCGCCCGGATCGCGGCAGCCAGCTGCGCGGTCGCCTCGGCCTGTTCGTAGTACTGGCCGTCGTTGACGGCTGCCGAACAGATCTCCTCGTCGACGACCCGAATGGCGGCCATGATCATGGCCGTGCAGAGCTTGACGTCGAAATCCCGGGGCGAACGCTTGGCGCGGTCGGCGATGACCGGGACCAGTTCCGCCTCGGCCTGGTGGCAGGCCATCAACCAGGAGGAGCGTAGGGCCGGCTCCTTCGGAAGCATGGCGATGATGCGCACGACCGCGATCCCGTCGCGAACGAACTGCTCGTCCGCCACGAAGCTGGCAATCGTAGCCTGGAGATAGGCCTCGATCGACAGGCTGCGGGGCCATTTCGCCAGATGCCCGACGAAGCGCAGTTCCGTGGCGAGGAACAAGGGCTCGATGCAGGCTTCCTTGGAGCGGAAGTAGCGCCAGACGGTGCGTTTCGAGAGCCCCGAGGCCGCCGCGATGTCGTCGCCTGTGGTCCCGTCGACGCCGTGCCGGCAGAACAGATCCGCCGCATGACGGGAAACCGCGAGCCGCGCCTCTTCTGCTTTCGAGCGTTCGATCATGGGCCCCGTGGATTCGTCGCGATGCCACCGTGTTCTGACCGGAAAAGGTCAGACTCTCAAGCACGGACAGCTAGTCGCGCTTCTCGTGGCGGCGGTGGCGGCGCCGGTCGTCGCGCATCTCCTGCGCGTTGCGGGCGATCTCGGAATGGATGCGGGCCTGCTCGGCGAAACGCAGGCTCGCGTTGTCCCGGCGCTCCTGCTGCCGGAGCATGCACTCGGTGTGCGCCGAGGTGCCGTAGCGCGCGCCCATGCTGGAGCACGACCGCCGATCGTCGTCGAGGTTCGCCCGGCGCTCCTGTTCGGGCGACAGGCATCCGGTCAAAGCGATGGCGAGCATGCCGATGCCGCCGATCGAGAGGGCGGACCGGCTGGTACGGCTGATGCTGAAGAATGGCATGCGCTCACTTTCGTTGGCGGGGAGCCGATGGCCGGCCCCTTCGTGTTCAGCGCGTGAAAACCCGAGACCAGATTTCAAACGCAGCGGGTACCGTCACTTGGTGTCATTCTGAATGTCACTAAGTGACATAAAAAGCAAGAGGCCTGTGGACGGTTCCGTCAGGCCGCGCAGAGGGGCGCACTGAATCGCGATGAGACGATCGGTGTCGGGCGCCGCGATTCCCGCTGACTGTGCTATGGCGGGAACGGTTCTCCCGCCCACGGGTCGCCCGTGTCGGCGTCGTCTCTCCGGAACAACCTGCGGTGCGTCGGCCCAGGGAGCACCCCAGCGGCGACGGTCTCGAACACCGCTTCGCCGTCGTCCGGTTCGTGTACCGTCGGGGGCACGGTTCGAGCCGACCACCGCATCCCGCCCACCCCCAGTCAGGATGAGCCCTTGCCGCACGAAGCCACCCTCATCGCGACCGTTGCCGTCGGCTTCATGTTGGCGTTCGTCTTCGGCTACCTCGCCGAGCGGCTGCGGCTGCCGCCGCTGGTCGGCTATCTCGTCGCCGGCATCGCCGTCGGGCCGTTCACACCCGGCTTCGTCGCGGATGGCCCGATCGCCGGCCAACTCGCCGAGATCGGGGTGATCCTCCTGATGTTCGGCGTCGGCCTGCACTTTTCCGCCGCCGACCTGATGGCCGTGCGCAAGGTCGCCATCCCCGGCGCCGTCGGCCAGCTTGTGGCCGCGACCTTTCTCGGCATCGGATTGTCGTATCTCATGGGATGGCCGCTCGGCGCGGGCATCGTCTTCGGCCTCAGCCTGGCGGTGGCCAGCACCGTCGTGCTTCTGAAGGCGCTGGAAGAGCGCAACCTTCTCGACACGCCCGCCGGCCGCGTCGCTGTGGGATGGCTGATCGTCGAGGATCTGGCCATGGTGCTGGTGCTTGTGCTGCTCCCGGCCTTTGCCGTCTTGCTGGGCGGCCACCCGCTGGGTGCCGGCGACGGCCACGGCGCCATCCCGCCGGCGGAAGGATCGCTGCTGCTGACCCTGGCGCTCACCCTCGGCAAAGTGGCCACCTTCGGCGCCCTCGCCCTGCTCCTCGGGCCGAAAGTCGTGCCCTGGGTCCTGGCCAGCGTGGCCCGAACCGGCTCACGCGAACTCTTCACCCTCTCCGTGCTCGCCATCGCCATGGGCATCGCTTTCGGTTCGGCCGAAATCTTCGGCGTCTCCTTCGCGCTCGGCGCCTTCTTTGCCGGCGTCGTTCTCAGCGAAAGCGACTTCAGCCACCGCGCCGCCGCCGATTCGCTGCCGCTGCAGGACGCCTTCTCGGTGCTCTTCTTCGTTTCCGTCGGCATGCTGTTCGACCCGTCGATCCTGATCCGGGAGCCGATGGCGGTGCTGGCCGTGCTGGCGGTGATCATTCTCGGCAAGGGGCTGATCGCCCTCGCTTTGGTATTGATGCTGCGTTTTCCCATCAATCTCGGCCTCGTCGTCTCGGCAGGCCTTGCCCAGGTCGGCGAGTTCTCGTTCATCCTGATCGGTCTCGGTTTCGGCCTCGGCCTGCTGCCGGCGGAAGGGCGCGACCTCGTGCTGGCGGGAGCGTTGTTCTCGATCGCCCTGAACCCCGTCACCTTCTCCCTCGCCGGCCTGATCCAGACCCGCATCCGCCTCGACGGATCGCCGGCGCTGCAGGCCTTCGGCAAGCCGCGGCTGGCGGAGCTGGAGCGGGAGCTCGCCACCATCCGCCAGCGTAGCGAGGCCCGCCAAGATGCCAAAGCGGTGGAGCTGAACGCGCTGCTCGAGCTTTTTCCCGTGCTCGCTTCCGTCAGCGGCCACGAGCTCGACGAACTGCTCCTGATGTTCCAGCCCAAGCACGCCGCGCCGGGCACCAAGGTGATCCGCAAGGGCGATCGCCCGGACGGCATGTATTTCATCTCCAGCGGCGTGGTGGAGATCGACGCACCCGAGCGGCGCATCCGGCTGTCGGCGGGGGCTTTTTTCGGCGAGATGGCGCTGCTCGCCGGCACGAGGCGCACGGCCGACGTGTCGGCGACGGACTACTGCCGGTTCCTGGTGCTCGAACGGCGCGATTTCGACCGGTTCATGGCGCGCCATCCCCGGGTCCGCACCGCGATCAGCGCAATGGCCGACGAACGCCGCCGCCGCAACCGTGAAGCGATCGAGCACGCGGTCTCGCCTCTGGTCGATCAGGCATAGCTGTGCGGTCCGCGGGGTGTTTTCCCATGGGAAGGCGACGACCACCTATCACCCTTCTGGCCGCCCACTTGAACGCTTGTTGCGGATCGGTTCCTGTATTTCAATTGTACAACCGATCACATTGTTATCGGTGAGAAAATGGCGTACGCCAGTTCTGTCTAAAAGAGCCTCTCGTTTCATAGAAACGATTGGGACGGCGGCGAATTACCTCCGCCAATTTATTCTTTATTTTATGCTTAAACGTAAGTGCGGCCGCGGCGAGCTGCTTCTCGGACATTGAACTGGCGCCGTCGCATGAGTGATACGTCTCTCGAAGAACGCCGTCTGGGCATTCTGAACGCGCTCGACATCATTGCCGGAACCGATCCCGGCATGGATCGGATCTGTACGCTGGCCAGCGACATGTTCGGCATGCCGATCGCCATCGTGACGCTCTTGGACGAAGAGCGTCAGTGGCTGAAGGCGCGGAGCGGTATCGATGTCGCCTTCCTGCCGCGCGAGACGGCGTTCTGCAACTATACGATCCTGGGCGATGAGGTGCTCGTCGTGTCCGACGCCCTGGCCGACGAGCGCTTTGCCGCCGACCCCCTCGTGACGGGGGAGCCGCATTTCCGGTTCTATGCCGGTGCGCCGCTCGAATGGGAGCCCGGCATCCGACTGGGCGCCTTGTGCGTGATCGACACCGAGCGGCGATCCTTCTCGGACGCCGAACGCCGTCGTCTGGCGCATCTGGCGCATCTCGTCGTCGCCCAGATCCGCCTCCATGCCGCGAACAGGGACCTCCACCGCAATGTCGAACAGCTCGCCATCCGGCAGTCGGCGCTCGAATGGACGTCGACGCACGACGCGCTGACCGGTCTCCCGAACCGAACGCTGTTTCACAATACGCTGGAGAAGGCGATCGACGCGATGGCGCCGGGGCAGCGCGGCGCCCTTTTGATCATCGATCTCGACGAGTTCAAGCAGATCAACGACACGATGGGGCACAGTGCCGGCGATGCCCTGCTCGTTGCCGTCGGCGATCGACTGGCGACCCTCGTCCAGGCGCCGCATGTGGTGGCGCGCCTGGGTGGTGACGAGTTCGGAATCATCCTCGCCGAGGGCGTCACCGCCCAGCAGCTCCGGTCGCTGTCCCAGGACATCAACGACGCCCTGCGAAAGCCGGTTCAGCACGATCGCTTCAGCTTCTACTGCTCGGCCAGCATCGGCCAGGCCTTCTTTCCCGAGCATGGGACCACGGCAATGGCTGTCCTGCGCTGCGCCGACCTCGCGCTCTACGCCGCCAAGGACGAGGGCCGAAACCAGTCGGTCATGTTCCGGCCGGAGCTCAGCGACCGGCTGGAAGCCAGGATCACGGTTCTCGATCGCGCCCGCAGCGCGCTCGAGCGGGATGCCATCGTTCCCTACTACCAGCCGAAGGTCGCTCTCGGCAGCGGCAAGATCGTCGGCTTCGAGGCGCTTCTTCGGTGGCGCGATCCGATCCTCGGCATGCAGTCGCCGATGATGATCTGGGAAGCCTTCAGGGACCCCGTCCTCTCCGTCGAGATCGGCCAGCGGATGCGGGCACTGGTCATGGCCGACATGGCGACCTGGCGGCGGCAGGGCGTCCCGTTCGGGGCGGTCGCGATCAACGTGTCCGCGGCGGAATTCACCCGGGGAGATCTCGCCACCACGATCCTGGAGAGCATGGCGGCCTTCCGCTTGCCCCCGGAAACGCTGGAGCTCGAGGTGACGGAGACCGTCTTCCTCGGCGACGCCTCGGGGGAGATCGGGGACGCGCTCAAGGCGCTGAGCGACGACGGTGTCGCGATCGCGCTCGACGATTTCGGCACGGGCCATGCGTCGCTGACCCACCTGCGGGAACTGCCCGTGCAGTGGCTCAAGATCGACAAGACATTCGTCGGCGACATGCGCGAGAACAGGGAGTCCGCGGCCATCGTCAACATGTGCATCGAACTGGCCAAGAGCTTTGGCATCGGCGTCGTGGCCGAGGGCGTCGAGACGGAAGCGCAGGCGAAGATGCTGACGGACTGGAACTGCGACGTGGCGCAGGGCTATCTCTTCGGAAAGCCCGTCGAGGCGGACCTCGTGCCGTTCCTCCTGGCGGGCTGGTCGCAGGAAGACGCGATGCTTTACGCGGCTCGCCGGCATGGGTGAGAAGCTCGAGGGCTCCTGGCGGCAAATGCCATGCTGGCGCGACTGACCTAAGCCAGCATCGCATCGCTTGGATGCGGCCGGCAGGGGCGATCGATGGGGGCGGTCCCTGGGCTGTGGACGCGGGTCTCGCCGATCCTCTGTGGCAAACGAGGGTGAGAATGACCGGCATATCCGGACACTGAGAGACGAGATGGCCGAACCCACGTTGGCGCCGGTACGGCGTCCATGGCGACGCCGGTCATTTGGCTGAAGGAGATATCCGGGCTGAGTTCGCGAACGGCGCCATCGCCTTTCGCGAACCTATTGACCAGTCAATTCAGTCGCAGTCCGGTCTCGGCAGAAAAAAGGTGAACGTTCGAAACATTTCCCTTCACCGAGAGAGCATCCCCGACCTGAACGTCGCTGGCCCGAGGGAATTCGATCGTGATCATGCGATCTCCGTCGATATCGAGATGGCCGAAGGTCTGACTCCCAAGCCGCTCGACGACCGCAAGCGTCCCGCTGAACCAGGCCTCCCCGGCGTCGCAGGGTGAGAGATCTTCCGGGCGAATGCCGAGGGAAAGACGTGCGATGCCGGGCGGCAGCATCGAGGGCGGCAGCATCGCCACGCCTGCCGGAAGTCTGATCTGCACCCCGTCACCATCCTGCTGCAGAACTTCGCACGACAACGTATTCATCGTCGGGCTGCCGATGAAGCGGGCGACGAACAGCGTCGCCGGCCGGTGATAAAGGTCGAGCGGCCGGCCGACCTGCTCCATGTGCCCGCCGTTCATCACCACGATCCGGTCGGCCAGCGTCATGGCCTCGACCTGGTCGTGCGTGACGTAGACCGTGGTCGCCTTGATGCGGCGGTGCAGCCGGGCGATCTCCAGTCGCATCTCGACGCGCAACGCGGCATCGAGGTTCGACAAGGGTTCGTCGAACAGGAAAGCCTTGGGATCGCGCACGATCGCCCGGCCCATGGCGACACGCTGGCGCTGTCCGCCCGAGAGCTGCGCCGGACGCCGGTCCATGAACGGCTCGAGTTTCAGGATTGCCGAGGCCTTGCCGACCTGCGTGGCGATCTCGGCATCGGCGGTATCGCGCATCTTCAGACCGAAGGCGAGATTGTCGGCGACGCTCATATGCGGATAGAGCGCGTAGTCCTGGAAAACCATGGCGATGTCGCGGTCCGCCGGCGGCAGGTCGCCGACTTCACGATCGGCGATCCGCAATTCGCCGGCGGTGATTTCCTCGAGGCCGGCGATCATCCGCAGCAGGGTCGACTTTCCACAGCCGGAGGGGCCGACCAGCACGATGAACTCGCCGCTCTCGATCTCGAGGTCGATCCGCTCGATCACCGTGACCGCGCCATAGTCCTTGCGGATGCCCCGCATCGAGATTGCCGACATGTGCTGCCTCCCGTTTCCGCCTCGACGCCATGCAAGGCGACTTGATCTTTCCGCGTATTATCAATAATGATATCGATAATAGCAAGGGAGGATGCATGCGCGACGCGACACCTATCGCACCTGGCCGCTCGGCATCGGGGAAGTCGGTAGTGGCTTTCGCTACGCTGAAACGCGAGATCATGCTCGGCGACCTTCAGCCCGGTCTCGCCCTCACCGAACTCGACCTCGCCACCCGCTTCGGCTGCAGCCAGGGCACCGTGCGCGAGGCACTGCTGCAGTTGCAGGACGAAGGCCTCGTCCAGCGCAAGGGCTATCGCGGCACCCAGGTCTCGCCCTGCACCGAGGCGGAGGCGGTCGAGCTCTTCCATATCCGCCAGTCGATCGAATGCCGTGGCATCGTCCATGTCATGGCGCATCCGAGCCGCGCGCTGATCGGCGACCTGAAGCGGATGGTTCAGGCCATGGACGAGGCAGCGACCGCCGGCGACGAACTGGAGCTGGCCTCCGTCGACCGCGACTTCCACAGGCGGCTGTTCGCCGATGCCGGACTGGCGGCACTCGACCCGATCCTGCACCGCTGCCTCGTCCACAACCACCGCTTCAAGATCTCGCAGACCCGCGGCCCCCGCGATCTCGTCCAGACGGCGCGGCGGCACGAGCCGATCATCGCGGCCATCGAGGCCGGCGACGCCCAGCAGGCCGCGGCAGCCCTGTTCCACCACATCGCCACCATCGTCGATTTTGGACCCAGCGTGTTTCCGGAGCGCACCCAATGAGTTTTCCGATGTCGGCCGAGCTGGCCCCGGAGATGCAGGCGTTGATGGCGCGGATGCTGTCGGAGGATGGCGCGCAGCCGGATCCGACCCTTCTGCCTGCGGCCGAAGGGCGACGCCTCGCCGAGCAGGGCAATCGCCGCTGGAACCGGAACCTGCCGCCCATGCTGACGGCGACGCATGTCCGGGTGCCAGCCCAGCCGGAACTTGGTACGCCGGATTTTTCCATGCGCGTGCTGGTGCCGGAACAGGCCCGGCCGGGTGCGATCCTGTTCGTGCACGGCGGCGGCTTCGCCTTCTGCAGCCCGGCGACGCACGAACGCTGCGGCCGCGTGCTGGCCGAGGCATCCGGCCTGCCGGTGCTGCTACCGGACTATAGACTGGCGCCCGAGGCGCCCTATCCCGCAGGGCTCGCCGACACCGTGGCAGCACTGCGAACGGCTTTTGCCGTGTCGGCCGAAGCGGGCGTCGAGCCCGGGCCGCTGATCCTGGCCGGCGATTCCGCCGGTGCCAACCTCGCACTCGCCGCCATGCTGCACGAGCAGCGCCTCGGACAGGCCGCCGCGACCGCCGCGCTTCTGTTCTACGGCGTCTACGATGCCGACTTCGACAGCCCATCCTACCGGTTCTTCGCCGAGGGTCCCGGCCTGACGCGCGGCAAGATGCAGCGCTATTGGGATTTCTACAACACCGACCCGGGCCGGCGCAGCGACGCGCTCGCCTGCCCGCTGGCGGCCACCGACGACGAGCTTGCCGCCCTGCCGCCGCTCCATCTGATGGCGGCGGGCGTCGACCCGCTTCTGAGCGACACGCTCGCGCTGGAAACGCGGCTGGCGGCGCTCGGCCGTGGCGAGCGGACGACCGTCGTGCCGGGCGTCGTGCACGGCTTTCTGCAGATGACCAACGAGTTGCCGCAGGCGCGGGAGGCGCTTGTGGCCGCAGCGGCGTTCACCCGCCGCTTCAGCTGACGACCAAACAAAACCAAGTGGAGGAAACGATGACGCATTTGAAGGGACTGACGGCCGCCCTGGGCCTGTTCACCGCGCTCGGATTGACGGCGGCGCAGGCCGAGACCGTGCGCTTCTGGTACCACGTCGACAATCCGGAAAACCCGATGTCCGCGCTGGTGGAAAAGTTCGAGGCCGCCAATCCCGACATCACCATCGAGGCCGAGAACGTTCCCTGGAACAGCTATTACGACAACCTCTACACCGCCCTCGTCGGCGGCAACGCGCCTGATGCGGGCATGGTCAAGCTCTTCGCGCAGCCCCGGCTGGTGGAGATGGGGGCGCTGGAGCCGCTCGGCGAGCGGATCGAGGGCTGGGCCGGCAAGGACGACCTTCTCGACAACCTGCTGACGCTGAATGCCGGGCCAGACGGGGAGAGCTACTACCTGCCGATCCAGTACGTCGTTCTCTACCTCTATTACCGCACCGACCTGTTCCAGGCGGCCGGCCTCGAGCCCCCGAAGACCTGCGAGGAGTTCCGCACGGACGCCAAGGCGCTGACCAAGGCGCCGGACACCTATGGCTTCGGCCTGCGCGCCGGCAAGGGCGGTTGGGACCAGTGGGGCAGCTTCGTCTTCTCGCAGGGGGCCAAGCTCGCGCCGGGCGGTCTCGACAACGACAAGGCGATCGCCGCCAACCAGTGGCTGGTCGACATGTTCCGCACCGACGGCTCGATCCCGCCCTCGGCGCCGAATGACGGCTTCCAGGAGATCATCGGCGCCTTCAAGTCCGGCAAGACGGCGATGACCATCCACCACATCGGCTCCTCCAACGACCTCGTCGCCGCGCTCGGCGACAAGGTCTCGGCCGTGCCGGTGCCGAAATGCGACGGCCAGGCCTGGACGTCCTACGGCGACGAGTCGCTGGCGATCTTCGCCAATTCCGAGGTGAAGGACGCCGCCTGGAAGTGGATCTCCTTCCTCGCCGAGGCCGACAACAATGTCGCCTTCACCAAGGCGACGAACCAGCTGACCGTCAGCAAGGCCGGCTCGAAGAACTGGACCGCGCACGAGCAGCGCTTCGTCGACGCGACGATGCAGTCGCTGCCCTTCGCAGCGGTGCTGCCGCAGTCCTCGGCGACCGCCGACTTCGTCAATACGGAATGGCAGACGGCGTTCCAGCAGGCACTGACCGGACAGATCACCTCCAAGGAGATGATGGTGCGGCTGCAGGGCCTGTTCACGGAATAGAAGCCAAGGGGGGCGCGGCCGCCGCGCCCCTTCCCGCCTTCCCGTGAACACGAGGTCTGCCCATGTCGACGATCGACCAAGCCTATGCGCTCGACGGCGCCCCGAAACGCGCCCGCAACCGTGCGCGGCTGATGCCCTATGCCCTGCTCGCGCCGGCCGTGCTGGTGACCCTGCTCGTGGTCTTCCTGCCGATGCTGGAGGCGGTGGTGACGAGCTTTTACGAGTTCATCCTGTTCAAGCCGAAAGCCAGCCATTTCGTCGGCCTGCAGAACTATATGACCCTGCTGCAGGACCCGGTGTTCTGGACGGCGCTCTGGCATACCGCGATCTGGATCGGCCTGACCGTGCCGCTGCAGATGGGGCTCGGCCTTGTCGCCGCGCTGCTGCTGAACAAGGAGTTCGCCTGGCGGGGCCTCGCCCGGGCCCTGGTGATCATCCCCTGGGCGCTGCCGAGCGTCGTCATCGCCCTGATGTGGCGGTGGATCTATGATCCCAACACCGGCGTCCTCAACGACCTCCTGATCTACCTCTCGGTGATCCAGACCGCGATCCCCTGGCTCGCCGATCCCGACGTCGCGCTCTACGCCATCATCGCGACCCTCACCTGGCAGGGCTTCCCCTTCTTCGCGGTGATGATCCTGGCCGGCCTGCAGGGCATCCCGAAGAGTCAGTATGAGGCGGCGTCGATCGACGGCGCGAGCGCCTGGCGCCAGTTCCGCCACATCACCCTGCCCGGCATCGGGCCGATTCTCGCCACTGTCGGCCTCCTCAGGGTCATCTGGGTCGCCAATTCCATGGACGTGATCTTCGTAATGACCGGCGGCGGCCCCGGCTATGCCACCCACACGCTGCCGCTCTACGCCTTCATCAAGGCTCGGCAGAACCTCGACTTCGGCTATGGCTCGTCGATCGCCGTGACCTTCACCCTGCTGCTGGGCAGCGTGGTCGCGGTCTACATCGCCCGGACCATGCGGGAGGTCGAACGGTGAACAAGCAAAGCTTCCTGAAACGCCTCCTCACCATCCACATCCCGGTGCTGCTGGTGGTGATCCTCGCGATCGGCCCCTTCGCCTGGATGATCCTCACCTCCCTCACTCCCTCGGCGGATATCGTCGCCAAGGGCGTATCGCTGACGCCGGAGGGCTGGGGCACCGACAACTATACCCGGTTGCTCGAGCAGACGTCCTTCCTCGGCAATATGGGCCACAGCCTGATCGTCGCGCTCGGCACGGTCGGGCTGGTGCTCGGCGTCGCGGTGACGGCGGCCTACGCCTTCTCGCGCTTCCGCTTCGCCGGGCGACGGCTGCTGATGCTGCAGTTCCTCGTGGTCAACATGTTCCCCGTGGTGCTCCTCATCCTGCCGCTGTTCGTGATGATGCGACGCTTCGGCATCCTCGACACCCATATCGGCCTGATCCTCGCCAATGCGACGGCGGCGATCCCCTTCGCGGTCTGGATGCTGACGAGCTATGTCGGCGCTATCCCGAAAAGCCTCGACGAGGCGGCGATGATCGACGGCTGCTCGCGGCTGTCGGCGCTGCGCCGCATCGTCCTGCCGCTGGCGCTGCCGGGCATCATCTCCACCGGCATCTACGTCTTCATCACCTCGTGGAACGAGTACCTCTATGCCCTGACGCTCGGCGGCCGAAACGTGCGCACCGTCACCGTCGCGATCCAGACGCTGATCGGCGAATACCAGATCGAATGGGGCCTCCTGGCCGCCGGCGGCGTGGTCGGCGCCCTGCCGGTCACCCTGCTCTTCCTGATCGTCCAGCGCCGGCTCGTCGGCGGCCTCACCCAGGGCGCCGTCAAGGGCTGAGGCCCTCGCCCGCCGCATCACCAGAGAAAGAAGCGCCATGAACCCGATCGGGTTGATCTCCATGCAGTATGCGCGGCCCTTCACGGCCGAGCACTTTCCGCTCTTCGGCCAGATGAAGGCGCTCGGCTTCGACTTCGTCGAACTCCTGGTGCCCGAGCCCGGCGAGCTCGACATCCGGCAGACGGCGACGGCCCTGAAGGATGCCGGCCTCGGCGTCGTCCTCGCCGCCCGCGTCAACCTCGAACGCAACCTCTCCTCGTCAGAGGAGAAGGCCCGCACCGCCGGCGTCGACTACCTCCGCTACACCGTCGACTGCGCCGCCGGCCTCGGCGCCACCATCGTCGGCGGCCCGCTGACCGGCAATCCGCTGGTCTTCGCCGGCCGCCCGCCGGCGCCGGTGGCCGAGGACGAACGTCTTGCCCGGCTGGAGCGCTGCGTCACCGGACTGAAGCTGGCCGGCGAGCATGCCGCCGGTACCGGCGTCGCGCTGGCCGTCGAGCCGCTGAACCGCTTCGAGAGCGACGTCCTGTGCACCACGATCCAGGCGATGGAACTGCTGGATGCGGTCGATCACGCGCAGGTCGTGATGATGCTCGACACCTTCCACATGCACATGGAGGAGGCCTCGATCCCCGAGGCGATCCGTCTCGCCGGCAAGCGTCTCGTGCATTTCCAGGCGAACGAGAACCATCGCGGCTTCCCCGGCACCGGGGCGACGGACTGGGTCGCCGTGTTCCGGGCGCTGCACGAGATCGGCTATGCCGGCCCCATCTCGCTGGAGCCGTTCCGCCGCAACGACGACCGTTTTGGCGTTCCCTTCGCGCAATGGCGGGCGCCGCACGAGGACGAGAGCGACCGCCTCTCGGCCAGCGCCGCCTTCATCAAGAGCCACATCACCCTGACGGAACACAGACGATGACATTGAAGATCGGTTGGATCGGCTGCGGCATCCACGCTACCCAGATGCTGCTGCCGCAGTTGCTGCGGCACGACGTGCAGCTCGTCGCCCTCTGCGACATCGACGGCGAGCGCCTCGCCCATGCCGGCCGCCAGTTTGGCGTCACCGCCCTGACCACGGACGCGGCCGAACTGATCGCCACCAAAGGCCTCGACGCGGTCGGCATGGCCGTCGGTCCCGACCAGCATCTCGCCTTCGGCAAGGCGGCGCTGGCCCGCGGCCTGCCGGTGTTCATGGAAAAGCCGCCCTCGGGCACGGCGGAAGGGGCGCGCGAACTCGCCGCGGCCTCCGACCGCGCCGGCAAGCCGCTGCTCGTCGGCTTCATGAAGCGCTATTCGGTTGGCAACAAGATCGCCCACAACATCGTCAAGTCCGGCCGCTTCGGCGACGTGCTCGGACTGACCGGCTACTACATGACGGCACCCGGCTATTTCGTCGGCAATGTCGACTATACCGGTTTCCTGTTGCACCACTGCGTCCACTACATGGATCTCGTCTCGCACCTCGTCTCGCCGGTGGTGAAGCTCAGCGCCCGCAAGGTCGAGAAGACGCCCGGCCGGATCCTCTTCCACGTCGCCTTCGACTTCGAATGCGGGGCGATCGGCACGGTGGTGATGGGCACCGTCCAGTCCCGCGGCACGCCGGTCGAGCGGATCGAGTTGATGGGCGACCACCAGCGGATCGAGGTCGAGGACGTCGTCGAGGTGCGCTGGCACCGCAACCCGCCGTTCAAGGTCGCCGATCCCGAAGCCACGCTGCTCGATGCTGAGGACACGCTGACCTGGAAGCCGAACTTCACCGCCGCCGCCAACGAGGACTACAAGGGGTATCACGCGCTGCTGGCGGATGTCGTGCCGGCTCTCCAGGGCGAAGCGACAGCTGCCCCGACCATTCATGATGGCGTCGTGGCCATGCAGCGGCTCGAGGACATGCGCCATCAGCTGGGAATTTGACCACCGCTTTTCCCGGACGATCGGACTTCTGTCCGGAAAGGGATGATGGGCATCCATGACGCGGCAGGAGGATGCAGCGTGGAAAGGGTGACCGAGGCGATGGTCGTCTCGGGATCCTGCCGGATCGAGGCGAAGAAGTGCTCGACGGCTTGTTGCGAGGACGGCTACGGAGCCGACGGGGCCGTGCGTCTTCTGCGCAAGCGGCCCCGAGACGTTGACGCGCGGCGAAGCGCCGGATGTCCGGGGCGCCTCAGCTGAGCGCAGGAGCGTTCCTCAGACTCGCCCGGCCCCAACAGCGTGTTGATCGCCAAGACCGTCCCGGTTTCGGCGGGGGAATATTCCGATGGGCCCGAGGGCTCGGTCGTTGTGGGTCAGATCGACCCCTCCGAGGGTGGCGGGTTCGACGGCTTGCCTCGATAAGTCCAGGTCGCATCGCGGGGGAGCGGGCCTTTGTTGCGACCGCCCTGCTGCATCTGCTCCCAGGTATGGGCGAGGATGCCGACGGAGCGAGAGAGCACGAACAGGCCGCGACAGAGCGGAGGCGCAAAACCCAGCTCGGCATAGACCACGGCAGTCGCACCGTCGATGTTCATGGGGATGAGCTTGCCCTTCTGAAGCGCCAAGGTGCTCTCGATGAGCCGGGCGATGTCGGCGAACCGTCCCGAAACCGCGCCCCTCCCCTTTGCCTCGTCGACCAGTTGCATCAGACGCGGCGCCCGCGGGTCGATCGGATGGAAGCGATGGCCGAAGCCCGGGACATACTTGTCGCCGTTCTCCCGACGGCGGGCGAGCGCGCCGGCGACACTCTCGGCCGAAAGCACGCCATCGGTCATCCGGTTGGCCCTTCGGCGGCCGAGGGCTGAACCCATCGGCCAAAGTCGCCCGGTCGCGCGACGGCGCGACGATCGGTGGCTAGACCGTCCGGTCCGCGCTTCTGCCGGTCACGATGAGCGAGGCCGGCACCGCGCTCGGGGCAGCGATCGACGAAACCGCGCCCAGTCTGATCCACTCGCCCGGCCTCTGGACCGGCGAGCCGATGATCCGCCTGGAACGTCGAACGACCAATTTCGTCAATCAGCCTGCTGGACCCGATCAAATGCCATACCATAAAGCAAATGCCCGGCCACGGAGGCAGCTTCAGCCCGAAATGACACCGCCTTACCCACAGTGCTTGAGAAAACTGGGCCATTCTAGATAGTAACGGTATTTTTTGATTGCATGATGGGCAAATGCTTGGAATGTTGGGGGCGCGGCCGCCGGGAGGGATGGCGCGCCGTCGGGCTTTTATTTGGGAGGGTGTCATATGGTCGCCAGGAATTTGAGGCGCATCATTGCGTCGACGTTGATCGGTCTTGCAGTGGGAAGCGCTTCCGCTGGCGCACAGGAAGCCGCGGGAAAGAAAATCGGCATCGCCGCCCGTGAAATCACCAACGACTACAACCGCGACATCATCGCCGGGGCCGAGAAGGTCCTGAAGGCGGCGGGCGCCGAGGTGATCGTAACCGATGGCGGCGCCGATCCGCGCAAGCACAACGAGAACATCGAGAGCCTGATCAATTCCGGCGTCTCCGGCATCATCGTCCAGTTGGGCGATGCGCAGCAGCTCGCCCCCGTCGTCACGAAGGCGACCGCGGCCAGCATTCCCGTCGTCACCACCTCGGTCGGCTCGAAGACCGAGGGCGCGCTCGCCGATGTCGGCGGCGACGATGCGTTGATGTCGGCCATGATGAGCCGCGCTCTCTTGTCCAGCATCGACTATCAGGGCGACGTCTATGTCTTCTGGGTTCCCGGTGCGCCCCTGCTCGAGACCCGCAAGCGGATCCTGCAGGCCGTCGCCGCGGACTATCCGAAAGTCCGGCTGCATGAGGTCCCGACCGAGCACAGCGCCGCACGCGTGCAGACGCAGATGGAAGACATCCTGACCGCCAATCCGGAAGCGGGCAGCATCGCTGCGGTCTGGGGCGCCTACGACCTTCTCGTCTCCGGGGCCGTCGAGGCCGTTCGCCGGAACGAGCGCAACGAGATCAAGATCGCATCGATCGATGGCGACAAGGTCGGTTTCCAGATGCTGCTCGACGAAGACAGCCCCTTCGTCGCGACCGTCGTTCAGGACGTTCCCCGCATTGGTTCGGTCGCCGCCGAGATCCTCTTGAAGGGCATGGCCGGCGAGACGTCCTTTCCGAGCACCTCCTTCACCGATGCCTGGCTCGCGACCCATGCGAACGGCGTCGCCGCTGCCGAAAAGCGGTGGGGCCCCGGCGTCTGGGACGAGATGTCCATTCCGCGGGAGGATGTCGAAGGGCGCTGGCCGCAGGACGGCGAATTGCTCGTCGTGCATCCGATCCTGCCCTGAAGCGGCAACAGCAAACGTCGGCGCCGACGGCGCCGGCGGTCGGGCGCGCGCTCCAAACATAGGTGAAACATGACGAACGTCGTCGAAGGCGGTGGCCACGCCGTGGCCGCCGATCGGCTTCCCGCGCTGGAATGCCGGGCGATCGGCAAGGAATTTCCCGGCGTGGTCGCGCTCCGGGACGTATCGCTGTCCGTGCGCAAGGGTGAGATCCACGCTCTGCTCGGACAGAATGGTGCGGGAAAATCGACGCTCGTGAAGGTCCTGACCGGTGTCTACCAGCCGGAAGCGGGCGAAATCCTCGTCGACGGCAAGCCGGTGCGCCTGACAAACCCGCGCGATGCCGAGGCCGCCGGCATCGCCATCGTTCACCAGGACCAGCAACTGGTCGCCCAGTTCGATGTGACGCGGAACGTTTTTCTCGGAAACGAGATCGTCCGAACGGGCGGTTTCCTCGATCTGGCGGCGATGAGCCGCGCGACAGAGACCGTGCTGGCCCGGGTCGGGGCCTCGTTCACCGCCGACACGCTGGTGTCGGACCTCAGCGTCGCGCAGCGGGAACAGGTCGCGATCGCGGCGGCGCTTCTGCGATCGCCAAAAATCCTCGTGCTGGACGAGCCGACCGCTTCCCTCAGCGACAAGGAAGCGGAACTCCTGTTCGGCATCGTGCGGGCCCTGCGCGACGAGGGCGTCACCATCGTCTACATCTCCCACTATCTCGACGAGGTGCTGGATCTCGTCGACCGGATAACGGTGCTGCGGGACGGACGTCTCGTCGCGACACTGCCCGTCGCCGAAACCAGCCGCTCGGGCATCGTCTCGCTGATGGTCGGCCGGGAAATCTCCCAGCTCTATCCCAAGGAGACCGTGCCGCTCGGTAACACGCTTCTCGAGGTGAAAGGGCTTCGCCAGGGGAACGCGGTCAAGGGTGTCGACCTGACCGTGCGCAGGGGCGAGATCTTCGGCATCGCCGGCCTGATGGGCGCCGGGCGCACGGAACTCGCCATGACGCTCATCGGCGCGCTCCGCCGCTCCGCCGGCACGGTCGAGATCAACGGCGAGGCGTCCGATCCCGGTGGCCCGCGAGCGGCTAAGGCCGAGGGCTTCGCCCTGATCCCGGAGGATCGCCGGCATGAGGGCCTGATCACCGACATGACGGTGCGCGAGAACCTGACGCTGCCGAACCTGCCGCTCTGGTCGCGTTTCGGCCTGCTGAACCTGCGCCGCGAGGCGGCCTCGGCGGTCGATCTGGTCGAGCGCCTGCGCATCCAGCCACCCAACATCCGGCAGCTGACGAAAAACCTCTCCGGCGGCAACCAGCAGAAGATCGTCATCGGACGCTGGCTGGCGGGCGACGCCGAAATCTTTCTCTTCGACGAGCCGACCACCGGCGTGGACGTCGGTTCGAAGGTCGAAATCTACCGCCAGATGGTGGAGCTCGCCCGCCGCGGCGCCGCCGTCATCTTCATCTCCTCGGATTTTGAGGAGATCGCCGGCATGAGCGACCGGATCGCCGTCATGCACAAGGGGCGGATCAACAAGCTCTTCGAACCCGGCGAGGCCGTTCCGGAGACGCTGCTCTACTGGGCCTCCGGCAGCGGGGATAACGAGTCCGACAGCACGGCCGGCGAATCCATGGACGAGGCGGGGACAGCGCTTCCGTCAGACGTCCCGCCTTCCGCGGCGGCGATCACGTCCGCTCCCGGCCTGCTGGCGCGCTGGGGCACCATTGCCGGCATGCTGCTGGTCCTCGTCGCCATCGCGGTTCTGGCGCCGCAGTTTCTCTCCGTGGGCAACATCTTCGACGTGCTGAAGCAGGGCAGCGTGCTGGCGCTGGTGGCCCTCGGGCTCACTGTCGTGCTGGTCGCCGGCGGGTTCGACATGTCGGCGGGCGCCGTCAGCCAGCTGACGATGAACCTCGCCGCCGGGACGCTGATTGCCGGGGCGGGAACCGCCGCCGCCATTGGTCTCGGCGCGGCCGCGGGTCTGGCTGCCGGCGGTCTCAACGCTCTCCTGGTTCTCGGCTTCGGCATGCCGCCCTTCGTGGCGACGCTCGGCGCCATGTTTGTCGCCATGGGAGCGACCCTGCTCTACAATGGCGGCCAGGCGCTGACGCTGTCGGGCCAGAGCGAGTTCTTCTACATCGGGCAGGGCTATCTCGGGCCTGTGCCTTTCGTCTTCATCCTGCTGCTCGCCACGACGGCGGTGCTGCATCTCGTCCTAAGGAGGACGCGGCTCGGCCTGCGCATGTACGCCGTCGGCCAGAACCTGGCGGCCGCCAAGCTGCGCGGCATCTCGCAGGTCCGCTATGCCACGGCCTCCTTCGCCATCGGCGGCCTCGTTCTCGGCCTGTCGGGCGTCGTCCTTGCCTCCTACAGCTACGGCGCTTCGGCGCTGGCGACCGGCATCGACTTCCTGATCAGCGCCCTGGCCGCGGCCTTCCTCGGCAGCACGCTGAACAAGGCCGGTGAGTTGAACGTCATGGGCACGCTGGTCGCGGCGCTGTTTCTCGCCTCGCTGTCGAACGGCCTCATCCTGATCGGCATCTCCAGCCAGGCCCTGCCGGGCATCCAGGGCCTCGTTCTCATCCTTTCCATCGCACTTGGCGTGATCCACAAGCGTGGCATCGGCCAGGTCCTGATCTTCTGAAGGAGATCACCGTGGACACAGCTCTCACTCCGTCGCAGGGCCCGGCAGCCCGGGCCGGCGAATTCCTCCGGGCCTACGGCGCGATCTTCGGCATGATCGCCGTTCTCGGCATCTTCTGGTACCTGAAGCCCGCTTTCGGATCGCCCGGCAACATCGGCAACGTCCTGCGCCAGAGCGCGGTCGTCGTCATCCTGGCGCTCGGCCTGACCATCGTGATGAAGATGCGCGGCGTCGACCTGTCGATCGCCCAGACGGCGGATGCCGCCGGGCTGATGGCGGCCATGCTGATCCTGAATGGCTATCCGATCTGGCTGGCCTTTGTCGCGCCCCTGGGACTCGGCCTCGTCATCGGCATCGTGAATGCCGGGCTGATGGCCTATGTCGGCATTCCCGCCATTATCGGCTCGCTGGGCATGATGTTCGTCATCCGATCGGGTGAGCTTCTGGCGACCAACGGCGCGGAGCCGCAGATCCTGTTCACGCTGCCGAGGGGCGTGACCAAGACGTTCCTCTTCCTCGGGCAGAAGAGCGTCGGGCCGTTTCCGGCGCTGATCCTGCTGGCGGCCGCGGTTTTCGTCCTGGTGTTCGTGCTGATGCGCTACACGGCGTTTTCGCGCTACGCGAAGGCGGTCGGCAGCAATGTCAGGGCCGCCTTCCTCGCCGGGATCGACATCCGGGCCACCTTCGGCCTCGGCTTCGTCATCGCCGGCGTTCTGGCGGCGCTGGCCGGCATCGCTTTGGTTTCCCGCACCGGCATCGCCATGCCGCGGGGCGCCGAGCCCTTTCTGCTCGACGCCTTCGCAGCGGTCTATCTTGGCACGCTGGCATCCAAGCGCGGCGAGATGAGCGTGACCGGCACGCTCGTCGGCGCGCTCTTCATCGGCTTCCTGACCAACGGACTGACGATGCTCGGTCTGGGGGCCCCGTATCGCTACGCCCTGAACGGCGGTTTCATCCTGCTGGCAATGGCCATCGGTGGTCTGAAGCGCGACAACTGATCCAACTGAAGGAGGTCACCCATGGCTCTCGTCATCGACGCCCACAATCATCTCGGCATCCGGCCCGGCGCCCGTCAGACCGGCGCGGATCTCGTCGCCAAGATCGACGCGGTCGGCGTCGACAAGGCGGTGATGTTCCCCTTCGTCGAGGGCAATTTCACCAATGATCCGATCAAGGAGGCCTTCGACCAGTTTCCCGATCGGCTGATCCCCTTCTGCGCGGTCAATCCCTGGCAGCCGGATGCCGCCGACGAGGTTCGGCGCTGCGTCGTGGACTGGGGCTTCAAGGGCCTGAAGCTTCACCCGACGATCAACGGCTTCCACCTGTCGGACCCGGCTCTGGTCGATCCGCTGTTCCAGGTCGCCGATGAACTGGGGATCGCCGTCATCGTCCATGGCGCCAGCGACCTTCTGAACAGTCCGCCCGAGTTCGACATCATGGCCAAGCGCTTTCCGAACGTTCCTCTCCTGATGGCGCACATGGGCTTCTTCTGGTCGGTCGATCAGGCAATCGCTTTCGCCAAGGAAAACCCCAATCTTTATCTCGAGACATCGCGGGCGCCGATCTTCGAGATCCAGACCGCCGTGCGGGAACTCGGGCCCGAGAAGGTCATCTGGGGGACGGACTCGCCGTTCGTCGACTACGAGTGGGAGTTCAAGAAGATGGAGCGCGCGACCGACGACGCGGACGGCTATGCTGCCATCGTGGGCGGGAACATCGAACGCATTCTGAAGCTCTGATCATGAAGCCGGTCATGGACATGCGGAAGAAGAGCAGCACTGCTTTCGGGTCCAGCCCGTGGAGGACGGCATGAGCAGCGCTGACCGCACGGACAGCGATCGCCGGCTCGACCAGGCGGCCCGGGCCGCCTGGCTGTATTATGTGAAGAGCCGGCGTCAGGACGACATCGCGGTCGATCTCGGCGTCTCGCGGCAGATCGTCCAGCGGCTGATCGCCCTCGCCCTGTCCGAAAATCTGATCCGCTTCCAGCTGATGCATCCCATGGCGGAATGCATCGAGCTGGCCGACCGGTTGAAGGACCGCTTCGCGCTGCAGTATTGCGAAGTCACGCTGAACGAGGCCGGCAGCGAGGAGGACATCCCGTCCGTGGCGACGGTGGCCGCCCTCTATCTGGAGAATCTTCTGACGCAGAAGGCGCCGTTCACGATCGGGATCGGCAATGGCAAGGCCATGCGCGAGACCGTCCTGCGCATCGCGCAGATGGACCGCCCGCAGCACAAATGCGTCTCGCTGATGGGCAACCTGACGCGGCACGGCCGCGCCAGCCACTACGACGTGGTGACCCGCCTCGCCGAGCGGCTGGGGGCGCAGAGCTATCCCTTGCCGATGCCGATCGTGACCAACAGCGTCGAGGACCGGACCGTGCTTCAGTCGCAGCTGGGCTATCAGACCCTCCAGCGCCTGATCGAAGAGGCCAACATCCTGGTCATGGGCATCGGCTACATGGGCTGGCAGGCGCCCATCCATCTCGACGGCTTCATCACCGATGTCGAACTGGCGCAGGCAATGGACGGCGGTGCGGTCGGAGAACTTCTCGGCAGCGGAATCGACGCGGAGGGACGACCGCTGAAGGGCGGCTATCACGATCGGCTGACCTCTTTCGAGCTGCGGAAGGCGGACGGTCGGCCGACCATGATCGTGGGATCGGGCAAGCAGAGGGTCCCGGCCATCCGTGCCGCGCTGACGGGCCAACTCGCCAACTGCCTGGTGACGGACGAAAACACCGCCCGGGGTATTCTTCTGGGGTGACGCCTGGCTTTGCAAAAGGCTCCGTCAGACAGGCGCAGAACCGCGATTTTCCGAGGAACGGCGCCGGCTTGATGGCGCCGTGATGAGGCCCACTCCGATGACGTTGCCCCCCTCGTTAAAGAGCCCGAGTTCCCGGCCGAACTCCTCGCGCTCGACCCCGTGTCGCTTCTTCCCCACATCGCCGCCGCGTAGGTTGAAGCCCGCGGCGCCGTCGCACGGCTTGTCGCCGACAATGGTCTGTCATGGTTCGACGGCCGGGTCGCTTTGACTCCCGTCCCGAAACGGCGGATCTGGTCTGCCGCAGAGGCGCGGCTCAACGTGCTCCCAACAGGTAGAGGGACACCAGACTGATCTGCGGCACGTAGGTGATCAGCGCCAGGCAAAGCAGGATGACGCCGACCAGGGGTAAAAGGTGCGGGATCATTCTGTGCAAGGAGATCTTCGCCACCGCGCAGGCGGCGAACAGGTTCACGCCGAACGGGGGCGTGATCATGCCCATCGCCAGATTGGTGATCATGACCATGCCGAAATGCACGGGGTCGATGCCAAATCGCATGGCCACCGGTGCCAGGATGGGAGCGATGACGACGATCGACGCGGAAGTCTCGACGAACATGCCGATCAGAAACAGAAAGAGATTGACCGCGAGCAGGAAGGTGAAGCCGCTATCGAAGGTGATGGCGATCCATTCGCCGATCGCGGCGGGCACGCCCGCCCGGGTCAGCACAAAGGAAAACAGGCCGGCCATCGAGATGATGAACATGATGATTGCCGACGAGATGGTCGAACGGCGGATGACCGCGACGAGGTCCGCGAGCGTCATCTCGCGATAGACCAGCAGGCTGACCGTCAGCGCATAGAAGACTGCGATCACCGAGGCTTCGGTCGGTGTGAAAATGCCGCCATAGATGCCACCCAGGATGATGACGGGCATCAGCAGCGCAAACAGCGAGCGGCGCAGGCTGGGCAGAAACGGCTTGCGCGTAAGGCTTTCCGAGATGGGCGCCTTGGTAAATCGCGTCCAGATCAGCACGTAGATCGCCAGCGCGACCGCGATCAGCAGGCCCGGGCCGAGGCCCGCGATGAACAGATCGCCGACCGGCGCGCCGGCCGAGACGCCGTAGAGGATCATCGGGATCGACGGTGGAATGATCACGCCGAGTTCGGCAGAGGTCGCCTGGAGGGACGCGGCAAAGCCGACCGGGTAATTCTGCCTGACCATGGCGGGAATCAGAATGGCACCGATGGCGAAGGTCGTGGCGACGCTGGATCCCGAAACCGCGGCGAAGATCATGCAGACGACGATGCAGGAGATCGGCAGGCCGCCGCGCACCCGGCCGAGAACGCTCTCCACCAAATCGACCAGGCGTGAGGATATGCCGCCTGCCGCCATGATGTTGCCGGCGAGGATAAAGAACGGAATCGCCGCCAGCGGGAATTTGTCCAGGGCGATATAGGCCTGCTGCGGCACCACGATCAGCGGCAGGTTGGAGAATCCGACGGTGCCGACGACGCCGGCCAGACCGATGGCCACCGCGACCGGGACCGCCAGCACCATGAGCACGACCATGGTGGAAATCATCATTGGCAGCATGGGGGGATTCCTAGCCGGCGCTGTCGCTGGCGATATCGATGTCGGTCGCTGCGGGAGGATTGAGGGCGTGGGCGAACAGGGCAAAGATGGAGAGGAGCGCGCCGGTCGGAACGGCGGCATAGGCCCAGGAAGCGGAAATGTTGAGCCCCGCGATCGACTGGAATCGCACCCGCCAGACGAGGACGCTGCCGAACCATAGGAGAACGGCGAGCAGTGCGAAGACAGCCAGCGTCGTGAAGCCGTCGAGAACCGCCTTCGCCCGGCCATGGCTCAGCGTCCGCAGCAGATCGACGGAAATCAGCGTGCCGGTCCGCATGGCGCCGGCCAGCGCCAGATAGGTCATCCAGATCAGCGTCAACTGGACGAAGGGCTCCGACCAGGACGCCGACTGGAAGAGTATGAACCGAGCGACGACCTGGTACAGGCCAGCCAGGGCCGCCAGGACGAGACCCAGACAGCCGAAGAAAACGGCCGCCTGGGTGATGCGCCGCTCGACCGACAGAAAGGCCGAGCGCAAGAGAGAAGCCGATCCGTTCATTGGGTGTCCTGGATCGCCTTCAGCTTCTCGGCGCCAAACTCGGCCGCAAAGGTTTCGAACAGGGGATCGAGTTTCGCCCGGAATGCCGCCTTGTCGACGTCGGCGACGACGGTCATGCCCTGGCCCTTCAGCGTCTCCAGGCCGGACTTGGCGAGTGTCTCGACTTCCCTGCGGTTGCGCGCCATGGCCTTATGGGCCGCGTCGGTGAAGACGGCCTTGTCGGCGTCCGACAGGCCGTCATAAATCGACGGGGAGATCAGCAGCACCAGTGGCGTGAAAGCATGGTCGGTGAGGCTGATATATTTCTGCACCTCGCCAAACCGGTTGTTGATGATGGCGCCCACGGGATTTTCCTGGCCGTCCACGACACCCTGCTGCAGCGCTGTATACACCTCAGGGATGGCCATCGGCGTCGGCAGGACCCCCAGCGCCGTCCAGACGGCGATGTGCATCTCGTTCTGCTGGGTCCGGATTTTCAGGCGCTCGACGTCTTCAGGCGTCTTGACGGGGCGAACATTGTTGGTGAGCTCCCGAAATCCCATGCCTCCAAAAGCGAGGCCGCCGAGGCCGTTGTTCGTCAGTCCGCTCAGGATCTCGTTCCCGATCGGACCATTCAGCACGGCGTCGGCGTGGTCGAAGTCACGAAACAGAAACGGAATGTCGAAGACCTTGAGCTCCGGCGCAAAATTCGCCGCGATCGAGGTGCTGACGACGGTCATTTCCACCGTGCCGACCTGCACGCTCTCGACCACTTCGCGGTCGCCTCCCAGCGCGCCGCCGCCCTGAATGCGGATGGCGATGCGTCCACCCGTTCCGGACAACACGTCGTCGGCGAACTGCCCCATCGCGATCGATTCGGGCGCCTGTTGACCTCCGACGAGACCGAGATTCAGCGTCATTTCCGGCTCCGCCATGGCAGTTCCGGTCCATCCCGCCAGCAGCGTCACGGCGGCGATCAGAGTGCGTCTGTTCATGTGAGTCCTCCCTCTTTGAACGTTTTTTGTCGGGCTATCATTCCAGCACCCAATGATGGGTGACGTGTTCGGCAAAGCTCTCGGCAGAGATGTCAATGCCCAGTCCCGGCCCGTCCGGCACTGCCAGAAAACCATCCGCATCCGGCTGCGGATCGAAGATCGCCGTGCGCAAAGGGTTGAATCCCATGTCGCACTCCAGCAGCGGGAACGGGATCGAGCTCCGCCGCGGCCGCAGCACGGCGGCGAACTGCAAGGAAGCCAGAACGTTGATGCCGGTGCCCCAGACATGCGGGGCGACGGGAACACCGAAGGCATCGGCCAGCGCAGCGATGCGCATTCCCTCCGTCAGGCCGCCGCACAGCGCCAGATCCGGTTGGACGATGTCGAGCGCGCCCGCGCACAGGATGTCGCGGAAGGCCTCCAGGCCGCAGAACGATTCCCCGCCGGCGAGCGGAAGCGGCAACATCTCTGCGAGCCGCTTGTACCCAGGCAGGTCGTCGTGGGGAATGGGCTCCTCGATCCAGGCCAGCCGCGCGTCAGCGACGGCGTTCATGAGAGACACGGAATCACGGACCGTCGAACTCTCGTTGAGGTCGGCCATCAACAGCGCCTCCTCCCCCAGGATGGCGCGGGCCTGCCGGATGGCTTTGGCATCTGCTCGCGCCTCAATCCCGATCCGGATCTTCACGCCCCGAAATCCCGCCGCGGCGTAGCGTTCGATCTCGTCGGCGAAGCCGGCATAGCGGTCGGCGCCGACTTTCAGCAGCGGTCCGCTGGCATAGGCCATCACCTTGTCCCGCAGCCGCCCGCCCAGAAGGGCATGGATCGGCCTTTCCGCGACCCGCCCGTAGGCGTCCCAGAAGGCGAGATCCAGAGCGCTGACGGCCATATGGGCCTGGCCTCGGCGATCGGGAACGACGAGTTGCAGCAGTTTCGCCTGGGCTGCCCGGGGATTGGTGACGTCGTCACCGAGAATGGCGGGGGCCAGCACGGAGCGGATGAAGGTGCTGGCGGTCGCCGGAAAGGCCCAGGTCTCGCCCCAGCCCACAGCGCCCCCTCTGGTCACGACCTTGACGATCAGTGCGGACCGCTTGTTGAAGACGCGCAGGGCATTGCCGGCAAAATCAGGCAGCGGGCAGTTCAGCTCGAACCCTTCCACCCTGGCAACCTGATGCATGCGATCCGGCATTCATTCTCTCCCATTCCGCCTTGGCCAGACGTCGCTATCTCATTAAGAGGGACAGTACTAATTGAATTCTTGATGCCGTTCACATTGGTTTTTCTAATGAATAAGATCACCATCGCGCAGCTCCAGGCTTTTGTTTGGACGGCGACGATCGGCTCGGTCGACGCCGCCGCCCGCCGCCTGAATGTTTCGCAGCCGACGATCTCTTTGCGCCTGAAGGCGCTGGAGGCGGAGGTCGGTCTTGCGCTGTTCGAGCGATTTGGCCGCGGGATACGCCCGACGCCGGACGGGTACGAGTTTCTTCCCGAAGCGCGCCGCATCCTGGAGGGCATGGAAAGACTGTCGAGGCACGCGGGTCCGCAGCGGGTGCGCGGCAGCATCAAGGTCGGATGTGCGGAGGGATTTGCCATCGTCTGCCTGTCGCAGACGCTCGAATTGCTGCATGAGCTCTATCCGGAGCTCAATCCGGAGTTGATGGTCGCCACCACTCTGGCGATCGAACCCGAGCTCAATGCCCATCGCCTGGATCTCGCTTTCCTGGTCAATCCGACGGAAAGCGAGGGCTTCACGCTGATCCCCCTGGGGGCGCAGAAGACGTCCTGGATCGCCGCACCGCGGTTCAATCTACCGGCCGAGGTCAGACCGCACGATCTCACGGGCCTTCCCATCATTTCCAACCCAGTCGGCAGCATCAACCATCGACAGGTGCGAGAATGGTTTGCCAGCGCGGGCGTGGTGCCGCTGCGCATCGACACCTGCAACAGCGTCGCGATGTTGGCACACATCGTGCGGGCCGGCGTCGCCATCGGCATCTATCCCAGCAAGATGGCCGAGGAGGATGTCGGCAATGGCAGGGTGCGTCTTCTCAAGACCTCTCCGCCCGTCGCCGATGCGCCGATCTACGCCAAGTTCGACAGCCGCAACGACAGCCCATCGGTGCGGGCTTTCATCACCACCGTCAGACGCGTGCTGTCTCAGATGGACTATCTGACCGAAGTGACCTGAAACGAGCACTGAGCAAGACACGCTGAGGTGCATCGTAATTTGAGCGCGTCCAGTCTCGAAGCGCCGGACTATAGGGTTTAACTTAATTGGCGGAGTGCGCCCCTTCTCCGCCAGATCGCTTCGCAATAGCAATTAATCAGGTCGACATTGACACGCTTTGATCGGCATTGCTGGTTTGGGTCGGCCTTTCGCCGCGCTTGATAGCCAAAACCGCGGCACAGCGGCTGAGGAAAATACAGCCGAGCGATTCGTTCTCGTTATCCGTCCCTCGCCAACCTCATCTGTAGTGGGTGTCGTGCGCACTATGACGGGACCGAGAAGCAGACATTCACTCACGACCCGTTCCGAACGTTCGGAGCCGTCGCGCGATAGGGGTCCGTTTGATCCCGGCGGCTGGACGTCGATGAAGAAGGAGAGTGCGGGATCCCCTTGGCGACCACCTTGACGCCTTCTGCTATAGCAGCCTTTGCTCCCCGAACATCTCCAGAGATCGAACATCATGCGCGCCCAACTTCAGACCCTGCTCAGTTCGCGCAGGTGGGAATTCTTCATCGTCGCCGTCATCCTCATCAACGCCGTCACGCTGGGGCTCGAAACCGACCCGCGCGTCATGAGCGTCATCGGGCCGTTGCTGACCTTCCTCGACCGCCTGACCCTGGCGATCTTCGTGGTGGAGATCACGCTGCGGATCTACGCCTTCGGCTGGCGGTTCTTTCGCGATCCCTGGAGCCTGTTCGACTTCACGGTGGTCGCGATCTCGCTGCTGCCGGCGACGGGTCCGCTGACGGTCCTACGCGCCCTGCGGATCTTGCGCGTGCTGCGGCTGATCTCGATGATCCCGTCGCTGCGGCGGGTCATCGGCGGGCTGATCGCCGCGCTGCCCGGCATGGGTTCGATCATCGTCCTCCTGCTGCTGGTCTTCTACGTTTTCGCCGTGATGGCGACCAAGCTGTACGGGGCCTCGTTTCCCGATTGGTTCGGCAGCGTCGGCGCCTCGGTCTACACGCTGTTCCAGGTGATGACGCTGGAGAGCTGGTCGATGGGCATCGTGCGGCCGGTGATGGAAGCCTATCCGCTCGCCTGGCTGTTCTTCGTGCCCTTCATCCTGTCGACCACCTACGCCGTGCTGAACCTCTTCATCGGCGTCATCGTCTCGGCGATGCAGGAGGAGCACCAGGCGGAGGACGAGGCGGGCCGCGAAAAGGCGCACGACGAGAACGTCCAGATCCTCGAGGAGATGAGGGCGCTGCGGGTGGAGATGGCGGAGCTGAAGGTGCGGCTCGGGCAGGGAAGCGCGGACACATCACCCCGCTGACCGACCAGGGGTGCGCGGCCTGCGTCGGCTGCCCGCCAGGAACGCCGGCCCACTCGGCCGGATCGGCTCCGACGGCGTGATCCGGGACGTCGCGGCCACCGGCCGCAACGTCCCGCCAGCCTTATTTCGGCTTCGCCGAGGCGACGTTCTCCGGCCAGATCAGCTGGTTCTTGCCTTCCTGGATCTGCGCCACCGGAACCGGCACGAAGTCGGCGCCGGCCTTGATCGCGTGGTCCTCGCCGAACTGGATGCGGCCGAGCAGGCAGTCGTAGTCGGTGGCGCCGATCTCCTTGGCGAGCGCCTCCGGCTCCGTGCCCGCGGTGTCGATGGCGCGGAGCGCGATCTCCATGGTGCAGAAGGCATGGGCGTGGCTGTAATTGGCGGGGGTGCCGTACTCGGCCTCGATGCGATCGGAGAAGGCCTTCTGCTCCGGGTCCAGCTCGGGCGCATACTGAAGCGCCGCCCAGTACATGCCCTCGGCGATGTCGGCCGCCTGCGCCATGAATTCCGGCTTGGTCGGATAGTAGATCGCCAGATGCGAGGTCTCGAGCGCCTGCTCCTGCAACTGGCGCACGAAGGCGACGCCCGAGTTGACGACGGTGAACACGGAAACCAGCACGTCCGGATCGGCGTCGCGGACCTTGGACAGCTGCGGGTAGAAGTCGGTCGTCACCGTCGGCACGGTTTCCGTGGCGACGACGGTCCAGCCGTCCTTCTCGAACAATTCGCCGATCTTCTTGGCATTGGCGATGCCGTAGTCGGTGTCCTCGACGACGAAGGCGATCTTCTTGTCGCCGGGGACCAGCGTGCCGTTTGCGAAGGCCCAGGCGTAGAAGTCATGCACCGCGATGCCGTAGCCGTCGCTGTTGTAGCCGCCCTTCCAGAAAAGCTTGAACTTGTCCGGGTCCGACATGACCTTGTCGGCGATCGCCGAGGCGACCGGCTCGGCGCTGAGGATCGGGATGTTGTACTGCGGTGCCATTTCCATCAGCGCCAGCGTCACATGGCTGTGCAGCGTGTCGCCGACGATCATCTTGACCTGGTCGCGCGTGATGAGGCGCTGCGCCGCGCTGATGCCAACCTCGGGCTTGGAGTTGGAATCCTCCATCACCAGCTTGATCTTCGGCGGGTTCTTCGAGACGTAGTCGCCCTTGCCCTCGTTCCATTCCTTGACGGCGAGTTCGAGCGCTTCCTTGTGGGCCTTGCCGGTATTGGCGGCGGGCCCGGTCAGCGGCCCGATCGCGCCGATGGTCACCTCTTGGGCGAGGGCGCCCGGGGCCACTATCGCGACGAGGGCCGCCGACAGGAGACCTGCCGAGAGCAGGCGGGAAATCTTCAAGCGCGTCATCGTCTGTCGTCTCCGTTCAGGTTGCACGATCCTCGAACCGCCGATCCGACATCGGCGGGTTCATGTGGCGGGGTCGGTGGCGGCCACCTTGCGGCTGCGCCGACGGCGCCAGGCCAGCCCGGCGATGCCCTGCGGCGCGATGAAGACGAAGACGACGATCAACGCGCCGTAGAGCAGCATGCGGTAATCGCCGACCTCGCGCAGCGCTTCCGACATCACCGTCAGGAGAAGCGCGCCGTAGATCGGTCCGAAGAAGCGCCCGACGCCGCCGACGATGATCATCGCCAGCAGCGTGATCAGCATTTCCGGCCCGGCCACCGACGTCGGGGTCAGGATCAGGACATAGTGGGCGTAGATCGCACCGCTCAGCCCGACCACGGCGGCGCTGACGGCGAAGGCCAGGAGCTTCCACGTCACCAGGTGGATGCCGAGGCTTTCGGCAGCCGTTTCGGAATCCTTGATGGCCAGGAAGGTGAGACCGGGGCGCGAGGTCATGAAGATCAGCAGCGCCAGATGCACCGCCAGAAAGAAGGCGGCCGCCAGCGCGTAGGACCCGATCGCATTGCCGATGCCGAAGCGCAGGGTGACGTCGCCGAGTTGGATTGGGTCGAAGGGCGGTATGCCCCAGAAACCGAGTTCCCCGCGGGTGATCTCCTTGAGGTTGGAAAACACCAGCCGGACGATTTCGGCGAAGGCAAGCGTGACGATCGCCACGTGCGGCATGGAACGGATGCGCAGGATCGGCAGGCCGATGAGAATGCCGGAAAGGGCGGCGGCCAGGGCACCGATCCAGATCGTGATCCACGGGCTGACACCGCCGTAGAAGGCCACCAGCGCGGAGACATAGGCGCCCATGGCGAAGAAGGCGTGGTGGCCGAGGGTCTTCAGCCCGAGAATGCCGAGCGTAAGGTTCCAGCCGGTGGCGAAGACCGCGAAGATCAGGAACAGCGTCAGAATGTGCAGGACGTAGTCGTTGAGCGGCAGGAAAGGCACGGCCACCAGCAGCGCCGCATAGAAGAGGAGGAGGAGAAAAGGTCGCTTGCCGAAGACTTCGAGCATGATCTTCCTCAGGCCTCGCGGCCGCTGAAAAGGCCGTTCGGGCGGACCCAGATGACGGCGATGAGGAATGTGAAGGCGATCACGTCCCGCCACTCGCTGGGGGCGAAGGCGACGGAGAAGGATTCGATCAGCCCGAGCAGGAAGCCCGCCGCCACCGCCCCGCCGAAGGAGCCGAGACCGCCGAGGATGACGACGGCGAACCCCTTCAGGAGGTAGGAGGTCCCCATCCACGGGTTCACCGAGATCAGCGGCGACAGAAGGATGGCCGCGACGCCGGCCAAAGCGGCCGAGATCGAGAACACCGCGGTGTGGACGAGGCCGGCCGGGATGCCGACCGCGAGCGCCGCTTCCGCATCCTGGGCGGTGGCGCGGATGATGCGGCCGAGCTTGGTGCGGTAGAGGACGATCGCGCAGGCCGCCATCACCGCCACCGCGATGAGGCAGATGGCGATCCGCTGCCAGGGCATGCGCAGGTCGCCGATGACGACGATGCCCGGGAAGAAGTAGGGCACGGCCTGGAACTGCTCGCCCCAGATCAGCTGGGCGCCGCTCTGCAGGAAGATCGACAGACCGATCGTCGCCGCGACCACCTGGAACGCCCAGTCGTTGCGGCGCAGCAGCGGCGCGATGGTCAGGCGCTGGATCCCGGCGCCGAGGACGACGATTATGGCCAGCGTGATCACCGAGGCGACGAGGAGCGGCCAGCCGAGCGTCACGGCGAAGAGCAGGATGAGATAGCCCGCCAGCATCAGGAGTTCGCCATGGGCGAAGTTGAGGACGCGGGTCGTGCCGTAGACCAGCGCGATGCCGGAGCCGACGAGCGCATAGATCGACCCGGTGATCAGGCCGTTGATGAGGAGTTCGAGGAAGTTCGCGGTGCTCACGACGCCTCCTCGCGCAGGCCGAGATAGACGCGTTTCACTTCGGGATGCTCCAGCATCTGTTCGCCCGAGCCGCTGAGGGCGACCCGCCCGCCCTCCAAGAGATAGCCGCGATGGCTCATGGCGAAGGACATCTTGGCGTTCTGCTCGTTGAAGAGGATGGCGACGCCGCGCGCATTGATCATCTGCATGATGGCGTAGACGTTTTTCACCATGGCCGGCGACAGGCCGAGAAAGGGCTCGTCCATCAGGAGAATGCGGGGATCGGCCATGAGGCCGCGGGCGATCGCCACCATCTGCTGCTGGCCGCCGCTGAGCTTGCCGGCCGTGGCGTTGAGGTGCCCCTTGATCTCGGGAAGGATGTCCAGCACCCAGTCGAAGGAGCGGCGCGCCTCGGCGCCGGTGCGCGTATAGGCGCCGAGCATGATGTTCTCGCGCACGCTCATGCGGGGAAACAGGCGTCGGCGCTCGAGCACGATGCTCATTCGCCGTTGCGGGCGGACGGTCGCCGACTTGCCGCGCAGATCCTCGCCGTCGAGCATGACCCGGCCGGCCGAGGCCTTCTTCAGCCCCATCGCCGCCTTCAGGATGGTGCTCTTGCCCGAGCCGTTCGGCCCCATCACCGCGACCATCTCGCCCGCGCCGACCGAGATCGACACGCCCCAGAGAACCTGGGTGGCGCCGTAGTGGACGTCGATGTTCTCCAGCTCAAGCATCGCCATCGCCCAGGTAAATGCGCCGGACGCTGTCGTGCTCGGCCACCGCGGCCATGGTCCCGGTGACGACGACCTCGCCGCGGTTGAGGAAGATCGCGTCGTCGGCGAGACCGAAGAGCACTTCCATATTGTGCTCGACCACGACGATGGTGATGCCGCGCTCTTCGCGCATCCGCCGGATCAGGTTGAGAATTTCCGGGATGCTCGGCCGGTCGACGCCGCCGGTGACCTCGTCGAGCAAGAGAAGGCGCGGCTTGGTCGCGAGCGCCCTCGCCAGTTCCAGGCGCTTGCGCTGACCGGTGCTCAGCACCCGCGCCGGATCGTCAGCCTTGGCCGACAGGCCGACGAAATCGACATAGCTCGCCGCCTCCGCCCGCGCCTGCTTCATCGGCGTCGCTTTGGCGGTCAGCGCGACCATCACGTTCTCGAGGACCGTCAACCCGCCGAAGGGCTGGGTGATCTGGAAGGTGCGGGCGATCCCGAAATGGCATCGCTTGCTGGGGGATTGTGCGGTGACGTCCTCGCCCTGAAAAACCACCGTCCCGGACGTGGGGCTGACCGCTCCTGCGATGACGTTGAAGAGTGTGGTCTTTCCCGCCCCATTGGGGCCCAGAATCGCTGTGGTCTTCCCGTCCCGGACAGATAGATGCACGTCCTTCAAAGCGACAATGCCACCGAACGCGACCGTTACTTTCTCGATGCTCAGAAGATCTGCCAGCATTCACCAACCTTTTCTGCAAAGGCAGGCTAGCTGCGCATTTCTGATATGGCAATACGTCGGCGAATGAAATTTGCCCACAATCTGACCACCTACCTACCCATGTATATTTTGTATGCCACGAGCGCTTCCCGCGGGTTGACGCCGAGCGGCTGGCCACCCTATCCAAAGTATAAGGCCCGATTGATTGCTCGTTTTCTGGAAGAATTGGCCATGCCCCTCGACCCTGTTCTGCGCCAGGACATCCTGGCTTCGGTCGCGACCGGCTTCGAGGAGCAAGTGGCTTTCACCCGCCAGCTCGTGGCGTTTCCGTCCACCCGGGGCGCCGAACACGCCGTCCAGGATTTTGTCTTCCGCGCCATGAAGTCCCGCGGCTATCGTGTCGATCGTTTCGCGATGGACGGGGCGGCGCTGGCCGCTCATCCCGGCGGCGCGCCGGTCACGCCCGAGCATTCCGACGCGCCGATCGTCGTCGGGATCCATCATCCGCGCGAAGAGACCGGCCGTTCGCTCATCCTGCAGTCGCATCTCGACGTGGTGCCGGCGGGGCCCGCCGCCATGTGGCAGGCCGGCGCGTTCGAGCCGAGGATTGCCGGCGACTGGCTTTTCGGGCGCGGCGCGGCGGACATGAAGGCGGGGGCGGCGGCCAATCTCTATGCGCTGGACGCGCTCCGGCGGCTGGGTCTGCAGCCGGCGGCGACGGTCTACATCCAGTCGGTCGTCGAGGAAGAGTCGACCGGCAACGGGGCGCTGATGACGCATCTCAGGGGCTATGCCGCCGACGCCGTCCTCATTCCGGAACCCGAGGACGAAATGCTCGTGCGCGCCAACACCGGCGTCCTCTGGTTTCAGGTCGAGGTCACCGGGCTTCCCGCGCATGTCCGCGAGATGGCGACGGGCACGAACGCGATCGACGCGACCTACCGCATCATCGAGGCGCTGCGGCAGCTCGAAGCCGCGTGGAACGCGGCCAAGGACGATCACCCCTATTTCGACGAGACCCCGCATCCCATCAATCTGAACATCGGCAAGATCGAGGGCGGCGACTGGGCCTCGTCGGTTCCCTGCTGGTGCCGGATCGATTGCCGCATCGCCATCTATCCCGGCACCGATGCCGCCGTCGCGGCTGCGGAGATCAGCGACCACATCGCCGCTTTCGCCCGGCACGATCCCTACCTCTCGAACAACCCGCCGCGCGTGACCTTCAACGGCTTCCGGGCCGAGGGCTACGTGCTCTCTCCAGGCTCGGCGGCGGAGGAGGTTCTGGGACGGGCGCACGAAGAGGCCGTCGGCGCGCCGCTGAAGACTTTCACCACGCCGGGCTATCTCGATACCCGCGTCTATGCGCTCTACGACCGCATGCCGGCGCTGTGCTACGGCCCGATCTCCCGAAACATCCACGGCTTCGACGAATGCGTCAGCCTGTCCTCGGTGCAGCGGATCACCGGGGCCATGGCGCTGTTCATCGCCGAGTGGTGCGGGACCGAGAAACTGGCATGAGGGGCGACGGCCCTTCGCGCCCCAGGCTCGTGCCCCCAAGGCGCGCGCCGGCGGGGATCTCCGGCGGGGCCGCCTGCGACAGGCGTGGGCCAGGACTGGCAGCAATGGCAGCGGGAGGCGGGGCAGGACCCGGCCGGCCGGGACTGCCTGGCGAGGAAGCGAAGACATGAGCACGATCAAGACGGTCGAGGAATTGCGGACGGTCTACAAGGCGCCGCTCGAGCGGGCGGTGCTGAAGGAGATGGTCGGGCTCGACAAGCACGCCCGCGCCTTCCTGCAGCGCAGCCCCTTCGTGCTGATCGGCTCCTGCGCCCCGGGCGGCCGCGCCGATGTCAGTCCGAAGGGAGATCAGCCCGGCTTCGTGCACGCCCTCGACGATCGCACCATCGCCATCCCCGACCGGCCGGGAAACAACCGGCTCGATACCTTCGAGAACATCCTCGGCAATCCCACGGTCGGACTGATCTTTCTCATCCCCGGCATGAACGAGACCCTGCGGATCAACGGCACGGCCGAGATCAGCACCGATCCGGCCCTGCTGGCGCGGTTCGAGCACCAGCGAAAGCTGCCGATCAGCGTCATGATCGTCCGCACGGAGGAGGTCTACCTCCACTGCGCGAAAGCCTTTTTGCGCTCGGGCCTGTGGGATCCGTCGACCTTCATCGAACGCGGCAGCTTTCCCTCGTTCGGGACCATCTTGAAAGACCAGATCGCTGCCGAGGAGACCGCCGAAGAGCTCGATCGTCATCTCGCCGAACGCTACAAGGCCACGCTTTACTGAACCGGCGCCGCGATCGGGCCGATCCATCCGCACGGACGATCTCGCGCGCCGATTGTCGGCGGCAGCGCTCGACGGCCGGTCGGCGGACTGGACGCAAATCAGGGAGGAGCGTCCCATTGTCTTCATGTCCCGCGCGGACGCGGCAGCGCCGTCCGCGCCCTTGCCCCTTCTGCGGCATGACGCAAGCCGGCACGTCTGAACCGGTCTAAAAAGAGCCGAGGCGGCCATCGGTCCGAGGCGCCGGGACGAGGCGCATTCCGGCTTGAGCCTCGCGCTCAGGGCGCACGCCGAGTGGCGCGTTGGAGTGCGGCAGCCTTCGCCTCTCCCCCGGCCAGGATGCCGCTGCGGAAAGGGCGTCGCGCCGCCCGGAACCCTTCCCCGACATTCATAATTCCGTCGCAGCGCTGTCACCCCAGCTTTGCAAAGCCTCGATAAGCGTCCCTTACCAAAGCTCTATGGAGGGATTCGATGATCCTGCGCGCCCTGACGACAGCCCTGACCGCAGCCCTGACGGCGGGGCTCCTGACCTTCGGCAGTGCTGCCCCCGCCGCGGCTCAGGCCGAAAGCCGGCCCGACATCGTCGTCGCCGTCGCCGACAACCCGCCGACGCTGGAGCCGGCCAAGGAGCTCTCCAATGTCGGCACGCGCATCACCTATTCCGTCTTCGACACGCTGATCCGCCGCGACTTCCTCTCGGCCGAGGGCGGCGGCGGCTCGACGCTCGTTCCCGCGCTCGCCACCAGCTGGAAGCGGACCGACGACAAGACGCTGGAAGTGACGCTTCGCCAGGGCGTGACGTTCCACAACGGCGCCGCCTTCACGGCCGACGACGTCGTCTTCACCTTCTCGCCCGAGCGCCTCATCGGCAAGGACTCGCCGCTGCCGCAGGGTCGCGCCTATTTCGGCGTGCTCGACCGGGTCGAGAAGGTCGACGACCACACCGTGCGCTTCATCACCAAGGCCCCCGATCCACTGCTCGAGCAGCGGCTCGCCTCCTGGGCGGCCTGGGTCGTCAACAAGGCGGACTGGCTGGAAAAGGCCAAGGGCAAGGGCTTTGCCCAGTTCCCCGTCGGCACCGGCCCGTTCATGCTCGACGACTACAAGGCCGACCAGCATGTCCGCCTGAAGGCTTTCGACGCCTACTGGGGCGGCAAGCCGACGGCGGAGACCGTGACCTTCCAGAAGGTGCCGGAGCCCGCCGCCCGCATCGCCGGCCTCGTCAGCGGCGAGTTCGACATCATCGCCAATGTCGCGCCGGACCAGATTCCCCAGATCGACGGCTATGACGACATCGAGACCCGCAGCGTCGTCCTCGCGAACGCCCATGTCCTGGTCTACAACACCGACAATGCCGTCCTGAAGGACAAGCGCGTGCGCCAGGCGATGAACCTGGCCATCGACCGCAAGCTTCTCGTCGACGCCCTCTGGGGCGGCAAGGCGCTGGTGCCGAACGGCCACCAGTATCCCGAATATGGCGACATGTACCAGGCCGACCGGCCAGCCCTCGGCTACGATCCGGAGAAGGCGAAGAAGCTCCTGGAAGAGGCCGGCTACAAGGGCGAGGCCATCACCTACTCGACCGAGCCGAACTACTATCTGAACGCCCTGCCGGCTGCCCAGGCGATCCTGGAAATGTGGAAGGCCGTCGGCATCAACGCCACGCTCGATGTCCGCGAAAAGCTCGACACCATGCCGAACGACGATCTGATGGTGCGCAACTGGTCCAACTCGACCCGCTATCCCGATCCGGTCGGCGGCCTGTGGAACACCTGGGGCCCCTTCGGCTCGGCCCAGAAGACCTGGGAGACCTGGGCGCCGCCGGAGTTCAACGCGGTCGGCCAGGCGCTGCAGACGACGCTCGACCACGACAAGCGCTATGCCCTCGCCGTGAAGCTGATGGACCTCTTCGAGGACGACGCGCCGGGCACCATCCTCTACCAGCCGCTGGAGACCTACGGCGCGCGCAAGTCGCTGAAATGGCAGCCTTATACCTTCTACTACATGGACCTCAGGCCGTATAACCTGAAGGACGAGGCGCACGGCTCGTGACGTCTGCCGTTCTTGAAAGCCGTCGCGCCGGATTCGTCGGCGCGACGCGCTCGTGGGCCGGCGCCGATGACGCACCGGCTGCGCCGCCGGTCCTTGCGATCGATCATCTCAGCGTCGGCACCGGCGACGTCGACCTCGTCATCGACGTCTCGCTGCAGGTCGCGCCCGGCGAGACGCTCTGCCTCGTCGGGGAAAGCGGCTGCGGCAAGAGCCTCACCTGCCTCGCCGCGATGGGGCTGCTGGCCGATCCCGTTCGCCAGCAGGCCGGCAGCGTGGTCCTGGGCGGCCGCGAGCTGACGGGGCTCGGCGAGAAGCAGCTCAGACAGATCCGCGGCCGCGACATGGCGATGATCTTTCAGGATCCCGTCGGCTCGCTCAATCCGGTCCAGCGCGTCGGCCGCCAGGTTGCCGAGGCGCTGGTCGTGCACGAGGGGATCGGCATGCGCGCGGCCATGCCACGAGCGATCGAGCTCCTCGATCGCGTCGGCATCAAGAATCCGGCGGAGAGGGCGAAAGCCTATCCGCACCAGCTCTCCGGCGGCATGTGCCAGCGCGTGATGATCGCCATGGCGCTCGCCTGCAAGCCGCGGCTGATCGTTGCCGACGAGGCGACGACGGCGCTCGACGTCACGACGCAGGCGCAGATCCTGAAGCTGATGAAGACCCTGCAGCAGGAGACCGGGACGGCGATGATCTTCGTCACCCACGACCTCAGCGTCGTCGCCGAGATCGCCGACCGCGTGGCGGTGATGTATTCCGGCCGGATCGTCGAGATGGGTCCCGTCGACGACATTTTCGACCATCCCGCCCATCCCTACACGCGCGGTCTGATGGACTGCCGTCTGCACGCGCTGTCGGCGGCGCCGGAGCGGCTGGCGGCGATAGCCGGCACGGTGCCGCGGCCGGCGGCCCGGCCGAGCGGCTGCGCCTACCGCACCCGCTGCCCCAAGGCGACGGCCCTCTGCGAGGCCCTGCCGGCGCCGCGCGACTTTTCGGCCGCGCAGACCGTCGCCTGCCACTATCCCGGACCGGCGCGATGACCGAAGCGATGATCGGCGCAGCCCCCGATGTTGGGCTCGAGCTGCGCGGCGTCAGCCTCCACTATGGCGGTAAGAGATCATGGCGGCGAAAGGCCGAGCCGGTGCGCGCCGTCGACGGCGTCGACATCGTGCTCGGGCCCGGCGAGACCCTCGGCATCGTCGGCGAGAGCGGCAGCGGGAAGTCGACGCTCGGCCGCATTGCCGCCGGCATCGAGGCGCCGAGCGCCGGAAGCGTGCGTTTTCGCGGCGAGCCCTATGCCGCGATCGGTTCGGCCGCGTGGCGGCGACAGCGCCGGTCTGTCCAGGTCGTCTTCCAGAACCCCTCGCAGGCGCTGGACCCGCGGCTGTCGATCGCCGCGCAGGTCCGCGAGCCGATGGACGCGCACGGCATCGACGCCGGCGGCGGGACGGTCGAGGCCATGCTGGCCCGCGTCGGCCTCGCTGGACTCGGCGGGCGGTTTCCGCACCAGCTCTCCGGCGGCCAGCTGCAGCGCGCCGTGATCGCGCGGGCCCTGTCGCTCTCGCCGGACGTGATCGTCTGCGACGAGGCGGTGAGCGCGCTCGACGTCTCGGTTCAGGCACAGATCCTGAACCTCCTGCAGGATCTGCAGGCCGAGTTCGGCGTCGCCTTTCTCTTCATCTCCCACGATCTCGGCGTCGTCCGCCATGTCAGCCATCGCATCGCGGTGATGCGGCAGGGGCAGATCGTGGAGACCGGACTGGCCGCCGAGGTCTTTGCCCGGCCGCAGCATCCCTATACGCGCGCGCTCATTGCCGCTCTGCCGGCGGCCTCGCCGGCCGCCCGCCGGCAGCGGGACGCCCGCGCTCTCGCCTCCCTCCTGAAAGCCTGACATGCCCGCTCCATCGTCTGCTCCGCCCGCCATCGTCGCCCATCGCGGCTATTCCTCGGCCCATCGCGAGAACTCGCCGGCCGCCTGGCGGGCGGCGGTCGAGGCCGGCGCCGACGTCGTCGAGGCCGACATCCGCATGACAAGCGACGGCGTCCTCGTCTGCTGCCATGACGCCGACCTGCAGCGGCTTGCCGGCCGGTCGGAGCCGATTGCCGACATCAGCGCTGCCGAACTCGCCGCTGTTACGGTGGACGGGGAGGCGGTGGCGCCTAGCCTCGACATTCTTCTCGCGACGCTGCCGGCGGGTCAGGCGATCCTCTTCGACGTGAAAGACGAGCGGCCCGACCTGCTCGACCGGCTCGTCGCCGCAGCGGACGCCTCGGGGCGCCGCGGGCTGGTCTTCGGGCTGCACACGCTGGCGACGGTCCAACACGTCCGTGCGCTGACGACGGCCAAAATCCTCGGCCTCCTCGCCGAGCCTGCGCAGGAGGATGCGTTCTTCGCGGCTGGCGGCGACATTCTGCGCCTGTGGGAAACCGACGCGACTTCCGCCCTCCTCGGCGCCGTCACCGGGCGCGGGCACCCCGTCTGGGTGACCACCGGTCATCACGGCACGACGCGCGACGTCGGCGAATTCGACGCCGACGCCTTGCGCCGCATGACCGCGGACGGCGCGACCGGCTTTCTCGTCAACGATCCCGTCGCGGCGCGCCTGGCGCTGTCCTCGTCGCTGCCGGAGGCAAGCGCGTGACCGCCGGCTCGACCCTTCTCGTCTGCTTCGACGGCCTCAGGCGCGACCGCGCCACGGCCGAGCGCATGCCGCGCCTCGCCCGCTTCATCGCCGGCGGGTCCGACATGATCAACGCCCGCAGTGTCTTCCCGAGCGAGACGCGCGTCGCCTCGACCAGCACCGTCACCGGCTGTGCACCGGGCTTGCACGGGCTCGTCGCCAACCAGTTCATCCACCGGGCGGTGACGCCGGACGGCCTGTTCAACACCGCCGATCACAAGGCGCTCGCCCGCGCCGACGCGCTCGGCCTCCTCATCGACCGCGAGAGCCTCGGCCAGCGCCTGGCGCGCGCCGGCAAGCGCTTTGCCGTCGTCACCACCGCGACCCCCGGCGCCACCACGATGATGAGCTATGGCGCCGCCAGGCTCGGCCAGCCGGTCTTCTCGGTCTATCCGGGCGTCGGCACGCCGGATCTGATGAAAAAGGCGGCCGACCATTTCGGTCCCGTGCCCGCCGGTGCGACGCCCAATACCGCCCGGATCGACTATGCGACGCGGGTTCTCACAGAGATGGTATATCCCCAGCATCGGCCGGATCTCTCGATCTTCTGGATGTCGGACCCCGACATCACCTCCCACGGCTTCGGCATCGACGCCGCCGAGACGATCGCGGCGCAGCGCGGCTGCGACGACGCCTTCGGCCGGATCCTCGACTGGTGGGAAGCGGGCGACGGGCCCGAAAACATCGTCGTCATGTCGGACCACGGCCACATCACCGGTTCCGCGAAGCTCGACCTCGCCGCCGCCCTGCCGGAATACGCGCCATGGCTCTCGCCCGGCCGCTTCGCGGGCCTCTATCTCCCGGAGCCGACGGTCGGCTCGATTACCGCAGCCGTCGAACGCCTGGCGCGCGAGCCCTTCTGCGGGCTGATCCTCGTCACACTGCCGGGTGATCCCGAGGGGACGGTTCCCGGCGCGCTGCCCGCATCCGCTTTGGGTGGGGGCCATGCCCGCTCGGCGCCGGTGTCCTTCACCCTGCGTGGCTTCCCGGCGCCGACGGAAGGCGCGCCGGAATCCTGCCTCTTCACCGGCGGCATCGAGGCCGGCGGCGGCATTCATGGCGGGCTGACGCGCGGCGAGCTGCACACGGTTCTGGCCGGTTCCGGACCCGCCTTCCGCGCCGGCTTCGTGTCCGAGACGCCGTGCTGGCTGCCGGACATCGCGCCGACGCTGCTGACCATCCTCGGCCTGCCGACCGACGGCACCAGCGGGCGCGCGCTCGCCGAGGCGCTCGCGGCAGGCGACGGCGCGGCGCCGACCGTCGGCCGGCGGACGCTGTCGGCCCGCCTCGGCGGCTACGAGCAGGGCGTCGAGCAATGGCTCGTCGATGGGCGCCCGATCACAGATTTCGGCTGGTCGTCGGGACAGAACGGGATGCCGGCATGAACGCCCGCTTTCTCCTCACCAAGCTCCTGCGCGCCGTCCTGACGCTGATTCTGGCCGTGACCTTCGTCTTCGTCGTCCTTCGCATGTCCGGCGATCCGGTGACGCAGCTCCTGCCGGACGACGCACCGGCCGCGGTCGTCGCCGCGTACCGCGAGATGCTCGGCCTCGACCGGCCTCTGCCGGAGCAGTATCTGCGCTACGTCGCAGGCATCGCGCGCGGCGATTTCGGCGTCTCGTTCCGCGACGACCGGCCGGCGCTCGACGTCGTGCTCGAGCGCGTCCCGCAGACGCTGGAGCTCGGCCTCACCGCGCTCGCTTTGACGCTCTTCCTCGGGCTCGGCGCCGGCGTCCTCGCGGCGCTGAAGCGCGGCACCGGCACCGACCACGCGACCATGGCCTTCACCATCATCGGCCATTCCATGCCGAACTTCTTTCTCGGCATCCTCCTGATCCTCCTCTTCGCCATGACTTGGCGAGTGCTGCCGAGCTCGGGCATCGGCACCTGGCAGCACATGGTCCTGCCCGCGGTGACGCTCGGCACCAGCTATGCTGCGACGGTCGCCCGCTTCACCCGCTCGTCGCTGCTGGAAGTTTTGCACCAGCCCTATATGCGCACGGCGCGGGCCAAGGGCGTTCCCTTCGCCCGCAGCATCCTCGGCCATGCCCTGCCGAACGCCGGGATCCCGATCGTCACCGTGATCGGCCTGAGGATCGGCGCGCTGATCGGCGGCGCCGTCGTCGTCGAGACGGTGTTCGCCTGGCCGGGCATCGGGCAGCTGCTCGTCAATGCCGTCGCCGCGCGCGATCTGGCGGTGGTGCAGACGGTGGTCCTCCTCATCGCCTTCACCATGGTGGTCGTGAACTTTCTCGTCGACATCACCTATGGCTGGCTCGATCCGCGCATCGGTTCCGGCCGCAGCGAGGCCCGCGCATGACCGTCGCAACCGACACGACCCTTGCCGAAGCGATGGCGACGCCGCCGCGCCGCCGCCGGCGCATGCCGTGGGTCATCGTCCTCTGCAGCGCCTGGCTGGTGCTGGCGCTCGTTCTCGCCGTCGGCGCCGACTGGATCGCGCCCTACGGCTATGCCGAGCAGAGCCTCTTGAAGCGCCTGAAGCCGCCGGCCTTTCTCGGCGGCGACCCGGCCCATCTTCTCGGCACCGACGGGCTCGGCCGCGACGTCCTCTCGCGGCTGATCTACGCCATGCGCTCCAGCCTTCTCATCGCCTTCTGCGGCACGCTGATCGGCTCGGTCGTCGGCACCTTCCTCGGCTTCCTCGCCGCGCATTTTCGCGGCTGGGTCGAGGAGACGGTTATGCTGGCGGTCGACTTCCAGGCCTCGATGCCCTTCCTCATCATCGCGCTGGCGGTCCTCGCCTTTTTCGGCAACAGCTTCGAGCTGTTCCTGTTCGTCATCGGTTTCTACGGCTGGGAGGTCTATGCGCGGCTGACGCGCGGCCTCGTCCTGCAGGCGAATGGGCAGGGCTATGCCTTCGCGATCCGCACGCTCGGCATCCACCCGTTCCGGATCTATCTCCGGCATGTCCTGCCCAACATCCTCAGCGTCCTCGTCGTGCAGGTGACGCTGAACTTTCCCGAACTGATCCTGCTGGAGACCTCGCTCTCCTTCCTCGGCCTCGGCGTGCAGCCACCGCAGACGAGCCTCGGCCTGATGCTCGGCGAGGGCCGCAACTACATCGCCAGTGCCTGGTGGATGGCAATCCCTGCCGGCATTGCGATTTTCCTGACGACGCTCGGCGTCAGCCTTCTCGGCGACTACCTTCGTGACCGGCTCGATCCGACACTGCGTACCGCAGAGCGCTAATAAGCGCCTGTGACCCACTCCTTCGTGAGGATGATGACAAGGAGCCAACAGCGAAGGGAATCTCCACCGTCATAGAAGGGCCGAAAGCGGTCTTTCAGCTTTCCGGGCATCGGACAGGAAAGCAGCCATTCCCATGACGACCCTTTGCTTCCTTCAGTCTCCCCATCGGCCGCTTGGGTACCATGACCGCAATCATTTTCCGGGGCACGAGCGCCTCTGCTTAGTCATGCGTGTGCCACGAGAGCGCTCCTGGTGAGTTCCTGGACATGCCCTGTGCCAAGAGAGTGCTGTCGCACACCGGCAAGCCGCGAGTTCGCCACCCTCGTCGACTGGTTCGACAACCGCCGACTCCTCGAGCCTATCGGAAACATTCCCCGCAGAGGCCGAGGAACGCGACGACGCTCAGCCTGAGGTGACCTCGATCGCCGCAGGACCCAAACCGTTCAGCCTCCGAGAATCCAGGGTGGTTCACAATGCCCGGAGCACGAGACTATGAGAGGCGGCCGAACACGAACGTCGCCAGCGGGGCGGCATCCCGTTCGACATCGACATAGCCACGCGATCCCAGCAGCGCCTCGATTTCCGCGGGATCGGTGACCTCGCCACCGCCGCGCAGCGTGCGCAAGGAAGACATCACCGCCATGAAGGCATCGTCCGGCTGGGTGTAGAGCGCGGCAACGAGCCAAGCGCCGCTACAGGAGGCCGCCCTGACCCGGTCGATCGCTTTTTCGAGGACCGCCCGCGACATGAACATGGTCGGCAGCCAGACCAGAGTATAGCGCGGCCCCGGCGTCAGGGCCTTCACGTCGAGATGGGTGAGGCAGATCCGCCCGGCATGCGGGCTGGCGGCGACGTTCTTCTCGGCAAGGCCAAGGGCAAATTCCCATCGATCGATCCCTTCGACATGGAGATCGGGACAGGTTTCTGCGGCTCTGAGCGCAATGCCCCCAACCCCGGTTCCGACGTCGAGAAACAGACCCGTCAGGGCCTGACGCAGCAGGGGACGCGTTTCGGCGAGGGCGAGGATGCGGTCGAAGGCACTGCGGGACGCCCTTCCGATCGACTGGAGAAGCTCGGGATCCTCGACCCGAAAGCCCGGGGGGCGATCCGGGTGGCGCAGCAGTTCGCCCCCCTCGGCAAAGGCCATCTCGGCCGCGGTGAGCAGCTGGGCAATGTCCGCCTCGTCCGGTGCGGCGATGCCGGCGCCGGCGGACAGTTCAGCGCCGATGTCGATCAGGTCACGGATGGCGGGGTCCGCCGCGTCGCTGTTCTGCAACTTCAGCGACGCGCCGACGACCGCCAGCATCCGCGCGGAACGAGTGAGATCCTGGATACGACGAGCATGGGTTTCCGACACGGGAACACTCCTTCATAATTCATGATGGCTTGGTGGACGGGAAGGCACGGCTACCGCCGCGCCGCGCCCCGCTGGCGGTCATGGCCGATGTCGCGGCGCCCCGGTTTCGGTGTTGAGGTTCTGGACCGGTTGCTCCCGCCAGAGATCCCGACCGAGCGGAGCAAAATGGCCGCCCGGCAGCCTCGCCAGACCGATGTCGCGCAGCTGGTGGTCGGACATCTGCCGCAACAGATCCTCGTCGCGCCGAATCCGCAGAAACGTCCTTTGCGCCGTCAGGAAACGCTGCGCCATCGCCAGGAGATATCTTCCCAGGCCCAGCAACGGGTGACGCTTCGCGTCGTCGGTTCCTTGCGCCGGACGCCGCTGGCCGACCGCCGACATTTCCGACCGTTCGAATGAAATCTGTCTGTGCATTTTTCAATCCTCACGTTCACTCGAGCCCCCCGTCCGGGTTGCTTCGAGCCGGGTTTTGCGGCTCGCGGATTGCCTTCCTGTTTCGAAGGGGCGGTGATTGCCTACAATCGCAACGCGAAGGGCCGCCGACAGCGCTCGCCTGGCCCGGCGCCATCCCTGGACGCCGGGTATTGCGTTCTTCACGGGCACTTCAGAGCGACAGAGCGTTGCAGATTGCGGCCGCCACAGGCGCGACGGTGAAGGGGGCGTTATGATTTCGCCCGCCGCGCGCTCTCCCCAGCATCGGCTTCGATTGAAACTCCGGCACGGGTTTCGAAGCGGAGCTGTAACGCGCGTCCTCCAGCTTCGGCATCGTGTCGAACAAGACGAGGAAGATATTCGGATGAATATGTCAGTGCCAAACGGGCCGGTTACTCCCGACTTTACCCGTGAATGGTGGGAGGTGACGCCCGGCGAGCGTTTCATCATCCGGGCCTCGGTCGCGGAGACCGCGGGCCTCTACACCATGCTGGAGGTCGTGGCCGACCCTCGCAACGGTGTTCCCCTGCATGTGCACGCGAACGAGGAGGAGCACTTCGTCATCCTCGAAGGTCATGTCCATCTCGTTTACGGTGACCAGAGCGTCGAACTGTCGGCGGGCGAGGCCGTGACCGTGAAACGGGGTACGGCCCACGCCTGGTGCAATCTGTCGGACCGGATCGCCCGGATGCTGATCATCTTCGCGCCCGGCAATCTCGAGAAGACGTTCAGGCTCATCGGCTCCTTGAAGGGCGACGATCTCGCGGCCGTGCTGGAATCCAACGAAAGCGATGGCTCGACGATCGTCGGCCCCCCGCCTTTCGACGACGTCTACACCGTCCTGTCGCCTCGGCCGAGGCCGTGAGGGCCGATCCTGCCGCCGCCCCAATTCCCGCAGAACGTGTGGATCGGTATCCGCAATAGCATCGCCGGCGCTTGTGGCTTCCGCTGGCCAATGCCAGAAATACCGTCGGAATTCCCGCATCCCATGACAGCCCCGGCTTCGCCGGACCGAAAGCGCAAGGACCGTCGCTGCCGTCCGGCAGGCCGGCGGTCGACTGACGCCGCGACGAACCGGATCGGTGCCCGACCGGCCGATCCCGGCGTCCAGACGATCGATCGTCGGCTCCCCCTCGGCCTCGACGATCGGCCGTCTCGCATCGATGCCACCCTCCTCGCCTCTCCGCCGAGGCTCCCATGGACAGAAAGGATCTCTTGAAATGCGTGCTTCCATCGTGGGCCGTTCGATCGTGACGATCGTCGCCGGCCTCCTCCTTCTCGACGGCTTTCTCCAGCTGGCTTCGCCACCGATGATGGTCGAAACCCTGGCGCATTCCGGATTTGCAGCCGACAGCGGACCGCGCCTCGCCGTCTTCACCTTGACCTGCGCCTGCCTCCTGATCATCCCGCGCCTGTCGCCGCTCGGGGCGGTGCTCTGCACCGGATTCCTCGGGGGCGCGATCGCCACCCATTTTCGCATCGACGGGTTTGGATCGCCGCCGCAGCTGATCTGCCTCGTCCTCGGCATGCTCATCTGGCTGGGCATGGCGCTGGCCGATCCCCGCGTCCGCGCCTTCCTGCCGGCCGGTCTCGGCCGCCGTTCGCCGGCAGGATGGTCCGCCGGCGAGCGATCCGGCTACTGAAGACGCCAGGCGACCAGGGCGGTCGCGATGGCATGCGCCGGGGGACGTCGCGCCCTCTGAGCGCGACGTCCGGACAGACCCCTCCATGGGAGCGGGAAAAACCCTGCCGCATCAGACCGTCGGCACGGTTCCGCCGTCGATCACCACCTCCGTCCCGGTGATGGAGGCCGCGCGCGGCGAGACCAGAAACGCGACGAGGTCTGCGACCTCCTGCGGCTGGGCGGGACGCCCCAGTGGGATCCCGCCGAGACTGTCCATGATGATGCGCTTGCCGCCCTCATAATCGGTCCCGGCCTGCTCGGCCAGACGCTGGGCCAGACGAACGGAAGCTTCGGTCTCCACCCAGCCGGGTGAGACGCGCACCACGCGCACGCCCTTCGGCGCCAGCTCCTTCGACAGCGCCTTGCTGTAGGTGGCGAGGGCGCCTTTGGCGGCGGCATAGCCGATGGTGGACTCCGGCAGCGGCAGTTCGTGCTGGATGGAGGTGACGTGGATCACGACGCCCGACCCGCGCTCGAGCATTCCCGGCACCAGAGCCCGGTCGATGCGCACGGCCGCCATCAGGTTCTGGTTGATCTCCTTCATCCAGATCTCGTCGCTGAGCGCCGCGAAACCGCCCCCGGGCGCGCTCGATCCGCCGAGGACGTTGACGAGAATATCGACGCCGCCCAGTTCGGTCTCGGCCGACCGCGCGAAGTCGGCGCAGCCCTCGGCAGACATCAGATCGGCCGCAAAGAACCCGACCGTCTCCGGCAAATCGTCCGGCCTCGACCGGGCCCCCGTCACGACGCGGGCACCGGCGCCGACCAGCGCGGCAACGACGGCCCCGCCGACGCCCTTGGTGCCGCCCGTCACGACGGCCCGGCGACCGGTGAGATCGATCCAGCCGGCGCCCATCATCCGATCTCCAGCGCTGCGATGCGGCCATCGCGGAGGGTGAAGCGATGGGTGAGCGTCACCGGGCTGCCGGGGAACGATCCCGTCACCCTGGCCGGGACCTCGAGGACCCCGCCCTGCCGCTCGACCGACAGCGGCCGCGCCGTGAACGGCGTGCGCGCCATCGTCTCGACGCGCCAGTCGCGGATCGCGAGAAGGCCGCGGTGGTGCCTCGCCTCATCGCAGACGACGGCGTCGTCGGTAAACACGGTGCTGAGTTCTGCCATCGTGGCGTCGGCGGCCAGATCGAAGTAGAGGGCTAGTGCCTCGGGTGCGTTTAACATGTCATCTCCTGTCAAATGCTGTTGTGGTTCCCCAAAGATCATTCTAAGCTCGGAGAATGACAAGTACGCACGAAAAAGTAGGGTACTTACGTCCGAGTAAGCCCGCCGAGCACACGCCCTTTACGGCCGCCTCCGGCGTCGAACATGTCGTGCGCATGCTGGAGGGGCGGTGGAAGCTGGTGATCCTGTTCCATCTCTTCGGCGGCCGGCTGCTGCGCTTCTCCGATCTGGAGCGGGCGATCCCCGACATCTCGCAGAAGATGCTGATCCAGCAACTGCGCCAGATGGAGGCCGACGGGATCGTCACGCGCCTCGTGCACCACCAGGTGCCGCCCAAGGTCGAGTACGGGCTGACGGCGTGGGGCCAGTCGCTCTGCCCGGCGCTGGACGCGCTCCTGACATGGGCGGAGGCGAAGCCGGAAGGCACGCACACGCCGTGACGACGCGCTTCAGCGGCGGCGGGAGCCGGGGCGACGCTGCCGCCTGACGAGGCCGAGCTGCGTGACGAGGACCATCGCCGCGCCGAGCCCCCAGCCGGCGACGACGTCGCTCGGCCAGTGGGCGCCGGCCGCCACCCGGGCGAGACAGGCCGCGGCGCCGGCGGTGAAGAGCGGCATGCGCCAGCGGGGAAGCCGCATGGCCAGACCGAGAACGATGGCGGCGACACAGGCGGCCTGCGCTGACGGCAGGGCGGCGAAACGATCGTCGAAGGCCATCGGCTCGAAGCGCCATGCATCGGCTCCGGCAGAGGGTCGGATGCGGCCGATCAGGTGCTTGAGAGTCGCGGCTGCGGCGAGCGATGCCGCGGCGGAGACGAGGACCAGCGTCGCGGTGTGGCCGGGAAGCTGCGCCGGATCGGCGGGTCGCCTGCGACCCGGGCGGGTCGGCGCCACCAGCGCCGCGAGGACCGCCGCGACAGCCAGGACGGCGCCGGGAAGGGCCAGCCAGTTCGAGAACGCGGCCCCGCTGCCGGGCTGGCGGGACTGCTGGGTCGCCACCCAGGCGGCCACGGGCGTGTCGACCCAGACCATGACGGGAAGAATCACAAGCAAAGAGACGGCCAGACCCTTGCCTCGCATGGATCAGGCCTCGGCCAGAAGCGGCGTGTAGCTGTGCCGATACAGGGGCATGCCGGCGAAGCGCAGCAGCCTGGTGCTGATCCCCGCGGGCAGACGGCGGAGGCGGTCGCGGGTTTCCGATTGTCCCTGGACCCAATCGACTCTGGGCTTACGGCGCGCGGCGTAGCAGCCGAGCGCCGTGTCGAGATCACCGGGCGCGGCGATCGCGGCGGCCAGAAGCAAGGCATCCTCGCAGGCCATTCCGGCGCCCTCGGCCATGCTGGGGGATGTCGCATGCGCCGCATCGCCGATCAGCACGACACGGCCGCTGAAGCTTGTCCGCGGTTGAACCGTCTCGATGCGGCTGAAATACAGCGGCGTCTCGGGCAGGAGCTGATCGAGCAGCGGCCCGATCGGCGCGGCGAAATCGGCGAAATAGGATCGCAGCTGCGCGCCGCTGGCCCGTTCTCGCGGATCGCCCGCCGTCTGGGTGATCTCGGCGTAAACGTACAGCGTCGAGCGGTCCACCGGCTCCGCCAGGAGCGTCCGGCCCTTGGACACCATGACCGTCCAGGCGTCGATGCCCGAAAGGTTCCGGGCGAAGAAGCGCCAGCATCCGTTGCCGGTATAGGTCGGCGACGCGGGATCGATGGCCAGCCGGCGGATCGTGGAATGGAGGCCGTCCGCCCCCACGACAAGGTCGTAGGTCTGGGCGCTCTGGTCGTCGAACGTCACCTCACAGCCGTTGGCGATCTGCCGAAGCTCGGTGACGCCCCGGCCGGTTCGGATGGGCAGGCCAGCGACCGATTCCCGCAGGATCGCGTGCAGGGCGGAGCGCGGCATGCCGAGGCAGGGTCCGCAATCCGTCCAGAAGGCCTCGGCGTCGATGCTGCTGAGGTGTCTCCCCCGATGGTCGTAGAAATCCTGCCGGCGGATCGGCACCGCCGCCTCGATCATTTGCGGCATGAGCCCGAGGCGTCCGAAGGCTCGGGACGCATTGCCGGGCAGGAACAGCCCGAAGCCCGGTGACCGCCAGTCGTAGCGCCGCTCGACGATGTCGGCCGAGATGCCGCGGGACAGAAGCGCGCGCGCCAGCGAGAGGCCGGCCAGACCGGCGCCGACGATGAGTATCTTCACGGTTGTTCCTCGCGTTTTCGAAAGCGGTTGTCGCGGTTCGCGGCACCGTCCGAAGAGGTGTCGGCGGGGCAGACCGCCGCCGATGCCTGACGGCCGGAGATAGACGCGGCCCGTTTCGCAGGCGCTTCAGTTGCACCGCGTTCGGCTACAGACGAAACGATGGCACGCCGGCGCTAGCGCACGACCTCGACCTCGGCGTGCAGGAGGTAGCCGACGCCGCGCTCCGTCCGGATGAGCTGGGGATGGCTCGGATCGGCCTCCAGCTTGCGTCGGAGCCGCAGGATCAGGACGTCGATGCTGCGGTCGAAGACCTCCTCGTCGTGCATCCGCGTCGCCGCGATCAGCTGTTCCCGGCTCAGGATCTGTTGCGGCGAGCGCAGGAAGGCGGTCAGGAGGTTGAACTCGCCGACCGTCAGCTTGACCAGCGTCTGATCGGGCGAGGTCAGTCGGCGCATGCGGACGCTGAGTTCGAAGCCGGCAAAGCGGTAGCGGATCCGCTGCTGGATCTCCCGGGAACGCCCGTCCGCCCTTTCGGACCGGCGCAGAACCGCCCGCGCGCGCGCCATCAGCTCCCGCAGGCTGAAGGGCTTGGTGACATAGTCGTCCGCCCCCAGTTCCAGCGCGACGACGCGGTCCGGCTCGTCGCGTCGCTGGCCCGTGATGATGATGACCGGCACCTGGCTGTCGGACGAGATGCCGCGCATCAGGTCGAGGCCGTTCTCCTTGGAGAGCTGCAGGTCGAGGATGATCAGATCGGCGGGTCGCGTGTTGAGCACGCGCTTCAGGGCCGCACCATCCGGCGCGGTGCTGACCTCGTAGCCGTGATTGTTGAAATAGGTGCCGATGAGATCGCGCATCGCGGGATCGTCGTCGACGACGAGAATATGCCGGCTGCTCATGACTGCGACCTCCTGCTGCGCGCCGCGTCCGACGGGCCGTTGGTTGCGATGGTGGGAATTTCGGAAGCCTCGCCCCGCAGCCGCCGCGACAGCGCCAGAGCGAGCGCTTCCATGCGCAACGGCTTCTCGAGCCTTTCGCCGCCGGCGTCGCTCTCGTCGCACTGGCCGGCACCCGAGCCGCGCTCGGCCAGGACGAGGACGGGCAGCTTCGCCTCGGAATGACGGAGGAAGTGCCGGAAATCATGCCCGCCGGCCCCGACGACCCCTTCGTCCAGGAGCACGAGGTCGAACCGGTCGCCGTTGCGGGCGAGGGCCTCCATGGCGCTCTGCGTCTGGCCGAAGCCGACGGCCTCGTAGCCCAGATGCGCCAGCATCTCCTCCAGGAGCATGCGCCGCTGCGCATCAGCGTCGACGACGAGGATGGCCTCGCCCCCGCCCCGCGGGATTTCGCGATCCAGCGCCGCGGCATCCTCCTCCTCGACAGGCAGGAGGTCGCTGCGGGGAAAATAGGCTTCGATCCGGCTGCCCTTGCCGAGCTCGCTGGCGGCGTTGATCATGCCCTTATGGGCCGTGACGATGCCGTGCACGGCCGAGAGGCCGAGACCCGTGCCCTCCCCGACCGTCTTCGTCGTGAAGAAGGGCTCGAACATTCGCCGGAGGGTCTCGGGGCTCATGCCGTGGCCGCTGTCGCGAACCGCGAGACGGACGTAGCGACCGGGTTGCAGCCGCCCGTGCGAGAGTTCGCGGCCGCGCACGATGCTGACCTCGTCGATCGCCACCTCGACGACACCCTCCCGTTCCATGGCATGCGCCGCATTGGCGCAGAGGTTCATCACCACCTGCTGAAGCTCGGCGGGATCGCCCAGGACGACCCCGTCGCGGTTGCCGAAGCGGGTTTTGATCTCGATCGTCTGGGGAAGCGACGCCCGCACCAGCTCGAGCGCCTCGATGACCGCCGGGACCGTGCGCATGGGGCGGTGACGGCTTTCGCGGCGGCGGCTGAAGGCCAGGATCTGGTCGGTGATCGTCTGGGCGCGCCTTCCGGCGCGGACGATCTGCTGGACCTGTCGGTGTGGCGTGCCGTCGGCATCCAGCTCCGCGAGAGCCAGCTCGCCATAGCCCAGGATCGCCCCCAGAATGTTGTTGTACTCATGCGCGATTCCGCCGGCCAGCGTACCGAGCGATTCCAGCCGCTGGGATTCCGCCAGGCGGGTCTCCAGAAAGGCCCGCTCCCGATCACCGCGGGCCCGTTGCAGCGCATTGGTGAAGATCTCGGCGGCGGTGCGCAGCAGGGCGACTTCGTCTGCCGGCCAAGACCGCTCGCGTGACAGGGTGGCCAGGCTGAGGTAGCCGAACTGCCGCTCCGCGTTCTGCAGCGGCAGGGCCAGCCACGACCGGTAGCCGAGACGCTCGAGCCGGTTGCGACAGGAGCCGATCGGCAAGGCGGAGACTTTGGCGACCGCGATCCCGCCATGCGGCTCGTCACTGCCTTGCCAGTCTGCGGCCAGCGCGAGAAGCGTTGTCTTGTCTCGGTCCTTCGGGTCGCCGGAGCGGGGCGCTTCGGTGGACACCTCGTCGCGGACGAGAACCCGGGCCTCGTCGAGGCCGGCCAGTTGGCCGAGAACGCTCAGCCCCGTCTCCATCTCCCGGCAGAGCTTGCTCAGATCGAGGTCGATGAAGCGCGTCGAGATCGCCGCGATGGCGGCCTCCAGGGCCAGCCGTTCGCGCAGGGTCGCGGCGTTCTGCTGCAGGCGCACAAACAGGTAGGCCACATAGGCACACAGGATCAGCGCCATGCCGTATAGGACGACGCGAAACAGCGCGGCGCGGCCCGATGCCGCCGCGTGGAGCTCGAGATAGCGCGCCTGGTAAAGCTGCACGAGGGTCGCGACGGGCACGCGCTGCAGATCCGCGCCGATCGCGTCGACGATGGGAAAAGTGTTGGCCAGCATCCGGCCGTGGATGATGAGCGCGCGAACCAGAGGGCCGCGAAAATCGGCGAGGAACGGGAAATGCAGCCGGTTCAGCGCCAGATTGAGCCGCGTCTGGTTCTCTTCGCTGGGCTCACGGGTGAAGCGGGCGGCGGCCCCGGCGACAGCGGTCAGTCGGCCATGCGCCTCGCCGTGCTTTCCCGGCAGGCTGTCCTTCACCATCTCCAGCGCGTCGCCGAAGATGATCTGCGAATTCTGCATCACGGCATTCGTGGACTTGAACCGTTCGACCAGATCCGCGGCGCGGTCCAGGGCCGTGCGCAGCTCGGCGGCGACGTTCGTCAGTTGCGGGTCCGTCCCGCGCAGGTCCTTCAGCAGCGTGTCCGAAGCCCGCCGCATCGCCTCGAGGCTGCGAACCAGCGGATCGTAGCTTCGCAGGATCGAACTGCGGGACTGCAGGACATCGCGCTGCAGCGATGCATTGCTGGTGTCGATCGACCGCAAGGCTTCCAGCGTTCTCTGATGCTCGGCATCGTTCGGGGTCATGCTGAGGACGAACAGGGTCGTCAGGATGGCGAGCATCCCGGCCGCGGCGCCAAAAAAAACCGACAAGCGGCTCATGGGATCTGGTTCGCTGGCGGGCGACCCGGTGGGGCGCCGCTCAGCGTCGTCAGAAATTTCACGATCAGCTGGACATCGCTGTCGGGGATGGGACGCCCCAGCTGGCTCGCTGCCATCTCGCCGACGGCCTCGGGCAGCGTCGCCGCGCGCCCGTCGTGAAAATAGGGCGCCGTCAAGGCCACGTTCCGCAGGCTGGGCACACGGAAGAGCTGCCGGTCCTCGGACCGCCCCGTCACGGTAAAGCGCCCGAGGTCCGCCGTCCGTGCCGCCCTGCTCGGCTTCCCCTCCGTCGGCGCCAGGCCGGGAGGAAAGAGGGGAAAGCGCTGCATCAGGTTTCCGCCGACATTTTCGCCCTGGTGGCAGGAGACGCAGCCATAGGACCTGAACAGGGCGTATCCCTCTTCTTCTTCCGGCGTGATCGCCCCCGTCTCGCCCCTGAGATAGCGGTCGAAACGGCCATCTTGCGTCGTCAGCGACCGCTGAAAGGCGCCCAGCGCCGCCAGGACCCCGTTCCGGTCCGGAGCCTCGCCGAAAAGTTCGCGGAAGCCTGCCGCATAGTCCAGATCGCGGCCGAGGGCGGAAAGGATCGACGGCCACGAACTGCCCATGACATGGGGATCCAAGAGGATGGCCTCGTTCTGGTCCTCCAGCGTCGCGAAGTTGCCCCGCCAGTTGTAGCGATAGTTCTTCCAGGCGTTGAAGATGCTGGGGACGTTGAAGAGAAGCTCTTCGCCATTGATGCCGACGCCCCTTCGCCTCCCATCTCCGCCGCCCGCTTCGAGCCGATGGCAGCTGGCACAGGAGAGGCTGGCCCCCGCCGAGAGACGCCGGTCTGAGAACAGCCTGGCGCCGAGCGCGACCAGCTCCGCCCTCGCCCCGGGGGCAGGCGAGAGGGGGCTGATCGGTTCCGGCCATTCGGAGCGGAGGCGCGCCACCACAGCGCTTCGCGCCCCAGCCGAGACCCCGAACCCATGGTCGCCGGCAAGCAGGAAGAACGGCAGCGACAGGAGGCCCACGACGCCCAGGAGCCACCCGAAAGCGTTGCGCATCCATCCCCTCATCGACGCAATGCCTTCGGCCGGCAGGACGACGGGTCAGCCGGACTGCAAGCGCGGGTCGCCGTTTGCAGCCGCAGTTCCAGCCGACTGACGATCCCGTCGGCGGGTGTTCCCGCGCAGAGCAAGGCAAGCCTCTCCGGTTGGCCTTGCAGGGGCAGCCACTGGACGTTGCCGCCAGGGCTGACCGTCTGGATGCGGACCAGCGGAGTCGGATCGCGCAGCAGCGCGGCCAGCAACGTGCCCGGTCCGTCCCGGTCGGAGCGGCGGTAGTCGAAGCCAGGCACCATCTGCTGATCGCGGCACGCCCGCATCAGGCTCTCGACGGTCGCGCCCGGCCCGGCCCAGGCTGTCCCGGATTCGCCGCTGACGTCGACGGCACAGGCCAGCGACAGGTCGGCGCAGAGCTCGGAGGCAAACGCTGCCTCCATCATCGCCTGGTCGACGGAGACGAGACCCATTTCGATCCCCACGTCGCTCTCTCTGGCCGCGCAGGATTGCGAGGACTGGTCCGGCCCATAGAGGCAGGTGGCCGACGCCACGGAATTGGCTGCGACACGGGCAAATTTGAGAATGTCCGGCAGGTCGCGGCAGCGACAGACGAGCCGCGGCAACCATTTCGCCTCACGCCATGCGGCGCCGGCACGCTTTTCATGATGCATCACGCTTCTCGACCTTCGAGGGAACCGGCTCCACCGGACTGGGAATGCCGGATGGAGGTCCGATCCCACCGATGAACACGACGCGGCGGCGGTGCCCAAACACCGCCACCGCGTCGCCAGGGTTCAGGCGGCATGCGCCGTGCGCAGAAGCTCGGCCGCCCGCTCGCCGATGATCGCGCAGGGCGCCTGGGTGTTGCCCGTCGTCACGCGCGGCATGACCGAGCCGTCCGCCACCCGCAGGCCGTCGATGCCGTAGACCCTGAGCGACGCATCGACCACCGACATCGCATCGCGCCCCATCTTGGCCGTGCAGGACTGGTGCCAGTAGGTGACGGCGGCATCGCGGATGTAGTCGTCGAGCGCCGCCCCTTTAAGGGGACCCGGCATGGCCTCGCCGCGAACGAAAGGCTTGAAGGCCTCGGCATTGCCGAGATCGCGGCAGAGCTCGACACAGGCGCGGGCGGCCGTCAGATCGGCGGGATCGCTCAGCATGTTGGCGTCGATCGCCAGCGGCGCCAGGGGATCGGCGCTCTGCAGGATCAGCCTGCCGCGGCTCGCCGGTCGCGCGAGCCCCGCAAACATCGTCCAGCCGTGCTCGGGAACGCCGCGCGCCGCGGTCCTCTCGCTCGGCACTGGGAATTCCACCTGGCAGAACAGGAGATCCGGTGCCTCGAGTTCGGGGCGGCTCTTCCAGTAGAGTTTTGCCTCGCTGCCGTTGTTGCGCGGGGCGATCGGCTCCTTGTATTCCCAGGTGCAGCCGAACGAGACGTGATCCTGCAGGTTCTGACCGACGCCCGGCAGATGCTGCACGACCGCGATGCCGTGACGCGTCAGTTCCGCCGCGTCGCCGATGCCCGAATGCATCAGCACCTTCGGCGACTGGATCGCGCCCAGCGACAGCACCACCTCGGCCCGCGCACGGACCGTGAAGGTCTCACCGTTGCGCAGGAGCTCGACGCCTGTCGCCCGTTTGCCCTCGATCACCACGCGCAGCACCGTCGTTCCGGTCAGCACCGTCAGGTTCGGCCGGTCGCGCCAGGGGTGGACATAGGCGCGGTACAGCGAATGCCGCCGCCCGTCGCGAACGAGCGTATCGGACAAAGCGGCACCGCCCGGCCCCTCCATCATCCGGCCGTTCGGGTTCTCGAAGGTCGGAATGCCCAGTTCGCCCGCCGCCTCCAGCATGGCATGCGCGATGGGGCTGGGATCGGCTGCCTGCTGCACCCAGACCGGCCCCGTGGTGCCGCGGTATTGCGGGTCCGGTTCCCCCTGCCAGTTTTCGATCCGGCGATAGATGTCGAGGACATTGTCGTAGCCCCAGGCGGCATCACCGGCTTCCGCGGCGAAAAAGTCCCAGTCGCTGCGGTGCCCGCGGGCCCAGACCATGACATTGATGCTGGAGCCGCCGCCGAGGCCCTTGCCCATCGACATCGACAGGGCGCGCCCGTTCAGATGCGGATTGGGCTGTGCCTGAAAGCCCCAGTCCCGCTCGCTGCCGAGATTGAGCGGCCAGGATGCGGGATCGAGAACGGCTTCGGCCTCGTCGCTATCGCCGGCTTCGACGAGGAGAACCGCCACGTCGGGATTTTCGGCCAGCCGCCTGGCGATCACCGAGCCGGAGGCGCCGGCGCCGCAGACGATGAAGTCGTAGGCGGGTTGCAGGGTGTCCGCGTCCTGGCGCCGGCGGGCGTCGTGATCGCCTTGCGCGTTTTCAGCCTGGGTCGTCATGGGGATTTCCTTGTTGGCAGCGAGCGCTCATGGCTCGCGTGAGGGCACCCCGATGCGGAGGGCGGGGGCCCTCGCTGAGGGGGCGACCGCACCGGACCGTCCGGGTTGCCGCTCAAATATCAATTCTATCATTTCTATCAATTCACGTCGAAGTTATCATTTCCGTTTCTTCTTGCAATTGAAACAAAGCGCCGTGCCCCGTACTGCTCATTCCATCGCCGCACAGCACAGCGCTCCCCGATTTCCGTAAGCGAAGCCCATGATCGACAAGGACATTCTGACGACGGCCGACACGGCCACGCTGCTCGGCGTGTCCGTGCGCACGGCCCAGCTCCTGATCGAGGGGGGCTCGGTCCCCTCGTGGAAAACGCCGGGCGGGCACCGCCGCGTCTATCGGTCGGATGTCGAGGCGTTGATCGAGGGCCCTGCAACGGCCCCCTCTTCGGTCCTGGTGGTGGTCATCGCCGCAGCGGAACGGCTCGGGCTTTATGATCGGCTGTTTTCCGCCATCCCCGAATGCAGCGTCGAAGGCTTCGCCGACCCCTTTGCCGCGCTGTTGGCCATCGGCTCGCTGCGGCCCTTCGCGGTCGTCGTCGATCTCGAGGACGGCGATCCGTCGCGGCAGGCGCTGCTCCCGAGCCTGATGGCCGTTCCCGCTCTTCGTCGCATCCTGACCGTCGGCACCACCCCCCCGCCGGACGGCGAACACCGGGCGACCCATGTCGGCACCCCCGACGCAGCGGCCGCCGGGCTGCGCATGGTCCTCGCCGACGCCGGCGGAAGCGCCATCCCCCCCGTCGACGCGACCTTTCCGATCGCGCTCAACGAGCGGCAACGGCTGGTGGCCCTCGAACGCTCCGGCCTCGTCGACACCGCGCCCGAGGCGGCTTTCGACCGGCTCGCCTGGCTGGCCGCCGAGACCCTCGAAACGCCGGTCGCGCTGGTCACGCTGCTGACGCCGACGCGGCAGTGGTTCAAGTCGCGCGTCGGGCTCGACTTCACGGAGACGCCGCGGAGCTGGTCGTTCTGCAACCACACGATCCTGCAGAAGGGCATCTTCGCGATCCCCGATCTCTCGCTCGACCCGCGCTTCGCCGCCAATCCCGCCGTCGTCGGCGCCCAGGGTTTCCGCTTCTATGCCGGGGCTGCCGTTCGCGACGACGAGGGCTTTGCCGTGGGGTCGCTGTGCGTCATCGACACCAAGCCGCGCGTGCTGGAAGAGACGCAGGAGAAAACCCTCCAGGCGCTCGCGGGGCTCGCCTCGGACCAGTTTCGGCTGCGCGCCGCCGAGCGCCAGTTGCGTGAGGCGCGCCGGCCGCGGAACGGACCATCGGCCGCCGGCGGTCCGGCACGCCGATCAGGCGCGCCGGGGACGCGGCGGGGAAACGGCGAGGACCGGCCTGCGGGAGACTGAGCGACCGAGTCCTGCGTCTACTGCGACGTTCCGCCCGCCGCGGAAGAGGCCGTTCCGGACTGGCTGCTGGGCGACACTTTTCGGGCCGCCTCGTCGATCACGTCGGCGACCACTTTCGCCTGGGTCTTGAAGACGGCGTGGCTGGCCGGCACTTCGGTGATGTCAGCGCCCATGCGCTTCGCCATGGCCTGCAGCATCTTCTGGTCGAAGGCCTTGTCATCGGTGGCGATCACGGCCCAGCTCGGCTTCTCGCGCCATGCTGCGTGCTCGAGCTTGGTGCCGAACGCCGACATCTTGATCGGCACCTGCGAGTCCCGCATGAAGGCGGCGTCCGCATCGCTGGTGTCCGCGGCGAACGCGGCCTTGAAATTGTCCGGCTTGATGATCCCGAAGCCGTCGGCATGGGTCTCGATGACGAATTCCGGCGGGGTGGTAAAACCGTCGTATTGCTGGGCCGTGGTCTCGCCTGCATCGGGCGACAGGGCGGAGACGTAGACGAGGCCCGCGACCTTTTCGTCGACGCCCGCCTCGGTGATGACGGTGCCGCCCCAGCTGTGTCCGACGAGAATGGCCGGACCGTCCTGGCGATCCAGGGCCCGCTTCGTCGCCGCGACGTCGTCGGCCAGCGAGGTCAGCGGATTCTGGACGATGGTCACGCGATAACCGCGCCCCGTCAGATCGTCGTAGACGCCGCGCCAGCCCGATCCGTCGGCGAAGGCGCCGTGGACCAGCACGACGTTCTTCACCGGGGGCGGCGATGCATCCTGCGCCCGGACCTCGGCGGTGGCGGCAAGGCCGACCGCCGCGAGGGCCGCCATCACGGAAATTCCTGTCCTGCTCATGCTTGCTCTCCTCGGTCCAGACGCCCGGATCATTCCCGGCATGAGGATGGTTCTGTCAGTCGTGCCGCAGGAGGGTCGGACGCCGTCTGTGCCCCGCCGAGAGGCGCCGGCCCATTCCGGATCAACCCCTTTGCGACCGAATTGCGCTTTCGCCTTCGACCGCAGCGCGCCGCCCCTCTGGTGTCAGCAACCGGACGCACGCGCGTTGCGCTGCCTTCGGCGTCCCCTGCCGGCAAAAGCCGACCGGTCGCCCAAAGGCCCCGCTTGCGCGATCTGGTGAATATTTCCGTGCTGCTGTGGTAGACGACTGTCAATTTGCTCAGGCAGGCTTCGTTGACCGCACTGGAGGCACCTGTCTATGCGGAAACTGACGGCATGATTAGCTGCCGGGGGAGCAACGCTTCGTTTCCCTTGCGAAACAGCGAGCCCACCGATGGACGATGCCAACGACTATGTCGCGCTGCACGCCGTGCTGATGCATGGCGGCTTCTCCGCCGCGGCCCGCCAGCTCGGTCTGCCGAAGGGAACGCTCAGCAAGCGGGTGACGCGGCTGGAGGAGCGCCTCGGCGTTCGGCTGCTGGAGCGATCAACCCGCGATGTCCGGGCGACCGAAGTGGGGCGACAGGTCTTCGAGCAGGCGCAGTTCATCGTCGCGGGATTGGCGGCGGCCGCAGCCGTTGCCGCCTCCGCCCAGGCCGAGCCGAACGGCGTTCTCCGGCTCGGCAGTCCGCAGGGGCTGATTCACGGCATGCTGGCCGAGATCCTGCCTGGGTTCCTGAAAGCACATCCGAAGATCTGCCTGCATCTGGAGGAGCTGAACCGGCCCGCCGATCTCGTCCGGGACCGGATCGATCTGGCGCTTCGTGCCCGCTACGAGGTGGAGGCCGATGCGAACCTCGTGGTCCGGCGGCTCGCCCGCGAGTCCGGCGTCCTTGCCGCTGCGCCCGCCTTCCTCGCTGCCCTCGACGCACCGCCTGGGATCGAGGATCTCGGCCGTCTTCCGACGCTGATGATGGCCCATGAGACGACATGGAACCTCGTCGATCGGTCGGGCGGGCGCCGGCAGATCGAGCTGACGCCCCGTCTCGTCTCCCCCAATCTGGAGATGCTGACGGCCGCGGTCGAAGCAGGACTGGGCATCGGCCTCTTGCCCCAGCACGCCTGCCGCGCCGGCTTCCTGTCCGGGAGCCTCAGCCACGTCCTGCCGGAATGGAGCACGGCTGAGGGCACGATCTACGCGGTCTTTTCCTCCCGCCGCGGCCTCACCCCCGCCATCAGGTCCCTCATCGACTATCTCGCCGAAACGATCCCGCGGACGACATCTCCCCTGTGAGGGTCCTGGCCGGCGATGCCGCCGCCCTGCCCGTCCACTTTGGTCATGCCGCCACGCCGCGGTGGCATCTTTATCGGGAAGCCAAGTTAGTGGCAGACGACCAACGATGATCGGCGTCGCCGTCTTTTCTCAAGCAAAGCCGTTCGACCCAGCCGAGCCTTGACGCGTCCATATGGTTCGTTTGAGTTTGCACCGGCGGTGGCATGAAGGGCTGGATGGGCGCGAAGCAGCCAAAATTTATCGAGATACCACTAAGCATTACGACGTCGAGCTTTGCTTAAGGCTTGCATGTCGCGGAGGACTTCGCCGAACGCCGCCTGCCCTGCCGTCTCAGGCCGGCCGGCCACCCGTCCCGCCGGACCGCTCTTCCGCGGCCGTGCCCGCTGAGGGGCCGCCGCTTTCCCGGGCCAGCCGCAAGCCTTCGCCCGGCAGGAACAGGACGCCGCCGCGATGGAAGGCGCGGATCAGCGACCCGTGAATTGCCGCGCGGATCAGAAGGCGGCCGGACTCGAGCGCGACGATGTCCGAGACGGGGATTTCGGCCTCGCGGGAAAGGCGGCCGATCGACCAGTTGGACAGGGCCCGGGCCGCGCGGCACTGGGCGGCCGTGATGCTGCGGGTGGTCGCTGGGGCGTGGGGCGTCGTGACTGGATCCATTTAAAACTCCGTCTTGAGCGTGCGGACCCGGACGCGCCTTGCCGACGGCCCGGGGGGACGGTGCCGGTGCTAGAACAGGTCGAGCGTGAAGCGCTTCGACAGGCCGAGACCGAAGGTGAACTGGTTCTCGTCCCCGGCCTTCACGATCGGCGAGTCCGCGACATCGCCGACGAGCTGGCTGTAGGAGGCGTCAGCGTTGAGGAACCAGTCGGGCCGAAACTCGTAGCGCGCCGATCCGTTGACGCCGACGCTCTTGATGCCGCCCTTCGGATCATAGGGATCGAGTCGGAAGCCGGTATTGGCCGATTGCGCGGCGGTCACGCCGAAATAGGTCTCGGTGTATTTCTCGCCCGCGAACGTGGCGAAGGGGCCGGCCTTCAGCTCGAGCTCCGGGGTCGGACGGAGGATCAGGTTGGCACCGGCCTCGCCGACAATGTCCTCGACGCCGCCGAAGGCGTAGCGGGCCTCGCCGTAGATCTCGGCAAATTCCCATTCGTAGCCGAGCTTGATGCCGACCTCGTAGGTCGCGTCGACGTCGCCAAGCCCCTTCAGGGCATCGAAATCCTCCGCCTTGCGTTCGCCGATCATGTTGAAGGAAGGGCTGATATCGAGGCCGCCCGTCTCCGGCCCGGTGCTGCCGATCTCGAACAGGCCGGGAATGTTGAGGTAGCCGAAGCCGATGATCGGAGAGGGCGAGACCTCGTATTTATCCGAGCCCTCGTATTTCGGCGAGATCATGCCGCCGGCGCCGATCTCGAAGACCAGATCGACGCCGGCATACCGATCCGTCACGGCGGGCGCTTCGGGAGGTAACGTTTCGTCGTCGCCGACGTCGGCGGCGAAGGTGCTGCCGGAAATCGACAGGAAGGCGGTGGTGGCGAGCAGATAAGAGCGAGGGGTCATGGTGTCTCCAGGATTTGCGAACACGTGCGGGGTAGAGGGAGAGGGGTGGCCGGGCATGGCGTCGGCAGGAAGCGCGCCACCGTGGCCCGGTCGCGGTCGAGTTCGGCGGCGAAGAGCGTGCGCGGGGCGGCCTCCTCGTGCCGGACGACCGGGATGACGATCGCGTAGGCGCCGAGGGCGAAGATGCCGGCGACGGTCGGGCTTCCCGTCTGCGTCCCGAGGCCGGCGGCGGCGATGACGGCGAAGAGGTGGAGGGAATTGCGGTTGAGCGAATACGGACCGGCGGTGACCGGTTGGCGCGCCTTGCGTCCGCCGATGTCGAGTGGGCTCGAGGCCCGCCCGAAAATGCCCGCGACGATCAGGAAAAGTGCCGCCGCTTCCAGCCCCTCGCGGTACCAGCGTCCCTCCGGCGCCCATCCCGTGGTGAAGAGCAGCAGCGGCACCAGGGCGGCCGGACGGCTCTGTTTCTTGCGTCGCCGTTGCAAGGCGTCGAGGCTACCGTGCGTCGTCGTCATGTCCGCCATCTCGGTCCCACCAAATGGAGGACCGGTCGTGGATGCCGTCCTCTGGCAGGATCGATAGCTCTCGCCGCGGGCGCGGTGGGCGCATTTTGATGTTGTTTTGTTACCGGCGGCCCGGCGCGAGGGAGGGTGAGGGCAGGACCAGCCTGACGATGAGACCGCCTGGATGGTTGTCGAGGAGTTCCAGGTCGCCGCCATGCGCCCGCACGATGTCGGCGACGATCGACAGGCCGAGCCCGAAGCCGGCGGTCTTGGTCTCGGCGCGCGAGGCGTCGAGCTTGGCGAAGGGCTCCAGCACCGTCTTGCGCTGGTCTGCCTGGATGCCCGGGCCGTCGTCGGCGACGTCGATGCGAATTGCATCGCCTTCCCGGGCAAGCGAGATGGTGGCCTGCGTCCCGAACTTCAGGGCATTGTCGCAGAGATTGGTGACGGCCCGCACCAGGGCATTCGGCTTGCAGGTGCCGGCCAGCCGGTCGGGCCCCTCATAGCGCACGGCAAAGCCCACATCGGCGAAATCCGCCTGGATGGTCTGCATCAGGCTGGCGATGTCGGCGCGCTCGAACTCCTCGCCGGAAGCGTCGATCCTCAGATAGTCCAGCGTTTCCTCGACCAGCCGGTTGATCTGGTCGATGTCCGAGATCATCAGCTGGCGCAGATCGCCGTCGTCGAGGCGCTCGGTCCGCAGGCGCAGCCGGGTCAGCGGCGTGCGCAGGTCGTGGCTGACGCTGCGCAGCATGCGCGTGCGGGTGTCGACCATTTCGCGGATGCGGATCCGCATCCCGTTGAGGGCGCGGGCGAGGTGGGCGACTTCCTCGGTGCCCGTCTCGGCGAACACAGTGTCTTTGCGCACACCATCCGAGCGGTTCAGCTCCGCCGACATCCGGGCGAGCGGCGTGGTCACGCTGCGCACGGCAAAGAACGACAGGAAGACCAACAGGGTCATGAAGGACAGGATGTAGTAGGTGAGCGGCCCGAACAGGTCGTCGCTGAGGAACGTATCGGGCAGGTTGCGCACGAGCAGCACCGTCTGGTCGTCGACGGGCAGAGACAGGGCCGGTCGCCCATCGATGGCGACCCGCTGGCCGCCTGCGGGAAGCTTGTAGTCCGGCGGAAACAGAAAGGCCGCGATTCTTTCGGAGCGGCTTAACGGCGGCGAGCGCGCGATCAGTCTTGCGGCCGTTTCGGCGCTGACGAGTTCGATGTTGACCTTCGTCTGCCGGGCCCGCGCGACGATCAACGCCCGCTCCGCCGGCGTCGATGCCGGCAGCAGGGAGGCGATGGCCAAGGCAGGATCGACGGTCCCATCGATATCTCCGACCGGGATGTAGCCGCCCTCTTTCACCTCGTCCTCGAGGGCGCGTCCCACGAGGACCACCGCCGCGATCGCCAGGACGATGATGAAGAGGATCTGGCCCCGCATCGTGCGCGGCGTCACCCGCCGCCAGAGACCGCTCATCACACGTCCACCGTGGCGGTGAACATGTAGCCACCGAGCCGCACCGTCTTCAAAAGGATCGGCTCGCTCGGATCGGTCTCGATCTTCTGGCGAATGCGCCGCACATGCACGTCGACGCTGCGGTCGATGGGGCCGGCGAGGCCGGCATGGGTATGGGCCAAGAGCTGCTCCCGCGTCAGGATCTTGCCGGGGTTGCGGCAGAAGACCAGGAGCAGGTCGAATTCCGCCGTCGTCATGGCGACGCGTGCACCGCTGGGATCGCGCACCTGCCGGCGCTGCGGGTCGAGCGTCCAGCCCTCGAAGCGCAAGGGTTTCAGGCCGTCACGCTCGGCAGGCGCGTAGGCGGCACGGCGCAGGAGACTTCGGATGCGCGCCGTCACCTCGCGCGCGCTGAACGGCTTGGTGACGTAGTCGTCGGCGCCGATCTCGAGGCCGACGATCCGGTCGACCTCCTCGCCCTGGGCGGTCAGCATCAGGATCGGCACGGTCGTCTCGGCCCGCAGTCGGCGGCACAGGCTGAACCCGTCTTCTCCCGGCAGCATGACGTCGAGGACGATCAGGTCGAAGGTCGCGCGGCGGCGCCAGGCATCCATGTCGGCTCCGTCGCCAGCGATCTCGGCCGTCATGCCGGCCTCGGTCAGCGTCACCGCCAAAAGCCGGGCGATTTCGAAATCGTCCTCGACGATGAGGATGGCAGGGCGTTTGCTCGCGGTGGACTGGCTCATTCCATCCTCGTGGACTGCTGCAGGTTGCGGGGCAAGTCGAGTCCCTCCCTCTGTCGGGGCGGCTCAAGGCGCTCCCCGGCGTCCGCCTCGATCCGGGGCAGGAGTTTTGCCCAAAACCGACCAACTGTCGCGCCGAGATCGGCGACGAGGCAATGGAGCACCGGCACGACCACCAGCGACAGGAGCGTCGACACGATAAGACCGCCGATCACCGCAATCGCCATCGGCGCCCTGAAGCCGCCGCCCTCGCCCGAGCCGATCGCCGCCGGCACCATGCCCGCGACCATCGCGAGCGTCGTCATCAGGATCGGACGCGCCCGTTCCAGTGCGGCTTCCACCATCGCCTCGCGCGGCCGGACGCCGAGCCTCTCGCGTTCCACCGAGAAGTCGACCAGCATGATGGCGTTCTTGGTGACGATTCCCATCAGCATCAGGATGCCGATCACCACCGGCAGCGAGACCGGGGTCGCCGTGATCTGCAGCGCGGCGACGACGCCGCCGACCGAGAGCGGCAGGGTGGCGAGGATGGTCAGCGGCGTCAGCACGCTGCCGAACAGCAGGATGAGCACGATCATCACCAGCGCGAGGCCGGCGATCATGCTGGTGGCGAAGCCGGTGAAGACGTCGCCCTGCGTATCGGAATCGCCGGTCGCCTGGATCCGCACGCCCGCCGGCAGCGCCTTGACCGAGGCCAGCGAAAAAACGGCCTCCAGTCCCTGGCCGGCGGTCAGGCCGGGCGGCATGTCGAAGCTGATCTCGACGCGCCGCTCGCGATCGAATCTGTCGATACTCGCCACGCTGGCGCCAGCCTCGATCGCAGCGATCGCCGACAACGGGACATCGGGACCGTCGAGGCTGGGGATGCGGAGCGAGCGCAGCGTGTCGATGTCGTTGCGGGCGGCTTCCGCCAGCTGCAGGCGGATCGGAATGCGCCGTCCGCCGTCGATGAATTGCGGCAGATCGCTGTCCGATGCGCCGACGGTCGAGACGCGGATCGTGTCGGCCATGGCCGCCGTCGAGACGCCGGCATCGGCGGCCCGCTCGGCCAGGGGCCGGACCTGGAGCTCCGGCCGTTCCGCCGCCGCGCCGGAGCGGGGCGCAACGGCCAGGGGACTGGCCACGAGCTCAGCGAGAATGGCCGTCGCGGCGGCGTTCGTCGCCTTGCCCTCGGTCCCGAGCACGGCGAAGGATACGTCGCGGCCGCCCCGGTCGTTCAGAATCTCGAAACGGATGTCGGGCACGCCGCGCAGGATGTCGGCCACAACAGGCTCGAGCGCCTCCAGGGGGCGAAAGCGGCCGCGCGCCGATCCAAAATCGATGCGCACCGCCGCCCGCCGGACGTCGCGCAGGCCGGCGGCATCGGCGCCGCCCTGGACGAAGACGGAGCGGGTCTCCGCCAGCGTGCCGAGGCGGGTGGCGATCAGGTCCGCCGTCTGCCGGGTCTCGGCGAGCGCCGAGCCCGGCGGCAGTTCGATGGAGACCGACATCCGGCCGGTATCCTCCGGCGGGATGAACTCGCTCGGCAGGAACTGCACCGACCAGATCGAAACGGCAAAGAGCGCCACCGCGGTGCCGAGCGTCGTCCAGCGCCAGCGCATGGAGAGGTGCAGAAGCCTGAGATAGCCGCGCATGACGCCCCCCGGCACGGCCGGGCCCCGCGCATGCGACCGCATCAGATGGGCCGCGAGCAGGGGCGTGATCAGCCGGGCGACGAGCAGCGAGAAGAACACCGCGATCGCCACGGTCAGGCCGAACTGGCGGAAATACTGCCCGACCACTCCCCCCATGAAGCCGACCGGCGCGAACACGGCGATGATCGTCGCCGAGATCGCCATGACCGCCAGCCCGATCTCGTCGGAGGCATCGATCGCCGCCTGGAACGGCGTCTTCCCGGTCCGGCCGTGCCGGACGATGTTTTCGATCTCGACGATGGCGTCGTCGACGAGGATGCCCGTCACCAGGGTAATGCCGAGGAGGCTGAGGATGTTCAAGGAGAAGCCAAGGAGATCCATGGCCCAGAAGGTCGGGATCGCCGACAGCGGCAGCGTCACCGCTGCGATCAGCGTCGCGCGCCAGTCGCGCAGGAACAGGAAGACGACGATCACGGCGAGGATCGCGCCCTCGACCAGCGTGCCGAGCGCCGCGTCATAGTTGCCGAGCGTCTGGGTGAGGCTGTCATCGATCAGCGCGAACCGGGCATTGCCGTGCCCGGCGGCGAGCGCCTCGAGCGCCTCGGCGACATCCTCCGCGACGCTGACGTCGCTGGCGCCGCGGGCGCGGTAGACGGAAAAGCTGACAACCTCCTCGCCGCCGAGCGTCGCAAAGCTTCGCGGCTCCGCAAAACCGTCGGCGACGGCGCCGAGGTCGCCGAGCCTCACCGTCGAGCCGTCGGCAAGGGGGATCGGCAGCTGCGCCAGGTCGTCGACGCTGTGCGTCGTCGCCGTCATCTTCACCGCCCGCTCGCGCCCATCGATCCGGCTGCGTCCCCCGGAGAGGTCGCGATGGGTCGCAGCCAGCTGCGCGTCGACCGCGTTGACGGTGACGCCGAGGGCCATGAGGCGGTCGGGGTCGAGGTATACGCCGATCTCGCGCGTCACGCCGCCGACCCTGTCGATGCGGCCGATGCCGGGCAGGCCGCGCAGCCTGCGGACGACGACGTCGTCGACAAACCAGGAGAGCTCTTCCGCGGTCATCGCCTTGTCGGCGACGGCATAGGAGACCACGGCCTCGGCCTCGACGTCGACGCGTTCGACGAGGGGCTCGTCGATCGTCTTGGGGAGGTCGGCGCGGATCTTCGCCACGGCATCGCGCACGTCCGCGACCGCTCGGTCGATCGGCACGCCGAGTTCGAACTCGACCGAGGTCGTCGACACGCCGTCGCCGATGGTCGAGGCCAGTACGTCGATGGAAGGCAGGACCGAGATCGCGTCCTCCACGAGCCGGGTGACGCTGGACTCCATCTCGGTCGGCGCGACACCGGAATCGCTGATGGTCAGCGAAACCACCGGCACGTCGATGGTCGGGAAGTAGGTGATCGGCAAGGCAAGGAAGCTGTGAAACCCGAGCGCCGTCAGGACCAGGAAGAGCAGGAGGGGCGGAAGCGGGTGGCGGATCGCCCAGGCCGAAACGTTCACCGCGCGGCGTCCGAGGTGAGGAAGGGATGGTCGGCAGGCATCCTCGCGGGATAGGTCACGTCGAGGGGCGAGACACGGTCGCCGGGGACGAGGAAGTTGCCGGCCTTGAGGACGACGATGTCGCCCGGAGAGACTCCGGCGGAAATCTCGACCAGGCCGGCTGCGCGCAGTCCGGTCGCGATCGGCCGAAGGAGGACGACGCCGTCCTCGACGAGATGGACGGACGTCCCGCCGTCGCGCGCGATCACGGCGCTCGTCGGCAGAAGCACGCCGCCCCGTCGCTCGACCTCGACATCGCCGCGCGCGAAGGCGCCGACGCTGAGGCCGCCGGCCGGCGACAAGGCGATGCGCGCCCGCCCGAGCCGGCTGCGACCCTCGAGTTCGGGCGCCAAGAGGCGCACGCGGCCTTCGATCGGTGCTTCCTTGCCGAGGATGGCGATGCTGGCCGTCTGGCCGACCGCCAGCCTTGCGAAGTCGACTTCCGGCATTTCGGCGTCGAGTTCGATCTCGCCGTCCACGGCAATGACGAAGAGCGGGTCACCCCCGGCCGCAGTCATCGCGCCGACCTTGGCGGAACGCCTGAGGATGCGGCCGCCGGTCGGGGCGGCGATCACCGTGCGCGCCAGCCGGGCCGCGATTTCCTGTCCGTCCGCGACGATGATCCGCCGGTCGGCCTCGGCCACCGTCAGCGATTGCCGGGCGAGAGCCAGCGCCGAGGCGGCGCGCATCAGGGCGGTCTGGCGCGTTTCGAGGGTCTCCTCTGCGGCAAACCCCTTGGCCCGCAGCTTCCCGCTGCGCTCCCTGTCGGCGCGGGCCTGCTCGTGCGCCAGCTGCGCGTCCTCGATCTGGCTCTGGGCCTGGGCGACGGCGGCGGCGGCGCGGGCCAGCCGGACGGCGTTGGCCTTCTGCTCGATGGTGATCAGCGTCGGGTCGAGCCGCGCCAGAACGTCGCCCTGTCGCACCATGTCGCCGGCCTCGGCTTCGACGGAGATGATCCGGGTATCGGCGAGGTCGACCTTCACCAGGCTTTCCTCGCGCGCCACGAGCGAGCCGGTGACCCGCACGAGGTCGGCGAGTTCGCCGGACCGTGCCGTCACCACGCTGACCGCGATCGGCTTATCCTCGGCCATCGTCATGCCGCCGCCGATGGCGAGCCCGGCCAGGACGACGACCAGCCGCCAGAGGATGAGGCGCGGTCGGCCGAGGAAGGTCGGGCGGACGCCGCGACATCCGGTATGCCGTTCGCCCGCTCCGGCAGCCGAGGGCGCGGTTCTCTTGGCCCAGCGCCATCGATCGTCCTTTCGGGATCCCGTGCCATCGGGCTTTGCCGGGGGCGGTGTTCCGGGAAAGAGGGCCTGAAGGGCTGAGCGCATATTGGACTCCCGTGGAGAGGAACGGGCGTCGGGGCAAGGCCCGTTCCCAGTTCCCCAAGAGCTATCCGCGCGGAGCGCGGGACGGGATGATGAGCTGTTAACTTATGTGTCCGGTCCGGTCGCCTCACTCCCTCTTTGCCGGGGACCGTGGCGCGCTGCCTACGGGCGCTTGGGCGGCTCATGTCCGCTCTCGCAGGCATCCTTTGGCTGGACCTTCACGATACAGCCAGAGTGATCTCCGTTCGTGCCCACCGCCGAAACCGAACACCAGCCGCATCCGTCGATCCGATGAGGATGCGTCAGACCTTTATGCGGAACAGTTTTTCTGCGTTTCGGTACGCGATTTTTTCCTTGGCCTCGCGGGGCAGATCGACCGCTCGAAACCAGTCGGTCCCTTCTTTCATGTTTGCAAATGGGTAGTCGGTGGCAAAAATCACCCGATCGACGCTGATATACTTCAGCAAGAGGTGGAGCAGTTCATCCTGAAAAATTGCGCTGGGTGTGAACCAGAAATTGTCATGAAAATATTGCGCGAAAGGCTTATTTAGCGAGTCTTCCGTCACCTCACTCATCTCCCCCACGATGCGTTTGTAGTAGAACGGAAGGCCCTCTCCCATGTGGCCGATGATAATCTGGAGTTTAGGGAATCTGTCGAATGCACCTGTCGCGATCATGCGAATGCATTGAGTCAGCACCTCTTGGTGCCACCCGTAGCCCGAGCCACTGAAAATGTAGTCCTGATATTCTTTGTTGTATTCTTTTCGCGCAATCTTATAGTAAATTTCGAAGACTTCATCCGGCGGGAAGCCGGGATGCAGGTATATCGGCACATCAAGTGCCTCGGCACGCGCCAGAACGGGCTCGAAATCGGGATGGTCGAGGAATTTCTTGCCAATGAATCCATTGGTCAGGGCTCCCAGCAAACCATCCTCCCGAACGGCGCGTTCCAGTTCGTCCGCTGAGGCCTCCGGGTCCTGCAACGGCAAGGTCGCAAATCCCTGAAACCGCCCGGGATAGGTGGCCATCGGTCCATCGACAATCAGCTTGTTGAGACGATAGGCAAAGTCGATGCCCTCCTGGCCGGGGACGTTCTGCACAGCGGGGGTATGTGCGGAGAGGATCTGAACGTTGATTCCCGCCGCATCCATGGCGCCGATGCGGCCAGGGCCGAGTTCGGCGAGACCAGTTTCCTCGAGATACTTCCTGTGATCGTCGTTGATGACGTTCAGGGCAATCAGTTCGTCGGTGGAAAAGGTTTCCTCCGCGCCAATGAATGGCAGGTCCCTGTCCCGCAGCGCGATGTCCACAGTCTCTGACGCGGCGGCGCCTGAGACGATGGCGGGCGCAGACAATCCCGTACGAACACCCAGTGCGGCCGCGCCACCCAAAAAGCTGCGGCGTCCCATCGTCAGGCTCTTCAAGGACTTTTCGATCAGTTTCATGTCAGGTTTCGCTCCGATGTTGTGACGTATGGGTGCGGCTTCGCCTGGCAAAGACTTCCGCTTGACCCCCAGAAGCCGGGACAGATCCTGCCGCGTGCCGGGAGGTCTGACGGGGCGCGTCGCCAAGCCGATGTCCTCGGCATCGCAAGCGCACAGTCAGTGTCGGGTCGTTCACAGCCAGTGCCCTTCGAGATGGGCCCTCGCGGCACTAATCCCGATTTTGTCGTCGGCTTGTGTTTTCTATTGTTGAGAGTTGTTTCGTCTGATGCGGGCGGAGCCAAGCGACCGGAATGGGGCATTGCCCCCACGGCACATCAAGCGATGGCGTCGGTAATCGCGGGCAACAAAGCAGACCGACGCTCACCACGAGCCCACACAACGACAGCATTCAGAGAGCTGGCCGGGTTTGTGTGCCCGGGTTCGGCTCTGGGTAAGGGGACCTCTGCCGGTTGCAGTGCGCCGTTGTCGGGGTGTCACGCGGGGCGGGCATAGCCCGACCGGAGCGCACGCCGACAACGGCGCTGCCTGCAGCAGGTGGTCAAAGTAGGCGCGGTCTCGCCGTCGAAATTCTCCAACTAACTCTTAACACGACTTAACACCCTCCGGTCGGCAAGCCGGCTAGGTCCAGGCGGCAGCGCGGCTCGATTACCGACCGCGCCAGCCAATTCTGCCTGGAGTCTTGCATGTATTCTTATCCAAGGCCGTCGCCTGACGCTTATACACGCCAGTCGTCCGTCTCGATCATCGTCCCCACGTTGAACGAGGTGGAGAACATCGACCGTACCTTGCACGCCATCATCGAGAATATCGGCGGGCACTTTGAGTATGAAATCATCGTCACAGATGGAGGGTCGACCGATGGTACGCGCGAAACGGTGGTCTGGTGGGAGAAAGACCGACCCGTTCGCCTGCTTGGAAACATGGACGGCGGCGGGCTGGCCAAGGATGTCCGTGCCGCGGCGTTAATCGCCAGATTTCCGATCATCGTCGTGCTCGATGCGGATGGAAGCCATCCGGCTTCAGCGATTATTTCCCTCGTGGACGCCGTCGATTTGGGCGAATACGACATAGCGATCGGCAGCCGGTACGTTGCCGGTGGTGCCACGGTCGACTGGCCCTTCCCGCGCCAGGCGCTTTCGCGCCTCGGCGCTGCGCTCGCGGCACCCTTTACCGATGTCCAGGATCCGCTGTCGGGCTTTTTCGCCATACGACGGACATGTCTCCTGGCGGCGGGCGCGGATGCGGAAGGATTCAAGATCGGACTGGAGGCGATCGTCGCCGGCGGCGATGCCATCAGGGTATGCGAGGTGCCGATTTCATTTTCCGACAGGCTTCATGGAACGTCGAAAATAGGCGCCAGTCAGACGATTGCCTACCTCAACCAGCTGCTGCGATTTTCCAGGGGCACCTCCTCGCCGGTCGCCATGCACCGCTTTGCGATGGTCGGCATGGCCGGGTTCTTTCTGGACTTTGTCGTGGTCGCGGTCCTGCAGTCTCTCGGGATCAGCATCGCCGTCGCTCATGTCTCCGGCTTCTGCCTCTCGGCGGGGTTCAATTATCTGGGTCACATGAAATGGTCGTTCCACGATCGTCCTCGGGGGAAATCGCAGTTCGCGCGGTTCATTCTTGTATCGGCCATGGCCATCGCCTTGCGCGGCGGCTTCATCGCGGCGGCGACCGATCTCGGTTTTCCCTTCTTCGCCGTCGTGGTTGCAGGCATCGCGGGCGGCGGGGTCGTCAGCTACATCGGCAACGAGTTCTATGTATTCAGGAATGACCGGTTCCTGTCTTCCGCGGCCCAATGGAGACTGGCGGCTCTCGCCATAGCCGTCTACGCCGTGGCTCTGAGGATCGTCTATCAGGGCAGCATAGACCTGATCCCTCAGGAGGCTTACTACTGGAACTACGCTCAGCATCCCGCCTTGGGTTACCTCGACCATCCGCCGATGGTGGCGTGGCTGATAGGGCTGGGAACGTCCGTCTTCGGCGATACCGAATTTGGCGTTCGCATCGTGGCCACCTTCGCCTGGCTGACGACCGCCTATTTCATCTTTCGGCTTACGAAGAATCTCTTCGGGCAGACTGCCGCCTTTCTGGCTCTGCTGCTGGTGTCGGTTTTCCCGTTCTATTTCCTGATCGGGATCCTGACCACGCCTGATGCACCGCTGACGGCTGCCTGGGCGGGAGCCCTGTATTTCCTGGAGCGTGCGTTGCGGGCGAAAGAGGCCAGGGCCTGGCTTGGCGCCGGACTCTGCGTGGGCCTTGGCATGCTGTCGAAATACACGATCGCGTTGCTGGGCCCTGCGACGCTGGTCTACCTGCTCGTCGATCCGCAGTCTCGGTGGTGGCTCCTCACAAGATGGCCGTATCTCTGCGCCGGCGTGGTGGCGGTCTTGTTTACCCCGGTGATGGCATGGAACGCGAACCACGACTGGGCTTCCTTTCACTTCCAGGGAAGCAGGCGATGGTTGCAGGGCGACCTTGCCTTTTCGATGCCCGCCCTGGTGCTGTACATAGCGGCGCTGCTGGGCCCGATCGGGATTTCCCTTGCCGGACATGCCGCCAGCCGGATGGTCAGGTTGCCGGCGAGGGCTTTTCTGCGGGAAGCCGGCATGTTCGTCACCGTCTTCACACTGGCGCCGCTTTCGGTTTTCGTCTTCTACAGCCTGTTCCACTCGGTCAAGCTCAACTGGACAGGGCCAGTCTGGTTGGCCTTGGTGCCGGCCATGGCCAATGTCGTTGTCCAAGCCATGAAGAAGGGCGACAAGCCCCGTTTCATGCGTTCCCTGCAGATCACCACGGCCGCCAGCGTTGTGGCGTTCGGGCTCCTGCTTCACTACCTCGCTCTGGGCCTGCCCGTGATCGGCCATACCGGCGAGCTGCGCGGCTTGCCGGTGGCTTGGGAGGAGTTCGGCGCGCAAGCGGAGCGGATCAAGGCGAGCGTGGAATCCGAAACCGGTCAACCGCCGCTGCTTGTCGGCATGGACCCCTACAACATCGCGAGCGAGCTCGGCTTTTACAGCACAGGGCCAAATGCGCTGGAAAACGTCACCAGTGAGAACCTTTTCGGCCGCAACGGCCTCATGTTCGATACGTGGTTTTCCAACTGCTCCCCCGACGGTCGGAACGTGATCATGGTCGGCGTCGAGGAAGCCCCCGTTTCCGATGACGGATTGGACGCCTGGTTCGAGGCCATCGGCCCGGTCGAGCGGCAGGAGGTCCGAAAGAATGGCGTCGTGGTGGGGCGCTTCTTTTACAGGATCGGCTACGGATTCCGGCATCGCGATTGACGCCCGCTTCAGTCTCCAGCCGATCGGCTCATGCCGCCGCGTCTCTTTGTCCCGTGTCTGCACCGTGCTGTCGCCCTCGAGCGCAACCCTATTGGTCTGCCCCTGAAAAGGGGGCCTTCGAAGTAGGCCTTTAAGCCTTTTGACGTTGCCCCCTTTGTCTGATCCAGTTTGAAGCCCGTTTTCGCCTATTGAGAGGATTAGGACATGAAGCGCAGTCGCTTCTCGGAAGAGCAGATCATCGGCATCTCAAAGGAGCACGAGGCGGGAGTGCCGGTGGCTGAGCTGCGCCGCAAGCACGGTGTCAGCGATGCCAGCGTCTACAAATGGAAAGCCAAATACGGCGGAATGGACGTCAGCGAGGCCCGCCGGCTTCGGGCGCTCGAGGATGAGAACGCTAGGCTGAAGCGGATGCTGGTGGACGCGATGCTCGACAATGTCGCGCTAAAGGACTTGCGGGGAAAGAAGTGGTGACGCCCGCGACCAGGCGGATTGCCGTCGCCCATCTCATGGAGCGCCACGAGATGAGCGAACGGCAGTAAAGTGCTCTTTGCCGGATGCGGTCTCGTATGGCGATCGCCTCACCTACGACGGAGGACACGCTGAACATTGGGAGGCATGGCAAAAAGCCGGGCCAGTTCGCTGCGTGTACGTGGCCTGCTAGAGCAGATCTCTACGAGTGAGTACGAAGAGCATCCACGAGGTCGGATCGTGAAAGAACCGGTTCGTTCTCTATGTCGATCGACGGCTTCAGACGCCGAACCGGCTGGCGGAAATTCGAAGCGGTTCGGCTTGCCTGAAGCGCCCTGCGTGGTGCGTAACGACACGCATTGCAGATGACGTTGGCGAGTGACGGACTGAAGGCAAACGAATCGCGCGGCTTTTGCGCGGCCACAGTGCCGAGGCTGTGGCTACCGCGCGAGACCAGGCAAACACCGGGCGCCACCGCACGGCCAGGGCGGCGACATCACCATCTAACTGTCTGTTGGCTGGTCATTCTGGCGGAGAAGGGGGGACACTCCGCCAATTACGTCAATACCCATATATTCCGGCACTTCGAGATCGGACGCGCTCAAATTACGATACACGGCACGATACACCACGCGATACACGGAGCCCATAGGCGTACGGAGAGGCTGGACTTGCAGGGGTAGATGATCGTGTGGCATGGCGCGGTGTAGCTGACGAAGTCACACCGCGGTTCCGGCCCAGCCGGGTTGATCAGCAGCCACGGCTGGCACGCTGATGAGAGGTTCATCGCTCAAGGTAGCGACTGATTCCAGCGTCATGTATCGGGCTCGCTGGACGGCCCTCTCGTCGTTCTGCTCGAGCAGCAGAGCGCCGACAAGACGCAGGATGGCCCCGTCGTTCGGGAACGATGCCAACGACGTCAGTGCGCCTCGGAGACGACGAGCTTCACACCGCGCAGGCCGCGCCGGGCCAGCTTGCGCAGAAACTCAGTCCAGATCGGCTGGGCTTCCGAGGTGCCGACCTCCATGCCCAGCACCTCGCGCCGACCATCGGGTTGACGCCGACGGCGATGATCACGGCGACGGAGAGGATGCGCCCGCCGCGGTGGACCTTCAGGTAGGTCGCATCGATCCAGAGATACGGCCAGTTGCCCTCGATCGGCAGTTCGAGGAAGGCCTTCACCTTGCTGTCGATCTCTTCGCAGGGCCGGGAGGCCTGGTTCTTTGAGATGCCGTCCCTGCCCATCGCCTTGACCAGGTCGTCGACCGAGCGGGTCGAGATGCCCTGGACATAGGCTTCCCGAATGACGGCCGTCAGAGCCTTCTCGGCCATGCGGCGCGGCTCGAGGAAGCCAGGAAAATGAAATAGCTGCCCTTGCGCAGCTTTGGGATCCGCAGCTGGACCGTGCCGGCACGCGTCTGACAGTCCCGATCGCGATAGCCGTTGCGCTGTGCCAGGCGTTCGCCGCTCTTCTCGGCATACCCGGCGCCGGTCGCAGCGCCGACATGCAGCTCCATCAGCCGCTCGGCGGCAAAGCCGATTATCTCGGGCAGGAGATCGGCGTCCGGGGTCCAGAAGGCTGCGCAGACTCATCATGTCGTCGGTCATTAAGGGATCTCCGGTCCGGGTTGGATGTCGCAACCCAAGCCTAACCGGAAACCGCTGGTGACCACCGCGTCGAGCTACACCACGTATGGGGACACGACCGGGTAGCATTTGAGGCGAGGCAGCCCAATCAAATGCGGAAATGATTTCCGCTGCGAGCACCGTGTCACGGTCGAACGGAGAAGCCAGGAGAATCCTGAGCCCCTTGGCTAGATTGGCCAGCGTTGAAGCGTTTGCACCGAGAAGCAGACATTCTGAAAGCAACCGAAACTGTGTCAAAACCCTAGTTTGAGCTAGACTTGTGACCTCATTTGGGGAGGTCGACATGGTCGGTCATCAAAGGGAGGATCGGCGCTAGTCCTGGCTTCTTTCCAGTTCACTGAATGCATCGCAAGCCGACAGTCATGACCGTCTGGACATTGACTTTACTCTAAGGTAGTTTCTGTAAAATTGCCGGGGGGCAGTAATGTTGCGTCGCACGGTTTTAACGTTCGTCGGGGTATCATTCCTTTTTCAAACATCGCTGCCCAGTGAGCCAGCTCGTGCTGATCCGACGTTGCCGCTAGTATTGCAGCATAAAATTGAGCCGCCGAAGGGTTTGCTGTGGTCAAAGATTTCCCTCGTGGAGGGGAAGAATACATTTAGCGAAGGTGGCCTGGAACTGTCATTGGCCGACCATCACGGCTCTTCGCACCCCGTCGCCATCAAGATTGATTGCTTCGACGAATCCGGGACGCCTCCGCTGGAAATCGACGCGCGTGCGTATGGAGAAGGATCAAGGCTTCTCAATGTGACGCGCCGGGAGAACGATCCCTGTGCATCCTACGCTGTCACGTCCGCCGAGGTCGCGCGAGAGTTGATCGACGGCAGAAAAATAACCGACTCAATGCCGACAGCCATTGCGGTGGAGGCGCATCATTCCGGCGAGCGGCGCTCCGATTCCACCGGCAATCCCTCAGTGTTCGTCTTCAACCCGGTGCATGGCAACTGGACAGAGGCGAAGGCTCATTCACAGGCTGCAAGGAACCCCCAAAAGGCCTATGCGACACTTGCAGAACACCATCAGCGGCTGATCGTCGGCGTTATCGCGCTGCCGCCGCGGCTGCAGCAGCCCGCCCTCAACACGCCTTCCTCGGTCACTGGCCCGATAAGCCAGGTCAACGCTTCGGATGGTTACCTCGCTATCGATCCTATCGAACCAGACAGCAAGGGTGCCTACGGCGTGAAGCTGCCGATGCTTCTACGACCGTCGCGTGGACCAGGCCCGAGCTTTTCGATTTCCTACAACTCGCAAGGCGCTCCCGGCGTACTCGGCCGCGGCTGGGATCTCTCCGTCAGCACTATCGAGGTGCGGGGACCTGCGCCGATATATCACCCTGAGTACGAGACCGAGGACTATGTGCTTGATGGGATGGATTTGATCGCTCTGGACGGAGACGGCGTCGACATGGCGCCTCTCCACAAGGGCGGCCCGATCGTAAGGCGCGTGAAGGAGGTCCGATATTTCCGACCGCGCAACAATTCGAGCCCGCTGATCGTTCGCCGCTTCGGCAACGCGCCTTCTGGCTATTATTGGGAGGTCTGGAATCCAAACAGCCACGTCACGCGGCTCTATGGCGGCGCGTTCCAAGGCGACGGTGTTCGGCCCAAAATCGACGACAATCGCAACGGCCACCTTTTGGCAACCGCCAAGTTCTCCGGCGGGCTCAAACGCGCGGTAGTCGGCCAGTGGGGATTGACGCAAGAATTCGACAATCAGGCCGCGCGTAGCGGAGCAAGTTACATATATCACCAGAACGACGGCGAGAGCGGCGGCGATGGCCGTGCGTGCATCGACGAGGTCGCAGCGGGCAACTGCCGCGCCGCACTGCGGCTGAAGGAAGTTAGGTACAACCAGACCTTCAACACTTCTTACCGCCCTAAACAGGCAGACGGCGCGGTCGACTCCCGTGGCGAAACCGTAGTTGCATTCGACTGGAGGCCTCGCGGCGAGAGGCTAGAGAATACGGACGACACGCCTCGCGACACGAGCCGAGATAATACAGACGGCAGGCTTGGCTTTTTGCGGGCACACCAGTACTGGCTCAAGGGCATAGACGTCAGATACCGACCAGATACTGGCAAACTTTGGCTGGCGTCAAGCGATGAAGGGCACGCGGACGGCAAAGTTGTCTTCTCCCGTCACAGCTTCGAACTGAGCGAAGGCGACAACGCCTGCATGAACTACGACGTAGTTCTCACCAAATACAAGGTGGATGGGAACCGAAACTTTGATGGTCTCGCCGCGTCGCAGGAACAGGAGTTCAGCTTCAATTACGACGGCGAGAAATACGTCTCTAACACATCAGGCGCCTGCGCGCGCGAGTGGTCCGACGCGACACCAGTAGCCGAGCTCGGTAGCCTGCCCGAGGACGCGACCGGCACGATCGGCTTCCCGACGGGTCTGCTTAAGAATCTCGGCTTCGACCGGCAGGTGCGGCGGTCGCTGCTCGGCACGGGGCGCTCGGAGGAAGTCGGAGCTTCAGCCTATGTCGGCATCGGCCCAACGGGCGACACGAACATCAAGCCGATCACCGGGGGCTTCAAGGGCGGCTACAATTTCACTAGGTCCGAGACGAATTCCACCCTCGTCGATGTGACCGGCGACGGAATCGACGATGTCGTCTGGCGCGAAAACGGACAATTGAGCTACTGCGGCGGCAAGCGTTATCCTGCTCCGCACTTCGTCACCTATCCGACGACCCGCTGCGGCCGCGTCGAGGGTATTGCTGATCTTTCGCTGTCGAGCACATCCACCTTCAGCGCGGGCGCGGAAGCAAGTTTCTATGGCTCTGTCTTCGCGGGCGTCGGCTTTAACCGCTCGAACAACGACACCTACATTTACTTCACGCATCGCGATGCCGACGGGCTAATCGACCTCGCCGCCTATGGTCAGGTCTACTATGGCCAGGGCGAAACTGTCGTGGGTGGAACGCTTAAGAATGGAATGCTTGAAGGGGGAACGCGCGTCGTTCGCTTTCAGCCGAACAGCGCGCTGACGCCACCGCTTCCGGGCGGCCCGCGCGTTGCGGAGATTTCCCATCACCTGCCCCGCGACCTGCGCGAAACGATCCTGGAGATCGAGGCGCGGCTGGAGGCGACGGCCCTGCAACTGGAGGCATTGGACTACAGCCAGACGACCCTCGCTTGGGAGGCTCCGCTCGACGGTGTCGTGCGACTGGCGGATGGCGAATTCGTCAGCGGCAAAGCAGAGCCGAACAAGATTCCCCTGAACGGCCTCGATCCGGAGTTCGGGCCGGACAAATTCCAGGAACTCTACGAAGAGGTCGAGGCGTACAAGCGTTATGCCTATGACTGCACGGCCTGGCCCGAGAAGGAATTCTGCCACCGGCGCTATTCCGATCCCTATGGCGCGCAATTCAACCGGCCGGCCGATGAATTCAGCTTCGTGCGGACGTTCGGTGCGCGTCTGCGCGTCTCGCTGTCGAAACGAGAAACCAAAACCGTCGTCACCTGCAAGGAGGAGATCCTTCCCGCCGAAGGCGCATTTCAACTCGCAGAGCAGGATGTGGATCATGCGTGCCGCCGTCCGGGCGGCAACGCCAGCCACATCGATGTCCGCACCGGCGACGTGCTGTACCTAACCTATTCGATTCATCCTCACTTCGCGAAATGGCTGAAGCCGAACGCGGTGGTAAGTTACGTGGCGGTCGACAACGACCCGGCGTTTGCGATCGCCGTACAAGAGGACAAAAAGGGAATCGTGGGGCGGCTGCCCTGCAGATGGAACCTTCCGACGGTCGCACCCGCACCGATCAAAGATTGTGCGCTCTCGCAGCTCTCGCCCTACACGTTCGACCTGCGCGCTGGCGCGCTGACCACGGCGCCGAACCGCTCCGTCGAATTGGCTCCGGGGCGCCAGCGGACGTTTGAGGGCGCCTTCAACATCCCGGTGTCGCTGACCAGTACCTACAAGGTCTATTTTGACGTCCTCGCGGGCCGAATCCCGCAACCGGCCGGCGCAGGCGCCGTGGCTGGGCAGGCACCGGGGCCTGTTCCGGTCCAGGCGCTGGGGCGCGTGTATCGGTTCGACGTGTCCGCGGCCTGCTTGGGCGCGACAAAAACCTGCGCGGTGACGCTGCCATCCGCCTGTGAGGCGGCCAGCCCGCTCAAGAACGAATGCGACCTGTTCGTAGCCGCTGAACAAAGTCATTTCGCCGTTGCCACCCGGATCGTGGTGCAGCACGACGTACGCGGCGCTGAGATCGAAGCGCGCAACGTCGACGGGCTGTTGAAGGACATGGTGTGGACGCGGCCTCCACATATTCGCACCATCCTCGCCAAGCTCGATCCACTGCCCGTCGGAGACCTAGCGCCAGGCGCTTACAAGGAGCGCTACAGCCTGGTCTATATGCCGGTGGCGATGGGACAGGAGGATATCGAGTACTTCCGCGTCGAACGCGGCTTGTTCGACAATCCTGATATCGACATGAACGAGGGCGATCCGCAGCCGAAGCTCATTCAGTTCAGCGCCATGATGGAGCTGGAGCGCGCGACGGTGGAATTTGCGCGCGTCAGGCAGACGCGGGAACTCTGCCGCTTCGCGGGAGAATTGCTTGACTACCTGCGGCGCAGCTATGCGCCGCAGGCACCGCCATTCGCGGACGAATACCTCGCCTACTGGATCAAAGCACAGAGCGAATACGAGACGCCCTGCGCCGAGGCCGATGCTGCTTATGGCAAAGCGACGTTTACCGGAGGGACAGGTCCCAACCTTTCGGTCACAGATCGGCTGAATCTCCCGGTGCTGTTACGAAGCCTCAGCTACGAAGACCGCATGTCAAGTGCCGAGACCCTACTGAAGCGCGTGCAGGACAGCCTCTCCCTCGGCGGCCACTTCCTGACCGACGGGCACCGGGTGACGCGGCGCGGATATCGCCTTCCGATCAAAGTCAATCCGCTCGACTGCGACTTGCTCGGCAAGACGGACACGCCCCTCAGTGACCCCATCGTGGATTATCCCGGGCGGCCAGTCCCTGACTGCGCATATCGACTTTCGGCGAATTTTGCGATGGAGGATTTCGAACAGCTCATCGGAGAGAAGGAGGCCAAGAATCTCCGCAAGATGCTGGCGCCGCTGAGCAACAGTACTGCGGCCGCGTTCAAGGTCGACCTTGCAGCGACGATCAACGGACGGCCTGCGGCCTTCCGGGAATTGACGGGCGACGCGACGGGAAACGACCCTTGCACGCCGGTGACGCCGAAGACCTGCATAGGCACCTACGGGACGACTGGCGACAGCAACACGGGCGTCAAGGCGTATCTCCATCCCGAAGGAACGGGTATCGCGAGCGGCCCCAACCCGAACGATCCGACTGCGGGCGACGTGCTGCAACGCGTTTCTACGAACAAGCGCACCGGCCGCGCGGTGGCGTTCTCAAACAGCATCATGTCGACCACGCTGCCGCCGAAATGCGAGCGCGCGTACCCGCTGTTCAAGACCGGCTGGCAGATGGAGGCAAAGCAAGACTGTCTCTTCCAGGGATCCGACATCTCGACCGACGACGAGAAGTACAAGGGGCCGCCTGCCTACACCGTCACCTACGAGATTACCCAAGGCAATCGCTTTATCGGCCGCAACCGTGTCGTCGAATTCCGGGCGATGCCTTTAGACGTCGTGGAGTTCCAGATCCGGATCGTCCCCGTGGAGCAGTCCATCAACCTTCCGTCCAGCCCGCAGGCAACGGCGCGCGGCGCATTCTCGATCCTTCAAGGCACCGAAGCGAACGGCCTCATTCGCGAGCGCCACCTGATTCCCCGGTCTCCTTCCGACATACTCCCCGACCCTTCGGTCACAGGAGCAGTCAACCCGCGCGTGAAGCATGCGTGTCCGAATGCGCCGGTGCCGCCGGCGATGGGGGCTCCCCTGCCATCGTGGCACCGCCCACTTCCCGCAACATGCCGCCCGTGGAGCCGGCTCGGCTGGGCCGAACTCCTGCTCGGAGCGCAGTACCGCACCTATAGCGACGCGCAGAAGACTGGTCTGCCAAACCAGTATTCGATCAAGCGGCGACGCGAGATCCTGCGGCTGCAACCCGAGATCGAAACGAGTTCCGACCAATACCTGCTTCAACGCACCGGCGGCGGCAACGCCATGCTTGTTAGCGAAATTGTCCGGAAAGAAACGGGCGATATCGTCGCCCTGCGGAAGGAGATCGGTACCGCAGAGCTCCCGTATCAAGTGGAAGTCGCCCAGCCGACCGACTACCTAATTTTCCACCGGCGTGAACCCAAGGTGACCAAGACTGGGTCTGCCTGGATACTAATGGGCAACCGTGCTCCGAGAGACGGTTCGCTGAAGCCGATTCCACCGTTCTGGCAACTGCGCTTCGGTACGCAAGAAAATCGCGATCCGTCCGAACGGCCGACGGATGCGTATCAGAAAAGCGCGCAGCAATGTCCTGCGGATGCCAGCGCAGATCCGGACTTCAAGAATTGCGAGGCTTACTTGGCGCCAAAGGGGCAGATTAGCTTAGCGCTCGACGGGGTCGACTACTTCACGCTCCAGCACCGCTTTGTCGGCCCCGTGGACGGGGGGCCGATCGCTGGAAGAAAGCCCGATGCGGAAAAGGACGCAGAGGCGGCTGAAAGGGTTGGTGTCGGCCAATGCTCGACACCGCGCCCGAACGCCACGGCGAGCTGCTGGAAGGGGCCAGACGACACTCTGTTTGTGGAAGAGCCCATCGTTTTGGGCCGGCCGATCGAGGCGCGACGTCGGGAAATGCATTCGGTTTCCGCGCTGATTGGTTTCGAGCAACCGCCGCTGGCGCAATTCCGCTTCGAATTCGATTCCTACACGCGCATGGCCTGCATCGACCCGGCTATAGAACCCATCAAGGAGGAACTGGAAAAGCTTACGCCGGCCATCGAGATGTGCCAAATTCGGGGATATGCCGCGGCCTCGGAATCACCGGCTCAGTTGCTTTATCCAAACCGGCCGAATCCGCCGGCCGCGAAAAGGACAGTTCCCGTATACGCGCCGGTGCAGTCTAGCAAAGTTCGTTCGGTCTCTCGCAACACCGGCGTGCTCCTTTTTAACAAGAACGGCAGCAACTCCATCCGAGAACACACGACAGCCTATCTCGACGTCAATGGCGACGGGTATGCCGATGTCGTCAGCGGCGGGCACGCGGAACTCTCATCACCGGTCGGCCTGTCAAGACGGGACTGGTGGCACTATTTCCGCGTCGACGACAACATGCCCTCGCTCGCCCCGGAGCTCGTCGCCGACGGGATGCAGCAGAATGCCAAATCATCCAGCCGCGGCGAGGGTGTCGGTCTGACGCCGTCAACATTCGCGGTGTTCAAGCAACTCGGCACCCAGACGACCCATAGCGGTTCGCCCGATCCCGTCCTCGATCCGGGCTTCAGTCTCGACGAAGAAAAAGGTCAGGACGACCTCTTCACCGAACTACGCGATTTCAACGGCGACGGGCTTCCCGACAGCATAACCGGCGGGAAAGTCGGGGATAACCTTACCCTCGCGCTCAATGCTGGGGGCGGAATGACGGCCGCCCCGAATGCGGCTCGGATTATAGTCGGAGACACAGGCGTGTCGGCCCAGCCCTTCAACAGCAACAGTTCGGCTGGGTTCGGTGTCAGGCTAGGCTTTAGCGTCGAGTCCGGCAGCTACGGTGCCGGCATGGGTTTGGCACATCGCGGCACCGGCTCCGTGGGCGCGTTCATGGACTTCACTGGCGACGGGCGTCCCGACATTGCGGTCCCTACCAAAAATGAAGGTTCCGGCAACCTTGTCGTTTTCCCAAATCTTGGAAACGGATTTGGAAAGGGACGTTGGCACACGATCAAGGATCGAAGCCCGACGCGTACCGGCTTCACGGAAACCACCCTCGTCGACGCAGGCGGCTTCTTCTCGTACGGGTTCAATCTTCCGCCGCCCGTCTTCCTAAAGGTGCAATTCAACGTCAGCGGCAAGTTTACCCGCGGTCAAACGCGTGAGCTACAGAGCTTTCGCGACATGAACGGCGACGGCTTCCCCGACCTTGCGCTGGTGAGAGGCACTTCTTCAGCGTTGGATGACATTGGAGACAAGGAACCGTTTGAGAGCGAGGTGCACTACAATCCCGAGGCGCGCTACCACCTGCTGACCAGCGTGACCAACCCATCGGGGTCGCGCTACCTGCTCGGCCACGGGTTGTACGGCAATACCGATGCGGCGCATGGCAGCGCGGTGTGGGCGCTGAATGAGGTTGCCGTCGATGACGGCTTCGAGCCGAGCCAGCAAAAAGCGAAGCCGATGGCGGCCGACGGCCACGACGTCGCGCTGACTCGCTACAACTACCAGCGCGGCTATTTCAACAGGGCGGAGCGGCAATTCTACGGCTTCGAAAGCCGCGTCTCGACCACCATGGGTTGCGATCTCGCCAGGGCGCCAACCTGCCTTGATCATTTCAAGGGCGGTGACCAGCCCACGGAAACGGAACTGACGGAGATCGGCTACCGGAAGCTGCAAATCGTGCGCGACACCTATTGGAACCGAGACTACCTGACGCAGGGCATGCTGAGGACCCAACAGGTCGAGGGCTTCGAAACCCAAGACAACGCACCTGCTGCGTCGGATGCAGAGGTGGTGTCTGCAAGGCGGTACGGCTACACGATCGCGAATTTGGACCACTACAAATCGGTTCCCGATCCGGCGGATTGGGCGGCCCCCTCTCCTAAGGAATCGAACCTGATTTCCGGATCCTGGGACTCTTCCACTCGTGTCCTCGGCTCAAAATTGCCGCAAACATGGGACGGATCGGTATTCCAGGTTGATAATCCCATACTAGGCGCGGCAAGCGTCTGCGGCGATGCGCTGGGAACAACCTGCGTTAGAGCCCTGGAAGATGACGTCCTGCGCAAAGGGTTCGCGCGCGAGCAACAGGCCTTCTGGGCGCAGCAGAGCGGCGCAGTGCACCAGCGGCTCGAAAGGCTAGAGGTTTTCGGCGGCAATGTGACTCCCACGACGGCGGCACTTGGCACGACGGCGCGCCTTCGGTCGGCAGTCGCGTTCGACTATGACCAGTGGGGTCAAGTCCACCGCTTTCACGATTTCGGCGAGGCGGCGCAGGATTGGATGGCCGGCGACGACGCATCCGTAAATGCTTCGCTTACCTATGCCGTTAGGCAAGGCCTGAATGCTCCCAAACCGCAAGACTGGGTCCGGGACAGCTCGAATTCGGGAGATCACGCACCTGCCAATGCCGGCTACCCCCTGCTCGGACTGCCACTTGAGATCCGAATCTTCGGCGGCGGTATTCCTCGCCGTGGCGGCGGCACGTCACCGCTGCGCGTACGCCAGGCGTCGTATACGGCGGACGGGCGCGGCAATTTGAGCGACGTCTGCGCTTTCCCGACCGACGGCCTGGACATCCCCCCGGAGCTTTGCGCGAGCTACGCAAAGACCCTGCACGGTCATCTGCGCGACGGCTATTCGACGCTTCAGACAGCTCTACGCTCCACCTACGAAAACATCCCCGGATTGCCCAAGGGTGCAGACGAGTTCGATGCGGTGATCCATCATCAACTCGCAGGCTATGACGAATTCGGAAACCTTACACACGCCATTTCTCCCCACACCAACGGGAGGGATTGGACCGAGCGCCGCTTCTCCTACTCAGCCGACCCGTTCAGACGGACCCCAACGACCGTGGCATTGAGCCGTTGCGTCGAGGACACCGCGGGAGCGGGAAACGACACGAAGGGCGTTTCGGGAGCGGACGACCGATGCACCTTTGGTTTGGACGCACTGCCGGAACCGATGCGTCGCACCTCGGTCACGCATCATTCCACCGCCCGCATCGACGCGCACAGCGGCGCGACAGCCGAAACGACCGACGTTAACGGCAACGCGATCCTGCTCGATTTCGACCGCTGGGGACGGCTGCGCCTCGTCGCGCGCGGCTGGGGCAACGCGCCGCGCGAAAACCGCACCTTCTCGCCACAGCTGAAACTGGCCCTGGCCAAGAGCGACGCGGTCACGCAGGAGCCGGGGGAACTAAATTCAGCCGACGAATGGCGGATCCTCGCGCTGGCGGACTACGAGAAGGTCGCAAACGGTTTGCTGCGCGGCAATTTGCGGCGTTTCGATCCGTCCGACAGCTATGCCGGCCTGCAGGGACGTGGCAAGACCACGCGCGAGACTGCGCTGTTCACCGACGGCAATGGCCGTCCGATCCAGAGCATCCGCGAGGCCGACGTTTGCGCCGGAGTGCCCGACGACCTCGTCTATGGCAGGAAGAACGCAACCTCAAAGGGCAAACTCGCGGCGCCCACGGATGGCTTGGCAGAACGCTGCACAGGGGTTGCCAAGGCCATCGTGACGCCTTCGAGCGCGATCGATGCCCTTGGACGCGACCTGTTGTCGTTCGAGCCCTATCCTTATGCGAACCCGTTCCAGGAGCAACGGTCGGGGCCGTATCGGGAGCCCGAATTGCAGGAGCTTGCTGCAGCGCCGGCGGAGCCGACCTGGCTGTCGCGCAGCACCTATGACGGCGCCGGGCGGCCGACACTGGTGGAATCGCGGCTAGCGCTCGAAGACGGTGTAGCGAAGGACCGGGTGCGCGGCGCTGCGCAGTACAGGTATCGGGTGCTCCCACCGGCCGGATCGACGCGATTGGCTCGGTTCGAGGCGTTGACGGTTTCGCCGCGGTGCAGCGCCAGTGCTGCGTGGTCGGATGCGCGAGGATTGACCCGTACCGTCTTCGAGCAGCAGGCACGACTTTATCCTCAGCCCGTCATCTCCGGCGAAGTCGAGGCTCCGGACATCGATACGGTGGGAGACAAACCTGCAGACTACAAGCGCAACCACGCGCTCTCCTGGGGCGACTGCGAGCCGATCGCCGCTGTCGCCACTCCGCTCCGACCGCAAATGGAGATGGCGGCTGCAGCGGAGTGGCCGCACGAAACCGAAATCGCGTCCCCGCAGCCGGCGCGCGTCTCTTACGACTACGACCAGCTGCAACAGCTGAAGGAAGTGAGCTATCCGCTAACCGAGCAGGCGCGAGCCTCGATCACCGCTCGATACGACTCGATCGGGCGCATGACGGAGTTGCATGAGCCGAATTCCGGCTGCACCAGCTATGGCTACGACCCGATGAACCTGCTCGTGTCGGTACGCGGCTTTCGCTACGAGCCCGACGGCAAACCCTGCGGCACGACTTCCCGCGTCACCAACGAGAAGCGCTACCGCTACGCCGCCGACCGGCTGGTCGAGATGTCCTATCACTCGCTCGAAGAACAGGGCGGGGCGGACGACCGGCGCGACACCGTCCGGTTCTTCCACGACAGCTACCCGCACGCCGAAGCAAGCGGCGAACTGCTCGAGGCACTGCGCTACGTGCCGAACGACGATGCCAACCGGCGCTTCGTGGACGTGACCGGCCGCGAATGCGACAACTGCATCGGCCAGGTCGCGATTGTCGCCGACCGCACCGGCGCGCGCAGCCTCGCCTACAATCCGCTCGGACTGGTAAGTCGGGAGATCCGCTCGATCGTTGCGCCGCTGAAGGATGCGGGGCTGACGCACAGCAACGGCCGCGGCGAGGACTATCTGCCGGAGGTCTCCTTCCATGAGATAGAGAATTCCTACACCGCCTTCGGCGACCTCGTGCAGCAGCGCTTCGCCGAAAGCGCGCCGTCTAATCCGCATCAGACATGCGTGGAAAACGGAGTGGAGACCTGTCTGGCACGCTTCACGATCGGCCGCAGATATGCGCCGGACGGCGCGGTGGCCGAACTGCTGTTCAACAAGCGGCCGCTGGTCACCGCCGCGCAGGACGCGCTCGGTCGGCCCACAATCCGCTGGACGGCGGACGGGACGGCGACCGGTTACAGTTACGATGATAAGGATCTGCGGCTCAACCAATTGGCCACGCTGAGCGGCGCAGAGCTGTCGGCAGGCGAAGGAAGGGCGGCCGGCCCGCTCGCCGTCCAGGTGAACGGCTACCAATATGACGGCGGCGGCAACGTGCTCTCCTATAAGAATCTTGCACTTGCGGGAGAGGGGTACAGGAGCGGCTTCGGCTTCCAGTACGACGCGGTCAACCGGCTGATCGGCTTTGCCTCCAAAACGTTTAAGGGCGGCGAAGGGCTGAAGAGCAGCGGCATCTATGAATATGACGCCGGGCACCGTTTTACGCGCCGCCAGTTGTCCATCCTTGGCACCGGTGCGCAACTGACGAGCCTCGTGCGCGAGTGGACCTACCAATATGAAAACGAACCGGGTGCAACGCCGCTTCACGCTCCAAAACTCATCCGGTTCCAAGCCAACGACGTCGGGCGTGACACCACGTTCGCCTATGACGACATCGGTCGGATGACCCGCGTCGGTATGGCAAAGTCTAAGTCCGATGCGAAGCCGTCCGCTAGCCTTTTGAGCAACCGGGCGATGAGCTGGGATGCCGAGGGCCGGCTGGTCCGCGTGCGCGGCGTGCAGGACAAGTCGGCGGAGGGCAACGAAGCTTGGATGCGCGAAGACTACGTCTACGATTCCGGCGGCAACCGGACGCTGCGCATCCATCGGCCGCGCGTCGATGCCTCCGGCCAGCCGGTCAAGGACGAGGAAGCCGCCACAACCGCCACGATCTACCTCACGCCCTTCTATGCCAGGACGCTCGACCGGCGCGGCTCGGTGCAGATCGCGCAGGGCACCCTGCCGTCGGCGTCGCTCGATGCGCCTGGCGACGGCAGCGAAGCCCCGGTCGTCACCTATGTCCATTCCGACCTCGCGGTCGGTTCGATGACGGCAAGTGTGACGGCGTACGGCGAGCCCTGGGATGCCCAGGCTATCGTCATCGGCCGGCGCGAATATAGCCCCTACGGGCTGGAGCTGACGGCAGACGGCTTGGCGGAGACCGGGCGGCCGGGAGCTGCGCCGCTATCGGTGTTCCATGGCAAGGAACTCGACCGCGTCACCAACTTCTCGTCCTTCGGCGCGCGATCCTACAGCCGCGACCTCGGCATCTGGCTGAGCCCGGATCCGTTGATGACAGGGTACATAGGAAATCCCTCCGGCTTGACTGCCCTGGGCGTCCGAACGATGAACGCATACGCGTTTGCCGGTCACAATCCCATACGGGCTTCAGATTCTGACGGCCGAGTCATCGATACAATTCTGGATGTAGGTTTCGTTGCGTATGACATCGGAGCGCTAGCATACGACGAATACAAGACAGGCGGTGCCAACAGGAGTGAAAACCTCACCGCTTTGGGCGCAGATATAGGTGGAGTGCTCATTCCTTTCGCCACTGGAGGAGGAGTTGCGGTGAGGGGTGGATTGAAGATAGGTGACAACGCTGCCGGCGTAATTGGACGAAATATTGACAATATGGCCTCGACTGCACGCAAAGGCGATAGTATTGCACCTTCTCATCTGACAAGAGGTAAGATTTCTGAAGGGCAGGTGCTCGAAAATCTGACACTTCGGGAAAACAGAATTGGGCATTCGACGAGCGTAGCGCGCACCGTCCCCGACGCTGATTTCGCCGACGATTTAGGCCGAGAGCTTTTTGAAATTAAGGATGTAAACCGGCTTAGCCTAACTAAACAAATTAGATCGCAGATCGAACTTGTCGAAAGCGGCAAATTTGATGGTTTAACCATCGTACTGCCTAATAGAACGAAAATATCTGGTCCGGTCCGTGAAAGGCTCGGAGACATACCTTCGTTAATAATACGCTCCGATAGCCTGATGAAGACCCCAATGAAAATTAACTGACGCATTGGTGATCATATGATAAGGCGGAGTAAATTTCAAGTATGCGCTGTATTGCTCAGCATTCTCGCATGGACGTCTAGCGGGTTCACCCAAGATTCCGGTATCCTAGAGAAGTCCGTTACCTTTGAACTCACCCAGCCCCTCGACGCAGAGCAGAACTTCAACTGGTTCATGCGCCCGCCGAGCCCGCCCAAAGGGGAGCCGGAAAGGGCGTCGCGGCGGGAGTCGGGCGCGCATCAGGCGATGTGGGAGCCGCTGTTTGTGCTCGACCGCGAGACCGGCGAACTTGAAGGCTGGTTGGCCGAAAAGATCGAGGCCAACGCGGCGATGGACGAGTGGACGCTGACCCTACGCGACGGGATCGAATGGTCTGATGACGAGGCGTTCGACGCAGGCGACGTGATCCACACGGTCAAGATGGCGCTGCTCGATGACACGCTATCGGCGCTGGAGGCGACGGAAATGCGCAGTGCGCTGAAGCCCGGCTCCAGCGTTGTTGACGGGAAGGTCGTCCACAACGGCATCGAGCAGGACGGCGACCTGACGGTGATCTTCAAACTGCGCAAGCCCGATCCGCGCTTCGCGCTGAAGCATTTCGGCGGGGCAATGTTCGGCAGCTTCCTGATCATGCCCGAGCATAAATGGCCCAGCACCAAGACGGACAAGCACGGCAGGGAGTTCTTCGAACCGCCAGTTTCCCAGTTCGTGTGGCAAGATCCGATCGGCACCGGGCCTTACGAACTCGAGTCCTACGATATGTCCAAGGTCGTCTGGAAGCGGAGGACGAAGTGGTGGGGTGTCGGCGAAGAACTTGGCGGCATGTACGATCCGACCGAACTGCCGGAACCCGAAAAGCTGATCTGGCAGCCCCTCGCCGACGAGATGGCCAGCAAAACACTGCTCGTAAACAACGAGCTCGACGCGGCGCGCGCCTATTCACGCGAGACGTTCCTGGCCGCCCGCAGCGCGAACCCGGCAATCGTCGGCTGGTCCGACCCGGTTCCGCCGCTGAATCCAGGATCTGGACCGGCAACTGGCCCAGCACCGTCCCCAGTTGACGCAGGTCTCGCCTGGGCCGAGCCCTGCACGCGGCAGCTCGAAATCAACACCAAGGTCGAGCCGTGGAACGATCCACGCATGCGCAAGGTCCTTTCGCTCCTGATCGATCGCAAGAAACTGGCCGAAATCGGCTATGGCGGAACCACCACGCCAGCCAGAACGATGTTCTACGAAACCGGCGCGATGACGCCGGTCATCGAAGCCGTCGCTGAGGATTTCGGTCTCCCCGAGCAGGCGAATATCGCCGAGGCCGAGAGACTCCTCTCGGAAGTCGGCTACTCAAAGACGGCGGGAGTCTATCACAGAAACGACAAGCCACTTACTGCCGCCATCACCGTGAACGACAGCGTTCCAACGGACAAGAAGGCAGTCGACGAACTGAAGGCGCAGTTGAGCGCCGCGGGGTTGGAAACAGTCCTCCAGAGCGTTTCCAATGCAGACTATTGGGGACGCGACATCCCGACCGGCGACTATGCGCTGGCCTATGGATGGCTGTCCTGCGGGTCCGTGGTAGAGCCCTACACCTCAATGGCGCGATATCGGAAGAGCACCGCCATCAAGAATCCTCTCGGCGCCCGTACCTTTAACAACACCGGCCGGTGGGACTCGGAGGCGAGCGCGGCCTTTGAGGCGACGCTCGACGAGATCGCGGCCTTACCGGTCCGCGACGCCGCGATCCCTGACTTGGTCGCGAAGGCGTACAAGCATATCGATGAGGACACACCTTTCATCCCGCTAGTGCAGACGCCGCGCATTGTCCCGTTCAATACCACGAACTGGACGGGCTGGCCGTCCGCGGCGACCGGCGGCGTGCCGATGTACACCTCGGGCGACGCGCATTTGATGGTTCACAGGTTGAAGAAGCGCTGAGTTGACGAGCCCGATAGCGCTTACTCTAGTCTACGTGTTTGCCCGGCATCCCGCTTGCGAGTCCGCCTGGTTGGCCCCCACCGGGTGGGTCCCGGGCGAAGCTTAGACTAGTCCTAATGCCTTAGCGAAGCACTCCGAGCAGCGGGATATATGCTTTAGACAACTTTTCGTAGTGCCGACGGGCGCGACGTTTGCGACTATGACATGCAATTTGAATTTGAAGGAACGAGCTAGCGGACAACAACTGACACGCAAGACCTGTGTAAACTCGCAGAGTACACCATCACTGAGTAGCGGTTCCCCTGATCCCTGGCGTTCTGGACGGGCGGCGCCGGCTCGACCTGCGCCGCCCAGCGTCACGAGATCTGCCTCGGATCAGCTTTAGCGACGGCAGGCCGGCTCGGCGTCGCCATCGCCGATGCAATGCAGCGCCGTGATCTCGTCCGGCTGGAGGACGGCGTCGGCCTGGTCACGGACGAGGGCCGGCGCTTCCTCGCCAACGTCGGCCCCGACATCGCTAGACTGTCGAGGGCAAGCGCCCGCTCTGCCGGTCGTGCGTCGACTGGATCGAGCGCCGTCCACATGTGGCGGGCAAGCTCGGCGCCGCGATCCCCGATCGTTCGGTCGCGGTCGGTTGGCTCGTCCGCACGCCGAAGAGGCGGACGCTGCGGATCAGCCGAGCCGGCGAACGTGGCTTTGCCGAGACGTATCGATGTGAGCCGGTTTGGATGGCAGCATCGGCACGGAGGCCTCACGACACCGCTGCCACCGCGTCTGGAAATGATTTCCACGGTCCGCCAGGGCCGATCGGCAGACCGTCACTACCTCTGCTTGATCGTTGCAACGGCAAACGGCGTTTGAGGAAGTAATGGGGGTGTTCGGCCAACTTCGACTAGAGCGGTTCAGCGTCAGCTTGAATCGGTCCGGATTCCCTAAGCTTTGATTCTGTGATTCAAGATGCTGGCTGGGTGGGAGGCCAGCATCGGATGGGTCGACC
>NZ_BMJJ01000012.1 GCF_014643375.1 Aureimonas glaciei
CTCTGCAAAAGAGAACAGCCTAACCACTGGCCGGATTTTACTCCGCCGCACTCGGCGTTATGCCGGCGCTCCTGTGGCCTGGTTTGTCACCGCCGTGCACACGCCCCCGGGTTTGCAAGGTCCAGCCTCCCATTAGGAGTGGCCCTTCGCACGACCTCATCGGAGTGCGACCGCCTAAAGGTCTCACGACGAGGCGCCCCGAGCCCCGGGGAAAGCTAAGACCGAAGTAACGGTTGCAGAAATAAGAATTCGCAATCGGGTGAGGCGGACGTGTCGACTACGCTTTAGGCATCTCTAATCAGGTGGCCAGATGCCGCCCTAGGTTTTGAGCAATTTGAAGAAAACGAGTGCAGTTAGAGCCTTCCATCGTGTCCCATAAGGCAGCAGCAAGCCAAATTCCGCACCCGCCATCCAACCTGCAATGCCGCCCTCCGCAAAGAACAGCATTCAATCAGTCAGCAGGTGATATCAAGATCCTCTGTGTCTACACCGCCAGATCATTTAACGCGGTCCAAGTCGGGGGTCTGCGGCTGGAACGGGAACGAGTCGCCCTTTTTCGCGCAGGCTCCTGATCCTTGCACTTGAGGTATCCACATCCGGGACCACTTGAACTTCAGGATTGTCGACCTTCCCGCCAATGGTCAGGCAAGCCCCACCAGGGCACCCACGGCTGGGTGTGATGCTCGTGATGGTAGCCGAAGTGGAAGCAGGAGAGTAGCGAAGCCAAGTACCCGAACTCGTTCGAACGCGCATTGTGTTGGTCAGCGAATGCGTTTTCTTCTTCGTGACGATGGGGGAGGAAGGTGCCGAAATAGAAGAGTTGCAGCGACGATAGGAGCGAAGGCAGCCCGTAGAACAGGACGACGTTGAAGACCGAGGCGCGTAACGCGAAGATGTAGGTCGCCACCACCGTGCATACGAAAAGGATGGAGCGAAGTCCGAAATACCGCGTGAAGAAGGTACCAAACCATGGCAAAAAACGATCGGCCTCGTCGACGCAAAAGTCCGGATCGTCGGCGGTGCCGGGAGCGTCATGATGGTTCATGTGCGCGCTGCGAATCTGGCGCCACGCAAAACCGGCATAGATCGTTAGGATAAAGGTGCCGATAAAAGTGTTCAGCCTCGTCCAGCCCGGCGCTAGTGAGCCGTGCATGGCATCGTGCGCGACGATGAAGAGGCCCACCGTCAGCCAGCACTGCAAGGCGACTATGAGAGGAACGAACGGCAGTGTCCGCCAGCCAAGATCGAGAAAGAACACCGCAGCGATGTGAACGGTCAGCCAGGCGAAAACCACGCAGCCCGCCAGCATCAGACCGATCGCTGTCTGAAATGGCCGGACCCGAGGCCGAGAAAAAGGCGCGCCTTCGCGTTGCACGAAGGATCTCGGTTCACTCGAGGCGGCGACGTCGCTGATCTGCATCTCTCCATCCTATTTTGCGACGTCAGCGGGGGGAATGCGGCGTATCGCCTCCTGACTCACCCGCTAAAGAGATGGGGCGCTGCTGTCGTCTCCAGAACTTGTGACGGTGTCTCGAGATTTCATCTGGTGGTATGTTCGCTCACGCGTTTTTGCTTTGTCCATTGCGATTTAAGCGACGGGCGTCGGCGTGGAGCCCTTGCCGAGGTGCAGCGCCGTGCCCGACGTTGACGGACGGCGGCGGTGAAGGCGGGCGGGGTGCTCCAGGCGAGCGCGGAATGGGGACGGCGGCGGTGTCGTCGGTCTGCTAGAGAGCCAGGATCGCTCGCGCCTGGTGCAGGGACTAGACAGTGCCGAGTTGGACCGTTCGTCCCGCAATTGAACGTTCAGGCCGTCGAGAAGGCACTTTGCGCGGCTCGCCTGCGGCGATGTTGTGCCACTCGACGCGCGTTTTATCGGCCCAGCGCGCGACGCCTGCTATGGATTGGGTCGATGGCGGCGCCATATCCTGCGACTGATGAAACAATCCTCACACGACGCGTGCCAGAACCATCTCAAGAGGCGCGCGACGCCGGAGGGATCCGAAGCGGAGAAGCCGTCGCTTGCGGCGTGCGGCTTGCTGCTGATCCTGGTCAATGGCATCGCGGCTGGGTCGCTCTGGGTGTTCGGGCGCCCGTTCCTGCCAAGGCTCGAGCCGCTTCAGTTGTGGAGCGCAAGCTTCAGAGCCGCGTCAAACTCCCAGCATCTATTCGATCCCTACTCTTTCATGCACGGTGTCTTCGGAGCCGGCCTTTACGTCTTGATTGACGGGCTCAAGCCTAGCTGGTCTACCCGCGCCAAGCTGGTGGTCGCGGTGATGGGTAGCGTTCTCTGGGAGATCGTCGAGAACACGCCTGCAGTGATCCGCCTGTTCAACGATTCGAGCCAACCCGGCGCCTATGCGGGCGACAGCATCGTCAACTCCATGAGTGATTCCGGTTGCGTGATCCTTGGTTTCTTCGCCGCCCGGATGATTGGCTGGCGCGCCACGCTTTTCATCGCGATCCTGATCGAGGTGGCGCTGTCGGTGTCTGTTGGGGACGGTCTGCTGCTCGGGGCGCTAAAGGTACTCGGCCTTGTTTGAAGGGGTGACGAGCGGGATCGGGCTGCGCGGATAACGCGCAGAGGGCGAGGCTTGCCAGCCATGGCCTGGTCCCCATATCTTTGGCAACCGATCGACGCGGGCAAGCCGCGCTTGCCAGTAGCGCAATACGCAGAGACGCCATGACATTCAATGTTCTCCTGTACGTCCTTATAGCGCTCGCTACTGTTGCGGTGATGGAGGGTTTTGCTTGGTCGATGCATCGTTTCGTCATGCACGGACGGAGCGGTTGGGCTTGGCATAAGTCCCACCACGAGGAAACAGAGGGTATTTTTGAGAAGAACGACCTTTATGCCGTTGTGTTCAGCGTCATGGCGGTTGCCCTGTTCTTCGTCGGACAGGCATTGTCACCGTTTATTTTGGCGATCGCGTGGGGCATCACGCTTTACGGCCTGCTCTACTTCATCGTCCATGATGGGCTCGTTCACCAGCGTTGGCCGTTCCGCTACGTCCCGCATCGAGGCTATGCCAAGCGACTGGTTCAGGCACACCGGCTCCACCACGCTGTGGAGGGTCGGGGGCACTGCGTGTCTTTCGGCTTTCTCTACGCGCCGCCGATCGACAAGCTTAAGCAGGAACTGCGTCGCTCGGGTGTTCTGGACCGCGAGCGCATCGAGCGCTCAGTGACGGCCCAGGGATCGGTCCATGCGCCGGTGCGCTAACACAGGAACATAGTGTTTAAGAGCGAGATGCTCGGACCTGCGCGTACGAAGCCTCACCCAGGCGGCGCTGGAATTCTGGTTGTGGGCTGTCAACCGACGGCCTCGCACGACAGTCGTTGGTTCAGCCGCACACGGGTCGCTCGTCGCGGTGACAGGCTCTGCCACGTCACCGGGATGATCGATCGTTTCGCGGCAATGATTGCCGCACGGCTGCAAAGCAAAGCTATGGTTCGTCGAGCATCCGCCGATCCTCGCCGAATGGCACCGCCTCAAACCCAGAGATAGGTCGAGCGTAACCAGCGGAGTGCTTCAAAAGGGGTGCTATGAGCGCGACAACCGCCGCGTAGGCGCCAAAGATCAGCAAGCCATATCGAGCGAGCGCCCGGCCCTGGCGACTGTGTAGCAAAGACGCCGCGAGAAAGTGAGGCCATGCCAGATCTCGTCCTTCTCTGAGCGACGTCTCGTTCTCGAAAGCTTGTGAAATTAGCCATGCGCCTCATGACTTGGAACATTCACGGCTGCATCGGCAGCGACGGGCGCTGCGATCCGGAACGGATATTCGCCGAGCTGGCAGTTTCGGAGAGCGACATCGTCGCGCTTCAGGAAGTCGACGGACGGACTCACCTCGGACGGCGCGCCAACGCCTTCGAGCACTTTGCTGCCCGGCTCGGCGGACATGTCGCTGAAGCTCGTCTCATTCGGCGTAGTGGCCGCGACTACGGACACCTCCTGTGGAGTCGCTGGCCGCTGGAGGACGTCGAGTTCAGCCTTCTCCCCGGCGGAACTCTTGAACGCCGCGGCGTGATCGAAGCGACATGCATGACCCCGGATGGACCTGCCCGCATCCTCGCGACGCACCTTGGCGTGTTCCCTTGGCAGCGCCCGGCGCAGGCAGTCGCCCTTGCCCGAAAGATCGAAGACACGCGGCTTCCGACCATTGCCCTTGGCGACTTCAACGAATGGCGAAGAGCCGGGACAGTGCATCGCTCATTGACAAGACAACTCCCGTTGCTCGCCGCGTGCGCAACCTGGCCCTCGGCCCGCCCTCTCGCATGGATGGACCGCATCTACGCCTCGGACCATTTCCAAATCACCGCGTCGTGCACGCTGGCGACCAGGGCTTCCGATCATCTTCCTCTCGTTGCCGATATCTCTCTGCGCCGCCGAGGCGTCGGCAGCCAGATTCGGGAATGATTTTCAGTTCCACATTGGGCCGAAAGCGGACTGGCAGCTTTGGACCGGAACGACGATGAAGCTGCCCTTTCTCCCGTACCAGGTTGGCGATTTCCGCGGCACCTTGAGAAATTAGACGACCCGCGGCTTCGTTGGAGACAGATGCGGTACGATCTGGGTCAGCGTCGCTAGCACGCCTCAGGTCGGAAGAGCCGCGAATTGCGCTTCAAGATCGAGCTGCGGATCGTCTTGTTCGGCAAAGCCACCGTCGACAAGTCCGTTTCGCCAACCATGCCAGTAGGAGCGGGAGACTTTCGACAGCGAACAGGTCGAGCCGCTCATACCGTCCAGATACCCACACAGGATTTCGCCTTCGTTCAGAGCGCGAAAATCAGCAATGTTTTCGACGGATTGGAAGACCTGCACGACACTACTCCTCCCTACATGCACATCTGTTCCGCGGTAGGCCTATCACCTTATCACCGGGAACTTCACAATCATGAAGCCCAGTCGGATCATCCGGCTGCCCGGCCCATGCCGGGGCCATAGATGTTTGCGCGGCTTCAATGATGAGGCTTCTTTGATGGACCATACACTTTCGTCATTTCCAATTGGTGAGCAACTTCAGCACGAACCGGTTTTCGAGCCGGCAGCCAAGGCTCCCCCGGCCCGGCGCGTCGGCTCGGCAACGCGATGCGACGAGTATATCGCGCGACTTGCCGTCGACGACTCAGTCAAGGATGACGCCTTTCGGCTCCGCTATCGCAGCTATGTCGCGGGCCAGCATATCGAACCAAACATTTCCGGCCGGTTCAAGGATATCTACGACGATATGCCCAACGCCAGCACGATCGTTATCTACGACAGGGGCGTCGCTGTGGCTTCAGTGCGCACCTGCACCCTAGCCCGTGGAACAGACTTGACCTCACCGGCCAGGGACGCGTTCCGGAAAGAGGTCGACGAGCTGTTGGGCCGTGATGCCGGCAGCCCGTTTTCAGGGCGGGGCATTGAGGTAACGAGGCTCGTCCGCAGCCCCGAAGCGGAGAACAATCAGGGCCTCGTCTTCCTGCTCTATCGGATGGCGGGCTACATCGCGCTGTGCGCGCATAGCCAAGTTCATCTTGCCTGCATTCGTGAGAATCATACTCCCTTCTATCGGCGACTTGGTTACGAGGCTGCATCCGAACTGCGCCCCTATCCCGGGCTGAGTTGCCCGATGCGGCTGATGGCGAGTGACCGCGAACGATACGACAGCGTTCGGCTTGCCGTTCCGGCTATGGATCCGCTGGCCGGCCGAACTGGGAACCTCAGCGCCTTTTTCGAAGGTGGCCCCGTGACCCTCTCGGTCAGGGGAGCATAGGTGATGCTGACCGTGCTGATCATCGTGTTCTTCACCCTGCCACTTGCCTCGTTTAGTTGGGGCCTGCGGGGACATTTCCGCTCCAGCGGCGGCATGCCAGCCGCAATGCACGCCCTCACGGCCGCGAGCAGCCTTTCGGCGCTGCTCTTCCTCGTTCTCGTCGCGACTGGTGATGTGGGCAGTCTCAGGGTTCTCGTCTTTGTTACCGTCTCGAGCGCTTCGGCGGCCTTGTTCTGGTGGGCTGTCAGGACGACCAAGGCTAGGCCACCCCAGCTCGCCCATAGCCAGTCCGATCCAGACTCGCTCTACGAGAATGGCCCCTATGCCTTTGTCCGCCATCCGTTCTATCTGGCTTACTGCCTGTTCTGGCTTGGCTCTGCCGTTGCCGCCGGCGGGCTGCAATGGTTGGCTGCCGCCCTGCTGATCGGCTGGTATGTCGCGATCGCGAAGTCGGAAGAAGCGCGGTTTTTTAATACGTTAATGGGAGCTTCCTATACTCGGTACCGGCGCCGGACGGGAATGATCGTGCCAAGGGTGCATGGGATGCTGCGTTGGTAATGTTTTGGGATTTAATCGTCTCTCGAACAAGGGACGGCGCAGCTTTGCTGCGCCGTCTCCTTCGACTGAGGCCTCCAACTTCCCAACAGAATAAGGAGGCACTGCGCGATCAGGCAAGCCTCCTGTTCAGCCTGAGCATGCTGTTCGCGGTGACCGGGATCGGTAATACGATCTTCATTGTGCTGAATTTTGAGCCGCTGGACCGACCGCTTCTTCCTGTCATTGGCGCGGTCATCGTGACGATTTACGGGCTCATCGTGACCGCGTCTCTAATATGGCGACGGACCGACAACGCCTTTGGCTATCTCCAATGGGCCCGCCTCCTATATTCAGCTTTGGGGATCGGCTGGGGCGCCCTGATCAATGCCTTGGCGCACTATGGTACGGTAGACCAGCGCGCGCTGATCATCGGTCTTGCGCTCGGGGTGGTTTCGACGCCAATCATCTGCGTTCCGGCGATTGTGGCTTTCAGTTTTTTTGTTCCCGTCGCTCTTTTGTCGGTGGTGGCAGTGACCCTGCTCGGCATAGCCGATACTGTCACCACGGTGGCCTTCGGCAGTTATACGGTGTTCGCCATTGTCGGCATCATCTGCACGAACATCGCATTTGACGGGCGCTCGAAAGCACAAGCAGCTCTAAGGCGTGAAGTCGCAACGGTGAACATTTTCCTGCGTGAGTATCAGGAAGGGTCTTCCGACTGGCTCTGGGAGACCGACGCAGTCGGACGGCTGACCTCGGTGCCAGCAAGCCTTGCTGCCATCGTGGATTCAAAGGCCGCAATCCGTCGAGAATGGCGTCTGGACACCCTTTTCAGGGCTACGGAAAAAAGCACAAATCATTCTCAATTGACAAACTACTTAAAACAACATCTCGCTTTTCGGGATGTCACGGCGACAGCACGGGTCGGCTCGAAACAGCTTTGGTTCAACCTGACGGGCCATCCGGTGCACAGCGGGGATGGCCATATGAGCGGATTTCGCGGCATAGGGCGTGACATAACCGAGCGCTACGAAGCAGATCTAAAGCTCGCTTTCCTAGCTAAGCACGATGGGCTGACCGGGCTTCTCAATCGCAAAGAATTTGTTGGGCGGGTGGCAAAATTCTGCGAGGAAGGGCGTCGTTTCGTTCTCGCCAGCATCGATCTCGACAATTTCAAGAAAACGAACGACACCTATGGTCACCACCTTGGCGACGAGTTGCTGGTAACTGTCGCCAACCGAATAAAATCCGCCCTTCGCCCTTCGGACGAGGGTGGACGCCTCGGAGGAGACGAGTTCGCGGTCCTCATTGCTGATGCCGATCTTGAAAAAGGCGCGACGGCATCGGTACGACTGTCTGAACTGATTGCAGAACGCCTGGTGTTCCGCGGCCATAGCGTGACCCCCAGCGCAAGTATCGGCGTTGCTGCGCTAGAGGACACGGCCGATGATGCCTCTCGCCTGTTCTTCAAGGCTGACCTAGCGCTTTACAGGGCAAAGGCTGAAGGCAAAGGGGCAGTTCGGCGTTTCACCAGCGACCTTGAGGACGAATATGAGGCGCGTCTCGTGCAGGAAGGGGAGTTGGCCGCAGCGATCGACAACGGGGAAATCACCGTTGCCTATCAGCCTATCGCGGATCTTTTCACCGGTCAGGTCTTGTGTCTGGAAGCACTTGCGCGATGGCATCACCCCCAACGCGGTCAAGTGTCACCGGCTACGTTTATTCCCGTTGCGGAAACCAGCGGTCTGATCGACCGGCTGGGTGAGTTGATTTTGCGTGAGTCTCTCAAGCGAGCGGCCCAGTGGCCCTCGACTGTGCAGGTCAACGTCAACCTCTCGCCTCAGCAATTGGTCAGCGGTCAATTCCCCACTGTTCTAGCGACCATTCTGCGGGAAACTGGCTTATTGCCCGCACGGGTCGGCATCGAGATCACCGAAAACATCTTTGTTGATTTTTCAAAGAGCGTGCTTGACCAACTTTCGGCCATCAAGGCGCAAGGGATCCGGCTGGTTCTTGACGACTTTGGAACCGGGTATTCGTCGCTCAGCTACCTGCAAATGGTTGATGTCGATGGATTAAAGATCGACGCAAGTTTCCTGAGGCAATTGCCGGACAGAAAAGTCGAGGCGATTATTCGGACTGTTACACGGCTGACGGCAGATTTGAACATCCATCTCGTGGCCGAAGGCGTCGAGAATGCCCTGCAACTGCAATGGTTGCGCACTAATGGGGTTCATTTTGGGCAGGGCTTTCTCTTGGGTCGGCCCAAGGATAACCCGCCTCTGGATTGGATCGATCATCTGCCCTGAGCATCGCGATTGGGGCGACAACGAAAGCTTGGCTTGCGGCATGGAAGCAAGGCAAAACTGCCCTCGATGCTGGCAGAACGCGAACCGCACAGCGTCTTGTTCAGTATGGGTCGTTTGTGGCGCAATAGGCCATATCGCGCCGCTGGCTCTAGGGGCGAGAGAGAAATGGCCGCAAATGTCGCAATGGCTTCCACGTCGAAATGCCACGACATGAGGACAGCAAACGCAGGCGATATGACCAGCGGCGGTCTCAAAGTGGCGAACGGGTGCCCGATCAAAGGTCGGGCACCTGTTCGCGTCAGCGCTTAGAAAGCTCGGCAGTGCTGTATCAGTTCCACATACGGTACTGAGAGTTCGAAGTCGCGCCGAGGCCGAACCGGGTATCCTTGGTAGACCGCTTCTTGTCCTGCTCCTTAAAAACCTGGCGCGCCTGATCCCAGCGGCCGAGCTTGTGATTGGCCCATCCGCGCAGGATCTGCGCGCCATACTCCTTGCCGCGCCGCGCCTCGCGCTTGTCGAGAACCGCGAGCGCCCCTTGATAGTCGCCGGACTTGAACAGACGGTTCGCCTCCGCCATCAGACGGTCACCACCACCCGAGCGCGCGCCGTGCTTGGCGGGTCGGTTGCCGCCTTTCGCGGTCGTCGTCTGGGCCTGACGGGTCGAGCGGCTGACCGCCGCCGTCGGCGGCACGTAGTCCTTGAAGTCGGCGAGAGCGGGAAAGTCCTTTTGGAACCGCTTCTGGACGTCCTTCAGAGCCGCATTCTGCTTCAGCCGCGTCGCGACCACAGCAAGGCCGACGACACCCTCCTCCGTCGGCTTCCACTTCACCGACCGCGCAAACCACTCCTGCGCGTCCGGAAACTCCTCCTCATGAATGAGCCGCCAGCCAATCGCCTGGGCGCCCAGTGGCGATTTTGCTTCCGTGACGACCTGCTGGAAACGATCCATGAGACCGCTGTCGACGGGGTTCGAGGCTTCGTCCGCGGTCAATTCGTCGGCGACCATCTCGATGTAGATCTTGGCAAGGTCGGGCGACAAGCGGTGGCTTCGATAGGCAAAGGTCTCGGCCTCGGCGATCTTGTCGTCGTTGCGCAGCGACAGCACATAGCCTTCGGTGAGCTTCGCGTCGCCGCCAGCCTCGATGCCGGCCCGGAACCACTCGGCCGCGCGCGACCAGTTCTGCTGACCGAAGAAGTACCAGCCGACCAGACCCATGTCGCTTGCGGAGCGGGAACTGCGAACGAAATTGGCGTAAGCAGTCAGTTCTTCGACGGGCGGCAACTGGGACGACGTTCCCGAGGCGACGTCGGCCATCTGCTGGCGCAGCCGGTCGAAGCGCAGGTCGTCGAATTCGCCCTGGCCGTTCGGCAGGGTGCGGCCGTACGAGACGAGCGCCTCGGTGCCCTTGGGTGGCAGCAGCGCATTGGCCTTCTGAAAGGTTGCAAGGCGCTCCTCCGGCTTGTCGCAATGGGACAGGACATAGGCGTAGAGGTCGAAGACCTGCGCCATGTTGCCGGTGCGGGCAAAGCCTTCGCCGACATTCCACAGGACGTCCATGCTGGCGCAGACCAGGAGGCCGGAGCGCGCTTGCGCCGAGGCGATCACGCCCTGCCAGTTGCCGGCGGTGGCGGCCGCGTTGACCTTCTGCCGGGCCTCGCCGTCGTCCAGCTTCGTCACCAGGTCCTCGGACGGCGCCCAGTTCGGCTTGGTCGCCCTGATCGCGTCGATGGCGCGGCGGACGGCGGCGTAGTCGCCTTTGGCGTAGAGGTCCCACAGCGGCTGCTCGTCGGCAGTGCTGCGCGGTGCGAACAGGTCGCTCGGCGGCAGCCAGTTCGGATACAGCGTCTTCAGCCGGCGGATTTCGGCGCCGACGCGAACGAGGTCGCGCTGCGAGGCGTAGTAGCGCAGAGCCGACTCGTCCGTCTTGTTGGTCGCGATGGGTGTCGTCGCCTGTGCCTCGGCGAGGCCGGGATCGAAAGCACCCTGCGCGGCGCCGGAGGGCGCGGGTGTGGCTGAAGGAGCGGCGAAAGGGTTGGCCGCGGGAGCCGCGGCTGCCACCGGCGCCGGCGCCGGCGCGGCGATGACGAAGCTGGGCGCCGGGGAAGCGACGGCGGGGGAGAAGGTCGGCGCAGGCGAGGCGCTGGCAGGCGGCGCAGGGAAGTCCGCCGGTGGAGCGGCCAAGGTGCCCGCCGGCGATCCGAAGGCAAGGGCCTCGGCCTGTGCCTGCAGCATCGCCGGGGTCGGGGACGGGCTGGCCGCGGCGGAGAGGTTCGTCGCCGCCGGCGCCGCAAAGGGATCGTCGAGCTGACCCGCTGGCGCGCCTTGCTGGGGCTGGTTGAAAAGGACGGACTGCTGCGCATCGGCGACCGTGATGCTGACAAGGGTGATGGACGCCAGAAGCAGGGACTTTTTCAAAGACATTGCGGGTACCTCTCAGAAAGCGCCATCAGACTCAGGATGTGCAAGGTGCTGGGGTAATAGGTGGTCGGCTCAAAATTCTTTGCCGCGGCGACCATCTCGACTCGCTGCAGGCTGCACTGGAGGAGGTCGTCGAGGGCGAGATAGCCCGGTCCAACCATTTCGTTGATCGTGGTGCCGCCGTCGACCTCCACCACCCGCGGCACCAGGGGGCCATCCTTTCGCCAGGCATCGGCGAACGGCGCCAGCAGATCGGCATGGTCGTCCGAATACCAGGCGAGATAAAGCGGAATGCGAACCGCGTTGTAGCCATAGTGCCGCGGAAAGTTCTGCGCCGGCCGAATGCCGTCCGCGCCGAATCCGATCCAGTCCGTCGGCAGCATCTCCGGCCCGAAGCGGGCCGCCTTGATCAATTGAAGGCCGCTGTCGATGAGCCCGGCCTTGGCGAGCTTTGGGGAGATGACCTCCAGTTCGGCGATCGCCGGCAGCACCCAGTAGGACAGGTTCACCACCGGCGCATCCGGCTGGGACGGCGCGTCGAAGCCGGTGACCGCCGGCAAAAGGCCGCGGCCATAGGGGCTGTCGGCCAGCGCTAGTTCGGCGAGGCCATCGACGATGCCGCGGGCCTTGGCCTTGTAGTCGCTGACCAACCATTTGCTGCCGGCGCGCAGCAGCGCCCAGGCGATCAGCAAATCGCCATCGGTCGCGTCGTTCAGGTCGGTCACGTGCGGCGTGGCCTTCGGGTCCCATCGCCAGGCCGCCAGCCCGTCGTCGCGGATGAAAAGCTCCTGCCGTGTCCAGGCCCAGATCTGCTCGAAGGAGCGGCGATCATCCGCCGCCACGGCCAGAAGCATCCCGTAGCCCTGGCCCTCGCTGTGGCTGATCATGCCGTTGTCGTCGTCGGTCACCCTTCCTTCGGCGGTGACGAACCGGGCGCGGTAGAGCTCCCACGATCCGACGACGTAGTCGCTCGGCAGGATCCTGCCGGCACTGTCCCCAGCAGCCCGGGCGGGCTGCGGCAGCAGCGCGCCGACGGCGACGAGCAGGGCGAGCGCCGATACCGCGAGGGTAGACAGGCGGCTCATGGGCGACGCTCGCCGATGCTTCTGACGAAGAGGTAGGTCGTCGCCCCCAGCAGCAGGCAGATGGCCAGAAGGCCCGTCACGTAGCTCTGCGTGTGGCGGGAAAACCAGCCGGCGACAACGAGGCGCAGATTGCCGAGCGAGCGGGGCTGCGTCTCGAACAGCCGCTCCTCGGCCGCCGGGCGGCTTTCCATCGCGCCGGCGTCGCCGCGCATGCTGGTGAAGCCGCCGCCGATCGCATTCCAGCGGCTCGTCGTGGTCAGCATGGCGACGCTCTTGGCCAGCGCCGGTGCGTCGCTGGCGGCGACGATCGTCCAGGCCGCGCCCTCGGCTTCCGGAGCCGGTCCCTGTGCGATGACGAGGGAGGCATCGCTGGCGGGGCGGTAGGCCATCGCCGGGTCGAAATCGTCGTCACCGGCCCACTGCGAAAGGCCGGCAAAGGCCAAAGCCCGGTCGCCGAGATCCGCGCCGAGGGTCTTCAGACGTGTTGCGAGATCCACCGGCTCGGCAAAGCTCGACACGAAGCTCTGGAAGCCGGAAACCGCGGCCGTTGCACCGCGCGCTGCGGCTTCTGCAATGCCTTGGTCGCCGGTGTCCGTCTCGAAGGCCTTTTTCCAGTCTTCGCTCAAGTCGGCGGCCGCCGCATCGCGGACCAGAAGGCCCGAGGTCTGTCCGCTGCCGAAGCCGGTTTCGGGTGAGGCAAGACGGGCGGCTGCCAGAAGCTCCTGGGGAAGCTGGGTATAGGTTCCAAAGCCGATCAGGTCGCCGGTCTCCTCGTGCGGCATCGTTGTCTGGAAATGCAGGTCGGCCGGCCGACCGACCGACCAGGCGAGCTTGGCAAGGAAGCTGCCGGCGACGTCGAGATGCGCGGGGTCGAGCGCCCCGACGACGACCGAAAGGTCTCGCTGGCTGCCGCCATTGGCCCCGCCGCCGCCGCCCGTCATGGCGGCCAGTTCCGGCAGATGGCCGACCCGCGCAAACGGCGGGATCTTCAGCGTCGAGGTATCCGATATGAACAGTCGGACAGGGGGATTAGCCTGGACTGCGGGATCGCAGGCCGCATCGCTGTCGCTGGGCAGATTGGCCTCGAAGCTGAGGATGTTCTTGCCGGGTTGAAGGGCGCTCAGCGGCAGACGAAGTTTCTGGTTGTCGATCAGGCCACGTCGGCTCGAGTGGAGCTTGATGGTCGACACGACCCTGCCGTTGGCGCGCACGACGAGCTGCGCCCCGTCCGATAGCCGAGCGGTATAGCCGGCGTTCAAGGCCAGCTCACCGTCGGCATAGTCGGCGGGATAGAAATCGGCGGGGAGCTGAAAGGCGACCTGCTCAGTATAGAAGCGGCCGGTGAACTGGCGCGTCTGCATGCCGAGCGCAGCCAGGCTGATGCTCTGGCCGCCGGCCAAAGCGCGGCCCTTCGCCTCGGCGAGGGCGCGCTGGCCGGAGGCGGTCCCGGCCGGACGATGCTTAACCGCGGCCGCCGACAACTGCTGCAGGCTCTGCTCGAGGTCTTCGACGGTCGTGCCGCTGACGATCAGTCGCGGCGCCCGTCCTATCGCGCCCGGTTCGAAAGTGACTGAGGGAATGGGCGTGTTGCCGGCCAGCCGGCTCGGATTGCCGCCGGCAAGCGTGGACTGGGTGCCGACGACAACCTCGATGGCCGCCGGGTCGGCCGGCTTGGCGAACGTCACCTGCGGATTGCTGAATTCTCCGAGGAGGACCGCGGACTGGACCGCGCTCATCGTCCTGTCGACGTCCGCCGGCGAGGCTCCGGCAGGCAAGAAGGCATGAATGGTGGTCACGCCGTCGGTGGAGCGGCGCGCAAGGGCCGGCATGTCCTCAAGCGCGGTGACCGCCGTCATGCCGCCATCGAAGAACAGGCCGCTGCGTTTGGGATCGATCGTCGTCCACAATTCGTAGGTTCCGGCCCGTGAACAGTCGACTCGGTGGTGCTGGTCGACGGCGATCCGAATCTGGTTGAAACCCGGCTGCAAGGTGCCGGGTGCCAGGTCGATCGACAGCGCCTGTTCGCCGGTGCCGAGCGTCGCTGTGCCGACTGGGAGGTCGTTGACGAAGACGCGCAGGCTCGATGATTCCGGCATGATCGAGACGGCGCTCTGCAGCCACAGGACCAGTCTGCTCGTCCGCGTGGTCTCCACCGGCAGCACGTATAGCGCGAACTGGCGCGCGCCGCTTTCGCCTGAAAAGCTCAACTGCTCAGCCGTGGCCGGCAGCGGCGCCAGCCGGCCCGCCTCCGTCGCGGGGGATATGGCGCGCGCGGTGCCGCCGATGGCGAAGGCGGCTGCGGTCTGCTGCGCGGTCGCCGCGGCGGTTGTGACGGCGATGGCGGACAAGCCGGCAAGAGCGGCACAGGCAAGGGATCGATAGAGGGTCATCGGTGCGCTCCGGGTCAGACGGTTGGGCTTGCGGGCAGCGGCTGCCCATCGGCGCTGGCGATACGGGGCTGGACAGCCTGGCCCTCCGCCGGCTTGTCACGGTCGAAGACGAGGTGATGCAGCGCCACGAACGGATGCCGGATGCTCCAGCGCAGGAAGCCGGCGGTGCCCGAGGCGATCCCGTGGCGCTTCTGCCGGGCGGACCGCTTCGACCGCATCGGATCAATGTCGGCCAACATCAGTTCGGCGATCAGCGGGTAGTGCTGGGTGGTGGCATGGAAGCGCAGCCCGAGGACGAGGTCGCCTCCCTCGGCAACGATGTTGGCGGTGACCGGGATCGAGCCGAGGCGTGTCTTGCCGTCGGTGGCGATCACCGACAGGCGTCCCGAGGAGGAGGGGCCGAGCGTCGGCAGTTCCCGGAGCGGTGAAACCTTGGCGCCGCCGAGCGAGATGTCGTTCACGCAGACCGGGATGACGTCCCCGTCGATGACAAGTTCCGCATCGCGAAGGCATGCAACGCGGGGCGCCGTCCGGCGTTCCCGTTGTTCCGTGACGACGCCCAGCGCCGCGCAGGCGACGATCAGGTTGAGGACGTTCCAGGCGCCGACGACGAGGAGCAGGCCGCCGACTTCCGGCTCGGTGTTGTAGCGATAGATCGAGATGCCGAAGGCGACCAGCAGCACGCCGACGATGACGAAGTAGGGCCAGGCCAGTTCCGACAGCCGGTTCTGCTGGAGCGTCTCGCCCTTGGCCGTGACGTTGAAGGTCGGCCGGCGGGGGTTGACGAGGACGCTAATGATCGCCCGCACCAGATAGACCGACTGGACATACTCGTAGAGGTCGGAAATCCAGGGCCAGCGGACCTGTCCGTACAGGTAGTTGCGCAGGAGCTCGCTGATGACGAGATAAGTGATCGTGTAGGCGGTGAATTCTTGCACCGAAGCATCATAGATCTTCAGGTTGAAGACGATGAACAGCAAGGGCGCGATCATGAAGATCAGGCGCATGAAGGGGAAGAACCAGAACAGCGCGCTGGAGAGGTAGCAGACCCGCTGGGCGAAGGTCAGGCCGGGACGCATCAGCGGGTTCTTCAGCAGCAGGATCTGGATCATGCCGCGGCACCAGCGCGACCGCTGGCCGATGAAGCTGGCGAAGGTGTCGGGCTGCAGGCCTGAGATCATCGGCCGATCGACATACAGGCTCTTCCAACCGCGCGAGTGCAGTTCCAGCGCGGTCTCGCAGTCTTCGGTGATGGTCACGCCGGAAAACCCGTCGACCTGCTCCAGCGCCGCGCGTCGCAGCACGGCAGCGGAACCGCAGAAGAAGGCGGCGTTCCACTTGTCGAGCCCTTTCTGGATGGTGCCGTAGAACATCTCGTTCTCCGATGGCATCCTGTCGAAGGTTCCGAGATTGCGTTCCAACGGATCGGGATTGGAGAAGAAGTGCGGCGTCTGAACCAGGAAGAGCTTTGACTGTTCAACGAAATGCCCGACCGTCTCGCGCAGGAACTCGCGGGCCGGCGCGTGGTCGGCGTCGAAGACGACAATCAGCTCGCCGTCCGTGCCGACAAGTCCTGCATTGAGATTGCCGGCCTTGGCCCGAACGTTGGCGATGCGGGTGCGGTAGGTCACGCCGAGCTCGAGGCAGAGGAGCTTCAGCTCCTCGTGCCGGCGCAGCGCCAGACTGGAAGTTTTCGGATCGCGGGAGTGGCGCTTCTCGTCCGTGCCGCCGTCATCAAGTAGATAGACCCGCAGCTTGTCCGCGGGATAGTCCATCGCCTTGGCTGACGCGAGCGTCAGGGCGAGGATCTCCGCCGATTCATTGTAGGACGGGACGAATACGTCGACCGTTGGCAGCTCGTCGCCCGGATACTGCCTGGCGCGCTTGCGCTCGATCGGGTCCGCCACCACGAACAGGCTCATTGCCAGCATGAGGAGGCAGTACATCTCGGCACCATAGAGGACGATCGCCGGAACAAAGCTAACCATATCCTCCGGGGAAGGCAGCGTCGATGTCGTTCTCCAGTAGGCATAGCGGAGTACAACGGCGGTCGCCGTTGCCAAAAAGACGTATCTCCATACCCCTCTGAGACGAAGGACGTATATCGCAAGGCATAGCGCGATAGCCGTCAGCGACAGGTGCATCTGAGTGTCCACGCTAATGGGCTGAGCAATGAGCAAAATACTTATAGTCGCGGAAACAATCCACAGGGCGGACGTCATAAGGGCGCGCATGCCATACTCCTAGGGATGAATATTCTGTATTTTATGTAAACATGAGGGGATGCGTTATATTGGTTCAGTGAAGCCATGAAAGGTGCACTGCAATCAATGGCAATCCGTGCCCAGACCCGAAATTGTCCGGAATCGTGATTAACTACCGGCGGCAAGTCTATTGCGATTGCTCAATTTCGCTGAAGCTGTAAGCGAACTGATGAGAAAATAGGCAATCAAGTAAACATTCGTATTCATTACTATTCTGGCGAGACCAGAGATCGCTCTCTGCGCGAGATCTCTTCCCCGCGCGCGCTGAGCGAGAGCGGCACGTTCTTCACGAGTTCGCTCGGATGCACGTTCTCGCATCCGACGAGGGCGAGCAGCTCACTCGGCCGGCCATGCGCCCGCCCGTCGATCAGGCCGAAGCGGCGGGGTGCCTCGACGATGGAAAATTTGTCAGCGACCGTCATGTCCGAGATTGGCGGCGCAGGAGTGGCAATCCAACGCTAAGCAGGAAGCGGATTAACACTGATCGCGAGGGACGGCCTATGGCGGCTAGCCTTATGATAGGCACGCCCCAATGTGTCGATCAGCCAACCCGGCCGCTCACGCTACGTTTTCAGCGCGGCGTTGTCATCCTGGATCGCCGAACCCAGCAGCAGGAGCCGCCGTCCTTCCAGACGCATCTCGAACTTTGAGAGATAGCGCGTATCGTTATAGAACAGGCCTTCCGCCCGGTCAGACTCGTTACCCATGTCGCCATAGGCATCCAGCACCGCGAAGGCGTTGTCCTGCTTTAAGGCGCGCAGCGACCGTTCCACCAGTGAGGTGTCGGCCGTGATGGCGTGCTCCGACGGATGATCGTCGCTCTCGAAACGATCTTGGGCGGGCCGCGAGGCGGAGTTCATCGGGCGTCTCCGGAAACGGGCATTGAGTATCTCGCTTCGACCGCGAAGGGCGGCATCCGGCCTTCCGGACGAAGGTGAACAGCGTGTTGGAAGAGAGATGGTCCGCCCATTCGCGTATCGATCAGGCTCACTCGCTCGCGAGCGAGCGAGCAAGGTCTTGTACAAGCTGCAATATTGTGCCGCCATATGCCCGACGGTGAACCTCGCCTCGAAACGGCGGCGCACCGTCTCCCGCGGCAGGTTGCCGATCCTGTGAACAGCATCCACCGCCATCCTCGATGGAAGAGACGAGGAAACCGGATCGGCCGTCGTCGACGACCTCGGGGACCGAGCCGGTCGGCCACGGCCAGAATGGCCGACAGGAAGTGTGCTGCTTGACGTCTGCCGCCCGGCGCACTTCGTTGAGAGGCTTGAGCACATGGCCGGCATGGGCACAGCTCAGAAATTATTCCCGTTGCCGCCGATAGGCAGAGCTAGGGAATAATTCTGACGCTGCTGTGGGCCGAGAGCGGACGGTCGGCTCTCGGACAAGGCAATCAAAAAGATGCCATTCCGCATTCGACCACCAGAGATGCTCGGGTTGCAGTTCACCGTTCTGCTAACCAGACATCCCTCGTGCGATGCGGCACCCGGCGCGCCTGATCCTCGCTGATGGTCAGAGAGGGTCCAGCTGCCGCCTGCACCTTCCCCTGGGAGCCTTCCCTCGCGCGGGAGGATCGGTCGCGTCCGTCAACGTGTTGAAATTGGGGCGTAACTGAAGCGGCTCCGTTCCTGGCGGGTCAGGTAAGCGTAGGTGCCCGTCGACCCAAGGAGGCCGATCGAGTCGACGCCCGCGTTGCACAACCAGTACACCAGCTGCGCGAGCATCTCGACGTCGACACGGCCGTTCTCGTCGGCAGGCGTGACTGGGAAGGCGGACAGACCTTGGAAGGGCGAAGCAAAGGTCATGCTCGGCTCCTGAGGCACGATTAGCAGGAGATAATCGGACGGATGCAGCATCTGGGAACAAAACGACCATCGCCCCGTCGATCCAGCGTCGAGCGCGACGCCATAGCCCCGAATCACCGGTGCACTTGGGAAGAGAACTGCCTAAGTGGAGAGGATCAAAACGCCGAGGGGAAGGAGGCAGCCTTCGTAGGCGACGGCCACCGTCCCAAGGGCGGCGTCGGGCTTAACCCTGAGCGACATGATCACAAGCCACCCGAGGACTAACTTGGGGTTCCCAGGGTGCAGGAGTACGCCTCGGCGACGGCACTGCTGGCGAAGGATATGTTCTCCCGCCGCAGCCGCTTCATCTCCGTCGCCCTGTCCTAGACGCCGTCTCGAGGCGGGCTCTCCATCAAGGCATTGCGCGGCTTGTCGATCCAGTGCCGCGGTGTGGAAAGCCCAACTTCGAAGTCCTCCGCGAGGTCACGCTGCACCCGGCCGCTCGTCTCGGCCATCTTCGACGATTGGAAGGCAAGTGACTCAAAGCACCGGACCGCCGGTCCAGACAGGATCTCGGCCGATCTCACCCCGGACACGATCCGCTCGATTCAGGTGACTAGAACACCCTATGAGCCACACCATACGTCGCAACCTGCGTACCATCATCGGATATTCGTACACCTTCGGGGCAATACATCTTTCGGAGCTTTGTATCGACGGCGATAATATTATAATCGATAGCAGTCGGCCTAACCGACGGTCACAACAAAACACGCTTAGGCGTAGAGGAGCATTCAATGACTTATTCATGGGGACATGACGAGGTTGACTTCAGCGGCGAGTACAACTTCTCCTCTGATATCGATATCTCGTTCGACAGCGACGTCAATATCACTTCGGACGTCGATGTCGACTACTCCTTCGATGTCTGCGTCGACGTGGAAGGCAACTCCGCGGTGTTCAATCTCGATGTTCAGTCCTACGGCGACGACGGGGCCGTCGAATTGAACCTCGTTGTGTTCACGAACGAAGACTATGCCAGCATCACGGCATCGGGCTTCTCGGTCACCGGGTAAGCATCGGCACTCAGCCGACGGGGCGTCCCTCAGCCGCATCGGTTGTCCCCTCGCCAATGCTCGCAGCGAAGCCCCGCTTCTGCGGGGCTTCGTTCGTTATGTGATCAGGCGCCTGACCATCCACCCCGTTTGACTGAGACGCGTGACCGGAAGGTCTACAACTAAAGCTGTTGCACCCAACGCGTCTTAGCCTTTCGAGAACCGCTATGAAAATCTGACTATCGGCACGAAATAACGGCTCCAAAAATTCACCGTAGGATGAGTATTATGGCAAAGCTGGCCCGGATTGTATCCACGAGCAAGAAAACCTCATCGAATGAGGCACTAGAAATCGCGGAAATTACGTCGGTCGTGCCGCCCCCCGCGACGGCCAGGAGCGTTTTGGCACAGCCCACGCTCGTGGCTAGCCTTCTGGCGGTTCCCAGCTACCAGCTGGTCCAGCTGACGGGCGCTGCGAATTCCTACCAGCTGACGGCTCAGGGCAGCTACCGGATCGAGGCCCTCGGCGGCAACGACATCGTCACTGTCCTTGTCGGCACGAGCGGCAACGACCAGCTCATTGGCGGTGACGGCAATGATCAGCTCCGGGCGGCTCAGACCGACGACTTCCTCGACGGCGGCACCGGCACCGACACGCTCGATGGCGGTGACGGCAACGACATCCTGCGCGGTGGCAGCGGCGGCGACACGCTGATCGGCGGCGGCGGCATCGACACCGCCGACTATGCCACCTCCGGCGCGGCGGTGACCGTCATGCTGGCGTCAGATCCCGCAAGGACGGCGCGCGGCTCGGGCGGCGACGCCGCCGGCGATACGATCGGCGGCATCGAGAACGTCATCGGCTCGGCCTTCAACGATCTCCTCGGCGGCAATAAGCTGGATAACCAGCTCGTCGGCAATGCCGGCAACGATACGCTGCGCGGCCTCGACGGCAACGACGTCTTGATCGGCGACGCCATGCTCGACGTCGACCAGAACGGCGTGCCCGACGACGAGGACAATGACGGTGTTCCCGACGGCACCGATACCGCGACGACGGGCGGCGCGGACCTCCTCGATGGCGGCTTCGGAAACGACAGGCTTTTTGGCGGTGGTGGCAACGATACGCTGCTGGGCGGGTTCGGCAACGACATCCTGCATGGCGGCCACGGCAACGACCTGCTGTCGGCCGGCGACGGCGACGATCTCCTTCACGGCGGCGAGGGCGACGACGAGCTGATCGGCAGCCTTGGCAACGACATCCTCAACGGCGGCGGCGGCAACGACACACTCAACGGCTCGATCGGCGACGACACGCTGAACGGCGGCGAGGGCGACGACGACCTGAATTCCGGCGACGGCGCCGACATCCTCAACGGCGATGACGGCAACGATTCTCTGCTCGCCAGCGGCGGCAGCGACGTTCTGTCGGGCGGTACCGGCAACGACGTCTTGGACGGCGGCGACGGCGACGACATCCTGAACGGCGACGACGGCGACGACCGGCTGATCGGCGGGCTCGGCGCCGACCAACTGAACGGCGGCGCCGGCATCGACACCGCCGACTATTCCACCTCGGGCTCGGCGGTCGGCATCGACCTTTTGAACGGGATCGCGGTCGGCGGCGCGGCGGGCGATGTTTTGACAGGCATCGAGAACCTCATCGGAAGCGGGCTGGCCGACCAGCTGATCGGCGACGGCGGCAACAACACTCTGACCGGCGGGGCCGGCGCCGACCTGCTCGTCGGCCAGAGCGGCTTCGACACGGCCGACTATTCCGGCTCCGCCACGGCCGTCACCATCCAGCTGAACTCGACGGTGGCCGATCCCGTCGCCGTTGGCACCGGACTTGGCGGCGACGCCGAGGGCGACCAGCTCCAGCTCATCGAGCGCGTCATCGGCTCGGCCTTCGCGGACATGCTGATCGGCGGCGGCCTGGCCGACACCTTCGTCGGCGGCGTCGGCGCGGACCAGCTGACGGGCGGCGACGGCGTCGACACGGCCGAGTATTCGACCTCTTCCGCCGCCGTGACCGTCTCCCTCGATGCGGCCGCGACCACGGTCGGTAGCGGCGGCGATGCCGCCGGCGATCAGCTGACGGGGATCGAGAATCTCATTGGCTCGGCTTTTGCCGACAGCCTGGTCGGCAGCACCGAGGCCAACCGCCTCGACGGCGGCGCGGGCGACGATTTCCTGAGGGGCGGTGCCGGGGCGGATCGCCTGCTCGGAAGTTCGGGGACGGACACGGCCGACTATTCGACGTCGGGCGCCGGGGTGATCGTCTCGCTGTTTGCCAGCGACGATCCCACCATCGTCACCACCGGCTCGGGCGGCGATGCGCAGGGCGACCAGCTCAGCCAGATCGAGAATCTCGTCGGCTCCAATTTCGTCGACCAGTTGATCGGCGGCGCCGGCGTCAACCGGCTCGAGGCCGGCGGCGGCAACGATCTGCTGCGCGGCGATCAGGGTGCCGACTTCCTGATAGGCGGCGACGGGGTCGATACGGCCAGCTACTCCAACTCGGACGCGGCGGTCTCCATCGCCCTCATCGACGGCGTCACCGTCACCGGCACCGGCGGCCATGCCCAGGGCGACCAGCTCAGCACCATCGAGAACCTCATCGGCTCGGCCTTCGGCGACCTCTTGATCGGCAGCGCCAGTGCCAACACGTTGCAGGGCGGCGGCGGCGACGACCTGTTGCGCGGCGGCGGCGGCGCCGACGTGCTCGTCGGCGGCGATGGCTTCGACACCGCGGACTATTCGACTTCCGCCGCCGCCATCGCCATCCAGCTGACGGCCAATCCCGCCAGCGCCGCGGTCGGCACGGGCGGCGACGCCCAGGGCGACCAGCTGAACACCATCGAGGCGTTGATCGGCTCGGCCTTCAACGACCAGATGCGCGGCAGCACGGTGGCCAACAAGCTGGTGAGCGGCGCCGGCAACGACCTTCTGCAGGGCGGCAGTGGCGCCGATCTCATCGTCGCTAACGGCACCGGCACAAAGTCGCTCTACGGTGAGGGCTTTGCCGATGGCGGCACGGCGGGGCAGGACACGTTCCGCATCCTCGGCGGCACCAACAACATCATCTTCGACTATCAGACCGGCGAGGACCTGCAGCTGAACAGCCTGACCTCGGTGGCCCTCAGCCAGATCACGGTCAACGGCACGGCGGTCCTGGCCGGTCGCTTCATCGGTGCCACCCATTCGACCTTCGTCATCCTCGGCACCCCCACGAACGTGCCGGCGGCACAGGCGGCGCTGGCGACGCTCGTCAACAACGATCTGTTCGTGGATCCCGGCCTCATCGCCTGACTGGGCGAGGCGGCCGGCGACAGGGAAAGCGGAGACCCCGCCGGTGGCGGGCAGGGTATGACGAATTCTTGCGGGACGCGATCCGGGCCGCGGCACCCCTCCGGCGAGGCCCCGCGGTGCCAAAACGCCCCGCACCTGCTTTGAGCCCGTGCGGGCGGGGAATCGGCGGGATGACAGGTATTGGGCCCGCAGGGACGCCGGGTCGGCTGGGGCAGATGGTGCAGGGGGAATCCAGCATGAGCGTGACAGCTGCGGCTTCGAGAGCATCGCGGGGGCGCCGAGCCAGGACTGATCTCGAGGAGGCGATGGGGCAATGCCGCTCGCTGTTCGGTGGCATCGCCTTTTTCAGCTTCGCGATCAACCTCCTTATGCTCGCCTCGCCGATCTACATGCTGCAGGTCTATGACAGGGTGCTGGTGACCGGACGGGTGGAGACGCTGCTGCTGCTGACCGGCATGACCGTCGCCGCTATGCTGCTGATGGGTGCCCTCGACGCGCTCCGTTCGGTCGTCATGGTGCGAATGGGATGCTGGCTGAACAGCCGGCTCGGCCCAGTCCTGCTGTCCAACAGCGTCAGCACCAGGCTCGCCGGTGATGGCTCCGGCGCCCAGCCCCTTCGGGATCTGGCGACGCTGCAGGGTTTCATCTCATCGCAGGGCCTCACCGTCTTCTTTGACGCGCCGTGGACGCCCCTGTTCCTGGCGCTGATCTGGTTCCTGCACCCGGTGCTCGGCATGTTCGCGGTGGGCTCAGCGATCGTGCTGCTGATTCTCAGCGTCGCCAACGAGCTGATGACGCGCACCGCCAGCGAGAACGCCAGTACCGCTCAGATCCGTGCCAACCAACAGGCCGAGGCGACGATCCGCAACGCCGAGGTGGTGCGTGCCATGGGCATGATGCCGCGGCTGGCCGAGCGCTGGATGACCACCAATGAGGCCGCGCTTGCGGCGATCCGCCGGTCGTCCGAGATCGGGGCCTTCGTCACCGGCCTCTCCAAGTTCATCCGCATCTTCGTCCAGTCCGCCACGCTCGGCCTCGGTGCCTATCTCGTTTTGCGCGGCGAGGTGTCGGGCGGCGCGATGATCGCCTCGTCCATCTTGCTCGGCCGGGCCTTGGCGCCGGTCGAGGCGGCAATGTCGACCTGGCGCAATTTCGGCACCGCCCGCATCGCCTTCTACCGCCTGAAAGCGCGCATGCAGGCAGTCCCCCCGGAAACGCGGCGCACGCGCCTGCCCGACCCCTACGGCGTTCTGGAAATGCGTCAGGTCGGCTTCACACCGCCGGGGAGCCGCAGCAGTGTCCTGCAAGGTATCACCCTGCGGCTGGTGCCCGGCGAGGCGGTGGCGGCCATCGGCCCCTCGGCCAGCGGCAAGAGCACGCTGTGCAAGCTCCTGACCGGTATCCTCAGCCCGTCGCAGGGCGAGGTGCGGCTGGATGGCTCCGAACTGCAGCACTGGGACGCCGACCAGCTCGGCAGCCATATCGGCTACCTCCCTCAGGACGTTGAGCTGTTTTCTGGCAGTGTGCGCGAGAATATCGCGCGGATGAAGGACGCCGATGACGAAGCGATCGTGGCCGCCGCCAAGCTCGCCCACGCGCATGAAATGATCCAGAAGCTGCCGCAGGGCTACGAGACGCAGATCGGCGATTCTGGCACGAGGCTCTCCGGCGGCCAGCGTCAGCGCATCGGGCTCGCCCGCGCCGTCTTCGGCGATCCCCGGGTGATCATTCTGGACGAGCCGAACGCCAATCTCGACCAGGTCGGTGAGGCGGCGCTCGCCGCGGCCGTGGCCGAGCTGAAGAGCCAGCGGCGGACGATCATCATCGTCGGCCATCGCCCCTCGACCTTGGCCCAGGCCGACAAGGTGCTGCTGCTGCGCGACGGCCGGATCGAGATGTTTGGTCCGCGGGAGGAGGTGCTGAAGCGGCTGCGCGACGCCGCGACCGAGGTGGCCAAGGCGGCGGCCATGCCGAATGTCGCAGACGGTCCGCAACTTGGCAAAGCTCCCCCAACGGTCGAGTCGGCCAACGACGAGCGTGGCGCCGCGATCTAGCGTGACGGCGAAAGCAGGCCATCCGGCCTGTTGAAAAGAGCATGCGACTACAAAGGGCGAAAGCCTGCATCGTATGGGAGGAGAGGGCATTGGCCCCGACATCGAGAGAAATACTTCCCTTTGAACCGCATTCGACCGCGCGTGGTACGGTCTATGCTCTGGCCGCCACCGTGCCGCTGCGCCGCACCGTGGCGCCGACGATGCGTCTGGGCCACGGGCTGATCGTCGTCTTCCTGGTCGGCTTCTTCGGCTGGGCAGTCCTGGCACCGCTCACCGCGGGCGCCATCGCGCCCGGCATTGTCAGTCCGGACGGCAACCGGCGGACGGTGCAGCACCTGGAAGGCGGCATCATCGCCGAGATCAAGGTCAAGGACGGTGACCGCGTGCGCAAGGGTGACCCTCTGGTCGTGCTGCAAAGCATCCAGGCCGCCTCCAGCAACCGCGCCTCGCTCGACCAGCACCGCACGCTGCAGGCGACGCTCGCCCGGCTCGAGGCACAGCAGCGCGACGCGCCGAATATCACTTTCCCCCGAGACCTTGTTGAGGACGTTGATCAGCTCGCCGTCGCCCCCATCATGGAGGGGCAGCGCTCAATCTTCGAACGGGAAAGAGCCTCGCACGAGGTCCAGCGTCAGGTCCTGGCCGACCGCATCGCCCAGCTCGACGAGCAGGTCCTGGCGTCGCAGTCACGGGTGGCAAGCGCTGAAAGCCAGATCGAATCGGTGGCCGAGGAACTGGTCGGAAAGGAAAAGCTCCTGAAGAAGGGGTTTGTCTCAAAGCCAGACGTGTTGCGGCTGCGGCGCGCCCGCGCCGAACTGGAGGGGGGGCGCGGTGAATATCTGGGCGACATTGCCGAGGCTCGTCAGAAAATCGGCGAGCTGCAGACTCAGATCGCCTCACTCGACGCGGACCGGCAGAACAAACTCGCCTCCGACCTCGACCTCGCCCGTGGCAATCTTGCTCTGGCAGTGGAACGGCTGAACACCAGCCAGGACATTCTCGATCGGACCGTGGTGATGGCGCCGATCAGCGGAACTGTCGTCGACAGCAAGTTCTCCTCGCCGGGCGGCGTGGTGCAACGTGGCGAGCCGATCCTCGACATCGTTCCCTCGGAGGAGAAACTTCTCATCGACGCCCGGATTTCGCCGCTCGATGTCGACGTCGTCACCATCGGCATGCCGGCGACCGTCCACCTGAACGCCTTTTCCGCCCGCGGCCTGCCTCGGATATCGGGCGCCGTGCGATCGATCTCGGCCGACAGGATCGTCGATCCGGTGACGGCGCAGCCCTACTATCTGGCCAAGGTCGAGGTCTCCCCAGAAGAGCTTGCCGGGATCGACAAGAAGCTCACTTTGGTCGCGGGCATGCCGGCGGAAGTTCTGTTCGTCACCGGTCACCGCACTATGGCGCGGTATCTCCTCGAGCCGTTCGAGGACGCGTTCCGGCGGGGTCTACGCGAGGACTGAGCCCCCCACGGAGCCTGACGGGTCGAGCCAGTCGGGCACGGGGGCGAGAGCGGCGCACGCATGCCCGAAGATCCGCCTTCAGCCCGATGCAGGCTTTTCCACCGCGGGCGGTGTCGGAAAATAGTGGCCGCCTTCCAGGATAAAGGTCAGCGCATCCAGAGCCAAGTGCGGTTCGATTGATCCGGGAATATAGCCCATGACGCCCGCTTCCAGCGCCGCCACGATCTCCTCCTGGCTTGAATGGTCGGTCAGAATCACGATAGGCGTCTGCGGCATGGCCTGGCGGAGTTCCCGGATCAGGCGCAGCCGCTCGGCCGAGGTCAGATAGTTGGCGCTGAACGGCAGCACGATCATCCGAGCCACTTCGAGAGCGTCGATCTTTTCTGGTTCGACCGTCTGTAAGTTGAGCCCGTGCTGAACGCACCAGGGAAGCAAGAAGGCCGCAATCTGCGCGCGCCGCAGTTGCATTCCATCGACAATGATCACATGCGTCTGAATGTTTGTTTTCACCATCGCCTTTCGCATAGGCCTTGGGCCTATCATCCCTCTTGTCCCAGCCGGTCCGCATTCCCGCCGCGGAAGACGTCGAAACCATCTGACTCCGTCTGCAGCAAAGAGAGTTTAGGGAAAGAAGTGAATACATGTCATTATGCAATTCATGATTACAACTATAAATCATAAAAAACATGGTTTCGCGGAGCGCCAAGCGACCGGAGTCAGAAATTCGGCGTATTTATTAAATACCGGATTGAATCTAGATTACGCGAGTGAGCAGCGAATAGAAGTTGCTTGGAAAGCGCGAATGGGCGGGCGAGAACGCCGCCAACACGGCGCGACCGAGGCGATCTCGCTTGGGGGCTATCGGGGGCGGGTCGCCGCAGGTTCGGCCATGGGCCAAGGCGATTCTTACGGTTGCGATCGCCGGCCTATGCGGGACGGAAGCGGGCGGCGTGGGTCAGCCCGCCGACGCCCAGCCGTGACCTTGATCGCGCGGTGCCGGCCTCGTGCGCTCGGCCATCAGCACCTTGATATGCGCCCTGGCCAGTTCGAATAAGGCGGAAGCCACGTCGTCCTCAGTCCAGCCGGCGTTCACCGCCCGTTGAACGAGGATGCAGAAGTCGGGCGCCAGGTCGGCCTGGCAGTCCAGGCAGCGCTCGCTGTAGTCCTCGTCCGTAATCGGCCCGATAACCCCTGATCCGTCGGCCTGCGCGGTGCCATCCGCCATAGTCCTACCTCCAGCAGCCCGCTTTAGCTTCGCTACCTTCTTGAAAAAGATTTCGTCGGAGGATGCAGGGAGAGCGGGGCTGAAATGTGATTCGCGTTCTGCCCAATGGAGGTAGTCACTTCGGGCGCAGTGCTTTGGACCGGCTACGTCCCCAGGCGAGTGCGATCTGGGCCTGCCTCTCTCCTCAGGCGTATTGAACGAGATTGTCCGGCGGCAGCGTGATGTCGGCGCGGCCAGCCGGTCCTGGCGCCCGGCGGCCTCTCCCGCCACGGGCGCGGGCATGTGGGCTGCGATCGGTCTCGTCGGGGTTAGCGGAGATGATCGCAGCGCCATGGCGGGGGCGAAGCCTTCAGTCGCTTCCCGGCCCGGCGACGTTCGCCACCGTGGCGTACGGGTGCGCCATAAGGCGTACGCCGCATGCGCCGGGTTTTGCTCAAATTGCATTTGCCATTACCCAGGTTAGCAAATATTATTAAGTAATAATATTACAATCACGACTAAGTTCAAAATCGAGACCCGGAGATGTAAAATGGATATATTTAGAGCTATCGATTTAAATTGGCATGAATTGAGTAATAACCCTCAGCTCCAGCATTTATTGAGCGTAGTTCAGGAAGATTCTGCCGTAGCATCGACATTGATTGTGCTGACACTGTTTTCTCTCATCGTCAGATATTGGATCGTTGCGATCGCGGCCGGAGCCATATTGGCGGTTTTTGCGATTTCGCCGAGGTCGGAAGAGACGGGGATCTATGTCATGCTGGTCGTCTCGATGGCGGCGCTGACGCTGGCGACGTGGCAGCAGCGAAGCATGGTCCGGGCGCTTGCCTCGGTCGAGAACCAAGTGTCCGGATTGCACACCGAAGTCGACCGCTTCCTTGATGCAATGGAAAAGCGGACGCGGGTGCTCGATTCAACGCAGATCGAGATTGCCAGGGTCTGAGCGACGGGCAAGAGAACGCCTGGAGTTCTTGGCGCGGCAGGCTTTATGCCCCCGGGCTCCGCAAAGGCCGTCAACGGCCAGCCCAGCTGACGGTAAACTGGCTGCCTCTGCCAGCCCGGTGCCAGGCGCACTAACGGTTTTCGTCTTAGGCGATCAGCAATGTGGCGACGGCGGTTATCGAAGAGAGCTGGTCCTCAAGGGTGAAGGCTGCGAGATCAATCGACACGAAGCTGTCGTCTCCGATCGCCACCGCCTCGGTATGGAAGAGCGCGACATTGCCGTCGATGTTGAAGTCGATGCCGAGGACCGCCGGCGGAGGAATGAGAAGCGGGTCAGGGATGGCTGCCGGCGCCACCGTGACGGCGTCTGGGTTCGGATCGGCCGCTGCGCCGCCCCCGCTTGTTCCCGGCGCAAGAATCTCGAGCGCGAAGAAATCGATAGTCAGACTGGACGTTGAGGTGCTGCTCTCCGCCTCCTGCGTAAAAGACGTCTCCGATTGCTGGATGTAGACATAGACCGTGGCGTCTCCAGAAAAGTCTACATTGGCCACAGTAAAGGCTGCGTCCTGGCCGGTCAGGTCCTGCCCAACCGCGGATGCATCGATCGAGGCGGATGCCTGCTGGGTCGACGAAGTCGCGACAAGAGCGGCGACGATCTCAAGCGAGGCGAAGGTATCAACGCCTAGGGCCGTGACATCAGCGCTGATCAGAAGCGCGTCTCCTGTGCCGCTGGGCGATGGAGGAGAGCCGAGTATCACGAGCAGATCCAAAGTCGAGGCGCTGACAAAGCTACTGTTTTCGTCAGCGCCCAAACTAACTTGTTGAGAAACGCTTTGCGATGAGGTGACTGACGATCCCATGGCGGTGCTGTCGGCTTTCGTATCGAGGTGAAAGAACGATACAGCGTCGCGGCTCCTTCTCTCAGTCTGTCAATGTGCGATCCGTCCAAAGGACTGATCCGGCGTGCGAATTGGCCCTGCCTCAGCAAGTTTGAGGTAGATTGGCGCAAAAGTGGCTCCGCAGTCCTCGCCCGCGTCAACCGACGACAGAAACGTCGTGCCGTTTGCGGGCGCCTAACCCAGCAGGCTCAATACCTCCCCGATCTGAATGAGATCGGCGTACGCCACATTAACGCTCAATGCGCCTTCGTCGGCAAACAGCGCGTGCAGGAGCGGCAGCGCCTGCGCGTCGCTGAGAGCGCCAGAGCGAGGCGCAGTATCGAAGCCCCGATTGAGGGCAAAGAACTCGTCCAGCATGAGGGTCGAGGTCTCGCGCCCGAAACGGAAAGTCACGACAAGATCGTCTTTGTCGGCGCGGGCGCGTTCCAGCAGGACCACACTCCCGTTGAGGGCCCGGAGTCCGGCCTCACTTCCCCAGTCGCCGTTGAGGGCGACCAGTTGGTCACCTTCGGCCAATCGCAAGTCGCGGATGACGTCGTCGCCGAACTCGCCCCGCAGGAGAAAAGTGTCGGCGCCGCTGCCGCCGTCATAGAGATCGTCGCCATCATCGCGCCGCGCGTCGACGGCACCGAAAACGAAGAGATCGTTACCTGCCCCACCAGACATGGCGTCGTCTCCGTCGCCACCGACGAGGATGTCGTCGCCATTGCCGCCGGTCAGGCGGTCGTCGCCGTCATTGCCAAAGAGCAAATCATGCCCGTCATCACCCTGAACCTCATCGTCGCTGTCGCCGCCGAACAGCCAGTCCCCGCCGTGGCCGCCGGCGATCCAGTCGCGGCCTTCGCCGCCGAAGACATTGTCGTCACCGCCGCCGGCATAGATCCTGTCCTTGCCGCTCTCGCCAAAGATCCAGTCGTCGCCCGCACCAGTGCGTACGGTGTCGTCGCCGCGGCCGGCGCGGACCAAGCTGTCGTCATCCGCGGTCGTCAGGGTATCGGCCCGCGACGTGCCATTACAGATCCGGTAGGTGGTCTGGTTTTCGACCGCCGTCGTGGCCGTAGCCGTCACGGAGGAGAGTTGGTCCTCCAGAGTGAAGGCGTCGAGCGCCAGATCGATCGCGGAGTTGTCGCCCGAGGCCGTCACGGCGATGTCAAAAACGGCGGCATTGCCCGACGGGCTGGCCGGCAGGTGTCCCGGCGCGGTCTCGCTCTGTTCCCGCACCAGGGGGGCGCAAAAGGGGTTCAGGCCACCGAAGTCCACTGCAATGAAGTCGATCTCAAGAGTCTGGCTAGATATCGAAACACCGTCCCGGGACCCGTCGGCCGCGGAACGCGTTGAATGAACGACGGACATGTCGGCATTTGCGACGTGGATCGAGGCGTCAACGGAGACGAAGTTGAGCCCCTCTCCGGCTGTTGCCGCCGCCGCTGACAGTGCGACATGCCCGAGCGCGAAGGACATAAGGCCGCGATCGAGCATGCGGCTCGAAAGCGAGACGTCAGCAAGCGTCGATGTTCCAACCGCTTCGGCTGAGACGGAAATGCTCACGGCCATGTCCTTCTGCACCGAATGAGTAGGCGCCGGCGGGCAAGAGGTCTTATCGCGAGATAGGGGTGTGCAGCGGCTGCTGGCTCTATCGTGGCCCGTGTCGCATTCTCCATGACTACGCATGATTTCATCCCTCTCAAGCTTCAGAGGAAGTATAGGTCCGAAGTCAGATTTCGGATGCGCGCAAGCGAGCATACGCCTTAAGATACTTAGTCCTACACAAAGGTAATAGCGAAAGGAGTATTACAACTTCTATTTGTTGGATCCGCACCTCTCAACCGGCACGCGCATTCTTCCCGACACTCCGCCGGAAGAGTTAGCCAAGGGAGAGGCGCTCTCACCTTTCCCCTGGTACGGCGCCGGAAAAGAAGAGCGTAGAGCAGTTTGAATTTTTGATGCGCCATGCCGATCTGAGCAACCACCTGATACTGAAGGTGTAATTGCTGCCCAAGGATTACAAGATCCGAATCGCCTATACGCATTCTGGAAGTCCGTATAAATCTGAATGTTAGCCACCCATCATTTTATCGTCAGCTTAAAGTACATTGTGTAGCATCCGTATGAGCACTACGTGGATGCAGCCTGCTGCGGATATCGATACCTCAAAAGCTATATTACACGAAATTGTCGTAGCTTTAAGGAACTGGTATTATATGCTATCCATTCAGGGAGCGGGATGAAGGGCTATTCCAGTCTTCTCCTGAGGGATTTGGTACGTGTTCCTTATAGTTTCTCATGCATTCATCAAAGGTGGGGGGCATTCGTGATGGAGTTAATTGGCATCATTCTCATTATCGACGGTCACCACTTGCGCAGGGACTGTCTCACGGCACTTGTAGCGCCATGGGCCAATGGCTTAAATCTGAAGGTTATCGCGATCTCTTCTGATGACGTCGGGCAGGTCGAGGATTACGCTGAGAAGGCGAAATTGATCGTACTGAACGTTGGCAGCGCGTCCCTTCATGACCCACAGATGTCACGACTTGTCGACACACTGCGCATTAAATGTCCTGAAGTGCCATGTGCCATTGTTTCCGACCGTGCCGACCCGGCGGAGGCGCTCATCGCCTGTCGGCTTGGACGCAAGGCCTTCGTTTCCTCTGATCTTGATCCTGCCCTAGTACTTAAAGCTTTTAGCTTTTTGATGAACGGTGGGACGTATTTCCCACTCGAAGCCCTCTTGGCTGGCTCACAAGGTGAGCGTGGTCTCGAGAACGCCCGTCTCTTTGAGCATGACGGAACCCGAGAAGCGCTCACTAAGCGTCAGGCAGAAGTTCTCGACGGATTGCGACGCGGCAAGTCGAACAAGGTGATTGCCCGCGAACTTCAGATGCAGGAATCAACGGTAAAGGTGCATGTCCGTCAGATCATGCGCAAAATGGGGGCAAGCAATCGAACGCAGGCTGCTCTTTTAGCACAGGCGAAGTATAATGCCGACGAGCCGACACATGCACTGAATGGCATCGACCAGATGGAGAGCCTCATGCTGCCCAAGGTGACGGCGAGCATGATCAATCGACTACCGGCCGCTTAGGCCTCCCGTCCAGCGCAGGCTTTTGTTCGCGAAGCGCCATCCTCGATGGGGTTGAGCATAGAGTCTGTGTGAGGCGAATGCGAAATCCGCCCTCGGGCGGTACGCCGGCGGGCGGGCTGGCGTGCCCCAGGAATTCGGACCGTTTTGAGCTGGGATTTTCCACTTATGACGACCGTCAGGATCCGGAAGGGCCGGCCATTGGTGAACGGGTCAAAGACAAAGTCCAGCGACCAGCGCTTGCCTGGCGCCAGGGGCACCCGGATCGGCGCCTGGTCCCGATCGCCTGCTTGCGACCGCCGCGGCGGCCCAGAGCCAATCGCTTTTCGCGGTAGAGACGGAAGAGCTTCTTGTGATTGACGATTGACGGCGTATCCCTCCCGCCTCAGCAAAACGTGCAGGCGCCGGTATCCAACGCGCCGGCGCTCCCGGGGCCGGGGCGACCATGCGCTCGCGCAGGACCTCGTCCTGTGGTCGAGTGGACTGATAGCGGACGTCATGCGGCAGCTGCCGATGGATCTGTGTACGCTCCCCGTCGCTCCTCTCGTGGCGCTGCACGAGAGGAGCGACGGCAGTCCGCCGGGCCGGAGCGTCACCACTTCCCAGGAAATCCTTCAGCGCGACGTCGTCCAGCATCGCGTCCGCCAGCATCCGCTTCGGCTTGGCGTTCTCATCCTCGATCGCTCGCAGGCGCCGCGCCTCGCTGACGTCCATGCCGCCGTATTTGGCTTTCCACTTGTAGACGCTGGCATCGCTGACACCGTGCTTGCGGCACAGCTCGGCGACCGGCGCCCCGGCTTCGTGCTCCTTCAAGATGCCGATGATCTGCTCTTCCGAAAAGCGACTGCGCTTCATGTCCTGGCCCTCTCGGTGGGCCAGAACGAACCTCAAACTGGATCAGACAGAGGCGGCAACGTCACGGATGCGCTCGTCGACATGGCTTGAGGACGACGCATACTTTGGTAGTGTCCGTGCTGGTGGTGGAAACTCGGACCTCAGATGGTGTGACGGAGGTGGCCACCGGATTGGCCGGCTAAGGTGGAGTTGCGAGACTTCAACCTGACCGGAGCACCCGATGACCGAGGACAGATTACCGCTTGCCGAGCTTCTGGCGAAAGCCGGAGACGGCGATTTCCTGAGGACGATTGCCCAGAGCGTGATGCAGCTTCTCATGGAGGCCGACGTGGAGGGCATGATCGGCGCCGGGCGCCATGAACGCACCCTGGAACGGGCGACCTATCGCAACGGCTACCGGGACCGCTCGTTCGATACCCGGCTTGGCTTCTTGCAGCTTCGCATCCCAAGCTTCGACAAGGCAGCTACTTTCCGCCGTTCCTGGAACCGAGAAAGCTCTCGGAGAAGGCGCTTGTTGCGGTCATCCAGGAAGCCTGGATCAGCGGCGTGTCCACGCGTCGCGTCGACGATCTGGTGCAGGCCATGGGACTGTCGGGGATCGGCAAGAGCACGGTGTCGAAGTTGTGCAAAGATATCGACGAGCGCGTCGGCGGCTTTCTCGATCGCCCGCTCACCGGCGACTGGCCCTATCTCTGGCTCGACGCGACCTACCTGAAGCAGCGCGAAGGCGGCCGTATCGTCTCGGTGGTGGCAATAATCGCTGTCGCCGTCAACACCGACGGAAAGCGCGAGATCGTCGGCCTTCACATCGGGCCATCGGAAGCGGAGACCTTCTGGTCGACCTTCCTCAAGAGCCTCGTGCGCCGCGGCCTTTCAGGCGTGAAGCTCGTGATATCGGATGCCCATGAAGGGTTGAAGGCCGCCATCCGCCGGGTGTTCAGTGACTCCTGGCAGCGCTGCCGCGTCCACTGGATGCGCAACGCCCTGTCCTATACCCCGAAGGCGCAGCAGAGCATGGCGGCTGCGGCCCTGCGCCAGGCCTTCATCCGACCCGATCGCGCCGGCGCGGCCCAGGCGCTGCGCCACGTCGCCGATCAGCTCCGGGGAAAGTGTCCCAAGCTCGGCGGCTTCATCGACGACAGCGAGACCGACGTGCTGGCGCATCTGGACTTTCCCGGCCAGCATCGGACCCGGATCCATTCGACCAATTCGCTGGAGCGCCTGAACAAGGAAGTGAAGCGGCGCGCCGACGTCGTCGGCATCTTCCCGAATGAGGGCTCCATCATTCGCCTCATCGGCGCTGTCCTCCTCGAGGCCAACGACGAATGGCAGACGCAGAACCGCTACATGCAGACCGAACCCATGGCCGAACTCATGGCCGCCAGCACCAAGCCCGAAACCGTACGCATTTCCACCGCAGCCGCCTGAAACGGTGCCGCTTCAGTTACACCCAATCTCCACCACGTTGACGGACACGACCCATACTTTTACTCTGAGGGCCGGGAGCCGCGAGTAGCGCTCGCCCCAACTGCACTGCCCCTACCACTCGAGCGGAAGCAGCCGTCAGGCGGCGCAGACAAGGATAGCTAAGCAGCGGCACACTGTTCTCGAGTGCCGAGACGCAAAACTTTCTCTACGGCAGATCCATGAGCTTGTGTAGCTCCCAGATCGTTAGGACGCCCCGCCCCATTCTTGTCGGTATGCAACGCCAAGTTCCGTCGGGGGCTAAGACGAAGTCTGCCAACCGCTTTGTCAACAGCACTTTGAAGTTCTGGCGTTGGATGTCATCAAGCTCACTCAGCTTGGCGCCCCTGGCCGAGCCCAATTGATGTGCATGGACAAGCAGGAGTGTCTGCAGCTCGGAAGCCGTCAGGCCGCGAAGCGCTTTATGATGCGGATAAAAACCTGATCCTGCCTCCATTCCCGAATGATCGGAAAATTCAACTGTCATGCAAGGTGTCAGAAGTAGTACGGACCCTAAATTGCGCAGACGAGAACGGCTACGCTACGGGATGAGCTTGTGCATGAAGGCGTTCATCGACGCAGGGGGCACGGATGCGGCCACTATGTTCCCGCAAGCGCAGCCGACAGGTAGCGTGGACAAGGATCAATGTGGATTAAAACGGCTGACGTTATACATGGCTGGGCCCACCCGCCCGCGCGAGTAAACAACGGCCGGCCGTCGTAGGGATACAGCGCCAGGTCCCGTCCGGAGCGAGAACAAATTCTGCGAACCCGCGAACCAGCAGCACTTTCAAGCACGCGCGGCGGGATCCGGTCAGTCCAATAAACATATCTCCCGGAGAGCCGCATAACTGAAAGGTACTGAGAAGCGAAAGTGTTCGGAGTTCCGCCGCCGTTAGACCGCAAAGCGAATTTTTATAAGTGTCACCTTCGGGCCCCTTTTCCATTCCGACATGATTGCAGTTGCCGATCTAAGTGCAAGGGCCCCATTGTAGGTATGACACAGGCACGCTGTACGCATACTTACGCATCAGTGGATCAAATCGGCCTTCTATGACAATTGCCCTGCCGTTCCTGCTGCCCCGTGTCGTGGCTCCGGTGTTGGGCTTGCCTTCGCATTTACCGTCGGCCTGCAAATCGTCGACGCGGTATTGACGGAGTGTCGGATCAACGGCACGACGCACGAGGACGACCACTGCGGCGGATCGAGCACTGCGCCCGAGCTAGGCCAGCGCTATCCGACGCTTGTGTGAGCATACGGCTGCCCCTGGGTGAACAGCACAGCGTCGACTGACCAATCCAGCCTATTGAGGCGCCATGCAGGCAATGATCGCGCGCCCGGTCTTGGTGGGAATGCAGCGGCGGGTTCCGTCTAGCGCCAATACAAACTCCGCGAGCCCGCGAACCAAGAGCACCTTGATCCTCGCTCGCTGATTTTCATCCAAGTCGCAGACGCCTGCGCCTCCCGAGTTGCTTAGCTGCCGCGAGTGGAGAAAATACAGCGTTGCCGCTTCAGAGCGCGTCAGGCCGCGGAGCATCTTCCTGTGAACGTTACATTCGCTTTTGGAGTCCATTCGCGCAGTAACTTGTACCTGGTATATTTTCGCAAGATGCTATTTTTTGTCCTGTCTGACGATGCAGGTCTACCTCATAAGAGCCATGGACAGTGCCGCATCGGGTGAACTTAGGATGTAGGACGGCTCACCATCGCAGGCACCACCGGCACCGGAGCTGCTGCTAAATGCTTTGTCACTGTGGTTCGGATGCCGGGTGAACCTCGACGGCCGGTTCCCAGGCTTGGCAGATGGCCGTATGAAGTGACACTGCGTGGGGTCTTAAGGCTGCAGGCGAAGCATAGGCCGCAACGAAGTCCGCAAGATGTTGCCGGACCTGGTCGTGACTGTCGTAGTGGAAGCGCTTATGCCGGCTCCTGAATGCAAGCGTTGAACCAAGCCTCAGGCGAGCTGGGAATCCGCTTTGTCAAGAGAACCTACCTCGTGCTGGTCTACACTGTAGGCGCAGCATCGAACACTATGGGTTGGGTCCGTCGCACTAGGGTCCTTGCTCCACTGTCGGCTCGATGCGACGCGGCGGTAAGATCGTCCATTTGCTTTCGGCGGCGGCGGACCACAGCACAATCGCGTCTTTTCGAAACTCATCAGCGCAAGTGTTGCACTCGCCAGTAAAAACAATAACAGATAGATTCTGGAGCGTGATGCCGATAAACCGCTCTGGACTGGGGTCGCGGGAAACCACCATCCGAAGTGGCCAAGTTTTGGCTATGCCATTGGCGACTGCGGGTCCGGCTGCAAGGGGTAACAGCGTAACAGATATTGAAAGGGTAACTGATATATAAATTGTGACTACGCTTGAATGTCGGCCACGATAGCTCATTCAGCTTACCTCAGCAGTTAAGGCTACAATCTCAGGCTCTGAGCAGTCGCAGCCGCTTAATGTGGCAAGAATTTATCACCCAAGAACGTTTGGTCGCCGCCCTCGTCGAGCACCCAACTGCATTCCTCAAAGTGCCAGGCCTGTGGCATAGAGTTTATCCAGGTGGTCGAGACGTCGTCTGCATCTACAACCTCAAGGGCCTAACCGTGGCCGCTGCCGGCGACACGGTAGATGTGGGCCTGGACTGTGCGTCGTCCCGTGTGGTGGGGCCGCCGAGGCTCGAGAGCTTTACGTCAGGATCGGTCTCGTCGGCCATAATACATCGTCCTTCCGCGGATCTCGCAGCTTCTGAACTTCCAACCAGAGCCGCCGCTCGCCACAATATGAAAAAACTGACCTTAACTTTGATGACCTTCACCTCGCACGACATTCCGGCGTGGCGCGAGACCGCGGGCTTTTGCCTCCTCGTATATTCGCACAGCAAGCGCTCGCAGCTCGTTGTCGTCGAGCGTCGGCACTAGCGCGATGACCTTTGCTAAATCCACCATGCCGGTCATTCCTAACTCACCTCATCAGATCATAAGTGCTGCCATCGAGGCCCTGAAACGTCCATTCGTCTTTCGTATTTAGTACCCGACCATCCCTCATCTGCCATGTGAAAGCTTCGGCGCCGGAACGATCGCTCGATTTTGGATTTGGAGAAATAGGCCTCTCGAATTTGCTGGCGTAATGCAACTGGCCTGATTCATCACTTAACTCAACTGTCGCAACAAGCCTCGTCACCATTTCCTGCTCCCCTGATTTGAGGAGTAGGATCATATCCCGTCGCGGCGGACACCTGTCGTGTTTTGTCGATTAGTTACCTCACTCTTTCGAGGTAGAGTCTCGACTGCAGTCAGATGGTCCCTCGCATGGTCCGGCACCAGGCTGTCCTACTGCCGCGGCCCGGAAGTGCAGAAACTCGATATCAACCAGGGCTTACCAACTGATGTGAGTACTAGGCGGGAAGTGCGCTGAGCATTGTCATCATAAGCCGGCTTTGCGCCGGCATCGTTGGCTGGTTCGACCTCCCGCCAGGAAGGTTGCCATGCGCCGTCACGAATTGAACGATGGGGAGGGGGGCAATCTCCGCGCCGTTTCTGCGGAACAACAGCGCGGAGTCGCCCGCGTTTAAGATCATCAGAGCTTTCGACACAGTTGTAGCTATAGGCGATGTCTGTGCCTTCTCGGCCATGCCGCCCGGCCAGAAAGAGGTAGCCTCCATAAGCCATAACCGGCAGACTATAGTCGATTCTAGTTGCCTTGTCATGCAGCATAGCGACAAGAGGCTGTCGGCGCGATGACCTTCTCCTTCGGTAGGTATTGAGTGGGACGGGCGGACACCGCCTTTAGAGGCATCAGAACACGCTCCGGTCCGACATCGCATCAGATCCCTCCCCACCGTGGGTCGGGGACATCTGCTTAAGGGATAATCGCTTCTGATCTTAGACATGTTAATTTGCGGTTGCCAATTAACGGCGCGCGGGCGCCTCAGAGAAGGTGGGATGCAAGCCATGCACATCGTCAGAGGCTCGAAGCGGGCTGATGCTCTTGTCGGAACGGACATGGCTGATCTGATCCTCGGCTTGTCCGGTGACGACAGCATCGATGCGAAGGCAGGTGCGGATTTCGTTGTGGCCGGACAAGGCGACGACATGGTCCGGGGTGGCCGCGGTGATGACACGCTGATCGGGGGGAGCGGAACCGATACGGCGGCTTTCGAGGGCTCGGTCGACAACATGGTGTTTCGAAACCATTGGGGCGGCATCCTTCAGGTGCAAGGATCCGAAGGTAAAGATACGCTTCAAGGGTTCGAGTACCTAAAAATTGGGGACAAGACCTACAGCGCCATGGGGCCGATCGCGCGCACTGATCGCGTCGAGGTCGCTGAAAACCAGGCCATCAAAGTCGACGTTCTGGCCAACGACCAGTCGCTGTCGAACGGCGGGCTTAAGATCCAGAAGATCGGCGGCGGCAATGCCAGGGCCGGGGATACTGTTGCAGTGGTCGACGGCATTGCCGTCAAGCTCGATTTCGATGGCAAACTCGCGCTCGACCCCGGTGCTTCCTACGACTCCCTGTCCGCCGGGGAAATGCTCGAAAGGGAATTTTCATACATCGTCGGCAACGGCTCCGGGAGCTTCGCTACCGCCAGGGTGAAGCTGACCATATACGGCAAGAACGACGGGCCGGTCGCCATCAGTGATACGGCATCCGCGCGGGAGGCCACGCCACTGATCATCGCCGCGTCGGATCTTTTGGCCAACGACAGGGATATCGACCGTCTCGATGTTCTGGCCGTCACGGGTGTTGCCGCAACGGATGGCACGCATGGCACGGTACTTCTGGAAGGCGGGCAGATCACCTACACGCCAGAAGCGGGCTATAGCGGCCCCGCGTCCTTTGACTACACGATAGGAGACGGCAAGGGGGCCGCGGCGACGGCTACCGTCAACGTTGAAGTGATCTCCGGGCAACCGAACGTCGCGCCCGATACGGCGGCGGTTATGGTCGCGACGGACGAGGGTGTGGCGATCGCGATAACACTGGCCGGTACCGACCCGGACGGGACAGTTGCATCCTTCCAGGTCACGTCCCTTCCGAACGACGGAGGGCTGTTCCTGGATGCAGCCGGCACCCAGGCTGTCGATCCTGACAACATCCCGGCCGATGCGGCAAACTCGGCGACAATATGGTTTATCCCAGGCCCCGTCTTGAACGGAACGGTGACGCTTGAATACGTCGCGGTGGACGACGACGAGGCGCGGGACGAGACGCCGTCAATTATAACGATCGAGGTCGCGCCCGTGGACGACGACGCACCGCTCATTACCTCAAATGGCGGCGGGGCCGCGGCGACGCTCTCGTTGAACGAGAACAGCTTGGCTGTGACCGCCATTACTGTGACCGACTCGGACGACGACGGAGGGCCGCTTGCGCTCGCGCCCTTTGCGGCTCTGGCCGTGAACCAGGTCCTCTACTCTGTCGAAGGTACCGACGCGGCGCTGTTTTCGATCTCCGGGAGTGGTGACCTCGCCTTCCTGGCGGCGCCCGATTTCGAGAACCCGACCGATTTTGACATGGACAACGTCTACGACGTCACGGTCCGGGTGACGGATCGTACGGGGCGGACTGACTCACAGGATATTGCTGTGACGATCTCGAACCTTCCCGGAAGTATCCTAGTCGGGGACCAGGACGTCAATCAGCGACAGGACACGCTGGTCGGAACGGGTGAGGAAGACACCATCTCTGGTCTGACGATGGCCGATCTGCTCAGCGGTCTCGGCGGAAACGATTTCATCTCCGGCGGAAGCGGCGGCGACCTGCTGGATGGCGGTGACGGGGATGACACCCTGCTGGGTGACGAGGGTCCCGACACCCTGCTTGGTGGTGCCGGAGATGACTTCCTTGATGGCGGCAATAATGACGACAGGCTCGAGGGCGGTGATGGCGCCGACCTGATGATCGGAGGCAACGGGGTCGACACTTTCATCGGCGGACGGGGCGCCGACAGTATGACGGGTGGCGCGGGGCAGGACTGGGTAGACTACGGGGCCGAGGAACTGATCCAGCGCGGGAATGCAGAGACCCTGCGCGGGGTCGAGGTCAACCAGTTGGGAATAGACGACCCAAGTGATCCACTGCCCCATGATACGGCCGTCGACACGTTCGGCAACAGAGACCAGATCGTGGAAATCCGCAACGTGAATGGCACGTCCCTGAATGACTGGATCCGCGGCGGCGGGCAGGCCAACATCCTGCAGGGCAATGCCGGGGACGACATCCTGAGGGGGCGGGGCGATAACGACATCGTTGACGGCGGCGCCGGGACTGATACGGCGGAATACAGCGGAAACTGGTCAGACTACCAGATCACGCACAACGCCGACGGCTCCCTGACCGTGCGCGACCTTCGCCCAGGCGGCAATTTGTCAACGGATGGCATCGACACCGTCATCGACGTCGAGAGCTTCCAGTTCGCAGACGGTACCCGTGATCTTGCCAGTGTGTTGATCCCGGTGGTGCCGACTACTTTCGATTTGGCTTGACGCAGGCTCCTCCGACTCGACATGGACGCCAGCTTGAACACTTCTTCCACGGCGCCAAAACGCCTCTTGCCTGCGATACCGTTATGCATTCCTGCGGTACGTCAGGGACATCGCGGCAGTAAGACAAAGTAGGTCGTCGAACGTACATTGCGCAACTCTCTAAACCGGAGAACTGGCACGACGCGTCCCGAATGGCACTGAACCAAATTGCTGACGATCGAGAACAACGACTTCTGTAACTTATGAATGCGGACTACTCTTAGGTCTTTACAAGACACGCGCTGGCAATGATACGATTTTATCGTAGCTTGGGGCCGACCTGCCATAGCTCGTGACTTGAGACTGAAATGGCGCAGCGAGGATCCTATCGCATGGCAAAGCGCGATGTCTTTCTTGGCGCGGCTTCCGCCTTTCTTGCCACTTTTCCCTGTGCCGCAAGCTTTGCGCAGAGTGCCTCCAGTTGCGTTTCCGTGGAGCTGCGCAATCCTGCGCGCGTGGCCGTTCGGTGCCCCGGGGGTCTCGTGCTCGAGGCAGAGGCGGCGACAGGGCTGCTAATCCGGGCGCCGACCTCAGGCGGGCCGCCGACCTCTGCCGAGGTGTCTGGTCAGGCCGTACTGATTAACCTTAGCCTGCCGCGTCGCTTCGAGATCCGCACCCCCCACGCGATCGCGTCAGTACGCGGGACGGTCTACGCTGTCGAGGTCACGACTGGCTCGACAGCCGTGTTCGTCGCGGAGGGCAAGGTTCAGGTCGCGAAGAGAGGCGGGCGCGGTGTCGCAATCCTGGGACCAGGCGAGGGTGTGGACGTGACCTCCGGCGTCGAACTGACGGTGCGCCGCTGGCCCGAGCAACGCGTGCGGCGCCTTCTGTCCCGCTTCGGTCGCTGACGTCGATGCGCGTCGGCGGACTGCTGCGCCGGTTCGGCGGCGCGACGCTCGTCGTCGCTGCGCTGGCGTGGGTCGCCTGGCTCGGCGCCCGGCATCTTGGAGGCGAGCGCAGCGCGGTCGACGTCCTGGAGGATCCGCTGACGGACTGGCGCACGCTCCTGGCGGGGCCGGTCGCTCCGCCCGCCACGGTCGTCATCGTCGCCATTGACGATGCGACCGTAGCCGCGGAAGGCGGTTACCCTCTCGACCGGCAGCGCCTGGCCGTCCTTCTCGATGCCGTGAGGGCGGCTGGGGCGCAGGTGCTGGCAATCGACATTCTCTTAATCGACCCGCAGGCGGCGCAGAGCGATGCCGCACTGGCACGAGCGCTGTCGGCGGGGCCTACCGTGATAGCCGCGGCAGGCCGGTTCGCAAGGGAAGGCCGGGGTGCCGCCGGCGCCCCTTTGGTGACCGAGCAGCTTCGACCCCTGCGGGCTTTTGAGGCGGTCGCCGATGTCGGTCTTGCCAATGTCGCGACGACCGATAGCGGCACGCCGCGCCACCTGCCGCTGCTGTTCATGGGCGACGCCGGTCCCATACCCGGTTTCGCCCTTCGAGCTGCCGCGCTCCGAGAGTCCACCGATCCGATCCTGACGAAGAACAGCATCCAGATCGGCAGCCTTTCCATCCCGCTGGACCTGAACTGGCACCTGCCGATCCGCTTTTCTGGCCCGTCTGGATCGATCCGCACGATCAGCGCGAGCGCCTTCCTGTCTGGCCAGGACAACGCGCCCCGGCTCGATGGAACGATTGCCGTCGTTGGTGTCACCGCAACCGCTGTCGGCGATACCTTCGGGACGCCGTTCGATCCCGTGACGCCAGGCGTCGAGGTGCAGGCGACCGGGATCGCGGCACTCGTTGGCGGCCCCCGGCTCGTTCGCAACGATGCCGTTCGCCGGAGCGATGTTGCCATAGCGCTGGCCCTGGCGACTGGCGGAACCCTGCTCGCCCTCTGCCTCCCCCTGACGCAGAGCCTCCCGATCATGGCGCTTTTGCTCACATTCGTTCTTGCCGGAACGGCGGTCGCGTTCTCCGCCGGAATCTGGATGAGCAGCGGGTTGCCGTTGGTCGCCGCGGTTCCGCCTTTCGCTGCCGCCGCTTTCCGTCGGCAGCTCGCCGAGCGACGGAGGGCCCGGGCCGCTGCCGATGCCGAGACCGAGCTTCGACGGTTTCAGCCGGCCGCCATCGCCGAGCGGATTGCCCATGACGCGACCTTCCTGCAAGAGCCGGTCGAGCAGCAGGCCGCCGTCATGTTCATTGACATCGCCGGCTTCAGCACACGCAGCGAAGCCATCGGCCCGGTGCGAACGCAGGATCTTTTGAAGGGCTTCCACACGCTTGTCGTGGACGTCGCCGAGTCCCATGGCGGACTCGTGCTTAACTTCATGGGAGACGGTGCGATCATGGTGTTCGGGGCGCTGGACACGGTGCCGGATCCGGCGGGACGGGCTTTCGAGACGGGGGTCGAACTTTCATCGCGGGCGCTCGAGTGGCTGGAGCACCAAGCGGGCGATGGCCATGGTTTGGGCGTGAGGCTCGGCCTGCATTTCGGGCCCGTGATCCTCTCGCGCTTGGGTCATCGCGACCACCAGCAGATCAGCGTCAGTGGTAACACCGTCAATCTTGCTAGCCGGCTGATGGAGGTAGCGAAAAGCGAAGGAGCAGTCATGGCTGCGTCGGCAGCGCTGCTCGGTGCGATGGAACCCGGTCGCGGATCGGCGAACCCGCCGGACGGGCTGCGCCCCGTCGACATTCGCGGGTTGCGCGAGATTGTCACAGTCGCGCTCTGGTTTTCGGCTGCGCGACCCGGTCGCCAGACGCCCGATTGGTCGGCGAACTTCTGAAAAAGGCGGACCTCGTCCTTCCCTGCCGTGCAGGGGAGCATCTCGGTGCGGTCGGCGGCTCTACGCCTGACAGTAGCGGGCTTCGGACGTCCCAGGAGCGATGCTCGCTACGCGAGATAGGCCGTCGACCGTTGAAGCGGAAGACCGAAGAATGCGTCTGGGCGCCAACGCGAACTGACCAGAATGGACAATGGTCGCCGATCGCGCCCCTCTCGTCGCCAAAGAGGACGCGCGCCGATGAGATCGATACGCTTAATGCAGGCCGGATTAAGTCGTCCACGCCACTCGTCAGGGTCCCTTATTCCAGGTCGTTAAGCGACAATCCGGTCTTTCACCTGCTCTCCAGATCTCGCGCCGCACTGCTTCTCCAGGCCGAGTGTCCGGTGGTAAAGCGCGAACGCGACTAAAAAAGTGCCGCCTCCGAGCACTGACAAGCGCTTTTCAGTTCCCCTTTGTCATAACTGGCCAAGGTCCGGCGGCGAGGCACCGAACCAGTTTTTCTGCATCAGCAGTCGGGCATCCTCGGCCGCTCGGACATCCCCGCGCATTTCGGCCGCCCTTAGCAATCCTGCTGCCACCCAGCCATTGTTAGGGGAGCGCTCCAAGGCCGCTCGGAAGGCTGCTTCCGCTTCCTCAGCTCTGCCCTGTTCCAGCAACGCCGCACCGACAGACTGATGCAGGGGATAGTACCAGAACGGCGGCTCCATATAGGGAATCTGATCCTGAATCGCCGCCAGTTCAGCAAACATGCCGGCGGCCTTAGCATGGTCGTCGTCGGCCTGCGCGACCCTGGCCTCGATCACCTTGGCGGATATGGCAAGGAGGGCGGGACCGGGCACGCCCTGGGCTGGCATCGCCGTTATGTCGGGTGCCTGGGTTAGGGCATCGATCGCAGCCGCCTCGTCGAGGGCAGCCTGTCGCCGCCCAGTTCTGGCCAGGACGACGCCTCGTGCGTAGTGCCACGCCGCCCGCACGAACGGAAAACCCGCCGCGGGCTCGGGGAGGGCGAGCACCTTGTCGGGCGCGGAGAAATGCGCGTGGACAGCGTATGGTGCCGCCGCGATGGGTTGCGTCCAGGGAACATCTCGCTTGGCTCGGTCTGAGACCATGTCGGCGAGCGCCTCGGCTGCGCCCAAGGCCGTGGCTCCGTCGCCGCCCATCAAGGCCGAGGTCAGGATGAAGTGGACGTTGTGGGCATGATAGCCCTCGGCATAGAGCAGGCTCGCACCACCTTGCTGGATCAGATCCTCGTCGGCCTTTGCAGCGCGGATGTTTGCCTCCAGGCTGTCCCTCCATCGTCCCGTGCGGTACCAGATGTGACTGGGCATGTGCACGAGATGCCCAGCGCCCGGCATCAACGCCTCGAGCCGTCGCGCATGCGGTATCGCCCGTTCCATGTAGTTCGATGCCTCGACGGCATGGATGTAGAGATGGATAGCTCCGGGGTGATCCGGATCCGGCACCAACGGTCTGAGCTGGGTATCGCCGAGTACCGCCTCGAGCAGGGCCACCATGTGGGCGGTGCGGCCCTTCGGCGTTCTGCCATCCTCGCCCCAGTAGTCCCAAGGCGAAAGATTCATGATCGCGTCGGCTGTGAGCACGGCGATATGGGCGTCTTCGGGAAAACGTGCCTGCACTGCCTGCATGGCGTCGGCGTATGCTTCGTCGAGTGCCCTGCGGTCGGAGGCCGCGTCGGCGGAGTGCCGCCTGGCGAGCGCCTCGATCACGGCTGCCTGCTTCTCGTCGGCGTTCGGCAGGCGCCGGCGCGCCTCTTGCAGCGCCGCCAGTGCGCGCGCATTGGCATCCTCCTGCATGGGATAGTTGATGTGCGGCCCCAATACCCAGGCTTCCCCCCAAAAGCACATGGCACAATTGGGATCCAGTTCCTGCGCCGCCCGAAAGGCTCTGGCCGCCTCGGCATGGTTGAAACCCCAGCCAAGGCGATAGCCCTGGTCAAAATAGGAGCGTGCCTCGGGCACCATCTGCCCGGCCGCCGGCCAGCTTAGCCTGCCCAAGTTGTCATAGAGTTTCGGGCGCGCCTTGCTCTGGGGAGCAGCGGCGCCCGACGGCAGATCGCGGCCATAGGCTCCAATTTCGGTGCCGCCGGGTTTGCTCTGCGCGGGGGCGCGAGCTTCAGCGCGGTATTGCTCTCCTTCGGACGAAAGCTGTGCCAGTTGCCAAAGCCTGTGGAGGTGGTGCGCTCGTGGTCCCTTATGTCCGTCTAGGGGACAACCCACAACGATACTGCTTGAAAGAAGCATGGTGACGGCAACGGTTGCGAACAAGGGGGCATGCGTTGAGAGGGGGCGACGCCCTGCGTTTCCTATCGTCATGACGAACTCCATGAGTCGGTTCACGCCAAGACGCGAGCGTCCAGCTCGCGCCGGTCTCGAGGATCGAATGCAACGACATTCCTGCGTTCGCGTGTGGCTGTGCCAGCCCCGTTCGCCGCTTTAGCCGATCACGCATCCGCCGCCAAAACATGCGGCAGACAGCCATTATACACCCGGTTCGATAAGCGTGCCATTGCTTGGAGGCTAAAGGAGTAGTGGCGCCTAACGACACTTTGGGAAACAGCGTCGAGAGCCGAACGGCGACTTCCGCCTGATCGCCCGAAATTTCTCCGTCCCTCTCTGGCCCGTTCGCGTCGCATTCTGATCGTCCGCTTCCGGGCCCACGCCCGGCGAAACCCGTCGTTCGGCTGGTGACCCAGAAGAAGCCTGCCATTCCCGCACTACGCAGTTGCGGGGCCGACACTTCCACCGCACCAAATTGGCAGCATCTGGTCAGGACCCAAGGTCAAAGGTATGCTCATTTTCCATGACGTTGCGCCAGCACATACGGTTCTGCAAATCTGCTGACGGCACGCAGATAGCCGTGGCGACCTGCGGGGAAGGCCCGGTCATTCTGCGTGCCGCGCACTGGTTGAGCCATTGTCAGTACGACCTTGAGAGCCCCGTTTGGCGACCATGGCTCTACGCCTTCTCGGCCTCTCACCGCTTCGTGCGCTACGATCCGCGTGGCTGCGGCTTGTCGGACCGTTTCGTGTCCGACCTGTCGCTCGACGCTTGGCAAGCCGACCTTGAGGCCGTTGCCGCTACGATCCCGGAGCCGCGCTTCGTACTAATGGGGTTGTCACAAGGCGGAGCTCTTGCGGTGCGGTTTGCCGCCTCTTGTCCTGAGCGAGTAACGCACTTGGTGCTCATCAATGCTTATGCGCAAGGCGCCCGTGTGCGGGCCAAGACGGCCGAGGAACTGTTCGAGGCCGAAACCTACGTCAACTTTACCCGCATTGGTTGGGGGCGGGAGAATCCCGCGTTCTGCCATTTTCACACTAACCTGTTTATTCCCGATGGTTCGGATGAGCAGCACCGTTGGTGGGGCAACCTGGAGCAGAGGACGGCCAGCGCAGAGGTTGCGGCAGCGATCCTCCGAGAGGTGCAGGGAATCGACGTTATCGACATAGCATCCCAAGTCCGGGTGCCTACCCTCATCCTGCATTGCCGGGGCGACATGCGCGTGCCCTTCGATGAGGGCTGCAAGCTGGCGGCCTCCATTCCTGGCGCACTGTTCGTTCCGCTCGAAAGCCGCAACCATGTGCTGCTGCCAGACGAGCCGGCATGGAACGTCCTGCACCGGGAGATCGCCAATTTTCTGGGATACGATGCCAGCACGCCATCGATTGCGTTGAAGCGTGCCGCTCTGACAGCAACTGAGGCAGCCGTCATGGAACTGGTCGCCAATGGGCTCAACAACCGCGAGATCGCGCTGAAGCTGGGCAAGAGCGAGAAGACTGTTAGAAATCAGCTTTCGACGATCTTCGACAAGCTCGGCGTGCACAGTCGCGCGCAGGCGATCGTGCTGACGCTTAGGCACTAACGACCGCGAATTGTTCGGGGCATTTGTCTCTGCACCAAAGGGCTTTTGTGCGGCTTGGCGGGACGCATGGCCCATGCGCCACGCCCCACGCAGTGTCATCCTCCGATTGCGGTTGCGATTTCCGCCGCTGGATCGGAGAACAGAGATGACCAAGTTCGATGAAGCAAAGCTGAATGAGTTTGTCGGTCGTGTGCTGAATGACCTCGGGGGTGCGGTGAGCGTGCCGCTGGTCCAAATCGGCGACGCGCTCGGCCTCTATGGGGCGCTCCGCGACCGTGGACCTGTAACGGCCGAGGATTTGGCCGCGGCTACCGGATGCGCAGCGCGCTATGTGCGCGAATGGCTCTCGGCGCAGGCGGCGTCGGGCTACGTAACCGTCGACGCGGGACGTTTCTCGCTGAGCCCCGAGCAGGCGATGGTTTTCGCGACCCTCGACAGTCCGGTTAACCTGATTGGCGCCTTTGACACTGCGGCGGCGATGGTCGAGAACCAGCCCAAGGTTCGGGCCGCCTTCAAGACGGGCCGCGGGGTCGCTTGGGGCGATCAGGCCGGGTGCCTGTTTTGCGCCGTGGCCCGACTGTTCCGGCCCGGTTATGTCAACGCACTGGTGCAGGATTGGCTACCGGCGCTCGACGGCGTGGTCGACAAACTGGAAGCCGGCGCGAAGGTGGCTGACGTGGGATGTGGCCACGGACTGTCGACGATCGTCATGGCACAAGCCTTTCCCAGCTCGGAGTTTATCGGCTACGATTTTCACATGGGCTCCGTCGCCGCGGCGGCGGCGCATGCAAAGGCGCATAGCGTCCACAACGTGCGATTCGAGGTGGCACGGGCGCAGGACTTCCCGGGTAAGGACTACGACCTCGTCACCTGCTTCGATTGCCTGCACGACATGGGCGACCCGGCGGCGGCGGCGGCGCACATCCGCAAGGCGATCAAGCCGGGCGGTAAGTGGATGGTTGTTGAGCCGGCAGCAGGCGATTCACTCGACGAGAACCTGAACCCGATCGGGCGCATCTATTACTCGGCCTCGACAATGATCTGCGTACCGACTTCGCTGGCGCAGGATACCGGCCTGGCCCTCGGCGCCCAGGCAGGCGAGAAGCAGCTTGCCGAAGTTATCCGGTCAGGCGGCTTTGAAAGGGTCCAGCGTGTCGCGTCGACACCGCTGAACATGGTCCTCGAAGCGGCTTGAAGGCGAGATGCACCGCCGGCCTGTCTGAGCAGGTTGCTGCGAGCCGCGCAAAGCGCGCGATATCGGAACAGAGGGTGGTCGCGCAGCAGTAGGGACCGATTCCTACTAATCTCGCAGAGCAGGGTCGTCGGCTGAAGAGCACTTGTATCCTGCGCACCAATTCTTGTGACTACGGGCAGAATATATAACTATCTATATCAAACTGAACGATGTTTTCAGATTGAAGATGCCAATTGTCCCAGTAAAGGAGAGTTTGTATGAGAAAGTCAGTTTTATTGGGGGTCTCAACATGCATCGCAGGTGCTATGCTGCAAAAAACGTCGGCTCAGGTTGACGATAGTATGATAGCGAAGCCCCCGTCGCTGGAGGCGTATTATTGGGCGAAGGAGAGGTTGACTGTACAGGGCTACCGGAGCATCCGCGTTGCCCGGCGACAGCCTCCTACAGTGACGGCAGTTAATCGTGCGGGCGATGAGGTCGAAGTCACCATTGATCAATTCGATGGCCGAATTCTCTCAATCCGCCATCCGAAAAATGACCTCAAGAATATCTTTGTTCTTAACCGGCCTTCCGTGCGGCCGCGTTGACCATCACCCGTTCAACGCGCGGTTAGTCCATTTGCGGCCGGGCCTGTTGTGATGGGTTCGTACATCCGTAGAGCCTGCAGTAGCTGTGATTGTATGGTATCTGGAGCCGGCCGAGCAGCGTCTCGCGGGCCGAGACCGCCTTCCTGATGGGCGACCCCGCCCGCGCCAACATGCTGGCGGCGCTGATGGGCGGGATGGCGCTGACGGCCGGGGAACTGGCTGCCCAAGCCGGCGTCACGCCGCAGACCGCGAGCGGCCATCTGGCGCGGCTGCGGGAGGGCCAGCTCGTCGCCGTCGAGTGTCAGGGCCGCCACCGCTATTTCCGCCTGGCCTCGCCCGACGTGGCGCAGGCACTGGAAGGGCTCATGGCGCTATCGGGCGGTGCCGCCGGGTGGCCCCCGCATCTAGGGGCCCGCGCGATGCGGCGATGCGGCTGGCGCGGTCCTGCTACGGCCATCTCGCCGGCCGTCTTGGCGTCGCCATCGCCGACGCGCTGGAGCGCCGCGGCATTGTCCATCTCGACGACGGCGTCGGCCGCGTCTCGGGCGAGGGCCGCCGCTTCCTCGCCGATCTCGGCATCGACAGCGACGCGCTCGCCGGAGCCGAGCGCCCGCTCTGCCGGACCTGCCTCGACTGGAGCGAACGCCGCCTGCATCTCTCCGGCAAGCTCGGCGCGGCCATCCTCGAACGCACGATCGAGTTCGGCTGGCTCGCGCGCGTGCCGAAGAGCCGGACGCTGCGGATCAGCGGGGCTGGCGAGCGCGGCTTTGCCGAGACGTTCCGGTGCGAGCCGGTCTGGCGAGGTGCGGCGCCGCAGCCGCTCCTGGCTATCGCCTTTGCCGAGCCCGGAAATGATTTCTGCAATCCTGCCGAAGCCAAGCCGCAGGAAGCGCTTTGGTCTGGATAACCGTTTCAATGGCAAACGCCGTTTGCTGTAGTAATGGCCGCAACCGCCCCTTCGGCACCTCGACGCTAAGATCACCTCGATCGCATGGCACCGGAATCAGCGTTGGACGACCCGAAGGCCAGGGAGGCGTCGCAACCCTCGTCGCCGCAGAGCCAAGGCGACCGACCGACGTCACGATTGCTTATCGCCCTCGGGGTTCGCGCGCAGGTGTGGCTTCGCCTGGAAGGTCCAGCCGTCCTCGTAACGGTCGATGAGATCGCTGACCCGGCGGTCGGCGCCTTGCGGGTCAAAGCCGAGCGCGACCAACCGCCGGACGATCCCACGGTGGATACGGGAAAGCCCATCCTCATCACCTTTTTCGATCATTTGGGTGATTGCCCAGTGAAGAGCCACACGGGCAGCATCATCTCGCGACGGGATCCGCTTTAGCCTTTGGTCGGCGCGATAGGCTCGCTGGTACTCGGCTTGGCGCTCGTTACGAGCCGACCGAACGATGGGGATTTCACGGCTGGCCTTGGAACCTCGCGCGGGCTTCGGTGGCTTCGGCGGTGTGTCGGTCATCGACAGGTCTCTTAGATCGGTCATTGTGATGAAGGGCGATGGGCCCCGCCGTCCGAAGACGGCGGGGCCAGTAGTGAGGGCAACCTGATCAGCTCGCGCCGTTCGGTCCGGTGACCTCGCGCCCGGCCCGGCTCGCCTGATCCTGCGTCTCGGGGAGGAAGCTAACGACGTTCGAGCGATCGGCCCGGAGCTTGCGGAGCCTGGCCATCGCCGGCGAGACCGAGCTGTTCGCCAATCCGGCCGTCACCGCCTTCGCCTCTTCCGGCTCGGACCCACCGCCTGGCGCATCGCTCGCGGCAGCGATCGCCTGCGGCTCTTGGGCAACCACGACCTCCTCTTCGATCCCGCCCTCGACGGGTTCGCCCTCAGCGACCTCGACCTCGTTCGTCGACGGAACGGCGGCGCCGTCGAGGGCGAAGGCGAGCAGCGGCATGACCTTGTCGGTCATCCAGCTCTTCAGCAGAACCTTGTCGGGCCAGCCGTCGGCCGCCGCCATGGCGTAGAGCATGCCGAGGAGCTCGGCCCAGGTCTCGTCCTCGACCTTCAGGTGCCGCAGCGCCTGTCCGCCGACGAGCGAGCTCTGGTCGATGTCGCAGAGGATCTCGGTCAGCTCGCGGTGCGCGAGCTTGGCGATCGGCACCAGTTCGCCCGTGAGCTTGCCCTTCTCCAGCTTCTTCGCCTCGAGCGCGGCGGCGAACGTCTGCCGGATCGCCTTCAGCCCCCCGATCACGCTCTTCTGCTGGCGCGCGAGCTTGGCGAGGCCGAAGAGCCGCATGCCCTTGGCGCCGCCCTGCCGGGCCGATCCGTCGGCTCCCGCCTCTCCGGGCTCCTTCGAGCCGTCGACCAGGGCCTTCACCTCGAAGACCTTGAGGCGCTTGCCCTCGGCGAAGGAGGCGATCACCGCGTCGATCGTCTCCTCGGTCGCCGGCAGCAGCTTGATGAGGACCGTCGGCGTCACCTTGTGCGTGATGATCTCCGCCCGGTGGTGGCCCATCTTCGCGTGGATCGCCTTCCAGTTCCTGGCGGTCTTCACTTCGTAGTCGGTCTCGGCCTTCACGAGGTCCTCCCAGTCTTTCGGGTCCTCGACGTCGAGGGCGAGTCCGTGGAACTCCTCTCCCATGTCCAGCATGTTCTCGACGGACTTGCGGCCGAGGACGTGCAGCCTCTCGAAGCGCTGGTCAGCGCGCTCCCGCTTCTCGGGCGGCAGCATCGACTTGTCGAAGATGCGCCGCTTCTCTGGCTTCGGGGTCTTCTCCTTCTTCTCGACGGGCGCCTTCTTGCCGCGGGCAGCCTTCGTTGCCGTCGGGCCCTTCGTTACCTTCGGCTTCGCGCGCCGCTCCTTCTTCTCTGCGGGCACGCCGCCCGCGTCGGGCGCATCGGGCGCATCGGGCGCGTCGGGCAGCGCGGGCGCGGCCTCCTGCGGCGTGATGTCGGCGTCGTTCGGCTCGGGCGGGTTCATGTCTTCGCTCATGTCAGTCTCCTATGCTGCGTTGCCTGAATGGCCGCAACCCATTGAACATACTGCATAAATCGGGATCAGTCAAAGTCACTGGAATTGTCAACCAAGCAAAAATCGCCAAATAGACTGCTAAACTCGCTGCACTCAGATGATTTTGCTTGCGTCGCCTATAGTATAAATGGCTTTCTTGCTCGTTGTTAACTTTTTTCGACGGCAATTAAGCTTTTGAATGATTGTCGATCCCTATGGCGCCGATGCATGTTATCTGTTCGCGTTCACCGAAGCGGGGCCCATGGGCCGCCTGCGCCTTCAGCAGAGAGGCTCCATCCGCCTTCTGCGGCGAACGCGATGTAAACGACAAGTATCGCTGGCCTGTCGCCTGGGCGCAGCCTTGGGGCCATTTTGAAGCCCTCGCTGACGGCGACTATCTCCAGCTTCTCGACGTGTCCACCTGCGCCAGCGACAACGGCGTTTGCCGCTGAATCGGGCCGCCTGAGCTTCGCAACGCCGTGACAGAGCATGACAACGGTTGAACGTAGCCTCGACACGACGATCCGGATGTTCGCAACGTTTGCACAGAGCTTCGGAACGAAGATGCGCAACTTGACTCAACTCATCTCAGGTCGACTCGACGTGCGCGCACTTTGAGACAGCGTAACCGCGGCTGCCGAGAGGGGGCGGGCCGCAGGGCAGCGTCGCCGATCGGTCCGCTGAATCGCGTGTCCAGACATTCGCAACGCGGGCTTCGAGCTTCGCAACGGCAAACTGCAGGTTTGCAACGGTGGCTCAGAGGTCTGCAACGCCTATGCGCAACTTGACCTGACTTGAGTTGCGTTGCCGGGAAGTCGCTATAGGTCACGCGCACCTCGATCAGCATCGAGGTCGCGCAGCGGTGCCGACGACGATCGTGACGCGATCCCGCGGGGAAGGCGCAAGCCGATTGGTGATCGAGGCGAGAATGGCGTCGATGCCATGCCCCAGATACGAAGAAGCCGCCGAGAGTTTCCTCCGGCGGCCCACGTCCCCTTGCGGGGATCCCGGCTTCCTCTTGCCAACTCGCCAGTACATCCGTGGTCGGACGGCAGTTTGGAAGCCTGTTGCGCGACAGCCCGGTCATGCCGGACGCGCTGCACATGACCCAGATGGGTACGGGTTCGGCCTTGCGCAAGCCTGTCGCCAGTGGAGCCTCGCAATATCGGCAATTACCGCTCGGTGTCGGTCGCCGGACGGCCGAGGCGGTAGAAGCGGCTGAGGGTACGCGCATAGCCATGATGCGGCGCGAACACGAAGAGCTGCGATGTCACCGTCTTGGCGCCGGTGCGCAGTTTGGGGTGGTTGTAGACCTCGCCCGTGAGGCACGGCTGCATGCGCATGCCGAGCGACCAGTGTTCGAGGATCGGGGCGTCGGCCAGATCTTTGGTGGTTGGGTGCGGTCCCTCGTCGATGCGGGCGATGTCGCGCTGTAGCTGGGTCAGGAGGTGCAGCTCTTGATCCATGTGAAGAGCGGTGCCGTTCGGCAGAATGATGATGCTCATCCGCAATGTTCCTTTGATCGTTTGACAGGTGTCCACATCGAGACGGACCGAGTGGTGATGGTTGGCGGCAACGTGCGTGCGGCGGCTTGCATAGGCGCGCAGGACGACGTGTTCAGACGGGCGGCTCGGGCTGATCCGGCGCGCTGGCCTGCCTCGCGTCGGTAGCAGCGTGCGCGAAGACGGCGGCGATCTCGGCTGCGTTCATGCTGCCGGCTTCCGCCAGAGCCTCTGCCAGCCGCAGCAGGCAGGCCCGCTCCGCCTCGATCGTGCGGGTCGCCAGCGCCAGAGCGGCCTCCAGCCGGGCATGGACGGCGTCGCGCAGTGGGTCGTCCCGCAAGAGCAGCAGTTCGGCGCCATCCATCGAGCGATGCAGCAGTGGCGTCGAGCGGCCGAAGCCGAGCTCGATCTCCATCGACAAAGCGAGACGCGTGGCATTGGCGAGATCGCTCGTCGGCGAGCCGCCCGATCCGCTCGTGGTGTCGCCGAAGATCAGCGTCTCGGCCGCGCGCCCGGCGAGGCAGACCGCGATCAGGGAGCTCACCCAACCCTCTGACTGCACGACGTCGACGTCGAGCATGGACTCGGCATAGCCGCCACTCGCCGCCTCGATCGACAGGCCGACCTCGGTGCCGACCTTTAGCGCGCGGCGGACCAGCGCGTGGCCCACCTCGTGAATAGCCATTCGCCACCGCAGGTCGCGCGGGCGGATCGGACGTCCAGCGGCCAGGCCGGTGGCAAGATCGGCATAGGCCAGGCTGCGACCGTCGCGGCGCGCCTTGGCGCGGGCCTCACGGACCAGCCGCTCGACATCGGCGCCGCTGAGGCCGACTGCCTGCCGGGCAAGACGTGTCAGTACCGCTCCAACCTCTTCGCGGCGATGCGGCATTGATGACGGTGACGTTGGTTTGCTCAACGCCGCCCCCGTCGCAACTACGGCGGCGAGGTCGGGCCCGAGGTGGTGGGCGAGAATGCCAGTCAACGCCTCGCGGTCGGGCATTGGCATGGCGATCTGCCGTTCCCAGCGGCCCGAGCGCTTCAGCGCCTCGTCCATGGCCTCCGGCCTGTTGGTCGCGCCGACGATGATCACGCCCTCGGCCTTGGCGGCGCCGTCCATCAGCTCCAGCATCTTGTTGACGAGGGCATTCCAATAGTCGGCGAAGTCGCGGTCCTGGGACTGCCGTTTGCCGATGCCGTCGCACTCATCGATGAAGAGGATCGAGGGTGCGTTGGCCCTTGCCTCTTCAAAGGCGGCATTCATGCGGGAGATGACGCTGCCGAGATAGCCAGCCTCCAGCCAGGTGGAGACGGAGGAGATATGCAGTGGCAAGTCGAGGCTGTTGCAGAGCGCCCGGGCAAACGTCGTCTTGCCAGTGCCGGGCGGTCCCGAGAGCAGCAGGCGCGAGCTGAGCTGGTCCCAAGCGAGTGAACCTGTGCGCCACAGATCGAGATCGACCTTCAGGTCGAGCGCCCAGTTTTTTGCGTCGCCATAGCCGGCAAGGGTCTCGACGCTGAGGCGATAGGGATCGGTCGAGGCATCCGGCAGGATGACCGCGGAGCCGCTCACAGAGCCCGCACCGCTCTTGCGTTTATCGGACTGACCCTTGTCGCTGCGCCCCTTCTCCTTGCGCCCCTTGTTCACGGTCGACAGGCTCGCTGGTCGGCGATCCCAGTCGCGGTCGTCCTGTGACGCGGTTCGGCTGCCGGACCAAGTCTCTGCGCGACCATCGCCGTCGCCACCGTCTACGGTGGCCGCCAAGTGGGTGAGTGTCTCAATCATCCGGTCGATCGGCACGCCAAACCGGATCGCCACCGAGAGATCGTCGACGGAGAGGTGTGCCGGATCAAACGAAGCCGTCACAAGCGCCGAGCGGATGCAGGCCTGATCGTCTCCCGTGATACTTGCCGCCGTCTCGGCGATCATGTCGACGTCGAGAGCGCCGGCATCCAGCACCTGGTCGGCAGCCAGCGACAGCAGAGCAGGAATGGCCATCTTCTCGGCAATGACAAGCAGCGGATAGCCGGCACGGGTGACGTTGGCGATGCGCGTGCGCAGGACGCTGTCGCTCTCGCCCTCGGGGTCATCACCGTCGGGCTCGCACAGCATCGACACGATGCGCCAGCGAATGTCGAGGTCGTCGGCAAAACGCACATGCCCGCCTGGCCTGACATAGCCGACGTCGAGTGTCTGGGTGCGACCGGGCAGGATAGATCCGTCTTCCAAGAGGCGCAGGGCCGACGCCGCAAAGCCAGCGACTTCGGCGCGCAGCACGACCACCGAGCCCGGCCGATCGAAACGAGCGGCGAGATCGCCGATCACCATGCCGCTCTGCTGCAAGGCCTTCTCGACGAGAAGCAGCGTCGCGACACTCTCGGCGACGGGGTGTTCGCCGATGGCGTAGTGGATCTCGAGCGCCGAGGCGCCTGATCCGGCGTCCAACTGGCGCTTGCGCAGTTTGCCGCTCTGCTTGGGTGCCGCCATCAGAAGGCTCCCTTGCGCGAGCGTCCGGCGCCGGTCTCGAGGAGGCCCTTGCCGAGCAGCCAGTCGAGGACGAGACGGCAGGTCGGGTCCCCGGCATCGGCATGGCGGCGCAGGGTGTCGACGAGGACGGTGGGGTAAATGTGGAGCGGCCGGCCGTCGTTCCGGGTTGCCGCAGCTTCGATGTAGCGCTCGTGTTGGCGGGCGGTCCAGAGGGAGAGGCCGACCAGCATGGCGGGGTCGTGTCCATCGGCCTGCTCGCAGGGGCTTGCTGTCGGCAACGAAGCGATGGCTGCGACCGGTTCAGTGGGCAGTGCGGACGGGGCCGCCTCACAGGCGTCGATCGCTGACGGAGCAACGGTGTCCGTCAGCTTCCGGCGCAGGGGCGACGGCTGCGGCTGGATCTGTGGCGGGCGGTTGGCGGGTGTGTGGGGCTGGGGCATGGACATGGCTTTCCCTTGCATCGCCCCGGCATTCAGCGGCGGCGGCGAGGTTGAATCTGAGGGTGAGGAGTGGCTGCGGTTCGGGATCGGTCGGCGATCACGAGCCGCGGCCGGGATCAGGCGTCGAGGCGCGCTCTGGCGAAGCCGACGCGGATGGTGCGCGGTATGTGCGGGGCCGCAGAACGGAAATTATTTCTGATCCGGCCGGCAACGTTGCCGGCACCCGGCGATGCTGGCCACGACAGGGATGTGTCGTCGTCGACCACGTCGGTCGCGGCACGCGTCCTTAGAGAGCCATCCATGGGCAGGAAGGCCTCGGTGCAGCTCAGCCGCATCCCCGTCGCCGTACCGGCATCCAAGCGGGCCAGCCGAAGCGTCTCGGTGGACAGCAGTGCGCGGATTCTGTCGCCGAAACGGCGGCGCAGCTCCGCCATCGTCTCGGCGGCGCCGTCGACCTCGATGAGGTCGTCGATCTCGTCCATGGCCCAGATGCCGTTCTCATGGTCGCTCGGTGCGCTCGCCCCGTCGATGATGGCGATGCCCACCGTGTCGACCATCAGCCGCTTGTGCTCCTTGTAGAGCCAGTCCGGCAGGATCAGCGACGTCGCCAGCATTTTCGTCTTCAGCTCGGCCAGACGATGGGTGTCGAGGTAGGAGGCGATCGAGCGCTTTACATCGAGGATGGTGGCGCTGTGGTAGCGGCGGTTCACTAGGACGAGATCGGGTGTGTAGGTGACCCTGGTCCGGGCATCGGCGTCGAAGCTCAGGCCCTTCAGGGTGCCGCCGCGGTTCAAGGCGATCGCTTCCAGCGCCGCCGGGGTCACCGGTAGCCGCAGCGACTGCCAGAGCACGACGAGATCGGGATTGCGCTGGCCGATGGCGATGATCGCCTGCTCCAGCAGCTTGCCCTCGTTGGCCGAGACCGAGCGGATCATGGCGGCAAGGCCGATGTAGTCACCGAGGATCGTATCGGGCGCCGGCGTGCTGGCAGCGATTGCGGCAACCGCCTTGTCAATCAAAGTGGAGAGATCGGCCTCGATGTCGCCAAAGGCAATGCGGCAGGAATAGCGGGCACGCTCGGCCACGGCCGAGGCGGCACCCTTCGAAGAAAGAGGCATGAAAAATCCCTTGGATGAGGGAGATGATCGGCTGGTGCCGCGGCCGGGCACGTCGGCGCCGGTGAGGGCGTCGGACGGACAGGCGGTGGCGACAAGTCGAGGCAGAATGCCACGGCTGCATCAGCGCGGGTGATCATCTCGAATGGATACGAAAGGACGAAGAGGCCGGAGCGCCTAAGCGCGGGCGGCCGTCTGCATGCGCGCTATGGCGCCCTGCAATTCCCGCGGGCACAGCGGCACCGCGATCGTCGTTTCCAAATCTTCCCTCAAAGGGACGAAGCAGTTATGGCTCGTCATAGCCCAAAGCCTTCCTAGCAGGTTGCGGGTCAGGCCCTCGTTCGGTGTTAGCGCACCAGCGGGGGCCGTTTCGTGTCGGCTTGGATGATCCCAAGCACGAAACTGAAACTGACGTCTTCAACCACCGATCGCAAGGCGCCATCAGAATGCGGCGCCGGCATGGTTAACGAAGGGCTCCGTTTTCCGTGCGTATTGGAGGCGAGCCCAGCGAACCAGACCATTTGCCGGCCCGTTCGAGCGCGTCTGCCCTGAAGGCCGTGTCATGCGATCAGTCCTCGGTGAAAAAATCCTCGTCCAGCCACTGGATGTCGATCCGGGTCTGGAGCCGCGTGCCGACGCCGTGCTCAATCATCAGGGCCGTCAGCCGCTCGCCGTCGATCAAGATGACCCGCTGGAGCAGGTTCCGGACGTAGTCGGTGGCGCCCTTGGTGAAGCTCGACGTCGTGACGAAGACGCCCTTGGTGGCGCCGAGCCCGACGAGCGAGCCGACAAAACCTTGCAGCTCGGGACGCTGGATGGTGTTGCCCTCGGCATAGCGTTTGGCCTGCACGTAGATGCGGTCAAGGCCGAGGCGGTCCTCGCTGATGACGCCGTTGACGCCACCATCGCCGGAGCGACCAAGCTGCTCGGCGGCGTTCTTGTGGCCGCCGCCATAGCCCATGGCGACGAGGAGATCGACGATCAGGACTTCGAAGAAGCTGGGCAAGTTGTCCCGGATGCGCTCCAGAAGCTCGGCCCGGAGCGCTGCATGCAGGGCGTGATGGGCGGCCCCGATCTGCTCCTCCGGCGTCGTCTGCGTCACGACAATCGGTAGGCCCGGTTCCGCGGCCGGCACGGCGCCCTCGGCGTCCGGCGCTGCCTGCTTCTGATACCAGGCGCGGAAGGTCGGATAGGAGTCGAGGAAGCGGGCGTCGAGCTTTTCGGGCGGATGGTCGAGAAGCGCCCGTCCGGTGTCGGTCGCGACGAAGCGGCCGCGCGAGGGAAAGACGATCAGCCCGGCCTTCGACATGTAGAATCTCGACCAGTGAATGCGGTTGTGCAGCACGCGCTGGCGGCCGCTCGGCAAGAGCTCATCGCGCTCCGCGATGGAGAGGCCGAGCTCGCCCGCAATCTTCTCCGCCACCTCCGGCACACGCGCTTCACCGCCGGCTGCATGACGCAGTAGCGGGAGCATGAGGGCCTGATAGTCGGGGATCTGCGATGCCACGTCGGATCTCTAGGATCACGTTGACTATCAGTAGCTTTCGCAGCCTCGGATGACAAAACGCTATCTATGGTTTTGCATAGGACGTGACACTGACCCGCTCACGGAAGACACGGAGCGTTGCAAATCATTTCCGTCGATCGGTCCGTTGGATTCCCAAACTCTACATCGTTGACGTCGGCCCCCAACCAGGGCACAAAACTGATGCCCAATGCGACGGCAAAGCCGAAACCAAAAGTGTTTACAAAGACTTGGCCTTCGTCTGGCTGGGGATCCAGGTTCCCCAGCCAGACCATGTCAAGCCATTGCAATCATTGATTCTCTCGGTAGCTGAGAATCCTCTCGGCGCTGTTTCCACGCCTTGGCCCAAACCTGGTGCCTGGAGGTGATGGCCATTGCCGTCCCAAGGGGCCCCAAGCTCAAGGGATCCGGTCGTTGGCGACTCGGCATGACACAAGCAATCTCGAACGGCGTGGTCACACCTTTTACTGGCGTGCGCGCGTGCCCCTCGATTCCGGCAGGTGCGGCACCAGGCCCGCCTGGCTTTCTCACTCCGTCCGGCCACCGCGAAGCGGACACCATGGCGCGGCGGCTGAACACGCTGCTTGTCGACCTGACTGTGAGACCGACCGCCGCAAGCCGGTCTCCACTTCGCCATTGCAGCATTGCGAGACGCAGCCGTCGGCCGTTCTATCGGTGACGATGATCTCCTTTCATCGATCGAACGCGTCGGCTCCCTCAGGCGCAGACGTCCCATCCGACCAGCGCAGGACGCCCCATGAACCGGGCGCCGTGAGCGTTGCCAGGTCGACGTCCTGGACTGCCAATGCTTCGTACTCGGAGATGAGCAGGCCGAGACAAAGAGCCTCGTCCGCGTCTCGGCCCGGCTTTTAGGACGATGACAGGGGCGCTCCCGTGCCCCGGGCGCGTTCGGACGCGCGTCCGAGGGTGAGCATGACGGCGGCACCCACGATGACCGCAGCGCAGGAATAGACGATCACACCCGTGGGCCCCATCCCGTCGACGAGGATGCCGCCGACCACCGCACCGCTCGCGATCGCCACCTGAAAGGACGAAGAGAGCAGCGCGCCCGCGGCCTCCGCCAGATCGGGGGCGGCGCGGGCGTTCCAGATCGAGACGGCGACCGGGAAGCCGCCGAAGGCAAATCCCCAGACGGCGGTGCCGACGGCCGCCGCCGTGGGAGAGGCTCCCAACAGGACAAGCGCCAGCGTCGCCGCGCCGATGAGGAGCGCCACGCTGCCGACGGCCCAGGCCGGGCTTCTCGCGGCGATCTTCCCGGAGACGACGTTGCCGAGAAAACCGCCCACGCCGAAGGCCAGCAGCGTCATCGAGATCGCCGACACCCCGAGACGGGGGACCTCTTCGAGGAACGGGCGGATGAAGGTGAATCCGGCGAAATGGCCGGAGACGACGATGAGGATCGTCACCAGGCCGATCAGCACGGCTCGGCGTGACAGCGCAGTGCGGAAGGCGGAGAGACGGGGGGCACCGGCGGACGGCAGGCGCGGCAGTACCATGAGTTGGACGAGCAGCGAGACCAGTCCCAAGGCGGAAGCTGCGAGGAAGGTGGCGCGCCATCCCCAGAGCGCCCCCAGGGCTGCACCGAGGGGCGCGGCCACGACGGTGGCGAGCGACACGCCCATGATGATGATCGACATCGCCCGGGGCACGTCTTTTGAGGGGACGAGGCGGAGCGCGAGGGCCGTCATCATCGCCCAGAAGCCGCCCAGCGCGAAGCCGAGAAGGGCGCGGGCGAACAAGAGCGTCGTGATGCTCGACGCATAGGCCGAGAGGACGCTCGACACGGCGAGGAGGGCCATCAGCGTCCAGACGATGGATCGCCGGTCGATCCTACCCGATCCCAGCACCAGAAGCGGGCCCGCAAAGGCGGCGACGACCGCCGTGGCCGTGATCGCTTGCCCGACCGCCCCGTTCGAGACGCCGAGATCGGCGGCCATGGGGGTCAGCAGGCTGACGGGAAGAAACTCGGCCGTGACGAGACCGAAAACGCCGAAGGCGAGCGAAAACACCGCGGGCCAGTGGGCCACCCTTGTCTCGTCATCGACGCAGAGTTCGGGCTGGCTCCCCAACTGGGCTAGGTCTGTCATGGAAGCGCTTCCCGAAAATGATGCAATGCGAAAGAAACCTACCTAGGCTCCTTTCCCTGGTGTTTCCATGCTAGAAACGCCAACATGATTGACCGAACGTCCATTCAGCCCTGTCCGAACGAGATGGATCCCCTGACCGACATGCTGCGGGGCCTGCGCCTCGATGGTGTCGAGTACAGTCGGTGCCGCCTGGCCGGGACGTGGGGCTTCCACTACCCGGCGCAGTCTCACGCGTATTTTCACTTCGTCGCGGGAAAGGCCTGTTGGCTTCAAAGCCCGGATGGCGAATGGAGCGAGCTGACCTCGGGCGACGCCGTCCTGGTGCCCCGCGGCGCGGCGCACACGCTGGCGAGCGCGCCGGGCGTCGCGCCGCAACCGTTCCCGCGCCGGGATTGTTTTCCCATTTGCGAGAACATGTACGACTATGTCGGGGACGCGGCTTCGCAGAGCGACGCCTCCATCCTGTTTTGTGGATCCATGCGCTTCAATCTGGACGGGCTCCACCCGCTCCTGTTGATGATGCCGGACCTGATGCGGGCCGAGGAATTGATGCAGGCCGAACCGACGGTGCCGCATCTTCTCAACGCCATGGTGGCCGAGTGCGGCATGAACCGTGTCGGCGCGAGCGGCATCCTCGCGCGCCTCGCCGACGTCATGGCCGCGCAGATCATCCGCTCATGGGTCGAGCACGGTTGCGGCGATTCTGCCGGGTGGATTGCCGCGGTGCGGGACCCGCAGGTGGGAAAGGTGCTCGCCGCCATCCATGCCGAGCCCCAGCGTGACTGGTCGGTGGCCGATCTCGCCGATGTCATGGGTGTCTCGCGCTCGGGCTTTGCCGCGAAGTTCACGGCGACCGTGGGCGCAACGCCGGCACGCTACGTCACCGAGATGAGAATGCACCAGGCCCGGCAATGGATCACCCGCGACCGCATGCGCATCGGCGAAGCCGCGCGACTGCTGGGTTACGACTCGGATGCTTCCTTCAGTCGGGCCTTCAAGCGGATCATCGGCACCGCGCCGGGAAGGGTCCGCGCGGTCGGCGCAGCACCCAAACCGCGCGAGAAGGCCGTCACCTAGCCTGGAATGGCCTTGCTCTTTTGCTGCGAGGCCATCCAAGGCGGGGTGAGACTTCGGCCCATCGTGCCCTCCGGTCGTTCGGGAGGCGGAAGTGGATCCTGCTCGCGGAGTGGGAGCGGAGGGGGGCTGGCCGTCCGTCGTCCCTGAGCGCTGCTGTTGCGCGAACCCCGGTCGACCGGCACGGACCGCTTTGCTGTGTGTGGCTGGCACCCAGGCGAACAGAATAGACTAAAACATGCCGTTCGGATTTTCTTGTTGCTGCGGGATGATTTGGAGGACGTCCCAGTGCTCGACGATTTTTCCTGTGTCGTCCAATCGGAAGATATCGATCCCGGCATAGTCCTTGTCACCCGGCCAGTGCTGAAAGCAGTGCAGGACGACATAGTCACCCTCGGCGACACTCCGCTTGATCTCGACGCGCTTCCCGGGCCATTCACGGGCCATTTGCTCGAAATAGCCGATGAAGGCATCCTTGCCCGTCGCGACGAGCGGATTGTGCTGGATGTAGTCCGCACCGACATAGCGCTCCATCGCTTCGGCTGGCCTGCCATCGTTGAACATCAGCTGGTAGAAGGCGACGACAGCCGCCTTGTTGCGTTCCAGATCCTGCATCGACTTCTCCCTGTTCGCCGTTCGCAGACGGCATCCGCATGAATTCGCCTGTCGGGCGTCTCATCGGGCATCCCGCGACGGATCAAGCGACGGCGGACGACAGGCTTGATCTCGAAGTAAAGCCCCCGACGCGCTCGCGGAGCCTCAGGCCATGGCCTCGCTACGGATCGGCAGGACGATCGCCTTGCTGCCGTCGCGGACCCGATCATGGAGGTCGATGATGTCCTGGTTCAGGAGCCGGATGCAGCCGGACGACACTTTTGTGCCGATCGTCCAAGGCTCCACCGTTCCATGCAGGCGGTAAAAGGTGTCGCGACCATCGCGGTGAAGGTAAAGGGCGCGGGGGCCGAGCGGATTGCCAGGGCCGCCGGGCAGGCCGTTTCGAAGGGGGCCATAGCGCAGGGGGTCGCGGGCGATCATATCGGCTGTCGGCGTCCACTTCGGCCACTTCGCCTTCCAGGCGATCGTCGCCTCGCCCTGAAAGTTGAACGCTTCGACCTTGCCGACGCCGACGCCGTAGCGCACCGCCCGGCCGTTGCCGAGCACGTACCAGGCAAAGCGCTCGTTCGGGTCCACCACCACCGTGCCCGGCTCCTCGCTGGTCGCGTAGTCGACCTCCCGGCGCAGGAACTTCGGATCGACGATCCGCTTCAGGTCGATCGCCGGCACAGGAAACGGCTCGCCCTCCAGCGCCGCATACAGGGCGACATAAGCGGGATCGATCACGGGTTCTGGCGGAACATAAGACAGTACACTGGGCGGCTGATCCGCAGTCGTCGCACAGGCCGCGAGCGCCAGCGGTGCTCCGAGCATCAATATTCGTCGGTTCATTCTCAATCACCTTCAATGGAAGGCTTGAGAACAACAGATCATCGGTGCATAAACAATGGCTATGCGGGAATGCAACATATAGCCGTTTGGAATGACGCGATGGATTTGACCGCCGCCCTGCGTGCCTTTGCCCGAACAGTGGAACGCGGATCGCTGACGGCCGCGGCCCGCGATCTCTCGCTGTCCCAGCCGGCGGTATCCAAGCATATCGCCAACCTGGAACATCGTGTCCAGGCACGCCTCCTCGAACGATCCGCCCGGAGCGTTCGTCCGACGGCGGAGGGGCAGGCACTCTACGATGCGAGCCGGTCGGCGCTGGCCTCGATCGATGCGGCGGTGGAGGGCCTGCAGGCGGACTCCGGCCGCATCGAGGGAACGATCCGCGTCCACGCGCCCTCCTGCATCGGGACCAATCACGTCCACTCCATCGTCATGGAATTCCAGCGTCTGCATTCGAGCGTCGCCGTGGATCTCGTTCTCGAAAGCCGGACGGTCGACCTCGTGTTCGAGAATTTTGACCTGGCGCTGGTCTACGGTCGTCCGGAAGCGCAGGACGTGATCATCCGACGCCTGGGTCTCGTCCGCCGGATCCTCGTCGCGAGCCCGGCCTTCCTCGCAAAGCACGGCCAGATCGATACCCTCGATCGGTTGTCGAAGGTGCCGTTGATCACGACGCCCCGCTCCGTCACCGCACAGAACCGCCTGGCGCTGCTCCGGGACGGCACTCAGACGGAGGTGGACGTCTGGTCCATCCTTCGCACCATCGATGGGCAGGTCATCGCCAGAACGCTGCTCGAAGGCCATGCGGCCGGCCCCGTCCAGCATCTGATGATTGCCGACGATCTCGCGAGCGGCCGCCTCCTGCGCATCTTGCCGGACTATGAGGTGCGTCCGACCGAGATGTTTCTGGCCTATCCCTCCGTCAAATTCATGCGCCCGGCAGTCCGCGCCTTTGCTGAATTCGCCGTCGAGCGCCTGCAGAAAATCGAAGGTGTCGACGCGCTTTGACGTTCGGATAAGGTCACTTTCGCCCGGATTGGTCGGGCCCTCGTGCCCCGTCGGCTGTCACGACGATCGATGGGCGGAAGCCTGATCGACCACGCGGGAGTCCAGCATCTCCTCGACCTGCACACGGTGCGACGTCCCCCACGCGCACAGGGGCCGGAGCGCCTCGACAAGAGTTTGGCCGAAAGGCGTTACGGTGTAGTCGACCTTCGGCGGCACTTCCCGGTAGTCGTGCCTGACCAGCACGCCTGCAGCGACCAACTCGCGCAGCTGCTGGATCAGCACCTTCTCGCTGATGCCGGTTACCAATCGGCGAAGGTCTCCGAAGCGCTTCGGACCGTATCCGAGATGATACAGGATCAGCGGCTTCCACTTGCCGCCCATGACGGCCAGCGCGACGGCGAGGCCGCAATCGGGATCACTGGCGCTCATCTCGAAATCCATCACTTACCTTTTGGTATGTACTAGTGGACATGTGAGTGCCTGTCTATATCGCTTTCATCTGAAAAGGAGAAGACGATGGGCAGGCTCGACAACAAGATCGCGGTCATCACCGGTGCCAACAGCGGCATCGGACTGGCGAGCGCCAAACGCTTCGCGCAAGAGGGCGCGCGCGTGTTCATGACCGGACGCCGGCAGCGCGAACTGGGTGCCGCAGTGGCCGAGGTCGGCCACGGTGCGCGGGGAGTCCAGGGCGACATCGCCAACCTCGGCGATCTCGACAGGCTCTATGCCATCGTGCGGAAGGAAGCCGGCCGGATCGACGTGCTGTTTGCCAATGCCGGCGGCGGCCGGTTCGCCTCCCTCTCCGACATCACCGAGGAGGACTACGAGAGCACCTTCGCGACGAACGTCAAGGGAACGCTGTTCACTGTCCAGAAGGCGCTGCCGCTTCTCGTCGACGGAGCCTCGGTGATCCTGACCGGGTCGACGGCGGCCAGCACGGGCTCGCCGGCCTTCAGCGTCTACGGTGCCAGCAAGGCAGCGATCCGCAGCTTCGCCCGCGGCTGGATCCTCGACCTCGCCCCCCGCCGGATCCGCGTAAACGTGCTCGTCCCCGGTCCCACCTCGACCCCGGGATTGCACGGTCTCTCCTCGACCGCGGAGGCGAAGCAGGCCTTCGTCGCGGCGATGGAAGCGCAGGTTCCGCTGGGCCGGATGGGGACATCCGACGAAACGGCTGCTGCGGCCCTCTTTCTGGCTTCCGACGAGAGCAGCTTCGTCAATGGCAGCGAACTTTTCGCCGATGGCGGACAGGCGCAGGTCTAGGCCGGACGCCGAGGCGATCGGCGAGCGGCCGCCGAGGAACGGACAATCAAAAGCCGAAAGGACAGGCCATGCGTGACAACGAGACGATCATCCGGGAACTCTACGCCGTTGCGGAAGGAGTCGGGTTCGATAGCGAGACGTTCGTTTCCGCCTTCTCCGACGAGGGCTACATGACCGACATCCCCGCCGGTGCGACGCTGCGCGGCAAGGCCATCGGCGACTACATCGGCGCGCTGACCACTGCCTTTCCGGATATCCACCGCGAGCTGTTCCAGATCTACGTCACGGGAAACGTCGTCGTCGTCGAGCTCGCCATTCGCGGGACGCACAGGGGCGAGCTCGCGCTTCCTTCGGGAACCCTCGCGCCGACGGGCCGGACGATCGACGTGCCGTGCTGCGACGTCTTCCATCTGGAGAATGGCAAGGTCACCTCGTTCCACTGCTACAACGCCGCTTCCGTGATGCAGCAGCAGATTGGCCTCGCCGGCACATAGGGCCGCCCTGCCTTCGGACCGGACAATCCTTTCGCGGCGTCGCCGTGCCGGAACGCGGCGTCTCAAAAGGGCGCCCCTTTGGACGCTTGGCGGTGATTTTGCGGATCTCAGAACGGGGCGTCTGATCGGCAGGACAGGGTTCGACCGAAGGGGCCCAACGCCTGCGCGTCACCTACCGATCTTTCGGAAGCGCAGGGGCTTGCCCCGCCCATTTGATCGACTGTCGTCGACGGTCCCGTCCTCGTATGGCTGACCACGCGCATTTCAGGTCGGACTGCCTCATTGCCGGCGCGGTGATGGCGTGTGCTGTCCAGACTGGAAGCCGGATTGAACAGGGTCAAATGTCGCCATTTCCTCCCGCCAACGTTGCCACCGATCGAGACCTCAGCATCTGCGTGTTTGCGCCGTGGCCGCTGTTTACCATCGCCATCGAGCGACACACCAACGGCGCCGACGACGTCTACTTCCATGCCGGGGGGCAGGCCGTCTGGGTGGCGCGGATGATCCTCGGACTGGGCGGCCGGGCTCGCCTCGTCGGGCCCTTCGGCGGCGAGGCCCGCACAGTGCTCGAGGCCCTGGTCGCGGCAGAGGGCATCAGCCTTCGCGCCATCCCGGTCCGCGGCGGCAATGGCGGCTACGTCGACGATCGGCGCGAGGGTACGCGCCAGCGGCTCGCGACGGTGCCGTCGCACAGTCTCGACCGCCACGAGACCGATGACCTCTACAACGCCATCCTGGCGGAATCGCTTCGCTGCGGGACGACGGTCCTCACCGGGCTCGCGACCGAGGAAGTCATTCCCCTGGATTTCTTCACGCGCCTGGCCAACGACCTTCGCGCCAACGACGTCAAGGTCGTCGCCGATATCGCCGGCCGCGTGCTGGAAGCCGTCGAGGGCGGACTGACCCTGCTGAAGGTCAGCCACGAGGAGCTTCAGGAGGCCGGGCTCGCCACCGACGACAGCCGGAAGGAGATCCTCGAGGCCATGCACAAGTTGCGCGGCAAGGCCGAGAACATCGTCGTGTCCCGCGCCGGCGAGGGCTCGCTGGCCCTGTTCGGCGATCGCTTCTGGGAAGCAAAGGGGCCCGAGGTCCATGCCCGGGATCACACGGGCGCCGGGGATTCGATGACGGCCGCCCTCGCCATGGCGATCGCCTCGGGCATGGAGGGGCCGGACGCGCTGCGTCTGGCGACCGCCGCCGGGGCGATGAACGTCACGCGGGCGGGGCGAGGAACGGGTCGCCTGGAGGACATCGAGGTGCTTGCCGGCAAGGTCGAGGTCCATGAGGTGACGGCATGATCCTGCCCGACCTCAAGGCCATCGAAGCCCTGGCCGTGGAGATGGCCCAACTCGCCGGCGCCCAGATCGTGGCGTCGCTCGGGCGCACGCTCGCGGTTCGTTATAAGATGCTCGGGGCGGACGAGACGGCGATCTATCGGGATCCGGTCTCGGAGATCGACCATGCCGTCGAACGGCTCATCCGCGAGCGTGTCTCGGAACGGTTTCCGGATCACGGCATCGTCGGCGAGGAAGGCGAACCGGTCCGGATCGGCTCGTCCGACTTCGTCTGGATCATCGATCCGGTCGACGGAACCGCCAATTTCGTCAATGGGTATCCGCTCTTCGCCGCGTCGATCGGCGTGGCCTTTAAAGGGCAGCCTGTCGTCGGCGCGGTGTGGTGCTCGACCAGCCACGCCCTTCGCCCGGGCGTCTACCACGCCCGCACCGATGGCCTGTTGTGCTTCGACGAGCAACCCATCGCCAGTGTCGACCGGCAGCAGGTGCGGCGCCGGCTTGTCGGCCTGCCGCGGGTTCCCGTCGGCATCGACATCGGCTTCGAGGCGCGCCAGAGCGGTTCGGCCGCCATCGAATGTGCCTTCGTCGCCGCCGGACTTCTGGCGGGCGCCCGCTTCGAGGCGCCCAATGCCTGGGATGTTGCCGGTGGGATCCCGCTTCTCGATGCCGCCAAGGTCGAGGTGCGGACGAGGGTGCCGAGCGGAGAATGGGAGGCGTTTTCGGGTTTTGGAAATGTCGCCGGGTCAAGTGCGCTTTGGCGGCAGCCGCTCGTCATCGGCGATCGCACCGTCTGCTTGGCGCTCTCCGCGCTGAACCTCGGTTGAGGCGAGCAGCGGCATGGCCCCGACCATCGGCCATCCGTCGAGCTTCCTCAGCTGAGAATCCGCCAAGCGCCTTCGCCGTCGGCCACTTCCGGATCGGATGCCGGTTTTATGCGTCGATGTCCTGGGCTGGCGGAGTTGCGGCGGGGGGCTTCCGGTCCTCCTGGGCAGGAGCGCCGGGCACCGCCTCGTTCCGTTCGGTTCTGTCCCGGTAGAGTGCCGCCCGTCCCAGCAGCATCAGGCTGATCGGGGTGGTGACCACCATGAAGACGGCGAGCAGCAGCTCGTGCAGGACCGTTTTCGTACCCGGCACGGAGAAGCAGATCGCCGAGGCGATGAAGATGCACAGCGCGCCGCCGGTGGTGCCGAGGGTCGGAGCGTGGAGGCGCTCGTAGAAGCTGCCGAAGCGCAGAAGGCCGATCGTCCCGAGCAGGGTGATCGACGCGCCGGCCAGGAGAAGAATGCCGATGGCCAATGCGGCCCAGACCGGCAGGTTCGCCAGATGGCTCATTCGATGACCTCGCCGCGCATCAGGAATTTTGCCAGTGCCGCGGTCGAAACGAAGCCCAGCAAGCCGACGACCAGTGCCGCCTCAAAGTGAATGGTGGAGCCGGTCCGGATGCCGACCGTGACCAGCAGCAGCATGGTGCAGATGTAGAGGGCGTCGAGGGCCATCACCCGGTCCTGCGCCCGGGGCCCCCGCATCATCCGGATGGTGCAGCAGGCCATGGCGAGGAACAGCAGGATCTGCGCGCCGGTGATGGCCCAGAGGAGGGCGGTCGCGATCATGGGAACAGCTCCATCAACAGGGGCTCGTAGCGGTGCTTGATCAGGGCGATCCAGTCCTCTTCGTCGACGAGGTCGAGAACGTGAAAGAGGAGGTGCCCTGTCGACGAACGGTATTCGAGCCAGGCGGTCCCGGGCGTGCAGGTGAGGATGCAGGCGAGTACCGCCAGCGCGGTCGGGTGGCGCAGCTCGAGCGGGATGTCGATGAAGCCCGACGTATGATCCGCTCGCGAGGGCGCGGCGATCACCCGCGCCACCGCCAGATTCGACCGGACCACGTCGACGGTCACCACGCCGACGAGTTTCGGGATCGCGGTCCAGCGGCGGATGCTGAGCCGTTGGGGCTGGAGCGGCACGACGAGGAGCGCCGTGCCCACTGCCACGACCGAGCCGAGCAGGACCTGGCCGACGGAGACGCCGTTCAGCAGCAACCACATGAGAAACAGCGCGGCGGCCAGGAGCGGAAACGGCAGGAGGCGGCTCATGGGTTCGCTTTCGCGGCGGTCGGGGGCACGCGCGGCGAGGACAGCACGTCGCCGATATAGGTCGACGGCGCATGGAGCGAGGCGGCCGCGGCATCGGTATAGCGCAGGATCGGCCCCCCGAGGATCGTCATGACGACCCCGACGCCGAGGAGGAAGCCGATGGGAGCGATCTCCAGCAGCCGAACCGCCGGCACCGTCCCGGCGATGGGCGCCCAGAAAGTGCGGATGCCGGTGCGCATCATCGCGATCATCGTGGCCAGTCCCGACAGGATCAGCATGGCCGCGAGCGCGAGCGCACCCGTCGACAGGCCGACATCGCTGTCAGGGCCACTGGCCGGGATCAAAGCCGCCAGCATGGCGAACTTGCCGACAAATCCCGACAAGGGCGGCAGGCCGGCGAGCAGCAGGCCGCAGAGGGCAAAGCAGATGCCGAGGACGGCCAGCGTTCCCGGGATCAGCGTGCCGACCTCCTCCATCTCGTCCGTTTCGTCATCGGTCTCGCCATAGGCCTCGAGGGTCACCGCGAGGACCGAGGCGGCGGGATCCTGGATCCGCTCGACAAGCTCGATGAGCAGGAAGAAAGCCCCGATCGCGAGGGTCGAACTGACGAGGTAGAAGAGCGCACCGGAGGTCACCCCTGCGTCCTGCATGCCGATGGCGGCCAGGATCGTCCCCGACGAGACCAGAACGCTGTAGCTGGCGAGCCGTCCCAAGGCCTGTGAGGCGAGGACGCCGGCGGCACCGAAGGCGATCGTGGCGATGCCGCCCACCACGAGGAAGGTTCCACCAAAACCCTGGGAGGCGCCGGCCTCCGCGCCGAAGACCAGCGCCGACAGGCGCAGCAGCGCATAGGCGCCGACCTTGCTGAGGATGGCGAAGACCGCGGCGACGGGTGCCGCAGCCGACGAATAGGCTGCCGGCAACCAGAAACTCAGCGGCCACATGGCGGCCTTGGCGAGGAAGGCCATGCCCAGCACCGCGGCGCCCGCCTCCATCACGGCCCGGTCCCCGTCGGCGAGCAGCGGCACCTGGCGGGCGAGGTCGGCCATGTTCAGCGTGCCGGTCATTCCGTAGATCATGCTGACGCCGATCAGGAAGAACAGCGAGGCCACGAGATTGACGACGATGTAGTGCATGCCCGCGCGAACCCGCGGGACGCCGATCCCGTGCAGGGTGAGCGCATAGGAGGCGGCGAGCAGGACCTCGAAGAAGACGAAGAGGTTGAACAGGTCGCCGGTCAGGAAGGCGCCGTTGAGCCCCATCAGCAGGAACTGGAAGAGGCTGTGGAAGTGCGGCCCGGCGCGATCCCAGCGCACCAGCGCGTAGACGAGGGCGGCAAGCGCGAGGATGCCGGACAATAGCACCATCAGCGCCGAGAGCCGGTCGAGTACCAGCACGATGCCGAAAGGCGTCGGCCAGTTGCCGAGAAGATAGGTATGGGTGAGCGACTGTCCGGCCGGTGCGAGCCCGGCGTCGGCGACGCCGACGAGCATCGCCGCGACGATGACGAGCGCCAGCGTCGAGGCGACCGCCAGCGCGGCCTTCATCCCATGGCGCCGCTCGTCGACGAGAAGCAGGAAGGCGCCGGTCACCATCGGCAGCAGCACCGGGACAATCATCAGGTGGTCGCGGATCATCCCGGATCCTTTCCGTCGACATGGTCGCTGCCGGTCATGCCGCGCGAGACCAGAAGCACCACCAGCAGGAGCGCTGTCGTGGCGAAGCCGATGACGATGGCGGTAAGGACGAGCGCCTGCGGGACGGGATCGGCGAAGTCCGCCGGGTTGATGGCATCGGTGTTCACCAGGATCGGCGGCGCGTTCACCCGCAGCCGTCCCATGCTGAAGATGAACAGGTTCACGCCGTAGCCCAAAAGCGCAAGGCCGATGACGACCTGGAAGGTGCGCGGCCGCAGGATCAGCCAAACTCCCGATCCGACGAAAGCGCCGACGAGAAGGGCGAAAAGGAGTTCCATCAGATCTCCTCCCTTTCCGGGGTGGCGAGGCGGCTGGCCCGCAGGCTGCGGGTCGACTGGTGCGCCAGCGCGATCAGCATCAGCACCGTCGCCCCCATCACCAGCGAGAACACGCCGAGGTCGAAGAGCAGCGCGCTCGCGATCGGCACCCGGCCGATCAGCGGGACCTCGAGATACTGCGAATAGGAGGTCAGGAAGGGATAGCCGAAGACCCAGGAACCGCAGCCGACGGCGACGGCGAGCAAGAGGCCGGCGCCCATCCACCGCACCGGCAGCACCCGCAGGCGATCCTCCACGGCCCGCGTGCCGAGCGCCATGTATTGCAGGAGGAAGCCGCAGGCCATGGTGATGCCGGCAGCAAAGCCTCCTCCGGGGAGGTCGTGTCCCCTGAGGAAGAGGTGGGTTGCAAACAGCATGATCACCGGGAAGAGCCACTGCATGACGACGGCTGGAACCAGCATGTAGTCGCTCAGCGTGTCGCCGACGCTGCGGTCTGAACGGGCTTCGTCGAAGGCATTCTGGTCGACCTGCTGCGGCGTCGAGCCGACATTGTCGGGGGCGGGCCGGAAGCGCCGGAGGAGCGCGAAGATCGTCAGGGCGACGATGGCGAGCACCGTGATCTCGCCCATGGTGTCAAACCCCCTGAAGTCGACGAGGATCACGTTGACGACGTTGCGCCCGCCGCCCTCGGAATAGGCGCGCTCCAGGAAATGGTCGCCGATGCTGGCGGGCACCGGACCGATCATGACGCTATAGGCGACGACGCTCATGCCGAGGCCGCAGGCCACGGCAATGGCGAGGTCGAAGCGCCTGAGGCTGGCCACCCATCGCGGCGATCGGGAGGGGATGGCCTCGGAGCGCTTCGGCAACCAGCGCAGGCCGAGCAGGATCAGGACCGTGGTCACGACCTCGACCAGGAGCTGCGTCACTGCCAGGTCCGGCGCCGAGAACCAGACGAAGGTGACGCAGGTCACGAGGCCTGCGCCGCCCATCAGCATCAGCGAAAACAGCCGGTGGAATTTTGCCTGATAGGCGGCGCCCACGGCGCAGGCGACACCGATGGCGCAGAGACCGGCATAGGTCGGGTCGACCCCTTCCAGCCCCAAAGACGGGAAGGCGAACCCGCCGGCGAAAAGCGTGGCGAAAGCGGCCAGCAACGCCGCGCTGACGAGGAGGCGGAGCTGCGTCTGGAGCTTGCGCGTCCCCAGCTGCTTCTCGACGAAACGCGCCCAGCGCCATGAGACCGTGACGAGGATCCGTTCGAAAATCCGCTGGCCCTTGAGCCGGCGGAAATAGCGAGGACCCTCTTCGCAGTGCGCGAGATAGGTCTTCAGCCGGACGTAGAGCAGGATCCCGGCAAGCAGGGCGAACAGGCTCATCAGAAGCGGCACGTTCACCCCGTGCCAGACCGACAGGCTGTAGGAAGGCGTCGCCTCGCGCAGGACCGAGCGGACCGCCACATCGAGATAGGGGCCGATGGTGATGCCCGGGATGATGCCCACCACGAGGCAGACGAGCACGAGCAGGCCGATGGGAACGCGCATGAGCATGGGCGGCTCATGCGGGACGGTCGGCAGGTCGGAGGCGGGCGGACCGAAGAAGACGCTGTGGATGAAGCGCAGCGAATAGGTCACCGCGAAGGCGCTGGCGAGAACGGCCGCATAGGGCGCCGCGGTGTCGAGGAGCGAGTTGGCGTGGGTCTCGATCGCCTCGGCGAAGAACATTTCCTTCGACAGGAAGCCGTTGAGGAGCGGCACGCCCGCCATCGAGGCGCTGGCGACCATGGCCAGCGTCGCGGTCACCGGCATGAAGCGGAACAATCCGCCGAGACGGCGCATGTCGCGCGTCCCGGTCTCGTGGTCGATCACCCCTGCGGCCATGAACAGCGAGGCCTTGAAGGTCGCGTGGTTCATCATGTGGAAGATGGCGGCGACCGCGCCGAGCGGGCTGCCGAGGCTGAGGAGGAGGGTGATCAGGCCGAGATGGCTGATGGTGGAATAGGCGAGCAGGCCTTTGATGTCCTGCTGGAAGATGGCGAAATAGGCGCCGAGCACCATCGACATCATCCCGGCGAAGCCGACGATCCAGAACCATTCATAGGTGCCGGCCAGGACCGGCCAGAAGCGCGCCATCAGGAACACGCCGGCCTTCACCAGGGTCGCCGAATGCAGGAAGGCCGAAACCGGCGTCGGCGCCGCCATCGCATGGGGCAACCAGAACTGGAAGGGGAACTGCGCGCTCTTGGTGAAGGCGCCGAGCAGCACCAGGACCAGCGTCGGCAGGTACAGCGGATGGGCACGGAGGAGGTCGCCGGAGGCCAGGACGACGTCGAGATCGTAGCTGCCGACGATATGGCCGATAAGCAGCATGCCGCCGAGCAGGCAGAGGCCGCCCGTGCCGGTGACCGTCATCGCCATCCGCGCCCCGTCACGCGCCCCGGCATTGTGGTACCAGTAGCCGATCAGGAGGAACGAGAAAATGCTCGTCAGTTCCCAGAAGATGACCAGCAGAATGAGATTGCCCGACAGCAGAATGCCGAGCATCGCCCCCATGAACGCCAGGAAAAAGGCGTAGAAACGGTGCACCGGGTCCTTCGGCGACATGTAGTAGCGGGTGTAGACGGCGACGAGCAGGCCGATCCCGCTGACGAGGACCGAAAACAGCCAGGCGAAGCCATCCATCCGGAGCTTGAAGTCGATCCCGAGCGTCGGAAGCCATTCGAGCCGGAAGACGGTGACATTGCCTTCCGCGACATCCGCGAAGGAGGTGACCGCCAGGACGAGAACCCCGAGCGTCACCGCGACCGCCACAGTGGCATGCACGTCGCGGAGGCGGGACGGCAGCAGCGACATCGCAAGACTGCCGAGGAACGGAAGCGCGATCATCCAGATGAGCGATGCGCTCTCCGTCATGGCATGGTCGACCCTTGGCTGGGATGGTATTATTTTGCTATTTCACCCAATATGGTTGACCATAGCAAGGATCAACAGGGCCATCGCGATGCTTATTTTCCCCGAGCAGTGTCGTGCCGCCCGCGGGCTGCTGAACTGGAGCCAGGAAAACCTGGCGCTGGCGGCGGGTGTATCCCGCAGCACGATCAAGGATTTCGAAGCCCAGCGACACTGTCTTCAGCGCTCGTCCGAAAAACTGCTGGTCGAGACGTTCGACAGCGCCGGCGTCGAATTGCTGATCGAGGGGAGCGGCCGACTGGGTGTCCGGTTCAAACGCTGACGCGATCCGGACAGGAAATCGGTGTCCTTCAGCGCGGTGCATCAAGCGGGCAGGGCGGCTGAAGCCGGGCACCGCGACGGGAACGGCCTCAAGGCTTCTCGACCCCGAGCGATCGGGCCCGGTGCCGTTCGATCAGGCATCCCGATCCTGCGCGTTGTCGACGGGACGAAAGCCCGGGAATTCGGCTGCAACTTCCTGGGGGCCCTCTTGACGATGGAGCGCTGTCACGAGCCCGGCTTGCCCTTTGACGTCCCGGCTCGACCCGTTCGGGAACCGTTCAGATTCGATGTGGCTTAAGGAGCTTTCTGAAACGAACTGCGGAGACGATCGAATGCGCACGAGATTCACGCTGTTGGCGGCGGTGGCACTGGCGGGCACGACCCTGGGTCTGGGTGCCGCGCAGGCGGCAACAGCCATCGCAACGACCAACGTCAACCTGCGGGCTGGCCCCTCGACACAGTACCCGGCCGTCGACGTCGTCCGGCGCGGAGAGGATGTCCGCGTCTTCGGCTGCCTCGAGACGCGCTCCTGGTGCGACGTGGGCTTCCGCGGAATCCGGGGATGGATGTCCTCCAACTATATCGCGGTGGTCGATGTCGGGCGCCGCTATACGGGACCCGAGGTCGTCGGCCGCATCGGCGCGCCGATCATCGGCTACTCCTTCGGCCGCTACTGGGACGACAATTACCGCGACCGGTCCTTCTACCGCGATCGCGGCAACTGGGACCGCTGGGACGAACGGCGCGCCTACCGGGACCGTCACTGGGATCGCCGTCCCGACTGGGACCGCCGCGATCGCCGGGACGGGCGTCGTTGGGACCGGGACGACCGGCGCGGGGACCGGGACGATCGGCGCGGTTCTCGCGACTGAGACGCCTCCGGACAGCGTGCCGTGAAGGCACGCTGTCCGGATTTGGCCGCCAACGCGGATCAACCCGGCCAGCGCCAGGTCGGCCACGAACGAGGCTGACTCCGGTCCGTTACGGCGCCAAGGACCGTGCGAGCCCCAGGTCGAGATGGCGCTCGCCCTCCTGAGACGACTGTCGACGAGCCGCAACAGACGCTCAAAACCTCTTCGGCGCGGACCTGAGAGCTGCTGCCGCGCGATCAAGGACTTGATGCGGATCAAGGCTGCCCCTGCAGGGTCGGGTTACTTTTCGGCAGAAGCCGTGGCGATCGCGCAGAGCGATGTCATGACCGTTACTCCGGAAAGAATCGAATAGCTGTCCATGTCACTCCCCCTGCGAGGAGAAAAGCCGCTTTCGTCCGTCCGGGATGGCGCGTTGCTGTTGCCGTCCTCCGGACGACCGGGCGGCGGGAAGGCGGGGTGGGCATGAGCGCGCGTTCCTGGCTGCTTGTCGGTGTTCTGCTGATGATGGCTTCCGGCGGCTATTACTTCTGGCAACACGCCGAAGACGGCGCTTTGCCGGAGGGCATCGCGTCCGGCAATGGTCGCATCGAGGCCGTCGAAATCGACATCTCGGCGAAATCCCCGGGTCGGATCAAGGAGATCACCGCCGGCGAGGGCGATCTGATCAAGGCCGGCGACATCCTGGCGCGCATGGATACGGCGCAACTTCAGGCCGAGCGTCGCCAGGCGGAAGCGCAGATGCAACGGGCCAGCATTTCCATCGATACGGCGCATTCCCTGATCACGCAGCGACAGGCCGAAAAGGCGGCAGCGGCAGCGGTCGTCAGCCAGCGTGAAGCGGAACTCGATGTTGCCCAGCGGCGACTGCGGCGCTCCGAGCAGCTCGCCGACAACAACACGATATCGCAGCAGGTGCTCGACAACGACCGCGCGGCCGAGCGAAGCGCCGCCGCTGCCTTGGCCGCGGCCGGGGCGCAGATTGCCGCTGCCGAGGCGGCGATCAGCGTGGCCAGGGCGCAGGTCGTGGACGCGGGAGCCGCGGCGGATGCGGCGCGGGCCGCGATCGAGGTTATCGACACGGAAATCGACGACGCCACCCTTCGCTCGCCGCGCGACGGCCGGGTGCAGTACCGCGTGGCCGAGCCTGGCGAAGTCCTGGCCAGCGGTGGCAAAGTGCTCAATCTCGTCGACCTCGGCGACGTCTACATGACGTTCTTCCTGCCCACCGCCCAGGCGGGGCGCGTCGCGATCGGCACCGAAGTTCGGCTCGTCCTCGATGCGGCGCCACAATACGTCATTCCGGCGAAGGCGACGTTCGTCGCCGATGTCGCCCAGTTCACGCCCAAGACGGTGGAAACGGAGGAGGAACGGCAGAAGCTGATGTTCCGCGTCAAGGCGCGGATCGAGCCGGCGCTGCTGCGCAAGTACATCCAGCAGGTCAAGACCGGCCTTCCCGGGACGGCTTACATCAAGCTCGATCCGCAAGCCGAATGGCCTGCTGCGCTTCAGGGAAAACTGCTCCAGTGACTCCTGGAGCGCCCGCGGGAACGGTCGCCAAGCTGCACGGCGTCGGCCTCAGTTTCGGTCGCACGACGGCGCTCGACGCCGTGACGATCGATATCCCCTCCGGGTGCATCGTCGGCCTCATCGGCCCCGACGGGGTCGGCAAGTCGAGCCTCCTGTCGCTGATCGCCGGCGCGAGAAAGATCCAGCGCGGACGCATCGACGTGCTGGGCGGCGACATCGCGAACGCGGCCCACCGGCGCCGCGTCTGCCCCCGCATCGCCTATATGCCGCAAGGGTTGGGCAAGAACCTGTACCCGGCGCTGTCGGTCTTCGACAACATCGACTTCTTCGGGCGGCTTTTCGGCCATGGTCGCGAGGAGCGACGACGCCGCATCGACGCGCTGATGAAAAGCACCGGCCTCACGCCTTTCGCCAAGCGGCCGGCCGTCAATCTTTCAGGCGGCATGAAGCAGAAGCTCGGGCTCTGCTGCGCGCTGATCCACGACCCGGACCTCCTGATCCTCGACGAGCCGACGACGGGGATCGATCCGCTGTCACGACAGCAGTTCTGGCAGCTGGTGGATCGGATACGCGACGGCCGGCCGGGCATGAGCGTTATCGTCGCCACGGCCGACATGGAAGAAGCGGAGCGCTTCGATCGGCTGATCGCGATGGATGGCGGGCGGGTGCTGGCCTCGGGCAGGCCTGCCGACATACTGGCGCAGACGGGCACGGCCGACCTGGACGCCGCCTTCATCGCATTGTTGCCCGCCGAGAAGCGCGGCGACTACCAGAAGGTCGTCATCCCGCCTCGGCCGGCCGGTGCCGGAGCGGAAGTGGCCATCGAGGCAGAGAACCTGACAAAGCGCTTTGGCGACTTCACGGCCGTCGATGACGTCAGCTTCCGCATCCTGCGCGGCGAGATCTTCGGCTTTCTCGGCTCCAACGGCTGCGGCAAGACGACGACGATGAAGATGCTGACCGGTCTTCTCGGCGCCAGCGAAGGGCACGCCAGGCTCTTCGGCAAGGAGATCGATCCGCGCGACCTCGATGTCCGGCGCCGTGTCGGCTACATGTCACAAGGGTTTTCGCTCTACACCGAACTCACGGTGCGACAGAATCTCAGGCTGCATGCACGACTGTTCGGCCTCGCGGCGGCCGAGATCGGGCCGAGGATCGACGCCGTGGCGCGGCAGTTCGACCTCGTCAGCCACATGGCCAGCTTGCCGGACGCGCTGCCCCTCGGCATCCGCCAGCGTCTGTCCCTGGCGGTCGCCATGATCCACTCGCCCGATATCCTGATCCTTGACGAACCGACCTCCGGCGTCGACCCCATCGCCCGCGACAACTTCTGGCGCATCCTCGTCGACCTCTCCCGCCGCGACAACGTCACGATCTTCGTATCGACCCACTTCATGCAGGAGGCCGCACGCTGCGACCGGATATCGCTGATGCATGCCGGGCGCGTTCTGATCAGCGATACACCCGCGGCGATCATCGCGAGCCGCGCCGCCCCGACGCTCGAGGCCGCGTTCATCGACTACCTGGACGGTGCGGCGGCGGGACAGGGACAGAGCTCGGCAACGCAACAGCCGGAAGCCGCGATCCCTGCCGGCGAAGGTCTGCGCACGCGGCCCGGCGGCAACCGGTTCTTCGACGCTCGCCGCATGTTCGCCTATACCAGACGCGAAGGTCTCGAACTCTTGCGCGATCCCATCCGCGCGACGCTCGCCACGGTCGGCAGCCTCGTTTTGATGTTCGTGATCGGCTTCGGCATCAACATGGATGTCGAGAACCTTTCCTTCGCCGTCCTCGACAACGACGACACCACCATCAGCCGCGACTACGCGCTTCAGCTTTCGGGATCGCGCTACTTCACCGAACAGTCGCCGCTGAACGGCTACGGCGACATGGACCGGCGAATGGAGCGCGGGGACATCAGCCTGGCGCTGGAGATTCCGGCGGGATTTGGCCGCGACGTGTCGCGCGGCCGCGACGCCACCATCGGTGCCTGGATCGACGGCGCCATGCCGACCCGCGCGGAGACGGCCAAAGGCTATGTCGAGGGCATGCACAGAGCCTGGCTCGCGCAGAAGGCGAGGGAACTGGATCGCGGCGCCGCCGGCCGAAGCGATTTCCAGCTGGAAGTCCGCTATCGCTACAATCCCGATGTGCGCAGTCTCGTCGCCATCGTCCCCGCCGTGATCCCGATGCTGCTCCTGATGATCCCGGCCATGCTGGCGGTCCTCAGCGTGGTGCGGGAAAAGGAACTGGGGTCGATCATCAATTTCTTCGTCACGCCGGTGACGCGGCTCGAATTCCTGCTCGGCAAGCAGATCCCCTACGTGGTGCTGGCCATGGCGAACTTCCTGCTGCTGACCGGTTTCGCCGTCTTCGTTTTCCATATTCCCTTCACCGGCAGCATCGCGACCTATATGGCGGCGGCGATCCTCTATGTCGTCGTGGCGACGGCGATGGGACTTTTCCTGTCGACCTTCATGCGGAGCCAGATCGCCGCGATCTTCGGCACCGTCCTCATCACGATGATCCCCGCGTCGCAATATTCGGGAATGATCGACCCGGTGTCGTCCCTGCAGGGGGCGGGCGCGTGGATCGGCGCGATCTACCCGACGACCTACTTCATGACGATCGCGCGCGGGGTGTTTTCCAAGGCCCTCGGCTTCGCCGACCTGTCCGGCGCGTTCGTGCCGCTTGTGATCGCCATCCTGGTTCTGATCGGCCTCAGCGCCACCCTCCTGCGCAAGCAGGCGCGCTGATGCGGCTCGCCCATATCGTCTACCTCGGCGTCAAGGAACTGCGCGGCTTGCTGCGGAATACGGCGCTGCTCTTCCTGATCGTCTTCTCCTTTTCGGTGCAGGTCTACACGGGCGCAAAGGCGGTGCCCGAAGTGCTGAACCGCGCTCCAATCGCCATCGTCGACGAGGATCAGTCGCCCGTCTCCTCCCGCATCGTGAGCGCGTTCTACCCGCCGCATTTCGTTCCGCCGCAGCTCATCTCGCAGGCCGAGATGGACAGCCGCATGGACGCGGGCCTCGATACCTTCGCGCTCGACATCCCGCCGAACTTTCAGCGGGACCTGCTCTCCGGCCTGTCTCCGACGATCCAGCTGAATATCGACGCCACGCGCATGTCCCAGGCCTTTTCCGGCGGCGGCTATGTCCAGGCGATCGTTTCCGGGGAGATCGACGAATTCCTCGCCCACCATCGGCAGCAGACCCGGCTCCCGGTCGAGATCGATGTTCGCGCGCGCTTCAACCCGGAACTGAACATGGGATGGTTCGGCTCGATCAATGAACTGATCGAAGCGATCACCATGCTGTCGGTCATCCTGACCGGTGCCGCGCTGATCCGCGAGCGCGAGCACGGGACGATCGAGCACTTGCTGGTAATGCCGGTGACGGCCTTCGAGATCATGACCGCCAAGCTGTGGTCGATGGGGCTGGTCGTGCTGCTGGCGTCGGGGCTGTCGATGATCTTCGTGGTGAAAGGCTTGCTGGCGGTGCCGACGAACGGATCTCTGGTCCTGTTCATGACCGGTGCGGCCCTCGACATCTTCGCCATGACCTGCCTCGGGCTGTTCCTGGCGACGGTGGCAGGCGCCATGCCGCAATTCGCTTTGCTGGTCATGATGGTGCTCATGCCGCTGCAGCTGCTGTCGGGCGGAGTGACGCCGCGCGAGAACATGCCCGAGATCATCCAGGCCATCATGTACGCCGCGCCGAACACCCATTTCGTCATGCTGGCGCAGGCCGTCCTCTTTCGCGGCGCCGGCCTCGCCGTGGTCTGGCCGCAGCTCGTGGCCCTGCTGGTCATCGGCATCGCGCTCTGCGCGATCTCGTTGCAGCGCTTCCGCCGATTTCTGGGATAGCCTGGGTGGCCGGCGACAGCGACTGAGTCTTTCCATGAATCGCTCGGGCGCCGCTCAGCCGGAGGTCAAAGGCCGGATCGGCGCCTGCTCCCTTCGGCAGGCGGAAGCGCGCCGGGCCGCGCAAGGGTCAGCGCAGCGTCAGGCCGCCGTCCACCGTGTGGATCTCGCCGGTGGTGAAGGAGGCGGCGTCGCTGGCCAGATACACCACCGCGCCGGCGAGCTCGTCCACCGTGCCGATGCGGTCCATCACCGCGCCCTTGGCCCAGTGGTTGGCGACGACGTCGGGGTGCTCGCGCAGCACCTCTTCCGTCAGCTCGGTCAGGATGTAGCCCGGCGCCAGCGCGTTGACGCGGATGCCGTGCTCGGCCCATTCGGTGGCGAGGCATTTCGTCAGCATGTGCACGGCGGCCTTCGAGACGTTGTAGGCGGCGTGGCGGAACGGCCAGTTGACGATGAGGCCGGACATCGAGCCGACATTGACGATCGAGCCCGACTTCTGCCGGATCATCATCCTGCCGATCGCCTGCGACATCAGGAGAACGCCCTCGACATTGACGCTCATCGTGTCGCGCCAGAGATCGAGGGGAAAATCGTCCGCGGGGCCGGGATGGATGATGCCGGCATTGTTGACGAGAATGTCCGCCCGGCCCCAGCGGGACTCGACCGCGGCGGCGAGCCGCGCGGCGTCCTCGGGCTTCGACACATCCGCCTGCAGGGCAAAGCTGTCGCCACCTTCCGCGTTCAGCTGGGTGGCGAGCTCCTCGGCGAGCGCCAGCGACGAGCGCACGACGATGCAGACATCGGCGCCTTGGGCGGCGAGCGCCTCCGACAGCGCCCGGCCGATGCCGCGCGAGCCGCCGGTGACGATGGCCTTGCGGCCGGTGAGATCGAACAGGCGTGCGTAGTCGCGCTTCTCGGCCATGGGTCTTCATCCTCCCGGAAATGAAACGGTCTCAGTGGGGTTGTCGGCTCCGCAGGGCGTTAGGCGGCGACTGGGTCCGGCAGGCGGACGGGCATGACGGTCTCGCCGAGCTGCTTCAGGATGCGCTCTCCGGTGCGCATCGCCTGCGCCACGATGGTCAGCGACGGGTTGAATGCGGTCGAGGAGGGCAGGAAAGAGGCGTCGACGACATAGAGATTGTCGATGTCCCAGACCTTGCAGTCGGTATCCAGAACCGAGGTCGACGGGTCGTTGCCGAAGCGCGCCGTGCCGCACTGGTGCATGGAGACCTTGATGTCCATCTTCTGGGTGATGATCAGGGGATAGCCGAGCTGGCGCATGGTCTTCGACCAGAGCTTCACCAGCTCGCCGTGCGATTTGAGGTTGTTCTCGGTATAGGTCAGGCGGATCTTGCCGTCCGGGTCGACGCTGACGCGGTTCTGCGGGTCGGGCAGGTCTTCCGACATGATCCACCAGTCGACCGAGCGTTCGGCGAACAGCGCCATCATGCGCTCCGGCGCCCATTTGACGCTGGCGGTCAGCATTCCGGCCTGCAGCTTGCCGAGCCCCTGGACGTTGCCGAGCGGATACGGCCGCTCCTTGTTGGCGAGGTAGTAGTCGTTGATCGCCATCGATTTCTGGAAGACGACGCGGTTCTTCTTGAACGGCGAGATCGCCATCATCGCCGTGTTGTTGTGCGCCATGTAGTTGCGACCGAGCTGGTCGGACGCGCTGTTGCCGAGGCCGCGCGGATGCCGGGCGTTGGACGAGCGCAGGAGCAGCGCCGAGGAATTGATCGCGCCCGCGGAGGAGACGAAGATCTTCGCCGAGATCGTCTTCACCGCGCCCTCGTGCTCGATCTCGGCGCCGGTGACGGTCCGGCCGGAGGGATCGGTGATAAGCCGGCGAACATAAGTGTCGGTGATCAGGGTCACGCCGCCCTTGGCCAGCGCCGGATTGATCAGCCGCACTTCCGCATCGCCCTTCGCGCCGATCTTGCAGGCGAAGCCGTCGCAGGTCGCGCAGCGGGCGCAGGTGCCGCCGTCGTGGTAGTCGATGGCGATCGGCAGCGGGAAGGGGTGGAGACCGCGCTCGCGCAGCTTTGTCTCGAAGAAGGCGATCTCCGGCTCGTGACCGATGGCGGGGAACGGCATCGGGCCGGAGCGCGGCGGCTCGATCGGATCCATGCCGGCCCTGCCGTGGGTGCCCATCAGCCTTTCGGCGCGGGCGTAATAGGGCTCGAACACGGCGTAGGAGACCGGCCAGGCCGGGGCGATGCCGGCTTCGTGCTGCAGGTCGGAAAAATCCTCCTGGCGGAAGCGCACCGTGGCGGCGCCGAAGAACTTCGAGTTGCCGCCGACATAGTAATAGGTGCCGGGGCTGAACAGGTCGCCGTTCTTGTCGCGCCACTGCTCCTTCGCCGCATATTTGCGCTTGTGGAAGACGGCGTCGACGCTCCAGTTGTCGGGCTCGCGGGGAAGGCGCGGGCCGCGCTCGATCATCAGGATCTCGCGCCCGGGCGCCGCCAGGCTGTTGGCCAGCGCCCCGCCACCGACGCCGGCGCCGATGATGACCACGTCATAGCTCGATTTCAGTTCGCTCATGTCGGTCTCCTCCCTCGGACGGCGCGCATCTCCTGCGTCTTCGCGTCCATCGCGTCGCTCTTCAGATCACGGCGCCGACCCGCTCGGCGCGACGTCACCGTCGGTCTCGCCCAGCGTCCTCGCGCCAGGCGCCGCTGGAATGAGCGGGCGAGGGGGCGGGAAGGGCAGGGGCATCACGCGTCTTTCCGTTTGAAATATTCGCCATCCCCGTCCATTGCCGACATCACCGCAAACGAGGCTTCCAGATGGATCGTCATGGCGAGTTCGGCCTGGCCGGCATTGCGCCGCTCGAGCGCCCGCACGATGGCCGTGTGCTGTTCCGTCACCTCGGCCAGATGCCCCGGCAACGGCGCCGAAAGCTGGCGCATGCGATCCAGATGCGCCTTCGCCAGGTTGATGAACTTCCAGATCCGGGGATAGCGGCTGATGCCGGCGATGGCGGCATGAAAGGCATCGTCGACCTCGATGTATTCGTGCAGCGCGCCGCGATTGAGAATGTCATGCATGCCGGCGATCAAGTGGTCGAGCCGGGCGATGTCGTCGTCGGTGACGAAGCGCACGGCGCGGCGGATGCTTTCGATCTCCAGCGCCCGGCGGATGACGAAGCCTTCTTCCGCCACCTCGAAGGAGATCTTGGAGACATAAGTGCCGGAATGCGGGAACACGTCGACGAGATCCTCGTCGGCCAGCCGCTTCAGCGCCTCGCGCACCGGCGTACGGGAAACGCCGTATTCGAGGCACAGCGCCTTTTCAGAAATCACCGCGCCCGGGACCATGCGGAGCCGGACGATGGCCTGCCGCAGCAGGTCATATATCTGTTCCGCCTTCGGCACGGGTCTCTCGACCGAGACTCGCAGCAGCCGCGGGATGTCGGCCTCGGCAATCATGGGGTTCGTCCGTCGTTTCTCAGAGAGGGGTAAATCGCCGCTCTGCATCGGACTCATAACTCATATATCGGTTGACGGCGCAAGCGGCAATCCGATACCAACAGACAGCCGGATGGAGGACGCAGCCGGCCGCGCCGAAGCCGGGAGAATCGCCTGGGAGCGCGGGGTGAAAGCGAGACGATCCGTTGGCGGCGAGCCGCCCCCGCGATCGGGTGCCCTCCGGGTCTCGGGCGGCGCTCGGCGTGACACCGCCGATCGATCGACGCGGCATCGGGACGCTGCGAAGGGGGATCGGCATCCTGAAACAGACATTCATCCGAAGGCGCGCCCCTCATGGCCCTGATCACCTACCTGACCCGCATCGAATTCGACGAGGGCGCCATCGCGAAGCTGCCGGCGATCCTCGACGGTCTCGGCGTGAAGCGGCCGCTGCTGGTGACCGATCGCGGGCTTCTGGCGAGCGGCATGGTCGAGCGCGTCGCCGGCCTGTTTGCCGAGCGGCCGGCGATCTTTTCCGACACCCCCGCCAACCCGACCGAGGAAGCCGTCCATGCCGCTTTTGCGCTCTACGGCGCGGAGAACTGCGACGGCATCGTCGGCTTCGGCGGCGGCTCGTCGCTGGACCTTGCCAAGGCGGTCCGGCTCCTGACCGGCCACGAGGGCCCGCTCGCCCAGTACACCCTGGTCGAGGGCGGCGTCGCCAAGATCCACGGCCGCATCTGCCCGCTGGTGGCAGTGCCGACGACTTCCGGCACCGGCTCCGAGGTCGGCCGCGCCGCGGTGATCATCACCGCGGAGGGGCGCAAGCTCGGCATCATCAGCCCGCACATGCTGCCCTCGGTGGCGCTGTGCGATCCCGAGCTGACCTACGGCCTGCCGCCCTTTTTGACGGCCGCCACCGGCATGGACGCCCTGTCGCACTGCCTCGAGACCTACATGGCCCCGGCGATCAACCCGCCGGCCGACGCCATTGCCCTCGACGGGCTGAAGCGCGGCATCGGCGCCATCCGGCAGGCGGTGAAGGACGGCAGCGACCGCAAAGCGCGCTGGGAGATGATGATGTGCGCGCTGGAAGGCGCCATGGCCTTCCAGAAGGGGCTCGGCGCCGTGCACGCGCTGACTCATCCGCTCGGCGCGATCCGCGAACTCAACCTGCACCACGGCACGCTGAACGCGGTGCTGACCCCGGCCGTGCTGCGCTTCAACCGTCCGGTGATCGGCGACAAGTGGGCCGTCATGGCGGAGATCCTCGGCGGCGAGCCGGACCAGGTCGTCGCCGACCTGTCGCGCGACATCGGCATGCCCTCCGGCCTCGACGCCATGGGCGTGACTGCGGCCATGCGCGAACATATTTCCGGCGAGGCGCTGAAGGATCATTGCCACGGAACGAACCCGCGCATTCCGACGCGCGCGGAATATCTCGAGCTTCTCGACCAGTCGCGCTAGCGCGGCCGGCGGGGCGCCGCCAGGCGTCACATGCCACAAGACTCGCCCGCGACCCGAACCGAAAGGCCATGGCCATGAAGGCATCCGACAAGAAGCGCCTGAAGCGCGCCGACATCGAACTGACCCTGCTCGGCATGGGCACGGCGCCGCTCGGCGGGCTCTACGCGCCGGTGCCGCTGGCAGACGCACGCGCCGCCCTGCAGGCCGCCTGGGACGCCGGCATCCGCCACTTCGACGCCGCGCCGATGTATGGTCTCGGCCGTTCCGAGCATCTGGTCGGCGAACTCCTGCGCGAGGCCGATCGCGACAGCTTTTGCCTGTCGACCAAGGTCGGCCGGCTGATGAGCTTCGACCGGCCGGGCCGCACCTTGCCGCCCGAACCGCCAAAGAACGAGTTCGACTCCGGCTGGCACAACGGCCTGCCCTTTCGCGAAGTGTTCGACTATTCCTACGACGCGATCCTGCGCTCCTACGATGATTCCTGCCAGCGCACCGGGCTCGGCCGGCTGGACGTCCTATTCGTGCACGACATCGGCCGCGTCACCCATGGCGAGCTGCACGACCATCACTGGGCGGCCCTGACCAAGGGCGGCGGCTTCAAGGCGCTGCAGGAACTGAAGGCGGCGGGCCTGATCGCCGGCTTCGGCCTCGGCGTCAACGAGTGGCAGGTGATCCGCGACGCGATGGGCGAGGCCGATCTCGACATCTGCCTGCTCGCCGGCCGCTACACCCTGCTCGACGGCGATGCCGCCGAAACCTTTCTGCCGCTGGCGCTGAAGCGGGATGTCGACCTCGTCATCGGCGGCGTCTTCAATTCCGGCATCCTCGCCTCCTCGTCCGGCCGCAAGAAGTTCAACTATGTCGACGCGCCGGCCGAGGTGCTCGCCCGGGTCGAGCGCCTCGAAGCCGTCTGCCGCGATTTTGGCGTCGCCTTGCCGGCCGCAGCAATCCAGTATCCGCTGCGCCATCCCGCGGTGACCAACGTCGTCATCGGCGCCAAGACGGCGGCGCAGGTGCAGCAGAACGTCGCCTGGTTCGAGCAGCCGATCCCCGAGGCCCTGTGGGAAAGGCTCGAGAGCGACGGGCAGATCCCGGCGCTCGGCTGACATCCTTTCTCCTCTTTCGCGAGGTCTTGCATGCTCAAGAGTTCCAGCCAGCCGATCACCGGCGTGACGATCGACAGCCACCAGCATTTCTGGAAGATCGACCGCGGCGATTATGGCTGGATGGGGCCGCATGTGGAGCCGCTGCGGCGGGACTTCCTGCCGGAGGATCTGCGCCCGCTGCTGGCGCGGGCCGGTATCGACCGCACCGTTCTGGTCCAGGCGGCCGAGACCGAGGCGGAGACCGAGTTCCTGCTCGGCCTTGCCGCCGAGACCGACTTCGTCGCCGGCGTCGTCGGCTGGCTCGATATGGACGACGACGGCTTCCCGGAGCGGCTGGCGCAGTTCCAGGAGAATCCCTGGTTCGTCGGCCTGCGCCCGATGCTGCAGGACCTCGACGACGACGCCTGGATCCTCAGGCCGCGCGTGCTGCGCCACCTCGCTCTGGTGGCGGAATCGGGCCTCGCCTTCGACATCCTCACCTTCCCGCGTCACCTGCCGCACGTGATCGAGGCGCTGAAGGCGATCCCCGGCCTACGCGCGGTCGTCGACCACCTGTCGAAGCCCGCAATCGCCGACGGCACGCTGGATCCTTGGCGCGACCACATGACGGCCATCGCCGCCTTCCCCGGTGTTTCGTGCAAGGTCTCCGGCATGGTCACCGAAGCTGGGCCGAACTGGGCGCTCGCGGACCTCGCGCCCTTCGTCGATCATGTCGCGACCGCCTTCGGCGAGGACCGTCTGATGTTCGGCAGCGACTGGCCGGTGGCGACGCTGGCCGCCTCCTATGGCGAGGTCGGCCATGCCGCCCGCGCTCTGCTCGGCCGGCATTTCGGTCCTGAGGGGATGGCGAAGATCTTTGGCGGCAACGCGGAGCGGTTCTACCGCCTGGCCTAGCGGCGAAAGGCCCGCGAGGCGCCGGCGCGATTGTCGCCAGGTCTCGCCCGACGTTCCGGTCCGCCCTCCTGCGGATCGCCCGCGCCCCACCGCCTCAGCCGGGCAGGGCGCTTAGCCCACCGCGTGCTTCACTCCGATAGGCTCCCGCCCGCCCGTCGCCGCTCTCCCGGACCTGGCTGAGGCCTCGCCCGGCGGAAATCGGACGCCGCCGCGCCGGCGCGGGGCGTGCCGATGTGGACGGGGTCCGGCGCCGTCCGCCGGGGTCGGTCATGCCGTGCGTTCGGCGGCCACTTTGGGCCACTGAGCGCACCGCCAGGGCAGGAGGCCCGGCGGCGAGGCGCATATTCGTACTGTCGTCATACTGTCATCGCACCGCGGCATAGCACCCCCGAAACGGAGTGCTAAATGACGCCACAATCCATTCAGCTGTCGGGAATCGGCAAAGGCTTCGGCGACGGCGATGTCCTCAAGGATATCGATCTCGCCGTCGAGCCCGGCGAGTTTCTGTCGCTGGTCGGCATGTCCGGCTGCGGCAAGTCCACCCTCTTGCGCATCATCGCCGGCCTGGAGGCGCCCGACCGCGGCCGCGTCTCGATCGGCGGCGAGGACGTGACGGGGACCGATCCGAGCGACCGCAACCTCGCCATGGTGTTCCAGTCCTACGCGCTCTATCCGCATATGACCGTCGGCCAGAACATCGCGACGCCGCTCCGCATGCGCCGCCTGTCGCTCGCCGAGCGGCTGCCGCTGGTGGGCCGGACGATCCCGGGACGCGCCGGTCGCCTCGCCGAGATCCAGGCGGAGGTCGCGCGCGCGGCCGATGCCCTGGAGATCGGCCATCTGCTCGATCGCAAGCCGGCGCAGCTGTCCGGCGGCCAGCGCCAGCGCGTCGCGCTCGCCCGCGCCCTCGTTCGCTCGCCCGCCGCGTTCCTGATGGACGAGCCCTTGTCCAACCTCGATGCCAAGCTGCGCACCCACATGCGCGAGGAATTGACGAGCCTGCACCGCCGCCTCGGCGCGACCTTCGTCTACGTCACTCACGACCAGGTCGAGGCGATGACCATGTCCGACCGCATCGCGCTGATGTCGGCGGGGCGCATCGAGCAGCTGGGAACGCCGGACGAACTCTACCAGCGTCCGGCGACGCTGATGGTGGCGGGTTTCATCGGCACGCCGTCGATCAACCTCCTGCCGGCCGAGATCGCCGCCTCCGGCATGGTGTCCGTCTTCGGCCGGGACATCGGCCTCGCCTCGACTGGCAGCCTCGCCGGACCCGCGACCGTCGGGCTTCGGGCCGAGGATGTCGCGCCGGCGCCGGTGGGGCTCGCCGCCCGTGTCCTGCGCACAGAGACCCAGGGCCCCGACCGCTTCGTCACCTGCCAGCTCCTCGACGACGCGGCCGTGCGGATCGTCATGCGGCAGAAGACGGGCGAGCCGATCGGCGCGGATGCCGACGGCCTGTTGCATCTCGGCTTCGCCCGGGACCGTGCCCATCTCTTCGGTGCCGACGGCGTGCGTTGCAGGACCGTGGTGTCGGATCGGGTGGCTGCATGAGCCTCGCCGTCTCCGCGCCGACAGGGGTGGCCCCCGCCGTTTCGCAAAAATCGTCCGCCGCGCGCCGGATGGCGCGCCGCGGCCTTTTGTTCGCCGCGCCCGCCAGCCTTCTCCTTCTGGCCATCTACATCGTGCCGATGGTCGTGCTCGCCGGCTTCGCGGTGACCGACTACCAGCTCGGCGCGCTGTCGACCCGCTTCGTCGGGCTCGACAATTTCGGCAATGCCTTCGGCGACGCGGTCTTCCTGCGCTCGCTCGGCAACACCTTCCTCTATGCGGCCATCGTCATTCCCGCCGGCGTCTTCCTGGCGCTCGGCATCGCGCTCCTCGTCTATGGCCGAAAGCGCAGCCGGGCCTTCTGGGAGGTGGCCTACTTCCTGCCCGTCACCGCAACGCTCGTCGCGATGGCGACGGTCTGGCAGTTCCTGCTGCATCCCGCGCTCGGGCCGGTGAACGCCGCGATCAAGGCGTTCGGCTACGAGCCGGTGGCTTTTCTGTCAAACCCCGCCCTCCTCATTCCGACCATGGCGATGATCGGCGTCTGGCAGATCCTCGGCTTCAACATGGTGCTGTTCCTGGCCGGGCTCACCGCCATCCCCCGGGATCTGCACGAAGCCGCGCGGCTGGATGGCGCGAAGAGCCCGATCGACCGCTTCCTCACGGTGACCTGGCCGATGCTCGGGCCCACCACGATGTTCGTGGTCGTCACCACCTCGATCTCCGCCTTCAAGGTGTTCGAGACGGTGGCGGTGCTGACCAAGGGCCGCTTCGGCTCGGAGACCCTGCTCTTCGACCTCTATCTCGAGGGCTTCGAGTATTCGAACACCGGCTACGCCGCGGCGCTGACGCTCGTCTTCCTCGCCTTCGTGCTGATCCTCTCGATCGGGCAGACGCTCTATCTCGACCGCAAGGTGCACTACTGATGGTGGCGCTCCGACGATACCTGCCGCATCTCTTCCTGGCGCTCGGCGCCTTCGTGATGCTCCTGCCCTTCTACTGGATGGCGCTGACCTCGATCCGCTCGCCGGCGGAAATCTTCGACGTCTCGCTTTGGCCGATCCCGAAGAGCTTTGCCGCCGTCGAAAACTATGCCCGCGCTGTCGGCGAGGTGCCGATGGCCCGCTTCATGCTGAACGGGGTGATCGTCTGCACCGGCATTCTGGTCGTCCAGGTCCTCACTGCGGTTCCGGCCGCCTACGCCTTGGCCAAGCTGCGCTTTCCCGGCAAGCGGCTGCTGCTGACGCTGGTGATCGCTGCCCTCTGCGTGCCGATGCAGGCCCTAGCCTTGCCGCTCTTCGTCGGGCTGGCCAAGGCAGACCTCCTCAACACCTACTTCGCGATGATGGCGCCGTTCTTCCTGTCGGTCTTCGCCATCTTCCTCTTCCACCAGTCGTTCCGCGGCTATCCCGACGAGGTCATCGAGGCGGCGCGGATGGATGGGTTCTCGGAGATGGAGATCTGCTGGGGACTGGTGCTGCGCGGCTCGCTGCCCTCGCTTGCCGCCTTCGCGATCTTCTCGCTGGTGGCCCACTGGAACGATCTCTACTGGCCGATGATCGTCGTCACCGACACGCAACTCGCGCCGCCGCCGCTCGGCATGCTGCTTTTCGCAGACGTCGAATCCGGCGCCAACTACGGCGCCCTGATGGCCGGCGCCGCCATCATCACCGCCCCGATGGTGATCTGCTTCCTCCTTGCCCGCCGCCACTTCATCGCGGGCATCACCATGGCCGGCGTCAAGTGACACCGGCCGTCTCGTCCTCCCCACCCGACACCAAGCTGGAGACTGCCATGACCATCACCCGACGGACCGCACTCAGCGGTCTGGCCATCGGCCTCACCCTTGCCGGCCTCGGCCGGCCCGCCTTCGCGGCCGAGGACGTGACGCTCGAGGTTCTCTACAACCTGCCGGGCTTCACGAAATTCCATCAGCCGCTGGCTGACGAATTCATGAAGAACAACCCGGGCATCAAGATCAACTTCCTCGCCCCGGCCCCCGGCTACAACGAAGGCCAGCAGCAGGTGCTGCGCGCCGCCGTCACCGGCAACCTGCCCGACGTCTACTTCTCCGGCTACAATCTGACGGCCGAACTCGTGCACACGCTCCTGCCGCGCCAGCAGATCACCGATCTCGGCCCGTTCATCGAGGCCGAAGGCGGCAAGACCTTCCTCGACAAGAACTACAGCCCGAAGATGGCCGCCCTCGGTCAGATCGACGGCAAGCAGTACGGCCTGCCCGTCAACGCCTCCTCGCCGATCATCTACATCAATTCGGAGCTGGTGACGAAGGCCGGCGGCGATCCCGACAACATGCCGAAGACCTTTCCCGGCCTGATCGAACTGGCCGCCAAGATCCATGCGCTCGACCCGAAGATCGCCGGCATGGGCTATGACATCAACGGCTGGCCGGACGACTGGCTGTGGCAGGCGCTGATCTTCGAACAGGGCGGCACGCTCGTCGACCCCGCGACGAAGACCGTCGCCTTCGATAACGAGATCGGTCTCAACGCGCTGAAGATGACGCGCCAGTTCGTCACCGAGGGCGGCCAGACGCTGCTCGACTGGGACCAGTCGCGCCAGCAGTTCGGCGCGGGCCTGACCGGCTTCATCTTCTCGACCCCGGCGCATGTGCAGACGATCGAAGGCCTGGTCGGCGAACGCTTCGAGCTGAAGACCGCGACCTTCCCGCTCGACAATGCCGAAAAGGGCGGCGTGCCGACCGGCGGCAACTCGGCCGTGATCCTGACGCAGGACAAGGCCCGGCAGGACGCGGCGTGGAAGTACCTGAAGTGGGTGACCGGCCCCGAGGCGCAGAACACCATCGTGCGCATCACCGGCTACCTCCCGACGAACCAGCTGGCGACGGGCCCGGACTTTCTCGAGCCCTATTATGCCGAGCATCCGAACGTGAAGACCGCGTCGCTCCAGGCCGATCGTTCGATGCCCTGGGCCGGCTATCCCGGCGGTGATTCCGTCCGCATCTGGCGCACCCAGCGCGACATCATCGGCACCGTCATGCGCGGCGAGGTGACACCCGAGGAAGGCCTCAAGCAGATCGTCGAGCAGACCAACGCCCTGATGAAATGAACTGAGACCGCCTTTCGAGACAGCTGCGGGAGCCTCGCTTCCGCAGCTTTTTCTTTGCCCGGAGAAGACCCATGAAGATCATCCAGCTCACCGACACCCATCTGATGCCACCGGGCGTGGTCGTGAACGGCGTCGACCCGGAAGCCCAGCTGCGCGCCGCCGTGGCGGACATCCTGGAAAAGCATGCCGACGCCGACCTCCTGGTCGTCACCGGAGACCTCTGCAATTACGGCGACCCCGAAGCCTATGCGCTGCTGCGCGAGATCCTGGCGCCTGTCCCCTTCGCGGTGCGGCTGCTCCTCGGTAACCATGACGACCGGCCGGCCTTCGTCGAGGCCTTCCCTGACCATCCGCGCGATGAGCGTGGCTATGTCCAATCCGTCCTGGATACGGCTTTCGGGCGGCTGCTGTTTCTCGACAGCCACGAGCACGGCGTCATCGGCGGCATCTACGGCGCGGATCGCCTAGCCTGGCTCGAAGGGGCCCTGGCCAATGCCGGCGACCTGCCGGTGACCGTGTTCATCCACCATCCGCCGATCGATTCTGGGATCGGGCATTTCGAGGCGATCGGCATGCATGACGACGGGGAGATCATGAAGCGCCTCAGCGCCCACCGGCCCGGCATTCGCCACATCCTGTTCGGCCATATTCATGTGCCGCTGTCCGGCACCAGCGCCGAGGGCATCGCCTACTCCTCCGGCCAGGCCTGTTCGCACCGCTTCATCACCGACCTCGAGGCCCGTGATCCCTGGTGGACGGGCGGCAATCCCTGCTATCGTGTGGTCCTTCTGGACGGACACGGGCTGCGCGCCTACGGCGCCGAAGTCGGCCAGATCCCGACCGAGCGGGCGCCCATCTGCGAAGGGCCGTGATCCCCGCCATTACGGGTCCGAGGGGAGGGGCGGCGGCGAAGGTCCGGCGTCGCCTTCGCCCCGGAAAGAACTGGTTCGGCGATGGAATTCGCGGTGCGTCTCGCCTCTCGGGGGCGGGGTGAAAGCCCCGAAGGCGGCATTGCTGCCCTTGTGCGTCCGGCGACCTTCTTGATACACTTGTTCCAACCACGGAACCAAGGCGCAAGAGCCAGCCTCCACGGCCGTTCGGCGCCGGAGAGAAATAGTGAGTATCGATGAACGTCAAGGGAGACTGCATCCGCCATCGACCATGATCCCGCAGGAAGCGGGATTCGACCGCTTCATGGCGGCCGAAGGGGATGAAGCGACTCAGGAGCCGGCGGCGCGCGGTGACGCGGCGACGCGGACCGAGGGCGCCCGGCAGGCAAAGCCATCCACGGGCAAGGCAGGCGAAACGTCGGCGCTGACGAAACGGCAGCGGCGCCGTCGTCGCAAGGCCGCCAGCCCGAGCGAGCCGGCGACCGGCGAAGCTTTGCCGTCCGTCGAGCGGACCGGAACGGTCGGCAAGCCGCCGCGCCGTCGGCGACGCAAGCCGGGCGTTGGCGGCGACGGCGGAATGGCGGCCGGTGCTCCGAAGCCCGCCGTGCCCGCGCGGTCGACGCCGGACTCTCTGCCCAAGGCCGCGTCTTTCGGCCCCGCGCGAATCCAGGATTTGCCGCCGAGCGAGCCGGCCGGCGATGCACCGCGGCCGCCCGTCTATGCCGCGCTCGATCTCGGCACCAACAATTGCCGCTTGCTCGTCGCGGTGCCGACGCGGCCCGGTCAGTTCCGGGTCATCGACGCCTTCTCGCGCATCGTCCGGCTGGGCGAGGGACTCGGGCGGACCGGTCGGCTCGCCGGCCCGGCCATGGACCGCGCCATCGGGGCTCTCGCGATCTGCAGCCAGAAGCTCGCGGCCCGTCAGGTGGCCGGCGCGCGCCTCATCGCGACCGAGGCCTGCCGCGCCGCGGCCAATGGCGAGGAGTTCATCGAGCGCGTCGCGCGCGAAACCGGTCTCGTGCTGGAGATCGTCAGCCGCGAATCCGAGGCGCGGCTGGCCGTTTCCGGCTGCGGCTCGCTGGTCGACCGCTCGGCCAAGGGCGCCGTTCTGTTCGACATCGGCGGCGGTTCGTCGGAGATCGCTTTGCTCGATCTGCGGGGCGGCTATTCCCGCCGGCTGTCGAGCCATATCGTCGCCTGGACCTCGCTGCCGGTCGGCGTCGTCTCCCTGGCCGAGCGCCATGGCGGGCGCGACGTCTCGGCGGCCCTGTTCGAGACGATGATCGGCGAGGTGATCGAGGGCATCGAAGGGTTCGCTGGAAGGCATGCGCTGGACGAGCTGGTCGGCGGCGACAATTTCCACCTGCTCGGCACCTCCGGCACGGTGACGACGCTCGCCGGCGTGCATCTCGGGCTCGAGCGCTACGACCGCCGCCAGGTCGACGGACTCTGGCTCGATGATGCCGATGTCACCGAGCTGGTGGCGCGCATCGCCGGCTGGAGTTTCGAGGAACGCGTCGCCAACCCTTGCATCGGCAGCGACCGTGCCGATCTTGTGCTGGCGGGCTGCGCCATTCTCGAGGCGATTCGCCGGGTCTGGCCGTCGCAGCGCCTGCGCGTCGCCGATCGCGGCCTGCGCGAGGGCCTGCTCACCGAAATGATGGTCGCCGACGGGGTCTGGCGCAAAGGCGCGCCCCTGCGCCAGAAGGCAATGGCATGACGATGGGTATGACAGACGCGGGCCGGGCCCTGTGACCGGCGGCAGAGGCGACGACCGCGGCCTGACCGTTCGCGTCAAGAAGGGCAAGCTGAAGGCCTCCTCGCGGGCCTGGCTCGAACGCCATCTCAACGACCCCTATGTCCGGCGGTCGAAGGCCGACGGCTATCGCTCGCGCGCCGCCTACAAGCTCTCGGAGATCGACGACCGCTACAAGATCCTGAAGCGCGGCATGCGCGTCGTCGATCTGGGCGCCGCGCCCGGTGGCTGGACGCAGGTCGCGGTCGAGCGCTGCGCCTCGGTGACGGCGGAATCGCGCATTGCGGCGATCGACTACCTGCCGGTCGATCCGATCCCCGGCGCGACGCTGCTGCTGCTCGACTTCCTCGACGAGAGCGCGCCGCAGATGCTCCTGGATTCGCTCGACGGCGCGCCGGACATCGTCCTTTCCGACATGGCCGCGCCGACCACCGGCCACCGCCGCACCGACCATTTGAAGACCATGTATCTCTGCGAGGTCGCGGCGGACTTCGCCATCCGCGTGCTGAAGCCGGGCGGGCATTTCCTGACCAAGACGTTCCAGGGCGGCACCGAGAACGAGCTGCTCGCCATGCTGAAGCGCCACTTCACCAGCGTCCACCACGTCAAGCCGCCGGCCAGCCGCGAGGATTCCGTCGAGCTCTACCTCCTGGCCAAGGGTTTCAAGGGTCGTCGCGAGGAAGTCGTCGAGGACGAAGACGTGTCGCCGCTCGGCTGACGGAAGCGGTTTCTGGCGAAACGATGCTGACGTCGCCGCCCTCTCGCTTTCCTCCTGGCTCTCGCCCTTCTACTGGCTCTCGCCCTCTCCACCCTCTCGCCCTCACCCTGAGCCTGTCGAAGGGCGAGGGCCGGCACGCCATGGACGCGCCGTGCGGGATCCCTCGTGGTTCGACAAGCTCACCATGAGGGATCCTTGATGTGTCGCGCGAAGTTCTGTTCGCCTACTCCGCCGGAACACGCTGGCCGGAGACTTCCGCGCCCGCCAGGCGGGGCAGGCGGATGAAAGCCAGAGCCGCGAGCATCGTGACGACGCCGACGATGAGGAAGGCCGCCGAGAAGTCGGCGAGGGTCGGCAGGTCGGTCCCGCCGAGCACCATGCCGATTTCGAGGATGCCGCCCGCCATGGCGACGCCGGTGGCGACCGACACCTGCTGGAAGGCGGCGAGCATCGAGGTCGCGTCGCCGGCCCGGTTGGACGGCACGTCGGCAAAGGCCAGCGTGTTGATCGAGGTGAAGAACAGCGACCGGAAGAAGCCGCCGATCAAGAGCAGCACCACCAGCACCGCGATCGGCGTCTCCGGCCGATAGAAGGCGATCGTCCCCATCAGGAAGCCGCCGAGAAGGCCGGTGCCGATCAGCGTGGCGCGGAAGCCGAAGCGGCGCAGGATCGGCCGCGCCAGGAACTTCATCATCATCGCGCCGCCGATCGAGACGGCGCTGATGATGCCCGATTCCAGCGGCGTGTAGCCGAAGCCGAGCTGCAGCATCAGCGGGAAGAGGAAGGGCACGGCGCCGGAGCCGACGCGGAAGATCGCCCCGCCGACGATGGCGGCGCGAAGGGTTTCGATCCGCAGCAGCCTGAGTTCGACCACCGGCCGCTCGTGGCGGGCGGCGTGCCGGATATAGGCGAAGGCCGCGACCGCGCCGACGACGACCATGGCGAGGCCGAACACCGGCGGCAGCGCCGGCAGCGACACCACGGACAGCCCGAACACCACGCCGGCGCAGGCGAGGCCGGACAGACCGAACCCCTTCCAGTCGAAGGTGATGCCCGGGATCTTCTCGACGAAGGGCAAAAACTTCGTCGCCAGGAGAATGCCGGCGATGCCGATCGGCAGGTTGATGATGAAGATCCAGCGCCAGTCGGCATAGGTGGCGATGGCGCCGCCGATCGGCGGCCCGACGAGGGGGCCGATGAGGGCGGGAATGGTGAACCAGGCCATGGCCGAGACGAGGTCCGATTTCGGCACCGCCCGCACCAGCAGGAGCCGTCCGACCGGCGTCATCATCGCGCCGCCCATGCCCTGCAGGAAGCGGGCCGCGACGAAGGCCTCCAGCGAATGGGCCAGCGCACAAGCGAGCGAGCCGAGGACGAAGACGCCGATGGCCAGGCGGAACACCGTCTTGGCGCCGAACCGGTCGGCCATGCGCCCGGAAATCGGGATGAACACCGCCAGCGCCACATAGTAGCTCGTCAGCGCGAGCTTCAGCGCGATCGGGCTGGTGCCGATATCGCGCGCGATGGTGGCGAGCGAGGTGGCGATGACCGTCGAATCCATGTTCTCCATGAACAGGGCGACGGCGAGCACGATGGGCACGATGCGTTTCAAGGGAACCGAATTCGGCAGGAGGGATTTGCTAAGCCCGGCTGACGAAGTCGGGGGTTATCCGGGAGATAGAACCTTTTCCGGTGGTTGGAAATGCCGGGGCCTCACTTCCCCGTGTTCCCGGCTTGCCGATCGCCGAGCGCGGCACACCTGCCGCTACGTGCGACTTCCTTTCGCAACCCTTTGCGTTTGACGGCACGGTGTCACCCGGTGACGGTGCGGCCAGGCCCGTCACGCGCCACAACCCAGGAGTTCCCGATGACCGATCCCGTTGTTACGCAGGATTCAGGCGATCTGAACCGACGCGGCGCCATGAAGCTGGCCGTCGGGACGGCCGCCGCCGGCCTTCTGTTTCCGACCCTTGCCCAGGCCCAGAGCACGACGGCGCCTGCGGCGGCCGAGGTTCCCGCTCCCACGCCCTCGCCGCTGCCGCAGACGCCCGGCTGGCGCAGCGTGATGATCGGCGAGGCGCGCGTGACCATGGTGCTCGACGGCATCCGGCCCGGCGACGGCCCGCACCCGACCTTCGGCGAGAACCAGAGCGCCGAGACCGTCGCCGAACTGATGCGCGACAATCTCCTGCCGGAGACGCGCTTCGCCAACGGCTTCATCCCCGTCATCGTCGAGATCGCGGAGCAGCGGGTCCTGTTCGATACGGGCTTTGGTCCCGGCGGCCGCGAGAACGGCATGGGGCAATTGGCCGAACGCATGGCCGACGCCGGCTACGCGCCCGAGGACATCGACATCGTGGTGTTGACCCACATGCACGGCGATCACATCGGCGGGCTGATGGGCGAGGACGGCCCGGCCTTTGCCAATGCCCGCTATGTCGCCGGACAGGTGGAGTACGACTTCTGGACCTCGGACGAGGCCAAGAGTGGCGCCCGCGCCGGCAATGCCGAGCTCGTCGCCAAGAATGTCGTGCCGCTGAAGTACAAGATCACCTTCGTCGGCGAGGGCGCGGAGGTCGTGCCGGGCATCGTCGCCCATGAGGCCTTCGGTCATTCGCCGGGCCATCTCGTCTTCACCGTCACCTCGGGCGACCAGACGCTCTGGCTGACCGCCGACACCGCCAACCATTTCGTCGCCTCGCTGCAGAAGCCCGACTGGGAAGTGCGCTTCGACATGGACAAGGCGGCGGCGATCGCCACGCGCCGGAAGATCTTCGACAAGATCGCCGCCGACCGGGTGCCGTTCATCGGCTATCACATGCCGTTCCCCGGCATCGGCTACGTCCAGACGATCGAGGGCGGCTACCGCTTCGTGCCGCTGACCTATCAGCTGGACGTCTGAGCGCTCAGCGCGAACAGCCGATCTCGGCCATGATGGCGACGACATCGGCGCGCGAACGGCAGACGTTCTCGCAGGGGATGCCATCCCCGTCGCCGTCGGCGCGAGGATGGCTCCCCGCGCACCAGGCGACCACCGCCTCGCGGCAGTTCGAATAATTCTTGCAGCTGGCCGCGGCAACGCTCTGCGTCGAAACCGCCAGAGCCAGGATGGCGGCCAGCGGGCGGAAGAGGACGAGCGGGCGTGCCATTGCATGCTTCTTTCGTGATAAACTTTAGGTTGTGTAGGCCGCGACGGCCGGGGGCACAAGCGACGGCGGTCGGCGGGGCCGAGGCATCCGCCACTGAAGCCTGTTCATAAGCCCCATCCGGCTTCCCTCCGGCGCGCCGCCGTGCTAGCAGCCCTTGCCAATCCTTCACCGCGGGCGGTCCTGACCGGACCCGGCGGTTTCTTTATTTTGGGGACTGGCACATGGCTCGCATCATCGAGACCGCCACTGGCGCAACGGCTCTCACCTTCGACGACGTGCTGCTCCAGCCGGGGCACTCCGAGGTCATGCCGGGACAGGCGGACGTGCGCACCCGCATCACCAAGACGCTCTCCCTGAACCTCCCCATCATCTCGGCGGCGATGGACACGGTCACCGAGGCACGGCTCGCCATCGCCATGGCGCAGGCCGGCGGCATCGGCGTCATCCACCGCAACTTGACGCCCGAGGAGCAGGCGGAAGCCGTGCGCCAGGTGAAGAAGTTCGAGAGCGGCATGGTGGTCAATCCCGTCACCATTCATCCCAATGCGACGCTGGGCGACGCCCGTGCGCTGATGAACCAGCACCGCATTTCCGGCATCCCCGTCGTCGCCAATGACGGACCGGTGCGCGGCCTCCTCGTCGGCATCCTGACCAACCGCGACGTGCGCTTCGCCACCGACGACAGCCAGCCCGTCCACGAGCTGATGACCAAGAACAACCTGATCACCGTGCGCGAGAGCGTCGATCAGGCCGAGGCCAAGCGTCTCCTGCACCATCACCGCATCGAAAAGCTCGTCGTCGTCGACGATTCCAACCGCTGCATCGGCCTCATCACCGTCAAGGACATGGAGAAGACGCAGCTCAACCCCAACGCCTCCAAGGACGCGCAGGGGCGGCTTCTGGCGGCGGCGGCGACCAGCGTCGGCGACGACGGTTTCGAGCGGGCCGAGCGGCTGATCGATGCGGGCATCGACCTCATCGTCGTCGACACCGCGCACGGCCATTCGCAGCGCGTGCTGGATGCCGTGGCGCGGGTGAAGCGGATGTCGAACGACGTGCAGGTGATCGCCGGCAACGTCGCGACGCCCTCGGGAACCAAGGCGCTGATCGACGCGGGCGCCGACGGCATCAAGGTCGGCATCGGCCCGGGCTCGATCTGCACCACGCGCATCGTCGCCGGCGTCGGCGTGCCGCAGCTCTCGGCCATCATGGGCGCCTGCGAGGAGGCCGACAAAGCAGGCATCCCGGTGATCGCCGATGGCGGCATCAAGTATTCCGGCGATCTCGCCAAGGCGCTCGCCGCGGGGGCATCGGCGGCGATGATCGGCTCGCTGCTCGCCGGCACCGACGAGAGCCCCGGCGAGGTCTATCTCTACCAGGGCCGCTCGTTCAAATCCTACCGCGGCATGGGCTCGGTCGGCGCCATGGCGCGCGGCTCGGCCGACCGCTACTTCCAGGCCGAGGTGCGCGACACGCTGAAGCTGGTGCCGGAAGGCATCGAGGGCCAGGTGCCCTACAAGGGCCAGGTCTCGGCCGTGCTGCATCAGCTCGCCGGCGGCCTGCGCGCCGCCATGGGCTATGTCGGCGCCGCCAATCTCGAGGATTTCCGCAACAAGGCGGAATTCGTGCGGATCTCCAATGCCGGCCTGCGCGAAAGCCACGCGCATGACGTCACCATCACCCGGGAAAGCCCGAACTATCCGGGTTCCGGCCTGTAAGGCAGGCTGGCTTTGCGCCGCCGCCACGCCATCTACAGTCCTTGTTTCGCATGATCCTTTCCGAAGGGCGGCCATCCGCCTTTCGGGATCTTGCTTCAGGGAGCGCTGACGGATGAACGGCAATATCGCCATCTTCTGGCCGATGATCGTGCAGGGTTTTCTGACCCTCTTGGTCTACGTCTTCGTCGTGACGCGCCGGGGCGCGGCGGTCAAAGCCGGCGAGGCCCGGCGGGACGCCTTCCGGATCCCGGCGGGCGAGCCGGCGACGAGCGCGGCGGCGGTTCGCAACCTGGCGAACCAGTTCGAACTGCCGGTGCTGTTCTACGTGGTCTGCCTGGCGCTCTACATCACCAATGGCGCCTCCTGGCTCGCCGTCGTCGTCGCCTGGATCTTTGCGGTCTCACGGCTCGTCCACGCGGCGATCCACCTCGGACCGAACACGATCGCGCTGCGCATGCCGGCCTTCGCGGTCGGTGTCGCCGCCGTCGCAGTGCTGTGGATCATCCTTGCTGTCCATGTCGCCAATATCGGTGCGGTCCTCTCCCCCGGCGCATGAGGGTTGCCGACGACGCCCGTCGGCGGCGTCGTCCTCTCCCTGGGCTCAGTCCGCCCGCGGCGCTGCCGCGGCCATGCAGTCGCGGATGATCAACGCGAGCGCCTCAAAATCGCGCCGGCGCGCCGTCGTCGGGCGGAAGGCGAGAGCGAGCGTGCGCGCCGGTGCCGGTTCTTCGAAGGGCAGGATGCGGATGCCGCCGCCGCGGCTTTCCGCCTCCACCGCCATGTCGGGAATGAGCGTGGCGCCGAGCCCGCCCGCCACCATGCGCAGGATGGTCGTCAGGCTCGTCGCGCCGAGGCTGGCGAGCTGGCTCGCCTCGACCAGCTCACAGATCTTCAGCGCCTGATCGCGCAGGCAGTGGCCTTCTTCCAAAAGGATCAGACGCTCGGTCGCCAGCGTCCCGATCGAGACGGTGCCCTCGAAGCGCTCGCTGCCGACGGCGGGGACGGCCAGGTGAAAGCGATCCTCGAACAGGTCGATCGACTCCAGCCCGGGCTCCTCCAGCGGCAGAGCGAGGACCACGCCGTCGAGATCGCCCTGCAGGACGTCGCGCACCAGCGAGGCGGTGACGCTTTCGCGGATCTCGCAATCGAGCCGCGGATGATCGCGCGCCAGCCGCGGCAGCAGCGGCGGCAGCAGATAGGGGGCGACGGTGGCGATCAGCCCCAGCCGCAGCCGCCCGCCGAGCACCTCGCCATGCGCCGTGCCGAGCCCCTCGATGTCGCGAAAATCGGTCAGCAGCCGGCGCACCCGGCCGCGCAGCATCTCGCCGTCGGCGGTGAGCGTCACCCCGGACGGCCGGCGCTCGAACAGCGGGCCGCCGAACCCTTCCTCCATCGCCGCGATCTGCGCCGACAGCGCCGGCTGGCTGATGTTCAACTGGCGCGCGGCCCGCCCGAAATGCAGCGTGTCGGCCAGGGCCTCGAAATAGCGGAGCTGTCGGATGGTGAGCATCGCCATCACATAAACTGATCGGATGACCAAGCAAATACGATTTGCGATTATCCCTCGATTGGCCCATTTAGCTTGGAAACATTCCAGAGCGAGGTGACCCCATGAGCGACAAGATTCTGACGACGACAGCCGGAGCGCCGGTTCCCGACAACCAGAACTCCTGGACCGCCGGCGAGCGTGGCCCGCTTCTCATTCAGGACTACCAGCTGATCGAAAAGCTGGCCCACCAGAACCGCGAGCGCATTCCCGAGCGGGTCGTCCATGCCAAGGGCTGGGGTGCGCACGGCACGCTGAAGATCACCGGCGACATCTCGAAATACACCAAGGCCAAAGTCTTCCAGCCCGGCACCGAGACCCCGATGCTCGCCCGCTTCTCGACCGTCGCCGGCGAGATGGGTGCGGCCGACGCCGAGCGCGACGTGCGCGGCTTCGCGCTGAAGTTCTACACCGAGGAAGGCAACTGGGATCTCGTCGGCAACAACACGCCGGTGTTCTTCGTCCGCGACGCCTACAAGTTTCCCGACTTCATCCACACCCAGAAGCGCCACCCGAAGACCAACATGCGCTCGCCGACCGCGATGTGGGACTTCTGGTCGCTCTCCCCCGAGAGCCTGCACCAGGTGACGATTCTGATGTCGGATCGCGGCCTGCCGCAGACACCGATGAACATGAACGGCTACGGCAGCCACACCTTCTCGTTCTGGAACGATGCCGGCGAGCGCTACTGGGTGAAGTTCCACTTCAAGACCATGCAGGGCCACAAGCACTACACCAACGAGGAAGCCGACCAGATCATCGGCAAGACGCGCGAGAGCTATCAGGAAGCGCTGTTCGGTGGCATCGAGAAGGGCGAATTCCCGCGCTGGAAGGTGCAGGTCCAGATCATGCCCGAGATGGACGCGGAAAAGACCAGCTACAACCCGTTCGATCTCACCAAGGTCTGGCCGCATTCGGACTATCCGCCGATCGACGTCGGCGTGATGGAGCTGAACCGCAACGCCGACAACTATTTTGCCGAGATCGAGAACGCCGCCTTCTCGCCGTCGAACATCGTGCCCGGTATCGGCTTCTCCCCGGACAAGATGCTGCAGGCGCGCATTTTCTCCTATGCTGACGCCCACCGTCACCGCCTCGGCACGCATTACGAGTCGATCCCGGTCAACCGGCCGAAGAACGAGGTGCACCACTATCACCGCGATGGCCAGATGAACGTCTATGGCGGCATCAAGACCGGCAATCCCGATGCCTATTACGAGCCGAATTCGATGAACGGCCCGGTCGAGCAGCCCTCCGCCAAGGAGCCGCCGCTGCGCATCCACGGCGATGCGGACCGCTACAGCCACCGCATCGGCAATGACGACTACAGCCAGGTGACGGCGCTGTTCAACCTGTTCGACGACGGCCAGAAGGCGCGGCTGTTCGCCAACATCGCGGCCGCCATGTCCGGCATTCCGCAGGAGATCGCCGAACGCCAGCTGGCGCATTTCGACAAGGTCGACCCGGCCTATGGTGCCGGCGTGCGCATGGCCCGCCAGACCATGGACGGCCGCGAGCCGGCAATCTCGGTGACGCCGCAGACGCCGCAGCAGGCGGCCGAGTAACCGCGGCAGGCGATAGCGACAGAGTAAACGAAGGCCGGGAGCGATCCCGGCCTTCGTCGTTGGGGGAGCGATTGTCGGCCTGGGTGTCTGGACGTATGATCGAGGCGCCGACGACGGAGACCGCCCGATGGGATCGAACTGGACGCTGAAGGACGCAGAGACCGAATTCGTGGCGATCGCCGAGGCCGCCAAGGCCGGCGATCCGCAGCGCGTGACCATGCCGGGCGACGGCGCGGTGGTCGTCGTCTCCGCTGCCGACTACGATCGCCTGTCGAAACGACCGAAGACGCTCGTCGAACACATTCTGGAGTTTCCGAAACTGCCGGATGACTGCCAGGACCTGTTCGACAAGACCGAACCGCTATTAATGGATATTCGCGAGATCGATTTCGACGAGTAAACGATGCTGCTGCTCGATACGATGGTCGTCTCCGAGACGGCAAAGCTGCGGCCGGATCCGAGGGTCCGCGCTTGGCTGGATGTGACCGATCCGGCTTTGTTTCACGTGAGTGTCATCACGCTCGGCGAGATCGCGGCCGGGATCGAAAAGAAGCGTCTGTCCGATCCACTTTTCTCCGCACGCCTCGATCGCTGGGCAGACAATCTGCGGGAGGATTTCCGTGACAGGACCTTTTTTATCACGACCGAGATCGCTTTGCGTTGGGGGCGGCTCTTTGTGCTACTGAAGCGTCGTGACATGGATCTCCTCATCGCCGCGACCGCGCTGGAGCACGACCTCACCGTCGTCACGCGCAACACCCGTCACTTCGAGCCGACCGGTGCGAAGCTTCTGAACCCTTACGAAACGTGATTCCTTTGACCTTTGATCTGACGACGCCGACCTTCGCCGCGAGTGTGCTCGCATGAGGCTCGGTGGACGCATCGCTGCAGCGATTGAAATTCTGACCGACACCGCCACGCGCCGCCGTCCCGTGGCCGACGCCTTGAAGGACTGGGGCCTCGCGCACCGCTTCGCCGGCTCCGGCGACCGCGCCGCCATCGGCAACATCGTCTACGACGTCCTGCGCCGCCGCCGCTCCTATGGCTGGCGCATGGGCAATGACAGCCCGCGCGCGCTCGTCTTCGCCGCGCTGATGGACAGCGAAAACCTCGATGCCGAGGCGATGCTGGCCGCGCTCGAGGGTGATCGCTTCGCCCCCGAAATGCCGTCGGCTGCCGACCTGCAGCGCTTTGCCGCCAGCGACATCACGCAGGCCCCCGCCGCCGTACGCGCCGACCTGCCGGACTGGCTGGCGAAGGCCTTCGAGACCTCGCTGGGCGAGGACTGGATCGCCGAGGCCGAAGCCATGTCCGCTCGCCCGCCGCTCGACATGCGCGTCAATTCGCAGCTGTCCACCCGCGATCAGGTGATCGAGGCCCTGTCGCCGTTCAACGCGGTTCCGGCGGCGCTGGCGCCGCAGGGCCTGCGCATCGCGCCGATCGTCGGCGGTGGTCGTCACCCCAATGTCCAGGCCGAGGGCGCCTTCCAGAAGGGCTGGTTCGAGATCCAGGACGAGGGCTCGCAGATCGCCGCCGCCCTCGTCGGCGCCAGGCCCGGCGAACAGGTGCTCGATTTCTGCGCCGGTGCCGGTGGCAAGTCGCTGGCACTCGCCGCCGGCATGGAAGGGCAGGGCATGGTGCATGCCTACGACGCCGACAAGCAGCGCCTGGCGCCGATCTACGAGCGGGTGAAGCGCGCGGAAGCATCAAACATCACCGTGCACGGTCCGCGCGAAGATCTCTTCGAGCTCGACGCCGCGATGGACCGCGTCGTCGTCGACGCGCCCTGCACCGGCACAGGCACCTGGCGCCGCCGCCCCGACGCCAAATGGCGGCTGTCGGCCTCGGCGGTCGACAAGCGTGCCGCCGAGCAGGACACGGCGCTCGACGCGGCGGCCCGCTTCGTCAAGCCGGGCGGCACGCTCGCCTACATCACCTGTTCGCTGCTGCGGGCTGAGAACGCCGACCGCATCGAGGCTTTTCTCCAGCGCCACCGCGACTTCTCCGCCGGCGACAGCCCGGCCGCCTGGGCCGAAGCCATGCCGGACGCGCCAAAATCCTACCGGGCCGAGACCGTCGGCTGGGGAACGGCGCTGACGCTGACGCCGCGTCTCACCGGCACCGACGGCTTCTTCTTCGCCAAGCTCGTCCGCCAGTGAAAAACTTCGCGGTCCTTGCCCTGTTCCTCGCCGTTTCGCTCGGCGGGGGCTTCTTCATGGGCATCTCGAACCCGCCCGGCGCCTGGTATGCCGGGTTGAACCAGCCCTGGTTCCAGCCGCCGAACTGGCTGTTCGCGCCGGCCTGGACGATCCTCTACGTCTGCATCGGGTTCGCTGGTTGGCGCGTCTGGCGCGCCGGCCTGAAGACGCCCCTGCGCATCTGGGCGGTGCAGATGGCCTTCAACCTCTGCTGGTCGCCCCTGTTCTTCGGCTGGCACCTGGCCTTCGCGGCGCTGCTCGTCCTCATCGGCATGCTCTTAGCGATCCTCGCCTTCATCGCCGTCACCTGGCGCACCGAACGCCCGGCGGCGCTGCTGTTCCTGCCCTATGCCGCCTGGGTCGGCTTCGCCGGGCTTCTCAACGGCGCGATATGGTGGTTGAACTGAGGCATTCCGCCGGCTTCCGGCCGGCGCGAGGGGCTACCGTGCCGGCCCTGACCGTTTTGCCAAAGAGACAACGATGACCGATTTCGATCCGGCCCGGGCCGACCTGTCGACCAACCTCATCGCCGGCCGGCGCGTGCTCTTCGTCATCGCCGCGCTGCCGGAATACGGGCCGCATCTGCGCCGCCGCATCCGGCCGCTGATGACCGGCGTCGGGCCAATCGAGGCGGGCGTCGCCACCGGCATCGCGCTGCAGGCGCTGAGCCATGCCGGCCATCCGCCCGATCTCGTCGTCTCGCTCGGCTCGGCCGGCTCGCGCACGCTGGAGCAGGGCAGCGTCTACCAGGCCGCCTCGGTCTCCTGGCGCGACATCGACGCCTCGCCCCTCGGCTTTACCAAGGGTGTCACGCCCTATCTCGACCACCCCGTCCACACGCCGCTGCCGACGCCGATCCCGAGCCTCCCCGCCGTGCGCCTGTCGAGCGGCGCCGACATCGTCTCCGGCGCGGCCTACGACCTTATCGACGCCGACATGGTCGACATGGAGACCTTCGCCATCCTGCGCGCCTGCCAGCGTTTCGACCTGCCTTTGATCGGTCTGCGCGGCATTTCCGACGGCGCGGCGGACCTCCACCACTACGACGACTGGACGAGCCTCCTGCATGTCGTGGACGAGAATCTCGCCGACGCCGTCGACCGGCTGGCCGTCGCCATGGAGGCCGGCCTGATCTGACGGAAGCAACCGAGGCGACGGCCCGATCTGTCGCAGCGTCATCGCTCGCCGCAGGCCATTCCGGCGCTGCCGGAGGGGCCACTGGACGCCTTTCCCACGATTACGCAAACGCCCGCGCGTCCGGCATCTTGCCATCCAAGCGCAGCTTGCTTAAAGCCTCGCAATGACCGAACATCCCGATACTGTCCTCATCATCGATTTTGGCTCCCAGGTGACGCAGCTGATCGCGCGTCGTGTGCGCGAAGCCGGCGTCTATTCCGAGATCGTGCCCTTCCAGCTCGCCGAGGCCGCCTTCCATCGGCTGAAGCCGAAGGCGGTGATCCTTTCGGGCTCGCCGGCCTCGACCGGGGACATCGACTCGCCCCGCGCCCCGCAGGCGGTGTTCGATGCCGGCATCCCGGTGCTCGGCATCTGCTACGGCCAGATGACCATGTGCGTGCAGCTCGGCGGTCGCGCGGAAAGCTCTACCCACCGCGAATTCGGACGCGCCTTCGTCGAGATCCAGAAGGACTGCCCGCTGTTTGCCGGCATCTGGTCGGAAGGCACCCGCCACCAGGTCTGGATGAGCCATGGCGACCGCGTCATGGACATGCCGCCCGGCTTCGAGATCTTCGCCAAATCCCCAGGCGCGCCCTATGCGGTCTTCGGCGACATCGCCCGCAACTTCTACGGCCTGATGTTCCACCCGGAAGTCGTCCACACCACGGACGGTGCCCGGCTGATCCACAATTTCGTCCACAAGGTCGCCGGTCTCGGCGGCGACTGGACCATGGCCGCCTTCCGCGCCAAGGCGATCGAGGAAATCCGCGCCAAGGTCGGCTCCGGCCGGGTGATCTGCGGCCTCTCCGGCGGCGTCGATTCCTCCGTCGCGGCCGTCCTCATCCATGAGGCGATCGGTGAGCAGCTGACCTGCATCTTCGTCGACCACGGCCTGCTCCGGCAGAACGAGGCCGAGGAAGTCGTCACCATGTTCCGGGACCACTACAACATCCCGCTCGTCCACGTGGAGGCGCAGGACCTCTTCATCGACGCGCTGGAAGGCGAGGTCGACCCCGAGGTCAAGCGCAAGACCATCGGCCGCCTGTTCATCGAGACCTTCGAGGCCGAGGCCAAGAAGCTCGGCGGCGCCGATTTCCTGGCCCAGGGCACGCTCTATCCCGACGTCATCGAATCGGTTTCCTTCTCCGGCGGCCCCTCGGTGACGATCAAGTCGCACCACAACGTCGGCGGCCTGCCCGAGCGCATGAACATGCAGCTCGTCGAACCCTTGCGCGAACTGTTCAAGGACGAGGTCCGCGTGCTCGGCCGCGAACTCGGCCTGCCCGAGCATTTCGTCGGCCGCCAGCCTTTCCCGGGCCCGGGCCTCGCCATCCGCTGCCCCGGCGGCGTGACGCGTGAAAAGCTCGCCATCCTGCGCCAGGCCGACGCCGTCTATCTCGACGAGATCCGCAAGGCCGGCCTCTACGACGCCATCTGGCAGGCTTTTGCCGTGCTCTTGCCGGTGCAGACCGTCGGCGTGATGGGCGACGGGCGCACCTACGAGTTCGTCTGCGCCCTGCGCGCCGTCACCTCGGTCGACGGCATGACCGCCGACTTCTACCCCTACGACATGGAATTCCTCGGCAACACCGCGACCCGCATCATCAACGAGGTCCGCGGCATCAACCGCGTCGTCTACGACGTCACCTCGAAGCCGCCCGGCACCATCGAGTGGGAATGATTTTTACCCCTCCGGCAGTATCCGCTTGTACGCTCCGATACGCTATAACGCATTGAAATATCATAATAATGTTTCCATCATCTATCACCGTCTATCGAGGGGCAGTGCTCCGATTTGACGGTATAGCAGACGGTATGGGTCAACTTGTTCGATCGGGAATTTCTCTATACCGTCACGGCTGAGAGAGCTGATGACGGTATTATTTTTGGTATTAACAGGCTGATTCACAACGAGAATTATGCTTCCAGCATCGCCTGCTTTTGCCTGACGGTATAATCGGCGCCTCTCCCCGGTTTTCAAGACGGTTTTGGAGGCACTCATGCTTACTGACACTGCAATTAAGGCGCTGAGATCACAGAAGAAATTGTACAAGGTGAGCGATCGTGACGGTATGTACGTCGTGGTGCAGCCGTCGGGGGCGATCGTGTTCCGGTACGACTACCGCCTCAACGGACGTCGCGAGACGCTGACGCTCGGCCGATACGGCCCAGATGGCCTCTCGCTTGCCAGGGCTCGCGAGAAGCTGATCGATGCGAAGCGGGCCATTTCCGAAGGACGGTCTCCCGCTCAAGAGAAGCAGCACGACAAACGACGACTGAAGGAGGCGAAGAGGTTCGGCGAGTTCGGCGAGAAGTGGTTCCAGGAGTCGCGCATGGCCGACAGCACGCGTGCCATGCGGCGCTCGATCTACGAGCGCGACATCCTGCCAACGTTTCGAAATAGGCTTCTGACGGAGATCACGCCTGACGATCTCCGCATGATGTGCGGAAAAGTGAAGGATCGCGGTGCTCCAGCTACGGCTGTTCATGTGCGGGATATCGTGAAGCTGATCTTTGCGTTCGCGATCTTGCATGGCGAGAAGGTCGCCAACCCGGCGGATGAAGTTGGGCCCGCGTCTATCGCTACCTTCGTACCGAAGGATCGTTCGCTGTCACCCGCTGAAATCCGCGTCATGCTCGGTCAGCTCGAGCATGTACCGACCCTGCCGACTATACGGCTGGGAATGAAGCTCTTCCTTCTGACGATGGTCAGGAAAAGCGAGCTGCAGGACGCGACGTGGGATGAGGTCGATTTCGAGAACGCCGTCTGGTCGATCCCAAAGGAGCGAATGAAGCGGTCGAAGGCACACAACGTCTACCTGTCACAGCAGGCTGTCGACATCTTCATCGCGCTGAAAACTTGCGCGGGTAATTCGCGCTATGTCCTTCCTTCGCGGTACGACGCTGACGCACCGATGTCGCGGGCGACATTCAATCGGATAACGACAGCGGTCGTCGTCAGAGCGAAAAAAGAGGGGCTGCCGCTCGAACCGTTCACTGTCCATGACCTACGACGCACAGGTTCTACCCTGCTGAATGAGCTGGGCTTCAATAGTGATTGGATCGAGAAGTGCTTGGCGCATGAGGACGGAAGGTCCTCGCGTGGGGTTTACAACAAGGCGGAGTACGAGCATCAACGCCGCCATATGATGCAGGAGTGGTCGAATATGTTGGACGCCTGGGTTTTGGGTCAGAAGTATCGTCCGACGCTGCTCCCGACCACGATGGAGTTGCTTGAGTTGGAGCCTAGTGTTTGACGGGCCGCGAACGGCGCAGCCTCACGTCAGGGCTTGGAGCACGTTTGATGGCATTTGCGCGAGAGGCATGGCGACGAGCATCGAGCCAGGCTTCCACCTCTGACAAGTCCCAGACGACGCAGCGCGAGGTGAGATAGAAGCGCTGCGGGAATTCTCCTCGCTGCTCCATGTCGTAGATCGTGCTGTCGGCAAGCGGCACGATCTCTCGTAGCTGTTGCCTGCGAATTGTTCGGCGGGCATGCGGGGCGGCGCTCATTCCGTATCTCCACTTCATTTGCTCTTGCGGAGATAGAAGGCGATAGATCTTCTGCTTTGAAGCCCCCGCGTGAGCGTGTGCGGTACTATCGGGCTATGGCGTGCAAATCGGACGGATGCCTCCGAGGGCAAGCGTAGTCTAGGAGCTTAACCGACGTTCCCGCATTGACCCCGTTACTTCCTCAAACAAGCAACTGGCCGAAACGCCAAGCGTCGATGGTTGCCCTTCCGGGCGTCAGTCGCGCGATATGGACAGCCCCGCGAGAAGCGGAGCGTAAGCGGCGAGTCTGCGGGATACGAACTCGGTGAAGAGCCGCACGCGCTTCGTCTTGCGTGTCTCCCCCTGAGTGAGAAGCCAAACCGGTCCATACAGGTGTAGGTCGGTCTCTGGCACCCTCTCCAATAGGGGATCGGCATCTCCGACGAAACACGGGAGCGCCGTGATGCCGATACCTTGCCGTACGGCCGCGATCTGCGCTTCGAAATCCATGGTCGTGAACGGAGCCCCAGTTGTGCGAAGCTCGCCCTCGCGGGTCCAGTCCGGCACTCCATGGCCGCTTATAGCGATCCACCTGGGATCCGGCCCGCCCGCCCGCCACTCGGCGAGTCGATCGCCGGACATGTAGAAACCGCCGAACAGATCGGGTCCCTTTAGGCCGTGAAGATTGAGTGGCAGGGTTTCGCGGTCGTAGACGACGCGGATCGCCACGTCGGCCTCTCGGTTGGTCAGGTTTGCCAGCTCGCCGGACGACAGGATTTCCATCTCGATGCCCGGATGCAGACGCACGAACTCGGCAAAGTCGGGCATGAGCAGGTGTGCTACGAGGGGCGGCGGCAGCGTGACCCGCAGAAGCCCGCCCACGCTCTGATCGCGCCCGAAGACGCGTGTTTCCAACTGGTGCGACGATGCTTCCATCTGGTCCGCGAACTCGAGGACCTCCTCACCCGCAGCCGTCAGGCGGTAGCCTGAAGGCAGCTTTTCGAACATCTGCGCCCCGAGGCGGTCCTCGAGCTGGGCGATGCGTCGTAGCACGGTCGCGTGATTCACTCCGAGACGTTTGGCCGCCGCCCGCACTGAGCCTCCTCGCGCGGCGGCAAGAAAGTAGCGAACGTCGTCCCAGTCGATCATGGTGCATTCCCGCGCCGCGCGATGCGGCTTCCGACACTCATTCTAACATACCGAGTGAGAGTCTGCGCGATGTTCGAGGCGAACAATCGGCTATCTGGATCGTTTTCGCACCATGGATGTGCGTACTTCCGCACTGATGTTCCGGCTTCGGGGAAGCCATCTTGGGGTTCTCGGAGGACTTCCCCGTACAGCCAAAGACCCGAGATGGCGAACGAAGGATAAACTATATGACCAGACTGAATGGAAAGACCGCCGTGATCACCGGCGGCGCCACCGGCATCGGCCTCGCCGCTGCAAAGCGCTTCATAGAGGAGGGCGCTTTCGTCTTCATCTTCGGCCGCCGGCAGGATGCGCTTGACGCCGCCGTGGCCGAACTCGGGCCGAATGCCCGTGCGGTACAGGGCTCGATCTCCGATGAGGCCGACCTCGACAAGCTCTACGCGGCGGTGAAGGCCGAGCGCGGAACCCTTGACATCGTCTTCGCCAACGCCGGGGTGGGAAGCCAGCTTAAGCTCGGCGAGATCACAGCCCAGCACATCGATGAAACTTTCGACGTCAACGTGAAGGGTACGATCTTCACGGTCCAGAAGGCGCTGCCGCTGATGGGCGAAGGCGGTTCGATCATCCTGACCGGATCGAGCGCCGGCACCACGGGCGCTCCGGGATTTACGGCCTACAGCGCGAGCAAGGCGGCGGTTCGCAATCTTGCGCGCACCTGGGTGGAGGACCTGAAAAGTACCGGTATCCGGGTAAACATCCTGTCGCCCGGCGCGATCGCGACCGAACTTGCGGCCGAAGCACTCGGCGAGGAGGGCCTGAAGGCCTACGGCTCGATGACTGGGTTCCAGCGCATGGGCGAACCGGCGGAGCTCGGAGCGGCGGCTGCCTTCCTTGCTTCGGATGACAGCAGCTTCATGACCGGCAGCGAGCTCGCCGTCGACGGCGGCTTGGCCCAAATCTGATCCGCTATGTCCGGCCGCGCGCTCCATTCGACCATTTGGAGCGCCCGGCTGGTTCGGCAAAATGAGCGGAAGACCGCTTAGCAAGAGGAGCTACTTATGAGCTATTCAATTATCGGCTTCGGCAATGTCGGCAAGGCACTGGCCAAGGCGTTTGCCCGCAAGGGCATCGAAGTGTCCGTGGCAACCACCCGCGGCCCGGAAAGCTTTGCGGCCGATGCGGCCGCGATCGGGCCTACGGTCATTCCCAAGAAGCTGTCGGACGCAGTCAAGGCGGACGTCATCTTTTTGGCAGTTCGTTTCGACGCGCACCCGGATGTCGCGACGGCGCTGACGAGCTGGCAGGGCAAAATCATCGTCGACGTGACCAACGCCTACGGCGTGTCCGCTGAGGATCTCGGCGGACGGCCTTCGGCCAAGGTCGTCGCGGCGGCCTTCGCTGGCGGCAGGCTGGTCAAAGGCTTCAATCATCTGGTCGCTGCCGTCCTGGACCAGGATCCGGCCGTACATGGTGGAAGACGAGTCGTGTTCCTGGCGAGCGATGACGAAGGGGCCGCAGACGAGATTGGTGCGCTTGCGGAAAATCTCGGCTTCGCGCCGATCAAACTTGGCGGGCTTTCGGAAGGTGGACTGCTTGTGCAGGCGCACGAAAATACTTGGGGCAAACTGATCTTCAAGGATCTGGTCAAGTTCGACTGATGAGCGCGATCCGTCAGTAATGGAGAAAATGTCATGAGCACTGAGAAAAACGTCCAGACTGTAAAAGACTTCTTCGCGGCAATCGGCCGCGGCGACAAGGAAGCTCTGCTGGCACTGGCTGCCGAGGACATCGAGTGGATCATTCCGGGCGAGGATTGGCCGCTGGCCGGAACCCGCCACGGACACGCCGGGCTGGCGGACCTGCTTGAGACGGCATCCAAGTCGATAGAGACGTCTACGGAACCCCGTGAGTTCGTAGCGCAGGGGGACCGGGTCCTTGTCGTCGGCTTCGCCAGGGGAAGGATCAAAGCTACGAACAAGACGTTCCAGGACGACTGGGTCTTCGCGATCACGGTCCGGGATGGCCAGCTCACGAGCATCCGGGAGTATGTCGACACGCAGGCACTGGCCCGGGCCGCGCAGATGGACGCATCCGGATCGGCATAGCGCTGACCATCTGCGGCCATCGGGCCGGGGGTAGACGGTGGATCAACCGTGGATCGCCCCCTCGCTCGCCGCGCGCTCGTCGAAAACCCAACCGTAAAGGAGATCCCGATGTACGACCAATCCAAGCTATCCGAGTTAATTCGGTTCTCACGAATCGATGCGGGCTCGACCGTGATCGACGTTTACCCAGGCGACGGCGATTGGACGCGCCTGTTCTCCGACGTCGTGGGACCCCAAGGACGGGTTTACAGCTTCGTTCCCGCAGAAGTCGCCGATTTTAAGAACGATCCGGTGGGCCGTATGCAGACGTTTGCAAAAGAGCCGGGCCGAGAGAACGTCGAAGCCGTCACGGCAGATCTCGTGGCAATGCCGGAGGTTACGCAGCCAGCGGACGTCCTGTGGCTGCACCTGTTCTACCACGATCTCCACACCGCCCTAATCCAGAAGAAAGGTGCGACGGCAGCCAACTTCAATCGAGCCGTCTACGAGCAGCTGAAACCCGGTGGCTCCTACGTCATCGTTGATCACGCCGCTGCCGCCGGGGCGGGCATAAGCGATACCCAGTCGCTGCATCGGATCGACCCTGACTCCGTTCGCGAGGAGGTGGAGGCGGCCGGGTTTGTACTGGAAGCGGAGAGCGCCATCCTCGCCAACAATGACGATTCGCACTCAATCAAGGTCTTCGATCCCTCGATCCAGGGCGAGACCGATCGCTTCGCCTATCGGTTCGTGAAGCCCTGACAGGTCCTGCGCCGACGTTATGTCGACCTCCCCTATGGCTGCAAACAAGCCCATCGAAGACGTCGAGATAACTCTGTCACACCCGGGCAGCGGCTCAGCTAAGGTAAGATACCGGCATCCTTGCTAGGCCGACTTTGTCAGGATGGCGCTCGCGAGAATCTGAAAGAGGTGATCGGCCCGCGGCGCGAATGGCGGCAAGTCGATAAGCCACCCGAGCGCCGCCATCAGACCGAACAGGTCGTCCCCATTCATGTCGGTGCGCGCTGTACCTTCGGCCTGAGCACGAACCAATAGTCGCGCGCTCGCTGAGTGGACCGCTGCGCAAGCAGCATAAAGGGCGGAGTCTGGGTTCGTGTGAGCGGCCGCCATCATCGCGACAGCGCCCTTATGGCCTAGCGCGAACGCCACCCATTCACGAAACCACGACAAGAGCGCTTCGTCCGGTGAAGTCGATGTTTCGAGTTCGCCGGACCTCCGCGTCAGTGCGTCCAGGCTTGTACGCAGTAGTGCTTCGAACAATGCCTCTCGCGTCGGGAAATGACGCAGAAGCGTGGCCAGCCCGACCTCGGCACGGCGAGCAATATCTCGCATCGACGCCTCGGGACCATGCTCCGTCACGACCTCACGAGCGACCGCAAGGAGGTGGCTGTAATTCTTTTTTGCGTCGGCTCGCATTGACTGCCTTGTAAGTGGATCAGCGATCCATATATGTGGATCACTGAACCGTTTATAAATCGGATCACTGATCCAGTAAATAAGCGCTCACGGGCAAATGGCAACAGTGACGCTGCCCGCAACGCGAAACGAGAGATCATGGGATCCCAAGGAAGACGAACATGAGCACAATCAGCATCATCGGATCGGGCGGCATGGCCGCTGCGATCGGCGGCCTTGCCGCCAAGGCGGGACACACCGTCGAGGTGATAGCTCGCGATCCCGCCAAGGCTCAGGCGTTGGCCGAGCAATTCGGAGCGGGGGCGACCACGGGGACGTTCCTTGCCGCTCCAGCCGGGGACATCGTCCTACTGGCGGTTCCATACTCCGCCGTTCTCGACGTAGTGAGGCAGTACGGTGAAGCGCTGGCAGCTAAGCTTCTCATCGATATTACCAATCCCGTCGCCCCCGACCTGACGAGCTTTGTCACTCCCGAGAACAGTTTCGGCGCGCAGGAGATCGCGAAGGCGACCTCTGCGGATGCGCACGTCGTCAAGGCGTTCAACACGCACTTCTCTCACGTTCTGGCCGCCGGTCCGGTCGAGGGCCGCCCGTTGGACGTGTTCCTCGCCGGGGACGACGCGCGGGCAAAGGCACGCGTCGCTGCGTTCGTTGAGAGTCTTGGGCTGCGTCCCCTGGACACCGGCCCGCTGCTCATGGCGCGGACGCTGGAGCACATGTGCCTGCTGTCGCTCGGCCTCATGACCCACTCCGTCAAGCACACCAATTTCGCAATCGGCGTCAGCCTTCTCCGCTGAGCCGAGCTGCAGCAGCACTTCTCGCATCACATCATCACAAGGAGCAGTAACATGCACGTATTCGTCACAGGCGGGACCGGCCACATCGGTTCCTACATTATCCCCGAACTCATCGCCGCAGGCCACGAAGTCACCGGCTTGGCCCGTTCAGACGCGTCAGCTGACGCGGTCTTCGCCCTGGGCGCCAAGGTGCGTCGCGGCGATATCACCGACCTCGAAGCGCTCAAGGCGGCGGCTTCGGAAGCCGATGGCGTGATTCACGTCGCGCATCGGCAGGATCTGCTCCCCACCGGCGGGCTCGACGCGGTGGCCGCGGCCGAACTGCAGATCATGCTGGCCTACGGCGAGGCGCTGGCCGGAACTGGAAAGCCGCTGGTAGTGTCCGCCAGCATCGGCTCGCCCGGGTGGGAAAAGCTGGGCCGGCCGGCCACAGAGGAAGACCCCGCCCTGCCCGGCGGCGACGCACACAAGGGCACCCTGCGGGTTCGCAACGACGTCGAACTCGCCGTGATCGGCTTGGCGGAGCGGGGCGTACGGTCTTCGATCATTCGGATCCCTCCGATCGCGCACAGCACGACCGACGCCGGCTTCCTCCAAGTGCTGATTGGGCTCGCCAAGGAGAAGGGCGTCATCGGTTACCCTGGAGACGGCGCAAACGTCTGGCCCGCCGTTCATGCGCGTGACCTCGCAACCCTGTTCCGCCTGGCGCTGGAGAAGAGTCCGGCCGGCAAAACCTGGCACGGGGTCGAGGGCGACAGCATCCCGTTCCGTGAGATCGCCGAGGCCATTGGCCGGCATATGGGCGTGCCCGCCGTGCCCATTCCCGTGGACGTTCTGATGCTGCCGGGCTTCTTCGGCTTTCTCGCCAACCTGGTCACGCTGGATTTGCCAGCGTCCAACGCCATCACCCGCGAGACGCTGGGCTGGGAACCCACCCATCCAGGTCTGCTGCAGGACCTCGACAACGGTCACTACTTCCCGGCGCCCAATAACGTGATCGCGTGACCTGTCCGACCGACGGACGGGGAGCCCCGTCCAGAGACCAACTGAACAACTGTCATTCAACAGGAGACTGAACATGAGCACTATCAGCATCATCGGCGCGGGGAGCATGGCCACGGCCATCGCGACCCGGACCGCCAAGGCCGGACACATCGTCGAAGTTATTAGCCGCGATCCCACCAAGTCACAGGCGCTCGCCGACCAACTCCCGGGCGGGGCGACCACCGGGACCTACGGCGCCGCGCCGACGGGCGACATCGTTATCCTCGCGGTCCCGTACAGCGGGGCCGCGTCGGCGGTCGCCGACTTCGGGAAGGCACTCGGGGGAAAGGTGATCATCGACGTCGCCAACCCGGTGAACGCCGATCTCTCGGGCCTCGTCACGCCAGCCGGAAGTTCCGGTGCGCAGGAGACCGCCAAGGGCCTTCCCGCCGACGCGCAAATCGTGAAGGCCTTCAACACGATCTTTGGGCACATCCTTGCCAAGGGCGGAAACGTCGACGCGTTCATCGCAGCGGACGATGCGGAGGCGAAAGCACGCGTCTCCACCTTCCTCGAAAGTCTCGGACTGCGTCCGCTCGATGTGGGCGGCCTGCAGATGGCTCAGACGCTCGAGGCGCTCGGCCTGATGATGATCGGCCTGGCCAAGAACGGCGCCGGCTCTTGGGACATCGCCATGAAGGTCGACATCGGCTGATCTCACTGGCCCTGCGGCGTTGTCGCAGGGCCACGATCCGCCCCAAGCATTTCGCCCGAAAAACGAACCGCGGAAGGTATTGAATATGCCGAATAACGAGCAAATCGTTCAGGAACTCTATGCCGCTGCAGAGGGGCACGGAACAGATCCCGCGAAATTTGTCTCCATGTTCTCCGAGAATGGATACATGCGCGACATGCCATCAGGCACAGAGTTTCGCGGCGAAGCCATCGGTAAATCGATTGCCGGGTTCGTAAGCGCGTTTCCTGACGTCCACCGAGAGGTGTTGACCACTTGCGTCGCGGAGAACGTCGTCGTTGTCGAGCTCACGATTCAAGGAACCCATACGGGCGAACTGGCGCTGCCCTCTGGCGCTCTGGCTCCCACGGGCAAGACAATAGACGTCCCCTGCTGCGATGTTTTCTACCTTGAGAATGGCAAGGTCACAGCCTTCCATTGCTACAAGATAGATTCCGTCATGCTTCAACAGCTCGGTGTCGGCACTGAATGATTTACCAGCGCCATCCGATCAGCTGTAAAAGTACATGGAGATATTCCGATGAGCATTGAAGAGAACGTCCAGACCGTGAAGGACTTTTTTGCGGCAATGGGCGGCAGCGACAGACAGGCCCTGCTCGCACTGGTTGCCGACGATATCGAGTGGATCATTCCCGGCGAGAACTGGCCGCTGGCGGGCACGCACCGCGGGCATAATGGACTGGCCGATCTGCTTCAGACGGCTTCGGAAGAGGTGGAGACCTCGACCATGGAGTTCCACGAATATGTAGCACAGGGGGATCGGGTTCTGGTGGTCGGCTTCGCCGAAGGGAAGATCAAAGCCACCAACAAAGCTTGGAAGGACGACTGGATCTTCGCCATCACCGTTCGAAACGGCAAACTGACCAACATCCGGGAGTATGTCGACACACAAGCGCTGGCGCGGGCCTCGGAAAAAGATGCCGGACAAAACTCCTAGGCCGCCGAACCCCACACCACGCGAGACCGCTCCTCCAGGCAGCGACAGGCTGCATCCGAAATGAAAGCATGAGGTAATCATGACCAAGAAACCCCGCATCGCCATTGTGATTGGCTCTACCCGGCCCGGTCGGTATGCCGACAAGGCCGCTGGCTGGATGCTGAAGCAGGCACAGGCCCGTGACGACATCGAGGCCGAGCTTCTCGACCTGCTCGATCATCCGCTACCGTTTTTTGATGAGAAGGGCCCGCTTATCTCGGCGCCCAGCGAGAACCCCGCGGCATTGCGCTGGCAGGAGGCGCTTGCCCGGTATGACGGTTTCATCTTCGTGGTGGCCGAATATAATCACTCGATCACCGGTGTGCTGAAGAACGCGCTCGATCAAGCGTATCAGGAGTGGGGAGGGAAGCCGTTCACTGCCATCGGTTACGGCGGCACCGGAGCAGCGCGCGCGGTCGAGCATCTACGCCTCATCGCGATCGCGCTGCGAATGGTCTCGACAGCGGCCTCCGTCCACATTGGCGGCGCCGACTTTATGTCGACCTCCCCCATGGGTGCGGACAAGCCCATTGAAGATATCGAAGCAAGCCTGCTCGGTGCCACGAAGTCTTCTTTGGATGAGCTCGTCCGGTGGGCCCACGCGACGATGGCGGCGAAGGCAGCCGAAGCATCATAGCGACGCGAGGCAACTGATGCCGGTGCCGCATCCGGCATAACGATGTCCCGATCGAACTTGCCTTCAACGACAAGGGCGGCCGCCAATGCAGGATTCTCCAGAAAGGTTTGATGGTGCCGGACATCGCGTTTGACTTGCGCTATTTGCGCTACGCAATTCTTGCAGCTGAGCACGGTAGTTTTCGGCGCGCTGCGGAAATACTCTCGGTGTCTCAGTCGACAGTTAGCCGGCGTATCCAAATACTGGAACGGCGTATTGGTATCGCCTTGTTTGATCGGCATAGGTCGGGCGCCCGCGTAACCTTGGCTGGCGAACGCTTCCTTGACGAAGCGGCGATCGGCGCAAAGCACCTTCACCAAGCTGTAGATACAGTCACTCGGGCAAAACGCGGCTCGGTAGGAGTGCTTCGGGTCGGATTGACGGCCTGCCTTGCAAACAGCTTTTTAGCCGCAATATTTGCAGCTTATCGTAGTCGCTTTCCTGCTATCGAAGTGACTTTCGAGGAGGGAACCTCCCAATTAATCGCAGGCGCGCTGCTCAACGGGCGACTCGACGTTGCCTTTATGCTTGCAGGTCCACAGCTACTGGGCTGCCGATCTGAAGGGCTATGGGAGGAGGCAATCTATTTAGCGGTTCCTGCTTCCCACGCGGTTGCTTCCTTGCCTCGGTTCACTTGGAATGATGTGCGCCAAGAGACCTTCCTCGTGATGGCAGATGCAAGAGGTCCCGAGATAGAAGACTATCTGGTGCGGCAACTATCAGGCTCCGAAATCCGCCCGAAAATCTCCGTTCAGCACGTCGGTTGCGAAAATCTGCTGAGTATGGTCGCGCAAGGTTTTGGAATTGCCGTTGCCACGAACTCGGTTGGTGACATGACTTATCCTGGTGTTCGTTTCGTACCAATCGCCGACCGCGAGGACAGGTTCTCATTCAGCGCCGTCTGGTCCGAGGCGAATCAGAATCCAGCGCTCAAATTCTTGATAGACATGAGTCTTGGGCGACGCGTGAAGGCGAAGGGCTGAGATAAGCAACGGATCAATGTTCGGGTTCTGACGTTTTAAGCCAAGTCACAAGGATTGGCGGCGCGCCTTCGCAAAGGCGCGGTCGGTGGCGATGAACCGCTGGACCATCGGCGCAATGAGCTTCGCGGGATCGGCTACCGGTTGCCCCGTTTCCCGCGCCAGCACCTCCGCATAGGCAACCAGATCTCGATGTAGTGGCGCGGGCAATTCGACCGTCACCTTGATTGGCTTGTCATCGGCAATTGCGCCGAGCTTCAGCTTCGTCACCTCATCCTCCATAGGGTTCGAGAACCAAATCCCGCGTCACGATCACACGCACCGGGAAGCCCGGCCTGATCGTCAGCGTCGGCGCGATGTTGAGCTGGCGACGGACGATCTGCTGCCCGGCATCATTGATCGTATCCTGTCCGCCGTTGCGGATCGCGCTGATCAGGCGGTCATCGTCGTTGGTCGCAAGCTCGGCGCCGACGCTGAGCAGCGTTGAGAGACCGGCGGCCTTGGCCAGATCCCACCAGTGATAGTCGACGCCATCCTGAAGGCCGGCAAATCCTTCAGCGTCGGCGCCAGGCTGACGCTCGAGTACAATGGACCGGCCATTCGGCAGGATCAGCCGGTTCCAAACCAGAAGCACGCGACTCTGCCCGAACTGCACATTGTTGTCGTACTGCCCGATGACGCGCGTGCCCTGCGGTACGAGCAAGATACGACCGGTCGGACTGTCATAGATATTTTCGGTAACCTGCGCCGTGATCTGTCCTGGCAAATCCGATCGGATCCCGGTGATCAGCGCGGCGGAAATCACCGCCCCTGCCTGAAGGATATTCGGCGACGCCGGCCCGACGATGCGATCGGGCGCGACGGTGCGCCGATCGGCAGCGGCATTTAGGAAGGCGTTCTGCCGATCTTGCGCCGTCGGCGTCGCGGGTGGCGGAGCCAGGCCAAGGCTGGTGAGATCCGGTATCGCTTGAGCGCCGGGCGTCGCCTGGGACGGCGTCGCAGCGGACGTCCGGGTTTCAGTGCTCGCGAACAGCCGGGCCGTGCGTGATGCCTCCAGTTCCTGAATGCGGCGCTGCTCTTCCGGGCTGAGACCGGGGTTCGGGGTGGCCATGCCGGGTGTCGGCACGGGCTGGCCACGATTCTGCGCTCCGAGGATCGGGCGACCGAGGTCGCCGGGAAGCGGCGGGCCGAGCTGGGGCACGCCACTATAATCACGCGGCAGACCGGCGATCCCGTCTGCCGTCGTGCGGTTCTCGGTCGAGTAGAGTTCCTCATTGGGCCGACCGGCATCGCGGGTCTGAAGCGCATAGATGAGCGCACCGCCGATCCCGACGCTGGCGACCAGGCCGAGACCCGCCAGCACCTTTCGCGACAGCCGCGTAACGCGCGGCGCCTCCGCGCGCAGCCGCATCGGCACCGGCCCGGCGGCCTCGCCGGTCAGCGGCTGGGCCTCCTCATCCGGCCCTTCCTCTTTCCGGGACTCGCTCTCGCTCACGACGCCGGCCTCCCATCGGTACGCACGATGCGGACGCGCTTCTGGTGATCGCCGGAGCCGAAGCGCAGTTCGGCGGCGGCAAAGAGCCGATCGACGATCATATGATGGCCGCGCACGCGGTAGTTCACGAGCTCCGAGGTGTTGCCCTCGGGACCGACCACGAAGAGGGGCGGCATCTCGCCCTGACCGATCCCGCGCGGGAATTCGATGAAGACCTGGCGGCCATCGTCGAAGGCGCGCAGCGGACGCCATGGTGCGCGGTCACCGTCGATTGCGTAGCGGAAGTTGACGTTGGCTAGGTCGACGCCGGATGCGACCGGTTGTGCGGCCTCGGCTTGGCTGTTCTGGCGGCGAAGCGCGATGAGCTGATCCTGCGGATACTGCCACGAGACGGAGGCCATGTAGGTCCGCTCGGTCGAGCGCAGCTCCATATGGTAGGTGCGCAGGTTGGTGTTGATGACGAGATTGGTCATCAGGTCCGGCCGGGTCGGCTTCACCAGGATGTGGACCTGCAAGGTTGGCCCGGTGCCGCTCTGCGTGTCGCCGATGATCCAGCGCACCGTGTCGCCGGCCGCGACCGGTCCGGAGCCGACGAGCTGCTCGCCCGGCTGCAACGCGATGTCGGTGATCTGCCCGACTGCGGTATAGACCTGATAAAGCGCGCCGCCCGTATAGGGATAGACCTGCATGGCGTTGATGAAGCCGTTGCGCACCGGCTGGATGCGCGCGGCGGCATTGGCCTGGTTGACGCGCGCCGTCGGATCGGTCGGCTCCGGCGTCGCTCGGGACGGCTCGACGCGCTGCATCTGGCCGGGCAACGGGAGCGGTCGCGGGATTTCGACCACGGTGACCGGCGCCGGCGGATCGACGGTCTGCACGGCCGGAGCAGCGGCGTCGTAGGAAATTTCCGGCGGCGGAGTGCTGGTGGCGCAGCCGGCCAGCGCGGTTGTCGCCAGCAGGACCATGGGGAATGCGGCTCTGCGGAAAGCCGAGACTACGGATGTATGTGAAGCCGGGTTTCCGGCTTTACGGAAAGACGGCTTCATTGACCAAGCTCCCGTGACCAGTTGATGGCGTTGACGTAGATGCCGAGCGGGTTCGCCCTGAGCCGGTCGGCGTTGCGTGGAATCTGGACGACGATCGTCAGGATCGCGGTCCAGCGGGTGGTCTCGGCAAGCTGGCCGTTCTCATAACGGCGCTCGACCCAGGCGACGCGGAAGCTGTCGGGCGATGCTCGAATGACGCTGGAGACGTCGACGGCGACCTGCTGGTGTCCAACCTTCGTGAACGGGTCATTGGAGCGTGCATAGTCGTTGAGCGCCATGGCGCCGCGATCCGTCGTGAAGTCGTAGGCGCGCAGCCAGTTTTGCCGGACGATGATGGCGTCGGCGGGGATCGAGCGGACCTGCTCGATGAAGCGCGCCAAGTGAAACGCGATCTGCGGATCGGTCGCACGATAATCAGCAACGGCGGGCGCTACGGCTTGCGCCTGACCCAGACGGTCGACTTGGACGACCCAGGGCACAATCGTGCCACGCGCGGATTGCCAAACCAGAGCGGCGGCGAAGCCGGCGGAGAGGGTCAGCGAGCCGAACGCCATCGTCCGCCAGTTCTTCGCTTGGACGCGCGAGGCGCCGATGCGCTCGTCCCAGACCTGCGCGGCGCGCTGATAGGGCGTCTCGGGTTCGGGGGCTTTGCCATAGTGAGTAGAGGGTCGTTTGAACATCAGCGGTCGCTTTCGGAGAGATTGACGGAGGAACCGCCGCTATGGGCGTCGCCGGAGCGCACGGCGTGGGCAGTCGCCTGGACGGCGTGGGTCATGCGTTGGGAGCGGCGCATGCGTTGCGCCCATGCGGGCGGCCCGCCTGCAGCTGTCGACGAGGCTGAGCCACCGCCGTCGCCGGCTGCGTCGCCACCGACCGATCCCATTGTCGAGGAGCCTCCGGTGGCTTCGAACGCGGCCTTCTCGCCGGCATTGAAGCTCGAGCGCATGCTCTCGGCGGCGTGTGAGGCGGCACGCCGCAGCGGCGAGACCGCTGCGCTGCCGCCGGCCCGGGCGACGCCGCCGAGGCCGGATGCAACGCCCGCAGCGCCAGATTGCCCGGCGGAGCCAAGGCTATAGGCGGTGGAGGCGCCGCCAGCGACGGCGGCTCCACCGCGCGCTGCGGCCGCCGTGCCACCGGCAAGGGCAGCGCCGCCAGAGGCGACAGCGCCGACTGCGCCGACGCCGGCGGCAACCATGCCGCCTGCCGCCATACCCGTTCCGACCGCAGCGCCGGCGCTGAGTTGGGGGCCGCCGGAGACGATGCCGCTGGCGATGCCGGGGCCGAAGATGCCGAGGCCGAGGAGCGACAGCGCGGCGAGCACGATCGCCATCGCCTCGTCGATGGTTGGCGTTGCGCCGCCGAAGCCGGCGGTGAACTCTGAAAAGAGCGTCGAGCCGATGCCGATGATAACGGCGAGCACCAGGACCTTGATGCCGGAGGAGATGACGTTGCCGAGCACACGCTCAGCCATGAAGGCCGATTTGCCGAACAGGCCGAATGGGATCAGCACGAAGCCGGCGAGCGTGGTCAGCTTGAATTCGATCAGGGTGACGAAGAGCTGGATGGCGAGGATGAAGAAGGCGAGAAGCACCAGCGCCCAGGCCAGGAACATGCAGGCGATCTGGATGAAGTTCTCGAAGAACGACCAATAGCCCATCAGCCCGGAGATCGACTCCAAGAGCGGCCGCCCGGCGTCGAGTCCGGTCTGCGCCACTTTGCCGGGGCGCAGGAGATCGGCCGTGGTGAAGCTGGTGCCGCTGGCTTTCAAGCCGAGGCCGGCGAAGCTCTCGAAGACGATACGCGCCAGGTTGTTCCAGTTGCCGATGATGTAAGCGAACACCCCTACGAACAGGGTTTTCTTGACCAGACGCGCCAGAATGTCGTCGTCGGCGCCCCAGGACCAGAACAGCGCCGCGAGCGTCACGTCGATGACGATCAAAGTGGTGGCGATGAAGGCGACTTCGCCGCTGAGCAGGCCGAACCCGCTGTCGATGTAGCGGGTGAAGACCTCAAGGAAATGGTCGATGACGCCTGTGCCGCCCATGATGCTATCGAGCCTCGTCGAGGTGTGGCTGAGCGATCGGCGCGGTTGGCCCCAGAGCCGGTCGATCGGTGCGATCTATCGGGGACGCGGGGTTGTCGCGTGGCGCCGGGGGTGGCTCCGGTAGACGTTCGGCCGGTCGGGCGCCGGGAGCGAGGAAGCGGTTGCGGTTCTCGGCCCAGGCCCGCAGGCAGGCGGCATCGCGGGGACCGGCTTCGCCGAGTCCCTGGCAGCGGATCAGCTCATTACGGAGCGGATCGGCCTGCGTCTGGATGGTCCGGCCGGACGCCCACGGCTCTGGCGTTTCCTCTTTCCGGTTCATCTCGATCGCGGTCGCGGTGATCGCGACCGCGACGAAGACGACGGCGCCGAGCCGGGCGAGCAGATTCCCGTCCATGGTCGTGCCCTCAGTTGCCGTTCGGGAACATGCGGGCGTTGCCGGGCTGATAGCCCGTGCCCGGCGTCAGGAAGCGGCGACGCTGCTCTCGGCCCTGTTCGGCGGCTGCGGCACGCTCGGCTTCGGAGAGCGCTTGCGCCCGGCCATTCGCCGCGACGACGGCGGTCAGGTCGGCGAGCTGCTGCGCCTGCAGCGCGAGAAGCTGGTTGCCGGCCTGAGTCGCCTGCAGCGCGCCCGTCGCCCCTTGGCTGCGGCCGATCAATGAGGACATTTCGGTGCGGTTGGTGTCGATATTTCCGACGACGCCCGCCTGGACGCGCATGGCATCCTGCAGACCGCCGACGGTGTTCTGCCAGCGCTCGCGCGCGCCCGCCACAAGCGCCTGGTCGGAGGCGGACATCGACGCGTTGCCGTAGGTAGACGTAAAAGCCTGGTCGATGCGCTGGACGTCGTAGGCGATGCCCTGCGCCTGTTGCAGAAGCTGTTGGGTGCGCTGAACCGACTGCTGAAGCTGCTGTAGAGAGGAGTATGGCAGGCTGGTGAGGTTGCGGGCCTGGTTGATCAGCATCGTCGCTTCGTTCTGAAGCTGGGTGATCTGCTGATTGACCTGCTGCAGGGTGCGCGCCGCTGTCAGGACATTCTGCGCATAATTGGTCGGATCGTAGACGATCCATTGCGCGGCGGCGGGTGTGCTGAGGATCGGCGAGAGCGCGATCGGCGCGGCCAACAGCGCGGCGGTCAGACGCAGCGCGAGCGAGCGGGATTGAACGGAATGGGTCATCGGCGTGCCTCCGGATCGGTTTGGGGGGTGACGTTGGTGAGGTCAGCGATCAGGTCTGCCGCCCAGGCGAGCCGGTTCTCCGCGAGCCATTCGGCAAGGAACCCATCCGTGCCGCTGCGGGCGTGAACCTCGGCGATCAGCGCCTGATGCTGCTTCGATGAGGCGGCGCAGAGCGCCAGTGCTACGTCCGACAGGCCCAGCTCGAATAGCCGATTGCCGCGCCGGGACTGGCAGTAATAATCGCGCTTGGGCATCGCCCGCGCGAGGATCTCGATCTGGCGATCGTTGAGACCGAAACGGCGATAGATGGCGGTGATCTGCGGCTCGATGGCGCGCTCGTTCGGGAGCAGGATGCGGGTCTGGCAGCTCTCGATAATGGCGGGCGCGATCGCAGAGCCGTCGATGTCCGACAGCGACTGCGTCGCGAAGATGACGCTGGCGTTCTTCTTTCGCAGCGTCTTCAGCCACTCGCGGAGCTGACCGGCGAAGCCCTCGTCGTCCAGCGCGAGCCAGCCTTCATCCACGATCAGCAGCGTCGGGCGACCGTCGAGGCGGTCCTCGATACGGTGGAAGAGATAAGCGAGCACAGCGGCAGCCGCGCCGGTGCCGATCAGCCCTTCGGTCTCGAAGACCTGAACATTGGCCTCACCCAGATGCTCGGCCTCGGCGTCGAGCAGCCGTCCATAGGGACCGCCTACGCAATAGGGCCTGAGCGCTTGCTTCAGGTCGTTCGACTGAAGCAGGACGGACAGACCCGTCAACGTCCGCTCGGCGATTGGTGCGGAGGCCAGCGAGGACAGGGCCGACCAAAGGTGCTCCTTCACCTCGGGCGTGACCGGCACGCTCTCGCGCGCCAGGATCGCGACCAGCCAGTCCGAGGCCCAGGCGCGCTCGGCGACGTCGTCGATCCGTGCGAGCGGCTGAAGCGACACGCTGTCGTCTGAGCCCTCGGTGAGGCCACCGCCAAGATCGTGCCAGTCTCCTCGCATGGCGAGCGCGGCGGCGCGGATCGATCCGCCAAAGTCGAACGCGAAGACTTGGCTTTGGGGATAGCGCCGAAACTGCAGCGCCATCAACGCCAGCAGCACCGACTTGCCGGCGCCGGTCGGGCCAACGATCAGAGTATGGCCGACGTCCCCGACATGGATGGAAAGCCGGAACGGGGTCGAGCCTTCGGTCTTGCCGAACAGCAGTGGGGGTGCTGCAAAATGCTCGTCCCGTTCCGGTCCCGCCCACACCGCCGAAAGCGGGATCATGTGGGCGAGATTCAGTGTGTTGATCGGAGGTTGGCGGACGTTGGCGTAGACATGGCCGGGCAGCGAGCCGAGCCAGGCGTCCACGGCGTTGATGGTCTCGGGCATCGACGTGAAGTCGCGGCCCTGGATGACTTTCTCGACCATCCGTAGCTTTTCGGCGGCGATGCGCGGATCATCGTCCCAGACGGTGATCGTCGCGGTCACGTAAGCCTGGCCGGCGTAGTCCGCGCCCAGCTCCTGCAACGCCATGTCGGCATCGGCCGCTTTGTTGGACGCATCGGTGTCCACGAGGGAGGAGGCCTCGTTGGTCATCACCTCCTTCAAGATGGCGGCGATTGATTTGCGCTTGGCGAACCATTGCCTCCGGATTTTGGTCAGCAGTTTGGTGGCATCGGTCTTGTCGAGCAGCACGGCGCGCGTCGACCAGCGATAGGGAAAGGCCAAGCGGTTCAGCTCGTCGAGGATGCCCGGCGTGGTCGCGGTCGGAAAGCCGACGATGGTGAGGATGCGGACATGCGCCTCGCCCAAGCGCGGCTCCAGCCCGCCGATCAGCGGCTGATCGGCTAGCAATGCGTCGAGATACATCGGCGTCTCGGGCACTCGGACGCGGTGTCGCTTCGTCGAGACCGTAGAATGCAGATAGGTCAGCGTCTCGCCGTCATCCAGCCATTCGCATTCCGGCATGAAGGCGTCGATGAGCTGGAGGATGCGATCGGTGCGGTCGGCGAAGCCGTGCAGGATCTCGTGCGCATCGACGCCGGCGTGATCACGGCCCTCGTAGAGCCAGGTCTCGGCTCGCGCGACGTCTTCGGCCGGCGGCAAATAGAGGAACGTCAGGAAGTAGCTGGACTCGAAATGCGCTCCGGCTTCCTCGAAGTCGGCCTTGCGTTCGGCATCGACCAGGGCCGAGGCGCTGTCTGCGAACATGCTCGCCGGATATGTCGCGGCGCCGTGGCGCTGCGCTTCGACGAAGATCGCCCAGCCGGAGCCGAGGCGACGAAAGGCGTTGTTAAGTCGGCCGGCCACGGCGACCAGCTCGGCTGGCACGGCGCTATCGAGGTCGGGGCCGCGGAAGCGCGCGGTGCGCTGCAGGCTGCCGTCCTTGTTGAGCACGATGCCTTCGCCGACCAGCGCGACCCAGGGGAGGAAGTCGGCAAGCCGGGTGTTGCGGTTGCGATATTCAGCGAGGTTCATCATCGGCGTCGCTCCTCAAACCGACAGGTGGCCGGGGATGCGCAGATGCTTTCGCACGACGTCGACGAACTGCGGATCGCGCTTGGCGGCCCAGACGGCTGCGAAGTGACCGATGACCCAGAGGCCCAGGCCGACTAGCCAGAGGCGGAGACCAAGCCCGAGCGCGGCGGCGAGCGTGCCGTTGAGGATCGCGATCGAGCGGGGAGCGCCGCCGAGCAGGATCTGCTCGGTCAGCGCCCGATGGACCGGAACCGAGAAGCCCGGCAGCTCGCCACCATGGTCCGCGCCCTCGGCCATCAGACCAGCGCCCCGCCGCCGAACGAGAAGAACGACAGGAAGAAGCTGGACGCGGCGAAGGCGATCGACAGGCCGAAGACGATCTGGATCAGCTTACGCGCGCCGCCCGACGTGTCCCCGAAGGCCAGCGTCAAGCCGGTGATGATGATGATCATTACCGCGATGATCTTGGCGACCGGCCCCTCGATCGATTCGAGGATGGACTGCAGCGGCGCCTCCCACGGCATCGACGAGCCGGATGCGTGGGCAGCCGGCGCGAGCGCCAGCGTGACGAAGGTGACGGACACCGCCGTGGCGATGTGGCGGCGGATACGCAAAGCATGCTGGATCATGACGGGTCTCCTGTGAGGGGCTGGCTTGCGGGGGTGACGCGGTAGTCGCCGTCGGGGCCGAGGCCCTCGATGCGGGCGAGTTCGGCGAGGCGACGCGACGCGCCACGACCGGACAGCACGGCGACCAAGTCGATCGTCTCGGCGATCAGCGCGCGCGGCACGGTGACAACGGCTTCCTGGATGAGCTGCTCCATGCGACGCAGCGCGCCGATGGCGGTGCCGGCGTGGATGGTGCCGACCCCGCCGGGGTGTCCGGTGCCCCAAGCCTTCAATAGGTCGAGGGCTTCAGCCCCACGCACCTCGCCGATCGGGATGCGATCGGGGCGCAGGCGGAGCGACGAGCGCACGAGGTCGGAGAGCGAGGCGACGCCGTCCTTCGTCCGCATCGCGACCAGATTGGGCGCGGCGCATTGCAGTTCACGCGTGTCCTCGATGAGGACCACGCGGTCCGAGGTCTTGGAGACCTCGGCGAGCAGCGCGTTGGTGAGGGTCGTCTTGCCGGTGGATGTGCCGCCGGCGACGAGGGTGTTGCACCGATCGGCAACGGCCTGGCGCAGCGTCTCGGCCTGATCCGCAACCATAACCCCGGCGGCGACATAATCGTCGAGCGTGAACACAGCGACGGCGGGCTTGCGGATCGCGAAGGCCGGCGCGGATACCACCGGCGGCAACAGCCCCTCGAACCGCTCCCCCGTTTCGGGCAGCTCGGCCGAGACGCGCGGGGCGCCGGGATGAACCTCGGCGCCAACATGGTGGGCGACCAGCCGGATGATCCGCTCGCCGTCCGAGGGCGACAGCAGCTCACCCGTGTCGGATAGCCCTTCGGAAAGCCTGTCGACCCAGAGCCGCCCATCGGGATTGAGCATCACCTCGACGATCGTGGGGTCTTCGAGAAACCGGGCGATCGCCGGCCCGAGGGCCGTGCGCAGCATGCGGGCGCCGCGAAGGATCGCCTCCGATTTCTGGTGAGTGGCCGCCACGTCGTCCCCGTTCGCTTGCGGGACCGCGACATGCGGCCCTGGATCGGGGATGAGTAGAAGAGGCAGAAATCATGGCCTGACAACAACCATAATGTGGTCGTCGTACTGTGGCGTACAAAGACAGGGAAATGGCGGAACGCCGGAATACTTGCGGTCGACGTAGCCGTGATTAATCCGCGTCGTGCGCGGGTGCGATGTCCTCCGAAATCTCTTGCCGAAGCTTCGGCCCGTGAGCGAGTCGGCGGCCGAGCGCGGTGACGAACGCCTCGTAGCGCTCGCCGGCCTTGGCGCGCGCCGCTGCCTGGGCGGGCTCCGGTAGCGGCGGGTTCGTGGTCAGCCAGAAGCGGATGAACACGGCGAGCGTTTCGACGGCTATGCCGAGGTCGCGCTCCATGCGCGCCATTCGCCGGTCGAGCTGATCGAGCCGCTTCGTCGTCGCCGCCTCCTGCCGTTCGGCGGCGTCAGGCGACAGGAAAGAGGCGATGCCGGCTTCCGCGATCAGCGAGAGGGATTGATCGCGCCTGGCGGCGTGCGCGGCGAGCGCCTTCATGACGTCCGGTTCGAGATACACGGACAGCCGCTGTTTTTTGGGAGGCTTTGCCATGGTGCCTCCTAAAGCTCGATGCCGTCGCCGGGATCGAGCGACGCTTGGCGTGCCACCTGGCGCATGGTCTGATTCATCCGCGAGAGACGTGCAGCGTCCTCATCGGCGTCGTCACGGGGATCGATCTCGAACTCGTTTTCGATGGGTTGCTTAGGCTCGACGGGTTTTGAGCGGCTCAGTTCCGGCTGGTGCCGGCGCTCGGAGTCGGTCGTGTCCTCGTCCTCCGATCCGCTCTCGCCGCCGATCGCCGTCAAGACGGCCGGCGTTGATGGTAGCGGCAGCATGCTCCAGTCATCCACTTGGGTCGCCGCTGGCTTCACCAAGTTCGGCGGCGGCAGGATGCGCTCCTGAAACCGGCCATCCTCATAATATCGCGCCTTCTTCGCGCGGATCGGCGGGGTGCCGGCGACCATGACGATTTCGTCGGACGGCGGAAGCTGCATGATCTCGCCGGGTGTCATCAGCTGCCGGGCCGTCTCCGAGCGCGAGACCATCATGTGGCCGAGCCAGGGCGACAGGCGATGACCGGCATAGTTCTTCATCGCGCGCATCTCGGTCGCGGTGCCGAGTGCGTCCGAAACACGCTTGGCGGTCCGCTCGTCATTGGTCGCGAAGCTGACGCGCACATGGCAATTATCGAGGATCGAGTTGTTCGGCCCATAGGCCTTCTCGATCTGGTTCAGCGACTGGGCGATGAGGAAGGCTTTGAGGCCGTAGCCCGCCATGAAGGCGAGCGCGCTCTCGAAGAAGTCGAGGCGGCCGAGCGCCGGGAATTCGTCGAGTATGAGCAGCAGCCGATGGCGATTGCCCTTCGCCTTCAGATCTTCCGTGAGCCGGCGGCCGATCTGATTGAGGATCAGACGGATCAGCGGCTTGGTCCGGTTGATGTCCGACGGCGGCACGACGAGGTAGAGGGTGGTCGGATGTTTGCCGCCGACGATATCGACGATGCGCCAGTCGCAGCGGCGTGTGACCTCGGCGACGACGGGATCGCGATAGAGCCCGAGGAACGACATCGCAGTCGATAGTACGCCCGAACGCTCGTTGTCGGATTTGTTCAGCAGCTCGCGCGCGGCGCTAGCGATCACCGGTTGCGGTCCGGCCTCGCCGAGGTGCGCCGTCTTCATCATGGCGGCGAGCGTCGAATCGATCGGCCGCTTCGGGTCGGAGAGGAAGGCGGCTACGCCCGCCAGGGTCTTGTCGGCCTCGGCATAGAGGACGTGAAGGATCGCGCCGACCAGCAATGCGTGGCTGGTCTTCTCCCAATGGTTCCGCTTCTCGAGCGAGCCTTCCGGGTCAACCAGGATGTCGGCGATATTCTGGACGTCGCGGACCTCCCATTCGCCGCGGCGGACCTCGAGCAGAGGATTGTAGGCGGCTGACTTCGCATTGGTCGGATCGAACAGCAGCACGCGGCCGTGCCGGGATCGGAAGCCCGCCGTCAGCGTCCAGTTCTCTCCCTTGATATCGTGGACGATGGCGGAGCCCGGCCAGGTCAGCAGCGACGGCACGACCAGGCCGACGCCCTTGCCTGAGCGCGTGGGCGCAAAGCACAGCACATGCTCGGGACCATCGTGGCGGAGATAGTCGCGCTCGAATTTCCCCAGGATGACGCCATCCGGGCCCAGCAGGCCGGCTGCGCTCACTTCGGGGGCGACGGCCCATCGGGCGGAACCGAACGTCTCGGCGTTCTTGGCTTCACGCGCCCGCCAAACGGACATGCCGATGGCGACGGCGATGGAAATGAAGCCGCCAGACGCCGCGATATAAGCGCCCTCGATGAAGATCGGCGGCGCATAGGCATCGTAAAAGTACCACCACCAGAAGAAGGCGGGCGGATAGTAGATCGGCCAGCCGGCCAGTTCGAACCAGGGGAGTCCGAGCTGCGGTTGGAAGCCGAGGCGATAGGCCGTCCACTGCGTCGCCGCCCAGGTCGTCATGAGCACGATCAGGAAGACGGTGAGAATCTGGCCCCAGAGGATCTTGGTCGCCGACATGGCAGGCACTCCTTTCTTGATTGGGCTACATGCCGAGGCCGCGATTGCGGCCGAAGCTCCAGTCGACGCCACCGGCGCCGCGCGACACGCCGGAGACGTGCTGACCGATCTGACGTTCGAGGGAGGGCGACCAGGGCACGAGCTGGAAGCCGAGGCCGTCGTCGATCATGGCGAAGCGGCCGGAAGCGAGCGTGAAGCGCTGGCGATAGGTGCCCGCCACATACTCGCCCGTCGCGGCCTTGGAGAACTGGCGCCCGGTCTCGGTCGCGAGCTTTTCGCCCAGGACCTCCACCTCGCGCTGCCGCAGCGTGTCGATCAGGCCCGGCGAGAAGCTGACACCGCGCGCTTGCCGTTCGGCGAGGCCCTGCCTGACGAGATGATCGGCCCGCCGGTCGATCGCCTGGCGAACCTCGGCGCCGAAGCCGCCACCGCCGAGCGCGACGGGATCGCGGGCGATCGCCTGCCGGTCGAGCCAGGTCGCGCCGGTCGCGTTGACCTGGGCGGAGATGTCGAGATCGGAGCGGACGGCGAGCGCGACCCGCCTGCGTCCCTGCGCGTCGTCGAATTTGCGCAGCTCCACGATCGAACCCGGCGCGCTGTCGCCGGCGGCGTCGAGGTCGGGCAGCTTGATGTGATGGGTTCGCCCGTCCGTGCCGTCGACCACGGCATAGGCCGTGCCCTTCAGCTCATCGTCGAGACCGCGATCGACCAGTCGGCCGACGACGGGATCGTTCATGCTCTCGCCGGCGAGGACATAGCTCGCCGCGCCGCGCTCGATGCCGCGTTCGGTCAGGCCGCGATGAATGCGTTTGATGATGTCACCACGCTCCCCCAGCTCGCGCAGTGTCGCCTCGGCATTCTCGGACACGACCCATTGGCCGGGGCCGACCTGATCCGCGAGGCCGAGCGTCTCCAGCTTCCGCAGCCGGCCGACCTTCATCGCGTGAAACTCGTCGGGCTGGCGATCGGCGTCCGGAGCGAGATCGACGACGCCGTTACGGTAGCTGTCGCGGGCAAGCTGGCGATCGAGATTGGTCCAGCGCTCCGCCTCGATTTGGCGCTCGAGATTGCGGCGGATCTCGTGATCGGTGCGCGGCCCCAGTTCCTGAGTGACGAGATCCTGTGCGCGGGCGCGCATGCCTTCCTTGATGTAGTCGCGCGAGATGACGAGGTCCTGGCCGTCATCGGTGCGGCCGCGCAGGATGATATGGACGTGCGGATTGTCGGTGTTCCAGTGATCGACGCCGACCCAGTCGAGGCGGGTAGCCAGGTCCTTCTCCATCTGGCCCATCAGGTCGCGGGCATAGGTCTTGAGATCGGACATCTCCGCCGCGTCCTCCGGCGAGACGATGAAGCGGAAGTGATGCCGGTCGTCCTGGGTGCGCTCGGCAAAGGCCCGGGGATCGGCGTCCTCGGTCTCCGGCCCGAACAGCCGGGCCTTCTCCCCATCCCGGGTGACACCCTCGCGCCGGAGATAGCTGAGGTGCGCGGAGAGCGGCGCGGCCCGAGCGCTATGACGGACGACGCGCGTCTTGATCACGGTATTGCGCGATCGACTGGTGAGCAGACGATTGGCCTGCACCGTCGCGCGCTGGCCGCGGCCGAACCGCGATCGGTTGCCCGAGCTGATCTTGCCGGAGCGCGAGACGCTGCCGCCAGCGCGCTGGGCGGCGGCCAGCGCCTGGGCGATAAAGGGCCGCGCCTGTTGTGCGCGAGTGGATCGGATGCGGCCCGGCCGGATGCGGAAATCGTCCTCGCCACTCATCGCCGGGACCCCGCACATCGTGCAAACGCGCGGAAATCCCTGGCGAAATGGCGGATGCGCAGGCTGCGCCGATCAGGCGCACCTCGCGCCAAAGCGCCATAAGTCTCTGAAAACACGCGACCGCACCAAGCCGCACATCGCGCGCTTTTATCTCGCCATCGTTCGGTTGTGCTGCCCGTTCCTCCCGCCTCTGACGCCAAATCCACGCCAGAGCCCGACAATGCCGCAGGGAGTGCGAAGCCCCTCATCGCGGCCCCGCAGTATCGGTTCGCGCCACGAATAGGCCGTCCGATCGCGGTGCGGGCAGTACCGGATCGCGCGCCGACTCCTGCGCGGATGGTGCAGCCGGAGTACCGTCGTTCTGTCGCCGAGCTGCACCCGGGTTGCCGTCGAGCTGCACGATGAAGAGCGGCGCACGGGTCCAGGCGAGCGGATCGGCGGTCGCCACCGTTACGGGGGCAGCGAGATCGCCGCGGCCGATGATCGGTGCGAGAGCGGCGACATAGGCGCGCGTTTCCGCCGGCAATGGGCGGCCGGTCGCGCGATATTCCTCGTAGCGGCCGGGACCGGCATTGTAGGCCGCCAGAAAGCCGGGCGAGCCGTAGCGATCATGCATCTCGCGCAGGTAGGCAGTGCCCGCCAGGATGTTGTCGCGTGGATCAAAGGGGTTCGAGCCGAGCCGATGACGGACGCGCAGATCAGCCCAGGTCGCGGGCATGACCTGCATCAATCCCATCGCGCCGGCCGACGAGATCGCGCGGACATCGCCGGCGCTTTCCACCCGCATGACCGCACGAATCCAGCGCTCCGGAACGCCGAACCGCTGCGCCGCTTCGGTTACGAAGGCTGCTACAGGATCGACGCGAGACGGGCGTTCGGCCGGTACGTCCTGCGCGTTCGCGTGGGCGCAAAGCGGCGCGGAAAGCAGAAGGCCGGAAAGGAAAAGGAAGGCTGTGCGCCGGGCGGTGTTCGATCGCCCGACGACAGCTCTATGGCGTGGGACCGACATCGCTCAGTCCCGCTCGGCGCGCTTGGGCGGTCGGTTCCACTGCAAGCCCCAGGCGGATTTGTCGTCGGCCGACTGGAAGAGATTGGCACGGATCGGCTGGCTGAACGTCGGATCGTCGATCTGCAGCGAAACATACTCGCCGGCCTTCTCGCCGGTGCGCTTCCACCCCGCGCCGATCTCGGCGCCGGTTTCGTTGTTCATGCTGTCGAGAACATGGACGCGGAAGTCGGGCGCGTTCTCGGCATCTGACGGTTCGGCCGGAACGATGATAATGTCTTGGTGCAATGACAGCGTCATCAAGTGGCCGATGAAGCCATCATTTTCGCGCGTGAATTGACCGATCAAGGACATGGGTCGTCTCCTTCAGATTGCGGTGGACAAGGTCATGGGCGTGCCGTCACCGCGTCGGCGCGCGCCAGACGAAGCGGCCATCGCCGTCCTCGTCGGTGTAGAGGGGGGTGGCCACGCCGATGACGGAACTGGCGGGAACCGGGCCAAAGTAACGGCCGTCGAGGCTGTCGCGGACCTGCCAGTTCATCAGGAAAAGTTCGTCGTCGGCGACGAGGCGGCATCCCCGCCAGGCCGGTAGTTCGCGACCCCGGCGATCGCGGTCGAGCGCATTGCCGATGGTTTGGCCATCGACGGTGATTGTATGACCGGTACGGCACACACTTTGTCCGGGAAGGCCGGCGACCCGCTTCAGCAGCGGCACGCCGCGCGGCAGATATCCTCCATCGGCCAGGAATGTGGCGATCGGCTCCGGCGCTGCTACGGCGACGAGGTCGGACGCTTCCAGTCCGTCGCTGGAACTGATCGCATAGAGGCCGATCGGCGTGCTCGTAGAGGCATTCCAGATCAGCTTCGGCGCGAACGACACGATCGACAGGATGCCCATCAGCATCACCGCGAAGTAGGTCGTCATGACATATCCAAAGCGGCTCATGGCGCGACCCTCCGGCGCAGGAGGAAGGCGCGATGCTGCTGTTGGGAGTAGGTGCGAGGCGGTTCTCCGACGGCGAGACGGTTGTGGACGTGGCGCCAGTGATCGGGCGAAACGTCGATCACTTCGATGCCACGCGCCTCGATCGCATCGATGAGCTGGAGCACGCGCTCGACCTTCGGCCATCCGTCCGCGCGCAACAGGATGTCGCCGCCGGGGCGCACGAACGGTAGGGTCTGACAGCGCTCGCCGGCATTCACGGCGCGAATGATGTCGAGCCGCGAATGCGCGGTGCCGTAATCGTTCGACGTCCAGCGAACGAAGGCGAAGACGCTGCCCGGCGCGAAGGATACAACGCGCCGGCGGCGGTCGAGGATCTGTTCGGCGGTCTCGCGACCGAACCTGATCCAGAACTCGATCTTCTTCTCGATCCACGTCAGCTCGACATGCGTCAGGGAATCGGCCGCAGGCGCGCGCGGCAAGCCGCTGCGCAGCGACGTGTCGGTGACACCGATCATCGAGGCTCTCCTTCGTTGGTGGGGAATTCGCGCGCGAACAGGGCGCGCAGCATGTCGGCGACGGTCTGGCCGCGCTGGAAGGCCGCGATCTTGATCCGCCCGCGCATGTCGGCGGTGACGTCGATCGTCAGCCTAGCGGTGAAGTCGGCGGCGGCGTCCGCACACGCGGATGGACGGTCTGGCGCTTTGACCCAGCTTTCCGGATCGGCCGGGCGGGATGCGAAGCTGCGTTTCGGGGACCGCTCGCTCATGCCCCGATTTCCGTCACTTCGGCGGCGAGCGCGGCGATCTCCCGCGCGGCGGGCGATGTCTCGTCCTGCTCGGCCGCGAGCCGCCCGGTCTGCACGACATCAGCGAAAGCGATGCGCTGACCGATGGTGGTGCGCAGCGGCGGCGGATCGTGCTCCGCAAGCGTTTCGGCGGTTTCGCGGGCGAGGATCGTGCGAGCCGCACAGCGGTTCAGCACAAACCGCGCTTTGAGGTCGGGGCGGTAGATTCGCGCTTCGTTAAGCAGCGACAGCATCTCGGCCGACGCCCAGCCGTCGAGCGGGGACGGCTGCACCGGGATCAGCACGAGATCGGCGGCGAGCAGCGCCGAGCGCATCAGACCGGCGACACGCGGCGGTCCGTCGATGACGACATGATCGACGTCGCGCGCCAGCTCGGGCGCTTCGCGGTGCAGCGTGTCGCGCGCCAGGCCGACAACACCGAACAGCCGCTCCAATCCCTCCCGGCTGCGCTGCTGCGACCAGTCGAGCGCGGATCCTTGCGGATCGGCGTCGATCAGCGCGACGCGCTGCCCATGCCGAGCCCATTCACCGGCGAGGTGCAGGGCGAGCGTCGTCTTTCCGACGCCGCCCTTCTGGTTGAGGAACGCGACGATCATGACGGTCTCCCGGCGATCGGGGACTCGTCCACACGGCGCGAAAATCCGGGTTCCGTTAGAAAGATTCCGTAGGAATCTAGGTTAGTTAAGTTACGGGGCTCGCAAGGTGCTGATTCAAAGCGAGAAATTGGTGATTTCGGTCCCCGATAGCACGAGACTCCGGTCCTCGATGGCACGATAGTGCCGGTCCCTGATAGCACGAGATGATTCACAGCTTATCCCCAGGGCGAGTTGTCGAGCGGCGACGGCGGCGCGGGATGCCGAGCGCGTCGGGATCGGTGGGTACGAAGGACAGGATTTCGGGACCGCCGACGCATTGCTCGATGGTCAGGCGATAGCCCGGCAACGGCTGGCGGCGGACGATGTCGCGCAGGTCGTAGGCGAAGTGTTTGAGCGGCGAGAGGCTGCCGGACTTGGCATGGAGGTGGGGGAAGTCGAAGCTCCAGCCGAACTCCTGTTTGCCGCCGTGCTTGCGCACCAGCCGGTAGAGCCAGCGCTCCAGACCACCGGTGAGATCGAAGTATTTGCGGTCGATCGTCAGCACGAGCGCGTCGTCGAGGACGGCACCGTAAAACCAGTCGGGGAGAATCAGCTCGAGGCCAAGCGGGCGGCCGCGGTGATCGGCGCGCTCCTTCCATTCGTTGATCCAGGAGAAGCGATGCATCCGCCGCTCGGTCGGCTGGCGGATCGAGGTCGCGACCGTGGTCGACTGCAGCCGGTCGAGCGCAGCCTTCAGCCGGTCGTAGTCGCGAAGCGACACGCCCCGACCAATGAAGTTCAGAATTTCATAGGGGGTGGTCGCCATCAGGCGCGACGGTCGCAAGCCGACGTCGCGCGCTTCAACGATCTGGGAGGCGGCCCAGATGAGGACGTCCGCATCCCAGATCGTGGCCATGCCGTGTTCGGGCACGGCTTCGACACGGATCTTCACCGAGCCCGCCTTGAAGTCGATCGGCGCCAGGCGTTTCGACTTGGCGAGCGAGAAGAACGGATAGGCCATGAGGTCCTGCGCATCGCGGGGTGCGAGATCGCCGGGCAGCGCCCGGAACAGATCGAGCTGCGCGCGCTCCTCGCGATGGTGGGGGTGGGACGACATGGCCAGCCGTCTCAGCGCGGAAAGCGGCCGCCGGCAGTGGCGGGCGAGGCGGTTTGGCGTTTGGCCGGCAGCACGGTGCCGCCGCGCGGGTCGGAGGTCGAGGTAACGAGACCGCGATCCGCCCAGGCCTGGAGGTCATCGACGGAATAGACGACGCGACCGCCGAGCTTGCGGTAGGTCGGACCCGTGCCGTAGGTGCGGTGCTTTTCGAGGGTGCGTTCGGACAGTCCGAGGAAGCGCGCCGCCTCCTGCGTTCGCAGGTAGCGTGGCGGTATACTGGCGGCTTTTTCGGCCATGATCGAACCTCCGTGGTCTCGCGGGAGGCCGCTGCGAACGAGCGGCGGGTTGCGAGCACGGTGGCGCGGAGACGGCGGCTTGGACGATGTCGAAGTAAGACTCTAAAATCGACACTCGGGCGATATCAGCGATCCCGGCGCGGGCGGCGCAGCAATGTGCGGTAGCCGCCGCGAACGAGTTTCATGCCGTCGCGAGCGAGACGGATGGTAATTTCCCGGATGGGGTCGCCGACCCAGGATGCTGCGTCGATTTTGTGCTGAGGGAAGAGATGCTCGGCGACGACGCGGTAGATGGCGCCGGCGTGTCGCGCGTCGATCGCGCGCAGCATCTGCCGTGCCCGCTGGTGTCGTTGCGGCGTCATGCGCGGATCGTCCGGCACCGGTCGACCTGTTGCGGCCGCCCAGAACCGTCCCAGCGCGGTCAGGCGATCCGGTGTGAGTTCGTCGAGAGGGATGACGGCGGCGAGCGCCCTGTCCTCCATCGAACCGGCAAGAGTGACGTCGAAGCGCGCTCCCCGCATATCCAGCCGAAGCAGCGCGGCTTCCTGTTGGAGGACAGCGTGAATCCGAAGATCGTCAACGCTGAGATGCGATCCGTCGGACGGCACCGTGCCGGTTTGGAGGATGATCGCCGCTGGATCGGTTTGCGGGGTCCAGAAGATCGGCTGGGCGAGAGCTGTGATGCCTGGGTCGGCTGCGAAAATACAACCCCCATTGCTCGGCGAACGACGACGCTGTTTCATCGCTCAATCGCCCGGAGGACAGTAGTGTCTGAAAGGCAATCCGGTAATCCGGGTTGCGTCGCAGGAATTCCCAGGCGAGCTCGCTCGTCGTGAGTTGGTCGATATAGTCATAGGCGGCCTCGGACCGCCAACTCTCTTCCTCGGACATCTCCACCGCCTCCGCGAACTTGTTACGCAACGCGAGTTTTGTGGTCGTCACGATTCCAAGTTGAGTCGGTGCTGGGAAGAACGAAGTCGGCTCGACGTGATGCAGGTTCTGCATCACCTCAATGTAGACGAGGGCCAAGAAGCTCGCAGTAGCCGCTTGTCGTCATCCATTTTGCGCGGCCGAGATGGGCGGTGTGGACGCGCGCGGCGCGCTCTGGTTCGGCTTCGGGACAGATTCCGAACAGCGCTTCGACGACCGCTTTCCAGTCCGCGCCTTCAGCGTCAGCATCGAGAAGTCGTAGATACAGCTTCAGATGCGCACGGTCGTAGGCCGTGAGCGCTGCGCCGCCAGGCGGCTGGTCCAGAAAATCTTCTATGGTCACAGCATCCCCCGACAACAGATGTATCCATTTTGAAGGGGATTGTTAACGATGTTTTGAATGCATCGCATCCCGGAAGCGCCGTGGCGTGAAGGCCGGGCGGTGTGGGCATGCGCTCCTAGGTTAGGCTTCTCTCTTTGCATCGACCAGCATCAACCCCACGCCTTGGTCGGAGTTGAGGAAAACAATCCCGCCACGTTCGAAGGCACGTCTGACCTCATCTCGCGTGCTCTCGTACACCTCGAGGCCGCTTGCGGATTCGAGGCGCTTGAGCGCGGTCAGTGATACTCGGGCCTTGTCAGCGAGCGTCTCCTGCGTCCAACCCAGCAACGCGCGTGCGGCCCGCGATTGTCGGGCGGTGATCATGCATGATCACCTCCCACTCAGACCTACGCGCACGCCAGAACTACGACTATTATAGTCGTGCTTTGGTCGTCTGACCATTGAAAAGCTGCTGCTGGGGCCTCGCCGAGGCATCTTCGGCGAGAACTGATTCGGTCGCCTCGGTGCCGAAAGCCCCGGCCTGTTCGGCCGGGGCCTCGCCCGAGCCTCAGTCGCCGCGCCGCCCGTTGGGGCGGGACCAGATCAGCGAGAAGCTCTCGTCCTCGTCGTCGAAGAGGTTGGCGTAGATGGGGGCGTTGAAGCTCGGATCGTCCAGCTTGAGGCCCAGATAGTCGCGGCCTTCGTTCGAGCGCTTGGACCAGGCGGCGCCGATCTCCGCGCGGCCGACCAGAACCCGGTGGCTGGGGGCGTTCTCGCCGGTGGCACGCTGGTCGGGGACGATGCGCACGCCCTTGGCCTGGACGCTGAGGGTAACGATTTCGCCGGTGAACTCGTTCGCGCCGGTCTTCTTGAAGGTGCCGATGGTCGCCATTGTAAGTCTCCGTTTTCCGTTCGCGAGCCCGCACCATTGCGGCCTCGATGGCGATCGGCAGGCCGGAGGCGATAGACGGCGCACCCCGCAGGGGCTTGACAGCCAAGGAGGGCTTTCTTGTCTCGCGAGGAATGGCGGCGCAGCCGGCAGGGGAAGAAAGTTTGACGCGGCTGTTGCGTCATAGGCGATCGAGGCGAAGCCGGCCTTCGGCCAGATCAGGCCATTGAAGAGGCCGTTTGGAGCGGTTGATGCACGGTCAGAGAACGGAGAAAATGGCGGCCGTCCCGCACCAGCAAACCGGCGTCGGGGCAATACTCACCAGCTTCGTTTCCTCCCCACAGGGCAGGGCGTTGCATCCTGACCCGCGACCGCCGACTAGGAGATCGCCACGCCGGATGTTCGGTGGTGCAGCCAAGAGGTGCCCTGCCACGGCAACCGCTCCAACGAGGGCCGCTTTCCGGGCGCGCGTAGATCCGCGCTCCATGCATCAATCGCAACGGCTTGAAACGGCATGGGCGGTCGCCGCCCATCGCTGGCCACCTCGCAATGGCGATGACGACGATCAGGCTCGCGCGAGGTCCCGGCCGGACGGAGCCGGGGCCGCCGCCATTCCTGCGACCCGTGTGAAGGCGGTTATGCCCACTGCAATCGCGCCAATGACGGAGATGGCGATCTGCCATCCTTCGGAAGGCATGAGGTGCTTCACGATGCCATGCGTGGCGTGGAATCCCGCAATCGCCGCCGGCGCGACGAAGACGATGGCCACGATCAGCTTCAGCCACATCGGCCTAACGAAGGTGATCAGGAGGTGACCGGCCGCGAGCGTGACGGCGGCCGCGACAGCGCCGACCACGATGGCGCCAGGGATTCCGGCGCCGGTGCCGTGAGCCCAGTCCCCAGCGGTCGCGCCGACGAATACCGGAAGCGCGAAGACGGCCAGCGTGAACAGCAGCCAGCAGAGCAGGCCGATGGCTGCGAGGGATGCAAGTATTGCGAGGATGATCATGGTGGTGGCCTCCGTGAGAAATAGTCTGACGGTCGCGCCTCCACCACCACCACGGCGCGCTCGAACTATAGCTGAAAATCGGCTGCGCCGGGAGCGGAAATCGCGGCGACTTCCGCGCGGCGACGCCGGTTCGCCCCGGTTATGGGGCGAAAGGATCGATCTCGTGGACGATCGCGGCCATGTCGCCGTCGTACTCGCTGGCGGGTGTTACCGAGAGGGTGCCGTCACCGGCCTGGAAGATGATGATGGCGGCCATCAGGGTGGTGGCGAGGCTGAAGGCGAAGGCGTGCGCGTCGTTAAGGGACATCGATCCGGCTCCTGTTGAGCGGAGGACCATCCCCCGCTGACAGGCGCCCGAAGTGTCGGACTGAGCGCTGCAATCACCGCGCAGGCGCAGCCGAGGCGGCGGCATGCTCGCATAGCCGACCCTTTACGGGTTGATGGCGTCAGGCGATCAGTCTGACCAAGGATCAGCGCAGATAAGCGGGGGTGGTTTTCGCGTCAGGAGCCGCGGTGATACCGGGAAAACGTCAGTCCAGTTCAATGTTCTTGCCGGTGCTCTTTTCGAGATGACCGATGTATTTGTTCAGGCTAACGGTAACGAAGTGGTCGGTACATTCGACGGCTTCGAGAAAGTCAGCGATCTCGTCGATCGGGACCGCCATCGTCCAGAGGTGACGGACGACAACGCGGTCGGGCTCCTCCTTCACGGCCAGGGTCAGCCGGACGACATCGGAGGCGTCGGTGTGCGCCGCCACCGTATTTCGAAGCTTGATAAGTCGCGAGTGAACGTCCTGGCCGTCCGCCGATCCGGCATAGACCTGCTTGGCGTCCAACGTGGGGATCATGGCCCCGGACGACGCATAGCATCGGCAGTAGGCCATGACGCCGGCGATCAGAAAGGCCTGCTGGCGCAGGGCGTTCTCCATGTCGTCCAGTTCGACGGGATGGTCTCGCACCCATTCGAAATTGGTGCGGGCGTTGACCAGATGCATGAGCATGTACGTCCACATCGACAGGCGCTCGTACCCGGGTGGATCGAGGACGAAGCCCTCCTGCACCACGCCAGCCATGTGCACCTTGTAGTCGTCGTCGATGATCGAACCCATGTTTCCTCCGGACCTCGTCGCTCCGGATAGATGCAAGCCGTTTGCATGTCACCGTTCGGGGAAAATGAGCGAGCGGCCTCACGAGATATGGCGAAGCTTGGGCGCTCATTTCAGTTAAATCTCTAAAATGCTATTGATACATTCAAGAAAGTATCTCATATGTCAGTTAATCAGAGAGGATGTTTCCATGAGTGATGTTATAGCTGTGCTGACATATAAATCGGTCGAGACGATTTTGGAGGTCGGCGGTACGCAGTCCTGGGCGCTTGACCGGACGCGGGCGGCGCGGTGCGATTATGTCGTTATGTGCCGCAACGCCAAGACCCGGGATTCCGAAGGTCCGGAGGAGCATGGCTCGGCCTTCCTCGTCGGTAAGGTGAAGGACGTAGTTCCCTCGACGGAGACGAAGGGGCGTTGGCTGATCCTGGTCAGCGAGGTGGCCCGGATCGATGTGAAGGACCAATGGTCTGGCCGTAACCCGGTCGCGTACTGGAAGGACAGCGACTATCCCGAGATCGACTTCAAGGCTCTGGATTACGAGCCAGTCGTCGCGGAGTCCTCGAAGAAGGGGCTCACGATTCCGGCGGCCAAGGCAGGCTTGGCGATCGGTCTGAACGTTCCGGAATCGGCCATCGAGATCATCGTTCGCGCCTGAGGGCAGCGGCCCACGCTGTGCAACCCTTTGCTCTGCCGGGAAAGCGCCGCATAGGGGCCGCTAAACCACCGGGGCCTCGGCAGGGTCGTCCAGCCATGCGCGATTAGAACAGAAAAGCGGAGGAAGCCTTGCCGTCTATCCAGGATTTACAGCACCTCATTACCGAGCCGCGGGAAGATCTCGGTGTCGAGTACAAGGACTGGCTCGATCTCAGCTCGACTGAGCACAAGGCGACTCTAGCGAAAGCGGCGATTGCCTTGGTCAATCATGGGGGCGGTTTCATCGTGCTGGGCTTGGCCGAGGAGACCGCTGGCCTGAAATCGCATGCGCGACCGACCGCGATCCCCGAGGTTACGCAAGACGCGGTCAATGCCGCAATCCGGCGGTTCGCCGCCCCTGAGTTTCATTGCGAGATGTACGCTGTCCCACACCCGGACACGGGGGTCGTTCATCCAGTCGTCGCGGTCCCCGGTACGATGACCGAACCGGTCATGAGCAAGCGGGACTGCCAAGGCATCATCGCCCAGAATCGTTGCTACATTCGTAAACCGGGGCCCCGCAGCGAAGAACCGCAAACGGGCGAGGAATGGCGGACCCTCCTGAACCGCTGCGTCAGAGCGGGGCGCGAGGACATGCTCGAGGCGATCCGCTCGATCGTGACCGGCCGCGTGGAGGTGCAAAACCTGCCGCCCGACGCCCACGAGCAGCTGCGCGCTTTCTGCGACACCGCTCGGAATCGCTGGACGGAGCTTGTGGCGGACCTTCCTGCGGACGCCCCGCCGCGTTTTCCGCACGGCCACTACGAAATGGGCTTCTCGCTGGTGGGCGCGAAGCCGGCCAAAGGACTGGCCGATCTCCAGCAGCGGCTTCAGAGCGCCAGGCGGATCAAACTGACGGGATGGACGCCGTTCCTCGATATGACCACGGCGGCCTGGGCTCCCTATCCGTACGAGAACTTCGTTGAAGCCTGGGTCGGGCGTCCTGTTCCCGATCGCAGTCAGGATGCCGGTCACAGCGATTTCTGGCGCGCTGCCCCGGACGGCGCCCTCTATACGATGCGTGGGTATGCCGAGGACGCCTTGGCAGGCCGCCCGCCAGGCCAACTCTTCGATGTCACGCTACCGGTGTGGCGCGTCGCGGAAGGCTTGCTCTTCGCCAGTCGCCTGGCCGAAACCTATGAGGACGTCGACGCGATCGCAGTCCGATGCCGCTACACGGGCTTGCGTGGTCGTGCGCTGACAAGCGTGACCGGGGACCGGGCGGTGTTCGGCGACGATGCGAGCGGCACGGACGAGATCGTTCTGGAGACACAGGCGACTCCGGATCAAATCAAGGACAATCTGGTCGAGGTCATGCATCAGCTGCTGACGCCGTTGTACGAGCGGTTCAATTTCTTCGCCCTGCCAACGGCTCTCGTTGAGCAGGAACTGACGAAGATGACGAAGGGCCGCCTCTGACGGAACGGCGGCGCTCACGCGCCGCCGAACTTCCAGACCGGGATGCCGAGCTTCTTGGCCTTGTCGGCTAGGTTGTCGTTGATGCCGGTGCCGGGGAAGTGCATCACGCCCTTGGGCAGGATTTCCAGCATCTCGTCGTTGCGCTTGAAGGGCGCTGCGCGGCCGTGCTTCGTCCAGTCGGGAGCAAAACCGATCTGCGGCACGTTGCGGCTCGTTGCCCAAAGGGATGCTATCTTCTCGGTGCCTTTCGGCGACTTGCCGTGCATCAGCACCATGTCTGGGTGCTTTTCGTGGACCTGATCGAGCTTGGCCCAGATCAGCCGGTGATCGTTGAAGTCGAGCCCGCCGGTGACGAGGATCTTGGGACCAGCGGGAAGAAGGATCGTCTGCTCGGCGCGCCGCTTCGCTGCCAGGAAATCGCGGCTGTCGATCATCGCGGAGGTAAGATTGCGGTGGTTGACCTTTGACCCGCTGCGCGGAAGCCAAGTTTTGCCGACGTGGCGTTCGTAGTGTTCGGCTGCTTGATCGCGCATCAGTTCGAAGGCGTTCTGGCGTTCGATGAGGGTCTGGCCCTCGGCGATGTGGCGCTCCAGTTCGACCGCCTTTACCTCGCTGCCGTCTTGTTCGCGCTGCCCGCGGCGCTGCGCCTGCTCGTTGTCGTCGAGTTCGCGCGCGATCCGGTCAGTGGCGCGATGAAAGACGTTGACCGTCGACCAGAGGAGATCGTCGAGATCGGGCTCGAGGCGGGTGTCCTCCAGGGTGGCGATCAGGGCGTCGAAGATGTCGGCGATGGCGCCGGCGACATGGTCGCCCTCCGGAAGCGGTCGTGGATCGAGTTCATCCGTGAAGGGACGGTAGCCGTAAAGCTGGAGTTCGCTCAGGACATGGTCGGTGGGTGAAGAGGCGTGGTGCGGCTCAAAGTCGTCGTGCTCGCTCATCGGGATGCTCCGTCGGTTCGACCGCGACCCTCGCGGCCTTCATGGCGACGAAAGCCGGCGGGCGGTTCGGACCTGCACCCGCAGCGAAGCGGAGGGCCGGAGCGCGGCGGAGGATGACGAAGGCGGTCTATTTTGTTTCGCGATGGAAAGGCCCTAAGGGCCGCCGGAAAATAGTCCGCCGCAGACATTGCGGGTCCGGGCCGTTTGCTGGCCGATCGCCCTCTCGAAGGCCGGGGCGCGGTTCTCTCCGACATGGGAATCAACCGAGCGATGCCGACGACGGCGCTCCCGCCGCCTGCATTCTTCCGTCGGCCTATTCCGCCAGCGCCATGAAGCGCGCGACATCCTGTGGCGCGATCTGCACCCGCGCCGCTGCCCGGAGGCTGTCCAGACCGGCCAGGCGGAGATCCTCGTTGAAGTCGCCCAGGCTCGGAGACACCACGACCGCCTCGATCCCGGCCGCGTTCGCCCGTTCGATCAACGTCGCCATCGCCCCGTCGCCGGCCGGATCATTGTCGCGGGCAATGTAGAGCCGGCGCAGCGTGTCGGGGAACAGGATGGCAGAGAGATGTGACGCCGAGAGCGCCGCCGCCATCGGCATGGCGGGCAGCGCCATCCTGAGCGATAGCATCGTCTCGATGCCTTCGCCCGCCGCCATCACTTCGCCCGTTACACCGAAGCGAACGGCATGTCCCAGGAGGTTACCCATCGCCCGTCTTGGCGTGTCGATCGGGGCCTTGTCCGATCCGTCCGGAGCGAGCCAGGTGCGATGCGCGCCGGTCTGACGCCCGGCGAGATCGGTGACGGATGCGATCATCGCCGGCCAGGTCTCCGTCGGGGAATGTTCGTCGGGACGGTAATAGCAATGGGGATGGAAGCGCAGGCTTCCGGTTCCGTGCAAATCCGTAATGCCGCGTGTGCGGAGATACGTCTTTACGAGTGTGCCGGAAATTGGCTGCGCCATTGCGAAGAGCCGCCGTGCCGCTTCCGGTGATCCTGATGGCGCCGGCGCCGATGTGCGCCGGGTAGAGCTTGGCTCCGGTTCGGGTTGCGGCAGGCTGAGAAAGGTCCGGGCCTCGTCGGCGACGTCCTTGAAGTCGACCAGGCCGCAGCTCTCGCGGATGAGGTCGAGGAGATCGCCATGCTCGCCTGTGGCGGCGTCGGTCCATTTGCCGGCGGCACCCTTGCCGGTCTCGCCACCCTTCAGCCGCACGAACATCGAGCGGCCGGGCGTGTTGCGAACATCGCCGACCAGCCAGTAGCGGCCCTCACGGTGGCCATTGGAGAGGTAGTGGCGACAAACAGCCTCGGCCTGAGCAGCCAGCCGTCGCGCAAGATCTGTGGCAGGTTGCATCGCGGACTCCGAGACGAAAAATGGGCCCGCCGTTGCCGGCGGGCCCTCGGGGGACGTGTTGCTTCCTTCGGCTATTCAGCCGCGATCACATGCATGTCGATCTCGGCCGGCTCATCTTCGATCTGCGGCTCGGTTTCCGCCATGGCCGTTTCGCCGCCGTCTTCCGCCGTATCTTCGACCTCACGATCGCCGGACTGGTAAGCCTCGACGGTCAATGTGTCATCGACCGCGGTGACCAGGTGGCCGGGCGTGCGAAGCGGCTCCGGCAACCAGCCGGAACCGGCGAGCAGTTCCTGCGCCTTTTCGGCCATGTCGCCCTTCTTGAGGTGCTCGATGCGATCACCGGCGCGCGTACCCTTCGCCTCGCGCACCGACGCGAGGATGCGGGCCTTGGTGACACGGCCGAGATAGGTGTCGATCGTGGGCTCCCATCCGGCCGCCACCATGTCGAGATCGACCGCCTGGGCGAGCTGGTCGGCGTGGGCGAGCGCACGAGGCCGACGGTTGTACGCCTCGTAGATCGCATTGACCGACAGCGACACGCAATGCGCAAACAGAGCGTAGCGGCTGTCGCCGTCGAACGCCTGCAGCGCCTCCCACAGCTCGCCGGGCTCCTTGGGAAGCGCCGCCACCCACGCTTGATGGCGGCCGTCGACTGCCGAGGCCAGGCTGCTGTCATTCAGACCCGGCGCCTGCGCGCCGAAACTGACGCTCTTCAGATCGAACTCCAGGCAGGTGTCCGAGCCATAGTGATAGAAGGCCCGGAGCGTGAGCGCATGAAGCGCGGCGAGGAAGGCGACATCGGGATGCTCGCCGAGCGCGTGGCGCAGAGCCAGCGTTCGATGGGCGGTCAGCTCGGTCATCAAGCGGTCCGGGATCGGCTTCAGGCCATCGTCTTCCTCGGGCTCCGCTGTCGTCTCGATGTCCGCGGTCAGGTGATCGTCCTCATGCTCCGCGCGCGCCGCGACGGCGCTCACGCCGTCCTCGACCTCGGAATCGACGTCCGGCTCAATCGGGCGTTCGTCTTCTGGGCGGACATAGCCGCGCTCGACCCGGAGGTTGCCCGATCCATCGACGCTGACGAAGGCGCCGGCCCGCGCGATCTCCTCGGGCTCGAAGACCATCGGCCGATCGTCGAGCGCGCTGATTGCGGTTTCGAGCTCACCGAGCCGTTCGTCCACCTCGTCGGGCAGATCCTCGGCATCGGCATAGGTTTCCTCCAGTCCGTCCAACTCGGCCTGAAGGACGTCGCGGGTGGCCTGTTCTTCCTCGGTGAGGGCGGGCTGCTCGCCACGGAGGTGGCGCAGGCCGTAGGTGTGGCCGTAGGGGAAGTCCGGCGCGACATCGATCCACTTCCAGCCTTCGGCGGAGATCGCCTCGGACTGCTCACGCAGCTTCTCGGCCACCAACATGTCGAGAAGGCCGACATCCTGCAGCCAGCCGCCATCGTCACCCTGGAACAGGTCGTGCATGATGACGCCGCCAGCTTCGGCGTAGGCTTCGAGCCCTACGAATTGCGCACGCTTGTCAGCGGCGCGGACCGCACCTTCGGTGAGCATCCGGCGGATGAGATGCGGTTCCTTGCTATAGCCCTGCGTAAGGCGCTCGAAGACCTGCTCCTGCCGCTCATGATCGCCGTTGACCGTGAACGCCATGAGCTGATCGAGGGTCATGCCGTCGGCGGCATAGGTGTCCAGGAGCTTGGGCGAGACCGACGCCAGACGCAGACGCTGCTTCACGACCGAGACCGAGACGAACTGGTTGGCGGCGATCTCCTCTTCGGACATGCCCTTTTCGCGGAAGGTCAGGAAGGCACGGAACTGGTCCAGCGGATGAAGCGGCGCCCGCTGGATGTTTTCGGCCAGCGAATCCTCCTCGGCCATGCCGCCCTCGCGGATGACACATGGGACTGGCGCGTTTTTGGCGAGGCGCTTCTGCTTCACCAGCAGTTCGAGCGCGCGATAGCGGCGTCCGCCTGCCGGAATCTCGAACATGCCGGTCTCGGCACCGTCGGCGTCGCGCACCGGCCGGACAGTGATGCTCTGCAGCAGCGTTCGCCGGGCGATGTCCTCAGCCAGCTCCTCGATCGACACGCCGGCCTTGATCCGCCGGACGTTCGCCTGGGAGATGACGAGCTGGTTGAAGGGGATGTCGCGCGACGACCACAGGGTGATTTTCTTCGCAGCTGTGGCCATGGGAATGTACTCCACGACGGGCGCCGAGAGACTCTCTCTCAGCCCTAAACCCGTCACGGAGCGAAGCGCCGCCCTCTTCCTCTGAAAGGGGCAGCGCCACGGACCGGCAAACCAGAAAGGCACGGAACCGCAAAGCTGGAGACACGGAAAACCGCATCTCCGGCTTTGCGGTTGTCAGGCGGCGCGATCGAGCAGCTTCTTCGCCTTGGCCTCCATGTCGAGGCGGGCGTCCTGATGCGGCTTATCGCGCGCTACGGCGGTGATGCCCTGCACGAAATCGAAGATGCTCTCGGGCGGACGCCCTTCCTCGGCTAGCACCGTGTCGATGATCTTCCCGGTCTCGGCCTTGGAGAAGCCCCGACGGCGCAAGAAGTCGGTGCGATCCTCGTCACTGCGCGCCACGATCCGTTCGCGGGCCGCCTTGATGCCGTTGACGAAAGGTAGCGGCGACGAATTGGCGAACTTCGCCAGCGCTGGCGCGGCCTCATGAGCGAAGCGGTTGGCGGCATATTTGGAATGGCGGATGGTGATCTCCTCGAAATCCTCCACGCCCCAGAGATTTCGATTCTGGCAAACCGCCCGCAGATAGAAGCTCGCCATGCCAAGTGTCTTGGCGCCGACCTCGGAGTTCCAGCAATAGAAGCCGCGGAAGTAGAGATCCGGCGAGCCGTCCGGCAGACGGCCGGCTTCGATCGGGTTCAGGTCATCCACGAGGAAGAGGAAGACGTCGCGGTCCGAGGCGTAGAGCGTCGTGGTGTCCTTGGTGATATCGACGCGCGGATTGTAGATGCCCGTCGACCAGTCGAGCACGCCGGGCACTTTCCAGCGTGTCTCACCCGTACCGTTGCCGGCAATGCGCTGCACGGCCTCGACCAGTTCGTGATCGTAGATGCGGCCGTAGTCCGGGCCGGTCACGGCGCGCAGTTCAACACGGCCATTATCGGTCTCGAGCGTCTTGATCTGCTCCGCCCGGTTGGAGGTCAGGCCGTATTGCAGGTTGATGGCAGCGAGTGCGGCGGGGAGCTGCCGTAAATACGCGGCCGGTGCGCCGACCAGGCTGGCGAGCTGGCCGAAAGACCAGTGAGTCGGCGCGATAGGCGTGTTCGAGCCCGGAAGGATCAGAGCCAGTCGCTCCGGGTCGCTGCGGTTCGCCTCGACATGGATGAGTGCGCTTTCCACCACGCGTGTTTGGCTACGTTTGGTACGGTCGCCGACCGCGCGACCCAACTCGGACAGGGACAGGTAGCGCTCGTCGGCAGGGCGGGTAAACCATTCCGACGAGACGCGGCCGATCCGCTCCCCCCGGCTGACATCGACCTTGTAACCGCCGCTGGTTTCGCGGCGGGCGTCGAGGACCTGCATGTTCATGGGACCAATCTCCATGACGGGCGTCGGAGACCTCTTCTCCAACCCTCAACCCGTCACGGAAAATCAGTCCGCTCTCTCGCTCTCAGCGGGGCGTTGCGGGGCTGCGGCCCCGCAGAAGGGGTCGGCCGAGACCAAGGCTCGGCCGTAGGGGAAGGCTTTCCCCAAGGTCGTAAATCCTGAGAAGCGTAAATCAGGCCAACTGGCCGTGGCGTTCGAGCACCCGCATGAGAATGGCATTCGCCTGAGTGAAGTTCTCGCGCTGCCCTCGGATTTGGTACGCCCATTTTGCGCCGTGAAAGAGATTGTTGCGCAGGCGCCAGACGATCATCAGCAAGGCCAGCACCCGGTCGCGGGGATCATTGTTCGCGCCGCGGATCACGGCTTCGACAAGATCGGGGTGGTCCGATTTGCGCAGGTCCAAAAAGGGATAGTGATATGTCAGCTCGCCGTTCGCAAAGTAGCGGTCGCGGAAATAGGCCAGCTCCGCGCCATAGAGATCGGCGCTCAGCATGTCGCCCGTCGCCCAGACATCGACCTTCTCGGTGATCCGGTCGACGCGAGCGTTCGCCGCCATGATCTCGGCCTCGAACAGGCTCCAGAGAAAGGCGAAGTCGAAGATCGCGCGGCGATCGTCTTCGGGCAAATCCTTAAACCCGGGGGCTCTCGCCTCCAGCCATGCTTCGCTTGCGCTCGTTTGACGTTCCTCCATAGTTCAATCCTCCGGTTCGTCGTCGTGCCGGCTCAGCTCGGAAAGTCGGTGAGCGCATCGCAGCTTATGCAGTGGTACATCTGCGAGGCGTCCTGGAAATGCATGCCGCAGAGGCATCCGCAAAACGGGCAGCATTCGTCGATCTCAAGATCGGCCCAGTCCCACACGCCGAGATATTCGGGAATGGCGTCACGGTCGTATCCGACGATCTGGAAGGCGTCGGCATTCTTGGCGACAAACCCGTCGCGGCCCGCTTGCATGAGCAACGGCAGAATGTCGGCTGGCTCGATAGCGAACCACTCACCGCGCACACGGGTTGCGTCGAAGCGCCTCTTGAGGTCGCCTTCAAGCTTGAAGTCCTCGGCCGCCTCGATCCACCCAAGCAGCCGCAACGTCGAGGGATTGCCGGTCTGAAGATTGCGCGTGCGCTTCTCGATGTTCTTCGCGACCCCGATCTTGATCGGGGAGCATCCATTCTCATCTTCACCCAGGAAATAGACCGGCACCCGTTGCGCTCCCTATGGCGAAATCGTCAGCGAAGCCGGTCGATCAGCATCTCGACCATTTCCTGATTGGAGTTGGCGATGATGTCGAGGGGACGGCCCTCCTGCCGCATGAGCGCGATCAGCAGGCACCCCGTGAACAGCCAGAACGGCGAGCCGGCTGAGAGATTGTGACCGCTGATCATCGCGGTCAGGCGCTCGGCCATCGGCGGATATTGCCGATTGCCCCAATGTGCGTGCGTAGGGGTCATCGCGTGGATGGTCACCGCGGCGAGCGCGATCCCCATCGCTCGCTTCTGATGGACCTGCGCATAGCTGTGGCCATTGTCCTTCGCGTAGGCCGCAAGACCGCTCGTCATGAAGTCGCGGGCCCAGGTGTCGCACGCGATCTCCTCTTCCGGCAGCGTCGCGGGCGCGCTGCTATCGACGGAATATCTGACGTGCTGGAATTCGTGCAGCAGCGCGAAGGCGAGCGCCAGCGCGACCAGGTCGAAGGCGGTCATATGTTGCGCGTCGCCCAACCCGTCCCGGTCTGCGGTCGGTTGGGGCACGTCGGCCGGCCAATCGGTATCGGCTGCCTGTTCGGCTGCGATGAGGGATTGCGCGCTGGCGATGCGCTGCTTGTATTCAAACTCGAAGGGGCCACGCGCCTCGTCGATCTTGAGGGCCTGGTCGACCGAGATCCCGGTCATCGTCGCAAGGACCAGGGCCGGGGCATAGACCTCGATCGCATGCCAGGCGCTGAAGCCGTAAAGCCAGAAGAGATCGATCGTCTTGGTATCGACCTGGATCCGGCTGGCGTCCGCGTTCATCGTGACGCCTTTGGCGCTGGGCGCGACGTCCACGGCGTGACCGTACTGGGTCCATAGCCGGCTGATTTCGTCGGCGCGCTCCGGGACGGCGCCGCGCAACAGGTGGAGGATGATGGTCTGGTCGGAAGGCTCGGTCGTCATGCGTTCTGGTTCTCCTTCTTCCGGCGATCGCGCCACGTCTGGAACAGATTGATCATGGCCGGTCAGGTTCGCGCCGGCCTGACGGTGTCGGTTCGGCCCCGCCGGCCATGCGCAAATGGGTGATCGACGACAGAACCGAATTTGCCCAGATCGTGCTGCACTCGACATCGCCGTCGCGCTCGAACCAGTGGGTCGCGCCAGGGATCAGATCGAACGGTATGGGATGGGCCGCTTGCGGGTTGTGGAACACTTCCAGCTCCTGGCACCAGGCCTCGCCCCACGGCCAGAGCGCCTGATACTCAGCGCTCCCGACCTCCAGCTCGAAGTCGATTGGCTCCAATGCGCCGGGCGTTCGATCAAACAGGATGCCGTGCCGGATCATCTCCAGGCCGGGCGGGCGCCAGCCGGCGAGGAAGCCCATGCGGTTGAATTTGCCCAGCGTGCCTGCATTGCTGAAAATGATGGCGGACAGATGCGCGAAGTCGGGATCGCGGAACAGGCCGGCTGGTATGCTGTGTTTGCCGATGAGATTGGCGATCGACGTGCCGATCGCGCGGCGCTGCCCGCCTTCGCCTTCTACGTCGGCCCGTAGGCCATAGAGATAGGACGGAAGCGCCTCGCGGCTCCAAACCATCGAACCGGATTCGTGGAAGTCGGCGATGGCGATGGCGAAGGGTCGCCCCTTGACGTGGGCCATCTCATGATAATTGCGCTGGAGCTTGCCCCTCAGCGTCTTGGCGAAACGCTCGGCGGGCTCGCCCGTCAGTCGCTCGTTACGGTCCTTCGGGGCATGTACCCAATCGCCGATCCCGCCCGCGCGAGGTGTGTCGGAGTTCGCGGTGACCGCCTCGATCCAGCACTCGGCCCCATCTTTTGCGATCTGGAAGTCGGGAGAGACATGGTCCTGCCGGACCGCGAGACCCTGTTCGCGGAAGCATGCGAGGAGATAAAGCTCGAAGAGCCGAGAGGCGAAATTGTCGGTTTGAAGATCGGTGACGAAATTGGCGTCAGGTTTCGGAAGCGCGAGGTAGCATTCACCGACCGCCATCAGGGCGGGCAGATGGCTGAGGGTGCCGGTCAGAAGATCAAATTCGGGCGATGTCCCGCGCGGACCGATCTTTATCAGGAGTGGACGTCGCCGTGCTCCGGATGGCAGCGGTTCGGGTGGGTCGCCTCCGCGCATGCTGATGCTGAGCCGGTCGAGGGCGGCTTCGGGGGTGGAGAACGGGCCATCTTCATCCACGCGCACCCAGCAGTGATCGACGCGCCGGCGCAGCGCCAATGTGGTGAACGCCCCACGCTCCGGGTCGAGCAGGATGCAGCCGCATGCGCTGCCACGGCCGACCCGATAGGTGCTGAAGATGTGGGCTGGCTCGAAGTTCGGCCCACGCTCCAGCGACAGCGCATAGAGTTCGAACTGTCGCTGGCTGATGGGTTTGATCAATCGCTCTTCACCGCTGTCGGCCACCCTTACCTCCCCGCCGTTACGAGGGTGGCGCAGGCGGCGAGCGGTCGCGTCGATGCGCGCTGAGCCCCCATCATTGAGCCTCCGCTGCGTCCGCCGGCGCTAGGATGTCGCTGGCCTCCCATCCATCGCCGTTTGGTGTGACGACGAATTCGCGATCCCAGACGCCCCAATTCACGGTTAGGGGCACGCGTGCCAGGGGGTTGTGGACATAGGTGATGGGGCGACCGCGGCGCGACAGGTTGCCGAGACCGACGCGCGACCAGATCACGCCCGAGATATCGGCGAAGCGCTCGTCCAGAAACGCCGTGCGCGGGATGGGATTGCGTGCGCGGTCGATCAGCGGCGCTGCGTGGAATCCGTCCTCGACGACATCCCCGGTCGCGCGATCGATGGTGATATAAGCATCGCCGATCGGGAAGAGCGTGGTCATGATCAGCGGCAATGGCCGCTCGGCGACATAAACGCCAAAGCGGCTCGCGCTGATCGCGACGATCCGTGTGTCTTCGGGCGCGATCACGCCCTGTTCGATGTAGCGCGCGATCTTCTGCGCCTTGGTCCAGAATGCGCCGGACGTCCGCAACTGTGCTTGGCGGATCGGGGCGGCGACAAGGCGGCCGCCCTGGTTGATGGGAATGGGCCGCACGATCTGGTCCGCGCCTGGCGCGCCCTCGTCGGGTGCGATGGCTTCGATCCAGATGCGGCGACCCTCGTCGAGGACGCAAAGGTCGGGCTGGCCGCCCTGGCGCTGGCGATCGACGACGGGCAACAGCGTCCGACCCGCCTCGATCAGGGTGCAGCCGAGATACATCTCCCAGAAGCGACCATCGACGTCGCGGGCGAAGCCCTGCGGAAAATCGGGGTCGGCATAGGGCTCGTAGGTCGCCCACATGGCTTCGATCTGGTCGTGAAGCTGTTGCTCGGTCCGCGAATCCGCAGCCTTCAGGTTCATGAAGCCGCGATCGAGATTGGCGCCGTCGATATCGAACAGTTTGGTCATCGTCAGATCCCGTTAGGCGCGGCGGAGCATTCGCTCGATACGCAGGCGCTGATAGCCGTGTGAGAGCACATGCTGGCGAAGTTGGCGGATGTCGCGCACCCCGAACGCCACCGCCGCCTTCAGCGGGCTGGCGAAGGTCGCGTAATAGGTCCAGCGCACGTCGGTCGGCAACGGCGCCTTCTGGCGGCGGTCGGTAATGACGACGTCGCGTGGATCGCTGGTGTTGCGGAAGGCGTGGAACGTGATCCAGTCCGGCCGGCGATACCGCGCGGCCTTGCTGAAGGGCACCGACTGCACTTTCACGTCGCTCTGGTCGAGCACCCAGTCGCGCTGCTCCAGAATTTGCCGGACCATGTGACCGACCATCTGCTTGACGCGGTCGACCAGCACGTCCTCACGAAATTCGTCGAGAAGTTGCTCCTCGATGCCTTCGACCGCCGGCTTGCTAAGCTCCGAGGCGGTCTCGAGGCGGGCCACGTTTTCGGGCAGGGTGAGAAACGCCCAGATGCGCTGACCTAGAGCGGACGCGTAGAGCGAGGCGAATTTTTCAGGACTGTAGGCAAACATGACCGGGACTCCTTTACCGGGCAAATATGGCCGGTTATAAGTGACTGTCAATGGCGGGCGCGACAAAGAGGGGCGCGGTCTGAACCGGGGAGGCTGAATTGGACTTCGAGGATCTTGTGACGGCGCTTGAGCCGCCGCCGAACCGTGTCGGCAAGTCCGACGGCGCCCATGAGCACCACCTCTACGAAGGCGCGGTCATGGTCGCCTACGCCATGCACCTCCTGCGCATGGCGAATGCGCAGCATGTGCGCATTCATCCCGACGGCGAGCATGGCAAGCAATTCGATTTCGCCGCCTGGCTGCTGCGCCGGGCGTTCGCGAAGGTCTCTAGTCTCGGCACGACGGCTTATGGCGGCGTCTATCGGAATCCGGCGGGCCAGACAGTCACTGTGAACCCCAAGTCAGGCCTGGGAGATGTCGTGGCGGAAGTCGGCGACCGCATCATCTCGGCCGAATGCAAGGGCGGCATCATCAATACACGGCACCCGGGCCAGGTGTCCCGGCTCTACAAGGGGCTGTGCGAGACGGTCGGGCTGCTGATGGCAACGCCGTCGCAAGGCCGACAGGTCGCGGTCGTGCCGCTTACCGAAGGCACCTTGCGTCTGGCCGAGCGTCTGGCGCCGCGTTGTGCGCTGGCCGGCATCGAGATCGCGCTTGTCGGCAGCCGAGGCGAGGTCATGGATGTGAAGCCCACGCGGGACTTGGAGGGCGTTCCAAGAGCAATCGGCGCGACGGACGAGGGTCGCGAAAATGGGAAAAGGATTGTTTGATGAGAAGAGTGCTGACAGTGGGCGTCACCTATACCGGCGATGCCATCGAGGGCGTGGAGATCGAGAATTTGGGCCTGTGCCGGCCCGGTGTGGATCGCACACGCGCCGCGTATCCGCTCTACGAATATGACACGATCATTATCAATCCGGAGAGCTACAGTCATTTCCTGTTCGGCACGGCCGGGGAGTTTTCAAACGAACCGAACGAGCTGGGCCGGCTCAAGCGTCAGAACGACAACTACGACATCGACTCCGCCTTCGACCTCGATGACCGGGAGAAGGAAATGGAGGTCGCGATCGCGGACGGCGCAACCGTGGTTTGGTGCCTGTCCGAACCGAAACGGATGAATTTCTTCGGCTATCGCGAAACGCATCTCGGCTATGTCGCGCCAAAGATCGCCAGCTTCGTCAAACGCTCGGACCTTCTTGTGAAGAAGGGGCGACGGATGGGCGGCATCGACCCCGACAGCCCGTTCGTCCGCTACTTCGATGAGTTGTCAAAGGCCGGCGGCTGGACCCTTTGCCTGTCCGATCCGATCGACGGGTTCAGCTCGATCGCTGCGACGCCGGAAGGCTACAGTCTGGGCGGCAGCGTGACGCTCGGGACGACAACGGGTTGGTTGCTGACGCCGCCAACCTCGCCGGAGGCGGCCAACCAGCTCGTTCGTGACAGCCTGGCGGTGGAAAAGGCCGATCCCGCCCACGAGAAATACCATGGCATCTTCTTGAGCCATACAGGCGTCGACAAGCCCTTCGTGCGCCAGCTTCGCAAGGATCTCATGGCCCATGGTGTACCGCGTGTGTGGCTGGACGAAGCCGAGATCGACATTGGCGATTCGCTCATCGCCAAGATCGAGGAGGGCATGAAGCTCAGCCGATACATCGCCGTCGTGTTGTCGAAGAAGTCGATCGGCGCGCCCTGGGTGAAGAAGGAGCTGGACGTGGCGATGAACAGGGAGATCGCCAGCGGCGAGGTCGTGGTGTTGCCGCTACTCTACGAGGAATGCGAGCTGCCCGAATTCCTGAAGGGCAAGCTCTACGCCGACTTCTCCAAGGCAGAGGACTATGAGGCGGTCCTGGGCAAGCTGTTGCGACGGCTTCGGATAAGCTGATGGGCGAGGCAATGATCGGTCCGAGCGCCGCAATGCTCGATGCGATGGCCGACTTGTGGCGGCTCCGGCCACCAGGGCCTGATAATATCCTCAAGCACCCGGCCTTCGTGCGTCTGCGCGAAGCGTGCCGGGATGGCTATCCCGGCGCCGGTAAGACGGGACCGGACTTCGCGCTCTCGACGGCGTTGAGAGGGCTGGGTCTCCCGTGTCACCTGCAAAGCGCTGCGGCGCATCTGGCGCTGCCTGTGGAGGAAGCGGCGGCGGGCCTCGACGCGGCGCTGCGCGCCACCCAGTCAACCCGGGTGCATCTTGCACCGCTCGATCTGGCGGAGGACCTTCCGCCGCTTGCGTTCGGCTCCGCAAAGGTCTGTCGGCTGACGGCCGACGAGTTGTGCGCAATGGTCGATGAGCATCGGCTGAAACGGCTCTATCCGCGGCTGCAGTTCGACGCTGATCGGTTCGCTCAGTTTCACTGGCTGGTCGTGGAGGAGACGGTGGCATTCAAGCACGGGCCGGAAGCGCGTGCGGTCCCGATATTCTCGATAGACTTCAGCCAGGATTTGGGGCGGATCGAACCGCATAAGGGACGATTTCCTGGCGTGTTCGAAGAAGCGCTGTTCTTCTTGCTGTTGGCCCCCTGGGAGAGCTGGTCGACCATGCCGGCCGTCGATTGGCGAGGGTTTCGCGTGCCGTGGGTCCATACCGTCGATAGTGATCTCTTTGTGCGGCTGAACTCGCCGCCGTCACCGGACACCCTAAACTGGGAGGATCGCATCTACGACGACGGCTACGGCGGAACCTATGAGGAAGAACGCCCGGTCGAGTTACGCCTGGAGGACAATGCCCCGACCGAATTGACCGTCTGGGACCAGAGCCGTTGGGCAATCGTCGAGCAGGCAAAGCAATCGGTGCTGTTCGAGACGCCGATCGCACATTTCCTTGTCCGTGCATTCCTGGCCGAGGGCGTGGACGAATTCCTCGCCCACATCACGACGATCGAGGCGGCGCTCGGCCTGCGCGCCGACTATCAGAAGAGCTTTCGGATCGCGCTCGATCGGCACAAGGGGATGCGCGCCACGAACCGGATGCGAGGGCGGGTTGCCGGTCTGCTCGGTGGCCGTAGCCATGCCGACCAGTATGAGCAGCTCTTCGACATCAGGAGCGCCTTCCTGCATGGTCGCGCCATGACGGACATCTCCACGCAGGAGCAAGTGATGGCCCGTTCGCTGGCGCGTCAGGTCGTCGAGGCGCTGATCTTGGCAACGCGGGCGGGACCAGTTCCGTCGCGCGAGGACTTTCTGGATGGCCTGCTCGATGCGGGGGCTCCGTTGATCTAGCCGGACGAAGCAAGCCGCCGATTGCAAACTGTCAGAAAACTGCGTATATTTCTGACAGGAGATCGACATGCAACGGTTGAGCGAACAGATTTTGGCGCATGCGGGCGGATTGCCCGAGGGTACGCCCGTGTCCGCGAAGAGCTTGCTTCACCTCGGCAATCGGGCTGCGGTGGACCAGGCGTTGTCACGCCTGGCGGAGCGTGGCCAACTGATCCGCGCTGGCCGCGGCGTCTATCTGCGTCCCGTGACGAGCCGGTTTGGCACGCGGTCGCCTTCGGTGGAGCAGGCGGTCGAGGCGCTCGCCAGCCAGCGCGGTGAAGTCATCGTGTCCAGCGGCGCGGCGGCCGCCAACACCCTTGGCCTCACGACACAGGTTCCGGTCCGCTCGGTCTATTTGACCTCGGGCCGCACCCGGAAAATGAATCTCGGCAAGCAGGTAGTCGAACTGCGGCACGCACCGCGCTGGCAGCTCGCCTTGGCCAATCGGCCGGCCGGTGAGGTAGTCCGGGCGCTGGCTTGGCTTGGTCCCGAGAAGGCCGAGGCGGCGCTGTTGGCTTTGAAGCGCAAACTTCCGCAGACTACATTCAACGAGCTGGTGGCGGCGGCGCCGCAGCTTCCGACCTGGCTCGCCCGCAGCGTGGGAAAGGCGGCGCATGGCTGCCGCATTCCTCAGCCTTGCCGCCGCGGATCGCCGTGAAGTCTTGGGCGTCGCGGCCGACCGATCTGGTCGCCCCGCCCACCTGCTCGAAAAGGATGCCTGGGTGGTCTGGGCGCTTGCCGCCCTCTATGGCTCGCCCCTCGGCGAACACCTGGTCTTCAAGGGCGGCACGTCTCTATCGAAAGCCTATGGGGTCATCCATCGATTTTCCGAGGACGTCGACCTCACCTATGACATCCGCGCGCTTGCTCCCGACCTAGTGGGCGGCAACGGCGAGGCATTGCCGAACACCCGTAGCGAGGAGAAGCGCTGGTCGAGCGAGGTCCGCAAGCGACTACCCGAGTGGGTGGCGGGAACGGCGCAGCCGACCATCGCGAATGCGCTGGTCAGCGAGGGATTGGCGGCGACGATCCGTGTCGAAGACGACAAGCTGTTCATCGATTACGAGGCGACGGCGACCGGTTCGGGATATGTCGCACCGAGTGTGATGCTCGAATTCGGTGCGCGATCAACGGGCGAGCCGGCGAGTTTGCGCGACGTAGTCTGCGATGCTTCCGGCTTGGTGGAGGACGTCTTCTTCCCGACTGCCCGACCGCGCGTGATGCATGCGGAGCGGACCTTCTGGGAGAAGGCAACTGCCATCCACGTCTTCTGCCTGCAGGAGCGTTTGCGCGGTCATCGGTTCGCCCGGCACTGGCATGACGTGGCTCGACTGGATGAGGCCGGCTTCGCGGCTGCTGCTTTCGCTGATCGCGACCTGGCGACCGCCGTCGCCCGTCACAAGGCGATGTTCTTCGCGGAAAAGGCAGCGGACCGATCGCCGATCGACTACGCGGCTGCGGTCAACGGCGATCTGCAACTCGTTCCGGCCGGCGATGGCGCGAAGGCCTTGGAAGAAGATTACGCCCACATGGTTGAGGACGGCCTCCTTCTGGAGGACGCCGAGCCTTTCGAGGCGCTCATGGAGCGCTGCGCAGAGATCGCCGCACGAGCCAATAGCGCGGCAGGATAAGAAAAAAACGGGCTGGGAGACGACGGTGTACATTTCCGAAATCTATGCGAGCGGCTTCCGGTGCTTCGATCCGGCCGCGCCGTTGCAACTGAAGCTCTCTTCCGGTCTCAATATTCTCGTGGGGCCGAACGACGCCGGGAAGAGCGCGATCATCGACGCTGCCCGCTACGTCCTCTGGACACGTGGCGACGACTATATCCGCCCAGACGAACACGACTTCCACGTCGGCGTCGACGGCACGCGGGGTTGCGACTTCGTCGTGCGATGTACTTTCGACGATCTCAGCGCGGATGAGGAAGCCCGTTTTCTGGAATGGTGCACCAACGAAAAGGGGAAGCTTCGTCTGCACGTCTGCATGCGGGGCGCGCGGCGGGTTTCTCCTGGCGGCGGCAGCATCATCTCCAGCCAGCACCGAGCTGGCGCCGAAGGCGAAGGCCTGCCGCTCGACGGAGAACTGCGCGAGTATCTAAAGACCACCTATCTCAAGCCTTTGCGGGACGCCGAGCGCGAGATGCGAACAGGACGCCGGTCGCGTCTGTCGCGCATTCTCGGCGCGATGCCCACGATGGGCCCCCAGAGCAAGCCCGCCGCGCCGGGTGCCAACGCTACGCTTCACGACACGCTTGCCGCCGCTGACGCTGCGGTCCGGGGCAACGCTGTCGTAGGGGGCGTCGCCAGCAGCGTGAATACAGATTTTCTCGATAAGCTGTCGTTTGTGGATGATCGCCTCGTCGCGACGCTGGACCTCGGCGCGGGCGGGTCGTTCGATCAGATCCTCGAACGATTCGAGCTCTATCTGAACGCAAAGGCAGGTACGGAGCGCGTGCAGCGCGGGTTGGGCTATAACAACCTGCTGTTCATGGCGGCCGAGCTGCTGTTGCTTCAGTCGCATCCCGATCAGGTCCCGTTCCTGCTGATCGAGGAGCCGGAAGCGCACCTGCATCCCCAGCACCAGACGCTGTTCATGGAGGTGCTCGCTGCCCGCGCCGCCAAACCGGATCCCGAGAAGGGCGAAACCCATCAGCAGGTCCAGGTCCTGCTCACCACCCATAGCCCGCAACTCGCGGCCGGCGCTGAGCTTGAGACCATGACGATCATCGTCGGTCACCGCGCCTTTCCGTTGGGCGCGGCGCATACCCGGCTCGAAGCCGACGACTATGAGTTCCTGCGCCGGTTCCTCGACGCGACCAAGGCCAACCTGTTCTTCGCCCGCGCACTGATCGTCGTGGAGGGCGACGGCGAGCACCTGTTGCTGCCCGCGATCGCCGAGAAGCTTGGGCGTCCGCTGAGCCGCTATGGCGTCTCGCTCGTCAATGTCGGTCACCGCGGCTTGTTCCGGTACAGCCGGATACTGCAACGCAAGACCGGGAACGCGATCCCCGTGCCCGTGGCGCTGATCCCTGACAGGGATATCCCGCCCGCCGAGGCGAAATACCTCGTCGGTGATCGGAAGACCGAGAACGAGCTGACGCAGGACGAGGTCGTCGCACGGCTGAAGACGCTGCGGCGCGACGTCGGGGACCCCGTCGACGCTTTCATCGCCGACAGTTGGACGCTCGAGTTCGATCTCGCGATGCGGCCCCAGCTTGCCGAGAGCGTTCACCAGGCGGTCCAGCTCGCCAAGACCAGCAGTCGCAAGCCCGAGCGGCTTGCGACGATCGTGACGAAGGCCAGCGAAACCTACGCAGGCTGGAAGGAGGCTGGGCTCTCCACGACCGAGATCGCCGTCAAGATCTACCAGCCCGTCCACGACAAAGAGGCCTCCAAGGCCGAGGTCGCTGAGCAACTCGCTGCCATACTGCGTAAACGCACCGATACGCCGGAGCAGATGCGCGATCGGCTTCCGCCCTATCTGGTGCGCGCGATCGACTACGTGACGGGTGGCTATGTCCCCGGGGCGCCAGCGATCGTACCCGAGCCGGAAGTCGAAGACGAGGAGATCGGGGGCGCCGGGACGGAAGGCGCGGCGGCGGTGGAGGCGTAGCACCATGTTCGAAATTCTGCCGCTCACACCCGAACTGCTTGCCGAACTTGGCGACGAGCTGGGCGGCTGCGATTTCACTGATCCGAGCCAGACCGATTTCCTGGCGAAGGCCACCCCCTGTGACGTCCAGGCGGCACCCGGCAACGGCAAGACGACGCTGCTGGCCGCAAAGCTCGCGCTGCTTTCGCGCAACTGGTCGACCCGCAGGCGGGGCGTCTGCGTCATCTCGCACACCAATGCCGCGCGGACGGAGGTCGAAGATTTGATCGCCCGTCACCCGACCGCAGCGCGGCTGATGGCCTATCCTCATTTCACCGGCACGGTCACAGCGTTCATCAACCAGTACCTTGCCTTGCCCTATCTTCGAGGCCTGGGCTGGCACGTGCGCCAGATTGACGACGACGCCTTCGCGGCTGAGGCTCTGCGGCGGTATCCGGGTTGGGGCGTCCTCGACAACCTCGCCAAGAACAAGAAGCTTAAGCTGAAGCGCAGGCTCGAAGAGTGGATTTCGCTCCTCGATCTGGACTCGGGTTTCACGGACGCAGATGCAGAGCCCCGGGCGCTGGCGGTGCGCTGCCGCAAAGGGCAATGGGGCGCCCACACCGATTGCGGGAAGGCGCTCGAATCCCTCAAGGCCTCGATGGTCAAGAGCGGGCTCTATCGCTACGCCGACATGACCGCGCTCGCGTGGCGCGCGCTCCGTGAAAACCCGGCTCTCGCCGAGCGGCTTTGCGACCGCTTTCCGCTCGTCATCCTTGATGAGGCGCAGGATACCCACGGCGACCAGCTTCGGTTGCTGGAGCACGTCTTCAAGCAAGACGGAGCGGCGTTCCAGCGCCTCGGGGACAGCAATCAAACCCTGTATGACGACGATGGAGCTGCACCAGCCTATTGGACGCCGGGTCCTGGTTGCATCCCTCTCGATACGAGCCGCAGGTTCGGCGGGGAGATCGCCGGTTTTGCAAGCCGGCTGACCGCGCGCCAGGCTCAGACCATTGTGGGCCTGGGCGCACGGCCTGCGTCGCGGGTGATGTTCTTGTTCGATGAAGCCACGATCGGTGGCGTTCTCGGAGCCTTCGCCGAAGAGGCACGCACGCTGTGGGGCGGCGATTGCAGCAGCCGCGACGTCTGGGCGGTCGCATCGCGTCACAATCTGCCTGGTAAGAAAGGGGCGTGGCAGCCGAAGAGCCTTGTCGACTATCATCCCGCATATCGCAGCGAGGGCGGGTCTCGATCGAAGGCCAACCTCCTTTGCCGGCAGCTTCAGAAGGCGGCGGTACACCACGCCGCGGCGCGTCCTCCCGCAGAGGTCAGCGAGATGCTCGCCGTCGGAGTTTCCGGGCTGGCGCGCGCGCATGGCTGGAAAGCGGCGAATGATCGTCCGATTACTGCGCATAATGTCTGGCCGGTTCTGTCGCATCGCGACCTTGCGTTGCCGCGCGCTGTACGTCGACTGCTCCGGGACCATGTGCTTACCGGTGATGCGGTATGGGAGCAGGCGGCATGGCTGGCGTTCATGGCACAGCTGCTGCCACTTTTCAGTCCGCATCCTCAGGCCGCTGAGGCCGAAATCGCGGATCTATGCAGCTTCGTCGCGGATCAAAAGGCTGATCTCGCGGACCCCGAGCGCCGCTCCACGAAGCAGATGCAATTCGACGATCTCACCTTGCGGCTGGGATCGATCCACTCGGTCAAGGGCAAGAGCGTAGACGGAATTCTGGTCGTCGAGAGTGAGGTATGGAAAGGCAGTGGTGCAGACGAACGATGTATCGACCTAAGCACGGTGCTGCCCCGTGCGTTCGGCGTTACCGATCAACCATTTACTGGGGTGGCTCTCACCGCCGCGACAAACGTCTTCGTCGGCATCACCAGGCCGCGCGAGTTGCTCGGGATCGCGCTACGCAAATCCGAAGCAATAATGCTGATAGAGCCCGCCCAGGCCCAAGGGTGGAAGCTGGTAGACTTGGTAGCCGGGGCTGCGAAATAGGTCCATCGCTCCAAGCCATCACTGAAGGGCAATTGACGTGCTAACTTTTTTCTGCTCAAATGAGGGATGAAAAGTTAACAAGGCAGATTATTCATGGCGGTCCTCGCGGAAGAAATTGAAGTCGCTCCTCGCCTTGAGCAGTTGGGCGTGACTAAGAACGAGCTCCTCCAGGTGGTTCGCGCCGCGGTCGGTGCCCGTCGGAATGCCACGCCCTTCCACCCTCTTAGCGCGGGCGGACTGCTCGCCTATCTCGCAGGCACGGAACATCTGCGCCGAGTATACGTGCCGCAGGGCTGGGAGATATGTCGCCGCGACAACATCGAGTCGATCTTTCATAAGGAGATCGGCATCAAGATTGTCTACCAGAATGCTGAGCGAGCGGGAGATCCCATTTCAGACCCGATCGCGGTTTCGAAAAAGGGCGCTGGCGCAGCGCGCGCCGTCGAGCTCGGTCAGTACGACCTGTTTCCAGAAGTCCGCGAGCTGGAAGTTGCAGAGATCACGGCGGCCACATGGTACTTGTTCGTCTACGCCGTTGGCCCGGACGTCCGGGCTGAACTTTCGTGCCCGGTGGCAATCAATGACGAGCAGTTCGATCAGTTTCACGAGCGTATTCTGCTTGTGCAGAGGGGAGAATGGGACAGCCCTGACCCGCTCGCGGATGAAGCTCCGCCAGTCGAATTTGAGGTGAATGTCTCGCGTAAGATTTGACCGTTGTCATGTTTAATCATCGTAGGCTCATACTCGGCCGGAAGCGGCGAAAGATGACCGCGCGTTCGCTCGCCAATGCGGTGGGTGTCTCGCCGATCACGATTTCGCGGCTCGAAAACGGCGTGAATGAACCTGAGGAAGAAACCCTCAATGCGCTTTCACGAGTATTGGATTTCCCGCGTGAGTTCTTTTCCGCGGGCGATTTCGATGACCTGCCGGTCCAGTCGGCGAGCTTTCGGAGCCTGACGTCGATGACCGCGCGTGAGCGCGATGCGGCGCTGTCTGCCGGTACCATAGCGTTCCTCTTTAACGATTGGATCGAGGAGCGTTTTAATCTCCCCGCACCCGATGTGCCGGATCTTCGCGCCGACGCTACGCCGGAGGCGGCAGCACAGGCTGTCCGCGAATATTGGGGCTTAGGTCAGCAACCCGTTCCCAGCATGGTGAAACTACTGGAGGCCAAGGGTGTGCGCGTTTTTTCGCTTTGCGAGGACACCAAGACCGTCGATGCCTTCTCATGCTGGAGGAATTCGCAGCCCTTCGTATTCCTGAACACCTTCAAATCGACCGAGCGAAGTCGATTCGACGCTGCTCATGAGCTTGGACATTTGGTCATGCACCGGCACGGTGAGCAGCAAGACAGCAGGCAGGCCGAGAACGAGGCGGACCAATTCGCGTCACACTTTCTCATGCCTCAAGACGACCTCGCAAGCCGCATCCGCTACGTCACGGGGTTGGAGGAACTCATACGAGCAAAGAAACGATGGGGCGTTTCGGTAGCAGCTCTGACGTATCGACTGAACAAGATGGGCATCGTCAGCGAATGGCAAAATCGGACGTTCAATATCGAGATTTCTCGGCGAGGATATCGCTCCCACGAGCCTGAAGGTCTGAAGCCAGAGTGCTCTGTCGTCTGGCCTCAGGTGCTGGGTGCCCTATGGAACGAGCGCACCACGCGTGACCATATTGCGGCGGCACTACATCTGCCAACGCATGAACTCGAAAGTGTTCTGTTTCGTCTTGTTGACGGTGTGGTCCGTCGTGGCCCGGAAAACCGCGGTACGGACATTAGGCTGGTCAAGGCGTAGGATAGTAAGAAAGGCTCAGCGTGGATGAAGGTACACCCGAACGGCTGAGGCGCATCTGGAATCAGAAGGAAATCCCTGTCCTGCTGAGGCGGGGGGCGGGTCACCGACTTCGTATGCGGCTGCCATTTGATCCTGAGAACAGAGCCTGGATACGCCAGGAGCGACGATCGAACCCGGAGTGGGATCAGCAGCGCCGCTTTTGGGAAATTCCGCAGGCATGGTTTAATGCTCTCGTAGCGCAGTGTCTCGAGAAGTACGGCAAAGTTTATATAGTCCAGCCGTATCGGGAGCAGGAGAAGTGCGCGCCCGCCTGTTGGAACGCGACCGGCGATGAATGTCAGTGCTCCTGTATGGGGGAGCACCATGGCATGCATAGCCCAGCAGGAAAGTGGAAAGTCGTGTCCGACACCTTCGCCACCTCCTGGGCAGATCAGGAGCTCGCATGTCGCCTGGTCGAGCGGAAGGCTTGAGCGATGCGGGCGATGGGCGGGCGGATGAAGGAACCTCGCTTGCGTGCCGATAGATGGCGGAAGGTAGTTTTCGAGAATTGGGCGAAAAAAACCAATGTTTTCATAAGCGCTGTTTTTTGACGGGTTGGCTGACGGTATGGCGGCGACTAGAAATATTTTTAGTGAGATAAATCAAATGATTACAAGCCTCGTAAACAATCGAGTGGGAGTGACAGCCACAAACGGCGGCAGATCGCGGATTCTGCAGTAGTTTTCGTTCTGATGCTTCCACCATGTACGCCGTCCCTGCGTTGGGGCCGGCGACGAACTCCGCCTGTTCTCTCGCGCTGATGGCAATCTGCTTCAGCCGGAGGGGGTGATCCAGCGTGCGTGGCACATAGGCAGGATCCATTACTATCGAGACCAGTGGTCGAAAGCAGCATCATCAAGCTGCCAAGGCCGACCTTGTTTGGCGCGTCGTGGAATATCGATTCCCATCGACTTTCCCTTTGGACAATGCAAGAAGGGCGGGCATCGATTTCCTATGCATCGGAGGACAGGGCATGATTCTTAAAAGTGTTCGCATGAGCGTTGCTGCAATCTCTTTCGGCGTCGCCGGAATCGGAATGATGGCCACGGCTGCTCAAGCTGAAGAGTTCTCTTTCACCGCGACCAATACAACAAAATCGAACATCACCGAAGTCTTCGTCTCCGAGAACAAGGGCGAATGGGGTTATTTCGACATCGGCAGCGGCATCAAGCCGGGTGCGACGGTCAATCTCGTGTGGGATCAGAGCACAAACAGCGAAGGCTGCTCGCAGTGGGTCAAGGCCGCCTATGCAGACGGCAGCGAGTCGGAGCCCGCCAAGTTTGACTTCTGCGAAAACGGCCTCGAGATCGAGTTCTAAGATAATCTTCGGCAAGGCGTGACGACAGGCTCGGCAGGTTACCTCACGGTGACCTGCCGTTTTGTTTGGGGCGCCTGGATCAGTTGGCGCCATGCGGAAGAGTTCTCCTGCGTTGCTTAGGCGTCCTGTCGCTCACAGGCGCTGCCGCTTCTTTCCCCGGGAGTCTCAGGGCGAAAGCAGGCCCGTCCACCGCGCCCGGACCAGTTCGCGCAAGGCCAACGCTTCGGCGCCGCGATCAGAGAGTTCGCAGTCGTCCGCGCCGGTGATCGCGTAAGGGCGGGGGCCGAGTTCGCAGAGGAAGACGAGGTCTTGCCGCTCGTTGCCGGGGCGGGCGCGCCAGTGGCGGAAACCTTCGTCCCACCAGGAGAGGAAGAGGTCGAGCCAGGGTCTGTGCTGCGGGAAGCCGATCGGGACCTGCACCTGGCAGCGCGTGGCGATGCGGCCCTGGAAGGAATCGGAGCGGGCGAGGAGGCGGGAGACGTAGGCGGCCAGTTCCGGCTCCAGCGGCAGCATCATCTCGCGGTCGACGACATAGTGCGAGAGGTCGGCCGAGAGCCGCATTTCGGGGATGGCATCGATCAGCTGCAGGGTCGCGAACAGGTCGTTGGTGATGCAGTTGCGGTGCGTCTCGAACTGGATCGGCACGCTTTCCTCTTCCGAGATCTTCAGCCATTCGCGGATCACCGGAATCATGCCGTCGACGCTGACCGGCATGACCTGGCCAACCACCACGACGAAGGGCGAGCCGATGTCTTTCGCCAGATGCAGCGCCGGCCGCAACTCTTCGATCGAGCGCGGGAAGGCGGTCAGCAGGGCGGCGAGGCCCGAGCGGGCAAACTCCGGTACCACGGCCCAAGCGGTCGCCAAGTCCATGGCGCCGAGGTCGATGGCCATGCCGTCGAAGCCGGCCGCCTTCACCTGGTCGAAGCGCTCGGATATCGGCGCTTCGGCGACGCCCGGCAGGCGCTGCTCCGTTGCCCAGAGCGACTGGTAGAAGCGCAACTGGCTCACGCGGCGGCCGCGGGGCGGGGGGCCACGGGCTCGAGATCGGTGTCGTCGCTGATCCAGATCCGGTCGTCGGGATAGTCGGCCTCGGTGCGGCCGTTCCAGAACGCCTTCACCACCGCCCATTGGAAGCCGAGATAGGTCATCGACGGCGGCTTCCTGTCCTTCTCGACGAAGATCTCCTGGTGCAGTGTCGGCAGGGTGTAGCAGGGCACGCCGGGGAACGCGTGGTGGGCGGTGTGGTACTGCATGTTCCAGCACAGCCAGCGCATCACGGCATTGGTCCGGGTCGAGCGGGTGTTCTGGGTGATCGCGTCGACATGCGGCAGGCCGAGATGCTCGATGGTGTTCTGCAACTGGTGTACCGGCTTCAGGGCCAGCATCGGCAGGAGCCAGAGCTGCACCGCCAGCCAGCTGCCCGTGGCAAGCGAGATCGCGGCGATGGCGACGTAGCCGGCAAGGTGCCAGCGGGCCTCGCGGATCACCTGCGGCTTGCGGTCATCGGGGATGTAGTGCTCGGAGACGATGCCGAGGGAAAAGCGGATGATTCGGCGCACGCGCGTGTACCAGTAGGTCGGGCCGAACACCCAGAGCAGGTAGGACGACAGCGTATAGCGCGGCCGGCCGAGCTCGCCGTCATTGTCCCAGTCCTGGGTGAAGCGGTGATGGGCGAAATGCTGGATCTGGTCGAAATCCCGGGGGTAGATCAGGACGAAGCCGAACAGGCGGCCGAACACCTCGTTGATCTTCTTGGTCCGGAACACCGTCCAGTGGCTGAGTTCGTGCTGGCCGGCATAGAGGAAGTTGATGAGGATGCCGTGCGCGACGAACGCCGGCACCGCCCACCATGTGCCCCAGGTGAGCGCGAGCGCGACGCCCGTAACCATCAGTGCGCCGAGATGGCCGCCGACCTGCATAAAGCCGCGCGCATCCGATTTCACGCTGAGCACCTTGAGCCGGGCGGGGCTGATCATGTCGCGCCGGCCGAATACCTCGTCCATGTGAAGGTCCTTTCGAGAGATTAGGCTTAAGGGTCGGCGCGCTCGAAGAGCATCCGGCCGAGGAGGATGAGGGCGGTGACCACGATCAGCACCACGGAGAGGGCGGCGACCGCCGGGTCGATGTTGTCGCGCACGCCCATCCACATCAGCCGCGGCAGGGTGATGGCGTCGACCGAGGTGACGAAGAGCGTGACGCCGATCTCCTCCCAGGACATGACGAAGGTGAGGAGGAGGGCGGTGAGGATGCCGAACCTGATGTTCGGCAGGATGACGTGGAAGGCGCGGCGCGCGACCGAGGCGCCGAAACCGCGCGCGGCGAGGTCGATGCGCCGGTCGACGCCGGCGAGCGCCACCAGGATCATCACCACGGCGAAGGGCACGATCATCACGACATGGGCGAGAACGACGCCGAGCCAGCTGTCGTAGCCGATCGTTTCGGAGACCTGCGACAGCGAGGTGAGGAGGAAATACAGCGTCATCGCCGAAACCACCGGCGGCACGATCATCGGCAGGAGCACGAAGCCTACGAGGAGTGCGGCAAAACGCGGGCGGACCATCCAGATGCCGAGCGAGAACGCGGTGGCGAGCGCGGTGGCGATGACGCTGGAGACGACGCCGATGCGCAGCGACAGGAGAAAACTGTCCATCCAGGCGGGATTTTCGAGCAGCGCGCGGTAGTGCACCAGCGACAGCGTGCCCTTCGGCATCGACAGGAAGCGGGCCGGCGTGAAGGAGATCGGCACCACCGCGAGCAAGGGCATCAGCAGGAACAGCGCGACGAGGGCGCCGAGGACGAGCGCCACCGGGCCGGGGCGGGAGGCCGTCATTTCGCGCCTCCGACCAAAGCGGGTTTGGCGTATCTGAACAGCAGCGCCATCGTCAGGGCGACGATCGCCACCATCGTCACCGAGAGCGCGGCGCCAAGGCCCCAGTCGGGGCTCTGGAACATCCGGATGTAGACGAGCTCGGCCATCATCACGCTGCGGCCGCCGCCGAGGATCGCCGGCGTGACGAAGAAGCCGAGGGCGAAGACAAAGACGACGAGCGCCGCCCCGGCGATGCCCGGCAGCGTCATCGGCACGAAGACCGACCAGAACAGCCGGAGCCGCGAGGCGCCCATGCCGCGGGCGGCGAGCAGCACCCGCTCGTCGAGCCCGCGCATCGAGGACGCGATCGGGAAGACGGCGAAGGGAATGAGGAAATGCACCATGCCGACGATGACGCTGAATTCCTGGCCGGTCAGGGCCAGCGGCTGGCTGACGATGCCGGCGGCCTGCAGCCAGGTGTTGAGGAGCCCGCGGTTGGAGAGAAGCGCCAGCCAGCCGAAGGCGCGCGTCAGCACCGAGATCCAGAACGGGATGAGGATGCAGAATGCGGCCAGCCGCCGCTGCCAGCGTTTTCCGCGCACCCAGACATAGGTGATCATGTAGGCGGCGACGACCGAGAACAGGGTCACGATGGCACCGATGCGGAAGGTGCGCAGGAGCACCGACTGCACCAGCGGGTCGCTGCCGAGCTTGGCATATTGGGTGAGGCCCGGCTCGGGCTCGGTGACGCTCCACCGGGCGATGCCGAGGAAGGGGACGATGTAGGCGAAGAGGAGGAACGCCAGCAAGGGCAGCATCAGAAGGAGGGCCGTCCGGGCTGGCGTTCTTCCGTTCATGGTGATCGCTCTCAGGCCGAGATGATCTTGGTGTACTCGTCGAGCGCGGCGCCATAGTTCTCGGCGTACCAGGGCATGTCGAGCGCCACCTGCTTGCCGGCATTGGCCGGATCCATCGGGTTGATGCGCTTCTTGTCCTCGGGGATCATCGCGTCGGCGGCCGGATTGGCCGGGCCCTGGCCCAGCATGTCGAACATCACCAGCTGCTTCTTCGGATCCTGGGTCGAGGCGATGAACTTCATCGCATTGTCCTTGCCGCCGGGATTGCCCTTGATGACGCCGAGCGCGCCGGGCGAGATCAGGCCCTGGTCCCAGATGAATTTGATCGAGCCGCCGGAATCCTTTTCGAGGATCGAGGCTCTTGTCGACCAGATCAGCGCCATCGAGGCATCGCCCGAGAGCAGCACCTGCTGGCTCTCCGCACCGCCGCCCCAGTAGGAGACGATGTTTTCCTTGAAGGCCGCGATCTTGTCGTGCGCGCGCTTGAGGTCGAGCGGGTAGAGTTCTTCCGGCTTGACGCCGTCGCCCATCAGCGCGGCTTCCCACATCGCCGCGCCCCATTTGTACATCGAGCGCTTGCCGGGAAATTTCGCGACGTCGAAGAAGTCCGCCATGCCGGTCGGCGCCATGTCGCCGAAGCGCGAGGAATCATAGGCGATGATGTAGGAGAAGAAGTAGGTCGACGGCGCGTAGTCCCAGAAGAAGCCGTCCCGCAGCTTCGCCTTGTCGACGATGGAATAGTCGATCTCCTCCATCATGCCCTGCTTGCCGAGCGAAATGGCCGAGAAGGGGTCGGCGTCGACGATGTCCCAGGTCGGCTTGCCGCTCTTGAACTGCGCGGTGATGGCGCCCTCGGTCGGGCCGGTGCCGTCTTCCTTGATGGTGATGCCGGTCTCGGCCAGGAACGGCTTCCCATAGGCCTCGTCATAGGCCTTGATCGCGTCGCCGCCCCAGTTGACGAGAACGAGATCCTTCACTTCCTGCGCGAAGGCACCGCCGGAACGCAGGAGCCCCGGCGCGCCGCCGAGCAGCATCGCCGCCAGTTGGGTGAAGCGGCGGCGGCTGATCTCGCCGCGGCGGGTCTTCGCCGCGAGGATTTCGAGGCAGTCTTTCTGGAAGGCTTCGTTCATGGCGTTTCCCCTTGGTGTGGCGTTGCGGATCTCATTTCTGAAAGGTCAGCTATTCGGCGGCAGCAGGAATCCCTTGTGTTTCGGCCAGCTGACCCGGATGTCGCCGCCCTCTCTCAGCGCTGCCTCGCCGGCGTGCTCGGTCGGCAGCGTGATAGTCAGCGGCGTGCCGCCGGCGGTCGTGAGCGCAAGGCGCGTCGCCGGGCCGAGATAGGTGGCCGAGGTCACGCGGGCGGCGAGGACGTTGTCGGCGTCGGAGTGGACGCCGTTGGCGAGCTTCAGGTGCTCCGGCCGGACGGCGAGGATCGCATTGGGGCCGGCGACTTCATGCGGCGGGGCGCACAGCCGGACGTCCTCGAACCGGCCGCTGGCGGAGGCGTCGGCATGGTCGACGGCGGTCAGCGGCAGAAAGTTGATCTCGCCCAGAAACTCCGCGACGAAACGGTTTTCCGGCTTCTCGTAGACGGCCTGCGGGGTGCCGACCTGCAGGAGCCGCCCGTGGTCGAAGATGGCGACGCGGGAGGAGAGCGACAGCGCCTCGCTCTGGTCGTGGGTGACGAAGACGAAGGTGGTGCCGAGCTCCTGGTGCAGCCGGCGGACCTCCTCCTGCATCAGCCCGCGCAGATGCTTGTCGAGCGCCGAAAAGGGCTCGTCGAGGAGCAGCAGCGACGGCTCGAACACCAGCGCCCGGGACAGCGCGACACGCTGCTGCTGACCGCCGGAGAGTTTGGCAGGCAGTTTGTTCCGGTGGGCCTCGAGGTCGACGCGATCGATCATGCGGGAAACCCGCTCGGCGATCTCCGCCCGGGGGCGGCCACGGACCTTCAGCGGGAAGGCAATGTTCTCGGCGACGGTCATGTGCGGGAACAGGGCGTAGCCCTGGAACACCATGCCGAAGGCGCGCTCCTCGGCGGAGATCCCGGTGATGTCCCGGCCGCCGCGCATCAGCCGGCCGGCGCTCGGCGCCTCGAAGCCAGCGAGGATCATCAAAAACGTGGTCTTGCCCGAGCCGGAGGGGCCGAGCAGCGTCAGGAACTCGCCGTCGCGGATGGTCAGCGAAACATCCTTCAGGGCCGGGTAGGTCCCGAAAGACTTGTCGATGCCGATCGCCTCGACGTCGGCTTCCTCTGGCGTGGCTGGCATGGCGAGCCCTTCCGTTTGGAAAAGACTAGGCGGCGCCGAACCTCACGACAAATGATCTATTTCGCGACTTCCGGCAAAATTCCTTCACCCCAGTGGCGCGCATTGCGGCGCAGTCTGAGAGGATTCTAAGCAGGCCGCATCCCTGGCGCACTCTGCGTCAGGCGGGTGCGCAGCCAGTCGCAGAAGGCGAGCAGGGCCGGGTTGCCGGTGCGGTGGTGCTCGACCACGAGATAATACGCCCGCGCTGAGCGAAGGGCGAGATCGAAGGGGCGGACGAGCTGGCCGGCATCGAGCGCGGCTCGGCAGGTCAGCTCGTCGCCCATGGCGATGCCCTGGCCGGCGGCGGCCGCGGCGAGGACGAGGTTCATGTCGGAGAACACGACGCCCGTCTCGCTTTCCGGCGAGGGATAGCCGGCGGCCGCGAACCACTGCGTCCAGTCGCCATGGTCGCCGAGATGCAGCAGCGTCGCGCGAAAAATGTCCTCCGGCACGGCAATGCCGCCGATGCGGTTGAGGAGGCCCGGGCTGCACAGCGGGGTAAACTCCACCTGCGCCAGGAGTTCCACCGAATGGCCGGGCCAGACGCCGTCGCCGAAGGCAATGAACAGGTCCATGTCGGGATGGGTAACGTCGTCGAGCCGGCGGGGCGTCGCGATCTTCAGCGCGACGTCGGGATAGAGCGCGAGGAACTCGCCGAGATGGGTGCAGAGCCAGAGCGAGGCGAGGCCCGGCGTGCAGCTGACGTTGAGCGCGCCGCGTATGCCGCGGTCGCCATACTGGATGGCGGCGTCGCCGATCAGCGTCAGCGCCTTGCGCACGTCGCCGGCATAGCGCCGCCCCTGCGGCGTCAACGCGACGCCCTTGCCGAGGCGGCGGAGCAGGTCGAAGCCGAGGTCACGTTCGAGGAGGCGTAGCTGGTGGCTGACGGCGCTGCGGGTGAGGTTCAACTCCTCGGCGGCCCGCCAGACGCTGCCATGCCGGGCAAAGCTTTCGAGCGAGCGCAGCGCCTGGGTCGAGGGAATGCGCATGGGGCCTCCGGTGAACAGAATTTGCGCCAAGCGGCAAAATTCATCGCTTTTCGCCCGCGCATTTCACCGCTTATGCAGGAGGGAGACAAGCGGATTTTCGGGATGGAGCCGAGCCGATGACGCGCCACGAATCCTTCGACGAAGGCTTTTCCCTCCAGCGCCGCCGCCCCGAGGGCGGCACCCCGAGGCTGGAAGCGTTCGGCTTCCGCAACGAGACGGATGTGTTGACCGATGTGCTGCTCGGCTCGCCGGCGCATCTCCGCCACCTCGCCACCAGTTCGCTGTCGCGAAAACACCTGCGCGAGAACCCGTGCAACATCCAGATCGCCCAGGCGCAGCACAAGGACCTCGTCGCCGCCTATGAAAGCTTTGGCGTCACGATCCACCGGCACGCGCCGGAGCCGGAACTGCCGATGCAGGTCTATGCCCGCGATTCCAGCGTGATGACGCCCTATGGCGCCGTGATCACCGCCATGGCCGACTGGTGGCGGCGCGGCGAGAACTACGCCGCCATCCGCACCTACGAAAAACTCGGCATCCCGATCTACGACATGGTCACATCAGGCACCTTCGAGGGCGGCGACTTCAACGTCATCGAGGACGGCGTGGTGCTGATCGGCTGCGGCGGCGCGCGCACGCAGGAGGAGGGCGCCCGGCAGGTCGAGGGATGGTTCAGGAAGGAGGGATGGGAGACGCGGCTCGCCTTCTTCGACGAGTTCTACGTCCACATCGACCTGATGGTGGTGCCGATCGCCGAGAAGCTCACCGCCGTCTGCCTCGACTCCACCGAGCCAGGCATCGTCGACTGGCTGAAGGCCAAGGGCCACGAGATCATCGACGTGCCCTTCCGCGACACGATGGATCTCGGCTGCAACTTCATGTCGCTCGGCAAGGCAAGGGTCATCGCGCCGCGCTCGAGCCAGGTGCTGATCGGCCGCCTGAAGGCGCTCGGCTTCGAGGTCGCCGAGGTCGACATGTCGGAAATCTCCAAGACCGGCGGCGGCATCCACTGCATGGCCCAGGCGCTGCGCCGCGTGCCGGGATAGGGAGCGACGGCGACGCTCTTCTTCTCCCCTCCGGGGAGAAGGGACCGGCAGGCCGAAGAGGGGCGCCGAAGGCGATCGACGCTGCCGGTCTGTTCCTGAGACGGTGCCGGCTGCGCCGCCCCTCATCCCGCTGCCGCGACCTTCTCCCCGGAGGGGAGAAGAACAGGCTTCACCGTTTGCGCCCGATTACACCTGAGTCTCCCAATCCCTGCATCCACGGTTCACCTCCCACGCCGCGGCAGCCTCCCCGCGCCTTGCCAGCCCCGCTCGGCCGGGTGTATTCATCGGCGTGAAAATCGTCCGCCGTCCCGGCCGCCGCCCAGCGTGTCCGCCTCCGTTTTCCACACCGTTGCAAGGGTTTTTCGTGAACGAGCAGCCCACGGATCTTCATCGGCCTGACGCCGAGCCGGCCGGCGAGGCGCCTTCGGGCGAGGCCGCCGCCGCCGATCCGGTCGCCGTGCTCGGGCCGCTGATCCGCGAACGACGCAAGGGGCTCGGCCTCACCCTTTCCGACGTCGCCAGCCGCAGCGGCCTCTCCGTCGGCCATCTTTCCCAGGTCGAGCGCGGCCTGTCGACGCCGACGATCCGGCAGCTGCAGCAGATCGCCGAGACCATGGGCGTGACCATCGGCTGGTTCTTTCGCGCCGAGGCAGGGGCGTCGGAGGAGGCGGAAGGCGGGGTCGTCGTGCGCGCCGGCCGTCGCCGCAAGATGGAGATGACCAGCCTCGGCATCACCGACGAGCTTCTGGTGCCGAACCTCGACGGCGCGCTGGAACTCCTCTTCTGCACCCTGCAGCCGGGCGCCGGCGCCGGGCCCGAGGCCTACACCCATGAAGGCGAGGAAGCGGGCCTGGTACTCGCGGGCGAGATGGAGCTCTGGGTCGAGGACGAACGCTACCATCTGCGCACCGGCGACAGCTTTGCCTTCGCCAGTACCCGCCCGCACCGCTACCGCAATTCCGGCAGTACCGAGCTGAAGCTGGTCTGGGCGATCACGCCGCCGAGTTATTGAGGGTGGCGGTTTCTGTCGTGTAGCGGCGGTCCACCCCCCTCTGCCCTGCCGGGCATCTCCCCCTCAAGGGGGGAGATCGGCAGCTGCGACGCCGGCGAGGATCGATCTCCCCCCTAGAGGGGGAGATGGGCGGCAGCCCAGAGGGGGGCGAACTGCCGCCGCTTGTCCGAATTGCCCGACCCTAGCGTCTACTCCGCCGCCACCTGCCGCGCCGCCGGCGCGGGATCCGCCAGCGCATCCCTCACCATGTTCTGAAAACCCAGAACGCCATGCTCGTATTTCGGCGAGACGGGCCCGCGCTGGTAGACGCCGGCATTCAGGTTGCGCTGGACGCCGAGGATGATGTCGATGTCTTCCGAGACGATCTGCGCCGACCATTCGGCCGACTGGCGATTGGCTTCCGCCTTTTCGGGCGAGACGTCGGTGAAGAAATACCAGTTGATGTGACGGATGCGCCCCGGGCCGAGCGGCTCCACCGTGGCGATCGAGGAGCCCCAGTCGTAGAGGTTCAGCATCAACACGGGGAAGCGGTAGAAATAGAGGCCGCGGGTCAGGCCGCCGTCGCGCGCCGGGGCGTGCAGGTGGAAGAACTTTTCGTCGTAATGGACGTCGATCTTGTACTGGTTGATGTCCATCGAGGCGCAGAGACCCGGATGCATGGTCTGACAGTGGTAGCATTCGAGATAGTTGTCGCCGTAGGTCTTCCAGTCGACGTCGACGTCGCGGTCCTTCGACATGAAATAGTGCTGCTGTTCCAGCGGATAGTCGGCGGCCATGGTGTCGATGGCGCCGAGCCATTCCCGCAGGCTTTCGCCGCCGCGCTCGATGCGCAGGAAGACGAGCCCCCGCCATTCCGCGCAGTCGACGGGGTAGAGGCCCCATTCGACCGGGTCGAAGCTGTGGTCCCCGCCGAAATCGCGGGCGCGCTTCAACAGGCCCGCACGGTCGAACCCCCAGGAATGGTAGGGGCAGACGATCAGCTTGCCGCAATGCCCGCTGGCCCCGCCGACGAGCTCGGCGCCGCGGTGGCGGCAGACATTGTGGAAGGCCCTGACCACGCCGTCGTCGCCGCGCAGGGCGAAGACGGAATAACCGGCGACCGTGCCGCGGACGTAGTCGCCGGGGTTCGGGATCTTCTCCGACCAGGAGAACAGCATCCAGTTCTTCGTGAAGATTTTTGCCCGCTCCTGCGCAAACGTGTCTTCGCTGGAATAGGCTTTGGCCGGCAGGGTCCAGGTGAGGGCGGAGGGGGCGAACTGCGGGGTCATGTCGACGAGGGTCACGGTGGTCTCCTGCCCGAGGGGCTGCAGCCAAAGGTCTTGCCAGTTCGATGATGGTCAGGTCGGACCTATTCGGTCCGTTTTTCCAGCTCAGTTCTTGCCTGCTTCAGTTCTTGTAGGACGGGTCGATGGCGTCGATCGTGCGGAGATGCGCCGCCCATTCGAGCTGAAGGTCGCCGTCGTCGAAGGCCATCTGGTCGAACTGCTCGGTGACCCGACGGCCGACCGCATCCGAGACCTCGACCAGCGGTCGGCCCATCGACAATGTCGCGACCTGGATCTCGCAGGCGGCGTTCAGATAGAACATCGAGTTGAACATCTCGGCGGCGGAGCGGCCGACGGCGATCAGACCGTGATTGCGCAGGACCAGCGCCGGATGGTGGCCGAGATCGGCGACGATGCGGTCGCGCTCGGTGTGATCGAGCGCGATGCCCTCATAGTCGTGGTAGCCGATGCGGCCGTAGAACTGCAGCGCGATCTGGTTCAGCGGCAGGAGCCCCTCCTGCAGCGACGATACGGCCACGCCGGCGCGGGTGTGGGTGTGCATGACGAAGGTGGCGTCGTGCCGGGCGGCGTGGATGGCGCTGTGGATGGTGAAGCCGGCCGGGTTCACCCGCGCCGCCGAGCCGTCGACCTTGTTGCCGTCGACGTCGATCTTGACCAGCGACGAGGCGGTGATCTCCTCCCAGCGATAGCCATAGGGGTTGATCAAAAAGCGGCCCTCCTCGCCCGGCACCCGCGCGGTGATGTGGGTGTAGATGAGGTCGGTCATCTTGAAATGCGCGGCGAGCCGGTAGCAGGCGGCGAGCTCGACGCGCGTCTGCCACTCGGCATCCTGGCTGGCGACGAGGGAATGCATGGTCATGGCCCGCTCCGGCTTCATCTGGGTGAAATTAACTTCATCATTTCGGCGGAGCCTTGGCAAGGGGCCCGTTGCTGCCCGTTGCGACATGAAAAGGCTGCGATGACGCCCGATGCAGGAGCCATCGCGGTGCCCCTGACTTCCAAGCAGGCGCCACGTCGACACCGATTCTCCCCAACGGGGAGAAGGTCGCGGCATGTCCTGCCCTGATAGAGTGGTGACATTTCAGCCCGGATGGATGGGTGACACTTTGTTGGCTGGGAGGACCGGTCGATGGGGTGGC
>NZ_BMJJ01000013.1 GCF_014643375.1 Aureimonas glaciei
TCCCAGCCAACAAAGTGTCACCCATCCATCCGGGCTGAAATGTCACCACTCTATCAGGGCAGGACATGCCGCGACCTTCTCCCCGGAGGGGAGAAGAAGCAGCTTCGGCGCCCCAGACCCTCATCGAAAAGCTCGAGCCGACCACTGCGGCCGCTGGAAGATCGCCTGCTCCAGCCGCTCGCGGCGGAGTTGGGAGACTCGGTGAGCCGCTCCTCCCTTCACCCTCATGGTGAGCCTGACGAACCACGAGGGTCGGCACCGCGCGGAAACGTGGCACGTGGCCCTCGCCCTTCGACAGGCTCAGGATGAGGGCCACGGACGTGTCCGCTGCAGCGGCATCGTGCAGTTGCCGGCGGATTAACCCTCGTCCGTCCGCAGTTCAAAATCCGCCGCCAGGCTGTGCCCCAGCACGAGGTGCAGGTTCGGAAGGTCGTTGCCCTCCATCTTCTGCCGCATGTCCTCTCCGACGAGGCCAAAACCCTGCCAGCGCTCGGTGAGGCGGGCTTCGAGCACGGCCGGATCGGCAGCGAGCATCACGGTCACGTCGAACAGGGATTTCAGCTCGCGCCAGCCGGGCGCGTCGAGGAGGAGATAGTTGCCCTCGACGAGCACGATGCGGGCTGCCGCGGGGATGATGGCGGCGCCGGCGCGGGCGATCTCGATGGTGCGGTCGAAGACGGGGACGGCGATGTCCGTGCCGTCGTCGGCCTTCAGCCGCTGGATCATCGCCCGGAGGCCGCCGAGGTCGAAGGTGAAGGGCGCGCCCTTGCGCGGGCGGTGGCCGCGGGCGTGCAGAACGGCATCGTCGAAGTGGTAGCCGTCCATCGCCAGCACGCCGCACAGGCCGGGAGTTTCGGCATTCAGCCGGTCGGCAAGGGTCGCGGTGGTCGTGCTTTTGCCGACCCCTGGCGGCCCGGCGATGGCGACGAGGAGGCGCCGCCCGCTGGCGCCTGCAGAAAGCAGGCGCCCAACCAGCGTTTCGGCGTCAACCGCTTCGGTCATTCCAAGGCTTCCTGTCAGGCGCTGCCGCGGGCTTCCTGCCGGCTCGGGTTTTCGCTGGCGACGTCCAGCGTGTCGACGCAATCGGCAAACACCCGGCCGACGCCGATGAGGATGGGACGGTCGACGCCGATGCGGGCGACGATGGCGCCGAGGTCCTGGAGATGGCCGGTGCCGCGCGTCTCGTCCGCGCGCGAGATGTTGGCGGCGACGGCGACGGGCGTCGATGCCGGTAGGCCGTGGGCGATCAGCATCTCGGCAATCTTCGGCGCCATGCGGCCGCCCATGTAGAAGACGGTGGTGGCATGGTCGTCGGCGAGGGCGTGCCAGTCGAGATCGTCGGGCAGGCCACCCTTCTTGGAATGGCCGGTGACGAAGCGCACCTGGGTGGCGCGGTCGCGGTGCGTCAGCGAGACGCCAAAGCCGGCGGCGAGCGCCGAGGCGGCGGTGATGCCGGGCACGATGGCGACCGGAATGTTTTCCGCCTTCAGCGCTTCGATCTCCTCGCCGGCCCGACCGAACACGCCGACATCGCCCGATTTCAGCCGCACCACGTGCTTGCCGGCCTTGGCGAACTGGATCATCAAAGCGTTGATGTCCTCCTGCCGGCAGCTCTCGCGCGCCGCTCGCTTGCCGACGAGCATGCGTTTCGCCTCGCGCCGGGCGAGTTCCAAGATTTCGTCCGAGACGAGATCGTCGAAGAGGATGACATCAGCCGCCTGCAGCGCCCGGACGGCCTTCAGCGTCAGCAACTCGGCCTCGCCGGGACCGGCACCGACGAGGGTGACGCGGCCGCCGGCCTCCGGCGAGGCGGCAAGGCCGTCGACGAGGGCCGACAACGCCGCGGTGTCGGCCAGATCCGGCGCCCGTCCCGTGAAGGCGCGCGAGGAGAAATTTTCCCAGAAACTGCGGCGGCGCGGGCCGGCGTCGAGCCGGGCCATCACCTCGCCGCGCACCGTGGCGGCGAGCGCCGCCCAGCCGGAAAGGGCGCGCGGCAAGAGCGTCTCGATGCGGCGGCGGATCGCCTGGCCGAGGATCGGCGCGGCGCCGTCCGTGGAAATGCCGATGACAGCCGGCGAACGGTTGACGATGGTGCCGAAGCGGAACTCGCAGAAGGCCGGCTTGTCGATCACGTTGACCGGCACGCCGGCGGCCCGGGCCGCGCAGAAGAAGGCTTGCGCCGAGGCGTCGGTATCGCAGTCGCCGACGGCCAGCGCGGCACCGGCAAAACTGTCGAGGCTCCAGGGGCGGTCGCGGTGGGTCAGCGAACCCGCTGCGGGGCCGGCGATGAGTAGCGCCGCCATCTCCTCGCCGATCTCGTCGGCGAGCACGTCCAGCACCACGTCGGCGCCGGCCGCGGCCAGAAGCTCGGCCTTCCAGGCCGCGCCGGCCCCGCCGCCGGTCATCGCGACACGCTTGCCGGCGAGATCGAAGAACACCGGCAGCGTCGCCAGCGGCTCGATCCGCCGAGCGGCGCGCATCGGCGGCGCGTCGGTGGCGACGAGCCGGATCTCGGGGTTGCTGCGGTCGGTGGTCATCTCTGTCCTGTGCGGGCGGCCTCAGGGCGAGGCGCTCGTTTCATCGCCGCCACTGTCGCCATTGCCGGCTGCGCTGTCGAGGATTGCTTTTGCCAATTGGCCGCCGCGGGGAAAATCTTGATCCCCCGCAGCGATGGCTGGCGTGGCGTTCAGCCGTGGTCGGCGGTAAGTCCGGCGGTCTCGATTCCGGCGACGGCGCAGGCCTCGTCATTGTCCGAGGTATCGCCGGTGATGCCGACGGCGCCGAGGATGCGGCCGTCCTTGCCCTTGACGAGGACGCCGCCCGGCACCGGCACCAGCGAGCCCTTGGCGAGCGCATTCATCGCCTGGATGAAGAAGGGCTGGGTCTCGGCGCGTGTCTGCAAAGCGCGCGAGCCGATGCCGAGCTGGACGCAGCCATTGGCCTTGCCGATAGCGATGTCCGGCCGCATGGGGCTCGCGCCATCCATGCGCTCGAGGGCGATCAACGAGCCGCCGGCGTCGAGCACGGCGATCGTCAGGGGCTTCAGGTTCATCGCCACGCCCTTCTCGAAAGCGGCCTTGATGATGATGCGGGCATGGGCGAGGGTAAGGGTCATGCTCTGGTCTTTCCTGCGGTCGTCCGCCCCGGCAAAGCCGGCACGACGGACGAAGGGGCTGGTCCGGCGGCGCCGGATGTCGCCCATCCATAGACAATGTCGTGCCCGGGGAAAATGCCGCTCGTGTCCGCGCCTCGCTCCTCGCTGCGGGGATGCCTATATTCAAGGCTGCAGCGGACAGACGAAACTTGCTCCAAACCGACTCCGCCGTCCCGCCGCACCCGGCCCTCGCCTGAAAGTCCTCGATGCTGGCTCTTCTTCGTCACCTTCCGGTTCTGGCACTCCTCGCTCTGGCGACGCCGGCCACCGCCTTCGAGATGCCGTCGGCCTGGCTGTCGAGCCATTTTCGCGACAATCCGCTCGTCGGCTCGCTGTGGAGCGGCGACGGTCGGCGCGTGGATGCCGCCACCCTGACCGCGGCGCTGGACGGCGCGGACTATGTCCTCCTGGGCGAGATCCACAGCAATCCCGACCATCACGCGATCCAGGCACGGATCGTCGAGGCGATGGTGGCGGCGGGCGAGCGGCCAGCCGTCGTCTTCGAGATGATTTCCGCCGACGAGATCCCGGCGCTCGATGCTTTTCTGGCCAAGCCCGGCGCCACGGCGGAGGGTTTTGGCGCAGCGGTGAAATGGACGGAGCGGGGCTGGCCGGATTTTGCCATCTACCGACCGATCGTGGCCACGGCGCTGGCGCACCGGCTGCCCATCCATGCCGGGAATCTCGGACTCGAGACGACACGGCGCATCAGCCGCGAGGGCGTGGCCGCGCTGCCGGCGCCCGACGTCGCGCGTCTCGGTCTCGACTTGCCGATGCCCGAGGGCGGGGAGGCGAGTCTCACGACCGAGCTGAAGGAATCGCATTGCGGCCTCCTGCCCGACAAGGCGATCGCGCCGATGCTGACGGTGCAGCGGGCGCGCGACGGGGCGCTCGCCGACGCGCTGGTCGAGGCATCGAGCCGCGGTCAGGCCGTGCTGATCGCCGGGGCGGGGCACGTGCGCACAGACTATGCCGTGCCGGCGCTGCTCCGGACCCGGGCGCCGGGCGCCGCGATCGTCTCCATCGGCATGATGGAGGTGGCGGACGGCAAGACCGGACTCGCCGACTATGGCATGTCCAGGGACACGCCGGCGCCCTACGACTTCGTGCTCTTCACCCCGCGGGCCGATATCGCCGACCCCTGCGCCGGCATGGCCGAGGCGATGAAGGCGATGGCGCCGGCCAAATAGCGAGAGAGGACGAGCGGCCAGCCGGTCTTCCTCGCCTTTCCCCCAGGCCCTCATCGTGCCCGGGATCCTCCCGGCGCGCCGGGATTGTCACGCGCTGTTCACGGCCCGTTCAACGCCCTGTCATCGAAAACCGGTGTCTCTCGCCGTGCCATTCACAGGAGACCGGTTCCATGACGACGATTCTCAAGACCAGTTTTGCCCTACTGCTTCTGGGTGTTTCCGCCGCCGCCGCCCAGTCCGTCGAGGGCCAGGCGTTCCACGCGACGCTCGCCGGCCAGGCGATACTGCCGGCCGCCACCGTCGTCGCTGCCCCGGCCGATGCGCCGGCCTTTCTGAAGCAGGCCGGAAAATTTACCACGCCCGACCGCCAGCGCACCACCGAGCTCGGCAAGGTTGCCGGCATGGACGGCAAGCGCCCGACGAATTCCGGCCTGCCGATCGACGGCCAGTCCGTCCAGGGTTTCTCCGGCATCCGCAAGATGCCCGACGGCACGTTCTGGAGTCTCTCCGACAACGGTTTCGGCTCCAAGGCGACGTCGAGCGACGCGATGCTGATGCTGCATCACCTCGCCATCGACTGGACGGCGGGTACGGTCGATCGGAAGGAGACGGTCTTCCTCAGCGATCCCGAAATGAAGGCGCCGTTCCCGATCACGCTCGAGGGGACGGACACCCGCTATCTCACAGGCGCCGACTTCGACGTCGAATCCATCCAGCCCGTGGCCGACGGCTTTTGGGTCGGTGAGGAATTTGGCCCCTACCTCCTGAAGTTCGACCTCGAGGGACGGCTGCAGTCGGCCCATGCCACGCGCGTCGGCGAGACCAAGGTGATGTCGCCTGACAACGCCATGCTGAAGCTGCCCGACAATCCCACCAAGCCGCTGCCGGCCATCAACCTGAAGCGCTCGGGCGGCTATGAGGGCCTGGCCCTCTCGCCGGACGGCGCGCGCCTCTACGCGCTGCTCGAAGGCCCGCTCTATACCGACGGCAAGGTCGCGACGGTCGAGGACGGCCGCACCGGCCTCAGCATCATCGAGTTCGACACCGCCAAGGGCGACTGGACCGGCCGCTCCTGGCTCTACCCGCTGGCCGAGGGCGGCGAGGCAATCGGCGACTTCAACATGATCAGCGACACGCAAGGCCTCGTCATCGAGCGCGACAATGGCGCCGGCCGTCCCGGCGAGGCCTGCAAGGGGGAGCCGGCCGCCGACTGTTTTGCCACGCCGGCCCAGCTCAAGCGGATCTACAAGATCGAATTGACCGACGAGAATGTCGGCAAGGCTGCCCGCAAGATCGGCTATATCGACCTCCTCGCCATCAAGGATCTGAAGGGCCTCGCCAAGCAGGGCGGCAAGGACGGGATCTACGACATGCCGTTCGTGACCATCGAGAACGTCGACCGCGTTGACGAGACCCATATCGTCGTCGGCAACGACAACAATTTCCCCTTCTCGGCCGGCCGCGAATTGAACAAGGCCGACGACAACGAGTTCGTCCTGCTCGACGTCGCCGATTTCCTCAAGGCTGAGTAGGCGCAAACACCGGCGGCGCTGGCTTCTGCCGGCGCCGCCATCCTTTGCCGGGTGCTGTGGACGCCGCGCCGCTCAGCCGAACTTGCGCTTGGCGTCGACGGCAAGACCGAGCCCGACGCTGCCGAAAGCGTCGCTCTCGACGACGCGGGCGCCGGGGAAGAGGCCCGTCGCGGCGCGGTGCACCACCGGGATCTGCGTCGAGCCGCCGGTGAGGAGGACGGTGTCGATCGCCGAGGCCTCGATGCCGGCCTTGGCGAGACAGTCCAGAATGCTGCCGGTGATGCCGGCAACGAGGCTCTCCACGGCCGCCTCGAAGGCGGGACGGGTGATCGTCTGGCTGAGGTCGAGCCCGGTTTCCTTCAGCCAGACCTCCGCCTCGCCCGCGTCCGTCAGGGCGATCTTCGCCGCTTCGACCTTGCCGGCGAGGCGGTGGCCGGAGCGGTGCTCGAGGATTTTCAGGAAGCGCGAGAGCTTGTCGGGGTCGGCCGATTCGCGCCGGAGCTCGAACAGGTCGCGGGCGATTTTGGGCGTGTAGAGCAGGTTGATCCGGTGCCAGGTGGCCAGGTCGTTGAAGTACCAGACCGGCATGCGGCGCTTGCCGTCGGCGGTCGCGGTGCCCATGCCGAGTGACGGCATGACCTCGGCGAGACTCAGCACCCGGTCGAAATCCGTGCCGCCGATGTGGACGCCGGAGGAGGCGAGGATGTCGTCGCTGCGGTCGGGCTTCTCAGCCCCCTGCGGCGACAGCCGGATGACGGTGAAGTCGGAGGTGCCGCCGCCGATGTCGACGACGAGCGCGAGCTCCTCCGCCGTCACGTCGCGTTCGTAGTTCAGCGCCGCGGCGACGGGCTCGAACTGGAACTCGATCTGGGAGAACCCCTGCGCCCTGGCCGCCGCGGCGAGCTGGTCCTCGGCGGTGCGGTCGGCGGCCGCGTCGTCGTCGACGAAATGCACGGGACGGCCGAGCACCACCTTGTCGATGGGGGCGCCTGCCGCGGTCTCGGCTGTCGCCTTCAGGGATTTCAGGAACAGGCCGATGATGTCGCCGAAATGCAGCCGCTCGCGGCCGACGCGCGTCGTCTCCTCCATCAGCGAGGTCCCGAGCACGCTCTTCAGCGCCCGCATGAACCGCCCCTCGGCGCCGTCGACATATTCGAACACCGCCTTGCGGCCGAAATGGGTGCTGTGGTCCTCGAGGCTGAAGAACATCGCCGAGGGAATTGTCGCCTGCCCGTCCTCCAGCGCCACGAGATGCGGCACGCCGCCGCGCAACAGGCCGAGGGTGGAGTTCGTCGTGCCGAAATCGAGGCCGCAGGCAGGTTGGGTCATGTCAGTGCTTTGTCTCGGGCGGCCCGGCAGGCGGCGGAAAGGCGAGGGCCGGGGATAGAGGGCGAAGCGGCAAATGGCAACCGGTGTGGTCACGCTTCAGGAACAGGCGATTGATGCGTGCTTGCCAAGCCGGTGACCCTTTTGGCCAATCGCCAGTTTGGCTTCAGCTCCCAGGGTGCCGCGCCGGATCCGGCGAAGCCGGGGGTCCCGCTGCTTTGCCGGCGTTCTGGCCGGGGAAACGGCGCGGGCAAACCGCAAGCCTGATCGGTAACGGCGCCCTTCGGCAAAGCGACGCGCAGCTGTCTCCTCGACCGCTGTTTGGAAGCAGTTACTTCCCGTGTCGAGCCGCCCACCGGCAAACCGGCTGGCCCGTCAACGAGGGTGATGAGACAGGCCGCGTGCCGGCGTGGAATTGTTCATCAGAGTCCCGGCTGCGATGCTTGACCCCGAGGGACTTTCGGCGTCCCCTGACGCAAAGGGAGTTCAGTGATCGGGGGCGCGCCGCATGGACCGAGACACACTTCGCAGGTGCATCGCAGAATTCTTTGGTACCTTCTGGCTGACGTTTGGGGGCTGCGGGGCCGCCGTCCTGTCAGCGGCCTTTCCCGATCTCGGCATCGGGTTTCTCGGCGTGGCCTTTGCTTTCGGGCTGACTGTCCTGACCATGGCCTATGCCGTCGGGCATATCTCCGGCGGCCATTTCAACCCGGCGGTGACACTGGGGCTCTGGTCGGCGGGCCGTTGTGCCAACAAGCACGTCCTGCCTTACATCGTCGCTCAGGTGGCCGGGGCGATCGTCGGCGCCGGTTTCCTTTACATGATCGCGTCAGGCCGGGCGGATTGGGTGCCCGGCGGGTTTGCGGCGAACGGATACGGCGCGCTCAGCCCCGGCCGGTTCTCGCTCACGGCGGGCTTCCTCACCGAATTCCTGGCGACCTTCTTCTTCCTGTTCATCATCATCGGGACGACCTCCAAGGGCGCCGCGACGGGATTTGCGGGAATCCCGATCGGCTTTGCCCTTGTGCTCATCCACCTGATCTCGATCCCGGTCACCAACACGTCGGTCAACCCTGCGCGAAGCACGGGACCGGCCCTGTTTGCGGGCGGCGACTATGTCGTGCAACTCTGGATGTTCTGGCTCGCGCCCATTCTCGGCGCGATGGTCGCCGGCGCCTTTGCCAAATGGCTGTACGAACCGGCCGGGATCCTCGACACGATCGTGGTGGAGGAGCGCTGACATAAAGGCGTCCGGCGCCCTCGAATGAACGACCGCCGGATCGGGTCAGAGCGGCAAGCGCTGGCCCGCTGTTCCGGCAGCTCTTCGCTTTGTCCCGCTCGTCGCGGAGCGCGAGCCCTTTGGCCGATCGAGAGGCCGCCTCTGCCAAGGCAGCACAGGCAGTCATCCTGAGGCACTGCCTGCGGCACGGGATGTTGACGCGTGTCGGTCTCGCTTCGGCGTGCCAGCTGCCGTCAGTTGTCCATCTTCAGCGCGGCGATGAACGCTTCCTGCGGAATATCCACCTTGCCGAACTGGCGCATGCGCTTCTTGCCCTCCTTCTGCTTGTCGAGGAGTTTGCGCTTGCGCGTGGCGTCGCCGCCGTAGCATTTCGCGGTCACGTCCTTGCGCAGCGCCGAGATGGTCTCGCGGGCGATGACCTTGCCGCCGATGGCCGCCTGGATCGGGATCTTAAAGAGGTGGTTCGGGATCAGTTCCTTCAGCTTCTCGCACATGGCACGGCCGCGGCGTTCCGCCTGGTTGCGGTGGACGAGCATGGAGAGCGCGTCGACCGGTTCGGCGTTGACGAGCACGGAGAGTTTGACGAGGTCACCCTCGCGGTAGTCGATGAGTGAATAGTCGAAGGAGGCATAGCCCTTGGAGATCGATTTCAGCCGGTCGTAGAAGTCGAACACCACCTCGTTCAGCGGCAGCTCGTAGGTCACCATAGCGCGCTTGCCGACATAGGAGAGGTCGGTCTGGATGCCGCGGCGCTCCTGGCAGAGGGTCAGGATGTTGCCGAGATAGTCGTCGGGGGTGAGGATCGTCGCCTTGATCCAGGGCTCCTGAATCTCAGCGATCTTCATCACATCCGGCATGTCGGACGGGTTGTGCAGCTGGATGGTCGTGCCGTCGGTCAGCTTGATGTCGTAGACGACGGAGGGCGCGGTGGCGATGAGGTCGAGGTCGAACTCTCGGCTGAGGCGTTCCTGGACGATCTCGAGGTGGAGCAGGCCGAGAAAGCCGCAGCGGAAGCCGAAACCGAGGGCGGCCGAGGATTCCATCTCGAAGGAGAAGCTGGCGTCGTTGAGGCGCAGCTTGCCCATGGCGGCCCTGAGGTCGTCGAACTGCGCGGCGTCGACCGGGAATAGGCCGCAGAACACCACCGGCTGCGCCGGCTTGAAGCCCGGCAGCATGGTCGTGGTCGGGCGCTTGTCCTCGGTGATGGTGTCGCCGACGCGGGTATCGGCGACTTCCTTGATCGAGGCGGTGATGAAGCCGAGCTCGCCGGGGCCGAGAACGTCCATGGCCAGCATTTTCGGGGTGAAGACGCCGACCCGGTCGACCGGGTATTTGGCATCGGTGCCCATCATCCGGATGATCTGGCCCTTCCTCAGCTCGCCGTCGATGATGCGCACGAGCACGACGACGCCGAGATAGGCGTCGTACCACGAGTCGACCAGCATGGCCTTCAGCGGCTTCGAGCGGTCCCCCTCCTTCGGCGGCGGCAGGCGGTGGACGACCGCTTCCAGCACGTCCTCGATGCCGATGCCCGATTTCGCCGAGATCATCACGGCATCGGAGGCGTCGAGGCCGATCACCTCCTCGATCTGCTCCTTCACCCGGTCGGGTTCCGCGGCGGGGAGGTCGATCTTGTTGAGGACGGGGACGATCTCGTGGCCGTTGTCGAGCGCGAGATAGACGTTGGCGAGCGTCTGCGCCTCGACCCCCTGCGCCGCGTCGACGACCAGCAGCGAGCCCTCGCAGGCGGCGAGCGAGCGCGACACCTCATAGGCGAAGTCGACATGGCCGGGCGTGTCGATGAGGTTGAGGATGTAGGTCTCGCCATTCTTGGCGACGTAGTGCAGGCGCACCGTCTGCGCCTTGATGGTGATGCCGCGCTCGCGCTCGATGTCCATCGAGTCGAGCACCTGCTCGGTCATTTCGCGAGCCTGCAACCCTCCCGTCGTCTGGATCAGCCGGTCGGCCAGGGTCGACTTGCCGTGGTCGATATGGGCCACGATCGAGAAGTTGCGGATATGGTCGAGGGGCGTGTGGGTGCTCATGCGCCGCATATAAGCAAATTGAGGCAAAGGCGATACCGTTTTTAACGGCATCGCCTGCCGTACGCTTTCGCCCACCGGCCCGACCCGCGCGCCGGGCCTCGGCGCGGGCCTGCCGGGCCCCGAACGGTTGCCGCGGCTAGCTTGCGCCGCTGCTTCCCCCGGCGCCTTCGGCGGCCGAAGCGGCCTCCGCGGCGAGGCGCCAGAGCCGCTTGATCCGGGCTGCTACGGCCTCCGGCTTGTCGGCCAGCAGCCGGCGGGCGTCGGAGAGGGCGCCGGCCTGCAACTCGGCCTGGCGGCGGTCCATCAGCGCCAGCACCAGCGCGTGCCCCTCGGCCTCGGGCATGAGCTCGGCCCGCAGCACGGCATAGTCGTGGTCGCGGCCGAGCGCATCGGCGATCTCGGCGGCCGTCCGGCGCAGCGGCTCGAAACTCTCGGGCCAGAGCGGGGCGAGGAGCTGCAGATGGAAGCTCAGATACTTCACGTGCTTGCGCAGGTCGTGCAGGTCTTCCGCCGCACCGCTGCGCAGGGCCTTCTTCAGCGCGTCGCGGGCGCGGCCATGCGTGGCGGCAAAGCCCGTCGCGAGCACCTTCGGCGCGTCCTTGACCGGACGGTGGAAGGCCAGCATGCCGGCGGCGTCGCGGCTGTCGGCCAGCGTCGCCAGGGTCGCGGCGATCGTCGCGCCGAGATCGCCTTCGCCGGCGAGCGCCGTCTGGCGCTTTTCTTCCAACTCGCCCCGCAGGGCGCCGAACGCGGCCTTCGTCGCGCTCTCGGACAGGCCGGCCGGCACATGATCGACGAGGGCATCGAGCGCTTCGATCAGCGCCGTGCGATCGCGCACGCCCGACAGGGCGCGGGCGGCGTCGCGAAAGCGGGCATTCTCGGTGCGGGCAAAGCCGGTGTCGCCGCTCCGGGTCAGCAGCACCAGAGCGCGCAGCTTCTTGAAACGCTTGCGCACGTCGTGGATCGCCTCGTGCGGGTCCTCGCCGGGTTTCGGCGCGGAAAGCTCGGCCGAAGCCTTGTCGATCTGCTCCTCGGCGACGCGCCGGATCTCGGCGTCGAGCGGCAGGCCGGGGGTGAGGCGGTAGCTCATGGGGATTTCCTGAAAAGTCTGGACGAACGGAGAGAGGCCCGAAACGGGACGGGCCAGATCGGCGCCACGACGGTCGCGCTCTTAGAGAGAGGATGTATCGGAGAAGCCGGAAAGCGCAAGCAGTGCGTTCGAATAGGCGGAATCGCCGGTCACTTCGAGGCCCAGAAAGGCGGGAAGATCAACGAGATCGTTCTCGCTCTCCAGTTCGATCTCGGCCACGACCAGCGGCGCGAGATCGCCCTCGAAGACGTCGACCTCGATCACATGGCGGCCGAGCGGCAGGCGGTGGCGCCGCTTGACGATCACCCGGCCGATCCGCGCCGGCTCGAGATCGAGCGCATCGGCGAGCGGGATCGGGTATTCGAACTCGCCGCGCGACAGGCCGGCCCCGGTCTTGATCGTCAGATAGGCCTGCGCCGCATCGACGATCCGCACGCGCACCGAAAAGTCGTCGCGCCGTCCCAGATAGAACTGCCGGATGGCGACGACCTCGCCGGCGCTTCGACGCCAGCTGTCATCGCGCAGGAGAAATTTGCGTTCGATTTCCATTGCCATGGCAAAACCATGCAGGAGGTCGCTGTCATGATCCAGTACCGGCCGGCGAAAACCCGTCCTGCGCCCGGCCGGGCCCGAACAAGGTCGAACCGGCCACGCCGGATGCGCCGCTGTTTTTTTTGGGGGGGGGGCGGCAGCGGCACAGGCCCTCGGCCTGTCCGCGACCGGGTGACCTCCCATCGGCCGGGGTCGGAAAGGGGCCGACCGTGCAGGCCGGCCCGAGGGCCGCCGCCGGCACCGGTCGACCTGTCCGCTCGCCTGCCGGGGCCGAAAATGCTATGCGGTTAAGACGGCGCGCTGCGTCGGCGCTGTTGCGGCGCAGCAAAGAAATCCGCTTTCCGACTTACAGCGGTCTCATTCTGCCGCGATCCTGAACCGACGACGACCCCGGCGGGAGGCTTGGCATGTTCAACATCTATCATCACCGCAGTGACCGCTCGATCGTTTGCGTTACCCGCGCCGTGGGGGTCATGCCGCGTTTTCTGAACGAGAGCTGGGAATACGAAGGCCGTGTCAACGCGCTGCGCACGGAGACGCCGATCTACGACAGCGACTGCGCGGCCGCCGCCATCCGTCGCAGCGGCTACTATCTCTATGCCACCGACTGCGTGTCCGCCGGCTGAGACATAGCCGACGGGCGGCATGGTGCAGCTCCCCGCCATGAATCGGCAAGCGTCGCCTCCGGCTGCCGATTTTCGGCCGCAACGAGGGGATCGGCTGGCCGGCCGATCGTCGATAAGGTGCCTTTGCGTCTCCAGACGGGGCGGCTCAGCCGGAACCCCGCGCCTCAGCGCATAGTCCCGCATGGCGCGGCGACCGCGCTGCAGCATGAGAGCCGATGACCGGGAGCCAGAGTGATTCGCCCGAGAGGCGCCTGCGCGACCTCGATGAAGCCCGGGTTTCAGCCGCTCCTGCGATGCCAAGACAACACAGCTGCGTGATTCCGCCGTTTTCGCCGAAAATCTTAACGGAAAATAAACCCAGATTTGCGCCTGTTTTGTTCTCGCGTTGCTGTAGGAGATTGGATTGGCACGCGTATCGTCAGTTATTCCTATGGTCATGCCGAATATATCGTCGCGCCTTAGAATGTAAGGCGTCGCCCGTTCGTCAATGCGATTTATAATATAGCGATATCTCCTTGAAAATTTAGATTCATTTGCAGACGTTTCGAACTACTTAAAGTTAATGCGCGCGCCAAGACTACGTATAAGTGCATATATGCTCACTCGATGCAGACGTGCAGCCTGCTGGTGCGCCGATGCGGCGGCGACTGCCAGGAACGACTGGCGGCCACCCGGCGCTCTCAGAGGAGCCAAGGCAATGCCCAACGAAGACATCAATTATCCAGCCGGCTTCATGCTGGCGGACGTCGCCCGTCTGATGCGCGTCGAACTGGACAAGAGCATCGCGGAATCCGGCCTCGACCTGAGTGCCGGCGACATTCGCGCCCTCATGAACATCGCCCGCTTTTTCGATGGCGTTCGCCAGTGCGACATCGCCAAGGGCATGCATGTCGAGCCGATGACGATCTCGGCCTATCTCGACCGGTTGGAGAGCAGCAATCTGGTGCGGCGACAGGCCGATCCGCGCGATCGCCGGGCGCGGGTGGTGCATGTCACCGACACGGCGGCGATGGTGCTGCAGCAGGTTCAGCCGATGCTGGCCACGGTCTATGACAATGCGATGCTCGGCGTCGCCGACGAAGCGCGGCTCTGCACCGAAACGTCGCTGGAGATCGCCCGCACCAATCTCAGCCGGCAGCGCTATCTCGGCTCGGATATGATGAGGGCCGGCGGCTTCTAGCCGGATCGACAGCGCCTTGCGCTCCCGACGGCCGAGCCGGATGTGGCCAAGCACTGCGGCCAGCACTCGGACAGGAACCCCCTGACTCCTTGGCAAGCCTGCGGGCGGCCTGGAAAAGCCGTGCGGCGGCGGCTGCCGCCCTGGCGACGCCGGTCTCACCGTCGCCCGGTTGATCCGCCAGGCACGTCCGGCGGGAACGCGCCGGTCCCGCTCTTGCGCGGTGAAGATCGGCACCTCACGGCGCCGCCGGTGGCGGTCGGGACGCAGGCAACTCCAAGGCGCGATCGTGATGCCCGTGCGATGCGGCGCGCGTCCTCGGCGGTTTCCGTCGCGAAGGCTGACCCTGGTGGCGCACTGGTGGCGGACGGAAGCGCGGGCCGCCATCCTTCAGCGAGGTCGCCAACACCGCGGACTTCGCTTAGGAGAGCATGTCGGACCGTGTCCGGCCCAAGAGGCGAAAAGCCCGCGGGACAAACAGCGGGCGGGAGGAACGACATGACCAAGGTAGCCCTGATCACCGGCGCGGCTCGCGGAATCGGCCTCGCCACGGCGAAGCGGTTTCTCGGCGAAGGCTGGCTGGTGACGCTGCTCGACATCGATGGCGGAGCACTGGCCACCACCATGGCTGATCTCGGCCGGGAGGAGAGTGCGCTTGCCCTCGTCTGCGACGTTGCCGACCCCGCCGCCGTGACCACCGCCTTTGAGCACCACGCGCAGCGCTTCGGGCGGCTCGATGCGCTCGTCAACAATGCCGGGACGGCGGTGTTCAAGCCGATGCTCGAGACCAGCCCCGAGGAATGGGCGCGGGTGCTGGCGGTCAATCTCGGTGGCCCCTTCCTGTGCACGCAGGCGGCGGCCAGGCTGATGGCCGGCAATGGCGGCGGCAGCGTCGTCAACATCACCTCGATCTCCGGCGAGCGCGCCTCGACCCTTCGCGTTGCCTATGGCACCAGCAAAGCGGGCCTTGCCCATCTCACCAAGCAGCAGGCTGTGGAACTGGCCAGCCTCGACATCCGGGTCAATGCCGTGGCACCCGGCCCGGTCGATACGGCCATGGCCAAGAAAGTGCACAGCGCCGCCATCCGTGCCGACTACCGCGACGCCGTGCCGCTCGCCCGCTACGGCCTGGAGGACGAGATCGCCGACGCGATCTTCTACCTTTCCAGCGCGCGGGCCAGCTATGTCACGGGCCAGACGCTGGCCGTCGACGGCGGCTTCAGCGCCTGCGGCATCGGCCTTCCGACATTGCGCGGCGAAGCCCGCAACGGCTGAACCTCACGGGGCGGGGGGGAGCTGAGGCACAGGGCGCCCGCCGCCCGCGCTTCGCGCAGGCTCCGCGACCTCGATCCGGACCGCGCGGCCGCGCTTTCGTCCTGGCCTTCAGACGCTCCCGTTCCAAAACACCTGATCTCGGTCCGCGGACCCGGCAGCAGGCCAGAATCAGCGGGGCTGGGATGTTTCGAGCCGGTCGACCAGAGCGCTCGTCGCCCGGCCCAAGCGCCCTCGATATCGGCAGAGGTAAGGGCGCCCATCAGGCAAGGCCCGGCAGAGCCGAGGGATAAGTGGCGGATCATCCGAAACAGCCTTGGATCGGACAGCCTGCTTACCACCTCAGGGCGGCTGATCCCCGGCTCTCATCATGATCAAGATCGGGAGAATAGTGGTGCCCAGGGACGGAGTCGAACCGCCGACACTGCGATTTTCAGTCGCATGCTCTACCAACTGAGCTACCTGGGCGCCCTGCCTCGGAGGCGCGGAAACGTCGCGGCTCGCAAGGTCCGCGCCTTATAGGAAGAACAATTCCGCCTGTCCAGCCTCTTTCTCAGCGGCGCGAGGTTTGTCGATCGCGCCGAAGAGAGAGGGCCAGCGCCGTGATTCGCGTGGCGATCGGCAGCGCCGCAGGTGCGGTTGCCGCCGCCACGGACCCTGCGTGCCTTCCGGCGCCGGAGCTTGCGCGAAGCCGTCGTCGGCGGGTTGCGCTGGCGGAAACACTGTGGCAGAAGTCCGGCGCGTTCAGCGTCAGGCTGCGGTAGCTCAGTGGTAGAGCACTCCATTGGTAATGGAGAGGTCGGGAGTTCAATCCTCCCTCGCAGCACCAGTTCATGCTTCGCATCCCCTCCCATTCAGCATTTCGGACAACCCAGGCTCGGTCGACCTGCCGATAGACGGCCAAGATCTCGGCGCGGGGCCGAGGGAACGGCGGTCGCGGTTCGGCGGTTGATGGAAAAACCGGAGGAGCCTGGGATGTCCGCAGCCTCGAAAGACCGTTGGTCGGCCGACGTCACGCGCAACAGCGACGCCCTCGACCTCAAGCCGAAAATCTTCGCGGCCGACGACCCGGCCGAGATCGCCCGGTCGCTGAAGCGATCGGCCGAACGCAGCCGGCGGCGAAAGTCCAGCCCGTTCCGCTCGGCGATGTCGATGCTGACCTTTTATCTCAACCGCGCGGGCAGCAGCCTGTCGCGGTCGCGCCGAAACAAGCTGGAAAAGGCAAAGGAAAAGCTTCGGGAAGAGTTCGGGCGGCCGCCAGGGTAAGGGTGTCTCGCTTCAGGTCCGGCGCCGTCAGCGCGGGCCGATCTGGCTTGATCCGCGGCAGAAGCTCCGGCTTCGACCGTCCTTCCCCAGACAGACAAGGGAGACCTGCCATGCCTCAGGGCGACAAGTCCAAGTATACGGACAAGCAGGAACGCAAGGCCGATGCGATCGCGGACGGCTACGAGAAGCGCGGCGTGTCGAAAGAGGAAGCCGAAAGGCGAGCCTGGGCCACGGTCAACAAGGACGATGGCGGCGGCAAACAGCCGGGCGGGTCGGGCCGTGGCAAGAAGAGCGCGTATCCCGCCGCGCACGAAGGGGGAAAGAAGGGCGGCGCGGCCGCGGCGGCCCGGTCTCCCGCCGAGCGATCCGCCTCGGCCAAGAAGGCGGCGGCGACGCGCAAGGCTCATGCAGACGCCGGAAAATGACGGATCGGACGTGCGCGCCTCATAACGGGGCTTCCGGCGCAGTCGGCGCCCGCCAGCCAGCATGATCGGTCCGGCGGCCTGAGGTTTGGAAATCCGCCATGCGTTGTGAGGGGATATCGGCCCGCGACCTCTGTCGCCGCTCAGGCCATTGTCGAGCAGCGCATCCATCGCCGCGGCCGCCGCTTTCCCACATGCGCCTCCATCAGAAATGCTTCCGAAGCAGGTCTCTTGAAAGCGGAACGCCTCTCTGCGAACCGCCGTCCCTTTTTAAGGTCTCGTCCTTGCATGATCTACCCGAAAGGCTGTGGCCACCGTTCGAGATCATGCTCTGGTCAAGCAAAAGGCCCCGCCGTTTCCGGCAGGGCCTGTGGATGTCTGTCCGGTCTATGCGGTCAGCGGACCGAGATGACGTCGCCGCGGCGACGGTCGACCACCACCTGGATGTCGCGGCCGCGACGGTCCGAGCCGGAGATGCGGTAAGCGCGATCGGTGCGCCGGACGCGGTCGACATCGCGCAGGCCTTCGCCGCGCGCAATGCGGATCGCTTCGCGCTCGCTGATTTCGCGACGATCCGGACGACGGTCCCGATCGCGATCACGGCGGATTTCGGTTTCGGGCTGGACCAGACGCACGCCGTTCGGACCGATCTCGATGTTCTGCGCCATGGTCGGGGCGCTCACGGACATGGCGCCGAGGGCGATGAGCCCGGCAATCAATATTTTGGATTTCATCTGAATTCCTCCTGCACGAGCGTTTTGCCGTGCCCGCTACACTTTGGTGAGATGTAAAGCTCGGGGTTTCCTCTTTGGTTCCGCCGAACGACCGTTGTGCCGAAATATAGTGTCCGTGAAGATCGGCGCTGAAGCCGGGTGCTCGCTTGCGCCGTCGGGCCGAGGCGTTCTGGCGCGCTGCGATCCGCTGCGCTAAACCCTCGGCGACGCCAGCCAGGGGAGCCGTCATGGTCGCGACCGACATCGCCACGCGGGTGTGGAGCCACACCTTCAAGCTCGATCCGATCGTGCGCAGCCTGCTCGACACCGATTTCTACAAGCTCTTGATGCTGCAGATGATCTGGGGCCTGCACCGGGATGTCGACGTCAGCTTTTCCCTGATCAACCGGACGAAGCGCGTGCGCATCGCCGACGACATCAGCGAATCGGAGCTGCGCGCCCAGCTCGACTATGCCCGCAGTCTCCGCTTCACCAAGCGCGAGATGATCTGGCTGGCGGGCAACAGTTTTTATGGGTCGACGCAGATCTTTCGGCCGGCCTTTCTCGAATGGCTCTCCCATTTCCAGCTGCCGGACTACGAGCTTTCGCGTGTCGACGGCCAGTTCGAGCTCGTCTTCCACGGCAAGTGGACGCACACGACGATGTGGGAGATCCCCGCGCTCGCCATCATCAACGAGCTGCGCTCGCGCGCGGCGCTGAAGGGGCTCGGCCGCTTTGAGCTCGACGTGCTCTATGCCCGGGGCAAGGCGAAGATGTGGGAGAAGGTGGAGCGCTTGCGCAAGCTGCCGAACCTCAAGATCTCCGATTTCGGCACGCGCCGGCGGCACTCTTTCCTCTGGCAGCGCTGGTGCGTGGAAGCGCTGAAGGAAGGTCTCGGCAGCGCCTTCATCGGCTCCTCCAATGTGCTCCTGGCCATGGACACCGACGTCGAGGCGATCGGCACCAATGCGCACGAGCTGCCGATGGTGACGGCGGCGCTGACGACGAGCGACGCGGCCTTGAAGCGGGCGCCCTACGAAGTGCTGAAGGAATGGCAGAGCTATTACGGCGGCAATCTTCTCGTCGTGCTGCCCGATGCCTTCGGCACCGAGACGTTTCTGCGCGACGCCCCGGACTGGCTGACGGAATGGACCGGCTTTCGCCCCGATTCGGCGCCACCGATCGAGGGCGGCGAGACGATCATGGCCTGGTGGACGGCGCATGGCATCGACCCGCGGGAAAAGCTCCTGGTGTTTTCCGACGGCATGGACGTCGAGGGAATCGAGGCGGCCTACCGGCATTTCGACGGGCGGGTGCGGATGAGTTTCGGCTGGGGCACCAACCTCACCAACGACTTTCGCGACGTGGCGCCCGGCGGCGGCTCGGCGCTGGAGGCGATCTCGCTGGTGTGCAAGGTGATCGCGGCCAATGGCCGGCCGGCGGTCAAGCTTTCCGACAATCCGGCCAAGGCGACGGGCGACCCGGCCGAGATCGAGCGCTATCGGCGGGTCTTCGCCGGCTCGACGATTTTTCCCCGGGATGTCCGGGTTTGAGAAATTCCTCTCTGGCGACGGCCGCTTTTATGGGTCAAACCCGCCGAAGAGGGGCGGAGAGGCTTTTGCTGCCGTGCAAAATCCTTATCTTGCGCCGGGATCAACGCTTGCCACAGGGAATGTCTTTGCGATGAACGCCTTTGCCAACGAGAATGCCGTCACCGACGCGGCCGGCGCCGCGCCGGCGTTCCCGATCCCGGCTGGCGTCTTCGCCGAGACCGTCACCGACGTCCAGCACTATACCGACACGCTGTTCCGCTTCCGCATGACACGGCCCGCGGGCTTCCGCTTCCGCTCCGGCGAGTTCGTGATGATCGGTCTGCCGAACGCCGACAAGCCGGTCTACCGCGCCTATTCCATCGCCAGCCCGTCCTGGGACGAGGAGCTCGAATTCTTTTCGATCAAGGTGCCGAACGGCCCGCTGACCGAGCACCTGCAGAAGATCAAGGTCGGCGACACCGTCCTGATGCGCAAGAAGTCGACCGGCACGCTCGTCCACGACGCGCTGCTCCCCGGCAAGCGGCTCTATCTGTTCTCGACCGGCACCGGCATCGCGCCCTTCGCCTCGATCATCCGCGATCCCGAGACCTACGACAAGTTCGAGACGGTGATCCTGACGCAGACCTGCCGCACCACGGCCGAGCTCGCCTACGGCAAGGAACTCGTCGCGGCGATCCGGGCGGACGAATTGATGAGCGAGTTCGTCGGCGACAAGCTGCATCTCCACGCGACGGCGACGCGCGACGGCGAGACGCGCGGCGAGCGCATCACCACGCTGATCGAAAGCGGCAGACTGTTCGAGGATCTCGGCCTGCCGCCGCTCGACCCCGACACCGACCGGGCGATGATCTGCGGCTCGATGGAGATGTTGAAGGACACCGCCGCGCTGATGGAAAAGTTCGGCCTCGTCGAAGGCTCGAACGCGCAGCCCGCCACCTATGTCGTCGAGCGCGCCTTCGTCGGCTGACGCGCCCGGGGGTGACGGCCGGCACGGCGGTCGCGCGTGCCCCTTGTCCTTCGACAGGCTCAGGATGAGGGGCATGGAAACGGTCTTGCACGGCGTGAAGCGCCTATAGGAGCCGCGCTCTACCGCGCCAAGACCCTCAGCGCCTCTTCCGTGTCGATCCGCCCATCGTAGCGCCCGGTGACGGCCATGAACCGGCCGCGCTCACCTGCATTCTGTTCCGACAGGTCAATTGCCGCCAAAAGCCTTGAAGGCGACGGTGGTGAAGGTGTCGGAGACGCCGTTGATTACCTGCAGCTTTTCGGTGACGAAGTGGCCGAGGTCGCGGCCGGCGGGAAGATAGAATTTGGCGATCAAATCGTACTGGCCGGAGGTCGAATAGACCTCGGAAATCTCCTCGACATCCTGCACCAGCGTGTCGGCGACGGCATAGGCCATGCCCGGGCGGCATTTGAACTGGACGAAGATGGTCTGCATCGGGAACTCCGGGGGCTGCTGAACGGCGACGGCGGCGCGAATGGGTGGCGCCGCGGCGAGGATAGGGGCTGAAGGGCGGCCTGCCCATCCCTGTTCGATGGCGCAGCCGGTGGCCGGGTGCGTCGCACGCATCTTGAATCGCGGGCGGCACGCGCGCCCGCGTCGACAGCCCGCCAACGATCGTCCTCGTCATCCCGGGCTTGACCCGGGATCCAGTCCAAATTTCCGGGAGGTCGCTAGCCGGGAACGTGATCCTGACCCAATTAAGCCGTGACGGCGCCTCGGCATGGGTCCCGGCTCAAGGCCGGGATGACTATTCGGAAGGAACAGTGCTTCGCGCTTTGCAGGCAATGAAGCTTCCTGCGACTTCTCAGTTTAGTCATTCCGGGCCTGCCCCGGAACCCATGCCGAGGCGTTGACACTGCCAGACCGGGTCAGGACGGGAAGCTCCACCGCCCTCGATCATGTTCAGCTATCCATCCCCGCAGAGACCCGGCGGCCGCAGTGCAGCATCGGGGCTTTTCGCCGCCGCCCGGGAATGCGATGGGAGATCGGTCCCGCATTGCACCGAATGGCCCCCGACATGACCCATCTCACTCTCGCCGCCGCCGAGGCGCTGGTGGCGGACGCGATCGTCCGCGGCGATGCCGATCCCGCGGTCGCCGCGTCCGTCGCGCGGGCACTGGTGGCAGCGGAGGCGGCCGGCCAGTCGGGGCACGGCTTTCGCCGCGTCACCACCTATGCGGCGCAGGCGCGGGCCGGCAAGGTCGACGGCCATGCCCGGCCGATCGCCGCGCGGCCGGCGCCGGGCGTCGTGACGATCGACGCGGCGGACGGCTTTGCCTATCCCGCGCTCGATCTCGCCGTCTCTCTCTTGCCCGACATCGCGCGTGCCCAGGGCGTCGCGCTCGCCGGCATCCGGCGTTCGCACCATGCCGGCGTCATGGGGCTGACGGTCGAGCGTTTTGCCGAAATGGGTCTCGTCGCGCTGATGGTCGCCAATGCGCCGGGGGCGATGGCGCCCTGGGGCGGGCGCACGCCGCTCTACGGCACCAATCCCATCGCCTTCGCCGCGCCGCTGGGCGAGGGGCTGGATCCCCTGGTCATCGACCTGTCGCTGTCCAAGGTCGCGCGCGGCAAGGTGATGGAAGCCCGGCAGAAGGGCGAGACGCTGCCCGAGGGCTGGGCCTTCGACAAGGAGGGCGCGCCGACCACCGATCCGGAAGCGGCGCTGGCGGGGACCATGGTGCCCACGGGCGATTCCAAGGGCGCGGCGCTGGCGCTGATGGTGGAAATGCTCGCCGCCGGCGTCACCGGCAGCCAGTTCGCCTACGAAGCGAGCTCGCTCTTCGACGCCAAGGGGCCGCCGGTCGGCCTCGGCCATCTCCTGATCGTGCTCGACCCCCGGGCGGTCGGCGGCCCGGCCGCCGTCGGCCGCATGGCCGAACTCGCCACCCGCGTCGCCGACGAGCCCGGCGCGCGACTTCCCGGCCGCCGCGGCCAAGGCGCGCGGCGCGCGGCGATCGACGGGGGGATCGAGGTGGACGAAGCGGTCCTGGCGGCGATCGCGGCGATCTGACAGTTCGTCACCGGGGGCGCGGGCTGTGCGCTTCCGGTCCAACGAGTCAGCTTAAGGACACTGGACAAGCAGCGAGGCTCGAACACGACCGTCCCTGTCGAGGATGGTCGCGTCTCGAAATCGGGTGGCGTCTGCCATTGGCAGCCGAGATAGGTGCCGCGAGCATTGAAGCTCGGAGGATCACCAATGGAACTGCACGGCAAGACGATCATCGTGACGGGCGCCAGCAGCGGGATCGGGGCCGCGGCGGCGCTGCTCTTCGCCGCCGAAGGAGCCAATCTCATCCTGGGGGCGCGCCGCAGTATCGAGCTGGATGCGGTCGCAGCCAGGATCAGCGACGCCGGGGTCGGCAAAGCCGTCGTTCTGGCGGGTGACGTCAGGAACGAAGACTATGCGCAAGCCCTGGTCGAGCTGGCCGTCGACCGGTTTGGAAGACTGGATGGGGCGTTCAACAATGCCGGGATCGTCGGTGAGATGGTTCCGGCCGCCAGTATGAGCCTGGAAACTTGGCACGAGATCATCACCGTCAATTTGACCAGCGCATTCCTGGCGGCGAAGGCTCAGATCCCTGTCATGAAAGAGCAGGGATTTGGCTCGATCGTCTTCACGTCGTCGTTTGTCGGCTTCAGCAACGGCGGATTGCCCGGGATGGGGGCCTATGCCGCCTCGAAGGCTGGGCAGATCGGCCTCATGCGGGCTCTGGCCTCGGAGCATGCTGCCGACGGCATCCGCATCAACGCCGTACTGCCGGGCGGGACGATCACGCCAGCCGGTGGCCAGGGGAATGCAGCCGTCCTCGACTTCGTCGCCAACCTCCACCCGATGAAGCGGATGGCCGAAGCCCGGGAAATCGCGCAGGCGGCACTGTTTCTCCTATCCGATCGCTCCTCTTTCGTGACCGGGAGTCCGATGCTGGCGGATGGCGGAATTTCCGTGCGCCTCGCCTGAGCCCGTCGCGTTGAGGGGTCATCCTGTTGGCCAGGGTGCATTCCAGGTGACGCCGGCAAAAACAAAACAGTCCCGCAGGCGGATCGCCCGATGGATTCCGCCAGCGCGCTATTCCTGCCGGCCGATCGGCTTGCTCATGTTGATCCCGGTCGTCCGGAAGCCGCCGGTCTCGTAGAGATGGCGCGCGCGCGCATTGTCCGCAGCGACGCGCAGGCGCAGATGCTCGAAGCCGGCAGACGCCAGCCACGTGTCCAGCGCGGCGAGGGCCTGCCGGCCGAGTCCCTGATTCTGTCGCGCAGGAAAAACGTGGAAGTCGGAGACGAAGGCGATGGTGGAGCGTTGGGGCAGCCGCAGCCAGAAAGAGCCGACGACCTCCTCCGCGGACGGGCCGCCCTGAGTGATGCAGAGCAGCGTCTGGCCGGGCGTCTCCACGCCTCGCGGCAGGTCCTCGGCGACCTCATGCGCCGCCCGGGCGCGGGCGGCGTCTTCCGGAAGGCCGAAATTGGCGGCGATCTCGGCCGCGTAGTCCGGGATGAAATAGGCGAGGAACGCCGGAAATTCGTCGGGATGCATCGGCCGCAGTTCGATCACGGCCGGCCCTTCCGGCCCACCGCGCTGTGGCGGCTGCAGGCTTTTCCGCGGTTCCACCATCATCCCACCCGCGTCGCCGCCAGTCTTTCTTCGTCCAGCGCGAAGCCGAGGCCAGGCGCCTCGCCGAGATGCAGCCAGCCGTCCTTCGCGACGAGCGGCGTCTGCATCGGGTAGTCGCGACGCGCCAGCGACCATTCCGGCGGGTCGTAGGGCCATTCCAGCCAGGGCGCCTCGCCGATGCCGGCGGTGAGATGGGCGTTGGCGAGGACGCCGATACCGTTCGTCCAGGAATGCGGCGTGAAGGCGAGGCCCGCCTCGCGCGCCATTAGGGCGACGCGGCGAAGGCCGGTGATGCCGCCGACGAGGGCGACGTCGGGCTGCAGCACGTCGAGGCAGCGGCCCTCGACGAGATCGCGGAACTCGTGCAGTTCGCGCGTCATCTCGCCGCCGGCGATGCGGATCGAGACCGCCTGGCGCAAATCCGCCATGCCGCGGCGGTCGGCGCGGTGCAGCGGCTCCTCCATCCAGTAGATGCCGAGCTTTTCCAGTTCGCGCGCAACGCTGAGCGCGTCCTTGAAGGTCCAGGCGGCGGAGGTGTCCCAGGGCATGCGCCAGCCCTGGTTGCAGTCGACCATCAGGTCGAGTTTCGAGCCGACGCGGGCGCGGATCGACTCGAGTGCCTTCACGTCCTCGCGCCAGCTTTCGCGGCCGCCGGCGGACGAGGTGAAGCGCACCTTCATCGCCGGAAAACCCTCGGCGAGAAAGCGTTCGGCCGTCTCGGCCATGGCGCCGTGGTCGCGCAGCACGCCGGAGGATGCGTAGAGCCGGACCTTGTCGGCGCGCCCGCCGAGCATGCGCCAGACCGGCTCGCCGGTGATTTTTCCGGCAAGGTCCCACAGGGCGAGGTCGACGGGCCAGCAGCGGCCGTAGTGGAACTGCAGGTGCGACAGCACCTCGTAGTGCCGCTCGACATGGCGCGGGTCCTCGCCGATGAAGAGATCCTCGTGCCCCTCGAAGCCCAGCATCAGGTCGCCCGAGCCGACGCCTTCGCGGCCCTCGTCGTCGCGGATGCGCACGATCGCGGCGTCGAAGCCGGTGCGCGGTCGCCCGTCCCAGCTCGCCTTGAACGGCGGGTCGAGCGGCAGGCGGTGGCGTGAAATCTCGATCGAGGTGATCTTTGCCATCACGCGGCCCTCTCGGCAGTGGTCTGCAGCAGCATGCCGGCGAAAGTCTCGGTGTCGGCATCGGTAATGGTGCGGGCGGTGGCGTTCCGCATCGGCGCTTGGCCGGGCGCGCGCATCGCTTCGGCGAGCGCGGCGGTGCCGATTGCGTCGAAGGCGGGCGGCAGGCGGCGGGCCATGCCGCATTCGCTCATCAAGGCGGAGATGAAGCCCGGCAGCTCGGCGGCGGAGGAGAGGCCACAGGCCTGCGCCGCCGCTTCCATCTCCGGCGTCGGCGTTTCGACCAGCCAGGGCAGCGTCGCCTCGAAGGCGAGCGCGGTGGCAAAGCCGTGATTGATCGGTGCCAGGCTCGCCATGGCGTGGCTGATCATGTGCGCGACGGTGGTGCCGCAATAATCGATGGCGACGCCGGCATAACAGGAGCCGAGCAGGAGGTCGCCGCGGGCGCTGAGATCCTCCGGCGTTGCGACGGCGCGGGCGAGCGACCCCGCGACGAGCCGCATCGCCTGGTGGGCATAGAGCTGGGCGCCGCGATGCGTCTTGCGATTGGTCGCCGCCTCGAAGGCATGAACGAAGGCGTCGATGCCGCAGGCCGCGGTGAGAGGAGCAGGCAAGCTCACGGTGAGAATGGGGTCGAGTAGAGCCAGGTCCGCCTTCGTCTCGGCGCCCCAGATCCAGACTTTTCGCCCCTCCGCATCCGAGAAGACCGAGGTGGAGGACGTTTCGGATCCGGTGCCGGCCGTCGTCGGAATCAGGATCTTGCGCAGCGGCTTTGCCGGCAAAGCATTTTGCGCCAACGCGTAGTGCATGGGGTCGGCCACGCCGGCGGCGAGGCAGGCCGCGACCTTGGCGACGTCGAGCGCCGAGCCGCCGCCGAGGCCGATGACGAGGCCGGCACCGTTATCGCGCGCGGCGTCGCCTGCCGCCTGGAGGTGCCGCGCCTTCGGCTCGCCAGCGATGTCGCCGTAGATCTCTGCCGCGATGCCGGACGAGGCGAGATCGGCGGCGAGTGCCGCGGCCGTGCCGTTCTCGACCAGGAAGGCGTCGGCGACGATCAGCGCGCGCTTCGAGGGATCGAGCGCCGCGGCGCGGACGCCGACTTGCTGCAGACTGCCGGGCCCGAACACGATCTCGGGCACGGCGGAGGCGGTGAAGCTCATGGAGAACCCTTTGGGAGCGGTGGCCGGCACCTGCCGGCGGCCGCAGCCTGTCAGTCCGCCCGCCCCCGCGTCAATCGCCGAGAGCGACACCTTCGCGTCGCGGATCGGCGCCCCCTTCGAGCCCCTCTGGGGTGAGAACGATGGCGTGCAGGCCGGAATTCAGATCGCCGATCTTGGTCTCGAAGCCGAGCGCCTGCAGCGCGGGCTCGAAGGTTTCGGCCGCCGTTCCCTTTTCCAGCTCGAAGGTGCCGAAGCGGTTCAGCATGTGCGGCAGGGCGGCCGCCTGCTGCGCGTCCATCTTCCAGTCGATCATCGCCACCAGGGCACCGGCGACGAAGCCGATGATCGAGCTGCCGCCGGGCGAGCCGACGGCGATCACCGGGCGGCCGTCCTTCATGACGATGGTCGGCGCCATCGACGAGCGCGGCCGCTTGCCCGGCGCCACGGCATTGGCGATCGGCCGCCCGTCCTCCTGCGTGGCGAAGGAGAAATCGGTGAGCTCGTTGTTGAGGATGAAGCCGCCGGTCATCAGCCGCGAGCCGAAGCCGTTTTCGATCGTCGTCGTCATCGAGACGACGCCGCCTGCCTTGTCGGCGATGACGAAATGGCTGGTCGAGGGCAGTTCCAGGCTGGCGTCGTCGCCGCGCGGCGGGGCCAGGCCGGCATGGTCCCAGCTGGGTTCGCCGGCGACTGCGGCGTCCTCGGCGAGCGCCCTGTCGCCTTGGAGCAGCGTGGCGCGGCTCGCCAGATAGGCATCGTCCAGAAGTCCGCTCGGCATGGCGACGAAATCCTCGTCGGCGACGTAGCGGCCGCGGTCGGCGAAGGCGAGGCGGGAGGCGTCGCCGATCAGGCGCCAGGCTTCAGCGCTCTTCGGGCCGAGGGTGGCGATGTCGGTCGGCTCGATCAGGCCGAGGATCTGGCCGACGGCGAGAGCGCCGGAAGAGGGCGGGCCCATGCCGCAGACGTCGTAGCCGCGATAGTCGAGGCAGACGGGCGGGCGCAGCTTCGTCCGGTAGCCGGCGAGGTCCTGGCGCGAGAGCGTGCCCGGATTGCGTTTGCCCTGAAGGTCCGTCCCGCCGGCGACGGCGGCGACGATCCCGTCCGCCACCGCGCCGGTGTAGAAACCGGCGGCGCCCTCGTCGCGGATCGTCTCCAGGGTTCGCGCATAAGCCTCGTTAACGAGGACGTGGCCCACCGGCCAGGGTTTTCCATCCGCGCCAAAGAAATAGGCTTTCAGCGTCGGCGACTGCAGCAGGGACTCGTCGCCGGCCAGCAGGCCGTTCAGCCGCGGCGTGACGGCAAAGCCTTTCCGCGCCAGATCGATCGCCGGCTGGACGACGCGGCGCCAGGCGAGCGCGCCGTGACGCCGGTGCGTGTCTTCCAGCAGCCGCACCGTGCCGGGCGTGCCGACCGAGCGCCCGCCGACCACGGCGTCGAGGAACTTCAGCGGCTGGCCGCTTTCGTCGAGGAAGAGCTGCGGCGTCGCCCCGGCCGGCGCGGTCTCGCGGCCGTCGACGGTCTCGAGCTCTTTCGCCTCCGCGTCGTAATGGACGAGAAAGGCGCCGCCGCCGAGGCCGGAGGATTGCGGCTCGACGAGGCCGAGGACGAGCTGCACCGTCACCATGGCATCGATGGCGTTGCCACCGGCCCTCAGAATCTCCCGCCCGGCCTCGGTGGCGAGCGGATGGGCGGCGACGACCATCTGCGATGTCGCTCGGACCAGCGCCTTTTCGGTGACGCCGGACGCCGCCTCGGGCGCCGGGGCCAGCTGCTGCGCCTGCAGCGGCAGGGCGAAGAAGGCGAAGGCGGTCAGGCCGAGGGTGAGGCGGTGCAGCATCGGACAGTCCTTCCAAGGGTCGGCGCAGCTTAAGGAACGGTCCCTGCCTGTCAAACCGCCCGGATCGCTCGAACGGCTTGGCAGGCGACCTGGACTGACCCATCCTGATCCCGAAGAATCGGCCACGGGCAAAGCCTCGGGCCATCGGGAGGAGCATTCCATGGATCTGAAATTGCGCGGCAAGGTCGCCGTCGTCACCGGTGCCAGCGTCGGCATCGGCTTCGCCATCGCGGAAGGGCTGGCGGCAGAGGGCGTGAACCTCGTTCTCGCCGCACGGCAGGAGGGCCGGCTGACGCTGGCGGCAGAAAAGATCGCCGCCGCGCACGGCGTCAAGGCGGTCGCGGTCGCTTGCGATGTCGGCGCCGCCGAGGGGACGCAAAAACTCATCGACGGCGTCGAGCGGGCGTTTGGCGGCTGCGACATCCTCGTCAACAATGCCGGCACCGGCTCGAACGAAACCATCCTCGAGGCGCCGGACGAAAAGTGGCAGGCCTATTGGGACCTGCACGTGATGGCGGCGGTGCGGCTGGCGCGCGGCATCGTGCCTTTCATGCAGAAGCGCGGCGGCGGCGTCATCCTGCACAATGCCTCGATCTGCGCGGCGCAGCCGCTCTGGTACGAGCCGATCTACAACGTCACCAAGTCGGCGCTGATGATGTTCTCCAAGACGCTGGCGACCGAGGTGGTGAAGGACAAGATCCGGGTGAACTGCGTCAATCCCGGCCTGATCCTGACGCCCGACTGGATCAAGACGGCCAAGGAGCTGACCGCCGAGACGGGCGGCGACTGGCAGGGCTATCTGCAGGGCGTCGCCGACGAGCACGCGCCGATCAAGCGTTTCGGCACGCCGGAGGAGCTCGCCGACTTCTTCGTCTTCCTGTGTTCGGAACGTGCCAGCTACAGCGTCGGCTCGACCTATTTCGTCGACGGCGGCATGCTGAAGACGCTGTAGCCGCGCGTTTCGCTCTACGCCTTTCGTTCACTGGCCGATGAATTTTCGGGTGGCGGTGCGATAAGGGGTTTTCCTCGCCGGCCGAACTGCACTAGGCTCCGCGCGGGCACCGACGGGCCGCGCCTTTGGCGTTGCGCCTCAATGAAATCAAGGAGGTACGTCGTGATCGCACGGCTGTTAGGCGCCCTTCTGGCGCTCGCGATTCTGCCCGGTCTGGCGCAGGCGCATGGACCCACCCGGCAGAAGGTGACCGAGACGATCGAGGTCGCCGCCCCGCCGGCCAAGGTCTGGGCGCGGATCCAGGAATTCAACGACATGTCCTGGCACCCCCGCGTCGCCGAGACCGAAGGCGCGCCCGGCAATGTGGTCGACACCGCCCGCCTGGTGACCCTGAAGACCGGCGGCGAGCTCGCTGAGACGCTCTACCGCTACGACGCGGCGAAGATGAGCTATGCGACGCTGCTGCCGCATGTCGACGTCAAGGTGATGCCGGTCACGAACTATTCGGCCTATCTGACGGTGAAGCCCGGCAAGACGCCGGAAACCTCGATCGTCGAATACCGCTGCGCCTTCTACCGCGGCGACCCGAACGGCGATCCGCCACCGGAGCTGAACGAGGAAGCGGCGATCAAGGCCGTCACCGCCTTCGCCAAGGAGGGCCTCGAGGGCATCAAGAAGGCCGTCGAGCAGGGCTCCTGATGGCTTTCGCCGTGGGCAGGCTGGGCGCGGCGATCTCGCTCGCCTTCGGCCTCCTCCTGTCGCCGGCTCTGGCCGGCGACACCGCCTTCGTCACCAACCAGTCGAGCGACGATGTCTCGGTCGTCGACCTCGACACCATGGCGGTGACGAAGACGATCCCGATCGGCGGCAAGCCGGCGGGAATCGCCATCCCGCCGGACGGTCTGCGTGCCTATGTCACCAGCCCCGAGGCGAAATCCCTCGCGGTGATCGACACGGTGAAGGGCGAGGTGATCAAGCGCATCGCGCTCGCCGGCGGGCCGCTCGGTGTCGCAGTGCACCCCTCGGGGGCGCCCGTCTATGTCGCGGACTGGTTCGAGCACGAACTCTTCGTCGTCGATCCCGTGGGCGGGGTGATTACCAGTCGCATCCAGGTCGGACAGTCGCCGTCCGGGGTCGCCGTCTCGGCCGATGGCCAAACCATCGTCACCGCCGACCGCGATTCCAACCAGATCTCGATCATCGACGCGGTAACGCTGACGGTGACGGCGACCGTTCCCGTCGGCGAGCGGCCGTTCGGGGTCAGCTTTTCCGCCGACGGCACAAAGGTCTATGCCGCCGATGTCGGCAGCGACGCGGTCACCGTGGTCGACCTCGCCAGCCGGAAGGCGGTCGCCACCGTGCCGGTCGGCCAGCGTCCCTATGCCAGCGCGGTGGCGGCGGGCAAGGTGTTCGTCACCGACCAGTATGGCGGCACCGTCAGCGTCTTCGATGCCGGGACACGGCAGGCGGTGAAGACGATCCCCATCGGTGAATATCCCGAAGGGATCGAAGCGGGGAGCGGCGAGGCCTATGTCTATGTCGTGAACTGGTTCGACAACGTCTTGAAGAAGATCGACACCGCCACGCTCGAGATCGTCGGCGAGGTCGAGGTCGGCGACGGGCCGCGGGCTTTCGGGACGTTCATCCGCAAGGCGCCCTAGGGGCCGAGAGCGGGCGACGGCAGGATTGGCAGCGTGCGGCGGCGCCTTCGGCGCGGCCGGCAGGCAATGGATTTCGGGAGGAAGACATGTCCAGGATCATCACTCTGGCACTGGCGGCGATCATGGCCGCCGCACCCGCCGGCGCGGGTTTCGCGCAGACGGCGACAGGGACGAGCAGCATGGCGCCGGCGGCGACAGGCGGAACGGGCTATCCGACCACGGCCACCGCCGACTACGTCTTCGGCTGCATGCAGGCCAACGGCAACACGCCCCAATCGCTCGAGCGCTGCGCCTGTTCCTTCGACGTCGTCGCCTCGATCGTGCCCTACGATCTTTATGTCGAGGCCTCGACCTTCCTGTCGATGGGCCAGGTCTCGGGCGAGAAGGGCGCGCTGTTCAAAGGCTCGGTCGAGTCGAACCGCGTCATCGGCGAGCTCCGCCGGGCCCAGGCGGAAGCGGAGATCCGCTGCTTCGAGTAAGGCGTTCGTAGTAAAGCGCCCGGGCTGCCAAAACCGGTCGGCGACCCTGTCGCAGCGGCTCTCCCAGCCACGCGTGGGACATCACAGGCAAGCCCGCGGACGCACCGACAGCCATGCGCGTGTCGGCGCGGCGCTGGTGCGCGCGCCGACACTGCATAAGGCGGGATGTCCCGCTTTAGGAGCTGCCGGCCGGAAAGTCCTTTTCGAAAACTGAGCCTTCGGTATCCGTCGCCTTGGCGTGGAAAGTCTCTTCGCCCTTGCCGGCATAGTCGAAGCGGAAATTCGGGTCCTCCGAGATCGAGATTCCGCCCGACATCGTGAAGATCTCGCGGCCCCCGGCCTCGACGCTGAGATCGGTGATGAAATGCGCGGGGATGTAGAGCAGCGTCACCTGGTCCTTCTGCAGGCCGGAATTGTTGGGGTGGCGGATCATCAGCTGCGCGACCTGGCGCTCGCCCTCGGCTTCGGCCTCGGCGGCAAAGCGCTTCAGCCGCATCTGGCCGAGCGATTTCGCCGCCGCGACGGCGTCCTTGGCGGCGGGCGCGGCACAGCCGCCGGCGGCCTTGACGAAGCGTTTCACCATATAGAGCGTGCCGTCCTCGGCCTCGGCCACGGCGTGGATGTCGGTATAGGCGTTGACGCGCACGCGCGTCTCGAGCTCGGTCAGGCCGGCATCGGCGCCGATGGTGAAGGTGGCGGCGACCGGCGAGGGGTTCTCGTCGATGACCAGCGTCACCTTGCGGATCTTTTTCGCCGGGTCGAGGGTCAGCTTCACCGGCACGATGGCCGGATCGGTGGCGCGGGCGGGCGCTTCCAGCGCGATGACGCCCGTGCCGTCCTGCATCGGGCGGTCGTCGAACACGTCGGTGACGAGGCCGGGCCAGGACGATTCGGCGGCCGCCGCCGCTTCCTCGGGCGAAGGCGTGGTGCCGGCATGGGCTGCCCCAGCGATAAACAGGCAAAGCGCGGTCGTGCCGGCCGCGAGCGACAGGCGGACGGAGGATCTCGGCCGGCGGCCGCGGTGAAGGGGTGTCAGCATCGGTTTCTCCCTGTGCGTCGTCCGCGTGTGCCCGGCCCGCGGTTTCTCGTCGCAGGAATCAATGTGCGGCCGACGGGGCCGAAGCTCAAGCCGCCCGGCGAAAACTTCCGCGTGACGGGGCAGGGGGGCGGCCGGCTATTCCCATTCGAGTTCGGCATAGGCGGCGGAAGCGTTGCGGGGGTTGTAGTCCTCGAACAGGGCCCATTCGTCGGCCTCGCTCTGGCCGGCGGTCGTGATCGCCTGGCTCAGGGTCTCGCCGTCCGCGATGGCCCGGCGAAGGTCGGCGGCCAGCGCTTCGAGATAGCGTCGCTGCGGGCCGAGGGCGGCGGGCCACGGCGCGCTCGTCGGCCCGTGGCCCGTCACGACGCGCACGGCCGGCAGTGCGGCGAGGGCGTCCATCTGGTTCAGCCAGCCTTTCAGGCTGCCGTCGATGATCGGCACATGGTCCTGAAAGACGAGGTCGCCGGCAAACAGCGTGGCCGTCGCCTCGTCCAGCACGGTGAGATCGTTGTCGGTGTGGGCGGTGCCCCAGGCGGTGAGTCTCAACTGCCGCCCGCCGAGGTCGAGCCGCCGCTCGCTGTCCACCACCGCGTCCGGCGGCAGGATCGTCACCTCCCCGGCGAGACGGACGCCGAGCTCGTCGCGCATCGTCATGAGATAGGTGTCGCGGCGCGCGGCGAGGGCCGCGGGCAAGGCATGGTGGCCGATGATCTCCGCCCCCGCCTCCTTGAACGGCTGGTTGCCGAAGAGGTGGTCGGGATGCATGTGGGTGTTGACGAGATAGCGGACCGGCCGGTCGGTGACGGCACGAATGGCCGCCAGGGCCGAGAGGCCGTCCTCCCGGCTGCCGCCGCTGTCGATCATGGCGACGGCTGCGTCGCCGACGACGAAGCCGATATTGGCGATAGCGCCGCGGTTGTTCTCGCTCGCCAGCTCCACGGCGCCGTGGCGGACATAGACGCCCGGCGCGACGGCTTGGAAGCCGGCGGTCGCCGAACTTCCGCCGATGCCCGACTCGGCCGCTCTCGCCGAACCGGCGGCGGAAAGGGCCAGGCCGATTTGCAGCAGCGTGCGGCGCGTGATCATCGGAGCCTGCCTTCCTGCCGCGAGAAGACGCAGCGCTGAGAATATTTTCGGCAGGTCCCTGCCGCTCACGCGCGCATCGCGACAATCTCACCGGGCTGTCACTCAGGCCAAATAGCCGGCCCCGTGAAGCATTCGTTTCCCCTTTTTGTCTTCTTGTCAGTCGTCGTGCAATAGTTTTCCAGCGGCGGGGCCCTCCTATTGACGCCAACCCTCGATCCGAAGCCCTCTGAGGCGGTGCGCGGCGCTGGGATAAAGCAAAGGAGCGGCCGGTTCGGCTGTGCAGTGCCGGCGCGCTGGCGGGATATACGGCGAAAATAAGTAAGAAGAACAGTTACGATGCTCGCGCTTCGCAGCAATTTCCGGCCAGCCTATTGCAACGCACCTTGATTTTGCTGCACCGCAAACAAAGAATCCGAGCCGGGCGTCTTGCATCCTGATTTTTCTCAGCCTAGCCTCCCCCCATGGTTTCCGGCTTCAAGGTCGCCGTGTTGGGAGCATGGCGAATCTCGAAGGCCACGGTAGGGCAGTTTCAACGGTGCCCACCAAGACCCCTATTGGCGGTCGTGACACGCTGCCGGAAACCTTCCCCATTGAGATCGAAGCGGTCGCGCGCGAACATTCCGTTCGTGGGAGCCGATGGGTTTAGTTCCTTGGGAGGAATCTAATGTTGAAAATGATGACGAAGGCGGCCTTGGCGACAAGCCTGCTGATCGGTCTCGGGGCGGGCGTGGCCTCGGCGAACGAAGCCCTGGCGACCATGCAGAAGAATGCGGCCGATTGGACGATGCCGACGGGCGACTATGCCAACACGCGCTATTCGACTCTCGACAAGATCAACAAGGGCAACGTCAAGGACCTCGTCCCGGCCTGGACCTTCTCGACCGGCGTCCTGCGCGGTCACGAAGGCAACCCGCTGGTGATCGGGGACACGATGTATGTCCACACGCCTTTCCCGAACATCGTCTACGCGCTCGACCTGAAGGACAACGGGTCGATCAAGTGGAAGTACGAGCCGACGCAGGATCCGAACGTCATCCCGGTCATGTGCTGCGACACCGTCAACCGCGGCGTCGCCTATGCGCCGGCCGTCGATGGCGGCAAGGACATGGTCATTCTCCACCAGGCCGACACCACCGTGGTGGCGCTCGATGCCAAGACCGGCGAGCAGATCTGGTCCGTGAAGAACGGCGACTCCAGCAAGGGCGAGACCGGCACGGCCGCGCCGATGGTCGTCAAAGACAAGGTGATGATCGGCATCTCCGGCGGCGAGTTCGGCGTGCGCGGCTCGCTCACCGCCTACAACCTCAAGGACGGCACGCAGGCCTGGCGCGCCTATTCGACAGGCCCGGACGCCGAAATGCTGATGGATCCGGAGAAGACCACGTCGCTCGGCAAGCCGGTCGGCGCGGATTCCTCGCTGAAGACCTGGGAAGGCGATCAGTGGAAGATCGGCGGCGGCACGACCTGGGGCTGGTACTCCTATGATCCCGAGCTGAACCTCGTCTATTACGGCACCGGCAACCCCTCGACCTGGAACCCCTCGCAGCGTCCCGGCGACAACAAGTGGTCGATGGCCATCATGGCGCGTGATGCCGACACCGGCATGGCGAAGTGGGTCTACCAGATGACCCCGCACGACGAGTGGGACTTCGACGGTGTCAACGAGATGATCCTCGCCGACATCGACGTCAACGGCGCCCCGCGGAAGGTGCTCGCGCACTTCGACCGCAACGGCTTCGCCTACACCCTCGACCGCGCCACCGGCGAACTGCTGGTTGCCAAGAAGTACGACCCTGCGGTCAACTGGGCGACGGAAGTCGTCATGGACCCGGCCTCCGACCAGTACGGCCGTCCGCAGGTGGTCGCCCAGTACTCGACCGAGCAGAACGGTGAAGACGTGAACTCGACGGGCATCTGCCCGGCGGCGCTCGGTACCAAGGATCAGCAGCCCGCGGCCTTCTCGCCGAAGACCAAGCTGTTCTACGTGCCGACCAACCACGTCTGCATGGACTACGAGCCGTTCCGGGTCGCCTACACCGCCGGCCAGCCCTATGTCGGCGCCACGCTGTCGATGTATCCGGCTCCGAACAGCCACGGCGGCATGGGCAACTTCATCGCCTGGGACGCTGGCAAGGGTGAGATCGTCTGGTCGCTGCCCGAGCAGTTCTCGGTCTGGTCGGGTGCACTCGCCACCGCTGGCGACGTCGTGTTCTACGGCACGCTCGAAGGCTTCCTGAAGGCGGTCGACTCGACCACGGGCGAGGAACTGTACAAGTTCAAGACCCCGTCCGGCATCATCGCCAACGTGATGACCTACGAGACCGACGGCCAGCAGTATGTCGGCGTGCTCTCGGGCATTGGCGGCTGGGCCGGCATCGGCCTCGCGGCCGGCCTGACCGATCCGAATGCCGGTCTCGGCGCGGTCGGCGGCTATGCCGCTCTGTCGAAGTACACTGCGCTTGGCGGCCAGCTGACGGTCTTCACCGTGCCGAACCAAACGGCGGCGAAGTAACCGACATCCTCCATCGACCTCGCCGCCCCGGCGGCGAGGTCACCCGCCACCGAACCCGACGAGCGGCCGTGGCTGATCGCCGGGTTTTGCGTGTCTGCCCATGCTTGCGCCAGGATCGTCCTGGCGGGAAGGCATTAGGGAAGGCGAAGACTTGCCGCCCTGTTTCCCGGTCTGCCGCTGTCTCTGGTAACCGCAATGAGAGATTTCGTTCACGCATCCCTTCGCAACGTCGGCGCGTTATCGAAGGTGTGCTTCTGTCTTGTCAGTGTCGGCCGGGCCGTTCGTTCAGCCGCGGTTATTCATGAGGTTTCGATGACCCGAACTCTTCTCGCCCTTGCCGGCTCCGTACTTCTCGCGACGACCGCGCTCGGTTCGGCGCAGACGACGCAAGCGCCCGCCCAGATCGTTCCGGCGGCCCCGGCCGGTGCGGCCGCGCCGGCGGCTCCAGTCGCCTCGGAAGCCCCTGCCGCTCCGGCCGCAGCCGCGCCGGCCGCGCCGGCCGCTGCTGCGCCGGCAGCTGCTGCGCCCGCCGCCCCGGCAGCGGCTGAAGCGCCCGCTGCTGCGGAAGCCCCGGCCGCTGCACCCGCCGCAACGGCCGCGGCGCCGGCCGCCGGCGGTCCGATGTCCATCGATTCGAAGGAGAACGGCACCGAAGCCACGCCCGGCGAGGAAGGCAAGTTCGTCGATTCAGCGGGCAACCCGATCTACAGCAAGAATGAGGACGGCACGTTCGACTACGCCACCTGGCGCGGCTACAAGAAATACTCCGCGAATTGCTTCCAGTGCCATGGCCCGGACGGGCTCGGCTCGTCCTTCGCGCCGAACCTGACCGAACAGCTGCAGCGCATCAATTACTACGATTTCACCGGAATCGTGGTGAACGGCCAGCAGAACAAGTGGCACCCGGTCAATTCCATCATGCCGGCCTGGGGCGAAGACGTGAACGTGATGTGCTTCCTCGACAGCATCTATGTCTATCTCCGCGGCCGCGCCGATGGCGCCATTCCGCGCGGCGAGCCGAAGAAGCCGAAGATCAACAAGGAAGCGCAGGCGGCCGAAAACGCCTGTCTGGGATTCTGAGCATGGCGGGGATCGGCACGGGCCTTCGTCTCGCTGCGGTGCTGGCCGTCGCCGTGGTCGGCACGGCAGGGGCGCAGGACCGAGAATTCGGCGGTTCGATCGAGCTGGTCGATCCCAATGTTCTGCGCGTCTGCGCCGATCCCAGCAACCTGCCCTTCTCCAACGACAAGGGCGAGGGTTTTGAGAACGCCCTCGCCAACTTCGTCGCCGATAAGCTCGGGCGGAAGTCCGTCACCTACAGCTTCTTCCCGCAGGCGACCGGTTTCGTGCGCATGACGCTCGGCGCCAATGCCTGCGACATCATCATGAGCTATCCGCAGGGCGACGAGCTCGTGCAGAACACCAATGCCTATTACCGGACGGCCTATTCGCTGGTGGTGCCGAAGGGCGGCGAACTCGACGGCGTCGAGACGATCGAGGATCCCAAGCTCAAGGACAAGGTGATCGGCGTCGTCGCGGGCACCCCGCCGGGCACCTACATGGCGCGCGCCGGCCTGATCGGCAAAGCGCGCGGCTACCAGCTGATGGTCGACACGCGCTACGACAACTCGGCGCAGCAGATGATCGACGATCTCGGCAAGGGCGAGATCGACGCGGCGATCCTGTGGGGCCCGCAGGCCGGCTTTTACGCCCGTGAGTCCGGGAAGGATTATGTCGTCACGCCCCTGGTCAAAGAGGGGAAGGGCCCCCCCATGGCCTTCCGCATCACCATGGGCGTGCGCGTGTCCGACCAGGAGTGGAAGCGCACGCTGAACGACATGATCCGCGAGAACCAGGATGAGCTGAACGAGATCCTTCTCTCCTTCGGCGTGCCGCTGCTCGACGAACACGACAAGCCGATCGTCTCGAAGAAGCACGGCGGCTGACCATGAGGCGGGCTTTGGCTCTCGCTCTGGCGCTCGCCGCTCTGGGTGGGGCCCTGCCGATGTTTTCGGCCGCGGCTGAAACCGCTGTCTCTGCCGAGCGGCCGGCCGAGCCGGCCACCTATCGCATGGACGACTACCGCTCGCCGACGCCGGCGACGCTCGCCGGCGCGACAGTGGTCGATCCCGCGGATGCCCGGCGTCTGTTCGACGAGGGAGGGGCCGTCTTCGTCGACGTCCTGCCCCGCGCGCCGCGGCCTTCCGGCCTTCCGGCCTCGACCGTCTGGCGTCCCAAGCCGCGCAAGGACATTCCCGGGTCGATCTGGCTGGTCGATACCGGCTATGGCGCGCTGCCGCCGGCCATGGAGGGCTATTTCCTCGACGGACTGGCCAAAGCGACCGACGGCGATTGGCAGCGTCCGCTGGTCTTCTACTGCCTTCGCGACTGCTGGATGAGCTGGAACGCCGCGCGGCGCGCGATGGCCGCCGGCTATCGCCAGGTGATCTGGTATCCGGACGGTACGGACGGCTGGGCCGAGGCCGGCCTGCCGCTCGAGCCGCGCGAACCGGAAGCCCGTCCGGACGAGTAGTCCCGCCGGTCTGGGGCCAAGTGGGGGCAGGAGGGCAGGGGCGCGACGGCTACAGCTCGCCGCTCATCGCGCGCCCCAGCGCAAACAGGCGCTGTTCGATCAGAACCGGCACCTCGCAGACATAGGTCAGCGATTTGCGCCGCTCCTCGAACAGCCGCGTGTCCCACAGCAGCGCCTCCTGGGCGTCGGCGGCCTTGCTCATCTCGCCCTTGTTGCGCATCTCGCCGATGGCGGCGTTTTCGCCGCGCAGCCGGGCCGCCAGCGCCTGCTGCCGGGCCCCGTAGCGCTCGATGCCGTTCATGATGGCGGTGCGCTCGGCGTTCAGGGTGGCCAGCAGCTCGGCGAAGGCGGCGGTCGCGCGGGTCCTTCTGTCACTCTCGGGCATCGACCGCACGAACTCGCGGGCCTTGGCCTCGGCATCGCCGAGGGGCACGCGGCGAGGAGCGACCGAGGCGACGAACTGGCTGATCGCGTCGCTGCGCGCCGTGCCTTCGGCGGTTTCGATGGGTGGCCCGGGCCAGACCTGGGCGGCCGAGACCTGATCCACCTTGCGCTGGACGCAGGGCCAGATGTGCTCGCTGCCGCTGACCGTTCCGAGAAGTTGTGTCGTCCCGGCGGTCGGGGCCACGGCGGCCGGCGCGGCCGCCAGCGACCCGACGATCGGGCGTGAAACGAGACCTGCGGGCGGCACCACGGCCTGCGGCGCGGCCTCGGCCCCGGGAGGCGCGGCAGGAGCCGGGGCGCCTGAGCCGGTGCCGGCGGGCGCATTGGTCGGTGGCGGGCCGGGCAGGACGAACCCTTCCGGGATCGGGCGGGGGGTGGTCTGAGCCGAGGCCTGCGGGGAAGTCAGCGCGAAAACCGCGCAGGACAGAAGGCCCGTGAGCTTCAAGGCTGCGGAGATCCGTCGTGTCGATGTCATCGTCATCCTCCCAGGATGCATTCTCGTGAGGGTGGGGCGGTCTGCCGCTTTCCACCCGCCGGGGGCGGCCATGGCTACTGCCGCTTGCGGCTGATCACGCCCCGGCCGGGATCATAGGCCAGGATCGCCCCGCCGAGAAAGAGCACCGTGCAGCCGAGAACGACGGTGAGGGCCGGAAGGTTCATCTGCCCGTAGAGCGCGAATCGGATGAGTTCGACGGCATGGGTGAAGGGATTGGCCTGGCACAGGCGGTAGAGCAGGGGGCTGGATTCCAGGATGCGCCAGAGCGGGTAGAGGGCCGACGAGGCGAAATACATCGGGAAGATCACGAAGTTCATCACCCCGGCGAAATTCTCGAGCTGCCTTACCAGCGAGGACAGGAGCATGCCGAGGGCCCCGAGCATCAGGCCGGAGAGCACGAGCGCTGGCAGCACCGTGAGATAGCCGAACACCGGGGGGCGCACGTCCCAGAACCAGGCGATGCCAAAGAAGACGTAAACCTGCAGCAGCGAAACCACGACGCCGGCGGCGAGCTTCGACACCAGGAGGAACCAGCGCGGCAGCGGCGAGACGAGAAGCGTCTTCATCGACCCGGTCTCGCGGTCGTAGACCATGGAAAGCGAGGACTGCATGCCGTTGAAGAGCTGGATCATGCCGATCAGACCCGGCGTGATGTAGACCTCGTAGAGGATGTAGGTCTGGTAGGGCGGCACGATCGACACGCCGAGCACCTGGCGGAAGCCGGCGGCGAAGATGAACAGCCAGAGCAGCGGGCGGACCAGCGCCGAGATGAAGCGTTCGCGCTGATGCAGGAAACGCAGGCCCTCGCGCCAGACGATGCCCCAGAAGCAGATGAGATACTGACTGGCGGTGAAACCGGTGCGGACGCGTTTCTCCGTCGGCGTGTGCAGCGCCGCCTCGCTCATGGCTGCAACTCCAGCGGCGGCGTGTTGCCGAGATCGGGGCGGGCGAGGCCGGTGAGGGAGGCGAAGGCGTCGCGGATCGAGCCGGCGTCCTGTTCCGCGACGATGGCGGCGACGCCGCCTTCGGCCAGCACCTTGCCCTTGTGCAGCACCACGACGCGATCGCTCGCTTCGACCTCGTCGATCAGGTGGGTCGCCCAGAGCACGCTGACGCCCTCCTGGCGCACCAGGCGGCGAACCTCGGCGACGATCTCGGCCCGCGAGCCGATGTCGAGACCGACGGTCGGCTCGTCGAAGAGGATGAGTTCGGGGGAATGCATGAAGGCCCTGACCACCTCGACGCGCCGGAGTTGGCCGCCGGAGAGGTTGCGCGCCTTTTCCCCCAGGCGTTTCATGAGGTCGCTTCCGCGCAGGATCTCTTCGGTCCGCGCCCGCGCGACGCGGCCGGGCAGGCCGTGCAGCGCGGCGTGGTAGGCGAGGTTCTGGCGGATCGACAGGTCGAGGTCGAGCGTGCGGGCCTGGAAGACGACGCCGAGACGGCGCAGCGCCTCGCCGGGTTCCTGCGAAAGCTTGTGGCCGAGGATCGAGATCTCGCCGGCCCGCGTGTTGTAGAGACGGGTGATCAGCGAGAACAGCGTCGACTTGCCGGCGCCGTTCGGCCCGAGCAGGGCGGTGAAGCTGCCCTGCGGCACCGTGAACGAAACGTCGTCGAGCGCCCGCCGCTCGCCATAGGAGTGGCTGACGCCCGAGATGTCGAGGGCCGGAACGGACCGCCCCTCGCTGCGTGTTTCGGGGCGTTTCTGCAATGAGCCCATGCTGCCCCTTATGGCACGACCGTGATCGTGCCCTTCATGTCCTGTGCCCCGTCCAGTCCGTCGATGTGCCATTCGTAGTCGCCGGGACGAATGGAGGTGAACTGGATGGCGATCGTTCCCATGGCGTCGAATTCCAGCCAGGCCGGCGGGCCGGCCATGTGGATCTCGAGATCGTCGATGACGATCTGGTTGAACCAGACATTACGGAAGAAATCGGTCGCACGAAACTTGTATTCGAGCCCGGCCGCCGAGGTGATGTTCCAGCGGTAGCCCTGGCCGGCGCGCAGCACGAAGTGCTTGTGGTTGGTGACGAACTCGCTTTCGGCCGAGCCGAGGATCAGCTCCGGCACGTCCTGGCTGGACAGGGAAACGTCGGCGAGCCCCAGCTTCTTGGCATTCAGCGCGCTGGCCGGCATGCCCTTCCCCGGGGCCTCGGCGGGGGCCATCGGCGAGGGACCGGCGGCGGCCGCCGGGGCGGCATCGTCGTCGTCGTCGTCATCGTCGGCCTGCGCCAGCAGGATCTTGCCGTCCTGCGCCACTGCCGCCGTCATCGGGGCAAAAGCCAGTGTGGTCGCCATCAGCGACAGCCAGAATGTTCTCATGAAATGTCTCCCCTTGATCATCGTCCGGTCGAGCCGGCTTTGCGACCGACCCGGTTATCCCGGCCCGCCGTATTCTTGCCGCCACGCCCCTTTTCCGAAGAGCCGCAGCGTCATCCGAGCCTTCGTGGCAAGGCGGAGCCCGCCCGTCCGCAGGAACTGGCGAGCTCCGGGTGCGATCCTGGAGGCTGCCGAGGACGCGGCGGTCCTAGAAGGCGCCGACGGCGACGCCCCAGGGCTGCTCGCCGACCTGGACTGACCGGATCACCTCGTCGTTCGAGGTGTCGACGATCGAGATGTCGTTGGAAATGCCGTTGGTGGTGAAGAGATGCGAGCCGTCGGGCGAGAAGGCGAGCTGCCAGACGCGCTGACCGACGAGAAGATATTCCATCACCTCGTAGGTCTTGGCATCCACGACGGCGACGCGGTTGGCCGGTCCGAGCGCGACATAGGCCTTGGTCCCATCGGCGTTCAGGCGCACGCCCACCGGCTGGATCGATTCGGAGGAGATGCCGGGAATTTCGAAGGTGATCTTGTGCTTCATCTCCTTCGTCGCGTCGTCGATGACGCTGACCGTGCCGCCGATCTCGGCCGAGACCCAGATCTCGGAGCCGTCCTTCTTGTATTCGGCAAAGCGCGGACGCGAATCGACCAGGACGTTGGCGACGATCTCCTGGCTGTCGCGGTCGATGAAATGCGCCATGTTGGTGGTTTCGGAGGTGTTCACGATCGTCTTGCCGTCGGGCGAGATGCCCATGCCCTCGGGCTCGACGCCGACCGGAATCTCGGCGAGGCGGGCGCCGTCGGCGAGCGAGACCACGGTGACGAGATTGTCGTCCTCGTTGGCGATGTACATGTTGCTGCCGTCCGGCGAGACGACCATCAGCTCGGGATCGGGACCGGAGGGAAGCGTGCCCAGCTTCTCGTAGGTCACGGCGTCGAAGATCTCGATGGTGTCGTCGTCGCTGGCGCAGACATAGATGCGCTTGCCGTCGGGGCTGCTGACGAGGCCGCGCGGCCGCTGGCCGGTCTTGATGGTATGGATGATCTCGAAGCTTTCCCCGTCGAGGACGGTGAGGTCGTTGCCCTTCTCGTTCGAGACGAAGATCTTGTAGGCGAAAGCGGGGCTTGCCGACATCAGCAGCGTCGAGGCGAGAGCCGCCAGAGCGAGTGTACGCATACTTCCTCCCGATGGTTCCGATGGGCGGAACTCTATTCTGGCCCGACCCTGCCATCTCGTGGCGGCGTCGGGAAGGGCTCGCAGCGGCTTTGCCGTCGGACGAGGGACTTCCGCAACCCGGCCCGTCTGGGCGATGGTTTCAGGCGCGCCGTCATCCCGTGGGTCGCCGCCTTGGGAACGGCTTGAAGCGGGACGACGGCGCGCACGAGAAGGCTAGACGGCACGGGGAAGGCGGGAAATGGGATAAGTTCCCGTCCTGCAGGAAAGCTGACGAAAGCCGCAGGCCAGAGCCTCGGGCCCGCAAGGCCTCGGTGGTCAGTGCCTCAGAACGCGCCGGGGTCGATCAGCCGTCCGCCGCGGGTCTCGATGGCGAAGCGGACAAGATCGGCGGTGCGCTCGACGCCAAGCTTTTCCTTGATCCGGGTCGAGGTGTTGGCGACCGTCTTGTAGGCGACGCCCAGGCCCTCGGCGATCTCCGACAGGCTGCGGCCGTCGCCCAGCATGTGCAGGATTTCCAGCTCCCGCGCCGACAGGTTGCGGGTTGCCGCCGGAGCCTCGGCCATGTCCTGCCGCGTCTCGCTGTCGACATAGGTCTCCCCGCGGGCCGCCCGGCGGATGGCGACGAGAAGCTCCTCGGAGGGGGCGCTCTTGGAGACATAGCCGAGCGCGCCGGCGCGCTGCGCCGAGGTCGCGTAGACGAGGTCGGAATACATGGAGAAGACGACGACCCGCGCCTGCGGATCGTCGGCGCGCAGCCGTCTGAGGACGTCGAGCCCGCTGCCGCCCTTTAGGTTGATGTCGAGGACGACGATGTCGGGCCGGTGCCGGCGAAAGGCGTCGAGCGCCTCGAACGGCGTCTCGGCATCGAAGACGGCGCTCGCCGGCAGGCTCGCCAGCAGACGCCGCACGCCCTCGCGCACCACGACATGGTCGTCGACGATCAGGACCTTCATGCGAGGACGCCCGAGCGCCGGCGCTGCGGCGCGGGATCGTCGGCGCCTTCGGAGAGCGCCGGCAAGGCATCCGACGCCGGCTGCGCGGCGACATCGTTGAGGCCCGCCAGCAGCGGGTCGCCGGGCAGAAAACCGCTGACGCTGATGCCGGGCGGAATAGCGATCTCACCGAGCGTCAGGACACCGCCTGCCGCTTCGACGCGCTCGCGCATGCCGATCAGCCCGTATCCGCCGGCCGTGCCGGTGGTCGGCCAGCCGCCGCCATCGTCGGTGACGCGGAACGACACCCGGCCGGCTTGCGGCTGGATGCGGATGCCGATCGCCGTCGGGCGCCCGTGCCGCAGTGCGTTGTTGACGGCTTCGCGCACCACGCGAAACAGCAGCGCCTCGGTCTCCGCGCCGAGATCGGCCTCGGTGACGTCGAGCCGGAAGGCGGTGCCGGGATGACGGCCGAGGCAATCGGCGACGAGGTGATCGAGCGTGCCCTTCAGGCCGATGCCGGAGAGCAGCCCGGGGCGGAGACGGCCGAGAATGCGCCGGACCTCCTGGCGCGCATGCTGCGCCGCCCGGCGGATGGCCTCGGCCCGCTCGAGAATCTCGCCCCGGTCGTCCTCGCCGTCAGCACCGGCGCGGCTGACGATGCCGCCGGCATCGACGTCGATGGCGAAGAGGAAGGGCCCGACATCGTCGTGGAGATCGCGGGCGAGGCCGGCGCGCTCCTCGTCCTGCAGGCGCATCAGCTGTTCCGAGAGGCGGCGGTTGCGGCGGTCCATTTCCTGCAGACGGGCCGCCATGTCGTTGCAGCTGCGCGACAGCGCGGCCAGTTCCGGCGGCCCGCGCGGCGCGAGCGCCACGGCATAGTCGCCCTTGCCGATGCGGTGGAAGGCGGAGACGAGCTCGCCGAGTGGCGCCAGCGCCCGGCCGACGATGGCGAAGACCAGGCCGAAGGACAAAGCGACGAACACCGCCAGCAGCACGAGATTGGTCGTCAGCTCGCTCCAGACCTCGGCGATCTCGTTGATCGGCGCCACCACCAGCATGGCGGCGACCACGGGCGCGGCGGCGGACGGCAGGGGCACGAGGCGGGTGCGCTGCGGCGGCGCCAGGAAGCGCTCCAGCGCGGGCGGCAGGCGCAGCGACGGCATCGCCAGGCTCGACTGCAACCGGACGCGGCCGAAGGCGTCGACGAGTAGGATGCGGACATGGCGGTCGCCGTTGAAGGTGCGCACCAGGCCCTCGAGATCGTGCTGCGGGCGGGGGCTGGCCGGAAGCTCGGCGATCAGCCGGGTCAGCGCATTGCCGGCGACGGTTCCGGCGGCATCCATTTCCGCCGCGATCCGGCGCTGGGCGTGGAAGACGCTCATCGCGCCGCCGACGATCAGCATCACCAGGGTGGCGATGGCGATCGTGGCGGCGATCCTGCCCCTCAGCGACACGGGTCAACCCTTCTCATGCGGCGTTCTGCGGCACCATCATAGGCCGGTGGGCCGGCTCGCCGCAAACCGTCCGCCAGACTGACGGAACCGGCTCAGAACTGGCACTTGGTCTCGGGCTTGTCGACACCCAGCGTGTCGAGCTCGGAATTCTGGTGCAGAAAACCTTCCTGCGGCGAGGCCGAGACCACTGAGGTCTGGTCGCCGAGAATCACCGGCTGGCGCAACTGCCAGTTCCAGTCGCGAAACGTCAGGCGCTGGCCCTTGAAGGCGGCGACCGTGAAATCGGGGCCCTTGATGAAAGTGTCGATCTTGGCCGGGTCGACCGAACTGGTGCGCGAGGCCGCCTCGCCGAGGACGCGGATCGCCGTCCAGACCTGCATGTCCTTGGACTGCATGCGGCGGCCCGACGCCTTTTCGAACCGGTTCTGGATCTGCGCGCCGCCCCATTGCTCGGAGGCGGGATGCCAGGAGCTCGGCCGCAGGCCCGCGGAGCCGGCGACGGGGCGCGGAACCCAGGTGCGCCACGGGATGTAGCTGCCGAACACCTCGCTCTCGTCGGCGACGAGGACGACGTCGTGCTCGGGCAGGCCCTGCATGAAGACCGGGATCTGGCGCTGCACCAGCGCCTGGCCGGAATCGGTGTTGCGGGCGCCGCCCTTGTCCTCGAAGACTCGCTCCTCGACGATGGTGCCGCCGAATTTCTTCGCCGCGTTCTTCAGCGCATCGGCAAACAGCTTGTCGTTGTCGTGGCTGCCGGAGATCAGCACCCAGTTCCGCCACTGCTTCCACATCAGATACTGGACGAGGCCGTCCGCCAGCATGGAGCGGGTGGGGGCGGTGTGCAGCATGTTGGCGCGGCAGTTCTCTTCGCGCAGGCTGTCATCGAGCGCCCCGGCATTGAGGACGAGAGCGCCGCTCGGCGCGACCGCGTCGGCGACCTTCAGCGTGTCTGCCGCCGACAGGTCGGTGACGACATAGTGGATGCCGTCGGCGATCATCTTGTCGAGGGCCGGGGTGATGTCCTCGCCGGGCTTCAGCGTCACCGTTTCGAGGGTGAAATTCTGGCCGGTGAACTTGCCGGTGGTGTTGTTGTCGGCGATCGCGACGTTGGCGCCAGCCAGGCCGATGTCCTCCGGCGGCTCGTCGAGCACGGAGAGCGCCAGCGTCGGCTCGTAGCTGCGCAGGAAGCCGATCTTGATCGTCGCCGGCGCCGCAGCGGTCGCCGCGGGCGCGGCCGGCGCCGGCGCCGGCGTCGCTGTCTGCGCCGCGGCCGGTGCCGCGAGAAGGCCGAGAGCCAGGACGGCGGCGAGCCCTCCGGCGCAGATCGTGCTGTCGCGCATCGCGCTTCCCTCCCAGGTGCGTCGCCCCCGGCGCGCTGGCCGGTGGAATTCTCTTTGTCTGTCGGCGCAGCGGCGCTAAGTGTCCCGAACGGCGGGCGCCAGATCTTGCATGAGGAGCAAAATCGACATGCGAAGACAAGGCGGACTTTTTCCCGTTCTGCTTCTGGCCATGGTCGGCCCCCTGATGGCCCTGCCGGCCGCGGCGGCCGAAAAGAAGGTGGCGGTGTTCGACTTCGAGCTGATCGACACCAGCCTCGAAGGCGAGATCAACGGCGTCAATCCGGCCCAGACGGAGCGCCTGACGCTGCTCGCGCCGAAACTGCGCGCCGACATCGACGGCGAGCCGGACCTCGTCGTCATCGACGTCGCCCCCGTGGCGGCCGAGGCCACAAAGCAGACCCTCAGCAAATGCGAGCGCTGCGTCCTGGCGCTCGGCAAGCAACTGGGCGCCGACATCGTCGTCATCGGTACCGTCCAGAAGGTCTCCAACCTCATCCTCAACATCAATGCCTATGGCCACGAGGTCGCGACCGGCAAGCTTGTTGCGCAGGGCAGTGCCGACATCCGCGGCAACAATGACGAGATGTGGGGCCGCGGCATCGAGGCGCTGTGGAAGAACACGCTGAAGAAGCAGTTCCAGGCGATCGAGACGGCGCAATGATGAAGTTTCTGGCGAGCGTCACCGGCCCCGAGGAGGCCGAACTGGCGCTCGAGGGCGGGGCGGATGTCATCGATCTGAAGGATCCGCGTCGCGGCGCGCTCGGCGCCGTTTCGCCCGAAGTGCTGGCGGCGACGATCGCGCGCGTCGCCGGACGGCGGCCGGTCTCGGCCGTCGCCGGCGACCTGCCGATTGAAGCGAATGCCGTGCGCGAAGCCGTCGCGGCGCGGGCGGCGGCTGACTTCGTCAAGATCGGCCTGTTTCCGGCGAGCCGCGACGATCGGCAGGACGTGATTTTCGGCCTCGCCGCGCAGGCGGCCGAGACCCCGCTCATCGCCGTCTTCTTCGCCGACGGCGATCCGGATTTCTCCCTTTTGACCGACCTCGCCCGTGCCGGCTTCCACGGCGCGATGATCGACACGATGGGCAAGGAGAGCGGGGGCCTGCTAAAGCATCTGTCCGTGCACCAGCTCGGCGATTTCGTCGCCGCCTGCCGGGCCCAAAACCTCGTCTGCGGCCTCGCCGGCTCGCTGGAGGCGCCCGACGTGCCCCGGCTCGGCGTGCTGAAGCCGGACTATCTCGGCTTTCGCCGCGCCCTGACGACCGGGCGGCGCGAGGAGGGGCTCTCCCTCGATGCGGTGCAAACGATTCGCGCCCTGATCGACGCCGAGGCGTCGCCCGCCCCGGCGCGCGCGCCGGCTGCGGCGTCTGGCGCGCGCACAGACCGTATCTTCGTCCGCGACTTCACCCTCGACATGCAGATCGGCGCCTACGGCTTCGAGCGGGGGCGGACGCAGAAGGTGCGCTTCAGCGTCGATGCGTCGGTGGCGCCGACCTCGTCCGCGCCCAGCGCCATGGCCGACATCTACTCCTACGACCTGATCATGGACGCCGTGCGCGGCCTCGTCGCCCGTGGCCATACCGACCTCGTCGAGACGCTGGCGGAGGATCTGGCCGAGGCGGTCCTCGCCGACCGCCGTGTCGCCGCCGTCATGGTTCGGGTCGAGAAGCTGGAGCTCGGCCCGGCGGCCGTCGGGATCGAGATCCGGCGCCCGTAACCTCTTGGAATATCAGTGATCCTTCACCGCAACAGTGCGTGATGACGCGGCGGGGGATCGCAATCGGCGCTTTACAACCTGCCCCCTTGCCGCCCTATGATGACCGACAGGCCGCCGCAATCATGGCGGCGACCGGAAACAACATCCCACCACGGGCGCCCCGACGGGTGCCCGAAAGCTGGGAGGACAGGGGCGCCGCGCCCGCGGCGAACAGGCACATGCAGGATATTCTCGTGATCAAGCTCGGCGGCAGCTCCGCCGCCTCGCCGGATTTCACCCGCTGGATCGCGGCCATCGAGGAGGCAGCGCGCCCCGTGGTCATCGTCCCGGGCGGCGGTCCCTTCGCCAATGCGGTGCGCAAATACCAGACCAAGATGGGCTATGGCGACGAGGCGGCGCATCACATGGCGATCCTGGCCATGGTGCAGTTCGGCCTGGCACTGGTGAGCCTCGGCACCCGCATGGTGCCGGCGCACAGCGAGGCCGAGATGACGGCGGCGCTGGAGGCCGGGAAGATTCCGGTCTGGATGGCGGCGCAGAGCGCCGTCGCGGCGCCCGAGATCGCCCGCGACTGGTCGGTGACCTCCGACAGCCTGTCCGCCTGGCTCGCCGGACGGCTGCCCGGCGCCCGCCTGCTGCTCGTCAAGCAGATCGATGTGCCCGAGGACAGTGGCCTCGATGCCGTCGTCGGCGCCGGCATCGTCGACGAGAGTTTTCTGTCGATGCTGCATGCCGACACGCCGGTGCACGTCGCCGGTCCCGCCGACCTCGCTCTGGCGGGCCTGAAGCTTGCAGAAGGCGGCATTCCCGGTCATGAGATTTGCGGGCGTCCGGCCATGCTCGACGCCGCCGAATGACCAAAGCCGCCGGCCGGCTCTGAGGGATCGACGAGCCATGCCGGGCGAAAAGCTGCTCTTCCTGACCGGACATCTCGCCCGGCCGCGGCTCGAAAAGCTGCTGACGGCCCTGGGGGCGACCGATTTCGACTGGGCGATCCACGATATCGGCGTGAAGGTCGCGGCGCTGATGACCGGCGAGATCATCGAGCGGCGCCTGCCGAAGCCGGTCGCCGCGACGCGGGTGATCGTGCCCGGCCGGTGCCGCGCCGATCTCGAGCATCTGTCGCGGCAGTTCGGCGTCCTCTTTCAGCGGGGGCCGGACGAACTCGTCGACCTTCCCGCCTTTCTCGGCCGTAAGGGCGCGCCGCCCGACCTGTCGCGCCACGACATGCAGATCTTCGCCGAGATCGTCGACGCCTCGGCGATGTCGGTCGCCGCGATCGCTCAACGTGCGCTGGGCATGCGCGCCGCCGGCGCCGACGTCATCGATCTCGGCTGCCTGCCGGATACGCCCTTTCCGCATCTGGAGGAGACGATCCAGGAGTTGCAGCGCCAGGGGCTGAAGGTCAGCGTCGATTCGGCGAGCCGCGACGAACTTTCCCGCGCCACCCGCGCCGGCGCCGATTTCCTCCTCAGCCTCAGCGATGAGACGCTCGACATCGCCGAGCTGGGTTCTGCCGTGCCGATCCTCGTGCCGGCCATCCCGCACGACCTTGATTCGCTCGGCCGGGCCATCGATAAGGCCCGCGCCATGGGCATCGGCTTCATCGCCGATTCCATCCTCGACCCCATCCATTTCGGCTTCACCGCCTCGCTGGTGCGCTACCAGCGCCTGCGCGAAAAATACCCCGACATCGAAATCCTGATGGGCACGGGCAACCTCACCGAACTGACCGACGCCGACACCTCGGGCGTCACCGCGACGCTGCTCGGCATCTGCTCGGAACTGGCCATCCGGCATCTCCTCATCGTCCATGTCAGCCCGCACACGCAACGCACGATCGAGGAGCACGACGCCGCGCGGCGGATGATGTTCGCCGCCCGTGCCGACAGCGCCCTGCCGCGCGGCTACTCATCGGGGCTGCTGCAGGTGCACGACGTCAAACCCTTCGCCTCGACGCCGGACGAGCTCGCGGCGCAGGCGGCCGAGGTGCGCGACCGGAATTTCCGCATCGAGACGGCGGTCGATGGCGTGCATGTCTACAACAAGGACATCCACCGCGTGGAGACGGACGCCTTCGAGTTCTATCCGCATCTGGGTGTCGCCGACGATGCCGCGCACGCCTTCTATCTCGGCGCCGAACTGCAGAAGGCCGAGATCGCCTGGCGGCTCGGCAAGCGCTATGCGCAGGATGGACGGATCGATTTCGGCGTCGCCACGCCGCCCGAGCCCGTCGACCGGACGCGGCTGGAATCGGCCGGCCATACGCTGAAGCCGAAGACCGGCGCGGCGTCGCCGGTGAAGGAAAGCGATGCAATCCCGGAGCCGGTGGCCGCGGAAGACGATCGGCGCGGCTAGCGCAAAAATAGCCCCACCGCTTGCCGCGCCATGCCGGCAGTGGAACGGGATGCGCCGGCAGGTTCGGCATCAGGACGACGGAGGCCCCATGCCCTATATCCGCGAAAGCATTCTGACCACGATCGGTGCCGACGGCCGCGTGCACATCGCCCCGCTCGGCATCATCGAGGAGGGGGACGGCTGGGTGATCGCGCCGTTCCGGCCGTCAAAAACCCTCGACAATCTGGAATCGGGCGGCGTCGCCATCGCCAACTACACCGACGACGCCCTGATCTTCGCCGGCTGCCTCACCGGCCGCAAGGACTGGCCGCTCACGCCGGTCGAGGGCTGCGCCGTGCCGCGCCTCGAAGCGGCGCTGGCCCATGACATCCTGACGGTCGAGCGGGTCGAGGCGCACGACCAGCGGCCGCGCTTCTTCTGCCGTGTCACCGGCTCGGGTCAGCACCGGCCCTTCACCGGCATGAACCGGGCGCGGGCCGCGATCGTCGAGGCGGCGATCCTCGTCAGCCGGCTGTCGATGCTGCCGGCGGAGAAGATCGAGGCCGAGGTCGCCTATCTCAACATCGCCATCGCAAAGACCGCCGGAGATGACGAGCGCCAGGCCTGGTACTGGCTGATGGAAAAGATCATCGCGCATCTGGCGGCAGCGGAAGCTGCGCCGACGGCCTGATCCCGACGCCGGCAGCAGCCCGGCCGCCGGTCATGCTGGAGTGAGATCGGTCCTGTGGTAGATTCGCCCGACGGCGGGAGGACCCCATGGACGTTCCTGAACAGGCAAAAGTGTCGGCCGAAGAGTTCCTCGACTGGGTCCTCGACCAGGTAGGGCGTTTCGAACTCGTCGACGGCGCCGTCGTCGAGATGATGGCGGGCGCCAAACAGGGGCACAACGTCGCCGTCAGCAACATCGTCATGTCCCTCGGGCCGCAAGCCAAGGTCGGCGGGTGTCGGACCACCGCCAGCGACACGGCTGTGCAGACCGGCGCGGACGGAATCCGCTTTCCCGACGTCGTCGTCGACTGCGGGCCGCCCGATCCCTCCGCCACGGTTGCGGGAAGCCCGACCCTTGTGGTTGAAGTCTCGTCGCCAGGAACGAGCCAGGTCGATACGACCGATAAGCTCGACGAGTATCAGCGCCTCGAGACCCTGCGGCTCATCCTGTTTGTCGAGCCGGGGGTCGTCTCGGTCAAACTCTACCGGCGGGACGAGAGCGGATTGTGGAACGCAGAGAAATCCGAAGATCTCGCGGATGAGATCGATCTGCCGGAGATCCGCTCGGTTCTCCCTTTGCGCGCGGTCTACGATACGCTCGCCCCTCGTCATCGACCGCGCTTGCAGTTGGTCGAACCGAGCGCAAAGCCGCGCTGATCATAGGCCAAGCGCCGGAACCGCCGCATTGCCGAGAGATTGCGCGTCAGGCGGCGCCGGCTCTCCGGCCACGGATTGTTACCCGGCTTCCTGCGCCAAAATCGCCAGCGCCGCAGCGGGCGCGGCGCGGCAGGTGTCGTCGCGCAGTTCCGAGCGGCAGTCGATGAGGTCGGCGAAGTCGACGACGCCCCGATCGAGTCGGGCGGCGAGGCGCTTCAGGACCGGGCGCCCGGCGCCGGCGACGACGAGCGGCGCCTGGCCGGGGAGCGTGCCGCGCGAGAGCACCTGCAGCGCCGCGTCGTGGATGCGGCGGACCTGCGCCTCGGCAAAGGCGCGGGCGAGGTGCTCGAAACTGGCTTCGTCCGCTTCGGAAGCGTCGCGGCCGATCATCCGGCCGAGGCGGGCGCGCGAGGCGGTGACGGTCTTTTCCTTGCCGTCGGCGGCGGCATGCTGGTCGTCGTCCTCGTCGAGGACGCCCAGAATGCGCTGCACGTCGGCCATGGTGGCGAAGAGTTCGGCCATGATCGGCGTCTGGCCGCCGGCGAAGGCGACGCGATCGGCGACCGCCATCAGCGCCGTGCGCGTATAGCCCTGGTAGACGAGTTCGCCGGCGAGCAGCCGCTCGGCATCGGTCTCGCCGTGCGCGACGACGGCGCCCTCCGTCACCGGGACGATGTCGGTGGTGGTCGAGCCCATGTCGACGAACAGCGCCGCTTCGATGCGCGCTGCGACGAGGCCGGCGCTGGCATGCCAGTTGGCCGAGGCGATCTTGCCGACATGCGCGGCGTGCGCTTCTGCCGGCAGCAGGCCGAGGCTGCCGGCATAGAGCCTGACGCCTTGGCCCAGATGCCGGGTGACGATGGCGGTGAGGGCGGCGACGCCCTCGCCCCGCTCGGTGAAGACGTCGGAGAGTTCGCCGGTCATCGTCACGGCATGGCCGGAGACCTCGCCGGCCTCGGCCAGGATCGCCGCCAGCGCCTGTTCCAAGGGATCGAGGCCTTTCCAGAGCGGCGTCGGCAGCTGCCAGACCCGGCGGATCTCGCCGTTCTCGGCGAGCGCCGCCTTCAGATGCGCGCCTCCCACATCCCAACCCAGCGTTCTCGTCATCGTCCACTTCCCTGATGCGGCGCCCCTTGAACGGTCGGCAAATCCCGTCGCCCCGCCGCGATGGCCTCTGGTATAAGGCGACCGGCGCGGGAAACCAACCGGCTGCCGGGATCGGGACGCCGACAGGGGAGGAACAGGGCCGTGCAGATCATTCCGGTGCTCGACATCAAGAACGGCGTCGTGGTGCGCGGCGTCATGGGCAACCGTGCCGCCTACCGCCCGATCGAGACGCCGCTCTCGGCCAGGCCGGAGCCGCTGGACGTCGCCCGGGGCCTCCTGTCCCTCGCTCCCTTCAAGGCGCTCTACATCGCCGATCTCGACGCCATCGAGGGCCGGCCGGCCAATGTCGCCACGGTATCGGCGCTTGCGGCAGCATTTCCCGGGATCGAGCTCTGGCTCGATGCCGGCCTGCATACGGCGGGGGAGGTGGCGGCGCATCTCGTCCCTCCCGGTGTCGCCGTGGTGATCGGCAGCGAGACGATCGACAGCGCCGAGACGATCGCCGGCTTTCGCGACGAGGCGCGCGCGATCCTGTCGCTCGACTACCGAGGCAGCGCTTTTGTCGGGCCACCGGGGCTGGAGACAGCCGCAGACCTTTGGCCGGCGCGGGTGATCGCGATGACGCTGGCGAAAGTCGGCAGTGGCGCGGGTCCCGATCTCGGCCGGCTGGCGCAGGTGAAGGCCATGGCCGGCGGGCGGCAGGTCTTTGCGGCCGGCGGCGTGCGCCACGCGGCCGACCTGGACGAACTGCAGTCCGCCGGCATCGCCGGCGCGCTCGTCGCCTCGGCGCTGCATGACGGACGGCTCGATAGAGCGGCGCTGGCTCGTTTCGTGAGGTGAGGCACCTTGCGGAAACGGCGGTCGGGGATGATGTCCCTTGCTCTTTGCCCTCGCGCTCTTCCGCTCCTCTACTTTGTCGAACTCTCGAGCATCCGCATTGCGTTCAAGCGAGGTGCCATCCCCTGATCATAGTCATTCTCGGGCTTGACCCGAGAACCCATGCCCCAGCATCGGCCGTATCTTATCCGGCGGAAGGAGGGTCGATGGGATGAGATTTGGCAGCTGAAAGGCTGCGGCATGGGTTCTCGGGTCAAGCCCGAGAATGACTATCCTGATGGGATAGCGCCCGAGATAAGGGATTGCGTCGGAACGCACATGAACTGCGTCACAGCTTTGGTCGATCGCCAGCCGCCGCAAACCCACCCCCAGCCATGCCGTGCCAACAAAAAAGGGGCCGAAGCCCCTTTTTCCGTTCGGTGGATTCCTACTGGAATCCGAAGATGGCGGCCAATCGCCGGAGAAGGCCGGCTTTCATCGCCGGCTTGTCGTCTTCCCCGGGATGGTCTCTTGTCTAAGCACCGGCGAAAGGATGGGCCGCGGTGCCCTTCTTGGCGACGACTTCGGCGGCCGTCGGCGTGCCCTTGATGGCGCGCTCGATCGACTCCTTGGTGGCCTTGTAGTTGTACTCGCGGATCTTCGCGTCGTCCTCGGCTTCCCAGTGGATGAAGACGCCGACGCAGATGAACAGGTCGTCCGCCTCGTCGGCGGGGATGGTGCCGTCCTCGACCGAGTCGGCGACGGCGCGCGCCACGGCGGTCTGCGCCGGTCCGAACATCTGCACGGCCTGCTTGGCGCCCTTGATCGTCACCTTGTTGAACATCAGGGTGTTGGGCTTGCAGGGCAGGTTCGGCGCGACCACGGCGAGGAGCGACGTGAAGCCGTCCTTGTTGTTGGTCAGCGAGTTGCAGAAAGCCGTCTCGGCCGCGCTGCCACGGGGGCCGATGATCAGATCGATATGGGCAACTTCGTTGCCTTCGCCGACGAGCGATTCGCCGACCATCACTTTGTTGATTTTCGCCATGACTCATTCCTCCTGAGATGGTTCACACAAATTCATCCCGGCACCCTCGAGGGCCGGTTCTCACGTTCCGTTTTTCAGGGAAAAGCCTCGGCCGCGGGCGCCCAGCGCGGTACCAACGACCAAAGATCCTCCCGGCGACAGATCCCTCTCGATCCGTCGCACGGCTATCCCTGTTCACGGCGTCCCCTGCGGGACCGGTTGGCCAGATAGCTGCTGCAGGGACATGGCCCCTTGCGGGGGACAGTCAATCATCCGCACCCCCAATCTTCAAGCTGTCTGCGAGGCCGTCGGCGAAAATGCTGGCGACGGTGAGGTCCGCCGAGGTGCCGGGATTCAGGCCCTCGCGCTTCAGCGCAGCATCGAAATCCCCTAGGAATTCCAGGCGTTCCCCGGGATTATGCAACGTCGCCAGATGCTTGTGTGCCGCGATCATGCGCAGTTGCAGGTCTTGCGCCGCGATATCGCCAAACTTGCGACCGACATGGCTGTCGGGAAAGGCGGCGGCAATGGCGAGAAAACAATCGACGACCGGGTCCATGCCGTCGCCGTTTTTCGCCCGCGCCGCCCTCAAGGCGGGGAGCCCGACCGAAAAGACGGCGGAAAAGCCGTCGGCATACTGGCGCGCGACGAGGTCGCGCGGGGCGGCGATTCGCATGGCGTCGACTAGTCCGATGGCGGGCGCCGCCCGCACGTCGTGCTCGCCGCGCGTACCGAGGCCGCCGGGCGAGGCGCGGGCAATGGCGGCGAAGGCGTCGCGCGCGTCGTCGGCGGCAAGGCCCGCAAGAACATCCGCCAGGGCGGCGCGCAAGGCCGCTTCGGCGGAGGATCCCGCCGCGACGCACGCCCTTTCAGCGGCCGCGGCCAGCGGCGCGCAGAGGAGGAGGATGCCGAGATTGGTGTTCATGCCGACCGCGGCAAAGGTCGCCTCGACCGCCCTGAGCACGCGCGTGCCGACCGCCCGTCCGGGTGCCGACATTTCCGGCGCCGAGACCTCGGCGCTCGCCTCGAAGACGCCGACATCCATGCCGTGGCCGCCGGCAAAGCGGTGCACGTTTCCCGGCTTCAGGGCGTCCAATTCGGCATGGCAAGCCTCGCGGTAGAGGGCCGCAATCCTTGCCGGCGACAGGGGCAAGCTAGACCGCCCGTGCCAGCGCGTCCGCGCCGTGGGGCAAAGCGCGGGCGGCGAGCTGGGCGAGGAGATCGCGCGCCCGCAGCATCGGCACGTCGACGCCGCTCGCCTTCTGCAGGCCTGTCCAGGCCGGCATGGAGTTCACCTCGATCACCTGGGCGGCGCCTGTCGCATCGCGCAGGAGGTCGACGCCGCAGAAATCGCCGCCGACGGCCCGCGTCGCCGCCAGCGCCAGGGCTTCGAGCTCGGGATCGGCCGGCATCGGCAGAGCGGTGGCGCCCTGCTTGATGTTGGTGATCCACTGCCCGGCCTGGCGCATCATCGTCGCGGCAACGCGCCCGTGCGAGACGAGGATGCGGTAGTCGGTGAAGAGGCCGCCGTCCTGGCGCCCGGCGAAGCGCTGGAGGTAGTAGACGCCGGCGATGGCCCCCTCGGCCGGCAGGTCGTCCGGCCCGTGCACCAGTTTCAGCCCCTTGCCCTGCGCCCCGAACAGCGGCTTCAGCACCAGCGGCCCGGCCTCGCCGGCGAGGATGGCGAGGGCCGCGTCGCGCGATTCCACCGTCCAGCTGCGCGGGCTCGGCAGACCGGCACGCGCGAGCAGAAAACTCGTCATCGACTTGTCGACGCAGTTCTCGATGGCGCGGGCATCGTTGGAGACGAGGACGCCGAGTCGGGACAGCGCGTGCAGCGTGCCCAGCCGGCGCGTCACCTGCTCGAAACTGCCGCCGTCCATGGTCCGGACGCAGACGGCGTCCGGCAGGTCCTCGCCGAAATGCGGCAGGACGAGGCCGTGGCGGGCGGCACTGTCATAGGAAATGTCGGCGAGCTCCATCGCCTTCACCCGCGCGCCGGCCGCCTTGAAAGCCTTCAAGAGGTCGCGGGCATGGCGGTCGAGATCGGCGGTGACCAGCGCGATGCGCGGCGCCGTGCCCGCACTGCCGCCGATCCTGGCGCCGGCCGGCAGGGAAAGGGTCTCGCCCATGCTCACCCGAAGGACGCGGCGACAAGGGCGGCATCGACGCCGCCGGCGCGAAACGTCTCGCCGGTCTCGAGCGCCACCACGGCGACCTCGGCCGGGCTGAACAGGCTGCCGTCGATCTTGTAGAAGTCGCCCTCGTATTGGCGAAAGATGTCGGCGAAGGGCCGGCCGAAATCCTTGGAGCTGCGGCTCGGCAGCGCCTCGGCGAGGGCTTTGGCCTCGGCCGCCGGGCCGGTGACGTGGAGGAGCACGCGGCCGCCGTAGATCACCGCGTCGTTGGTGCGGCCCATGGCGGTGACGAAGTCGGGATGCGGCGGGGCGAGCGGCGCCGAGCCGAGGCCGGAGACGATGCGGGTGAGGTCGAAATGCAGGACATGCGCCTTGTGCATGGCCACCTCGACGACGCGGCCGATGATCTGCACGGTGCCGGCGAGACTCTGCGTCGGCGCGTAGAGGATGGTCAGATGCTCCGGCGCGACCTGGCAGTCGGCGGCGATGCGGCGGACGAGGTCCTCCGGCGGTGGGCTGCCGGTTTCCAGCACCAGCACGGCGCTGTCGCCCGTGTCGGCATAGGCGATGTCGGCGTACAGCTCCTCCTTGCCGGCCAGCGCCCGGGCCGGTCCCGATCCCATGGAGAAATAGGCATTCTCGCCCTCGCCGGATGTCAGCATCCAGCCGGCATACTGGCTGCCGAGGCAGGCGAGCACCGGGTTCCCCGTCTGCACGGTGAGGCTGAAGGGATAGGCTGGCAGGGCCGAATCCGTGGAGATGGCGACGCTACCGAGGCCGCCGAGGCAGATCTCGGTCATCAGGCGCCCGGCTTCCAGGCTGCCGGTGACGGCGGCACCGCAATCGACCAACGTCTCGCCGGCGGCGCCGGTGGACACGGCGATGCCCAGCGCATCGGCGCGGGCGATCAGGGTGGCGACAAGCGCCAGGGCGCCCCGGTTGACGGAAATGGTGGGGGGACGCTGGTGTCCGGCGACGATGGTCATTCGAAGGATCCTTCGATCAGGCTCTTCATGGCGGAAAGCCGCGCGGCGAACAAAGCGATAGCCGTGTCCGCGTCGGGGCCGTCGGCCTTCAGCGTGCACAGCGGCTCGCCGAAATGGATGACGGTCCCCGGCATCGGCCGGTCGGAGACGAAATCGGGCCAGTCGACAGGGCCGACAGTCACCGTCTCGACGTCGAGATAGGCGAAACCGGCGGCGCGCACCGGCGCCGTCGGCAGGGCGCCGTCGGCACCGGGCAAGCGGCCGTCGCAGGCGTCGATGTGCAGGCGCAGGAGCGGATGGCCGGGCCGCTCGAACACGTCCATCGAGGCGCCCGAGCGCGGATTGATCTCGAGGAGGACGGCGTCCTCGCCCGCCGGCAGCAGGAAATCGGCGCTACCGAGGCCGACGAGATCGGGCACGGCCGCGGCGATCGCCTCGATCGCCCGGCGCATGCCGTCGGCGTGGGCCTTTGCGACCGTGACGGGGCCGCAGGCGCCGCCGTAGCGGTAGGGCTCCGTCGGGCTCGGGCTCGGCCACTGCTCGGACAGGCCGAGAATCTCGGCCTTGCCGCCCGCGGCGACGAACAGAGCGGAGCGGCGGTCGCCCTGGACGACGCGCTGGTAGTAGCGGTCGGGCGAGGGGGGGCGGTCGGCGAGCGGGCCGATGTGCAAGCCACCGGCCGCGCCGGCGCGCTTGCTCAGCCAGGCGTCCTCGTCCGCGATCGGCCGCTCGGTCTGCGTCTCGGGATGGCGGATGCCGAGTTCGCGGCAGAGCGCGGCAAAGCCAAGGGGATCCTTCAGCCGGCGCACGGTGTCGCCGGTATTGCCGATCAAGCGCCAGCGCTTCGCGATCGCGTCAAGGAGTTCCGGCCGATCCTCGAAGCCCGGGCCGCAGACGACGCCCACCGGTTCCCGGCCGACGGACAGCGATTCCAGCGCCGCCAGCAGTTCCTCGCCGTCGAAGCCGGAGACGAAGTCGCCCCGGACGGTGCGGAAATCGGCGACGAGATCGCGCAGGTCGTTGTCGGCAAAGAGGTCGGCGACAAGCGGCCGGTAGCCCGCGGCATGCGCACTGGCCGCGAGCGAGCGCCCGGAAAAAGTGGCGATCAGGAGATCGCCCTGGGGTTCGGGCTGGGCGTTCACAGCTCGGGAACGAGCGTGCGGGCGAGGGTGAAGGCGTCGCGGAAGTCGAGCGCCAGCACCTCGTCGGAAGCGATCATGCGTTTGAACAGCCCGGATTCTGTCTGGTATTTCACGTTGCCGATGGCCAGCGCGCCGATGCCGAGCGCGGCCGTGCCAGGGATCTCCTTGCCGAGGTCGAACACGTCGACGCCCTCGATGCCGGATGGCGGCACCGCGTTGACATCGGCGGCGGCCAGAAGTTTTGGCGCGCCCGAGAGCAGCGATGCGGTGAGGACGCGCACGCCGGCCTTGGCGGCGGCGAAGACCACCTCGGTCTCCTTCAGCACGTCGGCCTTTTCCGCGTCGCTGGCGCCGTTGACGGCGGCGACGTCGACGCCGAAGCGCTGCTTCATCTCGTCGGCCCGGGCCTGCACGCGCTCGACACCGTTATGGCCGACCAGCGTCACCTCGGCGCCTTCCAGCGCGGCGATGACGGCGGCGCAGTAGCCGACGACACCGGTGGCGCCGAAGACGGCGATGCGTGCGCCCTTCAGCCCCCGACCCTTTTTCGCCTGCAGGACCTTTTCGGTGCAGGCGACCATGGCGGCGGCGGTGGTGAAGGAGCCCTGCGGATCGGCGAAGACATGGGTGCCGAAGGGCGGCACGAGGGCGTTCTTGGCGGCGTCGATCATGTCGAGCGCCAGGACGGCATCGTCGCCTCCGAAGAAGATCGCTGTGGACGCGCCATCATGCGGCGGACGGGAAAAAATCGCGTCCTGCACGAGGTCGCCGACCTCCTCCAGCGTCACGGCCTCATAGGGCACAATGACGTCGAAGCCGGCATCGGCTGCCATGTTCACGTCGAAAGGGCTGACATGCTTGTGCGGCGTCAGCATGTGCAGGATGTTTTTCGCAGCCATTGTTCCTCCAGGCAGTATCTCGGCCGGCCCCGCCTCTCCGGGCGGAATCGTTCAGGCGATGCGCGAGCGGGACCGCTCTTCGTCGAATCGCCGCCCCGTCACCGTTCCTTGTTTTCGCATGATCTTCTCCGAAAGCCGAAAGCTGCGTCTCGGCTCGTGCCCTAGCGGCCAGGCGTCTCGATCCGGGCCCCGTCGTTGCGGCCTTCGACGATGCGGATGTCGAGACCCTCGGTCTTGCCCCCTTCCTTCAGCCGCCGCACCAGGTGCTCGGCCTCCTCGGCGCTGGCGGCGAAGGCGAAACCGGTCGGCCCCCAGGAGCTTTGCCCGAGCCCGTGCGCACCAAGCGCGCCGAGTGCCATGATGGCCTCGCCGACCTGCCGGCTGGCGAAAGGGCCACCCTGTGCCGGGGTGAAGTGCTGGCCGACGCGGCGCTGGATGTCTGAGATCGCCGCGCCGAAGCCGGTGATGTCGGCTTCGGCCAGCGCCGGCAGCGCCTGCATCAGCACGAGCCGGCAGATGTCGGCGGCATCGCGCTCGGGGAAGGCCGGCAGGGCGGCGAAGGCATCGACCTCGGCGCTGCCGGCCAGGCCCTTCAGCGAGGGGTCGAGAACGAGAATGACGCGCCAGGCCGGCGGGAAGGGCAGCCGGGCGATGACCGGCGGGGGCGCAGCGGTCTTGCCCTTGCCGCCGTCGACCAGAACGCCGCCGTTGAGGAAGAAGCCGGCGCCGACGCCGGAGCGGTTGCCGCGCCCCAGAAACTCCGCATCGCCATCGGGGTCGAGCGGCAGGCCTTCCAGCGTGCGCACGGCGGCGGCGACGGCCAAGGCGATCTGCGTCCCCGAGCCGAGGCCGGAATGGGAGGGGATGACTTCGTGGATGACGAGATGGTGGTGTTCGTAGCTGATCGACAGGTGCGAGCGGATCGCTTCGAGATGCCAGCGCGCGCGCGTGCGGTCCGGACCTTCGACGGTCGTGGCGCCAGCGCGGGTCAGCGTCAGCCGGGTCGCTGGCGCCGAGACCGCCATGCCGATGCCGCCGAACAGGCGGCCGAGGCTGCCATTCATGTCGAGGAAACCAAGGTGAAGGCGCGCGGGCGCCAAGACGTTGACGACGTCTGATTTCACGATATTCCCCTGCCATCTGGTGCCCGGGCCCTATTATTCCGGTTTGTCGCGAACCGACAAGGGAGAAGGCGCGAGATGGGTGACAAGAAGGAAAAGACCTACCCACCGGCAGACGTAGTGGAGCGGCTGCAAAGAACACTGCCGGCCTGGCGGCTGGAGGACGGCTGGATCCGCCGGACCTACAAGACGCAAGGCTGGAAATCGACGCTGATGGTGATCAACACCGTCGGGCACCTCGCCGAGGCGGCCTTCCACCATCCCGACATTACCGCTTCCTATGCCTGGGTGGAGGTGCGGCTGATGAACCACGCCGCCAAGGGCATCACCGACAAGGATTTCGAGCTGGCCGCCAAGATCGAGGAAGTGGTCGGCTGGCAGCCCGGCAAGGACGGGGGTGCGCTGACAGGGCCACCGGACGACCCGCGTTTCGCCTACATCAAATACGATCGCTGACGAATTTCTGGGCGAGGGCTTGGCGCTCCGGCATGGATTCCTTTAACTGATGGCCGGGCGCCAGGAAGCGAAGTCTTTTGGGCAAAGCATGGATCAACGGGACCGAGGTCTCCGAGGGCGAAGCCGTCGCTGAGGCCGCGCGTCTGATCGGCGAAAGCCGGCTGCCGCTCGTCACAGGGCTCGGCACTGATGTGGCCGGCGTCAAGGCGGCGCTGGCGCTGGCGCGGCGGGCGGGCGGCGTGATCGACCACGCCGCGTCGGACATCCTCTATCGCAATGTCGAGGTGCTGCGCAGCGCCGGCATGTTCGTGGCGGCACCGGCCGAGATGCGCCGGCGCGCCGACCGTTTTCTCGTCGTCGGGGCCGAGGTCGCGACGCTATCGCCGGCGCTGCTTGCCTTCGTCCTCGGCGGCGAGGGAATGGCCGGCGGGGAGGGCGGATCGTCCGGCCGCAAGCTCGTCTGGCTCGGCGGTGCCAGCGACGAAACCCTGCCCGCGACCCAGATCGCCACCGAGACCATCGCCTGCGCCGGGCCAGACCTTCCCCAAGCGGTGGGGATGATTCGGGCCGCGCTAGCGGGGCGTCGCTTCGGCGCGGGGCCGATCGACGCAGCTACCGCCTCAAGCGTCGCGGCACTTCTCGCCGAAGCCCGCTTTGCCTGCATAATCTGGTCCGCCGCCTCGCTCGACGCACTCGGCGTCGAGATGCTGTCCGGGCTCGTCGCCGATCTGAACCTCACCACGCGCGCCTCGTCGCTGCCGCTCGGCGGCGCCGGCCAGGCTTTTGGCGCCGCGCAGATCGCCACCGCCGTCAGCGGTTTTCCGCTTCGCAGCCGGTTTGCGGACGGCGTCGCCCTGCATGACCCGTGGGCCTACGATGGCCGACGTCTGATCGCCTCGGGCGAATGCGACCTCGTCGTCCATGTCGACGCGCTCGCGGGCGGCCACGCGCCGGTCGATGCCGGCGGCTTGCCGGTGATCGCCATCGCCGGTGCCGGTGCCTCCTTTGCGGCAACGCCGGCGGTCGCCTTCGAGGTTGGCCTCGCCGGCCGCGATCATGCCGGCGCGCTCTACGACGACATCGCCGCGACCTTCGTTCCCGTCGATGCGCCGATGGGCGGCCCTGCCGGCTCGGCCGCAGCGATCCTTTCGGCGATCGCCGCGGCGCTCGGCGATGCTTCAGCGAAGAGGGCCGCGTGATGCTGAGGGTTCTGCAAGGCGGCCATGTCGTCGACCCGGTCAACGGCCGCGACGGCGTCGGCGACGTCTATATCGAGGACGGACTGATCGTCGCCGCGCCAACCGACGGACGGCCGGCGGACGAGGTCGTCGACTGCGCCGGCACCATCGTCATGGCCGGGGCGATCGACATCCACTCGCACATCGCCGGCGGCCACGTGAACACCGCGCGGCTGCTGCTGCCGGAGTTCCACAAGGCCTTCCAGGCCCGGCCCGGCCAGACGCCGCTCGGCAAGGTCGGCTGGACCACCGAGGAGACCGGCATCCTCTATGCCCAGATGGGCTTCACCACCGTGGTCGAGCCGGCCATGGCGCCCTCGGCGGCGCTGCATGCGCATCTGGAACTTGCCGACATCCCGATCATCGACAAGGCGACGCTGGTCGTGCTCGGCAATGACGATTTTCTCCTGTCGATGCTGCGCGCCGGCGAGAGCGAGCAGGCGATCGAGGATTATGTCGCCTGGACCGTCTCCTCCGCCCGTTCGCTCGGGGTAAAGACCATCAATGCCGGCGGCTCGGCTGCCTTCAAGGCGAATGTGCGCGCCTTCGCCTTCGACGACACGGTGCCGGATTACGGCGTGACCTCGCGCCAGATCGTCAAGGCGCTGCAGGGCGCGGTATCGCGGCTCGGCATCGCCCATCCCCTGCACGTCCACTGCAACAATCTGGGTCTCCCCGGATCGAGCGTCGAATCGGCGGAGATGACCATGCAGGCGGCGGATGGCGTGCCGCTGCACCTCGCCCACATCCAGTTCTACGGCTACGGCAAGGAGGGCAGCCGCGCCTTCTCCTCGGAAGCAGCCAAGCTCGCCGAGATCGTCAACGCGTCGCCGGAGATTACCGTCGACATCGGCCAGGTGATGTTCGGGCAGACGGTGACGGTCTCGTCCGACGCGCTGCGCCAGTTCGGCGGACGCGGGGCGGCCAAGCCCCGGAAGAGCGTGATCCAGGACGCCGAGGCCAATGGCGGCGGTGTCGTGCCGATCGACTACGTCCAGGCGAATTACTACAACGCCCTGCAATGGGCGATCGGGCTCGAGCTCTTCCTCCTGATCGACGATCCCTGGCGCGTCTTCTTCACCACCGACCATCCGAACGGCGCGCCGTTCACGGCCTATCCCGACCTCTTCGCCCTGCTGATGGACCGGGACCTCCGCCGGCAGTGGATCGACAAGATGCCGAAGGCGGCGGTGGCGATGACGCGGCTTTCCGAGATCGACCGCGAGTATACGCTCGCCGAGATCGCCATCATGACGCGGGCAGCCCCCGCCAAGCTCCTCGGCCTCGCCGATCGCGGCGACCTCTCGCCCGGCAAGATCGCCGATGTCGCGGTCTACCGCGCCGGCGACGATCGTTCCGCGCTCTTCGGCAAGGCGGCCTTCCTCTACAAGGACGGGCACCTCGTGGTGGAGGATGGCAGCGTCGTGTCGCGGCGCATGGGTCGGACCCTGACGCTCGACACCAAGGCAGATCCGGCGATGACGCGCCGACTCGAGCGCTACTACGACGACACCTACGGGATCCCGACGCGCTGGTTCCAGGTGCCCGAGCACGCGCTCGGCCTCGCAGATCCATTCAAGGTGGTTCCATGGCAGCGCTGACCCGCAACGGCGTCGTCATCGACGACACTTTCGCCGAAGCCTTTCCGATGAGCGGCACGGGCATCATCGTCACCGCCGTGAACGAGCGCTGGGTGCTGGAGGCGGCGCGGTCGATGACCGGCTTTGCCACCTCCGTCATCGCCTGCGGGGTCGAGGCCGGCATCGACCGGATGCTCTCGCCCGAGGAGACGCCCGACGGGCGGCCGGGCGCGCGCATCCTGATCTTCGGCATGGACGGCGACGGGCTGAAGAAGCAGCTGGCGACGCGGCTCGGCCAGTGCATCCTGACCGCGCCGTCCTCGGCCTGCTTCGCCGGGCTGGAGGGCGAGACGAAGATCGATCTCGGCAACGCCATCCGCTACTTCGCCGACGGCTGGCAGATCTCGAAAAAGTTCGCCGGCAAACATTACTGGCGCATGCCGGTGATGGAGGGCGAATTTCTCTGCGAGGCGAAGACCGGCATGACCTCCAAGGGCGTCGGCGGCGGCAATCTCCTCTTCCTCGCCGCCGATGCCGCGCATGCACTGGCCGCGGCCGAAGCGGCGGTCGACGCGATCCACGCGGTTGAGGGCGCAATCATGCCCTTTCCCGGCGGCGTCGTCCGGTCGGGCTCGAAGGTCGGCGGAAAGTACAAGGGCATGATGGCCTCCACCAACAACGCCTACTGCCCGACGCTGAAGGGCGTCAGCGATACCCAGCTGACGCCGGAGATCGGCTCGGTGCTGGAAATCGTCATCGACGGACTGACCTCCGACATCGTCGCCGAGGCGATGCGCGTCGGGCTGAAGGCGGTGGTCGATCTCGGCCCCGAGCGCGGCGCGCTGCGCATCAGCGCTGGCAATTACGGCGGCCAGCTCGGGCCACACCATTATCACCTGAAGGATCTGGCACCATGAGCGGTCTGACCTTCACGCTGCGCAGCGAGCCGAACCAGCGCCTCGACCTGTCCCGGCTGACCGCCAGCCATTTGGCGGGCCTCGGCGAGCGGGAGATCGGCGCTTTGGCGATCGGAACCAGCCGCGAGAGGCTTGCTGTCGGCGACGTCTTTTCCATCGCCATGGGGGATCTCGGCGCCATCACTTTTGCCGGCGGGTCGGCCCGGTTCGACGGGATCGGCGAGGGCCTCGATGGCGGCACCATCCGCGTCGACGGCCCCGTCGGCCAGCGTGTCGGCCGGTCCATGGCGTCGGGGGCGATCGTGGTCAAAGGCACCGCCGGTCCCTTCGCCGGCTCGGGCATGAGCGGCGGCATGTTGACCATCGAGGGTGACGCGGGCGACGACCTCGGCGGGCCGCTCGCCGGCGAGACCATGGGTCTGCGCGGCGGCACGATCCACGTCCGTGGCTCGGCCGGCGCGCGCGCCGGCGATCGGNCGGATGCGGCGTGGCACGATTTTGATCGAGGGCGATGCCGGCGATCACGCGGGATCGCGGATGATCGCCGGCACGCTCGTGGTCGGCGGTAAAGCGGGGCGCTTGCCCGGCATGTTGATGAAGCGCGGCACGCTGCTCCTCGCCGGCGGCGCCGAGGCGATCGGGCCGACCTTCCTCGACAACGGCCCGGTCGATCTCATCGTTCTCCGGCTGATGGCCAGAGCCTTCGCCGCTCCGCCTTTCGGCGCGTCTCTCCTCGATGGCGGCCCGATGCGCCGGCTCGGCGGCGACACGGCCGTGCTCGGCCTTGGCGAGATTTTTCTGCCGCTCGGCTGACCCAGCCTGCTGCAGGGGGAAGCCCGATGACCGACTTTCTCTGACGGGCCATGCCTGCGTCGGAGTGTCGCGGGCATGCATCCGCGGGGCGCTGTCGATCGTAGCTGTCATCGGCACCGTCCCCACGCGCGCTCTCCGGGAGTCATGCTGATGATCGATCTCGTCCTGTCCGTCTGCCTTCTGGCCGACCCCACGTCCTGCGAGGAGCAGCGGCTGTCCTATGAGAGCCGCGGCACCCTCGCCCAGTGCATGATGCTGTCGACGCCTTACGTCGCGGACTGGGCGGGAAACCATCCGAAATGGAAGGTCGTCGGCTGGAAGTGCGAGTGGCCCGAGGATCGCAAGAAGTCGATCTGACGGCGCTGGCTTTCTAGGCATCTGCCGCACCAGCAGGCGATGCCTCCAAATTGCGCAGCTGTGCGCACAATGGGCAGATCCGGCGCGCCCTGGCTTGTAAGTCAGAGGTTCCTGCGCGGGTCTATTGCATGCGTGACGGATGCTTCGCATCAGCAGCAACAGGAGGCAGAGGCCTCTGAGCCTACAGCCGCTGGTGCCGGGCGAAATGGCACGGGGCTTGCCAGTGCAGGCTTGAGGGCGCGTCAGGGGACGCGCCGGATGGTCTGGAGAGCGTCTCATGAAGTCAGCCTACACATGGATCCGCGGGGCGGCGACCGCCCTGACGCTGGGCGCGTTCGGCGCGACCGGCGCGATGGCGCAGGACACGATCAAGGTCGGCGTCCTGCATTCGCTGTCCGGCACGATGGCGATCTCTGAGACGACCCTCAAGGACGTCATGCTGATGCTCATCGAGGAGCAGAACGCCAAGGGCGGCCTGCTCGGCAAGAAGCTCGAGCCCGTCGTCGTCGATCCCGCTTCCGACTGGCCGCTGTTCGCCGAGAAGATGCGCGACCTCGTTTCGGCCCAGAAGGTCGCCGCCGTGTTCTGCTGCTGGACCTCGGTCTCGCGCAAGTCGATCCTGCCGGTCGCCGAGGAACTCGACACCGTCGTCTTCTACCCCGTGCAGTACGAGGGTGAGGAGTCGTCCAAGAACATCTTCTACACCGGCGCCGCCCCTAACCAGCAGGCGATCCCGGCCGTCGACTACATGATGGAGGAAGGTGTGAAGCGCTGGGTGCTGGAAGGCACCGACTACGTCTATCCCCGCACCACCAACAAGATCCTCGAGGCCTATCTCCTGTCCAAGGGCGTTCCGGCCGAGGACATCAAGGTCAACTACACACCTTTCGGTTTCTCCGACTGGCAGACCGAGGTTTCCGCGATCAAGGAATTCGGCGCGGCCGGTAAGAAGACGGGCGTCGTCTCGACCGTCAACGGCGACGCCAACGTACCCTTCTACAAGGAACTCGCCAACCAGGGCATCACCGCCGAGGACATCCCGGTCATGGCCTTCTCGGTCGGCGAGGAAGAACTCGCCGGCATCGACACCGCCCCGCTGGTCGGCCATCTCGCCGCCTGGAACTACTTCCAGTCGGTCGACACGCCTGAGAATGCCGCCTTCATCAAGGCCTGGCACGCCTATATCAAGAACGACAAGCGCGTCACCAACGATCCGATGGAAGCCCACTATATCGGCTTCAACATGTGGGTGAAGGCGGTCGAGAAGGCTGGCACCACCGATCCCGCCAAGGTCATCGACGCCATGGTCGGCATCGAGGTCCCGAACCTCACCGGCGGCATGGCCGTGATGGGCAAGAACCACCACATCACCAAGCCGACCCTCATCGGCGAGATCCAGGCCGACGGCCAGTTTGAGGTCGTCAAGGAAATCCCGGCCGTCGAGGGCGATGCCTGGTCGGACTACCTGCCGGAATCCAAGCCCCTGATCGCCGACTGGACCGACCCGATCCGCTGCGGCAACTACAACACCGAGACCAAGACCTGCGGCGGCGCCGTCAAGGCGAACTGATCCCGCGATCCCGCGCCGCGGCTTCGGCGGCGCGGCCTCTTCGGCAGTCCGGCGCGATACGGCACCCTCTTTCGCAAGGCCTGCCCGGAAGGCGCGCATGACCCTCCCGCATGCGATCCTTCCCCCGGGGCGGCGGCAAACCGCCGCCCCGCCGATTTTCCTCTCGCCCGGCGTGCCGATGACCTTGATTCCGCTGCGACTGCTCCTTTTTGCTGGCCTGATGTGGATGGCCCTTGCCGTTTCTCCGGGCGCCGCCTTCGCGCAGGATGCGGCCAGCGTCGCGCCGATCATCTCCGAATTTTCCGGCAAGAAGAGTTTCGACGAGACCGAGGCGACGGTGCGTAAGCTCGCCGCCACCGGCGATCCCGCCGTGGCCGTGGCGCTGAACGCGCTGGCCGCCGGCGAGCTCTTCTACCGCGCCGACGGCAGCGTCGTGATCGCGCGTGGAAAGGCCGATCCAGCCGAGATCCTCGATCCCTACACCGGGGCGCCGCTCGGCACCGCGCCCGTCGCCGACCTCGAAAAGGTCCGCGTGAAGAATTCCATCCGCGTCGTCGTCGCCGATGCGCTGGGCACCTTGACCCTCGGTTCGCCCGACCCCGAGCGCCGCCGCGCCGCCGCCATGAACCTCTTCACCTCGGCGACGCCCGAGCAGGTGGGCGTGCTCGACGCCGCCATCGCCAAGGAGGAGGTTCTCGCGGTCAAGCTGAGGCTCGAACAGGCGCGCGCCGCCGCCGTCATCAAGTCGGACCGGCCGGTCGCCGAAAAGCTCGCCGCCATCGACCTCATCGCCGCCCGCGGCGATCGCCAGTCGCTGGTGGTGCTGGGCGAGATCCGTTCGGCCGAAGCCTCGGAGCTCACTGCCGCGGCGACGGCCGCCGCCGAGGCGATCGAGCAGAACATCACGCTCTGGGGCTATGCCCAGAACGTCTGGTACGGGCTGTCGCTGGGCTCGGTGCTGCTGCTCGCCGCCATCGGCCTTGCCATCACCTTCGGCGTCATGGGCGTCATCAACATGGCGCATGGCGAAATGGTGATGCTCGGCGCCTACACCACCTTCGTCGTGCAGGAGGCGATCCGGACGCACGCGCCGGGCCTCTTCGACTGGTCGCTGCCGATCGCGCTGCCGCTGGCCTTCGCCGTCTCGGCCCTCGTCGGCCTGATCATGGAGCGCTTCCTCATCCGCTTCCTCTACGGCCGGCCGCTGGAGACGCTGCTCGCCACCTATGGCGTGTCGCTGATCCTGCAGCAGGGCATCCGCACCATCTTCGGGCCGACCAACCGCGAGGTCGGCAATCCCTCCTGGATGTCCGGCGCCTTCGACGTCGGGCTGATGTCGGTGACGTGGAACCGCGCCTGGATCATCGTCTTCTCCGCCGTGATCTTCTTCGCGCTGCTCGCCGCGCTGAACCGCACGGCGATGGGCCTGCAGATGCGCGCCGTCACCCAGAACCGCAAGATGGCCTCGGCCATGGGCATCCGCACGCCCTGGGTCGACGCCATGACCTTCGCGCTCGGCTCGGGCATCGCCGGCATTGCCGGCGTCGCGCTCAGCCAGATCGACAATGTCTCGCCCGATCTCGGCCAGGGCTACATCATCGACAGTTTCATGGTCGTCGTCTTCGGCGGCGTCGGCAATCTCTGGGGCACGCTGGTCGGCGCGATGTCGCTCGGCATCGTCAACAAGCTGCTGGAGCCTTATGCCGGCGCGGTGCTCGGCAAGATCGTCGTGCTCGTCCTCATCATCCTCTTCATCCAGAAACGCCCGCGCGGCCTGTTCGCCCAGAAGGGGAGGTTCGTGGAGGCATGATTTTCGCGCGATATCTGGGGCCGCGAGTCTGGCTCATCGTCCTGGCGCTGGTCGCCGCCGCCATCCTGGTGCCGATGGCGAACCAGTGGCTGCCTGGGGATAGCGCCCTGCACATCCCCTCTTATGCCGTGCCGCTGATCGGCAAGTATCTCTGCTACGCGCTGCTGGCCCTCTCGCTCGACCTCGTCTGGGGTTATGTCGGCATTCTCAGCCTCGGCCATGCCGCCTTCTTCGCGCTCGGCGGCTACGCCATGGGCATGTATCTGATGCGCCAGATCGGCACCCGCGGCGTCTATGGCAATGCGCTGCTGCCGGACTTCATGGTCTTCCTCAACTGGAAGGAGCTGCCCTGGTTCTGGCATGGGTTCGACCAGTTCTGGTTCGCCGCCGTGATGGTCCTTCTGGTGCCCGGCCTGCTCGCCTTCGTCTTCGGCTATTTCGCCTTCCGCAGCCGGGTGACCGGCGTCTATCTTTCGATCATCACCCAGGCGCTGACCTATGCGTTGCTGCTGGCCTTTTTCCGCAACGACATGGGGTTCGGCGGCAATAATGGCCTGACCGATTTCAAGGAAATCCTCGGCTACAGCGTCCAGGCCGATGCGACGCGGCTCGGCCTGTTCGTGGCGAGCTGCGTGGCGCTCGGGCTCGGCGTCGTGCTCGTCGGCGCCATCACCCGTTCCAAGCTCGGCAAGCTGATGATCGCGGTGCGCGATGCGGAAAGCCGCACGCGCTTCCTCGGCTGGCGGGCGGAGCACGTGAAACTCTTCGCCTTCACCGTTTCGGCAATGATGGCGGGCGTCGCCGGCGCCCTCTACGTGCCGCAGGTCGGCATCATCAATCCCGGCGAGTTCGCCCCGGTGAACTCGATCGAGGTCGTCGTCTGGGCCGCCGTCGGCGGCCGCGGCACGCTGCTCGGCCCGGTGATCGGCGCGCTCCTCGTCAATGCCGGCAAGAGCTATTTCACCGCTGCGGCGCCGGAATTCTGGCTGTTCGTGCTGGGCTCGCTGTTCGTCTTCGTCACGCTCTTCCTGCCGCGCGGCATCGTCGGCACCATCGATGCCGGCTGGGGCGGCATGCGGGCGCGGCGTCTATCGAAAAATGCAGAGAAGGGCATCGGCGACAGCCGGGCCGCCAGCATGGCCGGCAATGCAGCCCCGAGCGCGGCCCCGAGTGCGGCGGAGTGACGGCGATGATCGACCAGAGTGCGGCCCGGCGCGAGGCCGAAATGCAGGCGGCGCGGCTGCGGCAGGTGCAGGGCGTGCCTGCGACGGCGCTGACGCGCAGGCCGGCCGCTCCCGCGGCGCCGGGCCTGACCCTGCCCGCTGCGGCGGTCCGGGCCAATGCCGCCGAGCCCTTCGTCTCGCCGCACCCCTATGCGACGCAGCGGGCCCTCGAGGCTCGGCTTGCGCCAGGCGGCATCCAGGCGCGGCGCGAGACGCTGCTCTATCTCGACGGCGTCTCGAAGACGTTTGACGGCTTCAAGGCGATCAACGGTCTGTCGCTCGTCGTGGCAAGGGGCGAGATGCGAGCGATCATCGGCCCGAACGGCGCCGGCAAGACGACGATGATGGACATCATCACCGGCAAGACCCGGCCCGACAAGGGCGACGTCTACTTCAAGGGCGACATCGACCTCACCCAGCATGACGAGGCCGACATCGCCTCGATGGGCATCGGCCGCAAATTTCAGAAGCCGACGGTTTTCGACAGCCACACCATCGAGGACAATCTGCGCCTCGCCATGGCCGGCTCGCGCAGCGTGTTCGCGACGCTTTTCCACCGCAAGTCGTCGGCCGAGGCGGCGACGATCGAGGAGATCCTGACGACGACGCGGCTCGGCGACAAGCGACAGATGCTGGCCGCCGATCTCAGCCATGGCCAGAAGCAATGGCTGGAGATCGGCATGCTCTTGGCGCAGGACCCCGAGCTTCTCCTCGTCGACGAGCCCGTCGCCGGCATGACCGACGCCGAGACCGAGGAGACCGCGCTGCTCCTGAAGGACATCGCCCGCACCCGCTCGGTCGTCGTCGTCGAGCACGACATGCATTTCGTGCGGGCGCTCGGCGTGAAGGTCACCTGCCTGCACGAGGGCTCGGTGCTCGCCGAAGGCACGCTCGACGCCGTCAGCGCCGACCCGCGCGTGGTCGAAGTGTATCTCGGGCGATGAGGGGGCGGGCACGGTTCCACGCATCGATCTCCCCCCTTGAGGGGGAGATGCCCGGCAGGGCAGAGGGGGGCGCCGTCGAGCGCACACTTTTCCGCCTGTCGGCATCACGCCAAGTCCGTCAGCGCGGCGGCAGCGTACCCCCCTCTGGCCTGCCGGCCATCTCCCCCTCAAGGGGGGAGATCGGCTCGTTGCCGTTGGTTCTGTGCGTCCCTCCAGCGTTGCCTGTGCGGGGAAACTGGGCTCTTCCGAGTCGAGCAAGGCAGTGCGTCGTTCCCGCAGGCCGACCACTGCAAAGGACCACCCCATGCTGAACGTCTCCAACATCGACCTCTACTACGGCGCTGCCCAGGCGCTGCGCGGCGTGTCGATGCAGGCAAAGAAAGGCGAGATCACCTGCGTGCTCGGGCGCAACGGCGTCGGCAAGACGAGCCTCCTCCGGGCCGTCGTCGGCCAGCAGCCAATCCGCTCGGGCGAGATCGCGCTGGACGGTCACGTGCTCGGCCGCGAGGCGCCGTACACAAGGGCGCGGCGCGGCATCGGCTTCGTGCCGCAGGGGCGCGAGATCTTTCCGCTTCTGACGGTGAAGGAGAACCTGCAGACGGGATTTGCGCCGCTGAAGCGGGGCGAGAAGGTCATTCCCGACCATGTCTTCGAGATGTTTCCGGTGCTGAAATCCATGCTCGGGCGGCGCGGCGGCGATCTGTCCGGCGGCCAGCAGCAGCAGCTCGCCATCGGAAGGGCGCTGGTGACGCGGCCGACGCTGCTCGTCCTCGACGAGCCGACGGAGGGGATCCAGCCCTCGATCATCAAGGATATCGGCCGCGCCATCCGCTACCTGAAGGAGCAGTCCGGCCTCGCCATCCTCCTCGTCGAGCAATATCTCGACTTCTGCCGCGAACTCGCCGACAAGGTCTACATCATGGACCGCGGCGAGATCGTCTTCGAGGGCGTGGCCGAGGATCTCGACCGCCCGGAGGTTCGCAAGCATCTCACCGTCTGACGCTGCCGTCGCCCCGTTTCCCGCATCCACTGGCGATCCGTCCGGGCCGCCGGGCCTCGATCTGCTGCCCGCGGCGGGCGATGCGGCCGAAATATCCCTGCAGCGGGCCAAGGGCCGCGCCATGGCCGAGTTCCGCCTGACGGCGGGGCGCTCGCGCCTGGCACGGCTGCACCAGGCCGGCTGCCTGAAGCTGCGCTTTCCCAGGACGCAGGGGGCATCGGCCGAGGCCGTGCTGATCAACTCCTCCGGCGGCCTGACCGGCGGCGACCGGCTGGAGGTGGAGATGTCCGTCGGCGCCGGCGCCAGCCTCAGCCTCACCACCCAGGCTTGCGAGCGGGTCTACCGCGCTGCGAGCGGCGAGGCGCGGATCGCGACGAGCGTCTCTGTCGCGCCCGACGCGGGTTTTGCCTATCTGCCACAGGAAACCATCCTCTTCGACGGCGGCGCCCTGGCGCGGCGGCTTGATGTCGACTGCGCCGCATCAAGCCGGGTTCTCCTGGTGGAGAGCGTCGTGCTCGGGCGCACGCTGATGGGCGAGACCGTCGTCGAGGGAAAGCTCACCGACCGCTGGCGCGTGCGCCGCGACGGGCGTCTCGTCTTTGCCGAGGAGCTGCGGCTGGAAGGGCCGATCGACGCCTTGGCCGCCGAGGCGGCGGGGCTTGGCGGCGCCAAAGCCTTCGCCACGGTGATGGCCCAGCTGCCGGAGGGGGAGTCCCTTCTGGATACCCTGCGCGATCTGATCGGACCGGACGGGGGAGCGAGCGCCTTCGACGGTCTCGTCGTCGCGCGGATCGTGGCCGGCAGCGGATTTCTTCTGCGCAAGCGGCTCATTCCCGTGCTCGCGGCGCTTTCAAAGGCGCCGCTTCCGCTTGTATGGTCGCTTTGACCTAAGGTTTGGAGAGAATGAGCCGATGCAGTTGACGCCGCGCGAAAAGGACAAGCTGATCGTCGCCATGGCCGCGGAGGTCGCCCGCAAGCGCCTGGCGCGGGGCGTGAAGCTGAACCACCCGGAAGCCATCGCGCTGATTTCCGACTATGTCGTCGAGGGCGCGCGCGACGGACGCTCGGTCGCCGACCTGATGGAGGCGGGCGCCCATGTGGTGACGCGCGACCAGGTGATGGAGGGGATCGCCGAGATGATCCACGACGTCCAGGTCGAGGCGACCTTTCCCGACGGCACCAAGCTGGTGACGGTGCACGAACCGATCCGCTAGGGCGGATCCGGCGCGCCGGACGCGCCGAGCGGACATGTGGACCGGGGCGATGGCGCGGAGCCGGTCGCACGCAGGCGGTTCGGAAATAGGGTCGGTCGCCGGACGGGCGATGGGTCAGGGGAGGGGAGGCAGGATTTCGGCCATCTGCTGGGGACTGGCCGTGCCGGAGGAGTGCCCGACCGGGCGGTAGCTTCGGTCGACCACCGAATAGTAGACCGGGCCGCGAACACCCCCGATCGTGGCCGTCCGGATGTGGCTCGGCTCGACATCGCCACATATTCCGGTTGCCGCCGTGACGAGCGCGAGGGCGCCGAAGGCCTGCAGAAATCGGATCGGGAAAGTCGGCGCCATGCCTGCCTCGGTTGCTGGTGGGCTGACGGCGCCGCGTGGGCTGGCCGGTCAGGGATGACACCCAGCATGGCGCCTTGCGGTTGAAAGACCCTTGCCAAAGGCCGGTCTTCGGTGCGCTGCCGCGGCTTTCTCGTTCCGCTTGGCTTCCGAGGTATTAAGCGCTTTGACAGAAGACGGCTGTTCTTCCACACTGCCATCGCACCGCCGCAGCGATCTGACGTCCTGTGCCGCAATGCAGCAAAAGCGGGCGCGACCCCCATCAGGGCGCCCATGTTGACCCGATGAGGAACAGATGTCGAAACGTTTAGCTCTTGCCGCCGCGGCGCTCCTCGCCGGAGCCGCCCCCGCCTTCGCCCATGTCGGGACGGAAGCACACAACTCCTTCTTCTCCGGGTTCACGCATCCGCTGTCCGGTCTCGATCATGTCCTCGCGATGGTCGCTGTCGGTCTCTGGGCGGCGCAGCTCGGCGGAAGGGCGCTCTACGCGGTTCCCGCGGCCTTCGTCGGCGCCATGGCGATCGGTTTCGCCCTGGGTTCTCAGGGCTTTGCCATGCCCTTCGTCGAGCCGGCGATCCTCGCCTCGGTCGTCGTCCTCGGCCTCGTCGTCGCGGCCGCCGTGCGGTTGCCGCTTGCGGCGAGCGCGGGGCTCGTCGGCCTCTTTGCGCTGGCACACGGCGCGGCCCATGCGAGCGAGCTCGGCAGTGCCGGCGCGCTGACCTTCGCGCTCGGCTTCGTCGCGGCTACGGCGCTCCTGCATGCCGCCGGCATCGGTCTCGGCCTTGTCGTCGGACAGGGCGCGGGTCTCGGCCAGAAGGCCGGCTCGGCGGTCGCGCGTGTCCTCGGTGCCGGCACCGCCGTTGCCGGCGTCGCGCTGATGATGGGCTGAGGCCGATGATCCCCGGCGAAGTGATCACGGCGGACGGCGACATCGTTCTCAACGAGGGCTCGCCGACCACGACCCTCGAAGTCTCCAACACCGGCGACCGGCCCATCCAGGTCGGATCGCACTATCACTTCGCCGAAACCAATCCCGCTCTCGCCTTCGACCGAGCAGCGGCGCGGGGTCAGCGGCTCGATATCGCCGCGGGAACGGCCGTGCGCTTCGAGCCGGGTCAGACGCGCGAAGTCACGTTGGTGCCACTGCGCGGCAATCGCCAAGTCTACGGCTTCAACGGCAAGGTCATGGGCGCCCTCTAACGCGGAAGCCGGACCGAACAGCCATCGTTGCGGCCGCCACCCGATGCGACAGCCCACGCCGCCTTGAAAGCGTGGACTGCCACCCGCAAAAGGGGCGCCGCGGCAGTCGGCCTCAGTTGCCGTTGGACTTCGGCGTTGCCCCGGATCCGGCATCGAGCGCGCCTCGGATTCCATTGACGTCGACTGCGATCGGCGGCGCGGGGATGCGATAGTCCTCCTCCCGGCCGCTGCCGGGCGTGCCGGTGGTGTCCGCGCTGCCTGTCGTGGATCCGCTTGACTCTCCGACCGAGGTTGCCGCCCCCGTGTTGCCGGAACGGGCGATGCCGTCGACGTTGGTCGAGTTGATCGTGCTCGACCCCTCGGTCGCCGTCGCCGCATTCGATGATCCGTCGGTCCCTGACATCCCGGACGCGCCTGTGACGTCGGCCGGGGCGGTGGACGATATGCCGGTATCGGCACTGCCCGGGCCTGAGCCTGTGCCCGTAGCGCTGCCAGCCGTCGTGCCGAGCTGAGGGCTGACCGAGGAGGGCGGAAGGACCGTGCTCCCCGTGCCTGTGGTCGCCGAGCCCGTCCCGGCACCCGATGCGCCGGTTCCTGAAATACCGGTGCCAGACGTTCCTGAGCCCGCGGACCCGCCGCTGCCGCCGGACAGTCCCTGGCCGGAAGCGGCCGAGCTGCCCGTTACGCCGCTGCCGGTGCTTCCAGCGCTGCCGGCGGAACTGCCCGAGCCGCCCGAGCTGCCGCTCGATTGGGCCAGAGCCGGCGATCCCGCCAGGATCAGAATCGAGGTGGCGAGGGCGATGTGCGCTTTGCGCATGGATCTTCTCCTTGTGACCTGTCGTCCGCCCGGCCGACCTGGACCCGTTCGACGGCTCGTCCGATGAAGAACTCCCGGGTGCCGCGCCCGTTCCGAAAACAGGCCGACGGTTTCCCCTCAGCGCGAGGGGACGATCCGGGCGCGGCCGCCGCGGCTGCCCAGGCTGAAGCTGCTGCCGCGGGTCACCGGGCTTTGGCCGATCGCGGTGGGGCCGCTTCGGGCAAAGTCTCCGGCCCGCGCCGGGTCGATGTCTGAACGGCCGGCCCGGGCGGGGTTGGTTGCCGTCCTTCCGATCCCGCGCGGAACCGGGGGCGTGATGTAGCTGTCGTCGAAATCCCGGCCATAGGCCCGCTCCTCGGCCGTATCGCCGAACACCCGGGCATTCGGAATGCGGTTGCCGCGCGGCAGCTTCGGGGCGCCGACGATTTGGGCACCGGCCATCGAGCTGCCGGTCGGCGTCCCCGGCGGTCCCGGCTCGAAGGGCTGCGCCTGCGCATCGCTGCCGCCGAAGCAGAGGACCAGCAGGCTTGCTGCCGTGATCAGGGGCCTTGTCATCCAAACGTCCTTTCGCCGGACGTCGCTGCGCCCATCCCCTTCAAGATGGGGATGCGGCAGGCTTTGACAAACTCATGGCTTTGCGGTCCGAATGTCTTCGGCGCTGCAACAGGGATGGCGCCATGCCGCAGTGCGTCGCGGCGCGTCGCCGAAAGAGGTCTTCATGCCCGCCAGGATCGCCCGTTCCTCCTATGCCGCGATGTTCGGCCCGACCACCGGCGACAAGGTGCGCCTCGCCGATACCGAGCTGTTCATCGAGGTCGAGAAGGACCTCACCACCTATGGCGAGGAGGTGAAGTTCGGCGGCGGCAAGGTGATCCGCGACGGCATGGGCCAGTCGCAGAAGAGCCGCGCCGAGGGCGCCGTCGACACGGTGATCACCAATGCGCTGATCCTCGACCATACCGGCATCTACAAGGCCGACATCGGCCTGCGCGACGGGCGGATCCACGCCATCGGCAAGGCCGGCAATCCCGATACGCAGCCGGGCGTCACCATCGTCGTCGGCCCCGGCACCGAGGCGATCGCGGGCGAGGGCAAGATCATCACCGCCGGCGGTTTCGACGCGCATATCCATTTCATCTGCCCGCAGCAGATCGAGGAGGCGATGTATTCGGGCATCACCACCATGCTCGGCGGCGGCACGGGGCCTGCGCACGGCACGCTCGCCACCACCTGCACGCCCGGCCCCTGGCATCTCGCCCGCATGCTGCAGGCGGTCGACGGCCTGCCGATGAACATCGGCTTTTCCGGCAAGGGCAATGCCTCGCTGCCGGCGGCGCTGGAAGAAATGGTGCTCGGCGGCGCCTGCGCGCTGAAGCTGCACGAGGATTGGGGCACGACGCCGGCGGCGATCGACTGCTGCCTGTCGGTCGCCGACGCCTACGACGTGCAGGTGATGATCCACACCGACACGCTGAACGAATCGGGCTTCGTCGAGGATACGGTCGGCGCCTTCCGCGGCCGCACCATCCACGCCTTCCACACCGAGGGCGCCGGCGGCGGGCATGCGCCCGACATCATCAAGGTCTGCGGCCTGCCGAACGTCATCCCGTCCTCGACCAATCCGACGCGCCCCTACACCATCAACACGCTCGAGGAGCACCTCGACATGCTGATGGTCTGCCACCATCTCGACGCCTCGATTCCCGAGGACATCGCCTTTGCCGAAAGCCGCATCCGGCGCGAGACGATCGCCGCCGAAGACATCCTGCACGACATCGGCGCCTTCTCGATCATCTCCTCCGACAGCCAGGCCATGGGCCGCGTCGGCGAGGTGCTGATCCGCACCTGGCAGACCGCCGACAAGATGAAGCGCCAGCGCGGGCGGCTGGCCGGCGAGACCGGCGACAACGACAATCTGCGCGTCCGCCGCTATGTCGCGAAATACACGATCAACCCGGCGATCGCTCAAGGGATGAGCCGCGAGATCGGCTCGGTCGAGGTCGGCAAGCGCGCCGATCTCGTCGTCTGGGATCCCGCCTTCTTCGGCGTGAAACCGTCGCTGGTGCTGCTCGGCGGCATGATCGTCGCCGCGCCCATGGGCGACCCGAACGCCTCGATTCCGACGCCGCAGCCGGTGCACTACCGGCCGATGTTCGGCACGCTCGGCAAGGCGCCGGGCGCCATCGGCGCCACCTTCGTGTCGAAGGCCGCCCTCGACGACGGCCTGCGCGCGCGCCTCGGCTGCGACAAGACGTTCCTCGCCGTGGAGAACACCCGCGGCGGCATTTCCAAGGCCTCGATGATCCTCAACGACGCGCTGCCGCACATCGAGGTGAACCCGGAGACTTACGAGGTGCGCGCCGACGGCGAACTTTTGACCTGCGAGCCGGCGACGGTGCTGCCGATGGCGCAGCGCTATTTCATGTTCTAGGATCGGCGGATTGGGCCGCGTCCCGGCGTGGCCCTCCCTTTGCCGAAGGAGCCGAACCGGTGTCCCCTCAGGCCTGTCCCTTCGCCATCGCCGACATTCTCGACCCCAACTTCTTCCCCGAGGCGGGGGGCTAGACATGCCCGACGCGCTGAAAGTGCCGGTGCCGAGCCTCTACGAGACGGACCTCTACGCCTGGTCGCAGGACCAGTCTGCGCGGCTGCGGGCGCAGGCTTCGACGGCCATCGACTGGGAGCACGTCGCCGAGGAGATCGAGAGCGTGGGCGAGTCGGAGCGCAGCGAGATCGAAAGCCGCATGGCGGTATTGCTGCTGCATCTGTTGAAGTGGCAGTTCCAGCCCGAGCAGCGGAGTGGCAGCTGGAGGTCCACCATGATCGAACAGAGAGGGCGGCTCGCCAAGCGCGTTCGGCGCAGTCCGAGCCTCAAGCATTATCCGGCCGAAGTGTTGGCCGAAGAGTACGGCTATGCGCGACCAAAGGCTGCAAGCGAGACTGGTCTGCCGGAAGCGACATTCCCGATCCGATGCTCCTATACCGTGGCGGAAGTCTTCGATCTCGCCTTCTATCCCGGCGGTGACACATGACCGCGCCGCTGACAAAACCCGAACCCGCGCTGTACGACGCGGACTTCTATGCCTGGACGCAGGCGCAGGCCGCCCGGCTGCGGGCAAGGGCGGGCGAGGGCGGCGACATCGACTGGGAGAATGTCGCCGAGGAGATCGAGAGCGTGGGGCGGAGTGAGCGAAAGGAAATTCGCAGTCGCCTGGGGGTCCTGTTGAAACATCTCCTGAAATGGCGTTATCAGCCGGAACGTCGATCGGACAGCTGGACTGAAATGATTTCGAAACAGCGCTACCATATCAGCGAGGTCATCATCGAAAGTCCGAGCCTTCAGCACTTTCCCAAGGAGGCGCTGGATTGGGCCTATGGGTGGGCTGTCCGGGACGCAGCACGCGAGACAGGACTTCCTCCTGCCCTCTTTCCGCGCCTCTGTCCGTATGCGATCGATGATGTTCTCGATCCCGATTTTCTGCCGGACGCCGGGCAAGACGGCGTGCCTTCCGGTTCTCGACCAGCTCCGAGGTAATCCGATGATCCGCGCGACCGAGATCCACGCCCGCGAGGCGCATTTTCATCCCGACGACACGATCACGCTCGACGAGATGCAGCGGCACCGCCGGCGCATGGCGATGGTTTCCGACGGCGGCATCGCCTTCCTGCTCGACCTGGCCGAAACGGTGCGGCTGCGCGACGGCGACGGTATCGGCCTCGACGATGGCCGGATCCTCAAGGTGAAGGCCAAGGCCGAGCCGCTCTATGTCGTGCGCGGCCAGAACGCGACGCATCTCCTGACGCTCGCCTGGCATCTCGGCAACCGCCATCAGGCGGCGCAGATCCTCGAAGACCACCTCCTCATCCGCCGCGAGCCGGTGCTGCGCGCCATGCTGGAAGGCCTCAAGGCCAGCGTCATCGAAATCGACGCGCCCTTCGATCCGGAGGGGGGCGCCTATGGCGGCGCGCATGTCGCTTCGTACGATCACGGCGATGCTCATGCCGGGCATGAGGCGACGCCGCATGCGCATGACTGACGCCGCCGGCCCTTCCGCATGAGCGAGCCGGTGGGCGCGTCGGCCGATCCTTCGGCACTGCTGCGGCTGATGACCTGGCTGTCGCCGGCCTTTCCGGTCGGGGGCTTTGCTTATTCGCACGGGCTGGAATCGGCGATCGCCGAGCGAGCGATCACCAATGCCGCGACGCTGTCGGCCTGGCTGGAAACGCTGCTCCTGCGGGGCAGCGGCTGGAACGACCTCGTGCTCTTCGCCGAAGCCCATCATGCCGAAGAGGCCGGAGATGGCGCTCGGATGGCGGCCGTGTGCGAACTGGCGACGGCGCTCGGCGGCTCGATGGAGCGGCGGGCGGAAACGCGGGCGCTGGGCATGGCCTTCGATGCGGCGGCGCGGCCCTGGCGGGACGGCGGGACGCCGGCTGCCGATCCGCCGGAAGCGCCCTATCCCGTCGCCGTCGGCCGGCTGGCCGCCGGCGCCGGGATAACGCTCCCCAGCGCCCTGGCCGCCTATGCCCACGGCTTCTGCGCCAATCTCGTTTCCGTCGCGACGCGGCTCGTGCCGCTCGGGCAAAGCCAGATGGTCGCCGTGCTCCACCGGCTCGAAGCGGCACAGATCGAGGCGGCCCGGCGCGCCGAAGCCTCGACGCTGGGCGATCTCGGCTCGTCCGCGATCCTCTCCGACATCGCCGCGATGCGGCACGAATCCATGACAACGAGGCTGTTTCGCTCATGACGTCACAACACGGACCCCTCCGGGTCGGCATCGGCGGCCCCGTCGGCTCGGGCAAGACGACGCTCATCGAAAAACTCTGCAAGGCGGCGCGCGGCAGCTGGTCGATCGGCGTCGTCACCAACGACATCTACACGCGCGAGGACGCCGAGGCTTTGGTGCGGCTGCAGGCGCTCTCCAGCGACCGGATCATCGGCGTCGAAACCGGCGGCTGCCCGCACACCGCCATTCGCGAGGACGCCTCGATCAACATCGCGGCGATCAAGGAATTGCGCGCCCGCCATGCCGATCTCGACCTGGTGCTGGTCGAATCGGGCGGCGACAATCTCGCCGCGACCTTCTCGCCCGATCTCGTCGACCTTTCGATCTACGTCATCTCGGTCTGCCAGGGCGACGATATTCCCAGGAAGGGCGGACCGGCGATCACGCGCTCCGACCTCCTCGTCGTCAACAAGACCGATCTCGCCCCCTATGTCGGCGCCGATCTGGAGCGCATGCGCGGCGATACCGACCGGGGGCGCAAGGAACTGCCGACGGTGTTTGCGGACCTGTCGCGCGGCAAGGGCCTTGCCGACATCCTCGATTTCCTGATCGCGCAAGGCGGTCTGCCGGCGCTCGTGCCGGCCGAGACCGAAGCCGCCTGATGGCCCGGCTTTTCGTCAAGGCGCCGCTGGCAATCCTCGCCGAGGGCGCCGCCGGCGGGCTCGTCATTGAGGGCGGGCGGATCGTCGAACTCGTCGCTGCGGGGGCGGAACCCGCGGCGCCGGTCGACGAGACGTTTGACGCCTCGCGCCATGTCGTGCTGCCCGGGCTCGTCAACACCCACCACCATTTCTACCAGACGCTGACGCGGGCCCATCCGCAAGCCATCGACAAGCCGCTGTTTCCCTGGCTGCAGGCGCTCTATCCGATCTGGGCGCGGCTGGATCCCGATGCCTTCCGGCTGTCGGTCCGTCTGGCGTTAACGGAACTCTTGATGTCCGGCTGCACCACGGCCGCCGACCACCACTATCTCTTCCCCAAAGGCCTCGAGAACGCGATCGATATCGAGGCGGAGGAGGCTGCGACCCTCGGCATGCGCGTCACGCTCTGCCGGGGATCGATGAACCTGTCGGAAAAGGACGGCGGCCTGCCGCCGGACTCGGTGGTGCAGGACGAAGACACGATTCTCGCCGACTCGGAGCGACTGATCGCAAAATACCATGACCTGTCGGAGGGGGCGATGATCCGCATCGCGCTCGCGCCCTGCTCGCCCTTCAGCGTCACCAAGAGCCTGATGATCAAGAGCGCGGAACTCGCCGAAAAAGCCGATTGCCGGCTGCACACGCATCTCGGCGAGACCGAGGACGAGAACGCCTATTGCGAGCGGCTCTTCGGGCATCGGCCGCTCGACTATTTGGAAGAGGTCGGCTGGCTCGGACCGCGGACCTGGCTCGCGCATGGCGTGCACTTCACAACCGAGGAATGCGCTCGGCTTGGCCGGCACAAGGTCGGCATCTGCCATTGCGCGACGTCCAACGCGCTGCTGGCCTCCGGCTTCTGTCCGGTGGAGAAGCTCGTCGCGGCCGGCAGTCCGGTCGGCCTCGGCGTCGATGGCTCGGCCTCGAACGATGCCTCCAACCTCATGGAAGAAGCGCGCCATGCCCTCCTCGTCGGCCGCCTGCGGACCGGATCGGCCGCGGCTGTCACGGCGCGCGACGTGCTGCGCTGGGGTACGGAGGGCTCGGCCGCCTGCCTCGGCCGCAGCGATATCGGCCGGATCGCGGTCGGACGGCAGTCGGACCTCGCGTTCTTCCTGCTCGACGACCTCAGGTTTTCCGGCGCGCACGATCCGGTGGCGGCGCTTGTCCAGTGCGGCGCTTCGCGGGCGGACCGGGTGATGGTGAGGGGAGACTGGCGGGTCGAGGATGGCATGCCGGTCGGTGTCGACGTTTCCAGGTTGCGCGCTGAGCATGGGGCGGCGGCGAAGCGGTTCGGGTGAGGGGTGCTTCGGAGAGAAGGATTGGCGCAGCCACCGGGTTGATGCCGCTCACCGGCATCGGTGGAGACGGATGGAGCGGCGCGGCAAAGCTTGTTCTTCGCCCCTCCGGGGAGAAGTGGCCGGCAGGCCGATGAGGGGGGCGCCGACGGCGGGCGGACAATCCGCACGGTGCCGGATATGGTAGCGCCGCCCTCTTCCCGCTGCCGCGACCTTCTCCCCAAAGGGGAGAAGAAAGCAGCGTCGCCGCTGCGCGTCACCTTCGGGCGCCCCATCTACGGCTTAAGCCAACAACCTACACCGTTTCGATGACGAAGCTCTCCGGATACGCCGCTTCCTCCAGATTCGCCCCCTCGCCGCCACGGTCGACGACGAGAAAGTCGCTCATGTCGCCGAGCGCGATCAGCGGGTGGTGCCAGACGTTGCGGCCGTAGTTCACGCCCTGGCCGCCTCGCGCGACGAAGGCGCGGGGAGGGCCGGGGCGGCCGTTTTCGTCGGGGGCGACGACGACCAGGAAGGGGCGGTCGTGCAGCGGCACGAAGGCTTGGCTGCCGAGCGGGTGGCGCTCCATCATCGCGATCGTCACCGGCAGCGCAGAGGGTTTTCCACGGAAGATGTTGATCAGCGGCCGTCCGCCTTCGGCGGCGACATCGACGGCGGCGAGGTCGTGGAAACGCGTCGTCGTACCGCCATTGATCAGCCGGATCGACTCCGCATTGTCCGGCTCGATGACCTGGCCGAAAGGCTCGAAGCCGAGGAGGGTCAGCGGCTCGGCGACGAGGATACGATCCTTGTCGCCGGCCGCTGGCGCACGATCCGCCACGCTCAGGCCTTCTTGCCGAACAGGCGCAGGCGCGAAATGCCGCCATCGGGATAGATGTCGAGGCGCACATGGGTGGCGGGCCCCGCCGCCGCCGCCGGCGTGAACTCGGCGATGGCGTCGGCGGCGAGCTTCGTCTCGCCGAGCAGCAGCGGCCAGGCGGCGCTCGCCGCCTCGATCGCGTCGGTCGCGGGATCAGCGTCGAGGCGGATGGCCTTCAGCGAGAATCGGTCAGGAAAATTGCCCTTGAAATGGCGGGTGTCGACATGGATGCGCTCGATCGTGCCGGCATGGCCGAGCTTCAGCACGCACCAGTCATTGCCCGGCCGGCGGCGGCGCGCGGTCTCCCAGCCGTCGCTCATTACGGGTGCGCGGCCGGGCGCCAGCATGTTGGCCGGGGCGCCGTAATGCGCGTCGTTCCAGGCGATGGCCGTGCCGCCATTCTCCAGCGCCACGAGATTGACAATCTCGTCCGGCGACACCGTCGACCAGTCCTTCTCCACCGTGCCGTAGACGCGCAGCCGCGCGACGCCGCCATCGGGATAGATGTGCAGGCGCAGCCAGCTCCAGGGGCGGTCGGACGCGGTCTCGATCACATGATGGCTGTCGCCCTTCAGCGCCCGCCGCTCGACGAGCACGGTCCAGTCGCCCTCGCCGGGCTCGCCCTGCGTATCAGCGGCTTCCAGCATGGCCTCGGGCGGAAAATTGCCGGTGAAGAAGGCAGTGTCGATATCGACGGCGTGGATCCGGCCGCGCTGGCCGAGCTTCACGACGCAAAAATCGTGGCCGGCAACGCGCTTCCTCCGCGACTCCCAGCCGTCCATCCACTTGCCGTTGTCGTCGAAGCGGTCGGGATAGAAGACCGGTGCCTCGGGAGCGATCAGCCGGCTCTTGTCGGCGAAGAAATCGTCGGTAGCGAAGGTCACCGTGGTGCCGAGGCGGGGATGGGCGAGGTCGATGCAGCGCTTCAAAAGCGCCTCGGCCTCGGGGGCCGGCGCGGCGGTGATGAAGCGGTCGCTCATGCTGTGTCTCCGAAGATGCTGTGGATGCGAAGGGTGGCGATCCGCTCGACCTCGCGCGCTGCGGTCGCGCGCTCCGTCTCGGGATCGTTGGGGAGGCGCGCGTCGAAGGCGGCGAGGATGTCCTCCTTCGTCTTGCCCTTCACGGCGATGATGAAGGGGAAGCCGAAGCGCTGGACATAGCGGGAGTTGAGGTACTCGAAGCGGGCGAGTTCGGCCGGCGTTAGGCGATCGAGCCCTGCCGAGGCCTGCTCGCCCTGGGACTGCGCGGTCAGTTCGCCGGCCAGCGCGAGGCGCCCGGCCAGGTCCGGATGAGCGCGCAGGATGCCGAGGCGCTCGTCATCGCTCGCCCGGCGGAAGGCGGTCGTCATCGCGCCGGCAAGGCCCGGCGCGCTGTCGTGCGCGGCGGCCAGGCCGCGGTCGTAGGCGCGCTCGGAGATGAAGGGCGAATGCTCGAAGACGCCGCCGAACGTCTCGACGAAGGCGTCGCGGTCCATCCGGCTGGGCTGCAGGCCCGGTGCGTACGGGAAATGCTCGCGCCAGTGGCGGGCGATGTCGATGCGCTTGGCGATCCAGACATCGGGCTTCGAGCCGACATAATCGAGGAAGCGCGCGAGCGCGGCGGCGCGGCCGGGGCGGCCGACGAGCCGGCAGTGCAGGCCGATGTTCAGCATTTTTGCCGCGCCGGCCTCGCCTTCGGCATAGAGCACGTCGAAGGAATCCTTGAGATAGGCGAAGAACTGGTCGCCCGAGTTGAAGCCCTGGGGCGTGGCGAAGCGCATGTCGTTGGTGTCGAGCGTATAGGGCAGGACGAGGAGGGGGCCGGACGGCGTTTCCTGCCAATAGGGCAAGTCGTCGGCATAGGCGTCGGAGGCGTAGAGAAAGCCGCCTTCCTCGGCGGCAAGGTTCAGGCTGTGGAGGGAGGAGCGGCCGGTGTACCAGCCGGTCGGGCGCGACCCCGTCACCGCCGTGTGGATCTCGATCGCCTCGCGCATGTGGGCGCGCTCGTCCTCATCGGAATAGTCGCGGTAGTCGATCCATTTCAGCCCGTGCGAAGCGATCTCCCAATCCGCCTCCAGCATGGCGGCGACTTGCTCCGGGCTGCGCTCCAGCGCGGTCGCGACGCCGTAGACGGTGACCGGCATCGCCCTCTCCGTAAACATCCGCCACAGCCGCCAGAAGCCGGCGCGGGCGCCGTATTCGTAGATGGATTCCATGTTCATGTGGCGCTGCCCGACCCAGGGCGTGGCGCCGACGATCTCCGACAGAAACGCTTCCGAGGCCGCGTCTCCGTGGATCACGGCGTTCTCGCCGCCCTCCTCGTAATTGACGACGAACTGCACGGCGATCTTCGCGCCCCCCGGCCAGCGCGGATTGGGTGGCGTGCGGCCGTAGCCGCGCATGTCTCGGGGATAGGAGGGGGCCATGTCTGCGAACGATCTCAATTGGAGGACGATCAGGCTCAATCGAGCCCAACGATGGCACGGACCCGCTTCATCACGGCGTCTAGGATAGTCTTGTCGATCTGACCGACGAGCGAAGCTTGGCTCGCACTGATGGCGGCGATCTTGGCAACCCGGATGCGGGATGGAATGGCAAGGCCGAAATCGGCATGGGAGGGGCCCACATCCACGTCTTCCGGCCAGGGTTCATGTCCCGCGCCGGTTATCATGACGACCCACAACAGGCCGAACCGGCTGGACGTGGTACCGTTCGAAACGACGAGCCCGGGCCGGTTTCTGGTTCGATTGGTTTCCACGAACGGAAAGGGCACCCTCACGATATCGCCGCGCCTAAAGATTGGCGTAGCCCTTCTCGTCCTCTTCGCTGTCCCACTCGGTGAACGTCGCAAAAGGGTTGCTGAAGATATCGCCGTCAGCACGCATCATCACCACGCGATCGCCCTCGATGACATAAACCAGTTCATCCCCTTCCTTGAGATTGAGCGCCTTGCGCACGGGCTGGGGGATGGTGGTTTGGGACTTGGAACTGAGCCTGCTCGTGATCATCACGGAACTCCTCTTCGCAGAGTTTCGATGAGAAGAGGTAAGATATTTCCTTACCTCCGACAACGGCCATAGTGAGCACCAAGCTTTGGCTCTGGACGCCGCCGCCTGGCCCGTTGCACACTGGCTTTACCAGATGGTCAAAAACGAAGGTCGCTGCATGTCGCAAAACGAGGAGGGACGGCTGACGACGCATGTCCTCGACACCAGCCTCGGCCAGCCCGCCGCGGGCCTGGCGGTGACCTTGTTTGCCATCGACTTGGACGGCCAGAGGACGCCGCTCGTCACGGCGGAGACGAACGCCGACGGCCGCTGCGATTCGCCGCTTCTCGCCGGCGAGGCCTTCGTGCCCGGCCGGTACGAGATCGTCTTCGCCGCCGGCCCTTATCTCGCGGCGACCATGCCCGCCGGGGGCGCCGCGCCCTTCTTCGACGACATCGCCGTGCGCTTCAGCGCGACCGCGCGGCGGCACTACCACGTGCCGCTCCTGCTCTCGCCCTACGGCTATTCGACCTATCGGGGCAGCTGAGCCATGCGCTTCGATTCCGCCACGCCGATCCGCTACATTCTCAATGGGGAAGAGCGCGAGATTTCCGGCGTGAAGCCGACGACGACGGTGCTGAATCACCTGCGCCAGACGGAGCGGCTGACCGGCACGAAGGAAGGCTGCGCCGAGGGCGATTGCGGCGCCTGCACCGTCCTGATGCTCGAGCCGGACGGGCAGAACGGCCTGCGCCGCCGCGCCGTCAATGCCTGCATCCAGTTCGTGCCCTCGCTGCACGGGCGGGCGATCGAGACCGTCGAGCATCTCGGCCGCGATGGGCCGCATGCGATCCAGACCGCCATGGTCGAGACCCATGCCAGCCAATGCGGCTTCTGCACGCCGGGCTTCGTCATGCAGCTCTATGCCGGCTGGCTGAACGGCGCGATCTCGGACCGGCAGAAGGTCAAGGACGCCATCTCCGGCAATCTCTGCCGCTGCACCGGCTACGGTCCGATCGTCGAGGCCGGCCTGCGCCTCGCCGCGACGCCGCTGCCGGACACGGCAAAGGCCGACGCCGCGGTGGCGCAGCACCTCCAGGCCCTGCGCGGGGAGGGTGTGTTTCGCTATGCGGGCGCGGGCGGTCTCTGGCTGTCGCCGGGCGATGTCGACGATCTCGCCGACGCCTATGCGGCGCACCCCGAAGCCGTGATGGTCGCGGGGGCGACGGATGTCGGCCTGTGGGTGACGAAACAGCACCGCGACCTGCCCGTGATGATCGACGTCTCGCGCGTCGCCGATCTCCGGATGATCGAGGAGGCCGGCGGCAGCCTGTTCATCGGCGCGGCGGTGACGCACCGCGACGCGCAGAAAAAGCTCGCGGCGCTGCATCCGGCGCTCGGCGAACTCGTCCGGCGCTTTGCTGGGGCGCAGATCCGCAATGCCGGCACGGTCGGCGGCAACATCGCCAACGGCTCGCCGATCGGCGACTGGCCGCCGGCCTTCATCGCGCTCGGCGCACGGCTGCACCTGCGCCAGGGCGACGAGGCGCGCAACCTGGCGCTGGAGGATTTCTTCCTCGCCTATGGCCGGCAGGACCGGGCGCCGGGCGAGTTCGTCACGGCGGTGGAAGTGCCGGGGCTCTTCGCCCACCAGCGCTTCTTCTGCCACAAGATCTCCAAGCGCTTCGATTCCGACATTTCCGCCGTGCTGGCGGCGCTGCGGCTGACCTTCGAGGGTGACACGATCATCGACGCGCGCCTGGCCTTCGGCGGCATGGCGGCGACACCGAAGCGCGCGCTCGGCGCCGAGGCGGCGCTCGTCGGCCGGGCCTTCGATGCCGAAGCGATTGCCCTCGCCGCGGCCGCTCTGGCCGAGGATTTCCAGCCGCTGGACGACATGCGCGCCTCATCCGCCTATCGCCTGACCGTGGCGCGGAACCTCCTGACGCGCTTCCGCCTGGAGCATGAAGGTGGCACCGCGACGCGCGTGCTGGACGTCGCGTGACGGCGGCGATGGATCATCCCGACGGCGAGAGCCGGGTGCAGGACCGCGGCATGGCCGGCACGGTCTCGCCCGAGGCCTTGGCCGAGACGGCCCCGCCGGCGCAGGCGGCGATCACCGGCGGCGTCGCCGTGGCGCTCGCCCATGACAGCGCGGCGAAGCATGTCTCGGGCGCGGCTCGCTACATCGACGACGACCCCGAGCTGCCAGGCACGCTGCGGGTCTACATCGCCATGTCGACCCGGGCGCATGCGCGGATCACCGGCATGGATCTTGCCGCCGTCCGCACCGCCGAGGGCGTCGTCGCGGTGCTGTCGGCGGCCGACATTCCCGGGATTAACGACTATTCCCCGGTCTTCGGCGACGATCCGATCTTCGCCGAAGATACCGTCGAGTATGTCGGCCAATCGATCTTCGCCGTCGCGGCCGAAACGCTGGGCACGGCGAGGGCGGCGGCAAAGCTGGCGGTGATCGGCTACGAGGATCGTCCGGCGGCGATCTCGATCGACGCCGCCGAGAAACTGGCCGACGAAGCGGGCGCCGATCTTCTGCCGCCGCACGAAATGCGGCTCGGCGACGTCGAGGCCGCTCTGGCGGCAGCGCCGCGGCGCCTTGCCGGCACGCTCGATCTCGGCGGCCAGGACCACTTCTACCTCGAGGGCCAGATCGCCGTGGCGATCCCCGGCGAGGACGGCGACATGCTGGTGCGCTCCTCGACCCAGCATCCTTCCGAAGTCCAGCACAATGTCGCCAAGGCCTTGGGGCTTGCCGACCATGCGGTGACGGTGGAAGTCCGGCGCATGGGCGGCGGTTTCGGCGGCAAGGAAAGCCAGCCGGCGCTGTTCGCCGCGGTGGCCGCGCTGGTGGCGCAGAAGACCGGCCGGCCGGCGAAATGCCGCCTCGACCGCGACGACGACATGGAGATGACCGGCAAGCGGCACGAGGCACGGATCCGCTACGCCGTCGGCTATGCCGAGGACGGGAAGATCGCGGCGATGGACGCCGAACACTTCATCCGCTGCGGCTATTCCAAGGACCTGTCAGGCGCCATTGCAGACCGGGCGATGTTCCATGCCGACAATGCTTATGCCCTGCCGGCGGCGCGCATCCATTCGCGCCGGCTGAAGACACACACGGTCTCCAACACCGCGTTTCGTGGGTTCGGCGGGCCGCAGGGCATGGTCGGCATCGAGCGCGCGCTCGACCGCATCGCCTTCGATCTCAGCATGGACCCGCTCGACGTCCGGAAGCGCAATTTCTACCCGGCCGATGGCGCGGCGCTGACGCCCTACCACATGGCGGTGACGGACTCGGTCATCGGCGAGATCGTGGACGAGCTCGAAGCCTCCAGCGACTACCGCGCCCGGCGCGAAGCGGTGAAGGCCTTCAACGCGGCCAACCCGGTGCTGAAGAAGGGGCTGGCGCTGACGCCGGTGAAATTCGGCATTTCCTTCACCACCAGCCATCTCAACCAGGCCGGCGCGCTCGTGCATGTCTACAAGGACGGCTCGGTGCACCTGAACCACGGCGGCACCGAGATGGGGCAGGGCCTGTTCACCAAGGTGGCGCAGGTCGTGGCGGAGGAATTCCAGATCGACGTCGGACAGGTGAAGATCACCGCCACGACGACCGGCAAGGTGCCAAACACCTCGGCCACCGCCGCCTCGTCGGGCTCCGACCTCAACGGCATGGCCGCGCAGGCCGCGGCGCGCACGATCAAGAAACGGCTGATCGCCTATGCCGCCGGCCAATATGACGTGCCTCCGGAGTGCATCATCTTCCTGCCGAACCGGGTGCGGATCGGCACGCAAGAAAAGCGCTTTTCCGACCTCGTCGCGGAGGCCTATCTCGCCCGCGTGTCGCTGTCCTCGACCGGCTTCTATGCCACGCCCGGCATTGCCTACGACCGGGAGAGCGCCACCGGCACGCCCTTCTACTATTTCGCCTATGGCGCGGCGTGCTCGGAAGTCGTGATCGACACGTTGACCGGGGAAAACCGGCTCTTGCGCGCCGACATCCTGCACGATGTCGGGAAATCGCTGAACCCGGCGCTGGATCTCGGCCAGATCGAGGGCGGCTTCGTCCAGGGCATGGGCTGGCTGACCACCGAGGAGCTCTGGTGGGACAAGGCCGGCCGGCTCCGCACGCACGCCCCGTCCACTTACAAGATTCCGACCGCCAACGACCGCCCCGACGATTTTCGCGTCTCCCTCTGGGCCAAGGGCGAGAACCGTGCCGAAACCATCTACCGCTCCAAGGCGGTGGGCGAGCCGCCCTTCATGCTGGCGATCTCGGTGTTTTCGGCGCTGACGGATGCGGTGTGCGCGGCAGGAGACGGCCGGGCGTTTCCCGATCTCGACGCCCCGGCGACACCAGAGCGGATTCTCGCCGCCGTGGACGCCGTGCGGAGGGGCGGGTGAGAACGGCCGCCCACGGCGACGCTCGCTTCTTCTCCCCTCCGGGGAGAAGGTCGCGGCAGCGGGAAGAGGGGCGGCGCCAGCCGGCCGACGTCTGTCGAGCTGGATTGGCTCTGTTCGCCCAATGGGCTGTCGCAACCCTGATACGACAGCTGCTGTCTTCGGAATGTGTGTACGCCTGCGGCGTCCCCTCTCCCCGCTGCCGCGACCCTCTCCCCGTCGGGGAGAGGAAAGCAGCGTCGGCCTTGCGCCCACCGTCGACCGGACCCGTGCGATGACCGACCTCACGGCCCAGTTCCACACCCTCCTCGCCTCGGGCGAGCCCGCCATCCTCGTGCGCGTCGAAACCGCCCTCGGCTCGACGCCGCGGGAGGCGGGCGCAACCATGATCGTCACCCGCGACAGGACGACCGGCACCGTCGGCGGCGGGGCGCTGGAGCTTCTGGGGATCGAGCGGGCGCGGGCGATGATCGCGGCGGGCGAGAGCGAGGCTACGCTCGCCGTGCCGCTGGGGCCGCGGATCGGTCAGTGCTGCGGCGGGCATGTGACGCTGGCGCTTGCCGCGGTCGATGCCGCGCTGATCGCGGCTGAAGAGGCGCGCGATCGCTGCCTTGCCGCGGCGCGCCCGGCCGTGCTGATCTTCGGCGCCGGCCATACCGGTCAGGCGCTGGCCCGGGCGCTGGCGCTGCTGCCGCTCGACGTCGGCGTCGTCGACACCCGCCCGGACGCGCTCGCGGCCCTGCCGGAGGGTGTCGACGCCCGCGCTCTGGCGCTGCCCGAGGCGGCCGTCGCCGCGGCGCAGCCGGGCACGGCCTTCCTGGTGATGACGCACGACCACGCGCTCGACTTCCTCATCGCCGCGCAGGCGCTGGGGCGAGGGGACGCCGCCTATGTCGGCATGATCGGCTCGGCGACCAAGCGCGAGAAATTTCGCCGGCATCTGCGCGAGGCCGGCACCGAGGCGCTGATCGATCGGCTCGTCCTGCCGATCGGCGGGTCGGCGGTGCGCGACAAGCGGCCGGAAGTGATCGCGGCGATGACGGCGGCAGAACTCGTCGTAACCCTACTGGGGAAGGCTGAGGAAAAAATGTCCATTGCCTTGGCGACAGGCACATCGCAGTGCAATAGTGAGCTTATCGCCTCCGTCCAGCCGAAAGGACGCCATGCCCGCGCGTCTTGAGCTATCCCGCATCACCAAGCGATTTCCGGGCGTCACCGCCAACGAGGACGTCTCGTTTTCGGTCGGCGCCGGCGAGATCCATGCGCTGCTCGGCGAAAACGGCGCGGGCAAGTCGACCCTCGTCAAGATCATCTACGGCGTCCAGAAGGCCGACGAGGGCACCGTGCTCTGGGACGGCCAGCCGGTCTCGATCGCCAGCCCCCGCGAGGCGCGAAAGCTCGGCATCGGCATGGTGTTCCAGCATTTCTCGCTGTTCGAGGCGATGACCGTGCTGGAGAACATCGCGCTCGGCCTCGACAATCCTCCGCCGCGCAAGGCGCTGGAAGGCGAGGTGCGGGCGCTGCTGGCGACCTACGACCTCACGCTCGACCCGCACCGCTATGTCCACACGCTCTCGGTCGGCGAGCGCCAGCGCATCGAGATCGTCCGGGCGCTGTTGACCAAGCCGAAGCTGCTGATCATGGACGAGCCGACCTCGGTGCTGACGCCGCAGGAAGTGGAAAAGCTGTTCCAGATCCTGCGCAAGCTCGCCGCCGAGGGCTGCTCCATCCTGTACATTTCGCACAAGCTTTCCGAGATCAAGGCGCTGTGCGAGAGCGCCACGATCCTGCGCTTCGGCAAGGTCGTGGCGACCTGCGACCCGCGCCAGGAAACGGCGCGGTCGATGGCCGAGATGATGATCGGCGGCACGTTGAAGGATCTGTCGCACAAGAATGGCGGCGGCGCCGGCGCAGACCGGCTGGTGGTGGAAAACCTCTCGGCGCCGGGCGAGCCGCCCTTCGGCACCAGCCTGAAGGAGATCGGCTTCACCGTGCGGGCTGGCGAAATTTTCGGCATTGCCGGCGTCGCCGGCAATGGCCAGAACGAGCTGATCGCCGCGCTCTCCGGCGAGATTCCCGGCACCGGGCGGATCACGCTCGACGGGGCCGAGATCAACGGCCTCAGCGTCGACGGCCGCCGGCGCCGGGGTCTCGCCGCCGTTCCCGAAGAGCGCAACGGCCACGCCGCCGTTCCCGGCATGAACCTCTCGGACAATGCCGTGCTCTCGGCCCGCGGCCGCAAGCGGCTCGCTGTGGGCGGCTTCCTCCGGCCCTTCGCGGCCCGCGCCTATGCGGCCGACGTCATCGGCGCCTTCTCGGTGCGCTCGACCGGCCCGAGGGCGTTTGCCTCCAGCCTTTCCGGCGGCAATCTGCAGAAATTCATCATGGGCCGCGAGATCATGCAGGATCCGGCCGTCCTCGTCGTGTCGCAGCCGACCTGGGGCGTCGATGCGGGCGCGGCCGGCTTCATCCGCCAGGCGATGCTGGATCTCGCCGCCAAGGGGGCGGCGATCCTCGTGGTCAGCCAGGATCTCGACGAGCTCCTGGATCTCTGCGACCGCATCGCGGTGATCAACGAGGGACGCCTGTCGCCGGTCATGGACGTGAAGGGCGTGTCGATCGAGACGCTGGGCCTCCTGATGGGCGGCGTTCACGGCGCGAACCTGCCGCCGCCGCCGCTGTCCGCCGAGATCGTCGGAGCCGTGCATGGCGCCTAGGCTGGTACCGCGCCTCGCCCCCAGCCGGGCGATGGTCTTTGCCGCGCCGGTGATCGCGGTGCTGGCGACCATCGTCGTCGGCGCGCTCGGCTTTACCCTCCTCGGCTATGACGGCATCGGCGCCATCCGCGAGATCTTTCTGTCACCGCTGATGTCGGCCTATCGCTGGCAGGACCTTTTGGTGAAGGCGGCGCCGCTGGCGATCATCGCCATCGGCCTGTCGATCGGCTTTCGCGCCAATGTCTGGAACATCGGTGCCGAAGGCCAGTACGTGCTGGGCGGTCTCGGCGGCACCGCGGTGGCGCTGCTGACCGCGGAGATGACCGGCGTCTGGATCCTGCCGGCGATGATCCTTTGCGGCATCCTCGGCGGCATGGCCTATGCCGCGGTGCCGGCGCTGCTGCGCACAAAGCTCGGCGTCAACGAGATCCTGTCCAGCCTGATGCTGAACTACGTCGCCATCCAGCTCCTGTACTATCTGATGCGGGGCCCCTGGAAGGACCCGATGGGCTTCAATTTTCCGCAGACGATCCTGTTCGGCGCGGCGCAGACGCTGCCGATCGCCATCCCCGGCACGCTCGTCCACATCGGCGTGCCGATCGCCGCCGCGTTGGCGCTGACGGTGTGGTTCCTGCTCGCCCGCAGCGTCATGGGCTTCCAGATCCGCGTCGTCGGCCTCGCGCCGAATGCCGCGCGCTATGGCGGCTTTCGCGAAAAGCGGACGATCTGGCTGGCGCTGATGGCCGGCGGCGGCTTCGCTGGCCTTGCCGGGGCGATCGAGGTCGCCGGGCCTTTCGGGCAGATGGTGCCGGGCTTTCCGACCGGCTACGGCTATACCGCGATCATCGTCGCCTTTCTCGGCCGGCTGCACCCGATCGGCATCCTGCTGGCCGCGCTGATCCTGGCGCTGACCTATGTCGGCGGCGAGAGTGCGCAGACGACCATCGGCCTGCCCGCGGCGGCGGCCGGCGTGTTCCAGTCGCTGATGCTGTTCTTCCTCCTCGCGGCCGACATCCTCGTCCGCTACCGCCTCGTGCTCGGCACAAAGCCGGTGGACGAGGCCCGGCCGGTGGCCGCGGTCCGCACGGTGGCGCCATGACGACGACGCTCCTGATCTCCATCCTGATGACGCTCGCCGCCGCGGCGACGCCGATCCTCATCGCTGCGCTCGGCGAGCTGGTGGCGGAAAAGTCGGGCGTTCTCAATCTCGGCGTCGAGGGCATGATGCTGATCGGCGCCGTCAGCGGCTTCGCCGTGGCCGTCACCACCGGCAGCCCGGCGCTCGGGTGCCTCGCCGCCATGGTGGCGGCCGGCGCGGCGTCGATGATCTTCGCCGTCCTCGCCCTCAGCCTCACCGCCAACCAGGTGGCGACGGGCCTCGCCCTCACCATCTTCGGCACCGGCATCTCGGCGCTGGCCGGTGCGCCTTTCGTCGGCCTGACGACGCCGACGCTCGGCCTCGTCTTCCCGCCGAGCCTCGCCGCCGATCCCGTGCTGCGGCTCGTCTTCGGCCATTCGCCGCTGGTCTACATCGCGCTCATCCTGACCTTCGCGGTCTGGTGGTTCCTGTCGCGCAGCCGCGCCGGGCTGATCCTGCGCGCCATTGGCGAATCGGATGGGGCCGCCCATTCGATCGGCTATCCCGTCCTCAAGGTGCGCTATCTCGCGGTGCTCTTCGGCGGAGCCATGGCGGGGCTCGGCGGCGCCTACTACTCGCTGGTGCTGACGCCGATGTGGGCCGAGCGCCTGACCGCCGGGCGCGGCTGGATCGCCATCGCCCTCGTCGTCTTCGCCTCCTGGCGGCCGGGACGGCTGGCGCTCGGAGCCTATCTCTTCGGCGCTGTCATTACGCTGGAGCTGCAGGCCAAGGCCGCCGGCTTCTCCGCCTTCGCGCCGGAGTTCCTCTCCAGCCTTCCCTACCTTGCCACCATCGTCGTCCTCGCCGTCATCTCGGTCGGCCGAGCCGGTGGCAACACCGCCGCCCCCGCCTGTCTCGGCAAGCCGTTCCGGGCGAGCGCCTGATCCGGCCCGCCATCCCCTCCACCATCGTCCCAAGGAGTGCCATCATGACCGTCCTGACCCGCCGCCAACTGCTCGCCGGAGGCGCATCCCTCCTGGTCCTCGCCAGCCTGCCGGGCTTCGCCTTCGCGCAGGAGAAGAAGGAGACCGTCAAGGCCGCCTTCGTCTATGTCGGCCCGGTCGGCGACTTCGGCTATTCCTTCGCCCATGACCAGGGCCGCAAGTTCCTGGAGGAAAAGCTCGGCGACAAGGTCGAGACGAGCTTCGTCGAGAACGTGGCCGAAGGCCCGGACGCCGAGCGCGTCATCCGCCAGCTGGCGCAGGACGGCAACGACATCATCTTCACCACCTCCTTCGGCTTCATGCAGCCGACCGCCAAGGTCGCCAAGCAGTTCCCGAACGTGAAGTTCGAGCACGCCACCGGCTTCACCACCGGCCCGAACATGGGCATCTACAATTCGCGCTTCCACGAGGGCCGCGCCGTGCTCGGCACCATCGCGGCGATGATGTCGAAGACCGGCAAGGGCGGCTACGTCGCCTCCTTCCCGATCCCGGAAGTGGTGATGGGCATCAACGCCTTCACGCTCGCAGCGCGTAAGATCAACCCGAAGTTCGAGACCCAGGTCGTCTGGGTGAATTCCTGGTACGACCCGGCCAAGGAGGCGGACGCCGCCAAGGCGCTGATGGACCAGGGCGCCGACGTCATCACCCAGCACACGGATTCGCCGGGTCCCCTGCAGGCCGCCGAGCAGCGCGGCGCCATCGCCTTCGGCCAGGCCTGGGACATGCAGAGCTTCGCGCCGAACGCCCACATGACCGCGATCGTCGACCACTGGGGCCCGCATTACGTCACCTCGGTCCAGGCCGTTCTCGACGGCACCTGGAAGCCGGGCGACGTCTGGGGCGGGATGAAGGAGGACTTCGTGGAGATGAGCCCCTTCAACCCGAAAATGCCCGAGGACGTGAAGGCCGCCGCGCAGAAGATGGTCGACGAGACCAAGGCCGGCACCTTCCAGATCTTCACCGGCCCGATCAACGACCAGTCCGGCGCCGAAAAGATCCCGGCCGGCACGGTCATTCCGGATGCCGATCTGTTGAAGATGGACTGGTATGTCGAGGGCGTGAAGTCTTAAGGGCTGTTTTTGGAAGGGACGTCGGCTCCGTCGGCGTCTCCCTCACCCTTATCCACTAGTCATCCTCGGGCTTGACCCGAGGACCCATGCCAAACCGCCGAAGGTGGGGGTGTGTGGACCATCCCTGACCCGGTTTGGCAGTGATGACGCTCCGGCATGGGTCCCGGGTCAAGCCCGGGATGACTAGGTCGGGGTGAGCGTTCCGATCTGGTCGGCCGGCGGTCTCTGCCGGGCAATCTCGCCTTCTTTTCCGTCCGTCACCAAGGCAACCCGCATGGCACCCTACGTGACCGAATGGCTGTCCTTCGCCGTCCGATGGGTGCATGTCGTCACCGCCATGGCCTGGATCGGCTCGTCCTTCTACTTCATCGCGCTCGATCTCGGCCTGCGGAAATCGCGCGCCCTGCCGCCGGGCGTCGGCGGGGAGGCGTGGCAGGTGCACGGCGGCGGATTCTACCACGTGCAGAAATACATGGTGGCGCCGCCGGACATGCCGGAGGACCTCACCTGGTTCAAATGGGAGAGCTATTCGACCTGGCTGTCGGGCGCGGCCCTCCTGTTCCTCGTCTATTATCTCGGCGCCGACCTCTATCTGATCGATCCCGAGCGCGCCGACCTGCCGGTCTGGGGGGCCTCGGCGATCGGCATTGCCGGCCTCGCGCTCGGCTGGGTCGTCTACGATCTCCTGTGCAAGTCGCCGCTGAAGAGAAACGACACGGCGCTTCTGGCCGCGCTCTTCGTCTATGTGGTTCTGGCCTCGTACCTCTTCTCCCAGGTCTTTTCCGGCCGCGGGGCCATGCTGCACACCGGCGCGATGATCGCGACGATCATGACCGCGAACGTCTTCCGCCTGATCATCCCGAACCAGCGGATCGTCGTCGCCGACCTGAAGGCCGGGCGCACGCCGCCGGCGCATCTCGGCGCCGAGGCCAAGCAGCGCTCGCTGCACAACAACTACCTGACCCTGCCGGTCGTCTTCCTGATGCTGTCGAACCACTATCCGCTGGCCTTCGCCACCGAGTGGAACTGGGTGATCGCCGGGCTGGTGCTGCTGATGGGCGCCGTCATCCGGCACTTCTTCAACACCCTGCACCGGACGCACCAAAAACTCTGGTGGTGCTGGGGTGTGGCGGGCGTGCTGTTTGCCGCGGTCATCACCCTGTCCGGCGCGCCGGGCTGGCGCGTCGCGCCGGCGGAAGCGGTGTCTCGCGAAGGGAAGGGCGATCCCGCCGCGGCGCTGTCGACCTCGGTGCATTTCGCGGAAGCGGCGGGGATCGTCCAGGCGCGCTGCGCCATGTGCCACGCCCGCGAGCCGCTCTGGCCGGGCCTCCTCCACGCGCCGAAGCACGTCTTTCTCGAGAGCGAGGACGACATCCTCCACAATGCCTCCTTGATCTCCGTCCAGGCTGTGCGCAGCCATGCGATGCCGCCCGGCAACATCACCGGCCTCGAACCCGAGGAGCGCCGCCTTCTCTCCGCCTGGATCCAGTCCGGCGACGGGGTTTACCGTCCATGACCCTGCCCGACCTGACATCGCGCAAGACCGCCCTGCGCGGCCGGCTGCTCTGGTTCGACGCTGATCCCGCCGTCAGCGCCAAGGCCGCCCGCTTTATCGAGGACGGGATCGTCGTCGCTGAAAACGGCGTGATCACCGAGGTCGGCGAGGCCGCGCCGATCCTCAAGCGCCTCAGCGGCGACGTCGTGGTCAGCGATCATCGCCCGCACCTGATCCTCCCCGGCTTCATCGATCCGCACCTGCACATGCCGCAGACGCAGGTGATCGGCTCCTATGGCGCCGAGCTGATGGAATGGCTGGCGAAGTACACCTTTCCCGAGGAAAGCCGTTACGGCGACCCGGCCGTTGCGCAGGAGGCGGCGGTGTTTCTCGTCGACGAACTCCTGCGCTGCGGCACGACGACGGCGGCAGTCTACTGCACGACGCATCCCGAAAGTGTCGACGCCTTCTTCACCGAAGCCGAGCGGCGACACTTGAGGATGATCGCCGGCAAGGTGATGATGGACCGCAACGCGCCGCCGGCCCTGCTCGACACGGCCGAGACCGGCTATGCGCAGTCTAAGGCGCTGATCGCCAAGTGGCACGGCCGCGGACGGCTCGCCTACGCGATCTCGCCGCGCTTCGCGCCGACCTCGAGCGAGGCGCAGCTGACCGCGACGGGCGTCCTGGCATCCGAGCACCCCGACCTGCACATCCAGACGCATCTCTCCGAGAACCACGGCGAGATCGCCTTCGTGCGCGAACTCTTTCCCTGGTCGAAGGACTATACCGAGGTCTACGAGCGCCACGGCCTCGTCCGCGAGAAAGCCCTGTTCGGCCACTGCCTGCATCTCAGCGAAAGGGAGCGGACGGCTCTGGGCGACAGGGACGCCTCGGCGATCTTCTGCCCGACCTCGAACCTCTTCCTGGGTTCCGGCCTGTTCGACCTTGCCGCCATTCGCGGCGCCGGCATCCGCGTCGGCCTCGCCACCGACATCGGCGGCGGCACCAGCTATTCGATGCTGCAGACGGCAGCCGAGGCCTACAAGGTGCTGGCCATGAACGGCCAGACGCTGACGGCCTACGACGCCTTCCACATGATGACCGCCGGCAACGCCCATGCGCTGGGCCTCGAGGAGCGGATCGGGCGTCTGGCTTCCGGCTTCGACGCCGACATGGTGGTGCTCGATTCCGGCGCCACGCCAGCGCTGCGCCGGCGCATGGCACGGGCGGAGACGCTGCCGGAGGAGCTGTTCGTGCTGATGACGATGGGCGACGACCGGTCGGTGGTCGCGACCTACGCGGCCGGGCGGCGGGTCCATGAGCGTCAGGGACTGGCCAGCCCTTCGATTTCGCCGCCGACGGAGAACGTCGTCCGGTCGTCGCCGTCCGCCGCGCGTCAGTCGGCGCAGTAGGCGCCCGGACGCCTCAGCCGAGCAGGCCGAGGCGGATGGCGTGGGCGACGGTCTGGACGCGGTTGACCGCATTCATCTTCTGCGCGGCCGAGCTCAGATAGGAGTTCACCGTGTTCTCCGAGACGCCGATGATGCCGGCGATCTCCGAGGAGGTCTTGCCGGCGGCACTCCAGCGCAGGCATTCGATCTCGCGCGGCGCCAGCGGCGTCACCGTCGCGCGCGGCTGGAGCAGGCTGGTGAGCCGGGCGAACAGGTACAGCGCATAGAGATGCAGGTCGCCATAGGCCCCGATCGGCAGGGACCTTGCGCCCGGCAGGATCAGAAGCGTGCCACGGGCGCGCTCGCAGAACAGCGGCAGGAAGACCGCGGCGTCGAGATGCGTGGCGTGGCCGTCCGTCGCGAGGCGGAAGGGGGCGATGCTCCCCAGAACCTGTGTCCTGGCTTGAGGATCGGTTTCGACGAGATGGTGCAGCGCGGCGGCGGGATCCTCCGTCCAGCTCGAGGTCACCATTTCGAACGATAAGGCCGAACGGTCGAGCTTGACCGTCAACAGGGCGAAGCCGGCGAAGGCATTGCACTCGCAGATGCGCTTCAGCGCCCGTTTGGCATGATAGAGGGTCTCGATCTCGGGAAGCAGCGAGAACTCGCTCGCATCGACCATCGAATCGCCAGCAAGGTCATGATCCCTTAGCAAAACCGTCGCGGACGATGGTACTGTCCGCACGGGAACGTCTGACGCCTGGCTGTTCAGTAAAGTTTTCACAGCATACCATTTCAACAGGTCGATCGGCTGACGGAATTGGCAATCGATCACTTGGGCAACGCGCTCAACAATGACGTATCTTCATTTCCTTGCGCATGACTTGCCGGCAGAGATGCTGAAAAAGCGCTAAGAGTAACGTTTGATTGGAGAACGGGCGCTGATGGCGCGACGTCCGATCCTTTGCCAAGACATCGCCGGAAGCTGGAAGCGATTTTGGCGGCGGCCGCAGACAAAGCCGCGTCGAGGCCTATGTCCGTTCGGGCTGGCCTCGCCGGCCGGTGACGGAAGATACGGACGCGGTCCGAAGAAGTCAGAAGAAGTCAGAAGGGAAGACGAGGATGAGACTGGTGCGATTTGGCGAGCCGGGGGCCGAGAAGCCCGGATTGATCGACGCCGATCACGTGCTGCGCGATCTCTCCGGCGAGATCGACGACATCGCCGGGGATCATCTGTCTCGCGCCGGCCTCGACCGGATCCGGGCGCTCGACCCCAAGAGCCTGCCGAAGGCCGATCCGTCGCGCCGCCTCGGTCCCTGCGTCGGGCGGGTCGGCAATTTCATCGCTGTCGGCCTGAACTATGCCGACCACGCGGCCGAGACCGGGGCGGAACTGCCGAGCGAGCCGGTGCTGTTCAACAAGGCGACATCGTCGATCGTCGGACCGCATGACGACGTCATCATCCCGCTGGGCTCGACCAAGCTCGACTGGGAGGTCGAGATCGCCATCGTCATCGGCGAGACCGCCCACAATGTGTCCGAGGCCGAGGCGCTCGACCATGTCGCCGGCTTCTGCCTGTGCAACGACGTCTCCGAGCGCGCCTGGCAAAAGGAGCGCGGCGGACAGTGGATGAAGGGCAAGAGCGCGCCGACCTTCGGCCCGCTCGGGCCCTGGCTGGTGACGACGGACGCGATCGAGGACGTGCAGGCCATCGATCTCTGGCTCGACGTCTCGGGCCGGCGCATGCAGACCGGCTCGACCTCGACGATGATCTTTCCGGTCCGCACGCTCGTTTCCTACATCTCGCAGTTCATCGCGCTGCAGCCGGGCGACGTCATCACCACCGGTACGCCCGCGGGCGTCGGCGCTGGCATGAAGCCGCCGCGCTGGCTGCAGCCGGGCGACATCATCGCCCTCGGCGGGACGCATCTGGGCGAGCAGCGCCTGACGGTGAAAGCCCACACGGCCTGAGATCCCGCCCGCCGCGACAAACTTTCCTCGGTTGCGGCGCAACCTCTTGCCGCCGACGCGGTTCCCCTGCCAGGCGGAATCGCCGAGGCGGCCGAGCGCAGAGTCTCGCGAGCTTCGCTGCTCGATTGCCTTTTCCCGAAACTGCCCGGAAGGTTCATCCATGGCTGATGCCATCGAAGCGACCCGTAAATCGAAGCGCACGCCGGCGACGGCGGTGCCGCGAGCCATGGACGCCGACGTCGAGGCCCGCCTGCAGGCGCTGGCGGCCTCGCGCGTGGTCATCGAAGGCGTCGCGCCCGAGATCGACGGCGGGCGCTTTGCCGTCAAGCGCCTCGAAGGCGAGCCGCTGATCGTCGAGGCCGACATCTATTGCGACGGACACGAAGTGCTCGGCTCCGCCGTCGTCTATGGCGGTGTGGGTGGCGGCGAGCGCGAGATGCCGCTCGTCTTCGTCGACAACGATCGCTGGGCTGCGGAGATTTCCTTCGCCACGCCCGGCCCGCATCGCTTCTCGATCATCGCCTGGCGCGACCTCGCCGCGACATGGCGTTACGAGGCGGAGAAGAAGAAGACGGCGGGCCTCGATATCGCGCTGGAGCTGATCGAGGGGCGCAATCTTCTCGACGCTGCTTTAGCGTCCGGACGGGGTGGCAAGGACGACCAGAAGGCGCTGAAGGCGCTCGTCCAGAAGCTCGACCGGTTGAAGGCCAAGGGCGATGGCGAGGGGCAATACGCCCTTCTGAACGACGCCGAGACCATCCGCATTCTCGACTCCACCGGCGACCGCACCAACCTGACGCGCTATGCGATCGACGTTCCGGTCTGGGTCGACCGCGAGGCGGCCGGCTTCAGCGCCTGGTACGAGCTGATGCCGCGTTCGCAGTCGGGCGATCCCACACGCCACGGCACGTTCGACGATGTCATCAAGCGGTTGCCCGACATCCAGGAGATGGGCTTCGACGTCCTCTACTTCCCGCCGATCCACCCGATCGGGAAGACCAACCGCAAGGGCAAGAACAACACGCTGACGCCCGGCCCGGACGATCCCGGCAGCCCCTATGCCATCGGCTCGGCCGAAGGCGGGCACGATGCCCTGCATCCCGAGCTCGGGAACTTCGACGATTTCGCCCGTCTCGTTGCTGCTTCGAAGGAGCACGGGATGGAGATCGCCATCGATTTCGCCATCCAGTGCGCGCCCGACCATCCCTGGATCAAGCAGCATCCGGAGTGGTTCGACTGGCGCCCGGACGGCTCCATCAAGTTCGCCGAGAACCCGCCGAAGAAGTACGAGGACATCGTCAACGTCCACTTCTACCGCGGCGCCATTCCCTCGCTCTGGTACGAGCTGCGCGACATCGTGCTGTTCTGGATCGACAAGGGCGTGCGCATCTTCCGCGTCGACAACCCGCACACCAAGCCCTTCCCCTTCTGGGAATGGATGATCGCGGAAGTGCGGCGGACGGAGCCGGGCGCGATCTTCCTCGCTGAGGCCTTCACCCGGCCGAAGCCGATGAAGCGGCTGGCGAAGGTCGGCTACAACCAGTCCTATTCCTACTTCACCTGGCGAAACCTGAAGGGCGAGCTGACGGAGTATCTGACCGAGCTGACGCAGGAAGAATGCGCCGAGTACATGCGGCCGAACTTTTTCGTCAACACGCCGGACATCAATCCGCGCTTCCTGCAGACCTCCGGGCGCCCCGGCTTCCAGATCCGCCTGGCGCTGGCTGCGACGCTCGGCGGCAATTATGGCGTCTATTCCGGTTTCGAACTGTGCGAATACATCCCCGTCCAGGGCAAGGAAGAGTACCTCAACTCCGAGAAGTACGAGATCCGCGCCTTCGATTGGAAGGCGCCCGGCAACATCCGCGACGACATCGCCTTCTTCAACCGCATCCGCCGCAGTGAACCGGCGATGCGCAATTTCCGCGATCTCGCCTTCTACAACATCTGGAACGACAACCTCTTGTGTTACGGCAAGCGGACGCCGGACCGGTCGAGCTTCCTTCTCTTTATCGTCTCACTTGACCCGTTCGCGGGCCAGGGCGGGCATTTCGAGGTTCCGCTCTGGGAGCTGGGGCTTCCTGACAATGGAACGGTTCAGGTGGAAAATCTCGTCAGCGGCGAGCGTTTCGCCTGGCAGGGCAAGGTCCAGCATTGGTGGATCGATCCGAACGTTCTGCCCTACGCCGCCTTCCGGCTGTCCGTCTGAGGTGAAGCCCGCCGTGCCGCGTGCCCGCCACTCTCCGGGCGCATGGTCCGGAGAAGCCCGCCGCTCTCACGCCCCTTGACGTGTCGACTCACGACCCAAACCGAAGCGATCATCATGAACGAGCACGCCACCATCACGCCCGCCGATCCGTCCACCGGCCCCAATCCGCAGGCGACGGACTGGTACAAGGACGCGATCATCTACCAGCTGCACGTCAAGACCTTCGCCGACTCCAATGGCGACGGCATCGGCGACTTCGGCGGCCTGCTGGCGCATCTCGACTACGTCCAGCAGCTCGGCGTGACCGCGCTCTGGCTTCTGCCCTTCTATCCCTCGCCGCTGCGTGACGACGGCTACGACATCTCCGACTATCGCTCGATCAACCCGTCCTACGGCAACATGGATGACTTCGACCGCCTGGTCGACGAGGCGCACAAGCGCGGCATGCGGGTGATCATCGAGCTCGTCATCAACCACACCTCCGACCAGCATCCCTGGTTCCAGGCGGCGCGCAACGCGCCGAAGGGGAGCCCGGAGCGCGACTTCTACGTCTGGGCCGACGATGACAAGGGCTACGACCAGACCCGCATCATCTTCACCGATACCGAGACGTCGAACTGGACCTACGATCCGGTCGCCAAGCAGTATTTCTGGCACCGCTTCTTCTCGCACCAGCCCGACCTCAACTTCGACAATCCGAAGGTGATGGAAGAGGTGCTGGGCGCCATGCACTTCTGGCTCGACAAGGGCGTTGACGGCCTGCGCCTCGACGCCATTCCCTATCTCGTGGAGCGCGAGGGCACCAACAACGAGAACCTGCCGGAGACGCACGTCGTCCTGAAGGCGATCCGCACCGATCTCGATACGCATTATCCCGACAGAATGCTGCTCGCCGAGGCGAACCAGTGGCCGGAGGACACGCGCCCCTATTTCGGCGACGGCGACGAATGCCACATGGCGTTCCACTTCCCGCTGATGCCGCGCATGTACATGGCACTGGCTCAGGAAGACCGGCACCCGATCACCGACATCATGCGCCAGACGCCGGCAATCCCCGAGAACTGCCAGTGGGCGATTTTTCTGCGCAACCACGACGAGCTGACGCTGGAAATGGTGACGGCGGAGGAGCGCGACTATCTCTGGTCGACCTATGCCGCCGACACCCGTGCCCGCATCAATCTGGGCATCCGCCGGCGCCTGGCGCCGCTGATGGGCAATGATCGGCGCAAGATCGAGCTCTTGAACGCGCTGCTGATGTCGATGCCGGGTACGCCGACGCTCTATTACGGCGATGAGATCGGCATGGGCGACAACATCTATCTCGGCGACCGCGACGGCGTGCGCACGCCGATGCAGTGGTCGGCCGACCGCAATGGCGGCTTCTCCCGCGCCGACCCCCAGCGCCTGTACCTGCCGCCGATCCAGGATCCGATCTACGGCTTCCAGGCGGTCAACGTCGAGGCGCAGTCGAACAATCCGGCGAGCCAGCTGAACTGGACACGCCGGCTCATCCAGGTTCGCCGCACCCGCGAGGCCTTCGGCCGCGGGACGATCAATTTCCTCTATCCGTCGAACCGCAAGATCATCGCTTACACTCGCGAATACGGGGCGGAACGGATCCTGTGCGTCGCCAACCTGTCGAGTTCTGCCCAGCCCGTGGAACTCGATCTCAGCGCCTTTGCCGGGACGGCACCCATCGAAATGCTCGGGCAGTCGCCCTTCCCATCCATCGGCCAGGCGCCGTACGTCTTGTCGCTGCCGGCCTACGGCTTCTTCTGGTTCGACCTGACGCCGTCGGCGGACGGGATGGCCGCCGACGGTCAGGTGCCGCAGCCGCTGCCGGAATTTGCCACCCTCGTGGTCCTGAAGGACCTGAAGGCGACGCTGAACGAGCAGAATCGTCGCGAGATCGAGACTGTCCTGCCGGAATTCGTCGGTCGGCAGCGCTGGTTCTCCGGCAAGAACGATCGGGTCGGGAAGGCAAGCTTCGCCGCCGTCGGCATGCCGGCTCCCGACCATCCACGCCATGTCCTCGCCGAGACCGTCTTACGGACGGCTGCCGGCGAGCAGCGCTACTTCCTGCCGCTCAGCGCGCGCTGGGGCGAGCCGCATGTCGGCGCCAATGCCGCGAACCTGCCCTACACGCTGATGAAGCTGCGCCAGGGTCCACGGCTCGGCGCGATCATCGACGGCACGCGCGATCCCGGCCTCGTCAAGCTGTTCATCGCCATGATCGCCCGGGGTGGCGAGGTCGCGATGGAGGGCGGAAGGTTGGAGATCAGCGCATCCGCCGCCTGGGCCGAGCTGGTCGCGGCTGCCGGAGAAGTGCCGGTCGAGAGGATCGCGGCGATTTCGGGCGAGCAGTCGAACACCTCGATCATGATCGGCGACGAGGCGGTGATGAAGTTCTACCGCCTGCTGCGTGACGGCATCCAGCCGGAGCTCGAGGTGACGCGCTTCCTCACCGACAAGACCAGCTTTACCGCCACGCCGGCGCTGCTCGGTTCCGTCGAGCTGGTGCGGCCGGACGGCAGCCGGTCGGCGATCGCCGCCATGTTCCAGCGGGTCGAAAACCAGGGCGACGCCTGGACGGCCGTGGTCGATGGCCTGTCGCGGCACTTGCGCGACAATGCCTATGCGACCCAGCCGGGCATCGACGACGAGGATGCGGCCGTCGAGTCCAGCCTGCCCGCGCAGACGCGTATCGATGCCGGCGACCTCGTCGGCCGGCGTACGGGCGAGATGCACGCGGCCCTGTCGACCGTCACCGGCGACACCGCCTTCGATCCCGAGCCCATCGACGCGGCGGCCCTGGCGCGCTTCGTCGAAGGCGCCCGGGCGAGCGCCAGCGAAGCACTGGAGGTTTTGAAGCGCGTTAGGGCGTCGGCGAGCGACGGCCTCGGCGAGGACATCGACCGGCTGTTGGGCGCCGAAAGCGCGATCCATGCCTGGTTCGATGGTTTTGCCGCGCTTCCGGCATCGGGCCTGATGACGCGCATCCACGGCGACTACCACCTCGGCCAGCTTCTGGTGGCCAAGAACGACGTCGTCATCCTCGATTTCGAGGGCGAACCCGGTGCGCCGCTGGAGGAGCGCCGGCAGAAGTCGTCGCCGCTGCGTGACGTCGCCGGCATGCTGCGCTCGTTCGACTATGCGGCCTTCGCCGCTCTCGACAAGGCCGGTCCCTCGACCGAAGCGACGCTCGAAAAGCTGACGGACATGGCCGAGGCCTGGCGCGACGAGGTGAGCCGCGCCTTCCTGGCGGCCTGGAGCGAAGCATCGGGAATCGATCTCGCCAGCGAGGAGGCAGCCCGGTTGCTCGACCTCTTCCTGCTCCAGAAGGCTTTCTACGAACTCAAATACGAGGCGGCCTCGCGTCCGGCGTGGCTGTCGATTCCCCTCCGGGGAATCATTTCTCTCCTCGACAAGCGACAGGTTCTTTCATGAGCATGATCTCGAAGGCACCCAAGGCGACGGACGCAACAGGCGTCGCCCACCGCCCGAACGAGCACGAGGCGCACGAGATCGCGCGGGGGACGCATGGCGACCCCTTCTCGATCCTCGGCCCGAAATACGTCGAAGGCGGCGCCATCGTGCGCGCCTTCCGCCCCGGGGCCCACACGGCCGCCGTCGTCGACCGTTCCGGCAAGGTGCTGGGCGAACTGCAGCCGGTGCTGGCCGAGGGTTTCCACTCCGGCTTCGTTCCGGGGCTGGCCGACGGCGCCGAATACCGGTTCCGCTTCACCCATGGCGGCGACAGCTGGATTGAGGACGACGCCTACCGCTTCGGCCCGATCCTCGGCGAAATGGACGTCTACCTCCTCGCCGAGGGCACGCATGAGCGCATCTACGAGAAATTCGGTGCCCATCCCACCGTCATGGACGGGGTCGAGGGGACGAGCTTCGTCGTCCTGGCCCCTGCCGCCCGTCGCGTCTCCGTCGTCGGCAATTTCAACGCCTGGGATGGCCGCCGCAACGTCATGCGCAAGCGGCACGAATGCGGCGCCTTCGAGCTGTTCATCCCGGCGATCGGGCGCGGCGAGGTCTACAAGTACGAGATCATCGGACCGCAGGGCGAAGTCCTGCCGCTAAAGCAGGACCCGGTCGGCTTCCTGCAGGAGGAAGCGCCCTCGACTGCCTCGATCGTCGACGGGCTCGTCGAGCACGACTGGCAGGACCAGGCCTTTACGTCCAAGCCCGCGGACTGGCAGGACGCCGGCAAGGCGATCTCGATCTACGAGGTGCATCTCGGCTCCTGGCGGCGCGGCGACGACAACGTCATGCTGGATTATGACCAGATCGCCGGCCTGCTCGTTCCCTACGTCAAGGAGATGGGCTTCACCCATGTCGAGTTCATGCCGGTCTCCGAGCATCCGTTCTACGGGTCCTGGGGCTACCAGCCGATCGGTCTCTACGCACCGACGTCGCGCTATGGCACGCCGGATGCCTTCGCCCGTCTCGTCGACGCGCTGCACCAGGCCGATGTCGGCGTGCTGCTCGACTGGGTGCCGGGGCATTTTCCCACCGACATCCACGGTCTCGGCCGTTTCGACGGCACGGCGCTGTACGAGGATCCCGATCCCAAGCGCGGCTTCCACAAGGACTGGAATACGCTGATCTATGGCTACGGCCGGACCGAGGTGAAGAATTTCCTCGTCTCAAATGCCAGCTACTGGCTCGACCGCTTCCACATCGACGGCCTGCGCGTCGATGCCGTGGCGTCGATGCTCTACCTCGACTACTCCCGCAATGCCGGCGAGTGGGAGCCCAACATCTATGGCGGGCGCGAGAACCTCGAGGCCGTGGCCTTCCTGAAGGAGACGAACGAGCGGATCGGCGCGAGCTTCCCGAAGGCCACGACCCATGCCGAGGAATCGACGGCGTTTCCGAGCGTCTCGCGGCCGACCTATGCCGGCGGGCTCGGCTTCCACTTCAAGTGGAACATGGGCTGGATGCACGACACCCTGCATTACATGCAGGAAGACCCGATCAACCGGCGCTACCACCACCACCACATGACCTTCGGCATGGTCTATGCCTATTCCGAGAACTTCATCCTGCCGCTCAGCCATGACGAAGTCGTCTATGGCAAGGGCTCGCTGCTCGGCAAGATGCCGGGCGACGACTGGCAGCGCTTTGCCAACCTCCGGGCCTACTACGGGTTCATGTGGTCGCATCCCGGCAAGAAGCTGATCTTCATGGGCTGCGAGTTCGGCCAGGAAAAGGAGTGGAACCACGACCAATCGCTCGACTGGCACCTTCTGGAGAACCCGGCGCACAAGGGCGTGCAGCGGCTGGTGCGCGACCTCAACACGCTCTACCGCGAGATCCCGGCGCTGCACGAACTGGACTGCGATCCGGCCGGCTTCGAATGGATCGACACGCAGAATGCCGACCAGAGCGTCATCGCCTTCCTGCGCAAGGACAGCCAGGGCAAGTCCGTGCTCGTCGTCTCGAACTTCACGCCCGTTCCGCGCCACGACTACCTCGTCGGCGTCCCCCATGGCGGTACGTGGACCGAGCGCATGAACACCGATGCCGGGATCTACGGCGGCTCCAATATCGGCAATCTCGGCGGCAAGACCGGCGAGGCGCATTCGGTCAACGGCCGGCCTTACTCTCTATCGCTTACACTGCCACCGCTGGCGACGATTGTGCTGGTGGCGGAGGACTAGCCTCCGTCGACGGAGCGGCGACGGCCGGGCCTCCTTCGGTCTGGCCGTCGGAACTGACGACGCGGTTCCGGCCGCGAGCCTTGGCACGGTAGAGCGCGTTGTCGGCGCGCCGGAGGAGATCGGCGAGGTCGCGGCCGAGTTCGGTGCTCGACAGCCCGATGCTGACGGTGATGCCCTGGGGCTTCGAGGGCATGCCGAGGGCCGCGATCTCGAATTCGGCCCGGAGCGCGTCCGCCCGCCGCGCCGCGGTCAGCCGATCGTTGCCGCGCATCAAGATGGCGAACTCCTCGCCGCCCAAGCGGCCAAGGAGGTCGCTCTTCGTTATATGACGTTCGGCCACCCGGCAGAACAGCGTGAGGACTTCGTCGCCGAAAGCGTGGCCATAGGCGTCGTTGACCGCCTTGAAGTGATCGAGGTCGCACAAAAGCAGCACGTCCTCACGGGCGGGAAAATCGGCGGCCGCCAGCAGGCGCTCGGCTTCGCTGCTGAAACCGCGGCGGTTGGAGACGCCGGTCAGGAAGTCGGTCTGCGCGGCGGCCAGGAGCATCTGCTCGCCGCGTTCGCGCGAAAGCGTCAGGAAGAGGTAGCCGAGCGCGACCAGCATCAGCACCGCTTCGAAGACGAACAGGATGGCCGGAAACCCCGCCATGTTGATCGGCTCGGTCGGCGATACCAGCCAGAGCACCGTGATGATCCGCAAAACCTGGACCCCGGCGTGAAAGAAGCAGACCATCCCCGCCTGACGCGCGGATCACAGTCCGCCGCCCCGCGTGATGAGCGTCCAGCCAGAGGCGGTCATGTAGAAGATCACCACGATCGACACGAGGATCAGCCGGTGCCCGTCGTCGGCGAAGACGCCCTGACTCCAGGCGGCGAGCCAGATCAGAGGGCCGAGGACGACGAGACCCCAGGGGGCTCTCGTGCCGGCAAAGGTGCTGACACCGCGCCAGGCGAGCCCGAAGCCCGCGAGAAGCAACAGGCTCGGCAGGCCACTGCGTCCCCCGACGGGATCGAACGGCCGGAGGGCCATGATCAGGCTGGCGCCGGCCAGGCACAGGAAGGTGACGCACCACCATATCAGCACCTTCGACGCCTCGCCCCGCCCGATGCCGTCGGCAGCCATCTTGATCGCGAACAAGAAAGCCACGGCCCCAAAGATGAAGAACGCAGTGGGGACGTGGATCATTCCGCGAGTCTCTCCAAAGCGAACGGCACAGGCACCGGCGTTCAGTCACTTTTTCGTTATTGTGGCCCGTAGTGTCTTTACTCGCCTGCCTCGCGCTCGTCGAGCGGGATGACATCGACGGCATGTCGCATGCGCTGCGAGCCGGAGGTGACGAGCACGCCGCTGACCGGGGCGACATCGGCGTAGTCGCGGCCGATGGCGACCTCGATATGGTCGGCGCTGGCCACAATGCCGTTCGTCGGATCGAAGCCGACCCAGCCGGTCACCGGGCCGAGCCAGACCTTCACCCAGGCATGCATGGCATCGCGTCCTTCCAATCGCGGCCGTCCGGGCGGCGGATCGGTGCGCAGAAAGCCGCTGACATAGGCCGCGGGAATGCCGCCGGCGCGCAGGCCGGCGATCATCAGATGGGCGAAATCCTGGCAGACGCCCTTGCGCGACCCGAAGACCTCCTCGACCGGGGTGTCGATCCGCGTCGCCCCGGGCGTGTAGGCGAAGTCCGCATGGATCTGCTGCGTCATGGCGAGGACCGCCTCGCCGCCGGTCGAGGCGCTGCGCGCGTGGCACTTGAGATAGTCGCTTGCCGGAAGCAGGGGGGGCACCAGGCGACTGGCTCCGAGAAAGTGGGCCGGCGCCTCGGCATCGGCCGCCCGGCTGTTCAGCGCCGCCACCCGGATATCCGCCAGGGTCCGGCCGTCGGTGCCTTCGGTGCGGCGGCTGGCGACCGCCACCCGCGCGCGCATTTCGACCATCAGCTGCTCATGCGGCCGGTGCAGGCGGATATGGTCGATGCCGTTGCCGAAGAAGTCGCGGTCGACCGCCGCCTCGTCGGGGGTCGGAAGAACCTTCACCGATTGCGCCGTGACCTTCTGCTCGGCGTCCTCGCGCGGCCGGATGCGCAGGATGTGGCGGGCATCCTTCACCGCCTGGGGGTAGTGGTAGGAGATCTTGAGCGTGATGTCGTAGATCATTCGTGATCGAACCACTCGGCGGTCTCGTCCGGTCGCGCGGCGAAATAGCGCTGGCCGAGAAGCTCGGAGAGATCGCCGAAATCCTTGGCGATCCGCTCGAGGAAGGCGGTTGTGACCTCGGCGGCACTGCCGGTGGCCAGCCTGACCTGCAGACGCGAAATGCGCCGTGACATCTCGTCGAGCGATTCGCCGGCGACCATGCCGGGAAGCGCGTCGATCGCCCCCTTCAAAGCCGTCACCTGATAGGCGACCGAACGCGGGTTCAGGGGATCGAGGACGGCGAGGTCGAGCACGGTCTCGCGCGACAGCGCTACGGGGTAGCGGCGGCGGTAGGTGACGCGGCTGTCGGTGAATTCGAGCAAAGCGTCGAAGGCGCCTTCCGGCGTTTCCTCGGCGGTGATCGCGGCGGTGATCGAGGCCGTCATCAGGCCGCGCTCGATGCGCCGGCCGCAGGTGAGGAAGCGCCAGCCGACGAACTGGTACATGTTCTCGCGCACGAGGCCGGTGAAGCCCGACAGCCGGGTCAGCACGTCGCTGGTCAGGGCGATGATGTCGGCATCCTCGTGATGCGCCTCGCGGCTTTCCAGCATGGCGACGATCTCGCTCAGCGTCCGCCAGCCGTCGGGCGAGAAGCGGTCGCGGATGCGCGAGGCGATGTCGAAGGCCGAGCGCACGAGCTGCAGCAGCCCGGCCGCGGGATGGGCGGCGCCAACCTCGATGCCGAGCCCGCGCAAGAGCCTCGCGACGCGCTGCTCCAGAACGTCCTGGCGCGCCCCCTCACTCTGGCGGGCGGCATAGAGGCGCAGAAGGCGCGTCGCCACTTCCGCCCGCTCGGTATACCGGCCGAGCCAGAAGAGATTGTCGGCGGCGCGAGCGGGAAGGCCGGCCGGCAGGCGCCGCAGGAATTGCGAGGGGCGTGGGCCGATCAGCGTGATCGGCGCGACCTCATGTTCGGACGCCACCCAGACATCGGCCGAGCGGCCCCCGGCCTGCATCGAGACGGCCTTGGCGTCGACGGCGTCCGAGATCCGGGCAAAGCCCCCGGGCATGACGTGCCAGCCCGTCTCGTCGCGGGCGAGGAAGACGCGCACCGTCACCGGCCGCGCCTCCAGCCGGTCGTCGATGAAGACGGGCGCGGTGGACAGGGTGACGAGTTCCTGCCCGACCAGGCCGCCGCCACCGGCCTCGAGCTCCGCCAGAAAGCGCTCGGGCGCGTCGCGGCTGAGGCCGAGATCCAGCGGCCGCGGGGAGACCGCCGAGCCCGATGCCGCCGGGAAGGCCGAGGCGAGCGACAGGCGGTCGCGGTTGGCGGTGACGTAACCGCGCTCCGATGCCTGCCCGCACCACCAGGTGGCGATGGTCGGCAGCAATAGCTCCTCGCCGATCAGCGCCCGCGCCAGGGCCGGCTGGAAGGCCAGCAGCGCGCGCGTCTCGAGGATGCCCGAGCCCAGCGCATTGACCATGTTGATCCGCCCGGCGCGGATCGCCCGCACCAGGCCCGGCGTGCCGATGCGCGAGCGCTGGAAGAGTTCGAGCGGATCGGCGAAGTCCGCATCCATGCGCCGCCACAGAACCGACAGCGGCTGCACGCCGTCGACCGTGCGGACATTCACGGTGTTGCCGTGGACGACGAGATCGCCGCCCTCGAGCAGCAGGAAGCCGAGATAGCGGGCGAGATAGGCGTGCTCGAAATAGGTCTCGTTGGCCGGCCCGGGCGTCAGCACGCCGATCCGGTCGCCGGCGTTGCCGTTCAGCGCAAACAGCGACTCGCGGAAGCGCTGGAAGAAGCCGGCGAGTCGCTGGACCTTCAGCTCGGCGTTCAGCTCGGGAAAGGCGCGGGCGGTGGCCACGCGGTTCTCCAGCGCGAAACCCGCGCCCGACGGCGCCTGCGTCCGGTCGCCGAGCACCCACCAGCGCCCCTGCGGCCCGCGTCCGAGGTCGATGGCGATGAAGCGGATCAGCGGCTCGCCCGAAAGGCCCTGATCGGCCAGGGGCCGCAGGAACTCCGGGTTCTGCCCGAGGATCGCGCCGGGCAGGGTGCCGTCAGAGACGACCCGGCGGGCGCCGTAGAGATCGCCGACGAGCTTTTCGAGGAAGCCGGCGCGCTGGACGAGGCCCCGTTCGAGCTCGGCCCATTCGCCGGCTGCCATGATGACGGGCGGAAAGGTCAGCGGCCAGCCGCGCTGCTCGCCGGCCCGGTCGGTGCCGCCATAGACCTGGTAGAAAACACCGGCCTCGCGCAGATATTGCTGGGCGCTGCCGAAGCGGCCGGCGCGATCAGCCGGATCCATCGCGGCCAGCGCGTCGACGAGCGGCCGGTAGTGCGGCCGCACGCTGCCGTCCGGCGCCAGCATCTCGTCATGGCTGCCGGCCTCGGGGCGATAGGCGGAGAGGAAAGCCGCCAGGTCTGGCGGCTTTCGTGTCAGGTCCGATGGGAGGGTCATCGCCGTCCGGCCTTCCCGATCAGACGGCAAGGCCGGCCGGCCGGCGAAGGTCGAGCGTCGTCGGGAAGGACGGGTCGGGCAGTTCCCGCACCGGCGCGTAGTCCCCCGGCGTATGGCCGATCTCCTCGAAGCGCGCGAGCCGGCGCGCCTCTGCCTCGTTGGCGTTGACCGGGAACGTCTCGTAGTTGCGCCCGCCGGGATGAGCGACATGGTAGACGCAGCCGCCGAGCGAGCGCTGCGACCAGCGGTCGTAGATGTCGAAGGTCAGCGGCGCATGCACCGGGATCGTCGGATGCAGGCCCGAGGCCGGCTGCCACGCCTTGAAGCGCACGCCCGCCACCGCGTCGCCGGCCTCGCCGACCGGGGTCAACGGAACCGCGCGGCCGTTGCAGGTGACGATGTGGCGCGACACGTCGTAGTTCGACAGCTTCACCTGCAGCCGCTCGACCGATGAATCGACGAAGCGCACGGTGCCGCCGATGGCCCCGGTCTCGCCCATCACGTGCCAGGGCTCCAGCGCCTGCCGCAGTTCCAACGCGATCCCCTCGCGCTCGATCCGGCCACAGAAGGGGAAGCGGAACTCGGCCTGCGCCTCGAACCATTCCGGCCTCAAGTCGAAGCCGGCGCGACGGAGATCGGCGAGAACGCCGAGGAAATCCTGCCACAGGAAGGCCGGCAGCATGAAGCGGTCATGCAGGTTCGTGCCCCAGCGCGCAAAGCGCCCAGTCTCCGGCTCCTTCCAGAATTTCGCGATCAGCGCCCGCACCAGCAGCTGCTGGGCGAGGCTCATGCGCGCATCCGGCGGCATCTCGAAGCCGCGGAACTCGACGAGGCCGAGGCGGCCGGTCGGCCCGTCCGGCGAATACATCTTGTCGATGCAGATCTCGGCGCGGTGGGTGTTGCCGGTGACGTCGACGAGGAGATTGCGGAACAGCCGGTCGGTCAACCAGGGCAGGGGCGCGGGACCCTCGCCGGGCAGCGGCACCTGCGCCATGGCGATCTCGAGTTCGTACAGCGCGTCGTGCCGCGCCTCGTCGACACGCGGCGCCTGGCTGGTCGGCCCGACGAACATGCCGGAGAAGAGATAGGACAGCGCGGGATGGCGCTGCCAGTAGAGTACCAGCGACTTGAGCAGGTCCGGCCGGCGCAGGAAGGGCGAGTCGCCCGGCGTCGCGCCGCCGACGACGACATGGTTGCCGCCGCCGGTGCCGGCATGCTTGCCGTCGATCATGAACTTGTCGGTGCCGAGCCGCGACTGCCGCGCCTCCTCGTAGACGGTGCGGGTGATCGCCACGCATTCCTTCCACGACGCCGCCGGGTGCACGTTGACCTCGATGACGCCGGGATCGGGCGCGACGCGGATGACGTTGACACGCGGATCGTGCGGCGGCTGGTAGCCCTCGATCACCAGCGGCATCTGGTGGCGCTCGGCCACCGTCTCGATGGCCGCGAGGAGATCGAGATAGGCCTCCATCGATTCCGTCGGCGGCATGAAGATGCAGAGCTTGCCGTCGCGCGGCTCGATCGAGACGGCGGTGCGCACCGCGCCAAAAATCTCCTCGTGCTTCTGCTCGGGCGCCATCCAGGTTTCGGGATTCTGCGCCTCGATCCGCTGCTGGTCGCGGCCGGGGCCGGTCTCCTCGGCCGCCGCGAGCGGGCCGCGCTCCTCGGTCGGGTCGGCCGGATGGATGTAGGGGAACTGCGCCGGCGGCACGTAGGGCAGAGCGCCGAGCGGCAGGCGGTAGCCGACCGGGGAATCGCCCGGCATCAGGAAGAGCTGGCCGCGCCGCGTCGTCCAGCGTTCCGACATCCAGCGCACGCCGCGCGTCATGCCGCTGGCGCTCGCCCGGGACTGCCAGGCCTGGACGGGCAGCACGTAGCCGGAGGCCTTCGAGAGGCCACGGTCGAAGACGCGGGCGAGACGCGCGCGCTCCTCGGCATCATCGAGCTTCGGGTCGGTCGGCTCGACATTCTCGGGAAGCTTTGCCTCGCGCGCTAGCCAGTAGGACGGGTCCTCGAAGGCCGGGGCGGCATTCTGCGGATCGACGCCGAGCTCGATCGCAACTTCCCGCGTCAACGTCTCGGCATCGGCGAGCGTCACGGGCTTGGCCACCGTCTCGCGGGCAATGAGGTCGGAATTCTTCCAGATCGGCTGGCCGTCCTTGCGCCAGTAGAGCGAGAAGGTCCAGCGCGGCAGGGTTTCGCCGGGATACCACTTGCCCTGGCCGTAATGCAGGAACCCGCCGGGCGCGAAGCGGTCGCGCAGGCGCCGGATCAGGTCGTCAGCCAGCGCCCGCTTCTGCGGCCCCACGGCGGCGATGTTCCACTCCTCGGACTGGAAATCGTCGATCGACACGAAGGTCGGCTCGCCGCCCATGGTGAGGCGCACGTCGCCTTCATTCAGCGCGGCATCGACCGTCTCGCCGAGCGCGTCGAGCGCCCGCCAGCTCTCGTCGGAGAAGGGCGCGGAGACGCGCGGCCGCTCGGCGATGCGCTCGACCGTCATCTCGAAGGCGAAGTCGACCTCGGCATAGTCGGCAGCGCCCGAGATCGGCGCGGCCGAGCGGTAGTGCGGGGTGGCGGCAAGCGGCACGTGGCTCTCGCCGGTCATCAGGCCCGAGGTCGGATCGAGGCCGATCCAGCCCGCGCCGGGCAGATAGACCTCGGCCCAGGCGTGCAGGTCGGTAAAATCGTGGTCGGTGCCGGCCGGGCCGTCGAGCGAGACGAGGTCGGGCTTCAGCTGGATCAGGTAGCCCGAGACGAAGCGCGCGGCGAAACCTAAGTGCCGCATGATCTGGACGAGCAGCCAGGAGGTGTCGCGGCAGGAGCCCGAGGCGCGCGACAGCGATTCCTCCGGCGTCTGCACGCCCGGCTCCATGCGGATGAGATAGGCTATCTTCTGCGACAGCAGCCGGTTCAGGCCGACGAGAAAGTCGACGGTGTGGGTCTGGCTGCGGTCGAGATCCCGGAGAAAATCCTGCAGCAGCGGGCCGGCGGCTTCCGCGCCGAGATAGGCGGTCAGGTCCGTCTTGAGGTCGGCCTCGTAGGCGAAGGGCCAGGCCTGGGCATATTCTTCGACGAAAAAGTCAAAGGGATTGTAGACCGTCATGTCGGCGACAAGGTCGACCTCGATCTTGAACTCGGTGGTCTTCTCCGGGAAGACGAAGCGGGCGAGATAGTTGCCGAACGGGTCCTGCTGCCAGTTGATGAAGTGGTTCTCGGGCGTCACCTTTAGCGAATAGGACGGCACGCGGGTGCGCGAATGCGGCGCGGGACGGAGGCGGATCACCTGTGGCGCAAGGCCCACTGGGCGATCGTAGCGATAGTGGGTGACGTGATGGAGGGCTGCGAGGATCGACATCGGCTGCGGTCTGGCCCTTCGTCATGAAAATTTCTTCGGCCCGACCATAGTCGTTCGTCCGCCCCCCGCAAGCTTTGGATCGTGCCGATCGCTTCGCAGCTGCAAAAATTAGCCGCGCCTGGCAGGGCAGGGAGCGGAACCGCGGCGGAAGCTGGTCATTCCTTGACCGAGACATCCCACGCCCCGCACGGAGCGCCCAAAGGCGACGGCGGTGGCCCGGGACAGCTCAGAGGAACCGCGATATGAAGTTATTCTGCTGCAGCTCGTGCGGCCACGTCGTCTTTTTCGAGAACGTCGTCTGCGAACGCTGCAACCACGCGCTCGGCTTCGAGCCGCAGTGCCGCCAGATGCTGGCTTTGGAAAGCGCCGACGGAATCTGGCAGGCCGTCGGCCCCCACGGCGGCGGCCGCTGGAAGTATTGCGGCAACTATGTCCATGGCGTCTGCAACTGGCTGCTGCCCGGCGACGATGGCGGCTCGCTGTGCACCGCCTGCCGCCACAATCTCGTCATCCCCAACCTCGAGGCCCCCGGCAATGTCGCGCTGTGGCAGAAGATGGAGCAGGCCAAGCGTCGCCTGTTCTACACGATCCTGCAGCTCGGCCTGCCGCTGGCGACCCGCGCCGAGAATCCGGAAGGTCTCGGCTTCGAGTTTCGCACGACGGGCGCCGATCGCAGCAAACCGGTGATGACCGGCCATGAAGACGGGCTGATCACCATCGCGCTGGCGGAAGCCGACGATGCCGAGCGCGAAAAGCGGCGCCATGCCATGGGCGAGCCCTATCGCACCCTGCTCGGGCATTTCCGGCATGAGGTCGGCCACTGGTATTGGGATCGCCTCGTACGGGACGGCGGGGTTCTGGCCGAATGCCGGGCCGTGTTCGGCAATGACGCCGAGGATTACGGCCAGGCGCTGCAGCGCCATTACGCCAACGGCCCCAAACCTTCCTGGCAGGACCATTACGTTTCCGCCTATGCCGGCTCGCACGCCTGGGAGGACTTCGCAGAGACCTGGGCACACTATTTCCACATCGTCGACACGCTGGAGACGGGCGGCGACTGGGGCATCATGCTGAAGCCGGAAGCCGATCGGTCCGGTCTCCTGTCGGTCGATCTCGACTTTCAGATCTTCGACGAGGCGACGACGATCGAGCACATCGCCCGGGCCTGGACGCCGCTGGCGCTGGCGCTGAACTCGTTCAACCGGTCCCTCGGTCATCAGGACCTCTACCCCTTCGTGCTCTCGCCCGCGGTGATCGCCAAGCTCGGCTTCATCCACGAGCTCGTCCATGGCCGGGTCGGGGTTCAGCAGGCAGACCTGGGCATGCCGACCAGTAGTGCGGCCTGAGCCTTGGCGGCAGGGCGGGGGCTATGGTCGCAATGCAGCAATGTGCGGCCACAGGGTGGAAGCCCGGCTGCGCGCCTCCAGTTAACCATCCGGGACGGGTATCAGGCAGGACGGGCGGCAACGCCCGATCGAGTTCCTGTGCATTACGCCGTCGATCCGAATTGACAGCTGCCGCGCACCCTAAGGTGCGGGCGAGCCTCGATCGCGGCCATGCGTGGCAGTGGTCCTGAAGCAGGAAGGACGATCCGGCATGCCGGAAACAAGGACGACATTTGATCAGGAGACATCCTGGGGACCGCGCCTGACGGCAAGCGGTGCCATCTTCCGACTTTGGGCGCCGGCGATCGAGCGGCTGGAGCTCGCCGTCGAGAAAGCGGGCGAGAAGGCGGGGGACCGCCGCTTTCACGACATGCACCGCGACGAGGGCGGCTGGTGGTCGATCGAGACCGACGCGGTCGCGGTCGGCGACGGCTACGGCTTTCGCGTCAACGGGGGCACGGTGGTGCCCGATCCGGCGGCGCGGGCGCAGATCGGCGACGTGCATTCGCTGTCGCGCCTGGTCGATCCGCATGCCTATGTCTGGAAGACGGCGGCGTGGAAGGGGCGGCCCTGGCACGAGACCGTGTTCTACGAGATGCATGTCGGCACCTTCACGCCCGAGGGCACGTTCGACGCGGCGATCGGCAAGCTCGACTATCTCGTCGAGACCGGCATCACCTGCATCGAACTGATGCCGGTTGCGCAGTTCGGCGGCCAGCGCGGCTGGGGCTATGACGGCGTGCTGCTCTATGCGCCGCATGAAGTCTATGGTGGGGAAGAGGGCCTGAAGCGGCTCGTCGACGCCGCGCACGAGCGCGGGCTGATGGTGTTTCTCGACGTCGTTTACAATCATTTCGGACCTGACGGAAACTACATCGGCCTCTATGCGCCCGAGTTCTTCCATCCCGAGATCCACACGGCCTGGGGCGCGGCGATCGCCTACGAGAATGCGCCCGTGCGCGACTTCATGATCGACAACGCGCTGTTCTGGCTGAACGAATACCGGATCGACGGGTTGAGGCTCGACGCCATCGACTCCATCGAGGACATGACCGACGAGCCGCTGGTGCGCGAACTGGCGGCCCGGGTGCGGGAAAAGATCACCGGTCGCCACGTGCACCTGACCAGCGAGGACGCGCGCAACATCGCCTGGCACATCCAGCGCGACGACAAGGGCCAGCCCTTGCTCGTTAGCGGCGAATGGAACGACGACTTCCACCACTGCGCCCATGTGCTCGCGACGCATGAGGAGGAGGGCTACTACTCCGACTATGTCCGCAACAGCGTGAAGCAGATGGCGCGGTCGCTGGCGGAGGGTTTTGTCTATCAGGGTGAGCATTCCCGCCACCGCGACAAGGAAGTCGGCGAGCGGTCCGACGGGCTGCCGCCAACGGCCTTCGTGAACTTCATCCAGAATCACGACCAGATCGGCAACCGCGCCTTCGGCGACCGGCTGACGGACCTCGCCTCGCGCCGGGTGATCGAATGTCTGCAGGCGATCCTGCTCCTCTCGCCGCAGATCCCGCTGATCTTCATGGGCGAGGAGTTCGGCGACACCAACCCGTTCTGCTTCTTCACCGATTTCGACGGCGATCTCGGCGACCTCGTGCGGGAGGGCCGGCGGGCCGAGTTCAAGAAGTTCGCCGCCTTCCACGATGCGGAGAGCCGAAAGCTCATTCCCGATCCCAATTCCGAGGCGACCTTCCGCCATTCCGCGATCGACTGGTCGATGGTCGACAAGCCGACGAACCGGCGGCGGCTGTACATGGTGCGCAAGCTGCTGCAGCTGCGCCGCGACAAGATCATGCCGCTCCTCGAGGACATTCCGCCCCATTCCGGCAGCTATGCCGTCTCAGACGGCTGCGCCTTCGTGGTTTCCTGGGTGCTGAAGAGCGGACAGATCCTCCGCCTGTTCGCCAATCTCGACGACGAGCCGTGGACGCTCCCCGACACGCTGTCGGACCGCGAGAGCGGCGAGCTGCTCTTCGCCCATCCGCGCCATGCCGAGGAGGACATCCACACGGGCAGCCTGTCGGGCCCCTCGGTGGTCTTCCGCTTGACCAAAATGCTCCAGATCAGGAACGCCCCCGATGCATGAAGGCCTGGACACACTTGCTGAGAGCCACGGCATCCAGCTCGGCTACATCTCCGAGATGGGCGAACGTCAGACCATTTCGGACGAGGCCAAGATCTCGCTGCTGAAGGCGCTGGGCGTCGATCCGGAAACGGGTGCGCCGGGCAGCTACGACGAGGCGGCCGACCAGCCGCAGCTGAAATGCGCGCTGCCGGAAGAGATCCGGAACGGCCGCGTCTGGGGCGTCGCCTGTCAACTCTACGGGCTGCGCTCGCGCCGCAATCTCGGCATGGGCGATTTCGAGGATCTCGCCAATTTCGCCCAGATCGCCGGCGAGGCGGGCGCCGCTTTCGTCGGCGTCAACCCGCTGCACGCGCTGTTCATGGCCGATACCGGGCGCTTTAGCCCCTATTCGCCGTCGACGCGGCGCTTCCTCAACCCGCTCTACATCGCCATCGACCGGCTCCCCGGTGGGGCGGCGGCCACCGAGCGGCTGTTTGCCGAGAGCCCAGAAGCCTTCGACGGGCTGCAGGGCGATCTCGTCGACTATCCCGCCGTCGGCCGGCTGAAGAACTGCCTGCTGCGCGACATCTTCGCCGCGCGGCGGGAGGAGATCGGCGCCGATCCCGCTTTCGAGACCTACTGCGCCGGGGGCGGCGAGACGCTGCGCGATTTCGCCCTTTTCGAGGCGATCTCGGCACGCATGGTCGCGGCCGGACGTCATGCCGGCTGGCATTCCTGGCCGTCCGAATACCAGACCCGCCAGGACCCGGCGGTAAAGGCGTTCGAGGCGGAGGCGCCGGACGATGTGCTCTTCCATCTCTGGCTGCAGTACGAGGCCGAAGAGCAACTGGCCGAGGCGCAGAAGCGTGCCCGGGCGGCCGGCATGCGCATCGGCCTGTATCTCGATCTGGCCGTGGGCGTCGCGCCCGACGGCGCCGAGACCTGGGCCGATCCGGCGCTGACGGTCGGCGCGGCGCGCGTCGGCTCGCCGCCGGACATGTTCAATTCGGCCGGCCAGGACTGGGGCCTTGCGCCGCTGTCGCCGCTGGCGCTGGCCGAACGAGACTTCCGCCCGCTCGGCGACGCCTTCGATGCCCTGACGCGGCACGCCGGCGCCGTGCGCATCGACCATGCCATGGGCCTCGCCCGGCTCTGGTGGATCGCCGAAGGCGAGAAGTCGGCCGGCGGCGGCTATGTCCGCTATCCCCTGGGCCGGATGATCGACACCATCGCCGAAGCGTCGCAACGCAACGACTGCCTCGTTATCGGCGAGGATCTCGGCACTGTGCCGCCGGGCTTCCGCACCACGATGACGCAGGCGCAGGTCCTGTCCTACCGCGTACTCTACTTCGAGCGGCGCGACGTCGAGTTCCTGCCGACCGCCAGCTATCCCGAATTGTCGCTGGCCTGCGTGTCGACGCACGACCTGCCGACGCTGAAGGGGTGGTGGCTCTCGTCCGACATCGAGCTGCGGCTGGAAACGGGAACGCAGAGCGAGGAGCGGACGAAGGAGATGCGCGAGGAGCGTCGGCGTGACCGTCGCATGCTGATCGTCGCGCTGGAGGAGGCCGGCATCCTGCCGGAGCGCTATCACCGCGTCGCCAGCGGCGAGGAGGGCTTGCCGCTGGAGCTGACGCAGGACCTCGTCGATGCCGTTCACCGCTTCATCGCCCGCGCGCCGAGCCTCCTCGTCACCGTCCAGGTCGAGGACATGATCGGCGCGACCCTGCAGCCCAACCTGCCCGGCACCACGGACCAATATCCCAACTGGCGCATCCGCCTCGAAGTCGAGCTCGAGGACATGGCCGAGCATGCCGGCTTCCAGTCGATGGCCGAGACGATGCGCAACGAGAGACCGGAGCTTCCATGAGCCGTCAGCTGATCGCGACCTACCGCCTGCAGTTTCGCGAAGGGACGGATTTCGAGACGGCCCGTGCCCTCGCGCCTTATCTGAAATCCCTGGGCGCCAGCCACCTCTACGCCTCGCCGATCTTTTCGGCCTCGCCGGAGTCTACGCACGGCTACGACGTGATCGACTACAACCGCTTCGAGGAAAATCTCGGCGGGGAAGCCGGCTTCGTGGCGATGAGCGACGCCCTGGCGCATGAAGATGTCGGTCTGATCCTCGACTTCGTGCCGAACCACATGGGCGTCAGTCCGGAAAACGCCTGGTGGGAGGATGTCCTCGCCTGGGGGCGCGAGAGCCGCTACGCCAACACCTTTGACATCGCCTGGGACGCGGAGAAGATCCTCGTGCCGGTGCTGGCCAAGCCCTATGGCGAGGCCTCGATGGACGGCGATCTCAAGGTCGTGCTCGACATGGCGGGTTCACGCCTGCGCTTCGACGCGGCCGGCTACCAGCTGCCGCTCGATCCGCGCACGCTCGGCCATGTCTTCGGCTTCCTCGACCATGCCGAGCGCGACCGGCTGGTGCGCCGCTTCTCGGTCGCCACGCCGATCGAGGGCGAGGAGCTGGCCGAGCGCCTGCACGAGCATCTCGGCGACGAGAGCTTTGCCGCCGCCCTCGACGCGGCGATCCAGAGCATCAACGCCGACCAGGCGGCGCTGCACGCGCTGCACGAGGCGCAGGTCTGGCGCCTCGCCTGGTGGCGCACGGCGCGCGAAAAACTGACCTACCGCCGCTTCTTCGAGATCGCCGACCTCATCGGCGTGCGCCAGGAACTGCGCCACGTCTTCCGCGACTCGCACCGCACCGTCATTCGCCTCGCCCGCGAGCGTCGCCTCGACGGCATCCGCATCGACCATGTCGACGGTCTCGCCGATCCGAAGAACTATCTCCTCGACCTGCGCCAAGCCTTCCAGTCGGTGCGCCGCGACCCGGTGATCTTCGTCGAGAAGATCCTCACCGGCGAAGAGCGGCTGCGCCAATCCTGGAACATCGAGGGCACCACCGGCTACGAATTCATCTCCGCTCTGTCCGGCCTCTATGTCGACGCCGACGAGGAGGAGGGGATGACGCGGGCCTACGCCCAGTTCATCGGCGAGGAGGAGGATCTGCGGCAGATGATCCTGCGCCAGAAGCGCTCGATCTTCTCGCGCAACCTCGCCGGCGAACTCGCTTATCTCACCGGCGAGGCACTGGCCGTCGCCAGCCGCGGCCTCGCCACGCGCGACCTCGGCCCGGACACCATCTCGCGCTCGATCATCGAGGTCGCCGCGGCCCTGCCGGTCTATCGCACCTATGTCGGCGTCGACGGCGTGCCGGCGGCCGATCGAGCGATCATCGATGCGGCCGTGCTTCTCGCCAAGTCGCGGCGCGAGGTCGAGGCCGACGAGCCGATCGACTTCATCGGTCGGCTGCTGACGCTCGATTTCGACGAGGGACGCGACGTCGCCGGCGCGCTGAACTTCACGCGGCGCTTCCAGCAGACCACCGGCGCCGTCATGGCCAAGGCCGTCGAGGACACGGTGTTCTTCCGCTACAACCGGCTGATCGCCCTGAACGAGGTCGGCGGCGAACCGGACCATTACGGCACCGATGTCAGCGCCTTCCATGCCGCCATGGCGCTGCGCAGCGAGGACCAGCCGGAGGGGCTGCTCGCCTCCTCGACGCACGACACTAAGCGCGGCGAGGATGCCCGCGCCCGTCTCTACACGCTGAGCGAAGCGCCCAAGCGCTGGTCGACCCTGGTCGAAAGCTTTGCTGAAGCGATGGGCGCCTATCGCATCCCCGTCGAGGGGACGATCGAGGCGCCGGACGCGGCCAGCGAATGGATGTTCTACCAGGCGCTGCTTGGTGTTCTTCCCGCCGACTTCGATCCCGAGGACGACGCGGCCCGGCTCGCCATCGCGGGCCGGTTGCAGACCTTCATGCAGAAGGCGGTCCGCGAGGCCAAGCGCTACACCAGCTGGACCTCGCCGGCCGAGGCCTATGAGAAGGGCATCGAGGACTTCGTCGCCGCGGCGCTGGACCGCGCCGCCACCGACGATTTTTTGCACGAGTTCTGGGACGCGGTTCAGCCTTTCGTCGCCGCGGGCGCCCTGACCTCGCTGTCCCAGGCGCTGATCAAGCTCACCGTGCCGGGCGTGCCAGACATCTACCAGGGCACCGAGTTCTACGATCTCAGCCTGGTCGATCCGGACAACCGGCGCGGGGTCGATTTCGCCGCGCTCGCGGCGGCGCTGGAAAACGGCGAGGCGATCCATTCGAGCCTCGACCACTGGCGCGACGGCATGGTCAAGGCCAAGCTCACCATCGCCGCGCTGCACCTGCGGCAGACCGCGCCGACGCTGTTCACCACGGGCGCCTATCTGCCGCTGACGGTCGAGGGTTCGCGGGCGCAGAATGTCGTCGCCTTTGCCCGGCTCGAAGAAGGGCGGGCGGCGACGATCACCATCGTGCCGCGCCTCTGCCTCAGCATGCTGGAGGAGGGCGGCAGCCTCAGGCCCAAGGCGGACTTCTGGGGCGATACGCGCGTGCTTCTGCCGGCCAGTCTCGCCGGCCGGGCGTTCGACAGCGTGTTGGGCGCCGGCGGCACGCCAGAGGGTGAAAGCATCGCGCTTTCTGCGCTGCCGGAGGGCCTGCCCTTCGCGCTGCTGGTCTCCCGCTGACTCTCCGCTTTGTGCCGGGCAGTCTGCGGCCCGCCCGGGTGAACTCTGCATCCTGAGAAGTCACGGGAGAGCCCGATGCCGATCCGAGCGACAGTGTGGAACGAGTTCCAGCACGAGCGCGACAACGCCACCGTCCGGGCGATCTACCCGGACGGCATCCACCGCACGATCGCCGCGGCCCTTTCTGCGGACCTGGCGATCGAGGCGGCAACGGCGACGCTGGACGAGCCCGAGCACGGGTTGAGCGTCGAGCGGCTGGCCGAGACCGACGTGCTTCTCTGGTGGGGCCACAAGGCTCACGCCGCGGTCGACGACGCCGTGGTCGAGCGCGTGGCGCAGCGGGTGTTCGAGGGGATGGGACTGATCGTCCTGCACTCCGGGCATTTCTCGAAGATCTTCAAGCGGCTGATGGGCGCGCCCTGCGCGTTGCGCTGGCGCGAGGCGGGCGAGCGCGAGCGGCTCTGGGTGATCAACCGCTCGCATCCGATCGTCGCCGGCATCGGCGACTGCATCGAACTGCCGAACTCGGAAATGTACGGCGAGCCCTTCCTGGTGCCCGAGCCGCTCGAGACCGTGTTCATCTCCTGGTATCAGGGCGGCGAGGTTTTTCGCTCGGGCCTCACCTACCAGCGCGGCGCCGGCCGCCTCTTCTATTTCGCGCCCGGCCACGAAACCTATCCGATCTATCACGACGCGAAAATCCAGCGCGTGCTGCAGAATGCGGTGCACTGGGCTCACAACCCGGCCAAGCCCTGGACCGACGTCTCGACCGCTCCCAACGTGCCGATCACGGCCGCGCGCGAGCCGCTGGAGCAGCGCGGCGGTAGCCTGCATGCTCCGGGCGAAGAGGGCTTTCGGTGACCGAGAAGCGGATCCTCATCCTCGGCACCGGTGCGATCGCGCATCGCCATGCCGAGAGCTTTTCCGTGCTTCCGGGCTGCCGGCTGGTGGCGGCCTGCGACATCAACGCCGAGCGCGCCCGTACCTTCGCCGAGATGCACCGAATCCCAGCCGCCTTTGCCGACCTCGACGAGGCGATCGGCTGGAACGGTTTCGATGCCGCGGTGAACGCGACACCAGATGGCGCGCACATGGCGACGACGCTGAAGCTGATCGCCGCCGGCAAGCACGTGTTCTGCGAAAAGCCGCTGGCCCTGAATTTCGACGATGCCAGCGCGATGACGAAAGCCGCCGAGGCGGCCGGGCTCGTCAACATGGTCAACCTCACCTATCGCAACGCCCATGCCCTGCAGATGGCGCGCCGCATGGTCGAGGCCGGCGAAATCGGCACGATCCGGCATGTCTCGGCGAGCTACCTGCAGAGCTGGCTGACCGGCGCGCACTGGGGCGACTGGCGCACCGACGAGCGCTGGCTCTGGCGCCTGTCCTCGGCGCACGGCTCCAAGGGCGTCCTCGGCGACATCGGGATACACATCCTCGATTTCCTGATGTTCGCTACCGGCCTCGACATCGCAGGCCTCGGCGCGCGGATGAAGACCTTCGACAAGGCCGAGGGCGGCGCGATCGGCGCCTATACGCTCGACGTCAACGACAGCGTGGCGATGACGGTGGAAATGTCGAACGGCGCGCTGGGCGTCGTCCACATGACGCGTTTCGCCACCGGCAAGCTCAACGATCTCGACCTGATGATCCACGGCGACAGGGGCGCGCTGAAGATCTGGTCGGACCACGAAACCTCGCGGCTGGAGGCCTGCCTCGGCCCCGACATCGAGACGCAGACCTGGAAGCCCGTCGCCTGCCCGCCGACGCCCAAAAATGCCGACCGCTTCGTCATTGCGCTGCTGTCCGGCGACAACGGGGAGCCGGATTTCCGCCGCGCCGCCAAGGTGCAGAAACTTCTCGACCTCTGCTTCGTCTCGCATGCCGAGGGTCGGGTGCTCGCCGTCGACTGAGCGCCCGTCAGGGATCGCCTCGGGGAGCGGCAGCGGGCGAGGGGTTCTTCTCGTAACCCGGTCCGACGGTGAGGGGCTGGGACGGCGCGATGCTGTCGTCCAAGTTGGACCGGGCGGCGAGGCGGGTCTCGAACAGCACCTTCTCGTCGCCGCGGTTCAGGAGACGGATGGTGACGTGGTACGGCACGCCCTTCCGGACGCCCCGCAGCGGCGGGGAGCGCAGCGCATAGCGCCGCGATTGCGGAAAGATCTTCTCGCTCACGCGGTGTGGAGGGCCGCCGGCCGGATCCTCGAAATCGGCCGTCAGCGTCGAGGAGACCGGCACCGGGCGCATGATCTCGGCGGTGAAGCCGTAATAGACGTCCGCCACGCGGTAGTTGAAGATGAAGCTCGGGCCGGCGATGCGCAGGAGCGGCGTCTCTCCCGGCGGGACCCGCACCATCCAGGCGGCCGCCACGAGCAAAGCCAGGCCGGTCGCACAGACGGCGCCCCACTGACGTCTTGTGATGCGCCGCAACGAACGGCGGACCCGTCGCATCGGCTTCCTCCCGTCCCGCGGGCGGTCGCCCGCTTCGGCGGCGAGAGGCCCCCGCATCACGAAAGATCTGCGGTGGCTCGCGGCTTCTTGGCATTTGCGGCCGCGAAGCCCACCCAAACCTTGCGGGCGTATTGTGCCTGTTGTTCGGGGATCTGTCTGCCCCGCAGCTGGGCCACCGCGCGGTGAGGTGGCCCAGTTCCGTCTTTGTTTCTTCAGGTCGCAGCGTTAGTTGAACTGAGACGTCGACGACGAATTGCCGCCGCCGACCTGGCTGGTGCTCGACCGGTTGCCGAAGCCGCCCTGAGTCGTCGAGGAACTGTTGCCGATGCCGAGCTGGCCCGTGCTGGACGAGTTGCCGACGCCGACCTGACCGGTGGTGGCGCTGTTGAAGGCGCCGATCTGACCGGTGCGGGCGGAGTTGCCGAAGCCGATTTGGCCGGTGGCGGCGGCATTGCCGAGACCGATCTGACCGGTTGCCGAGCCCGGGGCTCGCTGGAGCTCACGACGGCCACCGGTCCCGGCGGTTCCTCCGCCCAGGCGCAGGCCCTGGCCGTGGATCCCACCGGCAACACCGCGATCATCAACCAGCAGACCGCGTCGCCGGTCGGCGGCTCGACCGCCAATCTGGCCTTCTCCCCCACGGCGGACGGGGGAGCGCTGACCGGCGTTGCCACCAATGGCTCCACCCCGGACGCGATCGCCTTCGGGGCCCTTGCCGATTCAGGCCAGTATGCGCTCGGTGCCGTCGGCAATCTCGATGGGCTGAATTTTGTGACGCAGCAAAGCGAAGACGTGACCATGGGAACCGTGGAGCTGCGCTTTGGCCGCTCCTTCGGCCTGGGCGACGGCTGGGCCTTCACGCCGGTGGTCGGCCCGAGCTATCGGCGGATCGAGCGCGACATCGAGACCACCACGACGCTCGCTATCACCCCCGGATCCGCCGCGGTCGGGCGGTTCCCCGATGTCAGCGTGTCGCAGATCGAGGATCTGACCGCCGACTACTATGGCGGCCTCGTCGGAATGACCTTTTCGGGGCCGGTCGCAAACCGCGTCTTTCTGAATTTCGGCGGCGACTTCGGTGTCGCGAGCTATCGGGCCAAGTATGACGGCGAAGGCCGGGCCATCATCGCCAACGTGCTGGACAGCGGCAGCGTCTCCGGCGCCTCCCAGTCCGAGAGCGAAACGACCTATTTCGGGCGGGCGAAAGCCGGCATCACCGTCGTCGAGGGCCGCGCCGCTCTGACCCTCGGCGTCCAGGCTGAATATCTCGCCGACGTGCCGACACTCTCGCGTCCGTCCTTCGAAGGCCTGACCTACAGCCAGGCTGCAGCCAGCCTCGCCGGTACCTCCGGCAGCGCCACGTCGAGCCTCGCCTCCGACGACATGTGGAGCTATGGGGCCAATGTCGGCCTGGTCGTCCGCTTCTGATATCTCCTGCTGGGAAGACCATCGCGCTTCGCGGCCGCCCGCGGAGCGCGCCGGTCCTTAATCCGGCATCGGTTCGGGACTCAGCCAGCCTGCCTGGCTGTTTTCCGGTTTTCCATTGGGGATGTCAGGGGCGGTCCGAGGGCGCAGCCGAGCGCGCGCTCCGGGGAAAGCAGGGATCAAGGCCTGGTGCGTGATGCCATCGACTGGCCGGAGCGTCGACGATCAGACGATCAGTCTCAGCAATCATTGGCACGAGCCCGAAGAAATGCGTAGGGCTGAACGCCGTGACGTGCGCTCCGATTCGATCGGCTTTCCATGCAGACCGGCATTCTCCTCGGCTTTCTCAGCTATTTCGTCTATGCGTGCAGCGATGCCCTGATCAAGTATCTCGGCGGGCATATTCCGGTCTTCGAGATCGGCTTCTTCACTTCCGTCTTCGCCATCCTCCCGGCGCTCCTGACCAAGGAGCGGGGGGATAGCTGGCGGTCCGTGCTGGTCCCGCACCGGCCGAAACTCGTCCTGCTCAGGATGACCAGCGGCACGCTCGGCGGCATCCTCGCCGTCGTCGCCTTCACCTCGCTGCCGCTCGCCGACGCCTACGCGCTGATCTTTCTCTTGCCGGTCTTTGTCACCATCCTGTCGACCCTGATCCTGAAGGAGCCGGTCGGCTGGATGCGCTGGAGCGCGGTGATCGCCGGGCTGATCGGCGTTCTCCTGGTGGTGCGGCCGGGCTTCCGGGAAATCCTGCCGGGGCATCTGGCGGCGATCGGTTGCGCCTTCTGCGGTGCGATCACCGTCATCGTGCTGCGCGTGCTCGGGCCGACCGAGCGGCGGATCACGCTGATCGGCTCGGTGGTCATCAGCGCCTTCATCGTCAACGGCATCCTGATGATCCCGCAGTTCGTCATGCCGACCCTCGACATTCTCCCCTATGTGGTCGCTGCGGGCCTGTGCGCCGGCGCCGGCCACCTGATCCAGGTTTATGCGACGCGGGCGGCGCCGGCGAACCGGGTCGCCCCGACGCAGTACAGCCAGATCATCTGGGCGACGATCATCGGCGCGATGTTCTTCGACGAGTTCCCGGACGCGTTCGGGATCGCCGGCATGTCGCTGGTCGCTCTGTCCGGCCTGTTCACCTTCCTGCGCGAGGAGAAGCGGAGCGGCTGGTCGCGCCGCACGCCGCTCGACCGCAACCGCGTCTGACCTCTTCTCGCCCGGCGCACGGCCTGCGCGGCCGGGCGCTCGACCGGCGCTCTTCGCGCTTGCGAAATGGCGGGAAGCGAAGCACTCTCGGCTGTCAGCTTCCCCACCTCAGAAGGAAGCGTCTCGTAGGGAGTGCCTGATTTGTCCATCGCCAAGATCCTCGTCGCCAACCGCTCGGAAATCGCCATCCGGGTGTTTCGCGCCGCCAACGAGCTCGGTCTGAAGACCGTGGCGATCTGGGCGGAGGAGGACAAGCTGGCGCTGCACCGCTTCAAGGCGGACGAGAGCTACCAGGTCGGGCGCGGCCCGCATCTGAAGCGCGATCTCGGGCCGATCGAGTCCTATCTGTCGATCGAGGAGATCATCCGCGTCGCCAAACTCTCGGGCGCCGACGCGATCCATCCCGGCTACGGCCTGCTTTCCGAGAGCCCGGAATTCGTCGACGCCTGCACCGAGGCGGGGCTCATCTTCATCGGCCCGACCGCCGACACCATGCGCCGGCTCGGCAATAAGGTCGCGGCGCGCAATCTCGCCCTCGAGGTCGGCGTGCCCGTGGTGCCGGCGACGGGGCCGCTGCCGGACGATGCCGAGGAGATCAAGCGTCTCGCCGCCGGCGTCGGCTACCCCATCATGCTGAAGGCGTCCTGGGGCGGCGGCGGACGTGGCATGCGCTCCATTCGCCAGGAATCCGATCTCCTGCGCGAGGTGACGGAGGGCAAGCGCGAGGCCATGGCGGCCTTCGGCAAGGACGAGGTCTATCTGGAGAAGCTGGTCGAGCGGGCCCGGCATGTTGAGGTGCAGATCCTCGGCGACACCCACGGCAATGTCGTCCACCTGTTCGAGCGCGACTGCTCGATCCAGCGCCGCAACCAGAAGGTCGTCGAGCGCGCCCCGGCGCCGTATCTCGACGACGGCCAGCGGGCGGAACTCTGCGGCTACGCCAAGCAGTTGGCCGAGGCGACCGGCTATGTCGGCGCCGGGACGGTCGAGTTCCTGATGGATGCCGACACCGGCAAATTCTACTTCATCGAGGTCAATCCGCGCATCCAGGTCGAGCACACCGTGACCGAGGAGGTCACCGGCATCGACATCGTCAAGGCGCAGATCCACATCCTCGACGGCTTCGCCATCGGCACGCCGGAATCGGGCGTGCCTGTTCAGGCCGACATCCGCCTCAACGGCCACGCCCTGCAGTGCCGCATCACCACCGAGGACCCCGAGCAGGCCTTCATCCCCGACTATGGCCGCATCACCGCCTATCGTGGCGCGACCGGTTTCGGCATTCGCCTCGACGGCGGCACCGCCTATTCCGGCGCGGTCATCACGCGCTTCTACGATCCGCTGCTGGAGAAGGTGACGGCCTGGGCGCCGAGCCCGGAAGAAGTGATTGCGCGGATGGACCGAGCGCTGCGCGAGTTCCGCATCCGCGGCGTCGCGACGAACCTCACCTTTCTCGAAGCGATCATCACGCATCCGCAATTTCGCGATAACAGCTACACGACCCGCTTCATCGACACGACGCCGGAACTGTTCAGCCAGGTGAAGCGCCGCGACCGCGCGACGAAGCTGCTCACCTATCTCGCCGACGTCACCGTCAACGGCCATCCCGAGACGCGCGGGCGGCCGAAGCCGAACCCCGACAATGCCCCGCCGGCAGCGCCGGTCTTCAACCTGCCGATCGCCGAGGGCACGAAGCAGAAGCTGGACGCGCTGGGGCCGCGCGGCTTTGCCGACTGGATGCTGGCGCAGAAACAGGTGCTCGTCACCGACACCACCATGCGCGACGGCCACCAGTCGCTGCTCGCCACGCGCATGCGCACGCACGACATCGTCGCCATCGCCGACGCCTATGCGCGGGCCCTGCCGCAGCTCCTGTCGCTGGAATGCTGGGGCGGCGCGACCTTCGACGTCGCCATGCGCTTCCTCACCGAGGATCCCTGGGAGCGGCTGGCGCAGATCCGCGAGCGCGCGCCGAACATCTTGCTGCAGATGCTGCTGCGCGGCTCCAACGGCGTCGGCTACACCAACTACCCCGACAACGTCGTGAAGACCTTTGTCGCCGAGGCGGCCAAGGGCGGGGTGGACCTCTTCCGGGTGTTCGACTGCCTGAACTGGACCGAGAACATGCGCGTCTCGATCGACGCGGTCGGCGAGTCCGGCAAATTGTGCGAAGGGGCGATCTGCTACACCGCCGATCTCCTCAACTCCGCCCGGCCGAAATACGACCTGAAATACTATGTCGGCCTCGCCAAGGAGATGGAGGCGGCCGGCGCGCATATCCTCGGCGTGAAGGACATGGCCGGCCTGCTCAAGCCGGCGGCGGCCAAAGTGCTGTTCAAGGCGCTGAAGGAGGAGGTGGGCCTGCCCATCCACTTCCACACCCACGACACCTCGGGCATCGCCGCGGCGACGGTGCTCGCGGCGGTGGAGGCGGGCGTCGACGCGGTCGACGCGGCGATGGACGCGGTCTCGGGCAATACTTCGCAGCCCTGCCTCGGCTCGATCGTCGAGGCCCTGGCCGGCAGCGAGCGCGATCCCGGCCTCTCGGCAGACGCCATCCGCCGCATCTCCTTCTACTGGGAGGCGGTGCGCAACCAGTATGCCGCCTTCGAGAGCGACCTGAAGGGGCCGGCCTCGGAGGTCTACCTGCACGAAATGCCGGGCGGCCAGTTCACCAACCTCAAGGAACAGGCGCGGGCGCTCGGTCTCGACACGCGCTGGCATGCGGTCGCGCAGACCTATGCCGACGTCAACCAGATGTTCGGCGACATCGTCAAGGTGACGCCGTCCTCCAAGGTCGTCGGCGACATGGCGCTGATGATGGTGAGCCAGGACCTCACCGTCGCCGACGTCGAGGATCCCGCCAAGGATCTCGCCTTCCCCGATTCCGTCGTTTCGATGCTGCGCGGCGATCTCGGCCAGCCGACCGGTGGTTGGCCCCAGGCGCTTCAGAAGAAGGTGCTGAAGGGCGAGGCGCCGATCACGGTGCGGCCGGGCTCGCTGATCCCCGATGCCGACCTCTTGGCCGAGCGGGCGAAGATCGAGGAGAAGCTGGGCGCCGCGATCACCGACCAGGCCTTCGCCTCCTACCTCATGTATCCCAAGGTCTTCACCGACTTCCACGCAGCGCAGGACCTCTACGGTCCGGTCAGCGGCCTGCCGACGCCGAGCTATTTCTACGGCATCGCGCAGGAGGAGGAGGTCCTGATCGACCTCGAGCGCGGCAAGACGCTGGTGGTCCGCTGCCTCGGCTTCGGCGAGACCGACGAGAAGGGCATGCGCACCGTCTTCTTCGAGCTGAACGGCCAGCCGCGGCGGGTGAAGGTGCCCGACCGCAACCGCACCGGCTCGGCCGTCGTCAAGCCGAAGGCGGATCCGGGCAATGCCGCCCATGTCGGCGCGCCGATGCCGGGCGTCGTCTCGACGCTGGCGGTGGCTGCCGGCCAGAGCGTGCGGGCCGGCGACGTGCTCCTGTCGATCGAGGCGATGAAGATGGAGACGGCGCTGCACGCCGAGCGCGACGGCACCATCGCTGCCGTGCACGTGAAGGTCGGCGACCAGATCGACGCCAAGGATCTTCTGGTCGCTTTCGCGGTGGCCTAGCTTCCGCATCCTCGCTTCCGTTATGCCGGCGCCGCCCCTCATCGGGCGGCGTTTGGCTGACTCTCTCGGCTCCGCATTGGGTTCGCGCCGCGCTGACGACGGCCGAAGATCCATTTGACTTGACTGCTTATGCCGATTTATGCATGGTTATGCACGATTGAGCATGATTGGCGCGCATGGAATCCCATCTTCTGACGACCGAGAGACAGACGCAGATCCGGACACTCCTAGCCGAAGAGGGGCGTGTTCTCGCGGCGCCGCTCGCCAAGCGCTTCAACGTCTCCGAGGACACGGTGCGCCGCGACCTGCGCGATCTCGCCCAGGCGGGCCTCTGCCGCCGGGTCTATGGCGGCGCCGTTCCGGTTGCGCCGTCGGACGGCTCGCTGTCCGAGCGCCGCCACCTCGCGCCGGCGCGCAAAGCCGCGCTCGCCCGGGCCATCGCGGCCGAGATCGCGCCGGGATCGCTGCTGTTCATCGATGCCGGCTCGACCAATCTCGCCGTCGCCGAGGCGCTGGCGGTGGATGCCGGGCTGACCGTCGTGACGAACGCCCCCTTGATCGCCTGCGCTCTTCTGGAGCGCGGCGGCATCGAGACCATCCTCATCGGCGGACGGATCGATGCGGGAACGGGCGCCTGCTTCGGTCCCAAGGCGCTGGCCGATGCGGAACGGTTCCGGCCGGATGTGCTGATCCTCGGCGCCTGCGGAATTGATGTCGGCGAAGGGGTGACCGGAAATGTCTTCGAGGAATGCGAGCTGAAGGCGGCGCTGGCGTCGCGCAGCCGCCGCATCTTCGTCGCCGCGACGAACGACAAGATCGGCACGGCCGCGCCCTATGCGGTCATCGCGACCGAGAAGATCTCCCTGCTGTTCGTCGAGGCCGACTGCGATCCCGCCGCCATGGAAGCGATGGCGGCGCGGGGCGTCAGCCTCGTGCGCGCCGCACCGGATGATGCACGGCGCCAGAAGCCCGCGGGCGGGAAAGACTGACATGGCGAAGATGGAAGGAGTGAGCGGCATGGCGCTTGCGGAGGATGTGCCCCTGTCGCCCTCGGCGGCCCTGCCAATGCACCGCATCGCCGTCTCCGCGGCGTTTCTGGCCAACGGCTTCCTGATCGGCAGCTGGGCGCCGGAGATCCCGCTGTTTGCGGCGCGCCTGGACATCTCCAAGGCGACGCTCGGTATCATGATCCTCGTCTTCGGCCTCGGCGCCGTGGCTGCGATGCCCGTTGTCGGCCGGCTGATCGGGGCGCTCGGCTCGCGCCTGCCGATGCTGGTTCTGCATCTCCTGATGGTGCCGGCGCTGCCTCTGGCCGTGCTGGCGCCGGGTCTCGTCACCGCCGGTCTCGCCGTCGCTTTGATGGGGATGGCCACCGGCGGCATGGACGTCGCCATGAACGCCAACGCCGTGGCGGTCGAGCGCCGGCGGCCGCGGGCGATCATGTCATCCTGCCACGGCTTCTGGAGCGTCGGGGGGCTTCTCGGCGCCGGCCTCGGTGGCTTCATCATCGCCGCCTTCGGGGCGCTCGGCCATTCGCTGATCGTCGCCGTCGTGATCCTGGCGCTGTGGCTCGTGGTGGCTCGGGGCGCGCTCGCCGATGGGGTGGCGAAGGCGGAGTCGACAGCCCCTGGCGCGGACGCGGTACCGGGGGCGGCGGGGACCAGCCGTGCCGGCGTGCTCAAGGCGATCGCGGTCGGGCTGTTCGCGCTGTTCGCGATGATCCCGGAAGGCGCGGCGATCGACTGGAGCGCGGTCTATCTGCGCCAGGAACTCGACGCCGGCGACGCCGCCTCGGGCCTCGCCTTCGCCGCCTTCTCGCTCACCATGGCCTGTTTCCGCTTTGCCGGCGACGGCATCCGCGATCGCTTCGGGGCGGTCCAGACGGCGCGGGTCTGCAGCGCCCTGGCCGCGGCGGGGCTGCTGGCTGTCGGCCTCGCCGACACGCTGCCGGTCACGCTTCTCGGCTTCGCCCTGATGGGCGTCGGCCTGTCCAACATGGTGCCGATCGCCTTTTCGGCCGCCGGCAATGTCGAAGGTCTCAGGCCGGGAACCGGCCTGTCGATCGTCTCGGCGCTCGGCTACAGCGGCATTCTTCTCGCGCCCTCGGTGATCGGCTTCGTCGCCGAGCATTCTGGCTTTCGCGTCATCTTCCTCTCGCTGGCGCTGCTGCTCGTCGTCACCTTCCTCGCCGCAGGTCTCGTCCGCGGCGCCGATCGCCGCTTGGACTGAGCCCCGTAAACGACGACGCCGGCCCTTTCGGGCCGGCGCTGACAGCAGATGATGGAGGTCGGGAGGGGCTAGATTCGGCCGAGCAGGACGAGGATCAGCACCACCACGAGGATGACGCCGAGAATGCCGCTCGGGCCGTAGCCCCAGTTGCGCGAATGGCCCCAGGAGGGAACGGCGCCGATCAGGACGAGGACGAGGATGATGATAAGGATGGTGCCGAGCGTCATAGGAATGTCCTGACTTCTGGATGGGTCGTGCGTCACAAACCCGCGAGGAGACTGTGAGTTCCCTTCCCGCACGGCGATTGTTGGCCGGGCGCGCACAATTTTTCCGGCGCACTTCTTGCGCCAGGCCGCTCCGTCACAGGGCCGACATGGTCGCGGTGCCATTTGACAAGCCGTCCCGAAAGCGCCACCTCGACCTTTGTCCTTCTCCGCCGTGTGGATGTCTCAGATGAACATCGAACCCCTCATCGACGCCCTCGATGCCGACCCGACGCCGCGGCGCCGGACTGTGGCCGTCGATGTCGGCGGCATTCTCGTCGGTGGCCCGGCGCCGGTCGTCGTGCAGTCGATGACCAATACCGACACCGCCGACATCGACGCGACGGTCGCGCAGGTCGCGGCGCTCGCCAAGGCCGGCTCCGAAATCGTCCGCATCACCGTCGACCGCAACGAATCGGCCGCCGCCGTCCCCAAGGTGCGCGAGCGCCTCGACCGGCTCGGCATCACCGTGCCGCTGGTCGGCGACTTCCACTATATCGGCCACACGCTGCTCGCCGAGCACCCGGCCTGCGCCGAGGCGCTGGCGAAATACCGGATCAATCCCGGCAATGTCGGCTTCGGCGAAAAGAAGGACCGGCAGTTCGTCCAGATCATCGAGCAGGCGATCCGCTGGAACAAGCCGGTGCGCATCGGCGTGAACTGGGGCTCGCTCGACCAGGCGCTGCTGACGCGGCTGATGGACGAAAATTCCCTCTCCGCCCGGCCGCGTTCGGCGCGGGCGGTGATGCGCGAGGCGATCATCCAGTCGGCGCTGTTCTCGGCGCAACTGGCCGAAGAGACCGGCCTTTCGCGCGACAAGATCATCCTCTCGGCCAAGGTGTCCAACGTCCAGGATCTCATCGCCGTCTACCGCGACCTGTCGAACCGCACCGACCATGCGCTGCATCTCGGCCTGACCGAGGCCGGCATGGGCTCCAAGGGCATCGTCGCCTCGTCGGCCGCTCTCGGTATCCTCCTGCAGGAAGGCATCGGCGACACCATCCGCGTGTCGCTGACGCCTGAACCGAATGGCGACCGCACGCGTGAAGTGCAGGTGGCACAGGAGATCCTGCAGACCATGGGGTTCCGCCAGTTCGTGCCCATCGTCGCGGCCTGCCCGGGCTGCGGCCGCACGACCTCGACCGTATTCCAGGAACTCGCCGAACAGATCCAGTCCGACCTCCGGACTTCCATGCCACTCTGGCGCGAAAAATATCCGGGCGTCGAGGGGCTGAAGGTCGCGGTCATGGGCTGCATCGTCAACGGTCCCGGCGAATCCAAGCATGCCGATATCGGCATCTCGCTGCCCGGCACCGGCGAGACGCCGTCGGCACCGATCTTCGTCGACGGCAAGAAGGTCGCCACCCTGCGCGGGCCGAACATCGCCGAGGACTTCAAGGTGATGGTCGCCGACTATATTGATCGGCGGTTTGGCGTGGCGACGGTCGCGGTCGAGCCGGCTGCCGAATAGCGCGATGGCTGTCCGGCGCGGCGCTCTCCTTTCGCTGCTGGCCAGCCTCACCGCCGTCTGGACGGCGGCGGCCGAAGTGCCGCTCGGCGACGCGCCTGCGGCGGAGACGGGGGGGCTGGCTGCCGACGCCCTGACGGCGGCCGCCACGACGGCGAAGGCCAGGGCGAACGCCCCGCCCGGTATCGGCCCTCCCGCCCCGCCCGTCGGCAAGACCGGCACGGCCCTCATCTGCGACCTCATCGCGACCAATGCCGCCGCGACCGAGATGTCGCCCGATTTCTTCGCCCGGTTGATCTGGAAGGAAAGCCGTTTCGACGGCGAGGCGCTGTCGCCCGTCGGCGCCCGCGGCATCGCGCAGTTCATGCCGGGCACCGCGCGCGAGCGCGGCCTCGACGATCCCTACGACATTAGCGAGGCGATCCGTCATTCGGCGCTCTATCTGCGCGATCTCAAGGCCGATCTCGGCAATTGGGGCCTGGCGGCGGCCGCCTATAATGGCGGCATCAACCGGGTGAAGCGCTGGCGCGTCACGGGCGGCTCGTTGCCCTACGAGACCGAAAACTATGTCCTGTCGATCACCGCCCGCTCGGCAGACTGGTTCCTCGAACCCGGCCGCGAAATCGAGGCGGCGCCGCTCGATGCGGCGAAGAGCTTTGACGAGTCCTGCCAGGCGATGCCGATGGTGCGGACGCGCGCCCCGGCCGTCGAGAGCGCGCCCATGCAGCCCTGGGGCGTCCAGGTTGCGGGCAGCCCGCGCCAGACAGTGGCGCTGCAATCCTTCCGGCGCGTGCAGGCCCGGTTTTCCGGCATTCTCGGGAGCAAGGCGCCGATCGTCGTGCGCGACCGTGCCAGCCGCGGCCGCATCTATGCCGTGCGGATCGGCGCCGATTCGCGTGGCGAGGCCGATGCCCTGTGCGGCCGGCTGCGCGGCGCCGGGGGCAGCTGCGTGGTTTTCCGCAACTAAAGAGGCCGGGCACGAAAAGCCCAGCCTCGAGCTGTGCGTCCCGGATGCCGGGCGCCGCGGTGCCGGGCAGGGAAGACCCCGCCCGGCAGAGGCTCAGGCGGGCATTTGCTCGCCGACGAAGCGCCAGTTCACGAGATTGTCGAGCACCGCCTTGACGTGATCGGGCCGGCGGTTCTCGTAGTCGAGATAATAGGCGTGCTCCCAGACGTCGACGCCGGCGAGCGGCGTCTTGCCCTCGGCGATGGGGTTGCCGGCATCCTGCAGACCGAGGATCTCGAGCTTGCCGTCGCCGGCGACGAGCCAGACCCAGCCGGTACCGAACACTTTTCCGGCCTCCGCCACCATCGCCGCCTTCATCTCGTCGACGCTGCCGAAATCGCGGTTCACGGCTTCGAGGAAGGCGCCTTCGGGCGCGGCCGGGCCGTCTTCGAACTGGTTCCAGTAGAAGACATGGTTCCAGGCCTGGCCGGCATTGTCGAAAATCGCCTGGTTCCCGTCTGCTTTCGCCTTGGTGATCGCCTCTTGCAGCGAGAGCCCCTCGAAGGGGGTGCCGGGCGCAAGTTCGTTCAGCTTGGTGAAGTAGGATTTATGGTGCTTGCCATAGTGGAGGCCGACCGTCTTGGCCGAGATCGTCGGGGCCAGGGCATCTTCGGCATAGGGTAGGGGCGGCTGGGTGAAGCCCGCGGCGGCGGCCGTCGCCTGTGCCGCGGCGGTGCGCGGCAGGAAAGTTGCGGCGGCAGCCGCGCTGCTGAGGGCCAGAAGGCTTCTTCGGTCGATCGGCATAAAATCTCCTCTTCGCAAACGGATGACGGTATCGGACTGGGCGGCGCATCGCCTGTCGGACCGTCCCTGAGCCAATGCCCCGCTCACCGATCGGGTTTCATCGATGACGCAGTTGTGCCCGGGCGCCGGAGACCCGGCCGGCGCCCGGGAAACGCCGGCGGCCTCGCCGGCCGTGCATGCCTGCCGCCTTCTCGCGGGTGTCCAGAGACGAGTTTGCCGCGGCGAGGGGCAGGAGTGGGCCGCGTATGGCGCGGATTTTCGCGTTCAGCATTCGGAATACTTCTGGGCGTCAAGTTCGCTAAACGATAAGTCGAACAACTCCTCTTGATCAACACAACTAAAAATAGAAGGCGTCCGTTCGTTCGGATACATGACGTTCTAAAGAAAATACCACTCTAGGCAGCAAGCACTTAGCGTATTTTTAATGCTCACTGAGATATACTGATAACAATCACTTTTCGGGTTTGGAGACCTCCGCATGCTGGGCTTTGGCGCGTCCGATTCTGCACGAACGCTGGCAGCCATGGGCCGGTCCCTGGCCGTCATCGAATTCGACCTTTCCGGTCGGATATTGACGGCGAACCAGAATTTTTGCCGGGCCATGGGCTATGCGCTGTCGGAAATCGTCGGCCAGCATCACAGCCTGTTCGTCGCGCCCGACATGGTGCAGTCCGCGGCCTACAAGGCTTTCTGGGCGCAGCTGGGCCGGGGCGAATTCGTCGCCGAGGAGTTCGTACGGATCGCCAAGGACGGCCGCCAGGTCTGGCTTCAGGCGTCCTACAACCCGGTGACGACGGCTGGCGGCAAGGTCTACAAGGTGGTCAAGATCGCCACGGACATCACGGCGGCAAAACTGAAGGCGGCCGAGAATGCCGGCAAGATGGACGCGATCGCGCGCGCCCAGGGCGTGATCGAGTTCACGCTCGATGGCCAGATCCTCACCGCCAACCCCAACTTCCTGAAAGTGGTCGGCTATTCCCTTGACGAGGTGGTGGGCAAGCATCATCGTCTCTTCGTCGATCCGGCCTTTGCCGCCTCGCCCGACTATGCCGAGTTCTGGGCCAAGCTGCGACGGGGCGAATTCGTCGCGGAAGAATTCCGGCGGATCGGCAAGGGCGGCAAGGCCGTCCACATCCAGGCTTCGTACAATCCCATCTTCGACAGCAATGGCGCGGTGACGAAGGTGGTGAAATTCGCCGTCGATGTCAGCGCGCGGGTCAACGCCGTCAACGAACTGGGTGCGGGGCTCGGCCGGCTGGCCGAGGGGGATCTGACGCGCGCCATCGACAAGGCCTTCCTTCCGGCGCTTGAGCCCTTGCGGGTTTCCTACAACATCTCCGTCGATCGTCTCGGCGACACCCTGCGGGCCGTGGCCGGTGTGGCCAACGGCATCCACGCCGGCGCCGATCAGATCCGCCTGGCGGCCGACGATCTTTCCAGCCGCACGGAACAACAGGCGGCCGCCATCGAGGAGACCGCGGCGGCCCTGGCCGAGATCACCACGGCCGTGAAAACGTCGAGCCAGCGCGCGGACGAGGTCGGGCGCCTCGTCAACCGGGCGAAGGCCGGTGCCGAGCGTTCGGGACAGGTGGTGACGCGGGCGATCGACTCGATGGCCGCGATCGAAAAATCCTCCGAGGAGGTGGGCAAGATCATCGGCGTCATCGACGAGATCGCCTTCCAGACCAATCTGCTGGCGCTCAACGCCGGTGTCGAGGCGGCACGGGCGGGCGAGGCGGGGCGGGGCTTTGCGGTCGTCGCCCAGGAGGTGCGCGGACTGGCGCAGCGTTCGGCGGAAGCCGCCAAGGAGATCAAGAGCCTGATCTCGACCTCGTCGAAGCAGGTCGCCGACGGCGTCGAACTGGTTGGCGAGACGGGGCGGGCGCTGCAGGTGATCGTCGCCGAGGTCGACGAGATCGACGGGCACGTCAACTCCATCGTCGCGTCGGCCCGGAGCCAGGCAACCGGGCTCAACGAAATCAACATTGCGGTCGGCACGCTGAACCAGGGTACCCAGCAGAATGCGGCCATGGTCGAGGAATCGACGGCGGCGAGCAACGAACTGGCGGCCGAGGTGGTGGAGCTGAACCTCCAGCTCGGCAAGTTTCGGACGGACCGGGCGCCTGCCGCCCATCAGCGACAGGCTGGGCGTTCGGGCTCGCCGGTCCACGATCTCGAGTCGCGCGTGGTGGCCGCCTTCCCGCGCGCCGTGAAGGGCTAAGCGAGCCCCGCGCGGTCCGGCCAGAACCGTAGCCAGGAAGCGCCGCCGAGCGCTTGATCCGAAAGGTGGCCTTGCCGCTTTAGCTCTGCCGCGCGGCGATGAAGCGGGCCGCGTCGACGAGAACGGCGGCCCTTTCGCCATACGGCGCAAGGCATTCGCTCGCCTCGCCCACCAGCTGCTCCAGCCTGGCCCGTGTCCAGTCGTGGCCGTGGAGGGCGGGAAGGGTCTTCTTGCCGCGGGCGCGGTCCTTGCCGGCGGCCTTGCCGAGGGCGCTTGCCTCGGCGGTCTCGTCGAGGAGGTCGTCGGCGAGCTGGAAGGCGAGGCCGATGATCTCGCCAAAGCGGCGAAGGCGCCGACGGTCCTCTTCTGCCGCGCCGGCGAGGATCGGTCCCGCCTCGCAGGCGAAGGCGATCAGCGCGCCGGTCTTCATCGCCTGCATGCGCGAGATCTCCGCCTCGCCCAGCATCTCCGTCTCTGCGGCGAGATCGAGCGCCTGGCCGCCGACCATGCCGGCCGCGCCTGCTTCCCGCGACAGCGCCTCGATCAGCGTCAACCGGGCCTGCGGCGCGATCGCCTCGGCCCCGGCGACGAGCCCGAAGGACAAGGTCAACAGCGCGTCGCCGGCGAGAATCGCCGTCGCCTCGTCGAAGGCCTTGTGCACGGTCGGGCGGCCGCGGCGCAGGTCGTCGTCGTCCATGGCCGGCAGGTCGTCGTGGACGAGGGAATAGCAGTGGACGCATTCGAGTGCCGCCGCGACACCGGCGACGCCCGGGCCGGCGGCGCCGAACAGGCGCGCCGTTTCCATCACCAGGAAGGGGCGCAACCGCTTGCCGCCGGCCAGCGCGCCGTGCCGCATGGCTTCGGCCAGGCGGGCCGGGGTGCCCCGCATCAGCGGATGCGCGCCCTCCAGGCTTTCGGCGAGCACGGCCTCGATCTCGGCCGCCGCGTCTTTCAGCCGAAACTCGAACGCATTGGGCATTATTCTTCTCCCTGCCGCTCGGCCAAGCGGCAGGGCCGCCCGAGGATGCGACGGGCTTCGCCGATCCGCCGGCACAGGTCAAGCGGGCCGCGTTGCCGACGGTGGCACCAAGACGTTGCGAGTCCGGCCGCACGCCGATATGACCTCAGACGATCCTGCCGGCCGAAGAGGCCGGTACGCCGCGGCCGGTCCGCGGCCCAGCCGGAAAGCTCCCATGCTGCGACGCGCTCTCGGCCTTCTGATCGTCACCCTGGTCGTCCTCGTCGCCCTGCCGATCGCGCTCGTCCCGGTCTATGCCCTGCCGCTGGTCCACCCGATCTCGACGCTGATGCTGGCCGACTATGTGACGCTGAAGCCGGTATCGCGGACCTGGGTGGCGCTGGAGGACATCGCGCCGGTGCTTGTCCATTCGGTGATGATGTCGGAGGACGGCCAGTACTGCGCCCATGGCGGCGTCGACTGGAAGGAGTTGAACGCCGTCATCGATTCGACGCTGGAGGGGGAGGAGACGCGCGGTGCCTCCACCATCCCGATGCAGACGGCGAAAAACCTGTTCCTGTGGAACAGCCGCTCCTTCGTCCGCAAGGGCCTGGAAGTGCCGCTCGCCGTCTATGCCGACTTCATCCTGTCGAAGCGCCGGCTGATCGAGATCTACCTCAACATCGCCGAATGGGGCGATGGCATCTACGGCGTCGAGGCCGCGTCCTGGCACTATTTCGACAAGCCGGCCTTTGCGCTGACGGGCCGCGAGGCGGCGCTTCTGGCCGTCACCCTGCCATCGCCGAAGAAGCGCAATCCGGGCAAGCCGCCGCGCGGCCTGTCGCGGCTCGCCGGGGTCATCGAGGCGCGCGCCAAGCGCTCGGGCGACTATGTCGACTGCGTCGCGGTGCCGGCGCGGCGGGCCGACGCCGGCTAGAAAATTCGCGTCCGCCCTTCCCATGACGCCCGGCTTTTGCTATGGGCTGCGGCGAATTCCCGTCATTGCCGAACCTGGCGCGGTCGTCTTTCGATCGACGGTTCGGCGGCGCGAATACCAGGGATTGACCAAGGCCGACGCTGCGGGCCGATCCGTGGCACATGAACATTCCTCGCGGATGAGCCCCAGCGGCCCGTTCGCCCGACATCCGAACGGAAGAGACCCATGGCCGTACCGAAGAGAAAGACCTCGCCCTCCAAGCGCGGCATGCGTCGCTCGCACGATGCACTGAAGGCCCCGACCTACATCGAGGACAAGAACTCCGGCGAACTGCGCCGCCCTCATCACATCGACCTGAAGACCGGCATGTATCGCGGCAAGCAGATCATGACGATCAAGGAAAACGCCTGAATCTTTCGGGCTGTATCGCGGATTGAGGAGGCCGGGCGGCAACGCCCGGCCTTTGTCGTTTGAGCACGGTGGACATTGATCGCGCCGTCTTGACGGTGGTCATCCCGGGCTCGACCCGGGATCCAGTCCTCACCCGTTCGCAGCCCCGCTCCGGTCGACCGTCGGAGCGCGGCGGTGCCGGGGCATGGATCCCCGACGCTCCGCGTCGAGGATGACGAGATTTCGGGGGAGTCGCATGTGCTCAGGAGGGATCCCGGCCCAGCCTGGCTCCGCGGGCATTTCCGGCCTCGTGGGCGGCGACCCCTGTGCTCCGCCCTATTCGGGCTTCTTCGCGTCCAGCGCTTCCAGGCGCTTCTGCATGTCGGCGAGTTGCCGGCGCATGTCGGAGAGGTCCTCCTTGCCGGCGGGCGCCTCTTCGGCGGCGCCGTTCGGGCTGGCCGGCATGATGGCGGCGGCGAAGGGATTGAAGACCGTCATCGCCTGCCGGAAGATCTCGGTGTTGCGGCGCACCTGCGCCTCCATCATCTTCATCGGATTTTGGCCGGCGACACCGCCCACCTTGTCGCGAAAACCTTCCTGCTCGCGCGAGAAGGCGGTCATCGTCTGCTCGAGATAGCCGGGAATGACCATCTGCATCTGGTCGCCGTAGAAGCGGATGAGCTGGCGCAAAAAGGCGATGGGCATCATGTTCTGCCCGACCTTGTTCTCCTGCTCGAAGATGATCTGCGTCAGCACCGAATGGGTGATGTCCTCGCCGCTCTTGGCGTCCTGGACGACGAATTCCTCGTTGCCCTTCACCATGGCCGCCAGGTTCTCCAGCGTCACATAGGTGCTGGTGCCCGTATTGTAGAGCCGCCGATTGGCGTATTTCTTGATGACGGTGGTTTCCGCGTTTTTGGCCATAGTCGTTTCCCCATCCCGGTTACGCCCGTCGGTCTTGGCAGCCGACTTGGGACGTTTTGCACTGCGCCATGGAAATCATAGGCACAAAAACGGCGGGTTACCAAACCTTTCCGGCGTGAACGCCCCGGTGGTATTTCGCGCTGCATTTCCCACATGGGCATGGACCGGTTCGAGCCGGCGAACGAAGCGGGTTTCCATTCCCGCATTCATGTTTGACAGGCCCGGAAAGGCTCTGCGACAACGCTAGCCAAGAACACATGCGCCCGACGGGCGTTCGGCCCGACAGAGGCCCGACAGGGAAGGAAGTTTTCATGTCCAACGAACAATCCGTCGTCATCGTCGGCGCCGCCCGCACGCCGGTCGGCTCCTTCAACGGCGCCTTCGCCGACGTGCCGGCACACCAGCTCGGCGCCGCCGCCATCACCGCGGCTCTGGCCCGCGCCGGCGTCGACCCGCAGGAGGTCGACGAGGCGATCATCGGCCAGGTGCTCTCGGCCGGCGAGGGGCAGAACCCCGCCCGCCAGGCCGCGATGGCCGCCGGCATGCGCCAGGAGGCGACCGCCTGGGGCCTGAACCAGCTCTGCGGCTCGGGCCTTCGCGCCGTCGCGCTCGGCATGCAGCAGATCACCATGGGCGACGCGAAGATCATCGTCGCCGGCGGCCAGGAATCCATGTCGATGGCGCCGCATGCGGCGCATCTGCGCTCGGGCACGAAGATGGGCGACCTGAAATTCGTCGACACCATGCTGAAGGACGGCCTGCTCGACGCGTTCCAGGGCTATCACATGGGCACCACCGCCGAGAACGTCGCGCGGCAGTGGCAGATCACCCGCGAGATGCAGGACGAGTTCGCCGTCGCCTCGCAGAACAAGGCGGAGGCCGCGCAGAAGGCCGGCCGCTTCCAGGACGAGATCGTCGCCTTCACGGTCAAGGGCCGCAAGGGCGATACGGTGGTCTCCGAGGACGAGTACATCAAGGCCGGCACCACGCTCGACAAGGTGGCGAAGCTCCGCCCCGCCTTCGACAAGGAGGGCTCGGTCACCGCCGCCAATGCGTCGGGCATCAACGACGGCGCCGCCGCGGTGGTGCTGATGAGCGAGGCGGAGGCAGGGCGTCGTGGCCTGACGCCTCTGGTGCGCATCGTCTCCTGGGCGACCGCCGGCGTCGATCCCTCGATCATGGGCACCGGCCCGATCCCGGCGTCGCGCAAGGCCTTGGAAAAGGCCGGCTGGTCGATCGAGGACCTCGACCTCGTCGAGGCCAACGAGGCGTTTGCGGCGCAGGCCTGCGCGGTGAACAAGGAGCTCGGCTGGGACCCGTCGATCGTCAACGTCAATGGCGGGGCGATCGCCATCGGCCATCCGATCGGCGCCTCCGGCGCCCGCGTTTTGAACACGCTGATCCACGAAATGGCGCGGCGCCAGGCCAAGAAGGGCCTCGCCACGCTCTGCATCGGCGGCGGCATGGGCGTCGCGATGTGTTTCGAGCGCATGTAGAAGGCGGAAAACCGCACGGGCGGAGCGACCGCTCCGCCCATAAAACGGGGAGGGGACAATGGGCAGAGTGGCCGTCGTGACGGGAGGGACGCGCGGCATCGGCGCGGCCATCGCCAAGGCGCTGAAGGGCGCGGGCTATCAGGTGGTCGCCGGCTATGCCGGCAACGACGCTGCGGCCGAGGCCTTCAGCCAGGCGAACAACATTCCGGTGCGCAAGTGGGATGTTTCGAGCTTCGAGGAGTGCAGCGCCCATCTCGCGGCGATCGAGAAAGATCTCGGCCCGGTCGAGGTCCTCGTCAACAATGCCGGCATCACCCGCGACGCCATGTTCCACAAGATGACGCTCGAGCAGTGGCAGGCGGTGATGGGGACCAATCTCAACGGCCTGTTCAACATGACGCGGCCTGTCTGGGACGGCATGCGCGCCCGCGGCTTCGGCCGCATCATCAACATCTCCTCGATTAACGGCCAGAAGGGGCAGATGGGCCAGGCGAACTATTCCGCCGCCAAGGCCGGGGACATCGGCTTCTCCAAGGCGCTGGCGCTGGAGGGCGCGAAAAAGGGCATTACCGTCAACACCATCTGCCCCGGCTACATCAACACCGACATGATGGCGACGATCCCCGAGGAGGTCATGCAGAAGCAGATCCTGGCGCATATCCCGGTCGGCCGCCTCGGCGAGCCCGAGGAGATCGCCCGCTGCGTCGTGTTCCTGGCCTCGGATGATGCCGGCTTCATCACGGGATCGACGATCACGGCCAATGGCGGGCAGTATCTGGCGTAAGAGCACGGCCGCTCTGCCCTCAGTCCTCGGCCGCCGCAGGAGCGCAGCGTTGCCGCTGCTTCTTCTCCCCTCCGGGGAGAAGGTCGCGGCAGCGGGATGAGGGGAGCGCCTCCGTTTCGGGCCGCGCATATCTTTCCGCGGCGTCGCCTTCGGCGCCCCTCATCGGCCTGCCTGTCCAGCGGATTGATGAGTAACAGAACTGCCCGGATGGATGGGTTACACTTCTTCGGCTTTGGAAGGGTCCCGGTCTGCGTCGGTCGGGAGTTTTGGTT
>NZ_BMJJ01000014.1 GCF_014643375.1 Aureimonas glaciei
CCCTCTGCAAAAGAGAACAGCCTAACCACTGGCCGGATTTTACTCCGCCGCACTCGGCGTTATGCCGGCGCTCCTGTGGCCTGGTTTGTCACCGCCGTGCACAGCCTCGAACAGGAAGTGGCTGACCATGGCCGAGAAGAGGATGATGACCTGGCGCTGCTTGTCGCGGCCCACCTTGTCGACGGCCGTCTTCATGTTGTCGTAGATACCTCGCCTCGGAACGCCGCCGAGAACGCGGAAGGCCTAATTGTGGGCGTCGAACAGCATCTCGTAAGTCTGGATCGGGTAGGCCCTTGGCGTAAAGGCGCGGCTGTAGGACAGCTTGACGTGGGCGACCTGCAATTTGGTTCGCTCGCCGGCGATGATCGCCCAGTCCTCGGACCAATCGAACTGGAAGGCCTCGCCTGGCACGAAGGCCAGGGGCACGAAGGTGCCGCGGCCAGTGGTCTGCTGCTCGCGCTGCCGGGCCGCCTTCCAATCCCGGGCAAAGGCGGCAACGCGGTTATAGGAGCCCCCATAGCCGAGAACGGCCAGATCGGCATGCAACTGCTTGATCGTGCGCTTCTGCTTGCGGGACTTGCCCGTCTCGACACGCAGCATCGCCGAGAGTTTGTCGGCGTAGGAATCCAGCTTGCTCGGTCGGTCCGGAGCCGTGAACTGCGGCTCGACGCTGTCGGCGCGCAGGTACTTACGGACCGTATTCCGGGAAAGACCGCTGCGCCGGGAGATCTCCCTGATCGAGAAATCGTCTCGATGGCGCCAGCGTCGAATGACACTCAATAACTCCATGTCGATCACTCCGATGTCCCCCGCACCAATGGCGTGGGGCGAGTTCAAACATGGGTCAGTTCTCGATGGAAAAACCGAGGCTGCCTGGGTCAGCTCTCAGTGGAAATCAACACATGTGAGCGCTTGAGCGCTCCAATGCCGCCCGTTTCGGCATCGGGTATGTCGGGCCGGCGATCAAATACACGGATCAAGCAGGAGTCGTTCGATTGAGTGTCTCCCGCAAGGCCAAGCCGGCTACCGCAGTTGCGCCGAAAGCTGTCGCGCCCAACCGGAAGGCACCGCCTGAGACGAGGGCGAAACTAGCTCGCACCCATTTCCTTGGCGTCGGTCGGCGTCCCCTGTCGGCATATGAAGCTGCGTCCTCGGACACGAACATCCCTCGCGTCTAAGACGTCTCGCTCTCAGTTTCGGCGAAGAGTCAGCGCGATGCAACTGCTCGTTCGGCATCTTAAGCGCAACGAGGCATGGATCCAGAATCTCGTTCGCGCCATGTGCCACATCGATGTCGGCGCAGCCCGGTTCCAGTGTCGCGGTGCCTCCAGCTGAACAACCTGTGCGCCGCGGCGAGCCCCTTTCTCGACTCGCATTAATCCAGCAATCGACCATCTGCCGCAATGTCCGCTCCTTCCAGTATGCTGAAAATCTCCTCCTTCGTTCGTGCCCGACGAAGACGCTCACGCACCGCCTGTTCCCGCAGCGACTGACAGATGCATCTAAGTCCTTGCAGGAGGCCGCGCATGTCGTCAGCCGGCCAAAGGAGGGCAAAGACGAGGTGCACGTCTTCGCCATCGTGAGCGTGGTAATCCAGAGGTCGACTAAGTTGGGAGAAGGTCGCGACCGGCCGTAGGAGATTATCCATCGGAGCATGTGGAAGCATGACGCCCTTGACGCTCGTCGGTCCGATCAGCTCTCGCTTGTGCAGGGCACGGTAGATCGCAGCCGAAGCGATCTGCGCCCGAGGTTCCAGCCTGCGGGCAAGCTGCCCCAGGAGGTCTTTCGGAGACATGGCCCCGAGACCGAGCGTGATGTCTTCCGGTGAAAGAATATCAGCGACGTGCATCGACGCCTCCACACTTGGGCTGTCGCGGATCGCGGACAGCCCGGATATGTGCCGGCATCGCCGGCATCCGTTTCCCTGATTGTGATGCGATGCAGCCGATCTCACCTTCGAAGGTGAGATCGGGTCACTCGTCTGACGCGAAGTGAACCGTAATGCGTCGATGGGAGGGTTGTTGGATGCACATGCCCTTAACAAAGGAAAGCCAAACCAAAAAATCAAGTAGGAGCCGCCTCCGGTAGCAGGCTTGACAACGTCGGAAGAAAAGCCGACATCAGCTTCATGAAGATGTCGGCCGAATTCTCATTTGTGCGCGGCGACCACGGTTTCCTGGTCGCAGGATCGTAGCCCAAGATCGGCCGCCGTTGCTGCCGATCTTGGGGTTGGCGACGTTTCCTTCATTTAACCTTCGCAAGATTTGCCTCGAACATCCGTGGCGGCGTAGCCACGCCTCGTGAGGCGCTATGCCGTTCGCAAACCATTGCGTCGGATTTCACCAGGAGTGGTGGCATGCATTTCCATCGCAATTCCCATCGGGCAGGTCGTCTCGTTAAGGGATTCTTGCTCCCGGAGTAGGGCGCCGCCATTCGCGCCGTCGCTTCTCCGGGCCACGTCACTGTCAAGGATGATGAAGCTGACGAGGACGCGGATGCGTCCCATGGAGGACCCAATGTATGCCGAGAAGAGACATTTACTGAGTTCCAAGGATCACACGACACTGGAATGCCTTTTGAATAGGGCAATCAGCACAGGCGACAATCTTGCAGGCCTGATACGCCGTAAGCTCGCCAACGCGATCATCACTTTCCCCTCGGACGTTCCCCCGAACGTCGCGGTGATCGGCAGTCTCGCCGCCTACCGCTTCGGCGATGGTGAAATCGCGGTGAAACGCTTGGTGGACGGCACGAAGGACGAAGCCCCCGATGGCGAGGCGTCGGTCAGTACGCCGTTGGGCCTTGCGCTTCTGGGCATGACGGAAGGAGAGACGGCGTCGTTCTTCGACGCGGACGGCTCGTTGCGCGTCTTGCACCTCGACGAGGTTCGTAACCACGGGGAGGCAATCGCCTCCCGTGACGCAGTTCGGGGGCCCTTCCCCTCCTACATGCGACGGAACATGCGCCCGGTTCCGGGGCAGTCCCTCGTCGATTTCGCGTCGCGCCATCAGTCCCGCGCACGCTTCCCCGGCTTCATGAACGACGACGATCCTGGTCCGTCGGCGGCCTGACACGCTGCGAACATCGCCGCGGTTCCACTGGCGGCAGGGCAACCCCTGCCGCTGGCTCCCTTGCGCTGCTTGTCCCGTCGACCCGATGCGGCAGGCAGAAACCTTTCCGGACATAGCTGAACATGCCAACTAAACCGCTACGCCACGTCCTGCTGTACGCAGCCGTTTTCCTCGGCGGCTGCGGCTTTCCGGAGGATCCCGCCGCCACCACGGAAAGGGTTCGGAGCGGGACGCTCGTGATCGGCGTGCTGGAGGGCTCTTCATTCGCCAGCTTTCGGGGTGAAACACCGGCCGGGGCGGACATCGACATCGCGATGGGGCTGGCGTCCAGGTTCTCCGCCGAACCCCAATGGGTGCGGGGCTCCGTGGACCAGCTTCTCTATGCTCTGGACAACGGCGAGGTCGACCTCTTGGTGGGCGGCTTGGCGACCTCCACGGTCCTGTCGAGCCGTACGGCCCTCAGCCATCCAGTTGGACGCATGCCGCTCGGACCAGCACACGAAGGACGCGTGTTCGCCCTCCGTATGGGGGAGATCGGGTGGCAATTGGAGGTGAACCGCTTCATCGGCGAACTGGGGGTGGTGCACTGATGCCAGACGTCTGCGTCCGGGACAACGACGGACATCGTTGGCGCGCAACTCGGTATGGAGCACCAAAGCCCTGCGCTTCACACAGGAGACAAGCATGAGCGACGACAAGACCGCGGGCATCCCTCTCCGCGACGGCCACGCCGGGCGCTATCAGGTGGCGGCCATTCCGGCCCGAGTGACTGAAGACGGTTCGATGGAGGTTCTCCTGGTCACGTCGAGGGAAACGCGCCGCTGGATAGCCCCGAAGGGTTGGACCATGAAAGGGATCAGCGACAACCGGGCGGCAGAGATCGAGGCCCGCGAAGAAGCCGGTATCCGCGGCAGCGCGTTCGCGTCCCCGATCGGCGCCTACAGTTACTGGAAGCTGTCGAGCACCGCATCCCGCCTGACGCGTGTTCATGTGTATATCATGCGTGTCGAGCGTGAACTGAGAAGTTGGAAGGAGAAGGACCAACGGGAGAGGAGATGGTTCGAAGCTGCCGAGGCTGCCGAACGCGTCTCGGAGCTTGAACTGAAGTCTCTCCTGAAGTGCCTGCCGTTCGACGAGTCCGTCCGCAGGTTCGTCAGTACCTGACCCCCTGCGATCCGGAACGTCCGGATCAACATTTTGAATATGCCGTCGTCAAAGATTTGACACGCCGGCTGGACGCAGCTGACCATGCAGGATAGCCCGAGCGTATGAGCCGAACATCTGCAACAGCAACAAGCCACCAACCATCCGACGACAGGATTCTCCTCGGCATCGTCCTGATGCTCGTTTTCTGCGTCGTCGCCCCCCTGATCGACGTGGCTTCCAAGATTGCGGTCCAAAGTGTTTCGGCGGGTACGGTGACCCTCGCCCGCTTCCTCGTTCAGGCCGCCCTGATGGCGCCGATCGTCCTCCTGATGCGGCTACCCGCCAGACTGAACATGCGGATCGCACGACTGACACTGTTGCGGGCCTCGGCCAACATCGGCTCGACCTTCTGCTTCGTGGCCGCCGTCAGGGTCATGCCTATCGCCGACGCGCTGGCCATCGCCTTCGTGTCCCCCTTCATCCTCCTTCTTTTGGGACGGTTTCTCCTAGACGAACAGGTCGGGGCGCGGCGCATTGCGGCTTCGGTCGTGGCGTTCCTCGGCACGGTGCTGGTAATCCAGCCGTCCTTTGCCCGCTTCGGTGCAACGGCCCTCTTGCCCGTGGGCTGCGCCGTCTGCTTTGCGCTTTACATGCTCGTGACGCGTCATCTCAGCCGAGAGCAACATCCTGTCTCGATGCAGCTTCACACCGCTCTCGCCGCCAGCTTCATCTGCCTTCCGCTTCTCGCCCTTGGGACGGTCGCCGACATCGAACCCATCCGCTTCGTTCTGCCGGGCGGAATGATCTGGCTGGCCTGCCTCGCCGTTGGCGTCGCGGCGACGGTGAGCCACATGGCGATGACCTATGCGCTCTCCTTCGCGCCGTCCTCTACTTTGGCGCCGTTGAACTACCTGGAGATAGTCACCGCGACGCTCTTCGGTTTCCTGTTCTTCGGCGATTTCCCAGGCGGCATGACCTGGACCGGGATCGCGACCATCGTTGCCTCCGGGCTCTACGTAATCCATCGGGAGCGTGTCGTGGCACGTTCGGCGGACGTGGCTTCCGCATCCTGACCATCAAGACAGCCTTTCGCTCGATCACGACGAGCACGTGGGAATCTCGAGCACTTTGTGGATGAGGTCGAGAAACCGTCCGGTCATTCAGCCATTCGGGTCGCGATACGCCATGACCTCGGATCGATTGCAGGAATAATGAGCGCCTTCGATCGGTTCGGCTGACAAATGTCACCTTGCCACCGCGATCAGGTCCGGGACCGTCTTTCGGCGGCGCGCACGTGCAGCTCACGCACCCTTTCCGCCAGTTCCGCCACCGGGCCGTCGACCCGAACGCCAATGGCGACGTCCCCGATCGAAAGCGACCGCACGGGAGAGGGCTTTGCCCCGAGTTCCGACTGCCACTGCATGAGCTGGGCGGAGGAGGAGGCGTAGACGATCCGCCCGAGACCAACCCAGGCGTGGGCAGCCGAACACATGGGACAATGTTCGCCCGACGTGTAGACAGTGGCCGCAACGCGCTCTTCGGGCTTCAGGCGTTCGGCCGCCCATCGAGCGATTGCGAACTCCGGATGCTGTGTTGCATCACCGCCTCCGACTTCGTTGGCGGCCTCGAGAAGCACCGTGCCATCTTCGGAGACGAGAAGGGAACCGAACGGTTCGTTTCCTGCCTCGAAAGCGTCGGCCGCAAGCCGGACACAGCGTTCGAGGTGCCTTCGGTCATCGTTGTCTATCATGATCGGGTACACCCTACCGCACACTGTCGACGCCGGACGAACGCTATATAAGACTTCCTTCGCTTGGCAACACTCGAGCGGCTCGCCATTGCGATCGATGACCAGGTCGTCGACGAAACGCTTTTGAAATTGCTGGCTCCACTGCATTGCCGTTCCAGCCGCTTGACGTTGTCGGCCGATAGGAGTGCCTCGCTCTCCGCCATTCTACGGGTGCTGGGATGGATAGGTTGCCCTGTCTATAGCGGCGAGTGCGCTTTCGACCCTTGCCGCGAAGAAATCCATAAACATTCGGGTCTTGGGATCCTGGTGGCGGCGATGCGTGTAGACGCAAGCTATTTGAACGGGCAACGGGGGCATGGCGTCGAGAACGGTGACAAGCCGCCCTGCCTTCAAATCCTCAGCGATCTCGAAGACGGGCTTCAAGGTGATGCCCTTGCCGGATAAGGCCCAGTCGGTCAGGACGTCGCCGTCGTCGCTTTCGAAACGCCCCGTAACCGCATACTTTACCGTGCCTGTTTCAGTCTCCAATTCCCATCGAAACTCCGTCGCACCCGGGAACCGGAGATTGAGGCAGTTGTGTTCGCCGGATTCGAGATCTCGTCCCGATGACGGGTGGCCGTGCGTCTCGAGGTATTCCGGGCTGGCGCAGAGAACGCGCCGACATCTTGCGATCGGGCGGATCGTCAGATCCGAACTCTCCGGACGCTCGAGTATGAAGGCGACGTTCAGCCCTTCGGCGGTCAGGTCCATCGGATGGTCGCTGAGGCGCAACCGCACGCTGAGGTTCGGATACAGGTCAGTAAAATCCGGAATGCTGGGCGCGATCAGTCGACGTCCCAGCCCAAGCGGAGCACCCACGTGAAGCATTCCGCGGGGATCTTTCGTGATCGCGCTCACGCCCGCCTCCGCCTCGTTGACCGCCGCCAGAACTTGCAGAGCCCCTCTGTAGAATATGTCTCCCTGCTCCGTCGGGCTCAGCTTGCGTGTCGTTCTCTGGAAAAGTCTGACAGCGAGATGCGCTGATCACGGGCGGCCGACGACATGCTGCCGAGCTCGTAGATACGCACAAAAGTGGCGACGCTTTCCAGATAAGAGATCTTCAAATTCCTTTTGAAGGTGCTTGGCATTTCCCTTGTCTAATGGGAAGCGGATCACGCCACTAGGTATTCCTCATCGATTGCGACGTCGGGCCTGAACGGAATGTCCGGGTCAGCGATCGTCCATTGCACGAGGAAATCTCATGAGAAACCTTCTTATCGCCGCTGCTTTCGCGTTGACGCCCGTGGTCGCGGCCCATGCCGAAGAACAGAAGAACCCGATCAGCGTTCACGTTCTGAGTACCGAGGACGGCAAGCCTGCCGCAGGCGTCGAGGTCGTCCTGGAGAAGAGGGACGGCAGTGGATGGACGGAGATCGCCAAGGCGGTCACGGAAAAAAGCGGACGGATCTCAAGCCTCTTTCCGACCGACCAGACATTCCAGAAGGGCGACTACCGCGTCGATTTCAAGACCGGAGATTATTACAGGAAGATTGGTCATGACACCTTCTTCCCGGAAATCACGATCCCCTTCACGATCGAGGATACCGCTCAGCATTATCACATCCCGCTGCTTCTCAGTCCTTACGGTTACACGACTTATCGCGGTAGCTAAGCCATCATCTCGGCGACGCCTCCAGCCAGGCGTCGCCAGCCCCCCGAAGCCCCCCCCCCAGTGCCGTGACCAACTCTGCAAGCCGACGCGTAGTGCGCGGGGCGACCGGACACGTCTGAAGTCGCAATGCTCGAAGGAAAACCAGTGCCCGCCAAATTCCTCATTGTCGCCGTCGCTCTTGCCGCCACGAGCACCGGATCGGTCGCTCAGGACAAGCCCTCAGTGAACGACGGGGTGATCCAGCAAAATACCATCTCGCTGATGCTGTCCAATAGTCTCGCGAGTGCCGCTTTGGATGCCTGCTCAGCCATAGGTCAAAGAGCCGTGGTCGCCATCATCGACCGCGGCGGGAATCTCGTCGCCTTGCAACGCGGCGACAACGTAGGGCCCCACAACACCATCGCCGCACAGCGCAAAGCGTTCACGGCCCTGTCGACCAAGAGTGTTACCGCAGATCTCACCGAAAAGGCGCGCAACGATCCCGCGTCGCAAAACCTGAACACCGTCAGCGAACTGCTGCTCTTAGGCGGTGGGGTTCCGATTGTCGTCGACGGCGAGGTTATCGGTGCGGTCGGGGTGGCGGGGGCTGGAGGATCCGCCAATGACGAGTCCTGCGCAAAGCAGGGCGTCGAGAAGGCCCTTACTGGGTTGGGGCCGAAGTAGCCGCGCTGCCTTCAGGACTAGACCTCAAGACAGCAGACGAGGGCTTCCACGTCGCGGGCCGCTCGAAGACGCCTCATCCAGTCCGGGCGAGCTGGTCGCCTGGAGCGGTGACGGCCAGAACGGTCAACGTCTGCTTCTTGCCAGCCCTCGTATTCCACACGATGGACTGCCCCTCCGAGAGGCCGATGAGCGCCGCACCGACGGGTGTCATGATCGACACGCGTCCCTGCGAGATGTCGGCTTCCGCCGGGTAGACAAGGGTCACGGTCCGCTCGGTGCCGTCGTCGGCGCGGTACGTCAGGCCCGACCCCATGCGCACGACGTTCGGCCTTGCCGCCCGTTCGGAGACGACGCGGGCGCGGTCGAGCTCGTTCAGCAGTTCCTCCGCCACCTTCGGCGACCGCTCGAGGGCGGCGTTGGCAAGCATCGAGAGGCTCGCATGGTCTTTTTCCGTAATCGATATTCGGGGCAGACGGCTGCCGTTCTGCTGGTGGCGCATAGGTGCTCCTTGCGAACGCTGTGCTCCTACGCGGCATGGCGTCGAGTGTAGCGCTCAGATGTTCCGACCTCGTGCTTTGACGGGGCGGGATAAGATAGGAGGATGGATGAAGATGTGCCCCGTCGCTTCGGACGTGGGGCGATCCGAAGGCGGGGTTAACGCGGTGCGGCGGGAGTGACCCAGACGCTGAGCCCCTTGCGGAGATCGATCATCGTCATGACCGGAACATCGTGCCTTCGCGGGGGCCTGTCAAGAATCAGACTCTCGCCGGAGACGGGCGCCGTCGCCTTTCCCGCTGGTCCCCAGGGCGTTATGCCGAACGCTCCACGCATTGATACGGAGAGTTCGATGGCTTGCCGGGTCTCAAGGGAGATGGTGTTAGCGCGTCTTCGCCGACACTTGGTCGAATGCGGACACGGCCCCCAGCAGAAGTTGGAGCCAGAGCGCATGCTTGCCGAGCGGTTGGGGTGCAGCCGCGAGACGCTGCGCGCCGCCCTGCGCGTCCTCGAGCTGGAGGGACATATATGGCGGCATGTCGGTCAGGGCACCTTCGTCGGCCAACGGCCCTCGCACGAGCGCATCCCGCCGATGGTCCTCGCCGAGATGGCGTCGCCTGCCGACATCATCGACGCACGCCTCCTTCTCGAGCCGGGCATCGCCGCCGCCGCCGCTGAGAAGGCAAGCGACGGGGACCTTGCCCGGCTGCGGGAATATGCGGAGCGGACCCTGCGGGCGACTGACTGGCAGATGTACGAGGTGGCGGACAACGCGTTCCACACGGGCATTGCACGCTCTACCGGAAACCCGCTGGCGATCGCGTTCCTCGGCGTCCTCTCTGCCGTTCGCTCGCGCGTGCGCTGGCAGCGCGAACACGACCTGACGTTCCGGCGCGACCGCGGGAAGGAATACACGGAGCAGCAAGGCCGGATGCACGCCGCAATTCTCGACGCCATGGAGGCGCGGGATCCAGAACGTGCCTACCGGGCGATGGATGCGCACCTGCGGGCCGTCCGAGAAGTCATGGTCGTCGACTAACCGAGCGGGCCGAAGCTCCCCTTCCGGGCCAATTCACGTACCAATGTAAAGTCGCTCCACGGGTCGGTAACCAGCCAACCCGGAGTTTTCAATGCGGTTCCGTTTCGACCCTTTCATCCCGACGATGATGGGTGCCATCGTGCTCGCCACCTTTGCACCCGCGCATGGGAGCGGCGCCCTGGCTGTCTCCTGGGCAGGGACGATCGGGGTCGCAGGGCTGTTCTTCGGACACGGGGCAGCCCTGTCGCCGCAGGCGGTCCTTGCCGGACTGCGTCATTGGCGGCTGCATGTCTTCATTTTGGCGACGACGTTCCTTGTGTTCCCGGCGATCGTCTATCCTCTGACCCTGTTGCCAAGGGGCTGGTTGCCGGCAGACCTGATATTAGGGTTCGTGTACCTCGCCGTTCTGCCGTCCGCCGTCTCCTCCTCCATCGCCTTCACCGCAATGGCCCGAGGAAATGTTCCGGCAGCGATATGCAACTCGGCGGGATCGAACGTCTTCGGCCTGCTGCTGACCCCGCTTCTCGTCATGGGCCTGATGCAGGAGTCTGCAACCATGGATCCCTTGGGTTCTCTGAGGGACATCTGCCTCGGACTACTGCTGCCGTTCATTGCAGGACAGCTCGCCAGGCCGTGGCTGGCCGGGTTCGTGGGTCGGCATCACAGGCGGCTGCACCAGTACGACCAGCTCGTCATCGTCGTCGTGATCTACGGCGCATTCTCGCGGTCCGTCGCCGAGGGCTTGTGGAGAAGCCTTCCGCCGGCGGCGCTCGGGGCCGCCGTCCTGTTATGCGTCGCGATTCTCACGTTTGTCATGGCGTTCACGATGTTCGGCTCGCGGCATCTGGGGTTTTCCAGAGCCGACGAGATTGCCGCCGTCTTCTGCGGCTCGAAGAAAAGCCTCGCCTCTGGTCTGCCGTTGGCCCAGGTACTGTTTGCCGGGACAAGCGGCTTCGGCATGATCGTTCTCCCCATCATGCTCTACAATCAGATCCAGATCGTCGTCGGGGCCGTCCTGGCCGGACGATATGCTCGTGGGGCCGGCGAAGAAAGGCGGCACGCCGAGGCCGAGAAACGGAGTGCGCCCACGGTAACATAGAAACATTGGAGAAGCGGTTCTCCAAGAGCAGAGCCGTGGGTGCAGCTAGTCGACCCTCTCGTCCTCGCGGCGATCTTCACTCTCTTTGCCCTCGACGGCGTCACGTTTCCCCGAGGGGCATCGACATCCTTGACATTATGTCTGCGACATCCCACCTGACGCCAATGTTGATCTGCCTCTCCCCCCTCCACGTAAATCGGGATATTCCTATCGCGGGATACTGACCCACGATTCGGTTGCGTCGCGCGCCGGTCGTGGATTTCGGAATTTGGTCCGCATTGCGGCCTATTCTCCGGAGACGGCGACATTCATTCATTGTGCGAAAGGTGCCCCGCAAGCGCTGAAGAGCGGCGGCAGCATATCGACGGGAGGCCTGCATGGCTTTCAGGACGCCGCGATACGGCAAACCGAAGATCAGAGTTATACGTTCAGACCGTGCACGGCCTTGTCGCAGCATGAACGCGCTTTCGCCCACGAGCTCGGCCATCTGGGTCTCGCCGAAGGTAAAAGCATATCGCATTGGTAAACCACGATGGCATCGAAGTTCGAATTCTAAGGTGTCCGGTACCAGCTAGAAGCGGCGGCGCGTGAAAAGCACGCCTTGACGGTAATCAGGTCGTCTCCGCCTACCCGACCGACTCTTCGCCCGATCATGGCCGCGGCCTCCGGGACACCGCGACCGGTACCCGTCGGCTGCCCCGCAGCCGCTTAACATTTCCTCGGAGTGAAGGCGTCGGCGCGTACGGAGACTGTCGACATCCAGAGGGAAGCAGCTTGAGCCTCGGTGACCGCACTACTACATGGCTTATAATCTGTCGTTAGGCTGCCTTTGCATGCAACCACATTCTCTTGCTATACTCACATTTTACTATTGAGTGGCAACAGTTCTTTCGTACATTAGTTAGCATTTGATAAACAATTGCTGTGTAAATAAATTTGCTTTATATGTAGATTGTGCTATATTTCCTTCATGACCATAACTACCTGCCGATATCTGGTCCTCACAGGCCCTTTGCTGCACTGCTCGTAGCCCCGAGCGACGGAACATGGTGTTCGCCGTCTCGGGGTATTGTCAGTCCAAGCCTGGCCACAGCTCCCGCGGTGATCCGTATCTGGTGAAGCTGGCCATCATTCCCTGTGACAGCCTGGTCCGCCTTCTAAGTGCATGCGGAAAGGCTGATCCGTGTTGTGAGAACAAAATGTCCATCCACCAGCGGCCGCTGAACTCCATCCTCTTCAATACCCCGCGCCCGTCTCGTTGGACGGTCGTCTCGTCATTCTTCGCCCAAGTTTCCCATCGTTGGCAGAGGAGGGCCACCATTAGGGCACTGGAGATGCTCGATGACAGGCTGCTGGAAGACATCGGCATCGCCAGGAACGAAATTCCGAGAATTGCCGGAGGTCGTCCCGGTGTGCCTAGCGACTCTACCGTCGCAGGTGCAGGCACCAGACGGACGCCAGGCTTCATCCGCTGAAATCGCCTTGAGAAAATGAGGCATGATTATCAGCGGCCCTTCCTGCGGCCCTTTTCGAAATGAATATTGTCTCATCGCAAGATATTATGCTGGCGCAAAACGCGCCAAGCAAACCTGTGCCAAGGCTAGGTCAGGGTGGCTCGTGTCCAGTTGCAACGGGGACCCGACGGATTCGATGATTTCGGCCGCAGTTGCGTGGATTCCCTGAAGCGACGTTGGCGGGCCTCCAAGCCCGCCGACGCGACAACGAAAATCCGGTGCCAACAGCATGCTGGCGTGCAGCCAAGGCAGGGCACAGTTTTCCTGGTGGCTTAATTCGGATTTCAGAACAGGCCTACTCAATGAAAAGGATCATCCTGCGAATGCACATGCAGCCAACTGTCTTTCTAGGGCCAAGTTTGCCTCTCGATGAAGCTCGCGAGATCCTGGACGCCAATTATCAGCCGCCGCTGCGCGCTGGCGATCTGGAACGAATGAACACTGGCACTTCAGTTGGTGTCATTGATGGCATCCTCGATCCTCACTGCCGTCTGCCTATTGAAGAAGCGCGGCAGGCATTAAGCCGAGGTGTGCGTGTTTTCGGTGCGGCAAGCACCGGCGCGCTTTTGGCGGTTGAGCTTGAGGGCGAAGGTGTTGTCGGGGTCGGGAGAGTATTTGCCTTTCTTCAAGATTACGTCGGCGATCGAGAGGATTTAATCAAAATCGTGTATCATGATCATGACAATATCTCGTTGACGATCCCCTTGATCGGGGCTGCTCTTGCGCTGGGCGACTTGTCTCCGAAGCAGACGAGGACCCTGATCAAAGACCTCTCGGGACTGCCTCTTTGTAAGCGAACTGCCAGCGCGATTGAAAGCCGCATGCGGAGCGCCACGGAGCAGGAAAGGTGGAATGCTGTTCCAATTGCGGCAATGTTCGACGTGAAAGCAGACGACGCCCGTCAGCTCCTGCGCCATCTATCCAACCTCTGAATGATAGCGCTGAACCATTGCCGGCGCATATCGTGCGCAGCGGAGGTTCATTGCATAAGTCTTCCTTCTCTCGGAGGTCATGGGCCATTCGGAGTTCCAAATGATTGCTTTCAAGCCTCCCGCCTTCTGGTGGCATTCGCTGGGATGGCAGGCAGCGCTTTTTTCCCCAATTGCTTTGGCCTACAATGCCATAGCATGCTGGCGCCTCAGCAACGGCAAACGCGCCAGGGTCGGAGTGCCGGTACTCTGTATCGGCAATTTCACTGTTGGCGGCGGTGGAAAAACGCCTACGGCTCTTGCTCTTGGCCATGCCGCGCAGCAACTGGGGCTAAAACCCGGCTTTCTTTCATGCGGCTATGGCGGCTCTCACTTAGGACCGGTGTTAGTCGAGCAGCATCATAGTGCCGCGTTGGTCGGAGATGAGGCGTTATTGCTCGCTGCCGTGGCACCAACCGTAGTGGCAGACGATCGCAGGCTTGCCGCAAAATTCCTGATAGAAACGGGGGTCGACTTCATTATCATGGACGATGGCTTTCAGAGCGCCGGGATTGCGTTTGATTACGCCCTTCTTGTCATCGATGCTGATCGAGGTTTCGGTAATGGCATGGTTTTTCCGGCAGGCCCGCTCCGCGCCCAGATCTCCCAACAAGTCCAGCTCGCCAACGCAGTGCTGCTGATTGGCGAGGGCTCTGTCGATATTCGGGCAATTGAGCAGAACGCATCTGCTGACATGCCGGTGTTCAAAGCAACACTGAGGCCGCACGATCCGGAACACTTTCGAGGCCGACGAGTACTCGCTTTCGCTGGTATTGCAAATCCTGGAAAGTTTTATCGCTCGTTGTGCGGCATCGGAGCCGATGTCGTCGTGACCCGCGACTTTCCCGACCACCACTCTTTCACCGAAACCGAGATGAGGCGGCTTCTGGAAGCAGCGGAACATGCCAAACTATCGCTGGTCACGACGCGTAAGGATGCCGTCCGGATCGACCAGACGAAGAAATACGGTTGCCGTCTAGCTTCAGTCGTGGAGGTGCTTGATGTAGGCCTCGCTTTCGGACAGCCAGGCCTTGCATCAAATGTCATCGGAAATACCCAGGCAAATCATCGTAAGTGATGTGGAGCATCGCTTCGGCCTGGATCGGCTTCATCGGCTTGGCGCCGCTGCGAAAAAGGCGGAGCTGTCGTTTTCCGTGAGATGCGAGCCGGTAGGCCACTTAGGAAGTGGACTCATTTCGCATTGATCCAGATACGGACGGCTGCGAGCTTGATGGCTTCAAGGAAGTTGTCGGCGCGTCGATCGTAACGCGTTGCAATTCCTCGCATCTGCTTGAGGCGATTGAAGAAGCGCTCGATGAGGTTGCGCTGCCGGTAGACCCAACGGGAGAAGCTGAAGGTCGCTTTGCGGGTCGAGCGTGGCGGGATGTTGGGCCAGGCGCCACCATCACTAAGGAAGGCGCGGATCCCGTCGGTGTCGTAGGCCTTGTCGGCGAGGACGGTGGCTCCCGGCACGACCGCCTCAAGCAGTCGGGTTGCGATCGGCGCGTCGCCGGCTTGTTCGGCCGTGAGTTCGATCCGCAACGGACGGCCCTCGGCATCGACGAGGGCATGGATCTTTGTCGTCAGGCCGCCACGGGAGCGTCCATGCAAGGATCGGCAGAGCCCCCTTTTTAGCGCCGGCACCGTGCCGGTGGACGCGAACGCAGGAACTGTCGATCATAACGATGTCGCCGTCATAGGCCTTTGATACGCCTTCCAGCAGGCGGTCCCAGACACCGGCGGCCCGCCACCGGCTGAAGCGGTTGTAGAGGCCGGCAGCATCCTGTGCAAGCGCTCGAAGTCGGCGGCGACGGCCGGACCGCCACCATCCTCTTCGTCGACGAGTGCCCCGATGACGATGTCCTCGATCCTATCAAACGCTTTAGCTGCCTCAAGGGTAGAAACAGTCGTCGCACCGACCAACCACTCGTAGCCGAGAACGATAGGTGCCGCCGTGGGTTTGAGCATGAAGCTCGCGATCTCGGGTGCAATCTCGTAGACGCCCGAGGAAATGCTGAGATGTGGCACACACCCCGGGCCTGCGCAAAACGGAGACCGGCGAGGCGATCGTCCGAATAGAAGACGGCGACGGCACGAACCGGACGCTCGCCGAGGCCAAGATCGTCGGCGGCCGGGTCGAGCAGGACGCCTTCCGCCTGGCTCAAGTCGGCAGCCGCTTCCCGGCTCTTCGCGAGATCTCGACTGCCGATCAGCAGCGGTAGATCGGGGTAGCTCGTCCGCAACGTTCGCGCGGTCAAGCGCCCGATGGCGCCGGAGCCCCCCATCAGAAGGATCGGATCTGATGACATTGGCATTCCTCCTGTCCTCACCTAAACTTACAGAAGGTAGGCTTAAGCCACATAACTTACTTTTAGTAGATTGCGCAACAGGCGGCGACCGGATGAAGATCGAGATCAACGACGGAAGCAGGTCGAAGCCCCGCCGTAGGCTCTCGGGCGCGGAGCGGCGACGCCAGTTGCTGGACACGGCGCTTCGCATTGTCCGAGCGGAGGGTGCGGATCGACTGACGCTCGGACATCTCGCGGCGTCCGCCGGCGTCTCCAAGCCGGTAGCCTACGATCACTTCGGGACCCGATCGGGCCTTCTCATCGAACTTTACCGATGGATCGACACGGAGCGGGTTGATGCGTTTCGGGACGCAATGGCCACGGGCGAGCGGAGTTTCGAGGAGACGGCGGCCACCCTGGCCGCGGCCTACATCGACTGTGCAGCCGACATGACCAACGCGTTCCATTCCGTCGGCGCTGCCCTTGCCGGCAGCGAAGAAAAAGCGGCGGTGCTCCAGGAACTGCTGGACCACTCAGTCCAGATGTTCGTGTCGGTCCTGAAGCCCAACAGTGCTCTGCCATTACGGGAGTTGGAGCGGCGTTGCATCGGCCTCGTCGGGGCCGGCGAGGCGCTTTCGGCGGCGCTGGTGCGCGGCAAACTCGACAGGGCCGCAGCCACCGGAGTCTTTTCGTCATTGATCAAGGGAAGTCTGGAGGAGCGCCCGACTTGAGATGGCACCGAGCCGAGCAGACTACCGCCTTCAAACTCCAGGGTACTCCTTAGGCTGTGTCTGCACGGCTTGCTGAAAAGCAGGAAGCCTGCGACGAGTGCCGATGGCAACTATGGCCATCGCCCTCCCAGAAGAGCAGCCCGACTGCATGTCACCCTGTCCTGTCATCCCTTTCCCGGTCTCGGATTGTGTATCACTCACTGTCCGTGATCGGTGGAATTGCCACGTGATTCCGGATTCTCGTGGAGACCGCGACCCGCATACATCGCAGGGCCCGTTCAGCTCGACGCGCCGTCCCCATGGGCGACGCGTCGCACGTTGACCAACATCGGACCGCATTCCCAGCAAAACAGGGAGAAGGCGAGGATCCACGATAGGCCGGCGGCGACGATCAGCGGACCATAGAAATCCGGCAGGACATTAGCCAGGAGCCGCAGCACCGCGGCGAGCAGGATGGCGGCATAAGAGGCGGCCGTCATCAGCGAGGCTGTCAGCACGCGCCCCGTATGGCCGCGGCTGACGCGGCTCATCACCGCGATCATCATGGAGGCAACAGCTCCGACCGACAGGAGATGCAGCACCGAGAACTCATCGATCACACCCAGGGTGCCGAGGGCGATTCCGAACAGGCCGAGGGCGACGAAGGCATAGGCCAGGTGCAGGATCAGCAGAAGCTTTTCCGGCCATGTCCTCCAGCCGCGCCAGCGGTAGAGACGGATCGCGTGCAGGAGACCCGCAGTCGTTGCCAGGACGGCCGTCGCCGGATGCTCCGGTCGCACGACCCAGGCGCCCAGCGCCACCAATCCGGCGGCAATGGCGATCTCGTCGAAGCGGTTGTGCGGCACCGGAAAGGTCTTGTGGCCGAACTTCTTCATCCAGTTGCGGGTAAAGCTCGGGATGATGCGGCCGCCGATGATGGTGATCAGCATGACGTAAGCGGATATTCCCAGACGGTTGAAGGCACCGGAATGGTCCTGGCCGATGACGGCGTGGTGAAACAGGATATTGGCAAGCGACAGCGCCGCGAGACCCGTGATGACCTTCAGATCGCTCCATTTGCGACCGGCGACCACTTCGCGGGCGCAGATGAACAGCAGCGAGGGTAGAAACAGCGCATCGACGACAGCCGCCGCGGTGACGCCGATCAAGGCCGGAGACAGCATCGCCAGTCGGCCAATCGCCCAGATCGCCACCAGCACCATCAGTGGCGGGCCCGAAACCGGCAGTCGACCGGTCCAGTTGGGAACCGCCGTCAGCAGGAAGCCGGCAAGGACCGCCGGTGTGAAGCCGAACAGCATTTCATGGGCGTGCCAGGCAGCCGCGCCATAGTCGCCGCCGATCGGCCAGCCGAACGCCAGCGCGGCGATCCACAGCAGCATCGCGATGACGGCCCAGGATCCGCCAGCGAGAAAGAAGGGCCGAAAGCCGTAGGAAAACAGGATTGGCCCGGTAATAGCCAGCCCACGCGGGATGGCCCGGCTTATTCGCCTAGGCGGAGACTCCGGGAGCTGGGTGATCCTTGGCTCGTTCTGCATCGACTTGTGTCTCCTCACGCTTACCCGACTACAGCCTGTGCGCCCGGGCCTCTTTGCGAAACCGCAAGTAGACGCATCTTCCCGGAAACGACCCGGGGTGAGGCTGGCTCCTCGGACGCCAGGTCCGGTGGCGGCCCACCAACGTTCTGGCATCTGGTGCCTTCACCTCGCATGGCGGCGACGGTCTGAAGCGATCGCACCTTGCGCCTGCGCGGGAATGCTGATGCAACGGCACCTGTTTCACCGTTCGAGGATAAGCCGTGGCGGGAATTGACCGGACACTTGTCAGATCACTCACCCTGTTCAACAAGACGAGCGACGCCGACCTGGACGCGCTGCTGAGCTCTGCCGCATCCCGCCGAGTTCCGCGGGGAGAAGCGGTATTCGAGCAGGGTGCCCCGGCGACACACTTCTACCTGCTTCTGCACGGTCGCCTGAAGGTGATGCAGGTCACGGCCGACGGCCAGCAGATCATCGTTCGCGTAGTGCATCCCGGCGATCTGTTCGGCTTCGCAAGAGCTCTACAGCGCATCGACTACCCCGGCACAGCGATCGCGGCCGCCGAAAGCATCGTGCTCGTCTGGCCCACTGACATGTGGGCAGTTTTCCTCGAGCAGAATCCGGCATTGGCAATCGGTGCCATGCAGACGATTGGGCAGCGGCTCGAAGAAGCCCATACGCGCATCCGGGAAATGTCGACCGAAGAGGTCGAGCGACGCGTCGCGCATGCCGTCCTGAGGCTCATCAAGCAGGCGGGCAAGACGGAGAAGAACGGCATCCGCATCGATTTCCAGATCTCCCGCCAAGACATTGCCGAAATGACCGGAACGACGCTGCACACGGTTTCGCGCATTCTCAGTGCCTGGGAGGGGAAAGGGCTGGTGGAGGGGGGGCGGCAGAAATTGCTAGTCCTGGATCCTGAAGGGCTATCGCGATTGGCGGAGGGCTATCGGGACTAACAGATTGAGCATGTGGATGAAAAAGCGGATCCTTGCGTTTTCTCAAGGACCGGCGCGGCTACCACGCCTATCTCTCTGGCGACGATCGGACAGGATGTCTGTCCCCAAGGAGAATGAAAATGGCCATCGCTTCAAAATTTCTCACGAGTCTAGCGCTGCTTGCATGCCTGACCGCCCCTGCTCTCGCCGCCGATCTTGAAGTCCATATGCTGAACAAGGGCGCCGACGGCATCATGGTCTTCGAGCCGGTGCTGACCAAGGTCAGTGCGGGTGACACCGTAACCTTCATTCCGACCGACAAGAGCCACAATGCGGAAAGCGTGAAGGACATGTTTCCGGACGGCGCCGAGGCGTTCAAGGGTAAAGTCAACGAGGCGATCAAGGTGACGTTCACCGTGCCGGGCACCTACGTCGTCAAGTGCACTCCGCATTACTCGATGGGCATGGCCGCGGTCATCGTCGTCGGCGATCCGGCCGTCAATCTCGAAGAGATTAAGTCAGCGAAATACCCGAAGAAAGCAAGCGAACGGGTCCTTGGGGCTCTTTCAGCGCTGTAGTAGTTCCACCGTACCTGAAATTGCCTTACGTCCCCGCTCTGGGGGCGTTTTGCGTTCGCCAAACATCGTCTCGTGACTTGTGACAACGGCTAAATCAAAGCGGAACCGCAACGGGCGCAGGCGCAACACGGACATGCACCTCCGCTGATCTGCCCGCGTATTCTCGACGCCTTGGCTCCCCACATCGCCGCTTCCCTCCTGTCTATACGATGACCGCGAGCCCTCCTCGGAGGTAATGGACGCGGGGCGAGGCCCCGTCCGGTGCGGTGGAATTCATGCGTAACGATACGTCCGCCGACCTACGTGCGCGGTCGAGCACCGGCTTGACCGTAACACAGCCCGCGGGGAGCCCCGATCCCGTCCGGAGCAACGAGAAGGGTGCCCTGGATCTCGGTGCCGTGCGAGCTCGACGAATCGAGGGCGTGTCGGCAGCTCGGTGCATGGACGTCACCTCCTCGATCCGCGAAAAGCCCGCCGACGCCGGAGGCTCGCGAGAGGAAATCGTCCCGGCCCCCCTGCGACCTCAGCGCGGCCGGCCTCTGTTGGCCGAACAGGTAGGGATCGGCCCGACGACGCTGACGGACGACCGCCGGAAACTCGAGGAGAAGAACCTGTACACGAGGTTCAACATCGTCATCGCACTTCTTCCACACCCTTGTAAGCGAGCGCTTCGTCACCCTGTGTACGCCACCTGCGACCAAGCGCGGCGGTACCTGTTCGAGCAGGCAACCAAGACGGACGATCTGGGCACGCCCTCGCCCTCGACAACCTTATGGCCCTTCAATCGCCCTCGCCGTCCTCACCGGTGAACAGCGTCATCCTGAAAATCGTGCCGCCACCTTCCACCGGCTCTGCCCATAGGCTGCCGCCATGCGCTTCTACGATGGTTCGGGAGATGGAGAGGCCGACTCCCAAACCCCGTTTTTTGGAAGTGACAAAAGGCTGAAAGAGCCTCGGAACGACATCCGACGCGATGCCCGTTCCCGTGTCGGCTACCGCAACCTCAATGGTCTCTCGGTCGACGCGGCGGGTTTCAATTGTCAGCCGCCGAATCGCCGATCCCTGCATTGCCTCGATGGCGTTCCGAACGAGGTTCAGGAGTACCTGCTGGATCTGGACCCTGTCCACCAACACCACGTCGACTTCCGAATTGAACGAGTACCGGACCTCAACGCCGCTCTCTCCAGCTCCAACGAGCCCCAGCGCGCAAGCTTCACGGATCAACTCTCCGAGCTTCTCAGTTTGCCTCTCGGTCTCGCCTCGAGCGACGAACTCCCGCAGACGGCGGATGATCTCACCACCGCGCAAGACCTGCTTGCTAGCCTTTTCGATCGCGTCGCGAACTATGGCAAGATGCTCGGGTGAGCCGTCAGCCAAAAGGCGTCGCGCGCCGCTGAGGTAGTTGGCGGCCGCGGTCAGCGGCTGGTTCAACTCGTGGGCTAGGGTCGTCGCCATCTCGCCCAACGCAGTCAGGCGCGACATGTGGATGAGCTCGTCCTGCAACTGCCCGAGCCTTCTCTGTGCCTCGTCGTGCTCGGTCATGTCCCGGATGAAGCCGGTGAAGAACCGTTTTCCCCCAGCATGCAGTTCACCCACAGTGAGTTGCATCGGGAAGATCGAACCGTCCCGCCTGCGGCCCTCGACCTTCCGGCCGATGCCGATGATGTGCCGCTCCCCCGAACTTAAGAAGTGGCCAATGTTGCCGTCGCGTTGCTGGCTGTAGGATTCCGGCAGGATACTGCCGACGTTCATGCCGACGGCATCGGTGGCGGTATAGCCAAAAAGCTGTTCGGCGGTGGCGCTAAACGACTCGATGAAGCCATGCTCGTCAATCAGGACCATGGCTTCCGGTACTGTCGCGAGGACGGACCGCAAACGGGCCTCGCTTTCCTCAAGCTTCGCCTGCGCGTCCATGGTGGCGGTGACGTCACGCGCAACCTTCGCTGCTCCGACCAAGCAGCCGGCCCGGTCATAAACAGGAGAGTCGGAGAGCGAAACATCAATGAGGCTCCCGTCCTTGCGTTGTCGCTTGGCCACGTAGAGTTCGACACTGTCTCCGATAGCGATCCGGTCCAGGATCGTCTGCGGCTCGCCTTTCATCCCGGTCGGGAACAGCATCGAGATGTGCCTGCCGATCGCCTCCGCAGCCGAGTAACCGAAAATCCTCTCCGCTCCGCGGTTCCAGTCGGTGACCGTCCCGTCAAGCGTCTCCCCGATTATTGCGTCACCGATGGACTGGGCTATCATGCTCCAGCGATCCGCGTCTTGCCGAGGAGCGGCTCCAGTGGTTCCGAAGCCGACTTCCCGAGCCTCTTCGCGCGCCTCGTCGGGGTCCGGCGGCTCACTCACTCGTCTAGCTCCCAGGTGGCAGGAAACTGGGCCAGCACGGCGGTGCGCGGCCCTGTCTGTGTAGCCGGCATTCGGCGATGGGCATGAAGCTTCGCGATCTACAATCCGTCGCGTCTGTGGACGCTAGGGCATGGGTGGCCGGGGAGCAAGACGCGAACATGGACATGCTGGACGATCTCAGATGTCGCCACGTGACGTCCGCCGGCACGGTCGAGAAGGCGCTGCTCGAGATCGAGACACGAACCTTCGACGGCGCGATGCTCGACGTGAACCTTCAGCGCTTCGATAGCTGCGACGTCGCGGACTCGCTGGTGAGCCACGGAGTGCCCTTCATCTACTCGACGGGGAACTGCTACCGAGAGACGAGGGACGGCTTCTACGTGTCAAACGGCGTTCAAATCTGGGTCTGACTCACATCTGATGCAGTTTGGCTGCGGGAATGACGGTTTCCGTTTGGGGGATCGCTGCCATGTCGTGCCGCCTTTCGCTCTCTTCCGTGGTCCCGGCGGTGCGGCGCGACAATCAGGATGGGAAAGGGCGACAATCAAGATGAGAAGCAGCCGCCGTTGTCGTGACGGAGGGAGGGCGTAGCCCGAACGAAGTCACGACAACGGCGGGCGGGTATTTGATGCCCCTCTGGCGATCGCGGTCGGCATGGCCTGCGGTGTGTTCTTCTCGATCGAGAGGACCCCGCGTGCCCGGCTGCCACATCACCGATCACCAGATGAGGCTCTACATGAAGTTCCGTCAGACAGATTCCGCGACCGTGGCTGTCCCTATGTCAGGAATCGAGGTGGACGGCACCTTTGATGGGCGTCCGACGAGGTACCCTTGCACTTGCGCCCAACCGTTTGCCCGCAGCCACTCGAGCTGCTCCATAGTCTCAACACCCTCAGCCGTCGTGACCATCGACAGCGCCCGACCCATCTCTCCCGTTGCCCGGATGATCGCCTCCGAGGACACGGAACGCCCGATGTCGCTAACGAAACAGCGGTCGAGCTTCAGCTTGTCGAACGGGAAGAGGCGCAGGTACGAGAGTGAGGAGAACCCGGTTCCGAAGTCGTCAAGTACGATTCGGACGCCGAGTTTCTTCAAGGCGTGCAGGATGGCCATGTTGTGCTCGCTGTCGTGAAGAAGCACCGATTCGGTGATCTCCAACTCGAGGCGGTGAGGCAAGAGCCCGGAACGGTTCAATGCGCCCGCCACCATTAGCGGGAGACTGTCGCTTCGGAACTGGACGGCCGACACGTTGACGGCAACCGAGGAGGCCTCCGGCCACCCCGCCGCCTCCTGGCACGCCGTCTCCAATACCCAGTTCCCGATGGGCACGATGAGGCCCTTCTCCTCGGCGATCGGGATGAACTCCGCCGGAGACACTGTGCCCCTGTCCTCATGGTCCCAGCGCAGCAAGGCCTCGAAACCACTCACGCGGTTGGACCCGAGATCCAGGAGCGGCTGGTAGACGAGGTGCAGCTCTCCCCGTTCCAGTGCCAGACCGAGGTCGTGCTTTATCGCCTGCCGGAACCGGATTCGCTCCAGCATCGCCTCCTCGAACAGGCATACGGAACCGCCGCCAACTGCTTTCGCGCGGTATAACGCAATGTCAGAGGCTTTGAAGAGCTCGTCCGCGGAGTTGCACCCGGCCGCCGCGATCGAGACTCCGACGCTCGCGCTGATGCGGATCACTTGACCATCGATGTCGAAAGGAGGTTCCAGGCAGGCGACCATGCGCTCGCCCAGCGCCAACACCGCTTCCGCATCTTGTGCCGTCATGGCGACGGCGAATTCATCGCCCCCGAGACGGGCGAGATGGCCGGCGTCGCCCACTGTCTCGCGGAGACGCGCTGCGACTCTTTGCAGGATGACGTCGCCGACCGGATGCCCCAAGGTGTCGTTGACCTCCTTGAAAAGGTCGAGGTCGAGCAGGAGGACGGCGAGCCCGTGGTTTTGCCGGGCGAGAGCATCCTCCAGCACGCCGCTGAAGCTCAGGCGGTTCGACAGGCCCGTCAGCGGATCATGATGGGCAAGATGGACAATCTCCTCCCGAGCCTGGCGCGCCTCGGTGATGTCCCGGAAGAAAAGCGATATGCCACCGTTCCCATTCGGAAAGGCATGGATCTCCAGCCAGATGCCAGCCCGGCTTGCGAACATCTCGAACTTCGCCGCCTCGCCGCGCTGGAGGACAGCCTCAAACCGTTGGTTCGCAGCGAGGTACTCGGGATAGGCATCCCACAGGCAGCCTCCGACTTCGAGCGTGCTCGTCCCGCCCACGAAAGCCTTGGCCTGGGGGTTCATGTAGGTGACGTGGAAGTTCCGGTCGACCACGATCACGTTGTCGGTCGTGCTCTCCAGCACCTCTGCGAGCTGGGCGCGGGCGGCCTCCACCTCCAGCCGCATCCGTTCTTGATCGGAGACGTCGCGGGAGATCGCCAGGATATGAGTGGTCTTCCCATCGGCATCACGAACCGGATCGACCGAAACATCCCACCATGCATCCGCCCCGTCCCGTTCCGGACAATGGCAGGAGAAGCGATGTCCCACACCCGCGCGAGCGCTAGCGATTGCTTGCTCTACTACGACCCGATGGGATTTCGGCCAGCCGTTGGCCCAGTGACGACCCAGGACCCGGGTTGCCACTTCCGGACCTAGCCTCTGCCTCGCCTGCCAACCGAGGGAGCGCACGCGTCCCTCGAGGTCCAGAACCGCGACGAAGTCCGGGCTGCCGTCGAGCACGCTGCGCGCGAAAGCCACGCTTTGACGCAACGTCTCTTCCGCGAGTTTCCGATCATGGATGTTTTCGAGCGAACCGTACCAGCGTTTCACCGAGCCGTCAGGTGCAAGCCGGGGCGCGGCGTAGGCGCGAAACCAGCGAAACGAACCCGAAAGGAGCCTGACGCGGTATTCAGTGTCGAGGGGTGTGCGCTCCTTCAGCGCGTGCACCCACTTCTCGGTCGTTGGCGCGAGATCGTCGGGATGAAGAGCGTCACGCCATCCATGGCCAAGGGTTGCAGCCTGCGTCATTCCGGTGAGTTCGACCCAGCGCGGCCCCGCTTCGGTGATCAGCCCGTCGCCGTCTGCGATCCAAGGGATCTGGGGGCTGAGCTCGACGGCGTGGCGATGGTGGTCCTCGCTGTCGCGGAGCGCGGCCTCTATGGCCTTTGACTCAGAGACGTCGCATAGAATGCCGACCATTCGCGAAAGACGCCCCGCGACGTTCTGGATCGGGCCGCCTCTGCTCGACAGGTGACGAACGCGGCCGCGAGCATCGATCACCCGGATTTCGTGCGAGAACGGCCGACCTTCGCTGACAGCGAGAAGCCCGTCCTCGAGCAAGTGAAGATCCTCCGGAATGACGCTCCGCCGGAACAGCTCCGCCGGATCGTGCCCGGCATCCGGTTCGGCACCGAGAAGGCGGTACATTCCATCAGACCAGGTTAGAAGCCCGTTCGCGCGATCGACTTCCCAGCTTCCTGACGTGCTGATGGTTTCAGCATGGGAGAGAAGCGTCCGCTGCTTCAGCAGTTCGTCTTCCCTGTCCGCCGTTCGGGTGTTGATCTGCTTCAACTCCTCGCGCTCCGCCACCGCCTGCACGTCCGCACGATGACGCCGCAACTCCGCCATGGCCGCTTCCGCGAGCCGGAGGAGGATTCCTACCCGGTCCTGCGAGAATTCGCGTGGAATGGTGTCGGCGACGCAGAGCGCGCCCAGTCGTACGCCCGGCGCGGCAAGGAGCGGCGCGCCAGCGTAGAAACGGATGCGGGGATCGCCTGCCACAAGCGGACTCGAGGAAAAGCGCTCGTCCTTCAGTGTGTCCGGAACAACCAAAACCTCGTCGCTGCGGATGGCGTGGTCACACAGCGTTTCCCGACGCGGCAGCGCATCAAGGCTGACGCCGCATTGTGCCTTCGGCCATTGCGTATCCCGGTCGAGGATCGAGATGTAGGCGAACGGTACCGCGAAGACGTGCCGGGCAAGATCGCAGATACGGTCGAGGGACGCGGACGGCCCGATGTCAGCGATACCTAGCGCCTCAAGCTCGGCGAGGCGCTGCTCTTCTGTGATGTCGCGCGTGTTCGGGTGAAGCATGACTTCCATTTCCGCTGGACGTCAGGATGACAGATACTCGCTAAAATAGCGTTACAAGAGCGTCAAGGGGACCGCGCGAGGGCCGTTCGATGCCAACTCGGCCGCACTTGGCCGCTTGTTTCAGGCGGCTGATCTGATCCTCGACTGGGCTGGTCGTCCAGGGTGTTTCGATGGACGCGATACCTGCGTTCTCGTCGCGCCGCAGGTTTGCCACGTCCCGGCCGGCTGGACCGGGTGATCATGATGTCCCACGCGGACGCGGCGGCGCGTGTGGGAATCCTTCGGCACCACTTGGGAGGCGAATGTCGGCGGAGGACCTCGGTCCGGTGTCGGAGCGGATGGAGGGCGCGACCGGTGCCGACATCGAGCTGCTCGTACAGGATGCCCGGCGGCCCGCGGCGGAGGCGCGAATCCATGAGCGTAGCGGACCTTGAGAAGGACCCACCCGAAACCCGGCAATCAGACGCCCTCTCCCGTCGCGTCTGCGTCCACGAGGCGTCGCACCTCGTCGGCACCAAGCTCGGTCCGGAAGCCCGCAGTGTCTACTGCGTCGCAGTCGCCTTGTCGCCATAATCGTTCCGGCGAGATCCCAAGTTTCCTTGGAACACAAGATGGGAGAGTCGTTAGATCATCCGGCGCCTCCAGAGAGAAGCTACCGGTCGGCTGCAGCCATCAGCTTCTTGATATGGGAAGCAAAGGCCCATGTCGCAGGGACGCCCAAAACCGCACCGCCAAGGACGGACTGTACGGGCGTCAGAACGGGCCAGCCAACCCAGGATCCGATCAGCGAGGCAAAGAACAGATTGACGGCCATCGCCCCGGCTCCGAACGGGTAGAGGATCAGCGCCAACCGCAACAACGTCATCGGCGGCTGACGAGCCATTGCACCGCGACCAGCGAGACGAGCATCAGGATCGAGGCGACCAAGTAGGAGAGTTCGGCCTCAGCCGTCTGTGGCTGGGGAACTGGGCGCTGGAAGGCCTCGGCCACGGCAACGGCTGGTGTGAACAAAAAAGCGAGGCAGAGGGGAAGGCGCATGTCAGGTCTCCTGTGTCAGCGAACGGTAGATATCCGGTAGAGCGCGGCCCAGCCTTGCGGGGTCGGGCAGCAGCGTGAAGCCACCACGCCCGAATATGCGAGCGAACCAATCCTGCCCGTCGGCATCCACAATTACGCCGTGGACGGCCAGACCCGAACGACGGGCCTCGTGAACGGCCATGTGGCTGTCTTCGATGCCGTGGATGCCCTCGTAGTGATCGAGGTCGTTGGGCTTTCCATCCGTCAGCACCAGCAACAGCTTGCGCGCAGATGTTTCCTTCGCCAGTTGGGCCGAGACATGCCGGATGGCTGTCCCGAGGCGGGTGTAGTGGCCAGGCGGAAGACCGCCGATGCGCGAGGTGACGTCGGGCGTCATGCGCCCGTCAAAGCCCTTGCAGCGGGTCAGGAAGACCCGTTCGCGCTTCAGCGATGAAAAGCCCCAGATCCCCAGCCGGTCGCCTGCAGCGTCGATGCCGCCAGCAAGGGCCGCCATGGCCTCCCGCATGGTGTCGATGATGCTGCGAAGGCCGACCACCGATTCGGTGGACCGCGAACAATCCATCAAGATTGCCACCGACAGGTCGCGCTCGACATGGCGCAAGTCGCGGTAGATGCGGTCGCTGCCCTGGCCCGTGACGCGAAGGGAGACCTGCGCCTCGATCAAGGCGTCGAGATCCAGTTCCAGGCCGTCCACCTGTCGGGGCAACAGGACGCGTCTGGGATGCAGCGTTTCGAACTGGCGACGGACGCGCGCCATCAGGCGGGGATCAGGCTTGAATTCGGTACCGGGTTTGGCATCGGCCTCTAGCACGACGCAGTGGTCCGGCATGTAGGCGCGTGATCGGTAATTCCATTCAGGATAGGTGAAGCGGGCCGACAGACGTTCGTGCTCTGCGTCCTGTGGCGCCAGATCCAGATGCAGGCGCAGTCGGGTCGCGGCGCGCTTGTGGTGCTTGCTGAGCGTGATGTTGTCCTGATCTTCGGCAGCCTTTTGGGCGTTATCCAGGTCGTCATCGTCGGTGGCGCGGTTAAGGCCCATGCTCTCGACCCACGACAGAATCGATTCAAACCGATGCATGATGAAGCTGTCGGTACGGTTGGCCTGCTCGTTGTCCTTCCGCTCGCCTCGCTTGCGCGTGGCGGTCGAAAGACCGGGCGGGGCGCCGATCGCATCCTCGGCCGGACTGGCACCGTCTCCGCGGCTGGATACTTCGAGGCGGAGCCAGATCGGCAGCGGCAGGAGCGGGGCATAGCCGCACGGAGCCGGCAGGCAGACCGGCGCGGCTGACGGCGGCGGCCTGCCTGCCAAGACCGCCCTGGCACGGCTCGCCACGTCGCGTTCAGATACCGACCCGGCCAGACCGCCCCAGGCCGTCAACAGATGGGCGCACATCGCCGCATGAGATTCGCGCAGGCCGGGACAGAGCGTCAGTGCAGAGGCGGTCGCGCGATCCATCGCGGCCAGATGGGCAAGATCGGCCGCCAGCAGGTCCACACGGGCTGGAACTGGCTTCGCACAGGCCGCAAGAGCCGCCAGCCAGAGATAGGCAGCGCGGTTCATCGCCACGGTCGGAAACGCCGCCATGGTCGGCGGCAGGCGCAGCATCGCGCCATCGAAACTGCCGACATGCTCCAGGATCCGCGAGTCGGCGAGTTGCGCCCCGACGCCGCGTCGATGGCGGGAGGCCGTGGCGGGACTGGCCGTGATCTCCGTCCCCGGCGCGCCGCCGAGCGCACGAAACAGCAAGGCTATGCTCGGCCGCATGGATTCGAGCGTCACGACGCTCGCCACATGGTCGATCGTGGGCGCAAGGCGCAAGGCGACGCCGTGCCACAGGTTGCCCACGGTCTCCTCGGGATCCATCAGGTCCATTGGGTGGAGGGCCATTTGTCTATCCGTAGACGCTGGCGATCACGTCGCGCAGCGCCTGCGCCACCTCGGGCTCGTCCGTCAGCGGCTCGACGACGGCGGCCTGCAGCGCGCGTTCGATCGGCATTCCGCCGGCGATCAGGGTCGCGGCGTAGATCAGGAGACGGGTCGACACCCCCTCCTCCAGGTCCATGCCGGACAGAAGACGGATGTGCCCGGCAAGGCGCACCAAAGGTGCAACCCGCCCCTCATCGAGCCCGCTTTCGCGCACCACAACCGCAGTCTCGGTCGCAGGATCGGGAAAACCGAAGGTGATCGAAAGGAAGCGCTGCCGGGTCGAGGGCTTCAGTCGCTTGAGGATGTTCTGGTAGCCCGGGTTGTAGCTGGCGACCAGCATGAAGCCCGGCGGGGCGACCAGTTCCTCGCCGGTGCGGTCGATCATCAGGGTGCGGCGGTTGTCCGTCAGAGGGTGCAGAACGACCGTCACGTCCTTGCGCGCTTCGATGACCTCGTCGAGATAACAGATGGCTCCTTCCCGCACGGCGCGGGTCAGGGGACCATCGATCCATTCGGTCGCGCCGCCGCGCAGGAGATATCGACCGATCAGATCGGCTGCGGACAGATCGTCATGGCAGGCGACGGTGTAGAGGGACCGTCCGACACGCGCCGCCATGTGCTCGACGAATCGCGTCTTGCCGCAGCCGGTCGGCCCCTTCAGGAGAAGGGGCAGGCCTTTGGCGTGAGCCATCTCGAACAACGAACATTCGTGCGCGATCGGACGATAGAAGGGAAGCGCGCTCTGCGCCTCTTGGGACAGCGCGCTCACGCTGCTTCTCCCAGGAGCGGCGAGGTGTTGGGCGCAATGATCTCGCGGCGCACGACCACCTGGCTGTAGATGAACAATACGGCGCCAAGCACCACGGCGATGCCTGCCCCGAACCGCATGACGTAAAACAGGCTGAGCTGATCCTGCACGTCCATGAAGCTGTCCCCGACGATCCGCTGCATGTGGGTCTGGATCGTGCCGGCGAAGGTCAGGACGAATGTCATGAACGCCATGCCGCCGGTCATCAGCCAGAATGAGATCATGTTCAGCACCTGGTTGTAGGGCGCACGGCCCCGCAGCAGCGGCATCGCATAGGTGATGATCGCCAGGTTCATCGCCACATAGGCGCCGTAGAAGGACAGATGGCCGTGCGCCGCCGTAATTTGGGTGCCGTGGGTGTAGAAGTTCACCCCGTGAAAGGTGTGCAGGAATCCCCAGACCCCCGCGCCGAAGAAGGCCACCGTCGCCGAGCCGAGCGCCCACAGGAGCGCCGCCTTGTTGGGGTGGTTGCGCCTGCCCTTCCAGACCATGATGAAGGCGAAGGACATCATCGCGAAGAACGGCACGACCTCGAAGGCGGAGAAGATCGAGCCCGTCCACTGCCAGTAGCTCGGCAGGCCGATCCAGTAGAAGTGATGCCCGGTTCCCAGAATGCCCGAAAACAGTGCCGTCGCGACGATGACGTAGAGCCACTTCTCGACGACCTCTCGATCGACGCCAGTCAGCTTTAGCATCAGGAAGGCCAGGATTGCGGCCATCACCAGTTCCCAGGTTCCCTCGACCCAGAGGTGGACGACGAACCACCAGTACATCTTGTCCAAGCTGAGATTGTCGGGGTTGATGAAGGCGAAGATCCACAGCAGCGAGAGCAGCCACAGCCCGGTCAAGAGTACGCCCGTAATCGCGGTCTTGCGCCCGGCGAGGACCGTCATCGAGATGTTGATGAGAAAGATCACCGCCGCGACAAGGATGCCGCCCTTGACCCAGAGCGGCTGCTCGAGGAATTCCCGTCCGCCGTGGATACCGACGAGGTAGCCGATGACAGCCCCGAGCGTGCCTACGACGAGAATGATCAGTTGAAGATAGGCAAGCTTCACCGACCAGATTTCCCTCTCCGATTCTTCGGGCACCAAGAAATAGGCCGCACCGAAGAAGCCAAGCAAAAGCCAGACGATCAGCGCGTTGGTGTGGATCATGCGAATGATGTTGAACGGCAAGACCTCGGACAAGGTATTGGGCGAAATGTAGATCCAGCCTGCCAGCAAACCGCCCGCGACCTGGATGCCGAAGAGCCCCATCGCCACCAGGAAATAGGCATAGGCCACTTTTTGTGATTGATATTTCATGGTCTTCTCTATCCGGCGTTCGTGGGGGGCCAGCCCTGGGTGTCCGTTTGATCGGCCCAGCGCAAGAACTCGGCGAGACCGCGTATTTCTTCGGGAGTGAGATTGAACTGCGGCATCTGGCGGCGGCCTTCGATGCCGCTGGGCTGCGCTTCCATCCAGCCTGTCAGCACCTCGTAGGCGGCCTCCGGATCGTCCGTCACGCCCCACCGGGTCATCACGTTGCCAAGCTCCGGGGCGAAATAGGCGCCTTCGCCATGCAGCGTGTGACAGTTGATACAGCTATGGCGCTCCCAGACATGCTTGCCGAGGACCACCTCTTTCGTCAGCGGCATCCCGGCTGTCGAAACATTCACCACGTATTGGTGGGAGTGGATCGTCATCCCGATGAACACGACGATGAAGAAAATCGAGCCGCCATAGAATATGTTCCTGGCCCGGGACTTCGTAAGTATTTCTGACATTAAGACGGTCCAGGCGATTGTTACGGATCAAATTACCCTAGGCGGTGCCTCCGGGTTAGACTTTGTTAAAACGCAAAGACGCGGACGTATGGGGTCAAGGCCTTCAGGACGGAATGTAAGCCATGGCAGGTACGGCCCACCGGCTTTCTTCGGAGCCCGGGCCTGATCGGAGCGCGTGACATCCCTGCTCGACGGGCGGATAGCCGTATCCTCCGGCCTCCTCCGATGCCTTTTCTGCTTCGGACGTCAGAGGACTACGTAGCGACTCGTGCCTGGGACGGATACCCACGGGACGTGACGGGTGTCCGCATGACAACGCGCGCCCTGATGGGGACGGCGTCGAAGCAAGGCTTGCGATACCCATCGCGCCGTTCTGGTTCCTTGGCTCCGATGCTGGCCGTGGACCCGCCCATCACGGACAGCCGGGCGGCATCAGTCACCACGATGCGACAGCGCCTGCTTTGCACCAGACCGCGCTTTTCCCAGTCGCTCAGCAGTCGGCTGACGGTGTGGAGCGTGGTGCCGGTCATGTCGGCGACGTTCTGCCTGGTGATCGGAAATCCGATCTCGACGCCGCCGGCGACCGTACGTCCCGATTGGCCGATCATTCGCAGCAGGGCGCAGGCGATGCGCTGTTCGACCAGCTTCGTGGACAACTCGACGAGCCGGTCGCTCATCTCGTCGGCCCGGTTGCCGAAAGTGCGAAGCGCTTCCGCCGCAAAACCGAGATAGGCGCCGGAGAACGTCAGCCAGAGAGGGTTGGGCCAGGACAGGACGACGGAATCGTCGGCCGTGATGGCTGTGACCTGATGGGTGATCTGGCCAAGGGCTGTCCCGATGCCGAATAGCTGGCCGGCTGGAATGTGCAGGACGATGATCTGGCTGCCGTCGGCCGTCAGCCTTACAAAGCGGATGCTGCCGGACAGAAGGAGATGGAATCGTCGGATCGGCTGCCCTTCGTCGAATACGACAGCGCCGCCGCGCAAGCGCCTGACCTCGGACAGATCCAGAGTCTCTAGCAATTGCCGCTGGTCGAGATGGACAAAAGGCGGCGTACGGCCCAGTTCGGCGATATCCAGCAATCTCATCGGGGCTTCCGTTCGGTGCAGCACAACGTCGCTGGTGTCTCTGATACGTCATGGGCCGGCGGCAGGAGATGACGCAGATCAGGACGAAGGATTATTCTCGACATGCGCGTGATCCGAACTTCGGGCGTGCAAGCGAACTGTCGCCCTCACGCAAAGCCGCCCGTCCGCCTCGAAAACAGACAAGGGCTATTTGCGTCGGACAGAATTCCCGCCGGCCAGAATGCCGTTAATGAGCAAGGCAACGGCCCGGTGAAGTTCAGCCTTGCCGTCCTCCCCCGTATCGTTCGAATGGGCCGCGGCTGCATCGCTCAGAATCCCGACGATCTCTCGCTCCGGGAGAACTTTGCGGTCGTTCAGTGCCAAGAGCAGAGACTCGCAGATCGCAAGCGCTGCGGTCCCGGGCACGTCGGTCAACTGAGACATCTGGCGGGTTCCTTTCGGCTGATACGGACGGGTGAAACGCGGCTTTCAATCCAGCGCTAGAGCGACCCTCGCACGTCTGTGCTATCGTGCACTGACGCAGATCAGCGTTTTCGGCCGCGTCGTCCATTCTGCGTCGTTCTGGCGCCGACTTCCGGACGCATCCGCCCGGGGAGGCTAGACGTCGAAGGAGCACCGCCATTGACTGCCCTTAACAGCCCACTGGCTCTCAAACTCGGAGCCTTCGTGGCCCTGAGCAACGACGAGATGTCGGCGCTGGACCGGCTGCACGCGCGCCGCAAGTTGTTTCCTCCGGGGCGTGACATGGTGCATCAAGGCCAGGTCAACCAGTCGGCCTACATTCTCGCATCTGGCTGGGTTTGCTCGTATAAGCTCTTGTCAGGTGGTGCGCGCCAGATCGTCGATTTTCAGATCCCCGGAGATTTCTTGGGGCTTCGGTCCGTTCTGTTCCGCACCGCGGACCACAACATCGAACCTGTCACCAAGGTCGAGGCATCGGAAGTGCTGGCCATCGATCTGCTGGATACCTTCAGCAGGACCCCGCGCCTCGCGACGGCAGTTCTGTGGGCGGCCTCACGAGACGAGGCCATGGTCGTGGAGCACCTTGTGGGCATCGGGCGACGGGACGCCAAGGAGCGCACGGCGCATTTTCTGCTGGAGCTGGGCTCACGGTTGAAGCTGGTCGGACTGGGATCGGCCCAAGGTTACGCCTGCCCTCTGTCGCAGTACATGCTGGCAGACGCATTGGGGTTGAGCGCCGTCCACGTCAACCGGGTCCTGCGCGAACTGCGAGAGGATGGCCTGGTAACCTTCCAGAACGGACATGTCGTCATCCACGATATCGACAGGTTGATGGTGCTGGCAGACTTCGACAAGAGCTATCTCGATCACGACGGTCCGCTGCTCAAATGACGCTGCAGCAAATCGCCGAGACGCGAGGTCGGGGCGCGGCGGGCCGGCGCCTACACTGTCATCCGGCAGTCGCGGCTCGCCGACCAGTGTCCCCTTCAGTGCCGCGTTGCGCCCGGGTTGGTCAGAGGCCCGCCAATTTCCCGCGCAAGCGTCGTTCCGCCGTTCAGGTTCCCACGGGCCGTTGCGCCGCTCGGGCATGAAGAGCGCGATCCACCAGACTGGTCATGTGCTGCGCGGCCCGGATCGTCAGGGCATGCTGTGTCGAACCGGATTTGGCGTGATGGTGTCCGCCACGTCCAAGGTGGCCTGACGCTGACGATCCGAACCTTCCGCCAAGACGGCAATCAGTACATGCTCGAGGGCGATCACCCGGGCCCGAAGGAGAACGAGTTCGGCCTTCGCGATCTCCGACATGTCGGCAGATGCATCGTCCATTGCGGGGGCGAGAGGCATGCTATCGGCTTCGAGATCCGACACCACACTTGGGTCAGCCTCAGGCAAATGGCGGGGCTAGCTGGAATCAGGCATTGATCTATCCTCAAAAAAACCAGTGCCGTTAGGGACGTAGTGGACGGGTTGTGCTTCCGCCTCTTCGGTTAGTGAAAGGGCGATCGTGTCTGTATATCCCTGCCATGCAGGAGACCCTGAGCCCACGGAAGGAGCGAGATCGGAGATCCTCACGCCGGAAATACTCCATTGTCTCGGATCGTCGAAATTGCGCTATCACTCAGTCCAAACCGCACAAGACGGACCTTGTATTTCCGGGCAAGATACGGCGTCTCCGTCGTCGACGATTTCTCGTTGTCACGGGGTGGCTACGGCTTTGTCACTGCCAGTGTCGCCTGGGCGTCCGGCGTCCAATCCGTCCCGATCGGCTTTCCGAATGGCTCCTGACCAAGCTTCCGACTTCCGGTTGATCCCCGGAAAGAATTTTCCCCGCTACGCCTACCTGCCCGGCCGGCACCCGCACCCGGTGCGCGACCCCCGGGGCCATAGCTATCTGGCCCAAGAGCCACCCATGAGCGTCCCGATCGAGGCGGCCCTGAGCTCGGAGTCCTATCGATGGGGTGTCGACCTCTTCAATCATGGCTATTACTGGGAGGCCCACGAAGCGTGGGAGCCTCTCTGGCTCGCAGCCAAGCAAAGCACTCCCCATCTCCTGTTTTTCAAGGGCCTGATCCTGCTGGCGGCGGCCGGCGTGAAGATCCGCGAAGGGAAGCCCACGCCCGCCCGTCGTCACGCGGGACGGGCGGCATCACTGTTTAGACGGGTGACAGGTCTGCAGGATCGGGAGTTTCGCGGTGCGATCGGCATGTCGCTGCCCGTGCTGGCGGACCTTGCTGAGACAGCGGTGGGATGGACGAGAGTCGCAGGGGCAGCGACAGGCAGCCTACCGAAACCCGTCTTTGGATTTCGGCTGGTGCCAGACGAGGGGCGCACTTGACCGGCGCACCGGCGAAAAGCCCGGCCTGGCCTTGGCCGAGGATCGTCTCTCCCGGCGAGGCGTGCTTCGGCTGGGTCGCCGAGCCGCACCCGTCTTCAGGCGATCCTAGCGACCGCCTTCGCCACTCCGTCGACAGGGGCGCCAGGGCGAAGAACTTAAGAAAATACCCGTCGCAGCGGGCCGACACGGCGGATGACGAGAACGTCCAACGCGATCATGGCGACGATCAGCAGTCCCGATAGCGGGAACAGCACCCCGGAGACCAGGGCCATCGCCCAGAGCGCGGCGTAGACGCGCCGGCTCGTCGGATAGGGCGGGACGCCCATGCGGCCGGAAGGGCGGCGCTTCAGCCACATCACGACCGCAGCAACCGAAGACAGGATGATGGCAAGGCATGTCGCCAGCATCAGGAGTTGGTTGGCGAGGCCGAACTCCTGGCCCATGTGGATATTGATGCCGAGTTCCGTCAGCTTGGAGAGCGAGCCGTAGTCGGCATAGCTGATGTCCACGATGACCTCGCCGGAGTATTGGTCGACGTGGATCGTCCGGAACTTGGCGAGGTCGTCCGGAAACACGGCGGCGCTGTACACGCCCGTCGCATCGGCAGGCGGCGTAACTTCGAACCGCGGCGCCATGGCCCTTTCCCGTGCAATCGCGACTGCCCGGTCAAGCCCAATGGGCGCCATCGCCATGTCATGCGACATCGGCATCGGCGACGCCTCCATCGTCCAACCCACCGTCTCCATGACATGCTCGGCGTGCCGAGCGGAGGTCGGGACGTTGTCCCACAGGGCGGCGGGATAGCCGGTCCCGGTAGCGGTGGCGATTTCGGTAAGCTTCGCTCCCCAGAAACTCGACCAGGGAAGGCCCGACAGCGCGAGGAACGCAATGAGAACGCCGGCAAAGGCACCGGTCACCGCATGCGTGTCGCGCCAGAAGACGCGCTTCGACGGCGTGCCGCGCACGGTGACGACGCCGCCGGACTGGCGCCGCGGCCACCAGAGATAGAGGCCCGACACGACTAGGATGATGGCAAAGCCCGCCATCGCCTCGATGACCCTGTTCGCATAGGGGCCGAAATAGCTGAGGCTGTGAAGCTGGCGGACCACCTCGTTGAACTCGTCGGTTTTGGCAACAGTGCCGAGAACCGTGCCCGTATAGGGATTCACGAAGGCATAGACCGTCCCGACCTGGGTCTCGAGGCCGATCCTGGCGGACGCCGTCGGCCCGGATGGCTCGCGGTAGGCAGAGAGCGTCGAACCGGGAAGCGCTGCCTGCGCCTCCTCGACGAGTCGGCTCGCCGGAAGTGGCGCCGCGGCCTGTGCCTCGACGACGTTGCGATGGGCGAAGACGGTCCCGTCGATCTCGTCGCGGAAGAGATAGAGGGACCCCGTCACGGCCAGCAGGATCATGAAGGGAACGGCGATGAGACCGGCGTAGAAGTGCCAGCGCCAGATGGCGCGATAGGTATCCACGGCGAGCGCGGAACTGCGCGCCGGCACCGATGCGGTCATGTCGGTCATAGGGAGCAGCCTTTTGCACTGGACGGTCCGGCGCGGCATGCTCCCTCGGGATTCATGGAGGCGGCACCGGCCGTTCCTCAACTGAACGATGAGGGGCATGGCCCCCCGCAAATCTCGTCAAGACAAGGAAAGAGGCGGCCCCCGGGCATCATAGCGTCGGTCGATCGGACGGGCCGCCAGCGCTGCCGCACAGTCGACGGTTTCCTCGATCCGCGCCGCAAAGCGGATCGGAATGCCGGTTGCGTCAGAAGGGCCGGGGCCAGCCTGGAGATGCAGGCCCGCCGCGCAGAGTTCGCTGCAGGGACAGCGCTTGGATTGGTCGCTTTCCGCCGGGCGATGCGTGCCATCAATCGAGGCGGAGCAGAGGATTGTCTCGGGATCGGGAGCGATCATTGCCGCGGCGGCCCGCCCGGAGATCGCGATCTGAAAGGCGAAGGACAGCACGATCAGCGCGCACAGCACGCCTCCCGAGAGCCTGTCGTTCGTGATCTCTCGCCAGAATTTCATGCAAGCTGCATCGCATGAAGAACGCGCAAGGTCGAGGAGGCAACCGCCCCTGGCTCGCCGGCAATCGGAAGACGGCCAGCCGTTCTGTTGCCGAGGCTATAGGCGCCACCGCCGGTCACACGCATGCTTCCCTCCCGCTCCTCGGCAACCGCGCACCATGTCGTCCATGTCCCTGTCTGGCCGAACGCGAATATTGCCCGCCCGGGTGTCACCGACTGTTGCATCAAGACTGACCGCCTCCTGGGATTGTGGATGGCCGTCGAGGCTTTCCAACCCCCGACTGCAGTCCGGAACTCAGAGGCGTCGACCGAGACTGACCGAGGCGCCGGAGAGATCGACAAGATCGATGCTGATCTCTGGCCACAGATGGACATGTTTTCCGATCTCGAGCTCAGTCATCAAGCTGAAGGCTGTCGACAGGGCGTCCGCAGTTACGGCGTCGTCGGCCACCACGGTCATCCGGGCGAACCGTTCCGGCCTCGCCCCATGCCGCGGGTGAAGAATGTGGCCAAAACGCTGACCCGCGTCGAAGTGGAAGCCGGCGGCGCTCGACGTGGCGACGGCCCTGTCCGTGATCGTTACGACCCTATCGGGCGACGTTGCCATTTCCGTGGACGCCAGCCCAATCCTCCAGCCGCCGCCGTCACGCCTGGCACCGATGGCACGATTTTCACCCATGTTGACAAGGCAACTGGTGATACCTTCGCTACATAAGAGATCGACGATCCGGTCGGTGACATAGCCCTGCGCGATGCCATTCAGGGTCAGCGCCATTCCCGGCCGCGCAAAGGCGACCCGGTCGCTGTCGAACAGGACGCCGTCGAAGCCGACCTGCGTCAGCACAACCTGCAACGCCGCCGCAGCAGGCCCCGCCGGATCGGCAGCGGTTGCGGAAAAGTGCCGGGCGTAGAGGGAGAAGAGCGGCTGGATCGTTGGATCGAACAGGCCGCCGCTGGCCTCGTAGAAGGTGCGGCTGGCTTCCAAGAGGGCTACGAGGTCGGCCGGCGGGGCGGCGATCGCGCCATCTCGGTTCAGGATGCTCAGCGACGAATGGCTGCGGTAGAGGCTGAAGACGTCCTCCAGCCGTGCGACCTCGGCGACCACCTGCCGGATCAACCGCTCTGCCTTGGTCCTGTCTTCGAGATTGAGGATGAGGGTCGCGGGCGCGCCGAGAGCCTGTCCGGACCAAACGACGGGCGCCTCAGTGGCATTCCCCATTCCGGCAGGGCCGAGGAGCGGCAGCCCGACAGCGGCGGCCATGATGGAGATAGCCCGGCGGCGATCGATGCGCTCAACCATGATCCGGCCCTTTCATGACGTGGTCCATTGAATCGGCATCGGCACCGTGGCCCATCGGGGCGGTGTCGCTGCCCAGAATGTAGCTCTCGGGCATCTCGCCAAATCCGACCACCTGCCCGCTGTTCTTGGCCGCGAAAGCCTCGGCGTCGTCCTTGCTGGAAAACGGCACCGCTTCCTGCACGCCCATGCCGCCGCGCAACGAGCTGCCGATGACATAGAAGGCGGTGCGGGCGTCGATGAAGTTCTCGGCGCCGGGTTTCTCCCAACTCGGCGCCTTGCCCATATCGGACACGTAGATGGCGGCGATGTTCTTGGGCTCTTCCGGCAGCATGGTGAAGGCGATGGTGTCGCGGGCCGAGGAAAACCAGATCGGCTCCGGGCTCTTGTCGAGGATCACCTGCCCTTTGGGACCAGCGTGTTCCAGCACATCCATGCCGCAGTATCGCCCCATGGCCTCGGCCGTCAGCGCGTAGGGCGCGGGCATGCTCGCTTGTTCTTCTCCTTGGCAGCCCGTGACAAGCAGGGCAGCAAGCAGCATGGCGGCCCATCCGGCGCGGGTCATAGCTCTCTCCTTGAGAAAATCGTGGTGGCCAGCGCCAGCGGCGCGATGACCCAGACGGCCAGTGCCGCGAGCAGGACCGGCGGGCTGAGCGCGGTGTTGCCGGCAAGGCCACCGATGCCGGAAAGGCTGCTGGCGCCGCCGGATCCGAGATTCAGGAGCCGATAGGCATCGGTCGGATTGGCGAGCAGCAACAGATCCAGAAGGCCGTCCGGCAGAGCCTGGCCCTGTGCCGCGACAAGAGCGCCGAGAAGCGCCATGTCGTAGATCAGCACGAAGAACAGCCAGATGCCGATGGCGATGCCGCCGGCGGTGCTGCGCTCTGCGGCGATGGTGCTGACGAGATAGCCGATGGCGAGGAATACGGCGCCCAGCAGCACCGAGGAGGCGATCATGGCGGCGAAGGCCGCAAGGCTGGCACCGCTGATCGCCGTTCCCGTCACGGCCAGCGCCAGCGCCGCCGCGCCGTACCCGAACAGGGTGGCGAATGACAGGATGATCAGATGGCCGAGGAACTTCCCAAAGACAACCTGGCGGCGGCCGAGCGGATAGCTGAGCAGCAGGAGCAGTGTGCCGCGCTCCCACTCGCCGACGATGGCGTCGTGCGAGAGCAGGAGCGCGATCAGCGGCACCAGGAAGATGGTGAGGCTGGACAGGCTGACGATGACGATATCCAGTTGGTCGACGCCGACATTGCCGGTCGGCGCACTGCCGAGAAAGGACAGCGTCAGTGCCAGCGTCGCCAGAAGCAGCGTCGTCGCCAGCACCCAGCGATTGCGCAGACCTTCTTGGATTTCCTTGCGCGCCATGATCCAGATGTTCATCATGGCCGGGCCAGCTCTCGGGTCAGGAAATGTGCATAGAGATCGTCCAGCGTCGGCTCGGTGATGGCGAGGCTCGACAGCGCCGAGGGATCGGCGGTGATCTCGTGCAGCAGCGCGATCTTGCGGTCGGCCGCGACGTCGGCCTCCATCGTGCCGTCGGGGGCAAGCTTCCACCGGACGTTGTCTTGTCTCCAGTCCGGCGCCACGCCCTCCCCCGCCAGCCGAACGCTGACGCGGGTCGGCAGGTTTGCGATGCCGCGCAGATCGGCAAGCGTGCCGTCGGCGATCTTGCTCCCACCCGTGACGATGACGACGCGGTCGGTGCGGTCCTCGAGCTCGGTCAAAGCGTGGGAGGACAGAAGCACTGTGGTTCCGCCGGCGCGCAGCTCGGTGACCAGGTCGTAGAAATGCCGGCGCAGGGCCGGATCGAGTCCGCTGGTCGGCTCGTCGAGCAGCAGCACCCGCGGGTGACCCAGAAGCGCCTGTGCAAGGCCGAGGCGCTGGCGCATGCCCTTGGAATAGGTTCGCACCGGCCGGTCAACAGCCTCCGCCGCCAGCCCGACGCGCTCGAACAGGTCGGCGCCGCCGGCAATGTCCACCCGCTTCAGCCGGGCGTAGAAGGCCAGGGTTTCGCGCCCGGTCAGCGCCATGTGGAAGGACACGCTTTCCGGCAAATAGCCGAGCCGCTGGCGGACGGCGAAATCGCCCGTCGCCGGATCCTCGCCGAGCACGCGGACACGGCCTTCGCTCGGGCGGATCAGGCCCAGCATCAGCTTGATCAGCGTGGTCTTGCCCGCGCCGTTGTGGCCGACGAGGGCGACGACTTCACCCTCGTTGAGGGTGAGGGAGACGTCTTTCACGGCCTCGACTTTGCCGTAGCGCTTGCTGGCGCCGGTGATGCTGACGGTCGTCATCATGGCCTTGGGTCTCTCTCGCGGGGCGGCGCCATCAGCGGGTGGCTGTCGACGACGCCGCCCGGCAGGAGAGCGGGAAACTGAGCCTGCGCCCAACGGATGACCTGAACTGCCGGACTGCTGGTCAGGACCTTGGCCTGCGGCGAGGTCCACAGCACCCGGTCCATCAGATCGTTCGGGCGGTAGGGGCTGTCTCCGACGCCATCGCCGTTCAGGTCGAAGGCCGGATTGTCGCTCCAGAAATTGCCTCGACCTTCCGCCGACCAGTCCATGTTGCGCGTACCGACATATTTGACTTGGTTGCGGTTGTTGATGAAGGCGTTGCCGGCCATGGCATTGCCTTCCGATCCGGCGGTGAAGTGAATGCCGATTGCGCAGTTCTCGAACCGGTTCTCGGAAAAGCGGTTCTTGTTGGCATTGTAGATGAAGACGCACTTCTCCGGACCGATACGCAGTCCGCCGATCTCGCCCGGGCTCCCCGCCATCTCCTCGGCCTTTGGCACGTCGGGATCGCCTGCGGCGGCCGTCAGCCAGCGATCGACCGGCTGCATCAGGCCGATCACGCTGTTGCCTGTGATGGTCGAGCCGTTGGCCGAGTTCAGAAGAAGGCCGTGATCGCGGTCACCGTCTGAGCGGTTTCCGGTGATCTTCAGCCGATTGGAGAACATGATTGCGAAGCCGACTGCGTTGCCAATCGAAACGTTGTCGGCGACCTCGCTGTCGTTGGTGTACATGTAGTGGATGCCGAAGCGCAGGTCGCGGAAGTGGTTGCCGCGGAACACGTTGCGCCTGCTGGCCATGGTTGCGATGCCGTCGCGCCCGAAGCGGATGTCGTTGTCGAGCACCTTTGCACCCGGCGCGTTCCAGACCGTGACTCCGTTGCCCGCCGCACTTCGGGGGCCGTCCGTCAGTCCGGTAATGCGGTTGGCACGGGCCAGGGAGTCGACCGCGCCGTGCAGATAGATTCCGAATAGATTTCCGGTGATCACGTTCTCTTCGACGGCGGCGCCGGTGGCGGTCTTGTTCACCAACACACCGGAATCCAGCGCTGCAAGGTCGGTCCCCGAGCCGGATATGGTGAGATGACTGACACCCGCACCGGGAGCGTTGATGGTGACGACGCTGCCACGGCCGTTCCCGACGATGGCGGCACCCGGCATTCCCTTGAGTTTGACCGCCGTGTCGAGCGTGATCGGCGCGGCGTAGGAGCCGGCTTCCAGAGTGATGGTATCGCCGGGCGCAGCGGCGTCGAGGATGGTCTGCAGCAGGCCGCCCTCGGCCGCAGCGACGCTGCGGTCGGCGGCGGCCGCCGTTGCCGGAATGGCCGCCACGAGGGCGACCATTCCAAACCTGAGTGCTGCCAGACGCAGGTGGATCATACGGACTGCGGCTCGACGAGCATGCGGCCCTTCATTTCCATGTGCATGGCATGGCAGAACCACGAGCAGTAGTACCAGTACACGCCAGCCTTGGTCGCCTTAAAGGTGACCGACGCGGTTGCCTGCGGCGCCACTTCCATGTTGATGCCGTAGTTGACGATGGCAAAGCCGTGCGTCAGGTCCTCGACCTCGTCGATATTGGTGACGTACACCGTCACCTCCTCGCCCTGCTTGACCGTGAAGCTGTCCAGGCCGAAGGCGGGTGCTGCCGACGTCATGTAGACCCGCACCTTGTTTCCGTCACGGATCACTTCCGAGTCGACCAAGAGATCGATATTGTCCTTCTTGGCCTGCTCGACCGCATCGGCGAAGAAGGGATCGTCGCGGCTCCAGAGGCTGACTGGGTTGACCTTCGAGGCATGGACGATGGTGGCGTCATGCGGCTCGGCGAAGGTCGGGTTGTCGTGCACCACCACCATCTGGTCGCCGGAAATGTCGATGAGCTGATCGCTCTCCGGCTTCAGCGGGCCGACGTTGAGATAGCGGTCCTTGGAGAACTTGTTCAGCGAGATCAGCCATTTGCCATCGGCCTCCTTGGTCTGGCCCATGGAGGTGTGGTTGTGGCCCGGCTGGTAGTGGACGTCGATCTTCTGGCGGATCGGATCCACTTTCTCGCCGGCGAAGGCCCGGACGGCGTCGTCGATGTTCCACTTGCAGATCTGGCTGTCGATGAACAGCGTCGTGTAGGCGTTGCCGCGACCGTCATAGGCGGTGTGCAGCGGCCCGAGGCCGATCTCCGGCTCGGCAACGATGGTGTCGCGCGGCTGGATCTTGTCGGCGAAGAGGTCGTCGAACTTGCGAACGTCGAACACGGTCACTGTCGGCGACAGCTTGCCGGCGACGACGACATGGATGCCGTCGGGCGCGGTGTTGCAGCCATGCGGGCTGTTGGAGACCGGGACGTAGCGCGTGTACGGAGAGCCTTTGCGACCGTCGAGAACAGGCACGCCGCCCATTGTCTGGAAGTCGCCTTTCTTGACGCCCTCCTCGATCCGTTTCAGATCGAAGATCACCATCCAATCCTGCTCGCTCGCCATCATCTCGGCCAGATTGATGCCGCCCTCGGAGTTGTAGCAGGTGGCGAAGGCGTACTTGCCCTGGTAGTCGGCATCAACGTTGTCGAGGTTGCCGTCGACGATGACCTGCCAGGCGACCTTCATCGTGTCGCCGTCGAGGGCGGTGAAGATCGCGTGGTACTGCTTGGGATCATCGAGGATCTTGCCGTCATTGGGCAGCGGAACGCCGTCCTCGCCATTGGCGAAGACATAGCCGGTCCGGGGATACTTCTGCACGCGCAGGCCGTGCACGGTGTGCTGATTGGGCAGTTCGGTGATCTTGTCGCATTTCATAACGTCGAGGCGGATGCGGCAGACGCGGGTGTTTGCCTTGTCGTTGGCGTAGAGATAGCGGCCGTCATAGGTGCCGTCGGTGAACGACAGGTGCGGATGGTGCAGGTCGCCGTTGGTGTAGACGCCGCCCTTGTCGGCGAGGAATTCGATGGTCTCTGGCAGGAGACCCTCGGTCATGATCTTGCGGCTCTCGTTCGTCTGGCCCCAGCCGGTCGCGCTGCAGCGGTTGAAGACCGGAATCCGCATCAGTTCGCGCATCGACGGCACGCCAACGACGCGGACCTCTCCGCACTGGCCGCTGGAAAAGAACGTGTAGTACTCGTCGAGCTCGCCGGGCTTGACCTCGTAGTCGGCAGCCCCCGTGGCGGCCCGTGCCTCTGTCACCGCGCCCCCGGAGACGCTAAGGACTCCGCCGACGCTGGCCGCACCGGCTGCGGCCACGAACGCCGTGGACCCCAGCATCTGACGTCTGTTCAGGCGGCTCTGGTTTTCTTCAGACATGGTCTCTCTCCTTGGTGGGTCGCATCACCGCCGGGTCGCCGGCCGCCGAGTCGGCGGATTTGAGGGGCGCACCGTTGTGGGTGATGAGGGTTTTCGGCGCTGCCGCCCGTGCCGGCACGGGCGTGGACAGAGCCGTGAATTTCTCGCGCTTGAGACGCACCTGGATCATGTGCGGACAGCGGTGATCGTCGTGGTAGAGCTCTTGGCAGTGCATGCAGTAGATGCACTCGTTGACGTTGATCTGCCCTTCCGGATGGATCGACTGCACCGGGCACTCCTTGGCGCAGCGCTGGCAGGGCGTGCCGCATTCGGGATAGCGCTTCAGCCATTCGAACATGCGGATGCGGCCGGGAATGGCGAGCGCGGCGCCGAGCGGGCAGAGGTAGCGGCAGTAGAAGCGCTCTACGAAGAGGCCCGCGGTCAGAAGGGTCAGGGCGAAGAGGACGAACGGCCATTCCCGGGCGAACTTGAGCACGATCGCCGTCTTGAACGGCTCGACCTCGGAAAACACCTCGGCCAGCGCGACCGAATAGAAGGACAGGCCGAACAGGCCGAGGAAGATCACGTATTTGATCGGCCACAGGCGCTCGTGCAGCCCCCAGGGCAGGCGGATCTGCGGCACCTTCAGCCACTGCGCGACGTTGTTGGTCAGCTCCTGCAGGGCGCCGAAGGGACAGAGCCAGCCGCAGAACGGGCCGCGGCCCCAGAACAGCAGGCCGGCCGCGACCGCCGCCCAGAGAATGAAGATCAGCGGCGCCGCCAGGAAGAACTCCCAATTGAAGCCGTTGATGAGCGAGTTGACGAAGGTCAGGACGTTGACGACCGAGAGCTGGGCGTTGGCGTACCAGCCGAGCCAGACGAGCGTGAAGAGCAGGTAGCCGCGGCGGATCCAGCCGAACAGGACGGGTCGTTTGACCAGCCAATCCTGGAAGAAGAAGATCCCCGTGAGGACCAGGAGGGCGGCGACGGTGATGCCGATCGACACCCGGTTCATCTGCCAGATGCTGATCCAGAGCGCCTGGTCTTCCATCGACACCAGCGCCTGGGATGGCGAGGCTTCAGGCGCCGTTTCCGCGGCCGGCGCGGCAGCGGCGACCGGCGCAACGGCGGCGGCCGGAGCCTTTTCAACCGTCACATAGGCGGGCGGCAGGCTGTAGCCGAGCGTGTAGGGAATGACCGCCTTGTCGTGTGCATCGACGCTGCGCTGCACCAGCAGTTGCAGGTCGAAGGGCTCTGCGATGTCGAAGCCGAAATCGGCCGGCACGGTGAAGAGGGCGATGTCCCGAAGCCGCGGCGCCCCCTTGGCCGCCAACGTCGGCAGCCGCGTGTGGTCGCGATCGCGAAAGCGTAGGCCCTGGCCGTCCTGCAGGAGCTCGATCCGGTCGAAGATGCCGCCGCGGACGTAGCCCGACCCCTTGAAGGAATAGGCCCCATCACCCGCGACGACGAGAGCCGACTGGCCGGGCTTGAGGCGGCCGGCCAGCCGTTCGTAACCCGCCTCGCCGAGGAGGCTCCGTCCGATGGCCGGGACACTGACGGGGGCAATGTAGAGATCAATGAAGCGATCGTCTGCCTGCGGGGTTTCCGGCCGGTCGGCGGCTTCGGGATGGCCGGCCTGTCGGAAACCGTCCGATACCTCGCCCACGGTCATGCGCAGGCTGCGGACCGAGCCGTCGCCGATCAACGTCTCCCAGTCCTGGATGTCGGTCTTCGACATGTCGACCGCCTTGATGTCGGCGGCCGCGGCAACTCGGGCGTCGGTGCCAGCCGTCAGCCGGCTCGTGCGGATCAGCTTGACCGCCGAGCGGATGATGCTGTCGCCCATGACCAGCACGGTCACGGTGGCGCCGCTGACGATGTCGACCTGCGGCGGCCGGTCGGCGCCCGTAGCGACGCGTGCCATGTTCTTGTCGATGATTGAATTCAGAGCAGCGACGACCTTGGCCTGCGGGATCCCGATCAGGACGATCGGCTCCTTGTGGTCGATTAGCTTGAAGCCTCGCACGACTCCCCCGGGGTCGATGCCGACGATGATGTGGATCGGCTTGCCGGAATAGCCGACGGAGCTGGTGACGTCGGAATTGAGGTAGGCATAGCCGACCATATCGGCACCCTGGTAGACCGGTGCCATCGGCGGCTCACCCGCGGGCTCACCGAAACGGTCCGCGCCCTCGAACAGCTCGCCGGGAGTGACCTTCTCCAAATAGCCGTTCAATTGCCCGGCAGCGAAGGCCGGGGATGCCATCGACACGGCAATCCAGACGACCGCCAGAAAGGACAGGAGCCAACGACGTTTCTGGAACTGCAAATTTCGGGGCATCAAATTCCGTCTGTTCGACAGATCGTTGCGATCTGGCGGAAAGGTACAGTGCGAATCCGGATACCTCTTTGATCTGGAACAAAGTGCGGAGCGTTTGTGTGTGACGATGTCCAGCAGCGGCCCGGCTCAAATTCGCCATCGCGCTTCTCAAGCTTTAGGAACAACGATGCCGACGACGACGCTGGAGCCATGGCTGGTGAAATCGATGCCGGAGTTGATCGCGCTCGCGAGAGCCATGGAACAGGACGCGGTTGACGGATATCGGGCGCTGGCCGCGCGGATGCGGGCGGAGAACCGCCCGGACCTTGCCGCCGTGTTCGACTTGTTGGTGGCCGAAGAAATGGGCCATCTGGACAACGTGGACCGATGGCGTTCCGCAAGTGGCGGCGAATCCGTCGGCATTCCGGTTCTGGTGCCCGAAGCGTCCTTCGACGATGAGGGTGCCGGCGTCGTGGCGCCAGAGCTCCTGAGTGCCTACCGTGCCTTCTCCATGGCCGTCCGCAACGAGGAACGGGCCTTCGTCTTCTGGTCCTACATCGCCGCGCACGCGCCAACGCCGGAGATTCGCGTCTCGGCGGAGCGGATGGCGAAAGAGGAATTGGGGCATGTCGCCACGCTGCGCCGAGAACGGCGGTTGGCTTTTCACGCGGAACGTCAATCCTCGCCGCGAGCGACGAAAGGCGACCTGCCGGCACTCGAGTCCCGGCTGGCCGAGCACCTCGCACAGATGGCTGCGGCGCCTGAGGCTGACTCCTCCGAAAGGCTTCACGCGCTGGCGACCGGGGCGAGGACTCGGGCGGATCGAATAATAGGCATTCCGTTCATCGGCACACCGCTTCTCGATAACCTTCCCGAGCCGGTATCCGGGCAAGCCATCTCGCTGAGCGAATTCCTCCTCGACTGCTATCTCGATCTGGCCGAGCGCGAGAAGCAGGAAGAGCCGCGCCTGCGGGCCCAGGCCTATGCTGGAGAGCTGATTGCCTCCCTGCCGTTTCTGCGCGCCTTTCCCCGGGCCTGACCGTTGCTTCGCGGCCAGACAGGTGCGCCACTGCTATTGCGGCGGCAGGGCCAGGAGCAGAGGATCGGCACCGACCATCACCCTGTGGCCGCCCGCCAGCAGCCACAGCGTCGTCAGCACCGTGGAGACGGCGGCGGCAACCATCACGAGATCGACCCTCAGTCGGGCGCGGCCCGAAACGACGGCGGCGAACGGCACGATCGAGGTGCTGGCTGCAAGCTGAGCCCACGCGCGCCCGAGCCGCCTGCGGCCGCGCCGCTCTGTCATGGCAATGCCGCCCGCGGCAAACAGCGCAAGGCTGCCGAACAGGACGAGAGAACGAAGGTCCCCGTTCGGCAGCATGTGACCGACCGCCCATAGCCAGAAACCCCAGAGCACCGGATGGCGCGTCACAGCCGTGATCGCTCCGGGCTCCCCCGAGCCCGAACGCACCGTCACGGACAGCGGGTTGATGCTGAACAGCCCCGCCAGAACCAGGAACAGGCCGACGGGCGCCGTTACCAAGGTGATCCATCCCTGCCACGCGGCAGGCTCCCACAGGACGACGAAGTCCATCGCCAGCGCAGCTTGGAACATCCAGGCCAGCACACCCACCGACACCAGCGAATAGATGGCAAGATAGGTCTTGCGGCCGAGGCGGGTGACGAGTGCGGCGCGGATGCCAGGCATCGCCGGTACGGTGTGCAGCACCAGGAAGACCCCAAGCGCGATAAGAAACGGCGCCATCGGCTGATCCCTTTGGTATGAGCGACCACGGATTCGACACTCCGAGGAGAAGACCCGGTGGCTCGCCGGACTGTCGCACTCGACCGGCTGATCGCCGAGGGACGCAGAAGTCGGGCAAGGCGGCAGCCAGGATCGAAGCGGAGACGCGGGCGGCGCCCCACCCCGGCTACGCCGCCCGGCTGTGGGTGCGTCCGGAATGGTCGAGATAGGCGTCGAAGCAGGCCGCGACCGCCCGGATGACGAAGCGTTGCTCCTGGCGCACGTGGATGACGCCGTCGTCGATGTCGATGACGCCGTCTTCTTGCAACATCGAGAGCCCCGCATTGCCGTCCAGCAGCAGCCCGGGGTCGAACCCGTGACGACCGCAGAGGCCGGTGACGTCCACCGCGAAATCGCACATCAGCCGCTCGATGATCGCGGCGCGCAGCCTGTCCTCGACGGTCAACCGGTAGCCCTTGACGGTGGCGAGCGTGCCGGCACTGATCCGCCGGGCATAGCCGCCGGGCGGCACCTCGTTCTGCACATAGCCGTGGTGGGTGCGGCCGATCGCCGAGGCACCGAGTCCGATCAGCGTCTCGCAGGAATCCGTCGTATAGCCCTGGAAATTACGCTTGAGCGTGCCGTCCGCCTGCGCGCCGACCATGGCGTCGTCGGGGCGCGCATAGTGGTCGAGGCCGATGCGGCGGTAGCCGGCCGCAGCAAGCGTCTCCGCGATCGCCTCCGCCTGCTCGTCGCGCTCTCGGCTGCCGGCCAGCGCCGCCTCGTCGATCATCCGCTGATGCTTCTTGAAGGAGGGGATGTGCGCGTAGCCGAACACCGCCAGACGATCGGGCTTCAGCGCGATCGCCTGCTCGGCGGTTTCGACGCAGGAAGCGACGGACTGGTGCGGCAGGCCGTAGATCAGGTCGAAGTTGATGTTGGGCGTGCCGGCGGCGCGCAGGTTGGCGACGGCATCCGCCGTCTGCTCGACGCTCTGCACCCGGTTGATCGCCGCCTGCACGCGGGGATCGAAACTCTGCACGCCGAGGCTGGTGCGCCGCACGCCGCTGTCGCCGAGCGCTGCCGCCATTTCTGCCGACAGCGTGCGGGGATCGATCTCGACGGCGATTTCGGAGCGGGTGGCGAAGGCGAAATGCTCGCGCAGGAGCGCCATCAGGCCGATGAACTCCCGCGGCTGCATGATAGTGGGCGTGCCACCGCCGAAATGCACGTGTTCGATGGCGAGCTCCTTCTCGGCGGTGTCGGCGACGAGGCGGATCTCAGCGCTGAGGACGGCGAGATAGTCGAGGATCGGCTGGTCCTTTTGGCTGATCAGGGTGTGACAGCCGCAATACCAGCACATCGAGCGGCAGAAGGGGATGTGCAGGTAGAGCGAGACGCCGGCATCTGCAGGGGTCGCCCGCAGCCATCCGGCATAGGTCGAGGCATCCGTCTCGGGCGAGAAGCGCGGCGCGGTCGGGTAGCTGGTATAACGCGGTAGCCGCGCCTCGCCGTATTTTTCCAGAATAGCCGTTTTCATCGAGCGTCCAGATCTCTGTTGCGTTGGATGGCGCCAACCTAGTTCGCGCTTCCGCCCGGCTCTTTGCGAAAAGTCGTGGAGGATGGTCATAAATCGCGGTTCGCAGAACTGTTTGCGCTTCCACAAATTGACCAGCGACGCTCTGGCCTAGTGTCGCGTCTTCCCGGCTCCGATTTCGGCCGCGCCCTGTCGGGAAATGACGACTTGCGGCCAGAATGAGAGCTGCCATGCCCGATACTGCCATCCTGAATTCTGTGATCGATGTGCGGACCCTCCTGCCGCACGAGCGCCACTCGACCATCTTTGGAAGGATCGATGCCCTGACCCCGGGTGCTTCTCTGGTCATCGTCGTCGATCATGCCCCGCGCCCGCTGCACCACCAGCTCGAAGCCCGCTATCCCGGTCAATTCTCCTGGAATTATCTCGAGGAAGGCCCGGTTGTCTGGCGGGTGGAGATCGGCCGTCCCGTCGGCGGCCTTTCCGAGGAGCATGTCTGTACCTGCGGGGAACACTGATGGCCGCGCTGATGCCGGCGGAGGCCATCTGAGGTGTCGGGTGCCACGCTTTCCCGCTGGACGATGTCCTACTTCGCCGTCGCCCTCGCATTCCTTGTGGGGGGACAGGCGATGATGGTTTTGGGTTTCGGCTATCCCGTAGCAGGTCTGCGCGCACCCGAAACCCTCGTCATCGTCCACACCCTCGCCATCGGCTGGCTTGGCCTTTTGATGAGCGGCGCCCTGCTGCAGTTCGTGCCGGTCCTGGTGGCACGCCCCCTAAGTGGCGGACGCCTGGCCTTGCCGGTGCTGGCGCTGATCGTCGCCGGGCTCTTGTGCCTGCTATCCGGATTTCAGGCACTGGCGGGTGGAGGCGAAGGAGCGACCTATGCGTTACCGGCCGGGGCCGTGCTCCTCAGCACCGGCTTTGCCCTGCTGATCGCCATCTTCGCTGCAACACTGTGGCGGGCACGGCCGCTGCCCCTGCCAGCACGCTTCGTCGCCGTCGGACTGGCCTCGCTCGCCGGCACGGCGGCCCTCGGCTCCAGCTTTGCCTTCACGCATTCGGGCTGGTTGCTTGGCGACGGTGCCGCGGCGCTGTTGGCGAACGGCCTCTCTCTTCACGCCAGTCTCGGGCTCGGCGGCTGGATGACGTTCACCGCCATGGGCGTCAGCTATCGTCTGCTGGCGATGTTCATGCTCTCCCCGGAAAGCGAGCATGCGACACAGAATCTCGTTTGGTGGGTCGGCGTCATGGCGCTGGCCGTCGTGGCAGGTGCCGCGCCGGTCGTCGTCTTCCTCGAAGCGGGCGCGTTGGAGATGCTGCTCCTGGCGGCCGCCCTCGGCGTTGCCGCCGTGGCTGTCTACGGCGCCGACGTGCTGCGAATTTACCGCCGGCGCAAGCGGCGGGTGATGGAACTCAACAGCCGCGTCAGTCTCGGCGCCTTTGCGGCGCTCGCCGCAACGATCGCGGCGCTTGGCTTCGTTACGCTCACGAATCCCAGCGAGTCCGGCGTCGCGGCGCTAATCTACCTGGCGGTCTTCGGCTGGCTGACAGGCCTCGGCCTTGCTCAACTCTACAAGATCGTCCCCTTCCTAACCTGGCTGGAATGCTACGGTCCGGTCCTCGGGCGGGTGCCAACGCCGCGCGTCCACGACCTAGTCGATGAGGCGAGAGCGATGCGCTGGTTCATGCTGTTCTTTGTGGCGGTCGCGGTCGCAACCTCCGCGCTGCTAGCGCATCAGCCGACACTCTTCCGCCTTTCGGCGTTCTGCCAAATGGTCGCGACGCTTGGTCTGATCGTCGAGTTCGCGCGTGCCCGTCGGCTGGCGCATGTCCCCCTTGTTTCGCGGCTGCCCGCCGGCGCCCTGCGCCCCCATCTTTTCCTTCCTCCCTTTCCGACCAGGAGGTCGCCATGATGGTGCCGCCCCTCGAACTCGATGTCCGCCCCCTGTTGAAGAACGGCGGCGAGCCGTTCCAGGCGATCATGGCGGCCGTCGGGAGGCTAGAGCCCGGGCAAGAGCTCCGGCTTTACGCCCCCTTCTGCCCGACGCCCTTATTTGACGTCATGACCAATCGCGGCTTCGCCCATCAGCCGCGCGAGATAGCGGGCGGCGACTGGGAGGTGGTTTTCACTCCGAACCCGTCCGCCGATGGCGCCGTCATCTCCAGCAATGCCAGCGCAGCGCAGGCTTGGCCAGAGCCGGAGCGCCAACTCGATCTCGTCGATCTTGACCCGCCGGAACCGATGGTGCGCGTCCTGGCGGCGGCCGAAAAGATGCAGCCCGGGACGGTGATGTTCGTGCTTCTGGCACGCGAGCCGCTGTTCCTGTTTCCCGAACTGATCAAGCGCGGGCACGAATGGGCCGGCAATTTCGACGAGGCCGGCGACACGTTCCGCATGCTGATCCGCATTGGGACGGCGGGGGACGGGACCGATGTCTGACGCGAAGGATCTCGCCGCCCGCATCGAGGATCGCCTTCGTAGTGTGATCGATCCCGAACTGGGCGAGAACGTCGTCGACCTCGGCCTGATCTACGCCATCGCCGTGGCGCCGGGCGGCGCAGTTCGGGTGACGATGACGACGACCATGAACGGCTGCCCGGCAACCGAGTTCCTGAGGGACGGCGTCGAAGCATGCGTCCTGGCGGTGGAGGGTGTGACGTCCGTCATTGTCGATCTGGTGTACGACCCGCCGTGGACGCCCGACATGATGGTGGCAGAGACGGCGGCGCGGTTCTGAGCGTGCTCCGGTTCGTGCCAGCGAGCCGGCGAGCCAGAAGGATTTGCCCACCGAGGCTTTCGTAAAAGGACTCGCATCCGCTCGTCATCAGCGATCGTTGCCGCCTCACGTAGCAGCTACCGAACGGATAGAGGTGGTTCGGCGAATCTGCACAACGGGCTGAGTGGATTGTCTGTCTGAAGACGGCCAGGATGGCCGCGATCAGGAGAGACGATGACGAAGAGACCCAGGCGCAATCACAGCCCTGCCTTCAAGGCGAAGGTGGCATTGGCGGCAGTACGCGGCGAGAAGACGCTAGCGGAATTGGCGCAGCAGTTCGATGTGCATCCCAATCAGATCACGCAGTGGCGGTCGCAGCTTCTGGACGGAGTTGCTGGCGTTTTCGGTTCGGAGACGAGCGCCGCAGCAGCAGCGCCGGTGATTGACGTGAAGACGCTGCATGCCAATATCGGGGAGCTGACATTGGCCAACGATTTTTTGGAAGGCGCGCTCGACAAGGCCGGACTGTTGCCGAGCGCAAGACGATGATCGACCGCTGGCATGATCTGCCGGTCGCCCGGCAGGCCCGGGAGCTCGGGATCAGCCGGGGCAGCGTCTACTATCTTCCGCGCCCGGTCCCGGCTGCCGATCTCGCGCTGATGCGGCGGATCGACGAACTGCATCTGGAGTATCCCTTCGCCGGCAGCCGCATGCTGCGCGACCTCCTGGCCGGGGAAGGCACCACCTTGGCCGCCTGCATGTCGCCACTAGTCGGCGGCTCTCGATCACGATGCAGGCGGACTTCTGCATCGAGGCCGTGGAGGAGGCCTTAGCCCGTTTCGGAAAGCCCGAACTCTTCAATACCGACCGGGGCTCGCAGTTCACCAGCGTCGACTTCACGAAGGTCCTGTTGGCAAGCGAGATCAAGATCATCATGGACGGCAAGGCGCCTGGCGCGACAACGTCTTCGTCGAACGGCAATGGAAGTCCGTCAAATACGAAGAGGTCTATCTCCGGGCCTACGAGACCGTCAGCCATGCTCGGGCATCGATCGGCCGATACCTCGACTTCTACAACGGCAGACGCCCGCACTCGAGCCTGGGCCGGAAAACACCCGACCACGCTTACTTCAACGAGCCGCTTCTCGCAGCGGCATAACCCCGGCAGACTATCCACTTAGAAGGTCGACGAGCCTGTTCAGACAGACCGAGCCACCTCTGTGCTCGCCATCGATCTATTTTGGAAACTTTCAGCAAGACCCCGCGCCTCGCGACGGCAGTCTTGTGGGCGGCCTCCCCGGACGAGGCCATGCTCGTCGAGCACCTCGTGGGCATCGGGCGACGCGATGCCAAGAAGCGCACGGCGCATTTTCTGCTGGAGTTGGGCGCTCGGTTGAAGCTGGTCGGGCTCGGATCGACGCAGGGTTACGCCTGCCCTCTGTCGCAGTACCTGCTCGCGGACGCATTGGGACTGAGTGCCGTCCACGTCAACCGCGTCCTGCGAGAGGACGGCCTCGCCACCTTCCAGAATGGACAAGTCGAGATCCATGACCTGGACGGGTTGATGCGGCTGGCGGATTTCGACAAGAGCTATCTGGATCATGACGGCCCGCTGCTGAGGTGACGCAAATCGACAGAACCGATGGTCGGGCGCGACGACCTGGTGCCAAGCGGCTCGATCACGCGCCACTCGAAGTCGGTCAGATCATATCGGCTCATGCCGGCGCTGCATCAGAAGCGGGCGCGGAGAAAAGCCCTACGCTGGTCCGAGCGGCACACCCCCGTTCGGCGGGACGTCGTAGAGCGGTCCGGCGCCCCACGTAGGCGGAAGGTCAAGATCGGCTTGATCCCACAAGGTGAGCCGCCCAGCTTTGTAGGGATCACTGTCGACAAGCTCGGAACGAACGACTCGCATCGCGAGCATCAGCGCCTGGACCCCATCCTCACCGCAAGCGTATCCGCGAACCTCGCGCTCTGGCCAAGCTATCGACCAACGGCACTGAAACTCCCCACCGGGCGCCTTGGCAGGGAGGTAAAAGCAGACGAGCAACTCGCCGCCATCAAGTTCGAACCTGCGCTCTACAAAGGGTGCTTCGTCCATCAGCCTCTCCTTGCCACAGTGGTCCGCCATGCGAGGGGAGCACAAACAACCTTATGGGTTCACGACCTAGATAGCTGACGCCGCTAAATCGGTCGACGAGTTGCGCTCATGCCTCGTCACATTTCCCAGCAATACACGAAGACTGGCTTCCGCTGCCAGCAATCGAGTCCCCGATCGTCATCGTCCATGGCGACGATTTCATCGAGGCGTCGAAGCTTCTGTGTCAGGAGAGTCGGCGTCAGCCCCACTTCGGCGGGGGCGGCACTCGGGGCTCCTTCCTGGCAAGCGCGGTGGCAATGTGGCGAGCCCGATGATTCGCGCCAGCTACCACTGTGGGGGCTCAACCAAGGCGATCATATAGCCGCTTGAGGGGTGATGGATCTCGGTTCGTCGAGGTCATCGCGAGCGGCGCCTTCCGGTTTCCCGATCCTCTTGTTCCGAGACACTCGGATTGTGGCACCACCCTCGTTGCCCCACCGCGAGAGAGCGATCTCACGCAAACGCAAGCGCTCCTGCAGGATTGTTGCTCCATTCGGCATGACTTAGTCCTTGTAGAGGTTGATCTGGATCGACATGCACAACGCCTTGAAGGCGAAGCTTGCTGATCACTGCCCGTGTCGAGCGAGCCACTGGCGCATCTGCACGATCCCGCGCTCCTGCTCGACGATCAGATGTTCCGCGAAGGCACGATTTTCCGGATCGGTCCCGTGCTTCAGCTGAACCCGGGCCATGTCGATCGCCCCCTGGTGGTGAGGAATCATGCTCAGGACGAAGGCCACGTCGGGATCCTTGTGACGCATGCCGTCCATCATCGGCTGGTGCATCTTGTTCATGGTGGCCTCGAATTCAGCCGTCGCCACACCCGGCGCGGACGGCATCGCCGCATGGCCGGAGTGCGCGCCCGAAGTTGCCGGCGCGTCACCGGCTCCCGAAGCTGGTGCTGCGTGCGGATGCTGCGGGTCGAACGAGTGGGTGGCAACCACTGCCGTCGGAACGGCGGTGCGCCCGGTGGCCCCGTAGAATGCCAGATGAAGCCCCCAATAGGCCCCCCCGAACAGCACGAGCGCTGTCGCCAGGCCGATCGGAATGCTCCGGAGCGACTTCTTGAGGGTCGGCAGGAAGTGCAGCTCCCTCGTGTGGTCCGCGGCGATGACCACGATGATCGCCATGATCAGTGCATGGCCAACCATGTCGATCCGGCCGAACGGATATACGGCGGCGTTGAAGATGATGAACAGCGTGATTGCCGAAAGCCGTCGGATCAACGGCGTCCAGAGCAGGCCGAAGCCCATCGTGAACTCGGCGACGCCCGCCATGGGAATGAAGACGTCGCGTGGCAGACCGAAGGTCAGGAACGGCTTCTCGACGACGAGCGGGTAGAACCAGTCGGGATAGGCGAACTTCTCGAGGCTCGACCACATCAGCGCGATGGCGACGCCCCAGCGCAGGACCTCGAAGCGGTGCTTGTTCCAGTCCGGGTTGCTGGACGATGCAAGCACCAGATACGCAGCCACCGCAACACCGAGGGCCAGGTAGTCGAGAAGGTGGAACAGATCGTAGTCCTGGAGCGCGAGGACCCAGAGCAGGATGATGCCCGCCGCCGAGAACGGCATCGTCCTCTTCGAAAAGACGCCGAAAGCGATCAGAAGCTGGAGCCAGGACACCCATTCGGACGGCGTCGTGAGGTCGGGCGTCAGGTAGACGCCACCGACGGCGAAGATCGCGACGAAAAAGGCGCCGACCACCACCCGAACGAAATCATCGAGGCGGTTCCAGAGGGGGTCGGAGATCCGGTCCATTCCGTCGAGAATTCTTGTGCCGGCGCGGCTGCGCTCGACGGCTCGCGTGGCAACGAAGAATACGAGCACCAGTACGATGCCCATCCAGAACCACATGTTCGAAAGCGTGATGCCGATCTCGGTCGGCGGTGCTCCCACGATGTACGGAGCGAACCATTTTACATGCGCATCGGCTTGGGACGTGAAGGCGAGTCCCAACGCACCGACGACACAGGTCAATCCGGCTAGCGATGCCGTCCAGCGCAACGGACTGGCCGTTCGTACGATCGAGGATTGGGCAGTAGTCTGACGCATGAGAATTCTAACCGGTCTGGGCTCGATCTCGAACGATTGTCGGATGTTACGAACCGAGGAAAATTTGGCGAGGGCCCGGCGCTGGATCAGATCGCAGTGGGAGCCCCCATCACCGCAGTCGATTATCGCACATTGAGCCGCTCGATATTGATATGGATCAGCCCGGTTCGATCGCATCGGATATTCGGAAACCCGGTGATAGCAGTTGCGGCTTCCATCTTTGTCGGCTTTTCACCTGCATCGGGCCTTATCGGAACACCTACGTATTTCCCCAAGGTGTCGATGAATGGAGAAAGGGTGCATGGAATCATGGTGTTGCCGAAAGGCATACCAGCCGATGCCGTCCGTCGCTTCTGCCATCGACAGACCAAGCGATCGATATCGCTCGGATGGTCGCGTTCCGTAGCAGAAGCCTCGGCAGCGAACGACGTAATACGCAGACCAGAATTCTGTGCAGACGCTCGAAGCGGCATCGGTAGTGCGCGGAACCGGCGCAACCTACGAAATGGACAGATTTCATGGCGAAGACGATGCAGGCCGCCGTTGTCACGGCATTCGGACAGCCACTGGAGATTCAACAGCTCAATATCCCGTCCCCCGGCGCCGGCCAGATTCTCGTCAAGACCGAGGCGTGCGGTGTGTGTCATACCGATCTCCACGCAGCCAAGGGGGATTGGCCTCTCAAACCCACTCCGCCCTTCATTCCCGGGCACGAGGCGATCGGCATCGTGGTCGCGCTCGGCGCGGGCGTGACCGCCGTCAAGGAAGGCGACCGCGTCGGCGTGCCTTGGCTCTATTCGGCCTGCGGCCACTGCGAGCATTGCCTTTCCGCCTGGGAGACGGTTTGCGGCGAGGCCGAGTTCGGCGGCTATACGCAGAACGGCGGCTTTGCCGAATACCTTCTCGCCGACCCCAATTTCGTTGCGCACATTCCCGCTGGCCTCAGCGCCGTCGAGGCGGCGCCGTTGATCTGCGCCGGCGTCACGACCTACAAGGGCATCAAGGAAACTCAAGCCCGACCAGGCGAGTGGGTCGCGATTTCCGGTTGCGGCGGCCTCGGGCACATGGCGATCCAGTACGCCAAGGCGATGGGCTTCAAGGTGGCCGGCATAGACATCGACGACGGCAAGCTGGCCCACGCCACGCGTCTCGGCGCCGATCTCGTGATCAATGCGAGGGGCGACGATGTGGCGGCGCAGTTGAAGAAGGAAACCGGCGGGGGCGCGCACGGCTTTCTGATCACCGCACCATCGCTTGCCGCCTTCAAACAGGGCGTGGAAATGACCCGCAAGCGCGGGACCTGCGTGCTCGTCGGGCTGCCGCCGGGTGAATTCCCGGTGCCGCTGTTCGACGTCGTCGCAAACTGCATCACGGTGCGCGGCTCGTTCGTCGGCACCCGGAAGGACATGGCCGAGTGCCTTCAATTTGCCGCCGACGGCAAGGTCAAGGCTGACATCGAACTGCAGCCACTATCGGCGATCAACAATGTGCTGGACCGGATCGAGCATGGCGATGTGCCGTCGCGGGTCGTCATCGATTTCTCCAGGCCAGTCGATGAGGTGACCCGAAGCACTGCAGCAGCCCTCGCAGACGCATGACGCGGCGGGTCGCTAGGTCTCGCATGCCCACCGAGGCCGGCGGCCCCTCCCCCGCGCAGAGACGCTGTCTTGTTCCAGACTCTTCGGGCAAGAGGACTGCCGATTTCCAGTCTATCGCACGCACAGGCAAACATGGGTCAGTTCTATCTGCCCTGCACCTGCGATAGTCGCCCTTCGCCAATCCTGGCGATGCCGCTCGGATGGCGAGCAGAAGGTTTTCCGGTGACGCCATGTCGACGATCGAACTTGAACCCGATGCTTTCCAGGTCGACGCAGGGGTGATCGCGGCCAGCCTTGGGATCGAGGCTGCTGCAGTCCATTCCCTCATGCGCGACGGACAAATCACAAGCACTTGCGAGCGTGGCGTCGGCGATGACGATGGACGTTACCGCCTGACATTCTTTTTAGGGAACCGACGACTTCGCCTGATCGTCGACGAGGCAGGCACGATCGTCAAAAGCTCGACGATCGATTTCGGCAAACGACCGCTTCCCGCTTCCTTGCATCGACCGGGCGGATGACGAAAAGCCAAGTTCTGCGGCGAGGATGATCATCGGGTCATCGCAGCAACACCCTCGTCTTGAACGTTTCCGATTCCCCGGAAGTTTCGGAATAGCGCCGACCCGCGCATCCGAAACGGAAGGATCTGGCTCGCTCCTGTCGATGTCATTCGCGCCAGGATGTAGGCAATGTCGGCTGCACCACTAGCGAAAAAGGATCCCCATGCTTGTCGATCAGCTACTGCCTTCTGCGCGAGACCAACTTGTGACGATCAAGGACGACGCACCGCTTATCGAGGCGGCGAGACTGCTCCATGGTAGGAGCGCAAGCCTCGTAGTCGTCTTGAATGTCGACGGCGTGATGGTCGGTGTCATCACGAAGTCCGATGTCGTCGGTCAGATCAGCGGATGTCAGGGAAGCAGTTGCATGACAGCGGCTTCGGTCGTCATGACCCGGGACGTCACCTTCTGCCACCCTCATGTCCTCCTCAGGTCCGTCTGGGAGCGGATGAGGAAGAGCGACCTGAAGCACGTACCGATCGTCGACCGGGAATTGCGTCCATTGGGCGTTCTCAACGCTCGACAGGCTGTGCAGGCGTTGATGGAGGAACTCGGAAGCGAGGAGGAACTCTTGCGGGAATACGTGATGGGGATCGGCTATCGTTGACGGCATGCCGGCCTGGTTGCCGCCTTCTTCGTTGGTCCGCATCGACATCAAACCGTCGACGGCATCCTCTGCCCGCCTGTCGACGGTTCGCTTAACCCGTGCGCAGATGAGAAATCGTGGCCTCAGTGGCACAGGAATAGGGGCACGGGGCTGCTGCCCAGAAGCGATCGTGTGACCCCTCCGAGCACGAACTCGCGAATGCGCGAGTGGCCATATGCTCCCATCACGATCATCTCCGATCCACTTGATGCGACATGGTGACAAAGCGCGTCGGCGGCCTTGCCGCCCCTGGTAGTCAGCGTTACCTCGCTCGCCTGAACACCATGGCGATCGAGATAGACGTTCAGGCGTCCGCGAAGCGAGGCATCCACGACATTCTTCTCGTCCGTCACCGACACCAAGTCGACCTTGGCCGCATTCTGGAGGATCGGCAGCGCCTCGGTGACGGCACGCGTTGCCTGCACGCTTCCGTCCCATGCGATCGATACGGTGCGCGGAACGCCCTGTCGCCAGCCTTCCGGGACCAGAACGACCGGTCGTCCGCTGCGGAACAGCATGCCCTGTATGAATTCGGAGTACCCCTCGAGCGCCCCGCTTCTGGCATCCATCACGACGACATCCTGCATCTGTGCAAGCTGCGAACTCCGATGTACCAGCGCGATGAATTCGAGGGCCAAGACTTCCGTACTGGATGGCACGTCGGCAGCGTCGGCGGCGACAGTGGCTGCGGCCAGACAAGCGTGCGCCGAGGCGTCGAGCCCAGCGCCCTCTTTCGCAATCACCTCAGCCATGTCGTCGGAAAACAGACTGAAGGGGGTCCGGTCCGGACGCGGTGAAAGATAGTTCACCGTCACGAATGCGCTTGCCATCCGGGCCAGGGCCAGTCCCATCGTCAGGGCAGCGGTCGGGTTGTCGACAGCCTTATCCTGGGAGACCAAGGCAACGAGTACGTTCTTGAATTCACGCGACATGCTTCGATTCTCCAATTGATCCGCTGCCGATCCGGGCGAACAGAACGGGAGCTCGCCGCGTTCAATACCGCCCTGAAACGGGCTGCCACCGGCAGTCCGTGCCATCCCTGGAACTAATGTGCGTGCTTCTCGAGCCAGGCCTTCATCGCCGCGATCTCGGGCTCCTGGTTCGCAATGATCTCCTCGGCGAGTTCTCGCATCTCGGGATCCGTCCCGTACTGCAGCTGAACCCGGGCCATATCCACGGCGCCCTGGTGATGCGCGATCATGCCGCGGACAAAGTCCAAGTCCGGGTTGCCCGAGAACTCGATCGCCATCCCCTTGTGCATGGCGGAGTTGGCATGCTCAAATGCCTTCGTGGAAGGCGCCTGATCGCCTATGGCCGGTGCGACGGCATTTCCCTGATGACTCCAATGCTCACCATGACCGGATTTCGTGTCATGGTCTGAGTGATCCTGTGCCGCCGCGACGCCGCCGAAGGAAAGTAGGGCGAATGCGGCGACTGAAAGAGCGATCTTTTTCATTGTTCCAGTCCATTTCATGTTTCATGGGGTCCGAGGCTAGTGCTTCCTGCTGCTGGAAGGTAAACAGAATCGTCATGGCCGGGCTGTCGAGAAGATCGATCTGGCCCAGATAAACGGGGCAGAAGGGTCGGCTTGCGACCTGTTGCGGGAGCAGACATGGCACTCAAGCATGCAGAGGCCGGAGAAGTGGTCGATATCTCGCCTCTGGGCGAGGCTATCCACGGGGCGAAAACCAGGGCGATCGTGAAATCCACGTCCTTCGAGGCCATCCGCCTCGTAGTGCCGGAAGGGACGGTTCTCCCTGCCCATCAGGTACCCGGTGAACTCACGTTGCATTGTCTCGAAGGATGCGTGGAGATCGAGCTTGGCGCCGGCAGCCAGGAACTTTCTGCCGGCCAGTGGATCTACCTCGAGGGTGGTCAGGTCCATGCGGTAAGAGGCCTTCAGCCCTCCTCCTTGCTCCTCACGATCATTCTGGCCCGGTAGCTCGGCATGGCCGTCACCGAACGGCAATCTGCACCTCCATCTGGAAGACGGCCTTCTCAAAGTCGCTCACCAGCGCCTCGACCTGAACGTTCCAGGTGCCGCAAAGCGGAAGGTCGACCATACCTGAAGCACCGCGGCCAGTGACGACCTCCAGAGGCCGTTTCAGGCCTTCGATCCCCGACGAGGGGAGCGACCAGATCGTCGTGAACTCCCGCGCTGGAACCGTATTCCCGTTCGCGTCGGACATGGCAACCATCACGTGGTGTTTGCCGGGCGCGCCGGGATGCATCGTCATGTCTAGACGTCGCTGACCAGACGTGGCCGTGGAATGGACTGGGCTGGCGGCAAGAGCCTCTTGTGTCTGTTTCTGAACGGCAAAGGCTCGCGGCGGCGGCGTCTGGCCGAGCATCGAGGTGGCCATGACGATTGCGGCTATCACGACGATCTCCGCGACGAGACTGCGCCGCAGGAAGAGCGGCCCCCTTCTTGCAAGGTTCGGCAGAAGCACCAGCCTGTTGAGCGCAGCCAGCCCGAGCAAGGGGAGAACCAGGCAGATCTTCGCCGCCCACGTCCATCCGTACGCACTGGTCGAAACGGCGTCCGGCCCGCCGATCTGGAGGAAGCTCAGGAGGAATCCGGCCAGGACCAGAACAACGACAAGGCCGATCGCCAGGCTCGAGAACCGGGCGACCATCCGCACGCCGTCCTCGGAAGACATCCGAGGAAGCATGATCCACAACGGCCACAAGGATCCCAACCAGAAGGCCGCAGCCACACCGTGGACGTAGACGGCAGGAGCGGCGGCCCAGGCAGGCGGGGCAATGGCCGCATGGCCTGTCAGTGGAAGCGACGCGAGCGCCAGGAGGCTCCCGCCGCCGACCAGGAGACGGTCGAGCCTGGACAGCCGCTGCGAAAGCCCGACCGCGAGCAACAGCAGGCCTGCCACTCCCGCGATGGAGCTCCTCAGCAGGGTCGTCCTCGCCCCTGCGGCCCACGCTTCACTTGTCAGCAGTCCAGCAAGCGGGCGTCCTGTCAGCTGCAGGCCGTTGAGCCCGACCAGCAGCACAAGCGTTGCCGCGGCGGTGGCCGCGAAGGCGAGCAAGCCACGCAGGAGTGGAAGCGGGACATGTTCGCCCTTGCGCACTAGCAGGACGAACAGGCCGCCTCCGGTCGCGGCCAGCAGGAAGCCGTAGTGTAGCGCACGGACGAAGGCTGGAACGAGGTCGAAAACCTTTGCCGCTTCCTGCACCGAAACAGTCGCCGCGCTCGCCCCTACCCCGAAGGAGATGGCGCCCGTGACGGGGTGACCATCGAGCGAGGTCACGCTGTAGCTGAGGACATAGCTTCCTCGAGCAAGATCAGCCGGTAGCGGCACCCGGATCACGTTGCTGTCGGTCGCGCTGCCTCGCAGCTCCGGCAGCGGCCCAACCGATCCTGCCAAGCGAAGCTTGACGGGAGCGACTGGCTCGCTGAACCGCAGAACCACCTCGGAAGGTTGGTTCTGAGCGTGGCTGCCGTCCCTAGGCTGAGACGAGACGAGAACGGCATGCGCCCAAGCGGGCGGCGTCAGCAACGCCATCAGGGTCAGGGCTGCCATCGCAAGTACTATCGCCCTTGCGAGCGAGCGCACCTGGACGCGGCAGGCTGTCAATGGTGGTGCGACGCTGCAGGGGTGATCGTGACCTCGGGCGCCGGCTCCTCGAGGTCATGGGAATCCTGCCCCTCAGTCGGCACCTCGATCCAGCGTACCGTGGCGCCTTCACATTCCTGCACTATCGGAAACCGGATCACCGTGCCCGATTCGGCCTTGGGCAGCCGCGCCCTGAACACGAACTCGTCGTACCAGTCGTCGGGAAGCTTGCCTCCGGTCCAGGCGATCTCCCTGACGCCCTCCTTCAGGGTCTGGTCGTAATATTTCACGGGCTCGCTGTAGGGTTCGACCTTGGTGGTGAGTTCCCACCCTGCCTTGGGCATGGGCTTCACCGCGATACGCCCTCGGGTATCTGAACCCGGATGGAAGTGGTTGCGGCGCCCTCGCAGCCGTGGCCGACCTTGAGCACGCCCTTGTAGGTGCTTTCGGACGGCGCTTCCGTCGGCTCTATGGAAACATGCGCCAGCGCCTGTCCCGTCAACGCCGCCGTCATAGCTGCCGCAGCCAGCAACTTCAGCATTCTCATGATGGAAATCCTTTTCGCTCTTGGCTTCGGGAAACTCCCAAGGGGGACAGCCAGTCCCCGGGCGTGTCGAGGGAGAACGGCCGGAACCTGTCCGGCCGTCTTGTCCTTGCCGGGTTCCTGAGGCCGGAGCCCTCTATTCCTTGTGTTCGCCAGGATTGAATGTCTCGTGGTTCTCGTCGCCTTCAACGATCAGGAAGCCGGCAAGCCCGCGCTCGACCCGCGACAGGGCGTGATCGACCAGGACGTAGCGTCCGGGAACCTCGACCTTGAGTTCCACGATGGTGGCACCGCCGGCAGGAACCAGAACGGTCTGCACGTCGGTGAGCGGCGGCGAGGTCACCGAACCGAGCTGGTAGACCTTGTCGAATATCTCGCCGATGACGTGGAAGGACGAGGTGAAGTTCGGACCGCCTACGCCGAAATAGATGCGGACCGTCTCGCCGACCTTCGCCTTGAGGGGGAAGTGCTCCGTCAGCGCGCCGACGTGGCCGTTGAGAACGAAATATTCCGGGCGCTCGTTGAGGAGCTTCTCGTAGCTCTCCGTCAGCAGGCCGGAAGAACCGAAGGCTTCCTCCGTATAAATCTCGCCCTGCATGACGTAGAACTCGCGGTCGACGGGCGGCAGGCCTTCTTCCGGTTCCACCAGGATCAGCCCGTACATGCCGTTGGCGATGTGCATGGCCACCGGGGGCACGGCGCAATGGTAGACGTAAATGCCCGGCTTCAACGCCTTGAAGGTGAAGCCCTTGGTTTCGCCGGGAGCTGCCGAGGTGGCTTCCGCGCCGCCGCCGGGTCCGGTCACGGCATGGAAATCGACGTTGTGCATCATCGAGCTGTCTTCGGCGTTCTTCAGCGTCACCTCGACGGTGTCGCCGACGCGCACTCGAACGAAGGGCCCTGGCACCGTGCCGTTGAAGGTCCAGTACCGGAAGGTGGTGCGGCCATCGAGCCGTGCTTCCAGCTCGACCGTCTCCAGTTCGACCTTGACCGTTTCAGGCTGCTTGCGGGTGATCGGCGGCGGGATGTCGATCGGGTTCTTGCCGATGTCGGTCAGCCCTTCCACGACCTGATAGATGCGGTTGCTGAGGCTTCCGCCGGGCGAAGGCGTCGTGCCGGCGCCGTGCGCTCCATGGACGTGCTGTGCGGCGACCGGAGACACGCCTGCGGCCAGGACCGCACCCGCCACGGCGAGGCCGGCCGATCCCCTCAGGAGGTTGCGCCGCGAAAGGTTGACGCGATGCACGTCGTCGACGTCTTGTAAGATCTTGTCCATGGTGTCTTCTCGCATGCTGATCGGTATGGTGGGCTCAGGCCCGGCTTTTCACTGGGCCGTCTGGGCCAGCAGTTCGGCCATCTTCGTCTTGGCCTTGCCGGGATGTTTCACGGCCTGGGCTTCTTCGGATGCCGCCGCTTCGCCGACCTTGATCAGAGCGACCATGCCCATGCCGTAGTGCGGAGTGCACTTGACTCCCCAGACGCCCTCCTGCTCGAGCGTGATCTTGATCTCTTCGTTGATCTTGCCCTTGAACGGCTCGGCACCTTCTGGAACCATGCCCTTAATGGTTTCGGCATTGTGCCCCTTGTCGACGATGACGAACGTCACGGTGTCGCCGGTCACTGCCTGGATGAAATCGGGCTCGAAGACCATTGCGCCCTTCTCGCCCTTGTTCTGCATCTTGACCTGGTGGTCGGCGGCGAAGGACGGGCCGGCGAAAGCCAGAGCCGCGGCAGCGCCCATGAGGATAAGAGATTTCATCGTTTGTCTTCCTTTTCCGTCCCGGGAAATACGCAAACCTTCGCGTCTGCGACCGGGCCTGGGAAGAACATAGGCGCAATCAGCCAGAGGCGGGTTGCGCTGGATCAATGTTCGTATTCCTTCAGGATGTTGCAGTGGATCAAGCCGGATGCCCCCCCTGGCGTGCAGGCCATTCCGCCAGGGCAGTTGTCCTGCCAGGCAGCAACCACCAGCCTCGAGAACAGGGACATCGAGCTGGGCTGAAGCCCCGTGGACCCATCGCCTGAAGCCGGATGAGAATCGCCTTTTGGAACTAGGGACTTATACGGTGGCCCTTCCTAGATGATCCCGCTGATACAGGGTTCCTATCGGGTCGCGATCAGGCCATTGTACCTGCGTGGGAGCCCGCAGCGGCATTGGATACGACCGCGACTTGGCCAACCAGGAGGAAGTTCATGAGACGCCATCTGTTCGGATTTTTGGCTAGCGGGGTGTCGTTGACCCTGCTCTCCGCGGTGTTCCTGCCGAATCTCATGCCAGCAGCTTTCGCACAGTCCGCGGCAACCGATGCGGTCGTGACGTCTGCTCCCGCGATGTCCCCAGAGGAGATCGAGCAGCTACGTGCTGCCGCCGACGAAATCTTCGATGCCATTCCCTCCGCCGTTCCCAAGGTGAAGGACAACGCCGTCACCCGCGAGAAGACGGAGCTCGGCCAGATGCTCTGGTTCGACACCCGCCTGTCGGCAAGCGGCATCCTGAACTGCAACTCCTGCCACAACCTCGCGGGCGGCGGCACGGACAACCTGGAGACCTCGATCGGTCACGGATGGCAGAAGGGACCACGCAACTCTCCCACCGTGTTCAACTCGATCTTCAACGTCGCCCAGTTCTGGGACGGACGAGCCGACGACCTCCGTTCGCAGGCGAAGGGCCCTATTCAGGCAGCGGTCGAAATGGCCGCGACACCGGACCACGTGGTCAACGTCCTGAACAGCATCCCGACCTACCAGGAGCACTTCCGGACCGCCTTCCCCGGTGAAGCCGACCCGGTGACGTTCGACAATGTCGCGAAGGCCATCGAGGCGTTCGAGGCCACCCTCATCACGCCCGGCGCCCGGTTCGACCAGTTCCTCGAGGGCAATCTCGCGGTGCTCGACGACAAGGAGAAGCACGGCCTGAAGCTCTTCATGGATACCGGGTGCTCGGCTTGCCACAGCGGCGTCAACCTCGGCGGCCAGGAATACTACCCGTTCGGCGTCGTCGAGCGCCCAGGCAGCGACATCCTTCCGCTCGAGGATAAGGGCCGCTTCGCTGTCACGAAGACGGCCAGCGACGAGTACGTGTTCCGAGCAGTCCCGCTGCGAAACGTCGCGTTGACGGCCCCATACTTCCACAGCGGCAAGGTGTGGAGCCTCGAGCAGGCCGTGGCCGTCATGGGCGTCGCCCAGCTCGGCCAGGAACTGACGCCGGACGAGACGAGCGCGATCGCGGCATTCCTCGGCACCCTGACGGGCGAGCCTCCCCGCGTCGAACTGCCGATCCTGCCGCCGAGCACCTCGACCACCCCTCGTCCCGAGCCACTGGTGAAGAACTCCCTGAGCAAGGGCGACGCCGTCGAGACCCAGAGCGGCGTCCGCTGACAGCAAGATGGCGGAGGGGGCGTCAGGCCGCCTCCTCCGCCATTCGCGCAAGCGGCATTTGCAATCTCGGAGATCGCTTACCCCTGGCCGCCGTTCACTGCGAGATCAATAAAACGGTGAATGATCGGACACGACCTCCGATGCGATCGTGGATGGAGCGCTGCGACCGTCTCGGGATCCCGCGACGTCGATCACGCATGGTAGAATAAGCATTCGAGCTTGGCGGTGACCACTCATCGCCAAGCCGTTTTTCCGAGCCTTCGATCAACCGGTCCACATCCTCCACTTCGCGCACATCGACTGCTGGGCGCAGCCGTTTTGACTGGACAGGAGGCATAGCCGATAGACCATGGGCATCGGCCCGTCAGTGCGACTCATCACTGGCACCTGGACTTTAAATCACCCCCAACGCCCTCATGGCCTCTGCGACCCGCACGAATCCGGCGATGTTCGCGCCAAGGACATAGTTCCCGGGCGCACCGTATTCGTCCGCCGTCCGAGCACATGTGTCGTGGATGTCGCGCATGATGTCGGCAAGCCGTTCCTCGGTGCGCTCGAACGACCAGCTGTCACGGGACGCGTTCTGCTGCATCTCCAGAGCCGAAGTGGCAACGCCGCCGGCATTCGCGGCCTTGCCCGGGGCGAACAGCACGTTCGCAGCCTGGAATACCTGCACAGCCTCGGGCGTACACGGCATGTTGGCGCCTTCGCTCACCGCCATCACGCCGTTCTTGACGAGAGTCCGCGCATCCTTGCCGTCGAGTTCGTTCTGCGTTGCCGACGGGATCGCGACTTCGCACGGAACGTCCCAGATCGAACCGTTCTCGATGTAGTGGGCGCCGGTCCCCTTGAGACGGGAATACTCGGAGATCCGCTCGCGACGTACTTCCTTGATCATCTTGACGAGTTCGAGATCAACGCCGTTCTCATCGACGATGTAGCCGCTCGAGTCCGAGCAGGCGACGACGATGCCGCCGTAGGCGATAATTTTCTCCATTGCATAAAGGGCGACATTTCCAGAACCGGAAACGACCACACGCTTGCCTTCCAGATCGGCCCCCCTCGTGGCAAGCATCCGCTCCACGAAATAAACGGTTCCGTACCCAGTTGCTTCCTTGCGTGCGCGGGAGCCGCCATAGACGAGACCCTTGCCGGTCAGAACGCCCGCCTCGTAGCGGTTTGTCAGTCGCTTGTACTGGCCAAACATATATCCGATTTCGCGACCTCCGACTCCGATGTCGCCAGCCGGAACATCGATGTACTCGCCGATGTGGCGATGGAGTTCGGTCATGAAGGACTGGCAGAAGCGCATGACCTCCCCATCGGACCGACCACGCGGATTGAAGTCCGCGCCACCCTTGCCACCGCCGATCGGCAGCCCGGTCAAAGCGTTTTTAAAGGTCTGCTCGAATCCCAAGAACTTGATGATCCCCAGGTTGACCGAGGGATGGAACCGGATCCCGCCTTTGTAGGGACCGAGAGCAGAGTTGAACTGAACCCGGAAGCCCCTGTTTATCTGCACCTGTCCACTGTCATCCACCCAGGGGACGCGGAAGATGATCTGTCGCTCCGGCTCGCAGATTCGCTCGATCAACGCCTGGTCGGTATAGGCGGGGTGCTTGGCGACGACGCGGCCGAGGCTCTCGAACACCTCCCGAACGGCTTGGTGGAATTCGGCCTCCCCCGCGTTACGGTGGAGCACTTCAGCGAGAATGGGTTCGAGTTTTTCGTCGACCTGGGTCAATTTAGCGGCACTCGCATAACATGGATGGATGACTGGCGATCGAGCGCTGGATCTTCGGCATTGTGGCTAGATCCGACAGGTAGCATACGAGCAGTCCCGCCGACCATCCGCACGGAAGTGAAGCGATGAGCTCGGAACGTACTTCAAGGCTCCCTGCTGGCCTGCCCCCGTTAGGTGGTCCGGTTCAAATCTAATGAATTATGGCCTTGGCGGCCACGTTTGAGGTGGCCGGCGCAGCAGCTTGGGTTGGCGTAGCAGTGGCGCAGGCTGGCATCTCCCGCGAGATGGTGCGCGACCTCATAGTCACCGCCGTCGAGCGCCGCTTCGGTAAGATCAAGGTGCCGCATGCCGCCGAATAGCTGTCGGACAATGGCAGCGCCTACATTGCCAAGGACACGGCCGACACCAGCTGGACCTCGGCCTGACGCTGCTCTTCACGCCCGTCAGCAGCTCGGAGTCGAACGGCATGTCGGAGGCCTGCGTCAAAGCGCTGAAACGGGATTACACCAGCATCACCGTCCTGCCCGGCGCCGCAAACATTTCCACCTTGCTCGCCGACTGGATCGAGGACTATCGCGAGGTTCACTCGCAACCAGAATTGAAGTTTCGCTCGCCAGGCGAATTCATCAGGCTCGGTGCTAAAATCCAGCCGCCGCCTGTCCGGCAAAATGGGGGCCACTCCAGCCATTCCTGTGGCACAGCACCCAAAAAACCGCGCCTCCTGGGCGTTGAGGGAACGCTTTTCTCCAGCTAGGATGAAAGCGATCCTCTTCCAGGCCGAGACACATGAACAAATACGTTGACCGACGCGGTTCCCGCCGCCGCGACTTTGACGACGACAACGCAGCATCTACAGGTCGCTCCGAAGAACCTAGCTACTTCCAGCGAGCACTTGCATCGTCGTCGCCGCCAGTTGAAGCCGAGGTCCTGTGGTTCAATGGCGATAAGGGCTTTGGCTTCGTGAAGGCCACAGACGGATCCGAAGCTTTCCTTCACATCCGAGCGCTGGAAGCAGCGGGCAGAAGCAGCATTGCTGAAGGCGCACGGCTGAAGGTCAGGATCGAGCAGGGCCAGAAAGGCAAGCAGGTGGCAGAGGTGCTGGAAATCGGCGCCGAGGCCGCTCCTGGATCTGTCACGAAGTCTCCCGCCCGCCCCCCGGCACGGAATTCAGCCCCTGACGGCGCAGAGAAGGAAGGCCTCGGCTCGGTGAAGTGGTACAACTCGGAGAAGGGCTTTGGCTTCATCGGCCTTGATAGTGGTGAGAAGGACGTGTTCGTCCATGTCAGCATTCTGACCCGTTCACGCGTCGCCACGCTGACGGAAGGCCAGAGGGTGTTAATCATCTATGTGCAAGGCCAAAAAGGCCCTGAGGCGCGCTCGATCTTACCCATCCTTTGAGGGCATGAAAGAAGGTCCTGAATCCCAATGCGGTGCGCCTGGCTCGGTCCCGCGTCGGAGCCGCATCACCGACATGTTCGGCATCACGCCCTGATTCTGCGATGCTTATGGCTTCTTACAAAGCGGGTGTCGAGAACGCCAATGCCCGCCTGCGACGATGACTGCCTCGAGTGCTCGATCGCGACAGCATGAATCAGGGCGGACCTGCTCCCGCAGCGGAGCACTGGACTCTCGAGGGGCTCAACGGCAAGGGACGCTTTCCTTTATCGACGGCAGTTTCGGAGGACGATGTAGATGCCTCGATAAGGTATATTTCTCCTCACGACATGTCCCGCCTGAAGGAAGGGTGCGACCGCGAAGCCTTCCGTGTGCCCAGGGCTGTGGACGCCGCGCAAAATCCGAGGGTAGCATTCACCACTGGCAACCACTCGATGCGATATAAAGAATAGTGCATTCACCACGGCCTAAGACATGCCGTCCGCCGTCTCCCTCCTCGCCTGGCCCGCGGCAGCATTGGTTCGGTCAGCGCCTATTCGGGCGCATCGAAGTTTTAGGTGACGTCTGGCAATCCGTGCAAGAAAGGCACGCCGTCTAGCAGCAGACACCGGGCTCGCGTCCTGCTGATCAGGCTACCCCCCGCAGCGGAAGCTCAGGCTTGCCCCTCATCGCGATTCGGTGGCGTTCTTCGTCTAGTCTCGGCAGGAACCAGGTCAGCAATCCCGCAATGGGAAGAAATGAGCAGAAGCCGTAGACGGCCTCGATGCCGTAGCTGTCGGCCATGCCGCCAAGGATCGCAGCCGCGATGCCGCCCAGGCCGAAATTCAGCCCGTAGAATAGCCCGCCAACGAGCCCGATTCGGTTTGGCAGCAATTCCATGGCATAGATGAGAATCGAGGCAAAGGCGCTCGCCATGATGAGATTGATCGAGACGGTTAGAATACCGGTCCACAGCAGATCGGCATAGGGCAGGAGGAGCGTCAACGGCAGCGGCCCGATTACCGAGATCCAGATGACCCGGTAGCGGCCGATCCGGTCTCCGACGATCCCTCCGATGAGGGCGCCAGCCGCCGATGCCAGGAGGAAGATGAACAGCATCATCTGCGCGCTTGGGATGGAGAGGCCAAACCGTTCGATGAGGTAGAAGGTGTAGAAGGAGCGAAAGCTCTCGCCATAGGCGTTCTTTGAAAACATGAGAAGTGTCAGGACGCCCAGCCCTATTGCGATCGTTGCAGTTCCGTGGCGGGGCAGGTCGGAGGCTTGCGCGGACGCGGACGTCCGCAGCTCCATAAAATGGCGGCTGATGGTGCCCTGTTGTCCGCCGATCCAAGTTAGAAGCAGCATGGCCGCCATCGCGGCGGCCGTGAACCACGCCAGGCTCGGCTGCCCCATCGGCACGATGACGAACGCTGCGGAGACCGGGCCGAGGGCACCGCCTGCCTGGCCGCCGACCTGGAAGATCCCCTGCGCCAGCCCCTGCCGGCCTCCCGCAGCATAGCGGGCCATCCGCGTCGCCTCCGGATGGAAGATCGAGGACCCAACCCCTATCAGGGCCACGGCGCACAGGATGAGCTCATAGCTCGAAGCATAGGCGAGACCGGCGAGGCCGGACAGGGTGAACACCATGCCCATGACGGGCGAATAGGGAGCGGGACGGCGATCGGTGTAGAATCCCACCAGCGGCTGGAGGAGCGAGCCTGCGATCTGGAAAGTGAGTGTGATCAGGCCGATCTGCTGGAAGTCCAGCCGGTAACTTTCCCGGATGATCGGGTAGATCGCCGGAATCAGCGACTGGATCAGGTCGTTCAGGAGATGGGAAATACCGAGGACGACGAGGACCGCCATGTAGGTCCGGGGTTTCAGCGGGACGGACACGGGGGCGATCATGCGGATGCTCGTTTTAATAGGCCGGCAAAGATTGCCGCGACTTCCTAAGGCGTGGATGCGACGTGACACCTCAGGCCACAGCACTTGCTGCGCTTCAGGCAGCCGGAAAGAATGTGGGATCGCGAATGGCGAGGGTACCATGATCCAGCGGCCTGATCGCAACTTGCGGAGCCACATCGAACTCGACGGGCGCGCCGAGGCCCGTGGCCGCCAGAACGCGCCGCCCGTCGGGCCGGTCGAGGACACGAAGGATCTGCGCCGGTATGCCGCCCTCGGCCGGGGCCCATTCCAGTGATCGGGCCCGCAGATACATGACGGCCGGTCCATCCGGCATCCCCGGCGCGGCGATATCGACCGAACCGACCCTTGCATGGCCATTCCAGACCGTTGCGTCGAAGCGCATCGTGTCGCCGAGGAAATTCATGACAAAGCCCGAAACGGGGTGACGGCAGACTTCCTCGGGCGTCCCCTCCTGCACGACCTTGCCGCCGTTGAGGATGACAACCCGGTCGGCAAGGTCGAGTGCCTCTTCCTGGTCGTGGGTAACGAACAGCGTGGTGATGCCGAGTTCGTCATGAATCTCGCGCAGCCAGCGTCGGAGATCGCGTCGGACATTGGCGTCCAGCGCGCCGAACGGCTCGTCGAGAAGCAGCACCTTCGGATCGACTGCCAGGGCGCGGGCCAGGGCGACACGCTGCCGTTGCCCACCAGAGATCTGTGCCGGAAAGCGATCGCCAAGCCCCTCGAGGCGGACCAGCCGCAGCAAGTCGTCGACCCGCGTAGCAATGGCGGCACGGGGCCGTTTAACTTTCGAGACCTGCATGCCGAAGGCGATGTTCCTGCCGACGGTCATGTGCGGAAACAGGGCATAATGCTGGAAGACGAAGCCAACGCCGCGGTCGCGTACGGAAATATCCGTGGCGTCGGTGTCCCCGAAGAGAATGCGGCCGGCATCGGGGATTTCCAGTCCGGCGACCATGCGCAGGATCGTCGTCTTGCCCGAGCCGGATGGCCCCAGCAGCGCCAGCAACTCGCCGCTCTCGATCTCCAGCGAGACGTCGCGCACGGCGCGAAACGTCTGGAAGGTCTTGACCACGTTTTCGAGGCGTATCTTCATTGCGGAGCCTCCAAGGGGGGGACGGTGGGTGCGGGTGAGGGAATCCGCCCCGCTCCCTTCTGCTCGAGCGCCACCTTAGCGACAAGCGTGACGACGGCCAGCACGGCGAGAACCGAGGCGGCCGCGAAGGCGCCCGTCGTGTTGTAGTCGTTGTACAGCAACTCGATATGCAGCGGCAGCGTATTAGTCTGGCCGCGAACATTGCCGGAGACGATCGACACCGCGCCGAACTCGCCCATGACGCGGGCATTGCACAGGATTACCCCATAGAGCAGCGCCCATTTGACGTTGGGCAGCGTCACCGACAGGAACGTGCGCCAGCCGGATGCGCCGAGCGATGTCGCGGCCTCTTCGAGATCCCGTCCCTGAGCCTGCATCAGCGGGATGAGTTCGCGGGCAACAAAGGGCGCGGTGACGAACATCGAGGCGAGCACGATGCCCGGCAGGGCGAAAAGGACCGGGATGTTGGCAGACTGCAGCGCCTGGCCGAACAGGCCCTGAAGCCCGTAGACGAAGAGATAGGCAACACCCGCGACGACGGGCGAGATCGAGAAGGGGATCTCGATGATTACCAGCAGCAGGCGCCGTCCGGGGAATTCGAACTTTGTGATCGACCAGGCGGCGGCGATGCCGAAGGCGGTGTTGACTGGCACGGCGATCAGCGCTGCAAGGACGGTCAGCCCGATCGCATGAACGGTGTCGGGGTGCGCCAGGGTGCGGGCGAAGGCGTCGAAGCCCATCGAGAAGGCGCGGACGCCGATCACCGCCAGCGGCGCGATGACCAGAACGGCACCGAGTAACAGGACGATCGCGATCAGGATGCAGCGAAAGACCGGGTGGTCGCCGACCCTCGGTGGGCGCATTGGGCGGGAGATCACCATGCCGTCAGCCCTTCTGCGTATAGCGCAGGCCATAGGCCTGCAGAATGTTGGTGACTGCCAGCATGACGAAGGCAGTGATCAACAGGACCGAGGCGATGGCCGCCGCCGCCTGGTAGTCGTATTCCTCCAGCCGAATATAGGTGAGGAGCGCGGTGATCTCGGTCTGGTTGGGCAGATTGCCGGCGATGAAGATGATCGCCCCGAATTCGCCCAGGCTGCGGGCGAAGGACAGCGACACGCCGGCCAGGAGCGCCGGCCCGAGCAATGGCAAGATCACCCTGAAGAAGATCGAGAGATCGCTGGCCCCGAGCGACTGCGCCCCTTCCTCCAACGCGGGGTCCAGGTCCTCCAGCACCGGCTGGACGGTTCGCACGATGAAGGGCAAGCTGGTGAAGGCCATGGCGACCATGATTCCAAGCGGCGTGTAGGCCACCTGGATGCCGATACCCGCCAGCGCGCTGCCGAACCAGCCATTCGCCGCGAACAGCGAGGTCAGCGCTATTCCGGCAACGGCGGTGGGAAGGGCAAAGGGCAGGTCGACGATCGCATCGACCAGCCGCCGACCCGGAAACCGGTAGCGCACCAGCACCCAGGCGAGCGCGAAGCCGAAGAACAGGTTGAACAGGGTGGCGCCCAGTGCCGACAGCCCGGTGACCCGGTAGCTGGCGATGGCGCGGGGCGACGACACGATCTCCCAGTAGGCGACCGGGCCGAGACTAGCCGCCTTGTAGACCAGCGCGCAGATCGGGAGGAGTATGATCAGGCCTACGTAAGACAGGGTCAGCCCGAGCGACAGCGGAAGGCCTGGCAGCACACGTCGTCGCAATGCAGGATCCTCGCGTGGTGGGAAAGTCAGGTACCGGGTCTAGGATACTGGGCGACAGAAAGCGAGACACCGCGGAACAGGTTTGCCAGCGGCGCATCAGCGGCCGTGGGGAAGACAGTTCGCGCCGCTTGTCGACGCGTCCTGACGGGGCGTTATCCGTGGCAAGCCGGAGCCGGCAGGGTCAGCGGTTGCCGTAGATCTGGTCGACCATAGCACCGGCGGCAAAATGGTCCGCACTGGCCTTCTTCCAGCCGCCGAAGATGTCCTCTACCGTCACCAGCCGCACCTTCGGGAACTGATCCGCGAATTCGGCAGCGACGCTCTCGTCTATTACCCGGTTACCATGGTCGGCACTGATCTTCTGCCCCTCCGGTGTGTAGAGGAAGTCGAGATAGGCCTTTGCGACGCTGCGCGATCCGCGCTCATCGACCACCTTGTCGATGATCGCCACCGGAAATTCAGCCAGAAGACTCATCGACGGAATGACAATGTTGAACTTGTCCTCGCCGAACTCCTTGGCGATGCCCTTCGTCTCCGATTCGAAAGTGACGAGGACGTCGCCGATCTGGCGCTCGACGAAAGTGGTCGTGGCGGCCCGGCCGCCGGTGTCGAAGACGGGCACATTGTCGAAGAGCTTGGCGACGAACGCCTTCACCTTCGTCTCATCGCCCTTGAAGGCTTCGCGTGCATAGGCCGTCGCGGCCAGATAGGTATAGCGCGCATTACCGGAGGTCTTCGGGTTGGGAAAAACGACCTTCACGTCCTCACGCACCAGATCCGACCAGTCCTTGATGGCCTTGGGGTTGCCTTCCCGCACGAGGAAAGCGGGAAACGAAAAGAAGGGCGATGCAGCATTGGGAAACTCCGTCTGCCAATCGCCGGAGACGAACCCGCCATCGACAAGGGCGGAAACGTCGGTCACCTGGTTGAAGGTCACGACATCCGCCTGCAGGCCCTCCATGATCGCACGTGCCTGCTTCGACGACCCCGCATGCGACTGGTCGATGCTGACGGCTTGCCCGGTCTCGGCTGTATACCGCAGCACGAACGCCCTATCGATGTCGGCGAAAAGCTCACGTGCCACGTCGTAGGAGGCGTTCAGCAGCTTGTCCGGAGTCTGTGCCGCTGCAGGCAAAGAGAGCATGGCGATAGCGGCGCCGACGAGGAGGAGGCGTTTCACGGGAATTCCTTCAGAGAGGTGACGTATTGCAAGCTACCGACAGGCACCATCGGCACCCAGGCATGAATGCCCCTTTTCCCTGCATTCTTTGAAAAACCAATGCTAAACTTGGCGCCTTATCAGCAATGACTTGGAATTCCGCGCCACAAGGCGTGAAAGGCGAGAGCACATGCAGACCAGTGTCGGATCAAAACGAGGCTGCGTCTCCGAGAGAGGCACGACACAGGAAAGAAACGATCGGGCCCTTTCCTGTGCCGAGGGCATTTCAGGTTCGGTGATCTTGCCGGTCCAGGAACCAAAAGTTCCGGTCGCGGCCTGGTTTTGCTCCGCCCTGGCGGCAACGCGCCGTGACCCGGCGGATGCGCGGTCGCCATTCATCATCAAGAGATCGACATGGTGAGTCAGCCGATCGAGCACGTCACCACCATGGTCAACGCATCGCTCTCACGCAAATCGAAAGATGCATGTTGCTCATCAATCATCCGCTTTACCAGCGGGCCAAAATCATATAGTCAGATATGTATGTTCTCTACATTCGGGAACTGACCGAAAGGTCGCGGCGCAGTGCGCTCCCAACGGCTGCGCCGCTCTTCTTTCCAAATAAGTCTGCGCATTCCGACGAGTGCCCGCCAACATGGAAGTGGCTCGGTATATCTGCACAGCGGGTTGAGTGGGTTGTCTTCCTGAAGACGGCCAGGACCGTCGTGACCAGGAGAGGATGACCAAGAGACCCAGGCGCAATCACAGCCGGGCCGCCCGGGTCACCGCCCGTGACAGGATCAACGAGCCCGAAGATGCAATCGTCGTCGCGGCGCGGGAAACCCGAGCCAGCGGCGCCACAGCAACGACAGGCAGTTCATCCTTACCCGCCGCCCTTTTTTTGACCCAATCGGCTTGTCGTGCTCGTCGAGCAGCGGAACACCAAATGAAAGGAGGATTTCGTTCAGCTCGTCCTGGTTTTCGCGGATCATCTCATTCAGCGTCCGCTTCCACTCCTGGTCGGAGACGCGGACGCCCATCGTGATGCGGGTTCTGTTGCACAGGAGGTTGCTGACCGAAAACGCTATCATGGTTAATTTCCTCTAAACCATCTCCACCGGTATCGATTGTTCGCCCTTCGTTCGTGTGGTAGTCGATTCTTCAATGAAATCTCTAACCCGCACTTTCCATGAACGAATTGATTCTCACCCCGCCATGGCGGAGATGGGGATCCTGTGGGCCGCCGCGCAGCACTTCCTCTACAGTCAGTTCCTGTCTGGTTGCGAATGGGCAGGTGATATTGCGATCAAGCACTACGCCGACTACGGCCTTTCGGCCAAACAGTGGGAACACTGCTGGCGCGATCTCATGGGTAGGGTCGCGTCGCAGCGCGAGTGCGATAAGCTCAACACTGAGAACCTGCAGAAGCGTGTGACCAGCAAGCGCAAGGCGATTCTTGCCTCGGAAAAACGCCTCGTGAAGGCCGACAAGTTCATGTTGGCGCAGGAGGAGCTTCAGGCGAAGACGGATCTCGCGATCGCAGCGGGCAAGAAGCCGCCGAAGAAGCAGTTCGACTCGGTCATGTACGAGAGGTCGGCGAGGATCTTCGCCAACACTCCTTTCTACCTGCACAAACACAAGCGCAAGCTGGATGCGCTTGTGTTTGTGCTCGAAGCCTCGAGGCTTCCTCGCACCTTGTGCTTCGGCGGCAGGAAGCTGCTGAACGAGCAGCACCATCTCGAGGAGAATGGTCACAAGGATCATGCGGAATGGAAGGAAAAATGGATCGATGCACGAAACGGCCAGTTTTTCATTGAAGGCGACGCTGCCTATGCATCCGGGAATCAGTTCGTTCGACTGACCCAAGGCGAAGACGGTACGTTCAATGTCGAAATTCGTCTCCCGGAAAGGCTTCAGCACCTCGCCGAGACGCATGGGAAGTCGGGCGGGACGATCCAACACGCCATCCATTTTCAGGGATTGAAGTTCGAGCACGGTGCCGACGAGATTCGTCGTGCCTTGCACTGGAAGCTGCCGATCTCCTGGCGCCTGATGCGCGATGGCGATTCATGGCGGATCTTCGCCATGATCACCCGGGAATATGCCGAGCAGGAGAAGTTCGGCGGATACCGATACAGTAGCGGCGCTGTGGGCGTCGATGTGAACGTCGGCCATGTCTCAGTCACGCATGTCGATCGCCATGGCAATCCTGTCGAGACGTGGAACATCCCGCTCAACTGCTACGGCAAGACCCAGGCTCAGCGTGAAGACGCCGTCCGCAAGGCAGCCTTCGCCGTCGTGATGATCGCCGTCAGGCTGGATCTTCCGATCGTCTCCGAGTTGCTGGACTTCAAGGACAAGAAAGCGCAGCTCAGGGATAGCCATGGGCCGAGATACGCCCGTGTGCTTTCCTCCTTTGCCTATTCGGCGTTCGACGCGGCGCTTTCCAGCGCCTGCGTCCGCCATTCCATCCATCTGCGCCGGGTGAATCCGGCTTATACGTCGGTGATCGGCGACATCAGCTACGCGAGGCGTTATGGATATTCCGTGCACGCTGCCGCCGGCTGTGTCATCGCTCGACGTGCCATGCGTTTTTCGGAGCGGCTTCCGTCCCAGGTGCGTCTGTACCGACCAAGGCATGCCGACCAGGTCACCCTGGACCATCACGAGTGGAATGGTCCAACCCCTCGCAAGGGGTCGACGCAAGTCGGGCATGTGTGGTCGGCGTGGAGGATCGTCGCGAGGAAGAGAAGGGCGGTCCTTGCAGGACCTTCCGGGCCGTTGCCGAAAGGCGTACGACCCTTCGATAGCACCTTGGGGAGTCCAACCCCCTCGGCAAAGGCGCGGAGAGGTGGAGGGTAACCTCCGTCCGGTGTGGAGGTGGGATTCCTCCTAAGCGTCCGACTGGCCGTAAGGCCAGGAAGGCGTCCCAGCAGGTCCCGCGGTTTGGACCTGCGAACCAGGTAGCAGGCTACCCAGCAACCTTGTGTGCAACATAACCGTGATGCGAAAGGCCATGGACGGACCCTTCGTCTCCTTCACGAGCGGCGTCACGACATAGTCCTTCTTGGACTCGCGGGCGTAGTAGCCGGCCTGCGGCCCCCAGAGGATCGCTGCGTCGATTTCGCCCTTGCCAAGATCGTCGATCATCTTCTGCGCCGAATCGTCGTAGCGCGTGTCAACCATCAGCTGATAGCCCGCGCTTTGCCGATCAGCCCGGCGCGGGCCATGTATGTCCCGGGCGGTGTGCCGGCAACGACGCCAGTCACCTTGTCCTTGAGAAGCGGATCCTCGATCGTGGTGACGCCGGCAAGGGGACCGTCCTTCGGCACGACCAGCGAATAGGCCGTGCGGTAGTACCCATTGGTGTTCTGGACGAGGTCGTCGCCTTGCGGATAACTCATGATGATGTCGCAGGCACTGGCGCCGAGCGTCATCCGCACGAAGCCGGTAGCCTGCGGAAAGAAGCTATAGCTGACCGATTTTCGCCCGAGCTTTGCCGCGACGAAATCGGCGAGGGCATTCTCGAAGCCCGCGCCCTTGTCGTTGGAGAAGGGCAGGTTGCTGGGATCGGCGCAGACGCGCACAACATTGGGATCGACCAGCTCGATCGAACCGCCGAATTCGCGGTCCTGCGCGTGCGCGGTGCCGGCAAATGAAAGAACGGCAGCGACAAGACGGAGGCTGATGCGAAACCCGTTCATCGCCTTAGAACCCCAGGCAGGAATTTTCTGCCGCCTGCGCTTCCTTATTGATACCCGGCTTCTTCGGCTCGCCCCTCGGAATGGCGCCGTCGGTCCGACCGCGCAGGTAGACGTATATACTGTCGAGGAAGCACATCACGTTCACGTCCTCGCCCCAGGCGGGCATGATCGAATTGACGGGGTGCCACTTGTTCTGCTGACCGTTCACCACGATCCCGGTGAAGTCGTAATAGTTGAGATGCTGCAGCTGCTCGGTGAGATTGGGCGCGAAGGACGAACCCAGACCATCCGGGCCGTGGCACTGGAAGCAGTTGGCTGAATACTTCTTGTAGCCGCGCCAGGTGTAGTAGTCGAACGTGCCGTCGTCGTTCTTGTGGTAAATTGGATTGCCGTCGGCATCGACGAATTTGCCGACTTCGCCAGGCGTTGCTTCAGTGCCGTTCGCCTTGGAATCGGCCGACATCGCGCCGACTGCGGCAGGTGCTGCGGCATCGGCCTTTGCAGGGGCGACAGCCGGCGCGGCGCCCGCTGCGGGAACCGCCGGTGCTGCCGCGGGAGCTGCTGTCGCAGGCGTGGCGGCGGGTGCAGCGGTTGGTACGGTCGCCTCGCTACCTGTCGGCACGATCTGCGCGGGGTTCTGCGCCAAAGCGAGAGACGTCGCCGCCACCAGGGCGGTACCTGCAACACCGAAGAGAATGCGGGTCATCGAAACCTCATGAATAACCGGAGCCTTATCGACCAGCCCGATCGATGCTGAAAATTACGAGAAGCACAACATCTACAACGTGCCGTTATGTGACGGGTGCGCAAATTTAAAGACTAATCCGCCGATCCTACTATACACACGGCGATGTGCGAACATTAGCCACCGACGCTGGCAAAGCTGCAGGCCAGCGGCGGTCACAGGCCTCGGTTCAGCAGCTCTAGAAAACCAAAACCCGGCGATCAGCCACGGCCGCTCGTCGGGTTCGGTGGCAAGTGACCTCGCCGCCGGAGCGGCGAGGTCGAGAGTTGATCGCGACTATTTCGACGCGGTCTGGTTTGGAACGGTAAAGACCGTCAACTGACCGCCAAGGGCGGTGTACTTCGACAGAGCGGCATAGCCACCGACCGCGCCGAGACCGGCATTGGGGTCGGTCAGGCCGGCCGCAAGGCCGATGCCGGCCCAGCCGCCGATGCCCGAGAGAATGGCGATATACTGCTGACCCTTATTCTCATAGGTCATGACGTTGCCGACGATGCCGGACGGGGTCTTGAACTTGTAGAGTTCCTCGCCCGTCGTCGCATCGACCGCCTTCAGGTAGCCTTCGAGCGTGCCGTAGAACACGATGTCGCCAGCCGTGGCGAGTGCACCAGACCACACCGAGAACTGCTCTGGCAGCGACCAGACGATCTCGCCCTTGCCGGCGTCCCAGGCGATGAAGTTGCCCATGCCGCCATGGCTGTTCGGAGCCGGATACATCGACAGCGTCGCGCCGACATAGGGCTGACCGGCGGTGTAGGCGACGCGGAACGGCTCGTAGTCCATGCAGACGTGGTTGGTCGGCACGTAGAACAGCTTGGTCTTCGGCGAGAAGGCCGCGGGCTGCTGATCCTTGGTGCCGAGCGCCGCCGGGCAGATGCCCGTCGAGTTCACGTCTTCGCCGTTCTGCTCGGTCGAGTACTGCGCGACCACCTGTGGACGGCCGTACTGGTCGGAGGCCGGGTCCATGACGACTTCCGTCGCCCAGTTCACGGCCGGATCGTACTTCTTGGCAACTAGCAGCTCGCCGGTGGCGCGGTCGAGGGTGTAGGCGAAGCCGTTCCGGTCGAAGTGGGTCAGAACCTTTCGGAGCTGGCCGCCGACATCGATTTCCGTGAGGATGTTCTCGTTGACGCCGTCGTAGTCCCACTCGTCGTGCGGGGTCATCTGGTAGAGCCACTTCGCCATGCCCGTATCTACGTCACGAGCCGTAATCGTCATGGTCCACCGGTTGTCACCCGGACGCTGCGAGGGGTTCCAGGTCGAGGGATTCGCAGTTCCGTAGTAGACGAGGTTCAGTTCCGGATCATAGGAAATCCAGCCCCAGAACGTGCCGCCACCGATTTTCCACTGATCGCCTTCCCAAGTCTTCAGCGAGGAGTCGGGGCCGATCGGCTTGCCGAGATGCGTCGTCTTCTCTGGATCGAGCAGCATTTCGTTGTCTGGCCCGGTCGCAAATGCACGCCAGGCCTGCGTGCCATCCTTGAGGTTGTAGCCGGTCATCGTGCCGCGCACGCCGAACTCACCACCTGAGTTGCCGACGAAGACCTTGTCCTTGATGACCTGCGGAGCCATCGTTCCCGTCTCACCTTTGGACGGATCGCCATTCTTCACCGACCAGACCTGCTCGCCAGTTTCGGCGTTCAGCGCTACCAGCGTGGTGTCGGCTTGGTGCAGGATGATCAGGGCCGGACGATCGCCTTCGGCCGGAGCATAGGCGACGCCGCGGTTGACGGTGTCACAGCACATTACGGGAATGACGTTCGGATCCTGGGTCGGCTCATACTTCCACTTGATCGACCCATTGTCCGTCAGGTCGAGCGCGTAGACGATGTTCGGGAAAGGCGTGTGGACATACATCGTGTCCCCGATCACCAGCGGAGCGCCCTCGTGACCGCGCAGCACGCCGGTCGAGAAGGTCCAGGCCGGGACGAGATCTTTGACATTGCTCTTGTTGATCGCATCCAGCGTCGAGTAGCGGGTGTTGGCATAGTCGCCCGTGGGCATGACCCAGTCGGCAGCGTTCTTCTGCATTGTCGCCAGAGCTTCGTTCGCCGTGGCGACCCCTGCCCCGAGGCCGATCATCAGGCTTGTCGCCAGTGCCGCCTTCGTCATCATCTTAAGCATCAGTTTCCTCCCAAGGAACTAAACCCAACGGCTCCCGCGAACGGAGTGTTCGCGAGCGACCGCCTCGATCACAATGGGGAAGGTTTCCGGCAGCGTGTCACGACCGCCAATAGGGGTCTAGGTGGGCACCGTTGAAACCGCCCTACCGTGGCCTGCGAAAGTTCGCCAGTACTCCCGATACTGGCGGCCTTGAAGCCGGAAACCATGAGGTGGATGCTAGATCAGCGATCCTTATAATGCAAGCCTACGCAGCCACGCGATTGCGAAACGTGTTTTTGTGCAGAATCAGATTCTAGCAATCACTGCTCAGCGACTACCATGCGCGCCCTATACAATTTCCCCATCGAATTCGAATTCATGGCTGATCTTTTGTTGCTGCGTTCTATTCGTTATTTCCAGTTGTCGACGGGAGCCGGCATCTCGCCCTTCTCGAGGCCGCGCACGACATGATCGAGCGCTCCGAGGGCTCGTGGCTTCTACAGGCCGAAGAGGTCATGGCGGATCCTGTCGATTATCGAGAGCGTAATGTCCAGCAAGTTCGTCACTCCGCGGCTCCCGCTCCAGGCCTGGCCAACAGCGTCCTAGAAGGCGAGCGGACCCTGGGTGACTTTATCGCCGGCGCCTTGGAGGATGGTGCCGATCCTCTTCTGACCGTGACTGCTTGCGGCCTGGCCACAAGTCGGACACCGGTGGTCCGCATGAACTTCTTCGTAGTCGAGGTGCTTGTCAGCGTCAGCGTGCGAGGCTCTCCCCCATCTCGTTCGTCGTCAGATCCTGCATGTCGACGATCGCGATGAGTTGCGCGAAATTCGAGCTCGTCGGGCTATGTTGGCGCCTTCGCTCACCGCCACCACACCGTTTTTCACGAGTTTCCGCGCATCCCTGCCATCAAGTTCGTTCAGCGTAGCGGACGGAATCGCGACTTCGCATGGGAAGCACTCCCATGGTGAGTCTTACCGACCTGATTTCGACGTAGACCGGCGGCTCGCGAGATACGCCGGTCAGAGGCTGGTCAACCCAGCGGAAGAAGCGGCCACCCTCTCCTCAAGCTCGGCCCTTCAGGGCTGGGTAGTTGACGGATATGGGCCGATACGCTGCACTCGCTGTATGGGATACGTAAATTCAGGCATTACTGGGCGCGATCAGTCGCCTCACTCGCCCACGCTAAAAGGGCCGTGACGCGATCGCACCATTCAGGTCAAGAAGCCAGGACGTTCCGAAACTGCCAGGGATCCGACGCATCGATGCTTTCGGGAAAAAATCCGGGACGACCTTCGAGCGGTGTCCAGTCGGTGTAGACGCCCGACACCTCGCCCAAGTAGGGCGCTTGAATCTCCAAGCAGCGGCGAAAATCGAGCTCCTCGACCTCGACGATGCCAGCTGAAGGATTTTCGAGCGCCCAAACCATGCCGGCAAGGATGGCGGAGGTTACCTGCAGTCCCGTAGCATTGTGGTGCGGGGCAAGCGATCGCGCTTGGTCGATCGAAAGGGTAGAGCCATACCAATAGGCATTTTTGCCGTGGCCGTAGAGAAGAACCCCCAGCTGGTCGACGCCATCGGCAATCTCGTGCTCCTCGAGGATATGGAAGGTTTGCTGCGGGTCGCCGGCCTTCCCGAACATTTCATGGAGCGACAATACGGCATCGTCACAAGGATGGTAGGCGTAATGGCAGGTGGGCCGATAGGCTGCAGTACCGTCTTCGCCGCGCACCGTGAAGTAGTCGGAGAGGGTTATCGCCTCGTTGTGGGTGACAAGGAAAGCCTGCTGCGGGCCCCCGATCGGGGTCCATGAATAGACGCGTGTAGCGGCGCCTGGCTGAAGCAGGTAGATCGCAGCCTTGGAGCCTTCTCGATGTTTCCGGCCGTTATCCGGCATCCAGGTCTCATGTGTTCCCCAGCCTAGCTCGGCGGGCTGTAGGCCCTCCGCCACGAAGCCCTCGACAGACCAGGTGTTGACGAAGGTTCCGATCGGCTTGGGGGAAAGCGAGCGCTGAGTGTCCCGCTCGGCGATGTGGATTCCCTTCACGCCGACGCGTCGCATTAGCGCAGCCCACTCTTCCCGGCGTCTCGGTATGTCCCCCTCGATCCCGAGGTCGCCCGCCAGGTTCATGAGGGCCTGCTTGACTAGCCAAGACACCAGCCCGGGATTGGCGCCACAACAGGATACAGCCGTCGGACCGCCAGGATTTCTGGCACGTGCGTCCAGGATAATCTCGCGCAGTGCGTAGTTGGTGCGAGCCTCCGGGCCTGCGTCCTCGTCGAGGTAGAAGCCGGACCACGGTTCGGCTACGGTATCGATGTACAGCGCACCGACTTCTCGGCAAAGCTCCATGACAGCCCGCGAGGAGACGTCGACCGAAACGTTGACGCAGAAGCCCGTTCCTTCGCCGTTTGTCAGCAGTGGCGTAAGCAAATCGCGATAGCCGCCCCGCGTAACGGCTGCGTGGATGAATCTGATGCCTTTCGCGTCCAGCAAGGCTCGGTCGGCGTCGTTTGGGTCAACGACTACGAAACGTGTCCTGTCGAACTCGAAATGACGCTCCAGCAGATGCAGCATCCCCCTGCCGATCGAACCGAAGCCGATCATCACCAGCGGGCCTGAGATTCTGCCGTGTTGTGGCCATGTGGTCTTGCTCATGTAATCATCCAGTCTTGCTGACCAACGTACCGACAGCGGAACTGCGTCCAGGCCCGCGGCACATGGTTAATTCGATGTAGCGTCTCGGCAGCCTCGGCTGCCCCTAAGGTCGATCGTCCGCCGTCAAACGGCTGGAGATCCACCGCTGCCGTGGGATGGAGTGCCAATGGTGCCGACGATCGGGGAACGGAAAGGTGCGTTCTGCGAGACCAGTTGTAGACCTGTTTTCGGCAGTGACACGTCTTGCCCAGCGCCAGTGCTTCTCGCCGCGCCATCTCCGGCTAGTAAAGGGTCCCTTCCAGAAGAACCGTGTTCCCCAGGGCATGCCCGGATTAGCTGAACGCCCGTCCTTCGCGAAGGCTGAGGAGGGTCGGGCCCCTCAAGTCCGTAATCGGAAGGAAGCATCCATTCGATGGCGATTTATGTGAATCGGAAATCACCCGGGTGTCGGGGTTTCCTTCATCGACGTTGGAAAGGAGCCGGCTGCCCAACGTCGCGACATCCGCCGGGACATCTTCGTCTGAAACGGCATGCGCCGAGACCAGCTTCCGCCGCAGGATCGACCACGTGGAGTCCGGTCGCCCGGGATGCAGGTCCTTGGTGGTTTTCAATATCGCCAGAGTTCTGGTCGGTAGGATGCAGGCATCGTGGGACATCGTAGTTCTCCATCGCTCCAGGTCGGAGCGTTTCTGTTGAGACGACAGTGGAGACGCCCCTGGCCGCCGTTCGGCAGCACAGGGGCAGCTATCCTGCGATGAGACACCCTCCGAAGATCGAGAGGCGACACAGAGAGCGCGCCGCCATCATTGCGCCCGTGTTTCAACCGCCGCCTTCGTGGCCGCCAATTTCGTGACCGGACTCGCCGCCATTACGACAGGGAGCCAAAAAATTGGCTCATCGTATTCACCCGGGCTAAATGCATGCCCGTGAGCAAGCTCAACCGAAGCTGAGCCGAGTGGATGCCAGACGGATCCCATCTCAGGGCATGCTCGCAGCGCATCAAGGCGCATCCGAGGGTCGGCGGCTCCCACGCACGCGCTATTCAGCCTTGGCGGATGGTCATTCGCGCTCAAGGTCGTTGCAAAAAGAGATGCCAATGTATCGTGGCTCGAATGGACGCGTGCAATTTGCTGGCTGCAGCATTTTCTTGTGTCGGGAGCCATTCTTGGCCCTCCTCTAGCGTTTTAACTACATCGGCACGTAGCGCGATCGCAGTTGTAATCATCTATTCCGCGGTTGCTCGCTTCAAGCCGATTCGATCTACCGCGTCGGTGCGCATAAGCCTTTGCCCAACCGGGGATGGTCCTCATGCCCGGCTAGTGGCCCGCTACGAGCAATACCCAGTAGTTGCGCTTCCGAAGACAAAAAACGGCTGCCGTGTTTTGAAGATGAAAGTTCTGAGCCCCATTGTCAAGCCGGGCTCAAAATAACGGTAGGGCTCTCACAGGCCGCGCCCTTCAAAATAACGCCCAGCAGAATTCTCGTATTAAGTTTATACGGATTCGATCATTTACTGGATTATATTATAAGGAATAAGCTAGAATGCAAAGAACATATTTTGGCATCGGTCAAAGGAACCTACTTTCGTACCTGACTTCGCCGCAGGGAGGCTACAACGACGCGGACTGCGGCTGCGCGGATTTTTGGCATAGGCGGCCGCCGCGCATAGTCCGACCGCCGATCAACGAGGATCTTTGATGCATATCGGCAAAGTCGTATCGTCCCGACCTGCGTCTGTTGCGAGCTTGACATTCCATACGCAACACCCCACCTTTTGGGGATGCTGATCTGCCGCTCCCCCCTCCCCGTAAATCGGGCTTTTCCCATCGCGGGACATTAACCCACGATCCGGTTGCGTCGCGCGCCGGTCGTGGGTTTCGGAATCTAGTCGGCATTGCGACCGATTCTCCGAAGACGGCGACTCTCATCTATTACACAAAAGGTGCCCCGCAAGCGCTAAAGCGCGGCGGCAGCATATCGACAAGGAGGCCAACATGGCTCTCAGGACGCCACAATACGGCAAACCGCAAATCAGAGTAACACGTTCAGACCATGCACGGCTTTCCCGCATGGCGAATGCGCTTCCCGCCGCGAGTTCGACCATTGCCGACCAGCTCCTCGCAGAACTCGATCGCGCTCGCGTCGTCGACGACGCTCGGATTGGGTCGGACGTCGTCCGCATTGGATCGACACTGCGCTATGTCACCGACTCCGGCGACGACCGCACCGTGACACTGGTATTCCCTGGCGACGCGGATATCGCAGAAGGTAGGGTCTCGATCCTTACGCCAATCGGCGTCGCCCTGATCGGCCTTTCGGCCGGCCAGTCGATGGGCTGGACCACCCGAGACGGCCGGCCCAACCGGCTGACCGTTGAACATGTGGAGACGCCGAGGGCCTCCGTCCCCGATCACGCGCATTTCGCAGTGCTTACGGCATGAATATCTTGATCTCTCCCTGTCGGCTCTCCCTCTTTGGAGGTTGCCTCATCGCAGGACACTAGCCCCTGCGCCCGGTGCGCAGGGGCTTCTCCATAACCTTTCAATGCAATTGCTCCAGAACGGAGCGATGGAGAACTGCGATGAACATCGACACCTTCTTCCTTACGGCCAAGGACTTCACCTTGCTTGAAGTCATGCGCAATCGTCATTTCAGTGAAAAGGATCCGCTGGCGCCAATCCTGAAAGAAAAGATCAAACACGCCTTGGTGGTCTTTCGCGACGACATTCCAGTTAACGTCGCGACGCTGAACAGCCGAGTCACCTTCAGCGTGGATGGCCGCGATCCCGACACGCGCATCATATCGCACGACGATAGGGCGGGGGCCGTCGGCATGTGCCTTCCAATTACGACAGCTCGCGGGCTGGCGCTTCTGGGTCTCGCCGAAGGTCAGGAATATCGCCTGGTGAACCAGGACGGCATTGAAGAGCGTATTCTGCTCGAAAGTGTTCCGTACCAGCCGGAAGCGGCGGCGCGTGAAAAGCACGCCATGACGGTAAACAGGTCGTCTCCGCACACCCGCCCCCCTCTTCGAATTATCATGGGGGCGGCCTCCGGGCCACCGCGACTGGTGTCTGGTGGCTGCGATGATCCCGGCCCCGCAGCCGCTTAACATTTCCTCGGAGTGAAAGCGTCGGCGCGTACTGAGCCCGCCGACGCCCAGTGGGATGGGCAGCGCGAGTCATAACAAATAGCTGCGCTAACAGAACGAACGTTCGATAGACTGCTCTGCGGGCAATTATTCTTTACGATTGATCGCCGCTCAGTTTTTTAACTACAGGATTCCTTCTGAAGAAGATACAATATGTGTTTGTCAACAATCAATGCCGTATTGCAGTGCCATCCTTCATAGAAAAGATTTCCGATTGCAGTTTGTAAACTGTATTTTCGATATTGATTTTATTACGGAATAATACTATATCAAAGTTATGGCCGATTCGATCTATCGATATTTGGTCCTTACGGGACCCTTGCTGCACTGCTCGTAGCCCCGGGGCGGCTGGACAATGATGTCCGCCGGCTCGGGGCTCCGTTTGTCCAAGCTCGGCAAAAGCTCCCGGTATGTCTCCAGTCCCGGTGAAACTGGCCAAATCCTCTGTCACAGCCGTTTTTCCGCCAGAAGTTGATCGCGGAAGGGCTGACCCATGCCGCGAGAGCACCATGCACATACACTCAAAGAACCTGAATTCCGCTGTTGCAAGCAGGCCCGGACGGTCTGGCCTTGTGGCCTTGTCATCCTTCTTTGCCCAAGGTTTCCGACGTTGGCAGAAGAGGCGCGTGATCGAGACACTGCAACAGCTAAGTGACCGTCAACTCGAAGACATCGGGATTGCCAGAAACGAGATCCCTCGAGTTGCCGAGGGGCTTTTTGCCCGTGCGGGGGATAGCCGTCACGCATCCTCGGGCTCCTCGGGACCCGTGAGATGAAAGCGACGTTCACCTCAAGGCCCTCCGGACCCTCTCGGAGAAACGTCCTGGTCTCTATCGGCAGCCTGCTGACGCTCGCGGTAGCTGGCTGCACGACCACTTCGCTCCCGCCGAGGCCAAGGGTGGCGCCCGAGCGGCCAGCGATACCGGCGATACCCGCCGAGGTCCTTCTTATGTACCGAGCATTGCCCGATGAGGAGTTTCCGATCCCGGCGGTCGACCTCGCCAAGCTTGCTCCACGGCACTATCGGCAGGTGGTCGACTTTTCCACTCCGGAAGAGGTTGGAACGGTGATCGTCGATCCCGCCAACCGCTACCTCTACCATGTCCAAGCTGGTGGAAAGGCAATGCGCTACGGTGTGGGTGTCGGCAAGGCCGGCTTTGAATGGTCCGGGCGGGCACACGTCGCCTACGGGCGAAGATGGCCTGTCTGGACGCCTCCTAGCGACATGATCGAGCGCCAGCCTTCGGTGGGAAGGTGGAGGCACGGGCAGCCGCCGGGGATCGATAACCCTCTGGGTGCCCGCGCCCTCTACATTCACCAAGGCAACCGGGACACGCTCTATCGTCTGCATGGAACGGGGGAAGTTCGCACGATCGGCAAGTCGGTCTCGTCCGGCTGCGTGCGCCTGCTGCACCAAGACATCATCGACCTGTACGACCGTGTTCGGCCGGGGTCCGCATTGGTCGTTCTGCCTTGAAAGATGATAGTTCTCAGCAAAAGAGGGAGTGGTGCTTGTGCCGGGAAAGGCGACGCAAGATGCCTTGAACGTGAGTTCTTATGGTCGTTTGCGTAACTGGTTTGTCAACGGGAGTTCGTCTCGTTGGACCGAGCGCGAGCGAGCCAGATTCGTTGGCAGGCGGAATACAACACCATCATTGCCTTTGCCGGCGCTCTGCTTGGCCGACCGCAGCCTTCGCCCGCCTGCTCTGACATTCCAGTCCGCCGCCGGTGTCCATCCGGCGGCGCTTCCGTCACCGATGGCGGAGGAGAAGCGCGTGCACGGCCTCGTTCAGCCGTTTTATCTGGGTCATCATAACCGCGGCTTCGTCGTGCTGCTTCGGAGCAAGACGACGACCTATCTCCGCCCACAGCGTCCGAATCGTCGCTTGCGTCCGGACCCCTTCGGCAGTGATCCTCAGGAGGGTCTTTCGGGAATCCTTCGGGTCGGGAAGACGGATGACCAGGCCTCTCTCGGCCAGGCGGTCGACCATCTTAGAGACTGTCGACGGTCGAACGTCGAGTTCCATGGCAAGCTCCGAAACCGCGATGTCGGTTCCCGGGACGAGGACCATGATCATGTGATCCTGCCCATTATGAAAATCCGTCTCCGCCAACGCGGTACCGAACACGGCCCTGATGCGCTTCGACAGAGTGACGAGATCTTCCGCAAGCTCCCCGAAGTCGGTGTCGGTAGTGGTCGGAGGAAGAGCATCGAGGGACTTGGACATCCGGCAATTCCAATGCAGACGGCGACGAATTGATAGCCTGACAACGGTAGCCACTGATCTCTTGCGGCGATAGTGGGGAAACACCACCACCACGCGTTTTCACCGTCACCGAATGGGCTCCCTGTCAGGCAGGACGAAGCGTCGAGGCGAACTGCAGCCGGTCGAGCACGACTCCGTCCCGGTCGGCGATCTCGATGGCCCAGCCGCTGATGTCCCGTCCGCTCCGCACGGCGCTGGACATCATCTGTCGCGCCGCATTGCCAGGCTTCGCGGCATAACGCGCGAAAAGAGGCGCACCGGGAACGAGAGCACCATGGCGACGGAAAAGCCGCCTAGAGCCACAACGAGTACTACCGGCACGGCCCACAAGATCAGCACCAGAACGGCGACTATCGCCAGGACGATCAGGTTTCGGAGGGCTCCGGAGATCGGGATTGGCGTCGGTCGACGAGGCGAGGACCGTATCGCAGGAATCCGCTCTATGATGCTGACGCTTTTATCCGACCTCACGACTTGCTTCCGCGGCTCCTCCATTGCGACGCCTTTCCTAAAAGGCGGAAACAGCGCCGTGGCATCAACGTTCCTCGGTTACTCTTGATACTGGAGAAAGGCTTGGTCCTGAAGCGTGATCGCGCTTCGCTGGAGCCCAGTCCCGGGCCTGCTTTGATCGCGAGCAGATGCTACCACGCCCTAGGCAGCCGATGAATCATGAGCGCACTGCCGTTGAGTCAATCGAGAGGACGCTGATACGTCAGATCATGGCTGCGGCGCTTGCGCTCGCTCTTGCAGGAGTCCAACCATGGCTTTGACCGACGCTCATGGTCCAGATCGGATGCATTCCGGGCAGGTCGTTGTCGCAACCAAAGCCTAGTTGGGACCGCCGGTGACCACCCCTTTGGCGATTCCGTCCTACATCGCGATCAAAGGCGCGGACGAGATCGGCGACGTTACCACCGAGCTACTCCACACGTGGGACACGATCCTTGTCGGATGGAGAGTCTCGCCTGCCAGGCCAAAGCGTAAACGTAGGCTCCGGGCGGACCCTACCTCCTGTTGGCGCGCACCTACAGGAAGCAGCAGAACCCCATCCCTGGCATGCGGCTTGCGCGAGTTGCGCCCGGATTGACGGATTGTTCTGGAGCAACTGGTGGACCAACGTAGCAGGTCGGTGACCGGGGACCAGGTGCTGGTCAGGGCCTTTGCCGATCCGGGTCAGAGTCCCTCGAGGGCCCTCGTCATGTCCGCCAGGAGATCATCGACGTGCTCCAAGCCGATGGACAGGCGGAGCAAATCGTCTCCGATCCCACAGAGACGCCGCTCTTCCGGATCCATCGAAGCGTGGGTCATGGTTGCGGGGTGAGCGACAAGACTTTCCACTCCTCCAAGGGACTCGGCCAGCGTGAAGAGTTTCAGCCCGGTGAGCAGAGTACGGATCGCCGGAACGCCGCCGGACAGTTCGAAGCTCAGCATGGCGCCAAATCCGAGTTGTTGCCGCTTTGCGAGCAGGTGACCGGGGTGGGAGGGTAGCCCTGGGTAATGAACTGCCGTCACCTTTGGATGAGCGCTCAGCAGACCGGCGATACGCGCCGCACTCTCCTGTTGACGCTCTAGGCGGGCAAACAGGGTCTTGAGACCACGAAGCGTCAGATAGGCGTCGTACGGCGATCCTGTGACGCCAGTGCAGTTGGCCCACGAACCGAGCTCCTCGGCAGCCGCCTTATCCGCAGACACCACGGCTCCCCCAATGACGTCAGAGTGACCGTTCAGGTACTTGGTCGTGGAGTGGACAACGAAATCAGCGCCCAGTCTCAACGGTTGTTGAAGTGCAGGAGAGAGGAAGGTGTTGTCCACGACCACCTGTCCTCCCACTGCATGGGCCGCGTCGGCGGCAGCCTTGATATCGACGATCCGCATCAAGGGGTTGGATGGAGTTTCCAGGAGCAACAGCCTTGGTCTCCTGGCAAGTGAGGATGCCAACGCGCCCTCGTCTGTCTGGTCAACGAACTCGACGTTGAAAGCACCCTTGCGTTGACGCCCTTTCAGCAGCCGATTGGTACCGCCATAACAGTCGTGCGGCGCGACCACCGTTTCGCCGACCTTCAGCATCGAAAGGACCAGGTCGATGGCCGACATTCCGGAACTGGTGACCACGGTTCCAGCGCCTCCCTCCAACTCCGACAGAGCTTCCGCCAGCAGGTCCCGCGTGGGATTGGCAAAGCGGGAGTAGTCGTACTGCCGCTTCTCGTCGAAGCCGGCGAATGTGTAATTGGTCGAAAGGTACAACGGCGGCATCACGGCGCCAAAGGTCGGGTCGCGGTCGACCCCTGCGCGGACAGCCGCAGTTTCTGGTTCTCTGGTCACCGGCATGCGTCACTCCATTTCCCCTGGCTGTTTCTTCAAGGCGAGTGCGGCTCGACCACCGTCACCTATGACGACGGCCAAATGGGCCTGTTCCGGGCACGGGGGGACCGGAAATGATTTCCGATCCGCCTTTGGGCGTTCCAAGCATTCAAGCCAACAATATGCCGGGTGCGCTCAGCGGATGCGAGGAAGCGTTTCCCACTGGTGGAAAGGAGGCGGTGACGAGAGATGCCATTCCAGTGTCGTGGCCCCGACGCCCCAGGGATTGTCGCCCGCGACGCGCTTCTTCGAAAACGCTTCGTAGACTCCGTATAGAAAGACCAGAACCGCAGCGCCGGAGAGGTAGGAGCCAAGCGACGAGACGTAATTCCATCCGGCATAGGCGTCGGGATAGTCGGCGTAGCGGCGGGGCATGCCCTGGGCGCCCAGGAAATGCTGCGGGAAGAAGACGAGGTTCACGCCGATGAAGGTGACGTAGAAGTGAATCTTGCCGATCGTCTCGTTGTACATGTAGCCGGTCATCTTGGGGAACCAGTAGTACCAGCCCGCGAAGATCGCGAAGACGGCACCCAGCGACAGCACGTAGTGGAAGTGCGCGACGACGTAGTAGGTGTCGTGCAGGACACGATCGATGCCCGCATTGGCGAGCTTCACCCCGGTCACCCCGCCCAGCGTGAACAGGAAGATGAAGCCGATCGCCCAGAGCATGGGAGTCTTGAAAGATATCGACCCGCCCCACATGGTAGCGATCCAGGAGAACACTTTGATGCCCGTCGGGATCGCGATGACCATGGACGAAAACATGAAGTAGCGTTGGGCATTCAGCGAGATGCCTGTCGTGAACATGTGGTGTGCCCACACGACAAATCCGATCACGCCGATGGCCACGATGGCATAGGCCATCCCGAGATAGCCGAAGATCGGCTTCTTCGAGAACGTCGAAACCACGTGGCTCACGACGCCGAACCCCGGGAGGATCATGATGTACACCTCCGGATGTCCGAAGAACCAGAACAGATGTTGGTAGAGGATTGGGTCACCGCCGCCGGATGGGGAGAAGAAGGTGGTGCCGAAGTTGCGATCGGTGAGAAGCATGGTGATCGCGCCGGCAAGGACCGGAAGCGACAGGAGCAGCAGAAAGGCGGTTCCGAGCACCGACCAGGCGAACAGGGGCATCTTGTGCAGCGTCATGCCGGGAGCGCGCATGTTCAGGATCGTGGTGATGAAGTTGATCGCGCCGAGGATCGAGGAGGCGCCGGCGACGTGCAGCGCGAAGATAGCGAGATCGACAGCGGGCCCCGGGTGACCCGTCGTGGAGAGCGGCGGGTACATGGTCCAACCTGTGCCTGCCCCGTTCGATCCCGGCGTGCCCTCGACGAAGAGCGAGAGCAGAAACAGGACGAACGCGGTCACGAGCAGCCAGAAGGAGATGTTGTTCAGGCGCGGGAAGGCCATGTCCGGAGCACCGATCATGATCGGAAGCATCCAGTTAGCGAAGCCGCCCATCAGCGCTGGCATCACGGCGAAGAAAATCATGATCAGGCCGTGAGCGGTCACCAACACGTTGTATGTCTGAGGGTCTCCGAAAAGCTGCAGTCCAGGTGACTGCAACTCCAACCTCATGGCAATCGATAACAACGCTCCGACAATTCCGGCAGTGATAGAGAAGATTAGATAAAGCGTGCCGATGTCTTTATGATTGGTCGACTGGATCCAGCGGGTCCATCCGACAGGCCTCGAAGCAGGGAGCCCGACTGCCGCACGTTCGGTCTTCATATCGCATCCCTCAGTTCAGCGGAGTCTCGCGAAACCGCAGTCTCGGTTGCTCCAGATTGTCATGACCGACTACCATCGAAGCTGGTCGCAAGACCGATCCGCCAACTCCGCGCCAGAAGCGGAACGCCCTGACACGTTGGCGCTGCACGTATCCCGTCAGCGGCTCGGTCCCGAACATCAGTCAGACGCAGCCGAGGTTCAGCGAAAACTGAGACGAACTTAGCGACCCGCCTCCGACCACGACAATGAATATTATTGCTCTTTCAGTGCAATTATCCTCATATGAGGAACGCGTCCTAACTGGGAAATTTGATGGATACCGAACTGGCACGCACCTTCCTCGAGATCGTCTCGACGAGGAGCTTCATACGCGCCGCAGAGCGCCTCCACATAAGCCAGACCGCCGTCAGTGCCCGGGTACGAACCTTGGAAGATCGGCTCGGTCGTTCCTTGTTCGTCCGCAACAAGTCAGGCGCTACTCTCACTCCGGCCGGTGAACAGTTCCTCCGCTATGCCCCAGGCTTCGTACAGCTATGGGAGCGGGCTCGGCATCAGGTTGCGGTACCCCCAGGCCGACGCGCACTTCTATCGGTCGGGGGCGAACTCAGCCTTTGGCATCCATTGTTGATCGACTGGCTCCTTTGGATGAAAAGATGCGCTCCCGACATCGCGTTGCGGATGAGCGTGGACCTTGCGGCCGATCTGGCGAGGCAGGTCGCCGATGGCTTGCTGGATCTGGCAATCATGTATGCTCCGCAGCAACGACCTGGCCTGAAGGTCGAGCTGCTGCTGGAGGAAAAACTCGTGCTCGTAAGATGCGGCGGCGAGAACGGGAGCTCGGACTTTTCCGATTACGTCTATGTCGATTGGGGTTCGGACTTCACGGCGCAGCATAACCTCAGCTTCCCGGATCTCGCCAATCCCGGGCTTTTCGTCGGCCTCGGCCCCTTGGGCCTGGACTACATCCTCGCTGCGGGAGGATCCGGATATTTTCGCCTCAGCGCCGTCCGCCCGCATCTGGCCGCTAAGCGACTTCACCTGGTTCCGAAGGCACCGGAGTTCTCTCACCACACGTACGCGGTGTACTCGGCTACCACGGACGAAGCACTGATTCAGTCTGCCCTGGAGGGGATGCGGGCGGTGGCGGGCCAGAGGGAAGCATAGTTCTCCGAGGCCGCTTCAATCGACTCCCGGACTGGCGCCAGCAGCCGTCTTGATCACAAGCAACCGGATCTCGCTCCCTCGGCTCCATACGGACTGCAGATAACGCCCAGGACCATCAAGTGCGCCCTTCCCTCGCACCATGGGATTCGGGTCGCGATACATCGTGGGCACCGACGGACGAGCATCTCGCTCTTCGACAGTCGGCGCGCATGGCTGTCGGAGAGAAAGCGCCGGTCATAACTGACGGCGAACTGAAATCGAGCGGTGACGGAACGGGTTTGGCCTGGTTCCAACCCGGCCGGTACGTGAATGGGTTGCCACCTAGGTGGCGCTTTGTACGCGCCGACGCAGGTCAACCTCGCACTTCCCAGGCTCGTCCGCGCATGCGGTGACAACATCACATGCACGCAAGGCTGAGTGCAACTTTATTGCACGTACCGTGCATTGAGTTTCGTTTTCCTTTCCGTTCGTTGCTGCCATCTTCTTCAAAGGGATCAGGTTCGGTGAGCGTCGATCCAGAAACTGGGAGGCTTGGGTCCGTTCCCGGACTTGGTCCCGTCTAGAGCGAAGCGCGAGGCAGCGGACTCTCCGACACAGGGCGATCCGTGGATATCTGAAAGGACGCATCAAATGACGGTTGCAATGCAAAGTGGCCCCGTGTCGAGGCAAGGTGAAGCGTTTCAGATGGACGGTTCGGTTCTCGCTCGCGCATTCAATATGCCAATTGCCCACTTCATGCTTGAGATGCGCCGCGGCAATGTCCACGGGATAGTCGAGCGTGGGACAGACGAGGATGACGGCCAGCATCGTCTGTCCTTCCGTTACCGCGGCCGCGAGCTGCGCATGACAGTCGATCGCGACGGAAACGTGAGCGAGCAAGACTTACGCACTTCAACTTACCCCGCGAGAAAGGACGTCCTTAGATCGCGGCTCAGGCAGGTTCTGGTTGAGCAGGCCGCGGCCCACTCGCCAATCACCTACGCCCGCTTGGCGGAGCGCATCGGTTTCCGGTCGGGCCGGGCGATCAAGACGATCGACTCCGCGCTTGAAGAGATGATGGACGACGACGTTCAGGGTAACCGGCCCTTCCTAGCCGCGATTGCTCTGGAGAGCGTTGTTCCGGGCATCCCTCCAGAATGGTTCTTCCGCAAGGCCCGCAGCGCCGGAAGATTCGATGGCGAGCCCAAGGGGAACGAGGCTTACGCGTTCCACGCCAAGCAGCTGCAGGGAGCCATTCACTTCTATGGTGATGAGACTTCCGTGTCTTGAGCGCGCCTGCCCCCAGCAGGGCGCCGATTTAGAAAGGAGGCTACAATGCTCACAGCTAGAGATGTCATGACCACAGAGGTCGTGACGGTTGGACCCCAGGACACCGTCAAGAACGTTGCGTTGCTGATGACGACGTATGGCATCAGCGCCGTTCCGGTCGTCGACGACGGAGGACTGATTGGGATCGTCAGCGAGGGAGACCTCCTCCACCGGGACGAGCTTGGTACCTGTGGACACCATCGTTCCTGGTGGCTGGAACTGCTGACCGGGAATGCCGCCCTCGCGGCAGAATATATCAAATCCCACGCTCAACATGTGGCCGACGTCATGACGGACAGGGTCTTCACAACGACTCCAGACACGCCCGTGGCGGAGATCGCGGAGATTCTCGAAACCAAGCGCGTCAAGCGACTACCCGTCATGAAGGATGGCAAGGTGGTCGGCATCGTCAGCCGTGCAAACCTCGTTAGCGCAATTGCGAAGGCGCAGCGGCCCTTGGTAGGAGCAGCCAACGACGATGTCGGTATTCGCAGCCGCATTCTGCAGGAGCTCAGAATGGAGCCTTGGTCGACGGCCAGGGCGGGTGATGTCGCGGTGGAGGATGGCATTGTCCTCTTGCGCGGATATTACAATTCTGTCGCCGAACGGGATGCCTGTCATGTACTCATCGAGAATGTCGACGGTGTCCGGCGGATTGAGGATCAGCGGTCTATGCTGGTCCTGCCCCTGTCGGAATACCCAGCTATTTGAAGCTTAGCGTCAATCGCTACAGGCCTGTGTCGCGGTAGGGTCCGCTGCTGAAACGTATATCGACGCTACGGCTGAAACGATGCGCCTTTAGCTACGATCGAGGCTGCCAAGTCGCTGGATCTCATTGGACCTAGGTCGCGGTATTGGCCAAAGGGAAACGTCAGACCAACGAACCGGAGGCCGCCAAGACACCTTAATGCTTGGATATGGCCGAAAATATTTGATGACGTGCCACCGCACTAAAACCAGGAGAGTAACTTGTCTGATTTCACAATAAAAGCAAAGAAGAATGGGCCTTACATTGTGAAGGGCAACATCCGGCTGGTTGATACCGCTGGAAACGTCTACACGTCAAAATCATTGACGGCGCTTTGTCGCTGCGGCGCATCGACCACCAAACCTTTTTCTGACGGCACCCACTCGAAAATCGGTTTCGTGGCAGCGGAAGAGGCCGTTCCCGCCTCGCAGGAGCAGCCCGATACGTGAAGCAGTGCCGACACTACAATGCTGCCACGCTTCGCACCGACCGTTGGCTCAACGACCCTGTTTCCGCCCACTGCGTCCCTCTTGACCGAAGACCCACGTCAGCAGATCGTCAGCCGACGCGACTCTGCTCCGGAGTTACCGGGGCCCTCGGTGGCTTTGCGCCGGCAACCTCCACCGTCCATCCTGATCGTCCGTGAAGCTAATTGAGAAGCCCTCCTGACGGCGCTATGACCTCCTCGTTTGCTCGCGCCCCCAATGCACTGAAGCTGCGGTGGCCGAAGGAGTCCGCGCCATGACCCTTGTCGCTCCCGCCGCACCCCGCTTCGAGCGGGTGACGCTGTCGGTACTGGTCGCCGTCAGCGTTTGCCATATGCTGAACGACATCATGCAGTCGCTTCTGGCCTCGCTTTATCCGCTCCTGAAGCAGAACTACGATCTCGACTTCGTGCAGATCGGCCTCCTGACGATGACCTTCCAGGTCACGGCGTCGCTACTTCAGCCGGCAGTCGGCATCGTCACGGACCGCTGGCCACTGCCCTATTCACTCCCAGTCGGAATGCTGAGCACGATGTGCGGGCTCCTCCTCTACTTTCCCGGGCCGACAGTTTTGCGCTGCTTCTCGTTGCGGCGAGCTTCGTTGGCTTCGGCTCGGCAGTCTTTCATCCGGAATCCTCGCGCATCGCACGGCTCGCCTCCGGCGGTCGCCACGGCTTCGCCCAGTCGTTATTCCAGCTCGGCGGAAATGCGGGAACCGCGATCGGCCCCCTCCTTGCCGCTTTCGTCGTTCTACCCTTCGGTCAGCGCAGCATTGCGTGGTTCGCCTTGATCGCCATGCTGGGGATCGTGATCCTTAGCTGGGCTGGCCGCTGGTATTCGGCCCAGCAACGATTGAACGCGACTCGCGCGCCAGCCAGCCGCAGCCTCCCCCTGCCCCGCAAGGAGGTGCTCTGGGCCCTCGTCATCCTGATCCTGCTGACGGCCACGAAGAATGTCTACATGGCAAGCATCTCCAGCTATTTCACGTTCTTCGTCATCGAGAAGTTTAACCTTACCGTCCGGGAAGCCCAACTCATGCTGTTCCTGTTCCTCGGAGCAGCGGCGGTCGGCACTTTTGTCGGCGGCCCGATCGGCGATCGGTTGGGCGCTCGCTTCGTGATCTGGTTCTCGATCCTCGGGGTCATTCCCTTCGCGCTGATGCTCCCCTACGCCGACCTCTTCTTCACCGGCCTTCTCAGCGCCATCATCGGATTGATCCTCGCCTCAGCGTTCCCGGCGATCGTCGTCTTCGCCCAGGAGCTGCTGCCAGGTCGGGTTGGCCTCGTCGCCGGCATATTCTTCGGCTTCGCCTTCGGTGCGGGAGGTCTAGGGGCTGCGGTCCTTGGTAGCTTCGCCGACACTCGCGGGATCGAGTTTGTCTACAGCGCCGTGTCTTACCTGCCGCTGCTAGGCCTGACGACGCCTTTTGCCGCGGATGGGACCCAGCCGGTTGTAGCGGTCGGGCGCATGTGGGAACGCGGGGAATCCTATTGGGCGAATCCCTCACCCGCAGATGCGCTCATCAGGTGACTTTGCCAGCCATGCCGGATCGGAAGGGATTCTCCAGATTAACCCGCCCATGCCTGCTTAAAGGGGCAAACCGAGCAAATCTGCGGCTCGGCTTGCTTCGCGCCGCGTTGCAGACCCTTGAAGTGTTTGCACGTTCGGCATAGCGGTGGCGACAATCTCTCGATCAGGTAACCTAATGTTCACACCCCCGCCCCTCCCGGGCGATCCGCCGACGCGGAAGCCTTTCAGGTTCTTCGTCCCCATACTTGCCGGCGCCACGCTTCGTGATCGCGCCATTGCGTGCGTGGGTGCTTTCATCGGCATCTGCCTAACAGGATTCATCTGCTCGTCGGCACTGGGGCGCGATCCATTCCTGCCGTTCATCGTGGCGCCGATCGGCGCGTCTGCGGTCTTGCTCTTCGCGGTCCCCGCCAGTCCGTTAGCTCAGCCGTGGTCGATCATCGGAGGGAACACGGTTTCCGCGCTCGTCGGCATTACCGTAGTCCACTTCGTGGACGACCCGATGCTGGCGATCGGCCTTTCCGTCGCGCTGGCCATCGCCGCGATGTCCCTGACACGCTGCCTGCATCCCCCCGGGGGAGCGGCCGCACTGACGGCAGTGATTGGCGGTCCGACGGTACTGGCGGCGGGGTACGCCTTCGCATTCGTTCCAATCGCCGTCAACTCAGTGGTGCTCGTCCTCCTGGGCCTGTTTTTCCATCGGTTCTCATCTCACTCGTACCCCCACGTCCCGAAGGCCGCGCCGGTCAACACCCACGGCACATCAGACCTGCCGCCGGCCGCACGTGTCGGCTTTCGGGCGGAGGACATCCAAGGCGCCCTGGCGGACCTGGGAGAAACCTTCGACATCGACCCGCAGGATCTCGACAGGCTGCTTCGCCGGATCGAGCTGCGTTCCCTGTTGAGGGAGCACGACGACTTTTCGTGCGCCGACATCATGTCCAGGGACGTGATCTCGGTCAGTCAAATGGCCGACGCCGAAGTGGCACTCGCTCTGCTGCTGGACCACGGCGTGCGAACGCTGCCGGTCACCGACGAAAGCGGCCGGCTCGTAGGAATAGTGGGACTTCGGGAACTGACCCGGCGTAGCGGTCTCGTCGGAGATGTGATGGCCGAAGCGGCCATCAGTACCCCCAGGTCCCCCGCCATCGAGTTGATCGGGCCCCTTACCGACGGAATGACGCACTCCGTGGTCATCGTCGACGACGACCGGTGGATTCGCGGCCTCGTCACTCAGACGGATCTGCTGTCCGCGATGTCCAGGGTGCTGGCGAGACGGCTGGAGGGGGCGTAGGCAGTGCAGGACTTTTCGGTCAGGATCACGTCCATCGGGATGTCGTGCTCCATCGGGTAGATCGTCTCGATCTCCGCTTGCGCATAACCGATGCCAATGACGTACGGTTTGCGCGCAAGGGCAGCGAGGGTGCGATCGAAGTACCCGCCGCCATATCCCAGCCGATAGCCACGCTTGTCGAATCCGACGACAGGCGCGATCACGACGTCCGGAACGACGGTTACGCCGCTCTCCGGAACGGGAATGTTCCAGACTCCCCTGATGAGTGGCTCTCCAGGCGACCAGCTGCGAAACTCCATCGGGGCGCCCTTGCTCACAACGACGGGAAGAGCAACCGTGCCCCCGTCCGGAAGCGAGTTCTTGACCCAGGGGATCAGATTGGGCTCACCTTTCATCGGCCAGTAGATGCTGACGACCCTCCCACCTGGCGACGAGAGCAGACGTGACAGCTTGGCGGCTAGGACGGTGTCCATGCTCTTGCGGTCGTCGGCGGCTATTGCTTTGCGCATCTCGATTAGTCTTGGACGCTCGAACTTGCGCCAGCGGATTACGCCCACAGCTCCGTCAGTTCCGGCATTGTTGGTGCCTGCGAAGTCCGGATCCAGCTCGTGAAGGAAGCAAGCAGGAGACGAATACTCGCTCGGCTCGTCTCGAGGAAAATCGACATCGTTGCCCATCGCAGCTCCGCCGCTCGCTTGTGCCCGCCGGGCGGGCCTAGATCGCTGAGTAGTATGACATGAGAAAGGCGATAGATACGAACGGCATCAGCGACATGCCTCGATTTCTTGGCACTAGCCACACTATAGCGACGCCAATTGCCATCGCCAGAAGGACGCACAGCAAGGCCTGTAGGTAGCCGTAATTCTGGAACGCCATTCCGATTCCTGTGAACGCCGCGCTGGTTCCCACAGTGGCAGCCGCAGTTGCGACGTTGGTTCTCGGCACATCCCCTTCGACCAGAGCGAGGAAGCTTGGCAGACCGAGACCGATTGCCATGATCAAAAGAACACTCCCTACAGCCTGGACCAAGGCATCAACTCATTTGCTGGCGGCTTTCATCGCGGTCAAAGCTCGCTATCCATGTGTAAATCACTAAGTGATTGGCGGCAGGTATTCAAGTTTATCTATTTTTACGCGTACATATTAAATTGCGACTCACCTCAGAAAGATGTTTCGCAAATGCAGGCGCTAACTGCACGAGGGAAAGCATCCTCGATGGCGACCCAAAATGACAGCAAAAACTGGTGGCCCTGCTAGTCATCACCTTTTGGATAGAACAACGATCCGTCCGGCGCCACCTTTGCACCGGGATTAAGCTCGGCGGGGTCGACATGATTCTTCCCGAGGATGTGAAAGACCGATTGACCCGCGCTGAGCAGATGGTCGGCGATGATACGCCGGTGACACCGCCACCAGACGGCCTCGGCACACATGAGGGCCACCCGCCGGTCACCGCCCAACGTCCGCAGTCGAGCCATACCATGCAGAAAGGCATCCGTTTCCGCATAGTCGGCATAGTTTCGAAAGCTCGTGTTTTTCCAAAAGCCGTTCCGCGAGGCTTCCCCGTCCCGCTGCTTTCCCCGCAGTCCGCCGAGCTCCGGAATGTGCTCGTACCCTACCTGATGCGGCTCCAGAGTAGCGCCAAGGGTATCGCGATTGTATTGCGGGTTCGTTCGGGAGCGGGGGACCGTCCTGACGTCAATCACCATCTGAACCTGCGAGCCCTGCAGAAGCTCGACGAACTCCTCGATGGACCGTGTGGAATGGCCGATGGTGTAGTAAGGCTCATCCAATTTTTTCGCTCCAGTCTGCCGCAGCCACCAACCCGGCGATGCCCTGCGCCCGTCGTTCAGACTGCGTCGGGGCCACCAACGCATTCCGCCGTCTTTCGCCTGACGTCCGGGAAGGCCGCCAATATGTCGAGGATATCGAGTTCGCTCTTCGGAAGGTCGCCGAACGTGTAGCGGTCGAGCACGGCGAGGAATGCCTGTGTGGCTTCCTTCAAGATGCCGCGGATGCCACACGCTTTAGCGATGATGCAGGATCCGCAATCAACGAGCTCGAAGCCGTCCTCTGTTCGCCGAACGACCTCTCCAACCGTGATCTCGTCCGCCGGCCGCGCTAGCTCGATTCCGCCGGAGCGTCCTCTGACGGTCCTGACGAGCCCCGCCTTGCCCAGATCCTGCACCACCTTCATCAGGTGGTTCTTTGAGATGCCATAGGTCTCGGAGATCTCCGCGATCGACGCCAGGCCTCCTGTTCGGGCCGTGAGAAACACCAGAACGCGAATGGAATAGTCGGTGTAGAGGGTGAGCCGCACGGGGTCGGGATCCTTCGCTTTAGAAACATGTAAACCCGTTGCATCTTTTCCGCAACGTGCTACACCGCCCCTATTGATGCACTATTCGTGCATGTTTTAGCGGAAGACCTCAATGCCGCCCGATCCCGACGCCGAGAACGTTGTGCTCCCATCTGAAGCCGAGCTCGGCCAGTTGGTTCGCGCGTTCTATTCGGACGCTCGAGCCGACCCGCTCCTTGGGCCGATTTTCGCTGCGAAGGTCTCTGACTGGGATGTGCACATCGCGAAGATCAGCGACTTCTGGTCTTCGGTGATGCTTGGCAGCGGGCGCTACAAGGGAAATCCCTTCGGTGCCCACACTTCTCTGCGAGAATTCATTGGACCGCAACACTTCCATCGCTGGCTTTCTCTCTGGGGCGATGCGGCACGTCGGACCCTTAAGCCGTCCGCGGCCGCTCAGATCGAGCAGAAGGCGCATCGCATCGCCGAGAGCCTGATGGCCGGTGTGCTCTTCAGGCCCGTTCCTTCGCCAACGCGAACAAATCCGCCGCCACTAGTGCCCTGAAGCGCTCGGCGAACTCAGGCGTCGGTTCAACCACCATGACAAGAGGCTTCCCATGACTTCGCCCCTAAGCGAACGAACTACCGCGATCGTCAAGGCGACCGTTCCGGCCCTCGAGGCACACGGCCTGGAGATCGTGCGGACCATGTATGCGCACATGTTCGAGGATCCGGCGATCCGGGCTCTTTTCAACCCGTCGCATCACGGGGAGACCGGATCCCAGCCGAAGGCGCTGACCGGCGCAATCCTCGCCTACGCTAAGAACATCGACAATCTTGGCGTTCTTGGCCCCGCGGTCGAACGGATCGCGCAGAAGCATGTCGGTCTTCAGATCCTTCCAGAACACTATCCGGCCGTGGCGAACGCGCTCCTGGCCGCCATCAAGGACGTCTTGGGAGACGCGGCGACGGAGGAAGTCCTCGCCGCCTGGGGCGAAGCCTACTGGTTCCTCGCCAACATCCTCATTGGCCGGGAGAAGAAGCTCTACAACGATCTCGCCACCTCTGATGGGGGCTGGTCCGGATGGCGCGAATTCCGTGTCGAGCAGAAGCGGCGGGAGAGCGACATCGTCACGTCCTTCGTGCTGCGCCCCGTGGACGGCAGCCCAATCCTGCGTCATCGCCCGGGTCAGTACCTGACCTTCCAGCTCGAACTTCAGGGTGGCGAGACGGTGAAGCGCAACTATTCCGTTTCGTCCGCGCCGAACGACGAGACCTATCGGATCTCGGTGAAGCGGGAGCTGCTGGGCCAGGTCTCGAACTGGCTACATGACCAGGTCGAGGTCGGCTCGATATTGAAGGTTGCGCCGCCGTCCGGGGAGTTCTTTCTGGGGGACAAGATCGAGCGCCCGGTCGTGCTCTTGTCGGGCGGCGTCGGTCTCACACCGATGGTCAGCATGCTCGAAGCGGTGGCGACACGGGGGGCAGGTGTTCACATCCACTACATCCACGGCACGCAGGACGGCAGCACCCATGCCATGGGTGATCATGTTCGTGGGCTCGTGGACGGTCGTCCGAACATGAAGGCTACGACCTTCTATCTCTCGCCACGAGACGGCGACGTGCTGGGGCAAACCCACGATGCCGAGGGCGTCATCACGATCGACTGGCTCCGACAGAACACCGCCGTCGAGAATGCGGACTATTACCTTTGCGGCCCGAAGCCTTTCTTGGCGGCACTCGTGCACGGCCTTCGGCGCTCCGGCGTGACCGGCGACCGCGTCCATTACGAGTTTTTCGGCCCTGCTGACGAACTGGATGACGATCCGGCTGATCGTCTGGTCGCCTGACTCCACGAACCCGCCGGTCAGCGGATTCTACCTTTCCCTGCTTTCTCCCGTACGAGACCCATAAGATGCTCCGCAATCTCCTCCCCCTCTCCGGGCGAACGGCTGAACCATCTGGCCACTGCGGCGTGCCGGTCAAGGCTGCGACAGCGACCGCCTTCGTTACGGCGGTCCTCGCCCTGCTCCCTTCCGTGGCCGAAGCTCACGTCAAGTGGTTCGCGCCGTACATCGTAGGCGCGCCGCCCGCGCCGATCTCCCGGACGCTGGCCGATCCCTGGTTCTGGGCGGGCATCGTCCTTGTGCTTGTCTTCTTCGTCGCCACCCGCGCCATCGAACGATCGGCCACTGGTGAGGTAATCCTCAAAGGCATGGACCGGATCTCTGATCCGCTCTGGAACCGTCTCGACGACTTCGTTCACGTCGTCATCGGGGCGTTCTTCGTTGCGATCTTCGCGGTCGGCGGCGTCTACCTTACGCCTGATCTCAAGACACCCGCGGAATGGGTGTCCTGGGTCCAGCTCCTGATCGCGTTCGGCGTTTTCTCGAAACGGACAATGCCGCTTTCGGCAGCGGGCATCATCCTCCTTTGGGTTTTGGCCCTACGAGATTACGACCTCTTCCACCTGTTTGATTATCTAGCGCTCGGCGTTGGCGTGGCCGCCTACCTTGTACTGGCCTCCTCCAAAAACCCGGAGTGGAAAAAGCACCGCTTCGAGGCTCTCCGCTGGGGTGTGGCTATTGCCTTGATGTGGTCGAGCCTTGAGAAGTTCGCCTATCCCGACTGGTTCTATCCCCTCGTCGAGGAGAAGCCCTTCCTGACCTTCGGCATGCCCCGCGACGTCTTCATCCCGATGGCAGGTGTCGCCGAGTTCACGATGGGTTTCGGCTTGCTCTGGACGCCTCTCGTGCGCCGCCTGTCCGCGATTTCGCTCTTCTTCATCTTCAACGCTGCCGTCTACCCCTTCGGGCGCGTGGACCTCATCGGTCACGCTCTCATCATGGCCATCATCGTGGCGATCGCCGCGGACCATACGAGGCAGGTTCACTTCCTGCCTGCCATCAAGCGCTCGCTTGCAGGCGTCCCGGTGGGTCTCATGGCGGCGCTGGTGGTGTTCGCCACCGGGTACTGGGGGCTTCACATGACTTTCTACGGCATTGAGGGACGCGTTGCCCCGGCGGCCGCCACGGAGATGGCTACCCATTCGCACAATCCTGAGCAACCGCATGGACCTCAGGCGATCGGCGGGATCGGCGCTCCGCCAATGGGAGAGCCGGACCTCGAGGAGGTGTCCGCAGGCGCTCCAACTACGAACACTGGCGCTCCCCGCGATTCCAGGGCGGCCTACGAGGCGACCATGGCGAAGATGCACAAGCCGATGATGGAGGGGATGGCGCATCCCGACCCGGACGTCGCCTTCGTGCTCGGCATGCTTCCGCACCACCAGGGCGCGGTGGACATGGCGGAAGTCCAGCTTCGCTACGGCACCGATCCTGCAAACCGCCAACTCGCGGCTGAGATAATCCAGCACCAGACTGTGGAGATCCAGAGGATGCAGAACTGGCTGAAGCAGCGAGGCGTGACCGTGCCGGAATGATTTTCTGCTCCCTTCCTCCGGCACATGGCGGCAAACGCGCCGCCCGTAGATGGCTGTAGTTCTGGAAGACGGATCCAGACCCAACGATCGCGTCGCTGGTGTCTCAGTCCAGCGTCCATAATTTGCAAGTCAGGGCTAGATGAAGCAGCTTTCGCTTGAAGTAAGAGCATGCAGGGTATGTTCGCTCGTGTTGCCACGAGGGCCTAGGCCGATCTTCCAGATCTCTGAAGCAGCACGAATCCTCATAGCGAGCCAGGCTCCTGGAAGCAAAGCTCACGAGAGCGGGATTCCTTTCTCCGACGATTCCGGAGACCGTCTTCGGCAATGGACGGGCCTGTCGAAGGACGTGTTCTATGATTCGGAAAGCGTGGCAATCCTGCCTATGGGACTGTGTTATCCGGGCCGTCAACCTGGCGGTGGAGATGCGGCTCCTCGAAGAGAATGCGCACCCCTTTGGCGTGAGCGGCTACTCGAAAAAATGCCAAACATTCGCCTCACCCTGTTGGTGGGAAGCTATGCTCAGGACCACATGCTCGGAAGAGGCAAGGTCTCGGAGCGCGTCGCTAGCTTCCGCAGTTATCTTCCGACCGTGTTTCCCTTGCCTCATCCTTCGTGGCGGGTACGGCGTTGGGCAGCTGAAAATCCTGAATTTGAAGCTGACATCCTCCCAGCGCTCCGCGACGCGGTCGTAAGAGCACTGTGTGAAGAGAAGTGACGCAGTTTGATGCCGGCAGCACGCTGATGACGATCTCGCCGCGGAGCAGCCGCACGATGTCAAGATCTCGAGCTCGACCGCCCAGCGCTTGGTTAACGACGGCCCGATCTCTCAATCCATCCCGGTGCAATTACATGTCCAATCTCCAAAACTTCGCCACGATACTGATCGCAGTACTGGCTACGGTCTTCGTCCTTCGCGTCGCCTTTGAGGTAAGGATAGAAGTGCTGCTTGGCATTCTGACAGTTGGAATTGTCACAGCCTTCCTCGAGACGCGATCCGATCAGTGACCACAGCGAAACCGGTCGTGGCCCGGAGGCACTGGTTCAACGCCCTTGACCTGTCTGACAACGGAGATCGTGGCCCGCTGCCGGTTTGATAGACACTAGTGGCGGACGGCGAAGCTGCGGTTCGACCCGCTGGCTTTCCACCTGCTGTCCTGTTGTATGTGGCACCGGGAAATCCGTGGGGAGGAGAAATGGCCATCGCTGAAACCGATGCTCTCGATGTCGACGCCGACCGAGACGATGTGGAGTTCCTGCTCGGACTCGCCCGAGCCTTCGGCGGGGCCATTCTCTTTGCTTTGCCGATGTTCATGACGATGGAGATGTGGGAGATCGGCGCGTCGATCGACGCCGGCCGGTTTCTTGCCTTCCTGGTGATGGGCCTCCTGGTGATGATATTGCTAGCCTATTATTCAGGCTTCGAGGAAGCGGATGGACCGTTGGACGCCCTCCTTGACGGGATCGTCGCCTTTGGTGTCGGTATGGTCACCAGCATCGCGATCCTGTGGGTGCTCGGAATCCTCAAGGCCGGAAGCAGTTTCAGCGATGTCGTAGGAATGGCAGCGGTGCAGGCAGTTCCCGCGGGTATGGGTGCCGTGCTCGCCCGGAAGCAACTGGGCGCCGGTGATCAAGCCGGAGCCACGCGTAAGGGCTACGCAGCCGAGCTTTTCCTGATGCTGGCGGGGGCGCTATTTATGGCCCTCAACGTCGCGCCGACCGAGGAAATGCTGCTTATTGCCGTCAGCATGACGCCGGGTCGTACGATGGGCCTGATGGCGCTGTCTGTCATCCTTCTCCATCTCTTCGTCTATACAGTCGGTTTCGCCGGCCAGGAGGAGCGAGCGGAGGGCGTGGGTTTCTGGAGGACCTTCCTGCATTTCACCGTAGCTGGTTACGGCCTCGTCCTGGTTGCGAGCTGTTACGTCCTTTGGACCTTCGGCTCGTTGGATGGGGGCTCGCTCTCGCTCGCCGCCACGACCTCGGTCGTGCTTGGGTTTCCCGCCGCGCTGGGCGCAGGCATTGCGCGGTTGGTGGTTTAGATGGGAAAGCCGCTGACCGAATGGATCTGCGCGGGCCTCGGCGCGATCATCGCAATCGGAACATTTACGGTAGTCGCGCTGGAGCTGCCCGGCGAGGAGGCCGACGTGCCTGACGTTCGTCTTATGGTGACAGGCGTCGAGCCCACGAGCGGTGGGTACCTCGTGCGCATCAGGGCCCGAAACCTCTCTGGCGCCACGGCCACGGCATTGGAGGTCGAGGGGACCCTGAAACGCGGCAGCGAAACGATAGAGACGAGTCGTGTGACCTTCGACTACGTTCCGCGTGATTCGGACGAAAGCGGAGGGCTGTGGTTCCGTCAGGATCCCCGACTCTACGAAGTTTCCGTGAGGGCGACTGGGTATCAAGATCCCTGACTGAAGACCGCGATGCAGGTAGGCATCGACAAGTGGGCACCTACACCGAGCGCTCCCGGATTCGGGGCAAGAACGAGATCCGACGGTTCGGTTTATGATCGCGAGGACTGTACCCTGAAGCACGCCATTCCACTTGGTGCAGACCGCGAGTAAGCGGTTGCGGAGCGCCGGACGGTCCTTCTGACCGAAGTCTTTCAAAGCTGGACCGGGCCGCCCTCTCTGGCTCTCTTGCCTCATTCCCTCAATCCTTGGCGAGGTGCGACCACTGGATGGATGTCGAGAGCGCTTGCAGTTGGTTCTTCAAGAAGATCTGCCCCGAGATTAGCGGGGCAGTCTCGCGACGAGCCGCTCGCGATGGATGACATAGAGGCCCGAACTCACGATGACGGCGATCCCGGTCCACGTCATTCCCTCCGGAAGTCGCCAAAGACAGGAAACCGAAGAGCGTCGCCGTCACGATCTCCAGATAGTTCAGGGGTGCCAGAGTGGACGATGGCGCGAGAGCCAGCGCGAATGTCATGGCAAGGTGGCTCACGGTCGCGGCGATACCGACGGACAGGCATGACAGCCAAACCACCCCGTGCGGAAGAACGAAACGGATGGGCTCGACGTCCGCAAAGCTACCAATGGCCAAGAGTGGTAGGCATAGGAGACTCGCGGCCAGGGCAGTGTGGATCTGCACCGTCACCAGATGCTGAACGCAGCTGAGATGCCGTGTGACCAGCATGTAAAGCGCGAAGCAGAAGGCGCTGCCGATCGGAAGGAAAGCTGTGGTACCAAAGCGGGCGAAAGAAGGTTGGATCACCAGGACCGTGCCGAGGAAAGCAACGACCGAGGCGGCGATCCGGCGTGGGCCCACTTCTTCCTTCAGAATCACTCTTCCCATCAACAACAAGATGAAGGGGGATACGAAGGCGATGGCCAGCGCATAGGCGATCGGCATCAGCCGGACGGCGGCGACGAAGCAGAAGGTAGAGCCGATGGCGGCGAGCGCGCGTAGCAGCGTCAACCGCACGATCCTCGAATTGATCTCTGTCGGCAGGCCCATCACGAGAGCGATCGGCGTCATCAGCAATGCCTGGATCACGAATCGGGCCAGTGTCACCGTGCCGGCCGGAACGGTCTGGACAGCCATCTTCGACGCGACGTCGATCAAAGGCGCGACCGTGCAGAAGACGAGCATAAGCCCGACACCCGGCAGGACTCGGTCCGAGGTCGGCGGAGGGATAGGAGGGATGGCGGCGGCTCGGCTCATCAGCTCGAGCTCCCCTGCAAAATTGACGGCGCCAGCGGCAGAGGTCGCAGAAGGGACCCTCAGGTCTCGGGCCGCCTTTGGGGACCTTCGACAATTCCTAGCCGCGGCAAGACAATCAGGATGGAAGCTTATTGCCTCACGGCCGGGTGCTCCCAAGCGGACGCTCAGTTGCTTCATCTGAATGTTTCGGAGCCGGTATAATGATCAGCCTTTGTACCTAGGTTTTTCCTGGAAGAAATCGCCGACGGCCCCGTCCTACCTCGTCCCGAACGAGCCCGTCGACATCGTCACCTGGTGCCTGGAGGATCTCATCCTCCCACCCGAAGTCTCGGAGCGGAGCGCCTCCTCGATTTCGCCGCCTCTTGCAGCAAGGCGGTGATCCGCCTGTAGCCGGAGCGACCATACTGGCCAGGGAGTTTAACGATATCAGCGGTCAGCGTCGCATCACCGACATGGCCCTTCGGCACCTTGCGCTGTGTCGACCGATGCTGCCCCTGACCCGGCATGCCAAGCGCTGCGACAAGTCGAACTTCTTCACGACGTGCTCGCTGTATCGGCAACGACGGGCGGGGCTCATCAGTTACCCGACGCGGCCTCTTCGTGGACCAGCTTCTCGAGCGTGGAGTCCCAATCGGGGTCCTGGATGCGGGCATCAGTCGGACTCGTAGTCGATGCGCCCGGGTGCTCGCGCAAGATCTTCGGTCAAGGGTATAGTCGCCATGCAATTTATCGTTTTCCCACAACGCGTTGGATTGAATTGGGAAATTCACCTAAACCAGAATTTAACGATAAACGTCTAAAGACGACGTTCGCATCTTACAAAGCAAATCCAGTTCCCGTATATGCAAGTTGCTGGACAGGCGAAACCGCTCCACTCGCGAGCGGGCGAACCACAGCGTCGACTAGCCGGCGCCGTCCTTGCGGAGTCCGCTCCATACGCGAGCGGGTATAAGAGGAGTGCAAGAAATTGCACTCCTCTTTCATATCTTCACATACCGATCTCGTCTGGCGCCGAAGCTGCGATCGAGCCCAGCCTAGTCCGCAGTCGCACGAGGCGAAACTTCGATCTGGCCTGATCCGCGCCGTGTTCGGCTGCTTCCCCGGCGCCGTCCCGTGGGACAAGCAATGCCACGCCCTGGCCGACGTTCTCGACTCCAGAAGATCATCAACACGGGAGAGAAGCGGCGGGGCGTCGACGCACTGGCACCAAGCTCGTCGATCTCAGTTACTACGAGCGGTGGATCGTGGCTTTCGCGAACGTTTTCTTCCAGAAGGGCGTCCTCGCATCGCCTGACCTAGGTAAGCACGCGTGCACGTTTTCCTGCGGCGGGGCAATTGTGGGCGCCTTCAACTTCCGCTTTCCAGCATCGACGCCACAAGCATTCAGTCGATATGAGTAATGACCGGCAACTGACCCGGCTGCGTCCGTGAGATGGCAGCGGCTAAGAGCCCCTGCCGAACCTGGCCGTTATATCTAGCGAGAGAAGTAGAGCTGGCGTCCGACAGCCCGAACTCCCCGCAGTGGGGACAAGCACATCGAATGCCATCTTCCGAAAGATCGAGGACAGTGTGTGCAGCTTCGCTGCAAACGGGACATTTGAACGACGACATTGCATCCTCCACGCATACTCAATGGAGAAGCAATTGGGCGATCGAGTAATGATGTCAATTCACCGACAGCAGCTAAATCGATTTACGGCTTCGACTGAAATTCGGTCGCAGCTAGCCTTCCCGATGCCTGCATAGATCTTGCTGCGATTTGCGAAGCCGATCGGCAGTCTCTACGTCGGCGCGACTGGCGGATTCGTAGCAGCCTCGAGCCGATCCAGCTTCTCAATCAGAAAATCAGGCAGGTTGAATTCAGGATGATACCCGACTCGTTGCGTCAAATGACGATGAAGGTCCGGGTTCTGTATCGGGTCTATGAGAAGCGATCTGCGTTCGCGCATTCTTGCATTCCTCGCAACCACGATGCGAATCCGCGTTACATTCCAAATAAGTAAGACGAAAAGACGTGGTGTGTCAAACATTTGGCTGGGGTCTGCGGAGCGCGCCTCCGCTGAACATGTTGCTCCACCCACCCTCGGGCTAAGGCAGTGGCTGGTTCGCACCCTCGCTATGGGAGCGAGAGCCGTCATCGCGCACGACCGCATCCTCATCTGCCGTAGCGATCGCGTCATCACCACGTTCACGCCCGGCATAAGCCGGCGGAAATCAGATACGGAACCCCGCTGTCATGAGCAGCAAGCCACGCCCGCAGTTCCAGGCCCGCACGCCGAACGTCTCAACCCAGACGCCGTCCGTCCAGCACCAGGAGCCGGAGACCGAGCCCCAGGGAAGCCGCGCCGCCGGCGCCAGTCGTCGAACAGGACTTCACCGAAACCGCTTTCCCCGACGAGCAGCCGGCCGGCGTCGATGTGGCCGCCATCCGAACCGCGTTCAGCCGCCTGGAGAAGCTGACGATCGCCCTCATCACCCCGAGCAGCAAGCCCCCTCGTCTTGCAGTCGACGCCCTCAAGCGTGAGCTGCCCGGCGTCCTGAGGCTGATCCAGAACGCGCTGCCGGAAGACGAGGACGCATGATCCGGAAACCACTTGCGCTTGGTGACATGTCGGTCGGCGGGCTCAGGTACTTCAACGTGCTCGATCCTGTCGCCGCAGACTTCGACATCTTCCCTGTCGTCCATTCGCTCTCCCGGATCCGGCGCTGGGGCGGCAAGATCATCGTTCCCTACACCGTCGGCATGCACAGCCTGGTCTGCGGGCGCGTCGTCATGGAGCGTACCGGTCTCCCGCACTTCGCGCTCGCCGCCCTGTGTCACGACATGCACGAGGGCGTGCTCGGCTTCGACATGCCGAGTCCTTTCAAGCGCGTCCTGGGCGGCATGATGGAGGGCTACGAGCGCCGGATCGACCTGGTCATCGAGGCTCGAGTCAGTGTCGTCCCAGGGCTGATGAAGCATGCCGTCGTCAAGGCTGTCGACCGGGACGCGGTCAACTGCGAGGGCCTCTGTTTCGGAATGGACACGGTCGAGCCAGACCAGAGACGCTGGGTGCAGCCGGGATACTCGCCGCCACGAGGCATGCTGCAGGCGATCCAGGAAGAGATCGCCCATGGAGACAATGATGATGGCGTGGAGGCTCGGCTGCTCGAGGCGGTCGAGATGTACGGCGGGAGGATACGATGACCCAGGGAAGCAGGCCTACACTCGACGACCTGGTAGACGAGCTGGAGGCCGAGGCGCCGGCCGTCCCGCGAGAGAATCCGAAAGCTCTCGTCGGCAGGAAGAAGGCTACGCTCATCTCCGCAGTGCCGGCGATATCGTTGGCATGGCTGGCCGAAGCGCACATGGACGGCGCCATCAAGTACGGGGCGCTCAACTGGCGTGAAAGCAAGATCAAGCGGTCCGACTACATCGACGCCGCGGTGAGACATATTCTGGCGCTCAAGGAAGGCGAGGACGTCGCCTCGGATTCATTCCTGCCGCATGCCGCCCATATCATGGCAACGATGTCGATCATCCTCGACGCCGAGGCATGCGGGACACTGATCGACGATCGCGTGCATGGGAATGCGAAGGCGCTGGCTGAGGTGCAAGGGCGCGTGTTGGAGGCTAGGGTGCGTAGGATCGAGGCGAAGGCGGCCTGACTAGCATCGGCGAGAGATCACCTCAGCCGCAAAAGGCGGGCTCCAAGCACGTCGCTGACGCCTTGAAGCTGCTGCATGACCGCCGCTGGATCTCCTGTCAGCCCGGGCGCCACCTGCCGACAGACATCCGCCCAAAGACGCCGTATCTCAGCCTGCGCCTCGACACCCGTTTCGGTCAGGCAGACGACAGTGAGCCGCCCGTCGTGGGAATCCCGATGGCGCTCGACGAGACCCTTGTCGGCCAGCCTGTCCAGCATCTTAGAGACGGTAGATGGCCTGACACTGAGAGTTGTGGCAACGGCTGATACGGAAGAGCGCTCGCCGGGCACCAGGCAGGCCAGTAGCTGATCCTGCCCGTTGTGATAACCTAGCTCTGCCAGGGCCAGCCCGAAAAGGACTCAGATGCGCTTGGCGAGCGTCAGCATCGTCGTCGCCATCTCCGCGAAATCCACGGTGGTGGCGGCGGTGTCGGCATTGCCTTCGGGCGCCACGGTGTCGACGTGTCTATTCCCATTGTTGAGCATCAGAAACACTCCCAGCTATCATTCGCCAGCTACAGTCACCATCTTTCCGCATATTGATAGGGACGAAATCGTACAATGGAAGTGTGATGATCGATGCCTGCTCAGTAAGGGAGCTCGGCATCAGTCGCGTCGCCCGTCTCAACGGATATAGGAATCGTCCCACGCAACGACCACGACCTCGACTCCGCGTTCGGCGCAGGCTTTCACGACAGGTGTATCGGATGACGCGACCGTGTCGACGTCGACCATCATGCAATCAATGTGCGGAGAATGCTCCAGCTCCGTCATCGCCTGATCCAGGTTGCCGGCCCGGAAGATGACGACACCGGATGCATCTGCGACCGCGTCTTCCATGATTTCCACGACGTCGCGCTCAGCCTCTACGATGATGACGCGCTTCCCGGAAAGTTTTGATGACTTCAGCCGGTACATCAGTAGACACCCATATTGCGGACCGGCCGACGATTAGCCGGCGCTGTCGCGATACCAGTATCTAAGATACTTTCTATGATATCGCCATACGAAAGGTGCCGTAGTTTCTGTGATTTACTTGCCCACCCATGCTTGCACGGCAATCGACCTCAGTCATGCTACTGCAAGGTGTGCCACTGCCAGGGTCGCAGTCATCTCTAGATGGCGGGGCTGGTCGAGGTCCGGGACGGCTCAGGATGAGGCGGATTGGAGGCCGGACGCTCCCGTCCGAGGTCTCGAGCCACGATCCGCGCATTCCTCCCAGATGCGCGGATCAGCCCGAAGGCCAAGTGGCGAGACCGTTGCCGAGGGAACAGCCGGTGACGTACCGGTAGCCGGTCGGCGTTGCATGGTCAAACGGGGAGGCTGTGGATGGGCGCAGGATGGCCCGGGGGTCCCCAGAGACCAGACGGCGAAGGTGGGACAGTTCGCTTCCGCCATCCGCAAATACTTACGAAATTTTCGGAATGGTACCCATCATGTCGTGCAACGCGTCCACGATTTCATCGTGTGAGTACGGCTTGTGGAAAAACCGGGCGCTCGGCGGCAGCTCGTGTGATTCCGGGCGGACTCTCCCGGACATGATGACGACCGCCATTTCCGGATAGAGCTGATGCGTGATCCGAGCGAGCTTGATGCCATCGATCAGTCCCGGCATTTCAATGTCGGTCAGTAATGCCCGCAGTTCCGGGACGCGTGCGAGCTCCGAGATGCCTTCGTCCCCGGTGGTTGCTTCGAAGACGTTGAAACCCGCGTCTTCAAGGTGATCAACGATCGTCATTCTGAGCAGCGCGTCATCCTCGACTACGAGGACGGGCGTCTGGTGGTCGCTGGGATCGGGCACGCGTTCTCTCCTTGGTGTTCGCAATGCCAACAACCCGGCGGCACTACCGATCCACTTCGATGCGGACTATCGTGAAGACAGGCGCACACTCGCAGCGCCGGGACCGAATTCTTCATGCTTATCCGCCTTCGCTACGCCAGCACCCTTGCACCCGACACAACCATGGATGACGTCGGTCTCATCGTCGAGCGCTCGTCCATCTGGAACCTGCACTATGGCATCACCGGTGTCCTCGCGGTCGATGGCGGCCGCGTGATGCAGATCCTCGAAGGACCCGGCGAGACTGTCGACGGTCTGTATGAGAACATCTGCCGTGACTCGAGGCATGTTGGAGTGGTGATTCTGGATCGGAATGACGTCGCGGGGCGGCACTTTGCCGAATGGTCGATGGTCAGGCGCTCTATGGCTGAGATGCTGATAATGTCTGCGGACTAGCTGCCTGATTTGCGCCAGTAGGAAGGAAAGTGCTTCACTGCTCGTCGTCCCGTCTAGACTGCCACACGTCCTCGATCATGGCGTCGGCAGCCGTCACCATCGCAATCTCAAGCTCGATGAGTGCATTCCACACCGCGACGGCGTTAGGCGCCGTCACCTCATTTTTGAAGTCTCTGACCGTGACGAGCCATTCGATGCACTCCACCTGCAGCCGCATGAGCGCGACGTCGTCCATGTCTGCCAAGGCATCGGGTCCATGAGCAACTACTTTCGGAAGATAGTCGCGCCGGTCCATGCCTGCCGTCCTCATGAGTTCTGTGAGCGAATTCATGAGGGACGCTGCTCGTTCCTCGCTTTTTCGATAGCCAGTTAATGTCGAAAGGAACGATCTGACCTGATCGTTCTGTTTTCGTGTATCGGGTTCAGTGGCCTTGAATCGTCATGCAAGCGCACGACGTGCGTCGAATGCGGCCGACCGAAGGTCAGCGCCCCCCTTTCAAGGATTTCTGCCGATTCCATTATAAACCAGGGCTTCCAGCGACCACCAAGCCGTCCCGATGGATCTCCGCTGACATGCTGGACGGGTCCAGGCGCGCCGCCTCGTAGATGGATTTCCGGATCGCAATGACATGGAAGCTCTGTCCGAGGCCGGTGACTAGCGGCTGCAGCGTCGAAGGCGTCCACTGACCGTGCGTGATGTCATTGGGGAGTATGACTGCCAGATCCCAGTCGCTGTCAGGGTGCGCGTCGCCGGCCGCACGGCTGCCGAAGAGGATGACGGCATGGGCGCCGGTGGCTGAGATGAGGTTGCGGGCGGCGATGTGGAGGGCGGCTGGGTACATGGTCGTAAGCCCTGCTCCGTAAGGGTTCTGCCGTGCCTGCAAATTTGCAGCCACGGCGAATTGCTGGGTTCGGTCTCAGTCTTATCCTGTGACTCCGAGCGCCTGGTCGACGAGGACGCGGATAGCCTCGGACCGGCTGGGGATCTTCGGCTGCGAACGGCGCCACTCTTCGACCCGTGCGAGCCACGAGGCGGGAGCGACGATCTGGATGCGACCCGTTTCGGAATCGGCTTCGAGCTTGGGGCGCATGGATGGTCCTTCAGAGGCCGTGATCAGGTGCACATTAGACACCACTTGCACATCTATTGAAAGAGAGTATCTTACACACATAACGCAGCTTTGCATCATGCTTAACGCCGCGTTTAGGAGGAAGCATGCAGCACGCAGACAGCACCCCGGAGCCGGTGCATTCGTCCAACGACATCCTGCTCGCCATATCCGAGCGGGGCGTCGAGGACATGCAGAACTTCATCAAGATCGTGGAGGCCTTGCTCCTGGAGCACGCGCTTTCCTTGGTGGGCAAGGATCTTCCGGCGTCCCTGAAGTGCATGGAGGGCGTCAACGAGATCCCGTCCTTCCTGCCTCACCTGCGCATCACCGCCGCCTTGTACATCCAGGCGACGGCCACCGAGGACGCGCCCGATCTGGACGTGTCCAACCGCAACTGACCCGCAGCCCGGGGCGGCGCGCCAACGCCGGTCCCCGAGCCTAACCCGCATCATGGAGCAGACCATGTCACAGGCTATCGCCACCATATCGCAGCCGCCCGTCGTTTACATCCGCGACGGCAAGATCTTCGCCAACAGCCTCGACGTCTCGAAGACGTTCATGAAGAGCCACGACATGGTTCTTCGCGACATCGGCAGATGCATTGCTCGAAGGAATTCCGCGCCGCCAACTACAACGAGACGATGATCTCCGGGACGTTCGGCGCCGTGAAGCGCTCCAGCCCGATCATCGAGATGACCAAGGACGGCTTCGCCTTTCTCGTCATGGGCTTCCGCGGCGAGAAGGCCGCCAAGTTCAAGGAAGACTATATTGCCGAGTTCAACCGGAAGGAGGAAGAGCTCCGCTCGATGTACCTGCCTGCCGAGATCGACCTCGACGACTCCTACCAGCGTGACATGCTGGCCCTCCGTCTCCTCTCCAGGGTCGACCAGTCCGAGCGGCGCGCCAAGCAGCTCGAGGCCCAAGTCCAGGTCGCCCAGCTGCAGATCACCGAGGTCAAGGCCGAGGTCGAGGTCGTCAGCACGCAGCTGGCGATTGCCGCACCGAAGGCCGAGGTCCACGATCGCATCGTCAAGACGAAGAAGCTGATGCTCGCTCGAGACGTGGCAGCGCTTCTCTCCGTGATGGAGAAGGACGTGTTTGCCGCCATGTCCCAGGCAGGCTGGACCCACAAGGTGAAGAGGGACGGCAGCTGGCATGCCTACGCTGCCGCCAGGAAAAGCGGATACGTCCAGTACAAATTCGGACACACGCCCACCGGCGTTCCTACTGAGACCGTCTGCATCACCGGTCGTGGGCTGACCCGATTGGCGACCATGATGGGGTCGAAGGTTTCCCAGCTCGATCTCCTCTCCAGCATCGGTCACCTGCATCAGTAGGCGCCACCAGCCACACCGAGACGCTCGGCCTGGCGCCGAGCGGTCCACAACAGGAGTCCGCCGTATGACCGATGAAGACAAGAAACCCCTCGTCCCCGACCACGTCATCGATGCCTACATCGAAAAGCAGGGCGGCAAGGCTCGCCTCGTCGAGGCTGTCGCATTGGATGCGATCGCGACGATTATCAGCACCGACATGAAGGCGGCGAGGAAGATGTTCGCCGACCTGCCGTCCGCCACGACCTTGCCCCTACTCCGGAAGGCAATGCTGGAACTCATGGACATCATGCACGCCCAGGACATGATCGCCCGCTGGGACGAGTTCGCCACCGTGCGCGGCGAGACGAAGCCGATCGACTTTCCTTCGTCGACGCACTGACGGACAGCGGGCACCAGCTGCCCGCCCCTCCCCCGATCCCGACTTTCGTCCTCATCGGCCAGTCTGGCATTCCGCCGATTCGCCGAGCCGCCCGGAGTCCGCCCCATGGCCGAAATCAAACCAGAAGACCTTCTCGCCCGCTTCACCGTCAACCAGATCAGAGACTTCGGCCAAGCGTCCGAAGCCCGCGCCTTGGAATCGATCCTCGCCCAGATCGGCACCGATCCCGAGAAAGCCGCCCGCCGCCTCGCGTCAATGCCGGAGCCATCGCAGATGCCGCACCTGCGCACCGCCGTCGAGATCTTCGTCAGCGCTAATGTGAGGGGTCGCGCCCCGACGTCCCGTCACTGAAGCCACGCCATCATTCCAGGGGTCCATCGCCATGAAGATCATCATCGACCGCAACGAACTGGCGAAGACCCTCACCGGAACCAAGGGATTCGTCGAGAAACGCAGCTCCATACCGATCCTCGGCAACGTCCTTTTGACGGCGAGGGACGGAAAGCTGGCGATCAAGGTCACCGACCTCGACAAGGAATTTTCCGACCTAGCCGCCTGCGAAGTCGTCTTGCCGGGCTCGACGACCGTTCCCGCCGGCCTTCTGTCCGACATCGTAAAGAAGCTTTCCGCCGGACCGGTGACGATCGCCATGGCTGAAGATGGAGCGTCGGTCTCCGTCTCGGCAGGACGCTCGCAGTTCAAGCTCCAGGCGCTACCGGCGCGCGACTTCCCCGACATCACGATCGGCGTCTTCTCGCATACCTTCTCCATGCCGGCCGCCGAGCTGAAGCGCCTTCTGACGAAGACTTGGTTCGCGATCTCGACGGAAGAGACTCGCTACTACCTCAACGGAATCTTCCTCCACGTCCACGAGTCGAACTTGCTTGCCGTCGCGACGGACGGGCACAAACTCTCATTGGCCGGGCAGCACACGCCCGACGGTGCGGCCGGCATGCCGGGCATCATCATCCCCCGCCGCGCCGTCGCCGAGCTCATCAAGATCGTCGACGAGGACGTGGTGGGGATCGAGCTGTCAGACTCGAAGATCCGTTTCACGATCGGCGACATCGTGCTGACGACGAAGCTGATCGACGGCACGTTTCCCGACTACCAGCGAGTCATTCCGTCGCTCAACGAGAAGGAGTTGACCGTCGAGCGCTTGGTGCTCGCCGGCGCTGCGGATCGCGTGTCGACCATCTCGAGCGAACGGGGTCGCGGAGTGAAGATCGAGATCTCGAATGGTGAGATGAGGCTCACGGTGAGTTCACCCGATACCGGCGTCGCGATGGAAGAGATGTCCGTCATCTACTCGGGCGATCCCATCGAAACCGGATTCAACAGCCGCTATCTCGCCGAAGTCATGGCGGCTCTCGAGGGCGAGCAGGTGATCGCGAAGTTTCACGATGCCGGCAGCCCCTGCCTGATGCGGGGATCTGGCGATGCCGACGCGCTGATCGTGCTCATGCCGATGCGGGCCTGAATCGCCGGTGTCGAGTATTGCCTCGACATGCCATTGACGGCTGGATATGTCGAGTATATAGTCGACATACCATCAGGTAGGAGCCGAACCCGTGACCCCGTCCGAACTCTTCAAGACCGCCCACCGCCTGACCCGCTCCGTCGTCCAGTCTGGCGAGAACTATCGCGCGACGTTCGGGATGGCGTTGAGGAAGGCGTATCTCGCAGCGAAGGCGGCGGTCGCCCCTTCCGTGGAGCGGATCATTGCCGCTGGTTCGGTGTGGGCGAAGGCTGGGCGGCGTCGAGTGTACTTCAACAACCTGGCCGACTTCCTCGGTCTGGAGTTCACGCACTGCATGGGCAAGGTATCGTTCGCGACCTTTCGCGGGAAGAAAATGGAGACCGGCATGGCGAGTGCGATCTTCGCCGGGCTGAAAGCCGCGGCCATCTGGTTCGATCTCGACACGGAGACGTGGGAGTCTAGAGGCCTCGACGAAGACTATCGGAACGCCATCGTCGCCGGCATCTACGCCGTAGCCTGACTGAACAGCAGGAGATCACCACGATGGCCGAGCAGAATCCGACATGGCAGCAAGTCTGCCAGCGCCTCTGGGGACCTGACTGGGTCAAGCCGGTATCCGAGGTGCTCGGTGTCAACCGCAAGACGATCGAGCGGTGGAGAGACGGTATCACGCCCATACCAGATGCGATCGACGAGATGTTTCTCGTCCAGCAGTCCACCCCCGACGACCGAGCCTACGGCGCCATCCTCAGACGCATCGCGAATGGCGAGACGCCCGACGAGATCGCCGCCGAGATGAAGCTCGGATTCGACGCCCTCAACCGCCTCCAGGCCCAGCTCGATGCCGAGGACTGGATTGCATCACTCGCCGCTCGACAGAAGGTGAAGCAATGAAGACGATGACACTCGAAGAAGAGAACCTTGCCCTTCGGCTCGAAGTCGGCCGCCTGTCCCGACTCTGCGACCTGCTGCGCGAGGAATGCAGCGTCGGCTTCCGACACGGCCTAGTCCGCCGCTCGCCCATCCAGCCCGCCGCCCAGCAGCAGCCGACGCGCTCGCTGCTCGACCTTTAGGAGATCGATATGACGGTCAAGGACAAGCATGGCTACAAATATCTGACCTACAAGTATTCCCAATTCAATGAGCTGGCGTTGGCATGCAATATGAACTCGGCGCAGATTGCCGAGGATCTCGCCGTCCAGGAAATCCTGAAGGTGGACCCTTCGACCGTGAGACGCTGGAGGCGCAACGAGCACCCAGTGCCGCCTATCGTTAGAAGGCGGATGGAGAAGATTGCAGAGTGGGTCTACAACCTTTCCCTAGACCGCAATCAGGGCATCTCCATGCCGCCCGCGGCAGCCCGCCTAAGGTGGGCGCTCTATCACCAGCGCTCCATTGCTTACGTTAACGCCAGGGTGGAGGAGGAGTTGGCGGTTTTGTTTGCTATGCAAGACAAAGGCTTGGAAACACGGTCGCTCCTTTTGACGCGGGGTGCAATTCAAAGATTGAAAGAGATGGCCGAAGAAAGTCCTCACCTGTTCGAACCGGCCTGACCTGATCACGACACCTGACATGACGAGGCCCGCCGCAACCCCTCGCAGCGGGCCTCTCACATTCCGGATTGCGTCAGATGCCCTCGACGGAAGTCTCCCTACCCATACTTAGGCTAAGGCCGGAGGCTGTTCCAGGATGCCGGCTGCTATGGATGCTTTGTGACGATCGCCATCCCTTCCACGTCATCGCGGCCTCCCCGATTGAGATCGTCCATCGGATCGCCGGCAGACATCGGGTAGCCGTACATGTCGACCGGAATGCCGTTCTCGTAGCGCTGCTCAGGCTTACGCTTCCTGACATCGACGACCCAATGCGGACGGAATTTCCGGTTTCCCGCCCTCGGATTGCAGATCACCCGGGTGCCCTCCAGCATGTAATCCGACGGGCTGTGTATGTGCCCATGAATCCAGAGCTCGGGCCGCCACCTCGCCATGAAGACGTTGAGGTGGCTGACAAAGGCAGGATTCATGCGGCTGTCTTTGAACTCCTCGCCGACGCTATATTTCGAAGGTGCATGGTGCGTCACGACGACGGTGGGCCCGTCGAAAGGAATCGAGAACTGCTCGTCGAGCCATGCGATCGATTCCTTGTGAATCGCAAGGATCTCCACCGGAGTCATCGAGCCGCCGGCCTTTCTCCCAATAAGCATGAAATCGATCATGGCATGACCGGCGATCCGCATGCCCTCGGCTTGGTTGCCATCGAAATCGAAGTCGGTCCAGAGAGCGCAACCCAGGAACCTGGTGCCGGCGATCACCACGGCGCGATTTTCCAGGAAGTGGCCGCCGCCTGGCTTTTTCTCATTATGCAGACGACCCTCGGCCAGCTTCCGCTCGTACGTCCCGTCTAAGTGGTACTCATGATTCCCGGCAACAACGATCGCCGGACGCATGAAGGTTTGCTCGGCCCATTCCAAAGCCTTCGCCGGCGATTCATGGATGTCGCCCGCGAGGACGACGACATCGTAGCCGTCAGGTGGCGGCGACGGCATGTAGGTGGAGCGGTCGTCCAAATGCAGGTCGCTCATGATCCAGATTTTGGTCATCAGACCTTCCTTCCAGTCGCAAAATTGACGTCCAGCAGCTCTTCATCAGTCATCGCCGCGAGCGCCTGGTTCTGCCGCCATAGCGCGACCTCATCATCGTACGGCATCGGATATCCCCAGGGGTCGATCCTCGGGCGTCTTTGAACGTCGATAACAAGCCGGGGGTCGAACGACGGGACTTCGATCTCGACGAGCTTGTGATGCTCCATGCCGACGAATTGTAAGTAACCCCGCGGATTGCAGACGATCCGGGTCTCCACGACGACGTAGTCCCGCGGCGTATGGACGTGGCCATGTATCCACATCTCCGGCGCACGGCGCGTGATGAGTTCGGTCAGGTCTGACGTGTAGGCGCCGTCCAGATCTTCCGTTACCCGTCCCTCTCGCAGCGACAGGGGATGCGGGGCGTGGTGCGTCACGACGACAGACGGCCCCTCGAACGGAACCGCCAGTTCCTGATCGATGGCATTCCGAATCCGCCAGTGCTCCTTCTCCAGATCGCTCGGACGCGCCTTCCCGCCGGCGCCGCCAATCTTGAATCTTTTGAAGTCACGCATGCCCGTGAGGTGCTCACGCTTCGCCGCAGCGGAGTTGCCGGAAACGAGGTAGTCGGTCCATAGCGTCCCGCCGACAAAGCGCGTACCGGCGAGCGTGATGGCGTCGCCGTCGAGGCAGTAGATCCAGTCGACTTGGAGACTCTCGCGAAACTTGTCGACCTCCTCGAGTAAGTCGGCTTTCCAGAAGTCGTGGTTGCCCGGCACAATGACGATCGGCATCTGCCGGAACTGATGCTCCAGCCACGTCCTGCCCATCCGCGATAGCCGGCCGGCAATGTCGCCCGCTATGATGCAGACGTCCGCCGAGACATCTTCGGGAAGCGACAGGTTGTGCTTCAACGTATCCCGATTGGAATCGTCGTGGATGTCGCTCATGATCCATAGGCGTGTCATCGTTCGGTCTCCTACACCGTATCGTCTTAAAGTCAGGATCGCCGGCCAGGCCGAAAGCCACAATGAGGGGGTGAGGAGCAATCGCCTTCGTTTCGGGCTGGACGCCCTGCGCTGCAGACTTCATGCGCGGTCGTGGATATCCTGGATCAGCCGCTCCAGGACTTCCGTCACCGCGTCCCCGATCGCCTTGAAGGCCGTTTCGCGCTGCCAACCCTCTTCGTCAAAGAACTCGACCAAGCGCTTCAGGTCACGACGGCCCTCAGGTGGTAGGTGCGCGATCGTGTCGAGAGCAGTACGGATTAGATCATTTGGCGACATGTACTGCTCCTCTTCCGAGATCTGAGACAGGCGTGCGACATAGCGGTCGGTCTGGCGGCGCTGCGCAGGCGTCATCGGTGACGGCATATCGCCCAGCTCGATCTGCCCGGACTTCATCCGTTCGAGCACGAAGTCGACGTGAGCGCTGATCATTCGGAACGCCAACTCGCGATCGTGGTCGTTCATGGTCTCGCAGATCGTCTGCATGCTGCGTCGGGCCTTGGGCGTCACGTGAGCCACGACGTCCAACCCGGTTCGGATCAAGTCATTTGGCGCCCACCCCTCTTCCGTTCCGAGCTGCACGAGACGGGGTGCATAGCGCCGCATCTGCGTGCGGTTGGCCTCCGTGAGGGTAGCCGCGGCGCCGAACTGGTGCTCATACGCCGGCTCCCGCAGCCGTTGATCGAGGCGCTCCAGGATCTCAGGCAGGCTGACCGGGCGGAAATCCCAGCAGTCGACGCCGACATCGATGCTGCCAGCCGGGCCCTGGGTGTTGCCGTGGACGTGGCCGTGCAGTTGGATGGCGCCGCGACGCTGGTTGCGCCATTCGTGCAAGGGGTAGTGACACATCACCACCTGGACGCCCCCGACCTTCAGCTCCGATAGCTGGGTCACCGACTCCCAATCGAGGTGCATCTGCGGGGCAGAATGGTCGTGATTGCCGGTGATCAAGTGCTTGCGACCCTTGAGCCGATTGAAGATGTCTTCGACCTCGACGCGGCCTGCCCGGAAAGCAAAGTCGCCCAGGTGATAGACCGTGTCGTCGGCCCCGACGGCTTCGTTCCAGCGCTCGATCATCGTCTCGCGCATTTGAATGATGTTCGCGAAGGGACGTCCGTTCTGGTGGATCGCGCCGGCGTGTCCGAAATGGTGGTCGGCAGTGAAGAAGATGGTCACGCCCGACTCCCCATCTCGCGATTGACCACGACGCGCATGACTTCGATGCCCATCGCTCGGCGCTCGTCCGCCGTCATGTAGCTCCAGACGCCGACCGCTTCACGGATGAACTCTGCGGCCGGCTTGCCCTCTTCCGCTTCGATGCGTGTAATGCGGGCGTTCGTCGCGGCGTCGAAGGAAAACATCAGTTCATGCTCCGATACTTGTCGCGGACGTCGACGGTGACCTGGATCGCCGACTTGAGCTTGCGGAGGCTGCCCCCTCCCCACGCCTTCTGGATGACTTCGATCTCGTCGCCGTCGAGAGGCGCGATCCAACCAGGGTCGAGGCCTCGGCCAATCTCGATCTGGCGAATCATGCGACGCGACAGGACCTGCACATGCTCTGGCTTGGCGTCGGGCATTGTTAGGACGCGGAAGCGGTCCTTGAGCGGCGCCGGCAGCTCGAGCGAGTTAGCTGTCGCCAAGAAACTGACAGCCGACAGGTCGGATGGTGTCTCGAGCCCGACCTCGAAGTAAGCCCGCGCCGTGTGCTGCTCGAGCATCGGCAGCAGTGCGAAGACCAACGATCCGTTATGATTGCTGCTTCCCGTCTTCTCCAGCTCGTCGAGAATAATAGCGGGATTCGCGACCTTTGACTGGCGGATCAAATCGAGTGGCGTCGAGCCCCGGCGCGTCGACCATTGTGCTGGCGTACCGCCAAAGCTTGAATCGGAGATCGTCGCGCAAGGATAGACGATGCTAGGCAGCGAGAAGCTGCGGACGATCTCGGTCAGCAGCGTGGTCTTGCCAGATCCCGGCGCCCCGACGAGGATGACTGTCGGCAGGCGCAGCGGCTCGTCGGGCTTGATGTCCCGAAAGATCTCCTGAATCACGTCGGCTGCATGCGGCCACGCATCGATGAGGTCGAGCATGATCTCGTGCGGGAATTCGGCGATGACCAGCGGTAGCTCGATGCCGGCAATCGGCTCGAACATGCGCATGAAGTCCTTGCGGTCCGCTCCGTACGTCTTCTCGCTCTTGTGCAAGACGAGCTTCGTCGGAATACGGTTTCGGGCGGCGATCTCGGCCAGACGCTCGATCATGCTGGCCTTCAGGCCTTCCCGAAACTCGGGCGTATCCTGGTACTCCTCCGAAGCGCCGCGATCCTGGAGATGGCCGAACTCTGCTTCGTGAAGTTCATTTAGCTCATCGAACAAAACGTCGTCTGAATTCACCGCGGCGGCGCCGGGATCTTCCCCGTTCTGCTCGAGGATCCGGGCGAGCGTCTCGGCTTGCTCACGACGCTCCACGACAAGAGCTAGAGCTGCTTCAACGTGCGAGGCGTGCTTCGCGGTCTGGTCGATCGCCGAGATGCCCATATGCAAAGCAATGTTCTGCCAGTCTGAGCCCGGCTGATCGGCGCTGCCGTCGTGAAATGCGCGCCCGATGCCTTCGATCAGGACAGTCAGCAGGGCCTCGTCGCACGGCGGCCAGTGCGAGATGTTGACGTCGTCGGCGGCATGCAGGTCGCCCAACGCCGCGGCATAGAAACGTGCACGGTTCTGGACGTCCTGGGAGCGAGCAGAGATGGAGATGATGCTACGGGCCGTCATCTTGTTCGGCTGGAGGATGAACGTCTGGATCGCGTCGCGGATCGGAACCGTGTGGTCCTGATCCTCCGCGACAACGATGCGCAGGAGTTGCTTGGCGTCCTCATCCATGCTGCCGCCGAACAGGGAAACGCCCGTCCATAACTCGTTGTACGTCGGGAAGTGCTCGCGAGATTCAGCCCCTAGCGACAGGTCAGCATTCAGCTCGAGGCGGTCGGCAACCGCCTTGACGCGCTCTTCTGAAGACTTGTGGCGATTGCTCCAGGCGCGAGTGGCCTTTGAGTCCTTCAACGACATCGGAAATTCCTTCATGCGCCGGTCTCAACACCGGACGTAGTTTCAAGCTAGCATGGAAAGCCTTCGATCTCGCAAAGGAATTCCTGAGAAATTACTTCAAATCGGATCTTCGTCCCGGTCCAGGCGCTCGCCTTTGAGGATGTCGGCGAGGGCAAACCTGAGGACGAGCACGTGGCCGCCAGCAGACTCGGCTTTCGCGAGGGCGGCGTCGATATCGGCAACCAGCTGATCGCGGATGTCCGCCTGCTTAGCGGCTTTCTCGAGGATTCTGGGCGCGGTCGTCGAGTAGCCGTCCATCATCCGGTCGACGCTGCGCTTCTGGGTACCGAGAAGGCGCGACATCCAGGTGCCTGTGTCCACAGGGAAGAGGTTCTCGAAGATCGAACGGGTGGGTGTCTGGATTCCTAGATCGGGCATGTGTCGGGGCCTCCGTCGCCGCGGTGAGTGGATGGAATCCTTTTGGCGGAGATGGAGGTTTCTGGCAAGTTTTGCGGAAATCCTTGATTCGACGAAGCCATCCTCAACGTGAACATGGAAATCCATATGCCCGAGATATGCCCGGATGCCGTTTGACGAAAAAATCACTGGCGCTTAAGTGGTTGAAATTACTGGTGATCCCGACTGGATTTGAACCAGTGACCCTCAGATTAGGAATCTGATGCTCTATCCTGCTGAGCTACGGGACCCGCCGGCGCACTCTAGGCAATAGGGGCCGGCGCGCCAAGCCCCGGGATGAAGAATGGCGGCGTCAGGCCGAGGCGGGGTCGGCCTGGAAGACGAGGATGGCCCTGCCCTGGCGAAGCGTGATCTCGATCGGGCCGAGGGCCTGGTTGGACTGGGTCAGGATCGACTCGAAGGGGAGAGCAACATCGTCGAGCGGCCAGCGCGCGCCGGCGATGGAAAGGCCGGAGAGGTCGCTGAACTTCAGCAGGGAGAAATCCGTGCCGGGCTGCATGTCGATGCGCTGAGACCCCAACCGCAGCGGCAGCGCGTGCTCGGTGCCGTCGAACAGCGCCATGTCGATGCCGCGGGCGGCGTAGCGCAGCGCCAGGATCAGATGCATGAAGGCATGGTCGGTGCGCGGCCCGCCGAGGGCGCCGACGAGAAGGATGGTCCGGGCACCGCGGGCGATCGCCGCATCGATCGCCAGTTCCCCGTCGGTTCGGTCCTTGTCGCGCGCAAAGGTCTCGCGCGGCACCGCGGCAAAGCGCGCCGCCAGCGCTGCGGGGGCCGAGTCGAAATCGCCGACCCACAGCTCCGGCACCACGCCGAGAGTTTCGGCATGCGCCATGCCGCCATCGGCGGCGATGATCCGGCTGCCGGCAAGGGCCTGGCGCAAGGCCGGCGTCGGCCGGATGGCGCCGGCGAGGAGGATGGTGAAACGGCTCATGAGAGGCTCCTAGCCGGCCCGGTCCGGCGCGGCAAGCTCGCGCGGTCGGCCGACCACGACCTTGCTTCGCGCGCGCGGCTGCACTAGCCTGCGGCCTGCTCACACGGGGTGCCCTTCGGGCTGAGAGGCGTTTGCGCCAACCCGTCGAACCTGATCCGGCTCGTACCGGCGGAGGGATTGCGGGCGTTTCGGCGACCAAAGTGCGACCGCGACACTCTCTTCCTCTCTGCCGCGACCGCCCGTCCAAAGGACATGCCGTTGCGCCTCGCTCCCCGTCTCGCCGCCCTCGCCTCGGTGTCGCTTCTCGCTCTGCCGGCGCTCCCGGCCATGGCCGAGGACGAGAAGCCCGTTCTGACCGTCTACACCTATGAGAGCTTTCTGCCCGAATGGGGTCCGGGGCCGAAGATCGAGGCGGCGTTCGAGAAGACCTGCGGCTGCGACCTGCAATGGGTCGGCCTCGGCGACGGCGTCGAGATCCTCAACCGGCTGAAGCTCGAGGGCGAAAGCACGCGGGCCGACGTCGCGCTCGGCATGACCGCCGAGATGGTGCCGGAAATGAAGGCGACGGGCCTGTTCGCGCCGAGCGAGACGGACCTCGCCCGGCTCGCCATCCCCGGCGGCTTTGCCGACGACACCTTCGTGCCCTTCGACTACAGCTATCTCGCGTTCGTCTACGACACCGAGACGGTGACGAACCCGCCGAAAAGCCTCGACGACCTCGTCAACGGCGATCCCGAGCAGAAGATCGTCATCGAGGACGCGCGCACCTCGACGCCCGGCCTCGGCTTCCTCCTGTGGATGAAGGCTGTCTATGGCGACCAGGCCGCGGAGAAGTGGAAGACGCTGTCGAAGCGCATCCTCACCGTGACGCCCGGCTGGAGCGAGGCCTATGGCCTGTTTACCTCGGGCGAGGCGCCGATCGTCCTCAGCTACACCACCTCGCCCGCCTATCACATGATCGAGGAGAAGGTGGAGAAGTACCAGGCGGCCAGCTTTTCCGAGGGACACTATCTCCAGGTGGAACTGGCCGGGCGGCTGAAGGGGGCGAAACATCCCGATCTCGCCAAGGCGTTTCTGGCCTTCATCCTCACCCCGGAATTCCAGGACATCATCCCGACCACCAACTGGTCTCTGCCGGCGATCGCCCCGGCGACGCCGCTGCCCGAAGCCTTCGACCGGCTGGTGCAGCCGGTGAAGCCGCTCGTGATCGACGCGGCGACGGTGGCGCAAAACCGCAAGGCCTGGACCGAGGAATGGCTGCAGGCACTCGGCCGCTGAAGACGGCGCGCCCGTGATCGCTCGGGCTGACCGGGGCTGGCAGGCCGCGGCCGGGTTCGCCGGCCTGTCGCTCCTCGGTATCTTCGTTCTCGGTGCCTTCGCCGCGCTGGCCGCGCAGGCGACGGCGCTCGACCTCGGCGCGGTGCTGGGCGACGCCTATCTCTGGGGCGTCGTGCGCTTCACGCTGCTGCAGGCCGGCCTGTCGACGCTGTTCTCGCTGGGGCTGGCGCTGCCGCTGGCGCTGGCGCTGCACCGTTTCCGCTTTCCCGGCCGAAGCCTCGTCCTGCGCCTGTTCCTGCTGCCGCAGGCGCTGCCGGTGCTCGTCGGCGCGCTCGGCATTCTCGCCATCTGGGGCCGCGGCGGCCTCGTCTCCGATGCCCTCGCCGCCCTCGGCATCCCGCGGCTCGACGTCTACGGCCTCACCGGCATTCTTCTCGCCCACGTCTTTTTCAACATGCCGCTGGCGACGCGCCTGTTCGTGGCCGCGCTCGACGCGGTGCCGGCGGAAAGCTGGAAGCTCGCCGGCCAGCTGTCGCTCGGGCCCCTCGCCGTTTTCCGCCTCGTCGAATGGCCGGCGATCCGCCCGGTCGTGGCCGGCGCGGCGAGCCTCGTCTTCATGCTCTGCGTCACGAGCTTCACGCTGGTGCTCGTCCTCGGCGGCGGGCCGGCGGCGACCACGCTCGAGGTTGCGATCTACCAGTCGCTGCGCTACGCCTTCGATCCCGGCCGCGCCGTGGTGCTGGCGCTCGGCCAGGTCCTCATCACCGGCACGCTGCTCTTCGCCCTCCTCCGGCTGGGCGGGCGGATCGACGGCATGGCGACGCTCGGCCGCACGGCGATCCGCTACGACCGGATGACGATGCCGGAGCGCGGGCTGGCCGGCCTGGTGATCCTCCTCGGCCTCGGCTTCGTGCTCGCACCCTTCGCCGCGATCGTCCTGCGGGGTCTGGCCGCCGATCTCTGGCGCCTGGCCGGGGAGCCGGCGCTGCACCGCGCCGCGCTGACGAGCTTCCTCGTCGCCATGGCGGCAGCGACGCTGAGCCTCGTCCTGTCGCTGTTCCTCCTGTTCGGCGCCCGTGCGCGCGGCCGCAGCAATGGGGGTCCTGGTCTCTACGACCTCGCCGGCAGCCTCGTCCTCGTGGTGCCGCCGATCGTGCTCGGCGCCGGCTGGTTTCTGTGCCTGCGCCAGGTGACCGACGTCTTTGCCGCCGCGCCCTACCTCGTGGTCGCCACCAATGCGGTGATGGCCATGCCCTTCGTCATGCGCATCGTCGGACCGGCGCTGTCGGCTTCGGCCCTGCGCCACGATCGCCTCGCCATGAGCCTTGGCCTGGCCGGAATGAACCGCCTCGTCCTCGTCGAATGGCCGGCGATCCGGGGATCGCTCGGCCTCGCCTTCGCTTTCGCGCTCGCCCTCTCGCTCGGCGATCTCGGCGTCGCCGCACTGTTCGGCAATCAGGATTTCCTGACGCTGCCGCTGCTCCTCTACCAGCGCATGGGCAGCTATCGCACGGCGGACGCGGCCGGACTCGCGCTCATCCTCGGCGTCCTCGCCCTCGTCCTGATGAGCATCGGCGAAAAGGGCTTCGCCCGGAAGGAGACGGCATGACCGCCGCAGCGCTCCGCCTCAACGGCGTCGTCACCCGCTATGGCGACCTCGTCATGCGCTTCGATCTGGAGGTCGCGGCTGGCGAGTTCCTGGCGGTCATCGGTCCGAGCGGCGCAGGCAAGTCGACGCTGCTGGACCTGGCGGCCGGTTTTCTGCAGCCGGAGGCGGGCCGCGTGCACATGGCCGGCCGGGACGTCACCGACCTCTCCCCGGCCGATCGGCCGCTCAGCGTGGTATTTCAGGACAACAATCTGTTCGCCGATCTCGACGTCTTCCGGAACGTCGCGCTCGGCCTGTCGCCGCGCCGGCGCGTCGCGCCCGACGATGCCGAACGCGTGCGCGAGGTGCTCGCCGCCGTCGGCCTCGCCGGCTTCGAGCGCCGCCGTCCGGCCGACATGTCGGGCGGCGAGCGTCAGCGGGTGACGCTGGCGCGCGCCTTCCTGCGCGACCGGCCACTTCTTCTCCTCGACGAGCCGTTCGCCGCCCTCGGTCCGGCGCTGCGCCGCGAGATGCTGGAGCTGATCCAGGCGCTGCGCCATCGCCGCGGCGCCGGCATGGGGATCGTCATGGTCACGCACCAGCCGGAGGACGCGCGCGGTTTTGCCGACCGCATCGCCTTTCTGGACGCGGGCCGCATCGCGGCGATCGGACCGACCGAGGCGATGCTGGAGACGGCGGGCCATGCCGGCCTGTCCGCTTATCTCGGTACCTGAGGCCCGGCGGGTGCATCGCATTTCAGTCGGAATTGGCCCGTAGAGGCTCGGCCTGTCCGGCATGCCCTTGGCGCCATGCGCGAATATCGCCTGGGGTGTGCCCGATGGGCCCTTTCGCAATGCGCCGTCGATCGGCTAGATCATGCTGCACAGCACCGAACCCGGTCAGGCGGCCCCCAGGGCCGGCGGCGGTTGGAATTTTCGAGGAACGATCCGAGGATGGCGGCCGACGCTTTCACTTTGCAGCCAGAAGGCAACCCGTCCGCCCGAAGCGGAACGGGGTTTTGGCGCGCGACGTCGCTGGCCGGGCTGATCGGTGCGCTGGCCGGGCTTGGCGGCTGCGAGACGATCAATGCCAGCCTGCAGGACGTCGCCAATGGCGCCACGCCCGCCGCCGTCCAGACCGGCTACCTGCCGGGTCCGGCGCGCGAGCCGGTCACCTTCGACAATCTGCAGAAGAGCGACCCGCAGGCCTCGATCGGCCGTTCGCAGCATCCCAAGATCCTGGCCGCCTACGGCGGCGCCTACACCGATCCGAAGCTCGAGCAGACGCTGGCGACCATCGTCGGACGCCTCAGCGCCGTCACCGACGATCCCAACCGGATCTACCGGATCACCGTCCTGAACTCGCCCAACGTCAACGCCTTCGCGCTGCCCGGCGGCTATCTCTACGTGACGCGCGGCCTGCTCGCGCTCGCCAACGATTCGGCCGAAGTCGCGGCGGTGCTGGCGCACGAGATGGGCCATGTCACGGCCAATCACGGCATCGAGCGCCAGCGGCGCGAGGCGGCGGCGGAACTGGCCGGGCGCGTTGTGTCGGAAGTGCTCGCCAGCGATTCGGCGGGACGGGCGGCGCTCGCCCGCGGACGGCTGAATCTCGCCAGTTTCTCGCGCAACCAGGAGCTCGAAGCCGATGCCATGGGCATCAAGCAGACGGGCCGCGCCGGCTATGATTCGTATGCTGCCGCGCGATTCCTGCGCGCGATGGACTCCTATTCGAATTTCCGCACGGCCTTCCAGGCGGAAAATCCCAATCTCGACTTCCTGGCCACCCATCCCGCCGCCCCGCAGCGCATGGAACTGGCCGAGCGCCACGCCCGCGAATTCGGCCCGCCCGGCACCGGCAAGGTCGATCGCGACCGCTATCTCGGCGGCATCGACGGCATGCTGTTCGGCGATTCGGCCGTCGAGGGCTATGTCCGCGGCCACAGCTTCTATCATCCCGGCCTCGGCATCACCTTCGCCGTCCCGACGGGCTTCGTCATCGAGAACACCGCCGAGGCGGTGCTGGCGACGGGCCCGGGCGATACCGCGATCCGCTTCGACGGCGTGGCGCTGCCGCCGTCGACGACGCTGACCGACTACGTCACCAGCGGCTGGATCGGCGGTCTCGACCCCGCCAGCATCCGCCTGGAGCGGATCGGCGAGCTCGACGCCGTCTCGGCCCGCGCCGCCGGCGGCGACTACGTCTTCGACGTCACCGTCATCCGCGTCGGCGGCCAGGCCTATCGCTTCCTGACCGCCCTGCCGGCCAAGGCCGATGCCCGCGCCGGCGAGACCGCCGGCGGCGTCGCCAATTCCTTCCGCCTTTTGACCGATGCCGAAAAGAACCAGCTGAAGCCCCTGCGCATCCGCATCGTCGCCGCCCGTCCGGGCGACACGGTCGACCGGCTGGCAGCGCGCATGGACGGGGTCGACCGGAAGATGGACATGTTCCGCCTTCTGAACGATCTGGGCCCCGACGACGCGGTCAAGCCGGGCGAGCGCTACAAGATCGTGGCCGAATAGGCCTCGGCCGGACCCTCACCGTTCCTCGCCTTCTGGAGTTTCCCGATGGAAAGCCTGCCGCGCCGTCTCGAACGGCTGGAGGACGGCCTTGCCGCCCTGCCGCGCGACTACGACGCCATGACCCTCGGCGAGATCGACGGCTTCATCGCCGCCATCGTCGTCTGTCCGGTCGAGATCCCGCAGGAAGAGTGGCTGGCCCATCTCTGGCGCACCACCGACAGCACGGAAACGGTGGACCCGGCGCTCCTCGCGGATCTGCGCGAGCGTATCCTCGACCATCATCGGCTCACCGCGCTCGGCCTGCGGGCCGGCGAGGAGGGCTATGCGCCGATCGTCTATATCGAGGACGAGAGCGGTGCCACGGTCTGGGAAAGCTGGGCGAGCGGCTTCGGCGAGGCCATGCAGCTGCGGATGGACAGCTGGGATGCAGTGCGCATCACAGGCGATGCCGAGGCGCTGACCGCGCTCGACGGCCTGAAGGAGCTCGTCCGGATCGCCAACATCGAAGGGGCTCCACCGCCAACGCTGGAAGCGCTGATCGAGACGGCGGCCGACAGGATCCCGGACTGGGTGGAGATCCTTCACGACTGGCGCATGGCCTACCGGCCCGTCCCAGTGCAGGCCCCGGTCCGGGTCGACAAAGTCGGCCGAAACGATCCGTGTCCCTGCGGCTCGGGTAAGAAATTTAAGAAATGCTGCGGCATCGCCGCCTGACCGCCGAAGCGATAGCGAAAGTATTAGGACGGCCTGACGCGCCAGCGATCGAAGCGCGAAGCCGGTAACAGCACCGACTCACGCCGTGTAGCGGCCGCGATGCAGGCCACGGCCGGCGCTACGCCTCACGACCCAATCGTCCTCAACCCAAGATTGGGGCGAACCCATGCTGCAGCGGGTCTGCCATCTCGCGGACCTGCCGAGACGACCGGCCAGGACCGTTCCGCCCGAGGGCGGAGGTGAGCCTCAGCTCACATAGGCCGCCTGGTCGGGATTAGTCTGCAGCAGGGCAGCGCGGAGCTTTTCGAGCGCCCGCGTCTCGATCTGCCGGACACGTTCCTTGGAAATGCCGAGCTTGCTACCGAGCGCTTCCAACGTCGCGCCCTCGTCCTGCAGCCGGCGCTCGCGGATGATCTTCAGCTCGCGCTCGCTCAAGACGTCGAGCGCGCTCTTCAGCCACGTCACGCGCCGAGCGTCGTCGATCGAGGTGGAGACCATCTCGTCCGGCAGCGGGTCCTTGGCGACGAGAAAGTCCTGGCGATCGGAACTGCCCGAATCGTCCTCGATCAGCGGGGCGTTGAGCGAGGAGTCCGGGCCGGAAAGCCGGGAGTCCATCAGCGCCACGTCGCTTTCCGACACTTTCAGCGCGGTCGCGATCTCCCGGTACATGGCCGTGCCGGACAGGCTGTCGGCGCCCTGGCTGAGCCGCGCCCGAAGCCGTCGAAGGTTGAAGAACAACGCCTTCTGCGCGGACGAGGTGCCGCCGCGCACGATCGACCAGTTGCGCAGGATATAGTCCTGGATCGACGCCCGAATCCACCATGTCGCATAGGTGGAGAAACGGACCTCTCTCTCGGGCTCGAAACGCGCCGCCGCCTCCAGCAGGCCGACATGCCCCTCCTGGATCAGGTCGTTCATCGCCAGCCCGAAATGCCGGAATTTGGAGGCCATGGAGATCACCAAGCGCATATGGGCTTGGGTGATCTTGTGCAGCGCATCCTGGTCGCGGTCTTCCTTCCAGCGCACGGCGAGTTCGTACTCCTCCTCGCGCTGCAGGTAGGGAGCGGCCATGGCGGCCCGGATCATCGTGCGTCGTGCGGACTGGGACTTCATAGCTAAACCCTCAGATGACCCGCGGACCCGCAAGAGCTAGCGGCGCGCGTAAGGCTGAAAACCGTGCATCGTTCAGAGATGCAACGCGGCAAAGCCGTAAACGTTCCTGAAGGGGAAAACTTTTGGGCGCAAAATAGCGCGTTTTTTCGAAAGGCAAGGACAAAGACGGATTTTGCCGTTCGCCTGCAAGATCTTAACAGCGGCATCCAAAATAGCAAACCGGCCGCGACGGGGGTCGCGCCCGGTTTGTCGAAAAGTCCGGCCAGGCCGGAGGTGTTATGCGCGTCGTGAGATCAGGCCGCCTGAACCTCGACGGCGGCTTCGTCCGTCTCGCCCTCACCGTCGACCTCGGCCTCGTCCTCGACCTTGGCGCCGCGCTTCGGCCCCTTGTTGAGGTTGAGCTCGATCAGCTGGACCGCCTCGGTCTCGGAGACCTGGTTGACGGCCGCGAGTTCCCGGGCCATCCGGCCGAGAGCCGCTTCGTACAGCTGACGCTCGGAATAGGACTGCTCGGGCTGGCTGTCGGCACGGTAGAGATCGCGAACGACCTCGGCGATCTGGATCAGGTCACCGGAATTGATCTTGGCGTCGTATTCCTGCGCACGGCGGCTCCACATGGTCTTCTTGACCCGGGCACGCCCCTGAACGACCTTCAGCGCGCGTTCGACGAAATCGGTCTCGGAGAGCTTGCGCATGCCCACGGCTTCAGCCTTCGCGACCGGGACCTTCAGGCGCATCTTGTCCTTTTCGAAATCGATGACGAAAAGCTCGAGGGTCATGCCTGCGACGAACTGCTCCTCGATCGCGACGATCTGGCCGACGCCGTGGGAGGGATACACGATGCTCTCGCCTGTCTGGAAACCTTGACGCTGGGAGGTCTTCTTCTGAATGCTCATACGCGTGTTAAACTCCCTGTTGTGCCCGGCCATGACAGCCGATAGACACAGTGACGATGCACTGCATCGCCGATTTCGACGCGCTTCCCGGCGGACGGGAAGCAACAGCGGCAATCGAGGGTCGCCCCGACCAAGGCATCGTCTGGCGATCCGCCTGGAAGCGGACGACCATTTCAAATCCTTGGGGGTAGAGCGTCCTTTCGGAACTGCCACGAGCGAAGGCTAAACCCGAGACACAGGTTTTCGCTCGACTGTTGCGCTAATACTACCCTACAACGCTTCCAAATTCAAGGTTTTGCGCACTGCACGGTTGACGCCTCGACCGGCCTGCGGCAGCCGATGCGAAGCGCGGCGGAATGACGCGGTACCGGCGGCACGCCCCTTGGATGCCAAGGGGTCGCCGACATCGGGCCGCTGCCCAGCGATGAAAGCCCGAAGGTAGCTAAGGGCTTGCGTGCCGAAATCAGTCGCCCTGGCCGGGCTCGGCGGAAAAATACTTCTCGAACTTGCCGGTCTCGCCGTCGTACTTCTCCGCATCTGCCGGCGGGTCGCGCTTGATGGTGATGTTCGGCCAGAGCTCGGCGTATTGCGTGTTCACCTTCAACCACTTGTCGAGACCCGGCTCGGTGTCGGGCTTGATCGCCTCGGCCGGGCATTCCGGCTCGCAGACGCCGCAGTCGATGCACTCGTCGGGATGGATGACGAGCATGTTGTCGCCCTCGTAGAAGCAGTCCACCGGACAGACCTCGACGCAGTCCATGAACTTGCACTTGATGCAGTTGTCGGTCACGACATAGGTCATAACGGATCCTCAGCGGACAAGGCGGCGGGCAGGCCCCGTCACGGTAAAAATGGAAAGCACGGTTGCGGCCGGAGCGATCCGGCACCGACGTGCCTGAGGTCTGGGACGTAACGGCTTGGGCATAAGCTGGCAAGGGCAAAGCATGTCGCCGGATGGCGCTCTGCCGGAAGGATTTTCCTGTCCCACGACGGCCCGGCAAGGCGTCGCGATGCGAAACCTTGCCGTCAGTCCTCCTGGTCGCGTCGAAACCGGTCGAGCGCCCGGCGCTCGCGCTTGTTCGGCGGGTAGGGGCTCGGCACGTAGCCCTCCGGCTCCGGCGCGAAGGCGGCGGGGGTCACGGGCTCGGGCTTCGGCGTCAGGTCTTCGTACAGCGTGGCCGCTTCCGGCGCCGGCCCGCGACGCGAGCCCGGATCCAGAATTTTGAGGACCCGCACGCTGTCTCCGACCGCGATCGTCAGCACGTCCCCGGGACGCACCAGCTTGGCGGCGTTCACCACCTTTTCGCGGTTCACCCGCACGGCGCCGCCCTGCGTCATCTTCTGGGCCAAGCTGCGCGACTTGGCGACGCGCGCGAAGAACAGCCATTTGTCGATGCGCTGTTCGGCCCCCGCCACGCCGGCTTACTTTCCGAGCTTGTCTCTGAGCGCCGCAAGCTTGGCGAAGGGGGAGTCGGGATCGACACGGGCCGGCTGCGGCTTGTCGAAGCGCCGGGCCGGCGCTTCCGCCGCCGGCTTGCGCGGCTCGTGCTCGCCAGCGCCGCGGTTGCGACCGCCCGCATTCTCGCGCCCCTCCCGCTCGCCGGACGGCTTGCCGGTCCGCGGCGGGCGGGCGCCCTCTTCCTTCTTGAAACGGGCAGTGCGATTGCCGCCCGGCGCATCGCCGCGCGGCGGACGCGAACCCCGGCGGGCTTCCTGCGAAGCCGCGGGCGCCGCCTCTCCGGCAGCCGCCGGCGCGCCATCGCGGGCGCCCTGGCGGCCCCGATGGCGGGCGCCGTCGCGCTGGCCACCGCGGCCCTCGCTGCGCTGCAGGCGCCAGACCTGGATCAGCTTCGGCTCGGCCACGGCAACCACCGGCGCCTCGTCGGCGGGGCCGGCATCGGCCGGGACCGAATCGGGCGCGACGGGTTCTGCCTCGGCAGCTTCCGCCAGAGCTTCCGGCGAGGTTTCCGCCGCATCGTCTGGGTCGACGGCATCGGCGGCGTCGCTCTCGGGCTCCTCGCCCTCGGCATCCGTGGAGGCATCCGGCTCGTCGGCGGATTCGCCGGAGAAGACCATGTCGAGCGGCAACGGATCGCCATTCGCATCGGTCGCGTCGCTGGCGATCTCGTCCGGATCGTCGATCGAACCGCCTGCCGGTTCGCCGTCGAACGCCCCGGCATCGGCCAGGATCACCGATTCGCCCTCGGCGAAGCTCGCGGGAGTCTCGTTCTCGTCCTCATTGACCTCGGCAATGCTCGTGACGGTGCCGGCGTCCGCCGTCTCGTCGGCAAGATCGACCAGGCCGACGCCATCGGCCATCGCCGCGACATCGAGATCCACGGTTTCCGCGGGCGCGGCGACTGCCGGCTTCGGCGCCGAAGCCGCGAGGACCGCGGCGTCGTATTCGGCGACCGTCGCCTCGACCTGCTGAGCCTCGACTCCCTGTGCCCGGTAGCCGAGGCCGCGCAGGATCTCATCCATGTCGTCGGCGGTGGCGCCGAGGATCGACATCATCGCCGGGGTGACGAGGAACTGGGCGCCGTTATAGCCGCCCTCGGGGCGCTTGCCGGTGCCCGGCTTCCAGGCGAGCGCCGGCCGGATCAGGTCGGCGAGACGCTCGAGAATGTCGACGCGCACGGCGCGGCGCCCGAGCAGGCGATAGCCGGCAAGGCCGTAAAAGATCGGATCGAAGGATGGATCCGGCAGGGCCGAGGTCCGGCCGGTGGCCAGAAGCTGGGTCACCTCGCCAAAGCCCGGCCTGTCGCGGCCGTCGTTCTGGATGGCCCACAGCAGCGTCAGCAGATTGGCCGGGGCCGGCTTGACGAGCGCGGGGACGAAGATGTGGTAGGCGCCGAACCGCACGCCGTGGCGGCGCAGGGCGGCCCGCGCGTCCTGGTCGAGGCCGCGCACTTCCTCGGCGACCTCGCGGCGCTGGATCAGGCCGAAATTCTCGAACAGCCGATAGGCGATGCCCTTGGCCGCACCCTCCAGCCCTTCGGCCGTGTGCAGGTCGGCCAGCGGCTTCAGGATCGTCGAGATCTGGTAGGTGACATAGCGTTCGGCCCGCGCCGCGACCTTGTCGCGCATGGGTCCCGTCAGCTGTTCGTCGGCGAGGATCACGACGCGGGGCGCCAGCGCATTCTCGCCCGGCGCCAGCGAAGCGACCGGCGCGCCGAGCCAACGCACGAGGCCATCGGAGCCGAGCGCGACATCGCCATTCGGCGAATTGCCGAAGCGCTCCGCGCGCGCCTCGAACTCGCTGGCGAGCGCTTTTTGTGCGGCGGTGCGCACCGCTTTGGCGTCGGGACCATCGGCCTTGACGTCCGGCGTGAACCGGAAGCCCTGCAACTCGCCGACATGGTGGCCTTCGACGAGCACGGTGCCGTCGCTGCCGATTTCAGCTTCCATGACTGCGTTCTCTCTCAGTCGCTTCATCAAGACGCTTGTCCTGCGGTCTACGAAGCGTTTCGTCAACCTGTCGTGAAGCGCGTCGGAAAGACGGTCCTCGATGGCGCGCGTCTTTTCCTGCCAGTGTGTCGGATCGGCAAGCCATTCCGGGCGATGCGAAATATAGGTCCAGGTGCGGATTTCCGCGATGCGCCGCGACAGGATGTCGATGTCGCCCTCGGTCCGGTCGGCGCGCAGAACCTGGCTCGCCATGTAGTCTTCCGAGATGTGCCCGTTGCCGACAAGGTCCTGATAAACCGAGGCGATGATCTCCGCGTGCTGGGCCGGGGCGATGCGCCGGTAGTCCGGCAGCTTGCAGGCTTCCCAAAGAAGTTCGACGCGCCGCGCGTCGGTGGCCCGGGCGACGATGGCTGGATCCCGAGCCAGAAACTCCAGCGCCGCCTGATCGACCGCACGCAGTGCGCGGGTCAGTTCCGGGACCGGCGGCAGAGCGTCGAGGCTGGCCTTCAGCCGGTCGATCGTGCGGAAATCGAGATCGGGCGAGCGCCACTGCAGCACCTTCACCGGGGCGAAGGCGTGGCTCTCGAGTGATTCGACCAGCTCCGGCGGGAAGGGATCGACCTGGCCGGTGACGCCGAACGTGCCGTCGCGCACGTGCCGCCCGGCGCGCCCGGCGATCTGTCCGAGCTCGGCGGGCGTCAGCTGGCGATACTGGAACCCGTCGAACTTCCAGTCCTGCGCGAAGGCGACATGGTCGACGTCGAGGTTGAGCCCCATGCCGATGGCGTCCGTCGCGACCAGGAAATCGACGTCACCGGACTGGTAGAGCTCGACCTGGGCATTGCGGGTGCGCGGGCTCAAGGCGCCCATCACCACGGCGGCGCCGCCGCGCTGGCGGCGGATCAGCTCGGCAATGGCATAGACCTCGTCGGCCGAGAAGGCGACGATGGCCGAGCGACGCGGCAGCCGCGTCGTCTTCTTCGAGCCGGAATAGAACAGCTGCGACAGGCGCGGCCGCGTCACCACCTGCACGCCGCGCAGGAGCCGCTCGAGCACGCCGCGCATGGTCGAGGCGCCGAGCAGCAGCGTCTCCTCGCGCCCGCGGCAGTGCAGGATGCGGTCGGTGAAGACATGCCCGCGCTCGAGATCGGCGCAGAGCTGCACCTCGTCGATGGCGACGAAGGCGGCATCGGTGCGCCGCGGCATCGCCTCGACCGTGCACACGTGATAGCGCGCGTTCGGCGGCTTGATCTTCTCCTCGCCGGTGATCAGCGCCACCTTGGAGACGCCGACGCGGTCGACCACCTTCTGGTAGACCTCGCGCGCCAGAAGCCGCAGCGGCAGGCCGATCACGCCCGAGGAGTGGGCGACCATCCGGTCGATGGCGAGAAAGGTCTTGCCGGTATTGGTGGGACCCAAAACCGCGGTGACATTGCTGCCCTCGAAGCGGATCGTCTCGGTCTGGCTGGGGCTGCGATTCATGTCCCGCCCAATGTGGGGCAGATCGCCCCGACATGGAAGGAGGGCGACGCAGCATTCTGGCGGGGATCGACGGGAGGCGGGTGCCGACCCTGCGTCATGGATGGCGCGAAGCGCTTGAGCTGCTTCTTCTCCCCTCCGGGGAGAAGTGGCCGGCATGTCCTGCCCTGATAGAGTGGTGACATTTCAGCCCGGATGGATGGGTGACACTTTGTTGGCTGGGAGGACCGGTCGATGGGGTGGCGCGAGAGCAATGCG
>NZ_BMJJ01000015.1 GCF_014643375.1 Aureimonas glaciei
ACAGGAAAGGGCCCGATCGGGCCCTTTCCTGTGTCGTGCCCTCTCGGACGCGTGGCCTGGTTTTACTCCGCCACACTGGCCTGGAATTGCTCCGCCGTTGACACAGGACGCCCGCGACGGCCGGCAGGCGGTCACACGGCGACTGCCAACAGACCAATCCCAAAATCTGAAACGTGTCCGCCTTGAACGGCGGCAACTGGAGCACTCCCATGAAGATCGTCATCATCGGCGGAACCGGGCTGATCGGCTCGAAGACCGTCACGCGCCTTCGCGACCGCGGTCACGAGGTGATTGCCGCCTCGCCGAACACCGGCGTCAACACCATCACGGGCGAGGGCCTCGCCGAAGCGCTCATCGGCTGTGACGTGGTGCTCGACCTCGCCAACTCGCCCTCCTTCGCCGATCAAGACGTGCTCGACTTCTTCGGCACCGCGGGCCGCAATCTTCTGGCGGCCGAGAAGGTCGCCGGCGTCAAGCACCACGTCGCGCTGTCGGTGGTCGGTACCGAGCGGCTGCAGGAGAGCGGCTATTTCCGCGGCAAGCTCCTGCAGGAAAAGCTGATCCGCGAGAGCGGCATGCCTTACACCATCGTCCACTCGACACAGTTCATGGAGTTCCTCAGCGGCATCGCCAATTCCGGCACCGTCGGCCAGGCCGTCCATCTGTCGCCTGCCTTCGTCCAGCCGATCGCCTCGGACGACGTCGCCGACGCAATGGCCGACATCGCGCTGGCCGCGCCGGCCAACGGCATCGTCGAGATCGCGGGCCCCGAGCGGGTTCGTCTCAGCGACCTCGTGCAGCGCTACCTCACCGCCACCAAGGATCCCCGTACCGTCGAGGCGGACCCGGAGGCCAAGTATTTCGGCGCCCGGCTCGACACCCTGTCGCTCGTGTCGGAGGGCAACCCGCGCCTCGGCCACGTCACCTTCGAGACGTGGTTCGCCACAGCGCCTCCAGCCCCCGCCCATTGAACCGATCGGCGTTGCAGAGTCGCGACGCCCCAACCCCGCATCCGGAAAGGACATCAGCATGATCCGTCTTCTCGCCCCCGTCCTGGCACTCGGCCTCGCCTTCGTCGCCGGCGCCAGCGCACACGATACCGAGACCGCGTACAAAGCCTCGAAGGTCACGCTCGTCTACGAGCACGAACTGCCGAACGTGCCCGGCAAGAGCATCAAGGGCGTTCTGGTCGAATACGGCCCCGGGGGCTTCTCCGCGGGCCATACGCACCCGGATTCGTCCTTCATCTACGCCACCGTCTTGGAAGGTGCGATCCGCAGCCAGGTCAACGACGGACCAGTCACCGTCTATCGCGCCGGCGAAAGCTTTTCGGAGTATCCGGGCGACCGCCACGCCGTCAGTGCGAACGACAGCGAGACGGCGCCGGCAAAACTGCTCGCGGTCTTCGTGCTCGACACCGCCGACAAAGAACTCGTCACCCCGCTTAAGCCCTGAGTGAGCAGCCGAGCCGCGCCGGCGACAGCCGGTGCGGCTCGAATTTTCGTCTCCATCGGGAGACCCGCTGAGGTCGGTGCGATGTTCTCGACAGTTTCTCCGATCGACATGCTCATCGGTATCGGCCTCGGCAGCATCGTCCTCTGGCACGTCGTGCCGGTCGGCCGTACCAAGACCCGCCTGATTGCCCAGCTGGTCCTCTTCGCGGCGATGACCCTCGTCCTCGTCGGCTACGACCTCTCTCCGGTGCGTTTCGAAGGTTTTCGCGGCAGCGGGCCGGAGGCGCTGCCGCTCCAGGCGGCGAAGCTGTTGTGGTGGCTGCATCTGGCCTGGGCGCTGATCGGCCTCGTCCGGATCTATCTCGTGCTTGAGGGCCGGCCCCGCGAAGCGCGGCTGCTGCAGGATCTGGTCGTCGGGATCGTCTATCTCGGCATGGCCTGCTCCATGCTGGCCTTCGTCTTCGGGGTGCCGATCGGAACGCTCGTGGCCACCTCCGGCGTGGTCGCGATCCTTCTCGGCCTCGCCCTGCAGAGCACGCTCGGGGACGTCTTCTCGGGCATCGCGCTGACGGTCGGCCGGCCCTACGTCATCGGCGATTGGATCCTGCTCGCCGACGGCACCGAGGGCCGAGTCGCCGCAAGCAACTGGCGCTCGACCCATCTTCGCACCGGTTCCAGCAACATCGTCGTGATTCCCAACAGCTTGCTGGCAAAACTTGCCCTGACCAATGTCAGCCGGCCGAACGAGACGCATTTCATGATGCTGCCGCTTCGCATCGCACCGACGCGCATGCCCTCGGTCATCGTCGAAGTGATGCGTGCGGCGCTCGCCAGCAGCAATGCGATCCTCCAGACCCCGGCGCCGGTGGTGGTGCTGCTGGGATTGGACGCGTCGGCTCTGGCCTTCGAGCTGCAATTCGCTGTCCGCAGCCCGTCGCAGCGGGTTGCGGCGCGAAACGAGGTGCTCGATCGCGTCTACCGTCATTGCAAGGCCGCCGGCCTTCTCCTGGCCTTGCCGCCGACCGGCGGCTTCGCCGGCAACCATCCGACCGAAGAGACGGTCCATCCGCCGACGGTCACCCCGTTGGAGCTGATCGACGCCATGCCGATCTTCGGGAGTCTCGTCACCGCGGAGAAAGCCGCGCTGGCCGCTTCGGCGGTCACCCGAAGCTTCGAGCGCGGCGAGGTCATCGTGCGCGAGGGTGAACGGCTGACGAATCTCATGATGATCCGGGCGGGGACGGTCGCCCGACAGTGCAACGGCGAGCCACGCGGTTTTCTGTCGCCGGGTGACTGCTTCGGCGAGACGGGATTGCTCACGGGGAGCGGTGAAGCCTGCACGCTGGAAGCGTTGAGCCGGGTGACGGCCTACGCCCTCGACCAGAATGCCTTTTCCGGGCTTCTCGCCGACCGGCCGGCGCTGGCCGAGGACCTGGCGCTGCACCTGTCGCAAGGCGTCGTCTCGGCTCCCAACGGCGCCAATGTCGCCGGCCACTCGGACGGTCGGGTGCAGGCTGTGCTCAGGTCGATCCAGACCGTCTTTCATCGCTAAGGGCGATGCTGGGACGGGCGGCACCGACCTAATTTCCTCTCGCCGCCGGTGCTCGATGAGGCTCGAGCTGCAGCGGCAGAGCGGTTCCTCCGGAAGGCTAAGCCGGCGCCCTCACGGCCGATCGCCGAGACCGCGGCAAGGGACATCGCTTCGACGTCTCGAAGTGGATGGGGAGGATTTCGACCTCTCTTTCAGTAAGGATTAGGCAATGAAGGAATTCTCAAACCGCCGTGTCGTCGTGATCGGTGGAAGTCGCGGCATCGGGCTCGCGGTAAGCCGCATTCTGGTGGAACGCGGTGCCCGTCTGGCGATCGGAGCGCGTGACACTGAAATCCTTGAATCGGTGAGATGCGACCTTCTTCGCACCGAAGGCGCGGAGATTCATGTCGGCAAGTGCGACATCGGTTATACCGCCTCGACATGCGACTTCGTCAAAGCTGCCGACGCGCATCTGGGCGGGATCGACGTTCTCATCAACTGCGCTTCGCGTTTCACCCGATCGGACGACGAGGACGCGTGGATCGAGGCTCTGAACGTCGATCTCCTGGGTGTAGTCCGCGCCCTCAAAGCTGCCGTGCCGATGCTGAAACGAAGCGGCAACGGCACTGTCGTCACGATGTCCTCCGTGGGCTCCCGGACCGCCCATCCGCAACGCCAGGCCTACGGCGCGGCGAAGGCCGCGCTGGAGCAGTACACCCGCGCCAGCGCGAGGCGCTACGCTCCAGACGGCATCCGGGTGAACTGCGTCGTGTCCGGCTCTGCCGACTTTCCGGGCGGGATCTGGGATGAAACGCGGAAAAACGACCCACAAGCGTACGAGGCCGCCCGACGAAGCATCCCCCTTGGCGGCTTTGCCGAACCAAGGGACATCGCCGAAGCCGTGGTGTTCCTCGCTTCGGAGCGGGCTCGCTGGATCACCGGTCAGTGTATCCTGGTAGACGGCGGCCAAGCCGCTGCCATGCTGGCGGCATAACGACCGCTCAGCACGACCGCTCCGATTGAGGCGCGGATCGGATTCTATGTCGTGGTCGATCAGCTTTGAAGACTTCACGCTGCGACTCGCGCAGGATTTCGAGTTAGCCTCGCATTCGAGGGAGCACAGAGGGGTCACGGTATGCCAGCTCGGCGAGTGACACCCTGAGGTCTGCTGAAAGCTTTGCTGCGTAAGGTTTGGCGTGGTGCCGGCTGCAGGGCTCGAACCCGCGACCCCCTGATTACAAATCAGGTGCTCTACCAACTGAGCTAAGCCGGCCTCGGCGAGGCGATAGCATAGTCGGATCGACGGTGCAGCCGAATTTTTAGAGGCTGGGCGGCGTGGGGTGGTCTCTGGGCGGCGGGACCTGTTGCACGGGACGGGCGCGGCGACCTATAGCGCGGGGACGGGGATGAACCGGCCCTGCGGCGACTGCCCTGGCTGGCTCGGACCCTCATCGCAAGAAGGGAGTGATCGCTTGGGCCCCCGTATCGGCGTCATCGGCTCGAACATGATGGATCTCGTCACCTATGGCGCGCGCATGCCCCGTCGCGGGGAAACGCTGGCGGCCGATTCCTTTGCCATCGGCCATGGCGGCAAGGGCGCCAACCAGGCGATCGCGGCGGCCCGCCTCGGCTCGGACGTCGTCATGGTGACGAAGGTCGGGGACGACAGCTTCGCCGACCAGCAGATCCAGAATTTCCGCGCCAATGGCGTCTCCACCGCGCATGTCGGGCGCGTCGCGGGCGTCTCCTCGGGCGTCGCGCCGATCTTCGTCGACCATGCGGGCGAAAACGCCATCCTCATCGTCAAGGGTGCCAACGATCACCTCGCGCCAGCCGACGTCGACGCGGCGGCCGAGGCGCTGTCGACCTGCCGGCTGATCCTGTTGCAGATGGAGGTGCCGGCCGAGACCGTCTATCACGCCATCGCCTTCGGCAGAGCGAGGGGCATCGAGGTCCTGCTCAATCCGGCGCCCGCGGCCGCCGACCTCGACGTCGAGAAAATCCGCGACGCCGACTTTCTCGTGCCGAACGAGACGGAGCTGGCGATCCTGTCCGGCATGCCGGTGTCGGGCGCGGCCGAGGTCGAGGCGGCGGCCCGCAGCCTGATCGCCAAGGGCATCAAGACCGTCATCGTCACCATGGGCAGTCGCGGCGCGCTGCTGGTGACGGCCGAGGCGGTGCGGCCCGTGGCCCCGGTGAAGGTGGACCCGGTCGATACGACCGGCGCCGGCGACGCCTTCATCGGCGCTTTCGCGCACTTCTACGCCGGTGGCGACAGCGTCGAGGCGGCGCTTGGCCAGGCCGCGCGCTATGCCGCGCTGTCGATCACGCGGCGCGGCACGCAGGCCAGCTATCTCACCGCCGAGGCGTTTCGGGCCGCCGCGGCAGACTGAAGCGGCGGGGGATGGCCGGCCTCGTCGGCTGAAGCTGGCCGGACACGGGGGAGCGCGCTGGCCGCCGCCATGCGGCAAGCGTGCGGGGCGCCGGCCGGGCCGCCTGGATGCCAGCCGCGCGACGCACTTGCTTCCCAGGCAGAGAAGAAATCGCCGACGCGCTTCATATTGCCGGTGAGCCCGACTAAGCTCCGCCCGATGCGCGGGGAGAACGAACCGGTTGGGAGGCCGGGGCCCGCGCCGAATTGAAACGGGAGGGTCATGATGAAGACGATGAAGGGGCCAGGTATCTTTCTCGCCCAGTTCGCAGGCGATGCGGCACCGTTCGGCAGCCTGGCGGAGATCGCCGGCTGGGCGGCCGATCTCGGCTACAAAGGCGTGCAGATCCCGACCTGGGACGCGCGCCTCTTCGATCTGAGCAAAGCCGGCACGTCGAAGGACTATTGCGACGAGATCGCCGGCGTCTGCCGCGAGGCCGGCGTCGAGATCACCGATCTGTCGACGCACCTGCAGGGCCAGCTTGTCGCCGTCCATCCCGGCTTCGACGACGCCTTCGACGGCTTTGCCGCGCCGGAAGTGCGGGGCAATCCCAAGGCGCGGCAGGCCTGGGCGGTCGAGCAGCTGAAGCTCGCGGCGAAGGCGTCGGCGCATTTCGGCTTCAAGAGCCACGTCACCTTTTCCGGCGCGCTCGCCTGGCCCTATCTCTATCCCTGGCCGCAGCGGCCGGCCGGCCTCGTCGAGACGGCGTTCGACGAACTGGCCCGGCGCTGGACGCCGATCCTCGACGCCTTCGACGAAGCCGGCTGCGACGTCGGCTACGAGATCCATCCCGGCGAGGACCTGTTCGACGGGGCGACCTTCGAGATGTTCCTCGAGCGGACCGGCCACCATCCGCGCTGCCAGATCAACTATGATCCCTCGCACTTCGTGCTGCAGCAGCTCGACTACCTCGACTTCATCGACATCTACCACGAGCGGATCTGCGCCTTTCACGTCAAGGACGCCGAGTTCAACCCGACCGGCCGTCAGGGCGTCTATTCCGGCTACCAGCCCTGGGTGAAGCGGGCTGGGCGCTTCCGTTCGCTCGGCGACGGGCAGGTGGATTTCGCCGGGATCTTCTCGAAGCTCGCCGAATACGACTACGATTCCTGGGCCGTGCTGGAATGGGAATGCTGCCTGAAATCGCCGGCGCAGGGCGCCGCCGAGGGCGCGCCCTTCATCGCCAGCCACATCATCGAGGTGACCGACAAGGCTTTTGACGATTTCGCCACCGGCGGAACCGACGAGGCGGCGAACCGGCGGATGCTGGGCATCGACTGACGGGGCTACGGCGGAAACAAATCCCATGAGCGCCGCCAGAGCGCCGGGGAGCATGACGGGGAGAATAACATGAGCATCGAGGGACGCAGCGAGCGAGGCGGGAAGCGCATCCGGCTCGGCATGGTCGGCGGCGGGCAGGGCGCCTTCATCGGCGGCGTGCACCGCATCGCGGCGCGGATCGACGACCGGTTCGAGCTGGTGGCGGGGGCGCTGTCGTCCGATCCCGAGCGGGCAAGGGCGTCGGCGCGGGAGATTGGGCTCACCGACGAGCGCAGCTATGGCAGCTACGCGGAAATGGCCGAACGCGAGGCGGCGCGGCCGGACGGCATCGAGGCCGTGGCGATCGTTACCCCCAACGCCACGCATTTTCCGGTCGCCCGCGCCTTCCTGGCCCGGGGCGTGCACGTCATCTGCGACAAGCCGGTGACCACCACGCTCGCCGATGCGCGGGAGCTGGCGCGGCTGATCGAGGCGAGCGGCAAGGTTTTTGTCCTCACCCACAACTATTCCGGCTATCCGATGATCCGGCAGGCCCGGGAGATGGTGGCGGGCGGCGTGCTCGGTGAGATCCGACTGGTGCAGGCGGAATATGTCCAGGACTGGCTGACCGGCCGCACCGAGGACTCGGGCTCCAAGCAGGCAGGGTGGCGCGTCGATCCGGCACAGGCCGGGGCCGTCGGCTCGATCGGCGACATCGGCACCCATGCCTTTCACCTCGGCAGTTTCGTCAGCGGGCTCGAGGCGGAGGAGCTCGCGGCCGATCTCCACACCTTCGTCGACGGTCGAAGACTCGACGATAACGCCCACATCATGCTGCGTTATCGCGGCGGCGCCCGTGGCACGCTCTGGTGCAGCCAGGTCGCGCCGGGCAACGAGAACGGGCTGAAGCTGCGCGTCTATGGCACGAAGGGCGGGCTGGAATGGAGCCAGGAAAACCCGAACCTTCTCTGGTACACGCCCCTTAGCGAACAGAAGCGGCTGGTGACGCGCAACGGCGCCGGTGCCGGCCCTTCCGCAGCCCGAGTCTCGCGCATTCCGGCCGGGCATCCCGAGGGCTATCTCGAAGGCTTTGCCACCATCTACGCCGAGGCTGCCGCGGCGATCCGGGCCTGCGATGCTGGTGAGGCCCTGCCGCCGGAGGTGCTCTATCCGACCATCGCCGACGGCATCGCGGGCCTCGCCTTTATCGAGGCGGCCGTCCGGTCGTCGCAGTCGGGAAGCGCCTGGACGCCAGTCGAAGCCGGGTAGGGCGCCGCACGGTAAGGCGACCTGTGGCCGGCCCGCCCGAAGGGCACAGGCCCGTTCGGCCGGCCGGCCGACCAGGCGTGGCGCGCCGTCACGATGGCTCATAAGGCGTCCTCCATGCCTCGCACGCCGAAGGGGTAAGCCCCGGCCATCCCAGGCGCTTTCCGCAGCGAAGCTCGCCTCCTGGATCCGGAAAACCTGTCAAGGTGATGATATCGAAGGCTTTCGAGATCGTCGCAGGCGGAGGTGCCTCGACGGGGGTTTTCCGTCTCCGCCGAGATCTCTCTCCGCCCGCCGCGGCTTCGTGATCGCCTCCCGGGGAACGCTCCCTGCCGAATTCTGTTGTGATTTCAAGGCCGGACACAAGGTGTCGGGCCGCAATCAGGCGGTAGGTCGAGGATGCCCGCCGCGGGAATGAAAGGGAGGACGGGACATGTCGGATCAAGAGACGGAACGCACCGACGGCGGCCACGATGCCAAGGGCGGCGTGCGCGCACCGGAAGATTCGGTCGGCAAGGCCGTCGGCTATTCGGACGAAGACCCGGCGGAAAGGGTCAGCGGCGCCGACGGGCTGCGGCCCCGCCAGCCGGACCAGGGAACGCCCGGTGCACCGCGCCGGTAAGATAGACCGGCGGGATCGACGGGCCTTGGCCGCCTGATCGAGGGAGAGGGTCCGGCAGCGGGCTCTCTTCCCACCGTTTGCGGCCGCGGCCTTTGTGTCCCATATCAGGGCAACAGTGGCCTTCCGGGCCCGATCGAGCGGAGAGACTTTTATGGACGTCCAGACCTACCCCGTGACCCGAACCGACGCCGAGTGGCGCGCTTTGCTGACGCCGGAGCAGTACCGCGTGATGCGGGCCCATGGCACCGAGCGGCCGGGAAGCTGCGCCCTGAATTACGAGAAGCGCGACGGGACCTTCACCTGTGCCGGCTGCGATCAGGAGCTCTTCACCTCGACGCGCAAATTCGAGAGCGGCACCGGCTGGCCGAGCTTCAACGATCCGCTTCCGGGCGCGATCGCCACGACCGTCGACCGGACGCTGGGCATGGTACGGACCGAATGCCATTGCGCGCGCTGCGGCAGCCATCTCGGCCATGTCTTCGACGACGGTCCGCCGCCGACGCATCTGCGCTATTGCATCAACGGGGTGGCCATGAACTTTCAGCCGGTCGCCGACTGAGGCGAACGGACACCCGGTGCACACGAAATGCGGCGCCGCGTAAATGAGGGCTTCATTTAACTTGGAATTCTTCTAAGGTGAATGCGGGAGTCGCCTTTCGGCGGCTTCCGACACGAACCTGGGAACGATGACCATGCGCCTGACCCGTCAGACGAACCATGCGATCCGGATGCTGATGTATTGCGCGGTCAACCCTGGCAAGCTCAGCCGCGTGGGAGACATCGCCGCCGCGTATTCGCTGTCCGAGCTGTTCCTTTTCAAGATCCTCCAGCCGCTCGTCATGGCGGGCCTCGTCGAGACGGTCCGGGGCCGCAATGGCGGCATTCGTCTGGCCAAGCCCGCCGAGCAGATCACCTTGCGGGCCGTGGTCGAGGTGACGGAGGAGAGCTTCGCCCTCGCGGAATGCTTCGAGACCGGTGCTACCGATTGCCCGCTGATCGACAGCTGCGCGTTGAATGCCGCCCTGCACAGGGCGCTCGACGCCTTTCTCGGTGTCCTCGGCAACTACACGATTGCCGACCTGTCCAGCCAAACCTCCGTCATGCGCCACCGTCTGGGACTTGCCGAGGTCGCCTGAGCGGCTGGCACTCTCTTTCACGCCGTAATTTTGCCCGCGATGTCGGGAAAATGCAGCCCGGTCGCGCGATGTCGTAGACAGCGACGAAGCTGTCGCTTTTACCGGCTCGAACGCAGCGGTGCAGTGCTGTTATCCGCTTGTCTTTCAGGCCAGATCCGGCCGGGAGGGCGAGGATGACCGGATCCCCGCCGAGCGTCGCAGGTCCATGACGATTTGCGACAGATCGGGCGGGTTCACTCCCCCGGGGAGCGAGGCCGGCGCAGGTGTGACTCCCTTTGGCGATGTGGAGATTGGCATGAACGTTCGCGATGAGATGCTGGCAAAGCTCCAGCGGCGTAAACCCGGCTACAGCCTGGAGCAGGCGTTCTACAGCGATCCCGACTACTACCAGCTGGATCTCGAGACGATCTGGTATCGCGACTGGTTGTTCATGGGCCACGATTGCGAGCTGCCCAAGCCCGGCAGCTACATGACCGCGCAGGTCGGCGCCTATCCCGTGCTGATCGTGCGCGACGCCCAGAAGAACGTCCGCGCCTTCCACAATGCCTGCCGTCATCGCGGTTCGCGCATCTGCTCGGCGGAGAAGGGCACGGCGGCGAAGCTCGTCTGCCCCTATCACCAGTGGACCTACGAGCTCGACGGGCGCCTCCTGTTCGCCCGCGACATGGGTGCCGATTTCAAGCCGACCGAGTTCGGCCTGAAGCCGATCCACTGCGAGACCGTCGGCGGCTACATCTTCGTCAATCTCTCCGAGATCGCGCCGGACTTCTCGCCCGTCCGCGAGATGGTCGAGCCCTATTTCGCGCCGCACACGCTGTCGGAGACCAAGGTCGCCTTCGAGATGACCATCGTCGAGAAGGGCAACTGGAAGCTCACCTGGGAGAACAACCGGGAGTGCTACCACTGCGCCGGCAGCCATCCCGAGCTCTGCCGCACCTTCCCGGAAGCGCCTGGTGTGACGGGCGTCGACGCGATGGAGGAGCCGGAGATCGCCGAACACTGGCAGCGCTGCGAGGCTGCAGGCCTGCCGAGCCAGTTCAAGATCTCGCCCGACGGCCAGTTCCGCGCCGCGCGCATGCCGCTGCTGCGCGATGCCGTCAGCTTCACCATGTCCGGCAAGGCCGCTTCGAAGAAGCCGCTGTCGCCGAACGTGTTGACGCCGCAGATCGGCACCATGCTGCTCTTCCACTACCCGACCACCTGGAACCACATCCTCGGCGACCACGCCTCGTCCTTCCGCGTGCTGCCGCTCGGCCCGAACGAGACGCAGGTGACGACGAAGTGGCTGGTGCACAAGGATGCCGTCGAGGGCGTCGACTACACCATCGATGAGCTGACGAAGGTCTGGATCGCCACCAACGATCAGGATCGGCGCATCATCGAGGAGAACCAGTTCGGCATCAATTCGCCCGCCTACACGCCCGGCCCCTACTCGCCGGTGCACGAGGGCGGCGTGTTGCAGTTCGTCGACTGGTACTGCAACTTCATGGAAACGCGCCTTCGGGGTGCGAGCATGCCGCATCTGAAGGTTGCCTGATCCCTCATGACTCCAGCACCGCGACACAAGCATCTCGACGAGATGCGTCCCTGGAACGACCAGGTCCAGGTTCTCGAATGCGTCGCGGTGTTGCCGGAGACCCCGGATGTCATGACGTTCTCGTTCCAGACGCCGGATGAATCCTGGTTCCGCTATCATCCCGGCCAATTCATCACGCTGGAGCTGCCGATCCCCGGCGCGCCGATGCTGCGGACCTATACGCTGTCCTCCAGCCCGTCGCGGCCGCTGTCGGTTTCGGTGACGGTGAAGGCGCAGGCCGGCAGCGTCGCCAGCCGCTGGATGTTCGACAATGTCCGGGAGGGCGTGCGGCTGAAGGCCTATGGCCCGGCCGGCATCTTCACCTTCCACAACCATCCGGCCGAGCGCTATCTCTTCATCTCGGCCGGATCCGGCATCACGCCGATGATGTCGATGACGCGTTGGCTCTACGACTACGCCCGCCACACCGACATCAAGTTCATCCACTGCGCGCGCAGCCCGACCGACATCATCTTCCGCGCCGAGCTTGAGCGCATGGCGGCGCGGGTGAATGACATCGAGCTCGCCTGGATCGTCGAGCGCGCCGATCCCTTCGATGCCTGGACGGGCTACAAGGGCCGCATCAACAGCCTGATGCTGGAACTCATCGCCAGCGACTATCAGGAGCGGGAGATCTTCTGCTGCGGCCCGGCCGTCTTCATGCAGGCCGTGCGCGACATCCTGAACGCCGCCGCTTTCGACATGACGCACTACCACGAGGAAAGCTTCGCCGCGCCGCTGGCCGAAGATCTCGGTCTGGTCGGCATCGACGACGTCATTCCAGAGGAAGGCAAGGGCGCGCGCGTCGTCTTCGCCACGTCCGGCCTCGAAGCCGCCTGCACCGAGACCGACACCATCCTGCAGGTCGCCAAGGGCCTCGGTCTCAACATCCCGAGCGCCTGCCAGTTCGGCGTCTGCGGCACCTGCAAGACGAAGAAGATCTCCGGCGAAGTGCACATGGTGCACAATGGCGGCATCCGCGACGACGAGGTCGAGGAAGGCTACATCCTCGCCTGCTGCTCCAAGCCGATCGGCCGGGTGGAAGTGGAAGCCTGAGCGGCGGGAGTCGTGTCGATGTCCGCGTGAGAAGCATCCGCCGCCGCAGCAAAACCCACAGGGCTGGCCTTGTCATCAACGCACGAGACGTCCGCACACCCCGAGAGATAGTCATTCTCGGGGCTTGACCCGAGAACCTATGCCGCGAGCATTCCGTAGCCGCTCGGGGTCAGATCGACTGTCGTCCGGGACGATGGTTCGGCGCCTCGGCATGGGTCGTCGGGTCAAGCCCGACGATGACTAGGATCAGTGATAGTGGCCGGGTTCAAGCCGTCAGACACGGGCTGACAACCTCCCTCGGCCCTCAGCCCTCACTCCATCAGCCCTGCGGCGTCAGGCAGTCCGTCAGCGCCGTCGTCAGGCCGTCGATCAGCTGGAAATAGAGCTCCGGGCCGTCCTCCAACGCGGCGCCCTCGGGATCCAGCACGCCCGTGCGGGCCTCGCTGCCCTCGGTGACGACCGTGACGAGTTTCGGCTCGAACTGCGGCTCCGCGAAGACGCAGGTGGCGCCGAGGCTGCGGACCTTCTCCTGGATCTCGGCGATACGCTGGACGCCCGGAATGGATTCGGGGCTGACCGTGATGGAGCCGGCGGCGGTGACGCCGAAACGGTTCTCGAAATACTGGTAGGCATCGTGGAAGACGATGAAGGGTTTTCCGGCGACCGGCGCCAGCGCCGCCTTCGTCGAGGCGGTCAGGCTATCCAGCCGGGCGGAGACTTTCGCGGCATTGGCCGCATAGGCCGCGGCGTCGGCCGGATCGGCCTCGGAGAGAGTCGCGGCGATGACGGCGACCATTGCCTTGGCGTTCACCGGGTCGAGCCAGAAATGCATGTCGATCTCGTCGTGCCCGTGCCCGGCGTGGGCCGCGTGCCCTTCGTGCTCGGTCGCCGCTTCATGGTCGTGCCCGGCGTGGTCGTGTCCGGCTGCCGCCTCGGCTTCATGAGATCCAGCGGCCTCTTCGGCACCGTGCTCATGCGCGTCGAAGCTGCCGCCTTCTCGCAAGGGGAGGTGGAGGAGGCCCGGCGCGTCGACGAGTTCCACCGATTTCGCCTTGGCGCCCAGTGTCTCGATCGGCTTGACGAGAAAGGCCTCCAGATCGTCGCCGGCCCAGAAGACGATGTCGGCCGCTTCCAGATCCGCGGCGTTGGACGGCTTCATCGCATAGGTATGCGGCGAGGCGCCGCCGTCGACGATCAGGCTGGGCTCGCCGACGCCCTGCATGACCGCGGCGACGAGCGAATGGATTGGCTTGATCGACGCGACCACGCGGGGCTCGGCCGAGGCGGGGACGGACAGCCCGATGAGGGAGACGGTGGCGATCAGCATGGCGTTGAGGAGCCGCATGGCGAGGTTCTCCGGCGTTTGAACATGTAACGATATTACAGGACCTTGCGTCATGCTATAACGTTGACAATATTGGCGAGCAAGCCTGGCCCGTCGATTTCCCGACTGAGCCGCCGGCAAGGCGCGGGACGGCTGCGCTGCACAGGACGACAGGGGCCGGGTTGACCAGAGATCTGCTTATCGAACTCGAGGGTGCCGGCATCAGCCGTGCCGGACGTTGGTTGGTGCGGGGTGTCGACCTCAGCGTGCGGCGGGGCGAGATCGTCACGCTCATCGGTCCCAACGGCTCGGGCAAGAGCACGACGGCGAAGATGGCGATCGGCCTGATGAAGCCGGACGAGGGCCGTGCCACGCGGCGCGACGCGCTTGCCGTCGGCTATGTCCCGCAAAAACTGTCGGTCGACTGGACGCTGCCGCTGACGGTCGAGCGGCTGATGTCTCTGACCGCCCGGCTTGCGGCGGCCGAGATCGATGCGGCACTTGCCAGCGTCGGCATAGCGCATCTCAAGAAGGCCGAGGTGCAGCATCTCTCCGGCGGCGAGTTCCAGCGGGCCCTGCTCGCCCGGGCGCTCGCCCGCAAGCCCGACCTCCTCGTGCTCGACGAGCCGGTGCAGGGCGTCGATTTCACCGGCGAGACGCAGCTCTACGATCTGATCGGCGAGATTCGCGATCGCACCGGCTGCGGTGTCCTCCTGATCTCGCACGATTTGCATGTGGTGATGGCGCAGACCGACACGGTCGTCTGCCTCAACGGCCATGTCTGCTGCCGCGGCACGCCGGAAAAGGTCGCGGCCAGCCCGGAATATCTGAAACTGTTCGGCGCGCGGGCGGCCGGGACGCTCGCGGTCTACCGGCATCACCACGACCACACGCATCTGCCGGACGGGCGCGTGGAGCATGCCGACGGGACGCTGACCGACCATTGCCATGCCGGCGACGGCCATCACGATCACCACGGCAACGCGCACGACCATAGCGGCCACGCGCACGAGCCGGCGGGGAGCGTGACGCCGGGCGAGTCCGCTTCGACTCTCCTGGAGCCGCGCGCGGCCGCAACTGCCGGGAGCCACGTCCATGCTGGATGATTTTTTCGTCCGCGCCGTGCTCGCCGGCATCGGCCTGGCGCTGACGACCGGACCGCTCGGCTGTTTCGTCGTCTGGCGCAAGATGGCCTATTTCGGCGACACCATGGCGCATTCGGCGCTGCTCGGCATCGCCCTGTCGCTCGTCCTCGACATCGACATGATGATCGGCGTCTTCGTCGTGGCGGCCGTGGTGTCGCTGTCGCTGATCGTCCTACAGCGCAAGGGGACGCTGTCGACCGACGCCCTGCTCGGCATCCTGTCGCATGCGACGCTGGCGCTCGGCCTCGTCCTCGTCGCCTTCATGACCTGGGTCAGGATCGACCTGATGGGCTTTCTCTTCGGCGACATCCTGGCAGTGTCGAAAACCGATCTCGTCGCCATCTACGCCGGCGGCGCGCTGGTTCTCGGCGTGCTGGCCTTCCTGTGGCGGCCCCTCCTGGCGGCGACGGTCAGCCCGGAGATCGCCGAGGCCGAGGGCATGCGGCCCGAGCGCTCGCGGCTGGTGTTCATGCTGCTGATGGCGCTGGTCATCGCCATTGCGATGAAGATCGTCGGCATCCTCCTGATCACCGCGATGCTGATCATTCCCGCGGCGACCGCCCGGCGTTTTGCCGCGACGCCGGAGCGCATGGCGGTGACGGCGGCCCTTCTCGGCGCGCTGTCGGCCGTCGGCGGCCTGTTCGGCTCGCTGGAGTTCGACACGCCGTCCGGCCCGTCGATCGTCGTCGCTGCGCTCGGCCTCTTTCTCCTCAGCCTCATTCCGTTCAAGATGACCGCGGCCACCGACGGCCGCCTGCCGAAGGCACGATGACCATGACGCCCACGCTGACGAAGAACCAGAACCTCGTGCTCGGCGCCCTCGAAAAGGCCGAGGGGCCGCTCAGCGCCTACACCATCCTCGACACCCTGCGCGATGACGGCCTGAGGGCGCCGTTGCAGGTCTACCGGGCGCTCGACAAGCTGCTCGTCTACGGTCTGGTGCACCGGCTGGAGAGCCTCAACGCCTTCGTCGCCTGCGCCCATCCGCACTGCCACGCCTCCTCGATGATGGCCTTCGCCATCTGCGAGAAATGCGGCAGCGTGTCGGAGTTTTCCGATGAAGGGGTCGAAGAGCGCCTGACGGGCTGGGCACGCGACAACCGGTTCAAGTCGTCGAAGACGACGATCGAGATCAAGGGCGTCTGCATGGCCTGCGCCGCCTGAGTCGGGGGATTCTCAGCCCTGCCGGCAGTCGACGCTGAATTTCGTCGACAGCACCTCGGAGAACTTGATCCCGTCCTCCGGCACCGTCTCGTCGGTGCCGAGCGCCGAAATCGTCGCCATCCAGGATTTCGCCGCCTCGTCCGGCGTCGGTACCGATTCGCCGGTCTTGCAGTCTCCCGGCAGCCCCTTCGTCAGGAAGGCGCCGGTCTCGGCGAAATCGAAGGCGACGAAGTAGGTGTTGTCGAAATTCGAGAAGGTGGTCGACTGACCCGTCAGCAGCACCGGTTTCTCCGGGGTCAGGGCGAAGGAGAATTTCAGCTGGCCGCGCTTCGCGTCGTAGGCGACGTCGAGCGCCGGGGGCGCGGTCATGGCGATGTCGCCGGCACCCTGGCGCACGAAGGTGTAGTAGGACCATTCCTTGATCGAGGAGCCGACCTGCTTGCCGACGGCGGCGAGTTCGTCAGGGTCGAGCGTGCCGTTGGCGTTCTCGTCGAAGTCGACGACGACGCTCGAGGAGAACAGTTCGTCCATCCACCAGCTGTTGTGAAGGGCGAGAAGGTGACCGTCCGGGGTCGCGCTGACCGTCATCGTGGCGCTGGCAAATACATGCGGATGCGCCGCGGCAGGGGCGGCGGCCCCGAGCAGCAGACCGATCGCCAAGAGTGCTTTGACCGATCCTGGGTGTGAACGCATTCTGCCTCTCCGCTGTGCCAGGCTGTCCCAGCCTGCCAGCATGGCGAAATTACGGGCGGCGGCGCACCGGCGGCGCCGTTCGCTCCCGATGGGGCCCGCAGGCGGACCGCCCGAGCAGGCCTGTCGCCCGCCTTGCGGCCGCCGGAAGTTCGCCAGGGGTTTTGGACCCGGCCTCGGACCGTCAGGCGAGAAAGCGGCGTGCGGCGTAGAGCGCGACGGCCGCGGCGTTGGAGACGTTCAGCGAACGGATTTCGCCCGGCACTTCGAGACGCGCCAAAACGTCAACGGTGTCGCGCGTCTTCTGCCGGAGGCCCTTGCCCTCGGCGCCGAGGACGAGCGCGATCTTCTCGCCAGCGAACGCCGTTTCGAGCGCGGCGCCGCCGTCGGAGTCGAGACCGACGGTCTGGAAGCCACGCTTCTTCAGCGTGCCGAGCGCGTCGGCGAGATTGACTACCTGGATATAGGGGACGAGCTCCAGCGCGCCCGAGGCGGCCTTGGCGAGGACGCCCGATTCTTGCGGCGAATGGCGCGACGTCGTGACGATGGCACCAGCGCCGAAAGCGGCGGCCGAGCGCAGGATGGCGCCGACATTGTGCGGATCGGTGACCTGGTCGAGCACGAGCACCAGGACCGAATCGCCGAGCTCGGCGAGGGCATGGCCGCCGAGAGGATCCGCCTCCAGCATCACGCCCTGGTGCACGGCATCGCTGCCGAGCTCGACGTCGAGCGCGCGCGGCTCGACGATTTCCATCGGGCAGGGCGCATCGGTATCGCCGAGCTCCAGCCGCTGCAGCGCGTTGCGGGTGACGAGCAGGCGGTGCAGCCGGCGATCGGGGTTCTTCAGCGCGGCCGCCACAGTGTGCAGCCCGTAGAGCCTCACCCGGTCTTCCGGCCCTGGCCGACCGGGATGGGACGGCCGCGAGGCGGAGGCGGGGTGCGCTCCCGTCTCCGGCTTGCCGCCCGCCTTGGCATCGCGAAAACTGCGGCGCAGCGTGGCGAAGTGGCTGTCTTTGGGGGTGTGGCTCTTGGAATCTTTGCTCATGAGCCTGTCTAGCGATACCGGACCCTCGGCTCAATCTTATTCGCGCACCATCTGCACCTTCTGCCGCGGCAACGATTGACAGGGCCGGGAAGGCTCTGCATAACGCCGCCCGGAAGACGAAGCCGCTTCGGTGGTTTCTTCGTCTCCCATCGGCGCCGAGAGCTCTTGTCTTTCGGTGGCGGTTATGGAGGGATGCCCGAGTGGTTAAAGGGGACGGACTGTAAATCCGTTGGTTCGCCTACGTTGGTTCAAATCCAACTCCCTCCACCATAACCTGCCGGCTGCCCGCCGGATCTGAATGCCGGCACCACTCTGCCGGACCTGGCATGCGGGTATAGCTCAGTGGTAGAGCAGCAGCCTTCCAAGCTGAATATGCGGGTTCGATTCCCGCTACCCGCTCCAGCCACTCACCCCCTGACGCGATAGTTGGCCAGGAACCCGCGTGATTTGTCGCGGGCGCTTGTGTTTCTCCGGCCAAGTCTCTATGTCGCGGCCTCATTCGCAAATGTTCTTCAAGGGTACCCGGAATGGCCAAGAGCAAATTCGAGCGCAACAAGCCGCATGTGAACATCGGCACGATCGGTCACGTCGACCACGGCAAGACGAGCCTGACGGCGGCGATCACGAAGTACTTCGGCGAGTACAAGCGCTACGACCAGATCGATGCGGCGCCGGAAGAGAAGGCGCGCGGCATCACGATCTCGACGGCGCACGTCGAGTATGAGACGCCTAACCGCCACTACGCCCACGTCGACTGCCCGGGCCATGCCGACTACGTCAAGAACATGATCACCGGTGCCGCCCAGATGGACGGCGCGATCCTGGTCTGCTCGGCGGCCGACGGCCCGATGCCGCAGACCCGCGAGCACATCCTGCTCGCCCGTCAGGTCGGCGTTCCCGCGATCGTGGTGTTCCTGAACAAGGTCGACCAGGTCGACGACGAGGAGCTCCTGGAGCTCGTCGAGCTCGAAGTTCGCGAGCTCCTGTCGATGTACGAATATCCGGGCGACGACATCCCGATCGTCAAGGGTTCGGCCCTGGCCGCTCTGGAGGACTCGAACAAGGTCATCGGCGAAGACGCCGTGCGCGCCCTGATGGCCGCCGTCGACGAGTACATCCCGACGCCCGAGCGTCCGATCAACATGCCCTTCCTGATGCCGATCGAAGACGTGTTCTCGATCTCGGGCCGCGGCACGGTCGTCACCGGCCGCGTCGAGCGCGGCATCGTCAAGGTCGGCGAGGAAGTCGAGATCGTCGGCATCCGCGACACCAAGAAGACGACGGTCACCGGCGTCGAGATGTTCCGCAAGCTGCTCGACCAGGGCCAGGCCGGCGACAACATCGGCGCACTCGTTCGCGGCGTCGACCGCGAGGGCGTCGAGCGCGGCCAGGTGCTGTGCAAGCCGGGCACCGTGAAGCCGCACACGCGCTTCATGGCCGAGGCCTACATCCTGACGAAGGAAGAGGGTGGCCGTCACACGCCGTTCTTCACCAACTACCGGCCGCAGTTCTACTTCCGCACGACGGATGTGACCGGCGTCGTCACGCTGCCCGAGGGCACCGAGATGGTCATGCCCGGCGACAACGTCACCATGGACGTCAAGCTGATCGTGCCGATCGCGATGGAAGACAAGCTGCGCTTCGCCATCCGCGAAGGCGGCCGCACCGTCGGCGCCGGCATCGTGTCGTCGATCCTCGAGTAGTCGCTGCTCGTCAGAAAGAACCGAAGAGCGGGTCCGCAAGGGCCCGCTTTTTTTTGGCCTCGGCCTCGCGCTGTTTTCGACCGAGGCAGGGAAGGCTCGCCGTGACGAGCTCGCTCGCTTGGCGGACGCGCGGCGCCGGGGCAAACATCATCGATCGCGTACAGGCGGCAGGCTGTCGGCTCAGCGAGCGGGAAGCTGCCGATCCGGCGTCCACAGGGCAAGACCGCTGTCGCGGGCGAGGTCGGTCTCGGTCGTGAACAGCCGCGGATGGTCGCGCAAACGATCGAGGATGAAGCTGTCCTCGTCCGTCTGGCGGCGGACACGGCCCAGGTCGTCGTAGGAATGGCCGACCTTGGAGAGCGAGATGCCCGCCACCACGATCTGCGGCACCCCCAGCAGCAGGCCGTAGCAGATCGCCGCGACGCCATTGGTCACCTTGCCGAGGTCGCCGATCGCCTCGACGGAGGAGCCGCTGACATGCGTCACCATCGCTTCCCGGTCGCGCCGGCGCAGCGCCGCGATCCGGCCGATGTGATCGTGTGGTTTCGGCGTGACCAGCAGGCGCAGAAAGATCTCGGGAGCCGTGTGGATCCACAGGAGGCCCCGCGTGTCGAGATGCGGATGCTCCGTCCAGGATTTCTTCTTGGCGCGGATGGTGAGGTCGGCGCGTCCGAGGCCCATGGCGGCGGCCGAGCGACCGGCGTTGTTGATGTCGATCCGGGCGAAGCCGCGCCGGAGCGTCTCGGGCACCGTCGGATCGGGCGCCGAACCGAAGACGAGCCAAGGGCGATCGCGAATGCCGAGACGGTCGAGAAACCGACCCTGGCGGCCAACGAAGCGGTCCCGGGCGAATGGGCCGGCATCCCGGTCGTCTGCGGCCTCGACCGAGCCGGTCGCTGAGCCGGGGTGGCTGTTCTCAGGCATGGGCGGCGTCACTTCGTAAGGAACAAGGGCGCCGACGAACACCGGCGGTGGCTTCTGGCATGCGGATCTGGAACGGACAAGGCGGGCAGGGTCGGCGGAGGGCAAGGGGTCAGCCATTTCCCGCCAGACCGGCCGGGACGCCCGGCATGTCCGGCACCTGCGGCACCTGCGGCACCTGCGGATAGCGCGCGTCGACCGCGCGCTTGGCATCTCCGTACTGGTCGGAGTTTTTCACCGCCCAGCCCTTGGCCATCCAGATCACCGCCTCCCCGGAGAAGTCGAAATCCGACAGCGGGTCGGGCATGTCCGCGACCTGCAACTCCCGCCGGTGCTTCATCGTGCGCATCAGATAGAAGAGGACGATCTGGTCCAGGTGATACAGGGGCCGGATGGCAAAGATCGCGGCGATCGCTCGTCCCACTGCGGAGACGTAGCGGCGGCCCGCCGGCGTCGGGTTGAAGCCGACGGCACCGGCGCGCAGACGGCGGCTGACGCTGCTCTCGGTCGGGCGCTGGATCAGAACCGCATCGCCCCTGGCCTGTGCGGCGGCGTAGGCCGGCCAGATCGGCTTGACCGCGATGGCATCCACGTCGATGCACAAGACCGGCACCTTCGCCTCACGCATCACGGCGGCGGCGATCAGAAAGCGCGCGGAAGCGAGGTAGACTGTTCGATAGCGCAGGCCCTCGGCGAGGCGGCAGTCGTCCACCGTCCAGGTCAACTGGACATGGGTCAAAAGTGCCGGCAGCCCGCCGATGTGCCGGAGGGTCGCGGCGCTGGGTCGGCAGAGATGCAGATGCACCTGCTGGCGCTCGCCCTGGTCCTCGATCGACAGCAGCAGTGTGATCGCAAAACGCCAGTAGTAGAGATCGTCGCAGGCCGCGAGGATGACGCCGCCGGTGGAGCCGGGGTAGGAGCCGGTCACGCCGGCCTCGAAGGTCGCAAAGGCGTCGCTGCCGAACCGTTCGCTGCGCAGGGCGCTTTGCGTCCGGCGCCAGATCCGGAATTTCTGCCAGGTCGAGTGGCGCTTTTGCGCAATGATCTCCGGCCGGGCCGTCAAGACTTCTTCCATCAATTGCGGTTCTCCACCCGTTCCCGCCTGCCGACCGGGCCCTCTTGCCCGGGGCGGGACCTCGTCGTGCTAGCTGATAAACCGGCTTGAGGCCATTTCCCAATTGCCCTAATGAGTCAGCCGTCCGCCGGAAGCACTGTCTTGTCGGCGTCTTGTCAACCGGTCCGCATCCCCTGCACCCGCCGGCGGAGCAGATGCGGAAACGGTCCAGCGCCGATCGTGCATGGGAGATGCCACCTTGACCATCGATACCGCCCGCGTCTTCATCGGCTTCGACTCCAAAGAGGTCGTCGCGTACCACGTGCTGGCCCAGAGCGTCATCGAGCACGCCACGATGCCGGTATCGTTCACACCGATCGTGCTGCCGCACCTCGAAAAGACATTCACGCGCGAGCGCAACCCTTTACAAACGACGGAATTTTCCTTCTCCCGTTTCCTGGTTCCGGCTCTCAGCGACTTCCAGGGCTGGAGCCTGTTCATGGACTGCGACATGCTGATGCGCGCGGACATCGCCGAGCTCTGGGCGCTGCGCGACGATCGCTACGCGGTGATGTGCGTCAAGCACGACTACCAGCCGAAGGTCGAGACGAAATTCCTCGGTCAGACGCAGACGAAGTACGAGAAGAAGAACTGGTCGAGCTTCGTCCTGTTCAACAACGCCAAATGCCGGGCGCTGACCACCGACTACGTCAACACCGCCACCGGGCTGGAGCTTCACCAGTTCAAGTGGCTCGGCGACGACAATCTGATCGGCGAAGTGCCGGCGAGCTGGAACTGGCTGGTCAACGAATACGACCACGACCCGGAAGCCAAGAACATCCATTTCACCGATGGCGGTCCGTATTTCGACGAGTATCGCAACGACGACTATGCCGACGAGTGGTTCGCCATGCGCGAGCGGACGCTGCACGTGCAACAGCGCGGCGAGGCGTGAGCCAAGGGCCGGCCACGGCCGCGGGAGACGCAGGCGTGTCTGACGCCGGAAAAGGGCAGGAGGGCGTCTCGCTGCCGGCGGACGCCGAGGGCTGGGCCGCCTTCTTCGGCCGCTACCGCGACATCGTGCTGGTCGCCAACAGCGACAAGGTCGACATGGCGGCGCTGGTCGAGCAGTTCGGCCCGGACGCGCTCTTCGTCTTCTTCAACAAGGTCTACAAGGTGCTTTCCGCCCCGTTCGGTGGCGCGGCGCTGCTGGTCGCGCGCAGCAGCGAAGCCGGGGCGAACATCGTCTACCGGCGCGAGGTCGAGACGGTTGCCGGCTATTTCCAGGCTCCCGGGTTTGCCGGGATTTTGAACCTGAAAGCGGCGGACCGCGAGCGCTTCAGCGCGGCGGGCGAGTTTGGCAGCCGCAGCGTCGGATTTCTCGACCTGTCGCACCATTTCGTCGGCTTCTATCCTGAGGGCCGTCTGCCCAGCAGCGGATTTGCCCTCGCCGTCTGGCTGGCGGAACGCCGACTCCCCGGCCGGGTCACGCTGGCGGGATTTTCCGGGCAGCGCGGCGAAGACCGAAAGCTCTTTCGCATCCATGACTGGATCTTCGAGCAGATCGTGCAGCGACTCCTGGTGCAGGCAGGCCGGATCAACACCGTCGGCGAGGCTGCCCCGGCCGGAAATCTGGCCCGCATCGCCGACCGTTTTCCCGAGGTCGAGGCCCGCGACATCGTCCTCGTGGCTTCCGACATCCTGGCTGCCCGGCTGGACGAAGCCGACACCGTCATCGACGGTCTTCTCTCGGCCACCCGCTGGCAACGCATGCTGCGACGCGCCTTCCGGCGGCTGAAGCCGAAGACGCGCAAGCAAAAACTAGCCGACTCCAAAGTTGGCGCGGGAGAAGGGGCTGCGCGCCGGTGAACCGATCGCGGGCCTGATTGTCGCTTGCCAATTCCTCCGGCTTTGATTATGCGGTGTCTTGCCAAAGCGAAGGGGCATAGCTCAGTTGGTAGAGCGGCGGTCTCCAAAACCGCAGGTCGTCGGTTCGAGCCCGGCTGCCCCTGCCAGGCAAACCCAGCATCGGGATCTGACGATCCCCAAATGGGGTGATGGCGTGGCCACCGGTGTCGAGATTTTGTCTCCGCCGTGATCGGTGCGGACAAAAGCCGACCCAGCCAAGATTAACATTTGACCTTCTCCAGGGCTTGTGAATCGGTTGGCGGGCGGATATGTAGAGCCCAATATCTGAAACAGTGGCGCGAGAGGCTGATGGTCAGCTTCTACGCGCCTATGGTTGTGAGCGTTGTATGGCTTCCAAGACCAGCCCTTTCGCCTTCCTGCAGCAGGTCAAGGCGGAGACTGCCAAGGTCACCTGGCCCTCACGGCGTGAGACGGTGATTTCGACGATCATGGTGCTGGTGATGGTGGCGTTTGCCTCCGTTTTCTTCTTCCTGGCCGACCTTGCTTTCGGCTATGCGATGAGCCTGATCCAAGGCGCGAGCTTCTGACATTCGGAGACATTGAAATTTCATGACGGCTCGCTGGTACATCGTTCAGGCCTACTCGAATTTTGAGAAGAAGGTGGCTGAATCGATCGAGGAACAAGCCCGGCAGAAGGGTCTGTCCGACAAGTTCGAAAAGATCCTGGTGCCGACGGAGAAGGTCGTCGAGGTCAGGCGTGGCCGCAAGGTGGACGCGGAGCGGAAGTTTTTCCCCGGCTACGTCCTGGTCAAGGCCGAGTTGACCGACGAGGTCTTCTCGATGATCAAGAACACGCCGAAGGTGACCGGGTTCCTCGGTCCCGACAATCGGCCGGTGGCGATCTCCGAGAACGAGGCCAATCAGATCCTGATGCAGGTTCAGGAGGGCGTCGAGCGTCCCAAGACGACCATCTCGTTCGACATCGGCGAGCAGGTCCGCGTCTCGGACGGTCCTTTCGCCTCGTTCAACGGAACGGTGCAGGAAGTCGATCAGGAACGCGCCCGCCTCAAGGTGGAAGTGTCGATCTTCGGGCGTGCGACGCCGGTCGATCTGGAATTCAGTCAGGTCGAAAAGGTCTGATCGAAGGAGACGAGCACCGTGGGCTGCCTGGCAGCGCGCGGTGTCCGCGCAGGCGGGCGTTCTCCACAAAGCGTGCGGGAGGCAGGGCCGGTTTAGCCGCCGGAACGAGCCGCACCGCGCAACTGCGATAGCGTCGCCCAGGCGACCCGCCGCTTCCGCTCCGTCCCCGACGAGAGCGAAGGGCGCAACGACAAAGGCAGAAACGTATGGCTAAAAAAATTGCAGGCCAGCTGAAGCTCCAGGTCAAGGCGGCGTCCGCGACGCCGTCCCCGCCGATCGGACCGGCGCTGGGTCAGCGCGGCATCAACATCATGGAATTCTGCAAGGCGTTCAACGCCCAGACGCAGGAAATGGAGAAGGGTTCGCCCGTCCCCGTCGTGATCACCTACTACGTCGACAAGTCCTTCACCTTCGTGATGAAGACGGCCCCGGTCAGCTTCTTCCTGAAGAAGGCCGCCGGCCTGACAGCCGGCTCCAAGGAGCCCGGCAAGGTCAATGCCGGCTCGGTGACGCGCGAGCAGGTTCGCGAGATCGCGACCGCCAAGCTCAAGGACCTCAACGCAAACGACATCGACTCGGCCATGCTGATGATCGAAGGTTCGGCCCGTTCCATGGGCCTGGAAGTGGTGGGCTGAGACCATGGCAAAAGCTGGCAAGCGTATCGCCAACGCACGCACCGGAATCGACCGCGAGAAGCTCTACGGCCTCTCCGAGGCGCTGAAGATGCTGAAAGAGCGGGCCACCGCCAAGTTCGACGAGACCATCGAGATCGCGATGAACCTCGGCGTCGATCCCCGCCACGCCGACCAGATGGTCCGCGGCGTCGTCAACCTGCCGAACGGCACCGGCCGCACCGTGCGCGTCGCGGTCTTCGCGCGCGGCGACAAGGCTGAAGAAGCCCGTGCCGCCGGCGCCGACATCGTCGGCGCGGAAGATCTCGTCGAGCAGGTCCAGGCCGGCAACATCGACTTCGATCGTGCCATCGCGACCCCGGATATGATGGGCCTCGTCGGCCGCCTCGGCAAGGTTCTCGGCCCCCGCGGCCTGATGCCGAACCCGCGTGTCGGCACGGTCACGCCCGACGTCGCCGCCGCCGTCAAGGCATCCAAGGGCGGTGCCGTCGAGTTCCGCGTCGAGAAGGCCGGCATCGTGCATGCCGGCGTCGGCAAGGTCTCGTTCGAGCTCGACGCTCTGGCCGAGAACATCCGCGCCTTCGCCGATGCCGTCCAGAAGGCCAAGCCGTCGGGCGCCAAGGGCAACTACCTGCAGCGCATCTCGGTCACCTCGACCATGGGACCGGGCGTCAAGGTCGAACTGTCGAGCATCCAGGCCTCCTAAGGCTTTCGCTGGCATCTGCCGGCATCAGAATTGCGGTGGCGGGCCAAGGCCCGTCGCCCAAACTGCGTCCCGGGATTTTGGTCCCGGTGCAGGGGGAGCCTCGGCTCCCCGACCTGTCCAAGACTGCAGGCGACCTGACGGCCTCGTGCCGAACGGTCTTAATCGACGAAAGCCTGTAGTAGACGGGGAATGTTCCGATTTTCCCGGGCGATAAGCCCGGTCTTTTGGTTCGAACCTCCGAATGCCTTGTGTCACCCGCGCGATCCCTGAGGAGAGCGCGATCAGCCAAGGGGACAGGATCCTCGAGCGTCGCCCGGGTGGTCCGGGTGGCAAAAGGCAACCGGTGACTGTTCACGTCGAACGGTCGCTTAACTGGAGAGAGGCATGGAAAGAGCGGAAAAGCTCGAGTTCGTCACGGAACTCCACGAGACCTTCAAGGCCTCGGGTGCTGTCGTGGTGGCTCGCTATGTCGGTCTCACGGTCGCGCAGATGAACGATCTTCGTTCAAAGATGCGCGCATCGGGAGCCACCGTCAAAGTCGCGAAGAACCGTCTTGCCAAGATCGCTCTTCAAGGCACGGATGCCGAACCGATCGCTGGACTTTTCGAAGGCCAGACACTGATCGCTTACTCAAGCGATCCGATCGCGGCACCGAAGGTCGCCAACGACTACGCCAAGGGGAACGACAAGCTCGTCATCCTCGGCGGCTCGATGGGAAAGACCACACTCGATGCGGATGGCGTCAGGGCTCTTGCCTCGCTGCCATCGCTCGACGAACTGCGTGGCAAGCTGGTGGGTATGATTCAGACCCCGGCAACCCGCATCGCAGGCGTCGTCGCCGCGCCGGCAGCTCAGCTGGCACGCGTGTTCGCAGCTTATGCCAAGAAGGACGAGGCGGCCTGAGGTTGGTTCCTCGCTGCATCATTTGTTCGAACCTGAAAGGAATATCCCATGGCTGATCTGGCCAAGATCGTTGAAGACCTGTCGACCCTGACCGTCCTCGAGGCGGCTGAACTGTCGAAGATGCTGGAAGAAAAGTGGGGCGTCTCCGCCGCCGCGCCGGTCGCTGCTGCTGCCTCGGGCGGTGGTGCGGTTGCCGAAGCGGTTGAAGAGAAGACCGAGTTCGACGTCATTCTGGTTGCCGCTGGCGCCCAGAAGATCAACGTCATCAAGGAAGTCCGCGCGATCACGGGCCTCGGCCTGAAGGAAGCCAAGGACCTCGTCGACGGCGCGCCGAAGCCGGTCAAGGAAGGCGTCAACAAGGACGAATCCGCCAAGATCAAGGACCAGCTCGAGAAGGCTGGTGCGACGGTCGAAATCAAGTAATCGCGGGTTTCCCCCGCGTTTGCGCACGAGAACTAACAGGCGGGACGGCATATTGCCGTTCCGCTTTCCGTGCTCCTGAAGCGAGACGTTCTTGCATGGGAGTTCTACCGCGCTGCAGTGGCGGCGCGGGCAGGGGCGGGCATCTCATGCCCGTGCGCGGGTCTCCCGGCGACCGTCAGCGGTCGCCCGGAGACCCGGGCTAGCGGTTCTCTCACTCAAGAGAGGGCGGCTCCGAACGAAGTCGATGCCCTGGCAGTCCCGATCGCGGGAAATTTTGCTCAGGGCTCCCTCTCGCCAGAGGGGGACAGTGGTGTTTCAGCCCCGGCCGGCAGGCGACGGGGCGTAGTCGAAATGAAGGAGCGACAATGTCTCAGACGACGACGTTCAGCGGTCGCAGGCGGGTGCGCAAGTTCTTCGGGTCCATCCCCGAGGTTGCCGAAATGCCTAACCTGATCGAGGTCCAGAAGGCCTCCTACGATCAGTTCCTCATGGTCAAGGAGCCGGAAGGCGGGCGCGGCGACGAGGGCCTGCAGGCCGTCTTCAAATCCGTCTTCCCGATTTCCGACTTCTCGGGCCAGTCGATGCTCGAATTCGTCAAGTACGAGTTCGAGGCGCCGAAGTTCGACGTCGACGAGTGCCGCCAGCGCGACATGACGTTCGCCGCGCCGCTGAAGGTGACGCTGCGCCTCATCGTGTTCGACATCGACCCGGACACCCAGGCGAAGTCGATCAAGGACATCAAGGAGCAGGACGTCTACATGGGCGACATGCCCCTGATGACGTCGAACGGCACCTTCATCGTCAACGGCACCGAGCGCGTCATCGTCTCGCAGATGCACCGCTCGCCGGGCGTGTTCTTCGACCACGACAAGGGCAAGAGCCATTCCTCGGGCAAGCTGCTGTTCGCTGCCCGCGTCATCCCGTATCGCGGCTCCTGGCTCGACATCGAGTTCGACGCCAAGGACGTGGTCTTCGCGCGCATCGATCGCCGCCGCAAGATTCCCGTGACCTCGCTCCTGATGGCGCTCGGCATGGACGGCGAGGAGATCCTGTCGACCTTCTACAACATCGTCGAGTTCCAGAAGGGACCCGATGGCTGGCGGATTCCGTTCTCCGTCGAGCGCGTCCGCGGCCAGAAGGCGGTCACGGACCTCATCGACGCCGATTCCGGCGAAGTGCTGGTCGAGGCCGGCCAGAAGGTCACGGCGCGCCAGGCGCGGCAGATGAAGGAAAAGGGCGTCGTCGCCCTGCGCGCCACCGAGGAAGACCTCTGGGGCAACTACCTCGCCAAGGACATCGTCAACTACCAGACGGGCGAGGTCTATCTCGAGGCCGGTGACGAGATCGACGAGAAGACGCTGAAGGTCTTGATCGACGCCGGCCACGAGACGATCGAGGTCCTCGACATCGATCACGTGACCGTCGGCGCCTACATCCGCTCCTCGCTCGCCATCGACAAGAACGAGAGCCGCCAGGACGCGCTGTTCGACATCTACCGCGTCATGCGTCCGGGCGAGCCGCCGACCATGGACACGGCTGAAGCCATGTTCAACTCGCTGTTCTTCGACTCGGAGCGCTACGACCTCTCGGCCGTCGGCCGCGTGAAGATGAACATGCGTCTCGACGTCAATGCCGAGGACACCGTGCGCGTGCTGCGCAAGGAGGACATCCTCGCCGTCGTCAAGACGCTGGTGAACCTGCGCGACGGCAAGGGCGAGATCGACGACATCGACAACCTCGGCAACCGCCGGGTGCGTTCGGTCGGCGAGCTGATGGAAAACCAGTACCGGGTCGGCCTGCTCCGCATGGAGCGCGCCATCAAGGAGCGCATGTCCTCGGTCGAGATCGACACGGTCATGCCGCAGGATCTGATCAACGCCAAGCCCGCGGCTGCCGCCGTGCGCGAGTTCTTCGGCTCCTCGCAGCTCTCGCAGTTCATGGATCAGACCAATCCGCTGTCGGAAATCACCCACAAGCGTCGTCTTTCGGCGCTCGGACCCGGTGGCCTGACGCGCGAGCGCGCCGGCTTCGAAGTCCGCGACGTGCATCCGACCCATTACGGCCGGATCTGCCCGATCGAGACCCCGGAAGGCCCGAACATCGGCCTTATCAACTCGTTGGCGACGTTTGCTCGCGTCAACAAGTACGGCTTCATCGAGAGCCCGTACCGGAAGGTCATCGACGGCAAGATCACCCACGACGTCGTCTATCTCTCGGCGATGGAAGAGGCCAAGCACCACGTCGCGCAGGCCAACGCCGTCATCACCCCTGAGATGACCTTCGAGAGCGAGTTCGTCGTGTGCCGTCACTCGGGCGACGTCTTCATGACGCCGCGCGACAACGTCGATCTCATGGACGTCTCGCCGAAGCAGCTGGTCTCGGTCGCCGCGGCGTTGATCCCGTTCCTCGAGAACGACGACGCCAACCGAGCCCTCATGGGCTCGAACATGCAGCGTCAGGCCGTGCCGCTGGTGCGGGCCGAAGCGCCGTTCGTCGGCACCGGCATGGAGCCGATCGTCGCCCGTGACTCCGGCGCCGCCATCGGTGCCAGGCGGACCGGCGTCGTCGACCAGGTCGACGCGACGCGTATCGTCATTCGCGCCACCGAAGACCTGGAAATGGGCAAGACCGGCGTCGACATCTACCGCCTGATGAAGTTCCAGCGCTCGAACCAGAACACCTGCATCAACCAGCGTCCGCTGGTTTCCGTGGGTGACCGGGTGCAGAAGGGCGACATCATCGCGGACGGCCCGTCCACCGATCTCGGCGATCTCGCCCTCGGCCGCAACGTGCTCGTCGCGTTCATGCCGTGGAACGGCTACAACTACGAGGATTCGATCCTCCTCTCCGAGCGCATCGTCGCCGACGACGTCTTCACCTCGATCCACATCGAGGAGTTCGAGGTCATGGCGCGCGATACCAAGCTCGGGCCTGAGGAAATCACCCGCGACATTCCGAACGTCTCGGAAGAAGCGCTGAAGAACCTCGACGAAGCCGGCATCGTCTACATCGGCGCGGAAGTGGCGCCGGGCGACATCCTTGTCGGCAAGATCACGCCGAAGGGCGAAAGCCCGATGACGCCGGAAGAGAAGCTCCTGCGCGCCATCTTCGGCGAGAAGGCCTCGGACGTGCGCGACACGTCCAACCGCATGCCCCCCGGCACCTACGGCACCGTCGTCGAGGTCCGCGTGTTCAACCGTCACGGCGTCGAGAAGGACGAACGCGCCATGGCGATCGAGCGCGAGGAGATCGAGCGTCTCGCCAAGGATCGCGACGACGAGCAGGCGATCCTCGACCGTAACGTCTACGGCCGTCTGATCGACATGCTCGACGGCCAGGTGGCGCTTGCCGGTCCTAAGGGCTTCAAGAAGGGCGCGACGGTCAATCCCGACCTGATGCGCGAATTCCCGCGGTCGCAGTGGTGGATGTTCGCCGTCGAGGACGAGCGTCTGCAGGGCGAGCTCGAGGCGCTGCGCGGCCAGTACGACGAGTCCAAGAAGACCCTCGAAGGGCGCTTCATGGACAAGGTCGAAAAGGTGCAGCGCGGCGACGAACTGCCGCCCGGCGTCATGAAGCAGGTCAAGGTCTTCGTCGCCGTCAAGCGCAAGATTCAGCCCGGCGACAAGATGGCCGGACGCCACGGCAACAAGGGCGTGGTCTCGCGCATCCTGGCCGTCGAGGACATGCCGTTCAACGAGGACGGCACGCATGTCGACATCGTGCTCAACCCGCTCGGCGTGCCGAGCCGGATGAACGTCGGACAGATCCTCGAGACGCATCTGGGCTGGGCTTGCGCCGGCATGGGCCGGAAGATCGGCGACATGCTGGAGGCCTACCAGAAGTCGCTCGACGTGAAGCCGCTGCGCGACGAGATCGCGTCGCTCCTCGGCGACAACGACCGCAACGAGAAGGTCAAGGACTACGACGACGAGTCCGTCCTGACCCTCGCCAAGCAGATGAAGCGCGGCGTTTCCATCGCCACGCCCGTCTTCGACGGCGCGGTCGAGGCCGACATCGTCGAGATGCTGGAGAAGGCGGGGCTCAAGGGATCGGGCCAGGTCACGCTGTACGACGGTCGTACCGGCGAGTCCTTCGATCGTCAGGTGACGGTCGGCTACATCTACATGCTGAAGCTGCACCATCTGGTGGACGACAAGATCCACGCCCGGTCGATCGGCCCGTACTCGCTGGTCACCCAGCAGCCGCTCGGCGGCAAGGCGCAGTTCGGCGGACAGCGCTTTGGCGAGATGGAGGTCTGGGCGCTCGAGGCCTATGGCGCGGCGTACACGCTGCAGGAGATGCTGACGGTCAAGTCCGACGACGTCGCCGGACGCACCAAGGTCTACGAGTCGATCGTGCGCGGCGACGATGCGTTCGAGTCGGGCATCCCCGAGAGCTTCAACGTTCTCGTCAAGGAAATGCGCTCGCTCGGCCTCGATGTCGACCTGGCCAACTCGATCGACGCGCCGGTGCAGCCGGCTCTGCCGAACGCTGCCGAATAGGCCGCGACACGTTATCTGGCCGCGGCTTGCGCCGCGGCCTTGTCGACGCCTCGTTTGAGGCGTCGGTTCGTCCGTTCGGAATTTCTGGTCGCCGGCCTCGTCCGGCGCAATCGGGGCTATCATGCCCCATGAGGAGAGCCCCATGAACCAAGAGGTTATGAACCTTTTCAATCCTCAGGTGCAGGCGCAGACTTTCGACTCGATCCGCATCTCGCTGGCCAGCCCCGAGAAGATCCTGTCCTGGTCCTTCGGCGAAATCAAAAAGCCGGAAACCATCAACTACCGGACCTTCAAGCCGGAGCGCGACGGCCTGTTCTGCGCCCGGATCTTCGGGCCGATCAAGGACTACGAGTGCCTGTGCGGCAAGTACAAGCGCATGAAGTACAAGGGCATCATCTGCGAGAAGTGCGGCGTCGAGGTCACCCTCTCGCGCGTGCGGCGCGAGCGCATGGGCCATATCGAGTTGGCCGCCCCGGTCGCCCATATCTGGTTCCTGAAGTCGCTGCCGAGCCGCATCGGCACGCTGCTCGACATGACTCTGAAGGACATCGAGCGGGTCCTCTACTTCGAGAACTACATCGTCACCGAGCCGGGCCTCACCGCGCTGAAGGAGCACCAGCTCCTGTCGGAAGAGGACTACATGCTCGCCGTCGACGAGTATGGCGAGGATAGCTTCACCGCGCTGATCGGCGCCGAGGCGATCCAGGAACTTCTGGCGACGATGGATCTCGAGACGATCGCGGGCGACCTGCGCACGGATCTGGCCGAGACCACCTCGGAGCTGAAGACCAAGAAGCTGATGAAGCGTCTGAAGATCGTCGAGAACTTCATCGAATCCGGCAACAAGCCGGAGTGGATGATCATGCGCATCGTGCCGGTGATCCCGCCGGACCTTCGCCCGCTCGTCCCGCTGGACGGCGGCCGCTTTGCCACGTCCGATCTCAACGACCTCTACCGCCGCGTCATCAACCGCAATAACCGCCTGAAGCGGCTGATCGAGCTGCGCGCCCCCGGCATCATCATCCGTAACGAGAAGCGGATGCTGCAGGAAGCCGTCGACGCTTTGTTCGACAACGGCCGTCGCGGCCGCGTCATCACCGGCGCCAACAAGCGTCCGCTGAAGTCGCTGTCCGACATGCTGAAGGGCAAGCAGGGCCGCTTCCGCCAGAACCTGCTCGGCAAGCGCGTCGACTATTCCGGCCGCTCGGTCATCGTGACCGGGCCCGAGCTGAAGCTGCACCAGTGCGGCCTGCCGAAGAAGATGGCGCTCGAGCTGTTCAAGCCGTTTATCTATGCGCGCCTCGACGCCAAGGGCTTCTCCTCCACGGTGAAGCAGGCCAAGAAGCTCGTCGAGAAGGAGCGTCCGGAAGTCTGGGATATCCTCGACGAGGTGATCCGCGAGCATCCGGTTCTCTTGAACCGCGCGCCGACCCTGCATCGCCTCGGCATCCAGGCTTTCGAGCCGGTGCTGATCGAAGGCAAGGCGATCCAGCTGCATCCGCTCGTCTGCACGGCCTTCAACGCCGACTTCGACGGTGACCAGATGGCGGTGCACGTGCCGCTGTCGATCGAGGCGCAGCTCGAAGCCCGCGTCCTGATGATGTCGACCAACAACATCCTGCATCCCGCGAACGGCCAGCCGATCATCGTGCCGTCGCAGGACATGGTGCTGGGTCTCTATTATCTGTCGATCATGAACGAGAACGAGCCGGGGCAGGGCATGGCCTTCTCCGACATCGGCGAGCTCGAGCAGGCCGTGTTCACCAAGACGGTGACGCTGGCGTCGAAGATCCGTGGCCGCTTCAAGACCGTCGACGCCGAAGGCAAGCCGGTCTCGAAGATCTACGAGACGACGCCGGGCCGCATGCTCATCGGTCAGCTCCTGCCGAAGAACCACATGGTGCCCTTCGACATCTGCAACGAGCTGATGACGAAGAAGAACATCTCGCGGATGATCGATCAGGTCTACCGTCACTGCGGCCAGAAGGACACGGTGATCTTCTGCGACAAGATCATGCAGCTCGGCTTCAAGCACGCCTGCATGGCCGGCATCTCGTTCGGCAAGGACGACATGCTCATCCCGGAAACCAAGCCGCGGATGATCGCCGAGACGCAGACGCTCGCGAAGGAATTCGAGCAGCAGTACAATGACGGCCTGATCACTCAGGGCGAGAAGTACAACAAGGTGGTCGATGCCTGGGCCAAGTGCACGGACAAGATCGCCGAAGAGATGATGATCCGCATCAAGGCGATCGAGTTCAACGAGGACGGCCGTCAGAAGCCGATGAACTCGATCTACATGATGTCGCACTCCGGTGCGCGTGGCTCGCCGACGCAGATGCGGCAGCTCGCGGCGATGCGCGGCCTGATGACCAAGCCTTCGGGCGAGATCATCGAGACGCCGATCATCTCGAACTTCAAGGAGGGCCTGACGGTTCTCGAATACTTCAACTCGACCCACGGCGCCCGTAAGGGTCTCGCGGACACCGCGTTGAAGACGGCGAACTCGGGCTATCTGACGCGTCGTCTCGTCGACGTGGCGCAGGACTGCATCATCACGCAGACCGATTGCGGCACCGAGAAGGGCCTAACGATGCAGCCCATCGTCGATGCCGGCCAGGTGGTGGCCTCGATCGGCCAGCGCATCCTGGGCCGTACGGCACTCGAGGACATCGTGCATCCTCTCACCGGGGAGGTCATCGTCAAGGGTGGCGTCACTATCGAGGAGCCGGATGTCGAGATCATCGAGAAGGCGTCGATCCAGTCGGTGAAGATCCGTTCGGCGCTCACCTGCGAGATCCGGACCGGCATCTGCGCCATCTGCTACGGGCGCGATCTCGCCCGCGGCACGCCCGTCAACATGGGCGAGGCCGTCGGCGTCATCGCCGCGCAGTCGATCGGCGAGCCGGGCACCCAGCTCACCATGCGCACGTTCCACATGGGCGGCACGGCGCAGGTGGTCGACTCGTCATTCCTCGAAGCGTCCTACGAAGGCACGGTGCAGATCCGCAACCGCAACGTGGTTCGGAACTCCGACGGGCGTCTGGTGGCGATGGGCCGCAACATGGCCATCCTCATCCTCGACCCCGCCGGCAAGGAACGCGCCTCGCACCGCGTCACCTACGGCAGCCGCGTCTTCGTCGACGACGGCGACCAGGTTCGTCGTGGCCAGCGTATCGCGGAGTGGGACCCCTACACCCGTCCGGTCCTCACCGAAATCGACGGCATCGTCGAGTTCGAGGATCTGGTCGAGGGCGTCTCCGTCTCCGAGCAGGCGGACGAGGCGACCGGCATCACCAAGCGGGCGGTCATCGACTGGCGGGCAAGCCCGCGCGGTCAGGACCTGAAGCCGGCGATGATCATCCGCAACGAGGCGGGCGAAGTGCAGAAGCTCGCCCGTGGCACGGATGCCCGGTACTTCCTGTCGGTCGACGCCATTCTGTCGGTCGAGCCGGGTTCCAAGGTCCGCGCCGGCGACGTGCTGTCGCGTATTCCGATGGAAAGCGCCAAGACCAAGGACATCACGGGTGGTCTGCCGCGCGTCGCCGAACTGTTCGAGGCCCGCAAGCCGAAGGACAACGCGGTCATCGCGGAGATCGACGGCACGGTGAAGTTCGGCCGCGACTACAAGAACAAGCGCCGGATCATCATCGAGCCGCATGAGGACGGCGTCGAGGCGGTCGAGTACCTGATCCCGAAGGGCAAGCCTTTCCATCTCCAGGAAGGCGACGTCATCGAGAAGGGCGACTACATTCTCGACGGCAATCCGGCACCGCACGACATCCTGGCCATCCGCGGCGTGGAGGCTCTCGCGAGCTACCTCGTCAACGAGATCCAGGAGGTCTACCGGCTGCAGGGCGTGCTCATCAACGACAAGCATATCGAGGTCATCGTCCGGCAGATGCTGCAGAAGGTCGAGATCGTCGAATCCGGCGATTCCGGCTACATTCCGGGCGACCATGTCGACCGGATCGAGCTCGCCGAACTCAACGAGCGGCTGGAGGAGGAGGGCAAGCGCCCGGCTTCCGGCAACCCGGTCCTGCTCGGCATCACCAAGGCCTCGCTGCAGACGCCGTCCTTCATCTCGGCGGCTTCTTTCCAGGAAACCACCCGCGTCCTCACCGAGGCGGCGGTTGCCGGCAAGACCGATACGCTGCAGGGTCTGAAGGAGAACGTCATCGTCGGCCGCCTCATCCCGGCCGGTACCGGTGGCATGATGACCCAGGTGCGTCGCATCGCGACGGCCCGCGACGACCTCATCATCGAGGACCGTCGCTCGACGTCGAATGCGGCGGGCGCCGACCGCATGCTGACGGACATGACGAACGCGGCCGAATAGGCCCTCGTTCGGCGGAGAAATCCGCGTCGTCACTGAGCAAGTGGAAGGCCGTCCTGAGGGGCGGCCTTTCGCGTTAAGGGCCCAGGGCGCCCGGGCTGCAGTGCGCTTGCCAACGGCGGTGCTATGCTTGCAGGTGACGAAGAGTCACGGGGGTCCAGCACCTTCACGCGGTCTTAACGTTTTGACCCAGCCGCCGGCGCCGCAAGCAAAAGCATTGCGTCACGTCACTTGACGGGCAGGGGCAGAATCGTTAAACACCGGCCAACAGAGCCGATGTGAAGCCGAATCTTCCCCAGGACGCCGCGTCCGGGAAAAGCGCTTCAAACAAGGCCCCGTTCAACGAGACGACAAATCGCTGGCCGCATGACCGGAAATTCCGGTCCTCTGCATTTTTCCAGGCAGTCCGCAACACATGCGGATCGATGCCTGGATACGTGCATGATGGGTCTGACCCGTGATGCCGGCCTTGCCGTTCGTGGCGAACCGGAATTTGAAAGAAGAGGTAAGGTTGGAATGCCGACCATCAACCAGCTGATCCGCAACCCGCGCGTTCGCCCTGCCGAGCGCAATACGGTTCCGGCCCTTGAAGCCAACCCGCAGAAGCGCGGCGTTTGCACGCGCGTCTACACGACGACCCCGAAGAAGCCGAACTCGGCTCTGCGTAAGGTCGCCAAGGTTCGCCTCGTGAACGGTTTCGAAGTCATCGGGTACATCCCGGGCGAGGGCCATAACCTTCAGGAGCACTCCGTGGTCATGATCCGCGGCGGTCGCGTGAAGGATCTTCCCGGCGTTCGCTACCACATCATCCGCGGCGTGCTCGACACCCAGGGTGTCAAGGACCGCAAGCAGCGGCGTTCGAAGTACGGCGCCAAGCGTCCGAAGTAAGACGCTCAACGGTTCCTGAAGCCAGAGCCGACTGCCAGAGATTGAGAGACCTATAGATGTCCCGTCGTCACAGTGCCGAAAAGCGCGAAATCAACCCGGACCCGAAGTTCGGCGATCTCGTCGTCACCAAGTTCATGAACGCCGTCATGTACGACGGTAAGAAGTCGATCGCCGAGCGGATCGTCTATGGCGCGTTTGACGTCGTCAAGGACAAGAGCCGCCAGGAGGCTCTCACGATCTTCCACCAGGCGCTTGAGAACATTGCGCCGCATGTCGAAGTCCGTTCGCGGCGCGTCGGCGGTGCGACCTACCAGGTCCCGGTCGACGTTCGTCCGGAGCGTCGTCAGGCCCTGGCGATCCGCTGGCTGATCACCGCCGCCCGCAACCGGAACGAGACCACCATGGTCGACCGTCTTTCCGGCGAGCTGATGGATGCGGCGAACAACCGCGGTACGGCCGTCAAGAAGCGCGAAGACACGCACCGCATGGCGGAAGCGAACCGCGCCTTCTCGCACTACCGCTGGTAACCCCCGAAGTTTATTGAAAGGCGAAGCCATATGGCCCGCGAATATAAGATCGAGGACTACCGCAACTTCGGGATCATGGCGCACATCGACGCCGGCAAGACCACGACGACCGAGCGGATTCTCTACTACACCGGCAAGTCCCACAAAATCGGCGAAGTGCACGACGGCGCGGCGACGATGGACTGGATGGAGCAGGAGCAGGAGCGTGGCATCACGATCACCTCCGCTGCCACGACCACCTACTGGGCCGGTCGCGACGGCACCATGCGCCGCTTCAACATCATCGACACTCCCGGCCACGTCGACTTCACCATTGAAGTCGAACGCTCGCTGCGCGTTCTCGACGGCGCGATCGCGCTGCTCGACGCCAATGCCGGCGTAGAGCCGCAGACCGAGACCGTCTGGCGCCAGGCCGACAAGTACCACGTGCCGCGGATGATGTTCGTCAACAAGATGGACAAGACCGGCGCGGACTTTTACCGCTGCGTCGACATGGTCAAGACGCGCCTCGGCGCCCGTCCGATCGTCGTCCAGCTGCCGATCGGCGCCGAGACCGAGTTCAAGGGCGTCGTCGACCTGATCGAGATGAACGCCCTGATCTGGCGCGACGAGTCGCTCGGCGCCAAGTGGGATGTCGTCGAGATCCCGGCCGACATGGTCGATAAGGCCAATGAATACCGCGAGCTTCTCATCGAGACCGCCGTCGAAGTCGACGAGAAGGCGATGGAAGATTATCTCGAGGGCGTCATGCCCGACAACACCAAGCTGCGCGCGCTGATCCGCAAGGGCACCTGCGACGTCTGGTTTACGCCGATCTTCTGCGGCTCGGCCTTCAAGAACAAGGGCGTCCAGCCCCTGCTCGACGGCGTCGTGGAATACCTGCCGTCGCCGATCGACGTGCCGGCGATCAAGGGCATCGACCCGAAGAACGACGCCGAGATCGAGCGTCGCGCTTCGGACGACGAGCCGCTGTCGATGCTGGCCTTCAAGATCATGAACGACCCCTTCGTCGGTTCGCTCACCTTCTGCCGCATCTATTCGGGCAAGGTCTCCAAGGGGACGGCGCTGCAGAATACGGTCAAGGACAAGAAGGAACGTCTCGGCCGGATGCTGCAGATGCATTCCAACTCGCGGGAAGACATCGAAGAGGCCTTCGCCGGCGACATCGTCGCTCTGGCCGGCCTCAAGGACGTCACCACGGGCGACACGCTCTGCGACCCGCTGAAGCCGGTCATCCTGGAGCGCATGGAGTTCCCCGAGCCGGTCATCGAGATCGCGATCGAGCCGAAGACCAAGGGCGACCAGGAAAAGATGGGCCTCGCGCTCAACCGCCTGGCCGCCGAGGATCCGTCCTTCCGCGTCAAGACCGACGAAGAGTCGGGCCAGACGATCATCGCCGGCATGGGCGAGCTGCACCTCGACATTCTCGTCGACCGCATGCGCCGCGAGTACAAGGTCGAAGCCAACATCGGCGCCCCGCAGGTCGCCTATCGCGAGACGATTACCCGCGGTGCGGATGTCGACTACACGCATAAGAAGCAGACCGGTGGTACCGGCCAGTTCGCGCGGATCAAGATCCACATCGAGCCGGGCGAGCCGGGCACGGGTTACGTGTTCGAGTCCAAGGTTGTCGGTGGTTCGGTTCCGAAGGAATACGTGCCGGGCGTCCAGAAGGGTATCGCTTCGGTGATGACCTCCGGCCCGCTCGCTGGCTTCCCGATGGTCGACATCAAGGCCGAGCTCCTCGACGGCGCCTACCATGACGTCGACTCCTCGGTCCTGGCCTTCGAAATCGCCTCCCGCGCCGGCTTCCGTGAAGCCATCGCCAAGGCGTCGCCGAAGCTGCTCGAGCCGGTGATGAAGGTCGAGGTCGTGACCCCCGAGGATTACGTTGGTGACGTCATCGGCGATCTGAACTCGCGTCGTGGTCAGATCCAGGGCACCGAGACCCGCGGCATCGCAACCGTGGTGAACGCCATGGTGCCGCTGGCCAACATGTTCGGCTACGTCAACACGCTGCGTTCGATGTCGCAGGGACGGGCCCAGTACACGATGTCCTTCGACCACTACGAGCAGGTTCCGAACCAGGTCGCCGAAGAGATTCAGAAGAAATTCGCCTGACGCGTTAACCGCGAGGCGATCACCGAACAGGGCCGTTCGCGGTCCGAACAAGACAATGGAGTGGCAACATGGCCAAGAGCAAATTCGAGCGCAACAAGCCGCATGTGAACATCGGCACGATCGGTCACGTCGACCACGGCAAGACGAGCCTGACGGCGGCGATCACGAAGTACTTCGGCGAGTACAAGCGCTACGACCAGATCGATGCGGCGCCGGAAGAGAAGGCGCGCGGCATCACGATCTCGACGGCGCACGTCGAGTATGAGACGCCGAACCGCCACTACGCCCACGTCGACTGCCCGGGCCACGCCGACTACGTCAAGAACATGATCACCGGTGCCGCCCAGATGGACGGCGCGATCCTGGTCTGCTCGGCGGCCGACGGCCCGATGCCGCAGACCCGCGAGCACATCCTGCTCGCCCGTCAGGTCGGCGTTCCCGCGATCGTGGTGTTCCTGAACAAGGTCGACCAGGTCGACGACGAGGAGCTCCTGGAGCTCGTCGAGCTCGAGGTTCGCGAGCTCCTGTCGATGTACGAATATCCGGGCGACGACATCCCGATCGTCAAGGGTTCGGCGCTCGCCGCTCTGGAAGACTCGAACAAGGTCATCGGCGAAGACGCCGTGCGCGCCCTGATGGCCGCCGTCGACGAATACATCCCGACGCCCGAGCGTCCGATCAACATGCCCTTCCTGATGCCGATCGAAGACGTGTTCTCGATCTCGGGCCGCGGCACGGTCGTCACCGGCCGCGTCGAGCGCGGCATCGTCAAGGTCGGCGAGGAAGTCGAGATCGTCGGCATCCGCGACACCAAGAAGACGACGGTCACCGGCGTCGAGATGTTCCGCAAGCTGCTCGACCAGGGCCAGGCCGGCGACAACATCGGCGCACTCGTTCGCGGCGTCGACCGCGAGGGCGTCGAGCGCGGCCAGGTGCTGTGCAAGCCCGGCACGGTGAAGCCGCACACGCGCTTCATGGCCGAGGCCTACATCCTGACGAAGGAAGAGGGTGGTCGTCACACGCCGTTCTTCACCAACTACCGGCCGCAGTTCTACTTCCGCACGACGGATGTGACCGGCGTCGTGACGCTGCCCGAGGGCACCGAGATGGTCATGCCCGGCGACAACGTCACCATGGACGTCAAGCTGATCGTGCCGATCGCGATGGAAGACAAGCTGCGCTTCGCCATCCGCGAAGGCGGCCGCACCGTCGGCGCCGGCATCGTGTCGTCGATCCTCGAGTAGGACGACTGAGTTTGGGCCGGCCCGTCCCTTTGACAGGGGCGGGCGGCCCTGCCCGGAAACGGGCGGTTGGTTCGCTGCCGTGCAGCGTTCCGTTTGAATTGGCTGAAGACTGACAAGCGCTCGGACAGTTGCCGGCGAACCGGCAGTTCGCCGACGAGAGGATGAATTCCAATGAACGGCCAGAATATCCGCATCCGCCTGAAGGCGTTCGATCACCGGGTTCTCGATGCGTCGACCCGCGAGATCGTCTCGACGGCGAAGCGTACCGGCGCCAACGTGCGCGGACCGATCCCGCTGCCGACGCGCATCGAGAAGTTTACCGTGAACCGCTCGCCCCACATCGACAAGAAGTCGCGCGAGCAGTTCGAAATGCGCACCCACAAGCGTCTGCTCGACATCGTCGACCCCACGCCCCAGACCGTGGATGCTCTCATGAAGCTCGACCTCGCCGCTGGCGTCGATGTCGAGATCAAGCTCTGATCAGAGCACGGGAAGGATAACGCGCATGCGTTCAGGTGTGATTGCACAGAAGGTCGGCATGACCCGCGTCTATAACGACGCCGGCGAACATGTTCCGGTCACCGTTCTCAAGATCGAGAACTGCCAGGTCGTGGCTCAGCGGACCGAGGACAAGCACGGCTACACCGCCGTGCAGCTCGGCGCCGGGCTCGCCAAGGTCAACAGGACGTCCAAAGCCATGCGCGGGGTTTTCGCGCAGGTCTCGGTCGAGCCGAAGAAGCGGCTCGTCGAGTTCCGCGTCTCGGAAGACAACATGATCGAGCTGGGCGCCGAGCTCACCGCCGAGCATTTCGTCCCCGGCCAGAAGGTCGATGTGACGGGCACGTCGGTCGGTAAGGGCTTCCAGGGTTCGATGAAGCGCCACAACTTCGGTGGTGGCCGCGCGACCCATGGTAACTCGGTCTCCCACCGCGCGCACGGTTCGACCGGCCAGCGGCAGGACCCGGGCAAGGTGTTCAAGGGCAAGAAGATGGCCGGCCACATGGGTGCGACCCGCGTGACGACCCAGAACCTCGAAGTCGTCCGCACGGACGCCGACAAGGGCCTGATCCTCATCCGCGGCGCCGTTCCCGGCTCCAAGGGCGGCTGGATCCTCATCCGCGACGCCGTGAAGATGGCGCTGCCGGAATCGGCTCCGAAGCCTGCTGGCCTTCGCGCGTCTGCAAACGGCGGTAACGAGACCGCGGCAGCCTCCGAGGGAGCGGAATAATGGACATCACGATCAAGTCTCTCGACGGCAAGGATGCCGGCACGGTGACGCTGGCCGACGAGATCTTCGGCCTGATGCCGCGCGAGGACATCCTGCAGCGGATGGTTCGCTGGCAGCTGGCCAAGCGCCAGCAGGGTACGCACTCGACCCTCGGCCGCGCCGAGATCGCCCGCACCGGCGCCAAGCTCTACAAGCAGAAGGGCACCGGTCGTGCCCGTCACGGCTCGGCGCGTGCGCCGCAGTTCCGCGGCGGTGGCCAGGCCCACGGCCCGAAGTCGCGCAGCCACGCCCATGACCTGCCGAAGAAGGTCCGCCAGCTCGCGCTGCGCCACGCCCTCTCGGCCAAGGCGCGCACCGGCTCGATCGTCGTCATCGACGACCTGACGGCGACGGACGCCAAGACCAAGAACATGGTTTCGACCTTCGAGGGTCTGGGCCTCGCCAACGCACTGTTCATCGGCGGTTCGGTCCTCGACGTGAACTTCTCGCGCTCGGCCCGCAACATTCCGAACATCGACGTGCTGCCGATCCAGGGCATCAACGTCTACGACATTCTCCGCCGGCATACCCTGGTTCTGTCCAAGGCTGCGGTCGAAGCTCTGGAGGAGCGGTTCAAATGAGCGACCTTCGCCATTACGACGTCATCACCAGCCCGGTGATCACGGAAAAGTCGACCATGGTGTCGGAGTTCAGCCAGGTCGTCTTCAACGTTCCGAAGACGGCGACCAAGCCGCAGATCAAGGCGGCCGTCGAGTATCTCTTCGGCGTCAAGGTCACCGCGGTGAACACGCTGATCCGCAAGGGTAAGACGAAGCGCTTCCGGGGCCGCATCGGTCATCAGAGCGACCAGAAGAAGGCCATCGTAACGCTGGCCGAAGGCCAGTCGATCGACGTGTCGACGGGCCTCTGAAGGCGAGCTTGGGATTTAAGTCATGGCATTGAAAAATTACAATCCGGTGACGCCGAGCACACGCCAGCTCGTCCTCGTCGACCGTTCGGGACTGTGGAAGGGCAAGCCGGTCAAGATTTTGACCGAAGGCCTGTCGCAGAAGGGCGGACGCAACAATACCGGCCGCATCACCGCCCGCTACCAGGGCGGCGGACACAAGCGCTCGTACCGCATCATCGACTTCAAGCGCCGCAAGCTCGACATGGTCGGGACGGTCGAGCGGCTTGAATACGATCCGAACCGCACCGCGTTCATCGCGCTGATCAAGTACGAGGACGGCCACCTGGCCTACATCCTCGCGCCCCAGCGCATCGCCGCCGGCGACAAGGTCGTGTCGGGTCTGTCGGGCGTCGACATTAAGCCGGGCAACGCGATGCCGCTGTCGTCCATGCCGGTCGGCACGATCGTGCACAACGTCGAGATGAAGCCGGAGAAGGGTGGCCAGATCGCCCGCTCCGCCGGCACCTACGCTCAGCTCGTCGGCCGCGATGCCGGCATGGCGATCCTGCGCCTCAACTCGGGCGAACAGCGCCTGGTGTCGGGCATGTGCTTTGCGACGGTCGGCGCGGTGTCGAACGCCGATCACGGCAACATCAATCTCGGCAAGGCCGGTCGTAACGTCTGGCTCGGCAAGCGTCCGCATGTTCGCGGCGTCGCCATGAACCCGGTCGATCACCCGCACGGCGGCGGCGAAGGCCGCACCTCCGGCGGTCGTCATCCGGTGTCGCCATGGGGTCAGCCGACCAAGGGCAAGCGGACCCGCCAGAACAAGGCGACCGACCAGTTCATCATGCGCTCGCGTCACCAGCGCAAGAAGTAAGAGGGTTTCTTCATGGCACGTTCCGTCTGGAAGGGTCCGTTCGTCGATGGTTACCTTCTCAAGAAAGCCGACAAGGTGCGCGAAGGCGGCCGCAACGAGGTGATCAAGATCTGGAGCCGTCGCTCCACGATCCTGCCGCAGTTCGTCGGTCTCACCTTCGGTGTCTACAACGGCAGCAAGCACATCCCGGTCAATGTCAACGAGGACATGATCGGCCACAAGTTCGGTGAGTTCTCCCCGACCCGCACCTATTACGGGCACGGCGCCGACAAGAAGTCGAAGAGGAAGTAACGATGGGCAAGCCAAAGCTGGAACGCCAGCTGAAGGATACCGAGGCGCGCGCTGTCGCCCGGACCATCCGTGTCAGCCCGCAGAAGCTCAACCTCGTCGCCGCGATGATCCGCGGCAAGAAGGTCCAGACGGCACTCGCCGACCTGACCTTCTCGCGCAAGCGCATCTCGGAAACCGTGCTGAAGACGCTGCAGAGCGCCATCGCCAATGCCGAGAACAATCACGATCTCGACGTCGACGCGCTTGTTGTCGTCGAGGCCTATGTCGGCAAGTCGATCACCATGAAGCGTTTTCACGCTCGTGGCCGCGGTCGGGCCAGCCGGGTTGAGAAGCCTTTCTCGCATCTGACGATCGTCGTGCGCGAAGTGGCTGAAATCGAGGAGGCTGCCTGATGGGTCAGAAAATCAATCCGACCGGTTTCCGGCTCGGGATCAACCAGACCTGGGATTCGCGCTGGTATGCGAACACCGGCGAATACGGCGTGCTGCTGCATGAGGACCTTGCGATCCGCAAGTACCTGATGGAAGAGCTCAAGCAGGCGGCGGTCTCCAAGATCGTCATCGAGCGTCCGCATAAGAAGTGCCGCATCACGATCCACTCGGCGCGTCCGGGCATCGTCATCGGCAAGAAGGGCGCCGACATCGAGAAGCTTCGCAAGAAGCTCGGCACGATGACGAAGGCCGAGACGCACATCAACATCGTCGAGGTGCGCAAGCCTGAGACCGACGCGACGCTCGTCGCGCAGTCGATCGCCCAGCAGCTCGAGCGCCGCGTCGCCTTCCGTCGCGCCATGAAGCGCGCCGTCCAGTCGGCGATGCGCCTCGGCGCCGAGGGCATCCGCATCAACTGCGGTGGCCGTCTCGGCGGCGCGGAAATCGCGCGCATGGAATGGTACCGCGAGGGACGCGTTCCGTTGCACACATTGCGCGCGGACATCGATTACGGTACGGCCGAGGCACACACGGCCTACGGCGTCTGCGGCGTCAAGGTCTGGATCTTCAAGGGCGAGATCCTCGAACACGATCCGATGGCCTCCGAGCGCCGCGCGATCGAGGGCGATCAGTCGGGCGGCGGTAACCGTCGTCGCGAACACGCCTGATCATAAGGGTTTCGGAGTAGAATAGATGCTGCAACCAAAGCGCACGAAATACCGGAAGACGTTCAAGGGACGGATTCACGGCGCCGCCAAGAGCGGCACGAATCTCGACTACGGCACCTACGGCCTGAAGGCCGTGGAGCCGGAGCGGGTCACCGCGCGCCAGATCGAGGCCGCCCGCCGCGCCATCACACGTCAGATGAAGCGCCAGGGTCGGGTCTGGATCCGGATCTTCCCGGACGTGCCGGTCACGGCCAAGCCGACCGAAGTGCGCATGGGCAAGGGCAAGGGTTCCGTCGAATATTGGGCGGCCCGGGTTCATCCTGGCCGTATCATGTTCGAGATCGACGGTGTATCCGAAGAGCTGGCCCGCGAGGCCATGCGTCTCGGCGCTGCGAAGCTGCCGATCCGGACGCGCTTCGTCCAGCGCATTGCTGAATAGGGAGAGGTGACATGAAAGCCTCCGAGTTGAAGACCAAGACTTCCGACGAGCTGACCGACGCTCTGGGCAAGCTGAAGAAAGAGCAGTTCAATCTGCGCTTCCAGGGCGCCACCGGCCAGATCGAGAACACCTCGCGTGTTCGCCAGGTGCGTCGCGACATCGCGCGGATCAAAACCATCGCCCGCCAGCAGGCGGCCGAGACAAAGTCCTGAGGTAGAACACTATGCCCAAACGCGTTTTGCAGGGGACAGTGGTCTCCGACAAGAATGAGAAGACCGTCGTCGTCCTCGTCGAGCGTCGCTTCACGCACCCCCTGTTCAAGAAGACGGTGCGGCGCTCGAAGAAGTACAAGGCGCATGACGAGAACAACCTTTGCAAGGTCGGCGACCAGGTTTCCATCGAGGAGACCCGGCCAATCTCGAAGGACAAGACCTGGATCGTCCTGCGCGACGAAGCCTCGGCCTGATATTTCCCGAGTGACGCGGTCTTTCCGCGTTTTCGGACCCCGAGCGTCGCACTGCGGTGTGGCGCTCCTGTTTTTGAATTGAGCCCGTGATTTCCCTGGCCATAGCCGGGGAGCGAGCTCATAGCGTTTGAAGGCGGCCTGACATGATTCAGATGCAAACAAACCTCGACGTGGCCGACAATTCCGGCGCTCGTCGTGTCATGTGCATCAAAGTGCTCGGCGGCTCGAAGCGGAAGTATGCCTCGGTCGGCGACATCATCGTCGTCTCGATCAAAGAGGCGATCCCGCGCGGCCGCGTGAAGAAGGGCGACGTGATGAAAGCCGTGGTGGTTCGTACCGCCAAGGACATCCGTCGTGCCGACGGTTCGGTGATCCGGTTCGACCGGAATGCCGCCGTCCTCATCGACAACAAGAAAGAGCCGGTCGGCACGCGTATCTTCGGACCGGTCCCCCGCGAGCTTCGTGGACGCAACCACATGAAGATTATCTCGCTGGCGCCTGAAGTGCTGTAAGGAACCGGATCGATGCAAAAGATCAAAAAGGGCGACAAGGTCGTCGTGCTGGCTGGCAAGGACAAGGGTCGTGCCGGCGAAGTGCTGAAAGTCATGCCGAAGGACGACCGTGCGGTCGTGCGCGGGATCAACATGGTCAAGCGCCATACCCGCCAGAGCGCCACGCAGGAAGCCGGCATCATTTCCAAGGAAGCCTCTATCCACCTGTCGAACCTGGCGGTCGCTGACCCGAAGGACGGCAAGCCGACCCGCGTCGGCTTCGCGGTGGTCGGCGAGGGCGAATCGGCGCGCAAGGTTCGCGTCGCAAAGCGTTCGGGAGAACAGATCGATGTCTGATACCCAGTACATTCCGCGGCTCAAGGCGGTCTACCGGGCCGACATCCGCAAGGCGCTGCAGGAAGAGTTCTCCTACGCCAACGAGATGATGGTCCCGCGTCTGGACAAGATCGTTCTCAACATGGGCGTGGGCGAGGCGACTGCCGACTCCAAGAAGCCCACCGTCGCTGCCGAGGACCTCGCCCGGATCGCCGGCCAGAAGCCTGTGATCACTAAGGCTCGGACCTCGATCGCCGGCTTCAAGGTGCGCGAGCACATGCCGATCGGCGCGAAGGTCACGCTGCGCAAGGACAAGATGTACGAGTTCTTGGATCGCCTGATCCAGATCGCTCTGCCGCGCGTCCGCGATTTCCGGGGCCTCAACCCCAAGAGCTTCGATGGCAATGGCAATTTCGCCATGGGCATCAAGGAACACATCGTGTTCCCCGAGATCGACTACGACAAGGTCGATCAGATGTGGGGCATGGATATCATCGTGTGTACGACGGCGAAGACCGACGACGAAGCCCGGGCGCTGCTGAAGGCGTTCAACTTCCCGTTCCGCCAGTAACGGCGCGCGAGCAAAGGACGAAGATATGGCTAAGAAAAGCTCGATCGAGAAGAACAAGCACCGCCAGGAACTGGTGGCCAAGTTCGCCGCCAAGCGGGCGGCCCTCAAGGTCGTCACCAAGGACCAGAGCGCCAGCATGGAAGACCGCTTCCGCGCACAGCTGGCGCTTGCCGAGCTGCCGCGCAACGGCTCCAAGGTTCGGCTTCGCAACCGCTGCGAAGTCACCGGGCGCCCGCGCGCCTATTATCGCAAGCTGAAGATGTCGCGTATCGCGCTCCGGGATCTCGGCAATAACGGCCAGATTCCCGGCATCGTGAAGTCGAGCTGGTAAGGAGTAGACCCCATGTCTTTGTCAGATCCCCTCGGCGATATGCTGACCCGCATCCGCAACGCCGTCATGCGGAACAAGACCTCGGTGATGACGCCGGCCTCCAAGCTGCGCGGCCGCGTTCTGGACGTGCTGAAGGACGAAGGCTATATCCGTGGCTACACGGAGACGGCGTTCGAAAACGGCAAGTCGGAATTCGAGATCGAGCTGAAGTACTACGAAGGCGGTCCCGTCATCCGCGAGATCGCGCGTGTGTCGAAGCCTGGCCGTCGCGTCTACGTCTCGGCCAAGACGATCCCGCACATCGCCAACGGGCTTGGCATCTCGGTCCTGTCGACGCCCAAGGGCGTGATGGCCGACCACAGTGCCCGTGAACAGAATGTCGGCGGCGAGATCCTGTGCCGCGTCGTCTGACGCAGCACAGCTTTCAACGCGTAGAAACGAACAGGTTTCAACATGTCTCGTATTGGTAAGAAGCCCATTTCCATCCCCAAGGGCGTGACCGCGACGGTCGACGGCCAGACGGTGACGGCCAAGGGCACGAAGGGCGAACTGATGTTCGTCGTCAACGACGAGGTCCTGGTCAAGATGGAAGACGGCGCCATCGCCGTCGATCCGCGCGACCAGACCAAGGTGGCCCGTTCCAAGTGGGGCATGTCGCGCACCATGATCGCCAACATCCTCGCGGGTGTCGAGAAGGGCTTCGAAAAGAAGCTCGAGATCAACGGCGTCGGCTACCGCGCCTCGCTGCAGGGCAAGAACCTGCAGCTGGCTCTTGGTTTTAGCCACGAGGTGCTCTATCCGGTGCCTGAGGGCATCCAGATCACCGTGCCGAAGCCGACCGAGATTCTCATCTCCGGCATCGACAAGCAGCGTGTCGGTCAGGTTGCCGCCGAGATCCGCGACTATCGCGGGCCCGAGCCTTACAAGGGCAAGGGCGTGAAGTACGCGGGCGAAGTGATCGTCCGCAAGGAAGGCAAGAAGAAGTAGGGCTGAACCAATGGCTACCCAGAAAGAAAATCTGCGGCGTCGCGCTTCGCGCGTCCGTCGTTCGCTGAAGAAGGTGGCCAACGGACGCCCGCGTCTCTCGGTCCATCGCTCTTCCAAGAACATCTATGCCCAGGTCATCGACGACGTCGAAGGCCGCACGCTTGCGGCCGCGTCGACGCTCGACGCCGGCCTGCGCAAGGAATTGAAGACCGGCGCCGATACGGGCGCCGCCGCTGCCGTTGGCAAGCTCGTCGCCGAGCGTGCCAAGGAAGCCGGCGTCACCGACGTCGTCTTCGATCGGGGTGCCTTCATCTATCACGGCCGCATCAAGGCGCTTGCCGAATCGGCCCGTGAAGGCGGCCTGAACTTCTAAGCCCGGCACCGCTCGAGAAGAGCGGGCCGACAATGCTGGACGCCTCCGGAAAAGAATAAGGATAGGATCATGGCGCCAAGAGACGATCGCAATAACCGTACCGAGCGTGACGACGGCTTCGTCGACAAGCTCGTCCACATCAACCGTGTCGCCAAGGTCGTGAAGGGTGGTCGCCGTTTCGGCTTCGCTGCTCTCGTCGTCGTCGGCGATCTGAAGGGCCGCGTCGGCTTCGGTCACGGCAAGGCGCGGGAAGTGCCTGAGGCCATCCGCAAGGCGACGGAAGCCGCCAAGCGCGACCTGATCTTCGTGCCGCTGCGCGACGCGCGCACGCTGCATCATGACGTCGCTGGCCGCCATGGCGCCGGCAAGGTCTACATCCGTTCGGCTGAAGCCGGTACCGGCATCATCGCCGGCGGACCGATGCGCGCTGTGTTCGAGGCCGTCGGCGTGCACGACGTCGTCGCCAAGTCGCTGGGCTCGTCCAATCCCTACAACATGGTGCGCGCGACTTTCGACGCGCTCAAGGGATCGATGCACCCGAAGGACGTCGCTTCGCGTCGCGGAATCAAGTATTCCGCGCTTCAGGCTCGCCGTCGCGACCTCGTCGCCGTCGAAGACTGATTGGTCTAGGATTGATTGGTGGGGCAGGGCGCTTGACGCGCCCGCCCGCCTGACGAAGGAGCCCAGCGATGGCCGATACGAAAACCCAGGGCAAGACTGTCACAGTCGAACAGATCGGTAGCCCGACCCGCCGTCCGATCGAGCAGCGCCAGACGCTGATCGGTCTCGGCCTCAACAAGATGCATCGTACCCGGACCCTCGAGGACACGTCCTCGGTTCGCGGCATGATTGCCAAGGTCAGCCATCTCGTCCGCGTTGTGGACGAGGCCTGATCCCGGGAGCTTAAGCTATGAAACTCAATGAGATTTCCGATGTGGCCGGCGCCACCCACGCGCGCAAGCGGGTGGGTCGCGGTATCGGCTCGGGAACCGGCAAGACCGGTGGACGCGGCGTCAAGGGTCAGAAGTCGCGTTCCGGCGTGGCGATCAATGGTTTCGAGGGCGGCCAGATGCCGCTGTACCGCCGTCTGCCTAAGCGCGGCTTCGTGAACATTTTCGCCAAGGACTACACCGTCGTGTCCCTGGCGCGCATCCAGATCGCGATTGACGCGGGCAAGCTCGATGCGAGCCAGCCGATCGACGTCGCGGCACTGAAGTTGGCCGGTATCGTCCGCAAGACCCGGGACGGCGTTCGTCTTCTCGGCGACGGTGAAGTGACGGCCAAGCTCGCGATCACGGTCGCGGGTGCTTCGAAGTCGGCGATCGAAAAGATCGAAAAGGCCGGCGGTTCCGTCACGCTTCCCGCGGTCGCCGCGGAAGCCTGATCACCGGCCGGGCGAGGGCGGTAGCCTTCGCTTGATTGCGTCGGCACAGCCGCCTATCTCTCGTATTCCCTCGGGGGGAGGGGGCTGTGTGTCCGACCCCCCCTGAGGCAATCCGGAGATATCTCGACGATGGCATCGGCTGCGGAACAACTTGCCGCGAATCTGAACTTCTCTGCCTTCGCGAAGGCCGGAGACCTCAAGAAACGAATCTGGTTCACCCTCGGGGCCCTCTTGGTCTACCGCCTGGGAACCTACATCCCGATGCCCGGTATCAATCCGGACGCGCTGGCTCAGGCTTTCCAGCAGCAGTCGAGCGGCATTCTCGGCCTGTTCAACATGTTTGCCGGCGGCGCCGTCGGTCGCATGGCGATCTTCGCCCTCGGCATCATGCCGTACATCTCCGCTTCCATCATCATCCAGCTAATGACCTCGGTCATCCCCGCTCTGGAGACGTTGAAGAAGGAGGGCGAGCAGGGCCGCAAGGTCATCAATCAGTACACCCGCTACGGCACCGTGCTTCTGGCACTGGTCCAGGCTTATGGCATCGCCGTCGGCTTGGAATCGTCGACGAACATCGTCAGCGATCCCGGCACCTTCTTCCGCATCTCGACCGTCCTGACGCTGACCGGCGGCACGATGTTCCTGATGTGGCTCGGCGAGCAGATCACCGCGCGCGGCATCGGCAACGGCATCTCGCTGATCATCTTCGCCGGCATCGTCGCCAACCTGCCCAGCGCCATCGCCAACCTGCTCGAGCTCGGCCGCACCGGCGCGCTCTCGGCCGCGGTCATCCTGCTCGTGATCATTGTGGCGATCGCCTGCATCGGCGGCATTGTCTTCTTCGAGCGGGCCCAGCGCCGGCTTCTCATCCAGTATCCCAAGCGCCAGGTCGGCAACCGGATGTTCCAGGGCGACACCTCGCACCTGCCGCTGAAGCTGAACACCGCCGGCGTCATCCCGCCGATCTTCGCCTCGTCGCTGCTGCTGCTGCCGGTCACGGTCGCCAACTTCGCCAATACGTCGGACCTGCCGAACTGGGTGGGCGCCGTCGTCGCCTCGCTCGGCCATGGGCAGCCTCTGTACATGCTGCTCTATGCCGCGATGATCGGCTTCTTCGCCTTCTTCTACACGGCCGTGGTCTTCAATCCGAAGGACACTGCCGACAATCTGAAGAAGCATGGCGGCTTCATTCCGGGCATCCGCCCGGGCGACCGCACCGCCGACTACATCGACTACGTGCTGACCCGCATCACCGTGATCGGCGCTATCTATCTCATCGTGATCTGTCTACTGCCCGAATTCCTCATATCGGCTGCCGGCGTTCCGTTCTATCTCGGTGGTACCTCGCTGTTGATCGTGGTCAGCGTGACGATGGATACCGTCGCTCAGGTGCAGGGTCACCTGCTGGCACATCAATACGAAGGGCTCGTCAAGAAGGCGAAGCTCCGTGGGGGGAAGCGGGGAGCGAGATGAGGCTGATACTTCTAGGGCCACCGGGCGCGGGCAAGGGCACGCAAGCCCACCGCCTGATCGTGAAATACGGCATCGTGCAGCTGTCGACGGGGGACATGCTGCGCGCTGCGGTCGCCGCGAAGACCGAAATCGGCCTGAAGGCCAAGTCGGTGATGGATGCGGGCTCGCTCGTGTCGGACGACATCGTCAACGCGATCATCGCCGAGCGCGTGGATCAGCCGGACTGCGCCAACGGGTTCATTCTCGACGGCTATCCCCGGACGCTCCAGCAGGCCGATTCGACCGAGGCCATGCTCCGCTCCAAGGGGCTGAAGCTCGACCACGTGATCGAGATGCGCGTCGACGACGACGTTCTCGTTCACCGCGTCTCCGGTCGCTACACCTGTGCAAACTGCGGTGCGGTCTATCATGACACGGACCGCAAGCCGCGCACCGAGGGCGTCTGCGACGATTGCGGCCATTCCAATTTCAAGCGCCGGCCCGACGACAATGCCGACGTGATGCGGACGCGCCTGCGCGCCTACTACAAGGAGACCTCTCCTCTGGTGGGCTACTATCACTGCAAGGGCATCCTCAGCTTCATCGACGGGATGAAGTCGATCGACGAAGTCACCGCGGATCTCCAGGCGATTCTCGAGGGAGCGCCGGCGACCGTCGCCGGGTGAGACGCGGCACCGGGTTCCGGCCTGGTGCTGGACGCGCTGCCCAGACAAGCATTGCCGGCCTTGGTTGACTCAGGCCGGCGTTCGAGACTATATCCGGCGCCATATCGCGATCATTCTTGCGGTCGGCCCGGGTTCCCTTTGAGGAGCACGAGCCGGGCACTTTTCGCTTACCGGCTCCGTTCCTTGCGTTCCAAGGGCTTCGAGCCCCAATTTCAAGGAGTACGGACTTGGCCCGTATCGCAGGCGTTAACATCCCGACCAACAAGCGCGTGATCATCGCGCTTCAGTACATCCACGGCATCGGCCCGACCGTCGCCAAGGAAATCGTCGAGAAGGTCAATCTCGGCCCCGAGCGTCGCGTCAACGACCTGACCGATTCGGAAGTCCTGCAGATCCGCGAAATGATCGATCGGGACTATCAGGTCGAAGGCGATCTGCGCCGCGAGACCTCGATGAACATCAAGCGTCTGATGGATCTCGGCTGCTACCGTGGCCTGCGCCATCGTCGTGGTCTTCCGGTCCGCGGTCAGCGCACCCACACCAATGCCCGCACCCGCAAGGGTCCTGCCAAGGCGATCGCCGGCAAGAAGAAGTAATTATCGAGGCGCCCGGCACACGGGCGCGTCGGTGGTGGAGCCGCTGGCATTACGGCGGTGTCGATATCTCAAGAAAGAATAGACCATGGCTAAAGAGCAGCGCATTCGCCGTCGCGAACGCAAGAACATCTCGTCGGGCGTCGCCCACGTCCAGTCGACCTTCAACAACACGCTGGTCACCATCACCGACGCGCAGGGCAACACGATCGCCTGGTCGTCGGCCGGTGCTCAGGGCTTCAAGGGCTCGCGCAAGTCGACCCCGTTCGCCGCCCAGATCGCTGCCGAGGATGCTGCCAAGAAGGCGCAGGAACACGGCATGCGGACCCTCGAAGTCGAGGTCTCCGGACCTGGCTCGGGCCGCGAATCGGCGCTTCGCGCCCTGCAGGCCTCCGGCTTCACGATCACCTCGATCCGTGACGTGACGCCGATCCCGCACAACGGCGTGCGCCCGCGCAAGCGTCGGCGCGTCTAGTCCGGATAAGTTTGACTGCGATGCCGCCCCTGTCCAAGGGGCGGCGTTCGTATGATCGGCCCCTTGGGGAAGGTGATCCCTTCCTCGCTCAGACCTATCGCCACGATTGGATGGTGGCGAGGTTACTGAAAGGCGAACGCCATGATTTCCAACAACTGGCAAAATCTCACCAAGCCCAACAGCGTGGTTTTCAAGAGCGGCGGTAGCCGCACGAAGGCTTCGCTGACGGCCGAGCCGCTGGAGCGCGGCTTCGGCCTGACGCTCGGCAATGCCCTGCGCCGCGTGCTGCTGTCGTCCCTCCAGGGCGCGGCCGTTACCGCGATCCAGATCGACGGCGTGCTGCACGAGTTCTCCTCGATCCCGGGCGTTCGCGAGGATGTCACGGACATCGTCCTCAACGTCAAGGAAATCGCCATTGGCATGCAGGGCGAAGGCCCGAAGCGGATGGTGCTGCGCAAGTCCGGTCCCGGCATCGTGCGCGCCGGCGACATTCAGACGGTCGGCGACATCGAGATCCTGAACCCCGACCACGAGCTCTGCACCCTCGACGAGGGCGCCGAGATCCGCATCGAGTTCACGGTCGACACCGGCAAGGGCTACGTCCCGGCCGACCAGAACCGTGCCGAAGATGCGCCGATCGGACTGATCCCGGTCGACAGCCTGTTCTCGCCGGTGAAGAAGGTGTCCTACAAGGTCGAGAACACCCGCGAGGGGCAGGACCTGAACAAGGACAAGCTCACCATGCAGATCGAGACCGACGGGTCGATCTCGGGTGAGGATTCGGTCGCCTATGCCGCGCGCATCCTGCAGGACCAGCTGTCGATCTTCGTCAACTTCGAAGAGCCGCAGCGCGAGACCCGCAGCGCCGAGGAACACATCGCGGAACTCGCCTTCAACCCGGCCCTCCTCAAGAAGGTCGACGAGCTCGAGCTGTCGGTGCGTTCGGCGAACTGCCTGAAGAACGACAACATCGTCTACATCGGCGACCTGATCCAGAAGACCGAGGCGGAGATGCTCCGGACCCCGAACTTCGGCCGCAAGTCGCTGAACGAGATCAAGGAGGTCCTGGCTGCCATGGGCCTGCATCTCGGCATGGAAGTCAGTGCCTGGCCGCCGGAAAACATCGACGATCTGGCCAAGCGCTACGAAGACCAGTACTAAGCATTTTCCCTGCCGCCTCCGGGCGGCAGGTTTCTATCCCGCCTGGGAGGCGGGTTCGACAGACTGCTTAATCATTCAAAGGCACATGCACATCGCTTTCGGGCGTGGATGCGAGGATGCCGTCCCCCGGCTGAGCAGGCCGGCCATTTCTTAGAGGAAAATCCCATGCGTCACGGTAAAGCCGGTCGTAAACTCAATCGCACCGCCGAACACCGCAAGGCGATGTTCGCCAATATGGTGGCCTCGCTGATCCTGCACGAGCAGATTGTCACCACCCTGCCGAAGGCGAAGGAACTTCGCCCGATCATGGAAAAGATGATCACCCTCGGCAAGCGCGGCGACCTGCATGCCCGTCGCCAGGCGATCTCGAAGGTCCGCGACGAGACCTGCATCCGCAAGCTCTTCGACACGCTCGCGCCCCGCTATGCCGAGCGCCAGGGCGGCTATTGCCGCGTGCTCAAGGCCGGCTTCCGCCGCGGCGACAACGCCCCGATGGCCGTCATCGAGTTCGTCGAGCGCAACCCCGAGGCCCGCGGCCAGATCGACCGCGACCGCGTCGAGGCCGAAGCCGCTGCCGACGCCGCGTAAGCGCGCGGCATCCTGAGTTCGTGAGGGGCCCTTCGGGGCCCTTTTTCGTTTGAGGTGCGTGGCCGCACGACCAGATCGTGTTTGCCGGCGTTGCGCGTCTCACGGGCGCCTGGCGCCGCATCCAAACCGGCACGGAGGGAATCGGGATGGCAGGTGACATGGATCGGGTGCTGGTCACCGGCGCGTCGGGCTTCATCGCCCGGCATATCGTCCTCGACCTTCTGCGCGAGGGTTACGCGGTTCGCGGGACCGTTCGCTCTCAGGACGCGGCGGCCGATGTCGTGGCGGCCGTGGAGGGGCAGGGCGTTTCCACCGAGCATCTCGACTTCGTCCCAACCGACCTCACCCGGGACGAGGGGTGGGATGCGGCGGTGGCCGGCTGTCGATTCGTCATCCACGCCGCCTCGCCCTTTCCCGCCTCTCTTCCGAAGGACCGGTTTGCGTTGGTGCCGGCTGCCCGCGGCGGCGCGCTCCGGGTCGTCGAGGCGGCCGCCCGGGCAGGTGTCGAGCGCCTGGTGATGACGTCGTCGGTCGCCGCCGTCTACTACGGCCACGGCCCGGCCGAGGGCCGCGTCTTTTCCGAGCGCGACTTTTCCGACGTAGATGCGCCGGCGATCTCGGCCTATGCCGTGTCGAAGACATTGGCCGAGCAGGCCGCCTGGGAGGCAGTCGCGGGAACGGGACTGCAGCTCGTCGCGATCAACCCGGCGCTGGTGCTGGGACCGCTGATCGGCGGAAGTGTCGGCACCTCCGCGCGGATCGTCCAGACGATGATGCGCGGCTGGATGCCGGTCGTGCCCGACATGGCCTTCGGGATCGTGGACGTGCGGGACGTGGCGCTGGCGCACCGCCGCGCGATGACGGTGCCCGATGCCGCCGGTCGGCGCTTCATCCTGTCGGGTGGCTCGCGCTCCCTGCGGCAGATCGGGGAAGCGATTGGCCACGACTTCCCGCGCTACCGCCGGAAGATGCCGCGGGCGACCCTGCCGGACCTGATTCTTCGGGTGGCGGCCCTGGCATCGTCGTCCGCCGGTCAGATGCTGCCGGAACTCGGACCCGCCAAGCAACTCGATATGGAGCCGGCCCGAAAGTGCCTGGGTGTTGTATTTCTGCCGCCGGAAACCGCCATCCACGCGACGGCGGCAAGTCTCATCGGCCACGGGCTCTGTTGAAAACTTGATTCAATATCCAGCGCTAAGGCGTTGTTTTATCGATCTTGGCTGATCGCGGGGGAGTGTTGCGCCTTTGCGATAGGCGGCAGTGCCGGGTCCATGCCATTAGCTCGGCCGTCGGATACCGGCCGGATAATTGAAATGCCTCGCAACTTTTGGCGGGGGCACGTCATTTCTAAGGCGGCAAAGGGACGATTGCCGCATGTGTGGCAGGTTTACGCGGATTAAATGATTCAAATGAATGATAACACGATCGAAATCGGAACGAGTATCCCCTCCATGCGCCGCACTCTCCTTACCCTTCTCGGCGCTGTTGCCGCATTCGGCGTCCTGACAGCGAGCTATGCCACGGCAGACCTGCCGGCAGAGATCGCTGCCAACGGTTCCGCGCCGCAGGCGATCGTCGGGCGCTGACGCCAGGCACGCCCTGAACCACAGATTTTAGGAAAGGGGGTCGCGGTGCGGCCCCTTTTTCGTTGCAATCACCGGGCGACATCGCCTGCCTGAAACGGTAGGTCATGGAGCGGGCCCGACCATCCGGCCTTGGCATGGGACCATCTGCGTGAAAAACCAAAAAGCTCTTCTCGTTGCCCTCTCCCTCGTTGCCGCTTGTCCGCAGGTCGCCGCCGCCGAGGGTTGGCTGGACGGCCTGTTCGGCAAGAAGGACGAGCAACGGGCCGCCGCCGAAAATCCGCCCGCGCCGCCGGTTCCAGTGGCTCCTGCGGCCCCTGTCGGGGCGCCGGCGAAGGAGGTCCCTTCCAGCTCTGCCGAAATCAAGCTCTCCTTCGCGCCCCTGGTGAAGAAGAGCGCCTCGGCCGTGGTCAACGTCTATGCGGCGCGGGCCGTGCCGCAGCGCTCGCCTTTTGCCGGCGACCCCTTCTTCGAGCAGTTTTTCGGTCGCCGTCTCCAGCAGCAGCAGCGACCGCGCATGCAGGCCTCGCTCGGCTCGGGCGTCATCGTCGAGTCGAGCGGCCTCATCGTCACCAACAACCACGTGATCGACGGCGCGGACGAGGTGAAGGTGGCACTCAGCGACGGCCGGGAGTTCACGTCGAAGGTCCTGCTCAAAGACGACAGGGCGGACCTCGCGGTGCTCAAGATCGAGGGCGACGCGCCGTTTCCCGCCATCGGCCTGGCCGATTCGGACGCCCTGGAGATCGGCGACCTCGTTCTGGCGATCGGCAACCCGTTCGGCATCGGCCAGACGGTGACCAACGGCATCGTCTCCGCGCTCGCCCGCACGCATATCGGCGTCAGCGACGCCGGCTACTTCATCCAGACCGATGCGGCGATCAATCCCGGCAATTCCGGCGGGGCGCTGATCGACATGCGCGGCGAGCTTATCGGCGTGAACACCGCGATCTTCTCGCGCTCGGGCGGATCGAACGGCATCGGTTTCGCCATTCCCTCCAATATGGTCCGCGTCTTCATCGAGGCGGCGCGCAAGGGTGGGCGGTTCGAGCGGCCTTATATCGGCGCTGGCTTCACCCCGGTGTCGCCGGATGTCGCCGCCGCGGTCGGGCTCGATCTGCCGCGCGGCGCGCTGGTTCAGGATGTCGCGCCGAAAGGGCCGGCGGCGGAGGCCGGGCTGAAGCCGGGCGACGTCGTCCTGGCCATCGATGGCTTCACCGTTGGCGATCCGGACGTGCTCGGCTATCGCCTGGCGACGTCGGGCATCGGCCGCACCGTCGGACTCGAGGTGCTCTCCGGCGGAAACCGGGAGAATCTGTCTCTGGCTCTGACGGCAGCGCCCGAGGAGCCGCCCCGGGATCTCCGCCGGCTGGAGGGCGAGACGCCGTTCGCGGGAGCGACCATCGCCAATCTCTCGCCGCGGCTCGCCGACGAGCTCGACCTGCCGCCGACGAAGACCGGCGTCGTCGTCATGGAGGTCGATCCGCGTTCCTTCGCCGCCCGTTTCGGCCTCAAGCCGAAGGACATCATCGTCGGCCTCAATGGCGAGGCGGCCGTGTCGTCTCAGGCGTTCGAGCGGATGGCCGAGGCCACGCGCCGCGGCTGGCGCTACGAGATCGAGCGCGACGGCAAGCGGCTGACGCAGACGGTGCGCTGATGCGGCGGGCAGGGCGGTGAGCGACCTTTTCGGCGGATCATCCGGCGCACCGGCCCCGCCCGAGCCTCGCCGTGGTGGGGGCGCGGCGGCTGCCGAGCCGAAACGGCCGCTGGCCGACCGGCTGCGGCCGACCTCGCTGGCCGAAGTCGTCGGACAGGAGCACCTGACCGGCCAAGCCGGCGTGCTGACGCGCATGCTGGGCGCCGGCACGCTCGGCTCGATGATCTTCTGGGGGCCGCCAGGCACCGGCAAGACGACGGTCGCGCGCCTCTTGGCCGGCCAGGTCGATTTCGCCTTCGAGCAGATCTCCGCGATCTTCTCCGGCGTCGCCGACTTGAAAAAGATGTTCGAATCAGCGCGGCTGCGGCGCAGCAACGGGCGGCCGACCCTCCTCTTCGTCGACGAGATCCACCGCTTCAACCGGGCCCAGCAGGACAGCTTCCTCCCCGTCATGGAGGACGGCACCGTCGTCCTCGTCGGGGCGACGACGGAAAATCCCTCCTTCGAGCTGAACGCCGCTCTGCTGTCGCGGGCCCGCGTCCTGACCTTTCATCCGCACGACGCCGACAGCCTGTCGCAGCTTCTCCTGAGGGCCGAGGACGTGGAGCAGCGGCCGCTGCCGCTCGACGCCGAGGCGCGCGCGGTTCTCGTGCGCATGGCCGATGGCGACGGCCGGGCGATCCTGACGCTGGCCGAGGAGGTCTGGCGCGCGGCGCGTGCCGGCGAGACCTTCGATGCGACCCAGCTTCAGACGATCGTCCAGCGCCGGGCCCCGGTCTACGACAAGGGGCAGGACGGCCACTACAATCTGATCTCCGCCCTGCACAAGGCTGTGCGCGGTTCCGATCCCGATGCCGCGCTCTACTATCTCTGCCGCATGTTCGATGCCGGCGAGGACCCGCTCTATCTCGGTCGCCGGCTGGTGCGCATGGCGTCGGAGGATATCGGCCTCGCCGATCCCCAGGCGCTCGTCATCGCCAATGCCGCCAAGGACGCCTTCGACTATCTCGGCTCGCCCGAGGGCGAGCTGGCGCTGGCCGAGGCCACGGTCTATCTCGCCACCGCGCCCAAATCGAACGCCGTCTACACCGCCTACAAGGCCGCGATGCGGGCCGCCAAGGAGCACGGCTCGCTGGTGCCGCCGAAGCACATCCTCAACGCCCCGACGAAGCTGATGAAGGGCGAGGGCTATGGCACGGGCTACCGCTACGACCATGACGAGCCCGACGCCTTTTCCGGCCAGGACTATTTTCCCGAAGCCCTCGGCCGCCAGAATTTCTATCAGCCGGTGGAACGGGGCTTCGAGGCGACGCTGAAGAAGCGGATGGATCACTGGGCGCGGCTGAGGGCGGAGCGGGGCGAGGGGTAGGCGCTCGCATCCGGCCCCCACGAGCGGGTTCGGCCGCTGGTGGGTAAGCGCGCATGACGGGGAACTTGCAGGGTCCCGTCGCCGCGGCAGAGGTCCGACATCGTCCCGGCGATCAGCTGCCCGCAAACATCCCCGCTTGGGCGGTCTTGTTGTCTTGGCGCTTGCGCAGGACGGCAGCTCGATCGACGACGACCGGATTTCCTGCCGCGTCGAACGCATGCTTGAAGTCGAACGCATGGGCGGTCGGCCCGGTCTTGTGCAGGGCTTCGAACCGCTCGACGCCCTCGGCCCAGTCCGGGACATGATCGGCGGTGACCCACCACAAAACGTAGCGTGGCCAGTCGCCTTGCACGAACCATTCGCGCGCTCGGCCCAGGGTTTCGGCGTGGATGCCGTCATAGGCGAAGGCCATGGGGGAGGCGAGGTCCTGCCAGAGCGACAGCGTCGAGGGCGCCCAGCCGTCGCCATTGTCGACGTAAAAGCGCGGAAAGACCTGCGTGCCCCAGCTCGGCGGGCCCGGTTCGTCGGGATAGCCGGACCGGGCGATGAAGCCGCCGCTCGCCTCGACGGCGCGCAGGTTCGGGTCGTTCCGGTCGTGGAAGCCGCGATTGGCCGGATCGTCCGAGGGGCGACGAAACATGCCGAAATTGTACAGGGCCAGGCGAGAGGCCATGAGTACAGCGTCCCCGATGACAACCGATGGCAAGAGAGAAACATGCACCATGACGGGTTGCAAGGCCCGAAGGCTTGTCCGGGAAGCTCCTCGATCAGCGCGCTTGGCTGTCTCCACAGAGGCCGGCGCCTTTACCGTCGGCGCGGTTTCCGGCTAGGAACGGGCTCGCCCGGATCAGGCAGTCAGCGAATGCTTAAGCAAATACTTCTCGTCGCCGCCGGCGGTGCCGCCGGTTCGGCCCTGCGTCATCTCGTCGTCGTCGGCTGCACGCGGCTTCTCGGTCTCGGTTTTCCCTGGGGGACGATGGCCGTGAACATCGCCGGCTCCTTTGCCATGGGCGTTCTGATCGAGCTCCTGGCGCGCCGCTTCGACATGTCGATGGAACTGCGCCTCCTGCTCGCCACCGGCTTTCTCGGCGGCTTCACGACCTTTTCCAGTTTTTCGCTCGATGCCGTCGGGCTCTTCGAGCGCGGGTCGTCGGTGCTCGCGCTGGCCTATGTGGTCGGCTCGGTGCTGGCCGGCATCGCCGCTTTGGTGGCGGGACTCTCGCTGGTTCGTGCCCTGGCCTGAGTGTTTGGGGCAGGGCGCGTGACGGGCTGGTTCACCGTCTGGCGAACGAGATCGATGTGCGGCGTTACAAGCCCGCCGCGAATGTGGTACGAGCAGGCCTGGTACCGGCCCTGCTCTCTTCGTTTCTGTTGGGCGTTTACGCCGTCGCCGACAGATTGAAGTCTGTGCCCTGTCGAAGGGAAGAGGACCGACCGTCGCTCCGCGAAGTCGAAGAAGCGCCCGACGCGGTATGCGGGGCTTCGGCGCCGCGCCGGCGGTCGCCCTCTTCCGGGCTTCAGCTTCCCCGATGAAGAAGACTTGATGTTCGGCGTCGCCGACAGTCTCCCGGCCATGCCGGCTGGCCCCGGGCCAGCGGACCAATAAGGAGTTCGCCCAGATATGGCGATCATCGAACAAAAGCGCGTCGAAGACGACGAAGCTGGCCTGCGGCTCGACCGCTGGTTCAAGATCCACTATCCCGGCCTCGGCTTCACGCATCTGCAGAAGCTGCTGCGTTCCGGGCAGATCCGGGTCGATGGCGGCCGGGTGAAGTCCGATACGCGGATCGCGCCGGGCCAGATGGTGCGCGTGCCGCCGATCGGCACGGATGCGGCCCGTGCCAAGGGCGCGCCGCTGACCACCAATCTCATGAAGGGCCGGCAGGACGGCGACGTCCTCTCGCAGATGCTGATCTACGAGGACGAGAAGGTGCTCGTCTTCAACAAGCCGGCGGGTCTCGCCGTGCAGGGCGGCTCGGGCGTTGCCCGGCATGTCGACGACATGCTGGAAGCCTGGCGCAACAAGAGGGGCGAAAAGCCCCGGCTCGTGCACCGGCTCGACCGCGACACCTCCGGCGTCCTCGTCGTCGCCCGCACCCGCGGCGCGGCCTCGTTCCTGACCAAGATGTTCCGTGAGCGCGACACGACGAAGACCTACTGGGCGATCGTGAAGGGCGTGCCGAACCCGAAGGAGGGGCGGATCTCGACCTATCTCGTCAAGGAAGAGACGCAGGACGGCGACCGCATGCGCGTCGGCAAGCATGGCGAACATGGCGCCGACCACGCGCTGACGCATTACCGCGTCGTCGACCAGGCGGCGCAGAATTTCGCCTGGATCGAGTTCGAGCCCTATACCGGCCGCACCCACCAGCTCCGCGTCCACGCGTTGCATATCGGCCACCCGATCATCGGCGACCCGAAGTATTTCGACGCCGATACCAACTGGGACTTCCCCGGCGGCGTGCAGAAGCGGCTGCATCTGCATGCCCGGCGCATCCGCATTCCGCATCCCGATGGCGGCGTGATCGAGCAGATGGCGCCGCTGCCGCCGCACATGGTGCAGACGTGGAATCTCTTCGGCTTCGACGAAGCCGAGACCGGGGACTGACCATGAAGCTCGTTCTCTTCGATTGCGACGGCACGTTGGCCGACAGTTTTGGGCTGATCTGCGAGGCCATGCGCCGCACCTTTGCCGCGCACGATCTGCCGGTGCCGGGCGATGCAGCGACGCAGGCGATCATCGGCCTGTCCCTGGATTCGGCGATCCTGCGGCTCTATCCGGAATGCCCGCCGAAATTGCTGCCGTTGCTGGTCGCCGCCTACCGCCTGAATTTCCGCGCCGCGCGCGAGGATGCCGCGTTTCGCGAGACGCTGTTTGCCGGCATCCCCGCATTGCTCGCGGACCTCAGCGGTCGCGAGACGCTGCGACTCGGCCTCGTCACCGGCAAGACGCGGCGCGGCGTCGACGCGGTTGTCGCCACGCATGGTCTGGAAGGCGTGTTCCTGGCCATCCGCACCGCCGACGACTGCCCGTCCAAGCCGCATCCGGCCATGGTGCTGGAATGCTGCGAGGCGCTCGGCGTCGATCCGGCCGAGACGCTGGTCGTGGGCGACGCCGTCTTCGACATGCAGATGGCGGTGGCCGCGGGCGCTTCGGCACTCGGCGTCGCCTGGGGAGCGAGTGCGCCCTTGGCGCTGTCGCAGGCCGGGGCCTACGAGGTCGCTGCCGATGTCGCCGAGATGGGCACGCTGATCGACGGCTGGCTGGCCGGCGAGACTCTTTCCGCCCGCGCCCCGGTCCTCGCCTGACGGCCGCGCGTCCCTGACACGTCGGACGGCGGCCGGTAATGTCCGCCGCCTCCGCCCCCTGTTTTACGCGTGACGCCTTGCGAAAGCCGGCCTTCCCGCTTCGGGATCACGCTCACACCCGACGAGATCCGCCATGTCCTCGCTGAATCGCCCGGAACTTCCCAAGCGCTTCTACACCGCCGTCTCGGTCGTCGCCGCGGAAGGCGGCGGCTTTACCGTCGAGCTGGACGGGCGCGGCCTGCGCACGCCGCTGCGGCGCAAGCTCGTGGTGCCGACGCGAGCGCTGGCCACGCTTCTCGCCGGCGAATGGGAGGCGCAGAAGGAGCGGATCGATCCCGCGACCATGCCGCTGACCCGGCTCGCCAACACCGTGATCGACGGCATCGCGGATGATCCCCAGGCCGTCCGTGCCGATCTCGCCGGCTATATTGAGACCGACATGCTGTTCTACCGCGCCGGCTATCCCGACCGCCTGGTCGAGCGCCAGCGTGCCGCCTGGGACCCGGTCCTCGCGGAGGCCGAGCGGCGCATCGGCGCCCGCTTCGTCCTCGCGGAGGGCGTCATGCACGTCGCCCAGTCGCCGGAGGCGATCACCGCGTTTCGCCGGCGCATCGAGACGGTCGAGAATCCCTTCGCGATCGCCGCGCTCCACCAAATGACCACGCTGACCGGCTCGGCCCTCCTGCCGCTGGCGGTTGCCGAGGGCTGGATCGATGCGGCGGCGGCGTGGGCTGCGGCGCATGTCGATGAGGACTGGAACATCGAGCTCTGGGGCAGCGATGTCGAAGCGGAGGCCCGCCGCGCGGCGCGCTATGGCGACATGCGCGCCGCCGACGTGTTGCTGCGGGCGCTGGCGCCGGAGGACGGCGGGGCCGGGCGCGGGCAGGACCCCGACGCGGCGGACTAACGTCTCCGCCTTCCGTCGGATTTCCGGGCCTTGACGGCACGTGCTAGACCCGGCGGCAAGGGCAGGATTGCGGGAGGCGCAGGGCATGAAGGACGTCATCGTCGAACTCGAACGGCGACGGGGGCTCGCCCGCGCCGGCGGCGGTGCCGCCCGTGTCGCCGCCCAGCACGCCAAGGGCAAGCTCACCGCGCGCGAACGCCTCGCCGTGTTTCTCGACGAAGGGTCGTTCGAGGAATTCGACATGTTCGTCCAGCACCGCTCCACCGATTTCGGCATGGAGGATCAGAAGGTCTATGGCGACGGCGTCGTCACCGGCTGGGGCACCGTGAACGGCCGCACCGTCTTCGTCTTCGCCAAGGATTTCACCGTGTTCGGCGGCTCGCTGTCGGAGGCGCATGCCGAAAAGGTGCAGAAGGTCCAGGACATGGCGCTGCGCAACCGCGCGCCGATCATCGGCTTCTACGATGCCGGCGGGGCCCGCATCCAGGAGGGCGTCGCCGCGCTCGGCGGCTATGCCGAGATCTTTCAGCGCAACGTGCTCGCCTCCGGCGTCATTCCGCAGATTTCGGTGATCATGGGGCCCTGCGCCGGCGGCGACGTCTATTCGCCGGCGATGACCGACTTCATCTTCATGGTCCGCGACACGTCCTACATGTTCGTCACCGGCCCCGACGTGGTGAAGACCGTCACCAACGAGACGGTGACGGCAGAGGAACTCGGCGGTGCCTCCGTCCACACGACGAGATCCTCGATCGCCGACGGCGCCTACGACAACGACGTCGAGGCGCTCCTGTCCATGCGCCGGCTGATCGACCTGCTGCCGGCCTCGAACACCTCGCCCGTGCCGGAACTGGCTTTTTCCCAGTCGGTCACCGACATGGACATGTCGCTCGACACGCTGGTGCCGGACAGCGCCAACAAGCCCTATGACATGAAGGAACTCGTCCGCAAGACGGTGGATGAGGGTGATTTCTTCGAAATCCAGGCGGCGTTTGCCCGCAACATCGTCACCGGCTTCGGCCGCATCGAGGGCCGGACGGTCGGCATCGTCGCCAATCAGCCGATGGTGCTCGCCGGCGTTCTCGATTCGGACGCGTCACGCAAGGCGGCGCGGTTCGTGCGCTTCTGCGACTGCTTCTCGATCCCCGTCGTCACCTTCGTCGACGTCCCCGGCTTCCTGCCGGGAACCGCGCAGGAATATGGCGGCCTGATCAAGCACGGGGCGAAGCTCCTGTTCGCCTATGCCGAGGCGACGGTGCCGAAGGTGACGGTGATCACCCGCAAGGCCTTTGGCGGCGCCTATGACGTGATGGCCTCCAAGCACCTGCGTGGCGACGTCAACTATGCCTGGCCTTCGGCGCAGATCGCGGTCATGGGGGCGCGCGGAGCCGCCGAGATCATCCATCGCCGCGACGCCAAGGACCCCGACAAGATCGCCGCGCATGCCAAGGCCTACGAGGAGCGGTTCCTGTCACCCTTCGTCGCGGCGGAGCGGGGCTATGTCGACGAGGTGATCATGCCGCACTCGACGCGCCGCCGCGTCTCGCGGGCGCTGGCCATGCTGCGCAACAAGGATCTCGAGAACCCCTGGAAGAAGCACGACAACATCCCGCTGTAGACCTGCACGCCGCGAAGGCGGCTGTAGGGATTGCGGACGGCCTGTCACCTATGCCGACATCAGCGCCTCGACCTGCGGGGCCCTGGCCCGCTCCGCGACGACCACACGGTTCCGGCCCTGGCGCTTGGCATTGTAGAGGGCGGCGTCGGCCGTCGCGATTAGACTGTCGGGCGAGGTCATGTCGGTGCCGAGGCTTGCGGCGCCGATGCTGACCGTCAGGACTTTCGGGTCGATGCCGGGATGGGGCAGGGCCGTCGCCCCCATGATCTCCAGGATGCGTTCGCCGACACTGGCTGCGCCATCCAGGTCGGTGCCCGGAAGCACGGCCGCGAACTCCTCGCCGCCGTAGCGGGCGACGAAATCGGTCGAGCGCAGCATCGCGCCGGACAGCAGCGACGCCGTCCGTTTCAGGCACTCGTCGCCGTTCTGGTGGCCGAGCACGTCGTTGTACTGCTTGAAGTGGTCGATATCGATCATCAGCAGCGACAGCGGCCGGTCGTCGCGCATGGCGCGGTGCCATTCCTGCTGCAGGAACTGGTCGAAGTAGCGCCGATTCGGAATGCCGGTCAGGCCGTCCTGGCTGGCCAACGCCTCCAGCGCCATCTGCGCCTCCTTCTGGACAGTGATGTCGCGCAGCGTCTCGACGACCGCCAGGAGCTCCCCGGTTTCGCTGAAGATCGGCCCGGCGTCGAAGGCGAGGTAGCGCCGCTGGCCGCAGGCATTGGGCGGCTCGCACCAGTTCTCGGCCGACAGGCCGGTATCGCCGAAGGATTTTCCGCGATTGACGCTGTAGAGGGAATCGATCGAGTCCGACCGTTCACGCAATACGAGATCGGCGAGGCAGGGACGCTTGCGCCGGTACAGTCCGCGCCAGTGATCCTTCGTGCCGACGACCTGTGCGGCGGCCAGCCCCGTCAGCCGCTCGCAGGCAAGGTTCCAGATGATGCAGGTGCCCGATGCGTCGAGGACGAAGGTCGGGACGACGAGGTGCTCCATCAGCTGGATGGCGAAGATCTGCGGGTGCTCGGTGACGTTGTGGGATGAGGAAAGCTGCTTGGCACCCATAGTGACGATCCCCTTGCCCGATGTTCAGCGAGGATGCTCCGTCAAAACCATTAACAATGGGTTCTGTGAAACCACTAAAACACTGTTCCGCGTAGACTATCCGTTTGCATTCCGAAGCGGCAGGAACGGCGATTGACGTGTTTGATCAGGTGACTAACGACATTGTGCAACTAGATTCCGGCGAACCAGTCATAGCCGTTGTCTTCCCAATAGCCGCCATTGCCTAGGCCGTGACCGTCGAGCCTGTCCGTCAGTTCGATGCCTGAAATGTATTTTGCCATTTTGTAGCCGAGCTGGCGCTCAACCCGGACGCGAAGCGGCGCCCCGTTGGCGATCGGCAGCGACCGGCCGTTCAGGCCGTAGGCGAGGATGGTCTGCGGGTGGCGGGCGTCGGCGAGGTCGATAGATTCGTAGTAGGGCACGAGCCCGCCGCGACCGTTGCCGTAGCTGTCCATGCACGAGAACACGACGAACCGCGCCTGGCTCTTCACCCTGGCGGCTTCGAGCAGGGCGGACAGCGGCGTGCCGGTCCACTGCGCGATGCAGCTCCACCCCTCGACGCAGTCGTGCCGGGTGATCTGCGTGCGCGACGGCATGTTGCGGATCTCGTCCATCGACAGGCTGAGGCGCTGTTCGACGAGCCCCGTGACCTCCAAGCGGTAGTCGGAAAAGTCCTTGGCGACATGGGCGAGGTAGTTGGCGTCCTGCGGATTGGTCGTGCCGTTCGGCCGCTGCGCCTGGCGAATTTCGCTCTCGGGAAACTCCTGCGCCAGGCTGTCCGAGCTCAGCAAGAGACGCTGGACCCGGTAGGTCAACGAATTGGCGATCTCGAGCACGTTGCGCACCGTGCCGTCGCGCTGGCCGGCGGCATCGAAGCAGCCCGACAGCGGCAGGGCGGCGGCAGAGACGGTGGCGCCGGTCAGAAAACGGCGACGGGAGATGTCCAGCTTGCGCATCACTTCGACTCCGGTTGCACGTCCGCCGTTGCTTCGGCTGGCTCCGGTTCCGCGCCCGGATCGGTGCGGTACCAGCCGGTGATGATGGAGCGGATTTCGTTGAGCGGCCCGGCGGCAAGGACCATGACGAGATGAACGACGAAGAAGGCGACGAGCGCCAGCATCGTCAGGAAATGGATGGTGCGGGCCGTCTGCCGGCCGCCGAACAGATCGGCCAGCCACGGCGCCATCGCATTGACGCCCGGCGACATGCACAGGCCGGTGATGATGATGAGGGGCAGGGCGACGAACAGCACCGAGGCATAGGAGAGTTTCTGCAGCACGTTGTAGTCGCGCCCATGCGAAAAGCGCAGCCGGGCGTGATCGGCGATATCAGGCCCGATGCGGCGGATGTCGGCCGGCTTGGGCAGGATGTCGCGGCGCAGGTGGCCGTTGATCAGGCTGGCGACGAGCCAGCCGATGAGCGTGACCACCAGGAGCCAGGCGAAGAAGAAGTGCACGACGCGGCCGGAACCGAGATCGCGGTATGACGGGATCGTCATCCAGCCCGGAAAGCTCTTGCCCTGCAGGCTGCCATTGACCCAGATCGCCCCCAGCCATCCCGTCGTGTCGAAGCGATGGCCGAAGATCTCGGTGAAGCCGCGCATCGTCGCGCCTTCGAAGGCGGCGCCGATGGTGAAGAAGGAATTGTCGAAGGAAAAGCCCGATTGCCGGCCGATATAGAGGTCGGGCCGCGCCATGAAGATCTGCAGGCCCGACAGCAGCAGGAAAAACAGGCAGATGACCCAGAGCCAGTGGGTGATGCGGGTCGGCAGCCTCTGCCGGTAGATCAGCGGACCCTGGCCCGCCTTCGCGGCATTTCCGGATTTCAGGCCGAATCTGGTTTTCAACCCGATCATCGGTGCGGTTCCCTCTGCGACACGACCGTCCCGACTGTTTCGTCGGACGCGCAGCGTGCAGATCAATGGGCTTTGGAGCGAAGTGACGTCAAGTCGTTCTTCGGCCGAAAGTCCCTGAAAGCTCTGACGATTTTGTGCGAGATAGACATGTAACCTTTGTAATCGCGCAGCGAACAGTCAGGCCGGCCAGACACTCGCGACAGGCCCTTGCCCCCGCGGTCCGCCGCTCGCGCGGCAGCCGCCTGACCGCCTACCGCAGCGCCCGGAGGTTGCGCTCCAGACTCTGGCGAAAGCGGGAGCGGTCGGCGGGCGCAAAGCTCTTGTTGTAGCCCTTGCTCTCGCCGGTTTCGCGCAGATGCTGCTGGAAGGCGCGCATCGACAGCGCCGTGCCGATCGATTCCGGCGTGAAGTCGCGTCCGTTCGAATTGAGCACCTTGGCGCCCTTTTCGAGCGCCCGGGCGGCGAGGGGAATGTCCGAGGTCACGACGACGTCGCCGGCGAGCACCGCCTCGACGATCCAGTCGTCCGCCGCGTCCGCGCCGTCGGCGACCGTCACCATCCGCGCGCCGGGATAGCGCGAGGGGCGCATGCCGCCATTGGAGACAAAGACGCAGGCGACGGAGTGCCGGCCGGCGATTTCCAGCGCCTCGTCTTTCACGGGGCAGGCGTCGGCGTCGATGTAGAGGGTCGTCACGGCATAGCCTCCTGAAGTTCCCTGTCGTCATAGCCGCCGCCCGGCCGATCTGCCATGGTCGGGGCATGTCGACCCCCGTCTCCGCCATCATTCTCACCGACAACATTCGCCGCGGCATCGGGCTGATGGTGCTCGGGGCGCTGCTCGTCCCGGGCCTCGATGCGGCCGCCAAGCTGCTCGGCGGCCGCCACGGCCTGCCCACCGGCGAGATCGCGCTGCTGCGTTTCGTTCTGCAGTGCCTGATGGTGCTGCCGTTTCTCGTCGTGCTGGAGGGGTGGCGGAGCCTGAGGATTCGGCATGTCCGTCTCAACCTCCTGCGCGGTGCCTTGCTGGGGGTCGCCAGTTTCCTGTTCTTCCTGGCCCTGAAATCGATGCCGCTCGCCGACGCCACCGCCATCTTCTTCGTCGAGCCGATGATCGTCACGCTGCTCTCGGCGCTCTTTTTGAAGGAAAGCGTCGGCTGGCGGCGAATCGCGGCGGTGCTTGTCGGCTTTGTCGGCGCGCTGATCGTCATCCGCCCGAATTTTCTCGCGCTCGGGCTGGTGGCGACGCTGCCGCTGATGACGGCCGCGCTCGTCGCGGTCTATCTCATTCTCAGCCGGCACCTCGCTGCCCGGACGCCGCCGCTGGCGATGCATTTCTACGCCGGCATCGGCGGCTCCCTGGTCATGCTCGCCGCCTGCCTCGGGGGCATGGCCATCGGCATGCCGGAGATGGACCTCGTCGTGCCGCGCGGGACGGCCGTCTGGGGTCTGCTCGTGATCATGGGGCTTTTCGCCACCGTCGGCCATCTGCTCTTCGTCCAGGCCTATCGCTACGCCCCCGCCTCGCTGCTGGCGCCCTTCAGCTATTTCGAGATCGTGTCCGCGACCATCCTCGGCCTCGCTCTGTTCGGCGACATGCCAGATCTCGGCAAAGCCAGTGGCATCGCGATCATCGTCGCCTCCGGCGTTTACATCGTCTGGCGCGAGAACAGCCTGGCCCGGCGCCCGCCCGTGCGCCCGCTGGATCGGACCTGAGGGCACTCGGCTTGCCGCTTTAAGGTTCAAAGGTCTAGGGGATTTTTGTCATCTTTCAGATGAACCTGTTCATCCGGTTTCGCAGGTCGAGAAGCGTCCTCCGGCAGCCGTTTGGCGTGTCAGCCCGCGATAGGCCGCCTTTCGTCGTGCTTGCGGGACCATCTCCGGCGCGCCAAGACAGAAAACAAAAGTGCCGGGGGGATGCCTGATGTTCAAAAAAATCCTGATCGCCAATCGTGGCGAGATCGCCTGCCGCGTCATCAAGACCGCGCGTCGAATGGGCATCGCCACGGTCGCTGTCTATTCCGAGGCGGACCGCGGCGCCGTGCACGTCGAGATGGCCGACGAGGCGGTGGCCATCGGCCCCTCCGCCGCTTCCGATAGCTATCTCGTGCCGGAGAAGATCCTGGCGGCCTGCCGGGCGACGGGGGCGGAGGCCGTGCATCCGGGTTATGGCTTCCTGTCCGAGCGCGCCAGCTTCTGCGAGATGCTGGAGGCGGAGGGCATCGTCTTCATCGGGCCGAAGCCGCGGGCCATCCGCGCCATGGGCGACAAGATCCAGTCGAAGCTCTTTGCCAAGGCGGCAGGCGTCAGCATCGTGCCCGGCCATCTCGGCATCATCGAGGATGCCGACGAGGCGGTGCGCATCGCCGCCGGCATCGGCTATCCCGTGATGATCAAGGCGTCCGCCGGCGGCGGCGGCAAGGGCATGCGCATCGCATACAACGAGGCGGAGTGCCGGGACGGCTTCGAGCGGGCTCGGTCGGAGGCGCAGTCTTCCTTCGGCGACGACCGGCTGTTCGTCGAAAAATTCATCGTCGACCCCCGCCACATCGAAATCCAGGTCCTGGCCGACGCGCATGGCAACGCCATCCACCTCGGCGAGCGGGAATGCTCCATCCAGCGCCGCAACCAGAAGGTCGTCGAGGAGGCGCCGTCGCCCTTCCTCGACGCTGCGACCCGTGCCGCGATGGGCGCCGAGGCCGTCGCGCTGGCCCGGGCGGTGGACTATCAGAGCGCCGGCACGGTCGAGTTCATCGTCGACGCCGACCGGAATTTCTATTTCCTCGAGATGAACACGCGGCTGCAGGTCGAGCATCCCGTCACCGAGCTCGTCACCGGCGTCGACCTCGTCGAGCAAATGCTGCGCATCGCCGCCGGCGAGCCGCTGGCCATCGCGCAAGGCGACGTCGTCCTCGACGGCTGGGCGGTGGAGAGCCGGATCTATGCCGAGGATCCGTTCCGCTCCTTCCTGCCGTCGATCGGCCGGCTCACCCGCTACCGTCCGCCGGCCGAGGGACCACTGGGAACAGCGACGGTGCGCAACGACACGGGCGTCACCGAGGGCTCGGAGATCTCGATGTTCTACGATCCGATGATCGCCAAGCTCTGCACGCACGCCGCCACGAGGGCGGAGGCGATCGCGGCCATGGGCGCGGCGCTGTCGCGCTTCGAGATCGACGGCATCGAGCACAACATTCCCTTTCTCGCCGCGCTGATGCGCCATCCGCGCTGGCAGGAGGGACGCCTGTCCACCGCCTTCATCGCCGAGGAGTTTCCCAACGGCTTCGAACGACCGGTGGCGAGCGAGGCGCTGCAGCAGCGCGCGGCGCTGATCGCCACCGCCACCGAGCTCGCCCGCCACCAGCGGCTCGACCGCCATGTCGACCGGCTCCGGCCGCACGGCGGTCAGATCGCACGGGACTGGGAGGCCAAGGTCGACGGCGCCTATTGGGCGGTGACCCTGGAGCGCTGGGACGTCGAGCGCGGCGAAATGGATCTGAGGGTCGGCGGGACGACGTCCGTCGTCGCCAGCCGCTACCATCCGGGCGAAGCGAGCTTTTCGGGCACCATCGACGGCACGGACGTCTTCGTGCAGCTGCGCGACCGGCCGAACGGCGTCGCTCTGTTTCTGGACGGGCTCTGGTTCGAGGCGCGCGTCATGTCGCCGGCGGTCGCTGCGCTCGACCGGTTGATGCTGGAGAGAGTACCGGCCGACACCTCGCGCCTGCTCCTCTGCCCGATGCCGGGCCTCGTCGTCTCCATCGCCGTCGTGGCGGGGCAGGCGGTCAAGGCCGGGGAGACCCTGGCGGTGGTCGAGGCGATGAAGATGGAGAACGTGCTGCGGGCCGAGCGCGATCTCGTCGTCGCCGGCATCGACGCCGTTCCGGGCGACAGCCTCGCCGTCGACGCCGTGATCATGACGTTCGAATAGGCTACGCCAGCACGGAACGTGCAGCCTGGGTGCGCAATCGCCGGGACGGTAGCGTCGAGGCGGTTTTCACCGCGGAGGACGATCCTGTCGAGGAAATCCTCCAAAGCGTCTGGCGGGGGGCGCGCGGGGCTGCAGGCAACGTTCCTCTTCGCGAGGCGGGGCAATGCTCGAATCGCTCAGAGGGTGGAGCTGTTCAAGTGGGAATCCGAGAACGGTTGCGGACCGTGCCCGGACATAGCCGACAAATCTCCGTTCCGACCTGTCCGGACGCTAGAACAATCACAAAGGCCCTTCTCAGGTTCGGATAGAGCAGAGGCGCTACGGCGTCGAAGCCGTGATCGTTATCTTCATGCCCATGGCGCGAACGATCTTCATGACCGTCGAGAAGGCAGGGTTCCCGTTCTCGCTCAACGCCACATAGAGGCCTTGCCGGTTCATGTCGGTTGCCTCGGCGATGCCCGTCATTCCCCGTGCACGGGCAATGACGCCAAGGGCATTCCGGATGCCGGCGTCGTCGCCATCTTCCAAGGCCGCGGACAAAAATTCGGCCTGGCGCTCCGGAGTCGTCAGGTAGTCGGCCGCGTCGAATTCGGGGAGGGAGTTCACGTCAATTTTGGCCATCGTCCAGTTCCTTCGCCAGTTCGTGAGCCCTGCGGATGTCGGCGTGCTGAGTGGACTTGTCGCCACCGCAGAGAAGGACAATCACCACGTCGCCAAGCTGGACATAGTAGACCCGATACCCCGGACCATACGTCACGCGTAGCTCCATAACGCCCTTGCCGACCGACTTGTGATCGCCGGGATTGCCAAGGCGCAGACGTTCAAGGCGCTCAGCGATGCGGGCCACAGCCCGGCCGTCCCGAAGGCGGGCGAGCCACTGCTGAAACTCGGGAAGGCGCTTGATTATCACCAGGAAAGTGTCGGCTATATCCGACAACCTGTCAATAATTGTCGGCTATGGCCGACACGAGCCGATCCTCACCCGGTCAGTTGACGGGCGCCCTCGGGCAACGGCGCAGCTGCGGGGGAAGTCGCGGCAAAGAGGGCCGGCCGCCGTTTTCTTCTGTCGCGACTTTGAAGATCGTCCTCGCGCCGCGGGCGTCCGGCCGCGGAGCGTGCCCGCATCGCGATTTCGGCCTCTTGCGCGATGTCAGTCACGTTGATCTCCTGCCGCCGCATCCTCCGTCGGCCCAAAAATCTCCTCGAAATGCTGGCGCAGGACCAAGTCCACGTCCGGCATCGAGACCGGCAGGCCGAGGTCGACCAGGCTGGTGACGCCGTGGTCGCTGACGCCGCAGGGAACGATCCCGCCGAAATGGTCGAGGTCGGGATCGACGTTGAGGCTGATGCCGTGGAGCGTCACCCATTTGCGCAGGCGGATGCCGATCGCCGCGATCTTGTCCTCGGCCATCGATCCGCCGGGCCCGGCCGGCCGGTCGGGGCGGCGCACCCAGACCCCGACCCGGTCCTCCCGCCGCTCGCCGCGCACCTGGAAGTCGCCGAGCGTGGCGATGATCCAGTGCTCCAGCGCCGAGACGAAGGCGCGCACGTCCGGCCGCCGCCGCTTCAGGTCGAGCATGACATAGGCCACGCGCTGGCCGGGCCCGTGATAGGTATATTCGCCGCCGCGCCCGCTGGCATGCACGGGAAAGCGATCGGGATCGACGAGATCGGCAGCGTCGGCACTCGTGCCGGCGGTGTAGAGCGACGGGTGCTCGAGCAAGAGCACCGTCTCCGGTGCGAGGCCGGCGGCGATGGCGGCGACGTGCTCGTCCATGAAGGCGACGGCGTCGGCATAGGCCGTCAGGCCCGGCCAGATCGTCCATCGGACCGCGGGCGAGTCGGGAGAGGCCAAGAATCGATCCGCAGCGACGGCGAGTCGGGGAGAGGCGGCGGAAGCGGCAAGGCCGGCGAGGGGAGCTGTCATCCCCCGGATGTAGCAATCGGGGGCCGCCGGTGCCAGCAGGGCGGGGCTTCTGACGATTTTCCCGCTCATTTCGCCAAAGCGCTTGTGCGGACCAACATCGTTTGTTACATGCCCGCAGCCGGTCTTCAGGGATCGGTGACACGGCGTGCGGTCGTGGCGGAATTGGTAGACGCGCAGCGTTGAGGTCGCTGTGGGGCAACCCGTGGAAGTTCGAGTCTTCTCGACCGCACCAGTCGTGTTTTGCGCCTGTAAGTTCTTGTCCTACCAACAAGTTCTGAATGGCGCGGGGTTTTTCCCGCAGGGTGCGGGGATCGAATGTTCAGGCGGCGCTGGCGCCGAACTTGGACATGGCCCCTTGCAAGAAAATCCGATCCGCGTCCTCGTGTAGGGGATGCCCCCCCCGATTTCTTGCTGAAATTCAGCTTCTCTATTCTGACCTTTGCTGAGCTCGCCAGGCGATTCGGCCTGATCGTGCGGACGATCGGGGCCGCGTTTCCAGCGTGATGGACGAATCGGATCGGCGGCCAGTCGCCGAAGATCTCGTCGCCGGCGTCTGCCCGCGGCCGACCGATGGCGGTCAAGTTACCGAAGGGCTGGCATGCGGCAGCTCCGGGAGCCGTACTCTCCGTCGAGCCAAAGCGGCCCTCAGTGGAGATGGCGTCGCCTTCGTGCAGTTAGGTCCCGCACGCGATCCATGATCGGTGCGATACTGCTCCTCAAGCGCCTCAGCGCGACCGCTTCTTCAACGTCATCGCGTCGTCGAACGCGCCGGGGGACCGGACGAGATATCCCATGACCTGCTTGTCGTCCCTGTAGGCCACGAAGGCTGCCGAGATGGCATCGACGCTGCGCTGGCCGAAGTTCGGGTGCCGGGTGTGGAGATGTCCGTTCTCGACGAACGTCATGACGTCGTCGGCCTGGACAGGCCTGCCCTCGATCTTCAGGACGCGACGGATCAGGGTGACGGCGTTCTTTCCCAGACCAAAAGGAGGGGCCGGCTGCTGGCTCCTCGTAACGATCTGCCGGACCCTCGCCGGCGTCACCTCATATTCGCGGGCGACGGAAGACATGGAGTCACCCGCCTCGACGCGGCGGACGATCTCGGCGTTGCGCTTGGCGGTCGCTTCCAGGTTTGGGTGCATCAGCCCGATCTTTCGCAGAAACCGCCTTTGTGCCTGTTACTATGGGATATCACTTAGTCGCAGCGGATTGGCAAGCTTCGGTGGCGTTTTGTTGGGCAGCCACGGCACTCTATCCCACATGATGTCGAAGGCTTGGTTGGCGATGAGGGAGCAGCAGCCGTCCTCGTCCCGGGGCCTGCCGGCGGGGTCGATTTCGGCCTGCGTCTCCGCTGCCGGGAATGTGACCGTGCTGCCAGTCGGTGCCGGCATGCCGTCCGGCGCGACGACCGGCGTTTTGCCGTGTCGTCGAAAGAGGTCTTCGACCAGGGGGGCGGGGCGCTTAGGTCGGTGATCGGGTTCCGTACGTCGTTGCGCTAGACGGGCGTCGGCGAGACGGAACCGCATCTCGCTCGCGCGATTAAGAACCAGGATCCAGTCGGAGTACCCACATGAAACTGACAGCCATGGCGCTGGCCCTCGTCACACTCGGCGGCTGCGCCGCCGCCGGGGATGCCCCCCGCGTTCCCTATGCACCGTTTCAAGGCGCCAGCATTTCGGCGAACCGCGCCGCGCCCGGTTCCGAGGCCTTTTGCCAGCAATTCGCCCTGCAGTCGGCGGCCGATCGATACGAGCTCGAACGGGACGGCGACGGCGGCGCCGGCTTTGCCCGCGCCATCGGCGAGGCCGAGGGCCGGCGCGCCTATCAGGGCTGCCTAGCCGGAGATACCAGAGCCCCCGGCACCCTCGTATCGCTTCTTCGCTAGAGCGGACCTCGCAAAGGGGCATGCTGGAAAGATCGTTCGGACCCGGTGAGTGGGCGCAAAGACGCTACCACCGACGGAAACGGCTTCGGAGACAGGATCTCGTCGCGGACGATGTCGCCCGGTAGCGATTGGTCTACGTCGCAGGATCGTGCCGGATGCGCTTCGGCTGTCGGCCCGCTTACGGCTCCTGTCGCGGCCTCGCTGATCGTCGAAACGCCGGTTTCCCATCGGTGCCGCGATGCTCTAGACGTCGCTCATGAATCATCTTGAGCGGCAGGAGGGCGAGTATGGCTGATCGACAGCCCGAGGACGACGTCCTCGACCCCCCGGCCGCCGCCGAACCGGCCAATCCATCGGCGATCTACGACGCCGATGGCGGCTTCGACGCGGGGTATCTGCACAGCGTCACCGAGGCGATCGCCGCGGACGACGCCGAGCACCTGAAGCGCCATGTCGTCGATCTCCACGAATCGGAGCTCGGTGACCTTCTCGAGCATCTCAGCCCGGACGACCGGCAGTCGCTGGTGCGGCTGATGGGCGCGGATTTCGACTATGCCGCGCTCACCGAGGTCGACGAGGCCGTCCGGCTCCAGATCGTCGACGCCATGCCCAATGCGCAGATCGCCGAAGCGGTGCGGGCGCTGGATTCCGACGATGCCGTCTACATCCTCGAGGATCTCGAGGAGGAGGACCGCAAGGAGATCCTGGAGCAGCTGCCGTTCCGCGAGCGCATCCGGCTGCGCCGCGCGCTGGAATATCCGGACGAATCGGCCGGCCGGCGCATGCAGACCGAGTTCGTCGCCGTGCCGCCCTACTGGACGGTCGGCCAGACCATCGACTATCTGCGCGACGAGGACGGGCTGCCCGACAATTTCTCGCAGATCTTCGTCGTCGATCCCTCGTTCAAGCTGCTCGGTGCCGTCGATCTCGACCGCATCCTGCGCATGCGCCGTCCCGCCACGATCGAAGAGATCATGCACGAGACGCGCCATGCCATTCCGGCCGACATGGACCAGGAGGAGGCGGCGCAGATTTTTGAGCAGTACGATCTGCTCTCGGCCGCCGTCGTCGATGCCACCCAGCGCCTCGTCGGCGTGTTGACCATCGACGACGTCGTCGACGTCATCCAGCAGGAGGCCGAGGAGGATCTCCTGCGCCTCGGCGGCGTCGGCGACGAGGAATTGTCCGACACGGTGCTGACGACGGTGCGCTCGCGCTTCCTCTGGCTCCTGATCAATCTGGGGACGGCGATCCTCGCCTCCGTCGTCATCGGCTTCTTCGACGCCACGATCCAGCAGATGGTGGCGCTCGCCGTGCTGATGCCGATCGTCGCCTCGATGGGCGGCAATGCCGGCACGCAGACGATGACCGTCGCGGTGCGGGCTCTGGCGACCCGCGACATCGACATCTATAACGCCGGCCGCGTCATCCGCAGGGAGGTGCTGGTCGGGATCCTCAACGGCGTTGCCTTCGCCGTCATCATCGGCGTCGTCGCCGGGCTGTGGTTCGAGAGCTGGGGAATCGGCCAAGTGATCGGCCTGGCGCTGATCATCAACATGATCGCCGCCGCGCTGGCCGGAATCCTCATTCCGCTGCTGCTCGACCGGGTGGGGGCCGACCCGGCGCTGGCGTCCGGAACCTTCGTGACGACGGTCACGGACGTCGTCGGCTTTTTCGCGTTCCTGGGGTTGGCCGCGTGGTGGTTCGGCCTCGGCAGCAGCTGACGGGCCCGAACCTGCACCGTGGGCGATGCCGGACGGTCGCCGGGCTCCGCCCTATGACGTTGACCCGTCAGGATCCGATCCGCTTGCCGTCCTGTCCGAAGGCGTGCAGCGCGGCGGCGGGGGCGAAGATCCGGGCAGGCTGGCCGATATCGAGCCCCGACCGCCCGGGGACGCGGAAGATCAGGGGCGTCCTGCCACCTGTCGGCGTTCCGTGCACATAGCTCTCCGCCCCGACGAGCTCGACGGCGGTCACCTCGACCTCCGCCGACAGTCCGTCCGTTCCCTCGCCCAGCACGAAAGCTTCCGGCCGCACGCCGAGCGTGAAGGCCCCGTCGCCTGCCGGGGCAAAGCCCGAGACCCGGATGCCGTCTGCGAGAGACAGGCCGTCCGCCCGCCGCTCGGCCGGCAGGAGGTTCATCCCGGGCGAGCCGACGAAGCCCGCCACGAAGAGGCTGGCGGGCTTCTCATAGAGATCGATCGGCCGGCCGACCTGCTCCACCAGTCCGGCGTTGAGGACGACGAGGCGGTCGGCGAGCGTCATCGCCTCCATCTGGTCGTGGGTGACGTAGACACTGGTGGTGGCGAGCGCGCGCTGCAGGCGCCGGATCTCGATGCGCATCTGCACGCGGAGCTTGGCGTCGAGGTTGGACAGCGGCTCGTCGAAGAGGAAGGCGGCGGGTTCGCGCACGATGGCCCGGCCCATGGCGACGCGCTGGCGCTGGCCGCCCGACAACTGGCCCGGCTTGCGGTCGAGGAAGCCTTCGATTTCCAGCGATGCGGCGGTCGCGCCGACGCGGCGCTCGATCTCGGCGGCCTTCATGCCGCGGTTCTTGAGCCCGTAGGACAGGTTCTGGCGGACCGTCATGTGCGGGTAGAGGGCGTAGTTCTGGAACACCATGGCGATGTTCCGGTCGGACGGCTCGAGGTCGTTGACCACGCGCCCGCCGATTTCGATCGTGCCGGCGGTGATCGTCTCGAGGCCCGCGATCATGCGCAGGAGCGTGGATTTCCCGCAGCCGGAGGGCCCGACCAGCACCAGAAGCTCGCCGTCTTCGATGTCGAGCGAGATGCCGCGCACGGCCTCGGTCTCGCCGTAGCGCTTGCGCACGTCCCTGAGGGTGATGGATGCCATTGTTCTACTTCTCGGACTCGACGAGGCCCTTGACGAACCAGCGCTGCATGAGGACCACGACGAGGACCGGCGGCAGGATCGCGAAGATCGCGGTCACCATCACCAGGTTCCAGGGCGTTTCGGCATCGGTGAAGGAGACCATCTTGCGCAAAGCGATGACGATCGTGTTCATCGAGCTGTCGTTGGTGATGAGGAGCGGCCAGAGATACTGCGTCCAGCCGTAGATGAAGAGGATGACGAAGAGCGCGGCGATGTTGGTCTTGGACAAGGGGATCAGGATATCGCGCAGGAAGCGCATGGGCCCCGCCGCATCGATCCGGGCCGCCTCCACCAGTTCCGGCGGGATCGTCATGAAGAACTGCCGGAACAGGAAGGTCGCGGTCGCCGAGGCCATCAGCGGCAGCGTCAGGCCGGTATAGGTGTCGATCAGGCCGAGATCGACCATCACCTTGTAGGTCGGCAGGATACGCACCTCGACCGGCAGCATCAGGGTGATGAAGATGATCCAGAAAAACACCATCCGGCCGGGAAAACTGAAATAGACGATGGCGAAGGCCGACAGGATCGAGATGACGATCTTGCCGACGGCGATCGCGGTGGCGACGACCGCGGTGTTCCACAGGAGCCGCCCGATGCTGACGCCGCCGAGCTGGCCGACACCGGAGAACAGCGCGGTGCCGTAGTTCTCCAGGAACTGGTTGCCCGGCGTCAGCGGCAGCGGCGGGGAGAGAATGGTCTGGATCGTCTGCGTCGAGGCGATGAAGGTGTAGTAGATCGGAAAGGCGACGATCAGGATGCCGATGATGAGCACGAGATGCGCGATCAGCCGGGCCAGGGGGCGATGCTCGACCATCAGGCGTAGTGAACCTTCTTCTCGACGAACCGGAACTGGACGGCGGTCAGGCAGATGACGATGGCCATCAGAATCACCGACTGCGCGGCCGAGGAGCCGAGGTCGAGATTGACGAAACCATCGTTGAAGACCTTGTAGACCAGGGTTTCCGTCGCCTTCGCCGGGCCGCCGCCGGTGACGGCGTGGATGATGCCGAAGGTGTCGAAGAAGGCGTAGACGCAGTTCACCACGAGCAGGAAGAAGCTCGTCGGCGCGATCAGCGGGAAGACGATCGTCCAGAAGCGCTTCGACCCGCGCGCGCCGTCGATCGCGGCCGCCTCGATCAGCGAGCGCGGCACCGACTGGAGCGCGGCGACGAAGAACAGGAAGTTGTAGCTGATCTGCTTCCAGGCAGCGGCGACGACGACCATCACCATCGCCTGGTCGCCATTGAGAAGCGGATCCCAATTGTAGCCGGTTGCCCTGAGCATGTAGGCGAAGGTGCCCATGGTCGGGCTGAACATGAACAGCCAGAGCAGGCCCGCCACGGCCGGGGCGACGGCATAGGGCCAGATCAGCAGCGTGCGGTAGAAACCCTTGCCGCGCACCACCGTCTCCGCCGCCGAGGCGAGGAAGAGCGACAGGCCCATGGCCAGCGCCGCCGTGGCGACGCTGAACACCACCGTAACCTGCAGCGAATGCAGATAGTTCGGATCGGCGAACACCGCCCGGAAATTATCGAGCCCGACGAACTCGGTCGAGAGCCCGAAGGCGTCCTCGCGCAGCGTCGATTGGTAGAGAGCCTGCCCGCTCGGCCAGTAGAAGAAGACCAGCGTCACCGCGATCTGCGGCGCCAGCAGCAGATAGGGCAGGACCTTGTTGGGGAAGACGACGCGCGGAGAGGCCATCGGGCTCTTCTGCCCTAGCGGGTCGCCGCGGCGATGGCCGCGTCCCCGCGTTCCTTGGCCTTGGTGAGCGCGGTCTTGGCGTCCTGGCTGCCGTTCAGCATGGACTCGAACTCTTCGTTCTCGATGTCGCGCACCTGCGGCAGGTTGATCAGCCGAACGCCCTTGGAGTTCTCGGTCGGCGGCTTGCCCATCATCTGGCTGATCGGCGTCTCGCGGCCGGGATTCTCCTTGTAGAAGCCGCTCTTCTTCGTCGCCTCATAGGCTTCCAGCGTCACCGGCAGGTAGCCGGACTTCTGGTGCAGGCGCGACTGGATGTCGGTCTGCGACAGGAAGTTGAAGAACTGGGCGATGCCCTTGTACTCCTCGTCGGTCTTGCCGCCGAAGACCCAGAGGCTGGCGCCGCCGGGCGTCGTGTTCTGCGGCGCGCCATTGCCCTTGGTGTCGTAGGGGAGCTGGCCGATGCCGTAGTTCATGCCCGACTTGACGACGTCGCCGAGACCGCCGGACGATTCCGTCAAGATCCCGCATTCGCCGGAGAGAAAGAGCTGCTTGGCCTCGGAGGTGCGCCCGCCGTAGCGAAACACGCCTTCCTTGGCGAGGTCGGCGATCGCCTGGAAATGGTCGACATAGATGGGCGAGTCGATCGCCAGCTCCACCTTGCCGCCGGCCAGGCCGTTCTCGCCGCTGGCATAGGAGACGTTGTTCCAGGCGGCGAAGTTCTCGAGGTGGATCCAGGTCAGCCACGTCGAGGTGTAGCCGCAGGGCGCCGCGCCGCTTTCCTTGATCTTGCGCGCGGCGGCAAACACTTCGTCCCAGGTCTTGGGCGGGTTGGCCACGTCGAGCCCCGCCTTCTCGAAGGTATCCTTGTTGTAATAGAGGATCGGCGAGGACGAGTTGTACGGGAAGGACAGCATCGTGCCGTCCGGCTTGGAATAATAGTTGACGATGCCCGGCAGGTATTTCGCCTTGTCGAAGGTGTAGCCACCCTGTTCGAGAACCTCGGCGACAGGCTTGATCGCGCCTTCGGCGCCCATCATCACGCCGGTACCGACGTCGAAGACCTGGATGATCGCCGGGGTCTGCTTGGCGCGGAAGGCGGCGATGCCGGCGTTCAGGGTCTCGGGATAGGTGCCCTTGAACACGGGCTTGATGACGTAGTCGCCCTGGCTGGCATTGAACTCCTTCGCCAGTTCTTCGACCACCTCGTTGTTGGCGCCGTTCATCGCATGCCACCACTGAAGCTCGGTGGCGGCGTGGGCGGACGCCGTGAAGGCGGCACCGGCGGCGAGGGTGCACAGAATCGCGCGGATAGACATGACGTTCCTCCCAGGGGCGTCGACAAAGGCTGGCCCTCCGAGGAGAAGCACGCCGTCTCGATCGCCGTATCAAGCTTTAGGGCGATCTCTGCCGCCTCATGAGGCCTGCAAAGAGCCATGCCGGGGGAAAGGCGTCAACCAACCGGTCGCGCATTTCGATATCCAGTTGGGGACAGAAACGCCGGGTAAGCGGTTGGTCGGCTTGAGCGCCGTCGATCGGGCCGGCCGAGTCGAGCGAACCCGGATCAACTTCCGGCCTATTCTCGGCGACAAGAACCAGGGTCGTCGACGCGCCGTCGTGATCAACAGCCCACGGCGGACGCGACGGCGATCCTGCCGCCGACCGACCAACGGGGTGAGGCGTACCGCCCGGGTTCAGCCGAAGGGGCGAGCCGGCCCAGCCTCCATTCCACCGATCGATTGCGGCCCATAGTCTTTTTCAGGTGACGCGTGAGGCCGCCGCCGGTGAAAAGATCTTCTGCTAGGGTGATCACAAATTGACTTTTACGTAAGTCTGGGACCAGACAGGGGTTCGATCTCCTAGGGAAACTCGATGCGCGATTACTACACCATCACCGAGCTGACGCGAGAGTTCGACATTTCCACGCGCACCATCCGCTTCTACGAGGACGAAGGTCTCATCGCGCCGATTCGGCGGGGCCGGACGCGGTTGTTCCGCCATTCCGACCGGCATCTCCTGAAGATGATCCTGCGCGGCAAGCGGCTCGGCTTTTCGATCTCCGAAATCCGCGAGATCATGCAGATGTACAAGACGCCCCCGGGCGAGGCCGGCCAGCTGCGCGCCATCGTCCGACGCGTCAGCCAGAAGCGGCTGGAACTGGAGCAGAAGCGGCGCGACATCGAGGAGCTCCTGTCCGAGCTCGACAATGCCGAGGAGGCTTGCCTCACCCGCATGGCTGAGCTGGGCGTCACCCAGGGAAGCTGAACTCGGCTGCCGCGGCGAGCCGCCGAGGCCGCCCGGCAACCGTCGCGCTCGGACAAGCGTCAGGGACGCGGCGCCGAGCAGGCGAGCACCATGTCGCCGATGGCGGCGTTCTCGGTCTCGGTCGTCGTCTGCGCGAGCAGCCTCTCCAGAAGGTCGGCGCCGACCAGGCGGTCGCTGATGCAGCTGCAATAGCGCGAACAGAAGGCGGCATCCTGTCGCTCGGCCATGCAGCCCCGGCGACAGTCTGACTGCAGGATGCGGGCCGGGTCCGGCGGATAGACCTGCGCGGTCGCCGCGACCAGGCCGAACAGCAGCGGCTGGTGCAGGAGGTAGAACAGCAGCGAATGGCGGCCGAGCCAGGCCAGCGGCGCGGCTCTCCCGAGGCGCTGGTTCCAGAGGCGCAGCCGGTCGAAGGCGCCGAACCGGCGGCCCGCCTGCGCGGCCGCGATGCCGAGGAGAACGGCACCGAACCAGGGAAACAGCGGAACGAAGTCATTGGAGACCGGGGGCTTGGCGGCCATGCCGATCCAGGCGAGCGCCTTGGGATCGAGAAGGTCGCTCGTCACGAACTGCGGCAGGGCGATGACCGCCAGCGCCACCAGGGCCGTCACGGGGAAGGGCAGGCCGAGGAAGGCGAGGCCGAGCAGACTGGCCAGCGCGATCTCGTGCAGGATGCCGAAGAACACGAAGCCCTGCGGCGTGACGTAGAAGGTGACGAGCGTGATCGCCGCCGCGCCGAGGGCAACCCCCAGCCACCGCCGCCAGAAGGAGCGCCACCGGATGCCGCGCGCATGCGCCAGGACCAGGCTGACGCCGACGAGGAAGAGAAAGCTCGAAGCGATGCAGCGGGCGAACAGCTTCCAGCCGCCCTGGGCGGTCAGGCCGTGATCGACATAGCCGAAATTTTCGAGGTCCCAGGTGAAGTGGTAGATCGCCATCGCGATCAGCGCCACGCCGCGGGCAATATCGAGCGCGTCGATCCGCCGGACGACCGCCTCGGGCCGCGCACTCTCCGTCTCGCCTGGCGTCATTGCGGCCCTTGACCCTTCTCGTCGACTGGAAAACTGGACGCGCCGCCTATCTCATGAAGCGAAACGCGCCGCCCTGTCGGGGCGACGTGATGGCACAGAAAGGCATCGGCATGAAGATCATCGAGGCGAACGGCGCACGGATTCCGGCGATCGGCTATGGCACCTACACGCTGGAAGGCGACGTCTGCACTGACATGGTGGCGAAGGCGATCGGCGCGGGGTACCGGCATATCGACACGGCGCGGATGTACAAGAACGAGGCGGCCGTCGGCGAGGGCATCCGCCGTTCCGGCATCACCCGCGACGATCTCTTCGTCACCACCAAGGTCTGGTGGACCGACATCGCCGAGGGCAAGCTGCAGGCGTCCGCTACCCAGGCGATCGAGGCCTTGGGCATCGGCGCGGTCGATCTCCTTTTGATCCACTGGCCCAATCCGGATGTCGCGCTGGAAGAATCGATCGATGCCCTGAACGAGACGATCGACCTCGGCCTGACCCGCCATATCGGCGTCGCCAACTTCACCAGCGCCATGCTCGACGAGGCGGCGGCCCTGTCGGAAGCGCCGCTCGCCTGCAACCAGGTCGAATACCACCCCTTCCTGTCGCAGGAGGCCATTCACGCGGCCTGTCGGCGTCATGGCATGGCCATGGTCGCCTATTCGCCGGTCGGGCAGGGCGGCGAGATCCTGGCCAACCCCGTCGTCACCAGCATTGCAGGGCGGCACGGGAAGACGCCGGCGCAGATCGTGCTGCGCTGGGAGATCGAGCAGGAGGGCGTCGCCGCCATTCCCCGCACCAAGACGCCGGAGCGGCTGGCCGAGAATCTGGCCGTCTTCGATTTCGAGCTCGGCGCCGATGAGAAAGCGGCGCTGACCGCTCTGACCAGCCAACGCCGGCGCCTGGTCGATCCGTCCTTCGCGCCGAACTGGGATCGCGTCTGACGCGCGGCATGACGGACCGCCGCTCCCGTCGGACAACGGGAGCGGCAGTGGCGGCGGGGGACGCCAGCGGCTAAGGGAGAGGCTTCCTCGCACCGAAAGTGCCGCCCTTGTTCTTCGTCGTCTCGAAACTCGCCTGGTTCCTGCTGCAGCCGCTGGTGATCACGGCGCTCCTCCTGGCGCTGGGGATTTTTCTCGGCGCCTTGGGGCTGCGCAGGCTCGGGGCGGGACTGAGCCTCCTGGCGCTGGCGATCCTGCTGGTCGTCTCCGCCAGTCCGGTGGGCCTCTTGATGACGGCGGCGCTCGAGAACCGCTTTCCGCCGCCGGAACTGCCCGCGCGCATCACCGGCATCGTGGTTCTCGGCGGCGCCCTCGACACCCGCGTCGCTCGCACTCGCGGCGGCGTGGAACTGAACGAGGCCGCCGACCGGATGACGGCCGCGACGGCCTTGGCCCTGCGCTATCCCGACGCCAAGCTCCTGTTCAGCGGCGGCGTCGCGGCCGTCCTCGAGGAGGATGTGCCGGAGGTCGAATCGGCCGAGGAGTTCTTCCTGTCGCAGGGAATCGCGCGTGACCGGCTGATGCTGGAAGGGCAGGCGCGCAACACCTACGAGAATGCCGTCTACGCCAGAGAGCTCGCCGCCCCCAAGCCGGGCGAGGTCTGGGTGATGATCACCTCTGCCCAGCACATGCCGCGCAGCGTCGGCTGCTTCCGCAAGGCCGGCTTCGACGTGATCCCCTATCCCGTCGACTACCGGACGCCGGCCGGCAGCCTGGTCTGGCGGCCGTCGACCTCCTCGACCCGCAACCTCGACAAGGTGAACGATTCGTTTCGCGAGTATCTGGGCCTTGTCGCCTATTGGCTGAGAGGGCGCACGGACGCGCTGTTCCCGGCGCCCGCCTCGTCGATCTCCTCCGGCGCGGCAGCGGATTCTGACGCAGCCCCCAGCCTGTAGATGCCCTTGAAGCCGTCGGGGTCGACGACGCGACCCTTGCGGCGGATGGTCAGCGCCCCGGCCTTGGCCATTTTCACCGCCTCGACGCGGATCGGATGCATCAGCAGCCGCCATTTCGTCTCGTCAGGGCCGGCGATGGCGCGGGCGACTTCCGACGGACAGACCGTCTTGTCGGCACCGCGTTCGGCGATCATCGTGGCGATCAGCTCGGCGATTCCGTCAGCGGCGTCTGGGGCGGGGGTGTCAGACATGGAAGCGGATCCTCGTCGGCATCGGCCACCGTATGGCGGGCCGGGGAGAAAAATTGGCGCTGGGCGAGAATCGCCATCACGAAAAGCGTGGTGCCGATCAGGAAATAGGCGCCGATAAACCAGCCGAGGAAGGCGAGCGCAAAGAAGACGCCGCGAAGCCCGGCATTGAAGTTCTTCGCGGCCAGCTGGTTCATTCGCGTGGCGCGGGCGACCGCCCGCTGGGCAGCTTCCGGATTGAGCATGGCATCCGAGCGCATCGGAATCGCGCCGATCAGGATGGTGCAGTAGTTGAACAGGCGATAGGCCCAGCCGAACTTGAAGAAGGCATAGGCGAAGATCGCCACCTGGCCCAGCAGTTTCACCTCGACCAGGCCGCGATCGAGGCGGCCGTGGAAAGGCAGATCGGCGGCGATGGCCGCGATGCGGTCGCTGGAGCCGAGCAGCGCGAAACAGCCGCCGATGGCGAAGATGCAGGCCGAGGCGAAGAAGGCGGTGCCCTGCTGCAGGCCCGCCATGATCGCCGTGTCGATCATCCGGAGATCGCGGTTGAGCATGACCTGCATCCAGCGCCGCCGCTGTACATTCATCGCTTGGCTGAGGCCGTGCCGCGACCAGGGGCTGCGGTCTGTCAGCCAGTTGTAGGCAAACCAGCCGCCGATGAAGACGGCGAGTGCCAGGCCATCCCGGAAATCCAAACTCGCCATGTGTCTATCCCGAACCCGCGCGCCTTGTCGGAACGGTCTTCGCAAATTGCAGGCCGGGCGGCAATCGCGTCCGGCGGGCGGCCGGCCGCCCGCTGCGGCGCTTCGCCCTGCCGAGCGCGGCGGGCGAGCGCTTGACGCAGGGCCTGGCATGGCGGCAGAACGCGGCATGTCGCTTCATATGGTCAAGCTCTGCGTCGGCGCCGATTCGGTCGAGGATCTGCAGTCATGGGTCGCCCAGCGGATGGGCGACGCGGCCAGCCGCGGCCTGCCGCAGGAACAGATCCATCAGACCCGCGCGCTGCCCAAGCGCGCCGACGAGATTCTCGCCGGCGGCTCGCTCTACTGGGTGATCAAGGGAAAGGTGCAGGTTCGCCAGCCCATCCTGGAACTTCGCCCGGTGGTCGACGCCGAGGGCATCAAGCGGTGCCACATCGTGCTCGAGCCGCGCTTCGTCCTGACGGACTGGCAGCCGCGCCGCGCCTTCCAGGGCTGGCGCTATCTCGAGGGCGCCGAAGCGCCGGAGGATCTGGGAGCGGGCGGCGAGGGCGGTGCGCTGCCGCCGGAGCTCCGGCGTGAACTCGCCGACCTCGGGCTGATCTAGCTTCCCCACGCCGGCCGGGCGTTCGCCCGTCGCGCCGACGCGATGGGGCGGATCATCACCCGCGTGGGCCGGACGGCTCCGCGGGAAGCGCGCGGGTCAGCGAACGCGCAGCCGGATCGCGCGGTCGCCGACCGGCGAATAGACGACCAGCCGCGGCGAGGCCGGCGGCTGCGAGGCGCGCCAGGCGCGGGCCCCGTGGCAGAGCAGAAGGCCGACGAGATCCTTGGCCTTCAAAAGCGAGCGGCCCTCGCGGAACTCCGAGATGCGGCGCGAGGCCTGATGCAGCGGATGCATGCCGACGACGGTCGCGCCCATCCTCCGGGAAACGGGCTCCATCTGGCCGAGGCTTTCCTGATCGATGGTCATTGCGGCAGTCCTCAACGCGGCTGGATAGGGCGCACTATCGTTGTGAAATCAGGGCGCGGCTGCGCAATCGACCGTGGGGTGATCGCCGGCGACATCCGCGTTGTGGGGTATCCGGCCGGCGGTCAGAACCGCCGGCAATCAGTCAGTTGGCGACGCTGTAGCAGTTGTAGGAGTGCTGCTTGAGCGCGTCGCAGGCCCGGTTCGCCTCGGTCCGCGACTGGAAGCCGGCGAAACGCGCGCGGTACAGGGTCTGCGAGCCGCTCGCAACGGACTCGGTGAAAGGCTGTGCGTTGCTGAGGGCGGAGCCGCTGCGTGCCTTGGCTTCCGCGAGCATTTCGAGCGCACGGTTCTGTTCGGGCATGGCGGCGATCTGGACGACCCAGGGCGAGGTCCGCGGAGAGGCAGCACGAGCGAGTATGGTCCCCGTCGTCATCGGATCGAAATCTCGGCCGGTGGGAATGTCACCGGGCGGGACGGGGCCGGACGGGGCGAGGGCGTTGACGGGGGCGGTGGGGCGCGGGGCCTTGAGGGCGGCCCGCAGCGCGGCGCGACCGACGATCGGCCGGGTCGGCGCGGCGGCGAGGCGCGCGACGGCATGCGCGGCGTCGGCATCGGCGCCGTAGGCTTCCGCGATCCGCTCGTTGATAGTCTCGCGCATGCGGGGCAAGGGGACGCTGGACGGCGGCTGGTAGCTGAAGGTCGGCGGGGCGGCGGCGACGGTGACGCGCGGCTCAGTGCTGCGCGAGGCGATCAGGTCGCCGCTGCTGCGGGTCGACGCGACCGCGAGATACTTGGTCAGGAGGTCGGCCATCTTCTTGTCGCGGGCGGCACCGGTGCGCCCGCCCATCACCACGCCGACGATCTTCTTGTTGTCGCGCAGCAGGGAGGAGACGAGGTTGTAGCCCGAGGCGTTGATGTAGCCGGTCTTGATGCCGTCGACGCCCTGGATGCGGCCGACAAGCCGGTTGTGACCGTTGATGGTGCGTCCGCGGAAGTTGAACGATTTGGTCTTGAAGTAGCCGAACTCGCGCGGAAAATGCTCGCGAAGCGCGATGCCGAGCGTGGCCATGTCGCGCGCCGTGGTCTTCTGCTCGCTGTTGGGCAGGCCGTTGGCGTTGCGGAACGTCGTCTTGCTCATGCCGAGCTGGCGGGCCTTGGCCGTCATCTGGGCGGCAAAACGGGCTTCCGAGCCGGCGAGATGCTCGGCGATGACGACGGACGCGTCGTTGGCCGACAGCGTCACGAGGCTGAGGATGGCTTCCTCCACCTTGAGGGTCGAGCCGACCTTCAGGCGCAGCTTGGTCGGGGGGCGGGCGGCGGCATAGGACGACACCTTCATCGGCGTATCGCGCGACACCCGGCCGCTCCGCATGGCCTCGAACAGCATGTAGAGCGTCATCATCTTGGTCAGCGACGCGGGATAGCGCAGCGCGTCGCCGTCGCTCGAATACAGGACCTTGCCGTTGTTCGCATCGATGACGAAGGCGGCGTCGTTGCTGTCGGCCGAGGCCAGCACGGTGGACTGCGACAAAAGCGCCATCGAGATCGCGCAGACGCCGACGGCCTTGCTGAAGCCCGACAGACGATCCTTGCGGCTGGGAATTCCTGTACGCACGAGCAACTCTCTCGGTTCGGTCAAAAGGGACACGCCGGACTTTCCAGTGCGACGGGGCGCCGCCGATGGAAGCCGATGGTCGGCGTCTCTTCGATAGAGGGGAGACTAAGCGGTGCGGATTACCAATCCGTTTATGGTTGCCGGAGTGTTGTGCCCGGTGTCTCGAACCCGCCGGCGGAGGGAACTGGAAGGGCTACCTTAGCAAGGACCACGCCGATTCTTCGGGAAATATCGCGCAAGTCCGGCTAAAACCGGGCGGAACAAAATTTGCATGGAATCGCAAAATGTTCGGCGTGAAACCAGAATGGGCTCGCCAACGGTGCGGCATCGATCAGGAAACTTTCATGGGCGGCCGACATGTCTTAAAATCCCGGCGCGGCACATTACATAGCCGAGGCATGACAGAGGTGGCGGCAGTGAACGACGGAACGGGAACAGGGTTGGAATCGGATCTCGTGCGTTCGCAGGCGGGCCGGCAACGCGGATCGGATCCCGATCGCGGAACATCGGTCATCACCCGGACCAAGCCGCAGACGAAGAAGCCGAGCCTTTACAGGGTGCTGCTTCTGAATGACGATTACACCCCGATGGAATTCGTGATTCATGTCCTGGAGCGTTTCTTCCAGAAGGATCGCGAGGCGGCTACCCGAGTCATGCTGCATGTGCACAATCACGGCGTTGGCGAATGCGGTGTCTTTACCTACGAGGTCGCGGAGACGAAGGTCACGCAGGTCATGGATTTCGCCCGCCAGCATCAGCATCCGCTGCAATGCGTGATGGAAAAGAATTGAGGTGAAGCTTGCCGACATTTTCGCAAAGCCTTGAAAAGTCTCTGCACCAGGCGCTGACGCTCGCCAACGAGCGCCAGCAGGAGTTCGCCACGCTCGAGCACCTGTTGCTGGCGCTTTTGGAGGACAAGGACGCCGCTGCGGTGATGAAGGGCTGCAACGTCGATCTCGACGTTCTGCGCGCCAGCCTGGTCGAATACATCGACACCGAACTGGCCAACCTGGTCACCGGGCATGAAGAGGATTCCAAGCCGACGGCGGGCTTCCACCGCGTGATCCAGCGTGCCGTGATCCACGTCCAGTCGTCGGGTCGCGAAGAAGTGACAGGGGCAAACGTGCTCGTGGCGATTTTTGCCGAGCGCGAGAGCCATGCTGCCTATTTCCTGCAGGAGCAGGAGATGACTCGCTACGATGCCGTGAACTTCATCGCTCATGGCATTGCCAAGCGCGCCGGCGGGTCGGAAAGTCGACCGCTGCGGGGCGCCGAGGACGATCAGTCGACCATGGGACCGGATGAGGAAGGCAGGCGCAAAACGACCCAGGATGCTCTCACCGCCTACTGCATCAACCTGAACGAAAAGGCGAAATCCGGGCGCATCGATCCCTTGATCGGCCGCACCGAGGAGATCAACCGGACCATCCAGGTGCTCTGCCGCAGGTCAAAGAACAACCCGCTCTACGTCGGCGATCCCGGCGTGGGCAAAACGGCCATCGCCGAAGGCCTGGCCAAGCGGATCGTCGAGAACGACGTGCCGGAGGTTCTGGCCGACGCGACGATCTTCTCGCTCGATATGGGCACGCTGCTCGCCGGCACACGCTATCGCGGCGACTTCGAGGAGCGGCTGAAGCAGGTCGTCAAGGAGCTCGAGGAGTATCCGGGCGCCGTCCTGTTCATCGACGAGATCCACACTGTCATCGGCGCCGGCGCGACGTCCGGCGGCGCCATGGATGCCTCGAACCTGTTGAAGCCGGCGCTCTCCAACGGCGCCATCCGCTGCATCGGCTCCACCACGTACAAGGAATACCGGCAGTTCTTCGAGAAGGACCGGGCTCTCGTCCGGCGCTTCCAGAAGATCGACGTCAAGGAGCCGACGATCGACGACGCCATTGCCATCATGAAGGGGCTGAAGCCCTATTTCGAGGACTTCCACAAGGTGAAGTTCTCCAATGAGGCGATCAAGGCGGCGGTCGAGCTGTCGGCGCGCTACATCAACGACCGCAAGCTGCCGGACAAGGCGATCGACGTGATCGACGAGACCGGCGCGTCGCAGATGCTGCTCCCCGAGGCGCAGCGCAAGCGCAAGATCGGCGTCAAGGAGATCGAGGCGACGATCGCCACGATGGCGCGGATTCCGCCGAAATCGGTGTCGAAGGACGACGAGGAAGTCCTCGCCCATCTCGACACGCAGCTGAAGCGCGTCGTCTACGGCCAGGATGCGGCGATCGAGGCCCTTTCGGCGACGATCAAGCTGGCGCGAGCCGGCCTGCGGGAACCCGACAAGCCGATCGGCAGCTACCTCTTTTCGGGCCCGACGGGCGTCGGCAAGACGGAAGTCGCCAAGCAGCTCGCTTCGGCCCTCGGCCTGGAACTTCTGCGCTTCGACATGTCGGAATACATGGAGCGGCACACGGTCTCGCGGCTGATCGGCGCGCCTCCCGGCTATGTCGGCTTCGACCAGGGCGGGCTTCTCACCGACGGCGTCGACCAGCATCCGCACTGCGTGCTGCTGCTGGACGAAATCGAAAAGGCGCATCCGGACCTCTTCAACATCCTGTTGCAGGTCATGGACCACGGCAAGCTGACCGACCACAACGGCAAGAAGATCGACTTCCGTAATGTCATCCTGATCATGACAACGAATGCGGGCGCGGCGGAAGGCGCACGGGCGGCGATCGGCTTCGGCTCGACGCGGCGCACCGGCGACGATGTCGAGGCGATCAACAAGCTGTTCACGCCGGAATTCCGCAACCGGCTGGATGCGATCATTCCGTTCGCGGGCCTTGGCCCCGAGGAGATCAACCGCGTCGTCGAGAAGTTCGTCATGCAGCTGGAAGTCCAGCTGTCGGAGCGCGGCGTCACCTTCGAGCTCACGCCCGAGGCCGTCGCCTGGCTGGCGGACAAGGGCTATGACGAGCACATGGGGGCGCGGCCGCTGGCGCGCGTCATCCAGGAGTTCGTCAAGAAGCCGCTGGCCGACGAGGTCCTGTTCGGCAAGCTGAAGAAGGGCGGCACCGTCAAGGTGACGGTCGTCGACGACGAGAAGGGCGGCAAGAAGCTCGCGCTCGAATGCATCGCCGACGATCAGCCGAAGTCGAAGCGGTCTCGCGCCAAGGTCTCGGCCGATGGCGAGGAGTTCGACGACGACGATGACGGCGAGGACGACGAGGATGACGGCGACGTCGCGGTGAAGACCGCCAAGCGCCCCGCCACCAAGGCGCCGCGCAAGACGAACTGAGCTCGGCTCATCATGCCAAGGGCCGCCCGAAAGGGCGGCCCTTTTTTGCGCGCCGACATGGCGCGGACACCAGGAACCGGACAGCAGACATGAGCGCCAGCGAGGACAGCACGGCGGAGCCCTCGGCGTTCCATTGGATCGCCAAAGGCATGCTCGGGATCTTCAGCCCGCCGGCGCTGATCCTCACCGTCTCCTTCATCGGCTTTGCCGCCCTGGCGCGCGACGCGGGGCTCGACTGGATGCAGGCGTCCTTCATGACCTTCGCCGTCTGGGCGCTGCCGGCCAAGATCATCCTCGTCGGCGCGATCACCGCCGGCGTGTCGCTGCCGGCCGCAGCCCTCGCGGTCGGCCTGTCGTCGCTGCGGCTGATGCCGATGGTGGTGGCGCTGCTGGCCGAGATCCGGACGCCGAAGACACGCACGCTGACGCTGCTCTTCCTGTCCCATTTCGTCGCCATCACCGGCTGGGTCTACGCGATGGAACGGGTCGACCAGGTGCCGCGGGAGCGGCGGGCGCTGTTCTTCGGCAGCTTCGCCATTCTCCTGACGGCGGTGAACACGGTCGTCGTCGCTCTCGTGTTCAATCTGATGGGACAGCTGCCGGCGCTCGCCACGGGCGCGCTGGCCTTCCTGACGCCGGTCTATTTCCTGACATCGCTGTTCGGCTCCGCGCGTGACCTTTCCGGGCGCCTGGCGCTGTTTCTGGGGATTCTCTGCGTGCCGCCGGCGCACTGGCTGTCGCCGGACTTCGACCTTCTGATCGCCGGCATCGGCGGCGGCGCCCTGGCCTTTTTCCTCGGCCGGGCGGTCGAGGCGAGGCGCGTCTGATGGGCGACCTTTCCTTCCACGCGATCACGGCGGCCTGGTGGCCCTATGTCTTCATCCTGCTCGCCGGCTGGCTGCCGACCGACATGTGGCGCTATCTCGGCGTGCTCTCCGCCAGCCGTCTCGACGAGACCTCGCCCTATGTCGCGCTGACCCGCACGATCGCGACGGGCATGGTCGCCGCGGTGATCGGGCGGCTCGTCCTCTATCCCTCGGGATCCCTGGCCGAGATCCCCGACGCTGTCAGGATTGGCGCGCTCGCCGCCGGGTTCGCCGTGTATCTCATGGCAGGCAGGCGGGTCCTGGTCGGCATTCTCGTCGCGGAAGCGATCCTGATCGGCGTGCCGCTGGCGATGGGCTGACGAGGGCCTCGCCCGCGGTACTCCGCGCGGATCAGTCCAGCGCGGCCCGGATGAGCGCCGCCTGTTCGGCCAGCATCCCGGCATCGGCCATCCCGCCGGAATGCGGCACGAGAGCCACTCCCTCGTAGCGCGGGATGACGTGGAAGTGCAGATGGAAGATCGTCTGTCCCGCCGGCGCCTCGTTGAACTGGCTGACCACGACCCCGTCGGCCGCAAAAGCTTTATGGGCGGCGCGGGCGAGGCGGGCGACGCGGGGCATCAGAAGGGAGAGGGTCTCATCCTCGGCATCGAGGAGGTTGCGCGAGGGTGCCTTCGGGATGACGAGGCAGTGACCTTTGGACTGCGGCATGACGTCCATGAGGGCAAGGGCGACGTCGTCTTCAAAAATCTCGTGGCGGGGAATCTCGCCCCGAAGGATCTTGGCGAAGATATTGCCCGGATCGTATGCGTCGCTCATCCCACGTCCTCCTCACGGCTGTCGGTGCTCGCGGGTTTCGGACGGAAACGCGGTCCGGTCAATCCTCGCCTTTGCGGAAGGGCGTGTGCCGGGCCAGGATTTCCTGCCGCCGCTCGACCTCGCGCCGCTCGAAGTCGAGATGGTCCTCCACCGCCTGGCGCAGGCCGGGATGGCGGATGTAGTGGGCGGAATGCGTGGTCACAGGCGCATAGCCGCGGGCCAGCTTGTGCTCGCCCTGGGCCCCGGCCTCGACGACAGCCAGCTTGTGGGCGATCGCGTAGTCGATCGCCTGGTGATAACAGACCTCGAAATGCAGGAAGGGATGCTCCTCGATGCAGCCCCAGTAGCGGCCGTAGAGCGTGTCGCCGCCGACGAGGTTGAGCGCCCCTGCGATGTAGCGGCCCTCGCGCCGGGCCATCATCAGGACGATCCGCTCCGGCATGCGCTCGCCGATCAACCGGAAGAATTTTCGGTTGAGATAGGGTCGGCCCCATTTACGGCTGCCGGTGTCGTTGTAGAAGTCGAAGAAGGCGTCCCAGGCCTCCTCGGTGAGATCGGCGCCGGTCAGCCATTCCACCGTGATGCCGGGCGCCAGCGCCTCGCGCCGCTCCTTGCGCAGCACCTTGCGCTTGCGCGAGGCGAGAGTGCCGAGGAAATCCTCGTAGCTGGCGAAGCCCTCGTTGCGGAAATGGAACTGCTGGTCCGTCCGATGAAGATACTCGTCGGCGTCCATGGCCGAAAGGTCGTCGGGCGTGAGGAAGGTGGCGTGAGCCGAGGAAACGCCGGTCTGGCCAACATAGGCCTTGATGCCTTCGCACAGCGCCAGGCGCCGCACATCGGCCCCTGGCGTCGTACCGACGAGCAGCCGCGGTCCGGTCGCCGGCGTGAACGGCACGGAAACCTGGAGCTTCGGATAGTAGCGCCCGCCGGCCCGCTCGAAAGCGTCGGCCCAGCCATGGTCGAAGACGTATTCGCCCTGGCTGTGGCCTTTCAGATAGGCCGGCACGAAGCCGATCGCCGCGCCGTCCGCATCTTCCAGCACGAGGTGCTGCGGTTGCCAGCCGGTGCGGCCGCCGACGCAGCCGCTGTCTTCCAGCGATTTGAGAAACGCGTGGAGGAGGAAAGGATTGCCGGGAAGGGCCGGGGCGGCATCGCCCGCGGCGGCGGCATCCACGAGCGCCAGGCGGTCCCATTCGTCAGCCGGCAGCCTGTCGATCGCGTCGACCACGCGGATGGCGAAGCCTGGCTCCGCCACCGGTCCGTCCGAAGCCCCGGTGCCCTGATGTCTTGTCATGCCTGGAAGCTATCGTCCGCCTTGTGCATTGCAAGCGTCACGCCTGCGGCACAAAGCCCTCGAAGGTCATCTGGTCGGCATGCGCCTGTGTCGTGGCAATGTCTTCGGGCGTGCGGACCGTCCAGGAGATGACCGGCGCGCGTCGCTCGCTGCGCATCCAGTCAACGAACGGATTGGGCAGGTGGTGCACGCTGTAGGAGACGAACCGGCAGCCGCGCTCGATCGTGGCGCGGTGCGCGGCGAGCAGTTCTGGCCGCAGACCCTCGGCCGTCAGCCCCACCGGCAGCTCGCAGCCGGCGAGCGCCTGCTCGATCAGCCAGACGTCGAAGGACATCAGCGCCAGCGGCCCGCGATAGCCTGAAATGACCGGCCAGAGCGCGTCGAAATAGCCCGCGTCCTCTTCGGCGGTGGTTCCCTTCATCTCCATGATCACGGGCACGCGGCCGTCCACGAAGGCGAGGAACTCGGCTACCGTCGGGATCGTCTGGTCGGTATGGCCGAGCGTTACCTTCGCCAGATCCTCAGCCGACCAAGCGGCGACGCGGCCGCTTTCCGTCGTCAGCCGCTCCACCGTCGGATCGTGGAAGACGACGGGAACGCCGTCGCGCGTCAGGCAGACGTCGCATTCGATGGCGTAGTCGCCGGCAATGGCGGCGGCGGCGGCGGCGATCGTGTTTTCGATGACGGCAACATTGCCGTCGTGCAGCCCGCGATGGGCGATCGGCCGGCGGGTCAGCCAGCCGAGAGGACCGTCAAATGTCATGGGGGCTCACCGGATCTCGAACAGGGCCTCGATCTCGACCGCGGCATCCATCGGCAGGGCCGGGACGCCGACGGCCGAGCGGGAATGCCGGCCGGCATCGCCGAGGATGTCGACGAGGAAGTCGGACGCGCCGTTGGCGACCTTGTGCTGCTCGGTGAAATCGGGGCTGGAGGCCACGAAGACGGTGAGCTTCAGGAGGCGGACGATGCGGGTGAGGTCGCCGCCCAGCGCCGCGCTGGCCTGCGCCAGGATGTTGATCGCGCAGAAGCGCGCCGCGGCCTGGCCGTCCTCGAGGGCGACGCCGCCGCCGAGCTTGCCGGTCACCGCCACCTTGCCACCGTCGATCGGCAGCTGGCCGGAGGTCTGCAGCAGCGAGCCGTAGAGGACGAAGGGCACGTAGTTGGCGGCCGGAGCGGCGGCGACGGGCAGCGTCACGCCGGCGGCGGCGAGGCGGGTCGTGATGGTGTCGGTCATGAATTGTCCTTTGTTGGCGGGAATGTGAGACTAAGGCGGAAACAGGGATGCCGGATGGCCTCCCGACGGGCTGCCGGCCGAACCGTTCCGAGAGATTTTCGCATGATGTCCCGCAGTTTGATCGTCCTGGCAACGTTTTCGGCATCCGCGGCCCATGCCGCCATGCCGCTGGCCCCGCATCAGGCTGTGTACAATCTCAGCCTGGCTTCCGAATCAAGCGGGATCGTCGACGCCGAGGGCAGAATCGCCATGGCGCTGAAGACCGACAAGTGCGGTGTCTACGATCTCGACTACCGTTTTGTCGCGCGTTTCCAGCAGGAGCAGGAATTCACGCTGACGGACCAGCAGACGAATTCGACCGAGAATCTGGCCGGGACCGAGTTTGAGTTCACGACGAAGACCTTCGTCGACGGCTCGCCGGAAAAGGAGATCCGTGGCGCGGCGCACCAGGAGGGCGAGACGACGAAGGTGGCGATGCAGTCGCCCGTCGAGCGCCAGTTCGACCTGCCGAGATCGGCCTTCCCCATGCAGCATACCGCCGAGCTGATCGCCCATGCCAAGGCGGGCGAGCGGATCGTCGAGACAAAACTGTTCGACGGCGACGACGACGCCGAAAAGCTTCTCACCAGCACCGCGATCATCACGCCCAATCTGACGCCGGCCGCCGGCGCTGCCGCCGCGATGCCCGAGCCCGCCGCGCCGGCCTCGGGCAAGCCCGACCCTTCGTCCGCACCGGGAGAGGGCGCCCAGCCGGCGCCGACGGCCGCCATTCAGAAGCTACTAGCCGGGCTGGCGTCCTGGCGAATCAGCGAGGCCTATTACAACAGCGACAGCGACCCGGACGGCATGCCGGTGTTCCAGACCAGCTATGTCCTCTACGAGAACGGCGTCTCGGATTCCCTGCGCCTCGATTTCGGCAGCTACGTCCTGACCGGCTCGCTGAATCAGCTCGATCTCTTCGACGCGACACGCTGCCAGTAGCGGCGCGCGGCAGGCGGGTGAGGCGTCGGCGGCAGGCGATCCGGTGATCCCGGCCGGGTCCGACGCGGCAATTTTCGGCTGCCGGCCCGTGCCGGTGCCCCGCAGTCGCGGACAGTTTGACCTTGCCCGGCGCGGCGCAAAGGTGTATGGGCGCGGTCATTCCACACACGGAATTCGGGACTGACAGCGGAGAAATCCGTTCGCTCTGTCCCACCGGTGGCGGCCATCCGGCTGCTTCTTTTCCGTGGAGGCTCAACCGGTAAAAGGAAAATACCATGGCATTGCCAGATTATTCCATGCGTCAGCTGCTCGAAGCGGGCGTCCACTTCGGCCACCAGACTCACCGCTGGAACCCGAAGATGGCGCCGTTCATCTTCGGCTCGCGCAACAACATCCACATTCTCGATCTCGCCCAGACGGTGCCGCTCCTGCACACCGCGCTGAAGGCGGTTTCGGACACCGTCGCCCGCGGCGGCCGCGTGCTGTTCGTCGGCACCAAGCGCCAGGCTTCGGACATCATCGCCGACGCTGCCCAGCGCTCGGCCCAGTATTACGTCAACGCCCGCTGGCTCGGCGGCATGCTGACCAACTGGAAGACGATCTCGAACTCGATCCAGCGCCTGCGCAAGCTCGACGAGATGCTTTCGGGCGAAGCCCACGGCTTCACCAAGAAGGAGCGGCTGACCCTGCAGCGCGAGCGCGACAAGCTCGACCGGGCCCTCGGCGGCATCAAGGACATGGGCGGCGTGCCGGACATGATCTTCATCATCGACACCAACAAGGAAGCCATCGCGATCGAGGAAGCCAAGCGCCTCCACATCCCGGTGGTCGCCGTGATCGACTCGAACTGCAACCCGAACCCGATCGACTTCCCGATCCCGGGCAATGACGACGCGGCCCGCGCCATCACGCTGTACTGCGACCTGATCGCCAAGGCCTGCCTCGACGGCATCGGCCGCCAGGCCGGCGCCATGGGTGTCGACATCGGTGCGATGGAAGAGGCTCCGGCCGAGGCCCTCGACGAAGTCGCGATGCCCGACCAGTCGGCTCCGGAGACAGAGTCCGATGTCGCCGCCGAGGCGACGTCTGCTGCCGAGCCGGAAGTCCAGCCGGCGGCCTGAGGGCTGCTGCCGCTTCTGGCGGCGCTTCCTGACCGGACGGCGTAATCGCGCCGTCACATTTACGGCGCACCTCTCGTCTGGCGACAGGGGTGCGCATGTTTCATTTCCAAGAGGCTGATCGATGACCGTTACCGCCGCGATGGTGAAAGAGCTGCGCGAGAAATCCGGCGCAGGCATGATGGACTGCAAGACCGCCCTTTCCGAGAACGCCGGCGACATGGAAGCCGCGATCGACTGGCTGCGGGCCAAGGGCATTTCCAAGGCCGACAAGAAGTCCGGCCGCACCGCCGCCGAGGGCCTGATCGGCGCCGCGTCGGGCGGCACCGAGGCGATCGTCGTCGAGGTCAATTCCGAGACCGATTTCGTCGCCCGCAACGACGCCTTCCAGGCGATCGTGCGCAACGTCGCCAATGTCGGCCTGCCGACCGACGGCTCGCTCGAGGCGGTCGCGGGTGCGACCTATCCCGGCTCGTCGAAGACCGTCGCCGAGACGATCACCGAGGCTGTCGGAACGATCGGCGAGAACATGGCTCTCCGCCGCACCGCCAAGCTGACCGTCGGCGACGGCGTCGTGGCGACCTACATCCACAACCAGATCTCCGACGGTCTCGGGAAGATGGGCGTCCTCGTCGCCCTCGAGTCGACCGGCGACAAGGCCGCTCTTCTCGCCTTCGGCCGCCAGGTCGCGATGCATGTCGCCGCGACCAACCCGCTGGCGCTGACATCGGGCGAAGTCGACCAGGCGACGGCCGATCGCGAAAAGGCGATCTTCGTCGAGCAGGCCCGCGAGTCGGGCAAGCCGGAAGCCATCATCGAAAAGATGGTCGAGGGCCGGATGCGCAAGTTCTACGAGGAAGTCGTTCTCCTCAGCCAGGCCTTCGTCATCAATCCCGACCTGACGGTCGAGAAGGCGCTGAAGGAAGCCGAGAAGGATTTCGGCGCTCCGGCAACGATCGCCGGCTTCGTGCGCTTCGCCCTCGGCGAGGGCGTCGAGCGCGAGACCTCCGACTTCGCCGCCGAAGTCGCGGCCTACGCCGGCAAGAAGTAAAGCCTCTCCCCAGACGAGACAGGCCTCGGGCGTCCGCGTGACAAGCGGACGCCCTTATTGTATCGCAGGCCGGAATTTCCCGAGGAACGACCCTTCATGACGTCAGGCATCCGGTTCAAACGCGTTCTGCTGAAGGTCTCGGGCGAGGCCCTGATGGGCAGCCAGGGTTTCGGGATCGACGTCACCGTGGTCGACCGGATCGCCGGCGATATCCGCGAGGCCCGGGAACTGGGCGCCGACATTTCCGTCGTCATCGGCGGCGGCAACATCTTCCGCGGCGTGGCCGTCGCGTCCAAGGGCGGAGACCGGGTGACCGGCGACCACATGGGCATGCTGGCGACCGTCATCAACGCCCTGGCGCTGCGCACCTCGCTCTTGAAGATCGGCGTCGAGTCGATCGTCCTGTCGGCGATCGCCATGCCGGAGATCTGCGAGAGCTTTTCCCAGCGTGACGCGCTGGCGCATGCCGCCGCGGGCAGGGTGGTGATCTTCGCCGGCGGCACCGGCAATCCCTTCTTCACCACCGATTCCGCGGCCGCGCTCCGCGCCGCCGAAATGGGCGCCGAAGCCCTGTTCAAGGGCACGCAGGTCGACGGGATCTACACGGCCGATCCGAAGACCGATCCGACCGCGGTGCGCTTTGAGCAATTGACCCATAGCGAGGTGCTGCAGCGCGGCCTGGCGGTGATGGACGTCGCCGCGGTCGCTCTGGCCCGCGAGAACCACATTCCCATTGTCGTCTTTTCCATTCACGAAAAGGGCGAGTTCGCCCGGATCCTGTCGGGCACCGGCCGCGCCACGATCGTGACGGACTGAGACGCCGAGAGAAAGCGAAGGACCTGATATGGCGGATTTTGACTTTACCGAACTGAAGCGTCGCATGGACGGCGCGATCAATGCGCTCCAGCACGACCTCTCCGGCCTGCGCACCGGCCGGGCCTCGGCGAGCCTGCTCGACCCCATCACCGTCGAAGCCTATGGCACGCAGACACCGCTCAACCAGCTCGCCAACGTGTCCATTCCTGAGCCGCGCATGCTGTCGGTCTCGGTCTGGGACAAGAGCATGGTCGGCAAGGTCGAGCGCGCGATCCGCGACAGCCATCTCGGCCTCAACCCGATCACCGACGGGACCACGCTGCGCATTCCGCTGCCGGAGCTCAACGAGCAGCGCCGCAAGGAACTGGTCAAGGTTGCGCACACTTATGGCGAGAATGCCCGGATCGCAGCGCGGCATGTGCGGCGCGACGGGATGGAGACCCTGAAGAAGATGGAGAAGGACGGCGATATCGGGCAGGATGACAGCCGTCAGATGTCCGACCGGGTCCAGAAGATGACGGACGAAACGATTTCCGAGATCGACAGGTCGCTGTCGGCTAAGGAAGCCGAAATCATGCAGGTCTAGGCTGCCGCGATCCAGGGCCGTCGGATTGCCGGCGGCCGGCTAGAAGAAACGAGGCTTCCCGTGCGACTTCCGCAACACGTCGCGATCATCATGGACGGCAACGGACGTTGGGCCAAGGCGCGCGGACTGCCGCGCACTGTCGGTCACCGCCGCGGCGTCGAGGCAGTCCGGGAAGCGGTCCGCACGGCGGGCGCCCTCGGCATCCGCTACCTCACGCTGTTCGCCTTCTCGTCCGAGAACTGGCGCCGTCCGGCGCAGGAAGTCGACGAGCTGATGGGGCTCCTGAAGCTGTTCATCCGCCGGGACCTCGCCGACCTGCACAAGGAGGGCGTGCGCGTCCGGGTGATCGGCGGCCGCGACAATCTGAGCCCTGATATCCGCGCGCTGCTGGAGGAGGCCGAAAACCTCACCTGCAACAACGACAGCACGACGCTGGTCATCGCCTTCAACTACGGAGCGCGCGAAGAGGTTACCCGGGCCGTCAAGCGCATCGCGGTCAAGCTCGCCTCCGGCGAGGTTTCCGCCGACGCGGTGACGGCCGAGTTCCTCGACAGCCACATGGACACGGCGGGCATTCCCGATCCCGACCTCATCATCCGCACCTCAGGCGAGCTGCGTCTGTCGAACTTTCTCCTCTGGCAGGCCGCCTATTCCGAGTTCGTCTTCATGCCGTGCCTGTGGCCGGACTTCGACCGCAAGGCGTTCGAGGAGGCCCTGGCCGATTTCGCCGGTCGCGAACGGCGTTTCGGCAGCGTCTCCTGCGACATCGCTTCCTGAGGTGCCGCGGATCTTGCCCTCATGAGCCTCCGGACCGGCCCCGCACTGAAGAGCCAGTCCTGGACCGATCTGCGCGTCCGCCTGATCTCGGCCCTGGTGCTGGGCTGCTTCGTGCTCGCCATCGCGGTGATCGGAGGCGTGCTGTTTCGCCTGTTGTGCTGCGCGGCCGCCATCGTCGTCTTCGAGGAATGGTCGCAGATGACGCGGGCCCGGCGTGCCGGGCCGCTGTTCAAGCTGGCGCGGCGCGCGCTGCTGTTTGCGCTCTTTGCCTTCCTGCTCGGCGCCAATGCGGCCGCACTCGCCATCGTGGTCGCTGCCAGCGCCTTCATCGCCTTCGTCGATCGCCGCGAGCACCGCGCCGACTGGACGCTCGGCGGCCTCGTCTATGCCAGTCTGGCGGGTTTCGCGCCGGGCATGTTGCGCGGCGACGACGCAGCCGGCCTGGCGGTGCTCGGGCTCGTCATCACCGTGGTCTGGTCGTCCGACATCTTTGCCTATTTCACCGGCCGGGCCCTCGGCGGACCGAAGATCATGCCGTCGGTGTCGCCGAAGAAGACCATATCGGGCTGCCTTGGCGGACTCTTGGCCGGCGTCGTGCTCGGCACCTTGTTTGCTTACGCGGCGACCGGCGAGGTCCATGTCTGGATGCTGCTCCTGACCGCATGCCTGTCGATCCTCGGACAGGCGGGAGACCTTTTCGAGTCCTGGATCAAGCGGCATTTCGGCGTGAAGGATTCCGGGCGGATCATTCCGGGCCATGGCGGCCTGATGGATCGGATCGACGCCCTGATCGTCGCTCTGGCCGCGGCCTGGATCGTCGGCATGGCGTTGAACGGCCTCGACCACCCGGCGCGCGCGCTCTTCGACCTGTAATCGGCGCGGTCTGCCGGCTTGCCGGTATGAACCCGCGATTCAATGCGGTATGCCTCGCGCTTGAGTTCCTTTCCGGCGCCGTGCAGCATGCCGCGCGGTGCGATATCGAGGGTTGACCAATGGACGTCTCGTCCTTTTTCGCGATGATCTGGGACACGGCGCTGATCAAGATCATCCCGTTTCTGTTCGTCCTGACGGTGATCGTGTTCTTCCATGAGCTGGGTCATTTCCTCGTCGGGCGGCTGTGCGGGATCAAGGTCCTGGCCTTTTCCGTCGGCTTCGGCCCCGAGCTGATCGGCTTCAACGACCGCCAGGGAACGCGGTGGAAGCTCTGCGCCATTCCGCTCGGCGGCTACGTCAAGTTCCTCGGCGACGAGAACGTCGCCTCCGTGCCCGACAATGCCGCCGTTGCGCGGATGGACGAGGCGGAGCGGCAGAAGTCGTTTCCTGCCCAGAGCGTTGCCCGCCGCGCCGCGACGGTGGCCGCCGGCCCGATCGCCAATTTCATCCTCGCCATCGCGATCTTCGCCGGCGTCGCCTACTTCAACGGCCGGGTCGTCGGCGACCCCATCGTCGCCGAAGTGCGGGCGGAGTCGCCGGCAGCCGAGGCCGGTATCCTGGCGGGCGATCGGATCGTGGCGCTGGACGGCAACGAGGTGACGTTCTTCGGCGATATCCTGGAATATGTGTCGACCCGGGCGAATGTGCCGATCGATGTCGCCGTGGAACGAGCCGGTGCGACGCTTCACCTGCAGGTGACGCCGCGCAACGTCACCCAGACCGATGCCTTCGGCAACGAGGTGACGGGCCCGCTGATGGGCCTCGTCGCCACCCGCGAGAGCTCGTCGTTCCGAACCGAGAAACTCTCGGCGGTCGAATCGGTCCGCTATGGCGCCGAGCAGACCTGGTTCTTCACCAGCCACACCGCTTCTTTCATCGGCGGCATCTTCACGGGCAACCAGGCCGCCGACCAGATCGGCGGTCCGATCCGCATTGCCGGCATCTCCAGCCAGGTCGCCACGCTCGGCTTCGCGGCGCTCCTGATTCTGGCGGCGCAGCTGTCGATCTCGATCGGCCTGCTCAATCTCGTTCCGATCCCGATGCTCGACGGCGGCCATCTCCTGTTCTACGCTTACGAGGCCTTGCGCGGGCGACCGCTGAGCGAAAAGGTGCAGGAGTTCGGATTTCGAATCGGAATCGTGCTGGTGCTGTCGCTGATGCTCTTCGCCGTCTGGAACGACATCTCGTGGATGACCTGATGCCGTCGGCCTTCCGGCCAGACAATGGTTGGGGTGGGCGCGGATCGTCGAAGATGTTCGCCGGCAGAACTAACCATTCGTTGACCATAACCGGTCGATCAGTGGCTGGGGCGCAACGGTTTTCCGATTCCTAAACTGAATCGGTCCAGTTTGCTTGAATGCGGTACCAAAGCCGGTAAAAGGCATGGATGCATGGAGCCAAGCTGGCGCCCGTGCGGCATAATGAAAAAAAGGTGGTGAGGCCTATGACGGCTGGATCAAAGCTTCTGCAAGCCGCGTCGGCGTTCGCGCTTTCCTCGACTTTGCTGACGGCGACTCTTGGCGCTCAGCTCGTCATGGTTGCGCCCGCGCATGCCGCTGCGGTGAGCCGCGTCGAGGTCCGGGGCAATCAGCGGGTCGAGGCGGACACGATCCGCGGCCTCCTCGCCATTCGTCCCGGGCAGAACGTCGGCGACGCCGAGATCGACGAGGGCGTTCGCAAGCTCTATTCGACCGGTCTCTTCTCCGATGTCCGCATCAGCCAGGCGGGCGGTGTCGTCACCGTCAACGTCGACGAGAACCAGATCGTCAATCAGGTGCTGTTCCAGGGCAATTCCAAGCTCAAGGACGAGCAGCTCGCCGCGGCCGTTCAGACCCAGTCTCGCGGTGCCTATTCCGCCGCGACAGCCGAGACGGACGTCGCCGCGATCAAGGATGCCTACGTCAAGATCGGCCGCAGCGATGCCACGGTCTCCGTGCGCACGCTCCCGGTCGAGAACAATCGGACGAATGTCGTCTTCGACATCGACGAGGGTGACCGCACCAAGATCGGCCAGATCAACTTCGTCGGCAACAACGCCTATGGCGACGGCCGACTGAAGGAAGTCGTCGCGCTGCGCGAATCCGGCCTCCTGAGCTTCATCCAGCGCAACGACGTCTACAGCGAGGACCGTCTTCGCGCCGACGAGGAGACACTGCGGCGCTTTTACTACAACCACGGCTATGCCGACTTCCGCATCGTCTCTTCGGTCGCCGAGCTCAACGACGCCGAGAACCAGTACACGGTGACCTTCACCGTGGAGGAGGGTGAGCGCTACACCTACGGCGCCATCAACGTCGAATCGAGCATTCCGGGTGTCGACACCGAAGTGCTCAAGAGCGAAGTGAAGACCGACACCGGCGACGTCTACAATGCCGAGCAGGTCGAGAAGTCGCTCGTCGCGGTGACCAACAAGGTCGCCGAGAGCGGCTACGCCTTTGCTCAGGTGACGCCGCGCGGCAACCGCGACTTCAACAACCGGACAATCTCCATCGACTACGTCGTCGATCAGGGGCAGCGCGCCTACATCGAGCGCCTCGACATCCGCGGCAACACCAAGACGCGCGACTACGTCATCCGTCGCGAATTCGACGTGTCCGAGGGCGATGCCTTCAATCAGGTCCTCGTCCAGCGCGCCAAGCAGCGCCTCGAGGGTCTGGGCTTCTTCACGTCGGTCAACATCTCGACCGCGCCCGGCTCCGAGCCGGACCGCGTCGTCGTCATCGTCGACGTCGTCGAGAAGTCGACCGGTGAGTTCTCGATCGGCGGCGGTTACACGACCGGCGGACAGAGCGAAGGCCCGGTGGCCGAAATCGGCGTCACCGAGCGCAACTTCTTGGGTCGCGGTCAGTTCGTGAAGGTCTCTGCCGGCTTCGGTGCCGACACGCGCAACTACCAGCTTTCCTTCACCGAGCCCTATTTCCTCGGTCGCCGCCTGGCAGCCGGCTTCGACATCTACACCTCGACGAACACGTCGGAGTCCTACGATGTCGAGCGCACCGGCGGCTCGCTCCGTCTCGCTGCGCCGATCACCGATGAAGTCACGGCGCAGATCGCCTACAACTTCAAGCAGGAGAAGTTCGGCGACGACGACGGCGGCCGTCGCGTCCAGGACAATTCGGGCAATTACTACATCGAGACGGACTCGGGCACGCCCACCGTCATCGGTTCGGTCGCTTCGGACTACGACCTGCAGGATGGCCAGCGGTTCGTCACCGCCACCTGCAACAACCCCAACCCTTATGGATTGGTGTCCGCGAACGTGAACGGTCAGTCGACCGATTTCAGCAATGCGCCGAAGTACACGCGGTCGACGATCATCAACGAGGCGATCTGCGACAGCCCGTACACGACGTCCTCGATGTCCTACGCGCTCACCTACAACACGCTGGATTCCACCAAGGATCCGCGTAACGGCATCATCGCGTCCTTCGGCCAGGAAGTGGCGGGCCTCGGTGGCGATGCGAGCTTCATCAAGACGACGGCGAAGGCGTCCTACTTCCAGCAGCTGCAGGAAGAGTACGACGTGGTCGGTCAGCTCAGCGTCGGCGGCGGCAATGTCTCAGGCCTCGGCGACGACCTCCGGGTGTTCGACAACTTCTTCAAGGGCCAGGACATCGTCCGCGGCTTCGAGACCAAGGGGATCGGCCCGCGCCAGTTCGAGCTGGATGGCGGCGGCAACACTGTGGGTGACGGCGTCGCGATCGGCGGCGAGAACTACCTGAACGCCTCGGCCGAGACGACCTTCCCGCTGCCGCTGGTCTCGCGTGACTTCGGCTTCCGCGGCGCGCTGTTCGCCGATGCGGGCACGCTTTGGGGCACCGAGTTCGCCGGACAGACGGGCGTGGTCGGCGACGAGCTGAAGATCCGGGCATCCGCCGGTGTCGGCCTGATCTGGGCGTCGCCCTTCGGCCCGCTGCGCGTCAATTACGCCCATCCGTTCATGAAGGAAGACTACGACGAGACGCAGGAGCTGTCGTTCGGCTTCTCGACGCGGTTCTAGGGATCGGGGAGGGCGGGCTTCGCCCTCCCGCGGATTTGATGACAGAGACGCGCTTCTATCCCAAGGGCGAGGGCATGACCCTCGCCGAGCTCGCGGCGCTTTGCGAGGGTGAGCTTCGCGACGGCGCGGACGCCGGCCATCGGGTCGATGGGCTCGCTGCCCTCGACGATGCCGGGCCGCGCGACATCGGATTTTTCGACAACAATCGCTATGCGGCCGTGTTGGCCGAGACCCGGGCAGGGGGCGTTCTCATTGCGCGCCGAAGCGTCCATCTGGTGCCGCCCGGCGTGGCCGCCCTCGTGGTTCGCGACCCGGGCCGGGCTTTCGCCCTCGCCGGTCGGGCCCTGTTTCCCGATGCGCTGCTGCCGACGGGACTCGAACTCGGCGGTATCTCCGATCGCGCCTTCGTCGATCCCTCGGCCGTGCTCGAAGAGGGCGTGATCGTCGAGCCGCAGGCCGTGATCGGCCCGCGCGCGGTGATCGGCCGAGGCACGCATGTCGGGGCCGGGGCGGTGATCGGGCCGGGATGTCAGATCGGCCGCGACTGTCGCATCGGCTGGCATGCCAGCATCCAGCACGCGCTGATCGGCGACCGCGTCATCCTGCATCCGGGCGTCCGTCTCGGCCAGGATGGCTTCGGCTATTCAGCCGGCCGCGACGGCATCCTGAAAATGGTCCAGATCGGTCGGGTGATCATCCAGGACGGCGTCGAGATCGGCGCCAACACGACGATCGACCGGGGCGCCATTCGCGACACGGTGATCGGCGAGAATACCAAGATCGACAACCAGGTTCAGATCGGCCACAACGTGCGCGTGGGCCGCAACTGCATGATCGTCGCGCAAGTGGCTCTGGCCGGCAGCGTGACGCTCGGCGACGGGGTCGCGATCGGCGGGCAGTCTGCCGTCAACAACCATGTGACGGTGGGCGACGGCGCGCAGATCGCGGCGATCAGCAGCGTCGCGGGCGATGTGCCTGCCGGGGCGCGCTGGGGCGGCGTTCCGGCCAAGCCGGTGCGCGACTGGTTTCGCGAGGTAACCTGGGTCAGTGAAATGGCGAAACAGCGCCGAGTTCCGGAGGTCAGGCATGGACGAGACGACAACGACGCTTGAGAGCGTCGATATCCTCCAGATTCTCGAGCTGCTGCCGCACCGCTATCCGTTCCTGATGGTCGACCGGATCGTCGGCATCGATGCGGATCGCAGGGCTATCGGCATCAAGAACGTGACGATCAACGAGCCGCATTTCCTCGGGCATTTTCCCGGTGCGCCGGTCATGCCGGGCGTCCTGATCATCGAGGGCATGGCCCAGACCGCCGGGGCGATCTGCACCATGGCGATGGGAAAGGGCACGCCGCAGCTGGTCTATTTCATGACCATCGACAATGCGAAGTTCCGCCGTCCCGTGGTGCCGGGCGACCGGCTCGAATATCACGTCGAGCAGACCAAGAAGCGCGGCAATATCTGGAAATTCGACTGCGTCGCCAAGGTGGATGGGGTCAAGGTCGCCGAAGCGAGCGTCAGCGCCATGCTGGTCCCGCGCGACGCCGGCTGACAGAGGCGCTCTCATGCGGATTCATCCTTCCACGATCGTCGAGGACGGCGCCGTCATCGGCGAGGGCGCCGAGATCGGACCCTTCTGCCATATCGGTCCGCGGGCGACGCTGGGCGCCGGGGCGAAGCTCGTCTCGCACGTCGTCATCGCCGGCAATACGACCATCGGGGCGAACGCCCACATCTATCCCTTCGCCTCGCTTGGCCATGCGCCGCAGCACCTGAAGTACCGCGGCGAGGATACGCGGCTCGTCATCGGTGACAATTGCCTGGTGCGCGAGAGCGTGACGATGAATCCCGGCACTGTCCAGGGCCGATCGGAGACGACGGTCGGCGACGACTGCTCCTTCTTCACCGGCGCGCACGTCGCCCATGACTGCCATCTTGGCTCGCATGTGACGCTGATCAACAACGTCATGCTGGCCGGCCACTGTGTCGTCGGCGACTATGCCACGATCGCCGGCGGCTCGGGCATCCACCAGTTCACCCGCATCGGCCACCACGCCTATATCGGCGGCCTTGCCGCGGTCGAGGGCGATGTCATTCCCTTCGGCATGGTGCTCGGCAACCGCGCCTATCTCTCCGGGCTCAATGTCATCGGCATGAAGCGGGCTGGCTTCAACCGCGAGGCCGTCCGCAATGTCCGCAAGGCCTACCGGATGCTGTTCTCCGACGACCTGACCTTCCGCGAGAACATGGACGAGGTGCAGAGCGAATATCCCGACGATGCGCTCGTCCAGGATCTTCTCGGCTTCATCCGCGCCGGCGGCGACCGGGCGATCTGCTTCCCGCGGCACAGCCGCCCGGCGTGACGGTGGCGCCGGCGGTCCCGGACGCGATCGTCGCGCCGCGCCATCCCGGAGAGCCGCTCGGCATCGTCGCCGGTGGCGGCGACCTGCCGCGCCTCGTCGCAGCGCAGGCCCGCCTGCATGGTTGGGAGCCCCGCATTCTGGCCGTCGGCGACGGCATTGGCGCGGCCTGGCTGCCTGACGACGCCTGGCCGATGGCCTGGGGCCGTCTCGGCAATGCCTTCGCCCACTTGAAGGACAGGGGTGTGCAGCGACTCGTCCTGTGCGGTACGGTCTCGGTGCGCCCCGATTTCCGCGCGATCCTTCCCAGCCTGAAGACGCTCGCCATGCTGCCGCAGATCTTTCGCGTCATCCGCGGCGGTGACGACAACCTGCTGCGCGCGGCCGCCCGAGCCTTCGAGCAACGCGGTTTCGAACTCGTCGCGGTGCAGGAGATCCTGCCGGAACTCCTGATGCTGCCCGGAGCGGTCGGCGGCGCGCTGCCGAGTGTGGCGGACAGGGCTGCCCTGCGGCGCGGCTTCGAGGCGGCGGGCGTTCTCGGCGCCCTCGATGTCGGGCAGGCGGTCGTCGCGTCGAAGGACCGGGTGATCGCGCTGGAGGGAATCGAAGGAACGCGCGAAATGCTGCAGCGGGTGGCCGACCTCCGGCGGCGCGGCCGGATCGGGCCCACCGAGCGGTGCGTGCTGGTGAAGGGGGTGAAGCCGGGCCAGGATCTGCGTTTCGACCTCCCAAGCATCGGCGTCGCCACAATCGAAGAGGCGGCCGAGGCCGGGCTCGTCGGCATCGGCCTCAGCGCCGGTCATGCTCTGGTCATAGGCATCGACGACGTCATGGCGGCGGCGCGGGCGAAGGGGATTTTCCTCTGGGGCTGGACGCGATCCTGCGCCGAGGAGGGGTCGGCATGAAGATCGCCTTCGTCGTCGGCGAAAACTCCAGCGACCGTCTGGGCGCCGCTTTGATCCGCGGCCTCCGGAACCAGCATCCGGGGACCGTGGAGGTGACGGGTCTCGGCGGCGATGCCATGGCGGCCGAGGGGCTCGTCAGCCTGTTCGACATCGACGAATTGTCGATCGTCGGGGTCGGCGCGATCCTGGCGCGGCTGCCGCAGCTGATCGGCCGGATCGGCCAGACGGTGCGTCACATCCTGGCCGAGGAACCGGATGCGCTGGTCGTGATCGATTCCTATGCCTTTTCGCACCGGGTCGCGCGGCGCGTGCGCAAGGCACGGCCGGAACTGCCGATCATCAATTACGTGCCGCCGGCGGTCTGGGCCTACCACCCCGAACGCTCGACGACGATGGCGGGCTATATCGATCGGGCGATCTGCGTTTTCCCGTTCGAGCCCAGCTTCCACGCGCGCTATGGCGGGCCGCCCGCAACCTATGTCGGCCATCCCCTGATGCACGAACCGCACCTCGCGGCCATCATGACACGGCTCGACGCGGCACCGGCGCTGTCCCGGCCGAAATCGCCGCCGACTCTGCTGATCCTGCCGGGATCGCGGCGGGGCGAGGTCAACCGGCTCAGCCGCGATTTCGGCAAGACGCTCGAGCTCCTGAACGCGCGCATGCCGGGGGTTCGGGCCTTGCTGCCGGCGGTGCCGCGGTTGCGCGGCCTGATCGAGGAAAAGACCGCCGCCTGGGCCGTCAAGCCGGAGATCGTCACGGGCGAGGCGGAAAAGTGGGCGGCCTTCGCCGCGGCCGACGCGGCGCTCGCCGCCTCCGGCACCGTGGCGCTGGAACTGGCGCTGGCGGGTGTTCCGATGGCGCTGTGCTACCGCCTCGATCCCATCGGCTACGTCCTGCGTCACCTCATCACCGGCTGGACCGCGGCGCTGCCGAACTACATCACCGACCATCCGCTGGTGCCCGAGCACTTTCACGAATTCATCCGGCCGGAAGCGCTGGCCCGACGGCTGCAGCGGCTCTTGACCGATACGCCCGAGCGCCTTGCGCAGGTCGAGGGGTTTCGCGAGATCCGGCAGAAGATGGCGATCTCGGCCGACCCCGGGGACGCGGCTGCGGCGATCGTGCTGGCCGAGATCCGCGCCCGCTCGATGGTCCTTCCGCCCTTTCCCGATCCCCTGTCGGACTGACGGTCACCGGGTCTACCGGCTAAAGCTAGGGCGGGCATCGCGCCTGCCGGTATCCTTGCGGCATACGTGTCCTGTGCTCAGCCGGGACGCCCGACGATGCGGCGCGACTGTCCAGGACCTCACGACTTCTCCGCCGACTGCCGACACAAAAAAAAGCCCCCGCCGAAGCGGAGGCTCTCTCGTCGCGCGGGCCGAAGCCTAGAGCGAGTAGTACATGTCGAACTCGACCGGGTGCGGCGTCATTTCGAAGCGCAGCACTTCGGCCATCTTCAGCTCGATGAAGGAGTCGATCTGGTCGTCGTCGAACACGCCGCCGGCCTTCAGGTAGTCGCGGTCGGCATCGAGGCTTTCCATCGCTTCGCGCAAGGAACGGCAGACCGTCGGGATCTGCTTCAGCTCTTCCGGCGGCAGGTCGTAGAGATCCTTGTCCATGGCTTCGCCCGGGTGGATCTTGTTCTTGATACCGTCGAGGCCGGCCATCAGCATGGCCGAGAAGGCGAGGTAGGGGTTCGCCATCGGATCGGGGAAACGGACCTCGACGCGCTTGGCCTTCGGCGACTGGCCGAAGGGGATGCGGCACGAGGCCGAACGGTTGCGGGCGGAATAGGCCAGCAGGACCGGCGCCTCGTAGCCCGGCACCAGCCGCTTGAAAGAGTTGGTCGACGGGTTGGTGAAGGCGTTCAGCGACTTGGCGTGCTTGATGATGCCGCCGATGTAGAACAGCGCCGATTCCGACAGGCCGGCATATTCATTGCCGGCGAAGGCGGGCTTGCCGCCCTTCCAGATCGACTGGTGCACATGCATGCCCGAGCCGTTGTCGCCGAAGATCGGCTTCGGCATAAAGGTCGCGGTCTTGCCGTAGGCATTGGCGACCTGGTGCGTCACGTATTTGAAGATCTGCATGTTGTCGGCGTTCTTCACCAGGGTGTCGAACTTGATGCCGAGCTCGTGCTGGGCGGCCGCCACTTCGTGGTGGTGCTTCTCGACCTTGACGCCCATCTCGGCCATCACGGTCAGCATTTCCGAGCGGATGTCCTGGCAGGAATCGATCGGCGGCACGGGGAAGTAGCCGCCCTTGACGCGCGGCCGGTGGCCGAGATTGCCGGTCTCGTACTCCGCGTCGTCGTTCGACGGCAGTTCGGTCGAGTCGAGCTTGAAGCCGGTGTTGTAGGGGTCGGCCTTGTAGCGCACGTCGTCGAAGATGAAGAACTCGGCCTCGGGGCCGAAATAGGCGGCGTCACCGACGCCCGACTGCTTCAGATAGGCCTCGGCCTTCTTGGCGGTGCCGCGTGGATCGCGGTTGTAGGACTCGCCCGAGATCGGGTCGAGGATGTCGCAGAGGAGGACCATGGTCGACTGCGCGAAGAACGGGTCCATGTGCGCCGTCTCGGGATCGGGCATCAGCACCATGTCGGACTCGTTGATCGCCTTCCAGCCGGCGATCGACGAGCCGTCGAACATCGAGCCTTCGGAGAACATGTCCTCGTCGACGATGGTCTGGTCCATCGTGACGTGCTGCATCTTGCCCTTGGGATCGGTGAAGCGCAGGTCGACGAACTTGACGTCGTTGTCTTTGATCTGCTTCAGAATGTCATTGGCCGTCGTCATGAAGCGGTCCTTCCCTGTTTATTGAACGGGTGTCTGGAGAAACTTTGGTGCCGTCAGATCGCGTCGTTGCCGGCTTCGCCGGTGCGAATGCGGATGGCTTCCTCGATGTTCGACACGAAGATCTTGCCATCGCCGATCCGGCCGGTCTGGGCGGCCTTGCGGATCGCCTCGACGGCAGCCGGCACGGCCTCGTCGGTGAGGACGATCTCGACCTTCACCTTGGGCAGAAAATCGACGACGTATTCGGCGCCGCGATAGAGCTCGGTATGGCCCTTCTGGCGGCCAAAACCCTTGGCCTCGGTGACGGTGATGCCCTGCAGGCCGACTTCCTGCAGAGCCTCCTTCACCTCGTCGAGCTTGAAAGGCTTGATGATCGCCTCAACCTTCTTCATCGAATGTCCTTCTCGACGTTGTCCCGTCGCGGGCCGAAGCCCGGCGAGCGCTCGGATGCAGGTGCCATGCCAAGCCAATACAGCGATCCGCAACGGGCGTTCGATATCCGTGTGGCACAAACAAGCGATATGCTTTTACGGGGATTCGAGCAACCAATGTGCAGCCACAACTCGCCGTGCGGAGGGGGCTCAGCGGAAAAACAGCCCAGTTTGGCCTGTAAACGGGCAGGCTTGCCACTTTGGCTGGTATTGCCGGCAGAAGATCGGGCAGCGGGGTCATGAAATGAGCATCGAGCAAGACGGGGGTGTCTCCCTTCTGGATCCGCGGGAGATGGGCGAAGCCGACAGGCTGACCATCGCGGGCGGCCTGGCGGGGGTCGTCCTGATGGACAATGCCGGTCGGGCCGTCGCGGACGCGCTGCGCAGAAGCTTTCCCGCGGCGCGGCGCATCGCCGTCCTTGCCGGGCCCGGCAACAACGGCGGTGACGGCTACGTCGTGGGTCGCTTGTTGCGCGAGGCGGGACTGACGGTAGCACTGTTCTCTACGGGAGATCCCGCGTCGCTGAAGGGCGATGCGGCGAGGGCTGCCGCCCGCTATCCCGGACCCGTCGAAGCGCTCGACGCCATCGTGCCGGGCGAGGCCGATGTCGTCGTCGACGCCCTCTTCGGCGCCGGGCTCGACCGGCCCGTTTCCGAGCCGATCGCCGCGGTCATGCGCGCGACGAAGGCCGCCGGCGTGCCGGTGGTGGCGGTCGACCTGCCGAGCGGCGTCTCCGGCGCTTCCGGCGCCGTCCTCGGCGAAGCTTTCTCGGCGGCGCTGACGGTGACCTTCTTCCGCCGCAAGCCCGGCCATCTGCTGCAGCCCGGCCGCGGCCGCTGCGGCCGCGTGGTCGTTGCCGACATCGGCATCGCCGACGATGTGCTCGACACCATCCGGCCGAAAACCTTCGCCAACGAGCCGGAGCTGTGGGCCGAGGCGCGTCCCGACCCCTCGACCGACGGCCACAAATACGACCGCGGCCACGCCGTGGTGTTCTCCGGCGGCGCCACGACGTCCGGGGCGGCGCGCCTCGCGGCGATGGCGGCGCTGCGCGCCGGGGCAGGGCTCGTCACCGTCTTCGCCCCGCCCTCGGCGCTGATGGTCAACGCCGCGCATCTGACGGCGATCATGCTGAAACGCTGCTCCGACGCCAGCGCTTTGCAGGCGGCGCTCGAGGACGCCCGGCTTTCCGCCTTCGTGCTGGGGCCGGGCTTCGGCCTCGGCGAGCCGGCCCGCGACTATGCGCTCGCCGTCCTCTCCGCCCGGCGCGCGCTCGTGCTCGACGCCGACGGCATCACCGCCTTCGCCGAAGCGCCGGAAACGCTGTTCGCGGCGATCCGGGCGGCGGGGAGCCCTGTCGTGCTGACGCCTCATCAGGGCGAGTTTGCGCGGCTGTTCCCCGACATCGCTGCGGAAGGCAACTCGTCCAAGCTGGAAAAAGCCCGGCAAGCGGCGGAGCGCGCGGGCTGCGTCGTCGTCCTTAAAGGCGCCGACACAGTGATTGCGGCACCGGACGGACGGGCGGCCATCAACGCCACCGGCACGCCCTACCTCGCCACCGCCGGCAGTGGCGACGTGTTGTCCGGCGTCATCGCCGGCCTTCTGGCCCAGAAGACGCCGGCCTTCGAAGCGGCCGCGGCAGGCGTCTGGATGCACGGACGGGCGGCCGAACTCTTTGGCCCCGGCCTCATCGCCGAGGACCTGCCGGGACTGCTGCCGAAAGTGCTAGCAGAACTATCGGGAGCGACGTGACGGGCACCAACCTGACGGATACCGCATACCTTCGTCCTGGGTGGCGGATGCCGGTTTGCGTCAGCCGGGTGCCCGCCGCGGCGCTCAGGCCGTGACGGTCGGCCGTGCCTTCTCGGGGACGCGCTCCATCAGCGCCATGGCGCCTTGCGGAGCGCGGACCTTGCCCTCGTGGATGACGTAGACAAACACGTCGCGCGGCTTCTTCGCCGGCTTGTCCTCGGGGGCCGCGAGCGGCAGGTCGCCCGGCACACCGCCCTTGGCCCAGAGCGCGGCGCGCGCCGCCCATTCGTCCAGCTGCTCGGGCGCATAGGCGGTCGGGATATCGTCCTCGCCCTGCTGCAGCCGGGCATAGACGAAGTCGGCGGTGACGTCGGCAATCTCGGGATAGGTGGCATGGTGCGCATAGACGATGGCGACGCCGTGCCGGCGGGCGAGGGCGACGAAGGCCGGGTCCGTAAAACTGTCGTGCCGCACCTCGATCGCGTGCCGGAGCGGCAGGCCCTCGGCCTTCTCTGGCAGCAGCGCCAGGAAGGCGCCAAAATCCTCTGGCTCGAATTTCTTGGTGTTGGCGAACTGCCAGAGGATGGGGCCGAGGCTGTCGCCGAGTTCGGTGATGCCGGACTGGATGAACCGCTCGACCGACTCTCCGGCTTCGCCGAGGATCTTGCGGTTGGTGGCAAAGCGCGCGGCCTTCAGCGAGAACACGAAGCCCTCGGGCACCTCGTTCTTCCACTTGGCGAAGGTCGCCGGCGTCTGCGTGCGATAGTAGGTGCCGTTGACCTCAATCGTCGGCAGCTGCCGCGCGGCATAGCCGAGCTCGTCGGCATGCTTCAGCTTCTCCGGAAAGAAGGTCCCGCGCCAGGGCTCGAAGGTCCAGCCGCCGATGCCGGCGCGAATGATGCCGGTGGATGTCATACAGGCACTCCCGTCGCGATTGCCGTCCGTTTGCCCCAGCGCTAACATAGCGCCATGGCCGTGTTCAGTGTCCAGACGGCGAAGGCCGACCTCGACCAGCTCATCGCCCGCGCGGAAGCCGGCGAGGAGATTGTCATCTTGCGCGCCGACAGGCCCGCCGTGCGGCTGACACCGGTCGCGAATACGGACCATCCGAAATTGCCCCGGCAGCCCGGTCGGCTGGCGCATTTGCGTGGCACGATACCTGACTCATTCTTCGATCCTCTTTCGGAGGAGGAGTTGAAGCTGTGGGAGGATGGACCAATCTTCCCGCCGGACAAGGACGATTGAGCTACCTTCTCGATACGCACACGCTGGTCTGGTGGCTTCTCAACGAAAACAAGTTCTCTGTCAGGGCTCGGAATGCGATCGCTTCATCGACTGGACCAATCTTCGTCAGTGCCGTTTCGGCCTTCGAGATCGCTACCAAAGTGCGGCTGGGCAAGTTCGAGGCCGCTCGCGAAATCGACGCCGACTTCGTCGGCCTGGTCAGAGCCGACGGGTTCATGCTGCTCGATGTCCATACCCGACACGCGCTGGCCGCGGGTCGGCTTGTGCTCGCTCACCGCGATCCCTTCGACCGTCTCCTCGCCGCGCAGGCGATGGCCGAAAACCTGACCCTCGTCACGCGCGACCCGGCCTTCTCCTCCTTCGACGTCCCAACCCTCTGGTAGTGCCTACTCCGCCGCCTGCCGCTTCGCCGGCGGCCGCCGCTCCAACAGTTCCTTCAGGAACTTGCCGGTCCAGGACCGCTCGACCTTCACCACCTGTTCCGGCGTGCCAACCGCCACGATCTCGCCTCCGCCGTCGCCGCCCTCGGGGCCGATGTCGACGACCCAGTCGGCGGTCTTGATCACTTCGAGATTGTGCTCGATGACGACGACGCTGTTGCCCTGGTCGACGAGCTCGTGCAGCACTTCCAGCAGCTTGGCGACGTCGTGGAAGTGCAGGCCCGTCGTCGGCTCGTCGAGGATGTAGAGCGTCTTGCCGGTCGCCTTGCGCGACAGTTCCTTGGCGAGCTTCACGCGCTGCGCCTCGCCGCCCGACAGCGTCGTCGCCTGCTGGCCGACCTTGATGTAGCCGAGTCCGACCTCCAGCAGCGAGCGCAGCTTATCACGCACCACCGGCACGGCGGCGAAAAACTCGACGCCTTCCTCCACCGTCATGTCGAGGACGTCGGCGATCGACTTCTCCTTGAAGGTGACGTCGAGCGTTTCGCGGTTGTAGCGCTTGCCGTGGCAGACGTCGCAGGTGACGTAGACGTCGGGCAGGAAGTGCATCTCGATCTTGATGACGCCGTCGCCCTGGCAGGCCTCGCAGCGGCCACCCTTGACGTTGAACGAGAAGCGGCCGGGCATGTAGCCGCGCGCCTTGGATTCCGGCAGGCCGGCGAACCAGTCGCGGATCGGCGTGAAGGCGCCGGTGTAGGTCGCCGGGTTCGAGCGTGGCGTCCGGCCGATCGGCGACTGGTCGATGTCGATGACCTTGTCGAGCAGCTCCAGGCCCTCGATGCGCTCGTGCGGCGCGGGCACGTCGCGGGCATTGCCGATGCGCCGTGCGGCGGCCTTGAACAGCGTCTCGATCAGGAAGGTCGACTTGCCGCCGCCGGAGACGCCGGTGACGGCGGTGAAGAGGCCGAGGGGGATTTCCGCGGTGACGTTCTTCAGATTGTTGCCGCTGGCGCCGACAACCTTCAGCCGCTTGCCCTTGACCGGCTTGCGGCGCTTCTCCGGCACGGCGACGCCGAGCGCGCCGGACAGGTACTGGCCGGTGATCGAGCGCGGATTGGCCTTCACCTCGTCGGGCGTGCCTTCGGCGATGATCTCGCCGCCATGGATGCCGGCGGCCGGGCCCATGTCGACGACATAGTCCGCCTGCAGGATCGCGTCCTCGTCATGCTCGACGACGATCACCGTGTTGCCGATGTCGCGCAGGTGCTTCAGCGTGACCAGCAACCGCGCATTGTCGCGCTGGTGCAGGCCGATCGACGGCTCGTCCAGCACATAGAGGACGCCCGTCAGGCCGGAGCCGATCTGCGATGCTAGGCGGATGCGCTGGCTCTCGCCGCCGGACAGGGTGCCGGACGAGCGCGAGAGCGTGAGATAGTCGAGGCCGACATCGTTGAGAAAGCGCAGCCGGTCGCGGATTTCCTTGAGGATGCGGACGGCGATCTCATTCTGCTTGTCGTTCAGCTGTTCCGGCAGGGCCTCGAACCATTCGAGCGCCCGGCGGATCGACAGCTCGGTGACCTGGCCGACATGGCAGCCGGCGATCTTCACCGCCAGCGCCTCGGGCTTCAGCCGGTAGCCCTTGCAGGCCGGGCAGGGCGTCGCCGACATGAAGCGCTCGATCTCCTCGCGCATCCAGGCGGAATCGGTCTCCTTCCAGCGCCGCTCGAGATTGGGGATGACGCCCTCGAAGGTCTTGGTCGTCTTGTAGGCCCGCATCCCGTCATTGTAACGGAACTCGATCTTGTTCGTGCCGGTGCCGTGCAGAACGGCGTACTGGGCATCGAAGGACAGGCTCTCCCAGCGGTCGGTCTGCTTGAAGCCGAATTCGCGCCCCAGCGCCTCCAGCGTCTGGCCGTAATAGGGGGAGGTCGACTTTGCCCAGGGCGCGACGGCGCCCTGCTTCAAGGTCATCGCCTCGTCCGGCACGATCAGTTTTGGGTCGATCGACTGCTGCGCGCCGAGGCCGTCGCATTTCGGGCAGGCGCCGAACGGGTTGTTGAAGGAAAAGAGCCGCGGCTCGATCTCCGGAATGGTAAAGCCGGAGACGGGGCAGGCGAACTTTTCCGAAAACATCAGCTGCTTCGGCTTGCCGTTCTCGTCCACGCCCTCAGCGAACTCCGCCACCGCGATACCGTCGGCCAGCCGCAGCGCCGTCTCCAGCGAATCCGCCAGGCGCGCGCCGATGTCGCCGCGAACGACGATGCGGTCGACCACGACGTCGATGTCGTGCTTGAACTTCTTGTCGAGCTCGGGCGCGTCGGCGATGTCGTGGAATTCGCCATTGATCCGAACGCGCTGGAAGCCTTTCTTCTGAAGTTCGATGAGGTCTTTCTTGAACTCGCCCTTGCGGCCCCGGACGATCGGCGCCAGCAGATAGAGCCTTGTGCCTTCCTCCTGCGCCAGCACGCGGTCGACCATCTGGCTGACCGTCTGGCTCTCGATCGGCAGGCCCGTCGCCGGCGAATAGGGTACGCCGACACGGGCATAGAGCAGGCGGAGATAGTCGTAGATCTCGGTGACGGTGCCGACGGTCGAGCGCGGGTTCTTCGACGTCGTCTTCTGCTCGATCGAGATGGCCGGCGACAGGCCGTCGATCTGGTCGACGTCCGGCTTCTGCATCATTTCGAGGAACTGCCGCGCATAGGCCGAGAGGCTCTCGACATAGCGCCTTTGCCCTTCGGCATAGATCGTGTCGAAGGCCAGCGACGACTTGCCGGAGCCGGACAGGCCGGTCATCACGATGAGCTTGTCGCGGGGAATGTCGATGTCGACATTCTTGAGATTGTGCTCGCGCGCGCCGCGAATGGAGATCGTCTTCAGTTCGGGCATTGTTCGTCGCTTGATCGTGAGGGATTGCGTTCCTACCGCGCTGCGGCACGCAGGCCTCTAGATAAAAATTCGCGCGGGGATGTCGAGGTGCGCCGGGTCGGAATCGTTTGGCAGCCTGCCATCCGGTTGACTTCTGAGGAACATAATACGAACATTTGCGTAAGGGAATGCCCCATCCCGGCCGCGCCTGTGGAAACCGCGTCGTCAGGCAGGCGGGGCGGCGGCGCGTGCTTTATGGTGCGCCGGGAAAGCCGCGGATGCGGCAAGGCAAGAGAAGGAAAGACATCATGGCAGGCAGCGTCAACAAGGTGATCCTCGTCGGCAATCTCGGCGCTGACCCGGAAGTGCGGCGTCTGAACTCGGGCGACGCCGTCGTCAACATGCGCATCGCCACGTCTGAATCCTGGCGCGACAAATCCTCGGGCGAGCGCAAGGAAAAGACGGAATGGCACAACGTCGTGATCTTCAACGAAAATCTGGTGAAGGTCGCGGAGCAGTATCTGAAGAAGGGCTCGACGGTGTACATCGAGGGCCAGCTGCAGACGCGGTCCTGGGAGGACCAGTCCGGGCAGAAGAAGTTCACGACCGAAGTCGTCCTGCAGCGTTTCCGCGGCGAGTTGCAGATGCTCGGCGGACGCGGCGACAGCTCTGGTGGCGGCGATAGCGATCGGGGCGGCTCGAGCGGCGGTCGTGGCGGCGGCGGCGGCGGCGGATACGACCGCGGCTCGAGCGACGACCGCGGCGGCGGCGGTGGTGGCGGCTACGATCGTGGCGGCGGCGGCGGCTCGTCGCGGGATCTCGACGACGAAATTCCCTTTTGACTCCGGGCGCCAGCGTCTCGTCCTCGCGACGCTGGCCCTCTATGCTCAGAGAGCGCGAACGATTCCGTCTCGCCCTCTCTGAAAGGATCAAACCGCATGTCGCGTCTTTTTTCGTCGACCAGCCTTCTGGTCGCCGTTGCGGCACTCTCGATCGCCGCCGGTCCGGCGCTTGCCTTGGACCGGACCGTCACGGTCACTAATAATTCCAGCACGCCCATGATCGAATTCTATGCCTCGAACCAGGGCACGAGCGAGTGGGAAGAGGACATCCTCGGCGTCGATATCCTCGATGTCGGCCAGGCCGTCGACGTCACCGTCGATGACGGCAGCGGCTACTGCAAGTTCGACTTCAAGGCGACGTTCAGCGATGGCGCCTCGGCGATCAAGGAAGGCGTCAACGTCTGCGAGATCTCGGATTTCAGTTTCACCGACTGAACCGTCGGAAGTCAGAGACTTGAGGCCGGCTGCCCGGTGATCGACAGCGATCACCGGGCTTTTTTGTGGGGCCGCGGTCCTAGCGAAGGGCTTTCAGCAGTTCCTCTGCCGCAGGTCCCGATGAGGCCGGGTTCTGGCCGGTGATGAGCAGGCCGTCGGTGAGGACGTGCACGCCCCAATCATCGGTCTTGGAATAGTTTCCGCCGCGTTCCTTCAGCATGTCCTCGACGAGGAAGGGCACGATATCGGTTAGCCCGACGGCCGCCTCTTCGCTGTTGGCAAAGCCCGTCACCTTCTTGCCGCTGACCAGGGGCGTTCCGTCCGCCTTGGTGACGTCGCGCAGGATACCGGGGGCGTGGCAGACCAAAGCGACCGGCTTACCCGCGGCGATCGCGGACTCGATGATCGTCCGCGATGTCGCGCTGTTCGCCAGATCCCAGAGCGGTCCGTGGCCGCCGGGATAGAAGACGGCATCGAACGCTTGCACGTCGACGTCGCCCAACTTGTGGGTCGCGGCGAGCTGCGCTTGAGCGTCGGCGTCGGCGTCGAACCGTTTGGTAGCGTCGGTCAGGGCGCTTTCGTCGGCACTGTTCGGATCAAGCGGCGGCTGTCCGCCAAGGGGCGACGCCAGGGTGATCTCGGCGCCAGCATCCTTCAGCACGTAGTAGGGGGCAGCGAGCTCCTCGAGCCAGAAGCCGGTCTTCTTGCCGGTGTCGCCCAGTTTGTCGTGCGAGGTCAGGATCATTAGAATTTTCATGTCGGACGCCTTTCGTCTTTGAGGTCGGCCGCAGATGGGGCCGGGGTTGCGGGATTGCGACCCTGGCGCCTTCCGGAACCGGACTCAGGCGATGACATCCTCGTCGGCGAGCGCTCGCCGGTGGGCATCTTTCGACTGCACCTCGATGTAGAGGCGCCGGACAATCGGGTAGGCGTGCTTCACGCGTTGCTCGATATCGCTGACCGCGGCCTCGATGTCCTGCGAGGGAATATCGTCCTCGAAGTCGCAGCTCATGGTGAGAAGCACGTCGCGCGGGCCGAGATGCAGGGTGCGGATCTCGTTGACCGAGGCGATCTCGGGGCGTTGCGAGACGCGTTCGCGGATGGTTTCGACCATGGCCGGGGAGGCGGCCTCGCCGATCAGGAGGCCCTTGGTCTCGACGACGAGCAAGACTGCGGTGACGGCCAGCACCACGCCGATGGCGATCGAGCCGATGGCGTCGAATTCCGCGATGCCGGTGATCCAGGCGAGCGCGATGCCGGCGGCGGCGATTACGATGCCGATGCAGGCGGCGCTGTCTTCGAACAGCACGACGAAGATCGTCGGGTCCTTCATCGCGCGCACGTCCGCCAGCAGGCCGTTGCCGGAGGCGGCATCGCGCAGGGCATTGAATTCGCCATAGGCGACCGACAGCGAATAGCCCTCCATGGCCAGGGACGCGGCGAGGACCGCCAGCGCGACAATCGGCGCCTCCACGGCGTGGCTCGGCTCCATCAGCCGCAGGACGCCCTCGTAGATGGAAAAGCCGGCCCCGAGGGCGAAGATCAGGATGGCGACGATGAAGGACCAGAAATAGATCTCGACGCCGTAGCCGAAAGGATGCTCCGCATCCGCCGGCTTGCTGGCCCGTTTGATGCCGAGAAGCAGGAAGCCCTGGTTGGCGGTGTCGACCAGGGAATGAATGCCTTCCGCCAGCATGCTCGACGAGCCGGTGTAGAAGGCCGCGCCGAACTTCGTCACGGCGATGCCGAGATTGGCGGCGAGGGCGGCGATGACGGTCTTGTTGCCGCCGTCCTGGGAGCGCTGTGCGGTCATGTCGGCCTGTCCGTCTGGAGCGCCCCGGTGTCCGGGGCGGAGGAGGAAACGGCCGGGGCGTGGGTGGTGCGCGTCAGCTGCGCCACGCCGTCGGCGACGAACTGGACGGCCAAGGCCGCCAGCAGCACGCCGAGCAGGCGCGAAATGATGGCGCGGCCGGTTCGTCCGAGGAACCGATCGACGCGGTGCGCCAACGCCAGAATGCCCAAATTGATCCCCAATGCGGCAAAGATGACGAGGACGAGGCCGGCCTGACCCGTCATCGTCGGCAGCGAGCCGGACAGCAGAATGGTCGCCGAGATCGCGCCGGGGCCGGCGATCAGCGGAATGGCAAGGGGAAAGGCGGCGACATCGTCCTCCCCGTCGTCACGGTCCTCGACTGCGATGACGGCGGTGCGCTCATGGCGTTCCTTGCGCTACTCGAAGACAAGCTCGAAGCCGATCCAGAACAGGAACAGGCCGCCCGCGACGCGGAAGGCGCCGAGCGTGATGCCGAGGCCATCGAGGATGGCGAGACCGAAGAGGCCGAAGACGAGGAGGATGGCGCCGGCGATGAGGCTCGCCTTCAGGGCGATCCGACGCCGCTGCCGGGGCGAGGCTCCGGGCGTCAGCGTCAGGAACAGCGGCAGGAGGCCGAGGGGATCGAGGATGACGAAGAGCGTCACGAAACCGTTGATGAGAAGCTCGATCATCGTGACGCCCCGCTTGTGTTCCCCGCCGCTGTAACAGGATCGACCTTTCCCGCTCAATGGCGCGGTGCGAGGCAAAGCCGGCGTTTGCCGCCCGCTTTGCCGTCGAGCTCGCGCCGATGGATGGCGCCTCCCCAGCAGGGCCCGCTTAGCGCCGGCCACGCAACCGTACGCCGGATGATCGGGAAAGTCCGGCCAAGGCCCGGAGCGGCCGATTCGAGGGGCGAAACGGCCGAAAACGGCAGTGCTCGCGAAGCGGGCCTGTCGTTTTCTTTGACGCCTATCGTAAGCTGTTGATTTCGATCGTGAAATTGAGCGTTTTTCGATGGCCCTCGATTTGCCCAAAGGGGGCGCGAAGGGCTATATACAGCATCACTTCCGACCACCATTCAGGACAGCAGCTTGGCAGACGACGAGATCGACATCATCCCTCCGGAGCGCCCGCGCGGCATCGATACCATCTCCATCGTCGAGGAAATGCAGCGGTCCTATCTCGACTACGCGATGAGCGTGATCGTCAGCCGCGCGCTCCCCGACGTGCGCGACGGCCTGAAGCCGGTGCATCGGCGCGTGCTCTATGCCATGCACGAGATGGGCCTGGTCTGGAACCGGCCCTTCCGCAAATCCGCCGGCGTCGTCGGCGAGGTCATGGGCAAGTTCCATCCGCACGGCGATCTGTCGATCTATGACGCCCTAGTGCGCATGGCGCAGCCTTGGTCGCTGCGCGCGCCGCTGATCAATGGGCAGGGCAATTTCGGCTCGATCGACGGCGATCCGCCGGCGGCCATGCGTTACACCGAAGCGCGGCTGCAAAAAGTGTCGGACTCGCTGCTTGCCGACATCGACAAGGAAACCGTTAACTTCCAGGAGAACTACGACGGGCGCGAGATGGAGCCGGTCGTTCTGCCGGCCCGCTTCCCGAATCTTCTGGCCAACGGCTCCGGCGGCATCGCCGTCGGCATGGCGACGAACATCCCGCCGCACAATCTTGGCGAGATCATCGACGGCACGATCGCGATGATCGACAATCCAGCGATCACGCTGGACGAGCTGATGGAATACATTCCCGGCCCCGACTTCCCGACCGGCGCGCTGGTGCTCGGCAAGGCCGGCATCTATTCCGCCTACGCCACCGGCCGCGGCTCGATCCTGATGCGCGGCAAGGTGCATATCGAGCAGATCCGCGGCGAACGCGAGGCGATCATCGTCACCGAGGTTCCCTACCAGGTGAACAAGGCCTCGATGATCGAGAAGATGGCCGAGCTGGTGCGCGACAAGCGCATCGAGGGCATTTCCGACATCCGCGACGAGAGCGACCGCGAAGGCTACCGCGTCGTCGTCGAGTTGAAGCGCGACGCCACCACCGACGTCATCCTCAACCAGCTCTATCGCTTCACGCCTTTGCAGACCTCGTTCGGCGCCAACATGGTGGCGCTGAACGGCGGCAAGCCCGAGCAGATGCTGCTCGTCGACATGCTGCAGGCCTTCATCGCCTTCCGCGAGGAAGTCATCAACCGCCGCACGCGCTTCCTCCTGCGCAAGGCGCGCGAGCGGGCGCACGTCTTGGTGGGCCTCGCCATCGCCGTCGCCAATATCGACGAGATCATCAAGCTGATCCGTCAGGCGCCCGATCCGCAGACGGCGCGCGAGCAGCTGATGGAGCGGCACTGGGAGGCCAAGGACGTCGCGCCGCTGATCCGGCTCATCGACGATCCACGCCACCGCATTTCCGAAGAGGGCACCTACCGCCTGTCGGAGATCCAGGCGCGCGCCATCCTCGATCTGCGCCTGCAGCGCCTGACGGCGCTGGGCCGCGACGAAATCGCCGACGAGCTGAACAAGATCGGCGAGGAGATCAAGGAATACCTCGACATCCTGTCGTCGCGCACCCGCATCCGCGAAATCATCAAGGACGAGCTGCGCGAAGTGCGCGACGAGTTCGCCACGCCGCGCCGCACCGAGCTCACCGAGGGCGCGGCCGACATGGACGACGAGGACCTGATCCCTCGCGAGGACATGGTCGTCACCGTCAGCCATGGCGGCTACATCAAGCGCGTGCCACTCGCCACCTACCGGGCGCAGCGCCGCGGCGGCAAGGGCCGTTCGGGCATGACGCTGAAGGGCGAGGAGGATTCGGTCACCCGCCTGTTCGTCGCCAACACGCACACGCCGATCCTGTTCTTCTCCTCGCGCGGCATCGTCTACAAGGAAAAGGTCTGGCGCCTGCCGCTGGCGACGCCCCAGTCCAAGGGCAAGGCGCTGATCAATCTCCTGCCGCTGGAGAAGGAAGAGCGGATCACCTCGATCATGCCGCTGCCGAACGACGAGGCGCAGGCGGCCGAGCTGAACGTCGTCTTCGCCACCACGCGCGGCACCGTCCGGCGCAACAAGCTGTCGGACTTCACGCAGGTGAACCGCAACGGCAAGATCGCCATGAAGCTCGACGACGCCGGTGACGAGATCCTCGCCGTCGCGACCTGCTCGGAAGACGACGACATCCTGCTGACGGCGAATTCCGGCCTGTGCATCCGCTTCCCCGTCACCGATGTGCGCGTCTTCGCCGGCCGCAACTCGGTCGGCGTGCGCGGCATGGCGCTGCCGAACGGCGACAAGCTCATCTCGATGGCGATCCTGCGCCATGTGGATGCCACGCCGGCGGAGCGCACGACCTATCTGAAGATGCGCAGGGCCGTCGAAGGCGAAGCCGCGGCGATCGAAGGCGCCGAAGAGGAGATCGTCGAGGAGACGGCGGAGGAAGTCTCGCTGACGCCCGAGCGTTACGGCTTCCTCAGCGCCAACGAGGAGTTCGTGCTGACGCTGAGCGAGTTCGGCTACGGCAAGCGCTCGTCCTCCTACGACTTCCGCACCATCGGCCGCGGCGGCAAGGGCATCCGCGCCACCGACACGTCGCGGGCGGCCGAGATCGGACCGCTGATCGCGGGCTTCCCGGTCGAGACCGGCGACCAGATCCTGCTGGTCACCGATCGCGGCCAGCTCATCCGCGTGCCGGTCGAGGGCATCCGCGTCGCCGGCCGCGCCACCAAGGGCGTGACGATCTTCAAGACGGCGGAGGGCGAACGGGTCGTCTCGGTCGAGCGCATCCCGGATCAGGGCCCCGAGGACGTCGAAGGCGCGATCGACGCCGAGGGATCGGCTCCTGCCGTCGAGGACCCGAGCGAGACGCCGACCGACGAGAACCCGAGCGGGACTCAGACCGACGAGGACCCGAGCGGGACGCCGAGCGACGAATGAGGCGCAGCGATGAAGGCGGCGAGGATGGTGGCGCGCCTTCGTCGCTCCATCCCGGCTACAGCTGAGGCCCTTCAGCAAGAAAGCCGCCCCAAGGGGCGGCTTTCGGTGTGGAGTGAACGGAGGGCAGGTGCGGTCAGTTGATGGGGCGATGACGGTGAAGCATGACCTTGGCCCTCGATTTCTCGGCCTCGCTGTGAAGCGCGATGGCGGTGGCGGAGACCAGGCCGGCAGCCATGGCGAGGGAAAGGGCGAAAATCAGCATTCATCTTCTCCGCGGGTTGAGGGGCCGACGAAGCTTCGGAGGCGCTCTTCCCTCGGGCAGGTTCGTGCCGAACGCCTGCCGGGAAATCGCTCTCTTGCGCTTCGCTTTCCACCGCCCACAGTTACGCTTCCAGCTCTTGCTCCTTGGTTTCCTAACATGCTGAACGAGATGACAATCCAAACCCGGGGGAGGCCGTCCCGATGACTTCCCGCATAGCCCTCTATCCCGGCTCGTTCGATCCGCTGACACACGGCCATCTCGATGTCCTCGCCCAGGCGATGAGGCTGTTCGACAGGGTGATCCTGGCGATCGGCGTCCATCCCGGCAAGGCGCCGATGTTCAGCTTCGAGGAGAGGGCAGCCCTCATCCGCGAGGTCGTCGCGGACCTCGGAAGCGGTACAGCGGCGGCCGTGGAGGTCGTCTCATTCGACGGACTGGTGATCGAGGCCGCGGCGCAGCAGGGGGCGGTGGCGCTGGTGCGCGGCGTGCGCGACGGGTCGGATCTCGACTATGAAATGCAGATGGCCGGCATGAACGGCCGGATGGCGCCGGAAATCGTCACCCTGTTTCTGCCGGCAAGCCCGGAATTCAGGCCCATTACCGCCACATTGGTCCGCCAGATCGCAGCCATGGGCGGCGATGTCGCCCCCTTCGTTCCCGCGGTCGTCGCGCGCGCCCTCAAGGCGAAATTCGCGTGACGCCGTTTCCGTCAGCCGCCTGTCGACCAGGCCGGTCCAGACCCTAATTGAGGAAGCCGACCATGAAGCGTTTTGCCAATTTCGGGCTCGCCGCCGCGATCACCCTCGCCACGATCACCGGCCCCGTCATGGCCGCCAATGCCGCCGAGACGCTCGTCATCACCACCAAGGACGGCGAGATCGACATCGCGCTGCGCCCGGACCTCGCGCCGAACCACGTCAAGCAGATCGAGGCGCTGGCCGAGAAGGGCTTCTACGACGGCATCGTCTTCCACCGCGTCATCGACGGCTTCATGGCGCAGACCGGCGATCCGACCGGTACGGGCGCCGGCGGCTCCGACCTGCCCGACCTCAAGGCCGAATTCTCCCAGGAGAATTTCAGCCGCGGCACCGTCGGCATGGCCCGGTCGCAGGATCCCAATTCGGCCAATTCGCAGTTCTTCATCATGCTCGCCGACGGCGATTTCCTGAACGGCCAGTACACGGTCGTCGGCAAGGTGACGAAGGGCATGGACGTCGTCGACAAGATCAAGAAGGGCGACCCGGCCGACAACGGCTCGGTCTCGGCCCCCGACAAGATGCTGACGGTCAAGGTCGCCGACAAGTAGGCGCGCAGGGCGTCCGTCGCCGGCTTGGGCTTGTTTCCCGGCCGGTGATCGTCCATGTGCAAGCCATCGCAAGGGGGCCTCGGTTTCGTCCGAGGCCCCTTCACTTTCGTCAACTGAACACATCATGGAAGGAGACACCGTGGCCTACGAGAATCCCGAAGACACGCTCGTCCTCGAAACCACAAAGGGCAAGGTCGTCATCAAGCTGCGGCCCGACCTCGCGCCGGGCCATGTCGCCCGTTACAAGGAACTGGCCCGCGAGAAGTTCTACGACGGCGTCGTTTTCCACCGCGTCATCGACGGCTTCATGGCGCAGACGGGCGATCCGACCGGCACCGGCTCGGGCGGCTCCGACAAGCCCGACCTCAAGGCCGAGTTCTCGGCCGAGCCGCACAAGCGCGGCACGGTTTCGGCGGCCCGCACCGGCAACCCGAATTCGGCCAACTCCCAGTTCTTCATCTGCTTCGAACGCGCCCCCTGGCTCGACAAGCAGTATTCGGTCTGGGGCGAAGTCATCGAGGGCATGGACGTCATCGACCAGATCAAGAAGGGCGAGCCCGTTCGCGACCCCGACTCGATCACCACCATGCGCGTTGCCGCTGATCTGTAAGGTCTGCTGAGCCTTCGGAGGCCTCTTGCCTTTCTAGCTCGTCATCCTCGGGGCCTTGGCCCCGGGGATCCATGCCGAGACGGCAACGAGGCAATCCGGCACCGAAGCAGTGCGACACCTTTGCGGCATGGATCCCCGGCCTTCGGCCGAGGATGACGATCGGTAGGGGGCGCTTAGGTTTTTCGCCACATGTGCATTCGGTTTTCATCCGCTCGGCTGCAAGGCCGGGCGGATTTCCATTGAAGAGGGCGCGATGCGCGTCGACGAATTCGACTTCGATCTGCCGGAGGATCTGATTGCCCTGCGTCCGGCGCTGCCGCGCAGCGCGGCGAAGCTTCTGCACGTCGGTCCGGACGGCGGTCTCGCCGACAGGACGATCGCTGACCTTCCTGGCCTGCTCAGGCGCGGCGACGTCCTCGTCTTCAACGACACGCGCGTGATTCCGGCCCGTCTCTTCGGCCTGCGCCACCGCGGCGACACGGTGGCGCGCGTGGAGGCGACGCTGCACATGCGCGTCGCACCCGAGCGCTGGCAGGCCTTTCTGAAGCCGGGGAAGCGCGTGCGCGTCGGCGAGACGCTTGAGTTCGGCGAGACGCCCGGCGCGCTGTCGGCGCTGGTCGCGGAAAAGAACGAGGGCGGCGAGGCGCTGCTGGTCTTCGACCGCAGCGGCCCCGATCTCGACGCCGCGCTGGCCGTCAGCGGTATCCTGCCGCTGCCGCCCTACATCGCCTCCAAGCGCCCTGTCGACGCGCAGGACACCGCCGACTACCAGACGATCTACGCCCGCGAGAACGGGGCCGTGGCCGCGCCGACAGCCGGATTGCACTTCACAGACGATCTCATCCAACGCCTGGAAGCTGCTGGCGTAGAACGCGAATTCCTGACGCTGCACGTCGGGGCAGGGACGTTTCTGCCGGTCAAGGCCGAGACCACCGAGGCGCACAAGATGCATGCCGAGATCGGCCGCATCGATCAGGCCACCGCCGATCGCCTGAACGCCGTACGCGACGGCGGCGGGCGGCTCGTCGCCGTCGGCACGACCTCGCTGCGGCTCCTCGAAAGCGCCGCCGATGAGGCCGGCCGGATCCAGCCCTTCGATGCGCCGACCTCGATCTTCATCACGCCGGGCTACCGTTTTCGCGCCGTCGACGTGCTGATGACGAATTTCCATCTGCCGCGTTCGACGCTGTTCATGCTCGTCTCGGCCTTCTCCGGCCTCGAGACGATGCGCGCCGCCTATGCGCATGCGGTCGCCGAGCACTACCGCTTCTATTCCTATGGCGATGCCTGCCTGCTTGAACCCGCGGAGAGAATGCGTTGAGCGAGTCCTTCGAGTTCAAGCTGCTGGCCACCGACGGCCTCGCCCGCCGCGGCGAGATTTCCATGCCGCGCGGCACCATCCGCACGCCCGCCTTCATGCCCGTCGGCACCGGCGGCACGGTCAAGGCGATGTATCTCGATCAGGTCCGCGACAGCGGTGCCGACATCATCCTCGGCAATGTCTACCACCTGATGCTGCGGCCCGGCGCCGAGCGCGTGGCGCGTCTCGGCGGCCTGCACGAGTTCGCGCGCTGGCCGCACCCGATCCTCACCGATTCCGGCGGCTTCCAGGTGATGTCGCTGGCGAATCTCAGGAAGCTCGACGAGACCGGGGTGACCTTCCGCTCGCATATCGACGGCTCGGCGCATGCGCTGACGCCGGAGCGCTCGATCGAGATCCAGGGCCTTCTCGACTCGGACATCCAGATGCAGCTCGACGAATGCGTGCGGCTGCCGGCCGAGCGGGCCGAGATCGAGCGGGCGATGGAAATGTCGCTGCGCTGGGCCGAGCGCTCGGCGAAAGCTTTCGGCACGCAGAAGGGCAAGGCGATGTTCGGCATCGTCCAGGGCGGCGACGTGCCGGACCTTCGCCTGCGCTCGGCGCAACGCCTCGCCGCCATGGACCTCAAGGGCTACGCCATGGGGGGCCTCGCCGTCGGCGAACCGCAGGCGGTGATGCTGAAGACGCTGGATGAGACGCTGCCGGCGCTGCCGACCGAGAAGCCGCGCTATCTCATGGGCGTCGGCACGCCGGACGACATCGTCCAGTCGGTCGCCCGCGGCATCGACATGTTCGACTGCGTGATGCCGACGCGGGCAGGGCGTCACGGCCTCGCCTTTACCCGCTTCGGCAAGGTGAACCTCAAGAACGCCCGCCATGCCGACGACCATCGGCCGCTCGACGAGGCGTCGGACTGCTCGGCGACGCGCGACTATTCCAGGGCCTATCTCAACCACCTCGTGCGCTCCGACGAACTTCTCGGCGCCATGCTGCTGACCTGGAACAACCTCGCTTACTATCAGACCCTGATGGCCGGCATGCGCGCCGCGATCAGCGCCGGCACCTTCGAGGCGCATGTCGCCGAAGTGCGCGAGGGCTGGGCGCGCGGGGATCTCGCCGCGCTTTGACGGAATGCCGGCTCTCGCCGCCGGGTCCGTAGTGTGTAGACATCCATAACGCGACCTTGGCCGGCGGCAAGGGTGCAGGTCATCATGCGAGAGGGTGATGGCGAAGTGCGAGGCGGACGCTGCTTCTTCTCCCCTGCGGGGAGAAGGTCGCGGCATGTGTCCTGCCCTGATAGAGTGGTGACATTTCAGCCCGGATGGATGGGTGACACTTTGTTGGCTGGGAGGACCGGTCGATGGGGTGGCGCGAGAGCAATGCGATGG
>NZ_BMJJ01000016.1 GCF_014643375.1 Aureimonas glaciei
TCCCAGCCAACAAAGTGTCACCCATCCATCCGGGCTGAAATGTCACCACTCTATCAGGGCAGGACATGCCGCGACCTTCTCCCCGGAGGGGAGAAGAAGCAGCTTTGGCTGGCTGCCCCTAGTCGGAGGCCGCTATCCCTAAATCCCTCATGCTGAGCCTGTCGAAGCACGAGGGATCGGCAGGGCGGTGGCGCGGGGACCCGTCCTTCGACAGGCTCAGGATGAGGTCCCTGGAAACGCTTGCGCGGTGCCAGGGGTCACATCACCACATTACCGCACCAGCGCATCACCGCCCCGGGCGCCCCGTCTTGCCTGTCCGTCGTCCGCCCTTGCGCTTCACGTCCCCCGGATCCTCATACGAGCCGATGCCGATCTTCTCCCGCCGGATCGGGGCGGGGGAGTCGGGGGTGGCGGAGGACTCGTGCACCGGCTTCTTCGGCAGCGGGCCCTTCGGCAGCGGTTTTTCGGTGCGGCCGACGGTCATTTCGTCGAGGCTGTTCTTGCGAAACAGGGGATCGCGCAAGGGGATGGCGGTGTCGGTGCCCGGGCCCATGTCGTCGATCGACGGTTTCTGGAAGTAGGACGGCTTGGCTTCGGCCTCCTTCGCCTTGGCCGCCTTGATCAGCGAGGGGCCGGTGCGCTCGAAGGTGCCGACGGAGCCGGGGGCGAGCGCCGGGCCCTGCGGTCCCTTCAGCTTGCCGCCGTGCTTGGTGCGGCCGGAGGAGGGGCCTTCGAGTTCGAGGTCGCGGGCGAGCGGGTCGTTGCCGATGGCGAGTTCCGTCGCCTGCAGGCGCTTGACTTCGTCGCGCAGCCGCGCGGCGGTCTCGAAGTCGAGATTGGCGGCGGCGTCGCGCATTTCCTTCTGCAGATATTCCAGATGGCTCTTCAGGTTGTTGCCGACCATGGCGCCCTCGGTCACGAGGCCGCCGGTGGGCACGCGGACATGGTCCTTCTCGTAATAGGAGTCGAGAATGTCGGCGATATGCGCCTTCACGCTCGCCGGCGTGATGCCGTGTTCGGCGTTGTAGGCCTCCTGCTTGTCGCGGCGGCGGTTGGTCTCGGCGATCGCCCGCTCCATCGAGCCGGTGGTGCGGTCGGCATAGAGGATCACTTTGCCGTCGACATTGCGCGCCGCGCGGCCGATGGTCTGGATCAGCGAGGTCTCCGAGCGCAGGAATCCTTCCTTGTCCGCGTCGAGAATGGCAACGAGCCCGCATTCCGGGATGTCGAGGCCCTCGCGCAAGAGGTTGATGCCGACCAGCACGTCGAAGGCGCCGAGCCGGAGATCGCGGATGATCTCGATCCGCTCCAGCGTCTCGATGTCGGAATGCATGTAGCGCACGCGCACGCCGTGCTCGTGCAGGTATTCGGTGAGGTCCTCGGCCATGCGCTTGGTCAGCACCGTGACGAGGACACGGTAGCCCTTGGCCACGGTCTCGCGGATCTCGCCGAGGAGGTCGTCGACCTGGCTGCGCGCCGGGCGGATCTCGATCGGCGGATCGGTGAGGCCGGTCGGGCGGATGACCTGTTCGGCGAAGACGCCGCCGGCATCCTCCATCTCCCAGGCGCCCGGCGTCGCCGAGACGGCGACGGTCTGCGGCCGCATGGCGTTCCACTCCTCGAAACGCAGCGGCCGGTTGTCCATGCAGGAGGGCAGGCGGAAACCGTATTCGGCGAGCGTCGCCTTGCGCCGAAAGTCGCCGCGGTACATGGCGCCGATCTGCGGGATGGTGACATGGCTCTCGTCGATGAAGACGAGGGCGTTGTCGGGCAGGTATTCGAACAGGGTCGGCGGCGGGTGGCCGGGCTGGCGCCCGGTGAGGTAGCGCGAATAGTTCTCGATGCCGGCGCAGGAGCCCGTCGCCTCGATCATCTCGACGTCGAAGGTGACGCGCTGCTCCAGCCGCTGCGCTTCCAAGAGGCGGCCGGCGCGCTGCAGCTCTTCCAGCCGCTGCTTCAGCTCGATCTTGATCAGCTTCACCGCCTGCTGCAGCGTCGGCCGGGGCGTGACGTAGTGCGAGGAGGCGTAGATCTTCACGCTCTTCAGGTCGTCGGTCTTGGAACCGGTGAGGGGATCAAATTCCTGAATGGATTCGATCTCGTCGCCGAACATGGAGATGCGCCAGGCCCGGTCTTCCAGATGCGCCGGAAAGATCTCGATCGTGTCGCCGCGCACCCGGAAGGAGCCGCGGACGAAATCCATGTCGCGCCGCTTGTACTGCTGGGCGACGAGATCGGCGAGGAGTTGGCGCTGGTCGAGCCGGTCGCCCACCGCCATCTGGAAGGTCATCTCCGTATAGGTCTCGACCGAGCCGATACCGTAGATGCAGGAGACCGAGGCGACGATGATGACGTCGTCGCGCTCCAGGAGCGAGCGGGTGGCGGCATGGCGCATCCGGTCGATCTGCTCGTTGATCGAGGATTCCTTCTCGATGAAGGTGTCCGAGCGCGGCACGTAGGCCTCGGGCTGGTAGTAGTCGTAGTAGGAGACGAAATACTCCACCGCGTTGTCGGGAAAAAAGTTCTTGAACTCGCCGTAGAGCTGGGCGGCGAGCGTCTTGTTCGGGGCGAGGATCAGCGCCGGGCGCTGCGTCGCCTCGATCACCTTGGCGACGGTAAACGTCTTGCCGGAGCCGGTGACGCCGAGCAGGACCTGGGTCTGGTCGTGGTCCTTGATGCCGGAGACGAGATCGGCGATGGCCGTCGGCTGGTCGCCGGCCGGCTCGAAGTCGGACTTGATCCGGAACGGCACGCCGCCCTCGGATTTTTCGGGCCGGGCCGGGCGGTGCGGCAGCCAGACCTCGCCATTCTTGATCAGCGGGTTGCCCTCGGAGATCAGCCGCGACAGCGCCTCGACGGTGGCGGTGACGCCGCCTTCCGGCAGTGCCGCGGCGTCTTCCAGGCTGACATCCATGCCGGCGACCGGGTTGAGACCGGCGGCGGCGCGCTTCTTCGGATCGGTGGTGCCGCCCATCGAGGTGCCGCGGGCGGACCGGCCGGGCTTGGCCGGGCCCTCGGCTTTGCCGGTCTTGTCGGCCTTGGCGGCAGCCCGGGGTTTCCGCGCGGGCTTGTCCTCGTCCGGCTGCGTTTCCGCCGCGACGGTGCCTTTGTCGGCGGCGCGCTCGGACTCGGTTTCGGCCTGACGCGCGATCTCGTCGGCCCAGCCTGAAATCGGGCCCCCTACCGCTTCGCCTTGAAAGTCCGCCTGCGGCGCTTCGCCGAAACCGGGATGAAGACGCTCGGCGGCGTCGGAGAAGTCGAGGATCGGCGAGCGCCGCGGGGATTTCTGCTTGGGATCGGCCATGCCGACAATATGGGGAAAGCCGTGGGATTCGAGAAGGGGTTGCGGGAATGTTCTCCCCGGCGCCGCGCGGCCGGTACGCCGCCTTGTCAGGTCTTCGGCCCGGCCGCGATTTCGCGCAGGATCCAGTCGCGAAACGCCTGGATCTTCGGCGCGGTGCGGCGCGCGGTGCGGTAGCAGAGCCAGTAGTCGTGGCTGTCGGCGCAGACGAGGTCGAAGGGCTGGACGAGCCGACCCGCGGCGAGTTCGGCGGCGAAGAAGATCGGGTTGAGCATGGCGACGCCCTGACCGGCCAGCGCCACGCGCGCTTCCAGATCCTGCGTTCCGAGATCGCTGCCGATCCCGCCCGTACCGGCGGGGAGATGGACGCCGGCGGCCGCGAACCAGAGGGCCCACCAGCGGTAGTCCGGGCTGACCAGCGGCAGGTGCAGGAGGCCGGCCGGACCGGCTTCAGGGTCGAGCCGGGCGGCGAGGGTCGGGCTCATCATCGGCGTGAAGCGGCCGGGCACCAGGCGATGGCAGGTCAGGCCCGCCCAGTCCCCCTGGCCGGCCCGAATGGCGATGTCGACGTCGGCGTGGGCGAGATCGACGACGGCGTCGCTGGTATCCAGCCGCACGGCGAGGCCGGGATGCTCGACCTGAAAGCTGCCGATCCGCTCGACCAGCCAGACGGAGGCGAAGGTCTGGAAAACGCTGAGCGACAGAACCCCGGCGGTCTGCCCTTTCGCTTCGGCGAAAGCCGTAGCCAGACGGTCAAGAGCCTCGCCGGAAGCCCTGGCCAGGCCCTCGCCGACCCCGGTGAGCGCCACGTCGCGCGGGCGGCGGACGAACAGCGGCGATCCCACACGTTCTTCCAGGATCTTGATCTGATAGCTCACCGAGGCCTGAGTCATGCCGAGCTCGGCCGCGGCGCGGGTGAAGTTCCCGTGCCGCGCGGCGGCCTCGAAAACCCGGATGGTGGCAAGCGGCGGCAGCGTCCGAAACATCGATTCTCCTTATGCCTCGGGTTCGAGGTTCGATTGGTATGATCGGGCCAGATGCGGTGATGTCGTTTCCGGCCGGGTGGCTGGGAGAGCTTTCATGACCGTCATCGATCGGAACCGCAATGGCCTTCACCGGGGTGCCCCGTCCAAGACGGCGAGGCTCCTGGTAGGGTTTGCAAAGGGCGTCTGCCGGCTGTGGAAAGCCGCAGGACGCGCGCCCCGTCTTGCCGACGAGGCCGAGCGGGAAAGGCCTCAAGGCATAGGCCTACTCGATGGCCGCGACGTCATTCTGGAGCGATCGCGGTCCCCGCTCGGCGCACGGCAAGACCGACGGGCGTAGCTGCTCCGGCGCGAACGACAGCGATGGGCAGTCGCCTCGGGGCCCGCGGGCGTGGCATCGCCATCGGATCATCTCTTGCGCCGCAGTAAAACTTCCGCTTCCTCTCGGGAATTTTTGACAAAAATTGTGCATGGCAGCATCGAGATGGATATTTACATGAAGATTTTGTGTCTAGTGCAGATAGATTCGGCTGCCGGGTCTATTCTGTATTGCGTCAATCGGTGTAGACTTCTCGTGCCTCAACTGGAAGAATTCGCCCGCCGGCGGTCACGGCGGCGGGGGAGGGCACCATTTTTCCGACAACCGGGGTGTTAGGGAGGAAAATGACATGCCAGTTCTGACAGCACTCGCCCTCAGCATCGGAATTCTCGGAGGGCTCGCCACCTGGGCCTTTGTCGGCCCCGCGGCCGCCCTGTCCCTGCAGATATGGGCCGCCTTCGTCGCCTGGGCGGCGTTCTACCACTCCGGCGGAACCAGCGCCGCGCTGAAGACCAACATTCCCGCCCATCTTCTGGGCGCCTTCATCGGCTGGCTGGCGCTGGTCGGAACCACCTCGCTCGCCGGCGGGCTGGGTGTTCCGGTGGCGGCAGGGATCTGCGTCGGCATCGGCGCGGCGGCGATGGTCTTCTTCGCCAACGTGCCGCTGTTCGCCTCGATCCCGTCGACCGTCTACGGCTTTGCCTGCGTCGCCGCCTATGCGCTGCTCGCCGGCAAGCTCGGCACCCTCTATGCCGCGACGCTGGTCGACAATCCGTTCCTGAACATCGCGGCGTCGATGATCGTCGGCGCGCTGCTCGGCTACCTGTCGCAGGCGATCGGCCTCGCGGTCGCGGCCAAGCCGCGGACTTCTGCCGCGGCCTGAGGCGTCAACGGCCCCGGTCGTCCGGGCCGGGGCCTGGGAGAGCCTCAGACCCCTACAGCGGGACGGCCTGTGGCAAGGCACCGCCGAAACTCAGCCCGCTGCAGCGGGTCCTCTCAGGGGCCAGCCTTTCTTGGCGTCATCTCTTGCCACGGCGGCTTTTGCCGCCGTGGGCTTCGGCAGCAAGCGGCGCACCACTGCCGGGACGTCGCGCCCGGCCGTGGTGCGCCGGATCTGGCCTCAGCGGCCGGCTTCCATCCGCTCGACCTCGATGGTCGTGCCCTGCTGGCAGATCGAGCGCTCGACGGGGCGTCCCGTCACGGTGACGACGTCGCCGGGGCCGAAATCGCGCGTCCGGCCCGTGAGCGTGTAGAGTTCGCCATCGTCGCTGCGCAAGGCCGGGCATTCCACGCCCTCGCGCGTCATCAGGCCGCGCACGGTGATGCCGCGGCTCGGTCCGCGGTCGCGTCCGGCGATGCGAAAGCCGTCGCGGCCGATCGGCCTTCCATCGGGTCCCAGCACTTCGGCGATCCAGCGCTCGCCGGGGCGGGCGCGGTCGGGCACGGGGATGTCGACGCTGGCGGCGCCGCTGCGGTCGGCGCGGCCGCGGGCCTCGACGCGCAGGCGGCCGCCCTCCGGTCCGGCCCTGACGACGACGCGGGCGCGCGGAGGCAGGCCGTCGATGTCGACGGTGGCCACGTCGCCGGGATCGACGCGGTCTTCCGCCATCGTGACGTCGAGCCGGGAGGGCGGGCCCCGCCGGTCGTCGCGCCCGCGGCGGGACTCGCCGAGTCGGATCTCGCGGCCGGGCACGAGATCGCGCTGGCTGAGGCCGGGATTGGCATCCAGGAGGATCTCGACGCTGACGCCCAGGGCGTCGGCGACGTCGTCGAGCCGATCGCCGCGCTGGATGACATAGACGCCATCGCGATCGGCCTCGCCCCGCGGGGAGGCGCGATCGCCGCCGCGTGGGGGCGGGCCGTCGGGAATAAAGACGGGCGCGCCGATGCGCAGCAGGCTCCAGTCGATGCCCGGATTGGCGCGGCGCAGCACCTCTTCCGGCACGCCGCAGCGGCGGGCGAGGCGGCTCAGCGTGTCGCCGGTGGCGATCCTGATTTCCGGTCCGCACGGTGTCTGCGCCGCGGCCGGTGACGCGGCGAACATGGGCGCGGCAACGGCCAGGCCCAGCGCGACATGGCGCCAGATGACGATCTGCATGTCTTCCCCTCCCCAATTGAAACCCGCCCGTGGTGATCAGCACCATGCAGCATGCGGTTATCTGGCAATATTGCGGCGACGCCCCTGCTGTCCATGGGGTCCGAGGCGGTCCCGCTGCGTCGTTCGCGCTCTCGCCGGGATCGTGATGCCGGCCGGTCTTCAGCATTCGCTTACCAAGGCGTGCCATCCTGATCGCCATCCGCTCGTGTTTCGCGGATGACGAGAGGCCGTCCATGGGTATGCGTAGAGTCGGATGGCACCTCATTGCGCCCGCCGCCCTGTGCGTGGCGGCGGGCGCCATGTCGGTGGCGATGGCGCAGGACTGGGGCAACGCGCCGGAAGCCCCGGTGACGACGGGGGGCGTCGGGCCGAAGATGATCTGGGGTGGCCCCATCCCCGTCCCGCCGCGGCCCGGCGAGGTGCCGCTCTATCGGCCGAGCCCGTCGATCGTCGACGATGCCTCGCCGCCGCAGAGCGCCTATGCCCCGACGACCGATGCCCCGCCGTATCCGGCCGACCCGCAGCCCTATCCGGACGCGATCGAGCCGAGTCTTCCCGATGCCGTCTCTGCGACCGATGCCGATACGGGGGAGGCGAGCCTGCCGGACGCGGGCGAACTGCCGGTCGCTGTCGCGCCGGCGTCGATTCAGCCGGCCGCGCGGCTGGACGATGGTTCCGAGGCGTCGACCCGGCGTCTCTATCGCGCCGTCGATGCCGGCCAGGACGAGGACACGGGGGCGGGGAACGCCGACGAGGGGCTGCCGATGGATCGGGAGCCGGACCGCGCCGCCCTTCCGCCGCTCGCCGATCCCGTCGACATCGGGGAAGAGCCCGGGCTTTCGCGGCTGGACGGGGCCGAGGGTCTCGGTGCGGACGATCCCGACCCGTGGAACGGGCTGAAGGACGTGACGCCCGGCGCCGTCCCGCCCTCTGCCGCACGGCGCAGCGAGGCCGTCCCCCGCGAAGACCATGCCGCGCTCGAGCCGGCGGCGCTCAGCCGCCGTCGTTCGGCGGGCGATGGCGACACGCTCATCGACCGCGGGCGCGGCGGTCTGGAGAGCGAGGCGCCGAGCGGCTACCAGGCCTTGCCCCGTTCCGAGACGATGTGCCGCCGGGCCTTGCAGAAGCTCGGCGTGCGCTTCGTGGACGCGACCTCGGTGCGCAGCAGCCGGCGCTGCGGCATCGACCACCCGGTCAAGGTCGCGGGCTTTTCGCAAGGCGTCGCGATGCGGCCGCCGGCGACGCTGAACTGCATGGCGGCGTTGCGCGTGGCGCAATGGATGAAGGACGAGGTCGCCCCGGCGGCGCGCTGGAAGCTGCTGCGGCGGCCGACGGCGCTGATCAACGCCTCGTCCTACCGCTGCACGCGCATCGCCGGCTCGGGCTCGCTCAGCGAGCATGCCAGCGGCAGCGCGCTGGATGTGCGCGGCTTCGCCTTCGCCGACGGATCGACCGTCGAGATCGAGAAGAAGGGGTTCTTCGAGTTCCGCGAAAAGGCTTTCCAGCGGTCGGTGCGCGAGAGCGCCTGCCGCTATTTCGGCACGGTGCTCGGCCCCGGCTACAACGAGGACCATGCCGACCATCTGCATCTCGACACTCGGCAGCGGCGCCGCGCGGTGTGCAAGTAGCCGACTTGAAAAGGGCTGGCCGGGTGGCTTGCGGCGGAGCGCCTTGGCCCGCCCGGCGCTGGATTATTCGGCCGGGATCGCCACCGGCAGGCCGGCCCGGTCGAGGGCGACCATGACGAAGATGCCCTCGGTGACCTTCACCACCTCGCGCGTCAGGTGACGCTGCGCCCAGGCCTCGATGAGGATGGTGATCGAGGTGCGGCCGACCTTCTGGATGGTCGAGTAGACCGACAGCGTGTCGCCGATCTTCACCGGCTTCTTGAAGGTCAGCGCATTGACCGCGACGGTGGCGACGCGGCCGGCGGCGCGGTCGGCGCCGCGCAGGCCGGCGGCCAGGTCCATCTGCGCGATCACCCAGCCGCCGAAGACGTCGCCGGCGGCATTGGCGTCGGCCGGCATCGCCGGCACCCGCATGGTCAGTTCGCCTGTCGGCAAGGGGTCGGTCATGTCGGTTTCTCCGCTGTCCTTCTCTGGTTAGACGAACCGGTGCGCTCTGGCAAAGGCGTGCGCCGCGCGATCAGGCCGAGGCGGATCGCTGCCGGCGCAGCATCGGTACCAGTTCGACGGCCATCATCGCCGCGAAGATGCAGGCGCAGCCGACCAGGCCGATGGCGGCAATCCGCTCGCCCATGAAGAGGGCGGCGAACAGCGCCGCGAAGAGCGCCTCGGAGGACAGGAAGATCGCGGCCTGCGGTGCCGTGGTGTAGCGCTGGCCGATCGTCTGCAGCGAGAAGGCCAAGCCGATCGAAAACACGCCGCCATAGACCAGCTCGATCCAGGCATTGCCGAGGGCGGCGAGCGTCGTGGTTTCCAGCGTCACGGCGCCTAGCGCCGACAGCACGGCGGCGACGCCGAACTGCACCAGCGACAGCGTCAGCGGACGGCCGCTGCCTTGCGCGAAGCGCGTGATGTAGACGATCTGGAGAGACCAGAACACTGCGCAACCGATCACCAGGAAATCGCCCGAGCGCAGGCTGCCGAGCGAGCCGCCACCGACCAGGACGATGCCGGCAAAGGCCAGAAGCGCTGCCGGCCAGACGATCCAGTGGGGGCGGTTGCGCATCAGGAGGACGCCGAAGAAGGGCGTGAAGACGACGTAGAGCCCGGTGAGGAAGCCGGTATTGGTGACCGAGGTGGTGACGATGCCGATCTGCTGCAGGATCGCGGCTAGAAAGAGCAGCACGCCGATGAAGCCGAAGCCGCCGAGGTCGGCCTTGGACAGGGGCGCCGCGGTTCCGCGCGCCTCGCGCCAGGCGAAGGGCGCGACGGCCAGGGCGGCAAGGGCGAACTTTACGGCATTGAAGGCCCAGGGGCCGACATGCGCCATGGCGCTCGACTGGGCGACGAAGCCCATGCCCCAGATGGCGCCGGCCAGAAGCAGCAGCAGGTTCGCGCGGGCGCGGGTCATGGCATTTCCGATGGCAGGGGCAAAGACGGTTCCTGCCTAGAGGCAGGCAGCGGGGACCGCAAGGCGTGTTGCCGATGCTCAAGCGCGGCCCGCGCCCTTCGGCGGCAGGCCTTGGTCGACGCCCCGGCCGGCAGTCCTGCGCGCGCATCACTGCGGCGGCGGCGCCTCGCCCGCCTCGGATCGGGCGTCGTCGAGTTCGGCCGCCCAGAGGGCCAGGCGGGCGTGGTTGGCGCCCCAGTCGTTGGAGCCGAGCAGCGAGCGGCTGTAGAGCACCAGCGCGCTGTCCTGGCCACGGGGGAGAGCCAGCGCCTCGATCGTGTCGGGAAAGCGCAGCAACGGGGTCCGGGCGACATAACGCCGGTAGTCGGGCGATGTCCGATCATCGACACGCACCAGATGATCCCGGTCGGCGAGAATGATGCGGTCGAGCCGCTGCATCAGTGCCGCCGGCGGCCCTCGATAGACGGGGAGGGCGATGTCGATGCGGGCGCGGCATGTCGCGGGGCTGCAGGCGAGGCTGTCGGTTGGCTGGCTTCGCCGCTCCTCGCCGAGCTTTTCGACGCGGCCCTGGTCCGCCGAACCGGCATACCAGGTCCACACCTGTTGCGAGCCGACAGCGAAGAACCAGGCGCCGGCCAGCAGGAGCAGCCCGGCGAACGCGAACAGGATGCGACGGGCGATCGTCAAGACACCATTCTTCGTCAGACGCGCCGCTCCTCTGTCTGCCGCTGGCCGCAAGACCCGCCGCTGTGGCGGCGGGTCTTGCCGTGGGCCGTTCTCTGGTTGCAGAAATACAGACGGCGGTCATTCCGGCAAGGGGGCCGGGAGCCAGGACATCGGGCGAAATCCCGGCAGGGCCGCGACGTCACCGAGCCAGCGCCGGATGCCGGGAAAGCCGGTCAGATCGAAACCGCCCTCGTCTGCACAATGGGTGTAGGCGTAGAGCGCGATATCGGCGAGCGTCGGCTGCGACCCGGCCAGATAGGCTGTGCGGGCCAGTTGCGCCTCCATGACGGCAAGCGCGCGGTTGCCGCCGGCCAGCGTCGTGGCGAGCTTTTCCGGCGTCGCCTGGTCGCGGCGGGCCGGGTTCGTCAACAGCGCCCGGCGCACCGCGACGTTCGGCTCGTGGCTGTATTGCTCGAAGAACATCCACTGCAGCATCTGGGCGCGGTCGAAGGCATCGGCGGGGACGAACGGGGTGCCGTCGGCAAGGTAGCAGAGGATGGCGTTGGACTCGGCGAGCAAGCGGCCATCGTCCAGCTCCAGGAGGGGCACCATGCCGTTCGGGTTCTTGGCGAGGAAATCCGCCTGCCGGGTGCCGCCGTCGCGCGAGGAGACCTCGACATGGCGGAAGGGGCGGCCGAGCAGCGCCATCAAGAGGCGTGGCTTGTAGCAGTTGCCGGAGTCCGGCATGCCGTAGATCGTCGTCATCGCCTGTGCCTCATGGGGAGCGGGGGAGGCCGAGTTTGGCTGTCCGGCCTTCGTCCGTCCAATTCAAATCAAGACTATGCTGCCATCAGCGATATTGATGGACGCGCAGCCCGGAACCGGCTTGCGCCCCGGCCGCGCCGATACTACGGTCCGCCGGTTTTTGGAGGTCGAAGCCGGTCGGCATAGGCCGCCTCGCCCTTCGTTCAACGAACCCATGACAGCCGGAGCCCATCCCATGGCATTCCTTGCCGACGTCCTAGACCGCGTGAAGCCCTCCGCCACCATCGCCGTCTCGCAGAAGGCGCGGGAGCTGAAAGCGCAGGGCATGGACGTGATCGGCCTCGGCGCCGGCGAACCCGACTTCGACACGCCCGACAACATCAAGGCGGCGGCGATCGACGCCATCAACCGCGGCGAGACGAAGTACACGCCGGTCTCCGGCATTCCGGAACTGCGCGAGGCGATCGCCAAGAAATTCAAGCGCGAGAACAATCTCGACTACACCCCGGCGCAGACGATCGTCGGCACCGGCGGCAAGCAGATCCTGTTCAACGCCTTCATGGCGACGCTGAACCCCGGCGACGAGGTGATCATCCCGGCGCCCTACTGGGTCAGCTATCCCGAGATGGTGGCGATCTGCGGCGGCACGCCGGTCTTCGTGACGGCCGGTATCGAGACCAACTTCAAGCTGACGCCGGAGGCGCTGGAAACGGCGATCACGCCGAAGACGAAGTGGTTCCTGTTCAACTCGCCGTCGAACCCGTCGGGCGCCGCCTACAGCCGCGACGAACTGAAGGCGCTGACCGACGTCCTGATGCGCCACGAGCATGTCTGGGTGCTGACCGACGACATGTACGAGCACCTCGTCTATGGCGACTTCGTCTTCACCACGCCGGCCGAGGTCGAGCCGGGCCTCTACGACCGTACGCTGACGATGAACGGCGTGTCCAAGGCCTATGCCATGACCGGCTGGCGCATCGGCTATGCCGCCGGCCCGCTGCCGCTGATCAAGGCGATGGACATGATCCAGGGCCAGCAGACCTCGGGCGCCTGCTCGATCGCACAGTGGGCGGCGGTCGAGGCGCTGAACGGCACGCAGGACTTCATCCCGGAGAACCGCCGGATCTTCGAGGCCCGGCGCGATCTCGTGGTGTCGATGCTGAACCAGGCGACCGGCCTCGAATGCCCGTCGCCGGAGGGGGCGTTCTACGTCTATCCCTCGTGCAAGGCGCTGATCGGCAAGAAGACGCCGGCCGGCAAGGTGATCGAGACCGATGTCGATTTCGTCACCGCGCTGCTCGAGGCCGAGGGCGTCGCCGTCGTTCAGGGCTCGGCCTTTGGCCTCGGCCCGAATTTCCGTATTTCCTACGCGACGTCGGAAAAGCTTCTGGAAGACGCCTGCTCGCGCATCCAGCGCTTCTGCGCCAGCCTGAAGGACTGATCGGGCGCCAGCCATCGATGATCTGCACAGCGGCGGCCTTCGGGCCGCCGTTTGCTTTTGCCGCCTGCCTTTGCCCGCCTGCCTGTGCCGGCTGCCCGACTAGCGATAGGCCAAAAAAAAAGCCGGGCTCGCGAGAACCCGGCACAAGAAGGGCCTACGTGAGGCAAACCCTTGGGAGGAAACAGCCGGGGCGAAAAGACGGGAGGAGGTATCCTTCCACGGTACGGCTGAATCAAAGCTATCATTTTGCCGACCGGGCACCATTGCAAAATCGGCATGACTGCCATGCGCTATCTGCATAGATAGTGGGCGTCTACTCTATCTGCATCTTATAATAGCATAGAGCCTGTCGTTGGCGGGTGGGGCGTGCCGATGACGCCACCCCATACCGCCTGTCAGTAAGACCAGGTCCTTGCCTTCGAGATCAAAAAGTCACGAAACACCTTCAGCTTGGCCGAATTGCGCAGCTGCTCGGGGTAGCAGAGATAGGTGTCGAAGGTCGGCATCTCCATCTCCGGCAGCACTTGCACCAGCTTGGAATTTTTGTCGATCATGTAGTCGGGCAGGAGGCCGATGCCGATGCCGCGCTCGATGGCGGCCTTGATCGACATCAGATTGTTGATCTGGAGGATGGTCGGCCGGGTCTGGCCGTCGGCAAGGCCCACCGTCTCCAGCGTGTTGAGGTTGCGCAGATAGGGTGGGGCCGGTTCGCCGAAGGTGATGATGCGGTGCTGGTCGAGGTCCTGGATGGTTTCCGGCGTGCCGAAGCGCTGGAGATAGCTCGGCGCGGCGTAGACGTGGAGATGCACGGTGAACAGGCGGCGCTGGATGAGGTCCGGCTGCTGCGGCTGGCGCAGCCGGATCGCCGCATCCGCCTTGCGCATGGTCAGGTCGATCTCTTCGTTGTCGAGGACGAGCTGCAGCTCCAGCTCGGGGTAGAGCTCGAGAAACTCCTTGGCGCGCTCCGTCAGCCAGCCGGAGCCGAGGCCGACCGTGGTGGTGACGCGCAGCTTGCCGGTCGGTTTTTCGCGCGTTTCGGTCAGCTGCATGCGGACCATTTCGAGGCGCTTCAACACGTCGCTGGCCGTCTGGAACAGGAGCTCGCCCTGTTCAGACAGGACGAGGCCGCGGGCATGGCGGTGGAACAGCGGCGCGCCGATCTCCTGCTCGAGCGAGGCGACCTGGCGCGAAATCGCCGACTGGCTGAGGTTGAGGACATCGGCGGCGTGGGTGAACGAGCCGGCCTCGGCTGCGGCATGGAAGATCCGCAGCTTATCCCAGTCGAGCGCCATTGCCTGATTCCCCTGCCTGCTGTTGCCAATCCGCGGTCCGCTCGGTGCAAACGGCGCTGCCTGATGTTCCCGCTCCGCCGTGAGCGGAAGGGGCCGTGCCCGCCGCGGGGCATCGCTCTTCCGCATGGCACCCAAGGGCGCCGGGCGCAGCGTGCAATCGCAGCTTCTGCGTCCCAGTGTTGCACAGATCGGCGCGTCTTCGTAAACCGCATCGTCGGCGTTCGGGCAAGGCTTGATTTGCGTCGGTCCGCCTCCGGCTCCCGATCCTGGCTTCGAGGCCTTGGTCCCGGCCGCCGGGCCGGCCGATCAGGGCTTGGCCGGTGCCGCTGGCGCCGGCAGCCGCTGCGTCAGGCCGGCCAGAATTCTGTCCGCAAGGGCGTCGTAATCGCCGTCGAAATGATGGCCGCCCTCGACGGCGATGAACTCAAAGCCGAGGTTCTTGACGGCCGGGCAGACCGAATCGTCGTCTTCGGTGCCGTAGAAACATTGCACCAGCCGGGGGTCGATGCGCGCCAACTGCGTCAGGTTCTCGCTGTTGCCGGTGGCCCCGAGCCAGCCCATGACCGAGATCTCGAAATCCGCCGACTTCGACACCGCCAGAAGCGACAACTCCTTGACCCTGTCCTTCTCCGGCGCGGCCAGAAGGTTGAAGGTGGTCGGCAGGATGTCCGCCCCGAAGGAAAAACCGACGAGAACGACGTTCTTCACGCCCCAACGCTTGGTGTAGAGCTTGATGATCCTGGCGAGATCGGTGGCCGTCTGTTCCGGTGAAATCTCCTTCCAGAAATAGCGCAGCGAATCGACGCCAATCGTCGGAACGCCGTTCTCCTGCAAGCGCTCGCCGATCGACTTGTCGATGTCGCGCCATCCCCCGTCGCCGGAATAGATGATCGCCATCGTGTCGCGCGTCGGCTTCGTCTCGAGCACGGCGAGCGGCATGCCGAGCGCATCGTCGTCGGGGGTCGCAATGACGGTCGTGACCGCATCGGCCAATGCGGCGGTCTGCGGGCTGTCGCTCTCCAGGGTGGCGATGTCGGGATGCTTCGCGGCAAGCGCCTCGACGTGACGGCGTCCCTCGGCCGACGCCTTCGCCGTCAGCGCGACGGTGATGGGCGCGGGCAGGGCGCCGTCGGTCAGCCCGTAGACGGCAAGGCCCTTGGCCTCTTCCCGCGTCGCCGGGGTGCACAGCGGGCGCGTCAGCGCGATGCCGGCGGCGGGGTCGACGGCCACGGTGTGGCCGACCGTGGCGTCGGGCGTCTGCGCGGCGATGGCGAGCGCCATCGCGCCGCCGGCACCGATGCCGGCGACGATCGGCAGGTGGTAGACGCTGCCGCCGGTGGAGCGCTGGATCTGCTGGCTCAGGCGCTCGATGTCGGACAGCGTGTAGACGCATTCGTCCGCGTCCTGCTTTTCGAGCTGCTGGAGATAGGCGGGCAGGTCGATGCCGACGACGAAGGCGCCGGCGCCGGACAGGGTCGTCGCCACGGCGGTTTCCGCGCTGCTCCAGCCGGCGGCATCGGACAGAAGGAAGACCAGGGCCTTGCTGTCGCCGACGGGTGGCGAGAGGTGCGGGGCGGGGATCGTGCCGGTGACGTAGCCGGCCGGCGGCGCATTGTCGGGCGTGGCCGCCTGCGCGGCCGGCGAGATCAGCAACGCGAGCATGGCAAGACTGGCCAGAAAAAGTCGGACCAATCGGACCAAGAAGAGCCTCATCGCCGCACCACCCGTTTCAACCCACCGCCGATCAGAAGCGTCGCGTCCACTAGGGCCAGAGCGGGGCTGATCGCGCCAGACGTCGTCATGTAGCGCGGCCTCCAGTCAGGGTGGAACTTGGCCTTGAAGGCTCTCAGGCCCTTGAAGTTGTAGTATTTCTCGCCGTGCTCGAACAGCGCGGTGCCGATCCGGTCCCAGATCGGCGCATGGTGGCGGCCGGACATGCCCGACAGCGGTGCCATGCCCATGTTGAAGCGCCTGAAGCCCTGCGCCTTCAGATGCTCGAGCAGCTGCACGAAGAGGAAATCCATGGCGCCGCCCGGCGCCTCCGGGTGGAAGCGCATCAGGTCGACGGAGGCTTCCACGCCGGTCGCGGTGACGAGAAGATTGGCGAAGGCGACGATCCGGCCCTCGCGGCGCAGGACGGCCACCGGCTGGCTGCAGACGTAGTCCCGGTCGAAGGCGCCGAGGGAGAAGGCCTTCTCGCCGGTCCGATGGCCGGCGAGCCAGGCATCGGAAACCGCCGCGATCTCACCATAGGTCGACGGGACGTCCGCTGTGTCCACTATGGCGAAGGTCAGCCCGTCGCGCTGGCCCCGCGCCTTGGCCTGGCGAAGGCCGGCGCGCTTGCCGCCGGCCAGGTCGAAACGGGCGAGGTCGATCATCGCGAGTTCACCGAGGCGGAAGGCGCGCATGCCGGCATCGGCGTAGAGCGAGAGAGCGTCCGGGCCGACCTGGTAGAATACCGCGCGGCAGCCATTGGCCCTGGACATTTCGATGAACTGCCAGATCAGCGCCGGCCAGGCGTCGCGGGCGCCGATCGGATCGAACAAAGCGATCATCGAGCGGTTGCGGCGGGCGTACATGACGAAGGCCCGGCCATCCTCGGAAAACAACAGGCTCTTGTCGCCGGACCGCACGAGATTGCCGTCGGCATCGTCCTGGGTGCCGACGATGGCGACGGCGCGGGCGAGTTCGGGCGCGCTGGGTGGCGCGACGCGGCCGACGGCCGGTCGCACCAGGCTCCACATCGCCACGGCACTGGCGAAGATGGTGATGCCGAGCATGGCCCGAAGACTGCGGGGCGCTTCCGAGGCGAACTCGAACTGCCACCAGAGCTCGTGGCTGTAGTCGACGTCGCGGTAGACGAAGAAAAGGACGATGACGGCGCTGACGCAGATGGTGGTGATGGCCGCGAGCCGGGGACCGGTCAGCGCCTGCCGCAGCATCGAGGCCGGGCGGTCGAATTCGCGGCGCGAGGCGGCAAGAGCCAGCGCGAAGAAGACGAGCAGCGCCGCCTCGTGGATCGCGATCGCCTGAACCAGGGACATGACGATGGTGGCGAGCGTCACCAGGATCGTGCCGAGCCAGGCGCCATCCAGGCGCTGCGACAGGCCGCGCGCCATGACGAGAAGGGCAAGGCCCAAGAGGCTGGTGAGGAAGTGCGCGCCTTCGACGATGAACAGCGGGACGAAGGCCTGCAGCGCGTCCAGCCGTTCCGTCGGCGTCGGCGTCACGCTGGACAGGATCAGCATCATGCCGAGCAGCAGCGCCAGCGTCGCCAGGACCGGCGGCGCCAGACGGCGGCCTGCCGACCTGACCTCGGTTCCCATCCGGCCGGCGAGGGCGCCCCGCAGTTCGGCCAGGCTGACGAAGACCGCCGCGCACAGGAGGGGAAGCAGGTAGTAGATGACGCGGTAGAGAACGAGGGCGCCGAGCACCTGGTCGACATCGACGGTTCGGCCGAGGGCGGCGACGATCACCGTCTCGAACACGCCGAGGCCGGCGGGCACATGGCTGAGGACGCCGATGCCGATGGCGACGGCGTAGATGCAGGCAAAGCTCGCAAAGCCGATCTCGCCGGGCGGCAGCAGAACGTAGAGGACCGCCGCCGAGGCGCCGACGTCGACCGCCGTGGCCAGGAATTGCCGGACGATCAGGGCGCTTCCGGGAAGCCGGACGGCAAACCGGCCGAACCGCAGCGGGCGGCCGCTTCGGCCGGCGACGAGTAAGGCCGCAACCGGTAACAGGCCGACGAAGGCGATGGCCTGCAGGAGCAGCGGGGAAAGGCCTAGCTGCGGCGCCAGTTCGGGGCCGACCGCCAGGATGCCGAGGCAGGCGAGCGTTGCCAGCCCCAGTCCGAAGGCCAGGGTGACGAAGGCGATGACCTTGGCGATCTCTTCCGGCGAGAGGCCGAGTCGGCTGTAGCCGCGATAGCGGATGGCGCCGCCCGACAGCGGCCCGAAGCCGGCGGTGTTGCCGACGGCATAGGCGCAGAACGCGGTGGCCGCGACGGCCCCGTAGGAGAGCTTGCGGCCGATATAGGACAGGGCCCCGACATCGTAGAAGGTGAGGCCGACGAAGCTGATCAGGGTGAACAGCACCGCCAGCGCGATCGACGTCGTGCCGGTGGCGTCGAAGGCGGCCATGACGGCGTCGTAGCGCACCTCCGCGGTGAGGTTTCTCAAGGCGATCGCGGCGATGGCAAGGACGGCGACGATCGCGAGAATGCCGAGGATCGAGCGATTGGCGGAGATCCAGGCACCAACGCGTGAGATGAGACTTACCCCGCGCGACGCCTCACCCTGCTTTCGCCATTCCCCCTCCGGCGAGCTGCCCGTCCCAATGGCGTCCATGCTTCCCCCGGGGGCCGGCTTCTCGCGGCTCAATGGCGTGACCGTGCGCCAGAGCCGCGGCGCTAGCATCTGCCACGTCTCGGTCCGTCGCGGAAGCCGGTATCGCTGCATGGGGAGGCGATGCCCGGTGCTTGCCGTGCCATACGGAAGACACCGCAAGCACCGGACTATGGGGAGAGGCACGCCGTCGGAACGGGGCGGGACGCTTGGGGCACAGCACAGGGCCAGCCAAGCGTGACCTGACCGCGGCTATACGCCGGTCATCCGGCAGAGGAACTATCCGTCAGACCGAGGGCCGCGGCGGGCCTCTCGGCCTACTCGGCGGCCTGCCGGGTCTCGTCCGCCGCGGCGTTCGCCAGCCATTTCTCGGCTTCGAGCGCGGCCATGCAGCCGAGACCCGCGGCGGTCACCGCCTGGCGGTAGACGTCGTCGGCGACGTCGCCGGCGGCGAAGACGCCGGGAACCGAGGTCTGCGTCGTCCCGGGCTCGACCCAGAGATAGCCCGAGGGCTTCTGCTTCAGCTTGCCCTCGAACAGCTGGACGGCCGGCGCGTGGCCGATGGCAACGAAGACGCCGTCGGTCGCATGCTCGCTCGTCTCGCCGGTGAGGCGGTCGCGCAGGCGAATGCCGGTGACCGACTTCATCGGCTTGGACAGCCCGGTGATCTCGTCGACCTCGGCGTTCCAGATCACCTTGACGTTGTCCTTGGCGGCGAGGCGTTCGCGCAGGATGCGCTCGGCCCGGAAGGCGTCGCGGCGGTGGACGACGGTCACGGATTTGGCGATGTGCGAGAGGTAGAGCGCTTCCTCGACCGCCGTATTGCCGCCGCCGACGACCACGACGTCCTTGCCGCGGTAGAAGAAGCCGTCGCAGGTGGCGCAGGCGGAAACGCCGAAACCCTGGAAATGCTGCTCGGAATCGAGACCCAGCCATTTCGCCTGGGCGCCGGTAGCGATGATCAGCGCGTCGCAGCTGTACTGCGTGCCGCTGTCGCCGCGCAGCCGGAAGGGGCGCGAGGAGAGGTCGGCCTCGACGATCAGGTCGCTGGCGAACTCGGTGCCGACATGCAGGGCCTGCGCCTTCATCTGCTCCATCAGCCAGGGCCCCTGGATGGGATCGGCGAAGCCCGGATAGTTCTCGACATCGGTCGTGATGGTGAGCTGTCCGCCTTCCTGCAGGCCGGCGACCAGCAGCGGCTTCAGCATCGCCCGCGCCGCATAGATCGCCGCGGTATAGCCGGCGGGACCCGAGCCGATGATCAGCACGGGGGCGTGGCGGACGGTGTGGGGCTCGGTCATCTCAAGGCTCGCTCGTGTCAAGGCTCGCGCGGGGCGGACGAAGGCGGGGTGCCGACGCCCTTGGAGGTGGCGGCCCGGCGGCTTGTTTTCAAGGCGATGTGGGGTTTCCATACCGGACCCTCGCGAGGCTGACAACACGCGGAGGCCCGCCTGGTTGGGTTGTCCCCGTGTCGTCGGAATGTCCGTCGGCGCGGCAGCTAGCCTCGCCCCGACGTTCGCCGTAAGAGGGGCGATGATGCGGATTTGCTACATCAATCTGGACCGCGCGACGCTCCGGCGGCAGCAGATGGAGACCGAAGCCGACCGGCTCGGGCTCGCCTTCGAGCGTTTCCCGGCGGTCTCGGCCGACGCGGTCGACGAGGCCACGGTCGGCGCGCTCGACCGCCGCTGGGAGCGGCCGCTGTCGAAGGCGGAACTGGCCTGCTTCCTGTCCCACCGCACGCTGTGGCAGCGCGTCGCCGAGACGGGCCAGCCGATGCTGATCCTGGAGGACGACGTGCGGCTGTCGCCGCGGCTGGCGTCTCTCTGTGCCGCTTCGGCATGGCAGGAGTCTGCCGATATGGATCTTCTGAATCTCGAAGATTTTGGCCGACGGCGCTTCCTCGCGCCGGCGCCTCGTCCGCTTGCCGGCGATCTCCAGCGGCTGCGCGTGTTTCGGGACAAGGCGGGCGCGGCGGCCTACGTGCTCTGGCCGGCCGGCGCGCAAAAACTTCTGGCCAGGGCTGAGCGGCAGGGCGCCGCACCGGCCGACGCCTTCATCCACGCCTGCGGCGAACTCGTCTCCTGGCAGTGCCAGCCGGCGCTCGCCATCCAGGCGGAGGTCCTGGCCCGCCGCGACCCGATGCGGGGCGACGTGCCGCCGACCTCGATCCAGGTCCCGCGCCGGCGCCTGAGGCCGGTGCCGCGCCACTGGCGCTTCTTCGCCCGCCGCGCGGCCGCGCAGGTTCGGCTGTTGCCACATCACCTCAGCCGGCTCGGCGGCGTCGCCTATCGCGAGGTGCGCGTCGATCCGGACGACTTCTTGCCGGACGCCCACAGCCGCGTGTAGACCGCGCCGATCTCGGCCGCCTCGCGTGCCAGGGGGAAATGTCGGCGGACATGATCGAGCGCCGCCGCACCCGCCGCTTGCCGGCGTGCGTCGTCGCCGAGCAAAGGCGCGATCGCGGAGGCCAGCGCCGCTGCGTCGTCGACGGGGACGACATGGCCGGTGACGCCCTCGACGATCATCTCGGCGAAGGCGCCGGCATCGCTCGCCACCACGGGTTTTCGAGAGGCCATGGCCTCCAGCGGCGTCAAACCAAAACCCTCGTTGCGCGGCGGGGCGACATAGAGGTCGAAGCGGCGGAACCACGCGGCGATGTCGTCGACCTCGCCGAGGAAGACGATGCGGTCGGCCAGCCCGGCTGCGCCAATGCTCTCGCGCATCGCGGCTTCGAAGCCGGTGTGCTCGGCCGTGGTGCGGCCGGTGATCACCGCGGTCCAATCGGGATGGCGCGGCAAGAGGTCGATCATCGCAGCCACGAAGAGGTCCGTGCCCTTCTGGTGCCGGATGCGGCCGGAACAGCCGACGATCTTTCGGCCCGCCAGCGCCTGCATGGCCGGGGAGGGCGCACCGATGCGCTCGGGCGAAAACGCGTCGAGGTCGATGCCGTGCAGGATGACGGTCGCCGGCACTTCGAGGAAGGCGGCGCTGCGCTGGCTGGTGGCGATGACGGCATCCATGCGGCGGATGAGGAACCGCGTCCAGGCGGTGTGCCGGCGCTGTGCGGCGGAGGTGAAGACGAGCTTCAGCCGCATGCGCAGGACGTCGCGCAGGACGAGGCCGGCCAACATTTCGGTATTGCGGCGCGCGTGCCAGAGGCGGAAGGGGCGCCCGGCGGGCCGGGTCCACAGGCCGAAGAACTGGCGCCAACGCAGTTTGGGAAGGTGCGAGGGAAGGCCGGGGCCGAGTGCGGCGATTCCGAGCGTCCGGGCCTGCAGCGGCACCAGCTGGACGATCGTCGAGGTGACGCCGGAGAGGCGGCGCTTGAAGTTGGGCGCGATCACCTCGACGTCGCGGATGTGCATGATGGCTACCCCTGACCCCTCATGCTGAGCCCTGTCGAAGCACGAGGGGCGGCACGACGGTAGCGGCGATGTCCCTCGTGCTTCGACAAGCTCAGCATGAGGGACAGGGATATGGCGCGGCTCGCAGAGAGAGGCGGAACCGCAGGCTGCTTGGCTAACCAGGATAAGGGCGTCGGCCCAACTTCCGGCGAATGCCGCTCAGCCCCAGCGCAGCTCGATGATCTCGTAGGACCGTGCGCCGCCCGGCGCGGCGACCTCGACCGTATCGCCTTCTTCCTTGCCGATCAGGGCGCGGGCGATGGGGGAGGAGATCGAGATGCGGCCCTGCTTCACGTCGGCTTCCTGGTCGCCGACGATCTGGTAGACCTTCTCCTCCTCGGTGTCCTCATCGATCAGCTTGACGGTCGCCCCAAACTTCACCTTCTCGCCCGACAGTTTCGACACGTCGATGACCTCGGCGCGGGCGGTATAGTCCTCGAGTTCGGAGATCCGGCCCTCGTTGAGGCTCTGCGATTCCTTGGCCGCGTGATATTCGGCGTTCTCCGACAGGTCGCCGTGCGCCCGCGCTTCCGAGATCGCCGCGATGATGCGCGGACGCTCCTCCTGCTGGCGCCGACGCAGCTCTTCCTTGAGCGACTCGAACCCGGCGCTTGTCATTGGGACCTTGTCCATGCCCTCAACCTTTCCAAACCGTCGGCCGAAGCGGCCGAAGGTCGTTTTCGTTCCCGCCGGATGATGCCGGCGCACAAAACAAACCGGCTCCGGACGGAAATCCGACCGGAACCAGCAAACCGTCGCAACCCGGGTCGACGAGACCCGGGGATCAGCCGATGATGCTGCGGCAAAATTCCGCTGTCAAACCCTGTCTCCCCTGACAAGGCCGCTTGCCGCCGTCCCTCACACCCCGCGCCCAGATCGTCCGCCAGCGGGCGCGCGATCGGTTTCGGCGCGTTTGTTCACGCGGCTGTGAAGTAGGACTGCAGGGACCGGACTTCAAGGCCACCGCGCTTCAGCGCCTCGATCGCCTCGGCCGCCGCGGCCATGCCGGAGAGCGTGGTGTAGTAGGGCACCTTGTGGATCAGCGCGGCGCGGCGCAGCGAGCGCGAGTCGGACAGCGCCTTGGCGCCTTCCGAGGTGTTCAGCACCAGCTGGATCTGCCGGTTGCGGATCGCGTCCTCGATATGCGGCCGGCCTTCCAGCACCTTGTTGATCTTCTCGGCGGGAATGCCCTGCTCGATCAGGAAACGCTGCGTCCCGCCCGTTGCGACGATCTTGAAGCCGAGTTCGTGCAGCTTGCGGATCGCCGGCAAAGCGCGGGCCTTGTCGCCGTCGCGCACCGAGACGAAGACGCTGCCCGCCGTCGGCAGGTCGATCGAAGAGCCGAGTTGCGACTTGGCGAAGGCGACGGCAAAGCTGGTGTCGAGGCCCATGACCTCGCCGGTCGAGCGCATTTCCGGGCCGAGCAGCGTGTCGACGCCGGGGAAGCGGGCGAAGGGGAAGACCGCTTCCTTGACCGCGATGTGCTTCAGCGTCCGCCAGTTCGGCTTGTCGCCATAGGCGGCAAACGCTGCGTCCAGCGTCTCGCCGGCCATGATGCGGGCGGCGATCTTGGCGATCGGCGAGCCGATGGTTTTGGCGACGAAGGGCACGGTGCGCGAGGCCCGCGGATTGACCTCGAGGACGTAGATGTCCTCGCCCTTGATGGCGAACTGCACGTTCATCAGGCCGACGACGTTGAGGCCGAGCGCCATCACGCGGGTCTGGCGCTCCAGCTCGTCCACGATCGCGTCCGACAGCGAGTGCACCGGCAGCGAGCAGGCGCTGTCGCCGGAATGGATGCCAGCTTCCTCGATATGCTCCAGGATGCCGGCGATGAAGGTGTCCTTGCCGTCGGACAGGCAGTCGACGTCGACCTCGATCGCATCGGAGAGATAGCTGTCGATCAGGACCGGCGACTTGCCGGAGACGACCACCGCCTCGGTGATGTAGCGCTCGAACTGCGGGCCGTTGCGCACGATCTCCATGGCGCGGCCGCCGAGCACGTAGGACGGGCGGATGACCACGGGATAGCCGATGCGCTCGACGATGATGCGGGCCTCGTCGGCCGAGCGGGCGATGCCGTTGTTCGGCTGGCGCAGCTGGAACTCGTTGAGAAAATGCTGGAAGCGGTCGCGGTCCTCGGCAAGGTCGATCGCGTCGGGCGAGGTGCCGAGGATCGGGATGCCGGCCTTCTCCAGCGTCTCGGCGAGCTTCAGCGGCGTCTGACCGCCGAGCTGCACGATGACGCCGTGGAGGGTGCCCTTGGACTGCTCGACGCGCAGGATGGCCAGCACGTCCTCGCCGGTGAGCGGCTCGAAATAGAGCCGGTCCGAGGTGTCGTAGTCGGTGGAGACGGTCTCCGGGTTGCAGTTGACCATGATCGCCTCGTAGCCGGCGTCCTTCAGCGCGAAGGCGGCATGGCAGCAGCAATAGTCGAACTCGATGCCCTGGCCGATGCGGTTCGGCCCGCCGCCGAGGATGACGACTTTCTTGCGGTCGGAAACCTCGTCCTCGGAGCGCAGGGACCCGGCGAAGGGCCGCTCATAGGTCGAGTACATGTAGGGCGTCGGCGAGGCGAACTCGGCGGCGCAGGTGTCGATGCGCTTGAACACCGGATGCACGTCGAGTTTCTCCCGCGCCGAAGCGACGGTCTCCTCGTCGGCGCCGATGAGCTTGGCGAGGCGGGCATCGGAGAAGCCGACGGACTTCAGGAAGCGGAAGTTTTCGGCGTCGTCCGGCAGGCCGTGCTCGCTGACGCGCGCCTCGAGATCGATGATTGCCTTGATGCGGGCGATGAACCAGGGATCGATCTTGCAGGACTGGTGCACCTGCTCCTCGGACGTGCCCATGCGCAGCGCCTGCGCCACCATCAACAGGCGGTCGGGCGTCGGCTTGCCCAAGGCGGCGCGGATGGCGTTCTTGTCGTCCCCCTCGCCGATGCCGGGGATCTTGATCTCGTCGAGCCCGTCGAGGCCGGTCTCAAGACCCCGCAGCGCCTTCTGCAGCGATTCCTCGAACGTCCGGCCGATCGCCATGACCTCGCCGACCGACTTCATCGCGGTGGTGAGCAGCGGGTCGGCGCCGGGGAACTTCTCGAAGGCGAAGCGCGGGATTTTGGTGACGACATAGTCGATCGACGGCTCGAAGGAGGCGGGCGTCGCGCCGCCGGTGATGTCGTTGTCGAGTTCGTCCAGCGTATAGCCGACGGCGAGTTTCGCCGCGATCTTGGCGATCGGGAAGCCCGTGGCCTTCGAAGCCAGCGCCGAGGAGCGCGAGACGCGCGGGTTCATCTCGATGACGACGAGGCGGCCGTCCTCGGGATTGACGGCGAACTGCACGTTCGAGCCGCCGGTCTCCACGCCGATCTCGCGCAAGACCGCGATCGAGGCGTTGCGCATCACCTGGTATTCCTTGTCGGTCAAGGTGAGGGCAGGGGCGACGGTGATCGAATCGCCGGTGTGGACGCCCATCGGATCGATGTTCTCGATCGAGCAGACGATGATGCAGTTGTCCGCCTTGTCGCGGACGACCTCCATCTCGTATTCCTTCCAACCGAGGACGCTCTCCTCAATCAGCACTTCCGTCGTCGGCGAGGCATCGAGGCCGCCTTCGGCGATCTCGAAAAATTCCGAGCGGTTGTAGGCGATGCCGCCGCCGGTGCCGCCCATGGTGAAGGACGGGCGGATGATGGCGGGCAGGCCGATCTGCTCCAGCGCCTCGGCCGCCGCGGCGAGTGCGCGGGTCATGTAGCGCTGCTTGCGGTCGGAGCGGCCGGCGGCCCATTCGGCCTCGATGGCGGCGAGCGCCTCGGCCTGGGCCGTCGCATCGGTAATGGTGGCGCGGATCTCCGCCGCCTTCGCTTCGAAGGCCGCCTTGTCGGCGCTCTTGGCCTCGGTGGCGTTGGCGAGAAGCGAGCGCGGGGTCTCCAGGCCGATCTTCTTCATGGCCTCGCGGAAGAGCGCGCGATCCTCGGCCTTGTCGATCGCCGCGGCGTCGGCGCCGATCATCTCCACATTGTACTTGTCGAGCACGCCCATGCGGCGCAGCGACAGCGCCGTGTTCAGCGCGGTCTGGCCGCCCATGGTCGGCAGCAGCGCGTCCGGACGCTCCTTCTCGATGATCTTGGCGACCACCTCGGGCGTGATCGGCTCGATATAGGTCGCGTCGGCAAGGTCGGGATCGGTCATGATCGTCGCCGGATTGGAGTTGATCAGGATGATCCGGTATCCCTCCTCCTTCAGCGCCTTGCAGGCCTGCGTGCCCGAATAGTCGAACTCGCAGGCCTGGCCGATGATGATCGGTCCGGCGCCGATGATCAGGATGGAGCGGATATCGGTCCGTTTCGGCATGGCTCTTCTTTCGTCGACATACTTGTTTCCGCGCGAAAATCCGGTCGCGCTACGGGCGTGACCGGTTCGGGCTCGGAAGGTTCTTCAGGCTAAGGCCGGTGTATAGGGAAAAGCCGGCCCGGGCGAAAGGGCAGAAACGACCCTGTCCCGGCAAATCCACCGATCAGTCGCCGGCACCGGCGGACTTGGCGGCGCGCTTGGCCGGCGCAGCGTCCTTGGCGGCGACAGGCAGGCTTGGCGCCGGCGCATTTTTGGCCCGCGGCATGGCCTGGCCGTCATAGGATTCGAAGCCGAGGGTGAGGGCGAGGCAGGCGAGCTCGACCGTCTTCGGGATCTCGATCGTCTTGCCGTCCCGATCGCCCTTTTCGTAATACTGGATGACGCGCTTCTTCAGGCCGAGCTTTTCGGCAGCGTCCTTCTGCTTCCAGCCAAGGGCCTTGCGCCAGCTGCGGAAATCGTCGGGCTGCATGGGTCACTCCAAAGGCGGGGCTGATGCGAGGGGCAGATCGCCAATAGCCTGCGGGGCTTGGCATTCCTGCCATTCCAGATGCGGGGCCGTCTGGCAAGCCTCGCACAGGCGTGTCGTGCTATAAATGCACGAGGTGCGCCAACCGACAGTTGACTGCGGCGCACCGAGTGCGCATCTTGAGATGGATGACCACGGGTTCGTGCGTCACCGTGCCCCTCGGGCGGCGGGGCGTCTGTTGCCGCCTTCGAGCAGCCATGGAAGGACCAGGACAGTGCTTGCCGACATCATCATTGCCCGCAGTGCCTACGGGGGCGATCGCGACCGCGACGATCTCCACCGCCATGCCACCTTTTCCTGCGGCATGCGGCGGTTCTATCGCCGGCTGATGCGGGTTTTTCGCGCGTGACGGCCGGAGAGGCCCCGCAGAAACACTGAAGGCGCCGGAGGAATTCCGGCGCCTTCTTCGTTCTGGGCTCGTCGCCTGCCTCCGGGCGCGCCGGAAAGGTTCAGGCCGCGGTATTCTTGCGGCTGTCGATCAGTTCGAAGAACCGGTCGAAGAGATAGTGCGAGTCCTGCGGGCCGGGCGAGGCCTCGGGATGGTGCTGCACGGAGAAGACCGGCGCGTCCTTCATCTTCAGACCGCAGTTCGACTGGTCGAACAGCGAGATGTGGGTCTCCTCAACATCCGCCGGCAGCGTGCCGGATTCCACGGCGAAGCCGTGATTCATCGAAACGATCTCGACCTTGCCGGTGGTGAAATCCTTGACCGGATGGTTGGCGCCGTGATGGCCCTGGTGCATCTTCGAGGTCTTGCCGCCGAGCGCCAGCGCCAGCATCTGGTGGCCAAGGCAGATGCCGAACATCGGCACGCCGGTCTCGATCAGCTTCTGGATGGTCGGCACGGCGTAGACGCCGGTCGCAGCCGGATCACCCGGGCCGTTCGACAGGAAGATGCCGTCGGGATGGTGCGCCATCACTTCGTCGGCGGTCGACGTCGGCGGCATCAGGACGACGCGGGCGCCGCGGCCGGTCATCAGCCGGAGGATGTTGCGCTTGGTGCCGTAGTCGAGGGCGACAACGGTGTAGCGCGGCTCGCTCTCGGTGGCGTAGCCGGCATTCCAGGCCCAGGGTTTTTCGTCCCAGACCACCGACTGGTGAGTGGCGACGTCCTTGGCGAGGTCGAGACCTTCGAGGCCTGACCAGGCCCTGGCCTTCGCCTTCAGCGCCTCGATGTCGAAGACGCCGTCCGGATTGTGCGCGATGACGGCGTTCGGCATGCCGTTTTCGCGGATGTGGGCGGTGAGGGCTCGCGTATCGATGCCCGACAGCGCGATGATGCCGCGCTTCTTCAGCCAGGCGTCGAGATGGCCGGAGGAACGGTAGTTCGAGGGGGCCGACACCTCGGCCCGGAAGATCGCGCCGACCGCGCCATGCGCGTTGGCCGGGACGAGGTCCTCGGTGTCCTCGTCATTGGCGCCGACATTGCCGATGTGCGGGAAGGTGAAGGTGACGATCTGCTTGGCGTAGGAGGGGTCGGTGAGGATCTCCTGGTAGCCGGTCAGCGCGGTGTTGAAGCAGACCTCGCCGGTCGTCTCGCCGACGGCGCCGATGCCGTCGCCCTCGATGATCGTGCCATCGGCGAGCACCAGGAGTGCGGTCGGTTTGCGTGTCGTCCAGCCTGCGGTCATGGCGTGCCCTTCGAAGGTCGTTTCCTGCCGGCGCGCGCCTTGGCGCCGCGGCAAAGCGCGGGCGCCAAGGCGCGGGTCAGGCGCGGGAAAAGTGTGCATTGGTTGGCATATCGACCTTAACGGCGCGGACTGCAAGTCTCTTGCGCGGCTTTCCCCGCAGCTTTACATGCCGCGGTGAACGACAGCCGGCGCCTTCGGGCGCGCGCTCGCCGCCCGTCGATCGGGCGGATCGCGGCGTTCCGGCTCGTCACGGACGATCAGACAAGCCCAGAGAAGAAGCCGAGGAGGCCCCGATGCGCGCTGCCATCACCAATGCCCTGAAAGACGCCATGAAGGCCGGCGACAAGACCCGGACCGGAACCCTGCGCCTCGTCAACGCGGCGATCAAGGACAAGGACATCCTCAACCGCGGTTCGGGGCGCGATGCGGCCAGCGACGACGAGATCGTCCAGATCCTCGGCAAGATGACCAAGCAGCGCGAGGAATCGGCGAAGATCTACGAGGACAATGCCCGTCCCGAGCTCGCCGCCAAGGAGCGCGAGGAGATCGCCATCATCGCCGGCTTCCTGCCGGTGCAGATGGACGAGGCCGGCATGGAGGCGGCTGTCGCCGCCAGCATCGCCGATCTCGGCGCCGCTGGCATGAAGGACATGGGCCGGGTGATGACGGCCCTTAAGGAGCGCCATGCCGGCCAGATGGATTTCGGCAAGGCGAACGGCGTGGTGAAGAGGATGCTGAGTGCGGGGTGAGGGATGGCAGTGGCGCGGCTCGTTTTCCGAGAGGCGTCTGCGGGGTAAGGCAAGCCACTGGTTGCCGCGACGGTTGACCCGAAGCTCCAAATCCGTTGCCGCAACATCCCATAATTAGTCATCCCGGGCTTGACCCGGGACCCATGCCAAATCGCTGAACGAGATCGAGAACGGTCGACCTTCCTTTCTGATGCGAGCGGCTGTTCGGGGCCGAATTTGCAACGAGAACGCTCGCGGCATGGGTGCTCGGGTCAAGCCCGAGCATGACTATCCGGAGAGGGAGGCGCGTTTCGGCCACGCGCTGCCACTTCCGCGAAAACGTGCGCATCCCCTCAAAACAGCAGCGACCACAAGAGCGGCAAGGCGATCGCCGTCGCCAGCGCGTTGAGGCCCATGGCGAGGCCGGAGAAGGCGCCGGCAATCTCGCTTTCCTGCAGAGCGCGGGCGGTGCCGATGCCGTGCGCGGCGGTGCCCATGGCAAAGCCGCGCGCTGCCTTGCCGCGGATGCCGCAGAGGTCGAGAACGGCAGGCCCGAGCGAGGCGCCGATGATGCCGGTGGCGATGACGAGGACGGCGGTCAGCGACGGCACGCCGCCGAGCTTTTCGGCGATGCCCATGGCGACCGGCGCGGTCACCGATTTCGGCGCCAGCGCGACGAGCCCGGCGCGGTCGACCCCGAACAGCGCGCCGATGCCGACCGCCGTCGCCATGGCGGTGAGCGATCCCGCGGCAAGGCTCGCGGCCAGCGCCCCGGCATGGCGGCGGACCTTGTCGAACTGCCGGTAGAGCGGGATCGCCAGGGCGACGGTGGCGGGGCCGAGCAGGAAATGGATGAACTGCGCGCCCTCGAAATAGGTGTCGTAGGACGTGCCGGTCAGCGTCAGCAGTGTGACGACCATCGCCACCGTCAGAAGCACCGGGTTCAGCAGCGCCAGAAAACGGGCGCGGCGATAGAGGGCGAAGGCGATCTGGTAGAGGACGAGCGTCAGGGTCAGGGACAACAGCGGCGTCGCCGCGAGATAGACCCAGACCTCGCGCAGCGATTCAGCCGGCATCAGTATCGCTCCCGCGCGCTGTGAGGAAGCGCATGGCTAGGCCTGTCACGGCGATGGTGGCGAGCGTCGACACGATCAGCGCCGTGCCGAGCCCCAACGCGTCCGCTTCCAGCCGATGGACATGCATCATGATGCCGGCCCCCGCCGGCACGAACAGCAGCGACAGGTGCTGCAGCAGCCCGTCGCCGACCTTTCCGATCGCCTCTGGCACCTCTCCCTTCAGCATCAGGCCGGCAAACAGCAGCGCCATGCCGATGACGGGCCCCGGCAGCGGCAGCGCGAACCAGGCGGTGATCATCTCGCCGACAAGTTGGCAGAGGAAAATGGCGGTGAGGGCAGGGAGCATGGGCGGTCCTGTGACGGGGCGCGCGACGCTCGCGTTCGACGTCGACACCTTCTGATGAGAGAATAGGCTGAAGCGATGATCGGCAAGGCCGCGCCGGCGATGCCAAATTGCGTGCGCTTCCCTGATCGCATATTCTCGGCGCCGAGTGAGGAAGGGGTTCATGGCACCGGTCGAAAAAGTCACCATCTCGATGACAGCCGACATGGCGGGGTATGTCCGTGAGGTCGTTGGAGCCGGCCAGTATGCTTCCGCCGGCGAGGCGATCCATGAGGCGATGCTCGAATGGCGGGAACGACGCGAACTTCTGGGATACAGCCTGGAAGAGTTGCGGACGCTCGTCGGGGAGGGCATCGACAGCGGCCCGACGCTCGATGCGAACGAGGTGTTCGCTGATCTGAGGCAAAAGGTGCGCGCCCGGCTCCCCGCGCGCCCGTGAAGCTCCGGGTCTCTCCGTTGGCTGCAACCGATATCGAGGACATCATCCTCTATATTGCGGCGGAGAACCCCCAGGCAGCCCTGAACGTCCTCGACGCGATCGAGCAGCGCTTCGCGCAGCTCTTGAATTATCCTTTTCAGGGCCGTCGCGGGAAGACATCGGACCCGGCATCCGTCACGTCGTCTCCGGCCAGTATATCGCCTTCTACCGGATCCGCGGAGAGGCGGTGGACGTGCTTCGAGTCCTGCATGGGAAGCGCAGTGTCGATCCCGCGACCATTGTCGCATCCTGACGCAATTCGCCCTGTGAATGACGGGAATTGATTCAGCACGGTCCTTTTTTAGAAGCAATCCGTGCTAACGCTTCCGATCCAGCGATCCCGTGAAAGTCCCATGCGCTTTTCCCCGAGTTTTCTCGACGATATCCGCGACCGTGTGCCGATCTCCGACGTCATCGGGCGGCGCGTCACCTGGGATCGCAAGAAGTCGCAGACGGCCAAGGGCGACTATTGGGCCTGCTGCCCCTTCCACAGCGAGAAGTCGCCGTCCTTCCACTGCGAGGACCAGAAGGGCCGCTACCACTGTTTTGGCTGCGGCGTGTCCGGGGATCATTTCCGCTTTCTTGTCGAGGCGGAGGGCCTGTCCTTCCCGGAGGCAGTCGAGCGGCTGGCCGCTGAGGCGGGCCTGGCCCTCCCGGCGCGCGATGCCGATGCCGAGCGCCGCGACGAGCAGCGCTCGACCATTCTGGACGCGCTGAAGTTTTCAGCCGAGTTCTTTTCCGGCTTGCTCCAGGAGGCCGACGGCGCCAAGGCCCGCGCCTATCTGCGCGACCGCGGGCTGAACCCGGTGACGCAGAAGACTTTTGGCCTCGGCTACGGGCCGGACAGCCGCAACCGGCTGAAGGAGTTCCTGGCGCGCAAGGGCGTCGGCAAGGCCGAGATCGAGGCCTCGGGCATGGTCGTGCACGGCGAGGGCATTGCCGTTTCCTACGACCGTTTTCGCGATCGGATCATGTTTCCGATCCAGGACGCGCAGGAGCGGATCATCGCCTTCGGCGGCCGGGCGCTCTCGCCCGACGTTTCCGCGAAATATTTGAATTCGCCGGAGACCGACGTCTTCCACAAGGGCGCGACGCTGTTCAATCTCGCCCGCGCCCGGCGGGCGGCAAAGGCGGCGGGAACGCTGGTCGTCGTCGAGGGCTACATGGACACGATCGCTCTTCACCAGGCGGGTTTCGGCCATGTCGTCGCCCCTCTTGGAACGGCGCTGACCGACCGGCAGCTCGAGCTTCTCTGGCGCAATGCCGACGAGCCGATCCTGTGCTTCGACGGCGATGCGGCCGGCCTTAAGGCGGCGAACCGGGCGGCCGACCTCGCGCTGCCGCTCCTGAAGCCCGGCCGCTCTCTGCGCTTTGCCTTGCTTCCGGACGGCAAGGACCCGGACGATCTCGTGCGCGACAGCGGTGCCGAAGCCTTTCGCGAGGTGCTTTCGGCCGCCCGCCCGCTGGCCGATCTCCTGTGGATGCGCGAGACGGCCGGCGGCCAGTTCGACACGCCCGAGCGCCGCGCCGATCTCGAGCACCGGCTGAAGGCGATGACGCGGCAGATCGGCGACGAGAACGTCCGCCGCCATTATCTGCAGGATGTCGACGGCCGGCTAAAGAGCTTCTTCGGCGCCGGCACCGCGCAGGCCCGGCGGGGCGAGGGTGGGCGGGCGCCCTACGGCAACCGCCGCGACGGCGAGGCCGGGGCCAAGCGCGGCGGCAAGCCGGGTGCGGGTCCCCAGCGCTCCGTGGTCTCCGACCGGCTCGCGCGGTCGAGCCTGATGAAGCGCGCGAGCCTCCAGGAATCCTCCCTGCGCGAAGTCGCCATCGTCATCGGCTTCATCAACCACCCGCTGCTCTTCCACGAGGCCTTCGACTATTTCGCCGAGCTGGAACTGCCACAGGGCGGGCTGTCGCAACTGCGCTCGGCGGTGCTCGACGTCTATGCCGAACACCACCCGGCCTCGCGCGAGGAATTGTTGCAGCATCTTCCGCCGGAGGGCGCGCGCAGCGTCTATGAGGGTTTTCAGCAGCGCCTGCGCGAACTCAGGCTGTGGACCTTTCTGGAGGATGCCGCGCCGGAGGACGCGCGCGAAGCCGTCCGGCAGGCGCTTCACTTGCACCACCGATTCCGCTCCCTAAATAGGGAGTTGCGCAGCGCCGAAGAGGTTCTGGGCCAGCAACCCTCAGAAACAGCCTATGCCCACGTCGTCGAGGTCAAGCGGGAGATCGAGGCGCTCGCCGGGACCGAGGCGTTGATCGATGGTTTCGGCATTCTTTCGGGACGCGGCGCAAAGTCCTATTGACCCGGTCGCAATTATGAATCGCCTTGCGCGTGAATTTCCGCTATGGCCAGCCAATTCAGCGGCATAGTCGGATTTCCGCGAATGGGTGAAGGCCAGCCGGTCGCCCCGTTCCGGATCAGGGCGCAGGAAGACGAAATGCGGCGATGATTTGTCGCCTACGAACTTGAAAATGCAACACGCTGCGCCCTTTACACGGGATAGCAGACCACTGCGTCCATCGACCGGGACGCTCGCCGACACGGTTAAGCGAACGTTTACGGTCTCAAGCCTATGGGTAGGAACGACACCGCCACCAGTGCGATCCGTTCCGATCATGCCAGGCACGGCGCGCGAACTGGAGAGATACGCATGGCAACCAAGGCCAAAGAAAGCGAAGCGGTCGTCGAAGAGCGTCCGGAGACGCAAGACGGTCCTCTGCTCGATCTGTCCGATGATGCCGTCAAGAAGATGATCAAGGCCGCCAAGAAGCGCGGCTTCGTGACCATGGACAAGCTGAATTCCGTCCTCACCGCCGACGACGTGACCTCCGAGCAGATCGAGGACACGATGGCCATGTTGAACGACATGGGCATCAACGTCGTCGAGGAAGAGGAGAGCGAGGACGCCGAGGAGAAGGAGTCCGAGGAAAAGGAGGGCTCCACCGAAGTCATGGAGGCCGGCCCCTCTGCGGTCGCCACCACGACGAAGAAGGAAGCCACCGACCGCACCGACGATCCTGTGCGGATGTATCTGCGCGAGATGGGCTCGGTCGAGCTTCTGTCGCGCGAGGGCGAAATCGCCATCGCCAAGCGCATCGAGGCCGGCCGCGAGACGATGATCGCGGGCCTCTGCGAGAGCCCACTGACCTTCCAGGCCATCATCATCTGGCGTGACGAGCTGAACGAAGGCAACATCATGCTGCGCGAGGTCGTCGACCTCGAGGCGACCTATGCCGGCCCCGAGGCCAAGCTGCCCGACGTGCCGGCCGTGGCGCCGGATGGCGCCGCGCCCGAGGCCCCCGCCGCGGGACTGCCCGCCGGCGAACGCGGCGACGATGACGACGACGACGACGACGAGTTCGAGAACTCGCTGTCGCTGGCCGCCATGGAGGCCGAGATCCGGCCGCAGGTCATCGAGACCTTCGACATCATCGCCGACAGCTACAAGCGTCTGCGCAAGCTCCAGGACCAGCAGGTCGAGAACCGCCTGGCCGCGACCGGCACGCTGTCGCCCAGCCAGGAGCGCAGCTACAAGAAGCTGAAGGAAGAGCTGATCACGGCCGTCAAGGGCCTGTCGCTCAACCAGAACCGCATCGATGCCCTGGTCGCCCAGCTCTACGACATCAACAAGCGGCTGGTCGGCAACGAGGGCAAGCTGCTGCGCCTCGCCGAAAGCTACGGCGTCAAGCGCGAGGAGTTCCTGAAGAGCTACCAGGGCTCCGAACTCGACCCGAACTGGACGCGGCACATCGCCAATCTCGCCGGCAAGGGCTGGCTGAAGTTCGTCCAGAGCGAGAAGGACTCGATCCGCGCGCTGCGCCAGGACATCCAGAACCTGGCGTCCGAAACCGGCCTCGAGATCACCGAATTCCGCCGCATCGTCCACATGGTGCAGAAGGGCGAGCGCGAGGCCCGGCAGGCGAAGAAGGAAATGGTCGAGGCAAACCTGCGCCTCGTCATCTCCATCGCCAAGAAGTACACCAACCGCGGCCTGCAGTTCCTGGATCTCATCCAGGAGGGCAATATCGGCCTGATGAAGGCGGTGGACAAGTTCGAGTATCGCCGCGGCTACAAGTTCTCGACCTATGCGACCTGGTGGATCCGCCAGGCGATCACCCGCTCGATCGCCGATCAGGCCCGCACGATCCGCATTCCGGTGCACATGATCGAGACGATCAACAAGATCGTGCGCACGAGCCGCCAGATGCTGCACGAGATCGGCCGCGAGCCGACCCCGGAGGAGCTGGCCGAAAAGCTCGCCATGCCGCTGGAGAAGGTGCGCAAGGTCCTGAAGATCGCCAAGGAGCCGATCTCCCTCGAAACGCCGGTCGGCGACGAGGAGGATTCGCATCTCGGCGACTTCATCGAGGACAAGAACGCCATCCTGCCGATCGACGCGGCGATCCAGGCCAATCTGCGCGAGACCACGACGCGCGTGCTCGCTTCGCTCACCCCGCGCGAGGAACGCGTGCTGCGCATGCGCTTCGGCATCGGCATGAACACCGACCACACGCTGGAAGAGGTCGGCCAGCAGTTCTCGGTGACGCGCGAGCGCATCCGCCAGATCGAGGCCAAGGCCCTGCGCAAGCTGAAGCACCCCTCGCGGTCGCGCAAGCTGCGCTCCTTCCTCGACAGCTGACCGCACTATAAAGGCGGCCGCCATCCGCAGTGTGACGGGCGGCGCTTCACCCCCCCCACGGTGCGGCGCCCCCCGTTCACGCCCGCGTGAAATACAGTTGCTCCCGCGTCAGCTTCTTCGCCAGAATGGTCCCGGCCGAATCGTCGGCCGGGGGAGGCGATGGATGGGTGTGCGCGTTTGGGCGGCGCTGGCCGCGGTGCTGGCGCTTTGTGGCTGTACGACGACCGAGGAGGCGAACGTCGCCATGCGGGCCGACTGGATCGGGCGCAGCAGCGACGATTTCTTCTCGGCCTACGGCCCTCCCTACCAGCGCTACGACCGCCAGGACGGTGGCACGATCTATTCCTGGCGCGGCGGCGAGACGGAGCGCTTCGTGCCGGCCCAGTTCACGACGGTGGGCGAGGGGCGCGAGCGCAAGAGCACGATCGTCGTTACCGATGCCGACGGCAACAGCGTCGTCGAGACGCGCACCCGCTCCGAGGAGCCGCAGCGTATCATGACAGCGCCGCCGCGCAGCGAAAGCCTCTACTGCGAAGCGCAGATCACCGCGGACGCCGACGGGATCATCCGCTCGATCGGCGCGACCGGCGATACCGACGGCGAGGGATTGAGCTTCTCGCGCTGTGGCGAGCTATTCAAGCCCGACGCCTGACGGTTCGCCGGCCAGGCGCCGCCCCCGCCCGTCCGGGCGTCCGGCATTTCCAGATGTTCAGACAAAATGGAAGCCGGGTCGGCCTCAGGCCGCGATGGGCTCACGCCGCGATGCGCCGGGCGCTCTGCCATTCGACCAGCTCGGCGCGGCGCATCGGGCTGGCGACACCGGCTCCCTGGAACAGGCCGCAGCCCGAGCTCCGGGCCATGACGTGCTGGTCCTCGCTCTCGATCCCGTCCGCTACGATGTCGAGATCCAGGGCCATTCCGACACTGGCGAGCGCCGCGACGAGGACGTCGTCGGCGTGGCTCTGGCCAAGCCTTGCGATATAGCTGCGGTCGAGCTTGACGATCTGCACCGCATGGCTGCGCAGATAACCGAAGCCGCAGAAGCCCGTGCCGAAATTATCGAGGGCGATCTTCAGTCCGAGGTCGCGCAGGGCACCCAGCCGCCGCAACATGTCGGGCGTGGCGCTTACCGCGACAGTTTCGGGCAGTTCCAGCACCAGCCGTTCCGCCGCGATCCCGGTCTCGGCGAGGGCTGCCGTGATCATCTCGACGACATCGTCGCGCTTCAGCTGGTTGAGCGAGAGATTGAGCCAGATGGGCAGGTTTTCGAAGTCGCGCGCGTCGGCCAGCGCCTGGCGAAACATCCATTTGCCCAGAAGATCGATGAGCAGCGACCGCTCGGCGACGGGGATGAACTCGGCCGGCGCGATGTCGCCCCGCACCGGGTGCCGCCAGCGCAGCAGCGCCTCGCAGCCCCTGAGGTCTCCGGTACCGTCGACGATGGGCTGGTAGACGAGGTGCAGTTCGTCAAGCAGGATGGCGGCCCGCAGTTCGCGCTCGATAAACCGCTGCTGCTTCTGCCCGCGCAGGAAATTTTCGTCGAACAGGCAGGCCTGATTGCGCCCGGCGCGCTTGCTCTCGTAGAGGGCGAGGTCGGCATATTCCATCAGTTCGGTGAAGAACGGGCTGTGGGTCGGGGTGAGGGCGATGCCCACGGAGGCCGAGAGGCTCATCGGCCGGCCGTCGAAGAATTCGGTGCGGCGCAGGTTTTCCAGGCACCGACGGCTGGCCGTCTCGGCCTCCTCCGGCCCGCTGACCGCCGCGAATACGCCGAACTCGTCGCCGCCCAGCCGCCCGACGATGGCACCGGGAAAGCTGCGCCGGATGACCTTGACGAGGTGGCGCAGGGCGAAGTCGCCGGTGGTGTGGCCGAGGCTGTCGTTCAGCGCCTTCAGATAGTCCATGTCGAAGGCGAGGAAGGCGTGCGTCCGGTGCGGACCGATCCGCTGGATCTCCTCGCTGCAGACCGAGAGGAAGGCGCGACGGGTCAGCGCCCCGGTGATCTCGTCCTCGGTCATCTCCGCAGCGCGCTGGCTGCCGAGGCGCGCCACGTCGGACACCAGCCGAAGCACCTGCCGGTGCAGCCGCATCAGCACCAGCAGAGCGAGCCCGGCAGCGCCGAAGGCCAGAAAGGGACGAATGCCGGTGCCGGCGGAGCTCGCCATGTCGGCCGCGGCCAGGGCGATACTGGCCAGCAGACACAGCATCGCCAGGCGATAGCTGAGGCCGATGACCTGCCGTGGAGTCCTGCCGAATGCGTTCACGCCCATAGCCCCCTCGTGCGCCAACCCTGGCAGCTTCTGGCCTCCAGTTCCTAACAATCCCTTAATTTTACCAGGGCAGGCGATGCTTTTCCCCCGGGAGCGCACGCGGTGCTTCTGGTGGCCGCACGGCGTCGCTCCAAGGGGGTCCATGGCAGCGATTCCGGCGGCCGGCGGCCATGTGAACGGGGAATGAACGGCGCCTTCCCCCGCCGTTCAGGGACGCGGGGGCAGAGTGAGCTCGTATCGCCGAACCAAGGTCGGCTCGGCCGCTTTTCGCAACCGGCAGAACAATGGAGAAAAACAGATGCTGTTGAAACTTGCTCGCGTGGTGCTGGCCACCGCCTGTCTGGCCGGGCTCGGTCTGGGCATGGGCCAGGCCTCCGCCGCGCCTTCGGGATCGCCGGCCGTCGCCGCGTCGTCCGCGCCGACGGTGCTCCTGGCACAGCGCTACGAGCGCCGGGGCTGCGATGCGCGCCAGGCGCTGCGCAAGGCCTATCGTCTGGGCCTGAACCGTCCGGTAATCGTGCGCGACAACCGCCGCGCCGTCGTGGTCGACGGCCGCAAGCGCGGCCGTCTGGTGACCATCCGCTTCGCCCAGGAGCGCGGGTGCCCGGTCCTTCGGGTCCGCTGACGGCTGCAGCGGGCGGCGGGCTTTTTGCCCAGCCGCCCGCTCTCTCTTCCCGGCCCGCAATAGGGCCTCCCCTCCGGCTGACCCTTCCGGCTCCGCGCGGATCACCACCCACGCGGACCGGTCGACGCGAACCGGGCGCATTTGCCTCCCTGCCGACGGCGCGCCGTCGCCGGCGCGCAAGGCAGCCCGGCCCGACGATGGCTCTCGACGCCTCTCGGGATCGGACCGCCGCAGAATGAGCGCTCAGCCGCCGGTGAGATCGAAGACCATGGTCACCGTGGTCCGCAACGTGCTCTCGCCCGCTTCCACCGGAACGCTCTTGTCCATCGGCGCGGCGGCGAGCGCCATGCGCTCCATCGCCATGGGACGGGGCGGCGCGGCATCGTCGCCGGCCGCAATCGAGACGACCGGACCGAGTTCGACGCCGGACGCTTCCGCCAGCGTCTTCGCCGTCGCCATGGCGTCGGCCACGGCCTCGCGGCGGGCCTCGGTGCGGACGGGCGCCGGATCGGACAGGACGAAAGCAATATCGCCGCCCTGGTTGATACCGAGGCTGACCGCCTTGTCAAGCAAGGCCCCGACGGCCGCGATGTCGCGGATGCGAACCGACAGCGTGTTGCGCACCTCGTAACCGGTCAGGATGGGGGGAGCCTGGGTGCCGTCGGTCCGGTTTTCGTAGCGATACTGTGGCGCGATGGAAAAGCCCGAGGTGCGCAGGTCGCGGTCTTCGATCGACAGCGCTTTCATCGCGGCGACGACATCGGCCATGGCGGCATTGGCCTCGTCGAGCGCGGCCCGCGCCGTCTCGCCGACGCGCAGCACGGTGAGATCGGTCACCGCGATGTCGGGCTTGGCACTGGCTTCGCCGATGCCGGTGACGACGATCTGGCGCGGCGGCCGCGCCTCCTCGGCCGCCGCCGAGGCGAGGGAAAGGCACAGCATCGAGGCGGAAAGAAAAGCGGCGCGGATCAGCATGAAGATTCTCCAAAAAGGGCCGCCTGATCTCTCACGCGATTGTGGCCAAGAGGAGAATTGGCCGCCGCGGTTCCTTCTCCCCACCGCTTTCTCGCCCCCCGCCCCACCCGCCGCTTGAGACGCCCCGTGGTTTCCGCTACCTGTTTCGACCGGCGGGCCTGTAGCTCAATTGGTTAGAGCCGGCGGCTCATAACCGCTTGGTTGGGGGTTCGAGTCCCTCCGGGCCTACCAAAAACGCCGTAAGTATCTGCAGTCGCTTATAAATCGTCACCATTCGGGCTCGACAGAGACCTCAGTGCATAACAAAATGCATAACATGGATGACGATTCGATGCCCCTGCCCAACCATGTCACCTGCCGCGATGGCGTCTATCAGTACGTTCGGCGCGTGCCGGACGACGTCGCAGACTCCTTCGCGAAAAGCCGGATCCAGCTTTCGTTGAAGACGAGACTTCCTAGCGAGGCGCGCCTGCGTGCCACCAAGCTCGATGAAGATCTCGAACGGCAATTTGCTGACGCTCGTCGAGGGAAGGGCATATCCTTCGAGATCATACCCACGGCAGGATGGACCTGGAACGACTGGAGCAAGGTTGTCTCCTGGCTGAAGGCTCATTGGCTTCACGAAGACCGAGTCGCAAGGCTCGGCAACATCAAGGGTGCTCACTTTTCTCCCGACTACCGCGGAAGAGCAGCATGGCTGCCGGATAAGAGACTGCGAGAACAGCTCGACCTGCGGGAGCTACTTTCGAACACGGACGTCCCGGGATATGCGGCCGAACGAGGCGCGTTCCTCGCTCGCGGTCTCAGCAAGATCAGCGTCTTGCCTCCAAGCGCGGACCCTTATCGAACCGAGTTCATGGCGGCCTGCCTCGAAGCCGAAATCGAGTCTCTCGAGGTCGTCTTCAAACGAGAGGGTGGGGAACAGATCGACCATCCTCACCCCGACACGATCAAGGGTCCCTGGGCCACTTCCAGGGTCGTGCCGACATCAAGGTCACCATCGCCGTCGCCAGCCGCCACGGACGTCGCCGCAAAAGCGGTCGTTGCGGCGAAAGCGATCGAGGCCGACGGATGCACGCAGACGCTTGGCGACTGCATCGACGAATGGATCAAGGAGCGTATCCGGCTTCGAAAGAAGGTCGACAGCCATCTCGTTAACGACATGCGCACCACGATCGTCTGGTTCACGAAATTCACGAAGGTTTCGGTCGTGACGGAAGTGCGTCGGCGGCACATCATCGCCTTCCGCGATCATCTTTTCGACAAAGGTTCTTACAAGGCTGCGACCATCAACAAGAAGGTCGGCTATCTCACCACCATGATGTCGCTGTCCGCCGGCAAAGGCTGGGTCGAGAGCGCCATCGAGGGCGGCATCTACATCGAAATCCCCAGCGATGAGGACAAGCGGGACTCATACTCGCCGGACGAGCTTGCGACCCTTTTCGCAAGCCCGACCTTCACTCTCGGCAAACGGTCGGCGGCCGTGAAGGCCGGCGGTGATCTGCAGTTCTGGCTGCCGCTCATCTCGTGCTGTCACGGGCTGATCTCGTCGGAAATCCTGCAACTCGGCCCGGACACGATCGTCAAGCATCCTGACTCCGATGTCTGGTGCTTTCGCGTGACGAACGCCGGCGGCCGGAGCATCAAGGCCTTCTCGCGAGAGCGCTACGTCCCGATCCGGGCGGAACTGATCGATATCGGCCTGCTGGCCGAAGCTGAGAAAGCCCGGCGAAAAGGGTGGTCGACGATCTGGGAAGCCATGGAGCAGCCGGGTCGAACAGTCTCGAATGTCTCGACCTATTTTTCGGCCTACTGGAGTGCTTTTGCGCTAAAGCAACTCGGTGAGGCGCCGGTTAAAAAGTCACTTTACTCTTTCCGCCACTCTTTCAAAGACGAACTCGATCGGATGAAAGTTTCCCTTGAGATAAAGCAGGCACTTTTGGGGCATTCCGACATCGGGACGACGGGACGATACGGAACTAAGAGTCGCCCTCGCCACGTAGACATCGCGAAGCTGAAGAACACGATCGACTCGTTGGAGTGGAATTTCTTGTCCGACGTAAAGCGACCTCAGATAGATGGCTGGGGAACCTGGATCCCCAGCCAGACGAAAGCTAAGTCTTAGTAAACACTTTTGGTTTCAGCTTTTGCCGTCACATTGGGCATCAGTTTTGTGCCATGGTTGGGGCCAACGTCGACGATGGTGAGTTTGGGAAAAGACCGGACCACTCGATGGAAATGATTTCCGGGTGGGGCGATCTCACAGCATCGCCGCTGAAAAGGGGTCTGACTCATGGGACAAGAAAAGACGTTGCAGCCAGCGCTTTCACGCTGGCTCCAACGAAACCTCTGAGGGCTAGACGGAAAGCACCCTCGGCAGCCAGAGCGCGATGTCCGGGAAGGCCACCAGAAGGGCGATGAAGACGAACATGATCGCCACGAACGGCAGCGCGCCGATGATCACGTCACGCACATCGCCTTTGTCGCGCGTACCCTGGACAACGAAGAGATTCATGCCGACGGGTGGGGTCAACAGAGCCACCTCCATGAGCACCATCATCAGGATGCCGAACCAGACCGTATCGATCCCAGCCATGCGCAGGGCCGGGACGATCAGGGGCACGGTGGCGATCAGCATCGACAGCGATTCCAGGAACATGCCCAGCACTAGATAGAAGACGATGGCGGTGATGATCAGGCCTGTGGGTGACAGCCCGGACGCGGTGAAGAGGTTCGTCACGACCTGCGACAGCCCGATGGCGCTGAGGACGAAGTTGAGCAGGAACGCGGCGATGACGATGAGCGTCAGCATGGCGGTGGTAATGACCGTCGCCTCGCCGGCGGCCACGATCATCCGCCAGGACAGGCTGCGCCGCCATGCCGACAGGAGGATGGCCATGACCACGCCGAGGGCGGCCGATTCCGTCGGTGTCGCGATCCCCGCATAGATCGCACCGATCACGGCAACGACGATGATCAGCGGCGGGATGAGATCGGGCAGGACCGCGATACGCATGCGCCAGGTCGAGACGACAGGGGTCCCGCCCCAGGCCGGACGCCACCAGCAGGCGATCACCACGGTGAGCATGAAGAGGGCCGCAAGCAGCAGCCCCGGAATGATGCCGGCGAGGTAGAGCTGCGGGATCGAGGTCTCAGTGAGGACGCCGTAGAGGATGAGCGGAATCGAGGGCGGGATCAGGATCCCGAGGGTACCTCCGGCGGCAATGGTGCCGAGGAACAGCCGCTCATTGTAGCCATAGCGGCCGATCAAGGGATTGGCGACCTTGCCGAGGGTCGCCGCGCAGGCGACGCTCGAACCGCTCATCGCGGCAAATACGGTCGAAAAGCCGAGATTGGCGTGCATCAGCCCGCCCGGCAGGCGCGACAGGTACAGCGAGATGGCGTGGTACATCTTCTCGCTGATGCCGCTGCGCAGGAGGATTTCGCCCAAGAGAATGTAAAGCGGGATCGCGAATAGGGTGAATTCGCTCGACGCGCTCCACGATAGTTCGCCAAACACCGACCACAGCGACATCGGGGAGAACACCGTGCCGAGAATGAGCGCCAGCAGCACCAGAGTCACCGCGACCGGAATGCCGATCGCCAGCAACGCCAGCAAGAGGCCGAGCGAGGTGCCGATCATCGGGAAACCCCGCTGCCCAGCGGGCCAAGCGCGGCGGTCTGCTCCTCGACCTCTTCCTCAATCGAGCGCGGGCCAATGAGACCGTGCGCCGCGCTGTTGTCGCGGCGCAATACGGCCGCGCAGCCGGCCAACGCCACCGCCGCAGAAACAAGAGTCAGGAAGACCAGCCCGGCGAACCACAGGCCCTGGGGAATGACCATCGGCACCGCCAGCGGCGACATGGAATGCGAGCCGAGCGAAGCGGTGCGGCTGAAGGTCGACCAGGCGACGTAGGTCAGGAGGGCGCTGGCGACAAAGAAGGCGAGGATGGCGATGACGTCGGCCAGCCGGCCGAGGCGCCGCGGCAGCAACAATTGCAGCGTGTCGATGCGCACATGGGCGCGGGCGAGGAGGGCCGAGGAGGCCCCCCACGCTGTGATGATCGCGAGCACATAGCCCGAGATTTCGCCGATGCCGCCGGACAGGAGCGTCGTGTTGAGCGTGCTCCTGACCAGAATGTCGACCGTGATTAGAACCGCCATGGCGAGCACGGCTAGCCCGCAGACGCGGGTCGCAAAGACCGCCACCGGCGCCAGCAGCGCCAGTGGCTTCAGGGAGGCGGTGTGCGTGCTCATCCCGGCGCCGGTCAGATCTGCTCGAGGGGAATCTGGATATCGACGACCTTGCCGACGGTGTCGTTCCACTCCTGGGCGCATTCCTTGCCGCAGCGCTTGGCCCATTCCAGCACGATCTTGTCGCGCGCGATCGTCTTGATGGTCTCCTTGTCGGCGTCGGAAACGGGAACGAGGGTCATTGCGGCCTTCTTGCCGAGGGTGCACGGATCCTGACCGGTGTTGCAGTTGACGCCTTCGTCATGCGCCTGCTCGCCGATGGCCCACAGCCGCGTGTCAAGGTCCTTGAACTGCTCTTCAAGGAAAGTCCGCACTTCCGGGGCGAAGCCGTTCCAGGAGGCGAGATTGGCCGACTGGTAGGAGATGCTCCAGTTGACGGGCAAGGGGAACATGTACTTCGAAACCTCGGCCCAGCCGCTGGTGTTGCCGCTCATGCTGCCGGTGATGGCGCAGTCGAAGACGCCCCGCTGAAGGCTCGGCACGACGTCCGCGAACGGCGTCGTGACAGGCGTGCCGCCGAGCGCGACGATCATGTCGCCCATGGTGCGGCTGTTCACGCGGACCTTCTTGCCCGAAATGTCCGACAGGCCGGCGATCTCGTCGCGGCACCAGAACACCAGACCCTGATTGGGCGACAGGCCGAGCAGTTTGGTGTTGAACTTCGTCTCCAGGACCCGGGCGACGACCGGCAGCCAGGCGTCGCAGGCCTTGTGTACGGTGGCGATGTCGGGCGAGACGCCGGTCAGGTCGCAACCCTCGAAGATTGGATCGTCACCGGCGAGCTTGACGATGTCGGTCGAGGCGAAATCTGCGATGCCCGCCTCGGACAGGCGGATCATCTGCTGCTCCTTGATGCCCATCACGTCGTAGTTGTTGTACTCGACAGTGATCTTGCCATCCGAGCGAGCGGGAATGTCCTGCGTCCAGAACGGCTTTTCGACGCGCTGCACCTGAACGCCGGAGCTGAAATTGCCAATGACACGCAGATTGGTCTCCGGCAACGGATCGGCATGGGCGGCGCCTGCCGCCAGCGCGGCCAGAGTGAGGGCGGCGAGTCTCGCGCGTCCGGTCTTGGCGAATGTGATCTTCATTGTCTCTCTCCCATTGTTGTTTTTTGGCGTCGTCGTCTCTCAGGCCGGACGCCTCCCAGCAAAAGCCTGATCGAGGATTTTCCGCACTACGTCGTGCGTGACGGGTGCGGGATTGAGGCCGTTGTCGGTCTCAACCGTGATACGCGCGGCTCGGTCAAGCTCGCCGGGGCTAAAGTCGATGGCGGCCAGGCTCGTCGGCAGGCCCGTCTCCGACAGAAGGTCGAAGATCGCTCCGCCGAGTTCCTTGGCACCGATCGCTTCAGCGATCATCGTCACTTCCGGCGCGAAGCGGCCGTTGTAGGCCGCCACATGCGGCAGCACGAGCGCATGCGACAGGCCGTGCTCGATCCCGTAGGAGCCGCCCAGGGTGTGGGCGAGGCCGTGCTGAAGCGCGAAGCCGCCCGTCAGCGCGGCACCTGCGAGGTAGGCCCCATACAGAAGTTCCGACCGGGCCGCAGGGTCGGAGGGAGACCGCAGCACGCGGCGCAGGCCGCTCATCACCGCTCCGGCACCGAGGATGGCCGACTGCTTGATCACGGGGCTCGCGGTCGCAACATAGACGGCGTCGACGCAGTGCGCCAAGGCATTCATCGCGCTGGCGGCGCTGACGCGCGTTGGCAGGCCTAGCGACAGCTCGGCGTCGTAGACGACCGTCGCGGCGAGCATGTCGAGGCTGGTATGCATCCGCTTGATGCCGTCGATCGTGATACCGCAGAATCCGGTCATCTCGGAGCCGGAATAGGTAGTGGGAACGGCGATGATCGGCAGCGCCAGCTCGAGGGCGATCGCCTTGCCGAGACCGACCGATGCGCCGCCGCCAATGGAGACGATGCAGTCCGCCCCGAGCTCGCGGACGGCAAGACGTGCCCTCTGCGCCAGCTCGATGGGCACCTGCGATACCGCCTCTGCCAGGACGCCGACACAGGAAGGCCCGATTTCCGTAGCGATGGCCCTTGCCATCTCAGCGCGGCCCGGCGTCGAGACGATGACGGCACGCCGGCAACCCAGCCGGTCGATCTCCGCACCGATCCGCTTGCGCGTGCCGAGGCCGAACACGATGCGCGGCGGCGTCGCGTTGTAGACGCCGCCGGGCAGTTCGAAGGAAAGGGGCGCGGGACCCGTCATCTCAGTCATGCCTGCCGCTCCTACCAGTCGACCACGGTGCCATCGGCAAGGACGGCCCCCAGCGTGTGCATGACCTCGGGCTTGAACGGATGCTTGGCCGCCTCCTTCTCGTTGATCTCGACACCGAGCCCCGGCGTGTAGGGCACCTGCCAGGCGCTGCCGACCCGGCGCATCGGCGTCGACACGACGTCGTCGTACCAGGGGACAGCCCCGGACATCTCTTCCTGGATGACGAAGTTCGGCGTCGAGATGTCGAAGTGAAGCGCGGCGGCACCGGCAAGCGGCCCGTTGGGATTGTGCGGGGCGACGCCCATGAAGGCCTGCTCGGCCGCCGCGGCGATGCGCTTGCCCTCGAGGATGCCGCCGGTATGGTTGAGGTCGGGCTGGATGATGTTCAGCGCCTTCTGCTGGAACAAAGGCTCGAATTCCTTGAAGCCGACGAGGCGCTCGCCGGAGGCAATCGGACAGCCCGCCCGTTCCGAGACCATCCGCAGCGCTTCGGTGTCGCCGGGCTGGACCGGCTCCTCGCAGAACATAGGCCGGTAGGGAATGAGTTCCTCGATATATTGAAGCGCCGCCGAGACGGAGGCCGGCCGGCCGTGGAAGTCGATCATGATGTCAACGCCCTCGCCTACCGCGTCGCGCAGGGTCTCCATCATCCGCCCGACATGGCGGCGCGAGGGAATGTCGACGGTGTAGTGCGAATAGGGGATGAACACGACCTTCAGGGCGTCGTAGCCCATCTCCACCACCTGAAGCGCCTTGTCGCGCAGCGCGCTCGGGTCGAAGGTCTCGTAGACCGACTTCATGTCGCCGAGGCCAAGATGGGTGTAGACGCGCACCTCGTCGCGCACCTTGCCGCCGATCAGGCGCCAGACCGGCAGGTTGACGCTCTTCCCGAAGATGTCCCACAGCGCGTGCTCGATGCCGCTGACCGCCGTCGCGCCGATGATGCCGAGACGATAGTACGAATGCTTGTTGAGGGTGCGCAGGATCTGTTCGATGTCGCGAGGATCCTTGCCCAGAAGCAGAGGTTCGAGATCCTCGACCGCGCCCGTGACGGCGCGGGTCTTCCAGTTGAGGCTGGCCTCGCCCCAGCCGACCAGACCGTCCTGGTCCGTCTCGACCTTGACGAAGATCCAGTTGCGCATCTCGGCATTGACCACGAGGGTCTTGACCGCAGTGATGCGGATGGTGTCAGCGAACATGGTCAAACCTTTATGCATGAAGAGTGGCGGCCGCGGGCCGCACGAGGTTGAGGAGCGGCTCGCCGCGGAGCAGCCGGCCGAGATTGGCCGCGATGAAGCCGTAGCGACGGGCCGGAAGCTCGCTCGTCCAGGCGGAGGAATGAGGTGTGCAGACCGCGTTGGGCAGTGCCGAGAAGTCGAACTGCGACGGCGCCACCTGATCGTCGGCGCCGAGCGGATAGCGGTACCAGACATCCAGCACGGCCCCGCCGATACGGTTTTCGGCGAGCGCCTCATAAAGCGCGTCCTGCTCGACCAATTCGGCGCGCGACACATTCACGAGGACGGCCGATGGCTTCATTGCGGCGAGTTCGTCCCTGCCGATCATACCGCGCGTGGAGGGTAGAAGCGGACAGGTGACAATGCAGTAGTCCGCCTCGGCCAAGAGGATTCCGAGCTGGTCGGGGCGCACGATCCGGTCGGCGAGGCCATCACCGGGATCGAGCACGTCGAGGGCGACGATGCGCAGACCGAAAGCCTTGGCCCGCGTCGCGATCGCCCGGCCGATCCGGCCAAAGCCGACAATGCCCATCGTCTTGCCGAACAGTTCGCCGTGCGGGACACGGTTGCGGTAGGTATCGGACCAGAGCGCCGGCGACATGCTGGCGCGTAGCGCATCGAGACGGATCTCCCAGTTCAGCAGCGACCCGAGCACGAATTCGGCGATCGGAATCTCATGCTCGAAGACGTTGCAGACGGCGGTTTCCGGTGCCAGCGCCTCGAAATCGATGCCGTCGAGACCGGCGCCCGGCACGTGCAGGAGACGAAAGCTCGGCGCCTTCTCGCGGCGCAGCCGCAGCGAGATGACTGCGTCGTCGCTTGCGATCGCAGCGTCCCAAGCGGGATCGCTGGCGGCTTCGCGCGGCAGGCAGATGATCTCCTGCGTCGGGCCCAGCGCCGCCTCCAGCCGCCCCCGATGATTGCCGGCTTCGCCGATCATGACGATTTTCATAGCTGCTCCTCCCGCCTCAGGAGGCCGCCGCATCACCGCAAAGTCCAATTATTTATCTTGATCTTTTAATCAGGATTTCGAATTACTGGGGCATGGACCGCCGTCGTCTCACCAGTTTCGTGGCCGTTGCCGAAGAGCTGCATTTCAACCGTGCGGCCGTGCGCTGTCACATCAGCCAATCGGCTCTCAGCCAGCAGCTCGCGCAGTTGGAAGAAGGCCTCGGCGTGCAGTTGTTGAGCCGAACCAAGCGGCACGTCTCCCTCACCCGCGCCGGCGAGGTCTTTCTGCACGAAGCGCGCAAGATCCTGCGCTCCATGGACGGCGCGGCCGTGATGGCCAAGCAGGCGGAGGCGGGAATGATCGGCCGCCTGCGAATAGGGACGACGACACCGGCCCTCTTCATCGCGCTACCGGAACTGGTACGTGCCTTCCGAGTGAAGGCGCCAAGGGTGTCTGTGTCGGTCCATCCGATGACAACGGCCGAACAGGAGATCGCCCTGCACCGGGGAGATATCGACGTCGGCATCGTCCACACGCCCATCGAGGACAAGACGCTGGCTTGCCGAGAGATGATGACCATGCCGTTCGACGTGGTGCTCTCCAGCGAGAACCCCCTCGCCGGAGTTTCTCGCCTGCGCCTCAAGGATCTGGCGGGCGAAAACTTCATCCTCTTTCCCCGACAGATCGGGCCGCAACTCTATGACAGCGTGATCGGGCTCTGCCTTCAGGAGGGCTTCAGCCCGCGGACCATCGTCGAGGCGACGCCGGCGCAAGCCATCGTCGGACTTGCCGCTTGCAATGTCGGCGTCGGGTTCGTCGCATCGCGGCTCCAGCATTTCCAGCGACCGCTGGTGGCCTATCGCCGCCTGGAAGGACCAGCGCCCTTCTTCACAATGGGTATCGCCCATCTTCCTCAAGGAGTGACGACGACGGTCGAAGAATTCGTAGCCCTGGCCACGACATAAAACCTCCGCCAATCGATTTCTTTGAGTTTCGCATACGCCGGTGACAAGGTGCTTAGCTCCGCGCCGGTAGGCGACTGCGCCTGCAAAGCCGAGGAAGAGAAGATTTCGTCCCGGTACGAAAGTGTTCGGCAGGCCATTGGCCTGCATCGCAATCTCGGAGGTCTTGGTTAGCGCCGTATCGCTTATCTGGCCGAGGACGCCCATGTCGATGAGGTGATCCTTGCCAATCTTCGTGCCCCACCTTTCTGGAAATTCGCGGCGCAGTCTGTCTAGTATGCGCGGACGGACATCCAACCGTAACGTTAGGGTCATCTTCTAAAATGGGGTTTAAAGCCAACCGAAGACGACAAGCGCTATTCGTCCGATTTGCCCCCACATTTCGCAACCGCGTCGTACATGGTGCCGCCACCCAGCCGAATTTGCCGCCATCTAGTACTTCTTCAACCAAGCTTAGCAAAGGTTCTGCGCGATGACCTTCTTCCAAATCAGAGTCGGCCGTGCATTCTTTGCCGCGCACGCTGTCGCATACGATCCTCATTTTCTTCCGCGGTAAGTGCCCTGAGGTCGCCGGAGTATGTTCGTGCCTACGTGAAAGCTCAGAAGAACGACGACCGGGATGCCAAGGCGATTGCGGAAGCTGCGACTCGCCCGGCGATGCACTTCGTCGATCTGAAGAGTGACGAGAAGTTCGATATGCAGACGCTGCACCGGACTAAACACCTAGGGACACAAAATCAATTTCTAGACGAAAATCATCAATCCACCGCTTTTTTATTGAACTAAAAGGCGAAATGGGCCGTAGTCTTTCGTTTTGATCAGCTTCCAATGAACACACTATAAATGGATTAGATGACAGCCACGTTCCACGCCCTTGGCCACGGCTCCGACGCCGGTCTCTACTACGTCAACGACGGACGACGCGAAGCTCATCCGCGCAGCCGCGACGAATACTATGTGGGCGACGGCGGCGGCATCTGGTGGTCGAGCGGCGAGACCATTGTTGCTCACGGCGCGCCGATCGTGAAGGCGTCATTTCGCGACCTTTGTGCTGGGAGGAGTCCTGCAACAGGCGCTTCGCTTGTTCGTGGTGCCGGAGAGACCCACCGTGCCGGCTGGGACCTCACCTTCTCCGCACCCAAAGCATTGTCGGTGCTGTGGGCGATGGGCAGCGAGGCTGAGCGCGCCGATTTCGAAGGCGTTCATAATCAGGCCGTCGATGCAGCCCTCGCGTTTGTCCAGCGACAACAACTCCTCGAGGTCCGCCTCGGTGCCGGCGGAACGATCCGGGAGCAGCCGAGCGATCTCATCATCGGTAGATTTCAGCATTACACGTCGCGGGCGGGTGATCCTCAGTTGCACACCCACTGCGTCATAATGAACGTCGCGGGCAGCGCCGACGGAAAACATCGCACGTTGGAGCCCGATACAGCTTTTCGGTGGACCCTCGCGATCGGCGCGGCTTATCGAGCGGAATTGTCTCGGCACCTGGTCGAGCGCGGCTTTCGCTTACGACAAGCTGGGAAGGATCAGGTTGAGATCGCCGGTATCGACGAGGCGATACTAGAAACGTTCTCCGAACGCAGCCGTCAGATCGAAGAGCTTGTCGGCGATCGACGAACGGCGACCGGCGCGCAAAAGCAGATCGCCGCATTGGCGACACGAGCGGCCAAGGCCGAGGTCCCGACCGGCGCCACTCTCGAAGCACGCTGGTGCGATGACTTCGCCGGACGCGAGCCGTGCATTCGAGAGAGCGTGCGTGAGGCCGGGCGAGCGTTGCAACCGTCCGTCGTCCCTCCGGCCGACGTCGACAGGATATTGCTCCGGCTAGACCCGGTGCCGGTCTTTGGTGACGGCCCGGTCGCCGTTGCGGCCTCGAGGCTCCTCAACCATGAGAGCGTGATCACACGACGAGCCCTAACACAGGGCGCGATGGTCGAGGCAAGTCTCCGAGGCCTCGGCATCGATGCGGTGGAAGCCGATCTCCAAGCGCATCAGGAGCAGAAGGACCTTCTGATTCTCCGCGATGGACGCGAGGCGCTTTGGACGACGCTCTACATCGCCGAGGCCGAAGCGGCCATGAGGAAGGCCGCGGCTCGTCCTGACGAACGTCTCTACTTGTCATCGGAAGCGCTCGACGCGGCCCTCGTGGCGGCACCGCATTTGACCGAGGAGCAACGGACTGCCGTAGCCGACGTTGCAGATCGTGACGGGGTGTCGCTTGTCGAGGCCGGAGCTGGAACGGGGAAGACCACGATCGCCCGGGTGATTAAGGACGCCGCTGAGCGCTCCGGGCTTCGCGTCATCGCGCTTGCGCCGACCTACGTCGCTGCCGATGAGCTTAGTACTTCAACCGGCGTTCCAGCGCAGGTTGTCGCGAAGTTCCGGGCGGCCAGCCGACGGCAGCAAACCGACGATGCGTTCAAGCTCGACGCGAAGACTGTGATCCTTCTCGACGAAGCCGGCATGCTGGGCACGCTCGACATGTCGGCCGTGCTCGTTGCGGCCAAGAAAGCGGGAGCCAAGATCATCGCCTTCGGCGATCGACGTCAGCTCGCATCCGTCGCTCAGGGGAGCGCGCTATCCGCCGTTTCCGACCAGTTGTCGCGGGTCGCGACCTTGAAGGCCATCAGGCGTCAGAGCGAAGCCTGGCAGCGCACCGCCTCGGTGAAGATGTTCGAAGGCGATATTGCGGGAGCGCTGGACGATTATTGGCGGAAAGGCGCTGTCCGCTTTGCGGACAACGCCTGCCAAGCCATCGATCAGACAATCGCGACGTGGGCGAAAATGCGCGCCGAGCACGACGAAGTGGCGATGATCACGCGGACTAATAGAGATGTCTCGGTCCTGAATGCGGCAGCCCGACAGTCACTCAGGCAAGAGGGCGCCTTGCCGACCGCAGAGGTGCAACTGCCGACGATCGACCGGGACGGCAAACGCATGCAGCTCGCTTTGTCGGTCGGCGACAAGATCCGGTTCCGTGAGAACATCTCGCGGCTCGCAATCCGCAACGGCACAAGAGCGGTGGTCACCGGCCTTGCTGTGGGAGAGGGCGGTGATGCCGTGGTGACGCTGCGGCTGGGTGACGGAAGTACCCTGACATCGCCCTGGATGGCCCTCACCAATCCGCGCCCGCCAAGGGCAAAGACGGATCCGATCCCCCGCGTCGTGCATGCCTATGCCGGGACGACCTATGCGGTGCAGGGCCGGACCGTCGACGCCGCTGTGTTCCACATCGGCTCGCGCACCGACGCACGCGAGGCGTACGTGGCCATGACGCGCCATCGCCACGACGCGGCTGTGATCGTCGACGGGAGCCGGTTGGTCAAAGCCTTCGAGCAGGACTTCGATGTTGCCGCTGACGAGGCCCGCGCATTGAGTGACGTGGCCGAGCGATCGGACCCACGACTGCTCGCCCTCCAAGACGAAGCAACTCGCCTCGACGAGAAGGCCAACGTGTATTCGGTCATGGCGTTGCCTGCCGAGCCAAGCCGAACACGGGACCGCGGCCTCGAGTGGTGATCGCCGGCTCAGTGAAGTTCAGGTTCGAGAAGCCGCCTAGGGAGCGTCCCCATAGGCGAGCTTCCCTTGGGAATCGTTGGCTGATTCAATCTCTCTCGCGAGGGAGGTTGCGATGCGTCGTCACGAATTGAGCGATGAGGAGTGGTCAATCATTGCACGGCTTCTGCCGAACAACAGCCGCGGGGTCGCCCGCGTCGACGATCGTCGGGTGATCAACGGGATCCTCTGGCGGTTCCGGACCGGATCGTCCTGGCGGGATGTTCCCGAGCGGTACGGGCCGCGAACGACGCTCTACAACCGCTTCAGCCGGTGGCGGGGCGCCGGTGTTTGGGACCGCCTGCTGGAAGGCGTATCAAAGGCCTATGACGGCGGCATCGTTATGATCGACAGTTCCTGCGTCCGCGTCCACCAGCACGGTGCCGGCGCTAAAAAGGGGGCTCTGCCGATCCTTGCATGGGACGCTCCCGTGGCGGCCTGACGACAAAGATCCATGCCCTCGTCGATGCCGAGGGCCGTCCGTTGCGGATCGAACTCACGGCCGGACAAGACGGCGACGCGCCGATCGCAACCAGATTGCTCGAAGCGGTGGTGTCGGGCACCACCGTACTTGCCGACAAGGCCTACGACACCGACGGCATCCGTGCCTTTCTCACCGACCGCGGTGCCTGGCCCAACATCCCACCGCGCTCGACACGCAAAGCCACCTTCAGCTTTTCACGCTGGGTCTACCGGCAACGCAACCTGATCGAGCGCTTCTTCTATCGCCTCAAGCAGATGCGAGGAATTGCAACCCGTTACGATCGACGCGCCGATAACTTTCTCGCTGCTATCAAGCTCGCAGCCGTCCGTATCTGGATCAACGCGAAATGAGTCCGCTCCTAGTGGCCGCCGGTCATCTTTCACCAAGCTTACTGGGCTAATCATCGCTGAACCCCAGGCGTCGGCAATTGCCGTCGACCCGCATTTCGGGCGTGATTGGGATGAACGCTGCAAGGGGTCCTTCGAAGATGATCCGGTTTTTGATGATCGGCATTCCGCTCCTCGTCGGCTTCATGGCGATCGGTTTACCGTTTTGCGAGGCAGTCGTGCATGGTTTCGACACCGACGCCTGGCCGCCCGAGACGGTGCTTCCGACGACATGGTTCGCGCATTTCGTCGGCTCGAACGTCCTCGAGATCTCGCGCACCTTCCATCGGTTGGCGACCTCGACCCATCCCGCCTTTGCAAATGGCGGCGCTTGGGTGTTCTGGTCCCTTCTTCCGGCTTGGCTGGTTGTCGCCGTCCTCCTAGCCAGCCCGAAGATCGACCGTCCATGGCGGGATCCGGCGACGATTTTCGGCGGCGCCCGCTTTGCCAATCCGGCCGAGATCGCCGGCATGAAGAATGGCATCGAGATCGGTCACGCCGATGATCCCGACCAGATCGTCCGTGTTGAAGTCGAAGGCAATCTCCTCTCGATCGCGCCGCCGCGGAGCGGTAAGACATCCGGGCTCATCATCAACAACCTTTTGGCGCAGGATGACAACCTGTCCTGGAACGGATCTGCTATCGTGATCGATCCGAAGGGCGAGGTCTACAAAGCGGTTCGCAAACGCCGCGCTCATTTCGGGCGAGAGATCTTCGTGCTGGATATGCGCCAGGGCAGCAAAAAGTCTTCGCAATGGAATCCGCTTGCTTCGGCTGACACTAATGACGTCTTGGGTCTTATGCGGGTCGCGCGGGCGTTGATACCCGAGATGTCCGGCGAAAGCCTCTACTTCCGGGAACGTGCGGTCTCGCTGCTCGCCGGAGTCATCGCCGCTGCCGTTCACGAAGCCAAAACGGAGGGGCGCAGGGCATCTCCCGCTGACGTCGAGCGTCTTCTCAACGACGAAGAGGCGACGCTGGCTCTCGTGGCAGGACAAGACGTTCCTCTCCTGCGTTCGCTTGCTCGGGACCTAACACTTGACGAGCGCATTCGCGGCTCGATCATCTCCACCGCCAAGCTGGGGACGCAGTGGCTACTTGACCCTTACTTGCGAGCACTGACCGAGGAATCGACATTGAACCTCGAGGCGGTCGCGCGTGGTCAGGCCGACCTCTTTGTCATCGTGCCGACCGAGCACTTCGAGACCATCTCACCCGTGCTGCGATGGCTGTTGTCCGACCTCTTCACCGCGGTCCGGCGCCTGCGAAAGCCAGACGATCGCCGGATCCTCCTCCTCATCGACGAAGCGGCAAGCTTGGGAGGTTTTTCTCAGCTGCCGGTGGCGCTCGGCGAATTGCCCGGGCTTGGACTGTCCATCTGGACATTTTGGCAAAGCCGTTCGCAAATCGTGAAAGCTTATGGCGAGGCCGGCGCAGATCTGTTTGGGACAACGGCGGAGTTTTCGACGTTCTCTGATGTCGGAGGACTGGACACCGGTTCGCCTGAGTTCTTTTCCAAGCTCCTCGGCGATATCACCGTCGATGTTCCGGGAACGAGCGAGCAAAAGGCGGAGGGGAAATCGAGCTTCACGAGCAGCACAGGCAAACAGGCAACGCGGCTCGTTCCTCCCGGCGATATGAGCCAGTTCACAGACGACCGATTGATTCTCATTCCCAATAGTCGTCGTTATGCACGTCGACCCGTCTGCTTGGACAAGATCCGATACTTCGAGGAGTCGAGGTTCAAGGGCCTTGCAACGTTCATCAAGCCTGCCGGGCGAAAAGGATGATCAACATGCAATAGGACGCGCTTACTATCGAAGGACGAACAACTCGGTTCGGTAACCCTGGCTTGCGACCCAATACCGTCCTTCGATCATTCCCGGCCGACTAGCCGCTTGGTCCTGGATGACGACGGTTCCTTCAGGCAACAAGATAAGTCTTGTTGAACCATCGCTCAGCCGGACATAGTAGGATGTCGAAGACGGGAGCTTGAAGAAGCGCTCCGGCGTGCGGAGAACGGCCAGGACCAGTGCCGTGCCCAAGACCACGACAGCAATCCCGGTCGTCCAGATCCCGAAAGATGGACGACGGCGACGGGATCCCCTGACGAGGCCCAGCCGGGTTTTGATGGCACCGGTCTTCGACTGACGGCGGCCTGTCCGGTCCGCGATCCAATGGCGCAGATCGGCAGCGTCCGCCTTGGTCAGGTCGGCATCGGGTCCAAGGCGCGCAAGCCGACCGATCGGCATTTGCTTGAGCAGCGCAAGCTTCTTCGCGCTGACAGCAGCCAAGCTCGCCTCCGCTAGGGCCGCCGTCTTCTTCGCTTCGTCGACACGCGAGCCGACGTTGTCGCCGTTTCGTTCCAGTGGTCGGGCAACTGGCTGAGGCGGTTGGTCGGTCATGAATGCCGGATCACGCTTCTCCGACAAGCCAGCTTGCCGGGCGGCGTGCGGCTTCCATCGCAGCCGCTCGCAGCCGGGTCAAATCACGCCGGATCCGCGAACCGGCAGCAACGCCATGCGCCTCGTTCAGTCGCGCGGAGTCCAGGTTCGGGATCGACGCAAGACCACCGATCTGGAGCAGCCGGACAGCCTCGTCTTCCATAACATGTTCGTCGAGGGCGCTCGTCGGCGCTCCATCGGCGATCTTCTTCAGGTCGGCAGCGTTGACTGGGCCTTGCAGGCGGTTCTCCAGCAAGAAGCGCGTCGCGCCGGCGTCTTTGGCGATCTTCATGATGCGAGGCGCCTCTGCCATCGCACCCGGTTCCGCCGTGACGATCACGAGAACGCCGAGTTCAACGTTTCGCTCGGCGAAGTCCTCGGTCATGCCCGACAAGACCGTAAGAAGCGATCTGGCTGTGTTCGCACCGACATCGACGATGGTCGGCACCGTTGCTGTCCACATCGCGTTGATGACGCCATCGAATTCTGCTCGCGCCGCCTTGCCGCCGGACCTTTCGATATCGATGCGCTCAGCCCTCATGGAAAAGAACATAACGCGATCTTCGAGCTCGACCAAGCGTCGTGTCGAATCGACTTCGATGATCGGTGCGGCAGGCACAGCTTCGGCAAGGGCTCGGACGAGCAGACTTTTCCCGACGCCACCCTTGTCCTGTCCGACGATCAGAACTCGAACCATCTATTCATTCCTTTTGATCTGGTTTCATATAGTCCCGCCGGAGCCTTTCGAGCGCTTCACGCCGGATCGCTTCTTCGTCGTCCAGTTCGCCGGCCTGTGGCGTAGCATCCTGCGGCTTAACGGTAAGTTCAGGGGCCAGCGAAATGCTTGGCCGGCGTGCCGGGACCCGCACGTGAAGAGGGAGGTCCGACCGTTCAAGCCGGGCCGCTGACTTCTTCACATTCGCAATATTGGACTGCTCGATCTGAGTGACGATCGCCGTGAGACGCGAACGGGTGATCGGCTTCATCGTCTCGCCAGACCCTTCCGTTACACCCTGCTGTCCAAGAGCCGCGGCAATTTCGGCCCAAGCGACACCTTCGGCCCGAAGCGCATGGATCGTTGGGAGGGCAGTTCTCACCAGAGAGAAGGCGCTTGGCATTTTTGCCACGTCTCGCTTGTCACGTCCCCGCTTGGCATCGCGGGTGAGGCGTTTTAAATCGATCGATGACGGAGTTGGAGGAGCAGGCATTGACGTTTGTCACCGCGACGCTGACAGCAGCAAACCGCGACCATAGCTGACGCCGACAACGTTGACTAGGACGAGCTAGCTTGGCTAGGAGCTAGCTAGGCTCGTACTAGGAAATTTTGGGTATCACACCATACGCACTGAAGCTGCAAATCATCAATGACCGGTCGTTGCGATTTCCTAACGGCGTGGTGATCGGACCGAGATCATGCGGGGCGAGGCTGTTGCAAACGCGGCTCACGCCAAGGGTGCTCGTTCCGAGCGCATGATTGGGGCAGACCGAGCGAGCATGCGCTACGAGGGCACGCGTTCCGACGATGGGTTGCTCCGAGCGCGGTTGAAGCAGTTGGCGGGCAAACGCTGGCGCGTCGCCTACAGGCGGCTGCACGTCCTGCTAAAGCGGGAGTGCCATGCCGTCAGTCGTAAGCGCTTCCAGCGACTTTACCGAAAGGAAAAGCTGACCGTCCGCGGGCGCGGCGGGAGATGGGCACGCGCCGACCGATCGAGGTGCCGGTCCCACCCAACCAACGCTGGAGTCTGGACTTCCTATCCTGATCGTTCCACGGACGGGCGTCACTTCCGTATTCTGGCGATGGTCGACGACAGCAGCGAAGTCGGCCGCGACGGTCTGGATCGGGAAAAGCCGGCCGACAAGCGCGATTAGGTCCTGCTCGCCACCCAAATTGTCTCCGAAGCCTTTGGCGACATCGCGCCGGGTGATCTCAGTGATTGGAGCTACACCGTCTTCGATGAGGGCAAGACCGATATCCTCTGGGGCGTACTCGTCAAGGTGGACTCTCATGCGGCGGGCGACTGTTACTCGTCGTGCAAGATTGAGTCTGACGCAATGTTGGTGACGTGATGGTCAGTTCGTGCTTAGCTTCGGTTCCCGATCTTAATCATTTGGCAGGTACAGCCGTTGGTAGCTCGGCGACATTTAAGGTGAGTTCTTGAAGTTTGGAAGTTCCAAGAAGAGCCAAAAGTACGGAGAAAATTTTAAGGTGCATCGACATCTCAAGCTGAGAAATCTCCTCGTTGCGTGATGTATTCCGCATATAAGTTATATAATCGTGAAGTCTTTCGGATTGTGAAAGAGAGTTATAGCGCTTGCTTGGTATAAGGCCGACTATGTACTGAAGATTATTGGACTCTATCGTGGTTTTAAGTTCGTCTGAATCGCGCGTTTCCGGGGCGTTTAGCCGCTGGAATATCGTAACTAAAGAGCTTATGTTAACGCGCCCATGCGGGCTCGCCATGAGCTCCTCGGACTTGGCGTTCAAAAGAAATCCTATCGTATCAAATTCGAACTTCTCTTTCGGCATATTACAACCTTCATACCCATCTTTCTTAGACAACATACTAGAAAAGTTAAATTCGTGTGAAACTCATGCTCCTCGTGGCCTTCCGTAGAGTAGGCTTTTGAGCCTCTGGAGGACGCCAGGAATGCCGAGGAAGAAGCACAAGCCCGAAGAGATCGTCGCTAAGCTGAGGCGGGTAGACGTGATGTTGTCACAGGGCCGCCCGGTGGCGGAGGCGATCCGTGCGATCGGCGTGACGGCGTTCACGTATTACCTCTATGGACGGCTCTCCCGGCGCAAGCCGGTCTTGAACTGATCCGCTTTGGTCTGTCGCAAACACCTATCCGGCGTCACCCGGGTCTGGGACGCTCAAATGGCAAATCCGCTCGCGCACGCCTATCCAGCTGGTAGGCCTCAGAGGCCTCGATAATGCTCAGGCTCTTTGCGCGTCGGTCTGACCTGTGCGTTTCATTTCTCCGTTAGCTCGCAATCACAAGAGCAGACTCTTTAGGCAACGGCGCGGTAAGGCTCGCCTCGTTCAAGGCACGGCCCTAATGATCCGTGCGTTCTTATTGGCGACAGCAACCGTTGCTCGGTTGAAGCCACGTCGCTCCCGAAGCTCGTTTACCCACTCGTTCAGCGGGTCGGTTCCCGACCGCGTCATTCGAAAAAACGTTTCATGAATGCATGCGACAGCCAGCTTTCGAGTGGTGTCTCCGGAATTTTCGGCGAGATATCGGCCGGAACGCCGGCACTTGAACTCGAGCGAAACCCGAACCTGAAGCGAATCTTATCGCAAGTTGGCCTATTGGCCGCTTTACCCTTTCTCATATCTCAGCACGAGGAGTTTTCCAACCGAGTTGGCGGCCATCCAGGCCAAGCTCCCGAGGGGCACCGAAATCGAGCTCTGGTGGGCTGACGAAGCCCGCATAGGGCAAAAGAACAAGATCACCCGCCGCTGGGCCAGGCGTGGCACGAGACTGTGCGCGCCGCACGACCAACGCACCATGTGGGCGTACATCTTCGGCGCCGTCTGCCCGCAGAAGGGCAAAGGTGCCGGCCTTGTCCTGCCCTACTGCGATACCGGCGCGATGAACCAGCACCTGGCGGAGATCTCAAGGACTGTCGATCCTGGCGCCCATGCCGTGCTGATCCTCGATCGCGCCGGCTGGCACATGACGCCCAAGCTCGTTGTGCCTGCCAACATCACGCTGCTGTTCCTGCCGCCCCGTGCACCCGATTTGAACCCAGTCTAGAACGTGTGGCAGTTCATGCGCGACAACTGGCTCTCCAACCGCGTCTTCATCGACTACGACGACATCGTCGCCCACTGTTGCGAGGCCTGGAACAACCTCGTCGACAAACCCTGGAAAATCATCTCCATCGGCATGAGAGATTGGGCGCATTGGTTCTGATCAGCGCTCGTTGGTATAACTTCCGCCCTTCTGGGGCGACCGCGCGGTGCCATTTCGCTTGTGACCCAATCACGTCGCCAAATCCCGCTGCCCGCCGGTAGGCAGAGCTAGGGAATAATTTTCGACGCCATTATGGGCCGAAAACGGACCGGCAGCTTTAGGCTCAACGACGGGTTTAGCTGCCCTAAGGCGCTGAACGCGAAACACCGCGCCAGCTTGCGTCAGCTCGGGGCCGCTGGTCGACGATTGACTCTGGGATACCCGGGAACCGAGCTGCGGCAGGAGCGTCTCCGCCGAAATCCTGGTTGCGACGAAGGCCCGCAGTACTTCGATGTCCAAGTCTGCGTTCCGGGTTGCGCAACGCAGCGTATCAGGTGGGATGACTATCACGGGCCCCTCCACGGGGGCAATATCACCACACACAGAGAGGCGACGGATGGTTCTGACACCCGTGCCTTCCGCATCGCAGAACCGGGAGAGCCTTGGCCTTTTGTACCAGTCGCGTGCCGCATAACGCGGCGTTCATGCCCAGTCGGCGATCTTCCTCGCCGTAGAGGTATGCTCCACTGGCCCGATAGGCCGGAGCGCTCCCCAAGTAACGTCGACCAACCATCTGATTTGACGCCACTTGGTGCGGCCCCTCCGCCCGAGACTTTCGGCTGCCGCGAATATCATTTCACCACGAAGAGGAACCGATCTCATGACCAGCGAAACGATACGCAACCCCCACACCGACCAGCTGCTGTCGCCCGAAAACGCGGCGCTCATCATCATCGACTATCAGCCGATCCAGGTTTCCTCGATCCGATCGATCGCGCGCGACGAACTCGTCTTCAACATTACCGGCGTCGCCAAGGCGGCGGTGAATTTCAACCTCCCGATCGTCCATTCGACCGTAAACGTCGCGACCGGCCGCAACAAGCCGCCGATCCAGGAACTGCAGAACGTCATCGGCCATCTGCCGACCTATGACCGCACCTCGATCAACAGCTGGGAGGACACCGAGTTCAAGGAGGCCGTCAAGGCGCTCGGCCGCCGCAAGCTCATCATGACCGCGCTCTGGACTGAAGCGTGCCTGACCTTCCCTGCGCTCGACGCGATCCAGGAAGGCTATGAGGTCTATGTGCCGGTAGATGCGGTCGGCGGCACCTCGGTCGCGGCGCATGAGGCGGCGCTGCGGCGCATCGAGCAGGCGGGCGCGAAGCTGATCAGCCGCGTGCAACTCTATTGCGAACTCCAGCGCGACTGGGCCCGTGAAGCCACAGTGCCCGGCTTCATGGACGTGTTCGAGAGCTTCGACGGCTTCAACCCGGAGAAGGCCGCGGCCGCGAGCGCAGCCTGAGCGTAGCCGAACGACTGACATCCGAGGCATGGCGGCAATCACGAAGGCGCCGCCATGCCCCGCAAGGAGGATAGAATGAGCGAACTGCACATCGTCGTCGGGCTCCAGGCCAAGGCAGGCAAGGAGGACGAGCTTCGCCGCGACCTGGCCGGGCTCGTGGAGCCGTCGCGGGGCGAGGACGGCAACATCCGCTATGATCTGTTCGAGGACCGGGACGAGCCCGGACACTTCGTGTTCGTGGAGACCTGGGCGTCCGCGGAAGCCCGCGCCCTACATCACGAGCAGGGTCCGCATATCCAGCACTTCCACGCGAACGGCGTCGCAAATGTTGAGAAGACGGAGTTCGCGCGCATCCTGAAGCGCGTCGTCTGAACGAGTCTGCATTCAGCAGGTCGCCCACAGGCGGCAGGACCCCGTACAAGGAGATCAGAGGCATGTCGATACTCAAGACCAAGGATGGGACAGGCATCTTCTACAAGGACTGGGGTCCGAAGGACGCGCAGCCCATCGTGTTCCATCACGGCTGGCCGCAGAGCGGGGACGACTGGGACAATCAGATGCTGTTCTTTCTGGAGAAGGGCTACCGCGTCATCGCGCACGACCGGCGCGGACACGGGCGCTCTGACCAGACCGATACAGGCAACGAGATCGACACCTACGCGTCCGACGTCGCGGACCTGGTGCGGGAGCTCGACCTCAAGGACGCCATCCACGTTGGCCGCTCGACCGGCGGCGGCGAGGTGATCCGGTAGGTTGCGCGCAGCGAGCCCGGCCGGGTGAACAAAGCCGTCTTGATCAGCGCGGTTCCGCCGATCATGCTGGCGACGGAGCGCTTTCCCGGCGGCCTGCCAAGGGAGGTCTTCGACGGGTTCCGTGCGGCGCTCCGGCACAACCGGGCGCAGTTCTTCCTCGATGTCGCCGCCGGTCTTTTCTACGGGTTCACTGGAGAGGGTGCCGACGTCAGCGAGGGCCTGACTCGTAACTGGTGGCGGCAGGGCATGATGGGCAGCGCCAAGGCGCACTACGACTGCATCAAGGCCTTTTCCGAAACGGACTTTACCGAAGACCTGCAGAATGTGTCCCTGCCGGTGCTGGTGCTGCACGGGGAAGATGACCAAGCGGTACCGATCGAAGCGTCGGCCCGCATCGCGGCCGGGCTGCTGTCGAACGGCACACTCAAGACGTACCCCGGGCTCTCGCACGGCTTGTTCGCCACGCACCCCGACGTCGTCAACGCCGATCTGCTGGCCTTTTTCGAGGAGTGATCGAGATGAGTGGAGTTGAGGAAAACCTCGCCGAGAGCCGCTTCGAACTGGCGATCGACGGCAGCCCGGAAATCGCGGCAGCCTATTACCGGATGCGGGGCGACCGGATCGTCCTCACCCACACCATCGTCCTGGAGCGCTTCTCCGGGCAGGGGATCGGCTCCCAGCTTGCGCGAGGGGTCTTCGACGAGGTCCGCGCCAGCAACGCGCGCCACCCCGAATATGGCGACGGCGTCGCCGCCGAGGCGACACCCGGAGAGCCGGCATGATCGAACTGGTACTTGAGCAGCGGCGACGGAACCTCGGCGGCAGCTTCGAGGTCGGCCGCGTCCTGCCCTTCGCGAAGCGGCGCATGATCGGGCCATTCGTGTTCTTCGACCATATGGGACCGCTCGATCTTGCGCCCGGCACTCGATCGCGACGTGGACGTACGTCCCCACCCGCATATCGGCCTGTCCACCGTGACCTACTTGTTCGCCGGCGAGATCATGCACCGCGACAGCCTCGGCTATGAGCAGGCGATCCGGCCGCAGGAGGTCAACTGGATGACCGCAGGCAGCGGGATCACGCACAGCGAGCGGTTCGAGCGCGCGCGGGCGCATGGCGACCACCTGCACGGCGTCCAGGCCTGGGTCGCGCTACCCGACGGGCAGGAGGAAGTCGACCCCGCCTTTTCACATCATTCCGGAGGCGACCTACCGCAGTGGAACGAAGCGGGTCTGGTTGGACAGTTGATCGCGGGCAGCGCCTATGGCCTCACCGCAGGCACCCAGACGCATTCGCCGCTCTTTTACGCCCATCTCGACATGGGGCCCGGCGCGACCGCCGAGGTGCCGCATGGCCACAGCGAACGCGCGTTCTAAGTCGCAACCGGCGCTGTGGAGATGGACGTCAGGCGCTATGAGGCGGCCGGATGCTGGTGCTCGGCGCGGCCGCGTCGCGGGTGCGGGCGCTGGAGCGGTCGTCGGTGATGGTGCTCGGCGGCGAGCCGGTCGGCGAGCGCTTCATCCACTGGAACTTCGTGTCCTCGTCAAAGGACCGTCGGGCGCAGGCGGCGGCGGACTGGAAGGCGGGGCGCATGAAGCTCCCGGATGCCGACGACGCCGAGTTCATCCCGCTGTCCGAAGAGCCCGCGCGCCCCGCGCCGGCCATGTCGTGAGCGTCGCCCCGATCAACACCCCATGGCGGCCCCAGGCCGCGACCGTGCGCGGCCGACCGTGGCTGCGTCTGGCGGCGTCGCTTGCCAAATGCACCGCGATGACGGTGCGCTGGCTCGCACGTCAGCACGGCCGGCCGCTCGAGCATGTGGAGGTTTGCGTCGACCGTGCGAGGAGATCGGTGGACGGCGCCCCGGCACGTGGCGTGTTCGAGAAGACGGTCTTGATCTGAGGGCCCCTGCTCACCAACAACCAACGCTTTTGCCTGCTCGATGTTGCCGGCAAGTGCCCGGTGCAGCGGGTGCTGGAGGGCGGCTCCGTGATCGTCACCATGGCGGATCGAACGAACGCATGTGTCGGCGCTTGCTGGTGAGGAGCCCCTTGGGACCGGCTTCGCTGTAGGAGAAGGTGACGCGCCGGCGAAGCACATGGTCGAACCAGGCGCGCAGCGAGGACGGAATGCTGAAATTGTGCATAGGCGCGCCGATCACGACCACGTCGGCGGCCTGCAGTTCCGCGATCAGTTCGTCGGAAAGAGCCTGCGTGGAAAGCTCGTGATCCGTGTTCGCCACTGCACGGACACCGGCAACCGTTGCAGGCGTGAGGTGCGGAACCGCGCCATGGCTGAGGTCGCGGTGCGTCACCGATGCGTCCGGGTTGATTCCCAGCAGCCGTTGCACCGCGACCTCGACGAGCGCACGAGACACGGAGGCATCGCCGGAGACGCTGCCGTTCACGACTAGGATGTTACGCACTCGATACTCCACATGCTGACCGGCGACGCGTTAGCATCACGATCGATGTTTCAGTTGCGACGCGAACTGTGCCACTGTGTTGCACAAGCAGGAACGCCTGTGCGGTTCTCTCGCGTTCGAGGCCAGTTGCGCCGCTGGCCGAAACGCGCGTCATCAGAATCCCGCGACGCTGAGCCGCCCGTTCAGGCGGCCAGGGCGCGGTGACCAACCCAGGCATCTAGCTTGGCGCGGGAAGCGTGACGGTCTGTCCCACGACATCGATCACCACCTTGCCCCGCAGCCCGCGCGCGCGACCGTTTTCCAGCAACTCGTGCGCTTCGCCGAGGCGGGCCAGGGGAAGCACCGCGCCGACCACCGGCTTGATCAGGCCGCGCTCGATGAGGGTCGTCAGCGCGTCGAGCTTGCCTCGGTTCTGACGAGTGAACACGAAATGGTAGGCGGCGTTCTTCCCCCACGCCTCGATCAGGTTCTGCGGCTGTGCGATGTCAACGATGCTGACCACCCGTCCCGAGTCGGCGAGCGCGAGCGCGCTTCTGGTCAGGGTGTCGCCGCCGATAGTATCGAACACGACGTTCACCCCTTGCCCCTGCGTCAGGGCGGCCACGGCTGAGACATAGTCGTCGGAGGTATGGTCGATCACCTCGTCCGCTCCGAGCGAACGCAAGAATTCATGGTTGCTGCGGCGCGCGGTGGTGATGACCCGCGCACCCATCGCCTTGGAGAGCTGGATCGCTATGGTACCCACTCCGCCGGCGCCACCGTGGATCAAGATCGTTTCGTGAACGGCAAGCTGGGCGCGGGACACTAAGGCCTCCCAAACCGTGCCGCCAACCAGCGTCAGGCTGGCAGCCTCCATATGGCTGATGTTGTGAGGCTTGCGGGCGACCAGTTCGACGTCGGCGACGTGTTGTTCAGCATAGGAACCGCGGCCACCAAAGATCTTGGGCGTGTAGTAGACGTCATCACCGATCTCGAACTCGGTCACATGTGAACCCTTCTCTTCCACGACACCGGAGATGTCATGACCGATGATGGCGGGGAGCGGCACGAAGTCTACATAGTCACCCCGACGGATCTGATAATCCAGTGGGTTAAGGGCGGTGGCGTGAACGCGCACCCGGACTTGCCGAGGCCCGACGACCGGCACGGCAACATCGCGCAGCTCGAAAGCATCGAAACCGCCGAACTTGCTAAGTACGATCGCCTTCATAGTGTTGGTCATGCTCTTCAACCTTCCTCGAACTCAGCTGATGATAGTTCAGTCTCATGGCCGCGCCGGCCGAGTCAGACACGATCGGCCTATGCGGCCACGCATTCTCACGCCAAAGCGCCCGCGTCGGCGTTAAGGACTGCACCGGTGATGATGCGATAGACTCAACTAGAGCCGGCCTTCGGCTCTGCTTAGTCCCAGGAATCGCGCAGCTGTGTTGCCGAAGGTGGAACAGCGCCGGTCAGGCCATCCCGTGTCGACGCCGGAGGTCCGGTCCGGCGGCGGATAATATCCGCTGCCGTCGACATCGGGCAGCTTCATGCGGCACCCTATCCAATCGGACGCGATCTGCTTGACGCGTCTTGAGACCACAAAACGAAGCTCCGGAAGATCAGGCACTCACCCCCGGTTCGGCTCAGAATATTATGCGGTAGCCAACGCCGGGGAGGACGCTCGGAGGCCGTCCACCGACGCTCCTATAGGCAATGAGGCGCCCCGCGCCGACCGAAGGCGGCACCGTCAGCCCGCAGGGTAATGCATGCCTTGTGCTACGCTGCCGGAACGGCGTTTGTGACGGCTCGATTGCCGGCGTGCGCCGCTCTTCTTTGCTGGAGCTCCTGACCGAACTCTTTACCAGCCGACCACTCAAACTTCGCGGTCGGTCTTCTCGTAGAGAAAGTTTACCAGTGCACGTACTCTCGCAATGCTCGTCCGTGTCGGAGGTATGAAGATTTGTAAATCGTCACTTTCATGTGGAAAGGCCGGAAGGACGACTTCCAACTCACCCCGCATCAGCGGGTCCTCGACCATGAACTTTGGGACGCGAGCCACACCCAGGCCCGCGCGCGCGGCAGCCAAGAGCATCTGCCCGTTGTCCGTGCGCAGTTCCGAACTCATCTGCACATGCTCCGACCCGTGTGCGCCCTGGAAACGCCAGTTTCCTGTGTCTGTGACGTGGAGCATGGCTCTGTGAGCGTTCATATCTGAGGGGTGGACCGGGCGCCCCTGCGCATCAAGGTAAGCCGGGCTGGCGACAACCACCCAGCCGATTTTCGCAAGTTTGCGCGTAATGAGTGTCAGATCCGGATCACTCCCCGGCTTGATTACGAGGTCGTAAGCCTCGGCGTTCATGTCGACCCGACGATCCTCGAACCATATGTCGAACTGAATGCGCGGATGAAGCTGTGCGAATTCAGCGAGAAGGGGTGCGATTACGTACTCGCCGAAGGCCGTCTGGACCTGGACCCGGAGCAGCCCTGAAATTTCGCTTGTGAGCTTGTTAACGACTTCTCTTGCTGACTCCAGTTCCGCCAGACCGCCTCCCGCTCGCGCGTAATACTCACGTCCGACGTCGGTCAGCGTGGTACCCCTCGGCGTACGGATCAGCAGCTGAGCGCCGAGCACCGCCTCCAAGCGGCTGATGCGACGACTTACTATGGACTTGGCCAGCCCCAGGCGTATCGCTGCACTTACGATACTGCCCGTTTCGACCACCCGGACGAACGAGATTATATCCAAGAGGTCAACCTGCGCCGGTTCCGGCATTAGCAACACCAAGTTCGCAATTCGACAGCTACCCACTCCCTATAGAACCGATACTCTTGGCGAAAGGGCTGTGGACGCAATGCTGCGTACCTGGGTGACACCAACCTCCCTCAACCTGGGTCGTTGGCGCCCGCCGCCGGGTCGCCTAGCGCGAGGCAGCTGGGCCGGAATCGGCCGCCGCCGCGCCGCCGTCGCGACAGCACTGATTCGAGGAGAAATATCATGACCATGACTGCCGTCGAAGTGATGAAGGCGATTCTGGGTAATCCGAAAGACATCGACAACGTGAGCAATCTGACGACGCACGATGTCGTCTATGTGTCGCTAAACTACAGCAACCCGGAGCTTAAGCGCGTGATGCCATGGTGCGGCACCGCCCACGGTCCAGAAGCGATCGTCAAGACCTTCGTCGATGTTGAGCGGTTCTGGTCGATTGAGGCATTCGAACCCGAAGCCGCGTTTGGCGATGGCACCAATGCTGCAATGTTCGGCAGCTTCACGTACCGCTCCGCCGTACTCGGGAAGCAGGTCACGTCGCCTTTCGCGGTATTCGCCAAGGTGGTTGCGGGCAAATGCAGCTACTTGCAGTTCATGGAAGATACGCTGGCGACGACCGAGTCCTTCCGGACAGGTGGGGAATGGACGATCCACAGCGATCCCGATGGCGGCGAGATCGCGATCTGATCAACCGTCGCGAGCTCAGGCAGCGCCTGCCCCAAGCACATGGTGAGCGTCCCGACTGCGCACCACGACCTCAAATTGCGCCGCAGACCAGTGCTCATTCCGCGGCGACAACCTCCAGAGGAGAATCCGATGACCAATGATCCGGCGCCCAGCGCGCCTGGCATGCCCGAGGTCATTGTCGGGCTCGTCCTGCTTGCCGTTGTCGGAATTGGTGGCGCTTTTGCCGTGATGCGGCTGGACATCGATCCGGTCATCCGCGGTATAATACTCACGTCTCTCTCGGGTATCGGCGGCATGGCCGGCTTCGCGGGCGCACATCTCCTGCGCATCCGGTCGTGGGCAGCCTTCGGCGTGCGCCGTACATCAGGGCGTTGGGTTCGCAGAGGCATATTGCTGGGGATTCTCGCCTTTCTCGCAAAAGGCGCGGCCATCCTAGCCTACGTCCAAGTCACCGGTGACGAATAAACGATTCAGGACGTTTATGCGACAGGAGCGAGCGGCGGGATTTGGGCGATCGGTGCGGCCACCTTCTTCCTGAGCGTTGTGACGCCGATGGGAGAAGAATTCCTGTTTCGCGGCGTGGTGACCACCGCCCTGCTTCGCTACGGCGCCTTCTGCGGTGTGGTCGGCGGCGCTCTAGTGTTCGCGACGTTGCACGGCATGAACATGATCTTTCCTGCTGCGCTCGTCATCGGGTTAATCGCCGAGAGGCGCTGCGCAGAAGTGGCTCCATCTGGCCTGCCGTGATCGTGCACCTGGTTGTTAACCTTCCGACCATCCCGATCATGGTGCTCGCTGGCGCGGGCTGATGAGCAGCAGCGCCGACGCCGGCCCCAGCTCTATGATGGCCAACGCGCGGCTCATCGACATTACGTCTAGGTTCCCGATCCAGCGGATAATGGAGAGCTCTCCCGTGGCCAGCATGAAAACAGAAAAATCGCTCCTTGGGGTATTCGTCACATGACACTTTCGCACTTGCCTCGTGCCAGGGATGCAAAATGGATATCCCAACTGAGAACATGCTGCTGTAGGAAGAATCATGGCTGATCTAAGCCTTGGGCAGACAATCGGGCCTGCAGTCGCGTTGATGGGGGCTGCCGTGGTGGCAGTGCCGCTGTTCAAGCGGCTCGGACTAGGTTCGGTTTTGGGCTATTTCGCGGCCGGGATATTGGTCGGGCCATCGGTGCTCGGTCTTTTCACCGAGCCTCAATCCATCCTTCATTTCGCCGAGCTCGGCGTGGTGATGTTCCTTTTCGTGATCGGGCTGGAGCTGCGCCCCTACAAGCTGTGGGCAATGCGCAGTCAGATCTTCGGTCTGGGGCTCGCGCAGGTGGCCGTCGCCACCGCCGCTCTTTCCTTGGCGAGTGCGTTGGCATTCGGGCTACCGGGACCCGTAGCTTTCGTCGCGGGTGCTGGCTTCGTCCTTTCCTCGACCGCCGTTATCATGTCGGTTCTGCAGGACCGTGGAGAGATTTCGACCGGCGAGGGCCAGAAATCGGTGGCAATCCTCCTCTTCGAGGATCTGATGATAGTGCCGCTACTCGCGGTCGTCGCCTTTCTGTCACCGCTGTCTGCAGGACAAGCCGGCTGGACGGACATACTGATTGCATGCGCGGCATTGCTGGCGTTGCTTGGCGTAGCGCGTTGGGGTCTAAACCCGTTTTTTGCGCTTCTGGCGAGGGCAAGGACACGCGAAGTGCTGACAGCCGGCGCACTGCTCGTCGCGCTTGGCGCGGCATTGCTGATGGACGTCGCCGGCCTATCGATGGCGATGGGTGCCTTCCTCGCCGGGGTCATGCTGTCCAGCTCGAGCTATCGCCACCAGATCGAGAGCGATGTGGAACCGTTTCGCGGCCTCCTGATGGGGCTTTTCTTCCTGGCGGTGGGCATGTCGCTCGATCTCGCCATCGTTGCCGCTGAATGGCGAGTTCTGATTGCCATGCTGGTGGCATTCTCGATCGTCAAGGGTATCGTTGTCTATGCCGTCGCGCGCCTGTTTGGCAGCTCCAGCGGTCAGGGCTTTCATCGCGCGTCGATGTTCCTGCAGGGCGGCGAGTTCGCCTTTGTGCTCTACACGGCCGCGGCCGCAGGCGGCGTGATCGACGCGCGGCAGAATGCGTTGTTCTCGACCGTCGTTATCCTGTCCATGGCGCTTACGCCGCTGCTCATGATCGTTGCCGACCGGCTCCTTAACACAGGTCCGTCGATGGAAGGGGTTGATGCTGCTCGCGACCTGAAGGGTCGCGTGCTTATCGTCGGCTTCGGTCGCTTCGGCCAGATCGTATCACAGCCGCTGCTGGCCAAGAGGGTCGACTTGAGCGTGATCGACAACGATCCGGACCGGATTCGCGACGCTGGACGATTTGGATTCAAGGTGTTCTTCGGAGACGGCGCGCGACTTGATGTGTTGCATCATTCCGGCGCGAGTTCCGCCGATGCAATCATGGTCTGCATCGACGATTCCAAGGCTGCGATGCAGATCGTGGAACTCGCTCAGCACGAGTTTCCTCAAGCGCAGCTTCTGGTTCGAAGTCATGACCGTAGACATGCGGTCGAACTGATCCGCGCCGGCGTGGAGTATCAGATTCGGGAAACCGTCGAATCGGCCTATTTGATGGGTGCAGAAGGCCTTCGAATTCTTGGCTTTGCCGAGGGGGATATCGAAGAGGTGGCGGAAGACATCCGTCGTCGCGACACTGAACGTCTTTCGGAACAGGTGCAGGGAGACGATATGTCGGGCCGGGATCGTCTGCTTCTTCAACCTGTACCGGAGCCGCTGACCGGGCGGTGATCCACCGGGAAGGCAAGGAAGGCGCTCCGTCAGCACCGCCTCAGGGCATTTAGCGTAAATGCCTCCTCGGACACGAGGGCGCGGGTCTCGTGGAGCGTATCGGATCCGCCGTCACCCACCTGAAGCCCCCCACGTCGTGCTGTCCTATCACTCCTGCGGCCAGGGAAAGCCCTGCCTCTCCTCCCATGCCGCCTATTGCGACCACGTCTGGGAGGCGAACTTCGTGGTGCGCGTCTGGACGGTTCCGTCAGCCTCAAGTCTCACCATGTGAACGGCCTGCACGCCCACTTCTTCTGCCAGTCGTCCTTCGCGATCCATGCGCTGGCGCATGCCCGGAACACGCGAAAGTTCTTACGACATCCCTCTGGAGCTGCTCGGGCCGCTGGGCTGCGTCTTCCAGACCGGCGCGGTGCGGTGCTGAAGGCGCTGGCCGTCACGGTGGGGGGCGTCTTTCGTCCTCTTCGGGGTCGGGGCTGTTGGATTTGGCCGCCAGCATGGCCGTCAGGCTCGCTGACGCTGCGACGGTTATCGCCGTCGGCGTCAACGCCGACAATTGGGCTGACCGTCGAACTCGGGGCCACTCATGCGATCAATACACGCGAGATCACCGATGTCGCGGCGGCTATCCGAGACGTGGCGCCCGGGGGGCGTCGAGTACGTCCTCGATACGAGCGGCCCTAAGGAGAACCTCGACGCCGGCCTAGCCGCCACGGCTCGGATGAGACGTTTCGGCTTCGTCGCCTTCAACGATCATTCGGGCGCGGTCGTGGACGCGTTCCGGCTGATGGTCGGACAGCAGTTGCAGGGGATCATCCAGGGCGACGCAGTGTCCGCCCTCATGATTCCGGAGCTGATCGGCCTCTACCGCAGCGGCGGGTTCCCGTTCGACTGCCTGATCACCTTCTACGACTGGAGCTGGCCTAAAAGGGCGAGAACCGCTGCCCGGGTAACATCTTCATCTACGCACCGGCCCCTAAGGTCCTGACTGTGATCGAAATCCTCAGTCCGGGGGCGCCACCTTCATCCAGGTCATCATTGGGGTGATGAACATCATCTGGATCAGGATGTGCAGCCATCGCGGCTCCGGCGGAAGTAGAGGCACCACAAGCGGGGGCACCAGAAGCACGAGCGGATAGATTGCCATGAAGCCGATGATGGCCATCTTCCATTTGGGTGGTTGCCCCGCCGGAGCGGGCGTCGCCGGCGGAAAACAGGCTTCTATGCCGTGAATTGGGATCGAACCGTGGCGGGTCCGATGACGCTTCTTGGCCACGGGAGCAGGATCGATCATGCCGGATCGCCGCCTGCGGAAGGAACTGCACCGTGCTTTAGCGCGATATGCTTGAACTCCAGAAAGTCGTCCATCACGGCGCTTCCGCGCATACGGCCCTGGCCGCTCTGCTTGAAGCCACCCTCTTCGAACTGGTCCGAAATGACCGCCCACTGGTTGACCCAGACCGTGCCGCATTCGAGCGCCATAGCGATGCGTAACGGGCGGTCGATGTCTCGCGACCAAACGCTAGCGGCGAGCCCGTATTCGCTATCGTTGGCTATTTTCAGCGCCTCCGCTTCCGTGTTGAACCGCTGCATCGTCAATACCGGCCCGAATACTTCCTGCTGGACGATGGGAAGTCGGGAGGACGCTACCTCCAGTAACGTCGGACGATAGAAGGCGCCGGCCTGCAGCGCAGGATCCGTCACGGGGCCGCCCCGCACCACGGCTTCGGCGCCAGCGTCGACCGCCTCCTGAACCATGCGGTCCACACGCGAGACGTTCGCCTTGTCGATCAGAGGTCCCATTTCGCTGGAAAGATCGCTCGCCGGGCCGACCTTTACGGCTTCGAGGGCCCGGGCCAGCGCGTCGCGCACCGCGTCGGCGATGCCGTTCTGAACGATCAAACGCCTGCCCGCCATGCAGAACTGCCCGGCGAAAACGGTGATGGCCTGCACGAGCGCGGGAACGACCGCATCGAGGTCGGCATCGTCGAAGACGATCATCGGCGTCTTACCGCCCAGTTCCAAACCCAGTCGTTTCAGTCTCGGCGCGGCACTGGCGGAGATCGTGCGGCCCGTGGCCGTGCTTCCTGTGAAGCTAATCACCGGCACGTCCGGCGACGCGATCAAAGTGGCGCCAGCGTCGCGGCCGCCAGTGATGATATTGACGACGCCATTTGGCAGATCTTCCACGCCGGCCAGGATGCGGCTGATTAGCCCATTCACTTGGGCAGCAGGGCCGGGCAACATCGCCACTACGGTCGCCCCGGCCGCAAGAGCGGGAGCGAGGGACCGGGCGGTTAAGGCGAGCGGCGCGTTCCAAGGGGGCGATTACCGCGGCAACGCCCGCCGGCTGGCGGATCATCAGGGACAGCCCGTCGCCGCTGGTCTGCGCGGCCCGCCCGTGTTCGGGCGAGCGCGGCATTGTAGCGAAAGGTGGAGGCGCAGGAATAGCTCTCCATCCGCGCCTGCGGCAGGATCTTTCCGTTCTCAGCAGCGATCAGCTCGGCCATCTCCTCAGCGTGGGCGTCGAAAGCGTCGGCGATCTGATAGAGGACACGGGCCCGTAGCGCCCGGTCGCTTTTCCAGGCTGTCATCTCAAACGCACGCCGGACCGCCAAGATCGCATCTTCGGCCTCAGCCGTTCCGGCCGTCACATAGGCCCCGAGAAACGCGCCCGTTGCCGGGTTTAGGCTGCGGCCGGGGTCTCCGGTGGACATCCATTGTCCGCCGATCCAGTGGCCGGTGGCTGCGCCGTCTGCTATGTTGTTTCTCCAAATCCAAAAGATCAGGCTAAGGCCCGGCCGCGTAGCCCCAAAAAAGGGCGCCGGGCCGGGCATGAGCGTCAGGCGTGGAACGGCGGCGGGTTTTCACCGCGCTTGCGGTAGTTCGGGCGCGGACGTTCCAGACGGATCGACTCCAGCACCGTGTAGGCGTGGTACTTCGTCTGGGTGGTCACGCCTGCGAGCCGCTCGGACCAGAGCTTGCCGTTGCTGGTCTTCTTCTCCAGCACATGCTTGGTCGCATAGTTGGCCATTGAGTTGATCCAGTTCTCGGTCCCGACCCAAAAGCGGTCGAGGCCCGGCTTTAGCAGGATATCAATCAGCCGGTCGGACGGAGAGTATTTGTCGATTGCAAGTTGCGCACCTTCCAGGACGTCGCCGAAGTATTCAATGCCCTCCTTCACGAGCTCGGGCGTGCCGTACTTCATGTGGTGGCCGGCAACAAGGAAGTCGAAGTCGTACTCCATGATCTGGTGCTGGGCTTCATACCAAGCCGTGATGTTCTGTGAGGCGTCGCAGTGCATGAAGGTGGCGCTGCCGGGGCTCAGAATGTCGATTACGGTCAACACTTTCTGGGCCGGTGCATAGATGAAGATGTTGCCGGGGCAGTGGTTCTCGCCCTTGTAGTCCAGCTCGAGCGTCACCCCGCCGACGGTCAGACTGTAGTGGTCGGCGAAGGTGATTGTGGGCAGCGGTCGGAACGGATCCGGGAAGCGTTCCAGTAGCTCCATGGTGATGTCATGGGCTATGATTTCCACATCCGGCCCAAAAATCACTGCAGCTCCGATATGATCGGTGTGCCAGTGGCTGTAGATAACGTGAGTGACCTTCTTCTCAGTCACGTCTTCGATGGCGGCCAGCATGTTCTCGCCCAGAGTCGGCGGGGCGTCGATGGCGATGACGCCCTCCGAGGTGACGACGAAGGCGGCGTCGTAGCCGCCGCTCGTTACCCAGTAGAAACCGTCACGAAGCTCTTCGACGTGGTAGCCGAGCTTCTGGAAGCGCTCGCTCCAGAAGTAGGGCGGGTAGTATTCTGGCGGGTCGAGCGGGTGCTCCCCGGCCTCCGGAAAGCCGTATCGATCGACGCCGAAAAACGCCGGCGTGTCCGAAGCCGCGATCGGCTTCTGGTGGTCGTCGCACATAGTCATTCTCCTCGTTCAGAGTAGGGGTGTTCGTCAGGGGGACGGAGGGTCGAACCGGAGGACTGCCTTGATGGCCCGACCGGCACCGGCGTCCTCGAACGCCGTGTTGATGTCGGAAAATTCGTAGAAGCGGATCAGTCGATCGAAGGGAAAGCGGCCGGCGCGGTACAGGCCGATCAACTCAGGGATCATCAGCGCGGATGTGGCATCGCCCTGAATGATCCCCACCAACTGCTGGCCGACGGACAGGCGCGAGGCGTCCAGCACCGCTCCAGAGTGCGGACCAAACGCGACAAATCCGAAACGTCCCATGGGCGCGAGGACTGACACGCCGGCGTCGAGGTTCTCTTTTCGACCGGAGGTGTCCAGTACGTACTCGGCGCCCCGGTGCGTGATTGCCCGGATTGCGTCGCTGAGGTCGGGGACGTCGTGGGCATTGATCGCGTCGGTCGCGCCCAACTCGAGGGCCAAACCCAACCGTTCTGCGTTGACGTCGACGGCGATAATAATGGCGGCGTCGGCCACCTTCGCGGCCATGATCGCCGCCAGTCCAACGGCGCCGACACCGAACACGACTATGGACGCGCCGACCGGGACCGCGAGCGCCTTGAGAACCGCGCCCGCGCCGGTCTGGAAGCCGCAGCCGAGTGGGCCGAGGATTTCCAAAGGAACGTCGTCCGGTACCTTCACCGTGTTGCGGGAGTGCGCCAGCGCGTAAGTCGAAAAAGAGGATTGGCCGAAGAAGTGCGCGTGCAGATCCGCGACCTCTTCGGATTTCACGCCGACCGTACCGTCCATCCGCGCCCCGGCGAAGTTGGTTTCCCACACATGGTCGCAGTAGGCAGGATGGGCAGACAGGCATGGTTTGCATTGTCCGCAAGAATGGTAGGACAGCACGACATGATCGCCTGGGTTCAGATGGCTGACGGCGGAGCCGACGCGCTCAACAACGCCCGCCCCCTCATGGCCGAGGATCGCTGGCAGCGGCGCGGGCAGATGCTGATGCTGGACGTGAGCGTCAGTGGCGCAGATGCCGGTCGCGACCATCCGGACCAGAACTTCATCGGCGCGAGGCTCGTCGATGACGATATTACGGAAGGTGAAGGCGGCGTCCTTTTCCTCAACGACGGCCGCGACGGCTGAGACGGTCATACAGCGACCTCGTCCGGAATTCTGATCAGGTGCTTCATGAGGCTCTCCTCGGCCAGTCCGGGATGACGCAGGGGCTGGGATTGTTCTTCGACCTCATCTACATACGCGCGCTCGCCGTCGTTGCGGAAGTTAGCCAGCTCGGAATGGAGGGTTGCAAATGTCAGAACGCCAAACCGTCGACCTCATCGATGTTCGCGCGTTTGCCACCGTTGTGGAGACCGGCAGCATGTCCCAGGCGGCGATCCGCTTGGGGGTCGCCAAGTCGATTGTCAGTCGCCGCATCAGCCAGCTTGAAAAAACCGTGGGCGCAGTGATGCTGACCCGGACGGCGCGCGGCACCTCGGTTACGGATGCGGGCAGGACCTACTATCTGCGAGCCGCCGCCGCCTTGATGGAACTGGAGGCCGCACAGGAAGCCGTCGGCGAACTGACCTCAGAGATTTCAGGCCAGATGCGGATCTCCGTGCCGCTCGCCTTCGGCGAATACTGTCTGGCGCCACTGCTGGCCGAATTTGCGGCGCATCATCCCAAGATCCAGCTCGAGGTCAGCTTCGAGGACCGCAGGGCTGACTTAGTCAGTGATGGCTACGATCTGGCGGTGCGCATCGGCAACCTGCCAGACTCCGGTTTGATAACGCGCCGCCTGGCGACCGTCCGCGCGGCGGTGCTGGCAAGTCCCGCCTATCTGGATAGCAAGGGAAGACCGGCCACGCCCTCCGAACTGACGGGCCACGACGCGATCATCTACACGAACGCCGGCAATCAGTGGCGTTTCGAGGGTCCCGATGGCTGGGAGTATGTCCGCGTCACTCCACGCCTGCGGACCGACAACGGGCAGATGATGCTCGCCGCCGCGCGGTCGGGCCTCGGCGTCATCATCCTTCCTTGGTTCATGGCGCACGAGGCTATCGAGAGGCGGGAGCTGGAGCATGTCCTGCCCCAGCACCCCCATGAGGGCGCCGGCCTGCATCTTCTGATGCCGCCCGCGCGCGTGAGTATCGCCCGTGTTAGGGCTCTGGTCGCCTTTCTTTCCGACAGATTTGGGCCTGTCGTCTGAAGGTAACGTCGGCCGGGGCTCGATCAGCCGGTGAGCGCATCAGCGTGCGGAAACTGCCCATGTCGGTAGCTGCGGTAGTAACCTTCCAACTCTTGCGGCGAACCGGCGATGAAGGGGCCTCGGGCTACGACCTCGATGTTTTGAGGCAGCCCCGCGTAGAAGAGGATGCGCGCGCCGGATTGGCCTGCCTTGAAGCGCAGTCGACTGTCGCCGTGTTCCGCGACCGGGTAGGTCCAACCTGTTGAGCCGGTTGAGATCACTGAAGCACCTTCCCCCGCAGAGACGTCGCCCGCGATGCCCACGACGAACGCGTTGAACGCGGCCGGTAGCTCCTGCGCAAACGTCGCGCCCGGATCGAGACGGATATCGACGAGTGTCACCGGGACCGCGTTCAAGGTGGTCGAGATCGCGGCACCCGAGCGGCCACTGTAGACTCGCGCCTCTACGCCGTTTTCGCGCCTTGTGGGCATGTCGTCGCGCTTCAGAATCTGGACGCGCGGCGCCATGTTCCGCTCGCGCTCGGGAAGGATCAGCCACAGCTGGAATAGGCGCATACCGCTCGAGACCACCGTGCCATCGTTGTGGATTATACCGCTGCCGGCGGTCATCCACTCGACGTCGCCTTCTTCGACCCGGCCAGTGCCATCCTCCATGAAGCCGCTAAGCATGAAGGTGACCGTCTCCAATCCGGCGTGCGGATGCGCCTCGCCGAACGGACCGGCCGTTGTGATGTTGTCGTCCGCCATGAGGAAGAAGGGATCCGTTCTCGACAGATGGCCCGGCTCCACCACAAGGGCGGCCCTGTGACGGTCGCCGCCGAAGCCCGGCCCGAGCGGGGGAATGGCGCTTGTCTCGTTGATCTTTCTGTCATGCATCTGCTGGATGTCCTGTGTGAAGGGTTGCTGGGGGAACGTGAGTCTGAGGGAGTGCGTCCAATCTTGGGTCCGAAAGACGCTTCAGCCAGTGATCGGCTCATGCACCTCAGTGTTCCTGAATCCTGAACACCCGTTCCGCGGGTATCGGCGGCGCGTCCTTCCTGCCGGCGCCTGCGGAGATGGTTTTAGATGTCTGACATTGTTCTCCGGAATATGATTGTTCCGGGCCAGCCGCTGGCACGGGGAGCGACACCTCTCCGTTCGGCAGCCCCCGTAGCTGCTCGGCAACAAAGTCACCGATGCCGGTCATTCCGGATGCCGCTCAGAGGCGGCGAAGGAATGGCAGGTATCACGGTCGGCAGAGTAGTCGCGCAAGGGCGAAGATGGTGAAGGTTTTCGGATGCCGGCGGGCGTGAGGTTTCGGCCGGGCGGTGAGCCGGCGTCCGAGAACCGCCCATGCACGAACGAGCGGGCGTGCGTTGCCTTCGTCTATGGAGATTTCGGTGATCGGGTCTGGCCGGATCTCGGCCGACGACGACCCGAAGGTGCGAACCGGGCCGCCCGATGTTGGATGCAGAGGGCTCGATCAGGCTGCGTAATAACACCGGTAGCGATCGTGCCGGCGCTGTCGATACCTGATGGAACGGCCTTCGGCGTTTTGGCGATGCGGCGGGCGCGTTCAGGACTTCGCCTGGATGGCGTCATGTCGAGCGAGCGATGGGATCCACGGCGGCCCATCATGGAGAGGGGCCTCCGGTCGGCGGTTCGCCGAAGGGCGACGCCCGCGCCCGGGCTAGGCTCGGCAGGATCAGGAGGCGCCGCATGGGTCCTCCGCAGCATGGGCAGGGTTGCGGCGCTGGCGGACTGGTCTTCTCTGGTTCGGCACGTCCTGATGTCTCGGTGGATGTCGGCCCCGTCGAATGCTCACGGCTCGGTGCTGTCCAGGGTTCACCGATCAGCCTGCGGAGCCGTTCGATGCCAGCCTTGCGGTTTGGCCCCGTCAGGAAGCCGTAGTGCCGGATGCGGTGGAAGCCGCGTGGCAGGACGTGGAGGAGAAAGCGGCGAATGAACTCGCCCGCCTCGAGCGTCAGGGTGCGGTGGCGGGCGGCACCGTCCTTGCGATAGTCCTTGACGCGGAAGGTGACGCGTTCCCCGTCGAAAGCGGTGATGCGCCGGGACGAGATGGCGACCCGGTGGGTGTAGCGCGACAGGTAGGCAAGAACCGCCTGCGGCCCCGCGAAGGGCGGCTTGGCGTAGACGACCCAGCGCTTGCGCCGCACCGGGGCGAGATGGCGGGCAAAGGCACGGGGATCTGCGAGGTTCGCGAGCGTTCCGTGAAAGGCGAGCTTGCCGCCGGCGTGCAAGGCGACAAGCCCTTCGAGGAAGAGACGGCGGAACAGGGCTCCGAGCACCCGCACGGGCAGGAGGAAGGCAGGACGCGACGAGATCCATCGCGTTCCATCCGGCGCAAGGCCGCCGCCCGGCACGATCATGTGAACGTGGGGATGGTGGGTCATGGCCGAGCCCCAGGTGTGGAGGACGGCAGTAAGGCCGATGCGGGCGCCCAGGTGCTTCGGGTCGGCGGCGATCCTTGTCATGGTCTCGACGGAGGCGCGGAACAGGAGGTCGTAGACCACGGCCTTGTTCTGGAAGGCGACCGCGGCGATCTCGGCGGGCAGCGTGAAGACGACGTGGAAGTATCCGACCGGCAGGAGATCGGCTTCCCGATCGGCCAGCCAGTCGCGTGCGGCCGCGCCCTGGCACCTTGGGCAGTGCCGGTTGCGGCAGGAGTTGTAGGCGACGCGAAGGTGGCCGCACGCGTCGCAGCCCTCGACATGGCCGCCAAGCGCGGCGGTGCGGCAATGCTCGATCGCCGACATGACCTTCAGCTCGGCCAGGCTCAGGTGCCCGGCGCGGGAAGCCCGGAAAGCTGGACCCTGGTCACGGAAGATGTCGGCGACCTCGATGGACGCCACGCCCTTCACCCGTCGGTGCCGTCTGCCTCCATCAAGACCTTGAGCTGTTCGATTGGGCTTGTCACGGCGCGGATCGTGCGTGTGGCGACGCGGGCGTAGAGCGCCGTGGTGTCGAGCTTGGAATGGCCGAGCAGGACCTGGATGACGCGGATGTCGACGTTCTGCTCGAGCAGGTGCGTGGCGAAGGAATGACGCAGCGTGTGCGGGCTGACGCGCTTGGTGATGCCGGCAGCCTCCGCGGCTTCGTGGACGGCGCGGTTGAGCTGGCGTGTGGAGACAGGCTCCAGGCGGCTGCGCCCGGGAAACAGCCAGCCATGCGGCAGCATCACGCCGCGCCGTCGTCCCTCGCGCCACCACAAGCGCAGGAGTTCCAGGAGCTGGGGCGAAAGCATTGCGTTGCGGTCCTTGCGCCCCTTGCCCTCCTCGATGCGTATCAGCATGCGGGTGGAGTCGATGTCGTCGATCTTCAGCGTCGCGACCTCCGAGACCCGCAGCCCCGCGCCATAGGCGGTGCCGAGCGCGGCGCGATACTTCGCACCCGGCGCGGCCTCCAGGAGCCGTCCGACCTCCTCGGCGCTCAAGACCGTCGGCAGCTTGCGCTGGTAGCGGGCGAGGACGAGACGCCGCGCCAGATCGGGGCGGTCGAGCGTGACGGTGAATAGGAAGCGCAGTGCCGAGACCGAGCCGTTGATCGTCGGCGCCTGCACGCCGGTCTTGGTCTGGTGGACCTGGAAACGGCGGATGTCCTCGGCGCTCGCGGCGTCGGGCGAACGGCCGAGGAACGCGGCAAAAGCACTGACAAAACGGATGTAGTCACGCTGCGTGGCCTCGCACAGGCCGCGCATGGCCATGTCCTCCAACATGCGCAGGCGAAGCGCGCTGGCGGGGCGTTCGACGGAAGGATGCGGCATCGGATCTCTCCATGAGACGAGGGGAACCCCTCATGCTCATGGCGATCGCCGCGCCCGTTCAACCGCCGATCACGCCTGCACCTCTACACGCCAACCGCTACGCTGCCGCCATTCCGCGGTAGCGGTTCGTGCATGGGCGCAAAGCTGCCATAGCCCTGAAACCCGTCTTTGATGGTTTCACCTTCATTTTTTTTGCAGCGTTTCAGTTAGTCAGGTGTTTCGAGTTTCGTTCTTGCAGGCGCAACCTGGGAGTTCGTAGTTCGACACACCTTTCATCTACGGCGGTTGCGAAGACGGGGGTGGGACCATCTTAATCGGCCTTGCGCTGCAGAGAAAACTGCATAACATGCAAAAGGTGGCGTAGGTTAAGTGTTTGCAGGATAACGGTTTTTTGGTTAGGGGTTCAAGTCCCGTGAGGCCTCCTTCTTATCTCCAATCTGCCCGGCGTTCCCAGGCGCAGACGCGGTCGGCCTACTTCCTCGACGATCATTTCCCCCAATCGCCGCAAGCTATCAAGCTATTAAGCGTACCAACGATGCCGCCTCACGCATGCGGCGGCAGCAGCGAGCCGGCGCGGCGAGTGGCGATATTGTCGAAGGTGCGTTGACAGCGTAGCGATAGCTTCGGTCCGAAGCGCATGTAGAAGGGCGCCGACCGTAGCGGCTCGAGCCGCAGCGAAAGATCCTTGTCTGGCACGCCGAGCGCCCACTCTGCGAGGATGCCGCCAAGCATCGAGCCGGTTGGTACGCCACGGCCGGACAAACCCGTGAGAGCGACTACGCCGGGCGCGAGGGCGTATAGTCGCGGCACTGTCTTGACCTGCATGTCGAGTTCGCCAAACCAGAAATAATCCCAGCGGATCCCCTCAGTGATTTGCGGGTGCAGCCATCGCAGACGATCGCTCATCACCTGCCGGGTATATGCGAGATCTTTGCCGCGCCGCCCCATAGGGAACATGGAGGCGACGATCCGGCCTTCCGCATTGTACTTGTAGACGTAGATGTCGCCGCGGCCGTCGTGGATCGTCGTATTCTCCGGAAGCACGGTACGCCGCGTCTCGTCCGACAGCGGCTGTGTCGCGGCGACGAAAACGCGCATGATGTGGAAGGTCCTGTCTAACTTTGGCCAACCGCCGACCGTGTAAGCGCCGCTGGCGAAGATCGCCTTTTCGGCGAGGACGCTACCTGTCGCGGTGCCAATCCGCCAGCCGCCACCTTCTGGTGCAGCCGAGATTACGGGCGAGGCGGTGTGGAGGGTGACGCCTTCCTGCATGGCGGCATGTGCAAGGCCGCGGGCATAACTAAGCGGGTTAAGATGGCCGGCCTCCTGGTGCCGCCAGCCGCCTATAAAGCGAGGCGAGCCGGTTACGGCTTCTATTTCGACGGCTTCCAGCAGCCGCACGGAGGCGCCGACAGCTGCGTACTCATCGACACGCTGGCGTGCCACCTGCAGCGCGCCGGGATGCAGCGCGCCCATGACATAACCGTTCTGCACCCATTCGCAGGAGATCTGGTAGTCGCGGATCATCGAGCTGACGCGGTCGTTGGCACGAGTCTGGCGGGCGATCAGCCGCTCGGCCCATGGCTCGCCGAGCATCTTTCGCAGCTGCGGCAGACTGTAGTGTGTGAAGGTCGGCGTGCAATGGCCAGCATTGCGGCCGGAACCGCCAAAGCCAGCCTCCTGTGCCTCCAGCACAACGACGCGGACGCCGGCCTTCGCAAGCTCCAGCGCGGTGGTGAGGCCTGCATAGCCGGCGCCGACGATGCAGACGTCGGCGCGAACGTTGCTATCGAGCGGCTCCGTCTTTGGGGCAGGTGCCGCCGTCGCGTACCAGAGCGAGGCATCGAATGGTGAGAATCGTGCCATGCCTTGCCTCAGCTATGGTCGCTGCGGGCGTCGAGCGCATCGCGCAGGCCGTCGCCGACGAAGTTGAAGCCTGTGACGGCAAGCGTGATTGCAATGCCAGGCATGATCGCCAGCCAGGGCGCGTTGGCGAGGTACTGCTGGGCGCCGTTCAGCATGTTGCCCCAACTCGGCAGCGGCGGCTGGATGCCGTAACCGAGGAAGCTGACATAGGCTTCGAGCAGGATGGCGCGTGCGATGGTCAGCGTCGCCGCGACGATGATGGGTCCTGCGACGTTCGGCAGAATCTCGCGGAACATAATCCAGGAGTTCGATAGGCCGAGCATGCGGGCCGCCAGCACGAAGTCGCGTTCCCGCAGCGAGCGCACTTCGGCTTCGACGATGCGGGCGATCTCCATCCAGCTCGTCACCGCAATGATCAGCGTGATCATGATCGGGCTAGGCTTGATGAAGGAGGCAAGTGCCAAAAGGAGGAAGATCGAGGGGAAGGCTAGGAAGGCGTCCACGATACGCATCAGCACTGTTCCGACCAGCCCTCGGCGATACCCGGCGACGATGCCGATTGTCGCGCCAATGGCGATCGAGACCATCATGGCGCAGACGCCGACCAGCAGCGAGATACGTCCCGCCATGAACAGCCGCGCGGCGATGTCCCGGCCGAGCGGGTCAGTCCCGAAGATGTGGGCGCCGCTGAAGGGGGGAGCGAACCGGCGGGCGAGGTCGATGTGCAACTGATCGTAGGGGAGGACATAAGGGCCGATTACGCAGGCGAGCGTCAGCACCAGGACAATGCCGAGCCCGACCACGGCGAGCCGATGGCGGAGGAAGCGACGCAACGTGCGGTTCTGGTAGAGGCCGCGGCCAGCCCTGGCGGGAATCGTTGGGATGGCGGCGGACATCGGCAGCTCCAGTTCAGGCGAGACGGATGCGCGGATCGACGAAGGCGGTGATGATGTCGGCGAGCAGGCTACCGATCAACACCAGGATTGCCGAGAAGATCAAAAGGCCCATCACCACGGGATAGTCGTTGTAGCCGAGGCTATCCAGAAACAGCCGGCCCATTCCGGGCCAGGTGAACACCGTCTCGGTAACGAGCGCGCCGCCCAGAATGGCCGGCACCTGCAGGCCAGCAAGCGTGATCATCGGCAACAGCGCATTACCGACGACGTGCTTCATCAGTACCCGCTGCGGGCTGACGCCCTTGGCGCGGGCGGTGCGGACGAAATCCTGGTTGATCACGTCGAGCGTCGCTGTGCGCATGTAGCGGCTCCAGATCGCCACGTCGACGAGCGCCAATACCAAGGCCGGCATCACTAGATGCCAAGCCACGTCGAGGAACGAGCCGTCACCGATCGTGTACATGTTGCCAGCGGGAAACCATTTCAGCTGCAGCGTGAAGACGTAGATGGCAATCAGGCCGAACCAGAAGGTTGGGATCGACAGCGCCACCATAGCACCGACCGTCGCGGCATAATCGAAAGCCGAATAGCGCTTAACCGCGCCGCGTATGCCGATGAAGGTGCCGAGGCAGATCGCAATGACCGTCGAGGTGCCCATCAGCAGCAGCGTCGCCGGCAGGTGGCTGAAAATGATTTTCAAGACTGGCTGGCCGTCGCGGAAGGAACGTCCCCAGTCGCCGTGGAGGAGGCGCCAGAGCCAGTCGCCGTACTGGACGAGGACGGGTCGGTCGAGGCCCATCTGGGCGGCAATCTTGTCGAGCTCGGCCTTGGAGATGCCGGGGGTCAGCGCGAACTGCGACATCGGCCCACCGGGTGCGAGCAGCAACACGCAATAGCCGATCATCGAGACCAGCAGCAGAAGGATCAGGCTCTGGCCCAGCCGGCCAGCCAGATATCGTCCCATGACGGTCGCCTCCGTATCGGTTCGCCGGGTCGACCCCGGCGGCATCGCGGAAGGAGTGGGGCGGCAGGAGCCGCCCCACGGAATTAGGCCCAGCGCCAGGCGGCGACGTTCCAGGTGTCGATGCGCACGTTGACGTTCGGCAGGTACTGCTCGACGCCCTTCTTGAAGCCGCCGACCGAGACGTACTGATACATCGGCAGGAAGGGCAAGTCGTGACGGATCACCTCTTGCTGCTTGAGGTAGGCCGCCTTGCGCTCTTCCGGCACGAATGCCTTGCCACCGGCCGCAAGCAGCGCATCCACTTCGGGGCTGACATATTGCCAGTTGTTCTGGCCGGCGCCGCCCTTGGCGCCGATCGAGGTCGACATGAAGTAGTCAGAGGTGTCCGGGTCCGGCCCCGTGAGAAAATCGAGCCCGACTACCACTGAGTCGAACTGCGACATCATCCAGTACTCGCCCCACATTACCGCCGGTGGCAGGTTGGAAATCGTCATTTCGACGCCGATCTGGGCAAAGGATTGCTGCATGAACTGCTGCACCTGCTCGCGGAGATGGTTGCCGGCGGTGGTTGAGTTCGAGAAGGACAGCCGCACGCCATCCTTGGCGCGGATGCCGTCATCGCCCGGCACCCAGCCGGCCCCGTAGAGCAGTTCCTTAGCCTTGTCGAGACTGAACTCGTGCTTCGGCAGGTCCGGGTTGAAGTAGAAGGACTGCTGCGGCACGTAGCTCTCGGTCGGCTTCGGCAGGCCGTAGTAGAGCGCGTCGATGATCGCCTGCTTGTCTAGCGCATGGTAGAGCGCCTGCCGGACGGCAAGGTCCTTAAACTGCGGCTTCTCCATGTTGAAGGTGACTGATTCCACCGTGCCGCGAGGCAGAAGCATGATCTCCTTGTCGGCGAGGCCCTTGGCCTCCTCGTAGTGGTCCGGGGTGATCCACTGCAGGCCGACGACGTCGATGTCGCCCGACTTGAACTGGGTATACAGCACGTTGAGGTCCGGAATGTACTTGAAGATGAAGCGCTCGAGGTAGGGGCCGTCGCCGAAATAAGCCGTGTTGGCGGCGAGTTCGATATGATCGCCGGCGACGCGCTCGACCCATTTGAACGGGCCGGTGCCGATCGGCGCGTTGTTGAACGGCGCGGTGTTCTTGTCCGCGACGCCGTCGAACCCGTGCTTCGGCACGATGAAGGTCGAGGCGAGGATCGACGGGTAGGGCGCGTAGGGCTTGTCCATCCGCCAAGTGATCTCCGTCGGCGAGACGACGGTGAGATCGCGTACCAGTTCGTGGCCGCCGCGGCGCCAGGAGCGGAAGTCGGGATCGACCAGAAGTTCGATGGTGAACTTCACGTCCTCGGCGGTGAACGGCTTACCGTCGTGCCAGGTGACGCCTTCGCGCAGTTTGAGCTTCCACTGAAGGCCATCAGCGGAAATGCCGCCGTTCTCGACCGTCGGCACCTCGGCTGCCAGGCCGGGATAGAACTTCCCGTCCGGATCGACGCCGAACAGCGGGTCAAAGACGGCGAAATGCACGCCCTCGTCGACCTCGATGTGCAGGAGATGAGGGTTGAACACCGTCGGCTCCTGCGAAAAGCCGATCACCACCTGGCCTTTCGGCGGCGTCGCGCCAGCGGCATGGGCCTCGCCAAGGCGCAGCAGGCCCGGTGCAGTGAGGCCGGCGGCGCTCAGCCCCAGCATCGTCAGGGTTTGCCGCCGGTTGGGGCGGAAGGTAGTCGGTTCGCTGCTCATGCCACACCTCTTTGAGAACGGGTTAAACGCTATGCGGGAACCCTTGCCGACCGGCGACGGGCTTAGAAACCGCTGATCAGCTCGATCTTCGATCCGTCGGAAAAGCGGGAGAAGCGGAAATGGTGCGGGTCAACCAGAGGCGGCCGGCCGGTTACGATGTCCGCCATTAGCCTGCCGGCGGCCGGTCCGATGCCGAAGCCGTGGCCGGAAAAGCCGGTGGCGATGTGGAAGCCGGGTATCGCGTCGACCGGCGAAATCACCGGCACCGCGTCCGGCGTCACATCGATGTAACCGGCCCATTTCTGAGCTATTTCGGCTTTCTCGAACACCGGGAAGCTCTTGCGCAGCGCCTTGAAGGCGCCATCGGAAATCCGGCTGGAGGGCTTTGGGTCGAGCACCCTATTGTATTCAAAAGGAGAGGCCTCATCCATCTCCCAGTTTCGCGACAGGCGCGCCTCGTCGAGAAAGCGTCCGCCGAGCCGGAACGACAGCGACCGCCATTCAGATCGCAGCGAGGGCAGGAAGTCGCGGGCATAGCGGAACGAGGCAGGCACGATGTCGACGATGTTTTCGTGGCCTGAGGCGACGGTATAGCCGCCGTCGCGTCGCTTGCGTATGGCGAAATCCTCAGCCCAGATCGCCTGGTCCGGGCCACCTTCCAGCGGCTTGGTGCGCAGCACCGTGTTCATCACCTTGAGCTGCGGCAGGTCGATGCCGAAGCGGCCGGAGAAGAGGTTCGACCAAGCGCCACCCGCAAGCACCACCTGCGAGCAGGCGATGGAGCCGCGCTCGGTAACGACGCCGCAGACGGCGCCGGCTGCCAGCTCGATGCCACGCACGGCGCATTCGGTGAGGACATACGCTCCTTTATCGCGTGCCGCCTCGGCGATGGCGGGGGCGGCCTTCTGCGGCTCTGCACGGCCGTCGGTCGGCGTGTAGAGAGCGCCCTTCACCTTCATCCGCGAGCCCGGCAGGAGATCGTTCAACTCGTTGCCGGAGAGCATGCGGTGCTCGATCTGGTAGGGCTCAAGGTTCTGGCCCCAGCGCTCGTGCTCTTCATAGGACTTGTCGTCGGTGCAGGTGAAGATGATGCCGGCGCGGGTATAGCCGGTGGGCCGGCCGATCCGCTCGTCGAGCCCTGACCAAATGCGCAGCGCTTCGGCCATCAGAGCGACTTCGCGGGGATCGCGGCGGGAGATGCGCACCCAGCCCCAGTTGCGGCTCGACTGCTCGTGGCCAATCCCGCCCTTTTCGCAGAGCGCCACCGAGACGCCCCGCTCAGCGAGTTCAAGCGCGGTGGAGGCGCCGATGATGCCGCCGCCGATGATGACGACGTCCACCTTTCCCGGCAGGTCGGCATCGCCATGAAAAGGATCGACGTAAGGTCCTGGCATGTCAGTAGCTTTCTTCGAGCGCGCAGCTCACGGCGAATTCCGCGACGCTCGCGGTATTGGAGAGGCCGATCAGCATGGCGACGACATCGGCGAGTTCTTCGGGGCGCGTCATTGTCTCTTCGGGTCGGTCGGTGATGGCGCGCGCCATGTCGGTGCCGACAAAGCCGGGGCAGACGGCGGTGGCCCGGATGCCGAGGTGATAGCCGCTCTGGCGGATGCCGTGCGACAGTGCGACGGCGGCGAACTTGGTCATGGCGTAGAGCCCGGAATCGGAGGACTTCACCCGCTTGCCGGACAGAGAGGCGAGGATGATGACGCGGCCCCGTCCCGTGGCCGCGAGCGGTTCGAATGCTGCTTTCACCAGCCGCCGGGGCGCCTTGACGTTGACGGCGAACATGGCGTCAAGGTCTTCGTCCTCGGCGTCTATGACGCTTTTTGGGATCATGATGCCTGCATTTGCCACGATGGCGTCGATCCGGCCGAAGCGTGCGAGCGCATGCTCCACCCATTCCGCCTCGCCGCCCTCGGCCGCGTCGTATCGCTCCAGGTGCGTGCGCGCGGGTTCGGCGAAGGCCGGCATGACCGGCGTGCGCATGCCGAGCGACAGGACCCAGCCCTGCGAAGCCAGCTTACTCGCAATGGCGAGGCCGATGCCGCGCGACGCGCCGGAGATTAAAGCGACGGGGGCGCTGGTCATGCGGCAATCCCCTTGTTGGTGACGACTCGCCAATAGATCTTGCGCAGAAGGCGCAACACCTCGGCGTAGTCTGCATCGTCGGTCCCGGCAAAGAAGTCGCGCGACTGCCGGACGATGCGGCGGACGGTGATGGCAAGCTCGGCACCCTTGTCGGTCAGAAACAATGCCTGGGCGCGCTGGTCACTCTCGGCCACCTCGCGCCGGATCAGGCCGGCCCCGGTCATGTCGTCGACTATGCGGCCCATGGCCGAGCGGTCTTTCAAGATCACATCGGCGATCACCGACGGGCGGATGCCAGGATGGTTCTCCACCAAGAACAAGGTGGTGATCTTGCCGGTGCCGCGGGCGAGGTCGAGCGCACCGAGCCGGTCGTTGAGGTCGCGGGTGACGGCAATGTTGATCGAGCGGATGAAGAAGCTCAGCGTCTCGTCGAGCACACCGAGGTCGACGTCATCGGCCCGCAGCGCCGTGCGGGTCTCCATTGTCTCAGCCATGCCGCCCCCCTTGCGCCGGAGCAGGTACAAGATGGGGGTCGACCTGGGATAACGTGAGAAGTGCGCGGTACATCACAGAACTATCCGCCGGATAGTGGACAAGTACAACTATTTATTGGGGGCAGATGTACGAATTTTCGGCGCCCCCTGTTGCTGTGCACAAAATGTGCAAGCTGCTGCAACATTACTCGCGTGAAGACACAGCCGAGGGCGACGAGATGCGCGGTTCAGGCCACCTTTTCCCAGTCAGCGCCGGGGATAGCGGCGACCAGCTGCTGCGTGTAGGCGTGCTGCGGCGCATGAAAGATCTGAGAGGGCGGACCGAACTCAACCATCTTGCCCCGATGCATCACGCCGACCTCATCGCAGAGGCGGCTGGCGACGCGTAGGTCGTGGGTGATAAAGATCATTGCGACGCCGGTCTCAACCTGTACCTTCTCCAAAAGGTCGAGGATCTGTGCCTGGATTGAGACGTCGAGCGCCGACACCGCCTCGTCGGCGACGAGCAGGACGGGATCGAACATCAGTGCCCGAGCGATGCCGACCCGCTGGCGCTGGCCGCCGGAGAACTCGTGCGGGTAGCGGTCAAGCGCCCCTACATCGAGGCCGACGAGGTCCATCAGCCGAACTGCCTTGGCTTGGGCGTCGGCGGCGGAGATGCCATGCGCCATCGGGCCGACGGTGAGGATACGGCCGACCGTCATGCGCGGGTTCAGCGAGGCAAAGGGATCCTGAAAGATCATCTGGATATAGGGGCGCATGGCCCGGAATTCCGCCTCGGACATGCCGGCGATGTTTCGCCCATCAAACAGAATCTCGCCGCCGTCGCTGTCGAGCAGCTTCATAACTAGCCGACCAAGCGTCGATTTGCCGGAGCCGGATTCCCCAACGATGCCGACCGTCTGCCCTTTGTGCACCTTGAAAGAGACCGCGTCCACGGCCTTGATTTCACGTGCCGTTCCAAACAGCGAGCCGAGCCGGTAGGTCTTGGCTAGGTCTCGCACCTCCAGCACGGTGGGTACGTCGGCGGTCACCGCTCGGTCCGCCGTCTTCATCCGCGGCACCGCCGCCATCAGGCGTTGCGTGTATGGATGCCTTGGATCGCCGAGCACGGTCTCCGCCGGTCCCTGCTCGACCATCACGCCCTTCTCCATGACGATAACTCGGTCGGCGATGTCGGCAACTACGCCGAAATCATGGGTGATGAACATCACGCCCATTGACTTGCGCTTTTGGATCGAGGCGATGAGCTCGAGGATCTGCGCCTGCGTCGTAACGTCAAGCGCCGTGGTAGGCTCGTCGGCGATTAGGATGTCGGGATCGAGCGCCAACGCCATCGCAATCATCACCCGCTGGCGCTGTCCGCCGGAAAGGCGGAACGGGTACTGGTCCTTGATCGCGGCGGGATCGGGCAGGCCGACCTCACCAAGCAGTTCCACAACCCGCGCCGCGCGGTCTTTGGGCGCGTGCGCCGGATGCGAGTCCATCACCTCGGCGATCTGGTCACCAATCGTCATCAACGGGTTTAGCGCCGAAAGCGGATCTTGGAAGATGATGGAAACGATCCGGCCGCGGAGAGACCGCAGTTTGGCTTGGGACGTCTTCAGGAGATCCTCTCCCTTCAGCGCGATGCAACCGCTCTCGATAGCAAGCGTCGGCGGCAACAGACCCATCACGGCACTCGCGGTGACTGACTTGCCAGATCCCGATTCCCCGATGATGCAAAGGATCTCGCCTGCAGTCAGGGTAAACGAAATTTCTTTCACTGCATGGGAGCGGTCCATACCCCGCGGCAGCGCTACCGACAGGTTTTCCACCGAAAGAAGAGGTTGGGAGGCGATTGTCGACATTATAACGCTCCTGAACGGTAACCTCTAGCAAGACGCAAGATTGGTGCCGTCTTACATCGCAAAGAGGAATGAAGCCTATTTTTACTGGCCTGTCTCCCCTTTGAACGCGCTGCAGTCAGAACCCGCATATGCGGCCTCAGCGCCGTCGCGTCATTCAAGCAAGCAGTCGCTGAATTCTAGCATACATTGCGTTGTGGTCGGCGCTGACGTTGAACAAGCCGGGCGCCCGTGCCCATTATGGGCTTACGCCGAAGCTATACCAGTCAGGTGAGCCAGTTATATATGGCCAGATCTCGAAGTGCGGCGACGCGCTTATGTGGCTCGTCGCTATACAGAAGAGCCTTGGTGCTTTTGACGAGAGCCCGCTGACGATGGAACTTGCTGAGGTATTGGAGCATGGCGTTTGCGAAGCGAAATCCCTGGCGGGCGTCGCTTTAGTTAGGTGAAAAAATTTGCTGGAAGGAAAAAACAGGGCGGAGAGGAAGTTTGGATTTACAAATCCCCGGATTTCGAAATGGTGGTTGTGTCGCCGGGCATCATTTCGCCGGCCACACGGAACTCCTGGCCAAGCTGACGGGCGCGCGCGACAGCGTGATGATACTGGCGCACGGGGATTTCCGCGTCAGCCACGTCACCACCCACATCGCCCTGGAGGACGTGCCGAAGCGCGCGACGCCCGAGCGCATGCGCCGCGCCTCGACCTGACGCTGGCGGTCTTGGCGCCGACCGCTGTGCTCCATTCCCGCACCGCTTTCGCGACAAACTCCGGGCCGTTGTCCGACCGAACATGCCCAGGCACACCGCGCAGGATGAAGAGGTCGGACAGGACGTCGATGACATCCGTGGACTTCAGCTTCCGGTCAATCCGGATCGCAATGCATTCCCGGGTGACCTAGTCGATGACATTCAGCATTCGGAACTTCCGGCCGTTGTGGGTGCGATCTTCGACGAAGTCATAGGACCAGACATGGTTGCACTTCAAAGCATCACTCGAACGCAGCATAGTCCGCCTCGTCGAGGATGGCGTGTGGCACGAATCGGGAGAGGTTGCGGGTGATGCGCGAGCGGTCCTCGCGGATGCCGAGGCCTGCCGCCTTGTCACCGACGATCCAAGGGCCTAGCACGGCGTATTGCCCTTCCGCTTCGAAGAGCGGTGTCAGCTCCTGCAGGATGGTCGGGCCGTCGCCGTAGTCGCCGTCGGTGCGGTCGGTTTCCGCGCCTCCTTCGGTGATGGCGATGTTCTCGCCCTCGCGCGAATGCAGCGGCTTGCGTACGGCGGCGACAAGGTTCGAGGCGCGGGGGTCGTCCGAGAAGAAGGCAGGCAACAGGTTCGGATGACCCCGATGCCGCTCCCAGAGGAGCGGCAGGATGCCCTTGTTCGAGAGGACCGCCTTCCAGGCTGGCTCAACGAATTCGGTTCCCGACATCGAGAGGTGCTTGGCGAAAGGCTCGCGCAGCATGTCCTCCCATGGGTAGAGCTTGAAGCAGCGGTCGATGACGCGATCGGCGGGGTCGGTGAAGCGGCCGACGGGGTCGATGCCGATGTCGGAGATATCGATCAGCTCTGTCGCGTGCCCGGCCTGGATCGCGCAGTCCATGAGATAGGCGACGGTGCCGCGGTCCTCCTCGTTTTCCGTCACCACGGCGAAATGGAAGATCGGCCCTTTCGGGAATGTCGCGAAGGTCTCGATCAGGCTTTCCTGCAATAGATTGAACTGGTCGGCGCTGCCGGGCAAGCGGCCGAGCGCGATCTGGTCGGTCAGCCAGTTGTACTGGAAGTAGGCGCTTTCGAAGACACCGGTCGGCGTGTCGGCGTTGTATTCCAGCAGCTTTGCCGGGCCTGTCCCGGTATAGGCGAGGTCGAAGCGGCCGTAGAGATGGCGCTGCCGGCTCTCGAAGGATGACCGCACGGCGTCGAACAGCTCCGGCGGGATGGCAAGGCGCTCGAGGTCCCGCTCGGTGGCGACGACATCGCCGACGAGGTCCATGCACAGCGCGTGAAGCTCCTCGCTCGGCGCCTCGATATGCGTTTCGATCTCCTCCATGGTGAAGAGGTAGGCGACGTCGTCGAGCCAATAGGGCTCGCCATACATCTCGTGGAAGCCGAAACCCACGGCCTCCGCCTTTTCCCGCCAGCCTTCGCGCTCGGGGATCGCGACCCGGCGCATCCTCAGCCGCCGAAGGAGAAGCCGCGGTTCGACGACAGCCCGCCGAAACCCTGCCGCGACACCGTCCGCGTGTTGACGTTGTAGGGCCTCGGCTGCGGCGGCTGGCCGATCGCCGGCGGATCGCTACGGTAGGTCTGCCCGCCGCGCCCGGTATAGATCGGCGCGGAATTATAGCCGGTGTCGCGCCGGTAGTTCCGGTAGGCGCCGTAGTTCGTGAGGTTCGAGATCGCCGAGGAGACGAGATAGCCGGTCATGAAGGGGACGAAGAAGCCGCCGGTCCCGGTTCCCGTGCTGCCCTGCGCGGCCGCCTCCATGCAGCGGCCCTCGCCGTATTCGGCTTCGCAGACGGCCATCGCGTTGAACTTCGGCGCGTTCTGGACATGCTGCTGCAGCGCCTGCTGGTACTCGGCGTTGCAGATGTCGCTGTCGACGCCGGCCTCAATGCATTGTGCCGCAGAATTGTATACGATTTCGGCAGGCGGTGTCTCGCCGCAGGAGGAGAGCGCCAGCCCGCTCACGGCGATTGTGCCGAGAACCAGGATGGGCGGCCGGCGCCCGGTGAAGCGTCTGGTCATGCAAGGCCTCCTCAATAGGTCATGCAGGCGGCGTTTAGCATGCCGACTGCAACCGCAATACCTGCCGCCCAAGTGCCGCCCGCCATCTCGCCTGCCGTGATGCGCGCGGGGAGGCCGGACATGGTGAGCGAAGCGAGGAGGAACGCGACGCCCTGGACAAGACCGCCGACGACGGCCCAGATCAGGAAGTCGATGATGCTGACGGAATTGGCCGCAGCCGACGCGAGCGGTAGCGAGAAGCCAAGGATCGCGCCCAGAAAGGCGACGACGGCCGCAGCATTGCCGGTCCGGATGAGACGCAGCTCGTGATGCGGGGTCGCGGCGGAGTAGGCGACGGCAAAGAGCGCGAGCGCGGCAAGACCCGTCGCGAAGTAGGCCAGGAAAGCCGGCAGGCCGGCAACATATCCGAACATGATGGGCGAACTCCGAACGAAGCCGGCAGCGCCGGCGGAAGAAATGAGAAGCCGGCGCCGCCAGCGGAAGAAATTGGAGCCCGGCGCCACCCCTTAAAAGGTGCCGGCTGGTCGTCAGAGCCGGCGGATGTCGCCGGGCAGAAGGCCGTAGCCGAGGATGAATTCGATCGACGCCCCCTGCCGTGCGTCGCGGTCGGCGAGGTCGCGCTCTATATTGATGAGCAACATCTCCTGTCGTGTGCCGAGCATGCGTGCATAGAGCATGCACGATTGGTGGATGGAGCGCCGGACCCGCCCGTCGTCGATCTCCTCGACGAATTCCACGAGGCCGGCCCGTCCGTTTCCCTCGCCCCAGAAACGGTCGAACATGATGCCGTCGGCGTCGTAGCGCGGCTGGCCGATCATGCCGCGAGGCCCGCGCCATTCCGCCCATTCGGCGGCGTTCGCGGGCACGACGCTGTCCCAGGGCCGATAGAGGCTGACGTCAAAGATCTCCTCGCCGGGGCGGGCCGATGCCGACATTACCTGCAGAATCGTGTCGCCGTCGTCGTAGTAGCGCGACAGGACGGTGGTGGCGTCGAGACGCGCCTCGCCATAGGCCGCAACGATCATCATGCCGCCCGCCGGCACCGGCATCGCTGGCGACGACCCCGCGGTGTCGGCCTGCAGCCCCAACGTGTCGATCTCGATCCCGCCGCCCAGCACGACGCCGAGCGGGCCGCGCTCGGGCGCCAGCGCGCCTGCTGCCTCGCCTTTCGAACCCGATCCCCAGCCGAAGAGCCGTCCGATCATGTTTCCCGCCTTGGTTCTGTAACCGTCCGCTACTAGATATCGCGCGCCGGGACCTTTTGAAGGTGGGCGCGTCGAAACACAGGGGGAGTTGATCGCTTGACAGTCTGGAACCTCAATACATTGACGGAGCTCTTCGCCTCCGACCCCGCAGCGCTCGGCGATCTCGACGTGACGATTCCGCCGGAAGGCGACGTACTGTGCGTCACGATCAAGGAGAAGGGCTTTCTCGACGTCTTCGTCACCGCTGGCGGCGATCAGGTGATGGCGAGCGTCATGCTGGCGCCCGCTTCGTCCGTCCCGAACCGCGAGGCGTTCGAGCGACTGATCCTCAAGACGCACAAGCTGGTCCCGCTTTCGACCTTCGGCATCTCGATCATCAACGGCGAGGAGTGGTACGAGCTCTTCGGTTCTCTATCGGCCCAGTCCTCGGCCGAGGTCGTGATCGAGGAAGTCGCCGTGCTCGTCTCCAATGCGGAGGACGCGGCACATCTCATCGAGGAATGGAAGAACGGGGAGATCGCGGCATGAGCGTCTGGGGCAAACTGTTTTCCGCCGTCCGCGGTGGCGTCAATGAGGTGGCCGAGAGCGCTGCCGACACGCAGGCGCTGCGCATCCTGGACCAGGAGATTCGCGACGCCGATACGGCGCTCCGGCGCGCGCGCTCCGACCTTGCCGGCATTATGGCGACGACGAAGGTGCTGGCCCGCCGGATCGAGGAGGCGAAGGCCAAGGAAGCCAAGGACATGGACAGCGCCCGCGCCGCGATGTCGGCCGGCCGCGAGGATCTGGCGCGGGGTCTTGCCGACCGCATTTCCGCTGCCCGCGCCGAAATCGGCCGCGATCAGGCCGAGCACGACCGTCTGCAGGCACAGCAGGGCCAAATGATCCGCGCCGTCCAGGACACAGAGACGCGCATCCAGACGATGCGGCGCGAGGTCGACGGCGTGAAGGCCAACGAGTCGTTGCTGAAGGCCCAGTCCGCCATCGCGTCCAGCCATGCCGGCGTCAATTCACGCCTCGGCAGCGCGATGGAATCACTCGAGCGGGTGAAGAAGCGCCAGGAGATGACGGCCGGCCGCATCCAGGCCGGCGCCGAAATGCAGGCGCTGGAATCGGGAAGCGACCTCGACCGCGCCCTTCTCGAAGCCGGCATCGGCGGCAACCGCGCCTCCTCCGACGACGTCTTTGCTGAACTCACCCGCATCGACCGCACTCCGGCGCTTCCCGGTTCGGCCGGGCAGAACCTCCAGATCGGCCACAATCGGGATCGGTGACGACGATGAGACCGCGCGTGCATCCCAGGCGGTATTGAAGGTTCCCGGGATATGCTGATCTATTAAAATAGTCGGCGGCGCGGGACTTAGGCGAGCGAGGTAAAGCGCAAAAACTCTCGCTATTTCCTTTGTTGCCTCCTCTGCCCGGCCGGGCACCTCTCCCGCGCGGAGGGAGACTAGGCAGTGTCGTTCAAGCTGCTAATCTCCCCACCCGTGGGATTTCTCTGCGAAAGGTCTCACCGGTTATTGTGGGCAATATTCTAGCTTTGACGAGTTGTCTTTCGAGTTGCTCAGGTTGTTCGCCGCTTGGGTTGGCACAGAGCGTGGGTCGTGGCTTCCGGGTGAGGACGTTTGCGGCGCGGCGAAGGTTGAGGACTGTGGCGAACGCTAGGAAGTCGGCGGCGTTGGCGACAAGCGAATGACATCAGATCCGGCCCTATCCATAAATGCGCTTCATCGCGTTGAAGACGCTCTCGACCGGAGCGCGGTGCCTTGAGATGAGAGGGTTGCGTGCCTTCAGCCAAGGCGGCAGCACCGGCATGTGCTCGGTGTGGCGGTGCATGATGCGGTCCTTGACGCCGCATTCCTTGAATCCGGGCCGTCGCGCGTTGCCATGGTAGGCGCGATCGCGATAGACCGCCGCCTCGTCGCGGGAGATCAGCGCGTCGCCCATTTCAGCGACAGTAGTCCGTGCCGAGGTAACGGCGATCCGGCGGATGAGGTGCGATCCTTCGTCGACGCCAATATGGATCTTGTGGCCGAAGACCGACTTGCCGTTCTTGGTGGTCCAGTTAGCGCCCGGCTCGCGCGGTTAAAAAGGCGGGCTGCTCGATCGGCAGACGCACCACATTCGGAGGATGAACGGCGACAGTTATCGTCTCAACCAATCCGCCGGACGACGCCGCGTCGCAGCACGGACGGACGGAGTAAAAATCAAGCCACTGCCGGAACCGTGGATGCCCAGACCGACGAAATCACAGACTCTTGATCCGCAGAACATTCTCACGTTCCGCCTGGCCTGCTTTTACTCCGCCGCAACGGCCCAAAATCTCTACGGCGTTGACACTCGCCCAATTACTCAACCGATTTTTGGGCAGGCTTCTTAGATTAAATGAATGGCGGTTTCTGGAGAAAATCGACGTACTCCGAATGGCGACAAAGGGCGCGTAGTGAACTCGGCACTCACTTCCGGCGCGGCGCTAACCGGCCCGGATGCCAGCGTGAGATCGATCTCAACAACACGAAAGCGCCGCTGCCTTCACCCCAACAGCCCCATCGTCTCCCGATACCCCTCCAGATACTCCCGCTCGGCCTTGCTCACCCGGTCCATGCCGTTCATCGCCCGGTGCCAGAGCGGCACGATCGCCGGCGGCCTTCCGGCCCTCTCGATGCGCTTTGCCTGTTCCTCCGAAAGCGTCAGCTCGATCGAGCCGAGATTGTCGCGCGGATGCTCTTCGCTGCGCGCGCCGAGTGCGATCGAGTGGACGCCAGGGCGCTCGCGCAGCCAGGCGAGCACCACCTGCGGTACGCTGCGGCCGACCTCAGCGGAGACTTCCTTGAGCACGTCGATCACCCGGTAGAGCCGCTCGGTGTCAACTATGTGCGGCTCCGGCCAGTCGTTGCCCTGGCGGGTGCCCGGCTGCGGGCCGTTGTTGCGGTCGATCTTGCCGGTGAGGATACCGCTCCCCGAGCGGGCTCCAGACCTGCGTCGCAACCCCAAGATCGCGGCCGGCCGGGATGATCTCGTATTCGGCCTCGCGGGCCTCGGGCGTGTAGTTGAGCTGGTGGGCGACCGGCGGCGTCGCGCCGAGCATCTTCGCCGTCAGCACGGTCTTGGCCACCTGCCAGCCGCCATAGTTGGAGACGCCCCAGNGCTGGTGGATCCAGTAGTGGTCGATCCAGTCGGTCTGGAGCCGCTTCAGGCTCTCGTCGATCTGGCCCATGATGTGGGCGCGGGATGCGCCGGCCATGTTCGGCCCTTCGCCCATGGTGGTGCGAACTTTCGAGAAGATCAGAAGGTCGTTCCGCCGGCCCTTCACCGCCTCGCCGACGACCTTTTCAGAATCGCCCTTCGAATAGATGTTGGCGGTGTCGACGGCATTGACGCCGGCGTCGCGGGCGATGGCGATGAAGCGCTTCGCCTCCTCGACGCCGACATTGCCGGTCTTTTCGAAGCCGTGGGTACCGCCGAAGGTGACGGTGCCGAGCACGAAGGGCGAGACCATCATGCCGCAATTGCCGAAGGGGGCGTATTTCATTTCGGACTCTCTCGCTGGATTGTCGGTTCGGATTGCGGCCTTCGCCGCAGCTTTGCGGGCAACGCCAACGGCCGCCGCGAAGTTCGATCCTTTCGTCGCCTCAGTCCTGCAACTCCCCCGCGCCAGGACCGCGCGAAGGGACGGGATGACAGGAACTCGACCTGTGCGCCACGGGGACAGAAAATGGCAGGATCGAGCAACGCAGTGTCGCCGGCTTCAGCTTGGCCTGTCCACCCCTTGGGGGCCTTCCCGCCGACGCAATGTGTGCTCGATTCGGCCTGGACAACCTCTTGGCCGCACGAATTGAGTCGGGCGATTTGATGATGGCGCTCCACCGACATTCCACGTCTGGAACCCTCCGTCGGCGGATGTCTAGTTTCCCTGTATATGGCGTGTTCCTCCAGGAGCGACGCGGAGGCCAGACGTAACCCTGGCGCCATTCAGGAAGAGCTGGGCAGTCATGGTCCTGTAATGATCTGGCACGGAAAGGAAATTTATCATTGGTCGATCATCATGGCCTGCCCCCATTAGGTGGTCCGGTTCAAATCTAATGCATTGTGGGCTTGCCGGCCACGTTTGAGGTGGCCGGCGCAGCGGGTTGGGTCGGCGCAGCCGGCCACAGCACGGCGTTGGGTGCGGGCGGGCGGTAGCCGAGCGAGGAGTGCGGGCGCCGGGTATTGTAGTGCTGCCTCCAGCCCTCGATGATGATCCGCGCCTCGGCCAGGCTGTAGAACAGTTCGCCGTTCAGAAGCTCGTCGCGGAGCCTGGCGTTAAAGCTCTCGCAGTAGCCATTCTCCCAGGGGCTGCCCGGCTCAATGAAGGCGGTCTTGGCGCCGACCGCTGTGATCCATTCCCGCACCGCTTTCGCGACGAACTCCGGTCCGTTGTCCGACCGAACATGCCCGGGCACACCGCGCAGGATGAAGAGGTCGGACAGGACGTCAATGACGTCCGTGGACTTGAGCTTCCGGTCGATCCGGATCGCGATGCATTCCCGGGTAAACTCGTCGATGACATTCAGCATTCGGAACTTCCGGCCATTGTGGGTGCGATCCTCGACGAAGTCATAGGACCAGACATGGTTGGGATATTGCGGTCGCAGCCGGATGCACGAACCGTCATTCAGCCAAAGCCGGCCTCGCTTTGGCTGACGCAACGGCACCTTGAGGCCTTCCTGACGCCAGATCCGCTCGACGCGCTTCCGGTTGACCAGCCAGCCCGCCTCTTGCAGCAGTGCCGTGATCCGTCGGTATCCGTAGCGGCCATACCGGGTGGCAAGCTCAACGATGTCCGCTGTCAGTGCTGCGTCGTCGAGACGGCCCCTCGGCACCTTGCGCTGTGTCGACCGATGCTGCCCCAGAACCCGGCACGCCAACCGCTCCGACACGCCGAACTTCATCACGGCGTGGTCGATGCATTGGCGACGGCGGGCGGGGCTCACCAGTTTCCCGAGGCTGCTTCCTTCAGGATCAGCTTCTCGAGGGTGAGATCGGAGACCGCCTTGCGCAGCCGCTCGTTCTCCTTCTCCAGTTCCTTCAGTCGCTTCACCTGGTCGGACTTCAGCCCGCCAAACTCCTTGCGCCATCGATAGTAGGTGAACGGCGTCACACTGATCGTGCGGATCGCCTCCGACACCGATCGGCCCTGCGACAACAGCACGTCGACCTGCCTCAGCTTGGCGACGATCTCTTCAGGTTGGTGCTTCTTCTGCGGCATTCCTGGCATCCTCCAAAGGCTAAAAAGCCTACTTCAGGGAGGACCACTTTTCAGGGGGCAGACCAATCAGTCGACCGGAATTGGATTAACAAGTTTAGTGACACAAGCGGACATTTTCGCGATTTTGGAGCAGCAAATATTTGTACGACGACGGATTGAAAAATTCAACGTCAATGATACGTAGCCTCTCATTCGCAACTGAAGTCAAACCGTGATTTCGAAGGAAAAAGATGGAAATCGAGAACCAGGATACTTCTGCTTTGACAGAGCTGACAGCTGAGGTGGTAGCCGCTTATGTCGCCAACAACCGGATCCCGGCGTCAGAACTCCCTGACGTGATCGCGAGCGTCTACGCGACGCTGGCCGGACTGGGACGCGAGAGACCTGCCGATGTCATAGAGGCACCACTGGTTCCTGCAGTGCCGATCAAGAAGTCGATCACGCCAGACTACATCATCTGTCTCGATGACGGCAAACAGTTCAAGTCGTTGAGGCGGCACCTGACCCAGTTGGGCATGACGCCTGAGGAGTACCGCCGCAAGTGGGGCCTGCCGTCGGATTATCCGATGGTTGCAGCGACCTATGCCGCCAAGCGCTCCGAGATGGCGCTGAGCTTCGGACTGGGCCGCAAAAGGGCCGAGCAGGCGCCTGTCGTCGCAAAGCGGACCAGGGCAAAGAAGGCTTCTGAGGCTGCCTGACAGTTGGTGGCGCCCGGTCAAATCGGGCGCCGCCACCCGCGCATCTCCGCGTGGTCATCCCGCTGATCGTAGACACGCGGAGCTCAGGCCGATACGCATGGCCCTGGGCGAGCTGACGCAGGCAGCATGGGGAAGACTTCTGGATACCGACCTATTCTACAAGGCCTCCACTTGGATCCTTCCGATCCTTATCGCGGTCACGTTTCACGAGGCTGCGCACGCCTTCGCAGCATGGCGTCTTGGGGACCATACCGCTTATCGGCTGGGGCGGGTTACCTTCAACCCGCTGAGGCATATCGATCCCGTTGGCACGGTACTGCTGCCCGGCATCCTCTTCATCACCGGTGCGCCTTTCCTGTTTGGTTGGGCGAAGCCGGTGCCTGTCGCCTTCGGCCGGCTTCGGCACCCACGTCGCGACATGGCCCTGGTCGCCGTGGCGGGGCCGCTTACCAACATCGTTCTGGCTCTGGTGTCGGCCTTGCTGATCCATGCAGGAGGGCTGCTGCCGGTATCCGTCGCCCCATGGGCACTGCAGATGCTCTACCAGTCGATATTGCTGAACCTGGTTCTGGCCGTCTTCAACATGATCCCTCTGCCGCCGCTCGACGGTAGCCGGATCCTGATGAGCTTTCTGCCGGCTGTGCTGGCCCGTCAGTATGCGAAGCTCGAGCGCTTCGGCTTCCTTATTCTGATCGGCGTGGTGATCCTGCTGCCAATGCTGGGGAGGCAGATGGGGATGGATCTCTACTTCTTCCGCTGGATCATCGGAGTTCCGTTATCGTGGCTCACGCCCATCTTCCTGCGTATTGCCGGTGTCCCCAGCTGACAAGTAGTCTCAGCAGACGTCGAGTCCGAATTGAAGACATAGCGGCGCACAGGTGCGGGGCGGAGCCGCCGCGGCGTAGATCGTCGATCGTGGCATTGCCACCATGCTGCTTCGCCTCGAGGGCGCCGGACGGGATGTCCCAGGGCGCCATCAGCGAAGGCCGCTGGTCGTCTCCGCCGCTGAAAAGAACCGTGTCGAGGCCATGCCTCAGGAGAAACCTTTGAAGCCTCTTCCTTTAACTTCTACCCCCGTCGATGCCGCTTCGCGCCGCGCAATCGAGCCGACGATCTGCTACTCGGTCGAGACCTTGCCGCGGCCGGATCTCTCGTCTTACCAGGCCCTTCGCCACGATCTGGACCTCATCGAGACGATTGTCGTGCCTCCAAGGGACGCCGCTGCTTGGAAGGTGCCGGCAGCCCATTTCTGCCGGATCGTTTGTTCGGAAGGCCCTCAGGTGGGCGATCTGAATCTGTTTAATCTACACAATCTGGATGAGCGCTTCTACAGCGGCAAGACACGCGCTTTACATGGAACGCACGTCGGCCGTGGAGATCAACTCTATTCCAACTTCCCCTATCTGCGCCCACTCGCCACCATCACGCATGATACGCTCGACTGGTACGGCTTTGACGAGTTCGGCGGCGCTGTGCATGACGTCATCGGCACGCGGTGTGATCCCTATACACACAATCTGCTAAGCCACGGAGGCCAATACCACCATTGCTGCCACTCCAATCTTACCCGGGCTCTCGCTGCCAGCACCGGAATGGAGTTGGAGAAGGCGGAAAGTCATGTTCACGACGTCCTGAACGTTTTCATGTGCACCGGCTTCACCCGGGACACAGGCCAGTACTTCATGAAGGCGAGCCCGGTGAGGCGGGGAGATTATCTGGAGTTCTTCGCGGAAGTCGATCTACTGGGCTGCTTGTCGGCCTGCCCAGGGGGAGACTGCTCGTTCGAGCATTCCTCCGATGCCGCCACTTGTCACCCATTGCAGGTTGAGGTCTACAAGCCGAGGCGACTGCCTGAAGGGTGGGCTCCGCCGCGTCAAAACCCCTACGATCGCTCTCATGGGCTTTAGTTGCTGGCGCGTCGCGCGAAGTAAGGGCCTATTTTGTGCCTAGATGTTTGATCCCAGGCTTTGATAAAAGGGCGCGATCGGCATTCCGTATCGTCCGGCGGCCGACGCCTCTCGTTCCCGCACCATCGTCAGACGAAAAACCCATAGGCCAGCGAAAGGCATCCCGCGGGTTCGTTCTTCCGCGACTTTCGTACGCCTCGCGGCGCCCGAAACTCTTCAGGAAAGCGGACCGGCAGCTTTCGGGCAGAACGGGCCGGAAGCTGATGTTTCCCTCCCAGCCACGTGGAGGCACGTGCAGGCACGGTGCTTGATTTGCGAATAGTATGTCGACGCCAGTTCGCTTTGCAGTCGCAGCGTCGATCCCCTTCACGCATGGAGCGGGCATTCATCCAGCACTTTTGCAGCATTCTGCCAGTTATGTAGATTGAACCGCTCGATTCGTGGGAGCTTGCACCACTGCACCTGCACCATCAAGCCGGCGCCGCACCTCGTTCCCGTCAGGCCGGGAGCAGGCCACGCTTTGGAAATCAGACGCCTGGATACTCGCAACCGGCTTCATACAGTGCTTGGTCAATCCAGGACCGGTCATCTGCGCCAGAACGAATTGCTTCCAGCATCCGCTGCTCCGCCAGGTGTTTTCGAACGGCGCGATCATGGATCGGTTCGATCTCGTCATGGGCGATGGCGAGCAGCCCGTCCGTGTCGCCGCAGATAAGGTCGCCTGGTGAGATCGGCAGGCCCGCGACAGCGATCGGCATGTTGATCGTGCCCGGACCGTTCTTGTACGGGCCGCGATGGGTAACGCCCATGGCGAAGACAGGAAAGGTCCCGCGCCTCAGCTCGGCGCTGTCTCGGATCGCTCCGTAAATGACGAGGCCCGCAAGGCCGCGCTGCTCGGCATGGGCGGCCATCATCTCGCCGACGATGGCGTTCTCCAACGCGCCGCCCGCGTCGACGACCACCACGTCGCCCGGCGCGGCGAGATCAAGCGCCTTGTGGACGATGAGGTTGTCGCCCGGCCGTGTCTTCACCGTGAAGGCGCTGCCCACCATACGGGCGCCGCCGTGCATGGCGCGAAGCGGCTCTCCGATGCCGTGCAGACGTTCCATCGAGTCGCTGATGGTGGACACCGGGAGCGCCTTGAAGCGCTCGATCCAGATCGGGTCGATGCCGCCACGGCGGGGATAGATCGTAAAACCCATCGTCGTTGCTTCGCTCCCGGGATCTCGGCCTCCGTCGGCCGCCGCACCGCCGCCAAAGCCCGGCGCCGCGGCCGCCTTTAATCAGACGAGGGTCTCGCCGATCGTGACGTGAAGCGCGGGGAGCTTGTCCACGCGTGCCTCGATACGGTCGCCCGGCTTGACCGGCCCGACACCATGCGGGGTCCCCGTCATGATGACGTCCCCCGGCATCAGCTCGAAATAGGTCGACAGGTTCGTGATGATCTCCGGAATCTTCCAGATTAACAGGTCCACATCCGACTCCTGACGGGTCTCGCCGTTCACCGTCAGCTCGATGCGGCCCGACTGGATGTGGCCCACTTCCGTCGCCGGCACGATCGGGCCGCAGGGGAAGGAATGGTCGAAGGACTTGGCAATCTCCCAGGGGCGTCCGCCGCCCTGAATGTCGCGCCGCGTCATGTCGATCCCGACGGCATAGCCGTAGATCTGGTCCAACGCTTCCTCCTGCGGGATGTTCAGCCCGCCGCCTTTCAACGCCAGGACCAACTCGACCTCGAAATGGAAATCCTTGGTCATCGTCGGGTAGGGGACGACCCCGCCATCGAGAACGAGGGAGTCAGCCGGCTTCTGGAAGAACAGCGGCGCGTCGCGCTCCTCGTTGCCGCCCATCTCCCTGACGTGGGCAACATAGTTGCGGCCGACGCAGTAGATCCGACGCACCGGAAACTGGGCATCCGACCCCTGCACCGGGATCGCCGGTATCTGAGGGGCATTGACGACGTACTGACTCATGACTCTTCCTCCCATCATTCAATGACGAGAGGAAAGCACATGAAAATTGGCGTAGACAATAAAAAAACATTTTGCGCTGCCGAAGTCGACCCTCTTTCGGTCGGCGAAAACGCCGTCTTACAAGAGCGAATAGGAGTTTTTTTGCTCTTCTTCGCCTTGTTCTGCGGCCATTTCGCGATTGTGCTCGCAGGTGCAATACAGGTTGTCACTTCCGAAAACGTTTTTTCTGATGCTATCCTCCCTTTCGCACATACGCCGACAAGAGCGGGGGTGCGCTCATCAGGGAGGAAAAATCATGGCATATCGCAGGTCATCGACCCCCATCGGCATCCTGGCCGGCCTCGCCGCGCTGGCACTGTCCAGCGGCGCACCATGGGCGCAGGAGTCCGTCGCCCTCACCATCGTTGTCCCCAACCCCTCGGCGCTGAACAATTTCCCGCTGCACAACGCGATCGGCGAGGGCTACTTCGAAGAGGAGGGCCTGACCGTCACGGTGGAAGCGGTCAACGGCTCCGCCTCGGTCCTGCAGGCGCTCGCCTCCGGCCAGGCGCAGATCGGCAATCCCGGCCCCGGACCGGTTCTGGCGGCGCGCGAACGCGGCGAGGAGATCGTCTTCATCTACAACCAGTATCCCAATTCGATCTTCGGCCTCGTCGTTCCCGAGGAATCGCCGGTCAAAGATCCTGCCGAGTTGAAGGACCAGACGATCGGCGTCGGGACGGCAGACGGCGCCGAAGTGGGCTTCACCCGTGCGATCATGGCCGCCTCCGGGCTGATGGAGAATACCGGCTACCAGTTCCTGGCGATCGGCGACGGCGGCACGGCCGCGGCGGCGATCCTTGGCAAGGAAGTGGCGGCCTATGCCGCTGCGGCCAGCGATGCTGCCATCATCCAGGCCCGCGGCATTCCCCTGCGCGAGATCACGCCAGGCGGCTTCCTCAGCTATTTCGGCAACGGCTGGGCGGTCACGCAGGCCTATCTGGACGCGAACGAGAGCGTCATTGAACGGTTCGGCCGCGCTCTGGTGAAGGGCACACGCTTCGGTCTGGATCCCGCCAACAACGAAAAGACGCTGGCCCATGCCGCGGCGGCCAACCCGCAGGAAGGCGAGGATACGGCTCTCGCGACTCTGCTTCTGGAAGCGGCTCAGACCCGGATCAACCCACAGGAGCAGATGCGCGGCAAGGGCTACGGATTCCAACCGCCTGAGCACTGGAAGCTGTGGCACGAGGCACAAGTTGAGACCGGAGCGCTGAAGGCTCCGCTGGCCGATCTCGAGGCCGCCTACACGAACAAGTTCGTAGACGGCTGGAACGCGCAATGAACGCGGCGGCCGGCGTAACTGATCGCGTGGTCGCCGACGCCGGCCGCCCTGTCGTGTACGAGCTGTCGCGCGTCACGAAGACTTACGGGCGGGGTGCGATCCGCGCGATCGACATGGTCGACCTGACACTGGAGCGCGGCAGCTTTTCCGCCATCATCGGGCCATCGGGTTGCGGTAAGTCGACGCTGCTCAAGATCATGGCAGGTCTCGTATCCCCGACCAGCGGCCGCGTCGTGCTCAACGGCACGCCAGTCATGGGGCCCCGGCGTGACATTGGTATGATGTTCCAGCAGGCGACGCTGTTTCCCTGGCGCACCACACTTGAGAACGTCGTCCTGCCGATCGAGATCCGGGACGGCGCTGCGGCAGCCAAGGCCAGCCATGCCAAAGCCCGCTCCTTGCTTGACCTCGTCGGACTTTCGGGATTCGAGAGCGTCTATCCGGACAAACTGTCGGGCGGCATGGCCCAGCGGGCCGCAATCTGCCGCATGCTGGTGACGGAGCCCTCCATGCTGCTGCTCGACGAGCCATTTAGTGCGCTCGACGAGTTGTCGCGCGATTTCATGAACATGGAGCTTCAGCGCATCTGCTTGGAAAAGAACGCGACCGCTTTTCTCGTCACCCACTCGATCCCAGAGGCCGTTATTTTGTCGGACGTCGTCTATGTGATGTCGCCGCGGCCAGGCCGCTTTGTCGAGATCATCACGATTGACCTGCCGCGGCCCCGCACTCTCGACATGCTGACCGATCCTCAGCTTGCTGCCTATGTCCGCCGCATCCGGTCGCTTCTCGACGAAGGAGCCTCCCAATGAGCGAATATTCTGCCATCGAGGCGACGGAGCCTGACACGGTCTGGACGGAGCGGGGCTCGGTCATCGACCAGGTGCCCCGGCCCGTCGCTATGGCGCTGCTCTTCGCGGCTTTCATCGGTGTATGGCAGCTCATCCACCTCTTCGAGTTGGTCTCGCCGATCATTCTGCCGTCTCCTATCGAGGTGGCAGAGGACATCATCTTTGTCGGCACCAACCTGTTGTCGGGCGGCTACATGCTCGGCGCGCTGTGGATCACCGTCAAGGAGGTCATCTACGGCTTCATTATCGCCATGGCGATCGGCTTCTCGCTCGGGCTTCTGGTCGGCGAGACCAGTTTTGGCGAGCGGGTGGTTCTGCCCTACCTCGTCGCCATCGACACTATGCCGAAGGTCGCCTTCGCGCCGCTTTTCGTCGCCTGGCTTGGGTTTGGCATCTCCTCCAAGGTGGCGCTGGCGGCCTTCATAGCCACCTTTCCGATCGTCGTCGCCACCGCCGCGGCGCTGCATGTCGCCAACGACAATTCCCGCATGCTCTTCAAGACGCTCGGGGCCAGCCGGTGGCAGACGCTGTTCCGCATGAAGCTGCCGACCGGCCTTCCGCAGATCTTCACCGGGTTGAAGATTGCCTCGGTGGGCGTCATGGCGGGCGCAATCACCGGCGAATTCCTTGGCGGCGGCAAGGGTTTCGGCGAGCTCATCCGCGTCGCCGCATCGCAGCTCAACACGCCGCGCATCTTTTCCCTGATCGTCTTCCTGTCGCTGCTGGGGTTGACGCTGTTTTGGACCGTCGTATGGGTCGAGCGCCGCTTCGTCTTTTGGCATAAGTCGTCGGTGGCAGGCGGTCCCGGCCTCTGAGGACCGCTGAGAAAAGACGAGCGTCATGATATTGCTGGTATCCGAGCAGCCGCTTCAGAAGCCTTCCGACAAGACGACATCGGCAACGCTTGTCTATCAGAAACTGCGGCGCGACATCCTCAACGGCACGATGAAGCCGGGACAGAAGCTGCAGATCGACCAGGTGGCGCAGCGCTACGATTCCGGCATCAACCCGGTCCGGGAAGCGCTGAACCGGCTTTCTGCCGAGCGGCTGGTCGACCGCCGCGACCAGCGCGGCTTCTTCGTGCCGCCCCTGACCCTCAAAGCATTCCGCGAACTGGTGCAGTCGCGCTGCTGGATCGAGGCGCTGGCGCTTGAGCAGTCGATCCTCAATCGCACGCAGGCCTGGGAAAACGAGTTGATCACAACCCACTACCGGCTGGACAGGGAGCCGGTTCGCCTCGCCGGTGAGGATGGCGACAATTCTGCATGGGAGGAACGTCATCGTGCCTTTCACAATGCGCTGATCGGCAACAGCGGCTCGTCGTGGATCACCAGCTTCTGCCACGACATGATGGACCATGCTGAGCGTTACCGCTTCGCCTCGATGTCCGGTTCCTATCCGCGCCGCGACTCGCGCGAGGAGCACCGCGCCATCATGGAGGCGACGATCGACGGAGATATTGCCCGTGCCACCGAGCGTCTGACCTCACACTACAGGCTTACCCTCAGACAGCTCGAGGAACAGACCAGCGCGCCCGTGCCGGGCGAAACGGAGCCGGCAACCGCGGCTACGGAATGATACGCCGTCCTCGCAATGGACGGCTGCGGCAACAGACAAACCGGAGGAAACCATATGCGTACAAATTTGATGGTCACCGTCACGGCGGCTCTGGCCGGTCTCGTAACGACGGGCTTCGCGGCAGCCCAGGACAAGCCGGCACCGCGCGAGATCACCGTGGTGCTCGCCAATCCCTCAGCAATCAACATCACGCCGGTCTGGACCGCCATCGGCGAGGGCTATTTTGCAGATGAAGGACTTGAGGTCACGATCCAGGCGGTGAATGGCTCTGCTGCCGTTCTCCAGGCGGTGGCCGCAGGCCAAGCCGAGATCGGCCAACCGGGGGCCGGGCCGACCATCAACGCGCGTGCCGGCGGGCTCGACGTGCAGTTCTTCTACAACCTCAATCCGCAAAGCGCCTTCGGCGTGCTCGTTGCGGCCGATTCGGGCATCGCCTCGCCCAATGACCTGCGCGGCAAGGTGATCGGGGTCGGTACCGCGGACGGCGCCGAGACGGCCTTTGCGCGCACCATCATGACCGACGCTGGCTTGAAGGAGGGCGCAGACTACGAGTTCTTGGTGGTCGGCGATGGCGGTCTGGCGGTCGCCGGGTTCAGCCGCGGCGATATCGACGCTTATGCGGCGGCGACCAGCGACGGGGCGATCCTCAACCAGCGGGGCCTGGCGATGCTGAACATTACCCCGGACAAGTTCCGCACCTTCTTCGGCAACGGGTTCGTGGCGCTAGCGCCTTTCATCGCCGCAAACCCTCAGGTCATCGAAGGCTTCGGCCGGGCTGTGGCGCGCGGTTCGATCTTTGCGATGGATAAAGCCAATATCGAAACCGTGCTGCGGCACACGACTTCCGGCAATCCGCAGGAAGGCGAGGACCCGGATTTCGCACGAGCCTTGACGGAGGCGATCATCGCTCGCCAGACGCCGCCGGAAGGCAAGCTCCTCGGCGAGAATGATCCGGCTGCCTGGAAAGCCTGGCACGACAGCCTGCTGGCCTCCGGCGATCTGGCGAAGCCGCTGCCGGATCTCGAAGCCGCCTACACCAATGACTTCGTGGAGGCGTGGTTCAAGGCCCGCTGATCGTAACGGGCAGATCGGGCGTGCCCTGGAGGGAAGCCCCAGAAGGGCCGGGCCCGAAAGTTACTTCCGCCCTTCTGGGGCGACTGCGCGGCGCCATTTCGCATGTGACCTAATCACGTTACCTGATCCCGCTGCCGCCAGTCGGCAGAGCTAGGGACATTTTCCGACGCCACTATGGCCGATACCGGACCGTCTGCTTCGAGTGCGCCTTCGCCGACAGCTGCCGTTCCGTTCGCCACCCAAGCCGGCCCGCTTTGATGCCCAACGAACAACAAATCTCCGCCGTTCCAGGAAACGCATTCTAATGGAAAGCGCGCGAACCACTAGCGAGTGATACGCGCGCAAGATTGGTCGCTCGGCCGCCTGTAATAAGCTGAGGCTCTGCTATTTGGTGGTCATCTCTGCGGGTAGGTCCTGCCCGAAGTACTTCTTGTAGATCGTGTTCAGCTTGCCATTCTTGAGGTTGGTGTCCACGAAACCGTCGAGCGTTGCCTGGAAGGCTGCGTCGCCCTTCCGGAGGCCCATGGCCATCGGGTAATTGTTCAGCTCCATCTTAATCTCAAGACCGAGGCCGGGGCTCTGGTCGGCAACCGCCTGGGCGGTGGAGAGCGCGGCTGCGAAGATCTTCTGCTGGCCAGTGGCCATCGCCGTGTTGGTGGTCGACTCGTCCTCATAGCGGACGATGCTCGCGTCGCTGCCGCTGGTTTTGATCAGCTTGGTCAGCTCTATGTCGGCGGTGGTGCCGCGCGCGACGGCAACTTCAGTCCCAGCGAGGTCGGCAGCGGCCTTGATGTTGGTGTCCTTTGGGCCGGAGATGACGACGGGGATGACGCCGTAGGGCTTGGAGTAGTCGATGACCTTCTTACGCTCCTCGGTGACAGAGAACGAGGCTATCACGACGTCGGCCCGGTTCGAGATCAGGAACGGCACGCGGTTCGCGCCGGACACGGGGACGATTTCGAGCTGGACCCCTAGGTCCTCGGCGAGCAGCTTGGCGGTCTCCACGTCCGAGCCGGTCTCCTTGGCGGAGCCGTCCAACATGCCGTAGGGAGGATGGCTGACGTCGACGGCCACGATGATCTTGCCGCGCTCCTTGATGTCGGAAAGCGTGTCCGCAAGGGCGCTGCCCATCGAGGCGACGAGGCTGGCCGCAAGCGCGACGCCCGCCAGAAGTGATGACTTGCGCATGGTGTTTCCTCTCAATTTGCCGCGCCCGAAATGGACGCGGAATTTGTCACAGGCCGTTGCCGACGAACTGCCGAAGCTCCGGCGTCGTAGGGTCGGCCAGCATGTCGCCGTTGCCCTTCTCCCAAACACGACCCTCGTGCATGAACACGATCTGGTCGGCGACCTTGGCGGCGAACGCCATCTCGTGGGTCACCAGAACCATGGTCATGCCGCCCGCCGCGAGCTTGGCGATCACCCGCAACACCTCGCCCGTCAGTTCCGGGTCGAGCGCCGAGGTGATTTCGTCGAAAAGCATCAGTCGTGGCCGCATCGCCAGCGACCGCGCGATCGCGACGCGCTGCTGCTGGCCGCCCGAGAGCTGCTCCGGATAGTTCTTCGCCTTCTCGGAAAGCCCGACCTGCTCGAGCACCTCCGCGGCAAGCTCGCTCACGGCAGCGCCCTTCAGCCCGTTCACCTTCCTGGGCGCAAGCGTGACGTTCTGCTCGACGGTCAGGTGCGGGAAAAGGTTGTAGCTCTGGAAGACGATGCCGACCTCCTTGCGCAGGTCCCTCAGGTCGAAATTGCGGGCGAGCAGGTCGCGCCCGCAGACGGAGAGCTGGCCCGCGTTGATCTTCTCGAGGCCGTTTATGCAGCGGAGCGCCGTACTCTTGCCGGACCCGCTCTTGCCGATCAGGGCGACGACCTGCCCTTCCGTGATGTCGAGCGTGATGCCCTTCAGCACCTCGAGCGCGCCGAAGCTCTTGCGGACCTCGTCGAACCTGACGAGCGGGGTCCCTGCCGATACGAGGGGGTCTTTCGAGGTCTGGGTCTGCATATCCATCACTCCGGGACTCGATGAAGGCGACGCTCGAACCGCCGGGCGAAGACCGACATCGGGAAGCAGATCGCGAAATAGATGAGGGCGGCGAGGGTGAACACGACGAACGGGTTGAACGTCGAGTTGTTGATGACCTTTGCCGAGTAGGTGAGGTCGATGAAGCCGATCACCACCGAGTAGGAAGTATTCTTCACGATCTGGACCATGAAGCCGACGGTAGGCGGGACCGCGATGCGCAGTGCCTGCGGCAGGATGACAAAGACGAAGCGCTGGTACGAGGTCAGCGCGAGGCACTCGCCCGCCTCCCACTGGGTCTTCGGCACCGACTGGAGGCAGCCCTTCCAGATCTCGCCGAGAAAGGCGCTGGAGTAGAGCGTCATCGCCATGCCTGCGGCGACCAGCGCCGAGACGTTGTAGCCATAGATGCTCATGCCGAAGTAGACGACGAACATGATCACCGGGAGCGGGATGCCCTGGATGAGCTGTACGTAGAGGCTGGCGGTGCGGGATACCCAGCGCTTGCGCGCGGCGCGGGCCATGGCGAGCGGCAGGCCGAGGACGGTGCCGCCGACGAAGCCGAGGAGCGACAGGACAATGGTCCAGATGGCGCCTTGAAAGATGTAGAGGATCTGGTCGATCGTCAGCCCGAACATGGGAGGTTCCCCTTGCAGGTTGCGGGACGGGCAAAGGCTTGGAAGGCGGTCATAGCGGCGTCCCGAGCCGGCGGAGCCGGGGGAACGCCAGGTTGGCCGCGCCATGCAGCAGGAACCGCAGGGCGGTCGCCATGATCAGGTAGAGCACTGCAATAACGAGGTAGACCTCGAAGCCGCGGAACGTGAAGGACTGGATCTGGTAGGCGACGCCCGTCAGTTCCTCGGCCGAGATCTGCGACATGATCGAGGTGGCGAGCATCATCAGGATGAACTGGCTGACGAGGGCCGGGTAGACGCGCTCGGCGGCCTGTGGAAGCTGGATGTTCCAGAAGAGCTGGCTGCGGCTCATCGCGAGGCAGGAGCCCGCCTCGAGCTGGCCGCCGTGCACGCTCTGGAACCCCGCCCGCATGATCTCGGCGGTGTAGGCGCCGACGTTGATCACCAGGGCAACCACCGCCGCGTTCGTCGGGCCGATGCGGGCACCGAGGATGGCGAGGCCAAAGAACAGCCAGAAGACCTGGATGATGAGGGGCGTGTTGCGGATGCCCTCGACGTATACGGTGACGATGCGCTGGACCCACTTGGGCCCGTAGAGCCGACCGACCGCGCAGGCGGTGCCGAGAGCGAAGCCCGGGACGATCGATATGACCGTCATCCAGATGGTCAACCACACGCCGTTGGCCAATTCGCTGTAATATTCGGGCAGAAAGCTGAAATCAAAAACGTAAGACAAGGCGATTCCTTACGCGGGATGCAATCCAACGTCGCTATAGTCTACGGTGTAGATGGGATCCCATCACGGCGACTTGGCGATGACGCCTAAAAGCCCATTTCTTTTTTGTGAAACATGAAACCTCCTCCCAAAGGCTTGTCACCGGAAAGCAATTCGACTTGACAAATCCATGGCTAACATCGATGGCTATTGCTTGCAATAGCCATTTTAACGCATCCAAGCGACCCCCGAGGAGATGCCCGATGTCTGCCATCACAGCTTCGCTACCTGCCATCCGCCTCAACTTGAAGGACAACGTCGCCGTCGCGCGATCGGCCATCTCCGCAGGTGAGACTGCGGGGGACGTCTTCGTCACCACCGATGTCCCGGCCGGACACAAGCTGGCGCTGGGACCGATCGCTTCGGGCAGCGACATCGTGAAGTACGGCCAGGTGATCGGGTTCGCGACATGCGACATCGCGCCGGGCGAGCATGTCCACCTCCAGAACATGGCGATGCACGACAGCGCGGTGGTCCATCAGTTCGCCGTCGATTCCCACCCGACCCCTCTGCTGCCGGAGCCCGAGCGCCGGACCTTCATGGGTTACAAGCGGACGGACGGCCAGGTCGGCACGCGGAACTACATCGGCATCATCTCGTCGGTGAACTGCTCGGCGACGGTGTCGAAGGCGATCGCTGACCATTACAACCGCGGCGGTGGGCTTGCAGGCTTCCCGAACGTGGACGGCATCGTGGCGCTGACCCATGGTACCGGTTGTGCCATCAGCATGAAGACCGAGGGCTACCAATACCTGATCCGGACGCTGAGCGGCTACGCACGCAACCCGAACTTCGCCGGCATCCTGATGATCGGTCTCGGCTGCGAGACGAACCAGATCAGCTTCATCACCGAGAAGTACGGCCTCGAGGAAGGGCCGTTCCTGCGCACGATGACGATCCAGAATCTCGGCGGCACCCGCAAGACCGTTAAGGCGGCCTCTGCGATCATCGACGAGATGCTTCCGGCCATCAACGCGATGCAGCGGATCGAGCAGCCGCTGTCCGGCCTGAAGCTAGCTCTCCAGTGCGGCGGCTCGGATGGCTATTCTGGCATTTCGGCAAACCCAGCACTGGGCCTCGCTTCGGACCTTCTCGTGCAGCATGGCGGCACGGCAGTCCTATCTGAGACCCCGGAGATCTACGGTGCCGAGCACCTGCTGACGCGCCGGGCGACCTCGCCGGCGGTCGCGCAGAAGCTGATGGACCGGATCGACTGGTGGCAGGGCTATACCGAGCGCCACGGCGCGGAGCTCAACAACAACCCGTCGCACGGAAACAAGGCGGGAGGCCTGACGACGATCCTCGAGAAGTCGCTGGGTGCCGTGGCCAAGGGCGGCTCCATGCCGCTGGAGGCCGTCTACGAATATGCGGAGATCATCGACAAGACGGGCTTCGTCTTCATGGACACGCCCGGCTACGACCCGGTCGCGGTGACCGGCCAGGTGGCGGGCGGCTGCAATATGATCGTCTTCACCACGGGCCGCGGCTCGGTCTCCGGCTTCAAGCCCGCGCCTTGCATCAAGGTCGCGACAAACACCGCGATGTTCGAGCACATGGACGAGGACATGGACATCAACACGGGCGGCATCGTCACCGGCGACGACACAATCGACGCGGCCGGTCACCGGATCTTCGAGAAGCTGATCGCAGTGGCCTCCGGTGAAAAGACGATGAGCGAAACCTACGACTACGGGGACAACGAATTCGTGCCGTGGCAGCTCGGCGCGGTCACCTGAGCAGACGAGGAACCACATGCTGCAACGCGTCGTGACAGTCGTCGGACTACCCTCTACCAATTTGGCCGGGACGACATGTTTTGAGAACGGATGAGCAGACCTTGGTCGCGTTCGAGCGCAAGCCAGCCTACGCGAGCATGACCGAGACGCTCCGGGAGAGCATGGCCCGCGGGAGGATCCCCGCAGGGACCGTGATCCTCGAGAGCCATCTCGCGAACCTCTTCAAATCGAGCCGCGCGCCCGTTCGGCAGGCGCTGGCAACGCTGGAGAGCGAGGGCCTCGTCGGTCGCTTCGCCGGACGGGGCCTGGTCGTCGGCCGCGGCTCCGAGCCATCTCGCATCCCGATCACAAAGGAGATGCTGGCGCCGACATCCAGTGACGGCTTGTTGCCGGACGTCGACCCGGCCGACGCCGTCTACTACGCGGTGGAGCGAAACATCATCCTGCACTCGCTGTTCGGCGGGTACCGGGTGAATGAGTTGGCGCTGGCACGCGAGTATGACATCAGCCGGCTCGCCGCGCGCAACATCCTGCTGCGCGCCCAAGGCGTCGGGATCGTTCGCAAGGGCGAGAAGTCCCACTGGTGGATCGTACCACTCAACCTCGATCGCATGGCGGCCCTCTACGAGCTGCGGGCAATCCTCGAGCCCGTGGCGCTCGGCAACGCGGCCTCGCGGATCCCTATGGCGCTCGTCGACGAGATCGTAGAACGCCATAGGGCCGCCATCGGGCGGTTCCCAGAGGTCGGCATCGCGACGCTTGACGAACTCGAGGACGACATCCACGTGAAGCTACTAAGCTATTCTACAAACGCAGAGATCGTTGAAGCGTTGAAGCGAGGCCGTGCCTTGTTCGTTTCCACCAAGCACATCCAGATTGCCCTGCGCCGCACGGAACTCATCGACCCGTTTCTCGACGAACACCTTTCGGTCGTGGAGGGATTGCGAAAGAATCGCGTCCACGCCGCTAAGCAAGCACTCCATGACCACTTGCGCTCATCCAACACGAAGTCACTGCGCAATCTTGCGAGCTTCAACGAGTCTCAAAAGGTCGAACCGGTCGACTACATCCTGACATAGTCGCTACACAGATATTGGCCGAAAGCGGACCGGCAGCCTTTGCGGCGTAGACCGCAGAAGCCGCCTTTCCGCAATCGACGCGTTAGAGACGGTGTACCCTACATCACTGAGGCCACAAACCAGACGTTCAGGCACGCACCAGCAAAAATTGACGCCTCTGACAATCCGACCGTTGCCCATCAATCCTTCCCCGATACGAGTTGGCTATGCCGTTACACATCGACACTCCGTTGTTCGAATCTCGGCCGCTCGGGACGGCTTTCGGGCGGACCGTCTGGTTGAAGATGGATGCCCTTCAACCCTCGGGCTCGTTCAAGCTGCGAGGTATCGGCGCTGCTTGCGAGCACCATGCGGCGCTGGGGAAGCGCAGATTTGTATCGTCGTCCGGAGGCAACGCCGGGATCGCGGTCGCTTATGCAGGCCGGAGGTTGTCAATCCCGGTCTCCGTCTTCGTTCCGGAAACGACGACCGAGACTGCCAAGACGTTAATCCGCGATCAGGATGCTGAAGTCGTCGTTCATGGTGCGTCCTGGCAGGAGGCAAATGAGCGGGCGCTTTCTGACATAGATCGCGACGCCGCCTTCATTCACCCGTTCGACGACCCGCTTCTGTGGACGGGTCACGCAACGATGATAGACGAGGTTGCTCGCCTCGGGATCAGCTTCGATTGCGTGATCGTAGCGGTGGGCGGGGGCGGTCTCATGAGCGGCGTCGCCGAGGGACTCGATCGCAACGGGCTTGCTCATGTTCCTATTGTCGCTGTCGAGACAGAGGGGGCGGCATCTCTGGCGGGATCAATGGCCGCGGGGCATCGGATCGAACTCTCCCGCATCACCACCGTGGCAACCTCGCTCGGAGCCCGGAAAGTCTGCGAACGAGCCTTTGAGCTGACGCGGAGCCGGTCGGTGATAAGCGTCGTCGTTGACGACCAGACTGCCGTAGACGCAAGTCTGCGGCTCCTCGACGACCACCGGGTGCTGGTTGAACCGGCGTGTGGGGCGGTGCTGGCGACCCTCTACGGCGCTCATGAAGCCCTCGCGCCCTACCGTTCCGTTCTCGCCATCGTCTGCGGCGGCGCAACAGTGTCCGTCGAATGGTTGCAGGCATGGCGGCCGGATCCGATGTGACCATCCAGGAGGGACGACGCTACCGTGTGCTCGCCCCGGAGCTTTGGAGCCGGGCTTCGATTGTCGCGAAAACAACGCTGCGCGACGTCCCATCTCTTACGGTGCGAGGTGCTGAGATCCTTCGTGACGGCAGGTTCCAGACTGCACTTCGATATGGCGGACGGCCTTCAGCTGTCAGCAAGAGGATCTGCCGGATTGCCAAGCAAGCGTAGCGCGAGGGTGACCTCTAAGAGGAAGCAGAGAAGCCCGGCCATCAACAGCAGCATCGATGCAATGAAGGCCAGGGCGACGGCGACGTCGATATGGAGACCGACCAAGCTTGAGACGAACAAGAGCGCAATTACGAGACAGACCACGAACACGGATACAACGGAGAGCAGCACGGCAACCTTGATCAGCTTCATTCTCGTGCGGGTGAGATTTAACTCCGGGCGCTGATCGCGGAGAGCTGGATCGGGATTGTTTTCGAGCTCACGCGCTCGGTCCATAATGCGGGAGAGCCGACCTGTCATTACGCTGAGGAGCGCTCCGATCCCGGTTAACAGGAAGACCGGCGTGACGGCGATCCGGATCGTTTCGACCACATTCGTCGCAGATGCAGTGTCAATCATCTCGTCTCCCCTTGGCGAGTTCTTCCCATTTCCCCAGGTCCATTCAGAGCTAATGGGCCTAGAATGGCAGCGCCGCGAGTGCGGCTTCCGCCACTTGGATGTCCGGCTCGACCGTGCCGGCGCTGGCACCGATCGCTCCGATCACGGCGCCATTTTGGAAAACAGGCAGGCCTCCGCCGATCAGCATGACACTGCCACCATTGCTTTGTTGGATGCCGTAGAGATCAGCTCCCGGCTGAGCCAAACGATTGAGGTCCAAAGTTGGTTTGTCGAACAGCCGAGCCGTGCGCGCCTTGTTATTGGCGAGGTCAATGCAGCCGATCAGCGCGCCGTCCTGGCGGGCGAAGGCAAGGAGATGACCGCCAGCGTCTACTACAGCGATACAGTACGGCACACCCAGGGCGACCGCCGCGGTCTCGGCGGCGCTGATCATGCGCTGGGCGTCGGAATAATCGAGAGTCAGGCAGGCGCGGGGCATGGATTCTCTCCGAATGAGTAGAAGCTCGGCGCCGTAGATCGAGCTGTTGATCACGGCACCGAGCATCGTCCCTAAATTATCGTGTCGACCCGTCAGCGCCTTCAATGAAGGCGGCAACCTCGTCCGGATGCGACATCATCACGGCGTGACTGCTTTTGATTTCCTGCGTCTTCGCGTTGGCCCGCTTGGCCATCCTGCGCTGCGCGGTCGGCGGCACCATGTGGTCCTCGGTTGCAACCATGTAGTAGCTGGGCTTCGACTTCCAGGCGGCGTTGGTGATGATGCCGCCCACCGCGTTCAGGCCCCAGGGAACCTGCGCCGCCGCCATGAAGGCGGTCGTCTGAGCGTCGACGTCGGCTGCGAACGCGGCTGAGAATTTGGCGGGATCGACGATCAAGAAGCCATTCGTCGGGGGCAGCAAAGGTGCCTGTGGTTCGCCGGGGACAGGCTCCTCAGCCAGCTTCGCTACTGACTCCCCGACATCCGGTGCGAACGCAGCGAGATATACCAGGCTCTGGACCTTGGCATCGTTGCCCGCTTCGGTGATGACCGAGCCGCCGTAGGAGTGGCCGACCAGGATCACCGGATGCTTGGCCTTGGCGATCGCCTGCTGCGTGATGGTCACGTCGTCCTTGAGCGTGATCGTCGGGTTCTGAACGACCAGGACTTCGTAGCCGTCCTTGGTCAGGCGGTCGAACACCCCGCGCCAGCCCGAGGCGTCGACGAAGGCGCCGTGAACGAGAACGACTGAGAAGGGCTTTTCCGCGGCCTTCGCCGGCAGGATCGGCGCAGAGGCGATCGCAAGGGCGAGCAGCCCGGACATCTTACGGACCATGATAGTTCTCCTTTTTTGGGGTTTGGATTAGGCGACTGCGACGGGATTTAGCGTCACGGCGGTGCGCTCCGCGAGGTCGTTGATGACCGACGCGTAAGCCTGGAAGTGCGGTGTCGCGCGATGTGCCGCGACCGCCTCACCATCAGTGTAGAGTTCGTCGAGTACGAACCGGGAGGGGTCAGTCTGATCCTGCCAAAGATCGTAGCGAAGGTTGCCTGCCTCCGCCCGGCTCGGTGCGATCATGCCGCTCAGCAAGGCTTGCAACTCCGCGGCTTTGCCAGGCCGTGCGACGAAGATAGCAACGGTCTTCAGGTTGTTTGCCATGTTGTAGTTCCTTAACCGGTAGGTTGGCGCAGCGGGGCTCGCTCGAAGCGCCCCGCCGGTCATGCGCGTGCTCATGCGTTGGCGAGCGACGCGTCGAGCGACTCGATCAGCTTGGCGGCGATCAGGTGATCGGAGCCCATGTTCTGGCCAGTGATCAGCTCGCGGTCGACCACCACGTTCGGCGCCCAGTCGACCGGGTCGGTCGTGACCTCGGCGCCCGCCAGCCGCAGCGCGTCGGGCATGTAGAAGGGCAGGCGAGCGTGGAATAGATTGTCCTCGGCCCACTTCTCCTCGCTTGTGGAGAACACGGTCATCCGATACCCCGCATACTGCCAACCCTTGGCAACGTCGGCGGCTTTCGTCGTGTCGCCGTTGACCAGCGCCTTGCGGAACTCAGCGGCGCGTGGCATGGCCGCGGCGACCGCGACCGGACCATGGCAGAGCAGCGCCGTCGGCTTTCCCGCGTCGTGGAAGTGGCGCAGGATCGCTCCCATGTCGGCATCCTGCATAAGGTCGACCACCGGGGCATGGCCGCCCGGCACGAACACACCGGCATAGCCGTTCAGGCCGTCCTCGATGATCGAGCGCAGCGTTCGCACCTGGTTCATTGAAGGAGCCTCATCAAAGAAGTTCCTTCCCCGCGAATAGGCCGCCTCGTCGTCTCCGAAATGGCGCGCGGAGTCGGAGAACTCATCGATATGCGGCTTGGTGCCGTTGGGCGTTGCAAGCACGACCTCGTAGCCGGCCTCGATCAGCGCCATGGAAGGCACGACGGTTTCATTGAGGTACTGGCCGATCGCGGCCGATCCACCACCCTGAAGCTCGATCTGCGTGGCGTTGGATCCGAGTACGAGAACTTTTGCCTTGGTCATCTGAATCTCCGTTGCGATTTGCGATGCCCGTTGGGGACAGAAGCAACATGATCCAGACGGAGATATTTGAGAAATTCATTTCTCGGATTATAGATATTCTGATACCGACATAACCATGCGGTACGACCTAAACCTGTTGCCTATCTTCGTTGCCCTCATGGAAGAGCGTAGCGTCACACGCGCCGCCGAACGGGTCGGCATGACCCAGCCGGCCCTGTCCAATGCGCTCGCCCGCCTGCGCATCATGTTGCAGGACCAGCTCTTCGTGCGGGAGCGCTACGGCATTCAGCCGACGCCGATCGCACTGGAACTGGCACCCGCTATCGCCGAGGCATTGGCAAAGCTTGATGACGCCGTGCTGGGCCAGCAGGACTTCGACCCGGCAAAGGCGGAGCGCGTGCTGACCATCGCCCCTAATGGCTATGTGGAATTTGCCTTGGTGCCTGCGGTCGTAGCGAAGCTCCATGAGGTCGCACCCGGCATCAAGCTGCGCCTGACCCCATACGGCAACGACCTCGTCGAAACCGGGGTCATTTCCGGCACCACTGCATTGGTGCTCGGGCGGATCGTGGATCCGCCTGACAACCTCGTCGTGCAGCACGTGATGAATGAGGGACTCGCCTGCATCGTACGAGCGGACCATCCCCACATCGGCGACAGCATCACTCGCGATCAGTTCGAGCGGATGAAGCACGTCAACGTGGTGCCGCCGGGTCGCATGCGCGCGGGCTTATACCAGGCATTGGCGCAGCAGCAGCTCAAGCGTGAGATTGCGATCTCGGTCACCAACTTCTTCTCGGTCGCGGAGGTGGTCGCCGTCACGGACTACTGCGCGACATTACCCAACTTGATCTGCCGACGGCTGGCACACGATCCACGGGTGAAGGTCCTCCCCGCGCCGGTCGACCTCGGGACCTTCCCGGTCGAGATGGCATGGCATGTGCGCTACCGCCATGATCCCGCTCATCGCTGGTTGCGGTCGCTGATCGGAGAGGTGGCCTCTACCTTTATGGTTGCCTGATCGAGGGCTGCTGAAGTTGTAGTCGCACCAGCCCGGCCTGACAATCGTGTGTGGCGCACTCCGCACTTCCTCAGAACCAGCGATCCAATTAGTCCGCTGCCCGCGTCTCACCGTCGCCTCTAAGCTGGAAGTAGTCCGGCCTTACGGTAGCTTTCAATCAGTCCGTCGAAGACCGAGATGTCCGAACGGCTCCGCGCCATAAGCTGAGCTCCGGCAACGGCGGCGAAGATGGCGCAGGCACGTTGTTGGCACTCGGGGGGATCTGTGTCGGTCGTCGCTGACAGAACCTTAGCGAGCCATGCCACATTGACGTCTGCGAAAGCGGTCACCTCTGTCTTCACCGGATCCGGTAGATCGTCGTGCTCGGCAGACATGAAGCTGCACAGGCAGATGCGGTTCCCGTTCTCGAGCGAGACGCGGAATGTGTTGGGATATTCCCGGAGGGCGCCGGCGGGGTCCGCTCCCCCATTCCACAAAGCCCTCAGAACGGTCTCAGAGTCCTCCCAATAGCGCTTGGCAACGGCCGCACCAAGGTCGGCCTTCGTCGGGAAGTGGTAGTGGATGCTCGCACCCTTGATGCCAACCTCGGCCGCGAGCTCCCGGAAGTTTAGGCCACCGTAGCCATGCGCTTGCGCCGCGCGCTTCGCAGCGGCCAGAATGTCTTCCCTCACGTTTGATGCCATCGTCTGCCTTTCTCTCATTTGCCTACCAAGTGACAGATAGACGTTGACGTCAGCCTTTGGAAGCCCTACAGCCTGCCTATCAAGTGACAGGCAGGGAAATTCGTATGGCACATCAGATCACTCGTCTCGACGCAACAAAGATCGCGGAGCTCATCCGCACCCGGGAGATTTCGCCCGTTGAGGTCATGCAAGCGCACCTCGATCGCATCGGGGCCGTCAACCCGAAGATCAACGCGATCGTCACGGTCGCGGAAGGCGCTCTCGACGCGGCCAGGGCCGCGGAGGTGGCCGTCATGGCCGGCGGCAAGCTCGGTCCGCTGCACGGCGTCCCCTTCACCGTGAAGGACTCGATCGATACCGCGTGGGTGCTGACGCAGCGGGGCTCGCCGATCTTCCGGGGACGGGTGCCCGACCAGGACGCCACCAGCGTCGCCCGCATGAAGAACGCCGGCGGCATCCTCCTGGCGAAGACCAACCTTCCCGAGTTCTCCTACTGGATCGAGAGCGACAACCTGCTCTCCGGGCGCTCGAACAACCCTTGGGACATGAGCCGTACTCCGGGTGGATCGAGCGGTGGGGAGTCGGCGGCCATCGCAGCGGGCATGTCACCGCTCGGCCTCGGCACGGACCTTGCGATCTCCGTCCGGGGTCCGGCCGCGCAGACCGGGATCACCTCGATGAAGGCAACGCACGGCCGCGTGCCCATGACGGGCATCTGGCCCCGTGCACCACGCCGTTTTTGGCATGTCGGGCCGATGGCACGTTCGGTCCGAGACGTCGCCCTTGCCTTCTCGCAACTCGCCGGGCCGGACGGCCAGGATGCATTCGCAACCAGCACCGCCCGAAGCGATTCGGGCGTTGGACAGCGGACAGTTGGCCAGCTCCGAGTGGGCTGGATGGTCGGCCCCGGCTTCGGGCCTGTCGATCCCGAAGTCGCAGCGACCGTCAAGGCTGCGGCAGAGGCGCTGAAGGGCCTCGGCGTCCTCGTCGAGCACGTTGGCATCCCAGCATTGGAGCGCGACTTCGCCCTTGATGTGTTCAACCGTCTGCACGTCATGGAGATGAAGCCAGCGTTTCAAGAGGCAATGGCTGGCCATGAGGGCGAGATGTACAAGATGGCCAGGACCATGCTGTCGCTGCCCGACACGTCGATGAAGGACTACATCGAAGCTGAACAGGCGGCCGAGCGGCTGCGTGATGGCTATGCCGACTACTTCACCCGCTACGATGCCCTGATCACCCACGTGCTGCCGATCCCGGCGCACAAGCATGGGGTGGAGGAGTTCAACATCGACGGCCAGACCGTAGACGCAACCTATCTCCAAGGCGCGACCGTGCCCCTCAACGTCACCGGGCTGCCCGGACTCGCGATGCGGTTCGGGACGAGCCAGGAAGGGCTGCCGATCAACGTGCAAATCGTCGGAGCATGGCAGGCGGAGTCCACGATCCTGCACGTGGCTTCGCTTTTGGAAGGCGTGAGCCTTGTTCGGGATCTGCACCCGGACATCTGAGCCCCATGAACAGGCGGTGCTCCGCGATGAGTGCCGCCGTCACTACTTGCAAAAGGAGAGATGGAAATGAAGGTCTTTGTGGTCGGAATCGGCGGAGGCGTTGGTCGACGCGTCGCAAAGAAGCTTACCGAGAGCGGCGATGAGGCGACCGGTCCGGTCCGGCGCCCCCAGGTGGGGAATGAACTGGCGACGGAAGGGATATCAACCGTGCCAGGCAACATCGTCACCATGTCAGTCGGCGATTTGGCAGGAGCCATGCGGGGAAGCGATGCCGTCGTGTTTACCGCGGGCGCTGGAGGCAAGGATCGTCCGGATGCGACCGTCCAGATCGACGGAGACGGACCCTCCAAACTTGCCGCCGCCGCGGAACTGGCGGGCGTGCGCCACTTCATCCTCGTCTCGGTGTTTCCAGAGGCGTGGCGGGAACGTCGCATGGACGACGACTTCGAGCTGTATATGGCAGAGAAGAAGAAGGCCGAGACGAAGCTCGTCCTCACCGATCTCGACTGGGTGATCGTTCGGCCATCCGCTCTCACGGACAGGCCGGGGGCCGGGCGCGTCGATCTCGGGCTGACCAAGATCCATGACGAGATCAGCCGCGACGATGTGGCAGACACTATCATCGAACTGCTCCGCAACCCCGACCTCCACCATGTGATCCTTGAGGTTACGGCCGGAGCGCAAGCGATCGTCGAGGCCGTGGCGGCCATCAAAGGCTGGAGGATCCCAAACGCCCCGGCTCGAGAGGCACTAGCCTGACGAGCACAGTTCCGACGCATTGTGTCTCTCGCCAGAAACAGGACCCGTCTGTCGCCGCCCGCACCTCAACAACCCTCGCCGTTGGATAAGCCCGGGCAGGATGGGAGAATGGTCGACTACGCCAGGGGGCATGGAGGGGCTGACGTAGTGGATCGGCTTCAATGAAGCCGCGCCGCCTGTTCCTCGTCAGAGCTAGAATAGAGCCGGACATCGGAACTTGATTAGTCACTCAGGAGGCGGCACCTGCGACAGTAGTCCGCCGCCACCATCGTAGGCGGTCTTCAGTCGGTCGTCCGTCCACACCGGCATACGGTTGCGCTCATCGAACGTATGGGACAGCGACGCTCTCGGTCGACCGACGCGACCCAGGCTGAAGCCTTTCCCCCGAAGCACCGAACGATCGAAATCCGGGCGCCGCGCTTCCATCCTGCTAGTCTTCCGGGAACGCGTCTTCACCGGAAACTGTGTCGATTAAGTCGTATACGTCCCAAGGTCCGGTGGCCGCCGCGGGCGTCTTGACGCGCAGCAAATACATGTCGTGAAGCATGGTCCCGTCGGCACGGAGCCGGCCCCCTTTCACGTACATGTCGTCCAACGCAGCGGCGCGAAGATAGCCAAGAACGGCCTCCGCGTCGGTGTTGCCGACGGTTCCGCCCTGATGGTCAGCGCCTTCCAGATCGCGCTGGCGACGGGCGCCGTGATCGGCGGCCTGCTGCTCGACACAGCGGGGATCAGCTCCGCCTTCTTCGTAGCAAGCGGCGTCTGCGTCGCGGGCGCTGTCGTTGCCGTCGTGTTCCGAGCTCGCGACACCTTTCGTCCGTCCGCTTCGGCCGCACCGCATCAACCCTGATGAGGACCGACGCTGGCGACGGGAACAGCCACCCAACCCCATCTAAGGAGTTACCATGACCAGGAGCCGGTAAGGTCGCGCTCGTCACCGGCGGTTCGCGTGGCCTCGGCGCCGCTATCGCAGCCGCGCTGGCCGACGCGGGGGCGGACGTAGCGACCAGCTACGCCGCCTCGGACGAAAAGGCTGCCGCCGTTGTTGAAGGGCTCATGGCGAAGGGGTTCGTGCCCTCGCCATCAAGGCCGACCAGGGTGATCCGAAGACTTCGAGGCCGCTGATCGGACGAGTGGTCGAGACGTTCGGGCGGCTCGACATCCTCGTCAACAACGCTGCCGTGGCTTGGCAGGGCAGGGCCATCGACGGTCCCGAGATCGACAACGAGGCGATGGACCGGCAGTGGACCATCAACACCTTCGGAGTGATCGCCAACATTCGAGCTGCCGCCAACCCGCGACGTTGTGCGCGGACCATCTGTGTCTCGAGGCATGGTTTAGACGCTTCCCGCGCAGGCCAAGCGCTGCCTATTGGGACGCTTCAACCAAAGCTGCCCTCGCTGCTTTGACATGGCGGCGCATTTGAAATTCAGCACCCTCCGGGTCCCGCTCCACGATCGCCTCGACGATGCGCAGATGTTCCTTCCATGCGGCGAGTCCGCGGCCTTTCACCGACCGATGCTTCGCGCGGCAAAGCTTCAGCCGCGGATAGAACTGGTCGCAGAGTAGCTCGGTAAGAACGGGGTTGCCGCAGCCCCGGGCTACCTGAACATGGAAGTCGGTATCGTAGTCGTCCTGAAGATATGGACCGTGAGGGTCGGCATCGAGTGCGCGACCATGGGCTTCAACGGTCCTTTGTAGATGTTCAACTTCTCCAACGCTCATTTTGGTGGCGGCCAGCCGGCAGGCCATCGCCTCCAGCGCCTCGCGCACATCGAGCAGTGCCAGGAAATCACTAAGCGTCGGCGACACGACCCGCACGCCTTGGTTGGCAACATAGGTGACAACTCCTCGCTCCTGAAGGCGACGGATTGCTTCCCTCACAGGAGCCCGGCTCACCCCCATTTGCTCCGCGATGGCCGGCTCGCTGATTTTTGCACCGGGTGAGATCTCGCCGCTGAGGATAGCGCGGGTCAGGGAACGGTAGATCGTCTCGGACTGATTTGAACGCATCATTTGAACTTCCGCTGTTCACCTCGACTTCGATACCTCACAAGTGTCGACATATCCATCCAAACGACGAATCTTCCGCTTGATATTTTGCCTTCCTTAGCTAAAGTGTCGACACTTGAACGTCTGGGAGGACACGTACGTGAACTATATCCATTGGGCCGTGGGCGCCGTCATGCTTATGCCGGCTGCCGCCTCAGCGCAGGATTTTCAGCCTCGCAACCCGGAATGCATTGCGCCGGCAGCCCCGGGCGGCGGTTTTGATCTCACGTGCCGTTTGACGTCGCAGAAGCTCAACGAGCTCGGCATTGTCGAGCCCTCGATCCGAACGACCAACATGCCCGGCGGCATCGGCGCGGTGGCCTACAACACAATCCAGGCGCAGCGGCGCAAGGATCCGAACGTGATCGTCGCAGTCTCGACCGGGTCCTGGGTCAATCTCGCCCAAGGCAAGTTCGGCCGCTTCTCAGAGAACGACGTGCGCTGGCTCGGCGCGGTCGGCGCCGATTACGGCGTGCTCGCCGTCCGCAAGGACAGCCGCTTCAAGACGCTGGAGGACTTCGTCGCCGCCCTGAAGGTCGATCCTGCTTCGGTCGCGATCGGCGCTGGCGGGACCGTCGGCAGCCAGGACTGGATGAAGCCAGCTCTCGTCGCCAAGGCGGCGGGCGCCGATCCGAAGAAGATGCGCTATCTGTCCTACGAAGGCGGCGGCGAGGCGCTGGCGGCTCTCCTCGGCGGCACGATCGAAGCCCTGCCAGGCGATGCTTCGGAGATGGTCGGCCAGCTCGAGGCGGGCGAAATCCGTGTCCTGGCGACGTTCTCTGCCGAGCGCCTCCCCGGCGCCTATGCCGAAGTGCCGACGGCCAAGGAGGCCGGCTACGACGTGGAATGGCCGATCGTGCGCGGCTTCTATGCACCGCCCGCGATCACGGACGAGCAATACGCCTACTGGACCAAAGCGCTGAGCACCCTCAACGCCAATCCCGAATGGCAGAAGGCCCGGACTGAACAGGGCCTGTACGCGTACGACCTCGTCGGCGCGGACTTCGGCGCCTTTGCCAAGAAGCTGACGCAGGACTTCAGGGCTCTGGCGACAGAAGTCGGCCTTCCGACCAGCGGGAAGTAATCGGATGGCCGCGAACACGACCTTTGATCGCATCAGCGGTATCATCCTCCTGCTGATCGGAGCCGGCGCCGCTTGGCACGGCTACAGTCTCCAGGTCGCGTTCGCGGCCGATCCCATCGGTCCCAAGGCCTTTCCGATCATCGTCGGGATCATCCTCGTCGTGTCGGGCGCTTCCATCGCGCTTCGGCCCGAAGCCATGTCCTGGGAAGCCGGCGACTACGGGCGGATCCTCCTCGTCGCCGCCGCATGCCTTCTCTATCCGTTTATCCTGGAACCTCTCGGCTTCATTCCGGCAACCTCGATCCTTGGTTTCCTCTGCGCCAAGGCTTTCAAGGGCAGGACGGTGCCATCGATCATTGCGTCCGCGGTGGTGGCGACGGTGATCTTCTTGCTCATCGACATCGGTCTTGGCCTCGGCCTGCCGCGTGGCCCTCTGGGAGTCTGACGCATGGAAGCGTTGTCATCCCTGGCCTATGGGTTTTCGATCGCCATCACGCCGTTCAATCTCCTGCTGGCACTCCTCGGTGCGGCGCTGGGGACAGCGGTCGGGGCTCTGCCCGGTATTGGCCCGATCAACTCCATCGTTCTCCTTTTACCCCTATGCTTCGCCCTCGGCCTTCCTCCGGAAAGTGCGGCGCGCTCATGATGTATTCGATAACGCCCGGCCCGCTCCTCTTCACCCAACGACCCGAGATCGCGTGGGGCCTGATTGCGTCGATGTACATCGGCAACGTCATGTTACTCGTCCTCAACCTGCCGCTCGTAGGGCTGTTCGCGAGGCTCCTGCTGGTGCCGTCGTGGGTCCTGTTCCCCGGGATACTCGGACTTTCCTTCGCCGGCGTCTATGCGGCGACGAACTCGGCTTTCGAACTCATCCTCACAGTTCTTCTCGGGCTCCTCGCCTATGTCATGCGCAAGGTTGGCATTCCGTTGATACCACTTCTCATCGCCTTCGTTCTGGCCCGTCTTTTTGAAGACAACCTGCGTCGCGCGATGTCCCTCTCGGACGGTGATCCGACCATCCTCCTTTCATCGCCCTTCGCCATCTGCCTCTGGCTGATGGCACTGGCTGCCGTCGCCCTGCCGCTGATCGCACCCCGGCTTCGCCGTCGAGTCGCTCACATGGCCGACACCGAGAACTGACCGACAGGAACACAACATGACCTACCTGATCGCCGCCGATCTTCCGACCTCCGCACCCGGGGCCCGCTTTCGTGCCCTTCTGGAACGGCCGGAAATCCTCTCCATTCCCGGGGCCCATAACGGCCTAGCGGGTATCCAGGCCCGGGATGCCGGGTTCGAGGCACTTTACCTGTCAGGCGCCGCCGTGAGCGCGTCGATGGGCCTCCCGGACCTTGGCATCCTGACGATCGACGACGTCTGCTTCTATATTCGCCAGATCGCCCGCGCCTCGCAGCTACCTATCCTCGCCGACGGCGACACTGGCTACGGGGAGACGTTGAACGTCATGCACATGGTGCGGTCCTTCGAGGATGCCGGAGCTGCGGCGGTGCAGATGGAGGACCAGCTTCTTCCCAAGAAGTGTGGCCATCTCAACGACAAGCAGTTGGCCGCTCCGAACGACATGGCGGCAAAGGTGAACGCGGCCAAGCGGGCAAGCCGGGATCTTGTCATTGTCGCGCGCACCGATGCGGCGGCGAGCGAAGGCATCGATGGCGCCGTTGCGCGCGCCAAGCTCTATCTTGAAGCAGGAGCGGACGCGATCTTCCCAGAGGCGCTGACCTCCGTCGAGATGTTTCGCGAAGTGGCCGAGCGCCTGCCGGGCGTGAAGCTGCTGGCGAACATGACCGAGTTCGGGCGGACACCGGCGCTTACCGCCAAGGAGTTCCAGGATCTCGGCTACGCGATGGTGATCTGGCCAGTCTCTTCGCTTCGCGTCGCCGCGAGGGCTCAGGGGGCACTCTATGCCGAGATCAGGAAGAACGGTACGCCCGCGGCGCTGCTGCCAGGCATGCAGACCCGAGCCGAGCTCTACGACACCATCCGGTACTACGACTACGAAGCGCTCGACCGTAGCATCGTCGCAACCGTTCTCCCTGCATCTCCCGCAGCCTCATCGAAAGAGGAGGCGTCTTCATCGTGAAGAGACCGAGTTCGAAGCTTCCTTGATGAGCCGTATGACTTCCCAATTGTGATTTCGGTCGCCGGACGCGCGAGCTTGGTCCCTCCCGACTGTCCGCGCCTGGTCGTCACCAGGCCGGCCCATCCGAGCTCGTTAGGGTCCGTGCAATCAGGAGACCGCCATGAGCAATGTCGGCGTCGACATCCGCAACGCTATCCATGACCTGCTGTGCCGCTTCTTCCTGGCTGTCGACGAGCGTGACTGGATCAGCATGGGAGAAACTGTCAACGGCGGAGCAATTCCAGGCCAGTGTGGCGGAGTAAAACCAGGCCACGCGTCCGAGAGGGCACGACACAGGAAAGGGCCCGATCGGGCCCTTTCCTGT
>NZ_BMJJ01000017.1 GCF_014643375.1 Aureimonas glaciei
GCGCGCAGTCATCCAAACATGAAGAAGGTAAAAGTTTGCCGCCGGACCCATCGGGGTTCGGTTGGCCTGTTCTGTTGACATTGTGAAGAGAAGACGGGTCCTGAAGGGCCCTTTGGGGCACTCCGAAAGGGGTGTTTTGAAGGGTTCTGTCTGGGTCATGGCGCCAAGCGGTTCATCACCGATTGGATAGACGTCATGATCCGCAGGGATAGCCCTCACCCCTTGGGTTTGGCGGCGCATTCGAAAGGATGCGGCGATGAACTTGTTGGAATGGGTTCCCCTGTTTCGATTGCCATGCCTGACCGCGTGGCATCGGGCTCCGTCTCAAGAAGCTGGTCTTTCGCCAATCCTTTCTCCAGAAGGGATTGGCACGAGAGTACCGCTGCAGGACGCGACCAGGATTGCACATCCCTCGCGTTTGCGGTGCTCGAACGACGAAGCTAACGCTTCGTCGTGGAATGAGACTACATCCCATGAACACCTCTCTCTTTGAGAGGCCCGCCACGCCACGAAGGCAGGCGACCAGAACGCCGAAGCAAACCCCATCTCAGGATGGGGAATGCGTAGGCCGACCGGCCGTCGGATTGCTCTGCAATCCGCGCCCCGTGCAGACGACCATCACACTGATGGTCGGCGTGAACGGTCTTCGCAAAAGGTGAACATTGGCGATGGGAATGATCAAGTGATATAAGGGCATCTGGTGGATGCCTTGGCATGCACAGGCGATGAAGGACGTGATACGCTGCGATAAGCCATGGGGAGCTGCGAATAAGCTTTGATCCGTGGATTTCCGAATGGGGCAACCCACCTCCGATTCCTAGAAAATCGGAATGGCACTGCGTGGCTTAGGCTGCGTGGTGGCATTGCGGTTTCTAGGGATCATAGCGAGGTATCTTATCTTCGAATAAAATAGGGATAAGAAGCGAACTCGGGGAACTGAAACATCTAAGTACCCGAAGGAAAGGACATCAACCGAGACTCCGTCAGTAGCGGCGAGCGAACGCGGACCAGGCCAGTGGCACTATCTGAGAGAAGCCGAACACGTTGGAAAGCGTGGCAAGAGTGGGTGACAGCCCCGTAGGCATAATGCTCTTTAGTGTCCTCGAGTAGGGCGGGACACGTGAAATCCTGTCTGAAATTAGGGGGACCACCCTCTAAGCCTAAGTACTCGTGCATGACCGATAGCGAACCAGTACCGTGAGGGAAAGGTGAAAAGCACCCCGACAAGGGGAGTGAAATAGAACCTGAAACCGGATGCCTACAAACAGTCGGAGCCATCATGGGTGACGGCGTACCTTTTGTATAATGGGTCAGCGACTTAGTCTGGCGAGCGAGCTTAAGCCGATAGGTGGAGGCGTAGCGAAAGCGAGTCTGAACAGGGCGTTCAGTTCGTCGGATTAGACCCGAAACCGAGTGATCTAGCCATGAGCAGGTTGAAGGTGCAGTAACATGCACTGGAGGACCGAACCCATATCTGTTGCAATAGATCGGGATGACTTGTGGCTAGGGGTGAAAGGCCAATCAAACTCGGAAATAGCTGGTTCTCCGCGAAATCTATTTAGGTAGAGCGTCGACCGAATACCCTCGGGGGTAGAGCACTGAATGGACTAGGGGGACTCACCGTCCTACCAAATCCAATCAAACTCCGAATACCGGGGAGTACTAGTCGGCAGACACACGGCGGGTGCTAACGTCCGTCGTGGAGAGGGAAACAACCCTGACCACCATCTAAGGTCCCCAAGTCATGGCTAAGTGGGAAAGGATGTGAAGATCCCAAAACAACCAGGATGTTGGCTTAGAAGCAGCCATCATTTAAAGAAAGCGTAACAGCTCACTGGTCTAAATAAGGGTCTTTGCGCCGAAAATGTAACGGGGCTAAAGCCATGCACCGAAGCTGTGGATTTTGCCAAACCTACGGGTTTGCAAAGTGGTAGCGGAGCGTTCCCTAGGCCTGTGAAGGCGGACCCGTGAGGGCTGCTGGAGGTATGGGAAGTGAGAATGCTGACATGAGTAACGATAAAGGGTGTGAGAGACACCCTCGCCGAAAGTCCAAGGGTTCCTGCTTAAAGTTAATCTGAGCAGGGTTAGCCGGCCCCTAAGGCGAGGCCGAAAGGCGTAGTCGATGGGAACCACGTTAATAATCGTGGGCCTGGTGGAGAGTGACGGATCTCGTGTATCGTTCGGTCTTATTGGATTGATCGGGCGGTGAAGAGGTTCCAGGAAATAGCCCCACCGTATAGACCGTACCCTAAACCGACACAGGTGGACTGGTAGAGTATACCAAGGCGCTTGAGAGAACTATGCTGAAGGAACTCGGCAAATTGCACGCGTAACTTCGGAAGAAGCGTGACCTTTTCGAACGCAAGTTCGATGAGGTGGCACAGACCAGGGGGTAGCGACTGTTTACCAAAAACACAGGGCTCTGCGAAGTCGCAAGACGACGTATAGGGTCTGACGCCTGCCCGGTGCTGGAAGGTTAAGTGGAGGGGTGCAAGCTCTGAAATGAAGCCCCAGTAAACGGCGGCCGTAACTATAACGGTCCTAAGGTAGCGAAATTCCTTGTCGGGTAAGTTCCGACCTGCACGAATGGCGTAACGACTTCCCCGCTGTCTCCAGCATAGACTCAGTGAAATTGAATTCCCCGTGAAGATGCGGGGTTCCTGCGGTCAGACGGAAAGACCCCGTGCACCTTTACTATAGCTTTACACTGGCATTCGTGTCGGCATGTGTAGGATAGGTGGTAGGCTTTGAAGCATGGGCGCCAGCTCGTGTGGAGCCATCCTTGAAATACCACCCTTATCGTCATGGATGTCTAACCGCGGTCCGTTATCCGGATCCGGGACAGTGTATGGTGGGTAGTTTGACTGGGGCGGTCGCCTCCCAAAGAGTAACGGAGGCGCGCGATGGTGGGCTCAGACCGGTCGGAAATCGGTCGTCGAGTGCAATGGCATAAGCCCGCCTGACTGCGAGACGTACATGTCGAGCAGAGACGAAAGTCGGTCATAGTGATCCGGTGGTCCCGCGTGGAAGGGCCATCGCTCAACGGATAAAAGGTACGCCGGGGATAACAGGCTGATGACCCCCAAGAGTCCATATCGACGGGGTTGTTTGGCACCTCGATGTCGACTCATCGCATCCTGGGGCTGGAGCAGGTCCCAAGGGTATGGCTGTTCGCCATTTAAAGCGGTACGTGAGTTGGGTTCAGAACGTCGTGAGACAGTTCGGTCCCTATCTGCCGTGGGTGTAGGAGTATTGAGAGGATCTGTCCCTAGTACGAGAGGACCGGGATGGACGTACCTCTGGTGGACCTGTTGTGGCGCCAGCCGCAGTGCAGGGTAGCTATGTACGGACTAGATAACCGCTGAAGGCATCTAAGCGGGAAACTAACCTCAAAACGAGTGCTCCCTATCAGGGCCGTGGTAGACCACCACGTTGATAGGCCGGGTGTGGACGAGCGGCAACGCTTGAAGCTTACCGGTACTAATCGCCCGATCGGCTTGATCATTCCCATTCGCCAATGTTCACCTCGCTTTAGCGAGGGTGAACATTGGTTTGTCTCGAGGCGCTCACGCCGGCCATTCACGGAATGGCCGTCTGCGCTGGCGCGGATTGCGAAGCAATCCGACGACCTGTCGGTCTACGGGCACCCAGCCTGTTGCCGCTGAAAAGAGACGGTTCTCATTCCAAGCCAAACGGCCTCCCTGCAGGGGCTGCCAGAACTCTCAGCTACGGAACGACCAACCAGCTTGGCGCCCCGTAGCCCGACCGGGCGTCGGGCCTTGTGGCCCGCCCCAGCGGAGACAGTCGGGTCTTTACCCGACTGGCGTGAGCGCCCCTGAAAAAATACCAGCTTCATCTTGCCATTCGCTGACCTGGTGGTTCTAGCGGAGCGGCTGCACCCGATCCCATTCCGAACTCGGCCGTGAAACGCTCCAGCGCCTATGATACTTCGTCTTAAGACGCGGGAAAGTCGGTCGCCGCCAGGTCTGCCAATGGCAAGTCAAATCTCTCCAAGCCTCATCAGCAACATCCATCCAAACAGCCCCGTCGCGAAAGCGACGGGGCTGTTTGCGTTCAGCGCGCCACTCCTGTCGGCCGAACGGCCTCGGCCTTGCCCACGCTTCGACGGCCTTGTCCCGCTGCCCGGCCTGCCGCCGACGGCCCGCTGCCACCGGCGCTCGGCGCCCAGAGCCCGGACGCCGCCCCATCGCCCCGCCGCCCGGCCCGCCCACAGCCAGTTCCCCCAAGACGGCCCCGCAGCTCGCGCCGGGATCAGCGCCGGCACCCGCCAAAACCCTCCGAGAACCCGCAAGGACCCCCATGAAACTCTACCGACTGCTCACAGGTCCAGACGACGCCAGCTTCTGCCACAAGGTCTCCGCAGCCCTCGACAAGGGATGGGAACTCCACGGCAATCCTGCCTACGCCTACGATGCCAACGCCAACCAAATGCGTTGCGCCCAAGCCGTCGTCAAAGAACTCTACGGACAAAACTACTCCCCGGAGATGAAACTCGGCGAACAGTAGCGGAAGGGGGAAGAGCTGATGCGCGGACGCGGCGGACGTTACGGGCTTGCCGCGGTCCTGATGGTGCCGGTGCTGGCCCTGGTTCTCGGCGTCGTCCTGCCCCACGCCCCCGACGCCGTGCGCCGGGATCCCTTGGCGTCCTCCGGCGCCCGCCACCGCGTGCTGATCCTCTCCAACGCCATCCACACGGACATCGCCTTGCCGGCGGTGGCGGAGCTGCGCGCGGCTTTCGGATTCCTGGGCGATGCCGGGCTGCCGGTGGGCCGGGAGGACGTCGCGGCCATCGTCGTCGGTCGCGGCGGGCGCGACTTCTATCTCGCGACGCCCGAATGGACCGACCTGCGCCTCGGCACGGTGCTTCGCGCCTTCGCCGGCGACGCCGCGGTGCTGCATGTCGGCCTTTCCCCGGTGATCGACGCCTCGGCACCGGGCGTTACTGCGATCGATCTCGACGATGCCGGCCTCGCCGCCCTCACCGCTTTCGTCCTCGCGGCGTTTTCCCGCGATGCCGCGGGCGCCCCCGTGCCGGTGGACGCGCCGGGCTATGGAAGCTTCGACCGCTTCTATGAGGCAGAGGGACGCTTCACCGCGCTCGCCGGCTGCAATGCCTGGACGGCGGCGGCCCTGCGCGCGGCCGGGATCCCCACCGGCCTCTGGACACCCTTGCCGGCGACGCTGCTGTGGTCGCTCGACTGGCATCGGCGCTGACCGGACGGTGTGGCCGTGGGGATGGCGATGTCGGGCACGACGGCGAGGATGATCGAAAACCATCGGGCGATGGTGAAAGCCTCAGTCGGCCTGCGCCTCGAGCTCTTCCATGTCCTCGTCGGACAGGCCGAAATGATGGCCGATCTCGTGGATCATCACATGCGCCACGAGCGTGCCGAGCGCTTCCTCGTGCTCGCACCAATAGTCGAGAAGGGGCCGGCGGTAGAGAAGGATGCGGTTGCCCATCTCGCCGGTGACGGCGAGGCCGGGATCGCCGACGGGGCGGCCCTCGAACAGGCCGAGAATGTCGAAGGCGCTTTCCAGTCCCATTTCCTCGATGACGGAATCCTCGGGAAACTCGGCGACGAGGAACTGGACGTCGCCGGAGAGCGCTCGGAATTCCGCGGGCAGGCCGGCATAGGCCTCCAGCGCCAGCGCTTCGATCTCCTCCAGGCTCGGCGCCAGCCGCCGGCCCCAGTCGCCGCTCTGGTCGAGTATGGCCATGTCGTTCCTTCTCTCTGCCGTTCCCGACAAGATAGGGCGGGCCGGCGCCGGTGCGAAGCCCGGCATGATCGGGCCGATTCGCGCCGCCCTTCCGCAATATCGTAGCCAAAGGCGCCGCCGGCCGTAGAAATCGCTGGCCTCGATCGGATATCCCCTGCCGTTGCCGGCGGCGGCGGGCGGGATGCGCGGGTCCCTCGCTGACGCCTGGCCTCGGCGTAGCCTAGGAATCTATGGCCCATTCCCCGAGGGAATGCCCGGATGTACCCGCCAAGTTCCCTGATAAAAGGAAAATATTCCGAAAAAGACTCTTCTTGACTCTCCTCCGGCCCTCTGGAATCCATAGGAACATACAGGGAACAAGACCCCTCCGGGAGAGGGGATGGAACGGCCGCCCGGCGCGCCGAGGGAGATCGCCATGTTAAAAACCGCGCGTTGTCCCGACCGCCCGGCCGCCGAAACCGGACGGCGCGAGACCGTGGCCGACCTCGCCGCACGCATCGCCCGGATCGAGGGCCGCGCCGTCGGTCGGCTGGCGGCCCCGCCCGAGGTCCCGCGGGCGAGCGGCGGGCCTGCCCGGGCAACGGTGCCAAGCGGGGAAGCGTGCCGGCCTTTCGGCATCGCCGAGGCGGATGCGGCACTTGGCGGCGGCTTTCCCTTGAGCGGCCTCACCGAAATCCATGTCGACGAGACCCGCGGCAGCGGCAGCGGCGCGGGCTTTGCCCTGGCGCTCGCCGTTCTGTTCGGCGCCGGCCCGGACCGCCCGGCGATCTGGATCGGCGGCGCCCACGGCTTTGCCGAGGGCGGCATGCCCTACGGGCCGGGCCTGGCCGCCTACGGCCTCGATCCCTCAGGTCTCGTCCTGGTGCGTGCGCCGCGGCTGGAGCAGGCGATCTGGGCCGGCGAGGAGGCGGCGCGCTCGCCGGCGCCCGCCCTCACCATCCTGGAAGCGCGGGGCAATCCAAAGCTTCTGGGGCTCGAGGGCACGCGCCGGCTGCATCTGCGCGCCGGCCGCGCCGGCCGCCCGTTGTTGCTCCTGCGCCAGAGCGGACGGCCCGAGGCGACGGCCGCGCCGCTGCGGCTGCGCATCGCCCCCGCGCCGGCCTCCTTCGTGCCGGATCTGTCGCCGGGCCGCGGCGAGCCGGCCTCGCGGCTGATCGGCCACCCCGTCTTCGCCGTCACCGTCGAAAAGGCGCGCGACGGCCGTTCCCATCATTTTCTCCTGCAATGGAATCCCCATGACCGCCGCTTCCAAGCCTTCGCCGAGCCGCCTGCTCGCCGTCCAGCTGCCGCTCCTGTCGACGGACCGGATCCGGCGCGACCGTCTGGGGCGGTCCTGGCGCTCCGCCGCGCCTCGTGACGCGGCCGAGCCGGCGGCACCCCTGGTGCTCTACGAGCGGCTCGCCCAGGCCGACCGCATCGCCGCGCTCTGCGAGAAGGCATCGGCCCTCGGCCTGTCGCCGGGGCTCGGCCTGGCCGATGCCCGCGCCCGTTTTCCCGGTCTCGACGTCGTCGCGGCCGACAGGGGGGCGGACGCCGTTCTTCTCGCGGCGCTTGCCGACTGGTGCGACCGCTATACCCCGCTCGTCGCGCTCGATCCGCCGCACGGGCTGATCCTCGACATTTCCGGCTGCGGCCATCTCTTCGGCGGCGAGAAGGCGCTGATGGACGATCTTCTCGCCCGGCTCTTCCACCAGGGATTCTTCGCCCGCGCCGCGATTGCCGGGCATGCCGGCACGGCGCTGGCGGTCGTCGCGTCATCCTCGGGGATGGCCGTCGCCAGGGGGGAGGAGCGCGCCGCCGTGACGCCGCTGGCGATCGGCGCGCTTCGGCTCGGGGCGGAGGAGACGGCCAAGCTCGAGCGGCTCGGGCTGAAGACCGTCGGGGCGCTGGCCGCGCTGCCGCGGCAGAGCCTGGCGCGGCGCTTCGGCGCCGCCCTCCTCACCCGTCTCGACGAATCGCTCGGCCTCGCCGACCGGCCGATCAGCCCGCGCCGCCCCGTTCCCGCGCTGATGGCGGAACGGCGCTTTGCCGCGCCGATCAACCAGGTGGAGGACGTCCAGCGCATCACCGGTTTTCTCGCCCAGCGTCTCTGCCAGGCGCTGGAGCGTCGCGGCGAGGGGGCGCGGCGGCTGGAGCTGTCGCTGTTCCGCGTCGACGGCAAGGTCGAGCGGGTGCGCGTCGCGGCCTCCTTGCCGCTGCGCACGCCCGACCGCATCGGGGCGCTCTTCCGCGAGCGGCTGAAGGGATTTGGCGAGGACATCGATGCCGGTTTCGGCTTCGATCTCGTCCGCCTGGCGGTGCTGGAGTCGGAGAGTTTGGCCGAGCGCCAGGAGGATCTTTCCGGCGAACGCGGGGCGGAAGGCGATCTTGCCGGTCTGATCGACCGGCTCGGCGCCCGCCTCGGCGAGGCGCAGGTGCTGCAGATCGAGGCGCGCGCCAGCCACTGGCCGGAACGGGCGATGCGCATCCGCCCGGCCGTGTCGGGGCCGCAGGGCGGCAGCCGGCTCACGGCCGTGGCTGCCTGCGCCCGGGCGCTGCCGGATGCCGCCTTGGCCGCGGCGCCGGCGCCGCGGCCGGTGCGGCTGCTGGCGTCGCCCGAACCGGTCGAGGCAACCTTCGCGGTGCCGGACGGGGCGCCGCTTCATTTCCGCTGGCGCCGGGCGCTGCATGTCGTGCGCCGCGTCGAGGGGCCCGAGCGGATCGCGCCGGAATGGTGGCTCGGGCAGGCCGAGCGCGCCCGCGACTATTTCCGCATCGAGGATGCCGACGGGCGGCGCTTCTGGCTGTTTCGCAAGGAACAGGCAGCGACGCCCGGCGACAGCGGCCATGGCGACGCGGTGGCGCGCTGGTTCATGCACGGGATCTTTGCCTGATGACGGCCGCCCTTCCGCCCCCGGCCTCGCGCCCGCCGTCCTTTCGCCGCCCCTTTCGGCCGGGCGCTGCCGGCGGCTTTGCCGAGATCGGCACGGCGAGCAGCTTTTCCTTCCTGCGCGGCGCCTCGCAGCCGGACGAACTCGTCATTGCCGCCCGCGCGCTCGGGCTCGCCGGCCTCGGGCTCGCCGACCGCAACACCGTCGCCGGCGTGGTGCGGGCGCACCAGGCGGCCCGCGAGATCGGCTTTGCCTTCGCGCCCGGTGCCCGCCTCGTCTTCAAGGACGAAACGCCCGACATTTTTGCCTATCCGCGCGACCGGGCCGGTTGGGGAAAACTGTGCCGGCTGCTCAGCCTCGGCAATCGGCGCACGGTGAAGGGCGACTGCGTGCTCCATCTCGGCGATCTCCTCGACGGTGGCGAGGGGCTGCATCTGGCGCTGCTCGCCCCGGACGGGCTCGGCGCCAGCGACGACGAAGCCGCGCAGGCGGCGATCGACGGGGCGAAGGCCTGTCTCCTCGCCTTGCGGGAAAACTTTGCCGGCGCCGTGCATCTGGCGGCGGCGCCACGCCATGACGGCGCCGACGCCCGGCGGCTTGCCCGTGCCGCACGGCTCGCTTCTGAGGCGCGGCTTCCGCTGATGGCGACCAACGACGTCTTCTACCACGTGCCCGACCGCCGCCGGATGCAGGACGTTCTCACCGCCATCCGTCATCATGTGGCCATCCCCGAGGCGGGCCTGATCCTGTCGAAGAATGCCGAGCGGCACCTGAAGACCGAGGCCGAGATGGCGGCGCTGTTCCGCGACCATCCCGGCGCGCTTTCCGAGAGCGGGCGATTCTTCCAAGCGCTCGGCTTCGATCTCGCCTCGCTGCAATACGAATATCCCGACGAGGCGCTGGGGCTCGACGGCACGCCCGCCGAGGTGCTGCGGCGCCTCGCCTATGAGGGGGCCGCCTGGCGCTATCCCGGCGGCGTGTCGGAGAAGACCGTCGGGCAGATCGAGCACGAGCTGAAAATCATCGCGGTGATGAAATACGAGCCCTATTTCCTCACCGTCTACAACATCGTCCGCTTCGCCCGCTCGCAGCAGATCCTCTGCCAGGGGCGGGGCTCGGCCGCCAATTCCACCGTCTGCTATTGCTTGGGGATTACCGAGGTCGATCCGGAGATCACCGGGCTGTTGTTCGAGCGCTTCATCTCGCCGGACCGCGACGAGCCGCCGGACATCGACGTCGACTTCGAGCACGAGCGGCGCGAGGAGGTGATCCAGCACATCTACGAGGCCTATGGCCGCGACAATGCGGCGATTGCCGCCACCGTCATCACCTATCGCGGCCGCTCGGCGGCGCGCGAGGTCGGCAAGGCTTTCGGCCTGTCGGACGACGCGGTCTCGGCCCTGTCCGGCTCGGTCTGGGGCCATCATGCTGGGGATGTCGGCGAGCGCGAGGCGGCGGAGGCGGGGCTGTCGGTCGCCGATCCGGTGACGGAGAACGTGCTCGCCTTCGCCAACGAGTTGATGGGCTTTCCCCGCCACCTCTCGCAGCATGTCGGCGGCTTCGTCATCACCCGCGGGCGCATCGACGAGGTCGTGCCGATCCTCAACAGCGGCATGGACGGGCGCACCATCGTCGAATGGGACAAGGACGATCTCGACGAGCTGAAGATTTTGAAGATCGATATCCTGGCGCTCGGCATGCTGTCCTGCCTTCGGCGCGGCTTCGATCTCCTCTCCGAGCACTATCCCGCGCACCATGGCGGTCGGCTGACGCTCGCCTACCTGTCGAAGCATGCCCAGGACGGTCCGACCTATGCGATGACGCGGCGGGCCGACACGCTCGGCGTTTTCCAGATCGAATCGCGGGCGCAGATGTCGATGCTGCCGAAGCTGCAGCCGCGGGAGTTCTACGACTTCGTCATCCAGGTGGCGATCGTCCGGCCCGGGCCGATCCAGGGCGACATGGTGCACCCCTATCTCAAGCGCCGGATGGGGCTCGAAGAGCCCGTCTACGAGAACGAGGCGCTGCGGGCCGTCCTGCACCGCACGCTCGGCGTGCCGCTGTTCCAGGAACAGGCGATGCAGATGGCGATCGTCGCGGCGAGTTTCACCCCGGGCGAGGCCGACCAGCTGCGCCGCGCCATGGCGACCTTCAAGCGCACCGGCAAGATCCACACCTTCCGCGACAAGATGATCGAGGGCATGGTCGGCAACGGCTATTCCAGGGATTTCGCTGAGCGCTGCTTCAAGCAGATCGAGGGGTTCGGCGGCTATGGCTTTCCCGAGAGCCACGCCGCCTCCTTCGCGCTTCTCGTCTACGCCTCCTGCTACATGAAGTGCCATTACCCCGACGTTTTTGCCGCGGCGCTCCTCAACGCCCAGCCGATGGGGTTCTATGCGCCGTCGCAGATCGTCCGGGACCTGCGCGACCACGGCGTCGCCGTCCACCCGGCCGACGTTAACCATTCCACCTGGGATTGCAGCCTCGAACCCTCGGCCTTCGACCCGCGCGCTCTGGCGCGGCGCCACCGCGAGATGGAGAAGGACATCCGCTCGACCCACGCCGTCCGGCTCGGTTTTCGGCAGATCAAGGGCCTGTCGAAGGCGGAGATGGATCAATTGGTGGCGACGCGGTCGCGGTCGGGGCCGTACGATTCCGTGAGAGATCTCTGGCTGCGCTCGGGGCTGAAGCGGGCGGCGATCGAGCGGCTCGCCGATGGCGACTGCTTTTCCTCGCTCGGCCTCTCCCGGCGCGACGCGCTCTGGGCGGCCGAGGCGCTGGATCCCAGCGGCGCGGCCGAGCGCCTGCCTCTGTTCGAGCAGGCCGATGCCACGGACCTGCAGAAGGAGCCGGACGCGCATCTGCCGCCAATGCCGCTCGGCGAGGAGGTGATCAACGACTACCGTTTTCTGTCGCTGTCGCTGAAGGCGCATCCCGTCGCTTTCGTCCGCGCCACGCTGAAGGCGCGCAAGGTGCTGACCAACGAGACGCTGGAAAGCCTGCCGTCGGGTCGGCGCGTCACGGTTTCCGGCCTCGTTCTGGTGCGGCAGCGGCCGGGCTCGGCCAAGGGGGTGATCTTCATGACCATCGAGGACGAGACCGGCACCGCCAACATCATCGTCTGGCCAAAGCTGTTCGAGGCGTTCCGGCCGGTGGTGCTCGGTGCCCGCTTCGTCGAGGTGACCGGGCGGATGCAGTCGGATCGCGGCGTCATCCACGTCGTCGCCGACCGCGTCGAGGATCTCACCCCGCTCCTGGCCGCGGTGGCGGCGGGCGGCCTGCCGGGGGAGGGGCACGTGGCGCCGGCCGACCACGTCAAGAGCCCGCTCCCGTCAGGGCGGCGCGGACGGCGGGGCGGCGTCGCCTCGTCGCTCGGCAGCCTGCTGGCGCGCGCCGACGAGGTGCGCCGGCCGATCGAGGCGGCGCGGGGCGCGCCCTCGCGCGTCGACCGCACCGTCCCGGGTGTCGCCGTGCCGGGGCCTGCGCTGCGCGCGGTCCTGCCGAAAGGGCGCAATTTCCAGTGATGGCGTCCGGGCCAAGCGCTGCCGCAGCGGCTCCCCGCGAACCGGCAGAGATGAAAGCACCGTGCGGGCGGCAGATGCCGGCCGGATCGATCGAAAAGTGTCCAAGCCGCCCATCAGGCAGACCAGGACGCCCTCTCCAAGCCCGTCACCTGCTGGAGGGAGCCAGGTGGGCAGCAGCCCTTGCGCGGCGCCTTACTGCTTCAGCACGTCGGCCCATTCGGGATGCTTGCGGAACTGGGCATTGGCGAAGGGGCAGAGCGGGATGATCTTCTTGCCGCTCGCCCGAGCGTCGGCGATGGCCCGTTCCACCAGGAGCAGGCCCGCGCCCTGGCCGCGAAAAGCGTCGGGCACGTCGGTGTGGTCGATGATGATCATGGTCGTGCCAGCCTTGGAAAAACTCAGCTCGGCGGCCGCGCCGTCCGGTCCCCGCAGGCGGTAGACGCCCTTGCTCGGCCCATCCTCCAGGGTGATCTCCGACGCGTTCACGCTTTTTCTCCCGTCGCTTCCGTCCCGGCGGCGCTGCCGGCGGCACCGGCGAGGAAGGCCGAAGCGGCGTCGAGCTCTGTGTCGCGGATCTCATGTCCGCCGGGATGCCAGACCGTCTCGACCCCCGCGCCCTCAGCACCGAGGAAGTCGGCCAGCCGCTCGGTCAAGGCGGGCGGGCAGATCGGATCGCGGCGTCCCGCCGTGATCAGGATTCGCGTCCCGTCCATCCCGGCGCCCGCCACGGGATCGAAGGGAATCAGCGGGTGCATCAGCACCGCCGCGTCGAACAGAGCGGGCTTGTCGAACAAGAGGGTGGACAGAATGTTGGCACCGTTGGAATAGCCGAGGCCGACGACGCGGCTCGGCCGGAGCTCGGCGATTTTGGCCGCGACGAAGGCCGCCATCTTGGCCGTCGCCCGGGAGAGATCGGCCCTGTCGTACTGCCCCTCGGCCTGGCGCCGGAAGAAGCGCGCCGCGCCCATCTCGGCGACGTCGCCGCGCGGCGAAACGAGATGGGCGAAAGGCAGCATCTGGCGCCCGAGCGCAAAGAACTGCCGCTCGTCGCCGCCCGTCCCATGAAAGACGAACAGCAGCGGCGCCCCGGGCGCGGCGGTATGCTGCGCGTAATGATAAGTCTCCGATGACATTGGCACAGTATACCTCGTCGCAGGTTGAAAATCGACAGACTTCACAGCGGAGGAAGATGGGCGGCAATCGCGGCACGGGAAGGCTCGTAGCGCGTCGGCAGCATCAATCCTTGTCCGAGACTGCTGCGGTCCTCGTCGCGTTCGAAGCCGGGCTCGTTCGTGGCGATCTCGAACAGCACGCCGCCGGGGGTGCGGAAGTAGATCGCCCAGAAATAGTCACGGTCGATCACCGGCGTCACCTGATGGCCGGTGTCGAGCAGCGCCTGGCGCACGGCAAGTTGCGTCTCGCGGTTTTCAACCGCGAAGGCGACATGGTGGACCGAGCCGGCACCCTGCCTTGCTGCGGGCGCGCTGGGCAGCGTCTCGATGTCGATGATGTCGGCGATGCCGCCGCCCTTCACCCGCATCCGCGTCACCGCGCCGGCCCGCTCGACGGTCTCGTAGCCCATGAAGGTCAGGAGTTCGGTCGTCGCGCCGCCGTCGCGCAGCCGCAGCTGCACGGAGTGGAAGCCGCGGATGGCCGCATCCGCGTCGACGCCGGCACCGAGGAAGGGCGTCCGGGTGTCGTCTTCGGTCTCGATCAGGGCAAATCCGTCGCCGTCGGGGCCGTCAAAATGCAGGCGTTCCGCGCCGAAGGCCGCGTCCCGGGACAGGCCGGAAACGCCGGCGTCGCCAAGGCGCGTCTCCCAGCGGCCGAGGCTGCCTTTGGGGACGGAGAAGGCGGTGGCGCCGACTTCGCCCGCGCCGGGCCTGCCCTTCACGATGTGCGGGAAGGGAAAATAGGTCATTACCGAGCCGGGCGTGCCGACCTCGTCGCCGTAATAGAGATGGTAGACGTCGGGGGCATCGAAGTTGACGGTCTTCTTCACCCGGCGCAGGCCGAGCGTCTCGGTGAAGAAGGCGTTGTTGTCGCGGGCATTGGCGGCCATCGACGTGACGTGATGAAGGCCCTTGATCTGGTCGAGCATGGAAGATCTCCGCTGATGGAACGTGACCCCCATTTGGCATCGAACGCCGTCCGCTCAAAGACGAGGGAATGCCGCCTGACTGTCAACGGCGCGTAGACAATGAGGCGATGTCGCCGGCCGAAAACGATCGGCGCGGCGTTCCCAGAATGCAGAAGACCTGAAAAAGCTCCATCGGGCCCTTCAACTTCGCGGCCTTCCTCCGTTTCCGTCTACGGATGGGTGAACAATCGCTCCTTCTGCGACGGGATGAAGGGGCGCTCACGCCGACCCTCGCCTGACCTACCTCCCTCGCCCACCCGGAGGCCTCGTCGCCGCCGATTCGCTCCCCGCGGTTTCGACCGCCCAACCCGGCGGCCGTCTTGACGTTCTCCCTCCGAACCGTCTCTGAATGGCGCCTCACCCGAGGCGCAGCGCGCCGGCATGCCGCACGGCTTGCGCCTTTGGCGATTGCCGATAAAGATCGCACGGCCGTGCAGGGAGACTTTTCGCCGATGTCAAAGAAACCGACCGCGCCCACCATTGCCGGGCTCGACATGGGCAGCCGTCTGAAGGGCGGCACCTACGAGGACCGGCTGGCCGAGTTGCAGCAGACGCTGGTGAAGATCCAGCAGGCCTATCTCCACTCCGACCACAGTGCCATCGTCGTCTTCGAGGGCTGGGACGCCGCCGGCAAGGGCGGGGCGATCCGCCGCATGGCCAATGTCCTCGACCCGCGCGGCTTCAAGGTCTGGCCGATCGCCGCGCCGACGCCGGACGATCTTTCGCGTCACTATCTCTCCCGTTTCTGGGCGCGCCTGCCGGCCAAGGGCGAGATCGCCGTCTTCGACCGATCCTGGTACGGGCGCGTTCTCGTCGAGCGCGTCGAGGGTTTTGCCAGCCAGGCCGAATGGAAACGCGCCTATCGCGAGATCTGCGAATTCGAGAAGACGCTCAGCGACAACGGCACCCGCATCGTCAAGGTCTTTCTCGCCATCACCGCCGAGGAGCAGCTGAAGCGCTTTCTCAGCCGGATGGACGATCCGCTGAAGCGCTGGAAACTCAGCGTCGAGGATTTCCGCAACCGCGGCAAATGGAGCGGCTATGTCGAAGCGGCCGACGACATGTTCGCGAAAACCTCGACCGACCATGCCGTTTGGGACGTCATCCCGGCCAACCACAAGACCTTTGGCCGCGTGACGGCGCTGCAGACGATCGTCGACCGCCTGTCCCGGGGCATCGACCTGACGCCTCGCCCGCTCAGCCCCGAGGTCGCCGAGGAGGCGCGACAGCTGGTGGAGGCGGAGGGACCGAAAGGCGACGAGGACTGAGAGGCGGTTGCCGCCGCCGCATGTTAAGTCTAACTGATGAAAACGGTTTCGGGCCGGCCATGACCGGCCCGAGCGAATTCATCGAGGACAGACATGGACATCCAGACCCTCCCCGCGGGCGCCGCACCCGCCGGCCGCAAGCCGCTTTATCGCCAGCTCTACGTCCAGGTGGTCGCCGCGATCCTGATCGGCATCGCGCTGGGGCATTTCTATCCCGCCATCGGCGAAAGCATGAAGCCCTTCGGCGACGGCTTCATTCGCCTGGTGAAGATGATCATCGCGCCGGTGATCTTCCTGACGGTGGCGACTGGCATCGCGGCGATGAGCGATCTTGGCAAGGTCGGCCGCGTCGTCGGCAAGGCGATGATCTACTTCCTCACCTTCTCGACGCTGGCCCTCGTCATCGGCCTCGTCGTCGCCAATCTGGTCCAGCCCGGCGCCGGCCTCAACATCGACCCGGCCTCGCTCGATGCCGCCGCCGTCGCCGACTACAGTTCGAAGGCGCACGAGCAGACGATCACCGGCTTCCTGATGAACATCATCCCGACGACCATCGTCGGCGCCTTCGCTTCCGGCGACATCCTGCAGGTGCTGTTCTTCGCGGTCCTGTTCGGCATCGCGCTGGCCATGGTCGGCGAGAAGGGCGCGCCGGTGCTGACCTTCCTGCAGGCGCTGTCGGCGCCGATCTTCAAGCTCGTAGCCATCCTGATGAAGGCCGCCCCGATCGGCGCCTTCGGCGCCATGGCCTTCACCATCGGCAAATACGGCATCGGCTCGGTCGCCAACCTCGCCATGCTGGTCGGCACCTTCTACCTCACGGCTCTCCTCTTCGTCGTCGTGGTGCTCGGCCTCGTCTGCCGCTACAACGGCTTCTCCATCTTCGCGCTCTTGCGCTACATCAAGGAGGAGCTGCTGCTCGTCCTCGGCACCTCGTCCTCGGAGGCGGCGCTGCCGACGCTGACGGAAAAGATGGAATATGCCGGCGCGCAGAAATCGGTCGTCGGCCTCGTCATCCCGACCGGCTACTCCTTCAACCTCGACGGCACCAACATCTACATGACGCTGGCGGCCCTGTTTATCGCCCAGGCGACGAACATCGACCTGACCCTCGGCGAGCAGGTGCTCCTCCTCCTCGTCGCCATGCTGTCGTCGAAGGGCGCGGCCGGCATTACCGGCGCGGGCTTCATCACGCTGGCCGCCACGCTTTCGGTCGTGCCGTCGGTGCCGGTCGCCGGCATGGCGCTGATCCTCGGCGTCGACCGCTTCATGTCGGAATGCCGGGCGCTGACCAATCTCGTCGGCAATGCGGTCGCGACCCTCGTCGTCGCCCGCTGGGAAGGCGCGCTCGACGAGGAGCAGCTGCACAAGGTGCTGGGCTCGCCGCGTGAGCGCGAACTCGCCGCGGCCGCCGCCGCCGCGGAATAGACGGAGCGCATCGACGTTTCGCGCCGTGCCGACCCCGCGTGCTCGGGCAGGCACGGCATGAGGGGCCCGGCGCGGTCGCCGGCGGGAATCAGAAACCGCCGTCGAGGGTGATCGGGCTGCCGTCGGTGAAGCGCGCGAAGCGGAAGGGCGTGGGATCGACGACGGGCGTGTCGCCCGCGACCAGCTCGGCCATCAGCTTTCCCGCGCCCGGACCGAGGCCAAAGCCGTGGCCGGAAAAGCCGGTGGCGACGAAGAAGCCTGGCAGGGCGGCGACGTCCGAGATGACCGGCACGGCGTCCGGCGTCACGTCGATCAGCCCGCCCCAGCGCTGCACCTCGCGCGCCGCGGCGAAGGCCGGATGCAGCCGGCGGAAGGCCGCCATCGCCGCCTCCAGAAGTTTTGCATCGGGCTCGGGATCGAGGATCCGGGTTTCCTCGAAAGGCGAGACCCTGTCCGCCGCCCAGCGCCTCTTCTGCCGGAGCTCGTCGACGAACCGTCGGGAGAGCCGGAGTTTCAGTCCCTTATGCTCACTCTTCAGGGCCGGGAGGAAGGCGGAGAACAGGCGGAACGCATCCGGGGTGATGTCGAAGGTCGAGAGTCCGCCATGGGCGAGGCTGTAGCCGCCGTCGGCGCGCTTGCGGAACCCGTAATCGCTGCCGGCGGCCGAGATCTCCGGCCCGCCCTCGATCGGCGCGGTGCGCAGCACCGAGCCCAGCACTTTCAGCTGCGGCAGGTCGAGATCCATGTTGCCGCAGAACAGCCGCGACCAGGCGCCGCCGGCCAGCACCACGGCACCCGCGGCAATGGTCCCGCTTTCGGTCACGACGCCCGAGACGCGCCCGGCCGTCGTCTCCACCGCGCGCACCGCGCAATTCGTCAGCACCGTGCCGCCGCCGGCGATTACCGCCCGGGCGATGGCGGGTGCGGCGCGCGCCGGCTCCGCCCGGCCGTCGCCCGGCGTGTACAGGGCGCCGGCGAAATCGCCGGTGGGGCCGGGCATCAGGGCCCGCAACTCGTCTGCCGTCAGGATCCGCGAGCCGAGCTGATGGATCCTCGAATGCTCGAGCCAGGGCGCGTGCGCGTCCAGTTTGTCCTGAGTGGCAGCGGGATAGGCGATGCCGCAGGTCCGAAAGCCGACATCGTGGCCGACGAGCCCCTCCATCCGCTTCCAGAGTCGCAGGCTCTCCTGGATCAGCGGAATCTCGCGCGCGTCGCGGCCCATGGCGCGGCACCAGCCCCAGTTGCGGCTCGACTGCTCGCCGGCAATGACGCCCTTTTCGCACAGCGCGACGCGAAAACCCTTCTGCTGAAGGAAGAGCGCGGTGCTGACGCCGACGATGCCTCCGCCGATAACGACGACGTCAACGGGGCCGGGCAGGACATTCGGGGTGGCGACGGAATCGACTTCGGGGGACACGACAAGACCTCAAGCCTGCGGCAGGAAGGCGCCGGGTTTCGCGGCGCCGCCGGCCACCCTAGGTGAAGACCGGGACGCGGCGGAAGCCCCGTCGGTGGAGGAGAGAAATGATGCTGATCGACCGGCGCCAGCTGCTCGGCCTTGCCACGCTCGCCGCACTGGCCGGGCCCGCGCGGGCATGGGCCCCTGCGGCGCTGGAAATCGTGCCGCTCTGGCCGGACGGGCCGCCGGAGGCAGGGCGATTTTCTCGCGCCGAGACGAGGGACGGGCTGGGCGCGCCGCAGGCCGTCCGGGGGCCGCGGCTCGTGGTCTACCGGCCGGCGCATCCCTCGGGAACGCGGCCAGCCGTGGTGGATCTCGGCGGGACGGCGGTCATCGTCGTCGGCGGCGGCGATGGCCGAATGGGGGCGGGGGCCGAGAGCGAGCCGGCCTGCCGCTGGCTGCAATCGCAAGGCATCACCGCCTTCGAGCTGATCCATCGCCTCCCCGGCGATGGCTGGCCCGCGGCGGCGCCTTTCGAGGACGCAAGGCGCGCCATGCGGATCGTGCGGTCGCGGGCCGCGGCCGAGGGATTTTCCCGAATCGGCCTCATCGGCTTTTCCAGCGGCGCGCATCTCGCCGGAATGACCACGGTGCGCCCGGATGAAGATCTGGGCTCAAGGCTCGACGCCATCGACGCCCTGTCGGCCCGGCCCGATTTCGCCGCGCTGGTCTATCCCGTGCTGTCGATGATGCCGACCGTGGACGGCACGGGCGCGCGCCGCGCGCTTCTCGGGGACAATCCCGGCCGGCGCGAGAGCGAGGCCTTTTCGGTCGAGCGCCATGTCGACGCCGGGACCCCGCCCGTCTTCCTCGCGCATTCCGCCGACGATCCGCTGGCGCCGATCGACCACAGCCTGATGATGTTCAATGCCCTGCGAACGACTGGCATCCCCGCCGCGCTGCATGTCTTTTCCCAGGGCGGGCATGGCTGGGGGATGGGGCGCGCCGGAACCGAAACCGCGGCCTGGCCGGGCCTTCTGGCGGCCTGGCTCGGCGAAATGGCGGAAGGCGCGCCCGTCCACCCGCCCTCGCTCGCCTGAGCCTTTCCGCCGCCGTGACAGGGGAGGCGGAAAGGAGCGGGTCGGGTGGCCGTGCGGCTGTCAGGCTGCGGCCGACGCGGGAAGAATCAGGCCCAGGGCCGTTCGGCGGCGTTCTTCGCCTCAAAATTTTCGATGCTCGTGCCTTTTTCCAGGGTCAGGCCGATGTCGTCGAGGCCGTTCAGGAGGCAGTGCTTGCGGAACGGATCGATGTCGAAATGGATCATGCCGCCGTCGGGTCCGCGGATTTCCTGCGCCTCGAGGTCGACGGAAATCCGCGCATTGGCGCCGCGCTCGGCGTCGTCCATCAACAGTTCCAGCTGCTCGGGCGTGACGCGGATCGGCAAAATGCCGTTCTTGAAGCAGTTGTTGTAAAAGATGTCGGCGAACGAGGTCGAGATCACGCAGCGGATGCCGAAGTCGAGCAGGGCCCAGGGGGCGTGCTCGCGCGACGAGCCGCAGCCGAAATTGTCGCCGGTGACGAGGATTTCGGCGCCGCGATAGGCGGGCTTGTTGAGCACGAAGTCGGGATTGTCCGAGCCGTCGGCCTGGTAGCGCAGCTCGGCGAAGAGGCCCTTGCCGAGGCCGGTGCGGGCGATCGTCTTCAGATAGTCCTTGGGAATGATCATGTCGGTGTCGATGTTGACGATCGGCATCGGCGCCGCGACGCCCGTCAGGCGATCGAATTTCTGCATGTCCCTGTCCTCTTGGCTTGCTCGTTCGTGCCGCAAAGATAGCAGGTCCTCAGCGCCCGGCAAATGTCGGACCACCGCGGGCAGGCTTTCGTCATACCGGCTCGTGCGGCATTGACGTAAACGGAAGACAATTTCGCTTTCCCGCCATCTCATGTATTCAGGATGGAAAAAACGGGAGGGCACGCAAATGCAGAGACCATGGCTGGCACATTATCCGGAAGGGATCGCGGCGGATCTGCCGCCTTATTCCTACCGTTCGCTGTCCGACCTTCTGGTCGAGGCCTTCGCGCGGCACGGCGCGAAACCCGCCTTCCGCTTTATGGGCACCACGCTCAGCTTCGCCGAGCTCGACGCGCAGTCGCAGGTGCTCGCCGCCTATCTGCAGTCGCTGGGGTTGGCCAAGGGCGACCGCGTGGCGCTGATGATGCCGAACGTGCCGCAATATCCCGTCGCCGTGGCCGCGGTGCTGCGCGCCGGCATGGTGGTCGTGAACACCAACCCGCTCTACACGCCGCGCGAACTCGAGCACCAGCTGAGCGATTCCGGCGCCAAGGCGATCATCGTCCTCGAGAACATGGCGGCGACGCTGGAGGCCTGCGCGGCGCACATCACCCTGCCGCACATCGTCGTCACCTCGATCGGCGACATGCTGCCGATCCTGAAGGGGACGGTCGTCAACTTCGTGCTGCGGCATGTGAAGAAGCTGGTGCCGGCCTTCAACCTGCCGCAGGCGGTGCGCTGGAAGGCGGCGATGGCCAAGGGGCGCGCCGGGCGCTTCACCCCGGCCTCGGCCGGGCTCGATGACATCGCGGCGCTGCAATATACCGGCGGCACCACGGGCGTCTCGAAGGGCGCCATGCTCCTCCACCGCAACGTCATCGCCAATGTGCTGCAGACCGAGACCTGGCACGCCCCGGCGATGCGGCGCATCCCGGCCGGCGAGCAGGTGCTGACCGTCTGCGCCCTGCCGCTCTACCATATCTTCGGTTTCACCGTGAACATGATGCTGGCCATGCGGACCGGCGGCTGCAACCTCCTCATCCTCAACCCGCGCGACATCGCCGCGACGCTGAAGGAACTGCAGCAGCACCGTTTTCACTGTTTTCCCGCGGTCAACACCCTGTTCGGGGCGCTGGCGCGCCACCCCGATGCGACGAAGGTCGACTGGTCGAACCTGCGCCTTTCCGTCGGCGGCGGCATGGCGGTGCAGTCGGCGACGGCCAAACTCTGGCTGGAGACGACGGGCTGCGCCATCGTCGAGGGCTACGGCCTGTCGGAAACCGCGCCCTCGGCCTGCTGCAATCCCGTGGATGCCACCGCCTATACCGGCACGATCGGCTATCCCCTGCCGTCGACCGAATTGAAGATCATCGACGACGACGGCCGGGAATTGCCGATGGGCGAGCGCGGCGAGATCGCTATTCGCGGCCCGCAGGTGATGGCCGGCTACTGGAACCGGCCGGACGAGACGGCGCGGGTGATGACCGAGGACGGCTTCTTCAAGAGCGGCGACATCGGCGTGATGGACGAAAACGGCGCCTTCTGCATCGTCGACCGGAAGAAGGACATGATCAACGTCTCCGGCTTCAACGTCTATCCGAACGAGATCGAGGACGTCGTCACGCGCCTGAAGGGCGTGGCGGAGGCTGCCGCCATCGGCGTCGCCGATGCCGATTCCGGCGAGGCGGTGAAGCTCTTCGTCGTGCGCAACGATCCCGGGCTGACGGCCGAGGCGGTGAAGAGTTTTTGCAAGGCGGAACTCACCGGCTACAAACGGCCAAAACATGTCGAGTTCCGCGACGAGCTGCCGAAGACGAATGTCGGCAAGGTGCTGCGCCGAAAGCTGCGCGACGCCTGAGGCGCACGGCTCTCTGGGCCGGCCTTCGACCGCCGGGAGATACGGCCGCGATGTCCGGACACCGGCGAAGGCCGGATGTTCGACGCAAGCGCGATCGACGGCCGCCGAACCCTTTCGGCCGCCGATCCGGCCTTTAGCGAGAGCGAGAGGCTCGCAGGCGCAGTTCTTGGCTGCACCAGGGGCCTACAACCCTTGCTCCGATTACCATGGGCGCCCGGAACAGCGGATTTGCCTTTTGCGTCGCGATGGGCTCTATTTTCGCCAGGTCATGCACGACGGCGGCACCACCCCGGGGCCGCCGGACGAAATTGTCGTCTTACCTTCACATTTCCCCTTTTCATTCCGGCCGATGTCGCCTATATCCACCTCACCGGAGACGAAGCGCTCGGCAACGAGCGGCACAGTCGACGCCGTGGCGCGGGGTGGAGCAGCCCGGTAGCTCGTCAGGCTCATAACCTGAAGGTCACAGGTTCAAATCCTGTCCCCGCAACCAAATTTAACCCGTCGGATCAGCCTTTTAGGTTTGGTCCGGCGGGTTTTTTGTTGTCGCGGACGGCAGTCGCGGCCAGGTCGGTCGTGTGGTTGATTGGCAGCTGGGTGCGCGGCGACTGACGTTGGAATGCGTCCGGCAATGGGGGTTCGCAAACACCGATGGCGGCGACGGGCCATCACGCCTGACGCTTTCTGAGGACCGCGTCGAGACGGCACCGCGGCGGATGCGGGCCTTGCTGACCTGTCCCTCTCCCCGTTAGCATCCCACACCGGGAAGCTCCTCGACCCTGTTCGTTGCGGCGCGATTTCGCCGCCAGACCCAAGGGCACAGGAAAGTACTGATGACCGACGATCCCGACCTCGAATTTTCACCCCTCGGCGGCCTCGTCACGCGGGACGATCGCACCGTTCAGGTTCACATCTACCGCATCGTCGGCAGCGACCATGGCTGGGCCCTGGAGGTCGTCGATGTGGACGATGTCTCCACCGCCTGGGATGAGCTCTTTGCGACGGAGCGCGAGGCCTACGAGGAATTCAGCCGGGTGCTCGACGAAAACGGGATTGCGGTGTTCCTGGGAGATGAGGAACTGCCGCACTGAGCATCCGCGCATGGTGGGCGAATTGGGCATCTGGCCGAGGCGCGACGCTTCACCTTGTCTCACCGGTCGAGCCGGCGTCACGCCTGCCGGACGATCGCCCCGATCGCGTTGATGACGAGCCGCGCGGCGGTGAGGGCCGAGAGACCACCGATGTCGGCCGGCGGGTAGAGTTCGACGAGGTCGAAGCCGACGATTCTGGCGCGCCGGCCGAGGCCGGCGATGAGTTGGGTCGCCTGGGTGTAGCTGAGGCCGCCGGGCGCAGGCGCGATGACGCCCGGCATGACGGCGGGGTCGAGGCCGTCGCAGTCGAGCGTCACCACCACCCGCGCGCCTTCCGGGATGTGGCGCAGCGCGGTGTCGATGCCACCGGCATGAAGCTCGCGCGCGGTGACGAAGCGGCTGCCGAAATCCCGGGCCGCTTCGATCTCGGCCGGGCGGGCGCTGCCGACGCCGCGCAGGCCGACCTGCACCATCCCCGCGACATGGCCCATTTCGCTCGCCCGGCGCATCGGGCTGGAATAGCCGAAACGCTCGCCGTCCAGCGCGTCGCGCCAGTCGATATGCGCGTCGATCTGCAGGATCCAGATCGGTCCGCCCTCGGCAAAGCCGGCGAGGAAGGGGATGACGACCGAATCGTCGCCCCCGAGGAGGATCGGCACGGCGCCCTCGGCCAGCACGGCGCGCGTGCGCGCCTCGATCAGCGCCCGGTTGCCGGCATTGTCGTGCATCGCCGTCGGCAGATCGCCGCTGTCGACGCAGGCGACGAGGCCATCGGGGAAAAGCGGCCCGCCGAGATCGAAATCCCAGTGGGTGAGGAGGCCCGCATCCGCCTTGCTGGCGGCGCGGATCGCGTCGGCCGCCCGGGCGTGAGCCGTGCTGTCCTTGCCCGGATAGGTGCTGCCGTGGCCGGCGCCAAAAATCACCGCGGCGGGGGCGCGGCCGTCCGGCAGTGTTCGGGGCAGGCCGAGAAAGTTGGCGGTCATGTCGGTCCTGTCGTCCAAGGCATGATCCTTCCGGGCGCTGCGGCCTTCGGCTTTGGCGTCCATCAGAGGAGCCTTTCGGCGAGCTCTGGCCGTCCGGCTCGGCGATCCCGCGGCCTGGCGCCATCAGCCGCCATGAGCGACTTATTTCGGCGGCAGAGCGCTGCGCACGAGGCGGTCGATCTCGGAGCTGAATTCGGCCTGCTTGCGCTGCTGGCGCGGCGAGACGACGGGTTTCGGCCGCTTGGAGACGGGCGAGGGCACCGGCGCACGCGGCGCCGGCATCTGGCCCGCAGCGTGCCAGGCGCGAAACAGCTCGACGTCGAACAGCCAGGTCGCCGTGCCCTTCGGCTGGAAGGCGCCGGGCACGACGCCGGTGGCGGCGAGTTTCGTCCAGTGGCGGGAACTCTCGCCAAAATCGGCGGCGATGTTGCGGGCGGTCAGATGCTTGGCCATGGAAATCTCCTCGGCCCGTCATAGCACCGGCAGGGCCGGGGGGAACAGGGAGATCGGCCGGCCGGGATGACGGTCTCGCGGCCGGCCGTCGCCGCGTTGCGACCCGTGCTCATCCCGCCAAGCTCGCGCACTGCTTTCGAGCGGGCTCAGTCGAGCGCGCGGGCCTCGGAGGCCAGCATGATCGGAATGCCGTCGCGGATCGGGAAGGCGAGGCGTGCGGCGGCCGAAACCAGTTCGTTGCGCTCGGCATCATAGGTCAACGTCGTCTTGGTCAGCGGGCAGACCAGGAGTTCCAGGAGTTTAGGGTCGGGCCTGCGGTCGGCCGGGGTGGTGCGGGGCATGGGCTTCCTGTCGTCGAAAGGCGGCGCCGGACATGGCGCCCCGTCATGGCACAAGACCGAGACTATGGCACGAGCGCCGGCGGGTCGCTGGCCCGATCACGAACCGGTCCCCGGACCGGTCGCAAGCACGAAGCCTATACGGGTGCCGCTACAGGGCTATTCGCAAGCCAGCCCACTCTCGCCGCCGTCCCTGACCACGTCGCAGTATCCGCACACTTCCGGCAGCGGCGTGCTCGGCTACTGCAGCGTCTGGCCGAGACCGTCCTCGGAGGTCTCGCGGGCGATCGCCATCTCGGTCAGCGCGACCAGCGTTTCCGCGCGCGTCTTCAGGTCGGGCGCCTCGAGCAGCGCCTGCTTTTCCGCCGGGCCATAGGGCGACATCATGCACAGCGCGTTGACGAGCGTTTCGTTCGAGGCCTTGGTGATGCTCTCCCAGTCGGCTTCCAGCTGGTTGACGTCGAGATACATCCGGAAGGCGGCGAGCAGGCCCTCCCGGTCCACCTCGCCGGCGCCGTGGCTGAGATCGAGGTCTGCGACGAAGGGGGCGAGGCGGCAGGCGCGGTAGGGCGTCCGGACCACGAGCTCCTCGATCACCCGGAAGCGGGCGATGCCGTGCAGGTTGATGACGTAGCGGCCGTCGCCACTCTCGGTCAGCGACGTGATGCGGCCGAGACAGCCGACCTTGGCAAGATCGGGATCGCCGTTCGGCAGCATCGCGCCGTCGACGCGCGGCTGGATCATGCCGATGATCCGTCGTCCCGCCATCGCATCGTCGATCATCGCGAGATAGCGCGGCTCGAAAATGTTCAGCGGCAGCTGGCCGCCCGGCAGGAGCAGCGCGCCGACGAGCGGGAAGACCGGCACGGTATCCGGCAGATCGGCTTCTCTGGTGTAATTGGCATTGCCTGCATGAACCACGGTCGGTCTCCATCTGACACAACCCGAACTGGGACATGGCACGGGAATCTCAAGGCCTGTCCGCCGCGACACCCACCGTCTCTTCTGCCCGCGCCGACCGCCCGAAGGCGGCCGGCGCGTACAGCTTCAGGAGAAGAGGAGCGTCGACAGCCGGCGACGGGCGTCCTTGGTCGCCGGATCCATCGCGCCCCAGACCTCGAAGAACTCGATCAGCTTCTTGCGCGCGCCGTCCTCGTTCCAGCTGCGGTCGCGCTTGACGATTTCGAGCAGATGCCCGGCGGCCTCGGCCCTGTGGCCGCGCGCCTGGGCGATCAACGCCAGATCGAAGCGGGCCTGATGGTCGTCGGCATCGCCCTCGATGCGCGCCTGCAGCGCCACCGGGTCGCCGAGCGCGGCGATCTCTTCCATCAGCTTCAGCTTGGTGCGGGCGACCGACAGCGCGGGATCATCCGCCTTGTCGGCCGGCACCTGGTCGAGGAGGGTGCGCGCATGCACCGCATCCCCGGCGAGGAGATAGCATTCGACGAGACCGGCGACGGCGCCGAGGACGGAGGGGTCGTGCTGCAGGATCGAGGCGAAGAGCTGCGCGGCATTGCCGGCATCGCCCGCCGCGAGAAGGGCCTTCGCCTCTTCCAGCGCGGCGGCGACGGGATCCTCGCCGGGGCCGCCGAGGCGCTCAATGAAGGCGGTGACCTCGCTTTCCGGCAGGGCGCCCATAAAACCGTCGACCGGCTGGCCGTCGACGAAGGCGAAGACCGCCGGGATCGACTTCACGCCGAGCTGGCCGGCGATCGAGGGATGGTCGTCGATGTTCATCTTCACGAGCTTCACCCGCCCCTCGGCCGCCATCACGGCGCGCTCGAGGATCGGCGTCAGCTGCTTGCAAGGGCCGCACCAGGGCGCCCAGAAATCGACCAGGACCGGCTGCTGGCGGGATTGCGCGATCACGTCGGCGGCAAAATTCGCCGTCGTCGTGTCCTTGATCAGCGGCCCGGCGCCGTTGGCACCGGCACCGGCAGGGGGCGCCTTGGGCGTGGCTGCGCCCATCGTCTGCGCGCCGTAGCCCGAACCGTAGGGGTTGTTGCTCATCTTTACCGTCCCCGTCTGTTTGCGCCCGTCATTCCGCCGGTCCGCCGCCGCCCTGTTCGTCTTCACATTCGCCGTCAGCGACTCACACGTCGTCGACTTGGCCGTGTTCGCCCGCCTCCAGGCTGACGATGGCGGGCGTGTGCCCGGTCGCCGCGAAGAAGGCCATCAGGTCCTCGCGGGCGATGGTCGTCGTCGCCCGGTTCGTCAGCGGATGGCAGTTCACCATATCGTGCTGGAGAAGTCCCGCATCAAGCACCAGCCTCACCGCATGGTTCCCGTCGTTGACGAGGCCGAAGGCGGTGACCGAGCCCGGCTCGACGCCGAGCAGAGCGCGCATCTGGTCGGGGCTGGCGAAGGACAGGCGCCCCTGCGCGCCGATGGTCTTGTGCAGCGTCTTCAGGTCCACCGCGGCCGTCTCCTCGGCGACGACGAGAAAGATCGTCCCCTTCTTGTCCTTCAGGCACAGGTTCTTGGTGTGGCCGCCGGGAATGGCGCCGCGCAGCGCCTGGCTCTCCTCGACGGTGTGCAGCGGCGGGTGCTCGACCGTGGTGGTGGCGATCCCCTGGCGATCGAGAAAGGCAAAGAGATCGTCGCGGGAAAGAGCCATGGAGGATCCGATGTCGGGCGTTTCTGCGGGCATTTAGCCGCCCGACCTAGCCCCGCCGCGGGCCGGGATCAAGTCGCGGCGCTGGCGCAGGGAGCGGCATATCGGGGCGACGCGGGCAGGAAACGAAGGGCGTTGCAGCGCATGAGGTCGGCAAGAAGCACCGCGTGCGCGTCGGGCACGACGATCCAGGCTTCGTGCCGGCAAGGCCTTCCGGACCCGGCACCAGCGATCCGGCGCACGTCATCGTCGAGCCGCCCGCGGAAAGTGTGTTTGGCGGTCCGCTGCATTTTTCCCGGGCGAAGCGTCACGAAGCCTGTTGCAATGCCCCGATCTTTGCGGCATACAGCGCTCATCCGCAGCGCCTAGCGCTGCCAGGAGCGGGCGGGCGTAGCTCAGGGGTAGAGCACAACCTTGCCAAGGTTGGGGTCGAGGGTTCGAATCCCTTCGCCCGCTCCAAATTTTTTCAAGAATATCAGATGTGTAGCAAGGCTCGTTTCGGCGGGCCTTTTTGCTATTTTCACCACGCAAGCATTTGCGGTCTCACCGGTGGGGACACTGAGCAATGCCTGATACAGACGCCTAGTCCGTCGTGATGACGATCCAAATACGAGGGGAAAAGCCGAGGCTTCGAGAATGCTGGCTCGGTGGAGCAAATGCGCAGTTCGTCGCCGTGCATGGTCGGCGCGAGGTGACATTGATGCTCAAATTCTTGCGGGGAGGCGGCCGGTGCGCCTGTCCGCAATGCCGCAGGCGGCCCGAGTGACATCAATACCCTGCCGATGTCGCATGAACCGCGTCAGACTTTACTTTTCGCGGCCTTTTCCCTACTTACGTTAAGGATGTTGGCGAATCGGAGGCGATTGGTGATCAGCGCAGCAGAACTCATTCAGAGCGATCTCGACCAAGACCTTCTTCGAATGATCGCCACGCGGGCTCCCTGGCAGTATCGGCAGCTGGCGGACCAGATCGCCGAGGACGATCTAATTCCAGAATACGGAAAGATGGAGGAGTTCGCGCGCAGACGCGGCCCGGCGATCGCCAGCTGCATAATCGATGCTTGCGAGCGTTTTGGCGTCCCGTACGATACGCGGCGACTTCCCTGTAATGGTCAACGTAAGCTGGTCGTCAAAGCTGGGCGCCTGATTATGATCCAGGAGCCGATTCTGACCTTGGGCGATGCTCCGCGCATTGCAGATTATAAGCGGCAGATGGCGCGCAGCCTCGGCGCGGTCTCTCAGCTTGAGTTGCCTCTCGGCGATCGCCTCGTACGGATGATCGACTTCTCTCAAGGCCAGCTTGTCGTTCTTCTCCACGGTATGAGCGGCATGCGGTTTAATGAAGAGCAAACGAATCTTGGCGCTCTCATGCTGGCGGTGCCCAACGCGGAATACACAAACTGGGTGCATCGTTTTGACCTGCATAACTTGGCGATGTTTGGGACCGCCGAGCCGCCGGTGGGCCCTGAAGATAAGAATGACGATGAAGGAACTGGCCAGCCAGATCGAGTTCAGGTCCGGCCTCGCCGCCGGATTGTCGAGGAGGAAAGATAATGACGAACGGAGTACCAAACTTCTTCGGCGAGAGGCTGACTGAAGCTCGGCTTGCTCGCGGTCTGTTCAAGAACGCGCTGGCGGACATGATCGGGGTAACGCCAATGGCGATTACTCGATATGAGGCCAATCAAGACAAGCCGACGCCTGAGCGGTTGTCGGCCCTTGCTGACAAGCTGAGTTTTCCCGCTGACTTTTTCACAAAGCCCCCATTCGACGAGCGGCTGGATCGCGTTTTTTGGCGCTCGCTCGCTTCTGAATCGAAGTCTGCGCGCGAGATGACCGAGCAGCGGATGAAGTGGCTTCGAGAGCTGTTTAGCTTCCTGGAAAGCGAGCTCGAATTTCCTCATGTCGATCTGCCGGACTTCAAGCTGCCGGCAGACTTCAGTCTTATCACGCCGGCCCAGATCGAGTCCTGTGCCGAGGCGCTTCGGCGCGCTTGGGGTTTCCAGGATCAGCCGATCCGCGACATGATTCTCGCCCTTGAAAATGTCGGCATTCCGGTCGTCACGCTCAACATCCCATCCGACAAGCAGGACGGTTTTCTCTTTCCGTCGAAGATGCTTAACAGGTCGTTCGTCGGTATTAACATCTACGAGGTCAGTGCGGCGCGTGCTCGTTTCGACGCTGCGCACGAGCTCGGTCATCTGGTGCTGCATCGAGGCGTGTCGCCGCCTGACAAGCAAACGGAAAAGGGAAAGGCTGATCATCGTCTCCTGGAGAAGCAGGCGCACCGGTTCGCAGGCGCGCTCCTTTTCCCAAAGTCTGCCTTTATGACCGAGGTTCGCTATCCGTCGCTGGATTACTTCAGCGCGCTTAAGAAGCGGTGGGGGATGTCGATTGGCGCAATGGTCATGCGGTCCTTCGATCTTGGCATGATCGACAGCGACATGAAGACGGAGCTGCAGAAGAGCATGAGCCGTCGCAAGTGGCGCGGACCACTGCGCGAGCCGTTCGACAGCGATGCAGAGATGCCGATGGAGCGGCCGCGAATGCTTCGCCGCGGTATACAGGCGCTGCTCGACGAGGGTATCGTCACTAAGGCCTCAATCCGCTCCGCCCTGCCTTTGCCGCCGGCTGAGATCGAAGATCTTGCCGGCTTGGCGCGCGGATATCTCAGCGACCGCGATGGTGCCGCCATTATCAGACTGCGGCCGCGTGCGGTGGAGGCGGTTGATTTAGAAAGCGGTCGGGTAATCGCGTTTCCGGATCGGCGATAACTGGTCCGGTCCTTGATCGACGGATCTTACTCTTGGAACTTGCGGCGGACGCACTTTCGGACCAGGTACGGCCGCCGCTCGCTCAACACCTCGCGCAGCACACCAAGCGCCACGGCGTACTCGACGCAGCTTGCGGGCAGCCTCGCGCTGGTCGCCTATTCTGAATGGCGACCGGGCTCCGTTGGGCTAGCGACAGTGTTCCAGCAGCCCGCGCCCCGATCGCCGCAGGGAGAATCATGTCTGAAGGGATCAGCCTGCGTGCTCTTCCAAAAGTGTGGGCTGGATGGTGTGCTTGCCCTACCGGCCGAAGCTGCGACCGTCGGCCGTCAGGCGGCGGGCGACGCGGGCGGGTTGGGCGACGTCGGAGCCGAGGCGCGAGGGGCGGCGGGTGTCGGTGGCGGCGCTGCGGGCGGCGAGAGACATGGCGGGTCCTTTCGAGGAGAGCGGGAGAATCAGGCGGCGCTGGAGCGGGGATCGCGCAGTTTGCGGGCGAGCGCGTCCCAGCTTTCGCTGAGTTTCGGGCGCGCCGGCTCGGCGTCCGGCACGGCGAGGTTTTCGAGATCGGCGAGGAAACCGAGGGTGATTTCCTGTTCCAGCGCGCGGGCGTCCTGGGCGAGGCAATAGAGCATCACGTGGAACTGCAGCTTGCCGAGCTCGCTGGTGGCGAGCGTCACCTCGAAGCCGGGGCCGGCGATGTCGACGCCGGTCTTGGCGACGGCGAGGCGATGAAAGCGCGTGGCGCGGTCCATGTCCTCGGCGAGCGCCGCCTCGGCGCCGGCCTCGAGGCGGCTCAGCGCATGGGCCACCGGCACGGCGTGCTCGAGCGTCAGGGTGAAGCGGTGAGGCGCGAACTGCCGGGGCTGCGCCTCGACCCGCACCGGACAGGCGAGGAACAGGCTGTTGGGCAGGGTCATGCGGCGGCCGGTGCCGGCGTGTCCGAGGCTCGCCCGCGGCGTCTCCATGATCGTCGTCGAGAACAGGCCGTGGTCGATGACCTCGCCGTGCAGGCCGTTGATCTCGATCCGGTCGCCGACCTTGAACAGATGGCCGCCGAGCCGGAGCAGCGCGCCGGCGACGCACATCAGAAGCTCCTTGGTGGCGATCACCAGGGCGACCATGACGGCGGCGAGCGAGAAGACGAGGTTCTGGATCTCCGACAGCCAGACGCCGAGCAGCGACACGGCGATCAGCGCATTGGTGACGGCGCGGATGGTGAAGCGGCGCTGACGCGCGGCGACGGCGTCGGTGCCGCGCGACGTCCAGAGCTCGGCGGCCCAGCGGCAGGCGAGGAGCCCGAGCAGAATGGCAAGGCTGATGCCGAGATTGTCGGCGGCTTTTTGGCTGATGAAGTCGGGCATTTTAGGTCTCCGGCCTTGTGCCGGCGGGGAAAAATCACGCCTTTGCGATCAATCTCTTACCCGCGGCCTGGGCGCCGTTTCTATGGTCCGCTTATGGCGCCGACAGGGTTAAGCGAAGGTTGAGAAATTGCGGTCGATTCAGGGCATTGTCGGGGCGTCGGCGCCATGGGTGTGAATCGCAGAACCCCTGTCCGGCAGAGCCTTGCCGGCGCCATCGTCGTTTGTCCCGGCGGGTGCGGCGGCGGCCTCGACGGGCAAGGCCGCCGTCGCCATGGCTGGCGCTGCCTGTCTCGGCGCGTGACCGAAGGTTCGCCGGAAGGCGTGCGCAAAGGCGCTCTCGGAGGCATAACCGATCCCGGTGGCGACACGGGCAACGGTAGCGGCGTCTCCGCGCAGCATCCGGCGCGCAAGGATCATGCGCCAGTGGGTGAGATAGCCGAGCGGCGGGCGACCGACGCGCTCGGCGAACCGCCGGGCAAAGCCCGACCGCGACATGCCGACCCGCGCCGCCAGCTCCCCGACCGTCCAGGGATGGGCGACGTCGCCATGGATCAGGCGAAGGGATGCCCCGATGCGGGGATCGCCGAGGGCGCCGATCCAACCGGCTTCTTCCTCCCTCCGAACCGCGACATAGGCGCGGATCGCCTCGACCAGCAGGATTTCGGCAAGGCGGGCGGCGACCAGCGCGCTGCCGGGCCGGTCGTCGCCAACCTCGCGGTCGAGCAGATCCAGAAGACCGGCGATGGCCGAGGCCGAGGCCGGGTCGACGCGCAGGAAAGGGGGCAGCGCGTCGAGCACGAAGCGGGCATCGGCGCTGGCGAAGTCGATACCGCCGCCGACCATCACGCAGTCCATGCCGCCGAGCCGGACCCTGTCCGCTTCGGCATAGAGCGCATCGCCGTCGATCGGCGCGGGAGCCGGATCGCTGGTCACGGCATAGGATGTATCGCCGATCAGAAAGACGTCGCCCTGCGTCAGGCGCTCGCGGCGCCTGTCCTGCGGCACAATCCAGCATTCACCGCGAAGCATCGCGACGAATTTCAGCCGCTGCCTTGCCGAAAAAGCCAGCGCCCAGTCGCCGGACGCTTCCAGCCGGGTGAGACGGATCCCCCTGGCTCCCAGCACCGACAGCACCTCCGAGAGGGGATCAACCTGAGAATTGGACGTCTTCGACGGGATCATGGCGTTTTACGCATATATTGTCCGGGCGGGCGGGACTAGTCTTTCGGGAAAAGGAGAGTCCCATGTCCATCGAGAACAAGGTCGTCGTGATCACCGGCGCCGGCAGCGGCATCGGCCGGGCCACTGCAGCGCTCTTGGGCGCGCGCGGGGCGAAGCTGGTGCTGGGGGGACGGCGCGAAGGCCCGCTGGCCGAAGTTGCGGCAGGGATCGCGGCGGCGGGCGGCGAGGCCGTCTGCCGGGTGACGGACGTCACCCGGCGCGACGATCTGGAAAACCTCGTGGGACTGGCTGTCGAGCGTTTCGGCCGGCTCGACGTCCTGGTCAATAATGCCGGCATCGGGCCGATCTCGCGCTTCGACACGTTGGATATCGACGGATGGGATGCAATGATCGACGTCAACGTCAAAGGCGTCCTTCACGGCATCGCCGCTGCTCTGCCCGTGTTCCGCCGACAGCAGGGTGGACACATCGTTTCCGTCGTCTCGACGGCGGGGCTGAAGGTCGTGCCGGGCATGGGCGTCTATGCCGCGACCAAGAACGCCGTGCGCACGATCATGGAAGCGCTGCGCCAGGAGTGCGTTCCACATCTGCGGGTTACCGAGGTGTCGCCCGGCATGATCGCCACCGATTTTGCGGGCACCATTCGCGACGAGGCCCTGCGCAGGGCGATCCAGACCCGCGCGGAGGCCATCGCGATCGCGCCGGAGTCGATCGCCCGCGGCATCGCCTTCGCCATCGAGCAGCCGGCCGATGTGGAGATCGGCAGCATCGTCATCCGTCCGACGGCGCAGGACTGAGGTTTCTCGGCCGGAGCGTCGCCCGATGCCTCCGCGCTTGCAGCTTGCGGCGGCGGGCGCTAGCAGGGGTGGAGTTTTCCAGAGGATCCTCGCATGAACACGTCCAAACTCCTGCTCCTGCCCGGCGACGGCATCGGCCCCGAGGCGATGGCCGAGGTCGAGAAGATCGTGGGCTTCATGAACGACGAGGGCGTCGCTTCCTTCGCGACGGAAAAGGCGCTCGTCGGCGGCTCGGCCTACGACGCGCATGGCGAGGCCATCGCGGACGCCGACATGGAGACGGCGCTCGCGGCAGATGCGGTGCTGTTCGGCGCCGTCGGCGGGCCGAAATGGGACTCGGTGCCTTATGATCAGCGACCGGAGGCCGGCCTGCTCCGGCTGCGCAAGGACCTCAAACTGTTCGCCAATCTCAGGCCGGCGATCTGCTATCCCGCGCTCGCCGACGCGTCCTCGCTGAAGCCCGAGATCATCGAGGGGCTCGACATCCTGATCCTGCGCGAGCTCACCGGCGGCGTCTATTTCGGCGAGCCGAAGGAGATCATCGACCTCGGCAACGGCCAGAAGCGCGGCATCGATACGCAGGTCTACGACACCTACGAGATCGAGCGCATCGCAAGGGCCGCCTTCGAGCTGGCGCGCACGCGCCGCGGCAAGGTCACCTCGATGGAAAAGCGCAACGTCATGAAGTCGGGCGTCTTGTGGAATGAGGTCGTCACCCGCGTCCACCGCGAGGAGTTTTCCGATCTCCAGCTCGAGCACATGCTGGCCGACGCCGGCGGCATGCAGCTCGTGCGCGCGCCAAAACAGTTCGACGTGATCGTCACCGACAACCTCTTTGGCGACATGCTGTCCGACATCGCGGCGATGCTGACGGGCTCGCTCGGCATGCTGCCCTCGGCCTCGCTCGGCGCCGAGGACCCTGCCACCGGCAAGCGCAAGGCGCTGTATGAGCCGGTGCACGGCTCGGCGCCGGACATTGCCGGCCAGGGCGTCGCCAATCCGATCGCGATGATCGCGTCGTTTGCCATGTGCCTGCGCTATTCCTTCCAGAAGGTCAGGGAAGCCGACGCGCTGGAAGCGGCGATCGCCGAGGTCTTGGAAAAGGGCATCCGCACGCCCGACATCATGGCCCCGGGCGCGACCCGCGTCGGCACTGTGGAGATGGGTGCGGCGATCCGGTCCGCCTTCCGCGGCAAGCTCGCGGCGTGAAGAATGCGGCCATGCCGGCACCGACTGGCATGGCCGCCCCGACGCGGCGGGCAGCGCTCCTCACAGGGGAGCGGAGCGCTTCCGCGGCGCCAGGTTGGGTTACTGGACCGCCGCCTCGCCGGGCAGCTTGGCTGAAAGGTCCAGGACCATCTGATAGTGCATCTGCAGCGTCGGCAGCGTCTTGGCCGCATACTGGTTCAGCGGTTCGCTGCCTTCGGCATAGCCCTTGAACAGCGCCAGAGCGCGCTGGTGGGCAAAGATCTGGCTGTCCAGATACATCGCATCGAACCCGGCCGGATCGGTCGAGCCGAGCTTGTCGAGAAGTCCCTGCTGCTCGCCGTCGGGCGCCGGCTTGGCGATGTCGGTATTGGCGCTCTTGCCGACGGCCAGGAGTTCTTCCTGCGCCGCCGTGTGGTCGTCCAGCATCTTCTGCGCCAGCGCCTTCACCTCCGGCATCGCGGCCTTCTGCAAGGCCAGCGTCGCCGCCTCGATCTCGAAGGCGTTGCCGGAACTGGCGGTGGCGACGAATTCGTAGGTCGTGGCGACCGTGCGCGGCTCGATCTGCGATTCCGGAATGGTTGGGACGGAGGAATCCGACTGCGACTGGGCGAAGGCCGCCGGGGCAAAGAGAAGCGAGGCCGCCAGCGCGGCCACCGAGGGACGAAACATGCGGGAAATCCTCCCTGATGCAGTTGATTGCGACGGGAACGGACGACCGACGCAAATGTTCCGCTAGGGGAGGTGGCGCACGCCTGCGTTGAGCCAAAGTTTCGGCCGGGTGCTGGTTCTGTGCCGCATCAGGCTGACGAAAACGTGCGCAAAAACCCCGCCTGCGAGGGCAACCGGAGGCGAGGACCCACGTTGAGCTCCTTTGCCCCTTCTAAGGACACCCCATGATCAAGCAGCTCATCAAGGTCTTCGTCGTCGGCTGGATCGCCAAGCGTTTCGCAAAGAGCCAGTCGCGCCCGACCCAACGCCGCGACGCCTAGTCGTCGGCTCTACCTAAACTTCCGGAGACCGCGCCTGGCGTGGGCTCCGGGAGCGGGGGATGCCGCGGTCAGACCGCGGCAGCAAATCTCGACACCCGACATCAACAGTCGACAATTGACTTTCGCCGCGGCCTTCGCCATACCGCGCGCATGATCGCGCTCACCACCAAAACCCCGATTATCTGACGCTTCCCTCCCCGTGCTCTCCCCGGGGGTGGGATCGAGCGCATGATTTTCCGCGGGAGAGGGGAGAGTTCCGATGGGCTACAGGCTCGCGATCGTAGGCGCCACCGGCAATGTCGGGCGCGAAATCCTCAACATCCTCGACGAGCGCGGCTTTCCGGCCGACGAAGTCGTGGCGCTGGCCTCGCGCCGCAGCCAGGGCACCGAGGTCGCCTATGGCGACAAGACGCTGAAGACGCAGTTCCTCGACACCTTCGACTTCTCCCAGAGCGACATCTGCCTGATGTCGGCCGGCGGCGAAGTGTCGAAGAAGTGGTCGCCGAAGATCGCCGCCGCCGGCTGCGTCGTCATCGATAATTCCTCGGCCTTCCGCTACGATCCCGACGTGCCGCTGATCGTGCCGGAGGTGAATGCCGATGCGGTCGCGATGTTCTCGCGCAAGAACATCATCGCCAACCCGAACTGCTCCACCGCTCAGCTCGTCGTCGCGCTGAAGCCGCTGCACGACCATGCCAAGATCAAGCGCATCGTGGTGTCGACCTACCAGTCGGTGTCGGGCGCCGGCAAGGAAGGCATGGACGAGCTGTTCAAGCAGAGCCGCGCCGTCTTCGTCGCCGACGCCGTCGAGGTCAACAAGTTCACCAAGCGCATCGCCTTCAACGTCATTCCCCATATCGACGTCTTCATGGAAGACGGCTCGACCAAGGAGGAGTGGAAGGTCATGGCCGAGACCAAGAAGATCCTCGACCCGAAGATCAAGGTCACCTGCACCGCCGTGCGCGTGCCGGTCTTCATCGGCCATTCCGAGGCGGTGAACATCGAGTTCGAGAACCCGATCACCGCTGACGAGGCGCGCGCCATCCTGCGCGAGGCGCCGGGCTGCCTCGTCGTCGACAAGCACGAGGACGGCGGCTACACGACGCCCTACGAATCGGCCGGCGAGGACGCGACCTATATCAGCCGCATCCGCGAGGACCAGACGCTGGAGAACGGCCTGAACATCTGGGTCGTCGCCGACAATCTGCGCAAGGGCGCCGCGCTCAACGCCGTGCAGATCGCCGAGCTGCTGGTCAACCGCGGCCTTCTCAAGGGCAAGAAGGCGGCCTAAGCCGGCTTATCTTTGCGACGCCGCCGGGAGTGGCGGCGTCGCGACCCCCGGACGCGGCTCACGGGCGGACGGCCCCATCAGAGCGTGACGAGCTCGCTGTGGCCGAACCCCTTGGTATAGTCGAGGACCGAGATCACCGTCGGCGTCAGCCTGAAGATCGCGACCTGGTCCGGTTCCGGCATGGGCATCGGCAGCGTCGTTTCCTCAGGATATTTCAGCGGCATCAGCGCCAGGATCCGCGCGCCTTCGGCCGGATCCGTCACCCGCTCGGCCCGGGCGGCCATGGAGAGGCCGGTGATCGCCATGAGATCTGATGTGTCGTGGTCGATGGTCACCGAGACGCGGCCGTCGCGCGCGAGATTCGCCGCCTTCTGGCTGTCCAGCGCACACAGGAAATAGAGGGTGAGGCCGAGGCTGACATAGCCGACCGTCGTCGCCTGCGGCCAGCCGTCGGGCCGCAGGGTGGCGAGGGTCATGATGCGATGCTCGGCCAGTATCTTCAGGATCTGCGCTTCCAGGGTCTTGTCCATCCGGTGCTCCGCCATGTCCCCCGAGATCATCGGGCCTCGGGATCATCGCGCATGGCGGGCCGGCGGCCTTGACCTCGCTCAAGCCAGGCGCGGGAAGGCGCCAGACGCCTGGTCTGGCATGGTCTTTTCCGAAGGTCGGAAGCCGCCTTTCGGGATCAGGCTTCAGGGCGCCGGATTCGGCACGGTGAAGAGCAGGAACTGGGTCGACTGGTGCCGGTTGAAATTATTGTCCGAGGCGATCACCAGCGAGCGCTCGCCACCGATTTCCGGGCCCCAGCTCGCCGCCTCGATGTTGTCGATGTCGAGCCCGCCGAAATCGCCTTCGTCGATCTTGAACCACAGCGCCTTGGACAGGGGCCTCGCCCCGGCGATGGTCGGCCGCGCTGACATGTCGTCGGCGCCAGAAAGCTGCACGATGAAAAAGGCGATGTGGTTGCCGACGCCGGCGACATAGCTGCGCTCGACCACGACGAGGTGCTCGGCGTCGAGCGCCAGGATCTCGCTGACGCCGTTGTCGGCCGGGGCGCCCGGCAGGGTCGGCGCCTGAAAGATCTTCTCCGTCTCGTAGACATAGTCGCCGGTCACCTTGCCCTCGGCGAGATCGAGGACGAGAAGGCGCGCCGGGCTGCCGGCGGTCAGGCTCGCCTTGTCGCCGTCCTGGAGAAGCGCGTTTTCCGTCGCGGCATAGAGCGTCGTGCCGTCGGGCGAGAGTGCCAGCCCCTCGAAGCCGAGATTGCCGCGCACGCCGCGGCCGGCGGCTCCCTCGTCGGGAAGGAAGGCGTCGGGCAGCTTGAAGGTGCCGAGCCCCTTGCCGGCCAGATCGGCCTTGGTGATCGAGGGGCGCCCGGTGGCGTCGCCCTCGCTCGACCAGATCAGGCGGCCGGCCGCCAGCCGGATCGCCTCGGGATCGACGCTGCGGGCGGCGAAGGGCTCGCCGTTGAGGGCGAGAAGCGCATGGCTCTCGGCGATGTCGAGTCCGCTGATGCCGTCCGTTCCGAGCGTCATCTTCAGGGCGTAGAAGCGCGCGGGAGCCTTTTCCGATCGGTCGTCCGAGATGGCGTAAAAGGTGTCGGAGGCCGGGTCGTAGTCGAGTCCCGAGATCCCGCCGAATTCGGCGCCGGCGACCTTCAGCCCGGTCGGCAGGACGATCTGGCCACGATAGACCGGCGCCGGCGGCACGGCAACATCCGCGGCCTGGGCAGCGACGGGAGCGAAAAGGGCGAGAAACAGAAAGGCGAGGCGCATGCGGCATCTCCGAGAAGGCGGCGAGATGGGACGGTCGGCGAAACTTCGTCCATCCTTCCTAGCCTTTTGGGGGGACAAGATCATTGTTTTGTGACGACGAATGCAATGAGGGGGAGGGCGCCGCTACGGAAGGAGCCCCGATCGTCCGGCCCGGCCCGCCCCGGGGCCCTGCCACGCTTAACGAAACCTCAACCGGATTTGGCGACCTTTCGGCAAGACGTCCGCCGCCACAGCGGGGACGGCGCCCGTTTCGCCCCATCGAGGTTCCCATGAAGCCCATCGCCGCCCTCGCCTGTGCCGTGCTCGTCGTATCGGGCTGCACCACCGATCCCTATACCGGCGAGCAGAAGCTCTCCAACACGGTGGGGGGCGCCGGCATCGGCGCGGGCGTCGGGGCGCTCGGCGGCTATGTCGTGGGACGGGCGACCGGCATGGATGCGGGACGCGCCGCCCTGATCGGTGCCGGCATCGGCGGCATCGGCGGCGCCGGCATCGGCGCCTACATGGACAACCAGGAGGCGGATCTGCGCCGCCAGCTGCAGGGCACCGGCGTTTCGGTGACGCGCGTCGGCGACCGCATCGTCCTCAACATGCCCTCCAACATCACCTTCCCCTCGGACGGCGACTCGATCCGCTCCGACTTCTATCCCGTGCTGAATTCGGTCGCGATCGTGCTGGCGAAATACGACCGCTCGGCCGTCGATGTCGACGGCCACACCGACAGCCAGGGCTCGGACGGCTACAATCTCGACCTGTCGCGCCGGCGCGCGGAAAGTGTCGCCGACTATCTCGCCAGCCAGCGCATCGACGGCCGCCGCCTCAATGTGCAGGGGTTTGGCGAGAGCCGCCCGATCGCGCCGAACGACAGCGACTATGGCCGCGCCCAGAACCGCCGGGTGGAAGTGTCGATCTCGCCCTATTCGCAGGGGTAGACGGGCTAACATTGTTGTAACGGATCCCGCGCCTGCTATCTTGGTCGGATACCAGGGTGGAGAAGAGGCATGCGTGGCGCGGTGAGAAAATTCGGCAATTCGACCGGAATCATCATCCCGAAGCCGCTGCTGTCCGCTTTTGGCGCAAACGCCGGCGACCATGTCAGCCTGACGATGGAAGCCGGGCGGATCGTCATCGAACGGCTCGACGCCGATCCCCGCGCCGGATGGGCCGAGGATGCGGCCCGCCTGGCAGAGGCGGGCGATGACGGGCTTGTCTGGCCCGACTTTGCCAACGAGGGCGACCAAGATCTGACATGGTAAGCCGTGGCGAGGTCTGGCTCGCAACGCTGGACCCGACGGTCGGCAGCGAGATCCGGAAGACCCGGCCCTGCCTCGTCGTGTCGCCCGACGATCTCAACGATCACCTTCGAACCGTCCTCGTCGCCCCGATGACCTCGGGCAGCACGCCAGCGCGGTTTCGCGTCGCCATCGCGTTTCAGGGCACGAGCGGGCTCGTCTTGCCGGAGCAGAGCCGGGCTTTGGACAAGCGACGGCTGGTGAAGCGGCTGGGACGGATCGACGACGGGGCGCTGGCAGCGGTCCTGGAGGTGCTGCGCAGCCTGTTTGCGGAATAGGCGAGAGACCTGCTGTGCCGATCCCCTCGTGCTTCGACAGGCTCAGCATGAGGGGATGAGAAGCCAGCGCTCTCGCCGCGTCCCCGGTTCAGCCGGGACGCTGACGCCGGGGGGGACTTTGAACATCGGTTCCCAAACGTCGGCGTTCTGCCGGGCGCACACCTATGCATGGCCCTCGTGCTGAGCGCCGTCGAAGCACGAGGGCCACGCACCGACGGATCCGGCGGACACACGCTATCTGTCCGGCACTACCCCAGGATCCCCGCCGTCAGCGCGAAGCAGGCGGCGATGGAGGCGGTGAGGAGGGCGGCCTCGATGATCGGCAGCGAGCGTTGCGGACGCGCCGGCGGGCCGGCGCGGCGATAGGGCTTGCCGCCGCCGGTGGTGCCGCTCAAATTCCGGCCCCGTCGCGAACCGTCGTCGGATCGGAGGGCGCGCCGGGATGGCGCTCGGTGCCGTCGACGGCCTGCCGCAGCAGAGGACGCAGCGCGAAATCGGCAAGGCCCAGCACGATCGCGGCGAACCAGCCAAGACCGAGTGCGAGCGCCAGGAGCGCGATCAGCACCGAGGCCAGCGCCCGGAAGCGCAGGATGCCGGCGGCCCGCTCGGGATGGGCGGCGACGTCGGCACCGAACCAGGCGCGCTTGGCCCGCTCCATCGCCGTCGGCTCGGCGACGGGCGCCGCCGTCTCGATCCTCGGCGCATCGGTTCCGACTTCCCGCACGAGCCCGAGCGCCACCGTCTCGTTGGTCAGCTGGTCGATCAGGATGAAGGCGCCGAGGTCGCGGTTGTCGGTATAGGGCAGCGTCACCGGCGGCCGGTCGAAGGCGAGGGTCACGCGGCCGATCTCGTTCATCAGCAGCGCATTGGCGTCGCGCGGGGCGTAGCTGTGGATGTCGATCGCCTTGTCGAGGCTCCGCACCGTCGCCGGCGTCTGCGCCGTGCCGATGCGGGCGACGAAGCGGCCGCCCGAAATCAGCGGCCGGTCGACCATCCAGAGGATCTCGGCCTTGACCAGCTTGTGCGCGGCGATGCGGTCGCCGGAAATCACCAGCACGTCGCCGCGCGAGAGGTCCACCTCGTCCTCGAGCGTGACGGTGATCGCCTCGCCGGCCCCGGCGCTCGTGACCTCGCCGGCGGGACCATAGACCGCCTTGACGCGGCTGGTGCCGCCATTCGGCAGCGCCGTGACCGGATCGCCCTTGGCGATGCGGCCGCCGGCGACGGTGCCGCAATAGCCGCGGAAATCGAGGTTCGGCCGGTTGACCCACTGCACGGGCATGCGGAAGGCGGCGCCGTCGGCCTCGAAAGTCTCGGGCGTGGCGTTCTCCAGCCGCTCCAGCAGCGTCTCGCCGGTGTACCAGGGCGTGTGGACCGAGCGCGAGGTGATGTTGTCGCCGTTCTTCGCCGACAGCGGGATGTAGCTGACATCGGTGAAGGCGAGCGCCGGCAGGATCGCCTTGTACTCCGCCACGATGCGGTCGAAGACGGCCTGGTCGAAGCCGACGAGGTCCATCTTGTTGATGGCGATGATGACGCTTTTGACGCCCAGCATCGAGGTGATGAAGGAGTGTCGGCGGGTCTGCGGCAGGATGCCCTTGCGCGCGTCGACGAGGATCACCGCGAGCTCGGCCGAGCTCGCGCCGGTCGCCATGTTGCGGGTGTACTGCTCGTGGCCGGGCGTGTCGGCAATGATAAAGGCGCGCTTCGGCGTCGAGAAATAGCGGTAGGCGACGTCGATGGTGATGCCCTGCTCGCGCTCGGCCGAGAGGCCGTCGACGAGGAGGGCGAAGTCGAGATCGTCGCCGGTCGTGCCGAATTTCTTCGAGTCGCGCTTCAGGGCTTCCAGCTGGTCGTCGAAGACCGCATTGGCGTCGTAGAGCAGGCGGCCGATCAGCGTCGACTTGCCGTCGTCGACCGAGCCGCAGGTGATGAAGCGCAGCAGGGATTCGGCCGGCGCGGGAATGGCGGCGAGATCGGGGGCCGGGCCGGCGAATTCGGCGTCGGCGATGCGGGCAAGAGAATCCATCTCAGAAATAGCCTTCCTGCTTCTTCTCTTCCATCGAGGCGCCGCCGTCCTTGTCAATCATCCGGCCTTCGCGTTCGGACGAGCGCGACGAGCGCATCTCCTGGATGATTTCCGGCAGCGTCGATGCGGTGGACTCGACTGCCCCGGTCAGCGGATAGTCGCCGAGTGTACGGAACCGTACCGTTCTCTCCTCGACGACTTCGCCGGGCAGGAGGTCCATGCGCTCGTCGTCGCGCATGATCAGCATGCCGTCGCGCTCGACGACCGGTCGCTTCTTGGCGAAATAGAGCGGAACCACCTCGATGTTCTCGAGCGCGATGTAGTCCCAGACGTCGGTCTCCGTCCAATTTGACAGGGGGAAGACGCGAAAACTCTCGCCGGCGCGCTTGCGCGTGTTGAACAGGCGCCAGGGCTCGGGCCGCTGGTTCTTGGCGTCCCAGCGGTGCTCGGCCGAGCGCAGCGAAAAGATCCGCTCCTTGGCGCGGCTCTTCTCCTCGTCGCGCCGCGCGCCGCCGAAGGCCGCATCGAACTTGTGGAGGTCCAGCGCCTGCTTCAGCGCCTCGGTCTTCATCACGTCGGTGTGGACCCTGGAGCCAGAAGCGAACGGGTTGATCCCGGCCTCGACGCCGGCCTGGTTGGTGTAGACGATGAGGTTCAGCCCGAGCTTTTCCGCCAACTGGTCGCGGAAGGCGATCATCTCGCGGAACTTCCACTTGGTGTCGACATGCATCAGCGGGAACGGCAGCTTGCCCGGCGCGAACGCCTTCAGCGCCAGATGCAGCATGACAGCCGAATCCTTGCCGATGGAATAGAGCATCACCGGGTTCTCCGCGGTGGCGGCGACCTCGCGGATGATGAAGATCGATTCGGCCTCGAGTCGCTGCAGATGCGTCAGGTGCTTCATGCCAAAGGTCCTTTCGGCGGGGTCTCGCCGGGCGCCAGCCGCTCGAAGGCGACGTCGCCATGTTCATGTCCGGGGACCAAGCGGGCCCGCGACACCGTGCCGTCGGCCTCGATATGGAGGCCGCATTCGCGCATCGTCTCTTCTTCCCACCACCAGCGGCCGGCGCGCTCTGGTTCGCCGGGCTGCAGCGCGCGGGTGCAGGGCGCGCAGCCGATGGAGAGAAAATTCTGGGCGTGCAGCGGGTTGACGGGCACGCCCGCTTCCTCGGCGAAGAGGCGGATTTCCTCGCGCGTCCAGTCGAACAGCGGGTTGGCCTTGATCAGCCCGCGGGCGGCGTCGTAGCCGACGAATTCCATGCCCTCGCGGTTCGCCGACTGGTCGCGGCGGAGCCCGGTGATCCAGCCGCCGGCACCGGCCAGAGCCCGGCCGAGCGGCTCGACCTTGCGCACGCCGCAGCACGCCTTGCGGAATTCCGGCGCGTAATAGAATCCGTCGATGCCCTGGTCGTTGACGAGTTCTTCCAGCGCCTCGGATTGCGGATACATCGCCTTGATGCGACGCCCGTACTTCTCTTCGGTCTCGCGCCACAGCGTGTAGCTCTCGGGAAACAGCCGGCCGGTGTCGAGCGTCTTCAGGACGATCGGCAGCTTGGCGGTGAAGATCAGGTGCGTCAGCATCTGGTCCTCGATCCCGAGGCTTGTGGTGAAGACGATCGGCGCCTCGACCCTTTCGACGAGCAGGGTCAGGCGCTCCAGCGGCGTCAGCTCCGCGAAAGCCTGATCAAGTTCGGCGGCGAGGGTTTCACGTGAATCACTCATGCCGGATCGCTTCCCGCTCCCTGCCGGGCGGCCAGGCGCTTCTGCAAAATGCTCTCGGTCTCGCCATAGCCGGACTGGTAGTGATCCCGGACGATGTCCTTGGCGCCCAGCCACTGGTCGAGCGGCTGGCGGGCGGCCATGGCGTCGGGGACCTCGACCTCGTCGAAGCCGCAGGCCAGCGCTTCGGCGAACTGATCGGCGACGATCGGCCCGCGGACCCGGAGCGTTCCGGCAAAGCCGGCGCGGCGCAGGCGTTTCGCCAGCGACAGGCCGCGCCCGTCGGAAAAGGACGGGAAGGTCACGGCGATGAGGTCGACGCTGCCGAAAAAAGGCTCGATCGCGGTGATCGGCGTGTCGTTGGCGACGAGGAGGCCCAGCCGCTCGTTGCGCCGGTCGGCGAGCGCCGCGTCGATGACGGTCAGGGGAACGAGGATCGGACCGTCGGCGAGCGAGAGGGCCGCGACGTCGTCAACGGGGGTGTAGAGATCGGCGCGGGCGCCTTCATTGCCGACGAGGAGGCTCATGCCAGTTCCTCCACGCTCGAACCGGTCCTGTCGGCGACATAGGCGGTGAAGCCCGCCTTGAAGGGCTCGAGGCCGGCGCGGCGCACGGTCTGGATGAACTCCTCGCCGTCCTGACGCTCTTTCATGTAGACGGCGACGATCGCCTCGATCGCGCCGGAGACGTGCTCGCCGTCGATGCCGGGGCCGAGGCGCTCGCCGAGCGCGGCGTTCTCCGTGGCGTCGCCGCCGACGGTGATCTGGTAGTTCTCCTTGCCGGATTTCTCGAGACCGAGAATGCCGATATGGCCGACATGGTGGTGGCCGCAGGCATTGATGCAGCCGGAGATCTTGATCTGCAGCGGGCCGATGTCCGACTGCCGCGCCTCGTCGCGGAACGTCTCGGCGATCTCCTGGGCGACGCCGATCGAGCGGGCGGTGGCGAGCGCGCAGTAGTCGAGGCCGGGGCAGGCGATGATGTCGGTGACGAGGCCGGCATTGGCGGTGGCGAGCCCCGCCGCCTTCAGTGCGGCATAGACGTCCGGCAGGTCGTCGAGCCTGACGCTCGGCAGGACGAGGTTCTGCGAATGCGTGATGCGCAGCTCGTCGAAGGACCAGCGCTCGGCGATGTCGGCGAAGGCGCGCATCTGCTCGGCGGTCATGTCGCCGGGAACACCGCCGACCGGCTTCAGCGACACGGTGAGCGCGATATAGCCGGGCTGGCGATGGGCAAAGCCGTTCTGGGCGACGAAGCGGTCGAGGCCGGGATCGATCTGCCGGGCGGCGGCCAGAAGCTGCGAATGCTCCGGCAGGGTCTCGAATTCCGGGTTGGCGAAGTAGGCGGCGATGCGCTCGACTTCCTCTTCCGGCGCATTGATCGTCGGGCCGTTCAGCTGGGCATATTCGGCCTCGACGCGGCGGATGAACTCTTCCGGCCCGGTCTCATGGACCAGGATCTTCACCCGCGCCTTGTACTTGTTGTCGCGCCGGCCTTCCGAATTATAGACGCGCATCACGGCCTCCAGATAGGCCAGAATCTCGGCCTTGGGCAGGAAGTCGCGGATGACCTTGCCGATCATCGGGGTGCGGCCAAGGCCGCCGCCGACGATGACTTCGTAGCCGATCTCCTGCGTCTCCGGATGCCGGCGCACGCGCAGGCCGATGTCGTGCACGAGGATCGCCGCGCGGTCGTGCTCGGCGCCGGTGACGGCGATCTTGAATTTGCGCGGCAGCCAGGCGAATTCCGGGTGCAGGCTCGACCACTGACGGATCAGCTCGGCGGTCGGGCGCGGGTCCTCGACCTCGTCCTTGGCGATGCCGGCGAACTGGTCGGCGGTGACGTTGCGGATGCAATTGCCTGAGGTCTGGATGCAGTGCATCTCGACATCGGCCAGAAGCCCGAGGATTTCCGGCACGTCCGACAGTTTCGGCCAGTTGAACTGGAGGTTCTGGCGCGTGGTGAAGTGGCCGTAGCCCTTGTCGAACTTTTCCGCGATCAGCGCGAGCTGGCGCAGCTGCTTGGAGCGCAGCGTGCCGTAGGGCACGGCGACGCGCAGCATGTAGGCGTGCAGCTGCAGATAGAGCCCGTTCTTCAGCCGCAGCGGCTTGAACTCGTCGTCCGACAGCGAGCCGTCGAGCCGGCGCTCGACCTGGCTGGTGAACTGGGCGACACGCTCGCGCACGAAACGCTCGTCGAATTCGTCATAACGGTACATCAGGCATCCTTTTCGGCTCGGCGGCGAAGCGGGGGAGGGCGCGTGCGGCCCTCGACGCTCACGCTTCGTAGTGGTTGCTGAATTCGGCTTTCTTGCCGTAATCGGGATGGATGCTCGGGCCCTTCTGGCGGATCAGCTCGCGAAAATGCCGGGCGACGGGCATGCCCGCGGCATCGATCGTCACCGGCACGAGATAGGCGTCGACGACGAGATTGGCCTTCACGTCCACAGCGGCGCGCGCCTCCATGGCGGCGGCGGTCTCGGCATCGGCGCCGACCGCGGCCTTGGCCGGATCGCGCGTCCAGCCGTCGGCGGAGAGGAAGACGACGTCGCCGACGAGCAGATTGTTGGCGCTGAGCACGACGGGAAGCTGCGGCCCCTTGCTCTTCGGCGAGGCTTTCGGCCCTGCCTTCGCTTCATTCGCCATGCCGAGATCCTTCACGCTGCTTCTGAGTGCCGCTGCATAGGCCTTTTCGCCCGGCGCGAAAACGCCGAGTTTGCGTTCGTTCTGAATAGAGTGCCTTGCGCCGACATGCGGCGGCGGGAATTCTCTATGTCGGGTCGGGAGAGGAACAATTTGCCACGGGGGGCGGCCGGCGCGCGATGGAGCGGTGGGGCAGATGCTTGAGAGCAATGCCGTCCGGAACCGTTGGAGGAGCGGAACCGGCTTGGCATGGGTTCTCGGGTCAAGCCCGAGAATGACTATCCTGAGAGGATTTTGGCATTTCACCGGCGCCTCGGCGCCGGCTCACATCGCAGTTCGCCCACCTGCCGGACGGGTAAACGGGCTGCTACCCCCTGAGATAGTCATCCTCGGGCTTGACCCGAGGACCCATGCCGCAGCGTTGAACGCATGCGCTCCGGTGCCAGCGAGCCGCCTCAGATCGGCTCGCCCTGGAGCAATCTAGGGGAGGGGCCGCGGGTCATGCCGGCGGCCTGGCCGATGAAGAAATCCTTCAGCGGCGGGGCGCGGTCGACGAGGGAGAGGCCGAAGGAACGGGCCGCGCGCAGCAGCGGATTGTCGTTGGAGAAGAGGCGGTTCAACACGTCGGTGGTGACGCCCATCTGCACCGTGTCAAAGCGGCGCCAGCGCTGGTAGGTCTCCAGCACGTCGAGGGCGCCGATGTCGAGGCCGAGGCGGGCGGCGTCGACGACCACTTCGGCGAGCGCCGCGGCATCCTTGAAGCCGAGATTGAGGCCCTGGCCGGCGATCGGATGAATGCCGTGCGCGGCGTCGCCGGCGAGCGCGATGCGCGGCTTGACGAAGGCGCGCGCCAGCGTGAGGCCGAGCGGAAAAGCGCGCTTGCCGCCCTCGACGCGGATCGTGCCGAGCTTGTGGCCGAAACGCTGCTCCAGCTCGAGCTCGAACATCATGGTATCGCCGGCGACGAGGCGTTCGGCCTCGCGCGTCGGTTCGGTCCAGACCAGCGAGGAGCGGTTGCCGGTGAGCGGCAGAATGGCGAAAGGGCCGGAGGGCAAAAAGTGCTCCTCGGCCCGACCGCCATGCGGGCGCTCGTGCGCGACGGTGCAGACGATGCCGGACTGGCCGTAGTCCTTATGGACGACGGGAATGCCGGCCATGGCGCGGATCGCCGACTTGACCCCGTCGCAGGCGATGAGAAGTCTTGCCTCGACGCTGGCGCCGCCGGCGAGGTTGACGGTGATCGAGGCCGGGTTCTCCGCGATGCCGGTGACGCCGCTCGACGCCCGGATCTCGACGCCGAGGGCGGCGGCCCGCGCCCGGAGCGCGCCGTTGAGGGCGACGTTCGGCACCATGTGGGCAAAGGGTTCGCCCGGCTGGGCCTCGCCGCCGAAGGTGAGGAAGACGGGCCGCACCACGTCCGAGGTGCGGGAATCGGTGACGATCATCTCGTTGATCGGCTGCGCCTGCGGGAGGAGGTCGGCCCAGAGGCCGAGCTGCGTCAGCATGCGCACGGCGGCGGCGGCGATCGCCGAGGCGCGCTCGTCCTTCTGCCAGACGCCGGCCGGCGCGGCATCGACGACGAGGACCTTCAGGCCCGGGGCGGCGTCGGCAATGGCGACGGCCGTGGCGAGACCGACATAGCCGGCGCCGGCGACGACGATGTCGACCCGCTCGGGCGCGGCATGGCCCGGCGCGTCGGACGGCAAGGCGGTCGTGTCGGCTTGCGACATAGGGGGGTCTCCTCGGCGGCTGCGCGGCCCATGGCCCGAACGGGGGCGTGCCCTGATCTAGGGGCGAATGGCGCGCGGGACAACCGAAGAACGCCGCCGGGGCCGCCTTCCCGCCCGGCGCGACGAGTTGACGCCCCCGCGCCAAGCTGGTGCATAACGCCCAAGCCGTGATGGGCAGGAAGAGGAATGACGGACATGGACGAGGGTGTGGCCAGGCTTCTGGAGATCCTGGATCTCGAGCGGATCGAGGAAAATCTCTTCCGCGGCGTCTCGCCGGTGCAGAGCTGGCAGCGGGTGTTCGGCGGGCAGGTGATCGCGCAGGCACTGGTCGCCGCGCAGCGCACCGTCGATCCCGAGCGCCAGGTGCATTCGCTGCACGGCTATTTCATGCGGCCTGGCGATCCGAAGGTGCCGATCGTCTACGATGTCGACCGCATCCGCGACGGCGGCTCCTTCACCACGCGGCGGGTCGTGGCGATCCAGCACGGCGCGGCAATCTTCTCGCTCTCGGCCTCGTTCCAGCGGCACGAGGAGGGGCTGGTGCACCAGGCTGCCATGCCCGAAGTGCCGCATCCCGACGCCTTGCCGCACGGCGCCGAGCTCGCCGCCATGCTGCTCGACCGCGCGCCCGAGCCGGTGCAGCGCTACTGGCGGCGGCCGCGGCCGATCGAGTTCCGGCCGGTCTCCTTCGCCCACTACCTCACCACCGACAAGCTCGAGCCGGTGCAGCAGATCTGGGTGCGGGCGCTGTCGGACATCGGCAACGACCCGGCGCTGAACGCTGCAGTGCTCGCCTACCTCTCCGACATGACCCTGCTCGACACCGCCTTGTTCGCGCACGGCCTGTCGGTCTTCGACGCCGGCATCCAGGCGGCGAGCCTCGACCACTCGATGTGGTTCCACCGGCCGGTGAAGGTCTCCGACTGGCTGCTCTACGCCCAGGACAGCCCGAGCTCCTCCGGCGGGCGCGGGCTGACGCGCGGCTCGCTGTTTGCGCTCGATGGCGCTCTGGTCGCCTCGGTGGCGCAAGAGGGGCTGATCCGTCCCCGGCGACCGGCGCCTGAAAACCAGGCATCTGCCTAGAACACTGGCAAATGCCGACGGATTGTGCGCTGCGGGATGGCGCGGGATCGGGCGATTGTGCGCCGCAGCGGCCCAAATACGGCAAAATCGCGACAGAGGTCGCAATTGGCACGCGGCTTGGATGGAGAAGGTCAGTCACCCTCCCGGACATGCCGTCCGGAGGGCAGATGGCTCGGCATAGCGGCGCCCGTTCGCCCGGCCGCCGCTCAAGATTCGAGGTGCACATGAAAATCGTGATGGCCATCATCAAGCCGTTCAAGCTCGACGAGGTGCGTGAAGCCCTGACCGCCGTCGGCATCCAGGGTCTCACCGTGACGGAAGTGAAGGGCTACGGCCGCCAGAAGGGTCATACCGAGATCTATCGCGGCACCGAATACGCCGTGAGCTTCCTTCCCAAGCTGAAGGTCGAGGTCGCGGTCGCGTCCGACATGGTCGACCGGGCCGTGGAGGCGATCACCGTCGCCGCCAAGACCGGCCAGATCGGCGACGGCAAGATCTTCGTCTTCGGCATCGATTCCGCCGTGCGCATCCGCACCGGCGAAATCGACTCGAACGCCCTTTGAGAAAGGACCTCCTTCATATGCGTTTCGGTAAAATCCTCCTCTCGGCCGCGGTTCTCGCCGGCCTCGCCGCGACCGCGGCCTTCGCCCAGGACGCCGCCGCGCCGGCGGTCGATGCGGCCGCCGCTGCCGCGCCCGCGGCCCCGGCTGTTCCCAATCCTGGCAACACGACCTGGATGCTGATCTCCTCGATCCTCGTCCTGTTCATGACGGTTCCGGGCCTCGCCCTCTTCTACGGCGGCCTGGTGCGCGCCAAAAACATGCTGTCGGTGCTGATGCAGGTCACCATGATCACCGCGGTGATGATGATCGTCTGGGTCGTCTACGGCTATTCCTTCGCCTTCGGCGGATCCACCAGCGCCTATTGGGGCGGCCTCGGCAAGCTCTTCCTCGCCGGCGTCACGACGGATTCGGTCTCGGCGACCTTCTCCTCGGAAGTCATCCCGGAATACGTCTTCATCTGCTTCCAGATGACCTTCGCCGCCATCACCCCGGCGCTCATCGTCGGCGCCTTCGCCGAGCGGGTGAAGTTCTCGGCGGTGATCCTGTTCTCGATCCTCTGGGCGACCTTCATCTACTTCCCCGTCGCGCACATGGTCTGGGACGCTGCCGGGCTGATCTTCACCGGTGCGCATGCCGGCGGCATCGCCGCGCTCGACTTTGCCGGCGGCACGGTCGTGCACATCAACGCCGGCATCGCCGGCCTCGTCGGCTGCATCATGATCGGCAGGCGCACCGGTCTCGGCCGCGACATGATGGCGCCGCACTCGATGACGCTGACCATGGTCGGCGCCTCCATCCTCTGGGTCGGCTGGTTCGGCTTCAACGCCGGTTCCAACCTCGAGGCCAATGGCGGCACCGCGCTCGCCATGATCAACACCTTCACGGCCACCGCCGGCGCCATCGTCGCCTGGGCCATCGTGGAGAGCTTTGGTCGCGGCAAGGCGTCGATGCTGGGCGCAGCGTCCGGCATGGTCGCCGGCCTCGTCGCGGTGACGCCCGCTGCCGGCCTGATCGGGCCGGTCGCGGCGATCTTCCTCGGCGGTTTCGCCTCGGTCGTCTGCTACTTCTTCGTGGCCGTCATCAAGCCGAAGTTCGGCTATGACGACGCGCTCGACGTCTTCGGCATCCACGGCATCGGCGGCATCATCGGCGCCATCGGCACCGGCATCCTGGCGAGCAGCTCGCTCGGCGGCGTCGGCTATGTCGAGGGCGTCAGCATGGGCGGCCAGGTCTACTCGCAGATCATCGCCGTGCTCATCACCATCGTGTGGAGCGGCGTCGGTTCGGTGATCCTGTTCAAGGTCGTCGACCTCATCATCGGCCTCCGGCCGACCGTCGAAGCCGAGCGCGAAGGCCTCGACATCACCTATCACGGCGAGGCGGCCTACCACGCCTCCTGACCCAGCCAGGGGGCGGCCATTCGGGTCGCCCTCCTGCCACGACGCGAAAAAGGGCGAGCCGCAAGGCCCGCCCTTTTTCGTTGCTATGCTCCTGGCTCAGACTTCTTCGTTCCGGCCCCTTCGTTCCGGGGTCGGCGGGCGGGCCGTCGCTACTTCGCCAGGAGGCCCTGCCAGTCGGCATGCCCGGCGAACTTCCGGCGGGCGAAGGGACAGCGCGGATCGACCTGCAGGCCCATTCGGCGGGCATAGTCGACCGCCGCGGTCACCAGCGTCTCGCCCATGCCCTCGCCGCGCCGCGACTCCGGAACGAAGGTATGATCGATAACGATCGTGCGGGCGCGGGGGTGGAGATAGATCAGTTCGGCGCCGGGAACGTCCGCGGCGACGAATCGGCCGCCGGTCTCCGTCGCCTCGTGTCGGATCTGCATGGCTGTCGTCCTCCATGAAACATGTTTGTCATAAAAATGGCGCAGCCGGGCCGCGGGGACAAGAGGCCGCAGGGCTCCTGCATGGCTGCCATGCCCTGGGCCGGCAACGATCGCTTAGGGTTAAAGAGGCTTTAACCAGAGGCACTTACTCTGTCGTCAGCAAGGCCCCGGCGATTCTCGGGAGCCGATTGATGCGACGGAACGGGCGAATTGGCGATGGCGTCTACGACAGCGGGTCCACGGACAGTGACGAGGAAAGACGGGGCACAGCGTCCCGAGCCGACGGGCTTCCTGCGTCGCCAGGCGGAGATCGCAGGCGGCTTCGGCCTCCTCGGCCTGGCGGGCTTTCTCGGCCTGTCGATGGCCAGCTGGACGGTCACCGATCCCTCATTCAGCCAGGCGAATCACAACGAGGTCGCCAATCTGGCGGGCTCGACGGGCGCGGTGGTGGCCGACATCGTCATGCAGGTCTTCGGCCTCGGCGCCGTGCTGCTCGCCGTGCTGCCGACGATCTGGGGCATTCTCGTCGCCTTGGGCAAGCCGATCGACCGCATCGGACGCCGCGCCTGGCTGGCGCTGGCGGGCGTCGTTCTGGCTTCGGCGGCGCTCGGCTGCCTGCCGGCGCCGGCTGGCTGGCCGCTGCCGATCGGCCTCGGCGGCGTCGCCGGCGATCTCGTCCTGAAATTCCCGGCGCTCGCCACCGGCGCCTATCCCGATGGCGTGCTGGCCATGGTGCTGTCGGTGATGATCGCGGTGCCGGCCGTCTGGCTGTTCCTCAACGGCGCGGCGCTGATCGACCGGCCCTCGGCCGATCCGATGGTGGCGGCCGAAGGCCGGACGCAGATTTCGGCGCGCGCCGCCGCCACCGGGCAGAGCGCGCGGGCCGTCGCCGAAGAGGACGACGCCGAGGACGAGGGCCGGCTGGCGCTGCTCTTCGGCGCGCTCGCGCACACCGCCTATTCCGCCAAGGCGGCGTTCGACCGTCGCCGCGGCGAGGTGAAGGCGCGGCGCAGCGAGCCGAGCGAATTCGCCGACCGTTTCGACAGCTGGCAGGACGAGGAAGAGGAGGGCGATTTTGCGCCGCCGCTGCCGCGCGAGGCCCATCCCCGTCAGATCCGCGTCACCGCGCCCTACCAGAGCGGGGGCTATATCGACCCGCTCGACGACGAGGAAGGCGGCGAGCCGCGCAGCGACAAGCCCGAACCCTTCCAGTTCGACACCCCCGCCGCTCTGCCGCGGAGCCGCGCGGCTGAGCCGGCACGCTTCGACGCACCTGAGGGCGACGATCGCGCCGAGGAGATCGACGACGGCGACGACGACCGGTTCGAGGACGAGCGCGACGACGATCGGCTCATCGACGCCGTCGACGCGGACGATGCGATTCTCGGCCCGGTCGAACCGGTCACGGACCGGCAGCCCACCGAGGAAGTGTCCGGCTGGCGGGGCCTCGCCGCCAACATCGTCGCTTTTCCCGGCAAGCGGAAGCCGAAGTCCGAGCCGGACGCGCTCCCGGCACAGCGCCCGCAGGCCGTGCGCGCCGCCGTGGCGCCGGTTTCGGCCCGCCCGGCCCCGGCCGCCGCGCCGGTGCGCGTCGCCCCGCCCGCCGCCACCATCCCGGCCCGCGGCCGGCCGCAGCGCGGTGCCGAGGCGCTCGCCCGCAACGCCATCGCGCTGCCCTTCGAGCTGCCGCCGATCGATCTGCTCTCGCCGCCCAAGCAGCGCGCCCGCGACACCATGCTCTCGCCGGAGATCCTGCAGGAGAATGCGCGTCTGCTCGAAGGCGTGCTCGACGATTTCGGCGTTCGCGGCGAGATCATCGAGGTCCGTCCGGGCCCGGTGGTGACGCTTTACGAGCTGGAGCCGGCCCCCGGCATCAAGTCCTCGCGCGTCATTGGCCTCGCCGACGACATCGCCCGCTCGATGAGCGCGATTTCCGCCCGCGTCGCCGTCATTCCCGGCAAGAACGCCATCGGCATCGAACTGCCGAACCAGAAGCGCGAAACCGTCTACTTCCGCGAGATGATCGCCTCGGAGACTTTTCAGCAGAACAAGGCGAAGCTGGCGCTGGCGCTCGGCAAAACGATCGGCGGCGAGCCGGTCATCGCCGATCTCGCCAAGATGCCGCATCTCCTCGTCGCCGGCACCACCGGCTCCGGCAAGTCGGTGTCGATCAACACCATGATCCTGTCGCTGCTCTACCGGCTGACGCCGGCCGAGTGCCGGATGATCATGATCGACCCGAAAATGCTCGAACTCTCCGTCTACGACGGCATACCGCATCTCCTCTCGCCCGTCGTCACCGACCCGAAGAAGGCCGTCGTCGCCCTGAAATGGACGGTGCGCGAGATGGAGGACCGCTACCGCAAGATGTCGAAGGTCGGCGTGCGCAACATCGACGGCTTCAACGCCCGCGTCGCGGCCGCCATCGAGAAGGGCGAATCCATCTCGCGCATCGTGCAGACCGGTTTCGACCGGGAGAGCGGCGAGCCGATCTTCGAATCGGAGGAGTTCGACCTGTCGCCGCTGCCCTACATCGTCGTCATCATCGACGAGATGGCCGACCTGATGATGGTCGCCGGCAAGGACATCGAGGGCACCGTCCAGCGCCTGGCGCAGATGGCCCGCGCCGCCGGCATCCACGTCATCATGGCGACGCAGCGTCCCTCGGTCGACGTCATCACCGGCACGATCAAGGCGAATTTCCCGACCCGCATCTCCTTCCAGGTGACGTCGAAGATCGACTCGCGCACCATTTTGCAGGAGCAGGGCGCCGAGCAGCTGCTCGGCATGGGCGACATGCTGTTCATGGCCGGCGGCGGGCGCATCCAGCGCGTGCACGGTCCCTTCGTCGACGATGCCGAGGTGGAGCACATCGTGGCGCATCTGAAGGCGCAGGGCACGCCCGACTATCTCGACGCGATCCTCGAGGAAGAGGACGAGATGGGCGGCGACGGGGGCGGTGCCGGCGGTGCCGGGGGCGGCGATGTCGACGGCGAGGCCGATCTCTACGACCAGGCGGTGGCTATCGTCCTGCGCGACGGCAAGGCCTCCACGTCCTACGTCCAGCGGCGCCTGTCGATCGGCTACAACCGCGCCGCTTCGATCATCGAGCGGATGGAGCGCGAGGGTATCGTCGGTCCCGCCAACCATGCCGGCAAGCGCGAGATCCTGGTGCCGACCGAAGAAGAGCGGATGTAGGCGGCCGCGCCGTCGGGACGCGGGCGGGGCTGCCCGTTGCCCTATTCAAGCCTTGAGCCCATGGCATCCATCCCGATCAAGGAACGTTGCAGGACGATATGAAGCCTGCGACGGCCGTCCGGGGACGACGAACCGGGCGACGACGAAAGAGGACGATCATGCTTCGACAGGAAACCCGCCATACCGGCCTTCTCGCCACCGCGTTTCTCGGCCTTGCCTTGGCGCTGCCGGTTGGCCTGGCGCCGGCGCAGGCCCAGGCGAGCGCGGCCGCGCAGGCCGTCGCCGACCACTTCTCCGGCGTGAAGTCGATGACCGGCGACTTCATGCAGTTCGACCCCAACGGCAAGCAGACCGAGGGGAAGTTCTACATCGAGCGGCCGGGCAAGATCCGCTTCGACTATTCCGGCGCGCCGCTGCGCGTCATCGCCGATGGCGAGCAGGTCGCGATCAACAACCGCAAGCTCAACACCTGGGACCTCTATCCCTTGTCGAAGACGCCGCTGAAGCTCCTGCTCGGGCAGAGCATCGATCTCTCCGCCGCCAACATCCAGAGCGTCAAAGAAGAGCCCGACCTCACCACCATCGTCATGGGCGACAAGTCGGTGTTCGGCGACAGCCGCATCACCATGATGTTCGACCCGACGACCTTTGACCTCAGGCAATGGACGATCCGCGACAACCAGGGCAAGGACACCAGCGTGATGGTCTACAACACCCGCTCGGGCGTCGCCTTCGACCAGTCGATGTTCACCATCCCCTATACCTCCATCGCCGCCGGCCAGACCGGAAACTGAACCGGCATGGCTTTTCTTCGAATCGCCAGCCCGCTTTAGCCTCTTGTTGTCGCATGATCTTTTCCGAAAGCCGGCAAGCCGCCTTTCAGGATCATGCTCCAGGTCCGTCCGGCGCCGGACCTCACAGCACGGCGGCGCACGCGTCAGGACAGGTCGTGCAGCGCCCGCTGGGAAGGCGGGCCGATGCTGAAATCGGTGAAGGTGACGGCAAGGCCCGCCCGCTCGGGCGTGCAGCACATCGGGCCGACGAGATAGGTCTCGGCGACCGGAAACGGCGCGAGGCGCACGAGCGGCCAGACTTTGCCGTCCGCCGAGGCCTGGAGGCGCAGCACGCCGGCCTGCACGGTGATGCGCAGGCGAAAATCCCGCGCATCGCCCTCATAGGGGCCGGTCGCCCAGTCGGACTGGCCCGTCGTCAGGACGCTGCCGAGCATCGGGCGGCCATCGGAATGCTCGATCCCGGCCTTCACCCAGGTCTCGGCGTCGACGCGCACCATCATCCCGGCCTGGTCGTACAGGGCCTCGTAGTTGGCCCGGATCCGCAGTTCCGCCGTGAAGTCGCCCGCCGTCCGGGCGCCGAAGAAATGGCCGCTGTCGCGGCTGAAGCCGTAATGCGTGCGCTGCCAGAAATCGGTCCCCTCATCCGTGACGACGTCGAGCCGTTCCGGGGCAAGCGACCATCGGGCCGGCTCGTTCGTCCAGTGGCAGCGATCGAACATCAACATCTCCCTGCCGCGACGGCGGCGTCTCTCGCAGTACTGTATGACCCGGACGGGAGCGGCGCCAAGACTTGCGGGCCGCCGCCGGCCCTCGCATAAGGGCGGCCCGTCCGTCGTGCGAAAGTCCCCCATGTTCTCCATCGCCACCTGGAACATCAATTCCGTCCGCCTGCGGCTGCCGCTGGTCGAGCATTTCCTCCGGGAGCATGCGCCGGACGTGTTGTGCCTGCAGGAGATCAAGTGCCAGGAGGATCAGTTCCCGCTGACCGCGCTGCAGGCGCTCGGCTACGAGCACATCGCGATGCACGGCCAGAAGGGCTATCACGGCGTCGCGACGCTCTCGCGCCATCCGCTGGAAGACGTCACGCGGCAGGATTTCTGCGCCATCGGCGACGCCCGGCATCTGTCGGTGCGGCTGAAGCTCGGCGACCGGCAGCTGCGGATCCACAATTTCTACGTTCCGGCCGGCGGCGACGAGCCCGACCGCGCGGTGAACCCGAAATTCGGCCACAAGCTCGATTTCATCGAAGAGATGCGGCGCACCAGCGCGCGGGCCGAGCCCGGCGTCTCGTCGCTGCTCCTCGGCGATCTCAACATCGCGCCGTTCGAGACCGACGTCTGGTCGCACAAGCAACTCTTGAAGATCGTCTCGCACACGCCGGTGGAAACGGCCGGCCTCCTGCAGGTCATGGTCGACGGCGACTGGGCGGATCTCGTCAGGGCGCAGATCCCGATCGAGGAAAAACTGTTCACCTGGTGGAGCTACCGCGCCAAGGACTGGACGCTTGCCGATCGCGGCCGGCGGCTCGACCATATCTGGGGATCGACCGACCTCGTGCCGGCGCTCCGCGGCCTCACGGTGCTGAAGGAGGCGCGCTCATGGGAGCGGCCGTCCGACCATGTCCCCGTCATGGTGACGCTGGACCTCTGATCCACGGCCTCTCCCATCGCTGTTCGAGAAGACGCTGACCCGAACGCCGAGAGCCGTCTTTCGCCATCGGCTAGCGAAAGCGGTCTTCCAGGGCGAGGAGGTCGGTGGTCATCTGGCCGAGCTGGTCGGCCAGCTTTTCGTGCAGGGTGAAGGCGATCTCCGGATATTCCTCCAGCATGCGGCGGAACAGCTGGCGGGTGATGTGGATCAGGTCGCAGTCGGTGGCGGCGACCGCATGCGCCGGACGGCGCGTCTCGGTGATCAAAGCGAGTTCGCCGATCAGCGCGCCGCGGCCGTAGCGGCCGACCGTCCGCTCCTGCCCGACCGGCCCCCTCTGCAGCACGACTTCGCCGCCGGCGACGACGAAGCCGGCATCGGCCCGGGCCTCGGCGCGGAACAGCACCTCGCCCTGGCGCAGACGCCGGTGATCGGCGCCGAAGGCCAGAAGGCGCAGCTGATCGTCGGTGAGGTCGGCGAAAAGCGGAACCTCCCGCAGCACCGCGATGTCGCTTTCGAGGCTCATCCGGTCCCGACCACTCCGCAAGCGAGGCCTCGGCCGCATCGACTGTCGATCGGCCGGGCGCGCATCCACCCCTTGGCGCCCCGGCATGGCGGGACGCGCCCGCGAGTCTATAGCGGCCCGCTTGCGTCAAGCAAACCGCCGAGGCATCCCGCCAACAGCTGTGTGATGCCGCAAAGGCCAGACCGCCGACGTCGCGCCCGGAGCCCGAACGCGCCCCGAGAGGAGGCGCCGGGCCGACCGCTCACGCGCGGACGGCCCGTGCCATCGGCATGAGGTCGCCGTTCATGCCGGCCAAGGGAGCGTGCTGGGCGAGATTGCCGCGCATGCGCAGCAGCGCCTTTTCCATCGTCCGGAGTTCGCCGGCTTCGATTCCCTCGGTGATCTGGGCATAGAGCTGCGTGGCCAGCGGTCGGATCTGGTCGATCACCTCGTTGGCCTTCGCCGTTTGGTGGATCACCTTGGCGCGGCGGTCGGTGGAATCGGTCGTGCGCACGATCAGGCCGCGGGCCTCCAGCCGGTCGAGATAGGCCGAGAGCGTCATCGGCTCGACCCCCATCCGCTCCGCCAGCACCGCCTGCCGCGCCCCGCCGTAGCGGGCGACATGCGCCAGAGCGCGGATTTCACCGGGCGTCAGCTCCAACCCGGCGTCGCCGACCGACTTCTCAAAAGCCTGGCGAAACAGTCGGGACAGATCCGTGAGAAGAAAACCGAGCGAGTTGTCGGGTATGAGCTGCGTCATCGTCTTTCTTCTTCTTGATAATTGCGACCGATCGGTACAAGGGATGAGGTTATGGCGATCCGTCGAGCAGGAGTTGCGTTCCGCGGGCGGGGGTGAACCCGGGCGGTCTGGCAACCCGAAAGCCGGGTTGTCAACAATTTCAATTCTATACGTAAAATTGTCTAGACGACTAAAATTAAGGCTATCGGGATGTCAGATCACGCCATTGTGTTGCCGCTCTCCCTGTGGAGAACACAGTCATCGCTCGGCGAATGGCCCGATTTTGCTGCACTGCAGCCCAGCCTTTTCGAAGCGGCCTTCACGCAGGCGATGGCGGAGCACCGCGCCGAGATCGACGCCATCGCCAGCCCTTCCGAGACAGCGACTTTCGCCAATACGATCGCGGCGATGGAACGCGCCGGCCGTGCCCTCTCGCGCGTCGCCTCGGTGTTCTACACGCTGGCGGGCGCGCATACGGATGCCGCACTGCAGGCGCTGGAACGCTCGCTGTCGCCCAAACTCTCGCGCCACTCCTCCGCCATCGTCCTCGATGCGGCCCTGTTCGCGCGAATCAGTGACGTCTTCGCCCGTCGGGCGGCGATCGCCGAGACGGAGCAGCTGACGGCCGAGGACCTGCGGCTGCTCGAGCGGGTGCACCAGGATTTCGTCCGCGGCGGCGCAGAGCTCCAGGGCGAGGCGCGGCTGCGGCTGGCCGAGATCGACGCCCGCCTGTCGGAACTCGGCACGGCCTTCTCCCAGAACATCCTCGCTGACGAGCGAAACTACGTGCTGCCGCTTGGCCCTGAGGATCTGGGTGGCCTGCCCGGGTTTGTGCGCTCGGCCATGGCCGAGGCGGCCCGCGAGCGCGGGCTTGCCGGCCACGCGCTGACCCTGTCGCGCTCGATCGTCGTGCCCTTCCTGACCTTTTCCGACCGGCGCGACTTGCGCGAGACGGCGTTCAAGGCCTGGATCGCCCGCGGCGAGAATTCCGGCGAGACCGACAATCGCGGCCTGATCGGCGAGATTCTCACGCTGCGCGCGGAAAAGGCGGCGCTGCTCGGCTTCGATTCCTTTGCGGCCTACAAGCTCGACGACGCCATGGCGAAGACGCCCGCGGCCGTGCGCGGCCTCTTGGAGCAGGTCTGGGACAAGGCGCGGGCGCGGGCCCTCGTCGATGCGGCCGCGCTGCGGGCGATCGCCACGGCGGAAGGCGACAACGCGCCGCTAGAGCCCTGGGACTGGCGGTATTATTCGGAGAAGCGCCGCCAGGCGGAGTTCGACTTCGACGAGGCGGCGCTGAAGCCTTATTTCCAGCTCGACCACATGATCGAGGCGGCCTTCGCCGTCGCGTCGCGCCTGTTCGGCCTGTCCTTCGAGCGTCTGCCCGAGGCGCCGGCCTGGCACGCGGACGTCCGCGTCTGGCGCGTGCGCAATGAAGGCGGCGCCGAGATCGGGCATTTCCTCGGCGACTATTTCGCCCGCGAGTCGAAGCGCTCCGGCGCTTGGATGAGCGCCCTGCGTGGTCAGCACAAGCTCGACGGCGGCCAGACGCCGATCATCTACAATGTCATGAACTTCGCCAAGCCCGCCGACGGCGAGCCGGCGCTGCTGTCGGTGGACGACGCCAAGACGCTGTTCCACGAATTCGGCCACGCGCTGCACGGACTCCTGTCCGACGTCACCTGGCCGAGCCTGTCGGGCACCTCGGTGGCGCGCGACTTCGTCGAACTGCCCTCGCAGCTCTACGAGCACTGGCTGACAGTGCCGGAAGTGCTGGAGCGCCACGCGCTGCATGTCGAGACCGGCGAGAAACTGCCGCAGGCGCTGATCGACAAGATGCGCGCGGCGGAAAATCTCGACGAGGGCTTTCGCACCGTCGAATACACGGCCTCGGCGCTCGTCGACCTCGCTCTGCACGAGAGCGGCGCGGCGCCGGCCGATCCGCTCGCCCGCGAGGCGGAGATTCTCGAAAGGCTCGGCATGCCGCGCGAGATCGTGATGCGCCACCGCACGCCGCACTTCGCCCACATCTTCTCCGGCGACGGCTATTCGGCCGGCTACTATTCCTACATGTGGTCGGAAGTGCTCGACGCCGACGCCTTCGAGGCCTTCACCGAGACCGGCGACGCCTTCGACAAGGCGACGGCGGACAAGCTGCTGCGGCACGTCTATTCGGCCGGCGATACAAGGGATCCCGCGGTGCTCTACACCGCCTTCCGCGGCCGCATGCCGACCACCGAGGCGCTGCTGCGCAAGCGCGGCTTCGCCGGCTGAGGGGCGGTCAGCGGAGCCCGTGGCCCGGCGCCGGCGCCCGGGTCGGAAGAGCTCGCGCGTCCGGTGAGGGCGGTCGGATGCGGCCGGAGTCGAGGAGAGAGAGCGACGCGGTGCCACCGCGCTCCCCTCCGCTCGACCTTCCGCCTCGGCCGCTTGCGGGGGAGCCGCGAAGCCTGCAACGCCTCGACAATCGCCCTTCGCATCACCACCTCAGATCCAGCCGTTGCTGCTAGACCTTTCGCAAATGCGAAAATTCCTGTAAGGCACCGCTCATGCAAGGCACGAGGGCGTCCGTCTGACGGAAGCGTCGGGCGTGCCCATCCCTTTTCTTTTCCGGTGGTATAGAATGAAGCTCCGCAACATCGCGATCATCGCGCACGTCGATCATGGCAAGACGACCCTGGTCGACAAGCTCCTCTCGCAGTCGGGCTCCTTCCGCGAGAACCAGCGCCAGGAAGAGCGCGCGATGGATTCCAACGACCTGGAAAAGGAGCGTGGCATCACGATCCTGGCCAAGGCGACCTCGGTCGAGTGGAAGGATGTCCGCATCAACATCGTCGACACCCCGGGCCACGCCGACTTCGGCGGCGAAGTCGAGCGCATCCTGAACATGGTGGACGGCGCGGTCATCCTCGTCGACGCGTCGGAAGGCCCGATGCCGCAGACCAAGTTCGTGCTCGGCAAGGCGCTGAAGGTCGGCCTGAAGCCGATCGTCGCGATCAACAAGATCGACCGCCACGACGAGCGCCACCAGGAAGTGCTGAACGAGATCTTCGACCTCTTCGTCGCGCTCGACGCCACCGAAGAGCAGCTCGACTTCCCCGTCCTCTACGGCTCGGGTCGCGGCGGCTGGATGGCCGAGGCGCCGGAAGGCCCGCAGGACAAGGGCCTGGAGCCCCTGTTCGATCTCATCGTCAAGCACGTGCCGGAGCCGGACACCGCCGGCAAGGACGAGCCGTTCAAGATGATCGGCACCATCCTCGAGGCCAACCCCTTCCTCGGCCGCATCATCACCGGCCGCATCCAGTCCGGCTCGATCAAGCCGAACCAGCCGGTCAAGGTTCTGCACGGCGACGGCACGCTGCTGGAAACCGGCCGCATCACCAAGATCCTGTCCTTCCGCGGCCTCGAGCGCGTGCCGGTCGACTATGCCGAAGCGGGTGACATCGTCGCCATCGCCGGCCTGTCGAAGGGCACCGTCGCCGACACCTTCTGCGACCCGCAGGTCAACGAGCCGCTGGTCGCCCAGCCGATCGATCCGCCGACCGTGACCATGTCCTTCATCGTCAACAACTCGCCGCTCGCCGGCACCGAGGGCGACAAGGTCACCAGCCGCGTCATCCGCGACCGTCTCCTGAAGGAGGCCGAGGGCAATGTCGCGCTGAAGATCGAAGAGGCCGCCGACAAGGATAGCTTCTACGTCTCCGGCCGCGGCGAATTGCAGCTCGCCGTGCTGATCGAGACCATGCGCCGCGAAGGCTTCGAAATCGGCATCTCGCGTCCGCGCGTCATCATGCAGACCGGCGAAAACGGCGAAAAGCTGGAGCCGATCGAAGAGGTCGTTGTCGACGTCGACGAGGAGCATGCCGGCATCGTCGTGCAGAAGATGAGCGAGCGCAAGGCCGAGATGGTCGAGCTGCGTCCTTCGGGCGGCGGTCGCCAGCGTTTGGTCTTCCACGCCCCGACCCGTGGCCTCATCGGCTACCAGTCGGAACTGATGACCGATACCCGCGGCACGGCGATCATGAACCGCCTGTTCCATTCCTACGCCCCCTACAAGGGCGAGCTGGCCGGCCGCAACACCGGCGTCCTGATCTCCAACGACGCCGGCGAAAGCGTCGCCTTCGCGATGTTCCACCTGGAAGACCGCGGCCCGATGGTCATCGAATCCGGCACCAAGGTCTATGAGGGCATGATCATCGGCATCCACACCCGCGAGAACGATCTCGAGGTGAACGTGCTGAAGGGCAAGAAGCTCACCAACATGCGCGCCTCCGGCAAGGACGAGGCGATCAAGCTGACGCCGCCGATCCGCATGACGCTCGACCGCGCCCTCTCCTGGATCCAGGACGACGAGCTGGTCGAGGTGACGCCGAAGACCATCCGGCTGCGCAAGCTCTATCTCGACCCGAACGAGCGCAAGCGGCATTCGAAGTCCAGCAAGGCGGCCTGATCGTCGGACACGCGAATTTATGAAAGGCGGGGCCTAGTGCCCCGCCTTTTTTCATGGGCGGTTCTATGGGATAGATCGCCGATCACGGCAGAGGGGTGCCCATGTACACGAACATTTTGATCGCCACCGACGGGTCCGAGCTCGCGCAGAAGGGCGTCGAGCACGGATTGGCGCTGGCCCGTCTCTGCGGCGCCAAGGTGACCGTCCTGACCGTGTCCGAGCCGTTTCCGACCTTCGACCTCGTCTCCAAGCTCGGCTTCTTCCAGGATCCCGAGGTGGTCGCCCGCTACGCGGCGGACTGCAAGACCCTGGCCGACGAGACCCTGACCCGGGCACAGGCCGCCGCCGAGGCCGCCGGCGTCTCCTGCGAGACGCTCTATGTCGCCGACAGCGCCCCCGCCGCCGGCATTCTGGAAGCGGCGAAATTCCGCGGCAGCGACCTCATCGTCGTCGCCTCGCACGGCCGTCGCGGGCTCGAGCGCATGGTGATCGGCAGCCAGGCGACCAAGGTGCTGACGCAGGCCACCGTTCCGGTTCTGGTCGTCCGCTGACGCCTTTCGCCTGAGGGCCTCACGCCCCCGGCCGTGCATCGGCGCGGCCGGCACGGTGGCGGGCATTTTCCGGCACCGAGTAAGGCGGCGAGCGCGGGGTCCGGACAATTCCTGCGGGGCGCGGCCTGCGGCACTTTCGGCCAGGCTGTTCGGCCGGTGCCCGCTCTGCTATCTCGGTTTGCCACATCCAGCCGAGGAGTTTTTCATGCGCTTGCCCGCTCTGTTTGCCGGCCTGATCCTGGCGGCCGCCACCGTCCTGCCGAGCCTTGCCGCGACCTTCGACAGCCCCCAGGCGCTGCTGACGGCGCTCTACGCGCCCTACCTCCAGGAAGACGGCGACACCTCGGACCAGTCGGCCTTCTTTTCCGACTCGCTCAACGCTCTGTATGCCAAGGACGCCGCCGCCACGCCGGACGGCGAGATGGGCGTGCTCGACTTCGATCCGGTCATCGCCGGGCAGGACTATGCGATCAGCAAGCTGGTCATCGAGACGCCGGACATCAGCGGCGACAGCGCGAAGGTCACGGTCCGCTTCGACAATTTCGACATGCCGCAGACGCTCTTCTACAGCCTGGTCCGCGAGCAGGGGGGATGGAAGGTCGACGATATCGAGAACAAGCAGGGCGAATACGCCTGGGATCTCGTCAAGATTTTTGCCGACGGCGGCCGGATGTAGGGATTTGCGGCCTCAGTCGCCGAGGCGCAGCGGTTTCAGGTCGTCCCAGCGGTCGCCCGGTCCCGGGTTGTCTGCGGGCGAGGCGCCGCCGAACTGCCGCATGACGCCCCAGACGGCGTTCAGCGCCGTCTGCACCGCGCCCTCGACCCAGGCCGGGGTGAAGGAGACGTCGTCACCGGCGATGAACAGGCCGCGCTCGATCGGCGGCATGTCCTTCTGCATGAAATGGCCGAACATGCGCTCGTTGTAGCGATAGTGGCCGGGCAGGGCCCCCTTGAAGGCGCCGAGGAAATTCGGGTCGGACTCCCAGCTCACCGTGATCGGATCGCCGAGGATGTGGGCGGAGATGTCGACCGTCGGATAGATTTTTGCCAATGCCGACAAGGCCAGTTCCACCCGCCGCTCGGCCGGGAAGGGCAGCATCTTCAAAGCGTCCGACATCCAGGAATAGGTCAGGCAGATGACGCCCGGCTGCCCCGGGCCGTTGTCAAAGAGATAGGTGCCGCGCGTCAGCCGGTCGGTCAGCGTCATCGACATCGCGTCGTGCCCGGTGAGGGGATCCTTGTCCTTCCAGAACGGCCGGTCGACCATGACGAAAGTCTTCGACGACTGCATGTAGCGGGTGCGGTCGAGCGCCATCCAGAGTTTCTGGGAAAACAGGCTTTCCTCGGTCTTGATCGTCGTCGTCAGGAGCCAGCTCTGGCAGGTGGCGATGACGGCGTCGTAAGCGTTCTTGCGGCCCCAGCGGTCGACCACCTCGACCTGGCCGCCGGGCAGCCGGTTGATGGCGGCGACGCCCGGGCGCGTCGCGCCGTCGTTGAGGCTGGCAAGGCTCGTCCCCGCCGGCCAGTGGGCCATGCCGGCCGGCGCTTGCCGCCAAAGGCCCTGCGGCACCTTTTCGGCACCGCCGACGACGAGATGCTGGTCGCTGTCATAGCCCAGCGCGTTGACGCGCAGGATCTCCAGCATGGAATTGGGAAAATCGGAATCCCAGCCGCCGGTCCCGAAGCCGACCTGGCCAAAAACTTCGCGGTGGCGGAAACTGAGGCGCTGGAAGGGCGACGAAGTCGTGACGAAGTCGTAGAAGGTGCGCTCGTCCCAGAGCGAGACCAGCGGGTCCCACAGCGCCTTCACGGCCTTGGCGTCGCGCGCCTTCAGCGCGGCCGAGAGAGCGGCGAAGCCGAACCCTTCCTCCAGGGCCGTGTCGTAGGCGGCGGCGACCTCGGCATAGAGCGGCGGCAGGTCCGAAAGCGTTTCGGCGTAGTGCGTCTCGCCCTCAAGATCGATGACGGTCGAGCCGGCGGCTTCGGTGAGCGGGTTCGGGAAGGGCCGCGTCTCGAGCCCCAGGGCGTCGACATAGTGGAAGAAGGCGCCGGCCGAGCGGGGAAAGCGCATGGCACCGAGTTCCGCGACGATGCCCTCGCTGCCCTGGAACGCCTGCGAGCGCAGCCGTCCGCCAAGCCGGCCGGACTCGTAGACAACCGGTTTCAGCCCCATCTTCATCAGTTCGAAGGCGGCGACGAGCCCGGCCATGCCGGCGCCAATCACCGCGACCTCGCCGCCGAGGCGCTCGGACGGGATCGTCCCGAGACCGTCGGGATGGGCCAGCCAGGCTTCGAAGTCGAAGGGGAAGTCGGGGCCGAAGCCGGAGAGGGAGGTCATGGCATGTCTCTTCGGTCGCTTTGAATCCGTCGCGGCACTTGATAGCGCCTGCCGCGTTGCCCCTGCAATGCCGTGCCACCCGCATCCCGCCGGTACGGCCGTCGGCCGGACGACACCGGCCAAAGGAGACAAGACATGGGACTGCTATCCGGCCTTCTGGGCCTTGCCAGCGACGTCGACGTGGAGGCGGTGCGCCGCGACCTCGAGCCGATGCTCCTGCCGAACGAGGAGATCGACCTTGCCTTCGCGGTGGTGCGCGATCTCATCATCTTCACCAGCCACCGCCTGATCCTCGTCGACAAGCAGGGCATGACCGGCCGCAAGCGGGAGATCCACTCGATCCCCTATCGTTCGGTGACGATGTTCTCGGTCGAGACGGCCGGCACTTTCGAAACCGACGCGGAGCTCAGGATCTGGATCTCGTCGCAGTCGGCGCCGCTGACGCGCGAGCTGTCGCGCGGCTCCAACCTTTCCGGCATCCAGCGCGCCCTGGCACAGGGTGTCCTCGGCCGCAAATAGTCGTGCAAAGCCGCCCCGTTGCTGTTCGCATGGTTGACGGAGTCTATCGCTTCCGCTCAATTCGATTTGCATCACTGGCTAGTGATCAAAAATTAAGTGTTCAGCAAGGAAGTCGGGGATCGAAATTCCCGTTTTATGGTTAATACTCGATGAAGACGATCGCCGCCGAAGTACGCTTTGCAGAGGGTCGGGACTCAGCCGAATTGGCTGAGGTCCACGCCGCCGCTTGGCGTGGCGCCTACAGCGGCATCATCCCTTTCAAAACTCTGGGAAAAATGGTCGAGCGCCGCGGTGCCGACTGGTGGCGGCGGGCGATCGACAACCGCGCCGCCATCCTCGTCCTGGAATTCGGCGGCGAGATCGCCGGCTATGCCACGCTCGGGCGCAACCGCACGCGGGCGCTTTCCGCCGAGGGCGAGATCTACGAAATCTATCTGCAGCCGAAATTCCAGGGTCTCGGCTTCGGCCGCCGCCTGTTCGACGAGGCGCGCGCGCTGCTGCGCGATCGCGGCATGAACGGCGTGGTGGTCTGGGCGCTCGCCGACAACGACAATGCGATGCGCTTCTACGCCGCCGTCGGCGGCAACGACGTGGCCGAAGGGGCGGAGACCTTCGAGGCCGTTACCCTGCACAAGGTCGCTTTCACCTGGAAGTGAGCGAGGGCAGGTCTGAACGACGCGCAGGTCTGAACGACGCGCAGGTAGGCCGGACGGTGCCCCGGTAGACGCTGCCTGTGCCCACCGTGACCTAAAGTCCGCTTTGCCAGTCCTTCACGGCCTGCAGCGGCCAGATCAGCATCAGGACGTTCAGCGTCAGATTGTCGTGGATCATCACGGCGGTGAAAATCTCGAAGGACACCGCGATCGCGATCGTCACCCAGATCGGCAGCCGGCTCGCCAGGAAAAATCCCAGCACCATGAACAGGATGTCGCTGGTCGAATTCAGAACGCTGTCGCCGAAATAATCGAGCGAGATCGTCGCCGCCCGGTAGCGCTCGATCACCATTTCTGTGTTCTCAAGGATTTCCCAGGCGCATTCCACCACCATCGCGATCACCAGGCGGATGCCGAGCGGCAGGCGCCGGGCGACGAGCCAGAGGCCGCCGAAGAACAGGAATCCGTGGATCAGGTGCGAGGGCGAGTACCAGTCGGCGAGATGCTGGGAATTTTCAGAACTCTGCACCACGCCGTGCCAGAGTTTGATCGTTCCGCAGGTGCAGATCGGGGTGCGGCCCATCCACAGCAGGATCGCGGCGGTGCCGGCAAGAACGGCGAAGGCGGCCAGGAGATGCCAGCGGGTCAGGCGGGTGTTGGTCACGGGTCATCCCCTTGTTTCGGGCGTGCCCGGGTGATCGTGAATGCCGGGCCGGCGCGCCCGGCGCAAGCCCGCCCTGCGCTCTTCGATCGTTCGGCCCGCTCAGCCGATCGCCGCGGGATCGTCGTGGCAGCAGACGCAGAGCTTGTTGCCGTCGCGATCGTGAAAATAGGCGCCGTAATAGTGCGGGTGATAGTGCGGGCGCAGGCCCGGTTCGCCCTCCGACGTGCCGCCCGCGGCCAGAGCGGCGGCAAAGGCCCGGTCCACCGCCGCGCGCGAGGGCGCCAGGAGCGCGATCATCGCCCCGTTGCCGGGATCGGCGGGCCTGCCGTCGAAGGGCTTTCCGATCAGGAAGATCGGTCGATCCTGTCCCGGCCTCTGCCATCCCGCCCAGTCTCCGGCATCGTCGCGGAAGCGCAGCGCGAGCCCGAGCTCGGCAAAGACGCTTTCGTAGAAGGCGAAGGCGGTGGGCAAGTCGGCGATGCCGACATGGACGTGCGACAGCATGGACGTCTTCCTCCCTCGGACGGGAAAGGACTAGCACTCCGGAAAACTCACCGCGAGGCCGCCGAGCGAGGTCTCCTTGTATTTCGACTGCATGTCGCGGCCGGTCTCGCGCATGGTGTGGATCACCTTGTCGAGCGAGACGAAATGCGTGCCGTCGCCGCGCAGCGCGAGCGAGGCGGCCTGGATGGCGCTGACGGCACCGAAGGCGTTGCGCTCGATGCAGGGGATCTGCACGAGGCCGCCGATCGGGTCGCAGGTGAGGCCGAGATGGTGCTCCATGCCGATCTCGGCGGCGTTCTCGATCTGCAGGATGCTGCCGCCGAGCGCCGCGGCAAGGCCGGCGGCCGCCATCGAACAGGCGACGCCGACCTCGCCCTGGCAGCCGACCTCGGCCCCGGAGATCGAGGCGTTCATCTTGAACAGGCCGCCGATGGCCGTGGCGGTGAGGAGGAAATCGCGCGCGCCCGCTTTGCTCGCGCCATGGCAGTGCTCGCGATAATAGCGCAGCACCGCCGGGACGACGCCGGCGGCGCCGTTTGTCGGGGCGGTGACGACGCGCCCGCCGGCGGCGTTCTCCTCGTTCACGGCGATGGCGTAGAGGCTGACCCAGTCCATGATCTCGTGCGGCGGCCGGTCGTTGCTCGCCGCTTCCGCTTCGAGCTTTTCGCGCAGGGCCGCCGCCCGCCGCCGGACGAACAGGCCGCCGGGCAGTTCGCCCTTCCGCCGAAGGCCGCGGTCGATGCAGTCCATCATCGCGCCGTGCACACGCTCCACATGCGCCTCGACCTCCGCGGCCGGCTGCAGCGCGCATTCGTTGGCAAAGACCATGTGGGCCACCGACAGGCCGCTTTCCTCGCCGAGCGCGAGCAGGCTGCGGCCGCTGCGGAAGGGGAAGGGGACGTCGCGGGCCTCGCCGGAGACAACGCCGACCTCGGCCTCGCGGACGATGAAGCCGCCGCCGACCGAGCACCAGCGCTGTTCGAGGAGGATTTTGCCGTCGCCGGAGAGAAGGGTGAAGGCGAGGGTGTTGGGATGCTGCGGCGTCTCGGCGACGCCGTCGAAGACGATATCGGTCTCGGGATCGAAACCGAGCGGCATGCGGCCGCCGAGCGGCAGGCGCTTGTCCGCGGTCACCGCCTTGAGGGCCGTCGCGGCGGCGTCAGGGTCGATGGTGTCGGGGGCCATGCCGGCGAGGCCGAGGATCACCGCCGTGTCGGTCCCGTGGCCCTTGCCGGTCCAGGCGAGCGAGCCGTAGAGGTCGACGCGCAGTCGGCTCGCACCATCGGCCAGCGCCGCGGCGTCGCGGGCGAAGGCGAGTGCCGCCTTCATCGGCCCGACGGTGTGCGAGGACGAGGGGCCGATGCCGATCTTGAAGAGCTCGAAAATGCTGATCATGCGTCTCTCCCTCGCGCCGAGCCGGGCGATGGCGGCAGGATAGCCAGCGCGACGGGGCCCGCAATGCCCGTTCGCGACACTCCCCGGTCGCGCCACGCCGGATGCGGGCCCCGTTCCGGCCCGGCCCGACCGCACGCGCGACCCGCTCGGCGCTGACAGGCCTTCCAGCGAGTTGCCTCGCGCGCGCCATCCCGCTAAGCACGCGGGAAATCCCTTGGAGAGAACTTTCATGCGCATCGACGCGATCCCCCGCGGCAAGAACCCGCCCGAAGACATCAACGTCATCATCGAATGCCCGGTCGGCGGCCATCCGATCAAGTACGAGATGGACAAGGAGGCCGGCGCGCTGTTCGTCGACCGCTTCCTCTACACGCCGATGACCTATCCCGGCAATTACGGCTTCGTGCCGCACACGCTGTCGGACGACGGCGACCCGATCGACGTCCTGGTCTGCAACACCCGCCCGCTGTTTCCCGGCTGCGTCATCAATTGCCGGCCGATCGGCGTGTTGATCATGGAGGACAACAGCGGACAGGACGAAAAAATCCTCGCCGTGCCGTCGCCCAAGCTGACCCGCCGCTACGAGAACGTCAACGAATACAGCGACCTGCCGGCGATCACGCTGGAGCAGATCGCGCATTTCTTCGAGCACTACAAGGATCTCGAGCCCGGCAAGTGGGTGAAGATCGGCGACTGGGGCGATTCCGCCATGGCCAAGCGCCTGATCACCGAGGCGATCGACCGCGAAGCCGCCTACAAGGCCGGCAAGGCTTAAGCCAGCGACGCGGGTCGCGCTGGTCCGGCGCTCACCGCCGGGCCGCTCGCGGCTCGATCGTCTCGGCTGAGCCGAACACGAACCCTCGGAAGAGCCGACCGCCTTGCCGCGGTCGGACTGCCAACCGGTCGAGGATCGCGTAAAAAGCCCTCAGTCTCGTCATCCCGGCCTTGAGCCGGGATTCATACCAAATCGCTGGCTATGATCGAGGGCGGTGGACCTTCCCGATCCTGACCCGATTTGGCAGTGACAGCGCCCCGGCATGGGTTCCGGGTCAAGCCCGGAATGACTAAACTGAGAAGGTCGCGGGAAGCTTCATTGCCTGCCGAACGCAAAGCGCCGTCCTCGCAGAATAGTCATCCCGGACTTGATCCGGGACCCATTCCAAATCGCTGGCCATGATCGAGGGCGGTGGACATTCCCGTCCTGACCCCACTGGGCAGTGACAGCGTCGCGGCATGGGTCCCGGGTCAAGCCCAGGATGACTAAACTGAGAAGGTCGCAGGAAGCTTCATGGCCTGCAAAGCGCGAAGCATGCCCTCCGTCTCTTCATCCCGGACTTGATCCGGGACCCATGCCGAGGCGGATCAGGATGCATGCGGCTGGTCCACCGCCCGCGATCCTCGCCAGCGATTTGGAATGGATCCCGGCTCAAGGCCGGGATGACGACTTTGACGGGTACCGGAAGCTGAATTCTGGCGTCTGCCACCGGCGGCGACCGGCGTGCGGGTGCCGTCACGTGCGGTCGCCGCGTCCGCCAGAATCGCATCCCTCACCCCGTGCGCCACCGCCAGACCGTCGTGCGCTTCACTTCGGCATCTTCGAGGGCCCGCGTGACCACAATGTCGTACGTGGCGAGTTCCTCGAGGCGGTCGCGCGGCAGATAGCTGCGGCCGGGGTCGCCGACGAGGATCGTCACGCCCGAAGCGGCGACAGCGTCGAACCACGGAACGATGGCCGTGCTCATCGCCCGGTCGAAGAAGACGTCGCCGGCCAGGAGAACCTCCGCCGTCACCGGCCGGCCGATGGCGTCCTCGATGGCGATGGACATCTCGACACCGTTGACCGCGGCGTTGATGGCGATGGCCTCGCGGCAGAAGGGTTCGATGTCGGCCGCAGTCACCGACGCCGCGCCCGCTTTCGCCGCCGCGATCGCGACGAGACCGGAGCCGGCGGCGAAATCCAGCACCGTGCGGCCGGCGACCTCTTCGGGATGATCGAGCACGTAACGGGCAAGACCTTGCCCGCCGGCCCAGGCGAAGGCCCAGTAGGGCGGGGGGAGGCCGATGGCGTCGAGCTCGGCCTCCGTCTTCAGCCACAGCCCGTGCGCCTCCGTCGCCAGCCGCAGGGCAATTTCCGGCACGTGCGGCGGGCAGACGACGTCGGTGTTGTCTAGAATGAAGGCCCGCAGCCGGTCGTGCGTCAGACGCTGCGGCGTGGCGGTGCTCATCGTCTCTCCCTGGACGGTGCGGCCGTCCCCTTTACGCCGTCTTCAGACGCTTGCTCTGGCCCTGCAGGGCGTCGATTGCCTTGGAAGCCTCTGCCTTCGAGATCTTCTCATCAAAGGGCTCGCCTGTCTCCTCGCAGAGCGTCTTGAGGTAGGAGGCCTGGGCGCCGGTCATCGGCTCGTCGCCGGTGGTCCAGTCGTCGGGGTTCTTCTCGGTGTTGGATCCGGTCTCGGTCTTGGGGTTCTGGTCGGACATGGGTCTTGGCTCCAGGTTTGCGATGTTCCTAGAATGTTCCAGGCGCCCTGCGGTTCCCGAGGCGCCGCCAAGTCCTTGATCCGCTGAAACCTATCGCCGCCTAGGCCGGAATCTCGTCCAGCCCGCCCATGGCGCAGATCGTCCTAAACTCTTCCGCGCTCACCGGCTGCACCGACAGGCGGGAGTTTGTCGCCAGCACCATGTCCTTCAGGCGCGGCTCGGCTTTCACCGTGTCGAGCGTGACCGGCTTCGGCAGGTCGGCGACGGCGACGAGGTCGACGCATTCCCAGGTCGGGTTGTCGGCGGTGGAGTCGACATGGATCTCGTTCAGCACCTCGACGATGCCGACAATCTCCTTGCCGTCATTGGAATGGTAGAAGAAGCCGCGCTCGCCCTTCTTCATCGTCCGCATGAAGTTGCGCGCCTGGTAGTTGCGCACCCCGTCCCATTCCTGGCCTTCGGCACCCTTGGCCTTCTGCATGTCCCAGGACCATTTCGCCGGCTCCGACTTGAACAGCCAGTAGGCCATGTCAGGCGTCCGGATTGTTGATGGTCCAGTTCCAGCGGCGCACCTGCACCGATTCGAACAGGCCCGCGAGCGCATAGGGGTCGCCAGCGGCGATCTCGGCGGCGGCGTCGGCGCTCTCCGCTTCCAGCACGAGCATCGAGCCGACCGGTTTGTCGTCGACGCCGAGGAAGGGGCCGGCGAGCTTCAGCGTGGCCCCGAGCCCTTTCAGGAAGTCGACGTGTTTGGGCCGGTTCTCCATCCGGACATCGAGGGCGCCGGGCTTGTCTTCACACAGGACGACGAAGAGCATGGGAAATCCTTGGGACTGGGTTGGAAGGCTGGCCGGAACCTAGCCGCCGGGCGGCGGCGGTCAATCGAATTCGCGCTTCAGGGGCCGTGCCAGCAGCGTGCGCACGGCGCTGTCCACCGACATCGTGCCGTCCAGGATCGACGCGACGGTGGCGATGATCGGCGCGTCGATGCCGCGCTCGTCGGCCAGCCGCGCGGCGATGGCGGCGGAATGCACGCCCTCGGCGAGCTTCAGGCCGGCGAGATCGTCGCCGCGCCCAAGCGCCAGGCCATAGGAAAAATTGCGCGACTGCGCGCCGGAACAGGTGAGGACGAGATCGCCGAGGCCGGACAGACCCATCAGCGTCTCCGGCCGGGCGCCGAGCGCCTCGCCGAGGCGGCGCAGTTCGACGAAGCCGCGGGTGACGATCGCCGCCCCGGCCGAGGCGCCGAGCCCGGCGCCGGCGACGATGCCGGCGGCGATGGCGAGGACGTTCTTCAAGGCGCCGCCGGCCTCGACGCCGACGACGTCGCTCGTGGCATAGCCGCGAAAGGTCTCCGTCGACAGGCGCCGGGCGATGTCGTCGGCGCGGGCCTCGTCGGCGGCGGCGATGGTCACCGCCGTCGGCAGGCCGCGCGCGACATCCGCGGCAAAGCTCGGGCCGGAGAGGACGGCGAGATCGGCGGGGTCGAGCCGGGCGGCGAGGATGTCGCTGGCAAAGCGCCCGGTTTCCCGCTCGATGCCCTTGGCGCAGAGCACCACCGGCACGCCCTTCGCGGTGCCTCGGGCAAGATCGCCGGCGATGCCGGCGAGGCTCTGCGCGGGCACGACGACGAGGACCAGCGTCGCGCCGGCCAGCGCTTCGGCGAAGTCCGTCGTGGCGCTCAGCGTTTCCGGCAGCGCGATGCCCGGCAGATAGCGCTCGTTATAGCCGGTGGCGGCGATTGCCTCCACAGTGGCGGCGTCGCGGGCATAGAGCACCGTCTCGCGGCCGGCGCGGGCTTCGAGTGCGGCCAGCGCCGTGCCCCAGGCGCCGCCGCCGATCACCGCGATCTTTTCCGCTTCGTCCATGATCGGCTTTCCCTAGGCCTTGGCGCCGCGCCGGCCAAAGCCGATCAGCGGCGCGACGGTCTCGTCGAGCGGCCAGCGCGAGCGCACCGGCGCGTCCATGCCGTCGAGCCGTCCGGCCTCGAAGCGTTCGAGGCCGGCATAAGCGATCATGGCGGCATTGTCGCCGCAGAGTTTGAGCGGCGGCGCGATAAGACGCACGCCCGCCGTGCGGCACGCTTCCTCCAGACGAAGTCGGATCGCGGCATTGGCGGCGACGCCGCCGGCTACCGCCAGCACCGGCTCGGCCAGGTTCGGAAATTCCGCGCCAAAGCGGGCGAGCGCCCGCGCGATGCGATCGGCGAGACTGTCGGCCGCGGCCGCCTGAAAGCTGGCGCAGAGGTCGGCGACATCCTGGTCGGCAAGCGGCATCACCGCCTGCGCTGCCTGGCGCACCGCCGTCTTCAGGCCGGAGAAAGAGAAGTCGAGGCGCTTTTCGCCCTTCATCGGCCGTGGCAAAGCGAAGCGCTTGGGATCGCCGCCGCGGGCGAATTTTTCCACCGCCGCGCCGCCCTGCTCGGGCAGGCCGAGGAGTTTGGCCGTCTTGTCGAAAGCCTCGCCCAGCGCATCGTCGATCGTCGTGCCCCAGCGCTCGTAATGGCCGAGCCCGCGCACGAGGAGGATCTGCGTGTGCCCGCCGGAGACGAGCAGCACGAGGTAGGGGTAGGCGATGCCGTCGGTCAGCCGCGGCGTCAGCGCATGGCCTTCCAGATGGTTGACGCCGACGAAGGCGAGGCCCCGGGCCGCGGCCAGCGCCTTGCCGGTCATCGCCCCGACGATCAGCCCGCCGACGAGGCCGGGGCCGAGCGTCGCGGCCACGGCGGAGAGATCGCCGAGGCCGGTGCCGGCATCCGCCAACGCCGCCTCGACGACGCCGGTGATGGCCTCGACATGGGCGCGGGCGGCGATCTCCGGCACGACGCCGCCGAAAGCGGCATGCTCCGCGACCTGGCTGAGCACGACGTTCGAGAGGATCAGCGGCCGGCCGTCCGCGTCGCGGCCGACGACGCTCGCCGCCGTCTCGTCGCAGCTGGTCTCGATGCCGAGGATGAGAGCGCTCAAAGGTCTGTTCCTGTTGCCCGTCCCGACACCGCCGGGCCCGTGCCCTTCCATCGCCCCGACCGGGACGCAATGTCAAAGCCGATCGGCGGAAATCGCCCGGACATTGCCCGCGCGCCTGGAAATCCTCTAAGAACGCAATCGACAGGCGAAGCAACCGGCGAAGCGACGGACAGGCGGGAACAGGCGATGACAGCACTTCGGATCGGCACCCGCGGCAGCCAGCTCGCTCTGGCGCAGGCGAGCGAAGTGCGCGCCCGGCTGATGGCGGCGCACGGGATGGACGAGGCCGATTTCGAGATCACCGTGATCTCGACCGCCGGCGACCGCATCCTCGACCGGCCACTGTCGGAAGTCGGCGGCAAGGGCCTGTTCACCAAGGAGATCGAGGAGGCGCTTGCTTCTGGGCGCATCGATATCGCCGTGCACTCCTCCAAGGACATGGCGACCGCGATCCCGGAGGGGCTGGTGCTCGCCGCCTTCCTGCCGCGCGAGGACGTGCGCGACGCCTTCATCGGCCGCACGGCGGAGACCATCGCCACCCTGCCCGAGGGCGCCCTTGTCGGCTCCGCCTCGCTGCGCCGCCAGGCGATCCTGAAGCGCATGCGCCCGGACCTTCGCTTCGTCATCCTGCGCGGCAATGTGCAGACGCGGCTGCGCAAGCTCGCGGCCGGCGAGGTCGACGCGACGCTGCTCGCCATCGCCGGCCTCAACCGGATGGGCATGGCCGAGGCGGCGACCGAGATCCTCTCGACGGAAGACTTCATGCCCGCGCCCGGACAGGGCGCGATCTGCATCGAGGCGCGCGGCGACGACGAGGCGACGCTGGCGATGGTCCGCGCCATCGACGACCTGGAAACGACGACGGCGCTGCTTGCCGAGCGCGGTTTTCTCGCCGAGCTCGACGGATCCTGCCGCACGCCGATCGCCGCGCATGCGACGCTCGGCGCAAACGGAACGCTGAACTTTGCCGGCATGATCCTGACGCCCGACGGCACGGCCATGCATGAAACGCGCCGCACCGGCCTTGTCGGCGATGCCGCGTCGATCGGGCGATTGGCGGCGCAGTTTCTGGTGGAAGAGGCCGGGCCCCACTTCTTCGCCAGTTGGAACGCGCCCGCCGAGCCGGGCTGACCGTCATGGCGCGGGTGCTGATCCTGCGGCCGGCCGAGGATGCCGCGACGACGGCACGGGCGCTCGCGGCGCGCGGCCACACGCCGCAGGTCCTGCCCGCAGAGGAGATCGTCCCCCTCGGCACGGCCGCGCCGGCCGGGTCTTTCGCGGCCCTTCTGGTCACCAGCGCGCATGCCGTGCCGGCGCTGGCCCGGCACCCGTCCGCGGCCTGGCCGGCGATCCTGGCGGTGGGCGAGCGTACGGCCGAGGCGCTGCGGGCCGCCGGGTTCGACCGGGTGACGGTCGGCTGCGGCGCGGCGGGGCTGGTCGAGCCGGCGGCGGCGCTGGCCGCGGCGCGCGGCCTGCCGCTTCTCTACGCCGCCGGCCGGGTTCGCAGCGACGCCCTGGAGACGACGCTGGCCGAACGGAGCGTTTGCCTCGGCGTTTGGGAGGTCTACGACATCAGGCCGCTCGATCCGGGCCAGGAGGAGATCGCCCGTGCGACGCAGGGCGCCCCGCCCGATGCCGTGCTGCTGCTCTCCCGCGGGCAGGTCTCCGCCTATCTCCGGCTGGCCGAAAGCCTGCCCCGGGAGCCGGGTGCGGCGCCCCGGCTTCTCTGCCTGTCGTCCCGGATCGCCGATGCCTTGCCGGCCGAACTGCGGTCCTTAGCCGAGATTTCTCCTGCGATGAGTCTCGCCACGCTGTTCGATCACGTTCTATAACCTACCTTATCCCCTGCGGCGCCCGCGCCGTCCGCGGAACGGGCCGGAGCAGAGGGCAGCGAAGCGCCCCGAAGGCACGGCCCGACGCCTGCGAAGACTGGAAACGGAGTCCTTTTTGATGAGCAATCCTCCGCGGCGTTCGCGACCCAAGAAGCCCGCGACGACGATCGACCTCGAGGCGACCCCGGTCGCCGCGGTCGGCTATCCCGGTCCGACCTCCGTCGATTCTCCTGAAGAAGTCGGCTCGCAAGCCGGTTCGGACACCGGACGGGTTTTCGACGATCCGGAAACCACGCTGACGGCGCAGGGAACCAGCGTCGACGGAACGGAAGCGGCGAGCGGGGACGGCCCGGCCGCTGCCGAGACGTCGAAGGCCGTGCCGGCGACCGCGCAGGAAGAATTTGCCGCCGAGGAAAGCCTGCAGGGGCCCACCGGCCATCGCGACATCGATGTCGACGAAACCATTCTCTCCGCCGCCGAACCCGATTTCATCCGCGACGAGAGCGCCGCGACCAACGGTCCGCCGCAGCCGATGCACGACTATTCGACGCCGGCCTCCAGCCATCACGATCCGCGCGGCGGCGGCATGGGCTCGGCCTTCGGCGGCGCCCTCCTCGGCGCCGTGCTGGCGCTGGCCGGTGCCGGCGCGCTGCAATATGCCGGCGTCCTGCCGAGCGTCGGCCTTGCCCCGGTCGACGAGAACGCGCCGCAATATGCGCGGGCCGGCGATGTCCAGCAGGTCACCAGCGATCTCGGCACGCTGCGCGGCGAAGTCGAGCAGCTGCGCTCGGTGCAGGCCGCGGGCGGCACCGGTCCCGGCGCCTCGCAGGCCGACCTGACGGCGCTCGGCGACCGCGTCGCCTCGCTCGAACAGCGGGAAGCGCCGGCAGCCGCCCCCAGCGCCGATCCGGCCGCCGTCGATGCGGTGCGCGGCGCGGCGGAGGCGGCCCAGCGGGCCGCCGAGGAAGCCACTCGAACCGGCAGCGAGGCCCGGACCGCGGCGGACGAGGCGCGCGCCGCGGCCGACCAGGCCGGCCAGGTCGCCGGCCAGTCGCAGGCCACTGCCGAGACCGCGCGCCAGGCGGCCGAGACCGCCCGCCAGACCGGCGAGACGGCGCAGCAGGCAGCCTCCACCGCGCAACAGACGGCAGCCGCCGCCCAGACCAGCATCGCCGCCACCAACGAGGCCATCGCCGCCTTGAAAGAGCAGCTGACGGCGATCGAGACCGCCAACCAGAAGGCCGGCGCGGCCATCGCCGCGGCAGGGCTGAAGGCAGCGATCGATCGGGGCGGTCCCTTCATGGGCGAACTCGAAGCGTTCGCCACGGCGACCGGCGACGACACCGCCGTCGGCGCCCTGCGCGACTTTGCCGCCCAGGGCGTGCCGACGGCGCCGCAGCTCGCGACCGCCTGGCCCGAAGTCGAGACGCGGATCATGGCGGCGCTGAACCCGGTCGATCCCAATGCCAGCGTCGGCGACCAGATTCTGAGCGGCCTCAGCGGCCTCGTGACGACCCGTCCGGTCGGCGCGGCGCCTGCCGGTGTGACCGGGCCGAACGCGGCGATCTCCCGGCTGACGGCCGATGTCGAGGGGGGCGATTTTTCCGCCTTCCTCGCCGAGTGGGAGCAGCTGCCGCAGCCGGCCAAGGACGTCAGCCAGGATTTCCAGGCGCGCGTGGCGGCGAGAGTGAAGGCCGAAGAGGTCGTCGGCGAGACGCTGACCAACGCGGTGAAGGCCGTCGGCCAGCCGGCCGGCACGGCAGGTTGAGGAACTGACATGCTGCGTATTCTCGCCTTTCTCCTCGTCGTCCTCGCTCTGGCGCTCGGTTTCGGCTGGCTGCAGGATCATCCCGGCACGATCGCCCTGACGTGGCAGGGCGTGCTGCCGCCCGGCAGCGACAGCATCACGCTGCAGGTCTGGACCTTCATCGTCCTGCAGCTGGCGCTGCTCTTCCTGGTGGTCCTCACGGTGTGGGTGGTGCGCTCCTTCTTCAAGGCGCCGAATCGGATCGGCCGCTATTTCAGCACCCGCCGGCGCGACAAGGGCTATGGCGCCCTGTCGGCCGGCATCGTCGCCGCCGGCGCCGGCGACGCCGTGCTGGCGCGGCAGATGACCAAGCGCAGTCAAAAGCTGCTGACCGGGCGGCGCGAGCCGCTGGTGCAGTTCCTCGACGCCCAGACCGCGATGATCGAGGGCGACCACGACCGCGCCCGTTCGGCTTTCGAGACCATGGAGCGCGAGCCGGAGACACGGCTGCTCGCTTTGCGCGGCCTCTTCCTCGAGGCCGAGCGCTTGGGTGACGACGCGGCGGCCCGCAACTATGCCGAGCGCGCCGTGCGCATCGCGCCGCATGTTCCCTGGGCCGGCGGCGCCGTGCTCGAGGCGAAATCCATCGAGGGAGACTTCGACGGGGCGCTCGCGATCCTCGAGGCGCAGCGCAATGCGCGCCTCATCGAGAAGCAGGAATCGGCGCGCCTGCGCGCCGTGCTCCTCACCGCCAAGGCGATGTCGATCGCCGAACGCGATCCGAACGGTGCCAAGCTCGCCGCGACCGAGGCGCAGAAGCTCGCGCCCGACCTGACGCCGGCTGCCGTCACCGCGGCGGCGGCACTGTTCCGCCTCGGCGATCTGAAGCGCGGCACCAAGGTCCTGGAAAAAGCCTGGACCGAGGCCCCGCATCCCGATCTCGCCGTCGCCTATGTCGAGGCCCGTCCCGGCGATTCCGTCGCCGACCGGCTGAAGCGGGCGAAGGTGCTGCAGGATCTCCGTCCGAACCACGTCGAATCCTCGCTCGCCGTCGCCCATGCCGCTCTCGACGCGCGCGACTTCACGCTCGCCCGGACGGAGGCCCTGGCCGCCAGCCGCATGGAGCCGCGCGAGGGGATATTCCTGCTCCTCGCCGACATCGAGGAAGCCGAGACCGGTTCCGTCGGCAAGGTGCGCGAATGGCTCGGCCGGGCGATCCGCGCGCCGCGCGATCCGGCCTGGACCGCCGACGGCTACGTTTCGGAAAGCTGGGCGCCGGTTTCTCCCGTCACCGGCCGCCTCGACGCCTTCCGCTGGAAGACGCCGGGCCAGCGCATCGATGCGCAGGGCATGGTGATCGAGGCGCCGGCCGACCAGCCGGAGTCGATCGGCCCGGCCGAGACGCCGCCGGCCGCCCGTCTCGACACGGCGAGTGCCGCGACGCCGGCGACGAGCCCGGCCGGCGAAGGCGCCGACATCGCTCCGCCTCCCGGGCCGCCGGCTGCCAATGGCTGGACCGACCAGGAGAACGCCGCCCAGGCGTCGGGCGCCCAGACGCCTGGGGTCGAGACCATCCCCCCGGCGAAGACTTCCGCGAACGGCGAGAGCCGCCTGCGGCTGTTCTGACGCCCACCCGCCAATCCAGGCTTGGTCATGCCGGTCGTTTCGGGCATGATCCCTTTCTGCTGCAATGCAACGTCAGCACAACCCGCGGGGGCCCGGGCCACCCGACAGCGAGCGACGGTCGATGTTCCAGGCTTTTCGTGACTTCCTGACCTCCATCACCGACGCGCCTGACCGCACGCGCGACGACGATCCGCGCGTCGCCGCCGCCGCTCTGCTCTACCATGTGGGCGCAGCCGACGGCCTGATCGGCGAGGCGGAACTCGCCAGCCTGCGCGCCTCGCTGGCGCTGGAATTCGGCCTCGATGCGCCGGAGACGGAGGCGCTCCTGGATGCCGGGCGCGAGGCCGATCAGGACGCCGTCGATCTCTACCGCTTCACCAGCGTGTTGATGCAGAACCTCGACGAGGCGGCCCGCATCCGCTTCATCGAGCTGCTCTGGGAGGTGACCTATGCCGATGGCGAGGTGCACGAACTGGAGGACAACACGGTGTGGCGCGTCGCCGACCTTCTCGGCGTGTCGACGCGCGACCGCATGCTGATGAAGCAGGAGGCCGCGGCGCGGCAGGCCCGCCGGGGCGACGCGTCTTCCGGGGACGCGTGACGGCGGGCCAGGGACGAGAGAAGGCGGGACCGTTGGACGGACACGGCATCGAATTCGGAATGCAGCATCGGCACTATCGTCTGGACGGGGCGAGCGATCCCCGCCCGGTGCTGATCGTCCTGCATCAGGAGACCTCGACGCCCGGCCGCGTCGGCCAGGTCCTTGCCGCGCACGGCGTCACGCTCGACATCCGCCGCCCGGTGATCGGCGACGCGCTGCCGGAGACGCTCGACGACCATCGCGGCGCCATCGTCTTCGGCGGGCCGCCGAGCGCCAACGATCCGGACGCGCATCTGCGCCGCGAGGTCGACTGGATGGCCGTGCCGCTGGGGGAGAACCGTCCCTTCCTCGGCATCTGCCTCGGCGCCCAGATGCTGGTGAAACATCTCGGCGGCACGGTCGGCCCGCACCCGGATGGCCTCGTCGAGGTCGGCTATTACCCCCTCCAGTCGACGCCCGAGGGCCGGATGCTCCTGCCGCAATGGCCTGGGATGGTCTATCAGTGGCACCGCGAGGGGTTCACTTTGCCGCGCGGCGCGGTTCGCCTCGCCACCGGCGAACGCTTCGAGAACCAGGCCATCCGCTACGGCGACCATGCCTACGGCGTGCAGTTCCACGCCGAGCTGACGCTGGCCATGCTGCACCGCTGGACCACCCACGGCCACGAACGCACCCTTCTCCCCGGCGCCCAGAAGCGCCGCGATCATTTCGACGGCCGCGCCATCTACGACGCGCCGGTGAAGCGCTGGCTGGAGCAGTTTCTGGGGCTGGTGTTCGGGGAAGCCGAGGGGTGAGGCGGGGCGCCAAGCGCTCGTCGCCTGCCTGTTGCCGGCGTCTCTCGTCCTCATCGGTCTGGTCGGCCCGGCAAGCGCAACGGTAAAGCTTCTTCTTCTCCCCTCCGGGGAGAAGGTCGCGGCATGTCCTGCCCTGATAGAGTGGTGACATTTCAGCCCGGATGGATGGGTGACACTTTGTTGGCTGGGAGGACCG
>NZ_BMJJ01000018.1 GCF_014643375.1 Aureimonas glaciei
CCTGGCGCCATCTCGGCAACCTCGTCACCACCATCGGCCCAGACGAATGCAGCAACTATTTCGCAAGCGCCGGCTATGCTTCCAGCAAAACCTGAAACGCTCTAACGCGGGAGAGAGGCCAGGACGTGCCGGGCGATGACGCGCTCCTCGTCGGCCGGAATGACGAGGACAGTGACCCGGCCGCCGCCGGCCGAAATCGACGGCCCGCCGCGACGGTTTGCCTCGACGTCGAGGACGACCCCGAGCCAGGCGAGCCGTGCGCAGATCGACTCGCGCACCGCGCCCTGGTGTTCGCCGATGCCGCCGGTGAAGACGAGGCGCTCGATCCCGCCGAGCGTGCTCGCCATCACCGCCACCTGGCGGGCGACGTGGAAGGTGAAGAGATCCACCGCTTCGGCCGCGCGCGGATCGGGACTGTCCAGGAGTTCCCGCATGTCGCCGGACAGGCCGGAGACACCGAGAAGACCGGAGTCGTGGTAGAGAATGTCCTCCACCTCCGCGAGCCCGAGCCCGAGCTGCCGCTGCATGTAGAGGATGGCGCCGGGATCCACTTCGCCGCAGCGGGTCGCCATGGGCAGGCCGTCGAGGACGCTGAAGCCCATCGTGGTGTCGCGGCTCTGGCCGTCCGTCATCGCGCAGAGGCTGGCGCCACTGCCCAGATGCGCGACGACCGTCGGCGAACCCGTGTCCTTGCCCATCGCGTGCAGGCGATCGGCGATGTGCTCGTAGGACAGCCCGTGAAAGCCGAATTTCCGGATTCCGAGCTGCTCGAACCGCCGCGGCAGGCCGTAGCGCCGCACGGTCGGCTCCATGCTGCGATGGAAGGCCGTGTCGAAGCAGCCGATCTGCAGGAGACCCGGACGCAGCGCGGCGATGACGCCCACCGGCTGCAGGCACCGCGGCTGATGCAGCGGCGCCAGCGGCGTCAGCGCCGCCAGGGCTTCGATCGTCTCGGGCGTCAACTCTACGGGGGCGGCAAAGGCGTCGCCGCCATGGACGATGCGGTGACCGACGGCCGTCAGTCGCCCGGCCCCGGCAAACGTCTCGATCCAGTCGAGGAGGCCGGCGAAGACAGCGGCGGCCGGCGTGCCCTCCGCAAGGCTCTGGCAGACGAGCACGGCGCCGCCGGCGTCGCGCGCCTCGAAGCCCGGTCGCGCGCCATCGGCGAGCGTGCCGCGCACCAGAGCGGGCGAGTCGCCGGGTCCGAACAGCGCGAACTTGATGCTGGACGAGCCGCTGTTGACGGCCAGGACGAGACCGTCGTCCGGCAAGGCCACGGCCGGGTCAGTCACCCGCTTCGGCCCCCGTCTGGTAGGGCCAGCCCCAGTTCCGGATCGCCGGCATGTCTTCGCCGTGCTCGACGATATAGCGCTTGTGTTCGCCGAGCCGGTCGCGAAATCCCTGCTTCACCGCCGCCGCGCTTTCGTTCAGCCCGGGCACCCGCTCGATCGCCTCGATGGCCAGATGGAAGCGGTCGAGTTCGTTCAGCACCACCATGTCGAAGGGCGTCGTCGTCGTTCCCTCCTCGATGAAGCCGCGGACGTGGAAGTTGGCGTGGTTCTTGCGCTTGTAGGTCAGGCGGTGGACCAGTGCGGGATAGCCGTGGAAGGCGAAGACGACCGGCTTCTCGCGGGTGAAGAGCGCGTCGAAATCCTCGTCGGACAGCCCATGCGGATGCTGGTCGGGCGATTGCAGCGCCATCAGGTCGACGACATTGACGAAGCGGATGCGAAGGTTCGGCAGCGCCTGCCGCAGGAGATCGGTAGCTGCCAGCGCCTCCACCGTCGGCACGTCGCCGGCGCAGGCCATGACCACATCCGGTTCGAGGCCGACATCGTCGGTGCCAGCCCAGGACCAGAGTCCAATGCCCGCCGAGCAATGCGCGATGGCGGCATCCATCGACAGCCATTGCGGCGCCGGCTGCTTGCCCGCGACGATGACGTTGACCCGGTCGTAGGTGCGCAGGCAGTGGTCGGCGACAAAGAGCAGGCTGTTGGCATCCGGCGGCAGGTAGATGCGGACGATGTCGGCCTTCTTGTTGGCGACGAGATCGATGAAGCCCGGGTCCTGATGGCTGAAGCCGTTGTGGTCCTGCCGCCAGACATGCGAGGTCAAGAGGTAGTTCAGGGACGAGATCGGCCGCCGCCACGGCAGTTCCTTCGACACCTTCAGCCATTTGGCATGCTGGTTGAACATCGAGTCGACGATGTGGATGAAGGCCTCGTAGCAGGAGAACAGGCCGTGTCGCCCGGTCAGCAGATAGCCCTCCAGCCAGCCCTGGCAGAGATGCTCGCTCAGCACCTCCATCACCCGGCCGTCGGCCGAGAGGGCGACGTCGTAGGGCTCGACGGGCTCCATCCAGACCCGGTCCGTCGCCTCGAACACCGCGCCGAGGCGGTTGGAGGCGGTCTCGTCCGGGCCGAAGATGCGAAAATTCGCGGCATCGGCATTCAGCTCGATCGCGCGCTTCAGGAAGCGACCGAGCGCGCTCGTCGCCTCGCCCGTGGTCGTGCCGGGCGCGCCGATCTCCAGGCCGAAATCGCGGATGTCGGGCAGGATCAACTCGCGCCGGAGAAGACCGCCATTGCCTTGCGGGACGGCGCCTATGCGCCGCTCGCCCGACGGCGCGAGGGCCGCCAGCGCCGGATCCAGCCGACCGGCTGCGTCGAACAGGGTTTCCGGCTCGTAGCTGCGCATCCAGGCTTCGAGCTGCTCGAGATGCGCCGGGTTGGACCGTGGGTCGGCGATCGGCACCTGATGTGACCGCCAAAAGCCCTCGACCCTTTTGCCGTCGACCTCGACCGGCCCGGTCCAGCCCTTGGGACTGCGCAGGACGATCATCGGCCAGCGCGGCCGCGCCCTGTCGCCGCCCTCGCGCCAGCCTTGCCGGATCGCCGCTATGCGGTCGAAGCAGTGGTCCATGGCCTCGGCCATCGCCCGGTGCATCGTCATCGGGTCGGCGCCCTCGACGAAGATCACCTCGTGGCCGTAGCCGGAGAAGAGGTCGGCCAGTTCCTGGTGCTCCAGGCGCGCCAAAAGCGTCGGGCCGGCGATCTTGTAGCCGTTGAGATGCAGGATCGGCAGCACCGCCCCGTCGCGGCCGGGATTGAGGAACTTGTTGGAGTGCCAGGAGGCGGCGAGCGGACCTGTCTCCGCCTCGCCGTCACCGACGACGCAGGCGACCACGAGTTCGGGATTGTCGAAGGCCGCGCCATAGGCATGCAGCAGGGCGTAGCCGAGCTCCCCGCCCTCGTGGATCGAGCCCGGCGTTTCCGGCGCCGCATGGCTCGGAATGCCACCGGGAAAAGAGAACTGCCGGAACAGCCGCTTCAGCCCGGCGGCGTCCTGGCCGATATCGGGATAGATCTCGCTGTAGCTGCCTTCCAGATAGGTGTTGGCGACCATGCCGGGGCCGCCATGGCCAGGGCCGCAGACATAGAGGACCGAGCTGTCGCGCGCGCGGATGATCCGGTTGAGATGGGCATAGATGAAATTCAGCCCCGGCGTCGTCCCCCAATGGCCGAGCAGCCGCGGCTTGACGTGTTCGGCCTTCAGCGGTTCGCGCAGCAGCGGATTGTCGAGCAGGTAGATCTGGCCGACCGAGAGATAGTTGGCGGCGCGCCAGTAGCGATCGACAAGCGCCATCTCGTCGGCGGCGGGGAAAGTCTCGGCGATGGTCATGCGGCAGCTCCTCGAAAGGGTGAGCGTTTCCGGCGACGGGCCATGCGGGCAGCCAGGGCGATATCGGGACAACGAATTGGGGGCCGACCCGTTCGGTCGGCAGAGCAGTCGTGGCTGCCGGATCGATCGCCGCGCGGCCGGGATAGATCAGAAAGGCCTGTGTCGACGGGCTTTGGGCGCGCCTCGCAGAAGGCGCGCCAAGGCGAGGACGCGTCCCCACACCCAGAAGCCCGCGCGTTCGATGCGGTTCTTGACGAGGGCTTCCTCGTCCTCGACAGCATCGATGATCTCGTCGAGTCGGCGCGGCTTGTCATCGGCGGGCATGGCGACCTCCCTGTCGTGCTCCGACACTCAGCCCGTCTGCGGCTGGCGGCGCATTGATCGAACGCAAGGGAACCGACCGACCATGCCCCGACCGCCCGAAGTTCCGATGGCCGAGACGATCGGCCGCCCGCCCTCAGCGCAGGCTGGCGATGTAGGCGACGAGATCGCCGATCTCGCGCCGGGTCAGCTGGATATTGGACATCACCGGGTGCGGATCGGCGAGAAAGGTGGCGAGTGACTGGGGATCTTCGGTGAGCGCCGCAATCGCCTGAAAACTCCGGACGTCGGCAATGCCCGAGGTCTGCTCCGGCGAGACGATGTGGCAGGCGGCGCACCAGCGCTCGGCGATGCGTCGGCCACTGGCCGGATCGCCCCAGTTTTCGGCGCTGGCGGCACCGGCGAGCGACAGGGCGAGAACCGGCATGAGGAGGATGCGAAGCATAGCGAACTCCCGGAGACGACCAACTTCGACGGCCCGCGCGCGCCGTCAGGCATGGCGGATGGCGGTGACGATGTCCTTGACGGAATGGGCCGTCAGGTCCTTCGCGAGGTCGCCGACGATCTTCGCGGCGAGCCCGGCGTGGAAGTGGCGCCGCATCTCGCCGAGCGTGCGCGGATCGGCGATGAGGAAGAGCGCGTCGAGATGCCCGCCGAGCGCCAGCCCGTTCAGGTGCTTGGCGACGGCCGCGGCGAAGGCGTCTTCCGCGGCCCGGTCGGAATCGGGATTGCCGCCGCTGTGCCGGTGCCGCCCGCCGGAGGCCGGATGGAGGGCGTCGAGGTCAGGGTCCTCCACGGCAATGAGGTCGAGATGCGGCTCGGCGGCTCTGTTGCGGAAGAGTTTGACGTGCTTTCCGTCCGCGACGGCCACGAGGGTGCCATTCGGCAAGATCATCATTGTGCTCCATGTCGGCGGTGCCGGGCACCGCTGGCGCCAGGACAGCACGGCGGATGCGGAGCGACATTGCGCAAGGTCAAACCGAAGGCGGCCCGGCCGGGCATGATGCCGGTGGCCGGCGACGAGGCGGCGAGGAGAATGGAATGAGCGAAACGCGCGTGGTGTGCGGCGGCTGTGGCGGCGTCAACCGCCTGCCGCCGGGGAGGCCGCTCGAGGGCGCCAAATGCGGCAAGTGCGGCGCCAAACTCTTCTCCGGCCTGCCTATGGATGTCGACGGCGGTCAGTTGGACCGTCAGGTTTCCCGTGGCACGCTTCCGGTCCTCGTCGACGTCTGGGCGCCCTGGTGCGGGCCCTGCCGCACGATGGCGCCGGCCTATGCGGCGGCGGCCCAGACGCTCGGCTCGGCTGTGCGCGTCGCCAAGCTGAATTCCGAGGCCGAACAGACCGCCGCCGCCAGGCTCGGCATACGCAGCATTCCGACGATGATCCTCTTCGTCGGCGGAAAGGAGGCAGCCCGCGTGTCGGGTGCCCTGTCGGCGGATCAGATCGTCCGCTGGGTCAAGGAGCGGCTGGTCGCGGCTCCGTCCTGACGCGCCGGAGTCAGGAAGGCGCAGGATCCGGCAGGCGGCTGACGGGGTCGCGGCCCAGCGCGGCCTCGACGGCGGCGCGCGCCCGCTGCGCCACCATTGCGGGCGTTCCCTCGCCCGGCACCACCGTCCAGGTAACCGCGCCCGGTCCGCGTTCGAGCTGGCGGCGGACGATGTCCGGCGTGGCATCGGACGGGTCGCCGCGGCGGGCCCCGACGCGCCGCAGCAAGGTGTCCGCCGGCACGTCCAGCCAGAGGCCGACGAAAGCGACGCCCGCAGCGCGGGCCACGGCGGCGATCCGCTCGCGCTCGTCCGGACGCTCAAAGGTCGCGTCGGCGATCACGGCATGGCCGCAGCCGAGGGTGCCGACGCTAGCCTGGCCGAGGTCGCCGTAGACGGCGGCCGTAACGTCGGCGCCGTAGGCCTCCTCCGGCAACCGCGTTTCGGGCGAAACGCCGAACCGGTGCTTGCGCAACCGGTCGCTGGACAGGGTTCGGGCGCCGGGGCGCGGTCCAATGCGGGCGGCAAGCGCCGCCGCGACACTGGACTTGCCAGAGCCCGACAGACCACCGACCGCCACGAGAACCGCGTCGCGCGGCCGCAGCAAATCAAGGGCGAGGTCGTAGTAGCGCCGCGCCGTGGTGCGAAAGGCCGCCGCCTCGCTTGCCGCAGCGTCCGCCGCGGCCGTCGCCGCGACATGCGCGCGCACCGACGCCCGCAAGGCCATGAAGAAGGGCATCGCCGCCAGTCCCGCCTCGTCGTGCGTGTGGTCGAGATAGCGGTTCATCAGCCGATTCGCCTCGGCCTCCAACCCGCGGTGCCAGAGGTCCATCAAGAGGAAGGCGAGATCGTGGAGGACATCGGTCGTACCGAGGTCCTCGCTGAATTCGAGGCAGTCGAAGAGGACGGGCTCCCCCTCGATCCGGCAGATGTTGCGCAGGTGCAGGTCGCCATGCCCCCGACGCACGCATCCAGCCGCTGCCCGGCGATCGAGCAGCGGCGACAGGCGCGCGAGATGCGACCGCATCCGGCGATCGAGCGCGGCTCTCTCGTCGGCCGCGAAGAGGCCAGTCGCGGCAAAGGATGCCTCGTTGAGATCGAGGACCCGCCGCATCCGCGCCGCGCCGGCTTTGTCCGCGTCCGCGGGAAGGCTCCGATGAAAGGTGGCGATGGTCGCAGCCAGGCGGTCCATCAGGGGCGCGTCGAGCAGCCCCGCTTCCGCCTGCCGGTCGAGCAGGGTCGCCTGGTCGAAGCGGCGCATGGCGACGACGGCGTCGACGAGTTCGCCCTCGTCGCCGCTCTCGCCGTCCTCGCCGAGACGAAGCGTTCCGTCCGCCGTCCGGGTGATCCGGAGAACACCGGTATAGAGCTGCGGCGCGGTGCGGCGGTTGAGGGTCAGCTCGCGGTGGCAGGCGGCCAGGCGAAGCGAAGGCGTCGAGAAGTCGAGATAGGCCAGCCGAACCGGCCGCTTCAGCTTGAGTACAAGGTCCCCGCCGAGCAGCAGCAGCGAGATATGCGTGGTGGCCGTCTCGACCGCACTTGGGTCGATGCCGTCAAAGGCGGTGCGCTTGAGGAAGTGGACGACCGCCTCGTCCGGCATGTCGATCATGGCGCGGATCCTCGCGGGCTCTCGGCGCATCGCGCCCGGCATCAGCCGGAGGTAGGACGGACGGATGCGCTCGGCAACCATGGATGGCAAAGGCGATCGGAAGGCCTGTCAGGCTCATCGCATCCGGCCGGCACCCTCCTGGGCCGAAACCCTAGTCCGCCAGTTCCACCAGTGCGGAACGGTTGCGCAGGACCACGTGGCGGATCGAGGGCAGCGCGATGAGATGATCGCGCTCGAACTGCGAGAAGGTGCGGGAGACGGTTTCGATGGTGAGACCGACATAGTCGGCGATGTCCTGGCGGCTCATGGCAAGGTCGATGCCGCCATCCTCGCCGCCGCGCTCCGCCAGATCCAGCAGGAAGGCGGCGAGTTTCTGGGCGGCGCTGCGCCGGCCGAGGAGCAGCGAATGGTCGCGCGTCCGCTCCAGGCACTGCATGGCCAGGCCGAACACGGCCCGCGCCGTCTCGCCGTCGCCGCCGTTGAAGGAGGCGAGGCCGGCCCAGCGATAGGCGACGACGGTGCAATCGGTCACCGCTTCGGCCGACAGGCGATGCTCGTCGCTCATTTCCAGGCCGAAGATTTCGCCCTCGGCGTGGAAGCCGTCGATCTGGCGACGGCCGTCGCTGGCGAAGGTGCAGGTCCTGACGACACCGTCGATCACCTTGTAGAAGGAGCGGACCGCCTCGCCCTCGGCGTAGATTTCGCGGCCCTCGGCGAAGTTCAGCACCTGGCCGGCCAGTGCGACCGACGTCGGCACCTGGCGCGGCGCGCCGGCGACCCCGATCGAGCCCCGCGACGGCAAAGCCGGTGCGGCGTTTCGCGCGAGCCTGTTTTCGGCGTTGGCCGCCACCATGGCGGGGCTGGGGGCGAGGGCAGCAGAAACGGTCAGCATCGGAATCTCCGTCGGTCCGTATTGTTGCGATGGACAGACGTTAACCGCAGGAACCGCCTGCTGAAATTCGGTTGGCTCCCTTAAGGTGTTCTACGTATCGGGTCGGCGACGCCTGCGAGGCGTCGACGATGGGCCGAGATCCGGGCCCAGCACGACGCCGCCTGCGGTCCGCCCGTCCCTCGGCATCCGGTTTTTCCTTGCGACTTTGTCGTCCGTCCCCGGGGTTCTGAAGAGCCGCGTCTCTTCGGCCGCCTTCCGGTTCAGGCCGGCAGCGGGGATCGGGCCGGGTCAAGCGCGATGGTGACGTGGACCGTCCCGGCCGTGCCCGACGGGTCGGCGTGGAAGCCGAGTTCCCGTGTCATGTCCAGCATCGTCGTGTTCTCGCGCAGGATCTCGCCGAAGACCCGCCGCAGGCCCCGGCTCCGCGCGAAATCGAGGATGGCGGTCATCAGCTGGGTGCCGAGCCCCCTGCCCTTCATGTCGGAGCGCACCAGCACGGCAAACTCCGCCGCCTCGTTTTCCGGATCGGCGATCAGGCGGACGACGCCATGGATCGGGCCCGTTCCGAAGGCGCTGTCCGGTTCGACGGCGACGAAGGCCATCTCGCGGTCGTAGTCGATCTGCGAGAACCGCGCCGCCGCCTGGTGCGGCAAGGTCTTCACCGCCGCCATGAAGCGCAGGCGCAGATCGTTTGGGGTGCACCGGGCGACCATGTCCGCCAGAGCCCCTTCGTCCTCCGGGCGGATTGGCCTGAGACGGAAGGCGGTGCCGTCGCGGATGACGATCTCCCGCGTCAGGGCGTGGGGATAAGGGAGAATGGCCGGACCGATGGCCACGGCACCGGCCGGCCGCAAGGCGATGCGGGCGTCAAGAGCGAGCACGCCGCCCGTATCGGCGAGAAGCGGATTGGTGTCGAGTTCGCCGATTTCCGGCAGGAGCACGGCCAGTTCCGACAGCCGCACCAGCACATCGGTCAGCGCGTCCATGGGGACGGGCGGCACGTCGCGAAAGCCGGCGAGCAGCCGGGCGACGGCGGTGCCCTCGACCATCCGGCGGGCCAGAACGGAATTGAGCGGCGGCAGACCGATCGAACGATCGCCGATCACCTCCGTCGCCTTGCCGCCCCGGCCGAACAGGATGACCGGCCCAAAGGTCGGGTCGGACGCGATCCCGGCGATCAGTTCCTGCGCGTCCGGCCGCACCACCATCTTCTGGACGGTGAAGCCGGCGATGCGGGCATTCGGCGCGGTCCTCGCCAATGTCGCCGTCATCGTCGCCACGGCCTCGGCCATCTCGGCCGCCGAGGCGATGTTCAGCCGGACGCCGCCGGCATCGGACTTGTGGCTGATCTCGGGCGAGACGACCTTCAGCACCGCCGGCGCGCCGATCGCCTCGAAGCGCGCGACCGCCTCCTGTGCCGTGGCGACGAGGAAGGTCGGCACAGTGGGAATGCCGAAAAGGCCGAGCACCTGCTTGGCCTCCTCCTCGCTGAGGACCGTGCGCCCCTCGCCCGCCGCCGCCGACAGAACGGCTCGCGCCGCGCCGAGGGAAGCGGGCGCAATCGTCACCCCGGCCGACGGCGTCTCCAGAAGCAGTTCCTGGTTCCGCCGGTATTGGGTGAGATGGGTGAAGGCGCGGACGGCGTCGTCGGGGCTTTCGAAGGTCGGGATCTTTTCGGCGGCGAAGAAGGCGCGCACCGGTCCGGCGGCGGTGCCGCCCAGCCAGTTGGTCAGCAGCGGAAAATGCGGCCGCCGCATCGCCGCCTCGGCGACGGCCCGGCCTGCCGCCATGCCGTCGGCGACCGCCGTCGGGCAGTTGAGGACGAGGATCGCGTCGCTGCCGCGATCGGCCATCAGGATCTCCAGCGCCCGCGCATAGCGCTCACCCTCGGCATCGCCGATGATGTCGACCGGATTGCCGCGCGACCACATCGCCGGTAGCACTGCGTCGAGCGCTGCCCGCGTCTCGGCGCTCATCTCGGCCAGCCGCCCGCCGAGCGCTTCCAGCGCGTCGACCGCAAGGACCCCTGCGCCGCCGCCATTGGTAAGGATCGTCAGCCGCTCACCATCGATGTGCATGCCCGTCGCCAGCGTCGCCGCCGCCTCGAACAACTCCTCGATCGTGGCGACGCGCAGGAGCCCGGCGCGGCGGAAGGCGGCGTCGTAGACCATGTCCGACCCGGCCAGCGCGCCGGTATGGGACAGCGCCGCCCGCGCCCCCGCGGCGCTGCGGCCCGACTTGACGACGACGACGGGCTTGGCGCGGGCGGCAATGCGCGCGGCCGACATGAATTTCTTGGCGAAGGTGACGTTCTCGACATAGAGGAGGATCGAGCGGGTGGCGCGGTCGGCGGCCAGGAAGTCGAGCAGGTCGCCGAAATCGGCGTCCGCCATGTCGCCGAGCGAGACGACATGGGAAAAGCCGACGCCACGCGCGTCGGCCCAGTCGAGTACGGCGGTGACGATCGCGCCGGACTGGCTGACCAAAGCGATGTCGCCTTGGGCCGGCGTCAGATGGGCAAAGCTGGCATTGATCCCCGCCGGCGTCGAGATCAGGCCGAGGCAGTTAGGCCCGACGATGCGCAGGAGCGAGGGGCGGGCCGCATCCAGCATCTTCTGGCGGAGGGTCGTCTTCCCCGACGGCGCGTCGAGGCCGGCGGAGATCACCACCGCCGCGCGGCAGCCCTTGTCCGCCAGTTCGGCGATGATCCCCGGCACCGTTACCGCCGGGGTGACCACGACCGCGAGGTCCGGCGTCTCGGGCAGCGCGTCGATCGAGGGAAAGCAGGCCTGGCCGCCGACCACGCGACGGCGCGGGTTCACCGGCATGATCCGGCCGGCAAAGCCGGCGGAAAAGAGGTTCTGGCCGACGACCTGGCCGACCGAATGCGGCCTGTCGCTGGCGCCGATCAGAACGATCGAGCGGGGCGAAAACAGCGCGTCGAAATTGCGGGTGCTCATGCGATGACCCTTTGCGGGAGGCTCGATGACAGAAGCTGCCGCCGACCCGTGTGGATCGACGGCGGGCTGGGGCGGCCGCCGGCCGGAGCCGCGGTCGCCCGTCCTCCTCCCAGAGGGTCAGGGGGTGATCGCGACCTTCAGGACACCATCGCGCTGGTGCGCGAAGAGGTCGTAGGCTTCCTCGATCCGGTCGAGCTTGAAGCGGTGCGTGACCAGGGGGCGCGTGTCGAGCCGCCCCGATTCGATTGCGGCCATCAGCCGGCGCATGCGCTCCTTGCCGCCGGGGCAGAGCGTGGTGATGATCTTGTTGTCGCCGAGGCCGGCCGAGAAGGCGCCCAGCGGAATGGTCAGATCGCTGGAATAGACGCCGAGCGAGGAGAGCGTGCCGCCCGGCCGCAGAACCCGGAGGCCCGCCTCGAAGGTCTCCTGGCGCCCGAGCGCCTCGATCGCGACGTCGACGCCGCGCCCGTCGGTCAGCGCCATGATCTGCTCCACGACGTCGCCCTGGGTGAAGTCGACGACGTGATCGGCGCCCATCTTGCGGGCGATTTCCATGCGCGCCGGCACCGATTCCACCGCGATGATGGTCGTCGCGCCCATCAGCTTGGCGCCGGCCGTGGCGCAGAGCCCGATCGGCCCCTGCGCGAAGACGGCCACCGTGTCGCCGATCTTGACGGCGCCGCTCTCCGCGCCCGAAAAGCCCGTCGACATGATGTCGGGGCACATCAGCACCTGCTCGTCGGTGAGCCCGTCCGGGATGGGAGCGAGATTGGCCATGGCGTCCGGCACGAGCAGATATTCCGCCTGCGCGCCGTCGATCGTGTTGCCGAAGCGCCAGCCGCCCATCGGCTTGAAGCCGTGCTTGGTGCCGGCGCCGTCCTGGCTGTGGCAGCCGCAGAGGCAGGCGTTGGAGGTGCCGCTCGGCGTGATCGCGCCGGCGATCACCCGCTGGCCCTCCGCAAATCCCTCTACGGCCGAGCCGAGCTTTTCGATGATGCCGACCGGCTCGTGGCCGATGGTCAGCCCGCTGGCGACGGGATATTCGCCCTTTAGGATATGCACGTCGGTGCCGCAGATCGTCGTCGTCGTGATCCGGATCAGCGCATCGAGCGGCCCGACCTCCGGAATGGGCTTTTCGCCGAGCACGATGCGGTTGGGTTCGATGAAGATTGCTGCCCTCATGGATGCCATCGAAAGATCTCCTCGCCAGAACCTGTCGGCGCGCCGTGACGGGTGTCGAGCGCAGCGGCATGCCTAGTCCCGGGATCGTCAGTCATCCTTGATTTCGATCAAGCTTGGCCGGGCCGCCGCGGCCGGCGGCGGCACGGCTACGGCTTTTCCGGCGGTCGAAAGCGGCATCGACCCTCCCTCGCCGGCTCCTTTGCCGGCAAGCACGGGGCACCGAGCCCAAGGCATCGCCCGCCGCGCCGCAGCCACCTTCGTAAGTACTAACTACAGTCAATTAAGCATAAAAACGCGATCGTTATAAGTATTTATACCGAGTTTATGATGAAAAAACTTCGGCGCAAGTTAAGATCAATTCCATCCTCCTCGGTCAACCTGATCCGGACGGCAGCCGCGTTCGGCGCCCTGTTCCTGGAGCAACATTCGAGATGAAACGTGTTCTTGCTGCAGTGGTCGCGGCCCTGGTTTGGCACGCCGGGGCGACGGCCGGGGAATTGTCGGCGCCGGAAGGCGCGGTAGTCCTCACCGTCACCGGCGCCATCGCCAACAGCAATGGCGACGGCGTGGCCGCGTTCGACCTGCCGGCGCTGGAAGCGCTGACGGGCCGATCCGGCACCATGGAAACCCCCTGGACCCCCGGCAAGACCACCTTCAGCGGGCCCTTGCTTCGCGCCGTTCTGTCGGCCGTCGGCGCGCAGGGCAAGACGATCCGCCTCGTCGCCCTGAACGACTATGCCGCCGACATCCCGCTCGAGGACGCGACCGATCTGGACACGATCCTGGCCACGCGGATGGACGGCAAGCTGATGTCGGTGCGCGACAAGGGTCCCGTGTTCCTGATCTATCCGTTCGACCAGGATCCGGCTCTCTACAACGAGAAATACTTCTCGCGGTCGGTCTGGCAGATCAAGGAAGTCAAGGTTCTCGAATGACCCCTGAACTGGCCCAGGGGCGGGAGATCGTCCGGCAATCGGCGCGCGCGACCTGGGCGCTGATCGCCACTTCGCTGCTGCTTCTGGCTCTCCTCGTCGGCGCCTATCTGCATCTGTCGAGCCGGCAGAAGGACACGCAGGACGGCATCAGGGAGGACGCTCTCTGGGCCGTCTACCAGACCGGCCGGGAGGCCCGCACGCTGCTCGAATCGCTGAAGGACGTCGATCGCACCGGCACGCTGGCCCCGGAGGCTCTGGATAGCCTGATGCTGCGCTACGACATCCTCTACTCCCGCATGGCGATCGTCGACACCGCCCGCTACGGCGCCTATTTCGCAGAGGATCCCGAGATCCGTGTCGCGCGGGAACAGGTGCATGCCGGGATACGAGCGCTGGAAGGGGTGTTCGCCACGCTCCGCGAAAGCGGCGGCGTGGGGGCCGTGCGCGCGATCCTGCCGCGCGTCGCCGAGATCGTGGCGGCCGCCGAAAGGCTTCTCGTGCGCACCAATTCCGTCGTCTCCACGGCACGGGCCGACGCGCGCACCGAGGTGATGGAGCTCCAGGACAGGACCGCCTCGCTGGTGCTGGCCTTTGGTCTGACCGTCGGGCTTCTCATCCTCCTCCTGGTGCGCCGTCTCGGCGCGACGCGCGCGGCGGGCGACCAGATCCAGGTCGTCGCCGACCAGATGTCTGCAGCCTTCCGGGCTGCGGAAGCCGGCAACCGGGCGAAATCCGATTTCATGGCGACGATGGGGCACGAGATCCGCACCCCGCTCAACGCCATCCTCGGCATGGCCGAACTGCTTCGGGGCTCGCCGCTGGCGGAAGAGGATGCCGAAAGCGTTCGGGCGATCGAGACGTCCGGCGCGGCGCTGCTCGAGGTGATCAACGAAATCCTCGACTTCGCCAAGATCGAGCACGGCGACATCCCGGCGGAGACGATCCCCTACGATCCTATCGCTGTCGCCCGCCAGGCCATCGCCATCGTCCGGGGACGGGCTCGCGACCGCGGCAATGTCGTGGCGCTGGTGAACCAGGACGTCGAGGGCTGGTTCCTCGGCGACCCGACGCGCCTCTACCGCGTTCTCCTGAACCTCCTCAGCAATGCGGTGAAGTTCACCGAGAACGGATCGGTCGATCTCACTGTGTCGGCCGCCGGCACGGCCGCTTCACCGCGCCTGCGCTTCGTCGTCGCCGATACCGGCATCGGCATTCCGGGTAGCGCGCGGCCGCTCCTGTTCCAGGCTTTCAGCCAGGTCGACGGCACGATCGGGCGGCGTTTCGGCGGCACTGGCCTCGGCCTCGTCATCTGCAAGCGCATCGTCGAGGCGGCCGGCGGCACGATCGGCGTCGACAGCGAACCGGGTATCGGCAGCCGCTTCTGGTTCGAGATCCCCGCCCCCGCCGCCCCGGCCGGCGCCGTGACGGCGACACCGCCGCAGGCGGCCGAGAAACAGGCGCTTCAGCGGCTCCGCATCCTTGTGGTCGAGGACAATGCCTTCAACCGCACGGTCGCCCGGCGTTTTCTGGAAAAGCTCGAGCAGACGGTGGTGGTCGCCGAGGAGGGCGAGGCCGCCTTGCGCATGGTGCAGGCCGAGCGCTTCGATCTCGTCCTCATGGACATGCAGATGCCCGTCATGGACGGCATCGAGGCGACCCGCCGCATTCGGGCGCTGGGCGGATGGCAGGCGACGATCCCGATCGTCGCCCTGACCGCCAATGCGTCTGACAGCGACCGCGAGCGCTGCAGGGCGGTCGGCATGGATGCCTTCGAGTCCAAGCCGGTATCGATGGCGCGCCTCGGCGCGCTGATCGCCGAATGGGGTCCGCGGGCCGAGGGGCGGCAGGCGGCCGATGACCGCGAGCCCGCCCCGATCGGCCCCTCCCCCACGGCCACCGACGGTTTCGACCGCGACGAGGTCGCCGTCGACGCCAGCCGCGTGGCCGAGCTGGTCGACGCCATCGGCGAGGACGGGTTCGAGGAACTGCGCGACGCTTTCCTGGCCGACGCCACCCTGCTCCTGAACGACCTGCATGCGGCCATGGCGCGCAACGACCAGGCGACGACCGACCGCGTGCTGCACACGCTCAAGGGCGCCGCCGCCAGCATCGGCTATCCCGCGATGGCGACGATCGCTGAATCCCTGCGGCAGACGCCGGTGGCAAAGGGTGCGCACGGGCTTTTGTCGGCCCGGCTGGAACGCCTGCGCGACGATCGCGCCGCGCTCGGAAGGACAGGATGACGAGCCAGATCGAGATCCTCGTCGTCGAGGACAACCAGACGAACCGCATGCTCATGTGCAAGCTGATCGAGCGCACGGGAGACTGCGTCGCCTTGCCGTTCGCCTCGCCGATCGAGGCGGCCGAGGCGCTGCCGACCCTGGCCTTCGACATGGCGATCGTCGACCACCAGATGCCGGGCATGAGCGGCATCGAGCTCATCGGCGTGATCCGGCGCAATCTGAGCTCCACCGACAAGCCCATCGTCATGGTGACGGCCGACAACGAAGCCGACCTTCGCCTCGCGGCGCTGCAGGCCGGGGCGGTGGAGTTCCTGAGCAAGCCGATCGACCCGGTGGATTTCATGGTGCGCATCCGCAACCTGTCGCGGCTGTGCCAGGTCCAGCGCAAGCTGGCCGACAGGGAGGCCTGGCTTCGCGAGGAAGTGGCGGCGGCGACGGAGGAACTGCGGCGGCGGGAGGAGGAGATCATCCATCGCCTGACGCTCGCGGCCGGCTACAAGGACGAGGACACGGCGGCCCATACCACGCGCATGGCCCGGATGTGCGGCGCCATGGCCCGGGCGCTGGGGCTCGATGCCGAGACCTGCCGCGACATCGAGCTCGCCGCGCCGATGCACGACATCGGCAAGGTCGGCATCCGCGACGAAGTGCTGCTGAAGCGCGGACTCCTCGACGAGAACGAGATGCAGCACATGCGCGAGCATGCCCGCATCGGCGGCGACATCCTGGCCGGCTCGTCCTGCGACCTCCTGCAGCTGGCCTCCGTGCTCGCCACCACGCATCACGAGCGGTGGGACGGCACCGGCTATCCGAACCATCTGAAAGGCACCGAGATACCCCTCGCCGGGCGGATCGCCGCCGTCGCCGACGTTTTCGACGCGCTGACCAGCGCCCGGCCGTACAAGCGGGCTTGGAGCCGCGAGGAAGCGATCGTATACATTGCCGAACAGGCCGGGCGGCAGTTCGACCCGGCCTGTGTCGAAGCCTTTCTGAGCGTCGTGGCAGAGAAAGCCACCCACCTCCAGCCGCCCATCCGCGCGGCTTAGACGGCCTGGGTTGCAGGCTTTCCCCGACCCGGCGCAGAGGCGCCCGGTCGACGGACCTCCTCCCCGGACGAACCGAAAGACGCGCGATGGATGTACCCCTCTTCCCGCCTCGGACCGCCCTGGGCGACGCCGAAGCGAGCGCCATGGCGGGAGCCATCGCCGCCCATGACTGGTCGCGCACCGCGCTCGGCCCGAAGGCCGCCTGGCCGGCCAGCGCCGCGACGCTGGTCGCGCTGATCCTGGCGGCCAAGCAGCCCATGTTCCTGGCCTGGGGCCCGGAGCGCCTCATGATCTACAACGACGCCTACGCGCCGCTCTTGGGCACCAAGCATCCGGGCGCGCTAGGGAGACCCTTCTTCGAGGTCTGGCACGAGGCGGCCGAGAGCCTGAGACCGCTGGTCGATCGGGTTTTCGCGGGCGATGCGGACTACATGCACGATTTCCATATCGTCCTCGACCGCGGCGAGGGCATGAAGGATGCTTATTTCACCTTTTCCTACACGCCCGTGCGCGCCTCGGAAGGGGCGGTCGAGGGTCTCTTCTGCGCCTGCACCGAGACAACGGCGGGGGTCCTCGCCGAATCCCGGCGGCTTCTGGCTGAGGAGCGCCTGCGCGAGAGCGAGGACAACTACCGCCACGCCGTCGAGTTTAATCCGCAGGTGCCGTGGACGGCACGGCCCGACGGCATGATCGACCGAGTGTCGGACCGCTGGGCGGAGCTGACCGGGCACCAGGCTCTCGGCGCGTCCTGGGCCGACGCGATGCATCCCGACGATCGCCCCGACATGCGCAGGGCCTGGGACGCGGCCGTGGCCAGCGGCCAGCCCTACGAGATGGAACACAGGGTTTTGACCCGGGCCGGTCAGTACCGCTGGTTCATCACCCGCGCCTTTCCCCGGCACGATGCCGACGGCCGTGTGATCCGCTGGTATGGGACAACGGAGGACATCCACGAGCGCAAGCTCGGCGAGATTCAGATGCGATCCATCCTCGCGACCGTCCCCGACGGAATGGTGGTCGTCGACGAGTTCGGCCGCATCCATTCCGCCAGCCCGACGGCCGAGCGGCTGTTCGGCTACGGGCCCGACGCCCTGGTCGGCGGCAGTCTCGCCGTCCTGCTCCCGGAGATCCTTGGCAGCGCCGGCCCGGGGCGCGCCGGCGGCGACGTCGTTGACGTCACTGGCATCGGCCCCGGCCGCACCACGATGGGCCGGCGTCAGGACGGGTCGACCGTCCTCGTCGACCTCTGCCTCGGCGAAATGACGTCCGGGACCGAGCGGCTCTTCACCTGTTTCCTGCGCGATCTGACCGAGAAGCGGGAGGCGGAGGATCGCCTGCGGGAGATCCAAGCCGAGCTCCTGCACATGTCGCGCTTCACGGCGCTCGGCGAGATGGCCTCGGCGCTGGCGCACGAGCTGAACCAGCCCCTGACGGCGATCTCGAACTATCTCGGCGGCTGCCGAAAGCTTCTCGAGACGGCGGAGGCGCCGCTGGCCGGCGACGCCGCGGCGATCTTCGCGGACGCGATCGGCGAGGCGACGGGCCAGGCGCTGCGGGCCGGCGAAATCATCCGCTCGCTCCGCGCTTTCGTGTCCCGGGCGGACGGGCGGCGGCAGGCGACCAATCTCGGCGACCTGGTGCGGGAATCCTGTGGGCTGGCGCTCGTCGGCTCGACCCATCTCGGCATCAGCCTGACGGTCGCCATCGGGGCCGATCTCGCCGTGCATGTCGACCGGGTGCAGATCCAGCAGGTCATCCTCAACCTGTTGCGCAACGCCACCGAGGCGATGGCGGACCGGCCGCTCCGCACCCTCGCCATCACCGCGGCATCGGTGCAGGATGGGGCGTTCAAGGAGGTGGTGATCGAGGACAGTGGTGGCGGGATCGATCCGCAGATCGCCGCCCGGCTGTTCCAGCCCTTCCAGACCACCAAGCCCAGCGGCATGGGCGTCGGTCTGTCGATCTGCCGGACCATCATCGAAGCGCATGGCGGGCGGATCCAGGCGCAGTCCCAATCCGGCCAGGGGACGACCTTCCGCTTCACGCTGCCGAAATTTGCCGAGGAGCGCCATGTCCCCTGAACCCCAGGTCCACGTGATCGACGACGATCCGGCGGTGCTGCGGTCGATCTCCTTTCTCCTGGCGACCCATGGCATGCCGGTGCGGACCTATGGCTCGGGCGCCGCCTTTCTCGCCGCCCATGCCCAGGGCGTGGCGGGCTGCATCCTCAGCGACGTGCGCATGCCGGAGTTGGACGGCATCGCTCTCCTGCGCGCGCTGCGCGCGGCCGGGTCCGACCTGCCCTTCCTCGTGATGACCGGGCACGCGGACGTCGCCATGGCCATCGAGGCGATGAAGGAGGGCGCGATGGACTTCATCGAGAAGCCCTTTTGCGAGGCGACGCTGACGTCGATGGTGGCGCGCGCCCTCGCCGCCTGGCGCGTGACGGCAGCGCGCGATGCGCGAGCCTCGACTGCACGCCGGCGCCTGGCAATGCTCAGCCAGCGCGAGCGCGAGGTGCTCGAGGCGATTGCGGCGGGGCGCGCCAGCAAGGCCATCGCCCACGACCTCGGGCTCAGCGTGCGCACCGTCGAGGTCCACCGCGCCAACATCCTGATGAAGCTCGCCGCGGACAACACGTTCGCCGCGGTGGCGATGCTGGTGGAGGCGCGGTTCGCCTCGCCGGACCAAAAGGCCTGAGCGCCACAAGGCGAGAGGCCCGCTACCGCCCGATCCGGCAGGCGCAACGGCTGGCAGACTTCGGGGCGACCGTATCGCACGCGCGTCGCGGGTCGCAGACAGGTTGGTTCGGTCCGCGGCGGAGACGGCGACGGCCCGCCGGCTGCCGTGCGAGCATCGCTCGCCAGCTTGAGCGGGCCGCCCGAGGAACGCTGCGACCGATATCGCTCTGTCAGTAAGCGATATAGATATGGACGTATATCGCCCTCCTTATGAACTATTGTCTTCCAGAAATAACTATCAAATCAACGTCGACTACCTTGATGCCGCCTAGCTCCAAGATTATCTCAAGTGTATATCACGGTTTTTTAACCTGCCGCCTGTAATTTTCGGAAAACAAAAGGAGTCCGGCATGGCGACGATACTACTGGTTGACGATTCCCCCACCATATTGTCGAGCATGTCGGCGATCTTGCGCAAGGCGGGATATGCGACCGAGTCTGCGCCCAATGCCCAGGCCGCCATCGACAAGGTCTCGCAGGGGCTGGCGCCGAAACTGGTGATCACCGACTACCACATGCCCGGCATGCACGGGGTCGAGTTGATCGGCAAGCTCCGGCGGCTGGGCCCGACCCGCTTCACCCCGATGCTGGTGCTGACGACCGACTCGCAGCCCGAAAAGCGCAGCCAGGCCAAGGCGGCCGGCGCGACCGGCTGGCTGGTCAAGCCGGTCGACCCGGCCTCCCTGCTCCAAGTCGTCCGCCAACTGGTTCCGGTGGCATAATGTCGGCCGTCGCCTTCCGGCGGCGCCCAGGAGAGCGGCCGTCGTCCCTCGCCAGCGTGCTGACGCAAACGGCCGGCGCCGACCTCTGGCGCTTCCTGCCCGTGCTCGCTGCGGGCGTTGCGTCGGTTCTGCTTCACCCCCAGCTGCCGGCGGCAGTTCAGCCCTGGCTGGGCGCCGTCACCTGCCTCGTCGGCGCCGCGACCGTCTGGCGCCGGCGCCCTGCCCTCGCGCTGCCGGGGCCGGTGGTCGCGTCGAGCCCCGCTCCCGCAGTCGAGCCCGCCGTCGCCGATGGGAGCGAGGCGCCGGGACGCCGAGACTTCGCCGCGCCGGTGCTTCCAGCGACCCAGGCGCCCCCCGTCGCGCTCGACCGCGTGCTCGACGATCTCTGGTCGCACTCGGTTTACACCGACATCCTGTGCAAGCAGATGGATGGCGTCACCGATGTCGGCGAGAAGGCGGCGGCGCGGCTGATGACGGGCCTCACGGCGGTGGATGACCAGATCACCAGCCTGATGCGCTTCATCGAGCAGTCCGGATCGAACGAACGGGTCACCGGCATCGTCCGGGAGATCGAGGCCCAGATCGAGACGTCGCGGCGGATGCTGGACGAGTTCGTCGCGCAGCAGCGGCTGGAGGCGAAAGCCAGCGGGATCCAGCGGGGAAAGATCGTCGCGGAAACCAGGCAGACGATCGGCGCCCTGGCCGGCATCACGGAGATCGCCCGGCAGACCTCCATGCTGTCGATCAACGTGTCGATCGAGGCCGCCCGTGTCGGCGAGCACGGCCGCGGCTTCATGGTCATCGGGCAGGAAATCCGCAAGCTCGCCGCCGAGGTGCATCAGCTGTCGCAGCAGATCAACGCCAGTGTCGAGGCGCTGACGACCACCGTGACCGACGGCCTGGAGCAGCACAAGCAAGCGCGTGAAAGGCTGGAACAGGAGTCGATGACCAGCATCGTATCGGCACTGGACTCGCTGACCGAGAACGTCACGACGCTTCTCGCCCACCAGCGCGACGTCTTGGGCAAGGTGGAGCAGGGAAACGTTTCCATTGCCGAGCCGATCATGGAGATGATGGCCAGCATGCAGTTTCAGGACATCAACCGCCAGCAGATCGAGCAGCTGGTGTTCATGGCCCAGACCGTCGAGGAACACCTGTCTCTCACCCGTTCCCAGCTGGAGTCGCAGCTGGCCATCGAAGATGAAACGCCACTTTCGGAAAAGCTCGACGCGCTATTTGACAGTTACGTCATGGACAGCCAGCGTCAGGGACACCTATCCGCCAGTGGCCATGACAATTCGGCCTCCCCTGTCATGAACATCCAGCTGTTCTGATTGGGCCGCTGAAAATATAAACGGATCATATTACGGATGGATTGGTAAAGTCGATGTCGGCAATCCTTCTTGTGGAAGATTCGCACCTTGTCCGAGCAACATTGCATAAATTCCTGGCGAGGGAAGGTCATGACGTGACCGACTGCGCCAGCGGAGACGAGGCGACCCAGCTTCTGAAGCAGGGGCGCTTCGATCTGGTGGTGGCCGATCTGTGGATGCAGGGGGGCGACGGCCTGCAATTCATCCGGCAGGCGCGCGCATCGGGAAACGCCGTGCCCATCATCGCGATCACCGGGGGTGATCCGCGGTCGCCGATCGCCAATTCGGCGAAGGCTGCCGGCGAGGCCGGGGCCGACAGGGTCCTGATGAAACCATTTGCAAAAACGACGTTGACGAGCCTCGTCGGCGAACTTCTCGAGGGGCAAAATCGCATGGAAGGTCACGGCATTGGTCTCTAGGGATGCAGGCAATCTCGGTCAGATTCTGGCCGGTCGCCGATCGGACGTCATCGGCGCGTGGCAGGTCTGCGCGGCGGGGCTTCTGGCCCAACGCTCGGACCTGCCGAAAATCGGCAGCCTGTTGCGCACCGAGGCGGCCGAAGTGATTTCGGAACTGATCCGCTATCTCGTCGTCGACGAGGACGAGGCGGAAAGGGCCGGCAGCGATCACCGCGCCACCCTGACGGCGCTGGCCAGCCGCGTCAGCGCGGCGCATGCGCGGGAGGGCCTGTCGGCCGGCGAGACCCTTTTGTTCATGCTGTCCTTCCGCGATGCGCTGCTGCCCTTCATCGTCGAGGCCTTCGCGTCCGACGGCGCCCGCCTGACGGCCGAGTTGCGGCGCGTGTCCGGCATCGTCGACCGGCTGTCCATCGAGGCGGCCGAAGCCCACACCACGGCCCGCGAGCGGCTGATCGAACGGCAGAGCCGGGCAATCCTGGATCTGTCCACGCCGATCCTGCAGATCTGGCCGCAGATCCTGCTCTTGCCGCTCGTCGGCGTCGTCGACACACGGCGCTCTCAGCAGGTGATGGAAGATCTCCTGACCTCGATCGCCCGTGAGCGCGCCCTCGTGGCGATTCTCGACGTGACCGGCGTGCCGATCATCGACACCCGCGTCGCCTTGCATCTGACCAAGACGGTGGGCGCGGCCAACATGCTGGGGGCGCAGGTCATTCTCACCGGCATCAGCCCGGATGCCGCTCAGACCCTGGTCAAGCTGGATGTCGACCTGCGCGGGATGCACACGCGCGGCACCCTTCACAACGGGCTCATCGAGGCGCTCCGGATGCTGGGGCAGCGGGTCGGGCAGTCGGTGGCGCGATCGGCGCTGGCATGAGCCGCGTCCCGATCCTGCGGCTGGGGCGTATCCTCCTGGCATCGATCCAGTTCGACCTGACGGACGATCAGGTCCTCTTGCTGCAGGAGGACATCCTCGCCCTCATCAGCAGGGGCAAGGCGGACGGGATCGTCCTCGACGTCACCGGGCTCGACGTCATCGACTCCTATGTTGCCCGCGCCCTGAACGAGACGACGCGCATGGTACGCCTGATCGGCGGCGAGGTCGTATTGACGGGAATGCAGCCCATCGTGGCCCTGACCCTCGTCGAGATCGGCCGCGAGATCATCGGGATCGACGCGGCGATAGATCTGGAGGCCGGCGTCGAGAAGCTGCGCAACGTGCTTCGTGAGAGGGATGAAGACCTCCCTCGGTCTGCCTGAGCGCGGCGGTGGCGCCGCGTCCATGCCGGTTCGATGGACTGCCGAGGCGTCGGCGAGCGAAGGCGGAACCGGATGTCGGAAACGGAAGCATGAAGTCGATGCCCTCCCCCCTCACAGCTTCGCCCCTTGCCGGCGGCACGGGGGATGGCGGATGTTTGCCATGACCACGCCCTTCTTCATGACGATGGCGATCTCGGGCCAGGCGGATGTCATCGCGGCGCGACAGGCCGGCCGGGATCTGGCGCGCGCGATGGGCTTTCGCATCGTCGACCAGACGCGCCTGGCCACCGCGATCTCGGAGCTGGCCCGCAACACGCTGCAGCACGGGCTGCGCGGCCATTGCCAGATCTGCGAGGAGACCGAGCCCGACGGAACCCGCACCATCCGCGTCGTGGTCTCGGACGAGGGTCCCGGGATCGCGGATGTCGACGCCGCGCTTCAGCCGGGCTTTACGACCGGCAAGGGTCTGGGTCTCGGGCTTCCGGCGGTCGAGCGGCTGACCGATCACCTCCTCATCGACAGCAATCCCGGCCGGACGGTGATCCAGATCACCATGAGCCTGAGACCGTGAGCGACAGGCTGATGATGACGATCCTCGACGAAATCGACGTCGCCGACGTTCGCCGCCAGGCGCGCGATTTCGCCTTGGCGCTCGGCTTCCGCAGCGCCGCCTCCTATCGCCTGGCCACGGCCGTATCGGAACTGGCCCACAATCTGCATTTTCACGCCTATCCCGGCGGCTCGATCCGCCTCAGCCGACTGGCCGAGGACGACCGGATCGGCATCGAGATCGTGGCGCTGGATGCAGGGCCGGGCATTCCCGACCTCGGCCTCGCCATGCGCGACGGCTATTCCACCAATCGGGGCCTCGGGGCGGGCCTGCCCGGCGTGTTGCGGCTCGCCGACGACTTCGCCATCGAATCCGAGACCGGCACCGGCACGCGGGTGACCGCGACGTTCTGGCGCCCATGATCGTCGGCGCCCACCGCATCGCCAAGCACGCGGGCGAACCCTGCGGCGACGCCTTCACCTGGTGGCAGGAGAAGCAGATCTGGTCGGTCTGTCTGGTCGATGGCCTGGGCCACGGCGCCGAGGCGGCCCGTGCGTCCGAGCGCGCCATCGTCGAGGCCGAGGCCGATCGCAGCCTGCCGGCCGAGGAGATCATCGGCTCGGTCGATCAGGCCATCCGCAACAGCCGGGGTGCGGCCATGTCGGTGGTGCAGTTCGACACCGGCTGCCGGACCCTGCGCTTTGCCGGTGTCGGCAATGTCCGCATGGCGCTTTTCCGGGCCGGTGAGGTGTTTCGCTACGAGGGGAGCCCGGGGATCGTCGGGACCGGCATCCGGCGCCCGGCGCCCGAAACCGCGGCATGGCGCGACGGCGATGCCGTGCTGCTGTGGACCGACGGGCTCCCGGCGCGGCTGGACGTCGAGCAGCTCTTCCTGACGGGCTCGCCTGCCGACATCGCGAGGCACCTGGCGATGTCCCCCGACCGCCGGCCGGACGATGTCGGCGTGGTCTGTTGCTTCCTCGGGGAAGAACCATGCTGAAGACCCGGGGGCCGATTACGTCGAGCTCGTGCTTTCCTATGCCGGCGAGGCCCGGGAAGACGATCTCGGCCGGATAGAAGACATCGGCGCCGCTCTGGTGGCCGCCGGCGTGCCGATCGTCGAGATGGCGGGACTGCACGAGCGGGCCTGCCGAAGGCTTCAGGAAGAAGGTCTCCTGTCGGGGGCGCCCTCTTCCTGTGTAGTCACCGTGCTGGAGCGCGCCTCGGCCTGCCTAACGCAGCTGATGATCGCCTATTCCATCGCCGACGAAAAACGCATCGCGCTCCTCAAGCGCGAGCAGCGCCTGAATGCGGACCACCCTCGCCTCGAGTCGCTCGGCCAGGTGGCCGGCGGCATCTGCCACGAGATCAACAATCTGCTGCAGCCCATCACCGGTCTCGCCGAACTGATCATCGAGGACGAGCCGGCCGGCAGCGACGCATCGCAGAATGCAGAACTGATCCTCGAATGCGCCAGCCGGGCGGCCTCGATCGTGGCGAGCATCCTGATGACCGCGCGCCGCGACCTGCCAAAGGTCGCGCCCGTCGTCTTCGCCCCGGTGGTCGAGAGCGCCGTGACCTTTCTTCAGGCCGTGCTGCCGCCCGCTCTCGTCCTCGAACTCGCCGTCGATTGCGGGATGGAACGCGTCCTGTGCGAGCCGGCCGAGCTGTCGCAGATCCTGCTCAACCTGGTGCGCAATGCCGAACACGCGATCGGCGGCGCGGGGACCGTCCGCATCGAGCTGTCGCGCGAGGACGATCGCCAGGATGACGGCGCGTCGCGGGGATTCCTGCGCCTGGCCGTGCGGGACAACGGCACCGGCATGCCGCCGCACCTCCTCTCGCGCGCCTTCCACCCGTTCTTCACCACCAAGGCGCCGGGAACCGGCAGTGGTCTCGGCCTCTCCGTGGTCATGGCGATCGCCGAATCCTGGGGCGCCACCGCGCATATCGATAGCGAGCCGAACCGGGGAACCCGCGTCAGCCTGCGCCTGCCGATCCTGGCGGCGGCAGAAGAGCCCGCCGCAGCCAAAGTCTAGGCTTCGCGTCTTCCGCCCGCGATGGGCCAGAAGTGCAGGATGTCCTGCACCAGAAGCGTGTAGTCCACCGCGCCCCGGGTCTGGGGACGGTAGTGGCGCACCGGGCATCGGCTGCCGAAAGCCTCGGCCAGCGCGACGTCGGTCCGGATGCCGCGAAAGATCCGGTTATGGCCGAATTCGAACAGAAGCTCGGCCAGGATCTGCTGCTGCAGACGCAGCCGCATGTCGACCTGCACCGGGACGATGGCGAAGGTCGCCGCCCCTGGATTGGGCCCGACCGCGCCGGCAAAGAGCAGCCGGAAGAGTTGCTGCAGTCCGTCATGGGCAAGATGGTTGAGCTGCGTCGGGATCAGCACGGTGTTCGCCGCGCCGAGCGCCACCCGCATCGGGGTTTCGGCCGCCGGCGGCGTATCCACCACCGCGACGTCGTAGCGGTTGCGCAGACCATGCAGGGCCTCGAGGAACGCGCTGGGATCATCGTCGGCCGACAGGTTGCGGAAGGTGCGGTCAGACGGCAGCACGTCGACGCCCTCGACCGCCGTCAGGCAGATCGCGTCGCTGGGATCGGCCAGGCCGCCGCGCAGGAGGTCGTGCGCCGTCGGCGCGCCCTTTTCGGCCCGGATGCCAAATCCGAGACCGGCATGCCCCTGCGGATCGAAGTCGACGAGCAGCACGCGCAGGCCGCTTCGGGCCAGCTCCGCCGCCACGTTGACCGCCGTCGTCGTCTTGCCCGTTCCGCCCTTGCAGTTGGCGACCGCGATGACATGGATCGGCATCGCGGCCCCGGTCATCCCTTGCGTTTCGCCGCGAGACACGCCGCGAGCAGAGGGTCCGGCTCGGACGGCATCGTCGAGACCGTGCCGCCCGAAGCCATGATGATCTGCAAGATCGCCGTGTGGAGCGGGCCGGCGCGCGCCAGGTCGAAGCGCGGCGCCTCACGGCCCTTCAGTGCGGCATGCAGATCCTCGGCCTCCTCGATCGAGCAGGCGCCTTCGAAGATCACGTCGGCGTCGGTCACGGTAAAAGCCATCACAGCATCTCCTGCAGGTCGAGAATGAGGAGGACCTGCCCGTCGCCGAGCAGCGTCGTGCCGGAGAAGCCGGCCATGCCCTCGAGCACGCCCTCCAGCGGCTTGACGATGACCTCCATGCGTTCGCGAAAACCGTCGACCACAACGCCGACCCGCTCGCCGCCGACCTGGGCGACCATGACGGCCTCTTCGGTGGGCACCGCCTCCTCTTCCAGAGGAACGAGGTTCATCAGGCTGCGCAGCCGGGCCATGGGGATGATGGTATCGCGCAACACGAAGGTCTCCATCGTCTTCAGACGGTGGATCTGGCTGCGGGCGACGCGCACGGTTTCGACCACCTGATCCATCGGTACGCCGAACAGGCGACCGCAGCAATCGATGGTGACGATCTGCGTCACCGCCATGGTCAGCGGCAGGCGGACGATCACCGAGGTCCCGACTCCCAGCGTCGAGCGCAGCGCGACGTCGCCGCCCGCCTTCACCACCGCCGAGCGCACCACATCCATGCCGACACCCCGGCCGGACAGGTCGGAAATCTCCTCCTTGGTCGAGAAGCCGGCGGCGAAGACGAGGTTGCAGGCCTCCTCGTCGCTCATCTGCGCACTTCTCTCGGCCGTGATCAGGCCGAGGTCGCAGGCCTTCTGCTTGACCGTCTCGGGATCGATGCCCTTGCCGTCGTCCCGCACCTCGATCACCACGAAGTCGCCCTCATGGCGGGCCGTGATCTTTAGCGTTCCCGCCTCCGACTTGCCGGCCGCGCGCCGGTCCTCGGGCGTCTCGATGCCGTGGTCGAGGCTGTTGCGGACCATGTGGATCAGCGGATCGGCGAGGCTTTCCAGGACGTTCTTGTCCGCCTCGGTGTCCTCGCCCTCGATGACGAGATTGATCTTCTTGTCGAGCTTGCGGGAGATGTCCCGCACCAGGCGCGGAAAACGCTGGAAGACCTGGCCGACGGGCATCATGCGCACCGACATGATGCCGACCTGCAGATCCTGGGTGATCCGGTCGATGACGGCGAAATGCTCCTTGATCTCCCGGGCGACGGCGCGGGCGCCGTGCACATGCTCGGCGCGCGTGGCGAGGTAGGACAGTCCGTTCTTGGCCACGATCAATTCGGCCACGAAATTCATGATGGAATCGATCTTGGCCTGATCGATCCGCAGCACCCGTGCGATGGCCTTGCCGTCGCCGGCCGCCGCGGCGGGCGCCGGTTCGTCGCCGCTCGGCGCGGGGGCCGGGGCGACCGCTGCCGCAGCGAAGGCGGCCGCCGCCGGCTTGGCTTCCACCACCGGCTCTGAGGGATCGGCGGTAGCGGTGGGATCGGCCAGCCGCGCCGCGATGGCATGCAAGCCCGACAGGTCGCCGGACCGGGCCTGCGCCGCCATCGCTTCGGCGACCGCCGCGTCGACGGGGCGTCCGGTCGCCCGGCCGAGATGGGTCAGGACCTTTGCCACGGCCTCGAGCCGGCCCTGCGCGATGCCTGGCGCGGGCGGCGTTTCGAGGACGGTGGCCTGCTCCCGCGCCAGGCGGGCGCAGAGCGCATGGTCCGGCTGCACCGCGCCCGCCCTAGGAGGCGACGTTGCCGGCGGCCCTTCCGCCACAAGATCGGCCTCTCGCTTCGGCGGCAGTTCGCCCGTCGCCGCCGCTTCCGTCATCCGCGCCAGCGCGTCGAGGTCGGTCGACTCGGGTTCCTGCGTCAGCACCAGGCACCAGCGCAGCGCCGCGGCCTGGAGGCAGGCAGGCGCGACCATGCCGAGAAGCGTCGAGGCCGCGTTGCGCAGCGCCGGTAGATCGCCTTTGGCCAGATGCGCGCGCGCGATCGACCCGAAATCGGCAAACACCGGGCCGCCGGCCCGCCGGCCGGTCGGGATGGCGAGGTCGGCGAAGCCGATCTCGCGGATCTCCACCATTTCCGCGACGTAGCGCATGTGCTCGTCGATGGTCGCCCGGCTGGCATCGCTGAGGATCTCGAAGCGCAGCACCGAGGTCAGCGGATCCCAGCTCTCGAAATCGGGAAAGGCGCCGTCTCGCGGCAGCACGCGCACCGCGAGCAGGCCCGGCGATTGCCGCACCATGGCGACGGGATCGTCGCCGCGGAAGAAGCAGCCCTCGTCCGGCTCGAACGACCAGGCGAGGAGGTTCTCGCTTGTGCGATTGCAGTAGAGCGCGGCCCGCGTCTCCTCGGGAAAATGCACGAGCCAGTCGGGCGGGAGCCGCAGGTGCGGCGCCAGCTCGGCCGGCGCCGCCGCATTGGGCTCGGTTTCGCTCAGCCAGTGGCGCAGCAGCGCGACGCGCTTAGCCATTTCCGCCTCGGCGTCGCCCGGCAGAACGTGCCGCTGTTCCAGGGCATCGATCCAGCTTCCGACCAGATCGAGGCTCTCCAGCAGCTGGTCGATGATTTCGCCGGTCACGGAGAGGTGGCCCAGCCGCACTTCGCCGAGCAGATCTTCGGCCGCATGCACGAGCCGGGTCAGCGGCCCGACGTCGAACAGGCCGGAGGAGCCCTTCAGCGTGTGGACGGCGCGAAACACGTCGTTGACCGCGGTGTCGGAGCTGGCGTTGCGCTCCAGCACCAGCATGCCGGCACCGGCCTGATCGAGCAGGTCGCGGGCTTCTGGAATGAATTGGGCGAGAAGCGGGTTCATGCCGGGATCCGTTCAAGAGCCTGGCCGCTCATCAACCGGGCGACGGCGGCGAGTTCGACCGGATGGACCGGCTTGGCCATGTAGACGTTCGCGCCGGACGCATAGGCCCGGGCACGGTCGACGTCCTGCGATTCCGTCGAGATCATCATCGCCGGGATGTCCTGCATCTCGGGCATCTGACGCAGCTGCTGGAGAAACGTGTAACCGTCCATCTTCGGCATGTTGACGTCGACGAGCAGCAGATCGAAGCGCTCCATCATCACTTTCTCGAGCCCCTCCATGCCGTTGAGGGCCTCGTCGACGGTGAAGCCGTCCGCTTCCAGCACTTCGCGGTAGTACAACCGCACCGTGCTCGAGTCATCGATGATCAGGGCGTGCGCCACGAGCCTTGCTCCTATCCTATGGGGCTTTTTGGTGGACGATGACGTCCGCGAACTTGCGCATCTGGAACAGCGACGAGATGCGGCTCATCGATTCGGAATGGCCGAGGCAGACGAAGCCGCCGGGCCTCAAGGTCTCGAAGAGCGCCTCCGCCGCGGTCCGCCGCGAGACGTCGTCGAAATAGATCAGAACGTTGCGGCAGAAGACCACGTCGATGGCGTTGTGGACCCTGTCGCCCCTCGGCAGGTCGAGCAGATTGACGCGCGAGAAGTGGATCGAGTTGCGCAGCGGCTCGATGACCTGCCGGTTGCCGTCGCCGACATCGGTCGTGTATTTCGCCAGGGTCTGCTTGGAGACGTTCTGCAGCGAGCGCGTCGCATAGATCCCGAGCTTGGCCCGCTGCATCACCTCGGTATCGATGTCGGAGGCGAAGATCTCGATGTTGAAGTCATCCACCTGGCTCCAGTGTTCGAGCAGATAGAAGGCGATGGAATAGGGCTCCTCGCCCGTCGAGCACGGCACCGACCAGATCTTGACCGTGTCACCCCGCGGCCGTGTCCGGGTGATTTCCGGCAGCATCGACTGGACGAGGCACTTGAACTGGTACTCCTCGCGGTAGAAGTACGTCTCGTTGACGGTCATCGCGTTGACCAGGGACTGCATCGCCCTGGCGTCGCTGCGCGAGCACACGGTGTCGAAATAGCCGCGAAAGCTGCGGTGGCCGCCCTGCGTCATCAGATGCTGCAGGCGCTTGTCGACGAAGTAGCGCTTGTTGTCGGCGAACATGATCCCGGTCTTGCGGTAGAAATACTCCCGGAAGACGAGGAAGTCCTCGTCGCGGATGACGGGCGGCTGGCTGGTCGAGAGTTCGAGAGCCATGACGTCAGCCGATCCGCTTGACGGCGGCGCGAATGGCGAAGGCCAGGAAGGGCTGATCGGGGAAGCGGGCCGCCGACTGCCGGATGGCGTCCGCCATGTCGGGATGGCCGCGTTCCGACAGCACCTCGACGGCCGCGGCGCAGACATTGACGTCTTCATCCGTCGTCAGCACCCGCAAGGCCAGGGCCGGCACTTTCGGCGTGCCGAGCGACTGCGCGACGTTCATCGCGAAGATCCGGACATCGACGTCCGGGTCGGCCAGCAGTCTCTCCAGTTCGGGCAGCGCGATGTCGCCCATCGCCTGCAGCGTCTCGATCACCGCGTTGCGCAGGCCGACATCCTCGCTGCGCAGGAGCGCGACGAGCGGCGGCACGCTGGCCTCGTCCGCCAGCCGGACGAGCGTCGTGAAAATGGTCTCCCGGAGGGCGCCGTTCGGCTCGTTCGCCAGATGGTCCGACAGGGTCTGCGCGAGGCCGAGCTGCGCGGCGAAGCGGACGGCCTCGCGGCGGACGGCGACGTCGTCATCGGCCAGCCGGTCCGGAAGACTGGATCGGTCGATGGAGGCGACCGGTTCGAGAACGGGCTCGGCGGCAGTTGAAGACAGGATCAGGGGCACGGCGAAACCTCATTTGCTCCAGGTGATCAATTGATCGGCGATCCGATCGGAGGGCAGGATCCTGTCGGCACCGCCGAGACGGATCAGTTCGGCCGGCATGCCGAAGACGATCGCCGTGGATTCGTGCTCGGCAATGGTGCGGCCGCCGAGACGGCGCAGCTCGGTCATGGCCGGTGCGCCGTCATTGCCCATGCCGGTCAGCTGCACCGCCAGGAGAGCGCGCGGATCGAGGACGCCCATCGCCGACTTGACGAGGCGCTCGACGCTGGGATGCCAGAGATACTGGGCGTCGAGCTTCACCGTGTTCACCACCGGGCGCCCCAGGCGGCTCTCGACGACGACGTCGGCATCCCCCCGACCGATGTAGACATGGCCCGGCTTTAGCGGCATGGGGCCCGTCACCTCGACGACCTTGACCCGGCAGATCGTATCCAGCCGCGCCGCGAAGGAGGCGGTGAAGGCGGACGGCATGTGCTGCGCGACGATGACGGGGTAGCGGAAATCCTGCGGCAGCTCCGGCAGGATGTCCTCGAGCGTGCGCGGGCCGCCGGTCGAGACGCCGACGAGAACGAGACCGCTCGCGTTCTCGGAAGCGGAGAGCGGGCGCGGCTGCGCCGCCTGTTCCGCCGCATGGCGGACACGGTCGACGAGGCCCCGCGCCCGGCGCGGCTTGGCGCGCGCGGCCGCCTTCACGGTCGCCACGATGTGCCCGCGAATGCTGTCGATGTTCAAGGAGACGGTGCCGCCCGGCTTTTCGACGAAGTCGACGGCTCCGAGCTTGAGCGCCTCGAGCGTCACCTCGGCGCCCTTGCGGGTGATCGACGACACCATCACGACGGGGCGCGGCGCGCTGGTCATGATCTCGGCGAGGCAGGTGATGCCGTCCATCTCCGGCATGTTGACGTCGAGCGTCACCACATCCGGATTGAAACTCCCGATCTGCGCCAGCGCGTCCTGCCCGTTGCGGGCGGTCGCGATCGTGAAGGCGCTTTCGGCTTCGAATATTTCGCGGAGATATTTCCGCATCAGCGCCGAATCGTCGACGATCAGAAGCTTGGTCATGGGTGTCTCTGGCTGTTCAGGGGCCATGGTGGATCGTGGGTGAAGGCGGCACCGGGCGCTGCGCCCGATGCCCCTGCCGGGGCGGGGCCGATGCCGGGGCCCGGAGGCTGGCCCGGCATCGCAGCGCCCGGGCCGCGCCCCGGCCGCGCCGTCAGGCAGCCGCCTTGAGCGAGGCCGTCTCCGACCGGTCGAGAAGCTTTTCCACTTCCAGCATCAGGATCATGCGCTTCATCTCGACGATGTTGGCCACCCGGGTGATGGCGCTGCCGTGCTGCAGCGACATGTCGGGCGCGTCCGAGATGCGCGACTTGGAGATCTTCAGGACCTCGGACACGGAATCCACGATGAAGCCGGTCCGCATGCCGTGAATGAGGAACACGACGATCCTCTGCCGGTCGTTTCGCTCCATGTCGGGGAGCGCGAAACGACGCCGCTGGTCGATCACCGGCAGAACCGAGCCGCGCAGGTTGACGACGCCTTCGATGAAGGACGGGGCCGTGGGAACCCGGGTCAGCTGGTCGGGAATGCGCACGATCTCCTGGACGGATTCGATCGGCACCCCGTATTCCTCGTCCGCCACCCGGAACACGACGAACTGCTCGTCCTCGTCGATCGGATGGCTGCTCTGTGTCTCCGGTTCACCCACGGCATCTTTCCCTCTTGCAAGATCTGCATCGTCGATCGCGGCACGCACCGCCGAGTTGAGGAAGAGCTGGTCCGCCCGCAGGATCGACACCAGGCGGCGGCCATCCTCCATCCGGCAGATCTGGTCCACCTCGTTGGCCTGCCCGCCCGCCGACAACATCGCCGGGACGGGGTCGACGATCGAGCGCGGAACCCGCAGCACTTCCTTTGCCGTGTCGATGACCACGCCGACCGTCATCTCGGCACCGCCTTCGGAATGGGCCACCACGACGATGCGGCTCTGCTCGCCGACCGGGGCGGCGGGCATGCCGAACATCGAGCGCAGGCTAACGAGCGGCAGCAGCCGGTCCCTCAGATTCATCATCCCCAGCGAATGGCTGGAGGCGAGCGGGATCCGGCTGATGCTCTCGGGCACCTGGACGATCTCCTGCACGCATTCGATCGGCAGGGCGTATTCCTGGCCGTCGAGTTCGAAGGAGACGAGCTGGACCTCGTCCGACGATCCCTCGCCGTCGCCGCGGTCGACGAAGGTTCCGCCATTCTCGCGACGCGGGCGGTGGGATGGCGGGGTCTGCAGCTGGCCCGTCAGATGGTCGGTGTCGAGGATCATGATCATCGACTGGCCGCGCTTGACGACGCCTTCCAGAAGCTCGGTCTCGATGGTCGAGCCGCTGCGGCCGACCGTCTCGATCTCGCGCGGCTCGGCGGTCACCACGCGCGACATGCGGTCGACGATGAAGCCGACCAGTCCGCGCTTGTTGACGACGACGACGCGGGTGGCATCGTTGTGCTGGGTCGGGTCGAGGTTGAAGACCCGGCGCAGGTTGATGATCGGCAGCACCGAGCCGCGGAGGTTGGCGAGCCCCTCCAGGCTCGAAATGGACATCGGCACCTCGACGATGCTCGGCAGGCGGATGATCTCTTGGACGTCCGTCAGCGGCACGGCGAAGAGTTCCTCCCCCATCTGGAAGGTGACGAACTGGCGCACGGTGGCGCCTTCCGCCGCGCCGCCCTCGGTCGGTCCCAGCTCGTCCCTGGCCCGGCTGTCGGCCAGCGGTACCGCGGGGCTGAGAGGCCCCGCCTCGTTGTTGTCGGACATGGTCGACGCCTCCTCGGCGCTCACCTCAGTTGAGGTTCTGGAGTTCGTCGGCGAGGGCGGCGACTTCCTCGATGGCGGCGGCCAGTTCCTCTGCCCCCTTGGCCTGCTCGCGCGAGGCCTGCTGCGCCTGGCCGGAGGCCGTCGCCGCCTGCTGGGCCGCGGCCGTGATCTGCTCGATCCCCCGCTTGCACTCGTCGATGGAGCGGACGATCTCGTCGCTGCCGGAGAGGACCTCCTGGTTGCTGGCGGCGACGCTTTCGAGATCCGCGCGCACGACCGTGAGATTGGCGGTGATTGCCTTGTTCTTCTCGACTTCCTGCGCGGCCAGATGGGAAATGCCGTCGAGATCCAGCCGCACCGCCACGACCTGGTCCTGGATCGACTTGACGAGATCCTTGATCCGGTCGGCATTCTCCGCCGAATCCCGGGCGAGATTGCGGATATCGGTCGACACGACCATGAACCCCTTGCCGAATTCGCCGGCGCGCGCCGCCTCGATCGAGCCGTTGACCGCCAGCATGTTGGTCTGGATGGCGACGGTCGAGATCGCGTCGACGATCTTGTCGATGCGGCGGCTCACCTGTTCGAGAGCGTTGACTTGGTCGCGGGTTCGGTTGGTCTCCTCCAGCGAGGCGCTGACGGCGCTGATCAGCGCCCCGATCGCAACGCTGCTGTCGGCGATCTGCTGCGCCATCGCTTGGCCGAGTTCGAGGGAGTCGCGCGCCTGCTGCTGGGTGACGAGCGAGCCGCGCTCGATCTGCGACGTCGCGGCGGCCGCCTGCTGAGCCCCTGAGGACTGCTGCTGGGCACCCCGGTTGATCTGATCGAGCGCCGTCATGATCTGCGCGGCCGCGCGGTTGATCTCCTCCACCGCCGACGACAGCTCTTCCGCGGCGGAGGCAACGCCCTCGGCGCTCTTGCCGACGTCGGTGGCGTTCTTCAGCTCTTCGGCCAGCGCCGAGAGTTCGTTCGAGGCCTGATCGCTCTGCGAGAGCGCCGTCGTCTGCTGATCGATCGTCTTCAGCGCTTCCTCGCACGCCGCCGATTGTTCCTCGGCCGCCGCGGCGATCGCCTCCGATCCCTTCTGGGCCTCGACCGACGCCCGCTCGCTCTCGACCGAATAGCGCAGGATCTCCTCCGCGCCCTTGAGGACGCGCCCCATGCCGGTCCGGATCTCGTCGAGCTGCACGGAGATCGCCCGTCCCTTGACCACCTCGGCGCGCGCGGTTTCGGCGGAGCGGTTGATCCCCTCCACGATGGTGCTGACGTCGCCCTGGATGGTGCCGATCAGCTGCTGGATCTCGCTTGCGCTCTTTTCAGACGTCTCCGCCAGGGTGCGAACCTCGTCGGCGACGACGGCAAAGCCCTTGCCGTGCTGACCGGCGCGGGCCGCCTCGATCGCGGCGTTGAGCGCCAGGAGGTTGGTCTGGTCCGCGATCCGTCCGACGGCGCCGACGATCTCGCCGATGCTGGCGGCCTGGCGCTCCAGGTCGAGGACCATGGTGACCGAGGCAGCCTGCCGGTCGGCCGCCGTGCCGATGCTGTCGACGCTGGCGCCGATCTGACGGGAAACGTCGCCGACGAGGGTTCTGAGCGCGTCGGTCTTGCTGCGCGACAGTTCCGCACCGTTCTTGGCCTGTGCGAGCGTGCCGGCGATCAGCGTGACGGCACGCCGAGATTCCTCGGTGGCGCTGGATGCCTCCTCCGCTCCGGCGGCGATGAGTTCCATGGCCTTGCGCAGCTCTTCGGCGGCCGAAGCGGATTCGCTGATGCCGGCCGCGAGCTCGGCCGTTGCGCTGGCGATGCGCTCGGCCGACTTCTGCTGCCGGGCGTGGGTCCGCACGTTGCGCCGGCTTTCGTCGGCGAGCCGGGACAACCGACCCAGGCTCTGCGCCTCGGGCGACGCTGCACTGCTCGTCGATCCACCGAGCGCGGTTTTCTTCACAAGGGCCATTTCTTCATTCTCCGACAATTGGCGCGCGGCCGTTAGTTTGCCAAACTGATATTTTGGCTTATTTCCACCCGACTTCGGCGCATTATCCGAATAGGGCACTTTGATTCATTGACGCGATGAATGCTCCCCAGAGGTTTTTCTTCGTCCCCTTGACTTTCACGGACGCTGTTCTGGGCAACAAACACCACCGACCCCACCTCGACCCGATGAAGCCACCGTCCATGACCCTTCATCTCTCCACTTGATGGCGATATCCGTCGATAGTAAGCGACACAATATTGTATCGAACCAGGATGAATGCCCCATCGATTTCTGATCTGGTCTTGGCTATCTGATAAAATCTATTGCTGTATTGAACCTGACTTTAACTTAAATGATCTATTGTAAGAGATATTGATAACTTAGCGTCGAAATTTGTCAGTGTTGTTGACTTCGCAAGACTGCTGACAGACGCCGCCGAACGGCAACCGCTCGGACGTCGGCCCGGAAGCGCTTGTCGAGCAGCGCCTCTCTGTCGCCGGTCCCCGGTTCCGCATCGGCGGAAGAGCGCCCGATCGATGAGGAGGACGGTGACGGCGGACCATCAAAACGATGCGGGACAGGCGAAGAGGGAAATGCCCTCGGCCGCAGCCAGGGCCCGAAACGGCCTGCGCTCAGGGTTCGCGACGCAGAAAGCGGTGGACCGCGTGAATCACGAAGGATCCCTCTCCGACGGCGGACGCAATAGGCTCGACCGAGCCCTCAGACCCAGTGGGTTAACATGCCATCCCCGGCGAGGAAGTCTTGCAAGCGACTTGGGCTCGAAAAAGGTGCCAAAACGGGCGGGCCGTTCCCGCGCCTCAATCGGGCTTCCCGACGCTCTTCGGCCTCGCCGCGCTTTGGACCACCTCCGCCCGTTTCCAGAGGGATCGCGCTCGCACTGGCAGGGTCGTCGTCGTCAGGAGGAGGCGCGCGGAACAGCGCGTGCGGCCGGCTACTGCGGGCACCGAGGCAATTGACGCAGGGAGACGGGAAAGCGACACTGAGGCGCGAGCCCGATCTCCCCTCGCCCCGAACCCAAGGCCTTGGATATGCAGGTGTATGACGAGAGAGGCATCGCCCAGGGGCTGCCGCAGGCGTCCCGCTATGCCGCCGCCTCCCGGGTGCTGCATTGGATCGTCGCGGCGCTGGTTCTTGTCGTCTGGCCCGCCGGAATGGTGATCGAGTTCCTGGCCGAGGAGAACAAGACGATCGCCTATCTCCTGCATGAATCCTTCGGGTTCCTGATCCTGTGGATCATGCTGGCGCGGCTCGCGGTGCGGCTCGTGCGCGGCGCGCCGGCGCACGAGCCCATGCCGCCCTGGCAGGCGCGCCTGGCCGGAACCGTGCATGTCGCGCTCTATGTCGCGCTGATCGCAATGCCTATCGCCGGCTTCCTCGCGACCAACGCCTTCGGCTTTCCCTTGAGCCTCTTCGGAATCCTGCCGATCCCGAGCCCGGTCGGCAAGGACGCGGCGCTCGCTCCAATCTTCATGACCATCCACATGGTGCTCGGCTGGACGATCCTCGTCCTCTTCCTGCTGCACCTCGGCGGGGTCCTCCTCCACCACGTCTTCCGCCGCGACGCCACGCTCTATCGCATCATCTGAGGCGCCGGGCGCCTGGGATCCGCCCCATCGGCGCCGACGGATCGCGGCGCCGAAAGCTTCGCGATCGGGATTTCAGACGGGCGGCAGCGCCAACATGTCGCGATGGCCGACGCGGACGCGGGCGCCGGCGCGGGCGGCATCGGCGCGGTGGCGGAGCCAATCGCCCACCTTCCCGCCCATCGCCGCACCGGCCGGCCCTGCCAGTCCCGCGTGGAACGCCTCCTGCAAAGCGAGATCGTCGGCACCGAGTGTCCAGTCGCTCGGCGCGGACCGCACCGTGTAGCCCCTGGCGAGGAAGGCTTCGTCAAGACGCGCTGCCGCATCGCCGCCGAGGCCAGGACCAAAGCCCTTGTCGCGCCGTTGGTCGGCGGTGAAGGCCTCGACGATTTCTCCGTCCAGCGGATGCGGGCTGTCCCAGGCGATGCGGCCGTCGACAGTGAGCGCAGCGTAGACAGCGAGGCCGCGGCTTGCCATCCGGTCCGCGAAGGCGTCGATGAAACGCTGGGAGACCAGATCGAAGAGCGCCGAGGCGGTGACCATCGCGGCGGTGTCAAAGAGCCCGTCGTCGAGGGCGGCAAGATCGGCGGGATGCAACCTGACCCGCGCGCGGGCGGACGGCGCCTGCAGGGCCTGCGCGCGCGCCAAAAGGGCCGCGTCGTCGTCGACGAAGATCCAGGGCGTTCCCTCCGCCAGAAGCCCGTCGAGCGCCCGGAAGGTCGAACCGGTCCCGCAGCCGAGATCGACGACGGCTCCCCGCGCCGTCGATGCATGGTCGGCCGCCATCGTCAGCAGGTCCCGGTCCCGTGCCCGGCGATCGGCGGGCTCGCGCAGCGAGAGCCAGTCGGATTCGAACCCGCTCATGCCGCGATCCCCCGAAGCGTGTCGTCGATGAGCCGCGCCGACATTTCCCAGGTCTGAAGCCGCTGTCCCGCCTGCCACGCGCCCTCGGCGGTGCGCCGGCGCAGCGCCGTGTTCTCGAGGAGGCTTCGCAACGCCTTCCCGAACGCCGTCGCATCGTTCGGCTCGACGAGAATGCCGGCCTCCGGCGGCACCACTTCGGGCACCGCCCCGGCGCGCGTGCCGACGATCGGAAGCCCGTGCGCCAGCGCCTCGGCGAAGACCATGCCGTACCCCTCGTAATGGGTGGCGAGCGCAAAGAGATCGGCAGCGGCGAATTCGGCGCTGACATCGTCCATGCCGCCGACCATCGTCACCCTGTCGGCCAGATCCAGATCGTCCAGCAGCGCGGCCAGGGCGGCGGCGTGGCGCGGGTCGCGTGTCGCGTCCCCAACGATGCGGCAACGCCAGTCGAGGTCGCCAAGCCTGGACAGCGCAGCGATCAGCACGTCGTGGCCCTTGCGCGGGACGAGCGTCCCGACCGAAAGGATCAGCGGCGGCGCGCCCGCGGCCCTGGCCTGCGCCTGACGATCGGTGCCAGGCGCGGCGACCGTGATCCGCGTCGCGGCCACGCCGAAAGCTTCGGTCAGTGTCCGGCCGGTCATGGCGCTCGTGACGACGACGGCCCGGGCGAGCGTGAGGGCGCGGGTCTCGGCGACGCGGAGGGCGTCCGCCCGCTCGGCGTCGAGACCGGTTTCGAGGGCGAGCGGATGGTGGATGAGGGCAATGAGGCGAAGGCGGGCCGCTTCCGGCGAAAAGACGTCCGGCGCCGCCGAAAAGGCAAGGCCGTCGACGAGCACCGGCGTGCCGTCACCGATCCCGGCCAGAAGCCGCGCGGTTTCAGCGAGATCGGAGGGCTCGGGATCGGGAAAGGCGTCCGGCAGGGCCAGATGCGTCACGGACCAGCCGAGCCTCTCCAGTTCGGCCATCATCCGCCGGTCATAGGCATAGCCGCCGGTCTTCGTCATGATGTCGCCGGGGATCGCGAAGACGAGGGGTCGGTTCAAAGCGCTGCCTCGTACCAGGCGCGCGCGACGTGGGACTCGTGCAAGCGGATGCGCAGGCGCTCCACCCGCCCGCCGGCTTCTCCCATGCGGCCGGCGGCGATCAGCGCCGCAATGGCCTCGAAGATATGCTTGGCGAGAAACTCGGTCGTCGTCACCTTGCCCTTGAAGGCGGGCATTTCGTCGAGATTGCCGTAGTTGAGCGGTTTCAGCACCTCGGCGAGGACTTCCATCGCCGCGCCGATATCGACGCCCAGCCCGTCCTCGTCGAGATCGACGGTGAAGAAGGCCGCATCCACGGTGAAGGTGGCCCCATGCATGCCCTGCGCCGGCCCGAAGACCGGACGGGGGAGCGAATGGGCGATCATGATGTGGTCGGTGACTTCGACGGCGAACATGGAGGATCCTTTCAGTAGCGGATGCGATGGCAAAGGGTGGCCGGGTCCCGGAGAATGTCCGCGTAGACGCGCGGCAGGTCCAGAAAGGCGGTTTCGGCCGGCAGGAGGGCGTCGAGTCGGGGATCGGCGAGCAGTGCGAGCGCGAGATCGAGCCGCCGCGTCCGGCTCCAGCGCGCTCGCCGGGATGCCGGGACATGCCCGACCTGGCTGCTCACCAGCGTCAGCCGCTGCGAATGGAAGGCCTGGCCGAGCGGCGCCGAGACGAGCCTGTCGCCATACCAGCTGGCCTCGACGAGGCGCGCCTCGAAACCGGCGGCGGCCAGGGCGACCGAAAGCCCGTCGGGCGATCCCGAGGCATGAACGACGACGTCGCAATCGACCGGCGCCTGCTCGGGCATGGCGAAGGAGAGCCCGAGCAGCGCCGCCGTCGCCGCGCGCTGCGGGTCGATGTCGATCACGACGGTTTCAGTGCCGGGAATCGAGGCCGCCAGGAAGGCGGTGAGTAGGCCGACCACACCCGCACCGACGACCGCGACCCGGTCGCCGGGCTGGATGCCCGCGTCCCAGACGATGTTGAGCGCGGTCTCCATGTTGGCGGCCAGCACCGCCCGGCCGAGGGGCACGCCGCCGGGAACGGGACGAAGCGCCTCGACAGGGACGGTGAAACGACTCTGGTGCGGATGCAGGCAGAAGACCGCACGACCGGCCCAGCCGTCGGGCCCCTCCTCGACGATGCCGGCGACGGCGTAGCCGTACTTCACGGGGAAAGGAAAATCCCCTTCCTGGAAGGGCGCGCGCATGCGCGCCGCTTCGCCCGGCGGCACCTTTCCCGTGGCCACGAGCGATTCCGTTCCGCGGCTGATCGCTCCAAAGCGGGCGGAAACGATCACATCCCCGTCATTTGTCGGCGCGACTCGGCCCTCGCGCAGCGCCGGACGATTTTCGGCTTCCAGCCATAAGGCTTTGAAGGAATAGCTATCTTGCAAGGGCGAAGCTTTTCGAACGATGAACCTTTGGGCGGTCCGGGGTTTCGTAAATAGAGAGGCGGGCCAATTCGCCACCTCTCGCGCCCAATTGACGCAGCGCCATGAAGTGGCAAAGCGCGATGCTGCGCCTAGTTTTTGGCGAGCGGGCAGATCAACCAGAACCGGGACGCATCAATGCTGAAGACCGACGCGGGCGTGGGCAGAGTATCGAAGGCGTTCCTCGGGCCCACTGATGTCGCGCATCGCTCCTGTGAGATCGCGGCGGCCGAATTGCGCTATGGACGCCCCATCGTCTTCCGCTCCGATCGCAGCTTCGCCGCCATGGCGCTCGATGCGGCCAGCGCCGCCGGCTATGATCGCTTCGCCGAGGTGACCGAGGGAACCCACTCGATCTATCTGACACCGCCGCGGGCCACGGCGATAGGGCTGGCGACGACGACCGGCGCCCTCGTCTCGCTTCGGGACGCCTCGTTCGAGCGCGCCTGCGCTCTCGGCTATCGCCTCGATGTCGAGAAGCCCGAGACCTGGTCCGAGGCGCCGGCGGAGCTGTCCCAACTCGCCTTGATGTCCAGTCTGGCGCTTCTCCTGCCGGCGCTCGTCGTCGTCGAGATCGAACCGGACGACGATGCCTTCGCCGGGATCGCGCAGGTCACGCCGGACGAGATGAAGATCGCGAGCGAGGCAGAGCAGCGGTTCGAGATCGTCGCGCGGACCATCGTGCCGCTGCCGGACCTGCCGCAGAGCGAGTTCATCGTCTTCCGCGGCGGTCTCTCGCAGCGCGATCAGATCGCCATCGTCGTCGGCGACCCGGATCTCGAGCGCTCCGTTCCCACGCGCATCCATTCCTCCTGCATCACGGGCGATCTCTTCGGCTCGCTGAAATGCGATTGCGGCGATCAGCTGCACGGCGCGCTCCGCACGATGGCCGCGCGCGGCGGCGGCGTTCTCCTCTACCTCGACCATGAGGGGCGCGGCACGGGTATCGGCGCCAAGATGCGCGCCTATGGCTACCAGTCGCGCGGGCTCGACACGATCGATGCCGACGCCGCCCTCGGCTTTGGCCCGGACCCACGGCGCTACCACGCCGCCAGTGCCATGCTGGGCGTCCTCGGGATTTCGAAGGTCGACCTTCTGACGAACAACCCGTCGAAAGCCGCCTTCCTGGAGAAGGCCGGCATCACGGTCACGCGCCGGACGCCGGTGCTGGGGGAAGTCACCGGCGACAACCGGAACTACCTCGCGACGAAGGCACGGCGCGCGGGACACCTGCTCGACGTCGCCTCGATCACCGCGGCCCTGGTCAGGAAATGAGCGAGGCCGGCTCAACAGCCCGCGCGATCTCCGCCCGGCTGTTCGGCAGCCGGCCGAGCATCCGCCCGGTGATGCTGGAAGCCCTGTTCGTCTTCGGCGTTCTCGCCGTGGCCCTGGCGCTGGCGGCGCCGGCCGCGGCGGAACTCGCCGCTTCCGACTGGCGCTTCGTCGTCATCGCCTTGTTCGTCTATGGCGGTGTGGTCGTCGTCGCGCTGGCGGGCCTCGACGATCATCCGCATCGCCGGCTCGGCATTGCCAACATGATCACCGGGTTCCGGGCGGGCCTGACGGCGCTCGTCGCCGCAGCGCTCGTCGAGGTCGAACGCCTCGGACCCGGCGGCGACGAAACGCTCGCCTGGGCGCTGGTCTCCGTCGCCATCATCGCGCTGGTCCTCGACGGCGTCGACGGCTACGCCGCCCGCGCGCAGGGGACGGGCTCAAACTTCGGCGAACGCTTCGACATGGAGGTCGACGCGCTGATGATCCTCGTTCTCTCCCTTCTGGCCTATGCCAGCGGCAAGGCCGGGTTCTTCGTCATTCTCCTCGGCGCCATGCGGTACGTCTATCTCGCCATCCACGCGATTCTGCCGCGCCTGTCGAAAAAGCTGCCGCCGAGCGCCCTGCGCAAAGCCGTCTGCGTGATCCAGATCGCCGCGCTGTGCGCGGTGATGACACCGGTGGTCGAGCCGCCTTTTTCCAACGCCGTCGCGCTGGCCGCGCTTCTCCTGCTCTCGGCCTCCTTCGGGCGCGACCTGTTCGGGCAGGTCCGGCACGGCGCCGGTCGAGAGACCGGATAGGATGGCCTCCCGCTTCGCCTCCGCGATCGGGCTCGTGCGCTCGCTCCTGGTCTATCACGGGCAGCCATGGCGGGTTTGGGCCCTGCGGCGCTTCATGCGCGACCTTGTCGAACCCGGCGCGCTGGCCTTCGACATCGGCGCCCATGCCGGCAACCGCTCGCTGGCCTTGGCCAAGGCCGGCGCCCGCGTCGTTGCGGTCGAGCCGCAACCGGCCTTCCGGCGGATGCTGGACAGGATGGCCTCCGGCCGCGCCATCGACGTTCGCGGCGAGGCCGTCGGACGCACATCCGGCACTGCCCGGCTCAAAATCTCGCAGCGCCACCCGACGCTGTCGAGCATCCGGCCCGACTGGCCCGGCCGGATCGGCTGCGCAGAAGGCTTTGAAGGCGTCGAGTGGGACGAGGAGATCGACGTCCCGATGGTCACGATGGACGCGCTGATCCTTCGATACGGCCGGCCGGATTTCGTGAAGATCGACGTGGAGGGCAGCGAGGCCGACGTGCTGGAAGGGCTGACGCAGGCGCTGCCGCTCGTCTCCTTCGAATACCTGCCCGCCGCGATGGACATTGCCGAGCGCTGCCTCGACCGCCTGTCGGAGCTCGGATCCTACGAATGCAACCTGGTCGTCGGCGAGCGCCAGCGCTTTCACCGCCCGGACTGGATGACACTGGCAGAATTTCGCCCGGTCTTGCGCATGATCAGTCGCTCCGGCGCCTCCGGGGACGTCTACGCGCGACTGCTGCCCTCACAAGCCGAGGGGGCGCAGCCGTGAGCGGGCCTGTCGCGCCGGCACGCGCCTTCCGGCGCCGCGGCACCGGAATCGTGAGGCGCCCGCCGCGCGAGGGATTCTCCGCCCGTCGCGGCATCGCTCCGCCGCCATCCACTCCCGTCGCCGAGCGCTCATGACCCCGGCCCGTTCCGATCCGCCGCCCGGCGGGACCGAAAAGACGGCGGCAAGGTTCGGCGCGCTTCGCTTTCTCGTCGGCTGCGTCCTTCTGGCGGGGGTGGTGATGCTGCCGTCTCGCCCGTCCGACCTCTCCGTCGATGCCTTGCACGGCGTTCCGGTCGAAGTGCTGGTCGCCGCGAGCCTTTTGCTCCTCCTGCGCGGCTGGCTGTTCCGTCTTGCACTGGCAACCCTCACTGTCCTTGCGGCCCTGCTCCTGCTGTCGAAGCTGGCTGATCTCGGGACCAGCACCGCGCTCGGCCGTCCCTTCAACCCGCTCTTCGATCTCGTTCTCCTCAAAGACGGCTGGACCCTTTTCAGTGGGACGGTCGGCCCGGCGAAGGCCGCGGCCGCGGTCGCCGGCGCGCTCCTCTGCTTTGTCGGGGCGACGGCGCTGACGGCCTGGTGCCTCGCCGGCGCCAGGACGATCCGCCCGCCGAGGCGCCGCCTGGCGGGCGGTTTCGCCGCCGTCCTGGCCGCGGTCGCCTGCGTCTTCGTGATCTGGCTGCGCGAGACGCCCGACCCCGCCCCGGTCTTCGCGCTCGGCGCCGCCGATTATGCGGTCGACCGGGTCGCGCTCATGCGCCAGTCCGCGCGCGATCTCGCCCGCTTCGAGGCAGAGCTTGCCGAGGATCCGCTCGGCGATCTCTCAGAGAAACAGCTGTTCCAGGCGCTCGCGGGGCGCGACGTCTATGTGCTCTTCGTCGAATCCTACGGCCGCAGCGTCCTGTCGAACCCGGCCTACAGCGAGCGGATCGGCCCGCGCCTGGCCGCCGTTGAAGACCTCATCGGCAAGGCCGGATATGCGGCGCGGTCGGGCTGGATGACGTCGCCAACCGTCGGCGGACAGAGCTGGCTCGCGCACGGAGCCTTGCTCTCCGGCCTGCCGGTCACCGACCAGAATCGCTACGGACGCATGATCGCCAGCGCGCGCAAGAGCCTCAACGCGCTGTTTCGGGACGCGGGCTGGCATACCGTTGCGGTCATGCCCGCGATTACCATGGACTGGCCCGAAAGCGCCTATTTCGGCTACGACGCCGTCTACGCGTCGACCGGGCTCGGCTATCGCGGTCTGCCCTTCAACTGGGTGACGATGCCGGACCAGTATACGCTGACGGCCGCCCACCGGATCGTGGCGCAGTCGACGGCGCCCGTCATGGTCGAAGCCGCGCTGATCTCCAGCCATGCGCCGTGGACGCCGATCCCGACGCTCGTTCCCTGGGAGGACGTCGGCGACGGCCGGATCTTCAATGCGCAGGCGCTCTCGGGCGACACGCCCGCCGCCATCTGGGCGGACCCGGAACGCGTGCGGGCGCAGTACCTTCTGTCCATCGACTATGCGCTGGAGACGATCGGCGCGTTCGTCGCAAAGTTCGGCGAAAACGCGGTCTTCGTCGTCCTCGGCGACCATCAGCCGGCCGGAATCGTGACCGGCGAGGATGCCACGCGCGACGTTCCCTTCCACGTCATCGCCAACGATCCCGCCCTTCTCCAGCGTCTCGACGCGATGGCGCTGACCGATGGCATGGTGCCGCGAGGGGACGGGGACGTCATCGCCATGTGGTCGTTCCGGGAAGCATTCGTGCGGGCCATGAGCGATCGCCCGACGAGCACAGGCACCGCTGAAAACGCAGAACGAGGCGAAAAATGACCCCATGCAAAGGCTGACCGTCAGCGACAAGACATGGCAGGCGCTGCTGCGCCTGAAGCGATCGGCTGGCGGCGCAACGGCGGAGCCGGACCGCGACGATCCGGCCTGGCAGGTCTATTCCCCGCTGGTTTGCCGCTCGCGGTCATCCTTCGTGATCGCCCAGGTCGGCCAGTCGCTCGACGGCCGCGTCGCCACGGCGAGCGGGGATGCCCGCGATATTTCCGGCCCAGACGGGATTCTCCATCTGCACCGGCTGCGCGCTCTGGTCGACGCCGTCATCGTCGGCGTCGGCACGGTCGTCGCCGACGACCCGCAGCTGACCGTGCGGGACGTCGAAGGCCCCTGCCCGGTCCGTGTGGTCATCGATCCCGCGGGACGCATGCCCAGCGATGCCGGCCTGCTCAGCGGCAAGGGCCCGCCGCCGCTGGTGATCCGCGACCGCGCGAAGTGTCGCGACGCGGCCGACACCATCATTCATCTCGACGCGATCGACGGCCGGCTGTCGCCCCACTCGATCCTCGGCGCCCTGGCCGCCCGCGGCCTCCATTCAGTGCTCGTCGAAGGCGGCGCCAACACGATCGGCGCCTTCCTGAACAGCGGCCAGATCGACCGGCTGCATGTCGCCATCTCGCCGATCGTCATCGGCTCGGGCCCGGCCGGGCTGAACCTCCCGGCCATCGAGCGCCTCGACCAGGCCTTGCGCGCGCCGTGCAAGACGTATGACCTGGGAAGCGACGTGCTTTTCGACCTGGAGTATCGGCGGGACCGGGGCGGCTAGATGCCCCGGGAGACTTGCTGCCGATCGGACGCGGTCCACCCGCGACGGGAGGACGGTCGGCGGGTGGGCATCGCCCGCGACCCAGGCTCCGGACGGACGGTATCGGACCTCGGTTCTTCCGCCCTCAGCGTGATTTTCGCAGAACGCCGCGCCCCTTGGCCTTCAGTTCGTCCACCGAAGACAGGCCCATCAGGGCAAGGGTGACGTCGATCTCCCCGCGCAGGAGATCGATGGCCCGGGCGACGCCCGCTTCGCCGCCGGCCGCGACGGCGAAGGCGGTGGCACGGCCGAGCAGGACGCCGGAAGCGCCGAGGGCGATGGCCTTGATGATATCGGTGCCGCGCCGGAAGCCGCCGTCGATCAGGACTTCCATGTCGCCGGCGAGCGCGTCGACGATCTCCGGCAGGACGGCGATCGTCGAGGGCGCGCCATCGAGCTGGCGTCCGCCATGGTTGGAGACGACGATGGCATCGGCCCCGGCGTCGCGGGCGCGAAGCGCGTCGTCGGCATGGAGGATGCCCTTGATCACCAGCCGTCCCGTCCAGCGCCGCCGCAACCAGGCGACATCGCCCCAGGACAGCGCCGGATCGATCAGCCGCGACAGCGTCGCGGCCTGTTCGAGGATGCCGGCGCCGAACTCGGTTTGGCCGCGCACCGCGCCGACGCCGGGTTTTCCCGCCCTCAGCATGTCGAGGCACCAGGCGGGCCGCAGCGCCATGCCGAAGCCCATGCGCGGCCCGATGCGGGTGACGGCGCGAAAGCCGTTGCGGGCATCGCGCTCGCGCACGCCGGTCACCGCGGTGTCGACGGTAAGGAACAGCGTGTCGACGCCGGCCACCTCCGCCGCCGCGACGAAGGTTTCGGCAAGGCCCCGATCCTTCAGAACGTAGAGCTGGAAATGCAGCGGGCCGTCGCAGCCGGCCTGCCGGAGGTCGGCGAGCGAGGCGATGGAGAAGTTGGACAGGCAGGTCGGGATATCGGCGGCATGGGCTGCCCTGGCCGCGAGGATCTCGCCCTTGCCGGCAAACAGGCCGAGGAAGCCGACGGGGCCGAGCATGAAGGGCAGCGCGTTGCGGCGCCCGAGGAAATCGGTCGCCAGCTTCCGCGGCTGCACGCCGGCCAGCACCCGCTGCTCCAGCTGCCAGCGGCTGAAATCGCCGGTGCTGGCCGCGAGCGTCTCCTCGGCCGAAGAGCCGCCGTCGATATAGTCGAAGAAGATTTTCGGCAGCCGCCGCTTCGCCGCCAAGCGGGCGTCGCCGATGCTGGCAAAGGTCAGCGTCATGGCCGTGTCTCCAGGCTGTAGCGGCTGCCGAGCGAATAGCGCTTGCCGGCATAGGTCAGGCGGTTGACGGTCGCGACCGTCGTTCCGGTCCAGGTGCGCCGGTGCAGGAGAAGGCAGGGCTCGCCCGGCTCGATGCCGAGGTGGTCGGCGCTCACAGGGTCGGCGGCGACGGCGGAGATGACGTGTTCGAGCTCGGTCAGCGGCGTCACGCCCTGCAGGTAGTCGTAGGTGGTCATGGCCGTGAAATCCTGGCGGTCGTAGTCGGGCACGAGGTCCGGATTGACGAAGCGCTCTTCCAGCTGCACCGGCCGCTCGTCTTCGAGATGCAGCACCAGCGAATGCTGCACCACCCTCGGCTCTGCGAACTGGAACGAGGCGAGAATGTCCGCCGGCGGCACGAAGCGGTCCAGCGCCAGCACCTTCGCGCGGTGTGCATGGCCGCGCGCGGAAATCTCGGCGGCGATGTTGGCGATCTCGAGCAGCGCCGAGCGCGGCTTGGGCGCCGCGACGAAGGTGCCGACGCCCTGCACGCGGACGAGCACGCCCTCATGGGTGAGCTCGCGCAGCGCACGGTTGATGGTCATGCGCGAGACGCCGAGCGACTGCACCAGCTGGTTTTCGGAGGGCAGCCGGTCATTGCTGACCCAGGCGCCCTTCTCGATCTCGGCCAGGACGTAGACCTTCACCTTCTCGTAGAGCGGGCTCGCCGCCTCGCGCAGAACGCTCATGGCAGCGCCGGCCGGACGATGGTCTTCAGCCCGGCGCCCTGCCCGGCCAGCAGCCGTTCATACGCGGCCGGCACGGCGTCGATGGCGATCTCCTCGGCGACGAAGCGGCGCAGCTGAGGCGCCAGTTCTGGCAAGAGCGCCGCCGCCTCCGCCATCTCGTCCGCGAAGGCGTGGCAGCCGAGAAGCGCGACGCCGCGCTCGACCAGCCGGTTCGGATCGAGATGGAGCGTTTCATGGAAGATGCCGACCAGCGCGATGCGGCCGCCACCGGCGACACGGTCGAGGAGAGCCGACAGCACCGGGATCTGGCCGGTCGCCTCGACCGCGGCCATCAGCCGGGCGCCGTTCAGGGCTTCAGCAATGCTGCCCGCGTCGAGCGTGACGAGGCGCGCGCCGGTGACGTGGGCAACCAGCGCCGCGCGGCCGGCATGGCGCTCGGCGATCAGCAGGGGCCCGTCGTGGCGGCGCGAGAGCAGCAGCGCCACCAGCCCGCCGATCGGCCCGCAGCCGGCGACGAGCACGGCGCTGCCCGGCGCGGGCGCCAGGCGCGACACCGCATGGAGGGCGACGGCCAGCGGCTCGGCCAGCGCCGCGATCGCAGGATCCAGCGCGGGATCGACGGCATGCAGCAGCCGGGCCGGCAAAACCACCTGTTCGGCAAACCCGCCATCGCAGACCTCGCCGACGAAGCCGAGGTTTTCGCAGAACTGTTTTCGTCCGTCGCGGCACTCGCTGCAGGTGCCGCACCAGACGCGGGAATCGGCAACGACCAGATCGCCCGGTGAAAAGCCCTCCACGCCGGGACCGACGGCCACTAACCGCCCCGCCAGCTCATGCCCAGCCACCGAGGGCGAGCGGCTGATCCAATGGCCGGTGCGGAAATTGTGCAAGTCCGAGCCGCAGATGCCGGCGGCCTCGACCGCCAGCAGCACCTCACCCGGACCCGGGGCCGGCGGCGCCGGCATCTCTTCGGCGCGGATGTCGCCGGCAGCGTAGAGGCGCGCCGCTTTCATCCCCGTTCGCCCGACAGCAGCCGGTCGCGGATTTCCGAGATGGCGTTCTCGTGGCTGGAAAATCCCTCGTAGCGGGCGAGCCGCCGCGCGTGCAGCGCCAGTTCCGGATAGCCAGCGGAGGTGACGTAGCCGATCGACGAGCGCTTCAGGAAGTCGGTCACCGACAGGGGGCCGTAGGTGCGCGCCCAGCGGCTGGTCGGCAGCACGGCGTTCGGGCCGAGCACGAAATTGCCGAGGGTGATCGGCGTGTGCGGCCCCATCAGGATTTCCGCCGCCTCGGTGATCCGGCCGAGATGGCGGAACGGCTCCATCGACAGGATTTCCAGGTGCTCCGGCGCGTAGTCGTTGATGAAGGCGTAGCTGTCCTCCAGCGAGGCCGTCAGGATGATGCCGCCATAGGCACCCTGCAGCACGGTCTGCGAGAAGCCGACGCGCTGCTCGGTCATCGCTTCCCAGTAACCGGGCAGTGCCGCCATCGCGGCCTCCGCCACCTTGCGGTCATGGGTGACGATGTAGGCGGAGGAATCCGGTCCGTGCTCGGCCTCGATCAGGACGTCGAGCGCGGCCAGCGCGCCGTCGACGGTCTCATCGGCAAAGATGATCGCCTCGGACGGGCCGGCCGGAAGGCCGGTGTTGATGACGCCCGACAAGAGGCTCTTGGCCGCGACGACGAAGGGCGAGCCGGGCCCGACGATCTTCAGCACCGGCGCGATCGTCTCCGTGCCGTAGGCGACGGCGGCCACCGCCTGCGCGCCGCCAACCTTGTAGACGGTCTCGACGCCGGCAAGACGCGCGGCGACCAGCGTCGCGGCATCGACCGAGCCGTCCGGGGTCGGCGGCGTGACGATGCAGAGGTTCGGCACGCCGGCGACGACCGCCGGGACGCTGGTCATCATCGTCACCGAGGGAAAGGCGCCCTTGCCGCGCGGCACGTAGAGCGCGGCGGACTGGATCGGCGTCCAGCGGTCGCCGGCAAACGAGCCGGGGCGCATCTCCTTGAACCACATCGGCTCCGGCTTCTGCTCCTCGTGGAATCGCCGGATGTTGTCGATGCCGAAGCGGATGGACTCGATCACCTCGGGATCGACGGCCTGGAAGGCCGCGTCGAACTCGGCTTCGGAGACCTTGATCTGGCCGGGCTTCACCTCGGACTTGTCGAAGTCGCGGGCAAAGCGCAGCAGCGCGGCGTCGCCTTCGGTGCGGACGGCCTCGATGATCGGCTTCACCCGCTCGACGAAGCCGGAGAGGTCGGTTTCCGAACGCCGCGTCAGCGCGGCGCGGCCCTTGGCGTCGAGCGTCGAAAGATCATGGAAGGAGCAGATCTCGGGCATCGCAGTCCCTGTCACTTGGATTTCAGAAAGATGTCGAGGCCGACCAGCCGGTCGAGCACGAAGATCGCCGCCGCCGCGCAGGCGATGAACACCACGGAGATGGCGGCGAGGTCCGGGGTGATGATCGAGCGGATGGAATTGTAGATCTGCACCGGCAGCGTGACGATCCGCGCGTCGACGAGGAGCAGGCTGACCAGGAATTCGTTCAGCGCCAGGATGAACATCAGCAGCGAGCCGGAGATCACGCCCGGCATCACCGCCGGCAGGGTCACGAACAGGAAGGCCTGCAGCGGCGGCGCGCCGCAACTGGCGGCGGCCAGCTCCAGGTCCGGGTCGAGCGAGGCGGCGCTGGCCGTCACCGCCCAGATCATGAAGGGCAGGTTGATGACGCAGGCGGCGACGCCCACCGGCCAGAGCGAGCCGAGAACGCCCGCCTCGCCGAAGACCAGCATCAGGCCGATGCCGGAGCCGATCAGCGGGATGGTGAAGGGCAGAAGCAGGTAGATCTGCAACCCCTGTCCGAAGCGCACGCGGTATTTCGTCAGCGCGAGGCCGGCGAGCGTACCGACCGGGATGGCGATCAAGGTGCAGATCACCGCCACCTGCAGCGAACGGAAGAAGGCCCGCCGCAGGTCGCTCGCCGCAAACACCTTGGCGTACCACTTCAGCGAAAACCCGTCCGGTGGAAAGGTGATGAGGTTGCCGGATGTGAACGAGGCGCCGAGCACCACCAGCGTCGGCGCCGACAGGATCACCAGCGCCAGGATGACGAAGCCGTTGAGGGTGAAGGACTTGCTGCGGGAGGCGCTCATCGCCTGGCTCCCAGCGCCAGCGTACCGGCGCCGAACAGAGCGAACACCGCGCCGACGAGCGCGGATCCGGCGACGACGAGCAGCATGGTCAGCGTCGCGCCCATGCCCTGGTCGGAGGTGCGGAAGAACTGGTCGTAGATCGCGTTGGCGATGAAATCCTGGCCGCCGCCGCCAAGAATGGCGGGAATGGCAAAATCGGTCAGCGACAGGGTCAGCACCACGAGGCCGGCCCCGATGAAGCCCGGCCGCGCCATGGGGATGACGACATGGCTGAACACTTTCACCCAGCTCGCGCCGAGCGAGCCGGCGGCAGCCTCGATCTCCTCGGGGATTGCGGTCAGCGCCGGGGCGAGCATCAGCACGGCGAAGGGCAGCATGTACTGGACGAGGCCGAACAGCACGGCCCAGTAGTTGAACAACAGTCGGATCGGACCGATGCCGAACAGGCCGAGGAATTCGTTGGCGAGCCCCTGATTGCCGAGGATGATCAGCCAGCCATAGGCGCGCACCACCTGGCCGATGAAGAAGGGCAGGAACAGCGCGATCAGGAGGAATTTGCGCAGCGCTTTCGAGGGCGTGCGCACCATCACATAGGCATAGGGGAAGGCGAGGATCAGCGTCACCACCGTCACCAGCAGCGCGCCGCCAAGGCTGCGCAGCGCCACGGTGAAGAACAGCGGCTCGGAAAAGGCTCTGATATAGTTGGCGAGCGACCAGTCCTCGGACGGCAGGAAGGTGGAAGTGTCGAGGGTGCGCAGGCTGAGGTCGGCGATCTCCACGAGGCCGAGGACGAGCAGCCCGACCAGCAGCACCGCCGGCAGCAGCATCAGATAGGGCAGTCCCTTTGCAAAGGAGCGCGGCCAGACGGCGCCGGCAGCAGTCTCGAGGGCATCGAGGACGCGCCAGGACAGCGGATAGGCGCGGCGGGCGGGACGGAGCGGCATCAGGATTTCCGGTCGGGGAGAGAGGGACCCGCCGCCGAGGCGCGGCGGGTCCGAAGGCGGGCGCTCAGCCCTGCATGATCGCCTTGAACTTGCCGAACCACTCGCTCTCGTTCTCGACCTGGATTTTGGAGGAGATGCGGATCAGGTGCTCGAAATCCTTCGGCTGCGTCGGATAGGACGGGTCGCCGACGAGATCGTCCGGCGGCGTCAGGCCGGGCACGACGCCGGGCAGGCCGAGGCCGTCGAGCCAGACCTGCTGGGCCTCTTTGGTGATCGCGTGGTTGATGTACTGCTTGGCCCAGTACAGCTCGTTCTCCGGCAGGCCCTTCGGGATCCACAGCCCGTCGGTGTCGAACTTGGCGCCCTCCTCCGGCACGACCCAGGCGATGTCCACGCCGTTCTTCTTGGCCTCGCGGGCGTTGGTCGAGATGGTACAGGCAAGGTCGATCTCGCCGTTCTGGAACCAGGTGGTGAAGTCCGGGTCCTCGCCGAGCAGCGGCTGCTGCTCCTTGATCTTGGCGATGAAGTCCCAGGCCGGCTGCATGTTGCCGGGAATGTCCTCGAGCTTGCCGCCGCCGGCGACCTGGGCCGGGAAGTGGAAGCCGATGCCGTCGTTGTAGAGCGCGATGCGGCCCTTGAATTTCGGGTCGAGCATCGCCGTCCACGAGGTCGGCGGGCCGTCCGAGAAAGCCTCGGGGCGGTAGGCGAGGACGTAGACGTAGCCGTAGGTGTTGACGATCGGGAACCCGTCGAGGCCGACGGGCTTGGCCAGATCCGAGACGTTCTTGAGGTTCGGCAGATCCGACAGGTCCTCGGTGACGCCGCGCAGCGCCGACTTGGTGGCGTTGGTGGTGGTGTCCCAGTTGATGTGGATCGGCGGCACCCGCTTCTGCGCCACGGCGGCCCAGACTTTCGGCTGGATCTCGTTGTCCTCGGTGAGGTCGTGGCGAACGGCGATGCCGGTCATCTCCGTGAAGCTATCGGAGACGCCGGCCTTCAGCGCGTCGACCCAGCTGCCGCCCCAGGCGCGGACGATGATTTCCGCCGGCTTTTCCGGCTCCTGCGCGAAGGCGCGGCCAAGGCCGAGCGCCGAGGCGCCAGCGAAGGAGCCCACGGCGGCGGTGCCGGCGAGAAAGCGGCGGCGGGAGAGTGCGGTGAGGTTCGTGCCATCGGCCATGCGGGTCTCCTTGGGTTGGTGTGGGTTTAGGGTCGGATGTAGACGAGAAGGTCGCGGACGTTCCAGCCGAGCGCAACCGTGCTGCCCGCCGGCCGCGGCGCATGGCCGGCAGGATCGTGGTCGAAGACGCTGAGCACCAGACCACCGAGCGCCGGCACCGCGACCTGGTAGACCACCCGCTCGCCCTCGAAGATCATGTCCGCGACCGTGCCGGCGACCACGGTTTCGAGCCCGGCGAGGCTTTCGGCCTCCAATGCGATGCGGATCTGCTCGGCGCGCAGCGCCCCGACCACGGCGTCGCCGACGGCCGGGAACGCGCCGTTGCCGGTGGGCCGGCCGGACACCGTCATGGCGCCGATGCGCAGGACTACCGTATCCGACGTCACGGCCTCGACGCGGGCGTCCAGCCGGTTGGTGACGCCGATGAAATTGGCCACGAAGGCCGTCGCCGGCTGCCGATAGGTGATGGTCGGCTCGGCCATCTGCTGGATCCGGCCCTTGTCCATCACGATCACCTCGTCGGAGACGACGAGCGCCTCGCGCTGGTCGTGCGTGACGTTGATGGTGGTGACGCCGAGTTCGCGCTGGATGCGGCGGAACTCCAGCTGAGTCTCCTCGCGCAGCTTGCGGTCGAGCGCGGCCAGCGGCTCGTCGAGCAGAAGCAGGTCCGGCTCGAAGACCAGCGCCCGGGCGATGGCGACGCGCTGCTGCTGGCCGCCGGAGAGTTCGTGGATGCGCCGGTCGCCATAGCCGCCGAGCTGCACGAGATCGAGATAGCGCGCCACCCGCGCCGGAATCTCGCGCGCATCGAAGCGGCGCATCTTCAGCGGGAAGGCGACATTCTCGGCGGCGGTGAGATGCGGGAACAGCGCCAGTTTCTGGAACACCATGCCGATCGAGCGCTTGTGCGGCGGCTCGTCGGAAACCTGCCGGCCGTTGATCGCGATCTCGCCCGAGGTCGACGCCTGAAAGCCCGCGATCATCCGCAACAGGGTGGTCTTGCCGGAGCCAGAGGGCCCGAGAATGGTCAGGAAACGGCCGCGCTGCAGCTCGAACGAGGCGTCGGCGACGGCGTGCTGACCGTTGTAGACCATATCGACATGCCGAACGGAGACAGCGATTTCAGCGTGCTTACCCGACACGGCCACTCCCGGCGCAAAGGCTCGTTGCGGCCGAGACGGCCGAGATACCTAGACAAGTCTATACAGGTTCGGCCGACTGCTTCAAGACGAGGCAGCCGCGGAATTGGCGAGAATGTCGGCAGCGTTCGCCCTGCAGGACGCGGCACGCTACGCCGGTCGTTCTACCGTCAGATCGAAGCCAGCAAGCCGCCGTCGACCGTCAGGCACTGACCCGTGACATAGCCCGACGCCGAGGAGGCGAGGAACACCGCGACGTCGCCGAGATCCCCCATCGCGCCGAAACGACCCATCGGGATCTTCGCCCGCATGCCCTTTTCCCAGGCCTCGTCGGCATAGAAGGCATCGGTCATCGCCGTGCGGAAATAGCCGGGGGCGATGGCGTTGACGCGGATGCCGAGCGCCGCCCATTCGGCGGCGAGCGCCCGCGTCATGCCGAGAAGGCCGGTCTTCGACGCGCCATAGGGCACTGCCGTCGGAATGCCGACGAAGGAGGTCACCGAGCAGAGATTGACGATGCTGCCGCCGCCTCCCCTCGCCATAAGGCGTCCGGCGCCCTGGGCGACGAAGAAGGCGCCCTTCAGATTGGTGTCGACGATCCGATCCCACAGCGCCTCGTCGACCTCGAGCGACGGACGCACCTCCTCGGTGCCGGCATTGTTGACGAGGATGTCGAGTCGGCCGAAGCGAGCCTCGATCGTGGCGAAGGTTTCGGGCATGGCGGCGATCTCGGTGACGTCGAGGGACAGCGGCAGGGCCTGCCGGCCGACAGCCTCGATCGCCGCGACCGTCTCGGCAAGGTCCCCGACGCGGCGTGCCGTCATGGCGACGTCCGCGCCGGCCTTCGCCAGCGCCACGGCGATCGCCGCCCCGATGCCGCGGCTGGCGCCGGTCACGAGGGCGATTCGGCCGGTGAGATCAAAGGCTGTGGGGGAGGAAGCGTTCATCGAGAGGACCTTGGCTGCAAATCGATGTGCGGACGATAGCGGCTTCGAGATGCGCTTGGCGAGCGAGCCGGCCCTTGCCGGTGCGACATCACCCACAAAATCCTGGATCGCCGGCGACAGTCTTACCCGCTTACCGTCATCCCCAGCGGCTCCCGCGCGCGGGAGCGCCAGCCTCCGCGATGGAGCATGGGCGCCGCCGGGCAAAGGGCCGGCGGGATGGCGGCGAATCGCGCAGCGCTGGGATGGATGAAAAGCGTTCCGCCGAGGCCTGTCGGGCGAGGCTAACGATGGTTGTTTGCGAAGGCGCTCTGCATGTGGGCTCCTGATGCCCAACCCAAAGCCTGCCTATGGGCACGGCGCCATCTTCCGGGCGACGCATGAGAGTGGAGCGAAGATGGTTGCCGTATCCGATTCCATGAGGCACGGGGATGGCGGTCGCCTGCTGAAGATTGGTGGCCACGCGCCCCGTCGCCAACTTTGTCAGATGCACATCGCAGCACCGAGAATTGCCTGCAGCGTTCCACAGGGCAGAATGTGTGTAGTGCCTCACTCGTGCTGGGTTGCCACCTCCTTGGCTTGGCAGGAGGCGAAGTCAGCGGCCTGGTTTGCAAAGTTGACCGCTTCATTGGCGAACGTTTGCGCTTCCTCGGCATACGTTCGCAGCTTCCTGATGTAGGTCTCAACGTCGCTCTTGTAGCTCTCTAGCTCCCAAGTCTCGCAAGTATGCGTTCGCGAATATGAATATCCTGCGAGACAATAGGGGACGGACGGCTTACCGAGCGCGCCCGGCGCAGCAGGGGCATTGCCATAGAAGGAAGTGTCGGTGCAAAAGGCAGCCGAAGGCACCACGCACGTTAGGAGAATAACGCTCCCGATTGCGGCTATAGCTTTCACTGGTCGTCGTCCTCCCGATGAAGCGCACCCGGTAGGCCAGCCGCGCGCTCCCGAAGCGCTGTCCGAATGCGTTGGACGAAGTAGGAATTTGCGGAACAGCTACGCTTCACGGAGGAGACCAATCGAAAGGTCATGTGCGCCACCTTTGTAGCACAACTCCTCAACTCTAATCAGCTATAATTGATTAGAGAATTGCAGTATCGGCGGAAGTGATGGTGGGTGTGCACAGGTTCGAACTGTGGACCCGCTGATTAAGAGTCAGTTTGCCCGAGCGTCCACCGGACGCCAAGACCTATCGGGGGATAGCAAATTCAACGGGTTAGGGTGCCAGAAATTATTATTGCGTATCACGCGGCCTCATCCTCCTGCTATCAGTCTGCTACCACGCTTCGAAGCATGAGTTCACACCGTGAACGTGGATCGCTTACAGATTGATCTACATCAAGAGGGCGGAACAAGAGGTGAACCGGCCTCGGCATGGCGAGTAGCGGCTTGAGGCTGCGCTAGACGCCGCCTCCCTGCCCGTGCTTCATTTCCGCCATGCGCCGCGAGTACGCCAGCCCCTACATCTCCGACCTGCCAATGGCCAAGATCGGCGTCGAGTGCGACCGTTGCTGGATGCGGCGGCGATACGTCAAGGCAGCCTTGCTCGCGAGGATTGGCGACCAGAACCTGCCCGACCTCCTGCCGAAGTTCGCCAGGGCTGAAGGGTGCACGTTCACGGCGAATGTCTTCACCGATCGCTGCCGACTGCGATATGACGACGAGAGCCGCATCCCGAAGCCTCCACCGAAAGACCCGCCATGATCGCCGCGCCCAAGACCGCTGCCGACTATGCCGACCGGGCGATCGACTGCCAGTTCGCGATGGAGACGGCGTTTCAGGATCTCGCACGGCGCGCCGAGTTCGCCGGCTGGACCGAGGATGACGTGTCGGCCGCGCTGCTCGAATTGGCGAGGAGCCACATCAAAGGCATCATCGCGGACAGGAAGACGGCAGTAGACTTGGCGGAGGCGGATAAACAGGGACAACCGCCCGCGTCGTCGGTGTCGACTGTAGGCGGTGAGCCACGTTCGGAGGTGATCACTGATGCCTGACCGGGAAGCGCCGCGCTCAACCCCTGCCGCAGCCATGGAAGTCGTGGCAACTGCTATGGCCGGCATGGCCCTTCATGCGGCGACGCTGAATATGCTGGTGGCATCTGGCGCCTTCTCCCAGGAGCAGGCTGACCAAGCCTACGCGAACGCTCTGCGCTATCTGAATGACGCCGCAACTGATGCGCCTGAGAGTGCAGAAACGTTTGCGATGGCCGAGGCGCTGATTTTGTCTCTCGCCGATGACGGTGGGATAGCGTTCTAAAGAGGAGAAGGATTTGTCATGACGCCGCCCCTCTTCCGCCTAACCGCATCGCAGATACATGTCCTTATGCTCCTCGACGACGGGCCGGAGGAGGATTCTGTCGGGATGGAGCTCGAAGACTTTCGAGGGCAGCAAGCCGAAGTGGCCGTGCAGCTGAAGAAGATAGGACTCGTCGAGACGCACTTCGGCTGGCGCTTCTCGATCTGGTTCAGGCTGACGGTGAAGGGGCGGAACTTGCTGAGGACGGGTGTGCGGTAACAGCGTGTCGCGCGGCGACAGAGCCATATCAGCGGACTTAGTCGCTCGCCGCCGGCCTCGAAACGACAAAAGCCGCCGCCACCCGGTAAAGGGCGACGGCGGCTCTGGTAATGCAGCAGCAGTGACGGAGCGACTACCTCCCTGAACGGGAATCCAGCGCCGGAGCGATTTGAAAAGGGGCCTCGATCGTCTTGGTGATCGGCCACAGGCGATGAATCGGATTACAATAGTCCTCGATCCGAACTCGGTAGACCGCAGCGCCTGGCTTGGCGGCGATCGGCACCGTAAACGGCTGGACGAAAGTCGATCGTCCGGCGCGTCGCTGCACGGTGCTTGAAGGGTTCTTCTCTGTCGAGGTCATGAACTCCCGGTTCGTGCTATCGATGACGAACCGGGTGGACTTCCTTTCGCATAGCCGGAAGCGCTGGAACATGTATCTCACTTCGCCAACGCTGCCGGCCATGATGCTCGCCGGGATCACCTCGACGTTCTGCGTGTCGGTCGCCGGGGTCCGGTCAATGGCCCAGGCGCCACACATGATCGCCGTCCCATTGAACAGTGCGAAGACCGCGCCGATGGCGAGATGTCGCCTCATTTTGGCGCGTCCTTGAAGATGGAGAGGAATTTGCTGATCTGTTCCCACAGCAGCATCGACCCCAGGAACGTCGTCACCACCGAGATTACGAGCCATTTGCCGAGCGTGCCAACGGTTCCAAACGCTTTGACATAGTTCAATCCTTTGAGGAGGAGGTCGAGCTTTTCGGTGTCGAGTTTGGCGAGCCGGAATAGCGCTTCTGATGCTTCCTTATCGAGCCTTGAGATACCCTTCAGCGTCTCGATCTCTTCCGGGCGACACTGCGCCAGGAACATCTTCGTGTACTCTGGTAGCTGGTCTAGGGCTCTGGGAACCGGGACTTCGTTGTCATCGCGCCTGCGTACATCATCAGTCTCTGCCATGGCCTATCGAGGTCCACCGCGTTGCACTGAAACCCCGCACATGATCAGGAGCCCTTGGCGGTGATCCGCGCCATCATCGTGTCGAAGTCGTTGGCAGCCGGAGCCATCAACTCCTTGACCATCGCCGTCGTCGCCGCCGCACCGACTGCCACGGTCACCGCCGATTCCGGCGACTGCCCGGCAAGAGAGACCAGGCTGTCATCGATCTTGGCGATCAGCTCCTTGGCCGGCTGCGGCACGAGGTATTCGACGGCCTTGCCGATGCCAAAGGCAAGGACCGTGCTGGCCTCGATCGGGATGTCGGCGCCGACGTAGACGTTCAGCGCCTGGACGAGGAGCCAGGCGGCGATCATCGTCAGGCCCCCGGCCCAGACCTTGCGATCGGGAATCCACTTCGACATGTCAGGCTGCCTTTCTGCGAAGCAGCTCGGTCGCGCCGGCTACCATCATGGTGAGGATCTGTTCGTCAGTGAACGGCTTGTCGGCGTCGGCTTGCGGGGGCGGCGCAGGAGCGATCGGAACGCCGGGCAATACCGGCCTCGTTGGCTCGGCAGCGCGGGGCATGACGGCAGGCGCCGGCGCAGCGACCACCACCGGTGCTGTCTGCAACGCGGCCGAGAGCGCCGCCACCGTCTTGAGGCCAGCCCAACCATCGACCGTCAGGCCACGCGACTTCTGGAAGCTGCGGACGGCCGCCTCGGTGGCCGCGCCGAAGTCGCCGTCGAGCGTGGCGGCGTAGACACCAGCGTCACGCAGCTGTGTCTGCAGCGCCTTCACCTGATCACCCTTGTCGCCGCGGCTGAGCGCCACCGGCGAGGCGTCGATCGCCGCGTTGTCATTCGCCGCCGCAACCGCGTCCGCCTGCGACCAGGGCGTGTCTCTGATCTTCGACCACTTGGCGAAGGCCGTGGCGAGCTTCAGGTGGTAGCGGTTCTTGGCATAGCCGGGGCCGTTGTAGCCGCGGGCGAACCCGGACCAATCGTGCCGGCGGATGTCGTCGTCGAGCCCGGACGCAATGATGAAGGCGACCATCGCCGCCAGGTGCGCCTCAGCATCGTCGAGGAAGACCAGTACCATCGCCTGCGGCGTGGCGAAGCCCGCCATGGCATGGTTCTCGCCGAGGATCTGGCCGAGGCCCCACGACGCAGCCTTCAGCGCACCCGTCTCGTCGATCGCCATGGCCTGCAGCAGCCGAGGGTAGCTGTCGGCCGGATAGGGCTTCGCGCCCCACGTCGCGTAGGCGAGCCCGACAGCGACCGCCTTATCACGCGTCGCGCCGTCGAGGTTGCGGTAGAAGACATGCGGCTCGAAAAGCATCTTCGGCCGTCCCTGCCGATCCCAGGCACCGCCTGACGTCTCGACGTCGATGACGGCGTGCATCTCGTCCTCACCGACGCCGATCCGTGCGCCGAGCTTCGGCAGGTCGATGTCGTCGAGCAGCTTTGCCGCGCCCTTGAAGCCTCTGAAATCAGTCATGTATGCCTCCGTTTGTTGACGTTTAGCATACTGAGTGGAGAGGACGATTGCCGTATGTCATCGCCTAGAACGTGATGACGGTCTCGCCAGGCGCTGCGCCGCCTGACCCGCCTTTGGCCTTGCCCTTCTTGGCGGCCTTCGGCGCGTCCTTATCGACGGTGTCGTCCTTCGTCGGTTTGGTCTTGCCGACGCTCGATGACGTGTCGTCCGCCGCATCGTCGAACAACTCGGCGTCAATGCCGGTCGTGTAGCCGCCGCCCGGCTCGAAACGGTGTGCTACCGACTTGATCCGCCACTTGCTCGGCATGTATGCGCGGAACGGCGCGATGAGGACGGCCTCGGCCTGGACATCAACCCGGCCGCCAATGGTGCAAGAAAATGACGCCTTGCCTCGCGCGGCCTTGTTCTTGGTCGCCGACGCCGCAGCCTTCGCCTCGGCCTCATTGTGGTAGGTGTGCCGGAGGTCGTGGAAGGGCTCGGCGCCGACCGTCACCTCTTTGCGCTCGCCGGTTCGGATGTCGGTCCAGTAGGCGCGCACGCCGCCCTTTTTGCCGGACGCACTATCGGGGCCTGTCGGCGTCGAGGCGCCGCCCGCGTCGAACTGAACAACCTCGGGCAATCGGCTATCGCCGGCCGCTTGCTGCCCGGCCGACTCCGAGGCACCCATGTCCTTCCCGCTCTCGCCAGCCTCGTCGCGAGCCGAGTAGCTGAACTTCCATTGCGAACAGTCGGATTCGGATAGCGTGATGACAGGGAGGATCGCGCCAGTGATCGCCTTGCCAGTTCCGCGCTTTGCGAAGACGAGGCGCCCTGCTACCGGCTTGGCGACGGCGTCGTGGTCGCCAGCCACGCGGGCGACGAAGTTCAGGTCCGACTCGCCAATCTGGTCGACGTGGCGGACGACGATATCGGCCAGTTCTGGATCGACGGTCGCGGTGAAGCCATTCCGGCCTGCCACCTTGTCTACGATCTCTTGAACCGTTTGCTGATGGTAGGACTCGCTCCTCGGCGTTCGGAACGACGACGGCATGTTCGCCGGCTTGCCCTCGATCGACAGCGTCCTCGGCGGTGATGCGAAGTCGATGGCGTCGATGAGATATGATCCCATGTCTCGGCTGGCGCCTTCGCGATAGCCCATCTCGACCGAGACCGTCAGACCGAAAGTCGGCATTGCTACAACCGCGTTGTCGGCGAAGCGCGGACGGTCATCGAGCGTGATCGTCACGCGGTCGGACTTGTCCTCAGCCTCGTCGCGCACCTCAATCGACATGAGCCGGTCAGTCAGCGAGCCGGTGATATCCACGCCGCCGGCAGTGATGCGACAGAACGGCGTCATCCCCAAATCCTGACGATGGGGATCGCCGCTGGCGCAGGAAGGTCAGGAAGGTCAGGAAGGATGACGACCGTGCCAGCGGCGAGAATTGGACCGAGGTCAGCTAGGCCACGGTTTGCTTCATAGACGCGCTCCACAGCAAGCGCCTGCTGACCTTTCGCATAGTGCTTCCAGCAGATGGCGTCGATCATATCGCCATCGCTTGCGATGTATGTGTCTGCCATTAGAACCCCCTATCCGGCCCGTAGGACATGAGCTGCACAGCGAACTCGAGTTTGCGTGCGACGCCGTTCGGCAGAAAGACCGTCTGAGTCTCGCTTACGCTCATGATGACGAACTGCCCGAAAATCTTGCCCCTGCCCGACACCAAGAACTGCGGTGTGCCGCTTCCGGCGATCGTCCTCATCCGGTCGATCTGAGAAAGGCCGCCGCGAAAGAGAGGCAGGATCGTGCCGTCGAGGTCGATGGTCGTGTGTCCCTCGCCGATGAATTGCATGGCCGGGTGCCGGCCGATGCGCTCTTGGCTTTCCCAGCGATACTCAGTCTGGCGGGTGAGCGTCTGATAGGCGGCGGTATTGAGGCCGAACCGGAAAGGGCCGAGGCCCATCATGACGAGCATGATCTACCCCTAGTCGTTGAGTGCGGAGCGGATTTCCGCTGCATGGCGTGCCGCAGCGCCGGACATGGCCGCGTTAATGGCCGCCTGGACCTCGACGGCGCTCAAGCCCGTCCCTGTGATGCTGACGCCGCCGACATTGAAGGGCGCGTGAACCGTTTGCGGCTGGTTTGCGACGATCGGCTCGGGGAACGTCGCCGTGCCGACCGACACCGAGACGGCGTCGATTTGGCTCGTCTGAACAGGGCCGTTGCCCGACTGCGGAAGCCCCGACATCGGCACGCCCTGGCTGCCGAGTAGGCTGCTACTGTAGGAAGACGGAGTAGGCGGCGGCGCAACCGCCGGGACGGCAATAGGCGGTATCTTGATTTCGGGAACGACAATCTCAGGCACTTTGATTTCGGGCGCCTTGACCTCGATAGGTCCGAGACTGGGAGCCTCAGGCTTTGGAACGACAATCTCAGGCACTTTGATTTCGGGCGCCTTGACCTCGATAGGTCCGAGACTGGGAGCCTCAGGCTTTGGAACGACAATCTCAGGCACTTTGATCTCAGGCACCCGAACGGTCGCGGCGGAATCACTACCGGGTGCCGCGACCTGCGCGGGGCTAACGTCGGGCATGACGATTTCGAGCTGCGGCGCCGGCGGAAGAGCCATCTGCAGTTTGTCGATGAACATCTGCGACTGATCGAAGGCAGGCGCGTCGGGGACGGGCGGCAGGCTTACGCGCTGCGGCTGCGCGGGCTCGATGAGCTTGCCGTCTGCCCCATATTGGCTTGGCGCAACGCCAGCGGCGCCGAGAAGGGATTCGTTATAGTTCGCGACCACCGGCGCCTTCACCTCTATGCCGAGGCTCGACTTCAGCCAGTCCGGCATTTCCGCCGTGAGACTGGCGATCCCGTCGCGCAGGCCCTGCGCCAGGCCGTCAATGAAGCTGCCGATGATCCGATCGCCTGCCGCCAGCAGGTCGATGCCGGTGAAATACTCGATCAGCGCGTTCATGCCGACCATGACGTGCTTGAGCGGGTTGAACTCTTGCAGAACGGCTAGCACTCCAGACGTCCACGACACATTGAAGGCGTTGCTGACGCGGGTCCAGAGGTTCGACCAGTAGGCTGCGAACTCGTCCCATTTCTGATACAGTACGTAGACGGCGCCACCAAGCAGCGCGAGAACACCTAGCACCGCCCATACCGGCGCGCTAACGGCCAGCAGCAGGCCTGCGAAAGCCACGCCAAGAGACGCCAGTGAAGCGAGGAGTGGGCCAAAGGTGATTGCGCCCATCGCGATCAAGGCGGCGTTGCCAGGGCCGCCGACAAAGTCTATGGCCGGCTTGATCGTCGCGTAAAAGTCCTTGAGGCCTGTCGCGAGGTCGCCGAGCGTGGTCGTGAAGTTCTTCAGATGGCGCGGGAACTCGTCGAGGAAGCCGGGCACATGGAAGCTGTCCTTGAGGCTGTCGCCGACGACGTCATAGCCGAGCAGGAACTTTCGGAACTCGTCGGCCACGCCCGAGATGCTGTCGGAAATGCTCTTCGCCCAAACGTCGAGATTGCCCGACGCGGACATGCGGTCGAACCATTTCAGGACGTCCTCAAGGATGCCCTCCAAGTTCTTGAAGGCGCCGGCATCGCCGATCTTGAGCATGAAACGTGTCCACTGATCGCCAAGGTTGGACGTCATGCCCTCCCAGGTCTTCGACAGCTTGTCCATCGCACCGGAATACTGGCGATTCCAGATGCCAGTGATGACGGCCTCGATTTGCTTCCGCGAGTTCTTCTGAGCGAAAGCGGTCATCTGCTTACCGTTCTCGACCCAGTTGTATTTGATCCGGTCGCCGATTTTTTCGGTGGTGATGCCGAACTCTTTCAGGCGTTCGTTCTCGCCCGTCATGGCATCGGCGAGCGCCTCGACAGCCTGATTGAGTGGCTTGCCCATGGCGGCGGCAGCGTTGCCGGCGGACAGCAGAGCGCCGTCGATGGGCTTGATACCGTAGGACGTCAGCTTGACGAAGGCCTCCGTTACGCCCGCCAGGTCGTAGGGCGTCTTCGCAGCGAACTCGGAGATCCATGCGAGAGATGACTGCGCCTTGTCGGCGCTGCCAAGCACCGTTTCTAGGACCGTGCCGAACTTTTCAAACTCGGAATTGACGCTGATGAACTGAGACAGCCCCGCCCCGGCGCCGAGCGCAAAGAGTCCACCAAAGCCAAGAGCCAGAGTCGAGACGTGACGGCCGACATTCGCGACCGATGATCCAAGGTGAGAGAAGCGGCTTGCCAGCTTGTCGATGCCGGCTGCGCGGCCCATGTCGCCAATGACCTTCGCGACCCTACGAACAGGCGCGGTCAGCCGATCAATGCGGCGTTGAATGGCGTTGATCGGAGCCGTGATGCGGTCGACAACACTGAGGACGACGTCGACTGTAGTGCGTGCCACCTAGGACCCCTTGCCGCGCTTGGGCGCCCTCGCCTTCGCTCTTTCGTGCCATCGCTTGAGGTCCGCGACGTCCATTTCGTACATTTCGGAAGGCGGCCAGTGAAAGACGACGGCGATGTTCGCCATCATCTCTTCGATGACCTCTAGGCTCGCCGCTTCCGACCCATAAAACCCTCGACGATCGTTCCAATCGCCTCGATGTCCGCGGCGTCGAGATCGTCCATCGCTTCCGGCGGCCAGCCGGACAGGCGCTGAATCGTGTTCAGCAGCTTGTCGACATTGCTGCCGTTGTCGTCGCCCATGGCCCGAAGGTCCTTGCCCTTGAGGCGACGGATTTCGATGGTCTTGCGCTCGACGCCCTCGACGACGACCGGCTCTTTCAGCGTGTGCGATACCTTGGTCGACAATGCCGACTCCTGTTGTAAGAGACGGCCTAGAGGCCGATGTTGGCCCGGTGATCGGCCAGCTGGTCGACGCCCCCGAACTTGCGGATCATGTTGATGACGTCGATTTCGCAGTACTCGACGTCGGCCTGCCGGTAGCGAAAATATTCCAGCTCGGCCGTAAGCGTCTGCACCGACTTGTTCGCACCTCGCCATTCGCCGAACTCGATGCCGGAAAAGAAGCCGCGGGTGTTGATGACGACCGGCTCGGCACGCGCCATACCTTGCGCCTGAACGGAGCCACGCGCGACAAGCGGGACCGATGCGCGGCCCATCAGCGCGATGAGTGCCGGGGTGGCGTCCGAGATGATGAAGGTCATGGTCATGGCTTCCATGCCCATTTCCAGACGCGCCACGCCGTCCATGCCGCCAGCGCGATGGTCCTCCATCGTGAAGGCCAGCGCGGGCGGCGTGAGCGCGTCCGCCCGGCCCGCATAGTCTTCGCCGTCGATATAGAGGTTGAAATGCTTGAGAAGCCGCGGAAGCCGAGCCATCAGACGATATCCTCGAGGTAGTCATTGGTGATGCGCGAACGGAAGATGACGTGCTCGGCGGGGTAGTACGGCGTGAACTCGACGTTGAACCACACCTTGCCCTCGGCGATGCTGGACGGGCTATTCAGATCCGGGTCGGCGTAGCACCGGCCGCCAGCAATGGCACCCATGGCGACCAGCGTGCGGATGTAGGCATTCACCGACTCCTCGACGTCGTCGATGTATGTCTTGGTGATGTTGCGATCGACGGCCCACAGATGCGCCCGAAGGATGCTGTCGTTGATGATATCGGCCGTGCGCACGACGTTCAGGAAGGTGTACTTCTCATCCGACGAACAGGTGTGGTTGCCCCACAGCCGATAGCCATCCTCGCGGATGATCGTCGTGACGTTGGCCTCGTTGAGGAAGTTCGCACGGCTGTTGATGTCGCCAAGGGCGAAGTCGATTGGTCGGGCTGTGCCGAGAATGCCATTGATGTTCTGATTGGACGGGCTCCACCAGAATCCCCGGTCATTGTCGATCTTAGCAATGAGCCCGGCGACGGCTGACGATGCCGGCTCATTGACGATGGCCGTGCCGCGCTGGACCTTCACGAACGGGTCCACGACGTAGACACGCTTGGAACCCCAATCGCTGGAATAGGCGATAGCCGCCGCGTCGTTGGAATTCGGACCGTCCGCCACGATGATGGCGCGAAGCCGCTCGGCAATGCCGACGAGTTCCGACACGACCGGGTTGGCAAGGAAAATGCCGGCATTGTCGGGATCTTCTGGGCGATTGCCGGTGAAGCCGGGTGCCAGAAGGATGCGCGGCGTGTGCACGGCGGTGACAAACCAGGCCACAGGAGCGCCGGCATAACGCCGAGTGCGGCGGAGTAAAATCCGGCCAGTGGTTAGGCTGTTCTCTTTTGCAGAG
>NZ_BMJJ01000019.1 GCF_014643375.1 Aureimonas glaciei
GCTAACCTCAGTGCGAGCTGTTTGGCTCGCCGGCGGCGCCGTCTCCGTCGATGGGCGGTTTATAGGCCCCGCCATCCCAAAGTGTCAACGACCTTTTTCGAGAAAAATCACGCCCGGCGGAAATGGCGCGAATGCCGCAAGCCCCGACGCCCCTGGACGGGCCGGCCGTCATCCCCCGTTCACAAGGCCGCAGCCCCTATGGCAGAAGCGGTTGGCGAAACGCGCCGGCTGGCGCCGCCCGCCGTGCCGACCTGTAAATCCGCTCCTCCTCGCCGGGCTCCGGCCGTTTGCTTCCCCGCCGACGGCGCAGCGCGACCCCATGGCGCAATCCGGACGGCAAGCGAGGCAGGCATCGTCTGGGGCCGAGTGCCCTTGCCAGCCCGTCGGGGGCAGCTGCCGGTGCGCGGCCGTGCGCTTCCGGGCCGCCGGCGGCATTGCCCCCTCCTCTTCGCCGTCAGCGCAGCCTTGGGCGAAGCGGCCCTCCGGCCGAAACGCCCAGCCGGGACCTTCTTCCCGTTCGATCGCCTGACTTTCGTCTTTCGCCCAGTCGAAACCGCGATCCGCCGCCCTCTCCGAGTCATGGTTGATGACAACACGGTCGGAAGCCCTCGGCGTTAAGCATCTCTCTAGAGAGATCTTTTACTTCGCGCGATCTACTGTGCCAAACGGAGAGAAAGACTCTGGCAAAGCCAGGGTCTTGCACGCAACGAAGGTGCGGTCATCAAGAGCGTCAGCCCCAGATCGGTGGAAGGGTCATGAGCAACGTCATCGTGCTGTACCCGCGCGCCTTGCCAAAACCACCGCTTCCCGTGCCGAGCCCGGCCGGGCAGGCGATCTTGGCGCTGTTTCGCTAAGCCGTCAGGCGGCGCTCGCATAGACGCCTATTCCGCCGTGGCCTCCTGGCGCGGCGCCCCTCCCCCAGCGACCGACATTTTCAGTCCGATACTGCCTAACGCCGGGATCGCCCCGGCCGCCTCTCTCGTCCTTTTCCCATGCCCTGAACGAAAATCGGCGCCCCGAGGGGCGCCGTTCGTCGTTTCAGCAAGGGCAAGGCCATCCCCGGGGGATGGCCCTGGCCGGCTCAGGCTTCTTCGGTCGCGTCCGACGCCGGCTCTTCGGCCGGGGCGTTCTTGGCGGCTTCCGCCGCTTCCGCGGCCTCGGCAGCGGCGGCGACGGCGGCAGCCTCATCAGCCTCGGCCTTCTCGCGGGCGTCGATCACCTTCTGCTCGCGCTCGGCGATGCGCTCCTGCGCCTTCTTGCCGGGCAGGCCCTTGGTCTCGTTCTTGCGCTCGGGACGGTTGGCGATGCCAGCCTGGTCGAGGAAGCGGAGCACGCGGTCGGTCGGCTGGGCGCCCTCGCCGAGCCAGTACTTGATCCGCTCCTCGTTCAGCGTGACGCGGACGGCGTCCTTGGCGAGCATCGGGTTCCAGGAACCGATGGTCTCGACGAAGCGGCCGTCGCGGGGGCTACGGGCGTCAGCGACGACGATGTGGTAATAGGGGCGCTTCTTGGAGCCGGCACGGGCGAGACGCATCTTCAGGGGCATGTTTTCGTTCCTTGATTGATTTGGGTGTTGTCTGTCGAAAGAGCCGGACGCGCCGGCCCCTATTTCTTCTTGGCGGGAAACCCGGGAAAGCCGGCGCCGGGAAGGCCCGGAAGGCCGCCGCCGCCGCCGAAGCCGGGGGGCAGGCCCTTGGGAAGGCCCGGCATGCCGCCGGGCATCCCGCCGGACTGTGCCATCTTGGCCATGGCCTCGAGCTGCTTGGGGTCCATCTTGGAGAGGTCGGGCATGCCGCCCATCCCGCCCATGCCGCCGCCGCCGCCGAGGCCGAGCTTGGCGCCGAGGCCGCCCATCAGCTGCCCCATCATGCCGCCCTTGCCCTTGGTCATCGACTTCATGACGTCGGCCATCTGGCGGTGCATCTTCAGGAGCTTGTTGATGTCGGCCGACGAGGTGCCGGAACCGGCGGCGATTCGCTTCTTGCGGGAATGCTTCAGGATGTCGGGATTGCCGCGCTCGGCCGCGGTCATCGACGAGATGATCGCCAGCTGGCGCTTCAGCATCTTGTCGTCGAGCCCGGCGGCGGCGACCTGGTCCTTCATCTTCGCCATGCCGGGCATCAGGCCCATCATGCCGCCCATGCCGCCCATCTTCTGCATCTGGCCGATCTGGTCGGCGAGATCGTTCAGATCGAACTTGCCGGACTGCATCTTCTTGGCCATCGACGCGGCCTTTTCCGCGTCAATGTTCTCCGCCGCCCGCTCGACGAGGGAGACGATGTCGCCCATGCCGAGAATGCGGTCGGCGATGCGGGAGGGATGGAAATCCTCCAGCGCGTCCATCTTCTCGCCGGTGCCGATCAGCTTGATCGGCTTGCCGGTGACGGCGCGCATGGAGAGCGCCGCACCGCCGCGGCCGTCGCCGTCGATGCGGGTGAGGACGATGCCGGTGATGCCGACGCGTTCGTCGAAGGAGCGGGCGAGATTCACCGCGTCCTGGCCGGTGAGGCTGTCGGCGACGAGCAGGATCTCGTGCGGCTTGGTGCGCGCCTTGATCTCGGCCATCTCGGCCATCAGGGGCTCGTCGATATGGGTGCGGCCCGCAGTGTCGAGGATCAGCACGTCGTAGCCGCCGAGCTTCGCCGCCTGGGCGGCGCGCGCGGCGATCTCGACCGGGTCCTGGCCGGCGATGATCGGCAGCGTCGCGACGCCCGTCTGCTCGCCGAGGATGCGCAACTGCTCCTGCGCGGCCGGGCGGCGCGTGTCGAGCGAGGCCATCAGGACCTTCTTGCGCTGCTTCTCGGTCAGGCGCTTGGCGAGCTTGCCGGAGGTCGTCGTCTTGCCCGAGCCCTGCAGGCCGACCATCATGATGGTCACGGGCGCGGCGGCATTCAGATCGATCGGCGAATGGTCCGAGCCGAGCGTGGCGACCAGCTCGTCATGGACGAGCTTGACCACCATCTGGCCCGGCCGGATCGACTTCAGGATTTCCGCGCCGACGGCTTTTGTGCGCACCCGGTCGGTGAAGGAGCGCACGACCTCGAGCGAGACGTCGGCCTCCAGCAGCGCCCGGCGCACTTCGCGCAGGGCGGCGGAGACGTCGTCGGCCGAGAGCGCACCGCGCCCGGTCAGGCCGTTGAGGATCGAACCGAGCCGGTTCTGAAGCGAATCGAACATGTCTTCCCTTCCGTCTCTTTCCGCAAAGATCTGCGCCAAGGCGCCTCTTCACCTTGCGAAATGTGGTGACGGACCAGCAACCGCAACATGCCGCGGTAGCCCAAAGCAAAGCGTCATCCGCGGGCGACACTCGCTGGCGGATGGTGACCTCCGTGCGGCTCCATAAGAGAGGCACGGTCGGCGGCTCGCGGACGGACTGTCGCGGATTTCAACGGGGGTAAAGCACGGATCGGGGGTGACGGTCAAGAAAAGGCCCCAGCGCTCTCGTGGGGCCGGCGACCTCCAGTCCTGGCGAAGCGCGAGCCCCGGCACGGGGCCGCGGAAGCAGGCCCCGCTCACCCGGCGACGGCTGCCATGCCGACGATCTCTCCCTATATCCCGGCGGACCCGTCCCCTTGCGCGAGGCCTTGTGCTGAAACCCTTCGTCAATCCCTACTATGCCGGCCCCGTCTCCGACCATTTCGACGGCAAGCGCTTCTTCAATCCCGGCGGCGAGATGCCGGCCTCGCTACGGCAGATCTGGGAGTGGCAGCGCTCGGGCCAAAGGCTGAAATGGCCGGTCGCGGCGCCCAGCCCGCTTGCACCGGATGTCCCGCCGGCCGCGGTGACCGGCGACGCGGCGCGGATGGTCGCGATCGGGCATGCGAGCTTTCTCCTGCAGACCGGCGGACTGAACATCCTCTTCGATCCGGTCTGGTCGGACCGCTGCGCGCCACCGGTCGGGCCGAAGCGCCACAACGTGCCGGGCATCGCCTTCGACGACCTACCCGAGATCCACGTCGTCTGCGTCTCGCATTCGCACTACGACCACATGGACCGGCCGACGCTGGAGCGCCTGTTCGACCGGCACCGGCCGCGGTTTCTCGCGCCGCTCGGCTGCGATGCGCTGATCCGGGGCTTTCGCAAGAAGGCCGACGTTTCGGCGCATGACTGGCACGAGCGGGTGCGCCTGTCGGGAGAGGTCGCGGTGACGCTCGACCCGACGCATCACTGGTCGGCGCGCGGTGCCCTCGACCGGCGGATGACGCTCTGGGCCTCGTTCGCGGTGGAGACGCCGGCCGGCCTCGTCTACGTCGTCGGCGATTCCGGCTTTCACGGCGGCGAGAATTATCGCGCCGCGCGGGCGCGCTACGGCGCGCCAAAACTGGCGGTGCTGCCGATCGGCGCCTATGCGCCCCGTTCCGTCATGCGGCCGCAGCACCAGGATCCGGACGAGGCGGTGCGGGCCGCCCGGTTTCTGCAAGCGGAAATGTCGCTCGGCAGCCATTTCGGCACCTTTCAGCTGACCGACGAGGCGCTGGAGGATCCGGTGACGCGGCTTGAGGCGGCGCTTGCCCGTTGGGACCTCTCGCCGTCGCGCTTCCTGCCGGCCCATCCCGGCCGCGTCCACTGCCTGCCGCACCGGATCGACGCATCCCTGCCGCCGTTCCTCGCGCCGACGGCCGAGGCGACGGCCCCGACGGATCACGGCTCGCTCCCGCCCGCGTGACCGGCGATCGTCACGGCGCCATCATGCCCCTTGCCTTTCGCCTCCCGCGCCCGACTCTTCCAGCCATCCTCGCCGGGTTCGGCGAAGACCTATCGGGAGACGGCAATGACCTGGACGATCGTGCTCTGCACCCTGACAGGCCTCGCCCTCCTGGCGACGCTCCTGTCTTTCGTGCGCGTCGCCCACGGTTTCTTCCGCAGCTTTTCCTTTCCGCGCCTGCAGATTTTCGCGGTCGCGGTGGTGCTGTTGCCGCTGGTCGTCGTCTTCGTCCGGCCGATGGGCCTGATGGAAGTGACGGCGGCGGCAAACCTCGTCACGATCGTCATCCAGGCGCTGTCGATCCTTCCGTTCACGCCGCTCTGGCGAAAACAGTCCAAGGCGAAGAAGGCGGGCGAGGTCGGCGACGAGAGCGTCACCATCCTCTCCTGCAATGTGAAGATGTCGAACCGCGACTATGACGCGACGCTGCGCATGGCGCGGGACGGCGATCCCGACATCGCCGTCTTCATGGAGACCGACCAGCCCTGGTGCGACGCGCTGGAGCCCCTGCGCGAGACCTTGCCGCACGTCGTCGCCGCGCCCGAGGACAATGCCTATGGCATGATCCTGTTTTCGCGCCTCGCCCTCGACGACATCCGGATCGACCATCTGGTGATGGAGGAGGTTCCCTCGATCACCGTCACGGTGACCTTGCGGGACGGCCAGCGCTTTCGCCTGCACGCGGTCCATCCCGAGCCGCCGGTGCCCTCGGTCGACTCCGTCGGACGCGATACGGAACTCCTCCTCGTCGCCGACGCTGTTTCAAAGGAAAGCCTGCCCTCGATCGTGTCGGGCGACCTCAACGACGTCGCCTGGTCGCATACGACGCGGCTGTTCCAGCGCGTCTCCGGCCTGCTCGATCCGCGCATCGGCCGCGGCTTCTACAACACGTTCGACGCGCGCTTTCCCTTCCTGCGCTGGCCGCTGGACCACCTCTTCCACGATCCCCGCTTCGCCCTGGTCGAGATCCGGCGGTTGCCGGCCGGCGGCTCGGACCATTTTCCCATGTTGTTCCGCCTCGCTCTGACGCGCAGCGCCGACGGGGCGGCGACGCCCGACGAGGAAGACTCGGGCGATCGGGAGGAGAAGCGCGAGATCGTCGACGAGGGCAAGAAGCTGGACCGCGAGGCCATCGGCACCGACTGGGAGACGTGAGGCTGGCGACGCCGAAGGCCCGGCGATGTCCCCATCGCCGGGCCTTTGTCTGATCATCGACGCCGGACTACCGGCCCGGAGACGGCCCGGACGACCGCCTGTCGGAAGCAAGCGTCAGCGAAGGGCCTAGAACTCCTCCCAGCCGGCCGCATCGGCCTGCGGGGCGACGGGGTTCGTGGTGCGCATTTGCGCCACGGGGCGGGCGGGGGCGCGGGGCGCGGCTGGGCGGGTGGCCGGCCGCGGTCTCGAGGCCGCCGGCACGCGTCCGGTGCCGGCACTGGTCCGGAAGGTCGCGACCATGCCGGCCAGCGTGTCCGTCTCGTCCGAGAGCGTCTGCGCGGCGGCGGTGGCCTCTTCCACCATGGCGGCGTTCTGCTGCGTGACCTTGTCCATCTGGTCGGCCGCGGCGGAGACCTCGCGCAGGCCGACGGACTGTTCCTTGGCGCTGCGGGCGATCTCGGTGACGACGTCGGTCATTTCGGTGACCTGGACGACGATCTCCTGCAGCGACTTGCCCGACGCGGTGACGAGTTCGACGCCTTCGCCGACATGTTTGGACGAGGTCGAGATCAGGTTCTTGATCTCCTTGGCCGCTTCCGCCGAACGCTGGGCGAGCCCGCGCACTTCCTGGGCGACCACCGCGAAACCGCGGCCGGCTTCGCCGGCCCTGGCCGCCTCGACGCCGGCATTGAGCGCCAGGAGGTTGGTCTGGAAGGCGATCTCGTCGATGACGCCGATGATCTTGCCGATCTCTTCCGAGGAATGCTCGATCTCGGCCATGGCGGCGACGGCCCGGGCGACGATCTCGCCGCCCTTTTCGGCGTTCTTGCGCGCCGTCATCGCCGTGCCCTGCGCCTGTGCCGCGCCCTCGGCAGTCTGGTTGACGCCGGTGGCGACCTGGCTCAGCGCTGCGACCGTCTCCTCGAGGCTCGCCGCCTGCTGCTCGGTGCGCTGGGCGAGGTCGTTGGAGGCCACCGTGATCTCGGCAAGGCCGGTGCGGATCGTCGCGACGCCGTTGACCACGGCACCGATCGTCGACTCCAGCGTCTCGATGCTGTCGTTGAACTTCTGCCGGATCGGCTCGAATTCCGCCGCGACGGCCTGGTTCATGCGCACCGTCAGGTCGCCTTCGGCCAGGCCGTTGAAGCCCATTTCGACGGCGGTGACGAAGAGCTTCAGGTCCTCGGCGCGGGCATTCTCGATCGCCGACTGCCGGTCGCCCTGCAGTTTCTGGGTCTTGCGCGCCTCGGCCGCCTCCTCTTCCAGACGCTTGTTCTGCAGCGCCGCGTCCTTGAACACCTGGACCGCCGAAGCCATGGCGCCAACCTCGTCGCGACGGTCCTGTCCGTCGATTTCGACATCGAGCCGCCCCGCGGCCAGCTCGCCCATTCGGTCACGCAGCCGGGAAAGGGGCCCGGTGATTCCCTTGGCGGAGACCATCAGCGCAGCGACCGTGCCGAGAACGGCAGAAAGAAGCGACAGCGCGACCGCCGTCGTACTGGAAAAGGCGACCGACTCCGACATCGCGAACGAGGCCGCGTCTCCTTGCGCGAGCAGTCTATCGTTCATGACCCTGCTCTTTTCGGCAAAATCGGCGACGAGCGGGTCGATTGCGGCAAGCATGGTGCGCGCGCTCTCGTTATCGTTTGCCAAACCACGCTGGATGGCGAGCGTTCCCTTGGAACGGATAAGTTGCACGATCCCGGCAAGTTCGTCGATCGACGCCGCCGCATCCGGAAGAACGGCCTTGGCCTCCTGCAGTCTGGCCTCGGTCTTGTCGATCTGGGCTTTCCAGTCGTCGGCGGATGCTCTCGCTACCGAGGAGGAGCCGTCGTAACTCAGGATCTTGTAGGAGTCGTAGGCTGACTCGACCAGCGCTGTGCGGGCGCGCACGAGTTGGACCACTGCTGGCGCACGGACATTGATGATCTCGGAGTACCGATGATTGATCGAGGACATCGTCCAGGCCGAATAGGCGCTGAGGGCGACGCCGACCGCGCTGATGGCAAGCACCATGCTCATGATCTTGGTCGAGATCTTTGCGTTCTTCAGAATGCTCATCGTCGCTCCAGGCCTATGGTCGACTCATCCTCGATACAATATCGGGTTGAGTATATTCAACACTGCAAACAAACCAGAAGCAACGACCTCTCTCCTCGCGCTTCCATGCAATTCTCCAGGACAGTGTGGTGAGATCTTCTTAAGTTTGGATTGACCGAAAACCCCCGCCTTTTATGACCAGACGAGCAGAGCCATGCCGCAGGGCCTGAACGACAAAGGGACCGCCACCGGCGATCCCCTTGTCGTCGCAGGGCCAGCCGTATTCGGCTGACGCGAGCGTTCCTGGCGTTCAGAACTCCTCCCAGCCGGCGTCGGCCGCCTGCGGCGCGGCCTGGCTGGCGCTGCGCATCTGCACCACTGCCCCGCGACGCTGCGGCGCCGCCGTCGCCTGCGGCCGGGTCTTGGCACGCGGGGCGGAAGCGGTGCGCACGGTCGTGGCATGGGTGCGGAAATTGGCGACCATGCCGGCCAGCGTGTCCGTCTCGTCCGACAGCGTCTGCGCGGCGGCGGTGGCCTCCTCGACCATGGCGGCGTTCTGCTGCGTGACCTTGTCCATCTGGTCGGCGGCGGCGGAGACCTCGCGCAGGCCGACGGCCTGCTCCTTGGCGCTGCGGGCGATCTCGGTGACGACGTCGGTCATCTCGGTAACCTGGACGACGATCTCCTCCAGCGACTTGCCCGAGGCCGTGACCAGTTCGACGCCCTCGCCGACATGTTTCGACGAGGTCGAGATCAGGTTCTTGATCTCCTTGGCCGCTTCCGCCGAACGCTGGGCGAGCCCGCGCACTTCCTGGGCGACCACCGCGAAACCGCGCCCCGCCTCGCCGGCCCGCGCCGCCTCGACGCCGGCATTGAGGGCCAGGAGGTTGGTCTGGAAGGCGATCTCGTCGATGACGCCGATGATCTTGCCGATCTCTTCCGAGGAATGCTCGATCTCGGCCATGGCGGCGACGGCCCGGGCGACGATCTCGCCGCCCTTTTCGGCGTTCTTGCGCGCCGTCATCGCCGTGCCCTGCGCCTGTGCCGCGCCTTCGGCAGTCTGATTGACGCCGGTGGCGACCTGGCTCAGCGCTGCGACCGTCTCCTCGAGGCTCGCCGCCTGCTGCTCGGTGCGCTGGGCGAGGTCGTTGGAGGCCACTGTGATCTCGGCAAGGCCCGTGCGGATCGTCGCGACGCCCGTGACGACGCTGCCGATCGCCTGTTCCAGCTTGCCGACGCTTTCATTGAACTTGGCGCGGATCGGTTCGAACTCCGGTGCCACCACCTGATCCATCCGCACCGTCAGGTCGCCGTCCGACAGGCCGTTGAACCCATCCTCAACCGCATGGACGAAATTGCGCAGATCCTCCGCCTTGGAATTGTCCAGCGCCGTCTGCCGGGCGCGCTGGCTCTCCTGCGCTTGCTGCGAAGCCTTGGCATCCGCCTCCAGCCGCTCTTTGGCGATGGCGGCGTCCTTGAACACCTGGACCGCCGCGGACATGGCGCCGATTTCATCGCGGCGAGCCGCCGAAGGCACCGCCACCGTGTTGTCGCCGTCGGCGAGGCGCTTCATGGCATCCGTCATGGCCCGGATCGGCGAGGCGATCGAGCGCGCGATGAACACCGCGATTCCCGCCGCTGCGAGGGCGGAGAGCAGGCCGCCGAGGATCGAGGCCAGCGATGACATGCTCATTGCGGAATTGGCGACCGCGCTCCGCACGACCAGAAGGGCGGCCTCGTCGTCGCGCATGGCCTGGAGCAGCGTGCCCATCCTGTCCAGCATGGGCTTGCCGGTCCGCGCCGTTTCGATCGCCTCGGCGCGCTCGACGCCCATTGGCTCGTCCATCAGCTTGATCTGCTTGTCGGTCACCTCGCTGTGCCAGCTCTCGACCGTGGCCTGGAGCTCGGCCACGCGCTGCTGTTGCGCGGCGTTGTCCGAGGTCAACGTCTTGATCGCCAGAAGCGCGTCGTCCCCGGCTTTCTGGTTCGCGTGATAGCGGGGCAGGAAAGCCTTGTCCTCCGTCAGCAGATAGCCGCGGACCGCGGCCTCCTGGTTGACGAGGTCGATCCGGACGTCGTCGATCTTTTCCAGGACCTGATAGGTGTGATTGTTCCACTTCATGGCGTCGCCCGTCTTGGCGTTCTGCCAGTAGGTGAAACCCCCGATGCCGGCGACCAGCACGGCAAGGGAGGAGAGAGCGAGCGACGTCTTCTTGGCGATGGTGAGGCCGGCCTGCGACATGTGACGATCCTAGATCCTGTTTTGGACGAATGGGATTGGGTGGCATCCGGCCGGAGGTCGAATGCCAGTTTGGTGGATGAAGCGCATCGAAAGCAGCGAGCCGAAGTCACCTGAAATAAAGAAATCTCTAAATATAATAAGAAACCAGTACGTTTTCAGAATTACTATTTCTATTCATTTATAATTCCGAGTTCCTAATTTTGCTTGAAAGCCCAAAAGAGAGAAGACGGCAGCCTCGTGAGCGTTGGTCGGGATGTTATGGAGAACATAATGATCTGCTTACTTAGCATCTCATCCGTCACCCGCTGCAAGGAGTTCGCGGCGACGGGAATGACGGCACGGTCGAGCCCACCCCTCGATCGGAGCGGGATCGCCGACGGGCGACGAACCGCTGGATTGCCCGACACATGCGGGAAGAGGTGGAAGGGGCCGGGATGGCGTGGCCTCGGCACGACAGACGATGGCGAGTTGCGACATCGGCCGGGGTGGAAACTTGGGGCATTGTCGGCCATATAAACCCGATGACCCCGCACGCCGTCGCCTCGACCGTCCCCTTCGCCCGCATGAACGGGCTCGGCAACGAGATCCTCGTCGCGGACCTGCGCGGCCGCGACGATCGCATCCTGCCGGCGGCCGCGATCGCTCTGGCCGGCCGGGCGGAAACCCGCTTCGACCAGATCATGGCGATCCACGACCCGGTCACCCCCGACACCGACGCGCTGGTGCGCATCGTCAATGCCGACGGTACCGAGGCCGGGGCCTGCGGCAACGGCATGCGCTGCGTCGTGCAGGCGCTCGCCGCCGAACTCGGCCGCAGAAGCTTCACCTTCGAGACGCGGGCCGGCATCCTGTTTGCGGAAGAGCATGAGGACGGCACGATTTCCGTCGACATGGGCAGACCCAAGTTCGGCTGGCAGGACATCCCGCTCTCCGAGCCGTTTCACGATACGCGGGCGATCGAGCTGCAGATCGGGCCGATCGACGCGCCCGTGCTGCACTCGCCCTCCGTCGCCTCGATGGGAAATCCGCACGCGATCTTCTGGGTGACGCGCGACGTCGGGTCCTACGAGCTGGAGCGTTTCGGCCCGATCCTCGAGAACCACCCGCTGTTTCCCGAGCGCGCCAACATCTCCATCGCTGAGGTGACGGCGGACGATGCGATGACCATCCGCACCTGGGAGCGCGGCGTCGGGCTGACGCGCGCCTGCGGCTCGGCCGCCTGCGCCGCCGCTGTTTCCGGCGCCCGCACGCGGCGGACCGGCCGCAGGGTGACGGTGACCGTGCCGGGCGGCGATCTCCTGATCGACTGGCGCGACGACGACCGCGTCGTGATGACCGGCCCCGCCGAATGGGAGTGGTCCGGCCGGCTCGATCCCGCGACCGGCGCCTTCGAGCGGGACGCGGTCGCGGCGTGACCGCCCGCCTCTTCAGATCCTTCGACGCCCGCGTGATCCCCGTATGAGCCTCGACATTCTTTCCTTCGGCTGCCGCCTCAACACCTTCGAGGGCGAGGTGATGCGCCAGGCGGCGACGGAAGCCGGTCTCGGGACCGGCCGCGACGCTATTCTGGTGAACACCTGCGCGGTCACCGCCGAGGCCGTGCGCCAGGCGAAGAAGGCGGTGCGCCGCGCCCGCCGCGACCATCCGGACGCGCAGATCCTCGTCACCGGCTGCGCCGCGCAAATCGATCCCGCCGCCTTCGCCGCCATGCCCGAAGTCGACGCCGTTCTCGGCAATGCGGAAAAGCTGGTGGCGAAGAGCTACCGCGCCCTGCCCGATTTCGGCGTGTCGGCGAGCGAAAAGATCCGCGTCGACGACATCATGAGCGTCACCGAGACCGCGCCGCACATGGTCGAGGCGATCGAGGGACGCGCGCGGGCGATCGTCGAGGTGCAGAACGGCTGCGACCACCGCTGCACCTTCTGCATCATCCCCTATGGCCGCGGCCCCTCGCGCTCGGTGCCGATGGGCGCCGTGGTGGAGCAGGTCAGGCGCCTCGTCGGCAATGGCGCCGCCGAGATCGTTCTGTCCGGCGTCGACCTGACCGGCTACGGCGCCGACCTACCGGGCACGCCGAAACTCGGCACCCTCGTCCAGGCGATCCTGCGCCATGTGCCGGACCTGCCGCGCCTGCGCCTCTCCTCGATCGACAGCGTCGAGGCGGACGACGCGCTGGTCGAGGCGATCGGCGGGGAACGCCGACTGATGCCCTATCTCCACCTCTCGCTGCAGGCCGGCGACGACATGATCTTGAAGCGCATGAAGCGCCGCCACAGTCGCCAGGACGCCACCGACTTCTGCGCGTCGATCCGCGCGGCGCGGCCCGACATTGCCTTCGGCGCCGACATCATCGCCGGTTTTCCGACCGAGACCGAGGCGATGTTCGAGAACTCGCTGGCGCTGGTCGAGGATTGCGGCCTCAGCTTCCTCCACGTCTTTCCCTTCTCGCCGCGCGACGGCACGCCGGCGGCGCGCATGCCGCTTCTGCCGCCGACGGTGGTGGCGGAGCGGGCCGCGCGGCTGCGGGAAAAGGGCGCGGCGGCGCTCGCCCGGCATCTCGGCGCCAAGCTCGGCACGACCGAGGAAGTGCTGGTCGAGCGTGGCCAGCGCGGGCGCCTCGCCGACTTCACGCCCTGCCATATCGACACGGGCCTGCCCGGCACGCTGGTGCGCACTATCATCACCGGACACGACGGCACGCGGCTCACCACACGCCCCATCGCGGCGCAAGCAGCGTGAGCCAACCGGCGCAACGGGGGTGGACGCTGGTGCGTTCGCCTGCAATGCAGGGCCCCATCAACGCCGCGGAACAGGAAACCTTCGTCCATGTCTGAGAAAAAAGGCTTCTTCCGGCGCGTCTTCTCCTTCGGCGCGGCCGAGGACACGAGCCCGGCGCCCGCGGAGATGCTTCCGTCCGAGACGCTCCTGCCAACGGCCGAGGCGCCGGCTGTTGAACGGCCGGCGCCCGACGTTGGCGCGACTGCCGGGGAATCCGCGGCGACAGTACCGGCCCTTCCGGTCGCCGCCGATCCTGCCGCCGCGCCGGTGGCGCCGATGGACGAGCGCGCATCGCACGCCGACCACACGGCGGCCGAACACGCCTTGGCCCCAGGGGCCGAGGACCTGCCGGAGCCGGCGGAGCTGCCGGAGCCCGCGCTGGTCGTCGCGGACACGCCCGAATGGCTCGATCCCGACGCGCCCGAGCCGGAGACCGACTTTTCCTGGCTCGAGGCCGATGGGCCCGTGGAAGACGTCCCGGAACGGACGGTTCCTGTCGAGACCGCATCCGACGGGTCGCCGGCGCCGGTTCTGCACGAAGTGCCGGGGGAAGACAGCCTGCCCCTGCCGGCGACGCTGTCCGGCGACGCCGTGGCAGAAGCCGAGGACGAGCCGGACTTCTCCTTCCTCGATCCGGAAGCCCCCCTGCCAGAAGAGCCGGCCGATTTCTCCTGGCTCGAGGCGCCCGTCGACGACGAGCCCGCCGACGAGGCAGGCTCGCCATCCGACGCAGTCGCCTCGGTCGCCGCCGCCGGCATCGCCGCCGCCACGGCCTCGGCCGCCCCCAGCAGCGCCGACGCCGGCTGGCGCCTGCGCCAGGTCGCCGCCCCCGCTCCCGCCGCGCCGGCCGCGCCAAAACCCTGGCTGGAGCGGCTGCGCGAAGGGCTGGCGCGCTCGTCCGGCCAGCTTTCCGGCCAGATCACCGCTCTCTTCACCAAGCGCCGGCTCGACGAGGCGACGCTGCAGGAATTCGAGGACGTGCTGATCCAGGCGGACCTCGGCGTCGAGACGGCCCTGCGCATCACCGACCGCCTGTCGGAAGGCCGGTTCGGCAAGGAGATCACGGGCAGCGAGGTGCGCGCCATCCTCGCCGACGAGGTCGAGGCGACGCTCCGCCCCGTCGCTGTGCCCTTGGAGCTCGACCTGGAGAAGAAGCCGCACGTCATCCTCGTCGTCGGCGTCAACGGCACCGGCAAGACCACCACCATCGGCAAGCTCGCGGCCAAGCTGACGCGCGGCGGCCTGAAGGTCACGCTTTGCGCCGGCGACACGTTTCGTGCCGCGGCCGTGGAACAGCTGAAGATCTGGGGCGAACGCACGGGCTCGGAAGTGATCGCCAAAGCGATCGGCGCGGACGCCGCGGGCCTGGCCTTCGAGGCCTATGACGCGGCCGTGGCCAACGGCTCCGACGTCCTCATCATCGACACCGCCGGCCGGCTGCAGAACCGCACCGAGCTGATGGCCGAGCTGGAGAAGATCGTCCGCGTGCTGCAGCGGCGCGAGCCGGACGCGCCGCATACGGTGCTGCAGACGCTGGACGCCACGACCGGCCAGAACGCCCTCTCCCAGGTCGAGATCTTTCGCAACGTCGCCGGCGTCAACGGTCTGGTGATGACCAAGCTCGACGGCACCGCGCGCGGCGGCATTCTCGTCGCCATCGCCGCGAAATACCGCCTGCCCGTCTACTTCATCGGCGTCGGCGAGGGCATCGACGACCTCGAGCCGTTCAAGGCGCGCGAGTTTGCCATGGCGATCGCCGGCCAGACGGCGTGAAGGATCGGGCTTGCGTCCTCATCCGGCAGACCGCTTGATACCCTTCTGACCGATGGCCGATCTCGCCGATTCCAGGAGGAAACCGGATCGCGTCAGCCCGCGCTGCTCGGCAGCCCTGTCGATCGCCCGAAGCGCGTCCACGGGGAAGGTAACGTTGACCCGAACGGTCTTTCGGGTTCGTTCCGGTACGGCGACGAGGATCGCAACGCCATCGCGGTTGTCGGGATCTGCCATTACCGCTTCCAGCGAGGACGGCTCCGGGATGGGATCGCCGTCCGCCTCCATCCCGGCCAGGTGCAGCGCCAGCGCCTCCCCGGCCATGGCCCGCGCGTCGTCGAGGTCGCGGCCCGCCGAAATGCAGCCGGGAAAGTCCGGAAAGGACACGCCGAATTCGCTGTCGGTATCCTTATGGATAATGGCGATGTAGTTCGGCATGGATCTCACTTCAGCTTCAGCCCCGACTGCTTCTCGATGCTCTTCACCGTTCCGATCGGGATGTCCCTCCGGGGATGGGGCAGCGTCACCCGCCCGGGCTTGGCGGGATGCTTCATCTGCAGATGACTACCGGCCCGGGCAACCTCGACCCAGCCGTCGGTGAGAAGCTTCGACAGGATGATGCGACTGTCCACGAGCCATCCCATCGCTGATATCGGTTGTTTATACACATCGCTACACACGCTCGCAATTCCCGGCCCGCGGGGGTATTGCCCCATATCCGTCGACTTCGGCCGCTAGCGCAGCGGCGAAAGGAAACACCATGGCCGAACACCATCTGATCGAGGGCGGGCCCAACGCCCCCGAGGAAAACAAGATCAACCCGATGCTGAAGTTCGCGCTGGAGCTCGGGCCGCTGGTGGTGTTCTTCTTCGCCAATTCGCGCGGGCCCTGGCTGGCGGAGCGCTTTCCAGCGCTCGCCGAACTGGGCGGGCCGCTGTTCATCGCGACCGGCCTCTTCATGGTGGCGACCGTCGTGGCGCTGTCGGTATCCTGGGCGCTGACGCGCACGCTGCCGGTGATGCCGCTGGTCTCCGGCTTCTTCGTCATCGTCTTCGGCACGCTGACGATCTGGCTGCAGAACGAGACCTTCATCAAGATGAAGCCGACCATCGTCAACGCGCTGTTCGGCGCCATCCTGCTGGGGGGCCTGCTGTTCGGCCGCTCGCTGCTCGGCTACGTCTTCAACCAGGCCTTCAAGCTCGACGATGCCGGCTGGCGCAAGCTGACCATGCGCTGGGGCCTGTTCTTCCTGGTGATGGCCGCGGTGAATGAGATCGTCTGGCGCAATTTCTCGACCGATTTCTGGGCCGGCTTCAAGGTCTGGGCGACGATGCCGATCACCATGGTCTTCATGCTGTGCCAGATCCCGCTGCTGCAGCGCCATGCGACGGAGTCGCTGTTCGGCGACACCGAACCCAAGAAGTAACAGACCTTCGTCGGACGCCCATCGCCGCGACCGTGCTTTCCCTTCCGCCAGCAGGCCGATCCATGTTCGACGTCCAGAAGCTTCTCGGCCAGTTCCTTGGCGCCGCCGCCCCAGGCACAACTCCGGACGATGGCGCGCCCGCCGCTTCGATCGAGGCGTCGCTGGACGCGTTCCTGCGCAATCCCGCGGCGGCGGCGCTGGCCGGCGGCCTGGCGGGTGGGCTGGCATCGCGTCTCTTTCGCGGCCGCAATCTCGGCAGCGCCGGCACAGCCGCGCTGCAGACCGGGGGCGTCGCCCTGATCGCCAGCTTCGCCTACACCGCCTACCAGAACTACCTAAGCACGCCGGAGGGGTCGCGCCCGTCCGCCGAGGGCGCGGACTCTGCGGGCCTGGCCCCCAAGGCAAGCCCGGCCGAGCCGTCGCGGGCTGCCGGGCCCGCACCCTTCGCCGCGCCGGCAGGGCAGTTCAGCGTGCACAGCCCGGACAGCACGGACGACGCCTGGGCCTGTCTCCTGCTCTCGGCGATGATCGCGGCGGTCAAGGCCGACGGCTATATCGACGCCGGCGAGGAGAAGGAGATCCTCGGCCGGCTCGAGAGCCTCGATCTGGATCCCGAAGAGCGGCAGTTCGTGCGCCGGGAAATGCAGAAGCCGCAGACCATCGACGAGCTCGTCGCCGGCGCGACGACGCCGGAGGCGGCGCTGCAGATCTACACCGCCTCGGTCTTGGCCATCGATCCCGACCATCCGGCCGAGCAGGCCTATCTCGCCCGGTTGGCCATCCGCCTCGGGCTTCCCGCCGCCCTGACGGCCGAGGTGCGGCGGGCGGCGGCAGCGCAAGGCTGAGGCCCCGCACGGTTTTCCCGCGATCGGCCTCGAAAGGCGCCAGAAAGACGTCGCCGCCGCATTGCGCCGGAGCATCGGCGTTTCGATATCCCTTGCAGTGACATCAACGGCAAGGACAACCATGCTCGACGTACAGAAGCTTCTCGGCCAGTTCCTCGGCACCCAGTCGCCGCTCGGCGGCGGCCAATCGCCCTTCGGACAGGGACGGCCGCAAGGCGGCTCCTTGCAGGATACGGTCGGCAACCTGATCCGCACCCATGGCAGCTCTGCGCTGTCGGGCGGTCTCGCCGGCGGACTGGCCTCGCAGCTCTTCCGCGGCAAGGGCGTCGGCAAGATGGGTGGCACGGCGCTGAAGCTCGGCGGCGCCGCGCTCGTCGCCGGCCTCGCCTACAAGGCCTACCAGAACTATCAGGCGAGCCAGGGCGCCACCGCCCTGCCCGGCGCGGCGCCCTTGCCGGCACTGCCGGCGCCGAGCACGGCCGGCGAACTGCCGGAGCCGGCCGGCACAGCCTTTCTGCCGGGCGGCCAGGAGTCCGACCGCGCGCGCCTGATGCTCTCGGCGATGATCGCCGCGGCCAAGGCCGACGGCTATATCGACGCCGGCGAGCAGGAGGCGATCTTCGGCCGCATCGACGATCTCGGGCTCGACGCCGAGGCCAAGGGGTTCGTCATCGACGAGATGCGCCGGCCGATGTCGATCGACGACCTCGTCGAGGCCGCCAAGACGCCGGAAGCGGCGATCGAGGTCTATACCGCCTCGGTCCTCGCCATCGACCCGGACCACCCGGCGGAGCGGGCCTATCTCGACATGCTGGCGGCGCGTCTGCAGCTGCCTGCCGCGCTGACGGCGGAGGTGCGGCGCAGCGCCGACGCTTTGGCCGCCTAAAACCGCCAAAGTTCGCACGAGATGGGTATGCGCGCGCCGCCCATGCCGCGCGGGCCGCCGAGGATCCGGAGTTCAGCCGGGACCTTCTCGGCTGCGGCGGCATGGGCCCGACCTTGGCGGGCGACATGCCGCCGGCCCGCTCGGCGTTACCTGACCGTGTAGTTCTGCTGGCACATGACCAGCTCCGTGCCGCGGCCCTGGATCTCCCGGCTGATGGCACGGTTGCCATTGTCCAGGCACCAGTGGAAATGCTGATCATAGGTGGCATCCCACCGCGGCCCGCTGAACATGCAGTTGAACGTGACCGCCGCGGCCGCCGTCTGGATCGCGTCGCGCGCATATGTCTGACAGATGGGATACTTCTTTCTCTCGCCCGCTTGTCGGTTGTCGTTGCGGGCGGTGGTGCGCGTCTCCACGGCGACGCAGACATGATCGGCAGGACCGAAGGCCTCTCGCCATACATAGCCCTGCTTGCAGGTGTCTGGACCCCAAGCTCCGCCGCCGGGTTGAACGCGGCTGGCGGCCTCCGCATTGTCGCGGCGGGCCTGGTCGCGGGTTTCAGGACTGACGCAGACGTGATCGTTCGGGCCCGCCTCGCGCCAGACAAAGCCCTCTGCGCAGGTATCGGGCCCAAAATCCCCGATTGCCGTTGCCGGCCCGAAGCTTGCCAGGAGCAAGAGACCCGACGGCCCAATCGTCGCAACGCCGCCTGCTTTTCGGATTCGAACAGCCGCCATCTTTGCCACTCCGCAAAACGGTGAACGGTTTTGTTATTTCACGGATGCTTCTCTGCGCATTGATGACTTCGCATGGAGCGATGAAAATCGCATGCGAACAGGCCGATACGTCAAAATCACCCAGCCATCAGAGATGATGCTGGCGTATCGACTATGGCGAATTCAAAATTCCAGGTTCTGTCGGCATTCTTGATGCAGGTCGCTCGGCGCCCGGCAGTCAGAACGAGGCGACATGTGTCCATCCCCTTGGAAATAATGCCGTACAGGCGGCAGAAGTCAATTGTCGACGTGGGTTCAATCCGGGGGACCGGCGGGCGATATCGCCTGGCCGCCCGTATTCTCGGGACGGCCACGACGATGGAAGCCCGCACTGTCGGCGGGATCTGAACGGGGGCGTTCGCAGGTCGCGATAAGGGGCTAGAATTCGTCCGTCGGCAGCAGCCGGCCATCGGGCATGCGGTCGCCGGTGGACCCCGCCGGATTGCCGAAGGGCACCGGCGGCGCGCCGGCTTCCGCCTCGGCATCGTGCCGAAGCGCCCAGTGCACCGAGGGAAAGGCGAGCTCATCCCAGGGAATGTCGGCAAAGTCGAAGAAGCCGACGTCCAGGCTTTCCGGGCCGGCGGCGATACCGGGCTGCGAGAGGCTTGCCCGGTAGATCAGCTGGACCTGGCTGATCCGCGGCACGGCGTAGACGGCGAGGAGCCGCTCGATCGACAACGCCGCATTGGCTTCCTCGCGGGCCTCGCGCGTCGCGCCCTCCTCGGGCGTCTCGTTCAGCTCCATGTAGCCGGCCGGGATCGTCCAGAACCCCCGCCGCGGCTCGATCGCGCGGCGGCAGAGCAGGATCTTTCCCGCGTCCCGGACGACGGAGCCTACGACGATCTTGGGGTTCTCGTAGGCGACGAAGCCGCAGGCGTCGCAGATCTTGCGCGGGAGCGAGTCGTCGTCGGGGGTGCGGAGGGTGAAGGCGGGTTCGCTCATCGGCTTACAGATGATCCTCGAAATCCATGGCTTCGTGCAGGATGCGGACGACGATCAAATGCCCGTCCGGCCCGCGAAGGCAAGATGCCCGATGGGCTTTGATCCGATACGAAAATAGGCCCGGCCGGATGGCGTCCTCGTTTCGAGGCCGCCGGTGTCTCCGAGCCAAGTCGGTGCATCTTTCGGCGATGAGCGAGACGTATTGATCGGCCTGACGGCGGCCGAAATGATCCGTCGTGAACACGAAGATGCCGGCAAGATCCCGCCGCGCCGCGGGCAGGAACTCGATCGGGCTCAATCCACTTCGTCCGACTCCCGGTGCATTTCCGCCAGAAACTCGTCGATGTCGAAAGGCTGAGGATCGCCGCTCGCCTCACCCTTGGCGATCTCTCCCCGCAGCCATTCGAGCTTCATTTCCTCCCGCTCGAGAAGGCGCAACGCTGCTTCGAGGACCTCGGCCGTGTCCTTGTATCGGCCGGATGCCGTCTGCCGATCGATGAAGCTCTCGAAATGAGGTCCGAGCTTGGTCTGCATTGCTCCCATGAAGCCCTCCTTCAATGACGGCCGATCATAGCAAACGCCCGACAGGAGTGAAGGCTTCCCCTCAGCCCCCCGCCGCCAGCAGCTTTGCCAGCGCCGGCTCGAGCTTGCGCGTGACGTCCTCCGGTGAGAAAGGCCCGGTCTGCTTCCAGACGATCGTGCCCGACGGCGAGACGAGAAAAGTCTCGGGCACGCCGTAGACGCCCCAGTCGATGCCGGCGCGGCCGGAGAGGTCGCTGCCGATCGCGGCATAGGGATTGCCGAGCCCGTCGAGGAATCGTTGCGCGTTCTTCGGCTCGTCCTTGTAGTTGATGCCGACGAGACGGAAGCGGGAATCCTTGGCGAGGTCCATCAGCACCGGATGCTCCTGCCGGCAGGGCACGCACCAGGAGGCGAAGACATTGACCAGCACCGGCCGCCCGTCGCTTTGCGCCAGGTCGAGGCCCGGCACCGGCGTGCCGTCGGCCGCGAGGATGCCCTCCACCGGCGGCAGGTTCGTCGGCGGCGCCGGATTGCCGATCAGCGCCGAGGGCAGTTCCTGCGGGTCGTGTCCCGATACCAGCTGGTAGAGGAAGACGCCGGCCATCGCGACGAAAAGCAGCAGCGGCAGCAGGACGAAGAGCGACGGCTTTCGCTTGGTCGTCGGGGTGTCCACGCTCACGCGCCGCCCTCCCGCGCCGAGCGCCGGCGCACGCCGCTCGCTTCCAGCGCCGCGAGCTCCGCCCGGCGCCCGCGGGCGTCGAGAAAAATCCAGAGGCCGAGGCCGCCCAGCGCCAGCGCGGAGGCGGCATAGGCGGCGAGGATGAAGCCGAAATAGTCGTTTGGCATGAAAGGGCTCTCCGCGGGGTCGCCGCTCAGGCGTCGGTCGCGCGCAGCGACAGTTTGGTCAGCGCCCGCACCCGCCGGCGCAGGATCTCCGTGCGCATTGCCGTCAGGTGCAAGGCGAAGAACAGCAGCGTGAACCCGACGGCCGAGACCAGCAGCGGCACGAGATAGGCGGCCGGCATCGACGGCCCGCCGGCGCGCATCACGCTCGCCGGCTGGTGCAGCGTGTTCCACCAGTCGACCGAGAACTTGATGATCGGGATGTTGACGAAGCCGACGAGGACGAGGATCGCCGCCGCCTTGGCCGAGCGGCCGGGATCGTCGAGCGCGCGCGTCAGCGCGATCAGGCCGAGATACATCAGGAACAGGATGAAGACCGAGGTCAGCCGCGCGTCCCAGACCCACCAGGTGCCCCACATCGGCCGGCCCCAGATCGAGCCGGTGACGAGCGCCAGCGCCGTGAACACCGCGCCGACGGGCGCCGCCGCCTTCACCGCGACGTCGGCCAGCGGGTGGCGCCAGACCAGCGTGCCGAGCGCCGAGGCGGACATCACCGTCCAGGCCATCATCGAGATCCAGGCGAAGGGCACGTGGATGAACATGATCCTGACGGTCGAGCCATGCTGGTAGTCCTCGGGCGCCGTCAGCCCGAGCCCGATGCCGACGGCGAGCGCCGTTGCCGCGAGGCCGTAGAGCCATGGCTGGACGGCCCCCGAGATCTGCAGGAAGCGCGTCGGATTGGCGAGGATGGCGAAACGGCCGGGGGTGGCGGAGAGATCGGTCATATCAGCTACTTTAGAAGGTGTGGAAACCTTGAGCAAATAGACTTCTTCGTCATCGTCGCGACCGATGCCCGCAGCGGCTCAGTCGCCGGCGTTTTTCAGCGCCGCCGCCGCGGCGATCGGCCCCAGCACGGCGAAGAACAGAGTGAGGGCGCCGAGAATCATCAGCGGCGACAGGAAGGGATCGTTGGCGTTGACCGCGCCATAGCTCGCCGAGACGCCGAAGATCAGGACGGGGATGGCGAGCGGCAGGACGAGCACCGAAACGAGCAGGCCGCCGCGCGGCAGAGCGATGGCGACCGCCGCGCCGACGGCGCCGATGAAGGTGATCGCCGGCGTTCCCACCAGCAGCGTCAGCATCACCGCGCCGGAGGCCAACGGCTCCTGCGCCAGGAACAGGCCGAGGACGGGCGTCGCCAGAACCAGCGGCAAGGAACTCGCGGCCCAGTGCGCAAGGCATTTCGCCAGCACCACCAGCGGCAGCGGCGTGTCGCCCATGACGAGAAGGTCGAGCGTGCCGTCGTCCCGGTCCGCCTGGAACAGCCGGTCGAGGGTGAGCAGCGCCGATAGCAGCGCGCCGATCCACAGGATCGCCGGGCCGATGCGCGACAAGAGGTTGAGATCCGGCCCGAGGCCGAAGGGCATGGTCGCCACGACCGCGAGGAAGAAGATCACCCCGGTCATCGCCCCGCCGCCGCCGGCAAAGGCGAGCCTGAGATCGCGGCGGAACACCGCGATCACAGCCAGCCCTCCGCCGCGAGCCGATCGGCCGCATCGAGCGACAGGGCACCCTGCGGCGACGAAGCGTCGCCCCGGCGCTCCAGCCGCAGTTCCCGCGCGGCGAGCCCCAGCGGCTGGTGCGTCGCGGCGACGACGATGCCGCCGGTTTCCAGATGCGCGGCGAGAAGCCGGGCGAACATCGCCTGCGAGCCCTGGTCGAGCGCCGCCGTCGGCTCGTCGAGGATCCACACCGAGCGCTGGGCGACGAGCAGCCGCGCGATCGCGGCGCGGCGCTGCTGGCCGGCGGAGAGGTAGCCGAAGGGCAGCCCTGCCACGCCGGGCAGGCCGACGGCGGCGAGCGCCGCCTCGATGGCAAGGCCGGGGGTGCCGAAAAAATCGCGCCAGAAGCCGAGGCCGCCGCCGACGCTCTCGGCCGGCTTCATCGCCTGGCGGTGGCCGAGATAATGCGCGATGTCGCCGAGATGCCGCGCCGGCTCGCCGTCGGCGGCCAGGAAACCCTCGATCTCGAGCGCGCCGCCCCCCGGCGGCAGCAGGCCGGCGAGCGTGCGCAAGAGGGTCGACTTGCCGGCGCCGTTCTCGCCGGTGACGACGAGCGCCTCGCCGCCCGAAAGCGCGAAGTCCAGCGGCCCGGCGATGACGCTGCCGCCGCGGGACGCGCAGAGTTCCCGCACGACGATCCTCATCGGCCGGCGACGGGGGACGAAGCCCGCTTCGGCAGAGGCAGCGTGGAGAGCGACAACAGGATCATCCCGCTGCTTTGCCGCAAAGCCTGGCTGCCGGCAAGCGGCCTGCCGCGGGACGCCGCGCGGCGGTCCGGCGCAGCATCCGGTGCAAGCCCGCCACACCCGCGGCGGCGGTCTTGCGCGAGGCTTTTCGCAGCGCGGCGATATTCGCGAAATCCTGCCGGTTCGCCCTTTATAGCCGTTACAAACTTGCCTATAAGGGCGGCAACCACACCAGCGGCCGGGGTGGAGTTTCAGTGCCGAAACGAATTCGCCCTCCCCTTGCGGACGGGCTTCGGGGCGGACAGGCGGAAATGGTCGTACCCGCACTTTCGGCGCTTTTCCGCGCGCCGCAGGCGTTCGCCTTTCGGACAATCATTCAGTTCGAGAAGGAACAGACGCCGTGTCTCATCCAGACAGCTTCAAATGCCGCAAGACGCTCGACGTCGACGGCAAGCCCTATGTCTATTTCGACCTGCAGGAAGCCGAGCGCAATGGCCTGGCCGGCGCCTCGCGCCTGCCCTTCTCGATGAAGGTCATCCTCGAGAACCTGCTGCGCAACGAGGACGGCCGCACGGTCAAGGCCGACGACATCCGCGCCGTCGCCAACTGGGTCGAGGATCGCGGCACCGCCGGCCATGAGATCGCCTACCGCCCGGCCCGCGTCCTGATGCAGGACTTCACCGGCGTTCCCGCCGTCGTCGATCTCGCCGCCATGCGCGACGCCACCCGCCAGCTCGGCGCCGATCCGACCAAGATCAACCCGCTCGTGCCCGTCGACCTCGTCATCGACCACTCGGTCATGGTCGACTTCTTCGGCCAGGCCGATTCCTTCAAGAAGAACGTCGACGCCGAATACGGCCGCAACGGCGAGCGCTACACCTTCCTGCGCTGGGGCTCGGAAGCCTTCGAGAATTTCCGCGTCGTGCCGCCCGGCACCGGAATTTGCCATCAGGTGAATTTGGAGTATCTCGCGCAGACGGTCTGGACGAAGGAAGAGAACGGCGAGACGATCGCCTATCCCGACACCCTCGTCGGCACCGATTCCCACACCACCATGGTCAACGGCCTGTCGGTCCTCGGCTGGGGCGTCGGCGGCATCGAGGCGGAAGCGGCCATGCTGGGCCAGCCGGTTTCCATGCTGATCCCGGAAGTCATCGGCTTCCGCGTCGAGGGCAAGCTGCCCGAAGGCACGACCGCGACCGATCTCGTCCTCACCGTCACGCAAATGCTGCGCAAGAAGGGCGTCGTCGGCAAGTTCGTCGAGTTCTATGGCCCGGGCCTGTCGAACCTCACCCTCGAGGACCAGGCGACGATCGCCAACATGGCACCGGAATACGGCGCCACCTGCGGCTTCTTCCCGGTCGACAAGGACACGATCAGCTATCTCGAGGCCACCGGCCGCGACAAGCAGCGCGTCGCCCTCGTCGAGGCCTATTCGCGCGCGCAGGGCATGTACCGCGACGAGACGAGCACGGACCCGGTCTTCACCGACACGCTGTCGCTCGACCTGTCGACGGTCGTTCCCTCGCTCGCCGGCCCGAAGCGCCCGCAGGACCGCGTCGCCCTGACCGACGTCTCGACCGCCTTCGCCGCCGCTTTGCCGGAGCTCCAGGGCAACCGCGCCAAGGCGCCGTCGACGGACGAGGCCCGCTTCGTCTCCGAGGGCGCAACCGGCGCCTTCGAGGGCCCGGCCGTGACGCGCTACGCCGTCGAGGGTGCCGAGCACGGCATCGCCGATGGCGACGTGGTGATCGCCGCGATCACCTCCTGCACCAACACCTCGAACCCGAATGTCCTCGTCGCCGCCGGCCTCGTCGCCCGCAAGGCGCATGCGCTCGGTCTCAAGGTGAAGCCCTGGGTGAAGACCTCGCTCGCCCCGGGATCGCAGATCGTCACCGAATATCTGGAAAAGGCCGACCTGCAGAAGGACCTCGACGCGATGGGGTTCAACCTCGTCGGCTACGGCTGCACCACCTGCATCGGCAATTCCGGCCCGCTGCCGGAAGCGATTTCCGAGGCGATCGCCAAGAACGATCTCGTCGCCTGCTCGGTGCTCTCGGGCAACCGCAACTTCGAGGGCCGCGTCAATCCGGACGTGCGCGCCAACTGGCTGGCCTCGCCGCCGCTGGTCGTCGCCTATGCCATCGCCGGCTCGCTCTTCGTCGACATCACCAAGGATGCGCTCGGCAAGGACCAGAACGGCAACGACGTCTTCCTGAAGGATATCTGGCCGACGACGCAGGAGATCGCCGAGATCGTCCGCAAGACGGTGACGCGCGACCTCTTCGTCGAGCGCTATTCCGACGTGTTCAAGGGTGACGAGCACTGGCAGAAGATCGAGGTCTCCGGCGGCCTGACCTATGACTGGGACGATCGCTCGACCTATGTCCAGAACCCGCCCTACTTCGAGGGCATGACCATGGATCCGGTGCCGGTGGAAGACATCCACGGCGCCCGCGTCCTGGCGCTGCTCCTCGATTCGATCACCACCGACCACATCTCGCCGGCGGGCTCGATCAAGGCGAACGGCCCGGCCGGCGACTATCTCGTCAGCCATCAGGTCCGCCCGGTCGACTTCAACTCCTACGGCGCCCGCCGCGGCAACCACCAGGTGATGATGCGCGGCACGTTTGCCAACATCCGCATCAAGAACCAGATGCTGGACGGCATCGAGGGCGGCATGACCAAGCACTTCCCGGGTGGCGAGGTGATGCCGATCTACGACGCGGCGATGAAGTACCAGGCGGAGACCGTGCCGCTCGTCGTGTTCGCCGGCAAGGAATACGGCACCGGCTCGTCGCGCGATTGGGCGGCCAAGGGCACCGTGCTCCTCGGCGTCCGGGCTGTGATCGCCCAGTCCTTCGAGCGCATCCACCGCTCCAACCTCGTCGGCATGGGCGTCGTGCCCTTCCTGTTCGAGGAAGGCACGTCCTGGCAGACGCTGGGCCTCAAGGGCGACGAGATCGTCACCATCGAGGGCCTGACGACGATCCAGCCGCGCCAGAAGATGGAGGCGAAGATCGAGCGGGCCGACGGCACGGTGACCATGGTGCCGCTGCTCTGCCGCATCGATACGCTCGACGAGCTCGAATACTTCCGCCACGGCGGAATCCTGCAATACGTCCTGCGCCGCCTCGCCGCCTAAGGGTCGCCAGGCCGTCGCCAGGATAAAGGCTCCGACCGCCGGCACCCGTGCCGGCGGTTTTTTTCTTGGCAAGGACAGGGTCGGCCGATCACGTTTCGGGTGCGGCCCCGCGGCCCGCCCTCACCCGCAATTGAGTGGTGAGTGCACGCTTCCGCGACTAGTTTGCCGCCAGCAAGCGCGTTATGCGTCTGCCTTATGGATTGCTGATGACGATGGCCCTGCGTGGAGACGGCAAGACGGTCCCCATTCGACCGGCCATGCCCCTGCCCCCGGATTCGAAGCGGAAATCGACCCACGTGACTACTGGCCGCGTCCTTGCCCTTGCCGCTGCCTTGCTCCTCGCCGGCCGGGTGGCTGCCGACGAGCATCCGTCGAACAGTCGCGACGTCAGGGGCGTCGTCGAGCTTTTCACCAGCCAGGGCTGCTCCTCCTGTCCGCCGGCCGACCGCATCCTCGCCAAGCTGGCGCGGGAACCCGACATCGTCGCGCTGGCCTATCATGTCGACTACTGGGACTATATCGGCTGGAGCGATCCGCTCGGCAGCCGCGCCAATACCGACCGCCAGCGGGCCTATTCCAAGGCGCTCGGCAGCGGCACGATCTATACGCCGCAGGCCGTCGTCAACGGCCAGCGCGACGTCGTCGGCTCGCGCGAGGCGGACATCCGCCGCGCGCTCGAGGAGACGGCGACGGCTGGCGACGAGCGGCCGGTCTCGGTCGAACTGTCCATTCAGGGCGACCGCCTACACATCAGCGCCGATGGCGTCCCCGCCAGGATCGGTGGCCGCGCGCCGGTGCTGATGCTGATCACCTACGACGAAGCGATCGAGACGGTGATCGACAAGGGCGAGAACAAGGGGCTGACGCTCCGCGACGCCCATGCCGTGCGCGACTGGCGCATTCTCGGCATGTGGGACGGCAAGGCCCTGGCCGTGGACATCCCGCTGGCGTCGATCCTGGGACCGGAAGCCCGCAAGGGCGGCTGCGCGGCGGTGCTGCAATCGGTCACCGCGGCCGGCGCGCCCGGGCCGATCCTGGCCGCCGCCGCCATCGACTTCTGATGGCCGACTGACGCCCCGGTCACCGGCCGCGGGATCGCCGCCGACGGGCGCCTTTGCCCTTGCCGGACAGGCCCTGGCTGGCTCGCGCGCGGTCAGGCACATCGCAAAAACCGCACGCAGCGCGCGCACCGTCAGGCAAAAGCTTTTGCCGACCAGAGGCTTTCATGGCACCATGACGGAATCGAGGGACGCAGATCCTTCATCCTGAACGCTCGCCTCGCGCTCTTGCGCAGGCTCGCAAGGGGAACGGAATTTGGCTGATCTCGCTTCGGAACACGCCGCCACGGCGACCCTCATCGACTTCGCCGCCGCCCGAAGCCCGCCCGTCCCGCTCGTCTGCTTCGACCGCCGGGAGTTCTCCGAGATCCTCAACGTCTACGGCCGCATGGTCGCCGCCGGCGAGTGGCGCGACTACGCGATCGACACGTTGAAGGACCGCGCGGTGTTCTCGATCTTCCGCCGGACGAGCGAGATGCCGCTGTTTCGCATCGAGAAGAACCCGAAACTCGCCCGGCGCCAGGGCGCCTTCAGCGTCGTGGCCGCCGGCGGCCTCGTGCTGAAGCGCGGCCATGATCTCGGCCAGGTGATGAAGGTTTTTGACAAGGCTCTGAAGCTGGTCCGGTGAGCACGGCCCCCGGCGCCGGCTTCTCCAGCCCGGGGACGTGGATGCGACAGCAGACGGTCGGCCGGCAGAGGCCGCTTGAACCAGCCCTTCGGCCCGCCGAAAAACCTCAGCCCTTGATCAACCCGGGCGGGTGGGTCTCGTCGGGCAGGCTCATGCGGCCGTCGCCGATCGGGATCTGCATGAAGACGGTGTCGATCCAGCGGCCGAACTTGAAGCCCGAGCCGTGGAAGATGCCGATGGTGCGAAACCCGGCCCGCTCGTGCAGCCGGATCGAAGGCGCATGGTCGGAACCGCCGATCACCGCGATCATCTGGCGAAAGCCGCCCTCCTCGCAGAGCTCCAGGAGGCGTTCGAGCAGCGCGCTGCCGGCGCCGCGGCCGTAGGCTTCCGGGGCGATGTAGACGGAATCCTCGACGGACCAGCGATAGGCCGGCCGGGCCCGGAAGGGGCCGGCATAGGCATAGCCGATGACGCGGTCGTGGCGGTCGGCGGCGACGATGTAGGGATAGCCCTGCGCCTTCAGGGTCTCGAAGCGCGCCTGCATCTCCGCCTCGTCCGGCGGCACCAGCTCGAAGGTCGCGGTTCCGTTCAGGACGGCGTGGCCGTAGATCTCGGCAAGCCGCGGCACGTCGGCGAGAACCGCCTCACGCAGGACAAAGGCACTCATCGCTGTTCCAGTTCTGGCTGATCCGCGTCCTTCCCATCGCAAACCCGCGCGCAAAAGAAAAGGGCGACCCGAGGGCCGCCCTTTCTGTCGTTCCGATCTCGCTGGCTTAGCGGCGCGAGCCGAAGAGCTGCAGCAGGAACATGAACATGTTGATGAAGTCGAGGTAGAGGCGCAGCGCGCCCATGATCGCCTTGCGGCCCATGACCGCCGAGCCGTCGCCCTCGTAGTACATTTCCTTGATCTGCTGCGTGTCGTAGGCGGTGAGGCCGGCGAAGACCAGCACGCCGATCGCCGAGATGGCGAAGGCGAGCGCGCTGGAGGCGAGGAAGATGTTCACCACCGAGGCGATGATGATGCCGATCACGCCCATGAACAGGAACGAGCCCCAGGCCGAGAGGTCACGCTTCGTCGTGTAGCCGAAGAGCGACAGCGCGCCGAAGGAGGCGGCAGTGACGAAGAACACCTGCACGATCGACTGCTGCGTGTAGACCATGAAGATCGTCGACAGCGACAGGCCGACGAGCGCCGCATAGCCCCAGAAGGTCGCCTGCGCCGCCGCGACGCTCATCTTGTGCACGCGGAACGACAGGAACATCACCATCGCCAGCGGCGCGAACATCAGCACCCACTTCAGCGGCGATCCGAACACCGTCTGGCCGAGCGGCGTCAGCGCGGTGATGTCGCCGTTGGCGTTCGTCACCACGGACATCGTGAACATCACGTAGGCCGCGATGCCGGTAATGGCGAGACCACCCGCCATCAGATTGTAGACCTTGATCATGTAGGAGCGCAGGCCCTGGTCGATCGTGACGTCAACCGTGGACCCGGCCAGCGGGACGCTGCGCGCGCCCTGATTCCATTTGTCAGCCATCGTTAGCTTCCCTCTTCTGCCCTCCCCGTCCGGTGTCGATCCAGCGCCGTGGCGCGATCGAGGCGCCGCTGTCGGGGTCCAGCATGCCTGACGTTAATATGCGGATTGCCGCGCCGCGGCACAAGGCCATGACCGGCTTCGACCTCGGTTGAAGGCGCCGGGCGGGATTAAATCTCCGTCATCCCGGCGCCTGAGCCCCTTCCGGCGAGGATCAGAGACTCCGCAGCACGGGCGCTGCCTTCTGCCCGAGCACCCGCCAGGTGCCGAGCAGGCCGAAGCCGACGGTGAGGACCAGCGAGACGACGAGCGTCGTGAGCGCCACCACCGGATCGAAGTGGTAGGGCAACTGCATGATCGATGAGACCACGAACCAGGCGGCCAGCGCCCCGGCGGCGATGGCGAAGACGGCGGTGGCGAGGCCCAGCAGCATGTATTCCGTCGTGAAGGCCAGGATCAGCGTCGCCCGTGTCGCGCCCAGCGTCTTCAAGACGACGGCGTCGTGGATGCGGTTGCGGTTGCCGGCGGCGAGCGCCCCCGACAGCACCAGCACCGAGGCGACGAGCGCCACCGCCGCCGCCGCCCGGATCGCCAGCGCCAGCTGCGCGATCAGCCCGTTGATCGCGTCGAGCGCCTCCTTTACCCTCACCGTCGTCACCGCGGGATAGGCATTGGTGACGCCGTTCAGCACCGCCCGCTCGGTGTCGGCACTGGCGCCGGGAATGGACAGCGTCGCCAGCCAGGCATGCGGCGCGCCAGCGAAGGTGTTGGGCGAGAACACCATGACGAAGTTGATCGACAGGGATTCCCATTCGACCGTGCGGAAATTGGCGATCTTCGCCGTGATGTCGCGGCCGAGCACGTTCACCGTCAGCGTCTCGCCGATCTTCAGCCCGAGCTCTCCCGCTTCCTCGGCGGAGAAGGAGACGAGCGGCTCGCCGCTGTAGTCGGCCGGCCACCATGCGCCCTCGGTGACGTTGGAGTTTTCCGGCAGGCTCGGCGCGTAGGTGACTCCGCGATCGCCGCGCAGGACCCAGCCGCCCTCGGCCGGGATCGGAATCTTGGCGACGTCGACGCCGTTCAGCTGGGTGATGCGGCCGCGCAGCATGGGCGCGGCATCGAGCGTCGAGCCCGGCGCCAGCCGGTCGATCTCGGCGCGGAAGGGATCGATCTGGTCCTTCTGGATGTCGACGAAGAAGAAGTTCGGCGCCCGGTCGGCGAGCCCCGTCGAGATCTCCCGGCGCAGGTCGTTGTCGATGACGGCGAGCGTCACGAGCAGCGTCAGCCCAAGGCCGAGCGACAGGACGACCGAGGCCGTCAGCGCCCCCGGCCGGTGAATGTTGCCGATGGCGAGCCTGAGCGGCGTCGAGCCGACGCGCGGCATCTTGCGCGCCAGAAGCTGGATGCCCCAGGCGACGCCGCGCAGGATCAGGAAGGCGACGGCCGTCGCCACGAGAAACGTCCCGGCGATCCGCCGATCGTCCGCCATGGCGAGCGCCAGCGCGGCAATGACGGCGGCCAGCCCGATAGCGCCGAGGAGATAGCTCCAGCGCATGCCGGTATTGCCGGCGGTCGACATTTCGCGAAACAGCGCCGTGGCCGGTACGTCGCGCGTGCGGCCGAGCGGCAGCAGCGCGAAGGCGAGCGAGGTGAGCAGGCCGAACACCGCCGCTAGCGCCAGCGCGCTGGGATAGATGGAGGCACTGGCCGCCACCGGGATGACGCTTTCGAGGAAGCGCGCCGTGGCAAACGGTGCCAGCGCCCCGAGGACGAGGCCGAGCGCCACGCCGACGAGCGCCAGCGTCATGATCTGGATGAGATAGATGGTGACGACGAAGGTTCCGCCGGCGCCCAGGCTCTTGAAGGTCGCGATCACCTGGCGCTTGGAATCGAGATAGGCGTTCACCGCATTGGCAACGCCGACCCCCCCGACGATCAGCGCGGTGAGGCCGACCAGCGTCAGGAACTGCGAGAAGCGCTCGATGTTGCGCTGGAGCGAAGGGGCGGCGCGGTCGGAGGTGCGCACGCTCCAGCCGGCGGCGGGAAAGCGCTCGTTCGCCTGCTCCGAGATCGCCTCGGCATCAGCGCCGGCCGGCAGCCGCACCTTGTAGGAGTGCTCGATCAGGCTGCCCGGCTGCATCAGGCCCGTCGTCGCGAGCGCCGCTTCCGACAGGAGCAGGCGCGGGGCGAAATTCATGCCGTCCGACAGGAGATCCGGCTCGGCGGTGACGACGCCGCGAATCTCGAGCTCAGCCGAACCGAGCTTCAGCAGGGCCCCCGGCGCGATGCCCATCCGGTCGAGCAGTTCCTGCGCGACGACGGCGCCGAAACGGCCGTCGCGCTCGCCGAGGAGTTCGGGCAGCGGCACGGCCGGCTGCGTGACGAGGGTGCCATAGAGCGGATATCCCTCGCCGACCGCCTTCACCTCGACCAGCGACTGGTCGCTGCCGTCGGGGAGGCGCGCCATGGACCGCATGCCGATCGTGGTGGACACCGTGCCGAGGCTGTCGAGATAAGCACGCTCGGGCTCGCTCACCGTGCGCTGGACGAGGGCAAAGCGCAGGTCGCCGCCGAGAATGGCGCGGCCCTGGTCGGAAATGCCCTGGGTCATCATCTGCGAGACCGAGTTCACCGCCGCGATCGAGGCGACGCCGAGGGTGATGCAGGCGAGGAAAATGTAGAAGCCGGAGAGGCCGCCGCGCATTTCGCGGAAGGCGAAGCGCGCCGCCAGCTTCAGCTGGGCGCCGCGTCCGCCCGCGGCGGCGCGGGCCCGGTCGCGCGACCCGGCGACGGCGTCGACCGCCGTCATGGCACCATCCCGGAGCGGCTCTCGCCGCTCTGGCCGGCAAGCGGCGGCCGGCCGACACCGTTTGGCGTCTCGATTTCGCCGCTGCGCACCCGCACCTCGCGGCCGCAACGCGCGGCGAGATCGCGGTCATGGGTGACGAGCACCAGCGTCATCTGCCGGCGCGCCTGTTCGGCAAAGAGGAGGTCGGCGATCTGCACCCCCGTCGCCGCATCGAGATTGCCGGTGGGCTCATCGGCGATGAGGATCGCCGGCTCCGGCGCCAGCGCCCGCGCCATGGCGACGCGCTGCTGCTCGCCGCCGGAGAGCTCTCCCGGATAATGCGTCACCCGGTCCTTCAAACCGACATTGGCGAGCTCGCGCTCGGCCCGCGCGAAGGCATCCGAATGGCCGGCGAGCTCCAGCGGCACCGCGACGTTTTCGAGCGCCGTCATGTTTGGGATGAGGTGGAACGATTGAAAGACGATGCCGATGTTGCGGCCGCGAAAGGTCGCGAGTTGATCCTCGCTAAGCGGCCCCAGCGCCTGGCCGGCGATCTCCACCAGCCCGCTGTCGGCGCGCTCGAGGCCGGCCAGCACCATCAGCAGCGTCGACTTGCCGGAACCGGAGGGGCCGACGATGCCGACCGACTCGCCGCGCTCGACCACGAGGTCCATGCCCTTCAGCACATGCACCGAGGACCGGCCGCTGCCGAGGGTCAGGTGGACATTCTGTAATCGGATCGCCGGTTCTGCCACGCGTCAGGGTCCCTATATGCTGGGTTACGGGCCTTCGCCGGAGGCCGATCGCTATATGGGCCCCTGATGTCACGCTTTAAACCGCTCTCCGCCCGCCTGACGGCATTGTCATGGCTGGCAGCCTTCGCCGCGACCTTTGGTCTCGCCGCGACGGCTGCCGCGCAGCCCGCCGCCACGCCGCTGGAAGTAGTGGCCTTCGGCGACAGCCTGTCGGCCGGCTACGGCGTCGGTCCGGGCGAATCCTTTCCCGAGCAGCTGCAGGCCGCCCTCATCGCCAAGGGCTACGCGGCCACCGTCGTCAATGCCGGCGTCTCCGGCGACACCACCACCGGCGGCCTCGCCCGCCTCGACTGGTCGGTGCCGGACAGCGCCGACCTCGTCATCGTCGAGCTCGGCGCCAACGACGCGCTGCGCGGCGTCTCGCCCGAGATCAGCGAAAAGAACCTCGACGCCATGCTGCAGCGCCTGCAGCAGCGCAAGATCCCGACGCTTCTCGCCGGCATGATCGCGCCGCCCAACATGGGGCCCGACTACGCCGCCGCCTTCAATCCGATCTATGCCCGCCTCGCCGAGCGCTACGGCGTGCCGCTCTATCCCTTCTTCCTCGAGGGCGTCGCCAGCACCGCGGATCTCAACCAGGCCGATGCCATGCACCCCAATGCGAAGGGGGTCGCCGTCATCGTCGAGAAGATCCTGCCGGCGGTGACGGCCGAGCTCGACGCCATCGCCGCGGCGCCGGCGGACTGAACGGCCGGACACCCCTGGCGTCAGAGCCCGACGAAGCCCGACAACAGCCGCCATCGCCGCTGAATGCGCTCGCGCCAGCCGCTGCGCCATTCCAGCACACCGAAGACGTAGGTCTGTCCTTCGTCGCGCCATTCCCGCGCCGCTGTCTCGGCTTCGGCGAAGGGCCTGCGGATCTCTACCATGATGTCGCCGTCGCTGAAGGCGAGATCGGCGCCGTGGTGGCGGGCGATCTTCTGCATGCGTCGGTTCTCCCGCAGGCAGGTCAGGAACAGCCGCCGGACGCCGCGTCGGCGGGCCAAGGCGATGAGCCGGCCGAACAGCTGGCCGCCGAGGCCGAGGCCGCGCATGTCCGGATCGAGGCTGACCGCGCCCTCCGCGGCGTGCCGGTCGGGCGTCAGGAACCGCAGTTCGGCGGCGCCGCAGAGCCGTCCCTTGACGAAGCAGCCGAGGATGCAGGCGTCGCTCGCCAGCGTGCGCGCGCTATAGGCTTCGAGAAAGGCGTCATCGACCGGATTGCCGAAGCGCAGGCGCCGCGCCTCGGCATCGAGCCGCTTCAGATGGTCGGAGAAGCCGAGGACATCGCCTTTGTGCAGGCGCCTGACGGCAAAGGACGGCGCCTTGCGCCGAAGGTCGGGCGGCGAAGCGGACACGGACGGCGCGGCGGGCATGGGATAATCTCCACCCTTGTTTCCCCTCCCGGACGGCGCCTCCCAACGCAGCACCGAAACTAGTTGTGCATGACGCGCGAGACAAGCCGCCGCCGCCGCCATCGCGGCATGGCTGTCTTGAAACCATGCGAGCGAGGTGAAAGGATTCGATTCGAGACCACTGCTCCCGGAGAGGTTGTCTGATGCCGAGACTGTTCACAGCCGTCGAGATCCCCCGCGACGCGGCCCTCTCCCTGTCCTTCCTGCGCGGCGGACTGCCCTCGGCGCGGTGGATCGACGTCGAGAACTATCATGTGACGCTGCGCTTCATCGGCGATGTCGAGAGCCGCCTCGCCGACGAGCTGGTCGCCGCCCTCGACCGGATCGAACGGCCGGGCTTCGAGCTCAGCCTCTCCGGCGTCGGCGCCTTCGGCTCGAAGAAGCCGCATTCGCTCTATGCCGGACTCGCGCCCTCGGCGCCGCTGGAAGCCCTGCAGGCCGATATCGACCGGGTCTGCCGGCGGCTCGGCCTGCCGTCCGATCCCAAGAAGTTCATGCCGCATGTGACGCTGGCGCGGCTGCGCCAGCCGCGGATCGACGATGTCGCGCACTATTTGGCCGCGCGCGGCGATTTCCGCACGCCCGCCTTTCCCGTCGGCAGGTTCGTCCTCTATTCCTCGCGCGATTCCGTCGGCGGCGGCCCCTATGTGCGCGAGGAGAGCTATCCCCTGCGCCCGGCGACGGAGCGTTTTCGCCCCCTGGAAGAGGCCAGCGCCCTGGCATCCGGCGTCTCCGGTTTCGGCCGCTAGGCCGGCGCGGGCAGCACGGTCGGCCGCCATGGCACCCAGGTCGGCGTGACCTGGGCGACGGTCGAGGATAAGGGCGGGGTTTGGGCCCATCTTGCACGCGCCGCGAACAGCGCCATCTGATGGATGGCATCGCGGGAGACGAAAAAGATGAGCATGGACAAGGCCAAGATCGCGGAAATTCTGGCGCCGGCATCGCTCGAGCGGCAGGCGGAACAGGAAGAGCGGGTGCGCTTCTCCTTCTTCGACACGCTGCGCCGGGCCGCGCGCCACATCCCCTTCGCGCGGGATGTCGTGGCCTCCTACTACTGCGCGCTCGATCCCGAGACGCCGAGGGCGAGCAAAGGCATCCTTCTGGCCGCGCTCGCCTATTTCGTGCTGCCGATCGACATCGTGCCCGACTTCCTGTTCGGCCTCGGCTTCACCGACGACATCGCGGTTCTCTGGGCCGCGTTCGGTGCCGTGCGCCACAACATCAAGCCGGAGCACTATGTCAGGGCGAACGAGGCCCTCGGCGAGACCCATAAGCCGGCGTGATCGTCGCCGGCAGACAGGCTAGAGGCGCCCCGTGCGCATCCGCCGCCACTTCGACAAACTCTCGCCAAGGTTTTTCGCTCATTCGCCGGGGGTCGAGAGAGACCGGGCGTGCGTCGCGCCCTGTCCTCCAGGCTCCGCCGCCCGGCGGATCGACAGGATTTCCGGTTCCGGCCTCACGCGCTTCGTTCAGCATACGTTTACCAGACATCAACACCTTTTAAGTCTAAATGAACGCAAGTCGCGTCCGCATTCCGGCCGGACGCCGAGCCTCAAGCGACAATCTGAACAGCGGGGAACCATGTCTTTGAAGAACGTCCTGACCACGGCTGCGGCCATTCTGGTACTGTCGAGCGCGGCAGCCACGGCCCAGACGCCGACCCGGATCAAGCAGTTCGACGCATGGGGCAGCTATTCCTATTCCTCGTCCGGCGGCAAGGTCTGCTACATCCTGTCGACGCCCACTGCGATGCTGCCCAGCAGCGTCGATCACGGCGACATCTTTTTCCTGATCTCGCAGAAGCCCGGCCAGGGCGTCTCCTACGAGCCGCAGGTGGTGATGGGCTACAAGATGCAGGAAGGCTCGAAAGTCACCGTCGACGTCGACGGCAAGAAGTACACGCTCTTCACCCGTGGCGAATCCGCCTGGATGGAAAACGCCGCCGAAGAGCCGCAGCTGGTCGATTCCCTGCGCAAGGGCCAGGCCATGAAGGTCGACGCCAAGTCGCAGCGCGGCACCGCGACGCAATACACCTATTCGCTGGCCGGTGTGACGGCGGCGCTCGCGTCGATCAACAACTGCAAGTGATGGCCTGACGCCAGCCGGCGCCGCGGATCCGACGGCCGCGGGCCGGGCCCCATGCGGGGCGCTTTGGCGTCGCGCGCGCACGGCGCCGTGCGCCACATTGATCACGGCGCCCGCTGGAGGGCGCCGGCCTTTTCCCCGAACCATGCTCTCTTGGCGGCGCGTGGCAGCCTCGCCTCGATGAACGGAAAACCGGGCGAAAGGCGGCAAGGTCGCCCTTGTCCGACGGGATCGGCAGACCCGGTCTTCGGCTGATTCGGGCCCTGGCCTTGCGAAAATCCCCGCGACAGGTCATTTGAAGGCGATCCAGAGATATTTTGCGGCGCTCGCCCCCCGGGGGGCGCGGTCCGCCTGAAGGCAAACCCATGGCCGTTTCCATCGACCTCGCCCCGAAGGCGGCCGGCCCTGCCGGCGATGCCCTGGTGCCGCTCGCCATGGTCAGGCCCGCGATCGTGTCGCCCACACCTGAGCGCCCGCATGTGATCGGTATGACGCGCGAGGAGCTCGGCGGCGTCCTCGCGCTGGCCGGCGTGCCGGCCAAGCAGATCCGCATGCGCACCGCGCAGCTCTGGCACTGGCTCTATGTCCGCGGCGTCGACGATTTCGCCAAGATGGCCAACATCTCGCGCGACCTCCGGCAAAAACTGTCCGAGACCGCCGACATCGCCCGGCCGGAAATCGTCGACGAGCAGATTTCCGTCGACGGCACGCGCAAATGGCTGTTCCGCTTTCCCGCCCGCGGCGCCGGTAAGCCGGTCGAGATCGAGACCGTCTACATTCCCGAGGAAGGTCGCGGCACGCTCTGCGTCTCCAGCCAGGTCGGCTGCACCCTCACCTGCACCTTCTGCCACACCGGCACGCAGCGCCTGGTGCGCAACCTGACGCCGGACGAGATCGTCGGCCAGGTGATGGTCGCGCGCGACCGGCTCGGCGACTTTCCCGATGCCGACACGCCGGAAGGCGGCATCCTGCCCTCGGAAGGCCGCCTCGTCTCCAATGTGGTGATGATGGGCATGGGCGAGCCGCTCTACAATTTCGACAATGTCCGCAAGGCTTTGTCCGTCGTCTCCGACGGCGAGGGCTTGGCGCTGTCGAAGCGCCGGATCACGCTGTCCACCTCGGGCGTCGTGCCGATGATCGCGCCGACTGGCGAGGACATGGGCGTCGGCCTCGCCATCTCGCTGCACGCCGTCCGCGACGAGCTGCGCGACGTGCTGGTGCCGATCAACAAGAAGTACCCGCTGGCGCAGCTTCTCGAGGCCTGCCGCACCTACCCCGGCGTCTCCAATGCCCGCCGCATCACCTTCGAATATGTGATGCTGAAGGACGTCAACGACAGCCTCGCCGATGCGCGCGAGCTGGTGCGCCTGCTCCAAGGCATCCCCGCCAAGATCAACCTCATCCCGTTCAATCCCTGGCCGGGCAGCGCCTACGAATGCTCCGACTGGGACCAGATCGAGCGCTTTGCCGAGGTGGTGAACCAGGCCGGCTACGCCTCGCCGATCCGCACGCCGCGCGGCCGCGACATCTTCGCCGCCTGCGGCCAGCTGAAGTCGGAGAGCGAGCGCATGCGCAAGACCGAGCGGGCAGCGGCCACCCCGTGACGCGGCGCCCGGCTTCAGGTTCCCGATGATCGCCGTCCTGCGCTTTCTGATCGTCATTCCGCTCGGCTTCGTCCTCGCCTGCTTTGCTGCGGCCTTCGCTTTGCTCTGGCCGTTCATCGACACCACCGGCGCGGCGACCGGCGATCCGCTGTTCTGGCTGCAGGCGGTTCTCGGCCTCGTCGCGCAGAGCGCCCAGGTCGGCTCGACCGCGCTCGTGCCCTGGGCGGTGTTCATGGTGCTGACCGAAAGCCTCGGCTGGCGCTCGGTGCTGCTGCACATGGCGGCCGGCATCGCTGGCGGTTTTGCCGTCATCCGCACCGCCTATGTCAGCGCCCAGCCGCATGCCAGCGTCCAGACCGCGATGATCGTCGCCGGCCTCACCTTCGCTCTGGTCTACTGGATCGTGGCCGGCCGCGGCGCCGGCCTCTGGCGCGCCCGCAAGGCCCGTCCGATCGAAACGGTGGAATCCCCGCCCAAGGCCTGAACAGGCCGCTTTCACCATGCTAGAAGCACGGTGCATCCCATCACACGAGGTACCGACATGGCGCGACCGCCAGAGAGAACACGGCGACCGACCGATGCGCGCAGCGCCGCGGAAGCCGCCTTCAAGCAGGTGACCAAGAAGCCCGAGCGCATCGACGAGCGCACGCTCGTGATGCCGGTGCCGGGCGCGCGCGAACTCGTCTCGCTGCGCATCGATGCGGACGTGCTGCAGCATTTCCAGGCCGACGGGCCGGGCTGGCAGGACCGCATCAACCAGGCCCTGCGCCAGGCCGCCGGAAAGTAGGCGGCAGCGCCGCCCCGCGATGATCACCCTCCACCATCTGAACAACAGCCGCTCGCAGCGCATCCTCTGGCTCCTGGAGGAGCTCGGCCTCGCCTATGAGATCCAGCGCCACCAGCGCGACCCCAAGACGATGCAGGCGCCCGCCTCGCTGCGCGCCGTCCACCCGCTCGGCAAGGCGCCGGTCATCACCGATGGCGCGCTGACCCTCGCCGAGACCGGCGCCATCGTCGACTACCTGACCGAGACCACGGGCCGTTTCGGTCCGGCGGCGGAAGGCGCGGCGCGCTGGCAGTACCGGCATTTCCTGCATTATGCCGAGGGCTCGGCGATGCCGCCGCTGGTGATGAAGCTCGTCTTCTCGCGCCTGCCCGGCGGCATGCCGAAACTGCTGCGTCCCCTGATGCGGCCGGTTTTCGCCAAGCTCGACCGCGTCTTCCTGGAGCCGCAGCTGCAGCTCCATGCCGACTACTGGGAACAGGCGCTGGCGGAGACGGGCTGGTTCGCCGGTCCCGAGATCACGGCCGCCGACATCATGATGAGCTTTCCGCTGGAGACGGCCCGCACCCGCGTCGGTTTCGACGCCCGGCCGAACTGCCGCGCTTTCCTGGAGAGGATCCATGCCCGGCCGGCCTATCAGAAGGCGCTCGCGGTCGGCGGCCCCTACGCCTATGCCTGACGCCATCGCTTACCGCGCCGGATAGTCTGGGAGATCGCGGACCGTTTTCGCTCAGCTTCAGCGCCCCGGCGTCAGCAGGATCTTGATGGCGAAGGCGGAGAAGACCGAGGCGAACAGCCAGTCGATGCCGCGCATGATCTTCGGGCGCCGCCGCATCGCCGCGGCGAAACGGTCGGCCAGAAGGATCAGAGCGAGGCACATCGGCAGCGACAGCGCGATGAAGTAGATGCCGAAAAAGAACAGCTTTCCCGCCGCATGCGGATCGCCGGCCGACACGAAGCTCGGCAGGAAGGTGACGAAGAACAGGATGATCTTGGGGTTCAGAAGGTTGATGCCGAGCCCCGTCAGCCAGTGCGAGAGGAGCGAGCGCGGCTGCAGGACCACCGCTTCCAGCTGCAGCGACGATCCGCTCCGGATCGCCTGGACCGCGAGATAGAGCAGATAGCCGGCTCCGGCGACTTTCAGGATGCCAAAGGCCTCCGGCGAGGCCGCGACCAGGGCCGACAGGCCATAGGCGGCGAACATCGTGTGCACCAGGATGCCGCTGGAGGCGCCGAGCATGGCGGCGATGCCGGCCATGCGCCCGGCCGAGAGCGTGCGCCCCAGGAACAGCGTCATGTCCGGCCCCGGCGTGATCGTCAGCACGAAGGCGGCGAGGGTGAAGGCGAGGAGCGGCCCGAGACCGGGAATGAAATCCATGCTGTCGCTTCCTGAAAGGGGCGTTCGGCATCCCCTACCGCGTCCGCCCGAAGATCGACATCGATTCTTGCAGCGCCCGGTGGACAGAGCTGCCCCGCGGAGCGTTTTCGGGCGCACGCCGGCCACCCCGGCGCTCGGGCCGGAACGGGGCGTCCCGTCGGCCGTCCGTCGCGGCTCGGCCCCTCGCCGGCCGAACTCGGCTGCCCCTTTGCCAATGTCATCCAAACGTGACCTGCCGATCATCTCCGGGTCATGTGCAGGCCGCAAACCTCTCCTGCGGCAGACTGGGGAGGGACGCCATGACGGGACAGGCCAAGCGCGACACGCTCGCGGGGCGCATCGGCCGGACGGTTTTGGCGAGCCTGGCCAAGGGACACGCCGGCCTGTGCCGAGGCATGGCCGGGGTCGCGGACCGGGCGGAGACCGCGCCGGTAGCCCTGCTGGTGCAGATCCTGTTCGCCCTGAGCTTCGTCTTCATGGCGGTCCCCGGCATCGACCTCGCCGTCGCCGGCTGGTTCGCGGGCACGCAAGGCGGATTTCCCCTGCAGGCGAGCCCCACCCTCAACCTCGTCCGCCAGCTCAACCAGGGTCTCACTCTCGCCCTCCTCGCTTTGGCAGCGCTCAGCCTTCTCGGCGCCGCCGCGGACTGGCCGACGCGCTGGCTGATCCGCCCGTACAAGGCGCTGTTCCTGCTCGCCGTCTATGCCGTGGGGCCGGGGATCGTCGTCAATCTCGTCCTGAAGAATCTGTTCGGACGGGCGCGTCCGCGGGAGATCACCGAATTCGGCGGCAGCCTCGCCTTCTCCGGACCCTGGCAATTCCCGGGCGGCTGCGACGGCAACTGCTCCTTCACCTCCGGCGAGGCGGCATCGGCCGCGGCCCTGCTGGCGGTCGGGCTGATCGTCACCCGATCCTGGCGGCCGCTCGTGCTGGCCGCGCTCGCGCTGCCGGCGGCCGCCTTCTCGCTGAACCGGATCGCCTTCGGCGGCCACTTCCTCTCCGACGTGGTGCTCTCCTGGCTGATCGTCGCCATTGCGATGCTGCTGATCTGGCCCTTCTTCGCCACCGCCGCAGCGTCGATCGACCGAAGTGTCGCCGGCACCGGCGCCACCGCCCGACAGTTCGTCACGGCCTGCCTCGGCCGCCTCGGCCGTCGCACAGCATCGCCCTAGACTCTGACGCGGCCCTCGCAGATCGCACGCTCTCCACGCTGTTTTGGCCGCTTGGCGCTGGCCAGAATCGCGACGTTCGGCGTCCCGCAAGCCGCGCGCGGGTTTCTTCCCGGCCATCTCTTGCTATAGAGCCCGCAGCGCACTCTCGTGGGACAACAGCATGGCAAACCATCGCGACGTGAAGAAAGTCGTTCTCGCCTATTCCGGCGGCCTCGACACCTCGATCATCCTGAAATGGCTGCAGACCGAATACGGCGCGGAAGTGGTGACCTTCACCGCCGATCTCGGCCAGGGCGAAGAGCTCGAGCCGGCGCGCAAGAAGGCCGAGATGCTCGGCATCAAGGAAATCTACGTCGAGGACGTGCGCGAGGAATTCTGCCGCGACTTCGTCTTCCCGATGTTCCGGGCGAACGCCGCCTATGAGGGCGTCTATCTCCTCGGCACCTCGATCGCCCGGCCGCTGATCTCCAAGCGCCTCGTCGAGATCGCGCGCGAGACCGGCGCCGACGCCATCGCGCACGGCGCCACCGGCAAGGGCAACGACCAGGTCCGCTTCGAGCTCTCCGCCTATGCGCTGAACCCCGACATCAAGATCATCGCGCCCTGGCGCGAATGGGAGTTCAAGAGCCGCACCGACCTCCTCGACTTCGCCGAAAAGCACCAGATCCCCGTCGCCAAGGACAAGCGCGGCGAGGCGCCCTTCTCGGTCGACGCCAACCTCCTGCACTCCTCCTCCGAGGGCAAGGTGCTCGAAGACCCGGCCGAGGACGCGCCGGCCTATGTCTACCAGCGCTCGGTCAGCCCGCAGGAAGCGCCCGACGCCACCACCGAAATCGAGATTGGTTTCGAACGCGGCGATGCCGTCTCGCTGAACGGCAAGGCGCTGCGCGCGCACGAAATCCTCGCCGCGCTCAACGATCTCGGCCGCGACAACGGCATCGGACGGCTCGATCTCGTCGAGAACCGTTTTGTCGGCATGAAGTCGCGCGGCGTCTACGAGACCCCCGGCGGCACGATCCTGCTCGCCGCGCACCGCGCGATGGAGTCGCTCACGCTCGACCGCGGTGCCGCGCACCTCAAGGACGAGCTGATGCCGCGCTACGCCGAGCTGATCTACAACGGCTTCTGGTTCTCGCCGGAGCGCGAGATGCTGCAGGCGCTGATCGACAAGAGCCAGGAGCACGTCGAAGGCACGGTCCGGCTGAAGCTCTACAAGGGCAATGTCATCGTCGCCGGCCGCGCCAGCCCGAAGTCGCTCTATTCGGACGCGCTCGTCACCTTCGAGGACGATCACGGCGCCTACGACCAGAAGGACGCCGCCGGCTTCATCAAGCTAAACGCCCTGCGCCTGCGCACGCTGGCCAAGCGCGACCGCCTGTAGGCGGCCAGCGGCCCGGGACCGCGCCGGTCGCCAAACGGCGGCGCGGTCCCGCAGTCACGAAAGCTTAACCACAACACAGTTTCGCCACACGGCAGGGAACGCCCCCCGGTCCGGCCCGTTGTGGTCTCAAGGCGGCCCGCGGGACTGCCAGCTCAGGAGAACAGATCATGTTGTGGACGATTGCGGTAATTCTGGTGGTGGCCTGGCTGCTCGGCGGTTTCGTGTTTCACGTCGCGGGCGGACTGATCCATCTCCTTCTGGTCATCGCCCTCATCGTGATCGTCGTTCAGCTCGTCCGCGGCCGCAGGGTCCTCTGACGCAGCATTTTCGAAAAGGGTCGGCACCGGCCGGTTTCATCTCATGCAAAAGGCCCGGGCGAGAGGATCGCCCGGGCCTTTTGCTGTCATGTTGTCGGAGCCGGTCCTACTCCGCCGGCACGGCCGCCAGGTGTTTCGGGCGGCCTTTGTTGTAGGACATCGCCACCAGCACCACGGCCAGCCAGCCGAGCGCCAGAAAACCCCAGACCCCGCCATAGATCAGCGCCATGCCGATGAGGCCGGCCTGCAGCGTGTAGTAGGCCATCGGAATCAGCGTCATGCGGATGATCTCGCCCTCGCGGTCGGTCAGCCCGACCACGGCGGAGGCGGCCACCACGTTGTGCACGCAGATCATGTTGCCGGCCGCCCCGCCGACCGCCTGCAACGCGACGACGAGGATGGTGCCGAGACCGGCGAGGCCGATCTGCTCGGCTGCCGAGAACTGGAACAGCGAGAACATCATGTTCGACACCGTGTTCGATCCGGCGATGAAGGCGCCGAGCGCCCCGATCAGCGGCGCGAACAGCGGCCAGGCCTGGCCGGTGACGCCGGCGACGCTTTCCGCCAGCACCAGCGGCATGGATTCCAGCGGGCCGCGGCCGGTGTTGAGGAACACCTGCACCATCGGCACCGCCAAAAGCAGCGCCGGGGCCGCCGCGACCATGGTCCTCGCCGATCCCGCCCAGGCCCGGCCATAGGCCTTGCCGCTCATCCTGAACAGGAAGAAGGAGATGGCCGAGGCGAGGATCAGGATGATGCCGGGCGAGTAGAGCAGCTGAGCGCTCGCCCTGATGCCGGAGCCGAAGAGGTCGTCGAAGGCGAGCGTCGCCTCGGGCGAGGTCAGCGCCGCCTTCAGCGGCGGGATCACCCGCGTCGCCACCAGAAGCACGGCGACGATCAGATAGGGCGACCACGCCCGCATCAGCGAGATGTTGGCGCCGGGCGACGCCGCGAGCTCCGCCGCATCCGCCGGCTTCAGCGTGCCGAACCAATGCGCGTTCCAGCCGGCGCGGGCCGGAAACTCGAACCGGTCTTTGGGCACGAGAAAACCGCGCCTTGCCGCCGGCACGACGATGAGGAGCCCAATCAGGCCGCCGAGCAGCGACGGGAATTCCGGGCCGAGGATCCAGGCGACGAGGTAGTAGGGCACGGTGAAGGCGAGGCCCGCGAACAGCGCGAACTTCCAGACCCGGAAACCCTCGGCGAAGGAGCGGCTCTCGCCGAAGAAGCGGGTCAGCATGCCGACCATGATCAGCGGGATCACGAAGCCGATCAGCGCGTGCACCATGGCGACGTTGACGGCAAGGGAAACGATGTATTCCGGCAGCGTCGTCGGCGCGATCGACGTCAGCACGCCCTCGTTGCCGGAAAGGCCGGTGGTGACGCCGACGAGCATCGGCGTGCCGACCGCGCCGAAGGAGACCGGCGTCGACTGGATGATCAGCGTCACCAGCACCGCCGCCATGGCGGGAAAGCCGATGGCCACGAGCAGGGGTGCGGCGACCGCCGCCGGGGTGCCGAAGCCCGAGGCGCCCTCGATCATCGAGCCGAACAGCCAGGCGATGATGATCGCCTGGATTCGCCGGTCCGGCGACAGATCGGTAAAGCCTTGGCGAATCGCCCGGATGGCGCCGCTCTCCTGCACGGTCGCAAGCAGAAGGATCGCGCCGAAGATGATGAACAGGAGCGTCAGCGCAGTGACGATGCCGTTGACGGTGGCGCCGCCGACGGTGCCGATGTCGAGGCCCCAGACTGCCATCGCAAGGATCACGGTCGTCAGATAGGCGACGGTCATCGACAGTTTCGCCGATCGCCGGAGGACGACGAGCAGCACGAAAACGATGGCGATCGGCATGAGCGCGAACGCGAACAGCAGGCCTTGCGGCATAATAATCCTCCCTGACGGTCTTTTGCGGGGAGGCTAGAGAGCCAAGGCGGCCATGGCCAATTTTTTCGGACGCAATGATACCAATTGCTTAGGAGCATGGCCGCGGTCGCCGTCGTCCTTCAAGGGTGGAAACCGATCGGTATGATACCCATGTTCAAGGGGAACCGAAGCCATTGGACAGCGCCATGATCCCCTATTCCGTGCTCGATCTCTCGCCCATCCCCGAAGGCGGCACTGCCGCCGATGCGCTGGCGAACTCGCTCGCTCTGGCCCAGCACGCCGAGGCGCTGGGCTACAACCGCTTCTGGCTGGCTGAGCACCACAACATGACCGGCATCGCCAGCGCCGCGACATCCGTCGTCATCGGTTTCGTCGCCGGCGGCACCAAGACCATCCGCGTCGGCTCGGGCGGCGTGATGCTCCCGAACCACGCGCCGCTGGTCATCGCCGAGCAGTTCGGCACGCTCGCCACGCTCTATCCCGGCCGAATCGACCTCGGCCTCGGCCGCGCCCCCGGCACAGACATGAATACCGCACGGGCGCTGCGCCGCAGCCTCGACAACTCGGACAATTTTCCGCAGGACGTGATGGAGCTTCTGGCCTATTTCGCCGAGGCCGGCCCGAACCAGCGCGTGCGCGCGGTTCCTGGCATGGGTACCAACGTGCCGGTCTGGATCCTCGGTTCCAGCCTCTACGGCGCCCAGCTCGCCGCCCATCTCGGCCTGCCCTACGCCTTTGCCTCGCATTTCGCGCCGGCCGCGCTCGAACAGGCGATCGAGGTCTACCGCGCCACCTTCCAGCCTTCGGAATATCTGGAAAAGCCCTATTTCATGCTGGCGATGAACGTCTTTGCCGGCGAGACGGATGCCGAGGGGCGCCGCATCCGCACCTCGATGGAACAGGCCTTCGCCAATCTGAGGACCGGCCAGCCCGGCCCCTTGCCGCGCGCCGTCGACGACATCGACGCGGTGATCGATCCGCGGACGCGGGCGGGCGTCGACGAGGCCTTGGCCGTCTCCGCCACCGGCTCGCCGCAGACGGTCGCCCGCGAGATCGCCGCCCTCGTCGACCGCTATACGCCGGACGAGATCATCATCACCGGCCAGATCCACGATCAGGCGGCACGCCTGCGCTCCTTCGAGATCGCGGCCGAGGCGATGCGCCGGCTGAGGTCGCGGCAGGCGGCCGCGGCGGAGTAGGGAGGTTCGGTTCACACGATAACGCGCCGGCACTGATGCCGGCGCACTTCGCCTCTGCAGAAACTGGCAATACCTTCAAAGACTTCGTCATCCCGGGCTTGACCCGGAATCCATGCCGAGGCGCTGTCCCCTGCCCCATTGGGTCAGGATCGGGAATGTCCGCCGTCCTCGATCATGTTCGGCGATTTGGCATGGGTCCCGGATCAAGTCCGGGATGACTATTTGGAGAGGACGGTGCTTGGCATTCGGCAGGCAACGAAGCTTCTTGCAACCCTTTCAGATTAGTCATCCCGGGCTTGACCCGGGACCCATGCCGAGGCGCTGTCCCTGCCAAATCGGGTCAGGATTGGGAATGTGCGCCGTCCTCGATCATGTTCAGCGATTTGGAATGGGTCCCGGATCAAGTCCGGGATGACTATCCGGAGAGGACGGTGCCGTGCATTCGGCAGGCGGCGATATGTTCTGCCACCCTCCAACATTCGTCCTTCCAGGCTCGACCCAAAATCCATGCCGAGGCGCCTGTCCCTAAGCAAAGTGGTCGTCACCCCTAGCGCCATCGCCATGGGATGACGATCCGGAAAGGGCGTGCGACTCGGCCGCCGGAAGCCTCTTTCCCTGCAGGGTCGCTCCCCCTGCCGCGTGGACTCTCGACGGAGGCTTCCGGATGGGGCCGAAGGGATGGGAGCCGGCCACTCTGGCTCCACTCCCGACACCCGCCCTACGGCATCAGCTTGTAGCCGCCCGATTCCGTCACGATCAGCCGAGCATTCGACGGGTCGGGCTCGATCTTCTGGCGCAGGCGGTAGACATGCGTCTCCAGCGTGTGGGTGGTGACGCCGGAATTGTAGCCCCAGACCTCCTCCAAGAGGATGTCGCGGGTGATCACCTTGCGGTCGGCGCGGTAGAGATAGCGGATGATCGCCGTCTCCTTCTCGGTCAGCCGCACCTTGCCGCCGCGATCGTCGACGAGGATCTTCTGGCTCGGCTTGAAGATATAGGGGCCGACCTGAAAAGTGGCGTCCTCGCTCTGCTCGTGCTGGCGAAGCTGCGCGCGGATGCGGGCGAGCAGCACGGCGAAGCGGAACGGCTTCGTCACGTAGTCGTTGGCGCCGGCTTCCAGTCCGAGGATGGTGTCGGAATCGGTGTCGTGGCCGGTCAGGATGATGATCGGCGCCTTGAAGCCGGATTTCCGCAAGACCTTGACGGCTTCGCGGCCATCCATGTCGGGCAGGCCGACATCCATGCACACCAGATCGATCAGCCCGGCCCGCGCCGCGGCGATGCCCTTGGCCGCGCTCGATTCCTGCAGGACGGTGAATTCCTCGTGCAGCGACAGCTGCTCGGCCAGAGTCTGCCTCAGGTCGTCATCGTCATCGACGATCAGAATGCTGCGTGCGCTCATGGGTGAACTATGATCCCCGACTGGATTTCAGACTGGCTCGTTTTCATCGCTGGCTAAAGGTACAGCTGCCTATGACGGTTTGAAATAGGTCTAGTCTCGGCGTTGTCATGCAAAAAACCGTATCTTCCGTCGTGCTCCGCGTCCGGCGCTCGCCCCTTTCGCGCTCCCGCGGCATTCTCCAGGCCGGACCGTTGCGCCTCCCCTGTGCGCTCGGACGCTCCGGCACGACCGCCTTGAAGCGGGAGGGCGACGGCGCCACCCCGCTGGCCAGCATGGCCCTCCTAGAGGCCGTTCGCCGATCTGGTCGGCTCGTTGGTCTTTGCCCGGCGCTTCCCGCCCGCTGGTCGCGGCCCAGTAGCGGCTGGTGCGACGCACCGCTGCATGCGTCTTACAACCGACCCGTGCGCTTCCCGTTCCCTGCGAGCGCCGAAACCCTGCAACGACAGGACCGGCTCTATGATGTCGTGGTCGTCCTCGACTGGAACATCGCCCGTCGCCAGCGCGGCGGGGGGAGCGCCATCTTCCTGCACGTCGCCCATGGCGACTATCGGCCGACCGAGGGCTGCGTCGCTGTGTCGCCTGCCGACATGCGGCGCCTGCAACCCTTCCTGCGCCCCGGCGTGCGGCTCCTTGTCTCGGGCTGAAAGGGAACGGCGATCGGAGCGACACGTTGGGTCACGACTTCCCACTTTCCGGGCTGGCCCGACAGGAGGATTGCATGGACCGCAGCGAGATCACCGACAATCCCGTCATCAAGGCCTATGATCAGCCCTCCGGCGGCTGGGGCTCGCTGAAATCGGTGATGGAAAAGACCCTGGCCGAGGGCCTGTCGGTCGAGACCATGTACGAGATGCTGCGCAAGCAGAACAAGGCGGACGGCTATGCCTGCGTCTCCTGCTCATGGGCCAAGCCCGCCGAGCCGCATCTGGCCGAGTTCTGCGAGAACGGCGCCAAGGCCACCGTCTGGGAAGTCACGCGCAAGCGCTGCGACCGCGCCTTCTTCGCGAAACACCGCGTCAGCGAATTGCGCCACTGGACGGACCACGATCTGGAGAAGCAGGGCCGCCTGACGACGCCGATGCGCTACGACGCCTCGCTCGATCAGTACATCCCGGTGAAGTGGGAGGACGCGTTTCGCGAGATCGGTGCCGAGCTTCAGGCGCTCAATCCCGATTCCGCCGTGTTCTACGTCTCGGGCCGCGCCTCGCTCGAGGCCTCCTACATGTGGCAGCTGTTCTCGCGCATCTACGGCTCGCCGAACCTGCCGGACTCCTCCAACATGTGCCACGAGTCGACCTCGGTCGGCCTGCCGAAATCGATCGGCTCGCCCGTCGGCACGGTGCAGATCGAAGATTTCGATCTGGCCGACATGCTGTTCTTCTTCGGCCACAACACCGGCACCAACGCGCCGCGCCTGCTGCACCAGGTGCACGACGCCCGCCAGCGCGGCGTGCCGGTGGTCACCTTCAACCCGCTGCAGGAGCGCGGGCTGATGCGCTTCAAGGATCCGCAGTCGCCGGCGGAGATGCTATCGCCGGGCGACGGCGTCAAAATGTCGAGCGACTATTTCCAACTGCGTCCGGGTGGCGACATCGCCGCGATGACCGGCATCGCCAAGGCCGTGCTCGCCCTCGACGACGCGGCCATCGCCGACGGGCGCCCGCGCATTCTCGACACCGCCTTCATCGCCGAACACGGCCACGGCTTCGAGGACTTCGAGGCCTTTGTCCGTGGCCAGTCCTGGGAGGAGATCGAGCGTTGCTCGGGCCTCGACCGCGACAGCCTCGAGCATGTCGGCCGCCTCTATTCCCGCGCCGAAAGGGTCATCGCCAATTACGGCATGGGCCTCACCCAGCACCGGCACGGCACCGAAAACGTCCAGATGCTGTGCAATCTCTTGCTGATGCGCGGCAATATCGGCAAGCCCGGCGCCGGCATCTCGCCGATCCGCGGCCATTCCAACGTCCAGGGCCAGCGCACGGTCGGCATTTCCGAAAAGCCCGAGCTCGTGCCGCTCGACAAGCTGGCCGAATTCTACGCCTTCGAGCCGCCCCGCCACAAAGGCCTCGACACGGTCGAGGCGTGCAAGGGGATCATCGACGGGTCGGTGAAGGCCTTCGTCTCCCTCGGCGGCAATTTCTCCCGAGCCGCGCCCGAGACGGCGCTGCTGGAAGAGGCCTGGCGGAAACTGCGGCTATCGGTGCAGATCTCGACCAAGCTGAACCGCAACCATCTCCTGCCCGGCGAAGTGACCTACATCCTGCCCTGCCTCGGCCGCATCGAGGACGACCGCCAGGCGAGCGGCCTGCAGCATGTCTCGATGGAGGATTCCACCGCCTGCATCCACGGCTCGATCGGCTGGAGCCCACCGGCCTCGCCCGAACTCCTGTCGGAGCCGAAAATCATCGCGGAACTGGCTAAGGCGACCATCCCCGGGCGCTCCAATATCGACTGGGATTTCTGGGTCGCCGACTATTCGAGGGTCCGCGACGAGATCGCGCGCACCTATCCGAAGGATTTCTCGAACTTCAACGCGCGCTTCCTTCAGCCCGGCGGTTTCCACCGCGATCTCGCCGCCTGCAAGCGCGAATGGAACACGGAGAACAAGAAGGCGAATTTCCTCACGCCCTCCGGTTTCGACGTCAATCCAAACATTGAGGTCGACGGGAAGAACATCCTGTCGCTGATGACCATCCGCTCCAACGACCAGTTCAACACCACGGTCTACGGCTATGACGACCGACTGCGCGGCATCCAGGGCACGCGCATGGTGATCCTGATGAACGCCGAGGACATGAAGCGGCTGAACCTGCGGGACGACGACCGCGTCGACCTCGCCACCCATGCCGACGACGGCGTCGACCGCCGCGTCTGCGATCTCAGGGTGCATGCCTTTTCGATCCCGAAAGGGGCGATCGCCGGCTATTTTCCCGAGCTCAACCCGCTCGTCCCGCTCTGGCACCACGCCGAAGGCTCGCATACACCGGCCTCGAAGGCGATCCCGGTGGAGATCGTTCGGCGATAGCGGCCCTACAGATTTGGCCGGGGGTGCAGCCGTCTACGTGGGCCGGGTTGAGGGTACTCGAGGAGGCATCGGCTCGTAGGGCGCCATTCTTCTCCCCTCCGGGGAGAAGGTGGCCGCGCAGCGGCCGGAAGAGGGGGTGCGACCTGTCCAGAAACGGTGTCGCCGCTCCGCGCCACCCCTCATCGCCCTGCCGGGCACTTCTCCCCGGTGGGGAGAAGAAGCAGCTGCCTCATTGGCGCACAAAAAATCCGGCTTGCGCCGGCTCTTGTCGCCCAACCCTTTTCCGCCGGACTCGGCCTTGTCAGCCGACGGACGGCAGTGACGCTACCAGTCGCTCGAGTGCCTCGCGCAGCGTCGCCGCCTCGCCCGTGGCGCGCACGCTCTTGACGCGGCCCTTGCCGCCGCTGTCGAGGCCGAGGCTGGATTTCGGCAGCTTCAGCGCCTTGGCCAGCACCGCGATGAGCGCGGCGTTGGCGGCACCATCTTCGGGAAGCGCCCTGACGCGGACGAGCAGCACCGCCCGCCCATCCGGTGCGAGGCCCGCACCGTCGATCCGGTCGGCCGAGGATTTCGGCGTCAGCCGCACGCGCAGGGTCAGTCCCTCGCCGGAAAGCTCGGCGAAGGCGGGCAGGCTCAGATGCCGGCCCGGACGACTGCCGGCGCGATGTAGATGAGGATCAGCTGCTGCAGGAAGAAGATCCCGAGCAGCACCACCAGCGGCGACAGGTCGATGCCGCCGAGGTCGGGCAGGACACGGCGGATCGGCCGGTAGAGCGGTTCGGTCGCGCGGTAGAAGAAGCGCCCGACCTGATCGACGAACTGGTTGCCGGGATTGATGATGTTGAAGGCGTAGAGCCAGGACAGGATCGCCGACAGAATGATCAGCCACCACAGCATATCGAGGACGAGGAGGACGACTTGCAGGACAGCCAGCATGGAAAAACCTTCGTGAGATCGGCTTCCATGTAACGGCGGGACGGCATTGGCGCAAGGAGCGGCCGGGCATCCGGGCGCCCGGCACGTCGATCCGGTTACTCAGGCCTTTCCACCCGACCGTTAGATCCCGGCCCCCCGCTGGTCCGCGTTCGGAACCCGCCAGCCGCCGGTGCGGCGACGCGGCACCCGCCCAGGCCTGTCGCCTGCTCGGTGCCTCCTCGCCCCGCCTTCCGCCGCGCTTGACAGTTCCAGCCGCGCCCTCTAAATCCCGCCCACTGGTGAATGGGGCTGTAGCTCAGTTGGGAGAGCGCGTCGTTCGCAATGACGAGGTCAGCGGTTCGATCCCGCTCAGCTCCACCAGTCACTTCATTTGACCGATTATTCTTCCGGGCCGATCTGAAAGATCGCGTCGTCGAAGCCCTGCCTTGTCTGCCGCGCAGCAAGGACCCGTAGAACGCACCGAATGCCTTGCCTTAGAGGCGTCGCGATCAGGTCTGCGAGGCGCGTATGGCGTCGATGACGATCTGAAGTTCTTCCGATCCGGCGTCCGTCAGCCGGCCGCGGGCGCCATGAGTTTCGATCAGGCCCTCCGCTTCCAGCTCCGCCAGCCCGTCGGAATCGGCCTTGTGGCCATGCCCGTCGTCCAGAACGATTTCTCCGACCATCTCCCCGCTGGACAGCGAATGGTAGGCGGCGAAGACGAGGATCGAAATGGCTTTGTCGCTCAGATGCTGTTCGCTCATCCCGGGACCTACACGAACACCATCGCGCCGACCATCAGCATGGCTGCGGCGGTCGCGAGGGTCGGCCAGATCGGCGTCGGGTTCGAGTGGGGCGCACGGCGGCGCGGAGAGGACGAGAGGATCATTCGCGCGGTTCCTGAGTGAGGTCATCCTCCGGCGGTCGGAGCAGAGCCTTAACGGCCATTAACCCTTGTGGTTGCAGTCGAAACACGGCTTCTTCGTGCGTCTTCCCGAGGGCTGCAGCGGGCAGACGGTCCGGTGATCGCGCCGAGCTATTCGCCGGGATCTCGTCGCGCGCCCCACCGGTCTCGCGCGCGCCTCAGGAAAACGCTGCGGGCGGACGGCGAATGCCGCGCCGCTGTGGCCCGGTGTCTCTGGCGCAAGCGCTCAAACCCCGCTAGGCCACGGGCGAACAAGCACCTTCCCCCGGAAAGCGCGCCGTGAGCATCGAGGACGAGAGCGGGACGCCGGCAGCGCCGGTGGCCTCGGAAAAGCCTGTGTCGGAGGACCGGTTTGCGGTCTTCCGCAACGGCCAGTATCTGCGCTACTGGCTGGCCCGCCTCGGCACGTCCTTCGCGGTGCAGATCGTCGCCGTCTCCGTCGGCTGGCAGATCTACGATCTGACGCGCGATCCGCTCGATCTCGGCCTCGTCGGCCTCTGCCAGTTCCTGCCGGCGCTGCTCCTCGTGCTCGTCACCGGCTCGGTCGCCGACCGCTATTCCCGCCGCAAGATCATGGGCGTGTCGATCATCGTCGAGGCGCTGGGCGCGGCGGTGCTGCTGGCCATGACCTATGAGGGCCTCTCCTCGCCGCTGCCGGTCTTCGCCGTCCTCGTCGGCTTCGGCATCGCCCGCGCCTTCTTCGGCCCGGCGAGCCAGGCGCTGGTGGTCAATCTGGTGCCGCGCGAGGAACTGCCGGAGGCGATCGCCTGGAACTCCTCGGCCTGGCAGATCGCCTCGATCGTCGGCCCGGTCGCCGGCGGCCTCCTCTACGGCTTTTCCCCGCATGCCGCCTATTGGGTGGCGCTTCTGATGTTTCTCGGCTCGGCGGCCTGCGTCCTGTCGATGCGCAAGCTGCCGCGCGCCGCCGCCAACGAGCCGGCGACGCTGGAGACCGTCGTCGCCGGCTTCCGCTTCATCTGGCACGAGAAGGTAGTGCTCGGTGCCATCTCGCTCGACCTCTTTGCCGTGCTGCTCGGCGGCGCCGTGGCCTTGATGCCGATCTATGCCCGCGACGTGCTCGACGTCGGCCCCTGGGGCCTCGGCATGCTGCGCGCGGCGCCCGGCATCGGCGCCATCGCCATGGTCGTCTACCTCACCCGCCATCCCGTGCGGCAGAATGCCGGCCTGGTGATGTTCGCCTTCGTCGCTTTGTTCGGCGCCTTCACCGTCGTCTTCGGCCTGTCGACCTGGCCTTGGCTCTCGATCGTGGCGCTGGCGCTGATGGGGGCTTCGGACATGATCTCGGTCTATGTCCGCGAGACGCTGCTGCAGCTCTGGACGCCGGACGAGGTGCGCGGCCGGGTGAACGCCGTGAACATGGTCTTCGTCGGCGCCTCGAACGAGCTCGGCGAGTTCCGTGCCGGCGTCATGGCCTTCTGGATCGGGGCGGTTCCGGCGGTGGTGGTCGGCGGCATGGCGACGATGGGCATCGCCGCGCTCTGGGCAAAGCTGTTTCCGGATCTGCGCAAGGCCCAGCATCTGCGCGGGCGCGACTAGCGTCGCGGCGACCCGCCTCAGGCGAGGTCGTCGACGAGGCCGAGAAGATCGGCGAAACGCTCCAGGCGGAAGAAGCGCGGGTCGGTTTCCGGCGCCTCGGCGTGCTCATGCACCCAGGTGAGGTCGTGCGGGATGAAGACGCCGGTGCTGCCGGCCGCGATCGCCGGCAGGATGTCCGACTTCAGCGAATTGCCGACCATCATCGCCCGCGCCGGCCCGTCGCCGTGCCGGGAGAAGACCCGCTCATAGACGGCCTGCGTCTTGTCGCTGACGATCTCGACCGCGTCGAACAGCTCGCCGAGGCCGGAGGCGGCGAGCTTGCGCTCCTGGTCGAAGAGGTCGCCCTTGGTGACGAGAACGAGCCGGAACCGCGGCGCGAGAGCCTCCAGCGTCGGCAGCACGCCCGGCAGCGTCTCGACGGGATGGGCGAGCATCTCGCGCCCGATGTCGAGAATCTGGCGCATCAGCGCCCCCGGCGCGGCATTCTGCGTCAGCTCCAGCGCCGTCTCGATCATCGACAGGGTAAAACCCTTCACCCCAAAGCCGTAGAGCGCGAGATTGCGCCGCTCGGCCGCCAGAAGGCGCGCCGAAATGTCCGGCCCGTCGCCATGCCCCGCCAAAAGCCCGGCGAATCGATCCTCCGTCAGTCTGTAGAACTGCTCGCTCTGCCAGAGCGTGTCGTCGGCATCGAAGCCGATGGTGGTGAGGCTCTCGTCCATGCCGGGATGATGCGGGAGTTTTTGCCGGGGAGTCCAGAGGGCCGAAAGCGGCGGCACGTCTGCTCAGCCGACAGCGCGGCACCTCATGCCGTGACGGCGTTGTCCCGGCCGTTGTTCTTGGCCTTGTACAGATTGGCGTCGGCCTGCCTGTAGAGGTCGGTGAAGCTGCACTGCGCATCCCGCGCGGTGGCGCCGCCGATGCTGATGGTCACCTGATAGTCCGGGCTCGTGATCTCGGAGGCCCCGGCGATCGACGAGCGGATGCGCTCGGCGACGTCGCGCACGCCTTGGCGATCGGTTGCGGGCAGGAGAACGCAGAACTCGTCCCCGCCCGTTCGCACCACGTGGTCGCCGGCCCGGGTGGATGTCAGGATCGCGTCGGCAACGGCCATCAGCACCTGGTCGCCTGTGGCGTGACCGTGGGTGTCGTTGATCGCCTTGAAGTTGTCGAGATCGACGGTGAGCAGCGAAAACGGGCTGCCACCTGCCCGCCTGCGCTCATAGTCCGGGATGCCGATCTCGTTCAGCCAGCGCCGGTTGCGGGCGCCCGTCAGCGGATCGGTGATCGAGATCAGCGTCAGCTCTTCGATCGCCGACCCGAGTTTCAGCACCGTCGACTGGACGCTGGCCATCAACCGACCGGCTTCGTCGGCGTAGACCACGGGAAGATCAGGTTTCACGCCATGGCCGACATACTGGTCGAGCGCCGCCGTCGTCTTCACCACGGGCTGCAGCATGCAGCCCATCGCATAAAAGGTGAACCCCGTGGCCACCAACGTGCCGGCCAGCGCCACGCCGAGGGTCCAGTAGAGATCCGGTTGCCCCGCTCCGTGGTTCAGCAATACCAGAGCGACAAGGCCGAGCAGAGGGATATGCGTGCCGACAAAACAGAGCAAGAAAATCCGGCCGACGTAACTCTTTGGCCAGCTAAGATTTTGCATGATGGAGTAAAGACGCACTGAATGTCCTCTGTTGGCCGGCGGCCAACGACCGACAAGCACTTGGCTTTGCCCGCTCTTAACCTTGGCGTCCGGGCGCGGCAAGCGCTCTTGTGGCCGAGAGACATGTTCAAAACTTGTCCCGGGGGAAAGGTGCGGCTCACCGCGCTGAACCCCCATGCTGAGCCTGTCGAAGCACAGGAAGCCGGCACCCCATCGGCGCATGGCGCGCCTTTGAGCTGCGACAGGACGACCGCCGCGACAACGCGCTTTCTTCTCCCCTCCGGGGAGAAGTGCCCGGCAGGGCGATGAGGGGCGCCGAAGGCGGCAGCCGCGGAGTGGTCGGACGTCCGCGCCCCCTCATCCCGCTGCCTGTCCAGCGGATTGATGAGTAACAGAACTGCCCGGATGGATGGGTTACACTTCTTCGGCTTTGGAAGGGTCCCGGTCTGCGTCGGTCG
>NZ_BMJJ01000020.1 GCF_014643375.1 Aureimonas glaciei
CACAGGAAAGGGCCCGATCGGGCCCTTTCCTGTGTCGTGCCCTCTCGGACGCGTGGCCTGGTTTTACTCCGCCACACTGGCCTGGAATTGCTCCGCCGTTGACAAATTGAGGATGACGGCAAGCCCGGCATCCACGTGCTGCTCGCCCCAGGCGACGAGCGTGAAGGGCAGGACCGAGTTGAGGCAGGCCTGGATCACGAAGCGCTGGGTATTGCGCCTGTCCGTCGGCAGGCGGAGGCCGCGCAGGCGCAGGATGACGAGGAGCAGCCCGCCGGCGATCAGCGTGCGCGCCGCGATCAGCGTGATCGGCGGAATGGTGGACACGCCGATCTTGATGAAGCTGTAGGAGGCGCCCCAGAGGGTGGCGAGGGCGAGCAGCATCAGCAGGCTGACGGCAAGGCGCGGGGGATGGTCTGGCATTTTCCGGTCTTTCGGGTCTTTCGGGTCGTGAGGAGGCGTCGGTGCCGCGGACGCTAGCCGGGCCTGCCTGCAATATGCTTCGGTCTTCGCCGAAGCGTCGGCTCCTGACAAGCCGCGCGCCGGCGCCTATCCTCCCGGCATGATCGACCTCCCGACGGGCAACACGATAGCCGAGACCGCCTTCCTAATGGGCGACCCCGCCCGCGCCAACATGCTGGCGGCGCTGGTGGGGGGCGCGGCGCTGACGGCCGGGGAGCTGGCTGCCCATGCCGGCGTCATACCGCAGACCGCGAGCGGTCACCGAGCGCGGCTGACGGATGGGCGCCTTGTGGCCGTCGAACGGCAAGGGCGCCACCGCTATTTCCGCCTGGCGTCGTCCGAGGTGGCGCGGGCGCTGGACGGGTTGATGGCGCTGTCGGGCGGTGCGGCCCGGCCACCGTCGCGTCCCCGTGGCCCGCGCGATGCGGCGATGCGGCTGGCGCGGTCCTGCTACGATCATCTCGCCGGCCGTCTCGGCGTCGCCATCGCCGATGCGCTCGTGCGCCGCGGCCTTGTCCATTTCGACGACGGCATCGGCCTCGTGTCGGACGAGGGCCGCCGCTTCCTCGCCGATCTCGGCATCGACAGCGACGCGCTCGCCGGAGCCGAGCGCCCGCTCTGCCGGATCTGCCTCGACTGGAGCGAGCGCCGCCTGCATCTTTCGGGAAAGCTCGGCGCCGCCCTCCTCGACCGCAAGCTCGAGCTCGGCTGGCTCGCGCGCGTGCCGAAGAGCCGGACGCTGCGGATCAGCGGGGCCGGCGAGCGTGGCTTTGCCGAGACGTTCCGGTGCGAGCCGGTCTGGCGAGTAGTGGCGCCGCAGCCGCCCTTGGCTTTCGCCTTTGCCGAGCCTGGAAATCATTTCTGCTTTTCCGCCGAAGCCGAGCCGCAGGAAGCGCTTCGGTCTGGATGACCGTTTCAATAGCAAACGCCGTTTGCTGTAGTAATGGCCGCCAACCGCCCCTTCGGCACCTCGACGCTAAGATGACCGCGATCGCGTTGCACCGAAATCAGCGTTGGACGACCCGGAGGCCAGGTAGGCTTCGCAACCCTCGTCGCCGCAGAGCCAAGGCGACCGACCGACGTCACGATTGCTTATCGCCCTCGGGGTCCGCTCGCAGGTGTGGCTTTGCCTGGAAGGTCCAGCCGTCCTCGTAACGGTCGATGAGATCGCTGACCCGGCGGTCGGCGCCTTGCGGGTCGAAGCCGAGCTCGACCAACCGCCGGACGATCCCACGGTGCATACGAGAAAGCCCGTCCTGGTCAGCTTTTTCGATCATTTGGGTGATTGCCCAGTGAAGAGCCACACGGGCAGCATCATCTCGCGACGGGATCCGCTTTAGCCTTTGGTCGGCGCGATAGGCTCGCTGGTACTCGGCTTGGCGGTCGTTGCGAGCCGACCGAACGATGGGGGATTCACGGCTGGCCTTGGAACCTCGCGCGGGCTTCGGTGGCTTTGGCGGTGTGTCGGTCATCGACAGGTCTCTTAGATCGGTCATTGTGATGAAGGGCGATGGGCCCCGCCGTCCGAAGACGGCGGGGCCAGTAGTGAGAGCAACCGGATCAGCTTGCGCCGTTCGGTCCGGTGACCTCGCGCCCGGCCCGGCTCGTCTGATCCTGCGTCTCGGGGAGGAAGCTGACGACGTTCGAGCGATCGGCCCGGAGCTTGCGGAGCCTGGCCATCGCCGACGGGGCCGAGCTGTTCGCCGAGGCGACCGTCACCGCCTTCGCGTCTTCCGGCTCGGACCCACCGCCCGGCGCATCGCTCGCGGCAGCGATCGCCTGCGGCTCTTGGGCAACCACGACCTCCTCTTCGATCCCACCCTCGACGGGTTCGCCCTCAGCGACCTCGACCTCGTTCTTCGACGGTACGGCGGCGCCGTCGATCGCGAAGGCGAGCAGCGGCGTGACCTTGTCCGTCATCCAGCTCTTCAGCAGAACCTTGTCGGGCCAACCGTCGGGTGCCGCCATGGTGTAGAGCATGCCGAGGAGCTTGGCCCAGGTCGGGTCCTCGACCTTCACGTGCCGCATGGCGACGCCGCCGACCAGCGACTTCGGGTCGATGTCGCAGAGGATCTCGGTCAGCTCGCGGTGCGCGAGCCTGGCGATCGGCACCAGTTCGCCCGCCAGCTTGCCCTTCTCCAGCTTCTTCGCCTCGAGCGCAGCGGCGAACGTCTGCCGGATCGCCTTCAGCCCCTCGATCACGCTCTTCTGCTGGCGCGCGAGCTTGGCGAGCCCGAAGAGCCGCATGCCCTTGGCACCGCCCTGCCGGGCCGATCCGTCGGCTCCCGCCTCTCCGGGCTCTTTCGAGGCGTCGACGAGGGCCTTGACCTCGAAGACCTTGAGACGCTTGCCCTCGGCGAAGGACGAGATCACCGCGTCGATCGTCTCCTCGTTAGCCGGCAGCAGCTTGATGAGGACCGTCGGCGTCACCTTGTGCGCGATGATCTCGGCCCTGCGGTGGCCCATTTTGGCGAAGACCGCCTTCCAGTTCCTGGCGGTCTTGACCTCGTAGTCGGCGTTGGCCTTGACGAGGTCCTCCCAGTCCTTCGGATCTTCGACGTCGAGGGCCAGGCCGTGGAACTCCTCGCCCATGTCGAGCATGTTCTCGGTCGTCTTGCGTCCGAGGACGTCGAGCCTCTGGAAGCGCTGCTCGACGCGCTCGCGCGTCTCGGGCGGCAACATCGACTTGTCGAAGATGCGCCGCTTCTCCGGCCTCAGTGTCTTCTCCTTCTTCTCGACGGGCGCCTTCCTGCCGCGGGCAGCCTTCGTTGCCGTCGGGCCCTTCGTCACCTTCGGATTCGCGCGCCGCTCCTTCTTCTCTGCGGGCACGGCGCCCGCGTCGGGCACGTCGGGCAGCGCAAGCGCGGCCTCCTGCGGCGTGATGTCGGCGTCGTTCGGCTCGGGCGGGGTCATGTCTTCGCTCATGTCAGTCTCCTATGCTGCGTTGCCTGAATGGCCGCAACCCATTGAACATACTGCATAAATTGGTCGCAGTCAAAGTCACCGAAATCCACATCAAAGTAAACAGCGCCACATAGACTGTTAAACTGGCTGTATTCAGATGGTTGTATTTGGGTCGAAGATAGTAAAATGAACTTTCTTGCTTGTTGCGAACTTTTTTCGACGGCGGGTAAGCTTGTGCCTGATTGTCGATTGCTCGAGCGCCGATGCATGTCATCTGCTTGCGTCGACCAAAACGGGACCCATGGCCCGCCTGCGCCTTCAGCAGAGAGGCTCCATCCGCCTTCTGCGGCGAACGCGATGTAAACGACAAGTATCGCTGGCCTGTCGCCTGGAAGCAGCTTTGGAGTCGTTTTGAAGCCCTCGCTGACGGCGGCCATGCCCAGCTTCTCGACGTATCGACCTGCACCAGCGACAACGGCGTATGCCGCTGAATCGGACCGCCTGAGCTTCGCAACGCCGTGACAGAGCATTGCAACGGATGAACGTAGCCTCGACACGACGATCCGGATGTTCGCAACGCTTGCACAGAGCTTCGCAACGAAGATGCGCAACTTGACTCAATTCATCTCAGGTCAACTCGAAGTGCGCGCACTTTGAGACAGCGTAACCGCGGCTGCCGAGACGGGGCGGGCCTACGGGCAGCGTCGCCGATCGGTCCGATGAATCGCGTGTCCAGACATTCGCAACGCGGGCTTCGAGCTTCGCAACGGCAAACTGCAGGTTTGCAACGGCGGCTCGGAGATCTGCAACGCTTATGCGCAACTTGACCTGACTTGAGGTGCGTTGCCGGGAACTCGCTACAGGTCACGAGCACATCGATCAGCATCGAGGTCGCGCAGCGCAGTGGTGCCAAGGACGATCGTGACGCGATCACGCGAGGAAGGGGGCAAGCCGATGGGAGAAGATCGAGGCGGGAACAGCGTCGACACTATGTTCCAGATACGAAGAAGCCGCCGAGAGTTTCCTCCGGCGGCCCACGTCCCCTTCCGAGGATTTCGGCTTCCTCTTGCCAACTCGCCAGTACATCCGTGGTCGGACGGCAGTTTGGAAGCCTGTTGCGCGACAGCCCGGACATGCCGGACGCGCTGCACATGATCAAGATGGGTACCGGTCCGGCCTTGTGCAAGCCTATCGGCAAGAGAGTGTCGCAATATTGGCGACTACCGCTCGGCGTCCGTCGCCGGACGGCCGAGGCGGTAGAAGCGGCTGAGGGTACGGGCATAGCTGTGATGGGGGGCGAACACGAAGAGCTGCGACGTCACCGTCCTGGCGCCAGTGCGCAGTTTGGGGTGGTTGTAGACTTCGCCCGTGAGGCAGGGCTGCATGCGCATGCCGAGCGACCAGTGTTCGAGGATCGGAGCATCAGCCAGATCTTTCGCGGTCGGGTGCGGTCCCTCATTGATACGGGCAATGTCGCGCTGGAGCTGGGTCAGAAGGTGCAACTCCTGATCCATGTGAAGAGCGGTGCCGTTTGGCAGGATGATGATGCTCATCGGCAATGTTCCTTTGATCGTTTGACAGGTGTCCACATCGGGACGGACCGAGTGGTGATGGTCGGCGGCAACGTGCGTGCGGTGGCGTGCATCCGCGCACAGGGCGACGTGTTCAGACCGGCGGCTCTGGCTGATCCGGCGCGACGGACTGCTTCGGGTCGGTAGCTTCTTCCGCGAACACGGCGGCGATCTCGGCTGCGTTCATGCTGCCTGCGTCGGCCAGAGCGTCGGCCAGTCGCAGCAGGCAGGCCCGGTCCGCTTCGATCGTGCGAGTCGCCAGAGCCAGCGCGGTCTCCAGCCGGGCATGGACGGAGTCGCGCAGCGGGTCGTCACGCAAGAGCAGGAGTTCTGCCCCATCCATCGAGCGATGCAGCAGTGGCGTCGAGCTGCCAAAGCCGAGCTCGATCTCCATCGACAAAGCGAGACGCGTGGCATTGGCAAGATCGCTCGTCGGCGAGCCGCCGGATCCGCTCGTGGTGTCACCGAAGACGAGCGTCTCGGCCGCGCGCCCGGCGAGGAAGACCGCGATCAGGGCGCTCACCCAACTTTCCGACTGCACGACGTCGACGTCGAGCAAAGATTCGGCATAGCCGCCACTCGCCGCCTCGATCGACAGACCGACCTCGGTGCCGACCTTCAGCGCGCGACGTACCAGCGCGTGGCCCGCTTCATGAATGGCCATACGGTAGCGCAGGTCACGCGGGCGGACCGGGCGTCCGAAGGCCAGCCGCGCGGCGAGATCGGGATGGGTCAGGTTGCGACCGTCGCGGCGGGCCTTGGCGCGGGCCTCTCGGACCAGCCGCTCAACATCAGCGCCACTCAGGCCTGCCGCTTGCCGGGCAAGGCGTGTCAAGACTGCCTCGACCTCGTCCTGGCGGTGCGGCATCGGTAATGCGGTTTGGGTCGGCGCCGTGACCGTCGCGACCACCGCGGCGAGGTCGGGGCCGAGGTGATGGGCAAGGATGCCAGTCAGCGCCTCGCGGTCCGGCATCGGAATGGCGATCTGTCGCTCCCAGCGACCCGAGCGCTTTAGCGCCTCGTCCATCGCCTCCGGCCGGTTCGTGGCGCCCACGATGATGACCCCTTCCGCCCTGGCCGCACCGTCCATCAGCTCCAGCATCTTGTTGACGAGGGCATTCCAGTAGTCGGCAAAGTCGCGGTCCTGAGACTGGCGTTTGCCGATGCCGTCGCACTCATCGACGAAGAGGATCGAGGGTGCGTTGGCCCGCGCCTCCTCGAAGGCGGCGCTCATGCGGGTGATGACACTGCCGAGGTAGCCGGCCTCCAGCCAAGTGGAGACCGATGAGACGTGCAGTGGCAGGTGGAGGCTGTTGCAGAGCGCCCGGGCGAAGGTGGTCTTGCCGGTGCCGGGTGGTCCCGACAGAAGCAGGCGCGAGCTGAGTTGGTCCCAGGCGATCGATCTTGTGCGCCATAGATCGAGATCGGCCTTGAGGTCGAGGGCCCAGCCCTTTGCGTCGCCATAGCCGGCAAGGGTCTCGACGCTGAGGCGATAGGGATCGGTCGAGGCATCCGGCAGGATCACGTCGGAGCCGCTGGCCGAGGCCGCACCGCATTTGCGCTTGTCGGACTGGGCCTTGTCGGAGCGCCCTTTCTCCTTCCGTCCCTTGCCCATGGTGGACAGGCCCGCTGATCGGCGATCCCAGTCGCGGTCACCCTGTGACGCAGTTTGGCTGCCGGACCGGGTTTCCGCGCCACCATCGCCGTCGCCACTTTCTGCGGTTGCCGCCAGGTGGGTCAGTGTCTCGATCATCCGGCCGATCGGCACGCCGGACCGGATCGCTACCGATAGATCGTCGACCGAGAGGCGGGCTGGATCGAACGATGCCCTCGTGAGTGCCGCATGGATATGGGCCGGATCGTCTGCCGTGATCCGTGTCGCCGTCCCTGCGATAACGTCGACGTCGAGGGCGCCGGCATCCAGCACCTGGTCGGCAGCCAGCGACAGCAGTGCGGGGATGGCCATCTTCTCGGCAATGACAAGCAGCGGATAGCCGGCACGGGTGACGTTGGCGATGCGCGTGCGCAAGGCGCTGTCGGACTCGCCCTCGGGGTCATCACCGTCGGGCTCGCAGAGCATCGTCACGATGCGGAAGCGAATGTCGAGGTCGTCGGCAAAGCGCACGTGGCCACCCGGCCTGACATAGCCGACGTCGAGCGTCTGCGTGCGGCCGGGCAGGATCGATCCTTCTTCCAAGAGGCGCAGGGTCGACGCCGCAAAGCCCGAGACCTCGGCGCGCAGCACGACCACCGAGCCCGGCCGATCGAAGTAAGCGGCGAGATCGCCAGTCGCCATGCCGCTCTGCTGCAAGGCCTTCTCGACGAGAAGCAGCGTTGCGACGCTCTCGGCCACCGGGTGCTCGCCGATGGCGTAGTGGATCGCGAGCGCCGACGCACCTGATCCGGCGTCCAACTGGCGCTTGCTCAGTTTGCCGTTCTGCTTGGTCGCCGCCATCAGAAGGCTCCCTTGCGCGAGCATTCGGGGCCGGTCTCGAGGAGGCCCTTGCCGAGCAGCCAGTCGAGGACGAGACGGCAGGTCGGGTCCCCGGCATCGGCATGGCGGCGCAGGGTGTCGACGAGGACGGTGGGGTAGCTGTGAAGTGGGCGGCCGTCATCCCGAGTTGCCGCAGCTTCGAGGTAGCGCTCGTGCTGGCGGACGGTCCAGAGGGAAAGGCCGACCAGCATGGCAGGGTCGTGCGCATCCGGCTGCTCGGCGGGGTTTGCCGGCGGCGTCGCGGTGATGGCAGCGGCCGAGTCGACGGGCTGGACTGCCTGGGTGGCCCCGAAGGCGTCGACGGCCGACGGGGCGACGGTGTCCGTCAGCGTCCGGCGCAGCGGCAACGGCTGCGGCTGGATCTGTGGCGGGCGGTTGTCGGGTGTGTGGGGCTGGGGCATGGCTATGGCTTTCCCTTGCGCCGCGCCAGCATTCAGCGGCGGCGGCGAGGTTGAATCTGAGAGTGAGGAGAGGCTGCGGCTCGGGATCGATCGGCGATCAGGAGCCACGGGCAGGATCAGGCGTCGAGGCGCGCTCTGGCGAAGCCGACGCGGATGGTGCGCGGTATGTGCGGGGCCGCAGACCGGAAATTATTTCTGATCCGGCCGTAGGCACTGTCGGCGCTCGGCGAGTTGGGCCACGACGGGGATGTGTCATCGTCGCCCACGTCGGTCGCGACAGGCGTCCCCGGGGAGCCGTCCATCGGCAAGAGGGCCGCGGTGCAGCTCAGCCGCATCCGCGCGGCCGGGCCGGCATACAAGCGGGCCAGCCGACGCGCTTCTGCCGACAGCAGCGTGCGGATCTTTACGCCGAAGCGGCGGCGCAACTCGGCCATCGTCTCGGCGGCGCCGTCGACCTCGATGAGGTCGTCGATCTCGTCCATCGCCCAGATGCCGTTCTCATGGTCGCCGGGCGCGCTCGCGCCGTCGAGAATGGCGATGCCGACCGTGTCGACCATCAGCCGCTTTTGCTCCTTGTAGAGCCAGTCCGGCAGGATCAGCGACGTCGCCAGCATCTTGGTCTTCAGCTCGGCCAGACGATGGGTGTCGAGGTAGGAGGCGATCGAGCGCTTCACGTCGAGGATGGTGGCACTGTGATAGCGGCGGTTCACCAGGACGAGGTCGGGGGTGTACGTAACCCGGGTCCGGGCGTCGGCGTCGAAGCTCAGTCCCCTCAGCGTGCCGCCGCGATTGAGAGCGATCGCCTCCAGCGCGGCCGGGGTCACCGGCAGCCGCAGCGATTGCCAGAGGACGACGAGGTCGGGATTGCGCTGGCCGATGGCGATGATCGCCTGCTCCAGCAGCTTGCCCTCGTGGGCCGAGACCGAGCGGATCAGGGCGGCGAGGCCGATGTAGTCCCCGAGGATCGCATCGGGGGTCGGCGTGCTGGCGGTGATAGCCGCGACGGCCTTGTCGATCAGCGCCGCGAGATCGGCCTCGATGTCGCCGAACGCGATGCGGCAGGAATAGCGGGCACGCTCGGCCACAGCCGAGGCGGCACCCTTCGAAGAAAGACGCATGGAAAAGTCCCTTGGATAAGGGAGATGATCGGCGGGTGCCGCAGCCGGGCACGTCGGCGCCGGTGAGGGCGTCGGACGGACAGGCTATGGCGACAAGTCGGGGCGGAGTGCCACAGCCTGTGTCAGCGTCGTGTAATCATCTCGCATGGATGCGGAAGAACGAAGAGGCCGGAGCGCCTAAGTGCAGGCGGCCGTCTGCATGCGCGTTATGGCGCCCTGCAATTCCCGCGGGCACAGCGGCGCCGCGATCGTCGTTTCCAAATCTTCCCTCGAAGGGACGAAGCAGTTATGGCTCGTCATAGCCCAAGACCTCTCAATCAGGTTGCGGGTCAGGCCCTCGTTCGGTGTGCAACCACCAGCGGGGGCCGTCTCGTGTCGGCTCGGGGTAATCCGAGCCCTAGACAATACCTGAGCCCTTCAGCCACCGATCGCAAGGCGTCGGCGAAACGCGGCGCCGGCATGGTTAACGCAAGGGAGGGCGTCCCATTCGTCGTCGGACGCGCCGGCACGATCGGCGCAAAAGCTCCGAATGACCCTCATGCCTCCAGGGTCGAGCAGTCAGCCTGGCGCCCTCGCGTTGTCGTCAACCGAAATCCAAAGAGGCTCGATCGGCGAAATATTCATGACGATCACCACGCACGCCCGCTCGTTCATCGGCGGTTGTCGGACGCCGGCTTACCACCCGGTCGAAAACTTCACGCCCGCCCCCGCATCCGAAAGCCTTGAACTACCGTCATACTTTACATAAGGTGAGTTTTGTACGAGCGATAAATAAGGCCATATTGTGACGGGATCGTGTCATGACGCCTACCTCAATCGCATTCATCGATGATCATCCGATCCTGCGTGAAGGATTGGTCAGCATATTCTCAAATTATCAGAACTACGCCGTCGTTGGCAGTGGTGCATCGGCCGCCGACGCCTTGACGATCGCCGCCGAAGAGCACCCAGACGTCTTGCTCATCGATCTGCAGATGCCAGGGAACGTCTTGGATGCCATCGCCAGGATACGTCTGCAGTCACCGTCCACAATCATCATGGCGTTTACCGCGTCTGACCGTATTGATCACGCCATCAACACGCTCGAGGCCGGCGCCCACGGCTACGTGTTGAAGGGCAGTACCGCTGGTGAACTCACGGCTGCCATCAACAGCGCGATGCAAGGCGAGACATTCGTGACGCCTAGTCTGGCGAGCAAAATGATCACCGCCCTTCGCCTGCCGACCGCGCGCGATGGCGGCAGCCCGCATTTGAGCGTCCGCGAAGACCAGATTATCAAGCTACTGCTGACGGGCTGCACCAACAAGGCGATCGCCGCTCGGCTTAGCATCAGCGAGAAAACCGTCAAGCATTACATGACATTACTGATGCAGAAGCTCAATGCTCGCAATCGGCTGGAGGTTGTTCTAGCGGCCCAGAAGCTCGCCGGCGCGAGCAGCGGCCGTGACTGGCGACGCACGGACGATACGATGAACTGACGCGACCCATTCTGCCAAGTTGGCAGAAGTTCAATGGGAACCTTGCGCGATCAAAGCGCGGGTGCGAGGTCCGGCGGGAGCCGCGCGATGAGCGTCGTCCCCTTGCCGGGAACGCGTCGGATTTCGAGCGTCCCATTGAAGGCGGCAACGCGGTTCCTTACGCCCTGGAGGCCAATACCCGGGTTCTGTCCGTCTCTGGCCTCGGTCGGTCTCGCTTGCCCGGCGTCGTCTATCCGAATGACAACCGTTCCATGATCCAGGCTTGCAGCAACTTTCTGGCCCCGGCCGCCAGCGTGTCGGACGATGTTTCGAAGTGCTTCCTGCACCACCCGGTACATGCACGCTTTGAGCTCGTGCGAGATTCCGACCGATAACTCCGCGATATTCCTCTCTACCGTGGTCCCCGTATTCTGTTCGTGACGCGTGACAGCGAGGCGCACCGCGTCGCCGGCGGTCAGGTCGCGCAATTCCGGCAACACCAGGCCGCTGGCGATGCAGCGGAGCTCGTGGGTGGCTTCTCGCAACAACTGCATTGCCATCGGCGGATCTGCGGCATTTAGGGCTGCGAGCGTCAGGAGTTGGACTGGCCCGTCATGCAAATCGGCGCCCACACGGCTGAGCAGCTCTTCATTGGCCCGAGCCGCATGTCGGCGCAGCTTGTCAGCCTCGATGCTTAGCACCAGGTTCTGCCGGGCCAGTTTGACGCTTCTGCGGTGATTGACCCGCATCACGCGCCGTTGAACGGCGATGTATCTGTCCGCCTTGAGGATGATGAAGAAGAGCGGCGTTACGGCAGCAATGCCGAGAACGACGCGAATTGCCCAGTTGCCAGCAATGGCCACAAAGACCGGGTCGCGGATGGCATCGAGATCCTGATAGAACTCGCCGACGGCAATGACGTGGCCGCCGGGATCGCGGATCGGAATGTATGTCTCGAGGATAGCGGAATAATGATGTGCGCTGTCACCCTGATGTTCCGTATCGTCATCGAAATTTCGGACCGTTTCGCCGTTGACGGCCCGCCGAACGCTCTCTGAATCAAATCGCCGACCGATCTGGCTCTGGTCGCTCGCATAGGCGATCGTGCCGTCGGGGAGCCAGATCTTGATCTGCTGGATCTGCGTCCTCAATCCGGTGTCGGCGATTGACGTTTCCAGCTGGAACTGTTCGTCCGGGAGAAGCCGACGAGAAGTTTTTAGTGACTGAACATGGGGGGAGATAATGCCCTCCATGTAAATGGAGGCAACTCGGGTGGTATTGTCGACCAGAGTGGCCGTAATCAGTCGCGACTGCAGCACGCCGCCCACAGAGAGAAAGAGGATCAGCAGCAGCGTCACGACAAGCAGAAACTGCTTGGCCGGCCCAAAGCGACGCCACCGGGTCATCAACCGCGAGAGCCCCGTCCGGTACGACCAACGCCCGGCTCCCCGCCCATCCCTAGTCGCCTGATGGCTCCGGTCGGAATCTGCTAGAGTGTCTCGGAACAACTGCCCTTACCCCATGCCGAAAATCCGGAAAAAGTCTCATCAGACGTTCGCAGCGACGAATGTGCATGTGCGGCAATCTGCCACTTGCTGAGTGAGCATATCAGCCTACATCTGCCCCGCTTCGTCAACATTATATCTGGATTGCGCCTAAGAGCGGTGCAATCGTTCAAACGAGCGCAGTTGCAATCTGTAGTATTTGGTTTTCGATCTCCGGCAACTGAAGATTGTCTATTGGCATTCTATTGGCGCCCTGCTCGGCTGCATTGTCCTCGATCTGACGGGGCGGGTTGCTGTCAATCCAATGGGCGAGAACGGACGACGCCCCTCCTGACGCTGCGGATATCGTGAAGGACGACGGGGGGCCGAGCCCCACTTTCCTGTCTGGCGTCTTGGCTATCCCCGATCCCGATGCGCGCTTTTTCATGGGCACGGTCGACGGGACGAACGCCGCCACCGAAAGATGCTCGGAGGCCATGAGCTAGGCGATGCCGAGGCCTCTGGGCTGCGCCCGATCGCGCAAGTACCCGCAAAGTCATCGGACTAAGGTCGCACTGAGAACGAGTCCAAGGACTCAGCTGTCCCGGGACCAAGGGCGGTTGATCTTCCGGTCCCAAAGTCTGGTTAATGACTGGACCTTCTGAGCTATTACCCCTCCTGCGCAAGTAGCATCCTGTGACGGTAGAACCTCGTGCAGAGCTGCTTTTACTGCCCCGTAACTCCCTATCAACTAGGGGCGGATCGAGCGGTAAGTCAGCATGTGTTCGAATTGTTTTGGGCCTGCTGAAGGATCAGCAATTTTGTCGTTTGGCACCGACACTCCTGAGGAGGGTACAATGGTTTCCTATATCAAGAGCGACCTCGACTTCATTCTTGACCAGATCAAGATTTCCGAGGCGCATGCTGCCGGCCAGCCGCTGTATGGACCTGGCGGGCTGATCCCCGCCTACAACATCGCCTGGGGGCTGCGCACGGTCGACGGCTCCTACAATCATCTGCTGCCCGGCCAGGAACAGTGGGGCGCGGCGGACAACCAGTTTCCCGAGTTGCTCCAGCCCGTCTACCGGCCGGCAGATGGAACATTGTTCGATCCGGATGGGCCAGGCCCTGCTCCGGCGATGCCGACGGCGCCGAACTACAACCCGTCGAACAATCCCAATTCGCTCGTCTTCGACTCGAGCCTTCGCACAATCTCGAACCTGCTCGTCGACCAGACGCTGGGCAACCCGGCGGCCATACTGACGGCTCTCGAGCGTGCTGGAAATGCGAATCCCATCGGTACTCTGCCTGCTGTGACGGCGATTTACGCGGCGTTCAAGCCCGCCCTTGACGCCGAGTATCAAGCGCGGGTCTTGATGCAGAATGCTCAGACGGCGGTCGATGACGCTCTCTTGGGCGCCGACAATAACCCCTCGACGCCCCTTTCCGCAGCGGAACAGTTAATTCTGGATGCTGCAAATGCTGCCTTTGCGACAGCTACTGCCAGCCACAGCGCGGCCGTGGTCACCCTCGAAGCCGCGCGCGGCGTACGCGACGCGGCGCTCGTGCCTTTCGCCATCGAGATGGACGGCGACAACGTCCATCTGCCCAACATCGCGCCCGACGAGGGCCTGTCGGCGCCTTTCAACTCCTGGTTCACGCTGTTCGGCCAGTTCTTCGACCACGGCCTCGACCTCGTGAACAAGGGCGGCAGCGGCACCGTCTTCGTGCCCTTGCAGCCGGACGATCCTCTCTATGTCGAGGGAAGCCACACCAACTTCATGGTCCTGACGCGCGCAACCGTGTCGGCCGGTGTAGATGGGGTCATGGGAACGGCGGACGACGTCCGGCCGGTCAACACGACGACGGCCTATGTCGACCAGAACCAGACATACACCTCGCACCCATCGCACCAGGTGTTTCTGCGGCAGTACGAGCTTGACGCGAACGACGTGCCGCATGCCACCGGCCTCCTGATCGAGGGCGCCAATGGCGGCATGGCCACATGGGGTGAAGTCAAGGCGCAGGCGCGCATGCTCGGCATCGAATTGACCGACAACGACGTCGGCAGCGTGCCCCTGCTGCGCACCGATCAGTACGGGAATTTCATTCCCAACGCGGCCGGCTATGCGCAGATCATCACCGGGATTGGCGCGGACGGCATTCCCAACACCGCCGACGACGTCGTCCAATCGGGAACGTTCGCCGCTCCGGTCAACCCGACCACGGTCGGTGCGCTCCGCACCAGCCACGCCTTCCTGGCCGATATCGCGCATGACGCGGTGCCACTCGGCAAGATCGCGGATGGCGACATCACGGTCGGGCTCGGCAATCCTGGCAACGGCGATACCGAATACGACAACGAACTGCTCGACGCGCACTTTATCGCCGGCGACGGCCGCGCCAACGAGAATATCGGCCTGACCGCCGTCCATCACGTCTTCCACGCCGAGCACAACCGGCTCGTCCAGCACACCAAGGACGTCGTGTTGGCAACCGGCGATGCCGCCTTCATCGCGGAATGGCGGAAGCCGGACGGAAGCTGGGATGGCGAACGGCTGTTCCAGGCCGCGAAATTCGGCACGGAAATGCAGTATCAGCACCTCGTCTTCGAGGAGTTCGCGCGCAAGATCCAGCCGCAGATCAACGTCTTCCTGGTCCCGGACGGCTTCGACACCACGCTCGACCCGGCGATCGTCGCCGAGTTTGCGCATGTCGTCTACCGGTTCGGCCATTCGATGCTGACCGAATCGATCGAGCAGTTCGATCCCGCCTTCACGCCGAACCATATCAGCCTGATCGAGGGCTTCCTCAATCCAACGGCGTTCAACGGCGTCGGGGGGAGCATTGACGACGGGCTCGCGGCGGGCGCCATCGTCCGCGGCATGACGCGGCAGGTCGGCAACGAGATCGACGAGTTTGTGACAGGTGCGCTGCGCAACAACTTGCTCGGCCTTCCTCTCGACCTGGCCACGATCAATCTGGCCCGCGGTCGCGACACCGGGGTTCCCTCGCTGAACGCGGCACGCGCCGAGTTCTACGAGGCGAGCAACCAGAACGTCCTGCTCAAGCCCTATGAGAGCTGGGTCGATTTCGCCAGCCATCTCAAGCACGAAGCCTCGATCATCAACTTCATCGCCGCCTATGGCACGCACGACACGATCCTGCTCGCCAGTACGCTTGAAGAGAAGCGCGACGCCGCAATGGCGCTGGTCGGCCTGACTGCGACGGGAAGCGCAGCGGTGGCGATATCGAACGCCAGCTTCGAAACGGACTCGTTGGCAGACCTCGCCCCGAACGTCATCTCAGACGTGCTTGGAAATTACACGCTTACAGCGCCCACCGGCTGGACCATGTCCGGTACTGGCGGCATGTTCAATCCCGCTGACGGCGTTACCAACAATGCATCGATCGACGGGACTAACGTGGTTTGGTTGGGCCAGGATGGCCTTCTGTCTCAAGATACCGGCGTGGTTCTCGCGGAAGGCGCGACCTACAGCCTCAGCTTTGACATCGGCGACCGCACCGACACGGCTTGGCCGGGAGGCACTGCACGCCTCTTTTCGAGCAACGGCACGGTGCTGGCCACGCAGGTTCTGACCGAACCCGCAGACGGCAACTGGTCTACGGTCACCTTCGACACCGGCGCAATCGGTGCTGCCCTGGCCGGACAGACGCTCCGAATTGAAATTCAACAGGCTGGCGGCAGCGGCAACCAGATTCTGGTTGATGACATCAAGCTCAACGTGGAGCAGCCCTTGTCCCCGCTTGACGAGGATGACAGGCAAGCTTTCCTTAACGGCACTGGCATCTACGCCGGCGACAAGGGCGGCCTGGACCTGGTCGACCTGTGGATTGGCGGCCTTGCCGAGGAAATTATGCCCTTTGGCGGCATGCTCGGCTCCACCTTCAACTTCGTCTTTGAAGTTCAGATGGAACAGCTTCAGAGCGGCGACCGCTTCTACTATCTGCAGCGCCTCGATGGCCTGCACCTGTTTGGCGAAATGGAGAACAACTCCTTCGCCGCCATGATCATGCGCAACACGGACGCCACGCATCTGCCGTCCGACGTGTTCTCGGTTCCGGGCCTCATCCTCGAAATCGATCGGACACGGCAATACAATCCGGGCCTGGGTGAAGACGCGGGCGCCGATGGCATTATGGAAGACGACCCCAACACTCCAAATATCGACGAAAGTGCTGACAATCGGGGCCTTGATCCAGTCGGCGGGGGCATTCTGACGCCACTTGTGGTGCGCAACAATCCGAGCACCCCGGGCGTCGACACCAATTATCTCAAATACACTGGCGGCGACCACGTCCTACTCGGCGGTACAGAAGCCAACGACATCCTCATCGGCGGCATCGGTGACGACACGCTCTACGGCGACGGCGGCGGCGACCGACTGGACGGCGGCTTCGGCAACGACATCCTGAATGGTGGTGATGGCGACGACATCATCGTGGACTCCGGGGGTGACGACAACATCAAGGGCGGCGCCGGAAACGACGTCATCCACGCCGGACCAGGCCTCGACCTCGTCCTCGCCGGTGCCGGCAAAGACTTCGTGTTCCTCGGCACCGACATGGGCTCGGAAGTGTTCGCCGGCGAAGGCGACGACTTCATCTACGGCAACAAGAACGCTGAACGCATTCTCGGCAACGAGGGCAGTGACTGGATCGAGACCGGCACCTTCGATGGCGCACCCGGCGATAATTTCGACGAGGTCTTCGCCCATGACGGCATCGACGGGCACGACGTGTTTCTCGGGGACGGTGGCTTCGACGAGTTCATCGGCGAAGGCGGTGACGACATCATGGTCGGCAGCGCAGGCCGCGGCAAGATGGCCGGCATGTCAGGTTTCGATTGGGCCACGTACAAGGACAACACGTCGGGAGTAACGGCCGATCTGTCTATTCCTATCGTCTTCGACGAGGCTCCCGTCCTGCCGCCGAACACCGCGCTTGACGAGTATGCCTCGATGGAAGGCCTCTCCGGCAGCCGTTTCAACGACGTCCTTAAGGGCTCAAATGCACTTGCCGAGGAACGCCTGCCCTATGATCCGCTCGCGCCGGCTGGCACGACCGGCCAGGAAGGCTACCGCGGCAGCCAGCTCACGAAGGAGGGCATCCAGCTCATCAACGGGCTTGCCGCCGTCCTCGGACTGACGGAGGCTCAGGTCAGCGCCATGGTGGCGCGCCAGGTCGTGTTCAGCGCCGGCGACATCATCCTCGGCGGTGACGGCTCAGACAGCATCCAGGGCAATGCCGGCGACGACATCATCGACGGTGACAAGTGGCTCAACGTGCGCATCAGCGTGCGCGCCAATGCTGATGGCACCGGCCCCGAGCTCGAGTCGCACAACAGCATGACGACGCTGGCCGCCAAGATGTTCAACGGGACGTTTAATCCCGGCCAGTTGGTGATCGTGCGTGAAATCCTCACCGATACCACCCCTGGCGACATCGATACCGCGCGCTACCAGGGTAACCGCTCGGAATACGCCTTCTCGGCCAGTACCGACGGGCAGCTCATCGTCTCGCATGCGATCGAGGATTCGCTCGACGGCACTGACCGCCTGCGTAACATCGAGCGCGTCGAATTCCTCGATGGCAATCCGCTCAACATTATCGTCGGCACGCCCAACAATGATACGCTGAACGGTACGGCGCAGGACGATCTCATCCTCGGGCTGGCGGGTAACGATACACTGAACGGAGGCACTGGCAACGACATCCTCGTTGGCGGACCTGGTGCTGACACCCTCAATGGCGGGCTCGGAGACGACACCTACTCGTTTGCCCTCGGCGACGGCAACGACGCCATTAACGAAGGCTTCTCCGCCACCAGTGGCGGCACCGCGGATCGCATCTCGATCCTCGCACCGAGCACCGGGCTCGATGTCGATGGCCTGCCGATCCTGACGCTGAACAGCCTCTCGATGGCGGACAACGACACCGACTCCAATGACGGCGAACTGATCATAACCTACGGCCTGCCGAGCGGCGCACAGACGGTGACGCAGGTGATCACCGTCAACCAGCAGTTCGACGGTGCCAACGCCCAGACCGGCGTCGAACGCATCAACTTCAACGGTGCGGTCTATGCAGGCTATGCCCTCGGCAGCGAGGACTACCTGATCAGCCGCGACGACGGCGGCGCCAACCTCTCCGCTTCACTTGCCAACAACGTCATCGTTGGCGAGAGCACCGGCGACACGATCACCGGCGGCGCCGGAAATGACCTGATCTTCGGTGCTGGCGGCGACAACAACCTTATCGGTGGTGATGGAGATGACCTCCTGGTCGGTGGCTCCGGCACCGGCGACGACGACGTGCTGGATGGCGGCCTTGGTGCCGACACCATGATCGGCGGCGGCGGTAACGACGACTACGTTGTTGACGACCTTCTCGATGTGGTTGTGGAAGTAGCCGGAGCGGGGACCGACGAGGTCCGGACCGAAATGGCCGCTCTCTCGATCGAACTCATGGCCAACGTCGAGAACCTGACCTACGCCGGCGTCGATGCGGACCAGTTCGTCGGTACTGGCAACGCCATCAACAACGTTATCTCCGGTGGCGACCTCAACGACACGCTGAGCGGACTAGGCGGCAACGACACGCTCCAGGGTGGACTCGGTGCCGACACGATGATCGGCGGCGACGGCAGTGACGTCTACTTCGTCGACGAAGCTGGCGACGTAGTGACGGAGACCAACGCCGACCTCGCCACTGGAGGTGCAGACCGGGTCGAGTCCGACGTCGACTATACGCTCGGCGCCAACGTCGAGAACCTCGACCTCAACAACGGCGCCTTGATCGGCACTGGCAACGCACTCAACAACGTCATTAACGGTAACGGCAACGCCAATCAGCTGTTCGGGCGCGGCGGCAACGACACCATTGATGGCGGTGACGGCAGCGATCTGGTCGACGGCGGCGACGGCGACGACACGCTGAGCGGCGGCGCAGGCGGGGATGTCGACACCATCATCGGGGGGGCCGGTAACGACATCATCGATGTCGGCAGCGGCAACGACGTGATCGCCTACAACGCCACCGGCTTCGGCAACGACCGCGTGGTCAACTTCGACCAGAACGGCGGCTCAGCGGCAACTCAGGACCTCATCGACGTCAGTGCGCTCGATCTGACTGCAGCAAATATCGGAACGACAGCGGCTGCCCGCATCCAGATCGAGGACATTGAGGACGGGGCAACAGACGATACGCGGATCACGATCCGCGACGCCGGCGGAAACGTGATGGGGACAATCCTCCTGGAGGAAATCGACAACAGCACCATCTCGGCCAGCGACTTTGCATTCGCGACAACGACAACCCTTGGCGGTGCAACCACCGGCAACAACACCCTCAACGGTACCAACGGCAACGACACAATCAACGCTCTTGGCGGGACCGACATCGTGAACGGCAATGGCGGCAACGACACGATCATCGGCGGCACCGGCAACGACTTACTCAACGGCGGTGTCGGCGACGACACCGCGATCTGGAACGTCGGCGATGGGCGAGACGAGTTCAACGGCGGCACCGAGGGCCCGCTCGGCGACACCTTTGTGATCAACGGTGACGCATCGGCGGAGACGTATACGATCTTCACCCGTGCGGCCTGGGACGCCATTCCCAACAATATCAACGCGAGCCTCGACGCGAACACCGAGATCGTCATCACCCGCAACGGCACCAACTTCGCGTCCGTGATTGCCGAACTGTGGGACGTCGAGGAAATCCGCGTCAACGGCTCCGATCCGACCGGAGCCACCGGCACCGCCGGCGGCGATACCTTCAACATCATCGGCGACTTCTCCGGCACCAGCCTGCGCCCCAACACCATCACCATCGATGGCGATGCCGGCGACGACACGATCGATATCTCCTCGCTCAACTCGGCGCACCGCATCGTGTTCAAATCCAATGGCGGAAACGACACGATTGTCGGCACGCTGCGGCCGCAGGACGTCATCGAGTTACCCTTCGGAACAGCCATAGCCGATTACGCAGTCACCATCGACGAGGAAACCGGCCAAGTTTTGCTCGAAGGCGAGGAAAACTCGATCAGCTTCACGATGTCGTCGGAACTGCCGCAATTCGTCACGCCGGCATTGTCCGACCATGACGACGATGAGGGGGAGGACGACCACGATAGTGACGATGCTGACGATGCTGACGACGACGGCGATGACGACGATGCGCCGACCCCGCCACCGGTTGCTGCCGGCCTGGTACTAACGGGCACCGCGACGGCGGACGTCATGATGGGCAGTGCTGAGGCCGACGCGTTCGCCGGCGGCGACGGTGATGACGTCATGCTCGGCGGCGACGAGGGCGACACGCTGATGGGCGGGTCGGGAGCCGACCTCGTCAAGGGTGATGCCGGCAGCGACATGATCTTCGGCGGTGCCGATGGCGATGTCCTGCTGGGCGGAAGCGGGGCGGACATGATCTTCGGCGAGGCCGGCGATGACCGCCTGTTCGGCGACGACGCCAACGACATGCTGGAGGGCGGTGCCGGATCGGACACGGCCTATGGCGGAGCGAGCGACGATCGCTTTATCGCCCGGCAGGGCGACGGCGACGACATCTACTGGGGCGAGGCGGGCCAGGACACGCTGGACTACGCCGCGATCACGGCGAGCCTGACGATAGATCTCGGCAACGGCACGATGCAGCATGGCAGTGTTGCCAGCAGCCAGAGTGGCCACGATGCGATCTTCGGTTTCGAGAACGTCATCGGCGGGGCGGGCGACGACCAGATCTTCGCCAGTTCCGTGGCCAATGTCCTTGATGGCGGCGGCGGCGACGACGTGTTCGTCTTCCGCACGGCGGCCGATGCCGACGGGGACCTGATCACCGGCTTTGCCAGTGGTGACCAGATCGATCTCGCGGGTATGACCGGCCCCGCCGGCTTCTCCCTGGAGACGACGTCGCTGACGGGCGCGGGACAGGTACTCGTCAGCCATGTGACCGGCGACGACGGCGAGGCGCTGACCCGCATCCAGGGCAATGTCTCCGGCGGGCCCGGGGCCGACTTCACCCTCGATATCGCGGGTACTCACAACCTGACCCAGTCGGACTTCAACGGCGTCGCCTGACCGATGCAGGACGGGGGGCTTCGGCCCCCCGTCCTTTGCTTGCGATTTCCGATCATCGCTTTCATCCGAGGGGAAGGCTCCCATGAGCACTCAACGACGCCGCCATCGCGCCAATCCGACCACCATGACGGAGCGCATCGGCAGTTATCGCGGCCTGGGGGTCTTCCTGTTCTGCCTCTCCGGCGTCATCAATCTGCTGGCGCTGACCGGGGCCTTCTACATGCTGCAGATCTACGACCGGGCTCTGACCAGCGGCAGTGTACCGACGCTGGTGGCGCTGTCGATCCTGGCGATCGGCCTGTATCTCTTCCAGGGCATGTTCGACATCTTGCGCTCGCAAATCCTGGTGCGCTTCGGCGCGCGGATCGATGCAAAGCTTGCGCCGCTCACCCACCAGGTGGTGATCGAGATGCCGCGCTACGGCTACTCGACCTCGGAGGCGCTGGAGCGCGGCCGCGACGTGGACACGGTGCGGGGCTTTGTCGCCAGCCAGGCACCGGTCGCGCTGTTCGACCTGCCATGGATGCCGCTGTTTATCGGCTTCGTCTATCTCCTGCACCCGATGCTGGGGCATTTGACGATCGGCGGCGCCTTCGTGCTGATCGCGCTGACGATCATCACCGAGTATCTGACCAGACGCAGCAGCGCCGAGATGAACCGCGTTGCCGTGCAGCGTGCCAACCTCGCCGATTCTCATGCCCGCAATGCCGACATCCTGCAAGCGATGGGCTTTGGCGGCCGTGCGGTCGCGCGCTTCGAGGCGGCCAATGCGCGTCATCTCGACCTGCAGACGAAAACCAGCGACATCAGCGGCTCATTCAGCGGCCTGTCGAAGGTGCTGCGCATGATGCTGCAATCGGCGCTGCTCGGCCTCGGCGCCTATCTGACGATCAATGGCGAACTCACCGCCGGGGCGATCATCGCCTGCTCGGTCGCCGCGGCAAGGGCTCTGGCGCCGGTAGATCTGGCCATCGGCAACTGGAAGGGGGTCGTCGCGGCGCGCCGCAGCTTTGCCCGGCTGAAGGAGACCCTGGCTGCCATGGACGACGATTCCCGTCTTGTCGACCTGCCGGCCCCTTCGCAGTCGCTGAAGCTCGAGAATGCCACGGTGGTTGCGCCGAGCACCGGCACGGTTCTTCTCGGCGACGTAAGCTTCGAGCTGACAGCCGGACAGGCCCTTGGATTGATCGGCCCCAGCGGCGGCGGCAAGACCTCGCTTGCCAAGGGCATCGTCGGTGTTTGGCCCCTGTTGCGCGGCTGCGTTCGACTAGACAACGCCGAGCTCGGCCAGTGGCGGACCGACCGTCTCGGTTCCCATATCGGGTATCTGCCGCAGGACGTGTCGCTGCTCGACGGTTCGATCGCCGAGAACATCGCCCGCTTCGACCCCGAGGCCGATGCGCGCACGATCATCCGCGCGGCCCGGGCGGCGGGCGTCCATGACATGATCGTGCGGTTGAAAAACGGCTACCAGACGGAATTGGGACCGCACGGCATGTCGCTGTCCGCCGGGCAGCGCCAGCGCATCGGCCTGGCCCGGGCGCTTTACGGTGATCCGTTCTTGGTGGTGCTCGACGAGCCGAACTCCAATCTGGACGCGGAGGGTGAGGCGGCGCTGACCGAGGCGCTGACCAAGGTTCGCGCCCGTGGGGGCATCGCCATCGTCGTCGCGCATCGCCCGAGCGCCCTTGCCGCCGTGGATCTGATCGGCGTCATCCAGGCCGGCAAGCTAATCGCCTTCGGGCCGAAGGAGGAGATCCTGCGCGATCCGGCACGCCCAATGGCGCGGCCGATGGCGCCCGCTGGAAAAATCTACGCACCGGTAGCGGCGGCAGTTGCCGCGGCATCGACGGTCTAGGAGGAGCGGCGATGGAAGACCGGCTGACGCTCGGCATCCCGGACCAGGATGCAGTCAATGCGCCGAAGAAGCGCTTCGAGATCAAGGACACTACCTCGCGCGTTAACTCGCTGGCGGTGCTGCCGCTGTTCGCTATCTCGCTCGCATGGGTGCTGAGGCAGTTCTTCCAAGACGAGGAAGAGGAAGCGCCCGGCAAGAAGCAGGGCTCGCCCCAACCAGACCAGAATCCGGAGGCGCAGCAGTATGCGACGGACAATCCTATCGAGCCCATCGGGACGAGTGAGAATACCGAACTGGACACGGTCGTACGCATCTCAGACTATCTCGACGCCATCGCCAAAGGCAGGGCGCTACCGGTCTTTGACGTGTCGAAGTTCGCCTTCACCGAAGCCGGCGCAGACGCTTTTCAGGCGGCGTTCCAGCATGCGATCGAGGTGCCGTCCGGCGAATTCAGCGCTTCCGGCGGCAACTCGAGACCGACCGTACCGGGCAGTTTTCCGGGAGCCAGTGCAATGCCGCCGACGGCCAATGACAACCAGGCCCCGCCCGGCTCGCCGCCCGCGGGAGGTCGCCCCTTGGGACCTGGCGCCGACGAACTTGGATCAGCCCCGGGCCAATGGAGCGATGATGGCGACGGACGTGGCCCCGAGACCCGCGGACCCGACAGCGGCGGGACCGCCTCCGATGACGACAATGACGACCAGATCGATGACGACGATGACGACGACGTTCCGGGCGCGCGACTGAACCGGCGGCCCGTACTCTCCGGCCCGGTCTTTCTCGACAACGGTCTCGTCAATCTGTCGGTGATCATCACTATGGGCGAGTTGCTCCATGGCGCGAGCGACCCCGACAACGATGTCCTGATCGTCCGCAATCTCGAGGCGGATGGTGGTCGCCTGGAGCGGATAGGCCTCGACCGCTGGCTGTACACGCCGGCAACCGACGAGGCGGGAGCTGTGGTCTTCCGTTACCAGATCAGCGACGGCGGCGAACCCGTCATGCAGACGGCGCATCTGGAGATCCGGTTGCCCGAGAACGAGGCGATCGTCGGCACCGACGGCGACGACATGCTCATCGGCACGCCCTATACCGACCTGATCGACGCCCGCGGCGGCAACGACATGGTCTACGGCCGGGAGAGCAGCGACATCCTGTACGGCGGTACCGGCAATGATCGGCTGGTCGGCGGCGACGGCCACGACGTTCTCTGGGGCGGAAGCGGCGACGATATCCTGTTCGGCGGCGACGGTAACGACACGTTGTACGGCGAGGAAGGCGACGACATACTTTACGGCGATGCCAGCGACGACGTGATCCTCGGCGGCGAAGGTCGCGACGAGGCGCATGGCGGCGATGGCGATGATGTCATCGACGGCGGCCTTGGCGACGATGTGCTTTACGGCGAGGCGGGCACGGACGTCATAGAAGGCGGCGAGGGCGACGACCACATCGACGGCGGTGCCGGCCGCGACGTGCTGGTCGGCGGAGCCGGTGCCGACGTCATTCTTGGCGACGCGGGCGACGACCTCCTGCACGGCAACGACGGCGACGACGAAATCCTCGCCGCAGCGGGCAACGACGAAGTGCATGGGGGCAGCGGTGCCGACACGGTCGACGGCGGTGACGGCGACGACGTCCTGCATGGCGATGACGGCGNCGGCGACGACGTCCTGCATGGCGATGACGGCGGCGACGAAATCCTCGCCGCAGCGGGTAACGACGAAGTGCATGGCGGCAGCGGTGCCGACACGGTCGACGGCGGCGAAGGCGACGACGTACTGTTCGGTAACGACGGCAACGACGAAATCCTCGCCGCAGCGGGCGACGATGAAGTGCATGGCGGCAGCGGTGCCGACACGGTCGACGGCGGTGACGGCGACGACGTCCTGCATGGCGATGACGGCGGCGACGAAATCCTCGCCGCCGCGGGCAACGACGAAGTGCATGGCGGCAGCGGTGCCGACACGGTCGACGGCGGCGAAGGCGACGACGTCCTGCATGGCGATGACGGCGACGACGAAATCCTCGGCGCCGCGGGCAACGACGAAGTGCATGGGGGCAGCGGTGCCGACACGGTCGACGGCGGTGACGGCGACGACGTCCTGCATGGCGATGACGGCGACGACGAAATCCTCGCCGCAGCGGGCAACGACGAAGTGCATGGGGGCAGCGGTGCCGACACGGTCGACGGCGGTGACGGCGACGACGTCCTGCATGGCGATGACGGCGACGACGAAATCCTCGCCGCAGCGGGCGACGATGAAGTGCATGGGGGCAGCGGTGCCGACACGGTCGACGGCGGTGACGGCGACGACGTCCTGCATGGCGATGACGGCGACGATGAAATCATCGGCGCCGCGGGCAACGACGAAGTGCATGGGGGCAGCGGTGCCGACACGGTCGACGGCGGTGACGGCGACGACGTCCTGCATGGCGATGACGGCGACGATGAAATCATCGGCGCCGCGGGCAACGACGAAGTGCATGGGGGCATCGGTGCCGACACGGTCGACGGCGGTGACGGCGACGACGTCCTGCATGGCGATGACGGCGACGACGAAATCCTCGCCGCAGCGGGTAACGACGAAGTGCATGGGGGCAGCGGTGCCGACACGGTCGACGGCGGTGCCGGCGACGACGCCATTGAAGGTGGCGAAGGCAATGACGTTCTCCACGGCGACGAAGACGATGACCAGATCATCGGCGCGGCAGGGAATGACACGCTCGATGGCGGCGATGGCGACGATCACCTGATCGGCGGCGACGGCAACGACCTGCTGATCGACGGCGTGGGCGTCGATATCCTCGAAGGCGGTGAGGGCGACGACTGCATCGTCCTCGTCATCGATGCCGAGCCCGATGGCGGGGTCGACACCGCGGACGGGGGCGGCGGCGCCGACACACTGGACCTGTCGCAGATCGTCTTCGACGTGACGGTCGACCTTCCGGACGGTTGGGTCACGATCGGCGGCACCGCAGAGGCCCGCATCTTCGAGATCGAGAACATTCGCGGCGGCCGCGGCAATGACAGCCTAGTTGCCGACGACGAGGTCAACATCGTGGTCGGCGGCGCCGGCAACGACATCTTCGTGTTCCGCTCGCTGGATGCCCTGACAAACGAAGGAGGGCCGCGCGACCATATCCAGGACTTCTCTGTCGGCGACCGCATCGACCTGTCGCAGATCGGGACGGGCCTCGAAGACTTCGCCGCGCAGAAGCTATTCTTCGCCGGTGCCGCCACCTCCACGCCTGCCGAGATCGGCGCCGTCACCTTTCGCCACCAACTCATCGCCGAAGACTCGGGCGACGAGGAGATCACGGTCGTCTCCGGCAATCTCGATGACGATCCAGAAGCGGATTTCGAGCTTGTCGTTCAGGGGCGTCATGACCTGACGGCCAACGACTTTATCCTGGCCGACCGCGACAGCGGCTGACGCCGATGCGACGACCCGGCACGATGCAGCAATTTTCGAGGGAGAACGACATGAGTGGCCAACAGAAAACAACCGGTAACGATGCAGTCCCGGCGAATGACGGTCAGCATTTCGGCATCCGGTCGCGGATCGTCGCTTCCGGCCTCCTCGCGACTCTCCTGATCGTGGGCTGCGGCGGCTGGGCGGCGCAGGCCAGCCTTTCAGGGGCGATCATCGCCCAGGGCAAGGTCACGGTCAAAAAACAGGTCAAAGATATCCAGCACCGCGACGGCGGCATCGTCGGGGCGATCCTCGTGGCCAATGGCGACATGGTGAAAGCCGGCGACGTGCTCATCCGCCTTGACGAGACCCAGACCAAGGCGGAGCTTGGCGTCATCTCGTCGCAATTGTCGGAGCTGACCGGGCGCCAGTCGCGCCTGCGCGCGGAGCGCGACGGCGACGAAACAGTGCGGTTTGACCCGACCTTCGAGACGGGGGCTGCAACGGCCGCGATCGCTGAGGGCGAGCGCCGGCTGTTTGGCGACAACCGCGCCACCCGCGAAGCCCAGCGCGATCAGCTGGAGTCGCAGATCGAGCAATATGGCGAGCAGGTGAAGGGGCTAGATTCGCAGCGCCAGTCGAACGCCACCGAGCGTGATATGATCGCCGAAGACCTTGCTCGCTTGGCGCCGCTGGTCACCCGGCAGCTGGTCGAGGGTACGAGGACACGCCTGATGGAGCGAGACCTTGCCAAGATTGACGGGCTGAAGGGCGAAATCGAGGCGAACATCGCTCGGGTCAAGGGCCAGATCAACGAAGCCCGGATGAAAATTATCGAGCTCGACCAGCAGGTCCGCACCGACGCGCAGCGCGAGCTGCGCGACGTCGATGCCCGCATCGCCGAACTGTCGGAGCGTATCGTTGCCGCTAAGGACCGCCTGTTGCGCATGGAACTGAGAGCCCCGATCGACGGCTTCGTCAACGACCTGAAGATCCACACCGTCAACGGCGTCATCACCCCCGGCGAGACCGTCATGGGGATCGTGCCTGAGGGCGAAGAACTCGTCGTCGAGGCAAAACTAGCCCCGACGGACATCGACCAGGTAACGGTCGGCCAGGATGTCAAATTGCGCTTTTCGGCCTTCAACCAGCGTACCACGCCGGAGATTGAGGGCCGGGTCGACATTGTCGGCGCCGCGGCGATCCTCGATCCGGCCAGCAACCAGACCTTCTATCTGTCGACCATTGCAATTACCGACGAAGACCGGGGCCTCGGCGAGCAACTCCTTGTTCCTGGCATGCCCGTTGAGGTGTATTTCAAAACCGGTGACCGATCGGCGCTGTCCTACCTGGTCAAGCCATTCAGCGACCAGATGATGCGATCGTTCCGCGAGGAGTGATAATGGCCGCGGAACGCAGACTGACGATGCTCGTGGCATCCGCGGCTCTTGCCCGACGCGCCCCGGCAGCAATGGCCGTCGTTCTCGCCGTGGCGGCTTTGCAGGCAATCAACGCCAAGGCCGAGCCGCGCCTGCCGGAACTCACACTTCCCATCGACTGCCATCTTGGGATCGACTGCTTCGTCCAGCAGATGCCCGACATCGATCCCGACCCCACCGCAATGGACCCGCTCTGCGGCGAGGCAACCTATGACGGTCACGACGGCTGGGATTTCCGGGTGCGTTCCATGCTCGACGTGGCAAGAGGGGTTCCGGTTATCGGCATCGCGGACGGCCGGATTCTGCGCATTCGCGACGGTGTCGCGGACCGTATCGTCCTGGACGGAGAAGAAGCGGAGGGGCTCCAGGGCAAGGAGTGCGGCAACGGCGTCGTCATGGAGCATGAAGGTGGCCTGACATCGCAATACTGTCACCTGAAAATGGGCAGTATCGCAGTGCGTCCGGGTATGTTCGTCCCCCGAGGCACGCGCCTAGGCTTCATCGGTTCTTCTGGCCTGGCACAGTTTCCGCACGTCCATCTGGGGGTCCGTCATAACGGCAGAGAAATCGAGCCCCTGACGGGGCGCGAACTCACCGATGCATCTGGCTGCCGCCGGCCGAATGCCGGCCTGTTCACCAAGACGATCCAGCGACTGCTGGAGCGCCCGCAGCACGCCATCCTCGCTGCTGGTCTTACCGATGCTCCGCCGACCCTGCCGGGTTTCGTGGCGGGGAAAGCCCCGTTGGCGAGGGCCGGGGGCACGTCGACGCTCGCGTGGGTCTGGGCGATCAATCTGCAGGAAGGAGATCGCTTCCGCATCCGGATTGTTCATCCGGATGGGTCGCAACTGATCGACCAGACCACCGACCCCTTGCCTCGACGCAAGGCGAACTACCTGGCTTATGCTGGCAGCCGTCGGGACCTTGTGGCTGGTACCTACAGAGTCGAGATCGACCTGCTCAGGGCCGGCGTCCCGGCCACGTCGATGAAAATGTCCGTCGAAGCGGATGGATAAAGGCTCCCGTGCCTGCAGGGTACGCCTCGGCGAAATCTACATTCAGGATTCCAACCGATGTGATCGCTGATTCATAGGGTTTCCGTGTCGAGACGCGGAGCTTCTGATGGCGGCCAAGCGGTACGAACTTAAGGCGGAGCAGTGGGCGCGGATCGCGCTGCTTTTGCCCGGCAAGGCTGGCGATCCGGGCCGGACGGCCTTTGACAACCTGTTGTAGTTAACGGATGTCTATGGGTGCTGCGCTCGGGCGCGCACTGGTGCGATCTAACGGCGCTATGGCAAGTGGAAGACGGTGCATCGCCGCTTCAGCCGCTGGTGTCATGCCGGCGTGTGGAAGCGGGTGTTCGAGGCGCTCACCGCCGATCGCGACAACGACTACCTGATGATCGACAGCACCATCGTCCGGGCCCACCAGCAGGCAGCCTGCGGAAAAGGGGGGCCCAAGATCAGGCGCTGGGGCGTTCCCGAGGCGGACTGACGACCAAGATCCACATGCTCGCCGACGCGCTCGGCCGGCCCTTGCGCTTCATCGTCACCGCCGGACAGGCTGGCGACTGTCCCCAGGCGGCTGTGCTGCTCGACGGTCAGCCGGGGCAGGCGGTCCTGGCCGACAAAGCCTATGACAGTGGCGCCCTGCGCGGCCGCGATTGCCAGGATGGGAGCCGCTGCCGTCATTCCCTCGAACCGAGGCCGTAAGATCCTCATTCCCCACGACGTCGAGGCCTACAAGCATCGCAACCGGATCGAGCGATGTTTCTCCAAACTCAAACACTTCCGCCGCTTCGCTACCCGCTATGATCGCCGAACGATCCACTTCACAGGCTTCGTTCATCTCGCCGGCGCGACAATGTGGCTTACCTGAATGTCGATCCGCCCTAGCCCTCAAGGGTCTGGTTGTAGCTGGCGTCGACGTGCTGGCTGCAACGTCTTTCTCGTCCCCAATGAGTCAGGCTTTCTCTTCAGCGGCGACGCAGTTGAGATCGCCCCACGCGGAAATCATTTCCGTCGATCGGTCCGTTGGATTCCCAAACTCTCCATCGTTGACGTCGGCCCCCAACCAGGGCACAAAACTGATGCCCAATGCGACGGCAAAGCCGAAACCAAAAGTGTTTTCAAAGACTTGAACTTCGGCTGGCTGGGGATCCAGGTTCCCCAGCCATTGATTTCACTACTGTTTTTCTCCCTGTTCGTTGGAACGGGTAGGCTGGTCGGGAGCGCGGTCGGGAATTTTTGTTCTCGCTTCGAGCTTTGCGATCCCGCTTTCGGCCAGGGCGTAGTCCCGGCTGAAATAGTTCGCGTCGAGGATTGAGCGCACCTCGCCGAGAGAATGGCCGGTGATCGTCGCGACTTCCGCGTCGGTGCATCCGGCGATGAAAAGACGCGTCACGGCTGTCCCGCGAAGGTCGTGGAAGGTCACACCCTCGACGCCGGCTTTCTCTCTCGTCTTTCGCCAGGAGGATCGGAATCCGTCCTCGGTGAAGGGCGTGCCGCCTCGCGTCGTCAGAATGATCGGGGAAACACGCTTCGACGTATCCAGTGCAGCCTTCAGCGCCGATGTCACCGGCACGCGAACACGCGCGCCAGTCTTCGACTGCTTCAACCGAATCGACGTCCCGTCATAGGCGCTCCAGGGAAGCCGCAGCAGATCGCCCTGCCTCTGGCCGGTATTGATCGCCAGGAGGAACGCTAGGCGGATGCCGCCGCTCGCATGCCGCAGGAAGATATCCTCTTGGTCGGCCGACCATGTGATTTCGCGTCGTGTGCCGCCGTCGTAGAGGCGGCCACCTGCCTTGCACGGATTGACGTCGATAAGACCGCGATTGAGCGACCACGACAGCACCCGAGCAAGCACTGTCCAGGCGAGATCGGCCTGTCGAGGAGACGATTTGGCGAGCCTGTCGCGCCACTCCATGAAGAGGTTGCGGGTCCGTTTGTCGCCAAGTGCGGCGAGGGGGAAGTCGCCGAACTCTTTCTCGATCAGCAGCACCTTGCCGACGTAGTCCTGCCGGGTTCTTTTGGCGAGGCCGGTGAAATCGGATGATTCCTGGAACTTGCGAAGAAGCCCGTGGATGACGTTCGTGGTCGCCGGAAGCTTTCGGGCGACTGCCGCATTGTATGCCGCCATGAATTCAGGCGAGCCCGGCTTCCCCTCGATCCGAGGACCACCCTTCCACGCATAGAAATAGGTGACGACAGATCCGTCAGCGAGCGTCTTGCGCTTGCTGTTCAGACCCTTAAGCCTGACTCGCATCGCGCTCCGCTTTCCACTTGTCGAAAGGGTTGAGCGTATCTTGAACCGCAGCAGTCAAAAGAACGATCTTCCCGTCGCGGTCGATTTCGACCCGAACCACAGGCATGCCCGCAGCCTTAGCGCCCTTGAGCGCACGGGTTACGTCGGCCTGTCGGAAAGGAACCGCACGGTTCGTCACGTCTCTATTCCCCTTCACGGAAGCGCTTGAGTGCATCCCGGTTCATGCGGAGCGGCGAGGTCTTGCCGCCGAGCTTCTTGGCACCGGAGAGATTGCCGCTGGCGACCCAGCGCCGGATGGTGCGCTCACTTACCCCGCATTCGTGCGCGATCTGCTTGGCGCCCCGCAGCTCGACGTCTCGGCGACGGTCAGACATCGACGGATGCCCTGAACGCAGTGGCGAGACTGTCGATTGTATTCGTCATGATGCCGCGCGTGATTTTGATATTAGACTTGTATCTAGCGGCTTTTTCTACGTACCTCTGATTCTCTGCCTCAAGTGCCGTGAGTTTTTCTGCCATCTCGGCGGCATCTACATCCTGCTCGAAGGCATCAAGAACAACATTATCGAGCAAGGACTGATCAGCGTCAGAGAAATGGTAAAGGTCTCCCCTCCAATACATAATTGCGGTAAGCGACGATACATGGACGCTTATCTCGCAGGGAGGAAGATGAACCCCCAAAGCGCTTTCGAAGCACTCCGACTGGAAGTATTCAAGCTGGGTATCTTCAGAAAAAACCCGCAGCAGCTCTGCAACGGCGTCCTCAAATTTATACGCCTTCTGAAGCGGATTGATTTCCCGAGCGCCGGCCTCTGGCGATCTGTCAGGAGCGGGTTCTATTTCGGTGCAGATGAGGCGCCCGAAGTCGACGGCGGCATGCTCAGCCATGGCAGGCTTGTCCGTGACCAATGCCCAGATCACTAGGCGGGCCTGATCCAGGTAGGTCATATCTGGCGCGGCGCGCCCTCTGCCTCCTGTCGTCATCAGGCCACTCTCCCGTAAGGAGCGAAAGGCAATCGCAAGGGTCGCCTCAGGAATGCCGAGGGCAGTTGCCGTGGTAGAGATAAGTCCCGCGAGCTTGACCATCATCGTTCCAAATGAGCGTTTGTCATTAAAACTTCTCGTCTGATTTCGGCTGATGGTCAAGCATTAAATGAGTGTCACTCATTAGAAGGAGGCGCATGCCCTGTCCGAGGGATCGGCAGGGCATGCGCGCGGAACCTAAGGCTCCAACTCGGGGCTTACAGTTTTCGCCAGGACCAACGCGAACCGCGACAGTGCGACGAGACCGCAGCTGATCAAGAACCTTGGCCAAATCGTGAGCCGCCATCGCTTCGAGGTAGTGCGGGCCATCAGCGTGCCCCCCTGGCCGACGCTTTGATCTCGGCGATCAATGTCAAACAGCGGATAAGCGAAAGCTCGACGTCCGAAGCCACGACGCCGAGCGCATTGCCTACCCGTCGGTTCTCGCCGGAGAAGGCGTCAGCCATGAAACCGAGGGCGACAACACGATCGAGCGAAAGCCCGAGTTCCGACTCAAGATCCACTTCGGCCGAGGTCACAGCCGAGGCTCCCCGTCATGCAACTCGTCGGCAGCGTCGGTCTCGCGATCAGGCTCAATTCGAGCCGAGTAGGCTCCCTCTCGCTGCGACCACCCCGCGCCGGTCTCTCCGGTCCATCCGAGGCTGGCTTCATCTTCCTCACAGCCATGGTGCCAAACCTCAGTTGAATGCTCGCCATCGAACGTCCACCCAAGAAGCGGCTCGCGGTCTTCATCCGGCTCGCCCTCGTCGCCGGCATCTTGCTCGGCCTCGTCGCCAGCATCCTGCTCCAAGTCGATCCTGAAGGACGACACGTGACAGCCAAGCGCCTCCTGCGATCGATATTCGGAGGGGATGCCCCAGCCGAGCGACGCCTCGTCGTCGGAACCCTCGCACTCATCAGAGCCCTTAACCCACAAGTCGTTGAACGACGGCTCGAGATCGGGATCGCCGTCCATCAGATCGAGGGCACTGATCAGCCGCTCGATTTCGACCTCGGCTTCGGCTCGGAATCCGGCGCGAAAATCCGCGTCCGTCCGAAGCCGGGGGAACCCGTTCAGGAAGGCCCTGACGCTGTTCGCGCCGGCCATATGATCATGGAAAGTCATGGTTCTTCTCTGTGTTTGAACCGTCTTGCTACGGACGGGGAACGGCGCCTTGCTACGGGCAGCGTTCCAGAAGCCAGCGGACAGCACTGGAGCCGGGAGGGTAGCAACACGTCACAGAGAACGTGCCCAACCGCCTTCCCCTCGAAAGGGTCTTGTATAGCGGCCGGACTCCCGACATAGTGATGTCGGTCGCGTCCAGCTTGGCAGCCGGACACGTTCGCTTCGCAGTCTGGATCTTTGGCGAGATCATTCTGCGCTCTGTGGCTGAGAGCCCAGACCTTGGCGGGTCCGCTCTCGGGAGTTGCTACGCTCCACAGAGCAGCATGCTTCAACCGACATCGTTAATCAAGCGCAGCCCCTCGGGGCTGAATGCTTTCGGTCGTTTAGAGCTTGTCCGCAGGAGCTTGCAGATCCTCGATCCGCATCAAAGCGTAGCCATCCGCCCGCCGCAGGATGACCAGCGCCGCTTCCATCGCCGTGATGACAGCCCTTCGCGAAGGGTCGCTCTGGACGCCGGAAAGCTCAGCGGCCGATTTGACCAGCGCCAGGGCCACTTCCTCCCGGCGGTAGCCGCTCTTGACAATCGCATCTTCCAGCATCCGCTGGACGATCTCTTCGAGCGTCCGCTTGCCGCCCTTCCACGCCCCAACTCGCTTGCCAGCCATGTTTTGCGAACTCCTGTCAGACACAATGGCATCATCGATGACGCGGGACGTCTTAGTAATCTGACATCTGAGGACAATTCCGGCCAGCAGCTCCCTAAAGGCGACAGCCGCTTCGCGTTTGAAGGCTTTGAGTGGAGTCGCGCCATTTCCGAAGCGGCGCGACATCAGGCGCATCAGCTTTAGTCGTCATCGAATAGGTCGTCGAGAAAACTGAAGTCGTTAGCTAGCACGCCGTTGGCTTGCAGTTCCTGCATTTTTCCCTGCGACAGGGCTAGATAAGAACGATAGACAAATGGAATCCAGTAGGTGATATCGCCTTTGGAATTTCTTTCCTCGAAAAATCCGATATCTCGAAGCTGTTTCGCAATAGTGGCACCTTCTTCCGTATCTACTTCCCAGAGTCGAGCAAGAGAATCTGCATTATGCTCAGTCTTTTGTTCGCGGAGTGCGTCGATGTATGGGCGAAGTTGAGGATACTCAGCGAATAGTTGCCGAGTAACCTTGTACTCTGAAAGGCCGGGCATTGCCTCCTTAAAAGACGATCGGTCGAACAGCCACGTCCCAGCGGGTTCAGGTTCTGCCCTTTCCAGCCGCCGGTTCTGCACTTCGACAAGCTTGTTCAGAAAAACGATGATGTCTCTTGGTTGCGTGCGTTTGGTGCCATCAGAGGTTCGTTTAATTAACCAGTTCAGCGTCGTAGATTGATTTTCGCCTACCTCAACCTGCTCGGGAAAGACCATGTCAAAGAAGGCATTTTGGTTGGCCGAAGTTGAAAGCGTCCGATCTTTATCGATATTGTATAGCTGAAGCACTTGAGCGTTGCTAAGAAGTCTACGGATTATCAAATTCTTAATGGAGGCGCCATCCCAAATCAGGTTTATGTCACGCGACATGTGGGTCGCTTCCCGGAAGCCTTCCTCTGTTATTCGTTTCCAGATGTCCGTGCGCAAGAAAATCTTAGGTTTGATTCGATCCTGTGTTCGGTTGTCCCGGTAGGCTCGGAACAGCGCGCGCAGCGCGTTTCGTTCCAGTTCCGATGACTCGTCAAACGCCACGTCAAGACGATCTAACATAAGCCAGACCGTATATCCCGAAACCTCAAGTGCAAGATCAGCTACCGACAGCAATTCATCGACAGATATATATCCGGCCTTTTGGTTTTCCATGTCAGGATCTTGGAATACGATCTTTCCGGTCACCCCGGTTGGGATTAAAGTTACCGGATCTAAAGCCAGTCCTCCCTCAACTTCACTCGGATTCATGAATTTCGCGACATAGTTACGAACGGAAGTAAGAATGGTGCCGAGCGTCGTCTTCTGGGTTGGGAGTAGCCCCGCCTCTTCAAGCTTCTGAAAAAGCTCCGCCGAATGTTTATTGTTAATTCCATACTCTCTGAGCGAGCGTCCCAAGATCGAAAGGAAATACAGTTTCCAAATGCCAATGAACTCCCGCTCGGAAGCTGGAGGATGCATCTGGAGATCTCGAAATGCAGGAGCGCCTCGGGGATTCTCGGCAGCTACTTGGATGACGTTTCGGTCGAACAGCTCGTCCGCATGATCCTGCGCCAGGACGTACAACGCACTCTTGCCCGAGCCCTTTGGACCATAGATGATATCGACGTCGCCTCGGAACATTCGATCCCAGGCTTGCGTTCGGACGAAATATTCCTTCAGCCCTTCTCGTTCTTCTTCTGCGATTTGATTGCCAAAGCTCAGGCTGCGGATACACGCAGCCTTCAATCCCGTTTGCATATATGACCGCCTCTGCGCGAGTTTGCGCGGGCCAAGTAAACACCGAACGGCTCTCGAGTCACGCGTCGCCGACATCGGACCAACTTTGCTCCTCAAATGAACAATAGCGCCACGACCATCAGCACGGCTGCGGCGGTGAGTACGACGTCGACCGCTTCCCTCATGCCGACGTCTTCTGCTTCTTCGAACCAAAGCCGCCTACGACTTTGGTCGGGTGACGGGCAGACGGATCGATCCGCTCGCCGATGCTGCCTGGCCAGGTGTGGACAATCCGGCGTGTGACGCGAGTGAACCTGCGACGTCCTAGTCCCACCGATGCAGAATCTTCGTCGTGATCAGATCCGGCCGAATGGTTGTGAGCTGTACGAACCCGCCGATGCCGTGTTCCGGATTCTCGCGCTGCATGTCTACGAGGGCGACGCCGTCGACTTCGGGGTCGAAGTCCGCCGCGGAATGAACGTGCGGGAATGCAGCTTGGATCCTGGCGTTCATGTCAGCGTCTGCCGGCAAAACGGCGAAATCTCCCAGGTCGGTGACGGTCCAAGCCGGCCACCCATAGGTGTCGTGGTTGCCGACGATGTAGCTGGAGGGCTCGCCCGCCTCGGTCCAGCCGGCAACGATGACGTCGAACCACTGCTGAAACGATTGCCCGAACTGCTGGCGATTGAACTCGATCGTCTCCTTGATCAAATCGACCACTTTCAACCGCAGCTCGTCGAAGGTCGACGCGCCAGTCGAAATCAGCGTTTGCAGGTGCGGCCCTAACAGCGCCCAGCCTCTCACGCTAACCACCGCGTTCAGGTGCGGCAGTTGCCAGACCTTGTGGCAGAGCGCGGTGCTCTGGATCCTGCCATCTATCCAGTTGGAAAGGACGCCGTCCGTGAGAACGTGAACCGCGTCTGCCTTCCGAATGACGTTCGTCGCGCTCATTGTCCGGCTCCAATCTGCGGTCGGGGCTTTGCTGGGAAGACATCCCTCACGAGACTGCCACCGAACGCGATCCCGGCTGTTAGCGCGGCGCCCAGGGCTCCACCCACCGGCCCCCCTACAGCCGTACCAATAATGACAAGGGCGATTTGCAGGATCGACTTCAGGATGCCGCCCATACCCTTGCCAGCGGTGGCTCGCACGACCACGTGGGCGCCGTCCTTGACACGCACGCGGTGCCAGATCTCATGCGGGATCGGGTGGCCGTTGATCGCGACATAGGCGCCATCTGCCAGTCGGCTGACGCCGCACTGCTCGGCGCAGCGGGCGACGATCTCCTCGACGCTCGAGCCGGCCAGCACGAACACGACGTCATGGTCGGGCTTCAGTGGGTGCATAGCGGCGACCACGGATAGCATCGCCTGAGGCGGCAGTACCTCGCCTTCGAGCGGGATCGTCCTCAACGAGCTCATGGCGACGACTGCTCACTAGAGGGTCGTCGGGTGGGAGCAATTCTCTTTGCCAATCTGAATTTCCCTTCTAAAAGTAGGACAGGTCTTCCGACCATTTTTCGGTCTCGTAGACCGACCGGCCGCTTTCACCGGCAGCTGCTCGAGCAACCGCCATAGCGGCAGCAACCGCGCCGTCGATGCGGTCGCGGCTCTTGCCCTTGTGGAACATGCGATTGCCGGCTTTGTCGGTGTCGACGGAGATGTTGCTGAAGTTCCAGCGAAGCACCGGATGGCCGCCATGCTGGAATTTGCCGCCGACGATCGCCCGCTCCAGCTCTTTGACTGCCGGCGCCATCGTGACCCAGCCCTGCCGCATCTCGACGGCGGGAAGCCCGTCCTCAAGCAGATTGTTCAGCATGTTCCGCGCTAGATGCGGGTCGAAGGCGATTTCCCGCACCTCGAAGCGTTCACACAGCTCGCGAATTGTCTCCTCGACCCGACGGAAGTCGACCACGTTTCCGGGGGTCGCGTGGATGTGCTTGTCCTCGGCCCACGTCGTGTAAGGGACGCCGTCGAGTTCGGCACGGGCGCGAAGATTGTCCGCAGGGCAGAAGAACCACGGATGCACAATGAAGCCGTCGTCATCATCCTGCCATGCCGCTACTACTGCCGTCAGGTCGCGATTCGAGGAGAGATCAACCCCGAGCCAGCACGGCCGTCCGTCCAAAGCATCGAGGTCGACCGGCGTCGCGCCGCGATCGTATATCTCCATGTCAACGAACGGGTCGGCCGAATGATCGAGCCAGACGTTCAGGTGCAACTGGCGGAAGGCCTCGCGGTCCCCTGGCCGGTTTTTTCCCTCCCTCGCGAGAGCCCGGAGTCCATCGATGTCAGGGAAGCCGTTCGCGAGCCCGGGGTTGACGGCGCGCCAAACGTCCTCGTCCAGCCAGTCGTCATCCTTGGCAGTCTCGAAGATGATCGGGAGATTGGACGGGTCTTCGATATCGCCGCTCTGCACTTTGCGGGCATAGTCGACAATGTCCCAAGCGATGTTCTCCTGACCTCGCCCGGCCGTGGTGATCACCACCATCAGCGACCCCGGAACCTTCACAAGACCAGTGCGGATGACGTCCCAAAGCTCCCGGTTTTTCCATGCGTGCAGCTCGTCAACGAGGGCAAAGGTCGGCGTGCGTCCATGCTGCGTTCCGGCATCCGCCGAGATCGCCTCAAGAACCGATCCGCTCTTCGGATGGACGATCCGGTTTTTGTAATCCTGAAAGCCCATCTTGGCGACGATGCGCGAGTCCTGCTGCAGGATGCCGGTGGCCTCCTCGTAGGCGATGCGCGCCTGCTTCCGATCGGAGGCCGAGCAAAGCACCTGGCCGCCGTCAACGCGCTCCGGGCCAATGGTGTGGAGAAGCGCAAGCGCGGCGCCGAGGCTGGTCTTGCGATTGCCGCGCGGCAGCAGCATCACGACCGTCCGCGCCAATCTGCGGCCATCCTCGCGGCATGGGCCATAGATCTTGCGCACGATCCGTTCCTGCCAGTCTGGCAGTTCGAATTGACGGTTCGGAGATTTGCTCTTCGGATGCCGCAGGAAGCGCAGGAATTCCACCGCCCGTTCGCCATAGCCGAACGGATCAGGGATTTCGCTCCCGTCAGAGATCCAGCTTGGAGAAGAGGTCATTGTGGTTGCTGTCTTCCCTTTCGCGGAAGGCCGGGCGCGAGCGCGACGTCGGTGTGAGGCCGATCTCGACGGCGAGCTGCCGGCAAGTCGACATTATCTTGTCCTGCATGCGCAGCATCTTCAGATCCACGGCGTCGCCGAGTTCCTGAATTCGCCGCTCCAGCTGCCGACATCGGCCGATCGAGGTGCAGTAATTTTCCAGCGAGCCCATGTCGGCAGGCGTCAGCATCCGGCGCGAGGACAGGATCGGATGCACCCGCTCCCACTCGTCACGAGCCTCCGCGCTCATCCATTCGGGCGCTGTCGTCACCGCCAGCGGTCCTTCATTGTCGATGATGAGCCGCGGCTTTGACCCCCGCATGATGCTTAAGCTCCTGATTTAAATTCTAATTCGGCTCTATCGTGCGCGATGGACCCCTGTCGGTCCCGGCCCCTGCGGGCGAAGTTGGCAACCACCCCCCATCCGTGCATCACTGTGCGAACTCGGGAGGAGGAACAGGCAATGTCGAATGAAGAAGCAGCCATGATGATCCAGCGCATTATCCGCAATGAGCTTGACGACTGCGAGCGTGCTATCAAGAACGACGACCCGCAGAAGGCCTTGAGTGAACTGGACGACGCCGTCCGAAAGCTGAAGCGGGTTGTTGCAAGCCTACATTGATCAAACGCTGTCACTGCCGGGCCCTCGCAAATCCCTGGTCGCGGGCAGTCCGCTGGCTGTGATGGGGGTGGCAGAAGGGCCGGAGGTTCGACCACGACAGACGCAGGTCAGGCCGCGTCTCGACGCTCTGGATGTGGTCCACGTCCGTCGTCGGCTTGCCGCAGCCCTCGACGCTGCAGACCGGGTGCTTGGCCACGAAGAGGGCACGGACGCGCCGCCATGCTGCATCATATCCACGCTTGGCCGCAGACGGCCGCACGGCATCGGCCTCGCGCTTGCGCTTGGCCTTGCAATGGCAGCCGGCGCCGCTCGCCAGCTTATCGCCGCAACCACAGATCCGGGGAGCGCTAACCGGCATCAGCCTATCCCCACGTTGCGGTATGGCTCCAGCAGCGCCGTCACCTGCGATGGCAGCCCGCCGCTAATCTGATAGTCAGCGCGCCCGATGCCCTCGACTTGCTCAGACCGGAGCATCGGGTCGCGCCTCTGGGCGTGATAGCCAGCTGAGACGATCAGGATGCAAGCCTGTTCGATGTCAGCCGGCAAGGTGCGAGCCTCAGCAGGCGCCAGGACGTATCCCGCAGCATACTCGATCACGATGTCGCCGCCCTGCCAGCCGATGCACCGGCCAGCACTATCGACACGATGGACGATGCCGGACGTGCCTTCGATGTCGACGCTCGACGGATCGGCGGCAGTGCTGCCAATCGTCAGAGCATCGACGGCGACCACGGGCCAACGCGCCAGCATCAGCCCGTCAGCGCCCCGGCCATTCCCTCGGAAGGTTTCCCGCACGGTCTCAAGCGCGAAGGTACGGCGGCAGTAGGTTGTGATCACGCTGCTCGCTCGGCTGATCAGCTCCATAAGGAGGTCGTCGCCGCTCGCGTCTGCGATCGACAGCGCCCGCTTGACGACGGCCAGATCGACAAGGCTGGTCTCGGAAGCGGGCGCCACGACCTTCAGCATGTTCAGACTGCCGGCAGCGACTGCGGCTGGCCGAGCAGGGCCAGGACAGCAACGGGGGTGCCGGCGGCGTGAGTGCCGACGATATCGACGGACAGGCGCGAGTACCGCTTGTCGCCAATGTACGCCACCTTGTGCACCGTGGCGGCGGCATGGGCCGAGCGAAGCGACAATGCCACACCCGCACCATCACCGATCAGCCCGTCGAGCTGTTCGGGCGGGATAGGCGCAAACGAGGTCCCGTCATCGGAATGCTCAGCGACGATGTCGATGCGCTTGGTTCCGGTGAAGGTGTCGCCACCAGCGCCGATCGAGAGCGCAAAGGTCACCGTTCCGAAGCCGAGCCGATCGACAGTGGCACCCGCAGCATCGGCGGCATAGACCGCAGCGGCGAGGACGGTTCGCATTGCGAAATGTGTCTGCATACTTCTCATTGTCGCCACTCCATCAGGCGTTCAGGGGAAGGGCGGCATGAAGCCGCCCTTCGGTTCAAACCGCCGGCTTAAGCCGTCGCCATCTTGAGCTTGCGGATGGCCTCGGGCTGCGTCACGGCGCCACCCACCCGGCGGCGGCCATGGAAGCGAACAAGGCCCTTGGTCGCGACTGTGTACGGATCGCGAAGGACGGACAGATTGACCCGGTCATAGATCCGATAGGCCGTCGCGAAGTCGCCATACGCGATGGGGAAGGCGTCAGCAGCCACGTCGCCCATGTCGGGCGCTTCGATCACCGGGCGACCGAGGAGGGTTGCAGGCTGTCCATCAGCGATGCTCTCCTGCCAGAGATACCGACCATTGGCGTCCTTGAAGAGCCTCACCGCCGCGATGCTCTGGCCGTTCAGGAGCCAGGACCCGCGATTGCGATAGAAGGCCGGCAGGGCGTACATCAGCCGGATCAAGGCGTCGGGCGACAGGGTCGTCGCATGGCCGTTCAGCACGGTCGGAACCGAGGGATCGACCATCACGCCGACCGGCTTCTTGACGCCGTCACCGTTGACGAAGGCCTGTCCTTCCTTGAGGCCGAATTCCTCGGCGAAGTCGAAGGCGAGTTCAGCGGCGATGTCGATCGCAGCATCCTCGAGGAGCCAATTCGACACATCGACGTAAGCCGCCATTTCGTGCATCTCGATCCGCGCTTGGCCGTAAGCCGGCTCAGTCGCGGGACGGTCCTCGATCTCGCCGACCCAGCTTGCCGTCATGCGCCCGGTACGCTTCGGAATAATCACGGTCCCGGCGCTGGCGCTCCCGACGCGGGCTGCGGCACGGATCGGGGAGATCTCCACGAGGTTGCGCTGCAGCTCGGCGATGAACTGTTCGGGCGCCAAATAGCCGCCCTGCTCTTCGGTCGAGACGCGCAGCGCGCGCTGTTCCTCGGCGTTCATCGAGCCATCGCCGCGACGCACGAACGAGGAGAAGGCCCGCTGCTCGATCGCGGTGGCAGCGTTCTGGTTCTGCTCGTCGCCAGCGCCTGGACGGTTCAGGCGAGTTTCGAGAGCGGCGATGCGTTCGGAAGCCGCCGTCGCAGCGGCGGTCGAGCGCGTCTCGGCCTCGGTCCTGTAGGTTTCGAAGCTGGTGCGCAGCTCTTCGACCGCAGCCGTGGCAGCAATGAGAGGATCGACGTCGCCCTCGTCGCGGGTCTCGATCGGCAGCGCCGAACGGGTTTCAAGCGGGGAATGGGTGTTCATTTGCGTTTCTCCAATGAGCGGGTGGCCTTGCGGCAGGCTTCAACGAAGGCCGCAGCGCTGAGAGAGCGGCCAGATCTGAGGGAGTTCAGGCTTTTGATCCGCGCCTTGGCTGCCGACGGCAGGCCGACCACGCTGATTTCTACGAGTTCGATGTCCGTCAGCACACGGCCACCATCGGCACTCCGAGTAGCCGAGCGCGCCCGGAAGCCCATCGATAGGCCATTGACCGCGCCGGCCTTGATCAGCGCATAGGTCTCAGCACCGCGCGCCGTTTCGCGAATGATCCGGCCTTTTACCCGGAGGCCCTTCGCGTCTTCCTCGATTTCATCCCAGACGCCGATGATCTCGGACGGGTTGTGCGACCACAGCATTACCGGCCGAGTGCCGGAACGCTTGTGTTCGGCCAAGGTCTTGCGGAAGGCGCCTGGTTTGATGGTCTCGCCGTGACTGTTCATTTCGGCGTAGATCGCGGCATAGCCGGTGAAAATGCCGGTATCGTCCGTGGCCGAGAAGCGGAACTGGAGATCAAGATGGTCCATCACGCGTCCGCCTCAGGTGCCGCCGTCGTGTGCGGATTGATAAATTCTTCGCCGCCCTCGTATGGCGCCCGGTTTTCCATCGCCCGAACCTCATTCGGATTGAGAACCCGGCTCGCGATCAGCGAGCTGTAGGCGACGGACCGCGCGCTGATGTCGGCGCGCAGCAGGTCGTCAACGAGGAATTCGGCGAAGAACTTCGGCCGTTCGGCGGGCGTGAAGAGCTTCAGTCGGATCTCGCCCTGCCACGCCCTCAGCCAGCGCTGCAGCGTGTAGGTCACGAAGGTCGCGCCCATCTCCTCGGCATTGCCCCAGGTCGCCCGGCCCATTTCGTAGAGCATGTGCGGCGGGACACGGAAAACGCGGGCGATCTCGTCAATGGCAAAGCGACGTAGTTCCATGAACTGAGCATCGACAGACGAGAAGGTGAGGGGCTGGAACTTGGCGCCGTCCCACAGGGTCGCGGTTTTTCCAGACTTGTGAGCGCCACCGTGTACAGCTTCCCAGCCGGCCTTCATGCGCTTCAGCCCGTCCTCGGAGAGATTGCCGGGGAACTCGATCACGCCAGACGGCCGCGCGCCGTTGCCGAACAGCCGGGCGCAATGCTCTTCCATCGCCAAGGCACTGGCGATGGCCTCGCGCGCCTGGACGATCGGGCTTTCTCCGACGAGACCGTTCAGCGATGGCGCCTTGATATGAAGGATATCCGCGCGATCGATGTGACGGCCGACGTCACTGCCGCTGGTGATCCGGTAGACCGGCTCTTGCGTGTTCCGATCGGCCGAGACCGCAATCGAGGACGGCGCCATGCGAAGCAGCTCGCGCGGCTCGCCCTGCACACGATTGATGAAGGCGTAGCCGTTGCCTTCGAGGAGCGCGTCGCGGGTGATCTGCTCGCGGAACTCGCTGGACGGCGTCCAGTCGTTCGCGTCACCGTTCAGGAGCGAGGCGACAAGATGGTCGCTCGCCCGCTGCCGGGAGCCGCCTTCACCACGTTCGTAGACGTGCAGCGGCAGCTGGCCGATCGACTCCGCGATCGTCTGCACTGCACAACGAACCGGAGTGCACCTCATTGCCGACGACGGGGTAACCGAGACGCCGGCTGCAGCCGTGGCGGTGCCGAGGATGGCGGCAAGAAGATCAGACGGCGCCGCCATGGAAGCGTCGCGGGTCTGAAAGCCGGTCGTCAGGAAGGTGCGAAGCCGTGTGAACATGCCCGGCATATTCGCGCGGGCGCGGGCGCGCCGGTATTTGCCAACTTAGGACATCTGCGGACAAAACCAGCTGCGAAGCTCGATGGCTGCTCGAAAGGATCGTGGAACCATCCGAAACCATCTCGAAAGGATCAAACCCTTATGGCGCAGGAGCTCGAAACCTTCGAAACCTTTAGAGGCGCAAAAAGGCCCTATATGAAAATTCCTCGCTTTTTTGCGTTCCATGGGGTTTATGGGAAAGAAGGTTTCGAAGGTTTCGAGGCCCTGCGCCATAAGGGTTTGATCCTTTCGCAAAGGTTCCAAGATCCTTTCGCGATGGTTTCGACTAGGCGTTCTCTTCGCTGGGTTCCCGAGTGGGGGCACGGGGGAGAGGGTCAACATCAGGGACGTTGTGAAGTATAACGTCAGAATACCATGTCCCAGAAGAAGTAAATTTATGCAGACCATGCGTTGTGAGTGCGGCGCCGAACCGTTTCTGTGACATAGGCCTGACGGCATTAGCGGCGCACCATCGCTCAAAACTATCCAGCATGTGCCTTGCGCTGACACGGTTCCCGGGGTCGTCTTTGATGCACTCGCGCAAGAAGACGCCTACCGGGTCACTCTCGTCGCGATACTCTGTTGTTGCATCGGTGACGCTTTTCGGAGGTTTCAGACCGTCCTCAAGGTACAAGAGTGCACCGTCGATCATCCAATTCAGTATCCCGGCCGACTCTTCCTCGAACTCAGCGAGGAGGGCAGCCATAGGGCGACGCTGCTCGACTGGAATGAATGCCGACCACTCGACCAGTTTCACCCTTCGCCAGATGCCTTCAGTCCCTCCCTGGATGCCCGGCTTGTCGTTCGCGTAGATTTCCAGCTTGAAGCGGGGCGCCAACTCGAAGAAGCTCTCGTAATTATTCCGCACGACGATTTTCTCGCCGCCGGTCACGGTCTTCACGATCGTTTCGTCAATGACGCCACCACGCGGATATTCATGCACCTGCACAAGGCGCACGCCGATCAGCCGTGCAAGATCTGGACTGGCATCCTTACCGCTACGCTGAGCGCTCGAAAGGACACTTTCCGGGCGCGCATTGACAGCGTAGCCGCCCATGATGCGTGCCAGGGCGGCGGCATACGTCGACTTGCCGTTGGCACCTGTGCCGTAGTGCACCACAAATGACTGGTGATCCATGGCGCCGAGGAGGCCGAGACCGGCCCAGCGCTGAAGGAAGGTTCGCTTCTCCTCCTCCGGCTGCATCTGGGCGAGAAACGCTCTCCATTTGGGGCACTCGGCGCCCTGTCGATAGTCGACCTCTACTCGCCGGCTGGAAAGGTGGTCGGGGTTGTGGGTCTCGGCAAAATCGAAGCTCCACGCGCCTGGTTCTTCACCGGCCTTGAACTCGACCGTTCCGTTGCGGGTGATGAAACGCAGATCCGCAGCGTCGAGATCATTCGCATCGACTGACCGGCGAGCCTGCATCTGAAGGATCATATTGTTCTGCGGCCGATGGCTACCGGATGTACATGCGAAAGTGTGCCGTCGCATGCGTCGCTGCTCGGTTTCCTTTTTATCGCGCCCATGCACGAACCGAGCCTCGCGATGAATCGCCTTGGCTACTTCGCCAGCTCGAACAAGTGCGCGATCCGATCCGCCGTTGAACTCGTAGTGAGTACCAGTCCACGCGAAGATGCCGCGCCCTCTCACATAGAGGAATTCTTTCGGATAGTGTCGAAGGAAGCGCACAGCATTGTCTCGATCGTTTTGTTCAAGCTCTGCGCAGTCTCGCGCTGCCGCGATACCTCGGGCCAAGTCCAAACCTTCCGAGAACGCCTTTTGCGACGATGCTATCGCCTCGCGCGGCAGCCTTCCCAATCTCAGCTCCTGCTCAGCTTGAATTGCCGCCTCAATCAAGAACGCCTCGCCGGGCTCGATCAGGGATCTTGCGATCTCGATGTCGCCGATCCGCAGCACGTCGGCATTGGTGTCGACGCGCTCCATCCCATCAAACCGGACGATCTCGCGTGGCTCGGAAGGTCGGCTCTGCTTCTCGGCTTCGGCAATAATCGAGCGGACTTTCTCCAGCCCGTTGCCCTTGTTCTCATCGGCCATGACGAAGCTCCTTTCCGCAAGGAAAGGCTTGTGCGGCAAGGCCTTCAGCTATAGATTGAGAAGTCGAGAGGCTCTGAAATCTCTTACTGAAATCGCCGCCGCTTCGGGTTCCAGCCGAGGCGGCGGTTTTCGTTTCAGGGTCCAAAAGGACCAGCGCGGCAGTCGGCATTCCTGCCGTAACGCATTGATATTGCATGCGGTGTTTTCTCCTTGGTCGGAGAAAAACAGCATTGAAACCAAAGGGATGGTTCGGACTCTGACTCCGCTAGTCTTGGTTCGAATCCAGGTTCCCCAGCCAGACCATATCAAGCCATTGTAATCATTGATGCTTTCGGTAGCTGAGAATCCTCTCAGCGCTGTTTTCGCGCCTTGGGCCCAAACCTGTAGCCCAGAGGTGATGGCCATTGCCGTCCCACGGGGCTCCAAGCTCAAGGGATCCGGTCGTTGGCGACTCGGCATGACGTGGCAAATCTCGAACGGCGTGGTCATACCTTTTACTGGCGTGCACGCGTGCCGACTCGCTTCCGGCAGGTGCGCCGTCAGGCCCGCCTGTCCTTCTCACTCCGGTTGTCCGATCATCTCAAAGCGGCCTACATGGCGCGGCGGCTGAACACGCTGCTTGCCGACCTGACTGTGAGACCGACCGCCGCGATGACCACGAAAGACCAGCTCGACCAGCTCTTCCGCGCCGAGATTGAGCGAATGACAGCTCACCTCGACGATATCGCCTTCGCCGTTCGGCGAAGTGGTGCTGTCGATGACGTTCGCGAAATGGAGGCCGATATCGAGGTTGGCTGGGCGTATCGCCTCATCCAGCTTTTCGGCACGACGCGCCTGCTGACCTTTGAGAAGGATTGTGGTGGACGGGGGCTGCTGCTGCGCCACGGCATTCCCGAGCCTCACATCGCGCCGATCGCGGAGACGTTCCGGGCCGAGCAGAGGCAAGCGCGCAGCAGCGTCTTCGATCGCGACGTGCGTCAGCAGATGGCCGATGTCGGCCTCGCCGATACCCTCGCCAATCGTGAGCGGGCAAAGATGGAGCTGTACCGCGCCAAGGCAGATGCTCTCCTCAACGTCGCCGAACGCTGGCCGATGATCGACCATCGACAGAATGCGCTCGTCGCAACGACGCTGCCGGAAGAGGAGCGCGTCGGGTTGGCATTCGTGTCTGCACCAGACGCGGCGACGGAGGCGCCGCCTTCCGCCTCAACGCAGCGTGAGATCATTGCC
>NZ_BMJJ01000021.1 GCF_014643375.1 Aureimonas glaciei
CACAGGAAAGGGCCCGATCGGGCCCTTTCCTGTGTCGTGCCCTCTCGGACGCGTGGCCTGGTTTTACTCCGCCACACTGGCCTGGAATTGCTCCGCCGTTGACAGAAGCCGACATCGTGGTTGCCACCGACGCGATCGGCATGGGCCTGAACCTGCCGGTATCGCGCATCTTTTTCGCCGCGCTCGACAAATTCGACGGCAACAAGCGACGAGGCCTGTTTTTCTCGGAGATCCGTCAGATCGGCGGTCGTGCCGGGCGCTTCGGCATGTTCGAGAAGGGTTGGGTTGGATCGATCGGCGGCGGACAGCACGGCGTCGACAAGCTCCGAGCTGCTTTGGAAACGCCACCAAAGGAGTTGATCGGGCGGGCCTTCGTTCGCCCTAACCGCGAGAGCGTCGCACTGGCTGCGGAGTTCCTCGAGACGGACTCGTTGGACCAGATCCTCGCCTATCTCCGCTCGCGGCTGGTTCTGGACCATCCCGATCTGAAGATCGGCGACATGGACGAGGAAGTCGAAAAGGCGCGGCGCCTCGCGGGCATCGCTATCCCGCTGCTCGACCGCCTGGCTTATGCCGTGGTCCCCGTCTCTCTGCGCCATCCCTGGTTCATGGACACTGTCATCACCTGGGCGCATGCCCACGCGGCCGGCAAGCAAGCGCCGATGCCGCCGCTCCGTTCGGGAGACCTTCAGCGCCTGGAGGACGGCGTGAACCTTGCCACGGCATGGCTCTGGCTCTCCCAGCGATTCCCCGAGGTCTATGTCGATGCGGATGCCGTGAGAGAGGGCATTGCCACGCTGAACACAGAGATTGAAAGCAACCTGACGAAACTGTCTTCGGCCTCGACCTCCCAGACGCAGGCGTCGAAGGACAAGCCTCGTCCTCGGCGTGGTCGCAGCCCTCCAAACCGAGAGCGAGCGGGTGCCGGAAGCTAAGCCTGGTACGACGCCGAGCGCGTCAAAATGGGTCTCTCCGCGAACCATTGCGATGCCGCTGAAGTGCCAAGCCGGAGGTCATTCCGCGAGACCCTCCTCTCGTAGACCTAACGGAATTGAACTGCATCAGACGAAAGTTCCTAGGACCAGGACACCGAAGCGAAGGACGGAAATAGGCTTAGCTGGGCATCCGGCTGCAGTTGCCGGCTTGAGCCTTGGCACCTCAATGCGTACCACTATTCCATTGGAACGATCATCAGACAGCGAAATCCTAGCCTGTCAAAGTCCATGATTGCCCGTCCGCCGAGTTCACCTTCGATGCTGGAAATAACAAGGCGGGATCCGAAGCCTTTTCGAGCGGGTGAATCCACGATTGGCCTCCCGGTTTCGGTCCACCGGAATTCCAGGCTCTGTCGTCCGCCGACTTTTTGCTGGCTCCAGGCCACATTCAAGCGCCCCTCCGGTACGGAGAGACCACCGTGCTTCGCGGCGTTGGTCGCGAGCTCGTGGAACACCATTCCCAACGCAAGCGCGATGCGGGATGACAGATCGATATCCTCTCCGGCTAGATAGACCTGACCGTCCGCATAGGGCTTCAACTCGTTCTCGAGGATCTCGCGGAGACTGGCCCGTTCCCAGCCGCTGCGTGTCAAAACGTTATGCGTGGCCGAGAGCGCCATCAGTCGAGCTTCGAAGTCAGCATGGAAGCGCTCCGGCGACGGCGCATGCCTTGCTGTCTGACGAGAGATCGACTGGACCGTCGCAAGGGTGTTCTTCACGCGATGGTTCAGCTCGTCAATCAGGAGACGCTGCCGCCGTTCGCTAGTCTCAAGGTCGATAAAGGCATTGCGGCGGTCGGTCACGTCCAGCACAACTCCGACCATGCGTGCGGCAGCGCCATTCCGCGACTTTACCGTTCGGCCTCGGACATTGACCCAGCGATCGCCCGAGGCGAGCAGATAAACAATGTCGTAGTCGGTATCGGTCTCGATGGCATGTGCAAGCTGCCTTTCACGCTCAACCCGACTGTCGGGTGCGATCCGGCTCAGTGCCTGCTCGTATGAAAGCGCGCTTTCCGCAGACAGTCCGTAAATTGCCTTGCCCTGCGGTGAAATCCGTAGGGCCTTTGTTCGAAGATCCAGTTCCCAGAAACCGACACCTCCAGCTTCAAGGGCAGACAGTATATTGTCGCGCTGGTCGAAGAGACTGGCCATAATCGCGAGGAACAGAAGCAGGATCGTCAGTGCGGCGACAGACACGGCTAACGCAGTGGGCGGCGCACCATACGAAGCGGTCGGTGCGCCGGAGATCAGGGTCAGCTTCAGGGCCGACATCGCCGTGTAGTGCATGCCCACAATGGCGAGTCCGAGGATGACGGAGGCCGACGCCTGAGAGCTCGCGGAGCGCTCTCTGCTCGCCACCAGTAGAGCTGCCGTCGATGCCGCTACTGCGATCGCGAGCGATAGAGCCACAAGTCGGAAATCATAGCCCAGAGAGACGGCTGTCTCTAGCGCGGCCATGCCGACATAGTGCATCGCGCAGATGCCGGCACCCATTGCCGCGCCGGCCGCAAAGACGTGCCTTCGATTTGCTTTTGCGCGGGCGACGAAGAAGAACGCCCCCGCAGTGGAGATGACGGCCAGCAAGAGGGAGATTGCCGTCAGTGCTGGATCGTAGCTCACGGCGGACCCGGGATCGAAGCCGAGCATGGCGATGAAATGCATCGACCAGATGCTGATGCCCATCGCCAGAGAGGCCGTCGCAAGCCACCCCGTGCGAGCCCGCCCGGTGTTCTGCGTCACACGGCGGAAAAGATCCAGCGCCGTCCACGACCCCAGCACGGCGACGACGATCGACAGGACTACGAAGATTGGGTCGTGATGAGTGTGGTGCATCGTCCTCTTTCGCGGCGTCCGGCAACATCCTTTAGACGCGTGTCCGGCAGGCGAATAGAAGCAAAGAATGAAAAACGGGGCACAGGCAGCGAGGAAGACAGGAAATGCCGGCCCCAAGGATTGTTGCTCTGGCGGTTACCGCCTGCTTCTTACCTCCGCATTCTGCCTTTGCTCAAGTCGCCCCGTCTGTCTCTCTCCCTTTGGCGCGAGGAAATTCGTCTGCGTTGGGATTCAGTCATTTGGCAACTAATCGCCTCTTCCCACGTTTGTGATCTGGGACGAACAGGAGATCGAAATGCGCACTCTTATCGCGGTACTAGGCGTTGCCGGACTGGCCATCACGGCGCCGGCCTCGGCCCAAACCACGACGACCACCACCGTCGTGACAGAACGGCCCGCAGCGGGAACTGTAGTCGTCGTGCCTGACGAAGTTCGCACCTATGTCACACAACAGCGGAACAACTCGGTCGTGCTCGAAGGCCCTGTCGTTGTCGGTCAGCCCCTGCCTGACACCATCGAATATCAGGTCATCCCGGATAACGATGGCTACGCATATGCGATTGTAAATGACCAGCGTGTTCTCATAGACCCGAAGACGCGCAGCATCATTGAAGTATACGACTGAGCATAAGTGCATGGGCGCCGCTGCGGCCGCAACGAGAATACGGATCCGGTAATACTGAAGCCGCCATCGCGCTTAGAAGCGGTGGCGGTTTATTCTCGTGAAGGCAAGACGACATTGCTCTGCTAAGTGCAAAGCTGGTGCGAGTGGAGGACTGATGGGGAGCACCCGGCTTTCCCGAGCGTGAGGCGCAGGCCTTCTTACCCCAACAGCGCCCGCCTCCAAGGTGAGCAATCTTTTCCCATGCGGACGTCCGCAGCTCACACAGCAGTCTTAGCACGTCGAGAATGGATCATCTGGAAGGCTGAAGTTAATTGATCGCCTGGTAGAAGCGGCGTTGGCGGCGGATGGGCATCGCAAAGTGTCGTGAAATGTCTAGTTCTCGTGCTTCGGCTCGGACGACATCATCCGCATGGCCTCGCTAACGCAGAACACCAACGATCCGAATGCCGCCCAAGTTGATTTTGAGCACCCACTCACTGCAAGTATCCCGCTGCTTGATGAAGCCGTTCTTGATCGCCGTCTTAAAACTTCCAGTTGATCCGATCCCATTTAATCTGAATTCGCATGAAGGCTGAGAGCGCAACCTGACGGCTCGGTCCTCGCCGATCTGCCTAAAGCCGCATGCGATGTTTTATGATGACGCCTCGCCCACCGTATCCGCCATAATCGCTCCGCGCTTGCCCAGCGGCCTCTCTTGCGTATGCGTCGTATCCTTGGCCGCCTGGTGCTCCAACTCTGCATTGAGCTCAGCACCGAAGAGCACGACGATGCAGCTGAGCCACGTCCAGGTCATGAAGCCGATGGCCGCGCCAAGGCTTCCATACGTCTCGTCATAGCTACCGAATTTCTTGTCGCCGCTTTACGCAAAGATGCTCATCGAATCTCAGCGCGCCGACACCATCGGGCCTGGCGGCCACATTCCACGCAGCCCAAACGATTTGCCTTCGACAAACACGCGTTGTGCCGCCATGATCGAATTCTAGGAAAACAAGCCGTCGAGGAAGATTGATGATGACGTCGCTCAAAAAGATCGCCGCCTGCCTGATTTTTGGCTCTGCCATTGCCGCGACCGGATTGGCGGCGGCCCAGGCGCCCCAGTTCTTCCGTATCGGCACCGGCGGCACGGCGGGCACCTATTATCCCATCGGTGGTCTGATCGCGAATGCGATTTCGGGTTCCGGCGAGAAGGGCGTCCAAGGTCTTGTCGCCACCGCTGTTGCCTCGAACGGCTCTGTCGCTAACATCAACGCCATCAAGGCCGGCTCGATGGAGTCGGGCTTCAGCCAGTCCGACGTCGCCTATTGGGCCCATACCGGCACCGGCCTCTTCAAGGATCAGGGCAAGGTTGAGGATCTGCGCCTTCTGGCCACGCTCTACCCCGAGACGATCCATCTCGTTGCGGCGGAAGGGTCAGGAATCGAGTCGGTCGCGGATCTCAAGGGCAAGCGCGTCTCGCTCGACGAACCCGGCTCGGGCACCATCGTCGACGCCCGCCTGGTGCTCGGCGCCTTCGGATTGACCGAGGATGACGTGGAGGCCGAGTACCTGAAGCCCGGGCCTGCGGGCGATCGGCTACGGGATGGCGCGCTCGACGCTTATTTCTTCGTCGGCGGCTATCCGACCGGCGCCATTTCCGAGCTGGCGACTTCCAGCGGAATCTCGCTGGTTCCTATCAAGGGTCCCGAGATCGACAAGCTGCTCGCCGAGTACAGCTTCTTCAGCAAGGACACCGTTCCGGCCGAGACCTATTCGGGCGTCGGTGAGACGGAGACGATTGCAGTCGCGGCTCAATGGGTGACGAGCGCCAAGGTCGACGAGGAACTGGTCTACAAGATCGTGGACGTCATGTGGAACGACGCCTCGCGCGCTGCCTTGGATGCCGGCCATGCCAAGGGCAAGCTGATCAAGTTGGAGACCGCGACGATCGGCCTCGGCATTCCGCTGCATCCGGGCGCCGAGCGCTACTACCGGGAAAAGGGCCTCTTGAAGTAGGACGCACCGATTAACGACGCGTTGGGTCCGCGGCAGTTTCTGCCGCGGACCTTTTTATTCCCGCTTACGCAATGACGGATTCGGCACGATGAAGGTATCCCCCGACGAGGACGTGCGCCTGGCGCCGCTGGAGCTCGATGAGGAGGCGGCGCGCGCGCTGGAGGAGAAGTTCGACTCCGAAATCCGTTTCCGGCCCCTGTCAAGGGAGGCTGGCTGGCTGGTCGGAGGGCTGCTCGTTGCCCTTTCGCTGTTCCACTACTACACCGCCGGCTTCGGTCTCCTGTCGGAGATGATCCATCGCGGCATCCACCTGTCGATGGTGATTGCCCTGGTCTTCCTGGTCTTTCCGCTGACGAAGCGGGGCTTCGATGCCCCTGCCGGTCATTCCCTGCTGCGCCCCATCGGCATCCCCTTATACGATTGGCTGCTCGCCATAGCCGCCGTCGTCGCGGTGCTGCACGTGCCCCTCATCCCGCTCGACACGCTCGCCTTCCGCGTCGGCAATCCGACAACGACCGACGTCGTTCTGGGGGGAACCTTGATCCTGCTGCTGCTTGAGGCGACGCGGCGCTCGGTCGGCTGGCCCTTGCCGATCATCGCCCTCATCTTCATGGCCTACGGCATTTTCGGCCAGTCGATGCCGGGCATCCTCGTCCATCCCGGGGCGACGGTCTCGCAGCTCGTCGACCATCTTTACCTGACGACGCAGGGAATCTACGGCATCGCCCTTGGTGTCGTCGCGACCTACGTCTTCCATTTCGTCTTGTTCGGCGTCTTCGCCACGCGCATCGGCCTTGGACAGCTGTTCCTCGACTGCGCAGCTTGGGTCGCCGGACGATACGCGGGTGGCCCGGCGAAGGTCTCAATCTTCGGTTCGGCGCTGTTCGGCATGATATCCGGCTCGTCCGTCGCCAACACCGTCACCGTCGGATCGTTGACGATCCCGGCCATGATCAAGCTCGGCTACAAGCGCGAATTTGCGGCAGCGGTCGAGGCCGCGTCGTCGACCGGCGGCCAGATCACGCCGCCGATCATGGGGGCCGCGGCCTTCCTGATGATCGAATTTCTCAACCTACCCTATACGACGATCATCCTCGCGGCGATCGTGCCGGCTTTCATGCACTTCTTCGGCGTCCTGATGCAGGTGCACTTCGAGGCCAAGCGCAACGGGCTGCGCGGCCTGCGTCCGGACGAGATGCCGGACCTGAAGGAGGCCTTCCGCCGCGACTGGCCGACCGTCATCCCGCTCGTCGTGCTCGTTGCCATTCTTCTCGCGGGCTACACGCCCTATCTCGCCGCCTTCTGGGGCATCACCCTCTGCGTTCTCGTCGGGCTCTTCAACCCCCGCCGGCGCATGAGCCTTGCCGACATCGCGGTCGGCCTCCGGGATGGCGCGAAATACGCGCTGGCGGTCGGCGCCGCCGCGGCGACGGTCGGCATCGTCGTCGGCGTCGTCACGCTGACGGGCGTCGGCTTCAAGATCTCCTTCATCGTCACGTCGACGGCTGCCGACATGGCGACCTTCGTCGGCAGCATCGTCCCCGTCTACCTCTTTGCGCCGCAGACGCTGACCCTGCTCTTCTCGCTGGTGATGACCGGCATCGTCTGCATTCTCATGGGCTGCGGCATTCCGACGACGGCCAACTACATCATCATGGCGACCATTGCCGCGCCGACGCTCGGTCTCCTCGGTGTCGAGCCGATCGTGGCGCACTTCTTCGTCTTCTATTATGGCGTCCTCGCCGACATCACGCCGCCGGTGGCGCTTGCCGCCTATGCCGCAGCAGGAATGGCCGCCGCCGATCCTTTCAAGACCGGCAACACCGCGTTCCGTCTCAGCCTTGGAAAGGTGCTGGTCCCCTTCGTCTTCGTCTTCTCGCCATCGCTGCTTCTGGTGACGACTGGGTTCACCTGGACGGCCTTCGCTCTTGCCTTCATCGGCTGCGCGCTCGGCATCGCCTGCCTTGGGGCCGCCCTGTCCGGGTGGATGCTAGTAAAGACGAGACTTTGGGAACGAATCCTTCTGGGTCTCGCCTCGCTGCTTCTCGTGGCTCCCGAACTCTATTCGACTCTGGTGGGCATCGGCCTGATCCTGCCCGTCGTCGTGAGGCAATGGACCGCACACCAAACAGAGAGAAGAATCGCCCTCGCCTGAACCATCGCGGTCGGCTTCGAACAAATCGGCGTCCGAGACAGTCGGCGCGCTTCCGATTGTCGTCGACAGCATCAGATCCAGTGTTCGGATCCGGTTGAGGACGCCCATCTTGGCGAGAACGTCCGGTCGCCGTACCCGTTACGAAGTCGCCCCCGCAAATTCCGTCTGCGGCGCCGAAGCGGGGCGCAGCGAACTGGCCCTAGTGCCAATGCGGGTAGATCAACTGCGGGCGGCTGAGAGCATCGAGCCGCGCCAGATCATCTTTGGACAGCTTGAGCGCCGCGGTGCGAAAGTTCGCCTTGGACTGCTGGGGCTGCGGCCCCCGACGACGAGCGATGCCGGGCGCATCAGGAGCCAGCGAGCGCGACCCGCGCCCGGCGGTATCGTCGCCGAAGGAAGCACAGCTGTTACACCGGTAGTTTCAGCCGTAGTTCACCATCGGCCTGGCCAAGCACTTCGCACGACAACGTGTTCATCGTCGGGCTGCCGATGAAGCGGGCGACGAACAGCGTCGCCGGCCGGTGATAAAGGTCGAGCGGCCGGCCGACCTGCTCCATGTGCCCGCCGTTCATCACCACGATCCGGTCGGCCAGCGTCATGGCCTCGANTGCAACGCGGCATCGAGGTTCGACAAGGGTTCGTCGAACAGGAAAGCCTTGGGATCGCGCACGATCGCCCGGCCCATGGCGACACGCTGGCGCTGTCCGCCGGAGAGCTGCGCCGGACGCCGGTCCATGAACGGCTCGAGTTTCAGGATCGCCGAGGCCTTGCCGACCTGCGTGGCGATCTCGGTATCGGGGGTATCGCGCATCTTCAGACCGAAGGCGAGATTGTCGGCGACGCTCATATGCGGATAGAGCGCGTAGTCCTGGAAAACCATGGCGATGTCGCGGTCCGCCGGCGGCAGGTCGCCGACTTCGCGATCGGCGATCCGCAATTCGCCGGCGGTGATTTCTTCGAGGCCGGCGATCATCCGCAGCAGGGTCGACTTTCCACAGCCGGAGGGGCCGACCAGCACGATGAACTCACCGCTCCCGAGAAGGCGACCGTCTGCTCGCCGGCGCCGCCATGGACGTCGTTCCCATGGGATGCGGGACCAGGTCCTCCGACAGCGCCGGCGATTGCCGCCTGGACGGGAGACCGAAGGAAATCGCTCGTCATGCAATTGTAAGCGCTTTCATAAGCTGCTAAAAATATACAGAAGTCGACTGAATCTGCTTCAGGGAGGAACAACGATGCCCGACAACCATGCGAAGGCCTTCTCGGAAGCCTTGGATCTGCTCAGCCGCAAGATGCTGGAGGACGAACCGTCGCTGGGCGTCTCCTTTCCCTACGTGACAAGGCCGGACGGCAGCTGGGATCTCATGCCGGCCTCCGTGTCCGCAGGCTATTCCGGCGATGCCTGGAGCCATGGCAACTGGTTCTGCGGATTCTGGATCGGCCTGCATCTCGTCTCGCACCTCCACGGCGGCGACGAGGCTCACCTGGCAATCGCGACCGAAAGAATGCGGCTGGTCGCGCCTCGGTCGCACGATCCCAACACACACGACATCGGCTTCATCTTCCTGTCCAGCGCGCTGCCTCTGTTCCACCTCACCGCCGATCCGCTTCACTGCGAGACAGGCCTCGAAGCCGCCCGTCAGCTGCGGGCTCGCCTCGTTCGCACGGACCTCGGCGGTTACGTATCGTCATGGGGTCCGCACGACGATCAGAGAGGACGCCGCAGCTCCGCCATCGACACCATGGCCAACCTTCCACTGCTGTACTGGGCGGGCGAGCAGACGCGGGACGACAGTTTCACCGTGGCGGCCGAACTGCACGCTCAGTCCACCGAGCGGACCTTCATCCGCGAGGATCTGTCGACCTACCACGCGGTGGAATACGACCTTCCCGCCGGGACACGGAACCGAGGATACACGTTCCAGGGCCTGGGCGATGAATCCTTTTGGTCCCGCGGGCAGGGCTGGGCAATTCTCGGCTATGCCGAGACCGCCAGGGCCACCGGCAACCGCCGCTATCTCGATCTCGCCCACACGCTGGCTGACCGGTTTCTCGAGGCTCTGGCAGGACGCAGCGCCGCGCCCTGGGATTTCGACGATCCGGCGGGCGACGACGCGACGCTCGACACGGCCGCCTCCGCCATCGTCGCCAATGCTTTGCTCCAGATTGCGGACCTCGAGCCGGATGCCGGGATCGCCGGAAAGCGCCGGGATCAGGCGATCGCTCTTCTGGAGGATCTGTGCCGGGAGCACCTGTCGCGCGACCCGTCCGAGCGGGGGCTGCTGCGGCACGGCTGCTACTCCAAGCCGCACAATATCGGCCCGGATGCCGCGGTGCTCTTCGGCGACTACTATTTCGCCGAGGCTCTGCTGATGGTCCTGAAGCCCGGCGCACTTCGGCCGGCGGCGAAGAAACTCGCATGACGTCGGCGGGACGGCCCGGCGACGTGATGCTGGTTGTCGCGGACGGGGTGGCAACGGTCAGGATCCATAACCCGCCGCTCAACATCCTGACCATCGCCGTGCGCGAGAAGCTTTTCGCGGTCGTCGGCGAAATCGAGAGGCGCCAGGATGTCCGTGTCGTCGTCTTCGAGGGAGAGGGTCGGCGCGCCTTTTCGGTCGGCTCGGATATCGGCGAATTTCCTCGGACAGAGCTCGGAGGCGTCGCCAAGATCCGGTTCGAACAGTATCTCCTCGACCGCATCGAGAACCTGCCGCAGGTGACCATTGCCAAGATGAGCGGCATGGCTCTCGGCGGCGGCGCCGAACTGGCCCTGGCCTGCGATTTTCGCCTGCTGGACCTCAAGGGCTCACTGGGATTTCCGGAAATTAGTCTCGGCGCTCTGCCCGCCGCGGGCGGAATGAAGAGACTGGCGCGCGAGATCGGCAGTGCCCGGGCACGCCAATTGGTCCTGCTCGGGCGCCCCCTGGATGCGCCGACGGCCGCTTCCTGGGGCCTGGTCACCGCGGCCGTGCCCAGTGACGACCTCGATGACGCGACGCGACAGCTGGCGCAGTCGCTTTGCCGATTGCCACGGGAGGCGCTCGCTTTGGCCAAGAAGACGATCGCAGCGTCCAGTCCAGGCGGCGAAATGGATACGCGCGAAGCCGAGGCGTTCGGGAGGCTTTTCCGCAGCCTAGATCTGGCGGAAGGGCTTGCGGCGTTCATCGAAAAACGCCCCCCGGCCTTCGCCTGACGGGGGCAGGTCAGGGAGTTCTCGGACTCCCCGTGGAGCCGCGAATGGTCAGCGCGGCTTCCAGTACGGTACTGGCTTGACCCATCCGTCCTGACAAAAGGGCGGTCATGCGTTCGGCTGCGGCATTGCCGATCTCCGCAGCGGGCACGGTCACCGTCGTCAGCCCCGGCGCGAGATAGCTGGCAAAGTCCAGGCCGTCATAACCAGCGATGGAAAGCTGGCCCGGAACGTCGATCCCCAGGTCTCGTGCCTGCGACATCGCACCGACGGCCAACACGTCCGTCGTACAGACCAGACAGGTGGTCTCAGGCGCCGCGTCCATGATCTTCTTCAAGCCGTCGCGGCCCGCGGACATGGCATAGGGCACTTCCAGCAGGCAACTCAAATGCGCGTCTGCCTCCGTGAGCTTGGCCAAGATGCCGTCTCTGCGAGACCGGATCCGGTCATTGCCACCTGTCGGGCTGCTGAGAACGGCCACGTTCCGATGCCCCTGCGCGAGGAGGTAACGGGTCAGGTCGTAGGCCGAGGCGAAGTTGTCGAAACCAACGGCGGGATAGTCTTCCGAGGCTTCGTGAACGAAAGTGACCACGACAGGGCATTCGTATCGGCGGATGAGTCTTCGGGTGTCCGGAGAGCGTTCGTTGCCGACGAGAATCAGACCGTCGATGCCGTGCGACAACAGCGACTGGACCTCCTCGAATTCACGCCTGGCGTCATAGCGCGAGTTGGCGACGACAAGCCGATACCCGTCTATTCCCAGACGGTCCTGCATGGCTTCCACACCCCTTGCGAACACCGAAATCCCCAGCGTCGGGACGACCACGCCGATCGTGCGGGTGCGCTTGGACGCCAGCGCCCGGGCCGCACCGTTTGGGACATAGCCCAGCTCTCGCGTCGCCTTGGAAATGCGCTCCCGAAGCTCCGGCGTCACCATGCCCGGGTTGTTGAGGGCGCGCGAAACTGTGGCGACGGATACCCCCGCCGCGGAAGCAACGTCTGCAAGCGATGTCTTCCTGGTCATGACTGCAGCTACCCTGAAACCGCTTTCGGCCGAATAGGCGTCTATGCTGTGAAAAGCCTAGCCTATTGGACCCCAGAAAACCAGCCAAATTCAGGTCGTCCTTTGTATTCTTGCAGTGCACAAACGATATTTATCGATGTCGGGTTGACATGATTTTAGCAGCTGCATAGTCTGAAAGCGCTTTCATAGCTTTAAGTGGTGCCATTTCTCGCAGCGGCAAGAGATCGCCTTTCCGCTTTAAGTCATCCAACGCCTTGGGAGGGGCTTATGATCGACTGGACGGGGGTTTTCCCTGCCGTAACCACCAAGATGCGGCAAGACGGGAGCGTCGATATCGACGCCACCCAGGCCGGCGTCGAACGCCTTGTCAGTTCCGGCGTGAGCGGTCTGGTAATGCTGCCGATGCTCGGCGAGAACGCCTCTCTGACCGACGCCGAACGCGAGCGCGTCCTGCGGTGTGCCGTGGAGGCCGTTGCCGGCCGGGTCCCCGTGCTGTCTGGCCTTGCCGCCATCACCACCGATGACGCGGCAGCCAAGGCTCGGTCGATGAAATCCTGGGGCGCCGAGGGCTTCATGGCCTTTCCAAGCCTCGGCTATCGCACCGATCGCCGCGAGACGGTCGAATGGTACAGGTCTCTCGCTGCCGCGACCAACCTGCCGATCATGATCTACAATAATCCGATCGCTTATGGCGTGGACGTCGATCCCGTGGCCCTTGAGCAGTTGGCCGGTATTCCCGAGATCGTCTGCATCAAGGAGGAGAGCGGTGACGTCCGGCGCGTGACCGATATCTTCAACGCCCTTGGCGACCGGTTCGTCGTCTTCTGCGGCGTCGACGACCAGATCCTGGAAAGCGTCGCCCTCGGTGCATCGGGATGGGTATCGGGCATGACCAATGCTTGGCCGACCGAGTGCGTGAAGCTGTTCGACCTGTGCCGGCAGGGCCGCTTCGAGGAAGCTCGCCCGCTATATCGCATCCTTACGCCGGCCTTCCACCTCGATACCAGCGTCAAGCTCGTCCAGTACATCAAAATGGCCGAACACGTCGCCTGCGGCGCCCCGGAGTGGACGCGTGCCCCTCGCCTGCCGCTGGTCGGCGACGAGCGCTCCAGCGTCATCGCGACGCTCGAGAAAACGGTTGAGGCCCTTGCTGGCCTGAACTGAGCTCGAACGGGAGGGCAGCCCATGACTTTCATCATCCGATCGACCGATATGCTGAATACCGTGCTCGGGTGGATCGCCGGCACCTTCATGGGCATCGCCACGCTGGCGGTGCTGGCGCAGGTGTTCATCCGCTTCGTCCTTCCCTTGATGGGGATGGCGATATCGGCTCCGTGGACCGAGGAACTGGCCCGCTACCTCATGATCTGGGTCGTCTTCCTGGGCGTCGCCGTCCTCAGCCGCTCGTTCAGGCTGATCGCCGTCGAGATGATCGTCGTGGCCCTTCCCGAAAGAGCGGGCATCGGCATGCGGATGCTGTCGGTGGTGATTTGCGTCTGCTTCTTCGTGGTCGTCGCCACCGTGGGTTTCGGCTGGACCGCCATGAGCAGCATCGAGACGTCGCCCGTGCTGCGGCTCCCGATGACCTGGGTCTACATGGCGATGCCGGTGGGCGCCGTCATCACGATCTTCAACCTGCTTGTCTTCGCCGCCGAGATCCTGACGGGTCGCCGCCGGAACGTCGAACAGGCCGAGATCATGGACTGACCCGATGCTCATCCTGCAGGTCATCGCCGGACTTCTCGTCCTCCTCGCGGTATCGGTTCCCGTTGGCGTCGCCATCGGCATCCTGTCCTTCGCGGGCCTTTGGGCCCGGGGCATCCCGATGGTCGCCGCCGTGCAGACCGTGTTCGAGAGCCTCGACAGCTTTTCGCTCATGGCCGTGCCCTTCTACATCCTCGCCGGCAGCATCATGCAGGCGGGCGGCATTTCCCAGAGACTGGTCAATCTCGCCAATGCTCTCATCGGCTGGCTGAAAGGCGGATTGGGCGGCGCCGCGGTCCTCACCTCGATGTTTTTCGCCACCATTTCCGGATCGTCCTCGGCCACCACGGCGGCCGTTGGCTCCACGACGATCCCGGCAATGGTGAAAAAGGGCTATCCCCGCAACTACGCGGCGGCGCTTGTGGCGGCCTCGGGCGAACTGGGCGTCATCATCCCGCCTTCCCTGCCGATCATCATCTACGGCCTGGTGATGAACCAGTCGATCGCCACGCTCTTCATCGCCGGCATCCTGCCCGGCATCATGATCGGCGGTTCTCTCATCGCGACGTCGATCGTCGTCGCCTACGTGAAAGGCTTCGACAACGTGACGTCGCTCCCGTTCGGCCAATGGGCGAAGGGGGTCGCCGTCGCGGCATGGCAGGCCAGCCTGGCGCTGATGATGCCGATCATCATCCTCGGCGGCATCTACACCGGCGTGTTCACGCCGACGGAAGCGGCCGTGGTCGCCGTGTTCTACGGCCTCATCGTTAGCCTCTTCGTCTACCGCGAACTGCGCTGGCGCTATCTCGGCCAGGTCTTCGTCAAGGCGGCACTCGTCTCGGCGGGCATCCTGTTCATCGTCGCCTTCGCCTCGGCCCTCGGCTTCTTCCTGACGATCAGCCAGATCCCGCAGCAGATCGGCCTGTGGATTGGATCGCTCACCGCCAACCCGCTCGTCTTCCTTCTGATCGTCAACGGGCTGCTGTTCATCACCGGCATGTTCATGGAGACACTGGCGGCGATCATCATCCTGGCGCCGATCCTCGGCCCGATCGCCGCGACCTACGGCATCGATCCGATCCACTTCGGCATGGTCATGGTCGTCAACCTGGCGGTCGGCATGGTCACACCGCCGGTCGGTGTCAATCTCTTCATCGCCTGCGAAGTGGCCGGCATCCGGCTCGATCAGATCGTCCGTCCGCTGCTGATCTTTCTGGCGGTGCTGATGGTGGACATCCTGATCATCGCCTACGTGCCGTACCTGTCTCTTGCATTCGTCAGATAACCCAAGAAGAACCGGAGGAAACACCCATGAGCATCAAGTCCATTATCGCCGTCAGCGCCATGCTGGCAGCAATGCCGGGCACTGCCAGCGCTCTCGACATCAACCTTGGCCACACGCTGACGGTCGACAGCCACTACCAGGCCGCCGCCCAGAAATTCAAGGAAGTGGTCGAGGCCGGTAGCAAGGGCGAGATCACCGTCTCGATCTTTCCGCAGAGCCAGCTCGGCGGCGAGGTGAAGATGATCCAGGGTGCCCGCACCGGCACGATCGGCGCCTTCATCACCGCGGCACCGCCGGTGGAGAACACGGTGCCGCAGTTCGCCGTGTTCTCGCTGCCCTATCTCTTCGATTCCGTCGAGCAGGCGAACGGCGTCCTGCAGAGCGAGGTCGGACGCAGCTTCCTCGACAAGCTGCCGGCAGCCGGTCTGATCGGCCTCGACTTCTTCTCGGTGTTCGAGCGCAGCGTCGGCGGCAACCGCGCGATCGACAAGGTCGAGGACATGCGCGGCATGAAAATCCGCGTCCTGCAGGGACCCGGCTTCATCCAGACCTACGACGCCCTCGGCGCGCAGGCGACGCCGATGGCTTACAGCGAGGTCTTCGTGGCGCTGCAGAACGGCGTCGTCGACGGGCTGGAGACGTCGCCGGAACAGGCGATCCAGGACAAGTTCTCCGAGATCATCAAGAACTTCAGCCTGACGAAGATCCACCTGATGCCGTCGCTGCTCGTCATGTCGAAGCCAATCTTCGATCAGCTGACGCCCGAGCAGCAGGCGCTGGTCAGGGATGCCTCGCATCAGGCTGTGCAGGTCTCGATCGACACCTACGCCAAGACACGCGCCGACGCCCTCGTAGAAATGAAAAATCTCGGGATCGCCATCAACGAGCCTGACCTCGAGGCGTTCAAGAAGACCGCTCGCGAGCAGTGGCCGGCGCTGCTGGCTTCGGTCCCGGACGGCCAGGCCAATCTCGACCTGATCCAAGCCGCCAACGCGAAGTGACGCCTTCGGGCCGGGGCGGCGACGACCCGGCCCACCCTTCCCTCCATGCCCGACAGGCCCCAGCCATCATGTTCGACCTAGACGACGAGAAGACCCTTATTCGAGACACGGCCCGCGCCTTCGCCAACGAAGTGGTCCGTCCTCGGGCGGCGGCGATCGACGCCGACGACGCGTTCCCGTTCGACATCTACCGCCAGATGGGTGAGCTGGGTTTTCTCTCGATGACCCTGCCCGAGGAGCATGGTGGTTCGGGCGCCGATACGCTTTCCTGGACCCTCGTGCAGGAAGAGTTGGCCAGGGCCTCGGCCTCGGTCGCCGACGCGCACATGGTCAACAAGCTGATGTGCGACATCATCCTGAGCGATGCCTCCGACGCCGTGCGCGAGGCCTATCTGCCGCTGATGGCCAGGGGTGAGGCGATCTGCGCGATCGCTCAAACGGAAGCCGATACCGGCTCCGACGTCGCTTCGATCCGGACGGTGGCGCGCCCCGTCGAGGGCGGTTACTCTCTTTCCGGATCCAAGCAGTTCATCACCTTTGCCGGAGTCTGCGATCTCGCCATCGTGGTCGCGACGACCGATCGCAGCCTCGGCAAGGCCGGCATTGGCCTCTTTCTCGTCGACGCGAAATCGGAGGGCTTCATCCGGGGCGCCAAGAATCCCCTGATGGGCGTGCGTGGCCTGGCGACCGGAGAGCTCTCGTTCGACCAGGTGTTTGTCCCGGCTGACCACCTGCTGGCCGCGCCGGGCACGGGCATGCGGCGGTCGCTGACCTCTCTAAATTCGGGGCGTGTCGGAATGGCCGCGCAGTCCGTCGGCATCGCTCAGGCGGCCTTCGACGACGCCCTGCTCTATTCGAAGACCCGTCACGCCTTCGGCAAGCCCATCGCCGACCTGCAGGCAATCCAGTTCATGCTCGCCGACATGTCCGTCCAGATCGAGGCGGCCCGGCTGATGACCCGCCGGGCGGCCCACGTCAGGGACAAGGGCGGCAACGTCGTCCGCGAAGTCTCGGAAGCCAAGCTTTTCGCCTCCGAGATCGCCAGCCGTGTCGTCGACGACGCCCTGCAGATCCACGGCGCCTACGGTTACTCCCGCGAGACCGCCATCGAACGCCTTTACCGCGACATCCGCGTCTACAGGATCTGGGAAGGCACGAGCCAGATCCAGCGCGTCGTCATCGCCCGGCAGCTGCTCGCGACTTGATCGCAGGCCGCCGAACCCCATCGAAGGATCCATGACATGACCGACTGCGAAACACCGCAGGCGCCCCGCCTTCTCGACGGCATCCGCGTCCTCAGCTTCTGCCACTACCTCCAGGGCCCTGCCGCCGCGCAATATCTGGCCGACATGGGCGCCGACGTCATTAAGGTCGAACCGAAGAACGGCGCCTTCGAGCGCCACTGGTCCGGGGCCAATACCTATGTCGACGACGTCAGCGCCTTTTTCGTCTCGGCCAACCGCAACAAGCGCTCCGTCGCTCTCGACCTGAAGCACAAGGACACCCGCCGCGTCCTCGATCGGCTCGTCGCGAGCGCCGACGTCATCATCGAGAACTACCGGCCTGGCGTGATGGAACGGCTGGGACTGGGCTACGAGGCGGTCAAGGCCATCCGTCCCGACATCATCTACGCCTCCGCGACGGGCTTCGGCGCCGATGGCCCGCTGCGCGACAAGCCCGGACAGGATCTCCTCGTCCAGGCGCGGTCGGGGCTGATGGCGTCGACGGGATCAACGCCGACGGTGACGGGCTGCGCCGCGGTCGACCAGCACGGCGCAGCGCTGCTGGCGATGGGCATTTCGGCCGCCTGCTTTGCGAAGCTCTCGACAGGCAAGGGCACCCGCATCGAGGGCAGCCTCTTCAACGCCGGCATCGACATGCAGATGGAAGCGCTGACGCTGTACTACACCGGCGAGCGCTCCCGCGAACGCTTCGCGCGCGACCCGCATCTCGGCACGTGGTTCCACGAGGCGCCGTATGGGGTCTACCAGCTCTCGGACGCCTTCATCGTCATCTCGCTCAATCCCGTCGCCAAGATCGCCGAGGCGCTGGACAGCGATCGCCTGCGTGGCATGGCGTCACTCGACGCCTACGCCGAACGCGACAGGATCGCGGCAGCCCTTTCGGAGGTTCTCGCGCCTCTCGACTTTGCGACGGTCGCTGCCCGCTTCGATCCCCTGGCCATCTGGTATGAGAAGGTCAACGACTACGACGACCTGCGGGTCGACCCGCAGGCCATTTACAACGGGATCTTCACGACCATCCCGGTCGCCGGCGGCGAGGCGACGATCGTCAACCACCCCCTCAAATACGACGGTGCCGTTCCGTCCGTCCGGCGACTGCCGCCGAAGATCGGCGAACACGGGCAGGAGATCCTGGCGGAGCTTGGATTTTCGCCGGAGGAAATAGACCGCCTTTTCAGCGACGGCGCCCTTGCACTCTCCAACCCTTCCTAGGAGCTAAAGCCATGTCCCTCATCAACGCGACGGTCGGTGAACAGACCAGGTTTTCCAAGACGGTCTCCGAAAGCGACGTCTACCTGTTTGCCGGCATCACCGGCGACCTCGGCGGCAACCATGTCGACGAGGAATTCATGAAGACGTCGAAATATGGCAAGCGCATCGCCCACGGCGCTCTGATCATCGGCTTCATGTCGACGACATCGACGCTGCTCATCGAGCGCTGCCTGGCAAAGGGCCTTGAGTCCACGCCGGTTTCTCTCGGCTATGACCGGATCCGGATGCTGAAGCCGGTGTTTCTGGGAGACACGGTCACGGTTGTCTATACCGTGCGGGAGATCGACGAGGAGAGGCTGCGGACGACCGCCCAGATCGAGGTCAAGAACCAGCATGGTGACGTCGTCACCGTTGGGGAACACATCATGAAGTGGGTTCCTCGCACGTCAGTCGACAGATAGGCTTCCCACCGACGTGCCAATCAGCGGGGTCGCCATCGCCGGCGCCTCCGAGATCTGGACCGGGGAGTTGCTGATTTGATCCAACTGCGTATCCGAAACGAATAGAAGCCGTTCTCAAAATCGCACGCGACGTCGCCCGGTTCATCCGCTCGCGGCCTTCGGCGCCGAAGTCCACCGCCAGATTGAGAGTCTCGCCTCGTCCGCGCCGGTGGACGGCGTCGAAGCCATCCGCACTGCCGGTTCTCCTTGAGAACCCACACCTCCCGGCGGTTCACGTCATCATCTTGATGGAGGTAACGGCGAGGAACACGCCAAAGAGGCGGCGAAGCCATTTTGGTTCGAGGGCGTGGGCCGTGCGCGCTCCCAGCGGCGCGAAGAACATGCTGCTCGCCGCGATCAGGACGAAACCCGCCAGGTTGACGTGGCCGAGCGAGAACGGCGGCAGGTCGGACTTGCCCCAGCCATTGACGACGAAGCCGAGCGCGCCAGGGACGGCGATGATGAGGCCCACCACCGACGCCGTCCCGACGGCCCTGCGCACGGGATAGGAGGCGAGCGACAGGACGGGGACGGTCAGCGTGCCGCCGCCGATGCCCATCAGCGACGAGATCGTGCCGATGATCGTGGCGAGAAGCGCCTGGATTGGCCGTCCGGGCAGACGCGGCGCGACATGCGCTCCTTCCGGGGAGAAAAGCATGTAACCGGCGACGAGCAGAGCCACCGCGGCGAAGACCAGGGTCAGGAACTCGCCATTGGCCCAGGCCGCGATCGTCACGCCGAGAACGACGCCGACGGCGACGAAGGGCCCCCACCATTTCAGCAGCGCGGTATCGACCGAGCCGCGGGCGTGGTGGGCACGGAAGGACTGGATCGAGGTCGGGATGATCGTGGCGAGCGAGGTGCCGACCGCGATGAAGGGAATGAGGTCGGACTCCACGTCGAAGGCCGCGAGGACGATGTAGAGCACCGGCACGACGACGATGCCGCCGCCGACGCCCAGCAGGCCGGCGAGGAAACCGGACACGCAGCCGGTCAAGATGAGCCCGAGGGCGAACAAGAGGAGAAAACTTGGATCGTGCATCGAAAGCGGCCCCCGGGGACATCTGGCATGCAGGTGAGTGCGCAAAAGAAACGGACGCCGCGTCTGGCGCGGCGTCCGCCATCAAGGTCGAGGGACGGGTTGTGTCAGGCGACGCGGGTGCGCAGCTCGCCAACGCCGGCGACCGTGCCGACCAGCTCGTCGCCGCGCTGCACGGCGCCGACCCCGGCCGGCGTCCCCGCAAAGATCAGGTCGCCCGCCTGCAGCGTGAAGAGACCCGACAGATACGAAATCATCTCCGGGATCTTCCAGATCATCTGGTTGAGATCGCCGCTCTGGCGGACCTCGCCGTTCACGGTGAGCTGGATGGTGCCGGCGGTGACGTCGGCCACCTCGGAAGCCGGAACGAGTTCGGTGCAGGGCGCGGACGCCTCGAACGCCTTCCCCGTCTCCCAGGGACGGCCCATCTTCTTCGCCTCGCCCTGAAGGTCGCGCCGCGTCATGTCGAGACCGACGGCATAGCCGAAGACATGGTCCATCGCCTGGTCGAGCGGGATGTCGGTGCCGCCCTTGGACAGCGCCACCACCAGTTCGATCTCGTGGTGCACGTCGGCCGAGGCCGGGGGATAGGGGAAGTCGCGGCCGGAGAGGACCAGGGTGTCGGGATTCTTCTGGAAGAAGAAGGGCGGCTCGCGGTTCGGATCATGCCCCATCTCGATCGCGTGGTCGGCAAAGTTGCGGCCGACGCAGTAGATGCGGTGCACCGGGAACAGCTTGTCCGTGCCGCGCACCGGCAGGGTCGGCACCGGCAAGGGGGCGAAGACGTAGGTCTCGGGGGTCGCGTGGACGTTCATGCTCTGGCTCCTGCGTAATATTCGATCTTGGTTTCGAAGTGTTCGACGATGGCCGACAGGATCATGGCGGCGGCGAAGAGGAGGATGGTCAGTGCCCAGAAGCTCGCCATCTCGAAGTTGCGGGAAAACAGCTCGAAGAGCTCGCCATAACCGAGGATCGAGACGAGGATCTGGCCGATCACCACGCCCTTCACCCCGCGGATGAAGCCGATGCGGACGCCCGCGAGGATTTCCGGGAGCGCCGAGAGGAGGATGATCTTGGAGAACAGCGTCCAGGGACCTGCCCCGTAGGAGCGCCCCATCTCGAACAGCGAGCGCGGCACCTGCATGACGCCCGCCCGGGCATCGAGGACGATGATCCAGACCGCGAACAGGAAGACGGTGACGACGACCGTCGTCTCGCCGAGGCCGAACAGGATCATCAGAATCGGCACCAGGGCCGACAGGGGCGCCGAGACGAACATGTTCACCCAGAGCGACATCAGATTGTCGACGCTCTTGAACAGCCCCATCAGGATGCCGAGCGGCACGCCGACGCCGATGGCGAGCGTCATGCCGAGCGCGAAGGAGCGCAGGGTGATCAGCGTGGCGTTCTGCCAGGAGCCGGTCTGGACCAGGCGGATGCCGGCCTCGATGATCTCCGTCATCGGCGGGATGAGGAAGATGACGTCGAGCCGTCCGACGATCTCCCAGACCACGGCCCAGACCAGCAGCGAGGCCATCATCGGAATGCGAAAGCCGAAAAGAGTCATGGCCGCCTACTCCGCATAATGGCGAAGACCGTTCCAGATCTCCTCCACCGTATCGAGATAGCCCTTGTCGCGGCGGATCTCGTCGGGCGAGGCGCTGCGGTCGATCGCCGGATCGATCGTCTGCGAGATGCGGCCCGGGCGCGGCGACAGGAGCACGATCCTGTCGGACACATAGACCGCCTCCTCGATCGAATGGGTGACGAAGATGAAGGTCTTGTTCTCGAGCGCGACGAGCCGCAGGAGGTCCTCCTGGAATTTTCGGCGGTTCTGCTCGTCGACGGCCGAAAAGGGCTCGTCGAGGAGAAGGACGTCGGCATTGACGGCGAAGGCCCGGGCGATGCCGACACGCTGCTTCATGCCGCCGGAAAGCTCGTGCGGATATTTGCTCTCGAAACCGGACAGGCCCACCTCGTCGATGTAGCGCTGGGCCGTGCGGCGGCGCTCGGCCTCGCCGATCCCCTTCAGTTCCAGGCCGAAGGCGACGTTGCGCATCACCGTCGCCCACGGCATCAGGGCAAAGTCCTGGAAGACGAAGGCGCGCTCCGGGCCCGGGCCGCTGACGACCCGTCCGTTGACGACGATCTCGCCCGCGGTGGCCGGGATCAGGCCGGCGATGATCTTCAGTAGCGTGGTCTTGCCGCAGCCGGAGGGGCCGAGCAGCGTCGTCAGCTTGCCGCGGGCGACGTCGAGATCGACATTGCGCAGGGCCTCGACGTCGCCATAGGTCTTGGAAATGCCGCGCACGCGGACGACCGCGTCCTCTGCGGCAAGGGTCGGGTGCGGCATTGGCTCCCGCAGGCTTGTTCGAGACATCAGGCCGATATCCTCTTCTCAGGGCGCATGAAGCGCAGCTCGAAGCGCTGCAGACCGACGAGCGTGACGGTGGACAGGACGATGATCGAGGCGACCGCGGCGTACATGTGCCCGTAGTTGGCGATGGAGCGGTGGTAGGTGATGAGATCGCCGACGCCGGTGGGGGTGATCAGGAGCTCGGCCAGCATGACGCCGATGAAGCCGGCGGCAATGCCGAGCCGGAGCCCGGCAAAGATCACCGGCGAGGCGTCGGGGATGATGACCTTGACGATGCGCTGCAGCCGCGAGCCGCCAAAGGAGCGGCACATGGCGACGAGCGACGGGTTGACGTGGCGGACGGCCTTGTAGGAGTTGAGGACGATCACCGGCAGGGCCAGCATGATCACCGCCAGCGTTTTGGCCGTGAGGCCGATGCCGTAGACGAAGGTGACGAGCGGCACGAGGGCCGCCATCGGGGCTGCCTGGAGCACGATGAAGATCGGCGCCAGCAGCCATTCCGCCTTCTTTGACAGCCCCATCACGACGCCCAGCGCGACGCCCAGCAGCCCTGATAGGGCGACGCCGAGCACCAGCGGCTGCAGCGTGATGAAATAGGCATAGGCCATCGAGCCGTCGCCGACCATTTCGATAAAGGCGAGGAGCGTCTCCGAGAAGGGCGGGAAGGCGAAGCTGATCGGCACCCGCCCGGCGATCTCCCAGGCCCCGAAAAGAACCACCAGCGAGGCGATCGTCCAGAGCGAGGGGAAGCGGCGGAAGGCCTGCGAGACCCGCCCCGCCGACCCGGCGTCGATGGGAAGGGACGCCTGCCCCGCCCCGTCCGGTTTCGTGAGCGAGACCATGGAGGCGTCCTCAGCTCTGGCCGAGCTTGGCCAGCGCGGCCTTCAGGGGCGCGAATTCCCAGAAGTCCTCGACCTTCAGCCCGCTCGCCTCGCCCTCGAGGGCGCCGGAGGTGGTGTAGAAGTCGAAATCGTCCTTCACCGCCTCTTCGCCGCCGCCATTCAGCGGCAGGCCGCCGGCGGCCGCCTCCTTGAAGTAAGGGCCGATCTCGGCGACCATTTCCGGGCTCGCGTCGGGCAGGAGCTTGTACTTCTCGCGCAGCCGCTCGACGGCGGCCGGATCCTTGGCGACTTCGCGCCAGGTGGTGAGGATGGCCTCGACCAGCGTCGCCACCTCCTGCGGATGCTCCTTCAGGTAGTCGGTGTTGGCGAACAGGCCCTCGTCCGTCGCCGCCAGGTCGTCGAGCGGCAGATACAGGAACTTGCCCGGCGCCTGCGCCTCGAGGATGCGCTTGCCCGAGGCGTCGACGATCGTCGCCTTGACGTTGCCCTGCAGCAGCGCGCCGGTGCGGACTTCCGAGCCGGGGATGTAGGAGATGTTGGAGTATTCGATACCGTTCTTTTCCGCGGCAAGGCGCATGATCGCCTCGGTGCCCGAGCCGCGCGAATGCACCGCGACTTCCTTGCCGTCGAGGTCCTTCCAAGTCTTGTAGGTGTCCGCCGCCACCACCGGATACATCTGCAGCGTGGACAGCTGCATGAACATGCGCACGGGCGCGCGGACCTTCTGGATCAGGGCATAGGGCCCGCCGACCCCGACATCGGCCTGGCCGCTGACGACGGCCTGCGCGGCGATGTCCTCGGACTTGAGATAGGTGACCTCCAGGTCGAGGCCCGCCTCCTTGGCGCGCTCGAAGGCGATGAGGAGATGGAGCGTCTCGACGCTCGGAATGTCGCCGAAGGCCACGCGCAACGGCTCGGCATCGGCCGTGGCCGGGGACAGGGCGATAACGCATCCGAACACTGTGGCTGCGACGGACTGCTTCAATGCGGTCAGCATGCTCATGACGTTCCTCCCGATGATGAGATGACCGCGCTCTGCCGGCGCATTGGTCAACCAATACTTGATTGATAAGATATTGGTTCGCAGGGCGTGTCAATCGGCGATGCCCTCGGCAGCCGTGGAATTTCCAATCCAGCGACTGGGCACCGCGAAATATCACTGCTTTGTTGGATTCGCGCGACATGACAACAGCGGCTGGGGGGCCGATTGACCGGAGATGACGAGTCGCCTACACCTCAACCAATATGCAATTGGTCTGGAGCTTATGGTGAACATGGAAGCGTCGTTGGATGCGGAGGCGCTGGGTCGCCTGCGCGACTTCCTGGCCGGCGCAGCGCTCGGGGATGACGGACGGCTACCGCCGGAGCGCGAACTCGCCGACAGGCTGGGCCTGACGCGCGCCTCGCTGCGCCGGGCGCTGACCACGCTGCAGGGCGAAGGGGTTCTCTGGCGTCATGTCGGCAAGGGCACCTTTGCCGGCAACCGTCCGATCGACAACGCTTCCGACGTCGCCTCGATGGCGCGGCGCACCAATCCGATCGAGATCATGAACGCCCGCATCGCGATCGAGCCCGAGATCGCCCGCGTCGCCGCGCTTAACGCGACGCCGGCGGTTCTGGCGGAACTGCGTCAATGCATGGCCCGCGCCTTTAACGCGCCGGACTGGCGACAGTACGAGCACTGGGACAACCGGCTTCACCGCACCATCGCGGAGGCGACGCAGAACAGCCTGCTCGTGGGCCTCCTCGACACATTGAACGCGGTGCGACGCGAGGTGAACTGGGGCCGGCTGCGTGCCGATCCGAAGCGGCCTCCCCCCGACCACCACAGTTTCGCCGAGCACGAACAGATCGTCGAAGCGATCGCCAACCGTGACACGGCCGGCGCAGCCGCGGCGATGCGCCTTCACCTGCAGAGCGTCGAGCGGCACCTGCGTAACTCCTGAGGCCCGGCCGGCCTTCAGCCCTCCCCCACCAAGAGAATGCTTATGACGAAGATCAAGGTTGCAAACCCGGTCGTGGAGCTCGACGGCGACGAGATGACACGGATCATCTGGCAGTTCATCAAGGACAAGCTGATCCATCCCTATCTCGACATCGACCTCGACTATTACGACCTCGGCATGGAAAATCGGGATGCCACCGACGACCAGGTGACGATCGATGCGGCGCACGCGATTCGGCGGCATGGCGTCGGCGTGAAATGCGCCACGATCACGGCCGACGAGGACCGGGTGAAGGAATTCTCGCTGAAGAAGATGTGGAAGTCGCCGAACGGCACCATCCGCAACATCCTCGGCGGCGTTATCTTCCGCGAGCCGATCATCGCCAAGAACGTGCCGCGCCTCGTGCCCGGCTGGACGAAGCCCATCATCGTCGGCCGCCATGCCTTCGGCGACCAGTACAAGGCCACCGATTTCCGCTTCCCCGGCAAGGGCAAGCTGTCGATCAAGTTCGTCGGCGAGGACGGTGCGGTGATCGAGCACGAAGTCTACGACGCGCCCGCCGCCGGCGTCGCCATGGCCATGTACAACCAGGACGAATCGATCCGCGACTTCGCCCGGGCCTCGCTGAACTACGGCCTCCTGCGCGGCTATCCCGTCTACCTCTCGACCAAGAACACCATCCTCAAGGCCTATGACGGTCGCTTCAAGGATATCTTCGAGGAGATCTACCAGGCCGAGTTCGCCGCCCGGTTCAAGGAAGCGAAGATCACCTACGAGCACCGCCTGATCGACGACATGGTCGCCTCGGCGATGAAGTGGTCGGGCGGCTATGTCTGGGCCTGCAAGAACTACGACGGCGACGTCCAGTCCGACACGGTGGCGCAAGGGTTTGGCTCGCTCGGCCTGATGACCTCGGTGCTGATGACCCCGGACGGCAAGACCTGCGAGGCGGAAGCCGCGCACGGCACCGTCACCCGCCACTACCGCCAGCACCAGCGGGGCGAGGAGACTTCGACCAACTCGATCGCCTCGATCTTCGCCTGGACGCGGGGCCTCGCGCACCGCGCCAAGCTCGACGACAATGCCGAGCTCGCGCGCTTTGCCGACACGCTGGAGAAGGTCTGCGTCGACACCGTCGAGGCCGGCCACATGACCAAGGACCTCGCCCTCCTCATCGGTCCCGACCAGCCCTGGCTGTCGACCACCGGCTTCCTCGACAAGATCGACGAGAACCTGAAGAAGGCGATGGCCGTCTAGCACCGGAGCACGAAGCCTTTGCCGATACCTCGAGGGCCCAGGGGCGTCCGGTCGACCAAGGGCATCGGTTCGCCCGCCCCCGCCGACAGCGGCGGCATCGATCAGGCCGCCCGCCCGCGCTCCTGCCCGCCACCCATCAGTCCTGATCTTTCCGCTCGCGCTTCAGGAGCGCGACGAGAGAGTGGCTGGCGTCGAGAATATAGGCCCTTGTGAGTGTCGCGGCCCGGTCGCCGTCGTCGGCAAGACAGGCGTCGAGGATCGCTCTGTACTCCCGGCGCGCTTTGCTCAATTCAAACCGTCAGCGCGAGTTGCGCCTTCAGATAGCGCCCCGACCTTGTCGAACGCGCTGGACACGACGATGGGCCAGAACGAACTTCGAACTGGACTAGGCAGAGGGGGCAACGCCAAGCCGATAATCTATGTCGAGGCCATGCTCGATGGCTGACGGAGTGATTAGTGAATCGAGATCGCGCTATCAACCGCACCAAGTTCATGAAGACTCCAAGCTGAGAACGCCGGATCAACGCTTTTCCACTTCGTATCGCGGCATCTTCAGCATTTCCCTCATCATGACGGTGAGCGAGAACTCGCCGTACTTCGTCCCCTCGCTGGCGGCCGCATGTCCTTGGATGGCATCGAGGACCAGAGGATTGGCGTCGAACTCCCGACCTTCCGTCTTGTAGCGATGACGCCACCCATGTGACGGACTGACGTCCTCATCCGTGACGCCAAGCCTCCGGACCCATGCTGCGAGGCGCTCGGCTATCTTCTTGAACGGAGGATGCGGGTCGTCCTTCACGGGCCTCGCCCGAGAATTGTAGAACATCTCCTGCGGCCCTCTGCTCCCAACGAACTCGAGAAACCCCTGTTCGACGAGATGAGGATGGATCGGGGCGTTGCGAAATTCCCCCGACTTGACGGTTCCGGCCTCGGGCGTGATCCGGAAATACCAGATGTCGCCTTTCTTCCGGATGTCCTGACGCCGCAACTTCGTGATCTCGTTGACGCGTGCGCTCGTGTAGGCACAGATCCAGGGCACCCAACGGCGGGCCGCGGCATGGGCCCTCTCCAGTCGCGGATACGGAAGAAGAGCTGCCGAAAGGATCGTCTCGCCTCGCTATCCGATAGCGACTTGGACCTGTTCTTTTCTGCCTTCTTCACCTTGACCTTCACGCCGACCGCCGGGTCGCGGAAAGCTTCCCTTCCTCGACCAGCCAGTTCAGAACGGCTTTCAGGGAAGCGAGATAGACGTCCTTCACCGTGACGCCGCTCCGCGTCTTCGCCAAGTCGTCTCTCCAGTCCGTCAACGACTGCCGCGTCAGGAGGTGCACATCGTCATGACCGACGAAGGCGACGAGGTGGCTGAAGACCGGATGCCACCGCTTGCGAGTGGACGGTGCAAGTTTGGACTTTCCAGCATAGGTATCGAAGGATCCGACGATCGACAGGCTGACGATCGCGATCGCCGGCTTGACCTCCTCGATCGGAGGGAAGCGTTCGGCAATCGGATCCGGGCTGAAGTCCCCACCGAAATACTTGCCAGCCTGCTCCTCAGCCTGCCGCATCGCCTTGGCGATGTGCCAGTCGAGGGCGCGCCTCGTGGTGAAGTCGAGCAGCATGCCCCGCTCGTCGAGGTAGGGCCTGGATCTCATTTCCGTGGGATCGCGTGAAGTCGGAGTGGGCCGACGGGTCCTTATTCGAGGAATCCTCGACAATCCGTGTGATGCGATCATCGAACAGGCCGAACGGCGAAATCCGTCCGGCGCGGTTCCGGGCGACGTGGGTCCGATAGAAGTAGCCGGCGATCGCGGTGTAGTCGGTGAACGAAAGGGATCGGTATCCCGAGCGCAGGTTCTGCCACCGCTCCTGATAGGCCGCCGCATGCTTTGCGAAGAGCCGTCGCGCCTCGGTCGGATCTCTGGTACCGAGGAAAACATCTCGACTTTTCGACCAACGATTGCCAACAGATCGGTCGGGACGCGCTGCCGGAAATAGAACATTCCGGATCCGGACCGCTTGGAGGATTGCGCCATTCTCAGCACCATCGTGTGTATCACCCCTGTGTACCAGCGGGCGATGACGAAAGCGTTACTGCGCAGCAATTTCCAGGCAGGACAGTGGTTCTAGGGGCTACTGGCGGAGAAGGGGGGATTCGAACCCCCGATACGGTCACCCGTATGCCGCATTTCGAGTGCGGTGCATTCGACCACTCTGCCACCTCTCCGGGGCGGACCATATCGTGGAAAGTGGCGGCCATGTCCAGCCGTTTTGTGCAGCGGGCACGCGGTTTTTTGTCGGGCGCGGCGAAAATGGCCGAGGTTTTCGCGATCCGCAGCGCGAGACTCACGCGGCGCGGCCGGTCGCCGGCGGGATCGGGCCGAGGGGCCACCGGGGTCGAGCGAGGAGCCGTCGGGGTCTGGCGAAGGAGCCGCGGGCGTCTGGCCGAGGGGCCGCCGGCGTTGGCCGGGGGGCGCCGAGGGGCGCCGGCGTCTGCCGGGGGCGACCGGCGTGGCCTGGCGGCTCCCGCCAGCGGCGCGCGAGGGGCGTGCAGCGCCTCTCGCCGCGTGGCGCCAGCTTGACGCAGCGGGATGCCTCGGCTAAGGACGCGCCCGATGGGGACGGCTTTGCCGCCGCCATTTTGGCCGGTCCGTCGTCGCTTGCGACAACGGCCCGCCTTCAGCCGAAAAACAACAAGAAGACGGCCCGGGAATCTCCGAGAGTCGGTCTAACAAGGAATGACCATGTTCGCAGTGATCAAGACAGGCGGCAAGCAGTACCGCGTCGTCGCCAACGACGAGTTCGAAATCGAGCGCCTGCCCGGCGAAGCCGGCGACAGCCTGACCTTCACCGAGGTGCTGATGCTCGGCACGACGATCGGCGCGCCCTTCGTGGCCGGCGCCAGCGTCACCGCCGAGATCGTCGAGCAGACCCGCGGCCCGAAGGTGATCTCGTTCAAGAAGCGCCGCCGCCAGAATTCTAAGCGCACCCGCGGCCACCGCCAGGACCTGACGCTGATCCGCATCGGCGAAATCCTCGGCGACGGCCAGACGGCCTCGGAAAAGCCGGCCAAGGCTGCCAAGGTCGAGAAGACCGAGACCGAAGCCGCCGAAGACAAGGCCGCCGCCAAGGCTGCCAAGGAAGAGGCGAAGGCTGCCAAGGCGGACGCCAAGGCCGAGGCCGAGGCGCCGAAGAAGAAGGCCCCGGCCAAGCCGCGCGCCAAGAAGACCGAGACCGTCGCCGACGCCGAATAGCGCCGCCGTCACGGTACCTGTCGCCGCCGGGCAACCGGCAGCGTCGGGAGGCCGGCAGAGCGAATCGGGTGGGATACGCCGATCAGCCGAGACAACTCGGCCGGCATCCTGCTAAAATGTTAGAGATTGAGAGAGACGGACCGTCCCCGAAGGGATGGCGAGGCTCCAGGAGAGAACATCATGGCTCATAAGAAAGCAGGCGGCTCGTCCCGCAACGGTCGCGACTCGGCCGGTCAGCGCCTCGGCGTGAAGAAGTCGGGCGGCCAGGCCGTCATCCCGGGCAATATCATCGTGCGCCAGCGCGGCACCCAGTGGCATCCGGGTGCCAATGTCGGCATGGGCAAGGATCACACCATTTTCGCCACCGTCGAAGGCGTCGTCACCTTCCAGACCAAGGCCCGCGGCCGCGCCTTCATTTCCGTCACGCCGAAAGCCATCGCAGCAGAGTGACCGGCGCCGACAAGCACCGGTGTCCCAACGACCCGGTGCTTTGAGGCCGACCACCATGGTCGCCGTTTCGAAGCGAGATCAGGGGAGATGGGCCGCCATCTCCCCTTTTTCGTTGTTGAGGACGGATGTCATGGACACAGATCTGGGCAGTCTGCTCGAAGACCCGCTCGAACCCATCGCCACGCGGCGCCTGTTTCTGAGGCGGCCCGTGGCCGCGGACGCGCCCGCCATGGCGCGGCTCGCCAATGATCCGGGCGTGGCCTGCATGCTGGCTCGCCTGCCGCACCCCTATACGGTCGACCACGCCCGGCACTTTCTGGCGCATGTCGATCGCGAATTCGTCTTCGCCGTGACCGATGCCGGGAACGGCGGCTTTCTCGGCCTCTGCGGCCTCCGGCCGATGGCCCGGCCGAAGACCGTCGATCTCGGCTACTGGCTCGGCCGCCCGCACTGGGGCAAGGGCTTTGCCACCGAGGCGGCGCAGGCGGTGATCGATCTCGCCTTCGCCAGGGCCGGCGTCGATTGCGTGCATGCCAATTGCCGGGTGATCAACGGCGCCTCGCGCCGGGTCCTCGAAAAATGCGGGTTTCAGCCGCGCGGCACCGGCACTTTCGTCTCGGTGGCGGCCGGAAGAGTCGCCTCCGAGGATTTTCACCTCGACCGCCGCGCCTGGGCGGCGTTGAAGGCATGGGGCCGCTCGGCATGATGGATGTGCAGAAGACGGGCGAACGGACGCGAACGTCCTCGGCAAAGCTCGCGGTGGCGGCTCTGTTGCTGGCTGGTCTTGCCGCCTGCGCCGAGCCGGTGCCGGCGCCGAAGGGGAGTTTCGCGCTGGAGACCTTCTTCGACGGGGCGAGCGTCAGCGAGGGCGAGATCGACACGCTGTTGGTGTTCACCGAAGCGATCACGGCGGGCTTCGCCGGCACGGCGACGAGCGGGCGCCTCGAACTCGACGAGACGTTTCATCTGGCCAAGGGCGAGCGGCTGCAGCGCTGGGCCCTGACGGCGACACCGGACGGGCGCTATGCCGGAACGGTGGAGACCGCCGGAGAGGACGGCAAGCTTCGCCCGGCCGTTCCGGTCACCGGCTACAAGACCGAGGACGGCGCGGTGTTGAATTATGACGGCTATGCCCCCGGCGGCAGCGACATGCTCCTGCATTTCCGCCACTGGATGCGGCAGCAGGCGGACGGAACGGTGCAGAACCTTGTGCGGATCTCGAAATTCGGCCTGCCGATCGCCGGGGCCCGCGTCGTGTTTTCCAAGGTCGCGCCGACCGGCTGAGCCAAGGCGGGGGCGGCGAGCGCAGAGTTTCACGGAGACGGGCCTTCGCGTCCCGCCTCCTCTTCACTACAATAACCCCGTTCAAGAACGGCAGCGGCGAGCCTCGCCCGCCCGGACGGCCAGGAAATAACGCTATGAAGTTCCTCGACCAGGCCAAGGTCTACATCAAGTCCGGAGACGGCGGCGCCGGCGCCATCTCGTTCCGGCGCGAAAAGTTCATCGAGTTCGGTGGGCCGGACGGCGGCGACGGCGGCCGCGGCGGCGACGTCTTCATCGAGGCCGTGTCGGGCCTCAACACGCTGATCGACTACCGCTACCAGCAGCATTTCCGGGCCAAGACCGGCACCCATGGCATGGGCCGCAACCGCACCGGCGCCAAGGGCACGGACGTGACGCTGAAGGTGCCGGCCGGCACGCAGGTTTTTGCCGAGGACAACGAGACGCTGCTCTGCGACCTCTCCCAGGTCGGCCAGCGCGTGCGCATCGCCGCGGGCGGCAATGGCGGCTTCGGCAACGACTATTTCAAGACCTCGGTCAACCAGTCGCCCTACCGCGCCAATCCGGGCCTCGAAGGCGAGGAACTGACGATCTGGCTGCGGCTGAAGCTGATCGCCGACGCCGGCGTCGTCGGCCTGCCGAATGCCGGCAAGTCGACGTTCCTCGCCTCCGTGACGGCGGCGCGGCCGAAGATCGCGGACTATCCCTTCACGACGCTGCATCCCAATCTCGGCGTCGCCACCGTCGACGGCGCGGAATTCGTGATCGCCGACATTCCCGGCCTCATCGAGGGCGCGCATGAGGGCGTCGGCATCGGCGACCGTTTCCTCGGCCATGTCGAGCGCACGCGGGTGCTCCTGCACCTCGTCTCGGCGACGGAAGAGGATGTCGCCTATGCCTACCGCACGGTGCGCGCCGAGCTTCACGCCTATGACGAGAGCCTGACCGACAAGCCCGAAATTCTGGCGCTGTCGAAGATCGATACGCTGTCGGAAGAGGAACTGGCGGAAAAGCTGAAGATCCTCGGCAAGGCGAGCGGCAAGCGGCCGCTGGCGATCTCGGCCGTCAGCCGCGCCGGCATGACACCGGTCCTGCGCCAGTTGCGCCGCGAGATCCTCGGCATCACCGGCGAGGAGGAGGAGGCGCCCTCTCCCGACCGCTGGGCCGCCCTGCCCGACTCCTACAGCGAGCGGCAGGACAAGGAATGACAGCGGCCGCCACGCTCTCGGGCGCCAAGCGGATCGTCGTCAAGATCGGCTCGGCCCTCCTCGTCGACCGCCAGACCGGGCTGCGCCGCGACTGGCTGGAGGGCTTCGTTTCCGACGTCGCGCGGCTGGCCGCCTCCGGCCACGAGATGCTGATCGTCTCGTCCGGGGCGATCGCGCTGGGGCGCAAGATCCTGAAGCTGCCGAACGGCGCGCTGAAGCTGGAAGAGAGCCAGGCGGCGGCCGCCGTCGGCCAGATCGCCCTGTCGCGCGCCTATGCCGAGGCGCTCGGCACGCACGGCCTTGAGGCCGGGCAGATCCTTTTGACGCTCGGCGACACCGAGGAGAGGCGGCGCTATCTCAATGCCCGCGCCACGGTCGGTACGCTGCTGCAGTTCGGCGCGGTGCCGGTGATCAACGAAAACGACACCGTCGCCACCACCGAGATCCGCTACGGCGACAACGACCGGCTGGCCGCGCGCGTCGCCACCATGATGTCCGCCGACCTCCTCGTCCTCCTGTCGGATATCGACGGGCTCTACACCGCGCCGCCGGCGACCGATCCCGATGCTGCGCACATCCCGCTGGTCGAGCGCATCACGCCGGCGATCGAAGCCATGGCGGGCGCGGCGGCGTCGGAGTATTCGCGCGGCGGCATGCGCACCAAGATCGACGCCGGCAAGATCGCGACCTCGGCGGGCGCGGCGATGATCATCACCGCCGGCGACCGGCTGGGTCCCCTCGGCGCGATCGAACGCGGCGAGCGCGCGACGCTGTTCCGGCCGACGGCCAACCCGGTGATGGCGCGCAAGCGCTGGATCGCCGGCCATCTCAACGCCGCCGGCCGCCTCGTCATCGATGCCGGCGCGGTCCAGGCCCTCTCCGCGGGGAAAAGCCTGCTGCCGGCGGGGGTGACCGCCGTGCACGGCGAGTTCGGCCGCGGCGACACCATTCTGGTCGCTGCCGAGGACGGGCGCGAGATCGCCCGCGGCCTCGTCGCCTACGACGCCGCCGAGGCGCGTCTCGTGGCGGGCCTGCGCTCGCAGGCGATCGAGGCGGCGCTCGGCTACCCCGCCCGGGCCGCGATGATCCACCGCGACGACCTGGTGATGGAACGGCATTTTCGCGACGCCGGCGAGCTGGCCTGAGCGACGGGTTTGGGAAGAGACAGCATGGACACGGTTGAAACCGCCGCTTTGCCCGACGACGTGACGGCGCTGATGCTGGACATCGGCGCTCGCGCCCGCGCGGCCGCGCGCGTCCTCGCTCTGGCACCGACCACGCAGAAGAATGCGGCGTTGGAAGCCATGGCCGTCGCCGTGGCGCGAGACGAGCCGGCGATTCTCGCGGCCAATGCCGAGGATGTCGCGGACGCCCTCGCCGCCGGCCTGTCGCCGGCCCTCGTTGACCGTCTGCGCCTCGATTCCGGCCGTATCGCCGGCATTGCCGCGGCTCTGCGCGAGGTCGCCGCGCTGGCCGATCCCGTCGGTTCCACCATCGCCGCCTGGGAGCGGCCGAACGGCCTCGAGATTTGCCGCGTGCGCACGCCGCTCGGCGTCGTCGGCGTCATCTACGAAAGCCGGCCGAACGTCACCGCCGATGCCGGCGCGCTCTGCCTCAAGGCCGGCAATGCCGTGATCCTGCGTGGCGGCTCGGACTCGGCCCGCTCCTCCGCCGCGATCAGTGCGGCACTGGTCGCGGGTCTCCTTGAGGCCGGCCTGCCCGCAGATGCCATCCAGCGCGTGCCGACGACCGATCGCGCCGCCGTCGGCGCCATGCTGACGGGGCTCCGCGGCGCCATCGACGTCATCGTGCCGCGCGGCGGCCGCTCGCTGGTCGAGCGCGTACAGCGCGAAGCGCGCGTGCCGGTCTTCGCCCATCTCGAAGGCCTCAACCATGTCTACATCGACGGCGCGGCGGATCTCGCCATGGCCATCGACGTTACCGTCAATTCCAAGATGCGCCGGACCGGCGTCTGCGGCTCGGCCGAGACGCTGCTCGTCGACCGCGCGGCGGCGGCGACGCATCTCGCCCCCGTCCTCGACGCGCTCGCCGCCGCCGGCTGCGAGATCCGCGGCACGGCTGAGGTCGTTGCGCTCTATCCGGCCGCGGCGCCGGCGAGCGACCAGGATTTCGACACCGAATATCTCGACGCGATCCTCTCGGTCGCGCTCGTGGACGGCGTCGAGGGCGCCATCGCCCATATCGAGCGGCACTCCTCGCACCATACCGAGGCGATCGTCACGGGCGACACGGCGGCAGCCACGCGCTTTCTCGCCGGCATCGATTCGGCGATCCTCCTGCACAATGCCTCGACCCAGTTCGCCGACGGCGGCGAGTTCGGCATGGGCGCGGAGATCGGCATCGCCACCGGCAAGATGCACGCGCGCGGGCCGGTCGGGGTCGAGCAGCTGACGAGCTTCAACTACCGCGTCTTCGGCACCGGCCAGACCCGCTCGTGACCCTCCCTAGGCCCCAGGACCGTCGCGGCGGCGGGACGACGGCGCTTTTGGACGTGGCGGCCGCCGACCTCAGGCTGCCGCACACCGAGAGCGGCATGACCGTCGGCCTGTTCGGCGGCTCCTTCGATCCGCCGCATGCCGGGCATCTGCTCGTCGCCGAGACGGCGCTGCGGCGCCTGCAGCTCGACCGGCTCTGGTGGATCGTCACCCCCGGCAATCCGCTGAAGCGCCACGAGCGGACGCATTCGCTCGGCGAGCGCATCGCCGCCTCGCGCCACATCGCCGCCGAACCGCGCATCGACGTCACCGCCTTCGAGGCCGCCCATCGCCTGCGTTATACCGCCGACACGCTGGCGCTGGTGCGGCAGCGGCGGCCGGACGTCCACTTCGTCTGGGTCATGGGCGCGGACAGCCTCGCCAGCTTCCACCGCTGGCAGGACTGGCGCGGCATCGTCGGCACCATGCCGATCGCCGTCGTCGACCGGCCGGGCGCGACGCTGTCGATCCTGTCCTCGCCGATGGCCAAGACCTTCTCGCGCTTTCGTTTGAGCGAAGCCGACGGTGCCGCGCTGCCCTTCCGCAAGGCTCCCGCATGGGTGTTCCTGCATGGTCCCCGTTCCCCCCTCTCGTCGACGGCCCTGCGGTCGGGGGAGGCGTCCGGGGGCGCCCGGTCTTGAAACCGACACCGATGACTGCCACTGTTAACCCACGGGCAGGACATGACGTCCTCTCCCCGTTTCGAAAAGGAAGAACGACCCTGAGAACTGCCCTGGATTCGGAAGACGCCCTGTTGAGCGCTGCTTCCGAGGGTGCCCCGAGCGATCCGTCGCCGCAGCGCGCCGCCATCGACGTCGTCATTTCGAGCCTCGAGGACTCGAAGGGCGAAGACATCCTGACCATCGATCTGCATGGAAAATCGGCACTGGCCGATTACCTCGTGATCGTGTCCGGCCGCTCCAACCGCCATGTTTCCGCCGTCGCCGAGCACGTCCTGTCCGACCTCAAGGAAGGCGGCCACGGCTCCTGCAAGGTCGAGGGACTGCAGAATGGCGACTGGGTGCTGATCGACGCGGGCGACATCATCGTCCACATCTTCCGCCCCGAAGTCCGCGCCTTCTACAATCTGGAAAAGATGTGGTCGGTGGGCGGTGACGCCGGAGACGCGACGGTCCATTGACCGTCGTCGGCAGCCGTCGTGTCGGATCCGGCGAGAAGTTTGGATAGGCGTGATGGCTGAACACATGTCAGGGCCGCAGCCGGCGGGAGCCTTCCGCCGGTGCGGCTGACGATCGCCGCCGTCGGCCGGATGAAGGCGGGCCCCGAGCGCGAGCTGGCCGACCGTTATCTCGGTCGTCTCGGCAAGAGCGGCGGGTCGCTCGGTCTCGACTATGCCGGGCTCAGCGAATATCCGGAATCGCGCGCGGCCGGCGTCGCCGAACGCAAGCGCGACGAGGCGGCCCGGCTGACCTCGGGCCTTGCCGATAAGACCGTGCTGATCGCCCTCGACGAGACCGGTAAGCTGCTGTCGTCGGAGGGTTTTGCCACCGAGCTAGCGCAGTTGCGCGACGAGGGCGTGCGCGATCTGGCCCTGATCATCGGCGGTCCGGACGGCCTCGATCCGGCGCTTCGCGAGAGCGCGCGCCTCGTGCTGTCACTGGGGCGCATGACCTTTCCGCACCAGATCGCCCGCATGCTTATCGCCGAACAGATCTACCGCGCGACCACGATCCTCTCCGGCCATCCCTACCACCGGGTCTGAACCGCAGGCGCGTCGCCGATCGGCAACAGGCCGGCCCTCTTTCGTTGCGGGCACCATCTTGAGCGTGGCTCGCCATCACGCCACCACGGTTGCGGCGGAAGGCTTTTCGGCCGCGGCGCGCAGGGGTGCCGGATGGTTGATGCATTGTTAAGACGGCGGCTCTATCCTGCGCTGGCCGTCGGCGGACGACGGCGACAAACGGCCACGGGTCTCAGAGGCAATCTTGCGAAACCGAGCGACGCAGCCAGACAGAGCACGGAGAACGCGCCATCGCGGGCTTCGCTCGATGCTCGCCGCCCTCGTGCTCGCCGTTTCCCTCGGGCTCGGCTCGACCCCCGTGGAGGCCGAGACCGCCGACGCGACGGAGACCGCCAGCATCAGCCGCGTGCTGATTCTCGAGAACGAGCGCGCGAAGACCGCAGCGGAACTCGCCGACCTCACCAGCCGCATTTCCCTGACGCGCGAGAACGTCACCGCCCTCGACGCGGAGATCGCCGCGCTGGCCGAGGACCGCACCAAGATTCGCACGGCGATGATCGAGGCAGCGGCGGCGCAGAAGCTGATCGAGAAGGACATCGCCGCGACCGAAAGCCGCATCGATGCCCTGGCCGGCGACGAGGCCTCGCTCAAGGCCTCGCTGCGCAAGCGCCGCGGCCTCCTTGCCGAAGTGCTGGGGGCGCTGGAGCGCATGGGGCGCAAGCCGCCGCCGGCGCTTCTCGTCCGGCCGGACGATGCGCTCGGCTCGGTGCGCAGCGCCATTCTCCTCGGCGCCGTCGTGCCGCGCATCCGCAAAGAGACCGACAAGCTCGCCGCCGACCTCGACCAGTTGGCGGCCGTGAAGCGCGAGATCGGCGTGGAAAAGGCCAGCTACATCGCCGGCATGACGCGGCAGAAGCAGGAGGAAGCACGCCTGGCGCGCCTCTTCCTGGAGAAGCAGCGGCTCGAGACCGATAGCCGCGACCGGCGTCTCGCCGATGCGCAGCGGGCAGCGGAGCTCGCGGCCAAGGCCACCAGCCTCCAGGACCTGATCGCCTCGCTCGACTCGGAAGCCGAGAGCGCCCGGGCCGCCGAGGCCGCGGCCGCCAAGCTCGCCGAGGAAAAGCGCCAGACAGCGGCGCTGCAGGCGGCCGAGGCCGAACGCCTCGCTGCCGAGCGGGAGAAGGCCGCGCAGCTCGCCGAGCAGGCACCCGCGTCGCCGGGCGAACCGAGCACCGTCCCGGACCAGGCGCCACCGCCCGTTGTCGCGGCCGTGCCGCCGGCGGAAACGACGCCCGAGGCCGCTCCCTCCTACGATGTCGCCTCACTTCGGCGTGAAATGACCACCATCGAACCGGCCGCCCCATTTTCGACAATGAAGGGTCGTCTCACGGTACCCGTATCCGGTCATCTGCAGGTCGGCTACGGCGCAAGCGACGGCATCGGGCGTCCGTCGGCCGGGCTCGCCTTCGCAACCCGCGCCGGCGATCTCGTGACGGCTCCGGCGGACGGCAGGGTGTTGTATTCCGGGCCTTTCCGCTCCTACGGACAGCTCTTGATACTTGACGCCGGCGACGGCTATCATGTTGTGTTGGCGGGCATGAGCAAGATCGATGTTGCGGTGGGTCAATTCGTCTTGGCGGGAGAGCCCGTGGCGGTGATGGGCGCGCGACGCGTCGCCAGCACCGCGGCAAGCGATTTCGACGCATCCGCTCCGATGCTCTACGTAGAATTTCGCAAGGACGGGACACCGGTTGATCCGGCTCCGTGGTGGTCGGAAGAACCTTCTGGAAGGACGAGGAATGATTCGTAAGCTCTCGATACTCTTCGCCGGTGCGCTCATGGGCGCCACGGCGATGACTGTCTTTGTCGGGCAGCAGTCCGGCGTCGCGAATGCGGCCGGGTCCGACACCTATCGGCAGCTGGCGATCTTCGGCGACGTGTTCGAGCGGGTTCGGGCGCAGTATGTCGACGTTCCCGACGACCAGAAGCTGGTCGAGACGGCGATCAACGGCATGCTGACGCAGCTCGACCCGCATTCGAGCTACATGAACGCCAAGGAAGCGGCGGACATGCGCACCGAGACCCGCGGCCAGTTCGGCGGCCTCGGCATCGAGGTCACGATGGAGGAGGAACTCGTCAAGGTCGTCTCCCCCTTCGAGGGCACGCCCGCCGACAAGGCCGGCGTCCTCGCCGGCGACCTCATTGCCGAGATCAACGGCGAGCAGGTCCGCGGCCTGACGCTGTCGCAGGCGGTTGAGAAGATGAAGGGCGACATCGGCACCTCGGTGAACCTCACCATCGTCCGCGAGGGGGCCACCAAGCCGATCCGACTGTCGATCAAGCGCGACGAGATCAAGGTGCCCTCGGTCCGCCATTCGGTCGAGAACGATGTCGGCTACATCAAGCTGCTGAAGTTCAACGAACAGACCACGGTCGGCATGGAAGAGGCGATCGCCGACATCGAAGCGAAGATCCCGGCCGACAAGCTGAAGGGCTTCGTCCTCGATCTCCGGCGCAACCCCGGCGGCCTGCTCGACGAGGCCGTCAGCGTCTCCGACGCCTTCCTGGAGAACGGCGAGATCGTCTCGACACGCGGCCGCAATCCGGAAGAGACGCGCCGCTACAACGCCCGCACCGGTGACGACATCGGCGGCAAGCCGCTGGTCGTTCTCGTCAACGGCGGTTCGGCCTCGGCCTCCGAGATCGTCGCCGGCGCCCTGCAGGACCAGCGCCGCGCCACCGTCGTCGGCTCGCGCTCCTTCGGCAAGGGATCGGTCCAGACGATCATCCCGCTCGGCGCCAATGGCGCCCTGCGCCTGACCACGGCGCTCTACTACACGCCGTCGGGCCGTTCGATCCAGGGCCGCGGCATCGATCCGGACATCATGGTCGAACAGCCGCTGCCGGACGACATCAAGAAGCAGATGGGCCTCGACGCCGACGACGAAGTGACACGCGGCGAGTCCTCGCTGCGCGGCCACATCACCGGCAATGAAGAGAACGCGGAAGGATCGGGCTCGCTCGACTACGTCCCGCCGGAGCAGAAGGACGACCTGCAGATGCTGTACGCGCTCGACCTCCTGCGCGGCGTCAAGACCGATGCGGCATTCCCGCCCAAGGCCGACAAGCGCGCCGCCAAATAAGGCCCGCCCGTCAGACCACAAAAGCCCCGGCGCTGCGACCAGCGCCGGGGCTTTTGCTTGACCGGCCCTTCGGGCCGTCGAGCCTCGATCCAGCCTCCGATGCTAGAGCGCCATCATGCTCGACGATCTCACGCGGCCGCTCGGCCGCGATCTCCGACACCAGGGCCCCGGTCGCTCGCGCCGCCGCCAGCGGCTCGCCGCGGGCGCGGCCGTCATGACCGTGCTCGCCGGATCGCTGGCGACGGCGCTGACGGGCCCGGCCTTGCGCCATGTCGACGTCTTCGCCGAGGCCGAAGCCGCGCGCTCGGCCGCCCTCACCGCTGCCGCGACGGCTGCGCCAGCCCCGTTGCGCCCGGTACCGGCGGCCATGCCGGTACAGTCCGCACCGTTGCCAGACCCGTCTTTGCCGACGATCACCTATCCCCCCGGCGAGGGCGGCCGCGCCGGGCAGGCGATCACGGTGAGCGACCCGCAATCCCTGCGCCAGCCGCCGACCCTTGCCCACCTCCCCGACGAGGCTCTTCTCGAGCCCGGCGACGAGGGGCCACTGCCGATCCGTGCCGCCGACGGGCGCCGGCCCTTCGACGTCTATTCCGTCGCCCCCGCGACCGCCGTCGGCACCCGCGTCGCCATCGTCGTCGGCGGCCTCGGCATCAGCCAGACCGGCACGCAGGCCGCCATCCGAACGCTGCCCGCCGGCGTCACGCTGGGCTTCGCCCCCGGCGGCAACAGCCTCGACCGCTGGATGCAGGACGCCCGTCGCAGCGGCCACGAGCTGGTGCTGCAGGTGCCGATGGAGCCTTTCGGCTACCCCCAGACCTCGCCCGGCGAGCATACCGTCACCGCAGCCGACGCCGCTGCGGGCGCCTTCGGCGACCTGGACTGGTCGCTCTCCCGCCTCACCAACTATGTCGGCGTCATGAACTACATGGGCGCCCGCCTCACTGCCGATCCCGCCGCCCTGCAGCCGCTGGCGACGGAACTGGCCCGCCGCGGACTGATGTTCCTCGACGACGCCAGTTCCGCCCGCAGCACCGCCCGCGATGTCGCGCGCGAGGCCGGCACGGTCTTTGCCGCCGCCGACGTCCTCATCGACGCGAAGCAGGACAGGGCGGCGATCGAGGCGGAGCTCGCCACGCTCGAGCGCGTCGCCCGCGCCAATGGCAGCGCCATCGGCGTCGCCTCCGCCTTCGATGTCTCGGTCGCGGCCATCGCCGACTGGATCAGCGCCGCCGAGGCGCGGGGCATCCGGCTCGTCCCGGTCTCGGCCCTCGCCCGCGATCCCGAGAACCGCTGAGCCCTTGCCGGCGCCCCGCCCGGCCCGATAAAGGGAGCGGGCTTTTCGCCCCGGAGACCCAGAATGTCAGCAGCGAAGACCCTGCCCTATCGCCCCTGCGTCGGCATCATGGTGCTGAACGCCCACGGCCACGTCTGGGTCGGCCGCCGCCTCGTCGAGGAACAGGGCGAGATGGAGGGCGCGACGGCGCTCTGGCAGATGCCCCAGGGCGGCATCGACAAGGGCGAGGACCCGCTTCCCGCCGCCTTCCGCGAACTCTACGAGGAAACGGGCATGCGCTCGGTGCAGCTGCTGGGCGAGACCTCGGGCTGGATCGACTACGACCTGCCACCGCACCTCGTCGGCATCGCCCTGAAGGGCAAATACCGCGGCCAGACCCAAAAATGGTTCGCCTTTCGCTTCGAGGGCGACGAGACCGAAATCGCCATCAATCCCCCGCCCGGCGGTCACTCTGCCGAATTCGACGCCTGGGACTGGAAGCCGATGGACGAGGTGCTGGCGCTCGTCGTGCCATTCAAGCGCGGCGTCTACGACCAGGTCGTCGCCGAGTTCAGGGTGTTCGAGGCCGTCTAAGCCGGGCGCTATTCTTCTCCCCGCCGGGGAGAAGGTGGCCGCGCAGCGGCCGGAAGAGGGGGGCGGCCTGTCCGGACGCGTGCGCCCCCTCATCGCCCTGCCGGGCACTTCTCCCCGGTGGGGAGAAGAAGCAGCGGCGGCCTTTGCGCGTCCAAGGGCGACCTGGCGGTCATCGAGCCGTTCAGGCACGCCATCCCTGATCCATTCCCCTCCGAACACCGGCCCTACCCCTGGATCGTCGCGCGTGTCCAGCGGATTGATGAGTAACAGAACTGCCCGGATGGATGGGTTACACTTCTTCGGCTTTGGAAGGGTCCCGGTCTGCGTCGGTCGGGAGTTTTGGTTGTCTG
>NZ_BMJJ01000022.1 GCF_014643375.1 Aureimonas glaciei
ACCGACGCAGACCGGGACCCTTCCAAAGCCGAAGAAGTGTAACCCATCCATCCGGGCAGTTCTGTTACTCATCAATCCGCTGGACAGGCAGCGGGATGAGGGGCCGGCGCAGCCGGGCCAGGCTGACGGGGGCGCTCCCCCTCATCGCCCTGCCGGGCACTTCTCCCCGGAGGGGAGAAGAACAAGCTTTGCCGCCGTGCATGTATCCAGACCGCGAGTTTCGCCGGCGGCAAGGGGGCACGTCATCATGCGCGAGGGGGATGGCGAAGCGCGAGGCGGACGCTGCTTCTTCTCCCCTCCGGGGAGAAGGTCGCGGCAGCGGGATGAGGGGCCGGCACAGCCGGGCCAGGCTGACGGGCGCGCGCCCCCTCATCGCCCTGCCGGGCACTTCTCCCCGGAGGGGAGAGGAACAAGCTTTGCCGCCGTGCCCCATCCAAACGGCTTCGGAGCGGCCCGCCAGCTCATCCGGTCTCCGACAACAGGCTCAGGCCGAGAGGTCGTTGCCCTTGCGGATCGAGCAGCCGGTGATTTTCAGCGAGCCGTCCGGCTGGCGTTCCAGCGTGTAGCTGGCGATGTGGCTCTGCCCGCTCGGATCGGTCAGGTTCACCTCCTGCCGGAAGCCGGGCCCTTCCGCCTTCAGGGGGCCGAAGGTGGCATTGCTCGATTGGAACACCGGCGCATAGCCCGACTGCACCATCGACATGAAGATCTCGGGGCTCGGAAACATCCGCTGGATGTTGGGTGCGGCCAAGGAATAGGCGGCCGCGCCGTCACCCGTCTTGAACGCCTGCAGCTGCTGCGTGATGACGGCGCGAATGTCACTGGCATCGTCCGCCCAGGCCGAGCTCGCTCCCCCGGCCAGGACGAGAACCAGCACCAGGGATTGCAGACACTTTCTCATGCGCCAATCCTCCGTCTTGCCTCGGACAAGTTTCGCCAGATCCGCAGCGTTGACCATGGCCGTCGGATCACGAATCCGGCATGGCCCGCGGGATCGGCCAGCGTTTGAGCGTGTACGGCCGAGACGGAAGCCTCTGACGGGGAACCGCCTGCGCGCGCGAGCCTTGTTCCCGCACAAGAGACGCAGAGGAGACCATCCATGTCGAACATCGAAAGCAATATCGTCGACCCGCGCGGCGACCGACCGTCGCCGGATGTCGTGCCGGTGATCGATGATCCCGGCGCGGACAATGTCGGGTCGGGCGAGATCGATGAGCCCGGTGCCGACATCCCGCCGATCGAGCCGGATCCGGAAGAGGGCGGACGTCGCGCGCCCGACATCGACCGGGCTGAGCCTGCCGTCGGCGCTACGTAGGACTGCGTGGGTGCCGGTTCCGCCGGGCACGCTATATGCAGTGGCGGACTGATCAAACCAAGGAGACTGCAATGACTGACGCCAGCAAGATCAAGGAGCACATGGAAGTCATCGGCGCCGACGGCGTCCATGTCGGCACCGTCGACCATGTCGAAGGCCAGCGCATCAAGCTGACCAAGAAGGACAGCGGCGAGGGCGCCCATCGCGGCCATCACCATTACATCGCGCTGTCCCTGGTCGCCGAGATCGAGGGCGACAAGGTTCGCCTGTCCGCCAACAGCGACGTGGCGGTGCTGTTCGAGGAAGAAGAAGGCGGCCAGCAGGCCTGATCAGGCGCACGCAACACGACTGAAACCGGGAGCCCGCCGCGTGCGGGCTCTTCTGTATCCGCCCCTTGCCGAAGAGCCGGGGGCCGCGATCAGGCCGCGAGGCCGAAGGCCCGGCGCGCCATGCGGCAGTCCTCGTCGCCGGGCATGCAGGTGCGGCAGACTTCCGGTCGGACGGCGTAGACCGAACAGGCGGTCGCCGTCCCGACGACGCCGGCGAGCGCGGCGCAGCGATTGCCCTCGCAGCGCATGCCATTCAGCGAGGCTGCCACGAGCCCTGCCGGAATTTTGTCGAGATCGGAGTCGCTCTCCGTCGAGAAGCGCGGCCATTCCGACGAATAGGAACAGCAGGCGCCGCAGGTCTGGCAGTCCAGACTATTGAGATCGCGCGTCATGGCGCTGCATAGCACGCTTTCAGCGTTCGTCGAGCGGGTGCGAGAGCCGACGGTGTGCCGTCATCACGTTCCGCAGAAGGTGCGATAGGCCTCGCCGCCGGCCGCCGGCGGCACGCCATAAGCCGCATTGTCGGGCTGGTCGTCGTAGGGGGTCGCGAGAACGGTCGCCAGCGCCTCGAAGGGAGCGAGATCCCCGTCCTCCACGGCGGCCTTGATGACAGCCTCGACCTGGTGATTGCGCGGGATGAAGGCCGGATTGGCCCGCCGCATCCCGTCCAGACGCCCCTCGCTCGGCTCATCGTCCAGGCGTGCGTGCCAACGACCCGCCCAGGCTGCGAAACCCGCGGGATCGTCGAACCCTGTCGCGACGGCGGCGTCCGCCGAAGGATCCTCGGCCGCGGCGACCAGCTGCCGGAAGGTCAAAGTGAAGTCCGCCCGGCCGGCCGCCATGAGGTCGAGGAGATCCTGCGCCAGTGCGGCATCGCCCTCGCTTTCGGTGACGAGGCCGAGCTTCTGACGCAGACCGGCGAGATGGGCCGTCCGGAAACTCTCGGCGTATCCGGCCAGCACCGTCTTCGCCAGCTCGATCGCCGCCGCCTCGTCCGCGTCGATCAGCGGCAGCAGGCATTCGGCGAGGCGTGTCAGGTTCCACTGGGCGATGCCGGGCTGGTTGCCGAAAGAGTAGCGGCCGTTGCGGTCGATCGAGGAAAACACGGTGGCGGGATCGTAGACGTCGAGAAAGGCGCAGGGGCCGTAATCGATCGTCTCGCCGGAGATCGCCATGTTGTCGGTGTTCATCACGCCGTGGACGAAGCCGACCAGCATCCATCGCGCGACCAGCTCGGCCTGGCGCGTGGCGACCGCCTCGAGCAGCGCCAGCGCCGGCCGCGCGGCCTCGGCCGCCTGCGGGTAATGCCGGGCGATGGCATAGTCGGCAAGGCGGCGCACCGCCTCGTTGTCGCCCCTGGCGGCGAAATACTGGAAGGTGCCGACGCGGATATGGCTGGCGGCGACGCGCGCGAGGACCGCGCCAGGCAGCACCGCGTCGCGCCAGACCGGGTCGCCGGTGACGGCCATGGCGAGGGCCCGCGTCGTCGGGATGCCGAGCGCGGCCATGGCTTCGCTGACGAGATATTCGCGCACCACCGGCCCGAGCGCGGCCCGCCCGTCGCCGCCGCGCGAGAAGGGCGTCGGGCCGGAGCCCTTCAGCTGGAGATCGCGACGCTGGCCGTCCGCGCCGACGACCTCGCCGAGGAGGACTGCGCGTCCGTCGCCGAGCTGCGGCACGAAATTGCCGAACTGGTGCCCGGCATAGGCGAGGGCAATGGGATCGGCACCTTCCGGAAAGCCGGCGCCGGCCAGCCATTCCGCCGCCTCCGGGACCTCCAGCGATGCCGGATCCAGGCCGAGAGCCCGCGCCAGAGAGCGGTTCAGCTTCAAAAGCCGCGGCGACGAGGCCGGGCTCGGCGCGAGGCGGGCGTGAAACGAAGCCGGCAGGCGGGCATAGCTGTTGTCGAACGGGAGGTGGATGGTCATGGCCGTTCTTCTCCGCTGGGTCGTGCAGGGCGAACATGTCGCTCGGGGCCGGAGCGGCAAGCGCCTTCCCCCATATGCGGGCCGATCATGGGGGGTGCAATGCCGCCGTGCCGAAGGATTGCGAGCCGCCTGCCGATCGGCGGGACCTCCGATCGGAATCGTCCGGGCTTCGTCCCCGCCGTCTTTCACGGCCAGGGATGGGCGGCCCGAGCGGAAGTCGCGCGGTGGGCGGCTCCGGGTGTGTTCAATCTCCGCGCGTGTGGCCCCGCGCGTTTACAGTGCCGGTGCGTGCTCCTCCGCGACCAAGGGCGCGCCTTCCATGACGGCAGCCCCTCGGGCTGATATCCGACGAACCGCGGCGGCTCAGTTCGCCCGAGACGGTTTCTGGCGGCGCGTCGCGAGAACGGCGGCAATGAGTATCAGGACCTGTTCCCGCGCCGCGGCCTCGATGGCCTCGCCGTCATAGCCGGGGGGATCGTCGAAGCTGTCGCCGAGCCCAGCGATGGTCTGGTCCCTGACCCGTTGCACCAGGTCGTCCTGACCGAGGTCGAGCAGCGCCTCCAAGGCCCTGATCGCCAGTTGCGTCGCCCCCACGCCCTTGCCGATCGCTTCTTCCAAACTTGCCACGCCGCGATCCCCTTCGTCAGGCGCCGACCCTGCGCCCAGGGGCTTGTCCCTGGCCGTCGTCCAGGCTTCGTCCGTCGAGAATTCGGAGAGCTTGCCGCCCCGACCCGTTCCGCCAGCCGTTGGCCCCGTAAAAGTCGACGGAGGCTTCGCGCGCGTCCGCTTCGCGCACGGCAATGTCGTAGAGCGCGTGCCTCGAGGCCCAGGACAGCGCCTCTCATCGACAAGCACTTCGGTACGGAATGTCACTGAGGTCTGGGCCGGCTTGACGCCTGAGTCTCCGGGCCCGGCAAGCCGGACGATGGCGGATGGGGTGTCAGTGCGATCTAGCGCCTTGCACGTTGATCCTGTTGAGAAATCTGGCGGTCATCTTCGGCGGATACCCCCTGAACCACCCCCTCGGCATTCGGGCGCCCCACATGAAAACGCCGCCTGGCGGGTGCCGGCGGCGCTGTCTTCGCGGTTGCGGCCGGAGCGTCATGATCGCCGCTCGGCCTTCCTCTCGTCAATCCATTCGTCGATCTCGCGCTGGCTCCACCGGACGCATCGTGGCGTGAGAGGGATCTGCTTCGGGAACCGGCCCTGCGCCATCATCTCATAGATCGACGTCACGCCGAGCCCGGTCTTCTCCCGCACGATCTTGATCGGCACCAGTGAGTCGCCTGCCATCCTCTCAGCCATCCTTCTCGAGCATCTTCTTCAGTGTCCATGCATGATGCTCGTCAGCGGCATCAGCGGCGTCGGCTGCGCTGCGTAAGCATTGGCCCAGGCCGGCTGTCCGGTCGTGCTGGAAATAAGAGATTGTCATATCGTCGATACGCAGGACGTAGTTGCTCAGGCTGCCGGCGCCATCAAACTCGCTGATGTTCTGGATGATGATCTTCAAGGTTTCACCGCTCCTTGTCGGATAGGGCGCGGGCGTTCCAGCCGCGCTCAGCGTCATCTGCCACTAGCAAGCCGTCAGGCCCGCGGGCCCTGCACGACCGGCACTGTATCCAGTGGGTTTTCGGCCAAGATTCTCGACTTCGACGACAAGCTTCGCCGCCGCAGAACGGGCAGGGCAGCAGCACGGTTACAACATCCGCGCCGGTCTTCGTTCTTTCGCGCGTGATGCCCATCAGGCCGACCTCCATGCATTGACGAAGAACCACATCGCGACCTTGAGCATGTCTGCCCGGCCCATGCGGCGCTTGATGAAGGCATCCGGGTTCAGATCATAGATGCCGACGACAGGCTTACCACGATCGTCTGGAGGGCTGACTATCTTCAGCATGAAGCCGGGACCGTCTCGCACGGTGTTGCGCTCATAGATCATGCCAGCACTCCCATTTCTCGCAGCCGCTTCAACGCCGTCTCTCGCCTGTGTTTCTGCAGGGCAACTTGATAGACGTCCCACGCTGATTGGATGTCGGCGGGGACGCGGTGGAGGGGGATGACGTTCATCGGCGGATCTCCTCCCCTGTGGCGCGGTCGATAACTCGGCCGTCGATCGTCTTCTTCAGCCCGGAGGCTTTGGAGCCGGGGAAGCGCGACGGCTGCCGCGTTGTCATGCCGAGGTGCTTCGCCTCGCGGCGCTTGGCCTCGGCGATTTGCGCCACGTCGGTCTTGGTTTTTGGCTTGTGGCAGCATTCGACGCCGAGCACCTTACCGTCCTCGGCCGTGAGTTTGCGGGTCTTGTCGACCTCCAGCCCGTCCGGCTTGGTGTGGTCGACGTGATAGGCCTTGCGACCGAGCACCAGGCCGCAGCCTTCGCAGGTGAGGCGGCCCTGCGCGTTCGATGCCCGGTGGACGATCTGGGCATAGACCATGGGGGTGAACTCACGGCGCGCCATGGCACACCTCCGGGAACCCGTCGTGCGTCACGCCGTCGAGGTGGCGCCCGGCGACCTTCTTGCCGACGCGCTGCATCGGCCAGCCAGCGTCGGTTCTGGTGCCGGTGGCGTCGAGACGGATCAAGCTGCCGGCATCCGTCGGCCACTCTCCGTCATTTCCAGTCAGCGGAACCCATTCCCCCCACTGCTTGAACAGGAAGGCGATGCCTGCGGCCGCGCATTGGTTACGTATCTCTCGATACCACTCCGGCGGCGTCGGCCGGGCGCCGGGGCCGCTTTCGCCGCCGGCGATGACCCAGCGGAGCCGCGGCGCTGGCCTTGTTCGCCGAATATCTCCGTCCCATGCCACCGTTAGCCAGCCGCGAAAGTCGATCGGTCCGAGCAGCGGCTCGGCGCTGGCGAAGAACACGGCCGGACGCGGGTCTACGGCGAGCAGAAGCGGCAGCCGACGATCGGCCTCCTCCTGGTTCTCCGTCGACGCGCCGAGCCAGACATGCCTAGCGATCTCCGGCCAGAACGCCGGCAGCATCTTGGCGATGTTCTGCGGCCGCTTTGTCAGGAGCAGCCAGTCGAGGTCGGGCGTCTCGCGGATCAGCGTCCAGAGATCGTCCCGCGCGCCGGCGGGCGCCTTGTTGTCGAAGACGTCAGCGAGGCTGGCGCAGAAGACGCGGCGCCGGCGGCCGTGCTCGGCGAAGAATGCGGCGGCTTGGCGCTGCCAGCGGCGCGGGTTCTGCCAGTTGCTCTCGACCGTGCGGACGCGCTCGCCGTGCGGGCCCCACTTCACCTTGCCTTGGCGCTTATCCATGAGCGTCTCGGCATAGCAATGGTCGCAGGCCGGCGAGACCTTGGTGCAACCCATCCACGGGTTGAAAGTGCTGTCGGCCCATTCGATTGCCGTCTGCTCAGCCATTGCCGTCCTCCATCAGCTTGTCGGGCTCGACTCCCAGCACCTCGGCGAAAAACTCGACGGCTTGGTTGTGGTACGCCTCGCCCTTGGCCACGAGCTGCGCGCTGATCAGGATCGACTTCGCTCGCTCTTGCTCGTTCGGCGTCAGCTTGGCGATGTCGTCGCGCCACCGGGCATGCGCCTTGCCGAGCCGATCCTTCTTTAGACCGGCGTCACCTTCGCCGCCGGCGATCGCCATCATGTCCCGTGCGTAGCTGACGAGACGCTCCGGCGCCGGGGTGATCGCGTCCTCGTGCTGGCCGGCGGGCGCGTCGGGATCGATGGCATCGGTTCCGTCGATGCTATCCTCGGATGGTTCGGAGGCGGGGCTGCTGTCGCTCGGCGCCTCCTGCCGATCCGGCGCGGTGCCGGCGGCTTCATTCGTGTCGAGCTCGGCCGTGGCGGGCTGCTGGCGCGCTTCCACAGAAGGCGCAGCCGAAGAGTGGTCGAAGCCTTCGCGCTTGCCGGCGGGCTCGGAAGCGGGCGGGGCGGCGAGGCGCGCCGAGAGCGATTGGCGATCGCTGGTGATGTCCCGCGCCCGGCTCGCCCTGGCGTTCTCGGACAGGTCGAGCATCTCGTCGGGCGTGTAGACGCCGAGCATGATGGCCGGCTCGTAGATCCGACACCAGTCGCGCGTGCCGCGATAGATCAGCATCCGGTCGAAGTTCTTCGGCGACCACGGCGAGTTTGTGCCGGACGTCTTCCATTCGGCGACGGAGCCGTCGAAAAGCCGCCGGTCGATAACGCGAAGCCCCGGCGAGAGGCGATCGATCAGCTCGTCGTCGAACGGCACGTCGGACAGGTAGATCCGGCGGCTGTCACCCGGCGCACCCGTCAGGTAGTGGTGCAGCTTGATCCCAAGCTTGGCGTCGAGCACGGCCGAGACGAGCTTGCCCTCGTAGCAGAGCTTGCCGTGCACGATCGAGACGCACTGAGCGACCGCGAACGGGTCCATACCCCAGCGCACCGACTGGTTCACGATCAGGAAGCAGTTGGCGACGACCTGGGCCTGCGGCAGCGGAACCATCTCGCCGCTGACCTTCACCATGCAGAGCGCATCAGGGATCATCGACGTCGCGGCCATCACGTTTGCCACTCGCTGCATGTGCTCGAACTTTGCCGTGTCGAGGATCGGGATGACGTCTTCCGTCTGCGCAAGGGCACGGCGCGGCCGGTCATCGGTGGTGATCAGCGCGCTCATGCGGCCTGCTCCATTTCGAGGAAGTCGTCGATCTTGGATTTGTGCCAGGGCTTGAGCTGCAGGTCCCGCTCGCCGCCCTGGAACGGACGCGCCCCGGGCCATTCCCCTGTATCGAGACATTTGCGGATTGTGCCGAGCGCCCAGCGGATCTCGCGCTCGCCGCGGTCGAGCTCGTGCTCGCTCATCTCGACATGGGCGGTGTCGGGCACGTCGTCCTTCAGGACATAGAGCAGGGCGAAGGTCGTGAACGGCAGGCCGAGCTCGCGGCACACCATGCGGATCATCGCGCCTTGCAGGTAGTAGCAAGCGTCAAAGGCCTGCCGCTCGAGGAAGTCCTCGCTGAAGTCGGCGGCGGTCTTCAGGTCCGCATAGACGCCGTCGGCGGCCGGGATGACGTCGGGCCTGACCTTCAGCCAGATGCCGGTGGCCGGATCCTTCCACGCCATGGTGCGCTCGACGGCGCCATTGAGCAGGCCCTGCTGCACCAGCGGATACCGGGCCGCGTCGTCGCGCATCATGCGGATGCGCTGCATCTGATCGGTGGTGACGACGGTCTTGCTGGCATTCTCGTCGAGCCAGGCCTTGCACCAGTTCGAGTTGCCGTTCCATGCCTTGAGCTCGCCGGTCTTCGCGTCGGGATAGTCGTCCGGCCGCACCACAAAGCCATCGTCGAAGACCTCGTCGCCGAGCAGCAGGCAGTGAGCCGCCTTGCCGAAGCTGAGTGCCGCCGAGCTCTCCTGCGCGATGTGGTCGGGGTTGTGTCGCCACCGGCCCCAGAATGCCTTCGGGCTGCCGCCATGCGCCGGCAGGAGGTGCTTCAGCGAGCTCTTGGAGATCGAGGGCCCATCGAACAGGTCCGGGTCGCTGTGGTAGCGCTCAAGGTCGATGCCGGCGAAGATCCCCGGCTCGCTGATCGTCTTCCCGTCCCACTTCTTCTCGGCGATCATCGCGTCACTCCTCAAAACCGGATCGAGACGTGCGGCACGCTGCCGGCGGCGACGGCGAGAACGATCGCCTTGGCCTTGGTCTCGCTGATGCCGAAGTCGATGAACGCGGCCTTGGCCTCGCCCATGATCTTTCCGCGGTGCTCACGGTCGGCGGCGCGGCGCTCGGCCTCTTCGCGCTCGGCTCGGGCTGCTGCAGCCTGGGCCTCGGCGACGCGGTTGGTCTCCCGCTGGAAATCTTCCTGCTGGCGCCGGATGCGGGCGATCTCAGCTGCATGTGCCGCAGCAGCCTCGCGCTCCCGGCGCGCCGCAGCCTCCTCGGACTCGCGCTGCTGACGCTCGGCTACGACGACGGCCTCGCGGCGAGCACGTTCTTCCGCCGCGGCGATCCGCTCGCGCTCTTCCTCCGCGGCGCGGGCCCGGAGCTCGGCTTCCGCCTGTTCGCGCTCGACCCGCCGACGCTCGGCCTGCTCGGTAGCGAGGTGCTCGGCTTCAGCCTGCTCGCGGGCCGCCGCCTCGGCGCGGAGCCTCGCCAGTTCCGCCCGGTCGGCCTCTTCGCGCTTTATGCGCTCCAGGTTCGTCGAGAGGATCGACAGCGCGGCGTCGCGCGCCTTGACCGCCCTCGGCGCGAATTCCTGCATGGTGGCCGGCGACAGGTCGACCGCCGTGAGGTCCGCGATACGCTTCTCGATTTCGGCCGCCGTCGTGGTGGTCGAGATCATGGCGGCGCGGTCAAGGTCATCGATCTCAGCCTGTCGGTCGTCGACGCGCCGCTTCTCGGCCGCTTCCCAATCCGTCAGCGGCTTGCGCACCTGATCGGCCAGCGCGTCGAGCTTGTCGCGGATCGTCCGGCGCGATGCGTCGACGACGTTGATCTGCTTTCGCGCGTCCTCGTTCAGCTTCTTGCCGGCGGCGTCGATCGCGGTCTTGGTCCGAGTCACCTTGAAGGCGAGTGAGGCAATCTCCTTGCGGCCGGTCGCGGTGCCGAGGTCGGGCACGAAGGCCTTCACCTCGCGCATCATCTCGGCATAGAGCTCGTCGAACTTCGCCTCGTCGACCAGCACGAGAACAGGGTTGGCCTCGACGGCCTTGACGATGCTGAGGTCCGACCGGCCGTTGCCGAGATCGAGTTCACGAACTGCGCTCATGTCTGCGCTCCTAGTTTAGGGGGTAAGATGCGTTGGTTGAGGTACCGTCAGGCGGCGCGGCGGGCGGCTCTGATCCAGCCATTCCGCGCATTGCGGCAGGCGATGTAGACGTCGCGGTAGACGTCATCGGCCGAGGCCATGCTGCCGAACTCGGCCAGCGTCGCCGCGGTGATCGCCCGGCGCCGGAGGGCCGCATCGACCTCGTCCATGACCGGGGCGGCCAACTTTGGAGCGGCGAGGATCGCGTTGACCTTGGCAGACGAGATCGACCAGACGCCGATCTGCCGGGCCGTCTCGGCGATGATGTCCACGTCGCCCATCACGCGGCCTCATGAGCGAGCTGATAGGCACGGTGGCCGGCTTCCTCGGCGCGGTCATCGCGGCGGGCGGGGCCATCGTTCAGGCTTCGGATACGCGAGGCCAGCGCCGGGGTAATCAGCTTCAGCTCGCCGATCTCGTCACCATCCAGCGCGTCCGAGAACGCCCGGTCGACCGAGTAGAGCTCGTCGGAAATGCGCGACAGCTCCTCAACGAGGGCGGCGGCGCGGGCTGTCAGTTCGCGGGGGGTGGGCATCGGGCTCTCCATCGGCTGGGGTGCAGCAGGTATGGAGAGAACGTAGTCGGATATTTCCGACTTTACAAGCGAGATGTCGGATTTGTCCGACTTTTTTGTTGACCGTTTCCGACTGGCCGCGCATAAGGAAACGGCCCGGACCCCGTGATGGGAGCCGAGCCGCTGAGAACGCCAGTCGTTATGGATGACCTCTGGTAGCACAATCGATAGGCAACGCCTATCGCAAATCTCTCGGCGATCCGAAATTCTGATGGACACGGGTCTGCTCGGAGGTTCCCGCCGCGTCACTCAGGATCGATGGATGTGCCGGCGGGGTCTACGGACCATGTCCCCCGCCTCGGATCACGCCGACGATGATGGTCTAGCGGTGCCGGTCCCAGGCTGATCGGACAGAACCAGGCGAGGCATGACGGGCTCGCTCTCGTAGTCGAGAGACAACCACAGGCACTGAAGCACCACTTTTTCGGGCAACTCGGCCTTACCAGCCAATCATCGAGGCCCGGGGCAGCGCTGTAGCGGCAGCGATATCAAACCGAGCTTGTGGGGCATACCGGTTCGAGGCAGCAGTGAGGGTCGACAGGATCGGCCGGGGATGCGGGTGGTGCAGTACCCGTCTATGACCTTGGTATGCCCAGCGATCAGATCAGACGGTCGTGCATTTGCGCTGCTGTCGGCGTTGATCTCAGTCTAGGAAGACAGGTAGGCGGTATCAACGTGCCGAGTCGCATTAGGACCAGCAGGTCTTACGGCTGAGCCGGGAGCATCATGACCCATTTGAATTCGATCCAGTCGCTCCGGGCGATCGCGGCACTGCTCGTTGTCGCCTTCCATGTCAGCGACGGCGCCTTCGTCACCGGGGCGGCCGGCGTCGACATTTTCTTCGTCATCTCTGGCTTCATCATGGGCACTGTCGGAGTGCGGGAGACGCCGCTGACCTTCTTGAAGAAGCGAGTGGTGCGCATCGTGCCGCTGTACTGGGCGGTGACGCTGTTCATGTGCACCGTCAGCCTGTTCGGCCTGTTTGCCCGCTTCAACTTCGAGGCCGGGCAACTGCTGAAATCGCTGTTTTTCATTCCCTATTTCGACCCGAGCGGCCATATCTGGCCGCTGGTCGTGGTCGGTTGGACGCTGAACCTCGAGATCCTATTCTACGCGGTCTTCGCCTTCGCGCTGCTCGCCGGCATGCCGGTTCGGCTGTCTGCCGCCATTCTCGTGCTGCTGGTGCTGGGCGGCTATGGCTTCGCACCTGCAGCGGCACCGCTTCAGCTCTGGACCTCGCCGCTGCTGCTCGAATTCGTCGCCGGCCTGCTGCTGGCGACCGTTCTTCAGCCGGCAGGCCGTTTCCTTGGCCTCGTCCTCATTACGCTGGCCGCGGTCGCTCTCGCTGCAATTGGTGCCGCCAACTGGTTCGAGCCGGAATGGCGCATCCTCGCCTGGGGCATTCCTTCTGCGATGATCGTTGCCGGCGCGCTGGCGATTGAGAGGGCCGGCGCTTGGCCGACGCGGGCGTTGAAGCCGCTGGAGGCGATCGGCGACGCCTCCTATTCGCTCTACCTGCTGCACGGCCTGGTGATCGCCTTCGCCCACCGCCTGATCGGCGACGGTCTCATGGTCAACCTCGCCATCGTCGTCGCATCGATCGGCATCGCACTCGTCTCGTTTCACCTCTTTGAGAGGCCCGTCGGACGTTTCTTAGGCCGGGTAGGTAGCCAGAAGGACCGTCCTTCCGCCTAGCGGGATGCGTCCTAACAATCAGATCAGAGGTTCAGGGACTACCCGAAACGAAAAGGCCCCGCCGAAGCGAGGCCAGGATTGTCAGCAGAACGCGATTTTCAGTCGATCAAAAAATGAACTTGGCGGCCCAACGGCATCCCGCATGAAGGCAGAGAAGGCCTTCCGCAACCCGGTCCCCGCGATGTAGGCCAACCCGATAAACGGGCCGGCAATGATTGCCCAAACCATCAGCCACATTGCCGGTACAGGGGAATGAAACGTCTGGATCTGATGAGACAAATCCTCGATCTCTCGCCTAATTCTCTTGTTCCAAAGTCCACCGGCAACGGGTGATTTTCCCGTCACAAGCTCGATGGCACGTACATGAACCTGTTCAGCAGTCATGCCTTTGCGTGCCCTCGGGGTGTCACGGCCAGAAGCTTCTCTAAAGCTCCAATAGACTATCAACATCGAAAGTGCGGGCGCAAAAAGTGCGGTCAGCCACCAGAACGCGCGGTCATTGGCATCGTTGAGGGCGCTGCTAATCCAGACGCAATCAGCTTCGTTCGACCGGGGGTCGTCCAATGCCGCGCGGACCTTCGACGCCATCAAGCGGCGTTTGGATCGCAGGTAGAACACTGAAGCAAGATTCAATATGGACGCGACGAAGGGCACAGCAAGAACCCAAAATCCTGGCTGAGAGAGATCGAAAAACGTCATTTTCCCTCCTTATGTCGCCGGTCGCTCTCGGCCTGAATTTGCCGCAGTTCCTGCTCAGCAGCCCTCTTGACGAGGTAGATAATGTAGCACGACACGATAACGAAGCTACCAATCAAACGATGCTGCGCGAAGAACGCCTCAAGCGAGTCCGTCGCTCCGAGAAAGAAGGCAAATCCGCCAACGCCAGCTGCGTACCCGGCAAGGCCTAGCGCAAACTGCCATGTCCATCGAAGCAGGCGCTTCACGCCACTACCGTCTTGCGCCCGTCCTCAACCATTCGAAATCACCCTCACCAGACACCCGTCCTCAGCAAGTTCCGCCCCTTCACCGTCAGCCTGAACCACAGCGTGAAGCGCCAGCCGAATGTCGCCTCGACTAGGCCCATGTCCTTCAGTCGTTCGGCGACTGCGAGCTGATGCCCGCGGAAGTCTTCAAGCTCCATCCCGACCGAGTCCTCTGCCGGCCCGTCGTCGAGGAGCATCAGGACGTGGATCTGCGCCGGCGTGAGGCAGAAGAGGCGAGGGGGCTTAGTCATCGGCGTCACCCTCCGCTCCAGAAACCTGGCCGTCGTCCCGCAGCTTCCGCCCGCGCTCTGTCAGCCGGTACGTCGTCTGATCCTGCCAGCCCACGACCTTCTCAGCCAGGCGCAACTCCATTAATCGTTTGAGCAGGGCGACCTCGTGCGGCCGCACCTCGTCCGCCGGCAGGCCGACGCTGTCGCCATGAGGCATGCCGTCGTCGAGCCGGATCATCATGCGTAATCCGTCGATGAGCAGGTCGGTAAGGCGGAGCTTAGACATCCTCGACGCTCCACACCAATCCACAGGCCTTGCGGAAAAAATGATTCGCTTCGGCAGCCGAGTTCTGGAATCCATGAAGAACGGATGAAGAACGGATGGCAGGCGTGTGTGACAGTGTGATCGACGATCGGAGAGTGCGAGACCTCGTCTGCGTGACAATCGCATGTTCCGAATGTGCGAGGTCGATCCCGGTTTTCCCAGCGGACACCGCCCCTTCATACATGCTCGATGACTCAGCCGCGGCGTACGTCGAAACCCTTTTCTGCACAGGCTGTCGATATGAGACGAGCCGGGGCCGTGCCGTAGAACGGCAGGTGATCTGGAAGGACGCTCGGTCGGATGCAGCTCGAGCCCGCATGGCTACACTTCTCCAGCCCAGACAATCCTATGGACGGCCGCAACTTTCGAACGGGGGAAGCGCAGTAGGTATCGGCCTTCCGAAGCTTCCTCGACGGGGAATGTTTCAGGCCGTTGATGCTGCGCCAGAACCAACTCCTTAGCGTTCATCGAAATGAACTGCTTGATGAAGCCGCCGATGTCGTCGCCTTCGAAGTCGCCCTTGATCTGAACGATGGCATAGTCGTCCTGGCGAACCGGCAGGTGAGGGTTGACGAAGACGGCTTCCCCCTCGCGATATCTCGGCCGCATCGACCCGCCGTGGACAAAGACGCCATAGGCATCCTTCACGCCGATTAGCGTTGGCGGGCAGTGAACGTCCATCACTCGACTGCCGTTCAGAACGAAGCGGCCGTCCTCTCCGCCGACTGCCTGCCCGAACATGCCGATCGTCTCGTTCCTAAACGTCACCGGGACAGGTGGTGAAGCGTTCGAAGGGTAGCGCGGGTACGGCGTCTCTTCCGCATCGGGGGCGCCTGGAGGAGATGGAGTAAGCGCGAGCACTCTGGCCCCAGTCTTCAAGGCGCCCGGCTGACGCAGCAACCACTCTGGTGTCGTGTCGAGCGCCGCCGCGAGCTTGAAGAGGTTGTCGCCGCGGACCGACTTCTTCTTGCCGTTCAGGATGTCGTTGACGAAGTTGCGCTCGAGGCTGCCCTTTTCGGCAATCGCGAACGGGTTGGTGTCGAGATCTGCGAGACGCTCTCGGATTCTGTCAGCCAGGGTGATGTCGGTTGTCATGTCGGATTTATCCGACATACACGCACCAGCCGCCAGTTGGAAATTCATCGGAAAAATCCGTTGCAAAGTCGGAAACTTCCGACTAACGTAGTCGGCATGAGCACCGACACACGAACCAGCCTTACCGCCTGTCTCGATGCGTACTGCGCAAGGACGAAGCGGAAAACGAGCACCGTCGCCCAGGCGGCGGCTGGAGACTGGCGCTTCTTCGACAAGATCGAGGGCGGCAACTTCACCCTGCGCAAGTTCGATGACGTGATGGCTTGGTTCTCGATGAACTGGCCCGACGATCTCGCTTGGCCGGAAAACGTCAAGCGGCCGCAGACCCGGGTGGCAGCATGACCCACCACCCCATCCGCGATCTTGAAATCTGGACCTATCTGGGCACCCACGGCGCGCTTGCGTACTTCGAGGACGGCAACGCCTTTCCAACCTTCTTCCGCGGCACCACGATGGCCGAGGCTCGCGACAAGGCCGAGGCCTTCCGCGCCAAGGTAATTGCCGAGAACGAGGCGAGCTTCATCGCGCGCACCGAGGCCGCTGCCAAGGCTGCTGCGAAGCGGGCGGCGAAGGCGAGGGCGGCATGATCGGCGCCGTCCTCATCTTCGTCGGACTGATCGCCGCTGGTACCTTCCAATCCAGGATGGGCGTGCTAGGCGTCACGCGGGGAGACTTCATCGGCACGACGTTCGGCTGCGGCCTGATCGTCATCGGTTTCTCTCTGATCGTCAGCAGCTGACTCATGCCCGCGATCATCTACACCGGCCCTCTAGCCGGCAGCCGGAGCGGATATAGCCAGTCGCATCGGCTCGGCCGCTCCGGCACCCCCATCGCCCCTGGTCTGTCCCCCTCATCCGGCGGCGAGCGTGGCGCGACGATCCCCCTCGCTCGCGTCACGCATCAATCCCAAGCTCCCCAGGAAGACGGCAATCGCTTCGTCGATGGTCATCCCGGGTTCGTCATCGACGGCCAATTCCTCCCGGTCGTCGTAGCTGCCGGCGAGGTCGCGACCTCCCACGATGGCCTCGCCGGCCTTTCTCTCACGGTGCATCTCGGCGATCCGGCTATTGGCCCGTCGATCGCGGAAGTACCCGCCAAATTCTGCCGCTCGGTTCCCGCCGATTGGCTTCGCGTCCGCCGGGTTCCCGCCCGCCGCCGCGCACATGCCCTGCCGCACAGGGACTTTCTCACACGCACAGGGGTCGGCGTTCGTCTGATCTCTGAGCATTCGCCGGTCCTCTCCGATGCCCTCACTCGTAGGCATGGAGCATTCGCAGATGCGCGAATTTCGTTCGGAGAACTCAGAAATGTCTGACGTCGCCAGTGCGCAAGATCTGATGCGCGGCTTCGTTGTCAGCCGCCCTGGATCGAACCTGAAGCAGAAGCTCGGATCGGCAGCGGCGGCGCTGAAGTGGACCCAGAGCCGGGCCAAAGCGGTCCTCTACGGCGAAGCCCGCCGGATCGACGCTCACGAGATGGAGCGTCTGGAAGCGATCGCAGACCAGAAGCTCGCCAGAGAACAAGAAAAGGAAGGGCGTGGACATGACGCAAAGCACGAGCTCGAGCGCGCGTTCGCGATGGTTGCCGCGCATCTTGCCGCTGAGGCTGCGCAGGGCGATCGCGACGCGGCTCATGCTCTTCGGAAAATCGTCGGCGCAATGGCTGTGGCCTGAAGGTTTCGCTGCGCCGGAGCCGATCGAGCACTTCCCCGACTACTCAGGAGACCTCCCATGAGCGCCACGGATCACCGCGTTATCGGACGCCAGGTCGACGCCCCGTTCCCCGCCGAGATCCGCGCCGTGTTCACGACCAAAGATGGGCGGGTGCGGTACGTCGTCGAGGGTGATGACGGCGAAGTCGGCCACCACGAGGACCTCTGGGTCTTCTCCGGCGAGCAGATTGGCATGCCCGGTGAGGCCCCGCTGTGACGCCGCGCACCGTCGCCGAGATCGTCTCCGCCATCATCGAACGCTGCATCGACGAAGCCGCCCGCCGGCATGTCGAAGGCGCGGACGCCACCCATCCCCAGCCCCTGATGAAAAGGATGGCATAATGGCCCGTGCAGCACGCAAGCCCATTCCGCAGCCCGACACGACCGCGGCGAACGATGTCGGTCCCGGCCACAACGGCGGGAGCCTGACGAGTGACCAGCGCCAGGCGCTCGCGCTCATGCACCGCCGCATCTACCGGACCAAGATGGCGGCGAAGAAGGAAGCCGACGCCGCGGTCAAGAACGCCTGCAAGGTGATCAAGGCAGACCTCGGCGAGTTCGGTGTTCTCCAGGTGAAGGAGATGATGGCCCGCGAGACGCCGGAAGGCGCCGCCAAGGCCGATGCCGAGCTGAAGGCGAAGACCGAGGTGCGCGTCTGGGTCTCCGACGATCGGCAGCTCGACATGTTCCCGGCCACGGCGAAAGCCGCCGACAGCGAGGCCTATCAGCAGGGCAAGATCGCCGGCATGGACGACGAGGCGTGCCGCTCGCCCTACGCCGCCGAGACCGCCGACAGCGAGGACTGGATCCGAGGCTGGGGCGTCGGCAAGAAGATCATGGACGATCTGCTGGCCGAGCGTGCGGAACACGCCGAGCTCGTCAAGGGCGGCGACCTCGACGATGAAGGTGGCGGGGAATGAGCCGCCCGCGCACCTCGCCGAAGCTGGTCGCCGTCTCCTCAGAACTCTGGTCGATGGGCGACACCGTGCGCGTGATCGGGGCGAGCCTTGGCGTCTCTCGCGCCATCGTCGCCGGCATCGCATCTGCTCGGCGTGACCTGTTCCCAAGGCGCAGGCCCGGCAAGCAGAAGGGCGTCGGGTTCTGGTCCGGCGACAAGATCGTCATCGCCGCCCAGCTGTGGGCCGAAGGCAAGAGCACCGCCGAGGTTGCCGAGCACTTCGGCGCCAAGCCGACGTCGGCCAATGCGCTGATCACCCGCAATCGCGAGCTATTCCCCCATCGCGGCAACATGCTGAAGCAGACCGGCATGAAGCATCCGCCCAAGGCCAAGAAGCCGAAGCCCGCCCCGCCCGCCGTGAAGCCACAGCCGGCGCCGAAGATCGCGGCCGCGCCCAAGCCGATCGCCGCCGCCGAGCCGCCGATCGTCCGCGACCGGACCCCGAAGGCCGAGTCCTTCCGGCCGCTGCTGGGTGCCGAGCCCATGCCGGTCCTCTCGGCACTCATCGCGAACCGTTGCAAATGGCCTGTCCACGCCGGCGACGACCCCTTCACCAACGCCGCGACCTTCTTCTGCGGAGAGCAGCGCCTGGCCGTCGGGCCGTATTGCGCCGGGCATCACCGGCTCGCGCACAGCAGCGGTACACCGAGCGAGCGCAGCGCCGACCGGGTGCTCGAGTTTCATGCGGGGAGGGCGGCCTAGTGGCCCTCATCCTCGGCATCGACGGCGCGCAGAAGACCGGCTTCTGCTTCTACGACGACACCCGCAGCATGTCGGCTATGCGCCCCGGCCTGATTAAGGCGACCGGCGAGCAGATCGAGGACAAGGCCGCATCTATCGCCCGGCAGATCTGCCTCATGATCCGCAAGGATCGTCCCGACTTCATCGCGATCGAGGAGCCGCTTCGCACAATGCCTGGCGGCGTGAAGCGCAAGGTCAAGTTCATGGGTGAGCAGGAAGAGGTCCAGGGCGGCGCCGGCGGCACGCTCGCGCTGATCTCCTCGAACCAGATCGTCGGCGCTATCGCAGCGGTGTGCGCGATCAAGGACATCCCATTCGTCACCATCAGCTCGAGCAGCTGGCGCAAGCAATTCCTTGGCTTCGGCCGGTCGCCCGGCTTGGACCGCACTGGATGGAAGAAGGCGGCGCGCGACCGATGCGCGGCCCTGAAGATCACCGTCACCTCGGACGATGCGGCTGAAGCCTGCGGCATCGCCTTCGCCGCCACCGCCACCCCCGAATTCAAGATGCTCCGCCACCAGAAGGAGAAGGCAGCATGAAGAACAAACTCAGCCACCTGAACAATCACCTGTTCGCCCAGCTCGAGCGCCTGTCGGATGAGACCCTGACCCCCGAGCAGATCGAGCAGGAGGTCGAGCGCGCCAAGGCAATCGTCGGCGTGTCCGATCAGATCGTCGGGGCGGCGGCCTTGCAGTTCAAGGCGGCAGAACTGGTCGCCAAACACGGGCGCGGCGTCTCGGACATGATCCCCGAAAGCATGGGTGGTCGGCAGCAGATCGAGCACGTCAGAGCCGAGGGACCGAAAACCGACGAAGAGCGCGAGCGCGCCGAAGCGGAGGCCCGCCGCATCGCCCGTGAAGCCGTGGAAGAACGGCAGGAGTGGGCTCGGCAGGGAGCCGTGCAATGAAGGGCCGCAACATCCCCTACAGCGCAGCGGAGATGGCTTGGCTTGAGGCTCATCGGCTTCTCGTCATCAGCGAGTATCACCGGCTGTTCTGCGAGACCTTTGCCCGCACCGACGCCTCTCTGGCTAACCTCCACAGCCTCCGCAAGCGGAAGGGCTGGAGCACCGGCAGGACCGGACATTTCGCGAAGGGCGAGACGCCCGTGAACAAGGGCAAGAAGTGCGCCCCTGGCGCCGGCGGGCTGCATCCGAACGCTCGCAAGACGCAGTTTCGCGTCGGGGGCATGACGGGCGCCGCACAGCGCAAATACAAGCCCATCGGCACCGAGCGCGTCAGCATCGACGGATATCGCGAGCGCAAGGTTCATGACGAGCTTCCGCGTCAGTCGCGCTGGCAACTTGTGCATCGGATCGAGTGGGAAGCCATCAACGGCCAGGTCCCTGCAGGTATGGCTCTGAAGTGTCGGGGCGACCGGCTGAACACCGATCCGGCGAATTGGCAGTTGGTCCCTCGCGCGATCCTTCCTCGCCTAAATGGCGGGCGCGCCAAGACGCTGGTGGCCTATGACGAGGCGCCTGACGAGTTGAAGCCGACGATCATGGCTCTTGCAAAGCTCGACCATGTCGCTCGCCAGAGGAGCGCCGCGTGATCCATCCCGACGACATCGACGGTCTGATCGGCGCCCTTCAACCTCACCTCGACGGCGGGCGCGTCGGCTATGCCGGTCTCTTCTCACCCGTCCAGCTGAACTATCACGGCATGTGGAGCGAGATCATCGCCGTGATCGCCGACCTCAGCAACCAGGACTTCGACCATCCCTATGTCCGCCGGCTCCGCGAGGAGATGCACGGGATCGTGGACAGCGGCGCGCTGCCGCCGGAGGTATTCGCGGTGAACACGACCTTCCATGGCCGGGAGGCGCTCGAGGATCACCAGCCGGCGAGGGCGGCAGCATGAGCGCCATCAAGTTCTATGTCGGCATCCACCAGCCGGCGGACGCCAGGCATTTTGATCTGGCGTGCATCAGCATCAATAGGCTGCGCGGACGAAAGAAGACCGTCGACTGCGGCGACGTGTTGGTGGACAGCGGCGCTTTCACCGAACTGGAAAAGTACGGCTGCTATCGCTACGGCGTCGAGGAATATGCAGCCGACATCCGCCGTCTGCACACCGCCGGCGTCGTAAGCATCTCCGCAGCCGTCGCCCAAGATTACATGTGCGAGGCTTGGATGCTGGAGAAGACTGGCCTGACGGTCGAGGAGCACCAGCGCCTCACCATCGATCGCTATGACGCGCTGGTGGCATGTGACCTTCCAGTTCCGGTCCTTCCTGTCCTTCAAGGGTTCTCGCCGTCGAGCTACGCCAAGCATGTCGCGGACTATGGGGATCGGCTGAAGTTTGGAATGTGGGTCGGCGTCGGCAGCGTATGCAAGCGCCAAGGCGATCCGCGTGCCATCGTCGCCGTCTTGTCGGCCATTCGCGCCGCCTGTCCCGACCTTCGGCTGCATGGCTTTGGCGTCAAGACCACGGCTCTCCTGCATCCCGGTGTTCGCGAGATGCTCTACAGCGCCGACAGCATGGCCTGGTCGTTGGCAGCTCGCAAGCAAGGCCGGAACGCCAATGACTGGCAGGAGGCACGCACCTTCGCAGATCGCATCAACGCATGGGCCGCTCCGCTCGAGTGGCAGCTGGAGATGTTCGCATGATCCGGACTTGTGCAGCGGATATTCCCGCGTTCATCAGCCACTCGGTCCCGCTGCCCCGCTGCTGCCCGGTATCGGGCAACCCGGCGCCCGGTTCGACCGTGCGCATCTCATATCAGACCGCGGGTATCGTCCTTCCGGTAGAGGATCTCGCCGCGTGGATTTCCGAATACGTCGGAGGGCACCCGAGCGGCCTGCGCGAGATGGAAGCGATGATCCAGGACCTGGCACGCCGAGCGGCCGAGGCTGTAGCGGTGCCGGTGCGCGTCGTGGCCGACCTCCGCATTGATCCGCCATGCGCTGCGGACCAGCAACGCATGCGCGTCTCGGCAAGAGGTGCCGCATGAACGCCGCGGCGCACATCGACTACGAGAACGCGATCAACGTCGAGGAGGAACAACTCGTCCTCGGCGCCATCCTGACGAACAACGACGCCGCGGCCATCACACGGTCGATGCTCAAGCCCGAGTATTTCGCCGAGCGACTGCACCGGGACATCTACGCGGTCGCGGTCCGGCTGATTGATGCCGGAGACCTCGCCAGCCCGATTACGCTCCGCGCCCATTTCGAGCCTGGCGTCATGGTCGGCGAAATTACCTTGAGCCAGTATCTGGCGCGTCTTGTCTCGCAATCACCCGGCGTCTTCAACGCGAAGGCCTATGCCAAGGGCGTGCTGCAGGCGTGGCAGCGGCGGCAACTTGTCGACCTCGCGCTCGAGATGGCCGAACGGGCGCGGCTCGCATCGGTCGACGCCAGTCCTGAGACTTTGGCCGGCGAACTTGGCGAGCGGATTATCGACATCGTCAACTCCGGCGTCGATGCCAAGAAGAGCCGGCAGTACGGCGACATACTCCTGTCGGCGATGCAGGCGGCGCAGGACCGGCGAAACGACGACCGCGGCTTGATCCGCTGGTTCTTGCCGGAACTGGACGACGTCATCGGGCCCGTCCGCCCGGGCAACCTCACCGGCTTCATGAGCGACAGCGGCGGCGGCAAGACTTCGCTGTCGGCGATGCAGTGCCGGTTCGCTGCCGAGGCCGGTATTCCGACGGGCTTCTTCTCGATCGAGATCACCGAGGAGGAGGCGGCGATGCAAATGGCAGCCCAGCGCATCGGAGTGTCCATGGGTGAAATTGACGCCTTCGACCTCCTGAGGCCGAAGCAGGACGCCCTGATGACCGAGCGCGAGACGGGGCAGAGCCTGCCGCTGGTAATCGAGAGCTTCGACCGGGCGGACCTCGCGGAAATCGGCTCACGGGTCGCCATGCTGAAAAAGCGCATGGGCCTAAAGTTCGTGATGATCGACCACGCCAAGCTGATCGAGCTGCCGGGCAGGGGCGGCGACAACTTCGCGGAGCGGGTCAACGGCTTGTACCGAGGCCTAAAGGCGATCGCCAAGAACACGGGCGTCGGCATCGTCGTCTTGATCCAGCGCAACAATGACTGGAAGGGCCGGAAGAACCCAAGACCGATCCCGTCGGATGCCTACGGCGGCGGCGGCGTGAAGCAGAGCCTCGACGCCTTCTTCTCCCTCTATCGGCCCGAAACGCTGTGGGCGGAGAAGATGGAAAGCGAGGCCAGCGCCGACGAGCGCGCCCGGCTCGCCGCGCTGATCGAACAGACCCGCGGCTATGCCTGGGTGATCAACCACAAACAGCGGCGCGGCGTGCCGTTCATGCAGAAGCGCATTCGGTTCGAGGCGTCGTTCACCAGGTTCTCGTCGGACCGCGTCGTCTCGTCCGAGATCGAGCAGGAGTTGCCGTTTTGACCGACACATCCCGCCCACAGGTCCGCGCCTGGCCATGGGGCCGAGGCTACCACGCGCACTTCCGCAAGCCCGGCGGCGGCTGGCAATTCGTCCGCAAGGCCGACGGCAAGGCTGAGGTTTTCCCAACCACCGAGGCCGCCAAGGACGCGGCGACCGCGATCATCTTCCGCTTCATGTGCCCGGAGATCGTCGCCGAGCGTGCGCCCGACATTGACCCGATCGAGCGGAAGGTCGCCGACGAGTTCGCCGAGTTCAAGCAGCGCCGCGCCAACGAAGACCGCCGGCTGCGCACCGAGACCTTCACCATGCACAAGGCCGGGCGGAAGCCGGTCGTGGTCGAGACCAGGAAGAGAAGCGCATGACCGACCGAATTCCCTGCTGCGTTCCTTTCTGCCGGCGAACCGTCGCGAGAGCGAAGCTGAGGGAAGGCCACACCGAGTGGCTATGCCAAAAGCACTGGCCGACGGTGCCGAAATCGCTGAAGCGCAAGAAGCGGTTGGCCGAGCGGATCGCGGATCGTGCCGATGAGCGGTTCAACGCGCTCTACACCCAGCAATGCGGCTTTCTGCAGGAGCAACTCGACCGCGCGACTGCGGCTACGAACCTCTGCGGCCGGGTTTGGGAGCGCTGCAAGGCTGCCGCCATCGAACACGCGGCGGGCATCGCATGACTAACGCCAAGGCCCATCTGGACATAGTCCTCGACGGCCTTGGCGTCCGCCTGGTTCCCGTCTGGCGTCGCCGGCGCGGGGCACAGAGCCATTCCCGCGCCACCATGCGGGAGATCCTCACAGAGCACGGGGAGGCACACCTGGCGCTCGTCCTGCGCTTTATCCGCGAGAGCTCTGGCAACAAGACAGCCCTTTGGAGCGAAACCATCGGCTCGCTCTCCGACATCCTGCTGCAGCGTCCAGACTGGGCACAGAGGCCGTCCGAGGTCTTCGCCGCGCTCGACACGATCGACCTGAACGAAACGCGCCGTGAGGCTGTCCTGCTGCGCCCTTGGCCTGTCCGGCATTCCATGCGGGCATTCCTCTACCGCGACATGAAGCAGCGCCTCGACCAGCGCATCGACAAAGACCTTCTTGGAGACGATCCCGCATGACCGAACTATCCGAAGACGCCGCGCTGCTTGCCGACACGGTGCTGTTCGTCCGCGCCCGGTTCATCGAGGCGGCCGACAGCTTCGCGCATGTCCAGGTTTCGGGAACCCGCCCATCGGTCGCGTCCGGATTCTGGCCGGCCATGATCTCCGAGACGGTCGACGGTGACTATGTCTCGCGCTACCGTCCGTCACCCGGCGCGCTCTCCCGAATGGAGGAGGTGATGCACCACTGGCTTCCGGATCACATCGGCGACGCCGAGCAGCGGATCCTCGTTCTCAAGTGGTCAGCATCGATCGCAGTGCCGAAACTAGTCGGCTCCTTCCGGTCCTTCTGCAAGAAAACAGGCCGCAATCGAACCACTGCCGAACGTCGTGCCGATGTTGCATTTTATAGCGTTGCAAGCAGCTTGCTCAAAAGTGTTGAATTGTTGCGTGAACCTGACTGGCACCGTGTAGTGCCAATGCTGCCGGAATGGGGTAGTGAAATCGGTATGGTCGCAGAACGTGTGACGGAGCGCCACAACCACTGGCGAACCGCCGACGCCAAGCCCACCGACCTTCCTGAAAGCCGCGACTTCACCTGGGCTGACGATCGAAATGATCGCCGGCGGCGCGGTGTCGAGCGCAAGGCGGGATAGGGCTGTCTGAAAGTGAGTACGCCTAGAATCTGATGCCCAGCCGCCGCTCCTCCTCGACGCGAAATTTCTCCGCGTCCTCCTTTCGCTTGAACGGGCGGGATTTAAAGCCGCCATTCTCGCCGACCCTGACGACAAAATTTCCGGCCTGTTCCGAAAGCTCGACGCTGACCTGTTTCGTTCCAAAGTCCGACACGGCGTCCCCTTGAGATCTGGATCGAAGCTGTGGCAGGAGCCATCATCCACTTCGTCGGATTCAAGGATGAACGGTATCTCTCAGCCGTCAAGGTCTGGGGCCCGCCGACCTACATCCACCGCGGCTGGGACCTGAGAGCACAGCGCGAGATCGAAGAGGGCGACACGGTCGTCTTCGCGGACGGGCCGGCAGACCAAGAGCCTAGGGCCAAGAGCTTCAACGACATCACAGAGTGAGGGCCATGGCCGAGCCGAAGAGCGTCACCAGCATCTTCCTCGAGCTCCGGGCTGGTCGCATCACGATAGAGCAGGCGGCCGCGCAGCTCGCCGCGCTCCGGCGCCGCCGAGGGCTGTGGGACGCGCTTGGCAGAAATTGACACGAGGCAGGCATGATCGACCAGAGCATAGTCGCCGTCGCTTTCATGCTCCTCGCTGCGCACTGGGTCGCCGACTATCCGCTCCAGGGCGACTTCCTGTCGAAAGCGAAGGTCGCCGGCCCGCTCCGCATCTATCACCTCGTCGCTCATGCCGGCATTCAAGGTGCTGGCGTCTTCCTCGTGACCGGATCGCTGGTCCTCGGTCTCGCCGAATGGGCGGCACACACCGCGATCGACGAAGCGAAGTGCCGCGGCTGGACGACCTTCGCTCAGGACCAGGCGCTGCACGTGGTGTGCAAGACGGCCTGGCTGCTGATGATCATGATGGGGGCCGGTTGGCAGTCTTGATGGCTGCGAGTATGCCCGCGGCCAAGCTCATTAGCGTTGCCAGATACGTGGGCCAGTTTTGAACGCCACCGTGAGAAGAGCATGCGCCTCTGCTGCCGACAGACGGCGACGCCCATCCATCTGAGCAGACGATCGGCCCGACAAAAGCGAAGAGCACAAAAGCCGTTGCGATAGCGACTATCAGGCCAACAACGATCGGTCTTGGCATATCGGCTCCCCTCAATTGCACCTGGGCTGATCGAACGAGATGCCTGGCATTCAGCCGGGATGCACACCCGAAAGGATCTGACATGAAACGAAGCTTCTGCCTCATGCTGATGGGCTGTCTTGTCCTGTTCTCGACGTTCTTCCTCGCCTCGATGCCGTCCTCGGCCGCCGTGCCAGCCATCGTCGCATCGCAGTCGATCGACGCGCACGACTGGCTGGCGGCCATCGCTGACCAAGCCGATGCCCTGGCCGCCATGCAGAGGGCGCCCGACAGCCCCGAGACGCCGCTGATCGAAGCCAGTCCGACCGGCCCGCTATCGCCCGTCTATGCGCTGTCCTACCAGACCAACGGCTCCAACCTCGTCGACTCCCACCGGCGCTGTTAGCTCGGGCATCACGACTTCGCATCGGCCTCGTCAGAAGTGGCGGGGCCGATGGGAAGACGGTTAGATGGTGGGGTGAGGCCTAGGCCCCCCTCTGAACGCGCATTAGCGACATAATGGTGTCCGGGGACTGATCAACTGTGAACGTGGATGCGCCGTCGCCAGGGTTCACCGCATATGCGATCATTGCCCCGCGACCAAGTGGGGCGATTGACGCCATGTGGTCCATGTTGATCCAGATTTTGTGCTGGTCAGTCGTTAGTTCGATCCACATGCCGTTCATCCCCTCAATTTCAGGTAGCGCAGCACACCATGCCCTGCCGCCCCTGTGAAGCCCGCCGCCACATGCTTGCCGAGGCAAAGGCCAAAGGCGGGATCAAGGGCGTAGTGAAGGCGCTGCCGTCAGTCGGGCGGCACATGTTGACGAACCCGTTTACCAGACTTCCGCGACCCCCACGCGGGAGTTAACCCGAAGTAGACGTCTGCAGCTACACGGCACTTCGAAAAACCGTCGCGTTTCCAAAGTTGGCTTTACATGAGGGGCATTTGAAAGGATGGCCGGGAGAACTGACGTCTCGGACGACGGTAAGAAACAGGCCTTTCGCTTCGCAAACCGGACAGATTGGTGCCCCGACAGCGTGAACTCCCTTCGTGTGATAGCGGAGGCCATTCACGCTGATGAGGTTGTCTTCTCTGTAACGAAGAGCGTCCCGAAGTTTAGAGATCTCGGCGTCCTTCTCGCGAAGTTGGTCCGCGACGTCGACCAAGCCGAGCTTCGCGTCGGCGAGAGCGCTGGTGAGTTCGGCGACTTTCAGCTTCATCGTCGCTTGATCCATCTGAGCATCGACCGCCCGAAGTTCCTTCACGATCGTAAGGGCGGAGCCAACTGCAGCCAGTGATCCTGCGATATCCATCGTGCTCTCCCGAGAATCAGCGACATGCCCGCACTATCAAATCCGAAGCATGAGCTGTTCGCCAGCAGCCTCGCCAAGGGCATGTCCGCAACCGACGCCTACGCAAAGGCCGGATACAAGCCAAACCGATCCCACGCGTCCCGTCTGGTAGCAAACGGTAACGTGCGGAAGCGTGTCGCGGAACTGCAGCGTCGCGCCGCGGGAAGGGCCAAGGTGACGATCCAGACGATCGCCGATCAACTCGACGAAGACCGCAACTTCGCTCGCGAGCAGGGCAATGCACAGGCGGCGATGAGCGCGACGATGAACAAGGCGAAGCTCCTCGGCCTCTACAGCGAGCGCCGCGAACTTTCCGGCCCTGGGGGGTCTCCTATTCAGACGGTCGACCTGACAGGCGCCACCGATGACCAGCTTGCCGCCCTTGAGAGCATCTTCGGTCCGCTTGCCGCCCGCCTCGACGATCATGAGGCTGATCCGGGCGGAGAAGGAGAGGCGCCGGCAGCAGGCTGAGCGCGACCGCGTTGCCAAGGACGCCGAGAGGATCCGCACGAAGTGCCAGACGCTCGTCGGGTTCGTCCGTGAGGCTTGGCACGTTCTGGAGCCGAACCAGCGCTACATCCACGGATGGCACATAGACGCCGTCTGCGACCACCTCGAGGCGGTGACTGACGGGCGCATCACCCGACTGCTGATCAACATCCCGCCTGGAACGATGAAGTCGCTGATCGTGTCGGTGTTTTGGCCGGCATGGGAGTGGGGGCCTCGCGGCTTCCCCAGCATGCGATATCTGACGACGTCGTACAAGGAGGACTTCGTCAAGCGTGACAGCCGGCGCATGCGCGACCTCGTGACCAGCGAGTGGTACCAGAGCCTCTGGCCTGAGATCGCCATGGCGCGAGCAGGCGAGATCTCGTTCGCCAACACGAAGACGGGCAACCGAGAGGGTGTTGCGTTCGCCGGCCTCACCGGCGGGCGCGGCGACCGCGTCATCATCGACGACCCGCATTCGACCGAGACGGCCGAGAGCGACGCTGAGCGAGAGCGGACAACGCGCATCTTTCGGGAGTCGGTCCCTTCGCGACTGAACGATCCGGTGCGATCGGCGATCATCGTCGTGATGCAGCGTCTGCATTCGAAGGACGTTTCGGGTCAGATCGAAGCGCTCCGGCTCGGCTACGAGCACCTGATGCTTCCGATGGAGTTCGAGCCGGCGCGTCGGTGCCGGACGTCCATCGGCTTTGTGGATCCGCGGGAGTTCAACGGCGAGCTGCTGTTTCCCGATCGCTTCCCTCGGGAGGTGGTCGAGCGGGACAAGATTCCGATGGGCTCCTATGCGGTCGCCGGCCAGTTCCAGCAGCGGCCTGTGCCGCGCGAGGGCGGTCTGTTCAAGCGGGGCTGGTTCGGCATCGTCAACGCGGCGCCCGCCGGCACGCGATGGGTTCGACACTGGGATCTCGCCGCCAGCAAGAAGAAGCAGGGCAGCAGCGGTCAGGCATTCACTGCGGGCGTCAAGCTTGGGAAGATGCCGGACGGGCGCTTCATCGTCGGGCACGTCGAGCGGCTCCAGGAAGAGGGCCATCAGGTCCGCGTCGCCATCAAGAACATGGCGGAGGTCGACGGGAAGGGCGTGGAGATCAGCCTTCCGCAGGATCCTGGTCAAGCTGGCAAGGTGCAGGCTCAAGACCTCGTGCTGATGCTGGCCGGCTGGAACGTCCATGCCGAGGCGGAGACAGGCGACAAAGTCACACGGGCCACGCCGTTTTCCGCGCAGGCTGAGGCCGGCAACGTGTTGTTGCTGCGAGGCTTTTGGAATGAAGCCTACCTCGACGAGATGGCGAATTTCCCGAATGGCGCGACGAAGGACCAGGTCGACGCCTCGTCGGGCGCATTCGCGCGGCTCACCATGAAGCGCGAAGGTAAGTCCGGAAGCACGCTAACCACGACGACTGCCGGCGCCTACTGACGGACGACTGCCGGATTGCGGCTCGTGAGCAGTGGAATGACGATCGATGTCACGCCCGCGAGGACGTGAGGCCACCAGATACGGTCCGCGAAGCCGAACAGCCACGGCGACGCTGCCAGGAAAATGCCCGAGACGACATCATTCGCCAAGTGAACCTTCATCGGGATGAGCTTGATGAGGCTCAGCTCGTATCGTGTGAACAGGCTGAAAAAGATCACGCTTACGCCCAGGATTCTGGGAACGAGTTCGGCCGCGGAGCCGTCTGCGAACCCCAGCAGGAACGGGCCACCAATCAGAACCGCCCCGTAGAGATAGTCGATCACGCCGTGGATCCTGGTCGGAATCATGGTCACGTCCCCCGGTTAGCGGTCCGTTAAACAAATCCTTTCAACGGCAGATGTTCCTCAAAGGCCCTATTTGATGACCGGATCTGTCGACCAGAAGCATCCTGACTACTCCGATCGGCAGCCCGAGTGGAAGGAAATGCGCGACTGCGCCCGCGGCCAGCATGCGGTCAAGGAAGCGGCCGAGGAATACCTGCCGATGCCGTCCGGCTTCAGGGCCCAGGACGATGGCGGCCGCGCCATGTACGGCGCCTACATGAAGCGGGCGCAGTTCCCCGAGATCCTGGGCCCAACCGTTCGAGGCATGGTCGGCATCATCCATCGCACCGAGACGCAGATCGACCTGCCGACCAGCATGCTCGGGCTGTGGGAGAAGGCGACGGTCGACGGCCTTTCGCTCGAGGCTTTCCATCGCCGCGTCACAACCGACATTCTGCTGACCGGCCGATACGGCATCCTTGTCGATGCCCCGCCGGAAGGCAGCGACATGCCCTACCTCGCCGGCTACTCGGCCGAGGCGCTGATCAACTGGTCCGACGCTCGCGACTTCTACGTCCTCGACGAGGGCGGACTGACACGCGAGGGCTTCTCCTGGACCGAGAAGCGCAAGTTCCGGGTGCTGGAATTGCTCGACGGCCGCTATGTCGTCAGCCGTTACAGCGAGACCACAAAGGATGACGGCGAAGTCGTGCCGACCAAGCGCGGCGGCGGTGTGTTCGAGGAGATCCCGTTCGTCGTCATCAGCAGCCGCGATCTGTCTGTCGCGCCCGACGAGCCGCCGCTGATCGGCGTGGCCCGCGCGGCGCTGGCGCTCTACCGGCTCGACGCCGACTACCGCCATCAGCTCTTCTGGAGCGGACAGGAAACGATGGTCGTCATCAATGGCGATGCGCCTTCCGCGATCGGCGCGGGCATCGTCGTGAGCCTGAAGAGCGGAGAGACCGCCGAGGGGAACGAGCTTCGGCCTGACGTGAAGTATGTAGGCCCTGCAGGAACTGGCATCGCCGCTCACCGCGTCGCCATTCAGGACGAGCGAGACAATGCCGTCGCCGCCGGCGCTCGCATCTTCGACAGCGTCCAGCGCGCTCAGGAGAGCGGTGAGGCGCTTCGGCTACGGTATGCGGCGCAGACCGCTACCTTGACCTCTATCGCTCAATCAAGCGCAGCAGGGCTGGAGAAGGCGCTCCGCTACATCGCCATCATGACCGGTGCCAACCCGGACGAGGTGGTCGTCAAGCCGAACCTCGACTTCCTCGACGCGACCATGACGCCGCAGGATGCCGCGGCGCTGGTCACGGCTTGGCAGAACAACGCCATCAGCTACGAGACGCTGTACGAGAACCTCCAGCGCGGCGAGATTGCCAGTTCGGAGCGGACGGCCGAGGAAGAGTTCGCGCAGATGCAGCGAGAGCAGTTCGAGCCGGATGAGGTCCGGGCTGCACTGTTGCTGCCACCCGCGGGTGGGTGAGGGGGACGCAACACGTCTCTAAGTGTATTCGCATATTGTAGACGGACGAAAATTATAGTGTGCGCGCGCCGTCCATCGAGTGGAAATACAACGGCGCTGCTGTGCCAGATCGCACCTCAGTTATGGGTTTCGGGTCTTGCATCACTACTCGGCAGCACGCGGTATCAAGATGCTACTTGATGAACTCTAGTCGCTGTGGATCAGCGGTTCGCTGAACATTATAATAGCTTACATTCGCAACATGCGTCGACCCAAATCGCTGCTTCCCCTGAAAGTCGTAGCCGACAATCAAAAGGCAAAGCGCTTGCAAAGGAGAGCCTTTCGCCAGCGGCAAATCGGGGAAAGAAGTTGATACCTCAGACACCGACCCCGGCTGCAAAATTACAGTTTTCAGAAAGCCAAAATCACTCGGGTCAGCTGGCTTTCCCTGAAAGTACTTCCCATCGTCATTGCTTGGGTGTTTACAAGATTTCTCATTAAGCTTCTGAACTGAAACGAACACCCTTTCAATGATCGCGGGCCTATTCCCTGCGTTGATAGCCTGAAACGTCAATCCGATCGAGCTGCTCTCGCTATCCTTGCCGTTACGATATTCTGCTGGTGGGGTGAGGCGAAAACCCACTAGATAGACTGTCTCGGACACTCTTACGGAAACATATGCGGTGTAAACGCTGACCGAAACGGCAGCCACCGTCAGAAGCAGTTGAAAATTGCTCGACAGCCAGGCTCCAACATGATCGGCGCCGTCATCGAAAGCCGCCTTCACCCTTCTAACCCAGTCCGGCATTCATATACCCTGTTTACGCGATCAAGCATGCCGCTCCCGCGCGGTAGCCCCGTCCACAATTCGGAATTTGCAACATAGGAGTGGCGAGTGGCAGCGCAAGCGAATGTTTCTCGAAGAGGGTGGGTCCTGATCACAGGGGCCATTCCTGCCGGCTGCGCACGGGCATGGCAGGCTATCGTCGACGGCAACTCGGTCGCCGGCATCTTTAAGATTGTGGCAGGCGGCACCTTCATGCTGTCCTACCAAGCCGCGGGCGATGGGAAGCCGACGGTCGAGGGGTTCGCAACCTTCGATAAAGCGCAAGAGCGAGCAAACCTCGTCCTCAGCACCAGAATGGTCGTCGGCAAGCCGATCGGACTCGCTGCTTAGTCCCCACCCTCACCGCCCTTTTCCCTAGGCCCGCTTTCCGCGGGCTTTTTTAATGCCTGCAGTGCGGGCGATTATGGAGCAAGCCAGTGGCTTTGAAAGCTATCGTCGACAGCCTTGATGGCGTCGATGCCGCCTTCCACGACCTCTACGAGGAGAAGGACGGCAAGTTCGCCCTCCAGATCGAGGGGATCGAGTCTCATCCCGGCGCGCAGTCGCTGAAGGCGGCGCTCGATCGCGTCCGGTCTGAGAAGCGCGCCGTCACCGACAAGTTGACCGCCGCCGAAAGCCGGCTGGAAGGCCTGCCGGAAGACTTCGACGCCGACGCCTACGAGACGATGCGCGGCTTGGCCGAGGGCAAGGAGCCTCCGAAGCTGGAGGAGCGCCTCGAGCGCCAGAAGGCTGACCTGGAGAAGAAGCACAAGGCCGAGAAGGACCGCCTCGAAGCACGGGCCAACAAGCTCGACGGCACACTCCGCCGTGTCATGGTCGACGAAGGCCTGACCAAAGCGCTGCTCGATGCCGGCATCGACAAGTCCTTCCTCCCGGCCGCCAAGGCGCTGCTGAAGGAGAAGGGGCAGATCAAGCTCGTCGAGGACGACGACGCCATCCAGGTTTTCGCCGACGACGGTGTGAATGACCGCACCGCTCTCTCCGACTACGTCCGCAAGTGGTCGACCGAGGACGAGGGCAAGCCCTTTATCGCCAAGCCGACCGGCGGCGGTGCTGGCGGCGGAGACGGCAAGCGCTTCGGCGAGAACCCGTTCGACCCGAAGAACCCGAACCGGACGAAGCAGCAAGAGCTGATCGTCGCGAACGACGCCAAGGCCCGCCAGATGGCCGAGGCCGTGGGCATCAAGCCCTACTGGTAAGCATCCCCGGCGTCAGTGACGCCACCAGAGCCAGGCTGCGCCCAGTGGGGTGGCCGATCCGATCCTTTCACCCCACTGTCTCAATAGGAGCCTCTCATGGCCACCACACGCCTGAGCGACGTCATCTATGGCCCGCTCTTCCTCCCCACGACGATCCAGCGCATCGCGCAGCTTTCGCGCATCCGCAACTCGCCAATCGTCTCGGCCGACGCGCAGCTTCAGCAGTTCGCGAACGGCCCTGGCGATCTCGTCCAGATGCCGTTCTGGAACGACCTGACCGGCATCTCCAACGTCTCGACCGATGATCCGGCCCAGAACGCCACGCCGAACAAGCTGACCCAGGGCCAGGACATGGCTCGGAAGATCCGCCGCAACAACGGCTGGCAGTCGGCCAATCTGGTCGCTTCCATGCTCGCCGAGGATCCGCTCGACGCCGTCGCTCAGCTCATCGCCGAATATTGGGTGCGCGAAGAGCAGCGTATCATGGGCCAGCAGATGGCGGGCGTGTTCGCCTCGGCGGGCATGGCCGGCAACGTGCTCGACGTGGCGTCAGAAGACGGCGCCGTCGCACCCATCAATCTCGATGCCGAGGTCGCGTCGAATGCCTATGCCCTGCTCGGGGAGTATGGGCAGACGCTGTCCGCGGTGATGATGCACTCGCGGGTGTTCTACAACCTGCGGGCCCAGCGGGCGATCGAATTCGGCCGCGACCCGGTGACTGGGCTCGAGTTCACGCGGTGGGACGACAAGGACGTCTTCGTGTCCGACCAGTGCCCGCGCGAGGCTGGCGATACGAGCGGCTTCAAGTACACGTCCTACCTCTTCGGCAACGGCGCCATCGGCTATGCCGAGGCAACCGGCGCCGGTGGGCCCAAGAAGCCGGTCGAGCTCGACAGCGCGCCGTCCGCCGGCAACGGCGAGGGCGTCGAGACGGTCTGGTATCGCCGCCACTGGGTCATGCACCCGCGCGGCGTCCAGTTCAGCGCGACCCCGGCTTCCGCGTCCGGCGTCACAGATGCGGAACTGGCTGCGGGCGGCAGCTGGACCCGTGTCTACGATCCGAAGCTGATCCGCATGGTGGCCGTCATCACGAACGGCTGAGGGCAGGGGCCTCGGCCCCGCCTATTCCCCCGCCCCATCATCCTGGAGAAAATCCATGACTTCCGAACTTCAGAACGATCCGCTCCTGGCGGAGGCGATCGCACGCCGTGACGAAAGCCGCGCACAGATCCTACGGGCCCGCGCGAACCGCACCGGTGGCAACTCCGTCGAACGGCTGGCAGCAGCTTTCGACAAGATGGCCGCGCAGGCTGAGAAGGCATCCCGTCAGTCCACCGACGCCCTCGGCGATATCGACCAGCCGCAGCCCGACAAAGCCGGCACCGCTCCGACGCTGTCGGACAGTGCTGGCAACTTCGCACCCAACCCGGCAGTCGCCAACGTTGGCGGCATCGGCGTCGAGGCGAGCAACACGAAGGCCGGGACCGGTCAGCAGGCGGAGAAGCCGGAAGACGTCGATCTGTCTGGTGCGACCGCCGGCGTCGGTACGGACGGTGAAATCGGCGGCAACAGTGCCGAGATCCCCACCGACTGGGAAGGCTCGCACTGGCGCACTCGTGTCGCGCTTGCCGAGAAGATCAGCGGCCGAGACGACGTGAAGACCGAAGAGGCCAACGCGATCATCGCCGCCGAGGTCGCGCGCCGCCGATAAGGTCAGTAGGGCCGCCTCTGAACTCGGGCGGCCCTATCGCTGGCTACGAAGGATGGGCTTCAGTTTCAGCGACGCCGCCATCGCCTACGAGCTTCTCTTTGACCCGCTCGATTTCCGCGTCGTCGACCTCGATGGCGTGGCCGGAATCGTTCGGCAAACCGCCTGCGGTCTGGCTGATGTTCTCGTTCTTGGGACGAGCATTGACGCCGTCCGAGATCGGCGCCGCTGGGGTTTTCTTATCCGTTTCGCTCATTTGGTCCTCCTCTGATTGAGGCTGAACGCGCGACCGCTCTTTTCGTGACATCCGACCCGAACCAGATCGAGGGCGTCCCATGGCCGACACCTATGGCACCCGGGCAGAAGCCGATGCCTATCTCCTCGCTCGGGGGAGCACCGCATGGGCCTCCGCCACCGAAACGGCTCGAGATGCGGCGCTGATCCGCGCATCGGGCTACATCGACGGGCGCTATCGCGCGCGGTTCTCTGGCCGAAAGGCGGAGGGCCGGGCCCAGACGCGTGAATGGCCGCGGGTCGGTGCGACCGACGCATCCGGCGAAGAGATCGGCGAGACCGAGGTTCCGTCCGAAGTGCTCGACGCGACATTTGAGGCTGCCGCGCGGGAACTGTCGTCGCCGGGCTCACTCGCGCCAGACTTTGACGCCGGAACTCTGATCAAGCGCGAGAAGGTGGGGCCGATCGAGACCGAGTACGCAACGCCAATCGACGCGGCGGCCGCGCGTCCGGTGGTGTCCATCATCGACGACATCCTTTCCGGTCTCCTCACCAGTGACAGCGCCACCACGACTGGCGGCGTTTCCTTCCTATTGAGAGCGTGATGCAGACCTTCGATTATACCCGCCCGCGAGCCACAGCCGAGCGCCTCATCGCTCGGTTCGGCAAGGCGGCCGTGCTTCGGAAAAGCGTCGCTGCAGATCCGGACCCATACGACCCGGACGCGGGGACGACCTCGTCCGAGTTCACAGCGATCGAAGTGGTGGAGCTCAACAGCGAGTTGCGCGACGCCACTGGCACGCTGATAGATCAGACTTCGCACAAGTTGCTCGTCAGCACAGCCGCCGGCGTAGAGCCGCAGGATGAGGACGCAGTGGCCATCGGCCTCAGCACGGACGAGGTGGGCGAAGGCACGATCTGGCTGATGATCGCGAAGGTTCTGCCGCTGGCTCCGGGCAGCATGACGCTCCTCTACGAAATCACGCTGGAATCCTGATGGCGATCCGCGACACGATCGAAACACTGCTCTCCCGGTATGACAAGGCGCTGCGTGAGGCGTTCCTGGCCGCTATCGACGACATACGCAACGGCGTCACGCTGAAGGCAGTGGTCGAGAAGCTTGAACGCGGAGACGTTGCTGGCGCGGTCGATGTGTGCACGGCGGTGACAAACCAGGCCACAGGAGCGCCGGCATAACGCCGAGTGCGGCGGAGTAAAATCCGGCCAGTGGTTAGGCTGTTCTCTTTTGCAGAGGGC
>NZ_BMJJ01000023.1 GCF_014643375.1 Aureimonas glaciei
CCATCGCATTGCTCTCGCGCCACCCCATCGACCGGTCCTCCCAGCCAACAAAGTGTCACCCATCCATCCGGGCTGAAATGTCACCACTCTATCAGGGCAGGACACGCGCCATTCTTCTCCCCTCCGGGGAGAAGGTGGCCGCGCAGCGGCCGGAAGAGGGGGTGCGACCAGTCCGGAAACGTGTGCCCCCTCATCGCCCTGCCGGGCACTTCTCCCCGGTGGGGAGAAGAAGCAGCGGCGACGTCCGCGCACAAAAAAGCCGGCTCGCGCCGGCTTCCGTCGTTCCTGCCGTCGCGCTGGCCGAAGCCTACATGCCCAGCGCGGAGCGAGCGTCCCGCAACGCGGAGAGCTGCTGCTCGGCCTTGGAGCGGGCTTCGGGCGTCTTGGCGTCGGTGACGTCTTCCTCGGCGTCCTTGATCTGACGGTCGAGCTGCGCCGGATCCATTTCCTCGACCGGCATAGCGTGTTCGGCCAGAACGATCATCGAGGCATTGGTGATGTCGGCAAAGCCGCCGCGGACGTAGAAGCGCCGGTCGGCGCCGCCGGCGGTCGTCACGACGACGACGCCGGGCTTCAGCGTTGTCATGAGAGGCGAATGGCCGGCCATGATGGTCATGTAGCCGTCGCTGCCGGGCGCCAGGATGGCGGTCGCCGCCTCCGACACCAGCAGGCGCTCGGGGGACACGAGCTCGAACTGAAAACTATCCGCCATGGTCAGCCTGCTGGTTGAGCGCGCCCTCGAACAGGGTGAGCGCCGTGTCGAACTTGTCGCGGCAGCCGGGATTGCAGAAACCGACCACCGCGCCCTTGTAGAGCGTCAGGGAGTCCGGCGAGACCGGCTTCCCCGACCAGGGGCACACATCGTTGACGCAGTCTTCGATGCTGAGCCCCGCCGTCATCGTCAGGCGGCGTCGGCGGCGAGCTTCTTCGCCTTCTCGACGGCCATCTCGATCGAGCCGACCATGTAGAACGCGGCTTCCGGCAGGTGATCGTACTCGCCGTTGACCAGGCCCTTGAAGCTCTTGATCGTGTCTTCCAGCGGCACCAGCTGGCCCGGCGCGCCGGTGAAGATCTGCGCGACGAAGAAGGGCTGCGAGAGGAAGCGCTCGACCTTGCGGGCACGCGCCACCGTCAGCTTGTCCTCTTCCGACAGCTCGTCCATGCCGAGAATGGCGATGATGTCCTGCAGCGACTTGTAGCGCTGCAGCGTCTCCTGCACCTGACGGGCAACGCTGTAGTGCTCTTCGCCGAGAATCATCGGCGACAGCATGCGCGAGGTCGAGTCGAGCGGATCCACGGCCGGGTAGATGCCCTTCTCCGAGATCGCGCGCGACAGAACGGTCGTCGCATCGAGATGCGCGAACGAGGTCGCCGGCGCCGGATCGGTCAGATCGTCGGCGGGCACGTAAATCGCCTGCACCGAGGTGATCGAGCCCTTGGTGGTCGTGGTGATGCGCTCCTGCATCTGGCCCATGTCGGTGGCCAGCGTCGGCTGGTAGCCCACCGCGGACGGGATGCGGCCGAGCAGCGCGGACACTTCTGAGCCCGCCTGCGTGAAGCGGAAGATGTTGTCGACGAAGAACAGAACGTCCTGGCCCTGGTCGCGGAAATGCTCGGCGATGGTGAGGCCGGTCAGCGCGACGCGGGCGCGGGCGCCTGGCGGCTCGTTCATCTGGCCGTAGACCAGCGCGGCCTTGGAGCCCTCGGTGGAGCCGCCGTTCTCGTGCGGGTCCTTGTTCACGCCGGACTCGATCATCTCGTAGTAGAGATCGTTGCCCTCGCGGGTGCGCTCGCCGACGCCGGCGAACACCGAGTAGCCGCCGTGGGCGCGGGCGATGTTGTTGATCAGTTCCTGGATCAGAACGGTCTTGCCGACGCCGGCGCCGCCGAACAGGCCGATCTTGCCGCCGCGCGCGTAGGGCGCGAGCAGGTCGATGACCTTGATGCCGGTGACCAGGATCTGGCTCTCCGGGGACTGGTCGATATAGGGAGGCGCCGGCTGGTGGATGCCGCGCTTCTGCGAGAAGGCGATCGGGCCGACGTCGTCGATCGGCTCGCCGATGACGTTCATGATGCGGCCGAGCGTGCCGTCGCCGACGGGAACCTGGATCGGCTCGCCGGTGTCGATCACGGGCTGACCGCGCACGAGGCCTTCGGTCAGATCCATGGCGATGGTGCGCACGGTGTTCTCGCCGAGGTGCTGCGCGACCTCGAGCACGAGCCGGTTGCCGTTGTTGGTGGTCTCCAGCGCGTTCAGGATCGCCGGGAGCGGTCCGTCGAACGAGACGTCGACGACGGCGCCGATGACCTGTGCGACGCGGCCGGTCGCCTGTCCATTGATGTCAGCCATATCCGGCCTCCTTCTTCAATAAAGGGTCGTCAGAGCGCTTCGGCGCCCGCGATGATTTCGATCAGTTCGGTCGTGATCTTGGCCTGCCGCTGACGGTTGTAGACGAGGGTCAGGGCCTTGATCATGTCGCCGGCATTGCGCGTGGCGTTGTCCATGGCGGTCATCCGCGCGCCCTGCTCGGAGGCGGCATTTTCCAGGAGAGCCCGGAAAATCTGGACCTTGATGTTGCGCGGCATGAGGTCGGCGAGAATGGCGGCCGGATCCGGCTCGTACTCGTAGACACCGCCGCTGACAGTGGTCGCCTCGGCCTCGGCCTCGACGGCCGCCGGGATGATGCGCTTGGCGGTCGGCACCTGGCTGATGACGTTCTGGAACTCCGAGAAGAAGATCGTGCAGACGTCGAACTCGCCGGCCTCGAACAGGCCCATGACCTTTTCGCCGATGGCGTCCGCGTTCGCGAAGCCAATCTGCTTCACGTCGCGCAGTTCGATCCGGTCGATGATGCGGCTGCCGAGGTCGCGACGCATCGCGTCAAAACCCTTCTTGCCGACCGACAGGATCTTCACCGTCTTGCCCTGGCTCTCCAGCTCGCGAGCGTGCTGGCGCACGAGCCGGACGATCTGGGCATTGAAGCCGCCGGCCAGGCCCCGGTCCGACGCGAAGACGACGAGGAGGTGCGTGTCCTCCTTGCCGGTCCCGGTCATCAGCAGCGGCGCGTCACCTTCCATCGCACTGGCGATGTTGGCGAGCACCGCGGTCATCCGCTCCGAATAGGGGCGGGCAGCCTCGGCGGCCTCCTGGGCGCGACGAAGCTTCGCCGCCGCGACCATCTGCATGGCCTTGGTGATCTTCTGCGTTGCCTTGACGGAGGCGATGCGATTTCGCAGATCCTTGAGCGAAGCCATGGTCCGGAACTGTCTCCCGCTTTTTCTTTATCGCCTCAGGCGAAGCTTTTGGCGAACTGGTCGAGCGCCGACTTCAGCTTGGTGCGGGTGTCGTCGGTGATCTGCTTGTCGTCGCGGATGGCGTCGAGGATCGCCTTGTTCTCGCCGCGCATGGAAGCCAGCAGACCCTGTTCGAACGGGCCGACGTCGGAGACCTTCAGCTTGTCGAGATAGCCCTGCGTGCCCGCGAAGATCACGACGACCTGCTCTTCCGTCTTCAGCGGCGCGAACTGCGGCTGCTTCAGGAGTTCGGTCAGGCGTGCGCCGCGGTTGAGGAGGCGCTGGGTCGAGGCGTCGAGGTCGGAACCGAACTGCGCGAAGGCCGCCATTTCGCGGTACTGCGCGAGCTCGCCCTTGATCGAGCCGGCAACCTGCTTCATCGCCTTAATCTGCGCGGAGGAACCGACGCGGGAGACGGAGAGGCCGACGTTCACCGCCGGGCGGATGCCCTGGTAGAACAGGTTGGTCTCGAGGAAGATCTGGCCGTCGGTGATCGAGATCACGTTGGTCGGGATGTAGGCGGACACGTCGTTCGCCTGCGTCTCGATGACCGGCAGGGCCGTCAGCGAGCCCGCTCCATTGGCCTCGTTCAGCTTGGCGGCGCGCTCGAGAAGACGCGAGTGCAGGTAGAACACGTCGCCCGGATAGGCTTCGCGGCCCGGCGGACGGCGCAGCAGCAGCGACATCTGGCGGTAGGCAACGGCCTGCTTGGACAGATCGTCATAGCCGATCACGGCATGCATGCCGTTGTCGCGGAAATACTCGCCCATGGCGCAGCCGGCGAAGGGCGCGATGTACTGCATCGGGGCCGGATCGGAGGCGGTCGCCGCGATGACGATCGAGTACTGCATGGCGCCGCGCTCTTCGAGCACGCGCACGAACTGCGCGACCGTCGAGCGCTTCTGGCCGATGGCGACGTAGACGCAGTAGAGGCGATCCTTCTCCGGACCAGTGTCGTGACCCGACTTCTGGTTCAGGAAGGTGTCGAGGAGAATGGCGGTCTTGCCGGTCTGGCGATCGCCGATGACCAGCTCGCGCTGGCCGCGGCCGACCGGGATGAGCGCGTCGATGGCCTTGAGGCCGGTCGACATCGGCTCATGCACCGACTTGCGCGGCATGATGCCGGGCGCTTTGACGTCGACGCGGCGACGCTCGGTGTGCTCGATCGGACCTTTGCCGTCGATCGGATTGCCGAGACCGTCGACGACGCGGCCGAGAAGGCCCATTCCGACCGGCACATCGACGATCGCGCCGGTGCGCTTGACGATGTCGCCTTCCTTGATGTCACGGTCGGAGCCGAACAGAACGACGCCGACATTGTCGGATTCGAGGTTCAGGGCCATGCCGCGCACGCCGCCGGGGAATTCGACCATTTCGCCAGCCTGGCAATTGTCGAGACCGTAGACGCGGGCGATACCGTCGCCGACCGACAGAACCTGGCCGACTTCCGAGACTTCCGCCTCGTTGCCAAAGTTCTTGATCTGGTTTTTCAGGATTGCGGAAATTTCCGCGGCGCGGATGTCCATCAGCCGACCTCTTTCAGCGCAAGCTTAAGCGAATTGAGTTTGGTGCGAAGCGAGGTATCGATCTGCCGCGAACCGATCTTGACGATCAGCCCTCCGAGAATGGACGGATCGACGCTCTCATGCATGGTGACTGTCTTGCCGGCGAACTGGCCCAGCGCCTCGGCCAGCTCACGCCGCTGCGTGTCGCTGAGCGCATGGGCGCTGATCACCGAGGCATCGACCTCGCCGCGATGCTCCGCGGCCTTGGCGCGGAAGCTACGGACGATGCCGGGAAGCACGAACAGACGGCGATTGGTGGCAATGACCTTCAGGAAATTGGCGGTGAGCGCACTGGCGCCGACCGCCGAGACGATGGCGGCCATGGCCGACAGCTGCTCAGCCGAGGTAAAAGCCGGGCTCTCGACCAGACGGCGGAAATCCGCATTCTCGTCGATGAGAGCTTGGAACTGGTTCAGCTCGGACTCGACAGTGTCGATCGAGCCTTCCTCGCGAGCAAGCTCGAAGAGGGACAGAGCGTAGCGTTCTGCGACTCCCGAGACGGGAGAGGATGATGTTGCCACGGACGACCGCTTCTCTTCCATATTGTTCAGCCCGTTGGCCATTCGCGGCAGCGAAAGCGCCTTAGAGATCTGAAACCGTTAGATTATTTCCGCCAGACCATCTCAGTTGAGGCCGATCACATGCGGGAGGCAAGGACCGTCTAGCATAGCGGTTTGCCATCGACAACGCCGGAACGGCTTTGCTGGCGCGAGTTTCGCCGGTTTTTGCGGCAGCCGGCAAGCGGTTGGCGGCACCGGCTGCACAAAGACCGGCCCGTCAGCCCGCGATCAGGCCGAAAGCGGCGGCCAGCGGCATGGCGGCGAGAACCAGCGAAAGCAGCAGGAACAGCCAGTGATAGGCCGTCGAGGCGTGGTCGGAGAGGATGGCGACGAAGCGGCCGAAAGCGGAAAACAGCCAGGCGGCGCCCAGCACCATCTGGACCATTGGCTGGTCGAACAGGAGCAGGGACATCACCGCCGTGCCCAGCATGAAGCCGCCGATGGTCGCGCGCGCCTCGGCCACGGCGTCCGGCCGGTCCGGCTGCACGGTGAGCCGCAAGGCCCGGAGGGCGAGGCGCGGCATGAACAGCGCGAACAGGCCGATCAGCGCCGTCACTGCCGCCGCGGCGAAGGCCAGCGTATCGGCATTGGTCTGCGGCAGGGAGAATTCCATCGGCATGTTCCTCGTCGGCGAGCGCTGTAGGGGCGCTGACTAGACCCCGTGCGGAGCCCGGTAAAGCCCCGGGCTGTCCGCGTCCTCGTCGAGCGGACGCGCTTGCCGCAAATTGTCGCGGCTAGAGAAAACTCTGCGGATCGATGTCGACCTGGACCTGGACCGAGCCGCGCGGCGGCGGTGCGGCGGCGATCATGGCGCGCAGAAAGGCCTGCAGCGGCGCCCGCCGTCCGCCCTGGCAGAGCAGGCGAAAGCGGTAGCGGCCGCGCAGCACGGCGAGCGGCGCCTCGGCCGGCCCCAGCACCTCGATCTCGCCGTCCTCCCCGGCGGCGCGGCGCAGGGCACGGCCGTGATCCTCCGCCTCCTTTCGCGTCGCCGCCGAGATGATGATGCTGGCCAGCCGGCCGAAAGGCGGCAGACCGGCGCGCTCGCGCTCGCCGATCTCGCGGTCGTAGAAGCGTTCAGAGGCGCCCGAGGCGATCGCCTGCATGACCGGATGCTCCGGCTGATAAGTCTGGATCAGGCCGCGGCTCGCCCGGCCGCTGCGCCCGGCGCGGCCGGTGACCTGGTGCAGCAGCTGGAACGTCCGCTCGGCGGCACGCGGATCGCCGTTCGACAGGCCGAGATCGGCGTCGACCGCGCCGACCAGCGTCATCAGCGGGAAATGATGGCCCTTGGCCACCAGCTGCGTGCCGATGATGATGTCCGCCTCTCCGCCCGCGATGGCGTCGAGCTCGCGTCGCAACCGCCGCGGCCCCCCCGCGAGATCGGAGGAAAGGAGGATCGTGCGGGCGTCCGGGAAGGCGGCGAGCATTTCCTCGGCGATTCGCTCCACCCCCGGGCCGCAGGCGACGAGATGGTCGAGCGTGCCGCATTCCGGGCAGGAATCGGGCCTCGGCCGGTTGAAGCCGCAGTGGTGGCACTGCAACTGGCCGCGCAACCGATGGTCGACGAGCCAGGCGGAACAGTCCGGGCACTGGAAGCGGTGGCCGCAGGAGCGGCAGAGCGTCAGCGGCGCATAGCCCCGCCGGTTGAGAAAGAGCAGCGCCTGTTCGCCGCGCTGGACCGTCTCGTTGATCGCCGTCAGCAGCACCGGCGAGATGAACTTGCCCCGCGCCGGCGGGTGGCGCCGCATGTCGACCAGCGTCAGCGTCGGCAGCGCCGCGTCGCGAAAGCGCGCGGCCAGCTGGACATGGCCGTAGCGCTGGCTCGAGGCGTTGACGCGGCTCTCGATCGAGGGCGTGGCCGAGGCGAGGATCGCCGGAAAGCCGCCGATCGAGGCGCGCACCACGGCCATGTCGCGGGCGTGGTAGAAGGTCCGCTCCTCCTGCTTGTAGGCGGGGTCGTGCTCCTCGTCGACGACGACGAGGCCGAGGTTCTGGAACGGCAGGAACAGCGAGGACCGTGCCCCGGCCACCACCTTCACCCGCCCCTCGGCCACCTGCCGCCAGACCTTTTCACGCATGCGCGGCGAAACGTCGGAATGCCATTCCGCCGGCGGCGCGCCAAAGCGCTGGTGGAAGCGGTCGATAAAACTCTGCGTCAGGGCGATCTCTGGCAGGAGGATCAGCACCTGCTTGCCCATCTCCAGCGCCTTGGCGACGGCCTCGAAATAGACCTCCGTCTTGCCGGAGCCGGTGACGCCCTCGAGAAGCGTGACGGCGAAACTCTCCGCCGCCACAGCCTGGACCAGCGTCTGCGCCGCTTCGGCCTGCTCCTCGTTGAGATCGGCGCGGCCGAAATGGAGGTCCGGCTCGGCGACGGCGGGCGGCGGCGGCAGGCGCACCGGCGCGAAGGCGCCGAGCTTCACCAGCCCTTCCACCACGGAGACGGAGACGCCTGCGGCATGCGCCAGGCCCGAGCGCGACCAGGCGGGCGCCTCGGCCGCGACCGCCATGACGCGCTCGCGCGCGCCGGTCATGCGCTCGGGCAGGCTGCCTGTCGACGCAAATCCCTCGATCCAGGGCTCGGGATCGAAGGCGACGGGGGCGCGCAACGCCATCCGCGCCACGAGGCCGGGCGGCGACAGCGTGTAGTCGGCGACCCAGTCGATGAAGCGGCGCATGGCGGCATCGATCGGCGGGCAGTCGAAGACATGGGTGATGGCGCGCAGCTTCTTCGGATCGACCGAATCGCCGCCCTCTGCCGCGTCCCAGACGATGCCGGCGACCTGCCGCGGCCCGAGCGGCACCTGCACGATCGAGCCCGGCACCACCTCCATGCCGTCCGGCACCAGATAGGAATAGGGCTGCTCCGTCGGCAGCGGCACCAGCACGGGCACGGTCCGGACAGCGAAGAGTTGGCCGATGGCGGAGGGCATGAGCGGGATGACGTCGGACCTGGCTTGCCGCAAGTGGACGGCGGGAGAAGACTCTGGGCGAGCCCCGGTCTTACGACCCGAGGCCATCGGGGAACAGAGGCAAAGGACGGATGGGCCCGCCGAACAGGGCGATCATCGGCGGCATTCGCTGCGGGCGCCACCCGCGGACTGGCCGCCGACGGTTCCGAGGTGGCGATCCTCTCATCCTCCGGCAAGGGCGCGGCCGAGCGGCCAGGCTCAGCGGCGAACCTTGGCGTCTTTGACCCTCCGCATCCCCGTAAACGCCCCGAATGTGTCGGGGAAGTCGGCGACTTCGTCACCTTTCCGGTCTCCGGGCGTTTCACCACCATCACGGACGGGACGTCCGCATCGACCGCGGCATCACCCGCTCCGTGTAGCGCCCGCGCCTGAAGATTGCTAAGGGAACGCCGACGCGGCGGATGAGAGTTCCGCGCTGCTCGAAGGGAGCTGAACAATGAAATTCTTCGTGGACACGGCCGATATCGGCGAAATCCGGGAAATGAACGAGGCCGGCCTGATCGACGGGGTGACCACCAATCCCTCGCTGATCCTGAAGGCCAACCGTCCCATGCGGGACGTCATCGCCGAGATCTGCGAATCCGTCGACGGCCCCGTCTCGGCCGAGGTGACGGCGCTCACCGCCGAGGAGATGATCCGCGAGGGCAAGCTGCTTGCCGGCATCGCCAGCAATGTCTGCATCAAGCTGCCGCTGACGCTCGACGGCCTGAAGGCCTGCAAGCACCTGACCGACGAAGGTTTTGAGACCAACGTCACGCTCTGCTTCTCGGCGACGCAGGCGCTCTTGGCCGCCAAGGCCGGCGCGACCTACGTCTCGCCGTTCATCGGCCGGCTCGACGACATCAACATCAACGGCATGGAGCTGATCGCCGACATCCGGCGCATCTTCGACAACTATGATTTCGAGACGCAGATCCTCGCCGCCTCGATCCGCACCCTCAACCATGTCCGCGAAGCCGCGCTGATCGGCGCCGACGTCGCCACCGTGCCGACCTCGACGCTCCGCGCCCTGGTCAAGCACCCGCTGACCGACAAGGGCCTGGAAAACTTCATGTCCGACTGGAAGAAGTCCGGCCAGACCATCGCCTGAGCCGGCCTCGTCGGCCCCGCATGGGGCCGGCCGGCACAGACCGAAAACAGGGAGGCGGCCGGCGACGGTCGCCTTTTTTGTTGCTTCTCCGACAGCCCAACCACCGCTCAGCGGCCGGCGTAGAGCCTCTGGTACCGATCGAGAAAGCGCTGGTCGAGAAAGTGCTTCAGCCCCAGCGCCGCCCGGCCGCCGTGCCAAAAGCCGGCGCGCATGGCCAGACCGCGTCCGTCGGCGAGGTCGAGGATCGACAGCGCGTGTTTCTGCGGCCGGTAGGCCTCGAGCGGCGTTCCGGCCAGCATGGCGAGGATATTGCGCGCGAGCACGGGCGCGGCGCGCACGCCGTAGACGCCGAGTTTCGCCAGGTTGTGGCCCTCGATCGCGGCGCAGTCGCCGGCCGCAAAAATCCTGACATCATCTACCGATTGCAGCGTCGCCTGGACGCGGAGGCCGGCTTCGCGGGCCGAGAGGCCGAGGCGTTGGATCGCCGGCTGGGCCACGAGGCCTGTCGCCAGGACGAGATGGTCGTAGGGCACGGCAGCCCCGGACGTGAGGCGCAGCACGCCCTGCCCCGCCGAGGCGACGGACTGGCCGAGATGCACGACTGCGCCGCGCCGCGTCAGGCTGTCCAGTGCGGCGGCCTGCAGGCCCGCCGGGGCAGTCGGCACGAGGGTCGGCGACTGGCCGACCAGCGTCACCGCGATCGGATGGCGGGCCGCGCGGCCGAGATGCAGGAGGTTACCGGCCAGCTCGCAGCCCGTCGCGCCGCCGCCGAGCACGGCGACGCGGATCGGCGCGCCAGCGGCCAGGAGCGTCCGGCGCAGATCCGCCAGTTGGGCGATCGGCTTGGCGCCTTGCCCCGCCTCGAGGCCCGCGGGCGCATGCACCGTGCTGCCGATGTTGAGGGACAGGAGATCGAAGCCGAGGGTTTCGCCGGAGGCCAAGAGGACCCGCGAGGCCGCCCGGTCGAGCCCCACCACCCGGTCGGCCAGCAACCGGACGCCGCAGGCCGCAGCCAGGCGGTCCGGATCGATCACTGCATCCTCTTCCGCAAAGCGCCCGCCGAGCACGCCGCTGCCGCGGCCCGAATACCAGAAGCGCCCGGGATCGATCAGCACCAGTTCCGCGCCGGCCGCCGCAAAGGCGTGCGCGGAGCGCAAGACCTCGAGATGGGCGTGACCGCAACCGGCGAGAACGACGCGGGTCATCGGCCGGCACCAGGACGCACGCGCGACGAGGCGACCATTCCAGTCGCAGCCGACGTGCCTGTGTACGTGCGGGGTATCGCCAAAAGCTCCCCCATGTCCGTCACTCCGTCCCCGACATGAAAAAGGCGGCGCTTTCGCGCCGCCCCATCCACACTAAACGGCCCTACGGCTCAGGTCGAATGACCGGCATCCTCGACCTGGAAATGGCTTTCCAGGAAATACAAGCCGGTGCTGATGCCGCGACCGACCTCGGTGAGGAGATCGGCGGTCAGATCGTCGCCGGCCTCGTCGGCTTCCTCGATGCCCTCGATCAGCGCCTTGCCCCAGGCGGAATAGGAGTCGGAGAGGCGGCGCAGGTGATCCTCAGACTTCACGATGTCGAGCGGATAGGCCTCGAGCACGGTGTTGGCGGCGGCTGCCTGGACCGTTCCCTGCGCCTGGCCGCCCATGCCCGTCAGCCGCTCGGCGATCAGGTCTACAAAGGCCTCGGTCGCCTCGTGCAGCTCGTCGAAGAGCTTGTGCACGGCGATGAAGTTCATGCCCTTGACGTTCCAGTGCGCCTGTTTGCACTGATAGGACAGGTCGATCGCCGTCCCCAGATGCTTCTGCAGCAGGGCCACCATGGCGCCGCGGACATTTTCCTTCTGGGGATTCTTGCTCGGATGAAGCTTCACGGTGGCAGGCTTTGCCATGGGGGCGTCCTTTCGCTGACGGGAAGAGGCGCAGCGTCGCCGCGCCGCTATTCTCGTGAGCTAGAACCGCGAACACCGTATGCGGTTCCGTGAACGCGGCGTGATGACGCCCCCCGTCCCGTCCGGAAACGCCGACCGCCCGTCAGACGCGGCGCTCGACCATCATCTTCTTGATCTCGGCGATCGCCTTGGCCGGGTTCAGCCCCTTCGGGCAGGACTGCGTGCAGTTCATGATGGTGTGGCAGCGGTAGAGGCGGAACGGATCTTCCAGCTCGTCGAGCCTCGCGCCGGTCGCCTCGTCGCGCGAATCGATCAGCCAGCGATAGGCCTGCAGCAGTACGGCCGGGCCGAGATAGCGCTCGCCGTTCCACCAGTAGGACGGGCACGAGGTCTGGCAGCAGAAGCACAGGATGCATTCGTAGAGGCCGTCGAGCTTGGCACGGTCCTCGTGGCTCTGCTTCCACTCCGTCTGCGGCTCGGGCGTCTCGGTCTGCAGCCAGGGCTCGATCGAGCGCAGCTGGGCGTAGGGCACGGAGAGATCCGGCACGAGATCCTTGATCACCGGCATGTGCGGCAGCGGGTAGACCTTGATCGCCCCCTGCACCTCGTCCATGCCCTTGGTGCAGGCCAGCGTGTTCGAGCCGTCGATGTTCATCGCGCAGGAGCCGCAGATGCCCTCGCGGCACGAGCGGCGCAGCGTCAGCGTGGCGTCGACCTTGTTCTTGATCCAGAGCAGCGCGTCGAGGACCATCGGCCCGCAATCGTCCATGTCGACATAGAAAGTGTCGAGCCGCGGGTTCTCGCCATCGTCGGGCGACCAGCGGTAGATGCCGAATTCGCGGACGTTTTTGGAGTTCGCGGGCTTCGGCCAGACCTTGCCCTTGGAGATCCGCGAATTCTTCGGAAGCGTCAGCTCGACCATGGAAATTATCCGGTGCCTGTTTGGAATCGGTCGAAACATAGAAGCGTGCGCCGCAAAAGGCCAGCGACGAATCCGCCGCACCCCTTGCCGCAAAGGGGCTTTGCCAAAACGCAGTTGCGAAACGATTGAAACGCCCGGGCGGGCCGACGCACAGTGCCGGCCCGCCCGGAAAGTGAGCCGCGGCCAGGGGCCGCGGCGTCGACCGGCCTACGGGGCCGGCTTGACGGGCGTGGCCGGCGCAGTCGCGGGCGCGGGCGCCGTGGGCGCCGGCATTCCAGGTGCAGTCGGCGCGGCCTTGCCGGCGACGAACGTGCCGGTGGCGCAGGCATCCGACGTCACGGTGAGGAAGGCGAAGATGGCTTCCTGGTCGACCTTGCCGACGCGGTTGTCGGCCAGCATGCGGTCGGCGACCGGCGGCGAGACGACGGTGGCGATGAGGTAATCGCGCTGCGGATCGGAAAGGCCGGTGAGCGTCTGCTCCGCCAGGCAATGGCAGGCGGGCTCCGACATCTGCTTCATCTGGATGCCGCACAGGCCGGTAATGAGCTCGATCTGCGTCGCCTTGTCGCCGGCCCGCGGCAGCGGGAACTGTTTTTCGGTCGTTGCCGGCGCCGCCGGCGCCGTTCCCGTGCCGCCGGATTGCGCCAGGGCCGAGGCGGTCATGAGCCCGGCGACGACGAGCGCCGAAAGGCTCGTACGGATGATGCTCTGCATGAAATTCATTCTCCCAAGGAATCCTGCCCTTTTGCAGGGCCGTTTGTCGGTGTCCCGGCGGCAACCTAGCGTCCGCGAGCCGCCAAGGCGAGATGCGCCTCTCACCCCGGACGGCGCAGGTGGGCCGCAGCCTTAATTGTTCACTGGATATTATACCTTCTGCGCGTGGTTTTCCTGGTTCGCTCACCATACCACTTCCGGGCGACGCGTCTGGCCGAGTCCCGTCTCAACCGCCTGTGGCAAAGGGTTTGCAGGCGGGCCGGCCGTTCCGGGCGAACCAATTGGTAACACCCATCCCTTAAGGTGCATCAACGATCAGCCAGACAGGAAATTTCGGTGACGCGGCCACCCCGGAGCACAGGACCTCGGCAGCTGTCTTTCTGGTTGCGCGTCTGCACGGCCCTCGGGGTCCTGTTGATCGTGGCCAGCGCGATCTGGGTGGAACGGAACTCCCGGTTCCAGGTGTTGCAGAGCGCCGGCAGCCAGGCGCGGACCCAGGCCAAGTCGCTGGCGCAGCAGGCCAGCGACACGTTCCAGATGGCCGATCTCGCTCTGATCTCGCTGTCCCGCCTGCTCGGCGACGAGACCCCCACCCGCTCCGAGCGGCTCGCCATCGAGAAGGACATGGCCGAGCTCCTGTTGCGCGTGCCGCGCATCCGCTCGCTGGCCTATTTCGAGGAGTCCGGCTGGCTGCTGGCGACCTCTTCCCGATCGGCGGCCGTCACCAACGCCTCGCGCACCGACCTCTTCCGGACGCTCCGCGAGGGCACCGGATCGCGGCTGGTCGTCGGCGCCCCGGTCCACGACGAGGCTGCCGGACGTTGGCAGATCGTCGCGGGACACCGGGTCACCAAGCCAGACGGCGAGTTCGGCGGCATGCTCACCGCGACGATCGACTCGTCCTACTTTTCCGACTTCTACGCGACCTTCTCCGGCAGCATGGACGGGCATGCCGCCCTCCTCACCAGCGACGGCATCACCTTGTCGCGCTACCCCTATGTCGAGGACATCATCGGCGCGAAGGTGCCGGAATCGCCGATCCTGCGGGCCCTGTGGCGCGGCGAGACCTCCGGCAGCCTGCAGCAGCCGTCGCCGATCACCGGCGCCGATCGACTACAGGCCTTCGCCGCGGTCGCCGGCCAGCCGATGGTCGTGGTTTTCACCCTGCCGACGAAGGCGGTGCTGGCGCCCTGGCATACGGAATTGGTGACGCGCCTGCCGATCGTGCTGCTCCTCCTGGCCGTCGTCGTCGGGGTCGGACTGCGCCTGGCCAAGCAGGCCGAACGTCGGCAGGTGATCGAGGCGGGACTGGTCGAGTTGTCGCGGACCGACGCCCTGACCGGCCTGCTCAACCGACGCGATTTCAACGAGACCTTGCCGCACGCCTGGTCGCGATGCCGCGAGGCGCGGCTTCCGCTGTCGCTGCTGATGATCGATGTCGACTGTTTCAAGCTGTTCAACGACACCTACGGCCACCAGACCGGCGACACCTGCCTGCAACTCGTCTCGCTGGCCGTGCAGGACTGCGTCAGCGGCGAGAGCCATCGCGTGATCCGCTATGGCGGCGAGGAGATTGCGGTGGTCCTTCCCGACACCTCGAAGGTCCGCGCCGCAGAGATCGCCGAAACCATCCGCCAGTCGGTGGTGGAGCTCGCCATCCAGCACGCGACCTCGACGGTGACCGCCGTCGTGACGGTGAGCATCGGCGCGGCGACGGAGGATTGGAAGCAACCGCGGCAGGCGCCCGGCGACCTCCTCGACGATGCCGACCGGGCGCTGTACCGCGCCAAGATCGGCGGCCGCAATCAGGTCGTCGCCGATGCCGGCGTCACCGGACCGCCGCCGCAGCCCTCGCTCCGGGTCATCGCCCGAAACTGATCCTCATCCTTCGCCGTCCTGCTTTTCGCCGCGCGCGACGATCTCCAGCAGGGAATCGGGCAGCGGCCGCTGCAGGGCCGAGGCCTCGCTCCATTCGGCCCGCAGCCAGACGTCCATCTCCTCCGGCGTCGTCAGGATTACCGGCATCGCCTTGGGATGGATGGCGCCGACGACCGCGTTCGGCTCCGAGGTCAAAAAGCCGAACAGCTTGTGCTCGCCCTCGACCGGCGCCGATTTCGGCCCGCGCGTGCCGTGCCAGACCGTCCACAGGCCGGCAAAGACCATCAGCGGCCGCCCGGCATCGCCGGAAAACCAGGTCGGCGTCTTCCTCGGCTTGGTGTCCTCGTATTCGCAGAACGAGGTGAACGGCACCAGGCAGCGACTCTGCGGCCCGAGCCAACGGCGCCAGTGAGGGCTGCGGGTATTGCGGATATTGGTGATCGGCGCGCCGCCGAACTGCGGCGGCCCCGGCATGCCCCAGCGCATCAGCGCGAGCGTCCGCTCGCCGCCGAGCGTGGCCACGACGGGTGCCAGATAGTCCGGAAAGATCCCCGGCATCGCCGGGAGGTTGCCGGTCGTATCCCGCATCGCCCGCGTGAAGGCGAGGATCGCGGCCTGACCCTTGGTCAGAGAATAGAGATTGCACATCGCGCCCGCTCCGACAGTCGGCGGCACCGTGCCGCGGAAGAGTTGTTCTGCCAAGGCTGGCACTTGGGGCCGTACAGGGCTATAGGAAGCCCAGGAACTCCTTGAAAGATTTGTCCCATGGCTTTGCCCCGTATGACGGCAGAGAGCCGCGCTCTGCTCGTGAAGCTCGTCCGCGCTCCCGCCGAACTCCCCGATACCGGCCTGATCCCGGACCTGCGCCAGCTCGGCTTCGTCGAGCGCCTCGACACCCGCTGGCACCCGACGCGCGCCGGCAAGGACTATCTGAAGTCACAGCGCTAAAGCGTCTTGCGGGCTGCCGCACAAGGCCAGCCACGCTCTCCACACCTGCTTCATGCAAAGGCCCGAAAATCGATTCCGGTTTTCGGGCCTTTTCCGTCAGGGCGCCGCCCGCGAACGCCGGCGCGTTCACATCCCGGCGAGCCGAGTTCGTTCACGTCTTGTTCTTGCGACGCGACTCGCGCCATAAGCGGGCATGGTCGAATCTCTGGGTGAAGCGCATGATCTCGGATGGACGCTGTGGGTCGCCTGTGCCCACGGCAATCGTGAAGGTCTGAAGTCGATCCGCGAATGCCGCCACCGCTACCGCATCGACATGCCGACGCTGCTGTGGACGCGCGGCCGAGCCTGCCCGCTGGCCCGCCTGGAGACGCTGATGCGCTGTCCGCGCTGCGGCAGCCGGCAGGTGCGCGTGAGTTTCGTGCCGCCCGGCAAAGAGCGCCAGGCGGGCTGAGAGCGCCGCGCCGCGATCGTGCAGCGTGTCTTGATGCCGGCAGCCCTTTCTGCCGGTCGCACTTCGCCCGGCACCGGCCAGCGGCAAAGCCAGGCGCCGAGGCGCCCGGCAGGGGTTCAGTACACCCGCTTCTTCGGCTGGATGTATTCGATCTCGTTCGACAGCGTGTAGGTGTGCACCGGCCGGTCCTCCAGCGTGACGGTCTTCGCCGCCACGTCGCAGAAGGACAGCGTGTGCTTCATCCAGTTGGCGTCGTCGCGGTCCGGGAAATCCTCGCGGGCATGCGCGCCGCGCGATTCCTGGCGGGCCAGGGCCGAATCCATCGTCACCACCGCCTGGGCGATCAGGTTGTCGTATTCCAGCGTCTCGACGAGATCGGTGTTCCAGATCAGCGAGCGATCGGTGGTCTTCACGTCGTCGGAGGCCTGCCAGACCTGGTGGATCTTCTGGTGGCCCTCTTCCAGCACCTCGCCGGTGCGGAACACGGCGCAGTTGGACTGCATGGTCTGCTGCATGCGGTCGCGCAGCTCCGCCGTCGAGGTCGAGCCTTTGGCGTAGCGGAAGCGGTCGAGGCGTGCGAGCGAGTTTTCGCCGGCACCCGCCGGCAGCGGCGCATGGCCCTCGCCGACGGTCACCGTGTCGATGCAGCGCAGTCCCGCGGCACGGCCGAAGACGACGAGATCGATCAGCGAGTTCGAGCCGAGCCGGTTGGCGCCGTGCACCGAGACGCAGGCCGCCTCGCCGACGGCCATCAGGCCGGGCACGACGGTGTCGGGATTGCCGTCCTTCTTGGTCAGCACTTCGCCGTGATAGTTCGTCGGGATGCCGCCCATGTTGTAGTGCACCGTCGGCAGCACCGGGATCGGCTCCTTGGTCACGTCGACGCCGGCAAAGATCTTCGCCGATTCCGAAATGCCCGGCAGGCGCTCGTGCAGGATCGCCGGGTCGAGATGGTCGAGGTGCAGGAAGATATGGTCGTTCTTCTTGCCGACGCCGCGACCGTCGCGGATTTCCATCGTCATGGCGCGGGAGACGACGTCGCGGGACGCCAGGTCCTTGGCCGACGGCGCATAGCGCTCCATGAAGCGCTCGCCCTCGGAATTGGTGAGGTAGCCGCCCTCGCCGCGCGCGCCCTCGGTGATCAGGCAGCCAGCGCCGTAGATGCCGGTCGGGTGGAACTGCACGAACTCCATGTCCTGCAGCGGCAGGCCGGCGCGCAGCACCATGGCGTTGCCGTCGCCGGTGCAGGTGTGCGCCGAGGTCGCCGAGAAATAGGCGCGGCCGTAGCCGCCGGTGGCCAGGATCGTCTTCTTGGCGCGGAAGCGGTGCAGCGTGCCGTCGTCGAGGCAGAGCGCCACGACGCCGCGGCAGGCGCCTTCCTCGTCCATGATCAGGTCGATGGCGAAATACTCGATGAAGAATTCCGAGGAATGGCGCAGCGACTGGCCGTAGAGCGTATGCAGGATGGCGTGGCCGGTGCGGTCGGCGGCGGCGCAGGTGCGCTGCGCGGCGGGGCCGTTGCCGAAATCGGTGGTCATGCCGCCGAACGGGCGCTGGTAGATCTTGCCGTCCTCGGTACGCGAGAAGGGCACGCCGAAATGCTCGAGCTCGTAGACGGCGGCCGGGGCCTCGCGCACGAGATATTCGATCGCGTCCTGGTCGCCCAGCCAGTCCGACCCCTTGACGGTGTCGTACATGTGCCAGCGCCAGTCGTCCTTGCCCATGTTGCCGAGCGAGGCGGCGACGCCACCCTGGGCGGCGACCGTGTGCGAGCGGGTCGGAAACACCTTGGTGATGCAGGCGGTCTTCAGGCCGGCCTGGGCAGCACCCAGCGTCGCGCGCAGACCCGCGCCGCCGGCACCGACGACGACGACGTCGAAAGTGTGGTCGGTGAATTCATAGGCCTTGCCGTTGATGCCGGCACTACCGCGGTGCGGCTGGCCCTCGGGCGCGGGCGCGTTCTTGTGGGTCTCGGCCATGGCTCAGGCTCCAAAGCTCAGTTTGGCGATCGCGAACAGGCTGGCGCCGGCGACAAGGACCGCGAAGAAGGTGTTGAGTATCTGCAGCGGCAGTCGCGCCGGTCCGTGGATATAATCCTCGAGAATGACCTGCATGCCGATCCGCATGTGCACGGCGACGGAGATCACCACCAGCGCCATGATCAGCCCGACCAGCGGATTGCCGAAGGCGAGGCGCACATCGGCATAGGTCTGGTCGTGCAGGTCGATCAGAAGGATGACGAAGGCGGTGATGAGGACCAAGTTGGCGATGCCGGTAAGGCGCTGCAGCCAGAAATGGCCGGTGCCTTCCTTAGCGGAGCCGAGGCCGCGGACGCGGCCGAGATCGGTGCGCATTTTCATCATAGCCTCCTAGACGATGACGACCACGATCCACAGGATCGTGGTGAGGATCAGGGAGCCGGCGAGCGTCGCCAGGGCCAGTCTGGTCGAGGTCTCCTTGTCGAGACCGTGCCCGGTGTCCCAGATGAAATGGCGGATGCCGCCGCACATGTGGTGCAGGAGCGCCCAGCTGTAGCCGAAGAGGATGAACCGGCCGAGGATCGAGCCGAAGAACCAGGAGGCGGTGGCGAAGGCTTCCGGGCCGCTGGCCGCGGCGACGAGCCACCAGACGACCAGCAGGGTGCCGACATAGAGCGCCGAGCCGGTGATCCGGTGCAGGATGGACATCGCCATGGTCGGGCGGAATCGGTAGATCGAAAGATGCGGCGATAGCGGCCGCGCGGATTTCAGCTCGGACAACGGTGCCTCCTGTCCCTGTCGTGCCCCCGGTTCCGCGTCGCTGGCAACAGCGGGGGCATCGGGCGCTGCCTGACGTAAAAGGCGTATCGCACCTGCGAAAGCAAGACCCATTCTAAGGAAGGGCCGTGTCGGCAGGCGCCTAATCGATTAGCGCGACGCTTTGCCCCGTCCGCCTCTGCCGCCGGGATGCGGCCCGGCCGGACAGAGTGTCCAGCGCAGCCCGGGGCGGCGAAGGCCGACCGCATCAGCGGTCGATGAAGCGAATCACGTAGCTCTCCCAGTCGGCCGGCTCGGCGATGCGCTGGTAGAGCTGGCTGCCGTTTTCCGGGTTGCGCGGCGCGTGCAGCACGAGCTTCGACCAGCCGCGCGCGTCCGATTCGTCGGCGAGGAGATCGACCATCGCCCGGGCGATGCCCTTGCGACGCTGCGAGTGCTCGACAAAAATGTGATCGGCGAGCCCCGAGCGCATGCCGGTCCAGGGATCGGGCAGGTCGTAGAAGATGAGGAAGCCGACGAGCTTGCCGTCGAGCCGCGCGCCGAGGATTTCGGCGGTGCGATCCTGCAGCAACTGTTCGGCATAGACCTTGTCCGGCGCCCCCGGCGCGCCGCGGAACACCGCCTGGTTATAGGCGGCGAGCAGCGGCGCCAGATCGCGCGCGTCCTTCAGGCGAAGGAGCTGGATGTCGATATCGGGCTGCGGGACCGGTTCCATGGCAGGGGATGTCGCGCGGAACGGGGTGGGGGTCAAGGCTGGGCACGATACCCAACGCGCGTTTCTCACCCCGCCGGGGGGAGATGGCCGGCAGGCCAGAGAGGGGAGCGGCCAGTCCGGAAACGCAGGCCCCTCATCCGGCCCTTCGGGCCACCTTCTCCCCGGAGGGGAGAAGAATGGCGCCGAGCCCGGCTTAACCCTTACTGCCACTCCCTGACATCGACGAAGCGCCCGGCGATCGCCGCCGCCGCCGCCATCGCCGGCGACACCAGGTGCGTGCGGCCCTTGAAACCCTGGCGGCCCTCGAAATTGCGGTTCGAGGTCGAGGCGCAGCGCTCCTCAGGGGCGAGGCGGTCCTCGTTCATCCCAAGGCACATGGAGCAGCCGGGCTCGCGCCAGTCGAAGCCGGCGGCGATGAAGATCTTGTCGAGGCCCTCCGCCTCCGCCTGGCCCTTCACGAGACCGGAGCCGGGGACGATCATTGCCGAGACCGAGCCAGCCACGGTCCTGCCTTCGACGATCTTGGCGACGGCCCGGAGATCCTCGATGCGGCCGTTTGTGCAGGAGCCGATGAAGACGCGGTCGACGGCGATGTCGGTCATCTTCGTGCCCGGCACGAGGCCCATATAGTCCAGCGCCCGCTGCTTGGAGGCGCGCTTGTTCTCGTCCTCGATGACGGCGGGATCGGGCACGACGCCGTCGACGGCGACGACATCCTCGGGCGAGGAGCCCCAGGAGACGATCGGCGGCAGGGCGGCGGCGTCGAGCCGCACGACGCGGTCGAAATGCGCGCCCTCGTCCGACTGGAGCGTCCGCCAATAGGCCAGCGCTTTGGCGAAATTCTCGCCCTTCGGCGCGCGCGGGCGACCCTCGACATAGGCGAAGGTCGTCTCATCCGGCGCGATCAGGCCGGCGCGGGCGCCCGCCTCGATCGACATGTTGCAGATGGTCATCCGGCCTTCCATCGACAGCGCCCGGATCGCCTCGCCGGCATATTCGATGACGTAGCCGGTGCCGCCCGCGGTGCCGATCTCGCCGATGATGGCGAGGATGATGTCCTTGGCGGTGACGCCGGGGGGCAGCGCGCCGTTCACCTCGACCAGCATGTTCTTGGCCTTCGCCTGGATCAGCGTCTGGGTCGCCAGCACATGCTCGACCTCGGACGTGCCGATGCCGTGCGCCAGCGCGCCAAAGGCGCCGTGCGTCGAGGTGTGGCTGTCGCCGCAGACGATGGTCATGCCGGGCAGGGTAAAACCCTGCTCCGGGCCGATGATGTGGACGATGCCCTGGCGCCGGTCGGCCTGGTCGAAATACTCGATGCCGAAATCGGCGGCGTTCTTCGCCAGCGTCTCGACCTGCAGCCGGCTTTCCGGATTCTTGATGCCGAGCGCGCGGTCGGGCGCGGTCGAGACGTTGTGGTCGACGACGGCGAGCGTCTTCTCGGGATGGCGCACCTTGCGGCCGGCAACGCGCAGGCCCTCGAAGGCCTGGGGGCTCGTCACCTCGTGGACGAGATGGCGGTCGATATACATCAGGGCGCCGCCATCGCGCTCGTCGACCAGATGGTCGTCCCAGATCTTGTCGTAGAGCGTGCGGGGGTAGGAAGAGGTCATGGATCGTGTCCTGGCAGCCGGCATATCCGGGATCGGGGATGGGGCGGAGGCTGTCGCGCGGCCGAACAGGCGGCGCGTCGTTCAGCCGAGGAGGCCGGTGCCCTGGATCAACCGGTAGAAGAACCGCCCGGGCAGCCGCGTCCGGTCGTCGAGCGGGGAAAATCCCAGCGTCGTCGGCAGGCGGGCAGTGATGGCGCGGGTCGGATGCATCGGGAGAAAATAACAGCCCGGCCCCCGGCTTTCAATGGAGGAATGGCCGTCCGGCCCTTTCGCGCGGCGGCGCCTGGTCCGAGCGCACCGCCGGCGGTCCCCGCAATCAGCCACCCGCCCGCGGCGGCGGCCTGAGATCCTTGCCCGGGACGCAATATCCCGGCCTTGGTAGCCTTCTGTTAACACTCGATTTTCCCGGTCGGGCCCGGCCATGAGTAGCCGGGACCGTGCATAGCGAGGAACGTCGCGAAGCGGGCCGGCTTGTCTTCGTGAGTCCCCCAACCGGAGCCGACCCATGTTCATGCGAATCGACAAGCTACAGGCCGAGCTGCCTGCGCCGAAGCGGGCGGATCCGAACGCCGCCGCCGCGCTGCAGGAGCTGCTCGGCGGAAAGTATGGCGAGATGTCCACGCTCGGCAACTACATGTTCCAGAGCTTCAACTTCCGGTCCAAGGAGAAGCTGAAGCCGTTCTACAGCCTCGTCGCCTCGATTACCGCTGAAGAACTCGGCCATGTCGAGCTCGTCTCGAACGGCGTCGCCATGCTGAACAACGGCCCGGACAAGAAGGACGGTGACAAGGGCGATGGCGGCGACATTTCCGGCGCGCCCTTCGAGGACATGAAGGACATCCGCCTCGCCGCGGCCTTCCTCGCCGGCGGCGGCGGCGCGATGCCGGTGAATTCCAACGGCCAGTCCTGGAACAACGACTTCATCACCACCACCGGCAATGTCGTCGTCGACCTCCTGCACAATTTCCACCTAGAATGCGGCGCCCGCCTGCACAAGCTCCGGGTCTACGAGACGCTGACCGACCCGACGGGCCGCGAAGTCTGCGGCTACCTCCTGGTGCGCGGCTCCGTCCACGCCCATGCCTATGCTTTGGCGCTGGAAAAGATCACCGGCGTGAAGATCAAGGACTTTCTCCCCACCCCGAACATCGACCTGTCGAAGATCCCGGAATGCCAGAAGTACCTCGACGAGGGCTCGCATCGCCGGCTCTATACGTTCAGCCCGAACGACTACAAGGAAATGGCCGGCATCTGGGGCAATGGCGAGGTCGCCCTGCCGAACGATCCGCCAGGCGAGCTGCAAGTCGTCGAAGGCCATCCGGACGGCGGCAAGATCCACCAGCTGACCGGCGTCCCCTCGGCTTTCACCCCCGACTATGCGCCGGAGGAAATGTTCGAAATCGCTTCGAAGCTCTATAAAAAATCGCGCTGATGCAAAGACTTGCGGCTGCCATCGCGTAGCTTCGCAAGAGTTGGGGCGTCCCTTCGGTAGAAGGGGCGCCTTTTTTCGTTTGCCATTTCTCTATTTTCCTTACGGAAGATGGCGTCGGGAACACTCTCCCGAGTGACACGGTATCAGCGCGATGGCATTCTCCCCCTGCTGTTCTTCAGAGGGGGCTTTGATGGCACGCATGTCTCTACTGTCTATCGTCACCTGCGTGTCATCCCTTTGCGCGCCTGCGGTCTGCGCGGCACAGGAAGCCAGCGCCGATCTCGGCCGGCACGTGGCCATCGTCTCCGGTTGCAATGACTGCCATACGCCGGGCTATCCGCAGTCGGGCGGCGTTCTCGATCCGAAGCTCGCGTTGACGGGCGACACCGTCGGCTTCCGCGGCCCCTGGGGCACCACCTATCCCGCCAACCTTCGCCTGGTCGTCGCGGCGATGAGCGAAGCCGACTGGGTGGCGCATGCCAGGACTCTCGAGACCCGCCCGCCCATGCCCTGGTTCAATCTGCACGAAATGACGGAGACGGAGTTGCGCTCCTTCTATCTCTACGTGAAGTCGCTGGGAGAGCCCGGCCAAGCGGCCCCCGCCTACGTGCCGCCGGGGCAGGAACCGACGACGCCGTTCATCGTCTTCGCGCCGCCGACGATGCCGGCGAGGCAAGTCGCCAATTAACAAGCCGGCTTATGAACGCGGCGCGTCAAGCCGGCTTTGTCGCCTGCAGCGAAAAGGCCAGCGGGATTTTCGTGACCCCGTCGGGGAGCGCGAACAGATCTTCGCCGACCTCCACCATGCCGGGGAAGGCGCGCCAGGCAAGCCGCTCATGCTCGTGCAGGAAGTCGAGCCGGAGGCCGGCTCCCAGCAGGGATCCCACCACGGCGCTGATCGGATGCAGCCATTCGTAATTGCGGGTATTGGCCATCAGCCTGGCGTCGCCGGTGTAGGTTGTCGTCTCGTCGAAGACGAGTGGGTCCTCCGGCGGGGTGCGCCAGCCATAGCGGGCGACGAGCTGCGCGTCCTCGAGCACCATCTGGTTCATCACGGGATGGCCTTCGAGGAGATAGAGCCGTCCGCCGGGCCGCAGCAGCGCGGCGACGACGCGGCCCCAGGCATCGATATCCCTGAGCCAGTTGATTGCGCCCCAGCTGACGAAGGCGATGTCGTAGGTCTCGCCGAGGGCATCCGGCGCATCAAAGAGCGAGCCCTCGACGAAGCGCGCCTCGGTGCCGGCTCTCGCGGCAAAATCGCGGGCGGCGGCGAGCGCCACCGGGGAGAAGTCGAGGCCGGTCACCGTTCCCGCGCCGAGATGTTTTAGCGACAGCGTATCGAGGCCGATATGGCATTGCAGATGGACGATGTCGCGGCCGGCGATGTCACCGATCTCGCTCTCCTCGATCGCATGCAGGCTGGAGCCGCCGGCCAGCACTTTTGCGATGCGATAGGAACCGGTCGTGTCGGTCGCGTGCAGCGCGGCGCGCTCGTCCCAGTTGGCGAGGTTGGCCTTTTCGAAGTCGTCCATCGCTTTGCTCCCCGCCTTTCCGGCCGAAATCCGGGCACAAAAAAGGCGGCCCGAAAGCCGCCTTTCAATCATGACGTCAGACTCGGCCTTATTCGGCGGCGGGCTCGGCAGCCTTGGCGTCGGCGGCGGCCTGCTTGGCGGCGGCCTTGGTCGCCTCGGCCTTGGCCTTCTCGCTCACGACGACCTGGCGGGCGTCGTCGTTCAGCTTGCGGGCGCGGGCATTGGTGGCCTCGACGATACGGGCCGACTTGCCGCGGCGATCGCGCAGGTAATAGAGCTTGGCGCGCCGGACGCGGCCGCGTCGCACGACTTCGACGCCTTCGACCATCGGCGAGTACATCGGGAAGACGCGCTCGACGCCCTCGCCATACGAGATCTTGCGGACGGTGAAGTTTTCCTGGATGCCGGCGCCGGAGCGGGCGATGCAGACGCCCTCATAGGCCTGCACGCGGGTGCGGGTGCCTTCGGTGACGCGCACGTTGACGCGCAGCGTGTCGCCTGGGGAGAAGGTGGGGAAGGTCCGGGCCGCCTCGATGCGGGCGACTTCGGCAGCGTTCAGTTCCGAAATGATATCCATGGCGCGAGCCTCTCTTCGTTTCATGCCGGCTCCGCCGGTCATGGCCGTCTGGTACGGTCAAGTTATTCTGAGGAACGGGGGTGCCATACACCGGACGGGCGGGATTGTCGAGATGGCGCGCCCGCAAAAGGCCTGAGAAAGCGCCCGCGCCTTGTGAAGCCGGAAAGCCTCGCTTATGGCTCGGGCGTCGGACGGAGCGCCGGCTGCCCGCGATAAGTCCGAAGGCCTTCTCATGACACTCCTGTCCATCGCCCTGCTGTTCCTGGCAGGCTTTTTGTCCGGCGCCATCAATGCCGTCGCCGGGGGCGGGACCTTCATCTCCTTCGGCGCGCTGACGCTGCTCGGCATGCCGGCGATCACCGCCAACGCCACCACCTCGATCGCGCAGTTTCCCGGCTACATCACCTCGACGCTGGCCTATTGGAGCGACATCAAGAAGATGTGGCGCGGCGCCTTGGTGCTCGCCCTCGTCTCGGTCGTCGGCTCGTGCATCGGCGCGTTCATCCTCCTGTCGCTCGACAATCCGCAGTTCACCGCGATGGTGCCGTGGCTTCTCCTCGGCGCCACCGCCATCTTCGCCGCCGGTCCCTGGCTGAAGCCGAAACCGAAGCCGGGCGCCAGCACGGACTCGCCGGTGGCAGGCCCCATCGCCCAGTTCGTCACCGCGGTCTATGGCGGCTTCTTCGGCGCCGGCATGGGCATCATGATGCTGGCAACGCTCGGCCTGACGCAGGCCGGCGACTACCACCGCCTCAACGCCTTGAAGAACCTTCTGGCCATCGTCATCGCCGCGGTGGCGATCGTCGTCTTCATCGCCGGCGACGCGATCAGCTGGCCGGGCGCCCTCGCCATGATTCCAGGCGTCGCCCTCGGCGGCTATGCCGGCGTCTGGGCCGCCAAGCGCGTGCCGCAGGTCTATGTCCGCGGCTTCGTGGTCGCCGTCGGCCTGTTCCTCGCCGCCTACTATTTTGCCAGGGGCTGACCGTCGCCCCTCGGCAGGCGTCAGGCCTTGTCGAGCAGATCGGGCCGCCGCGCGGCGGTGAGCCGCTCGGCCTCGGCACGGCGCCAGCGCTCGACGGCGCCATGATCGCCGGAGGTCAGCACCGCCGGGATCGTGCGGCCCTCCCACTCCGCCGGACGGGTGTAGTGGGGGTGCTCGAGAAGGCCCGTCTCGAAACTTTCCGTCTCGCCCGACAGGGCATTGCCCATCACGCCCGGCAAGAGCCGGATCACCGCGTCGAGCAGGACCAGGGCCGCCAGCTCGCCGCCGGAGAGCACATAATCGCCGATCGACACTTCCGTGAGGCCCCGCCCCTCGATCACCCGTTCGTCGACGCCCTCGAAGCGCCCGCAGACGATCACCGCCCCCTGCCCCGTGCTCAGCTCCCGCACGAAGCCTTGCGTCAGCGGCCGCCCCCGCGGGCTCATCAACAGCCGCGGCCGGGGGTCGCCCGCCGGCGCGGCATGGTCGATCGCGCGCGCCAGCACGTCGGCCCTGAGCACCATGCCGGCGCCACCGCCGGACGGCGTGTCGTCGACCATGCGGTGCTTGCCTTCGGCAAAATCGCGGATCTGCACCGTCTCGATCGCGGCATCCCCCCGCTCCAGCGCCCGGCCGGCCAGCGACAAGCCGAGCGGTCCCGGAAACATTTCGGGATAGAGCGTCAGGACGGAGGCACGAAAGCTCATGGCCGGCCCTTGCCGGACGGCGCGTCACCGGCGTCCGGGCCATCAGACCCGGCATCGGCCGCGTCGTCGTCGCCGTCATCCACGCCGTCCTCGTCCTCCTCGGTGGAGACGAGCCCGGCCGCCAGCGGCTCGACCCGCATCACGCCGCTTTCCATGTCGATCTCCGGCACGGCCGCCTCGGAGAACGGAATCATCACCGTGGCGCCGCGCGCCGGGCGGATCTCGATCACCTCGCCGGCGCCGAAATCATGGAAGGCGATGACGGTGCCGACCGCCTCGCCCGTCACGGTCTCGACGTCGAGCCCGATGAGGTCGGCCTGGTAGAACGCGTCCGGATCGTCCTCGGGCAGGGCCGAGCGGTCGACGAAGAGCTCGGTGCCGTTCAGCTTTTCCGCCTGGTCGCGATCGGTGACCTCGGCGATCTCGACAACCACGACGTTCTTCTGGATCCGCGCCGAGCGGAGCGTATAGGCATTGCCCTTGGCGTCGAAGAGTGGCCCGTAAGCTTTGATGTCGCGGGGATCCTCGGTGAAGGATTTCACCCGCACCTCTCCCTTGATGCCGTGGGCGCCGCCGATGACGCCGAGGAGGATGGGATTTTCGGGGGCTTTGGCCAAGGGGATCACCGCGACGAGAGGAGCGTTTCGGCACGGGTCTGCGAGGAAGCGTCGCGAAGGTCAAGCGTCGCGGTTCCGCTCGCCCGCGCATCGCGTGTTTGAACGGCATCATCCCCGGTGTCTTTCGACACCGGGGATGCTTCTTAGCAAGCCTTCGC
>NZ_BMJJ01000024.1 GCF_014643375.1 Aureimonas glaciei
ACAGGAAAGGGCCCGATCGGGCCCTTTCCTGTGTCGTGCCCTCTCGGACGCGTGGCCTGGTTTTACTCCGCCACACTGGCCTGGAATTGCTCCGCCGTTGACAAGTGTCGGGCTGACATCGAGTCTGCGGCCCGCTTCCCTTGCAAGCACTGTCGTGATTCGCTCTTTTCAGGAGATGGATCATCAGCAAGAGCTATTCGATCGATCTGCGCGAGCGGGTCGTCGGGTTCATCGACAGGGCGCAGTCACGGCGGGCGGCGGCGAGTCTTTTCGGCGTCAGCGAGAGCTTTGCGATCAAGCTGGATCAGCGGCGGGCGCAGTCGGGATCAATTGCGCCAAGCAAACAGAGTCGTCCCCGCGGGCAGCGGTCGGCTGGAGGTGTTCGAGGCTCTTCTGATCGGGGCGGTCGAAGCTAAACCCGACATCACCATGCCGGAACTGGCCGCCCGGCTGATGGAGGCGCACGGGGTGACTGCCGCTCCCGAGATTCGGCTCGGTCGAAAGCTGCCGATCATGATGCGCCGTTTATGTAGCACATCATGGCTGATGCTAGGCCGCCCGGAAGCGTTCCGCCGTAACGGACAAGTCCATGACGGAAGCGGCCCGAAGCGGCACCGGAAATCAATTCCGATAAAGTGGTAAGCCGCCACTTAGCTTGCCGTCGAGCGAGGGGCAGAAGCGGCCACTTCAGGAGATCGGGCGAGGTAAAGCTGTTACTGGTGTCGGAAGGCCATAGAGGGGATACGATGAGCACACCTTCCACCGAGACTCCACAGAAATGGGACGCCAAGCGTTTGCGCCAGGCCATCGAAGCCGCAGGAGTCGCGCTTTGGTCGTGGAACGTGGACACCGACGCGTTGGATCTTGATGAGCGGGCGACCGACCTTTGGGGGGTGTCACCTGGGGAGGCGGTCACCTTCGAGGATCTGTCCGCGCACATCCACCCGGCGGATATGGACCGGGTCCGAAACGCGTTTTCGGCGACCCGTGCGATCATGGGTTCTTACGAGATCGACTTTCGCATCATGATCGGACGCGAGGTCCGGTGGATTTCCGCCCGGGGACAGGGGAGCGACGATGGCATCAGCAATCGGTCGATGTTCGGGGTCTTTCTCGATGTCACGGGTCGCAAGCAGGCGGAGGAGGCGAACGAACTGCTGGCGGGTGAAATGAGCCACCGCGTAAAGAACCTGCTGGCCATCGCCTCCGGACTAACCAGCATCACTTCTCGTTCGACCACCACCGCAGCCGAGATGGCCCACGACCTCACACGGCGTCTCACGGCTCTTGGTCGCGCCCATGACCTCGTACGCCCACTGCCCGGCGGGCAAGGAACCGCTGCGCTTCTGGGAGACCTCCTCACGGTATTGCTCGCGCCATACGACGACCTCGGTGCCTTCAGCGGCCGCATCAGGGTGTCGGTTCCGCGAATGGGTGTCGGCGAGGCTGCCGCCACCACCTTGGCTCTCGTCATCCATGAGCTTGCCACGAACTCGTTGAAGTACGGCGCGCTCTCTTCGGACAATGGGATGCTGGACATCGCGTGCGACACGCCGGGCAAGGAGTTGGAGATCGTCTGGACGGAACGCGGCGGCCCGGCGGTGAAGCCACCTGAGGGGACGAGCGGTTACGGCTCGAAACTTTTGAACCGAAGCGTGTCGGTTCAACTGGGTGGATCGATTGACTTCGACTGGCAATCGGAGGGGCTCGTCGTCACTTTGAAAATTCAGGGAGATAGGCTGAGCGCCTAGACAGGTGGGCATGGTGGCGGAGCCGATCCTGGCGGTGGGAGCCATGCAACCCATTGTCGTCTCGAACGTCATTCTGGTGAAACGACAATGGAGCGCGTCAGGATCAGAACCGCCGGCTCGTGGGCGGCTGATCTAAGACAGCATCGGAAGGCACGAGCTTTGGCAGACAGTCCACGTCCGAGTATTGACGATGAGATCCACATCGCCACTGGCAGCAGCAAGGACCCATTCGCGTCCGCGGTGAGAGCGACGCGAATGCCGATGATCATCTCGGACCCGACCCTTCCCGACAATCCGATCGTGTTCTGCAACAATGCCTTCCTCGAACAGACAGGTTATACGCGCGAAGAAGTCCTTGGACAGAACTGTCGGTTCCTTCAGGGACCCGCCACGCGCCAGGCGGATATCCGGAGGATCGGTGCAGCGGTCGACGCTCGCAAGCCGATCCAGATCGACATCCTGAACTACCGCAAGGACGGCACGACATTCTGGAACGCGTTGCTCATGTCCCCGGTGTTCGCGGACGGCGAACTCTCCTACTTCTTCGCCTCGCTCCTCGACGTGACCGAGCGCAAGCGGGCAGAGGAACATAGCTTTCTTCTCAACCGCGAACTCGACCACCGGGTAAAGAATACGCTGGCGACCGTACAGTCGATCGTCGTGCAGACGCTCAAGGGCTCGGCGGTGCCTTCCGACGTGGCAAACGCGGTGGCTGGGCGCATCCAAGCCTTGGCGCGCAGTCACGATGTCATGACGCGGGAGGCATGGGCGAGTGCGTTGCTCGGCGACATCGTACGGAACGCTCTCGAGCCCATCCACAAAATGGTCGGCGACAGGATCGTCGTCGACGGACCGGATTTTCGCTTGAGGCCAAGGATCGCAACAATGCTCTCGCTTGCGATCCACGAGTTGGGGGAGAATGCCTTGCGCTATGGTTCGCTAAGCAATCCGTCCGGCACGGTCATAATCCACTGGGCCATCGTGGACGAACGCTTGCGGCTTGTTTGGTCGGAAAAGGGTGGACCCGAAGTCCGAATGCCTTCATCGAAGGGCTACGGTGGGCGCATCGTGGAACGAGCGCTGGCAGCAGAGTTCGGTGGCGCCGCGTCGATTGACTACGCTCCGGAGGGCGTCGTCTTCACGCTGGATGCACCCTCAGAGGGGTTAGGCGTCGAACGAACTGAATGGATCGCCCCGTAAGCGTGCAGGTTCCGGGATCAGTTCGGATCAGTCGCCATGGCAAGCTAAAGCGGCCGTCCCACGCTTCAGCTTGCCATGGCGGCGTTGGCTCTCGTAGCAACTGGCACCAGGTGTCTTTCGCGTGGCGGATTTGCTGGCTACCAGAGCTGCCGCCACTTACATGAGGAACAGGCATGCAGAGCTTTTTGGCTGGGTCGAGCGAGATGGCGGGCCGGATCCGGGAACGCAACTGGACCGCTTCACCCTTGGGTGCCGCGGAGTTCTGGCCGCAGTCGCTGAAGACATTGGTCAGCATCATGCTCGGGTCGAACCATCCCATGTTCGTCGTCTGGGGTCCGGAACAGATACTCATCTACAACGACGGCTACGCCAAGATCCTTGCGATCAAGCATGCTGCGGCCCTTGGACGCCCGTTCCTCGAGGTCTGGGCGGAGATCGCCGACGATCTCGTTCCGATCGTAGAGTCCGCCTATGCAGGACATCCGGTCCACATGGACGCGATCCGGCTGGTGATGGAGCGAAGGGGCTATCCCGAGGAGACGTTCTTCGCTTTCTCCTACACGCCCGTGCGGGGCGTCGGCGGCGTGATCGAGGGCTTCTTCTGCGCCTGCAACGAGATCACCGGGCAGGTGCAGACCGAGCGCCAGCTACGGGAGAGCGAGGCTGCGCTGCGGGCGCGGGAGGCTCAGTTCCGCACGCTTGCCCAGGCGGTGCCTAACCACGTGTGGACGGCGACCGCGGACGGTCTTCTCGATTGGTTCAACGAGAAGGTCTACGCCTACGGCGGCGTGACGGAGGCAGAGCTGCTTGGGGCCGGCTGGACCCGGCTCGTACATCCGGACGATTTGAAAGCGGCCGGGGCAAGCTGGGCGAATGCCGTCAAGAACGAGTTACGCTACGAGACAGAGTTCAGGATCCGTCGGGCCGACGGGAACTTTCGCTGGCATGTGGTCAGGGCAGAACCCGTGCCGGGTGACGATGGCGCCAAGCGCTGGATCGGGACGAACACTGACATCCACGAGCAGCGGGTAGCGCTCTCGGTGCTCAGCGCCGCGAAGGAGACGCTTCAGGCCGAGGTAGACCAGCGTACTCGCGAGCGTAACCGTCTCTGGGAGAACTCGCAGGACATCTCGATCGTCGTCGACATGGAGGGCCGCTTTCGGGCGATCAATCCAGCAATGACGCGGATTCTCGGTTGGCGACCTGAGGACATGGTCGGACGGCCTGTCTTCGATTTCGTTGTCGCCGAAGATATCGCCAAGACGGAGGAGGCCCTGTCGATCGCGACCGGCGACTCCTTGGACGCGACGGTCGTGCGATACCGCCACAAGGACGACGGGTTCCGCTGGATCTCTTGGGTCGCGGCCCCGGAGAACGGCGTCATCTTCGCGACCGGCCGCAACGTGACGGGAGAAATGGAAGCGCAGGCGGAACTGGCCCTCGCGCAGGAGGCCCTTCGGCAGTCGCAGAAGATGGAAGCCGTCGGCCAGCTCACGGGCGGCATCGCGCACGACTTCAACAACATGCTGGCCGTTGTCATCGGGTCGCTCGACCTCCTAGGTCGCCGAGCCGACGGTAGCGATCCGCGGTCACGCCGCCACATCGACAACGCGATGGAAGGCGCCAGGCGTGCGGCTACCCTCACGCAAAGGCTCCTTGCCTTCTCGCGTCAGCAACCTCTCAACCCCGAAGCACTAGATGCCAACCGACTGGTATCCGGAATGTCGGATCTCCTTCGCCATACCCTCAGCGGCAACATCCGGCTTGAAACGGTGGGCGGCGGCGGCCTGTGGCGCTGCCTGGTCGACGCGAACCAGCTCGAGAACGCGATCTTGAACCTCGCCGCCAACTCACGCGATGCCATGCCGGAAGGCGGGAGGCTGACGATCGAGACACAAAACGCTCACCTTGACGATCGCTACGCTGCGGGCAACATCGGCTTGGCCCCAGGTCAGTACGTCTTGATCGCAGTGACAGACAGCGGCACGGGCATGTCTGCGCACGTCATCGAGAAGGCATTCGACCCCTTCTTCACCACGAAGGAGGTTGGCAAGGGCACGGGGCTCGGCCTAAGCCAGGTCTACGGCTTCGTGAAGCAGTCCGGCGGCCACGTGAAAATCTACTCCGAGCCTGGCCGGGGCACGACCGTGAAGCTCTACCTGCCGCGCCACATCGGCGAGGGCGAGACCATCGAGCAAGAAAGCTTTTCGGCCGCCATTCTCCCGGAGGAAACGACCCAACTCGTCCTCGTGGTGGAGGATGACGAAACCGTCAGGCGGATGACCCTGGATGCCTTTCAGGAGATCGGCTACCGGACCCTGGAGGCTGACGGGGCAGGCGAGGCGCTACGCCTGCTTGAGCTGCATCCGTCAGTCGACCTGCTGTTCACCGACATCGTCATGCCCGAGGTCGACGGGCGCAGGCTGGCCGACGAGGCCTTGAAGCGACGTCCCGACCTGAAGGTCGTGTTCACCACGGGCTACACGCGGAATGCCGTGGTCCACAACGGCGTGCTCGACGCGGGCGTCGACCTGCTGACGAAGCCATTCACGCTGGAGGAGCTGTTGGACAAGGTCAGGAGCGTTCTCGAGCGACGGTAGGGTTCAGGATTCCCTGGCGATCCTCTCGATCGTCTCGACGTCGTACGGCTTGCCGACCAACGGCCACCGGACTTGGTCCAGGTTGACGTATCCCGACACGAGCACGATGCGCAGTGAAGGCCATCGTTGCGACGCAGCCGCCGCTAATTCCGGCCCGGTCATGCCCGGCATGCGGCAGTCGGTGAACAACAGCGAAACGTCGGGCCGGCTCTCGAGCACCGACATGGCCTCCGCCCCGCCGCGAGCCTCCAGCACCTCGAAGCCAAGGTCCTCGAACATGTAGACAGCGTTCATGAGGACGAGCGGCTCGTCGTCGACGACAAGGACTACCTTGGGGGCATCAATGTCCATTCGTTCGTCTCCCGACTGAAACCCTCATGCTTATCTGCGACCTTCCACGCCGGACGGGAAGGCGACGGCCAAGCAAAACGCGAAGTCGTCAGGTAGCGCTCTATCGTACTGGGAGCAATGGCGGCGGCAGGATGAGAGGACGGCGAAGTTGTTCGAACACGTCAACAGGCGCTTCGGCATGACTGCGTACGGCGTAACGACGAGCTACATGGTCGCCTGTCTAGCATCGGGCTGACCGATTGCGAATTCCGACTGATGTCGCCCACGATTCCGAGATGATGTCGCCCACCGTTCCGAATTGAAGTCGCCCGCCATCCCGAGATGAAGTCGCCCGGGTGGGGCGGGTGCTGCTGGCCTGTTTAGGGTCGCTTCTTTGGCTTGCCGAAGGAGAGGCCGATGCCAGCGGAGAGCCGGGCGGTATGACGCTCTAGCGTCAGGCCGTGATGCTGCATGATGCGCAGCACCCGTTTGGCGTTGACTGTCGGGCGCCCTTCAGAGCGCAGGCGACGGTTCAACAGCGCCGTCACACGCCTGTAGCCGTAGGTCGGCCGAGCGTCGACGATGGCACGGATCGGCGCCAAGAACTCGGCATCCTCCGCCTTGCGATACGGCCCCCGCGGCGTCACCGTCTTGCCGCGTCGCTCGTTGATGTGGGAACAAGCGACGTCGAGCGTCCGTGCCACGGCGCTCACCGTGAACCGTCCGTCGGATCGCTCCAGGACAGCAAGGGCGACGTCCGTTTTTTTGGGCGGACGACGTCGAGCGCCTCTTTGAGGATCTCGTTCTCCATCGTCTTGCGGCCGAGCAGGCGCTCGAGGTCGCGGACCCGCTTCTCCAGATCGCGGACCCTCGACGTGCCAACGACATCTTCGTCCGCCTGGACGGCGGCATGGCCGCCCTCCAGCATCCGGCGCTTCCAGGCAAAGAGCTGCGACGGCGAGACACCCGCCTGCCGCGCCACGAAGGACACGCTCATTCCCGGCTGCATCGCCTCCTCGACGAGGCGGACCTTCTCGGCCGTCGACCATCGCCGCCGGCGCTGCACGGAGGTAATCACTTCGACCCGCGAAAACGGGCCATCAGGAGCTTTCGACATAGTCGTACTCATAGGCGGATGCCTATGCCTTATCGGCTATGCCACCTGTCCAGTCAAAACGGGGTGCGCTCCACACTGTGGAAATCATTTCCGCATCTCATCGACTTCACTCGCCACGAATCCGGCCTGCACGTCTCGCCATCTGAACGACTATGGGCTCCGTGTATCGGGTGGTGTATCGTGCCGTGTATCGTAATCCGTGCGCGCCCGGTCTCGAAGCCCCGGGATATGTGGGTTTCGGCGTAATTGGCGGAGTGTCCCCCCTTCTCCCCGCCAACGATCATGCGAAAGATGCCGGTCGATTTTTCGCTTTCCTGGTATCGGTAATTTTGGCCTTGCTTTGTCCGATAATCATCCATTATCGGACGTCAGCATTAGTAATGACGATGGGAGCGGACCCTTCTATCAGGTTGTTAAATCTGGCCTCAGGCTGCATTATCCTTCCTTTTCAATTTTTTCTACGCGGCCGTTCCGTATAAGTTTTTCGCGAGTTTCTGCCAAAGTATGCTTATTAATAACCGTACTTGATAAAATAAACGGGTTGACCAGAGGATTATATCCTAATTCATTGAGCTTAATCATCAAAGACCATTTAACAAAATTTGCTGGGGATCGTCCAGTAGCTGCGCAGGCACTTATAAGCAGCCGCGCTACGGTCGAAGAAATACGGATGCTTACGACCCCATCCTTTCGTCCACCCGTTGATTGATCCTCAATACTTATCGATCGCCCGTCCACAGGCGACTCAAGTTCGGCCTTAATCCGGGCCGCATCCTCGGCCTCGCTTCCTTGGGTCATTTTAACGAGCGTCTCGACGAGAGCCATTCGGATGAAGGGTACTTCACCCAAATTCACGGCAAATCCAGCACGGGCTGCCGTGTCTCGAACATCACCCTTTAGTCGAACGGTAACCCTCTCTTCCTTGTTTTCACTTTTTTTACCATACAAACGCTTACTTCGCTGAGTTTGACCTTCATCGTGGACCATATCGTTGACGGCGCTCCTGTTGTGTGTTTTATGACCTTCATTGGTGACCGCAGCGGTCTTCTTTTAGTCGATGGGGCCTACCTTAGGCAAGTTAAAATAGGACCCGACGCTGCTGCAATCTCTGCCGTACCCACTGCGGTCAACCCGATACCAAAGCAATGAGCCGAAATAACCCGACCTGACCAAACCGAACTGACCAAACCGAAGTAAACCAAACCGAACTGAACCGAACCGAACCGAACTGAACCGAACCAAACTGAACCAAAAAGGGTGAGCATGTCTCAAGCGATTGCAACTCAGGAAAGTGTAACTGCCGCGGTTGCTGCGCTTAAAGCAACAGGAGTAAAGGTTACGGCGCTTAGCGTTCGTGAATATCTCGGCGGAGGTGCACAACTCACTATAACACGGCATCTACGCGAGCTGCGCGCATCTGTCGATCCCGCGGCCACATCCGCTCCGTATCCTGAGGATTTTCTGCGAGCAATCGACGCTGCGAAAGCGCCGATCTGGGAAGCTGCGCGGAACGAGGCCAAGCGTAGCTTCGAGGAAGAACGTATTGTCTTCGTTCGAAACACGAAGGCTGACCAGGAGGAGCTACTTGATTCGGCAGCACGAATTGACTCTCTCGAGGCCGAAAACGCAGAACTTATTGCTAAAGTATCGCGCCTGGGAAACGAGAAAAACGATTTGTTGCTGCGCCTGGCGAACATCGAGGACGACTTCGGTCGAACGAAGTCATTGGAGACCGAACTTAGACAGCGTGCCGAAACTGCGGACGCCTCAGCTCACGCCAGGGCCGAAGTCATTGCTCTTCTTCGGGAGCTTGGCCTTCCGGCGATTCAAGCCCCTGAGCCACAGGGGTTCTCAACGATCGACGAGTACGTGGAGCCGAAAACTGCAACGCTCGATCGCGGCACCGAGCCTTCCGTTGAACCAAACAGCTATCTCGTTGCCACCGGGCGAGCATGAGGCTGAGCTGCCTTTACCGCAGCCTTCGTAATAGCCGCGAAATTATCCGCAACAAAAAGCTAGACAACATCGAAAACGAGAAGATGAAAAACATGAACAAGACCACTCCTAAGTCATCCGAACATAAAAGCGCAGAAAGCCTCCAGTTTCTGGACCTGAATTCTGGAAGCTCGCACGCTGCGCCGCGATCGAAGGTAAATTTCTTTGCCTTGAACGCTCTGGACCCAATCATCGACGCCGGGGAGGGCCGCCTCGGCGCCTGGAGCGTGCGCCTTATCGATCAGGATCGTCAGGGAGCAAAGCGGTTCGAACTTAGCCGCGACGGCCTGAATTTCGCAACCTGCGTGGTTGCTTGGGAAGAAGAGACTGCCGCGGAGATGTGGTCCGCGATGGCTTATCGTCAGGCTCTGCCTGCTCTCGATAAGCTGCTTGGTTGTCCGCCGCTCCCTTGGTTGGTTTCTTTGCAGGACGAGACGAGTTCCGCAACCTTGCGGGAGCGCTGGGGGAGTTCACTATACGAACCTATGATGCGGGAGTTCACCGGCCTGGCGGAGACCATCGCCTGGGCAATCCTCCTCAAAGGTCAGGCGGGTCGGGCCTCGGCGCCAGGTGGTGTATCCGAGCCTGATGTCTCAGGTGTAGGGTTTCCCGATTTCCCGTTGCTGCCGACAGACGGGGCTACGTTGTGCGTCGGTCCATGTGGCCTCATGACCCTGATCCGTCTTTCGGGTATTCGACCCCCAGAGGTTTCTGCGATCAACGACGGCGAGATAGAGGTCGGCATTCTTACCTCAGGCAAATCGGGGATCATGCTAGCCCGGTTCCAAAACCCCGGAACGAGAAGGGGTGAACTGATCTTCGACATGCCGTTCCACATTGGTTTGCTGGATCCCGGTGAGAGATACCTTACACGGCGAGGGCACAGCGAGCGACGCAACATGCTCATCGTTGTGATGGATGAGGCCGGGCGGCCACTTGGCGAGCGTGAAGTCACGCTCTCGCAGGAGACCTCGGAGGTTCTGGAACGGATTGTTGAGAGCCAGGCCCGAGTCTCAGGCGAAGCTGGCTGGTCTCGCCGTCAGCATGACCGCGAAGTCGATGACTTCTACAAGCGCTTCCCCGACCCTACGCGGATCGTTGACCGGTTGTTCGAGCGCGCCCACGTACGTCAGACGATTCACTGAACCGGTGTCATCGCCCGCGTCGTCCTCATTTCGCGCGGACGAGAGGACTTTGCTGCCTTGCCGGAGCGCACCCGTCCTTGCGCTAATGCCGGCGCAGTGGAGGATGGTGCCAATTTCCTGCTGACCGTGATTTCGGCGTCGCCGGATGGAACCTGCGATGTCCCGGCTCGACACGGCGTCGATCACGCCCTTCGAGAACAGGTGAGCGGCGATCCTCCAGCGTGGAAGCCGTGATCGCCCGAAGCGGCGCCGGCGCGAGCAGGACCTCGCCGCGGTTGGCGCCGTTCGTCGGGTTGCGGGGGTGGTGGACCTCGGGCGCCGGGACGTGCTGGACGACGAGGGGATCCAGACCTACCGACTCGTTGGGATGAAGGTTGTAGACCGCGTACCAGGCGATGCGTCCGTTCTGCTGGCAGATGCCGTTGACGAAATGGCCGTAGCCATCGATGAACTTCGTGTAGTTGTACGGGACGTATTCCGAGGACAGGAGCTGCCACGTCGACTGAATCGGGCGGGGTCTCGCCGAACGCGGTGCCGGAATGGTCTATTCGGCGCAGCATCGCCTCACCGCCCACGGTCTTCATCCAGTAGAGGTCGCGCTGCAGTTAGCCGAGATCGCGGTCGCCGGAAAGGCCGAAGTGGCGCGATATCTTCGTCGAAGCTCGCCGCCTGCGGGATCGGCGTCATGAAGTTTGACCGTGCATACTTCACCAGCCCTTCGACCTTGCCCGTGTCGTTCCCCTTGCCCGGCCGCCCGAAGCGATCCCGGAACAGGTAGTGGCTCTGGAGTTCGGTGAAGGCCCGAGTGCGCTCCCGCTTGCCGTAGCCGCAGATCTTGGCCACCGCGATCGTGGTGTTGTCGTAGAGGATCGACAGCGGCACGCCGCCGAAGAAGGCGAAGGCCGACATCCACACCGGCGACGGACATTCTCCACAGGCGGCCGCCGGGAGCCATCGCCGGCTAGGATCGCCCAGACGGGGGCTGTTTGTCGGAAATGTCGTCGCCGCATGGTTTCGGACAGATGCCACCAGATCGCGTTCTGAGCAGCGCCGCCCTGAATGACTCACAGGCGTCGAAGTTGCGGATGGCGTCCGCACATGGTTTCGACGGATGCCCCCGGGAGGCGTCAGGATGCGTTCTGATGGCATCGATGCCGGAGGTGGGCGGAAGGGGCGGCGAGGTGGGATCGTCGGCGGCGCTGTCCCGCACGACGCCGGGCGGAGGCCGAGGGGCGGCGGTCTACGTAGTAGACTGCGGCGTGGAGGGCAGGGGAACGCGAGGTGGGAAGGTTGGCGGCGGGGGATGGTTTCGGCGGCCGGAGGATGGGGAGTGGGGACGGCGGGTGGGTACTCCCGTACCTGCACTGGCGTCGGCTCCGACAGATTGCACACGTTCGGTCTGTTCGTGTGTAATCCGTCGGACTGGCGTCTGGCGCTACTTCTCGAACGCGGTCGGCCCATCGACCTTGCCGCCGCCGTTCCCACCCTTAGCCATCCTGTCCACCCGCTTCATGATCTCCCTCGCAGCATCTGCCGTCATGCGTCCCCCTGCGCGTTCCACCGCGTTCGTCCACGCCGCCTGCAGCTTCATATTCCCTCGATATCGGCTCTGCCTGGCTGCGGCGACGAGGAGCTGCGGTGCGGTGTCGCGTCCTGTGCGCCTGTAGAAGCCGGCAGCCGATTTCTTGCGGGCTTCGCGGTAGAACACGCCGCCCGTCGTGTCCGAGGTCTGCGACTGCGACATGGCGACGAGTTCCGCCAGCGTACCCATCGCCAGGTTGCCGTACGGCATCCGGAAGCCCAAGCGGCGCAGGCGTTTCGTCTGCGGCACCCAGTTGGCACTGTGGGCGACACCGACCTCGCCGGGGCGCCGGCGCTTGCGGTCGCCGAGCTGGAACTGGAGCCAACGTGCAGCACGGGGCGAGACCTGGAGGTCGATGCCGATTTCGTCGGCCGTGGTCTTGCTCTCGACGACGAGGACGGACGAGGACGCGGAGCCGGGGTGGATCCGCGTCGCGGGGGCGGGTCCACCCCCGATGTGTCGGCGGAAGGCAACGGAGAGCAGAACCTGGGCCTGTTTGCCGGCGCTGCGGGCGGCATCCTTGGCGGCGGACGGGACGACGACGGTGCCCAGGGCGTCGAGGTTGCGCTCGAAACGGCGGAGAGAGGCGCGGTCGAGTTCGACGAGTGGCGGGCGGGCCATCATGCGGCTCCGATGTTGAGGATGGGGGCGGGCGCGGTCGATGCGGTCATGGTTGCTCCTGGTCTGCGGCGACGGTGCCGAGGCGGCGGGAAAGATGGAAGCCGTCAGGCGTGGTCGGGGGTCGGCTTCAGCCCTCGACGCGAGAACGCCGCGTTCTGTCGAGCGGCAGCCGATTTAATGTCGGACGCCGCCCCGTACGGACGGATCCAGATGTCGTCGGGGATCTCGTGGTTTTCCCAACGCGGCTTGTCCGGCTCGGCTTCCCGCTGCCGTCGGGCGATCTTGGCGGCGCTCTGGCGCTTCAGGTTCTCGTCGAGCGACAGGTCGGCGTCGTACTCGCCTTCGTAGATGACGCGGATGTTCCAGTCGCCGACGAACCGGCGTCCGATCGCCATCGCCTCGGCGTGGGTAGTGGAGCCGAGGACGATGTCGACGCCGGCGGCATGTAGAAGGATCGGAGCGACGGAGGCTTGGAATTCCGCGATGTTTCCCGGCTTTCCGAAGCCTCGGTACTGCGGTCGCAACGTCTGCCAGACGTCGGTCAGTGCAGAGCCGTCGCGGGCGACCTGGAGGCGACGCCAACCGATTCCCCGTGCTTCGGGGCAGACGAGAGTGCCCTGCGCCGGCATCACCGGTTCCGGCATCGGGACGGCCGGTGCCGGCTTCACGCGGTCGGCATCCAGGTGTCCCCGGAACCGCGGCTGAGGCGTGATCGGCCACGGCCTCCTCCCGACGTTGAAGCGAGCACGGTTCTCGTCGAGCGAGAAGTTGGGATTATATGGGCCGTCGTAGACCGCGCAATATGCGTCCTGCGGCCAGCGCGGGTCCTCAACGGACCGCAGGAACTGCAGTGCCCTCTCGATGCCCGCTTCGTGCGAAGCGGCGGTCTCGGTCTCCGGCGGTCGTCCGGCGATGCTCAGATCGACGGTCGTGCTCCCCGCGGGATCCGTCCAGACGACGGCATCGCCGAAAAGCGAGTTCAGCATGAGGCGACGGCCTGCCGACCGAGGGGTGCGGGACTGGGACATGACGGTGATGGGCTCCTGGAGGACGATGGGATTCTTGGCGGCGGAGATGGCGGCGAGAATGCGGTCGAAGCTGACGACTTTCATGCTGCCGCCGATCGACAGCGTCATGCCGATGAACTGACCCCGCCTGATGGCGTCGGGATGGGGCTGAGGCCGCATTTCGGCGTCGGATGTGGAATTGGATGTATCGGCCTGAGATTCCATTTCTGGGGCATTCAGGACGGTCATCTCACCGTAGATCAGGTCGGCTGCGCCTCCTGCCGCAGAATCCGTGATCCCCGCAACTTGGGCGTCATCGGGAACAGAGATCACGGTTAGCGATATGGCTTCAGGCTGCTCCAGATGATCCCAGCTGCCCGATTCGGCTTCGGGCAGGGGAATATCGGCTCCGATGGAAATTTGGGCTTCTGCGGCGTTTAAACCGGTTGCGTCGGAGTCGGTGCTGACGGTAGCAGGATCCTTCCGTGCTGCGCCCGTCAGGATCGAAGCGTCGCCCGTAAGAGCCAGATTCTGAATCGTCAGAGAAGGAGAAGAAGGAAGAAAGAAAGAAAGAGGGTAAGACATGACGTTCTGAGAGCAAAGCCTTATGCCACAAGGGCTAGAGCCTTCCCGAACATCGTCGTCGATCTCGACCTTTTCGATCCTGATTCCGAGCAGTCCTGCACGGTCGGCAGCCGCCCTCATTTCGGTCATCAGCAGGTCTCCGGCACTCTCTCTGGCGATGAGGGAATCGTGGACCGGCAGCACGGTCTCTCCCGCTCTCCTCATCGCCATCAGGATCTCGACGATCATGTCCGACTCCCGTCGCATCAGACCGGCCCCGGCATCGCTGCTGAACGCGTCCGAGATCGCTCGGTGACGATGCGCCAGTTCGCGGTAGAGGGCCGTCGCGGCGATCCTTGCATCGTCCGTATCCGGCACCGCCACCGCCCAGATCTCGTCTTTCTTCGAGATCGCATGGATCGCCTGGTCCTCGTCGTCGGCATTGATCATGATGACGAACGCCGCCTTCTGGAGATCCCGGTCCCAGTCGGGCAGGTCGTAGGCATCCCGCGGCGGTACCAGACCGGCATCGCGGTAGAGCATCGTCGCGTGCATGGAGCCGTAATCGAACTCTACGACGCGGCAGCCATCGATGGTGATCTGGGCGCGCTGCTTCTTCGACAGGACCTGCCATGCCCCGCCGAGTGCGTAGAGCCGTCCGCCGCGCTGCAGGTTGCCGTGGAAGATTCGGCGCAGGCACGCCGCCATGCCGTTGGAGATGGACGCGTTCCGGATGCCGGTGTTGAGAGCGTCCACCTGCCGTGCCATTCGCCGGGTCTCGTCGCTGCTCCGGATCGGTATCGGCTCCCCATCCTCGTCTCGGACTAGAAGGGAGCGCTCCGGCCGGTGCGGGTATGGACGGATGCCTGCGTCGATGACCGCCTGAACCATCTGAACGAGTTCGAGCTTGGCGCGGCATGCCGATTGCCAGCCGAAGACGTACTTCTTCTGACGCCAGTTCTCGACCAGCCCGGCTCGTTCCAACTCGTCGATGCCGCCGCAGACCCGGCGCTTGGTGTGCAGCACGGAGTCGTGGAAGAGAGCGTAGAACTCGTCGCTGCGGCTGTAGCTCGTCCAGCGGCCGAGGGTCGTCGCCTCCGACCACAGCTCCATCGCGATCCGCGCCGCGTTCGCGGAAAGCCGGAACCGGGATGAGAACTCGTCGGCGAAGGACCGGACATCCCAGCGGCTGACGAGGGCCGCCTGTTCACCGCGGTAGGCCGTGCCGCGGGAGGGGTCCTGTTCGTCCCAGGTCGGGCGCCGGTCAACCCAGACGAGCCCGTCCGAGGCGAGGGTTTCGATGATCGGTGTACGTGAAAGCATTCTTCGCCGGTTTCTCTCTGTGGAGCCGGCGGGGCGGGTTGAAGGGACTCTGCGTTTCCGCTAGTCTCCTCTCGTCACACCCAGTGCCCTTGCCGGCCTGGTTTCGAATTGGAGGCCCAAGTCTTTGCCGGACTTGGGCCTTCGTCGTTCTGCAAGCAGCTCTGAATTTTGATTCGGTTCAAGCGCGTAGTGGTTACGCGAGTGGTGGGGTAGGTCGTCTGCGCCCCGGTGTCCCAGCGATTTCCTGCATCCCCGAGCCGGTTCCGAAAATGGTGGGGCAGGTGGTCTACCGTCGTCATCGCCACCCGCCGGAGCTTCCGAGCGTCATTCCTCGGCGTCGTCCTCTTCATCGACGACCGGCTCCGCCACCCGAATTGGTCTCCCCCGCCGCGGCGCATCCACGCCGGCAGCACCGCGTAAAACCCGAAGCGCATGCGACATCGAAACGGCGCCCTCGGGCAGCCCTTGGACGTCTTCCTGGCGGATGCGGTGCCACAGCACGGACAATGCGTCGGCATCAGCCTGCGTCATCGCCCTCTGCCCCTGGGATTTCTTCTGCACCATGCTGAGGGATTGACCGAGGATCTTGGCGACCTCGGCCAGCGAGAGCCCTACGGCGGCGACGCAATTCGCGAAAACGGTCTTGGACATCTGAGGACACCTCGGCTCCGACAGCGACGGTCGCTGCCTTGCCGATAATGTGTGCTATTTGGTTGCCAGCAACAAGATGGGGTACCGCCCGCATCGTTCACGTTTATGTGTGCAACGAGATTGCCGACATCCTACGGTCGCATCCGCGCGACCGCCATCGGCGGCGCGTCCCGGTCCTCCAGCCGCCGCCGGACGAACTCTCCGACGTCCAGCTCCTCCGGCTCGCTCGGTTCGTCGCCATCGAAATTCACCGGATCCAACATGGCGCGGGCGATGACGATGGCATCATCGAGGGCATCGGCGTGCCAGTCGAAATGCGCCCGCGACCAGCCCGCGGTGACGACGAGCCATGCATCGACGAGGTCGAGATCGACGGCGCCGTCGCCATGGAGTTCGGCGAGTTCGGCGAGGAAGGCGGCGGCGATCTGGGCGCGGAGGGCGGTCTTGTCGGAAGCGGTCATGCGGTATCCCGCGTCTGTGTAGGTCTGTTATGCGCTGGGCTTCCGTCTTCCGCGCATTGATCAGACAACGGGGGTGTCTGGGATTTCCCGTCTTCCGCGGTGAGATCTTTCTGGCGGACAGCGGCCCTGTGGCGCGCCGCTCGGACGAGGCCTCGAGGGTTCGTGGACATCAGGTACAAAAGCCGTTTGCCGACGGCCTTCGAGGACGCCTTCTTGTCGTATCCCGCGAATTCCAGCCCGTTGATTGCAAGCATGGATATGGCCGGTGCCAGGCTGGAGACGACCTCGGGAGGCAGAGTCTGAAGGTGCAGCCCCAGGGCCTCGACAATGACCCGATCGACGACGCGCATGACGGGCACGTCCGCGTGTTGCTCCCGATGTTTGGCGCTGTAACCGGCCTGCCGCCGCTTCTCGAACCGCGACCGGAAGCGCGGCACCGGTGTCGGCATTAACTCTTCGTCAGCCATTCTGTGCTCCTATGCTTCATGTGATGCCCCGGCAGATGCCGACCGCGTCCGAACGGCGAGGGATGCCCCGATGAGCTACAACCCGCACAATTTCTGCCGTGGCCTCGAGGGTGCCATCCAAGGTTTCGCGATGGCCGCTGCGAACGCGGCTGCACAGGAGCGCATGATCGACCGCTCCGGTCCCGCCGCCGTCGCCTGTCTTTCCTCCGCACTGCGCGCAGAGCGTCGCCTGGCGAAGGCTCTGGCTGCCGAGTTGACCTTGGCACTCGATCGCCTGGCCGAGGCCGAGGACGAGTTGTCTATGCGTCCTCGCGGTCGTCGATGACGCGATCGACCTTCGGCGCGGGCGCCGGAGGGTAGTCCTCTAGCGTCGCGTTCCGGGCCGCCAGATCGTCGGCCTGCGCGAGCAGTTCGTCGAGCATGTCGCCGTCCGGATCGGATCCGGACTCGGCGGCGCGTCGGATCAACTCGCGGACCCACTCGATTTTTGTCAGCGGCGCCGAAGCCGCCTTCTTCTGCTCGACGACCGCCTGCATTACCGGCAGAAGCGGTACCGCGATGGAGCTCTTTCCCGAGAGATGGAGCCTCAGCATTCTGTCGCTCGCGTTTGCGATGTGCGTCAGGTGCAGCTTGTCGAGCGGCATCAGCCATTCGATCAACTGCCTCTCCGCCGGCCTCGATGGATCGAGCAGGTGCGGAGGGATGGCGCGTCCGTAACCCCTCTCTGACGCCGCAGATCGGATCCGGTCGAACTCCGTCGGCTTTCTAGCGGACCCGGACTGCTTCGCCTTGGCCATCGCCGCCATGGCATCGGCCGAGTTCTCTTCCGTGAAAACCTGCAGTGCATCGTCGTAGGACTGCTGGTTCCGCGCCGGCGTCAGCACCGACACGATAGTCCGGATGCCGTTGATCACCATCTCGACCGGCACCAGCACCAGCGTCGCCAGCCCCTGCAATATCCTCCCCAACAGCTTTCTCATCGCCGACTCCTTCGCGCGCCAGATTTCCGATCCTTCGATCCTGAAGGATTGATAACGCATGCCGAAGAAAGATTTTCCGCCCTCGTTCTTGAGCAACCCGGAATCCTTCGAAGTTCGAACGAATTTGATGGCTAGTTATCGCAACCAGTACCGGTCCTCTCACGCCCAGATTAAGCGTAACTGGCGGTACTATACGACAAAATATTTGTCGTATAGATGAGAACAAACGATGTATACTGAGAAATCTGCGAAAAACCGTGAATTGGTTGTTGTATGAATCGTTTTCTTGTCTATTTTCACCCCAGGAAAGTGAAATTCGGAGGCGGCTTATGAGCGAGAAGACGAAACCGGCGGCGACGCCGTGGACGGACCAGGACCGGGATCTCCTGCGTTCGAAAATGATCGCCGGCGAGCCGATCCGGGCGATCGCGGCGGCGTTGGGGCGGACGGAGAGTGCAGTCTCGACGACGGTCAACAGGCTGGGATTGCAGCCGATGCGGCGGATCCCGGCGGCGACGCAGGTGAGGATCAGGGATCTCGCCGGGGAAGGGTGGCAGTCGTCGAGGATCGCAAGGCGGCTGCAGCTGCCGGTCGAGGTCGTCGAGCGCTATTCGGTGTCAGCGTGAACCGGGCCCTGTGGAGCGATCAGGACGCTGAATTGCGGCGTCTCGTCGCGGACGGTGTTCGTCCGGAGGCGATTGCTAAGATCCTCGGCAGGACGCCTGCTGCGGTGACGACGCACGCATGCAAACTGGGCCTGCGCTGGACGAAGCCGCTTTCGGCCGATCAGATCGATGCCATCGGCAAGCTCGTGGAAGAGGGCGCCTGCAGCACCGAAATCGCCGACCGTCTCGGACTGGGCGCCGGACGGGTCAAGCATTGCATCCGCTACTATGGGCTCGTTGGTCCCCGCAGCCGGATCATCGAGCACGAAAAGCCCTTCGACGATCTCATCGCGGCGATGTCGAGCAACGGTGCGCCCGTCTCGCAGATCGCCCGCTACGTCGCCCAGCCTGCTTCTCGTGTCACCGCCAGACTCATCACGCTCGCCCGGCACGACGCCGTCCGCGATCACCACGCCGGCATCTAAATCACCCCTCGTCCGCCTCGGACGAATTCGAACAACCGAAACTTCGCGAAGGATTACCGCACATGATCAAGGGACACATCTTCATCGACATCGAGACGATCGAAAGCGATCGGGAGTCGATCCTCGCCTACATCGCCTCCATCATCTCGCCGCCGGGCACGTACAAGAAGGCGGACAGCATCGCGAAGTGGGATGTCGAGGAGCGCCCGGGCGCGACCGCCAAGGCGATCGCAGACACGGCATTCGACGGCGGCTGCGGCAGGCTCGCTGCCGTTTCCCTCGCGATCGGTGACGGACCGGTGTTGTCCGCCACCAGCGTCAAGCAGGCGACCGACGACGCTCCCGCAGCATACGACGTGGCTACCGAGAAGAAGATCATCCTCCGTCTCTTCGCGGCCTGCGAGCGCGTCTACGCAGAACTCGGTCGTCCGCCAACGATCGTAGGGCACAACGTGCTGGGCTTCGACATCCGTTGGATCTGGAAGCGCGCCCTCGTCCTCGGCATCAGACCACCGTCCTGGTGGCCTGTGGATGCCAAGCCGTGGCAGCCGGAAAGAGTGTTCGACACGATGACCTACTGGGAAGGTGTCGGCGGGCGGATTTCCCAAGATCGCCTCTGCTTGGCTCTCGACTTGCCGCTGAAGGGCGAGTTCGACGGCAGCATGGTCGGGGCCGCGTGGAAGGCAGGGGAGTTCGAAAAGATCCGGTCGTACAATGCCCGCGACGTCGAGACCGTCAGGTCGATCTGGAAGAAGTTGACGCTTTACGCGGAACCCGAGCAGTCCGCCGCCGACGACCTGCCGCCGCTCCTGATCCCCGCCGCCGCCGAAGCCTTCATCTCGGGAGCCTCCGCATGAACGCCGCACTCCGTTCCCTGCGCGCCGCCGTCGCCGATATCGCCTCCATCGGCGACCCCCGCTCCACCGCCGCCGCCGAGGCCGCGACGTCCGCGCTCGACCGGCTCGAGGCGAGCTTCCAGCACCAGCGGCGCGACCACAGCATGCGCCTGCTCGCCGGCGTCGATCTCGACTGCGTCACCAAGTGCGACCTCGTCGGCGGCGGGGGCGTCGAAGTCCGGGCTCGTCACACGGACGACCGTTACGGCACAGTTGAGGTCGAGATCATCTATGTCGGCGACGAATCCCGCCGCTCCGACAGCAATCTCATCGCGGACGCCGGCAAGGCGGGTCTGGACTCGCTGGTTGTCGAGATCGTCCGCAGGAACGTCGCGATGGCAACCGATGGCGACCTTCTGTCGGCGCTCGATGCGGCGGAGCGCGGCGAAGATCCCGAGATCGGCGAGATCTTGGCGGCCGCGCACGACCGCAACCTGAGGCTCCTGTCGTGACGCCGATCGCCGACCGCCTCGTCGCCGCCCGCTCCATGCGCGACATCCCCGCGACGACTCTCGCAGACCGCGCCGGTCTCGCCCGCAGCCAGCTCTCGCTCTACGAAACCGGCGTGTCGCAGCCGGGGCTGACGATCCTGGTCCGGCTCGCGGATGCCCTCGATGTGCCGACGGACTATCTCGTCGGCCGCACGACGAAGACGCTCTCGACGACACCGGAAACGGCACGGCTGCTGGAGCAGATATCGGCGCTGTCCGAGGCCGACCGCCGCCTCGTCGAGCTCTTCCTCGCGACGGTGGAAGCGGTCGGCCGCGGTGAGGATCCGAACGAGAACCTGAGGCTCCGGGCGCGGATCGAAGCGGTCAGGCGGCAGCAGCGCGCCACGAACTGAAACCAGTGCCCCGGCGCCGTCGAAGAGCGGTGTGTCGAGCGGGCGCAATGCGAAGGAAGCATACGATGCACAAGAAACTGGTAGCGATCGACTTCGACGGCGTCCTGCACAGCTACACGACGCCGTGGTCCGATGCGACGACGATCAGCGACGGACCGACGCCGGGGGCGATGGCGTTCCTGTACGATCTCCATGCCGACGGCCGCTTCGACACCGTCATCGTGTCGTCGAGGTGCAAGGAGGAGGAAGGTCGCCGGGCGATCCTCTATTGGCTTCACCAGAACCTCGGCCGGGCGTTCGGAGAAGACATGCGGGCGGACATCATGGAGCCGATCCAGATCGTCGCCCACCGCCCGCCGGCTCACGTCACCATCGACGACAGGGGTCTGACCTTCAACGGCATGTGGCCCGATCTCGACCACATCGCGGCCTTCAAGCCTTGGAACAAACTTCCGAAGAAGCAGAGGCCGTCCCTCGAGTCCTTGGCAGCTCTCGGTGAACGCATCACTGCCGAGAAGTCGCGTCCCCTCGAAGAGAGGGTGGAGATCTTGCGGGCGGCCATCGAGGGACTGCCGGCCCATTGGCGCCAGTGGCAGTGGGAGGCCGACCCGAAAGCGTATTTCGGTGAGAAATTCGTCAGTGTCTTGGGCGACAACGGCAAGGGTCGGGGACGACAGGCGATCGCCACCGTCCAGGCATGCTCGGCTCCGTACTTCGGCACCTTGGCTGAGTTCATCGCGGCGGCGAATCCCGACACCATCCGGATGCTCCTCGATGAGCGCGACCGTGGCGAGAATATCGTCGTGCCCGAGTGTGCGAACTGCATTCTCGTCACCGAGGAACATATCGACATGGCCGTCGCCGAGGCGCTGGAGGACCACCCGGAGTGGGGCGGGCTCGGGAATGCCGAGACCATCGCGAGGACGGCGATCGCCAAGCTGATGCTGAAGCCAGCGGAAGAGTTGGCGGGCGAGCAGATCCCGGAGCGGGCCCGCCGGTACATGCAGCAGGAGACGGCGGATCCGGAAACGGTCGCCAAGATCCTCGCGGCGGGGAGGGAGGTCTGATGCGCGGCGTTCACCAGCCCACCGGCAGCGGCGCTCCTGCCACGGCGCCTAACCACAAACCGTCCTCGTCGCCGGGGAAGCCTCTGATTTTCGACGAGGTCGACAACTCCCTTGCGACCGCTCTGACGGAACGAGGCGTCACCTGGCCCATCGGTGGCTACGCCCCCGGCAAGTACATCCAGACTTGCCGGACCTGCGATAAGACTCACACGGCCGACAAGCGTGCTTGGTCCTGCCTTGCATGCGTAGTCGCCGCGACGATCGCCGCGTCGAGGAAGAACGCCGATGACCGGGCTGCCATTGTGGGGAAGGCAAGCTCATCGCCTTCAACGCCATGCGCGACTTCATCGACGGGCATTCCCTGTCGCCGGACGTCGCACGGACACGCGAGCTGACCGACACCCTCGAACTCGTCCGGGAACGGCTTGAGGGCGCGCTCAACGCGCCGGCGTATGCGGACGAAGTGATGGCGTTGGCGATCATCGACATCGACCGCCGGATTGGAGCGCGGCCATGACCCTCCTCGCTTTCCGCCGCATGTCAGACGGCTCTCATCCTCCCGCCGCCGCCGACGCCGACCACGTCATCTTCTTCCGCCCCGACGCGGGCCACTGGCACATCCGCGGGCGGCACGGACTCGCCGGCGGCACCGCATCTCCGGAAGACCTCGTCGATCTGGAGGCGTGGGCGTCGCGGACGGCCCTGGCGCATGCGGAGATGGCGAGATCGATGTGGTCGGAAGGGGACGCGGCATGAGCGCGATTCCTGACCTGACCCCCGACACCATCGTGGTCACCTCTGTTGCCGTCACCGATCAGCGCATCGAGGATGCCGTTCGCTATGCCGTCCATGGCGAAAGCCATTTCGAGACCAAGAATGAGAGATTCATCGCCGAACTGGCTGCAAGGAAGGCTATCTCCCTACTGGTCGGTGAGGTCGGGATGTACTCATCAAGATTCGTGACCGAACCGGACTCTCGCGAAGACTGGGCGACTATATGACCCGCCTCCGCATCACCTCCACCGGCTGGACCTACGGCATTTACGCCGCCTGCTACACGCTGCTGGTTCTCGTCATCCTCGGAGCGCTGCAGTGACCGCCGCCGACGTCCGCCAGATACTCGCCGCCGCTTGCCGCACCGCCGGTTCCGCCAAGGCCTGGGCGGCGGCGAACGGGTGCTCGCCGTCGTATGTCGCAGAGGTCCTGGCGGGGACGCGTGATCCGGGGCCGAAGATTCTGGACGGGCTCGGAGTGGAGAAGGTCGTCGGCTACAGGAGGGTAACATGCCCCGAGTGATGATGACGCCGCCGAAGGGGGTGGTCTTCGAGACCTTCGTCGTCGCGCACCTGAAGACCGTCATGCATGCCGTGGGACTGTCGCTGCCTGAGATCCAGGATGTCATAAACGAAGTGGAGAGCAAGCCCGTGAACGAACTCGAGTCCAAGATCATCTCCCGCTTCCGCGAACTCGGTGATCGTTTCCTTTCCAAGGTGCCGAACTGGGAGAATTCCGAATTTTCGATCGGCAACCGCAACAGGGTGACCAGCGACTGGATAGAGCACCTGGGCGACGGGGGTCTAACCTATACTCGCTATTTCCACCACCAGTTCCAGCTCTGTCCCGACTTCATCATCGAAGCTAGAGCGTTTCAGGTTTTGCTGGAAGCATAGCCGGCGCTTGCGAAATAGTTGCTGCATTCGTCTGGGCCGATGGTGGTGACGAGGTTGCCGAGATGGCGCCAG
>NZ_BMJJ01000025.1 GCF_014643375.1 Aureimonas glaciei
CCTGGCGCCATCTCGGCAACCTCGTCACCACCATCGGCCCAGACGAATGCAGCAACTATTTCGCAAGCGCCGGCTATGCTTCCAGCAAAACCTGAAACGCTCTAAGCCCGTGCCCACTGTCCGGGCGGGCCCTGCCCGAGCAGTTCGTGCCGGCCGATGGAGAAGGCATCCCGGCGCCCGTTGGGAATGCGCACTTTCATCTGCTATGATGTGCAAACTAGATTCCGATGTGGGAGATCGCCGATGCCGGGGACAGCGAACAGGCCGGCGGCTTCCGAGATCTTTCGCCAGCGGCTGCAGCAGGTGATCGACCGTTCGGGGTTGAACCAGGCCGCCTTCTCCCGCTTCGCCAAGGTCGACCGCTCGACCCTTTCGCAGCTGCTCACCGCCGACAGCGCGCGGCTGCCGCGGGCCGACACGCTGATCTCCATCGCCTCCGCCTGCCACGTCTCGGTCGACTGGCTGCTGGGCCTCACCCAGCGCGAGGAGATCGGCGCCGAGATCATCGAGGCGATCCTGCAGATCGAGCCGCACGCCCGAACCCCGATCGACGAACTCTTCGTCAAATGGATGCGCGAGGCGGAGGGTTTTCGCATCCGCACCGTCCCCGAGACTTTTCCCGATTTCCTAAAGACCGAGGATGTGCTGCGCTACGAGTACCGCCGCGCTGCCTTCGGCTCGCCCGAGGATGCCGTCGGCGCGGTCGACGCCCGGCTGGCGCTGATGCGCCGGCCCGACAGCGAGCTTGAGGTCTGCATCTCGCTGCAGGCCTTCATCACCCTCGCCCATGCGCATGGCAAATGGGACGGCCTGCCAGCGGCCATGCGGGTCGCACAGCTGGAGCACCTGATCCAGCTTTATTCCGAGCTGTATCCGAGCCTCAGGATCTACTGCTACACGCTGAGCGAGGTCTATTCGAGCCCGTTCACCGTATTCGGGCCGAAGCGCGTCGCGCTGTTTCTCGGCACCAGCTATCTCGTCCTCAACACGGTGGAGCATGTCCGCCTGTTCGGCCGCCGCTTCGACGAGCTGATCCGCCTCGCCGTCGTCCAGCCGCACCAGATCACCGACTTCCTGACCGAGCTGATCAGCGAGGTGAAGTGACCATATCCGCCCGCGCCGCGACGGGATGCACGACGCTGTCGTGGTCGTTGAAGAGGAAGCGACGGGCCACCTCGCCATAGCCGTTGTAGACGTGGTCGCCGTTCTCGCGCAGCAGGCGGGCGCGGTTCTCGCGATACCAAGCGGGGATTTCGTACCAGGGCATGGTCGGCCGCTCGTGATGGGCGGCGTGCAGATTGTTGAACAGGAACAGCGGCCCGAGGAGCCAGGAGTTCTCGACGACGGCGGTACGCTCGGCGACGCCGTCCGCCGCCTTGTGCTCGGCGAAGGAGCGGATCAGGAGCAGCGAGATCGCGGGGTAGACGACGGCCAGCGCATAGAAGACCGGGTCGATGCCGCAGATCGCGACCAGCCAGTAGGAGACGACGGCGACGCCCACGGCATGCTCGGTCCAGGCGCGGATCGCCGTGCGATCGCCGCGAAACAGCTTCACCGCCTCGTCGGCGAAGAAATGGCTGACGGCCCAGGCCGGGCCGATCACGAGGCGGCCGGCGAGTGTCTTCTGCAGCCGCAGGAGAAGGCGCGCCGGCCGCGACAGCGCCTGCCAGTCGGCTTCCGTCAGGTAGCGCGATTCCGGATCGTCGAGCGGGTCGGTCAGGCGGTCGTCGTAGTGATGGCGCAGATGCGAATGGCGGTAGGTCTCGTAGGGCAGCCAGAGCGAGATCGGCACGATGGCGATCGCCCGGTTGATCGCCCGCGAGCGCGTCGGATGGCCGTGCAGGATCTCGTGCTGCATCGAGCCGTGCCAGGCCACCAGCCAGGCGCAGAGCGGGGCAAAGATCCAGGCGGGCATCGCGGCATGGGTGTAGGTCAGGACGCCGAAGCCGCCATAGATCAGCACGGCGAGCGCGACGGTCGGCCATTCGATTCCTGGCTTTTTGCGCCCCGCCTGTCCATGCTGCCTGCCCTTGCCGATCATCCCGTACTCCTCTCGTTGCCGTGATCAGGATGATCCCGCGAGTGAGGTTGCACAACGATTGTCTTGCGGCATCTCAATACCAAATCAGACAGAACGAGTGAGATAGTTCGTTTCCACGACAGTATGATGAAAAGGTAACGCGTGCGACGCGCCGATGCCCCGCAATGCCCTCGTGCGGAAGGCATGAATTGTTTCCCACGGCCCCGAAAAGAGCATGGCTTCGCCTTTACTTCCTTTCGCAGTTGCGTCGAACATGCGGCCTCTTTCGGTCCCAGTGCGGACCGCAGCCATCCCCCGCGGAGTGACGACGCCATGCCGACCTTCAACCGACGCTCGTTCCTCGCTGCCACTTCGGCCTTCGGCCTGGTCGGTGCGATCGACCTGCGCCTGCCCGCCCGCGCTGCCGACGCCGCACGGCTCACCACGCGGGTCGACAAGGACTACACGATCTTCGATCCCGCTTTCCGCGTCAGCCCGGGCGACGGCAATGTCGCGCGCAGCGTCTTCCATCGCCTGATGGCGCAGAAGCCCAATTCGGCCGAGCTCGAGCTCGATGCGGCGGCCGAACTGACGCAGGTCTCGCCGACCCTGATCGAATTCACCCTGAAGCCCGGCCTGATGTTCACCGACGGCTATGGCGAGATGACCGCCGAGGACGTGAAATTCTCCTTCGAGCGCTTCTCGATCGCCGCGCCCGAGGGCCAGGAATCCACCTACAAGGGCGACTGGGCGGGCCTGGAAGAGGTCGAGGTCACCGGCAAATATACCGGCAAGATCAAGCTCTCGAAGCCCAATGCCGGCCTGATGGCGATCGCCATCGCCGACGTCTCGGGCTGCATCGTGTCGAAGAAGGCCGTCACCGAACTGGGCGTCGCCCACAACACCAAGCCGGTCGGCTCCGGCCCCTACCAGCTCGTCTCGGTCGAGAAGCAGCGCGGCGTCGTCCTGAAGCGCAATCCGGACTATGCCGGCACGGCGCCGCATTTCGACGAGATCGAGGGCCTGTTCATCCCCGATTCCAAGACGGCGGAACTCGCGCTGCGCTCCGGCGAGCTCGACTTCGCCGTGCTGCCACCAACCGTTGCCACGCCGCTGAAGGACGTCGAGGGCCTCGCCGTCGAGGAGAACCCGGGCCTCGCCTATATCTGGCTCGGCATCAACATGGAGAAGCCGCCGTTCAACGACCTGCGCGTGCGCCAGGCGGTGCGCCTCGCCCTCGACGTCGACCAGATGCTCCTCGCCGGCTATGACGGCAAAGCGCCGAGGCTGAACGCGCTGATCCTGCCGCCGATCACCGGCTTCTGGGCCGACGCACCCGCCTACCAGCGCAATGTCGAGGAGGCCAAGCGCCTGCTCGCCGAGGCCGGCCAGACCGCGATCACGACGCGCATCACCGTCCTCAACCAGCCCGCTTTTACCAACATGGCGCTCGTCGCCCAGGCGCTCCTCGCCGAGGTCGGCATCACGGTCGAAGTCGACGCGCAGGAGGGGGGCACCTACTGGACGGCCGGGGCGGGCGACGCCGGCAAGGATATCGACCTCTTCATCATGCGTTTCAACGGCAAGCTCGATCCGAACTTCTTGATGCAGTGGTTCGTCACCAGCCAGATCGGCATCTGGAACTGGCAGCGTTTCGCCAGCCCCGAATTCGACGCGCTGGCAGACCAGGCGCTGGCCGAGATCGATCCGGCCAAGCGCGCCGAGCTCGTCATCGCAGCACAGAAGCTCATGGACGAGTCCGCCGCCTTCGTCTGGCTCACCAATGACGTGGCGATGACCGTGCACGACAAGACTGTCGCGCCCGCCTTCCTGCCCGGCGCCATCGACTGGCAGTTCGACCGCTTCACCGCCGCCTGAGCATGACCCTTGCCACCCGCCTGCGCGCGCTGTCGGACCATCCGACGGCGCGCTACCTGCGCAGCCGCGTCGCGAGCCTGGCGCTGACGATCCTCGGCGCGATCCTCCTGCTCTTCGTGCTGTCGGCCGTGGTGCCGGGCGATCCGGCGACGGCCCTGCTCGGCCCGCAGGCGACACCCGAATATGCTGCCCGCTTCACCGAGGAAATGGGACTCAACCAGCCGCTGCCGATCCGGCTCGCGACTTTCCTCGGCAACATGGCGACCGGCAATCTCGGCACCGACGTCCTGTCGGGACGGCCGGTGCTGGACGTCGTCCTCGCCGTCCTGCCCTACACCTTCGTCCTCACCTTCGCCGCCATCGGCCTCGCCGTCCTCCTCGGCGTGCCGCTCGGCTGCTATGCCGCGACGCACAAGGGCGGGGTGCTCGACCATGTCATGGCCTTCGTCAGCGTCGGCTTCATCGCCATTCCCTCCTTCGTCATCGCCATCTTCCTGCTCCTGATCTTCACGCTCTGGCTGAACTGGCTGCCGGTACTGGGCGCAGGACGGGCCGGCGACTGGGGCGACCAGGCGATGCGGTCGATCCTGCCGACGATCGCCCTGTCGCTCGGCTGGATCGGCTTCATCGCCCGTCTGGTGCGCTCCTCGATGCTGGAGGTGCTCGGCGCCGGCTACATCCGCACGGCCCGCGCCTACGGCCTGTCCAGCCGTCTCGTCACTTACAAATACGCGCTGAAGAACGCCTGCATCCCGACCATCGCCATTCTCGGCATGGGCATCGGGCGCCTGCTCGGCGGCGCGGTGCTGGTCGAGATCGTGTTTTCCCGCCCCGGCCTCGGGCGGCTGATCTACGACGCCATCGCCACGCGCAATTTTCCCGTCCTGCAGGGCGCGGTGCTCGTCACCGTGATCGCCTTCGTCGTCACCAACCTCCTCGTCGATCTCAGCTATTCCGCCATCGACCCGCGCCTGCGCGCCGCCGCCGGCCGCCAGAAGCAGCCGCTATGAGCCGCCTCTCCGGCGCGGCCTCGACCGCCAGACGGATCGGCGCGACGCTGCGGGAGGTCGCGTCCAGCCTCAGCGGCGCCGTCGGCCTCGTCCTCGTCGCCGCCGTGCTCATCGCGGCACTGTTCGCGCCGTGGATCGCCACCCACGACCCGGACAAGCTCGACGTTCTCAACCGCTTTTCCGGCCCCAGCGCCAGCCACTGGCTCGGCACAGACCATCTCGGCCGCGACCTCTACAGCCGCCTCGTCCACGGCTCGCGCGTGGCGATGATCGTCGCCGTCTCGGCCATCACCATCGCGCTCGTCATCGGCACCTATCTCGGCATCGTCATGGCGCTCGCCGGCAAGGGTTGGGAGCGCGTGGTGCTCGTCCTCTTCGACGTTGTCTCGTCCTTTCCGAGCCTCGTCCTCGCGCTCGCCGTCGTCGCCATCTTCGGCCCGTCGACGCTGCTCGTCGTCATCGTCGTCGCGGTGACGCTGATCCCGCATTTCGGCCGCGTGGCGCGGGCCCAGGTGCTGACGCTGAAATCCGCTCCCTTCATCGAGGCGGAACGGCTGCTCGGCGCCTCGACGACGCGCATCGTCGTCTCGCATCTCCTGCCGAACATCTCGGGCCCGCTCGTGGTCCTCGCTTCGATGGACATTCCCAGTGTCATCACCATCGAGGCCGGGCTGTCCTTCCTCGGGCTCGGCGTCCGGCCGCCCTTCGCCAGCTGGGGCACGCTGATCAACGACGGCTACACCTATCTCTCGGACTCGCTGATCCCCGTCACCATCGCCAGCGCTGCGCTGGGGCTTGCCACCCTCGGCTTCACGCTGTTCGGCGAGGCGCTGCGCGATGCCGTCGATCCGCGCTCGAAACAGGGGCACTGAGATGAGCGAGGCCCTCGTCACCGTCCGCGGCCTGACGCTGCGCGCCAGCACGGAGCGCGGCGAGGCCCATATCCTGCGGGGCCTCGACCTCGACATCATGCCCGGGCGGATCCTCGGCGTCGTCGGCGAATCCGGCTCGGGCAAATCGTCGCTTGCCGCCTGCCTGCTGCGGCTGCTGCCGGACAACCTGACGGGCCTTGCCGGCACGATCGAGATCGACGGCACCAATCTGCTGGCGCTGTCCGAGCGGGAGATGGACGCCTGGCGCGGCACGCGCCTCGCCATGATCTTCCAGGACCCGATGACGGCGCTGAACCCGCTCTTCACCGTCGGCACCCTCCTCACCGACGTGCTGCGCCGGCGCCATCCCGGCCTCTCGCGCCGCGACGCGCTGGACAGGGCGGAAGCCCTTCTTCGCTCGGTCGGCATTGCGGACGCGCGCCGGCGCCTTGCGGCCTATCCGCACGAGCTGTCCGGCGGCATGCGGCAGCGGGTGATGATCGCGATGGCGCTGTCGGTCGAGCCCTCTCTGCTGGTCGCCGACGAGCCGACGACGGCGCTCGACGCCACCATCGAGGCGCAGATCGTCGACCTGTTCGATCGCCTGCGGCAGGATTTTTCCGGCTCGATCGTCTTCATCTCCCACCATCTCGGCCTCGTCGCCGAACTCTGCGACGATCTCTGCGTCATGTATGGCGGCACCATCGTCGAGACCGGGCCGGTCGCCAGGGTCCTCGCCGCGCCGCGCCACCCGTATACGCGGGCGCTGATCGACTGCGAGATCGAGACCGACGACGACGGTCCGCTGAAATCGATCCCCGGCGACGTTCCCGACCCCGTCGCGCCGATGCGCGCCTGCATCTTCGCACCGCGCTGCCCGCGCGTCGGCGAGGAATGCCGGACCGCCGTCCCGGCACTGATGGCGATGGGGCCCGGCCGGACGGCCGCCTGCTTCCGCCCGGTTCCGGAGGCCGTGGCATGACCGGGCCGCTGATCTCTCTCGCCGACGTGTCGCTCGTCTTCGACGGAAATGTCGGCGCGCTGAACCATATCTCGCTCGACATCGCGAAGGGCGAGACGGTCGGGCTCGTCGGCGAGTCCGGCTCGGGCAAGACGACGCTCTGCCGCGTCCTCGTCGGACTCGCCGAGGCCACCGCGGGCACAGTCGCCATCGAAGGCCGACCGCTGGACGCGCTGATCGCGGCCGATCCGCTCGCCTTCCGACGCAAGGTGCAGCTGCTCCTGCAGGACGCCGTCGCCTCGCTGTCGCCGCGCATGCGGATCGGCCGCCTTCTGGAAGAACCGCTGGCGATCCACGGCATGGATCTCCTCGCCGGCCGCCGGCGCATCGCCGATCTGCTGCAGCGCCTCGGCCTGCCGCAGGGCGTGCTGGACAAATACCCGCACCAGGTCTCCGGCGGCCAGGCGCGGCGCGTCGCCATCCTGCGCGCTTTGATGCTCGGTCCCTCGATCATCGTCGCGGACGAGCCGACCGCGGGCCTCGACGTCTCCGTCCAGGGCGATCTGATCAATCTGCTGGTGGAGCTGCGGGGCGATCTCGGGCTCACCTACCTCATCGTCAGCCACAATCTGAATGTCATCCGGCGCATCGCCGACCGGACGGTGGTGATGTATCTCGGCCAGATCGTCGAGGCGGCCCCGACCACCGCCCTCTTCTCAGGGCCGGCGCATCCCTACAGCGCGGCTCTGCTGTCGACCAATCCGGCGATCGATCCGAGACGGCGCCGCACGCGGATCGTGCTCGAGGGCGAGATTCCGAGCGTCGTCAGCCCGCCGCCGGGCTGCCGCTTCCACACCCGCTGCCCGATTGCCGCGGCGCGCTGCCGCGCGGAGGAGCCGCAGTTGCGGCCGCTGCCGGACGGGCGGCAGGTCCGCTGCCATTTCCCGCTGACCGAGCCCGAGGGCGCTGCCGCCTTCGCCGCTGCCGCGCAGCGGCACGCCAACGTCCCGGCCGATCGCCCGCGGCCCCTCGCCTGAAAGACTCTGACATGACCGACACCCCCTTCCCGCCGATCTACATCGACTATCTCAACCGCCTCGACGTCGAGGCGCTCGCGATGAGCGACGACGAGATCCTGGCCGCGATCGAGGGCTCGCTCGCCATCCAGGGCCGCGGCGAGGCGGTGATCGAGCCGCGCATGCATCTGGAGCCCGGCGTGGCGCGCGGCCATTTCAACGTGCTGCGCGGCTCGCTCGGCGGCGCGATCGATTCCGCCGGCGTGAAGGTCGTCGGCGACTTCGTCGACAACTACCAGCGCGGCCTGCCCTCAGAGCTCGCCGTGCTCACCCTGTTCGACCGTTTCGACGGCCGCCCCAAGGCGATCCTCGACGCCTCGGGGATCACCGACATGCGCACCGGCGCGGTCACCGCCATCGGCGCGAAACATCTCGCCCGCAAGGGCTCCAAGATCCTCGGCCATGTCGGCGCGCGCGGCACCGCCTACTGGAACGTGCGCCTCCTCGACCGCCTGTTCGACTTCGACGAGATCCGCGTGCACTCGCGCCGGCCGGAAAGCCGCGACGGTTTCGCCGCCCGCCTGTCGCAGGATCTCGGCAAACCGGTGGTGGCGACCACCGATTGGCAGAGCTGCGTCGAGGGCGCCGACATCGTCGTCGAGGCCTCGCGCCTCGAAGCGCCCGAGCCGATGCTGAAGACCGAGTGGATCAAGCCCGGCGCCTTCGTCGTGCCCTATGGCACGATGAGCGCCGTCGAGCTGTCCTTGACCGACATCATGTCCAAACTCGTCGTCGACGACTGGGGCCAGTGCAAGGGCGGCAAGTTCGGCTCGCTGCGCGCCCATGTCGAGGCCGGAAAACTGTCGGAGACGACGCTCCATGCCGAGCTCGGCCAGATCGTCGCCGGCCTGAAGCCGGGGCGCGAGAACGAGGCCGAGACCATCCTGTTCTGGCACCGCGGCCTGTCGCTCTCCGACATCGCGCTCGGCCACGCCATGCTGGAAAAGGGCCAGAAGCTCGGCATCGGCCAGAGGCTGCGCTTCGCCTGAGAGTGCGGAGCGGAGAGCGCCGAGGCCCTTCGCTCCCGTCTCAGCCTAGAGAAGGCCGAGGACCTTCAGCGTGCCGAGCAGAAAACCGTCGCCGATGGACGCGGCCAGGGCGACATCGATCAGGACCGCGAGCACCAGTGTCGCCCGCCAGCCGAGAGCCCTCGCGACGAAGAAGCCCAGCATTACGAAGCCCGTGTCGCTGAGGGCGTTGACGATCGTGTCCCCGGCATAGGCGCCGGGCTGGCCCGACTCGTTGAACAGGCGGATGACCGGCGGCGTGTTTTCCACGATCTCCCAGATGACGCTGCCGACGACCGCCACCACCAGCCGGGACCGCACCGGCCATCCTGGCTTCAGCGCCTCGAGAAAGACGTAGAGGGCGGCGCCGAACACCGCGTGCATGAAGGAATAGGGATCGGACAGGTGTTGCGAATTCGCGCTGGCCTCGAATCCCGCGCTCCACAGAAGCAGCGGCTCCGGAGCCAAGGACCGCCCGAATAGCCAGAGCGAGCCCGCGGCCACCACATTGACGGCGAGGCAGAGCAGCACGCAGACCGCCATCGACGGCTTGCGCGCGCCTGCAGGTCCCGTCTTCGCCAGCGTGTCGAGGGTGTCGTCGCCGATATCATGGGAAATCTGCGTCATGGTCGGGCGGCACCGTCGGACACGCTGGCGGGGTCGGGAAAGGGCATGGGTCCAAAATCCCTCGGTAAAGGGTTGCGCCGTTCTCCGTCGGTTTAGGGAAATCCCAGGGCGCACGCAGCACACGCCGTCAGGTCTACTTAGGACAGGCCGAGCAGAGGGACCACACCGAAAGATTCACCCGATGCTTGGCCGGATGTCCGGCCATCCTCAGCCCAGCAGCTTCAGGAAGGCCGCGGCCGCCTGGCTGGGGTGCCGGTCCGCGTGCCGGACGGCGAAGAAGCCGCGTTCAGGCAGCGCGAAATCGAGCGCCGCCAGCGTTCCGGCCTGGAGCGAGGCCGCCACGACGAGACGCGACAGCACGCTGACGCCGCCGCCCGCCTCGACCGCGGCGCGCACGGCCTCGTTCGACGGCAGCTCCAGCGCAACAGTGATGCGCGCGGGATCGATGCCCTGCCCCCGCAGCATTGCGGCCAGGATGGCCCGCGTTCCCGAGCCCGCCTCGCGCATCACCCAGACCGCCTGACGGAGATCCTCCGACCCGATCGACGGTTTTGCGACCAGCGGATGATCGGGCGCGGCGAACAGCAGGAGCTCGTCGCCCGCCACGCGATCGAGCCGCAGACTGGCATCCCTGACGACGTCCTCGACGAAGCCGAGATCGGCTGCACCCTCCTCCACCGCCCGGCAGGTCTGCTCGGTATTGCCGATGACGAGCGTCAGCGCGATGCCGGGATGCGCCCGGCGAAAGCGCTGCATGACCGGCGGCAGCCAGTAATTGCCGACGGTCTGGCTGGCGGCGAGCGACAGCGTCCCGCGCGAGAGGCCGGTGAGGTCGTCGAGCATGCGCACGGCGGCATCGGCCCGGGCCAGAACCGCCCGCGCCTCGCCGAGGAACAGTTTTCCCGCCAGGGTCAGCTCGATCCGTCGGCCGACCCGGTCGAACAGTCTGACCGCATGGCGCTCTTCAAGGGCCGCCACGGCCGCGCTCACCGCCGACTGCGTCAGGCCGAGAAATTTCGCCGCCTCTGTGACATGTTCCCGCTCGGCGACGGCGATGAAGATGCGGAGCTGTTCGAGGGTCACGGGCTTTCCGGCGGCAGGATCGGGGAAGGCGGACCTTTCGGCCTGCCAAGCCCCGTCTTTGGCACGGCGAGGGCGTCGCGCCCTAGCGCTGTTTTCGCCGGAGGATTCCCTTCGCCGGCGGTGTCCTCACGCGTCGACGGCGACGGACGAGGGCAGCGCCCTCGGGGCGCTGGCGGGCGAAAGCTGCGGGCGGGCCGCCGATCGGAACGGGCCCTAGCTCATACAGGAAGGCGGCTTCGCTCCCTCGCCTGTCGCTCGGCCTCCTGTGCGGCCTTCAGCTGCGCCTTGGTATACATCAGCGCATGGCTGGCGAGGTCGTGGCTGTCCTCCCAGAGATTGCGCCAGATGCCGAGAATCCCCTCCAGCGGCTGGCCGACGACGCGCGAGGAAAAGCTCTCGAAGGTGATCGGGCCCTGATACTTCATGCGCACCAGCGCCCGGAACACCTGGGCGAGATCGATCGTCCCGGAACCCAGATAGCCGCGATGCGAATCGCCGGTGTGGAAATAGCCGAGATACTCGCCGGTATCGGCGAGGGCGGCGGCGATGTCGGATTCCTCAATGTTCATGTGGTAGACGTCGAGATGCACCTTGACGTTCGGCGCTCCCACCCGCCGGACCATCTCGACGCCCTGCGCCGCCGTGTTGCAGATGTTCGTCTCGTAGCGGTTGACCACTTCGAGGACGAGCGTGATGCCGCTCCGGGCGGCGATCTCGGCGACGGCGCCCAGCGTCTCGGCCGACTGGGCGATGCCGTCCGCGGTCGGCGGCCGGTCGTATTTGCCGAAGACGGAATAGAGGATGCCGCCGATGAATTCCCCGCCGCAGTCGCGGCAGACGGCGACGGCGTCCTCGAGCTTCTGACGACCGCGCCGGCGCTTGTCGGCGTCGCCGCTCGAAATGTCGCTGTCGAAGCTAAGGCCGAGCGAGAAGTTGATGCCGATTCCCGCCGCCTCGAGCTGTCGGCGGGTGAAGACGGGATCGATGAGGCTCGGATCCAGCGCCGGCGCCTCGATGAAGTCGAATCCGACCTCCGCGGTCCGGGCGATCGCCCGCGCACATTCATCCTCGCTCCACCCCGCCTCCCAGACCAGCGCGTGCACCCCGAGCTTGTTCATCCCGTTTCCTCCCGTCGGCCGTCGCGTTCGCGATTGCGGCCGGCGCATCGAAACACAGCGGCGCCGTCACGGCTAGCCAGGGGCGGCAGACGCCATGGCGCGTGGAATGCGGGCGGCCGCGCCTAACCCGCGACTGGCACGTCCCGTCAGCAGCGGACGCGGCGCGCCGACCAACCCTGGCCGCAACGCTCGCCTCCCCTCGGAAGGCAGCGTCGCACAAGATTTGGCTGTCAAACTATTGGACAGCTAAGAACACGGCGATGTGATCATCATCCCATGTGATACGGCGCTGGTTGCTCGTAAAGAAGTTTGACGAAAGCCTGACTTATATTGATGCAGTGAGCCCTTTGATGGATGGGCGAATGTAAACCGGCATAGATCCGACCCAAATTTAAACAAATACCCGGATCCGGCGCTGCATTACTAAAAAACCAGGGGTGGAGCTTGCTTCGTCCTTTCTCTGCCGAGGACGATGGCGCAGCGCATGGAATGGCATGACGATTATCAGCAGGGGCCCGGCGGCGGATCGGCACGGCAGCCCGGTTGCGGCGCAAGATCGGGCGGTGGCTGCTTGCGCTTGCCGGTCCGTGCCGGCTTTCTTGGCCTTGCGGCCCTCGCCGCGTCCGCGTTCCTGTCGGCCTGCGGGGTCACGGGCCAGCCACAACTGTCCTCCCCGCGGCAAAGCGTGGAGCTGGAAGAAGCCTTCGCTCTGCCGCCGCCGGGCGGACCGGCCCTCGTCGCCGTGGTCGAGCAGCGCTATCCCAATGCGACCGAACAGAAGATCCTGCTGCAGGGCGACGGTCGCAGCGTGGGACAGAACTATCTTCTCGTTCGCTTCTTCGGACCGGTCGGCAGCGACGTTCCCTACCGCACCGCTCTCAGCGACCGGCCGATCGCCTCGACCAACATGTCGGCCGAAATGCGCAAGGCATTGCCCGGCATCGCGATGGGCCGCTCGCCGCTGTTCGTGCAGAACCGCTACGGCCCGTTCGGCTATGCCGTCGGCACGGCGCCGTCCGGCGACACCTGCCTCTACGCCTGGCAGCGCATCAGCGACATCGCCTCGGCGCCGCGGCTGTTCAGCCCCAAGGGCAGCATCCAGATCCGGCTCAGGCTGTGCTCGGCCAGCGCCGGCGCGGAAGAGCTTTTGATGGTGATGTACGGCTTCACCATCAAGGCCGCCTTCGGCGACGCCGGCTGGAACCCCTATGGTTCGCCGGACGGACCGGACGCTTCGCTCGGCAAGGCCGGTGCGCCGATCTATCCGAGCGACCCGCGCGACCTCGACCCCGAAGTCGTCTTCGAACCGGCACCGCCGCCCGCGGCACCGGCGTCGCGGCCCGCCCGTCGGCCAAAGCCGCCGGCCGCCGCGGTCGTCACGCCGGCACCGCCGCTTCCGGCGCCGATCGGACCGGCCATTCCGGCGCCGCCGACGGGCCTGTCGAGCGATGCCGGCACCGGTGACGCCCCGGCGGGCGCCGCTGGTCCCGACACGGCCGCCACGACGGTGCCCTCTCCTCCGACCTGCGCCACGGGCGAGCCGACGAGAACCCCATGCTGAAACTTCTGCTGGGTCTCGTCTGGGCCTGCGTCGCCGCCGTTTCGCTGGCCGTCATCACGCTGCCGATCAGCCTGCAGACGCAGCTCATCGCGACGGCGACGGTGCTGGCGGCGATGGTCGCCATCAAGGTGACGAAGCTTGGCGGCACCTGGCGCCTCGTGGCCCTCGCGCTCGGCACCACCGTGGTCCTGCGCTACGTCTTCTGGCGCACGACGAGCACGCTGCCGCCGATCAACCAGATCGAGAACTTCATTCCGGGATTCCTGGTCTATCTGGCCGAGATGTACAGCGTCTTGATGCTATTCCTCAGCCTGTTCGTGGTGGCCGCGCCGCTGCCGTCGCGGCCGGCGCGGGTGAACTGGGACGGCGACAACCTGCCGACGGTCGACGTCTTCATCCCGAGCTACAACGAGGGAACCACGCTTCTCGCCAACACGCTCGCGGCAGCGCTGACGATGGACTATCCGAGCGACCGGCTGAAAGTCTGGCTGCTCGACGACGGCAGCACGCTGCAGAAGCGCTCCTCGGAAAACGCCGGTGAATCGCAGACCGCCGAAAAGCGCCATGCGGAACTGAAGCAGCTCTGCGCCGATCTCGGCGCCACCTATCTCGCCCGCGAGCGCAACGAGCACGCCAAGGCCGGCAATCTGAACAACGGGCTCCTTCATTCCGAAGGGTCGCTGATCGCCGTCTTCGATGCCGACCACGCCCCGGCGCGCGAGTTCCTGCTGGATACCGTCGGGCATTTCGAGGAGGATCCCCGTCTCTTCCTCGTCCAGACGCCGCATTTCTTCGTCAATCCCGATCCGCTGGAGCGCAATCTCGGCACTTTCGAGAAGATGCCGTCGGAAAACGAGATGTTCTACGGGATCATCCAGCGCGGCCTCGACAAGTGGAACGCCGCCTTCTTCTGCGGCTCGGCCGCGGTGCTCAGGCGCGAGGCGCTGAACGAGGCCGGCGGCTTCAGCGGCGTCAGCATCACCGAGGACTGCGAGACCGCACTCGACCTGCACGGCCGGGGCTGGAACAGTGTCTACGTCGACACGCCGATGATCGCCGGCCTGCAGCCGGCGACCTTTGCCAGCTTCATCGGCCAGCGCAGCCGCTGGGCGCAGGGGATGATGCAGATCCTGCGCTTCCGCATGCCGCTGTTCAAGCGCGGCCTCTCGCTGCCGCAGCGCATCTGCTACATGTCGTCGACGCTGTTCTGGCTGTTTCCGTTCTCCCGCGCGATGTTTCTCGTCGCGCCGCTGTTCTACCTCTTCTTCGGCCTGCAGATCTTCACCGCATCGGGCGGCGAGTTCCTCGCCTACACCGCCACCTATTTCGTGGTGAACCTGATGATGCAGAACTACCTGTTCGGCTCCTACCGCTGGCCGTGGATCTCCGACCTCTACGAATACGTGCAGACCGTCCACCTCTTGCCGGCGGTGGTCTCGGTCATCCTCAATCCGCGCAGCCCGACGTTCAAGGTGACGGCCAAGGACGAATCCATCCTGCACGACCGCCTGTCGGAGATCAGCCGGCCCTTCTTCATCATCTTCGCGATCCTGCTCGTCGGCGTGGGCGTCACCGCCTACCGGGTGATCACCGAGCCCTACCGCGCCGACCTGACCTTGGTGGTGGGCGGCTGGAACCTTCTCAACCTTCTCCTGGCTGGATGCGCGCTCGGCGTCGTCTCGGAACGCGGCACCCCCAGCGCCTCGCGGCGGGTCGCGGTCCGTCGGCGCTGCGACCTTCTGATCGGCGACAGGGTGTTTCCGGCGACCATCGACAATGTCTCGGTCGACGGCGCGCGGTTGCGCGTCTACGGCTCGGTGCCGGCGGACCTCGTCGCCGGAGGCGCAATTAGCATGCGGTTCCGGCCGCATTCCAAGTCCGGAACGGCGTCGCTTCCGGCCGTCGTGCGCAATGTCCGGCCGGAGCCCGATGGCGCCTCCATCGGCTGCAGCTACGTCACGAGCCAGGCCGCCGACCATTTCCTCGTCGCCGACCTCGTCTTCGCCAATTCCGAGCAGTGGCGGGCGTTCCAGCTCGCCCGTCGCAACGATCCTGGCCTGGTTCGCGGCACGGTCTGGTTCTTCGGCCTGTGCCTCGCGCAGACCTGCCGTGGCTTCGTCTACCTTTTCCACCAGATGCGGGGCAGCGATGCCCGTCTTCGCGCCACTCCGGTCGCGGCGAAACTGCCATGAGGCAGATCCTCCCCCTCGCCTGCCTGCTGCTGATGTCCGCGACGCCGCTGCAGGCCCAGCCCGCCCCCTTCGACATGTCGCCGGAGAACGGCGGCGCGAACCGTCCCGCTCCGGTGGTCCGGTCGGCGCCCAAAGCGAGGGAGCAGACGGCGCCGAACGAACCGTCGCCGGCAGCGCCCGGCTTCGGGTCGGCGCCTGCAGCCGGTGTCGCACCGCCGCGCCCCACCCCGTCGACGGCACCGACACCCATCCCGACCACTCCGGTGCCGGCCGATGCCGGTCGCACGGCTGGCTCTCCGCCGGCTGCGGATCCGCCGTCGGTCGAAACGCCCAAGGGGCCCGCCTTCCGCCGCTACCTGCTGCCGATGGACGATCTGACGCTGTCGGGCGAGACCGCGACCCGCACCTGGTCAGTTTTCCTGACGGCCGAGCAGGCCGCTGCTGGCCCCACTCTCCACGTCGGCTACCAGAGCGCAATCTTCGTGGCGCCGGAAACCTCGCGCCTGACCGTCTCGATCAACGAGACACAGATCCTCGACGAGGCGGTGAGTTCGCCCGGCGGGGTCAAGGAACTGGCGGGGAAAGTGCCTGTCGGGCTGCTGAGGGCCGGATTCAACGTCATCAGTTTCGCCGTGAGCCTGCGGCATCGGACCGACTGCACGATCGCCTCGACCTACGATATCTGGGCCGACATCGATCCGGCCCGCAGCTTCCTCGAATTTCCCGGGGGCGACACCGGCGACCTCAGGCGAATCGATGACCTGGGGGCGGTCGGCGTCGACGTGGCGGGCCAGACCACCTTCAACCTGATCGTGCCGCCGGGCGATCTCGCGCCGCTCGCAGGGCCGATGCTGAGGCTGTCGCAGGGGCTGGCGATGCTGGCCAACATGCCGAACCAGGACATGGTGCTGAGCCAGGGCGCAGTGCCGGAACCCGCGGACGGCGAATTGACCGTGCTCGCGGGCCCCGCCGCGGAGATCCGCGCGCTCGCCGTATCGCTTCCCCCGCTGGCCGGGGAGCAGCCGACGCTCGGCTTCGTGAAGCTGCGCCAGCACCCCGGCAGCACCGCGCTCGTCGTCACCGGACCGGCCTGGAAGGACGTCGAGGCCGCCATCGAGCGACTGTTGTCGCCCATCGACCGGCCGCTTGCCGTCCACCGCAGCGATCTCTCGTCCCCCTCCTGGCGGATGCCCGACGCACCGCTCTTCCTCAGCGGCGGGACCGTCTCCTTCGCGGACCTCGGCGTGCCGACGCAGGAATTCTCCGGGCGGCGGTTCCGAACCGAGTTCGCCGTCGGCATCGCCGCCGACTTCTATGCACAGGCCTATGGCAAGGCGACCATCCTTCTCGACGGCGCCTATACCGGCCAAGTTCTGCCGGGCAGCCATTTCGATATCTACGTCAACGGCGATGTCGCCACGACCCTGCCCATCGGCTCGAGCGGCGGCGCGGTTCTGCGCGACTATCCCGTGCAGTTCACGATGCGGCACTTCAAGCCCGGCATCAACCAGATCGCCATCGAGACCATCCTCCTGACGGCCGATGATACGACCTGCCTGCCCGGGTCCAACGCTGCAGGTCCCAGCCGCTTCGCCATCTTCGGCACCTCGCAGCTGAGCATTCCGGATTTCGCCAGGATCAGCAGCCGGCCCAACCTCGTGCCGATGCAGGGCGTCGCCTATCCCTACAACCGGGCGGCCGAGCCGATCCCGCTGATGCTGGCAGCGGGCGGCGCGGACGGGGCCGAGGTTATTTCCGCGGCCGGGACGCTTCTGGCAAAGATGTCCGTCGCCGCCGGCCGCCCGATCCCGTTCGAGATCCAGTCGTCCGCCGCCACCGCGGCGGCCAAGGATGCTCTCTTCGTCGGCATCGCGCAGGCGATGCCGCCCGGCGTCCTCGCGCAGGTCGGCGTCTCCGAGGCGTCCAGGACCAACTGGGGTCTGGCCGCCGCCGATCCGGGCGCCGGCGGGTCGGGCGAGATCATCGCCAAATGGCAGGAAGAATACGGCGAAGGCGGCTGGCGCCGGCCGCTGGCCATGCTGCGCAACTGGCTCAAGGACAGTTTCGACATCTCGCCCGCCGAGATCCGGCTGGCGCCGTCCTCCAGCGTGGAATTCGTGCCGGGTGCGGAAGCGACGCTCCTCGTCGCCCAGGGCGACAGCCCCGAGGGCGACAAGGTCTGGACCGCCTTCAATGCGCCGACCGCCGCTGAATTGTCGTCCGGGATCAAGGCATTGACCCGGAATGATGGCTGGAGTCAGCTCGGCAACAGCGTCACCACCTACGCCTCGGGTACTGGACTCTTCACCCAGGCACCCGGGGGAGCCGTTTCTTTGGTCCAATCGCAACCCTTCTCCATCGCCAACATGCGCCTCGTCGCGGCCAACTGGCTGTCGGAGAACGTGCTTTCCTATGCCGGCCTGCTCGGGATCATGGCGGTTCTGCTGGGACTGGCGTCGACGGCCTTCGCCTCGGTCCTGGGCCGGCGGAAATGACCTGGCGAACGACCCTCGTGGTCGGCGTCCTTTCAGCCCTGCTGGCCGGAACGCAGCCGGGCCGCGCCCAATCCACGGTCGGCGCCGAGGACTGGGCCGCCTACAAGCGTGCCTTCGTCACCGCCGAAGGTCGGATCGTCGACGATGGCAACGGCAATATCAGCCACAGCGAGGGACAGGGCTACGGCCTGCTCCTGGCCTATCTCGCCGGCGACGCCCCGCAATTCGACCTGATCTGGTCGTTCACGCGCACCGAGCTCCTGTTGCGCGACGACGGCCTGGCCGCCTGGAAGTGGGACCCCGCCGCGACGCCGCATGTGACCGACAGCAACAATGCCAGCGACGGCGACATCCTCATCGCCTATGCCCTCGGCCTGGCCGGCCGGGACTGGAAGCGGGCGGAGCTGACGCGGGCGGCGGGCGAGATCGCCACCGCGCTTTCGCGCGTCATCCGCGAGGAGGAGGGTCAGAAGATCCTCCTGCCCGGCGCAACCGGGTATGGCCGCGACGATCGCCCGGACGGGCCGATCATCAATCTGTCCTATTGGGTCTTCGAGGCCTTTCCGCTCTTCGCCACGATTGCGCCTGACATCGACTGGGAAACGCTTTCCCGGGATGGCGTCGCGCTGCTCGGCCGGTCGCTTCTGGGACCGAGCCGCCTGCCCCCGGAATGGCTGTCGATCCGCACGCGGCTGCGGCCGGCGGAAGGCTTTCCAGCGGAGTTCGGCTACAATGCCCTGCGCATCCCGCTCTATCTCGTTCGCGCCGGCTCCACCGACGCCGCGATGCTGACGGCGTTGCGGGACGGCATGAGCCCGGTGCCGGGACAGGTCGCCATCGTCGACATCGCTTCCGGTGCGACGAAGGAAAGCCTCGCCGACCCGGGATACGCGATCATTCCCGCCCTGGTCAGCTGCGTCCTCGACAAAACGCCGATTGCAGAACCTCTGCGCAGTTTCACGCCGACGCTGTATTTCCCGTCGACGCTTCATCTGCTGTCACTGTCCTACCTTGCCGAGCACCATCCGGAATGCCTGACATGACCTGGCGCGTCGGCCTCGCTCTTTCCATCGCCGGCATCGAAGTGCTGGCCCTCGTCGTCGGGCTCGTCGTGTTCTTCGGCAATGGCGGCGGACAGACCGTCGTCATCGGTCCCTGGATGGCACCGGCGCTGGCCGCAGAGACGGCGCCCGGACTGGGCTTTCCGCCCGAGCCCGTTTCCTCCCCGGCCGCTGCGTCCTCCCTGGCCGCGGTGACGGCGCCCGGAATGGTGCCGGCATCCGATCTTGCCATCCGCGCCTTCGATCGGCCGAAAGCCGTCTCGGTCTTCTCCTTCGCCGACCCCCTGCCCGCACCGACGGCAGTCGCGCCGGCAGCGGCGATGTCGGACGGGGCCCTCGTCGCGGCGCCCGCCGCCAGTCCAGACCCCGCCGTCGCTCCGGCCGCCGAGACCATCGCGCCGGCGCAGCCCGCGGCGGCCGCGCCGATAGCGCCCGATCCGCAACCCGAACCGGCCCCGACGGAAGCGCCGGCCGCAACCGTCGACGAGACGGCGCTGCGCTACTTCGCCCGCCAGGGCGATACCCGCCGGCTGGAGACGGAAATCGCGCGGCTGCGCGCGCTCTATCCCGACTGGACGCCGCCGGCCGACCCGATGCAGGTTCCCGACATCGGCGACGCCGCGCTCGACCGGATGTGGCAGCTCTATTCCGCCGGCAAATATGCCGAGGTACGGGCAGCGATCGCCGAGCGGCAGCGGACCGAACCCAGCTGGCAGCCGCCGACGGACCTGCTCGACCGCGTCGGCGTCGCCGAGGCGCGGATCCGGCTGGTCAACGGCTCCAATCTGCAGCAATACGAGACCGTGATCCGCATCGCGACCGAGACGCCGAGCCTTCTGACCTGCAGCGAGGTCGACGTCCTGTGGCGGCTGGCCCGCGCCTTCGTCGAGACCAAGAAGCCGGCCCGCGCCCTCGACGCCTATCTCTACATCCTGACCAATTGCGAGAATTCCGGCGAGCGCCTGGCGACGATCCAGATGGCTGTCCTGCAACTGGACCGGCCGGCGCTCGACAGGCTCCTGGCGCTCGGCCGCGCCGGTCCCGACGGCGTCGACGAGTTCGCCTCCGTCCGTGCCGACCTCGCGCGCCGCAGCGTCGACGCCGCCGGACAAGATGCGGCCGTGACGGCCAGCGAGGCCGATCTCGACATCGTCCGCGGTCTGGCGGAGAACGGCGGCAAGGCATCCGACTTGCAGCTGCTCGGCTGGTATCACCTGCGCCGCGATGCGCCAGCGGTCGCCGGCGACTGGTTTGCCAAGGCCCATGACGCCGAGGATACGCCGGAATCCGCGCAGGGACTGGCGCTGTCTCTCCTGGCGCAGTCCAAGCCCGTGGAAGCCGAGACTGTCATGCGGCCCTGGTCGGACGAGTCGGAAGCCTCCCGAAAGGTCTACGTCGCCGTCGCCGCCAATCTTCTGGCGATCGAGCCGCCGCTGGTACAGACGCCCCCGGTGCTGCAGGCGATCGTCACGGCCGTGGTGAAACTGCGCGACGCGAACGCCTCGCGGCAGCTCGGCTGGTACTCCTATGCCCTCAACCAGTTCGCGACCGCCGGCCAGTGGTTCGGCTTGGCACTGGAATGGCAGTCGGACGACGAAGCTGCGGCCTTCGGGCTCGGGCTGGCGCGGCAGCGTCTCGGCGACACCCGCGGGCTGGCCCAGCTTCAGGCCGCCTGGGATGGGCTTTCGCCGCGCATTGCCGCCATCGGCAAGGCCGGCTCGCCCGGCGCGGCCCCGGGTCCCGCCGCGCTTCCTCCCTCGCCGGTGCCCCCGTCCACGGCTCAGGCCGCCGTCTCGCCGCCGGTGACGGAAACGGCGGCGCCCGCCATGCAGCCGCTCGCCTACGCCGAAACGGCACCGGCGCCGCGGGTCGCGCGGGTCGCTGAGGTTCCCGTCCGGCCGGCCCGGACCGAGAGCCGTGTGCGGGAATCCTCGCCGCGCCGTTCCTGCCATGCGAAAGGAAATCGGCAGGCCCTTTCGGCCGCGGACTCCCTCCAGCTGGGCTGGTGCCTGATGGATCTCGATCGACCGCTGGAAGCCGTTCCGGCCTTCGAGCGGGCTCTGACCGCATCGTCCGCCCAGGTGCGTCAGGATGCGGCCTACGGGCAAAGCCTTGCCTTCCTCAAGGTCGATCTCGTCGACAAGGCGGCGGTGGCCGCGACGCGCGAACCCCAGCCGCAGTCGCGACGGGTCGAACTGCAGACCGCCCTGCTGACGGCGCAGGCCGTAAATGCCCTCGACGCCAAGCGGCCGGTCGAAACGCTGATGGCGCTCGAACAGCGCTCCCGGCTGGCGCCCGACCGCGTCGACCTGATGATCCTGCGCGGCTACGCCTATTTCGATCTCGGTCGCCTGAGCGACGCGGAAAAGGTGTTCTCGGCCGCCGCGAAGGCCGGCAGCCGCGAGGGCGTCCGCGGCGTCAACCTCGTCAAAACCGCCAACCGCAGCTTCGTCCCGGTCGACTGAAACGGAAGGTTGTCCTCGCGATCCGCGCTTGCCGTAGCTTGCCGTCTTCGCATACTCCGGAAGGCGGCGCGCCACCGTTCCGGATTCCGCTCTAGAGCGGTTCAGCGTCAGCTTGAATCGGTCCGGATTCCCTAAGCTTTGATTCTGTGATTCAAGATGCTGGCTGGGTGGGAGGCCAGCATCGGATGGGTCGACC
>NZ_BMJJ01000026.1 GCF_014643375.1 Aureimonas glaciei
CCCTCTGCAAAAGAGAACAGCCTAACCACTGGCCGGATTTTACTCCGCCGCACTCGGCGTTATGCCGGCGCTCCTGTGGCCTGGTTTGTCACCGCCGTGCACACCGCAGGTGAAATTCTGGTCTCCGAACCCTTGGCGCTTGTAGGGTCGACACCCGCCGGCGGGTAGTCAGACGGCATGACAGTTCGATTCGATGGAGTGAGCTGCTCTAACTGTATGCGGCTCCTGCTTAAGGAAGTAACCGAAGGGTATGCAGACGCGTGATTTCGAAGAAGAGGTTCCGTGCGTCGGCCATCCGGAAATCAGCCTGACGCTGTTCATCGAATGGTCGTTTCGGGGATACCTCGTAACTTAGAACGTCGTGGAGGGTCGTGAGCAGAGTAGCCAGCTTTTTGTCTGTCACTCCGAAGAGTGGAACGACCGCTTTCAGCCCGTTGCAGCGTTTAGGGCAGATGATCAATCCAATCTACCGGTGGGCTGTTCTTCGGCCGACCCAAGAGAAAGCCCTGTCCAAAATGAACCCCGTTAGCCCGCAACCATTGCAGTTGCATCACATTCTCAACGCCTTCAGCTACAAGGTGGATGTTCAAGTCCGCCGTTAGCCGCGTTACAGTACGTATTATCGCCTCGACTTTTCTGTCCGGAAGTTGCCTAAGGAAACTTGCGTCGATCTTTAACCCATCGACATCAACCATTTGTAGGTAGCTGAGCGACGAATATCCGGTTCCGAAATCATCAAGAACCAGACGAACTCCTTGCGCTTTTATCGCCGAAAGCTGCACAAGCACGTTGTCGGAAAAATCGACGAAGATGTTTTCCGTAATCTCGATGCCGACCCGTGAGGGTGACAGGCCAGTTTCCTGCAATATGTTCGCCAGAATCTTGGGAAACAGACCGCTGACCAATTGCTGAGGCGAGAGGTTGACGTTGACCTGCACACTCGAGGGCCACTTGGCCGCTCGCTTAAGAGACTCCCGCAAAATCCACTCTCCCAGCCGGTCGATCAGACCGCTAGCTTCCGCCACAGGAATGAACGTAGCCGGTGACACTTGGCCCCGTGTAGGGTGATGCCATCGTGCAAGTGCTTCCAGACACAAGATTTGACCAGTGAATAGATCCGCGATGGGCTGATAGACAACTGTAATCTCCCCGTTGTCGATCGCCGCCGCGAGCTCCCCTTCCTGCACGAGACGCGCATTATACTCATCCTCGAGGTCGCGGGTGAAACAGCGAACCGCCCCTTTGCCGTCAGCCTTCGCCCGGTAAAGCGCAAGGTCAGCCTTAAAGAAGAGGCGAGAGGCATCATCGGCCGTATCCTCTAGCGCAGCAACGCCGATACTAGTGCTGGGGGTCACGCTATGGCCGTGGAGCACCAGACGTTCTGCAATCAGTTCAGACAGTCGTGTTGCTCCGCTCACTCCGCTTTCGAAATCTACGTCAGCAATGAGCACCGCGAACTCGTCTCCTCCGAGGCGTCCGCCTGCGTCCGACGGGCGGAGGGCAGATCTTATTCGGTTAGCGACGGATTCCAGCAAATCGTCGCCAAAGTGGTGACCATAGGTGTCGTTCGTTTTCTTGAAGTCGTCGAGATCGATGCTGGCGAGGACGAAACGACGCCCTTCCTCACAGGCTTTTTCCACCCGCCCGACAAAAGCTTTGCGGTTAAGAAGCCCGGTAAGCCCATCGTGCTTAGCCAGGTAGGCGAGCTTTAGATCCGCTTCGTAGCGCTCGGTTACGTCGCGGCCTATGCCGCGAAATCCGGTCATATGGCCATCCACGCTATGCACGGGATGGCCCGTCAGGTTGAACCAAAGCTGTTTCGAGCCGAGCCGTGCTGTCGCCGTGACATCCCGAAAAGCGACATGCTGTTTCAGGTAATTTGTCAGTTGGGGATGGTTTGCGCTTTCTTCCGTAGCACCGAATATCGTGTCGAGACGCCATTCTTGATGGATTGCCGTCTTTGAATCCACGACGGCGGCAAGGCTCGCTGGCACGGAGGCTAACCGTCCGACGGCGTCGGTTTCCCAAAGCCAGTCGGAAGACCCTTCCTGATACTCACGCAGGAAGATGTTCACAGTTGCGACTTCACGCCTCAGAGCTGCTTGCGCCTTCGAGCGCCCCTCAAATGCGATGTTGGTGCAGACGATGCCGACGATCGCAAACATCGTATAGCTGCCGAAGGCCACCGTGGTGACGGTATCGGCTATTCCGAGTAACGCCACTGCCACCATCGACAGAAGCGCGACAGGAGCAAAAAAGCTGAAAGCCACAATGGCCGGAACGCAAATGATCGGCGTCGAAACCACCCCGAGCGCGAGCCCGATGATCAGCGCACGTTGGTCTACCGTGCCGTAGTACGCCAAGGCATTGATTAGAGCGCCCCATCCGATACCCAAAGCTAGATACAGGAGGCGGGCCAATCGGAGATAACCAAATGCGTTCTCGGTTCGTCGCCAAATCAGAGACGCAGTCACGATGAGCCCGTAAATCGTCACGATAACCGCGCCAATGACGGGAAGAAGCATTCGGTCCAGCGGTTGAAAATTCAGCACAACGAAGATCGCATTACCGATCCCGGTCACCGCGAACAGCATGCTCAGGTTGAACAGGAGGCTTGCCTGATCGCGCAGTGCCTCCTTATTCTGCTGGGAGGTCGGAGACTTCAGTCGAAGGAGACGGCGCAGCGAAGCTGCGCCGTCCCTTGTTCGAGAGACGATTGAATCCCAAAACATTACCAACGCAGCATCCCATGCACCCTTGGCACGATCATTCCCGTCCGGCGCCGGTACCGAGTATAGGAAGCTGCCATCAACGTATTAAAGAACTGCGCTTCTTCCGACTTCGCGATTGCGTAGTACCAGCCAATCAGTAGGGCGGCAGCCAGCCATTGCAGCCCGCCGGCGGCAACGGCAGAGCCTAGCCAGAAAAGGCAGTAAGCCAGATAGAACGGATGGCGGACGAAGGCATAGGGGCCATTCTCGTAGAGCAAGTCCGGATCGGACTGGCTATGGGCGAGCTGGGGTGGCCTATGCCTGGTCGTCCTGACAGCCCACCAAAATAAGGCTGCCGAAGCGCATGATACGGTGACGAAGACGAAAGCCCTGAGGCCACTGACATCACCCGTGGTGATGAGAACGAGGAAGAGCAGCGCCGAAAGGCTGCTCGCGGCCGTGAGGGCGCGCATGGCGGATGGCATGCCCTCGCTGGAGCGGAAATGCCCCCGCAGGCCCCAACTAAACGAGGCAAGCGGCACAGTAGCGAAAGCGATTATCAGTGCAGTTAGCATCGCTTAAGCTCCCCTAACCGAGAGGGTTACGGGGCCGCCTTCGAAAAAGGCGCTGAGGTCCCCAGTTCGGCCGGCCAGCGGATCCATAGCCGGAACGGCAAGCCGAACTCTGTCGTATTGCTCGCGGTCACTCGCCATCAACCGCATCGGGCAACTCAGCCCGGGATAGGGACGCAGTTCAGATGCAGCCTCGTATCCAAGTCGCCGATAGAAGGGAGTATGGTTCTCACGAATGCAGGCAAGATGAACTTGGCTATGCGCGCACAGCGCGATGTAGCCCGCCATCCGATAGAGCAGGAAGACGAGGCCCTGATTGTTCTCTGCTTCCGGGCTGCGGACGAGCCTTGTTACCTCGATGCCCCGCCCTGAAAACGGGCTACCGGCATCACGGTCCAACAGGTCGTCCACCTCTTTGCGGAACGCGTCCCTCGCCGGTGAGGTCAAGTCTGTTCCGCGGGCTAGGGTGCAGGTACGTACCGAAGCCACAGCGACGCCCCTATCGTAGATGACGATCGTACTGGCATTGGGCATATCGTCGTAAATATCCTTGAACCGGCCAGAGGTGTTTGGTTCGATATGCTTGCCCGCGACATAGCTGCAATAGCGGAGCCGGAAGGCGTCATCTCTGACTGGATCGTCGACGGCAAGTCGCGCGATATATTCGTCGCATCGCGTTGCCGAGCCGACGCGCCTGGCCGGGGGCACCTTGGCTACGGGCTGGAGAAGTGATTCGTGCTGAAGTTGCACACCAATTGGAAACGACGAAAGTGTATGGTCCATCGAAGAAGCCTCATCGTTGAAGCCGCGCAAACATCTGTGCGCCCCGGCATCGGCCGGGCAATCGGAGGATCCGACTGGGCTTCACGATTGTGAAGTTCTCGATGATCAGGTGATAGGCCTGCCGCAATTCAGATGTGCATGTAATGAGGAGTAGTGTCGTGCAGGTCTTCCAACCCGTCGAAAACATTGCTGATTTTCGCTCCTTGGACGAAGGCGAAATTCTGTGTGGGTATCTGGACGGCATGACTGGCTCGCCATGCACGCTGGCGGAAGTCTCACGTTCCTACTGGCATGGTTGGCGAAACGGACTTGTCGACGGTGGTTTCACCGAACGAGACGGTCCGCAGCTCCGGCTTGAAGCGCAGTTCTGGGCTCTATCGACATGAAGCCTGCGAGCGACGCCGGCGCAGATCGCAAGGCAGCCTACATCCTGATGAAGCTACTGGCCCGTCCAACTCCTCAAGTTGCCGCGGAAATCATTTCCAACCTGGTACGGGCGAAGGGCAGCTTTATCGTCATTCCGTTCTAAAGCTGCCGGTCTGCTCTCGGCCCGTTCACGCCATCGGAAATGATTTCCACACCAACCGAGGAAAAGTGCTTCGCTCTGACGGCTGCTTACCAACGGTTATCATCTCCGAAATCGATCTCCCGCCTTTTTGCCCGCCCAGGGCGGTAGATCCTTGTTCGCGACCCATGGGAGAAGACAGATAGGCCGAGGCTCGAGATGCCCCGTGATCGACGGGTATTTGACGAGGTGGCTTTTGATCAGGGGCAGTCCCGCCACGTTCGTATAGCGAAGCTCG
>NZ_BMJJ01000027.1 GCF_014643375.1 Aureimonas glaciei
CGAAGTGTCGAGGACACCTGGCGCCATCTCGGCAACCTCGTCACCACCATCGGCCCAGACGAATGCAGCAACTATTTCGCAAGCGCCGGCTATGCTTCCAGCAAACCTGAAACGCTCTAGGCGCCCGTCAGATGGCCAACGGACTGGATGGCATCTGAACGCTTGTCTGGCAATGAGAAGCCGAAGCGCTCCGACACGCGTGGAGGCTTCATTCCGCGACGACGCACCATCGCTTTCCATCTACCTCTGAGCTTTCGGATCGTCGCCATCGCAAACTCCGCTTATTACGAAGCGATTGCGTAGGACGCCGGCACAGGGGAGCCAAGGGACATTCCTGGGCGACAAGCGGCATCGTCGGCCCACGCAACCGCGACGTTAGGCTTAAACATAGTTGTCGTCGGGAACGGGCGCCAAGCTCTTGCAACCTCTGGGCGATATCGATCCTATGCAGAGAGTGCGCTCCTGGTTGGGTTTCTCGATGACGAACTTCCTCGCCCGGTTTTTGACGATCGCTTTGATCATGTGCGCGATGGTCCATTTTGGGCCAACGGCTGATGCAGCCGAGAGGCAATTTGGCCTCTTCAGTGTCGATAGCGAGCACCCCGAGGCCATCCACATGGACGGCGCTCTCGATGCCGGTTCGGCCTTGAATTTTCGCCGCGCTCTGAACGCTGCCCCAGACGCCAGAATCCTCGTGCTGAACAGCCCGGGTGGCCTCGTGCAGATGGGTCTCCTCATCGCCGACGACGTCCATCTCAGGAAGATGGCGACACTGATCCCGGCCGGGTCGACATGCGCATCCGCCTGCGCCTTCATCTTCCTGGCAGGTGCCGAACGTCGTGCAGACGGTCAACTCGGCGTCCATCAAGTCTCGAACGACGTCGGCGATCTTGAGTCCGCCCAACTCTCGATCGCCGACATCATCGAAGTTCTCAACCGCTTCCAGACGCCGATCGACGTCCTGACCATTATGTTCAAGACGCCGGCAAACGACATGCACTTCTTCTCGCCGTCCGAGGTAGCGCTCTATGGCATCAACAGGTCGGCGGGCGCGACACCGGCTGCTGGCCCACCTACCCCCGTGAACGAGACACCGTCCGTATCCTCACTGCCGACCTATAAGCCAGCAACGGCTGAGGCAGCGGCCCCTGCTACCCCTTCAGTAGCGAGCCTTCCGACACCCGACCTATCTACGCTGGAGGCCTATACGCGCCGTCCTACGCGCATGGCCCTCTACAGCGGCCTCGACTTCAACGGTCAGGACATCGAATCAGTGCGTGTAGGCGAGGCCAGCCAGTGCGCCCGTCGCTGCTTTGAGATCGGGTCGGAGTGCAAGGCCTTCACCTACAACGCCGACACACGGATCACCCGCGGTCCGAATTGCTTCCTGAAGACCGGCAGCGGCGCGATGGACGGCAATGTCATGGCGATCTCCGGGCTTCTGCTCAATCGCGCCGAGAAGGATCCCGCCCCCTTCTCGATGGGGATCATCGATCCTCGCGAGGGCATGATCGAGGACATTGACCTTCCCGGCCGGGATCTTTCCCCGAGAGCTCATCCGACCGCCAAGACCGGACCGCAATGCCGCCTGGCCTGCATTACCAACGACCAGTGCCAGGCCTTCACCTTCATCAAGCGCAAGAAGGAGTGTTGGCTGAAGTCGAGCGTCGGCGAGGCACGCTACAAGCCCGGCATGGTCAGCGGCGGCAAGAAGCTCGCGACGTTCTCACCCATGTCGGTGATCGCGCTGGAGTGAGCAGCGCACCACCGGTGCCGAAGAGCTTTCAGTCCTTCGCCATTGCAATCTCCAGTGGTTCACTGAGAGAGTGCGTAGGATGCTGGCACAGGGTGCCAAGGAGGCATCTCCTCCGATGGGCCGGCTATCAGAGCGGCCTCACGGGATCCTGCAGAGACCTATACGGGAAGTGCATTAGAAATGAACCCACAGGAACTATATCATACCCTTGGGAACCTCGTGGCGACGTTCCCTGACTTTGCGGCTCACCCTCTGAGCCCGGAAACGCAGATGTGGATCGGCAGAGCATACGCGTCAGTTCAACAAGTGGGAAACCTCATCGACACCGGGCACGTGATGGGCATATCGCGCAGCCTGAATTCCGATGACGCGCCACGTCGATTATCTGCTGCTGCAGCTTTGGTGCCGATCCTCTACAGGAATTTAGCTGTTGCAGAGATGAATGCCCCCGCACCGGCTCGAGGAGCATTCATCCCGGCGGGCAACGAGTTCGACGCGTTTGCAGCGATTGGCCGCGTTTTAACGACCGCAGAGGCGGACGCGCTGATAGTTGATCCCTACATGGATGAACGCACCCTTACGGATTTCGCCGTCCTCGCCACTGAGCAAAGTGACAATTCGGCTGCTGGCTGATAGCCAACACGTGAAAGCCAGCCTACCTCCGGCTGTTGAACGTTGGCATGCCCAGTATGTAAATGTCCGTTCACTGGAGGCTCGGCTTGATCTCGCACGCTCTCTCCACGACCGACTTATCATCGTGGACGGCAGAACAGCCTGGATCCTCACCCAGTCGCTTAACGCGTTTGCTCGTCGGGCTCCGGCCACGATCGTGCGCTCGGATGAGGAGACGTCCCGGCTGAAGGTCGACGCTTATCAGCAGATTTGGGAGAACGCAGCGGTTTTGGCATAAACGGCCCGAACGTGCAGCCGCGCGCATTCACTCTCGCCTTTTCGGTTCATTCCACCGATGTCACCGGTCGGCCTCGACCTGGTAGAAACGCTGATTTGTTCTATTTTGACACGATCTGTCGAGATTTACACAAGGGGCTTTAAGGGTTTTTCAATCGACGAAAAATCCAGGCTTCTTCAACATGACTATCCTGAGAGAATTTACTACTATGACCAAGAAAAGCTCCAGGGTAAACCGGTGCATCCGCACGGCACCTCGCTCCGGCAAAATTCTTCAACCATGCTGAATGCCATCCTTAATGGAAAGTCTGCCAGCGTGCTCGATCAAGAAGGAGTGCCAGCTGCAGTTGCTGACATGCTGCGCACCAGAGAGGATGCCCGCACATCGACTATATTTGAGCGCCTATCCTATCTGCCCGGTCCCGTCGCTTGGTCTCTTCTTAGGCGCGCCTCCGGTGGCACTCTGCCCAGCTACCGCCTAGCTCACCTGGAAACGATCGAATTTTGGCCAAACTGGTCGATGGGCCGCGAAGACAGGCACCATGCCCAACCAGACGTTTTCCTGCGTTGGACACTTGGCGACCCAGGGCAAGCCTTCGAAATGATCGTCGAAGCGAAATTACCGTGGACTGGGCAATGGGAGGGTCAATGGCGCGACCAACTCGATGCCTATCGAAATCACATTCTCGGACTTGCACCAGGCGTTTATCAGACAGCTGAAATGGGAATTCCTAACGGCTTGATCTATCTTTGCGTCGATGGTCTTGGCCGTCGGCCTGCCGAAAATATCGTAGGACGAAAAGCGGACTTCAAACTGCCTGCTGATCTCCCCCCCGTCACTTTCGCGGGCTGCTCGTGGCAGACCCTTGCCGAGGCTTTGGGCGATATGAACATTGCAGGCGAACTGGCGGATGTGCCAGGCGCCCTCGTCGCTGATTTGCGCAGCGCCCTAGCTTTTCTCGGCCATGTCCACTTTTCGATGCCTGATGCGCTTCTAAAAATGACGCATATTTCTAACTTTTCAGCCGATTTCGATAATCTTTTGAAGTGGATCCCCGAATGAGTAAAGATTTAGCGTCCGAACACTTAGGCAATACGCTTGCTAGCGTGAGGCAGGCATACCGCCTCGTAGGTGAGTATCAGCGTCGCGTGTTTGCAATCATGCGCTCCGTCGAAGAACGGTTTCCTGAACTTCGTTTTCTTTACTGGTCACCAGCCCGGTGGGACACGCCGCCCAATCGTGGAAGCAATCCACTCCTTAAATGGGCTTTAGATGGGATACCATACTACACATTCTCAATACTCTATGTAGAAGCGACGCCGGCACGTGGGACCAACTCGACCTGGATGCTAGAAGTCCATCATCGAGCTGACACCGCTCTTTATGTGCACGGCGGTGACAAACCAGGCCACAGGAGCGCCGGCATAACGCCGAGTGCGGCGGAGTAAAATCCGGCCAGTGGTTAGGCTGTTCTCTTTTGCAGAGGGCG
>NZ_BMJJ01000028.1 GCF_014643375.1 Aureimonas glaciei
TGTCAACGGCGGAGCAATTCCAGGCCAGTGTGGCGGAGTAAAACCAGGCCACGCGTCCGAGAGGGCACGACACAGGAAAGGGCCCGATCGGGCCCTTTCCTGTGTCGTGGGGATGCTTTGAGGATCAGGGGTCAGTGATCTCGCCGGTCCGGGAGTCGACGGTTTCGGCGCTGGCCTGGTTTTGCTCCGCCCTGGCGGCAGCGCGCCGTCGTCCGGCGGATTGCTTCAGGCGGTAGCTGTCGCCATTCATCGTCAGGATATGGACGTGATGCGTCAAGCGATCGAGCAACGCGCCCGTTAGTCGCTCGGACCCCAGGACGCTCGTCCAGTCTTCGAAAGGGAGATTGGACGTGATGATGGTCGAGCCGCGTTCGTAACGCTGCGAGAACACCTCGAACAGGAGCTCGGCGCCGGTCGGCGACAGGGGCACGTAGCCGAGCTCGTCGACGATCAGGAGCTTCACTGCCTGGAGTTCGCGCTGCTGCTTCAGAAGGCGGCGCTCGTCTCGGGCTTCCATGAGCTGATGGACGAGCGCCGCCGCGGTCGTGAACGCGACGGTGAAGCCCTTCTGGCAAGCGGCCAATCCAAGCGCCAATGCCACATGGCTCTTGCCGGTGCCCGAGTTGCCGAGCGCGATGACATTCTCCCGGCGCAGGATGAACTCGCACCGCGCCAACTCGAGCACCAGCATCTTGTTGAGGCTGGGGATCGCGGTGAAGTCGAACGTGTCTAGGCTTTTGACCGCCGGGAACCGGGCCGCTTTAATCCGCCGCTCGATCGTACGGCGCTCCCGGTCGATCAGCTCCAGCTCGATGAGACGCAGCAGATAACGGGGATGGTCGACGCCCTCTCGGGCGCATTCGCGTGCGACCTTGTCGTACTCCCGCAGAACGGTCGGCAGCTTCAACTGCTTGAGGTGATGGGCCAGCAGAACCTGCGGCGTGCCGCTCGTGGTTCCCGTCGGCATCGCGTCCGGCCCTGTCTTGCCGCTCATGCCGCTTGCTCGGCGACCAGAACGGCATAGTCGGCGGCGGCAGTCGTCCTCACCTCCATCTTCGGCAGATGTGGATAGCGTGCAAGGTCAAGCCGCAGGGGCCGTCGCTCGATCCGCGACAGGGCGATCAGCTTGATCGCGTCGAACCCGATCGCGCCGAGCCGGATTGCTTCGCTCACGGCACCTGCCACAATCTCCATCGGCATCGCCTCCATCAGCCGCAAGACCTGGATGAACTCCCGCTTCCCCCGGTTGCCCATGCGGGCCTCGAGAAGATGACGCAGATGCTGGAATGTCTCGGGCAGATCCCAGCCCTGCAACGGCGCGGCCTGGTCGAGGGCGTTCGGCTTCATCTCGATCAGCATCAGGTAATGCAGCGGGTCGAAGACAAAGACGCCGCTGGCATAGGAGCGTCGGTGTCGGGCGATCTCCTCGCCGGCGCACAAGATCACCACCTCGTCGACGAAGCCTTTGACCAGAACATCGCGGAAGCCGAACGCCGTCGGCACCGAGTAGTCGTTGCAGCGATAGCGAACCAGAGCCGTGGACGAGACCCGTGCTGCCCGCTTCTCGCAGGGCTCCAGCGCCACCGCGGGCAGGTCTCGGAAAGTAGCAAGGTCGGCGACGAGGCGCTCCCTGATCGTCTCGCTGTGGCGTCCGGCGATCTCGCCCTGCCGTTGCCGGCAGCGATCTGCCAGCATGGCGTTTAGATCGTCGAAGCTCGCCGCCTGCGGGATCGGCGTCATGAAGTTCGACCGGGCATACTTCACCAGCCCTTCGACCTTGCCCTTGTCGTTCCCCTTGCCCGGTCGCCCGAAGCGATCCCGGAACAGGTAATGGCTTTGAAGTTCGGTGAAGGCCCGGGTGCGCTCGCGCTTGCCGTCGCCGCAGATCTTGGCCACCGCGATCGTGGTGTTGTCGTAGAGGATCGACAGCGGCACGCCGCCGAAGAAGGCGAAGGCCGACACGTGCCCGTCGAGGAAGGCTTCCGTCGTCTCCCGCGGGAAGGCCTTCACGAACGGCGCATCCGACTGCGGAACGTCCATGCAGAAGAAATGGATCTTCTGCCGGATGCCGCCGATCATGCCCACGGCCTCGCCGAAGTCGACCTGGGCATGACCCGGTGGATGCGCCAGCGGGACGAAGGTCTCGCGCAGGCGCCCCCGGGCGATCCGCACATGGTCCTTCACCACCGTGTAGCCGCCGGCATAGCCGTGCTCATCACGCAGCCGCTCGAAGATCCGCTTGGCCGTGTGACGCTGCTTCACCGGCGCCGCTCCGTCCGCCGCTAGGATTGCATCGATCACCGGCACCAGCGTTCCCAGCTTCGGCTTGGCCACCGGCTTCGTGCGCGTGTAGCCCGGCGGCAGTGAGAACCGGCACATCTTCGAGATCGTCTCGCGGCTCAAACCAAACACCCGAGCCGCATCGCGCTGGCTGTTGCGCTCGATCATCACGAAGTGCCGAACGGCGGCGTAGACTTCCACGGCAAACATTCCCGGCCGCCCTCTGCAAAAGAGAACAGCCTAACCACTGGCCGGATTTTACTCCGCCGCACTCGGCGTTATGCCGGCGCTCCTGTGGCCTGGTTTGTCACCGCCGTGCACA
>NZ_BMJJ01000030.1 GCF_014643375.1 Aureimonas glaciei
CGCCTACGATGCCAACGCCAACCAAATGCGTTGCGCCCAAGCCGTCGTCAAAGAACTCTACGGACAAAACTACTCCCCGGAGATGAAACTCGGCGAACAGTAGCGTCCGTCCCGTCGCAGGGCCTGCGCCTCGGCGGTCGCCCGCCGGATGACGGGCAGGAGGCCTTGCGCGGCCGTATCTCCCGCCGTGCTGTCGGCGCCCAGCCTTGCCACATCCCCCGGCCTCACCAGGCCGGGGGATGTTTGCGTTCGGGGCGGCCTTTGCGTCCGATCGGCGCCGGCGGTCCTGCCAGGGCTTCCCGTGAGGCGCTTTAGGTACGGCGGGGCAGGGACGGGCCGCGGGGAGGATCCGGCTGCGCTGCCAGGACCGGACGCGGCGGCGGGGCGGCGGGCGCGTGCGGCGTCGGCACGGCCCGCCCCGGTCCGACGCGGCGCCGAGGGGCGCCAGGGCCGGACGGTCGGGGCAGGGGCCGTCATGCTGAATCAGTGATGAAGGGCCGGCCCGGCCTTCGAGACAATTGCTTATCCCCCGGTAAACCAAGAACAGGCGTCGGATTGCAATCCGATCCAATGCATAAAATTGTCGATAAAAATCCCCGGGAAGCTTTAGTCTTGGCGTCTACAACTAACCCTGCAAGCAACGAACAACAGTTCGAAGCACAAACGGGGAAAATGAACATGGTCGGCATCAACGCAAGCGCCAACAGCTACATCCTCTCGAACCTGCGCCAGATCAACAGCGACATCGCGACGACGCAGGCGCGGATCGGCACGGGACGCAAGGTCAACTCGTCCTCCGACAACGCCATCGCCTGGAAGACCGCCCAGACCATCAAGTCCGACCAGTCTGCCCAGGAAAAGCTCTCCACCGGCATCGCCCAGGTCAAAGGCCGCGCGGACGCCGCCACCGCCGCCATCGACACCGCCATCACCCTCGCCGGAAAAATCAAGGAACTGGCCGACGGCGTCGTCGCCGCCGATCCCGGCACCGGCAATTACGGCACCGTCACCGCCAAGGTCGCCGCCCTCCACACCCAGATCGCCTCCGTCCTCAGCGCCGCCGGCTTCGACGGCAAGAACTTCCTCACCGACACCGCCGCCGCCCAGGCCGTCACCATCGGCATCAACTCCGGCGTCGCCGCCACCGTCAGCGTCACCACCGTCGACGTCGAAGCGGGCGCCGCCACCACCTTCTCCGGCATCGCCGCCATCTCCGATACCGCCACCGCCGCCACCCTCAGCACCGCCGCCGACACCTTCATCGCCTCCGTCACCGCCTATCAGGGCACCCTCGCCACCTTCTCAGAGTCCCTCGCCATCCAGCAGGACTTCCAGTCCGCCCTCTCCGGCATCCGATCCGCCGCCCTCTCCTCCCTCCTCGACGCCGACCTCACCGAGGAATCGGCCAAGATCACAGCCCTCCAGACCCAGCAGCAGCTCGCCTACCAGGCCCTCGCCATCACCAACTCATCCGCCCAAAACGTCCTCCGCCTCTTCCAGTAAGCCAAAACGCCAACAACGCGCCTCCCCGTCGCGCCACAAAGCGCGAAGGCTTGCTAAGAAGCATCCCCGGTGTCGAAAGACACCGGGGATGATGCCGTTCAAACACGCGATGCGCGGGCGAGCGGAACCGCGACGCTTGACCTTCGC
>NZ_BMJJ01000031.1 GCF_014643375.1 Aureimonas glaciei
ACGACGCTGCCGGAAGAGGAGCGCGTCGGGTTGGCATTCGTGTCTGCACCAGACGCGGCGACGGAGGCGCCGCCTTCCGCCTCAACGCAGCGTGAGATCATTGCCGAGCCCTTTCTTCGCGGCTCCAGCACCGATGCTGCCGTCAACGTGGTCGAGCGATCCGCCGACCGCGCCATTCCGCCGACGGCAGCGCCTGTCTCGCTTCCGGCGGAAATCATTTCCGCTGAACTAAGCGACCATCAGGCCGTGGCGCCGACTGGCCGAGTTCTCTTCCTCAGCGGCTTCGAGAATTCGTGCGACGACCTTTGTAAGAATAACAAGGAAAACTGGGCACCAGACACGGCCAGTGACGTTCGCGTGCTGGTACGAGTGTTTCGGGACATTCTGGAAGAGCATGGCGTCGAGCATTCAGGCGAGATCGGTCAGGAGCATGTCGCCGCTCTTAGGCAGCATCTGAACGACATCCCGACGCGCTATGGGCAAAGCGCGCGGCAACGCGCCATGAAGCCCGCAGCGCTGCGGGCGTTCGCCGCCGAAGAGGTTGCCCGCGGCGAACGGTTGGGAAACGCACGCCCCTCCGTTGGGCTTTCGGCGGCGACGATCCGAAAGCATCTCGGCAACCTCGATACTTTTCTCAATCATGTCCGCGCCAGCGGTTACGCTCTGGCTGACTGGTCGCTCAAGGGTCTCCGGCCTCGCAAGCCCAAAGCTGGCACGCTGCGCCTGAAGCAGGCGAAGCCTGCGCCTGAGACTGTGCGGCCGATCTTCGACCTGCCGGTGTTTACCGGCTGCCAGGATGCAACGCACCGAGAACTGCCCGGTGACGCCGTCTTCCATTCCGGCGTCTATTATCTTCCGATGCTCTTCACCTACCTCGGGGCCCGCCGCTTCGAGTTTGCCGGGCTGAACACGGAGGACATTTTGGATACGCCGAACGGTCCGGCCATCCACATCCGGGCAAACGATCTTCGCAACATCAAGAACGCTCAGTCTGATCGAACGCTTCCGATCCCGTCCGAAGTTCTGCGCCTCGGATTTCTCGACTACGTCGAGGCCATCCGCAAACTTGGCCACCGGCAGCTTTTTCCGGAGCTGTTTTCGCCGTTGCTGAAGACGAACGATCCCGGGGATCGATTCTACAAGGACTTCGTCCCCCTGGTGAACGCGTCGCCGCAGTTTTCTGAGGACCTGTGGAAGCGTGCGATCCATGCCCTCCGCCACGGATTTGCCAACACCCTGAAACAGGCAGGCGTCGACTCAGCCGTCATCGACGACATTTCCGGCCGGCTCGGCGGCTCCGAAACCGAGCTTCGCTATACGAACGTGGCGGGACTGCCCCTGATCAAAAGCCACCTCGTCAAATACCCGTCGATCACGGGGCATCTCGAGCCTCGGCCTATCTGTCTTCT
>NZ_BMJJ01000032.1 GCF_014643375.1 Aureimonas glaciei
TAGAGCGGTTCAGCGTCAGCTTGAATCGGTCCGGATTCCCTAAGCTTTGATTCTGTGATTCAAGATGCTGGCTGGGTGGGAGGCCAGCATCGGATGGGTCGACCTCTTTCGAACGATCTTCGTGAGCGCGTAGTGGTGGCGGTGGCCGCCGGCGAGAGCTGCCGGTCGGTGGCATCTCGTTTCAGCATTGCGCCCTCTTCGGCGGTGAAGTGGTCGCAGCGCTACCGGTCGAGCGGTTCGGTGGCGCCGGGAAAGATGGGCGGGCACCGCCAATGTCTGCTGGAGCCGCACCGGGCGTTCATCGCCGAGCGGATCGCCCAGACGCCGCATCTGACGCTTCACGGGCTGAAGGCGGAGCTGGCGGCGCGGGGCGTTTCAGTGTCGCACGACACGGTGTGGCGGTTCCTGCGGCGCGAGGGCCTTCGCTTCAAAAAAAACGCTGTTTGCGCTTGAACAGGCCCGCGCCGACATCGCGCGGCGGCGACGCCACTGGCGCAACTGGCAGCCGGGCCTCGACCCGCGGCGGCTGGTGTTCATCGACGAGACCTGGATCAAGACCAACATGGCACCGCTGCGCGGTTGGGGCCCACGCGGCGGGCGCCTGCGTGGCTTTACCCCCTACGGTCA
>NZ_BMJJ01000033.1 GCF_014643375.1 Aureimonas glaciei
TTTGCTGGAAGCATAGCCGGCGCTTGCGAAATAGTTGCTGCATTCGTCTGGGCCGATGGTGGTGACGAGGTTGCCGAGATGGCGCCAGGTGTCCTCGACACTTCGTTTCTGGGCATCGCGCATCCAATGCTTGATCTTAGCGAAGGCCTGTTCGATCGGGTTGAGATCGGGAGAATAGGGCGGCAGGAACCACAGCCTGGCGCCTGCGGCTCGGATCATCTGGCGGACGGCGGCCGACTTGTGCGAGCCGAGGTTGTCCATGACGACGATGTCGCCGGGCCTCAGCGCCGGCGCCAGGATCTGCTCGACATAGGCCTGGAAGCACTGGCCGTTGATCGGTCCGTCGAACACGCAGGGTGCCGCGAGCCGGTCGAGTCGCAAGGCACCAATGAAGGTCAGCGTGCGCCAGTGACCGTAGGGGGTAAAGCCACGCAGGCGCCCGCCGCGTGGGCCCCAACCGCGCAGCGGTGCCATGTTGGTCTTGATCCAGGTCTCGTCGATGAACACCAGCCGC